>NZ_JBHSWN010000001.1:0-2542500 GCF_042661665.1 Methylobacterium komagatae
ATCCAACGGACGACGTAGCCGAGAATGCTCTGGGCGTTGTTCTCGATCTCCTGCTGAACATCGTCGGGGGCGAAGTTCGAGCGGGCGAGCGGGATATCGAGGATCTCATCGAGCGCCGAGCGCGGACGGCGGGCCAGCTCGGCCTGCCGGGTATGCACGTCGGTCTCGTGGTAGTGCAGCGCGTGGAGCGTCGCTGCGGTCGGCGACGGCACCCACGCCGTCGAGGCACCCGCCTTGGGGTGGCCGCCCTTCTGCATCAGCATGTCGGCCATGGCGTCGGGTGCCGCCCACATGCCCTTGCCGATCTGCGCATGGCCGAGCAAGCCGCAGGCGAGGCCGACATCGACGTTGTTTTCCTCGTATCCCTTGATCCAGGGCGTCGCCTTCATGTCATTCTTGCGGATGACCGGCCCGGCCTCCATCGAGGTGTGGATTTCGTCGCCGGTGCGGTCGAGGAAGCCGGTGTTGATGAACACAACCCGCTCGGACGCGGCGGCGATACAGGCGGCGAGATTCACCGTGGTGCGGCGCTCCTCGTCCATGATGCCCATCTTGAGGGTGTTAGGCTCCAGACCGAGCATCGCCTCAACACGGCTGAACAGCTCGACGGCGAAGGCGACTTCCTCCGGCCCGTGCATCTTCGGCTTCACGATATAGACCGAGCCCTCGCGGCTGTTAAGCAGGCCGGAATCGCCCTTCAGATCGTGGATCGCGATCATCGCCGTCATGGCGGCGTCGAGCATTCCCTCGGGAATCTCGTTGCCGTCCGCATCGAGCACCGCGTCGGTGTCCATGTGGTGGCCGACATTGCGCACCAGCATCAGCGAGCGGCCGGGCACGACCACCTCGCCGCCATGGGGCGCGATGTAGTGCCGGTCCGGGTTCAGGCGGCGCTCCTGCCTGCGCCCGTCCTTCTCGAAGGCCGCCGTGAGCGTACCCTTCATCAGGCCGAGCCAGTTCCGGTAAACGACGACCTTGTCCTGGGCGTCCACTGTGGCGACCGAATCCTCGAGATCCATGATCGCGGAGATGGCCGATTCGAGCAGGATGTCGGCCACGCCGGAGGCGTCGAACCGGCCGATCCGGTGAGTGCGGTCGATAACGACTTCGACATGCAGCCCGTGGTGGCGCAGCAGGAGGGCCGAGGGCATGCTCGCCCGGCCACGATAGCCCGCGAACAATTCCGGGCGCGCCAGCGGCACGGTCTCACCGGTATTCATGTTGCCGACGAGGACGCCATCCTCCACGGCATAGGTCACGACGTCGGCGTGGCGGCCACCGGCCAGCGGCACGAAGCGGTCGAGGTATGAGCGGGCGCGGGTGACGACGCGGGCGCCGCGGGTGCGGTTGTAGCCGCCGCTGCGAACGGCGCCACCCTCCTCGGACACCGCATCCGTGCCGTAGAGCGCATCGTAGAGCGAGCCCCAGCGGGCATTGGCGGCGTTCAGGGCGTAGCGGGCGTTCGAGATCGGCACGACGAGCGTGGCCCGGCAATGCGGGCGATCTCGTCATCGACGTTGCTGGTTTTTACCTGCACCTTGCCGGGGGCTGGCAGCAGGTAGCCGATCTCGGTCAGGAACGCCCTATAGGCGGCCGGATCCATCGGCTTGCCCGCGCGGTCGCGGTGCCAGGCGTCGATCTGCGCCTGCAATGCGTCGCGCTTGGCAAGGAGCGCCCGATTCTTTGGGGTCAGGTCGCGGACGATCGCGCCAAGCCCGCCCCAGAACACCTCGGACGAAATGCCGGTGCCGGGCAGGGCTTCCTGCTCCACGAAATCGTGGAGCTCCCGTGCGACGGCAAGGCCGCCAATTGTCAGTCGATCCATTGTCGAAACACTCGGGGTGAAACCGGCGGTAAAAAGCCGCCCGATGCGGTCGCGACCAGCCGTCGCCTGGGTGCGCCGCAGCGAACGCCACGACCGTTAATGCAAATCGCCCCGGACCTGAGACCGGTCCGGGGCTGAAACTTGCAACAGAACCGGCAAAATGGAGCCGATTTTGCGTCGCACCTAACCGCGCAGATGTCGCGGGCCGAGCGACGCGTGCCGGTTCACGTCCTTGTAGAGCAGATACCGGAACGGGCCGGGGCCGCCCGCGTAGCAGGCCTGAGGGCAGAAGGCGCGCAGCCACATGAAGTCGCCCGCTTCGACCTCGACCCAGTCGCGGTTCAGCCGGTACACGGCCTTGCCCTCCAGCACGAACAGGCCGTGCTCCATCACGTGGGTCTCCTCGAAGGGGATCGAGGCGCCAGGGCGCAGCGTCACGATGTTCACATGCATGTCGTGGCGCAGATCGTCCGGCGAGACGAAGCGCGTCGTCGCCCAGGCGCCGTCCGTGCCGACCATGCCGACGGGATCGACTTCGGAGACATGGGTCACGAACGCCTCCGGCACTGCGAGGCGCGGCGCAGGCTCATAGCGCTTGCGCACCCAATGGAAGCGCGCGGGCGCCTCACCCTGGTTGCGCAGGCTCCATGTCGCACCGGGCGGCAGGTAGGCGTAGCTGCCGGAACGCATAGCGTGCGGGCGGCCCTCGAGCGTCAGGGTCAGCGTGCCGTCGACTACGAAAATCACGCCCTGAGCTTGAGGATCGTGCTCGGGAGCCTCGCTGCCGCCGCCGGGGGCGACCTCCATCAGGTATTGCGCGAACGTTTCCGCGAAGCCGGTCAACGGACGCGCAAGGATCCAGACGCGTGTCCGGTCCCAGCCCGGAAGCAGGCTGGTGACGATGTCACTCATCACGCCGTGCGGAATGACGGCATAGGCTTCGGTGAAGACCGCCCGGCCGGTCATCAGCGAGGTTTGAGGAGGGAGGCCGCCGCAGGGCGGGTTGAAGATCGGTGCGTTCATGGTGGGTCTCCGACGATCCGTCTGTGGCAGGGGCTGAGGGCGCAGGCGCCCTCAGACGGTCCGGGGTTCGGCGATCGGCGCATCCAGGATGTCGGCCGTGTCCATCGTGACCTTGCCGTCGAGAACCTGACGGGCCTGGACGCGGTCGATGTCTCCTTCCCAGGCGGCGATCACCACCGTGGCCACGCAATTGCCGATGAGGTTTCCAAGCGCGCGGGCGATGCCGACGAACCAGTCGATCGACAGCACCAGGACGAGGCCGATCACCGGAATTTCCGGCACCGCCGAAAGGGTCGCGGCGAGGACGACGATGGCCGAGCCCGGCACGCCGTGAGCGCCTTTCGACGTGAGAAGCGCAATGCCGAGGATCAGCAAGAGGTGTCCGAAGGACAGATCTGTATTGGTGGCCTGAGCGATGAAGACGGTCGCCAGGGTCAGGTAAAGCGAGAAGGCATCGAGGTTGAAGGAATAGCCGGTCGGGATCACGAGGCCGACCGTCGAATCCTTGATACCGAGCTTCTCGAGCTTACGCATGACCTGCGGGAGCACGCTGTCCGACGAGGCGGTGCCCGCTACGACCAGCAGCTCCTCCCTGAGATAGCCCAGCAGCTTGACGATGCTGAACCCCGCCATGCGCATGATGGTGCCGAGCACGACGAAGACGAAGAAGGCGACGCCCACGTAGAACAAGGCGACCAGCATCCCGAGCTGCTTCAGCGAGCCGATCCCATATTTGCCGACCGTGAAGGCCACCGCGCCGAGGACGCCCAGCGGGGCGAGACGGACGATGAAGCCGATGATCTTGAACAGGACTTCGGTGATGCGCTCCAGGCTGTCGGCCAGCGGCTTGCCGCGCTCGCCGAGCAGCGACAGCCCGGCGCCGAACAGGATCGCGAAGATCAGGACCTGGAGGATATCGCCTTTGGCGAAGGCATCGACCACTGTGGTCGGCACGAGCTTCATCAGGAAGTCGACGGTGCCGGTCACCTGCCCGACCCGATCCGTGTAGCTCGCGATCGACTTGGCATCGAGCGTCGAGACATCGACGTTCATGCCGTGACCCGGCGCGAAGACGTAGGCGAGGACGAGGCCCAGCACGAGAGCGATGGTCGTCACCGCCTCGAAGTAGATGAGTGACTTAAGCCCGACGCGACCGACTTTCCTGAGGTCGCCTGCCCCGACGATCCCATGCACCACCACGCCGAAGACCAACGGTGCAATCGCCATCTTGATGAGCTTGATGAACACGTCGCCGAGCGGCTTCAACGCGATGGCGAAATTCGGCCAGACCATGCCGAGCACGACGCCGAGGATAAGGGCGGCGACCACCTGCCCGAACAATGACGAGAAGAAGCGTTTCATCGCAAATCTCCCAGGGTGACCGTGTGATCCGGTTCAAGCCCCTGCCGTCGTCAGGGGCGACGATGGAGAGCGCGTCCGTCACTAGTGTTATCGTGCAGCTCGTTGAATCGAAGGAGCGGCCTACGGCACCATGGTTCCGGTTGATTAAGACGTCAAATATCGGATAAATCTAAACTTATACTTTTTGAATATGAGTTCAGCGCAATGGAAATGCGGCATCTGCGCTACTTCGTGGCCGTCGCCCGGCATCTCAGCTTCACGGCCGCAGCCGAGAGTCTGGGCGTAGCGCAACCGCCTCTCAGCCAGCAGATCCGCGATCTTGAGGCGGAGGTTGGCACGCTCCTGTTCGAGCGCACGACCCGCCGCGTGACGTTGACCCGAGCGGGCATGGATTTCTACGCCCAGGCGCTGTTCATTCTCGACAAATCCGGCGAGGCCATCGACCGGGCCCGCGCCATCGGGGCCGGCCGGGCTGGCATCGTCAATGTCGGGCTGACGGGCTCCATGCTCGCCGGGCCCCTCGGCCGCGCGATCAGCGACTTCTCAGAGGCTTATCCGAATGTCGACCTGCGCATCCACGAGATGTCGCCGGACCGGCAGATCGCGATGCTCAAAGCAGGCCAGACCGATATCAGCTTCCTCCGGAGCCCGCCGGACGAGGCGGACCTCGCCACCGCACTGGCGTGGCGGGAAAACGTAAGCCTCCTGCTCCCGAGGGGTCACCGCCTCGCCAAGGCGGCTTCGATCGCCCTCTCGGAGTTGAGTGAAGAACGCTTCGTCTTTTTCCGCCTGTCCGACTCGCTCTTCGCGAAGGACATCTGGTCCTGCTGCGTCGAGGCGGGCTTCCAACCCACGATAACGCACCAAGCCGTCGAGGCGACATCGCTGACGAGCCTCGTGGCCGCCGGATTGGGGATCGCCTTTATTCCGGAATTCGTCGGGCGACTCGCGCATGATGAAGTCGTGCATCGGCCTCTCAAGGGGAAACCGATCTGCGCCGACGTCCATGCCCTATGGGTACGAGAGAACGCGCAGCCGTTGATCGCGAACTTCCTCGATATCGTGCGGGCCGATATCAGCCCTTCGCAGCCCGGGTCGAACCGCGCGGAACCAGCGCCCCGCTGAGGACCACCTTGCGCACCGGCTGATCCGGCCGGTCGATCCGCTCGAACAGCAGCCGCATCGCCTGAGCACCGATCTCAGCCACCGGCTGCTCGATCACCGTGAAACCGGGCTCGGCGAGCTCGGTCCAGGGTTCGTTGTCGAAGCCTGCGAGGGCAAGGTCGCGCGGGAGGGACAGGTTCAGGGCACGGGCCGCCCGCACCGCGCCCATCAGGATGAGGCCGTTCGAGACCACGAGCGCCTGGGGCCTATCCTTCTCGCCGAGCCAGCGAGTGACCTCCGCCATCGCGGCGGCGGCGTTCGGAGGGACGCTGCGAACTTCCGGCGATAGCCCGTGCATCCGCATGGCCGCGTCGTAGCCCGCACGCCGCTCTGCGGCGGTGGAGCTGGTGGAGCCGAACAGGCCGCCGATCCTCGAATGGCCCTTTGCCGCGAGATGATCGACCAGTGTCGCGCAGGCGCTCATATTGTCGAGGACAACGCTGTCATAGGCGCCGGGCGGGCCGGAACGGTCGATCAGCACGACCGGAAAGTCGAACTTGTGCTCGCCCAAGGCCTTTGTGGTCGCGAGGGTCGGAGCGAAGATGACACCCGTCACCCGCTCTTCCTCCATGAGGCGCAGATACATCGCTTCGCGAACCGGATCCTCGTCCGTATTGCAGAGGATCACCCGCATATCCGCCTCGAAAGCAGCATCCTCTACGGCGCGACTGACTGCAGTGAAGAACGGGTTGCGGATATCCGCGACGATCAGGCCGATCGTCTGAGTCGCCTGCGAACGGAGCCGCCGGGCCGAGAGGTTCGGCCGGTAGCCGGTGGTGCGGACCGCCGCCTCCACCTGCTCGCGCAGCGCCTCACTCACCGGCCCCCGGCCGAGGGCGCGGGACACGGTCGCCGTCGAGACGCCCGCCACACGGGCCACGTCGCGAATACCCACCTTCATCGTGTCATCACTCAGGAAACGTTTCCAGCGCCGTTACAGCCTGTTTGCCACTGTCACCCGCCATAGGCAACCGCTCGCTCAGCCTGCCACCCTGATGCGGCGTTGACATGCTCACTGAAAACGTTTTCAATGCCGCAACGATCAAGGCGGCAAACCATCCGCCATTCGTGACGGGAGGAGAGCACGCCATGCTCGCGCCGACGCCGACATTCTCGCCGCGCATTCTCGTGCGCCTCGCGGCTGCACCGGCCACCAAGGAAGAGGCGATCCGCGAAGCCGCGCAGCTTCTGACCGCTTCGGGCTGCATCGATGCGGGCTACGGCGAGAGCATGCTGCGCCGGGAAGCGGTGTCGAACACCTATCTCGGCCACGGCGTCGTCATTCCCCACGGTATGGTCGATGACCGCCACCTCGTCCGCCATAGCGGCCTCGCCGTGTTGCAGGTGCCCGATGGAGTGCTCTGGCACGATGGGCAGATGGCGCATCTCGTCGTCGCCATCGCGGCGCAATCCGACACGCACATCACGGTCCTGCGGCGGCTGACCCGCCTGATCCAGGACGAGGCCCGGCTGGACTCGCTGCGCATCACGGCCCGCGAGTCCGAGATCGCCGACGCGCTTTCGCAGGACACCGCTATCGGCACCGCCGATCCGGCGACCGATCTTCGCCAGCGCTTCGACTGGACGGTCGATTACCCGACCGGGCTGCACGCCCGCCCCGCCGCGCATTGGGTAGAGGTCGCCAAGAGCTGCTCGGCCCGGATTCAGGTCCGGCACGAATCCCAGGTCGCCGACGCCAAGAGCCTGATCGGCTTGCTGCAACTCGGCCTGCATTGCGGCGATCACGTCACGATTTCCGCTGAAGGCGATGACGAGGCGGGAGCCCTGGCGCGGATCTGCGCGGCGGTCACCGGCCTCAGCGCTGGGGAGAAGGCAGCGGCTCAGCGCGCGGCCGAGGCGGCCGCCAAGGCCGCCGGTCCCGTCGCGGGGTGGAACCCATCCGATTCCCCGAAGGTCTTCGCGGGGATCGGCGCCAGCCCCGGCATCAGCATCGGCCCGATCCACGTGCTTGCCAGCGCCGAGCTGAGCGTGCCGGACGAGCCCGAGCCGCTGACCAGCGGCGCCGACCGCCTTCATCACGCACTTGCCGCCACCTCCGATCAGCTCAAGGCGCTGGCTGACGATACCGAGCGGCGCCTCGGCAAAGCCGATGCTGGGATCTTCCGGGCACAGGCCGAACTCATCGCCGATACCGACCTGATCACCCTGGCCTGCCAGCTCATGGTGGAGGGCCACGGGGTCGCCTTTGCGTGGCATATGGCGGTGGACCGCCTCGCCGGTCAGCTCTCGGCACTAAGCAACCCGGTCCTGGCGGGTCGCGCGACGGATCTGCGCGATGTGGGGCGCCGCGTGCTGGCGCAGATCGATCCCGCTTTAAAAAGCGGTCACGATCTGCCCGACCGGCCCTGCATCCTGATCGCGACGGATCTCGCGCCGTCCGATACGGCCGGGCTTGAACCGTCGCGCGTCATCGGCCTCGCGACCGCTCAAGGCGGCCCGACCTCCCATACGGCGATCCTGGCGCGGACCCTCGGTATCCCCGCGACGGTGGCGGGTGGGCCGGGATTGCTGGCGCTGCCCAACCAATCGATGGCAATTCTCGACGGCGGCACCGGCCGTCTCTACCTCGACCCGAGCGAAGCCGACATCGCCTCGGCACAAGCGTGGCGTGAGCGCCAGCAAAAGCGCGCCCAGGACGAGGCCCGCGAGCGCGCCCTCCCCGCCCGCACCCGAGACGGGCACGACATCGCCATTGGCGCCAACGTCAACAATCCCGAGCAGGTCGCCTTCGCCCTCGATCAGGGCGCGGAGGGTGTCGGCCTCATGCGCACGGAGTTCCTCTTCCTGGAACGCGGCGACACGCCCTCCGAGGATGATCAGTACGAGACCTATTCGGGCATGCTGAAGGCCCTCGACGGCCGCCCGCTGATCGTGCGCACCCTCGATATCGGAGGCGACAAGCAGGTGGCGCATCTGCACCTGCCGCACGAAGAGAACCCCTTCCTCGGCGTGCGCGGCGCGCGGCTGCTGCTACGCCGACCGGATTTGATGGAGCCGCAACTTCGCGCCCTCTACCGGGCCGCGAAGGACCATATCGACCCGGCGGCGCCATCCGGACAGCACGCTCCCCTCTCCATCATGATGCCGATGATCACCTCGGTGCCGGAGGTGCAGCGGTTGCGCTCCATCGCGGAGGCGATCCGGACTGAGATCGGTGCGCCCTACGTCCCGCTCGGCATCATGATCGAGGTGCCGGCCGCCGCGATCCAGGCCGATGCGCTGGCCCGTTACTGCGACTTCTTCTCGATCGGCACGAACGACCTGACGCAATACGCGCTCGCCATCGACCGCCAGAACACCGAACTCGCTCCGGAGGCGGACTCCCTGCACCCGGCGGTACTCCGGCTGATCCACATGACCTGCGAGGGCGCCGCCCGGCACAAGCGCTTTGTCGGTGTCTGCGGCGGGATCGCGGGCGACCCCTACGGCGCCTGCCTGCTCGCGGGGCTCGGCGTCCACGAACTGTCGATGACGCCCCGCGATGTTCCCGGCGTGAAGGCAAGACTTCGCGGCGCCGACATCCGTGAATTGCGGGCGCTGGCGAGCCAAGCCTGCGAGCAGGAGGACGCCGCCGCCGTCCGCGCGCTCGATCCCGCCGCCGGCACGGGAGGCGCAGCGTGAGCGCGATCGTCACCCTCACCCTCAATCCCGCGATCGACCAGACCGTCGTTCTCGATGGGCTGGAGCCCGGCACGGTTCACCGCGCGAGCGCCGTGCGCTCCCATGCCGGGGGCAAGGGCGTGAACGTCGCCTGCTGCCTTGCCGATTGGGGCCTGCCCATCACCGCCACCGGGATTCTTGGGGCCGATAACGCTGCGCCCTTCGTGCAGGTGATGGACGCTAAGGGCATCGCCGACCGGTTCCTGCGCATCCCCGGTGATACCCGGACGAACCTGAAGCTCCTCGACCGGCGCACCGGCGACACGACCGACATCAACCTGCCCGGCCTCGCCGTCACAGCGGCCGACCTCGATCCGGTTCTTGCGACGCTCGATGAGGTGTCATCCGGCGAGGCCTGGGTGGTTCTGGCCGGAAGCCTGCCTGGCGCGTTGCCGCCCTCCACTTATTCGGATCTCACCGCGCGCTTGAAGACACGGGGGGCGCGGGTGCTCCTCGATGCCTCGGGACCACCCCTCGCGGCAGCACTCTCGGCCGGGGCGAGCGCCCTGCCCCACGCCGTGAAACCGAACCGGCACGAACTGGAAGAATGGGCCGGGCGTGGCCTGCCGACGCTCAGCGACATCCACGAGGCCGCCCTGACACTGCGTGGGAGGGGCATTTCGACGGTGGTCGTATCCCTCGGCGAGGAGGGAGCGCTGTTCCTGACGGCAGAGGGCGCTTTGCTCGCCAGCCCGCCCGCCATCGATGTCGCGAGCACGGTCGGCGCCGGGGATGCCCTGGTCGCGGGTCTCGTGGCGGCGCTCCGGGCCGGTCTCGGCCTCGAAGACACCGCTCGGCTCGCCATGGCCTTCGCGGCCGGAAAGCTCACCCAGGCGGGGGCGAACCTGCCGCCGCGCGCGACCGTCGAAGCGCTGATGCGCAACGTTCGCATTCGAATGCTCGACTGACCCCACCACACAACAAACAAGACAGGGAGGAAGCCATGGCTCAGTTGCTGGCGGTGGTCGGAGGCGGGGACCTCTCCACGCACGCCGTTCTCGCCCTCGAAGCGCTCCGCAAGGCTGCCGACCGGCGAAACCAGCCGATCGCATTGGAATTGCGCGGTGCGCCCGGCGGCAATCCCCTGCCCGACGAGACCATTCGCAACGCGGGCGCCGTCCTGCTGGTCGGATCGGGTGATCTCGGCGAAGGCCGGTTCGGCGCGCTGCACCGGGCGCGGGCGGCGATCACGGACGTCCTCACCGATGTAAATGCCGTGCTCGACCGGGCGCTCTCGGGTTCCGTCGACACTCCGACGGCGACGGCGGCGGCCGGGACGAAGCGCATCGTGGCGATCACCTCCTGCCCCACGGGCATCGCCCACACTTTCATGGCGGCGGAAGGCTTGCAGGCGGCGGCCGACGCCCTGGGCCATTCGATCCGTATCGAGACGCAGGGCTCGGTGGGCGCTCGCGATACCTTGACCGCCGCAGAAATCGCGGCGGCCGATATCGTGCTGATCGCCGCCGATACCGGTGTCGACCGGACGCGCTTCGCGGGCAAACGCCTCTACGCCACGAACACCAAGGCCGCGATCCGCGACGGAAAAAGCCTTATCGCCACCGCCCTCGCCGAGGCGCAGATGCATGCGGCAGGTGGCACGACCGAGGCCGCCGCCGAGAAGCCGGACACGGCTGAGGGGAAGGCGGGTGCCTACAAGCACCTGATGACCGGCGTGTCGTTCATGCTGCCCTTCGTGGTGGCGGGCGGCCTGCTCATCGCCCTTGCCTTCGCCGTGGGCGGCATCGACGCCATGGCGCCCGGGCATGAGGGAACGCTCGGCTACGCCCTCGGTCAGATCGGCGCCAAGGGGGCCTTCGCCCTGATCGTTCCGGCGCTCGCAGGCTACATCGCCTATTCCATCGCGGACCGACCCGGCATCGCACCGGGCATGGTCGGCGGCATGCTGGCCGCGAACCTTCAGGCGGGCTTCCTTGGCGGCATCGCGGCGGGCTTCATCGCTGGTTACACCGCACGCTTTCTCAATCAGCACATCCGGCTGCACAAGAATCTCGAAGGTCTGAAGCCCGTCCTGATCCTGCCGCTGCTTGCTACCACCATCACCGGCCTTCTCATGATCTACGTCGTCGGCGTGCCGGTGGCGGCGGTCCTGTCGGCGCTGACGGCGTGGCTGAAGGGTATGCAGGGGGCGAGTGCCCTCGTCCTCGGCCTGGTCCTCGGCGGCATGATGGCCATCGACATGGGCGGCCCGATCAACAAAGCGGCCTATGCCTCGGCGGCGGCCCTGCTCTCCTCCGGGGTCGATGCACCCATGGCCGCCGTGATGCTTGGCGGCATGACCCCTCCCCTCGGCCTCGCCCTTGCGACGCGGCTCTTCCCGGCCCGGTTCACGAAGCCCGAGCGCGAGGCGGGCGGTGCGGCGGCGGTGCTCGGCGCGGCCTTCATCACCGAGGGGGCGATTCCCTTCGCAGCCGCGGATCCTCTGCGGGTGATCCCTTCACTCGTCGCGGGCTCGGCAGTGGCCGGGGCACTGGCCCTCACCCTCGGCGTGACCCTGAAGGTACCCCATGGCGGCTTGTTCGTCCTGCCGATCCCGAATGCCGTGACGAACCCGCTCGGCGCCGTGCTCGCGCTCGCCGCAGGCACCCTCGTCACCGCCATGCTGGCAGGGCTTCTCAAGAAGCGACCGGCCTGACGCACCAGAACCACCGGAGCCCGGCGAACGATCGGGCCCGCCGACCAACACGAAGACGAAGAGGGGGATTCACGATGCGGGGTTTGGCGACGCACGTCTCCATCGCGCTCGGGCTCGCTGTCGCGATGCCTCACACCGCGTGGGCGCAGGATGCGGGGACCGGTTTGGCCGTCCCCGGGACGGCGGTGGCTCCGATCCTGCGGCGGCAGGCCAGCCCTCCGCCGCCGCCTCGCCCTGACGGTCAGGGCATCAGCGGTGCCGAGAGCGCAGCGGGCGCCGCCGACACTCTCGGGCAGACCGCCACGCCGCCGACCCTTCCGCCCGGAACCCTCGACCTCGGCAACGGCCTCAGCCTGCTGGCGAACTATACCGGCCAGGGCGCCATCAACCCGATCGGCGGCCTTCGCCAGGGTTCGGCTTATGCCGGCCAGCTCTTCTTCGGCATCGACGGCGACCTTCAGCGCCTCGCCGGGATCGAAGGCGGCTCGTTCCACATCGCGGTCACGAACCGCCACGGTCGAAGCCTCTCGAACGATTTCATCGGCAACAATACGAGCGTGCAGGAGATCTTCGGCGGCGGTCAGACGACCCGGCTGACCCTGTTCTCGTATCAGCAGAAACTGTTCGACAATCGTCTAGATTTCGAAGTCGGCCGCCTCGTCGCCAACATCGCCTTCTTGAACTCAGCGATTTATTGCAACTTCCAATCAAATTCCGCCTGCGGAAATCCGACCTTCGTCTTCAAGACCTCGAACTTTACCTTCTGGCCGGTGTCCAGTTGGGGCGCGCATGCCAAGGCATGGTTGACGGACAAGCTCTTTTTCCATGCGGGCGCCTACGAAGTGAATCCGCTGCATCAGCAACCCGGCGACAATGGTCTGGACTTCTCCTTGAAAGGCGCGACAGGCGCCATCGTGCCGTTCGAACTTGGATACACGACGACTTTCGCAAACGATGTCCTTCCGCGCAATTACGGCATCGGCGGTTGGTACGACGCGTCCGACTATGCCGATCCCGTGCGCGATGTGACCGGCCGGGCCGCAGTACTCACCGGGCTGCCGGCGCAGACCCGGTTCGGACGCTCGGGGATCTATGCCCGGTTCGATCAGATGGTCTGGCGGCCCGATCCGAACGGTATCCAGGGCCTGACCCTTTTCGGTGTCGCCATGGCGGGGACGTCGGGACGGTTGGTCGAGGACTACTTCCTCGAAATCGGCGCCCTGCAGACGGGCACCTTCGCGGGGCGTCCGTTCGATACGGTGGGCTTCGTCATCAACACGCAGAAATTCAGCCCGCTCGCCCTGTCGAACATAACGCTCGCGCAAAGTAGCCTCGGGGTGTTCCGGTCGATCCCCAAGCAGCAGGTGATGATGGAGCCAATTACGGCATTCAGATCACCCCCGCGATCCGCCTGACGCCGAACCTCCAGTACATCATCAACCCGGACCAGACGCGGTTTCCCTTCGTCCGCAAGAACATCCCCGACGCATTCGTCGTCGGTGCCAAGCTGTCGGTCGATCTGTTCACCCTCGCCGGGCTCGCCCCTGGGCCGGGAAGCCGGTGACCCAAACGAGGCGCGGCCCGAGCCACCTATGGTGGATCGGGCCGCTTGCCGTTCGGCTCCGAGGCCTCGGAGCCGCAGCGACGCTTCAATTACTCACAAAAGGGTAAATGCCACGTTAATCAACGGTCGCCGAGAGGCTGTCCCTCCGAGGCTATAGAGCACCGCACATTAGAAAGACTATTCACTGCGAAGGCTTAGCCTGTGTTTCGTGCATGAGGGGCCTGCGCCCGCACGCCATTGTGAGCGTCGCGCGGAGACGCTTATCTCGCGCTTGCGAGATTGCTCGCGTCAGCAAGTTCAGGACGGTTCATGGCCCAGTCTGAGGGGGCTTCCAAGCGTTCATCCGCTGCAGGCGGCTGGGGCGCTCTGAAGAGCTGCGGCAAGCACCTGCTCGGTAGCCGGGCACCGCTTACCGGTGCGCGCGCGCTGCTGAAGGCCAACCAGCCCGATGGCTTCGATTGTCCGGGTTGCGCCTGGGGCGACCCAGAGCACGGCTCGTCGTTCGAGTTCTGCGAGAACGGCGTGAAGGCGGTGTCCTGGGAGGCGACCGACAAGCGCACCCCGCCGTCCTTCTTCGCCCGGCACACCCTCACCGAGTTGCGGGGCTGGAGTGATTACGCCCTCGAAGGCCAGGGCCGCCTCACCCACCCGATGCGCTACGACGCGGCGAGCGATCGCTACCTGCCGGTAAGCTGGGACGAGGCTTTCGCTGAGATCGGCGCGACCCTGCGCAGCCTGGACAATCCGAATCAGGCGGAGTTCTACACCTCCGGCCGCGCCTCGAACGAAGCGGCCTACCTCTATCAGTTATTCGCTCGCGCCTACGGCACGAACAACTTCCCCGACTGTTCGAACATGTGCCACGAGGCGAGCGGTGTCGCTCTCGGCGAGGCCATCGGCGTCGGCAAGGGCACGGTTCTCCTCGAAGATTTCGAGAAGGCGGACGCGATCTTCTGCGTCGGCCAAAACCCCGGCACCAACCATCCGCGCATGCTCGGCGACCTGCGCCGTGCCGCCGAACGCGGGGCGCAGGTCGTTGTGCTGAATCCTGTGCGGGAGCGCGGCCTCGAGCGTTTCGCCGATCCGCAGAACACGGTGGAGATGCTGCGCGGTTCGAGCCGCCCCATCGCGAGCCATTATCTGCAGCCGCGTTCGGGCGGCGACATGGCCGCCTTTCGGGGCATCGCCAAGATCGTGTTCGAGCGCGATGCCGAGGCGTTGGCGGCCGGGCGTCCTTCGGTGCTGGACCGCGCCTTCCTTGAGCATCACACGGACGGACTCGACGCCTATCGCGCCGCCGTCGAGTCGACCTCATGGGAGGCGATCCTCGACCAGTCGGGTCTGACGCTCGGCGAGATCACCGCAATGGCGGATGTCTATCTTGGGGCGCAGCGCGTCATCGCCACCTGGGCCATGGGCGTTACGCAGCACCGCCATTCCGTGGCGACGATCCGGGAGATTGCCAACCTTCTGTTTCTGCGCGGCCATATCGGCCGCCCCGGCGCGGGCCTTTGCCCGGTGCGCGGTCATTCCAACGTTCAGGGCGATCGGACGGTGGGCATCAACGAACGCCCGCCCGCCGCCTTCCTCGATTCGTTGGAGCGGCATTTCGGGCTGCCGATGCCGCGCGAACACGGGCACAACGTTCTGGCCTCCATCCGCGCCATGCGGGATGGGACGTCAAAAGCCTTCATCGGCCTCGGGGGCAACTTCCTGCGCGCGACGCCGGATACGCCGGTGGTGGCCAAGGCGCTGGCCTCCTGCCGCCTCACTGTGCACATCGCTACCAAGCTCAACCACGCCCATCTCGTGCCTGGCGCTATCGGCTACCTGCTGCCCTGTCTCGGCCGCACGGAGATCGACCGGAACGCCGAGGGCAAAATCCAGATCGTGACCGTCGAGGATTCGATGAGCATGGTTCACGGCTCCGGCGGCATCAACAAGCCGGCGTCGAAGCATCTGCGCTCAGAAATCGCCATCATTGCTGGGATGGCGCAGGCGACGGTCGGCTCCGCGTCCATCGATTGGGCGGGCTTCACGGCCGATTACGATCGGATCCGAGACGCCATCGCTGCCACGATCGGCGGGTTCACCGGCTACAATACCCGCGTGCGCAAGCCCCGCGGCTTCATGCTGCGCAATCTAGCGGCCGAGCGCGTTTTCGAGACCGCATCGGGTCGGGCGAACTTCTCGACGGCCGCACTGCCCCTCGAAACGGAGCATCAGGCCGCCAAGAAGACGCACGATACCTTCGTGTTGCAGACCTTCCGCAGCCACGATCAGTACAACACGACGATCTACGGCTTGGATGACCGCTATCGCGGTGTCTATGGCGAGCGTCGCGTGGTCTTCGCCCATCCCGACGACCTTGCGGAAATCCGTGACCGGCTCGGCGAGCGTGTCGACATCGTCGGCGTCCACGACGACGGTACAACCCGCCGCGCGGAGGATTTCCGCCTTGTGCCGTTCGACATGCCGCGCGGCTCCCTCGCGGGATACTACCCGGAGCTGAACGTGCTCGTGCCGCTCTCGACCTATGGCGAGAAGAGCGACACGCCGACCTCGAAATCGGTTCTCGTGACCCTTCAGGCCCGCGCGGCGGCATGAGCGAGGTGCCCGACGAGGCGGCGTTCGTCGCCGCCCTCGAACGGGTCTCGGCCGCTCATCCCGATCTTTCGCCGATGGAAGCGGGTTTGTTGGCCGCACTCGCCCTCGGCCTGCCCGGCGACAGCCGCGCCTTCGCCCGCGCGTTCGGCGTGGAGCACGCGCTCGTACTGCGCGCATTGACGAGCCTGGACGAGGCGGGTCGCATCACCATCAAAGAGCGCGACACCCGCACACAGCGGACGCGCTATTCCGTTTGAGGGCCGCCGATGCTGTCCTTGGAAACGCGACATCAATCAATTTGTCGTGGAAGGCCGGATCAGAGTCGCGGACGATTTTGTGTGATGATGTTGGACATCTGCAAGTCCACCTGCCGCACCCGGCCCAACCCGCTTGGATAATCTTGCGATGGGCTCGGAGGCGGCTCGGGGATGAGCGGGGATCGTTCCTGTCGAAGTCGGGCGCGGTCACCGCGACTTCCTGAAATCCACGCGCATCGCGTTCGCGTGCCCCACATTTTCCCGAGCCCAAACCCTCGATACAAGTCGCCCTTCGAACGGAGCCACACAAATCAGGGGTCCAGTCACGACCCCGGCCCGTCGGCGGAGGAACGCGATGTCGATGTACGCCAAGCTGAAGCAGCGTGCGGCCGATGGCAGGCCCGCCCGCGTCGGGCTGATCGGCGCGGGCAAGTTCGGCTCCATGTTCCTGTCGCAGGCGTGGCGGACGCCGGGCATCCACCTCGTCGGCGTCTCGGACCTCTCGCCCTCCCACGCGCAGGACTCCATGCGCCGCGTGGGGTGGAGCGACGAGCGCTTTCAGGTCGGCTCGCTGGAGGAGGCGGCCCGCTCTCAGAGGACATTCGTGACCGATGACACGGCGGCGATGATCGCGAGCCCGTTCATCGACATCATCATCGACGCGACCGGCAGTCCCGCCGCCGGCATCCGTCACGTTTTGGCCGCTTGCGAGCACCGCAAGCACGTCATCATGGTCAATGTCGAAGCGGATGCTCTGGCTGGCCCGCTCCTCGCCCGCCGGGCCGCGCAAGCGGGAATCGTCTACTCCATGGCCTCCGGCGATCAGCCCGCGCTCATCGCCGAACTGGTCGATTGGGCGCGCTGCATCGGCCTCGATGTCGTCTGTGCGGGCAAGGGCACCAAGTATCTGCCCGTATACCACCAATCGACGCCGGATACCGTCTGGGGCCATTACGGGTTCAGCGAGGCTCAAGTCGCAGGCGGCGACTTCAACCCGCAGATGTTCAATTCCTTCCTCGACGGTACCAAGTCCGCCCTGGAGATGGCGGCCGTCGCCAACGGATGCGATCTCAGCCCGCCGGATGACGGACTCGCCTTCCCGGCCTGCGGCGTCGATGATCTACCGACCGTTCTGCGTCCGGTATCGGATGGAGGCATCCTGCCGAGGAAGGGCACCGTCGAGGTGGTCTCGTCCATCGAACGCGATGGGCGTCCGGTCTTCCGCGACCTGCGCTGGGGTGTCTACGCCGTGTTCGAGGCGCCGACGAAATACGTCATGGACTGCTTCAACCAGTACGGGCTGAAGACCGACGAGTCCGGTCGCTACGCGGCGATGTTCAAGCCGTACCATCTGATCGGGTTGGAACTCGGGACTTCGGTCGCCAGCATCGCGACGCGCGGCGAGCCCACCGGCTCCACGAACGACTGGCGCGGCGATGTCATCGCCGTCTCCAAGCGCACCTTGAAGGCAGGCGAAACCCTGGATGGTGAAGGCGGCTACACCGTCTACGGCAAGGTCGTGCCTGCCGAGACTTCGCTGAAGCTCGGCGCGGTGCCGATCGGCCTCGCTCACGGCCTCAAGCTGCGCGGCGCCGTCGCGGCGGGCCAACCCGTTCGCTGGTCGGATGTCGAGGTCGACGCCTCTCACCACGCCATAGCCTTCCGCCTCGAGATGGAATCGCTCTTCCGTGTCGAGAAGGGCCTCGGGCAGGCGTGACCCAGCGCCGATCAGGACGAGCGGAGAGGGTGACCGCGTCCCAGCTATCTCTGGTTGTGGCAGAAGGGCGACACCGGTCGCACAGTCGCTGTGGATGACCCAGCCTGCCTCCGAATGATCAAGGTTCGGGCGCGAGGATGATCCGATCACAGTCGATGACATCGTCATGCTCGCTTATTCACAGACCTTCGTTCAACGTCACCGCGAAGAGGTGGCCGTGCTCGTGTCCTCAGCCGCTTTCCTGACGGCGGCCTTTAGTCTGGTCTGGCTCCTCACCCTGCGGATCTGATCCTCTCGGGGCCGGGCTACCTCTCGCGCGGGTGACAGGCTAGACGGCCGGTCCCAATCAAGCGCGGGTCCGCCACCATGCGACATCTCCTTCTGTTTAGTCTTATCGCGGCGATCGTGGCGGTCGGCGCGGTGGCGTATCAGTTCATGCCGCGCGGTGGCCGCCCGCCGGAGATCGCTCGACAGCAGGGCGTCACCGCACCGCCGGTGCGATCTATCCCCATGCGTCCGAGCGACGCCGGAAATCCCAACCCGGCCCCCTCGGGCGGAGGTGGCGCGAAAACACCCGACGTGCTGGGTGATGTCTCCAAGACCCTCGACGAATTGCGCACGCGGGATACGGCGGACAGCGCCGCCGGGCCCGCCCTCAACCCCACCCAAGTGAACGCCCTGCGCGCGCAGGCGGAGCGTCGGCATGCCCGCCCGGTCACGCGGATGACCTTCGCTCTGGAGCCGGGCACGACGGTTCCACAGCAAGTCTACCTTCACCCGTTGCCCCCCGAACTGGCCAGCCTCTCGCAGCCAAGCGATCCGCTGGGCTTCTGTCAGGTAGGCGACAGGTTCGTGCTGGTCGGAACGGTGTCGCGCCGCATCGTCGCGGTCTCCAAGGGCTGACGAGGGAGAGGCAGGAAGTCACTGTGACGGGAGCGGCCGAACATCGCGCGGATGACGATCGGCGTGTCAGCATTTAAGCCCTTTATCGGTACAATCCGTCTAATTGTTCTGTGATGCTGTAGAAGCTAAAGCAGTCTCGTCACGGCGGATCTCAGCCTCGATCTGCCTCAAATTCAGCCAAGGACGCCCCTATTCCTTCGCGCCGCGTTGGCCGAAAAGGCGCGGCGCAACGAAAGGGACGGATGACGGCTAGACGGAAAACACTCAGCCTTGTGGCTTGCAGCGCGATGCTGGCAGCCAGCGGCGGGGCCGAAACGGTCGAGGCACGTTCGGCCTCATCGATCGAACGGTATTTCGCGAGATCGATGCCGGAGAATACCGGCGCAGTGACGCTCGGTATGCTGAGCGTCAAACCGCTTGGTGTCGATCGCCCGTGGGACCCGCGCGTGTGCATCGGTTGCGACCGCAACAATGGGTCGTCGCCGCGACGCGTGCAGCGCCCTCACTATCGCTGAGGCGCTGCCAACCGACACCCTCAGCCGTCATGACGGAAGAAAAAGCACCCAACGCGCGAAAGCCGCCGTAGCATCGGCTTCCACCACCGTCCGCAAAACGGACCGGCGGCAAGATCGACTTGCCGCACCCGGTGATAATCGATTTTGGGATGTTAGGTCTTGGTGGGCGCACTAGGGTTCGAACCTAGGACCCGCTGATTAAGAGTCAGCTGCTCTACCAACTGAGCTATGCGCCCGATCGCTTTGCGATCGCCCCGTCCGGCCACCAAGTCCGTCCGCGGTGGTGGGCTGATACCAACGCTGCCGGGGGCTGTCTACCCCCGGCAGGGAGTTTTTCTCACTCGGCCGCCGCATGCTGTGCATGAAGCCGCACGGCCTGGGCCGAGAGCTTGTTCAGCGCAGACAGATAGGCCTTCGCCGACGCGACGAGCGTGTCCGGATCGGCGCCACGCGCCGTGATGCTTCGGTCGCCATCGCGCAGACGCACGGTGACTTCGGCCTGCGCGTCGGTGCCGCCGGTCACAGCATGGACATCGTACAGGTCGAGCTGCGCCTCGTGAGGGACCAGCGCGCGGATCGCGTTGAACACCGCGTCCACTGGGCCATTTCCGTCCGCCTCTTCGATGCGCGAGCCGGTTTCGTCCTGAATGCGCAGGGTAGCCCGCTGCGGCCCACGCGTGCCTGCGATGACCGACAGCGAGACGAGACGGATGCGATCCTGCGCCGTGGCGAGGTTCTCATCGACCAACGCCTCGATATCCTCGTCGTAGACATGCTTTTTCCGGTCGGCCAACGCCTTGAACCGCTCGAACGCATCCTGGAACTGGTTGTCGGACAGGAGCAGGCCGAGATCCTCCAGCTTGGAGCGGAAGGCCGCCCGACCGGAATGCTTGCCCATGACGAGCGAGGTCTTGGTGAGGCCGACCGAGGCCGGGGTCATGATCTCGTAGGTCTCGGAGTTTTTGAGCATCCCATCCTGGTGGATGCCGCTCTCATGCGCGAAGGCGTTGCGGCCGACGATGGCCTTGTTGAACTGCACCGGGAAGTTCGTGGCATGGCTCACGAGCTTCGAAGCGCGGGTCAACATCTGGGACTCGATGCCGGTCTCGTAGGGCATGACATCGGCGCGAGTGCGGATCGCCATGACGATCTCTTCCAGCGCCGCATTGCCCGCGCGCTCGCCGATACCGTTGATCGTGCACTCGACCTGCCGGGCACCGCCCTCGATGCCAGCCAGCGAATTGGCAATCGCGAGGCCGAGATCGTTGTGGCAGTGAACCGAGAAGATCGCCTTATCGGAGTTCGGCACACGCTCGCGGACGGCGCGGAACATCTCCTTGTATTCGGCGGGCGTGGCGTAACCGACCGTGTCGGGCAGGTTGATCGTGGTGGCACCCGCCTTGATCGCCGCCTCCACCGTCCGGCACAGGTAGTCGATCGGCGTGCGGGTCGCGTCCATGGCCGACCATTCCACGTCCTCCACGAGGTCGCGGGCCTGGGCCACGGTCTTCAGGATGATCTCCAACACCTCGTCCTGGCTCTTGCGCATCTGGTGCGCGAGATGGATCGGCGAGGTCGATACGAAGGTATGGATGCGCCCGCGCTGCGCATGGCGCACGGCCTCGCCCGCACGGGCGATGTCGGCGGTGATGGCCCGGGCGAGGCCTGCGATGGTGGCGCGCTTTGTGCGCTTGGCGATTTCGGAAACCGCTTCGAAATCGCCGACAGACGCGATCGGGAAGCCCGCCTCGATGATGTCGACGCCCATCGTGTCGAGCAGCTCGGCCACGGCGAGCTTCTCATCGAAGGTCATGGTCGCGCCGGGGCATTGCTCGCCGTCGCGCAGGGTCGTGTCGAAGATCAAGACGCGGTCGCGGGTGCCGGTCGTCGGGGTGGAGGTCTGCGTGCTCATGGAAGTGCCTTCTTGAACCCTGTCGCGCTCCGCCCGGGCTCGCGGCCGGAGGCGGGTGATGCCCAGGATGGGCTGTTATCGCGAGAATAATCCCCTAAGGGCCCAGGCGCACGCCCGGACGGCCCTCAGGGGCGGGTAAGCAGAAGGTCGAGAAGGAGCGGGGCCGAGGGCGCGCGCGACAGCAGGGCCGCGGAAGCGGCACCGGTACCGTCAAACGCTGAGCCGGCTCTGGCCAAGGCTCGTGTCTCCTCGAGGGTCGCGCCTAGGCCGGGCTCATAACCCGCTGCGCGTCGTGGCCGAAAGGGGTACATCCGGCGCATCCGAAACTCAAGGGCCGCTTCCCCTCGGGCGGAGACCGCACTAAAGCGCGGGTGTACCGGCACCGGCCTCAACGCCCGCCGCACAGCCAACGACTTTCGCGAGACCGACCATGGCCACCTACAAGCTTCTGCTCCTGCCCGGCGACGGCATCGGCCCGGAAGTGGCGGGCGGGCTTCAGGTGGTGCTGGACGCCCTGAAGGATACCGGCCTCGCGAGCTTCGAGACCGAGACGGACCTCGTCGGCGGCTGCGCCATCGACGCCCACGGCGTGCCGCTTGCGGATGCCACTCTGCAGCGCGCCAAGGATGCCGACGCCATCCTGCTCGGCGCGGTCGGCGGGCCGAAATGGGCGGGCGTTTCCTACGAGAACCGTCCCGAGGCCGGTCTGCTGCGCTTGCGCAAGGATCTCGACCTCTTCGCCAACCTGCGTCCGGCGATCTGCTACCCGGCCCTGGCCGAGGCCTCCGCGCTGAAGCGCGAGCTGGTCGAGGGGCTCGACATCATGATCGTGCGCGAGCTGACCGGGGGCGTGTATTTCGGCGAGCCGAAGGAGATCACCAACCTTCCGGACGGCAGCAAGCGCGCTGTCGACACGCAGGTCTACACGACGGGTGAGATCGAACGCATTGCGCATGTCGCCTTCGACCTCGCGGGCAAGCGTTCCGGTCGTGTCGCCTCGGCCGAGAAGCATAACGTGATGAAGACCGGTGTCCTCTGGAAGGAGGTCGTCACGCGCGTCCATTCCGAGCACTACGCCAATATCGAACTCGAGCATGTGTTGGCCGACAATTGCGCCATGCAGCTGGTGCGCCGCCCGAAGCAGTTCGACGTGTTGGTGACCGACAACCTGTTCGGCGACGTGCTCTCGGACATCGCGGCCATGCTCACCGGGTCTCTGGGCATGCTGCCCTCGGCCTCCCTCGGCGCCGTGGATGAGAAGGGCCTGCGCCGGGCCCTCTACGAGCCGGTCCACGGCTCGGCCCCCGACATTGCGGGCCAGGATCGCGCGAACCCGATCGCCATGATCGGCTCGCTCGCCATGTGCCTGCGCTACTCGTTCGGCCTGGGCGAGGCTGCTGACGCCCTGGACGGAGCGATCACCGATGCGCTGGCCGGGGGTGCCCGTACCGCCGACATCGCCGGTGAGGGTACCAGCGCGATCGGCACGAAGGCCATGGCAGAGACCATCGCCAACGCCCTCAAGGCACGCGCGGCCTGAGGGTCGCGCCCTGGGACGCATGGCGGCTTGGCCGGACTCCGGCTAAGAGGCCCGGATCGCTCGACGGTCCGGGCGCGAATGGCGGGAGCAGCATGACGGTGTCGGACGAAGGCTCGCGGCGCGAAACCACGGATTTCGGCTTCGAGCGCGTGGCCCTTAGCGAAAAGCAGGGGCGCGTCGACAGCGTGTTCCATTCGGTGGCGCGCCGCTACGACCTGATGAACGACCTGATGTCGGCAGGTCTGCACCGGGCCTGGAAGGCGCAGCTCGTCTCGATGCTGCGCCCGTCGAAGAGCCGCCCCTACGCCCATCTCGATGTGGCGGGTGGCACGGGCGATGTGGCCTTCCGGGTGCTTGAGGCCGGCGGCCCCGCCACGAACGTCACCGTGCTCGACATCAATGAATCGATGCTGCGGGTCGGCGCCGAGCGGACCGGGGGCGCTACGGCGACCGCATTGCCTTCGTCACCGGCAATGCCGAGAGCTTGCCCCTTCCGGATGCGGCCTTCGATTCCTACACCATCGCCTTCGGCATCCGGAACGTGCCGCGCATCGACCTTGCCTTGGAAGAGGCGCGCCGGGTGCTGAAGCCGGGCGGCCGCTTCCTGTGCCTGGAATTCTCGGCGGTGGACGTTCCGCTGCTCGACAAGATCTACGAAGCCTATTCCTTCCACGTGATCCCGCGCATCGGCGAGCGCGTGGCGGGCGACGCTGAGTCGTATCGCTACCTTGTGGAATCGATCCGCAAGTTTCCGACCCGCGGCGCCTTCGCCGGCATGATCGAGCGGGCGGGCTTCCGCCACGTCACCGACCGGCCGCTCTCGGGCGGCATCGTCGCGATCCATTCCGGCTGGAAAGTCTTCTGAGGGTGCTTCACTCGTGATCGGCGCCGCCATCAACCTCGTCCGTGGGGCGTGGGTGGGCTTCGTGCTCGCCCGCGAGGGCGCGCTCGCCTTCGCGGATCCGTCCGAGATGCCCGCGCATCTGCGCCTCGCCTTGAAGCTCGGCCGCTCCATCGAGCGGAAAGGGATCGGCGACGGTGCGGCGCGCCTCTCGGCGGCGATGACGCGGCTCGGTCCGTCCTACGTGAAGTTCGGCCAGTTCCTCGCGACGCGTCCCGACATCGTCGGCATGCGCGCCGCCATTGATCTGGAAAAGCTTCAGGATCGGGTTCCGCCCTTCCCGCAGGCCACGGCGATCCGCGTGGTCGAGGCTGCGTTCGGCAAACCGATTTCGTCGCTCTTCGTCTCGTTCAGCGAGCCGATCGCTGCCGCATCCATCGCGCAGGTCCACCGGGCGGTGGTGGAGGATGCCGACGGCACGCGCCGCACTCTCGCGGTGAAGGTGATGCGGCCGGGAGTGCGGGACGGCTTTAAGCGCGATCTCGAGGTGATGCGCTTCGTGGCGCGGGTGGTCCACGCCTTTTCTTCGGAAGCCGAGCGCCTGCGTCCGCGCGAGGTGGTGGAGATCCTCGCGCGCTCCGTCCTGATGGAAATGGACTTCCGGCTGGAAGCGGCGGCGGCCTCTGAACTCGCTCAGAACACGAAGGGTGACGAGGATTTCCGCGTGCCCCGGCCCGAATGGGAGCTCGACGGCGCGGGATGTCCTGTCCTCCGAATGGATCGACGGCATCAAGCTGCACGGGCCGGCGGACCTCATCGCGGCCGGACACGATCCCCGCGCCATCGGGCGGGCGGTGATCCAGAGCTTCCTGCGGCAGGCGATCCGCGACGGGTTCTTCCATGCCGACATGCACCAGGGAAACCTGTTCGTGGATGACCAGGGCCGCCTGGTCGCGGTCGATTTCGGCATCATGGGCCGCCTCGGGCCGAACGAGCGGCGCTTCCTGGCGGAAATCCTGCTCGGGTTCATCACCCGCGACTATCTGCGGGTTGCCCGGGTGCATTTCGAGGCGGGCTACGTGCCTGCGCACCATTCGGTCGAGGATTTCGCGCAGGCCATCCGGGCCATCGGCGAGCCGATCCATCAGCGCAAGGCCGATGAGATCTCCATGGCCAAGGTGCTCACGCTGCTCTTCGACGTGACCGCTTTGTTCGACATGAGCACGCGCACCGAGCTGGTGATGCTGCAGAAGACCATGGTCGTCGTGGAAGGTGTCGCCCGCTCGCTCGATCCCAAGCTCGACATGTGGACCACGGCGGAGCCGGTGGTCCGTTCGTGGATCGCCCACAATCTGGGGCCCATCGGCCGCCTTCAGAGCGGTGGCGAGGCCCTGCGCACCCTATCCGATGTGATCACCGACTTCCCCGATCTCGCGCTGCGCATGAAGCGCCTGCTGATCCGCCTGGACGAGAGCGGCACCGGCGACGCGAAGCGCGCCGAACGCTTCGCCCGCGATGAGCGCACCCGCGCCGTCTGGTCGACGCTCGCGCTGTGGGGCATCGCCATCGGCGCGCTGACGATGGCGTTCCGAGGGTTCTAGGCCCTACGTCTCGGCAAGACCCGTGGTCGATCCGCTGGCCTCCGAGGTCGCGCGGCCATGCGGCTTGGCGATGTACTCCTCGGAGCGCATTTCGATCAGCCGCGACACAGTGCGGTCGAACTCGAAGGCCTCCCGCCCCGTCGTCGCTTTGTAGAGGTCCTGCGCCTCGACATCGGCTGACGCAACGAGCTTCACATTGCGGTCGTAGAGCGTGTCGATCAGCGTGATGAAGCGCTTGGCCTCGTTGCGCTCGGCCTCCTGCATCACGGGAATGCCGTCGATCACCACCGTGTGGTAGGCTCGGGCAATCGCCATGTAGTCCGAAGCGCCGAGAGGCTGGCGGCACAGATCGTCGAAACCGAACCGGGCGACGCCACCGGCTTCCTGCGGCACCTTCACCTCACGACCATGCACGGTGAGCGAACCTGCCGTGCCCCTGACCCGACCAGTGAGGCCCTTGAAGGCCGCGTCCAGGGCAGACTTGGCCGCGTCGTCGGCCGGAACGTGCCAGACCTTGGCGCCGCCGAGCTTTTCCAGCCGGAAATCGGTGCGCGAGTCGAGCCGCAGCACCGTGACGTGCTCCTTCAGCACCTCGATGAAGGGCAGGAACAGGGCGCGGTTCAGGCCCCCTCGTAGAGTCTGTCCGGCTCGACGTTCGACGTCGCGACCACTGTCACGCCCCGGCGGAACAGGTGATTGAACAGCCGCCCCAGGATCATCGCGTCGGCAATGTCGGTGACGGTGAACTCATCGAAACAGAGCAGCGTCGCCTCGTCGGCCAGCGCATCGGCCACGGGTCCGATCGGATCGTCGCCCTTCACCTCGCCGCGCTTAAGTGCCTGACGATAGGCGTGGATGCGCTCGTGGGCGTCCGCGAGGAAGCCGTGGAAGTGGACACGCCGCTTTTTGCCCGCCGCCGCCTCGTAGAACAGGTCCATCAGCATCGTCTTGCCGCGCCCGACGGAGCCCCAGACGTAGAGGCCGCGAACCTGCTCGGGCTCGTCCTTGCGCTTGAACAGCCAGCCGAGGGCGCTGCCCTTGCTCGCCCGCTTGCGCCGCCCAAGTTCCTGCGCGATCGCATCGAGACTGCGGATGGCCGCGACCTGAGCCGGATCACGTTCGATGGCGCCGGTGGCGATCAATGCCTCGTAGCGGTCATGGACGGAGCCCGGTGAGACGGCGCTGCGGATCGCGTCGGGAGACGGACCGCGTGCCGACCCGGATGTCTGGTTCACGAAACCGATCCTTGCAAAAATTCCCGCCCAACCGGGCTTTGAGGATGCCGAACCTGTGCAGCGGAGGGCGGCGATGAATCAAGTATGGGGATCGACGGTTTGCCCGAACCGTTCCATGCCCCGCCGTCATGGCAGACGGCCCTACGCAGCCAGCGCGGAATTGTTGCATTGCACAAATTGGCAGCGTCTGTCATATGGCTTGGCTTCTCGGGAGGAACGTCCGGATCCTTTGGCGCCGATGCGCCAGCAGACCGGAGACGTTCATGGCCGACCTTCGGCAATCAGACACACAACACTTGGTCCGCCGCCTCTGGCTGAGCGATCGGCAGGCTGTTCTCGACTATTTCTGTCGGCTCGATCCGGACACCCGGGCGAACCGCTTCATGGGTCAGGTCAGCGAGGCCGGCATTCGCCTCTATGCCGAGCAGGCGATGACCGCGCGCGGCGTGATGTTCGGCGCCTTCATCGACGGCACCCTGCGCGGCCTGGGGGAATTGCGCCCTGCCGGGCCCGGCTCCTCGAGCTACTTCGTAGGACCGGAGGCGGAAGCCGCTTTCGCGGTGGAACGCCCGTTCCGGCGCATGGGGCTTGGGGCGGCGCTGTTCCGGCGCATCACGCAGGCGGCACGCAACCGTGGCGTCAGCGACCTTCATGTGCGCTGCTTCTCGCGGAACGGACCGATGATCCGCTTGGCCGCGGGTCAAGGTGCATCGCTTCACCGGGATGGGCTGGAAGCCGATGGCGCCCTGCATCTCGACCGGGCCACGCCTCTCTCTTTGGTATGAGAGCATCGCGGAAGCCTTCGACTTCACCCTATCGGTGGCGCAGAGGGCTCCCAGCCGTCAGGACGCCGCTTAGCCGACTGGTTCCCCCACCAGCGCGAAGGTGAGAAGATCGACCGAGCTTGCCCCAGCGCGCATCAGCGCGCGGGTCGCGGCGTTTCCGGTGGCACCAGTCGTTCGCACATCGTCAATGAGCAGGACACGGCGCCCAGCAACCAGGTGCCGACACGCGGGCGGGACCTGAAAGGCGCCCGCCAAGTTCTCGGCTCGCGCCGCGCGGCTGAGTCCTACCTGGCTACGCGTCGAACGCCGACGTGACAGGGCTTGCGGCAGGAACGGAAGCCCCGCCGAAGCGGCGATCGGACGCGCGAGCAACGCCGCCTGGTTGAAGCGCCGCCGCCAGAGCCGCCCGTGGTGCAGCGGGACGGGCACCACGCAATCAGCCTCCGCGATCAGATCCCGCCCAGCGGCAGACATCATGCGCGCCATGGGGCGGGCCAGATCGTGCCGGTCTTCGTATTTCAACCGATGGACGAGGCCACGCGCCACATCGTCATACAGCGCCACCGCGCGCGATCGGGCGAAGACGGGCGACTGCGCGAAGGCTTGAGGCGAGATCAAACGGCCAATCCCAAGATCGACCGCGAAGGGAATGCCGAGTCGGTCGCAAAGGGGCTCTTCGATGAGCCGAAGGCCGGACCAGCAGGCGGGGCAAAAGGCCCCGACATCGGCGGTAGCCGCGCCGCACCCCGCACAGGTCGGAGGATAGACGAGGCCGAGTGTGGCGGCGCGCGCCCGCCGCCAAAGGGCAGCAGCGCCCCTGAGGGCGCCGCCACGATGGTCGGTAAGGGTACTCAGCGAACCCCGGCAGGCTGGATCGCCTGCTGGTCGGCGGCGCGCGCCTTGGCATTCGCCCGCATACGGCCAACCGCGCAGCCGGCAGCGGCGCCGGCAAACCCATGGTGGCCCGCGTAATGGCCCGCGATGCCGCCGACGATAGCGCCCTTGATGCAGCCCTTCGCTTCGGCAGCGCCGGCAGCGGTGAGGGCGGAGAGGGCGACGACGGTGCCGAGGATCAGGCGCTTCATCAGGTATCTCCCGTTCGAATACATGAGCCGAATGGCTGTCGCGGCAGGAACACGGACGCGAAGGTCTGGTTCCCCTTTCGCCGCTGAGCCGACTTCACGTCTTCGCGGGTGGCATCCAGCCCCTTCATACGCCATTTCATCCCGTGATGAGCACGCCCCATCCGCTTTTCGACACCGCTTTGATCCGCCGCCGCCTCGCCCGCGCGCGAGCGAGTGGCTTCGCGGACTTTCTCTTTGCCCGCGCTGCGGAGGATCTCGATGATCGGCTGAGCACGGTGCTGCGCGAGTTCCGGACAGTGCTCGACCTCGCGAGCCCCGTTGCGGCAGCGGATACGATCCTCGCTCACCGCTATCCTGAAGCGGTGCGGCTTCGCCTATCGCCTCTTCCGGAATCCGGTGCGGGCCGGGCGGTGGCCGATGCGGAGGCTCTGCCGGTCGGGGCCGCCAGCCTCGATCTCGTCGTCTCGCTCCTCGCGCTCCACGCGGTGAACGATTTGCCGGGGGTGCTGGTACAGATCCGCCGCGCCCTCAGACCGGACGGCTTGTTCGTGGGTTGCCTTCTCGGCGGTGCGACACTGACCGAGCTGCGCCAGAGCCTTACCCAAGCCGAGGCCGAGATCGAAGGCGGCGCGAGCCCGCGTGTCGCGCCCTTCGTGGCGATCCGGGTGGCGGGGGGCCTGCTGCAGCGCGCAGGCTTTGCCCTTCCCGTCGCCGATTCCGATTTGCTGACTGTGCGTTACGCCGATGCATTCGCGCTGATGCGCGACCTGCGAGCCATGGGTATGACGAATGCCCTCACTGACCGCCGCCGTCACGTGATGCGCCGGGCCACCTTGTTGCGCGCAGCCCAGATCTACAGCGAACGTTTTGCGGATCGTGACGGGCGTATTCGCGCCAGTTTCGAAATGGTCTGGCTGCTGGGCTGGGCGCCGCATGAAAGCCAGCAGAAGCCGCTCAAGCCCGGCAGCGCCACCGCGCGATTGGCGGATGCCCTGGGCACCATCGAGATAAAGGGGAAGGCGAGGTGCGTTGACCCGCCCTCCCCGGTTGGTCCTAGTCCTCGACCTTGGCGACGGGTCGATCGTTGCCTTGCGCCGTCTCGTCGTGCCACTGCCCAGCCTGATCCTGGTAGCGGATGCCTTCCGTCGAGCCCGGAACCTGCTGCTCGGCGGCTGCGGCCTGGGCGGCCTGCAGCGCCTCCTCTCGGCTCGGGAAGGTCTCGGAGAAGACGTCGCCGACCTTGTAGGCGTAGCCGCCATCGTGTTCGACGATATGGTAGGTGACTTCGGTCATCACGCCTCCGAACTCTTTCACAGGGTTTCGGAGCGCGAACCGTTGGGGCGCCGGGGCGGTTCCGTAGCCACCGATCCGCCCGAATGCGGCCTCAGAGGCGGATCAGCCATGAGATCGCAGGATCCGCCGATGCAGCACCGCCCTCGCCTATTCGCTCTGATCGCTTGCGCGGTGATGTGCGGCACCGCCTTGCCCGCGCAGGCCGAATCCGGCTTCCTCGACGGGCTGTTCGGCGGCACGCCGGAAGCGGCTCCGGCCAATCCCTTTGCGTCGAACTATCCGTCGGCTACGCCGTCGCAGCGCGAGGTTGCCGCCGCGCGGGCCGAGCGCGCGGCGCGGCGCTCACGCGGCGTGGAAGCCGGGCCCATTCCGCCCGGCCGCATTCCTGAGGAGTGAACCGTCGCTCAGGCGTCGCCGACGACGCCCGCCTCGTCCTGCGCCTGAAGCACGTCGGGGCGCGGCATCGAGATGATGTTGTAGCCCGAATCCACGAAATGGACCTCGCCGGTCACGCCACCGGAGAGGGGCGAGAGAAGATACAGCGCCGACCCCCCGACCTCATCCAGCGTCACGGTGCGGCGAAGGGGGGCGTGGGCACGCTGGTGATTGAACATCAGGCGTGCATCGGAAATGCCCGCCCCGGCGAGGGTGCGCATCGGCCCCGCCGAGAGGGCATTCACACGGATGCCGTCCGGCCCGAGATCGGTGGCGAGGTATCGCACCGAGGCTTCGAGGGCCGCCTTGGCCACGCCCATCACATTGTAGTTCGGCATGACCCGGGTCGAGCCGCCGTAGGTCAGCGTCAGCAGCGAGCCGCCGGCCTGCATCCGCTTGGCCGCGCGTTGGGCGATCTCGGTGAAGGAGAAGCACGAAATCGTCATCGTGCGCACGAAGTTCTCGCGCGTCGTCACATCGACGTAGCGGCCCTTCAGCTGCGCCTTGTCGGAAAATCCGATGGCGTGGACCACGAAGTCGAGCTTCCCGTCGAACCGATCGTCCAGGGCCGCGAAGGTTGCATCGACGGAGGATAGGTCCTCCACGTCGCAAGGCAGCACGATGTCCGAGTCGAGCTTGGCGGCAAGCGGGGCGACACGGCGACCAAGGGCATCGCCCTGATAGGTGAAGGCTAGCTGCGCTCCCTGAGCATGAAGCATCTTGGCGATGCCCCAGGCGATCGAATGATCGTTGGCGACGCCCATGATCAGGCCGCGCCGGCCCGCCATCAAACCTGTCATGCGAACCCGTCTTCACTACCGTCGGCCGCCCTCGAGAAGAAGGCGGCACCGAGGTCTGCCTTATCCCGCCCGTCGCGGCGCTGTCCAATGGACAGCGCTTCGCTCAGGCGTCGATATGCTTCAGGACCAGCGTAGCGTTGGTGCCGCCGAACCCGAAGGAGTTCGAAAGCACATGGCCGAGCTTCGCATCGTCCTTCCGCGCACGCAGGATCGGCATGTCGGCGAAAGCAGGATCGATCTCATCGATATGGGCGCTCTCGCAGATGAAGCCATTATTCATCATCAGCAGGCTGTAGATCGCCTCCTGAACGCCGGTGGCGCCCAGGGAATGCCCGGTCAGCGACTTCGTGGCCGCGATGGGCGGGCAGGCATCGCCCCGCCCGAACACCTCCCGAATCGCCTCGATCTCCTTGTCGTCGCCGACGGGGGTCGAGGTGGCATGCGGGTTAATGTAGTCGATACGCACGCCCTTCAGCCCGGCAATCGCCTGCTTCATGCAGCGGATGGCGCCTTCGCCAGAGGGGGCGACCATGTCGTAGCCGTCCGATGTGGCACCGTAACCAGCGACCTCGCCATAGATGCGCGCGCCGCGCGCCTTGGCATGCTCGTACTCTTCGAGCACCAGCACACCGGCACCGCCCGCGATGACGAAGCCGTCCCGGCCCGCATCATAGGCGCGCGAGGCGCGAGCGGGCGTGTCGTTATACTTCGAGGACATGGCGCCCATGGCGTCGAACAGGACGGAGAGCGTCCAGTCGAGCTCCTCGCAGCCGCCCGCGAAGATGATGTCCTGACGTCCGCCCTGGATGATCTCGGCGGCGTTGCCGATACAGTGGTTCGACGTCGCGCAGGCGGACGAGATCGAATAGTTCACGCCCTTGATCTTGAACCACGTCGCCAGGGTGGCGGAAGCGGTGGACGACATGGCCTTTGGCACAGCGAAGGGGCCGACCCGCTTCGGGCCCTTGCTGCGGGCGATATCGGCCGCTTCCACGATGGACCGGGTCGAGGGACCGCCGGACCCCATGATGATGCCGGTGCGATCGTTCGAGATGTCGCTCTCTTCGAGCCCGGCGTCGCGGATCGCCTGCTCCATCGCCACCTGATTCCAGGCGGTGCCACCACCGTGGAAGCGCATGGCGCGCCGGTCGACCACGGTCTCGGGATCGAGCGTCGGCGCGCCCTGAACCTGGCAGCGGAAACCGTGCTCGGCGAAGGGGACGGCACGGGTGATGCCCGAGCGAGCTTCGCGCAGCGAGGCCAGAACCTCCTGCGTGTTGTTGCCGATGGACGAGACGATACCCATCCCGGTGATGACGACGCGGCGCATGGAAAGACCAAACCTCCGTCACGACGTCGGTTGCCCACGCCGCGTTGCGGTCAGCTAAGGGGTAGCCGGTGCAATCTCAACAGCCGGAAACGTAAGGCGTTGCCCGCGCCACCCTGAACTATAACCGTGCCGGGCCGGATTCGACCCAATCACGGTTCTAAATGGGAGCGGATATCAGGCGTTCTAGGCCTGGAAAAGCGCGACGCGCAGGTCGCTCGCCTCGTAGATGCGGTTGCCATCGGCTTCCAGCCACCCATCGGCGATGCCGAGCACGAGGCGTCCCTGGCGGACGCGCTTGATGTCGATGCCGTAGACGACCTTCTTGTTGGTCGGCAGCACCTGATCGGCGAACTTGACCTCGCCGACACCGAGCGCGCGACCACGCCCGGCGGCACCGAGCCAGCCGAGATGGAAGCCCACCAATTGCCAGAGCGCGTCGAGGCCGAGGCAGCCCGGCATGACGGGGTCGCCCTGGAAGTGGCACGGGAAGAACCAGAGGTCCGGCCGGATGTCGAATTCGGCGAGGACATGGCCCTTGCCATGGGCGCCGCCTTCGGTGCCGATCGAGGTGATGCGGTCGAACATCAGCATCGGCGGCAGAGGCAGCTGCGCGTTGCCCGCCCCGAACAGTTCGCCGCGTCCGCAGGCCAACAGGTCCTCGTAGGAGTAGCTCGAGCGGCGGCTCGGAGCCGGCGATTGCGCGGTATCGGCGTCAGGCGGCATGAAAGCGGAGCAATTCCCGTTCGATAGCGACAGGCCGGCGACCACCGCCGACGCGCCCGGTCGCGGGTTAACACGGTCGGGTGCGGGTTCAAAGCGGATCCGCCCGTCAAGCTGCGCCGGGTTGCGACGGAGGGCCACCTTCCGTATAGTGTCACGTAATTGTCAGCCCTCCTGTCGAGCGTTCAGTCCGAAATGTCAGAGATGGTGCCACTGCAGGCTGTCCTCAGCGGTCGCATGCCCGCCCTCCCGACGGAGGCCAACGGTGCCGGCCGTCGCGGCTGCCCGCTGTCGGACCTGCGGGAGCGGTTGCGCCGTGCCGGCCTGCGTCCGACCCGTCAGCGCCTGTCGCTCGGCTGGCTTCTGTTCGGTCGTGGCGACCGCCACCTGACGGCGGAAATGCTGTACGACGAGGCGATGCGGGCCAAGGTGCCGGTGTCCCTCGCGACCGTGTACAATACGCTTCACCAGTTCACCGAGGCCGGCCTGCTGCGCCAGCTCGCCCTCGACGGGTCGAAAGCTTACTTCGACACGAACCCGAGTGAGCACCACCATTTCTATCTCGAGGAAGAGGGCGCGGTGATCGACATGCCGGATTGCGGCATTACGGTCGATTCGCTGCCCGAGGCTCCCGAGGGCATGGAGATCGCTGGCGTCGAGGTCATCGTGCGTCTCCGCCGCAGCCGTCCGGCAGGCCGCCGCACGCAGGGCTGAGCGAACCCTTCGTTCCTGCTTGGTTGTTCACAGCATAAGGCCCGGCTCGCGCCGGGCCTTTTCTTATTCGACCTTTTCGTTGGGATAGACGCCCCACAGCCGGTTCTGGCGGATGTAGCCGTCCACATCCCGCTTGGATGGGAGCATGACGATCATCCGGCACCACGTGCCGGTGCAGCTTTTAATGTTGCCGATGACACCGGTCTGAAGCCGCGCGGCATCTCCGGACGAATCGTCGGGGCTCGACCGCAGCGGGATGGTCGCCTTGACGCCGTCCTTGTCAGGCCCCGCATTGACGACGGCGGTGCGGCGCCCGGACAAGAGCGAGTGCAGCACCCAGCCCTCCGTGCCCTCCGAGTCGCGGATGCGCCGCCACGTCTCGAACTCGCCGATGATCTCGACCGGGAGCCCCGCCCGCTGGAACACCCAGAGGGTGCGGTGATCCTTCGAGGGACCCTCGCGCAGGTTCACGCGGTCCGTCTTCAGGCTGGCATAGCGGGGTAGCGGAAGCTTTGTGACAGGGCCGACACCGTTCTCCTGAGCTGCAACGGGACCGGCGAAGGTCCCGGCGGCACCGAACAGGATGGCGATGAGAGTCGGGCGTAGCGCGCGCATCGTCCCTCCGGGAATGACGTCCGGGCCGGATCTCCGATCGGGGGATCCGGGCTCCGATTGTGTTCCGCCCTGCCTCTGCTAGACAGACCAACATGGCCGGCATCAGCCGGCAACCGGGGGGCGAAAGCCGGTCCTATGTGGCCGAACTCGGTTAATGGATGCTTGCGGCCATGAGGCCGGGGGAGTGAGACGTGTCGAAGCGCAAGCCGCTCGTGGTGGTGACGCGGCGTCTGCCGGACGCCGTCGAGACGCGGATGCGAGAGTTGTTCGACGTCCGCCTCAATGAGAGCGATACGCCTCTCGGCGGCGAGGCTCTGGCCTCGGCCCTGCGCGAGGCCGACGTGCTCGTGCCGACCGTGACGGACGAGATTGATTCCGCCCTGCTCGCTCAGGCGGGTCCGAACCTCCGGCTCATCGCCAATTTCGGCAACGGCGTCGATCACATCGATGTCGGCGTCGCGCTCGAGCGCGGCATCACCGTGACCAACACGCCGGGTGTCCTCACCGAGGACACGGCGGACATGACGATGGCGCTGATTCTCGCCGTTGCCCGCCGCGTGGCCGAGGGCGCGCGGATCATTCCCGACGACGATTGGACGACCGGTTGGTCGCCGACCTGGATGCTGGGCCGCCGTATCACCGGTAAGCGCCTCGGCATCGTCGGCATGGGCCGTATCGGTCAGGCGTTGGCCAAGCGTGCCCGCGCTTTCGGCCTTCAAGTCCACTACCACAATCGCCGCCGCGTTCCGGCGGCGATCGAGAGCGCCCTCGACGCGACCTATTGGGAATCGCTCGACCAGATGCTGGCCCGCGTCGACATCGTGTCGGTGAACTGCCCGCACACGCCCGCGACCTATCACCTGCTCTCGGCCCGGCGGCTGAAGCTGCTCAAGCCGGAAGCGATCGTCGTGAACACCGCCCGTGGCGAGGTGATCGATGAGAACGCCCTCGCTCGGCTCATCGAGGCGGGCGACGTCTCTGCGGCGGGCCTCGACGTCTTCGAGCAGGAGCCTGCGGTGAGCCCGCGCCTCGTAAAGCTTGCCCGCCAGGGCAAGGTCGTGCTGCTACCACATATGGGTTCGGCCACGCATGAGAGCCGCGTGGACATGGGCGAGAAGGTCATCATCAATATCCGGACCTTCATGGACGGCCACCGCCCGCCGGACCGCATCCTGCCGAGCATGCTCTGAGGCGCGCCGCGCCTAGATCGCGTCTCCAGCGGCGATGCGTTCGCCGCCCTTGGCGCTTTGAAATAGCCGCTCGCTCGTAAGCTTCAGGAAGTAGAACCCGAATTCCGGGTTCTGATAGTAGAGCTGCTTCACCTCCGAATAGGAGATGCGCAGCGCGCTCCCCGCCTGGAGACAGACGAGGGAGGCGGTGCGGGTATTGCCGGGCGAGAGCAGGCCGAGTTCCCCGACAATGCCGCCTTTCCCAACCTCTATGCCGACCTCGGGGATCAGGAAGACGCCGTTCTCGACATAGAACAACTCGTCCGCCGCATCGCCTTTGCTGAACACGGTCTGTCCGGCGCGGAAACGGCGCTTGGTCCCGAACGGGGCCAGCCATTCATGCGTCAGGTCGCCCGAGGACGCGATCTCCGTCTGGCGGATCAGGCGCACCATCTCCCAAAGCCGGTAGGCGTTAAAGGGAATCTGGATGCACTCGGTGAGCACCACCGGCATGCTTCCGATCAGGATGCCGTAGGTCACGACGGCGCAACTCGCGCAGAGAGAGATGATCCGCAGCGGGATCATCGTGCTCATCGCAGTCGCCGCGATGGTCAGCGCGGTGCCGAGATAGCCGACGGCTTCGATCCAATTCATCGCCATCCCCGGAGGCGGTTGCGGCGGGGGAATGCCCGTCCCCGCTGCATCCGGCAAGGCGACTCAACCGGACTTCGCGGGCGTGAGGACTTCGCGCACCGCCTCGGCGGCGCGGATCCCCTGCTCATAAGCACCGCCCACCGTGCCCCATTGCTCCCGCGACAACGCCTCGCCCGCGAACCACAGCTTGTCGCCGATGCCGTCGCGAAGGGTCAGGCGTGCCTGGGCATGGCCTGGCGGCACAACCGCCCAGGAGCCGCGCGCATGCGGATCGTGCCGCCATGCGCTGACGGCAGGAATCGTCAGGTCGCGGATGCGCGCACGCCCGACCTGCTCGTCCAGCACCGCGCGGACATGGCGCCGGACGAGGTCCACACCGCCCCCCGCCGCATCGATCGCGGCGGCCTCGTGGACGTCGAGTTCGTAGAAATGGAACGGCGTCCCGTCGATCCGCGTCAGCAGACCGGCGGGCGAACGGCGTCCGCCATGGAAGCCCGCGAGTCGGTCGTGCCCCGAGAACGGGCTCGATGGCCAATGCAGGACGGCATGTTCGTAGATGCCGGTGGTGAAACCGTCGATGGCCGCGCGCACGGCGTTCGGCAGCGGTGGCGAGAAGGCTGGGCCTTCGCGCAGGACCATCATCGGAACGGTGACGATGGCGGCCTCGCCGCGCAGGCTCGTGCCGTCCTCCATTTCGACTCTCACCCCCTCGCCCGACCAGTCGATGCGACGGACAGCGGCGGACAGGCGGATCGGCAGGTTGGCGGCGAGGCGGGCGAGGTAATTGCCGTAGCCGCCCGCGATGAAGAAGTTGTCGCCGTATTCCATGCTCGGGAAATCGTGCAGAGAAACCTCTCCCAGCGGTCGCCCGGAGACGAGGCCGTGGACCTGCGCCACCCGCTTGCCCCAAGGGCCGAGGCCAGGCGGCAGGACGCTGGCGGCGGGGCGATCTTCGCCCTCCCGACCGGCACTGCTCGTCATGGCCTGATCGGCCCGATCGAAGGCACGGCTGCCCGCGCGAGACTCGGCGGGGCGGGCGGGCCTGCCGGAAACCCAACTGTGCATCTCCTGCGGCGCCCGGCGCAGCCGCTCGCCGCGCTCATGCCCGAGGGCGACGAGGGGATTGATCGGCCCGGCATGGAGCCAGTGCGCCCCGAGATCGACCGGGTGGCCCCGTAGCGACACCGTCATGGCGCGGCCGCCGACGCGGTCCCGCGCCTCCAGCACTGCGACTGTCAGCCCCGCTGCGATGAGGCCGCGCGCTGCGGCGATGCCCGCCGCACCTGCGCCGATGACGATCACGTCAGGCGTATCGGGCAGGTTCGAGAGCGGAGGCCGATAATCGGGAGAATGGGCCGTCGCGGGGGTTTGCCTCGCCATTGCCGTCGCCTTGCTCACTGCTCCACCCTTGCACTGCTGCATGCGCGATCCCACAACCCAGCCGTTTCGATCCTCCCCGGACCAGAACCGATGATTCTCGATTCCGCTTCCGCGGCTTTGCGTCAGACGCTGTCGCCCGCCCTGCGCGGTATCCTTTGGAAATCGCTCGGCCTCACGGTCGGGATCCTCGCGTTGCTCTGGCTCGGAGTCACGCGACTGATCCAGGCCTTCCAGGCCAGCCACCACATCTCGGCGCAGTATCCAATCCTCGACAGCCTCGCCTACTATCTCGCAGGCTTCGGACTCTTCGTCGCGCTGATCTACCTGTTGCCCGCCGTGTCGATCGTCGTCGCGGGCTTCTTCCTCGACGAAGCGGCCGAGATCGTCGAGCGAACAGACTTTCCGGGGGACCCGCCGGGCGAGGCCATGCCCTTCGGCCGGTCGATGCTCTACGCACTCCGCTTTGCCGGGCTCACGCTTCTCGTAAATCTCGCGGCGCTCGTCATCTTCTTCGTGCCGGTGATCGGCGTGGCGGCTTTCTTCGGCGCCAATGCGTACCTCCTGTCGCGCGAGTATTTCGAGATGGCCGCGGCGCGGTTCCGTGACGTGGACGGCGCCTCCGAAATGCGTCGCGCTCACGCGGTGCGCACGATGCTGGCGGGTTGCCTGCTTGCGGGCATGATGGTGGTGCCGGTCGTCAATCTCGTGACGCCGCTCTTCGGGATCGCCCTAATGGTTCATCTGCACAAGCGTCTCACGCGGCGCAGCCTACGAGCCCTGCCCCGCTGACCGGTGATGCGGCGAGGCGGCGCCCTGGCCTTCCGGCAGCGCTGCCACTAGTTTGGATGAGCCTGGGACGTCGCCGGGCCGGAGCGAGCCTGGCATGGAAACGCGTGAGGACAGGCCGGATCCGCCGCCCCCGCCCGGGAAAACGCCCTTCGTTTTCGTGGTGCTCGCCGCAATCGGCTTGGTTGGCTGGGGTGCCTACGGGCATTGGCAGCGAGATATCGAGGCGACCCAAACGCTTGAGAAGATCCGCAACGTCGTTCCCCGCGTGCGGACCGCCATGGCCGAGCGAGCCGATGGCCCGATCGACCTGACCCTGCCAGGCGAGACGCGTCCGTTCCTCACGGCCGCCATCGCGGCCCGGGCGACGGGCTACATCGCCGAACGGCATGTCGATATCGGCTCGCGGGTGAAGGCCGGCGACCTGCTTATCCGGATCGCCGCTCCGGATCTCGATCAACAACTTGCGCAGGCCCAGGCGCAACTCGGTCAGCTCGAAGCCCTGCGCTTGCAGGCCGACGCCCGCGTCGAGCAGGCCAAGGCGAGCGTCACGCTCGCCAGCCTGACGAATAACCGCACGACGACGCTCGCCGACCAGGGATGGGCCTCCCGCCAGAACGCCGACACGTCCCAGGCTGGGCTTCTGTCGCAGGCGGCGACGCTTGCCGCCGCGGAGGCGGGGGTGAAAGTCGCAGCAGCGAACATCAAGGCGCAGCAGGCGGCGGTGGAGCGATTGCGGGCGCTCACGGCCTTCGAACGCGTCGTGGCGCCCTTCGACGGTGTGGTGACGACACGCAATGTCGATGTCGGCGATCTGGTCCGTGCCGACAATGGTGGCACACCGCTGCTCGCCATGGACCAGGACAGCACCCTGCGCATCGCCGTGAACGTGCCTCAGAATCTCACGAAGGGGGTGACGCCGGGCATCGATGCGACGATCCGCGTGCCGCAACTTCCCGGCCGTCGCTTCACGGGCTCCGTCGAGCGCAGTTCCGTCGCGCTTCAGACGGCTTCGCGCACGCTGACCACCGAGGTCGACGTGCCGAACCCGGACGGCGTGCTCCGCTCAGGGATGCATACCGATGTCACGCTGAAGATCCCGCGCGACAAGCCGGGCGTCGTGGTGCCTGCGGAGGCGGCCATCTTCAGCCGGGGCAAGCTACGCGTGGCTGTCGTGAAGGATGACGGCCGGGTCACATGGCGGACGATTACCCTGCGGCGGGATTTCGGCCGGGCTCTGGAGGTCGAAGACGGGCTCGATGCACAGACCCGCATCATCCTCGGCCCCTCCCCCGATCTGCGCGAGGATCAGCCGGTCGCTCCCGAAGGCGGCGCCCCAGGCGGCACGCCGATGCGCTCGGCGGCCCGCTGACCGGATCAGTTGACCCGCACGGTCAACTTCATCTTCGGGTGAATGCCGCACAACACTTGGAATATGCCCGGCTGGGTGAACACGACAGGCGTGCGGCTCCCGGGATCCTGGTCTCCGGAATCGAAGCTGAAGGTCGGGGATTCGATATAGGCGTGGTGCAACAGGTCGCTGTCATCGTTCACGATGATGACCGTCTCGCCCTTCTTCACCGAGAGCGAGTCCGGATGGAACATGCGCCCTTTCTGCGAAACGACGATGCCCGCGGCCTGAAGGCCGCCGACGACCGGTATACCCGCCAGCATCCCGGCGCCGAGTGCAGCGAGACTGGGAAGCAAAAATGCAAGGCGGGACTTCCGCAGCTTGGCTGTTGCTAGGCTCAGCATATCCGCTCCCGTGTCCTCGCGGGTCCTACGCGAACAAGGTTGAGAAAAAGCTTCTGCACAATGCTGTTGCAAGCGATCGTTCGGTTCCACCTGCACAAGCGATGCCAGCGAGGCACTTATCTAGATCAAAGAAAGGCTGAGCTAATCACACTTTAATATCTCGCCCATAGGACTGTGCGCGACGACCGAGCGGTGACCCGGCGAGATGCAATATTCCGAGGCGGTAATTCCGATGAAGGCGAGGACGTCCGTTCGCGGACGGGTCTCGTCGCTCGGCACCTTCGTCGCCACGATCAAGGCGAGAATCTTCATCGCCTTCTTCGCCATGAGCCTTCTGTCCGGAGCGCTCGGCATCTATGCCATCGTCGCGATCGATCACGTCGGCGACCTCGTGGGCAAGACCTACGACCAGTCGCTGATGTCCATCAATTACGCGCGAGCGACGGCGGCGGACTTCGCCAAGATGCGCGCGGCCTTTGCCCGCCAAGGTCTCACCCGCGATAAGGCCGCCATCGCCAAGCTCGATGCCACCATCATCGAGTTGCACACGACACTCGCTGAAGACCTGACCATCGCCGTCGAACGTGCTCAGTCAGACCGGGCCGTCCGGGCGGCCCATGCCGTGCAGGCCGGCGTCGCAGCCTGGGACGACATCCGCCGAAGCTTCGGAGATCTTTCCACCGTTCGCCAGGACAGGTGGGATGCCCTCGACCATCAGGCCGACATCATCGACGCACAGCTCGATATGCTGGTGAACTACACGGCGGGTGACGGTTTCACCTTCCGTCAGGCTGCCCGCATGGCGGTGAACAGCGAACTGCGGCTCAACATGGCGGCAGCGGCGCTGGCCATTTTCGGTTCGGCCATCATCGCTTGGCTTCTCCATCGGCGGATTCGCGGACCGATCGTCTCGGCCTCGATCGCCGCCGAGCGCATCGCAGCGGGCCATCTCGACGATTCGATCCCGACGGATGGACGGGACGAACTGAGCAGCCTGCTCCGTTCTATGGCGGCCATGCGGGACAACATCCGCGCCATGATGGAACGGGAGGTGCGTCAGCGCCGCTCGGCCGAGCGCATGCTCACCGACGCTCTGCAAAGCTCCCGCGAGGGCGTGATCGTGGTCGATGCGGGAGGTCAGATCGCCTTCGCGAACCCGGTTGCGCTTCAATTCTTCGACGGCGTCGAGGCGCAGGGTGATGCTGCCGGCGAGGCGATTTTCCGCGAAGCCCTGTGGCAGGACGGCGAATTCCGCCTGCCGAACGGCCGGTGGTTGCGCGTGAGCCGCAGCGCGATCGAGGAAGGCGGCTTCATCGCCGTGTGCAGCGACATCAGTGTCGTGAAGGAACTGGAAGACCAGCTTCGCGAGACCAACCTGCGCCTCGATGCGGCCCTGGACAACATGTCCCAGGGCCTCTGTCTGTTCGATGCCAACGACCGGCTCATGGTGGTGAACCGCCGCTACACGCAGATCTACGGACTGCCGGTGGGCGCCGTCGTACCAGGGATGACGGCGAAGCAGGTGATGGCGGTCAGTTTCGCCGGCCCCGATGCGGGACGCATGCTGACCGAAGCTGCCCGCGGAGCGCGCGACGGATCACCCTGCCCGACCTCCTTCCCGGTTATCGACGAATTGCCCAACGGCAAGGTCATCGCCATCGAGCGCCGGAATACCGCCGATGGTGGCTTCGTAGCGACCTATGAGGACGTCACCGAACGGCGCCATGCGGAAGCGCGCATCGCCTTCCTCGCTCATCACGACGTGCTCACCGGCCTGCCCAACCGCGTGGCTCTCGAACAGCAGATCACCTCGGCCGTCGCCCAGACCGGCCGCGACCAGGGCTTCGCCCTCTTCGCCATCGATCTCGACGATTTCCGCCCGGTCAACGACATGTTCGGCCACGCGGTCGGCGACGAATTGCTCGTGGCCGTCGCGAACCGGCTGAGCGCCTGCGTCCGCGAAATCGATTGCGTCGCGCGTATCGGCGCCGATGAATTCGTAGTTGTCCAACGTGCTGTCGAGCGGCCCGAGGATGCGGCCGTTCTGGCACGCCGGATCATCGACGTCGTCAAGGCACCCTACGTTCTGTCGAACCAAGTCATCAGCGTCGGCGTCACGCTGGGAATCACCGTGGCGCCGGGTGACGGCACGAGCGCGGGTAAGCTGCTGAAGAACGCCGATGTTGCCCTGGCCCGTGCGAAGGCTGAAGCACGCGGTGTATTCCGCTATTTCGAGCCCGACATGGATGCCCGGCTCCAGGCCCGGCGCGTGCTCGAGAACGATCTGCGTCACGCCCTGGAGACCGAAGCGTTCGAGGTCTACTACCAGCCGATCTACAGCCTCGGCGCAGAGCGGGTCTGCGGCTTCGAGGCGCTGCTGCGGTGGAAGCATCCGGTACGCGGCTTCATCTCGCCCGCCGAGTTCATCCCTCTGGCTGAGGAACTGGGGCTCATCATCCCCCTCGGGGAATGGGTGCTTGCCAAGGCCTGCGCCGATGCCGTGCGGTGGCCGGATGGACTGAAGATCGCCGTGAACGTCTCGGCGGTACAATTCACCTCGGCGAGCCTCGTCTCCGCCGTCCGCGATGCACTGCGTGTCACCGGCCTCCCCGGACGACGCCTCGAACTGGAGATCACCGAGTCGGTCCTGGTGGCCAATCCTGGGACCACCACCGCGATCCTGCACAGCCTCAAGGGGCTCGGGGTGCGCGTCTCGATGGACGATTTCGGCACCGGCTACTCGTCCCTCAGCTACCTGCGCAGCTTCCCCTTCGACAAGATCAAGATCGACCAGTCCTTCGTTCGAGATCTGTGCGAGGAGGACGGCACGGACTTCATCGTTCGCGCCGTCATCAGCCTCGGCGCCAGTCTCGGCATGACGACGACGGCAGAGGGTGTCGAGACGGAGGCACAACTCGCCCGGTTGCGGGCGGAAGGGTGCGACGAGGTGCAGGGCTACCTGTTCAGCCGCCCGGTGCCGATCACCGAGGTGCCGAACATCCTCGCGAGGTGGAACGGCGCGGCCAGGGCCATCGCCTGATCCAGACGAAAAAGGCCGGGCTCATCGCCCGGCCTTTTGCTTTACTCAGCCGCGTCGAGGCGCGGCGTGTCGAGGTCGGCGCGTTCGCGCTTCACCAGTTCGGCCGTGCGGAAGGCCACTTCCAGCGCCTGCTCCGCGTTGAGGCGCGGGTCGCAGTAGGTGTGGTAGCGGTCGCGCAGGTCGTCAGCCGTCAGCGCACGGGCGCCGCCGGTGCACTCGGTCACGTCCTTGCCGGTCATCTCCAGATGGATGCCGCCCGCGATCGTGCCCTCGGCCCGGTGAACGCCGAAGAAGCCTTCGATCTCCTGCATCACCCGGTCGAAGGGACGCGTCTTGTAGCCGCCCGCCGAAATCGTGTTGCCGTGCATCGGATCGCACACCCACACGACAGACCGCCCTTCCCGCTCCGCCGCCCGCACGAGGTTCGGCAGGTGCTCACCCACCTTGTCCGCGCCGAAGCGGCAAATGAGGCTGAGGCGGCCCGCCTCGTTCTCGGGGTTCAGGGCGTCGATCAGCTTGATCAGCCCCTCGCCCGTCATGGACGGCCCACACTTCAGGCCAATCGGGTTCTTGATGCCGCGTGCGTATTCCACGTGGGCATGGTCCGGCTGGCGGGTGCGATCGCCGATCCATAGCATGTGGCCGGAAGTCGCGTACCAGTCACCGCTCGTCGAATCGACGCGCGTGAGAGCCTGCTCGTAGCCAAGCAGCAGCGCCTCGTGGCTCGTGTAGAAATCGGTGGTCCGCACCTCCTGGTGCGTCTCCGGGTTGATGCCGATGGCGCGCATGAAGCCGAGCGCATCGCTCATGCGCGAGGCAACGTCCTGGTAGCGTGAGGATTGCGGCGAATCCTTCACGAAGCCGAGCATCCAGCGATGCGCGTTCTCGAGATTGGCGTAGCCGCCAGTCGCGAAGGCGCGCAGCAGGTTAAGCGTCGCCGCCGACTGGCGGTACGCCTCGAGCTGGCGGCGCGGGTCCGGCACGCGGGCCTCTTCCGTGAAGCCGAGGCCATTGACAATGTCACCGCGGTAGCTCGGCAGGGTCACGTCGCCCTGCGTCTCGTTCGGGGACGAGCGCGGCTTGGCGAACTGCCCGGCGATGCGGCCGACCTTCACCACGGGCGATCCGCCCGCGAAGGTCAGCACCATCGCCATCTGCAGGAACACGCGGAAAAAATCGCGGATGTTGTCGGCGGAATGCTCGTCAAAGCTTTCGGCGCAATCGCCACCCTGCAGCAGGAAGGCCTCACCAGCCGAAACGCGTGCCAGAGCCGCCTTCAGCTTGCGCGCCTCGCCTGCAAAAACAAGCGGTGGAAACGTCGCGATCTGCGCTTCGACGGCAGCCAGGGCAGCAGCGTCCGGATAGGCCGGCACCTGCTGAATCGGCAGGTTCCGCCACGTCGTCGGTGTCCAGCGCTCGCCCATGATCTTTCTCCACGCACCTCGTTCGTGCGACCGCGCCCACCGCGCGGATGGGGGCTTATAGAGAAGTTCAGATCGGATCGCGAGAGCCCGAACACCATCGCGGCGTGTCGAATGGCTGAGTTGCGTCACCGGCCTAGAGGCCGGGGTCGCCATCCTCGACCTCGATGCCGTGTTCGGCCAGAATCCAGAAGATCGCTTCCAGATCCTCCGCCGAGACGTCCCTAGGCGGCAGCGCCTCCTCCAGATCGTCGTAGGTCAAGCAGCGGCTTCGCTGCGCCTCGGCCTTCGCCAATAGCTGGTCGATTGCCCGCCTGATGTCGGCGGGCAACGCATCCTGACTCGGCAGGCGATACGTGAAAGCCGGCCGCAAGGCATCGGCCAGAAGGCCGTCTATGATCGCTTGACGCCGCGTTTGGGCGTCGTCGCGCTTTCCGTCGCCAGAACCGTGCTTGCCCATGAAGCTGATATGGCTCAGCGATTGGGCGCGTCGAGACCCTACCGGTGCGGCTTCCGTCGCTATCCCTGAACGAGAGCCTAACCGACCCCGACCGGATGCTTCGTGACGGCGGGCACCCGCATGGTCACAAGCTCCTCGGCGGCGGTGGGGTGGACGGCGATGGTGCGGTCGAAATCCGCCTTGGTCGCACCCATCGTGACGGCGATCCCGACGGCCTGGATCAACTCGCCCGCATCCTGCCCGAACAGGTGGACGCCGAGCACGCGATCCGTCGCGCATTCGACGATAACTTTCATCAGCACCTTCTCGTCGCGGCCCGACAGCGTCGCCTTCATCGGACGGAACGAGGCCTTGTAGACGTCGATCTCCCCGCATTGTTGCCGGGCCGCCGCCTCGGACAATCCGACCGTCCCGATCTCCGGTGTCGAGAACACGGCGGTGGGGATGAGGTGGTGATCGACACTCGTCGGCTTGCCGCCGAATTCGGTATCCGCGAAGGCGTGCCCCTCGCGGATCGCGACGGGGGTCAGGTTTGCACGGTTCGTCACGTCGCCCACGGCGTAGATCGACGGTACATGGGTCCGCGAGAACTCATCGACGGGAATAGCTCCCGCTGCGTCCGGCACGATGCCGACCCGGTCGAGGCCGAGCCCGCCGATATTCGGCTTGCGGCCGGTGGCGAGGAGGATCTGGTCCGCCTCGATCACGCTGCCGTCGCTCAAGGTCGCCGCGAGGCCGCCATCGCGGCGCTCGATCTCCGCCAGCGTCACACCGAGGCGGAGGTCCATGCGCTTGCCATAGGCATCGGCCAAGGCATCGCGCACTTCGTCGTCGAAGCCCCGCAGAAGCTTGTCGCCCCGGTGCAGCAGGGTGGTACGGCTGCCGAGCGCCGCGAACACGCCCGCGAATTCGACGGCGATGTAGCCGCCGCCGATCACGAGGATGCGCTCAGGCAGGCTCTCCAACTCGAACACCTCGTTCGAGGTGATGGCAAGTTCGACGCCCGGCACGGCGGGCTCCTTCACGGGATGGGCGCCCACCGCCACGAGGATGCGCTGCGCGCGCACGAGGCGGCCGGACTTCAGAAGGCGAACCGTGTTCGCGTCCTCGATGACCGCCCGCTCGGGCACGATCTCGACGCCCGCCCGCATCAGATTCGCATCGTAGATGCTTTCCAGCCGCGTAACCTCGGCGTCGCGCCGAGCCTTCAGCACACTCCAATCGAAGCGTGGCCTCTCCACCCTCCAGCCGAACCCGGCAGCGTCCTCGAATTCGTCGGCGAAGCGGCCCGCATAGACCATCAGTTTCTTCGGCACGCAGCCGCGGATCACGCAGGTACCGCCGACGCGATATTCCTCGGCCAGCATCACCTTGGCGCCGTAACCGGCGGCGATGCGCGCGGCCCGGACGCCGCCGGAGCCGCCACCGATGACGAAGAGATCGACGTCGAAACTCATGTCGGCAGATCCGTCGCAGAAAAGTCCGTTCGGGCGCGGGCGGCCCTCGCCCAGGTGATGGCAGCACCGAGCCCGGCCGTCCACCAGCCCGCCCAGGCGTTGTGCTCCACGAAGGCGATGGCCGCCGCGCAAGCCACGAGGCCGAGCGCAACGGAAAGATCGGCGACCGGAAGCACACTCAACCGGGCGAGCATCAGCATCAGCACGAGGGTGGCAAGAAACGCGCCGGGCAGGCCGAGTTCGGCCCAGACCTGGAGGAAGCTGTTATGCGGATGGCCCACGCCGAGAAGGATGCGCATTTCCGGCTCGATCCTGGCCGCGACGGGCGTCTCGGCGAAACGCCCGCTAATGCCGAAGCCGGCGCCTCGCCACGGCGAGAGCGCCACCGCCGTGCCGAAGCTTCGGGCGATGGCGACCCGCGCCCGCGACGAGGATTGGGTGAGCCGGGCATGCGCCGCCTCCGGCATCACCTTCGACAGAAGGTCCCCCTCGATCGGAGTCAGCGTGACCGCGAGGCCGAGCCCCAGCCCCGCGAGGGCCACGGCGCCCCGGCGCGGAAGCAGCCGGCTCAAGCCAGCCATGGCGAGACCGGCGATCAGGCCCATCGCCGCCGCGCCGCTGATCGACTTCAGGATGCCGAGGGCAGCACAGGCGAGCACCGCCAGCGCCGCGAGCCGCGAACCCCGCCGCCACAACAGGAGGGCCAATGGGGCGGCCACGAGATCCAGGATCATCGCGGGCCGGTTATGCACGAAGGCTGCGACCCGGCTGCCGAACAGCCGTTCGACCGGAAGATCCAAAGCGAGGTCGATGGCGATGAGCGGACCCGCCACGAGGATCGCGAGGCACGCGAGCGGCGCAGCGAAATTCGGCAGACGCCCCGGCGCGAGCCGCGCGAGGAGATAGGCGGCGACCAGCGTGGGGAAGAACTCGCCGAGCATTCGTAGCGAGGAGCCGGGAAGGGGCTCCAGGCGATGGAGACGACGCACCAGCCGAGAAAGGCCAGGGACGCTAAACCCGTCGGCGTCCGCAACGGCGCGACGAGCAGGGCGGACAAGTCACCCCGCCGCTCGCGCCAGCGCCCAGCCAGGAAGGCCAGGGCGGCGATGGCCACGACGGCGGGGCTCGACCGGTTGGCCAACACCATCACGAGCGGCAACAGCGCCAGGGCCGCCCCGCCCAGGGCGTAGAACGGCCGCGCCGCCTGCATGTCGGCTTACTGGGCTCGTGGCCGCGCTTGGCCATCTCCGCGCGGACGCGGACCATGATGTATTCCGAGACTTCCTCGGTCCAACCCTGCATCGCGCGGACCATCTCGTCGAGCAGCGCGGGCTGCATCTCGACGTAGCGCTTGCCTGCGGGCGAGCGGAAGAAGTTGGCGATGTCGGTGAGTTCGGCCTCGGTAAACTTTGCGGCGTAGGTGCGCGCGGCGATGTCGATCAGGCGCTGCTTCTGCAGCTCCATCTCCGGCTGAATCGCGGTCAGAACCTCTTCGAGGTCCTTCTGGATCTCCGGCCGGGTGATCGCCTGCTTACGGATCTGGTCCGCAAAAGACGGGATGATCGAATCGAACGACCGGGCGATGCCGGAGCTGAGCATGACCTCCCGGGCGAGCGCGAGGTGGTTCGCGCTGTAGGTCGGCGCGGCCGGGGCGGCCGTTGCGGGAGCGGGGGCCGGGGCGGGCTTCTTCGCCTGGGCGAGGGCCGGCATGACGGGCGCCGCGAGCGCAAGGCCGAGCAGAGCGGCGAGGAGGCGGGACATCGATGGGTCCTGTCGGTTGGAGAATCGGTTCAGGCGAGGGAGCCGAGGATGGTCACTTCGGCTTTCCCGCCGACATCGGCGGCGAGGATCGCGGCGGAGGCGATGCCGAGGAACAGGCCATGTTCCACCACGCCGGGCACGGACCAGAGGGCAGCCCCGAGCCGTTCGGGATCGGGAATGCGGCCGAGCCGGGCATCGAGAATCATGTGACCGCCATCGGTCATGACGGGACGGCCGTCCTTCTCGCGCACGACCACCGGGCCTTCGCAGCCCGAGGCGGACAAGGCGGCCTCGACGGCAAGGCGCGTGGCGGCGAGGCCGAACGGGTTCACCTCGATCGACAGCGGGAAGGCGCCGAGAGTGCCGACATGCTTGGCGGCATCCGCGATCACAACCATGCGGCGACTGGCGCAGGCGACGATCTTCTCGCGCAGCAGGGCGGCGCCGCCACCCTTGATCAGCCGCAACTGGTCGTCGACTTCGTCGGCACCGTCGATGGTGAGATCGAGTTGGGGCACCTCGTCCAGGGTGGCGAGGCGGATGCCCAGCCCTGCGGCCTGGATACGCGTCGCCTCCGAGGTCGGCACGCCGACGACGTCGAGCCCGTCGCGGACCTTCGCGCCCAGCAGGTCCACGAAGGCGGCGGCCGTCGAACCCGTGCCGAGCCCAAGCTTCATGCCCGGCTGAACCAGTTCGAGCGCGCGGGCAGCGGCGGCGCGGCGGAGGTCGGGGCCGCTCATCGCAGATCGCTCCGGCGGGGCTGAACGGGGGTCGAATCGGACATGGTCGGGCTGGCCCTGAGGGATGCTCGCCGCGCCCCTAACACGCCGATTGCCGGACCGGAACGGGCCTGCGGCGCGTGGCTGATCACGGACGCCCACCTTGTGAAGGGGTGACGCTCGTCCCCGGCCGACCGGCCGAGGTGCCGGGAATCGGTGCATTGTCCGGTGGCTCTGCACCTGGGCGCGACTGCTGCGTGCAGACGACCTGTTGGTTCTTCACCAGCACGAAGCAAATGCTCATCTCGCCGGTGCGGTAGTTGACGCGGAACACGCCCGCCTCGCGGCCGTGGCGGCTCGCGACGAGGCCGTATTCGGACGGCGCCTGCGGCCCCGCCCCCTCACCTGCGCCGAAGCACACCGTCTGGCCGATGCCGCCGCCGGATTCCTGCAGACCATACTGACAGGAGATGACCTCGCCGGTCACCTTGTCGATCCGGTACATGCGGTTCAGGTCGGTCTGGGGGGCGGGCACGAATTCGTAGGAGGTCGCCGCCGCCGGCAGGGCGTGCAGCAGACCGCAGACGATGAGCGTCGGCAGGATGGGGCGCATGGGACTTCCACTGAAGGGAGTTCCCGCTTTCGCGGAGGTTTCAGGCGAGTCTTAGGCAGGGACGGCCGGGCAGGGCTGCCCCCTGCTTCGCCGCGTACCCTTGCCGGGTGGCCTCGTCGCCGTTAGCCAAGCGCCACTTTTCGAGAAAGTGGATCTCCGACATGGCCGCCCCGCCCATCGCCGTCTTCGACCTCGACGGCACCCTCGCCGAGACAGCGGGCGACCTGATCGGCACGCTCAACGTGCTCCTGACCCGCGAGGGTTTGGCCGAACTGCCCCTGTCTCAGGCTCGCGAGCTCGATCGGGGCCGGGGCGAAGGCCCTGATCAAGCGCGGTTTTGAAGCGGAGGGCCGCGCCCTCGCGCCGGCCGAACACGACCGGCTGTTCGATGACTTCATCGCCCATTACGGCGAGCACCTCGCCGACTCGTCCCACCTGTTCGAGGGCGTGGTCGAGTCGCTCGACCGGCTTGCCCAAGCGGGCTTCACGCTGGCCGTCTGCACCAACAAATACGAGGGGCAGTCGGTGAAGCTCCTTAACATCCTCGGCATCGCCGACCGCTTCGCGGCGATCTGCGGCCGGGACACCTTCCCGGTCTATAAGCCGGATCCCCGCCATCTGACCGATACGATCGCCCAGGCGGGCGGCGATCCGGCCCGCGCGGTAATGGTGGGCGATTCCCGCACCGACATCGACACGGCGAAGGCGGCGGGCATTCCCGTCGTCGCCGTTACCTTCGGCTACACCGACACCCATGTCAGCGAGTTGGGGCCGGACCGCGTGATCGAGCATTTCGCCGATCTCTACGAGGCCGTGACCGCGTTGGTGCCGCTGCACTGAGACGGTTCAGCGAAGCCACGTCCTGAGGCGGCCCACGGTATCCCGGCAATCCTTCTCCGAACCGGCGAAGGAGAAGCGGATGTGGTGGCCGCCCGCCGCGGGGTCGAAATCGAGGCCGGGCGTCGCCGCGATGCCGGCTTCGTCGAGCATGCGCCGACAGAAGCCCGCGGCGTCGTTCGTGAGGTTCGACACGTCGGCGTAGATGTAGAAAGCACCGTCCGCCGGGTGGACCTTGCCAAGGCCGAGGCCGGGGAACGCATCGAGCAGGATCGCACGGTTACGGGCATAGCCTTCGCGCACCGCCTCCAGTTCCTCCGTCGCGTCGAAGGCAGCGATGGCCCCTACCTGCGAGAGGTAAGGCGCGGAAATGTAGAGGTTCTGCGCCAGCCGCTCGACGGCCCGCACCAGCCCGTCCGGCACGATCATCCAGCCGATACGCCAGCCGGTCATGCAATGGTACTTCGAGAAGGAGTTGATGATCACCGCATCGGGCTCGAACTGCAGCGCGGTGGCGGCGGGCGCGCCGTAGGTGAGCCCGTGATAGATCTCGTCCGAGATCAGCGGCAGGCCGAGGCGACGGGCGCGAGCGCAGAGATCGCCGAGGGCGTCCGGCACGATCACCGTGCCCGAGGGATTGGCCGGGCTCATCACGAGGACGCCGTTCAGGGCCCTTGTTTCGTGAGTGGATTGCAGCAGATCGGCCGTAGGGGCGAAGCGATCCTGTTCGCGCAGCACCATGGGCACCGGCTCGATGCCGAGCGAGGCGAGGATGTTGCGATAGGCCGGATAGCCCGGCTGCGGCACGCCAACCCGGTCACCCGCATCAAACAGCGCCATGAAGGCGAGGAGGAATCCGGCGGAGGAGCCCGTCGTAACCACGACCTGCTCCGGCGCGACCGTGACACCGTACCGCCCCCGGTAGTCCTGCGCGATCCGCTCGCGCAAGGCAGGCAGGCCCAGAGCCTCGGTGTAGGGCACGCGCCCGAGCGTGAGTGCATTGCGCGTGGCCTCGATGACCGTGATCGGCCCCCACGAGGTGGTCCAAGGTCAAAGTTAGTGCAGGGTTGGTCGCTGGACCACGGCGAGCTTGGCCGGTGCAGCCGGCCTAGCGGCTATAGCTGGCACGAACACCTCTGGCGCTGGCGGCCGGTAGCCCAATGCGCCATGCGGCCGAACCGTATTGTAGTGCCGTCGCCAGCCCTCGATCATGATCTGCGCCTCCTTGAGCGTGTAAAAAATCTCGCCATTCAGCAGCTCGTTGCGTATCTGTGCGTTGAAGCTCTCGACATATCCGTTCTCCCACGGCGAACCAGGGGTGATGTAGGCCGTCCTTGCGCCAACGGCCGCAATCCAGGACTGCACCGACTTGGCGATGAACTCCGGACCATTGTCTGACCGAATGTGCGCCGGCACGCCGCGCAGGATGAACAGGTCGGACAGCACATCGATCACGTCGGCCGCCTTGAGCTTGCGATCCACTCGGATGGCCAGGCACTCGCGGCTGAACTCGTCGAGGACGTTGAGCATCCGGAACTTGCGCCCGTCGTGGGTGCGCGTCTCGACGAAGTCGTAGGACCAGACGTGATTGCGGTGCTCCGGGCGCAGCCGGATACAGGAACCATCCCCGTCCCACAGCCGTGCGCGCTTGGGCTGGCGGGCCGGGACCTTCAGCCCCTCCTGCCGCCATAGGCGCTCGACCCGCTTGTCGTTGACCAGCCAGCCGTCCGCCCGCAGTAGGGCGGCGACCTTCCGATAGCCGTAGCGCCCGTAGCTACGGGCAAATTCGATCAGCTCGGCGACGAGCGCCGCCTCGTCATCTTTGCCCCGCGGCGCCTTGCGCTGTGTCGAGCGATGCTGCCCGAGTGCCTTGCAGGCCCGACGCTCGGAGACCTTCAGCACGGTCCGGACATGCTCGATGCAGGCGCGTCGGCGCGCGGGGCTGGTCAGTTTCCCCGGGCGGCTTCCTGCAGGATCAGCTTGTCCAGGGTGAGATCGGCGATGGCTTTTCTGAGCCGCTGGTTCTCCGTCTCCAGATCCTTCATCCGCCGGACCTGATCCGACTTCAGGCCGCCGTACTCACGCCGCCAGCGGTAGTAGGTCACCTCACTCACGCCGATCGCGCGGATCGCCTCCGCCACGCTCTGGCCTTGCCCGACCAGCACGTCCGCCTGCCGCAGCTTGGCGACGATCTCCTCAGGCTTGGGTCGCTTCCTCGACATCGATCCGTCCTCCAGGCTCAAAGCCATACCAAAGGGCGGACCACTTCATTGGGGGCGGATCAACCGGGCGGGGCGCTCCCGCCGAGGGCTGGCCCACCTCCATATGCACCACCTCAAGGCCCGAACGCTCCCGTGCGGCGGCGGCGCTCATCACGTCCATGACCATGAACGGCGCGACCTGCGAGGACCGGCGGGAGGGGTTCGGCATGGGATCCGTCTGCTCAGGGTGCCCATTGGGCGCAATCGGTCTATTTGACCGCGCGCCGCGAAAACGCCAAACCCGGCGGCAATAGGCTCAGCCCGTCCGACGCCCGCGTCACGCGAGGAATCATGTCTTTCTTCCGCCCCCTGCCCGTCCTCGCCCTTGCGCTCAGCCTCGGCGTCTCCGCCACCGCCCTGGCGCAGAATGCCGCCGCTCCCTTCACCGACGCCCAGCGTTCGGCGATCGAGGGCATCATCAAGGATTACCTAATCAAGAACCCCGAGGTTCTGCAGGATGCGATGGCCGAGGCCGAGAAGCGGCAGGTCGAGACGCAGCGCCTCGCTCAAGGAGCCGCCCTCAAGGAGTCGCGTGAGCTGCTGGTGAACGGCAAGCACGACGTGGTTGCGGGCAACCCGCAGGGCGACATCACCCTCGTCGAGTTCTTCGATTACAATTGCGGCTACTGCCGCAAGGCGCTCGGCGATTTACAGGCGCTGATCAAGGCGGATCCCAAGCTGCGTGTCGTCATCAAGGACTTCCCGGTGCTCGGCCAGGAATCCCTGGAAGCGAGCCAAGTGGCCGTCGCCGTGGCGCAGCAGCTGAAGGGCGATAAGCTGTTCGAATTCCACCAGAAGCTGCTCGAGTCCAAGGGCCGCGTGAACGGCGCCAAGGCCCTCGATGTGGCCAAGCAGATGGGCCTCGACACCACCAAGCTCCAGAAGGACATGTCGTCCCCTGAGGTGAAGGCGGTGATCTCCGAGAATCGCGGCCTCGGCGACCGGCTCGGCCTGTCGGGCACGCCTGCCTTCATCGTCGGTGACGAGGTGATTCCGGGCGCTGTCGGCGTCGAGCCAATGCGCAAGACCATCGCGGATGTCCGCCAGTGCGGCCACGCCTCCTGCTGAGCCTCTGAACGAGACAACATTACATCGCGGCTTGTCGCGGGGCAGTCTGGTCGTCTAAGACCACGAGGCCCGCGGCGAAGCGCGGTGCTCCCGGCGCCCGGTTGAGCCTGAGCCCCCGCCCGCCGGACGATCGGACCCGATGCCAGACGAAGAAGGCCGGATGCCCAAGCACGATTCCATCGATCCCGAGCTCGTTCGCGAGCTCGCCCACCTGGTCACGGAGACGGGTCTCTCCGAGATCGAGGTCGAGAAGGGCGATCTGCGCATCCGCGTCGCCCGCCGGATCGAGCCCGTCTCCGTCCAGGTGGCGGCGCCCGCGCCGATCGCAGCTGCGGCGCCCGCTCCGGTTCACATGCCGGCGGCCCTCGCCCCGGCCGAGCCCGTCCGCGCCGATCCGGGTACCGTGCCCTCCCCCATGGTCGGCACCGCCTACCTGCGTCCGTCGCCCGACGCGAAGCCGTTCATTGAGGTCGGCACGCGAGTCGAGGTCGGCGACAAGCTTCTGCTGATCGAGGCGATGAAGACCTTCAACGAAATCGTTGCGACCCGCGCCGGCACCGTGACGGCGATCTTCGTCGAGGACGGCCAGCCGGTCGAGTTCGGCGAGGCGCTCCTCGTCATCGCCTGACGCCCCGGGAAGCAGCCGCCATGTTCGACAAGATCCTGATCGCCAACCGGGGCGAGATCGCGCTGCGGATTCTGCGGGCGGCGAAGGAACTCGGTATCGCCACCGTGGCGGTGCATTCCACCGCCGACGCGGATGCGATGCACGTGCGCCTCGCCGACGAGAGCGTCTGCATCGGCCCACCCGCCGCGCGGGACAGCTACCTCAACATTCCGTCGATCATCGCCGCCTGTGAGATCACCGGGGCGGATGCCGTCCATCCCGGCTACGGCTTCCTCTCCGAGAATGCCCGCTTCGCCGAAGTGCTGGCTCACCACGATATCGGCTTCATCGGCCCCAAGGCGGAGCACATCCGCATCATGGGCGATAAGATCGAAGCGAAGCGGACGGCGCTCCGCCTCGGGATCCCCTGCGTTCCCGGTTCCGAGGGCGGGGTCGAAACGGGCGACGAAGCCAAGCGTGTCGCCGCCGAGATCGGCTATCCCGTGCTGGTGAAAGCCGCCTCGGGCGGTGGTGGGCGCGGCATGAAGGTCGCCCGCACTGAGGCCGATCTCGATCAGGCCATCGGCATGGCCCGCTCCGAGGCCAAGGCCGCCTTCGGTGACGATGCCGTCTATCTCGAGAAGTATCTCGAGAAGCCGAGACACATCGAGGTCCAGGTGCTGGGCGATGGCAAGGGCGGCGCCGTCCACCTCGCCGAGCGCGATTGCTCGCTTCAGCGCCGTCACCAGAAGGTGTGGGAAGAAGGCGGTTCGCCCGCCCTCAACGAGGCGATGCGAGCTGAAATCGGCGGCATCTGCGCCAACGCCATGAAGGAATTGGGCTATCTCGGCGCGGGCACGGTGGAGTTTCTCTACGAGGACGGTCGCTTCTATTTCATCGAGATGAACACCCGCATCCAGGTGGAGCATCCGGTAACCGAGATGATCACCGGCATCGACCTCGTGAACGAACAGATCCGGGTCGCGGCGGGAGCCCCGCTCTCGGTGTCGCAGAGCGACATCAAGGTCGAAGGCCACGCCATCGAATGCCGCATCAATGCCGAGGATCCGGAGACCTTCCGGCCCTCGCCGGGGCAGATCACCTATTACCATCCGCCGGGCGGTCTTGGGGTGCGCGTCGATTCGGCCGCGTTCCAGGGCTACAAGATCCCGCCGAACTACGACTCGCTGATCGGCAAGCTCATCGTCCATGGACGTACCCGCAACGAGTGCCTGATGCGCCTTCGCCGCGCCCTCGATGAGTTCGTCATCGACGGTGTCGATACGACGCTGCCGCTGTTCCGCGCCCTGGTGCGCAATCAGGACGTTCAGAACGGCCTGTACGACATCCATTGGTTGGAAACGGCCCTGGCGAACGGCGTCCTGAAAACCTGAGCGGGAGCGGCCATAGGACCCTCTGGTCTTTCCCCCTCGAGCGGGCGACAGTCATCGCCATGCATGACGGCGCCCGTATAGACATCACGCCCGAGATCCTGCTGAGAGCCTACGCCGCGGGGATCTTCCCCATGGCGGAGGACGCGGACGATCCGACCCTCTATTGGGTCGAGCCGCGCGCCCGGGGCATCCTCCCGATCGACGGGTTCCGCATTCCCCGCCGCCTCGCTCGGACCGTGCGATCCGACGTGTTCGAGGTCTGCTCGGACACCGATTTCGAGGGCGTGATCGAGGGCTGCGCGGGACCGCGTCGCGACAGTGAGCGCACCTGGATCAACCAGCGCATCCGCGACCTCTACGGCGCGCTGTTCGATGAGGGCTACGTTCACACGATCGAGGTCTATGCCCGCGAGCCGCGACGACTCGTCGGCGGCCTCTACGGCGTCTCGCTCGGATCCGCCTTCTTCGGCGAGAGCATGTTCCACCTTGCCCGCGACGCGTCGAAGGTGGCGCTCGTCCACCTGATGGCCCGGCTGCGCACGGGCGGCTACCGGCTGGCCGACACGCAGTTCGTGACCGACCATCTTGCCCAGTTCGGCGCCGAGGAAATTCCCCGCCACGCCTATAAGCGCCGTCTCGCCGCCGCGCTCGATGCGGAGGCGGATTGGAATATCTGGCCGTGCGACGGGTCCGTCACCGGAGAGCAGGCGCTGCTGGCGCTCGATCCTGTCGAGGAGTAATTCCCCCTCGACCGGGCAATTCCATCATTGCAAACGCGTTGATGACGCCGATTAACGGAAGATCGCGTCGAAGATCGATTGCGGCTGGGGCGGAGCCACGGGGGCCGGGGCCGGGCCTTCGTTCGATGGGAAGAATTTACGCGACGGCTTCTGCTTCGGCTGGACCGGCACGCCGCGCGGCGCCTCGACATCTACTTGCCCCGCCGAATTGACCTGCTGGGCGGTCTTGGTCGCGTCCTTGCGCTTGCCCGGCTTCTCGGGCTTGGCGGCCATGGCAGGGACGTCTTCCTGTTCCTTGGCCTCGGCGATCACATCGTTGCCGCCCTTACAATCGACCAGCCACACATCGTAGATCGGGTGCTCGATGGCGTGCAGGCCGGGGCTCGATGCGAACATCCAGCCCGTGAAGATCCGGCGATACTTGTTGTCGAGTGTGACTTCATCGACCTCGAGGAAGGCCGTGGTCTTGGCGGGCTCGGTCGGCGGGCGCGAATAGCAGACGCGCGGCGTCAGTTGCAAAGCGCCGAACTGGACGGTCTCGTCCACGGCGACCTCGAACGAGACGATGCGGCCGGTGATCTTGTCGAGACCGGAGAATACCGCGGTCGGGTTCTTGATCTTGTCGGCCATGGCCGGGACGGCCGCCAGGCAGACGGCGCCGAAGCAGAGCGCCCGAACGGCGCGGGAAGTGGTGCGGCTCAAGGCGTCTGCCTTTCGGCGGTCGGGACTAAGCGGGTTGCGCCCGGTTCAACACCGCAACGGTGGCGGCAAAGGGCGCTGCGCCGGGCCTATTCCGGCGACCAGGGCGCGTAATCGCCCGTCGCGGCCGGCCGGGAGCCCCAGGAAAGCTGCGAGCCCTGCGGCCGGTAGGCGTTGACCGTGCCGGTCTGGTTCTCGACATGCGGCTTCTGCCAGGGCTTGGGCGTGTACTGCTCCTCGCTCGGCGCCACATCGACGTTGTGGCAGAGCCAGCCGCGCCAGCCGGGCGGCACCTTCGAGGCATCCGCATAGCCGTTATAGACCACCCAGCGCCGCTCGCTGCCGACAGACCGGTCGATTAGCGCGCCCTGCGCCTTGTAGTACTTGTTGCCCAGCTCGTCCTCGCCGACGAAGATTCCCGAGCGCGCGGTATCGACGGCGACCGAGACGGTCTGCCCGTTCCACCACGTGAAGATGCGCAGCAGGGTATCCTTGAGAGCCATCACCCGATCCGGTCCGTGGCCGCGCCCGCGGGCGCGTCGGACGCGGTTATGAGCAGGCAGCGCGCGCGAGTCCAGTACTGCGATGCGATGAGCCGACCTGTCGCACGGAAGCCACGGCGCCGGCTTGGCATTTTCCACCCGGGCTCGGTTGCCTTGTGGACGTAAAATTTTCCCAGCGGAAATCCTCGACGCTGGAACGACACTTAGGTGGAGTGCAAGGGATATCCACAGGGTTATTCCTCACACCACAAGATGTAGCGGGAAACCTTCCGCCCGCACACCACTTGTTGACGTGAAAGGCGGGTCGGCGTTAATCTCTTGGACATGGTGGTGCCCCCTCGGTCACGGCGTTCAGTGGGCCGCCTCCGTCTCTAAAATCAACGTCGCGGAACCGAACCGAGCCTAGTGCGGGCCGGGTCGGAACCGCTGCCCCCGCTCGTGGCGGGATCGGGGCTCTGTGCCCCGTCGGGAGAGGTGTGACTTATGCGGTTCGAACGTCGCTTCACCACGGCCGGGCAGTCGCCTTACGCGGAGATCGCGTTTCGCAAGGCACTGAGCGAGATCCGCAATCCGGACGGGTCGGTCGTGTTCCGCCTCGACGGAATCGATGTGCCGGATAGCTGGAGCCAGGTCGCGAGCGACGTGCTGGCCCAGAAGTATTTCCGCAAGGCGGGCGTCCCCGCGCGGCTGAAGAAGATCGAGGAGAACGACGTCCCCTCCTTCCTGTGGCGTTCGGTGCCGGACGATGCGGCGTTGGCCGAGGTTCCGGTGGAGGAGCGCTTCGGCTCCGAGACCTCCGCGACGCAGGTGTTCGACCGTCTTGCGGGTTGCTGGACCTACTGGGGCTGGAAGGGCGGCTACTTCTCGTCGGAGGAGGATGCCAGCGCTTTCATGGACGAACTGCGCTTCATGCTCGCCCGGCAGATGGTGGCACCGAACTCGCCGCAATGGTTCAACACCGGCCTGCACTGGGCTTACGGCATCGACGGTCCGGGCCAGGGACACTTCTACTGCGACTACCGCACCGGTGAGCTGACGCGCTCCAGCAGCGCCTACGAGCACCCGCAACCGCATGCCTGCTTCATCCAATCGGTGCAGGACGACCTCGTGAACGAAGGCGGCATCATGGACCTGTGGGTCCGTGAGGCGCGTCTGTTCAAGTACGGCTCGGGCACGGGCTCGAACTTCTCCATGCTCCGCTCGGAGAACGAGAAGCTCGGCGGCGGCGGCAAGTCGTCTGGCCTGATGTCCTTCCTGAAGATCGGCGACCGCGCGGCGGGCGCGATCAAGTCGGGCGGCACGACGCGCCGCGCGGCCAAGATGGTGATCGTCGATATCGACCACCCGGATATTGAGTCCTTCATCGACTGGAAGGTGAAGGAAGAGCAGAAGGTCGCCGCCCTGGTGACCGGCTCGAAGGTGGTCTCCAAGCACCTCACCGCCGTCATGAAGGCCTGCACCCAGTGCGAGGCCGAGGGCGATGCCTGCTTCGATGCCGAGCGCAACCCGGCGCTCAAGCGTGAGATTAAGGCCGCCCGCAAGGCGATGGTGCCGGATTCCTACATCAAGCGCGTCGTGCAGTTCGCCAAGCAGGGCTTCACCAAGATCGAGTTCCCCGTCTACGACACCGACTGGGATTCCGAGGCCTATCTCACCGTCGCCGGCCAGAACTCCAACAACTCGGTCTCTCTGACCGACGACTTCCTGCGCGCCGTGGAGGCCGACAAGGATTGGAACCTCACCGCCCGCGTCACCGGCAAGGTTGCCAAGACCCTGAAGGCCCGCGACCTGTGGGAGAAGATCGGCGAAGCGGCCTGGGCCTCGGCCGATCCGGGCCTGCACTTCAACACCACGATGAACGATTGGCACACCTGCCCGTCAGGTGGCCGGATCCGGGCCTCGAACCCGTGCTCCGAGTACATGTTCCTCGACGACACAGCCTGTAACCTTGCTTCGACGAACCTGCTGACCCTGTACGACCGTCAGGCGAAGCGCTTCGACGTGGTTGGCTATGAGCACGTGAACCGCCTATGGACGGTGGTTCTCGAGATCTCGGTGCTGATGGCGCAGTTCCCGTCCCGCGAGATTGCGGGCTGTCCTACCGCTACCGCACGCTGGGCCTCGGCTACGCCAATATCGGCGGCCTGCTGATGACGATGGGCCTGTCCTACGACTCGCATGAGGGCCGGGCGCTCGCCGGTGCCCTTACCGCGATCATGACCGGCGTGTCCTATGCGACCTCGGCCGAGATGGCGGCGGAACTTGGGCCCTTCCCGGCCTATGACGAGAACGCCGACGCGATGCTGCGGGTGATCCGCAACCACCGCCGGGCCGCCCATGGCGAGGCCGACGGTTACGAGTTCCTTCAGATCGCCCCGGTTCCGCTGGACCACGCCAACATCCCGCAGGACGACCTGGGCCAGCACGCCCGCGCCGCCTGGGATCGTGCCCTGGCGCTCGGTGAGGAGCATGGCTACCGCAACGCCCAGGCGACCGTCATCGCGCCTACCGGCACGATCGGCCTCGTGATGGATTGCGACACCACCGGTATCGAACCGGACTTCGCCCTGGTGAAGTTCAAGAAGCTCGCGGGCGGCGGCTACTTCAAGATCATCAACCGCGCGGTGCCGGATGCCCTCCGGGCGCTGAGCTACCGCGAGAGCGAGATCGCCGAGATCGAGGCCTATGCGGTGGGGCACGGCTCGATGGGTCAGGCCCCAGCGGTCAACCCGGCGAGCCTGCGGGCGAAGGGCTTCACCGACGAGAAGATCGCGGCGGTGGAGAAGGGTCTCAAGTCGGCCTTCGACATCAAGTTCGTGTTCAATCGCTGGACGCTGGGCGACGACTTCCTCACGAAGGACCTCAAGGTCCCGACCGAGAAGCTCGCCGACCCGACCTTCGAGCTGCTGCCCTTCCTCGGCTACACCAAGAAGGAGATCGAGGCCGCCAATACCCATGTGTGTGGGGCGATGACGCTGGAAGGCGCGCCGTTCCTGAAGACCGAGCATTACGCGGTGTTCGATTGCGCCAATCCCTGCGGTCGAATCGGCAAGCGGTACCTCTCGGTCGAGAGCCACATCCGCATGATGGCGGCGGCGCAGCCCTTCATCTCGGGGGCGATCTCCAAGACCATCAACATGCCGAACGATGCCACGGTCGAGGATTGCAAGGCGGCCTATCTGCTGTCCTGGCGCCTCGCCCTGAAGGCAAACGCCCTCTACCGCGACGGCTCGAAGCTCTCGCAGCCGCTCAACTCGGCTCTGATTGCCGATGAGGAGGAGGATGCGGACGAGGCGGTCGAGGCTCTGGTCCAGGCTCCGGCAGCGGCCAAGGCTGCAGCGGCGGCCGAGCGGATCGTGGAGCGCGTCATCGAGCGGGTCGAGCGCATCCGCTCGCGGGAGAAGCTCCCGGGCCGCCGGAAGGGTTACACCCAGAAGGCCGTGGTCGGCGGGCACAAGGTCTACCTGCGCACCGGCGAGTACGACGACGGTCGGCTGGGCGAGATCTTCATCGACATGCACAAGGAAGGCGCCGCCTTCCGCAGCTTGATGAACAACTTCGCCATCGCGATCTCGCTCGGCCTCCAGTACGGCGTGCCGCTGGAAGAGTTCGTGGAGGCCTTCACCTTCACGCGCTTCGAGCCGTCGGGCTTCGTTCAGGGCAACGACGCGATCAAGAACGCGACCTCGCTGCTGGACTACGTGTTCCGCGAGCTGGCGATCTCGTATCTCGGCCGCACGGACCTCGCCCACGTCAACCCCAACGAGATCGGGAACACGGTGCTCGGGGGCGGCGAAGCGGGGGACACTACCCGCGAGGGCCCGAAATCGACCTCGGCGGCCTCCATCGTGTCGCGTGGCCTGCTGCGCGGCTCGGCCGACCGGTTGACCGTGATCCAGGGTGGCCCGGCGGGCCAGACGCTCGCCGTCGCCCCTGCTCCGGTCAGCGGCACGGTCCACGCTGTGCGGGGGGCGACGGCCCTGAAGGCCGAGCCCGCCGAGATGGCCCAGATCGCCGAAACCCTGCCCTTCGCCGCGCCGACGCGCTCGGTCGAGGATCGCCGGGCCGAGGCGAAGATGAAGGGTTATGTCGGCGAAGCCTGCCCGGAATGCGCGAACTTCACGCTGGTGCGGAACGGGACCTGCCTGAAGTGCGACACCTGCGGCGGCACCACCGGCTGCTCGTAACGTAGCGCGCGGGTCGAACTCAGCCCTGCCCGACTGTGAAACAGTCGGGCAGGGCTTTGTTTTATTGGCTCGACACTGAGGTGCCACTCAAAGTCGGCGCATGCCGTATTGGCTTTAGGGTCTCCAAGCTAACATCGAAAATTGCATCTCCGTCAAAAATACAATTTTGAGATTGTTTTGGTTGAGGCAAATAACTCGTAGGTAAGATCATCTCTGCCCGTCGAGGCCGGAAGATCCTTTGCCTGCGCTGACGCGCCTGGACCTCGTGCGATGTCTTCCATTCGTTTGTCGATCGTTACGCCAACGCGCAACGCACCGCACCTGTTGGACCGTCTGTTCTACAGCTTGGTCAATCAGACATGCCCCGACTTCGAATACGTTCTGGTGGACACGAGTTCGGACGATCTGACCATGGAGAGATGGTGGCGGGATTTCGCGCCCCATCTCGATCATCGGTTTCGCTACGCAAGGATCCATTTGCCGTCACCGAACATGGCCGATGCATTCGAGTATGCCTTCAACCAAGCCAAGGGTGAGTACATCTGCCCGATGACCCATAAGGCCATGTGGCGGCCGGACGGCGTGGAGAACCTGCATCGGATCATCGAGCGTTACCCGAAACTGCCCTGCTTCGCCTTCAAATCGCTATACACCGACTACGATATTCACCAGGGAAGCTTCACTGACTTAGGGCCGATCGAGTTCGGAAGCCCGTGGGACGGTTCCGGTCCGGAAGTATTCGACAGTCGAGAGATCTTCGTAGAAAGCGTAGCCGCTTTCGCAGATCATGGATACGAATCTCCCTATACGAATACGCATCTTACCATGCCGTTCAGCTCCCATGCCGTGTTTTCGGCTGAGTTGCTCGCTCGGGTGAAGGAACGGTTCGGGGCGATCGTGGCGGGCCGGTTCGCTGGGGATTCTCGGCTGGGCTACCGCGTCATGGATCTCGAGGAGCATGTGCACCTCTTCAAGGATTTCGAGCCCCGCATCAGCAGCATGCTTGCACGAACCGGCGCGGCGGGCGCGCAACTGAATGATTGGCGCTATCTTTCTTATGTCTTCAGCACCTTGAGTATCGAGACGAAACAGGTCATCTCGCGCTCCCCTTTCGGCTACATGCCTCTCTGGGCCGTCTTGACCGCATGGGAACTATTCTCGAACGTGAAGGAAGCGCAGGGAAACCTGCGAATAAAGCTCGAGTTTCCAGCGGACAAGGTGAAGGCGATGCTCGTTCGGGAACTATTACAGCTGAGAAATGTCGACGAGCCGTTGCGAGCAGGCCTGTTGCGCCATGTCGAGGCTATCGCCACGCGTCTCGAACTGCACGGTCTGCGCGCGTGGTTCTGACTCACGTCGATGAGATTGCGTCGATGATGATCTGCCGCATCCGCTCCTGAGCACCCTCGGTGCTCATGTTGTGATCCGTGTCGGGCAGCAGGATCACCGGGTGGCCGAGGCGCTTCGCGATCCTGGCCGGCGAGCGGCCGAGATGCATTGCGACCTCGCCGATCCCCGCCTCCCCTTCGCTGAAGATGAGGACGAGCTTGGCCCCGCGCTTGCGGAAGGCGGCGCAGCGGCCCGCGACGCTGGTCGCCGAGGGGAAGGGATGCAGAACCTTCGCCGCCATCTGGCCGATGCGGCCGAGGCCGATGGAGATGAGACGCGACGCGATGGCACCGACCTTCACCTCGCCGCGCAGCACACGCTGCCATACCCCCTTCTGGCGGAGCATCGAAGCGTAGGCCGCCGGGCTGCGGAAGCTCGGCTTCAAGGCCGCGCTGAGATCCGTGTTGGGGTCCCAATCGAAGCAATAGAGATTCGAGATCACGGCGGTCCGCACGCGCGGATCGGCACAGAGCAGGTGAAAGCCGAAATAGGCGCCGCTGCAATTGCCGGTAACGACGACCCCCCTGCCCTCGTCCAGGCGGTCGATGCCCGCCCGCGCCTCATCGAGGGCATCGGCACTGTAAAGCGGCGGCTTGCCATCCGGCCGGTCGCCGCTGTCGCCGACGCCGCGTAGATCCATGCGTAGGGACTTGAGGCCGAGGGCAGCCAGGGACCGGGCGAGTTCGGTGGTCTGGCGGCCGTAGCCCGAGCGTGGGTTCACCCCGGAATTCAGGAACAGGACCGGCAGCTTGTCCGGGTCCGGGACCTCCGGCGCGCAGACGATGCCGACATTCTCGCCAAAGCGGATCACCGTCTCCGTGAAGCCGGGTCCGGTGATGGGCGTGGCTGGAGCCGGAAGGCGCGGAGCGCCCAGCGGTGCCGCAGCACCCTGTTTGGCAAAGGCGATAACCTGCGCAAACACCTCGGTCGGGGCTTCGGAGATCAAGGCGTTCGACAGGAACGGCGCGAGGCCGGGGAACGGCCCGGTCGTGACGTGGCTGCCGCCCGCTCGCAAGCGCCCGGCGAGCCCGGCCGGGTCTGCGCCGAGGATGAGGACATCCGGGACGGGGGCGGGCGGAAGCTTGGCGAGATCGACTTGGCCAAGGGAGGCGAGCAGCCCCGCCGCCGGCCGAAAGCCGCCGAAGACCGGAGAGGCCGGGTCCTGCGGGAACGGGCGGCCATCGGGCAATTGGTCGATGGTTTTCGCGCGGATGTTCATCTCGCGCAGATACGCGCGGCCGGAGGCGAAGGGCGCCAGGAGGACCAGCCTGTCGATACCGCCTTCCTCGGCCGACAGGAGAGCGAGGGTCGCCCCGACGCGCAAGCCGACGAGGACAACTTCATCGACGCCGCCCTGCACGCGCAGGAAGCGCACGGCACTCTTGATGGCGCGGACCATCGTCTCGACGTTGGACTGATTCGGTTCGCCGGAATCGCCCTCCCCCGGGTAGTCGAAGCGCAGGGTCGGGAATCCGGCGGCCGACAGGTCAGCGGCGAGATGGCGCCAGCCGCGACCGGCAGAGATCTGCTCATAACCGAGGGTGCCGCACAGGACGATACCCCGGCGGGACAAACCCGCGCCGTACCAGCCGAGCATGTTCTCGAAGCTGACGGGCACGGCCGAAACTGGGGCGGCTCCGGCGAAGGCTTTGTCGGGCGTGGCGAGCGTCATCGCGTCAGAGCCTTACGGATGAAACGTCGTTGAGGGCGCGCACGCGACCTTCGGGCCGCCGAGAGAGGCCGATAAGCGCGATGCGACGCGGGTATCCGGGCAGGAGGTGGAAGCCGTTATCGGCGGGCCGCCCCTGCCCTTCGAGATCGATCTGCACCCCGAGGGCCGGGCGCTCCGTGGCGAGATGCAGGACCCAGCCGTCCGGCCCATTCGCGATCTCGGCCGACAGGCCGGTCTCGACAGGCGTCACGTCACGCCCGGCGGGATGATGGATCGCGTCGGCGATCACGTCCCCCGCGCTATCGAGCAGGGCGGTATGGGCGATGCGATGCTGTGCCGGTCCGAAGCGATAGGCCGAGGTGGCATCGAAGAACCGGCCGAGCAGTTCGGCGGAACTGAAGGTCAGCCCGCCGCGTGCAGGGATGTCTACCAGCCGTTCGGCCTTGGCCACCGCTTTGCCCGAGGCATCAAGGAAAGCGAGGCGCAGGGTCGCCCCGACACGCTCGGCGGTTTCGTTGATGAGATGGACGTGGAGCCCGTTCAGCCCCTCGTCGGACAGGACGAGCTCGAACCGGCCGGAAGGCTCGCTTCAGGGCATACCAAGCGGATTTCGGCAGGCCGTCATGGGCCACCACGCCCCAGCCCGCGCCAGGAGCGAGATCGCGCCAGGACAGGACGAGCCCTCCCATGGTCGGCGAACGCGCGCGCCGCCACTCGGCGAAAGTCGCCTCCATGCATTCGGCCACGGCGGCCCGGCCGAGGGCCAGATAGCGCTCCGGGTCCTCCCGGCGCAGACGGTCGGGATCGGCACCGTAGAGCGTGGCGACGTAATGGTCGCGAACGGTCTCGAAATCCCAATCCGCGCCGCGGTCACGGGGGACGCCCGCCGCCCAGCGGGGATCCGTCGGGTCCGTCAGGTCGGCGCGGCGCAGGCTCTCCGGCTCCGGCACGTTGGCATAGGCGAGGCATTCGCTTGCGAAACCGACCTCCGCCCGGCGGGCATCCTCGAACGGTCGAAGATAGGCGCCGACGCCGAAGTAATGCGCGACGCCCGCGCTCACCGAAAAGGGCAGATCACCCCCAGAGGGTGAGTTCGGCACCACGATCAGGTCCGACCGCTTGTCGGCCACGAGCCCCGGTAGGGTCTCGCCGGGAAAACCGCCGCTCCATGTCTCACGCGGCAGCCCGAGCATGGAGGCCTGCTGCCAGACCTCGCTGCCGCCGCAGATGACGCAGAGGGAGGGCGAGGTCTGGGTACGGTCAATGAAGGCTGCGATCTCGGCGGCGAGATTGTCGCGGAAGGCGGGATCGTCGTGCGGATAGTCGAAATTGGCGAGCATCAGGTCCTGCCAGACCAAAATGCCGTATTCGTCGCAGAGGTCGTGAAAGGCATCGGCCTCGTAGAGGGTGATGCCCGGCACGCGCAGCATGTTCACCCCGGCCTCGCGGGCGAGGTCGAGCATGGGCCGCAAGGTTTTCGATTCGCCGGAGAGGCCGACGAGGTCGGCGGGCGTCCAGATGGCGCCCCGGCAGAAGACCGGCACGCCGTTGATGGCAAGGCTCAGGCCTTGCTCGAATGGCCGGGTCATGGCGAGACTGCGGAAGCCGACGCGGCCGAGCAAGAGACGTTGGCCACCGATCTCGGCCTCGACCGCGTGGAGCACCGGCATGCCGTGGGTATGCGGCCACCAGGGCGCGATACCGGGAAGCGTCAGTTCTCCGACGAAGAGGCCGGGCGTCTCCTCGGTGAGGATCGTCTCGCATCCGCCGCAACGGAGCACGGCCTTACCGCCCTCCGAACCCGGCAGGCGCAGGCGGGCGGCGAGGGTGCCGACGTCACCGTCGAGGCTTGCACGCAGATCCGCCTCGCACGGGGCGCCGGTCTGGCGGGTCACGGGGCGGAATGGGCCGACATGGTCGATGACCGGCGACCAGCCGGGCATGAAGCCGAGGAGCGTGGTGCGGGCATTCCGCAGGGAGCCCGGCGTCGCGAGGCGCGGACGCCAACGCCCGCGCTTGTGCGGCCTAGCCAGCGACGCCGCGAGTGAACGAAAGCAGAGAACGAGTTCGCTCGTCTCCGTCAGGTCAGCCTCGACGGTATAGGGGCGGAACATAGAGTCGGTGGCGAGGATCTTATCGCCGTCGATCCAGATCTCGGCATTCGTCGCCAAGCCCTCGAAAGTCAGGCGCTCGCGGCCCGATCCGGAGATCGGCGCACGATACCAAATGTCCTGATCATGGATCGGCGCGGGCTGGGCTTCACGCCAGAGGCCCGCCTCACGCAAGGCCAAGGCTGCGGTGCCGGGGACGGCAGCAGGAATCCAGCCGTCGCGTCCGTCGCAATCGGCAGGCGTGGCGCAGGCGCCGGCTTGCGTGGCGAGGAGCTGCCACGGGCCATCGACGACGCGAGGCGCCGCCCCGTCGATCGCGCGGATCCGGGCCATGGTATCAAGCCAGGGCGTCGCGGAGGGCGCCGAAGACCTCGTCGTAGGTCTCCGCGGCCTTGTCGAGCCGCTGCGGCAGGCCCACGGCACTGCGCTTGGCGAAAGCGCGGGCCAGTTGGAACTGAAACGCCTTGGCCTCGCTGCCGAGCCGTAGCGCGGCTTCAGCGGCGGCAGCGAAGTCACCCTCGCCGGTTGTAGTCAGCCACGCAAGATGGCTTCCCAGCATCTCGAAATTCGCGCCGAGCTCGACGCGTCGTGTTGAACGCGTATTTGTGAAACACCGAAAGCGGACGCACCACCAGCCCATCGCCGGTCTCACCAAGCGCTGAGGCGAAGGCCTTCACCGGGTTGTGCTTGGGAGAGCCGGTCAGGTTCGCCCGCAGAAGATCGAGAGCCACCGCAGGCAGCCGACCGGCCGGGACCGGATCTGCGACCGGGCGCACGAACTCGGCATAGGGCGGTAGCGTCGTCTCTGCGAAGATACCGTCGTAATCGGTGCCTTCCAGGATGAAGCGCCCAGCATTGTGCAGGTAGTCGAGCCGACGCCCGGCCTTGTCGATGGCGAGGATGCCGATCGTCGTCTTCGAATGCTCGCGGCCATAGGTCGTGCCCGCTGTATCGGGCAGGAAGATCGCATCGACCTCCACCAGCACGACGTTGCCGCGCGCCGCCTGGATCAGGGCGTGGCGTTCGAGGCCGTCATAGACGGCGAGTTCATCAAGACGCAGGCCGTACAGGGCCTCGATCTCGGCCATGGACGGCTTGAAGAAGGTGAATTGGTCGCCTTCGAAATCCTGCCGCAGGGTGAAGCCGAGCATCGCCTCGGGCACGAGGCCGCGATGATGCAGAAGCTCGATCCAGAGATCGACGTAGCAATTGGTCTCGGGCCACGCCCGGTCCTGCCCGTGCAGCGGATGGGAGGCGAAGACCGGCGTACCCGGCCGGTCTTCACGGATGGCAAGGCTGGCGGACAAGGCGCTCAGCCCCAGAGGGTGGCGCGCACGTCGGCCGGCCATTGGGCGAGGTCGAGCCCGTGGTGGCGCAGCAGGGCGAGGGTGATGCGCTCCAGGCCGAAGCCGACGCAGGCCGTGTGGGCGACGCTGCCATCGGCCTGAGTGAGCCCCCAGGTCGTGCCGAAATGGTCCTGATGATAGTTGAAGCTGAGACAGGCGGTCGGCTTCTCGACACTGTTGACCGGCACGTTCGAGCTCGAATTTCAGGTTCTGATTACGCTGATTGTTGGCGAGCATCTTGCCCGCGCGACCGAAGAACGGATCGTTGGCGAGATCGACTTCGAGCGGCAGGCGGAGACCGGCCATCATCTTGGTGCCCCGGTCGAGCCACGTCTCGCGGAAGGCCAGCACCTCGTCGGGGCTGCCCATGCGAACGTATTCGCGCATCCGGAACAGCTGCATCCGGGTCGGCTCCAGCGAAGGCTCGTGCCGGAAGCAATAGGATTGCAGGTCAAACAGCAGGCCGCCCTGCGGGAGAGGGCCACGCGCCGCCGCCGTCGGGTAGAGCGGGTAGCAGGCGGCGGGCGTCAGGACGATGTCGGTCGCTGCCTGCTTCTCCGTCCAATCCTTCCCGGCCTCGACGCAGGCCAGCATGCGCGCATGGTCGGCTTCGTTGCCGCAGAAGCTGTGAACGGTGCCCGCGAGGTGGGGGAAGCCCTTCAGGTAGCCGCTGCGCTCGAAGGCCGAGCGGCTCATGCCCGGCGGGAAGCGCATCACTTCGGCCCCATCTTCGCCGCCGAGGCGGGAGACGAGACGGTCGAGGGCCTCGACCACGGATTCGAACGCGCCGCTGCGGCCGTAGAGGCCGTCCACGCCGGTGCGGACGAGGAGACCGGCATCGAACAGCTGGTCGAGGAAGGTCGGGGATTCCACAGTCGTAGAATCCTGCGGCACCTCGGAGGAGGCGACGGCGTCGAGGGCGGGCAGGCTGTCCATCAGGCGCTCAGGAGCTGTCCGCCGCCCTTCTGCACCAGCAGGAGGTTGGCGGTGTTGGAGAGGATGCGATCGTTGGCGATCATCAGCGGCGCCGACATCACGTCACGCAGCGGACGGCCGAGGCTGAATGGCGTGTCGTTGCGGTAACCGGCGATGCCGACGATCCCGAGGGACTTCTGCACGATGTCGACGGCCATGTTGGACGAGGTCGTCTTGACGTTGTTGAGGCTGACCGCGAACCCGAGGGAGCTGAGTTCGTCGGGCTCGTGCTGGGCGCCCTCGTAGCGGCGCAGGCCGCCGAGGACGGTGGCCTTCATCGCCTGGAGTGCGCTGGCGGCCTCGGCGAGACGCAAGGCGCTCGGTGGGACCGTGCCGGGGCGGCGGCGAGCTTCGCCTTGGACGAAGCTGCGGGCCCGGTCCACGGCATAGGTCGCGATGCCGAACCACACGCTGCTCCACAGCAGGTGCGAGGAGGCGAGCATCGACTGCGCCGCGATCTCGGCGAAGGGCTTCGGCAGGATCTGGACGGTTGGGACGCCCTTGGCTTCCAAACGGAAGCCTTCGCTGCAAGTCCCGCGCATCCCGAGCGTGTCCCAGGTCGAGGTCCGGCTCAAGCTCATCTGATCGCGCATCAGCGCGACGAGCACCTGATCGGAGGTCGGAGCCTCAGGGTTGCGCCGGGCGGTGACGAGGATCACGTCGGACTGCGACCCGTAGGAGATGACGCTGGCATCCTTGCCGAGGTTGAACAGTTCACCCTCGGCCTCGACGGCGCAGAGGCTGTTGCGCAGATCCCCGCCGATGCCCGCCTCGGTGGTCGAGGACGCGATGAGCAATTGCTCGTTGGCGACCTTGGCCATCAGGCCGCAATGCCAATCGCTCGTGAGCCCATGGGTCACGAGGCTCGCGAGCTTGATGTGGTGCATGGCGAAGACCATCGCCGAGGCGCTGCACGCCTGGCCGAGGGTGCAACACACTTCCGCGATCTGAGCGAGGCCGGCGCCCTCACCACCGTATTGAGTCGGAACCTGGAGGCCGAGCAGCCGCTCCGTCTTGAGGGCGGCGACGGCCTCGGCGGGGAAGCGGCCCTCGCGATCGACCGCATCGGCATGAAGCGCGGCGACCTCGGCAACGCGCTTTGCCCGGCGAGCGAGGTCCGTGCTCACGCGGCGGCTCCCATGGACAGCTTGGTGACCGTCTCGCGGATGATCCGGATGGTCGAGAAGGAGCGACGGTTCAGGAGCGTATCCGGGAACTCGACCTCGAACTTCTCTTCAAGGCCCAGCATCAGCTGCACCGAACCGAAAGAGTCGAGACCCTTCTCGAACAGGTCATCGTCTTCGCTCAAGCTATCGACGATGGGAGACATCGCCTCATTCTGCCGAAGGATGTCCCTGATGACTTCGTCGGAGACCATTGCGATGCCCTCTATTGATGTTGGCACTCATACGCCGCAGATAATGATTGTCAAATCTAGCGATTATCTATCGTAAATTTTGATCTTTTTGCGGCGGCGGCATTAAGCTTTGATTTCGGATTTGGCTTTTGCCTCGTTAGGGCACTCTCGCAGACCTTCACAAATGAATCGTTCCACCAAAGCGCGAGATACGCAGAATCACCCACTAGAGTTGTGGAAGCAGTCACGGTTCGGGGCGCATCCACAGCCATCCACACCAGTCCACAGGCCAAACCGCTGAGTCGTCGTTTGAATCTGGGACCACTCAGGATCCGGTTGAGTTTGTTCTTGTTATGTTCCCATCTCGGAGCATGACCGGACCCAGCGACAATGGCACAGGTGCCGATGAGCCCCCCGAAGTCGGCGAGCGTGGTGAACAACCTTGCACGCCTGAGGGCGGAGCTGTCCGCAAGACATTCCCCCGCGATCCCCGTCATGCCCCTCGGGCTGGCTGCGCTCGACGCTCATCTACCGGGGGGTGGTCTCGTCCTGGGACCTCCTCACGAAATCGTGCCCGCCGAACCCGACGACGCCATCGCCGCCCTGGCTTTCGCCATGGCCCTCTGTGCCCGCCGCCTCGGGGAGGATCCGGGCGAGGCGATGATCGCAGCCGCTTCGGGCCATTCTCTGCCCTATGGCCACGGCCTCGCCTGCCTGGGCCTCGATCCGGGTCGCATCCTGCTGCTGGAGGCGGGAGGAGACCGGGATGTGTTCCGCGCCCTGGAAGCCGCGCTTCACGCGAACTGTCTGTCGGTCCTGATCGGGCTCGTCGGCGAGGGGATGCCCCTCAAGGCGGGGCGACGGCTGCAACTGGCGGCAGAGACGGGCGAACCGCCCCTCCTCCTCGTCTTGCGGCAGGCCGGACTGGGGCTCCCCAACGGAGCCGCCACCCGCTGGCTCGTCTCCGCAGCCCCAGAAGGCCCCGGCCGCTCCGGCGGTCTCCTCGCCCCGCGCTGGCGGGTGCGCCTCGAACGATGCCGCAACGGGCGCGGTGGATCCTGGCTTGTGGAGTGGGACAGTGCCGCGCGTCGTCTGCATCTGCCTGAACGATTGGCCGATGACGCGGCTCAGGCGGGCAGGGCTCGCTCCTGAGGACGGGCCGCACGCCGTCGCCGCCGCTGGTCCAGGCGGCCTGCGCCTCGTCGCCGTCGATGAGCAGGCCCGCGCCCTCGGCCTGCGGCCGGGGGATCTGCTCGGCCGGGTTCGGGCACGGATCGGCGTGCCACTGCGCGTCCACCCCGCCGATCCGGATGCGGATGCCCAGGCGCTGGCCCGGCTCTGCCGCTGGGCGATGCGCTACGCGCCCATCGTCGCGCCTTTCGGGCCTGCCGAAGGGGGCACGGCCTGTTCATCGACATCGAAGGCGCGGCCCATCTGCTGGGTGGGGAAGCGGCGTTGCTCGACGACCTCACCACGCGCCTCGCGCGATCACGCGTCCCGGCGCGGATCGCGCTGGCCGACACGCCGGGCGCTGCCTTCGCCCTGGCCATGTTCGGCCGTGAGTCACCGGTCCTCGTCCCTCCCGGCGAGAGCGAGCCCCACATCGCCGTCCTCCCCGTGGAGGCCCTGCGGCTCGATGCCGATGTCGCGGCCGGACTGAGACGCCTCGGCCTGCGCCGGATCGGCGATGTCGAAGCCCTGCCCCGCGCCGGTTTGGCCCGGCGTTTCGGATTGGCACCACTGCTGCGGCTCGATCAGGCCTCTGGCCGTCGGCCCGAACCGCTATCGCCCCTGGACGAGGAGCGGACCTTCTCGGCGGCACGCGGCTTCCTCGATCCGATTGGTCGGCAGTCCGATGTGGTCGCCGCCGCCCGAGCCCTCATGGAGGAGATCGCCCCACGACTCGAGCGGGCCGGGCTCGGCGCCTGCGGCCTGCGCCTGACCCTGCACCGGGTCGACGGCGCCGTACGATCCCTCGATCTCGGACTGTCTCGGCCGGAGCGCTGCCCGGATCGGATCGCAACTCTGGTCGGGCTGCGGCTCGATAGGCTCGGCGCGGGGCTCGATGCCGGGTTCGGGTTCGAAACAGTCGATATCGCCGTCACATCCACCGAGCCGATGGTGGCCCGGCAGGCCGAATTCGGTGGCGGAGGCGCAGTCGAGCGTGTCGCGGGGCTCGCGGACATCCTAGCTCAGCGCATCGGACGGCGCCTCATGCGCCTCACCCCCCGCGAGAGCCACATTCCGGAACGGGCCGAGGGCATCGTATCCTTCGTCGCACCGCCCCTGCCCTATCCGGCTTTTCACCCGGCCCGGCCCCTGGTGCTCTTCGCCCGCAGCGAGGCGGCGCAGGACGTGTTCGCCACCGCGCCGGACGGGCCGCCACACCGCTTCCGCTGGCGGGCGCGGGAATACCGGGTGGCCCGCGCCGAGGGACCGGAGCGGATCGCTCCCGAATGGTGGCGCGAGCAGGCCGAGCCGCGTGACTATTACCGCATCGAATGCGAGGTCGGGCGTCGCCTCTGGCTCTACCGGGACGGGGCGCACGGGCCGGATCGCCCGGCTGCGTGGTTCGTCCACGGGATGTTCCCGTGAGCGCGGCTTATGTCGAACTTGCCACCACGACGAATTTTTCCTTCCTGCGCGGCGCGTCTCATCCGCAGGAATACGTGGCGCAGGCGGCTTCATATGGCCTCGCCGGGATCGGCATCGCCGACCGCAACTCCATGGCGGGTCTGGTGCGGGCTCATACGGCCGCACTGCAAGCGCAGAAGGACGGCACGCCCATCCGCTTCCTGCCGGGTGTGCGCCTCGTCACAGAATGCGGTTTCGAGGCGATCACCTATCCGATGGACAGGGAGGCCTGGGGGCGCCTCTGCCGCCTGCTGACGCTGGGCAACCGCCGCGCCCGCAAGGGTGAATGCCGCTTCTCCTTCACGGAGATGCTGGATGCGGCGGATGGTTTGGTCTTCATCGCCATGCCGCCGGGCAAGAAGCCCGAGCCCCCTGCTCCCTTCCTGGCACGTCTGGAAGCCCTGGCCGCCACCGCACCGGGGCGGGTCTGGCTCGGTGCCAGCCATCGCCGCCGGGGCGACGAGCGCACCCGCCTTCGCCTGCTGGACGAAGCCGGGCGCCGCTGCGGCACGCCGATGGTCGCCCTGGCCGATGCTCTCTACCACCACCCCGAAAGACGCCCACTTCAGGACGTGCTGACCTGCATCCGCGAGGGCTGCACCCTGGACGCGGCGGGCTACCGGTTGGAGGCCAATGCCGAGCGCCACCTGAAGCCCGCCGTCGAAATGGCCCGGCTGTTCCGGGACTATCCCGAGGCCCTGGCCCGCACGGCGGAGATCGCCGAGCATTGCGACTTCGACCTGGCGCAACTCCATTACGAGTACCCGGACGAGCCTGTCCCGCCCGGCCGCGAGGCGCAGGATTACCTTGAAGAGAAGACCTGGAAGGGCGCGCAATATTGGCGCTACCCGAACGGGATTCCGAAGGAGGTGCACGACACCCTACGAATGGAGCTGGACTTCATCCGAGAGCAGAAATTCGCCCACTACTTTCTGACGATCAGCCAGATCGTGGATCACGCCCGCGACCGGGGCATCCTTTGCCAGGGGCGCGGGTCGGCGGCCAATTCGGCCGTGTGCTTCTGCCTCGGCATCACGGCGGTCGATCCGACGAAGCATAAGCTGCTCTTCGCCCGCTTCATCTCCGAAAACAGAGGTGAGCCGCCTGATATCGATGTCGATTTCGAGCATGAACGGCGCGAGGAGGTGATTCAACACCTCTACGAGCGCTACGGCCGGGAGAGGGCTGCCCTATGCGCGACGGTGATCCATTACCGGCCGCGCATGGCGATCCGCGAAGTCGCCAAGGTTCTCGGCCTGTCCGAGGATGTGGCGGCGGCGATCTCTGACACGGTCTGGGGCTCCTGGGGCAAGGACCTGCCAGATGCCCACGTTACCCAATCCGGCCTCGACCCAAATAACCCGGCCCTACGTCAGGCCCTCGACCTCGCCCATCAGCTCATCGGATTCCCCCGGCACCTGTCACAGCATGTCGGAGGCTTCGTGCTGACACGGGGGCGCCTCGACGAGACCGTGCCGGTCGGCAACGCGGCCATGCCGGACCGCACCTTCATCGAGTGGGATAAGGACGACATCGACGCCCTCAAGCTGATGAAAGTCGATGTGCTGGCGCTCGGCATGCTCACCTGCCTGAAGCGCGGACTCGATTTTTGAAGCGCAACCACGGCATCGATCTCCCGACCCTCGCGGACATCCCGCAAGGTGACGATCCGACCTTCGCCATGCTGTCGAAGGCCGATTCCATCGGCGTGTTCCAGGTCGAGAGCCGGGCGCAGATGTCGATGCTGCCGCGCCTGAAGCCGAGGGAATTCTACGATCTCGTCGTGCAGGTTGCGATCGTGCGCCCCGGCCCGATCCAGGGCGGAATGGTCCATCCCTACCTGCGCCGCCGCTGCAATGAGGAGACGGTCGAGTATCCTTCTCCCTCCGACGATCCGGCGCGGGCCGATGAGTTGAAGGCGGTTCTGGAGAAGACCTGCGGCGTGCCCCTGTTTCAGGAGCAGGCGATGCAGATCGCGATCATCGCGGCTGGCTTCACCCCGGCCGAGGCCGATGGGCTACGGCGGGCCATGGCGACCTTCCGGCACAATGGCGAGATCGGCGGCTTCGCGGACAAGTTCATCGGCGGGATGACCCGGCGCGGCTATCCGAAGGATTTCGCCGAACGCTGCTTCCAGCAGATCCGCGGCTTCTCGACCTACGGCTTTCCCGAAAGCCATGCGGCGAGCTTCGCCCTGCTGGTCTACGCCTCGGCCTGGATGAAGTGCCATCATCCGGATGTCTTCCTGGCCGCCATCCTCAACGCGCAGCCGATGGGCTTCTATCAACCGGCCCAGCTGGTGCGCGATGCCCGCGCTCACGGGGTCGAGGTGCGCCATGTCTGCGTGAACGCGAGCGATTGGGATTGCACCCTCGAGCCTAGCGAGACCCCTCGCCATCATGCCGTCCGCCTTGGGCTGCGGCTGGTGAGCGGTCTGCCCGAAATGGCCATGCGGCGTCTCGTGCGCCTGCGGGCCAACGGCTATGCCAGCATCGAAGGGTTGCAGGCCGCACTCGCCCTACCACGGAACGTGCTGGAACGCCTCGCGGATGCAGATGCCTTCCGCGCCTTCGGCCTTGCCCGGCGGGATGCGCTCTGGGCGGTGCGGGCGCTGGAAGGGCTGTCCCGGCGGGCTCTTCCCTCCCGAGAGAACGGACGCAGGGCGGACCTGCTCGAAGCCCCCTGCCGCTTTTCGCGTGGCATGCCGATGACGGCCTGTTCCGCAACGAGGCGGCGGCCGACCTGCCCGCCATGGCGCCCTCCGAGACGGTGGCGGACGATTACGCGACGACGAGCCTATCCCTGCGCGGCCACCCGGTGGCGTTCTTCCGGGAGCGCCTGAGCCGTATCGGCGCGATGACCGCCCGCGCCCATCTCGACCCAACCCTGCCGCAGAATGCACGGGCCATCGTGGCGGGGATCGTGCTGGTGCGGCAGAGGCCGGGCACGGCCAAGGGCGTGGTCTTCCTCACCATCGAGGACGAGACCGGTACGGCCAATGTGATCGTGTGGAAGAAGGTGTTCGAAGCCAACCGCCGGATCGCCATGCAGGCGCGTTTCCTGGCGGTGAAGGGGCGGATCCAGCGTGCGGGCGAGGTGGTTCACCTCGTGGCCGAAGGGTTCCGCGATCTCACCGGGTCCCTCAGGGACTTGCGAGAGTCAGGGCTGAAATTGCCGCCGGAGACCACCGATTTTGGGGCGCCGACGCATCGGCACCCCTATCGCAGCCGTGATTTTCACTGACGCCGCCAATGGCGGCGCCGGTTAGATCACTTAGCGCTGCGCAGACTCATCCAGGCGGATCGTCGGGAGCATCTCAAGAGCCTTGGCTGTAATCCGCTCGAGGTGCTCACCCTGAAGACCCTTCTCGGCACCGAGCTTCTTGATGCGCTCGCGGTGCTGCGCGAGGGTCAGCCCGTAATACGTCTGTTCGGTGGTCTGCTCAGCCATTCATAACTCCTGTTGCGGGGAGGCTCAGATGGCAAAAGAGATCTATCTTTTCAAGGGCCTGAGTCTTTCGTCAGGGCTCTCGACAGCGCATGCGTCCCACGCCAGAACGGGGCTCGCTTTCTGAGAGCTTTCCATGCCGCGTCTGCCCGTCCTCCTCGCTGCCTGCCTCGCCCTGGCGCCTGCTGTGGCCCACGCCGATTCCTGCGACGACCTCACCAAACAGATCGCCAAAGCGATTGGCGGCAAGGTCGGACGGCGGTCAGGCCCGAGTATCGATATCCGCGTGGCCGGCCCGAATAAGTTCGACGTGACCTGCCGGGCCGAGCCCATCGTTCAGGCGATCTCGGCCGAGCCACAGCCCTCTGCCGCCTTCTTCCGCGAACTTTCGACGGCGTCGGAAATCCTGATCGGTGAATCGGCCGCGACCGTGGAGCCGATCATCGCCAAGGCCTACCGCACGGCCCTCTCAGAGGGGCGCAAATCCTTCATCCAGCAGAATGGGTGGTCTGCGAGTTGCTACGCCGATCCGACGAGCAGCACGATGCGCACGCTCTGCTCCGTCGGCCGCATTCCGCCGGGCTGACCTATCTGGTTGGGGCAATGGCCCCGGTGACGACCGGTTCGACCAGGGAGGCGCGCGCGGGCGCGGCCTTTTCGCGGTCGAGCTTGTCCGCCGACACAAGGGCAGCGGCGATCAACGCAGCGACCGCCAAAGTCGCCTTGATCGCTTCCCAAACCCGCGCCCACATGACGGCCCCCCGACAGCACTCCGGTTGGACGCCCCCTCGACGAGAAGCAGGCGTCTCAATTCCGGCGATCCTCAGGGTCGCTCCTTCCCAAAACCTTACGACGGTGAGATTTCACCGCATTGCACAACATTCGTGGCTCGAACGCCTCAACCCGCCGCCTCAGCGGCGAGGGCTTCGAAAACGAGGGCATGGCGGTTTGCCAGGGCCTCGACATCGTGGGTGTAGCCACCCCCGATCACACCCACGATGGGAAGCCCCCTCGCCCGCGCCGATCGGACCACGAACCTGTCGCGAGCGGCCAGCCCCTCATCCGTCAGATTCAGCCGTCCCAGCCGGTCATCCAGATGTGGGTCCACCCCGGCGTTGTAGAAAACGATATCCGGTCGCAGGGCATCGATCAGCGGAGGCAGGCGCGCTTCCAGCATCGCGAGGTAGTCCGCATCCTCTAGTCCGTCCGGCAGACCGATATCGAGATCGCCGGGGATTTTCTGCGAGGGGTAGTTCTTCTCGCAATGGATCGAGAGGGTGAAGAGATCGGGCTCGCTGGACAGGCAATCGGCCGTGCCGTCGCCCTGGTGCACGTCGAGATCGACAACCATCGCGCGGCCGATCAGACCCTCCGCGCGCAGGGTCAGCGCCGCCACCGCCACGTCGTTCAGCACGCAGAAACCCGCCCCTTGCGACCGCCGCGCGTGGTGGCTTCCCCCGCCGCGCTTCCCGCGCAACCATGAGACAGGGCAAGCCGGGCAGCCAGCACGGTCCCGCCGACGCTGGCCCGGGAGCGGCGGACCAGCGCCTCGCTCACCGGCAAGCCGATATCGCGCTCGATGCCGCGCGGCACATCGCAGGCCAGGATACTGGCGACGTAGGCAGGATCATGCGCCCGCTCCAGCATGGCCGCATCTGCCAGTTCTGGCTGCACGAACCCATCCGGCACGAGGCCGCGCGCGCGTATGGCCTCCGCCAGCAGACCGTATTTGCGCATGGGAAAGCGATGGCCATCGGGCAGGGCCGCCTCGTAGGCAGAGTGGAAGCAGATGGGGGGTCTCATGCCTCTCGCAACGATCCTTTCCAGGCGGCGGACCAAGCTGCACCGCGTCACACAACTGATATGCTGCGGCTGGTACCCGGCCGCCACGGGCGCAGGTGCGCCCCCACGACGCGCCCGGACCGGCGCCGACGGCTCTTTCGCATGATCAGCGCGCTGGACGGCCCCTTCCTGGCCTTCGTCGGCTGCCTCGTGTTGATGCTGGTGAATCTCGTAAGCCTCTCCCTTGCCGGGCTGCGGCTCAGGCGCGCGATGCTGCGTTCGACCTTCCCGGAAGGCGCGCCGGTCTCACTCATTCGCCCGATCTGCGGGCTGGAGCGATTTAGCGAGGAGACGTTGGAAAGCGGCTTCCGTCTCGCCTACCGCGATTACGAATTGATCTTCTGCGTGGCCGACTCGGGAGATCCCATTCTGCCCCTGGTGCGACGACTCATCGCCAAGCATCCGCATGTCGCGGCGCGGGTCATCGTTGGGGAAGAGCGGATCAGCGACAATCCCAAACTCAACAACTGCGTCCGCGGTTGGGACGCAGCGTTGCATGAGTGGATCGTGCTGGCCGACTCCAATGTTTTGATGCCGCCAGACTATCTCCAGACCCTTCAAGCGGCATGGCGGCCCGATACCGGCCTCGTCTGCGCGACACCCATAGGCGCCCAGCCGGATGGATTCTGGGCCATGGTTGAATGCGCCTTCCTCAATACCCTTCAGGCGCGCTGGCAATATGCGGGTGAGGCGGTCGGCCTCGGCTTCGCGCAGGGCAAGAGCATGCTCTGGCACCGACCATTTCTGAACTCGGTCGGCGGCATCCGGGCACTCGCCCTTGAGATCGCCGAAGACGCCGCCGCCACCAAAGTGGTGCGGGCGGCCGGGAGGCGGGTCAACCTCGTCGCGGCCCCCTTCTCGCAGCCCCTCGGCAAGCGCAGCTTCGCGGAGATGTGGTCTCGCCAGATCCGGTGGGCGCGCCTGCGCCGCGTCACCTTCCCATTGTTCTTCGCACCGGAAATCTTCAGCGGAATGCTGGTGCCCTGCCTTCTGGCGGCACTATCGATCGGCTCTCCCGAGATGGCTTTCGGCCTCGGTCTGATGGTCGCTGTTACCTATGGCGGCGAAGTCGCCCTCGCCGCCCGCGCCGGATGGCTGCGCTCTCCCGCGCTTCTCGCGGCCTTCATAGCCCGCGACCTGCTCATCCCCTTCATCTGGACGATGGCCTGGATGCGCAGCGACGTCGTCTGGCGCGGCAATGCCATGGCGATCGAAACAAAACCCAGCCGGGTCCGGACGGCTTGAGGGCGGAAACCCGTCCCCTCCCGATCAGGGGAAGCTGAGGTTCGAGCGAACCGCTTCGGAAATCCGAGTCAGCCAATCCTCGGCCTCGCGGGCACGGTCCTCGGCCGCCTGAAGCCGGTCTTCCAGGGTCTTCACGACGTTAGTCGCCCGGTGCTGGACTTCCTGCAGCATCCGTTCCGCCGCCAGGGCGCGCGCATTGGCAGCGGCGATCTCGTCCTGCATGTTCGCGAAGATCTTCTGGGCCTGCATCTCCTGTTGGTGCCGGCCCGCTTCGAGTTCCTGGATGTATTCGGCGGCATCCTGGATGCGTTCGCAGACCGCCTGCCACTCCTCCTGTCCGAAGCGCTTCATATGCGCGGCAATATCGCTTCCGGTCTTCGACACCGAATTGCCCAATGCGCGCTCGACGGGGCTGAGAGATTTCAGCTCCTTGCGCATCGTCGGGGTCATCAAGAGCCGAGCAGGTTCCATGGTCCTCTCGCGCATCTCGACCGTAACATTGATCTCAGCCACCGCCCGCTCCGCTCCGGATCGCACCGTCGCTCGCCTGCAGCCGCCTTCCGGCGGGAATGGCCCCCGACCCCGGAGCCGCTCCCGGCCGTGTACTGAGCGGCCCGGTTCGCCTGACTCCGCGGCGGCACCCGCGACGGTTCCAGACCGCGAAGATGCCAGCCCCGTCCCTCTTGCGGCGCCCGGTTCCTTGAGCCAAGCGCGGCTTTAATCCCTTGTTTACTCTGCCGTCCTAGAACGGAACGGTCGTCACCTCGACGCGGGAAACCCTAGTGCGGGTCGCCTTCGCCGGGGTGAAGGGGACGACGGAAGCTCGTGATGATCGTGTCGTGAAGACGCGACAGCCACGTTTCCGCGTCGTTCGCACGAACTTCGGCGGCGCGGGCGCGCTCCTCGGATTTGATCAGCCGACGCTCGAGCGCAGCGACCTGCAATTCGAGGGCCTTCACCTGCTCGGCCGAACGACTGGTGACCTGATGGAGCTGCTGCTCAAGCTCGGTGGCACGCTCCTCGGAGAAGCGGATCGCCTCGCTTGCCTCCTTAATGAGGTCGATGGCCGACTTGAAGTCGCGAACTGGTCCGCCCTCACTCGGCTGGGGCTGGGACGGGAAGAACGACACGTTGCCCGGCAGCGGGATCGGCTCGAAATTCTGCACCGCTTCAGCCGCAGCGGCGGCTGCGGCCGCATGAGCCTTCAGGGCAGCATAGGCCGCCGCGTCGGCGTCGTCCTCGATGGGCATGCGAACCTGTTCCATCATGGTGACTCACTCAAGCATTCATGTCGTTATTGAGTTTGTTGTCACGCCCTTCCCGCTCTGCAGCGACGAAAGGCGTAACATTGCTGTCTTCGCCGCGCTCGGCGCGGGCCTCTTGAGCAGCGAACCCGAGCAGGGCCGCCGGGTCGACGCCGTGGAGGTTACGCACTGCGCGCTTAAGGGTCTCGTGCTGCTTCTGCAACGAGGCACGGGTCTCGCGGGCGATATCGAGGGCGCCCTGCGCCAGCGCCCGCTCCGACCGCTCGTTCTGTAATTCCTCGACCAGACGCCGGTTGGCGGCTTGCAACTCGGCCTTTTCGGCATCGTGGCGGCGCCCGAGCTGCTCCATCCGGTCGGCCAGGGCCGTCACGCGGGTCTGGGATTGCTCCATCGCGGCTTCCTTGGCCGCGAGCGCCTTCGAGAGCATGTCCGCCCGCGCATCGGCCTCGGCGCGCAGACGCTGAGTTTCGGACACCCGCTCCGTCTGCCGCTGCAATTCCGCCTGAAGTCCTTCGAGTCGCCGATCGATGGTCGTCCGCTCGATCTGAAGCTCCTTCAGGGTGCGGTCGGCGGTCCGGGACGTTTCCTCACGCTCGCGCAGCTGGCTGCGAACTTGGCTGAGAAGCTGTTCCAGTGTCGCGGCCCGGCCAAGCGAGGCATCGAGCTTCATGGCGAGGTTTGCCCGGTCGGCACGGATCGCCGACATCTCGGTCTCGTACTGGCTCTCTGCACGCTCGCGGGCTGCGGTCTCGGCCGCAAGTTGCGCTTCCAGATCGCGGGCCCGCTGCCGCAGCACCTCGATCTGCTGCGTCAGCTCGACCACCCTGGCCTCGGCCTCGGACAGCCGGACGGCCTGCTCGCCGGCCAGGGTTTGCAGGCGGCGGGCATCTTGTTCGCTCAGGCTCAGCCGCTCGCTCAGGTCATTCAACTCGCGCTCGGCGCGGGTCATCGCCTGATCGGCGGCCTGCGCCTCGATACGCAGCGACTTGTTCTCGCCGGTCAGCGCGCGAACCTGTTCCGTCTCGGCAAACAACTGCCGCTCGAGGTTCTCCACTGCGACGGACCGGTCGCGGATGCGGACGCGAAGCTCCTCGGTTTCGGCCTCCCGCTCGCGCAGCTGACCTTCCAGGCGCTGCAACTCGTTCGAAGTCGCGGCCAACTCGTTCGCGCTCGTAGCGGCGCGCCCGTTCACCTCGTTCAACTCACGATGCAGGTTGCGCATGTGCTCCTGCTCGCGGGCGAGCAGAACTTCGAGCTCCGCGATCTTGATCTTCGCTTGCGGCAGCTCGTCCGCGACGCCTGCCAGCGGCTCTAGGATCTGCGCGAAGTCCGTCTGAAGCGACTTCAGGTCGTCCAGCCGTTCCATCATCTGGCTGATGCGCACGCGCACCATTTCGTTGCGCTGGCCGATCGCGTCGAAGGCGCTGTAGGGATCGACCGGGGGCGCAGGAGGGGGCTCCGGCTGACGCTTTGCCTCCTGCCGTCGCTCGGCCTGCTGCCGCTCCGCCAGTTGGCGCCGCGCTTCCTGCACTGCCTGCGGACTCAGTTCGGGATAGGTCTCGGGCTCCGACTGATAAGCGGGCTGCGGCCTTTGCGGCGGCTGCGGCTGCTTCTGCTGCGGGGGCTGACGCTTCGGCTCCGGGCGCAGGGCTGCCTCGAGCCCAGTTCCGGGAGCCAGGCGGAGTCGTTACCCCGGGAAGAATCAGATGATCCCGATCCCTGCCCGAGCAGACGCTTGATCGGCGTCCATGCCATTGTCCCGAACTCCTTCGCGCCGCGCCGACAAACGGCCGCCCTCGTCCCGCGCGCCGGAAAGACCCTATTGTTTTACCAGTCGCGAGACCAGAGCGCTTGCGCCCACTTTGAACATCCGAGGGGGCTCGCCGGGAGGTCGCGCAGAGCCTGCAACCGGTTCTTATCTCTTAAAGTGATCCCGCCACGATAGTATGCGCGCGTCAATCGTTGAAAGCCGTCAGTTTCGAGCTTCAAACATCGCCTTTGAAGTCATCAAGACACAAGACGTTTTCTGTTTGTTGCATATTTGCAACTTTCTCCTGCCGCGTTTGCTGCCCCCATCACAAGTTGAACCGACCTAGCGGACTTGAAGGATGTCGATTGGGTCGGCCTGTGCGTCGTCGAAGATGCCGCAGGTGAACACCCCCGTATGGCATCCGTCCGTATCGAGGTTGCAGCGATGCGGCAGGATTTCCGGCAACCCATCGGCCTGAGGGAAATGACCGTGGACGACGAAGGGCGCCGACCGGTCAGGCGCGGGACTTACGGGTTTCCGGGCGCAGAGAAGCGTCGTGTCATCTTGGAAGGCCATCTCGCCGACGGCAGGATCGATTGCGGCATGGACGAAGACGCGCTGCCCGTCTTCGACGTACCGGACCAAGCGTTGCCGCAGGTAATCGGTGTAGCGTGCCGGGATGTCTGCCGCCTTGGCCACGTCGAGGCTTCGAAGGGTTTCGCCGCCGCCGTGATACTCGAAGTTCCAGATCGACCGCGCATCCCCGCGCGCCGCCGCGAGTAGCATCATGTCGTGGTCGCCGCAGAGCGCGGTGATGGCGGGTGTCTCGATGAGGTGATCGAGAACCTTTCGGGAGTCGGGGCCAATATTGATGTAGTCGCCGAGCACCAGGATCCGGTGCGGTTCGCCTGCCGCGTGAGACGCGATGCGATCAAGAATGGCGCGAAACCCGTCGAAGCAACCGTGGATATCGCCGACGGCGTATGTATTCATCCCACCCCAGCCTGTGTTGATCGAACCCTCGATAGCCCCCCTCAGGCTTCGCGCCCGATCCGGCTGTGACGGCACGCAGACGAAGGTCCTCCTTCGTCCAACGCGAGAGCTTGATCACATTTTTCGTTTTGGCTGAAAAGGTTGGGGCGCTTCAGTTTCCACATCCGCGCCAGTTCTCCCACCCTCCCACCGGCACTGTAATATGTTAGCCCACGCAGACACCCCGGCATGTCTCCGCACAAGATTGAAGATCTGGTGCAGCGCCCAAGATTAACTGTCCTTGCGTTTGAATGCGGAGAAACCCAGCGAAAACAGGGAAAACAACCCACGGATAGCATTACGGGCCTTGAGTCATGGCGCTTTTCAGACAAAATTAATCACATGGCTCGGTTACGAGCATGGCCTTCGTTCGGGCGTCGTCAATCATGTTTGCGAGCATCAATCCGGCAAGAAAATTACGCCTTGAGCGTGCCGTAGACTTCCAATCACCCGCTGGGATGGAAAGTGCGGCTGTGTCGGCCACCAACGGCATCGCGACGATTCTTAAGGCTATAGGGTCCTCTATCGATGAAGACCTGCCGAGGACTCCGATGCCCGAACAGAATTCCGACTGGCCGGCCCTGATCGAACGCATCCGCTCGACGGCGAGCCGCATGCGCGAGTCCGAGGCTCAGACGCGCGAACGCGCGATGCAGGTCGAGGATCTTCTCAGTCGCGCCCGTGCCGATATCCGGCTTGCAGAGGAACGGGTGCGCGCGGCCGAAGCCAAGGCGGCCCAAGCGGAAGCCGCAGCGCATGAGCGTGTTCGCGCCGCCGAGGAGCGGGCCACCCAGGCGGAGGAACGCGCGAACACCGCCGAGGCTTGGCTGCGGCAGATCCACGAGACGATCTTCAGCGAGTTCTCCATCATCGATGAGGCGAACGGCTGATGGCGCGGAACGTGAAGGACCGTCCGCCCGTGGGCAGTCGCACCGGCGAAGTCGCGCCCCTCGAAGGCGAGCGGACGAACGACCGCCCGAGCCTGCGGCAATTGCTGGCGCCCACGCGCCACACGGTCGAGCGCAGCGGTGTAGTTCAACTCTTTCCCGAGCCTCCGGTCTTGGACTCGAGCGAGACCGAGGAGCCGAACTGGCCGGCGGCCATCGAACTGATCCGCGATGTCGGCGCCCGCGTCCGTCAGGCACGACGCTACACGCGCGATGTGGTGGAGCATTCGCAAAGCGTCATCGACGGGGCCATGCATCGCCTCGAAGAGACGGAGCGCCGCCTCCGTCTCGCGGAATCGGCGGCGCGGGATGCCCATCTCCGCGCCGAGCGGGCCGAACTCGCGGCGCAAATGGCCGATGCCCGTGCGCGGCGCGCGGAAGAGGAAATCGAACTGAACCGGGCCAAGCTCGCGGAAGCGCAAATGTGGCTGAAGCGGCTCTACAGCAGTGTCCAGATCGAGTTTCGCGATCTGAGCGAGGATCCCTGATCCTGGCTGTGGTGCGGGTAGAGGGAATCGAACCCCCACGCCTTGCGGCTGGCGATTTTGAGTCGCCCGCGTCTACCAATTCCGCCATACCCGCGCGCCGGGGCTCATCGCACAGGTGAGCCCGATCGGCCAAGGGTTTTTCGCGCGGCAGATGCTTTCCGCAGGCAGGTTTCTTCGCGAGGTGCCAACTCTGGCCTTACGCGGTGGGCTGTGCTTGAAGGGGCGCCGCTTTCCCTCGCTCTCCCCGGACGACTAGATGCTGCGGCGGCTCTATGCCTGGATCCTGGCCCTGAGCGACCGGCCTTCCGCGCCATACGCCCTCGGGGCAGTGGCCTTCGCGGAAAGCTCGTTCTTCCCCGTGCCACCGGACGCCATGATGGTGCCGATGTCGGTGAGCCGCCCGGATCGGGTCTGGTTCTTCGCCACCGTCGCCACGGTGTGTTCGGTCCTCGGCGGGCTCGTCGGCTATGCGATCGGCGCGCTACTGTTCGATTCCCTCGGGCAGGCGCTCATCAAGCTTTACGGGCTGCAGAACTCGGCCGAAGCGTTTGAGCGCTCCTACGCCGAATACGGACATTGGGTGATCCTGCTGAAGGGCCTGACCCCGATCCCCTATAAGCTCGTCACGATCACGTCGGGCTTCGCCCATTACAGCCTGTTCTGGTTCACGGTGCTGTCGGTCATCACCCGGGGGGCGCGCTTCTTCATCCTCGCCGCCCTGCTCGGACGCTACGGCGTCCAGATCCGCGGCGTTCTGGACCGGCATCTCAACGCGGTCGCCGCCATTTCTCTCGCGGTGATCGTTCTTGGTTTCGTGCTGTTCAAGGTGATCCTGTAGCAATGGATACGAAAACCGCCCTTCGCCTCAAGACGACCGGATTGTGGGTCGCCATCGCCGCTGCGATCACCGTCGGCGGCGCCCTGGTGCTGCAATACGTGTTTGGATACGCGCCCTGTAAGCTCTGCCTGACTGAGCGCTTGCCCTACTATGCCGCTGTGCCGCTTGGCCTCATCGCGCTGTTCGCACCAATCCGCCTCGCTCGCCTCGCTCTCGGCCTTGCGGCGCTCGGTCTGCTCTACGGCGCGGGCATCGGCATCTATCACGCAGGCGCCGAATGGGGCTTTTGGGCGGGCCCGATGGATTGCGGCGGTGGCACGGGCGCAAACCCCGCTGCGGTGACCGACTTCCTGTCTTCGCTCAAGGTCACGAAGGTCGTGGATTGCTCGACCGCGTCGTTGCGGGTCCTCGGCGTTTCGCTCGCTGGGTGGAGCGCGGCGATCTCCGCGATCCTCGCCTCATGGGCCGGGACAGAGGCGCTCCGGGGCTAGTTCCGATCATCCGGAAGCATCGGCAGGGGAGCGACCTCGATCCCCTCCTCGATCAGCGCGCGGGCCTCGTCCAGGCTCGCCTGCCCATGGATCGAACGGCCTTCCGTTTCGCCGTAATGGATTTTCCGCGCCTCTTCGGCGAAGCGATCGCCGACATGCTCGGAATTCGCCGCGACATGCTCGTGGAGCGCCTTGATCATCTCCCGCAGCTTGCGCTCCGGTTCGGAGATCATCGGCACCGTAGCCTCCGTGGGCGGCGCGGCGACGAGGGCTTTCGAGGGTTCGCGATCCTTCCGTGCGACACGCGGCGCCATCACCGCCTTCGACACGGACGTGCTGCCGCAATGCGGACAGCCGACGAGGCCACGTTCGACCTGGGCGTCGTAGGCATCCGAGGAGGGAAACCAGCATTCGAAGTCGTGTGCGGATTCGCAGACCAGATTGTACCGGATCATTCGCGTGCGATTTTGTGTGTCAGGACTTCAGTCCGGCGCGCTCGATGGTGAACGGACGGGCGTGGCGAAGAGACGGGATACGCGTCCGCGCATCGGCCACGAGGGCCAAGTCGATCTCGGCCAAAATCACGCCCGGCTCGGTGCCGCCGTCGGCGAGCACCCGGCCCCAGGGATCGATGATGAGCGAGTGACCGAAGGTCTCGCGGCCATCCTCATGTGTCCCGCCCTGCGCCGCCGAGATCATGAACGATCCGGTCTCAATCGCCCGCGCCCGTTGCAGAACGTGCCAATGCGCCTCGCCGGTCTGGCGCGTGAAGCAGGCCGGCCCCGTCAGGACGTCCGCGCCCGCCTCCGCAAGGGAGCGGTAGAGGGAAGGGAAGCGAATGTCGTAGCAGATCGTAAGACCGAATGTAGCGAGCGGCGTTTCGGCCGCCACCGCGCAACTACCGCCCGTATAGGTCGAGGATTCCCGCCAACTCTCGCCGCTCGGCAGGTCGACGTCGAACAAATGCAGCTTGTCGTAGGAGGCGGCGATGCCGCCCTCGGGATCGATGAGGAAGGCACGGTTGGCAATCTTGTCGCCGTTGCGGACGGCGATCGAGCCAACCTGCACCCACGTCCCGACGTCCCGCGCCGTCTGGCGAAGGGCAGCGAGGGTGATGTCGGAATCCTGGTCCGTCACGACGGCGAACAGCTTCTCGCGGCCCCGTTCGACCAGAGAAGTCATCTCCGGCGTCTGGACGTACTGAGCCCCCCGTGACGCTGCCTCGCGCAGCCCCGCGACCGCTGCGTCGCGATTGGCCGCAGGGTCGCGGCCTGAGCACATCTGAATGCACGCGGCAACGAAACGCTCAGGCATCGGCGGATGCCTTCAGCAGCGGATCTAGCTTGCCCGCACGATCCAGGGCGTAGAGGTCGTCGCAACCGCCGACATGGGTCGCGCCGACGAAGATCTGCGGCACGCTCGTGCGGCCGCCCGCCCGCTCGACCATGGTCGCACGCGAGCCTGCCGTGCGCTCCACGTCGATTTCCTGGAAGACCACGCCCTTCTGCGTCAGCAGGCTCTTGGCCGCCGCGCAATAGGGGCACCAGGACGTGGTGTAGATGGTGACCGGCTGCATCGTCGCTGCATCTCGCACGGAAGATGCCCCATATAGGGGCTTCCCGAGCCAGTTGCCTATGGCCGCGCGGTCACGCGCGGCCGCAGCCAGACGGTCTTCGGCCTCAGGCCGCCAGCAGCTTCTCGACCTCGTTCACGAGATCGCGGAGGTGGAATGGCTTGGAGAGGACCTTCGCGTCCTTCGGGGCCTTCGAATCCGGGTTCAGGGCCACGGCGGCGAAGCCGGTGATAAACATCACTTTGATGTCCGGATCGAGTTCGGTGGCCCGGCGAGCCAGCTCGATTCCGTCCATTTCCGGCATGACGATGTCGGTCAGCAGCAGCTCGAACGGTTCTTCGCGCAGGCGGTTATACGCCGAGAGCCCGTTGTCGAACGAGAGCACGTCGTAGCCCGCGTTCTGCAGCGCCTTCGCGAGGAACCGGCGCATGTCGTTGTCGTCTTCCGCCAGCAGAATTTTCATCGGACGGTTCCGAGTCCTCGAATCGAAGCGTTGATCCCATAAAGGGACGGGTTGGTAAACAAGTGGTAACCTCAGCGGGAACCGCTCGCTGGTGAACTGCCAGCCGTTGTGTCGCTGCAACGGGGCATCCGCCCAGTGGACAGGGGCGAATCTCCGCCCCAGACTGTGCAGACGGGATACGGGATCGCGACCGGAGCGTCCACGCCGACGATGACAATCTCCGCCACGGAAACACCGGGGCCAGCCGAGCCCGCCAGCCTGTTCGATCCACCCTTCGTCGTGGACGAGCCGGACGACCATTCGATCCCCTTCGTCTTCAACACCGGCCATTCCGGGGCGATCTACCCGTCGAGCTTCCTCGCGGCCTCGCGTCTGGACGGGTTGAGCCTTCGGCGATCAGAAGATGCGCATGTCGACCGGCTTTTCGCGCCCGTCGTACGCCTCGGTGCGCCCCTCCTGCGGGCGAACTTTCCCCGCGCCTATCTCGATGTGAACCGGGAGCCCTACGAGCTCGACCCGCGTATGTTCGACGGGCGGTTGCCGCCTTTCGCCAACACACGCTCCATGCGAGTGGCGGGCGGGCTCGGCACCGTTCCGCGCGTCGTGGCCGATGGGCAGGAAATCTATCCGGGCCGGATCCCCGCCGGAGAAGCGGTCGCCCGGATCGAGACGCTCTACAAACCGTATCACCGCACCCTGCGCGGGTTGATCCAGCGTACGGCGAAGAGCCACGGCCGCTGCATTCTGATCGATTGCCACTCGATGCCCTCGACGAGCCTGGGGCGCGACGATGCCAAGGCCGACGTAGTGCTCGGTGATCGCTATGGTACGGCCTGCGCGCCAACACTCATCGACGCGTTCGAGAGCCAGTTTCAGGCACACGGTTTCCGCGTGGTGCGTAACAAACCCTACGCGGGAGGGTTCATCACCGAGCATTACGGTGAGCCGAACCTTGGGCGGCACGCTCTACAAATCGAGTTGAACCGCGCGCTCTACATGAACGAGTCGAGCATGGCTCTGACCCGAAGTTTTTCCGGCCTCGTCACGGCGCTTGAAGCGATCGTGACAGCCGTGGCGACGGGGTCGACAGAGATACCCCTCCCCCGCATGGCCGCCGAATAGGCGATTGCGCCAAGAAAAAAGGCCACTCCCGAAGGAGCGGCCCGAAGTCTAGGGAGGAAACGCCCAAGAAGGGCAGCAGGACCGCGACGCCATCGCGTTCCTGCAATGCACAATCTAAAGTGCGCCGCACAAAAGACAAGAGGCGTTCGTCCCCGAATGCCCGCTTTCGGCGCATGGCTCCCTTGCTAAGCTGTAGGCCCTCTCACTGCTCGGCGAGCAGCTTGGCGATCTCGGCCTTGAGCGGGCCGGCGAGGTCCGGCCGCTCCAGTCCGTAGGCAAGGTTCGCGGTCAGGAAGCCGAGCTTCGAACCGGTGTCGTAGGTGCGGCCCTCGTACTTCATGCCGAAGAAGGATTGTTCGCCCATCAGGTCGATCATGGCGTCGGTGAGCTGGATCTCGCCGCCTGCGCCCTTCTTGCCGTGCTCGAGGATACCGAAGATCTCGGGCTGAAGGATATAGCGACCGGAAATGATGTAGTTCGACGGGGCCGTGCCCTGCTTCGGCTTCTCCACCATGCCGGTGATCTCGAAGGTCTGGCCGTAGGTCTCGCCGACGCTGACGATGCCGTACTGGTGGGTCTCCTCGGGGGCGACCTCTTCCACGGCGATGACGTTGCCGCCGTGCCGCTCGTAGGCCGCGAGCATCTGACCCATGCAGCCCCGGCTCAGCATGTCCGGCAGAAGAACGGCGAAGGGCTCGTCGCCGACGATCTCTCGAGCGCACCAGACCGCATGGCCGAGGCCGAGGGGCGCCTGCTGGCGGGTGAAGCTGGTCTGGCCGGCCTGGGGCAGATCCTTCTTCAACTCCTCGTAGATCGCCTGCTTGCCGCGCTCCTGGAGGGTGCGGTCGAGTTCGTAGGCGATATCGAAATGGTCCTCGATCACTGCCTTGCCCCGGCCGGTGACGAAGATGAAATGCTCGATGCCCGCCTCGCGCGCCTCATCCACCACGTGCTGGACGACCGGCCGGTCGACCACGGTCAGCATTTCCTTGGGGACGGCCTTGGTCGCCGGGAGGAAACGCGTGCCCAGACCCGCGACGGGGAGGACGGCCTTGCGGATCGGTTTCATCGTGCGATGGCCTTGAAGCTGTGAGTTGGAACGACACTGGGACGATGAGACAGACCGCGACGGCCCTCGCAAGGCCCTTTTCATGATACTGCCGGGTAGTCCGACGTAAATATATCGGCGGACGCTACGTGTAGCGTTAACGCCCACGATCAACGGAGAAATCGGGATGGCAGTCCTCGTGACGGGCGGCGCCGGCTATATCGGCAGCCACATGGTGCTGGCCCTGCTCGATGCTGGGCACGATAAGGTCGTGGTCCTCGACGATCTCTCGACCGGGTTCGATTGGGCCGTGCCCGAGGGCGTCCACCTCGTCGTCGGCGACGTGGCCGATCAGGATCTCGTCGTGCGCACGATCCGGGAGCACGAGATCGACGCGCTGGCGCATTTCGCCGCGAAGATCGTGGTGCCGGATTCCGTGTCCGATCCCCTCGGTTACTACCTCGGCAACACGGTGAAGACGCGCGCCCTGATCGAGGCGGCGGTGGGCGCGGGTGTGCGCCATGTGATCTTCTCCTCGACCGCCGCCGTCTATGGCGAGCCGGAGGCCGTGCCGGTCCTCGAATCCGTGCCGCTCAACCCGATCAACCCCTATGGCCGCTCCAAGCTGATGAGCGAGTGGATGATCGCCGACGCGGCGGCGGCGCTCGGCTTCACCTACGTCGTGCTGCGCTACTTCAACGTCGCCGGGGCCGATCCGAAGGGCCGCTCCGGTCAGTCGTCGCCGAATGCCACCCACCTCATCAAGGTGGCGACCCAGGCGGCTCTCGGTCGTCGCGAGCGGCTCGACGTCTACGGAACGGACTATCCCACGCCGGACGGGTCCTGCCTTCGGGACTATATCCAGGTCACCGATCTCGCCGACGCCCATCGTCTCGCCCTCGACCATCTGCGTAGCGGAGGCGAAAGCCTCGTGATGAATTGCGGCTACGGGCAGGGCTATTCGGTGCTGGAAGTGGTCGAGGTCGTGAAGCGAGTCTCCGGCGTCGATTTTGACGTGCGTATTTGCCCGCGTCGGCCGGGCGACCCGGCCCAACTCGTCGCCGGTGTCGACAAGATCCGCGAGAGCCTGGGTTGGGAGCCGCGCTTCAATGATCTGGAGACGATCGTGACACAGGCGCTTGCCTGGGAAGACCATCTCGCCAAGCGCAACCGGACCTGAATGATGCGCCGGCTCGCGGCAGCGCTCACTCTTCTGATCTTGTGCGGTGCCGCTCCGGCGGGAGCCAAACCAGAGGGCGGGGCGAGCTTCGCTGCCTTCCTCACCGACCTGCGCCGCGATGCGGCGGCGCGTGGCGTCTCGGATGCGACACTGGATGCTGCCTTCCGGGAAGTGAAGGCGCCGGATCCGTCGATCCTCGCGCGGACGAAGAAGCAGGGTGAGTTCAGCCGACCGGTCTGGGACTACCTCGTCGGTGCGGTGACACCGGGCCGGATCGCGCGGGGACGCGCGAGGGCGCAAGCGCTAGCCGCGACACTCCAAGCCATCGAGGCGCGCTACGGCGTCCCGGAGAGCGTCGTGCTGGCGATCTGGGGCGTCGAATCCGATTTCGGTGCCAGCGCCGGGACAGTGCCGACGATCCGTGCCCTGGCGACTTTGGCCTCGGCAGGACATCGTGGCGATCTGTTCCGGAACGAATTGCTCGACGCGCTGCAGATCCTCCAACGCGGCGACATCACCCCGTCAGCGATGAGCGGAAGCTGGGCGGGCGCGATGGGTCAGGTCCAGTTCCTGCCCTCGACCTATCTCGGCCACGCCGTCGATTTCGACGGCGATGGACGCCGCGACATCTGGCAGGACGATGCCGACGCCCTCGCCTCCATTGCCTCCTACCTCAAGGATCTGGGCTGGAGGCCCGGCTTGTCCTGGGGCTACGAGGTGCGGCTGCCACAGGATTTCGATCTCAGCCGCTATGCGGCCGACCTGTCCGATTTCACGTCGCGCGGCGTCATGCGCACCGATGGCGGCGCGCTGCCCGGTATCGGCAAAGGAAGCCTGTTCCTGCCGGGTGGGCTCGGCGGTCCGGTCTTTCTGCTGACGGACAATTTCGAGGTGATCCGAGGCTACAACACCTCGGATTCCTACGCGTTGGCGGTCGGTCATCTGGCGGATCGCTTGGCCGGAGGGCCAGCGCTTGCGGCGCCGTGGCCGACCAAGGCGCCACGCCTCGATGGCGCCGGCATCAAGGCCTTGCAGCAAGGCTTGACCGCGAAGGGCTTCTATCGGGGCGACGCCGATGGCAGAGCAGGGCCGAAATTGCGCGAGGCCGTGCGCCGCTACCAGATCGACGCCGGCTTGCCCGCCGACGGTTATGCCTCGCCCGCGCTGCTCTCGCATCTCAAAGGTCCTTAAGCGGGCGCTTAGACGAAGACGGTTCATTTCGTTATCGTAAGGAGCGCTCTCGGGCGGACGCGGAAGGCGTGGGTGAATGACGAAGCCGCTCTACCCTCTTTCCCTCGCGGTTGTGCTCGGCTTGGCCCTGCTCCCGCCGGGCGAGGCCAAAGCCCAATGGGGCGACGGCTATGCCGATCCGCGCGGGGGAAACTACCAGGCGCCGCCGCGCCGCCGCGCCTATCGCGATGACGCCTATGCACGCCCGCAGCGCTACGCGCCGCCGCCGGAGCAGCCGCGCCAGTTCTATTGGCCGTGGGAAGACCGGCCGCAGCCGCAGGTCGCGCCGCCGCCCGAGCGCGCCTATCGTCCCCCGCCGCCGCGCCAGCGCAACTACGGCACGGCGGATAGCCAGCGCCCGCCAGCGAGCGTGCGCCGCCGCCAGCAACCTGCCCGCGCGCCGCAGCCGCCGAAGGCCGTGGCCGCCAAGCCGGATCCGAGCGTGCAGATCGCCGTGTTCGGCGATTCCCTGGCCGACCATCTGGCCAAGGGCCTCGACGATGCCTTCGAGGACAATGCCGACGTCGCGGTGATGGACCGTTCGAAAGGCGATAGCGGCCTCGTCCGCAAGGACGTCGTCGACTGGCCGAAGGTGGCGGACGATTATCTTCAGGCCAACCCGAAGGTGCGCTACGGGCTCGTGATGGTGGGCGCGAACGACCGGCAGGTCATCCGCGACGGTGATGCCACGATCGAACCCCTGACCGATCGCTGGAAGGAGCTGTACCGGGCGCGGGTCGAGGCGATGGTGAAGCCCTTCACCGACCGTAAGATACCGCTGATCTGGGTCGGGCTGCCGCCGATGCAGAACCCGAGCCTCATGCGCGACCTCGCCTCGATCAACGATCTGGTTCGCGAAGCGGTGACCAAGGCAGGGGCAACCTACGTCGACATCTGGCCGGGCTTCGTGGACGACCGGGATCGCTATGCGTCATCTGGCCCAGATCCGGAAGGTCAGATCGCGAAGCTGCGGACCTCCGACGGCGTACATTTCACGAAGGCGGGCGATCGCAAGCTCGCGCACTTCGCGGATATCGAACTGAAGCGCCTGATGGGCACCGCCGCGCCCGCGCTGTCGGAGCAACCGCCGACGGCGGCCGTGACACCGGGTGCCCCCGCGGGCGTTCCGGCCGCGAGCCTGGATGGCGGCGAGGCGCCGCCGTCGGACACGGCCGCGATCGACCGGCAGATCACCGCGATGCTGCCGAGCTTGCCCGAGCCAGCGGGCATTCCTGCCTTGCCGGTGAAGCCGGTGGCCGGGCCGGTCGTCCCCCTCTCACGAAACGAGACATCGCCCGGCGGCGCATTGATGACGGGGCGCCCCCTCGACGGCGATTCCACCGGAACCGTGGAACGCACCCTGTTGCGTGGGAACGCTCCCGCGCCGCAGCCAGGGCGAGCCGACGATTTCCGCTGGCCCCCCGGCTGATCCTATCGCGCCTCAGCGCGGCAGGACGCTCGCGCCCATCAACGCCTCGTCGATGGCGCGGGCGGCCTGACGTCCCTCGCGAATCGCCCACACCACCAGGGACTGGCCACGGCGCATGTCGCCTGCCGCCCAGATCTTCGGATCGGAGGTGCGGTAATCGTCCTCGTTCGCCGTCACGTTGCCGCGCTTGTCGACCGTGACGCCGGATTGCTCGAGCAGGCCCTTCTGAACCGATCCGGCGAAGCCGATCGCCATGAAGACGAGATCGGCGGGCAGGACGAACTCGGTGCCAGGGATCGGCTGACGCTTGGCATCCACACGTGCACAGACGACGCCCGTCAGCACACCCTTCTTGTTGCCTTCGAGGCGAAGGGTGGCAGCCTGGAACTCACGCTCCGCGCCTTCCGCCTGGCTCGACGAGGTGCGCATCTTCGTCGGCCAGTAAGGCCACACGGTCAGCTTGTCCTCGCGCTCCGGCGGGCGGGGGCGGATGTCGAGCTGGGTTACCGAGAGCGCGCCCTGGCGGAAGGCCGTGCCGACGCAATCGGACGCGGTATCGCCGCCGCCGATGACGACGACGTTCTTACCGTTGGCCAGGATCGGCGCCTCGCCGTTACCCCGCATCGGCTCCTGTCCGACGCGGCGGTTCGACTGCACGAGGTAGGGCATCGCATAATGCACGCCCTCGAGCTCCTGCCCCGGCAGGTTCGGGTTGCGCGGATCCTCGGCGCCGCCGCAGAAGATCACGGCGTCGTACTCCGCCTTCAGCTCTTCGACTGGCTTCGTGACGCCGACGTTCTGATTGTAGTGGAAGACCACACCTTCGGCTTCCATCTGCTTCACGCGCCGATCGATGTGGCGCTTCTCCATCTTGAAGTCCGGAATGCCGTAACGGAGCAGGCCACCCGCCTTCGGCTCGCGCTCGAACACATGGACGGTGTGGCCGACGCGGGCGAGTTGCTGCGCCGCCGCCATGCCCGCCGGACCGGAGCCGATCACCGCCACCCGCTTGCCAGTGCGGATCTCGGAAATCTCCGGCTTGATCCAGCCCATGTTCCAAGCGCGATCCGCGATGGCCTGCTCGATCGTCTTGATGGCGACCGGCTGGTTCTCGAGGTTCAGGGTGCACGCTTCCTCGCAGGGCGCGGGGCAGATGCGGCCGGTGAATTCGGGGAAGTTGTTCGTGGAGTGGAGGTTGCGCGAGGCTTCTTCCCAATCCGACTGGAAGACGAGGTCGTTCCAATCCGGGATCTGGTTGTGGACCGGGCAACCCGTCGGGCCATGGCAGAACGGGATGCCGCAATCCATGCAGCGCGCCGCCTGCTTGGTCAGGTCATGCTCGTCCAGCGGGAGCGTAAACTCGCGGAAGTGCCGAACGCGGTCGGCGGCGAGCTGATACTTCTGCTCCTGCCGATCGAATTCGAGGAAGCCCGTGATCTTGCCCATCGATCAACCCTTGCGGCCGAGGCGGATCGTGCGGTCCGGTGGCCTATGAAAAAATGCTGGCTGCGGCGCGCGGCCCTTTCCGCGCGCCGGTTGATCGCGGTTCGGATTACTCCGCCGCCACCGGCATCCGCGCCATTTCCATCTCGCGCAGCGCCCGGCGGTACTCCACCGGCATCACCTTGACGAACTTGGTGCGGTACTCCGCCCAGTTGTCGAGGATCGCCTTGGCCTTGGGGCTGCCCGTGTACTTGAGATGGTTGGTGATGAGCTGGCTCAGCCGCTCCTCGTCGTGGCCCGACATGTCGGCCAGGATGTCGACCCGGCCCTTGGTCTCCAGGTCGCCATCCTGGTGGAAGCGACGCATCAGGTCGTCCTCCTCCTCGACGGGTTCCAGATCGACCATCGACAGGTTGCAGCGCTTCGAGAACGATCCGTCCTCGTCGAGCACATAGGCGAGGCCGCCAGACATGCCCGCCGCGAAGTTGCGCCCAGTCTCGCCGATCGACACCACGACGCCACCGGTCATGTATTCGCAGCCATGGTCGCCCATGCCTTCGACCACCGCGATGGCGCCCGAGTTGCGCACGGCGAACCGCTCGCCCGCCGAACCGCGGATGTAGCACTCGCCCGCGATTGCCCCGTAGAGCACCGTATTGCCCGCCATGATCGTCCGCTCGGACGGCGCCTTGAGGGCGTCGCTCGGCCGGATGATCAGCTTGCCGCCGGAAAGGCCCTTGCCGATGTAGTCGTTGCCATGGCCCGTCAGTTCGAGGGTCACGCCCGCCGCCGTCCAGGCACCGAAGCTCTGGCCGGCCGTGCCGGAGAGCTGCACCTTGATCGTATCGTCGGGCAGGCCCTCGTGGCCAAGAGCCTTGGCGACCTCGCCGGAGAGCATCGCACCCGCCGCACGGTCCGAGTTGCGGATCGTGTCGGTGAGCACCACCGGCTCGCCGGTATCAATGGCGCTGCGCGCCCCAGCGATCAGCCGCCGGTCGAGGACGTCGTCGATCGGGTGATGCTGGGTCTCGACATGGCGGATCGCCATCTCGGGACCGACATCCGGCCGGTGGAACAGCTTGGTGAAGTCGAGGCCCCGCGCCTTCCAGTGCCGGATGGCCGCGACCTTATCGAGGATGTCCGAACGGCCGACCACCTCTTCGAGCTTCGTGAAGCCGAGGGAAGCCAGGATCTCCCGAACCTCCTCCGCCACGAAGAAGAAGTAGTTCACCACGTGCTCGGGCGTGCCCTTGAAGCGCTTGCGCAGAACGGGATCCTGCGTCGCCACGCCCACCGGACAGGTGTTCAGGTGGCACTTGCGCATCATGATGCAGCCCGCCGCGATCAGCGGCGCGGTCGAGAAACCCATCTGGTCGGCGCCGAGCAGGGCCGCGATCATCACGTCGCGGCCGGTGCGAAGGCCACCATCCGCCTGGAGGGCGACGCGGCCACGCAGGCCATTGAGCACCAGTGTCTGCTGGGTCTCAGCCAGCCCGGTCTCCCACGGGCCACCCGCGTGCTTCAGGGAGGTGAGCGGCGCCGCGCCCGTACCCCCGTCGAAGCCCGAGATAGTGATGTGGTCCGCCCGCGCCTTGGCGACGCCCGCCGCGACGGTGCCGACACCGACCTCGGAGACGAGCTTCACCGACACGTCGGCCGACGGGTTCACGTTCTTCAGGTCGAAGATCAGCTGAGCCAGATCCTCGATCGAGTAGATGTCGTGATGCGGCGGCGGCGAGATCAGGCCGACGCCCGGCGTGGCGTAGCGGACCTTGGCGATCTTCGCATCGACCTTGTGACCGGGCAGCTGGCCGCCCTCGCCGGGCTTGGCACCCTGGGCCACCTTGATCTGCATCATGTCCGAGTTGACGAGGTATTCCGTCGTCACGCCGAACCGGCCCGAGGCCACTTGCTTGATCGCCGACCGACGCGAGCGCCCATCCGGCAGTGGCTTGAACCGCTCCACCTCCTCGCCGCCCTCACCCGAGTTCGAGCGACCGCCGAACGAGTTCAGCGCGATGGCCAGCGTCTCATGCGCCTCCTTGGAGATGGAGCCGTAGGACATGGCGCCCGTGGCGAACCGCTTCACGATCTCAGCGGCGGGCTCGACCGAGTCGAGCGGCACCGGTGCCCGGCCGAGTTCCTCGGCGGACTTGATGCGGAACAGGCCACGCAGGGTCTTGAGGTGGTTTTCCTGCTGGTTCACCAGTTTGGCGTATTCCCGATAGCGCTCGGGCACGTTCATGCGCACCGCGTGCTGCAGGGTCGCCACGGTGTCCGGCGTCCAGGTGTGAACCTCGCCGCGCAGGCGGTAGGCGTACTCGCCGCCGACATCGAGCGCGTTCCGGTAGACCGGCGCGTCGCCGAAGGCATCGCGGTGACGGCGCACTGTCTCCTCGGCGACCTCGGCCATGCCGACGCCCTCGATGGTCGTCGCCGTGCCGAAGAAGTCCCGGGCCACGAAGGCCGAGTTGAGGCCGACGGCATCGAAGATCTGCGCGCCGCAGTACGACTGGTAGGTCGAGATGCCCATCTTGGACATGACCTTCAGCAGGCCCTTATCGATCGCCTTGATGTAGCGATAGATGATCTCGTCGTCGGTCAGGTCCGGCGGGAACTCGTCCTTCATTTCGAGAAGGGTCTCGAAGGCGAGGTACGGGTTGATCGCCTCGGCGCCGTAGCCGGCGAGGCAGGCGAAATGATGCACTTCGCGCGGCTCGCCCGACTCGACCACGAGGCCGACCGAGGTCCGCAGTCCCTTGCGGATCAGGTAATTGTGAACGGCCGCCGTGGCGAGCAGCGCCGGGATCGGGATACGATCCGGCCCGACTGCCCGGTCGGTGAGCACGATGATGTTGTAACCGCCACGCACCGCCGCCTCGGCGCGGTCGCACAGCCGGTCCAGCGCGCCTTCCATGGCCGCAGCGCCGTTCTCGGCGGGGTAGGTCATGTCGAGCGTCTTGGTGTCGAACCGATCCTCGAAATGACCGATGGAGCGGATCTTCTCCAGATCGCCGTTGGTCAGGATCGGCTGGCGCACCTCGAGCCGCTTGCGGCGGGAGGCGCCTTCCATGTCGAGCAGGTTCGGCCGGGGACCGATGAACGAGACGAGGCTCATCACGGCCTCCTCGCGAATCGGATCGATCGGCGGGTTCGTGACCTGCGCGAAGTTCTGCTTGAAGTAGGTGTAGAGCAGCTTCGACTTCTCGGAGAGCGCCGAGAGCGGCGTATCCGTACCCATGGAGCCGACCGCCTCCTGGCCGGTGACGGCCATGGGCTGCATCAGAAGCTTGAGGTCTTCCTGGGTGTAGCCGAAGGCCTGCTGGCGATCGAGCAGGTTCACGTCGCCCCGTGACTCGCGCGGCTGCACCGGGCGCAGGTCTTCCAGCACGATCTGGGTGTTCTTGACCCAATCGGCATAGGGGTGCGCCTTGGCCAACTCGCCCTTGATCTCCTCGTCAGAGACGATGCGGCCCTTCTGAAGGTCGATGAGCAGCATCCGGCCCGGCTGGAGGCGCCAGGACTGAACGATCTTCTCGTCCGGGATCGGCAGGGTGCCAGCCTCGGAGGCGAGCACGACCAGACCGTCGTCGGTTACGATGTAGCGGGCCGGGCGCAGGCCGTTGCGGTCAAGGGTGGCACCAATCTGCCGCCCATCGGTGAAGGCCACGGCGGCCGGACCGTCCCACGGCTCCATCAGAGCGGCATGGTACTCGTAAAAGGCACGACGCTCCTCATCCATGAGCGGGTTCCCCGCCCAGGCCTCGGGGATGAGCATCATCATCGCATGAGCGAGCGGATAGCCACCCATCACGAGGAATTCGAGCGCGTTGTCGAAGCAGGCCGTGTCGGACTGCCCCTCGTAGGAGATTGGCCAGAGCTTCGAAATGTCGTTGCCGAACAGTTCCGAATCGACGCTCGCCTGACGGGCGGCCATCCAGTTCACGTTGCCGCGCAGGGTGTTGATCTCACCGTTATGCGCGACGAAGCGATAGGGGTGGGACAGGCGCCAGGTCGGGAAGGTGTTGGTGGCGAAACGCTGGTGGACCAGCGCCAACGCGGACACGAACCGCTCGTCCTTCAGGTCGAGGAAGTAGTTCCCGAGCTGGTTCACCAGCACCATGCCCTTATAGACGATGGTGCGGGTCGACACGGAGACCGGGTAGAACTCCTTCATCCGCTGGTCGTCGTGACCGTAGATGGTGTTCGAAATCGCCTTACGGGCGACGTAGATCCGACGCTCGAACGCGTCCTGATCCGTCACGGAAGCCGGGCGGCCGATGAACACCTGACGGTGGCACGGCTCGGTCGCGAGCACAGCCTTGCCGAGATCGGTCGAATCGACCGGCACGTCGCGCCAGCCGAGCAGGGGCAGGCCTTCGGCGGCCAGCGTCGAGGCCACGATACCCTCGATCACCCGGCGCGGTTGCTCGGCCTTCGGCAGGAAGAGCTGCGCGATGGCGTATTGCCCGGCGGGCGGAAGCTCGAAGCCGAGGCGCGAGCATTCATCCGCAAAGAAGGCGTGCGGGATCTGGGTGAGGATGCCGCAACCGTCGCCCATCTTCGGGTCCGCACCGACGGCGCCCCGGTGGTCGAGGTTCTCAAGAATCTTCAGGCCCTGCTGCACGATCGAGTGGCTGCGGCGATCATGCATGTCCGCGATGAAACCGACGCCACAGGCGTCGCGTTCATGGGCAGGATTGTACGCGCCCTGAGCTTTGGGAAGCGCAGGGTCGCGCACGATCAGCGGCATCGCAGCGCCGCGGGGAGCGTTCGGCTCGGGGGCGTGTCCGCGTCCAGCCATGCTTCCTCTAGTCCCTTCCCTCGTCGCGAGCCGCGCCCGACCCTTCGGGTTCCGCGAGCAGGTTTCGTGCCTCGATACCACTTTCGACCGGCCGGGGCGCAAAAGACGCAGCGGGCCGCCCCATGTGGCGGAGCCCGGAGGCCCGGTCGCACAAGGCGGCGCGGTCTCTTCTCACGGCATTTGCGCCCGCGCGCGTCGCGCGACCGAGGCGAATGGGACAGTGCTACTGTCCTAAATCGCGAAGTTGGCAGATTGAAATGGTTTCAGCAAGGGCCCCAGCGCCTTGGGCCCCTTGCAACCAACAGCCGCATCCCATCGGCCTCGCGCAGCCTCACGGCCTTCGCAATGTCGCCCGATTCCGGAGGTCTATAGGCCGGGCCGAGCACAAGCGGCATGCGGGGCAACGACCTCGACGGCATGGCCGACGACCGGACACACCGGACGGGGGCCATGCCAATACCGGATCACCCGGCCGGGTCTCCAGAATCGGGAACGAGTGTGATGAGCGTGAGCGCGAAGGCCTCGAGCGCGAAGCTGCGGAACCGTGCCTTGCGCGCGGCCCTCCTTTCCGCAGGCCTATTGCTGACTTCGAGCCAAATCGCCGGGGCTCAGGGCTTCGCCGGATCCTTCTTCGAAGACGACGTTTTGCCGCCGCGGGTCATCGCGTGGCGTCTTGCCGACCGCGGCTTTACAGGGATCGGCCGCCCGCGATTCGATGGACGCGCCTACGTGGTCGATGCCGTCAGCCCCGCCGGGATGCCGGTCCGCGTCGTAGTCGACCCGGCGACCGGTGCCATCATGGGTCGTGAACACGGGCCGAGCCCGGAGGTCTACGCCCGACTCGAACGGCCACCGACCCGCGGGATGCCCGGCTATGGCTGGACGGAAGACGAGGCGGCCCGGCCGCCGCAGCCCGCGCCCTACGAGTCCGGCCCCGCGTTGCGCCAACCCCGCAGACCGGTTCCGGAGGCTGTCCGGCCCCAGGAGAGTAATCCGCTCGGGCTTAATCCCGATGGTGGTCACCGCGCCGAACCGCCGCGCAAGGTCGCCCGAACCAGCCCGACGCGCCAGCCGGAGAAGCCGTCGCTCGCGAAGGTGAGCCCCGTCGTGCCCGCGCCGAAGGCCGCACCCGAAGCGGCCCAACCGGCCGCTGCGACGCCTGCCGCCACGACGAACCCCGCTCCGGAGCCCAAACCCGTCGCTTCGACCACGGCGCCGAAGCCGGATTGGAAGGATCCGCCTACGGAGGGCAAGCGCAACGTCCGCGTGATCGGCGGGGCGACCGTCGTTCCGGGCACGCCCGGCAAGGACGGCGACGCCGCGCAGCCGTAGCAATAAGCCGCCTCAGCCGAGATCGCGCCGCAATCTCTCGCCGCCCGTGAAGACGGTGAGGGAGTCGGACCGGGCGATGGCGCAAAGGGTCAGCCCGTGTGCCGTCGCGCGCTCTAGCGCCAGCGAGGTTGGCGCGGAAATCGCGACGACGATGGCGGCACCCAGACGGGCAGCCTTCTCCACCATTTCGAACGAACAGCGGCTGGTGATCAGCAGAAACCCAGTGGCTGGATCGGTGCCATCGCGCATCAGGGCGCCGATCAGCTTGTCCAGAGCATTGTGGCGACCGACATCCTCGCGCACCGCGTGAATGGTCCCATCGAGCCGCGCCCAGGCAGCGGCATGGACCGCTCGCGTCACGGCACCGAGATGCTGTTCGGAGTCCAGCCCGGCGAGCGCCTTCGCCACCGCCGACACGGAGACCGTCACGGACGGCGCGAGCCGCGTTTCGGCGCGGGGGATCGCTGCGAGATCCTCGATACCGCAGACCCCGCAACCCGTTCGACCGCTGATCGCCCGCTTGCGTGCCAGGTGCTCACGCAGGCGACCGGGCGCGAGTTCGACTAAAAGGCGAAGGCCGTCTTCCACAGCCTCGAGCCTCACCTCACGGATCTCCGAGGCATCCTCGACAATGCCTTCGGTCAAGCTGAAGCCGTAGGCGAAATCCTCGAGATCGCCGGGGGTGGCCATCATCACCGCATGCGGCACGCTGCCGTAGACGAGATTGACCGGTGCCTCGACCGCGAGGGGTCGCGATCCGGGGCGAAACTGCTGACCCACGTAGTCGATGACTAGCATGGGCGCATCGACGGCACGAAGCGGCCCCTGTTGCCGATCTGCGACGCTTCCGGCCTCTTGAAAGCCTTCCATGCGACGCTTGGGTGGTTGCACAGGGAACGTCCTTGTGATCTGAAGCCACTCGCAGAAGCTCGGTCAGCGACAGGTCGAGCTATCCGTCAGGTCGGCGATGGTTCCCGCACAGTCAAGATGGGGCAGTCGACATGGGGCAAATGGACGGGGAGCCATGAGAGGAATGCGTAAGGTGCGGACGTTCACCAGGTCATGCTCGGCCTTACCGTTCCTCGGCGCATTACTTGCCGGCACGGTACCGGCTTCGGCCGCCGGGTTCGGACAACCTGTTCCGTGGGAAATGAGCCGGCAGATCCCGGTCACCGAGAATGCCCGCGACATCCTGAATTTCGAGATCGGCCTGCATTGGATCTCGTTCGCGATCTCACTCTTCGTGCTGGGCCTGATCCTGTGGTGCATCTTCCGCTTCGGCGAGAAGCGGAACCCGACGCCGTCGCGCTTCACCCATAATACCGCCATCGAGGTCGCCTGGACCATCGTGCCGGTGCTGATCCTGGTCGCCGTGGCGATCCCCTCCTTCCGCCTGCTGCGCACGCAGCTCTCCGACCCGAAGGCGGACATGATCGTGAAGGTCATCGGTCACGCTTGGTACTGGTCCTACGAGTACCCGCAAACCGAGCAGGGCGGCGGCTTCACGTTTGACGCCAACCTAGATGAGGACAAGCAGCCCCGCCTGCTCCAGACCGACAACGAAATGGTCGTTCCGGTCGGCAAGATCGTGAAGATCCAAGTCACCGCCACTGACGTGCTGCACTCCTGGGCAATGCCCGCCTTCGGCTTCAAGATCGACGCCGTCCCCGGCCGCCTGAACCAGATGTGGTTCAAGGCCGACAAGGAAGGCACGTTCCATGGCCAGTGCTCCGAGCAGTGCGGTCAGCGCCACGCCTATATGCCGATCGTCGTGCGTGTCGTGAGCGAGCAGGCCTACGCGGACTGGCTGAAGGAGGCCAAGACCAAGTACGCCGCCATCGACAACGGCAAGAGCTTCGCCGAGGCGCGCTGATCCGCGCCCGCATCCCGCAACGCAATCGTTCACCCTTAAGGCACGTCTCAGATGGCAACACACGCCACCCATGCCGGGGCTCACGACGCCCACGACCACCATATGCCGGGGTTCTTTGCCCGGTGGTTCCTTTCAACGAACCACAAGGACATCGGCACGCTTTACCTGCTGTTCGCGTTCTGCGCGGGCATGATCGGCGCCTTCCTCTCCTTCGGTATCCGCATGGAGATGGAGCAGCCCGGTCTGCAGTACTTCTCCAACCCGGCGACCTATAACGTCTTCGTCACGGGCCATGGTCTCATCATGGTGTTCTTCATGGTGATGCCCGCCCTGATCGGCGGCTTCGGGAACTGGTTCGTGCCGCTGATGATCGGCGCGCCGGACATGGCGTTCCCGCGCATGAACAACATCTCGTTCTGGCTCACCGTGGCGGGCTTCTGCTCGCTGCTGTGCTCGCTCTTCGTCGAAGGTGCTCCAGGCGCCAGCGGCGCGGGCACGGGCTGGACGGTGTATCCGCCGCTCTCGACCGCCGGCCATCCCGGCCCGGCCGTCGACTTCGCGATCTTCGCCCTGCACCTGTCGGGTGCCGGCTCGATCCTCGGCGCGATCAACTTCATCACTACCATCCTGAACATGCGCGCCCCCGGCATGACGCTGCACAAGATGCCGCTCTTCGCCTGGGCCGAGCTGGTCACTGCCTTCCTGCTCCTGCTCTCGCTGCCGGTGCTCGCGGGCGCGATCACGATGCTGCTCACCGACCGTAACTTCGGCACGACCTTCTTCGATCCGGCCGGCGGCGGCGATCCGATCCTGTACCAGCACCTGTTCTGGTTCTTCGGTCACCCCGAAGTGTACATCATGATCCTGCCGGCCTTCGGCATCGTGTCCCACATCATCGCCACGTTCTCGCGGAAGCCGGTGTTCGGCTACCTCGCGATGGCCTACGCGATGGTCGCGATCGGTGTCGTCGGCTTCGTGGTGTGGGCTCACCATATGTACACGGTCGGCCTGTCGCTCCAGACGCAGTCCTACTTCGTCTTCGCGACCATGGTCATCGCGGTGCCGACGGGCGTGAAGATCTTCTCCTGGATCGCGACCATGTGGGGCGGTTCGATCCGCTTCACCGCCGCGATGCACTGGGCGGTGGGCTTCATCTTCCTCTTCACCGTCGGCGGCGTGACCGGCGTGGTGCTCGCCAACTCGGCGGTCGATAAGTACCTCCACGACACCTATTACGTCGTCGCGCACTTCCACTACGTGCTGTCGCTCGGCGCCGTGTTCATCATCTTCGCCGGTGTCTACTACTGGTTCCCGAAGATGACGGGCCGCATCATCCCGGAATGGGCCGGCAAGCTGCACTTCTGGCTGGCCTTCATCGGCGCGAACGTCCTGTTCTTCCCGATGCACTTCCTGGGTCTTGCCGGCATGCCGCGTCGCTATGCCGACTATCCGGAGGCGTTCGCGGGCTGGCACAAGGTGTCGACCTACGGCGGCCACATCTTCGGCCTGGGCATGTTCGTCTTCATCATCGGTGTCGTCTTAGCCTTCCGCTCCAAGGAGCGTGCTGCGGACAACCCGTGGGGCGAAGGTGCCACCACCCTGGAGTGGACCCTGTCCTCTCCCCCGCCCTTCCACCAGTTCGAAACGCTGCCCCGCATCGTCGACGAGCCGGGCGCTCACTAAGAGAACAGAAGCCGGGGGCCGCTTGCGGCCCCCGCCCTTCCCCGGAGGCCGCCTGAGAGCGACCTCCCGGCAAGGGCGCCCCGGGGCGAATGCCGGGGGACGAGGGTCGCAGAACCCCGACACCTTGAACCGACTAGACCGATAGACAGGATCCCGTCGCGCGAGCCCGCGTGCGGGATCGCGGGCCGAACAGCAGCGGACCTGATGACAAGCGCCACCACTTCCTTGAACCACGCTGACACCACCGTCGGCGGTGACGTTCCGGACTACTTCGCGCTCCTGAAGCCGCGGGTGATGGTGCTCGTGATCTTCACGGCGCTGGTCGGTATGAGCGTCTCGCACGGCCATGTCTCGCCCGCCATCGGCGCGATCTCGCTGTTCGCCATCGCGGTGGGCGCGGGCGCGTCGGGCTGCCTCAACATGTGGTGGGATGCCGATATCGACGCCGTGATGACCCGCACCGCCGGGCGGCCGATCCCGGCCGGGCGCATCACCCCGAGCGAGGCCCTCGGCTTCGGTCTGTTCCTGTCCGTCGCATCCGTGCTGGTGCTGGGGCTCGCTGCGAACTGGCTTTCGGCGGGGCTGCTGGCTTTCACCATCGTCTTCTACGCCGTGATCTATTCGATGTGGCTGAAGCGGGCGACCGCGCAGAACATCGTGATCGGCGGTGCCGCGGGCGCCCTGCCGCCGGTGATCGGCCAGGCCGTGGTGACGGGCCATGTGGGCATCGAGTCCCTCGTCCTCTTCGCCATCATCTTCATCTGGACGCCGCCGCATTTCTGGGCGCTCGCGCTGATCAAGGCCGGTGAGTACGCCCGCGCCGGTATCCCGATGATGCCGAACGTCGCCGGGCCGGAATCCACCCGCCGCCAGATTGTCTGGTACTCGCTCTTCCTCTTCCCCCTCGGCCTCGCGCCGGTGGCCCTTGGCTTCGGCGGCTGGCTCTATGCCGTCGTGGGCACCGTGGGCGGCCTCGGCATGGTGGCATTCAGCGTGCGCGTGCTGAAGAACCGCGAGGGAGAGGCAGAGAAGAAGGCGGCCATGGGCATGTTCGGCTTCTCCATCCTTTACCTGTTCGCGCTGTTCTCGGCGCTGCTCGCCGAGCAGAGCCTCGGCCTGTTCCGCGCAGTCGTGGCCTGAGCCATGATGCCCGATCCCAAGATCGAGTATCGGCCGCTCACGCCCGAGGAAGAGGCCCGTCGCCGGAAGCGTTCGGTGGCGATCGCCCTAGCGCTCGGCGCAATGGTCCTGCTGTTCTTCGTGTTGACCATCGCGAAGCTCGGACCGCAGGTCCTCAACCGACCACTGTAAGGGGAGACGCGATGACAGCCCCCTCCCCCCGTCCTTCGACTCCGCGCGGCGCAGCGCGTACGGCCATTCTCTGCGGCGGGCTCGCTGTCGGCATGGTCGGCCTCGCCTACGCGTCGGTGCCGCTCTACGACGCCTTCTGCAAGGCGACCGGCTACGATGGCACGCCTCGTCAGGGCCCTGCCCTATCGGTTGCCGCCGCGCGCAGCGACGACAGCATGGTCGTCCATTTCGACACCAACGTCGCGCCGGGCCTGCCCTGGAAGTTTGCGCCGGAGCAAAACCAAGTCGAGGCGAAGCTCGGTGAAACCAAGACGGTGTTCTTCCGCGTGAAGAACACCAGCGACAAGCCCACGGCTGGCGTCGCGACCTTCAACGTCCAGCCCGGCCTGATGGGCGGGTACTTCGTGAAGGTCGCGTGCTTCTGCTTCAACGAGCAGACGCTGCAACCGGGCGAGACCATCGACGTGCCGGTCGTCTTCTATATCGACCCGGCTGTGCGGGACGATTCGAACACGGCGCATCTCTCGGAGATGACGCTGTCGTACACGTACTTTGCCTCCAAGAACGGCCAACCGGTGACCGCTGCGGTCGCCAACACGGCTGCCTCGGGGACGAAGCGCGATTTCTGATCGCGGGTGCGTGACATTGAGGGGCCGTAGCGATTAAAGCTGCGGGTAAGCTGGGCAAGAGCGGTGGTGCCGAAAGGGCTTACACCGCCGGGCGAGGAGCGACGGGACGATGGCTGAGGCGCACGCCAAGAATCACGACTTCCATATCCTCAACCCAAGTCCGTGGCCGTTGCTCGGTGCGTTCTCCGGATTCCTCATGGCGTTCGGCGCCGTGTTCTGGATGAAGAACATGCAGATCGGGACGCTGAGCCCCGGCCCGTATGTGTTCGGCCTCGGTACCATCGGCGTGCTCTACACGATGTACTCGTGGTGGAAGGACGTCGCCCACGAGGCTGATGCTGGCGACCACACGCGCGTCGTGCAACTCCACCATCGCTACGGCATGATGATGTTCATCGCCTCCGAGGTGATGTTCTTCGTCGCGTGGTTCTGGGCCTTCTTCGAAGCTGCCCTCTACACCGCCGACCCGATCCAGATCTCGCGCGTCGAGTTCACCGGCGGCACGTGGCCCCCGAAGGGTATCGAGGCGTTCGACCCGTGGCACCTGCCGCTGCTTAACACCCTGATCCTGCTCACCTCTGGCACCACTATCACCTGGGCTCACCACGCCCTGCTGAACGGTGACCGTAAGGGCCTGAAGTACGGCCTTTGGCTGACCATCGTCCTGGGCGTCATCTTCACCGCCTGCCAAGCCTACGAGTACGCCCATGCCGAGTTTGGCTTCTCGGGCAGCATCTACTCGTCCACCTTCTTCATGGCGACGGGCTTCCACGGCGCCCACGTCATCATCGGTACCATCTTCCTCGCCGTGTGCCTGATGCGCGCCTACGCTGGCTCGTTCACGCCCAAGCAGCATCTCGGCTTCGAGTTTGCCGCTTGGTACTGGCACTTCGTCGATGTCGTGTGGCTGTTCCTCTTCGCCGCCATCTACGTGTGGGGCTCGGGCATCGGCCACGCCGCCCACTGAACCGGACGCCCCTCGCGACGGTTCGATACATACGACACATGACGGGGCGGCTTCGGCCGCCCCTTCTTCGTTCGGCGCCGATCGGCTATCCGGCTGCCGACCCGTTGTGAGTGGGATCATCATGCCAACGCCCCCGCCGATCCCGACAGGCCTGCGCGGCGCCTGTCCGCGTTGTGGCGAAGGCCACCTGTTCCAGGGCTTTCTCGCCCTCCGGCCACGCTGCGAAGCCTGCAACCTCGACTATTCGAGTTTCGATTCGGCTGACGGCCCGGCTTTCTTCGTGATGTCCATCGTCGGCCTCATCGTGGTCGGAACGGCCCTGTGGCTCGAGGTGACCTACGAACCGCCGATGTGGGTCCATGCCCTGGTGGCGGGCACGCTCTCCATCGGTCTCAGCTTGATGCTGGTCCGCCCGCTCAAGGGGCTGCTCATCGCGCTCCAGTACAAGAACAAGGCCGAGCAGGGCCGCTTCGAGCCGTGAGCGGGATTCGGCCCGGTGCGTGGCGCAGCCTGATCGGGCCGGGCGTCGCAGCTCTCATTGCCTTGGCGATTCTGATCGGCCTCGGCGTCTGGCAGGTCGAGCGGAGAGCCTGGAAACAGGATCTCATCGCGCGGATCATCAGCCAGTCGAAGGCTGAGCCCGTTGCGCCGCCCACCACGTCCGCTTGGGACCCCGCGACGGACGAGTTCCGGCACGTCCGCGTCACGGGCCGATTCTTGAATGACAAGGAGACCCTGGTCCACGGTCTCGCGGCGGGCGAGACGCCGGGCCGGGCTCTCCAGGGCTATTACGTTCTCACGCCGCTTGAACGCGAGGGTGGCGGCACCGTGCTCATCAATCGCGGCTTCGTTCCGACCGAGTTGAAGGCGCAGAAGGACCGTACCTCTGGTTTGGCCGAGGGTGAGACGAGCGTCACCGGCATCCTTCGAGCGAGCGAGCCGCGCGGCATGTTCGTACCCGCGCCCGATCCGGCAAAGGGGGAATGGTTCAACCGCGACGTGCCAGGAATCGCAGCCTCGCGCGGGCTTGGGGACGTCGCGCCCTATCTGATCGAGGCGGATGCCATGCCGGGTCAGACCTCGTGGCCGCGCGGCGGGCAGCTGCGCGTCGATCTCCCAAACAACCACCTGCAATACGCGTTCACGTGGTTCGGCATCGCCGCCTGCCTCGTCGGCGTCTTCGGGGTGTTCGCGTGGCGTCGGCTGCACGACCCGGCCTGACCCTCCCACGATCTGCATTCATTTCGACAGGAAAACGAACCGCCCTCGCGCCCGCGTCGGCGGTGGCATGTCGTTTCCGAGCGCGTCGGAAAAAGAGCTTTTCATTCCTTTGACCGCCAGGATTAACCTCGCGATACTTCTTTTGCCCGATCGATAGAAGTACTTTCGCAGCGCCATATGCATTCGGCGCAAATGCGACGCTTTACTTCTTACATCAAAAGGATATCGCCGAACATGACGATCCGCAGCGATCAGACGCTCGAGCCCGTGCGCTTTGCCTATTGGGTGCCGAATGTGTCCGGAGGACTCGTCGTCAGCCGCATTCCTCAGCGCACGAGTTGGGATGCTGGCTACAACCGCAAGCTCGCGCAGATCGCCGAGGAGGCGGGCTTCGACTACGCGCTGACCCAGATCCGCTTCACTGCCGGCTACGGCGCCGAGTACCAGCATGAATCCGTGGCCTTCAGCCAGGATCTTCTGGCCCATACCAACAAGCTGAAGGTGATCGCGGCCATTCTTCCGGGGCCCTGGAACCCGACGCTCGCCGCCAAGCAGATCGCTACGATCTCGCAGTTGTCGGAGGGGCGTATTGCGGTCAACATCGTGTCCGGATGGTTCGCGGGTGAATTCCGCGCCATCGGCGAGCCGTGGCTCGACCATGATGAGCGCTACCGCCGCTCCGAAGAATTCATCCGCGCCCTGCGAGGAATTTGGACGCAGGACAACTTTACCTTCCGCGGCGACTTCTATCGCTACACGAATTACACATTGAAGCCGAAGCCAGCCGATCCACAGCCTGAGATATTCCAGGGTGGCTCATCGCGGGCGGCGCGGGACATGGCGGCGCGGGTGTCGGATTGGTACTTCACCAACGGCGCTACTCCGGTCGAATTGCGCAAGCAGGTGGATGACATCCGCGCCAAATCGGTCGAGTTCGGCAACAGGCCGAAGATCGGCGTGAACGCCTTCGTCATCGCCCGCGATACCGAGGAGGAAGCCCGCGCCGTCCTCGACGACATCATCGCCCAGGCCGATCCCGAGGCCGTGAAGGCCTTCGGACATGAGGCGAAGAACGCGGGCAAGGCCAGCCCGGAGGGTGAGGGCAACTGGGCGAAATCCACCTTCGAGGATCTCGTTCAATACAATGACGGCTTCCGCACCAACCTGATCGGCACGCCGGATCAGATCGCCGAGCGCATCGTCGCTTTGAAGGATGCGGGCGCCGACCTCATCCTCCTCGCCTTCCTGCACTTCCAGGAGGAGGTCGCCTATTTCGGCCGCGAGATCCTGCCCCGGGTCCGCGCCCTTGAAGCCGCCCGCGAGGCAGCGCCCGCCGCAGCGGCGGCTTGACCCACGCGACAGGGAGAGTGCCATGACCATCGCTGTCGATGTCCAAGCCCTCGGTGCGAGCGCGGGCGGCGTGCCTGGCCCCGTGAAGCCCGAGGCGCCGGCTCATGTGATCCGCGACGATGCCGAGGCGATTGCCGTCGCCACCGCCCTGGCAGCGGAGTTCCGCAAGGGCGCTTCCGAGCGCGACCGGCACGCGACGCGTCCTCTGCCAGAGCTGGACGCCTTCTCGCAGAGCGGCCTCTGGTCCATCAACGTGCCGCGTGCCTATGGCGGGCCAGGCGTGTCGTATCGGACGCTGGCGCGGGTCGTCGCCATCATCTCAGCGGCCGATCCTTCCATCGGCCAGATCGCTCAGAACCATCTCGGCATCGTCGCGGCGATCCAGACGGTTTCGGACGAGGATCAGAAGCATCTGCTGTTTGGGGAGGTGCTGCGTGGTGTCCGCTTCGGCAACGCCTTCTCGGAGCGTGGCACCAAGCGCGCCGCCGAATTCGAGACCCATTTCGTGGATCACGGCGACCACGTTCTGGTGCGCGGGCAGAAATTCTATTCGACCGGGGCGCTCCTCGCCCATCTCGTGCCCATCGTCGCCGTCGATGGCGAGGGCCGAGCTTGGTACGCCATCGCGGAGCGTGACGCGCCAGGCCTGACGGTGATCGACGATTGGTCCGCCTTCGGCCAGCGTGGCACGGCGAGCGGCACGGTGCTGATCGAGGATGTACGCGTTCCGAAGACGCATCTCGTTCCGGCCTGGAAAGGCTACGAGGGACCGCGCACCGATGGCGCGGTGTTCCAGATCATCCAGGCGGCGATCGATGCCGGGATCGGGCGTGCGGCGCTGGACGACACGATCGCCTTCGTCCGGGAAAAGGCCCGCCCCTGGATCGACAGCGGTCAGGACCGCGCCTCTGACGACCCCTATACGATCCAGGCGATCGGAGACCTGACCATCCGCCAGCACGCGGCGGAAGCCCTGCTCGACCGGGCGGGGGATGCGCTCGATGCCGCCATCGCCGCACCGGATGCCGAGAGCGTGGCGGCGGCCCAGCTTGCGGTGGCCGAGGCGAAGGTGCTCACCACCGAAATCGCGCTGGCGGCATCGAACAAGCTGTTCGAACTGGCCGGGACGCGCTCGACCCTCGCCGCCGAGAACCTCGATCGGCACTGGCGCAACGCCCGCACCCACACGCTGCACGATCCGGTGCGGTGGAAATACGCGATCATCGGAAATCACGCCCTCAACGGGGTGAACCCGCCGTTCCACGCATGGAGCTCGATACCCTCGCAGCCCGCGTGAACGAGGAAGAGCGCCCCGGTGAACCGGCAGGGGCGCTCTTCTCTTTCAAAGAACAGGAAGGCCGCGTGCCTTGGCCTTGTCGCCGGGCTCGACGTGGATCGTCACCACCGTGCCGGGAATGGTCGTCTCAAGAGCGTCTTCCAGCCGGTCGCAGATCGTGTGCGATTCGGCGACCGTCATGTCGCCCGGCACGACGAGGTGGAAATCCACGAAGGTCGCGCGGCCAGCCGAGCGCGTCCGCACATCGTGGGCTTCCAGCGCCCCCTCCCCATGTTGCGAGATGACCGAACGCACTTGGTACAACACCTCCGGGGAAGCGGCCTTGTCCATCAGCCCGTCCACCGACTCACGTACCATGCGGTAGCCGGAGAACAGGATCTGCAGGGCGACCAGCCCGGCAATGATCGGATCCAGCATCGGCAAGCCGGTGTACCAGACCGCCGCCACGCCCCCGAGCACGCCGATCGAGGTCAGCACATCGGAGAAGATGTGCCGCGCGTCGGCGATCAGGGCAGGCGAACGCCACTCCCGCCCCTTGCGCATCAGCGCCCAGGCCCAGACGGCATTGATCACCCCCGCGAGGCCGTTGATCGCCAAGCCGGCGATCGGAGCGTCCAGGGGCTTCGGGTCGAGGAAGCCGTGATAGGCCTCCTTGAGGATCAGCAGGGCGGCGACGATGATCAGCGCTCCCTCGATCACCGCCGAGAAGAACTCGGCCTTGTGGTGTCCGTAGGGGTGGTCTTCGTCGGCCGGTTGGGCGGCGATGCGGAGCGCGATGAACGCCCCGGCGGCCGCGACCACGTTGATGATGCTCTCCAGCGCATCGGAATAGAGCGCAAGGCTCCCGGTGAGCCACGCGGCATAGAATTTCAGCGCGGTGACGGCGACGCCGATACCTGCGCTGAGCAGGGCGGCTTGCTGCGAGCGTTCCATGGTCTGACCGGTTTGCGGGACGCGGGCTGCATATCCGAGGTCACCCCCGGAAGACCATGGCAAAGCTTGGAGCGTGGGGAATACCGTTTAGCCTTGGCTCATTTGCGCCTCACCACTGGTGCGTGCGGCCTCCCGGATGCGGCTGCGGTCGGCCTGCTCGCGCGCCTTCGCCGCCTTGCGGGCGAGGCGCCTCTTCTCCCAGCCGAAGCGTGCCTTCGCGCTCAAGGCATCGAGGCGCGCGGCCTCGCGCGACCAGAAATCCACCAACTGGCCGTCGAGGGTCACGCGCGGGCGCGAGGCCGTATCGTCCATCCTCTCACTCCTTCGGTGCGGGGGGCTCGCCGGTCTCCTCGACGTTGAGGGCGTCGGGATCACCGCGAAAGCTGCCGAGACCGGCATTGGGCACCGGCACGGCGGGGCTGCCGTAGGGCTCGCTCGGATAGGCTTCCTCGAAGCGCGCCCGCGCATCCTCAGGCCCCTCGGCCTTCAGGACGATCCGCTCACGCCCCGGCAGGGGCCAGCGCGGATCGGCGGGGTCACGCGGACTCACGGCGTACCACGGCATGGGCTCTTGTCCTCGAGTCGCGGGTCCGCCGGGTGGCGGGTTGCCGCGACGACAGGAGAAAGTCCCTCGAGCGCATTCGGTTCGGCCCGCTTGATCCAGGCCGCCTTCTGTCCCACCTCCCCCGCGTCAGGAGCCGGGCCGGATCGAGGGCCTGCAGCGAGGACGTGCGATGATCGACTTGTATTACTGGCCCACGCCGAACGGCCACAAGATCACGATGTTCTTAGAGGAGGCCGGGCTACCCTACACGATCAAGCCGGTGAACATCGGCAAGGGCGAGCAATTCAACCCGGACTTCCTCAAGATCGCGCCGAACAACAGGATGCCGGCCATCGTGGATCACGAGCCCAAGGGCGGTGGGACCATGAGCCTGTTCGAATCCGGCGCCATCCTGCTCTACCTCGCGGAGAAGACCGGGAAGTTCCTGCCGCAGGAGATGTGCGGGCGGTATGAGACCCTGCAATGGCTATTCTGGCAGATGGGCGGCCTCGGCCCGATGCTCGGCCAGAACCACCATTTCAGCCAATATGCGCCGGAAAAGATCGACTACGCGATCAAGCGATACGTGAATGAGACCAACCGGCTTTACGGCGTCCTTGACCGGCGCTTGGCCGACCGGGAATTCATGGCCGGCGCCGACTACACGATCGCCGACATGGCCTCCTATCCCTGGATCGTGCCGTGGGAGAAGCAGGGGCAGAACCTCGATGAGCACCCCCACCTGAAGCGGTGGTTCCACGCCATTGCCGAGCGACCCGGCACCAAGGCGGCTTACGCGCATGCTCCGAAGATCAACCCGGATTTCGGGAAGACCATGAGCGAGGACGCCAAGAAGATCATGTTCGGGCAGACCGCCACGAGCAACAGGGGCTGAGCTATGCGCCGGGCTTACCTTCCGGCGCTCGCGATGGCGTTCTGTGTCGTGGGGCATGCCCCGGCGGCACGGAGCGCCCCCGCCGATAATCTGAAGGCCCTGTGGGCCTATCTCGGCAGTTGCGTGAAGATCGAGGGCGCGTCGCCGGGGGCGGCCGGGTCCGAGGTGACGGTGCTGTTCAGCATGAAGCGCGACGGCTCGCTCAACGGCAAGCCCCGGATTGCGCACTCAAAACTCTTGGGAAGCGAGGACGATCAGCGTTCCTTCATCGGCGCGGCGCTCGGCGCCGTATCGCGCTGCCTGCCCGCCGACATCACCGACGGTCTGGGCGGGGCCATTGCCGGGCGTCCCCTGAGGTTGCGGCTCACCAGCAGCAAGCCGGAACGGGCACTCTGAACCGCGGGGGCGCGGAACGTGCGTTTCCTCACGGCTTACTCATGCGGCGCAGGCTTTACCTCCCTCGAACCCTCACGGTGTTCGCCTCAGCTTATGGGTGCGGCCCCATCGAGGACCGCGCGAACCCCCTCAGACGATGTTGCCCTCCCTTACCGTCAGCGATCTCCGCGCCCGCTCTGCCGGGCTTGAGGAAAACCGCTTCGTCATCGGCCAGGATGCCCACGGGCGCTGGGTCGCCCTGGAAGTCCACGGGCGCGGCGGCGGCCTGTTCCGAGATCGTCAGGCTGCGTGGCACTATGCTGCGGCCGAGACCGGGCGGCGGCCCGACGCCGTGTCCGTCGCAGGCGGCCTGATCGAGCTGCGAGCTTAAGGCGCGTTCCAGCCACACGCCAACGCACGGAGCTTGGCGGCATCCCGCGCACCGCGCAAGGATGCCGCCAGCTCCCGGTCACGCAGGCGCCGTGCGACGTCCGCCAGTGCGGCGGAGCCGTCGCTCTGGGGATCAACGGGTAGAAGCAGTAGGACCACGAGGTCGACAGGTGCTTCGTCGATGGCGTCGAAGGCGATCGGCTCACGCAGCCGCACCAGGATGCCGTAGGGCCTTGCGATTGCATCGAGCCGCGCATGGGGTAGGCCGATGCCCTGCCCGACGCCGGTGGAACCCAGCTCCTCGCGGTGCGACAGGGCGGCGGCGATCATCTCGGGATCGAGCCCCAACGCCGCGCCCGCACGGCGGGCCAGGGTATCCAGCAGGGCCCGCTTGTTCGGCGCGCGCAGGCCGACGAGCACATCCTCGGCCGCGAAAATCTCGTCCATCGTCATCGCGAGCGTAAGGTCTCGTCATCGGGGGCGCGCAGGCGATAGCCGACGCCGGTCTCCGTCAGGAGAAGACGCGGGCGCTCCGGATCCGCCTCCAGCTTCTGGCGCAGCTGGCGCATGTACACCCGCAGATATTGCGGATCGGACGAGGTGGACACCGCCTGCATCAACTGGGCATGGGTCAGCACCTTGCCCGCATGGAGCACCATGACGCGCAGGAAATCGTATTCCCGTGGCGTCAGCTTCACCTCGGCATCGTTCACGCGGACGATGCGGCGAATGAGGTCGACGGTCAGGTTCTCCACGCGGAAGATCGGCCGCTCGCCCTGGGTGGCGAGTTGATGGCGCAGCGCTGCACGAAGCCGCGCGAGCAATTCGGCCATGCCGAACGGTTTGGTGACGTAATCGTCCGCACCGAGATCGAGCGCCTCGACCTTTCCGCCCTCATCGTCCCGGCTCGACAGGACCACCACCGGCAGATCGGGATGATCGGCACGGATCGTCCGCAGCAGATCGTGCCCGCGCATGTCGGGCAGGCCGAGATCGAGGATCACGAGGTCTGCGCCTTCGCGCTTCAGCACGTCGAGGGCGGTAAGGCCGTCCGGCGCCTCCAAGATGGAATAGCCTTGGGTCGAAAGGCCCATTCTCAGCAATTTGCGGATCGGCGGCTCGTCGTCGATCACGAGGACGGTGGCGCTCATGCCGCGATGTCCCTCACGCTCCGTCCAGCAGGCACCGGCAACTTCACGGTAAAGCAGGCGCCGGAACGATCGCGCCGATTGGCCGCCGTGACGGTCCCGCCCATCGCCTCCACGAATCCGCGCGAGATAGCGAGGCCGAGTCCCGTCCCGGCCCGAACCCGGTCGCCCTTGCGAGCGCGGTAGAACTTGTCGAACACCCGCTCTGTATCCTCTTCCGGCAAGCCGTCGCCCTCGTCCATCAGGTCGATGCGCACGCTCGCGCCCTCGCGTCGCGCCCGAACCGTCACCGCCGAGGCCTCGGGGGCGTATTTGGCCGCGTTGTCGAGGATGTTCACGAGAACCTGCTCGAACAGCACCGGATCGAGCCGGAGAGCGGGAAGCTCGGGCTCGACATCCACGACGACATGGTGACCGCCGAGTGCCTTCTCGACCCGCCGCAGGGCCGTGTCGATGATCTCGCCGACATCCTGCGGGGCGAGGTTCGGCGCCACCGCCCCGGCCTCCAGACGGGTCATGTCGAGTAGGTTGGCGATGAAGCGGTTCAGCCGTTCGGATTCCTCGATGATCGTGCCGAGCAATTCGGCCTTGGACCCGGCTGGCAGGACATCTTCGAGATCGCGCAGGGTGCTCGCCGCCCCGAGCACCGAGGAGAGCGGCGTGCGCAGATCGTGGCTGATCGAGGTCAGCAGGGCTTGCCGCAGGCGGTCCGTCTCGGCGGCGCGCTCGGCCCGGTCAAGATCCTCGACGAGGCGGACGCGTTCGATCGCGAGGGCGCCCATATCCACCAAGGCGTCGAGGAGCCGCCGGTCCTCCGGCGTAAGGATCGGGCCGGTCCCGTCCGTGTCGAGGCCAACGACGCCCAGCGTCCCCCGCCCCGTCCGCATGGGGATGAACAACCGCCGCGCGCCGGGTAGCGTATCGGCGCCTCGTCCTGCCGGGCGGTCGTTGTCGAAGGCCCAGCGGGCGGCGGCGAGATCGGCTTCCTCCAGCCGGTCCTCGGGGGGTACCCGGCGCGGACGGTCACAGCATCGCCCTGGGGCAGGAGCAGGACGGTCCTGACCTTCAGCATGGCCGCGATCTGTGCGCAGGTCGCCCAGAGCACATCGTCCAGCGTGCCGCATCCGGCGAGCTTCCGCGAAAAACCGTAGAGCCGCTCCGTTGCCCGCGCCCGCGACTGGCTGATCAGCGCCGTCAAACGCGTGCGCGCCGCCAGATTCGAGACCAGCACGGCGACGATGGTGAACAGCACGAAGGCCGCCACGTTCGACGGATCGGAGATGGTGAAGGTGTAAAGGGGCGGCAGGAAGAAGAAGTTGTAGGCCAGCGACGCGGCCAGCACCGCCGCCAGGGATGGCCCGAGCCCGCTGCGGATCGCTACCGTGACGACGCCCGTAAGCAGGAACAGGTCGGCATTTTCCGTGCCGAGGGCGGGCTGGGCCAGCAGCGCGAGGCCGAGGCCGATGGCGGTGACGAGCAGGGCGAGGGCATAGGCCCCCACGCCGGCCCCCTGGCCTGACGGCGCGGAGACGCTTCGACCCTTCTTGGCGGGCTCGGGCGCGATCGCCTCTCCGGGCACGACGTGGATGCTGATCGCGCCCGACAGGCGCACCAGATCGTGCACCACCGAGCCGTTGATCAACTCGAACGCCCAGGAGCGCGCGGCCTTGCCGACGATGATGTGGTTCACGTTAGCCGATCTGGCATAGGACAGGATGTCCTCGGCGATCCGGCGCCCGCCGGGCACCGTCACCGCGTCGCCGCCGAGCCTATCCGCGAGGCGAAGGGCTTCGGCGATGCGATCGCGCTGCGCCTCGTCGAGGGAGGCCGAGCGCGGCCCCTCAACCACCAAAGCCGTCCAGGGCGCGTGCAGCCGGTCGGCGAGGCGTTTGGCCGAGCGGATGAGGTTGCCCGCGCGCGGATCCTCGTTGACGCAGACCAGCACGCGCTCCCCAGCCGCCCAGGGACCGGCGATGGCATTGGCCCGCATGTGGCTGATGAGTTCATCATCGACCCGTTCGGCGGTGCGGCGCAGGGCCAGCTCGCGGAGTGCCGTGAGATTGCCGCGCGAGAAGTAATGCCTCAACGCCCGCTCGGCGTTCGCAGGCACATAGACTTTCCCGTCTTTCAGCCGCTGAATCAGGTCGTCCGGGTTGAGGTCCACCACCTCGATATCATCCGCACGGTCGAGCACGCTGTCGGGCACGGTTTCGCGCACCCGAATGCGGGTGATCGAGGCCACGACGTCGTTGAGGCTCTCGACATGCTGGATGTTGAGCGTGGTCAGCACGTCGATGCCCGCGTCGAGCAGTTCCTCCACGTCTTGGTAGCGCTTTGGATGGCGCGAGCCGGGCGCGTTGGTGTGGGCCAGCTCGTCCACCAGCGCGAGGCCCGGCCGCCGGGCGAGCAGCGCGTCGAGGTCCATCTCTTCGAGGACTGCGCCGTGGTAAGGCACGCGCCGCCGAGGGATGGTGTCGAACCCATCGAGCAGGGCTTCTGTCTCGGCCCGGCCATGCGTCTCGACCACGCCGATCACCACGTCGGCCCCGGCCTTCAGCCGCGCGCGGCCGATGGTCAGCATCTCGTAGGTCTTGCCGACCCCGGGGGCGGCGCCAAGGAACACCTTGAGGCGCCCGCGTACGCGCTCCTCCCGTCGCGCCGCTTCGAGCAGCGCGTCGGGGGATGGACGGTTCGGGTCTCGGCCGGTCTCGGGCATGGATCAGGGGCGTGCGAGGTCGTCCAGGGCGAGGTTGAGGGCCAGCACGTTCACGCGCGGCTCGCCGAGCAGGCCGAGGGTACGGCCCTCGATCCGCGACGTCACCAGCGCTCGGACGCGTTCCTCGGGGATGTTGCGCGCCTTGGCGACGCGCGGCACCTGGAACAGAGCCGCATCGGGGCTGATATCGGGGTCGAGGCCGGAGCCGCTGGCGGTCACGAGATCCACCGGCACGGCGGCGGAGGGATTCTCCGCTTTCAGCGTATCGAGATCGCCCTTCACCCGTTCGGCCAGGGCGGCGCTGGTCGGCCCGAGATTCGAGCCCGCAGAATTGCTGGCATTGTAGGGGGCGGGAACGGTCTTGCTGGCATCGGCCGGATCGGCCGCCGTGGTCGCGGAGGGGCGGCCGTGGAAATAGCCGGGCGTCGTGAAGCTCTGGCCGATCAGGCTGGAGCCAATGACATGGCCGTCGCGCTCGATGAGGCTTCCGGCAGCCTTGGCCGGGAAGATCGCCCCGGCGATGCCGGTCATCGCGAGGGGATAGGCGAGCCCTGTGATCGCCGTCAGGCCGACGAGGAGGACGAGGGCGGGTCGAAGCTGGGTCTTCATGACACTTCCCGGGTTCAAGCGAGGTGGAGAGCCATGACGGCGAGGTCGATGGCCTTGATGCCGAGGAAGGGGACGATGACCCCACCGAGGCCGTAGATCAGCAGGTTGCGCCGCAGCAGCGAGGCCGCGCCGACCGGGCGGTAGGCGACGCCCTTCAGGGCGAGCGGGATCAGCGCGACGATGATCAGCGCGTTGAAGATGATGGCCGAGAGAATCGCGCTCTGAGGTGAGGCGAGGCCCATCACGTTCAGTGCCTGAAGCTGAGGATAGAGCGTCAGGAACATCGCCGGGATGATGGCGAAGTACTTCGCCACGTCGTTCGCGATGGAGAAGGTGGTGAGCGCACCGCGCGTCATCAGCAATTGCTTGCCGATGCCGACGATCTCGATGAGCTTCGTCGGGTCGCTGTCGAGATCGACCATGTTGCCCGCCTCGCGAGCGGCCACTGTACCGGTATTCATGGCGACCCCGACGTCGGCTTGCGCCAGGGCGGGGGCATCGTTGGTGCCGTCGCCGCACATCGCGACGAGCTTGCCCTCGGCTTGCTCCCGGCGGATCAGCGCGAGCTTGTCCTCCGGAGTGGCCTGCGCGAGGAAGTCGTCCACCCCCGCCTCGGCGGCGATGGCGGCGGCGGTCATCGGGTTGTCTCCGGTGATCATCACCGTGCGGATGCCCATCCGACGCAGTTCCACGAACCGCTCGCGAATGCCGCCCTTCACGATGTCCTTCAGGTAAACCACACCGAGAAGGCGCCCGTCGCGGCTGACGGCGAGAGGCGTGCCACCCGCCTTGGCGATCTCTTCCGAAATGGCGCGGATCGCCGCCGCCGCCACCGGCTCGCCACCATAGGCGAGCGCGGTGCTGGAACCGCGAGACGCCATGGGTTGGCCAGTCAGCGAGGCGATCACCGCCTCCACCGCGCCCTTGCGGATCGAGGTGCCTTGCAGATCGACACCCGACATCCGCGACTGCGCCGTGAAGGGCACGAAGGTCGCGTTCAGGCTTGCCATGTCGCGGGCGCGAATGCCGTACTTCTCCTTGGCCAACACGACGATGGAGCGACCTTCCGGCGTTTCGTCGGCAAGCGAGGCCAGTTGCGCCGCATCGGCCAGGTCCTGCTCGGACACGCCGGGGATCGGGCGGAACTCCGTGGCCTGCCGGTTGCCGAGGGTGATGGTACCGGTCTTGTCGAGGAGCAGCGTGTCGACGTCGCCCGCCGCCTCGACTGCCCGGCCGGACATGGCGAGCACGTTGAAGCGCACCAGCCGGTCCATGCCCGCGATGCCGATAGCCGAGAGAAGCGCGCCGATCGTCGTGGGGATCAGCGTCACGAACAGGGCGACGAGAACCACCACGGGGATGCTTCCACCCGCGTAGCTCGCGAAGCTCGGGATGGAGGCCACCGCGAAGACGAAGACGATGGTGAGACCCGCGAGCAGGATGTTCAGGGCGATCTCGTTCGGCGTCTTTTGCCGGGAGGCGCCTTCCACCAGCGCGATCATGCGGTCCACGAAGGTGGACCCGGCGGCGGCGGTGATGCGGACCGTGATCTCGTCCGAGAGAACCTGCGTGCCACCGGTCACGGCGGAACGGTCGCCGCCGGATTCGCGGATCACCGGAGCGGATTCACCCGTGATCGCGGCTTCGTTCACCGAGGCAACGCCAGCCACCACCTCGCCATCCGAAGGGATGAGGTCGCCTGCTTCGACGAGAACGAGATCACCGACCTTCAGGGACGTTCCGGGCACGGTCTCGTAGGAGCTGCCAGTGCCGGTGAGGCGCTTGGCGGTCATCTCCGTTCGCGTGCGGCGGAGCGAATCTGCCTGCGCCTTGCCGCGCCCTTCGGCCAGGGCTTCGGCAAAATTCGCGAAGAGCAGGGTGAACCACAGCCAGAGGATGATCTGCCCGGAGAAGAACAGGTTGCTCCCGCCCGCGACGAGGTCGCGGACGAACAGGATCGTGGTGAGAACGGCCACCACCTCGACCACGAACATCACCGGGTTGCGGATCATGGCGCGGGGATCGAGCTTGGCGAGGGCGCCGAGACAGGCGGGGCCGACGAGGGCAGGACTGAACAGGGATGAGGATGGGCGAGACATGGGAAATGTCCGTTGAAGATCGCGAAGCCCGCGCCGTCATTGCTTCGCTGGGCGCGCAATGACGGCGGGATGCTTCAGCCGATAGATCCGAAGGTCAGGACGATGGCGGCTGCCATGGCGAAGCCGCCGAGCAGCACGACCGAGAGGAAAGCGAGGATCAGGTCCGAGACCCGCACCGGCTGGGGCCCACCGCGGAGGGCACGTGGCGGCCGGTGGAACGCGAGGTGATGGCGCGCCATCTCAGCCCCCGTTCCGAAGGTCTGCCCGGCAGCACCGGCAAAGTGCTCGACCACCGGTCCCAGCGCCAGCGACGGAAAGAAGGTCAGCCCGCCGATGATGAGGACCACGCCGACGAGCAGGCCGACGAACAGGCCGCCATGGGTCGGGAAGGTACCCGCCGAAGCCGGAACCGTCTTCTTCGCCGCGAGCGACCCCGCAATGGCCAGCGCCGGGATCTTCACGAAGAACCGGCCGACCAGCATCGCGATGCCGAGCGTCGAATTGTAAAACAGGGTGTTGGCCGTGAGTCCGCCGAACGCCGAACCATTGTTGGCCGCCGCCGAGGTGTAGGCGTAGAGGATCTCCGAAAAGCCGTGCGGACCCGCATTCGCCGGACCGGCAAGCCCTGCGGGTAGAACGGCGGCGAGTGCCGTGAAGCCCAGCATCATCAGCGGCAGGCAGAGGATGCCGAGCATGGCCATCTTCACTTCCTTCGCCTCGATCTTCTTTCCGAGATATTCCGGCGTGCGGCCGACCATGAGACCGGCCACGAAGATCGCGATGAGGACGAAGATCAGCATGCCGTAGAGGCCAGCGCCGACGCCGCCGATGATCACCTCGCCGAGCTGCATGTTGACGAGGGGGATCAGTCCGCCGAGCGCGGTGAAGGAGTCGTGCATGGCATTCACCGCGCCGCAGGATGCGGCGGTCGTCACGACCGCGAAGAGCGCCGAGGCGACGATGCCGAAGCGAACTTCCTTGCCCTCCATGTTGCCGCCCGTGAGCCCGAGCCCGTTCAGCACGGAACTCCCTTGAGCCTCGGCCCAATAGGTGACGGCGACGCCAGCGAGGAACAGCAGGCCCATGGCGGCGAGGATGGCCCAGCCCTGACGCTCGTCCCCGACCATGCGGCCGAACACGTTGGTGAGGGCCGCGCCGATCGCGAAGATCGAGATCATCTGCACGAAGTTCGAGAGCGCGGTCGGGTTCTCGAAGGGATGCGCGGCATTGGCGTTGAAGAAGCCGCCGCCATTGGTGCCGAGCATCTTGATCGCCACCTGACTCGCCACGGGGCCGAGGGCGATGGTCTGCTTTGCGCCTTCTAGCGTCGTCGCATCGACGGAGGCGCCGAGCGTCTGCGGAATGCCCTGCCAGACCAGGAAGAGCGTGTAGATCACGCAGAGCGGCAGCAGCACGTAGAGGGTCGCGCGGGTGACATCGACCCAGAAGGATCCGAGCGTACGCGTCGAGGCGCGGCTGAACCCGCGGATTAACGCCACGGCGACGGCGATGCCGGTCGCCGCCGAGAGGAAGTTCTGGTGCGTGAGCCCCAGCATCTGCGACAGGTACGAGAGCGTCGTCTCACCGCCGTAGGATTGCCAGTTGGTGTTGGTGATGAAGCTCGTCGACGTGTTGAAGGCGAGATCGGGCGCCACGTCCCCCTGCCCCGCCGGGTTGAGCGGCAGCAGAACCTGCAGCCGCAGGATCGCGTAGAGCAATAGAAAACCGAACACGTGGAAAACGACGACGCCGCCCGCATAGGCGAGCCACGTCTGCTCCTGCCGGGCATCGATGCCGGAGAGCCGAAAAAGACCGCGCTCGAGTGGGCCAAGCACGGGCGAGAGAAAGGTGCGCTCCCCGCCGAAGACGCGGGTCATGTACAGACCGAGCGGCTTCACGAGCGCCAGCACGATCGCGCAATACAGCGCAATCTGGATCCAGCCATTGAGGGTCATGGGTGTCAGTCCGGCACGCCGCTCAGAACCGCTCGGGGCGGACGAGGGCATAGGTGAGGTAGACGAGGAGTCCGGCGGTCACGAGGGCGCCGAGGGCGAAATCGAGGGTCATGGCCGCCTCCTCACAGACGCTCGCACAGCGCGGCATAGCCCGCGCTGGCGGCGAAGAAGGCGAGCCCCCCGGCGATGAAGACGACATCGAGCATGGTCATGCGATCCGGTCGGCGGGCCGACGCGGACTCTCCGCGACCGATCACCGCCGGGTCCGGATCTGGCCGCGAACCGCGTGAGGGTTCGAGAGGGAGAGCGGGCGCTTCCCATAAGGATCCCATCAGGATCGATGAAACGGGCGCGTGCCTGGGGCGTTCATGACGGCGAAAACAGAGAACAGGGACACACCGCCATGTTGAAGACCTTTGCCGCCACCGCCGGGTTGCTCGTCCTCGGCAGCAGCCTCGCCCTCGCCCAGGCACCCGCAGAGACCACTGCCACCGCCGGCGACATGAAGGACATGAAGGAGTGGCAGGTCGCCAAGACCGCCAAGATCGGCCTGCCGCAGGCGATCACCACTGCCGAGCAGCAGGGCGACGAGAAGGGCGGACGCGCCATCGACGCCGACTTCGAGAAGGCCGACAGCAAGGACCCGGTGCATTACGCCGTGAAGGTGGTCTATCCGAGCGGAAAGCTGGTCGAATACGGCATCAATGCCGATACGGGAGCTGTCTACAAAACCGAGAACCAGCCGATCGAGCGTTACTTCACCTTCCTGACGCCGCAGAATTTCAACGAAGCGAAGACGACCCTGAAGGACGCGTTGTCCATCGCCGAGACCAAGGCGGGCGGCGGCAAGGCCTATGAGGCCGAAGTCTCGAAGGACGGCAAGGCCGTGCAGTACCAGATCAAGGTGGCGGGCGCCGACAAGGACCAGACCGTGAAGGTCGGCCCGGACGGCAAGGTCATCGACTGATTTTTAAGCATTGAATGGCCCCGGCCTCGTGCCGGGGCCACCGCTTTGCCTCAGCCGGCAGGCGCCTTGCGAATGTATTCGCCCGTAAAGGGCTGGCTTCGGTTCGTCGTGGCGGTGCAGGCGTATTTCACCTGTCCCGGACCCTCGGTGCGCAACTTCAGCGTGCCCTTCCCATTGCGCTTCACCAAGTAGCCGTGCTCGCTTGCAACATGCACGAGGTCGCCATCGGCGTGCAGCACGAGGCCATTGGCGAATTGGTCCGGGATCGTGATCGTCACGTCCGCATTCGCTTGGCTCGTCACGTTCATCGCGACATTGGTGTTGGCCGGCACCAGCAATTCGGCAGGCGCGCAGACCGGCTTCCCGTCTTCCATGGTGATGGTCAACGCGATCGGCGGCATGACGTCGGTCGATGCCGGCGGCAGGGGCTTACCCTGCGCCATGGCCACGGCAGGCAAGAAGGTGAAGGCCAGCCCAAAGGCAGCCGCCGGGTGAAGTCGCATCGTAAGGGCTCCGTCCGCGTCAGTGCGGTCTTCCGGACAAGGGAAGACCGCCGGGCCGGTTCCTCGGCGCGGCAACTCGCCCGCCTGGCGCCTCAGCCCCTGCGCAGGCGCGTCGCCACCGGAAGGATCGTCTCGTGCCACCGGCCGTCATCGCGCGGCGTCGCGGGCAACCCGGCCGGTATGCGATAGACCGTGTCCACGGAGCGCACGTCGTAGGCAGGTACGAAAGTGGCGCGAACCGGCACGTGATGATGCCGGCGCCGCAACAGAGCCACGTGCACCGCCCGCTTCTTCGCCAGCATTGCCGCCCGCTGCCGGGCCCGCGCGGCGAGCCGGAGGCGTTCGCGACGGTGGTGTTTCGCATAGCGCTTCTTCAGCGCCACGAACTTGCGCGGTGCCGCCGCCGTCCGGACTGCCGTCTGCACGGTCTCGAGCTTGGCGGGTGACGTCTTGACCGCGGCCACGAGGGCGGTGCCGGGCCGGTCGTAGTTGACTGGTGCGACGCGGTTCGTCGCCGTGATGCAGCCCGAGCAGATCGAGGCGGAGAGCCGCCCCCACATCTTCTGCTGACGATCGATGAAAGCGGTATCCGCCGCGCTGTTGGCATCGCGCTCCAATGCGGCGGGCTTCCTGCTTTCTCGCGCCTGCGGAGCCTCGATGGTGGGGAGGACGACAGCAAATGACACGAGCAATGCGGTAGAAGCACGAATTATGCGCTGCACGGCTTGCTCCCGGCATTGGTTAAGAGGGCTTAAGCCTTCTACCGCAATGCACAATCACGCAAGTCATCAAACTACGTAAGCGAGAATTTTGTAGTGGTTAGCGCCCGCAGAAAGCAATGTGTGGAAATGATAGCCGCATATGATTAAAATTTTACCGATCTTGGTTGTTTCGCAACTAAGCAGAAAACCAGCTTCATAGCCTGCAATTTAGAATTGAAGATTGGAGGCCGCCCCGCATGGTGAGATGTTTAAGCAAGATATTGCCCATCTTTGTGAATCGACCTCATCAGAGCATCCTTGTTCAGGGGCATCGGCGAAGTGTTTAGCGACCCCGCACGACTGCAACAATGACATCAAGACATCGATTTTAGACCAAGAATGATCCAGATGGTCTCATATCGGGTTAGCGCTGTCATACACCTGTGCCAGCTATTGCCAGACCCCTTATTGCTCGAATGCATCAAATCCATTTATCGGCACGCGATTCGGCACGTGATCGAAGTTCGACAATCATATTCTCTCATGAGCGAGGCTCGATCTTCGCATGGCAACAAATAGCCGCGAGGATCGGATCGTTTATGCCGACCGCCGACCATAACGATTGCTTTGGCCTACGGCACGTTTGGATTGGACGGGGCCAAAGCGTTGAGGCAGTCTTCGATCTGACGCTCGAATTGAATGCGGCGCAAGGCGGCAATGGCCTGAGGGTGACATTGGCTCAGTCAACCGCACCCGAACAGTCGAACGCACCCGGTCCACGTGGCCTGTGGCTCGATCGAATCGCGGCCTGCCTGCCGAACTACGCCGCCACGTGGGCGGTACTGGTGTTCACGATCGGCACAGTCGTGGTGGCGGGGCTCCAGCGCCATCTCGACCCCTATCAGGGCACGCAGCGCCTTGTGGAACTCGACCTCGGCGAGGCTTTCGCGTCGGCGGCCGTCTTATCGCTGCTCTTTGCGGAGCCGCGTGCTCCATCCGGCCTCTCGCGCCTCGATCTCGGGGTGCTCGTTCTCTGCTCGCTGTCCTGGATCCTGCCGGAATCCCATGCCGTCTATCTCGGCATGACCCTGGCCGGGCTTTGGCTGCTGGTGGGGCGATCGCGAGCCTCGATGCTGCGGGACATCGCGCAGGTTTGGCTCGCCCTCTCGCTCTCGCAGCTCTGGGGCAAGCTCGCCTTCAAGATGTTCTACCTCGTCATCGAGCCCTACGAAGTGAGCCTCATGGCGCGGGTAGGCCGGTGGATCTTTCCTGACCTTCAATCCACGGGCTCAGTCCTCAGTACCCAGGCGGACTGGTCAGTCATCATGCTGGAGGGATGCTCAGCGTTTCATAATCTGTCGCTGGCGGCGCTTCTCTGGCTATGCGTGCTCAAGATTTCTACCTATCGCGCTGACAGAGGCGCCTTCATCGCCCTTCTCGTCAGTGCGGTTCTCGTCGTGGCGATCAACATCGGCCGCGTCCTGGCGATGGTGCCTTCGCGGGACGCCTATCTGTACTGGCACGACGGAACCGGCTCGGTCATCGTGGCGCTGGCCTCGGCAGCCGCGTCGATCCTTCCGATCATGATCCGCATCGAGCGCAGCGCATGACGGGCTCCGGTGAACGAGGATCGGCCGGCTGGATCGCGTTGACCGCGCTCAGCCTGATGCTTCTGACCGCCGTGGCATTGCGCGTCCTCACGGGCGACGCAGTGAGAAGCAGGGCGGAGAACGGTGATCGCATCGGTCTCGTCGAGCTCGGCGGAGGAACGATCCTCCGTCGCAGCGTATCGATGCCGCCCGAGATCCTAGTCAGCGAGTGCAAGGACCCGATACCGGTGGAGTTCGCCGAACCCCTGCCCCATGGTCGTGACCGCGCCTTGATCGCACCCCGCGACGCAAACGACCGGGTCTTCTACGTCTATCGCGGATGGGTCATCGGCGGCCACTTCGCGCCGACCGCCCTGAGCGTTCTGGATGTGGCGTGGCGAACATTCGACGTCATGTCATTGAAAGGTTCGGCCGAACCCGTAGCGCTTGCCGTCAGGTTCACCATCCCCGCCCGTTGCAACGCGTGGCCGGAGGACGTTCTGGCAGAGCTACGACGCCTGGCACAGTCACCCACGTAAGCGAGCTGGGCGTGAGGCGGTTAGGTTTTCAGCAGCCTTAGCAACCGAACACAGAGCGCGACATCGCCAGCGCTCATGCACAACGTGTCTGCTTCGAAGACGATGTTGGCTCTTTCGACTATATCTGAAGTTTTTGCGGATCAGCGATTGAGGCCGCTGATGGTGCCCAGGAAAGGACTGGGGGCACGCAGGTAGTAACCGTTGATTTCACAAGGGTTTTTGGAGCCACCGTCACGCCGCTGTTGAACAGTGACGATGAACGGGATGGAGCTTGCCGTCAATCCACCGATCTACCTTCCACATAGGAGCCGCATGAAGAAACCCGATTACGACCCGACGTTGACCGTCCTGAACTTCAACCCCCAGATCAAAGGCATCAGCCGCTACTTCCCTGTCAGGGTGTTGCGGTGGGAAGGATCGCTCTGGCTGCTCTCGAAGGATGCCGAAGCTGCACTCGGCTGGTCCTACGGAACCCTGACCGCGCACCTCTCCACGCGGCTCCCTGGTTACGCCTGGGGCTATGCGAACATTCTTACAGAGAGGGGCTGGGAGTTGCTGCGCTTCGTCTCCCTCGCAGGCCTGAAGGCCACCATCACGCGCACCCGTGAGCGTCAGTCCTGGGCCTTCCGGCGGTGGCTCGACACGCTCGCCTAGTAGCGGCGCCTGCCTCTAACGAATCGAGACAAACCCAAACTTCGTCAGTGGGTTGGGACGTGGCGCAGTTATCAGACAAACGCTGCACTCTGTCTTGTGGGTAGTCGGTACCCACCCGCCAACTCATAGCCCGACACGATGAACATAATGACGACGATCACGACCCTCGCCGTGCGCGAGATCGAGAACGAGGGACGCATCCTCGATACGGACCTGGGGGCCGCTTTAGGCTACGAGAAGCCGAGCGCAATCCGCCAACTCATTGCCCGACACATGGACGCGCTTCTGGCACTTGGGGGTTTGCCACACCGCGTGGAAAACCCCGGTGCGAAGGGTGGTCGCCCCTCCATGGCGTACTGGCTCAACGAGCAGCAAGCTCTGTACATCACCCTCAAATCCAACACCCCCACGGCCCAGACGGTCACCGTTGAGGTCATCAAGGTGTTCACCGCTTGGCGCCACGGGAAGCTCGTCCCGGCCCAGCCCCTCATCCCCAACTTCACGGACCCTGAGGAAGCCGCTGTCGCGTGGCTGGAGGAACAGTACGGGTCAAGAGCGCCAGCGGCCGGTAGCGTGTTTCCGCACCCTACCTACCATCGAGCATCACTCGGCCGTTCTCGGCGCCCCCTCCGGTACGGAAAGGGCACCCGAGTGGCAGTCCTCACCTGGACTGAGGGGGCATCGTTCCGCAATCGACCGCAGGTATTTACGGAATGGTCGAAAGCAGAGAGGATGAGCGTATGGACGCATTGCTTATTCTCGCCCGAACCTTTCCAGCAGCCTTTTGGATCGTGGTCGCGCTCATTGCGTTTTGCGTGATCGTTTCCTTGCCCGCCATACTTATCGGTAAAGTTGTCTCTCTGATTGCTGAGTGGGCATTGATTAAGAGGCCGAGAGCCGTTGTCGAAGAGGAGCGTACACTCCCGTATCGCGTAGGCCGGGCATACCGGCGTCTCAAGCGCCTCGCAGCTTTTCTCCCCTTCGGTTGAAGACCACCAAGACCAACACCTTCTCGTTCGCTGGCCTGGAGCTGCGCAGCATCACCATTGAGGGCAAGCCGTGGTTCTCGGCAGCTGACGTGTGTGAATTTCTCGGGCTGACCCGGAAGAACGCCACGGTCCACATCCGCAAGCTCGATGATGCCGAGAAGGGTGTGTATCCGTTTCACACCGTTCGCGGCCCGCAGAAGTCGGCAGTCATCTCGGAGAGCGGGCTCTACACCCTCACCATGCGCTCCGATAAGCCGCAGGCGAAGGAGTTCCAGAACTGGGTCACCGGCACCGTCCTCCCCGCGATCCGCAAGGACGGCATGTACGTCCAGGGCGAGGAGAAGCTGGACCCGAATAACGACGCATGGACGGGATCGACCAACCCATTGTTGGCATTGCAAAAAGAACCCCTGACAGCCAATTAGGGCCACCACTAGGGGAGAGAGATACATTAAGGTGTACTAAACATTGTTAGGTAAGGTGTTGAGGTAAGGTGTCGTATAGGAGGTACTGAAGATGGTCATCACCATCAGTATCACCTCTAAGACATCCTAAAGGTGCCTGTTAAGGCGTCCTCTACGACTACCAGAGGGCTCGGCCTGAACATCCGTGTTTGTCCAAGGGGTCAGGCTCTCTGGTCTCCTCACCCTCACCAACCTCATCGCGTCTGACAGAAAAATGTGAAGGGGGATCGACTAATTCGAGTTTCCCCATGTCCCCCATGCCCCCTCGCGACCGCATGCGGTATCCCGCGTGGTATCGCGCAAGAGCGCACGGGATGAGGAACGCCCATGCGCACGGGTAGATGAGCCCCAGGCTGGCTGGGATGGTGGCTATAGGTGCCGGTAGGGGGTGGATGACGCCTGCCGACTGGCCTGCCCCATGCGTCGAGTGCTGGTCTGGTTCAGTATGCCATTAGTGAACCATCACCAGACTGGTTCAACATAGTCCACTTGACCATCCCAAACAGACCGACTATCACCAGACCATCCAAACCAGACTGATGGTGTCGTGATGTTCGTGCGGGCCTACCTTCGTGCCTCTACCTCGGATCAGGACGCCAACCGTGCCCGTGATGCCCTGGCATCCTTCGCACAGGAGCGAGGCCTTCACGTCGCCTGCTGGTACACCGAGAACGAGAGCGGGTCGAAGCTGGCCCGTCCAGAGCTGTTCCGGCTGTTGGCCGATGCACACCCCGGTGACGTTCTCTTGGTTGAGCAGGTGGACCGGCTGTCTCGCCTGACCGCTGGCGACTGGGAGAAGCTGAAGGCCGAGATTGCCTCCCGACAGGTTCGGGTGGTCGCCCTAGACCTCCCCACGTCCTGGCAGTTGGCCTCCTCGAACACTGACACCTTCACCGCCCGCATGTTCGAGGCCATCAACGGCATGATGCTGGACATGCTCGCTGCCGTGGCCCGCAAGGACTACGACGACAGGCGGCGCAGACAGGCAGAGGGTCAGGCTACGGCTAAGGCCGAGGGTCGGTACAAGGGCCGCCAAGAGGATGTGAAGCGCAACGCTGGCATCGCTGACATGCTGGCCCGTGGGATGTCATGGTCCCAGGTCCAGGCGGCTACCGGGTGCAGCCGGGCGACGGTCGCTAAGGTGGCCAAGAGGGTCGCCTAAGGGCCATTCCTCGGACCTTTAGGTAAGTGACAGCCACCACCAGGGAAATGATGCGCGTCCGCTTCAGGCGGGGCGTATCAATGCCAAAAGGTATGACTGGGGAGACCCTCCCCGACACCTTCACGACCCTTTCGGGCCACCACTAGAGAAAGGGCGTCATTCCCTTTTTCGTATGACTGGATGAGGAGACCTGAAATCTCAGGCCTCGTCCCCAGCCCCTTCACGACCCTGCTTCCGACACCGTGCGTACGCGCCAGGAAGCCCGTGAAACCCTCCGGCACCCAACCTGCTCTGAATTATCGAACGCCCGTCTACGGCTCATACCCCCGTAGCTGCTGGGCATCCCCGCGTCCGCATCACGCGGACCCATTCCAGCCGGCTAATGTCGGCACCTCAACCACATTCGAGACCATGAACCTGACCATCAGCCCATCGGGCCGAGGGAAGCATCACGCACGCCTTGGCGACCGCCTTATCACGACCTCTTACACCCCCCTGTTCTCCGCTGCCCGCATCCTTCTGCAGGAAGGGGTCTCGGGAGAAGAAACCCTGACCATGACCCATGAGGGATCGGAGGCGATCTGCATGAGGACCACAGTCGGGACAGCAGCTCGCCTCACCGTTCAGGACGACGCCCGAGGCTTCGGCTTCCGTCGCTACCGTCCCGGCCCGAGCATCACTGCTTGAGCGCCAATTCCAGCACTGAGGGTCAGCTCACCAACGGCTGCGAGCCCTGGGAAGCTACGTGACCACCCCTGAACCTCGAACGCCCGTCCACGGGCCTAACCTCCCACCACCATCACAGGACCAAGCCCATGCAACTCATCGTCAGCCCAGCCGAGAATGGGCGCCACCATGTCCATCTAGGCGACCGCCTGTTGGCTACCTCTGACTATCCACTGTTCTCCGCTGCCCTTGCCCTGCTGGAGGAAGGTGTTTCTCGTAGTGAGCCTCTGGAGGTGTTCCATCGAGGCTCCCATCAGGTGCTCCTTCGCTCCACCGTAGGGAACGCCTCTCGGCCTCCAGCACCCGTTGACGGTCTCGGCCTTCAGTCCCGCCACACCGACATCTTCCATCACGCACGATAGGCGTTTCCAGCACCGAGGGTCAGCTCACCAGCGGCCGAGAGCCCGTAGCCCCTCCCAGACCACCCCAAACCACCTCAACGCCCTTCCCTGACGCCTACCGCCACCCTCGCCAGCCGCGAGCGGTGCGCCTTCGTGCGCCTGAAGGGCATCACATTGATCGAGACCTACAACATGAAAACCCAGATCCCCCACGAACTGACCCACGCCACCGACCCTGATGGCCGAGATGTGGTCGGTGTTCGCCTCTCCAACCGCTCGAAGGTGGCTTGGCTCTACCTCACGGACTACCTCCGCATCATCAAGCAGTACGGCACCCCCGTGTGGGCCGTGAGCGGCAATGGAAAGGGGCTGTTCTACGTCCGCTTCCGTGCTCCGGGTCAGTCAAACAACAAGCTGAACGTCGCTCGCTTGGTGGCCGGTGACTTCGAGAAGACCGGCGTTCGGTACCGCGACGGCAACCCGCTGAACCTACGCAACGCCAACCTCATCCATGACAAGGGGCGGGGTGGTCGGCCGAGCCGCTTCTCCAACCTGATGATCCCCACCGGCAAGGGGATCGCTCGTGGCTGAAGAAGACCAACACATCCTCCCCAGTCCCCGTAGCTACCCTCTCGAGACCTACGAAGTTCGTGAAGTCTCCCGGCAGGTGGAACGCCGCTTACACCAAGCGGGAATGAACGTCGCCAACTTCATTGGTGACGTCGAAGACATGCTCATCGACGGCGTCTTCTATGGGCTGACTCCACGCGATCTACGCGCCCTCGCTCACTACCACCGAGCCGCCATCCGACCCGCTGACAACCCAGAGGGCGGGGTCGTGTCTCTATCGGGACGCCAGTGGGGCACCTTCGTCGGCATCCGGCGGACCTACCTGGCCGCACGCCGCAACCCTGCGAACCTTTCCGCCATGCTGCGCGCCACTCGCGCATCCTCCTGAACCCCCGACAGAACCGAAAGAACCTCCGATGTCGTACCAGTCCTATCAAGTCGCCACCGATGGCGACCCCACCAGCACCTCGAACCTGATCCCCGAAGGCCCCCCGAAGGTCACCTACAACGACCAGCCGGGTGCCCTGTCGGTGAACGCTGACGGCTCCACCTCCTTCAACACCCCCCGGAGCTACAACACCGCCAATGCTGCCCCCTCAGGGCCTGCTACCGGCATCCTGGCGACCGCCAAGACGGCCATGGGTAGCCCTTGCCTAGGCCCCATCACGGCCAAGGACATCGTGACCGTCCAGGGAATGGAGGTGTCGGTGGCGACCGCCGAAGCCATGGGCATGGTCCACAAGGACGTTATGGGTCGCTACGTCGAGACCACCGGAGGCGTAGAGCAGGCGAAGGCCGGGGCTGATGCCGAGAACCAGCGTCAGGAGCGGGAGGAACAGCTTGAGGGACTGGCTGACCCCAAAGTAGAGGCCGATTTAGGCGACCTGTGCTCCGCCGTGTCCCCCAGCCTCCAAGTCGCTGCCGTTGAGGAGATCATCTCCGCAGGGGCGGTTGACACCACCACACTGAACCGTGCTGCCAGTGAGGCTGGGATCGAGCCCGGTGAAATGCAGCAGCGGCTCGACGGTGTGCTCAAGGGGTTCGAGGCACAGGCCCTCAAGGCTGTCGTGGGTTACGGCTCCGATGATCCCCAAGGCTTCATTGAGTGGGCACAGCAGCACCGCCCCAACGATCTACGGGCAGCTGGCAGAACCCAGGTAATGGAGCGCAGCACCAAGGGTTATGAGCCCATGGTCCGCGAGTACATCGCCTCGATGGCCGAGCATGACCCGGAGAGTGTCATGAAGGCCCAATCCAGTACCGGTGTCACGGTTACCAAGGTCAAGGGGCAGGTTCTCGTAAACATCCCCGGAAAGATGCCGATGACGTACCGGACGGCTCTGAGAGAGGGCCTCATCAGGGTCAGCGGGGCGTAAGCCCCAGAACCTTTAAGGTGTGCTGGAAACTCAGCAGACCCCCTCCACGACCCCTTCAGCGGCTCCCTCACGGGGGCCGTTTCCATTTCCACACCCACAGCCGAGACCAATCCATGACCCCAGAGCAACAGAACCACCTCGTCTACGACATCCTTAAGTTCACCATGCCTGACGGCTCGCCCATTTCACCGGGTGTCAAAGCTGCGACGATCATCGCACATGCTCGGCCTGCCCGATGTTCCCCAACTCCGGCGTCTAATCGCCATTGGCGCGGGACGGACACAGCATCACGCGCGGCGTAAATTGGACGCCAGAGCGCGAAGTGGCCACCAACCGGCACCGTAGACCAACCGACCTTCGCCCCTAACCAAAGCCCTCCCACATCGCGAGAACACCATGAACGATCCCGTCCCCAACCAGGGCGAGAGCGAAGGCTCACCCGTGCCCGCTTCCGTCCAACTCCCCGAAGTCACCGTAACGGCCCCGGAACCAGTGGTGCCTGCCACACCTCAGGAGGCCCCTCCAGCGGCCTCTACGCCTCCCAAGCCAAGGCCGCAGGCCGATGGCCATGCTCAACCCTCCATGGCCATCCCCCCGGCCCCTAGCGTGCCCTCTACGGCGCCTAAACGGGCCGTGGACATCATGCCCCCGGCGATGCCTGTGAGGGAGGCTCCCCCGGTGCCCATCTCGGGTGCCGGGTGGGAGCGGGAGCTGGAACGCTCGGCCGCCTCGACAGGCGTTGATGCGAACCTCATGCGCAAGATCGCGGGCAGGGAGAGCGGCAACAACCCGAACGCCCGAGCGACCACTTCGACCGCTGGTGGCCTCTTCCAGTTCCTCGACAGCACCTGGGGGAGTATGGCGGCCCGCTATTCCCAGCTGGGGCTCACGAACAAGATGAGCGCCGAGCAGCAAGCGCGAGCTGCCCCCTACTACATGAAGGAGATCCAAGAGAACCTGCACAGGAAGCTCGGGAGAGCCCCTGACGATGCCGAGAGCTACCTCGGATGGTTCCTCGGCCCGGTGGGCTCTGCGAGGGCTCTAGGGGCTTCTGCGGACACTCCTGTGGAGCAGGTGGTCGATGCGGCCTCCATCGCTGCTAACCGTGCCGTGTTCAAGAACATTCGCACCGTGGGGGACCTCTACAACTGGTCGGCCAAGAAGATGGCCTCGTCTGGTGAGCGCGCCTCGTACACCGTCAGCAACTCCTCCCTGGCCGAGAAGGCCCAGCGGATGGGGACGCAGGTGGACCTTGCGAGCACCCAGACCCGTGTCCCCTTCACCTTCGAGGACAAGCGTCAGCAGGAGATCGACCGCGAGAAGGAAGCCTACAGCCTCGTTGAGGCAACCAGAGCGTCCATCTCCCAGGATTGGATGGTCTCCAACCTGCTGAAGCAGCAGGGGAAGGTGGTCTACGATCCCGGTTTCAGCGTCACCCCCGACACCCTGAAGCGGGACGACATCAAGGCACTGCCTCCGAGCTACCTCCCGTACCTCTCGAAGGCGATGAGCCAGCAGGACTTGGACTTCCGAGTGTCCAGGGCACAGCAGGACGCCGAGGTGGAGAAGCGCCTCTCACACCACCCCTACCTCCGTATGGCTGTGGGGATGGCCGATCCGGCAGGCATTGCCCTGGCCGCTGTGGCCCCGGCTGGGTTCGCTGCCAACCTCGCACGAGCCACTCGTTCAGCATCCCTCCTGGCTGGTGTCTCCGATGCCGCTATCGGCTCTTACCTGACCGAAGTCCCGGCGCTCATGAACAAGCCCGGCTACGAGCCCGAGCAGGCCCTGTGGGCTGGCATCACGGGCACCGCTGGGTACGCCCTCCTGAACCGCCACATGTGGGCGGGGAGGGGCCATGACGATGTGATGGAAGGCGCCGTGAAGGGCCTCTACGACACCCGCAAGAGCCTGGAGAACGGTACCTTTGGTTCCCAGTCTGCCGGTGCCGCCCAGGTGGCCGGCTACCGTGACGCGGTCAGGTCGGACATCGAGGGCGTCGCAGGGCTCCAGACGGAGAAGTCAGGTGCTGCCTGGATGGACCGATTCCGGTTCGATACGGCTCGCCACAAGAACTCGGAGAACTCACTGATCGCAGCTGTCGCTGACCATCTCGTGCAAGACCCTATCGGCAACCGTGACACCTCCAAGGCTGTCAGTCGGTCGCTGGAAACAAGGGCTCGGCACATGAAGGAGCAGCAGGATGTCTTCATGGACCGCGAGTACATCGCTGCGTCCAATGACTTCCGGCAGAGGAACAACATCAGCTACCACGCCTGGGAGTTCGGTGGGGTCAAGGAGCAGTTCCAGCGGGAGGCATCGAAGGCTGTCCGCAACGAGAGCCCCACGACCACCTTCGACCCCGCTGTGGAGCGATGGGCCAACGCCTGGAGGAAGAACGCCGAAGAGTGGCACTCCCTGGCATCCAACCCTGGCCGCGATCTGGGAGAGACCTTCCGTCCCGTCCCTGGCTTCGACACCCTGGAAAAGAACCCTCACTACCTCCCGAGGTACACCAACTGGGACCGCTTCAACGAGCTGAACGGGGAGTTCGGCAACGATCTCCGCAGGCTCCTCGGTGAGGCTATCGCCAGGAAGAACCCCGACCTCGACGCGGACTTCGCGCACACCCTCGGCGGCTACTACTACGACCGTCTGGCTCGCGTGGAGGCTGGCCAGGAGATGAACACCATGAAGGCCCTGTCAGGGTCTGACATGGAGGCTCTTCGTCGTGATCTGGTCAACTACGGCCTCGACAACGACGCCGTGAACCGTGCCCTCTACCAGCTCGATCAGAGCGCCTCGCAGAGCGGTGGCAAGACCATGACCTCTCGCCAGAAGCGCAGGACGCTGATGGACGAGAACTTCTCGCTGCAGCTCAGTGGTCGTAACGGGTCACGAGAGGTGAAGGTAGCGGAGCTGTGGGAGGACAACCTCCACGCGATCTCCAACGCCTACAACCGCCAGATGTCCTCGACTGTGGCCTTCGCCCAGATGCGGATTGAGAACCCTCGGTGGAAGGTCGGTGATCCCGCGAGCGAGCGGTACATCATCGACGGCCTCCACTCCGAGGGCGACTGGAAGACCCTGGAAGGGAAGATCAGGGCGCACGATACAGTGATCCGCCATGACGACCGCCTGAAGACGGCCGAGGCCGAGCCTGCGCGATCTGAAGTTCGCCTTCGATGCGATCCGAGGTGTCCCCAACGACATCGACCGGACCCGCCTCGGGCAGGCCATGCGGATCGTCCAGAACGTCAACTTCGTCCGCCTCATGTCCCAGGCTGGCTGGTCCTCCGTGGCCGAGTTCGGCAAGTCCATGGGCGAGTTCGGTGTCAGGCACATGCTGAAGACCATCCCTGGCTTCAGGGACTTCATGCGTGACGCCCGCACCGGCAAGCTCCTGCGGGACGAGCTGGAGGACTGGGAGTACCACTTCACGGCCGGTACCGATCACCTTCGTGGTGTTGGTGGGTCGTGGAAGGGCGGTGACGTTGCCTCCGCGATGAACGACGGTGCCTCTACGTCGAGCCGTCTGGACCGCATTGAGGCTGCATCGAAGCAGGCCACCCGTGTGGTCTCCTCGATGTCCCTGGCGCCCCTGACGACCTTTCAGGAGCGGTGGGCGATGAAGGCTGCGATCTCGAAGTTCCGTGACGCTGCCGACAACATGGAGAAGAAGGTTCTCTCGGAGAAGCGTATGCGCGTGATCGGCCTCGATGCCGACATGCAGAAGCGCGTCCTTCAGGAGATCAAGAAGCACGACAGCTGGGTGTACGGGGAGAACGGCCGGAAGGTCCGCATCCTCGGCCTGGAGAAGTGGGAGCCCCAGACCCGCTCTGCGTTCGAGCACGCGATCTCGACGTGGACCCGGAGGGCGATCCAGCAGAACGACATCGGGCAGATGAACGCGGTGATGGGTTCGCCCTTCGCCAAGCTCCTGTTCCAGTTCCGCACCTTCACCATCGGCGCTTGGTCGAAGCAGACCCTCTCTTCCCTACACCTTCACGAGGCCAACGACCTCTTCGGCTTCATGGCTTCAATGATGTTCGGCTCGATGGCCTACGCCGTCCAGACCAACCTGAACATCCTGGGGCAGAACGAGGACGACCGGAAGAAGGCCCTGGAGGAACGCCTCAACCCCGCGAAGATCGCCATGGCGGGCTTCCAGAGGGCAGGGGCCTCGTCGCTCATCCCCGGCATGTGGGACTTCGGTACCGGGATGATCGGACTTGATCCGCTGTTCGATACGCGGAGCACTCAGCAGCCTACGAAGGGTCTCGCTGCAAACCCCACCTTGGGGCTCATCGACAACATCCATGGGGCCACGAGGGGGCTGATGACCGCCGCTTATCCAGATGGTCACCTGACCAGCGGTGACGTTCGTCGGGCACTCACCATCCTCGGCAACTTCCCCGGCTTCGTCCAGATGGTCAACGCAACATCGGCACCGTTCCCCGCACAGTAGGCCGGATGACAACAAGAGACACAGGAGGAGTTCCGAGGGGGCTTCTCCTGTTTTTTATTACTGGCTGGCATCTTAGCAGAAATCACCTGTCTTGGAGGAAACGTTGCGGATGTACAAAGCTGAAATCCATTACGATGGTGGACAGTAAAAACCCACTTGACCCCAAATTGGACTTGATTCATTAGTGCCTACATCCACCAACGCTTGTGGGTACTCAGGGGCGGACGATGTTTGCTAAGAAATTCTTGGGTTGTGAGATCGACACGGGCGGCGGCACTACGTATTCGCGTGTGCCGTTCCTTGGTGAGATGTGGTTCGAGAGACACGCCGTAGTCCATGGTCGTTGGTGGGCCGACTACCTATTCGAGGGCAGCTCCATCCAGCTGTTCTTCGGTAAGCGACGCCTGGTGCTTGACCCATCACTGTTTATGGCCATCCGCAGGACACTCAAGGCGGTGCAGCTCCAGGCCATCTAACGCGCAGCTTCTCATTCACTAAACACAAATTCAGAGGTCATACTATGTCAAACAATGTAAGTATCGCTGGACTGTCTTTCGATCTCGATAACGGCGATGACGAGGTTGGATTACATCTTGCCGATGACTTGCGCCGAGTGGAAAAGCTCAGGAATTTGCCTCGTAGCGAGGGTGATGCTGGAATGAATGAGTTCTACAATGACCTGAAAGGGCTGAAGGCGCACGACATTGCAGACCTTTATCTCAGCCTTTTGGACAGAATAGTCGAACAGCGTCAGTCTGCCTAACGACACCTTCACGACTTCCAAACGGTCTCCTTCACAGGGGGCCGTTTCTGCGTTCAGCTACTCCGGTGGCCAATTTCAATTCTCGGCCGTTCTTGGCGACCACCTCCGTATCAGGAACGGCCACTAAGAGCTGGCCTTAGGTGGACCGAACGACGCCTGTGGGGCGCGCCTTGCAACGGTAAGCTCGACAATAGAGTTCGAGTTTAGCTCCCCATCAGGTACACCGCTCAGCACCATGACGACCGAACCGACCGTGTTGATTGCGATACCCGAGAGCGTCCTGAACGCCGTGGGTGAGGCGCTGGAGCGGTACGACGAGGCCATGAAGAGCAGAATGGACCTCCACCGCGATGCCGCTGACCGAGCCGCATGGGCTCTGGAGCATTACCGCCGAGCACGCTTCGGTGAAGTGGTGGATGAGGTTCGCCACCGCCTGCGGGACATGGACGGACTGTCAGCCGCGACCAAGGCGGGAATGCGGGCTCACATCAGCCGGTGGCAAGAAGCCATGCCCAGATCCAAGAAGAATGTCGAAGCCTGGACTGCTCACAAGGTCGCGCGGAAGCAAGCACGTGACGCCGCAGAGAAGAAGCATGGCCAGAGACGCAGATCGAGAGTGGTGGCCTCGCGTTGACGAATAGTTCTCGATCTGCCTTACGCCTTTGGCCGGTCCCGCTTATCTATAGCGGCAACAACGCTCTCTGGAAGAGCAGCGTATAGCGCGGCGATCTTCTTTGGTTGGGTTATCATTCGATCCGCGATTGCGTTAAGCAACGTAAACAAAGCCGCGACAGTATCTGGCTGATCCTCCAGAATTATTTCACCTGGGTGAACGGCGTTGTTGCCAACTACGCGAACAACATCTAGGGCCTGTTGTATCTCAACTGGCAGGCCCTTCTTCACGAGTTCAGCGATGTCAGCATTTATGTTTTTACCACTCTCACCAAGCTGCTTGCATAACTGCTGAACACATAGACGCAGTAAGGCGGCAGCACCCTTTGGACTAAGCTGCTCAATAGACGCAGCCTCCGCGTAGTTTCTCTTTATGTCTTCATCTAAATCAACGTTCGCGGGCGGTGCGTTGTATGATTGGGGCTGAATGAGCTTAGCGTCCAACCAATAGGCGACCTCCCTACAGTGAGCGCATCGTGATACATCCAGTGTATCACAGTCAATTGTTGCGAAATTCGTTTTGATCGCTCGCACAGTGTACCAGATTTGTGCTGCATATGCTCTACAATGTGGACAATTGAACTGCGCAGCGCCCAAGGACGGCGGCGCGAGCTGGAGCAGGCCAAGCCCGCCCTTCCGAACTTCGCCAACCCCGCCGAGGCCGCCCGCGCTTGGGCCGAACGCTACGAGGGTGAGCTGCGTGCGGCGATCATAGACCGCTGGGCCGAGCTGGAGGCGAAGGCTGCTGTCCCCCCCTCAGGGGGTGTCAAGCCAATCAACGACCGCATCCTCAATTTCTCGGACGGAAGTGGTTGGTGTGCCATCTCTTACGTCATCTACGATGGAACGCTTAACTGCTCCCCCACCGACCTCACGCCGGAACGTTGGCCCCTCCGAGATCACAACATTCATGTAGCTTTCGTCCGGCTTGGTTATAGTTATCGTCCTGTAACGCTGTGTTACAGTAGCTTTACCCGTATTGGTGGCATAACTTTCGATGCCTTGGTAGAATTGAATGGCAGTATCATCCGTTTTTTCTTGGATTTCTTTCAACCTCTTCGCTTCAGCAGCCTTCTCTTTTACCCTACGCTCAACGGCTTGGTAAAAATTGAACATGGCCATACTCCCTAACACGGGCCTCATCGAGGTAAAGGCATCCTCTCGATGGCCTCTTTCATCGTCTCAAGCGTCACCGTCCCATACGCCTTGGCCACACTGTCAGCGGCGTGTCCAACGATGGCGTCCGCAACGCTATCATTGATCCTAGCCGCACGAGCTAGTGTCTTAAAGCGGTGTCTCCAGGCATGGGACGGGTCCTTCCGGTGCGCCCTACCGACCTCCAACCCAAGCCCCTGAACCCACGCCGCAACGTTCTTCGCAACGATCTTGTGCGGGGGCTTCTTCGCGTCAGCCTTGCGGCGCGTAGGGTTGAAGAAAAGCGGCCCTTTAGCTGCGCCGGTAAAGGCCAGGAAGCCCGCCTCGATGAGCGCCGGGTGGATGGGCACCACCCTCTCGGAACCCAGGTTCTTGAGCGACCCCGCCTCAGCTGTGATGCGTAGGGCGTGGATGCCATCCTGCACGACCACATCCTCAGCCCGAAGTTGTGCCATCTCCCCTACCCTGGCGCCTGTGGCGGCACAGAGCAGCGGTATCCATCTGATGGCTGGACGTGTCTCCCTCGATGCCGCCTTTAGGATCGCTTCGGCCTCTGCGTCAGTGAACCCCAACATCCGCTCATCGGGGCGCTTCCGGTGCGCGACAGCGACCCCCGCCGCTGGATTGGTGGCAACGTGGACGTTCTTGACGCCCCACTCGAAAGCGACCCTTAGAGCCGCGAGCTTGGCATCATTGATCGTCTTCGGGGCACCACCAGCGGCAACAAGGCTGTCCTTCCATCGAACGACATCGGCCTTGCTCACCTGTCCCGCATCGTCCTTGCCCATGAAGCCGATGAAGGTCTCACAATGCTTCCGCCACTGGTCCACGGTGCTTTGGGCGGGACGCCGCTCCTTGGCGTATCCGTCGAACAGGGTCAGGAGGCTGACGCCTTTCTCTCCCGTCTTCATCTCCGGGAAGCTGGGGAAGCGTCCTGCCTGAGGGTCGGGGGTGTAGTCCCCTTCGGCACGCTTCATGAGGACGAGGTTGGCTTGCCGAAGAGCGGTCAGCACTTGCTCGTTCAGTCTGACGCGGCTGTCGTGATCGATCACGAGGCTACGGCGGCTTAGGAAGCTGTCGGAGAAGCCCCCTACCCTCTCCTCGATGCTTCTGATGCGTCGGTCCTCATCGGAGAGGATCATCAATGCAGCGCGACCGTACTGACCCATCTCAGCGCGAGCGTTGTCAGCCTCGATCCGTGCCCACTTCGCGGCTTCGCCCGGATCATCCTCAAGGGTCTCGGCAAGCGCCCGGTAGACCTCGCCCGCAATCGCAAGCGTCTCCTTGTGCGAGAGCCTTCGCGGCCCTTCACGCACTGAACGCCACACCGCTTCGAGGTAGGCCACTGCCTGCGCTTGGCGTGCCTTGGCTTCCTGCGGATCGTTGGTGCGGAGGGAGACGCGAACGTCCTTGTCCCTGGCCGAGATGACCTTGTGAACGGAGGTGTCGCCTAAGGGGATCGTCAGCGACAAGCCGATCACCTTACCGAGAATGTCGGCCGGGATACGTTGCACAAGCTGATGATTGGAGGTGCCCTTACGCTTCATCGGCCGGGGCATCTGGAGGGTCATGTTGAACACGCCTGTTGAACAGACGGTGCTCGCTTAAACCCTTGATCGTAGGATACTTATTGCGGATCAGCGATTAAGGCCGCTGATGGTGCCCAGGAAAGGACTCGAACCTTCACCTCTTGCGAGACTGGTACCTGAAACCAGCGCGTCTACCAATTCCGCCACCTGGGCTCGCCGGCGGCCTTGGCCGTCGACGGGGTTCGTTTAGGCGGCGCGGGGGCCTGCGTCAATCGCGATTCCACCGCGCCGCGTTTTTCTTTGCGTCAGCCCTGCGGCCACTCGCGGATATCCACGAAACGACCCGCCACAGCCGCCGCCGCCGCCATGGCAGGAGAGACGAGGTGCGTGCGGCCCTTCGGACCCTGGCGGCCCTCGAAGTTGCGGTTCGAAGTCGACGCGCAGCGCTCGCCCGGCCGCAGCTTGTCCGGGTTCATTCCCAGGCACATCGAGCAGCCCGGCTCACGCCAATCGAAGCCCGCAGCCTTCAGGATCTTGTCCAGCCCCTCGGCCTCGGCCTGGGCCTTCACCAGACCCGAGCCGGGCACGATCATGGCCGAGACGCTTTGGTGCACCTTGCGATCGCCGACCACGCGGGCCACCTCGCGCAGATCCTCGATTCGCCCGTTGGTGCAGGAGCCGATGAACACCCGGTCGAGGGCGATGTCGGTGATCCGGGTGCCGGGCGTCAGGCCCATATAGGCCAGCGCCTTCTCCTTGGATTGCCGCTTGTTCTCGTCCGAAATCTCGGACGGGTCGGGGATGCGGCCCTGAATCGAGATCACGTCCTCGGGGCTCGTGCCCCGCTCGACGATCGGCGGCAGGTTGGCGGCATCGAGCCGGATCTCGCGGTCGAAATGTGCGCCCTCATCGCTGACGAGGCTCGCCCAGTAGGCCCGCGCCTTCTCGAACGCCTCGCCCTTCGGCGCCTTCGGCCGGTCTTTCACGTAGGCGAAGGTGATCTCGTCCGGGGCGACCATGCCAGCGCGGGCACCGCCCTCGATGGACATGTTGCAGATGGTCATCCGGCCCTCCATCGAGAGGGCACGGATCGCCTCGCCGGCATATTCCATCACGTGGCCGGTGCCGCCCGCGGTGCCGATCTCGCCGATGATGGCGAGGATGATGTCCTTCGCGGTCACCCCCGGCGGCAGCTTGCCGTCGACGGTGATGCGCATGTTCTTGGCCTTCTTCTGGATCAGCGTCTGCGTGGCGAGGACGTGCTCCACCTCGGACGTGCCGATGCCGTGCGCCAGCGCGCCGAAGGCGCCGTGTGTCGAAGTGTGGGAATCGCCGCACACGATTGTCTGGCCCGGCAAGGTGAAGCCCTGCTCCGGCCCGATAATGTGGACGATGCCCTGGCGGCGATCCAGTGCATCGTAGAACTCGATGCCGAAATCGCGCACGTTCTCGGCCAGAGCCTCCAGCTGCGTGCGGCTCTCGGGATCGTCGATGCCCTGGGAGCGGTCCGTGGTCTGGACGTTATGGTCCACCACGGCCAGCGTCTTGCCCGGCGCACGCACCTTGCGGCCCGCGACGCGAAGCCCCTCGAAAGCCTGGGGGCTTGTCACCTCGTGGACGAGGTGACGGTCGATGTAGAGGAGGCTCGTGCCGTCCGGCTGGACATCGACGACATGGTCGTCCCAGATCTTGTCGTAGAGGGTGCGTGGGCTGGTCATGGTCTTGCTGTCTTCGGAGATGGCCTCGGTTCAGCGCTGTCGCTTCTGCCCGAGACTCCTTAGTAAGGTTCGGCGGCCGATTTCGAAAGAGGCAGCGCATGCGCAGCTAGCCTCTCCGGGGCGCCTGGGCGTATGGCCTTCCTGCGCTGGTCGATCGGCAGCGCGAACTTGTGACGAGGCCCGCACGACATGACCGGAGCAGAGCCCGCCGACATCCTGCTCCTGCGCGGGATGCACCCCTTGATCGAGCGCACGCTCGACAGCCGCTTCACAGTCCATCGCCTTGAAGGCGCCGCCGATCCCGATGCCTTGCTGAGCAAGGTCGGGCCCCGCATCCGCGGCCTCTGCGTCGGGGGAGCGGTGGACGGAGCCCTGATGGACCGGCTCCCCGCCCTCGAACTCATCGCGAATTTCGGCGTCGGCTATGATGCGGTGGACGCGAAGGCCGCCGCGCAACGCGACATCATCGTGACGAACACGCCTGACGTGCTGACGGACGAGGTCGCGGATCTCGCGATCGGCCTCGTCCTCGCGACGATCCGCCGCTTGCCGCAGGCCGACCGCTACCTCCGCGAAGGCCACTGGCCGAAGGCGCCCTTCCCGCTCACCCCCTCGCTCCGCGGGCGGCGGGTCGGCATCCTCGGGCTGGGCCGGATCGGGCGCGCCATCGCCAAGCGGCTCGAAGGCTTCGAGGTCCAGATCGATTACTATGGCCGCAACCGGCAGACGGACGTCGCCTACACTTATCACGACAGCCCCGTGGGCCTCGCTCGGGCGGTCCATGTGCTGATCGTCGTGGCGCCGGGCGGGCCGCAGACGAAGGGTCTCGTCGATGCCGCCGTGCTGGAGGCGCTTGGTCCGGAGGGCATCTTGGTCAACGTGGCGCGCGGCAGCGTCGTCGATGAGGCGGCTCTCATTGAAGCCTTGCGCACGGGGACAATCCTTGGCGCAGGGCTCGATGTCTTCGAAAACGAACCGCATGTGCCCGCCGGGCTGATCGCCCAGGACAACACGGTGCTGCTGCCGCATGTCGGCTCGGCCTCCGAGCATACGCGCAATGCGATGGCGCAACTTGTGGTCGATAACGTCCTATCCTGGTTCGAGGGGCGCGGGCCGATCACACCCGTGGCCGAAACGCCGTGGAGCGAACGGACGTGAGGTCTGTCAGTCGAGCTGCCCTCGCTGCCGCGCTGGCGCTCGCCTCCGTGACGGTCTCGGCGCAGGATGGTGCGAGCCCCGCCCTCGGCTTCTCGCAGGACTTACCGCCGCAGCCTGAATTCAGGCCTTCCACGTCAGCCGACCCGGCCCCCGCGCCGCAGCCGCCGCTCACCCCGGCGATGCCCGCCTTCCCGGAGGATACGCTGCCGACCAAGGTGTCCGAGGTGCCGGGCACGTGGGATCTGTCCCGCGACGGCACGAACCGGCGCTGCGTGATGACGCTGCTGCGCGACAAAGGCACAGCTGGCCAGAAGGTGAACTTCCCCGCAGGTTGTCGCCGCGCCCTCCCCTTCATGGGCAACGTCGCGGGCTGGCTCTATTCCGAGGATGCGGTGCGGCTGGTGGATGCCAATGTCCGCCCGGTGCTGCCGTTCAAACGGCGTCCCGACCGGCGCAGCTATGCCGCCACGGAGAATGGTGAGACCTACAGCCTCGTGCCGCTCGACATCGCGGCGATGCGCCCGCCGGGCGCGGAGCCGCCCCCGGCCGAGACGGCGGCGGTGGTCGCGGCGGTACCCTCCCCGATGACGATGGCCGCTCCGCCCGCGGTCGAGCCGGTCGTCGCGCCGAACCCCGTCCTGGCCCAACAGGCCGGAACCTACCGGATCGATCGGCTGCGCCAGCAGGGGACGTGCCGCCTGGGCCTCGCGGCGGACGGCACGGTACGTCTGCTACCGGGCTGCCGGGATGAAGGCATGGAGGTCTTCAATCCGGTAAGCTGGCGCTTCGCCGATGGCCGTATGACCATGGTGGCCAAGCGCGGCCACAGCATCGATTTCGTCCCGAATGGAGACGGCGGCTGGCGGCGCGATCCCGAAACGGGCGTCACCCTGGTTCTGCGCAGGGCGACGCCTTGAGGCGTCTTAGCGACCGCCGCGACCGTCCTGTACCGGGAGCATGCGCTCAAGCAGGCCATCGCGGCGGATGACGAGATGCCAGACGGTGCCTGCAATGTGCAGGGCCACGAGCAGGTAGACCGCGAACTGGCCGAACACGTGCACGGCCTGGAAGGTCTTGGCCAAGGCTTCGTTCTTCTCGAAGCCCGGAACGATGAAGAGCCAGAAATACGGCGTCGAGCGGCCCGAAAGGGCGCTGAGCAGATAACCGCTGACCGGCATGATCAGGAAGATCGCGTAGAGCAGCCAGTGGTTTATGCGGGCGATGACTTCCAGGGCCTTGGGCGCCTGGGGATCGGCCGGAGCCGGGCGGATCATCCGCCAGATGATGCGCACGGCCACCAACGCGAAGATGGTCAGCCCAACCGACTTGTGCAGCACGAACATCGTGCCCTTGAGCTCGCTGTTCGGCAGGCTGATCGCGACCCAGGCGAGCGGCAGAACGGCGAAGATGAACAGGGCACTCAGCCAGTGCAGGGCCTGTGAGAGAGGATTGTAACGTGGCAGGCCCGAGGCCGTCGTGTAAGTCGCCGGCAAGGGAGGAACGGCCGACCGACCGGACGACAACGGGGATGCGGACATGCGACCTCTCTCGCGTTCGGGGCCGGGATCCGGCTGTGTATCGGTCTTAACCTGCGGACGTTTCAAAGCCGTGTCGCGAGGAATCCGCCGCGGCACCCGCGCGGGCGACATCGATCAGGGCCGAGAGTTCGGCTGCCGCTGACGAGATCCGTGCGGCAATGGCGGGATCGGTGACGGCATCATGGGTGATGCAGTCAGGTCCGGCGTAGACCGAGGTCGGCGCCACATGGGCGGCGAAGAAGCCGAACAGCGGCCGCATGGAATGCTCGACCACCAGCGAATGGCGAAGGCCACCCCCGTCGCCGTCAGCACCACCGGGCGCCCGGCAAGCTTTGCGGGCTCGATGAAGTCGAAAACGTGCTTGAACAGACCGGCATAGCCGCCCTGATAGACCGGCGTTCCGAGGATCAGCGCGTCCGCCTTCTCGACGGCATCCACCAGCCTCGCGGCGGGTAGGGTCAGCTCGCTTCGCTGCGTTGCGCCGAGGCCGGGACCGGCATCGAGGAGATCGTAGACCCGCAGGTCGATCCGGCGCAGGCGGGCGAGCTCTGCCGCCACGGCTTCAACGAGGAAGCGCGACCGTGCGGGGCGCTTGGCGCTGGCGGCGAAGGCGACGACGCGGGGAATGCGCGGCGTGAGTGTCACGTTGGTACACCTTTGGGTCAGGTGGGGCTTCGAGCGCAAGGTTCGGGCCGCAATGCTGAAGTAGTGCGCTCTCGCCGCTTTACGAAGTGTGGCAGGTCAGTCCTTCAACCGCCAGACATGGCTACGCTTGACCTCGGCATCCTCCAGGCTGCGCATCACCGGCACGGTGTAGGTGCCTAGGCAGTCGAGCTTGTCCTTCGGCAAATAGGTGCGCCCGGGATCGCCGATCAGCACATCGCGGCCCGCGCGCCGGAGACCCGTCAGCCAGTCCGTGACCGACGCAGCGAGATCCATCTCGTAGAACACGTCGGCCGCGAGCACGAGATCGGCGTCGAAGGCCGCACCGATCAGGTTCGCCTGTGTCGGCGCGATGAGACCCGCGACGCCGTTCGCCTCCGCGTTGAGACGGATCGCGTGCAGGGCGAAGCCATCGAGGTCGCTGGCGAGCACGTGGGCCGCGCCTGCCTTCGCCGCAGCGATGGCGCAGAGGCCGGAACCCGAGGCGAAATCGACCACGCGTTTGCCCGCGACTAAGCTCGGATTGTCGAGGATGTAACGCGCCAGCGCCTGCCCGCCTGCCCAGGCGAAGGCCCAGAAGGGCGGCGGAAGGCCGATCTCCTGCAACTCCTCCTCCGTCCGTTGCCAGAGCCCGTCGCCTCGTCGGCGACATGGAGGTGGATCTCCGGCGCGTGAGGCACCGGCAGCAGGCGGGTGTTGGCCCGGATGAAGCCTTCGGGATCGTCGGGGGGCGCATCGTCATTCGTCCAGCAGGTCTCGCCACAGGCGGCAGGTCGCGTCCGTGACGGCGGCCTCTGTGAAGCCGCCGGTCTCGATCCTGGAACGGGCTGCCTCGCCCAGGCGTGCCACCAGGGCGGGATCGGCGGCGAGCCGGGTGAGGGCTTCTGCAAGCGCGGACGCATCGCCGGGAGGCACGAGGAGACCTTCGATGCCGTCCCGCACCAGGGCGCGGCACCCCGGCACATCGGTGGTGAGGCAGGCCCGGCCGCAGGAAGCGGCTTCCAGCAGGCTGCGCGGCAGGCCTTCACCGCCGCGCGAGGGCAAGCAGGCGACATGGTGCCTGGCCCAGACCGAGGGGACATCCTGCGTCGCCCCGTGCCAGACGATTCCCTCGTTGCTCCATTCCCGAAGGGTCGATTCCGGGATCGCACGCCGGTTGCCGGAATCGGGGGCGCCATAGAGCGACAACTCGACCGCTGCCCCATTCCGGCGGGCGAGGCGCACCGCCTCGACGGCGATATCGACGCCCTTCGACCAGAGCATCCGCGCGACGAGGGCGACGCGGAGCGGCGGCTGCGCCGGGAGCGGCTGTGGCCCATAGTACGCCGAGTCGATTCCGGCCCCGCCGACGATCGTCACCGTGCGGTCGGACGGGTCGAGGCCGAGGGCCAAGGCGTCATCTGGGTTCTCGAACAGGAAGCGCGTGCGGCGCGAGGCCAGCGGCCCCCGGATCAGGGCCCGCAAGGCGAAACGCCCGGTTCGGCCGATCTGGTCCTGCCGGGCGCCGATGAGGCCGAGGCCAGTCACGGCGAAGACGCGAGCCGAGATGCCTGCCATCGCCGCCGCCGTGCCACCGACCAGGATCGAGCGCAGGGCGATACAGTGGACGATGTCCGGTTTCAGCGCCTTTAGGATCGCGGCGAGTTGTCCCGCTGCGTAGCCCGCGGCCATCGGGTTGAGGCTCGACCGCTCGGCCTCGAAGGGCACGACCCGCGCGCCCGTCGCGGCGATGATGTCGGCATGGTCACGCACTCGGGCGACCACGCTGACCTCGAGGCCCATCGCCACCGCTGCCCGCGCCATGGGCAGGAAGTGAGAGGCGAAGAACCAGTCCTCGGTCGCGATGAAGACGAGGCGGCGGGGCGAATCGGGTTTCTCCATCGGGCGGTCCTGCACCGGCGGGGCGGGAAACGAAAGCGGCAACCGCCCTCTCCCCGGAACGCGTCATCGCCGTTCAAGTTGTCGGAGGCCGGGCCTCTCGTCCCGGCACAGGGAGGTTTAAGACGATGGCCGCGGTCAAAAGCGCCGTGCGCGGCGGCGAGTTGAAGAACGCCGCCGTAGAAGCGGGGCTGATCTATATCGATGACAGCCGCCCCGGCCTCACGCGCCGAAAGAGCGGCAAGGGCTTCAGCTACCGCGATCCGAAGGGGTCACCGGTGCGTGATGCAGCGACGCTTGAGCGCATCAAGAAGCTCGCCATCCCACCGGCCTATGTCGACGTGTGGATCTGTCCCCGCCGGAACGGCCATATCCAGGCCACGGGACGCGATGCGAAGGGCCGCAAGCAGTACCGCTACCACCCGGATTTCCGGCAGGCGCGGGAAGCCGACAAGTTTTCGCGGATCATGAACTTTGCCGATGCCCTGCCGAAGATCCGCGACCGGATCGATGCCGACATGCGGCGCCGGGGTCTGCCGCGCGAGAAGGTTCTCGCCACCGTCGTGCACCTGCTGGAAACGACGCTGATCCGGGTCGGCAACGACGATTACGCCCGTACCAACCGCAGCTACGGCCTCACCACGCTACGTGACCCGCATGTGAAGGTGTCGGGCTCGGAACTGACCTTCAAGTTCAAGGGTAAGAGCGGCAAGGAGTGGAACGTTTCGCTCAAGGACAAGCGGGTCGCCCGCATCGTGAAGGCGTGCCAGGACCTGCCGGGCCAGGAACTGTTCCAATACGTCGATGAGGAGGGAATCCAGCGGGACGTCACTTCCTCGGACGTGAACGCGTATCTGCGCGAGATCACGGGCGAGGATTACACGGCCAAAGATTTCCGCACCTGGGCAGGCACGGTGCTGGCGGCCCTGGCGTTGCGCGCCTTCGAGGCATTCGACAGCGAGGCCGGAGCCAAGCGCAACGTGCGGACGGCCATTGAGGACGTCGCCCAGCGCCTCGGCAACACGCCGACCATCTGCCGCAAATGCTACATCCATCCCGAGGTGCTGGATTGCTACCTTGAGGGGGCATTACTCGATCAGATGCGCGGCGCCGTAGAGAACGAGCCACCGAGAATCCCGGCCAACTGCGGGCCGAGGAGGCAGCGGTGCTCGGGCTGCTGCAATCACGCCTTGCCCGTGTTCGCAAGGACATGAAGGACAAGGCCAGCGCCAACCGCAAGAAGAGCGCGAACAAGACCAGCGGTCGTCACAAACGGCGTTCGGCGGCCGAAGCCGCCTGAACGCTTGTCAGTGGCGGGAGGAGTGATCTTCCTGCTGCGAGGAGCGCGACTCGCTCGTGCGGCGCACCGGCTCGGCATCGACCACGGGGGACAGGCCGAGTTGGCGGGCCAGCGAGACCAGATCCTTCAGACGACCGGTCTGGGTCTTGCGCCGCAGGTTGAGGCGGTGGGTCTCCACCGTGCGCACGCTGAGTGCCAGACGCCGGGCCACTTCCTTGTTGCTGAAGCCAGCGCTCAAGAAGCGCAGCACCTCGGCCTCGCGCGGCGTCAGGCCCTGCCCATCCATCACTTCGGCCGCCGGAACCGGCTCCATCCGCACGAGGCAGTCGGCCCCTTCGGCCAGGGCCACCATGGCGGCGCCGAGATCACGCGGGGACTTCGAGCGCGCCACGAAGGCATCGGCTCCCGCTGCGAGGACAGCGCGCAGGTCGTCGGCGGTGAGAGCCTTGAACGACACGAGCACGCGCAACGACGGCTGACGCTCCTTCAGATCGACAATCCGCGCGATGCCATCGGCCAGGCGAACCTCGTCGAGGAAGACCAGCGCAACGGCGGGGCCTCCGCCGACCGCTAAGTCGTCTTCCCCGATGGTGGAGAATTCCGGCATGTGTTCAAGGCTCGCGCGCACGGTCGCGCTCAGATCCTCCGGCTCATCCAAGATGAGAACGCCGATCGGCGTGGTCATGGTTCTCGAACCCTCGAATTCCCTGGCCGGGACATTCCAGCCAAGTCGTACGAAGTAGCTCCAAGAACCGTTCCACCCCGAAAGCCCGGAAATTAATGATTACTGGGCTGATTTGGGGGCGTTTTGCGGGGGTCTCGTCTCGCCGCGTGTTTCGAAAAGAGATTGCATAAAATTGTAATTATTTTCGCGCGCCGTTACGAGACGCTATGGCGTGCCGAACCGGTTAAGAGGTCTGGCTTGGTCTCGACCATCACGCGATTTCGGCCTGCGGCCTTCGCGGCATAGAGCGCGACGTCGGCGCGCTTCAGCAAGGCGGCGACCGAATCTTCGCCCGACCACGTTGAGACGCCGAAGCTGCAGGTGAGCCCCACCGTCGCGTCGCCACAGGGCACGCGCAACGCGCGCACACGGACTCGCAGCCCTTCCGCGTGGAAGATCGCCGAGTCTAGATCGCGCTCGGGCAGGAAGATTCCGAACTCCTCGCCACCCAGACGTCCGACGATGCCGTTCTCGTCGAGCAGCCGGGCCACGGCACAGATCGCGAGATCGCCGACATCGTGCCCGTACAGGTCGTTGATGCGCTTGAAGTGATCGATATCCACGAAGATCAGGGCGGGCGGGCGAAGGGTGAAACCGCGGGCGACGGCGGCGTCCATCCGCTCTCGGAAGGCACGCCGGTTCAACAGACCCGTCAATCCATCCGTGTCGGCGAGGCGGATCAACTCCTCCTGCAGCCGAGCCATACGTTCTGCGGCGCGCAGGCGAGCATGCAACTCCTCCGCGCGCGGAGGCTTTTCGATGAAGTCGTCGGCGCCGCTGTCCAGCGCTTCGGCGAGGTTGTGGACGCTGTTGGCGGAGGACATCGTGATGATGTGCATCGGTCGCCGGTCCTCGGCCCGCGAGCGCACCGCCCAGCACAGTTCGAGCCCGTTCATGGGCCGCACTTCCAGGCTGGTGATGAGCACGCTCACTTCCGGCGCGTGCGTCATGAACTCCAGGGCGGCGTCGGACTCCGTGAACTCATGAACGGTGTGCCCGCGCGCTTCGAGCAGGGACGCGATGATCCGGAGAACGACCTGGCTCGAGTCGACGACGACGATCTGCATTGCAGCCCCGGTTGAACCCGGGAGTCACGACAACTTAAATGAGTTAATCTGATGCGAACGGCCGATCGACAAGCGTTCACAACTCCGGATGGCCGGTATCTTGTCATTCGGGGGCGCCTATGGCGGTGCGCCAATCCGTCGCTGCCCGAACCGCGCCGGAAAGCCCTCGTCGCGGAGCTGATGGATGCACGCCGCGCCGTCGGGCAGGCCAAACGCGAAGAGGACGCGGACGCGATGAAAGCGGCCCGCGCCGCCGTCAATGACGCCAAGATCGCCCTCGGCGAACGCGGAGCGGTCTGGTGGGACGACGGGGCGCCCGACCTCAACCGTCACATGGCTCGCACGACCCCCTATGCCGACTGGTACGCCGAGATCAGCGGCGGGGAACGCTGACGTTGACGACCCGGACGTCGCCCGCCTCGTGTCCACCCCGGCCGCTCTTCCTGCCCGTGCCGGGATTGATGACCGTGAGCGTCGGGGCGCCGGTGGGCGGGGCTGCGATGCCGGAGACGGTCGGGACGCCGTAGGTGCCGTAGCTCCAGGGCGTCGGGACGATCTGGCTGGGCCGCGGCACACGCGTCAGCGGTGCGCCGATATACTCCCCAGCAATGAAGGGCTGCGCGAAGCCGCGTCCGTAGGACAGACGAGAGCTACCGACTTCGTAAGCCGGATACGGGCGACCATAATAGCCCTCCGCCGCCGCAGGCAGCGAGACGGGAATGGCCGCGAGGGCGGCGAGGATCGTGATCGAACGCAGACGCATCGTACGGGCTCCGGTGTCAGACCGGGAACGGGTCGCCCAAGATGTCGTTCCGATCCACCCGAACGCGCCAGCCGCGCGGACTGCGTACCTCGTCCTATCGGCAGGTCGCGATCTTGCGCACCACCCAGCCCTCGCCTTCGAGCCAGAGGCGTCGCCGCGTGTGGGTGCAGACCGGCTGAGATTCGTTCTCGATCACCGCGACCGGCCTGACCGACGAGGTCTCCTGTACGGCCGGTTGCTCAGCGGAAGCCGAGCGGGTCGAGCGCGCCTGAGCGGAGGCGACCCCAAGGCCGACGCAAACGGCGCCGAGGAAGAGCGAGCGAAACATGACGGTCCTGGGCAGGTGCAGTGATCGGCGCACGGCGCCTTCGTTAAGCGCCCGTCGACCCGATTTGGTTGCATGGCCAAGGTTGCAACTTCACGACGATTCGCGCCAGCCGGGAAAGCGCTCCACGGCTTAGACTTCCCCACCCGCGCACGGTAGGAGGTGCGATCACGGACGCGCAGGCGCCGAAAGGTTCATGACCAAGCCGAAGCCCCCGACGAACCCGCTGCTCTCCGCCGAGAAGCGCGGGGAGGATGCCGACCAGTCGATCCGTCCGCTGAGCCTGTCCGAGTTCATCGGCCAGCGCGCGGCGCGTGCGAACATGCAGATCTTCATCGAGGCGGCGCGCAAGACCGGCCAGGCGCTGGACCACGTCCTGTTCGTCGGCCCCCTGGCCTCGGCAAGACCACGCTCGCCCAGATCGTGGCCCGGGGCTCGGGGTGAATTTCCGCTCCACGTCCGGCCCGGTTATCGCCAAGGCGGGCGATCTCGCCGCGCAGCTCACGAACCTCGATGAACGCGACGTGCTGTTTATCGACGAGATCCACCGCCTGAACCCGGCGGTGGAGGAAATTCTCTATCCTGCCATGGAGGATTATCAACTCGATCTCATCATCGGCGAAGGCCCAGCGGCCCGATCGGTGAAGATCGAATTGCCGAAATTTACTCTGGTGGGGGCGACGACCCGCGCGGGCCTTCTCACGACGCCGCTGCGCGACCGCTTCGGCATCCCGATCCGGCTGGAATTCTACGAGATCGACGAGCTGGAAAAGATCGTCACCCGTGGAGCGCGAGTTCTCGGCCTCGGCATGTCACCCGAGGGTGCGAACGAGATCGCCAAGCGCGCACGCGGCACGCCGCGTATCGCCGGGCGGCTGCTGCGCCGGGTGCGCGACTTCGCCATCGTCGCCGAGGCGGAGACCGTGACGCGCGCCATCGCGGACAGGGCCTTGCAACTGCTCGACGTCGACGCCGCCGGGCTCGACGTGATGGACCGGAAGTACCTCACCCTCATCGCCACCTCGTTCGGTGGTGGGCCGGTAGGTATCGAGACGATCGGCGCCGCTCTGTCGGAGCCGCGGGACGCCATCGAGGATATCGTCGAGCCCTTCCTGATCCAGAAGGGTTTCGTGCAGCGCACGCCGCGCGGGCGCGTGCTGACCCCCACGCCTTCCGGCACATGGGCTTTGCGATCCCGCGCCGCGATCCCGCCTCGCAATTCGGTCTGTTCCAGGATGGCGAGGAGGCGTGACGCCGCAATAACATTGCGCGCCATGCATCACGCTCTGAACAGCATATCGCCTGCGACATAACGCAACGGTCAAGACAAGCTTGGCCGTTGAGCCGATTACGTAGCCTATCATCCCAATAAATCACTGCCATAGCTGGCTATTTGGCAGCCTTGCTGATCCGGACTGCGTAATCCCGGACTTCTTACAGCCACCGATGATCACGCGTTCGCGATGCAACAAGCGTGGAACAGCGGCCTGTCGCCTCGGTTGAGCGCCCGACCGGTCCTCACAGCGGGACCAGACGTCAGGCCCCGCCGGGCTGGTCTCGGCCCGGGCCTCCCCATCAACACAAGAGAGGGATTTCACCCACTCATGAAGAAGACCACGCTCGCCGCCCTCGGTTTCTCGGTCGCCGCTATTGCGACGCCGGCCATGGCCCAGGACGCCCTTCCGGTCCGCATCTTCCCGACCCCGGCCGACGCTGGCCCGGTCGCCACCACCTCGACCCCGGCCTTCCGCGCCGAGGCGCTCCGCTCGGATGCGGCCAGCATCGAGGCGAGCCGCATGGCCCTCGAGCGTTCGCGTAACCCGCGCGTCCGTTCCTACGCCAATCAGGTGATCGAGACGCGCCAGGCCACGACCAACGCGCTGCTGCCCGCCGGCACCTCTCTGAACCGCAACGGCACCGTCGTCTCTGACAACCAGGGCATCCGCACCGACCTAAGCAACCCGGCCGGTCTAATCCTCGCTCCGGTGACGATCGCCGCGAACATCGGCACGTCGATCGTCGGCGGCACCCTCGGCGCCGTGGGCCTCGTGGACAACAACCCGGCCGAGCCCGGTCGTCGCGTCGCCCTCGGCGAACGTGGTCAGGCCCGCCTCGCCCAGCTGCAGGCCGCGCCGAACGGCCGTGCCTTCGACCGGACCTTCATCCGTCAGCAGGCCCGCGCGGACGCCCAGACGCTGGCGCTCTATGACACCTACGCCAAGGGCGGCAATAACGCCCAGGGCCGTCAATTCGCCAACGAGGCGCTGCCCTACATCGCTCAGGAGCACGCCGAGTCCTCGACCCTGGCCGTCCGCTACGGCGGCTGATCCGGGTCGCATTTCGGCTCACGCGAAGGCCGTCCCCTCCCCCGGGGGCGGCCTTCGCCGCTTCTAGCTTCGGGCAATCGGTTGTAGACGCGGGCGCGATGCCACGGGCACGGCTTCGCGGACGGGATACGATGGACGAAGCGGGACACGCGCTGCCGCTGCGCGTTTATTACGAAGACACGGATTTCTCCGGCTTCGTCTACCACGCGAGCTACCTGCGCTTCATGGAGCGCGGCCGGACCGAGCTGCTGCGCGGCCTCGCGGGTGACCAATCCGATCTGCATCGCGAGGCACGCGGCCTCGTCTTCGTCGTTCGCAAGATGGCGATCGATTTCCGCAAGCCCGCCTATATGGACGACCAGCTCGTCGTACGGACCATGACGCGCGAGTTGCGCGGCGCCTCGATGACGCTCGCACAGGAGGTGCGGCGTGGCGAGGATATCCTCGTCGCCGCCGATGTCACTGTAGCCTGCGTCAGGGATGGCAGGGCCGTCCGTCTACCGGACAGCCTGCGCGCCCTGCTCACTCCAGATCAGTCCTGAAGCATCCGCTTCAGCAGCTCGACCTCATCGCCGAGCACGGTATCCTCGCCGATCTGCTTCTCGATCTTGCGCACGGCGTGCAGCACCGTGGTGTGATCGCGCCCGCCGAAGCGGCGGCCGATTTCGGGAAGCGAGCGCAGGGTCAGGACCTTCGAAAGGTACATGGCGATCTGGCGCGGCTTCACCACCGCCGCCGTCCGACGCTCCGACAGGATGTCGGACCGAGAGACGTTGTACCGGCTGGCCACCAGCTTCTGGATGTCCTCGATCTTGATCCGCTTCGGCTCGCGGTTCTTCACGAGGTCACGGATCGCGGTCTCGGCGGTCTCCACGGTCACGGCCGTACCGCTGAGCGTGGCATGGGCCAGCAGCCGGTTCACGGCACCTTCGAGATCACGGCCGTTCGCCGTGATCGAGCGGGCGACGTAGTTCACCACCTGCGGCGACACGTCGAAGCCCGGATGCGAGGTGCGCACGGCGGCAAGCCGGGCCGAGAGGATCGAGACGCGCAGCTGCTCGTCGAGGCTGCCGATCTCCACCACGAGACCGCCTGCGAGGCGCGAGCGAACCCGCTCCTCCAGTGCTTCGAGTTCAGTCGGCGGCCGGTCCGAGGCGACGACGACCTGACGACCGGCATCGATGAGCGCATTGATCGTGTGGCCGAACTCGGCCTGGATCGACTTGCCCTGGATGAACTGCACGTCATCGAGGATCAGCAGGTCGATACCGCGCAGGCGCTCCTTGTAGGCCAGTGCCGACTGCGTCTTAAGGGCGTTCACGAAGCCGTACATGAAGCGATCGGCGGTCAGGTAGATCACCCGGCGCCCGGCCTCACGGGCCGCATGGCCGATGCCGTGCAGCAGATGCGTCTTGCCGAGACCGACGCCCGCGTGAAGGTACAGCGGGTTATACAGGGCGCCCTCGCCTTGATGGCGGGCGATGCGCTCGGCGGCGGCATGGGCCAGTGCGTTCGAGCGCCCGACCACGAAGCTCGAGAAGGTCAGGCGGGCATCGAGCGGCGTGCCGTTGAAATCATTGCCCGTATCGGCCGTGGCCGAGGCAGCGGTGCGGGCCTGCTCCGGCACCGGTGCCACGGGGGCGATGGCCGCCGGGGTGCCCGAAGCGTGCAGCCGGGCGAGCGGACCGCTGGTCGGGCTGACCGGCTTCGGCGGAGTGACAGCCGGGCGAGCAGGCGCTGCCGTGCCGCGCACGCCGATCTCGATCCGGTCGACTTCCGGCGCCTCGGCACGGAAGGTAGTGAGCACCCGGTCGATGTAGTGGGATTCGATCCAGCTCTTGAGGAAGCGCGTGGGGACCGTGAGCCGGCCCGCACCGGACGCGACACCTTCGAGTTCGAGGCGGGCGAACCAGCTCGCGAACACGTCCTCACCGAGTTCGGCGCGCAGGCGGCGCTTCACGCGCGACCAGGCTGCACCGTAATCGGGAGTGACCGTCTCATGGGCGCCACCGTCCTGGGTGCGCCCCTCTTCGTCGCCGTTCGCCACTGTTCCGTCGACACGCATCACTGGCTCTCCCCACGTCGCCGACGAAAATCCGCCCGCGGCGCGTACGCACGCTTCACGCCCTCAGCGCCTCGCAACTACCGCGCGAGACTGATTCCATATGTCGAGTCAAGACTGACACGAGGAACTTTTGCCGATTGGAAGAGCCTATCAACAAAGACCTATGGTTCCCTTAACAGTGGGACTTGTGGGGACGGCGTGGATTCCCAACGGCAAGTGTTCCGGCGTAGCGTTCGGACAAGAGCTAGAGTCTTGCGCCGACACATGATTCGCGAGAGTCCCGGAATCAGCGTGTTTTGCTTTTGTCAGGTGACGTTTTGTTAAGCTACACGCGGCCAGTGAACTCCGCAATGCAGCAAATTCTGGAGGAGGGTTAACGGCTGGTATGCGGGCCGGAGAGCGTTGGTGCTCGATCCGGATCGACCGCACAGGGGCTCGGGGACAGCCGGAAAGCGGGCAACAAAAAGCCCGGCACAGGGCCGGGCTTCGAACCGTCAGACGGTGTGGAGTGCGATCAGGCCGCGAGGGCCTTCACGCGCGCGGCGAGGCGCGACACCTTCCGGGAGGCATTGTTCTTATGGACGATGCCCTTCTGGGCAGCGCGCATGATCTCCGGCTCGGCGCTCTGGAGGGCGGCCTGGGCGTCCTGCTGATTGCCGGAAGCGATCGCCTCCTCGACCTTGCGCACGAAGGTACGCATGCGGGAGCGGCGGGACTTGTTGATCGCCGTGCGCTTGGCGATCTTGCGGGTCATCTTCCTGGCCGAAGCGGTATTGGCCATGTAAGTCCTCGTGTTTCTCGTCGGGCGATGCCGACGGGCCGGCACGGCCGGGGATCGGTCAACGCATAAGGTTGTCAGGCGATGGCCGAGAGGATGCGCACGCGAAAGCGCGGCCTCACAGCGAAGCGCCTCCTATAGAGACGGCGGCACGCGGCGTCAACGCGGTAGAATGATGGGGATGGTCTCGAACTGCTCCGAACCCTCAAGTTCGCAGAACATTCGACAAGCGTGCAAAATCCTTGATATTATGCCTGCAATAAGATATAAGACCTATCAGTGAGTGCAGCATGGAAAGGCCGGACCGTGACACCCAACTCACCCCTACTGCACGAAGTGAACTCCTTACGCGGGTTAGTAGCGAGCCTCAACCTAGATCTAAAGCTTCTAAAGCTGGAATACGTCGTTCAATTTAAGTACTTACCCACTCAGCCCCGCGCACCAGCTGGACAACCAAATGGCGGTCAGTGGATTAATCAATCAGTTTCGTCACAGCCGCATCAAGACTATGTAAAAATAGCGGAAACATGCCAAGAGTATATATCCGAAAATTATCGTGGAAAAATTAATCGGGAGTTCCCAAAGCAGTTTCTGGACCGAGATGTCTCTGATCTCAAAGCCGCCGCTCAGGCAAACGAGCCAGGCGCAAGGAAAGCATACAAGCTTTTATTCGACAATCGCCTTCAGAAATGAAGGGTAATCACATGATAAATAAGTCGATTTACGATGTGTTGCATACACCAGAGGATAAAAGAATTTCTTTTACCTTAAATAGATCGCGACCTGACAGCATCAGGGTAGATGCAACATTATACGGCTTGCGTCTTGAAATCGAATGTTTTGAGAACCATCAAGTTGAAGTGTCAACATTCTGTGGCAATGAAGACATTGATGGCGGATTTGAGTTTCTTCTGAAGATATTAAACGAAAACAGCCTGGATTAATCATGTAATTGCAATGATATAAAATAGCCAGAGCGCTTTGTTTTTCGTTCACGGCTATCTAACTCGCTGGGGTGCTAAGTAGGTTTATGGAACTACTCCGGCCACCTCAGCGCCGCCGCCGCCGCGAGCGTTCCGACGACGGCGGCGATGAGGGTAAGGCCCGTCAGCACCGCCAGCGGCACGAGGAACGGCACGGTCCCGCCCGTCGCGGCCTGGGCGGCGGAGACGCCGAAGATCAGCGTCGGGATCATCAGCGGCAGAACCAGCACCGCGAGAATCAGGCCGCCCCGGCGAATCGAGGCGGTGAGGGCCGCACCGACGGCGCCGATGAAGCTCAGGGCGGGCGTACCGACCGCGAGCGTCAGCGCGGTCGCGGCCATGGCCGTGCCGTCGAGGGCGACGAGGAGGCCGAAGAGTGGGCTCGCAAGCGCAAGCGGCAATCCAGTCGTGAGCCAGTGGGCGAGCACCTTGGCGAGCACGACGCCTTCGAGGGGCACAGGCGCGCCGGTCATCAGATCGAGGGAACCGTCTTCCTCATCCGCCTGGAACAGCCGGTCGAGGCCAATCAGCGTAGCGAGCACGGCCGCGAGCCAGAGAATGGCGGGCCCGATGCGCGAAAGAAGGTTGAGGTCCGGTCCCAGGGCGAAGGGCACCAGCGCCACGATCATCAGGAAGAAGACGAGGGACAGCGTGCCCGATCCGCCGACGCGGGCGGCCAGGCGCAGGTCTCGGGCGACGAGGGCGTAACCGGCGCGGATCATATCCACTCCTCCGCGTCGGCCGCCTCGGAGGCGGCTGCGGGTGCCTCGGCCGCGCGATCGATGCGCAACTCCATTGCGTCTCGAAGACCGAGGGCTTGATGGGTCGCGGCGATCACGAGGCCGCCAGTGGCCCGGTGTTCGGCCATGAGCGCAGCCAGCACGTCTTGCGAGGCGACGTCCAGGGCGGCGGTCGGCTCATCGAGCAGCCAGAGGGGCCGCGCGCAGACGAGGAGCCGGGCCAGCGCCACGCGCCGCCTCTGTCCCGCCGAGAGATACGCGACCGGCAGGTCGTGGACATGGCCGAGGCCGAGGCGTTCGAGCGCCTCGTGAGGCATCAGGCGCGGCGCACCGAGGAGATCGCGGGCGAAGATCAGGTTCTCCCCGGCGGTCAGCGCGGATTTCAGCCCATCCCGGTGGCCGACGACATGCAGGCATTCCGGCAGGCTCGACTCACCGACATCGGAGACGGCGATCCGCCCCCCATCCGGCCGGAGGCGCCCGGACAGGATCGCGAGCAGGCTCGACTTGCCCGCGCCGTTGCGGCCGGTAACGGCCAGCGCCCCGCCCTCCCCCAGGGAGAAGGTCAGGCCGGCGAAGATCCGGCGGCCGGATCGGCGGCAGGCGAGGTTGTCGACGTCGAGCCGCACAGATCCCCCAAGGATGGACCGGGCTCGCGGGACGCGTCCGGCGCGCCTCCATGCCCGATTGCAGCCCTCGACGGAACAGCACAGGCGGCTCACGCACTTGTCGTCACCGGGAGGATTCTCATGAGCCTGGATGATCGACAGACCTCACCCACCGAGGCGGAGGTGGCCACCAGCGACGATGCGGTGAAAGGCCTCGCCATGGTCGAAGCGCGGGTCGGCCGCTGCACGAAGGAAGAGCAGAACGCCTTCTGGGAAGCGGTCGGCCGCTGCTTCGGCGGCGGCAAGCCGCCGGATCCGCAAAACCCGTAAGTCCGTTTAGGACTTCATAGCCCGCGAGATCGCTCGCAGCGCTCCCTGGAAGGTGCGCACGTCCTGTTCGTTCAGGGCCATGCGGTGAAGCATGTCGCGCATGTTGCGCGTGATGCCCCCGCGCTTCTCCGGCGGATAGAAGCCCGCCGCGTCGAGCGCCGCCTCCAGGTTCGTGAACAGGGCGACCATCGCCTCGCGGGTCGCGGGCGGCGACAGCATCTCGCCCGAGAACGGGAGGCGCGCCCGGCCGCTGGCCTTCCGCCACTCGTAGCCGACCAGCAGCACCGCCTGAGCGAGATTCAGCGAGGGGAAATCCGGCGAGACGGGGAAGGTGATGATGGCATCGGCCAACGATACTTCGTCGTTCGTGAGCCCGACGCGCTCGCGTCCGAAAAGAATGCCGCACCGCTGACCTTCGCGTCCGACGAGATCCGCCATGGCCTCGTCCGGAGCGAAGACACGCTTCATTTGCCCGCGCTCACGGGCGGTGGTCGCGAACACGCAATGAAGATCAGCGATCGCCTCCTCGACGCTCGCGAAGATGTGTGCATCGTCGAGCACGTGCGTGGCGCCGGAGGCCGCCTCGCGCACACCCTTCTTCGGCCAGCCGTTCTTCGGGTTGACGAGGCGTAGCTCCGACAGGCCGAAATTCGCCATGGCGCGGGCCGTCATGCCGATATTCTCGGCCAGCTGCGGCTCCACGAGGATCACGACGGGCGCCGTGCCCGGCGGGAGTTCGAGTTCCTTTTCAGCGGACGTGCGGGTCATGCCGCCCTCTCGCACGGGCCCGGTGGCCCGTCGAGGGGGCAGTTACGACACCGCCTCAATGACAGCGCGAGCCTTCCGCTCCCGGTGCCCCCTTGCTATGTCGCCGGGCGCGTCCGCACGGCACTTGCATGCCGTGCCCCCTGTAGGACAGCGCGCGGGAAGGCAATCGGCCCATGGCGAAGATCAAGGTAGCGAACCCGGTCGTCGAGCTCGACGGCGACGAGATGACCCGGATCATCTGGGCCGAGATCAAGAACAAGCTCATCCACCCCTATCTCGACGTCGATCTCGAATATTACGACCTCGGCGTCGAGCATCGCGACGCGACTTCCGACAAGGTGACGGTGGATGCCGCCGAGGCGATCAAGCGCCACGGCGTCGGCGTGAAGTGCGCCACCATCACGCCGGACGAAGCCCGCGTGCAGGAGTTCAAACTCAAGGAGATGTGGCGGTCGCCGAACGGCACGATCCGCAACATCCTCGGCGGCGTGATCTTCCGCGAGCCGATCATCTGCAAGAACGTGCCGCGCCTTGTGCCCGGCTGGACGCAGCCCTTCGTGATCGGCCGCCATGCCTATGGCGACCAGTACCGCGCCACCGACTTCAAGGTGCCCGGTAAGGGCCGCTTGACCATCAAGTTCGAAGGGGACGACGGCACCGTCATCGAGAAGGAGGTGTTCAAGTTCCCCGAGGCCGGCGTCGCCATGTCGATGTACAACCTCGACCAGTCGATCATCGATTTCGCTCGCGCGTCGATGAATTACGGCCTCGCCCGCCGTTACCCGGTGTATCTCTCCACCAAGAACACCATCCTCAAGGCCTATGACGGCCGGTTCAAGGACCTGTTCCAGAAGGTCTACGAGGAGGAGTTCAAGGCGAAGTTCGACACGCTCGGCATCACCTACGAGCACCGCCTCATCGACGACATGGTGGCCTCGTGCCTCAAGTGGTCGGGCGGCTACGTGTGGGCCTGTAAGAACTACGACGGCGACGTGCAGTCGGACACCGCGGCCCAGGGCTTCGGTTCGCTCGGCCTGATGACCTCCGTGCTGATGACGCCGGATGGCAACACCGTCGAGGCCGAGGCCGCCCACGGCACCGTGACCCGCCACTATCGCGAGCACCAGAAAGGCCGCGAGACCTCGACAAACTCCATCGCCTCGATCTTCGCCTGGACCCGCGGCCTCTCGCACCGCGCCAAGCTCGACGGCAACGACGAGCTGGCGAAATTCTCGGCCACGCTGGAGAAGGTTTGCGTCGACACGGTCGAGGCCGGTCACATGACCAAGGATCTCGCGCTGCTCGTCGGACCGGATCAGAAGTGGCTGTCCACGACCGGCTTCCTCGACAAGGTCGATCAGAACCTCAAGACGGCGATGTCCGTCTGAGCCTGAGGCTCACGCCGGAACCACGATGAAGGCGGTGGGTGCTAAGGCACCCGCCGCCTTTTTCGCTTTGGGATTGTATCGCGGGCAATGGGTCGCATGGCGGCCCGCCCAAGCGGAATATGACTGATTTCCATTCAACACTCTGACATTGCGGAACAATCTCTCTCACGCAGAGCAGCCGCGCTTAAACATGGCGCTCGCAACGCGGTGCTCAGCATACAACCTCAGGTGACATTCGCGGCATCGGTGCGCTAGGCTGCTTTCGAGGGGCCAGCGGCTCAGGGGAGCGATGTTGTGTTCGAGGCGCCGAAGACCCAGGAACATCTGAGGCGGATCGCGTCCGCTCTCGACGTTCCTCCCAGCGCCTTTCGCGCCGCGCAGTCCGTTTTCGATGAAGGACCGGATGCGAAGGAGCGAGCGGAAGCTGCCCTTCTGTTCAGTTGCCTCACGGCACCCGATCAGAGGGCGGCCGTCGTTTCTTTGTTACGCGCGCTGGCGCGTCCGTCCGAGCGCCGCTGAATCAGGCGGCAACGAGGAGCGCCGCTCCGGCCACTCCCGAAAGGACGAGGCGCAGGCGCCCGAGCCAGACGGGCGCGAGGCCACGCCGGGTGAGGTCCTGATCGACGAGCCCCCAGGCTAGAACCAGAACGCCGAGAATGCGGAGATCCCAGGGAGCGGGCGCGGCCATTGCGGCCCATGCGACGAGGGACGGAACGATCGCGATGAAGTAATCGCCCCCGCTGCCGCCACGCGCGGCCGCGGCGCCCCACCGGATGCCGCCGAGGAAAGAGGCGATCACAGCGCCGTAGGCCGACAGGATGGTGCGCGGCGACAAGCCGATCGTGCCGAGGCCGCCATCGCTTCCCGAGACCGCCAAGGCCGCGAAACCGAGAAAGGGAATCAGCCCGGCCACACCGAGCACGATCGCGCTCATTGGCACTGCGGGAAGGCGCGGCATCCAACCTCCGGTTCCATGCCCGGCCATGGGACCGTACCTAACCGGGCCGGACCGACCGCACTTGCGAGCGAGGCGTCCCGCATCCGGCGCCTGCGGTCAAGTTCTGAACGCCAACCGCGTCGCTAAGCCACCCCGACTCGTCTGGATCGCAAGAGCAGAGGGGCGCCCGGAGGCGACCCTGTCAGATCTGTCGGCGCGAGACCGAAACTGTGGCGGCGGTCGGCACGGGGGCGCCGAGCAGGCTGACCGGCCCCTGACCCGCATCGCTCACGGCCGGGGGCTCGTTCACGGCCGGGTCGAGACGGCGCGGCTTGAACGAACCGGCGAGGCTCTTGGCACGAGCGAGGTCGGGCGCGCTGAGCTTCGTCGCGACGTCATCGCGCTTCTTCGCGGCATCGTCGTCGCCCTGGGCGGCGGCGGCGGCGAACCACACGTAGGACTGCACGAGATCCTGCGTCAGCCCGAGGCCGCGGGCGTAGAGCACCGCGATGTTGTACTGACTGTCGCGAACGCCGTGCTCGGCTCCCTGACGGAACCAGGAGGCGGCGGACACGAAATCGGGCTTGCCGTTGGCGGCCGGGTTCTCGGCATAGATTACGCCGAGATTGTGCATGGCCCGGGCATGACCCTGCTCGGCGGCCCGGCCGTACCAGAGCTTCGCCTGGGCGAGGTCACGGGCGACGCCCGAACCCTTCTCGTAATGCGCACCGAGCTTGTACTGCGCGGGTGCGTAGCCGACATTCGCGAGCTTTTCAAAGAGCTTGGCGGCAGCGGCGAGATCGCGCGGCATGCCCCGGCCATCCGATTCGCGAACCGCGAGGTCCCACACCGCCGCACCGTCGCCGTCGAGGGCGGCCTGCTTGGTCTTGGCGAGGTTGGCGGGCACGGTGGCGAGGTCGTTGGCGAGCCCGGCCATATTTGGAACCTGGGGTACGGCGGGCTTCGCCGGATCCTGCGTCTCGGGCGGACGCGGGGCAGCCACGGTCTGCGTCGTGGTCGGATCCTTCGGTGCCGCCTGCTGCGCGGGAGCCTTCGGTGCTTCGGCAGCCTTCACCGACTCGGAGATCTTTTCGGCCGTGGGGCCCGGCGGCGTGGCGAGCAGGGGCACGCGGGCCGCATCGTCCTTGTTCACGCTCACCGCCTGGATGGCGCCGAGCGTCAGGACGATGGCGGCGAGGCCGAGGAGAAGCGGCTTGCGATGCTGGTCGATCTCCGAGCGCAGGCGGGTCATCGGACCGACCGTCGGCGCGGAGGCCTGAGGGGCACGGGAACGCTGGGGGCGATCGATCGGCGTCTCGGCGGCAAGCTCGGCCTGCGCGGCCTGCGCGGCGCGGCGGGCGGCAGCGATGAAGCTCGTCTTGATGTCGCCATCGGAAGCGGCAGCCTGGTCGAGGGCGGGCGCCTTCGGGGCGGACTGGCGCTTCTCGGCCGCGACGGCCGGAGCACGCAACGGGCGCGGCGAGCCCGGCTCGAGCAGCACGCTGGTCGCGGAATAGGCGACCGGAGCCGGCTCGGCCTCCTCATGCTGCGCCGGGCGAAGGGCGGGCCGGGGAGCCTCGACGCTGGTCGAGGTCATCAGACGCTCATCGAGGGACGGGGCGCGCGCCGCGACCGGAGCCTCGGTGGAGATGAGGCGGTTCACCAACCGGTCGAGGGCGGATTGCACGCCTTCGAGGGTCGAGCTCAGCCGCTCGTCAGAGGCGATCTGCCGAGCCTGCATCTCGGCGAGGCTCGCTCGGAGCAGCCCGAACTCGGTCGGGTCCGCCTTGACGCTGGCCCCCTGAAGGGTTTCCGCGACGGCCTGCCGGGCCGCGCGCTCGATGACGGCGTCGCTCGGGGCGACCTCACGAAGGGCTTCGACCTGATGCATCAGGTCGTTCATCGTACGCTCGAGGCTGGTGAGAGCCGGATCGAGCGCCGAAGGCGCCTCGATCCTGTCGACGAGCGTCAGAACCTGCTTTTCCAAGGCATCGAGACCGTCGGCCCCATTGCGCTGGCCGACACGGTCCACCTTCTCCGCGAGGCTCTGCAGCATCGCCTGGATCGAGGCCATCTCACCGCTGGTGGCGGGGGCCGCCTGCTGACGGCGCGCATCCGCATCGAAATCGGCGCGGGCGGAAAGGCTGTCCACGCGTTCGGCCAGCGCGCTGATCTCGTCGGCCAGCTCGATCTTCTGAGCAGGCTCCTCGCTGACAACCGGCTCCGGCTGAGCCTCCTCGGCCGGAGGGAGGCGATCGATTTGCTCGCTCAGCGACTGGACGCGGCTGGCCACGGCATCGAGCCGAGCCGGCTTCGCCAATTCGTCGGCGGCGGCGCGGATTTCGGCCAGTTCGACCGAGAGGGCGTGAAGCAGGTCGCGGTCGGCATCGGCCTCCTCGAAGGCGGTGGCGACGTCGAGCCTGTTCTTGAACCGCTTGATGCCGATGGCGACCTGCGCATGGGCCGCTTCGGTCTCCCCGACGTTCAGTTCATCGATCCGCGTCCGGACGACGGCAAGCGGGAGCGCCAGGGCCGGAGCCTCGGCATCGGATTTCGCACGAGCGATGTTCGCGGCGATGGACTCGACCGCGTTCTCGAGTTCAAGCACGTCCGCGTTGGAGGCGAGCGGAGCCAGCAGATCACGCAGCCGGACCGCGTTGCGCTGCAATTCGTCGGTCACGTAGGCGGGAAGACCGTTCTCGTCCTTGGCCAGAGCGTCGGTGGTGAGGCGGCGGGCGAGGTCGCGATGCATCGTGGCGACCGATCCGGCGGGCTGAGACTGCTCCGTGAGTTCACGCTGGCGCTGGCGGATGGCCTGCACGGCCTCGCGCATTTCGGCGGCGCTGGCCTTGCCGCGCTTGGCCGCCGGACGGGCACTGCCCTCCTGCGAAACCGGATCGACACGCAAGGCGATGTCCTCGGGCCGCTTGTGCTCATCGAGAGCGGCCGCACGGCGTTCGGCTTCCACGGACTGATCGAGGCCGTCGAGGCGTGCCATCAGCGCCTTAAGGCTTTCGGAGCCCGAACCGTGGGCCTGATCCAGAGGCATCCGGCCGTGCTCCCCTGCAAAAAGCTGTTCGGTCGCGCCGGAAACCGGCGCGAGGTGCTGCGGGACGACGGAGGCGATCCACGCCTCCAAAGGGACGCCGGCGCGGCTCGCGACATCGCGGGCGGCTTCGATCACCTCCGGATCGAAACTATCGAAGTGCGAGGTCGCGTTGCGGTTCATCGTCGGCCTGTCGTCATCGGCGAGCAGCGTGGCGCCCGACCGGTTTGGAGCCGGGGGTCGTGCCCCCGGCGCTGCAACCTGTGGGGCGCCTGGCGGTAACCATTAAATTTGTTGGTAAACATCGGGTTAAGGTGGGCTCAGGATTGCCCCCTGCCGCTCGAACAATGATATTGCAACTATAGCGTGCGACCTCTCGCCTAAAGCGGGCAGAGGATCGAGGAACGCAGCCGCTTCAATCACTTACATCGTGCGGCATGTCCGCCGTCCCCCGTCCTGCGGCAGGGTCGGCACGTTGCCGCGAGCTGTGGCTGACGTTTAAGGTTCGTGCATCGAAAGCGGCTTTTTCGACCGCCATTCGAATCGCAAGGGCAGGAAACATTCGCATGCCGCAATACCGTTCGCCGGTAGACGACACGCTGTTCATCCTCAACGACGTTCTTGGCCTACAGGGTCGGTCGAACCTCAGCGGCTTCGCAGAGGCGACGCCCGACGTGGTCGAAGCCGTGCTGCGCGAAGGGGCGAAACTCGCCGACGAGATCCTGGCACCGGTCAATCAGGCGGGCGACCGGGAGGGGTGCAAGCGGCATCCGGATGGCCGCGTCACCACGCCGCCGGGCTTCAAGGCCGCCTACGACGCCTACGCGGGCGGAGGCTGGATGGGGCTCTCGGTGCCCGAGGAATACGGCGGACAAGGCCTTCCGCAAGTTCTGAATATTGCTATTCAGGATTTCGCGAACGGCGCAAACCTCGCTCTCAGCATGTATCCCGGCCTGACCCAGGGGGCGATTGCCGCCCTGCTCGTCCATGGTTCGGAGGAGCAGAAAGCGCGCTACGTGCCGAAGATGGTCGAGGGCACGTGGACCGGGACCATGAACCTGACCGAGCCGCATTGCGGCACGGATCTCGGCCTGCTCCGCACCAAGGCCGTGCCTCGGGGCGACGGCTCTTACGCCATTACCGGCACGAAGATCTTCATCTCGGCCGGTGAGCACGATCTCTCGGAGAACATCGTGCATCTCGTCATCGCCCGCATCGAGGGCGCTCCGGCGGGCACGAAGGGTATTTCGCTCTTCCTCGTGCCCAAGGTGCTGGTGAACGAGGACGGTTCGCTCGGCGCGCGCAACGGCGTGACCTGCGGTTCCATCGAGCACAAGATGGGCATCCACGGAAACGCCACCTGCGTCATGAATTACGACGGCGCGACCGGCTGGCTGGTGGGCGAGGCCAATCGCGGCCTTAACGCCATGTTCGTGATGATGAACGAGGCGCGTCTCGCGGTCGGCGTTCAGGGGCTCGGTCAATCTGAGGTCGCCTATCAGAACGCCGTCGCCTACGCGAAGGATCGTCTTCAGGGCCGTGCCCTCACCGGAGCCAAGGCGCCCGACAAGGCCGCCGATCCGATCATCGTCCATCCCGACGTGCGGCGGACCTTGATGCAGATTCGCGCCTTCAACGAGGCCGCCCGCGCTCTGGTGCTCTGGACCGCTTTGCAGGGCGACATCCTCCACCGGGCCGAGGATACCAAGGAGCGACAGGCGGCCGATGACCTGATGGGGCTGATGACCCCGGTGGTGAAGGGCGTGCTCACGGATCGTGGCTTCGCCAACGCCGTCGAAGCGCAGCAGATGCTGGGCGGCCACGGCTATGTCGAGGAGTGGGGCATGTCGCAGTTCGTGCGCGATGCCCGCATCGCCATGATCTACGAAGGCGCCAACGGCATCCAGGCCATGGACCTGATCGGCCGCAAGCTGCCGAAGGATGGAGGAAGGGCGATGATGGCCTTCCTCGGCGAGATCCAGGGCTTTCTGAAAGAGGCGGGCGAGGACGAGGCCATGGCGCCCTTTGCGAAGCCGCTTCAGGTGGCGACGGGCGATCTCCAGCAGGCGACGATGTGGCTGATGCAGAACGCGTTTGCCGACCCGGACAATGCCGGTGCAGGCGCAACCGATTACATGCACCTGCTCGGGCTCGTCGCCCTCGGCTACATGTGGTGCCGCATCGCCAGAGCAGCCCAGGCCCGGAAGGCCGAAGGCCGTGACACCGCCCGGTGGGAGGCGAAGCTCGTCACCGGCCGGTTCTTCATGGAGCGGACCTTGCCCGAGACGGCCTTGCGCCTCGTGCGGATCAAGGCCGGGTCTCAGACGACCATGGCGCTGGAGGCGGAGGCTTTCTAGGCCTCCACCCCGGACGTTAGCTCCGCAGCGCCCGGTCCAGATCCTCGATCAGGTCGGCCGGGTCTTCCAGGCCGATCGACAGGCGCACCACCTCGGGTCCGGCACCGGCGGCGGTCTTCTGCTCGTCGGTCAGCTGCCGGTGAGTGGTCGAGGCCGGGTGAATGATCAGCGAGCGGGTGTCGCCAATATTGGCGAGGTGAGAGAACAGTTCGAGGTTCGAGACGAGCTTCACGCCCGCCTCGTACCCGCCCTTCAGGCCGAAAGTGAACACCGCGCCCGCGCCGTTCGGCGTATAGCGCTTGGCCATCGCGTAGTACTTGTCGCTCTCGAGCCCCGGATAGCTCACCCACGCCACGGCCTCGTGCTGCGATAGGAAGGTCGCAACCTTGAGAGCGTTGTCGGAATGGCGCTGCATCCGCAGCGGCAGCGTCTCGATGCCGTTGAGGATCAGGAACGCATTGAACGGCGAGAGCGAGGGTCCGAGATCGCGCAGGCCCAGGACCCGGCAGGCGATGGCGAAGCCGAAATTGCCGAAGGTCTCGGCGAGTACCATGCCGGCATATTCCGGCCGGGGCTGGCTCATCATCGGGTAGCGGGCATCGCCCGCCCATTGGAACGTGCCGCCATCGACGATCAGGCCGCCGATCGAGTTGCCGTGGCCACCGAGGAACTTGGTGGCGGAATGCACGACGATGTCCGCCCCGTGCTCGAACGGGCGGATCAGGTACGGCGTCGCCATCGTGTTGTCGACGATAAGCGGAATGTTGTGCTTCTTCGCGATCTGCGACAGCGCCGCGATGTCGGTGATGACGCCGCCGGGATTGGCGATGGACTCGCAGAAGATGGCCTTGGTGCGCGGCGTGATCGCCGCCTCGAACGAGGCCGGATTGTCGGTATCCGCCCAGACGACCGACCAGCCGAAGTTCCGGTAGGAATGGTTGAACTGGTTGATCGAGCCGCCATACAGCTTGTTGGCGGCCACGAACTCGTCGCCCGGCTGCATCAGCGCGTGCATGGTGAGGAATTCGGCGGCGTGGCCTGAAGCCACGGCGAGGGCGGCCGTGCCGCCTTCCAGGGCCGCGATTCGCTCTTCCAGCACGGCGTTCGTCGGGTTGGTGATGCGGGTGTAGATGTTGCCGAAGGCCTGGAGGCCGAACAGCGACGCCGCATGGTCTACATCGTCGAACACGAAGCTCGTGGTCTGATAGATCGGCGTCGCGCGGGCGCCCGTCGCGGCGTCGGGGGCGGCGCCTGCGTGGATCGCCAGGGTGTTGAAGCCGGGCAGCCGGTCGGTCATTTCGCTCACAAGTCTCCGTGGGCTGATGCCCTCAGCCTGTACGCCCGCACGGGATCACGGCGCAAGGCGCGCCTCAGGCAGCAGCCTTGCGGAACACGAGGGTGAGGTTGTTCGCGGGCATCTCCACCCGCTCCGTAAGGCGCAACCCGTGCAAGGCTGCAAGCACCTCCACCTCGCCGAGCAGACGAAGGCCCCAGCGAGGGTCGCGCGCGCGCAGATCGGCGTCGAACGCCTCGTTACTCGGCGCCGTGGGCCGCCCGTCTTCCCGGAACGGCCCATACAGCACCAGCGGCGCCCCGTCCGAGAGCAATCGCCCGGCCCCGGCCATCAAGCCCTTGGCGGCCGACCAGGGCGCGATGTGGATCATGTTGATGCACAAAACCGCCTCGGCGGAAGCCAGCGGCCAGTCTGGTGCTGCGGCATCGAGCACCATGGGCTCGTTCAAGTTTGTAAGAGCCGCAAGGCACCCATGGGCCGCGATGCTGCGAAGGGCGGCCGGTTCCGGATCGCTCGGCTGCCAGACGAGATGCGGCAGCGCACGAGCGAAATAGATGGCATGCTCGCCGGACCCGCTCGCTACTTCCAGCACTGTCCCGGAGTCGGGCAGAACACGGGTCAGGATGGCGAGGATCGCATCCCGGTTGCGGGCAACGGCGGGTGCGGTGAGAGCATCACCTTCGGAGAACCAGTTCAGCATGAGGCCAACCTAGCACAGATGCCGGTTGGCTCGCCGTTCGACCGACTGTCCGAAGATGTGGTGAGCGCGCTGGGACTCGAACCCAGGACCTACAGATTAAAAGTCCGTTGCTCTACCAGCTGAGCTACGCGCTCGCGACCCCGTCGAGCGGGGCCGGCGGCCACCGCAATAGGGGAGCGGATCGGGAGGGTCAACCGATCGTCGCGCGGGCGCGCTCGACGATCGCACGGGCTTCGTCGAAAGCCGCAGCTGCGTCGAGTTCGGTCGTGTCGAGCCGCACGGCATCGTCGGCCATGCGCAGGGGGCTGTGCTGCGCAGGGAATCACGCGCGTCGCGAGCCTCGATATCGGCCAGGATGCCTTCAAGCGTTGCGGCCTCGCCGCGCCCGGCCAATTCCTTATGGCGGCGGCGGGCGCGCTCCTCGGATGAGGCGGTAATGAACAGCTTCACGCTGGCCGCCGGACAGACCACGGTGCCGATATCGCGGCCGTCGAGAACCGCTCCAGCCGGATCGGCGGCAAAACGGCGCTGCCATGCGAGCAAGGCGGAGCGCACCTCCGGCACGGCCGAGATGCGCGAGGCGGCTTCGCCCATCGCCCGGTCGCGCAGTCGCGGATCGGTGAGGCCGTCGGCGTCGAGGGTTTCGGCCGCGCGAGCAGCGGCCTTTGTATCGTCAAGGGATTGGCCTGCTTCGAGCACGGCGAAGGCGACGGCGCGATAGAGCAGACCCGTATCGAGATGCGGCAGGCCGTAATGCGCGGCGAGGCGCTTGGCGAGGGTACCCTTGCCGGAAGCGGCTGGGCCGTCGATGGCGATGACGAGAGGCATGATCAGGCTCCGATCCGGCCGCCGAGGGCGGACATGGTCGGCAGGAAGCTGGGGAAGCTGGTGGCGATCATCGCCCCGTCATCAACCCTTACAGGCTCACGCGTTGCCAGCCCCAGCACGAGGAACGACATGGCAATGCGGTGGTCGAGATGACTCGCCACCGTGCCGCCGCCCCTCGGCGCGCTGCCATCGCCCTCCACGATCAGGTCGTCGCCCTCGATCCGGTGGGTGATGCCGTTTGCGGCCAGACCCGCCGCCACGGCGGCGAGGCGGTCGGATTCCTTCACACGCAGCTCGTGCAGGCCGTTCATGCGCGTCGTACCCTCGGCGAAGGCGGCGGCGACGGCGAGCACAGGGTATTCGTCGATCATTGCGGGCGCCCGCTCGGCCGGGACATCGACGCCCTTCAGGTGGCTCGCCCGCACACGGAGATTCGCGACCGTCTCGCCGCCCTCCTCGCGCTCGTCCAGCTTCTCGATATCCGCGCCCATCTCGATCAGGGTGGTGATGAGGCCGGTGCGGAGCGGGTTCATCATCACCCCCTCGATCACGATCTCGGAGCCGGGCGTGATCAACGCGGCCACCAGCGGAAAGGCCGCCGAGGACGGATCGGCCGGGACGATGACATCCGTGCCGCGCAGGGTCGGCTGGCCGGTGAGGGACACCTTGCGGCCATGGCCCTGCGGTCCATGCGGCTCGACGCGGATCTCGGCCCCGAACAGACGCAGCATCCGCTCGGTATGGTCGCGGGTGGCGGCCGTCTCGATCACGGTCGTGACGCCCGGCGCATTGAGCGCGGCGAGGAGAACGGCGGATTTGATCTGCGCCGATGCGGCGGGGGTCTCGTAGGTGATCGGGATCGCTTCCTGCGGCCCGCGCAGGGTCAGCGGCACGCGCCCACCCGCCGCCTCGGACACGACCTGAGTGCCCATGAGGCAGAGCGGATCGAGGATGCGGCGCATGGGCCGGGAGCGCAGGGAGGCGTCGCCGTCGAAGGTCGCCGTCACCGGCTGGCCACCGACCACGCCCATCATCAGGCGCGAGCCGGTTCCGGCATTGCCGAAATCCAGCACCTCGGCCGGATCGGTGAGGCCGCCGATGCCGACGCCGTCGACCACCCAGCGCCCCTCGCCCAGCCGCTCGACCTTGGCGCCGAGCGCCTTGGCGGCGGCGGCCGTGCGAAGCACGTCGTCTCCCTCCAGCAGCCCCTCCACGCGGGTGCGCCCCTGGCTCAACAGCCCGAGAATCATCGAGCGGTGCGAGATCGACTTGTCGCCCGGCGGACGAAGGCTTCCCCGTAGGGCAGCGCCCGGCGTGGCGGTGAGTGGCTCAGGGGCGAGGGCGTGCGACACGGGGCAGGTCCGTTCGGATCTTCATGCGGCGGGGATGGCCCGGCGCGGAGCGCGCCAGGGGCTTCCCAAAGGCCGGTTCGCGGCGCCGTTATCACGGGCGTCGCCCGTCGTCATCCGCGGCAGGACCGGCGGCAATGCGCCGGAGTGACGAGGGTTCGGGAAAACATTGCGAATTCCCGCCGCAGCGCCTCGATTGACAGGGGCGACAGCCGCGACTAACCGGGCCGCTCTCCGCACACTGCTTCGACGACGAGGTGTCCCCCGTGGCCCGACCTGAACTCGGCCTTAAACGCCAGTGCATGAGCTGCGGCGCGAAGTTTTACGACCTCGCCCGCGACCCCGCGACCTGCCCGAAATGTGGTGCGGTCTATCAAGCGGCTGTCGGCCGCGTTGCGCCGCCCGCCCTGTCGCGCAGCACCACCGACGACGATGAGGACGAGACGGACGACAAGGGTCCGGAGCTGGTCTCCCTCGATGAGGTCGAGGCCGCCGAGGACGATGCCGATCCGACGCCGGCCGATGACAGCGACGACGATGCCGATTCCAGCGGCGGCGACGACGATACCTTCCTCGAGGAGGAAGACAGCGGCGACGACGACGTGTCGGACCTGATCGACGGCGATATCGAGAACGACGAAGAGAGCTGAGCCCCCTTCGACGGTTTGTTGAAAATAGGGGTTGAGTCCGGCCGGCAGGGCGCTTATAGAACCGCCCTCGCCGGCCCTTCATTGGAACGGCGAACCCTGCGGAACCCAACCGCAGCGGCAAATAGTGGGGCCTTAGCTCAGCTGGGAGAGCGCTTCCATGGCATGGAAGAGGTCATCGGTTCGATCCCGTTAGGCTCCACCATTTCTTCTTCGGATCCCAGTGCTGTTATCGTTCGATTGCGCGCCGGATCTGCTCTTCTATCCTTTGTTGCACTTGTGAGCACGGTTGGCGTCCTGCCCGCTGCGATCGTCGTTTCGGAACTAGTCCGCGCCGACGAGATCGTTGCGGTGCGTCCAGCCTCGACGGCCGAGGCCCTGGTGGCCGATCTACGAGGCCGGATCCTGCGCTCGGACAGCGCGACGGCGGCGCTCGAATCATGGTGCGCCGAAAAGGGACTCGCACAGCAGGCGCGCCTCGTCGCCCATCGTCAGCAGGGCGTGGATAAGCCGCTGACGGCGGAGCAGCGCGAACGCCTTGGCGTCGGTCCGGACGAGCCCGTACGCTACCGGCATGTGCGCCTTGCCTGCGGCGACCGTGTCCTGTCCGAAGCGGACAATTGGTATGTCCCCTCGCGGCTCACGCCGGAAATGAACCTTGCCCTCGACAGGTCGGACGTTCCGTTCGGCCGCGTGGTACGCCCCCTGGCACCCGTGCGCCGGGTCGTGTCGGTCCAGAGCTTCCCGCTCGCCACCGATCCCGGCCCGGACGCGCCCCTCGTGCGGGTCGATGCCCTGCTGGTGACAGGCGCGGGCGTCCCGTTCTGTGAGGTGATCGAGACCTATCTCGGCGCTACGCTACCCTCCCCCGCTAGTTCGACCGAGTCGGAGACTTCACGTGACATCCGTTTCGCTGCGCCTCGCTTCCTTCGCGCTGCTCGTTGCCGTCACCGGGCCGGTCGAGGCCGCGCCCGGCGATCCGAGCGGCCTGTGGCTGACGGAAACGGGCAAATCGAAGGTCAAGATCGCCCCCTGTGGCGGTGGCTATTGCGGCACTATCGTCAGCGCGCCGGGCAAGGCGCTCGATGCCAACAACCCCGACGCCTCCCTGCGTGGCCGCAGCGTCATCGGCGTGCAAATCCTCGACGCGCGCAAGCCCGATGGAAACGGCTTTTCAGGCAGCCTCTATAACCCGAACGACGGCAAGACCTATTCGGGCTCCATGAAGCTGACGAAGCCGGATACGCTGGAGGTTTCGGGTTGCGTCCTCGGCTTTCTGTGCAAGAGCCAGACATGGACCCGTACGAAATAACCGGATCCGGCTTTAATCCATCAACTCCTGTGTGGTGACGCACATATCGCGGTCCTACGCCGGATCGATAGCGCGCAATCCAGGTTCCCCGTCCCACACATCAGGGACGGGTAATCATGACCGCCTACACCAAGCTGACGCTCGCCGCTGCCCTCGCAGCATCCCTCGCCACACCCGCCCTTGCGCAGGTCATCGAGACTCCGACCGCGACCACCGTCGTGGTGCCGCAGGGCGCACCGGGCGTCGTAACGCCGCTTAACAACGCCACGGGCGAGGCGGGCGCCATCACCTACACGCCCACGGGCCGCGCCGCTGACTCGATCTCGAACGACTCGGCCGCTGCGGGTAACGCCGGCCAGCCGTCGCGTGCCGCCGCGCAGGGTGGCGCTGGCGGCGGTCGCTAAAACGATCCGAAACGAAAAAGGGCCGCACCGACGAGGTGCGGCCCTTTCTGTTCAAGCCGATCTTAGGCGGAGGCGGCGAGAGCCTTCTCGATGGCATCGAGGGCAGCCTGTGCGCCCGCACCGTTTGGACCACCCGCCTGAGCCATGTCGCGGCGTCCACCGCCGCCCTTGCCGCCCAGCGCGTCCGCTCCGGCCCGGACGAGCGCGACTGCATCGAAACGGCTGGCAAGATCCTCGGTGACACCGACCACGAGACCGGCCTTGCCATCTGCGGCGACACCCACGATGGCGACGATGCCGGAGCCGAGGCGGCTCTTGCCCTCATCCGCGAGGCTCTTGAGATCGCGCATCTCCACGCCCTCGACCACCCGGGCCATCAACGGCACGCCCGCGACATCCTTGGGCGCATCAGCAGAGGCAGACCCGCCCCCGCCCATGGCGAGCTTCTTCCGGGCGTCGGTCGGCTCACGCTCCAGGCGACGACGATCCTCCATGAGGGCCGTCAGACGATCCGGCGCCTCGGCTGCGGGGGCCTTCAAAATACCTGCCAGCGAGGCGAGCGTCCGCGACTCCTCGGCACGGTAGCGGCGGGCCGCATCGGCCGTCAGCGCTTCGATGCGGCGCACGCCCGCGCCGACCGCGCTCTCCGACACGATGGTGATCGCGCCAATATCGCCCGTCCGTCCGGCATGGGTGCCGCCGCAGAGCTCCACCGAGAACGCCTTGGCGTTGGTCTCGCCCACCGGGAGGCCCATGGAGACGACGCGGACCTCATCGCCGTACTTTTCGCCGAACAACGCCCGCGCGCCGGATTCGATGGCATCGTCCACAGCCATCAGCTTGGTCACGACGGGCTCGTTCTGCAGCAGCACCGCGTTGGCGATGTCCTCGACGCGCGCCATCTCTTCAGCCTCGATCGGCTTCGGGTGGCTGATGTCGAAGCGCAGACGCTCCGGCGTGACGAGCGAGCCCTTCTGCGCGACGTGATCGCCCAGAATCTGGCGCAGCGCCTCGTGCAGCAAGTGGGTGGCCGAGTGGTTGGCACGGATCGCCCGGCGGCGAGCGTGATCGACCTTCAGCTCCACCGGCTGGTCGATGCGCAGCGTCCCCTCTTCGACGCTCACCACATGGGCGAAGAGGTCACCCAGCTTCTTCTGGGTGTCGGTGACACGCACCTTTAGGCCGCCCGAGACGATCAGCCCGGTATCGCCGACCTGACCGCCCGATTCTGCGTAGAACGGGGTCTGATTCAGAACGACGAGGCCGGATTGGCCTGCTGACAATTCAGAGGTCTCGGCGCCGTCGCGCAGCAGAGCCGTCACCACGCCCTCGGCGGCCTCGGTCTCGTAGCCCAGGAACTCGGTGGCGCCGACGCGCTCGCGCACGCCGAACCACACAGTTTCCGTTGCCGATTCGCCCGAGCCCTTCCAAGCCTCGCGCGCCGCCTGCTTCTGCCGCTGCATCGCCGCCTGGAAGGCGTCGGTGTCGACGCCGATGCCGCGCGCCTTGAGGGCGTCCTGCGTCAGGTCGAGGGGGAAGCCGTAGGTGTCGTAGAGGGTGAAGGCCGTGTCGCCGGAGAGCTTCTCGCCTTCCTTGAGGTCGCGGCTCTCGGCATCGAGGATCGACAGGCCGCGCTCCAGGGTACGGCGGAAGCGGGTCTCTTCCAGCTTCAACGTCTCGCCGATCAGCGCCTCCGCGCGCATCAGTTCGGGATAAGCCTGCCCCATCTCGCGGACGAGCGCCGGCACCAGCCGGTACATGGTCGGCTCGCGGGCGCCGAGAATCTCGGCATGGCGCATGGCCCGGCGCATGATGCGGCGCAGGACGTAGCCGCGTCCTTCGTTGCCCGGCAGAACGCCGTCCGCCACAAGGAAGGACGAGGCGCGCAGGTGGTCCGCGATCACCCGGTAGGACGCCATCGTGGACGGCTCCGGCGCGCGGGAGACCGCATGGGCCACGGCCTCGATCAGCGCCTTGAACAGGTCGGTGTCGTAGTTCGACTTCACGCCCTGAAGGACGGCCGCCATGCGCTCCAGGCCCATGCCGGTGTCGATGGACGGGCGCGGCAGCGGGTTGCGTGCCCCCGGCTCTGTCTGCTCGTATTGCATGAACACGAGGTTCCAGAACTCGAGGAAGCGATCGCCGTCCTCGTCCGGGCTGCCGGGCGGTCCGCCGCGCAACTCCGGGCCCTGGTCGATGAAGATCTCGGAACAGGGTCCGCAGGGGCCGGTATCGCCCATCTGCCAGAAATTGTCCGACGTGCCGATGCGGATGATCTTGTTGTCCGAGAAGCCGGCGATCTTCTTCCACAGCAAAGCGGCATCGTCGTCATCGGCATAGACGGTGACGAGGAGCTTTTCGGGCGAGAGGCCGAACTCCTTCGTGATCAGCGTCCAGGCCAGGCTCGATCGCGCGTTCCTTGAAATAGTCGCCGAACGAGAAATTCCCCAACATCTCGAAGAAGGTGTGGTGACGCGCCGTGTACCCGACATTGTCGAGGTCGTTGTGCTTGCCACCCGCACGGACACATTTCTGGGCCGTGACCGCCCGGTCGTAGGGCCGCTTCTCCACACCCGTGAAGACGTTCTTGAACTGCACCATTCCGGCGTTCGTGAACATCAGGGTCGGGTCATTCTTCGGGACCAATCCCGAGGACGGGACGACCGTGTGGCCAGCCTCCGCAAAGAAGTCGAGGAAGGTCGACCGGATCTCGTTGACGCCGCTCATCTGGCAGACTCTTCAGGCTTCTCACGTCACTAGCGGGGGGCACGCTCCGGCGCGCCCCCTGTAGCGTCCTCTTAAGGATGGAACAGGCGGGAGTCACGGCGCCAGAATGCGGCTTGCACCCGAGAGCGCGAATTGCCGGGGCGAATGGCGACGGCGCCGTGAAATAGCCTGGGAATGCCCCACGCTCGCCACAAGCACGGCCGTGTTGTCGCCACATCTGTCAAGCCAGATTAAGCCCATCGGCGCCGGCTGGCGCAGCGGGAAACGGAATCACGATGCAGGGCCGCGTGGTCGGATCGAGGAAGACGGTGAACGCGAAGTCCGGCACGCCGGACGTTCGTCGCTTCGGCAAGGGCGGCAACGGCGCCATCGCCGCGCATCAGCCCGTCGGCACCTCGCACGGCAGCACGCCCGCCCTCGTCCGTTCGCTCCTCACCGTCACGCTGCTCGCCGGATCGATCAGCGCCGCGCTGATCGGCTCGGGTGTGGACCTCAGCAAGATCGGCCTGCCGCAGGCGGTTTCCCCCGCGGAAGCTGCCACCGAGGTGCGCATGCCGCGCCCGAACCTCCACCTCGTTGCCCTCAGCGAGGACCTCGAGAAGGCGACGCTCCGGGCATCGTCGAGCTTCGCTCCGGTCCACGACCTCGACACCGATGTCGGTTCGAGTGCGGTCGACCGGGTGTCCTACGATTACCTGCTGTCGCAATCGTCCACAGGCGATCCGAACGACATCCTCGAATTCGGGCCGATGAAGATCCGGCGCCACCTCGTGCAGACCATCGTGCGCGCGGCGCAGGCGGTTCAGACCGATCCGGTCCTGCTCATGGCGGTTGCGGACAAGGAATCGAGCTTCATCACGGCCGTCCAGGCCAAGACCTCATCGGCCACGGGCCTCTACCAGTTCATCGAGCGCACCTGGCTCGGCGTGGTTCGCGATTTCGGCCCCCGATACGGTCTTGCCAAAGAGGCCGCCCTGATCACGGCCGACGCGAACGACAAGCCGGTCATGACCGACCAGGCCGAGCGGGCTCGCGTGCTCGACTTGCGCCGCGACCCCTACCTTTCGGCCCTCATGGCGGGCGAGATGCTGAAGCGTGACGCAGCGCGCATCAGCCAGCGCATCGGCCGTGAGCTGACCCTCGGCGAGGTCTATCTCGCGCACTTCCTCGGCCCGGACGATGCGGGCGACTTCCTCGACAAGGTCGTGAACAAGCCAGCGGTCGCTGCCGCTGCGCTGCTTCCGGGGCCGGCCCGCGCCAACCGCTCGATCTTCTTTGCGGCCAATCGCTTCGTTGGTCGCGGTCGCCATCGGAAGCCGTTGAGCCTGTCCGTGGCGCAGGTTCACGAGAAGTTCGAAGCGATGATGCAGACGCGCGGCAGCCGCTATCAGAATGTCCGCGCCCTCTCGGGAATCATGGCCTACGCCGACACCGAGTCCACGGTCGAGACGCAGTAAAGCTCTCGCGATCCGCGCGTGTTTTGACTTAACAATCGCAACCCACTGCCGATTGCCGACTTCTCTACCCAGGTAGATGCACGCATGTGCGGCATGACACTGTGTCGGGGGGATCTTTGAGGAAACCGTATTCCGATACGCACTCGCCCTTCACGGACACGCTGACGCCGGGCGTTCCGCTCGATCAGATCGGCCAGACCCTGGCTTCGTTCTACGATGATCTGATCACCGAGGGCGTGCCACCCCACCTGGCCGCGCTCGTGCGCCGGGTGAAGCAATCACAACCGGCAGTTGCCGAGGAATCCCGCGAGACCGTTCGCACGGCCGGTGAGAGCAAGCCGGTCCACCTCGCCATCGTGGTCGAGGACGAGCCCGAAATCCGTCAACTCGCCGAGACTCTGTTGGAGGAGACGGAGCTCGAAGTCGTCGGTTGCCCCAGCGCCGAGGAGGCCTTGGCCGTTCTCCGGCAGAGGGGCGGCGAAGTCGCACTGGTCTTTGCCGATGTTCGCCTCGCCGGCGAGATGGACGGGCTGCAGCTCGCCCGCGCCGTGTCGACCTTATGGCCGCGCGCCCGTCTCGTGATCACCTCGGGCCACGGCATCCGCAGGCCGGACCTGCCGACCGACGCCGTCTTCATCGCCAAGCCCTGGCGACCCATGGACGTGCTTGTCGAGGCCGAGCGCGCCGCACGCGAACAGGCCCCGCCTGTCGTGTAGGGGTTGCACGCACTGAGCGTGTGCCTTGGCACGAGTCTCGCCTTGGAATTGAAAAGGCAAGGTGAGCAAGATGCGGATCAGAACCGGCTTCGATATTGCTTACGAGACCACGCAACCGACGCCGATGATCCTGATGATGAGCGTGCATCCGACCCGGATGCGGGACGTGCTGACACCGCACGTGCTCACTTTCGATCCACCGGTCCAGACGCGGGAATACCGGGACGATTTCGGCAATCTCTGCCACCGGATCATCGCGCCGCCCGGACGACTGACGGTCTCCGCGGATTTCGAGGTCTACGATAGCGGCCTGCCCGATCCGTTCGTGCCGGAGGCGCGGCAGATCCCGGTGCAGGATCTGCCGGACGAGGTGCTCGTCTACCTTCTCGGTTCACGCTACTGCGACACGGACAAGCTTTCCCAGACAGCATGGGGGCTGTTCGGCGCCGGTCCCGAGGGGTGGTGGCGGGTGCAGAGCATCGTGGACTACGTCCACAACCATATCCGCTTCGACTATCAGCGCGCTGACGCGACCCGTACCGCCTATGATGGCTTCATGCAGCGCGAGGGCGTCTGCCGGGATTTCGCCCATCTCGCCATCACTTTGTGCCGCTGCATGAACATTCCGGCGCGCTACGCGACGGGCTACCTCGGCGATATCGGCGTGCCGAAGGACCCCGCGCCGATGGATTTCTCTGCCTGGTTCGAGGTCTATCTCGATGGGCCGGGCGGACCGCAATGGTACACGTTCGATGCTCGCCATAACCGTCCGCGCATCGGGCGGATCGTCATGGCGCGCGGGCGGGATGCAACCGACGTCGCCATCTCCACGAATTTCGGCTTCGCCCACCTCGCCCGGTTCGAAGTGCACACGGACGAATTGATTTAAGCACGCGACGTCATTGCGAGTGCAGCGAAGCCATCCAGGGGGCACTTCGTTCTCAGGCGTCCTGCTTTCCTGAAGGGCTTCTCGTCGTTCGCAATGACGGGGACAGGTGTCAGAGCCCGTCGAGGCCGCCTCGTGCCTTGAGCGTCCGGTAGACCTCGATGCCGAGCGCGAGATCTGCACGCAAGCGCGCCTCATCGCCGAGATCCTCTAGGCCATAGGACAGGCCCAGGATGTGCGCTGCCTCGTAGCCCTCCGGCAGTTCGCCCGCCGTACCGAGGCTCAACGAAGTCACGGGCAATCGCCCCGCGAAATCCGACAGCCTCTCTCGCAGCCTGCCGCCGCTGGCGCGCAGATGCTCCAACGCCCGAGGCCCGTGCTCCCGCAGGGCCGCCACCGTCCCCTGTGCGAGGGAAAGGTGCACGCGCTCCCGATCCGCGGGGAAGAGGTAGACGAGATAGTAGCCCCTCGTCGCGCTGGTGGTGACGACCGGATCGAAGACGGCCAGCCACGGCACGGCGGCCCAGCGTGTCCCCCGCCCCGGCGAGCCCTTGACGAGGAAGGTCCCTTCGATCGGCTCCAGCGCCCGGCGCAACTCGTCCGGCGCGCCTTTACGGATCACGGCGGCGAGGACATGCCCGGCGGGCGGCTCCAGCTTGGCGAGGGGATATTCCTCGACGATCCTGCGGAGGGCGTAGCCGAGGCTCACGGCAGAGCGAGACTGCCGCCGCTGATCGGCTCGCGCACCCCGGTAGTCGCGGGGAAGGTGATTGGCAGCCCCTTCTGCGAACGCACTGCCAGAAACGCGAAAGCCTGCGCCTCGAGATAGGCCGAAGACCAGCCGATGGCGTCCGCCGTCGTGATCTCCGAGCGCAGATGGTAGTTCAGCAACCGCACCAACTCGCCGTTACGCGCCCCACCGCCTGCCACAACCCAACGGGTCGGAATCTCCGGGGCGTGGTCGAGGGCGCGGGCCACCGCACGGGCGGTGAACGCGGTGAGGGTCGCTGCACCATCCTCCGTCGAGAGCTGACCCGCGAGCTTGTGCGAGAACCAGTTCCGGTCGAGGGATTTCGGCGGCTTGCGGAAGAAGAACGGGTGCGTCAGCAGCCACGCCAGCAACGGCTCATCGGGCCTTCCCCGCGCGGCGGTGCGCCCGCCATCATCGAGGTTCTTGCCCTCGCGCTCCTGCATCCATTCATCGATTAGGGCATTGCCCGGCCCCGTATCGAAGGCGATCACACCGCCCTTCGAATCGATGAGCGTCGCGTTGGCGACCCCGCCGATGTTGAGGATACCGACCGGCCCGGTGAAGCCGGAGGCCTCGGCCAGCGCCTTGTGGAACACCGGCACCAACGGTGCCCCCTGCCCTCCCGCCTCCACATCCGCGCGACGCAGATCCGACACGACCGGAATGCCCAACCTCGTGGCGAGAGCCTGCCCATCACCGATCTGCACCGAGATGCGGTGATCCGGCCGGTGGATCACGGTCTGACCGTGGAAGCCGATCACGTCGATGTCGGAGGGCTTCAGGTCGTTCTCGGCCAGGAAGCGCTCCACCGCCTCGGCATGGGCTTCAGTGACGAAGGTTTCGGCCTCCGGCAGACGCCCAGGCCGATCGCCGGGCTGAACGATCGCTTCGGCATCCTTGGCGGCGGCGCGCAGCAGCACCTTCTCCTCGTCGGAATAGCCCCGATAGCCGGTTGGCCCTAGCGGTTCGAGGAAGTTGTTGTGGCTCTTCACGACATGGACGGTCTCGCCATCCGTCTCGATCAACGCGACATCGACGCCATCGAGCGATGTGCCGCTCATCAGGCCGATTGCGCGCGACATCGCCATACCTTCCCCCGTGCCTTTCCCGGACCGGACTGTTAAGAGCCCAGCCGATCCCCAAAACGGGGAGCTAGCACGCGGGCCGCACCCTGTCGCCCGCCCCGGACTCCGTGACACCGATGAGCGCCGACTTCACGCCCAAATCCGACTTTCTGCGGATCCTGACCGAGCGAGGCTATATCCACCAAGCCTCCGACATGACCGGGATCGACGCCGCGGCGGCGGAAGGACGGCTGACCACCTATGTCGGCTACGATTGCACGGCGGCCTCGCTGCATGTCGGCCACCTCCTTTCGATCATGATGCTGCACTGGCTTCAGGAGACCGGCGGCAAGCCGATCGCCCTGATGGGCGGCGGCACCACCCGCGTCGGCGATCCCTCGGGCCGCGATGAATCGCGAAAGATCCTCACCATCGAGCAGATCGATGCCAACAAGGCCGAGATCCGTAAGACCTTCGACCGGTTCCTGCGCTTCGGCGAGACTGGCAACGACGCGGTGATGGTCGACAATGCCGAGTGGCTGACCAAGCTCAACTACATCGAGATGTTGCGCGATATCGGGCGGCATTTCTCGGTGAACCGCATGCTTTCCATGGACAGCGTGCGGCTGCGCCTGGAGCGCGACCAGGAATTGTCGTTCCTGGAGTTCAATTACATGATCCTCCAGTCCTACGACTTCGTGGAGTTGAACCGCCGCTACGGGACGATCCTGCAGATGGGCGGATCGGACCAGTGGGGCAACATCGTCAACGGCATCGATCTTGGCCGCCGCATGGGCACGCCGCAGCTCTACGCCCTCACATGCCCGCTGCTCACGACGTCCTCCGGCGCCAAGATGGGCAAGACCGCGGCCGGGGCCGTGTGGCTGAACCCGGACATGCTAGCGCCCTACGATTACTGGCAGTTCTGGCGCAACACTGAAGATGCGGACGTCTCCCGCTTCCTGAAGCTGTTCACGCTGCTGCCGATGGAGGAGATCGCGCGGCTTTCGGCGCTGGGCGGTGCGGAGATCAACGAGGCCAAGAAGGTTCTCGCCACGGAGGCGACGGCACTCATGCATGGCCGGGAGGCCGCCGAGGCTGCGGCCGAGACGGCCCGCAAGACCTTCGTGGAAGGCTCGCTGGCTGCCGACCTGCCGACCATCACCGTCCCGGCTGATCTGCTCGAAGCCGGGCTCGGCGTGCTCAGCGCCTTCGGGCCGGAGCATGCCAAGCTGGTGCCCTCGACCAGCGAGGCTCGCCGCCAGATCAAGGGCGGCGGCCTGCGGGTGAACGATGTGCAGGTGAGCGACGAGAAGGCGGTGCTAAGCCCCTCCGACCTGACGGCGGATGGGGTGATCAAGCTGTCCTTCGGCAAGAAGAAGCACGTGCTGCTGCGCGTGGGCTGACGCCCGCTATCGTCATTGCAAACGCCGTGAAGCAATGACGAAGAAGAGGTGATGAGGGAAGGAGCCCTACGGCTCCAACCCATCCGCGGCACGCTGCGCCTTGCGCCGTGCCTCGACGCGGGTCACCGAGAAGATCGACGCCTCGTAGAGCAGCAGCATCGGGATCGCGAGCGACAGCTGCGAGATCACGTCCGGCGGTGTCAGGATCGCCGCCGCGACGAAGACCAGCACGATGGCATAGCGCCGCTTCTCGCGCAGGAACTTCGCATCGATGATCCCGACCTGACCCAGCAGGGTGAGGATAACGGGAAGCTGGAAGGCGAGGCCGAAGGCGAAGATCAGCGTCATGATCAGCGAGAGGTACTCGTCGACCTTCGGCAGCAGCTTGATCGTCGGCTCACCCGCGACGCCGACCTGCTGCAGCGACACCGAGAACTTGATGAGCAGCGGCATCGCCAGGAAGAAGACGACAAGCGCACCGAGCACGAAGAAGATCGGCGTTGCGACGAGGTAGGGCAGGAACGCCTTGCGCTCGTTGCGATAGAGGCCCGGCGCCACGAAGGCATAGATCTGCGTCGCAATCACCGGGAAGGCCAGGAAGGCCGCGCCGAACACACTAAGCTTGATGTTGGTGAACACCTGCTCGAGGAAGTGCGTGGCAATCAGTTCGGCATTCTGCGCCCCCACGACCGAGACGTAGGGGTAGACGAGGATGTTGTAGATATCACGTGCGAAGAAGAAGCACGCGAAGAACATCAGCACGAAGGCGATTAGCGACTTGATCAGCCGCGAGCGCAGCTCGATCAGGTGCTCGAGAAGCGGCGCCCGTGACGCCTCGATCTCGGCCTCGTCGGCCTCGCTGATCATTGTGCCGCCGTCTCGTTACGCATGGGCGTGGGCTCGGGAGTACCGTAGGGATCGTCCACCGAGCCCGGCACAGGCAGGGATCCACCCTGGCCGGCCTGTCGCTCGGCCTTCAGCTTCGCCGTCGCGTCCGCGAGGCTGCGGGGCTTCGGCGCTGGCGGGGGCGGCGGGGTTTCGATGACCGGCTCGGGCTTGGGCGGCCCGAACGTCTCGGCCTCGGGGGCGGGCAACGACGGGGGCGTCTCGGCCTTGGTGGCGCGGCCTTCGACAGCGCCGCGCAGCTCATCGCGGATGGTCTGGACGGGATTGAAGTTCGAGGTGCCGCGCATCGTATCGCGGATGCCGTCGACCTCCTTCCGCACTTCATCGAGCTCCGCCTCGCGGATCGCCTCGTTGAACTGCATTTGGAACTCGCCGGCCATGCGGCGCAGCTTGGACGTGACCTGCCCAACCGTGCGCAACGCCTTCGGCAGGTCCTTCGGCCCGATGACGATGAGGGCGACGCCGCCGATCAGCATCACCTCGCCCCAACTCATGTCCAGCATGTCGTCGACGGTCCTGCGGCCGTGGGGGTATCGCTCCCCTCACGCCTCTCTGCGAGCGGGCGCGCGCGCCCCGGCGGCTCCCGGTTTGACGGTTCAGATGGTCTTGCTGTCGCCACCCGGCAGATGGCTCGCCGGAACGGCGGTGCCGGGGCTGGTCTCAGCGGTATGCGGGATGGTGCGGACAGGCTGGGCCGGGGGCGCCACCGGTTGGGCAGGCGGAGGCGTCTCGTCCTCGGCCATGCCTTTCTTGAACGCCTTGATGCCCTTGGCCACGTCACCCATCAGATCGGACACCTTGCCGCGCCCGAACAGCAGCATCACGATGACCGCGACGATGACCCAGTGCCAAATGCTCATGCTACCCATGACAACCTCCTGCACTCCGCGCGGCCCAAGGGCCATGCGACCGGAGCACCCCGTCCATTGAGGAATTTCCCGCGAACCTAGGGAGCGCGCTCCCGGAACACAAGCGCAAGCGGACGGCAGAGGACACGGGGCGGTGGAGGGTGAGGCCCTGCCGTCAAGCGGCGGCGGCGAAGGCGGCGGCGAAACGTGCCCGTGCCTCGGGCAGGTCAAGACCGTCATTCAGCCGCTCGAGGCGGGCCAGGGCAGCCTCGGCCCGGCGAGCGGCATCGCCGGTCAGCAGGGGCGTACCTTCGCAGATGGCACGCATCTCCTCCGCCTCGCCGTTGCAGTGGAGAGCGATGTCGATTCCCGCCGCGAAGGCGGCTTCCGTGCGAGCCCGGAACGGCCCGGTCAGCGCCTGCATCGACAGGTCGTCCGTCATCAGCAGGCCGTCGAAACCGATTTCGCCGCGGATGATGTCGCGGATCACCACAGGCGATTGTGTCGCGGGCCGGTCCGGGTCGATGGCGGTGAAGACCACGTGGGCGCTCATGGCCATGGGCAGATCGGCCAGGGCGCGGAACGGCCCGAAATCGCGCCCGCGCAGGTCGCCGAGCGCGGCGTCAACCACCGGCAGATCCTTATGGCTGTCGCAGGCTGCCCGGCCATGGCCGGGCATGTGCTTGATAACGGGGAGGACACCTCCGGCCATCAGACCCTCCGCGATCGCCCGACCGATGGCCACCACGGCCTCCGGGCTGTCGCCGTAGGCACGGTCGCCGATGATGTCGTGTGAGCCCGGCGAGGGGACGTCGAGAACCGGCGCGCAATCGACGTTGATACCGACCTCCGCGAGATCGTGCGCGATGAGCCGGGCGCCGAGCCGGGCAATAGTTTCGGCCGACCCGTTCAGGCGGCCATAGCTGCCCCCCGCCGGGTATTTCGGCCAGTGCGGCGGCCCCATCCGCTGCACGCGCCCGCCTTCCTGGTCGATCAGGATCGGTGCCTCGGCGCGGCCCACGCAGTCACGCAGGGACGCGGTCAGGGCGCGGACTTCCTCCGGCGTGCCGATGTTGCGCTTGAACAGGATGAAGCCCCAGGGCTGCGCACCCCGAAAGAAGGCGGCCTCCTCGGGGAGGAGCGTCTTGCCGGCGCAGCCGAGAATCAGGGCGCGGGAGGTCATCAGGCAACGTTCCGGGGCAAGGGGACCGGGAGAGCGAATCGAGGCCAGAAGAATCGGGCTCCCCCGCCCGTCGCGCAAGACGGCGACCCGGCCCCGAAAGGTCGGCTCGACGAAAGCGGGGAGAAGTGTGGCCGTCCGGACTCGGTCGGGGAAGGCGGGCGCGTCAGATGCCCGCGTCGCGGAGGCTCAGTTCTTCGCCACGAAGCACTGGCCGCCCGCACCCTGGAGCGAGGAGCAGAGGCTCGAGGCCTCGTCCTTCGACAGCGGCCCGACACGGACGCGGAAGATCGTCTTGCCGTTCACTTCGGCTTGACGGATCAGCTCCGGCTTGCCGGCGAGCCTGGCTGTACTTGCCCTGCATCTGGCGGAAGGCGGAGCGTGCATCGGCAGCGGAGCCGCGCACGCCGAGCTGCACCGAGAAGCCGCTGACCGGCGAGGTCGTGTCGATCGCCGAGGTCGCCTGCGTGGTCTCGGGGCTCGCGGCGGGCATCGTCTCCGGCGACACGGAGGCCACGCGCTGAGGAGCCTTCTTCGGCGCAGCGACGGGCTTCGGAGCACGGGGCTCCTCGGCAACCTGGGCGGGCGTGGCCGTGGCGACGGCCGGAGCCGGATCGGGCTGACGCACCACGGAGCGGGGCTTGACCGGAGCGGGCGACGGAGCGGCCGCGGCGGAATCGTTGCCCGGAAGGACCAGGGTCGGAACCGGCACAGCGGGCGCCTCGGCCTGCGGCGGCGGAGCCGGCGGAGCTTCGGGCTTCACGGACACGGTGCGCACGCGGCGCGGCTCGCCGAACGCCTCGAACGGGGCGTTACCGGGGGTCGTGCCCTGCGAAGACGCATTGGCGGACGTACCGCCAGCGGCACGCGACGCCTCATTCACGTCGAGGGGCTGTTCCTCGCGATTGACGACCTTGATCTGGCCGCTGTCCTTGCTGGTGGCATTGCGGTCGTAGATCTGACGGTTCTGATCCGGAATCTCGACGCCATCGGCTACCTTCGGGGCGACCTTCAACGGGGTCGTATCGGCGGTGACGATCGGGATGCTTCCATCGCTCTTGCCGCCCAAGCCCTTGTAGGCGAGCGCGCCGGTCACAGCGACGGCGACGACGGCGAGGCCGGCTCCCACCGACGCGAAGCGGCGGCGCGGGGATGCCCGGCGAAGAGAGCGAGCGTCGTCGTAGGTTTCGCTGTCGTCGGACGCCTCGGCGACCGCGTCCGGCTCCGGGTAGCTGTGCATGTCGCGCTCGACGGAGGCGAGATACTGATCGAACGCGTCGGCCGGGTTCGGCCGAGCGGGCTCCTCGGCCCCAAAACGCGGCTCGGTGCGCGCCGACCAATTCTGCTCGTGAGCGGAAGCCGCATGCTGGGGCGAAGCAACCTCGGCCTCATGAGCCGGACGGGTACCGTCGCGGGCAGCCAGCAGGGCGCGGAAGGGGTCGTCCTGGCCGACGATCTTGGCCAGCTCGGCCAGGGGATCGTTCTTGCCATGCGCACGCGCGACCGCTTCCTCATGACGCAGATCGCGCGCGAGTGCTTCCAGATCGATCTGAGCGCGCGACGCGTTCGTCATGGCAGCATCCTCAACCAATGGCGGACCGGTGTTTCACCGGACCGATTCGGGCTAGCGCATCTCGTCCGGCGCGCTCACCCCAAGAAGGCTGAGACCGTCCGCCAACACCGATCGAACGGCTTCAACGAGCGCCAACCTCGCCCATGTGGACTTTCGATCGGTTGCATTAACAAACCGTAATTGCGGCAAGTCTTTGCCCTTGTTCCAGAAACCGTGCAGCGAGGCCGCAATCTCATACAACTGAAACGCGATTCGATGTGGTTCATGGGCCATGGCGGCCGATTCGATGACGCGCGGGTACTGAGCAATAAGGCGCATCATCTCCGCCTCACCCGAATCGGTCAGCACGCTGAGGTCGGCCTCCGCGTACAAAGCGTTCGGTGAGAGATCGGCATCCGGGAACGCCTCTCGCGCCTGCCGCTGCACCGAGCGCACGCGGGCATGGGCGTACTGCACATAGAAGACGGCATTGTCCTTCGACTGCTCGACCACTTTGGCGAGGTCGAAATCCAGGGTGGCGTCGTTCTTGCGGAACAGCATCATGAAGCGGATCGCGTCGCGGCCGACCTCATCGATCACATCGCGCAGAGTGACGAACTCGCCCGCTCGCTTGCTCATCTTCACCGGCTCGCCCGCGCGCAGGAGCCGCACCAGCTGGCACAGCTTCACGTCGAGCACAGCCTTTCCGTCGCTCACCGCCTTCACGGCGGCCTGCATGCGCTTCACGTAGCCGCCATGGTCGGCGCCAAGGACGTCGATGATCTCCTCCGCACCGCGCAGCACCTTCTCGCGGTGATAGGCGATGTCGGCGGCGAAGTAGGTGAAGCTTCCATCCGACTTCAGCAGTGGACGGTCGGTGTCGTCACCGAAATCCTTGGTCCGGAACAGCGTCTGCTCGCGGTCCTCCCAATCCTCGGGCAACTGGCCCTTGGGCGGAGGAAGACGCCCCTCGTAGACGAGGCCGCGCTTGCGCAAATCTTCGAGCAGCGAGCCGACGGCGCCGCTCTCGTGCAGCTTCCGCTCCGAAAAGAACACGTCGTGGCTGATGCCGATGGCAGCGAGATCGGCCCGGATCACGTCCATCATCATGGCGACCGAGAGGTCGCGGACGATCGGCAGCCATTGCGGCTCAGGTTTGTCGAGCAGGGCGCGGCCATGGGCCTGGACCAGCGCCTCGCCTACCGGCTTCAGGTAGTCGCCGGGATACAGCCCTTCCCCAATGGCGAAGCTCTCGCCCAGGGCTTCCCGGTACCGCTGGTAGGCCGAGCGAGCCAGCACATCGACCTGCGCGCCCGCATCGTTGATGTAGTATTCGCGCGTCACCTTCCGCCCGGCGGCGACAAGCAGGCTCGCCAGGGCATCTCCGAACACCGCGCCGCGCCCGTGGCCGACATGCATCGGCCCGGTCGGGTTCGCCGAGACGTATTCCACATTCACCGGCCCGCCTGGCAATTGCACCCGGCCGAAGCCCGTCGGATCGGACAGGACCGAGCGGACGACCTCGTGGAACACCTGCGGCTTGAGCCTCAGGTTGATGAAGCCCGGCCCGGCCAGCGACACCTCCGCCACGCGCTCATCAGCACGAAGCTCCTGAGCCAGGGCCTCCCCCAGCGCGCGCGGGTTGGTCTTGGCTTCCTTGGCGAGGACCAGTGCCGCGTTGGTGGCGAGGTCGCCGTGGGACGGATCGCGCGGCGGCTCGACGACGACGCGGCCGAAATCGAGCCCCTCCGGCAGCGTCCCGCTTCGGGTCAGCGCCTCCAGGGCCTCGCGCACACGCGCCTCGAACTGGGCGAAGATGTTCATTGCCGATCGTCTCAGAGTGTCGTCCCGGCCTCGTTCCGCCGACGCGGAGCCGATTCGCGATGCCGCGAGACGGTTCCGGGGGCAGGGTGCCGAAGAGGCATGCCGCATAGCAAGGGCGGGCCGCCCTGTCACCGACCGCCGCGACGGCGCGCTTTTCCCATGGGCTCGACTACTGAAACCCGAACGAATCCTTGTCGAAGACAGGACAAGACGCTGATCTGCGCGCGTTTTCAATAAATCCACGCCGGGAGTAAGCGCGATGAAGCATCTGATGTTGGCCGGAGCCGCCCTCTGCGCGGTCATGATGGCCGCCCCCTCGGCCGAGGCTCGAGGCTACCGCGCCTATGGATATGGCGGCGGGTATGGCGGCCAGGGCGGCGGCTACCATCGCGGCTATGGCGGCTATCGCGCATACGGCTACGGCCATCGTCACGCCTACGGACGGGGGCTTGGCTATGGCCTCGCGGGCGCCGGCATCGGCCTGGGGCTCGGCCTCGCCGCAGGTGCGGTAACGGGCAGCTATTACGGTGGCTATGGTGGTTACGGCTACCCGGCCGGGTATGGTGGTTACCGCTACGGCTACGCACCCTCGTACGGCTACGGCTACGCGCCGTCCTACGGGTATGGCTACGCTCCAGCGGCCTATTACGGATACGGCTACGGCGCGCGCTGCGGCTGCTGAGACAGCCTGGGGCGGTCGGCATCGACCGGCCGCCCCTTTAGTCTGTTCAGTCAGGCGGCGTGGGCCACCACGGGGCCATGTGCCTGCTTCATGATGGCATCGAGCCGCGCGCCCACGGCGACGGCGAGGCCGCCTCCATCCTCCTCGGTGGCTTCTTCCCGTTCGAGGCGTGTGATCGTGTTGGCGACCCGCTGCTCCATCACCGCGAGGATCGCAGCGGCGGCCTTGGGTTGGGCACCGCGCAGGACGGCGACCACATCGAAATAGGCATCCTGCAACAGGTGCAGGGTCAGCCTGTCGACGGCGTGCGCGTTCTCGTGCGTCAGTTCGGTCATGCCTGAATCGCTCCCTTCCGGACGCCCGAATTTCGCGCCCGGATGGTTAAGGCGAGCTTTCATCCAACCGAGAGGCGTTCCAGCGCCCGATCGCGACCGATGAGCGGCAGGAGCCCGGCGAGATCCGGCCCATGGTCGAGCCCGGTCAGCGCGAGACGGAGCGGCATGAACAGCGCCCTCCCCTTCGCGCCTGTGCGCGCCTTCACGTCGGCCGTCCACCCCTTCCACGTCGTCTCGTCGAAGGGCGCCTGCGGTAGCGTCTCCCGAGCGGCAGCGATGAATGCGGCATCCTCGATCTGCGGCGTGACCGGGCCCTCGACCACGCGCCACCACTCGGCCGCGTCTTCGACCTTTCCGAGATTGGCCCGCACGGCGAGCCAGAACGCCTCGGCCGTGTTGTCAGCCACGCCGAGGGCGCGGAGTCGCTCAGCCGCCTGCTCATAGGGCATGGCGTGAATGAGCCGGGCGTTCAGCCCGTCGAGATCGCTTTCATCGAATCGGGCCGGGGCTCGGGAGATCTCCGACAGATCGATGATCTCAGCGAGTTCGTCCAAGCCCTCCACCGCACGCACGGATTCCGCCGAGCCGGTCAGCACCGCCAGGGAGCGCACGGCGCCCGGCTCGTAACCGGCCTCGCGCAGGCCGCGCAGGGACAAATGACCCAGACGCTTCGACAGCCCCTCGCCATCCGCCGTGGTCAGCAGGTTGTGGTGGCCGAAGACCGGCACGGGCGCGCCCAAGGCCTCGAAGATCTGCACCTGCACGCCGGTGTTGGTGACGTGGTCCTCGCCCCGGATGACATGGGTGATGCCGAAGTCGATGTCGTCCACCACAGAGGGCAACGTATAGAGGTACGTCCCGTCCTCGCGGATCAGGACCGGGTCCGAGAGCGACGCGCAATCGATATGCGCCGGTCCGCGCACGAGGTCGTCCCAAGCGACCGTGCGGGCGTCCAGCAGGAAGCGCCAATGCGGGCGGCGGCCTTCAGCCTCGAAGGCCGTGCGCTCCTCCGCCGTGAGCTTCAGGGCGGCCCGGTCGTAGATCGGCGGCTGTCCGCGTCCGAGCTGGCGCTTGCGGCGGCGGTCCAGTTCCTCCGGCGTCTCGTAGCAGGCGTAGAGGCGGCCCGCCGCCTTCAGCCGCTCGGCCGCCGCATCGTGCTCGGCCTTGCGGTCGCTCTGCCGGGCGAAGAGGTCCGGCTCGATCCCGAGCCACGCCAGATCTTCGCGGGCCGCCTGCGCGAACGCCTCCGTCGAGCGGGCGAGGTCGGTGTCGTCCAGCCGAAGCAGGAACTGTCCACCATGACGCCGCGCGTACAGCGCGTTGAGCAAGGCCGGGCGAGCATTGCCGATATGGAGGTAGCCCGTGGGCGATGGGGCGAAGCGAACGCGAATCATGCGCGCTCCTTAGCAGGTTGCGATCCGGCCTTCCCGGACTTTGCACAGCGGAGATGCCGCCGCTTTCTCGTGCGTCGCGATGAAACACCGCACGCGTCTTCACGTTGTTTGCCCGTGTTCACGGGAGTGTGAGCCATCCCGAGGGCACACGCCCGCCGACTCAGGCGGGCGGCCCGGCCGATCAATCGGCTTCAAATATACGGGGTGAGAGATGCGAACAGCGATGATCCTCCTTGTCTCCCTCGCGGCGGGGAGCGCCGTGGCTCAGGACGCCGGCAACAAGCCCGCGGCACCGCGGGATATCGGACCGCCGACGGCCGTGGCGCCGACCACGCCGCCCAACAGCACCGTAGTGGTGGCCCCGGACACGCAGAAGAGCGGCCCCGGCGCGAACACCACCATCGCCCGATCGGGCACCGGCGCGGATACGATCACCACCGACACGGCGGTGGGCGGCAATGCCGAGCAGCAAACCCGCGCCGTGCCGCTGGCTGGCGGGGGCAGCGGCGGCAGCGGCGGTGGCGGTTCATAAGGCACCGCCATGCCCTGAGCGACCTGTCCCGGGCCGTCCGAATCCGCCACAAGGCGGTCTTCAGGCGGCCCGGCGGCGGTATTGGAATGGACAAGGGTGCGGATATCGCGGTGATCGGCGGGGGCATGGTCGGCCTCGCCTCGGCCCTTGCCTTGCGCGAGCGCGGCCTCGACGTGGTGCTCTGCGATCCGAGCGAGGCTCGGGCTCGCACGTCCTACGGCAATGCGGGCGTGGTGAGTCGCGGCTCGATCCTGCCCATGGCGAGTCCCGCCCTTTGGGGGAAGCTCCCGTCCTATCTTCGCAACGCCGACAGTGCCCTACGGCTCGATTATGCGCACCTTCCGCGCATCGTGCCGTATCTCGCGCATTTCATGGCTCAGGCTCGCGAATCGCGCTGGCGCGAAGCCGCCGCCGCGCTGATCCCGCTCACGACCGCCGCCTATGCCGCGCATGAGCGGCTTGCGGCCAAGGCCGGAACCACGGATCGCCTCGCGCGCACGGGTTGGATCAAGGCCTATCGCACCGATGCGGCTTTTGCCGGGGCGGCGCTCGAACGCGACATCCTCGAACGCCACGGCGTCGCATTCACGATCCTCGACGGCGACGACCTGCGCGAACGGGAGCCCGCCCTCGTTCGCCGTTACGCGAAGGCGATGATCTTGTCGGAAACGGGTTCGGTGCGTGAGCCGGGCCGCCTCGTGGAGGCCTGCGAGGCGCTGTTTGAGAAGCTCGGCGGACGGCGAATTCGCGGCAGCGTCGTGAACCTTTCACCGGAGGCCGACGGCTGGACCATCGCCTACGAGGGCGGGACGCTGCGCGCCAAGCAAGTGGTGATCGCCGCAGGGGTCGCCTCGGGGGCGCTGACAAAGAAGCTTGGCTACCGCTTCGCCGTGGCGGCCGAGCGTGGATACCACCGCCACTACAAGCTTCACCCGGACAGTCCGCCCCTCTCCTGCCCCGTCCTCGATACCGGCGCAGCCTCAATCATCGCCCCTATGGGACCGGACCGGGTCAGGGTGCTCTCCGGCGTGGAACTCAACGCCCGGCACGCACCGCCGAACCACGCGCAGATCGAGGCGGCGAGCCGAGAAGCATCCGAGACGCTGCGCCTCGGCGGTCCGATCGACAACGAGCCCTGGCTCGGCTCTCGCCCCGCGACGCCGGACGGAATGCCGGTGATTGGCCTGGCCCCCCGGCACAAGGGCCTGATCTTCGCCTTCGGGCACGGCCATATCGGCCTCTCCACCGGGCCGGTCACCGGAGAGATCGTCGCCGACCTCGCCACCGGCCGTAGCCCGGCGGTGCCAATTACGTCCTTCGCCCCGCAGCGGCTGCTGGGACTTCCGCGCCTGTTCTGAGCCGGATCAGCCCTATCGCCAATCGTAGGGATTGTACGGATCGAGCGCCGCCTGGATCCGCCGCATCATGTCGGGCTGTCGCTGCAGCGACGCCTCACGCGCCAGGGCGCGGAGGAAGGCGCGCGGGCCGTGTTCGAGATCTCGCGCCAGGCCATCATAGCGGTCGGAAGGCTCGACATTGGGCGGGTTCGTACCGACCAGATATTCGACGCCGCAAACCGGCGGATCGATGCCGAGCTGGTAGCAGATCCGAACATGCTTGAACGGCTCGCCCGGCCGCTGCTCGACGCGATATCCATTCAGGGTGAAGGCGCCCCGGCTCACGCGCTCCGCATGAGCGATCGTCCGCGAGACGCTGACGAAGCCTTGCGTGATATGCGCCTTCACGAGATCGACGGCCTGCCGGTCGCCCGGAACAAAGGGCTCGGCAGCGGCGGGGGATGTCGCGCCGATCAGGGCGACGAGGAGGATGGCGGCGCGTCTCACGGCTTCCTCATGCACACGGCCACGGGGGTGGCGTCCTTGGCGGGCTTCGCATTGAGATCGACGCAGGCGACGGTGGCGATCCCCTCCGTCAAACTGACCGTGGGCAGGACGGACATACCGCGGCAATAGGCGCCGATCATCTCCTCGTCCTTGCGGCATGCGACGTCGAGGCGGATCTGGCTGTTGGGAGCTGCGCCGGGCGGGCCCTGCTCTCCGGGAGGCCCACGCTCCCCCGCCGGGCCGCGAGCGCCCGTGGCACCGTTCAGCCCTGCGAGCCCTTGCGGACCGGCGGGGCCCTGGTCCCCCTTGGGGCCAGGCGGACCGGCCGGGCCGGGCTTGGATTCCCCGCAGGCTCCCAGAGCGAGGATCAGCGCGGCGGCCAGCAGGGATCGCATGAGAGGCTCCGAAGGGCGCGCGACCGCGCCCGTCGAGACGGAGAGGTCGTTCAATCGTCCCGGTAAACGCGCTCGCGACGCTCGTGGCGCTCCTGCGCTTCGAGCGACAACGTCGCAATCGGCCTCGCATCGAGACGCTTGAGGGAGATCGGTTCGCCGGTCTCCTCGCAAAAGCCGTAGGAGCCATCTTCCAGCCGCGCCAGGGCGGCGTCGATCTTGCCGGTCAATTTGCGCTGCCGGTCGCGGGCGCGCAGTTCGATCGAGCGGTCGGTCTCGGACGAGGCGCGATCCGCGATGTCGGGATGGTTCTCGTTCTCGCTCTGCAACGCAGTCAGCGTATCCTGCGCTTCGCGCAGAATCTCGCCTTTCCAATTCAGCAGCTTGCGGCGGAAATATTCGCGCTGCCGTTCATTCATGAAGGGCTCGTCGTCGGACGGGACGTAACCGTCCTCCAGAGTCACCTTCGCCATGCGTCGCCCTCTTCCGAATAGGATGGCCGGTATGCGGCGATAATGGGTGCCGTATAGTCGAGGCATTGAGCCACCACAACGCAGCGCAACCACTGCCTCTGCACTGCGTCGGCGCGTGCGGCTTGAGTGCCACGGTTACGGTAAGCGATTTGCGTCATCGGTCATCAAACGGATGATCGCATTGGCGATCTCTGCTCCGTTTCCGGCCGTCGTTCAGAATTTAAAGTAGATGAACTCGTAATTGGCGTCGTCGCCGATTTTCAGGAGAATTACGACGAGGAGAAACGCCACTCCGAGGGCGAGACCACGGCTGGGCGGCAGGCGATGGACCGCGTTCCAAGCGGTGGGCCCGAGGGTCGCGACGAGGGCGGCGATGGCGATGGACCGCCATTTGAACTCGGATACGCCGGGGGTGAGCCCGATAAGACCCTTGTAAACAGCGAGTGCCGCATCGAACGAGGTCGCGCGGAACAGAACCCAGGTCAGGGCGACGAACAGGCTGGTCATCAGCCAACCGGCCGGGGCCGGGATGCGCCAGCCCGCCCGGCGGGCCAGCAGCCCCGCGCCGAGGCCCGCCCCGTGCAATGCGCCCCAGGCCAGGAAGGTGAGCCCCGCTCCGTGCCAGAGGCCGCCGAGCGCCATGGTCGCGAAGAGGGCCCCGACCTGACGCGGCAGGCCGTGCCTATTCCCGCCGAAGGGAATGTAGAGGTAGTCGCGCAGGAACCGCGACAGGGTCATGTGCCAGCGGCGCCAGAAGTCCTGAAGCGAGATGGCACGGTAAGGCACATCGAAATTCTGCGGCAGCACGAGGCCGAACATGAGCGCGATCCCGAGCGCCATATCCGTGTAGCCGGAGAAATCGAAGTAGATCTGGAAGGTGAACCCCAGGGTCGCCTGCCACGCCTCTCCGAAGGCGATCGCCTTGCCCTGCGCGGCGGCCTGGAACACCGGGTTCACGTAGGCGGCCAGCGGATCACCGAGGAACACCTTCTTGGCGAGGCCCACCGCCAGCAGCACCAGCCCGCGCCCGAAGCGCTCGCCGGCATCGGGCCGGGCGTAGGGCCGCTCGTCGAACTGGTGCATGATCTCCGACCAGCGCACCAAAGGGCCGGCGAGGACCTGCGGAAAAAAGGCGATGTAGAGCGCGTACTTGATGAGTCCGAAGGATGGCGCCCGTCCCGCCCTCAGATCGACCAGATACATGATGTGGTGGAAGGTGAAGAACGAAATGCCGAGCGGCAGGGCGAGGCCCAGCGTCGGAGGCTCGGCGCCGGAGATCCGCCCGGCCAGATCGATGAGAAAGTCGGCGTATTTGAACAGGCCGAGAAGGGCGAGGTTGCCGGTGATCGCAGTCGGGATCAGCCAGACGATGCGGCTTCGCCCGAAGGCGCGCGCGACCAGCCAATTGATGAGGATCGACCCGGCGAGCAGCGGCACGAACCGCACGTCCCACCACCCGTAGAACACGAAGGACAGCAGGACGAGGAGTGGCAGCCGCCAATGGGGCGCGACCCACGCGACCAACCCATGCAGGGCGAGTGATGCGGGCAGGAAGGCCAGCAGGAAGACGTAGGAATTAAAAAGCATCCGGCCGCGCGGCCGAGCCGCCTGTCTCCCCCAACGCGGCGTGCCTTTTCTGGAATCGGCGGCGCCGCGTCAACTCACGGCGGCGCCGGTCCAAATCCGCCTTAGTTGAGCTGAGCCGAGATCGAGGAGAATTTGTCGTTCAGGCTTGTGCCGATAACCTTCAGGGTGCCGATGATGACGACCGCAATGAGTGCCGCGATCATGCCATACTCGATGGCCGTCGCCCCGGATTCATCTTTCGTAAAACGAGAGAAGGTTTTTAGCATCGCCCACAACCCCACTGTTGTTGGCACAACTTACTCACGAGGAATTGAGCAAGTGCTAATCGCGACGAGCGAAGCGTGTACTCGCGCCGTTATCTCTCAAGTCCGCGAGTCTGATTCCCGTCTTCGACACCTTATTGATGCGCAGATTCAACTCATCCTCCGATTTGCATCGTCTGCAATTGAATTGCGCCATTGGATATTTAGGCATCGGCCCGGACACGACCTTCGAAGACTTCTGCCGCGACGGTGAGGCCGAGGCCGACTGATCCGAAAGTGTCGCCTGCGACGATGCGCGCCTCGGGCAGGCATTCGGCGAGGGCGGCGCGCAGATGCGGGAGTCCAGTCGAGCCACCGGTGAGGAACAGCGCGTCGATGCGTTCCGCCGGGAGCCCGGCCTGTATCAGGCACTTGCCGATTCGCGCGGCGACCGCGCGGGACAGGCCATCGGTCTTCACAGCGAGGCCCGTCCGGTCGAGGGACGCCGCGAGGCCCCGCTCGATGGGGCCGAGATCGATCGAGGCCGCACCGGTCTCTGAAGCGGCGATCTTGGCCGCCTCCACCGTGCCTGCCAGCGCATGGCCGCGCTCCTCCTCCACCGCCGTCCGCAGGCGCCCGACGAGATCCGGGCGGGCGCAATCGCGCAGCACGTCGTCGATCTCGCGCAGGGTCCGGCCGTCGTAGAGCCGGTTGATCGCCGACCATGTAGCGAGGTCGTGGTAATAAGCGCCCGGTACGGCGAGGTCACCTCGCTTCATCGCGCTGCCGAAGCCGAGAAGCGGCATCACCGTCGCGAGGCTGAGTTGCCGGTCGAAATCCGTTCCGCCGATCCGCACACCGTCATTGGCCAGGATGTCCGCCGCCCGGTCGGCCTGCCGCCGCCGCTCCGGCGAGAGCCGCACGATGGAGAAATCCGACGTACCGCCGCCGATATCGGCGATGAGGGCGATCTCCTCACGCGTCACCTGTCGCTCGTAATCGAGGGCGGCGGCGATGGGCTCGTATTGGAACACCACGTCGCGAAAGCCGACCTCGCGGGCGATCTCGCGGAGTGTATCCTCGGCCCGGCGGTCGCCCTCCGGGTCGCCATCGACGAAGTGCACGGGACGGCCATGCACCACCGCGTCGAAGCTCTTGCCCGAGGCTTCCTCGGCCCGCGCCTTCACGATGGCGATGTAGCGCGCGATGATGTCGCGCAGCCGCAGCCGCTCACGGCCGACCGGCGTCGCCTCCTCGATCAGCGGTGTGCCGAGCACGGATTTGAGTCCGCGCATCAGGCGCCCCGGCTTGCCCGCGACATAGGCGGCCGTCGCCGCCCGGCCGACCAGCGGTTCCTGCCGGGGCTCGAAGAAGATGGCGCTCGGCACCGTGAGGTGCGTGCCCTCCAGAGGAAGCAGCACCGGGCCGCCGGGTGAGAGGTGGCCGAGCGTCGTGTTCGACGTGCCGAAGTCGAGGCCGCAGGCCGCCATCGGGATAATCCGGTCGATTGGGGAGTTGGGGCGTGGCGATTACCCGGCCAAGCGCCCCCAAGTCCAGGCGCGAAGTGGTGGACAGGCGCATGCCGGACCCGCCTTCCGGGCAAGAGCCGTGATAGAGGACCCCATGCGCTGCGACATCGATCTCGGACTGACGGGCGACCGCCCGGCTCTCCTCGACCTGACCGAACTGCTCGCCACGCGGCTCCTCGTCCAGGGCAATTCGGGCTCGGGCAAGTCGCACTTGCTGCGTCGCCTGCTGGAGCAGAGTGCCGGGCTGGTGCAGCAGGCCATCATCGATCCCGAGGGCGATTTCGCGAGCCTCGCGGAGCGGTACGGCCACGTCGTAGTGGAAGCCGATGGCGACGACGCCGCGCTTCAGCGCGTGGCAGCTCGCGTGCGCGTCCACCGCGTGTCGGTGGTGCTGACCCTCGACAATCTCGATGCCGACGGCCAGATGCGCGCCGCCGCGGCCTTCCTCGGCGGGCTGTTCGATGCCGAGCGGGAGCATTGGTATCCGATGCTCGTGGCCGTCGATGAGGCGCAGCTTTTCGCGCCGGCGGCGGCGGGCGAGGTTTCGGACGAGGCTCGCCGCCTGTCGCTCGGGGCCATGACGAATCTCATGTGCCGGGGCCGAAAGCGTGGGCTCGCGGGCGTCATCGCCACGCAGCGTCTCGCCAAGCTCGCCAAGAACGTCGCGGCGGAAGCCTCGAACTTCCTGATGGGCCGCACCTTCCTCGACATCGACATGGCCCGCGCCGCCGACCTGCTCGGCATGGAGCGACGACAGGCCGAGACCTTTCGTGATCTGCCGCGCGGCCAATTCGTCGGTCTCGGGCCCGCCATCGCCCGCCGCTCTCTCGTCATCGCCGTGGGACCTACCGAAACGGTCAGCCGCGCCGCCGCGCCGGGCCTTCTTCCCTTGCCGAGCGACATCGAAGATCCCCGCTCGCTGATCCTTACGCCGGAGCCCCGCGACGAAACCCTGCCCCCCGTGCGTCGCCAGCCCCGCGCCGCCCCGGTTCAGGACGTTCTCACGCAACTGGCCACTTACCGTCCCCCGGTCCCCAGCGAGGAGCCGGAGGAGGAGGCCATGGACCCGGCCGAGCGCGACGCCATCATCGCGGACGTGCTCCACTCGGTCATCACCGATGCCGATGCGGGCACCTGCACGCCTGCGACGCTCTATCAGGACTTCACCGTTCGCTGCCGCATCCGCCGCGTCCGGGGTGAGGCGCTGTCGCTGCCCGAATTCAAGCGCCGCATTGCCGTCGCGCGGGCCGAGGCGGGCGGCGAAGTGAGCGACGGATCGGGTTGGGAAAAGGCGCAGGGCATCGCGGCGGGCCTGCCGGACGATCTGGCGGGCCTGTTCCTCGTGGTCGCCCGCGCGGCGATCGAAGGCGCCCCCTGCCCCACCGATTCCGCCCTCGCCGAAGCCTACGGCACGAGTTCGGGCGGCCGTGCGCGAAGGATGCTGGCCTTTCTCGAAGAGCGCGGCGCCATCGTCACCCGCCGCGACTTGCGCGGCGCGCCGATCATCGCCGTGCCGGACCTCGGGGTCGAAACCGCCCCCGGCGCGCCGCAACCGGCAGCGAATGGGCTGCGGCGGCGGATGGGCTAAGGGACGCTTAGCAGAGCGCTACACGCTCCGCCGCGTCTCCAGCTTGGCGAGTTCCACCGCGGCGCGCAATTCGATCTCGGCCATCAACCCGTCGAGGCGAGGATCGCCGGAGGGTCCGGCACGCTCGGCAAGGCGAGACGCCACGGCGCGCAGTTCTCCCGGGCTAACACGTCCGCCGAGGATCGAAGCCTTGAGCCGGTCGAGACCGTCCAGAAGGTCGTGCCCCCGGCGGGCCGCGCGGCGGCGGCGCTCCTGCGGGGAATCAGCCTGCGTCTGAAGCAGGAGGACCGCGTCGAGCCCGGCCAGCGTCGTCGCGGCGGCGGGGGCGGCGGTTTGGGGCGGTGCGTCCGGGGTCTGACCGAGGCTGAAGCCGCGAACCTCGTCGCGCCGCCCGGCCGGGACGCTGGCTGTCGTCCGGATCGGCTGGCGGTTATCGACGCGCATCATCTCATCGGAGCCGGGAGGGGATAAGACCACCCTCGGCCTGGTACGGTTAAGCGGGGGTAAACAGCCCGGCAGAAGCTGCCGGGTCGGCAGGAATGGCACCGGCCGCTCGAAGCCGGCCAATTTCCGAAACCCTTTGGCAACAATGACTTGAAGGATTGGCCCGCCTGGCACGGGGCTGGCGTGGACTGGTCAGGCCCCGCCAGCGTTCGAATCCGGTATGCACCCCCGTCTCCCGACGCCCCGCCTGCTCCCGTTCCTCGCCGCCGCGCTCGTCGCGCTGCTGGCGCTTGCCGCGCCGGCTTTCGCCATGTCGCGGGTGAAGGATCTCGCGTCCATCGAGGGCGTGCGCCAGAACCAGCTCGTCGGCTACGGCATCGTGGTCGGCTTAAACGGCACGGGCGACACGCTCAACAACATCCCGTTCACCAAGCAGTCCTTGCAAGCGATGCTCGAACGGCTCGGCGTGAACACCCGCGGCGCCACGATGCGCACGCAGAACCTCGCGGCGGTGATGGTGACGGCGAACCTGCCGCCCTTCGCCGCCCAGGGCACGCGGATCGACGTAACGGTCTCCTCGCTGGGCGATGCGAAGTCCCTCCAGGGCGGCACGCTGCTGGTGACGCCACTTCTCGGCGCCGATGGCGAGGTCTACGCTCTGGCGCAGGGCTCCATCGCCATTGCGGGCTTCTCCGCCGAGGGCGACGCGGCCAAGATCACGCGCGGCGTGCCGACCAATGGGCGCATCTCCAACGGCGCGAATATCGAACGCGAGATCGCGTTCAAGCTGAACGACGCGCGATCCCTGCGCCTGTCCCTGCGGAACCCGGATTTCACCACCTCGAAGCGGATTGCCTCCGCGATCAACGACTTCATGGGCGCCGATACGGCCGAGCCCACCGACCCGGCGACGGTCACGATCCAGATCCCCGCCCGCTACCACGGGAACATGATGCGGCTGATCACGGAGGTCGAGCAGTTGAAGGTCGAGCCCGACCAGGCTGCCCGCGTCGTGGTGGACGAGCGTTCCGGCATCATCGTCATGGGGCGCGACGTGCGGGTCTCCACCGTGGCCATCGCCCAGGGCAACCTGACGGTGACGATCACCGAACAGCCGCAGGTGAGCCAGCCCGCGCCGCTCTCGAACGGCCAGACGGTGGTGGTGCCGCGCACAGGCCTCAAGGTCGATACCGGCGACGGCAACAAGCTCGCCCTGGTGAAGGAGGGCGTGAGCCTGCGCGATCTCGTGGACGGGCTGAACGCCCTCGGGGTCGGGCCGCGCGACCTCATCTCCATCCTTCAGGCGATCAAGTCGGCCGGGGCGCTTCAAGCCGACATCGAACTCATGTGAGGGGACCAGCCATGCTTCAGTTAGCCAGCATCGCGGCGAGCGCCGCCATCGGGGTCGGCAAGGCGATCGCCGGAAGCGTCGCGGAGAATGCCTCGACCTCCGATCTCGGCGCCGCCAAGACCGCCAAGATCAAGAAGACCGCCACCGACTTCGAAAAGATGTTCCTCGAGAACAGCCTCGATCGGATGACCCAGTCCGAGGGGACGGACGGGCCCCTCGGCGAGAACGGCACGGGCGGCGGCGTCTACCGCTCCATGCTCACGAAGGAATACGCCAACTCGATCGTCCAATCAGGTGGCGTCGGCATCGCCGATTCCGTGTTCCGCGAGATGATGAAGATGCAGGGGGCGACGAATGTCGGAGGCTAAACCCCTACGTCTGACCGACCGGGCCGGCGCCGAGGCGCTGGTTGCGGGCATCCTCGCCAACATGAACGCCCTCAAGGCAGTGCTGGACGAAGAGGCCGAGCATATCCGCGCCGGACGGCTGAAGGCGGGTGTGGTCGCCGCCGAGCCGAAGACGGAACTCGCCGCCGCCTATATGCAAGGATTGGAAGCGGCGAAGGCCAACGCCGTCGCCATGGCCCGGCTCTATCCGCAGGGCGTCGAGAGCCTGCGCGATGCGCATCGCAGCTTCACCAGAGCCGTCGAGGCGAATCAAGCGGTGCTCGCCACGGCGCGGACGGTCTGCGAAGGATTGATCCGATCCCTGGCCGACGACCTCGCTAAGGCCCGGACACCCGCGAGCTACGGAGCCGCCCGCTCGGCCCCCTCCCCGTACGGACGTGGCAACCGCAGCGGCCCACTGGTCGTTTCGCGCTCGCTATAAGGACGGCTTGGGCGCGCTTCAGCGGCGCCCGTTGCCGATGCGGACATAGGTGCGGACCTCACCGAGATCGGTGTCCGCCCGGTTGTCGATGGCGATCCGTCCCGCCACCATCGGTGCCGTCGCCGGTCCGTCCCGGTTCACGCGCGCATCGATTCCCGCCGCGACCCGACCCGAGAGGCGGGTGCAGCTCTGCGCGCCCGGCATCCGCACGAAGCCCGGCTTGCCGGGGCAAGCCTCCATGGTCGGGGCGATCTTGGCCAGATCGAGATCGAGCGCCGATGCCCCGAAGGTGGCGTTGATCAAAATGGCCAGGCTGAAAAGCGAACGTCGCATCAGGCGGCGAGCCGGGTCAGGTCGCGGTGCAGACCGTCGATGTAACTTTCGACTTCGGTGATGAAGCCATCGAGGCTCGGCTCCCGGCGGCGCAGGCGCGCGAGGTCGCGCAGCAGCGCGTCGAGCGCCACGCTGCGCTCGGCGGCATGGCCGAAGCCGCCGACATGCGTATCCACGACCTGCTCGGCCAGCACGATCGCCCCGATCCGATTGGCGGATCCGAGGCGGCGGATTTCTTCCACGGGCTCGCGAGACATCATCCGATTCCCCATCGGAGGCGCCGTACAGGGCGCCCTACCGAACGCAATACCGTTTCGGCAGGGGCCTGCAGGGACCTGAACGTCCAAGGGATTAGAAAGACAGCCTGAAAGCGGCAACAGTATGAAGCCGCATGGTCACCCGAAATGGGCGAAGGCATTACGAAAGGTAATTGACCAGGGATAACTTCGAGAGGGACGAGGTGATCTGGTAGCTTGCCTGGAGCCGCGTCTGCAGATCGAGGAGCTTCGTCGCGACCTCTTCGGTGGAGGCCTGCTCGATACCGTCCACCGTATCCTGCAAAGTGCTTTGCTGCGCGGCATTGGCGGTCTGGGCGCTCGACATGCGCGCGGATGCAAGGCTGAAATCGGTAACGATGCTCTGAACGCTGTTGCCGGTGTTGTAGGCGGCGATCATCGGCGTCGCCGCCGCAGCGACGGCCTGATAGGCCTGCGCAGAATTGGCGCTGCCCGCTGCCGGCATGCCGAAGGCGACAGTGGCGAGCCCCGACAGAACGCTCTGGATCGACGCCTCGTTGGCCCGCGCGCCGAGTTGCACGGTGGCGCTCGAACCGACCTGATAGGTCTGGCTCGCCCGCGCGGTCGAATCCAGGCCGCTCTCGCCCTGATACCAGACGACGGACTGCTTCTGCTGGGTGCCGGCCGCTGCTTTCGCAATCAGGTAGGTCGGCCCACCCGTCGTGGCGTCGGTATAGACACGCTTCGGCGTCGTGTTCGCATCGGTCGAGGCGGCGAAGAAATCCGTCGTCGCGCGGGCGGTGGCGTTGGCCGACAGGGTCGTGGAAGCCGCGTTCGTGATCGCGGCGGAGAGCGTGTCGTTAAGGCTCTTTGCGGTGACGCTGAGCGACGAGCCGATGGTGAAGGTCGTCGACGTTGTGGGGGAATTCGCCGCCACGGCCGTCAGGGTGATCGAGGTAGTCGAGTTGTCGGGCAGCGTCAGCGTCACCGTCACGGTGTCGCCTGGGACGGGCTGGCTGTTAACCGAGAGCGTCGCTTGCGCTGACGGGTTCGGGCTTACGCCAATCGCCGTTCCCGTCGCTTTCACATCCGTCAATTGGAAGCCGAAGGCGCCGCCGTTTGCCGCGGTTACGCGGGCGCTGGGCCCCTCCGCGAGGGAGATCGTGGTCGCGTTGGGCACATAGGTCTGCGTGATCCGCCCATCGCCGTTCGGGCCGACATCGGCGGTGACCTGTTGCTGGACGATGGTCTGGAGGCCGTCGAGCGTGTTGGTGCCGTTCGACGTGCCGTACAGGATCGCGCCCGCATCGGCGACCGGCTGGGTCGAGCCCTTCTTGCCGCCGAACAGGTAGACGCTGCCATCTGACTGGTTGAGGGCGTCGAGCGCAGCGTTGAGGTTGTTGAGAGCCGTCGATTTCGCGGCCTGCGTATCCAATGACGTGCTCTGCAAGCCATTCTGCAACGTGGAATTCGTTGCCGAGGCGACACTCACCACCTGAGACAGGCTGGTCGTGCCGAGCTTTGCGCGGGTCTGAGCGGTGTCGATCACCGAAGAGTAGCCGCTCAGCGCGCTGATCGAGGCCTGGGCCGACAGGGCGGTAGTGCGCGCGCCGCCGAGACCGCCATAGGTCTGGGAGGTGAGACCGGAGCTGAGCTGGTTCGTGAGGTCGCTGAGTTGCGACTTCAGCGCCAGAAGCTGAGAGGTGTTGCGGCTGACAGTATAGCTGCCGGCTGCGAAGGGCGGGATGGTGGTCATCAGATCTGCAGCAGCTGATTGAGCATGTCGCGCGCGGCGGTGAGCACGCGGGCATTCGCGCCATAGGCGGTCTGAAGGGCGATGAGATTAGCCATCTCGGAGTCGATGTTCACCCCGGCGCTCTGCGAGAAGCGGCTTTGCGCGGTGGAGAGGGACACCTGCTGGGTGTTGTCGAGGGTCGCCGCCGCGCTGGCGGCGCTCCCCTGAGCCGAGATGATGTCCTGCGTGAACTGGGCGACGGAAGCGGTGTAGGGCGCCGTGATGCCACCGATTCCGCTCGCCGAGGAAAAGGTCTGCTGCGTCGAGGTCAGAGACGTGAACAGCGACTGCGCCCGCCCACCCGAGGCCGTCAGGTCGTTGGCACCGGAGGCGGTGAGGTACGACGAATTGTTGGCGAGGTTGCCGTTCACCGCGATGCGCTGGGCGAAGCCGGTGATCTGCGCCGAGGTGTCGACGCTGCCGGTGTAGAGCTTGCTCGTCCCGTCCGTGAATAGAGGCATCTGCGGGTAGCCGTTGGCGAAGTCGTTCGCCGAGTTCGGCTGCGTGATGCTGGCGCCCGCACCGCCCACGGTGGTGCCTGTGTTGCTTGCCAAAGTCACGACGCTGCCCGTGGCGGTGGCCGTGATGTTCGGGACGTTCTTGTAGCCCGCCGCCGTCGCCTGCGTGCGCATGGCGCTGAGGGCGTCCTTGATCGCGTTCTCCGTGTCGCCGGGCACGCGTGTGACGTCGAAGGTCTGCGCGAAGCTCGTCGAATCGCTCGTCACAGACGGGTCGACGGGCTTGGAGGCCCCGGTTCCCGCGACGAGGACGACGTTGCGAACGCTGCCATCGCTGAAGGTGACGGGAATGGTGAGCGTGTTGCCCGGCTTCATCCCCCCGATATCGATTTGGGCCGGGTTCGTCGTGGAGGTGACGGTCTTGTTGGTCAGCGCGGTCGCCATGCCCGCCGCGAGATCGTCCAGTTGACGCTGGGCCTGCGGAAGGGTCGTGTCGCGCAATTCGAATTGCGCGGCGAGGCTGCCGGAGCGCATCACGCCCGGGGCGCCGAGATCGATCTTCGCGCCGCCCGGGGTCGTGGCAGTGATGGTGCCGACCGTGCGCTGCGAGGAATCCGGCGAATAGCGCGACGACGCATTGAGGGTCCCGTGCCCGTCGAAGCTCAGGGTCGCCGCATTGCCCCGATCAACCAGGGTGACGCCCGAGCCGGTCAGCACCGTGACCGTACCATCACGCTGATCCACGGTGGACAGGTCCATGTAGCTCGACAGGCTGTTGATAGCCTGATCGCGCTGGTCCTGAAGGTCGGCCTTCGACGAATCGTCGGTCGTATTCTGGATCTTGGCGTTGAGCGTGGCGATGTTCGACAGGAGCGAACTGGCGGTTGCCGTATCGGTGGCGAGTTGCCCCTCAATGCCGTTGCGTAGGCTCTGCACGTTGGAGGCGGCAGCATTGATCTGCGATGCCAGCGCCGAAGCGTTGCTCAGAACGGTGCTTCGCGCCGCGGCCGAGGTCGGGTTTGCCGTCAGTTCCTGAAGCGACCGTGTGAAGGTGTTGAACGTGCCGTCGAGTGCCGTTGCCGAGCCCGGCGTGCCGTAAAGCTTGTCGAGTTGGCTGGTGATGTCCGCACGCGTCGCCGTATAGGCGGCCCCGGCGGTCTCCGAGCGAAGCTGCTTCAGGGCCGCCGCGTCGAAGCTGCGCGTCACCGCGCCGACCGTGACGCCCGAATTGCCTTCCGTCGAGACGGTGCTGATCGTGCGGCGCACGTAGCCGGCCGTGCCGGAATTGGCGACGTTCTGCGAGACGACGTTGATCGCCGCCTGGGTGGCCTTCAGCCCCGCTGTGGCGTTCCAGATCGCGTTCATGCTCACTGGCGTAGCCCTTTCCTAGGTGTCGGGGCGGATCCGGCTCAGCGGATCACGTTCAGGAGGTCGCTCATCATGGTCTGGGCGGTCGACATGACCCGCGTGTTCGCAGAGTACGCCTGCTGGGTTACGATCATCTTCGAAAATTCCGACGCAATGTCGGTATTCGATTGCTCCGTGCTCTCGCCGACGATGGTACTGCCCGCGAGGCCCGCGAGCGGCGACCCGGAATCGACCGTCTGGAAGTAGTGCCCGTTGGTGTCGGGCTTGAGCCCGTCCGGGTTGGTGAACCGGGCGAAGCCGACGGTCGCAAGCGGCACCACCGAGCCGTTGGAGAAGGTGCCGTTAATCTTGCCGTCGCCACTGACCGCGACGCTGGAGAGGGTGCCGGAGGTATAGCCGTCCTGGGTCAGTGTGTTGGTCGTCGCGCCGCCCGACGAGTCGGCATATTGCGTCAGCCCGGTCTGGCCAAAATTCAGCGCCACCGAACCGAGGTTGGTGCCGCTCACCGTCAGGTTCGGAATGGTGATGCCGCCGGAGGTCGGGTTCGTGAGCTGGCCCGCCGTATCGAAGGTGAAGGACTGGCCGACATTCGTCCACGCGCTCTTCGCGGCCGAGGCGGTCGTGTCGGACTGGTAGAACAGGTTCCAGACTGAGTTCGTCACGGGCGGCGTGGCCGCCGTGTTCACGTCCTGCACCTTGGCCCAGCGGGTCGTTACGGTGACCGGGGCGCCGGTCGCGGTGTAGGCGGTCACAGCAGGCCCGGCGATGCTGGAATTCACGAAGTTGGCCGCGTCGCCGCTCGCGATCTGCGGCGAGGCCGTGCTCGCGCCCGTCAGCAGGATCGAGTTGGGGTCCGCCGGAGCGTAGAGGTCCGAGCCGGAGGTGGTGGATTTCCCGGTGATCGGCGTCGCGGGCAGGTTCGCGGCATAGTTGATCGTCGAGGTCGGCTTGGCCGGAAGGGTCGAGTTGGCGATCTTGATCAGGCCGGTGCTCACGGTCTGGCCGGTGGCCGGGTCGATGTTCTGGCCGGTCAGATAATCGCCCGCGCCATTGACGAGGTAGCCGTCCTTGTCGGGGCTGAAGTCGCCGCGCCGCGTGTAGACGGGCTGGGTATTGAAGGTCGCCTGACCGCCCGCGTCGCCGGACTTCTGAAGCACCGTGAAGAAGCCCTGGCCGTTGATGGCCATGTTCGTGGCTACCTGCGAGGCGACCACGTTGCCCTGGATGGTGTTGGTGAGCCGCGCCTGCGCCAGGACCGTGCCGGCGACCTCGCGCTTGGCCGTCTGCTCGGCCATGAGGTCGATGAAGCTGGTGTCGATTCGCTTGTAGCCGGTGGTCTGGGAATTCGCGATGTTCCCGGAAATGTTGCTGATCGCGTAGGACTGCGCCTGGAGGCCCGAGACCGACGTCTGCAACGCAGAAAAGATGTCCATGACCTGAGGTCCCCGGCGCGATGGCCAACGCAACGGCTTGTTGCAGCAACCCCCATGCCAAAGCTAAATTACTGCAAATAAACAGATTTTATGGAATCACGGATCAGAACCCGGCATCTTGCGCCGGGTCGTTGGGGCCGAGTCGGCAAAAATTGCTCGGTCCCCGCTCACGCTATGCCCAAGCAAAGTCTGATTGTCGGCGCCTGTTTACGGCACGTTATTTTGCCTGCGCGATCATCCCCCCAAGCCGGTCGTGTTTCGATTCGCGATCGGCCGAGGAATCTAGGCAACGGGACATGCGGGCCAAGCGGACGAGCCTCGTCCACATCATCTACTTCTCACGACTGACACTGTCGTCGGATCCGGCCAAGCGGTCGGCTCAGGTCGATGACATTACCCGTGTGGCCCAGAAGAAGAACGAGTTCGCGGTGATCACAAGCCTGCTCATGATCGAGGGCAATTTCGCCGCCCAGGTGATCGAGGGGGAGCGCACCTCGGTCCATGAGACTTTTGACCGGATCGCCGCCGATCCGCGCCACCGCGAGGTGCAGATCTGCGAATGGCGCGAGATCGCCAAGCGCGAGTTCGTGAACTCCTTCAAGTGCGCTCAGCGCGGGGGGTCGAATGATACCCTCTTCGCAAAAGCGAACCTGCTTCCCATGTTTCAGCGCGGCACGCCGAAAACCTCCGCCATCCTGAGCCTGGCCATGGCCATCCAGGCCGACGCGATGTCCCGTCAGGGCATCGACCATCTCTTCGTCTGAGGTTCCATGAGCGAGGCCCCCGACCATCCGCCGATCCTCGTCGTCGACGACCAGGAGAAGCTGCTGCGGCTCGTGGTGATGCTGCTGTCCCGCATCGGATTCCCCGATGTCGATGGCGTGACGAGTGGCACCGAGGCGATGGAGAAGCTACGCCAGCGGCGCTACGCCCTGGTCATCTCCGATCTCGACATGGAGCCGATGGACGGCCTCACGCTGCTCCGCGAGATCCGTGGCGACGACACGCTGATGAACACGCCCTTCATCCTGACCGAGGCGTCCTTCGAGTTCGAGGACATCAACCTCGCGCACCAGGCCGGGGCGGACGCGTTCATCCTGAAGCCGTTCGACATCGCCGTGCTGAAGACGAAGCTGAAGAACGTCATCAACCGGAAGCCGCGCAAGCGCGAGGCGCCCATCGCGGCGCAATCGACCCTCTCCCAGGACTTCCCGATGCTGGGTAAGTACTGACGAAGTGTCGAAAATGCGGGGGACGCCCTGACGCCCCCCGCCGCTCAAATCATTCCGCCCGCTTCTGATAATCCTTCACGTCGGTGAAGCTCACGGACGGGTACCGCTCCTCCTCGTACCGGAGAGAGAAAGCGGTCGTGGCCATGAAGACCGGGGCCCCGTCGAGGTCACGGGCCATGGCCGAGTTGTGGCTGTCGATGAACTTGTCGAGATCGGTCTCCGAATCTGACGTAACCCACCGGCACACGGTGAATCGCGACATCTCGTAATCGACCGGCAGGCCGTATTCCGCCTGCAACCGCTCCTTCAGCACGTCGAGCTGCAGCGCGCCGACCACACCCACGATGGCTTGGCTACCGTCGTAGGGAACGAAAACCTGCACGACACCCTCTTCGCCCATCTGCTGAAGCGCCTCCTTCAGCTTCTTGGCCTTCATGGCGTCGGTGAGCTTGATCCGGCGCAGGATTTCCGGCGCGAAGCTCGGGACGCCGCGGAACACGATCTCCTCGCCCTCGGTGAGCGTGTCGCCGATGCGAAGCGTCCCGTGGTTCGGGATGCCGACCACGTCGCCCGCATAAGCCTCGTCCGCGATGGCGCGGTCCTGGGCGAAAAAGAATTGCGGGGCCGAGAGCGAGATCGGCTTACCGGTGCGCACAAGCCGGGCCTTCATGCCCCGGTTCAGCTTGCCCGAGCAGACCCGCATGAAGGCGATGCGGTCCCGGTGGTTCGGATCCATGTTCGCCTGGATCTTGAACACGAAGCCGGTCATCCGCGCCTCGGACGGCTCCACGCGGCGCTTGTCGGCATCCTGTCCGCGCGGCGCCGGAGCCACCTTGGCGAGCCCGTCGATCAGGTCGCGCACCCCGAAATTCCGCAGCGCCGAGCCGAAGAAGACCGGCGTCAGATGGCCCTCGCGGAATGCGTCGAGATCGAACGCCTTCAGACCGCCCTGGGCCAACTCGACCTCCTCGCGCCACGCATCGGCGGCGCCGTTCTCGGTGAGCAACTCGTCGAACAGCGGATCTTCCGGCCCGGAGACCGGAACCGTTCCCCCATCGTCGGCGGCGTCGAGGCGGCGCACCCGGTTCATGCCGAGTTCGTACGTGCCCGAGAAGTTGCGCCCCGAGCCGATCGGCCACGTCACAGGGGCGGCGTCGAGGGCGAGCGTCTTCTCAATCTCGTCCAAAATGTCGAACGGATCGCGCGACTCGCGGTCGAGCTTATTCACGAAGGTGACGATCGGGATGTCGCGCAGGCGGCAGACCTCGAACAGCTTGCGCGTCCGCGCCTCGATGCCCTTCGCCGCGTCGATCACCATCACGGCCGAATCGACCGCCGTGAGCGTGCGGTAGGTGTCTTCCGAGAAGTCCTCGTGGCCCGGCGTGTCGAGCAGGTTGAAGACGCAATCACCGTACTCGAACGTCATCACCGACGTGACGACGGAGATGCCGCGCTCCTTCTCGATGCCCATCCAATCCGAGCGCGTGGAGACACGGTTGCGCTTCGCCTTGACCTCGCCCGCAAGTTGGATCGCCCCGCCGAACAGCAGTAACTTCTCGGTGAGCGTCGTCTTGCCCGCGTCCGGGTGAGAAATGATGGCGAAGGTCCGCCGCCGGGCCACCGGATCGGCCGGAGGCGCCTCGGTTCTTGTCTGCATCAACATGGGAAGGTCTTCGTCGCGCGTGTGCGGTTTGGCGACGGTGTACCCCGTGCGCCCGAAGCGGCCAAGGGAGCCGCCCGCGAGGACCGACCCGCCGCTGCAACGAAGTGCAATTTTCACGACACATCCCCGACATTCTCCGGGGCCAGCCTGACCCTCCGAGAACGGAGAGACTTCGAGCGATGATGCGATCCGCCTGGAGATCGGCTCTGGCCGGTGCGGCGTTGCTCGTTGCCGCCTCGCCGCTGGCGGCCACGCCCTCGCCTGCTCAGGACGCCGCCTTCCTCGACGCGCTGACCTGGGGCGTCTCGCCCTCCTCCTTCGCCGAGTTGCGGACCAAGGGCCGCGACGCATGGCTGAAGGAGCAGCTGCGCCCGCAGGCCGCCCCCGCCCTACCGACCGAGGTCAAGGCCTTGCTCCCGGCCGGGCCCCGAGACAGCTTGTCCGAAAGGACATTCTACCTCGAAGCGCTCCAACGCGCGGCCAATTCTGAGCCGGACCCCGAGGCGCGCAAGAACGCGCAGCAATACAATCAGGCATTGTTCAACGCCGAGGCTCGGCAAGCGGCCAGCGCGACGATCCTGAGGGCGCTCTACGCCCCGGACCAGCTGCGCGAGCGGCTGACGTGGTTCTGGTTCAACCGGTTCAATGTCCACCAGAACAAGGGATTGGTGCGCGTCTGGATCGGCGATTACGTCGACACCGCGATTCGTCCGCACGCCCTCGGGCGTTTCCGCGATCTTCTAGAAGCCACGCTGCGCCACCCGGCCATGCTGCGCTACCTCGACAATACCGACAACGCGGCGGGCCGGATCAACGAGAACTATGCCCGCGAGATCATGGAACTGCACACGATGGGCGTCGGCTCGGGCTACACGCAGGCCGATGTCGAGGCGCTGGCGCGGATCCTGACCGGACTCGGCATCGCGAGTGGCCGCGAGGCCATCAAGCTCCGGCCAGAGCACAAGGCCGACCTGATCCAAGACGGCCTGTTCCTGTTTAACCCGAACCGGCATGATTACGGCGACAAGGTCTTCCTCGGCCACACGATCAAGGGCCGCGGGTTCGGCGAGGTCGAGGAGGCGTTGGATCTCATCGCCCATTCATTTGCCACCGCACGCAACGTCACGCGGGCGCTGGCGACCTATTATCTCGGCCACCCGCCGGACGACGCCCTGGCGACCCGGCTCGCGGAGGTCTTTACCCGCTCCGACGGCGATACCGCTGCCGTGATGGACGCCTTGATCCACAGCGAGGCCTTCGCGTCGATCTGCGAGGGCTCGTTCAAGGACCCGATGCGCTATGTCTTCTCGGCGCTTCGCATGGCCTATGACCGGCGGGTCATCCTCAACACAGGCCCGGTGATCGGCTGGTTGAACCGGCTTGGGCAGGGACTTTTTGCCCGCACCACGCCGGATGGCTACGCCCTCGATCCCGCCGCCTGGGCGGGGCCCGGCCAGATGATGGCGCGGTTCGAGGTGGCCAGGCAGATCGGCTCCGGACCAGCGGGCCTGTTCAAGCCTACATCCAGCGACCAGCCGGACAAGCCGGCCTTCCCGCTCATCGCCAACGGCCTCTACTTCGCCGCCCTCGAACCGGCCCTGAGCGCCGCCACCCGGACGGCACTCGCCCAGGCGATCTCGCCGCAGGACTGGAACACGCTTTATCTCGCCTCACCGGAATTCGCCCGATGAACCGTCGCGATCTCCTCCGCAGCGCTTCCGCCCTTGGCCTGTCGACCGTCGCGGGCCGCGTCTGGGCCGCGCCCAAGGCCGATGCTCGCCTCCTCGTCGTGTTCCTGCGTGGCGCCTACGACGCGGCCAACGTCGTGATCCCCACCGGCAGCGACTTCTATTATCGCGTGCGCCCGAACCTCGCCGTCGCGAAGCAGGATGCCCTTGCCCTCGACGGGGATTGGGGCCTGCACCCGGCTTTGCGCGACACGATCATGCCCCTCTACGCAAAGGGGCAGGCCGCCTTCGTACCCTTCGCGGGAACCGACGACCTGACGCGGAGCCATTTCGAGACACAGGACACGATCGAGCTCGGCCAGACGATCGGCGCCTCGCGCGACTACAATTCCGGCTTCATGGCGCGTCTCGCGGCCGAGCTGACCCGGGTTCGCCCGATCGCCTTCACGGAGCAACTTCCGCTGATTTTCCGGGGCGGGGCCGAGCCGGTGCCGAACATCGCCATCAACGGTGTCGGCAAGCCCGCGATCGACGACCGGCAGGCTGCCCTCATCGCCGCGATGTACAAGGACACGCCGCTGGCGAATGCCGTCGCGGAGGGCTTCCGGGTGCGCAACGAGGTCTACCAGTCGATCTCGAACCATGCCGATCAGGCCGACCGGGGCGCCGCTTCGCCCAAGGGCTTCGAGCTGTCGGCCCGGCGTATCGGCCGCCTCATGCGCGACACGTTCAACCTCGGCTTCGTGGATGTCGGCGGCTGGGACACGCATGTGAACCAGGGCGGCGCCAAGGGCTACCTCGCGGATCGCCTGGGCGAGCTCGGCCGGGGCATCGCGGGCTTCGCCGAGGAGATCGGCCCCGGCTGGTCCGACACGGTGGTGGTCGTGGTCTCGGAATTCGGCCGCACCTTCCGCGAGAACGGATCGCGCGGGACCGACCACGGCCATGGCTCGACCTATTGGGTGCTCGGCGGCGGCATCCGGGGCGGACGCATCGCCGGGCCGCAGGTTCGCGCCGACGAGGCACACCTGTTCCAGAACCGCGACTGGCCGGTCCTGACCGATTATCGCTCGCTGCTCTCGGGGCTGCTCGGCCGCCTCTACGGCCTGGACCAGAACGCGTTGAAGCGGATCTTCCCGGGCAACGAACCCGCCAATCTCGCGCTGATCTAAGCCGCCGCGACGGCGAGCGACCGCAGATCCGCGATCAGCGCATCAACGCGCTTATCCTGAGCGTCCCAGCCGAACATGAAACGGGCGCCACCGCCGATGAAAGTGTAGAAGCGCCAGCCCCGCGCACGCAGGCCCTCGGCCATGGCAGGCGGCAAGCTGAGAAAGACGGCGTTCGCCTCGACCGGGAACAACGCTCGGACGCCCGGCAAGCCTGCTACGGCCGCCGCGAAGCGGGTGGCGGTCGCGTTGCCATGGGCGCCGTTGCGAAGCCACGCGCCGCTTTCCAGCATCCCGACCCAGGGCGCGGCGAGGAAGCGCATCTTCGAGGCGAGCTGCCCCGCCTGCTTGCATCGATAGCCGAAATCCTCCGCGAGCTTCTCATCGAAGAATACGACGGCCTCGCCCGCATGCATGCCGTTCTTGGTGCCGCCGAAGCATAGGACATCGACACCCGCCCGCCACGTCATGTCGGCAGGCCTGCATCCGAGGTTGGCGCAGGCGTTGGCGAAGCGGGAACCGTCCATGTGCAGGGCGAGGCCAAGGCGACGGCACTCCTCCGAGAGGGCGCGGATCTCGGCCAAGGTATAGACCTGGCCCGTCTCGGTCGGCTGGGTGATCGTCACCACGCGAGGCCGGGGGAAGTGAATGTCGCTGCGGTTGGTCGCGAGCGAGCGGATCGCCTGCGGCGTCAGCTTGCCGCCCTCGGTGCGGACGGTGAGCAGCTTCGAACCGTTGGAAAAGAATTCCGGCGCGCCGCATTCGTCGGTCTCGACATGGGCTGAATCGGCGCAGATCACGCTGTGGTAGGATTGACACAGGGCGGCCAGAGCGAGCGCGTTGGCTGCCGTCCCGTTGAAGGCGAAGAACACTTCGCACCGTGTTTCGAACAGCGCGCGGAAGGCATCCGCCGCGCGGGCAGTCCAGGCATCTTCGCCGTAGGCCGGGGCGTGGCCGCTGTTGGCGGCTTCCATGGCCGCCCACGCTTCCGGACAGATGCCGGAATAGTTGTCGCTGGCGAATTGCTGCGACGGATCGGGGGTCTGGTCGAGAGCCATGAACGGATCATAGCATCCCCCTGGCAGCCATGGCCAAACCGCCTTGCGCATGGGCACCGTGCGGTCCCGCGAAGACCGCTCGCGCATCTTGGATCTCGGCAGCGCATGGTGTAGAAGCCCAGCCAAGGCGCGTTCCACGTGCCGATTCGTAGACCGATCTTGCGCGTCCCTCCTGGGCCTGATCCGGGCGAGGGACTTTGTCGGTTTACGTATCGGCGACTGGCCGCGCGTTCAACGACTTAGGCCAAAGGATCTCTTCCGTTGCAGGTACTTGTTCGCGACAATAACGTCGATCAGGCTCTCCGCGTCCTCAAGAAGAAGATGCAGCGCGAGGGCATTTTCCGTGAGATGAAGCAGCGGAAGGCTTACGAGAAGCCGTCCGTGCGCCGCGCCCGCGAGAAGGCCGAGGCCGTTCGCCGCGCCCGCAAGCAGGCCCGCAAGACCGCGATCCGCGAGGGCCTGATCGCCGCTCCGAAGCCGAAGCCCCGCGTCGCCGGCGCTGGCCGCCGTCCCGGCCTGCCCACCGCCTCGCAGGCTCAGACCAATCAGGGTCAGTTCTCGGCCGCCAACGCCCCGGCCACCGCGGCCTGATTGGCAGACCCGCCCGAACGGCGGGTCATACAGTTCAAGGGCCTGGACCGCTCACGCGGTCCAGGCCCTTTTTCGTTCAACAGGGAAAGTACGTCGCCGCGCTGTAAGCGCAGCGACGTGATGGCGACGCCTCAAAACGCGTTGCGTACGGCATCCCCCAGAGCGCTGACGCTATCCTTGATCTTGCGACCCGTCGGCGCCAGCGAGGGCAGCTTCACGCCGAGGATCTCGGTCTCATCGGAGTCCGGCTCGGCCGCCGCGGTCTGGGTTACCGCCGGCTTGGCGGTGGCAGGCTTCGCGGTTGCGACCTTGGCGGGCGCGGGAGAGGGAGCAGGCTTAGCGGGCGTCGGCTTGGCGGTGGCGACCTTGGCGGGCTCAGGAGCAGGCTTCGCCGTAGCGACGACCGGCTTCGGCTTGGCTGGCACAGGCGTCGCCACTGCGATGTGACCGGGATGCGCCGGCTTGACGATAGCGGCCTCACGGGGCTTGGCGGGCTCTTCCGCAGCCACAGCCTCGTCGCGCGCCCGTACGCTTTCCGTAGAGCGCGGCGCGAGGGCCGCCACGGTCCGGGTCGGCGCTACGATCTTGGTGGCAGGCGGCGCTTCGACCACGGCGATCTCGGTCGGCACGGGGATCCGCGCGGTCGGCGCGACGGGCGTGGGCCGTTCCGCGACGGGCGCGGGCTTGGGCGCGGCCTGCGGCAGACGCGGCACATCGTCGGCGAAGGCCTTCGGATCTGACGTGAAGGCGGCCATGCGCGGACCGGCCGAAGCCTTCGGTGCGTCCGGCTTCGTTTCGGTGATCTTCACCGGCTCGCCGGCTTTGGCGGGCAGGCCGTCCTTGAAGTCGGGCCAGCTGGAGGCGAGGCCGGCGGCGGCAACAGCAGGCTTGCGGAGGACGGGCGTTGGCTGGACGAGACCCGCCATCACGGACGAGGCCGCGACCGCGAAGCCCGTCAGCGCGGCGGCGCCCACGGCGCTCGCCAGCAGAAGCCGCACGACACTGCGCTTGCCCTTCGGCACGGCGGCGGCGCGGGGGCTGCGCCTCTCCGACGTGTCGAGGAGAAACTCGGACATCAATGGCGATCCTGGACCTGATGCGCGGCGATCAAGATCGGAGCGCCCGGATTCGGCCGGACCGGCCCGATGCTGTCGCCCGACACTGGCAACGTTGCCGATTGAGGGCTCACAATACGGCGCAATGATGTCGCCGCCCGGCGATCTTGCAGAAGATCCAGTTGCATCGAGGCGAGGCGAAGTCATCCACAGGATTTACGACGTATCGCTTAAGGAATAGTCATCGCATCGATATCGGGGACATCCCCAGAGCAACCTGAAAGCGGCTCTCGTCACTCCGTGGATACGCGCCCGAACCTGTTGCCCCCGCCTGGCACCGCTCCGGCTCGCAGCATGCCGTGGTCCCAGTGGTCGACCCGCACGCGACTCGTCGCCGTGGTGCTGCTCATCGATGTCATGGCCGCCGCCATCTCTTGCGGGGTCGTCGTGTTCAACGCACGCAACGCCGTGCGGGTCGAGACCCGCGCCTCCCTGGCCACGGTGGAGAACCTCGTGGCCGACACGATCCGCCTGTCGAATACGGCCGCGCCGGAAACCGTGCTTCAGACCCTGGATCTTCGTTTCCGCGCCCTGCGGCATGTGCGCGTCACGGTGCTGGACGTCGAGGGCCACCACGTCGGCCGAGATGAACCGGGCCGCAAGGCGAGCCGGGAGGCTCCGGAATGGTTCTCCGACATGATCCTTCCGCCGATCGAGCGGCACAGCCTGCCGATCCGCGTCGGAGGCCGGGTGCTCGGCACGGCCCAGATCATGACGCAGCCCATGGACGAGATCGAAGAGATCTGGGGCTATGCCCGCGCGCTCTCGCTCACGACCTTCGCCATCAACGCCGCCATGCTGGTGGCCCTGTTCCTAGCGCTGGGCAAGATCCTCGCCCCCCTGAATCGCCTGGGCGAGGCGCTGACGCAGCTTGAACATCACGACTATACGGCCCGCCTCCATCCGCCGGGCACGCCGGAACTGGCGGTGATCGCGGAGCGGTTCAACAAGGTGGCCGAGGCCCTGGCGCAAACCCGTTCGGCCAACGCCAACCTCAACCAGAAGCTCCTCACGGCGCAGGATGACGAGCGCCGCCGCACCGCCCTGGAGTTACACGACGATTTTGGCCCCTGCCTCTTCGCCCTGGAAGCGAATGCCGCCTCCATCGCCCGCATCGCGGCGGGCGCTCGTGACGTCGACCGGAGCAAGCTCGCCGCGCGGGCGGCGGAGATCGGCACCATCGTCGGACAGGTCCAAGGGGTGAACCGGGCGCTCCTGAACCGCCTGCGCCCGCACGGGCTCGGTCAGGCCCCCCTCCCCACCTGCCTCGATCTGCTCCTGCGCGGCTTCGGCGAACGGCACCCCGGCACGACCTTCATCGGCCGGTTCGATAATCTCGCGCGGGGTTACAACGACCTCGTGGACCTGACCATTTTCCGCTGCGTGCAGGAAAGCGCCACGAATGCCGTGCGGCATGGCGGCGCCAAGCGCGTCGAGGCCACGGCGAACGACCGGGACGGCACCGTCACCGTCGAAATCCGCGACGACGGCACCGGCATTCCCGCCGGGCACCGGATCGGGCTCGGGTTATCGGGGATGCGTGAACGTGTCGAAGCCCTCCAGGGGACTTTCACACTTGACAATAACGGCCCGGGCGCGATCGTCCGTATCGCCATCCCGATCCCGCCAGAGCGGAGCCGGGAGACTGAAGATCTTTCTCCCGCGCAGAGCGTATGAACGCCATCGCCTCACAGATCGAGCCCGCCACGACGCGCCTGCCGGTGCTGGTGATCGACGATCATCCGATCGTCCTGCAAGGGTGCCGCCGCGTCCTTGAGGATGCCGGGATCGAGACTATCGCCGAGGCGACGACCGTCGTCGGTGGCTATCGCATCTTCCACCGCCTGCGTCCGCCGGTGGTGATCTGCGACCTGACGTTTCAAGGCAGTGGCCTCGCCGGTCTCGGGCTGATCCGGCGGATCCGCGCCGTGGCGCCGACCACGCGGATCCTCGTCTTCAGCATGCACAACGATCCGGTGATCGTTGCCCGTGCCCTCGAAGCGGGGGCGCTCGGCTACGTCCTGAAGGATCACGCCTCGGCCGAATTGTTCGACGCCTTCGAGAAGGTGCGGCATGGGGAGGTCTACCTCGACCGGCGGCTCGCCACCGAGGTCGCGATGCTGCGCGCCGATGCCCGCCGTACGCCGGAATTGCAGGCTCACCCCGCGCGAGCAGCAGATCCTGGCCCGACTCGCCCAGGGGCGGTCCTACGGCGCGATCGCGGCCGACCTGTCGGTCAGCTACAAGACCGTCACCAACTCCTGCTCGCAGATGCGCCAGAAGCTCGGCGTGCGCACCTTGGCGGAGCTGATTCACGTGGCCGTCACCCATGCGCAACGTCAGGGCTGAGCCGCCCGAGCGATGCATGAGAGCCACGGCCAGGCGTAACCTGTCCGGGCCAGCTTGACGCAGGCGTGTTGGGACCGAATTCTCCGGTCTACGGTTGGCCCGGAGCGGACATGTCCCTGATCGCACGTCTGCGTGCCTATGCCGAGGAAGCTCTCGGCCTCGGCACCTCCGAGGGGCGCGGCCCGGCCGACGATACGCACCTTGCGGCCACCGCGCTGCTCGTTCACGTCGCCCGCGTCGACGGCATCCTCGACCCATCCGAGAGCGAGCGCCTCGCCCGCTTGGTGCAGGGCCGCTACGCCGATAGTCCCGCCGCCGCGGAGGCGCTCATCGCCCGCGCCACCGCTGTCGATGCGGAAGTCCGCGACGTGGCGAGCCTCGTGGAAATGATTCCGCATGCGGCGAACGACTCGGAACGGCAGGCGCTTCTCACCATGGCTTGGTCCGTCGCTGGTGCGGACGGCAAGGTCGATGAGTTCGAAGAAGCGCTCGTGGAACGACTGGGCCGCCTGCTCGGCTTCGACGATGCGGGCATCGCCGCCGCGCGGCACAGCGGCCTTTCGGGGGCGCCCGCCGAATGATCGCAAGCCTTGCCCTGATCCTGCTGGCGCAACTCTGCGGTGAGGCGATCGCCCGGGGCTTCGGCCTTCCGGTGCCCGGCCCGGTCATCGGCATGGGGCTGATGTTCGCCTTCCTCCTGGCGCGTGATGCGAAAAGCAGCCCTCTGCGCCGCCTGCTCCCCGCGCCGCTGGTGGACGGCAACCTGGAAACGATCGCCAAAGGCCTTCTCGCCAACCTGTCGCTGCTGTTCGTGCCCGCAGGCGTCGGCGTCGTCGGACGGCTCGACCTCCTGAAGACTCAAGGAGCGAAGCTGGCGGTCATCCTTCTCGTCTCGACGGCGGTGTCCCTGCTCACCACCGTTTTCGTGTTTCGCGCCGTCTCCGCCCTCGTGGATCGTCGCGGCGGCAAAGAGGACGTCTGAGCGATGGAGGGAGGCGATTTCTCCCTGTGGGTCTATCTGGCCCGCACGCCGCTTCTCTGGCTCACCGTAACGCTGACGGCCTATGTCGCGGCGGACAGGATCGCCGCCGCCACGGGCCGACATCCGCTGGCGAACCCCGTTCTCGTGGCGGTAGTGTTCGTGGCCGTCGTCCTGGCCGTGACCGGCACGCCCTACCCCACGTATTTCGAGGGCGCGCAGTTCGTCCACTTTCTGCTCGGCCCGGCGACGGTGGTGCTGGCCTTCCCGCTCTATGAGCGCCGCGCCACGGTGAAACGCGCTTTGGTCCCGATGCTGGCGGCCTTGGCGGCGGGATCGGTGGTGACGCTCATTTGCGTCATCGTCCTCGCGCGACTCTTTTCCATCCCGCAGCCGATCCTCGTCTCGCTGGCGCCGAAATCCGTCACGTCGGGCGTCGCGATGGGTATCGCGGCGACGCTGGGCGGCGATCCGACCCTTACGGCCATCCTCGTGATCCTCACCGGCATCATCGGAGCGATCCTCGTGACGCCGATGATGGAGGCGCTCAACATCTCCGATATGCGCGCCCGTGGTTTCGCGGCAGGTCTCGCCGCGCACGGCATCGGCACCGCTCGCGCCTTTCAGGTGAGCGAAGTGGCGGGCACCTTTGCCGGCATCGCCATGGGGTTGAACGCCTTCGTCACGGCGATCCTCGCGCCGCTTGCCCTTCACCTGATCGAGCTGAGGATCAGGATTCCAAGCGGTCGGCCACGTCCTCGGCCAGCGACAGGCTGGATGTGAGGCCGGGGCTCTCGATCCCGAACAGATGCACGAGGCCGGGCAACCCATGCTCGACCGGTCCCTCAATGCGAAAATCCGCGGCTGGCTCGCCGGGTCCCGTCAGCTTCGGGCGCAACCCGGCATAGTCGGGGAACAGAACGCCCTCGGGCAGGCCGGGCCAATAGCGGCGGATCGCGCCGTAGAACGATTCCGCCCGGCCTGGATCGACGCGGTAATCGGGCACGTCGATCCATTCGACATCGGGCCCGAACCGGACTCGTCCGTTCAGATCGAGGGTGAGGTGGATACCGAGTCCGCCATCGACGCGCGGCGCCGGATAGATCAAACGGGTGAAGGCGGGCTTGCCGGTGCAGCCGAAGTAATTGCCCCGCGCGAGATGGAGCCGGGGCACGGAGGATTCGGGATAGCCCTCGGTCCGCGCCGCAATGCCGGGCGCCCCGAACCCCGCCGCGTTCACCACGGCGTCGAAGGGCATGGTACCCGCCTCGCCGCCGCCGAAGCTCGCCTGCCACTGCCCCTCGGCGCGGACCAGATGCTCGACCTTCGTCTGCACCGCGAGCGATCCGCCGCGATCTTCGATCTCCCCCAGTAACGCCAGCATCAGGGCATGGCTGTCGATGATGCCGGTATTGGGCGAGTGCAGCGCCAGAGTGCAGGCAAGATTCGGCTCGAGGCGCTTGGCCTGCGCTGCATCCAAGAGTTCGAGACCTTCAACGCCGTTCGCATCGCCCCGGTCGCGGATCGCGGCAATGGCCGACGCCTCTCCGGCGTCGCCCGCGACGATGAGCTTGCCGCAGCGGCGGTGCGGTACCCCATGTGTCTCACAGAATCGGAACAGTGCCCGCGCGCCCTCGACGCAATGACGGGCCCGGAGCGAACCCACCGGATAATACATCCCCGCGTGGATCACCTCGGATGAGCGGGACGACACCCCCGTACCGATGGCCTTCTCGGCCTCGGCGACGATGACGGCATGCCCACGCAACGCCATCGCCCGTCCGACCGCGAGGCCAACCACCCCCGCTCCGATGACGAGCACATCCATCGCGCGTCCCTTCCCAAAACTGTCCAGCCGGACCTTTAGCGGCTCGCGCCGGACTCGCCCACCGCGTTGCAGGCCGACCGAGGCGGAATTTCAGGCGCCTGAATCGACCGCAGATTGTACGCACTAACCCACTTTAGGGCGGCGATGACAGGGACAAACTTTCGTAACGCTGCTGCAAGGGCCTGTGCAGCTCAGAAAAAGGCGCTTGAAACGCTGGAAACGACTAAAGATCAAGCAAAGCGGCGTTGACGGATGAATGCAATCATAAGTAGTATAGTATCATAGTGTACACCGGCGAAGACGGGGCGGCTGCGGGGGCAGTGGACGGCCCGTCAGACAGGGGGGCCGGGGCGTACCTGCATCCAGGGCATGACCGCGCAGGGGACCGGCGAAAAGGGCCCTTATGCGGTGATGTTGAAACCAGGAACTTACGATGACCGACAAGCCGACCGTGGAACTCGCGACCCGGATCTTGACCGCCTATGTCAGTCGTAATCGCGTGCCGGCGACGAACCTTCCCGAATTGTTGACCGAGATTCACCAGGCCATCCATGGCCTGTCGACCCCCCAGAAGGCGACCCTGCAACGTCCGACCCCGGCGCAGATCTCCGCCTCCATCCGGCCCGACGCGATCACGAGCTTTGAGGACGGGAAGCCCTATAAGGCGCTCCGCCGGCACCTGACCCTGCGCGGACTGACGCCGGAGACCTACCGCGCCAAGTGGGGCCTGCCGGTCGATTACCCGATGGTCTGCGCCACCTACAGCGCGCGCCGTTCGGAGATCTCGCGGGAGATCAGCGTCGGCCAGCAGCAGCGGGCCAAGTTGTCGGTGGTCGGCTCGTCCAAGGCGAAGGGAGCCGTCGCTACGGCTCCGTAAGCTCCTGGATCAGAAGGGCCACGAGGCCGGACCAACCGGTTTGATGCGAGGCGCCGACGCCGCGCCCCGTATCCCCATGGTAGTATTCATAGAATAGGATGTGGTCCCTGAAATGGGGATCCTCCTGTTCGATCCGACTCTCCCCATAGACGGCGCGGGTGCCGTTAGGCCCGCGCGTGGAAAGGGTGATCAATCGGCGGGAGATCTCGTCGGCGATCTGGCGCAGGGTGAGCATGCGCCCCGAGCCCGTCGGCGTCTCCACCGTGAAGTCCGGGCCGAAGTAATCGTGGAAGCGATGCAGGCTCGCGATCAGCAGGTAGTTTACCGGCATCCAGATCGGCCCGCGCCAGTTGGAATTGCCGCCGAACAGCCGTGAGCGTGACTCGGCCGGCTCATAGGCGAGGCCCAGATCCTGCCCGTTCCAGCTGAAGCAGAACGGCGCTTCCGCGTAGGCGCGTGAGACCGCCCTCACCCCGTGATCGGACAGGAATTCGACTGGGTCGAGCATCCGCCGCAGCAGGGCTTTTAACCGGTGTCCACGCAGGAGCGAGAGCAGGGCCGAGCGCCCGACCCCCGGCTCGTTCCAGCGGGAGACGAGGCGCCAGAGGTCGGGGCGGTTCTGCTGGAAGAAGATCAGCCGCTCACGCAGGTGAGGCAGGCGCTCGACATCCGCCTCCTTCAGCACCGCCACGGCCAGGATCGGAATGAGGCCGACCATGGTCCGCACTCGGATCGGTAGGCGGTCCTCCGGGGCTTCGATTACGTCGTAGAAGAAGCCGTCCGCCTCGTCCCAGACCCCATCCCCGGTGGCTGCCGCGATCAGGAGGAAGTGCTCGAAGAACTTCCCCGCCATGTCCTCGTAGGTCTGGTCCTCCAGCGCCAGCTCGATGGCGATGCGCATGAGGTTGAGGGCGTACATCGCCATCCAGGCGGTCGCATCAGATTGGGTCAGCGTCGCGCCGCCGCCGATGGGCTTGGAACGATCGAAGATGCCGATATTGTCCAGGCCGAGGAACCCACCCTGGAACAGGTTGCGGTCGTTCGCGTCCTTGCGGTTCACCCACCACGTGAAATTTAGCGTCAGACGGTTGAAGACGCGTTTGAGGAAGTCGTGATCGGGCTTGCCGGTCAGGGCACGGTCGAGTTCAAACACCCTCCATGCCGCCAGGGCGTGAAGCGGCGGGTTCGCATCTTCGAATCCCCATTCGTAAGCGGGCAAGGCCGCGTTGGGATGGCTGTAGGCATCGCCGATGAGGAGCAGGATCTGTTTCTTGGCGAAGTCGGGATCGATCATCGCGAAGACGATCGATTGCAGGGCAAGGTCCCAGGACGCGAACCAGGGGTATTCCCAGGAATCCGGCATCGAGATGATGTCGTTGGCGCGCAGGTGCATCCACTCGCTGTTGCGCCCGTGGCGGCGCTGTTCGGGCGGCGTCGGCTGTCCCGGATCGCCCACCAGCCACTCGCGCACATCGTAATGATAGAGCTGCTTCGACCACAGCATGCCCGCCAGCGCCTGACGCTGGACCAGACGCTGGTCGGGATCCGTCACCCGTGCTTGAAGGGCGGCGTAGAAGTCATCCGCCTCCTGCTCGCGGGCAGCGAAGACGGCGTCGAAATCCGCAAAGGGCTCGGCCCCCGCCTCCGCCGGGCGCAGCCTGAGGCGGATGGTGCGTGTCTCGCCCGGTGCGAGTTCGACATCGTAACGGGCCGCGCATTTCGTACCCGACTCGTCATGGACCGCACCGGCCTCACCCCCGACGACGTGCCGGTCGAACCCGTCCTTGAACAGACCCTCTGCCGGGCCGGTGCCATAGAGCCTGTGGGTGTTCGTCTCATTCTCGGTGAACAGCCACGCATCCGGCCTGTCGGCATGAAGCCTCAAGGTTGGCATCTCGGGATGCGTGGCCAACACGGCGCCCCCGTCGCGGCGCAGATTGGGCTTCTCGGCGCCCGGCTTCCAAGACCATAGGTTGCGCGCCCACATCTGCGGAAGCAGAGTGAGGCTCGCCGCCTCGGGACCGCGATTGGTGGCCCTCACCCGCATCAGGATGTCGTCGGGGGCAGCCTTGGCGTAGGAGATTTCGACGTCGAAGTAGCGGCCTTCATCGAACAGCCCGGTATCGAGAAGCTCGAATTCCGGCTCGTCGAGACCCCGTTTACAATTTTCCGTGATCAGCCGGGCATAGGGGAATTCCCCTTGCGGATACTTGTAGACCATTCGCATGAACGAATGTGTCGGTGTGCCGTCGAGGTAGTAATAAAGTTCCTTGACGTCCTCCCCGTGATTGCCTTCCCCATTGGTCAGGCCGAATAGGCGTTCCTTGAGGATCGGGTCCCGCCCATTCCAGAGGGCGAGCGACAAACACCAACGCAGATAAGTCTCGCCAAACCCGCCAATTCCGTCCTCGCCCCAGCGATAGGCGCGGGATCGAGCATGGTCGTGGGGAAAATACGTCCAGGCATCTCCCCCGGCACTGTAATCCTCGCGGACAGTGCCCCACTGGCGGTCGCTGAGGTAGGGTCCCCAGGCGCGCCACGCCGGATCCTGACGCGCGGCGACGAGGCGAAGCCCTTCTGCCGTCTCGAAAATCTGCGCCACGCGGCCTCCTCGAAACCCACGTTTCCTTCTTGCCGCGCGGGTGGGGTGGCAAGCAAGGCGCAGCACGCCCGAAGTCATTTTACGTCATGCCGCCAACTAACGCTGGGCGCGAAATGATACGTTTCAAGCAACCTTAGCTTGGCCATACGGCCATTCTGTGAGATATTTGAGCGTCGCCCGTCGGTCGGCAATTTCAGGGGGCGACGTCAGTGCCGGGTCTCGATCCCGCGACTCTGCTGATTGCGAGCTGTGCCACGACCTTCCTGGTCAGCGTGCAGTTCCTCGTCTCGTGGCGGCAAGCCCCGAAGGCCCGTTGCCTCGCCTATTGGGGCACTGCGCATTTCATCGGTTCCGTCGCCTCGGTCGGTCTCGCGCTACGCGGCTTCATTCCCGACTGGCTTTCGATCGGCGGCGCCAACGCGATGATGATCAGCGCCTACGGGCTGATTTGGTACGCGATCGGCCAATTCGAAAACCGGAAGCGGCATCTGTCGCTGGCATTTTCGGCGGGTCTCGCCTGGATCCTCCTTTGCCTGATCCCGGCCTTCTACGAATCCGTCGCCTACCGGGTTATGTTCGCCTCGACGGCTGCGACGCTCTATTGCTTCGGCGGCGCATGGGATTTCTGGCGGGGGCGGGCCGAGCCGCTGGCCTCCCGCCCCTTCGCCATCGGCCTGATGGTGTTCTACGGCTTCTGTTACCTCGTCCGCGTCCCGGCTGCGCTCCTCTTACCCCTGCCCGCACCCGAGGCGGCACTGTCCTCTTACTGGGTCGGCGTGCTGTGCCTTGCCGCGATGCTGTTCTCCATCGCCTCGGCCTTTACCTTCATCGGGCTGGTGAAAGAGCGGGCCGAGCGGATGCAAAGCGTCGCTGCGCGCACCGATTCGCTGACCGGCATCGCCAACCGGCGGGCCTTCGTCGAGGTGGCCGAGCACTTGATCGCCACCCGATCCGATACGGCCCTGCTGTTGTTCGACCTCGACCGGTTCAAGGCGATCAACGACCGCTACGGCCATGAGGTTGGAGATGCGGTCATCGTCGGCTTCTGCACCTTGGCGGCAGGGACGCTCCCGAAGCGCGCCATGTTCGGCCGCCTGGGCGGCGAGGAATTTGGCTGCCTGTTGATCGGCTCCTCACCCACCTCGGCGCTGAACGCGGCCGAGCGTGTCCGGCGCGCCTTTGCCACCATCACCCTCCCCCAATTCCCCGATCTCCGGCCGAGCGTCAGTGTGGGCGTCGCCCATGGGACAGACGACGGCGCATTCGAGCACCTGTTGCGTCGGGCGGACGAGGCGCTCTACGAGGCGAAGAAGGGCGGGCGGGACCGGGTCGAGATGGCCGATTTCGTCCTGCGCGTGGCGTAGGGACGCCACGCCCTCAGCCGCCCGCGGGAATGCCGATGGACGCGACCGAACGGATGGACCGGCTCGAGATCCGCCTCACCGAGCAAGAGGCGACGGTCGAGGACCTGAACCGGATCGTCACCGAGCAATGGACGCAGATCGACCGGCTGACGCGTCTCGTCGCCGCGTTACGCGAGCAGGTCGAGGAGGCGACGGCGCGGGCCGCGCAGCGCGGACCGGAACCGCCGCCTCCGCATTATTGAGAACCTAGAAATTCGCCTGGGTCACGAACTTCGTGACGAGGTAGGCGTCCAGGGCCTCAGGTCCGCCCTCGCTGCCGTAGCCGGAATCCTTCACGCCGCCGAAGGGCACTTCCGGCAGGGCGAGACCGTGGTGGTTGATCGAAATCATCCCGCTCTCGACATGATTCATCACCCGCGCCGACCGCTCGACCGAGCGGGTATAGGCATAGGCCGCGAGGCCGTAGGGCAGACGGTTGGCCTCCGCAAAGGCTTCGTCGTCATCCGAGAAGCGGTTGATCATCGCGATGGGGCCGAAGGGCTCCTCGTTCATCATCCGCGCCGTGAGCGGCACCTCTGTGAGCACGGTGGGCTCGAAGAAGTTGCCCCGGTTGCCGATGCGCTTGCCGCCCGTGCGAAGTGTGGCACCGGCGGATTCCGCATCGGCCGACAGCGCCTCGACGGCATTCAGGCGGCGGCTATGGATGAGCGGACCCATCTTGGTATCGGGGTCGAGCCCGTCACCGACCTTCATGCCCTTGGCGAAGGCGGTGAAGCCCGCGACGAACCGGTCGAACACCGAATCGTGGACCAGGAACCGCGTGGGTGACACGCAGACTTGGCCCGCATTGCGGAACTTCGACGGGGCAAGGACGGAGACCGCCTTCTCGACATCGGCATCGCCGAACACGATAGCCGGGGCGTGCCCGCCGAGCTCCATCGTCGCGCGCTTCATGTGCTCGCCGGCCAGGGCGGCGAGCTTCTTGCCGACCACAGTCGAGCCAGTGAACGAAATCTTCCGGACCACGGGATGCGGCACGAGATAGGCCGAGATCTCGCCCGGATCGCCATAGACCAGCGAGAGCGCATCCCCCGGAATGCCCGCATCGAGGAAGGCGCGGACGAGTTCGGCGCAGCTCGCAGGCGTGTCTTCCGGCCCCTTCAGGATGACGGTGCAGCCGGTACACAGGGCCGCCGAGATCTTGCGAACCGCTTGGTTGATCGGAAAATTCCAGGGCGTGAAGCAGGCGACGGGGCCGACCGGCTCCTTCACCACCGCTTGGAGCACGCCATCGGCGCGGGCGGGAATCACGCGGCCATAGGCGCGCTTTCCTCCTCTGCGAACCAATCGATGATGTCGGCGGCAGCAAGGGTCTCGATCCGCGCCTCGGCCAGAGGCTTGCCCTGTTCCATCGTCATGATGCGGGCGATGCCATCCGCGCGCTCGCGCAGCAGATCTGCCGCCTTGCGCATGCGCTTGCAGCGTTCGAACGGGGCGACCGCGCGCCAGAGAGGAAAGGCGCGGGCGGCGGCGGCCAGCGCCTCGTCCAGATCGGCCACCGTGGCGACGGCGCATTGCCCGATGGTCTCACCGTTCGCCGGGTTCAGAACGGCGAGGGTTTGGCTCTCGCCGCCCGAACGCCAGCGCCCGGCGATGTGCAGATCAGTATTGGGATACATGTGTCGCTCTCCGCACGAGCCGCAGGCCGGTTCGTCGCAGGCGGGATTTCGGCACGGGCGGCAGCGCGGAGCAATGCCGAAATCGAGATCGCAGCCCCGATCCGTGCGTGACCCTCACGCCGCGCGGCGCGGCGCAGCTTTCGTGGGGAGCGTCACGACCGAGGGGCTTCCCCGGCGGGCCTGAAGCGTCGCGCCCTTGGGCACGACCTGCCAGCCCTCGCGGCACCCATCGATGGGCTCGGACACCACGACGAGGCCGCCCGGACCTTCACGGAAGTAGAGGGTCGGCGGGCGGTTATCGCTGGCCCAGCGATAGGCAGTGAGTGATTCGCCATCGGTCACCACGGCGGTGAAGCGCAGCGGCTCCGCGACCGAGGCGGCCTGCATCAGACCCTGAACCGTCTCGACGGTGCGCGTCATGGCGCCGACCGGATCCTCCGCGAGGCCATTGGCCAGGGCCAGAAGGAAAATCGCCTCGGAATCGGTGCTGCCACGACGGCTGTCGTACAATTCGTCCGGGATTAGCGCCTCCAGTCGCCGCTTGATCCGGCAATACCCGCCGATCTGCCCGTTATGCATGAACAGGTGGCGGCCATGGGCGAAGGGATGGCAGTTCGCCCGGGCGGTGGCGGTGCCCGTGGAAGCTCGCACATGGGCGAAGAAGGTCCGCGCCCGCACCTGACCGCACAGGTTCACGAGGTTCTCGTCGGACCATGCGGGCGAGATATCGCGGTAGACGCCGGGCTCCGCGCGTTCGCCGTACCAACCGATGCCGAAGCCATCTCCGTTCGTCTCCGTCTTCCCTTCGTCGGCGTGCAGGGACTGATGCACGAGCGAGTGCGTCGGCGCGCAAACGAGGTCGGAGAGGAAGACCGGCTCACCAGAGTAGGCGAGGAAGCGGCACATGATCGGACGACAATCCTAAATGTCGGTCGGCGGAGGAATCCGCCCGACGTCCGCCGGGCTTGGAGCCGGCTTACGTCGTGTGAGTGTAAGGGTCACGCCGGGCCGGTGAACAGTTTCTTAACCGCCGCCGCCTTGCGCAAATTTGAAGCCTTCCGCCTGAAGTGCATGCTGCCTGATTGCAGGGCAGGCATACGCGACCGGCGTGCGACTCTTGTAGGCGGCTCCATGCCGGGCCAGCATGGCCGAATCGGGGAATCAATCGCACGAATCGGCGCTTTCCCCTGAAGAGGCCGTTGCCCCCAACCATCAGACAGGAGCCATCAATGGACTGCGCACGCACGGAGAGTCACGCCCCGATCGCCCTCGTTGTCGAGGACGATGCCGAGATCCGCGACCTTGCGACGGCGGTCCTTGAGGAAACCGATCTTGGCGTGATCGCCTGCGAGAGCGCGGAAGATGCGCTGTCGATCCTTGAGCGCGGCGACGTCACCGTGGCGCTACTTTTCGCCGATGTCCGCCTGACGGGCGAGATGGACGGCCTTTCCCTGGCTCAGACGGTCGAGCGCCGCTGGCCGGACGTGCGGGTGATTGTCACATCCGGCGTGACCGAGGATGTCATTCTGCCGGACGGCGCCGTGTTCATGCAGAAGCCGTGGCGCGCCTTCGACGTGCTGGTGCAGGCCGAGCGCGCCACCCTCGACATGAAAAAGGCGGCCTAGGCCGCCTGAAGCCCGCATCTCACTCAGTTGAGATGCGGGCGGATCGGGGTAGAGGGTTCAGCCCCGCTGCTGCGGCTTGAACCCGCCTTTCCCCGCGTTGCGACGGTGACGGTCGGCGCGGGGCGAGCCCATCCCCTTCCCGTTGCCCGGCGCGCCCTTCCGCGGGGCAGGCGCGAATTCCGGCGGAAGAGCTTCCACCTGAATCTCGGGCGAGCCGTTCCGCGCGAAGGATTCCGCGAAGCGCGAGGCCGCGTGGCCGCGCACCTCGAACTTGGTCTCCCGATCGAAGATGCGGATCGCGCCGATCTCCTGGCGGTCGAGGCCGCCACGCCGGGTGAGAAGCGGCAGCAGGCGGCGCGGGTCGGCATTGTCCCGGCGGCCGAGGTTCAGGCGGAACCACACCGCAGGGCCCATGGCGGCGATGGTCTCGGCGTTCATGGGATCGTAGAGCGGCCGTTCCGCGCGGGCGCGGCCCTCGCCCGGGTCGGTCACGTCCTCCGGCGCCGGAAGACGCGTGCGGTAGACACGGGCGAGGAGCCCCGCCAACTCTTCCGGGCTCTTATTGGCGAGCAGCGTCTGCGCCATCACCGCATCATCCTCGGAGGGCGGCTCGGCGAAGAGCGGATCGGTGAGCATGCGCTCGGCGTCGAGGGCGCGGATCTGATCGGCCGAGGGCGGCCCGCACCATTCCGGCTGCACCTTGGCGATGGCGAGCATCTGCTCCGCCCGGCGGCGGCGAGCATTCGGCACCAGCAGCACGGAGGTACCCTTGCGACCGGCGCGGCCGGTGCGGCCGCTGCGGTGCTGCAACGTCTCGGCGTCGTGCGGCAGGTCCGCGTGGATAACGAGGCTGAGCGAGGGCAGATCGATGCCGCGCGCCGCCACGTCGGTGGCGACGCAGACCTTCACGCGCCCATCGCGCAGGGCCTGGAGAGCGGCATTCCGCTCACCCTGGCCCATCTCACCGGACAGACCCACGGCGGAGAAGCCACGCTCGGTCAGGTTCGCCTGCAGATGGCGGACGGCGTTACGGGTGTTGCAGAACACGATGGCGGTCGGCGCATCGGCCTCGCGCAGGAGGTTGAGCACCACGTGCTCGATCTCGCGGGGGAGAACTCGCACCGCGCGGTAGGCGATGTCGGCGTGACCCCTCGATTCGCTCTTCACCGCAAGGCGCAGCGCGTCGCGCTGGTAGCGCTCGGCCAGGGCTTCGATGCCCTTCGGCAGGGTAGCAGAGAACAGATAGGTCGAGCGTTCTTGCGGCGTCGCGGAGAGGATGAACTCGATATCCTCGCGGAAGCCGAGATCGAGCATCTCGTCCGCCTCATCGAGGACGACGGCGCGAAGCGTCGAAAGGTCGAGTGCGCGGCGCTCGATATGGTCCCGCAGGCGGCCGGGCGTGCCGACCACAATCTGCGAACCATCGGCGAGCCGGCGCGCCTCGCGGCGCGGATCCATGCCGCCGACGCAGGCCGTCACACGGCCGTGGGCCGGGCCATACAGCCATTCGAGCTCCCGCTGAACCTGCAGTGCGAGTTCGCGGGTCGGGGCGATCACCAGGGCCAGCGGCGCGGCGGGCGGCGCCATGGTCTCGGCATCACCGACCAGAAGGTCGGCCATGGCGAGGCCGTAGGCGACGGTCTTACCGGAGCCGGTCTGCGCGGAAACGAGGAGATCACGCCCGCCCCCCGCAGCTTCGAGGACGGCGGCTTGCACAGGCGTGGGCTCGGCATAGCCACGATCGGCCAGAGCCCGCGACAAGGGAGCGGGCAGGGTCGGAAAAGGCACTTCGGTCAGGCTTTCGTTAGTGAGTCGCCCGCCGGGGCCAAAGCCAATACGGCGCGGGACGACACAGCATCATCGGGATCATGCACGCGGCGCACAGGCCCGCGCGGGACGCTTGAGAGCGTCCATCCGAAGGCCGCCCGTTTTGGTCCGAAGCGCGCCTTTTACCCGCTGCCCGAGGTGCTGACCACTCCCGCCCGGGCATGAGAGACCTGCTTATGAGGGCAGCTACTCGGCTGCAGGCTCAGGATCCAGCGACATCCGCATGCGGAGGCGCACCGTCCCGTCCTCGGTGCGGACCGCCAGCACGTAATCCTGCCGGGCCGGCCCGTCGGCCATGCCCTGCGCGATCCGTGTCATGATTCGCACGGCCTGCGCGCGGGCGGCGTCGAGGTCTGGGAGGTCGAACCCCTCGCGGTCGCGCACGGGGTTGCTGCCGTCATGGAGGTCGATGAAATAGCGAGGCAAGGCTGGCGCCGGGTTCCGTCTGCGGAGCCCATGCATACACCTACGTTGTTTCTACGCAGTTACCGACGCATCAGCATTCATGCGTCGATCGTCGCACCGCGACACTCTCGGCGAGTGTCGCGGGCGCATTCATCAAACTAAGTCTCAATAAGCTCGGCCGTAATACGGCCGAGATAGCGGCCTGTAACGCTCGGAGACCGGCCAAGTATAAGGCTGCTCCGCGCCAGAGACGCGCGTATCGGTACGATAGGCCGGCTTGAAGCCGCTGAGCGTCGTCTGGCCCTTTTTCTTCGGTGGCATTCCATCCTTCGCGACGGCGGCGCCTGAGAGGCCGAGAACGGCGAGGGCAACGAATGGGAGTCGTGAAAGCGTGCCGGGCATCATGACCTCCAACATCGGCGCAACTGCCGACAGGGAATCGAACGGCCCAGCCGGATCGCGGTTCCTGCCCCCTCTCGTTACTCCCCGAACCGTTCGGTGCGCACGATCGTGGCCGGGACACCCGCCCCGACGATGAGGTCCGCCGCAGGGCTGACGAAACGGTTCGAACCGCAGAGGAAGACCTTCCGCGGCGCACCGATGCGCTCGAGCGCAGCTCGTACCAGAGCGGCATCGATCCGGCCCTCCTCGCCCTCCCGCGTTGTCCGCAGGAACAGGGAGAAATTCAGCTCGTCCCGATCACGGGCTTCGAGTTCATCCAGGGCGATGGCCTCGGCGCGGGTGCGCACCGAATAGATCAACGCGGCCGGGATATCCGGGGCGACCTGCGCCCGGCGCCGCAGCATGGCGAGCAGGGGAACGACGCCCGATCCGCCCCCGGCAAGGAGCAGCGGTCCGCCATCCGGTCCATCCCACGAGAACGACCCGCCAATGGGGCCGCGCAATTCGAGCTTGTCTCCGACCTCGGCGCTGTCGAAGAACCAGCCCGAGACCTCGCCATCCGGCAGGCCCTCGACCAGCAGTTCGAGCGTGCCGCTCTCGTCCGGAACGGAGGCGACGGAATAGCTGCGGCTCGCGCGGTAGCCGTCCTCGGCAGTCAGGCGCACGTCGACATGCTGCCCCGCCCGCTGCCGTCCGGCGATGGCGCAGCGCAGGCGCACGCTCTTCACCCTGGGCGTCACCACCGTGACGGCGGCAACCTCCGCTTCGTACCAGCGGAATACGATGGGCTCGGCCGAGGCCGGTTCAATCTCCGATATACCGCTGCTCACGCCACGGATCCCCGTACATGTGGTAGCCGCGCAGCTCCCAGTAGCCCGCGGTGTCGGTCGTGGTGAAGCGCAGGCCTTTGAGCCACTTGGCGCTCTTCCAGAAATACAGGTGCGGCACGAACAGGCGGGCCGGGCCGCCATGGTCCGCATGGATCGGCTCGCCCGCGTAGCGTGTGGCGATCATCGCCCTGCCGTTAAGAAGGTCCGCCACCGGTACGTTGGTGGTGTAGTCGTCAAAGGATTCGGCGAGCAGATAGGCGCTCGGCGCTGAGATGTTCGCATCGACCAGCAGATCGTCGATGGTGACGCCATCCCAATCCGTGTCGAACTTCGACCACTTGGTGACGCAGTGAATATCCCCATGCCAGCGGGTGCGCGGGAGCGAATCGAGTTCTTCCCAGCTCCACGATTTGATGGGCCGCGCGCCTTCCCGCAGCGTGAACCGCCAGGTCGCGAGATCGATGACGGGGTTCGGCCCGATCTGGAGGATCGGAAAATCCTGCGTCAGGTACTGGCCCGGCGGAAGGCGCGCTCCGGTCTCCGGAGGCTGCCGACGCCCGACAAAGCCGCGTGTCACCATGACGGTCCCCTTTATCAGCGCCCGGTTTCGGGCCCGACAGCGCCGCCGTCAAGCGCCGCGCCTTCGCCGAACAATCGCCCGAAAGCTGATGTGCGATAGGACCAACGCTGAATAGCGTGGAACCATGACAGGAACGGATATGCGGACGACCTTCGCGACCGCCGTACTCTTGAGCGGCGTCATCTCCCTCGCCCCCGCCGCCCAGGCGCGGGACGGTATCGGCCCGGCGGGCGCCGCGGCCCTCGGCGCCATCGGCGGTCTCGCCGTCGGCAGCGCCATCGCCGGTTCGGCCAACAACGGCTACTACCCCGGCCGCCCCGTCTACCGGGCCCCGGCCCCGGTCTATGTCGAGGAAGATTACGGCCCGGTCTGCCACTTTGAGCGCCGCCGCTATGTCGATGGCTACGGCGACGTGATCTTCCGGCGCGTGCGCGTCTGCGAGTGATCCGATGCTCCGGCGGGAGCCTGCGGCGGCGGCTTGAACCGTTCGGCGCAGGCGATCCCGCCGAGCACCAATGCCAGGGCCGCCGCCTGGACCGCCCCGAAGGGTTCGCCGATCAACAGGACGGCGAGTCCCGCCCCGAAGATCGGGACGAGATTTACGAAGAGACCCGCGCGGTTGGGGCCGATCAATTCCACCCCGCGCATGAAGCAGAGCTGCGACAGCAGCGACGGCCCGAGGCCGACGAAGGCTACCATCGCCCAGCCCTCGTGGCTCGGCCACACGGTGTGGCCCGAAGCCCATTCCACCGCGAGCGGCGGTAGAGATGTGAGGAAGGCCGCGATCGCCATCGCGCCGAAGAAGCCGAGCGCCGACACCTTCGGCCGCATCGGCAACACCACCGTGTAACCCGCATAGAGCAGGCAGGCCCCGAACACGAGCACATCGCCCCGGTTGAAGGCGAGGTTCGTAAGCACCGACAGGTCGCCATGGCTTGCAGCCATCGCGGCACCGGCCAGCGTGAGCACGACGCCGATCGCCTGCCCCGCCCCCACCGGGACGCCATAGGCGATGCGGTTGGCGAGGATGACCATGACCGGAATGGAGCCCTGGAACAGGGCGAGGTTCACCGCGCCGGTATAGGTCCCGGCCGCGTAGAACAGGCAGTTAAACGCGGTGTAGCCGAGCCCTCCCATAAGCAGGATGCGCAGCCAATGCCGGCGCAACACCGGCCATTCAGCCAGGATGCGCGGCGCCGCAAAGGGAGAAACACCGCGCAGGCAATGAGCCAGCGCAGCGTCGTGATTGCCTGCGGCGAGACATGTCCCGGCGCCCATCGGCTGGTGACGGCATTGCCGGCCCAGAGGAGAGCGGTCAGGGTAAGCAGGGGGTAAGCCGCGGCGGCTCCGCCGCCCGGCTTGTTCACCTCAACGGCGACGGAACTGGCCGCCACGCACCGGCGGACGCGGGCCAGAGGCGCGCTCGTCCTTATGACGGAACACGAGGCGGCCCTTCTCCAGATCGTAGGGCGACATCTCGACGGTCACCCGGTCACCGGCCAGGGTCTTGATGCGGTTCTTCTTCATCTTGCCCGCGGTGTAGGCCACGATCTCATGGCCCTGGTCCAGCTGCACGCGGTAGCGGGCATCGGGAAGGATCTCGATCACGAGACCATCGAACTGCATCAACTCTTCTTTGGCCATACACCTTCTCCAGTCGGACCGTCCGGCAGCAGGCGTTCCGGCAAAACAGCGTTCGACAACCCGTGTCGTCTTGAAAACGCCGGAGCGCGACGGTCCGATCCGAAAGAGGGGATCACTTCTGCCCGGCGGCGAAGCACGGATTTAGTCGCCAAGGAACAGCGCCGCAAGTCGGCACGGGTGCTCCCGGTGCCGCAATACAACTCGTTCCCCCGCTTTCACGTCAGGTTGGAGGCTCCTGCCCGGCATAGTCGAGCCGCCCGTCCGGTGTCCGGTGCCAGACCCGAAGGGAAACCGGGGCGCTCGTCTGATCCCCCCGTCCGTCGAAGGCCAGGGTGCCGAGGATCGTCTTGAATGGTCCCGCCCGCATCGCCTCCGCGACTTTGCGCCCATCGACCTTGCCCTTGGAGCCGACCGCCTGTCCCCGGTCTAGGGCTTGGGCCAGCGCCTGGACGGCGGCGTAGGCACTGGCCGCGACCGAATCCGCCTCCGGCGTGCGCGGAACCGCCTTGCCGATGCGCAAGTCGGCAAAGCGAGGGGCGTCCGGCGGCAAGGTCATCACCGTCCCCTCCCCCGCCGCACCGCTGGCAGCGAAGACCGATCCGAGGATGCCGTCGCTCGCCACGAAGGTCGCAGTGAGACGCAAATCGCGCATCGCCTTCACCAGGGCGGAAGCATCGGTCGCCTGACCACCGTAATAGACGGCCGCGACTTTCGCCGCTGCGAGGCGCCGCATCAGCGGAGCAAAATCGCGGGTGCCGCGCTCCACTCCTTCGAAGGCGGCTTCGTGCTGGCCGAGATCGTGGAGGCGTGACGCCACCGCGTCGGCGAGACCACGACCGAATGTGGTCCGGTCATTGAGAATTGCGATCGGCCGCCCCACGAAGGCGCGTCCGAGATAATCGGCGGCGGCCCTGCCCTGCTGCGGATCGCTTGCGCCGAGGCGAAACAGGTTCCAGAGGCCGCGCCCGGTCAGCGGCCCGTAGGTCACGCCCGGCGCGATCAGCACGGTCCCCGCCCGCTCGTAGACGGGCGCGGCCTTCGCCACCGCTGCCGATTCGAACGGCCCAACGACGAGGCCGATCTCGTCTCCCGAGAACCGCGCCGCCACGGCGGCGGCTTGGCGCGGATCTCCTCCATCGTCGGCGACGATCAGGGCGAAGCGGCGCCCCCCGGAGCGGTTGAGGTCGGCAACCGCCTGTTCCGCCCCAAGGCGCAGACCCTGACCGAACGTGGAATCGGGCCCCGTGAGCGGAGCGGACAAGCCGATCCGCACTGTTTGAGCAAGAGCGGAAACGGGCATCGCGCCGAGGAGGCACAGGGCCAGGACGAAGGCTCTCATGGTCCGGTACGGCCTCAGCGGACAGCAACTCGAGCGAGTATAGGACGGCCGACGATCGCGCGGCGAGGGGATCGCGGATTTTCGATCTGCCCTGCGTTCAGGCAGGGTCGCGATTATTCGCATTCTGCGCGATAAGGCCTCCGGCCCGCAGTGCCGCGGCGGCGAAGCATCGTCCCCGGCGGGTCGCCCCAGCCGTTTCGGGACACATCAACAATGACCTCGCTGTTTGCCGGCATCCAGGATGCGCCGCTCGACCCCATCATGCGCCTGTTCGAGGCGTTTAATGCCGATACCCGCCCGGGCAAGCTGAACCTCGCTATCGGCGTCTACACCGACGCGGACGGCAAGGTGCCGCGCCTGCGGGCGGTGCAGGAGGCCGAGAAGCGCTGGATCGACAAGGCCCTGCCGAAGACCTACCGGCCGATCGAAGGGACGAAGCCGTTCCGCGACGCGGTGCAGGAGCTGCTCTTCGGCGAAGGCGCGAAGATTCTGACCGAGAATCGGGCCGCGACGCTTCAGAGCGTTGGCGGGACGGGCGCCCTCAAGATCGGCGCCGACGTGCTGGCCAAGCTGAAGCCCGGCGCCACCGTCGCCGTCAGCGATCCCACCTGGGAGAATCACCGCGCCCTGTTCACCCAGGCCGGCTTCACCGTCACGGACTATCCCTACTTCAACGCCGAGACCGGCGGCGCCGATTATCCGGCCATGCGCGCGGCACTCGAGACGCTGCCCGCCGGCTCGATCGTGGTGCTCCATGCCTGCTGTCACAACCCGACCGGAGCCGACCTGACCGCCGAGGAATGGGCGGACCTCGTGCCGCTGATGCAGCAGCGCGGCCTCGTGCCGTTCCTCGACATCGCCTACCAGGGCTTCGGCATCGATCTCGACGCCGATGCCGAGCCTGTGCGCCTGTTCGCCCAGTCGGGGCAGGAGTTTTTCGTCGCCTCGTCCTTCTCGAAGTCGTTCTCGCTCTACGGCGAGCGCGTCGGCGCGCTGACGATCGTGGCGGCGGACCCGGCCATGCGCGCCAAGGTCGAGGCCCTGGCCAAGCGCCTCGTGCGCTGGAGCTACTCCAACCCGATCACGCACGGCGCGGCCATCGTCGAGATCGTCCTGACCGACAAGGCGCTGCGGGCTGATTGGGAGAAGGAGCTCGGTCAGATGCGCGAGCGCATTCAGGAGATGCGGGTGCGCATGGCCGACAGCCTGCACCAGCGCCACCCCGACCGGGGCTTCGAGGCGATCAAGGTGCAGAAGGGCATGTTCTCGTATACCGGCCTGACGCCGGACGAGGCCGTGCGTCTGCGTGATCAGCACGAGGTCTATGCCCTCGAGACCGGTCGTGTCTGTGTCGCCGCCATCAACACCCACAACATCGACCGCGTGGTCGATGCCATCGATGCCGCCGTGAAGGGCTGACGACGCCCGGCGGGCGCCGCGACAGAGCGGCGCTCGCCCCCTTCTCTTTGCCCGATGCGTAAGTAGGTCCCAAAAAAGTCCTTAATATCGGGCTGCCGTGAGGCCCATTTCGACGGATCCCCGCCAGCCCCATGCTCAAAACCGCCTTCGTTGCCGCACGCGACCGCCAGCGGCTGTCGGAGATTGCCTCGATCCTGATCGGGTTCGGCGTGACCCGCGTCGTGGATCGGCTGGGTTTGCGCGCCCTGCCGTTGCTGCCTCGCCGCCAGCCGCGCGTCGACGTCACGCGCCTGTCCGAGCCGGAGCGGATGCGCCGGGCCATCGAGGCTCTAGGCCCCACCTTCATCAAGTTCGGCCAGATCCTCGCGAGCCGTCCCGACCTGCTGTCCCCGGCCTGGACGGAGGAGTTGCAGAAGCTGCACAGCCAAGTGCCGCCCGTGCCGTGGGAGCAGATCCGCGACCAGGCTCGAACAGGATCTCGGCGGACCGGCGACGGAGATCTTCGCCGAGTTCAACATCGAGCCGCTGGCCTCGGCCTCGATCGCCCAGGTCTACCGGGCGCGGCTGCACACGGGCGAGGACGTAATCGTCAAGGTCGTGCGTCCGAACCTGCGCAAGATCATTGAAGCCGATCTCCGCCTGATGGCCCACGGCGCCCGCATCGTCGAGGCGGAATGGCCGGATATGGCCCGCTACCAGCCGCGCGAGCAGATGCGCCACCTCGCCGACGGCCTGAACGGCGAACTCGACCTGCTGAATGAAGCCCGCAATTGCGAGCAGCTGGCGCAAATCTTCGAAGGACGGGATGACATCGTCTTCCCGAAGATACACTGGGAATACTGCTCCGAGCGCGTGCTGGTGCAGGATTTCATCAACGGTATTCCGCCGAATGACGAAGCCGCACTCGCTGCGGCGGGTATCGACAAGAAGATGCTCGCCCAGAAGGGCACCGATGCCTTCCTGCAGATGGCCCTGATCGAGGGGCAGTTCCACGCCGATCCTCACCCTGGCAACATGCTCGCCATGCCGGGCAACCGTATCGGCTTCATCGATTTCGGCATCATCGGCCGCCTGTCCCAACGGCGGCGCAACCAGTTGCTGGTCCTTATCGGCGCCATGCTGAAGCAGGACGCGGACGGCCTGATGGCGGTGCTCCTCGACTGGACCGGCACCAGCAACCCGGACCTGACGAAGCTACAGGTTTCGGCCCAGGCCTTCGTGGAGAGCCATTCCACGATTCCCCTGAACCTCGGCCTCGTTCTCACCGACTTCATGAACATGGCCCGCGAGAACGATCTCGCGATGCCGACCGACCTCGCCATCCTGTTCAAGGGTCTGGTGACGGCGGACGGCGTGATGCGCCACCTCGATCCGAATTTCGACCTGTTCGCCGCCGCCGCGCCAACCGTCCGGGCGAGCATGCGCTCGCAATTCTCCCTCGACGGCCTGAAGCAGAAGGCCGAAGCCCTGGGCGCGGGTCTCTACGGCGCGGCCTCGGAACTGCCGACGCTGATCCACCTGATGCTGGTGCGGCTGAAGCAGGGCCGCGTGACGGTGGAGATCGAGATCAAGGGTCTCGAGAAGGTCACGCGCGGCATCGAACGGGCCGCCGCCCGGGTCGCTGTCGCCCTCGTGGTCGCCGCCTTCGCGACCCAACTCGCGCCCCGTCTGATCGATCTCGGAACGCCCGTCTTCGTCTCGATCGGCCTCGTGATTTTCGTGCTCGGCATCGGATGGTTGGTACTTCTGATGCGAAATCGGTAAACTGGTATACAAATACAGATCACCAGTTTCGTCGTTTTGCCGCAAGCTTACCTGACAGTCTTCGCTTGCGGCCACGCTGGCGAATGCTACGATTTGATACCCTTCGAATCGCGCGGATGCGGGCGAGGGCGATGGTCGAGAAGCGGGTAGATCCGCCGCCATCGCCCCGCTTCGACTGACCGTCGCCAGCCTCGCCTTCGGCGGGTCATGGCTCGAATCATGTCCCTGAGGTGGGACCACTGAGCGAGCATGCGGGGGGCGCTGTCATGAACCTGCTTGTTGCGCTGACGGATGAGGATCCGGTCTCCGATCGGATCAGCATCCTCGAAGCTGAGAATGCACAGCTCCGTCGCCTGTTGAGCCAGGCCACGGAACTCGTCGACAACGAGATGCGCCGGAACGCCCGCCTCGGCCTCCTCGTCGAGAGCGAGCGCGCGGAAGTCGAACGCAGCACGGCCGTGTGGCGGCGTGATCTGGAAGACGGCGCGGCCCGCCTCGCAAGCGCCGAGGAATTGAACATCCAGCTTCAGGCGAGCGAGGAGTTCAATCGCCGCCTGCTCTGGACAACGAACGACTTCGTGGCGGTGCTCGACCTCGACGGGCGACTGATCACCCTGAGCGAGAACGGTCCATCGATCCTCGGCACGGTCAGCGCGGCCGGTGCACTGGGACAGTTCTGGGTCGATTTCTGGATCTGCCCGGAAAGCCGCGCCGCCGTGCTCACGGCCTTGCACTCCGCCAAGCTCGGCCGATCGAACCGTTTCCAGGCGGAACTGGACGTGCGCGATGTGGTGACGTGGTGGGACATCGCGGTGACCCCGGTCCACGGTGCCGACGAGCGACCCGAGCGCATTCTGGCGGTCGCCCGCGACATCACCGAGTTGAAGGACACCGAGGCGCGGCAGACCCTGCTGATGCAGGAACTGGCTCACCGAATGAAGAACACCCTGGCCCTCGTCCAGGCCGTGGCCGCGCAGACCCTGCGCAACGCCACGTCCCTCGATGCGGCGTCGGAATCGCTCTCGGCGCGCCTTCTCGCGCTGGCGCAGGCGCATGATGTGCTGGTCCAAGGCTCGTTCGCCAGCGCGTCGCTTTCAGCCTTAGTGGCCACGACGGTCTCCCTGCATGGGGATGGCGTGCCGGGCCGGTTCCGGGTCGAAGGGCCGGAGGTCACGCTCAACGCCCATCAGGGCATGACGCTCGCGCTCATGCTGCACGAACTCGGCACCAACGCCACCAAGTATGGCTCGCTTTCGACCCCGTCCGGGCATGTCGCCGTAACGTGGAGCGTGATCGACGGCGTGTCCGATCCAATCCTGTGCTTCCGCTGGGAGGAGATCGGCGGGCCACCGGTCTCGCTGCCGACCCGTACCGGCTTCGGCACGCGGCTGATTGCGCGCAGCCTCGCCCACAGCTTCGGAGGCTCGGTGAAGCTCGCCTACCCCGAGGCAGGCGCTCAACTGATCTTCGAATGCCCTCTCCCGCCGCTGGCCGCCGAGGCGCAGGCCTTGCAGCGGAGCAACTAGACCGGGGATCGCTCCGCGAGGGCGCCGATCGTACCGTCTCGCAACCGGCGCGCTTCCTCCAGGGGCACCCTGATATCGGCACCCGTCACCGCCTGCTGCTCCAGAGTACGGCAGGCGGCACTGAGCGCATCGCATCCGAGCATCCCGGACATCGAGACCAGCTTGTGCGCCTCGCGTCCGATCTCCACCGCCGGGCGATCGTCCTGAGAAAAGGCCTCGGCCAAGGCCTCAGTGAACCGCTCGATCAGCGTGTGGAGCCGCTCGCGCCCGATGACGTCGCCGAGTTCGCTGAGCGTGCTCGGATTGACCAGGGCCGGCATCGACAAGGGCAGGTCCTCTCCGGAAACGGCGTGTCTGAAAACCGCCAGAGGATGCCTCGGCACCCGGTCTGCTCCAAGTCCCCCCGGCGCGGTCATCGTGTCGCCCCGGCTAAGAAGACCTGTGGGAGGCTTGAAACCGAATGCTGCTAAAAGGTCCATTCCCGGATGGATTAAACAAAGTTGTGATCGAAAAGACGGAACTCGCATCAACCCTGCGCGCTATGCCCCCGCTTGGTCCGCGGGGGCGGACTTCGGGGGGCGAAGCATGGATCGGTCTGCGGCGGCGAACGGGGCCGGTTCCGGCGGCGTGAAGACGCCATCCTCCAAGGCTTTGCGCGGTCTCGACGCGCTCAATTTCTTTCTCGCCGACGTGCGCGACGGGCTCGGGCCCTATCTCGCGATCTACCTCATCGCCGTCCGCGGCCCGGACCAGGGCTGGAACGAGGCGACGACCGGCCTTGTCATGACTATCGCCGGCATCCTCGGCCTGGTGGCGCAGACGCCCGCCGGTGCATTCATCGATAAGACCAACCACAAGCGCGCGGTCGTGATCGGCGCGGCCATCGCCGTGACGGCCAGCTGCCTCGTCCTGCCGTTCGTCTCGAACTTCTACGTGGTCACGGCCACCCAATCCCTGGCTCACGTAGCGGGGACGATCTTCCCGCCTGCGCTTGCGGCGATCACGCTCGGCCTCGTCGGGCCGAAGATGTTCTCCAAGCGCATCGGCCGGAACGAGGGCTTCAATCACGCCGGCAACGCCACCTCGGCGGCGGTGGCGGGCGCCCTGGCCTATTTCTTCGGGCCGGTGGTCGTATTTTGGCTCATGGGCATCCTGGCTGCTCTCTCGATCGGCGCGATGCTGATGGTGCCCGCCGAAGAGATCGACGACGATCTCGCGCGCGGCATGACTTCGCCGGAGGCCAAGAGCGAGGAAGAACCGGCGAGCATCAAGACCCTGTTCAAGAGCAAGGGCCTTCTGCTTTTCGCCGTGCTCTGCGCGATCTTCCACCTTTCGAACGCGGCGATGCTGACCTCGGTGGGGCAGTTGCTCACCCACATCTCCGGCAAGGATCACGCAACCTCGCTGATCGCAATCTGCATCGTCGCCGCGCAATGCGTGATGGTTCCGACGGCGATCTTCGTCGGCGCCAAGGCCGATGCCATCGGTCGCAAACCGATCTTCCTCGTCGCCTTCGGCATCCTGGCGATCCGCGGCGTGCTCTACACCTTCTCCGACAATCCGTTCTGGCTGGTCGGTGTGCAGCTACTCGATGGGATCGGCGCCGGCATCTTCGGTGCCCTGTTCCCCATCGTGGTCGCGGACCTGACCCGGGGCGGTGGTCGCTTCAACGCCGCTCAGGGTGCCGTCGCGACGGCGCAGGGCATCGGCGCGTCGCTCAGCGCCACGCTCGCAGGCGTCATCATCGTCTCGGCCGGGTATTCGGCGGCCTTCCTGTGCCTCGCGGCCATCGCTGGTGTCGGCTTCGCCCTCTACCTCGCGCTCATGCCGGAAACGCGGGACTTCGCACCTGAGGCTGCCGATAGCGGCCTGCCCCGCGCCGCCGCAGCCGCCTGAACCCGTCTCATGAGCACCTCCTCCCCGAAAGGGCCGAACCGGCCCTTCGTTGTCCTCCATGTCGGCGATCAGCACCTCACCGTGCGGGATGCCCGGCACCACCAAGACCTGATCGCGATCTTCCAGCAGATCGCGTGCTTCGGAGAGAATGCGTTCGACTTCGTGTACCTGCCGGGCGACATCGCCGAAAACGGCGCGGCTGAGGAATACGAGCTGATCGAGGAGATCCTCCGGGATTACGCGCCTCGGGCGGTCCATCTGATTCCCGGTGACCACGACCGCCAGTACGGGGACATGGGCGCATTTGGGAAATTCGTCGGCCGTATCGGCCTCTCCGGCCACGAGCCCATCGCGAACAGCGTTCGCCAGTTGCCGAGCGGCCCGGGGGCGGAGCCCGCCGGGACGATCCCGCAATTCTATCGCGCCGCCGATTACGGCGACGTGCGATGCCTGTTCCTCGACATGATCAGCGCCGGCTACGGGCGGAAGGGTCAGGGCCTCGACTTCCGCCTAGGCCGGGTGCAGCTCGACTGGCTCTCTGCCGAGGTGCAGCGCGCCCGCAGCGAGGCGAAGACCTGCGCCGTCTTCATGCACACCTATCCTGACGATCTCGAAAAGGGAGAAGCGGAAGAGGTCGCGGGCCTGTTCTGGAGCCAGGGCGTGCGCCTCGTGGAGATGGGCCACACCCATTACAACGAACTTGGCCATGACGGGCGTACGACCTATGCCGCGGCCCGTTCCGTCGGCCAGAACGAGGACGGCTCCGTCGGCTACGCGGTTGCCGCCATCGATGAGGGCGAGGTGAGCTGGCGTTTCCGGGCCCTCGACCGGAATGCGCCATTCGTACTGATCACCAGCCCGGCGGACCGGCGCCTCGCCACCCGTGCCCTTCGGGCCGCCGATGACGGACGGGTCGTCGTGAGGGCCGTGGTGCTGTCCGAGTCGGCAGAGATCCGCTGCCGCTGCCGCGTCGATGATGGGCCCTGGCAGACGATGGCCCGCGCGAGCGAAGGCGGCGCCTTCGAGGCCGCCGTCGAATGGCCCTATGGCTCTCGCCGCGTCGCAGTGGAGGCGATCCACCCGAGCTGGCCGGGCTACGGGCCGGATCACATCGATCGCGACATGGTCGAGCCGCCCTCTACCGTCTTGCTCTCCCGGAGCCGACCCGAAGGTCTCGGCAGCGATGCCTGCAACCTCGGCGCGTGGCTCGAAAAGGGTGTGCGCGGCGATCAGCTCGGCCCGAACCGCGCCGGGCGCGACTGGTAATTCACCTTCTTCTCCTGACCGAAAGACCAACTTCCCGATGGGTGCCCTGACCCTGAGCCCGAACCTTGCGACCTGGGGCATCGCCGCCCTGGCGACGCTCGGCGTGATCGTTCGCCCCTTTTCCTGGCCGGAGGCGATCTGGGCGGTGCTCGGCGCCGCCCTGCTCGTCGTGCTGGGTCTGCTGCCTTGGCAGACGGCCCTCGACGGCATCGCGAAGGGCACGGACGTCTATCTGTTCCTCGTGGGCATGATGCTGCTCGCCGAGATCGCCCGGAAGGAAGGCCTGTTCGACTGGCTAGCGAGCCACGCCGTGCGCGCCGCGAAGGGTTCGGCCACGCGGCTATTCCTGCTGGTCTACATCGTCGGCACGGTGGTAACGGTGTTCCTGTCGAACGATGCCTGTGCCGTCGTGCTGACCCCAGCCGTCTACGCTGCGACCAAGGCGGCGAAGGCCGAGAACCCCCTTCCCTACCTGTTCATCTGCGCGTTCATCGCCAACGCGGCGAGCTTCGTGCTGCCGATCTCGAACCCGGCGAACCTTGTCGTCTTCGCCGAGAACATGCCGCCGCTCGGCACGTGGCTGCGCCTGTTCGCCCTGCCCTCGCTGCTCGCCATCGTGACGACTTATGTCGTGCTGCGCCTCACCCAGAACTCGGCGCTGAAGCAGAGCATCGAGACCGAGGTGGAGACCAAGCCGCTCGAAACCGGCGGCAAGGTCGCGGGGCTCGGCATCATCCTCACAGGCGCGGCGCTGATTGGCGCTTCGGCAGCGGGCATCGAGCTTGGTTTGCCCACCTTCATCGCCGGTTTGGCGACGGCCATCGTGGTGCTGGCAATCAAGCGTGGCGGCTTCGTCGAGGTAGCCAAGGACGTGTCGTGGAGCGTGCTGCCCCTCGTCGCCGGGCTGTTCGTTCTGGTCGAGGCGCTGGAGAAGACCGGCGTCCTCAAGATGCTCGCCGACACCCTGAAATCCTACGCCGCCGCCGATCCGATGGCGACCGCCTGGGCGGGGGCGCTGCCGTCGCCTTCGGTTCGAACCTCGTGAACAACCTGCCCGCCGGCCTGCTCGCGGGTGCCGCGGTCCAGACGGCCGACGTGTCGCAGAAGATCGCAGGCGCGATCCTGATCGGCGTCGATGTCGGGCCAAACCTGTCCGTCACCGGTTCGCTGGCGACGATTCTCTGGCTTACGGCGATCCGCCGCGAGGGGCAGGACGTCTCGGCGGGGAAATTCCTCAAGCTCGGCATCCTCGTGATGCCGCCCGCTCTCATCCTCGCGCTCGCCGCGCTTCTCTACCTCTGACCCGTTGAAGACCGGAGAACGCGCCGCGTGATCGAGAGTTTGCTCTACCCCTTCATCATCGTCGCGGGTGCCTTGCAGGCCCTGGGCAATTCCATGAACGCGCAGCTGCGCGGCAAGTTGGTCAACCCATGGCTCGCGGCTACGGTCTCGTTCCTGCCGATCGTCTTCGTCTTCACGACGCTGTTCCTGACGATGCCGACGCCGCTGCCGACGCTCGATTCCCTCGGCAAGATGCCATGGTACGCACCGCTCGGCGGCGTCGCAGGTGCGGTGGCGGTGTTCGGCGGGCTCGCCTTCATCGACAAGGTCGGCGCCGGGCCGTTCAACGGGCTGACCCTGACGGCCAACATCCTCACCTCGCTGGCGATGGATGCGCTGGGCCTGTTCGGCCTTCAGGCGGCGGGCTTCAAGCCACTCCCATGGCTCGGCGGACTGCTCATGGCCGTGGGCGTCGTGTTTATCGCCCGCTCGGGCGGCAAGAAGGACAAGGACGAGTCGAGCAGCACCACCGGCAAGTTGCTTTACCCGTTCATCATCGTGGCGGGCATGCTGATGGCCGTCGGCGTGGTGTGGAACGCCCAGCTGCGCGGCGCCCTGCTGAACCCTTGGCTCGCGGCCACCGTATCGTTCCTGCCGGTGGTGTTCGTCTTCGCGTTGATCTTCCTGCTGCGCCCCTTCCCGCTGCCGAAGCGCGAGGACATCGCCGGAGTGCGCTGGTGGATGCCGCTGGCCGGGATCACCGGGGCGGTGGCCGTGTTCGGCGGCCTGCTCTTCGTGGACAAGGTTGGCGCGGGCGCCTTCAATGGCTTGCTCATCACCGCAAACCTGCTGACTTCGGTCGCCCTCGACCATTTCGGCTGGCTGGGGATGAAGCAGGTGAAGGCAGGCCCGGCGCGCTTGTTCGGTGCGGCGGTGATGGTGGCCGGAATCGTCCTGATTTCGGTTTTCTAGGCCTGAAGCGAGGCCACGGCCTCATCCGCCGCGAGCACTGGCTCCGGCGGAGCCTTGCGCGAGAAGTAATAGAGATCGACGGCGCGCCAGAACGCGCCGCGTTCGTCGTCGCTGCGACGTGACAGGGCCGCTTCGAGATGGGCCATCGCCTCTCGCGCGACCTCATTGCGGTGCAACTCGTCCATCAGCTCGGAAAGGTTCGTCATTTCAACCTCCGCGGGACAAATAACTTTGATAACGCCTAAGCTTGAAGAGTGATCCAAAAGTGCCGCGACGGCTTGCCCTCGGCCAAGCTGTGGCTACGATCCCCGCACTGCGAAAGCGCATCGCGGGGGATTCTTCATGCAGCTTCGTCATCACCTCCTTCGGTCGGCGGCCCTGTCGCTGACATTGGCTCTGGGCTTCCACGCGGCACCGCTCGCCGCGAAAGAGATGCCGGAGGCGAAGGCGGCGACCGAGACACGCAAGCCGAACGTGGTGATCCTCGCTACGGGCGGCACCATCGCGGGCGCGGGCGCCGACGCCACGAACAGCGCGAGCTACGCGGCGGCCAAGGTGCCGGTGGACAAGCTCATCGCCGCCGTGCCGCAGGTCTCCAATGTCGCCAACGTGCGCGGGGAGCAGGCCTTCCAGATCGCCTCCGAGAGCTTCACCGACGACAAGCTGGTCCAGCTCGCCAAGCGGGTTTCCGCGCTGCTGAAGCAGGACGACGTGGACGGTGTGGTCATCACCCATGGCACCGACACGCTGGAAGAGACCTCGTTCTTCCTCGACCTCGTGGTGAAGAGCGACAAGCCGATCGTGGTGGTCGGCTCGATGCGCCCCACGACCGCGCTGTCAGCCGATGGCGCCCTCAATCTCCTCGACGCGGTGACGGTCGCCGCCAGCAAGGAGGCCATCGGCAAGGGCGTCACCGTCACGATGAACGACTACATCCAGAGCGGTCGCGACGTGACGAAGCGGACGAACGTCGTGCCGAGCGCCTTCTTCAGCCAGTGGGGACCGCTGGGCATGGTGGTCGAGGGCAAGACCTACTTCTATCGGATGCTCGCCAAGCGCCACAACGCGAACTCCGAATTCGACATCGACACGATCGACAAGCTGCCGCTGGTCGGCATCGTCTACGGTTCGGGCAACATGATCCCGGCCGTCTACGACGCCGAGGTCACGGCGGGCGCCAAGGCGATCATCCACGCCGGGACCGGCAACGGCTCGGTGCCGGACTACCTCGTGGACAAGCTCAAGGACATCCGGTCCAAGGGCACGCTCATCATCCGCTCGGCCCGCGTGCCGGATGGCTTCGTGGTGCGCAATGCCGAGCAGCCTGACGACAAGTACGATTGGGTCGTCTCCCACGACCTGAACCCGCAGAAGGCGCGCCTGCTCGCCGCCGTGGCGCTCACTAAGACGAGCGACACCAAGGAGCTTCAGCGCATCTTCTGGGAATACTGAGCAGCGACCGGCCCCGCCGCGAGGCGGGGCCGCAGCCGGGATCGAACTGCCCCCTCGATGTAAACGTTTTCTGTCACCACGTTCTGGGGTATGGTCCCGGGCAAACGCCGCAGGAGGATACCTCATGAGCGAACTTCATCCCGAGGTCGCGGCCGTCACCGCGCGGATCGTCGAGCGGTCCCGTGACTCTCGCCGCGCCTATCTCGACCTGATCGAACGCGAGCGGGAGAACGGCGTTCACAGGCCGAAGCTTGCCTGCGGAAACCTCGCGCACGGCTTCGCGGCGGCGGGGGAGGACAAGGCAGCGATCCGCGCCGGGCGGTCGATGAATATCGGCATCGTCACCGCCTATAACGACATGCTTTCGGCCCATCAGCCGTACGGGCGCTATCCCGACCAGATCAAGGTGTTTGCCCGCGAGCGCGGGGCCACCGCACAGGTCGCGGGCGGGACACCGGCCATGTGTGACGGCGTCACGCAGGGCCAGCGCGGCATGGAATTGTCGCTGTTCTCGCGGGATACCATCGCCCTGTCGGCGGCGGTGGCGATGAGCCACGGCATGTTCGACAGCGCGGCGCTTCTGGGTATCTGCGACAAGATTGTGCCCGGCCTGCTGATCGGCGCCCTGCGCTTCGGCCACCTTCCGACGATCCTGATCCCGGCCGGGCCGATGCCTTCGGGCCTCGCCAACAAGGAGAAGGTGCGCATCCGCCAGCTCTATGCCGAGGGCAAGGTCGGCCGCGAGGAACTGCTGGAATCCGAATCTGCCTCCTATCACGGGGCGGGAACGTGCACGTTCTACGGTACGGCCAATTCGAACCAGATGATGATGGACATGATGGGCCTGCACATGCCGGGTGCGTCGTTCATCAATCCCGGCACGAAGCTGCGGCAGGCCGTGACGCGGGCAGCGATCCACCGGCTCACCGAGATCGGCGCCGACGGCAACGATTACCGGCCGCTCGGCAAGTGCGTGGACGAGAAGGCGATCGTCAACGCGGCCGTGGGGCTGCTTGCCACGGGCGGCTCGACCAACCACGCGATCCACCTGCCTGCCATCGCCCGCGCGGCGGGCATCGTGATCGACTGGGAGGATATCGATCGGCTCTCGTCCGTGGTGCCGTTGATCTGCCGCGTCTACCCGAACGGCGCGGGCGACGTGAACCACTTCCATGCGGCAGGCGGGATCAGCTTCGTCATGGCCGCCCTCCTCGATGCGGGCCTTCTGCACGACGACATCATGACCGTCTCAGGCAGCCGCCTGCGCGACCATGCCCGCGATCCGAAGCTGTCGGGCGAGGAGTTGGTGTTCGAGGATGCCGTGCCGGAAAGCCTGGATGACGGGATGATCCGCCGCCCGGACCGGCCGTTCCAGCCTGATGGCGGCATGCGGCTCGTGAAAGGCAATCTCGGCCGGGCGACCTTCAAGACCAGTGCGGTCGATGAGAAGCGCCACGTCATCGAAGCCCCGGCGCGGGTGTTCGATGATCAGGACGAGGTGCTGAAGGCGTTCAAGGCGGGCGAGCTGGAGCGGGATGTCGTGGTGGTGGTGCGCTTCCAGGGCCCGCGCGCCAACGGGATGCCGGAACTCCACAAGCTCACGCCGCCGCTCGGCGTCCTTCAGGACCGCGGCTTCAAGGTCGCGCTGGTGACGGACGGGCGCATGTCCGGCGCCTCCGGCAAGGTGCCCGCCGCGATCCACCTGACGCCCGAGGCGCTCGCCGGAGGGACCATCGCCCGCATCCGCGACGGGGATATCGTGCGTCTCTCAGCGCCGGAGGGTCGTCTCGAGGTTCTGGTGGACGGAGACGATCTCGCCGCCCGCGAGCCTGTACCGACGCCGCGTCCTGAATCCGGTACTGGCCGGGAGCTTTTCGCCTTCATGCGCCTGGGCGCCGATGGGGCCGAGCAGGGCGCATCCGCCATGCTCGCCGCCGCCGGGCTGTGAAGATAAGCGCGACGAAAAAGGCACCCGCCTCGTCATTGCGAACGCAGTGAAGCAATCCAGGGACTGCGGGCCATTTCAGTTTGGTGTGCTGCCCTGGATCGCTTCACTCGCGATGACGGTGTGAGACTGAGATATTCGAGGAGGCAACCATGAACGACCTCGCCAGCATCGATACGCTGATGCGCTCCGTGCCGGTCATCCCGGTTCTGGTGATCGAGGATGTCGCCCATGCCCGGCCGATCGCCGAGGCTCTGGTGAAGGGCGGTCTGACTGCGCTGGAAGTCACGTTGCGGACGCCCGCCGCCCTCGACGTGATCCGCGAGATGACCCAGGTCGAAGGCGCGGTGGTCGGCGCCGGGACGGTGTTGAACCCGCGCGATCTCGAGGCGGCCCTGAAGGCGGGCGCCGAGTTCATCGTCTCACCGGGCCTGACCGCGCCGCTGACCGATGCTGCCAAGGCGAACGGCGTGCCGTACTTGCCCGGCGTCGCGACCGCCGCCGACATCATGCGCGGGCTCGATCACGGGCTCGACCGGTTCAAGTTCTTTCCGGCCGAGGCCGCTGGCGGCCTCAAGGCGCTGAAGGCGCAGGCCGCCGTGTTCGGTCAGGCGCGGTTCTGCCCCACTGGCGGCATCACCGAGGCGACCGCACCGGACTGGCTCGCCCTCCCCGCCGTTCTCTGCGTCGGCGGAAGCTGGGTGGTGAAGCCCGGCACGCCCGACCCGGCCGCCATCGAGGCGGCGGCGCGGGCGGCGTCTGCTTTGCGGTCGTAACTACTCCGCAGGCGCGGGCTGGAAGGCGCGGGGCACGAAGCGGTCGCCTTCCTTCTCCAGCACCACCTTGCGGTCGTGCAGCGCTTCCAGCGTCGAGCGGTGGCCGATGGAGACGATGGTCGTCTGCGGCAGCCGCTCGCGCAGCATGCGGTAGATCTTCGCCTCTGACGGCTCATCCAGCGACGCCGTCGACTCGTCGAGGAACAGCCAAGCGGGCTTAGCCAGCAGCGCCCGCGCGATGGCCAGACGTTGCTGCTCGCCACCGGAGAGTCGGCGCTCCCACACGTCGTCCTCATCGAGCCGCTCGATGAGATGAGGCAGCTGTGAGTCCGTCATCGCCTGACGGATCTCCTCGTCCGAGAACCGGCTGCGCTCGTTGGGATAGACCACCGCGTCGCGCAACGTGCCGAGCGGAATGTAGGGCCGCTGCGGCAGGAGCAGCGCCGATTCCCCGGCAGGCACGTCGATGCGGCCACGGCCGAAGGGCCAGATCCCGGCGATGGCCCGGAATAGGGTGGATTTGCCGGAGCCCGAGGGGCCGGTCACCAAGGTCGCCGCGCCCTTGGGCAGGGCGAGACTGTCGGCGGTGACGATCTCGCGCCCATCGGGCAGGGCCAGGGCGAGGCCGGTGGCGGTGACATTGCCGGTCGTGGCGTTGCCCTGGGCGAGGCTCCCGCCCGTCGCGGCCATGGCCTCGGCCTTCATCATCGCCCGGCGGAAGGAGCCGAGACGGATCGTGTTGGCCTTGTAGGCCGCCAGCGTGGTGTAGGCGTCTACGAAGAAGGACAGCGAGGTCTGCACCTGGCTGAAGGCGTTGCCCGTCTGCTGGAGAGCGCCCAGCGTGATCTTCTTCGCGAAGAAGGATGGGGCGGCGATCAGGTACGGAAAGATCACGCTCGCCTGCCGGTAGCTGAAGGTGAAGGCGATCAGCTTGATCCGGCGGAAGATGATGTTCGTGTAGTTGTCGACCACCATGTGGAACAGCGACGAGAGGCGGCCCATCTCGGCCTTCTCGCCGCGTAGCAGCGCGATCTGCTCCGAATAGATACGGTTGCGGGCGAGCGAGAAGCGGAAATCGGCCTCCGCGCGCTCCTGGCGGAAGTTGAGGCCGATCAGCGGACGCCCGATCAGATGCGTCAGCCACGTGCCGACGACGGCGTAGGCGATGACGAGCCACACGAGGAAGCCCGGCACGACCGTGTCCGTGAAGGGCAGCACGAAGTCCTTCGAGATGGTCCACAGGATCACGATGAACGACACGAGCTGCGCTGCCTGACTCAGCAGGCGGATCGACAGGCTCGCCGTCTGCCGGATGAAGGCATCGACGTCGGACTGGATGCGCTGGTCGGGGTTATCCGCCTCTTCGTCGGTGAAGGGGATGCGGTAATGGGTACCCTCGCCGAGCCAGCGGCCGGTGAGGCTGTGGGTCAGCCATGTCCGCCAGCGGATCAGCAGGGAGGAATCCACGAACAGGTCGAACATGCCGATGGCGATGTTCAGCGCGGCCAGCGGGATGAAGATCCACAGGAGCTGATGCCAGAACGCCTCCGCGTTGTACTCCTGCAGGGAGTTGTACATGTCGCGGTAGAAGAAATTGAACCGCAGCGTCAGCGCGACGTCGGCGAAGTTCACGAAGATCGACAGGGCGACGAGGTTGCGCCCGATACGGCCCTCGGTGCTGCCGAACCAACTGAACAGGCGGATTTCCTTGGTCGGCGTATCGCGATTGGCGAAATACGGGTCGGCGATGTTGGTGATGGCCCGGATCGGCTCAAGGTGCGAGATGCCGAGCACGATGCCTGCGAAGACAACGGCGCCCGTCGCCGCGAAGGCCGGAGGCAACAGCGCAGCGAGAACCGGCGGCAGCAGCCCGGCCTCGGCCAGCGCCCGCGATCCGGCGAGCAGCAGGTATCCGACGCCGTAGACCGAGACGAAGACCTTCAAATAGGCGGAGATATTGTTTGAGGCGACGAGGATGCCCGCCATGGCGAAGCCTGCGAGCGAGACGTAGAGCGGGGGGCTCGGAACGCCGGGAAACGCCAGCAGAATCAGCGCGCAGAGCGCCGTCACCACGGCCTGGATACCGAGTCCGGTCCTGATCGCCGCCACACTCATCTCCCTTCACGTCCCCCCGGCCGCGAACGGACGGAGCCCGCGGACATGGCTGCGGGTCGTGGCGAGATAGCGGCAGGGGGCGAACCTGTCGCGTGAAACTTCCGCAAGGTTCGGTTCCGGCGGTTATGTCGCTGCCAGCACATGGCTTGACCCCAAGCGCGGCATTTAGTCTTATCCGCGACGGGACGGTACGCGCCGACCTGGGGTGTGGAAGCCTCTAATAGACAACGACAGGGCGCAGAAATGCGTTCTGACCCTCTCGACCCTTCGTGGCCGGGGGCCTGCGACGCATGTCCAGGCGCTCCGGTGCTAAAGGTCGCGGGAGCCGTTGCTCTATTCGGTTTTCCACCCCCGGTCATTGGGATGGTCGAGGCTCGTTTGCGGGGGCGTACCGCGGACACGGGCCTCCTGAGGGGGCGCGGACGATGACCGCGAAACCGTTGAGCGACCGCGAGCGCCAGCTTGCGATGCTGCGCGATGTCTATGCCAAGGCGGCGCAGGGGCCGATCCAGGGCGCGATCGGAGCGCATGGCTTATCGCTACTGGCGATGGTGATCATGCTGCTCGAAACCGGCTGGGACGAGCGAACGAAGCAGGCTGTGGCGGACGGTGATCCCGCTCCATCCTCATCCTGAGGCTGAACCAGAAAACGCAGGTTCCCCCTCTTTCCGCAAGAGGGAAGAGGGGCCAAATTACGCCACCTTGCGCGGCACCAGCCTCTCGCTGGTCAGGGCCTCCTGCACGCCCGACAGCCCGGACTCGGTGTATTCGGCATCCTCGTTGACCCGCCAGACATCGTGGAGGCGCCGGCCCGCGCGGATGTTCTCCACGGTCAGCATCGCCGTCATCATGGCGTGGTCCTGATTGTTGTACTTATGCATGCCGTTGCGGCCGACGAGGTGCAGGGTCGGAAAGTCCCGCTGCAACTCGAGGCGGACGGTGTTGATGTGAGCCGAATACTCCTCGTCGTAGACCGGGTAAGCCTTCGGCTGGCGCACGACGCAGGCATCGACCACGTCGGCCGGGTCGATGAGGCCGATCCGCCCGATCTCGGCCTTGGCGAGCGCCACGAGATCCGCATCGGACGACGACCACAGCCCGTCGCCCTCGAAGCAGAAATATTCGAGCCCGAGACAGGTATGCGACTCGTCGGGGATCATCTCCGGCGACCACGAGCGGAAGTTCTGCACCCGGCCGACCTTCACCGACGGATCGTGGATGTAGATCCAGTTGTCGGGAAAATTCTTGTCGGACTTAGCGATGAGCGCAACCGTGAGGAAGTCGCGATAGGCGAGTGCGCGGGCGTTGAACGTACTCAGCGGGCGCGGCCGGATGGCGTTCACGAGGTCGCGCACCGGCGCCGAGGAGACGACGTGGCGGGCGGTGTAGGTCTCGCGGGTGCCATCGCTCATGCGCGCGGAAGCGGTCCAGAGGCCGGTACCCTGATCGTAGCTGAGGGAATCGACCGTACGGTCGAGCAGCACCCTTCCGCCCTGCGCCTTCGTCTTCGCGGCGGCGGCTTCCCACATCATGCCCGGGCCACGGCGCGGATAGCGGAACGATTCGATCAGCGTCTTGATGACCGGGCCGCCCGCCTTCTGGCGCTTGCGCAGGCCGAGCGAGCGCTTCACCCCGTCGCGGATCGCCGCGCCGAGATCGAGCCCCTTGATGCGCTGCGCCGCCCAATCGGCCGAGATCGCATCGCACGACATGCCCCACACCTTCTCAGTGTAGGTCTTGAAGAAGATCGAGAACAGGCGCTCGCCGAACTGGTTACGCACCCATTCGTGGAAGTTCTTCGGCTCGCGCACCGGCTTGGCGCGGGCGTAGAGGTAGGACGCGACGCAGGCGATGCTCGTGCCGAGACCGAGATTCTTCAGCGCCTCGAAGGCCTTGAGCGGATAGGCGTAGTACTTGCCGTTGTAGTAGATGCGCGAGAGGCGAGGCCGCTCAATGAAGTCGTTCGGCAGGATCTCGTCCCACAGGTCCACCACCGCCTTGGACTTCGAGAAGAAGCGGTGGCCGCCGATGTCGAACAGGTAGCCGTTATGCGAGACGGTGCGCGAGATGCCGCCGACCTGCTTGGGATCGCTTTCCAGAACCGTGACCGAATGGCCGTGCTTGGACAGCAGATACGAGGCCGTGAGACCCGCCGGCCCGGCGCCGATCACCAGCGTCTCGGTGTGATGGCTCATCAGTCGCTCCGGCCCGGATCGATTCACGCGTAGGTTGCGCCGATTCATGTCCTGGCAGGGTTAAGACTTTCCTCCCGTCGAGCGACTTTCAGCTCACCCATTTCAGCACGCGGATGACGCCCATATTGGCCGCCTGCCGGTGGGCCGAGACGTCCCGGCGTGCGGCGATCTCCGCGCGGTTGGCGACGTAGTAGCGATAGGCGGCGAGGAGCATGTCGCCGTTGGTCAGTGTCGGCTGCCAGCCGAGCCCCGCCTTTATGCGGCTCGTATCGAAGACGAAGCTCTCCGCGATCATGCGGTAATGGTAGGGGCCGAGCGGCGAGACCCGCAGGGCGTGTGCCGCGCGCATGGCGAGGAGCGTCGGCTTTAGGGGCAGATGCGCCGTGCGCGCGCCCGTGCCCGCATGGGCGATGACGTGCTGGAACGTCTCGCGCATGGAGCCGACATCGTCCGCGCCGATGCCGAACACGCCGGATGCGGTCTGCCGCCACGCCAGCAGCATCGCGGCGATCAGGTCCTTGGCGTAGATGAACTGGTAGCGGTTGCTGCCCTCGCCCACGAGCCACACCCGCCGCCCCTCGCGGATAAAATCGAACAGGATCGCGAGCAGCCCGAGCCGCCCCTCATCGATGATGGTGGGGGAGCGGATGATGGTGGTGGCGAAATCGCCCGCATGGGCGGCCAGGATGCGCTCGCCCTCCAGCTTGCTCTGTCCGTAGATCTCGCAGGGCGCGGGCTCGTCATCCTCGCGCACCGGCCTGTCGAAGCCGCGTGCCCAGAGGCAGTTGCTGGATATGTAGACGAGGCTGCGGATGCCAGACGCTGCCGTCGCCTGGGCGAGAACACGCGTACCCTCGACGTTGCTCGCCCAGAGCTCGCGGGGCTTGATCGTGCCATGCGCCAGCAAGGCCGCGCAGTGGAATACCGCCTCGTGCCCTGGCACGTGCCGGTCGAGCAACGCCCGGTCGCGGATATCGCCGACGACCGGGGTGAAGTTCGGCGCCGCGAAGGTTGCGGGCAGCAGGTCCACGCTGGTGACGGAGTGGCCGTCATCAAGCAGGCGGCGGACGAGGAGCGATCCGAGAAAGCCCGATCCGCCGGTGACGAGTACGCGTGCCATGTCTGCTCGCCGGTTGAGGTGGGGTCAGGCTGCCGCGTCGAGGGCGGCGCGCTGCGGAACGAGGGTGCCCTGCGGGCGCAGGAGGCGGTGGGCCTGCGCGAACAGCGCGCCGGGCACCAACACGCCGAGGATCGGCAGATCGAACACGATGAGGATGCGGGCCATCGGCACCAGGATCCACGCGGCCACGGTGCTCGGCGCGGCGCCGGGGGCGTGGCCGAGCACCAGCAAAGCGAGCGCGGGCGCGGCAATGGCGAGGTCGTAATGCGAGACGTAGGGCTGCATCACCAGCGCCCCGAGGATGACCACCACGAGCACGCCCGGATCCCGCGCGCCCCGGCGCAGGGCCGCGACGCCGAAGGCGAGGCAGGCCGCGCTCACGACACACTGGATCGCCCAGGCGGCGCTCGCGGGCAGGCCGGAATAGCGCGCCGCGAAATAGGCCGTCACCGAGGTCTCGATCATCTTGGCATCGAAGCCGGTGATGTAGGCGCTCTGCATCGGCATCGTGACGGTGATGAACCGCTGCCAGACCTCAATGCCGAAGAGACCGGCGGAGGCCACGACGAGCGCCAGCGTCGCGACCGCCCCCGCTACGAGACAGCGCCACTGCCCGGTGAGGAGCAGCATGAGCCCGATGGCGCAGGCGAATTGTGGCTTGGTGGAGAGGAAGGCGAGGCAGAGCCCGGCGAGCACCGGCCGTCGCCCGGCCTCGATCAGCGCGACGGTCGTCGCCAGCGCGAGCAGGCCGCCGAAATGGCCGTACATCATCATCGCCACGGCGGGCGGCGAGACGCAGGCCACGAGAATCGGCCAGCGCGCGGGGCTCTCTTGCAGGAGCATCCGCGTGGTGACGGCGAGACCGGTGAGGTTCACCGCCGTCCAGAGGAGAACGCCCGGCAGGAACGGCAGGGCCGCGAAGGGCGCGAACAGCAGGAGCGCGTGCGGCGGATAGACGAAGACGAGCAGCGGATCGCGCGTCATCCCGAAGGCCGTCTTGATGGCCGCGCTATAGGCGGGCAGATCGACCAGCACCGCCCCCTGCCCCGAAAGCACGAGGCGCGGCGCCATCCAGAAGTTCACGAAATCCCGGCCGAGCGGCGCACCGATCATCCAGCCATGGAAGTTCCAAGGCACCATGGCTAACCACGACAAGGCGGAGATCATCGCGCCGCCCGCGAGGATCGCCATCTCCCGTCGCTGCAAGTGGGGTATCGGCATCGTCCGCTCCGCGCGGTCGCAACCGTAGGAAGCAACGGCTGACGATTGGTTAACCCAAGAATGCTTCCTGAACCGCACCACCGGCCGGGGAGACGAGACGACGATGCCGGACCGAGCCCCGCAGGCTGCCTTGCCCGCGACGCGGTTCAAAACGACGACGCTGCTCTGGCTGCTGGCCGCCTTTGGCCTCGCGACGATGAACGCGCCGATCGATATCGCCGCGACGCTGTTCCACCTGCGCGTGCCCGATCCCGACGACGCCATGCGCCTCGTGGAGGCCCGCGATCTGGCGAACGGCCAGGGCTGGTTCGATCTGGTGCAGCACCGGTTCGGGCCGCCGCCCGGCATTCCGAGCCATTGGTCGCGCCTGGTGGATGCGCCGCTGGCCGGGCTGATCCTGCTCTTCACGCCGCTTGCCGGCCGTACCCTTGCTGAGGGTATCGCCGCTGCGCTCTGGCCGATTCTGCTGTTCGGCCTCTACGCGCTGGTGCTGATGCGCGGGGCGAAAGCCGTATACGGCCCGAGGGCAGCGTTGCTCGCGCTCATCGTCGCGACGCAGACCGTCGGAATTGGCGTGCAATTCGCCTCCGGGCGCGTCGATCATCACGGGCTCCAGCTCACCATCATTCTCGGGCTGGCGCTTGCCATCATCCGTGGTGCCGGATGGCTCGCGGGAGGGCTCGCCGCCGCCTCGCTGGCGGTCGGGCTCGAAGGCTTGCCCTATGTGGCCGCCGCCGCCTTGTTCCTGTGCGCGGATTGGGTCTGGCGCGGGAGGCCCGCCTCACAGGCGCTCACCGGGTTCGGCGTTGGGCTCGGCCTCGCCGCGCCGATCCTGTTCGGCGCGCAGACCGACCCTGCCCGCTGGGGCATGACTGCCTGCGATGCGATCTCCCCGCCCTGGCTCTTCCTGGCCGGGGGTGGGCTGATCCTCACCCTCGGCTGCGCCGCCCTCGACGGGCGCCTGACGAGGCCTACGACGCGGCTCGCCGTGTTGGCCGTGCTCGGTGCGGGCATCGTCGCTGGCTTCGCCGCATTGTTCCCGATCTGCCTCGCCGGGCCGTTCACCGGCATGACGACCCTGGTCCGCAATCATTGGCTCCTCAGGGTCAACGAGATGACCAGCCTGCCGACCTTCGTCGCCAGGGGACAGTGGGAGGCTCTGGCCTTCTATCCCGTGCTGATCCTCGCGACGCTGGTCGCCACGCGCCTCGCGCCGCAGGGCCGGGCCTGGGCCGTCGCCGCGACGCTACTGTGGCCGGGTCTGCTTATGGGGATCTCGGAATTTCGCGGCCTCTACGTCGCAAGCGGGCTCGTACCCTTCGTGGCAGGCGGCTTCATCGATCGCGTTCTGACGACCGGCACGCGCGAACGACGGCTGTCGTCGGTGGCGGTCGCCGCCGGGCTCGTGAGCACGATCTGGATTCCTATCGCGAGCCTCGGCGAAACGCTGTCGCCGTGGCCTCGCACCGCCCCCGACCTGCAGGGTGCGATGACCTGCCTGAGCGACGAGGCCCTGAGCGGCCTCGCCGCCCTGCCTCCCGGCCGCGTGCTGGCCCCGCCCTTCATGGGTCCGGCGATCCTGCTCCACACGCCACAATCGATCGTCGCCGCGCCCTATCACCGGGCCGTGCCGCAGATCGCCGCCTCGATCCAGGGCCTCGGCGGCACGGAAGCCGATCTGCGAAGGGCCATGGCGGAACAGGGGGCGACGCTGCTCGTCGCCTGCCCGGCGCGTCTGTCCACGGATCTTCAGCCCCAGCCCGCCTTCGTCTCCCGCCTCGTTCAGGGAACGGCAAACGCCGACTGGCTGACCCCGGAATCCGCACAGGGCGTGATCAGGATCTGGCGCGCCGCGCCCTGACCCTCAGACCAATCGCCGGTCGAGCCGGATGATCCGGCACGGATCGCCAGCCTGAGCGGGCGGTGCGTGCGGCTCGCGGATCAGCAACGCTTCCGAGCGACCGAGCACCGCGAGCATGGACGAATCCTGCCGGTTCTCCGGCGTGGCTACCGGCAGGCAGCCCGGCGCGATGGCGAGGCTCGCACGCATGTAATCCGCGCGCCCATCGTTGGCGGGAAGGTCGCAACCCAGGGTGGCGGGCTCGCTGTGATCGGCCCCGGCCTGAGGATCGCCGAGCAGGGCGCGGATGGCTGGCACCACGAAAAGCAGCCCGCAGACGATGGACGAGACCGGATTGCCCGGGAGGCCAATCACCAGCATGTCCCCGAGCCGCCCGTGCATGAGCGGCTTGCCCGGCCGCAAGGCGACCTTCCAGAAGCCGAGTTCGAGCCCCTCGCGGGCAAGCGCCGCCTGGACGAGATCATGATCACCCACCGAGGCGCCGCCGAGGGTGATCAACAGGTCAGCCTTCGCCTCCCGCGCCCGGCGAAAGGCCGCTTCGAGGGCAGCATGGTCATCGGCGGCGATGCCGAGGTCGATAGTCTCGGCGCCCGCCTCCGCTGCCAGGGCAGCCAGGGCGAGGCTGTTCGAGGCGACGATCTGGTCCCAGGCGGGAGTCGCCCCGGGCTCGACCAATTCATCGCCCGTGGCGAGGATCGCGACCCTTGGGCGTCGCCGCACCGGCACCTGCGGATGGCCCGCCGCCGCCGCGAGGGCGAGGCGCCGCGCATCCAGGGCCATGCCTTCGGCGAGCAGCGTTTCGCCCGCCGCAAAATCCAAGCCCTCACGACGAATAAACCGGCCCGGCTGCACGGCCTCGCGGACGCGGACCGTTTCGCCCTCGGCGTCGGCATCTTCCTGAATGAGAATCGCATCGGCCCCCTCGGGAACCGGGGCTCCGGTAAAGATCCGCACGGCCTCTCCGGGCTCGAGCGTACCCGCGAAACCGTGACCGGCCGCGCTGGTGCCGGTGAGGCGCAGGCTCGCCCCAACCGTGCCCGCATCGGCGGCGCGGACGGCATAGCCATCCATGGCCGAGGCCGGAAACGGCGGCTGCGTGCGGGTGGACGCGACGGGCGCGGCGAGCACCCGCCCGGCGGCGCGAGCCAGCGGCACGCTTTCCGGCTCCACCGGCGCGCGCACGCTCGCAAGGATGCGCGACAGAGCCTCGGCGACAGGGATGAGGCCGCTCATCGCTCCAGCCTCACGGCGCCGGATCCGCCCGGTAGGCGCCCGAGCGCCCGCCATCCTTGGCCAGCAGGCGGATGCCCTCGATGCGCATCCCGCGATCCACCGCCTTCACCATGTCGTAGACCGTAAGGCAGGCCAGCGAGACCGCGGTGAGCGCCTCCATCTCGACGCCGGTCGGTCCCTGCACCCGCACCTCGGCGATGATGCGCAGGCCCGGCAAGGCGGCATCTTCCTCGCACTCCACCCGCACCTTCGAGAGCAGCAGAGGGTGGCAAAGAGGAATGAGTTCGTGGGTGCGCTTGGCGGCCATGATGCCCGCGAGCCGCGCCGTGCCGATCACATCACCCTTCTTGGCGTCGCCCTCGCGGATCAGCGCCAGGGTCTCCGGCAGCATCACCACGCAGCCCTCGGCGCGAGCGGTGCGGGTGGTGGCGGGCTTGTCCGTGACATCGACCATGTTGGCCGCGCCCGCCGCATCGAGATGGGTGAGGCCCCCGCTCATGCCTTGATCTTGCCCTTCGCGCCGTCCCCGAAAAGCAGCGAGCGGGTCGCCAGCGTCACGTCGCTGTGGCGCATCAGGCTCTCGCCCACCAGCACCGTATCGAGACCGTGCTCGGCCAGACGCACAACGTCGGCATGGCCGCCGATGCCGCTCTCGGCCACGGCGATCCGGTCATCCGGGATGCCGGGCTTCAAGCGAAGGGCGTTGTCGAACGAGACCTCGAAGGTCTTCAGGTTGCGGTTGTTGACGCCGACCAAGGCCGTGCCGAGCGGGAGGGCGCGGGCGAGTTCGGCCTCGTCATGCACTTCGGTCAGCACGTCCATATTCGGCTCATGGGCGGTCTCGACGAGGGCCATGGCCTCGTCATCATCAAGGCAGGCCATGATCACGAGAATGCAATCCGCGCCCCAGGCTCTCGCCTCGTAGACCTGATACGGCTCGAACATGAAGTCCTTGCGCAGAACCGGCAGCGAGCAGGCCGCGCGGGCGGCGACGAGGTAATCGGGCTTGCCCTGGAAGGACGGCTCGTCGGTGAGCACAGACAGGCAGGTCGCCCCGCCCTTCTCGTAGGCCGCCGCCAAAGTCGCCGGGTCGAAATCGGCCCGGATCAGCCCCTTGGACGGCGAGGCCTTTTTCACCTCGGCGATTAGCGCGGGGCGGCCTTCCTTGCGGTGCTTGCGAATGGCTTCTGCGAAGCCGCGCGGCGGATCGGCCTGAGCGACCTTCTTTTCGAGCTTCGCCAGCGGCATGCGAAGCTTCGCCTCGGCGATCTCGCGGCGCTTGTACGCCTCGATCCGGGCGAGGACGTTCGGCCGTTCCGGGTTCTCCGGGGCGGCTTCGGGAGCGGCCTCCTGCGTGAGCGAGGTCATCGGCTCTCCTGCCCGTTCGAGCATGACTGCGACACGCGCACCAGACGCGCGAGGGTGGCACGGCCCGCGCCGGAATCGATGGCATCCTGCGCCCGGCCGACGCCTTCCGCCAGGGACCCCGCTCCCCCCGCGACGACGAGTGCCGCACCTGCATTGACAACCGCGATATCGCGGTAGGCGTTTCGCTCGCCCGCGAGAACCGCTTCGAGGGCGCGGGCATTGTGAGCCGGGTCGCCCCCGCGCAACTCCTCCGGCGCGCGAAGGGCGATGCCGAGGTCGCGCGGATCGATGGTGAAACGCTCGATCCTGCCGTCTTCGAGAGCGACGACGCCGGTCGGGCCCGTGACGGTGATCTCATCGAGCCCGTCCGAACCGTGCACCGTCCAGACCCTCTTGCTGCCGAGTTCGGCGAGCACCCGCGTGAGCGGCTCGGCACGGGTGCCGTCCGCCACGCCGAAGAGCTGGCGCGTCACCCCCGCCGGATTGCACAGGGGGCCGAGCAGATTGAAGATCGTCCGCACCGGCAGTTCGGCGCGCACGGCCGCGACGTGACGCATGGCGCCGTGATGGGTCTGGGCGAACAGGAAGCAAAGCCCGGCCTCCGCAAGGCATTGTTCCTGCGCTGCCGGATCGAGTCCCAACGTCACGCCGAGCGCGGCGAGCACATCGGCGGCGCCGGAGCGCGAGGTCGCCGCGCGGTTGCCATGCTTGGCCACCGGCACGCCACAGGCCGCGACGAGGATCGCAGCAAGCGTCGAAACGTTCACGCTGCCCGAATGGTCGCCGCCCGTGCCGACTACATCCACCGCGCCCTCGGGCGCCGTGACGCGGACCATGCGCGCCCGCATCGCCTCGGCAGCGCCTACGATTTCCTCGATCGCCTCGCCGCGCATCTTGAGGGCCGTGAGGAAGGAGGCCGCTTGGACGGGCGTCACTTCACCCGACAGGAGCAGGTCGAAGGCCGCGCGCGCCTCGGCGCGCTCGAGGGGCTGCCCCCCGGCGACCTTGGTGAGGAGCGGTCTGAAGCTATCCATCGGAATCGTCGCGGGAAGCGGGGATCGCGGCGTCAATGCACGTCGGCGGAGGGCCTGTCACGTCCTGCGTTCCAGGCCCGCGCCAGTTCGAGGAAGTTCTGCACGAGCTCGCGCCCGTGCTGCGAACGGATGCTCTCAGGGTGGAACTGCACCCCGTGGACCGGAAGCTCGGCATGTTCCAGCCCCATGATGAGCCCATCCGCCTCGGCGGTGACGGAAAGCGAGGCCGGGCAGGTCGCGCGGTCGACAACCAGCGAATGGTAGCGCGTGGCCTCGAAGCTCTCATTGATGCCCCGGAACAGACCTTTCGCCCCGTGGCGAATGGTCGAGACCTTGCCGTGCAGGGGAAGAGGCGCGCGCACCACATCGCCCCCGAAGGCCTGTCCGATGGTCTGAAGCCCGAGGCAGACGCCGAAGATCGGGATCTCCCCCGCCAGTTCGCGCACCACGTCGAGGCAGATCCCTGCCTCGTTCGGGCTGCACGGTCCCGGCGACAACACCAGCGCGTCCGGCGCCTTCTCGCGGATGTCGGCCACCGATAGCGCATCGTTGCGCGCCACCTCGATCGAGTCGCAGAGCGGCCCGATCAGATGGACGAGGTTGAAGGTGAAGCTGTCGTAATTGTCGATGACGAGAACTTTGGACATGGCGCGAACCCGAGCAGTTCCGAAGGGATGTGACGGCTCGGGGCGGGGCGGTCAACCGGCGCCCCGCCGGGGCACTACTGCCCCCGTCGCGCCTGCGCCGCGAAGCGCACGGCCTCCTCCGCTGCGCGGAACAGCGCCTTAGCCTTGTTCACGCATTCCTGCTGTTCCGAGGCCGGATCGGAATCGTAGACGATGCCCGCGCCCGCCTGGACGTGCATCCGCCCGTCCTTCACCACGGCGGTGCGCAACACGATGCAGGTATCCATTTCACCGCCCGCGCCGAAATAGCCGATGCAGCCGGCATAGGGGCCGCGCTTCTGCTTCTCCAACTCGTCGATGATCTCCATCGCGCGCACCTTGGGAGCGCCCGAGACCGTCCCGGCTGGGAAGCCTGCCGAGAGGGCTTCCAGCGGATCGTACTTCGTGTCGAGGTCGCCCTCGACGTTCGAAACGATGTGCATCACCTGGCTGTAGCGCTCGATGAAGAACTGATCGGTGACGCGCACGCTGCCGATGCGGGACACGCGGCCCGCATCGTTGCGGCCGAGATCGAGGAGCATCAGATGCTCGGCCCGCTCCTTCGGATCAGCGAGCAATTCCTCCGCGAGCGCCCTGTCCTCGGCGGGGGTCGCGCCCCGGCGGCGCGTGCCCGCGATGGGGCGGATCGTCACGATGCCATCGCGCACCCGCACGAGGATCTCCGGCGAGGAGCAGACGATCTGGAAGGCGTCGAAATCGAGGTAGCAGAGGAACGGCGCCGGGTTGGTCCGCCGCAAAGAGCGGTAAAGCGCGAAGGCGGGCAGCGTGAAGGGCGCCTCGAACCGCTGCGACAGCACCACCTGGAATACGTCACCCGCGACGATGTACTCCTTCGCCCGCGCCACCATGGCGGCGAATTCCTCCGGCGTCGTGTTCGAGACCGGTTCGGGCGCGGCCACCGTCGCGAGATCGATCCGCGCCTCGATCGGAAGCGGGCTCTCCAAAGCGGCGGCGACCCCGTCGATCCGCGACAGGGCGGATTCATAGGCCGCTTTCGCCGTCACGCCCTCGGCGGGACGCACGGGCGTGACGACCGTGATGACATCGCGGATCGAATCGAACACCACCATGAGGCGCGGACGCACGAGGATCGCGTCCGGCACGCCAAGCGGATCCGGGTTCGGCGTCGGCAGGCGTTCCATGGAGCGCACCATGTCGTAGCCGAGATAGCCGAACAGGCCCGCTGCCATGGGCGGCAGATCACGCTCCTCGTCGTGTCCGATGGCGCTCTCGGCGATGAGGGCGCGCAGGCTCACCAGGGGGTGGCGATCATCCGGTTCGAATTGGCTCAGGTCGGGCTGGCGCGCGAGCGCAGGCGCGCCGTCGCGGCAGCGCCAGATCAGGTCGGGATCGAGCCCAATCATCGAGTACCGCCCGCGAACCGCCCCACCCTCGACCGACTCGAGCAGGAAGGCCGGGCCGGGATGCCGGGCGCGCAGCTTGAGGAAGGCCGCGACCGGCGTTTCGAGATCCGCCACCAGGGCGATCTCGAGCAGGGTCGACCGCCCAGCGTCGTAGGCAGCGCGGAAGGCGTCGAAGTCGGGCAGGTCGGACATCAGTACTCGCCGCCGAAGACCTTGCGGAGCGCCGCCTGGTCGACCTTCACACCTGCGTTCTTCTGAACGTCCGCGATGTATTGCGACAGCACGTCGTCCGCGATGGCCGACTGGAAGTTCTGCGTCACGGTCCGGTCGCTCGGGCTGTCGGGCACGAAGGCGGGCACGCTCGCCGACGTCACCTTGAACACGGCCCGGGTGTCGCCCGAGGCAGCGCTGCCCGATTTCTCGACCGGCGTCGCGAAGATCAGGTTCACCACGTCGGAGGTGAGCATGTCCTTCGGCTGGTTGCGGGCGAGATCGGATGTCTCCTGCGGGTTCACGCCGACTTCCTTGGCGACGTCCTCGATGGACGCGCCCTTGTCGAGCTTCTCCACCAGTTCGCGACCCTTCGTCTGAAGCCGCTTGGCGGTCTCTGCCGTCATCCAGCCCGTCTTCACGGCATCCTTCACCTCGTCGAAGGGCTTGTCGTGCGCGGCGTCGATCTTGGTCACGTCGTACCAGATGAAGCCGCCGGACTTGGTGCGCAGGGGCTCGTTGTCGCCGCCGATCTCGGCGCGGAAGATCGCTGGGAGCGTCGTGTCGGCATCCGGGATGCCGGCGACGCGGTTGCCGTCCGGCGCCTTGCCCTGGCCGTCCACCGCCTGGACCGCGACGAGGGCGAGCTTGCGCTCGGCCGCGATGTCCGCGAGCGACTTGGCGCTGGCGCGCTGGTCCTCGATGGCGTCGCGCATGTCGTCGATCTTGTCCTTGGCCCGTTGCAGGGCCAACGTCTTGCGGATCTCGCCCGAAACCTCATCGAAGGACTTCACCGTCCCCGGCTCGATCTTGGTGACGCGCAGGAGCACCTGCCCGAACTGACCCTTCACCGGCTGGCTCACGCCGCCCTCGGGAAGCGCGAAGGCGGCCTCGCCCACGGCCTTGTCGAACAGCTCGTCTCGCGAGAGCGTGCCCAGCGTCAGTTCCTGGCCGCTCGTGCCGCGGGCCTCGGCAACCTGGTCGAAGGTCTTCGTGCCTTCCTCGATCTCCTTGCGGGCGGACTCGGCCGAAGCCGCATCGGGGAAGACGATCTGCTGGATCGTGCGCTTCTCCGGCAGGCCGTAACGGTTCTTGTTGAGGTCGTAAGCCTTCCGGGCATCCTCGTCCGAGACCGGCTCGGACTGCGCGACCGCCTCGGGATCGACCACGAGGATATTCACGGTGCGGTATTCGGGGGCGCGGAACCGGTCCTTGTTGCCCTCGTACCAGGTCTTGAGCTCGTCATCGCTCGGCGCCGGAATCTGGCCCGCGTCGGAAGGCTGGAGGAACAGGTAGGAGACCGCGCGCCGCTCGGTCGTGTAGCGATGTACCGCCTCGCGCAGGGCGGTCGGCACCGTGATTCCGCCGGACACCGCCTCGGCCAGCTGGATGCGGGCGATGACGGAGCGCTGCTCGCGCACGAAGCCCTGCTCATTCAACCCGGCGCGCTGCAAGGTCTGATAGAAAAGCTGCGGCTCGAACTGGCCCTGCGCGTTCTGGAACGACTTCTCTTCGCGGATCGCCCGGAGAACGGTGCTGTCCGGCACGGCGAGCCCGAGATCGCGCGTCTTCTGATCGAGCGCCGCCTCGGTGATGAGCTGCGACATGACCTGCCGGTCGAGGCCGAGCGAGCGCGCCTGCTCGGGCGACAGGGCGCGCTTCAGCTGCACCTGATAGCGTTCGAGCTGGTTCTGATAGGATTGGCGGACCTTCTCAGCCGAGATCTTGGTATCGCCCACGGTGGCGACCGCGCTGGACCCGCCGCCGCGGACGAGATCCTCCACGCCGTAGATGCCGATGCCGAACATCAGCAGCGAGAAAATGATCGCCAGCACGATCTTGCCGAGCCAATGCTCGGAGGCGGCGCGGATGCCCTGCAACATGGTGAGTTCTGGTTACGCCGGTTTGGGAAAGCCCTGTCGCGGCCCGCGATAGACCATTCGCGCCGAGAGGCAAAGGCGAGAGACCAAGGCTCGCCCCGTCCGGTGGCAGCGGACACCCGGTGAAACAACCGCAGGGAAATGCCCTCCGGGGCGTTTGCGCGCCCAAGCTTGCTCTGGTAGGGCCGCCGGTCACGGACGAGTGAGAATTGGGGGCTTAGGATGACGCAGGCCGGGCGGCGGCCCCTGGTTGCCGGCAACTGGAAGATGAACGGCACGCGGTCTTCGATCGCGGTGGTGGAGACGATTCGCGACGGCCTGTCGCCCGATCTCTCCGCCCGCATCGACGTGCTGATCTGCCCGCCCTCGACCCTCATCGGGTCCTGCGTCGCGGCGACCTACGGCTCCTCGGTCGCTATCGGCGGCCAGAACCTCCACGCCCGCGAGAGCGGTGCCTTCACCGGTTCGATCTCGGCCGAGATGCTGGCCGATCTGGGGGCGAAGTACGTCATCGTCGGTCATTCCGAGCGGCGCGCTTACCACCACGAGACCGATGACGGCGTTCACGCCAAGGCGCTCGGCGCCCGCCGGGCCGGGCTCTGCGGCATCATCTGCGTCGGCGAGACCATCGAAGAGCGCGAGCAAGGCCGTGCCCTCGACATCGTGCGCGCTCAGCTGGCGATCGGCCTGCCCAAGGGTGCGACGGCGGCCGACACGGTGATCGCCTACGAGCCCGTCTGGGCCATCGGGACGGGTCGCACGCCGACGCCGAAAGACATCGCGGAGGTCCACGCCTCCCTACGCGACATGCTCGACAAGCTCGCGGGCGACGAGGCTGCAAAAATCCGCATCCTCTATGGCGGCTCGGTGAAGCCGGGCAACGCCCGCGAAATCCTGTCGCTGGACAATGTCGACGGCGCCCTTGTCGGCGGCGCGAGCTTGGTGGCCGAGGACTTCCTCGGCATCTGCAACGCCTACGCGTGAGACGGAACCGGGGCTCCGTGCCCCGGCTTCGCATGGTTGTCACATGGAATTGGTCTTGAGGTCGGGCCCAAGTCCCGACCGAAAGCGACCCATGTCAGAGGATCTGAGTTCCGCAAATCCGGCGCTGGTGGAGATGATCCGCCGCGAGATCCTCGACAGCTACGACGAGGAATTGGAGCAGGATCTCGAAGACGAGCGCCTCGACCAGCTCGACGGCGATTCCGGCCACCGCGAGCCGATCGCCGGTTCTATTTCCGCGAACTGCTCCGCCTTCAGCACGAACTGGTCCGCCTTCAGGATTGGGTCCAGCACAACAAGCTGCGCGTCGTCGTGATCTTCGAGGGCCGCGACTCGGCGGGCAAGGGCGGCGTCATCAAGCGCATCACCCAGCGCCTCAACCCCCGCGTCTGCCGCGTCGCGGCGCTGCCCGCTCCGAACGAGCGCGAGCGGACTCAATGGTATTTCCAGCGGTACGTTGCCCACCTTCCGGCAGCGGGCGAAATCGTGCTGTTCGACCGCTCCTGGTACAACCGGGCGGGCGTCGAGCGGGTGATGGGGTTCTGCACCGAGGCCGACGTGGAAGAGTTCTTCCGCTCCGTCCCGGAATTCGAGCGCATGCTGGTGCGCTCCGGCATCGTGCTGCTGAAGTACTGGTTCTCCATCACCGACGAGGAGCAGGCGCTCCGCTTCAACATGCGGATCATGGATCCGTTAAAGCAATGGAAGCTCTCGCCGATGGATGTCGAATCGCGGCGGCGCTGGGAGGATTACACCCGCGCCAAGGAGGACATGCTCGCCCGCACGCACATCCCCGAGGCACCTTGGTGGGTGGTCGAGGCCGTGGACAAGAAGCGGGCGCGGCTGAACTGCATCAGCCATCTCCTCGAGCAAATTCCCTATGGCGATGTCGAGCATCCGCCGGTGCATTTGCCGGCCCGCGTGCGGCATGCCGATTACATCCGCGCACCGATCCCTGCTTCGATGCACGTGCCGGATCGCTACTGACGGGCGTGCCGTCCGTGGTTGGCGCTGGCGCCTGCATGGTGTAAGGCCCGGTCCACCTCGATGGAGCGGCGCCGGACGCCGCCCGTTTCCTGTGCCTCGACCGCCTCCGGTCGGCACGGGTGAGCGAAGACCGGATCCCCGATGCAGACCGTCCTGATCGTTGTCCACCTTCTTATCGTTCTCTCGCTGATCGGCGTCGTGCTGCTTCAGCGGTCCGAGGGCGGCCTCGGCCTCGGCGGGGGCGGCAGCGGCGGTGTCGGCGGCTTCATGACCGGCCGGGGCCAGGCGAATGCCCTTACCCGGGCGACCGCGATTCTCGCGGCCCTTTTCTTCTGCACCAGCCTGGCGCTTGCTGTGATGTCGCACCGCTCGGCGGCCCCGAAGTCGATTCTCGACTCGGGCGCCCCGGTGCCGGGCGCTCCGGCCACGCCTGCTCAGAAGCCGACCGGTGCCGACAACCTTCTGGACACGCTGCGCAAGGCGCAGGACCGCACGCCCGAGCAGGCGCCGGCCCAGCCTGCGCCGGAATCCGGCGCGCCCGCCGCGCCGCAATCGCGCTGAACGTGCCTGCGCGGGCCGCACTTCGCCCGCGCCCCCAAACCATTCTGCACGGATCGACCGCGGGTCTCGAACCCGCGGCCGTTTCGCGTGCCATCCCCAGCCACCGCCGCTTTGCACGGTCTGACCGTTTGGCAAATGCGGCTGCCTTCTTTATGGATCGAGGCCCATGACGCGGTACGTTTTCATCACCGGCGGCGTGGTCTCTTCCCTCGGCAAAGGTCTCGCCTCAGCTGCCCTCGCGGCGGTCCTTCAGGCACGCGGCTACCGCGTGCGGATGCGTAAGCTCGACCCGTATTTGAACGTGGATCCGGGCACGATGAGCCCGACTCAGCACGGCGAGGTCTTCGTGACTGACGACGGCGCCGAGACCGATCTCGATCTCGGGCACTACGAGCGGTTCACGGGCGTTCCGGCCTCACGGGCGGACAACATCACGACCGGCCGCATCTATCAGGACATCATCGCCAAGGAGCGGCGCGGGGATTACCTCGGCGCGACAATCCAGGTGATTCCCCACGTCACCAACGCCATCAAGGACTTCGTCCTGGAGGGGAACGAGGCGTTCGACTTCGTGCTGGTCGAGATCGGCGGCACGGTCGGCGACATCGAGGGCCTGCCCTTCTTCGAGGCGATCCGCCAACTCGGCCAGGAATTGCCACGCGGCACAACCGCCTTCGTGCACCTGACGCTGTTGCCCTACATCCCGAGCGCGGGCGAGCTGAAGACCAAGCCGACGCAGCATTCCGTGAAGGAGCTGCGCTCCATCGGCATCCAGCCCGACATCCTGCTCTGCCGCTGCGACCGGCCGATCCCGGTGGAGGAGCGGCGCAAGCTTGCCCTGTTCTGCAACGTGCGCGAGACGGCCGTCATCGAGGCGCGGGACGTGGCCTCGATCTACGAGGTGCCCCTCTCCTATCGCACCGCCGGGCTCGACCGGGAGGTGCTCGGCCATTTCGGCCTGGAGCATGGCGACGAGCCGGATCTCGCCAAGTGGCGCACTATCGCCGAGCGCGTTCGCAACCCTGAGGGCGAGGTCTCCATCGCCATCGTCGGCAAGTACACGGGTCTCAAGGACGCCTACAAGTCGTTGATCGAGGCGCTGACTCACGGTGGCATTAACCACCGGGTGAAAGTGAACCTCCAGTGGATCGAGGCCGAGGTGTTCGAGAACGAGGACCCGGCCCCGTTCCTCGAAGGGCTGAACGGCATCCTCGTGCCGGGCGGCTTCGGCCAGCGCGGCGCCGAGGGCAAGATTCGCGCGGCCCGCTACGCCCGCGAGAAGAAGATCCCCTATCTCGGCATCTGCTTTGGCATGCAGATGGCGGTGATCGAGGCGGCCCGCTCGCTCGCGGGCATTCCCGACGCCAACTCGACCGAGTTCGGCGAGACCTCGGAGCCGGTCGTCGGCCTGCTGACCGAATGGCTGCGTGGCAACGAGCTCGAGCGCCGGGCGGCCGAGGGCAATCTCGGCGGCACGATGCGGCTTGGCGCCTACGAGGCGAAGCTCGACCCCGAGTCGAAGATCGCACAGATCTACGGCTCCGACCGCATCTCCGAGCGCCACCGGCACCGCTACGAAGTCAACATGGGCTATCGCGAGCGTCTCGAGGCGAAGGGTCTGCGGTTCTCCGGTCTGTCGCCGGACGGGCTCCTGCCGGAAACGGTGGAGCATGTCGGTCACCCGTGGTTCATCGGGGTGCAGTTCCACCCGGAACTGAAGTCCCGCCCCTTCGAGCCGCATCCGCTGTTCAAGGGCTTCGTCGGCGCGGCCATCGAGCAGAGCCGTCTGGTCTGAGCACGGGGGTCCGGTGCGTGATCCTGCCGCCGTCCTTCGCTGAAAGGCGGCGCGGCCCTATCTTGCCGGTATCGTGACCGAGATTCTGTTCTACCACTTGCAGCACCAGCCCTTGGAACGGGTGCTCCCCACCCTCGTGGAGCGCTCGCTCGAACGCGGCTGGCAGGCGGCGATCCAGGCGGCTAGCGAGGAGCGGCTCGCCGCCCTCGACGACCAGCTTTGGACCTATTCCGACGAAAGCTTCCTGCCTCACGGCACGGACCGCGAGCCCGATGCCGCGAGCCAGCCCGTCGTCCTGACCCTGAAGGACACGAACCCGAACGGCGCGTCGATCCGCTTCCTCGTGGAAGGCGCTGATCTGCCTTCGGATGCGTCCGGCTATGCCCGCATCTGCGTGCTGTTCGACGGGACGGACCAGGACGCGCTGCTGCGCGCCCGCGAGCAGTGGAAGCAGGCCAAGGAAGCGGGCCACACGATCGCCTATTGGCAACAGGACGAATCCGGTCGCTGGAACAAGAAGGCGTGACGCCCTCCATGACGATTCCAACCGCCGGCCGCCTCGCGACCGCCCTCCTGCTGGCCCTGGCCACCCCCCTGCCGCTTGCGGCGCAAGATTCAACCCATGGCCCCTCGCCTCACGCGCCTTCTGCCCGTGCGCAGGCTTCGGGGCCGGAGGGGCGGCGCCTTCCCGCCGATTCGGTGACGAGCCAGAGCATCACCCTGCCCGACGGGCGCAAGCTCGACTTCACGGCGACGGCAGGCAGCCTGCCTCTGGTGGACGAGGGCGGAAAACTGCAGGCCGAGATCGGCTACATCGCCTTCACGCGCCCGGCGGAAAACGGACGCGAACGGCCCGTGACCTTCGCGGTCAATGGCGGACCGGGCGCGGCCTCGGCCTACCTCAATATCGGCGCCATCGGGCCCTGGCGGCTCCCGATCGGCACGGACACGATCAGCTCGTCGCAGGGCGTCGGCCTCGTGCCGAACGACGGGACGTGGCTTGATTTCACCGATCTCGTCTTCATCGATCCGGTCGGCTCCGGCTACAGCCGCGCGACCGATGGCGACGGCAAGAAATACTGGTCGGTCGATTCCGACGCCTCGACACTCGCGGCGGTCATTGCCCGCTACCTGCGGGTCAACAACCGCATGGCGAGCCCGAAATTCTATGTCGGCGAGAGCTATGGTGGATTCCGGGGTCCGCTCATCACTTCGAAGTTGCAGGAAGAGATCGGCATCGGCCTGTCCGGCATGGTGCTGCTGTCGCCCGTGCTCGATTTCGCATGGCTTGAGCGACCGCGCACCGACCCCTGGGGCTACGTGCTGCGCCTGCCCTCGCTCGCGGCCACTGGGCTTGAACGCCAGGGCAAAACGCCTGGCGCCGAAACCCTGGCTTCGGCCGAGGATTACGCCACGGGCGCCTATCTCGCCGACCTCCTGAAGGGACCGGCCGATACCCAGGCCGTGGGGCGTATGTCCGACCGCCTCTCGTCCATGACCGGTCTCGACCGTGAATTCTTCCGCCGTCAGGCAGGTCGTCCCTCGGGGCGGGGAATCCAGCGCGAGATCGGCCGGGAGAACGGCCGGGTCGCAAGCCTCTACGATACCGGCCTCACCGGTTGGGACAGCGATCCGGATTCGCTCTCCTCGGGTTTCGATGATCCGCAACTCACGGCGATGCAGGCGCCGCTCACCAGCGCGATGCTGGATCTGTACGCCCGCACCTTGAAATGGCCGGTGCCGAACATGCGCTACGAGCTGCTCAGCAGCGCGGTGAATCATGGCTGGAACTGGGGCTCGAGCCGCCAATCCCCCGAGGCCCTCTCGGCCCTCAAAAGCGCGCTGGCGCTCGACGGAAAATTGCGGGTTCTCGTTGCCCACGGCGCCACCGATCTCGTGACGCCCTACTTCGCCTCGAAGCTTCAGATCGCCCAGATCCCCCCTATGGCGGAGGGCGATTGAACCTGACGGTCTATCCCGGCGGGCACATGTTCTACGGGCGCGGCGCGTCCCGTGCGGCTTTCCACAAGGATGCCGCGGATCTCTTTGCGGCGGCGCTGAAGGACCGCGAGAACGTGCCTAAGGAGTAGCTCAGCCCCGGCTCGGTACGAGCAGAGCGACGATCCCGAGCAGCCACCCGCCCATCAAGGCAAAACCGCCGCTCGGTGCCGCCATGGGGAACAGGGGATGTCCCGCCAGCACGCGAAGGGCGAGATCGCCGCAGAACAGGCATAGGCCAATCGCGACCAGCCCCGCGGCGCCACGGGCCAACGGCGCTCGGAGCAGACCCGCCGCACCGAGCCCGATCAGGGCGAGGATGGCGGGGGCATGGAACAGCAGGAATTGCGCGGCCGTCTTGAGCGACTCGGCGCCCGCCATGTGGGCCGAGGCCGCGCTCGCGGCCACGCCGAGCAGGCCGCTGAGGCAGGCGAAGGCGCCGAGCGCACGATCAGCGCCCGCGAGCCTCACGCGCCGCGCTCCGCTAACAGGCGCGCGACGGCAGCACGGAGGTCGGCGACGCCGGAATCGTCCCGGCTGGATGTGAGAATCACTTCCGGATAAGCGGCAGGGCGCTTGGCCAATGCTTCGCGAATCCCCGCCAGACGTGACTCGATCTGGCTCTTCTTGAGAGCGTCTGCCTTGGTCAGCACGACCTGATAGCTCACCGCCGCCTTATCGAGCCCGTCGAGTACGTCCGTGTCGATACTCTTCAACCCGTGGCGGGAATCGATGAGCACGAACACGCGGGCGAGGTTGGCGCGACCCTTCAGGTAGGAATGAATCAGGTGCGTCCAGGCCTCGACCTTGGCCTTCTCCACCGCGGCGTAGCCGTAGCCCGGCATGTCCACCAGGGACATGCGGTCGCCAATGCGGAAGAAGTTCAACTGCTGTGTGCGCCCAGGGGTGTGGGAGACCCGCGCCAGGGTGTTGCGGCCGGTGAGCGCGTTGATGAGGCTCGACTTGCCGACGTTCGAGCGTCCGGCAAAGGCGATCTCGATGCCCTCCATCGGCGGCAATCGGTCGAGGGTCTGGGCGGCAGCGTAGAAATCCGCGCTGCCCGCGAACAGCAGGCGGCCGGCCTCGATGAGGCCGGCCGTTTCGTCGTCTGTCATATTTTCGGTGGTCACGTCAGCCCTTGGTCGGCGCCGTCTTGGCCGGTGTCTTGGAACCGCGCTTGAACATACCGCGCAGGTTGTCCCACAGCTCTACCTTCACGCCGTTACGACGCATGATGACGTATTGCTGCAGCACCGACAGGGTGTTGTTCCAAGCCCAGTAGATCACCAGTCCCGCCGGGAACGAGCCGAGCATGAAGGTGAAGATGATGGGCATGAAGGTGAAGATCTGAGCCTGCACCGGGTCCGGCGGCGCGGGGTTCATCTTCATCTGGATGAACATCGTAATGCCCATGATGATCGGCCACACGCCCAGATGGATCGGGACCCATTCCGGCGGCGTGAAGGGAAGCAGGCCGAACAGGTTCACGATGCTCGTCGGATCAGGCGCGGCAAGATCGTGGATCCAACCGAAGAACGGCGCGTGCCGCATCTCAATGGTGATGAACAGGACCTTGTAGAGCGCGAAGAAGACCGGGATCTGGATCAGCACAGGCCAGCAGCCCGCGACCGGATTGATCTTCTCCTTCTTGTACAGGCTCCATCATGGCCTGCTGCTGCTTGACCTTGTCCTCCTTGTACCGCTCACGGATGGCGGTCATCTCCGGCTGGACGGCCTTCATCTTGGCCATCGAGACGTAGGAGCGGTTGGCGATCGGCAGGAACAGCAGCTTCAGGCAGAGCGTCACGATCAGGATCGAGACGCCGAAATTGCCGAACAGGTGGTAGATGAAGTCCAGAGCCCGGAACATCGGCTGGGTGATGAACCAGAACCAGCCCCAGTCGATCATCAGATCGAAGTGCCGGAGGCCGAGATCCTTCTGGTAGGCGTTGATGACGTTGACCTCCTTGGCACCCGCGAACAGGCGCTGGTTGGCCGAGACGGAGGTACCGGCGGCAAGGTTCACCGCATCGCCACGGGCGCTCGCCTGGTAGACGTTGGTCGCGCCATCGGTGCGGTCGGTGAAGGCACCGGTATAGGGGGCGTTCTGCTCCGGGATGACCGCCGCCGCCCAGTACTTGTCCGTGATACCGAGGAAGCCGCCGGTCACGTTGTTGAAAGCCTTGCCCTTGGTGTTGGCGCCGCCATAGGCGCCTTCCTTGGCGAGCTTGTCGTAGGTGATCTCCTGGAGGCCGTCGTCGCCGAGATAGCCGATCATGCCCTCGTGCAGGACGTAATAGCCCTGGGTGTGCGGCTTACCCCAGCGGGAGACGAGGCTATACGGATAGAGCGTGACGGCGTTGGAGCCCTTGTTCTCGACCGAGTCGCGGACCGAGAACATGTACTTGTCGTCCACCGCGACGATGCGCTTGAACGTCAGGCCCTCGCCGTTGTCCCAGGTCAGGGTCACGGGCATGCCGGGGGAGAGAGTCTTGCCGTCGGCGGTCCAGACCGTCTCGCTGTTCGGAAGCTTGGCGTTGGAACCAACCCAGCCGAACTCGGCGTAATAGGGCGTCTCGGTCCCGGCCGGGGAGAACAGCACGATCTCCGGACTCTTGGGGTCGATGGTCTCGTGGTAGTTCTTCAGCGCGACGTCATCAATGCGCGCGCCCTTCAGGTTGATCGAACCCGAGAGGGCCGGCGTCTCGATCTTCACACGCGGGGCGCGGGCGAGCGCGGCCTCGCGCGAGACCGGACCGCCCGCAGGCATCGGTGCCGTGCCCGGCGCGGGTGCGGCCGGGCCGCCCTCCTTCGGCGAGGGCGAGGGCACGCCGTCCGGCGTCACGCCCGGCGGCTGCGTCTGCGCCTGAGCCGCCTTGTTCTGCGCTTCGATCTGCCGCTGCTGCTCGAGGCGAGGCCCAGCTACGAAGTACTGCCAACCGAGCAGCACCAGCAGCGACAGGCCGATGGCCACGAACATGTTGGTCTTGTCATTGCCCATCGGGGACACCAAGGCCTTTGTTCGGGGACGCGGGCAGCGCCGGAGGGCGCTTTCCGCGTCGAGATGATGAGGAGGGAGGCTTGCCGCCGTGATCCGGCTTGCCGACGCGGGTCACCGCGGGAATCGCCTTACGGAGATCGTCGGCAAGGGCCGCAAAATCCGCATGGAGGGCGGGGCGGCGGGCGACGAGGACGATATCGGCGGTGCGGTCCGCAAGGTCGGCGGGCAAAGCGGCGGCGACCTCGGCAACGACGGCGCGAAGACGCCGCTTGATTCGGTTACGCTCGGTCGCGTGACCGACGCGCTTGGTGACGGTGAAGCCGAGGCGCAGGCCGCCGGCCTCACTGGAACGCAGGTTGCCCTGCGCCGTCATCCGTTCGGTGTGAAAGCGGCGGCCCGCGGCAGCGGCCAGAAAATCGGGCCGCTTCTTGAGCCGTTCGATCGTCGCCATCGACCGTTCGATCCCGGCTTCAATTCCCCGGAAGGGGCCGCGCGAGTCGCGCGGCGGCGGGTCTCAACCCGCCGGGCTCAGGCCGACAGGCGCTTGCGGCCGTGGGCGCGGCGGCGGGCCAGCACCTTGCGGCCACCGGCCGTGGCCATGCGCGCACGGAAACCGTGGCGACGCTTACGGACGAGCTTGCTCGGCTGATAGGTTCTCTTCATAGCGAATGGCCTTCAAAGGTCGAGGCGCGCTCGCGGGCGGCTATGCCGCTCCCGACCTTCACGCGTCCTGCATGTCTCACAAACACGAAGGGCGCCCAGGTGGGGCGCCCCGTCGCGGGTGGGCGGCTTATGGCGGATGGGTCGGCACAAGTCAACGTTTTGCAGGCGCCGACCGGCTATTCCTCAGTGTCCGTCGAACTCCATCAGCGTGCGGACTTCGACGCCGAGGTCGCGCAGGCGGGCGGCCCCGCCGATCTCGGGCAGATCGATGACGAAACAGGCTGCGACGACCTCCGCGCCGATCTTGCGTAGCAGGTTCACCGCCGCCGTTGCGGTGCCGCCCGTGGCGATCAAATCGTCCACCAGCAGCACCCGGTCTCCCGGCCCGACCGCATCGACATGGATCTCGATCTCGTCGGTGCCGTATTCGAGGGCGTAAGCCATCGAGACGGTCGTGTGCGGGAGCTTGCCCTTCTTGCGGATCGGCACGAAGCCGCACGACAATTGGTGGGCGATGGCGCCGCCGAGGATGAAACCCCGCGCCTCGATTCCCGCCACCTGCTTGATGCCGCCGCCCGCATAGGGATGCACCAGGGCATCGACCGCCCGCCGGAACGAGCGCGGGTCCGACAGCAGAGTGGTGATGTCGCGGAAGATGATGCCGGGCTTGGGATAATCGGGAATCGAGCGGATCGATTCCTTCAGCGCGACGTGGCGGCGAGCTTCCATGCGGGCAGACTTCCCTGAAGAATGGGGCGGTTAAAGCAGAACGGCTCGCGCGGCGCCAGCAGGCGTCCCGCGCGCTCGCTCCTCAGGCCGTCTGAGCCTTCTTGAGGATGGCCAGCAGATCCCGCTGCAGGGTCTCGTTTCCGCAGCAGACGGAACGCGGACCCAACGGCTCGGCCGCGCCATCCGCGGATGTCACGAAGCCACCGGCCTCGCGCACCAGGGCGACGCCGCCCGCGAAATCGTAGGTCTGGAGATCGCGCTCCCAGTAGGCGTCGAGGCGTCCGCAGGCCACGTAGGCAAGGTCGAGCGCCGCCGAGCCCATCCGCCGCGTGCCGCCGGACACGGCCATGACAGCCGCGATTTCGCGCATCAGGCGCGGGTGGCTGCCGCGTCCGAGATAGGGCGTGCCGTAGCCGACGAGGGCATCGGCCATCTCGGTACGGGCTGCGACCCGAATACGGCGGTTGTTGAGGTAGGCGCCCTTGCCACGCTCGGCGATGAACAATTCGTCCTTGATCGGATCGAACACCACGCCCGCCACCATCACGCCCTCGCGCTCGAGGCCGATGGAGACTGCGAAATGCGGCACGCCATGCAGGAAGTTCGAGGTGCCATCCAGGGGATCGACGTGCCACGTATGGGCCCTGTCGGTGCCCTCGATGAAGCCACCCTCTTCCAGCACCATGCTGTAGCCGGGCCGCGCCTTCAGCAGCGCGTCGCGCACCACTTCCTCGGCCTTGCGGTCGGCGGCGGAGACGAAGTCACCCGGCCCCTTGCGGGACACCTGAAGGTTCTCGACCTCGCCGAAGTCGCGCCGCAGGCTGCGGGCGGCCTTGCGCGCGGCATCGACCATCACGGTCATGAGGGGCGAGGAGATCATAGCGTTTCGGACTCTTGCGTCGCGGATTCGCGACGGTGGTTACAGGCAGGACGCTGAGATGGCGAGCACGCAGAAGCAATCCAGGGATGCGGAGCGCCGTTCGCGCGCCCGACATCCCCGGATTGCTTCGCCAACGCTTGCGATGGCGGCAAGAGCGGTGGACCGAAGCCCCTACTCAGCCGCTTCGACGAAGACCGTGCCCGCGCGCGGCAGGCCGAGCGTCGCCCAGGTCTCGCTCAGGGCCTCGGTGAGGCGGGCGATCTGGGCAGCGTCGTGGAACGGCGACGGGGTGATGCGCAGCCGCTCCGTACCGCGCGGCACGGTGGGGTAGTTGATCGGCTGGATATAGATCTTGTGCCGCTCCAGCAGATGGTCCGCCGCCGCCTTGCACAGCTCGGCATCGCCCACCATCACCGGAACGATATGCGTCTCGGTTTCGAGGAGCGGGAGACCGGCCGCATCCAAAGCCGCCTTGGTGGCGGCAGCCTGCTTCTGGTGCGCTTCGCGCTCGGCGCCGGACCGCTTGAGGTAGCGGACCGAGGCGGTGGCCGCCGCAGCGACAGCAGGCGGCAGGGCCGTCGTGAAGATGAAGCCGGGTGCGAAGCTTCGCACGGCGTCGCAAATCGCCGCCGAGCCGGTGATGTAGCCTCCGACGCAGCCGAAGCCTTTGGCGAGCGTGCCCTCGATGACGTCGACCCGGTGCATCACGCCGTCGCGCTCGGCGATGCCCGCACCGCGCGGCCCGTAGAGGCCGACTGCGTGAACCTCATCAAGGTAGGTCATGGCGCCGTAGCGGTCGGCGAGGTCGCAGATCTTTCCAATCGGCGCGATGTCGCCGTCCATGGAATAGACCGACTCGAACACGATCAGCTTGGGCCGGTCGCCTGCCTCGCGCAGCAACTCTTCGAGATGTCCCAGGTCGTTGTGGCGGAAGATCTTCTTCTCACAGCCGGAATGACGCACGCCCTCGATCATCGAGTTGTGGTTGAAGGCATCCGACAGGATCAGGCAGTCCGGGATCAGCTTAGCAATGGTGGAGATGCCGGCCTGGTTCGAGACGTAGCCCGAGGTGAAGACGAGGCCCGCCTCCTTACCGTGAAGATCGGCGAGTTCGCGCTCGAGATCGACCAGGGGCGAGGTGTTGCCCGCGATGTTGCGGGTGCCGCCCGCGCCGACGCCGCAGCGTGCGGCCGTCTCGGTCATGGCGCCGACCACTTCCTGGTGCTGGCCCATGCCGAGGTAATCGTTGGAGCACCACACGGTGATCTCGGCGACCGTGCCGTCCGGACGGCGCCACTTCGCGGCCGGGAAGCGGCCGGAAATGCGCTCGATATCCGCGAAGACACGGTACCGCCGCTCGCTGTGGAGCCCGTCGAGGGCCTTGCGGAAATACGTATCGTAGCCGCCGCCCGCCCGCACCTCCGCCACGGGGGCGAGCGTCTTGCCGGAGTTCCGGAATGCGGGCATTGCGCGTCCTTCTGAGGGGGTCGCCGCCGGTTGGCTGTCGTGAGGTGGCGCGTTGTATACCGGTTCTGCGCCGATCTGGAACCGCTACAAGTCGAAGGTCGGCCCTCCGCGCCCTGCAACCCTCCCTGGATCCAGATCAATGCACGAGGAGAAACCGGCCTCGCGGGACGAACGTCTGAAGGCGGCGCTCAGAGCGAATCTGCGTCGGCGCAAGGCTCAGGAGCGCGGCCGGGCGACTCCGGAAAAACCGGATGCGGCCCGAGACGACGGGACGCAGGAGCGGGACGCGCCGGTTGTATTCGCGGCAAACGGTCCCGATTCCGACAAATCCGGTCTATAGCAGCCTCCGGCTAAGCCTGGGCGCCTGCGCCCTCTGACGAATTTCGGCCCCGCCGCGTGCCGGGGGCTCAGGACACAACCATGGATCGCATCCACATCACCGGCGGCGCGCCACTCAACGGCGTGATCCCGATTTCGGGCGCCAAGAATGCGGCCCTGCCGCTGATGATCGCCAGCCTCATGACCGGCGAGACGCTGGAACTCATCAACGTGCCGCGTCTGGCCGACATCACGGCCCTGCTCCGCATCCTCGGCAACCACGGCGTCGATCAGATGGTGGTGGGCAAGCGGCCCGGTCAGACCTCCGAGACCGGCCAGACGATCCGCCTCACCGCCTCGAACATCATCGACACCACGGCGCCCTACGACCTCGTGTCGACCATGCGGGCGAGCTTCTGGGTGATCGCGCCCCTGCTGGCTCGGTTCGGCGAGGCGAAGGTGTCCCTGCCGGGCGGCTGCGCCATCGGTACGCGGCCGGTCGACCTGCTGATCATGGCACTGCAGCAGCTCGGCGCCGAGACCGAGATCGACGGCGGCTACGTCATCGCCAAGACGAAGAAGGGGCTGCGCGGGGGGCAGGTGTCCTTCCCGAAGGTCACCGTCGGCGGCACGCATGTCGCCCTGATGGCCGCTGCTCTCGCCTATGGGACGAGCGTGATCGAGAACGCCGCCCGCGAGCCGGAGGTAGTGGACCTCGCCGACTGCCTCAACAAGATGGGTGCGCGCATCAAGGGAGCGGGCACGCCGCGCATCGAGATCGAGGGTGTGGCCCGCCTCAACGGCGCCCGCCACGAGGTGCTTCCCGACCGGATCGAGACCGGCACCTACGCTATGGCCGTGGCGATGACCGGCGGCGATGTCGTCCTGAAGGACACGCGCGCCGACCTGCTTCATTCCGCCCTCGACGTGCTGGCGACCACGGGCACAGAGATCACGCAGGTGGATGGCGGCATCCGCGTCCGCCGCAACGGCGGGGGTATCGCCGCCGTGGACGTGACGACGGACCCGTTCCCCGGCTTCCCAACCGATCTGCAGGCGCAGTTCATGGCGCTGATGACGCTGGCCAAGGGTCAGTCGCATATCCGCGAAACGATCTTCGAGAACCGCTTCATGCACGTGCAAGAGCTCGCCCGCCTCGGCGCGAAGATCCGGCTCGACGGCGACATGGCGATCGTCGAGGGTGTCGAGCGCCTGCGCGGCGCGCCCGTCATGGCCACTGACCTGCGTGCGTCGGTCTCCCTCGTGATCGCGGGCCTTGCCGCCGAGGGCGAGACGCAGATCAACCGAGTCTACCACCTCGACCGCGGCTTCGAGGGCCTGGAGGCCAAGCTCGGGCGGTGCGGCGCGCAGATCGAACGCGTGCGAGCATAAGCTGCTCCGACGCTCAACGAGAAACGGGCGGCCCTCGCCGCCCGCTTCGAAGGGAATGATCAGCCGCCAATGGCGCCGCGCTTGAGGCCGAAGCCAGGGATCTCGCAGCCGCAGGGCGCATTGAACGGGCCCGGACGAGTCGGGCAATTGCCGCGCGCGGTCACACAGATCCGGCCGAAGCGGCGCGGGCCGTCATCGTAATCCTCGCGGTAATGGCGGCGGGGACGATCGTCGTAGTAATCCGGCGGCGGCGGACGGCGCGGGCGGTAGTCATAATCGTCTCGGTAATATTGCGCGCTTGCCGGCGTACCCAGCGCCGGAGCGAGCGCGAGGGCGGTCAGAACCGCCAGCGTGATGCGCTTCACCGTGATTGTCCCGTCTGTCGTCCGGCCGCGTTCCGGCGGCCTCGGTCATGCACAACCTAGCCGTGCGATCATGAACGGCGAATGAGGCGGGACGATCGGACCACGCCGCCGTTGCCCGGACAAGCCGTCGCCGCTACCTACGCCCTGCCGCCCCGCCGGGGGCACCCATCACCCGACCGGAACCCGAGATGGAGCTTCTGAAGCTCGCCGCCCTGGACGCCGAGGATCTCACGGTCATCTCGGCCCACCTGCAGGATGCGATCCTGCGGCCGGAGGACCTGACCTACATGATGGCCGAGAAGCGCTTTGCCCTGGTGCTGCGCCGCTTCGACTGGTCCGCCGGGCCGAAGGCGCAGCCGCGTCGGCGGCTCACGGGCCTGCATTTCGAGCGGGTGCTGGGCGTGCGCACGCGCGGCCTCCGGCAGGGACCGGACGCGATGCCGCTGAGCCTCCTGGCGATGACCTTCACGCCCGGTGATGCGCCATCGGGATATGTGGAAATCCTGTTCTCCGGGAACGGGACGATCCGCCTGGAGGTGGAGTGCATCGAGGTCCGCATGCGAGACCTCGGCCCGGTCTGGGAAGCGGCCAAGCGGCCTGGACATGACGACGCGGCCGGACCGGCGGCCTGAGACGGAGAGGGACGAACATGGTCCGCATCGACAGCCGGGATCCGGATTTCGCGAAGTCTTTCGCGCATCTTTTGACCCTCAAGCGCGAGATCGCCGAGGACGTGGACGATGCCGTCCGCAAGATCATCGCGGACGTGGTCGCGCAGGGTGACGACGCCCTCGTCGCCTATACGCGCCGCTTCGATCGCCTAGGCGACGACTTCTCGGCCGAGCGTCTGCGCATCGGCCCGGAGGAGGTTGCCGCCGCCGTGGCCGCCTGCCCGGCTGATGCGATCGAGGCGCTGAAGCTTGCCGCCGAGCGGATCGAGACCTTCCACCGCGCCCAGAAGCCTGCCGACCACAAGGCGACGGATGCCCTGGGCGTCACCTCCGGCTGGCGCTGGACGGCGCTCGAATCGGTCGGCCTCTACGTTCCGGGCGGGACGGCGAGCTATCCGTCCTCCGTGCTGATGAACGCCGTTCCCGCGCGGGTCGCGGGCGTACCGCGCATCGTCATGGTAGTGCCGACCCCGGATGGAACCCTGAATCCGCTGGTCCTCGCCGCCGCGCAGCTTGCGGGCGTGGACGAGATTTACCGGGTCGGCGGGGCTCAGGCCGTCGCCGCCCTCGCCTACGGCACGGCGACCATCGCGCCGGTCGCCAAGATCGTCGGCCCCGGCAATGCCTGGGTCGCGGCAGCCAAGCGCCGGGTGTTCGGGCAGGTCGGCATCGACATGATCGCCGGCCCCTCCGAGGTGCTGATCCTGGCCGATGGCGAGGCCAACCCGGACTGGATCGCTGCCGACCTCCTGGCCCAGGCCGAGCACGACACCGCCGCCCAGGCCGTGCTCATCACGGACAGCGCCGAGCTCGCAGATTCCGTGGAAACGGCCGTGGAGCGGGCGCTCACCACCCTTCCCCGCGCCGAGATCGCCCGGGCGAGCTGGCGCGATTACGGGGCGATCGTGCGCGTGCGCGACTTCGACGAGGCGATCCCTCTCGTTGACAGAATCGCTCCCGAGCACCTCGAAATTGAGACGAAGGACGCGGAAGCCCTGTCCCTCAAGGTCCGCAACGCGGGTGCGATATTCCTCGGCTCGCACACGCCCGAGGCGATAGGCGATTACGTCGGCGGCCCGAATCATGTCCTCCCGACCGCCCGCTCCGCCCGTTTCTCCTCCGGGCTCGGCGTGCTGGATTTCATGAAGCGCACCACGGTGCTCGCCTGTACGCCGGAGAGCTTGCGGGCGCTCGGGCCCGCGGCGATAACGCTTGGCCGGTCGGAGGGCCTGGAAGGCCACGCCCGCTCCGTGGCGATCCGGCTGAATTTGTGAGGCGGTGGGGATGTCGGACAAGGAGGGGGCGGACAAGAATCCGAATCGTCTCGTCGCGGTGACATTGGACGAAGCGTCCATCGCCCGCGGCAACCCCGATCAGGAGCACGAGCGCGCCATTGCGCTCTACGACATTCTGGAAGGCAACAGCTTCTCGATTCCCGGCCGGGAGGGCCCGTACAAGCTCGTCCTCGGCCTCGTGGAGAACAAGCTCTCCTTCGCCATCAGCACGGCGGCGGGCGACCCGGTGATGACCCACCTGTTGTCCCTCAGCCCGTTCCGCCGGGTCATCCGCGATTACGAGATGATCTGCGAGAGCTATTACAACGCGATCCGCACTGCCTCTCCGAGCCAGATCGAGGCCATCGACATGGGTCGGCGCGGACTGCACAACGAGGCCTCGGAGACGCTGAAGCAGCGCCTCGATGGCAAGGTTGATCTCGACCACGATACCGCGCGCCGCCTGTTCACCCTGATCTTCGCCCTTCACTGGAAAGGCTGAATCAGTGGCGGACGCACGTCCGGCCTAGGCCGCCATGGCCGAGCCGCCACCCGATCCGCTCCCGCGGAAGCCGCGGGTGCAATCCGTCCTGTTCATGTGCAATTTCAATGCGGTGCGCTCGCCCGCCGCCGAAGCCATCGCACGCCACTATTTCGGCAAGTCGATCTATGTGCAGTCGGCCGGCGTGCGCGAGGGCGAGCCGATCGACCCGTTCATGGTCGCGGCGCTGGATGAGATCGGCATCAATGCGAGTCGCCACCGCCCCCGCACGATCGAAGAGCTGGAGGATTGGGAGGGTCTGAACTTCGACCTGATCATCACCCTGGCGCCCGAGGCCCACCACAGGGCACTCGCCCTCACGCACACGCTGGCGGCCGATGTGGAATACTGGCCAACGCCTGACCCCACCTTGGTCCAGGACGCTTCCCGCGAACAACGCCTCGACGCCTATCGGGACGTGCGCGACGGTCTCACGGCGAAGATCAAGAAGCGTTTGAAGTCGTAAGTTCGCGCTCTCAGCGCAGGACCGGCAGGGTATTGGCGGCGAGCGTCCCGAGAAGGGCAGCGCGTTCGCGCGCCACGAGATCAGGCCGTGCCTGGGCAATGTCGTCCGCGTCGAGCAGCGGCGAAGCCGAGAGCGCAAGGAGATAGGCGCTTTCCTCACCCCGACAGGTGCGCAAAGCTGCGTCCGCCGCGAGATCCCGGCCGGTCAGCGAGGCGCCCTCGGCATAGGCTCTCCCGAGGCAGCTTCTCCACGAGGAATGCGCCGTGGCGGCATCCCCCGCCCAGGAACGGGCCGGGACCAGCGCAACCATGATGGCGGCGGCGGACAGGGCGAGGAGGGAGCGACGGAGAGCGGCCACGGGTGGATCCGGTCGGCGGAAAGCACCCGTTAGCCTTCACGGAGAGGATCAAGAAACCCTTAACGGGACCTAGCCTCTTGTCGATAAGTCTGGGCGTACCCCTGGCGGCACGCGTGCCTCAGTGCGCCCGCGCGACGCAGAACTCGACCGCATCGAGGAGCGCCGAGCGCACCGGACCTGCGGGGAAAATATCCAGCGCGGCCTTGGCCGTCTCGCCGTAATGGCGAGCGCGGGCGACAGTCTCTTCCAGAGTGCCGTGGCGGCGCAGGATCGACAGCGCCGTGGCGAGGTCGTCGTCGCGGATCTCACCGCGCGTCAGCGTCCGGCGCCAGAAGCCTCGCTCCTCCTCGTCGCTACGCCGGTAGGCAAGGACGATCGGCAGGGTGATCTTACCCTCGCGGAAATCGTCACCGACATTCTTGCCGAGCTCCGTCGAGGTGCCACCGTAATCGAGGGCGTCGTCGATGAGTTGGAAGGCGATGCCGAGATTCATGCCGTAGGAGCGGGCGGCCGCCTGCTCCGCCTCGCTGCGCTGGGCGATGACCGGCCCGACCTCGCAAGCCGCCGCGAAGAGTTCAGCGGTCTTGCCGCGGATCACGGCGAGATAGGCATCCTCGCTGGTCTCGAGGTTCTTGGCGGCGGCGAGCTGCATCACCTCGCCCTCGGCGATCACCGTCGCCGCGGCCGAGAGGATGTCGAGCGCCTTCAGGGAGCCGACCTCCACCATCATGCGGAAGGCTTGGCCCAGAAGGAAATCGCCGACGAGCACGCTCGCCTCGTTGCCCCACTTGATGCGCGCGGCGACGCGGCCCCGGCGCATGTCGCTCTCGTCCACCACGTCGTCGTGAAGGAGCGTGGCGGTGTGCATAAACTCGACGCTGGCGGCGAGCTTCACATCACCGTCCTTGCCCGCCTCGTCCACGTAGCCGCAGAGTTGCGCACAGGCGAGGGTGAGGATCGGCCGCAGGCGCTTGCCGCCGGAAGCGATGAGGTGGTTCGCCACCTCCGGGATCATCGCGACATCGGAGCCCGTACGGGACAGGATCGTAGAGTTGACCCGCTTCATCCCGTCAGCCACCAGCGCGACGAGGTCGTTCAGCCCGGCCTCGTCAGGCTTCTGCGGGTTCTCGATCGTGGCGGCGATACCCAAGATCCGTGACTCCCAAACCGGGCCGTGCGGGAAACGTCCGCGCGGAAAACATCGGCGCCGTCCAATCGCATGGTGCCTGCGGCGTCGCAACATTCGCCGATATGGGACAGACCGCATCCGTACTCCACGCGGCGAATGCGCCAACCCGTCGCTGGTATCCCGGCGCAGAGGAAGACCAGCCCGATGATCGAATTGATCCGCGCGAACGATATCGTCCTCATCGGCTTCGCGCGCTCCTTACTGGAAGATGCGGGCATCCCGGTTCTTGTGGCGGACGAACACATGAGCGCGATGGAAGGCTCGATTGGTATGTTCGGCCGTCGCCTGCTCGTGCCGACCGATCACGGCGCGCAAGCGCGGCGCATCTTGAAGGATGCCGGTCTCGCCCACGAGTTGCGCGAGCCGTGAGCGAGGCGGACGCCTTCCTCGGCGGCAGGCTGCATCTGCGCCAGCCGCCACGCGGTGCGCACCGGGCCGGAACGGATGGCGTGCTGCTTGCGCGGCTTCTGACGCCAGAGCCGGGCGAGCGGCTCTGCGATCTCGGATCGGGGCCGGGGATCGTCGGCCTCGCCTGCGCCGTGCTGCGGCCGGGCCTTTCCGTCACGCTGGTGGAGCGTGATGCCGCGATGGCGGAGTTGGCCCGTGCGAACGCCGCTCTCAACGCCATTCCCGCCACGGTGATCGAGACCGACGTGCTTGCCCCCGGCCGGGGCCGAGCCGCCGCAGGCTTGCTGCCGGACAGTTTCGACCGGGTGCTGACGAACCCACCCTTCTTCGAGGACGGGCGCTACCGCCGCTCGCCCGACGCTCTGAGGGCCGCCGCCCATGGCTTCCCGGCGGACGGCCTCGACGGGTGGATCCGCACCTGCGCCTCGATCCTCCGTCCGGGCGGGACACTCGGGCTCATCCACAGGGCGGATGCCCTGCCACAATGCCTTGCGGCCCTGAGAGGTCGTTTCGGCGGGATCGAGGTGCGGCCGATCCAGGCGAAAGCGGGTGAGACGGCGATCCGCATTCTGGTCTCGGGCGTGAAGGGCAGCCGGGCGCCCTTCAGCCTCGCGGCGCCCCTGATTCTCCACGCCGAGGATGGGCGCTTCACACCCGAAGCCGAGGCTCTCCACCGCTGAGAGGCCCCGTGCCGAAGCGCGCATTGTTGCTGCACCGCACCCTGAGGTAGGAGCACAGGCATGTCCGAGACCGTGCCGACGCCCTCACTCTGGACCCGGTTGTCCAACCCCGGCCATTTCATGCGCTGGTCGGGGAAGATCGTACCGTGGCTGGCGACCCTGTCGGTCGCGGCTTTGGCCTATGGCCTCTACCTGACCTTCTTCGTCGTGCCCGCCGATTACCAGCAGGGCGAGACGGTGCGGATCATGTACATCCACGTGCCCGCAGCATGGCTCGGCGTGTTCTTCTACGGCGCCATGACCCTATCGGCGATCGGCACCCTGGTCTGGCGGCATCCCCTCGCGGATGTGGCGCAGCGGGCCGCCGCGCCGATCGGCGCGGCCTTCACGCTCGTCTGCCTCGTCACCGGCTCGCTCTGGGGCAAGCCGATGTGGGGCACCTACTGGGTGTGGGATGCCCGGCTGACCTCGATGCTGGTGCTGTTCCTGATTTATTGCGGACTCATCGCCCTGTGGCGGACCATCGAGGATCCCAACAAGGCGGCGCGGGCGGTGGCGATCCTCACCCTGGTCGGCGCGGTGAACCTGCCAATCATCAAGTTCTCGGTGAACTGGTGGTCGACGCTGCACCAGCCCGCCTCGATCCTGCGGATGGGCGGGTCCAGCATCGACCCGTCGATGCTCTATCCGCTGCTGCTGATGATCGGCGCGGCGACGCTCGGTGGAACCACGTTGCATCTCTACACGATGCGCACCGAGATCATGCGCCGCCGGGTTCGGACCTTGACGATCCGTGAGGCGGAACGGCTCGATGCGGGCGCCCGCCGGATCGTGCCCGCCCCTGCCTCGGCGCCGCTTCCTCAAGCCCTTTAGGCCACTTCGTGTTTGATCTCGGATCGCATGGCGGCTTCATCGTCGCTGCCTACGCCTTCACGGCGCTGATCATGGTCGGCCTCGTCGGGAACGCCCTGCGCGACCGCGCGGCCCAGCGGCGGTCGCTTCGCCGCTTCGGGGAGGATCGGCGTTGAGCACTCACGAAGAGACCGGCGCCCCTGCGCCGCCGCGCCGCTCCCTGCTGCTGGCCCTGCCGGTCGTCGTCTTCGTCGTGCTGGCGGGGGTGATGTTCGTGCGCCTTCGCTCGGGCGCGGACCCGTCCGCCCTCCCCTCGGCCATGATCGGCAAGCCGGTGCCGAGCTTCACCCTGCCCGCCGTTCCGGGCCTCGCCAAGGACGGCGCCGCCGTGCCCGGCCTCGCGAGCACGGACCTGAAGGGCATCGTGACGGTGCTGAACGTCTTTGCCTCGTGGTGCGCCCCCTGCCAGGTCGAGCACCCAATGCTGATGCGGCTCGCCCGCGAGCCGGGCATCCGCCTCGTCGGGATCGACTACAAGGAGCCTAACCCGGCGGCGGGGCAGAAATTCCTCGACCGGCACGGCGTCCCGTTCTCGGCCGTCGGTGCCGACGCGGAGGGCCGCGCGGCCATCGATTTCGGCGTCTACGGTGTGCCGGAAACCTTCATCATCGGCCCGGATGGAGTGATCCGCGACAAGATCGTCGGCATCCTCACCCCCGAGAACTACGCCAGCGTCCTCACCCGCATCCGGGCTGCGGGCAAGGTCGCGGAGGCGCGGTAGGGCGTTCAGGCCTCCGGCTGCTTCTGCTCGTAGCGCATCAGCAGCGGGGTCTGGGCCAGGGCGAAGAGCACGGTGATCGGCATGATGCCGAACACCTTGAATTTCACCCAGAACTCGTAGTCCTGCGTCCGCCAGACGATCTCGTTCAGCACGGCGAGCGCCAGGAAGAACAGGCCCCAGCGTAGGGTCAACCGCCGCCAGCCCTCGTCGGTCAGCGAGAACACGCTGTCGAGCACCACCGACAGCAGCGGCTTGTTGAACAACAGGCCGCCGAGCAGGATCAGCCCGAACAGGGTGTTCACGATCGTCGGCTTGATGACGAAGAACGTCTTGTCCTGCAGCGCGAGAGCGAGGCCGCCGAACACCAGCACCACGACGCCCGAGACCAGGGGCATGATCGGCACACGGCGCAACAGCGCGAAGTGGATTGCCAGCGACACGAAAGTCGCGCCCACGAACAGCCCGATGGCAGTGTAGGTCACCTGATCGCCGGTGAGCCCCAGACGTTCGCCGAACGCGTTGGAAAGGAAGAACAGCACCAGCGGACCCATTTCGAGCCCGAGCTTGGCGAGCGGCGGCAGGTGCCGACGTGGCGGAATGGCTTCGATCTGCATGGTCTCAGTCCCGTTCCAGGCCAGCGACGGCCCTGGCGAAGTCGCGGGCGGCGAAGGGTTCCAGATCCTCCACGCCCTCTCCGACTCCGATGAAATGCACCGGCAGACCGAACTTGGCCGCCAGCGCCACGAGGATGCCGCCTCGCGCCGTGCCGTCGAGCTTGGTCATCACGAGCCCGGTGATCGGCGCGGCCTGCGAGAACAACTCGACCTGCGACAGGGCATTCTGGCCGACCGTCGCATCGAGGACGAGAAGCGTCGCGTGCGGTGCCTCCGGGTCCTGCTTGCGCAGGACACGGACGATCTTCTCCAATTCCGCCATCAGGCCGGTCTTGTTCTGCAACCGGCCAGCCGTGTCGATCAGAAGAATATCGGTGCCTGCCGCCTGAGCCTTCTTCAGCGCGTCGAAGGCGAGACCGGCGGCATCCGCCCCTTGTGCGCCGCTGACCACCGGCGTGCCGGTGCGCGCGCCCCAGACGTTCAATTGCTCGATGGCCGCCGCGCGGAACGTGTCGCCCGCCGCCAGCATCACGGACCGGCCCTCGGCGTGGAACTTCGACGAGAGCTTGCCGAGCGTCGTGGTCTTGCCCGCGCCGTTGACGCCGACGGTGAGGATCACGAACGGCTTCTTGGTCCCGTCGATCTCGAGGGGCTTCGCCACGGGCTCGAGCGCCCGCTCGACCTCGGTCGCGAGGATGGAGCGGACCTCGTCCGGCGAGATGCCTTTCTCGTAGCGGCCCTTGCCCACCGCCTCCGAGATCTTGATCGCGGTCTCCAGGCCGAAATCGGCCTGGATCAGCGCATCCTCGAGATCTTCGAGGGTGGTAGCGTCGAGCTTGCGCTTGGTGAACAGCCCCGTGACCCGGTCGGACAGGGCCGAGGAGGTTCGGCGCATGCCGGAGGTCAGGCGGCTCCACCAGCCCTTCGCCTCGGGCTCCCGTTCGGGACCTGCACCCGCATCGTGGGCGAGGGCAGCGGCGGTATCAAGGGGCTGGATGTCGGGATCGAGGGCGACCTCCGGCTCGCGGTTCACCGTGCCGGTGTCGACAGGATCGGCCCCATGGCGCGGGTCATCGCCCGCCGTCCCGGCGGGGGGCGTTCATCCTCGCCTTCGATCGGCAGGAGATCCGCGCCCTCATTGGCATCGATCTCCGTCTCGTCCTCGGGCAGCGGGATGTGCTCGACATCGTCGGCGCCCGTGGCGAAGTCGAGATCCCCCTCGGAGGGCGGGGCCGGTGTTTCCTCCGGCGCGTCCTGCTTGACCTCGTCCTTGCCCTTGCGCCCGAACAGGCGCCCGAACCAGCCGGGCTTGTCCTCGCTCGTCATAAACCCTCGCATTCCGCCCGAATCCGGCGCATGTCCCGAATCCGATGCCTCATACAACCGACATAGGCGCGCGCCTGCTCTATCGCGATGCCCTGGTGCTCGTCATCGACAAGCCAGCGGGCCTGCCGGTTCATCCGGGGCCTCGCGGCGGCGAGACGCTGACCGACCATCTCGACGCCCTCCGCTTCGGCCTGCCCCGGCGGCCGGAGGCGGCGCACCGCCTGGACCGGGACACGTCGGGATGTCTCGCGCTCGGCCGCCATGCCAAGGCCTTGGCCCGCCTTGGCAAGCTGTTTTCCAGCAATGCCGTGGACAAGACCTACTGGGCTGTCGTCTCCGGCGGCCAGACCGATGATTTGGGCAGCATCGACCTGCCTCTGGCCCGCCGCTCCTCCGATCCGCGTTCGTGGTGGATGAAGGCCGACCCGGCGGGCGACCCCAGCCTGACCCATTGGCGCGTCCTCGGCCGGAGCGAAGGCCTCACCTGGCTCGAATTGAAGCCTGTGACGGGACGGACCCATCAATTGCGCGTCCATTGCGCGGAGTCGGGTTGGCCCATCCTCGGCGATCCGATCTACGGAGGCGCGCCGAGGGGCAGTGCCCTGCATCTGCACGCCCGCGCCCTGTCGCTTCCGCTCTATCCCAAGCGCGATCCGATCGTCGTTCAGGCACCGGCCCCGGCGCATATGGAAGGAGCACTTTCGAGGTGCAGCGCGCCCGCTTGAGGCTCGGCGATCAACCGCATCCCGTCATGCCCGGCGATCCGCACGCTCAGCAGCGTACCGGCCGCGACGTGTTCACCCAGGACCACGGTGGAAAAGTCCTCCGCCCGGCCGGTGCCGCCGCGCTCCGCCAGCACCGTGAGCGTCTTGCCCACCTGAGCGGCCAGATGGCGCGCGCGAGCCGCATCGCCCGCCCCGCGCAGCCGAGCCGCACGCTCACGAATGATCTCCGGCGCGACCGGCGGCATCCGCGCAGCGGGCGTGCCGGGACGCGGCGAGTAGGGGAAGACGTGCAGATGCGTCAGACCGCATTCCTCGACGAGGGCGAGGCTCTGCGCGAACTGCGCGTCCGTCTCAGTGGGGAAACCCGCGATCAGGTCTGCGCCGAAGACGAGGCCCGGCCGTGCGGCGCGGGCGGATTCGCAGAAGCGGATTGCATCCGCCCGGCTATGCCGCCGCTTCATTCGCTTGAGGATCAGGTCGTCACCCGCTTGTAAGGACAGGTGCAGGTGCGGCATCAGCCGGGGCTCGCCTGCAATGGCTTGAAGCAGAGCCTCGTCCACCTCGACCGAATCGATGGAGGACAGGCGCAGACGGGCGAGACCCGGCACCTCGGCGAGGATCCGTAGCACGAGGCCGCCGAGGGAAAGGCCCTCATCGAGATCCCGCCCATAGGCCGTGAGATCGACACCCGTCAGGACCACCTCGCGGCCGCCCGCCTCGACGGTGCGTGCGACCTCTTCGATCACGGCGCCGCCCGGGACCGAGCGCGACCGCCCGCGTCCGAAGGGGATGACGCAGAAGGTACAGCGGTGGTCGCAGCCGTTCTGAACGGGGATGAAGGTACGGGTATGCCCTTCCATGCCTGCAACGCCGGCGGGTTCGGCGGTGAGGGCGTCCATCACCGCGCCGGGTCCTCGCGCGGCACCCGCCCATACGGCGGGGCGAAGCTTCTCGGCATTGCCGATCAAGCGGGAGACCTCGGGCATCGCGCGATAGGCTTCGGTCTCGACCTCGGCGCCGCAGCCAGTCACGACGATCTCCGCCTCGGGCCGCGCACGCGCCGCCTTGCGGATAGCCTTGCGCGCCTGCCGCCCGGCTTCCTGCGTCACGGCGCAGGTGTTGACGACGAGACGCGGACGCCCGTCCGACGCTGCGAGGCGGCGCATCGCCTCCGTCTCCACGATGTTGAGACGGCATCCGAAGGACAGAGTCTCGACGGTGTCGGGCCGATCCTGCATCAGCCGATCCCGGCGAAAAGCTCCGGTGCGAAGGTGCCTTCCGCGACCAGGGCGACCGGGCCGGTCATCAGCACGTGATCGTCGGCCCGCCACTCCACGAAAAGGTCGCCGCCGGGCAGGCTCACATTGGCCTGTCGCCCGATCATGCGTAGGCGCGAGGCCGCCACGACCGTAGCGCAGGCTGCCGTGCCGCAGGCGAGCGTCAGACCGGCCCCGCGCTCCCAGACCCGGAGCTTGATCGCCTCACGGCCTAGCACTTGTGCCACCGAGATGTTGGCGCGTTCGGGAAAGACCGGGTGGTTTTCGAGGAGCGGTCCGATCCGGCCGAGATCGTAGGTGTCCGGGTCCGCGTCCACGAAAAACACGGCATGTGGGTTGCCCATGTTTACCACCCCCGGCGAATGCAGCACGGGCGCATCGATGGGGCCGATCTGCAATTCGATGCGGCGGGTATCCGGGAAAGGCTCGGCCAGGGGGATCTCGTCCCAGGCAAGATGCGGGCGGCCCATGTCGACGGTGAAGGACCGCTCGGAATTGCGCCGCACCCCGACGCGCCCGGCGCTGGTTTCCAGAAGCAGCCGCCCGCCCTCGGCCGGACGGGCCATGGCCGGATCGTCGAGCATCGCGAAGGCGACGCAGCGGGTGCCGTTGCCGCAGGCACCGGATTCCGAGCCATCCGTATTGTAGATCCGCATGAAGGCGTCGGTCTCCGCGCTCACGGGATCGTGCAACACCATCAATTGATCGAACGACGAGCCGGGATCGGCCGCGATGGCCCGCGCCTCGGCCGCGGACACGCGAAGGGGCGTGCCGCGCAGGTCGAGCACCACGATGGCGTTGCCGGCGCCGTGCATCTTCAGGAAACGTCGATGGGCGAGTGCGCTCATACGGAAGGATCAGCCGGAGGGGTTCGGGGCGCTTATGGCAAACCCGGCGCATCAGCGCGAGTGCGCTGCAGCGTTGCAGATCCGCCGCACATGCAGAAGCCGATGGCGGACGCCCTCGCAGGGCCGCACGAGTGCGATTAACTTGGAGATGGCAGCCGCGAGACCCCGAGTCGCCGCCGCCGATGGGAGCCCCCGCGTGACCCGTTGCCGCCGTCTCGTTCCCGCGCTCTGCGCCGTCGCCGCCGGGCTCGCCCTCATTCAGCCCCTGACGGCCCAGCAGCCGCCGTCTCCGGCCCAGACCAACCCGCTGCCGACCACGACAGCGCCGAACCCTCCAGCCGACCCCGACAAGAGCGCGGCGCCCGCCCCGCAACAGGCGATTGTGCCGCCGCCCGCCGGGCAGGCCGCGCAGCCCGCCGACCCGACGCGTCCGCCCCTCGTGGCCAAACCCGCCGAGCCGGGCGATGTCGATGAGGTGACCCTTCCGGCAAAGCCCGCTGCCATCCTCACCGGCAAGGCGACCTGGGAAGAGGCGGTGCAGAACCTGCGAAAGGCCTTCGCGCAGATCGAGGCCGACCTCGCGAAGATGGGGCTGAAGCCCGCCGGGCGCCCGCTCGCCGTCTTCACCAAGACCGAGGATTCGGGCTTCGAGTTCGACGCCATGATCCCCGTGGCCGCTGCACCGGGTTCGCCCCCGGCGATGGAGGACGGCCTCCGCTTCGGTACGACGCCCTCCGGCAAGGCCCTGCGCTTCGCCCATCGGGGCTCGTACGAGGGCATCGACGGCACCTATGAGACCCTGACCGCCTACCTCGATGCCAAAGACATCGTGGTGCAGGACAAGTTCATGGAAGAATACGTGACCGACCTGAAGGACGGCGCGGATGACGGCCTCGACGTCAACATCTACGCGTTGCTGAAATGACATTCGCGAGGGGAGGTCGCCTCGCTCGCCTGCCGGGGCCGAGCGAGGATGGACATTTTGCCGCCTCCACCGTGGGGCGGGAACGCGGCCAAGCTGCGTGTGATTTGCCGGTCATGTTTGCCGCGAACGATCATGCGCCATCATCGGCCATGCCGCCTGCCGACGAAACGAACGCACCGGCCGGGTCGGACCTTGCGCTCCTGGTCCATGCACGGCTTTGCAGCGTCTACCACTGCCCGATTCCGTATTTCAGCGAGAAGGAGCCGCTCTCCGAGTTGATCTCGGCGCTGCTCTCGCACCGGACGCGCAATGCCGCCTCCGGCAAAGCCTTCAAGGCCCTGCGCGAGCGCTTCCCGACCTGGGACGAGGTGATGCGGGCCGAGACCGGCGAGATCGAAGAGGCCATCGCCGGGGTGACGTGGCCGGAGCCAAGGCGCCGCGCATCCGCGCCATCCTCGGGGCAATCCAGGCCCGTGCGGGCCGCCTCAGCCTCGATTTCCTCGCCGAACTCTCGCCGCCGGAGGCGCGGGCATGGCTGGAGCAGTTCCCGGGTATCGGCCCCAAGACGAGCGCGGCGGTACTGTCGTTCTCGTCCCTGCGGATGCGGGCGCTGCCGGTCGACAGCCACCATCACCGCGTCGCCCAGCGCCTCGGCCTTATCGGCAAGAAGGTCGGGCTCGGCCCGGCCCACATCCTCCTGCTCGCGCAGCTACCCGCCGACTGGACGGCTCAAGATCTCTACGACAACCACGAGATCCTGATGCTGCACGGACAGCAGGTCTGCCACCATCGCCGCCCGGCCTGCGGGCGCTGCCCCCTGGTCGATCTCTGCCCGAGCGCGCTGAGCGAGATGCGGGAGCCCTGAGGGCGCGCATCGTCTTGACCCCCCTCGCCCCGGGTGCCACTAACCGCCGCCCGGCTGGCGAGACGTGACCACACGATACCGGCCCCACACTGTCAGGATCGGCGCCGATGGCCGCGTTCAAGGAATTGGTCTTCTCCGGGGTTCAGCCGACCGGAAACCTTCACCTCGGCAATTATCTTGGCGCCATCCGCCGCTTCGTGGAGATGCAGGAGCGCGAGGCGCAGTGCCTCTATTGCGTGGTGGATCTTCACGCGATCACCGTGTGGCAGGACCCGGAAGCCCTGCGCGGGCAGATCCGCGAGGTCACGGCGGCCTTCCTCGCCTCCGGGATCGATCCAAAGCGGTCCATCGTGTTCAACCAGAGCCAGGTGCCGCAGCACGCCGAACTGGCGTGGATCTTCAACTGCGTCGCCCGCCTCGGCTGGCTGAACCGCATGACCCAGTTCAAGGAGAAGGCGGGCAAGGACCGGGAGAACGCCTCCATCGGTCTCTACGACTATCCCGTGCTGATGGCCGCCGACATCCTGGCCTATCGCGCTACCCATGTGCCGGTCGGCGAGGACCAAAAGCAACACTTGGAGCTGACCCGCGACATCGCGCAAAAGTTCAACACCGACTTCGGGTCGTCCATCGCGGCGCAGGGCCATGAGGGCGGCTTCTTCCCCATCACCGAGCCGATCATCGGCGGCCCGGCGGCGCGCGTGATGTCCCTGCGCGACGGCACGAAGAAGATGTCGAAATCCGACCCTTCGGACAATTCGCGTATCAACCTGGCCGACGATTCGGACGCCATCGCGCAGAAGATCCGCCGGGCGAAGACTGATCCCGAGCCCCTGCCTTCCGAGGTTGCGGGGCTGAAGGAGCGGCCGGAAGCGGACAACCTCGTCGGCATCTACGCCGCGCTCGCGGGCACGACCCGCGAGGATGTGCTGCGCGACCATGGCGGGGCGCAATTCTCGGCCTTCAAGCCAGCGCTCGCCGACCTCGCCGTGTCGAGCCTTGCGCCCATCGCCGCCGAGATGCGCCGCCTCTCGGCCGATCCCAGCTACATCGAAGCCGTTCTCGCAGACGGTGCAGAGCGTGCCGAGGCCATTGCGCAGCAGACCCTCGACTCGGTGAAGGACATCGTCGGCTTCGTGCGGAGAAAGCGGGGATGACGATCCGGGCGCTGGTCTTCGACGTCTTCGGGACGCTGGTGGACTGGCGCTCCGGCGTCGCGCGGGAGGCGCAACGCCTCCTCTCGGCCCATGCACCCGGCCTCGATGCCGGTGCCTTCGCCGATGCGTGGCGGGGGCGCTACGACCCCTCCATGGAAACCGTGCGCTCCGGCGCCCGACCCTTCGTCGATCTCGACACGTTGCAGACCGAATCCCTGCCGGAGGTTCTGGCCGCCTTCGGCATTTCAGGTGTCCCCGAGACCGTGCGTGCCGAGTTGGTCCAGGCATGGCACCGCCTCGACGCATGGCCCGAGGTTCCGGCGGCCATGGCGCGCCTGCGCGAGCGCTTCTTGCTGGCGCCGAACTCCAACGGCCCGGTACGGCTGATGGTCGATCTCGCCCGCCGCAACGGCCTCATCTTCGATGCGGTGCTCGGCGCGGGCTACTCCCGCGACTACAAGCCGAAGCCCGCGCTCTATCGTGACGCCGTGGCGGCCTTCGGTTTCGCGCCGGAGGAGACGATGATGGTCGCCGCCCATTCGAACGACCTCGCGGCGGCGGCGAGCCATGGTCTCGCCACTGCGCATCTCGCGAGGCCCTCCGAGCACGGACCCGCCGGCGGCGAGACCGCGCCCAGCGTGCCCGTTACCTACGCGGCGCGCGATCTCGCGGATCTCGCGGATCAACTCGGCTGCCACTGACACCGGATAGGGGAATCCGCCATGGCTGACTGGAACCCCGCTCTCTACACTCGCTTCGAGGATGAGCGGACCCGCCCGGCGGCCGATCTTCTCGCCCGGGTGCCCCTCGACCGGCCGACCTTGGCCTTCGATCTCGGCTGCGGGCCGGGCAACTCGACCGCCCTCATCGCCGCACGCTACCCTGACGCTGAGATCGTCGGGCTCGATACCTCTCCCACCATGCTGCACAGCGCGCGGGCGCGTCTCCCCCACCTGCGGTTCGCCTTCGCGGATGCCGCGAGCTGGGAGCCGGAGCGGGCGCCGGACCTGATCTACGCCAACGCCGTGCTGCAATGGCTACCGGACCACCACAGCCTGCTGCCGCGCCTGTTCGGGCTTCTGGCGCTGGGCGGCGTCCTCGCGGTGCAGATGCCCGACAACCTGTCCGAGCCATCCCATCGGGTAATGCGCGAGATCGCGGCGTATGGCCCCTGGGCCGCCACCATCGGTGATCCGGCGGTGGCCGGGCGCCTCGGACGCATTCTGGAGCCCGCCGCCTATTACGATCTGCTCGCGCCCTTGGCGGAGGAGGTCGATGTCTGGCGCACCGCCTATCACCACCGCATGGCGGATGCGGCGGCGATCGTTTCCTGGGTCAGCGCGACGGGGTTACGCCCCTTCATCGACCCGCTGGACGAGGCCCAGCGAGCAGGCTTTCTCTCGGCTTACGAGGCGGCCATCGATGCCGCCTACCCCCCGCGGGCGGATGGCAGCAGGCTGCTGGCCTTCCCACGGGTGTTCATCGTGGCGCGTAGGGCCCGCTGACATCCTCCGTCTTTGCGAGCACAGCGAAGCAATCCAGGGAGGCGCCACCTTCGAAAATGGCCCTCCCGCCTCGGGATTGCTTCACTTCGTTCGCAATGACGGCGTTGGATGAGGTGCAGGGCCTCAGCCCTGCCCTCGTGCGATGAGTTCGCCATAGGCCCCGAGGTCGAGTTCGCCCTCTTCGGCCACCCGGGCCCGGTCCTTGTCGGCGATGACCGGCTGCACGAAGTCGAGGCGCTTCCACTGGGCGAGGGGCGTCTCCGCACCGGCCTTCGGCACGTATCGGCTCTGATCGACCTTCGTGTAGCGGTGGATGTAGCGGGGGCAGTTCACCCACACGGTCTCGACCGCCACGCGGACGATGTACTGCGCCTCGGGGTAGGAGTCTTTCAGCGGGTCGTCGCGGAGGATCTGCGCGGTGCCCTGGACGCGCAGGCGATGCGGCGTCTCGAAATCGATGAACAGCATCCCGACCTTCCCTTGGCCCGCGATGTTGCCCATCGAGAGGAACATGCCGTTCCCATCATAGCCGGGAAAGGCCAGCTCCTTGTCGCCGACCACCGTCACGACGCCGGTCGGGCCGCCTTTGTAAGAGACGGTCGGGTTGCCCCCCTCGTCCACGGTCGAGAGGAAGAACATGTCCCGTGATTCGATGAAGGCGCGGTCCTGCTCATCGATGGCGCGGTGGACGTGGTGCTTGTCGAGGAATTCGGCGAGTTTCGTCGTGCCGAAATCGTCCTGAAGGGCGCGGTGCGCGTCACCGTAAAGCGAGTCCATGGGCTCCTCCCGTTCTTGTCGTTGGAGCCGTTCATTTCAGAGGCAGCGCGCAAAGAAAAGGGCCGACCCCCTCTCAGGAGCCGGCCCTCTCACCTCACGGATGAGGGGATCAGTTGCGGGACTTGTCGACCAGCGCCTTCTCGGAGATCCACGGCATCATGCCGCGCAGCTTGGTGCCGACCTCCTCGATCGGGTGAGCGGCGAGCTTGGCACGGGTGGCCTTGAACGAGGTCTGGTTGACCTTGTTCTCCAGCATCCAGTTGCGGGTGAAGGTGCCCGACTGGATGTCGTTCAGCACGCGCTTCATCTCGGCCTTGGTCTCGGGCGTGATGATGCGCGGACCCGTCACGTACTCGCCGTACTCGGCCGTGTTCGAGATCGAGTAGTTCATGTTGGCGATGCCGCCCTCGTAGATGAGGTCGACGATCAGCTTCACCTCGTGCAGGCACTCGAAATAGGCCATCTCGGGGGCGTAACCCGCCTCGACCAGGGTCTCGAAGCCGGCCTTGATGAGCTCGACGAGGCCGCCGCAGAGCACGGCCTGCTCACCGAACAGGTCGGTCTCGCACTCTTCCTTGAAGGTGGTCTCGATGATGCCGGCGCGGCCACCGCCATTGGCCGAAGCGTAGGACAGGCCGAGGTCATGGGCGTTCCCGCTCGCGTCCTGGGCGATGGCGATGAGCGTCGGCACGCCGCCGCCACGCAGGTACTCGGAACGCACAGTGTGGCCCGGGCCCTTCGGGGCGACCATCAGCACGTCGAGATCGGCGCGCGGCTCGATCAGGTTGAAGTGCACGTTCAGGCCGTGGGCGAACAGGAGGGCAGCGCCCTGCTTCATGTTGCCGGCCAGCGACTCACGGTAGATGTCGCCCTGCAGCTCGTCGGGGGTGAGCATCATCACCACGTCGGCCCATTTGGCAGCCTCGGCGACGTTGAGCACCTTGAAGCCCTCGTGCTCGGCCTTCTTGGCGGTGGCGGAGCCCTCGCGCAGGGCGATGACGATGTCCTTCACGCCCGAATCGCGCAGGTTGAGCGCGTGGGCATGGCCCTGGCTGCCGTAACCGACGATGGCGACCTTCTTGCCCTTGATCAGGTTCAGGTCGGCGTCGCGATCGTAATAGACCCGCATGGCGGCTTCTTCCTTCAGAATAGACGATGAGCGCGCGCGGGCGCTCGTTGGGTGTGCGGCCGTGCGATGCGCGGGCTTTTAGCCGCGCAAGACCCTGAACGGAAGGCCAAACCGTACAGAGCTGTCCTGTCGGAGCAATCCTGTCGTCAGGCCGGCGGTGTCAGCTCTTCCCGAGCGAGCACCGCCTGAACCGCCGGGCGGGCGGCGACGCGCTTGGCATGCGCGGTCCAGGCCGGGAAGCGCCCGGCCATGTCGAACTTCATTACCTGGCCGCGTCCCCATAGCCAGAACACGAGCAGGTAGGCGTCCACGACGCCGTAGCTCTCGCCCACCGCCCAACCCCCGTGGGAGAGACGCACTTCGGTCATGGTGCAGAGGTCGCCGAAGGTGTCGGCGGCCTTGGCGCGGATGCCTTCGAAGGCTTCCTCGTCGTCCGTGTAGCGCTCGGCGCGGCGGGCATGGGCGTAGGTGACGTGGTGGCTGCTGGCGAGCCAGCCGAGCCATTCGTCGGCGGTCGCCATCTCGCGCAGATCGGTCGGCCACAGCCCCTTATCGGGCACCTGCCGGGCGACGTAGCGCATGATGGCCGCGCATTCGGTGAGCACCCAGCCGTCTTCCACCAAAGCCGGAACGCGGCCCCGGTCGTTGATGGCGAGGTACTGCCCCGAACGCTGATCGCCCTTCGCGAGATCGAGCGCCTTGCCCTCGTAGGGAAGGCCGGATTCCTCAAGGATGATGTGCGCTGCCAACGAACAGGCGCCGGGGGCGTAGTAGAGGGTGCGGGTCATGAGCCTGCTTCGCGGTTTTGGCGGGGCGCTGAGTCGACATGCCCCTACGGTGATGGCGGATGGCGGTGGCCGCTTAGAGCGGCTCCGCCCCCCGGCTCATCGCGGCGATGCCGGTGCGGCAGATTTCGACGAGGCCGATCACGCTCATCAGACGCACGAAGCGGTCGATCTCCTCGGTCGCACCGGTGAGCTCGAAGACGAACGAGTTGAGCGTCGCGTCCAGCGTCTTGGCGCCAAAGGCGGCGGCAAGGCGAAGGGCCTCGCTCCGGTGCTCGCCTTCGCCCTTCACCTTCACGAGGCAGATCTCGCGCTCCAGCGCATTGCCCTGAAGGGTCAGGTCGACAACGCGGTGCACCGAGACGAGACGGTCGAGCTGGGCTTTGATCTGCTCGATGACGGCGTTGGTGCCGGTGGTCACGATCGTGATGCGCGAGATGTGGCGCGCCTCCTCGGTCTCGGACACGGTCAGGCTCTCGATGTTGTAGCCCCGCCCCGAGAACATTCCCGAGATCCGCGCAAGCGCGCCCGGCTCGTTGTCGACCACCACCGCAAGGGTGTGACGGTTGACCGCCTCGACCCGGACCGGCTCCGGGTAGTGGGTGTTCATCGCGTTCATGCCCTTGGTCCCGTCCTGTCGTTACGGCCCGTTCCCGGCCGTTTCCCGTGAAGTCCCGTCCCGGAAGGTCGCCTGGACGCTCCCGAAGACGCGTGATAACGGCGCGGCCGATGACAGCCCGACAGCGCGCCCTTGAAGCCGTGAGCCCACGCGGACGCCTCGGCGTCGGCTCGGGCCGTTGAACCGACCGCTGATCCGGCGCGAGGACGGCGAGGTTCTCTACGCCGACCACCGCTCTACCGAAGACCTCCGCGCCAAATACGCCGGACATTCTTCGGTCGTCGGAGCGCAGGCGCAGCCCATCGTCGATGTCGATCTCGTCCTCGAACACCAGAGCCTCGCGGAATCCCTCGGCCCCCGTGCGCCCGTGGATTACATCGTGGCGAGCCACGTCATGGAGCACATTCCCGACCCGCTGGGCTGGCTGAACGATCTGGCCGCCGTCCTGCGCGAGGACGGAGTGATCTTCCTGGCCGTGCCCGACAAGCGATTCACCTTCGACTTTCACCGCAAGCCTTCCACGACGGCGGATCTCGTCGGCCACCATCTGACGGGCGCGACGATCGCGAGCCCGATCCAGGTCTTCGACTACGTGTCCCGCGTGGCGGAGGTCGATGCCGCCGCCGTCTGGGCCGGGACGGAGCGCGCGCCGGGTCCGATCTTCGAAGGACAGTTGAGCAGGGCACTCGCGGATGCCCGCAGCGTCGCCGAGCATGGAAGCTATGTCGACACCCATTGCACCGTCTACACGCCGGTGAGCTTCCTCGCCGTGTTCCGCGACGTGATCGAACTCGGGCTGATCCCCTTCGAGATCGCCCGCATCGAGCCGACGCAGCGGAATACGATCGAGTTCTACGTGACCTTGCGCAAGCGATCCGCCGCGAGCCCTGCCGAGCGCGCCGCCGTGACCCCGCGCCTCGACCCGAGCCACCACGACGCGTGGCCCGACGTGCCGGTGCGCGGCTTCGGACGGCGCCTCACCCTGGCGCTGCGGATGCTGCGCAAGGGCAGCATCCGCTAGTGTAGTCACGCACTCACTTCGTTCACGCGTGCCTGCCCTAGCTTCTTGTTCATGCATCAATTTTTCCAGACACGGCTGACGCCTCCGTCTGGATCGATGCACTAGGCTGAGGCCGGCAAGCACGGCTGATCACCCCTTCGCCGGTCGGGTCAGACGAGCATCTTCCCTTCCTCGGAGATCACGTCGCCCAATTCGACGCCGGTCTCGCCGAGATAGTCGGAGAGCAGCATCTCGTTGTGCGCCTTGCCCGAGGGGATCATCGGGAAGCAGTTCTCGGTCTTGTCGACCACGCAGTCGAACAGGACCGGGCCGTCATAGGCGAGCATCTCAGCGATCGACGCGTCGAGATCGCCCGGCTTCTCGCACCGCATACCCTTGGCGCCATAGGCCTCGGCGAGCTTCACGAAGTCCGGCAGGCTCTCGGAATAGCTCTGCGAGTAGCGCGAGCCGTGCAGCAGCTCCTGCCATTGGCGGACCATGCCCATGTACTCGTTGTTCAGGATGAACACCTTGACCGGCAGGCGATACTGGATCGCCGTCGAGAGCTCCTGGATGTTCATCAGGATCGAGGCTTCGCCCGCGATGTCGATGACCAAGCCATCCGGATTGGCGAGCTGCGTGCCGATGGCCGCGGGCAGGCCGTAACCCATGGTGCCGAGGCCGCCGGAGGTCATCCAGCGATTCGGCTCATCGAACTTGAAGTACTGCGCCGCCCACATCTGGTGCTGGCCGACCTCGGTCGTGACGAAGGTCTTGCGATCCTTGCACGCCTCGTAGAGCCGCTGCACCGCGTATTGCGGCTTGATGATCGTGCCCGACGGCCAATAGGCGAGGCAGTCGCGTGCCTTCCAGGCGCGGATCTTCTGGAACCAGCCATCGAGGTTCGACTTGTCGGGCTTCGACGGCAGGGCGCGCCACGCTTCGAGCATGTCAGCCAGCACCGAGCCGCAATCGCCGACGATCCCGACATCGACCTTCACGACCTTGTTGATCGAGGAAGCGTCGACATCGACGTGGATCTTCTTCGAGAAGGGCGAGAACGCGTCGAGGCGGCCGGTGATGCGGTCATCGAAACGCGCGCCGATGCAGATCATCACGTCGCATTCGTGCATCGACAGGTTGGCTTCGTAGGTCCCGTGCATGCCGAGCATGCCCAGGAACTTCTCGTCCGTGGCCGGGTAGGCACCCAGACCCATCAGCGTCGAGGTGATGGGAAAGCCCGTCTCGGCGACGAGTTCGCGCAGCAGACGCGACGCCTCCGGGCCGGAATTGATGACGCCACCGCCCGTATAGAAGACCGGACGCTTGGCAGTCGCCATCAGCTCGACCGCCGCGCGGATACGCTCGGCGTCGCCTTTCACGGCGGGCTTGTAGGTCTTGTGCCGCATCGTGGCGGGGCGCTCGTAGAGGCCCGTGGCGAACTGGATGTCCTTCGGCAGGTCGATGACGACCGGGCCGGGGCGACCGTTCTTCGCAACGTAGAACGCCTCGTGCAGGATGCGCGGCAGATCCTCGATCGATTTCACGAGGTAGTTATGCTTCGTGCAGTGCCGGGTGATGCCGACCGTGTCGCATTCCTGGAACGCATCCGTGCCGATCAGGTGCGTCGGAACCTGGCCGGTGATGCAGACGAGCGGGATCGAATCCAGCATCGCATCGGTCAGGCCGGTGACGATGTTGGTGGCGCCGGGGCCCGAGGTGACGAGCACGCAGCCGACCTTGCCGGACGAGCGGGCATAGCCCTCGGCCGCGTGGACCGCGCCCTGCTCGTGCCGCACGAGAATGTGCTTCACATGCTCCTGATGAAACAGCGCGTCGTAGATCGGCAGCACCGCGCCGCCCGGATAACCGAAGAGCGTGTCCACGCCCTGATCCTGGAACGCCCGGATGACCATCTCGGCCCCGGTCATGACCTCGCCGCCCATGCTCCGTCTCCTCGTCCTCTGGCCTTTTCGGCCGTCCTTTGCTCCGATGTGCTTGTCGCAGGCAACAAAAAAGGGCCCCGAGGGACCCTTCATGCGTCACCAGCCGGTCAGCGGCCTGGTTCAAGGCCGCCCGGTTGGTGACGCTCCCGCTACAATAAGAACCAAGCGCATCGGAAAACCGAACCCTGCCCGGCGCGACGGCCCCGACCATTCGGGAGGCACGTGCGTTACGGATTGCGCGTCATACTCCGTGCGAGAGACGCGGTCAACGACCTGGGATGCCAAGAACCCTCATCGCGACGGGGCCTATTATGCAGCCGGAGGCGGATAGCGCCGCACCCATCCGCTCGCCGCATCGTACGCCGCACCGAGCGCAAACAGGCCAGCTCGCCGTGATTGCGTCCGACGATCTGAATGCCCATAGGCAGGCCGCCCGGTCCGAAACCGGCCGGGACTGCGAGCGCGGGTAAGCCTGCCATGGTGGCGGGCACCGCGATCTGCATCCAGCGATGATAGGTGTCCATCGTCCGCCCGCCGACCGTCTCCGGCCAGCGCTGGGCGGTATCGAAGGGGAAGACCTGCGCGGTTGGCATCACGACGAAGTCGTAGTCTTGCATGAACCGGCGCATCGCGTCGTACCACCGCGTCCGGCCGACCTGCGCCGCCATCACCTGATCGGCGCTGAGGCTGAGGCCGCGTTCGGCCTCCCACACCGCCTCGGGCTTCATCATCGCCCGATACGTGGGATTCTCGACCAAGGGACGCAGATTCGCCGAGACGGTGAAGGCGCGCAGCACACCCCAATCGTTCCAGACCTGCTCGATGTCGAATTCCGGCACCGCCTCGTCCACGAAGCAGCCGACATCTTCGAAAGCGGCAAGCGCCGCGCGACAGGTCTCCAGCACGCCGGGTTCGAAAGGGATCCGGCCTCCGAAATCGCCCGCCCAGGCGATTCGCACGCCCCGGAAATCACGCTCCAGCGCCCCCGCGAAGCCCGCCGGATCCTGCCGGATCGAATTGGGGCACCGCGGATCGTAACCCGCCTGCACCGAGAGCATCAGCGCGATGTCGGCGGGCGTGCGCCCGATGGCGCCGTGAACGCTGAGGCCGGGGCTGAACACATCCGGCGTTTCCGCAGGGATCCGCCCCCAGCAGGTGCGCAGGCCGTACACGTTGTTGAAGGCAGGCGGATTACGCAGCGATCCGCCATGGTCGGTGCCGTCCGCCACCGGCTGCATCCGCAAGGCGACGGCCACCGCCGCGCCGCCGCTCGAGCCACCGCCGGTCTTGGCCGGATCGTAGGCGTTGCCGGTAACCCCGAAGACCGGATTGAAGCTGTGCGAGCCGAGCCCAAATTCGGGAATGTTGGTCTTGCCGATAAAGATCGCCCCGGCCCCGCGCAGGCGCGAGACCATGATCGAATCGGCATCCGCGATGCGATTCGCGAAGATCGGCGAGCCTTGCGTGAAGGGCAGGCCACGGACGGGGTCGAGATCCTTCACCGCCAGCGGGAAGCCGTGGAGCAGGCCGACTGGCTCGCCCCGTGCGAGCTTGGCATCCGCCTGCGCCGCCTCGGCCATCAGTTCCGCCTCGTCACGCAAGGCGACGATGGCGTTGAAGGTCGGATTGAGCCGCGCGATCCGATCGAGATAGGCGCGCATCACCTCAGCGCAGGACATCGCCCGCCCGCGTATGGCGGCAGAGAGGTGGACCGCGCCGAGCGCGGTAATTCCATCCGCGCCCGCCATGGTCATTCGCTCCCGATCGTCCAGGGAAGGGTCTCGTCGCCCCGGAAGACGACGACCTCGGTCTCGTCCACCGCGACACAGGCAAGAGCGCGTCCAGGCCGCCGCTCCAGCGTGATGGTCTCGGCGTTCGGCTCCAAGCCGTGGAAGCGAGCGCCGTTGAGGGACGCGAAGCCCTCGAACTTGTCGAGCGCCCCCTCCTCATCGAAGACCTGCACATAGGTCTGCAGCGCGGTGGGACCGCAGAACACGCCCGCGCAACCGCAGGCCGATTCCTTGGCCCCGACCGGATGCGGCGCCGTATCGGTGCCGATGTAGAAGCAGGTCTCGCCGGAGGTCGCCGCCTTGCGCAGGGCGAGGCGGTGCCGCTCGCGCTTTGCCACCGGCAAGCAATACAGGTGCGGTCGCAGACCGCCCTGAAAGAGCGAGGTGCGGTTGATGACGAGGTGATGGGGCGTGATCGTCGCCGCCACGCGCGAGGCGTGCGCGCGGACCACGTCGAGGATCTCGGCGGTGGTGGCATGCTCCACCGTGACCTTCAGGCCCTGGTGGCGGGCGAGCAGCGGCAGGAGCTTCGTCTCCATGAACACCGCCTCGCGGTCGAAGATGTCGACCGACGGATCCGTGACTTCGCCATGAATCAGGAGCGGCATGCCGATCCGCTCCATGCGCTCCAACACAGGAGCGATCTTGGCGAGATCGGTGACGCCCGCATGGGAATTGGTCGTGGCGCCCGCCGGGTAGAGCTTGGCTGCGATCCACACCTTCTCGGAGAAGCCCCGCTCGATCTCATCCGGGCTCGTGGCGTCGGTGAGGTAGCAGGTCATGAGGGGCGTGAAGCTCTGCCCCTCCGGCAGGGCCGCCAGGATGCGCTCGCGATAGGCGGACGCTGCGTCGACCGTCGTTACCGGCGGGACGAGGTTCGGCATGATGATGCCGCGGGCGAACTGGGCCGCCGTATAGGGCAGCACGGCGCGCAGCATGGCGCCGTCGCGCAGGTGAATATGCCAATCATCCGGCTTGGGGATGACCAGGCGATCGAGGGAGGATGCGGTCATGGCGGGGTCAGCCCTGGCCGAAGGCGGAAATGCCGCCATGGGCGGAGGACCACGTCGCCGGCTCATGCAGGAAGCTTTCGACTTCCTTCAGCGTCGCGGGATCGAAGGTGCCCGCCTCCTTGGCGACTTCCAGCACGTCCCACCACGTGGTCAGGGCGTGCATCTTCAGGCCGTGTTCCTTCAGGAGCGCGTCACTGTCCGGGAAGATGTCGTAGTAGAACAGCACGAAGCAATGCTCGACCGTGGCCCCCGCCTCACGCAAGGCGGTGCAGAAGTTGATCTTGCTGCGCCCGTCGGTCGCCAGATCCTCGACCAGCAGGGTCTTGGCGCCGTCCACAATCTCACCCTCGATGCGCGCGTTGCGGCCGAAGCCCTTGGGCTTCTTCCGAACGTACTGCATCGGCAGGGCGAGACGGTCCGCGATCCAGGCGGCGAAGGGAATGCCCGCGGTCTCGCCGCCAGCAATATGCGTCAGCGATTCGTAGCCGACCTCCTGCACGATGGTCGACACGGCGAAGTCCGTCAGCGCCGAACGCAGCCGGGGGAAGGAGATGATCTTCCGGCAATCCGTATAGACCGGGCTCGCCCAGCCGGAGGTGAACTTGAAGGGCTCGCCCTTGTAGAAATGGACGGCCTCGATCTCCAGGAACATCTTGGCCGCCTCACGGGCGATCAGCTTCCGGTCGATCGGCAAGTAGGAAGTCATGTCACGGCTTTCGGGGAGTGCGGATTTCTGTCGTGTCCTCAGGCCATCGGCGGCGGGCGTCAAGCCTTGCCCGCGCGCAGATGCGCGAGGTGGCGGATCGCCAGCGCATAACCCTGGATCCCGAACCCGGCCATCACGGCGGTGGCCGCCTTCGAGATGTAGGAATGGTGCCGGAATTCCTCACGGCGATGCACATTCGAGATGTGGCACTCGATCACCGGCACCTCGCAGGCGTTGAGCGCATCGAGGATTGCCACGGACGTATGCGTGTAGGCCCCGGCATTGATGACGATGCCCGCGCAACCGACCCGGAATTCGTGGATCGCGTCGATCAGCACATGCTCGGCATTGCTCTGGCGGCACTCGGCGCTCAGGCCGACTTCGGAAGCGGTGATGCGGCAAAGATCCTCGACATCAAGGAGCGTGGCGCGGCCGTAGATCTCGGGCTGGCGCTTGCCGAGCAGGTTGAGGTTCGGTCCGTTCAGGACCAGCACCGTGTTCTCCATCCCCATCCCCTTCGCATCCAAGCGAGAGGTGCAACGATCCCGGCGGCGACTCAAGCCCGGTCAAAGCGGGCCGGTTGTTCCCGTGGCGGGGTTCAGCCTGGGGCGACGGGCGGTTATCACCCTGGCGGGGCGAACTGGACAGAACGGGACGAGCGGCATGGCGGCATCCGGAAACGACTCACCGGTGGTGATCGCGGTCGCGATTACGGGGTCCGTGCCGCGCAAGAAGGATAATCCGGCCGTTCCGGTGACGGTCGCCGAGCAGATCGAGTCGACGCATCAGGCCTATGAGGCCGGGGCGACGTTGGCCCATATCCATGTCCGCAACGACGACGAGAGCCCGTCCTCGGACCCGGACAAGTTCGCTGCCGTGCAGGAGGGCCTGCGCAAGCACTGCCCCGGCATGATCGTTCAATTCTCGACGGGCGGGCGCGGGCGCGATCCGGCGGCACGGGGCCTGTCGCTCCAGCACCGGCCGGACATGGCCTCGCTCTCGACGGGCTCGGTCAACTTTCCGACCATCGTCTATGAGAATGCCGCGAGCCTCGTCACCGACCTCGCCACACAGATGCAGCGCAACGGAGTGCGACCGGAGATCGAGATCTTCGACCTGTCACACCTGCACGGCGCGAAGCGGCTGATCGAGGCGGGGCTGATGGACGAGCGCCCGCATGTCCAGTTCGTCATGGGCGTGCAGAATGCCATGCCTGCGGAGGAGCACCTGCTCGACATTCTCCTGACTGAGTGTCGCCGCACCCTGCCGAAAGCCACTTGGACCGCCGCCGGGATTGGCCGCAATCAAGCGACTGTGATGGAATGGGCGCTGGCGCGCGGCGCAGATGCCGTCCGCACCGGCCTGGAGGATAACATCCGCGTCACGAAGGATCGTCTCGCGGCTAGCAATGCCGAACTCGTCAGCCTCGCGGCGGGCGCGGTGGCTGGCCATGGTCGCCGCGTCGCCACGCCTGCTGAAGCCCGCACCGCGCTCGGCCTCGCAACCTGAAGAACGCCTTCTCAGGCGGCGACGGGCATGCTAGACGAGCCCTCGCGCGGGTGTAGCTCAATGGTAGAGCAGCAGCCTTCCAAGCTGAATACCCGGGTTCGATTCCCGGTACCCGCTCCATCGCTTCACGACATGGTTTGCAACCCAGGCGCTCACGTGGCTGTCTCGGGCGCTCGCGGTTTCAGCAGCCCGCCACGCCCGTGATGTGAATGTATTTTGCTATTTTAGTCGTTAAGAGCAATTTTTGCTCATTAAACCATCACAGCAATTGCAGATCACACAATCAAATCGTCCATTAATTAATCATTGACCCCAGAGGGACGATCGGCATAGTCTAAGTTCGAGTTCCCGCCATGTCGGCTTTACTGTACAAGACGACACCGAGGCCGGCGCAGAGATTGTATTATGAACGTCTCCCTTGCAGACCAGCCATCGATTGCTGGAAATCACCTCGCGCAGCAAATCAATTCGAATGGCTACGCGGTGATTGAGAATTTCGTCGATCCGAGCGACCTTCGCGTAGCGCAACAGTTCGTCTCGGACGCGATTGCGCGCAACAACGGCGAATACGTCGGATTCAGCGGTACGAAGGATCTCGGCGGGACCTTCCTCGCCGACCTGCCGCAAGACCCGTCGTTCATCGAACTATGTCGTAACATCTACGAGAGCGGCGTTGGAAAGCCCGCGCCCGATGTTAATTTCTATCAAATTCTTCGGTGCCTCTCTGGCTCAGAGGCACAAAACCACTCCATGATGTTTCACTTTGATTCTTACGTTTTGACCGCCCTGATCCCGATCACGGTTCCGGCTCACGGGATGCCTGGCCGATTGGTGATCCATCCTAATACCCGCAATATTCGCAAGACGTATCTGGGCAACCTCGTCGATAAGGCCCTCGTCGATAATCCGATTGCCCAAAACTGGTTCAAGAAATCGTATCAAAAAGGCGCGGACAACGTCCTACGCCTGACGTTGAAGCCCGGAAACCTTTATCTATTTTGGGGATACCGCTCCCTGCACACGAACGAAGCGTGCGATGCGGATGCAATTCGTGCCACGGCGCTGTTGCATTACGCGGATCCGCATGCTGACAGCCGCCTGAAGCAAATGCTCCGTCGGCATTAGAAGGCGGCCAGACAACGTTGCTGTCTTTGTGAGCGAAGTGAAGCAATCCACCGAAGCGCTACAGCCGGTCATGGCCCGCCTCCCTGGATTGCTTCGCCATGCCTACAATGATGCTGACAGTCGGCGATCAGAGAGCTTTTCCCCGCACCGGCACCTCGGTGCGCTGAATACTGTTCTGCGTATTACTCCGAACTTATAAGCCGCAACTTGGCGCATCAATTGCATGTCTAGCCGTTAAACTTAATTGTGAGTTACTGCCGCTTTCGAGCATAAAGTGTTGCGGTCAGATTCGGTTGTCTGATTAGAGTGTTCATGGCCTACCTAACGAGTATTAGCCATGAACTACGTAGGTACATGCTTCTTCGATGAAGTCGGGCGGTGTTTGTGCAATTTGATGGTGGCTGGAAGTGGCAGTGCATCCGCCAACCAGCAAACCGGCATCGCCTTCACGTCCGACCCGCGGTTGATCCAGTCCGGGCTGGCGCCGGGCCTGACGCGTTCAGCTTCGGCCTCGACCTCAGGGAGCGCGCCGAACACATTCGCCTCGAATGGCAAGCCGGGCAGCGGCTTCGTGGAGACCCTCTTCGATTTGGGGGCCACTGGCGGGCCGAGTCCCCATTACGGTGGCGCCCCAACGCCGGAAGTGAATGCCGGCCTTGGGCTGCTGCTCGCTGGACTGACCGTCGCTGTCATGCGGCGCAAACGCGGCCGCCGGATGAGCCGAACGGCCTAGACCGTTGGAACATGCGATTCATCGAGTTGACCGGAAACACATCGAGGGCGTCGCCCGTAATTCCACTTCTGGCGCGTCATTGATTTGGATCAAAGGTCAAATGACCGGAGACCATCCGCGTGTAAGACCTAGGTACAACCCTCGGATTAATCGCCTATAAAATAGCATAGCCCGATCTTTTCGCGTCGGCGCCTCGCATGAATTCGCTCGTGCGCGTGGCGCTCGTCGCGGGAAACGGTCATGCAAAGATCTACGCACTTCGGCTCATCGAGATGGCGCGCATTGCGTTCGGTCAAAGTCAGTTTGATCGCGGTGTCCGGCCTGTGCGTGACTTTAACCACCGCGAGCCTCGTTGGATACGGGCTGTACGCCTCCTCGAACACCGCCTCCCTGGTCTCGCGCTCGACGGAGGAGATCCTCGACCGCAAAACCAAGGAGAATCTCGAAGCGGTAGCGGCCAATCAGGCGGCGACCATTCGCAGTAAGCTCGATTTCGCCTTCAATGCTGCGCGCAACTCCGCGGGCGCTCTCACCGTCATCGCGGCGGGGAAGAAAAGCGCGTCGCGCGAGGCGGTTCGCCGCCTCCAGCTCAACGATTTCCTCCTCAACGTCCTGAAGCGGAACCCCGATTTCAACGGCACCTATAGCGCCTGGGAACCGAACGCCCTCGACGGCTCGGACGAAGCCTATGTCGATCGGAAGGATGCCGGCTCGGACCATACAGGCCGCGCCCTTCCCTACTGGACCCGCACGGCCGACGGCACGATCGCGATCCAACCGCTGGTCGAGTACGACAGCGAACACTTGCACCCGAACGGCGTGATGAAGGGCGGCTGGTACATCGGCCCGAAACGTTCGGGGCGGGAGAGCATGTTGGCCCCCCTCCCCTACATCGTACAGGGCAAGTCTGTTTACCTCGCCACTATCTCCGTCCCGATCATGGATGAGGGTCGCTTCCTCGGCGTGGCGGGCACCGATTTCGACCTTTCCTTCGTGCAGAAACAGATCGAGAGCGTCAGCCAGTCGCTCTATGAGGGTAAGGGCAACGTCGCCATCGTCTCGCAATCGGGTCTCGTCATCGCGTCGAGCCGCCACGCCGAAGGCATTGGCTCGGCCCTCACGAAGTTCGACACGACGTGGCAGGGCTATGCTCAGACGCTCCGCTCCGGTGCGCGCTTCGTGGGCGACGACAAGGCGCTCGATGAGATCCGCGTCATCACACCGATCAGCCTCGGGCGGACGGGGGAGACGTGGTCGGTGCTGATCGCCATTCCCCGTGCAGTGGTGATGGCCGATGTCGCCAAGCTCGGCGATGCCCTGGCCGAACGCGGGCGCAAGGACCTGCTGATGCAATTCGTGGTCGGCGGTCTCGTCACCCTGGCGGGGCTGCTCGTCATGTTCGTGTTCGCCACGACGCTGACCACGCCGCTCGAAAAGCTCACGGACGCCCTGCGCGGTCTGGCCGAGGGTCAGGCGAACGTCACGATCCCCGGCTCGCAACGCATGGACGAGATCGGCGACATCGCCCGCGCGGTGGACCGGATCCGCATCCTCACTCAGCAGGATGCGGAAGCGCGGGCCGCCCTCGTGGAGGAAGAGCGGGTCAAGCTCGAAGCGGAGCGTCGCCAGACCCTGGCCGAGATGGCGGGCGCGTTCGAGGCGGCAGTGGGCGGCATCGTCGGCTCGGTGTCGGCGGCGGCGACCCAATTGCAGTCCACGGCGGGCGCCATGGCGAGCACGGCCACGGAGACGGCCAACCAATCGGAGACCGCGGCGAGCGCCGTCCGCGAGGCCGCGACGAACGTGAACACCGTCGCGGCGGCAGCCGAGGAGCTTGGCTGCTCGGTCCACGAGATCGGCCAGCAGGCTGGTTCCTCCGCGGCTTTGGCCCGCAACGCCGCCACCGAGGCGCAGCGGACGGAATCGCTCGTCCGCGAATTGACCGAGGTCGCCTCCCGCGTCGGAGACGTGGTCGGGATGATTTCGAACATCGCATCCCAGACGAACCTGCTGGCCCTCAACGCCACCATCGAAGCTGCGCGGGCGGGCGAAGCCGGCAAGGGCTTCGCGGTGGTCGCGGCCGAGGTGAAGGAACTCGCGAACCAGACCTCGCGGGCGACCGACGAGATCGCCGGTCAGATCGGCCGTATCCAAGGGGCGACCGGCGAGGCCGCCGCCGCGATCGGCAACATCACCGGGCGGATCGAGGAGATCAGCCGCGTCGCCACCACCATCGCGGCGGCCGTCGAGCAGCAGGGCGCGGCGACGCAGGAGATCGTCCGCAACGTCAACAAGGCCGCCGCCGGGACGAGCGAGGTGACCCAGAACGTCGAGAGCGTCGCGGGCGCGGCGGAGGAAACCGGCGCGGCGGCAACTCAGGTCCTCAACGCCTCGACAGAACTGTCCCGCCAATCCGAACGTCTCGGCGCGGAAGTGGCGAACTTCCTCGCCACCGTCCGGGCGGCGTAAGGGATGAACACTCTCTCCGGCCGCGGGGAGAGGGTGGGCCCGGACCGTCGCGGTGTATAGGTACCCCTCTGACGGGAACCGAGGATATCGCGATGAAGGTGTCAGCCGATTTGTGCATCGTGCCGATGGGCGTCGGCCCTTCGGTGTCTCCCTATGTCCGCGAGATCAAGGCGATCATCGAAGCGAGCGGGCTGGACGCCACGATGCATCCCAACGGCACCAATATCGATGGCGAACTGTCGGACATCTGCGCGCTCGCCGAGAAATGCGAGGCGCGGCTCGCCGAACTCGGAGTCCAGCGCACCTTCTTCACGCTGATCTTCTCGACGCGGCGCGATAAGATTCAAACAATGGCGGACAAGCTCGCCGCCGTGTCGTGACACCCGCGTCGACCTGCCTTTGATCGTTCCGCCGCCTCCCGCGTTCTCGCAACACCAGGGATGCGGCAAGGAACGGTCATGGACCAAACGGGCAGCCAGGACGATCGTACCCGGAAGGTGCGGATCGAGCCCTATGACGGGCCTGCCGGTGGTTGGGGCTCCGCCCGTTCCCTGGTCGAGATCCTGACGCGGGAGGGCGTGCCCGTTACCGGCACCGCGCTGCTCACAAAGCAGAACAAGCCGGGCGGCTTCATGTGCGTCTCGTGCGCGTGGGCCAAGCCCGCAAAGCCCCTGGCCTTCGAATATTGCGAGAATGGCGCCAAGGCGACCGCCTGGGAGCAGACCCGCCGCCGGGCGACCCCGGACCTCTTCGCCGAGCACACGGTCAGCGATCTGCTGACGTGGAGCGATTACGCGCTGGAAGAAGCGGGCCGCCTGACCCATCCGATGCGCTACGACCCGGCCAGCGACCGCTATCGCCCCTGCACCTGGGAGGAGGCCTATGCCGAGATCGGGCACGAGTTGAAGGCGCTCGAACCTAAATCGGTGGTCTTCTACGCGTCGGGCCGGGCCTCCTTGGAAGCGAGCTACATGTGGGCGCTGCTCGCGCGGCTCTACGGCAACAACAACCTCCCCGATTCCTCGAACATGTGCCATGAGCCGACCTCGGTGGCACTGCCGCAATCCATCGGCTCGCCGGTCGGCACGGTGCGACTGGAGGATTTCGAGGAAACCGACCTGATTTTCTTCTTCGGGCAGAATGTCGGCTCGAACTCGCCCCGGATGCTCCATCCGCTACAAGAGGCCCGAAAGCGCGGCGTCTCGATCATCACCTTCAACCCGCTGAAGGAGCGCGGCCTCGAACGCTTTACCGATCCGCAATCGCCCGTCGAGATGCTGACGAGATCCTCCACGCGGATCTCGACCCAGTATCATCAGGTGAAGGCGGGGGGCGATCTCGCGGCCATTACCGGGATGTGTAAAGCGCTGTTCGCCGCCGATAGGCACGCCCGGGCTGCGGGACGCCCGGCGGTTCTCGACCATGCCTTCATCGCCGAGCACACCCACGGCCTGGAAGCGTTCGAGCAGTTCTGCGACGAGCAGGAATGGCCCACGCTCGAACGGCGCTCCGGTCTCAGCCGCACCGCCATCGAAAGCGCGGCCTCGGTCTATGCCCGTGCCAAGAAGGTCATCGGCGTCTACGGGATGGGGCTGACGCAGCACCGCAGGGGCACCGAAACGGTGCGCATGCTCGCCAACCTGCTTCTGCTCCGCGGCAATATCGGCAAGCCCGGCGCGGGCATCTGCCCGGTGCGCGGCCATTCCAACGTGCAGGGCCAGCGGACGGTCGGCATCACCGAGAAACCGGAGCTGGCGCCCAACGACAAGCTACGCGAACTCTACGACTTCGAGCCGCCCCAGGAGAAGGGCCTGAACACGGTGGAGACCTGCGAGGGCGTGCTCGACGGCAGTGTCCGCGCCTTCATAGGCCTCGGCGGAAACTTCCTGCGGGCCGTGCCCGATACGGGCGTCATGGAGCCTGCTTGGCGCAAGCAGCGCCTTACTGTGCAGATCGCCACCAAACTCAACCGCTCGCATCTCGTGAACGGCGAGGTCGCCTACCTGCTGCCCTGTCTAGGCCGCATCGAGATCGACCGGCAGGCGAGCGGACCGCAGAACGTCTCGATGGAGGATTCGACCGCCCGCTTCCACGGCTCGCGCGGCATGTCAGATCCTGTCAGCCCGCAACTGCGCTCAGAGCCCGCGATCATTGCCGGGATCGCCAAGGCGACCCTGCCCCGCAATCCCCGGATCGATTGGGACGCCTGGGTGGGTGATTACGCCCTGGTCCGAAAGGCGATCGAGGCGACCTATCCCACCGTATTCCATGACCTGAACGGGCGGATGTTCGAACCGGGCGGGCTTGCCAAGCCGCTCCCCGCCCGTGAGCGGCGTTGGGAGACCGAGACCGGCAAGGCCAACTTCGCCGTGCCCGGCGGGATCGAGGCCGATCCCGATCTGCCCGAGCGGAGCGGCGACATCCTGGATCTGATCACGCTGCGGTCCAACGACCAGTTCAACACCACCGTCTACGGCTATCACGACCGTTTCCGGGGCATCGACGGCACGCGCGACGTGCTGTTCATGAACCGCGCCGACATCGCCCGGCTCGGCCTGCGCGACGGTGGACAGGCTGAGGTGGAAACGGTCAGCGATGACGGCGTGAGCCGCCGACTCGGCGGCTTGCGTGTGGTCGCCTACGACATCCCCCAAGGGAACTGCGGCGGCTACTACCCTGAGATGAACGTGCTGATCCCGCTCTGGCATCACGACGAGCAATCCAAGACGCCCGCCGCCAAGTCCGTTGCCGTGAAGGTGACGGCGCAGGCGTGAGCGCCGCAGGTCGAGAGGCTGGCGCGGACGCGTCCGCTCCGGCATGGATCGGCCATGAACGAGACGACACAGGCCGTGGGTGCCGCCCTGCCGGAACAGCGGGTGCGGGCCCTGCTCGACGCAGCCGCGGCATCGGAACCGCTCGCGGCGCCGGGGCTCGACCTCGCGCGCCTGGATTGCAGCCGCGATGCCCTCGCCCTTCAGGGCCCGGAGGGTGAGGCGGCCGCGTGGCGCGACGAAGAGAGCGGCGGCCTCGCGCTCGCGGGCGCCGACCTCACCCGTGCACGCATGGACGACGCGAATCTCAGCGGGGCGAATCTGCGCCGGGCGCGGCTCGCAGGCTCGGTCGGGCGCTCGGTGCGTCTCGCCGGGGCGATCCTCGAGGAAGCTGACCTCTCGGACAGCGACCTCTCCGGCGCCGATTTCAGCGATGTCGTGGCAGGCCAGATCAGTCTGTCGAGGGCCATGCTGGAGGATGCCCGGTTCTGCGGCGCGGCGATGCGCTTCGCGAACCTGTCCGAAGGCCTTCTCGACGGGGCCGACTTCAGCCGCGCCGATCTGTGGGGCACCGATTTCACGGGGGCGGATGCCGACGACACGACGTTCCGCGATGCCCGGCTCGACGAAGCGAAGCTCGGCGACGCCAACCTGACACAGGCGGATTTCGAGGGCGCTAGCCTGACGAAAGCGGTCCTGGCAGGCTCGCGCCTGCGCGGGGCGAGCTTCACGGGGGCGAAACTCGACGGTGCCGATTTCTCCGGTGCCGACCTGTCCGACACGAATCTCGTGCGGCTCAACCTCGCGACGTGCCGCCTGCGCCATGCGCGCTTCTCCGGCGCGTGGCTCAACGGCACGCGGATGCATGTCGAGCAATTGGGCGGGGCCGTGGGCGAAGAGGCAGCGGGCGATTTCGCCGCCGCTCAGTCGAGCTACCTCGCCCTCGAGCAGAACTGGAAAAGCATCGGCGATCAGGACGGAGCAAGTTGGGCCTATAAGCGCGGGCGGCGAATGGGCCGCCATCACGCCGGTGCCCAGGCGTTGGAGGCTTGGCGTGCACGCGACGCCCAGGGCCTCACCCGGCACGGCTACCGCTGGGTCGCGGATCGCTTCGTGGAATGGCTGTGCGATTACGGTGAGAGCCTGTCGCGCATCGCCCGCGCCTTCACGCTGCTGATCGGCGTCTTCGCCGTGCTCTATGGCATGACCGGCGGGCTCATCATCCTCGAAGGGCCCGAGGCGGGGCCGACCTACAACCCCCTCGACCTTCTGAGCTACAGCGCGCTCAACATGATGACGGCCAACCCGCCGGAGATCGGCCTGAAGCCCACGGGCCGGGTCACCAACCTTCTGGTCGGCATCGAGGGCGCGGTGGGCATCATCCTGATGGGGCTGTTCGGCTTCGTCCTCGGCAACCGCCTGAGGCGGTGAGGCTCACTCGGCTGCGCCGAGCCGGTCGATCACGAGGCTGAGGTCCCGGCGCAGGCTGCGGATCTCCGGCTCGGTCATTTCGAGCTGGCACATCACCGTCTCGCGCACCGCAACGGCCTCGTTCTTCAATTCGCGGCCCTGCGCGGTGAGGCCGATCTCGACCTCCCGTTCGTCGCTGACGCGCCGGGTGCGACGAAGGAAGCCAGCCGTCTCCAGCCGCTTCAGAACGGGGGTCAGCGTTCCAGAATCGAGCCGCAGGCGGCGGCCGATCTCGGACACGGTGACTCCGTCCTGCTCCCACAGGACCAGCAGCACGAGATATTGCGGATAGGTGAGACCCAGGCGTTCCAGAAGCGGCCGGTAGGACTTGGTCATGCGGTGAGCCGCAGCGTAGAGCGCGTAGCAAAGCTGGTTGTCGAGACGCAGCGGGTCCGAGACAGGCGAAAGGTCGATCGTCTTTGCCGCGTCCGCCATCGTGACCGCTCGTCCAATACTCTACGTCGCCTCGCCCGCCCGGCTCCGTGGCGGCCCGCGCAACAGCCTTAGCATATTGCCAGGAAATCACATGCGGGATGTCATCGCATGCGAGTTTTCGCAACGCGTCAACCTCCCGAAAGCCGATGTTATTAGGCTACAAAACCGAGAGGCTGTCGAGGAAGCCCTGTTCGTCCTCCAGGGTGCGCAGATCGAGCAGGATCGCATCGTCCTTGATTCGGCCTATGATCGGCGTCGGAAGTCCGCGAAGGCTCTCGGCGAGGCGGCGACAACGCCCTCCCGCGCTTCGGGAGCGGCCCTCGGCGATGGGCGTCAGGACCAGGGCGGCGCTCGGAAGGGTCTCGATGGGCAAAGCCCCTGAGCCGATCTGGCTCATCGTGTCCATCACGGAGACCTCGGCCCGGCCCTTCAATCGTTCCGCGACGGCGGGAGCGAGGCGGCTCGCCTGCGCGGCGATGTCCGCCCGTTCGCGGGTGAGCAGGCGGAGCGTCGGCAATTCGTCCCGAAGCCGCTCGGGATGGAGATAGAGCCGCAGCACGGCTTCGAGTGCGGCGTAGGTCATCTTGTCGACACGCAGCGCCCGCTTGAGCGGGCTTTTCCGGATCCGCGCGAGGAGATCCTTACGCCCCGCGACGATGCCGCACTGGACCCCGCCGAGGAGCTTGTCGCCGCTGAAGGTCACGACATCGGCCCGCGACAGGGCTGAGGTCACGGTCGGCTCGGGCGGGAGGCCGTAGGCTGCGAGGTCGATCAGGCTGCCACTGCCGAGATCCTCGGCCAAGGGCACGCCGCGCTCGCGGCAAAGCGCGTGCAGGGCATCCGGGTCGGGCTGAGCCGTGAAGCCGGTGATGGCGTAGTTGCTCGGATGGACCTTCATCGCGAGGCCGGTGGCCGGGCCGAAGGCCTCCGCAAAGTCGCGCAGGTGGGTGCGGTTGGTAGTGCCGACCTCGCGCAGGCGACATCCGGCCCGCACCATGACATCCGGCACCCTGAAGGAGCCGCCGATCTCTACAAGTTCCCCGCGCGAGACCACGACCTCCTTGCGCATGGCGAGCGCGTTCAAAACCAGCAATACGGCGGCGGCGTTGTTGTTGACGACGATCGCCGCCTCCGCACCGGTCAGGCGACAGATCAGCCTCTCGACATGGTCATCGCGTTCGCCCCGGTTGCCGGTGGCGAGGTCGAATTCGAGGTTCGTTGCCTGCACCATCACGGCCTCGACGGCCCTCGCCGCCGAGCGCGGCAGCAGGGCCCGGCCGAGATTCGTGTGCAACACCGTACCGGTCAGGTTGAAGACCGGCCGCAGCGAAGGCTGGCGATCGGCGGCCAGGGCTTCGCCGCATCGGGCCAGGATCTCCGCTTCGTCACCCGCGGGAGCATCGCCGGCGCGGATCCGGGCGAGATCGTCGCGGATCGCACCGGTCAGGGCGCTGCGCCCGTACTCCGCGGCGAGGGAAAGGCCCATGGCGTGGGCGAGCAGCCGCTCGACGGAGGGAATCCGGCGCAGGGCGGGCGGGGCGTCGAGGCGGACTTGCGTCATGGCGGCATGACATAACAATCCCGCCCGGCATCGCCAGGGTGGCGCGCCCATCGGCCACCTTTTCCCCGATCCGATTTACGACCAGATCGCCCGGCAAAGACGCGGCCGACTGAACCCGGAGGAACCGTTCCTTGAAGAAGACCGCCCTCGCGCTCGCCCTCGCCGTCATGGGCTGGGGCTCCACGGCTCAGGCCGACACGATCACCAAGAGCCGTTTCGGCTGCCACGCGAAAGCGGTGACCGAGCGCCTGTTCCAGCTCGTCCAGGCCGGCGATGAGGCGGGCTTCGGCCAGCTTCTGCAAGCGAACCTCGCCTCGGGAGAGTGCAAGAGCTGGAAGCCGGGGGACGAGGTCGTCCCCCAGTCCAAGACGCTCGGCTATATCTGCCTGACGCCGAAGGATGGCGGCACGTGCTACTGGACGCCCATCAGCGCCGTCGAAGCGGACAAGTGAGCCGTCCCCTCCCCTGACGCCTCGTTGAGGTGGCAGGCCGCCTCGTGCCCACGCCCCACGGACAGGAGCTTCGGCACCTCCGTGCGGCAACGGTCGAAGGCATGCGGGCAGCGGGTGTGAAAGCGGCATCCGGGCGGCGGAGCGATGGGGCTCGGCACGTCGCCCTTCAGCACGATGCGGGTGCGCGCCGCCCCCGGCTCCGGTACGGGCACCGCCGAGAGCAGCGCCTGCGTATAGGGGTGCTTCGGGGCGGTGAAGAGTTCCCGGCGCGGGCCGATCTCCACGATCTTGCCGAGATACATCACGGCGACCCGGTGGGTCATGTGCTCCACGATGGCGAGATCGTGCGAGATGAACAGCATGGCGAGGTGCAGATCGCGCTGGAGGTCGCAGAGCAGGTTGACGATCTGCGCCTTCACCGAGACGTCGAGCGCCGAGACCGCCTCGTCGCAGATGATCAGATCCGGCTCGGCGGCGAGCGCGCGGGCGATGCCGATGCGCTGCCGCTGCCCGCCCGAGAATTCGTGCGGAAAGCGCCCCAGCGCATCGCGCGGCAACCCGACCCGCTCCATCAGGGCGCCAAGACGCGCTTCCATGTCGGCTCGGCCCTTGGCGAGGCCGAAATTGCGGATCGGCTCGGCCAGGATCGCCCGCACCCGCATACGCGGGTTGAGAGACGAGAACGGATCCTGAAACACCATCTGGATCCGGCGGCGCATCGGGCGGAGTGCGCCGTCCGACAATTCGTCTATGCGCTTTCCGCCGAGAACGACCTGACCGGCGGTCGGACGGTAAAGACGCATCAACGCCTTGGCGACAGTGGATTTTCCGCAACCGGACTCACCGACGAGGGACAGGGTTTCCCCTCGCGCCACGGTGAAGGACAGGCCATCCACCGCTTTAAGTACCTTGGCGTCGCGGCCGAACAGGCCACCGCCGAGGGCGAAGTGCTTCTTGAGATCGTTGACTTCGAGCAGGGTCTGATCGTGGCCGCTCATGCCGCGAGGGCGTCCTTCGGCGCGAAATGACAGGCCGCGAGATGCGACGGCCCCTTTTCCTCAAGGGCAGGTGCCGCCTTGCGGCAGATCTCAGCGACCTGAGGGCAACGGCCCGCGAAGACACAGCCCTCGATGCGGGATTTGAGGCTCGGCACCATGCCGGGGATCTCGGCCAGCCGCCCGGTCTCGCCATGTTCGGCGGCCCCGAGGCGGGGCACCGCCCCCATCAGGCCGCGCGTATAGGGATGGCGCGGATTGCGGAACAGGTCGACGACCGAGGCCTCCTCCACCTTCCGGCCCGCATACATGACGACCACGCGGTCAGCGACTTCGGCCACCACGCCGAGATCGTGGGTGATGAGCATGATCGCCGCGCCGACGCGCCGCTTCAGATCGCGCATCAGGTCGAGGATCTGCGCCTGGATCGTCACGTCGAGGGCCGTGGTCGGCTCGTCGGCGATGAGGAGCTTCGGCGAGCAGGCGAGCGCGATGGCGATCATCACCCGCTGCCGCATGCCGCCAGAGAGTTGGTGCGGATATTCCCGAACCCGCCGTTTCGGCTCCGGAATGCCGACGAGGGTCAGCATCTCCACCGCGCGCTCTTCGGCCTGCGCCCGGCTGAGGCCCTGGTGCAGACGTAGCGTCTCGCCGATCTGGCGGCCCACGGTCAGCACCGGATTCAGGCTGGTCATCGGCTCCTGAAAGATCACGCTGATGTCGTTGCCGCGGATCTTGCGCATCTCCCGGTCGGAGAGATCGAGGAGGTTGGTCCCCTGGAAGCGGATCTTCCCCGCGATGGCCGCCGGGGGCTCCGGCAGGAGCCGCAGGATCGACATCGACGTCACCGACTTGCCGCAGCCGGATTCGCCCACGATGGCCAGCGTCTCGCCCGCGCCGATGGCGAAGGATACGCCGTCCACCGCACGGTTGACCCCCTCGGGGGTGCGGAAATGGACCTGGAGACTCTCGATGGAGAGGAGCGGTGCCTCGTTCATGCGCTGCACCTCACACTTCCTTGGCCATGCGGGGGTCGAGGGCATCGCGCAGCCCGTCGCCGACGAGGTTCACCGCGAGCACGGTGAGGGACAGGGCGATGGCCGGGAACAGGATGATGTAGAACTTCACCTGCCAGAGGGCGCGGCCCTCGGCCATGATGTTCCCCCAGGTCGGCACCGAGGGCGGGACGCCCGCGCCGATGAAGGACAGGATCGCCTCGGTGATCATGGCGGAGGCGCAGATATAGGTCGCCTGCACCGTCATCGGCGCGAGGGTGTTGGGCAGGATGTGCCGCCAGATGATCGCGGGCATCCGCGTGCCGGTCGTCACCGCCGCCTCGACATAGGGCTGCTCGCGCAGGGACAGCACCACGCCGCGCACGAGGCGGGCGACGCGCGGGATCTCCGCGATGGTGATGGCGATGATGACGTTCTGCACCGAGCCCCGCGTCAGCGCCATGAGGGCGATGGCGAGCAGGATCGGAGGGATCGACATCATGCCGTCCACGACACGCATGACGATGCCGTCGAGCCAGCGCACCATGCCCGAGACGAGGCCGATGGCGAGGCCGCCGATGGAAGCGAGCACCGCCACCGAGAAGCCGACGAGCAGCGAGACCTGCGCCCCGTAGATCACGCGGCTATAGATATCGCGACCGAGCATGTCGGTGCCGAACCAGAACTGCGCCGAGGGCGGACGCGTGCGCTTGGCCGGAGCCAAGGCGGTGGGATCGACGGTCCAGAGCCACGGGGCCAGCAGGGCCGCGAGCAGGATCAAGGTGAGGATGACGCCGCCCGCCACAACGGTCGGATAGCGCCGGATGAAGCGCCAGACCGGCCCGCGCGCCTTGCGCGGGGGAATGACGTCGGGGAGCGGGGCCGCCACCGCCGGAGCGGCGGCGTCCATCTGCGGAACGGTCGTCGCGCTCAATAGCGAATCCTCGGATCGAGTATCGTGTAGAAGAGGTCGATGGCGAGATTGACCAGCACGTAGGTGAAGCTGAACAGCAGCACGACGCCCTGGATGACGGGGTAGTCCCGGCGCAGGATCGCATCCACCGTCAGCCGCCCGAGGCCGGGGATGGCGAACACCGTCTCCGTCACCACCGCGCCGCCGATCAGCAGCGCGATGCCGATGCCGATGACCGTGACGATGGGCACCGCCGCGTTCTTCAGGGCATGGACGAACAGGATCTTGCGTTGGGCGAGGCCCTTGGCGCGGGCGGTGCGCACGTAATCCTGGCTCAGCACGTCGAGCATGGTGGCCCGCGTCACCCGTGCGATCAGCGCGATGTAAACGAGTCCGAGGGTCACCGAGGGCAGGATCAGGTTCGACAGCCAGGGCCAGAGCCCCTGGGACAGGGGGTGTAACCCTGCACCGGCAGCCAATTGAGCTGCAACGCGAAGATGTAGGCCAGCACGTAGCCCACCACGAAGACGGGCACGGAGAAGCCCGTCACCGCGATGCCCATCACCAACCGGTCGATCAGGCTGCCCGCCTTCCACGCCGCCACGACGCCCAACGGCACCGCGACGACGATGGCGAAGACGAGCGTGACGAGCATGAGCGATACGGTCGGCTCGACCCGCTGCGAGATCAGGGTCGTCACCGGCAGGTTGGTGAAGATCGAGATGCCGAGATCGCCGTGCAGGATCCGCCACGCCCATTCGCCGAAGCGGACGAGGAACGGGCGATCCAGGCCGAGCGAGGCGCGGATGCGCTCGATATCGGCTGGGGTTGCCTGATCGCCCGCGATGATGGCGGCGGGGTCGCCGGGCGAGAGGTAGAGGAGGCTGAAGACGAACAGCCCCACCACCGCCATCACCGGAATCGTGGCGAGGATCCGCCGCGCAATATAGCCGAGCATCGGAGCCTCAGGTCTTGGACACGCCCCAGGCGAAGGGAAGCGGCCCCTTCACGATGCCCGTCACGTTCGAGCGCCACGCCTGATAGCCGAGGAAGAAGCCGGTCGGCGCGAAGACCACGCCGTCCAGGGCGGCGGCGTTGGTCTTGTCGATCGCCGCCTTCTCGGACTTCTCGTCCGACGCATCGAACCATTCAGCGATCCCGGCCTCGACCGCAGGCACGTTCGGCCAGCCGAACCACGCCTTGTCGCCGTTGGCGCGCACCGCTGGATAGCCCGCCGGATTGATGGCATCCGCCCCCGCGTGCCACGTGTGGAACATGTTCCACCCGCCCTGCGCGACCGGTGTCTTGGAAGCCCGGCGGGTGCCGACCGTGCCCCAATCGGTGGCGACGAAATCGACGTTGAAGCCCATCTGCTTCAGCAGGTCGGCGGTGATGTCGCCCTGCGCCTTGGTGATCGGCTGGTCCTGCGCGACGATGCACACGACCTTCTCGCCCTTGTAGCCCGCCTCCTTCAGCATCTTCTTGGCGGTCTCGATGTCGCCCTTGCCGACCTTGGCGCCACCCGCCTCGCTGTAGAGCGCGGTGCCCGGGGTGAAGAAGCCCGGCAGCGGCTTCCACAGGGCATCGTCGTCACCGACGATGGCGCGCATGTAATCCTCCTGGTTCATGCCCACGAGGACGGCCTGCCGGATCTTCGGGTTGTCGAAGGGCGGGTGCAGGTGGTTCATCCGGAACGAGCCGACATTGCCCAGCGGGTCGGCGATATCGACCTTGATGTCCTTGTTCTTGCGCAGGAGCGGGACGAGGTCGGGGATCGGATTCTCCCACCAATCGACCTCGCCGTTCTGCAGCGCTGCCGAGGCGGTTGCGGCGTCGGGCATGATCACCCACTCGACCCGGTCGACCAGCATCCGCTTTCCGCCTGCGAGCCAGGAGGCCGGCTCGTCGCGGGTCACGTAATCCTTGAAGGTCTCGAAGGCGGCGCGAGCGCCGGGCACCCACTCGTTCTTCAGGAACTTCATCGGCCCGGAGCCGACATATTCGGTGATCTGCGTGAACGGGTCCGTCTTGGCGATCCGCTCCGGCATAATGAACGCGCCGGGGACGTTGGTCTTGCCCAGCGCGAAGAGCAGCTTCGGGAAGGGCTTGCGCAGGCGCCAGCGGAAGGTGGTGTCATCGACGGCCGCCAGCTCGTCCTGGATGCCCTTGATCATGCCGCCGATGGGGTCGCGGCCCATCCACCGGTTGAGGCTCGCCACCACGTCCTTGGCGAGGACCGGCTCGCCGTCGTGGAATTTCAGGCCGGGGCGGAGCTTGAACGTCCAGGTGAGGCCATCGGCGCTCACCTCTTCGGAGCCGACCATCTGCCGCTGCGGCTTCAGGTTGGTATCGACCCCGTAGAGCATGTCCCATACGAGAACGCCCGCGTTGCGGACCACGTATTGGGTGCCCCACACGGGATCGAAGTTCGCGAGGTTCGCCTGCGGCACGAAGCGAAGGACCTTGGCCCCCTGCGCCAGGGCCGGTGTGGCGAGGCGCGGTGCCGCGAGACCGGCGGCGCCCAGGGCGGCGGAGCTTTTGAGGAAGGTCCTGCGGTCCATCATCGTCTCCTGGCCGGAATGTTCAGGCCGTTGTCATCAAGCATGATCAGGCCACATGCCGGGGCGGCCGTCTCAGCGGGTGGGTCGGTCGTTGGAGCCCGCGCGACACCCGTTGAGGGTGAGGCGTGCCCGCAGCGAGGGGGCACGCATCCGCGCGACGGTCGGTGAGATCCCGGCATTGCCGAGCTCGGTTGCGGTCTTGCAAGCACCGGGCCACCGTAGCCGTCTTCTCCGTCGTTCGGGCGAGGGCGACGCTACCCTACGAGCTTGGCGCCCGTCGTCCAGGGGATCGACGAACGAGTGACATTCTTCCCCCAGGAAACAACTCTGGGGAACATCCTTCCAAGGGTTCGCGCAATCCCGGCGGATCATTCGGGATGATGCATGGCGCCTCACACGTTCCTCTGCCAACACGCGGGTGACGCGAGCCAGGCTCGTGGTCTCGCGCCGGGAGCATCGATGAACGGGTCGGGGGGACACAGCACAGCGCCAGAGCAGGCGCGGCTCGACGTGGCCGAGGTCAGCCGCCGCTTCGGCGGCAACCTCGCCCTCGACCGCGTCTCGCTCACGCTGGCGGCCGGTGAGATCCTGGCGGTTCTGGGCGATTCCGGCTGCGGGAAGAGTACGCTTCTGCGCCTCATCGCCGGCCTCGATACGCCGGATGGCGGGACGATCCGCATCGACGGGCGCGTGGTGGCCGGACGGGGCGCCTTCGTTCCCCCGGAGGCGCGGGGCATCGGCCTGATGTTTCAGGACTACGCGCTGTTCCCTCACCTCACCGTGCTGGCCAACGTCCGGTTCGGATTGAACCGTCTGCCCAATGCAGAGGCAGAGTCGGTTGCGATGGAGCGCCTCCGCGAGGTCGGGCTGGCTGACCGCACGGCCAGCTACCCGGCGGACCTCTCGGGTGGCGAGGCGCAGCGGGTCGCCCTGGCGCGCGCCCTGGCCCCGCGCCCGCGCGTGCTACTTCTGGACGAGCCCTTCTCGAACCTCGATTCCGGCACGCGGGAGCGGGTCCGCGCCGACACCCTCGCCGTCCTTCGGCAGACGGGGATGAGCGCGATCCTCGTCACCCACGACGCCGCGGAGGCGGTGGAGATCGCCGATCGCATCGCGCTGATGCGCGCGGGGCGCCTCGTTCAATCCGGTACGGCCGAGGCGCTCTACCGCGCGCCCGCCAGCCCCTTCGCCGCCCGTGCCCTCGGCGACATCATCGAGATCCCCGGCCAGGCCGTCGGCGGACGGATCGAGACGCCGCTCGGCCCCCTCGCCGCGCCCCCGTCGCTCGCCGCAGGCGCGGTGCGGGTCTGCTTGCGCCCGGAAGCGATCCGCCTCCTGCCCGAGGGCGAGGGTGTACCCGGCCGCGTCCTGCGACGGGCTTTCGCGGGCTCGCTTGCCCGCCTCGACCTCGCCGTCGCGGGGCTCGACGCGCCCCTGCGGCTGACCGTGCCCCAGGCACACGACACCACCGAACGCGTCGGCCTCGCCGTCGCTTCCGAACTCGCGCATGTCTTCGCCGGCACGGACGACGGACACTGAAACGGAGCCTAAATCGCAAGTATAATTAGAATACTTACAAACAAAGCGCGCTTGCCTGAGCGCATCACGCTGTGTATCGCTCTGTTCCTATAGTTGAACCGGGGGATTTTAGCGTGTCTCGTCTCGGCATGATTGCTCTGCTCGCAGGGCTTGGCTCGGCTGGAATTTCCCAAGCGGCGGAGGTCAACCTCTACACCACCCGCGAGCCGGGATTGATCAAGCCGCTGATCGAGGCCTACGCGGCCAAGAGCAACGTGAAGGTCAACACGGTCTTCGTGGAGAAGGGCTTGGCCGAGCGCGTCGCGGCCGAGGGCGCCCGCTCCGGCGCGGATGTCGTGATGACCGTCGATATCGGCAATCTGATCGAGTTGGTGGACCGCGACCTCGCGCAGCCCGTGCGCTCACAGGCGCTCGAATCGGCGGTGCCCGCCGCCCTTCGCGATCCCGAGGGGCGCTGGTTCGGCCTCTCCATGCGCGCCCGTGTCCTCTACGCGGACAAGGATCTGAAGGACCTGGGAAGCGCGACCTATGAGTCGCTTGCCGATCCGCAATGGAAGGGGAAGGTCTGCATCCGCTCGGGGCAGCACCCCTACAACACGGCGTTGGTCTCGGCCTTCCTCGTCCGGCACGGGGCAGACAAGACCGAGGCGTGGCTGAAGGGCGTGAAGGCGAACCTCGCCCGCAAGGCGGCGGGCGGCGACAGAGACGTGGCCCGCGACATCGCCGCCGACCTGTGCGAGGTCGGGCTCGGCAATTCCTACTATGTCGGCCTGATGCGGTCCGGGCGTGGCGGACCGGACCAGCAGAAATGGGGCGATGCGATCAAGGTGATCCTGCCGACCTTCGAGGGCGGCGGCACCCACGTGAACGTGTCGGGCGCGATCGTCGCCAAGAACGCGCCGAACCGCGACGAGGCGGTGAAGTTCCTGGAATATCTCGTTTCCGACGAGGCCCAGGCGCTCTATGCCCGCACCGATTACGAGTATCCCGTGAAGCCCGACGCGGCGGTCGATCCGCTGCTGTCGTCCTTCGGCTCGCTCACCATCGATTCGACGCCTCTGATCGAGATTGCTCGCAACCGGAAGGCGGCGAGCCTCCTCATCGACAAGGTCGGGTTCGACAACTGACGGACCATCTCCTTCCGTGATCCCTGCGATCCCCGTCGCCCGGCTATTTGGTTGGGCGGCGTTCGGTGTCCTCGTCATGGCGCTTCTGGCGCCGGTTCTCTCCCTCGCCGTCGCGGCGTTGGAAGGCACGGGGGAACTGTGGCCGCATCTCGTCGCCTACGTGCTGCCCCAGGCCCTTCGCGACACCGCCCTGCTCCTCGTCGGCGTCGGGCTCATGGTGATCGGGCTCGGGGCCGGGGCGGCGTGGCTCGTCGCGGCCTTCGACTTTCCGGGCCGCCGCTTCGTCGAGGCCGCCCTGCTCCTGCCGCTGGCTGTCCCGACCTATGTGGTCGCCTACGCCTATCTCGACCTCATGCATCCGCTCGGGCCGGTGCAGAGCGGCTTGCGCGCCCTGTTCGGTCTGGCGAGCCCGCGAGACCTTCCCTTCCCGGATCTGCGCACCTTGCCCGGATGCATCCTGCTGCTGGGCTTCGTCCTCTATCCGTATGTCTATCTTCCGACGCGGGCGCTGTTCCTGATGCGCGCAGGGTCACTCCTGGAGGCGGCGCGCATGCTCGGCGCGGGGCCCGTCCGCAGCTTTCTGCGCGTCGCGCTGCCTCTGGCCCGCCCAGCGGTCGCCCTCGGCACCGGACTCGCCTTGATGGAGGCGGTCAACGATGTCGGCGCAGCCGAATTTCTTGGAGTCCGTACCCTCACCGTGCAGGTCTATGCCACCTGGGTGAACCGCTCGGACTTACCCGGCGCGTCGCAGATCGCCCTCGTCATCCTGGGCAGCATCCTGCTCTTCGTGGGCCTGGAACGCGTCGCCCGTGGCGGACGCGGCTATGCGGGAAGCGGACGCCGCGAACAGGCGATGGCACGTCGCCACCTCACCGGCTGGCGTGGCGGGCTTGCCCTCGGCCTCGGTCTCGTCCCTGTCGTCATCGGCTTCGCGGCACCGGCGGGCTACCTTCTGGCCTCGGCCCTTCGTCGTGCGCTGAGCGTCGGCCTTCCCGCGAGCCTCCTCGCGGAGACGGCCAACACCATCCTCTATGCCGGGCTCGCGACCATGCTGGTCGTCAGCGTCGGGCTCCTCGTCGCGGCCGCGCCGACGCTCCTGAATCCCCGGGCGGGCAAGGCGCTCATCAGGATGGCGGGGCTCGGCTATGCCATGCCGGGCACCGTGCTCGCGGTCGGCCTGCTCGGACCCCTCGCCCTGCTCGATGCCACCCTGGCCGATGGGCTGGGCCTCGGCGGCACCGGACCGGCCCTGGTCGGGCTCGGCACGGGGGCGGCCCTGGTGATCGGCTACGGCCTGCGATTCCTGACGATCTCCGTTGGTGCGACGGAAGCGGGCCTCGCCCGCATTCCCCGCAGCATTCCGGACGCGGCACGGATGCTGGGGCGCGGTCGGCTCGCGACGCTGATCGGCGTGCAACTGCCCCTCGTCAGGCCCGCGCTGCTGAGCGGCGCCCTGCTGGTCTTCGTGGACATCGCCAAGGAATTGCCGCTGACGCTGCTGCTGCGGCCGCTGAATGTCGAAACCTTGAGCACCCATCTCTACGGGGAAGCCGCACGCGGCACCTACGAGGACGGCGCGGCAGCCGCGTTGTTGATCGTGGCCATCGGCCTGATCCCGGTCGCGACGCTCATTGGGCTCGACCGGGCCAGCACGGGCCGTAAGCTCGGGAAGGCCCCCGTCGCACGACGGGACATACTGGCGCGCGCCCTGGAAATCTCAGCGGAGCCGGATGGCCGGAGAGTCGGCTGAAGGATTGAAACAGAAAAGCGGCCGCACCGGAGTGCGACCGCATTCTGACTAGCTCGTAGGCGCCCCGGATTAGCGGAGGAGCTGGAGGATACCCTGCTGAGCCTGGTTGGCGAGCGACAGGGCGGAGATGCCCAGCGACTGGCGGGTCGAGAGGGCCTGAGAGTTCGCCGCCTCGGCGTTGAGGTCGGCGTTCGTCAGGTTCGCGGAGCCCGTGTCGAGCACGTTGATCAGGTTCTTGGTGAAGTCCTGACGGTTCTGCACGACCGAGAGGGCCGAGCCGAAGGTCGAGGGCTCGACCGCAGAGAGTTCGACGCCGTGGTCAGGCTGTTCAGGGTGGTGTTGATGTCCTTGTTGAGCAGGAAGTTGCCCTGACCCACGGTACCGGCGGCGGAGCTGCCGGTGATCGCCTTCAGGCTCAGGCCGTTCGAAGTCGCGTCGGTCGCGGTGACCGTAAGGTTCGAGTTGCCCTTGGCGTTGAAGTTGATCGTCAGGTTGTTGTTGGTGCCCTTACCGCCGATCAGGTTCGTGCCGTTGAAGCTCGCGTCACTGGCCAGCTGATCGATCTGGGTCAGCAGGCTGTTGTACTGTGACGCGAGGGCAGAACGGGCGGACACGCCGGAAACCGTGAGGTCGGCGCTCTGCGCCACCGCCGTGGTGGCGCCGTAGGCCGTGGTCGAACCCGAACCGGCCGCGAAGCCGAGGTTCGTCTGGTCGGCGGTGGTGTTGAACTCGACATCCGAGCTCGCGTTCATCACGATCTTGGTGCCGGTCGAGTCCTTCGAGAAGCTGCCCGCGCCGACCGCCGTGTTGAGGGCCGTGATGGCCTGATCGATCGTGGCGCTGGTCGGGATGGTGGCCGAGGTCGAGGTGCCGTTCACGAACAGGTTGATGGTCGTGGCGGCGGTGGTGTTGGCGCTGAACGCCGTCGAAGCCGTGCCGTTGGTGGTGATCTGGGTCGAGATCGCCTGGTTGGCGACGGACTTGGCCTGATCCACCAGCTTCTGGATGGAGGTGATACCCTGGTTGGCCGCCTGGATCGCCTGCACGCCGTTGGAGATGCCGTCGAGCAGGCTCGACAGATCGCCCGACCGCTGGTCGAGGGCCTGCGAGGTGAAGAAGGTGACCGGGTTGTCGAGGGCCGAGGAGACCTTCTTGCCGGTGGCAAGGCGGTTCTGGGTGGTGGCCGTCAGAGACGCCGTATCCTGCAGCGACAGCAGGTTCTGACGGGTGGCCGCGGTGAGAGTAACGCCGTTCGACACTTTATTTGATCCTTACTAGATCCTAAACCCGTCGTTTTTGATGGGTGAGTGTTTCTAGACGTGTCTCTACTTCGATGAAATGAATAGATTGGATTTCGCTCACGCATCCGTGAGCGTAGTTAATCAAGTATTGTGGCTCCTCAATTCATGCAGCCGATATGCCCGCTCAGATGTCAAATCGCCGCCAGTGCATCGCAGACGCCGACACTGCCAAGTCTTAATTCTGGCCGCGGGCGACCTACCAAGGCAGGGCTGACATGAGACGGTCCTGTCGAAGGGCTTTTCGTTGGCGACACGTGAGGCCGCGAAGGTTTTTGCCCGACTCGACAAATCGTGACGGGTCGGGTGCGCGTCATGCGCCACCATACCACCACAACGTAGCGTGAGGGGACTGACCGTTAGCTTTCGATGCGGTAACACCCGCCCTCCGAAGGGGCCGGAGACTCATGCGCCTAGAGATTGAGCGGAAGTTTTTGGTGGCGCATGACGGCTGGCGCTCCGCTGTGGCGTCCGTGCGGCATCTCAAGGATGGGCTCGTCGGGCATTTCGCACGCGGCAAGGTTCGCGTCCGCCTGGATGGCGAACAGGCCTGGCTCACGGTCAAAGGCGCCCGCGACGGCATCGCTCGCCCGGAATTCGAATACGAGATCCCTTACGACGACGGACGCTCGATGCTGGATCAGGTCTGCACCGGCCGGGTGATCGAGAAGGTTCGCCACTGCGTGCCTCACGAGGGGCTGATGTGGGAAGTGGATGTCTTCCAGGGCGCCCTGTCCGGCATGGTCTTCGCCGAGGTGGAGCTCGACGACCCCGCCCAACACTACGTGCGGCCCGACTGGCTCGGTGAGGAGGTGACGGGCGACATCCGGTTCCGCCAATCCACCCTTCTACACCTGTGCAATGAGGCCGACCGGCGCGTCACCATGGCAGACGTGCTCAAGCTGTCCGCGACAGCCTGAGCACGACATTAGCTTGCATCGCCATTCAAACGGAGCCCGGCGAAGGTCAGCGTCGCCGTGTAGACGATCGAGCCGGTCTCATTGCGCACCAGCACCGTGAAGGCCTGCTTATCGCCGTCCCGTGGGATTTCCCAGCGCCCGATCTCAGGCAAAGTCGCCATCGCCTGCACGCGAGCGGCCTCGAAATCGGGGCAAATGGTGCCCTCATCGTCACGCTCGAAGCCATGGTGACGATTGCCGTTGTGCACGTCGAAGAAGTAGCGCGGCAACCTCGCCTCCGTGTCCCGGCTCTACACGGGTAACCCGGTACGGGGATCACAGTTCGCCGCGCATGGGGGAGACCTAACCCCTGCCCGCTCCGTCCGGCTTCGTGCCGCCGAGCAGGCTTTCGAGAGCCGCCCCGAGATGGATGCTCTCCATCGGTGCGGGAACCGGGCGAGCGTAGGGCGTCCGCACAGCCGCGAGCGAGGCGCGGATGCCCGCTTCCACCGAACAGATGACGGGCACCGGCACCTGCGGCTGCAACCGGGCCGCGAGACCAGCCAATGCCGCACCGCCGAGGATCACCGCCTCGGCCCGGTCCTTCTCCACGCACTCACGGCAGGCCGCAGCGAGCATGGACAGGGCACCCTCCGGGTCCTTGGCGATTTCACCACCGGTGCGCTCCACCGTGCGGATACCAGCGAGACCGTCGCCGAGGCCGAACCCGGCGACGATCTCCTCCAGCATCGGCTTCCAGAGGGCGCCACCCGTCACGATGGCGTAGCGCCCTGCTGTCCGCTGCGCTACGAGGCACGAGGCTTCGAGCATCCCCACCACCGGGACGGGCGAGACCTCGCGCAGGGCCAGGAGGCCCGGATCACCGAAGCAGGCGATGAAGACCGCATCGCAGCCCTTTCCATGCTCGGCGAAGGCATCGAGGGCTGCGTGCCCGGCAATGGCCAGGGCCGCGCGGCTCGCGATGTAGGTCGCGCCGAACCGGGCCGTCACCGGCACGAAGGTCGCCGCGTCGCCCGCCACCGCCGCGACCCGGTCCGCCACGAGGGCCGTAACCGAAGCGCTGGTGTTCGGATTGAGCAGGAGGATGCGCATGGAATTTCTCTCGGCTCAGGCGGGCTGCGCCGCGAGGTTGGGTCGCCGCCGCATGATGGCGGTGTAGATCACGAAGCCCAGGCCGCAGCCGATGAACCACGTGAAGTTCGCCACGCTTTCGAAGCCGGGCAACAGCACGCAGGCGACCGGTATGAGCGCCGAGGGGATGATCGCTGTGACGGCGGCACGGTTATAGCCGTTCGTGTACCAGTAAGTCCCGGCCGGGCTCATCGTGTAGAGGTCGTCCAGGACGATCTTCTGCTTCCGCACGAGGTAGAAGTCGGCAATCAGGATGCCGAAAAGCGGGCCGATGAACGCGCCGAGGACGTCGAGCGTGTAGTGGATCACGGCCGGGTTGTTGTACAGGTTCCAAGGGGTGATGAAGATCGAGCCGACCGCCGCGATCATTCCGCCCATCCGCCAGGAAATCCGCTTCGGCGAAACGTTCGAGAAATCGAAGGCGGGCGAGACGAAATTCGCGACGATGTTGATGCCGATCGTCGCCGTCATGAAAGTCAACGCGCCGAGAACCACCGCGAAGGTGCTATCGATGCGGCTCACCGTCTCGACGGGATCCGTGATGAGGTGACCGAAGACCGGGACCGTCGCCGAAGCCGTGATGACGGTGAGCAGCGAGAAGCCGAGGAAGTTCACCGGCAGGCCCCAGAAATTACCCTTCTTCACCGCCTCGAAGCTCGCCCCATAGCGCGAGAAATCACCGAAGTTCAGCATCGGGCCGGAGAAGTACGAGACCACCAGGGCGATGGCGTTAATCATCACCGGAAGAGCATCCCAGCCCGTGTACTTCACCGCGCCGAGATTCAGGCCGATTTGATCGATGCCGGCCTTGGCGACGAGATAGGCGGCGAGCGCGATCATCACGACGTAGACCGCCGGTCCCGCCCAGTCGATGAAGACGCGGATCGCTTCCATGCCCCGCCAGAAGACCAGCGCCTGCAGAACCCAGAGGGTCATGAAGGCGGACCAGCCGAGGGTCGAGAGTCCGGCGAAGCCATGTTGCTTCACGTCCGCATAAGGCATCAGCTCGGGGTAGAAGCGGAGCGCAACGACCGTAAGCGCCGCCGAGGCGAGATAAGTCTGAATGCCGTACCATGCCACCGCGATGAGCCCGCGGATGATGGCCGGGATGTTCGCCCCCTTTACGCCGAACGAGGCGCGGCAGATGACCGGGTAGGGCGTACCGGTGACCTGGCTCGGCTTAGCGACGAGATTGCAGAAGATCTGCACGATCACGATGCCGATGAGCAGGGCGATGAGCACCTGCCAGCTCACGAGGCCCAAAGAGAACAGGCTACCCGCCGTTACATAGCCGCCGACGCTGTGCACGTCTGACATCCAGAAGGCGAAGATGTTGTAGGTGCCCCAGGTTTGCTTGCGCAGCGGGGCGAGGTCTTCATTGACGAGGTTCGGATCGTAACTCGGTTTGATGACGACGGTTTCCCGCTCATCCGACACGGCCGCGCTGGCTCCTGCCGCTTCGATGTTTGCGTACATCGCGTTTCTCCCTGCTCGATGAGGGGCCCTGTTGCCGGGCCTTGTCGTCAGCGCGGCGCCGGTACGCGGCGTCCTGCGCAAAAGCTATGCCTAACGGTTCCGTGATTGATCACCGCCGATGAGGCTATCGAGTTTGCTGAGGAAGGCATCGCTCTCGGCCTCCGCCAAGCCTGCCCCCGCGAAGACCCGCGCAAGCCCGGCAGCCGCATCTGCTTCCGGACCCAAACCCTTGGCATGGACCATCTCTGCGAACGCCCTGCCCTCTCCGGGGAGAACCGCGCCGAAGACCTGCGCGAAGAGCGCCTGCCCCATCCGGCTTGGGCGATAACCGCCCTCGGGCGGGTGCTCGGCGACCCAGTGGCGGGCGATGTCGAGGCGGGTGGCCACCCAGGCGTCGGAATGCCCGGCCACGTAATCGAGGAAGCGCTCCAGGGCCGCCATGCGCCCAGGCCGCCCGACGAGGCGGCAATGAAGCCCCACCGACATCATGCCCGCCCGGCCCTCACCACCCTCACGATAGAGGACGTCGAAGGAATCCTTGAGGTAGGCGAAGAACTGGTCGCCGCTGTTGAAGCCCTGCGGCGTGGCGAACCGCATATCGTTGGCATCGAGGGTGTAGGGGACGATGAGTTGCTGTCGCCCGCCGATCGTCACCCAGTAGGGCAACTCGTCGGCATAGGAATCGGCGAGGTACAGAAAGCCGCCCTCGGCCGCACCGATGGCCAGGGTGTTGGCGGATGTCCGCCCCTGATAGAGCCCCTGCGGCCGTATTCCCGTCAGCGCCGTCTGCATCGCGACGGCGGCGTCGATATCGGCACGCTCATCGTCCGGGGTGTGGTCGCGATAGTCGATCCAGCGCAGACCGTGGGTCGCGATTTCCCAATCGGCCTCGACCATCGCCGCAACCGCCTCGGCGTTGCGCTGCATGGCGGCGGCCACGCCGAACACGGTCACCGGCATGTTGCGACGGGTGAAGGCTCGCCATAGGCGCCAGAAGCCCGCGCGAGCGCCGTACTCGTAGATCGATTCCATGTTCGCGTGGCGCTTGCCGAGCCACGGCTGAGCGCCGACGATCTCGGACAGAAACGCTTCGGACGCCGCGTCCCCGTGAAGGATGCAGTTCTCGGCGCCTTCCTCGTAATTCACGACGAACTGGACGGCGACGCGCTTGCCCCGGGGCCAGCGCGGATCGGGCCTGCAGCGCCCGTAACCCACCATATCGCGGGGATAGTCCTGATCGAGGTCGAACATGGCGTGATCCCCCCGTTGAAGCGATTGATAGACGCCTTCGGGATCCGTGGTCCAATATGTTGTTCGGCTCGATTGATAGGTTTTTCGGTTTGATCGACCCTCTCACCCGCCCTGGAAGCATTCAACCATGCCGGGCGCTTCGGCGCGCAACAGGGTGAGGAAGTTATCGACCACTGGTCCCTTCCGCGTGTGGTGCAAGGCATAGACATCCGCCGACAGGAAGGGCGGATCGAAGGGCAGCACGACGACGCCTGGATGGTGCAGTCGCCCGATGAATTCGGGAATGATCGCGAGGCCGAACCCGGCGGCGACGAGGCTGACGAGGGAGGAGGCTTCCCGCACCTGTTGCGAGACATCCGGCGTGAACCCCTTGGCGACACAGGCCCGAAAGATTTCCTCCGCGAAGCGAGAGCTTTCGAGCCGGAGCGAGATCAGCCGCTCATCGCGGACAACATCGATTGAGACGCTCCTCGCGCTGGCATGGGGGTGGCCAGCGGGGAGCGCGATGCACAGCCGCTCGCGCCACGCGATCTCCCGGACGAGATCTGGATCGTCGGGCGGGCTGCGCAGGAAACTGAGATCGGTGCGATGCGACTTGAGGGCGATGATCTGATCCCCCGGCGACATCTCATGGATGCGCACGTCTACGCCGCGGTATTGCTGTTCGAAGGCACGGATCAGAGAGCCGAGGGGGCCGACCAGGACCGAACTCGTCATCCCGATGTTGAGGATGCCTGCCGTGCCGGTTCCGATGGTCCGCGCCCGATCGACGGCATCGGCAGCCTGAATCAGGATCGCGCGGGCATTCCGCAGAAAATCCTCTCCCGCCGCCGTCAAAGTCACGCGTCGGCTCGTCCGCTCGAACAGGTTCACACCAATTTCGAGTTCGAGATCGCGGATCTGCTGGCTGAGCGGCGGCTGGGACACGCCCAGACTGTTGGCGGCTGCCGTAAAGCTGAGGTGCTCCGCCACGGCGGAGAAATACCGAAGATGCCGAAGCTCCATGATCCGAGCCATCTGAAATCCGAATGGATCAGATCACGGCCGGTGTTTGACGTCTAGCTCGGCTTTCGCACGAGTGGTGACGTCAGCTCTCCGACGAACTCCCGAAAAGGGCATCACCAAAGATTATGTTGATGATAAAGCCTCGTCGGCGCGCCATTCGCAAGCAACCGACTAGGATCCACTTGCCAAAGGCAATGGATCCTTTGGTGGGCGGTGACGGGCTCGAACCGCCGACCCTCTCCGTGTAAAGGAGACGCTCTACCAACTGAGCTAACCGCCCGACGCGGCGGATCGATACGGCATTGATGCGTCGTGACGCAAGAGCCAAGCGTGACGACGGGCCCCGGCATGAAAAAGCCCGAAGCCGTTTCCGGCTCCGGGCTGTGTTCTCAGCGAAACCCTCAGACCCTTAGTGGGCGATGAAGGCGGCGCCGTCTTCTTCCGTGCGGGCAGGCTTCACCGGCGGCAGCGGCTCATCCCACTCGATCGGCTCGGGCTGACGAACCAGGGCTCGCTGGAGAACCTGATCCATCCGCGAGACAGGAACGATCTCAAGACCGTTCTTCACGCTGTCGGGCACCTCCGCGATGTCCTTGGCGTTCTCCTCGGGGATCAGCACCGTCTTGATGCCACCGCGGAGGGCGGCGAGCAGCTTCTCCTTCAGGCCACCGATCGGCAACACGCGACCGCGCAGGGTCACCTCACCCGTCATCGCCACATCCCGACGGATCGGGATACCCGTGAGGGTCGAGATGATGGCCGTGGCCATCGCGATACCGGCGGACGGTCCGTCCTTCGGGGTTGCCCCCTCCGGCACGTGGACGTGAATGTCCCGACGGTCGAAGAAGGGCGGCTCGATGCCGAAGTCGAGGGCACGGGAGCGGACGTAGCTCGCCGCCGCCGAGATCGACTCCTTCATCACGTCCTTCAGGTTGCCGGTTACCGTCATCTTGCCCTTCCCGGGCATCATGACGCCTTCGATCGTCAGCAACTCGCCGCCGACCTCGGTCCAGGCCAGACCCGTGACCACGCCGACCTGATCTTCGGCATCGATCTCGCCGTAGCGGAACTTCGGCGGGCCGAGGAAGACCGGTAGGTTCTCTTCATTGGCGACGACCGACTTCGCCTTGGTGATCAGGATCTCCTTCACCGCCTTGCGGGCGAGGTTGGAGATCTCGCGCTCCAGGTTGCGGACGCCGGCTTCCCGCGTGTAGCGGCGCACCAGCATCATCAGCCCGTCATCGGTGATCGACCACTCCTTCTTGTCGAGGCCATGCTTCTTCATGGCACTCGGGATCAGGTGCTTGCGGGCGATCTCGACCTTCTCTTCCTCGGTGTAACCGGCGATGCGAATGATCTCCATCCGATCCATCAACGGCGCCGGGATGTTGAGCGTGTTCGCCGTCGTCACGAACATCACGTTCGACAGGTCGTAATCGACCTCGAGGTAATGGTCGTTGAACGTCGAGTTCTGCTCGGGATCCAGCACCTCAAGGAGGGCCGCCGACGGGTCGCCGCGGAAATCCATGCCCATCTTGTCGATCTCGTCGAGCAGGATGAGCGGGTTGGACGTCTTCGCCTTCCGCATCGACTGAACGATCTTGCCGGGCATCGAGCCGATATAGGTCCGGCGGTGACCACGGATCTCGGCCTCGTCACGCACGCCACCGAGCGACATGCGCACGAACTCGCGACCCGTCGCCTTGGCGATGGACTTACCGAGCGAGGTCTTGCCGACGCCGGGAGGACCGACGAGGCACAGGATCGGACCGGTGAGCTTGTTCGCCCGCTGCTGCACGGCGAGGTACTCGACGATCCGCTCCTTGACCTTGTCGAGGCCAAAATGGTCCTCGTCCAGCAGCGCCTGGGCGCCGAGAAGATCCTTCTTGATCTTCGAGCGCTTGCCCCACGGAATGCCGAGCATCCAGTCGAGGTAATTGCGGACGACGGTGGCCTCGGCGGACATCGGCGACATCTGGCGCAGCTTCTTCAGCTCGGCCGTCGCCTTCTCGCGGGCCTCCTTCGAGAGCTTGGTCTTCTCGATCTTCTCCTCGAGTTCAGCCAGCTCGTCGCGGCCATCCTCGGAGTCGCCCAGCTCCTTCTGGATCGCCTTCATCTGCTCGTTGAGGTAGTATTCGCGCTGCGTCTTCTCCATCTGCCGCTTCACGCGGGTGCGGATGCGCTTCTCAACCTGCAGCACGGAGATCTCGCTCTCCATCAGCGACAGCACCTTCTCGAGGCGCTGGGCGACGGTGGGCGTCTCCAAGATGCCCTGCTTATCGGCGATCTTGACAAGCAGATGCGAGCCGATCGTATCGGCGAGCTTGGACGGCTCGTCGATCTGCGTCACGGCGGAGACGACCTCGGGGGAGATCTTCTTGTTGAGCTTGACGTAGTTCTCGAACTCCGAGAGCACCGAACGCGCAAGCGCCTCGGCCTCGACCTGATCGCCGAGCTCGTCATGGAGCGCCAGCGCAGTCGCCTCGTAATATTCGTCGGAGCGGGTGAAGCTCGCGATCTTGGCACGGCCGACGCCCTCGACCAGCACCTTCACGGTGCCGTCGGGCAGCTTCAGAAGCTGAAGGACGCTGGCCAGCGTGCCGATCTTGTAGATCGCATCGGTGGCCGGATCGTCGTCACCCGCATTGATCTGGGTGGCAAGGAGGATATGGCGGTCGGAGCGGACAGCCTCTTCCAGCGCACGAATGGACTTTTCGCGCCCCACGAAGAGCGGCACGATCATGTGCGGGAACACGACGATGTCGCGCAGGGGAAGGACGGCGTAAGAGCCCGTCGAGCCCGGGATGACCGGCTGGCGCGATTTCGACTGGGTCATAACGGAAACCTCATCAGGAATGCCGGGCTCGCCGCTCCTCCGCAAACGGGAGCAAGCATGCTGCCACGGCCGACCGGGCCGCGAGGGTCTTGGATCAGGGAAACTGTGCGGCTGGTGACGCGGTACCGTGCCTCGAAGGAGCGTACGGCCACCGCGCTGAGCCTGAGATGATACCGCCCCGTACGCCTTTCAAGGAGAGCGGGACGGAGCAGCCCAGCGTACAACGCCGGGCTGTCTCGTCTTTACGCGCTGACGCTGGCAGGCGCTTCCTTGCCACGCTCGCCATGGATGTAGAGCGGGCGCGACTTGCCCTCGACCACCTCGGGGCCGATGACCACCTGCTCGACGGACTCGAGGCCCGGCAGGTCGTACATCGTGTCGAGAAGGATGGTCTCCAGGATCGACCGCAGGCCGCGGGCGCCGGTCTTCCGCTCGATCGCCTTGCGGGCGACGAGGGACAAGGCCTCGTCCTGGAACGTGAGGTCCACGTTCTCCATCTCAAACAGGCGCTGGTACTGCTTCACCAGGGCGTTCTTCGGCTCCTGAAGGATCTTCTTCAGGGCAGCCTCGTCGAGATCCTCGAGGGTCGCCAGTACCGGCAAGCGGCCGACGAACTCGGGGATGAGGCCGAACTTCAGCAGATCCTCCGGCTCGACCGAGCGGAAGATCTCACCGGTGCGGCGATCATCGGGGGCCTGCACGGTCGCGCCGAAGCCGATCGAGGTACCCTTGCCGCGCTGGGAGATGATCCGCTCCAGCCCCGCGAAGGCGCCGCCGCAGATGAACAGGATGTTCGTGGTGTCGACCTGCAGGAACTCCTGCTGCGGGTGCTTGCGGCCGCCCTGCGGAGGCACGGAGGCGACAGTGCCTTCCATGATCTTCAGGAGCGCCTGCTGCACACCCTCGCCCGACACGTCGCGGGTGATCGAGGGGTTGTCCGACTTGCGGGAGATCTTGTCGATCTCGTCGATGTAGACGATGCCGCGCTGGGCGCGCTCGACATTGTAGTCGGACGCCTGAAGCAGCTTGAGGATGATGTTCTCGACATCCTCACCGACGTAACCGGCCTCGGTCAGGGTCGTGGCGTCCGCCATGGTGAACGGCACGTCGAGGATGCGGGCCAGCGTCTGCGCGAGCAGCGTCTTGCCCGAGCCCGTCGGCCCGATCAGCATGATGTTGGACTTGGCCAGCTCGACGTCGTTGTGCTTCGTCGCGTGGGCGAGCCGCTTGTAGTGGTTGTGCACCGCGACCGAGAGGACCTTCTTCGCGAAATCCTGGCCGATGACGTAGTCATCGAGGACGCGGCGGATCTCCTTCGGCGTCGGCACCCCGTCGCGGCTCTTCACCAGAGAGGACTTCGACTCCTCCCGGATGATGTCCATGCACAGTTCGACGCACTCGTCGCAGATGAACACCGTCGGGCCGGCGATGAGCTTACGGACCTCGTGCTGGCTCTTGCCGCAGAACGAGCAATACAGCGTGCTCTTGGAGTCGTTGCCGCCAGACTTGCTCATATCGGTCTCCGATTCCCCACGTGCGCTGCCGGCAAAGGGGCACACGTCAATGTCGTGAAACGTAAGGGGGTTCGCTTAAAGAAACAGTGTGCTGCGCGCCTTTGACCGCGTGGTCACATCCCCCGATGCAAACACGCTGCCGCGGCAGGATCAAGGCCGCGGCAGCGCGCCATACCGATCAGGCGGTAGCGGCGGGCTCAGGCCGCTTTTGAATGACCTCGTCGATCAGGCCGAACTCCTTGGCCGCATCGGCGGTCATGAAGTTGTCCCGCTCGAGCGCGGTGTGAATTGCCTCGTACTCGCGGCCCGTGTGCTTCACGTAGATCTCGTTGAGGCGCCGCTTCAGGGCCTCGATCTCGCGGGCATGGATCAGGATGTCGGTCGCCTGGCCCTGGAAGCCGCCGGAGGGCTGGTGGACCATGATCCGCGCGTTCGGCAGGGCGAACCGGTGACCGGGCTCGCCGGCCGTCAACAGGAGCGAGCCCATCGAAGCGGCCTGGCCGACGCAGAGCGTCGTCACCGGGCAGCGGATGAACTGCATCGTGTCGTAGATCGAGAGCCCCGAGGTCACCACGCCGCCGGGCGAATTGATGTAGAAGGAAATTTCCTTCTTCGGGTTCTCGGCCTCGAGAAACAGAAGCTGCGCGACGATGAGCGACGCGCCGTAATCCTCGACCGGGCCGGTCAGGAAGATGATCCGCTCACGCAGCAGGCGGGAGTAGATGTCGAAGGCGCGCTCGCCGCGGCTCGATTGCTCGACCACCATCGGCACGAGGGCATTGTTGTAGACGTCGATCGGGTCTCTCATCTCATCCTGCCCTGGGGGTGAGGCCCGGGGCCCGCCGAATCACGGGCCCCCAGGCATTTCAGCGAACAACGGCGATGCTTAACCATCGCCTAATCTCATTGCCCGCTGCCCAAGGAAGGAGCGGGCTCAGTCGGCCGAATCGGCCTTCGCAGCCGGCTTATCACCGGTCGTGTCGTCTTCCTCGTCGTCGGCGAACAGGGCGTCCTTCGCGACGGGCTCTTCCGTGACTTTGACCTGACCGAGGACGTGGTCAACCACCTTTTCCTCGAACAGGGGGGCCCGCAGCTCCGCGAGCGCCTGTGCGTTCTTACGGTAGAAGTCCCAAACCTGCTGCTCCTGGCCCGGGAACTGCCGCACCCGAGCGATGAGGGCCTGATTGACCTCTTCGTCCGAGACCTTGATATCGGCGCTCTCGCCGACCTGCGCAAGCACAAGACCCAGACGCACGCGGCGCTCGGCAATCTTGCGGTACTCGGCCTTCGCCTTTTCCTCGTCGGTGCCCTCGTCCTCGAAGGTCTTGCCGCGGGTCTTCAGGTCCTGTTCGACCTGGGCCCACACGGCAGCGAATTCCTGCGCGACCAGCGACGGGGGCAGCTCGAAGGCGTACTTGCCGTCCAGGGCGTCGAGGAGTTCCTTCTTGAGACGGCGGCGCGAGGCGGCCTCGTAGTCGCTGCCGATCGCCTTGGAGATCGCGTCCTTCAGATCGGCCAGCGAGTCCATGCCCATGGTCTTGGCGAACTCGTCGTCGATCTTGGCCTCGCCAGGCTGCTGGATCTTCGTGACCGTCACGTCGAACTCGGCATCCTTGCCGGCAAGCTGCTCGGCGCCGTACTCGGCCGGGAAGGTCACCTTCACAAGGCGCTGCTCGCCGACCTTGGCGCCGACGATCTGATCCTCGAAGCCGGGGATGAAGGTGTTCGAGCCGAGTTCGAGGTCGATGCCCTCGCCCTTGCCGCCCTGGAACTCCTCGCCGTCGATACGGCCGACGAAATCGATGGTGACGCGGTCGCCCTTCTCGGCGGTGGCGCCTTCCTCACGCTCGGTGAAGGGGCGGCTCTGGCCGGCCATCCGCTCGAGCGCCTCGTTGACCTCCTCGTCGGAGGGGGTGGCGACGAGCTTGGTCAGGCTCACGTCCGAGAGGTCGGCGAGCTCGAAGCTCGGCATCACCTCAAGGGCGACCTTGAAGGCGAGGTCGGCCTTGGCGTCCAGCGCCTTCTCGACCTCTTGCTGGTCGGACGGGAACTCGATCTGCGGCTCGAGGGCGAGCTTCAAGTTGTTATCCGTGACGATCTTGCGATTCGCCTCGTTCACGGCGTTCTGGACGACATCGGCCATCACCGAGCGGCCATAGACCTTGCGCAGATGGGCGACCGGCACCTTGCCGGGGCGGAAGCCCTTCGAGCTGCACCTTGTCCTTCATGCCGGCGAGTTCGCTGGTCAGGCGCTCCTCGAGTTCCTGGGCGGCCAGCAGGACCTGATATTCCCGCTTGAGCCCCTGGGTGTTGATCTCGGTGACCTGCATCGTCGTCGCTCTTCCAGAATCGTTTGCGGCCTCGCCCCATCGAAACCGGGTCGAGGTTCTGCGGCGGCAGGGGATCGGGCGTCGGCAAGCAGGGGCGAACCCCGCCGTCCCGGGCGGGGCTGGTGCGGGCGGAGGGGCTCGAACCCCCACGTCTTGCGACACTGGAACCTAAATCCAGCGCGTCTACCAGTTCCGCCACGCCCGCGCGCGCCGACAACCCGGCCCGTTCGCCGGCCGCCGGAAGCGCGCCCTATAGCACGGGCAACGGCGCCCGCAGCAAAAAACTTGAGCCCCGGCGGCGCGAGTTTCACCATGACGGCTCCGGTGGCGCTGTAAGCCCTGCGCGGCTATGGAGCGGCCCTCCGATGCCGCCCCCGAGGGTCCATGGCTGACATGTCCACGCCGCATCCCGCCGCCGATACCCCGCCGGACGAGCGGGCTTCCCCGTCGCGGCGCGCCCTGGTCGGGGGGCTCGCGGCCTTGGGCCTCGCCGGTCCCGCCTTCGCGCAGGGTCGCAAGGCAAATCCGGCACCGCCACCAGCACCGGCTCCCGCGCCCAATGCGCAGCCCTCCGCAAAGCTGCCTGAGCCGACCCCGCTTCAGGCAGGGCCGGGCAAGGTGCGCCTGAAGCCGGAACCGGCGCAGGAAACGGCCGTGTGGTGCTTCGATGGGCGAAGCGCCCCGCCGATCGTGCGGGTGAAGCTCGGCCAGCCGGTGCGGCTGCGCCTGAAGAACGGCACGGACAAGCCGCTCTCCCTGCACTGGCACGGCGTGCGCAACGTCAACGCCATGGACGGAGTCGGTGGGGTCACGAAGGAGCCCGTGCCGCCGGGCGGCGATTTCCTCTACGATTTCACGCCTCCCGATGCGGGTACGTTTCTCATCCGGCCGCTGGTGGTTGGTGGATCGAGCGAACCGTCGGGCAGGGGGCTCGCCGGACTTCTCGTCGTCGAGGAGGCGAACCCGCCCCCCGTCGATGCCGATCTCGGCCTGCTGCTGCAGGATTGGCGGCTCGACGCCGACGGTAGCCTCATGCCGTTCGGACAGGTGGCCTTCGCCGCCGCCAGCGGTCGGCTCGGCAACGTGGTGACAGTGAATGGCGGCCCGGCCCCTCAGAATATCGAGGCCCGGCCAGGCGCCCGGCTGCGCCTGCGACTCGCTAACGGCTGCAACGCGCGGGGCACGCGCCTGCGATTCGAGGGGGTGAAGGTCTACGTCGCTGCCGTCGATGGCCAGCCGACCGACACGTTCGAGCCCCTGCGCGCGACCCTCCCCTTCCCGCCAGGCACCCGATACGACCTGATGATCGATCTGCCGGAAGAAGAGGGCGCCAAGGCCAGCGTCATCGCGCTGATCGGCCAGGGGATGACGCTGGCGAGCGTGACGACCAAGGGCGAGAAGCTGCCGCAGACGCGCGGGCGCATCGGCCCCATCGGCGAGAACAAGAAACTTCCAGCTCGAAGTGAAACTGCAGAACGCGATGCGGCGGGACGTGGTGATCACCGGCGGCGCCTTCATTCCGAAGGAGACTGCCGAGGCCAAGGACAAGCCGAGCCCCGAACCGGTCTATACCGGTGATCCGAAGAAGATCTGGGCGATCAACGGCACCAGCGGCGCTTCGGGCCAAGCCCCGGCCTTCTCGGTGAAGCGCGGTCAGGTCGTGGTGCTGACCTTGCGCAACGACACCGCCTTCCCGCAGGGCCTGCACCTGCACGGCCACTGCTTCCGTCTGCTGCACCCTCTGGACGACGGGTGGGAGCCCTATTGGCTCGACACGTTCCAGTTGCTCGAAGGGCGTACCGCGCGCATCGCCTTCCTGGCCGACAACCCGGGGCGCTGGCTGATCAGCGCCACCGTGCTGGAGCGGTTCGATACCGGGCTCTGGACCTCCTTCGAGGTCACGTGAGGCTCCGGAGGACGGTCGGCATCAGTTCCGGAATGTCCTCCGCGATGAGACCCGGCCCATGGCGCAGGCCCGCATCGCCATGGAGCCAGACGGCGGCGCAGGCGGCCTCGAACGCGGGCATTCCCTGCGCCAACAACCCGGCGATCAAGCCGCCGAGAACGTCGCCGGAGCCGGCGGTGCCAAGATAGGGCGTGCCGTGGTCGTTGATGGCGGCGCGCCCATCGGGATGCGCGACAACCGTGTCGGAGCCCTTGAACACCATCACCGCGCCCGTCAACGCGGCGGCGGCCCTGGCGCGTTCGACCTTGCTGCCCGCCTGCATGACCTTCGTGTCATCGAACAACCGGGCAAACTCCCCCGCATGGGGGGTCAGCACCGCTTCGCCGCCGCCCTCCGCGATCAGCCCAGCCAGATGCCTCGCTCCGCCCGCGAAACTCGTGAGCGCGTCGGCATCAAGGACGAGGCGGCGCCCGGCCGAGGCCGCCACCGCCACGCGATCCCGCGTCGGTTCTCCGACCCCGAGGCCCGGCCCGAGCAGAACCACGTTCAGCCGCTCGTCCGTCAGGAGATCGTCGAGGTCGTCGGGCTCCTCACAGCGGCGCAGCATGATCGCCGTGAGATGCGCCGCGTTCTCGGCGAGCGCCGCAGCGGGCGAGGTCAGAGTGACCAGCCCCGCGCCGATGCGCAGGGCCGCGCGAGCAGCGAGGCGTGCCGCGCCGGTCTTCGTTGCGGGACCGGACACGATCACCGCATGGCCACGCGTATATTTGTGGCTCGCCCGCGTGAGCCGGGGAAAATCCTCGCGCCAAAGGTCCGGGCCGTTGTGATGTAGCGGCGGCATTGAGGCCGCGAGCCCGGCCGCGATCGCCGCCTCCCCCGCGCCGATCTGCGCGACATGAACCTGCCCGCAGAGCGATCGTCCGGGCTCGAGCAGATGGGCGGGCTTCAGCGCAACGAAGGTGATGGTCTCGACCGCCTCGAAAGCCGCACCCCGCACCGCACCGCTGTCGCCATCGACTCCGCTCGGGACGTCGACCGCCAGAACCGGCAGGCGCGCCGAGCGCACGCTCTCGACCATGGCAAGCGCCGCCCCATCGAGGTCCCGCGAGAGCCCCGCACCGAACAGGGCGTCGATCACCAGACTGACGTCATCGAGATCGCCGGGCAGCGCCGCAAGCACCGGCCCTGCCCATTGAGCGGCCGCAAGGGCCGCATCGCCCTTCAAGGTCCCTCGCTCGCCGAGCAGCACCAGCGAGACGGGATAATCCTTCCCCGCGAGGAGGCGAGCCGCGACGAAACCGTCGCCACCATTGTTGCCCGGCCCGCAGAGTACGAGGACATGCCCACCCTTCTGCGCCAGGACCTGGGCCCGCTCCGCGACGGCCGCTCCGGCCGCTTCCATCAGCGCAATGCCTGGAACGCCGTCCGCGATGGCCGCCGCGTCGAGTCTACCCACCGCCGAAACGCTGAGCACCCGCGTGCCGATGCCGAACTCTGCCCTTGCCTCGACCATTGGATGCTCACCTAATGGACAAAATCGCGCCGATCGCCTCAATGATGCGCAGCAAATGCACACGAAATAGGCTGATTGAAGGGCCGCGACGGCAAAACGCCGTGGCGGCTGGATCGCGGCGATGTTACTGTCCGGCAACGTGCACAGACAGGCCCGAGCGGCATGAAGAAGATCGAAGCGATCATCAAGCCCTTCAAGTTGGATGAAGTGAAGGAGGCCCTCCAAGAGGTCGGCCTTCAGGGCATCACCGTGATCGAGGCTAAGGGCTTCGGGCGGCAGAAGGGCCATACGGAGCTGTATCGCGGCGCCGAATACGTGGTCGATTTTCTGCCGAAGGTGAAGCTCGAGATCGTGCTCTCCGACGCGCTGGTGGAAGGGGCCGTGGACGCAATCCGCAAGTCTGCCCAGACCGGCCGTATCGGCGACGGCAAGATCTTCGTCTCGACGATCGAAGAGGCGATCCGCATCCGTACCGGCGAGACGGGCCCGGACGCGATCTGACCAAATCGGGCAGTTCAGGACTACTATTTCCCGGCTGCCTGATTTTCGGCCTTGCACGAATATCCGGCAAACAGCCTTTCGGCATGGGCGCCGACGTGACGTGACCTTACATTCCTCCTGACGAGGCGGCCCACGGGGTCGCCGAAACAGCCGGGAGGACTGAGCGATGGACGCACACGACCTACGCGGACCCGCCAAAGTCGTCGATCTCGCAGCATTCCGCCGTGCGCAGGCCGCCAGACGGCCGCCGGAGGCCGCCAAACCCGTACCGGCGGTAAGCGGCGGCGCGTGGTACCACGAAGCCGCCATCCGCGACGACGACCGCACGCGCGGGCGCTGAGCTTTCGCTGAACCGCGCTCGATCTCGCGCCAGACCCCGCAGCCCCACCGTCATTGCGAGCGGAGCGAAGCAATCCAAGGCCGGCGCCGCGTTCTGTGGCGTGCCGCATCCATGGATTGCTTCGCTCCGCTCGCAATGACGGGGAGGAGCAGGTGTCAAAAGAAGAAGCCGGACCCGAGGGCCCGGCTTTTCCGTTTCGCGAAGATCAGTGGATGCTTACGCGGCAGCGGAGCCGGCAGTGGGCACCGAAGCGATGGTCTTCAGCACCTGCGAAGCGATTTGGTAGGGGTCGCCCTGAGAGTTCGGACGGCGATCCTCGAGGTAGCCCTTGTAGCCGCTGTTCACGAAGGAATGGGGAACGCGGATCGAAGCACCGCGGTCGGCCACGCCGTAGCTGAACTTGTTCCACGGGGCGGTCTCATGCTTGCCGGTGAGGCGCATGTGGTTGTCCGGGCCGTAGACGGCGATGTGATCCTCGATGTTGACCTCGAACGCCTTCATCAGGCTCTCGAAATACTCCTTGCCGCCGACTTCGCGCATGTAGGCGGTCGAGAAGTTGCAGTGCATGCCCGACCCGTTCCAGTCGGTGTCGCCGAGCGGCTTGCAGTGATACTCGACGTCGATCTCGTACTTCTCGCAGAGGCGCTGCAGGAGGTAGCGGGCCATCCACATCTCGTCGGCGGCCTTCTTGGAGCCCTTGCCGAAGATCTGGAATTCCCACTGGCCCTTCGCCACTTCGGCGTTGATGCCCTCGTGATTGATTCCGGCCGCGAGGCAGAGATCGAGGTGCTCCTCGACGATCTGGCGCGCGATGCTGCCGACGTTCGAGTAGCCGACGCCGGTGTAGTACGGGCCCTGTGGGGCCGGGTAGCCTTGCTCCGGGAAGCCGAGCGGACGGCCGTTCTTGTAGAAGAAGTACTCCTGCTCGAAGCCGAACCAGGCACCCGCGTCATCCAGGATGGTCGCGCGCTTGTTCGATTCATGCGGGGTCTTGCCGTCCGGCATCATCACTTCACACAGCACCAGCACGCCATTGGTGCGGGCCGGATCGGGGAAGTGGCGGACGGGCTTGAGCATGCAGTCGGAGCTGCCGCCCTCGGCCTGCTTCGTGGACGAACCGTCGAAGCCCCACATCGGAAGCTGATCGAGGGTCGGGAAGCTGTCGAATTCCTTGATCTGCGTTTTGCCGCGCAGGTTTGGCACCGGCGTGTAGCCGTCGAGCCATATGTACTCGAGCTTGTATTTCGTCATTCCGGTCTCTCGCCGATCCCTCGATCTCTCGTCGACGCGGAGCCTGGCAGATCAGGAGGCTCCGGCGAACGGCCTACCGCCTTTCGGCAGCTGCAAACCCCTAGGCACGAATCGTGCCATCGGCACGGCAGAGAATGCGAAGTTCCGTGTCGATCGATCACAGAATCGTGAGCCATATCGACCTCGGATGGGATGTAACGAGCAATATTTTCTTGACAATCTGCTAATTATCCTATTAAGGATGCGCCGATTGAGGAGCGGCAAGATGAACTCGAGACCGTTCGAAATTCAACGGCGACGTTGGCGCCTCTCAGCAATGACAATGCAGGTGGCCCTCCTTCGTTACGGATTGTTTCTCAAAGCCCTCAACCCAAGCCAACCACGTGTTCCGGCTGGCGAGCCAGATGGAGGCCAGTGGACCAAGGGGGGCGATGGCTCTCAAAGCCCTTCGCAAGATGACGGCAAGCTTATCTTCGTCGCCGATCGCGATGACCGTCGCTATAGCGTTGATTTGCGTGAGGAAGAAAATGACGGCGGCCATGCTCTCAAGAGTCATGTTGGGAAAACTGACCTAGAGATGCTGCAGCGCGTCCGTGCCGAACAATATCATACATATTTCGTCTCAAGTGGTCGTAGGCGCGACGGCTCCTTTTCTTCAATCGAAGCCGCGAACGATTTCGTTAATCGAACTTTAGAGGCGAATTCAACAGAGGTGGATTCGGTAGCCGATGGAAGAATGGACGAAGCTTTTATAACGCATCGCTTCGGATACCCAACCGGACGCGAAGCATATAGTACGGATGGCTTAGAACCTTATATGCGCAACACGTACAGTGTTGGCGTATTTATTGTAAATGATCCAAATAGATTCCGCGGCTATCGGATCATCACGGCTTATCCGCGAAACGATGGGGATTGAAATGCAGCCCTCGAAAGAGTTCAGACAATTTGGCCGCATGTTCATTCAAGATATAGATCTTTTGGGGGACTCAATAGAAGAAGTTATTGATCGAATAATTAAAAATTACGATGAAGAAAGGAGAGGCAAATTGGGCAAATTCATTGATAAGATATTTGAATTAAATCTAACCCATCACGAATTGCAACGACTATGGTCAGCGACAGACAGTGATATTTATTTCAAGACCGCAGAAGGATTTAAGACCTTTCTGAAGATGACGCGAGATCGGCTCTGACGCGTGGCTCAAACCGCAACGAGCCGATGCGTCATGCGAGTTCATCGAATCCGCGCCCTGAGGGCGATTCAGCATCACCCGGGTGGTGCCGAGCCGAGCCGAACTGTATGGGTCGGCCCGGCTGAACGAAAGCCAGGAGAGACGCCACGATGACCACCGCAGCCGAAGTGCTCAAGACGATCCGGGACAACGACGTCCGCTACGTCGACCTCCGCTTCACCGACCCGCGCGGCAAGTGGCAGCACGTGACCTTCGACGTGTCGATGGTCGATGACGCCTTCTTCTCCGAGGGCCAGATGTTCGACGGCTCTTCGATCGCCGGCTGGAAGGCGATCAACGAGTCGGACATGCTGCTGATGCCCGATCCGTCCACCGCGGTGATGGATCCGTTCTTCTCGGCTTCGACGCTGTCCGTCGTCTGTGACGTGCTCGAGCCCGAAAGCGGCGAGCCCTACGGCCGCGACCCGCGCTGCACCGCCAAGCGCGCCGAGGCCTACCTTCAGGAAATCGGCATCGCCGACACGGTCTATGTCGGTCCCGAGGCCGAGTTCTTCGTGTTCGACGACGTGAAGTTCTCCGCCGACCCGTACAAGACGGGCTTCGAGCTCGATTCGACCGAGCTGCCGACCAACGGCTTCACCGATTACGAGGGCGGCAACCTCGGCCACCGCATTCAGATGAAGGGCGGCTACTTCCCGGTGCCGCCGCAGGATTCGGCGCAGGACATGCGCGGCGAGATGTTGGCCGCCATGGCCGCCATGGGCGCCACGGTCGAGAAGCACCACCACGAGGTGGCCAGCGCCCAGCACGAGCTTGGCCTGAAGTACGACACCCTGACGACGATCGCCGACCACCTGCAGATCTACAAGTACTGCATCCACAACGTGGCGCAGAGCTACGGCAAGACGGCGACCTTCATGCCGAAGCCGGTCTACGGCGATAACGGCTCGGGCATGCACGTGCACCTGTCGCTCTGGAAGGACGGCAAGCCGCTCTTCGCGGGCGACAAGTATGCCGGCCTCAGCCAGGAGTGCCTGTACTTCATCGGCGGCATCATCAAGCACGCCAAGGCATTGAACGCCTTCACTAATCCCTCGACCAACTCGTACAAGCGGCTGGTGCCGGGCTACGAGGCGCCGGTGCTGCTCGCCTACTCGGCGCGTAACCGCTCGGCCTCCTGCCGTATCCCGTGGACGAAGAGCCCGAACGCCAAGCGCGTCGAGGTCCGCTTCCCCGATCCGACCGCCAATCCGTACCTCGCCTTCTCGGCGCTGCTGATGGCCGGCCTCGACGGCATCCGCAACAAGATCGATCCCGGCTCCGCGATGGACAAGGATCTCTACGATCTGCCGCCGAAGGAGCCTGCGCCGTATTCCGACCGTGTGCGGCTCCCTGCGCGAAGCCCTCACCAGCCTCGACAAGGACCACGCCTTCCTCACGGCCGGCAACGTCTTCACTGAGGATCAGATCGAGTCGTTCATCGAGCTGAAGATGGCCGAGGTACTGCGCTACGAGATGACCCCGCACCCGATCGAGTTCGTGCAGTACTACTCGCTCTGATGAACAGCGGAGGCGGCCGGGTTAGGCCGCCTCCACCCGCGACAGATCTCGCACATCAGGCTACCAAGCAACGGATGTTATAGTTGCATAGGGAGCAAAGAATCTGACTCCCTCTCCTTTCAAGGCTTCGCTTCTGGTGATGATTCAAGACCGTTCACGACCAGAGACACGTTGATTTCTCGTTTCTGGAAGCAAAACGTGATGCGGCCGCCGTCCCGGCAAGCTCGCCCCCCCCCGGCGGCTTTCCATCCCTATTATAGGCTAATTTTCTTTAAAATTCTTTGCTGACCTTGTATGGTGCCTCCACGTCGTTCTCGGTTGGAGGGTCTCTTGGAAGTGCAAGAGACCATTCGCCAACGGGTGTATCGGCACATTGAGGCTATGCAGATCGAGGTCGCGCTGGTGCGCATCGGTCTAGCGTTCCGAGCATTCAATCCCACTCAACCGCGTGTCCCAGCGGGCCATCCAGACGGCGGGAGATGGACTTCCGAAGACAGTAGCAGATCCCCATTCGGCGACGATAATGGACAAATCATTTTTGTCAGCGATGGCGGCGATCGTAGTTTTACGGTCGACCTTCGCACGTAAGAGGGTCGTGGCGGGCATACGGTGGGACGGCATATCGGCAAAAACGATGACGAGCTATTCGAGAGGGTTCGCAATTCTCAATGGCGCACTTTGGTGGGTCACGGCGGCTTGAGAAGAGCTGGGAGCTTCTCGTCGCTCGAGATTGCCAATGATCTAGTCAACAAAAATATTAACTTAAATCAAGATGCACTTTAGTCTTTAATTGCTGGCGTCGATGATCGGATTTTCATAAAACAAAACTTTGATTTTCCCACTGATCGCGAAGCATATAGTACAAATTATCAAGTCATTTACACACGCAATACTTATGTCAAGTGGTTGAGCTAAGACGAGATCCTCGCTTGGCGTGCAGTCTTTAGGTTCGCACGGCTTACCCGTTCACTGCGGGAGATTAAGATGGAAGTTTCTACTGCATTTCATGAAATGGCAGAGCAGTTTTATCAGGATATTTTGGAGGATTGCTTGAACGAAAACGAGTTGATAAATTTTGTTTTGTCGCCATTCCGAGATCAATCTAAACGAGAACGACTTCGGGCTTATTTGGATTACGCCCTATCTACCGAGATATCCGACGATGAACTATTGCAGATCTGGCTATCAACTCCAACCAACATTGTATATGATAAGAAACATCTTCGAGCGCTGCTTGCCAAGATAAGGGGCAGACTCTGAGCGGCAATAAAGAAGCGGCCAGACGGATCCTCCCCGCCGGCCTGATCGGGAAGTGGCCGGCGAGGAGGATCTGGCCCAGTTGCTAAGCTCGGGCCTGGACAAGCTAGCAGTATCCGGCCCGGATACCGTCACCGCAAAACATCACTCGCCCGGTGACGGCGCAACTTTAGGCAATCATTGTACGCCGTATGGTCGCAGTGATGCGCGGCTGCGCTCACGTATGCGCGAAAATGTCGGCCTCGGGCCACCCGATCAGGTCGAGCTTGGCGCGGGACGGCAGGAACCGGAAACACGCCTCGGCCAGATCGGTGCGCCCTTCGCGCGCGAGCATCGAATCGAGTCGGGTCTTGGCCGCATGCAGGTGAAGCACGTCCGAGGCGGCATAATCGAGCCTGCGCCTGGGTGAGCGTGTCGGCACCCCAATCCGAAGATTGCTGCTGCTTCGAGAGATCGACACCCACCGTCTCCCGAACCACGTCCTTCAGACCGTGACGATCCGTGTAGGTGCGGGCGAGCTTGGACGCGATCTTCGTGCAGTAGACCGGCGAGGGCATGACACCGAGGCGGTGGAACAGCACCGCGAGATCGAATCGGGCGAAGTGGAAGATCTTCAGCACCGATTCGTCACCGAGCACGCGGATCAGGTTCGCAGGCGCGGGACCACCGGGAACGATCTGCACCACGTCCGCGGTGCCGTCGCCGGTCGAGAGCTGCACCACACAGAGACGATCCCGGTGCGGGTTCAGCCCCAGCGTCTCCGTGTCGATGGCCACCGACGAACCGGGATCGTAGGAGGCGGGCAGGTCGCCGCGATGCAGGCGGACGTTGGGGTTCTGGCTCACGGATAGGCTCGATCTGCGAAAAGACCGGCCGGTATCACCGCGACCGGAACCGGACAAGGCGATCTCCCGCAGGGCTGGGAGCGGGGCCGCCCGCGCCCTAAGGGTAAGGCACGCGAGAACGGCTGAGGGATACGCCATCCATGAACGACATCGCCTCCATGAGCGCGGCCGAGGTGATAGCGGCGCTGGAACTCCTGCCCCATCCGGAGGGCGGACATTATCGCGAGACGTTCCGCGACCCCGCCGCGCCGGAGGGGCGCTCGGTCGGCACGGCGATCTACTTCCTGTTGGATGTCGGCGAGGTCTCCGCATGGCACCGGATCGATGCGGCGGAGATCTGGCATTGGTATGCGGGTGCGCCCCTCGTCATCAGCATCAGCCCCAACGGGCATGACGCCTCGGCGCATCATCTCGGGCCGGAGATCGCGCGCGGTCAGCGGCCGCAATTCGTGGTGCCTGGCGGCTACTGGCAGACCGCCACCAGCCTCGGGGCCTGGACACTCGTGGGTTGCACGGTGTCGCCGGGCTTCGACTTCGCACAGTTCGAGATGGCCCCGCCGGACTGGCGCCCCCTCCCCCGCGCCTGATCAGGCTTTGCGGGAGGCGCGCACGGCACAAAGCGCGCCCGCGACAATCAGCAGGCAGGACAGGGCCAGCGACGGCCTCGCCGGGGCATAACCGGCGAGGACGAGAATCAAGGTGGACAAGACCGGCGCCGCATAGGCCGCAACGCCCAGTAGGCGGACATCGCCGCGCTTGCAGCCGATATCCCAGAGATAGAAGGCGGCGCCGACCGGTCCCAGCCCCAGCAGTCCGATGGAAGCCCAGGATGTCACATCCGTCGGCCACACCGTCGTTTCGAACATCAAGTGACAGACGAAGCTGAGAAGCCCCGTGGCGAGGCAGAAGCCCGCCACCGCGTCTGTCGGCACGGCACCGGCTCTGGCCGAGAGGATGGAATAGCCTGCCCAGACGAAGGCCGCCGCCAGGGCCGCCCCATAACCCGGCAGCGATTGCGCGTCGAAGCCGAGATCGCGCCTCACGAACAGCATCGCCACTCCCGCAAGGCCCATGAGCGCGCCCACCACATGGCCACGCTTCAGCCCGGTCGAGCCGGGGAGCCATGCGGAGAACAGCACGATCAGCAAAGGCCATAGATAATTGATGAGACCCGCCTCAGCGGGTGGCGCGAGGCGCAGGGCCGAGAAGTACAAGGCGTGGTAGCCGAACAGCCCGCCGACCCCGATCACCCAGACCCGCAAGGGCTGACGCAACGCCTGGGCTCGCTCCGGACGCGAGATGAAGCCCAGGCAGCCGAGGGCTCCACCGATTGTGAAGGTGAGTGCCGCCAGCTCGAAGGGCGGGACTCCGCCGGAGGCGGCGGTGAACAGAGCGAGCAGCGCCCAGAGAAGAATGGCCCCGAACCCGACCAGCGTCGCGCGGCTCGTCTGCGAATCTGTCTTCATTATCCACACATCCGCAGGGGCGAACCGACTCGATCCCTCCCCGGAAGTGTCGGACAAGGGTTCACTACCCCCATACACTGCACGGGAAACGGGCAAACCCGGCCTCAAAGCCGGGCTCCATGCACAGCACGCAAACCTTTGCCGGCGTTCGACTTCCGAAGTTGTTGCGGGTCGGCAACAGCAGATCGCAACGAGTTGATCCACCGCAAATCCAAGTTGCTCCGGCTTAGCCGTTCGCACATGGTGACCGTGCACGGGGGCATCGCAGAGCGACGGCCCGCTGGAGCCCGCCACTTAAGACGCGGGCCAGATCAAAAAAGAACGCGGTCAGACCCGGCAACAGGGCGGCCGCATCTTGGGTCTCGAAGCTTTGGAGATGATGATGAAGCTCTTGAAGAGCCTCTACTCGGCTCGGCCGCGGCTCTCGCCGCCGTCACCGCCGCAAGTGCTGCCGACCTCCCGGTCAAGAAGGCCATTCCGGTCGAATTCGTCCGTGTCTGCTCCGCCTACGGCGCGGGCTTCTTCTACATCCCCGGCACTGACACCTGCCTGCGCCTGTCGGGCCGCGCCCGCTTCGAGGGTGGCTACCAGACCAGCTACGCTCGCACGAACGGCAACGGTGACACCGCCGGCTACCGTGGCCTCGCCCGCATCAACCTCGATGCCCGCACCCAGACCGGCTACGGCACCCTGCGCGCCTTCCTGCGCGTCGAAGTCGCCTCCCGCACCGGCGGTCCGTACGCTGGTGGCACCTCCGGTACCCAGCAGCGCATCGGCAACGCCTTCGCCGCCCTCGGCCCGGATCAGTTCGGCCGCGCCCAGACCTACGTGAACGCCGACAAGGCCTTCGTGCAGTTCGCTGGCCTCACCGCCGGTCGCGCCTCCTCGTTCTTCGACTTCTACGCCCACGACTTCGAGTTCGCCGCCGCCACCGGTGGTTCGGACATCGCGTCGACCAACCTGTTCGCCTACACCGCGACCCTCGGCAACGGCTTCTCCGCCACGCTGTCGGTGGAAGACCCGACCGCTCGCCGCTCGGCCATCTACTCGCCGGTCGCCCCGACCGCCACCGTCACCAACGGCGCGATCACCTCGTTCGGCGTGACCAACATCCAGGCCCCGATCATCACGACGGTGAACGGTGTCATCGGCAGCACCTCGGTCGACGTCATCCAGCGCAACCGTCTGCCCGACTTCGTCGGCGTGCTGCGCTACGACGCCGCCTGGGGTTCGGCTCAGGTCTCCGCCGCGTCGCACGAGCTGAACGTCGGCAACCTCGCGCTCACCACGCCGCTGAACGCCGTCGCTCCGGCCCGTCCGTCCAACGAGTACGGCTACGCCGTCCAGGGTGGCATCAAGGTCAACCTGCCGATGATCGCCGCCGGCGATGCCCTCTACCTGCAGGGCGCGTATGGCAACGGCGCCCAGATGTACACCGGCTACTGCGCTTACTCGGGCTGCTACAACCAGACCGCCGCGACCATCCAGGGCCAGAAGTTCAGCCAGTTCTTCAACGATGCGACGGTGAACCCCTTCACCGGCCGTCTCGAGAAGTCGGACAGCTTCACGGTCGCCGCCGCCTACCTGCACTACTGGGCGCCTGAGTGGCGTTCGGCTGTGTTCGGCAGCTACGGTGAGATGAGCTACAGCGCCAACGCCCGCAACGCGCAGGGCCTCGCCTCCGGTCTGCTCGGTACTCCGGGCGGCTCCAACGCTGTGGGCGCCCCGGGCACCCGCTTCTTCCAGCTGAGCCAAGCTCTCCGTGACACCTACCAGTTCACGGCCGGCGCCAACATCATCTGGTCGCCCGTCAAGGATCTCGATATCGGTGTCGAGGGCTTCTACACCCAGATCGGCGTGAAGAACGGCCGCGTCATCGACCTCGACAAGGATCCGACCGCCTACTCGCGCGTCGGCGCCATCAACGCCGGTGGCTTCGTGCGGACGACGACTGCGGACTCCGTCCAGCAGATCCGCCTCCGCGTCCAGCGCGACTTCTAAGACAAGACCGGAGCCAGGGAATTCCCTCCCTGGCTCCATTGATGATCCCCGTGTCATGCGGTCTTCGAGGCTCGGCGCCAGCGCCGGGCCTCTTTTGTTTTTCGCCGTATTGCTATCGTCCAGCCTGGTGCAAAAATCCCGGTACGCAAAATTGATAAGACGGGGATGAACTACAGCGTTCGATCGTTGTCTCCGCCATTGCGTTGCGGGGTATAGGCCGCGCTGCTACGCCCGAGCGAGATTGATTGCGCCGCACTCGCCGAATCCGCCGGGGCCGCAGCGCGACACCATCCGGCCCTCAAGAGGCTGGATCTCGGAGGAATTCGATGGGACCCGCAGCCTCGACCCCGAGCACGGCCGCCGCGCCACCCGTGGCAGCCCCCAGCTCGCGCCGCTTCTGGCCGGAGGGCTGGTGGCGCCTCATCGACATCAAGATCGGCATCATCCCGCTACCGATCTACCTGATCCTGGTCGCCCTCATCGCGGTGCTCGTGCAGGAAGGCGAGATCAAGCCGGACGGGCCGACGATGATCGCCGTGCTCGTGCTGGGCGGCTTCACCTGCGCCGAGATCGGCAAGCGGATCCCGATCCTCAAGAACATCGGCGCGGGCGCCATCTTCGCGACCTTCATCCCCTCGGCGCTCGTCTACTACAAATTCGTGCCCCCGCAGATGGAGAAGGCGATCATCGACTTCACCAAGTTCACGAACTTCCTCTACATCTACATCGCCACGATCATCGTCGGGTCCATTCTTGGCATGGACCGCGACGTGCTGATCAAGGGCTTCCTGAAGATCTTCGCGCCGCTGGCCATCGGCTCGGTGGCGGCGGGCCTCGTCGGCACGCTGGTCGGCACGATGCTCGGCATCGGCGCCTACAAGACCTTCTTCTTCATCGTCGTTCCGATCATGGCCGGTGGTGTTGGCGAAGGCGCGATTCCGCTTTCCATCGGCTACGCGGCGATCCTCGGCACGCAGCAGGGCGTGATGTTCGCGCAGGTGTTGCCGCCGGTCATGCTCGGCTCGCTCACCGCCATCGTCCTGTCGGGCACGCTCAACTACGTCGGCAAGAAGAAGCCGCACCTTACCGGCAACGGCAAGCTCCAGCCCGACGCGGAGGAGATGAAGTCGAGCGACGCGCAGGCCAAGGCCGAGGCGGCTCAGAAGGGCATAGACCCCGCCACGATCGGCGCGGCCGGGCTCACTGCCATCACCCTCTACCTCCTCGGCGTGATGTGCCACCACCTTACCGGCCTGCCCGCGCCCGTGGCGATGCTGTTCCTGGCTGTGTTCGCCAAGCTTGCAAGCGCGGTCTCGCCTCGGCTCCAGGCCGGCGGCTTCGTGGTCTACAAGTTCGTGCAGGTCAGCATGACCTACCCGCTGCTCTTCGCCATCGGCGTGGCGCTGACGCCGTGGAAGGACTTGATGGCGGCGTTCACCGTCGTGAACCTCATCACCATCATCGCCACGGTGGGCACGCTGATGACGGTGGGCTTCTTCGTCGGCCGTGCCCTGAACATGTATCCGATCGAGACCGCCATCGTGAACGCCTGTCACAGCGGCCAGGGCGGCACGGGCGACGTCGCGATCCTGACCGCCGCCGACCGCATGGCGCTGATGCCCTTCGCACAGATCGCCACCCGCATCGGCGGCGCCCTGACGGTGACGGGCACGCTCATCGTGATGAAGTGGATCGGCGCCTGAGCCGACAAGTCTCGATCGCCGCCCCGATCCATGATGGGGCGGCGGGTTTTCCTCAGGCCCCGCCCTGCGGACCGGAAGCCACGTCGAGGGCGAGGCCGCGAATGGCGGCGGGGCGCGACTTGCACCGCTCCAGATAGGCGTCGAAGGCGGCGCTCGCCGGGAAGGCCGATCGGCCGAAGCCCAAGGCGCTGGCAATCAGAAGATCGGCGCCGGAAAAGCGCTCGCCCATGACGTAGGGCGCCCGCCCCAGGGCTGTTCCGAGGCGGCGGACGACGGCCTCGTGGTCCCGCTGTTTCTGCGGCGATCCGGCCAGCGCTCCCGTCATGCCAGCGAAGAGCGCCGGTTCCATCTCGCAGGCGTACCACCCGATCCATGACAGAAACTCACCGCGGCGCGCATCGCCCGGCAAAGGCGCCAGACCCGCCTGCGGGAAGACTTCGCAGAGATACTGCACGATCGCGATCGATTCCGTGACGAGAACCCCGTCATGGTCGAGGGCGGGCACGCGCCGGTCGGGATGCGGGTTCGCCTCGTCCGGCACGCCCTCGCCGGTCATGGGCCGATAGATGGAGACAGGCCGGATCACGTAGGGCGCGCCGATCTCCTCAAGAAGCCAGACGATGCGCGAGGAGCGCGATTGCGGGGCGTGAAACAGGGTGATCATGGTTGGCTCATGCCTCCGCCACGGGGACGATGTGCTGTGGCGGCCAGGCTTGTAGGACCACCCTGCTGACAGCATTCTGTCAGCAGGAGACGGGCGATGCGACGGGCGGACAGGCTTTTCCAGATCATCCAGATCCTGCGGCGGACGTCACATCCCGTGACCGCCGCGGAGATGGCTCGTGAATTGGAGGTGTCGCCACGCACGGTCTACCGAGACGTGGCCGACCTGATGGGGCAGCGTGTCCCTATCCAGGGTGAGGCTGGACTCGGCTACGTGCTAGGCGAAGCCTTCGACATGCCTCCTCTGATGCTCACACCCGATGAGATCGAGGCGGCCGTTCTCGGGGCGCACTGGGTTGCGGGGCGCGGCGAACCGGTCCTCGCCCGGGCCGCGCTGGATCTTATCGCCAAGATCAGCGCCGCCGTGCCGGAGCGCCTGCGCCCGTTGATCATCGATCCCGCGATCGGCACACCGCCCGCCTTCGCCCAGCCGGTGGACGGGATCGACCTCGCGCAGGTGCGAATGGCGATCCGCGACGGGCGCAAGATCGTCCTCGATTATCGCGACGTGAGGGGTGAGCGTAGCGAACGCGTAGTCTGGCCGTTGATCGTCGGGTTCTTCGATCAGGCGCGGGTCCTGGCGGCGTGGTGCGAGCTACGCCGGGAGTTCCGGCATTTCCGCACCGACCGCATCATCAGCGCGGAGTTTCTGGACGAGCGCCACGGGGTACGGCCGGGGCTGCTCCGCGCCCGTTGGAAGCGCAGCCTCGCCGAGAGGCAGAGGACCGCCGACGCCACGCTTAAGGCGGCTGGGGAGGCCGATTGATCGAGAAAGCTCTCGGTGGCCAATCATGCCACGCTGCGCTCGATTTCCTCCTCGTCGCAGATCACGCCCGCATTGCCCTCGAACTCGGCGGCGAGGTCGACCGGCGCCTGCAACGGGGAAGCCGAGACCCTGTCCTTGGCGAAGGTGGCGAGGAACAGCCGCATCACGTGGCGCACGCCCGCATCGTTGATGGTGCGCTGGTCATCGTTGTAGTAGCGCCCGGCATTCACGTTACTGGTGACGATGTCGTAGGCGGGGAAATACACTGCTCGCGGATCGTTGCGGGCCACGACCTCCCCCGCCGCCACGCGTAGGACCGACTTGGAGTAGCTATTGGACTCCATGACGTGCCGGTCCATGTAGGTCGCGATCATCGGCACGGGCGACACCGTGAAGATCACCCGTGCCTTTGGATTGACGCTCCACAGGCGGTCGAGGAACCCGTTCAGGTCGGCCAGCACCTCGGCAGCGCCTGCATTCACGCACTCGTACAGGTTTGGATCGAAGGTGCCCCCGGCCACGCCCGGCGCGAGCGGCAAGGCCGCCCCATCCGCGCGCCAACGCCAGCCCTCGGTGAGGCCGAGGGTCAGGACGAATACGTCGAGGGTCTCGAACAGGTGGCGCACGGCGGCGAGATGCGCGTCGCGGGCCGCCACGACTTCGGCCTCGCTCGCATAGCCCTGCGGCTCGACGGTGGGACGGAACGGATCGACATAGCGCCCGTCGTCGCGCAGCCACGCCTTCAGTTCCGGATCGAATTGGCCGTAGGCGCGGTCGAACAGCTGCACGAACTGGCGCGTATAGTAGAGGTTGCCGTAGCGAGCCGAGAAGGTGCCGAACTGCCGGGCATTGGCCTCGGCCTCGCCCATGCCGGGCAGGGGCGGCTCGGTCAGGTAGTAGTTGAAGCCCGCGCCGCGTACGGCTTCCGCGACCCTCTGCGCGAAACAGGAGCCGCCCGTGGCGACCTTGTCGGTCGGGGCGATGACGAAGGCGCCCTTCGGGTGCGGATTGACAGCAAAGGGCGGGACGTTCGTCACAACCTTGCGCCAGAATCTCTCGGCCGGTAGACCCGTATAAGGATTACTCGACATCCTCGAACCCTTCTCGCCGCTGAGGCGGGTTATGCTCCAGCCGCCCTCCGCTCAAGCCAAGCGCGCCACGTGGCCCTGACCGATCTGCCCCGGCGGGCGCGCCATGCCCTCTCCCTCTCCGCTCCTTCCTGGGCGACAGCGTGGCGGAACAGGTCGCGTGAGGAGCAGGCGCGAACCGGCCCCTCCATCGCCATCATCGGGAATTGCCAGGCGAGGGCATTGGCCCAGGCCCTGCGCCTGCTCGCGCCGCAGAGCCCCGTCCGGTACCTCTCCATGGGCACGCTGAAGCGCGATCACGGGTCTCTCGATGCCCTCGCCCGCCTGCTGCATGGGCATGACCACGTTTATTCGCAGGCCTTCCCGGGCGGGCTGATCCCCGGCGGCGGCAGCGCGCAGTTGGCGCAGGCCGAGCCGCGCCTGAAACTCGTTCCGGCCCTCGTCTTCTCGGCCTTCCACCCGGACATGGTCTATGCGGGAGCGGCCTCGGACCTCGCCGCCCTGAAGCTCGCGCCCTCCCCCTCGGGCAATATCACTCGGCCATCGTCCTCACGGCCCATCGGCTCGGGCTCGATGCCGAGCGCACGGTCTCTCTGTTCCGGGAAGACGTGTTCGCCCGGCTTGGCTATCTCGACCGCTGGGAGCCGGCGGTTCGGGAATTGTCGGCGGCCGCCGAGCAGGCCGGTTTTTCCCTCGACCGCGAGCTCGACGCGCTGGGCGCGGCGCGGCGCCTTCATGCACCTGATGAACCACCCGAAGGCGTTCGTGATGGGCGACATCGCCAAGCGAATGTTGCGCGAGGCGGGCATCGAACCCGCGCCAGTCGAGGTCGAGGATTACCTCGCCGACGAACTCATCCACGATGTGGTCTGGCCGATCTATCCGCCGGTCGCCGCGCAATTCGGACTGCCGGGATCCTACCTGTTCAAGGCGAAGGCGCGGGCCGGGTCTTTCCCGGTCCTCTACGATCTGCCGGGCTTCGTCGGGGCGAGCTATGCGCTCTATGACGGGTCCAGCGCAGCGAACCGGCATTGCCCCCGCGTCGAGGCGTGGCTGGCCGCACCCGAGATCGTAGCCCTGTTTCGAGGTTGATTCAGACCGCCGCCTGTAGGGGCGGAGGCGCGAAGCCCACCGCCATGGCCCGCACCGCCGCATCGACCTCGCGGATTTGGAACGGCTTGCGCAGGAACAGGCTGCCCGGCACCCCGTAACGGGGGCTCATCGTATCGGCTGAGGTGTAGACCACCGGCCCCTCGGGTTTGATCGTGCGGAACGCCCCCGCCACCGTCCAGCCGTCGATGAGGCCGGGGAGGTGGATGTCGGTGAGCAACGAATCGATCTCGCCGCCCCGCCTGCGAAGCAGGGTCAGAGCGGCCTCGCCGGTAGAGGCTTCCAGAACGCGGATGCCCTGCGCCTCGCATAGGCTCGCTACGATCTCCAGGAGGAGATAGCTGTCCTCGACGATGAGGACGCATTGAGCGCGGGGCATGACGGGCGCACCGGTGAACGGGACGATTCAGATTCGGACCGCCCGATTAAGAAGCGCTTAATCATGTGCGGGGCTTTCCCCGCACGCCGGGCCTGTGTCATTCCGGTCACGTCACGCCTGGAAAGAGAGCAGCCCGCCCTTGGGCGCCGCGCCTCGGCCGTATTCGCGGCGCTTCAGCAGGGAACGGGTGCGTCCCCGCACGCCGCACGGCAGCAGATCGGCCGATGCAGCAATCCCGGCGCCCCGCTGAACCCTGGCTTAACCATCGTAGCCTTAATGGGACGCAGGCAATCGGCCGCGGCCCCGCCTCGAAGACCCAAGCCGGCCTTCGGCACCGCGCGAGGAGTTCTTGTATACGATGTCCGCGATCATGACCCGGCGCCTGCGCGCCGCCGCCCTCGGTTTCTCCGTCATCGCCGCCCTCGGCCTCGGCGCGTGCAGCAAGGATAGCGACCTCGCCGACGCCTCGGCCTACGGCGCCGGAGGCGCCGGAGGCGGCGCTTCGACCCCCGGAAGCGCCCAGGACTTCGTGGTGAATGTCGGCGACCGGGTGTTCTTCGAATCCGACTCGACTGACCTGTCGCCCACGGCCACCGCCACCCTCGACAAGCAGGCCGCGTGGCTGCAGCGCTACCCGCGCTACACATTCATCATCGAAGGCCATGCCGATGAGCGCGGCACCCGCGAGTACAATTTCTCCCTCGGCGCTCGCCGCGCCCAGTCGGTGTTCGACTATCTGAGCACCCGCGGCATCGCCTCCGGCCGGATGCGGACCGTCTCCTACGGCAAGGAGCGCCCCGTGGCCGTGTGCAACGATATCTCCTGCTGGTCGCAGAATCGTCGCGCCGTCATCGTGCTCGACAGGGGTGCGGGCGCCTAATCACGCGCACGGCCGTCTTTTTGCCGCGGACGGGGGTTCTGATACGGGGCTCCCCGCCGTATGTCGCCGCCGATGCGGCTCCGGGAGCCGCGTTGTCCCAGACCGCAAGCCCGAGCCCCATGATCGCCCGTCTTCGCTCCCGCCTCCTCGCCGCAACCTTCATTCTTCCGGCGCTCATCGCCCCGGTAGCGGCGCAGGACGTCGATGTCTCGGAACTCGTCGTCCGGCTCGGACGGCTAGAGAGCCAGTCCCGCACCATGTCGGGGCAGATCGAGAACCTCCAATACGAGAACCGCCAGCTCAAAGAGCAGCTGCGCAAGTTCCAGGAAGACGTGGAGTACCGCCTGAACGAATCGAAAGGCGGCAAGCCCTCGTCCGGTGGCGGCGCTTCCACCCCCGCGCAGGGCCCCGTCAACGGCGGAAATCCCGGTGCCAACCCGCCGCGCTCACAGAAGCGCAGCGACGCGTTCGATCCGTCCCAGAACCCCTCCGCGCCGGGCGCGCCGATGCAGCTCGGCACCACCGAGCCGTCTGCGCCGCTGCCGCAGCGCCAGACCGCCGAGGCGGCTCCCCTCCCCCGTGGTGCCATCGACGACGAGGGCGAAGCGGGTGGCTACGACGAGCCCGTCGACCTGAACCCGCCTCGCCGTACCGGGGCTATCCCGTCCGTGGCGCCGCGCCCCAGCGAGAGCGTCGCCGCCACCGGCACGCCGGATGCGGGCGCCGATTACGATGCTGCCGTGGAGCTGTTCCGCGCCCGTCAGTACGAGCAGGCGGAGATGGGTCTGCGCCAGTTCCTGCAATCGCACCCCCGCGATGCCCGCGTGCCCGGTGCGACCTACTGGCTAGGTGAGAGCTATCTCGCCCGGGGCCGCACCCGCGAGGCGGCCGAGCAGTTTCTGAAGGTTTCGACCGACTACGCCCGCTCGGCCCAGGCGCCGGAGGCGATGCTGAAGCTCAGCGTGTCTCTGAACGCGCTCGGCGCCAAGGAGCAGGCCTGCGCCACACTCGCGGAGCTGGAGCGCAAGTTCCCGAATGCCGGGACCGGCGTGCGCCAGGGCGTGACCCGCGAGCAGAAGCGCGCCCGCTGCACGGCGTGACCGGACCGGACGATCCGGTTCTCGATGCGCTCCGCCCCTGGCTGAAGCCGGGCGGGGCGAGCAAAGTGCTCCTGGCCGTCTCGGGCGGCCCCGATTCGACCGCGTTGATGCACGCCGCCGCGGCCCTGCGGCCGGAAATTCCCCTGCTCGTCGCCACGATCGACCACGACTTGCGGCCGGACGCAGCCGCCGAGGCCGAGGCCGTCGGGCGCGCCGCCCACGCGCTGGGCCTGCCCCATGAGGTGCTGCGCTGGCGCAGCGACAAGCCGAGGACCGGCCTTCAGGACGCCGCCCGCGCAGCCCGCTACCGCCTCCTCGCGGATCATGCCGCTGAAGCGGGCGCCGATCTCGTTCTCACGGCCCATACCCGCGACGATCAAGCCGAGACGGTCCTGATGCGCCTCGCCGCAGGCAGCGCGCTTGCCGGATTGGCGGGGATGCGTCCCGAGCGGCCTCTCGCATCCGGACTGCGCCTCGGGCGGCCCTACCTCGGCCTCGACAAAACGACCCTGATCGAATGGTGCGAGGCCCGCGGCATTCCGTTCGTGCGGGATCCGTCGAACACGAATCCTCTCTTCGCCCGCGCGCGCCTCCGCGCGGTAGCGAAGGCCCTGGCCGCCGAGGGCCTGACGAGCAGCCGGCTCGCGCGCCTTGCCGAGCGGGCTGCCCGCGACGAAGCGGCTCTGCAACAGGCGGCCCGGTGCGCCTTGCTCGATTTACGGCTGCCCGCGCCGGAAGGGGCGACGCGCCTCGACGGCCTTCGCCTGCGCGACCTGCCGGAGGCCATTGCCCTACGCTGCGTCGATCTGGCGATCGAGGGCGCAGGGGGATCGGGTCACCGGCTCGAACGGCTTGAAGCCCTCGTCTTCGCCCATCTCCTGCCGGCTCTGCGGGCGGGGACGACGATGCGGCGGACCCTCGCGGGGCTTGTGATCGGCGCCGATGCGCGCGGAATTCTGATTTTTTCCCCTGCGCCCCCACGGAAGAATGCCGGGCCTGCGTCACCCACGACCGGCTTACTTGGCAACGGGGACCCCCCGCCTACATTGGCGATGCGTGATCGGACAGGCTGGCGCTGTTGCGCGAAGGCCATCTGGGGGACCGCGCGCGCCAAGGATCGATCGATGAACCCGAATTTCCGCAACTTCGCCTTGTGGGTCGTCATCTTCCTGCTTGTGCTCGCCCTCGTCACGCTGTTCCAGAATCCTGGGCATCGGGGCGGCGGCAGCGAGATCGCTTACAGCCAGCTGTTGAACGATGCCGATGCAGGCAAGATCCAGTCGGTGGTGATCTCCGGGCAGGATGTGTCCGGGACCTACGTGGGTGGCGGCAACTTCACCAGTTACGCGCCCAACGACCCGAGCCTCGTGTCCAAGCTTCAGGGCAAGGGCGTCCAGATCACTGCCCGTCCGCCGTCCGACAACACGCCGTGGTTCATCCAGCTTCTCGTGAGCTGGCTGCCTATCCTCGTGTTCATCGGCGCTTGGATCTTCCTGTCGCGCCAGATGCAGTCCGGCGCGGGCCGGGCCATGGGCTTCGGCAAGTCGAAGGCCAAGCTCCTGAACGAGGCGCATGGGCGCGTCTCCTTCGAGGACGTGGCGGGCGTCGAAGAGGCCAAGGAGGATCTGCAGGAAATCGTGGAGTTCCTCCGCGACCCGCAGAAGTTCCAGCGGCTCGGTGGCCGTATCCCGCGCGGCGTGCTGCTCGTCGGCCCGCCCGGCACGGGTAAGACCCTCATCGCCCGCGCCGTCGCGGGTGAGGCCAACGTGCCGTTCTTCACCATCTCCGGCTCGGACTTCGTGGAGATGTTCGTGGGCGTCGGCGCCAGCCGCGTGCGCGACATGTTCGAGCAGGCGAAGAAGAACGCGCCCTGCATCATCTTCATCGATGAGATCGACGCGGTCGGCCGCCATCGCGGCGCCGGCCTCGGCGGCGGTAACGACGAGCGCGAGCAGACCCTGAACCAGCTCCTCGTGGAGATGGACGGGTTCGAGGCTAACGAGGGCGTGATCATCATCGCGGCCACCAACCGCCCCGACGTGCTCGATCCCGCCCTGCTGCGTCCGGGCCGGTTCGACCGCCAGATCATGGTGCCGAACCCCGACGTCACCGGCCGCGAGCGCATCCTGCGTGTCCACGTCCGCAAGGTGCCGCTGGCCCCCGATGTCGACCTCAAGACCATCGCCCGCGGCACACCCGGCTTCTCGGGCGCGGACCTGATGAACCTCGTCAACGAATCGGCCCTGCTCGCCGCCCGTCGCGGCAAGCGGATTGTGACCATGCACGAGTTCGAGGATGCGAAGGACAAGGTGATGATGGGCGCCGAGCGGCGCACCCTCGTCATGACCGAGGACGAGAAGCGGCTCACCGCCTACCACGAGGGCGGCCACGCCATCGTCGCCCTCAACGTCCCGGCCACCGACCCGGTGCACAAGGCCACGATCATCCCGCGCGGCCGGGCTCTCGGCATGGTCATGCAGCTGCCCGAGCGCGACAAGCTGTCGATGTCGTTCGAGCAGATGACCTCGCGCCTGGCGATCATGATGGGTGGTCGCGTCGCCGAGGAAATGATCTTCGGCCACGACAAGGTGACCTCCGGCGCCCAGTCGGACATCGAGCAGGCGACCCGCCTCGCGAAGATGATGGTGACGCGCTGGGGCTTCTCGCCCGGCTCGGCACCGTGGCTTACGGCGACAACAACGACGAGGTCTTCCTCGGCATGTCGATGGGGCGCCAGCAATCGGTGTCGGAATCGACCGCGCAGAAGATCGACGCCGAGGTGCGCCGTCTGGTCGAAGCCGGTCTTGTCGATGCCCGGCGGATCCTCGCCGAGCGGAAGGACGACCTCGAATCGTTGGCTCAGGGCCTTCTCGAATACGAGACGCTGAGCGGCGAGGAAATCCGCAACCTCATCAAGGGCCAGCCCCCGGTCCGCGACGGTGGCGATACGCCCTCGACGCCGGCCCGGCCGTCCTCCGTCCCCTCCGCAGGTCGTGGACGGCCGAAGGAGAGCGACGGCGGAATGGAGCCTCAGCCGCAGGTTTGATCTCTACAGCATTGACGTGATCAGGGGCGCCGCGAGGCGCCCCTTTCTTTGCGCGCCCTCCGCCCTCCCCGTTCGTGAGAGTGCAGCGAAGCAATTCAGGGCGGCGGGCCATTCCGGGACGGGCGCATCCCTGGATTGTTTCGCTGCGCTCGCACTGACGGTGGGCGTGCAGGATCTGTGACAACCTTCGCCATTTGTCCGCCCGGCCGATCGTAAAGCTTGGCCGTATGGTCCTGGGGCGTCGCAAGGTTCTCCGATCGACCTCACCATGTCGCGCGGAATGACCTCCACCATCGCCATCGTCCTCCTCGGGGCCGTCACGGCAGGCTTCGTCCAGGGTCTGTCCGGCTTCGCCTTCGGCCTCGTCGCCATGTCCTTTTGGGCCTGGGTGATCGATCCGAAGCTCGCGGCGGTGCTGGCGGTAGCAGGTGCCTTCACCGGGCAGGTCGTGGCTGCCTTTTCGGTGCGGCGGGGATTCGACCGTGCCACCTTGGCCCCGTTCCTCCTCGGCGGCCTCGCGGGCATTCCGATCGGCGTCGGCCTCTTGCCCCATCTCGACATGGCGCTGTTCAAGGCGCTCCTGGGCCTGCTTCTCGTCCTGTGGTGCCCCGCGATGCTGCTGGCGAAGGATCTGCCGCGCATCACCATCGGCGGGCGGCCAGCGGATGCCCTGGTAGGGCTCTGCGGCGGCATCCTGAGCGGGTTCGGGGGTTTTACCGGCACGCTCCCCACCCTGTGGTGCACCCTGCGCGGCTACGAACGCGATACGCAGCGGGCGGTGATCCAGAACTTCAATCTGTCGATGCTGGCGGTCACCCTGACGAGCTACATCGTCACTGGCCTTCTGACGCGGGAAGCGCTGCCGATGCTGGCCATCGTCCTGCCGAGCATGCTGGTGCCGTCCTTCCTCGGCACCCGCCTCTATCTCGGCATCAGCGAGGCGACATTTCGCAGGCTGGTGCTGATCCTGCTGACCGCCTCGGGCCTGACGCTCCTCGGCTCGGCCATTACCCGGTGGGTCTGACGGGGCTCGCCCCATTTCGACCGCCTTTGTCGCGGAGCACCCGATTCACCACGCTATCGCCCGAAGCTCGGCCGATGCGCGAGTTCTGCTATGATGGCCGGGTGTGCCCCGGCGGGCGCCGGAGACGCGACGTTGCGCAAGTATTTCGGGACCGACGGCATCCGTGGCCGCGCCAACGGCATCATCACGCCGGAGCTCGCGCTCAAGGTCGGGCAGGCGGCAGGTCTCGTCTTCCAACGTGGCGACCATCGTCATCGGGTGGTGATCGGCAAGGATACCCGGCTTTCGGGCTACATGATCGAGACCGCCCTCGTCGCTGGCTTTACCTCGGTCGGCATGGACGTGCTGCTGCTCGGCCCCGTCCCGACCCCGGCCGTGGCCATGCTCACCCGTTCCATGCGCGCCGATATCGGCGTGATGATCTCGGCCTCGCACAACCCGTTCGAGGATAACGGCATCAAGCTGTTCGGCCCGGATGGCTTCAAGCTTAACGACGAGGTCGAGCGCGAGATCGAGGCGCTGATCGATGCAGAGCTGCACACCAAGCTCGCGGGCTCGTCCGACCTCGGCCGGGCGAAGCGGATCGAATCCGTCCATGCCCGCTATGTCGAATTCGCCAAGCGCACGCTGCCCCGTTCCGTGACTCTGGAGGGTTTGCGAGTAGTGGTCGATTGCGCCAATGGCGCCGCCTACCGCGTTGCCCCCGAGACCCTGTGGGAACTCGGCGCCGAGGTGATCAGCATCGGCGTCGAGCCGGATGGCTTCAACATCAATCGTGATGTCGGCTCGACCGCGCCGACCGCCCTGGTGGACATGGTGCGCGAGCGCCGGGCCGATATCGGCATCGCCCTCGACGGTGACGCCGACCGGGTGCTCATCGTGGATGAAAAGGGCCAGGTTGTGGATGGCGACCAGTTGATGGCCGCTATCGCCCGCTCCTGGCAGGAGGACGGGCGTCTCACCCAGCCGGGCGTGGTCGCCACCATCATGTCGAATCTCGGCCTGGAACGCTTCCTCGGCGGCCTGGGGCTCAACCTCGCCCGTACGGCGGTGGGCGACCGCTACGTGCTCGAGCATATGCGCGAGCACGGCTACAATCTCGGCGGCGAGCAATCCGGCCACATCATCATGTCGGATTACACCACCACGGGGGATGGTCTCGTCGCGGCCCTGCAATTGCTCAGCGTCGTCCAGCGCAGCGGGAAGCCGGTGAGCGAGGTGTGTCACTGCTTCGATCCGCTGCCGCAGATCCTCAAGAATGTCCGCTACCGCTCCGGCGAGCCCCTGCGGCAGGACAGCGTCGTGACGGCGATCGAGCAGGCCCGCGGGCGGCTCGGCCAGTCCGGCCGCCTTGTCATTCGCCCGTCCGGCACGGAACCGGTGATCCGTGTGATGGCCGAGGGCGATGACCGCAGCCTCGTGGCGGAAGTCGTGGACGAGGTGGTCGAGGCCGTAGCCAAGGCCGCCGCCTGAGCGAAGCCCGGCAGGGGCGCTATTCGTAGAGCGAGACGAGGTCGCTCGGCGCGGTGACGCGCCACGCCGCGAGCAGCGCCTCGCGCAGGGTTTCCTCCTCGCAATCGGGCAGATCGAGATTGGTCCATCCCCTCCGGCCCCACGAGCCGTCGAGGGGCTGGAACAGGTCGGGCTCGGCCTCGCAAAAGGCATCCTGCGCCTCCGGCGTCAGGCGCAGCACCAGTCTGTCCTCCTCGATCCAGAGCGTCGCGAGCACCCGGCCGCCGACCCGGAAATCGGGATTGCCGCGATGGGCGCCCTCGATGACGTCGGGCAGCAGGCGCGCCAAAGCCCGCACATCGTCTCCATTCATCGCCTCTCCTCGTCCGACAATGGTTCTCCCTCATCCGCATCGCCTTCCGAGATCTTAACGGCTCGGAAAGACTTCACGCACCGCGCGAATCCTTGATCAGGGATAAAATTTAACGTTAAGCTCGGTTTAAGGTCTTTCAGGCACCTTCACGAATGTCTCACGGCCGGCGAGCAGTTTCCGGCGCACGATACGAGTGAAGGAACCCTTATGGCCCGCTCCAAGCTTCATGCTGTGGTGCGCGTCGCGACGCTCGTGGCGAGCGTCGGCGCACCCTGCCTCGCCCTCGCTGCAGATCTCCTGCCGCCGCCCCCGCCGCCGCCCATGCCGCCGCCGGTCGAGTTCGCGGGCGGTTGGTACCTGCGTGGCGATGTCGGCGCGAGCATCTATACCGCGCCGAAGTACAGCGTGAACGACATTCCCGGCACGGTCTTCTTCGGTGAAGCGCAGTCCGGCGGGCTCTTCGCGGGCGTCGGTGTCGGCTACCAGTTCAACAACTTCTTCCGCGCGGATGTGACGGGCGAGTACCGCACCGCCTCCCTGCGTCTGTCGAGCTACAATGACTTCGGCACCGGCATCAACAACGACATCACGGGCCGCAACTTCAACTTGACCAGCGGCCACTACGATGCGGCCGTGGTGCTGGCCAACGCCTATTTCGACCTCGGCACGTGGTACGGCATCACGCCGTTCGTCGGCGGTGGCGCGGGTGTGGCGTTCAACAACTTCTCGGGCTTTACCGACAGCGGCATCACGAACTTCACCTACCCCTTCCGCTTTAACCAGCCGACCTCGCCGGGCTTCTTCAAGACGAAGTCGACCGAGAGCTTCGCCTGGGCGCTCCATGCCGGTCTCGCCTACGACGTGACCCCGAACTTCAAGGTCGAACTGGCCTACCGTTACCTGAACCTCGGCCGTGGCCAGACCGGTGCGCTGACCTGCCTCGACGTGTCCTCGCCGCCCTGCACCACGGTGCTGAAGGCGAAGAACATCGAGGCGCACGATATCAAGCTCGGCCTGCGCTACATGATCGGCACCGCCTTCGTGCCGCCGCTGCCGCCGCTCATGCCCGAGCCGCTGGTGACGAAGTACTGATCCACCCGACTTACAGGGTTCGGACGGCGCGGGTTTCCCGCGCCGTTCGCGTTTTTGCGCTCGCGTTGATTGGGTTGTTTTCAACTCAGGACACCTCAAGATTGACGACCTCAACGCTCGATTAAGGTTACTGCTGTACACAAGTGGAGTGGCGTGAAGACTCATCTGCTTCGCAGCCCCGAGGATTGTTGGGATGCGTAAGGTCTTGATTTCGCTGTTCGCCATGGGCGCAGCTGGAGCGGCACAGGCCGCCGATCTCGATTACGATTACCTCCGCGGCGCCGATTACGACCCGCCGCCCTCCGCGACGATCGACTGGAGCGGCTTTTACATCGGCGGTCACGGTGGCTGGACCTCGAACAGCCTCGGCTACGGCAACACCGCCCGTCCGATCGTGGCGAGCTACCTGCGCCAGACCGTGATCGAGAACGAGCTGGGTGTCTCGTCTCTGCTCTCGACGCCCACGAGCAAGCGCGTGAACGGGACGTCCTTCGGCGCCTATGCCGGTTATAATGTTCAGTACGACGATATCGTGCTCGGTATCGAAGCCGATTACACCCATTTCGGCCGTGCCGGCAGCGTCTCCGACCAGATCGGGCGCACGATGGTGACGAGCAACGGCTACTTCAACACCGTCAACCTCGCCTCGAACTCATCGACCAAGGTCACGGACTACGCATCGCTTCGCGCGCGGGTCGGTTATGCCTTCGGCAACTTCATGCCTTACGTCACGGGCGGCGTCGCCATCGGCTCGGCCCAGGTGACGGACAAGGTCAGCATCCAGGTCGCAGGCTACGATCAGACCACCTACAGGGCCAATCTCGCTCAGGGCGCGGGCGGCACGCCCGCCTTCGTCAACAACTACGGTTACAGTTCCTTCAATCAGGCCAACCCGGGCGCGGGCATCCTCGCGGCTCCCTACATTTTCAACCGCACGAAGACGAAAACCGTGGCGGGTGTCGCGGCAGGTGCGGGTATCGAATACGCGATCACGCCCAACATCCTGCTGCGTGCCGAGTATCAGTACGTGCTGTTCGACGCGTTCGAGGGCCACAAGGCCAACCTGAACACCATCCGCGGCGGCGCGGCGATCAAGTTCTGAGCCTGGAGGCTGCGCCATGACACAGGGTTCGTGGGCGTTCCGCCTGCCGCTCGTCGCGATCCTGCTCTGTGGTGGGTTCTTGCCCGCCACCGCGCGCGACGACGCCTTCTCCGATGCGCCTCCGCGCCGGGTCTATCTCAAGCGACACTACGCCCCGCGCGTCTACGGACCGCCCCCGGCCATCGTGAGCGGCTACCTGCCCCGCAATAACGGCGTGCCGATGTACAACGAACCGCCGGGCCTGCGCGCGCCCTACGGCTATTACGGCCGCTGATCAGCTCTCCAGCTCGCTGTCCCAGTAGAGATAGTCGAGCCAGGTGTGGTGATACTGGCGGTGGTCGAATTCCGGCTGACGGTGGTGCAACTCGTACCGCGTCGGCCGACGCGGCTCGTTCATCAGCGGCATTTCGGCCTCGTCCGGGGTGCGGTTCGCCTTGCGGAGGTTGCAGGGCGAGCAGGCCGCGACGACGTTCTCCCAACTCGACAGGCCGCCCCGCGAGCGCGGCACGACGTGGTCGAAGGTCAGGCCGCCCGAGGGCAGGCGCAGGCCGCAATATTGGCAGGCGAAGCCATCCCGCAGATAGATGTTGTAGCGGGTGAAGGCCGGGCTTCGCGCCAGCGCCACGTAGTTCTTCAAGGCCACAACGCTCGGGACCCGCAGCGACCGCGACGGTGAGCGCGCCTCGACGTCGTAGCTGGCGACCAGGGTGACGCGGTCGAGGAACAGAGCCGTGAAGGCATCCTTCCAGGACCAGAGAGACAACGGATTATACGAGAGCGGCCGATAATCCGCGTTCAGGACGAGAGTTTGAAGGTCCATCATCGGCACGACTCGCTCACGGCTATCTCTGGCGCGTCCAGCGCGCGGGAAGTGTCCCGCGCCCCGCCCATCCCCCGCGCTCGCGGCCGGAAACGGGCGGAGAGCGCCGTCGGGATGCTGCTGCCAAGCAGATCCCGGCGCACGCCTCGCGCGGTGTCGAAAGAAGGGTGAGGTGGTGCAACAGGGCCGGGTACCGGCGCGAAGGCGCGCCGGGGCTGGCACTCGGATACGGTACGCGGCCGGGCCGGGGCGTCACTGCCGCTGGCCGCGCCCCTTCGCTAAATGACGAAAAGGCCCTGTCCATAAGGCGTTCATCTAAGCTCACCGTGACAGCCTTGTGAAGCTTTTCGTGTCCGGTCGCAGGGACGCACCCACACCTCAGTCAATCCCGCAAGTCGCCCCCGCGTTCGCCTCACTGCAGAGGTACGGGGGTTGGGTCACGCACGCTTTGGCCTTATTCCTCTGGCGAAACGGCGGCCCCGCGCGGTCCGCCCGCCGCGACTCGCCCGCGAATCGCCGGACGCCCGCTGCCCAGGCGGCCCCCGGCCACCCGTCGAGAGGTTTGCTCATGCTGTTTTCGCCAGTGCGCGTGTCCACGCCGCACGGCCCGCGCCGGCTCCCCGCCACGCCGCTCGCGTTTCTGGCCACCCTCATGGTGGCTTTGTGCCTTGCCTCCCCCCTTGCCTCTCCCCTCCCCGCTTCGGCCCAGGAGCCCGCCGCGCCGCCGCCGGCCGCTCCGGCCAAACCCGATCAGGCCAAGCCTGAGCAAGCCAAGCCCGAGCAAGCCAAGCCGGCCGAAGGAAAGCCGGGGGAGGCGAAACCCGCGCCCAAGCCTCCCATCGTGCTGCCGGAGCCGCCGAAGGAGTTCAAGGAGGTCCGCGCCAAGCTCGATCAGGCCAAGGCTCAGCTCGACAAGGACGAGAAGGAACTCGCCAATCCCGACCTGAGCGCCGTCGACCTCACCCGCATCCGCGATGCGGTGCAGACGGTGAGCGACGAAGTCCGCGATATCGTCGGGCGCCTCGATGACCCGCTCGCTTCGGCGAAGGAGCGTCTCACCTGCTCGGCGCCAAGCCGAAGGATGGCGAGGAAAGCGCCGACGTTGCCCAGCAGCGCGCCGAGCGCGAGGCCGCCGTCAACCGCATCGACGAGACCCAGCGCCTCGCTCGCTCCCTCGTGGTGCAAGGCGACCAGATCATCGACCGCGTGTCGAACCGGCGCCGGGCATCCTTCGCCAAGGACCTGTTCAACCGGACCCAGCCGCTCCTCAGCCCGAGTCTCTGGACGAAGGTGATGGCGGACATTCCCCGCGACACGCGCTCTCTCCAGAGTGCTTTCTCGGATATCGGCCTGCTGTTCTCGCGCAACGGCAGCATCGGCAACCTGCTGGTGCTGGGACTCGCCTTCGGCATCTCGGTCGCCCTGTATTTCGGGCGGCGCAACATCGCCCCCCGGGCGGCGCGGCGCGACGAGGGCAAGACGGAGCCGTCCCGCCGGGCGATGCTGCTCGGGGCGTGGCGCGTCATCCTCGTCGGCACGGTTCCGGCGGTCGCCGGGTCCTACGCGGTCTACTACGCGCTGGACGAGACCAACCTGCTGCCGTCCCGCCTGCTTCCCGTGGCGGGAATGATCCTGTGGGGGCTCGCCTTCATCGCGGCCGTCGAGGCCCTGTGCGACGGGTTGCTCAGTCCGGACAAGCCGAACTGGCGCCCCGCTCCGGTCAGCGATTCCGCCGCGACACGGCTCAAGCTCCTGGCGGTCGGCATCGCCACCATTGCGGTGGTGGTGAAGTCGGTTGAGGCGCTGAACTCCGGTATTTCGGCCGCCCTGCCGATCTCCATCGCCACGAGGGGTATCGGCGCCCTGGCGACCGCCCTCATCCTCGCCATCGGCCTGCACCGGTTCGCGGATACCGAGGACGAGGAAGAGGCCTGCTTCGGCCCCTACGTGCCGACCAAGACGACGACCGGCATCGGCGGTCCCGCGCGGCTGCTCGGCTGGATCGCGGTGGCGGTGATCGGCTTCGCTGCGCTGGGCGGATACGTGGCGCTCGCGACCTTCCTCATCGACCAGATGATCTGGACGGCGAGCGTCCTCGTGCTGCTCTACCTGCTGGTGCAGAGCGTCGAGACGTTCCTCGGCAAGGCGCTGACGGACGGGAGCCGCCTCGCCACGGCGCTCCAGGCCAATACCGGCCTGCGCAAGCGGTCTCTCAACCAGATCTCGGTGCTGGGGACCGGTGCCGCCCGCGTCGTTCTGATCCTGCTGGCGGCCTTGCTGATCCTGGCGCCCTGGGGGCTCGATTCGACCGACATCGTGTCCTCGATGCGCTCGGCCTTCTTCGGCTTCCAGGTCGGCGGCGTGACGATCTCGCTATCCTCGATCGTGCTGGGGATCGGCGTCCTGGCGATCGGCGTGATCATCACGCGCGCGATCCAAAGGTGGCTCGACCAGACCTATCTGCCCGCCACGGACCTCGATGCGGGCCTCCGCAATTCGATCTCGACGGTCGCGGGGTATTGCGGCTTCCTGCTCTCGCTGGCGCTCGCCTTCTCGTATCTCGGCTTGAGCCTCGAGAAGATCACCATCGTGGCCGGTGCCTTGTCGGTCGGTATCGGTTTCGGTCTCCAATCCATCGTCAACAACTTCGTCTCGGGCCTGCTGCTCCTGTGGGAGCGGCCGATCCGCGTGGGCGATCAGGTGGTGATCGGCGACTCGGAGGGCATCGTGAAGCGGATTTCGGTGCGCTCCACGGAGATCCAGACCTTCGACCGCTCGGCGGTCATCGTGCCGAACTCCAACCTCATCTCCGGCATCGTGAAGAACCGGGTGCGCGGCGACAGGACGGGGCGGCTTTCTCTCCTCGTCAACGTGCTGCGCAATCAGGATCCGGTGAAGGCGGCCGAACTCATCACGGGCTGTGCCGACGCGCATCCCAACGTCGTGCGTGATCCGCCGCCCCGCGTCGTGTTCCGCAAGATCGGCGACACCTTCCTCGAATTCGAGCTGCTCGCCTGGATCAGCGACGTGTCGCTCGGACTCAAGGTGCAGACGGACCTGAACTTCGCGGTGTTCAAGACGCTGACGGAAGCCGGTCTGATCCCGCCCCTTGGGCCCGGCTCCAGCGTCGTCACCATACAGGGTCTCGATGGGATGCAGGACGCGATGGGCGAGATCGCGAAAACCTTCGTCCGCCCGAACCCGGATGCCGCCAAAGGGCCTCAGGCCCCGGCCACGCCCCAGACCGCGCCGCTCTAACCGCCGGAGCGGCGGGCCGCCGCAGCGCGGAGCTTTTCGTCACCTTCCGGGTCGTCGATCAGCGCCGCGTTGCGGCCCGTCTTCTTGACCGCGTAGAGCGCGGCGTCGGCCCGTGAGAAGAGATCGTGATGCGAGCCCTTGCCTGCACGCGCGATGCCGACCGAGGCGCCTACCTTCAGCGTGAGCCCGCCATGGGGGAACGGGCGAGCGAGGCCTGCGACGATGGCCGCGCCGAGGGTGCTCAGGGCCGATGTCTCGACCGGAGCGGGCATGAGTACGGCGAATTCGTCACCGCCGAGGCGCGCGACGAGGTCGGCGCCCGCACAGATCTGTGCCAGCCTCGCCCCGGCTCGTTTGAGACACGCATCGCCCGCCGCGTGGCCGTGCTCGTCGTTGATGGCCTTGAACCCGTCGAGGTCGATGAGGATGAGCGCCCCCGGAGCCACACGCCCATCGGCCTCCGGCTCGCGGAAGCGGCGCTCGAAGGCCCGGCGGTTCGGCAGCCCGGTCAACGCGTCGAGATCGGCGCTACGCTGCAATTCGGCGAGGCGGACGATATCCATCGTCACATCCTGATGCGTCCCGAACAGGCGGACCGGAACGCCGTCGCGCATCTCGATGCCCGCCCGCGACCGCAGCCAGCGCCGCTCGCCGCGCGGCGTTACGATTTCCGTATCGATGGCGAAACCCGCGCCCCTGGCGATGGCACGGGCACGCAGAGCCTCGAGCAACCGCCGCGACGCGTCGTCGTACATGTCGAGGATGCGTGGGCGGTGAAGGCGTGTCCCGCGCGCCAGACCGAACACGTCGAAGCTGTTGCCGGACCAATCCAGGGCGTCGTCCCTCAATCGGCACGACCACAGACCCGCGCCGCCCGGCAGGTCGGCCTGCCTGATGATGCGATCCTGGCGTTTCAGGAGCGCGGCTTGCGCGCGGATGATCGCGGACTGGATGGCCAGCCGCGCTACCGCGCCTTCGCCTGCCTCGGGATGCGGGATGCCGGCTGGCCCTGACATCTCACCGTGCTCATCTGGAGTCGGCTGACCGTGCCGTATCCCGGTAAACGTTCGATCAACCACGGACCCCGATGCGAAGTCGTAACGCCACGCCTATATGCGGCCTGCTGGTGCAAGACAGTCGATCGAGGCGAATGTGAGCGAACGGCGGGGACGGAGAGCGGGACAGGGATACGGATTCGTTGCCGCGTTGACGGTCACGGCCCTCCTCGGCGCCTGCGCCGCGAACACGCCGGTGACGAACGCGGTCCCCACGCTCTACCTGCCGCTCGCGTCGAACACGGCGCAAGTCGATACTGCAACGGCGCGGGACATGATCTCGTCCTACCGGCGCAATCACGGCACGGGCCCGCTCGCCCTCGACCCGGAGTTGCAGAAACTCGCCGAGACCGAGGTGGCCGCCATGGCCGCTGCCGACCGTCCGAGCCAAGCGCAGACGGTGAAGTCGGCCGTGACGCGTCTCGGCTACGAGGACGTGAACGCGAACCTCTCCGCCGGATATCACACCCTCGCCGAAGCCTTCTCCGGCTGGCGCGAAAGCCCCCGCACAATGCGACCATGCTGGCGCCCAAGGCGACCAAGATGGGCATCGCCACCGCCTACGCGCCGGGGTCCAAGTACAAGGTGTACTGGGCACTACTCACGGCACGCTGAAGCGACGCTGCCGAACAGTCCGACGCGGGTGCCAAATCCCTGGCACGACTAGACGCGGCGTTCGGCCCCCTCCGTGATAGGAAATGTGGCACACCCGGTGGCCAGCGTTAGGCCGGCAGACTGAACGAACCGTAAAAGTCGCAGGGATCCTGTCACATTGCGTCATCGCCCGTTCAGCCGAGACCGGGCATAAGCCCCTCGTCACATGGGGCATTGCCCCCGCAAGCGGGCGCACCCCGCTGATGGCATTGGGGGACGGTTCCCGCCCGATCAGGGCCGGGTCCGTCGGCGGAGCGGTAAGATGGTTCGTCTTTACGGACGGGTTCTCGGTTTTCTGAAGGCAGAGCGGGGTCTGGCGACTTCGCTTGCTGTTGCCAACGTGCTGTTGGCTGTGGCGGCCTTCGCTGAACCGCTGTTGATGGGCCGGATCATTGACGGGCTCACGCATCTGAAGCGTGGCGGCAACGCCATGTCTCAGATGCTCCCGCTGATTCTGGCCTGGGTTGGTTTCGGTTTCTTTACCATCGGCGCGGGCGTCTTCATTGCCCTACATGCCGACCGCCTGTCTCACCGCAACCGCCTGTCCAGCATGGCGGCCTATTTCGAGCACGTGCTCGATCTGCCCCTGGCCTTCCATTCGGCCAACCATTCCGGCCGCGTCCTGAAGGCGATGCTGGAGGGCACGAACGGCATGGCGTGGCTGTGGCTCGGCTTCTTCCGCGACCACTTGGTGGCCCTCGTCTCCCTCGGCGTGCTCCTGCCGATGACTCTGTTCATCAACTGGCAGCTTGGCTCGATCCTCGTGGTGTTGGTGCTCGCCTTCACGGCGCTCACCACCTTCGTGATGCGCCGGACCGAGACCCTTCAGGGTCAGGTCGAGCACTTCAATTCGGGTCTCGCCGCTCACGCCTCCGATGCGCTCGGCAACGTCGCCGTCATCCAGTCCTTCACCCGCGCCAAGGCGGAGAAGGACGCGATGCGCGACATCATCGCCAAGCTGCTTGCTGCGCAGATCCCGGTCCTGTCTTGGTGGGCACTCGCGAATGTCGCGACCCGCGCCTCGGCCACGATCACCATGACCGCAATCTTCGTGACCGGCATCTCGCTCTATCAGGCGGGCACCACCACCGTGGGTGAGGTCGTGGCCTTCATGAGCCTCGCCACCGCCTTCGTCTCGCGCCTCGACCACGTCGTTGGTTTCGTGAACGGCCTGTTCCAGCAGGCGCCGAAGATCGCCGAGTTCTTCGCGATCTACGACACGGTCCCCGCCGTGGCCGACCGGCCGCATGCCAAGCAGGTCGCCCGTTTTGAGGGTGAGGTCACCTTCGACGACGTGACTTTCTCCTACGACGGCCGCCGTCAGGCGCTGGACGGTGTGTCCCTCTCGGCCAAGCCGGGCGAGACCATCGCCCTGGTCGGCACCACGGGCTCGGGCAAGTCGACCACCCTCGGCCTGCTTCACCGCAGCTTCGACCCGGCCTCCGGCGCGATCCGCATCGATGGCCTGGACGTGCGGGACGTCGCCCTCTCGTCGCTGCGCCACAACATCGGCGTGGTCTTCCAAGAACCGATGCTGTTCGCCCGCTCGATCCGCGAGAATCTTCAGGTCGGCCGTCCGGACGCGACCGATGCCGAGATGCTGGAGGCTCTGGACCGCGCACAGGCCGGCGAGTTCATGGCCCGCCAAGCTGACGGTCTCGACACGGTGATCGGCGAACGCGGCCGGTCCTTGTCGGGCGGCGAGCGTCAGCGCCTCTCGATCGCCCGCGCCCTGCTGAAGAACCCGCCGATCCTCATCCTCGACGAGGCGACCTCGGCCCTCGACGCCGCGACCGAGCGCAAGCTTCAGGGTGCCCTGGAAGCGGTGATGGAAGGCCGGACGACCTTCGTGATCGCCCACCGCCTCGCCACCATCCGCGATGCCGACCGGATCCTCGTGTTCCACGAAGGCCGGATCGTGGAGAGCGGCACCTTCGACGCCCTGGTGGCCCAGAACGGCCGCTTCGCCGACCTCGCCCGCGCCCAGTTCATGGCAGCGCAGGCCGACGACGCCGAGAGCGGCCTCGCCCTCGCGGCTTAATGCTCGCCAAACAAATAGAAGGCCCCGGTGATCCAGCGATCACCGGGGCCTTCGTCGCTTCATCGCAGGCGAGGACGGGTCTGTCTCACACCGCCGCGTAGCGCCGGGATGCTACCCGAACCGGAAGAGCAACAGGCGCCTCGCGTGGGCGAAGGACGTCGGCGAGGGAAACGAAGCCATCGGCCGCGCGCTCGTCCGAAGCACGCAGACCGAAGCCAAGAGCGAAGGAGCGAGTGAGGTCGCCGTCCCGCTCGATGCCGAACCGGTCGAGGGCGGTGAGGAACGCCTCCCGAAACAGGCTCGGGCGGCACCACGACTTTTCGGCCATCTGCAACGGCCAATCCCACAGGCGCTCGGCCCGGCGCGAGGCGACAGAGCCGCGGGCGATGAAATAGCCCGTCCCATGATGCTCTAGCCCGTCCTCTTGGACAGACCATTCGGCGTTACGGAAGAGTTCGACGGAAGCCGCTTCGCTCATCGGGAAGGCCCCAGGTGTTAATGGAACGTTCCACGAACACTGGACCGGAACAACGGAGACGTCAAGCACTCGTTCCCGAAGTGTTCGCGTCCGTCCCTAGGGGCTGCCGGTGTCGCCTCTCAGCGCTTGCTGAACATCGGATGCTCGACCCGATCACCCGGCTTTATGCCGAGGCGTGCCGCCGTTCCGGCATTGAGCTCGAGCACAGCCAGCACAGGGCCGTTCGAGGGGATGATGGCCGTCGACAGCGGCTCCGTATCCGCAGCGACGCGCGAAACCGTCCCGTCCGGCCGGATGAACACCATGTCGAGGGGCAAATAGGTGTTCTTCATCCACATGGTGACCGGCTCGTTGCGTTCGAAGTCGAACAGCATGCCGTGGTCGGGAGCCATGTGGCGGCGGAACATGAGGCCCCGGCTGCGCCCGGCATCGTCGCGCATCACTTCCACCGAGAAGCGGCGCGGGCCGCCCTGGGTGGCGATGGTCAGCGGCTCAGTCGGAACCGGAGCCGCCTTCACCACGGTCTGTGCGGACGCCGCGCCGAGGCAGAGGGGCGCGAGCCCGATACCCACCGCCGAGAGGAGACAGGCCACGGTGCGTGCGGATCGTGAAACGCTGGTCAAGGGTCGAGCCTCACGCGGATCGGGCCGTCGCGGCCCGAGGACACCCCGTCATAGCCCGTCGAAGCCGGGAGCGCGACGCGTCGGCCGGTCACGATTCGTCTCAATGAGACGAGGGCGGACCACCTTCGACCAGCCGCACCTCGGCCGCCATCACACCCTTCGAGCCGTCGCCGTAGCGCACGAGCACCGCCTCGCCCGGCTTCAACTCGGCGATGCCGTAGCGGCGCAGCGTCTCCATGTGAACGAAGATGTCCGGCGTGCCATCACCCCGGGTGAGAAAGCCGAAGCCACGCAGGCGGTTGAACCACTTCACCACCGCCGTCTCCAGCCCGCTCGTCGGCGTCACGGTCACGTGTGTGCGCGGCATCGGCAGTTCGGACGGATGCAGGGCCGCCGTCTGGTCGAGCGAAATCACCCGGAATGCCTGCCAACCGCGAGGCTTCTGCACCGCCTCCACGACGATGCGCGCACCCTCGCTCGCCGCCTGGAACCCATCCCGGCGCAGACAGGTGACGTGCAGAAGCACGTCGGCGGAGCCGTCATCGGGGACGATGAAGCCGAACCCCTTGGCCACGTCGAACCATTTCACGCGGCCAGCCACCTCGACGAGGTGCAGCGGCTCCTCGGCGCGTTCGGCCACCTGCCCCTCGGGCAGCTGGGGGATCTCCGGCCCGGATCCGCGTTCGTCAGACATGGCCGAAACTACCTACACTGAATCGCGGTGCGCGTTCACGAGATAAGATTAACGAAGTCCTGAATCGCTGGAAGCCCATTTGGCCAGCAACGGCGCCCGTCCGCGTTGCAATCTTGGCCGGGGCGGCGCGCCCGCAACAGTTTTAAGGGTTCGGTAAGGACCGACTCCAGCCCCTGCGACACTTATGCAATCATAGATTGCGATGCGAAGGCGGATGAAGACACGTCATCGGTGCGAATGCGACTTCCGGTATGAGCGTCCAGCGGTCACGAGAGGGTGAAAGCTATAGCGGTGGCGGGCCGCTCATGGTTTGAGCGGCGCATGGCTTCACCCTCCATCCCCAGCCCCCGGACGCGCGGCGACTGCCCGTTATCGACGGGGCCCGCGCCATCGCTCTCCTTGCCATGGCTTGTTTCCACGGCCTGTGGGATCTCGGAAATGTGCGGCTGACGCCGGAGAACTATGCCGCCACCCCCATCGGCAAGCACGCGGCCGAGGGGATCGCGGGTTCGTTCCTGATCCTCGTCGGCGTGGGGCTGGTTCTGATGAACGGGCGGGGCGTCCGCCTTCGCCCGACCCTGATGCGACTGGCGAGGATCGCCGCAGGCGCGCTCGCGGTGACAGTCGCCACCTATGTGGTGTTCCCGGATTCCTTCGTGTTTTTCGGCATCCTTCACTGCATCGCCGTGGCGAGCGTGCTGGGGCTGCCGTTCCTGTTCCTGCCCTGGCCGGTCACGCTCGTGGCCGCTGCCCTCGTGCTGGCGGCGCCCCTTCTGGTGCAGGCCGATTGGCTCGATTCCCCGGCCCTGTGGTTCCTCGGCCTTGGCCGGATCACCCCGCGCACCAATGATTACGTGCCGCTCTTTCCGTGGTTCGGGCTCGTGCTGACGGGCATCGTCCTGGGGAGGCTCGGCCTGCCGATCCTGGCCCGGTCGCTTCTCGGCCGGTGGGAGCCGAGTGGCAAGCTCGGCAGGGTCGCGACCTTCGCGGGACGGCATAGCCTCGCGGTCTATCTCATCCACCAGCCGGTGCTGTTCGGCCTCGCCTTCCTGCTGGCGCAGGCCCTGGGGCCGAACCCGAGAGCGGGGCTCAAGGCGTTCCGGGCGGATTATCTCGCCATGTGCACGCGTGGCGGCGGCGAGGCGGCCCCCTGCCGGATCGCGGCGCGCTGCACCGGCGAAGCGCTCTTGCGCGAGGATCTGTTCCGGGAAGACGGGCGCCCCTACTCAGTGGAGGAGCGCGCCCGTGCGCAGGCCCTATCGCGGGGCTGCTACGATGCCGCAGAAGGCGGCAGCGACCCGCGCTGAGGCGGGCCGCCCGGCGAAGGATCAGTCCTTCGCGCGCTCGACGTAGGCGCCGTCGGCGGTCATCACGACGATGCGGGTGCCGGCGGCGATGTGCGGCGGCACGGTGGTGCGCACGCCGTTTGAGAGCGTGGCCGGCTTGTAGGAGGACGAAGCGGTCTGGCCCTTGAGCACCGGCTCGGTCTCGGCGACCTCCAGCACGACGCGCTGGGGCAGCTCGATGGTCAGCGGCACGCCGTTATGGACCGACAGCATCACCGCCATGCCTTCCTGAAGGTAGGGAGCGGCATCGCCCACCACGTCTTCCGGCACCGCGATCTGCTCGTAGTTCTCGGGGTTCATGAAGTGGAACCCCTCGCCGTCGCTGTAGAGGAAAGTGTGCTCGCGATCCTCCACGAAGGCCCGCTCCACCTGCTCGGTGGTGCGGTAGCGCTCGGAGACCTTCACGCCGTCGGTGATGCGGCGCATGTCGAGCTGCGTGACCGGCGTACCCTTGCCAGGGTGGATGTTCTCCGCGAACAGGATCACATACAGCTTGCCGTCCTTTTCGACGACGTTGCCCTTGCGGAGCGTCGAGGCGATCACCTTCACGGAAATGGTCCTAAATTGACGAGGTTCTGGCGGCGCGCGGAAGGCGCAGTTCCGCGAGCGGATGTCCGCACCTATCTCATTCGTGGCCCGGTTGCCAGCCGCGCCATACGACTTCCCCCGGAGCACCGGAACCGTGGCTGACGCCCCCTCCCCCTGGTGGACGCGAGGTCGCCACGCCGACAGGCGGCCCCGGCTGCTGCTGCGGAACCGAATCACCGCGCAAGTCCGGGCGTGGTTCGAGATGCGCGATTTCGTGGAGATCGAAGCCGCCTGCCTTCAGGTATCGCCGGGCAACGAGGCGCATCTTTCGGCCTTCTCAACGCAGGCCATCGGTGCCAGCGGCGCACGGACCGGCCTGCATCTGCACACCTCGCCGGAATTCGCCTGCAAGAAGCTGCTCGCGGCGGGGGAGAGCCGCCTGTTCAGCCTCGCGCGGGTGTTCCGCAACCGGGAGCGCGGGCCGCTGCACCACCCCGAATTCACGATGCTCGAATGGTATCGCGCGGGCGAGGGCTACGAGACCCTTATGCGCGATGCCGCCGACCTCATGGCGCTTGCCGCCGAGACGGCGGGAACGAAGACCTTCACATGGCGCGGCCGCGAGGCCGATCCCTTCGCGGCGCCCGAACGGCTGACACTGGCGCAGGCTTTCGACCGCCATGCGGGGATCGACCTCCTTGCCTGTATCGCGGCGGACGGCGCGACGGACCGCGACCGCCTTGCCGCCGATGTCGCGCGAGCAGGCCTGCGGGTCGCGGAGGACGACACTTTTGCGGACCTGTTCTCGCGGGTGCTCGTCGCGCGGGTGGAGCCCCATCTCGGCATGGGGCGGCCGACGATCCTGTGCGAATACCCGATCAGCGAGGCCGCGCTGGCCCGGCCTGCGCCGCACGATCCCCGCGTGGCCGAGCGTTTCGAACTCTATGCCTGCGGTGTCGAACTCGCCAATGCCTTCGGCGAGCCACCGACCCTGCCGAGCAGCGGCGCCGCTTCGAGGCGGAGATGGACGAGAAGGACCGCGTCTACGGCGAGCGTTACCCGATCGATGAGGATTTTCTCACCGCCCTGGCGGCGATGCCGGAAGCCTCGGGAATCGCGCTGGGCTTCGACAGGCTGGTGATGCTGGCCTGCGGCGCCGGACGGATCGAGGACGTGCTGTGGACGCCCGTCGCGGAGACCGCTCCGTGAGCGGGATCCTGCGCCACCCGGAGCAATTGCTGGCCGCCGGGCTGGCCACGGAAGACGATCTGGCGTGCCTCCGCCCGGTGCTGGCCCGCTACGCCCTGTCGATCACCCCCGACATGGCGGAGTTGATCGATCCGGCCGATCCTGCCGACCCCATCGCCCGCCAGTTCGTGCCGCGGGCCGAGGAACTGGAAGTCACCCCAGAGGAGCGAGCCGACCCGATCGGGGACGGCGCACATGAGAAGATGCCCGGCCTCATTCACCGCTACCCGGACCGGGTGCTGCTGAAGCCGCTCCATATCTGCCCGGTCTATTGCCGCTTCTGCTTCCGCCGGGAGAGCGTAGGCCCCGACGGACTCGGCACCCTCACCGAGGCACAGTTCGAGGCGGCCTTCGCCTATATCGCGGCCGATCCGGCGATCTGGGAGGTGGTGGTGACGGGGGGCGATCCCCTGGCCCTCTCGCCCCGGCGACTGGGGATGATCGCCGAACGTCTGCGTGCCATTCCCCATGTGAAGGTGCTGCGCCTCCACACCCGCGTGCCGGTGGTGCAGCCCGCCCTCGTGACGGATGGCCTCGTCGAGGCGTTGTCCCGGTTCGGCGGCGCGGTGTTCGTGGCGCTCCACGCCAATCATCCGCGCGAGTTCACCGCGGCGGCCCGCGAAGCCTGCGCGCGATTCGTGGATGCCGGTATCCCGATGGTGAGCCAGTCGGTCCTGTTACGCGGGGTCAACGACGATGCCGCCACCCTGGAGGCGCTGATGCGCGCCTTCGTGGAAAACCGGATCAAGCCCTACTACCTGCATCACGGCGATCTCGCGCCGGGCACAGGCCATCTGCGCACCGGCATCGCGGACGGGCAGGCGCTGATGCGTGAGCTGCGAGGACGCCTGTCCGGCCTCGCGCAGCCGACCTACGTACTCGACATCCCCGGCGGGCACGGCAAGGTGCCGGTGGGGCCGAAATATCTGCACCAGACCGGAGCCGGCATGGCGGTGACCGACCCCGCCGGGCGAACTCATCCCTACCCACCCGAGGAGACCCGATGATGCGCAGGCTCTGGGGCCGACTGAGTTCGGTGAACGTCCAGAAGGCCGTCTGGGCGCTGGACGAGGCGGAGTGGGCCTATGAGCGGCTCGACGCGGGCGGCGCCCATGGCGTGGTGCGCGAGCCTGCCTACCGCGCCATGAACCCGAACGGGCTGGTGCCGACCCTGGAGGAGGACGGCTTCGTCCTGTGGGAATCGAACGCGATCCTGCGTTACGTCGCCTCGCAGAGCCCGGCCTTGGCTCTGCCCTCCGACCCGCGCCAGCGCGCCCATGTCGAGCAATGGGTCGATTGGCAGGCGACGAGCTTCACCCCCGCCATGCGCGATGCCTTCTGGCAGCTGTTCCGGGTCGCCGATCCGAACCGGGATCTCATCGCCGCCTCGCTCGCCGCCTCGGAGGTCTACGCCGCGATCCTCGACGCGCATCTTGCCGGGCGCGACTATGCGGTGGGCGAGAGCTTCGGCATCGCCGACATCGCGCTGGGCTGCGCCGTGCATCGCTGGCTGAACCTTCCGGCCGAGCGCCAGGAGCGCCCGAACCTGCGCCGCTGGTACGAGCGCATCGCCGTGCGCCCCGGCGCCGCCCGCGCGCTGGGAGAGCCGGTCGGCTGAGTCGGTGGATCGGTCTCGGCAGGCCTTGCGTTGCCGCCGGGCTCACGCCATCCCCACCGCCAACTGTCCTGCCAAGATCAGATTACGAAAAGCCGGAGCGTCCGTATGGCGATCGACCCCACCCTGCGCGATGCCCTGAGCGCCGTCACCACGGCCAGCATCGGGCGCGCGCTCGAACGGGCGGGCCTTCGTGACTTCGCGCCCGCCAACCTCGGCAAGCGTTCCGGCACGACCATCGTCGGCCCCGCCCACACCCTGCGCCTTGTGCCCGCCCGGGGCGAGGGCATCGGCGACCTCGCCACGGCGATCGAATCGGTGCCCGAGGGCGCGGTCGTCGTCATCGACGCGGCGGGCACGGGACGTCCCCTGCCCTTCGGCGCGATCATTGCCGGTCGCCTGTCGAGCCGGGGCGCGGCGGGGCTCGTCACCGACGCGTCCCTCTCCGAGGAGATCGGCCTGCCGGTCTGGGCCTCGCAGGGCGGCGCGCTCGGTGGTCTGTCGCTCGCGGGCAGCTGGCAGCCGGTGGCCTGTGGCGGCGCGGCGGTCCATCCCGGCGACATCGTGGTCTGCGGACCGGACGGCGTCGTGGTGATTCCGCCGGACATGGCCGAGCAGGTCGCCCTGGAGGCCGTGGAGCAGCAGCGCCTCGACCTGTGGCTCCAGCGCGAGGCCGAGAAGGGCGTGAGCCTCTACGGTTTGCTGCCGCCGGATTCGAGCGCCCGCGCCCGGTTCGAGGCCGAGACCGGCTCGGCCTGACGGGGATGTTCTTCCCCCTCTCGAAGCTGATCTTCTTTCTGATCACCCCTTCGAACCTGCTGATCATGATGAGCGTGGCGGGGGCGCTCCTTCTTGCGGCCACGCGGCTTCGGCGCACGGGCTCGACCCTCGTTCTTTCAGGCTCGCTCGGCCTGCTCCTGGCCGGGATGTCGCCGCTCTCGGACCTCGTGATCCTGCCCCTCGAACAGCGCTTCCCCGCCTTCGCGACCGAGGGCCTCGAGCCCACCGGGATCATCATGCTCGGCGGCGGGATCGAGACCGGGCTCTCGGCGGCGCGGGACCAAGTCGTGGTCAACGATGCGGGCGAGCGGCCGATCTACTTCGCGGACTTGGCCCGCCGCTTCCCGAAGGCACGGCTCGTCTTCTCCGGCGGCAGCGGCATCCTCGGGGGCGGCACGTCCGAGGCCGACATGGTCAGCCGCCACGCGGATGCGATCGGCCTGCCCCGCAGCCGCCTGATCCTCGAAAGCCACTCGCGCAATACCCGAGAGAATGCCACCTTCACGGCGGCCCTCGTTCACCCGAAGCCCGGCGAGACATGGTTGCTGCTGACCTCGGCATGGCACATGCCGCGGGCCATCGGCTGTTTCCGGCAGGCGGGATTCACGGTCGAGGCCTTCCCGGTCGATTACCGGACCAGGGGCTGGAGCGACCTGCTCCATGTCCACAGCTTCAGTTCGGACGGATTGCTCCAGCTCGATCTCGCCGCGAAGGAATGGGTCGGCCTCCTGGCCTACAAGCTCGCAGGCTATATCCCCGACTGGCTTCCGGGACCGGCCTCGCCCCCACCTTCGGGCAACGCCAGCCGATAGATCCCCCGGAAATCGTCCGGATCGACCGGGCGGCCTTTCCGCAGGATCGCGACCCGCCCCTCATGGGCGAGGCGCACCGCGACGCGACGCACCGGCTGCATCAAGGGACCCCATCCATCCGGTTGCGGCCCGCCGAGCGCCCGCGCCACCTCCGACGGGCAGATCGTCTTCCCCGCGCCGCGCTCGGCGACGAGGCGCAGCATCGTCGCCTCGATGGCATCGGCATCGGTACTCATCGTTTTCTCCCGTCCAACGGGCCTTCGTGCGCACATTCGCCCAAGGCCAGCAATTCCCGCCGGATGCGCGATCCGAATTGGCGATGCCACATCACGCAGACGACGAAGGTGGTGGAGCCGAACAGGATGAGCGGCCCCACGAACCAGCCGAGATAGGCAAGCGCGAAGAAGAACGCCCGCTGCCCCCGCGCGAAATGACTGCCCGCGCTGACATTCATCGCCGCGATCCGGCTGACCGTACGCAGCATCTCGGATTCGGGCAGGTCCGTCCCCCGGGGCGGGACTGCGCCCAGGAGGATCGCGCTGTAATTGAACAGCCGATAGGCCCAAGCGAACTTGAAGAAGGCGTAGGTGAAGACGAAGGCCAGCCCCGCGACCTTCACCTCCCAGGTCAGCCGGTTGGCGACCGTGCCGAAGGGCAGCATGGCGAACATGTTGATCACCTCGTCGCCCGAGCGCGACAGGGTCAGCACCGAACCCAGTGCAATGAGCGAAGTGGAGGCGAAGAAGGCCGTGCCGTTCTGAAGCGATGCGTTGATCTGCGTGTCGACCACCCGGTTGTCGCGCACGATCACCTGCCGCGCCCAGTTCCCCCGGTGACGGTCCATGATGCGGCTGAGCGAGATGCGGGTCCCGCTGAGGCGGCTCACCGAGATGCCGTAGGCCGTCCACGCCGCCAGGAAGTACAACAGGGCGGCGAGATCGAGGGACGAGAAGCCGGAGTTGGCGGGCAGATTGGGCATGATCTCCGGTGGAGTGGGACGCGGATCGGGCCCCGGCCTTACCAGCCGGATCGCCCGGACAGAACCGCCCCGCGACGACGATCAGCCCCGCTCGACTGTGAAGCCCGGCCCGGCAGGGGCCTCTGCGCCCTCCGTGACGGCGACGTCATCGACGCGCGCGAGGAGCGGCCCCTTCCGGCAGAGGGTGAGCATTCGCTCCACAGTTTCGGCCGGTCCGCTGAACAGGGCCGCGACGCTCTCATCGGACAGGTTGCGGACATGGCCCGAGAGGCCGAGCCCCGCTGCCTTGTCCTTGGTCCAGGCCCGGTAGGACACGCCCTGAACGCGCCCACGGATGATGGCGGACACGGTGCGCACCTCGCTCATGCCACGCTCTCCCATTGGGTGGTCGTCATGACGGAGGCCCTCGCAGCCAGCCGCCGATCTCGCGGATGTAGGGCGCGGGCAGTTGCGCCGCCGTCGCTGCCGCGAGGACCGCTTCGAGATAGCCGGGCCTCGGACGCCCCGGCGCTGTGGAGCGCCCAAGATAGATCAGCGCCCGGCGCACGCCCTCGCCCGTGCGCACGGGCAGATACGCCTTCGTGTAGAGCCCACCCGACACGCCCTCGTAGCGGTCGAGGGCCGGTATATCGTCCAGGGCGAGTTCCCACAGGACGCCGTGAACGAGGCGCCCCGGACAGCCCACCACCGAGGCATAGCCCTCGCGCATGACGATGAACCGGTATTCCGGCAGATGCCCCCGGCCGATCAGGCGCGAAACGGGGCATCGCTGGGCCATGGCGGCGGCGTCCATATTGGCGCCGTAGGCGAAGTAGAGCGGCAAATGATGTGGCGTCTTGCGACGTCACTCGCCCCGTTCGCGGGCGCGACGGACGGACCATTCGTTGGCCCGCATCGCCGCGTAGGCGACCACCAGTGTCACAGCCGGGATGACGAAGGTCACGAAGATCTCGCCGGAACTCATCGCTTGAGACTCCGAAGCACGCGTCTTGCCACCCAATGTAATCCGACTGCCGTACAAAGCCAGATCCCAGCGAAGAAGACGGTGCCTGCCCGGAGCGGCGGGGCGCTCGCAACACCGAAGCTTACGGCCGTCACGGGCGTTACGAACCCGATGACGACATAGGCGACGGCGACGTTGTTCAACGCCGTCGCCAGGAGCTTCGTCTGCTCGTTGTGGATGGCCGTCACGTTTGCCCGGGGCTCACGCGAATTCGAGGATCACCGCGTCGACGGCGAGGCTGTCGCCCTCCTTCGCGTGGATCTTGCCGACCGTAGCGTCGCGCTCGGCCCGCAGGACGTTCTCCATCTTCATCGCCTCGACGACCGCGATCGGCTCGCCATTCTTCACCTCCTGGCCCTCGGCCACGAGGATCTGCTTTACGAGACCGGGCATCGGGCAGAGCACCTGCTTGCCCGAACCCGCCTGCTCCTTCACCGGCATCAAGATGGAGAGTTCGGCCTCGCGACGGGTATAGACCCGCGCCTCGGCCGCCGCGCCGGCATGCTGCAGGAACACACCGTTCAGCAGGCCGCGCACCTGGATGGCGACACGCTCGCCGTCGATCGTGCCGATCCAGACCGGCTGGCCCGGCAGCCACGCGCTGGTGACGCTCAGCGCGGTGCCGTCCTCGCGGGTCACGCGAACGCCGTCGCCCTCGCTCTCGACCGTCACGGCGAATCGCTCGCCCGCGAGCGACACCACCCGCTCCTTCTCGAAGGCGAACAGGCCGGGGGCGCGCATCTGCCCGCTGATGCCGCGCTTGCGCTGATTGAGCTTGTGGTCGATGGCCGCCGCAGCCGCCATCATCCGGGTCGCGACGATGCCCTCCGGCTCCGGCGCGGTGAAGCCGATGGGGAATTCCTCGGCGATGAAGCCGGTCGAAAGCCGCCCTTCCTGCCAGCGCGGATGGGCCATCAGCGCCGAGAGGAACGGGATATTGTGACGGATGCCGTCAATGGCGAAGGCGTCCAACGCCTCCCCTTGAGACTTGATCGCCTCAAGGCGCGTCGGCGCCCAGGTGACGAGCTTGGCGATCATCGGATCATAGTGGATCGCGATCTCGCCGCCCTCCTCCACGCCGGTGTCGTTGCGGACGATGGCCTCGCCCACGCGGCCCTCTTCCGGCGGTTGGTAGGTGGTCAGGCGGCCGATGGACGGCAGGAAGTTGCGGGTTGGGTCCTCGGCATAGACGCGGCTTTCCACCGCCCAGCCGTTGAGCTTCACCTGCTCCTGCGTGAGCGGCAGCGTCTCGCCCGCCGCGACGCGGATCATCAGCTCGACGAGGTCGAGGCCGGTGATCATCTCGGTGACCGGATGCTCCACCTGCAGGCGGGTGTTCATTTCGAGGAAGTAGAACGACTTGTCCTGCCCGGCGACAAACTCGACCGTGCCAGCCGAATCGTAATTCACCGCCTTGGCGAGGGCGACGGCCTGCTCGCCCATCTTGCGGCGGGTCTCCTCGTCGAGGAGCGGCGACGGTGCCTCTTCGATCACCTTCTGATTGCGGCGCTGGATCGAGCACTCGCGCTCGCCGAGGTAGATCACGTTGCCGTGCTTGTCGCCGATCACTTGGATCTCGATGTGGCGCGGATCCGTGATGAACTTCTCGACGAACACGCGGTCGTCACCGAAGGAGGACGAAGCCTCGGACTTGGCGCGGGCGAAGCCCTCCGCGACCTCGTCGGCCGAATGGGCGATGCGCATACCCTTGCCGCCGCCGCCTGCGGAGGCCTTGATCATCACCGGATAGCCGATCTCGTCGGCGATCTTCACGGCGTGCTCGGGGCTTTCGATGATGCCGAGGAAGCCCGGCACGGTGGAGACGGTAGCTGCGGCGGCAGCCTTCTTCGATTCGATCTTGTCGCCCATGGCGGCGATGGCGCCGGGATTCGGGCCGATGAACACGATGCCCGCGGCTTCGAGCGCCTTCGGGAAGGCCTCGCGCTCGGACAGGAAGCCGTAACCCGGATGCACGGCCTGGGCGCCGGTCTGCTTGCAGGCCTCGACGATCTTCTCGATCACCAGATAGGACTGCGAGGCGGCGGCCGGGCCGATATGGACAGCCTCATCGGCCATCGCGACATGCACGGCATCCCGGTCGGCGTCCGAATAGACAGCCACGGTCTTGATGCCCATGCGCCGCGCGGTCTTGATCACACGGCAGGCGATCTCGCCGCGGTTAGCGATCAGAATCTTGTCGAACATCACTCAAGCCGCCCTGCATCGGATCGCCGGATTGCAGACCGGCTTATTTGATCCGATAAATCAGATATGTCGCGGACGGAAGCTGTGCGGCAGCGCTGATCACGCAGCCAGAGAGAAGTGACGGCGGGAGCGGGCGGCGGGCTCGCGGACCCAGGAATTCGCTTCGAGGGCGAAGGCGGTCAGCGACTCGGACGATCCTTGCGCCTCGCGGACGATTTCCTGAGCGATCCGGGCGGCGACCGGAGTCGGGCCGGTCCGGCCGGTCAAGGTGGCGGCCAGCCAGGACGCGGTCTCGCGATCGATGTAGCCGGTGGAGCGCTCGCCCCACACCACGTAGTCCACGACCATCGCGGTGAGGAAGTCGGCGAAGTCCTCGGAAGACGGCACCGCGCGCTGCAGGGCGATCAGGAGATCGACCTCCTCGCGACGGGTGATGCCGTCCATCAACACCTCGCGCTTGAGGACCAGGAGATCCTCCGCGGAAATCTCACCCGCCGAGACGGCATGGTTGCAGAACTGTTCAACCGAGATCTGGATCATGATCGCTGCCTCCGCGACCTTCTTCGAGGTCGCCCCTGTCGTTCCGTGTATCCGACAGTACGAGGCGGCTGATCTTTCAGAGGTTAACACGCAAATCTGAACGGCTCTTCAGGTAAACACCTGACAACGAGAGAGGCTTATTCGAAGGTTGCCGTGTTTCGTTAGCGGAGAATGACCAAGCTCCCCTCGCGGTGGCGTGTGTGGCCCTTTGGGTTTCGGAAATGGCGCGATCCCTATCGCTCCCGCTTTCGACCCATGGTCCGCGCCCCTCGACCGTGGCACATTGCCGGCTCCTGTTGCAGCCGCGCGACAGAGCGTATTTCGGGAGAGAGCCCGCGTGACGACCCTCTACGTCAGCCATCCCGCGAGCTTCGACCACGTGGTCCCGGAGGGGCATCCGGAGCGTCCGGCGCGTATGCGCGCGATCGAGCGCGCCCTGGAAGACGAGCGGTTCTCCGCGCTCGTGCGGGTTCAGGCCCCTCGGGCCGAGCCCTCCGTGGCGACGCTGGCGCACCCGGCCGAATATGTCGATGCGTTGATGGCGGCGGTGCCGGAAACGGGCATGGTCGGCATCGATTCCGACACGATCCTGTCGCCCGGCAGCATGGAAGCGGCGCTGCGCGCGACGGGCGGCGCCGTCCACGCCGTGGACGCCGTGATGCGCGGGGAGGCCACCAACGCCTTCGTCGCCATGCGCCCGCCCGGCCATCACGCCGAGAAGACGCGGGCGATGGGTTTCTGCCTGTTCAATCACGCGGCCATCGCGGCCCGCCATGCGCGCGCGGCCTTCAACGTGGACCGGGTGGCGCTGGTCGATTGGGACGTCCACCACGGCAACGGCAGCCAGGACATCTTCTGGGATGACGGAGCGGTGCTCTACTGCTCCACCCACCAGATGCCGCTCTATCCCGGCAGCGGTGCCGCCTCCGAACGGGGCGAGAAGAACACCATCGTCAACGTCCCCCTTCACGCCAACGATGACGGCGAGGTTTTCCGAGAGGCGTTCGAAAACGGGGTCCTGTCTCGACTCGAGGCCTTCCGTCCTGATCTCATCATCATCTCGGCGGGGTTCGACGCGCACCGTCTCGATCCCCTGGCGAATCTACGCCTTGAGGCCGAGGATTTCGCCTGGGCGACGCGGCGCCTCATGGAGGCCGCCGAGCGTAGCGCGGGCGGGCGCGTCGTCTCGGTGCTGGAGGGCGGCTACAGCCTGGAAGGGCTGTCCCGCTCCGTCGCCGCCCACGTCAACGCGTTGATGGGGCACTGAGGCCATCGAGGCGATGAGCGGGGGCGACCCGACAAGACTGTCCAATTTTCCAACAACCGCGAGCGAGCGACAAGGATCACGAAGAGTTTTCTTCGTTTCGCCTTTGCACTCGCTTGTTGGATGCATGGTTCATTAGTCATTCGCGTGCAGAGGTGCTCTCTCTGGGAGAGAGAGTTTGCTGCCGCACGATGGCACTGTCCTCAGACGCGAAGATCCGTACGGCCCGGCGCTTCCGAAAAGATCGGGCGGGCACGACGGCGGTGGAGTTCGGGATCCTGGCGGTCCCGTTCATGCTGACGCTCATGGGTGTGTTCGAGGTCGGCTACACCTTCTTCATGATGTCGGCGCTCGATTACGCCGCGAACAAGAGCGCGCGCGCGGTGATGACGGGCGCGGTCTCGACCGCGGGCATGAGTGCGAGCACGTTCCGCACGTCGGTCGTGTGCCCGAAGCTCCCCGCGAACTTCAGCTGTGCCGATATCTTCGTGAATGTGAGCCTCGTGCCCGCCGGCACCAACCCGACCGGCTATTATTCGTACGTCAACACGGGAAAGAGCGCCCTCATCGTTCCGGCGCTCAACGCCACTGCCAACAAGTTCTGCCCCGGCTCCGGCGGACAATACGTGGTGGTGCAGATCCTCTATCCGGTCAGCTACTTCACCATGCTGTTCGCGGGGCAATCCCCGACGATCTACAATGGCCGTCAGGTCAACGTCCTGATGTCGACCGCGACCTTCAAGGCCGAGCCATATGGCAACGGCGCGGCCTACGCGAATTGCTGACGATGGGGTGTCGCGACATCCGGGCTCGTTTCCGCCGCGATCGCAGGGGCGTCGCGGCCGTCGAGTTCTCGCTGATCTTCCCGGCGCTGCTCGCCATCTCGGCCTGCATCTTCGAGTATTCCAGCTTCGTGCGTCAGTCGCGTCAGCTCACCGACACGGCCAACTCCATCGCGGAGCTTCTGGCGGCGGATTCCGACACGAGCGTCTCCTACGCGGATCTGCACTACGCGTTCGATTCCGCGATGCTGACCTTCCCCAAAGTGTTGAGCGACGCGACCCGCAAGGGAATCGCGTGGTCGGACGACATCACCATCTCGCTCGCCGGAATCAGCTTTGCGCCGACGGTCAGCGGCTGCACGAGCAACTGCACCTACGTCGCCAACGTGAACTGGACCGGCGCGGCCAAGGAGCGCGCCTGCGCCGTCCGCCCGACTTCGACCACCGATACCAGCCGACCGACCACGGCGACGCTGCCCGCCAGCCTGTTCACGCCGGTGGCCAGCCCGCAGGGGGCAACGGGCCACCGCTCTACGTCGTCGTCGCGGACGTGACCTACACATGGTCGCCCGTGGTGTTCACCGGGCTGCTGAACAGCGTCACGCTCAGACGATCCTCGTACATCAACCCCCGATACGTCAGCACGCTCAAGTACAAGGTTGTGAGCGGGGATGACGGCTTCGGGTCGGCCTGCCCCGGATATTGACCCATGCCTCCGACCCGTCCCGTCGCACGCCCTCAGTGGCCTTCCGGAACCCCATGACGACGCCAGCCGGACTGTTCACGCCCTTCCGTCGAGTGCCTTCCCTCTTGCGCCGTGCCTGGAACGAGCGCCGGGGAAGCCTCACCCCGATCTTCGCCTTCTCGGCGATCCCGATGGTCGGCTTCATCGGTCTGTCCATCGATTACGGGATGGAGCTGGCTGCGAAGGCGAAGCTGGACCATGCGGCCGACGCGGCGGTGGTCGCGGCGATCACCAGCGCACAGACCTATATCGTCAATTATACCGGCCAGGGCGATCCGACCTCGGCCGCCATGGATGTCGGGAAGGCGCAGGCGGCCGCGCAATTCAAGGCGAATACGGGCACGCTCCCCGGCACCGCGCCGACGCCGACCATCACCATGACCGCTTCAGGCCGGACGCTCAGCGCGACGACGTCCTATGCCTTCTCGATGCCGACGATCTTCATGCGCGCGCTCGGCACCACGACGGCAAGCTTCACCGGCACTGCCAGCTCGACCCTGACGATCCCGGCCTTCACGAACATCCACATCGTGATCGACACGTCGTCCTCGATGGGCATCGGCGCCACCACCGCCGATCAGCAGACCGTCTACAATGCGACCGGCGGCTGCGCCGTCGCCTGTCACCACACCAACACGACCGACCTCGCCCGCAACAAGGGCGCGACGCTGCGCATCGACGTGGCCAAGAACGCCGTCGTCACCGCCCTGAAACAGATTATCGCCTCAGGCAACGCGAGCCGATTCAAGGTCTCGGTCTGGACGATGAGCACCATGTTCACGAACGTCTTCACCCTGTCGCCGGCAATCTCGGACGCCATCACGACGGTGCAGGGCCTCGACATCACCGACGCCGCCAAGGACGGCGGCACCAACACGACTTACAGCCTGAAAACCCTCGGCAACACCCTCAATACGGACGGTAACGGCCTGACATCCAACACCGCGCAAGGGTTCGTGATGCTGATCACCGACGGGGTGCAGGATTCGGACATGAAGGTGAAGTCCGGCAGCAACTGGGTCGACGGTTACGACACCAATTTTACGCCCTATACGCCCTGCCAGAACCCGAACTGCAAAAGCCTCACCGGCTTTTCCGTGCCCATCTACATCCAGTCCTTCGATCCCACCGCCTGCGCAACGATCAAATCGAAGGGTTATACGCTGATGACTTTGAACACGAAGTACATCGTGCCTCCGGCGAACCTTCAGAGTAGCAGCGCGACGCTCAACAGCGTGTTCACCTTCGTCAAGGATTATCTAGCGAGTTCGATCGCTTCGAATCTCGCATCCTGCGCATCGTCGTCGAGCTACGCCTACGCAGCTCGACTCGCCGAGCGAGATCAACACCGCCGTCCAGCAGATGTTCTTGGCCGCCGGAGCGCAGGCGCGGATCACGAACTGATCCGCGCCCTCTGTGCCTAGAGGGGCTCGTCGCCCAGAAGCTCGATGCCGAAGCCCGAGAGGCCGACATAGGAGCGCGACGAGGTCGCGAGGTTTCGGATCGAGACGACGCCGAGGTCGCGCAGGATCTGCGCGCCGAGGCCGATCTCGCGCCATTGCCGGGCGCGCACGGCCTCGGCCCCTTCGTCGGTGACGCTCTTGAGGGGAACGCCCGCCGTCCCGTCGCGCAGGTAGACCAGGACGCCCCTGCCCTTCTCCGCGAAGCGACGCAGGACCGCGTCGATCTGCTGGCCGCCGCCGATCACGTCGGCCGCCACGTTCGAGCGGTGCAGGCGCACCAGGACGTCGCGTCCGTCGCCGATATCCCCCATCACGAAGGCGAATTGCTGAATGCTCTCGAAGGGCGTCGTGTAGGCGTGAGCGGTCACGGTCCCGTGCGCCGACTGCACGGGAAAATGCCCGACGCGCTCCACCAGACGGTCGCGAGACTGCCGGTAGGCGATGAGGTCGGCCACCGAAATTCGCTTGAGGTTGTGCGTCTGCGCGAAGGCGTCGATCTGCGGCCCCTTCATCACGGTGCCGTCGTCGTTGGCGAGTTCGCAGATCACGCCGACCGGCGGCAGATCCGCGAGCTTGCACAGGTCGACCGCAGCCTCGGTATGGCCCGAGCGCATCAGCACGCCGCCGTCGCGGGCGATCAGCGGGAAGACGTGGCCGGGCCGCACGAAATCGGCGGCGCCCATGTTGCCGTTGGCGAGCGCCCGCACCGTGTTGCACCGCTGCTCGGCCGAAATGCCGGTGGTGAGCCCATGCTTCACGTCGACGGTGACGGTGAAGGCCGTGCCTAACGGTGCGTCGTTCGAGGCGACCATCGGGTCGAGGCGCAAACGACGCGCCTCGGAGACCGTCAGAGGCGCGCAGACGATGCCGCAGGTGTTACGGATGATGAAGGCCATCTTCTCCGGCGTGCAGAGCGAGGCGGCGACGACGAGGTCGCCCTCGTTCTCGCGGTCGTCATCGTCGGTAACGACGACGATCTCGCCGCGGGCGAAAGCGGAGATCACTTCGGTGACGGTGGAATGGCTCACGTCAGGCTTCCTAAACTCGTAAACGTCCCGCGCGGGATCGGCCTTACCGGTCAGGGCTGCCCCACCTGACCACGATGGCGCAGATAATGGTCCGCCAGCACGCACGCCATCATCGCCTCCGCGACGGGCACCGCGCGGATGCCGACGCAGGGGTCGTGGCGGCCCTTGGTGATCAGGTCGGCTCGGCGCCGTCGCGGCTCACCGATTGGCGGGGAGTGAGGATCGAAGAGGTCGGCTTCACCGCGAAGCGCACCACCACCGGCTCGCCGTTGGAGATGCCCCCGAGGATGCCGCCCGCATGGTTCGCGAGGAAGCGCGGGCGGCCACCATTGCCGGAGCGCATCTCATCCGCGTTGTCCTCGCCGCGCAGGGCCGCCGCCGCGAAGCCGTCGCCGATCTCGACCCCCTTCACCGCATTGATCGACATCATCGCCGCCGCGAGGTCGGCGTCGAGCTTACCGTAGACCGGTGCGCCGAGCCCCGGCGGCACGCCCTCGGCCACCACCTCGATCACCGCGCCCACCGACGAGCCGTCCTTGCGGATGCCGTCGAGATACTCCTCGTAGAAGCGCGCCGTCTCCGCATCGGGGCAGAAGAACGGGTTGTTGCCCACCTCGTCCCAGTCCCACCGGCTGCGGTCGATCGCGTGGGGGCCCATCTGGACCAGGGCGGCGCGGATCGTGACGCCCGGCACGACCTTGCGCGCCACGGCGCCCGCCGCCACCCGCGCGGCGGTCTCGCGTGCTGAGGAGCGGCCGCCGCCCCGGTAGTCGCGGATGCCGTACTTGGCGTCGTAGGTGTAGTCCGCATGGCCGGGCCGGTAGCTGTCGCGGATCTCGGAATAGTCCTTCGAGCGCTGATCCGTATTCTCGATCATCAGCGCGATCGGCGTTCCGGTGGTGAGCTGGCGGCCGCTGGTGCGGTCGTCGGAGAAGACGCCGGACAGGATCTTCACTTGATCGGGCTCGCGCCGCTGCGTGGTGAAGCGCGACTGGCCGGGCTTGCGGCGATCCAGCTCCGCCTGGATCTCCTCGGCTTCGAGGACCAAGCCGGGCGGACAGCCATCGACGACGCAGCCGAGCGCCACCCCGTGGCTCTCGCCGAAGGTCGTGACGCGGAACAGGTGGCCGAAGGTGTTGTGAGACATGGCGGCTCGCTCTAGCGCGGGTCGGCGCGAGTCACAAACCGTATCCTTGTGGCCCAGAAGCCGCACCCGGCGACGAATCACCAAAGAGCAGTCGAATCATCAAAACTTACGTATTCGCGTAGGGAATAAAATTCGCAGTACGGTCGTGGAACCGGGGCGCCATGCTCACGCTTGTAACGGCAAAGGTTATTGCACAGGCAGGCACCATGAAGACCTCGGTCACTGCGCTCGCAGCGCTCCTCGGCATCTGCGTTCTTTCCGCCCCCGCCTTCGCCGCTTCGTCCTACGACCCCTTCGGTCAGAACGATGCGGAGGATTACTACGCCGAACAGAGCCCCTACGGTTATCAGGGCACCTACAACCCCAGCTACGGCCAGGGCGTGCAGGCCGCGCCGCAGGCGCAGGTCCAGCCGATTCCGCGCGAAGTGGTGGCCTTCTCGGGCAACTACGCGCCGGGCACGATGGTGGTTTCCACCTCGGAGCGGCGGCTCTACCTGGTCCTCGGCAATGGTGAGGCACTGCGCTACGGCGTCGGCGTCGGCCGTCCGGGCTTCACCTGGAGCGGCGTGAAGACCATCACCGCCAAGAAGGAATGGCCGTCGTGGGTGCCGCCGAAGGCGATGCTCGCCCGCCGCCCCGATCTGCCGCGCTACATGGCCGGTGGCATCGAGAACCCTCTCGGCGCCCGCGCGATGTATATCGGCGGCACCGAGTACCGCATCCACGGCTCGAACGAGCCGGATACGATCGGGCAGGCCGTGTCCTCGGGCTGCATCCGGATGACGAACGATGACGTCAGCGATCTCTACGAGCGCGTGAAGGTCGGCGCGAAGGTCGTCGTCCTGAACTGATCGACGCTAATTGAAGCGACAGGCGCCCTGCCCGGCCTCGTAGCCGCGCAGGGCGTTTTCATGCCTACGGGACGACACGGCCCACGGCGGTCTGCGCCGGGCTGAATGAGGCGATCGGCAGATCGCAGAAGCAACGGGCGCCGAGCGGGCGCGGGCCCGGCAGCGGACAGGAATAGGGCTTCGGCCCGGTCAGACCCTGCTGCACGGCATCGCAATTATAGCCCGCCTCGCGCACCACCCGACGGCGCGGCGGCGGCGCATATTCCTCTTCGTAGGCCGGGGCGCGGCGGTAATAGCCATCGCGCGGGCCATCGTAATATTGAGCGTCGGCCGTCGTGACCGACGAGGCGAGCGTCAGCGCGCCAAGGGCACCGCAGAGCCAGCGCGCCCCGCCACGGAATCCGTTCATCGTCGCACTCCCGTTTCCACTCGGGCCGCATCGGCCCCGCTTTGCCGCTCTCCGTGGGAATGGGGGCGAAAACGAGACGGCCCGGCCCAGGGCGGGGCGGGCCGTCTACCTAGTCAGGAATCCGGACGAACCGAATCAGTGATTGGTCGAACGCTCGGCGGCGTTCTGCACGTTCTCAGCCGTCTGGTTGGCGGCGTCACGGCCCTGCTCCATGGCGCGGCGAGCCTCATCGGCACCCTGCTGCATGGCGGACTTGGCGCGTTCGGCACCTTCCTGCATGGCGCTCTGCGCGATGCCGCTGAACTCCTTGGCCTGGCTCTGCATCGCCGCGAACTGGCTGCGGACGAAATCGGCCTGGATCTGCATGGCTTCCTGCACGTCCTTCGCGCGCACGAGGCGCTTGGCGAAGTCGAACGCCGCATTGACGTTCTGCTCGGCATATTCGAAACCGCGCGACGAGGCGTTCTGCGCATTGTTGCGGGCCACCTCGGCCGAACCCTGGACCGTGTCGGCCGTGCGGCGAGCAGCGCCCATGAAGCTGTCGAATGCCTTGCGGGCCTGGTCCACGCTCTTCTCGGCGAAATCACGCATCTCGGTCGGGACTTCGTAGTTCGGGGTGTTGCTCATGGAGGGCTCCTCTTTGTAAGCGGCTGTTGATGGCGCGTTGTGCACTGCACAATAATCGATTCGCAACCATATGCCACCCGCGCCGCCGGCATTAAGGTTGACATGACGTAAACGTGTGACGGCGAACGCCGGAGTCCAGTCATGGGCTCCACTTCACGCTACAAAGAGTGTCGTTCGCATGCCACGGGCAGGCGTTCGGCATGGTGAACGGACTTTGGTTTAGGGCCGGGAGCGGAGTCGCGGGGCTTGCACACCGACAGCACATCGCGGGACGACAGCCTCGCGTCGGCCTTCGCGCTCTGGGAGCGTGAGCCGGCGCTTGCGGCTGCCTTGAAGAATCCCGACGCGAGTCATCTCGTGCTCGACGGTCAGGATGGGCGGGTGCGTCATGCCTCGCCTGTCGCCGGGCGCCTGGCCGAGGCCCTGCGCGGCCTCGACGGCGCGAGCATCGTCCGGCAGATCGCGGCCTGCTGCCCGCACGAGGGCGGCCATCGGCTCCTTCGCCTGCGCCTCGATCCACGCCGGATCGTGCCGCCCTCCCTCTTCCTCGTCTCCCGCGCAGCGGATGCGCTGGGTTCGACCGTCTATCTCGCCGTGCCCTCTGGGCCGCTTGCGTTGCCGCGCCTGTCCCCGGCCCCGGCCGCCCCGGAGTCCGCCGCCCCGTCACCTGCCGTTGCCCCCGCGCCCGCACCCGACCCCGTGGTTGAAGCCCCCCGCGAGGGAGACCGCTTCCTCTGGCGCAGCGACGAGAACGGCGTGCTGACCCGTATCAGCGGCCCGCTCTCGACCCTGGTGGGCCGGGACTGGCGCGCGCTCGCCGGGGGTGATGCCTCCGGCGCCGGATCACTGACGACCGCGCTGGCGGGCCGCGCGACGTTCCGCAAGCTCCCGATCAGCCTCCGCCTCGGTCCGAACAGGGTTCACGCCGACCTCTCGGGAGCCCCGGCAGGTCGCGAAGGCGCGTCCTTCACGGGCTTCGAAGGGTTCGGAGTCGTTCGCGGCGTCGCGCGGGCGGATGCCGGGCTCGCGACTCTCGCGGACGATCTCATCGCCTTCGGCTCGGACGAGGATTCCGAGAACGGCAACGACGCCACCCTCTCCAATGACGAGCACGCCGCCTTCCGTGAGATCGCGCGGGCGCTCGGGGCGCGCTACGCGGGGGACGAGGCGGATCCGGAGGGACATGTGCCGTCCGAGCGCATCGCCGGATCGGTCATGCCCTTCCCCGGCTTGCGGGCGGACCTCGCCCCCGTGGCGCCAGAGGCGGGTGACGAGATCGGCGGGTTGCTCGACAGCCTGCCCATGGCCGCCCTGGTCCATCGCGGCGACACGATCCTGGCGGTCAACCGTCCCTTCCTCGACTTGACCCGCTACGCCGACCTCGCCTCGCTGCGGGAGGTGGGTATCGATGCGATCTTCCCTGGCGGCCCGCCGAATTTCCGCAGTGGCCAGTCTCATGAGACCGCCATCGGCACCGCGAGCGGTGGCGCTCGTCCGGTCGAGGTGACGCGGGGAATCTGCGCCTGGGACGGCGGCCCCGCCGCCATCCTCCTGCTGCGCAGCCTCGATGAAAACGACCCGCGCCGGGAACTCGCCGCCGAGCGCCTCGCCCGCGAGGTTCAGGCCGGGCGCGCGCTGGGCGCCGAGGCGGCGCTCGATGCCCTGCAGGCGGGCGTCGTCACCATCGACCGCGACGGACGCGTCGTGACCCTGAACCGTGCGGCAGCCGCCTGCCTCGGCGGCACTCCGACGGAGCTCGTCGGCAGTGCCTTTGCGGGCCTGTTCGATACGGGCAGCGCGACCCTTCTCGCGGCGGCCCTGGCCGGCAGCGGCGAGACACCCGCGGCCGTGCTCGCGCAGGGCCGCGCCATGACCCTCGCCCTGGCACCGCCACGCCCGGACGGGCACCGGGTCGCGGTTCTGCACCGATTGCCCGACTCGGCCCAAAGTGTCGCCCCGCCGCCGGTCCACGCCCGGCCGGAACCGGCGCCCTCCCCTGCGATGAACCTCAGGCGTCTCGACCGCGAGTTGCGCGAGCCGGTGGATGCCATCCTGTCGCTGACCCATGCGATGCTGGAGGAGCGCTATGGCGCCCTCGGCGACCTGCGCTATCGCGCCTGCCTGTCCGACATCCGCGATGCAGGCGAGCGGATCGTCGGGCGCATGGCCGAACTCGCTGATCTCGCCGCCGTGGAAGCGGGACAGATCGCCCTCGATCCGCATCCGCTGGCCCTGAACGAGGTCGTCGCCGCCTGCGTCGCGAAGCTCCAGCCGGAAGCGGCGCGCGGGCGGATCGTGGTGCGCACGAGCTTCTCCGCCGATCTCGCCGAACTGGAGAGCGACGAACCCAGCCTGCGCCGGGCGGTGATCCTGGTGATTGAGCACGCGATCCGCCGTTCGGTGGCAGGCGGACAGGTCATCGTTTCAACGGGGCCGAGCGAGGGTGCCGAGATTGCCCTGCGCGTCCGTGACGGCTGCCCATCGAAAGAGCCCTCCGCCACGAACCCGGCCGAGGAGGATACCCGCCTCGCCCTGCCCCGAGCGCTGGTTCAGGCCAATGGCGGAAGCCTGCGCATGGCAGGCCGCGGCGACGAAGGGATGCTGGTCGAAATTTTGTTGCCCATCCGACGCGGTACGCGGTCAAGCCAGCGAGACAAGTCAGAACCTTTGTCATCGTAAGAACCGCACTGACTGGAATGTTACCGTCAGCTCTTGGTTACCTAAGTCAAGGTTGCTTGACAGACCGGTGACGCGCCGGTCATCACGTTTGCATTGCGCTCAATTTAATTCGGGCCCGTCGGGTTCTTGTGCGCAGGGTGAGCGACGGGGTTACCGGACAGCCCGCCATGGCGCTACACGACTTTGGAAGTCCTGGCTGCGCGGTGTGAACCGCGATACGATCAGGCACCAAAAACAGGGATGGAACACGATGGAAGGCAGGGTCGTCGAAGTCCAAGACGCGTGGCGCCAGGGCGCCCTCGTCAATGATGCCCAGTATCGGGAGATGTATCAGGCCTCGGTCAACGACGCCGAAACCTTCTGGGGCGAACACGGCAAGCGCATCGACTGGATGACGCCGTATACGCGTGTGAAGAACACCAGCTTCGAGCCTGGCAACGTTTCGATCAAGTGGTTCGAGGATGGCAAGACGAACGTCGCCTACAATTGCGTCGATCGTCATCTCGAGACGCGCGGCGAGCAGACCGCGATCATCTGGGAAGGCGACAACCCGGACGAGTCGAAGCACATCACGTATCGCGAATTGCACGCGCAGGTCTGCCGCTGGGCCAACGTCCTGCGCAACCGGGGCGTCGAGAAGGGCGACCGCGTCACCCTCTACCTGCCGATGATCCCCGAGGCTGCCTACGCCATGCTGGCCTGCGCTCGGCTCGGCGCCATCCACGCCATCGTTTTCGGTGGCTTCTCCCCGGACTCGCTGGCCCAGCGCATCCAGGGTTGCGGCTCGAAGCTGGTCATCACCGCCGACGAAGGCCTGCGCGGCGGCCGCAAGGTTCCGCTGAAGGCCAACGTGGACGAGGCGATCAAGCGCCTCAGCTCGCCGATCGTCGATCACGTCGTCGTCGTGCAGCGCACCGGCGGCGCCGTGACCATGGAGCCCGGCCGCGACGTCTACTACCACGAGGCCGCCGAGCAGGTGACAGACGAGTGCCCGGCCGAGCCGGTCGAGGCCGAGCACCCGCTCTTCATCCTCTACACGTCGGGCTCGACGGGCCAGCCGAAGGGCGTGGTGCACACCACGGGCGGCTACCTCGTCTACGCCTCCATGACCCATCAGTACGTGTTCGATTACCGCGAGGGCGACGTTTACTGGTGCACGGCCGATGTCGGCTGGGTCACGGGGCACAGCTACATCGTCTACGGGCCCCTCGCGAACGGCGCGACGACGCTGATGTTCGAGGGCATCCCGACCTATCCGTCGAATTCCCGCTTCTGGGATGTCGTGGACAAGCACAAGGTCAACATTTTCTACACCGCGCCGACCGCGATCCGCTCCCTCATGGGCGGCGGCGAAGGACCGGTGAAGAAGACCTCCCGCGCCAGCCTGCGCGTGCTGGGTTCGGTCGGCGAGCCGATCAACCCGGAAGCCTGGGAATGGTACTACAAGGTTGTCGGCGACAGCCGCTGCGCCATCGTCGATACGTGGTGGCAGACCGAGACCGGCGGCATCCTCATCACCCCGCTCCCGGGCGCCACCGCCCTGAAGCCGGGCTCGGCCACCCGGCCCTTCTTCGGTGTGAAGCCCGAGATGGTCGATGCCGAAGGCAAGGTTCTGGACGGCGCCTGCGAAGGCAACCTCTGCATCGCCGATTCCTGGCCGGGCCAGATGCGGACGGTCTACGGCGACCATGAGCGGTTCGAGCAGACCTACTTCTCGACCTATCCAGGCAAGTACTTCACCGGCGACGGCGCCCGGCGCGACGCAGACGGCTATTACTGGATCACCGGCCGCGTGGACGACGTGATCAACGTCTCCGGCCACCGGATGGGCACGGCGGAGGTGGAATCGTCCCTCGTCGCGCACCCGAAGGTGTCCGAGGCGGCCGTGGTCGGTTACCCGCACAACGTGAAGGGCCAGGGCATCTACGCCTACGTGACCCTGAACGAGGGCGAGAACGGCGACGACGCGCTCCGCAAGGAACTGGTTGCCTGGGTGCGCAAGGATATCGGGCCGATCGCCTCGCCCGACCTGATCCAGTTCGCCCCCGGCCTGCCGAAGACCCGCTCGGGCAAGATCATGCGCCGCATCCTGCGCAAGATCGCCGAGGACGATTTCGGATCGCTCGGCGATACCTCGACGCTGGCCGATCCGGCCGTGGTCGATGACCTGATCGACAACCGGCAAAACCGGGGCTGAACTTTCCCGTATCGGTGACGGGCAAGGAACGACGGGGCGGTCACTGCAAGGTGGCCGCCCCCAATAACAAGACGAACCCAAGACTTAAGCTTGGACAAGACATGGAAGGCCGGACGAATCCGCCTTCCCGGGAGGATAACGGCATGAGTGGCTCGACGGTTGGACGCGCGGGGGCGAAAGTCACGCCCATAGGAGCAACAGGCGGGGGCACCGTCGATCCGCAACTGGAGCGCATCGCCAGGACACCGGAATTCCAGATGCTCGTGGCCGAGCGCACCAAGTTCGGTTGGATCCTGACCGGCCTGATGCTGCTGGTCTATTTCGGCTTCATCGGCCTCATCGCCTTCGACAAGTCCGTGATGGCGATCAAGGTCGGCGGCGCCACGGCCTCCCTCGGCCTGTTCCTCGGGGTCTTCGTGATCCTCTTCGCCTTCCTGCTCACGGGCATCTACGTCGCCCGCGCGAACACGCGCTACGACGCTCTGAGCGAGGCCCTCAAGTCCAAGGTCGGCCGGTAATGCGTCACGCTCCCCTCTTCCTCGGCCTGACCCTCGCCGCGATGGCGGCAACGGCGGCTTATGCGGCAGGTCCCGATCTCGGCGCCGTGCAGCAATCGGCCACGAACTGGCCCGCCATCGGCATGTTCCTGTTCTTCGTGCTGATGACGCTCGGCATCACCTACAAGGCGGCCCAAGGCTCCAAGTCGGCGGCGGATTTCTACGCGGCGGGCGGCGGCATCTCGGCGGGCACCAACGCGCTCGCCATCGCGGGCGACTACATGTCGGCTGCCTCGTTCCTCGGCATTTCCGGCCTCGTCTACACCTCCGGCTTCGACGGTCTGATCTACTCGACCGGCTTCCTCGTGGGCTGGCCGATCGTGCTGTTCCTGATCGCCGAGCGGCTGCGCAATCTCGGCAAGTTCACCTTCGCCGACGTGGCGAGCTTCCGTCTCGACCAGACAGCGATCCGCATCATCTCGGCGACGGGCACCCTCGTGGTGGTGGCCTTCTACCTCATCGCCCAGATGGTCGGCGCCGGTAAGCTCATCCAGCTCCTGTTCGGCCTGCCCTACCTCTACGCCGTCGCCATCGTCGGCGTGCTGATGATTGTCTACGTCGCCTTCGGCGGCATGAAGGCAACCACCTGGGTGCAGGTCATCAAGGCGTGCCTGCTGCTCGGCGGCGCGAGCTTCATGGCGGGCGCCGTGCTCTACTATTACGGCTTCAATCCCGAGATCCTGTTCAAGAAGGCGGTCGAGGTCCACCCGAAGGGCGACGCCATCATGGCGCCCGGCGGCTTGGTCTCCAACCCGATCGAGGCCATCTCGCTCGGCGTCGGCCTGATGTTCGGCACCGCCGGCCTGCCGCACATCCTGATGCGCTTCTTCACGGTGTCGGACGCGCAGGCCGCCCGTAAGTCGGTCTTCTATGCCACCGGCCTTATCGGCTACTTTTACATCCTCACCTTCATCATTGGCTTCGGCGGCATCGCGCTGCTCATGTCGGATCCGAGCTACTTCAAGCTCGGTGCGGCGGGCACCTTCGACAAGCTGAAGGACATGATCGGCGGCACCAACATGGTCGCCGTGAACCTCGCCAACGCGGTCGGCGGCCCGTACTTCCTGGGCTTCATCTCGGCGGTGGCCTTCGCGACCATCCTCGCGGTGGTGGCCGGGCTCACCCTCGCAGGTGCCTCGGCGGTCAGCCACGACCTCTACGCCCAGGTGATCGCCCGCGGGCGCACCACCGAGGCGGGCGAGGTGCGGCTGTCGAAGATCGCTGCGGTGGTCATCGGCATCGTCGCCATCGTCCTCGGCTACATCTTCGAGAACCAGAACGTCGCCTTCATGGTCGGCCTCGCCTTCTCGGTGGCGGCGAGCTGCAACTTCCCCGTCCTCGCGATGTCGATCCTCTGGCGCGACACCACGACCTGGGGGGCGCTGGCGGGCGGCCTCGTGGGCCTGATCTCGGCCGTGACGATGGTGGTGCTGTCCAAGGCGGTGTGGGTCACCACGTTCGGCCACCCGGCGGCGTTGTTCCCCTACGACAACCCCGCCCTGTTCTCGATGCCGCTGGCCTTCGCGACGATTTTCATCGTCTCGAAGATGGACAATTCCCGCCGCGCTCAGCGCGAACGGGCGGCGTTCGAGGCGCAGTTCGTGCGCTCCGAGACCGGCATCGGCGCGACCGGCGCCCACGCTCACTAATCGATCTCAGTACTTTTCCGGCCAACACTGGGGGCGCGGCGGAAGCCGCGCCCTTTTTCATGTCCAGCGTTCGCCTGACGCTTTGCGACGGTTGTGTTGATAGTTGCCGTTCACGAACGCTTTACCGGTTGGGCTAAGCGTTCCAATGAGGTAACGCATAACTGCCCTGCGCAAGAAGCAGGTCTGCGCCGGGGTGAGAGGGACGGTCGAAACATCCGGCCCCTCCCGGCGGTGCGATACCTTGGGAGGACAAGAAAATGGCAGTGGCAACCGCGGTACCGCGGGCCGGAGAGACCGCCAGGCCGATGACGGCCGGCGAGAAGAAGGTCATCCTGGCCTCCTCGCTCGGTACCGTCTTCGAGTGGTACGACTTTTTCCTCTACGGCTCCCTCGCGACCGTGATCGGCGCGCAGTTCTTCTCGGCCTATCCGGAAGCCACGCGCAACATCTTCGCACTGCTCGCCTTCGCGGCGGGCTTCATCGTGCGGCCCTTCGGTGCGCTGGTGTTCGGCCGCCTCGGCGATCTCGTCGGGCGCAAGCACACCTTCCTCGTCACCATTCTGATCATGGGCATCTCGACCTTCGCGGTCGGCTTGCTGCCCTCCTACAACACCATGAACGCCTACGGCGTCGGCTGGATCGCGCCCGTGACGCTGCTCGTCCTGCGCATGCTCCAGGGCCTCGCGCTCGGGGGTGAGTATGGCGGTGCGGCTGTCTACGTGGCCGAGCACGCTCCGGTGGGCCGCCGCGGCTTCTACACGTCGTTCATCCAGGCGACGGCGACGCTCGGCCTGCTGCTGTCGCTGATCATCATCCTGTCGACGCAGGGCTACGTGAACAGCGCCTTCCCGGCGACCACGATCACCAACGCCGACGGCACGACGACCACGCTCACCGCCTTCCAGCAATGGGGCTGGCGTATCCCGTTCCTCGTCTCGGTCGCGCTGCTGGCGATCTCGGTCTGGATCCGCCTCCAGATGAGCGAGAGCCCGGCCTTCAAGAAGATGAAGGAAGAGGGCACCCATTCCAAGGCGCCGCTCTCCGAGGCCTTCGGCCAGTGGAAGAACGCCAAGTGGGCCCTTCTCGCGCTGCTCGGCCTCACCGCCGGTCAGGCCGTGGTCTGGTACACCGGTCAGTTCTACGCGCTGTTCTTCCTCCAGAGCATCCTGAAGGTCGATCAGTTCACCGCCAACGTCATGGTGGCGTGGTCGCTGATCGCCGTGACCGGCGGGTTCCTGGTCTTCGGCGCACTCTCGGACAAGATCGGCCGCAAGCCCATCATCCTGGGTGGCTGCCTTCTCGCCGCGCTCACCTACTTCCCGCTGTTCAACATGCTGACGGCCAGTGCCAACCCGGCCCTGCACGCGGCTCAGGCGAACGTGCCGGTGGTGGTGAAGACCAACACGTCGGACTGCTCGTTCCAGTTCAATCCGGTCGGCACGGCTAAGTTCACGAAGGAGTGCGACGTCGCCAAGGCGCTGCTCGCCCGCTCAGCCGTGAACTACACCACCGAGAACCAGCCGGCCGGCACGCCGACCGTGGTCACCGTCAACGGGAAGGACTTCCCCGTGGCCGATCCGGCCTTCGCCAAGACGATCACGGCCGCTCTCACCGAGGCCGGTTACCCGTCGGCGGCGGCGAATCCGAGCGTGATCAAGGCGGCGCATCCGCTCGACATCTTCTCGGGCCAGAAGCTCGCGGTGATCGGGATCCTGTTCATCCTCGCGGTCTACGTGACGATGGTCTACGGCCCGATCGCCGCCGCGCTGGTGGAGCTGTTCCCGACCCGGATCCGCTACACCTCGATGTCGCTGCCCTACCATATCGGTAACGGCTGGTTCGGCGGTCTCCTGCCCGCCACCGCCTTCGCGATGGTGGCCCAGACCGGCGATATCTACTACGGCCTCTGGTATCCGATCGTGATCGCGCTATTCACCTTCGTGGTGGGCCTGATCTTCATCCCCGAGACCAAGGATCGGGACCTGATGGCCTGATCCGGCCTCCCGGCGCGGTCACGCGCCGGGAACCATCCCGACCCCTCGTCCCGGCAGCGGTGCGAGGGGTTTTTCGTCTGTCAGTGCCGGAAGTGCCGGTGCCCGGTAAACACCATCGCCAGCCCCGCCGCGTCGGCGGCGGCGATGACGTCGTTGTCGCGCATGGAGCCACCCGGCTGAATCACCGCCGTCGCGCCCGCCTCGGCCGCCGCCATCAGGCCGTCGGCGAAGGGGAAGAAGGCGTCGGAGGCGACCACTGCGCCCTTGGCGAGGCTCTCGGCGAGGCCGAGACGGTCGGCGCCCTCGCGGGCCTTCCACGCGGCAATGCGCGAGGAATCGACCCGCGACATTTGCCCGGCACCGATGCCGACCGTCGCGCCGCCCTTGGCGTAGACGATGGCGTTCGACTTCACGTGCTTGGCGACCCGGTAGGCGAAGCGCATGTCGATGGCCTCGGCCTCCGTGGGTGCCCGCTTGGTCACGACCTGGAACGGCATGTCATCGACGGTGACGGCATCGCGACCCTGCACCAGCAGGCCGCCCGCGAGCGTGCGCACGGTCTCGCCGGGCGCGCGGGGATCGGGCAATCCGCCCGCGAGCAGGAGGCGCAGGTTCTTCTTGCCCGCGAGGATGGCGATGGCCTCCTCGGTGGCCTCGGGCGCGATGATGACCTCGGTGAAAATCTCCACGATCTTGCGCGCAGCCTCGGCGTCGAGCGTCCGGTTGAGCGCGACGATGCCGCCGAAGGCCGAGACCGGATCGCAGGCGAGCGCGCGCTCATAGGCGTCGAGCAGGCTCGACCCTTCGGCCACGCCGCAGGGATTGGCGTGCTTCACGATCACCACGGCCGCCGTGCGGGCAGGGTCGAACTCCGCGACGCATTCGTAGGCCGCGTCCGTGTCGTTGAAGTTGTTGAACGACAGTTCCTTGCCCTGAAGCTGGCGGGCTGTCGCCACGCCCGCGCGGGGAATGCCCGGCGCGCGGTAGAAGGCGGCGCTCTGGTGCGGGTTCTCGCCGTAGCGCAGCCCCTGGGCGAGGCTGCCGCCGAAGGCCCGGAAGGCCTGCGGCTCGTCCACCTCGAAGCGCGCAGCCATCCAGTTGCTGATGGCGGCGTCATAGGCGGCGGTGCGGGTATAGGCCTTCTGCGCCAGTCGGCGGCGAAGGGCGAAGCCGAGGGTGCCGTCCCCGGCCTCCAGCGCAGCGAGAACGGTGCCGTAATCGGCGACGTCGGTCACCACCGCCACGTCGGCGTGATTCTTGGCCGCCGCGCGGATCATCGCCGGGCCACCGATATCGATGTTCTCGATGCAGTCGTCCTCGGGCTTGTCGGCCGCGATCGTCGCCTCGAACGGGTAGAGGTTGACCACGAGCAGATCGATGGCACCGATCCCGTGGGCGGCGAGCGCCGCCTGATGCTCGGGATTGTCGCGGATCGCCAGGAGCCCGCCATGCACCGCCGGGTGCAGGGTCTTCACGCGCCCGTCCATCATCTCCGGGAAGCCGGTCAGGTCCGCGACCTCCACGACCGGGATCCCGGCCTCCTTCAGCGTCTTGAAGGTGCCGCCGGTGGAGACCAGCGCGATGCCGCGGCCATGAAGGGCACGGGCGAAATCGACGAGGCCGGTCTTTTCGGAAACGGACAGGAGCGCGCGGGACACCCGCACGTGATCGTGAGTCATGGGAGCGTGCCGAATTTTTTATGGATTTCAGCGTCGCGGTTACACGGAAATAGCGCGAACGGCCAGCCTCGGGCTCATCCTCAGCGGGCGGACGCCCCTGCAAGCCGTGCGAAGGTCCAACGCACCTCGGCCGAATCGGTCACGGCGAGGTAGAGAACGATCTGGTCCGAGCGACGCGGCCCGCTGAGCCCCGCGAAATATACGCTCTCCTCGATTCGCACCTCCGCGCCCTCGGCATCGAACAGCCAGACCTCGCCGAGCGCGGAGGCCAGCTCGATCCCGCCGGGGACGTGGCGCACGGCGACGGCCGGGTGGATGTGGAACCGCACGGCCACGGAATGGCCCCGCGCGCGTCCCGGCAGGCGGGCTTTCGCACCCTTGCCCTGGCGCATGAAGGCGTCGTGCCCGTCGAGCCGCCCCTCCTCCGGGAACAGGTGCCAGCGCCGCTCGTGGATCAGCCCAAATTCCTGCATGTAGCCGTCATGCCGGGCCGCCAGGACGAGACCGTCCCCCTGCTCGACGCGCTCGGCCGCGACGTTCACCGGCCCGCGCAGGACCACCGGCCCGAGGCGGCGGCTGAGCCATGCGCTCATCCGCCGTTCCCACCACCAGCCGGACTTCACCACGAAGCGGCAGGAGGAGGCATCGTCCACCGTGGCGGTGGAATGGGCGGCGGTGGACCGGGCGAGCTGGCGGAGATCCGGCCCGCTGGCGGGCAGGCCGCAATTCACGACGATCCGCTGCGGGCCGCTCGACATCTCGAAGGACAGGCACCCCGCCCCCGCCGCCACCGAGTAGGGCAGCGGCGCGCAGGCGCCGACATCGGCGGTGAGGACGACGCGTCCCCCTTCCAGCCTCTCGTAACCGGAATTCGGTGCATGCATCATCGGCCGCCCGAACGTGTCGTCATAGACAAGCAGCGTGGCGAGATGGTCGGCGTCGGTCGCGCCCATGCCGTTGAAATGGCTGAGGGACGCATCCGGATGGCGCAGCAGCCGCAACAGCGGCAGCATCCGGTCGATGGCCCGCAACAGCGCGGAAGGCGGCTCGACCGAGCGGCTGAGGAAGGCCTGCCGCAGGGGCAGGAGATCGAGCAGGAGTTCGACGCAGAAGCGTGGGTTGCGCGAGAGATGGCCGCCATCGGCCAGGATCTGGCGTTCGAGTTCCCGCACCAGCACCCGCGTCGCCCGGCGCAGGATCGACTGGATTCCCTCGCAGCAGAGGCCCGCGTAGCACAGCGCCACTGCCGCGTTCAGCCGGAAGGGAGGAACCACGCCGCGCCGCAGATCGCGTTCGAGCTGCTGCGCGTTCCGGCCTATGGCCCGAAGGAAGCTGTCGTAGAAGCCATGATCGGCCCCTTCCAGCACGAGCGGCGATTGGCACAGGAACGAGATCAACCGCCGCGCGGCCACGGGCGTCCGCCGCGCGAGCACCGGATCGCCCCGCCCCGCGATGAAATCGGAGACGAAGCTGCGGGCATTGGCGCGGGCCAAGGCCGTATCCGCCGCACGAAGATGGCGCAGCCAGCCGAAGCCGTACAACTCGTCCGCCCATTCCGGCGAGGGCGGCGCATAGTCGAAGGGCGAACCGCCGCCTGCCGCGAGCGAGCGCCCGGCGAAGACGAAGAGGCCGGAATAGATGTCGTCGGCGAAGGTGGCGTCCGAGGTGCGCAGATCCTGCGGCGCGATCACCAGGGCGCCCACACGGACGCGCGCCAGGATCGCCGGCGGCGCGCTCAGGCGCGCGACCGCGCCCCGCACTGTCCGTGCCACCTCACGCCCGACCAGGCGATAGAGGCGCCAGCGGTCAGGCCCCCAGCCATCAGGCCCCCAAGCCACGCGTTCTCCCATGACTTCGGGACCGGGAGACCTCGCGTCGAGGTTCGGCCGGTACCCTCCCGCCTCAAGGTAGGGCGGGCCTCTTAACCATTGGTTTACGCTGTGTCAGCCCATCCGGATCCGTCAGCGCGGCGCTAAGGCCGTCTCGAACGCCTTCACGTTGGAGGCGATCATAGCGAGATAGGTCGGGGCGGGACCGTCCGGGGGCGAGAGGGCGTCCGAATAGATTTCTCCGCCGATCCGCGCGCCGCTCTCACGGGCGATACGCTCCATCTGGCGCGGGTCGGTCACCGTCTCGAGGAACACGGCCGGGACCTTTTCCTTCCGGATCTGGCTGATGATCCGGGCCACGTCGCGGGGGCTCGCCTCGCTTTCGGTGGACAGGCCCTGCGGCGCCAGGATCTTGAGGCCGTAGGCGGCCGCGAAATAGCCGAAGGCATCGTGCGTGGTGATGAGCCGCCGGTTCTCCGCCGGGATCCGCGCGAGAGCCGCCCGCACGTCCCGGTCGAGCGCGTCGAGCTTGGCGCTGTAGCCGGAGGCGGCACTCGCGTAGTCGGCGGCGTGGGCCGGATCGACCTTCGACAGTCCTTCGCGGATATTGGCCACGTAGATCTTCACATTGGCCACGCTCTGCCACGCATGCGGGTCCACCGCACCATGCCCGTGATCGGCATGGCCATGCGGATCGGCCTCCTCGATGGTCGGCACGCCGTTGCTCGCGGTGACGACCGGCGCCTTCGTGCCGGAAGCGCGGATCAGCCGCTCGATCCAGCCTTCGAGGCCCAGGCCGTTGACAACCACGAGATCGGCCCCGGCCAGTTTGCGCGCATCGCCCGGCGCGGGGCTGAAGCTGTGCACGTCGGAGCCCGGCCCGACCAGTGTCGAGACCTCGACATGGCGCCCCCCGACCTCTCGCACGAGGTCGCCGAGAACCGAGAAGGTCGCCACCGCACGTACCGGGCCCTCCCCGGCGATGGCCGAGGCTCCAGCCCAGACACACACGGCGATCACAGCCGCCACACGCACGATTCCGCTCAACCCGCACCTCCATGCCATGACGGGCTGATAATGTAACATTATTACATACACAAGGCGGATACATGCCGAGCGCCAGATCGGGATCGGAGGGGCGTTCGCGCGTCTCCCGAACCACGAGGAGATCACGATGTCCCATCGCACCACCGCCCTGCTCGCCACCGGCCTCGTCGGCCTCGGGCTCGCGGGTGCTGCCTGGGCGCATGACAGACACCCCGGCGGCCCGCATGGCCGCTGGAGCGCCCTGACGCCGGAAGACCGCGCTGCCTTCGCTGATGCCCGGATCGCCGCGCTTCACGCCGGCCTCAAGCTCACGCCCGATCAGGAGAAGCTGTGGCCGCCTGTCGAGGCCGCGATGCGCGACATGGCCAAGATGCGCCAGCAGCGCCGCGCCGCCATGGAGAACCGGCCACGCTTCGCCGACGATGCCCCTGCCGCGCTTCGGTCCATGGCCGACATGGCCTCCGCCCGGGCCGATGCCCTGCGCAAACTCGCGGACGCGACGCAGCCGCTCTACGCGAACCTCGATCAGGATCAGAAGCGTCGCGCGCTGGTTCTGTCGCGTCCGATGGGACCGATGGGCGCGCCGGGCTGGCGCCATCGCCACCACGATCATGACCATGAGGATGGGCCGGAGGGCGAGGAACGCTGAGGCGGCTTTCGGGCGGAATGGCTTGATCCGCGGCGGCGGGGACGTCACACCGCCTCCGCCGCCCCAATCCGGGGCTGGCGATCAGGATCGAACCGGACTTTCCATGGCACGCCTGCCGGGCGACACGGCCCCCTGCTCGTCCGGCTGTGGCGGGAATGGCTCTCCCCCACCGCGCGGTCCTCGCCATCGTGCTGGTGTTGATCGCGGTAGTAGGCGCCTCGACAGGGCTTTACCCGGCGCTGATCAAGGCGGCCTTCGACGCCTTCGACCGTAAGGATGCGGCGGCTATCGCCTATGGGCCCATCGTCGTCGTGCTGGTGACGTCACTGCGTGGCTTCGCGCTCTACGGCCAGACGATCCTGACGAACCGCGTCGTCACGCGCGTCGAGGCGGACATGCAGGCCGCCCTCTACGGCCACCTCATCGAGTCCGATCTGGCGCAGCTCGGCCGGGAGAGCCCCGCCGCCCTGACCCAGCGCTTCACCACGGATTTCGCCTTCATCAAGGAAGCGCTGACCCGCATCTCCACCGTTCTCCTGCGGGACGTCGCGATGCTGATCGGCCTCGTCGCCGCCCTGCTCTGGATGGACCCGATCCTCACCCTGGTCGCGGCGGTGACCGTGCCTTTCGTGGCGGGCCCGATCGGCAAGATCGGCAAGAAGCTGCGCCGCGTCTCCACCTCGACGCAGGAGCAGATGGGCGCCACTGCGAGCCTCATCTCCGAGAGTCTGCAAGGTGCCCGCGTCGCCAAGACCTTCGCCATGGAGGACTATCTGAAGGGCCGCACGGCGGAATCCCTCGACGAGGTGCGCCGCCTGAAGATGAAGGCCGCCAATGCACGCGGGCGGCTCGATCCGCTGCTGGAGATCGGCGGAGGGCTCGCTGTTGCCGTGGTGCTGGTCCTCGTCGGGCAGCGGGTGCTGAACGGGGACCGCACGGTCGGCGATTTCACCGGCTACGTCGCGGCGCTGTTGCTCGCGGCCCAGCCCGCGCGAGCACTCGGCAACCTCAACGCGATCCTGCAGGAGGCCGCCGCCGCCCTGCGCCGCTACTTCGACCTCATGGACGAGGCGCCCACGATCCGTGAGGCCCCCGGTGCGACGCCCCTTACAGTGACGAGGGGCGAGATCCGGTTCGAGGGGTGCGCTTCCGCTACCGCGCCGACGCGCCTGCTCTCGAAGGCATCGACCTCGTGGCCCTGGCGGGCAGCGTGACCGCGCTGGTCGGCCGTTCCGGCTCGGGCAAATCGAGTCTGCTCAACCTCGTGCCTCGGCTCTACGACGTGAATGCGGGCCGCGTGACGATCGACGGACAGGACGTACGCGCGGTGACGCTCGCGTCCTTACGGTCCGCCGTCGCCGTCGTGTCCCAGGAAGTCGTGCTGTTCGACGACACCATCGCCGCCAATATCGGCTTCGGACGCCCCGGCGCGTCGCAGGACGAGATCGAGGCGGCGGCCAAAGCGGCGGCGGCGCATGGTTTCGTCTCGGCGCTGCCGGGAGCCTACGGGTTCCGCGTCGGGCCGGGGGCGGAAAGCTGTCGGGCGGCGAGCGGCAGCGGATCGCGCTGGCCCGCGCCTTCCTGAAGGACGCGCCGATCCTTCTACTCGACGAGGCGACTTCGGCCCTCGATTCCGAATCGGAACGGCTGGTGCAGGAGGCGCTGGGCCGCCTGATGCACGGGCGCACGACGCTTGTCATCGCCCACCGGCTGTCCACCGTCCGCGATGCCGGACTGATCGCGGTGATGGAAGCGGGCCGCGTCATCGAGACCGGCCGCCACGACGAACTCGTCGCGATAGGCGGCGCCTATGCCCGCCTGCGGCAGTTGCAACTCAGCGACGATCCGGTGCGTCGGGAGGACAGTGGCGTCCTGGCTCAGAGCACGCCATAAGGCTTGGAATGTGCTCCCCGCCGCCGCGACCGCCCGTGCCGCGTGGGCGAGCGCGCCGGAACAAGGGTTCCGAGCCGAACGGGTCCGTCACGGGGCCAAGCGCGGCTCGGACCGAGAGGACCTGACCGTGAGCGACCTGACGTTCGAGATCGAGAGCAACCCGGCCCCCCGCTCCACCGAAGACCGCGCGGCCCTGATGGCCAATCCGGGCTTCGGCAAGGTGTTCACCGACCACATGGCCATCGCCCGCTACAGCGCCGAGCGCGGCTGGCACGATGCGCGAATCACCGCGCGGGCGCCCATTCCCCTCGATCCGGCGGCGGCGGTGCTGCACTACGCGCAGGAGATCTTCGAGGGCCTGAAGGCCTACCGCACCGCCGATGGCGGCGCTGCGTTGTTCCGGCCCGAGGCCAACGCCAAGCGGTTCCGCAGCTCGGCCGAGCGCATGGCGATGGTGCCCTTCCCCGAGAAGGCCTTCATCGACGCGCAGCGCAAGCTCGTCGAGATCGATCGCGCCTGGATCCCCGACACGCCGGATGGCAGCCTGTATCTGCGCCCCTTCATGATCGCCAACGAGGTGTTCCTGGGGGTGAAGCCCGCCACCGAATACCTGTTCATCACCATCGCCTCGGCGGTCGGTTCCTACTTCAAGGATCCGAACGGCACGGTCACCGTGTGGCTGTCGGAGCATTATACCCGCGCGGCGCCGGGCGGCACCGGCGCAGCCAAATGCGGCGGCAACTACGCGTCGAGCCTCGCGGCACAGGCCGAGGCCGCGAGCAAGGGCTGCGAGCAGGTTGTGTTCCTCGACGCGGCCGAGCGCCGTTACGTCGAGGAATTGGGTGGCATGAACGTGTTCTTCGTCTTCGAGGATGGCACGCTCCTGACCCCGCCGCTGTCCGACAGCATCCTGCCGGGTATCACCCGCGATTCGATCATCACCCTGGCCCGCGAGGCCGGGATGACCGTCCGCGAGGAGCTCTATGCCATCGACCAGTGGCGCGAGGATGTGCGCTCCGGCCGCCAGACCGAGGCCTTCGCCTGCGGAACGGCGGCGGTGATCACGCCCATCGGCAAGGTGCGCGGCCGCGAGGACGATTTCGCCATCGGTGATTCCGTTGCCGGGCCGGTCGCCCGCAAGCTCCGCAGCATGCTGGTCGATATCCAGCGCGGCAACACCAACGATTCCCACGGCTGGTTTCAGAAGGTGTTCTGAGCGGCTTTCAGCCGCCATTCCGTCTCCGTCGTCATTGCGACCATAATTGAAGCCATGACGGCGGGGACCCGAATGGGCAAACAATTTTAGATTGTATAGAACTTCGCCGTATTTCACAAATTGTATTTGTTTACGAGTTCTACAATTCAGTTCTGACCGAAAAGATTTAGCGCTAAACGCTTCCATGCCAGCGGCCACAGCCGCCGGTCATGGAGATGGTCTGATGCTTCTGCCGACCTCGGCGCTTCGGTCGATGAAGGTGATGTTCGCGACGCCTTGCTACATCTCGGCGGTGTCGATGAACTACGTCACCAGCATGTACGGGCTGGCCTATGCCTGCGCGCAGAACGGCATGACCACGATGCTGGCGATGCGCAGCGAGAGTTTGATCACGCGGGCGCGGAACCGGATCGTCAAGGAGTTCCTCGCGGACGAAACGCTGACCCATCTGTTCTGGATCGATTCCGACATCGCCTTCACGCCGGACGCAGTCTTCCGGACCTTGCTGGCGGACCGGGACATCGCCTCCGGCGTTTACCCGCTGAAGGCCAACAACTGGCCGGCCGAGGGGCTACCGGCGGGGATGACCTACGCCGACTATCAGCGCCACTTCACGACCTACGCCTTCAACCCGATCGGCCAGGGCGCGGAACCGCTTCAACCCTACATCGACGAAGACGGCTTCATCGAGGTCGCGGAGGCGACGACGGGCTTCATGGCGATCAAGCGGGAGGTGTTTATCCGAATGATGAAACACTACCCCGAATTGAACTACGTGCCGGACGGGCGCGAGCAAGACCCCCTCGCCCATCTCTACTGGCTCTTCTTCGATTGCATGCTCGACCCGGACTCGCGCCGGTACCTTTCGGAGGATTATGCCTTCTGCCGTCGCTGGCGCGACATGGGCGGGAAGGTCTATGCCGACTTGGAGTCCCGGCTCGATCACCTCGGCCAGCACACTTATGTCGGCGATTTCGGCGCCAGCCTCCGTGCCCAGGGCCATCTCTGAGGGACGACGCGCGATCCTCAGATTCGCCTCTTTCCTGCGGCAGGGCTCGGCTTGATCGGCACGGAGGCTCTCTCGTTGATCCGCTTCGAGAACGTCACGAAGGTCTACAAGACGGACGGCCACCGCCGCACCATCCTGGAACAGGCGTCTTTCACCCTGAAGCCCGGAATCTCCTACGGCATTCTGGGCATCAACGGCGCGGGTAAGTCGACCACCATGCGGCTCATCGCCGGCACCGAGGAGCCGACCCGCGGGCTGGTGAAGCGTGGCCTGCGCGTGTCCTGGCCGCTTGGGTTCGGCGGCGGCTTCCACCCGCAGATGACCGGCCGCGACAACGTCAAGTTCATCGCCCGCATCTACGGTGAGGATCCCAAGCGTGTGCTCGACTTCGTGGAGGATTTCTCCGAACTCGGCAGCTACCTCGACGTGCCGATCCGGACCTATTCCTCCGGTATGAATGCCCGTCTCGCCTTCGGGATGAGCATGGCGATCCCATTCGACTGCTACCTGATCGACGAGGTGACCTCGGTCGGCGATGGACGTTTCGCACGGCGCTGCGAGGAGGTGTTCTCACAGCGCCGCAAGCACGCTGACGTGATCATGATCTCACACTCGATGGAGGTGATCCGGGCATGGTGCACGCAAGGCATCGTGCTGCTGAACGGCCGTGCCATCGTCTACGAGGACGTGAACGACGCCATCGAGGTCTATCACCGCCTTAACGCTTGAGGCTGTAGGCAAGCGCCGACATTGTTTTGCCGTCAGGCACTGGCATGTCGCACCCGTCGTCGGTGATGATGGCCGGCTGAGGCCGGCACCGGACGTTCGGACAGATCGGAATTGCTCGATGAACATGGAGATCGGCAAGCCCGAGGGTAAGCCGCTCACGCCGGCCGACCGGCAGCAGCAGATCGCGGAATCGCTCCGGCAATTCGCGCGCATGTCGCGCTTCGCCGACCGGCGGAAGGGCATCCGGTCGTACCAGACTCACGTCAAGAGCGACCCATGGGTTCCGGTCCTGTTCGTGATCTGCTTCGTCCTGCCGACTTTGGCGGGCGCGATCTATTACGGTCTGATCGCGTCCGACCGTTACGTGACCGAAGCGCGTTTCGCGATCCGCCCCGCCATCGGCGCGGTCGAAAAGGCGACACCGGATTCGGTGGGCACCAATTCCGGCGTGGCCTCGCAGATGGTCGCCCAGGACACGCTGATCACCTACGCCTACATCCATAGCCGCCCAATGGTGGAGATCCTCGAGAAGCAGCTTCCGATCCGCGAATGGTTCAGCCGCGACAGCATCGACTATGTGTCCCGGTTCGACGCTGAAAAGCCGGTCGAGAAATTCCTGAAATACTGGAAGCAGCGCGTGGATGTGGAGGTTGAATCCGGCTCCGGCATCATGAGCCTGACTGTCGAAGCGTTCGACCCCGATGAATCGCTTGCCATTGCCAAGGCCGTCCTCAAGGAGTCGGAGAGGATGGTCAACGAGCTGAGTACGAACGCGCGCAATGACGCCCTGACCGAGAGCAACCGCGAACTGAAGCTTGCGGATGAGCGCTTGCGGAAGGTGAGCGTCGCCGTCCGCGACCTGCGCAACCGCGAAGGCGTGCTCGATGCGCAGAAGAGCAACGAGGCCAACCTCAAGGTCGTTTCGGAACTGCGCGCAAACCGCATCAACCTCGCGGTCCAACTCGCCATCGGCCAGCGCGATCTCGGGCCCGAATCCCGCCGCATCATGGATCTCAAGCAGCAGATTCGCGACATCGACGACAACATCGCGCGCATCGAGAAGGCGAGCGCCACGCAGGACCCTGAGCAGAAGCGCGTGTTGTCGGAGGCGCTGACCCGCTTCGAGGCCCTGGAGAACGAGCGCAAGAACGCGACGAAGTATTACGAGCAGGTGCTGAGTGCCCATGAGCGTGCCCGCATCATCGCCGCGCGGCAGGTCGAATTCTTCAGCCCCATCGTCCAACCGGTTCGGGCGGAATCCTCGACCCAGCCGCGCCGCATCCTGATGACGAGCCTGATCACGGCCGGAGCGGCGCTGTTCTTTGCCACCGCCCTGTTCGTGCGCAAGGCCATGGAATAATCGAAGGACGACGAGCCCCGAACTTGAAGGGCGAGCGCCGCTCACCTACACTGTTGTCGGCAAAAGGGCAGTAAAGTTGTAGTATTCATATCTACAATCTGCCGATGTAGACCAAGGTGAAGCGAGATGAACGCCCGCGAAGAGGCTGTCTGCGTTGCGATCAATGACAACGATCGCGCGTGGTACGAGATGCTGGTGCCCTTCATCCTCTCGCTGCGGCGAAGCGATTATCGAGGGCACATCGCGGTCATCGGGTTCGGGCTGTCTCAACGCAAGATCGATATTCTGCGCGCGCAGGGCATCAATGTATCGGTGGCGGAGGAAGAGGCTCTGCCGGTCGGGCGCTACCTTGAGGTGGCGCGGCTCTGCGACCTCAATCCCGGACTGAAAAAGATCGCTCTCTACGATGCCGACATCTGGTTCCCGGCCGGCACGTTCGACCTGTTCTCACTCGTCGAAGGCGACAACATCTTCGTCTGCACCGATGCTTGGTTCTCCGACTTCATCACCAACCCGCTGATCGGGCCGGACCGCCAAGCCCATTCGCGGATGGTCCGCGATGAGGTCGCGAACCTCTACGGTAGCGCCCTCCAGGCCGGCCTGATCGCCGGCACCAGGCAGGCTTGGCAGGACTTCGCGGCACATGTGCGCGAATGCCTCGGCCGGGTCGGCATCGATTTTCGTGCAGTCTACGGCTTGGACACGACCATACTGCATCTATGGGGGGCGAAAGAACGCGTGACGCTGCTGCCGGAGACGGAGAATTTCGTCACGAAGAACGGCGTGAAGGAGGGAATAGACGCGAATTGCAATGTCATGCTGTCTTCCGCCGCGGGCCCGATCCGGGGCCTGCACATGACCACAGATATCCGCTTCCTGAATTGCTGGCGCTTCTACAATATCCATAGCAGCGAGGCGCTTCGCGCCGGGGCTCCCTTCGCTCTGTCAACATCGGGGGTATCACCCCTTCCGGCCGTGCCGCACCACGTCGAGGGAGCGGCGGCGGAAATGGGACTGGAGATCGTTACCGTCGCCAGTGAGGAGGGAGCGCGTTGGCAAGCCTTCCGCGATGGCGAAAACCTCAGCATCATCGCCGCGGGCAATCACCAGATCCGGCTTCGAACCGTGCGAGAGTTCAAGCCGCTGGTGATGACTGTCATGTATCTGTCGGGCTATCCGGCGCCCGTCCGGGCATGGATCGAATCCTCCGGGCAGGTCATGGAGATCGGCCGGAACATGATACAGGCGGTCTTCCTCCCCGCGCCGCAGGAAACGGAGTTCACGCTCCATTCGGAAAGCCTGCCAGGGCAAAACTGCACGATCGTGTGGATGCTCTCGGATCGCGACGCCATGCGGCAATAGCCCGGCCACTTTCAGGGCCGGTTGCCGCCGAAGACTTGGTGAGGGCCTTTCTCGGCATCCTGCCCGCTTGTACCGCCGGTCCAGCCCTCGGCACGCCAGCCTTCGGCTCGCTCGTCGAGATCGATCGAGCCGGATTCCCGTAAAGCCGAGATCACCTGCTCGGCGCGCCCCTCGTCGCTTCGCACGGTCACGAGGGTACCACCCCGTCGAACGCCTTCGGCATAGGCTGCCGCCTCGGCCTCGGTCATGCCAGCGCCCGTCAACCCACCGACGAGGCCCCCTGCGGCGGCACCGATCCCCGCCCCGGTGAGGGCCGACACGAGCCAGCCTGCCGCAACGACCGGGCCGATGCCTGGCACCGCGAGCATGCCGAGACCGGCAAGCAATCCCGCTCCGCCGCCGATGATGCCGCCGACCGCAGCCCCCGTACCCGCCGTCCCGGCGGCATTGGCCTCGGCCTCTCCGGCAATCGGGGCGGCGCCCGGCGCGGAGACGTCGGGTGCGTCCGGCGAACGGCTTGCGAGGATCGCGATGTCGGCATGGGGAATGCCCAGGGCTTCCACGCGCTCGATGGCGCTCTGCGCTTCCGCATAGCGTTCGAACAGGGCGGTGACGGCGCGTTCCGGCATGTTGCCTCCTTCGGGTCTCGCCTTGGATCTTGCCCGGTCAAGCGCCGGGCGCCGGGCCGGTTCCGGTCAGAAAGCATTCGGTTAACGGGCCGCTAACCATCCGCCCGGCAAATCTTGCCGGGTGTTTGCGGGCGAGGCCCGGCGGGGGACGGAATGAGCGAGGCGGCCACGCCCACGGGCGGGGGACTGAGCGGCACCGCGGCGATGCTCGGGCAGATCGGGTTGCCGACCCGCGGCGATCTGCAGGCACTCTCGAAGCGGTCCGACCTGCTGTTCGCGACGGGCGTGCTCGGCATCCTCGCGGTGCTGATCTTCCCGCTGCCGTCGATGCTCCTCGACCTGCTGCTCGCGGTGTCGATCATCATGTCGGTCCTGATCATGATGGTCGGCCTGTCGATCGACAATCCGCTCGAGTTCACGGTCTTCCCGACACTGCTGCTCATCGCGACGATGTTGCGGCTCGCCCTGAACCTTGCCTCCACGAGGTTGATCCTCGGGCACGGGCACGAGGGCACGGCCGCGGCCGGTCACGTCATCGAGGCGTTCGGCCATTTCGTGATGGGCGGCAATTTCGTGATCGGGATCATCGTGTTCGCGATCCTGATCATCGTGAACTTCGTCGTCATCACCAAAGGTTCGGGCCGTATCGCGGAAGTCGCGGCGCGCTTCACCCTCGATGCCATGCCCGGCAAGCAGATGGCCATCGATGCCGACCTGTCGGCCGGTCTGATCGACGAGAAAGTCGCCAAGGCCCGCCGCGCCGCCCTGGAGGAGGAATCCTCCTTCTTCGGTGCGATGGACGGTGCGTCGAAATTCGTACGCGGCGACGCGGTGGCGGCGCTGCTCATCACCTTCATCAACGTCATCGGCGGCATCATCATCGGCGTCGCGCAGCAGGGCATGGGCTTCGGCGACGCCGCCAAGAGCTACACGCTGCTCACCATCGGCGATGGGCTCGCGAGCCAGGTTCCCGCGCTGATCGTCTCCACGGCGGCGGGCATTCTCGTCTCGAAGGCGGGCGTGCGCGGTGCGGCGGACAAGGCGATGGGCAAGCAATTGGCCCATTACCCGAAGGCGCTGGGCATGTCGGCGGCGGTGATGCTGCTGATCGGCCTGCTGCCGGGCATGCCGATCCTGCCCTTCCTGCTGCTCGGCGGCGGGGCGGGCTACGCCGCCTGGAAGCTCAACAGAGAGGCCAAGGTCGCCCCGGTCATGGATGCCGAGGGCAAGCCGGTCGAAGCCGCGCCGGGCGCGCCCGCGAAGGAGGAGACCGTCACCGACCTCCTGAAGCTCGACGATCTCAAGCTCGAAATGGGCTACGCCCTGTTGCCCCTGGTGAACGGCGAGGGACAGGACCGTCTCACCGATCAGATCAAGGCCCTGCGCCGCCAACTCGCGGCGGAACTCGGCTTCGTGATGCCCTCAGTCCGCATCCTCGACAACGTCCAGCTCGATGCAAATTCCTACGTGGTGCGGGTGAAGGAAATCGAGGCGGGTACCGGCAAGATCTTCCCCGGCCAGTTCATGGCGATGGACCCGATGGGCGGTCAGGTGCAGCTGCCGGGTCAGCACATGTTGGAGCCGACTTTCGGCCTGCCCGCCACCTGGATCGATGCCTCCCTGCGCGACGATGCGCAGCTGAAGGGCTACACCGTGGTCGATGCCGCCACGGTGGTCTCGACGCATCTCACCGAGGTGATCAAGGCGCATGTCTCCGAGCTTCTGAACCACGTCGAGGTCCAGAAGCTGATGCGCGAACTGCCGAAGGAGCACGGCGAACTCCTGAAAGAGGTTTGTCCCTCTCAGATCTCGACCACCGGCATCCAGCGCGTGCTGCAATTCCTGCTGGCGGAGCGTGTCTCGATCCGCGACCTCGGCACGATCGTCGAGGGTGTCGCCGAGGTCGCCGGGGCCGTGAAGAACCCGCGTGACGTGGTGGAGCATGTCCGCGCCCGCCTCGGCCGCCAGATTTGCGCGCAGTATCAGGGACCGGACGGGGCTCTGCCGATCGTCACATTGTCCCCCGCCTGGGAGCAGGCCTTCGCGGAATCCATCGTCGGGGAGCGCGAGGAGCGTTACCTCGCCATGCAACCCTCGAAGCTCTCGGAATTCGTCAATCTCGTGCGGGACCGCTTCGAGACGGCAGCGCGGCTCGGCGAGATGCCGGTCCTCGTCACCTCGGCCCAGTCGCGCCCCTTCGTCCGTTCGATCATCGAGCGCTTCCGCCGCGAGACGCCGGTGATGAGCCAAGCGGAGATCCACCCCCGCGCAAGGCTCCGGACGGTGGGCTCGATCTGAAACGCAAAAAGCGGCCCGGTCTCCCGGGCCGCTTCGCACTGTTCGATCGAGCCGTCGTCGAGATCGGTCTCAGACCGCCTTGCGCTTCAGGTCCCGCTCCAGATCGTGGGCATCGAGGCCCGGCACCGTCACGGGTGCTTCCGGCACGGGCTTCGGCGCGTGCGGGTGGGCGGCGGTGCCGATGGCGGCGGCGAGACGGGCGCGCTCGAAAGCCACGACCACGACGATCGAGATCAGCGCCGGGATCCAGAAGTAGAAGATGCGGAACACGATCACCGCCGCGATGATCGCATCCTTCTGCGCCGCATCGGTGATGTTCATCGCCGTGATGAACACGATCTCGAACACGCCGAGACCGCCGGGCGCGTGAGAGGCGAGCGCCACCGAAAACGAGGCGAGGAAGATCGCCAGGACGGGGATGAAGCCGGGGTTCATCGCATCCGGCAGGGCGAAGTAGATGATGCCCGCCGCGCCGAGCAATTCGAGCGGGGCCGCCACGAGCTGCCGCAGCATGATGCCGGGACGCGGATATTCGAGCTTGAACGAGCGGATGTGCAGCGGGCGCAGATGCAGGATCGAGCCCGCCGCATAGAGCGCGACGAAGCCGAGCATGCCCGCGCCGACCACGTAGGCGGTCTTCGGATCGGTGAGGAAGCCCGGTAGCTTGCCGTCGAGGCGGCTCAGCAGCTGCGGGTCGATGACCAGGGTGATGCCCCCGAGCAGCACCGTGCCGAGGAAGAAGGTGAACGAGCACAGGGCGACGAGCACCGCCACCTGCGCCGCCGTAAGCCCCTTGGCCGTGTACGCGCGGTAGCGCACCAGGGCGCCGGAGAAGACCGAGGCGCCGATGTTGTGGGACAGGGCGTAGGTCGTGAAGGAGCAGAGCGAGACGAACAGCCACGAGATGTGGCGCACCCCGAGATGCAGCAGCGCGATCCGGTCGTACCAAGCCAGCGCCGCATAGGCGACGAGGGTCGAAAGGGCCGCCAGCATGATCCGGTGCGGCGGGATCGCAAGGATTGCGTTGCCGATCGCCGAAATCGAAGTGGTCTTCAGTTCCTGATACAGGAAATAACCGGAGATCACGACGGCGGCGAGGCCGATAAGCGGCCAGATAAACTCGCTGAGCTTCTTCATGGATAAGGACGCCTTGGGAATGGCCCCTGATGCGCCACTATCCGGCGCGCCGCAACCCGGTGACACCCGGTTGCCGGCGCGCTCACATGTCATTCGATCGTGACGGTTTCGTGCACACTTGCACGAGGCCGGTTTCAGGCGCGAGCGCGGTTCAGCCCGATGCCGTCCATGGCCGCCTGATCGCGGGCGTTCTCGGCAGCGCGTTCGGCGGACCGTTCGCGGTCGTCGAGGATTTCGACCTTCTTCAGCTCTTCGAAGGCTTCGCCGAGTTCGGCCTTGGCCTCGGCCAACTGGCCTTCGAGGGCCTGGGCCGATTGGCGCATGTTGTCCCGCCGCGTCGCCGCCGCGCGGGCATAGGTCGGATAGGCGAAGTGACCGACATCGGTGATCCCGGCACGAGACTCCTCCATGGCGACTTCCCGATCAAGCTCGGTCGCCATGCGGTTGAAGTCCGCCATCATCATCTCGATCTGAGTCACGCGGCGACGCTTCTCATCGACCTGAAAGCGACGCAGGCGGATCAGCGTATCACGCGATTTCATGGGGGGACGCTCACTCCACGCGGTGCGCGCCGGCCATTGCCGCCCGATGCGCGACGAACTCAGGCTCCTCCGACGATCTGGGCGAGCCGTGCGTAACCATCGCCGATGGACGTTGCTTCTTCCTTACCTTGCCCCAGAAAAGCCTCAAGATCTGGCATGAGCGCCACCGCTTCATCGACCTCCTGGGACGAACCCGCGCGGTAGGCGCCGAGGCGGATCAGCTCTTCCATATCGGCGTAGGTGGAGAGCACCCGGCGCGCCCGCCGCACCACCGGCAGGAAGGCCGGATCGCAGGAGCGCGGCATGGTGCGCGACACAGAGCGCAGCACGTTGATCGCCGGATAGCGCCCGCGCTCGGCGATGGACCGTTCCATCACGATATGGCCGTCGAGAATGCCGCGCACCGCATCCGCCACCGGCTCGTTGTGATCGTCGCCCTCCACCAGCACCGTGAACAGCGCCGAGATCGTGCCCGCGCCCGTCCCCGGCCCCGCCCTCTCGAGCAGACGCGGCAATTCGGAGAAGACGGTGGGCGTGTAGCCCTTGGCGGTGGGCGGTTCGCCGGCCGCGAGGCCGATATCGCGCTGGGCCATGGCGAAGCGGGTGATCGAGTCGATCATACACAGCACGCGCGCGCCTTGATCGCGGAAATGCTCGGCCACCGACAGGGTGACGTAGGCGGCGTTACGGCGCATGAGCGCGGGCTCGTCGGAGGTCGCGACCACCACGACGGAGCGCGCGAGGCCCGCCGCGCCGAGATCGTCCTGCAGGAACTCCTGAACCTCGCGCCCGCGCTCGCCCACGAGGCCGATGACGGCGACATCCGCCGCCGTGTAGCGCGCCAGCATGGAGAGCAGCACGGACTTGCCGACACCGCTGCCCGCGAAGATGCCCATGCGCTGTCCGGCGCACATGGTCAGGAAGGTGTTGATGCAGCGGATGCCGAGATCGAGCGGCGCGCCGACCCGTTGCCTCGCATGGGCGGGCGGCGGATCCGCCCGCAGCGGATAGATCTGCGGTCCCTGCGGTAGCGGCCCGAGCCCGTCCACCGGCCGACCCAGGGCATCGATGACCCGGCCGAGCCACTCGCCCGTGGGGCGGATCGCGCCTGCGGCCTCGTCGCGGACATAGGCCGGGCAACCCCTGCGAACCCCGTCGAGGGAGCCGAATGGCATGGCGAGCGCCCGCTCGCCCTGGAAGCCGATGATCTCGCAGGGAATGACGCCCTGCCCGCCTGCACCTTCGATATCGAGGCGCCCGCCGAGCCGCATCGCTGCGACGGGCCCGGCCACCTCGATTAGGAGCCCCCGGATCGCCACGACCCGGCCGTAGGTTTCGAGCGCTTCGACCCGCCCGACCCCGTCGAGGGCCGTCGACAAATTCGTCACGGATCTTGCCGGCTCGTTCGCCAACGCGCCCCTCCTCAACGGTTCGTTTACCCGCCTCCTTAACACTGCGGTCATCGGGCTTGTAGCGGCCTGGTGCCGGGAGGCTCGTCCGCCTTCGCTCACTCGCAATGCCGAGGGGGTGTGGCAGCCGGGTGACGCCCTCGCAGCGGATCGTTACGGCCGAAGTACTTAGATGCGTATCGCAGGCGAAACACGCCGCGATCGAGGGGGCGTTTGCGCGTCTCGCCACCGATGCCGGGGGAAAATTCTCCGGCCAAGGTGGCCGATTGCGAAAGTATGAGCTTGCGGCCGGGAATCAGGTTTTGTTAACGATTAACTCATAGCGTTTCACGTCAAGTGCGGTGGGGCGCCTGTCCACAGGCCGGTGGCAGGCTGTCAACGGGGACGTGTGCGCGCGCTGTTACGGCCGGCTGGGCTGGGGACCGACGATGCGGGTACTTCTGATCGAGGACGACAGCGCGACCGCGCAAAGCATCGAGTTGATGCTGAAGTCCGAGAACTTCAACACGTACACGACAGATCTTGGCGAGGAGGGAATCGACCTCGGCAAGCTGTATGACTACGATATCATCCTCCTTGACCTGAACCTGCCCGACATGTCGGGCTATGAGGTGCTTCGCAACCTCCGCGTCGCAAAGGTTAAGACCCCGATCCTCATCCTGTCCGGCCTCGCTGGCATTGAGGACAAGGTGAAGGGCCTCGGCTTCGGTGCCGACGACTATCTCACCAAGCCGTTCCATAAAGATGAACTGGTGGCGCGCATTCACGCCATCGTTCGCCGGTCGAAGGGCCATGCCCAGTCGGTCATCACCACCGGCGACCTGATCGTGAACCTCGATCAGAAGACCGTCGAGGTCGGCGGCGCCCGCGTGCACCTGACCGGCAAGGAGTACCAGATGCTGGAACTCCTCTCCCTGCGGAAGGGCACGACCCTCACGAAGGAGATGTTCCTGAACCATCTCTACGGCGGCATGGACGAGCCCGAACTGAAGATCATCGACGTCTTCATCTGCAAGCTGCGCAAGAAGCTGGCCAATGCGAGCCAGGGCAAGAACTACATCGAAACCGTCTGGGGTCGCGGCTACGTGCTGCGCGAGCCGATGGACGGCGAGGAGCGCATGGCGGTCTGATTCACCTCGAAGGTCCAGCCCCTTCGAACCCCGTCGGCCTCGGCCGGCGGGGTTTTTGTGTTGGCCACCAACCACCGCGTTCCACCGCGACGGGCTACCGACAGCCTATTCCAAAAACTCGAAGCGGCCCCTTCCGCCGCCATGAGGAGCGAACGAAACCCATCGAGGGAGCCCCGCATCCGGCAGCACCCGCTGCAATGGACTGCCTCTCTCCGCTCGCGATGACGACGCGACATGATCCGACGATCACCGAAATCGCGCCAATCGCTACGTTCAGCAATAACGGTATAATCATACGCTACGACTAGTCAATTCATTCGTTGGCGCCTCTATAACACGACTATTTCCGGTATGGATTAGTAAATTCGCGTATTTAATATGCAATGTACTCCTATATCTTTGTATTTACGTGTACTTCATCGCATTTATAGTTGCAGATATGCGACATACAGCGAGACATGATGTCATATAGACCCCATATGATTGGCAAATGCGCCGATATTGGGGGTTGTATACATGAAAAGATTTGCAATTTCGGCTCTTGCAGCCGTTCTGTCGGTCACGACTGCTCACGCGGCTGATCTTCCACACAAGAACGTTCCTGGTCCCACCGCGGCGCCGCTCCCAACCTTCACCTGGACCGGCTTCTATGCCGGTCTGAATGCCGGGTATGCGCAGGGTCGCGATACCCTGAAGGATCTCGGTTCCCCCAGTGTGATTTCGGCGCTCGGCACCAACACGGTCAATCTCAAGAGTGAGGGTTTCACCGGGGGCGGCCAAGTCGGCTACAATTATCGACTCAGGTCAGGCGACGGTTTCGTTCTGGGTGTCGAGGGCGATGCGCAATACGCTGGCCTGCATCGCAAGCGTAACCTGCAGTCCAACCCCGAGATACCTGCCGATGGTCCTGCCGGGCTTGGCTATACCGATCGTGATAATCTCGGCGTAGAATCAACCACCAATAGTCTTTACACGATCCGTGGCCGTGCCGGTTATGCTTTCGATCGCTTTCTCGTCTACGGGACCGGCGGCGTAGCCTTCGGCGATATCCGCATGCACGGTTCCTATACGTCTGAGGAACTCAGCTATCAAAATCAAATCCTGGTCGGAACCTATCCGGATACGCAGAAGAGTTTCCGGCTACGCGGCATTCAGACTGGCTATGCGGCCGGTGGCGGTATCGAATATGCCCTCCCGGATCGTGCGGATACCGCCAATCCGGTGACGATCCGGGTCGAGTACCTGCACTACGATCTCGGTCCGCGGACCATCAGCGTGGACAATTCCTTCAAGCCCAAGGCAACCACCCGGGGGGATCTGATCCGGGCAGGGCTGAACCTCAAGTTCAGCGGGCTTTGATACGGAGTATCCAACGAACAGGAGTGTGGGGCACTCACCAAGCGGCTTGCCGCACGGGGGTGCCCCGTCATTGCATTGGGTTAGCGCGCCAATCTCGTTGTGGGGCCGGTCATACGACCCCTCGGTGAGAATACCCCATGCCCCCGGATCGGCGTGAAGCGCAGCGGTAAACGACTGTCTCTCGATCTCTGCGGCCCAGGCCCGCCAGGTCGCCTTTCACCGCATTCCCGGCCCGGAAAAGACCTGCGCCGCCGGGGCGACGATGACGTAGCTACCGCAGGGCGCCGTCTTGGAGATTACGGCACTCGCTACGCCCCAGACATAGGTGCCGCCCCGATCCGTCGCGACGACGGGGCCGCCCGAATCGCCGAGGCAGATCCGTCCGCCGCCATCGACCCGGGCGATGGTGAGACCGGTGCTGGTGGAGGCGACGGGAGTGAGGCCCGCTGTGCGCAACCGGCCGACACCGGTTCGAGACAGGCCCGCCCCCGCGAAACGAAGATGCTTGGGCACCCGGCTCGGATCGCTGGCGATTGAGACCGGCCGCCGTCCCTTCACCGGCTCGGTCAGCCGCAGCACTGCGAGGTCGACGGAGAGATCTTCCAGGGTGATGCCCGTGGCGGCGTTCGGTAGCATCTCGCCCGGATCGGGGCTGTATCGTGCTGCGACCTTCGCCGTGTAGACCGGACGAACGGGGTTGCCGCCCTTGAAGAACACGACGAGCGCGCCGAGCGGATCGCCGTTCACGCAATGGGCGGCCGTCAGCACGAGATCGGGCGAGACGAGGACGCCGGAACAGCGGGTAAGTTTCAGCGCCTCGTCCGGCTGGGTGACCGTCCCCAGGCCGACCGTGGCCTGAGCGAGGGCATCGCCCCCCGCCACGGATCCACCGTCGATGGCGTGGCCGGGCGTGGCGGCGAAGACCGCCATGGCCGCCGCGAAAAGGAGGCGGCCCCTACCGACGATGCGCAAATGCGTACTCCGTGCCTAACCGGCGACCGTCCAGGTCGTGGTGCCGTCCTTGTTGTCTTTCACCGACACGCCCATCGCGGCGAGCGCGTCGCGGGCGCGATCCGAGGCCGCCCAATCCTTGGCCGCCCGCGCGTCCTTGCGGGCAGCGATCAGCGCCTCGACCGCTGCAACGTCGATGCCGGAAGCGGCGACGCGCGATTTCTCGCGCTCGGATTTGGTTTGCGTCAGGAATCCGAAGAGGTTCGCCGCCGCCCGTAGATCCCCGGGCGAGGACAGCTTGTGAAGCTCGGCAATGGCCGCGGGGGTGTTGAGGTCGTCGAGCAGCGGCGCGAGCACACTCTCGGGCATGGCGGCCGATGGCGTGGCGTCTCCAGCGGAGGCGTACCAGCGGTCCAGCATCTTGCCGGCTTCCTCCAGGCCTCGCACCGTCCAGTCGATCGGCTGGCGGTACTGCGTCTTGAGCATGTTGAGGCGCACCACCTCGCCCGGCCAGTCGTTCAGCACCTGCCGGATCGTGATGAAGTTGCCGAGGGACTTCGACATCTTCTCACCCTCGACCTGCAGGAAGCCGTTGTGCATCCACACATTGGCCATGACCGGCGTGCCGAAGCAGCAGCGCGACTGCGCCACCTCATTCTCGTGGTGAGGGAAGATCAGGTCGATCCCGCCCGCATGGATGTCGAAGGTCTGGCCGAGGTGCTTGGCCGACATGGCCGAGCACTCGATATGCCAGCCGGGCCGCCCCGGCGAAGCGATGCCGCAAGGCGAGGGCCAGGACGGTTCGCCCGGCTTCGAGGGCTTCCACAGCACGAAATCGAGCGGCGAGCGCTTGTAGGGCGCGACCTCGACCCGCGCGCCCGCCTCCATCTCGTCGAGGGGGCGCTTCGAGAGACGGCCGTAATCGGGCATGGACGGTACGTCGAAGAGCACGTGCCCGTCCGCCACATAGGCATGACCAGCGGCGACGAGGCCCTCGATCATCGCCACCATCTCGGCGATGTGGTCGGTGGCGCGGGGCTCGATGAAGCGCGGCGGCTGGCCCGGCTTGTTCACATCCTCCGGCATGAGGATGCCGAGATCGCGCACATCCTTATGGAATTGCGCCAGGGTGCCGTCGGTCGAGCTCGCGGATGGTGATACCGCGCTCGGACGCACGCGCGTTGATCTTGTCGTCCACGTCCGTGACGTTGCGGGCATAGGTGACGTGGTCCGGCCCGTAGAGGTGGCGCAACAGCCGGAACAGCAGGTCGAAGACGACGATGGGCCGGGCATTGCCGATATGGGCGGCGTCGTAGACCGTCGGCCCGCAGGCGTAGAGGCGCACGTTCGCGGGGTCGATCGGCGCGAAGGCGTCCTTCCGGCCGGTCAGCGTGTTGTAGAGCCGCAACATCGGCGCCATGAAACCCGTTCCTTCCAGCCGCCCCCGCCCGGCGGCCGATCTCCAAAACGCTTTGTCCCCCTAGGGGACTGGGCCGCCTTCCGGCGACGGCGCGGCGAAACCGTGGCGACCGACCGGGCGCGGCCGGGCTGCCTGTTGCACCGCCGCGACGGTGCTCGGCTCCCGATGGGGCTAACGCAAATGCGTGAGGATTTCGAGAACGGAGAAACACGGGCAGGCCCCGCGAGGGCATAAGGGTTCCTTAACCCTCCTCCCCGACCGTTCCTCCAGCGATCGTCACGTCACCCATCCCGTGACCGAGGACATTTCATGCGACGCACGGCTACCGGATCTATTGCCATCGTTGCGCTGACGGCTCTCTGCCTCGGCCAAGCCCAAGCGGGCGGCGACGGCGAGACGCCCCGCGTGGCGGCGAACCATGTCGAGAAGACCTTCCTCATTCCGTCCAGCGACGGCTACGGCGTGGCCGATTGCCTGACCTCGCCGGGCAGCGAGTGCGGGCAGGTCGTCGCCAATGCGTGGTGCGAAGCACAGGGCTTCGCCTCGGCGGGCTCCTACGGCACCGCCGCCGCCGACGAGTACACCGGCGCCATCGAGCAGCCGGCCGCACCGAAGCCGGCCGACCGCCCGATCCGCATCACCTGCCAGGATTGAGCCGGTCGCCCGGCTCACGCCTCACTTCACGAAGTCGGAGCACTTGGCGGCGGGTTCCGTGCCCCAGGGCGCCAGCGGCACCGCCGAGGTCGAGTTCTTCGGCGATCCCTGGATCACCTTGTCGGAATAAACCATGTAGATCAGCGTGTTGCGTGCCGCATCGCAGCCGCGGACGATCTGCATCGACTTGAAGATCAGCGAGCGGCGCTCGCTGAAGACCACTTCGCCCTGCTTCACTTTCTCCTTGAATTGCACAGGCCCGGTCTGGCGGCAGGCCAGGGAAATGTCCGACACATCCTCGGCCAGGCCGAGGGTGCCCTTGATGCCACCCTTCTCGGGCTGCGTGTACCAGCAGGCGACACCCGAAACGGACGGATCGTCGATGCCGTAGACGACGAGCTTGTCATTGGGCGTCAGGGGACGCCACACCGTCGATTTGTCGAAGATCCGATCCGGATCCTGGGCCAGAGCCGGGGCGGCCACGGATGCCGTCAAGGCGGCGGCGAGGCCAATCCGGGTGAGACTGCGAAACAACATAAGCGGTCAATTCCCCCTTTGGTATGACGGGGGTGGATGTAGGAGGGGTGACGCCCCGCTTCGAGGAGGTTTATTGTTGTTTTCGTCTCCCCCGCGAACGAGAACCGGCCGCGCCGCGGTCGCAGCCCGATTCTGAGCGCGAATTCAGCGATGATACGGATGTGTTCTACGCCGTTCGAGAGCCTGATCGGCGCGCCGGTCCGCCGGGTGCTGACTGCGCTCGCGCTGGTTGTGGGGTTTGGTGCCAGCCCGGCGCTGGCCCTGCCGGGCGCGATGCCAGACAGCCCGGATAGCCCCGCGAGGGTCGAACCGGTGGCGCCGCCGCCGAACCTGCCCTCGCCGGAATGCCGCCGCTACCGCGCCGAGCTCGCATCCGTGCAATCCGGCGCCAGTGCGACCCGCGCTTTGCAGGACGAGATCGGCCGTCTTCAAACCTACTACCGCAGCCTCAATTGCGAGGGCGGCAAGTTCCTCTTCTTCGACACGCGGCCCCCGCAATGCGGCGCCGTGGAGCAGCGCATCCGTGCGCTCAACGCCACCTATGGCGGGGCGGTGATCGACGACAATTCCTCCCGTAAGCGCGAATTGCAGGCCCTCGTGGCCCGCGCTTGCCCATCTCGCGAGACGGTTTCATCCTCAGGCGAGGCCTACGCGCGGGGCGGATCGCAGGTGATCTGTGTCCGCACCTGTGACGGCGGCTATTTCCCGATGCCGAACCTGCCGGAGGGCCGGGGCGGCGCCGACGAGATGTGCCAGGCGCTCTGCCCCGGTACCGAAGCGGTGGCCTATTCGATGCCCCATGGCGACGAGGCCCTGAAATCGGCCGCGACCGTGAAGGGTAGCCGCGCCTATACGAGCCTCGCGAACGCCTTCAAGTTCCGCAAGACCTTCGTGCCGAACTGCTCCTGCAAGCCGGACGGCAAGACCTGGGCGCAATCCCTCGTGAAAGCCGAGAGCATGCTCGTCCGGCACAAGGGCGACATCTTCGTGACACCGATGCAGGCCGAGGCCCTGTCCCGGCCGAAGGTGAGGCTGACCCTCGTCGGTCGGGCCGACCGGACGGCGGCCGAACTTGCCGCCGATGCCGCAGGCCGGGCCGCGCAAGAGGCCAAGGGCGTCACGAAAACCTCCGAGGCCACAGGCACCGCCGCGAAGGCGGAGGGAGCCGAGGGGCGCCGGGGCGACCATGTCGCCGTCCGGGTGATCGCACCGGATCTCGTGGCGGTCCCGGCTCGCCCCACCCCCTGAAACCGGAACCTTTTGGCGTCTGTGAAGTTCGGTAGCGCCCGAATTGAACGAGATGCCAATGCAGCGTTACCGCCTTCTCCTCCTGGCAGGCACGGTCCTGCCGGGGCTGGTCCTCTCTCCGGTTGCCTCGGCGCGGCCGGAGGGTTTCGTCGTGGCCCAAGGGGGGCCTGAGGAGCGTGGACCGGGCGGTCCCGGTGGACCCGGCGGACCTCGGGGCGGTGGCGGACCCGAGCGAGGCGGCCCCGGCATGGAACGTGGTGGTCCCGAACGTGGTGGTCCCGCCGCGCGCGAGCGGCCGGAGCCGCGTCCCGAGCGCGCCCCGCCCGCCGCTCGCGAACGGCCGGAGCCCCGTGAGGCCCCCGAACCGCGCCAGCCTCGCATGGAGCGCCCTGAGCGACCTGATCGTCCCGAGCGTCCTGATCGCCCCGAGCGCCCGGATCGCCCCGAGCGCGCAGCACCTCAGCCCGACCGCGAGCGCCCCGAGCCCCGCCAGCAGCAGCAGCGCGAGGATCGCGAGGAGCGTCGCCAACAGCAGCAGGAGCGGCAGCGCCCGGATGCACGGCCGGACCGTCCCGATCCGCGCGAGGATCGCCAGGGTCCCGGCGCGGGCCGTCCCGGTCCCGACCGGACGCCGCCCGCAGCGAATGCCCCTCGCCCGCAGGATGCCCCCGACCGGCCCGGCCCGGATCGCGGTCCGCCCGGTCGAGACCGCGACACTGGACGTCCGGGCGCCGATCGCCCGAACAACGACCGCCCTGGCAACGAGCGCCCCGGCGCCGATCGTCCGGGCCCCGAGCGCAATGCGCAACCGCCCGCTCCGAACGCGGCGCCGGGCGTGCCTGGGCGTCCCGTGCAGCGGCCGGAGGATGGTCCGCGCCCCGGTGGCGAACGTAATGGCCCCAACGCCACGCCTCCCGCTCCGAATGCGGCGCCCGGCGCACCCGCTCCCGGTGCCCCCGCGCCCGGCGGCCCCGCTGCTGAGCCGAACCGTCCGGTTCCGCCGAACATGCGTCCTGGCGTGCCGGGTCGCCCGTTCACGCCACCCGGACAGGCCGCTCCGGGCGAGCCCGGTGGACCGGGCCAGCCGCCGGTTCCGGGTCAGGACCCGAACCAGCTGCGCGACGGTCAACCCCGCGATGGCCAGTTCCGTGATGGCCAATTCCGCGACGGTCAGTATCGGGACGATCGCGATGGGCGTCGCGGCGCCCGTGACGACTTCAACACGCCGGGTCGGCCGGGCTACGTCCCGGGTGGCTTCCGCGATAACGAGGATGTCCGCGACTACGAGCAGGTCCGCCGCGACCGCCGCGAGTTCAGTGCGGATGGCCGTACCTATTATCGCGAGCCCGGTCGCGTCATCGTCCAGGATCGCAGCGGCTACTTGATCCGTCACGACGAGAACGAGCGTTTCCGCGAGCTCGATCCGCGCGGCTACCGCTACGAGCGCCGGGGCAGCGACTACATCAGCTACATCGACCGGCCCGGCGGCGACCGCATCTACACGGTCACCGACGATGACGGCCGCCTGCTGCGCCGCTACCGCCGGTATTCGGACGGGCGCGAGGTCGTCATCATCGACAACAGTTATGCCGGCCCGCCGCGTCCGATCTACGACGACGTGGTGGTCCTGCCGCCCCCGGACATCCGCATCCCGCGGAACCGGTACGTGGTGGATTACGAAGACGCGGATCCGAGCCTCGTCTACGAGACCCTGACCGCTCCGCCGGTTGTTGCGGTGGACCGCCGGTACACCCTGGACCAGATCCGCTACAGCCCGGATCTGCGCGCCCGGATGCGTTCGGTCGACATCGACACGATCAACTTCGATACCGGTTCGTGGACCGTGACGCCGGATCAGGCTCGCCGTCTCTCGGTGATCGCCGACGCGATCAACAAGGCGATCCGCGCCAATCCGCAGGAAGTGTTCCTCATTGAAGGCTACACCGATGCGGTGGGCTCCGACATCGACAACCTGTCCCTGTCGGATCGCCGGGCGCAATCCGTGGCCACCGTGCTGACGCAGCAGTTCCAGGTGCCGCCGGAAAACCTGACGACCCAGGGCTACGGCGAGCAGTATCTGAAGGTGAACACGCAGAACGCAAGCCGCGAGAATCGTCGCGTCACGGTTCGCCGCATCACCCCGCTGCTGCAGCAGGGCGACGGGCAGGCTTCGGCCCCGCCGCCGCGCCAGTAACCGTCACCTCCCCTCCCCGCCATCGTGGGGAGGGGAGATCCGGCGGAAGCGGTGTAGAAGGCCTTCGTGCCGATTGCCGCTTCCGCCCCCTCTTCCGTCAGCGATGCTGCACGCATCGGCGCGCTGGCCCATCGCGCTCTGATCGATGAACTCGAGGCGTGGCCGAAACCCGGCCTCGTCAGCCCGGTCGATTCCGGCAGCCATCGCGACATGGATGCGGGTATGCTTCGGCGCAGCGCCGGGGCCATCGCGCCGTTCTTTCCCGATCTCGTCGAGGCCGGTGCCCGCGCGGCGCCGCTTTCCGAACTGCGCCGGATCGGCCTTCAGGCCGAGGCTGCCATGCTTGCCGCGACCGGCGGCGTGAACGCCCACCGGGGGGCGATTTTTTCGCTAGGGCTCATCTGCGCGGCTGCCGGTCGCTTCGGCGGAAAGCCGTTCCCGGCCGAGGCGCTCGCCATCCAGGTCGGCGACCTCTGGGGCGAGGAGATTGGACGCAGGCCTGCCTCCCCCGTCAGCCACGGCGGACGAGCGGCCCTTCGCTATGGCGTCATGGGGGCGGGGGCAGAGGCGGCGGCTGGCTTTCCGGCCGTGCGGGACTTCGGCCTGCCCGCTCTGCGCCGCGGGCGGCGTCTTGCACCGGGCGATGTCCAGGCTGCGCGGATCGAATGCCTGTTCGCGCTGATGGCCGAACTCGATGACACTAACCTCCTGCACAGGGGTGGTCCCGAGGGCCTGCTCTTCGCCCGGCGTTCCGCGCGGGATTTCCTCGATGCGGGCGGGGTCGGCGCGGCCGACTGGCGGGATACGGCCACGACCCTTCACCGCGCCTTCGTGGAGGCCCGCCTCAGCCCCGGCGGGGCGGCGGACCTCCTGGCGGTCACGCTGTTCCTCGACAGCCTGTCCGCCTCCTAGGAAACTAGTTGCGCGCCATCTGCATGGTCCCGCCCGCGTTGGCGAGGTTCGGCGGGGCCCCGCCCGAACCGGCCACCACGACGAGTTGGCGGATCTCGCCGCGCAAATAGGATTCGAGGAACTTGTTGTAGTCGCGGAACGACACGCAGCCGTTCGAAGCCCCCGATGGGCCCAACATGAAGGTGTGGGCGAGAAGCCCGACGCGGCCATAGACCGCCTCCGGCCCGCCGACGGGGGTCAGGCGGATGGCCCGGACCCCGTGGAACAGCGCCTCGCGCTCGGTGAGCTGATAGGTGCCGGGCGGCGTCGCGCCGCGCATGCGGATGTGGACGTTGCGCGGATCGTCCATGATTTCGCCGAGGCCGGAATGAGCTTCCAGCCGCTCGCCGTTCGGCAGGGTCACGAGCCGGGCGGTGATGTCGTAGATCGCCGTGCCACCCTCTCCGGCGGGCGGAGCGAGAGGCGGGCTCAGCCGCGGCTTCGGCGTGATGTCGGCGGGCTTGGTTTCGAGCGAGGTGTAGGCACGCGCGGGGGTGGATTCCACGCCGAACAGCTTCTCGAAGAACGAACGGCCGTCCTCCGGCGCGGGCGTCGGCGACAGGGCGGCCTCCTGGCGGACCGGGGCGCGGCTTGCACGGCGGGTCGGCGTGCCGCGTAGTTCCGGCGGGCGCGGCACCGGCAGCGGCACGGTCATGGCGGCGCGCGGCGGGCTCGCCTCGACCACGGGCGGGGTCGAGGCCGGGGCGTCCTCAGCCGTTGCGGCAGCGGGCGGTCCCTCGGTCCAGGCCCAACGGGAGAGCTTGCCCGCGAGGTCGGTGTGCCACGGGTCGAGAAGGTCCTGCGACGGAATCGGCGCCTCGGGAGCGGGCTCCGGTTCGTCCATGCGCAGGGCGATCTGCTGCTCGGCGGGCGGCACCGGCAGATCAAAGATCCGGCCGTGGCCGCCGAGGACGGTGAGCAGCAGAGCGGCGGTGAGAACGCCGAGCGGCGCCAGCCTGGAACGGCTTTGGGCCTGTGCCTTTCCGGCGGCAAGCTGCGTGCGATCTGTCATCGGGCGCCCATGCTTCTCGTGTCGGACGAGGGACCCGCCACCGGCCGCTCCGGCGAATCGCCGGGAGGCGGAGCAAGAGGCTGGTCCCGCAGGGACGTGACAGAAGCGTAATGTGGCGGGCGATTTCAGGGCGCGGACGTGGTCGATCCGGGTCGCAAACGGACCGATTTCTGGCGAAAACCCGCACGATCCCGGTTTTGGCCGCAATTGGCGGCCCGGATCATGACGATGATGTAAGGGAGAAGGTGGTGCCGGAGGAGGGATTTGAACCCCCGACCTTCGCTTTACGAAAGCGCTGCTCTACCACTGAGCTACACCGGCAACCGGCCGAACCCAGGGCCCGGACGCGGAAACGCTCATAGCCCCCTCACCCGCCCAAAGCAAGACGGCTGGCGCCGTTCAATCCGCCGAGAGTTCGTCTTCGAGGAAGGTGCGAACCGCCGCACGGTCGACACCGGGCGCGATGAAGCTCTGGCCGATGCCCCGGGCGAGGATGAAGGTCAGCGCGCCGTCACGCACCTTCTTGTCCTGGGCCATGGCGTCGAGGATCGCGTCGGCATCGCCGCTGCCGCCGGGCACCTGCTGCAACCGGGTCGGAAGGCCAGCGAGGGCGAGGTGGTTCGCCACGCGCCCCGCCTCCTGCCCGCCGCACAGGCCGAGCTTGGCCGAAAAGCGGAAGGCCAGAGCGAGCCCGATGGCGACGCCCTCGCCGTGAACGAGGCGTTCCGAGGAATAACCGGTGATGCGCTCCAGCGCGTGGCCGAACGTGTGGCCGAGGTTGAGCAGGGCGCGCTCGCCATCCTCGCGCTCGTCGCGGGTGACGACGCCCGCCTTGGCCCTGCAGCAGGCGGCGACCGCCTCGTCGCGTTCCGGACCGCCGGTGAAGATGCCCCGCCAATTGGCCTCACACCACGCGAAGAAGCCCTCGTCGCCGATGAGCCCGTATTTCGCGACCTCAGCGTAACCTGCCCGCATCTCCCGCTCGGACAAGGTGTCGAGGCTCGCCGTGTCGGCGAGGACGAGGCGGGGCTGGTGGAAGGCGCCGATCAGATTCTTGCCAAGGGACGAATTGATTCCGGTCTTTCCGCCCACCGACGAATCGACCTGCGCGAGGAGGCTCGTCGGCACCTGCACGAAACGCACTCCGCGTCGCAGGCTTGCGGCGGCGAAGCCAGCCAGATCGCCCACCACGCCGCCGCCAAGGGCGACGACGAGGTCGTTCCGCTCGATCTTCAGGGCGAGCAGCCCGTCACAGACCTCGGCGAAGCGCGCATAGGATTTCGACGCCTCGCCCGGCGGCACGGTGACGATGCCCGCGCGCAGCCCGGCTTCCTCCAGGCTCGCCTTCAGCGCCTCGGCGTAGAGGGCACCCACCGTGGAATCGGTGACGATCCCCGCCGCCCTGGCACCGAGGGCGGCAAGGCGCGCTCCCGCGTCGGCCACGAGCCCCCGGCCGATCAGGATGTCGTAATCGCGCCCCCCGTCGAGGGCGACATGGACGGTCAGCGGTTCGGTCACGTTTTCGGACTCACTGAGCCGCAAGGGCGGGCGGCGGATCGAGATAGGCGACGAGGGCTTCCATCACCTCGTCCACGACGCGGTCATGCGAGACGTCACGCGAAAGGACCACCACATCAGCTTCCGCATAGACAGGGTGGCGGACCTCCATGAGCGCCCGCATCGTCGCCTCTGGATCCTCGGTTTGCAGGAGGGGGCGATTGCCGCGCTTGCGCACCCGGCGCATCAGCACGTCGAGATCGGCCTTGAGCCAGACGGAGACGCCGCGCTCGCGCACGCGCTCACGCGTGGCCTCGCGCAGGAAGGCGCCGCCGCCCGTCGCGAGAACCAGCGGACCGGCCTTGAGCAGGCGCGCGATCACCCGCTCCTCGCCATCGCGAAAACTCGGCTCGCCATAGATCGTGAAGATATCGGGGATGGTCAGACCGGCGGCGGCCTCGATCTCGTTGTCGGCATCCTTGAACAGCAGCCCGAGGCGGCTCGCCAGGCGGCGACCCACGGTGCTCTTGCCGGCACCCATGAGACCGACGAGCACGATCGACCGGAGCCCGAGGCCCCGCCGCAACCGTGCTTCGATAGGCTCTTCGGCCTCCGTCTCGCTCATCGGTTCCCGCAACACACGTCCACACGCCACTGAAAACCGGGCCGCCTGTCGGCGCCGCCCCGGCAGCGGCCACCACGCCGCATCCGAAAGGGGGCTCTTAGCGCGTTTCACACGCAGCGCGAAACACACCGTTCGTTCCCCGCCTGTGTCTCTCCCGGCCTTGTCAGCGCCGCGATCGCATGGTGGAAACCGCCTATCCGATGCGGCCGAGCTCGGCGGCCCTCCCGGCTTTCCCGACCGGCACCCGTCAGCCCCGAGGATCGACCGACGTGCCGACCCTGTTCCGCTTCTTCGCCACCATCGCGATCATCGCCGGGCTCGCCTTCGCCGGCATGTTCGCCCTGGCGACTTTCGTGCAGCCGACCCCGCGGGAGATGACCGTCTCGATTCCCGCCTCGAAGCTTCAGCCGCCGCGGTGAGCGATCCGGCGGGTCCGTTACGGCCGGAGGTCGGCGATTACCTCGACATGCTCGCCGCCGAGCGGGGCGCCGGGAGCAACACGATCGAGGCCTATCGCCGGGACCTGAGCGACTACCTCGCCTATCTCGCCCGCACCGGCCTCAGCCTGGAGCGTGTCGATACCGCCGCCTTGCGAGGCTTCGTGGCCGATCTGGACACGCGCGGCCTTTCGGCGTCCACCGCCGCGCGGCGCCTCTCCTGCGTGCGCGGTTTCCACAAGTTCCTTTACGCCGAGGGCATGGCCGAGGCCGACCCGAGTGCACCCGTAGGCGGCCCCCGCCGGGCGCGCCCGCTGCCCAAGGTGCTCTCGATCGCCGAAGTCGACCGCCTTCTTGCGGGCGCGCACGAGGTCGCGTCCCGGCCGGATCAACCCCCCGGCCCCGCACGACGGGCGCGGCGCATGGCCTGCCTGCTCGAACTGCTCTACGCGACCGGCCTACGCGTCTCGGAGCTCGTCGCCTTGCCCCGCAGTGCCGCGAGCAGCGATGCGCGGATCCTGATGGTCAAGGGCAAGGGCGGCCGGGAGCGGATGGTCCCCCTCACCGAGACGGCGCGGGCGGCGATGGCGGTCCATCTCCCCGCCGTACCGGAAGACAGTCCCTGGCTGTTTCCGTCCGACAGCGAGAGCGGCCACCTCACGAGGCAAGCCTTCGCCCGTGACCTGAAGGACGCCGCGGCCGCCGCCGGGCTGAGGGCGGACAAGGTGAGCCCGCACGTGCTGCGGCATGCCTTCGCGAGTCATCTCCTGCATAACGGCGCCGACCTGCGCATCGTCCAGGAGTTGCTGGGTCATGCCGATATTTCAACCACGCAAATCTATACCCACGTTCTCGATGACCGGCTGAAGGCAATGGTCCGAGATCTGCATCCGCTCATGGACGAGCCGGTGGACGCGGCGTAGCCCCGATTTGAATTCATTGTGCCATCGCCGGTACAAGTTTAGAGTTAGAAATTGGGGGATGGGACGGCGCGCCGTCACGGTTGTTCGAGAGGTGGAACGAAGATGGCGGGTCCCGCCGTGAAGCGCAGAAGCGCGGCTATCACTGAGACTGACAAGGCTCCCGAGGCGCATAAGGCGGCCCTCGCCGAGGCGCAGCGGCTCGACAATCAACTCTGCTTCGCGGTTTACGCGGCGGCGCATGCGTTCGGCCGCGCCTATCGTACCCTGCTCGGCCGCTACGACCTCACCTACCCGCAATACCTCGTGCTGATGGTATTGTGGGAAGAGGACGGGCTCACCGTGAAGGAGATCGGCGAGCGGCTATTCCTCGATTCGGGAACGTTGACGCCCCTTCTCAAGCGCCTCGAGGCTTCGGGCCGCGTGCGCCGGGCCCGGGACCGGCCGGATGAGCGGCAGGTCAGCATCTTCCTCACCGAAGCGGGCGAAAGCCTGCGCGGCACCCTGTCCTGCATCCCCGACGAGGCGGGCGGCATGACCGGCTTCGACCTGAAGGGCCGCAAGGACCTGCTCAAGGATCTCGTCAATTTGCGCGACGGGCTGCGGAACGGCGAGACGTCGTAGCCTGAAACGACGACGCCCGGCCTTGTGGGCCGGGCGAACGTTCGGGCGAAACGCCCGAAGAACATGCCCGGCCATGAAGACCGGGCACGTAAAACTCTTAAGACTGCGTCTTGAGGTAGGCGATCACGTCGTTGATCTTTTTGTCGTCCGTGTAGCCCTGGAAGATCATCTTGGTGCCGGGCACCTTGGTCTTCGGGTTCTTCAGCCACTCATGCAGGTTGGCTTCGTCCCAGGTGATGCCAGAGTTCTTGAGGGCGGCGGAATAGGTGTAGCCCTCGTAGGTGCCCGCCTTACGGCCGACGACACCCTTCAGGTCCGGACCGACGCCGTTCTTCTGGAAGTTATGGCACGCCTTGCACGGGGCGAACGCCTTCTCACCGGCAGCCGCATCGCCGGCCTCCTGGGCCTGGGCCGACAGGGGGATCATTGCGGCGAGGATGGCACCGAGAACGAGCTGACGCATGAATTTCCTCCTAGTTACGGCTTTGGCCGGTCTCGCGAGCGTTGACCCGTCGTGACTGGAACAGGTCTAATCTCATACGCTCAATCGTTGCAACGCTTGATGAACGAGAGTGGATGCGTCTTTTCACGCCATCCGTAACGTTTTGGGTAGCCTCCTTCATCCCAGGCCGTCGCAAGGGATGAAATGGCGTTTTCATGGTAGTTCCGCCCCATGCCTCGTTGGATCTTCGTCCTATTCTCGATCGCGCTCGGGCTGTCCGTAATGGGCAGTCTGCTCATCGTGCTGCGCAGCCCCAATTCCCTACCGCCCGTCACCAACGCGGCGCGACCGCCCTCCTGACAGGCCTCAGAGTCGCCACAGGTCGATTCCGGGCGGAGCGGCGCTCCGGTCGAGCACGCCCGTGACATCCAGGACATCGCCGCGCCCTTCGATCAAAAGGGGGATGATCCCCGTCCAACCCCGCTCCCGCATCGGGAGATGGGGCACGGCGAGGATGACGGCATCGGCGGGCGCGAGCTCTTCGAAAGGGGTGAGCGCGAAGCCATGCTCGCGTCGCACCGCCTCGGGATCGGCCATCGGGTCGGCCACCTGCACCGCCACCCCGTAACCGGAAAGGCCCCGCGCCACGTCGGCGGCGCGGCTGTTGCGGATGTCGGGGATATCCTCCTTGAAGGTCACGCCCAGCACCGTGACACGGGGCGCGGGACGCCCGCGGCGCAGCAGGCGGCGGATGCAGGTCTCGACCACGTGCCCTGCCATCGCGTCGTTGATGCGCCGCCCGGCGAGGACCAATTCGGGATGGTGGCCCGCCTCCTGCGCCTTATGCGTGAGGTAGTAGGGATCGACCCCGATGCAGTGGCCGCCGACGAGGCCGGGGCGGAAGGGCAGGAAGTTCCACTTCGTCCGCGCCGCCGCCAGCACGTCGCCGGTATCGAGGCCGATCCGCGCGAAGATCAGGGCGAACTCGTTCATGAGGGCGATGTTCACGTCGCGCTGGACGTTCTCGATCACCTTCGCCGCCTCGGCGACGCGGATCGACGGCGCGCGATGCACGCCCGCCAATGCGATCGCACCGTAGGTCCGCGCCACGATCTCTAGGCTCTCGGGATCGCTCGCTGCGACGACCTTGATCACACTGTCGAGCCGGTGCGCCCGGTCACCCGGATTGATCCGCTCCGGTGAGTAGCCGAGGGCGAAGTCCCGCCCCGCGACCAGCCCGGAGGCCGATTCCAGGATCGGCGCGCACACCTCTTCGGTGGCGCCGGGATAGACGGTCGACTCGAACACCACGATGGCGCCGGGGGACAAGGCCGCGCCGACGAGGCGCGAGGCCGATTCCAGCGCTCCGAGATCGGGGGTGCGCGCGGCCGTGATCGGCGTCGGCACGGTGACGATGAAGAAATCCCGCCCGCGCAGACCGGCCGGATCCGCGCTGGCCTGGAGGCTCGGCAGGTCGTCCTCCGGCACCTCGCCGGTCCGGTCCCGTCCGGCTGCGATCTCGGAGACGCGGGTGGGGTCGATGTCGAAGCCCAGCGTGTCGAACCCCGCCTTGGCGAAGGCCACCGCGACGGGCAGGCCGACATAGCCGAGCCCGATCACCGCGATCCTGCGACCACCCACCATCCCGACGCCCCGCACGCTGCCGTCCGCTTCCGCGCCACGGGAGGCGGCCCGAGCGCCGCCGTCAAGCTTCGTGATAGGCGCGGTACCAATCCACGAAGCGGCCGATGCCGGTTTCGAGGGGGGTACCGGGGGAGAAGCCGACATCGCGGGCAAGGTCGGCGACATCGGCAAAGGTCTCCGGCACATCGCCGGGCTGCATCGGCTGGAGGTCGATCTCAGCCCGGCGGCCGAGCTTGCGCTCAAGCAGGGCGATCATCCCCGTCAGGTCGGCGGGTTCGGAATTGCCGATATTGTAGAGGCGGTAGGGCGCGAGGCTGGTTCCGGGATCGGGATGCCCGCCGTCCCAGGCCGGATTGGGCGCGGCCGACCGGTCGATCAGACGGACGATCCCCTCCACAACGTCATCGATATAGGTGAAGTCCCGCCGCATCCGGCCTTCGTTGAAGACCTTGATCGGCTCGCCAGCCAGGATGGCCCGGGTAAACAGGTACATTGCCATGTCCGGCCGTCCCCACGGGCCGTAGACGGTGAAGAACCGCAGACCCGTCGTCGGCAGGCGGTAGAGATGGCTGTAGCTGTGCGCCATCAGCTCGTTCGCCTTCTTCGTCGCCGCGTAGAGGCTTACGGGGTGATCCACGTTCTGGTGGATCGAGAACGGCATCGCCGTCACCGCGCCGTACACGGAACTGGACGAGGCGTAGATCAGGTGCCCCACCCCATGGTGACGGCAGCCTTCGAGCACGTTGAGGAAGCCGGTGAGGTTGCTCGCGGCGTAGGCGTGCGGGTCGGTCAGCGAGTAACGGACACCCGCCTGCGCGGCGAGGTGAATGACCGTGGTGAAACGCCCCTCGCGAAACACCGCGTCGAGGCCGGGCCCGTCCGTGAGATCGAGGCGGTGAAAAGCGTAGCCCTTACCCGTCAGGCGGCGCAGGCGCGCTTCCTTCAGGGCGGTGTCGTAATAGGCGTTGACGTTGTCGAGCCCGGTGACCGCCCGCCCCTCGGCGAGCAGGCGGTGGGCGACATGGTTGCCGATGAACCCGGCGACGCCCGTGACGAGGATGCGCGGTTCGGTCATCTCGGACGAAACACCTCACACCCGCGGCCGACAATCCGGCTTTCCTAGCATGACGACGCGCCTTCGGCATCCGCAGGCGCGTCCAGGCACTTCCAGAAATTGTGATCGCAAGTTTTTAGCCGACGAGCGTTTCGCCCTGTGCGTGTTCGGTCTATTGCGCAACACTCGACACAAGCGCTTGCCATCGAACAGGGCGAACCCGATCTACTCATGATGTCCGAGACCCCGCGCCGCGCCGGAGCCTTCGTGCTCCACACTGTTCCGATTTCCGCGCAGGGCCCGGTCCTCGATGAATTCACCCGCCGTCGCCTCGGGCGGCAGTTGCGCGCCCTCTACGATCCGGTGATCGATGAGCCGATCGATCCGCGTCTCGCCGAGCTTCTTCAGCAGTTGGAAACGGACCGTACCGGTTCCGGCAATTGAGACCGGTCCAGCCCACCCACACCGTTTAGTGAGTATTTGCCGATAGACGCATCCGGTCGCCGGAGGACCAGAGATGCGGCTCAGTGTGGTGATCTGCACCTATGAGCGGCCGACGCTGCTCGCCGCGCTTCTGCACTCGCTGATAGGGCAGGACGGCGCCGGGGACGGCGAGACTGAGATCGTCGTGGTCGACAATAGCGACGGCGAGACCGCGAGGCCGGTGGTCGAAGACCTGGCGACGCGGGCGCCTCTGCCCATTCGCTACCTCACCGCGCATCCGGCCAACATCTCCGTCGCCCGCAATGCCGGTTGCCGGGGCAGCATCGGCGACGCCGTCGCCTTCCTCGACGACGACCAGCAGGCCGAGCCCGGCTGGCTGATGGCAGTGCGCGATGGGCTCGCGCGCTATCCCCACGATGTGTTCTTCGGGCCGATCACCCCGCATTTCGAAGATGCGGGCGCCGTGACACCCGCCGCACGGACGCTCTTCACCCGGCTCGGCGGGCAAGCCGCGGGGCACGAACTCTTCGCGCTCGGACGCCCGGCCTCGCAGAGCTTCGTCCTCTCGACCGCCAACAGCATCTTCCGCCGCGCCACCGCCTTGCGCGACCCGGACCCGTTCGATCCGCATTTCGGCCAATGCGGCGGGGAGGATCTGCACCTGCTCTGCCGCTTGGGCCGTGAGGGCCGCCGCTTCGGCTGGCTGCCGGAAGCGCGGGCCACGGACTTCGTGCCCCGGCACCGGGTCGGGACGGGCTATCTCGTCCGCCGCCATTTCGCGGGGGGGCAGGCCTATGCCGCCACCCTGATCCGCACCAGCCCAGCGCCCCTGCGCGACGAGGTGATGATGGCGGCCAAGTCCCTGGTGCAGATCGGCCTGCTGCCGCTGATGGGCGTCGTCATGCTCCGTCGAGAGGCGCCGGGGCGCAGCTTCGCCATTCGCGCGGCCGGGATCGCAGGCAAGCTCCTGTGGCGGCGGCTCTATCCGTTGTACCGAACCGAGGCAGCCTCGTTGCGAGGATCTTAAGGCCCCTGCACCAGGATTGGAGCGGGTGACGCGAATTCACCCCGAAACGAAGACACTATTAACTCTATCGATAATTCCAAGAGCGCGACGGCCCGCCATTTTAACTCAGCACAAGCGGGCGCGCGTTACGGAAAAGTCGATACGGGCCTCGGGCCCGCCGGGATAACCCGCTCCGAAGTCCGGAACGGATCATCCTGGGCAGCGACTTGCATCGTCCGGGTGACGGCCCGGCCGACGGCGTCGAAGCCGGGATGCGGGGCGCTGCGTTATCGGGGAAAGCCGGTCGATGCAGCTGATCGAACGCCAGAACAGTCCGAGCCAGAGCAGCTTCCAGGCTGCGGAAGCCGACGAGTGGGACGCGTTCCGCCTCGAGATCCGGGAGGCGTTGGCGTCGCTGCGCCGTCATGCCTTCGCGATCGGGATGTGCGTGCTCGGTGCCGTGGTGCTGGCGACGCCCGTGATGGTGCTGCGTACGCCGAACTATCTCGGCACGGCGCAGGTGCTCCTCGATCCGCGCGGGCTGAACGTCGTCAGCAACGAGCTCGTGCCGCAGCCGCCCTCGGCCGACGTGAACGACGCGGTCATCGAGACCCAGTCGCGCTTCCTGCATTTCGATGCGGTGCTGCAGGAGGTGGTGAAGCGCCTTCGCCTGACCGAGGACCCCGCCTACACCGCCCGGCCCGGCCTCGTCGGACACTTAAAGGCGATGATCGGCCTGACGAGCCCGGCTCCGCCCGCCGACCCGGTCGATGTGGCCAGCAAGATCCTCGGCAAGCAGACCACCTTCCAGCGCGAGGGCAAGAGCTTCGTCGTGAACCTGACGGTGCGCGCCAACGACCCAGACAAGGCGGCCCGCCTCGCCACCGCCATCGGCCAAGCCTTCGTGGACGACATCGAGCGTCGCCGGAAGGAAGTGGTGGTGAAGGCCCGCGACGCCATCGGCGCCACCCTGAAGGGCCAGAGCGAGCATGTCATCGCCGCCGAGCAGGCGGTGGAGACGTACAAACGCGAGATCGGCGTAGTCGATCAGGATGGGCGTGGGCTCAACACCGCCCGCGTCAGCGAGTTGAATTCGCAGCTCCTCGCGGCGCGGGCGCAGACCCGCATCGCCGCCTCGCGCGTCGCGGCGCTCGAAGGCCGCAGCGCCTCGCCGACGGATGCGGCGGGCGCCGACACGGTGGAATCCACGACCCTCTCTCAGCTTCGCCTCAACCTCGCGGAGGTGACGCGCCAGCAGGACAACCTGCGCGCCACGCTCGGACCGCGCCATCCGGCGGCGGTGGAGGTCGATGCCCAGGTGCGCAGCCTGCGCGCCGCCATCGCCAAGGAAACGGGTCGCCTGCAATCCTCCCTGCGGAGCGAGCTGGCTGCCGCGCGTAATCGTGAATCCGCCCTGGAGCGCGACCTTGCCCGCGCCGAGGCCGACACGTCGCGCACCAACACCGCCCTCGTCACCCTGCGCCAGCTGGAGCGCGAGGCCCTGGCGCAGCGCTCGGTCTACGAGAAGACGTTGGCCCGCGAGCGCGAACTCCTCGAGCAGGAGAGCGTCGGCACCTCGAACGTCTCCCTCGTCAGTGCGTCGAAGCCCGATCCGCAATCGGCCGACCTCCAGCCCGCGCTGGTCATCGCGGCGGCAGGCCTGCTCGGCCTGCTCGCGGGTGCGGCCGGAGCGATCCTCGTCGACCGTCGTGGCGGGCGCCTGCATTCGGCCGAGCGGCTGACCGCACGCACCGGAATCCCGGTGCTCGGCGTGCTGCCCCTGTCGCGCAAGCGGCTGCGCGAGGCGAGTGAGACCGTCGCGGTGCTCGCCGGCTCACGGGCCTCGCCCTCGGCGCGCATCCTCACCCGGCTGGCGGATTACCTCGACGAGGCCGCCGAGCGCGGGCAGGTTCGGCTTCTGATCGTCTCGGCTTCGAACGGTCCGCTCTCTACCATCATCGCCCAGAACCTCGTTCTGGCGCAGGCGGCACGAGGGCGACGGGCCTTGCTCGTGGACGGCGATGCGCGCTCCGGCCGCCTGACCTGGATGATCCCGCGTGACGCGCAGGCGAGCGTCATGTCCTGCACCGTGGAGGGCTTCCCGCCTTTCTGCGCCACTACGGCCGGTGAGCGTGCCGCGCCCGATTTCATGCCCGAGCGGGACGAAGGCTACGATTGCGTCATCATCGACGGCGGCGACGGCCAGGACGAGGTCCGGCTGCGTCGCTCGGCCTCCACCGCCACGGCCATCGTTCTCGTCGCCGAGGCGGGCGTGGCCACGGCCGATGGGATCGAGGACCTGCGTGCCGCCCTGCTGTCGAGCGGGGACAAGATCGCGGGAGCGCTGTTCGTGGTCTCGGGCGCCGATCCGATCGTACCGGCTCCCGCCCGCTCGCGCCCGGTGCCGCAGCGCTTCGCCCTTGCCGGGGACAAGGAAGCCCTGGCGTGACGGGCGCGCAACTTCCGTGACCACGGCCCTCCCGACGCTGACGCCGGAGGCCCAGAGCCTCGCCGCCCTGGCCCAGGGCAGGACCGGCACAGGCCCCCGCATCCGGCGGGCGCCATGGTTCCTGCGCGCCCTGCCCGGCGCACTGTGCCTCGCCTTCTTCGCCTACATGTTCATCGGTGTGATGCCGATGACCGATGCCAGCGCCATCACCTCCGGCGACGGTAATTCCACCGAGCGCCTCGCCGTTCTCGGAATGACCGGGATCGCCCTGTTCGAGATTATCCGCCGCCGGAGGATCGTGCTTCCGCTGGTCCTGCGCTCCTGGCCGGTCTGGCTGGTGCTCGGCTGGTTCTGTGCCAGCGTGTCCTGGGCCGCCTTCCCGGACATCGCCGTGCGACGCGTGACCGTGATGGTGTTCATCTGCATCATCACGCTGGCCATCGCGGCGGGGATCGGGCCGATGCGGCGCGTTCTGGGCTTGATGGCGGGCATCCTCGTCGTGGTGATCGCGGGCGACCTCGCGGTCACGGTACTCAACCCGGGCTTCGCCTTCACCGAGATCGGCGTGCGCGGCTACCACCAGCAAAAGAATGTCGCGGGTCTCGTTGCGATGCTGGCCTTCATCATCGCCATCGGCTGGACCTGCGCCGCCCCGCGCCCTCGCAGGGTGCTCGCGGGGCTCGCCTTCGCGCTCGCGGCCTTCGGCTTTCTTGTGCTCACCAAGAGCAAGACCTCGATGATGCTGGCGCTGCTCGGCGCCGGGCTGCTGCCCTGCATGCTGGTGCTTCGTCGCATGGGCCCGGCGGCGGCGCTGTTCCTTACCCTCGCGGGCATCGGGGCGGTGGGCGTGACCTATCTCGGCGTCACGGCCTTCAGCGGCGACTTCATCGGCCTGCTGACGCCTGGCAACGATGCGAGCTTCACCGGGCGCACCCAGATCTGGGACTTCGCAGCGAGCGAGATCGCGCGGCGGCCCTGGACCGGCTATGGGTTCGGCTCGTTCTGGGACGTGGGCGATGCCAACGACCCGCTGTTGCGCGCGCCACCCGGCTCCTGGCTCGCCACCCTGAAGATCGGAGAGCGGGCCGACGTGGTGATCAACGAGGCGCATAACGGCTACCTCGACCTCCGGCTCCAGGGCGGCGCTCCGGCCCTGGCCTTCGCGGTGCTGGCGCAACTGCTGACGATCTATGCGCTCGCCGTGAAGCTGTTCTCCCGGCGCACAATCCGCGCGGATGCGGTGGCGGCGGCGACCTTCCTCGTCATCGCGCTCGTCGTCCTCGTGCACAACGCCACCGAATCGAGCCTGTGGATGCGCGGGCAGGTTCTCGCCAACGTCTCCATCCTCATCAGCCTGCTGGCCTTCCGACGAGAGCCCGCACCCGAGCCCGCAGGAAAGCGCCCATGACGATCCGCCGGATCGGCGGCTGGATCGGAGCGGGGCTAGCCGACGCGGCGGGCCGCCTCGTCATCCTGTCCATCACGACCGCCTTCCTCGCCCGCATCCTCCCGCCGGGGGATTTCGGTGCAACCGCGCTGACGCTCTCCATCGTCACCGCCTTCTCCATGGCGGTGGGGACGCCCTACGAAGAAGCGCTGACCCAGGCGAAGGTCGTCCGCCGGGACGATCTCGGGGCGGTGCTCGCGCTTTCGATGGTCGCTGCCCTCGGCTTCCTCGCGCTCTGCGTTCCGGTGGGCCTCCTGCTCGACCACGTCTACGAGCGTGCCGACCTCCGCTTTCTCCTCCCCGCCACGGGCCTGCTGCTGCTCGCGCAGGGGCCGATGACACTGGCGACCGCCGTCGCGAGGCGCCGGAAGGCGTTCTACATCATCAACGCGTCGAGCATCCTCGGCCATGTGATCGGGGCGGTGATCGCCATCGGGCTCGGCCTTGCCGGAGCCGGCATCTGGTCTCTCGTCGCCCTGCGGATCGTCCTCGTCTTCGCGAGCGCGGCGAGCCTGTTCTGGATGCTCGGCCTGAAGGTCCGCCCGGTCTGGTCATGGGGGCGGCTCAACCGGTTCAACCGCTTCGCCGGGCTCGTGCTGGCCTCGCGCCTCGTCGAGAACGCCACCTACGTCGTCTACAACACCCTCACGGGCGCGCTCTTCGGCCTGACCGTGCTCGGCTACCTCAACATCGCCATGCGGCTGATCGAGCCGGTGCGCGGGGCCATCACGGCGGTGACGCACAACCTGTGCTTCCCGCATTTCCGGGGCAGTGCCCTCTCGCGGGACAATGTCGGCGAGGCGGCGGCGGAAGTGGCCCGCGAGACCTCGGCCCTCGTCGCGCCGACGATGATGGGCCTTGCCGCCGTCAGCCCCCTCGTCGTCCCGCTCATGGCCGGGCCGGGCTGGACCACGGCGGAACCCATCGCGGCGGCCCTGGCGGCGGGCGGCCTCCTCGCCCTGCCCTCGCAGGTGGTGCAAACCGCGCTCTCGGCGAGCGGTCGGCCGCAGAGCGTGCTCCTGTCCTACAGCGTCGCCCTCGTGATCCTCGCCCTGACGCTGGTGGCGACGGCCGGGCTGCATCCGGCCACGATCGGTCTCGCCCGGCTCGCCGGGGATCTGTCCCTCACCGCCACCACCGTGCTGATCAACGGGCCGCTGATCGGCCTCTCACCCTGGCCGCTCCTGCGGCGGCTGTCGGGGGTGTGGCTGTCGGCGGCGATCATGGCGGTGATCGTCGCGTGGCTCGGCATCACCCTCGCCGATGCTTACGGGCCCCTGCTCGCCCTGATCGTCGCCATCCCCGCTGGCGTGCTGATCTACGTGCCGCTCCTATTTCTGATCAGCCGCGCGAGCTTCGATTCCCTGGTCGGACGGATCCGCCCTCTCCTGAGCCGTGCGCCGGTGGCGGGCCTGCGATGACCGGCGCGATCCTCGTCACCGGCGCGGGCGGTTTCATCGGCAAGGCCGTCGTGGCGCGGCTGCGCGAGCGGGGCCTGTCCGTGCGGGCCGGACTGCACCGCCTGCCCGATGGCCGCGATCCGCCCGAGGGTGCCGTTCGCTGCGATCTCGACGACCCGCGCAGCCTCGATGCCGCCTGCGCCGGGGCCTCGGCCATCGTCCATGCGGGCGGACGCTCGGCCGCCGCGATGCCGGATCAACTCCGCAACCTGCTCGCTGCCGCCGAGCGGGCGGGGATCGACCGCATCATCCAGCTCAGCTCCATCGCCGTCTATGGCCCCGCCGAGGGGCGGATCGGCGAGCCCGACGCGCCTCCTTCGACAGCCGCGCCCGACGATCCCTACTGCGCCGCCAAGCGCGCCTGCGAGGCGATGCTGCGAAGCTGGGTGGCGGCTCGGCCAGGGCGGCGGGTCGCGATCCTGCGGCCCGGCATCGTCTACGGGCGCGGCAGCGACCTCTGGATCGAGCGGCCGGTCGCGGGCCTGCGCGCGGGCGTGCTGGGCCATCTCGGGCCGCGTGGCGAAGGCATCGCGTCGCTCGTCCACGTCACGGATGCGGCCGAGGCCGTGCGCTGCGCCCTCGCCGCCCTCACGGGGCCGGGCCAGGGGCTCATCGCCGCCAACATCGTCGGGCCTGAGACGCCGACCTGGAACACCTATTTTGCGGCGCTCTCCAGTCGCGCCGGGTTGCCGCCGCCGCGTCCCCTTCCCCCGGGACGACTCGCAATGCTGCGCGCCCTGTCTCTTCCGGCCAAGGCGCTGGCACGCCTGCGCCTGCCCGTGGGCGGACTGCGCTTCGTGCCTGCTTCGGGCGAATTGCGGTTATTCGCCCGAGCCGCACACTACGACACCGCCCGCGCCCGGACCGAACTCGGTTTCCGCGCGGGCATCCGGCTCGCCGAGGGGCTGGACGCATCCTTCCGACACGACACGCCCCACCCGTGAACGAGCGCCGCGCCATGTCCACGATTGCCCAAACGGCTCCGTCTTCGACGCTCGCGGTATCGAGCGCCGCGCGGGTGAGCTTCCTCGACTTGCCGTTCGACAGGCTCGATCTCGACGGCACGCTCGACATCCTGCTGGCGGTGCCGGAGGGCGAGCGGTTCCGCTATCTCGTCACGCCCAACGTCGATCACATGATCCGAATCGCGGACGATCCCGAGACCGCGCGCCTCTATCGGGAGGCGTGGCTCTGCATCAACGACAGCCGCATCCTCACGCAGCTGGCGCGGACCTGTGGCACCGACCTGCCGCCCGTGCCGGGCTCGGACCTCGTCGCCGCCCTGCTGACCCATCCCCGGCTCGCAAAGGATTCGTCCGTCCTGATCGTCGGCGGCAACGAGGGGCTGGCGGAGTCCGTGAGTCGTCTCTGCGGACTGACGCAGGTGGCGCAGATCTGCCCGCCCATGGGTCTGCGCAAGGATCCCGCGAAGCTTGCCGCGACGGTGGAGGCCATCGAGGCGCGGCCTGCCCGCTTCGTCGTTTTGGCCGTGGGCTCGCCGCAGCAGGAAATGCTGGCCGCCGCCCTCGCGAAGCGTGGCATCGCGCAGGGCGTGGGCCTGTGCATCGGCGCGGGGCTTGAATTCCTCGTCGGCGAGCGTCCCCGCGCGCCGACGATCTTCCGCGTCGCCAATCTCGAATGGCTGTTCCGCCTCGCCTGCGAGCCGCGCCGCCTCGCCCGCCGCTACCTGATCGATGGCCCGCGCATCTTCAAGCTGGTGTGGGACTACCGGCGCCGGGCGGGCTGAGCCCCCTTCATCCGCGCGCGATCGCCTGGGCGACGATGGTGCGCCGGGCCTCAGTCGAGAGCGGAATGGTCGACTGGATGCCGAGCCCGTAGCGGCCCGGCCCGACGACGGGGATGGCGCCACCCTCCGACCAGACGGTCTCGCACAGGCTGTCTGCCGAGGGTGCGTGACCGGAGGCGGACAGGCCGAGCACCTTGTCGCAATAGACGCCGTAGAGGATGTACTCGGAGAAATCGCGGGTGGCAGCGAGCGCTTCGATGGGGTCGCGGCCCGTGACCTCGCCGATCCGCTCCAGCAGGCCACGGACATTGGTTCGCCGCCACGTGACGAACTGATCGATGTAATCCGCCTCGTGATAATCCGAGGGCGGCAGGCCGAGCAGCGTCGAGGCCGCCCGGTGCCAGGGCGCGTGCATCGCATCGTCCGCCGCGCCCGGAAAACGGGCGAGGCGCACGAGCCCCTCCGACTTCAGGGCCTCCACCGGTAGCGGGCGCACGAAGGCGGTGTCACTGTCGAGATGCACTACGACGTCGCCCGACGCTCCGGCGGCGGCGTTGAGCTTCATGATCTGCTGGGCGATCCAACCCCGAACCGGCCGCCCCTTGAACGAGACATAGACGTTGCGCCGGGGCAGCCGCAGGCGGCGGCGCCATTCCGGCCCCGGCAGCGGAAGCTTGCGCAGCCAACCGGGCAGCAACTCCTCCTGCGGAACCAGGGCGCGGCGCCCCCGGCCAGCGGCCGGAACAGCGCCATGTCGGCCGAGGGGACCGCCAGGAGATGCGACGCGCCCATGGGAGCGAAGCGGTCGGCGGTCTCACAGAGCAGGCGGCAACACTCGAAGTCGCCCGCGAAGGACAGCGTGATCAGGGTCGGCGGGTTATCCATGGTCGATGGCTCTTTCGCCTGCTCTCAGACCGCCCAATCCATCGGCCGCAGCACTCCCCCTGCGACGAGACCGTCGCCGGCCGGGGATACCGCTCCGGATGTTGCAGCATCTCGGTCACCTCGGTGATGTGGACCGCGAGGTCCGCATCCATCCTGCCAGGCCGACCGGCGGTGACGGCCTCGGCGAATTCGCTGACGCCGCGCAGGAAATCCATCGGCGGTCGGCCGCGCCCGCTGCGGAACGGCACGGGACGCACCGCCTTCACCACCCTGCCCTTCCGCAGAGGGAAGCGTCGTTCGAGGAAGCGGTCGAGACGGGTCGTGGCCGTGCGCTTGAGCCGGACGGGACCGGCGAAATCCCACGGCTCCTCGACCTGCAGCACGCCCGCGTCGCCCACGATCCGCAGGCGGTGATCGTAGGGCGCGACGATGGAGTTGGTAACGCGGGCCACGATGCCGCCGTTGAACTCCAGCAGACCGCAGGAGAAGTCCGGCGCTGGATGCACCGGCTGGTCGCATTCCTTGTCCGGGATCAGCAGCGAAGCGTAGGCGGTGACCCGCCGCACCGGGCCGAACATGGCGACGAGCAGGGTCACCACGTAGCCCGCATGCTCGAAGGTGCAGCCGGTCTCGAACTCGCCCTCGGCGGGCCAGCGGCGCCCGCTGCGGCTGATCCAGTTTCGATAATCGGCCTTGTGGACCATGCCGTCATCGAGTTCGGCATAGACGAGACGCACGCGCCCCACGGCGCCCTCGCGCACCGCGCGCCACAGGGTCTGGGCCTGTTCCCCGAGGATGTTGCTCGGCGCGGCGGCGAGGCGCACGCCCGCCTTCGCCGCGGCATCGCGCAGGCCCCGGGCCTCGCTCAGCGTCATGCCCAGCGGCTTCTCGGAATAGACGTGGCGACCGGCCGCGATGGCCGCGCGGGTGACGGGCGCGTGGTTCTCCGGGTCGGTGAGGTTCACCACGACGCCGAGATCGGGCTCGGCCAGCAGTTCGGCGAGCGAGGCGTAGGCGCGGTCGCCCCAGGTCTTGGTGAAGGCCGCCAGCCGCTCCGAATCGCGGTCGTAGACGCCGGCCAGTTCAAGCTCGCCAGAATGCAGATCCAGGCACTGGCGGTACATATCCGCGACATAACCACAGCCGACGAAGGCAATTTTCATCCTGCCCGCGCGATTGTCAGCGTTAAATTTACCATTCTCTGAGAAATTACCGCGCAAATCCGGTATTGATCTCACGTTATCAGGTGCCGACTTTACTTCCGGCTGGAATAAGTCGCACCAGTGATCAAGTTATAGCTCTTCGGTTAGTTATTCATGAACCTCCCAGAGAGCATCGGAGACGGCATGCGCGGCATCCAGCCGATCGCGGTGAGCGTGGTCATCCCCACGCTGAACCGTCACAAGGCGCTCGAGCGCGCCCTGGGCTGCATCGTCGCGCAGCAATTGCCGGACGACACGGCCGCCGAGATCGTCGTGGTCGACAACTCCGTCGACGCGAACGCGCAGGCCCTGGTGGCGCGGCTCGCCGCGGATGCGAGCCTGCCGATCCGCTACGTCTCGGTGCCGAAGCCCGGCATCGCCACGGCGCGGAACGCAGGCGTCGCGGCGGCGCGGGGCGAATGGATCGCCTTCATCGACGACGACGAGACCGGTGGCCCGCATTGGCTCGCGGCCCTGCTCGCGGTCGCCCGCCGAGGCGAATACGACGCAGTGTTCGGCCCGGTGAGCGCGCGGGCCGACGACAACCTCGAGATCGGCCCCTTCGCAGCCTATTTCGCCCGCGGCGTCACAGCCGAGGATGGTGGGGACGTGACTCACCGCGCCGCCTATCTCGGCACCAACAATTCACTCTTCGCGGCTTCGATCTGCGCAATCCCGGGCGGTCCCTTCGAAGAGCGCCTGAACAGCATCGGCGGCGAGGACAGCCTGTTCCTTCAGCGCCTCGTGAACGAGGGGCGCCGGTTCGGGTGGGCCTCCGGCGCCGAGGTGACGGAATGGGTGCCGCCCCGGCGGCTCGATTGGGCCTATGTCCGCCGCCGCCGCTTCCTCAGCGGCCAGATCCGCACCTTCGTCCACGAGATGGCCTCGCCCCGCAGCCGCCTCAGCGTGGCCCGGTGGATGATGGTCGGCGTGGCGCAGGCCATCGTCTCGGGCGTATTGTCGCTGCTCTTGGAGCCGATCAACCCGCCCGCCGCGCGCCATCACCGGATCGCGGCTTGTGGCGGCCTCGGCAAGATCTTCTGGATGACCCGTTTCCGGGGCTCCCTTTACGGGACCGGGCTGGTCTCGTGAGGCCGAGCCGCCGGGCGCTTCTGACCGGCGCCGGGGCGACGATCTGGGCCAGCGCCACGGGCGCGGGCGAGGTGGCGAGAATCCACGTCAGGAACGGGGCCGCGCCCTTCGCCGTCAGCCCGCTGATCTACGGATCGGGCGAGATCGGCACCCTCGACGGCGGCGCGCCCTCGGCGGAGCTCGACCGGGCGGCCGGTGTAAGCCTGCGCCGGTTCGGCGGAAATTTCGCCACGAGCTACAACTGGACCAACAATGCCTGCAACGCCGGCAAGGACTGGCAGCAGGCGAACGGCGATTTCCTGAGCGAGTCCCTCGGCCTGCCGCAGGCCGAGCGCAACCGCCCGGCAGCGGTGATCGCGGCGATGCACCGCTCATCCCTGTCCATGGGCGCGAGCAGCATCGTGACCCTGCCCCTGGCGGGCTTCGTCGCGGCGGACAAGAACGGCCCCGTCGGGCCGGACCAGGCCGCACCCTCGGCGCGGTTCGTGCCCGTGTCCTGGGAGGGGCGGCGCCCGGCCTCCGCCCCCGTCGATCCGCGGGTCGCGGACATCCCGCAGTGCCTTGCCACCCTCATCGACCGGTTCGGCCCCGCCGGATCCGGAACCGGCATCCGGGGCTACATCCTCGACAACGAGCCCGGCCTGTGGGCGACCCAGCACCCGCGCATCGTGCGGGCTCCGGTGCGGATCGCCGACCTGATCGCGAGGGCGCTGAAGGCGGCGCGGGTGATCAAGGCCATCGACCCCGGCGCCTGGGTGATCGGCCCGGCGAGCCGGGGCGTCACCGGCATGGCGAGCCTTCAGAACGCACCCGACTGGGCTGCCTTCAAGCATCATGGCAGCTTCCTCGCCGCCTATCTCGACGCCTTCCGGCAGGCCTCCGAGCGCGAGGGCCGACGCCTGCTCGATGCCCTCGACGTGCATTGGTACCCGTTCAGCGACCGGGGCACCCTGTTCCGCAGCGAGGATCCGGCGCTCACCGCCCCGCTCCTCGACGCCCCCCGCTCCCTGACCGAGCCGGGCTTTTGCGAGGCGAGCTGGGTGACGCAGGCCCTGCCGGTGGCGATGGAGGGCGGCCTATCCCTGCCGCTCCTGCCGAGCCTGGAGCGCATCGTGCGGGCGAACTTCCCCGGCACGGGCATCGCCGTCACCGAGTATAATTACGGAGGGGCTGGCCAACTCGCCTCGGGCCTCGCTCTGGCCGATGCCCTGGCCCGCTTCGCGCGGGCCGACATGCGGCTCACCGCCCATTGGGGCTCCCTCGCGGGCTGGCTTGGCACGGCCTTCCGTCTCTACCGGAACTACGACGGCAAGGGCGGCCGGTTTCCCGATTCGGGCCTCCCCGCCGAGGTCTCACGCCCCGACATCCTCACGGTGCGGGCGGGCATGGAGGGCGAGCGGCTTCATCTCGTCCTCATCAATCGCGGGTCGCAGGACGAGGCCGCCGACATCGTCCTCGACCAGCCGTTCAAGGCCGCCCGGCTCACGCGCTACGGCTTCGACGCCGCCCATCCCGACATGGCCGAAACGGACCCGCCGACGACCCTCTCCGGCCCGCTGCGCGTGGCACTACCCGCCCGGTCCGCCCGACACTGTGTGCTGACACCGGCTTAAACGGTTCTGCTTGCCGTTGTGCCGGGGGCGGAAGCCAGATACACAGGAGGGATGACGGTGCCCCGCAAGGGGTGAAAAGGGAACGCGGTGAGGGTTTGCCCGAACCCGCGGCTGCCCCCGCAACTGTAAGCGGCGAGCGCCTGCCAGCAGCCACCGGAGCGATCCGGGAAGGCGGCGGGCGCGCCGAGCCGCGAGCCAGGAGACCTGCCGTCATCCCCGACGTTCAACGTGCCGCCGGTGGGGCGGCAGGAGAGCCATGATGACGACCACGACCCTCGCCCCCGTCGCGATCCGCTCGAACGAGCGCCTGCTCGCGGTCGCCATGGCGGCCTTCCTCGGCCTCGGCCTCGTGTTCATGGCCGGCTTCTCGCCGGCCATCGCGTTCCACAACGCGGCGCACGATTTCCGGCACGCTCAGAACTTCCCCTGCCACTGACGCCCACGCGCCAGGGATGATCCTCAGGCTTCTGTCGGCGGCACTGGCCGCCGGCTTCCTCGCGGCTATCGTCGCCACGGGGCTCCAACTCGCGTTGACCTCTCCCCTCATCATCGAGGCGGAACGGTACGAGGCGCGGGAGCCCACCCGCGCGGCGCAGGCACTGCCCATCATTCTCGCCCATTCGGGGCATGACCACGCGGCGCCCGATGCCGCGCCCGAATGGCAACCCGCACCCGGCTTCCAGCGCATGGCCTTCACCGGGCTCGCAACCCTCGTCGGCGGTGTCGGCTACGCGTTGCTCCTCGGCGCGGTGCTGATGGCGCTCGGCCGCGAGCCGACCCTGCAGACCGGGCTCGCCTTCGCGCTGGCCGGGTTCGCCAGCGTCGCCCTCGCCCCGGCCCTCGGCCTGCCGCCGGAACTGCCGGGACAGGAAGCAGCACCGATCCTCGCCCGGCAGGTCTGGTGGGCCATGACGGCGGTCGGCACCGCGATGGGGCTCTACCTGATCGGCGTCCGCCGCTCGCTTATCGCCATCCTCGGTGGCCTCGTCTTGATCGTTGCCCCGCATGTCGTGGGCGCGCCACAGCCCCCGGCGGGAACGTCCGAACTCCCGGCAACGCTGGCCGCGCAATTCGCCGCTCGGTCGCTCGCGATCAGCGCGGTGTTCTGGGCCATGATCGGCCTCGGCTTCGGCTGGGCGTGGCAGAGCTTCACCCCCGCGAAGGGCGCCCGCCATGCCTGAGGCGGAAACGATCCTCTACGTCTGCACTACATGCCGACGGGAGGGTGACGACCCGGAGGCGCCCCGCGCCGGGGCGCGGCTCCATGCCGAACTGGTGCAGCGCGCAGGGGCCCTGCGCGTCGAGCCGGTGGAGTGCCTGTCGGTGTGCAAGCGGCCCTGCACGGTGGCGGTCGCGTCGCCCGGACGCTGGACCTACGTCTACGGAGATCTCGACCCCGCCGAGGCGGCCGAGACGATCCTGGCGGGCATCGGCGCCTATGCCGGGACATCGGACGGCATCGTGCCCTGGCGCGAGCGCCCCAAGGAATTCCGTTCGGGCGTCATCGCCCGCATCCCTCCGTTTCCCCCGCGCCCCGAGGCCGCCGAATGACCATCGTCGCGAAGATCCCCTGCACGATCGTCACCGGCTTCCTCGGAGCCGGAAAGACGACGCTCGTCCGCCACGTCGTGGAGAATGCGAAGGGCCGGAAGCTCGCCATCCTCGTCAACGAGTTCGGCGATGTCGGCTTCGACCGTTCGTTCCTGGCCGCATGCGGCGTCGAGGGCTGCACCGAGGACTCCATCGTCGAGCTTCCGAACGGCTGCATCTGCTGCACCGTGGCCGACGATTTCGTGCCTGCTCTCGAAACGCTGCTCTCCCGCGCCGAGCCGCCGGAGCACATCCTGATCGAGACGTCCGGCCTCGCCCTGCCGAAGCCGCTGGTCCAGGCTTTTCAATGGCCCGCCATCCGCTCGCGCGTGACCGTCGACGGCGTCGTCGCGGTGGTGGATGGGCCTGCCGTGGCGACCGGCGCCTTCGCCGAGGACCCGGACGCGCTCGCCGCCCAGCGCGCGGCGGATACGAGCGTCGATCACGACAACCCGCTCGAAGAGGTGTTCGAGGATCAGCTCCTCTGTGCCGACCTCGTGGTGCTCAACAAGGCCGACCTGATGGATGCGGCCGGTCTCGCCAAGGTGCGCGCCGAGGTTGAGGGCCATCTCCCCCGTGCCGTGAAGCTGGTGGAGACCTCCAACGGCGCCATCGACCCGCGCGTGCTGCTGGGCCTCGGCGCGGCGGCCGAGGACGACCTCGCCAACCGCCCCTCGCATCACGGCGAGGGCGAGGATCACGACCACGACGATTTCGAGACCGTGGCCCTGCCGGTGCGTGCTGCCGTGACAGCGGGCGACCTCGCCGCCCGTGTCGAGAAGGCGGCAGAGACCGAGGGCGTCCTGCGGATCAAGGGGTTCGTGGAGGTCGAGGGTAAGCCCATGCGCCTCGTGGTGCAGGGCGTCGGGCGCCGGGTGTCGCACCATTTCGACCGTCCCTGGCGCTCGGGCGAGGCCCGCGACGGCCGCCTCGTGGTGATCGGCCTGAAGGGTTTCGACCAGAACGCGGTGGCGAAGGCGCTCGCGGGATGATCCCAGCGCCGGCCTTGCCGCGCGCCGGCTAGGGAGGGCACCATGCACCTCCTGCGCGTCGATACGGTCTCCCTGGACGAGGGCGAGGCGGCGGTGGATCTCGGCCAGGAGCCGGGCGACTTCGTGGTTCTGTCCTTCACGGATAGCGACCTCGCCGGGCTGGCCCGCGCCCACGCCTCGGCCCCCGGCCTGCCGTCGCTCCGGCTCGCCAAGCTCGCCAAGCTGCGCCACCCACTTTCGGTCGATCTCTACGTCGACAAGGTGATCGCGAAGGCGCGCGCCGTGGTGATCCGCTGTCTGGGCGGGCTCGATTACTGGCGCTACGGGGTGGAGCGCTGCGCCGAGGCGGCGCGGGCGAACGGCGTCGTGCTCGCCGTGCTGCCGGGGGACGACAGGCCCGATCCGCGCCTCGCGGCCTTCTCCACGGATCCCGCCCTGGCCGATGAACTCGACCGTCACTTCCGCGCGGGCGGGCCGGAAAACCTGCGCCGGATGTTCCAGCGGCTGGCGGAGCAATTGGGCGATGCAGGCCCGGCGGAGCCGCCGGAACCCCTGCCGCGCGGCTTCGCGTGGTGCCCCGGCTGCGGGCCGGTGGCGATGGATGTCGCGCTGGCAGCCGGGCGTGCAGCGTTGCCATCCCCCGGCGCCATTGCGAGCGGTGATGGAAGTGTCGCCGGAAATCGAGCCGGAACAGCCCTCGCCCTCCTCCTCGTCTACCGCTCGGCCATCCTTGGCGGCGACACCGCACCCTTCGAGGCCCTGGCTCACGCATTAGCCAAGCGTGGGATCGGCACGATGACGCTCGCGGTGTCGAGCCTCAAGGATCCTGAGGCAGTGGCCGCCGTGAAGGCCGCTCTCGCCGCCCAGCGGCCGGATATCATGATCGCGGCCACGGCCTTTTCCGCGCGGGACGATGCCGGGTTCATCCTTGACCGTGCGGGTTGCCCGGTCCTCCAGGCCTTCACCGTGGGCTCACCCCGTGCAGCCTGGGAGGCTTCGGCGCGGGGGTTGAGTGCATCCGACCTCGCCATGCAGGTCGCCCTGCCGGAATTCGACGGGCGGCTCGCGGGCTTCCCGGTCGCGTTCAAGGAAGAAGCCCCCGAGGAACAGGGCTTCTCCGAGCGGCGGCTCGTCCCCTTCCCCGAGGGCATCGCGGCGCTGGCCGAGCGAGCGCATGGCTGGCTTCGGCTGGCCGCCCTCCCCCCGGCCGAGCGTCGGCTGGCCGTGGTGATGTCTGATTACCCCGCGCGCGGCGGACGGGCGGGGTTCGCGGTTGGGCTCGACACGCCCGAGAGCGCCCGCGCTCTGTTCTCCGATCTGGCGCAGGCAGGCTACGCCGCCCCGGATCTCCCTGAGACGGACGCGCTGATGCGGGCGCTGACCGAGGGCGAGGCAGCATTCGCCGTTTCGCTTGCGGATTATACCGCTTGGCTCGAGACTCTGCCCGAAGGACCCCGCGCCGCGATCCATGACGCCTGGGGGGATCCGGCGGACGATCCGCATTGCCGCGAGGGCGCGTTCCGTTTCCGCAGTATCGGCGGCGTCTGCGCTCTGTTCCTTCAACCCGACCGTGGGCAGGATGCCGACCGCAAGGCCGGCTACCACGACCCCGACCAGGTGCCGACCCACGCCTATTGCGCCTTCCATCTCGGCCTGCGCCGCGACTTCGACGCGTTGGTGCAACTCGGCACCCACGGCACCACGGAATGGCTGCCGGGCAAGGCGGTGGCTTTGTCGCCCCTGTGCTGGCCCTCGCTCTGCGTCGGCTCCCTGCCGGTGATCTATCCCTTCGTCGTAGACGATCCCGGCGAGGCCGCCCCGGTGAAGCGCCGGCTCGGCGGGATTGCGCTCGGGCACCTCACCCCCACCATCGCCCGCGCCGGGCTGCCGCCCGAGACGGCGCGTCTGCGGGAATTGGTGGAGGAATATTCCTCCGCGACCATCCTCGACCCGCGCCGGGCGAAGCTGCTCGCCACCGCCATCCTCGAAGAAGCCGAGGGCCACGGCTTGCTCGCGGGTGCGGGCATCCCGGCCGACGCGCCGATGGAAGACGCGTTGACCGCCCTCGACGCCCATCTCTGCGACCTCGGCGAGACTGCCTTTCGCGATGGGCTTCACGTCTTCGGCCGCGCCCCCGAGGATGCGCCCGAGCTCATCCGCGCCAGCGCGGCGGGGGAGCGGGCGGGGCTGCTTGCGGCGCTCGACGGCCATTTCGTGCCCCCCGGCCCCGCCGGATCGCCCTCGCGCGGACGGCTCGACGTGATGCCGACAGGGCGCAACCTCACCACCCTCGATCCCCGCGCCATTCCGAGCCGGGCCGCGACCCTGCTCGGCGAGAAGGCGGCGCAGGCGGTGGTGACGCGCTACTTGCAGGACGAGGGCAGCTATCCCGCCCGCATCGTCATGGATCTCTGGGCTTCGCCGACCCTGCGCACCGGGGGCGAGGACGTCGCCCATGCCCTGTCGCTGATGGGCGTGCGGCCGGTCTGGGACCATGCCAGCACCCGCGTCACCGGCTTCGAGGTGCTTCCGCTCGCGGTGCTCGATCGCCCGCGCGTCGATGTCACGATGCGGGTCTCCGGCGCCTTCCGCGACACCTTCCCCGACACACTGGCGCTGCTCGACCGGGCCGTGCGCGCCGTCGCCGCCCGCGACGAGGACGAGGAGGACAACCCCCTCGCCGCCGCCGCCCGCCGGGGCGAGACCGGGGCGCGGGTCTACGGGGCGGCCCCCGGCCGTTACGGCGCGGGCGCGGCCTCCCTCGCCCTTGATGGGGAGTGGCAGGCGCGCGCCGATCTCGGCCGGGCCTATCTCGAGGCCAGCGGCTACGCCTATGGCGACCGCGAAGGGCCGGATGCCGGGTTCGGCGAGCGCATCGCCCAGGCCGATGCCTATGCCCATGCCTTCGACGTGGCGGAGCGCGACCTGTTCGACGGCGATGCGGCGGTCGATGCCATGGGCGGGTTCGCCGCCGCCGCGAGCCTCTCCGGCGCGAGCCCGGCCCTCTACAGCCTCGACGTTTCCGAGCCGGAGAGGCCCAAGGCCCGGACCGCGCGGGAGGATGCGGCCCGGCTGATCCGCGCGCGGCTCGCCGATCCGCGCTGGATCTCGGCACAACTGCGCCACGGCTATCGAGGGGCGCAGGAGTTGGCGCAGGGGCTCGATGCGGTCTTCGTGCTCGCCGCCGGGAGCGATGCCGTGACCGATGCCGGGTTCGAAACCCTCTACTCCGCCTGGATCGCCGACCCGGACGTATTCGAGCGCCTGCGCGCTGCCAACCCCGCCGCCACGCGGGCGATCCTCGACCGGTTCGACGAGGCGCGTGAGCGCGGCCTCTGGACGAGCCGCCGCAACGCTCTGCCCGCCGACGCGCTGATGGGCGAGGCGGCGGAATGAGTTCGCGCGCCCTACCCGATGCGGCCAGACGGGGCTGGTGCCCCGGTCTCCGGCGGCCCATGCCGACCGGCGACGGGCTCCTCGCGCGCATCCATCCGCCGCTGGGCGTGCTGAGTTTGGCGCAGGCCCGCGCCGTGGCCGAGGGCGCCCAGCGCTACGGCAACGGCCATCTCGACCTGACGGCGCGGGCGAACCTCCAGATCCGGGGCGTCAGCGAGGCCACCACAGCGCCGCTGGCCGCCCTTCTCGACGCGGCCGGTCTCGGCGACACCCGCACGGATGGCGGCCCGCAGCGCCTGACCCTGACGAGCCCGCTCGCCGGGCAGGACATTGCCGCCCTCGCAAGCGCCATTGAGGTGGCGGGACGCGCGGTGCTGGGCCTGCCGCCCAAGACCTTCGTCGCCGTGGGCATGATGCTGGACGAGGCGGACCTGTCCGTTCTTCCATTGGAAGGGGGCCGGGTGGCGATCATCGCCGGGCTCGCAGATGGGCGGCCGGTTGGGAACGTAAGTTCAACTGACACCCCTTCCACCATCCGCAACCTGCTCGCCGCCTTTGCCGCGACAGGCCAGCGCCGGATGCGCGATGTCACTGCCGGAATGCTCGCCTTCTCTCGTCATGGCGAGTGGAGCGAAGCCATGACGGAGGTGGGCTGGGCAACGGGTGACGCGTCCGCCGTGCCCGGCCTCTCCGAGCAGGATGGCCATCCCGTCCTCGCCCTCGACGCCCCGTTCGGACGCTGCACCGTCGCAGCGTGGGAACGTCTGATCGCCGTCGCGGAGCGGTGCGGCGCACCCGAACTGCGCCTGTCGCCCTCGCGTGGGATCGTCCTGCGTCCCACCTGCCTGGAGCGAGTCGGCCTCGCCGACCTCGCCGGCAATTTCATCACCACGGCGGACGATCCCCGCCGGGCGGTGGCCGCCTGCACGGGCGCGCCCGCTTGCGCCTCGGGCTCGACGCCGACGCTTCTGGATGCCGCGCGTGTAGCGGACGCCTTCCGGCCGCTGGCGGCGCGGGGTCTCGTGGCGCATGTCTCCGGCTGTGCCAAGGGCTGCGCCAAGCCCGGCCCGGCCGACCTAACCCTCGTGGGACGCGAGGGCCAGTACGGCATCGTCATCGGCGGAAATCCGAGCGACACACTGTCCCTTCAGGTCCCTATCGAGGCGGCGCTCGAGCGTTTAGGAAGGGCGGCAAGTGTCGGGCTTGCCGCCGCCTTCGCGCCGGCTTCCATCGATATCGGGAGGAACCGGAGACCCGCATGAGCGCGAGCCCGAACGCCGTGCAGCCAGACGCGTCGCGTTACGACTATGTCCGCGACGGCGGCGCGATCTACGCGAAGTCCTTCGCCATCATCCGCGCCGAGGCCGATCTCGCCCGCTGGAGCGGCGCGGCCGAACGCTGCGTCGTGCGCATGATCCATGCCTGCGGCATGACCGATCTGCCCAAGGACGTGGAGATGTCGGACGATTTCGCGGAAGCGGGCGTCGCCGCGCTAAAAGCCGGGGCGCCTATCCTCTGCGACGTGCACATGGTGGCCGATGGCGTCACCCGTGCCCGGTTGCCGGCGGACAACAAGGTGATCTGCACGCTACGCGATTCCCGCGTGCCGGAGATGGCGCAGCGGCTCGGCACCACCCGCTCGGCGGCGGCGATGGAATTGTGGCGCGAGGTCCTGCCGGGCAGCGTGGTGGCGGTCGGCAACGCGCCGACCTCGCTGTTCCGCCTGCTCGAATTGCTGGACGAGGGCGTTGCGCCCCCAGCCGCGATCATCGGCATCCCGGTCGGGTTCGTGGGTGCGGCGGAATCGAAGGAGGCCCTGGCGCGGGACGGACGAGTGCCGTTCGTCGTCGTCCACGGGCGTCGGGGCGGCAGCGCCATGACGGCGGCAGCCGTCAACGCGCTCGCCAGCGAGGTCGAGTGATGGACGGGCTCATGCCCTTCGAGGGCGAGACGGAAGACCTGCCGCGCATGGCGACGACGGGCACGCTCTATGGCGTCGGCATGGGGCCGGGCGATCCCGACCTGCTGACCGTGAAGGCGCGACGCATCCTGGAGCGGGCGCCGGTCCTCGTGCATTTCTGCAAGCAGGGAAAGCGCGGCAATGCGCGCGGCATCGCCGATGCGATCCTGCGGGATCCGTCGCGGGAGATGGCGCTCGCCTATCCCTACACGACCGAGCTTCACCCGGAGCATCCGGACTACGTGTCCGCCCTGGCCACCTTCTACGACGAGGCATCGGACAAACTCGCCGCCCATCTCGGCGCGGGCCGGGACGTGGCGATCCTGTCCGAGGGCGATCCCTTCTTCTACGGCTCGTTCATGCATCTGTGGCGGCGCCTGAAGGACCGCTTCCCCGTGGATGTCGTCCCCGGCGTCACCGGCATGTCCGGCTGCTGGACGCGAGCGGGCACGCCGATCACCTGGGGCGACGACGTCCTCACCGTGCTCCCGGCGACCTTGTCCTTCGACACGCTGGTCGAGCGCCTGCGCGGCACCGACGCCGCCGTGGTGATGAAGCTGGGGCGGCACCTGCCGAAGGTGCGCAAGGCGCTGACCGAGGCGGGGCTTCTGTCCCGCGCGGTCTATGTCGAGCGCGGGACCATGCCGGGCGAGCGGGTCATCCCGCTCGAAGTGAAGGCGGACGACGACGCGCCGTATTTCTCCATGGTCCTCGTTCCGGGCGAAGGCCGACGCCCGTGAGCGGGAGCGTCACGGTGGTCGGGCTCGGGCCGGGCGATCCGTCCCTGCTGACCGAGTCCGCCCGCCACGCCCTCGACCGGGCGACGGATCTGATAGGCTATTTCCCCTATGTCGCCCGCGTGCCGGAGCGCGAGGGCCTGGTTCGCCATGCCAGCGACAACCGGGTGGAGGTCGACCGCGCCCGTCATGCCCTGGCGCTCGCCGCCTCCGGTCGGCATGTCGCGGTGGTCTCAGGGGGAGATCCCGGCGTCTTCGCCATGGCGGCGGCGGTATTCGAGGCGGTGGAGCAGGGCGAGCCCGGCTGGCGAAACCTCGCCATCACCGTCGAGCCCGGCATCACCGCCATGCTCGCGGCGGCGGCGCGGCTCGGCGCCCCGCTCGGCGGGGATTTTTGCGCGATGTCCCTGTCCGACAACCTCAAGCCCTGGCCGGTCGTCACTGCGCGGTTGGAGGCGGTGCTGCGGGCGGATTTCGTCGTGTCGCTCTATAACCCGATCTCCAAGGCCCGGCCCTGGCAACTCGGGGCGGCGCTCGACCTCGCCTCCAGCATCCGGGCACCCGAGACCCCGGTGATGTTCGCCCGCGCCATCAGCCGACCGGACGAGGCGATCCGCGTGACGACCCTCTCCGAGGCCGAAGCCTCGCAGGCTGACATGGCGACGATCGTGATCCTCGGCTCGAGCGGTACGCGGCTGATCCCGCGCGAGGGCAAGGCGCCGTTCGTCTACACCCTGCGCAGCGTGCCGGGTGCGGCGTGACCCCCCGCCCGCAACCATGCGAGCGCCCCCGCCGCGTCGGGCACGCTCGGCACATCGGGTTTCAGCGGACGGCGGACCATCACCATCGGAAGGCCGAGGCTGCGTGCCGCGACGACCTTTCCATAGGTCGCCGCGCCTCCGGCATTCTTGCTGACCACCACCTCGATACCCGCCTCGCGCATCAGGGCCGCCTCGTCCTGGGCATCGAAGGGGCCGCGCGCGGCGATGGTGGTGAGTCTCGGCACCGGCAGCGTGTCCCCAATCGGCTCGATGCTGCGCACGACATAGGCGTGGTGCGGCGCGTCCGCGAAGGCCGCCACCTCCTGACGACCGATGGTGAGAAAGACATGGCGCGGCACGAGCCCGAGCGCCCGCGCCGCCCCCGCCATATCCTCGACCTCGATCCAGCGATCGCCCTCCCCGGCCTCCCAGGCCGGGCGGCGGATCGCAAGCAGCGGAATTCCGGCGAGCCGCGAGGCCTCGGCGGCGTTCGCCGAAATCCGCGCGGCGAAGGGATGGGTGGCGTCGATCAACGTTGCGATCCCCTCCTCCGCCAGAAAGCGGGCGAGACCTTCCGCCCCACCGAAACCGCCGATCCGTACCGGCACGGGCGCGGCCATCGGCGTACGGGTACGCCCGGCCAAGGACAGAATCGTCTTGAAGGCGGGGTCGGTTGCGAGCGCCTTCGCGAGGGCGGTCGCCTCCGTGGTGCCGCCGAGGATCAGAAGTCGCGTCGCGGAATCGGGCATGGCCGCCTTGTCCCCGCCCGGTGAGCCGATGTCGAGCCGCCGTTGGCTGACCATCGTCGGGATCGGCGAGGACGGGCGCGCGGGTCTCTCGCCCACCGCCACCGCCGCCCTCGACGCGGCGGAGGTCGTCTATGGAGGACGCCGCCATTTCGAGCTGGCCGGGCCGCTCACGGCCGAGACGCGCTCCTGGCCGAGCCCGATCCACGAGGCCTATCCTGGTATCCTCGCCCGGCGGGGGCAGCCGACCTGCATCCTCGCCACCGGTGATCCATTCCATTACGGCATCGGCGCCGAGATCGCCCGGCTCGTCCCGGCGGACGAGATCGCGGCTTTCCCCCAGCCCTCGGCATTCAGCCTCGCCTGCACCCGCCTCGGCTGGCCTCTGGCGGAATGCGAACTCGTCACCCTGCATGGGCGCGCCCTGGAGCGGATCATCCCGCATTTGCGGCCGGGCGCGAGCCTGCTCGTCCTTTCGTGGGACGGGAGCACCGCCGCTGCGCTCGCCGCGCTCCTGACCGCGCGCGGCTTCGGGGCAAGCCGCATCACGGTGCTGGAAGCGATGGGCGGCCCGCGCGAGCGGATCCGCAGCGCTCGTGCCGAGGCTTTCGACCTGGATCGGATCGATCCGTTGAACACCCTGGCGACCGAGGTCGAGGGTGAGGCCGAGGGTCTGCCGCTGGCGCCCGGGCTGGACGACGCCCTGTTCGAGAATGACGGCCAACTCACCAAATCGGAGATCCGCGCGCTGACCCTCTCGGCCCTTCGGCCGCAGCCGGGACAGCATTTGTGGGATATCGGCGCGGGCGCGGGCTCCGTGTCGATCGAGTGGATGCTGCGGGCGCCCTCGCTGAGGGCCACCGCCATCGAGGCCAAGCCCGAACGGGCGGAGCGCATCCGCCGCAATGCCCTTTCGCTCGGCGTGCCCGGCCTGTCGGTCGTGCTCGGCCGCGCCCCGGACGCTCTGGACGGGCTCGCGCCGCCGGATGCCGTGTTCATCGGCGGGGGCGTGTCCGAACCCGGCCTGATCGACCTCGCCGCGGGGGCCCTGCGGCCGGGCGGACGCTTCGTCGCCAATGCGGTGACGCTCGAGGGCGAGGTCGCCCTGCTCGCGGCCTATGCCGGACGGGGTGGCAGCCTCCGGCGCTTCACCGTGGGCCGTGCCGCGCCGGTCGGCGGGCTTCAGGGCTGGCGCATGGCGATGCCCGTGACCCAATGGGCCTGGACCAAGTCGTGAGCGCGGCTCGTTCGCTCGTCGCCGGAATCGGTTTCCGCCGTAGCGCCGAGGCAGCCGAAATCACCGCTTTGATCGCGCGCGCTCTGGAAGCGGCCCAGGCGGAGCCGGAGCATCTGGCTGTCATCGCCACCGCCCTGGACCGGGCGGGGGATCCGGCGATCCGCGAAGCGGCGAAACATTTTGGCCTCGCGCCCCAGGGCGTCGCCCCGGACGCGCTCACGGCCTGCGATGCCGCTGTCGAAACCCGGTCGGCGCGGATCGAGTCCTTGCGGGGCGTCGGCTCGCTATGCGAGGCGGCGGCCCTGGCTGCGGCGGGGCCGGGCGCGAAGCTCGCGCTTCCTCGGATCGCCAGCGGCAGCGTCACCTGCGCACTGGCCTTCCGCCGCGAAACCCGCCAGAGGGCTGAAGGATGACCGTCCATTTCATCGGCGCGGGGCCGGGCGCGGCCGACCTGATCACCGTGCGCGGCCGCGATCGCATCGCCGCCTGCCCGATCTGCCTCTATGCCGGCTCTCTCGTCGCCCCCGAGATCCTGTCCTGGTGCCCGCCGGGCGCGCGGATCATCGATACAGCGCCCCTCTCCCTCGACGCCATCATGGCCGAGATCGAGGCCGCTCACGCGCAAGGCCAGGACGTGGCCCGGCTGCATTCGGGCGACCTTTCGATCTGGTCTGCCCTGGCCGAGCAGCTGCGCCGCCTCGACCGGCTCGGCATCCCCTACACCCTCACCCCCGGCGTACCCTCCTTCGCGGCGGCGGCCGCGGTTCTGGAGCGGGAGCTGACCGTGCCGGGCCTCGCGCAATCCGTGGTGCTGACCCGGACCTCCGGTCGCGCCAGCGCCATGCCCGAGCGCGAGCGGTTGGCCGCCTTCGCCGCCACCGGCGCGACGCTGGCGATCCACCTGTCGATCCATGTCATTGAGGCCGTCGCGCAGGAACTCGTGCCCCATTACGGGGCCGATTGTCCCGCCGCCGTCGTCTTCCGGGCGACGTGGCCGGACGAGACCGTGATACGCGGCTCGCTGGCGACGATCCCACAACTTGTGCATGCTGCAACCCTAGAGCGGACCGCAATTATTTTTGTCGGGCCGGCTTTGGACGCCCGCGAATTCCGGGAAAGCGCTCTTTACGCTGCCGACTACGATCGCCGCTTCCGGCCGAACGGCGCCGTCGGGGGCAAATCACCATGAGCGCGCGGGGCCTTCTCGTCGCCGCGCCGCGCTCCGGGTCGGGTAAGACGACCGTCACATTGGCGCTGATGCGCGCCTTGCGCCGCCGGGGGCTGCGCATCCGGGGCGCGAAATGCGGGCCTGATTACATCGATCCCGCCTTCCACTGGGCCGCCACGGGTGAGCCGAGCTTTAACCTCGACAGCTTCGCCATGCCCCCCGCCCTGCTCGATACCTTGGCGAGCGCCTCGGCCGCGCAGGCCGATCTCGTCCTTGCGGAGGGGTCGATGGGCCTGTTCGATGGGGTTCGCGCCGTCGAGAACCGGTCCGGCGCCAATGCCGACATCGCCGCGCGTTACGGCTGGCCGGTCGTTCTGGTGATCGACGTTTCGGGCGCGGCCCAATCGGCCGCCGCCGTCGCACTCGGCTGCCGCGTCTACGATCCGCGCCTGACCATTGCCGGGGTGATCCTCAACAAGGTCGCAAGTCCCCGTCATCGCAGTCTCGTGGAGGCGGGGATGGAAAAGGCGGGCTTGAGGGTGTTCGGCGCCCTGTCACGTGAGGCGGGGTTGGTGCTGCCGGAGCGCCATCTCGGCCTCGTCCAGGCGGGCGAGACTGCCGATCTTGCCGCCCGGCTGGAGAAGCTGGCCGACATGGCCGAGGCCGGGCTGGACCTCACCGCACTCGTGGAGGCCGCGGGCGGATCGGTCCCTCCGGGGGCGGAGCGCTCCCTCGTGCCGCCACCGGGGCAGCGCATCGCCATCGCTCAGGACGAGGCGTTCAGTTTCCTCTACCCGCATATGGAGCGGGGTTGGCGGGAGGCTGGGGCCGAACTCGTGCCGTTCTCGCCCATGGCCGACGAGGCGCCGCCCGAGACTTGCGATTGCTGCTGGCTACCGGGGGGTTATCCAGAACTCCATGCGGGCCGGATCGCCGCCGCACAGCGCTTTCTGGAAGGCACCCGCGCCTTCGCTCGGACTCGCCCGGTTCACGGCGAATGCGGTGGCTACATGGTGCTGGGTGAAAGCCTCGAGGATGCCGAGGGGGCGATCCATCCCATGCTAGGACTTCTGCCCGTGGCGACGTCCTACCGTCGCCGGAAACTGCATCTCGGCTACCGCGTGGCTCGACTCACCGGAGATGGAACGCTCGGACGCCGCGGCGCCCGCCTGATCGGGCACGAATTCCACTATGCCAGCGTCACTTCGGAGCCGCCGGACGAAGCCAGCGCGCTCGCCCGAATTACCGATGCCGAAGGAACTGATCTCGGATTCATGGGGCATCGGCTCGGCCACGTCAGTGGAAGTTTCTTCCATCTGATCGCGGCCGGCGAGTGACAGTTACTGAAAGGGAAGGGTCAGGTCGTTACGCCTGGGGAATATTCTCGTCCCCGTTTCCGTTGGCGCGGAGATGCGCGAGGCGGGCGGCACTGCGGACGAGGGCCAGAACATCCCGGCGCATCTGGTCGTCGACGATCTGCGTATAGGCGCGCAGCAATTCCACGGACCCCTGAGCGTTGAGGAAGCTGAAGACATCCTCCTGCGGGCCGTCGGAGGTCGTGTTGTCATCGAAGAAGGCAGAAACCGGAACCTCTAGCAGCCGGGCGATCTCACGCAGACGGCCGGCGCCGACGCGGTTCTGACCCTTCTCGTATTTCTGGACCTGCTGGAACGTCACGCCGACGGCGTTGCCCAGAGCCGTCTGGCTGAGTCCGCGCGCCTTACGCAGGGCGGTGATCCGCAAGCCGACCAGCCGATCCACATCAGTCGTCTGCTTCGGCATCAGGGGTGGCGTCCCGTCCTTCGCCATCGGACGGGCGACCTTTAATGAAAGGTCCATTGTGTTGTGCTCGCCGTTTTCCACTGACCCAAACCCCGTTTTCGCGTGCTTACCGGGAGCAGCTTTCGGACTTCCCGGCTCGGTGTGTCACTACACCGCTATCAATCACTAGATCCAATTCGCTCGATCCTGCAAGTCATGCGATACAGCCTCAGGTTTAGGAGGCGATTATGAGCGCTTTCGTGTCACTTTAGCCGGTTGTTTTACAGGTTGTATCTTGCTGATTTTTGCAACTGCCAAAGATTAGCAGCCAAACCATCTAGATAGAACGTTCGGTCGAGAAGCCCAGGGAGAAGAGTTTGTATGCCATACACACATATGTGTGCAGTTTTTAAGGGTTAAAAGTCATTAACTTTTCAGCCGGCAGAGCCATGCCCTCCACCAAACTCCTTGCTCTCGGCTCAGCAGCTTAACGGTTCGTTCACAGGGCAGCCACGAGCCAAGAAAATGCCAAATTCGCATTCTGAATACAAAACGCGTATCCGGCGGGCTCCTCAGTCCTCACCGACGGCGGTTTATGTGCCGGGCATAGAGAAAAGGAATGGAGTCGGTCACAAGCAGGTGCTATCTTTCGTACGATAATCTACAATAGAACGATATATTGGCAACTCGAGTCCATAAATTCTTGGCACCCCTGCGTAGGACGCAAGGCATTTCCTTGGCCTGACGGCGGGACTCGCGCTGAATATGAGCCCCGGTAACTTCCCTCAGGGGCCCGGCACGAATCACTTTAAGTATTCCACGGAGTTGCGGAGCGCGGATTCTGCGGTTACTGCTCCCGGATTCTTCACGGTCAAGCCTATCCAAAGATCAGTGGGGGTGCGGAACGCCGCGTCCGCCCCGCGATGGAACGAGACAACGACCCCTCCCACTGAGCCATGGGAGGTGTGTCGAGGCGGCGGGCTCGAGGCTTGCTCACGATCCCTGTGAGAGCCGCGTTCGAAACCGCGTTCGTTTCAAAACGGCACAGATACCGATTGGTACGGCACAGGCAGACCAATGCTTCAGGAGCGGGTCCCACAATCGTACGAGCCGATCACGCTGAGCGGCACGACTCGCCGCCGCCGTGTGTGGGCGGGAGTGCTGCCGCAGCGTGGTCGCGGCTTCATGCGGGTCATGCTGTCCGTCGCGGCGGCGATGGCGGATTTCGCGGCCATCGCAGGCGTGACGCTGGCGAGCGAGGTCGGCTATCGGGTGCTCTTTGCCCATGACGACGCATGGCCGACCGAAACGCGCGGCCTTCAGCTCTCAGCACTTCTTAGCCTTATCATCGTCACCACCAATGCCCTGCGGGGTGAATATGCGCTCGACCGGATCGTCGAAGGTCGCGCGGGTCTCAGGCGGGCCGTGTCGCTGTGGTTCGTGGCCTGGGCGGTGGTGCTGGTGATCGGCTTCCTCACCAAGACGACCACGGACTATTCCCGTCTCGTCTCCCTCGTCGTCTTCTTCGCCGGTTTGCCGACCTTGTTCGCCAGCCGTCTGACGATGAGCCGCTTGATCGGCCGCAGCTTGAGTCCGGCTTCGCCGACGGTCAGCCGCGTGCACCTCGTCGGCTACGAGGAGGATATCCAGGCCTTCTATGCCAGCAACCAGACGGACGGGCCGGGCCTTCGCGTCGTCGGCACCAGCTACCTGCGCCGCACCGATCCCCAGGCCGACGCCGCGACGCGCTATGAGCAGCTTCAGGAGGACCTCGACCTCGCCGTCTCGGTCGTGCGATTCCTGCGGCCGGACGACGTGTTCGTCCTCGTGCCCTGGGCCGACGCCGCCGAGGTAGAGCGTTGCATCGACGCCTTCCTGCGCGTCCCCGCCGCCCTGCACCTGCGCCCCGGCACGGTCCTCGACCGTTTCCCCGACATGCAGGTGGCCCGCGTCGGCAAGGTCTCCGGCATCAATATCGGCCGCCGTCCGCTGAATCTCGGCGAGATCGTGCTGAAGCGCTGCTTCGACGTCGTGGTGGCGTTGCTCGCGCTCTTCGCGCTGTTGCCGCTGCTAGCCCTGATCGCCGTGGCGATCAAACTCGACAGCCCCGGCCCGGTCTTCTTCCGCCAGCGCCGCTACGGCTTCAACCAGCAACCCTTCGACGTCTTCAAGTTCCGCTCCATGAAGGCGGACCACACTGCGGTCTTCAAACAGGCGACGCGCAACGACAGCCGCATCACGCGCGTGGGCGCCTTGCTGCGGCGGTCAAACCTCGACGAGTTGCCCCAGCTCTTCAATGTCATCCTCGGCGACATGTCGCTCGTCGGCCCGCGCCCCCATGCGCTGGCCCACGACCGGAGCTTCGAGGGGCGGATCGCCCTGTACGCCCGCCGCCACAACGTGAAGCCGGGCATCACCGGCTGGGCGCAGGTGAACGGCTTCCGGGGCGAGACCCAGACCGACCAGGCGATGGCCGGCCGCGTGGAGCACGACCTGTTCTACATCGACCATTGGTCGATCTGGCTCGACATCCAGATCATGATCCTCACCGTGATTTCGCGTCGCGCCTACCGCAACGCGTTCTGAGCGGAGAGCCTCACGGGCGGCTTGCGTTCCCCGGGCGAGACGGCCATATAGCCGGCGGGGGGTTGGCGGGGGACGTTTCACTCGCCAACCGGGTCAGGTCCGGAAGGAAGCAGCCCTAACGAGACCGAGCGGGTCTCTGTCCAGCCTCCCACCTCTCATGAGGGCGCGAGTCCCGAACCCGACACGTCATGGACGCTTCGACCGGCACGCCTGACGACGAGCCGGGGCTCCCCGGTTTCGCCGCCCCGACACCGCAGCCGACCCCCTACCGGGTCCTGGCGCGCAAATACCGGCCCACGCATTTCGGCGATTTGATCGGCCAGGAGGCGATGGTCCGCACGCTGGGCAACGCCTTCACGTCCAAGCGCATTCCCCAGGCCTGGATGCTCACCGGCGTGCGTGGCGTCGGCAAGACCACCACGGCTCGCATCCTCGCCCGCGGCCTCAACTATGCCCGCGCGGGCGTTCCCGATACCGGCCCGACCGTCGACATGCCGGAACTCGGCCTCCATTGCGCGGCGATCATGGAATCCCGGCACATGGACGTGCTGGAGATGGATGCCGCCTCGCATACCGGCATCGACGATGTGCGGGCCATCATCGACGGCATCCGCTATGGACCGGTCTCGGCGCGCTACAAGGTCTACATCGTGGACGAGGTCCACATGTTGTCGGAGAAGGCGTTCAACGCCTTCCTGAAGACCCTGGAAGAGCCGCCGCCCCACGCGAAGTTCGTGTTTGCGACCACCGAAATCCGCAAGGTGCCGGTGACGATCCTGTCGCGGTGCCAGAGGTTCGATTTGCGCCGGGTCGAGGCGCCCGTGTTGCGCGCCCATCTCGCCAAGATCTGCGCCGCCGAGGACGTGACCGTCGAGGACGAGGCGTTGGCGGCCATCGTGCGCGCGGCGGAAGGGTCCGTGCGCGACTCGCTCTCTCCTCGATCAGGCCATCGCCCATGGGGCCGGCGAGGTCTCGGCGCAGGGCGTGCGCGACATGCTGGGCCTTGCCGACCGCGCGCGGATCGTGGACCTGTTCGAGGCCGTGATGAGGGGCGCCGTACCCGCCGCCTTCGCCGAGTTGCGGGCGCAATACGATTCCGGCGCCGACCCGGCGGTGGTCATGTCGGACCTCGCCGCCTTCACCCACCTCGTCACCCGGTTGAAGATCGTCCCCGATGCGGCGGCAGACCCGTCGCTCAGCGAGACCGAGCGCCTGCGCGGCGCGGATTTCGCGGGCAAGCTGTCCATGCGGGCGCTGTCGCGGGCGTGGCAGATCCTGCTCAAGGCGATTCCCGAGGTGCAATCGGCCCCCCGGCCGCTGGCGGCGGCAGAGATGGCGATCGTGCGCCTGGCCTATGCTGCCGACCTGCCGACGCCTGACGAGGCCCTGCGCCGCCTGCGCGAGGACGCCGCCGCCGAGGCGGGGGCGGAGCCGCGTCAGGCCCTGCCGCCGACACCGCCCGCATCGGTCGCCGCGATGCCGGCGCCGCGCCCCGTGCTGGAACAGGTCGTCCCCGCGCCGGTCCGGATGCAGGCATCCGCCCAAGCCGTCGGCGCACCGGTTCTGCGGGCCGTGCCAGCCCCCGCTCCGGCGCGCAGCCCCGCCCCCGAGGCCGGGCCGAGGCTCGCCCGCTTCGAAGATGTGGTCGCCCTGGCCGATGCCCGGCGGGATATCCTGCTCAAAGCTGCCCTGGAACGCGATGTCCATCTGGTGCGGTTCGAGGAAGGCCGGATCGATATCCGCCTCGCTTCAGGCGGTCGCCCGAGCCTCGCCAATGACCTGTCGGCCGCGCTGACCTCATGGACGGGTCGCCGCTGGATCGTCTCCCTCTCGCAGGAGGACGGCGCGCCGACTCTGGCCGAGAATAGCCGCATGGCGAGCGAGACCCGGCGCGAGAACGCCGCCGCCGATCCGTTCGTCCGCGAGGCCCTGACCCGCTTTCCGGGTGCCGAGATCGTGGATGTCCGCGAAACCGCGTCCGAGGCCCGCGCCACCGCCGAGGAGGAAATCCTCGGCGATCTCGACGCGGCCCGTGTCGAGGAGGCGGAAGGCGACGACCTGTGATGCGCCATCCCGCGACCGAAACGAAACGATGAGGAGCCAAGCATGCGCGACCTGATGGGCATCATGAAGCAGGCCCAGGCCATGCAGGAGAAGATGGCGGGGGTGCAGGCCGAACTCGACACCGTCGAGGTCGAGGGCGCGTCCGGTGGCGGCTCCGTGCGCGTGAGCATGACGGCCAAGGGCCAGCTCCGCCGGATCAACATCGACCCCGCCCTGATGGTCGCCGACGAGCGCGAGATCCTCGAAGATCTGATCGTCGCCGCCTGCAACGATGCGCGCGGCAAGGCTGAGCACGTCATGCAGGAACGCATGGCCGAACTCACCAAGGGCCTGCCCCTGCCGCCCGGCATGAAGCTGCCCTTCTAGCCCCGGACCGGCGCGCCGCATGGCTCGCCAGGTTGCGGCGGCGAGCGCCCTGCTGCCCGCGGGGATCGATCCCGATTGCCTCGTCTTCTCCTGCGCCGAGGCGGTGCCGCAGGCCGGCATCACCTTCGCCGGGGCGGATGATCTCTATGCGTCCATGCGCGGGCGGGTCTGTGGGCGGACCCGCGCCGTCACGACGTTGTTCCCCGCCTATGCTTATCGCCGTCCCGCGCCGAAGCGACTCACCGGTCCCGATCCTGCGGGAATCGAAGCGGTCGCGCGCTGGTACGGCGAGTTGGACGACACCTACCGGGGCGGTTTCCCGGCCACGCTCCTGTGCGAGACGCGCGATGTCCGCCTCGGCGGCAACGTCGTGCATTATCGCGAGGGTGGCAGTCTCCGTATCCTCTACGAGACCCACCGCCTGAGCGACGCGGGGATGATCGAGGCGATCGGACTCGATCGCGACCGGGTGGATGAGCATTTCGGCGACGAGGGCGTGTATTTCCTCCTCGGCTCGGTCGGCTCGTTCAATTACGGCCACTGGCTCGTGGACGATCTGCCCCGGCTCGAAGGCTTCTTCGCGATCCGTCGCCTGCATCCGGGGCGCGAGATCACGATCCTGCTGCCCGGCTACGATCCGCAGATGGACGAGGTACGGCGGCGGATGATCGCCCTCACCCTCGGTCGAGACACGCGGTGGCGGGCGGTGTTCTACGACCGGAGCCAAGTCTACGCCCTGCCGCACCTGTACTTCGCGACCCCGTGCAGCCAGGAGCCCTTCGGCGCGTCGCCTCAGGCGGTCGCCGCTGTGAGGAGGCGCCTCCTCGGGAGGACGCGGTTCGCCCGTGCAGAGATGGCTCTGCGCACCATGGGAGCCCCCGAGCGCGGCCGACGCCTGTTCGTGGATCGCGCCGGATCCCGGGGCCGCACCCTCGTCAATCGCCCGGAGGTCGTGGCCGCTCTGGAACGGCGCGGCTTCGAGGTGATCGACCCCGAGCAATTCAGTCCACGTCAGCAGATCGTCCGGTTCGCGAGGGCGCGGGTGGTCGTCGGTCTCGCGGGGGCGGCGATGACCAACACGATCTTCTGCCCACCGGGCGCGAAAATCCTGACCGTCGTTCCCGACAGCGGCTGGAGCGACCCGTTCTTCTGGAATCTCGCATCCGTCTGCGGCCAGCCCTACTCGGCCCTGTTCGGCCGCTGGAGCGAGCGGGAAGACGTCGCGGCCCGGCGCGATTTTTCGGTCGCGGTACCGGATTTGGAGGCGGCGCTCGACGCTCTGTGAGCAGAGCTTCCCCTCCGTAAGGCAAGGTGCCGAAGCCGGGAAAACCCGGCTTCGGCTTGGCCTGTCGCTTAGGCGGCGATCGCCTGGGCGCTCGGCCCGGCGGCGCGGACGTCGGAGTCGACGTGGTCCTCGAAGCGCTTGAAGTTGTCCTCGAACATCTTCACCAGTCGCGCGGCCGTCTCGACGAAGGCAGTCTTGTTGCCCCAGGTCTTGACCGGCTGCAGGATGTGCGGCTCGACGCCCGGCACGAAGACCGGCACCGCGAAGCCGAAATACGGGTCGCGGCGGAACTCGGCGTTCGAGAGCGAGCCGTCGAGAGCGGCCGACAACAGGCGGCGGGTGACGCGGATCGGCATGCGGCGGCCGGTGCCGACGCCGCCACCGGTCCAGCCGGTGTTGACGAGCCAGCAATCGACGCTGTGCTTGGCGATGAGATCACGCAGCAGGTTGCCGTAGGTGCTCGGGTGCCGCGGCATGAACGGCGCGCCGAAGCAGGTCGAGAAGGTCGCCTCCGGACCGGTCAGACCACGCTCGGTGCCCGCCACCTTGGCGGTGTAGCCCGAGAGGAAGTGGTACATCGCCTCGGCGCCGGTCAGCTTGGCGATCGGCGGCATTACGCCGAAGGCGTCGCAGGTCAGCATCACGATGTTCTTCGGATGCCCGGCCCGGCCGGTGCTGCTGGCATTGGCGATGAAGTCCAGGGGGTAGGCGCAGCGGGTGTTCTCGGTGAGCGACGCGTCGTCGAAATCCGGCACGCGGGTCATCGGGTCGATGACGACGTTCTCCATCACCGTGCCGAAGCGCTCGGTGGTGGCATAGATCTCCGGCTCGGCGTTGCGCGAGAGGCGGATGGTCTTGGCGTAGCAGCCGCCCTCGAAGTTGAAGATGCCCTCGTTCGACCAGCCGTGCTCGTCGTCACCAAGGAGCTGGCGGGAGGAATCGTTCGACAGGGTGGTCTTGCCGGTGCCCGACAGGCCGAAGAAGATCGCCGAGCCGCCCTCGGCGTCGAGAGCCGCGTTGGCCGAGCAGTGCATCGGCATCACGCCCTGCTTAGGCAGCGTGTAGTTGAGGTAGGTGAAGACCGACTTCTTCATCTCGCCCGCGTAGGCCGAGCCGCCGATCAGAACGAGCTTCTTGGCGAAGTCGATGGCGATGACGGTCTTCGAGCGGCAGCCGTGACGGGCCGGATCGGCCTGGAAGCTCGGCAGGTCGATGATCGTCAGATCCGGCACGTAGGAGGCGAGCTCGGAGCGGTCCGGCCGGATCAGCAGGTTGCGGATGAACAGCGAGTGCCAGGCGAACTCGGTGAAGACCCGCGCCTTCACCCGGTGGGACGGATCCGCACCGCCGAAGAGGTCCTGCGCGAACAACTCCTTGCCTTCGGCGTGCTTCAGGAAGTCCTGGCGCAGGGTCTCGAACTGATCGGGCGTGATGGCGCCGTTATTGTCCCACCAAATCTCGTTCTCGGTGGAGGCGTCCCGCACCACGAACTTGTCCTTGGGCGACCGGCCCGTATGCGAACCGGTGGTGGCGACGAGGGCACCGCCACGGGCGAGCTGGCCTTCGTTGCGGGTCAGGGCCTCTTCGTAGAGGCGGGGCGCTTCGAAGTTCCAGTGGACGGTCTTGAGCTCGCGGAAGCCCGCTGCCTCGGCGCCGTGGGCCGCGTTGAAATCACCGATGTTGTTCAAGTGCGAATCTCCCGGGCACCTGCGCGCGGCGCGACCTCGAAAGCGTGCGGCTCTGCCGCCGACTGGCTCCCCCGCTGCGTAAACAGCAAAGCGTTGCCGTCAATATGACCTTTCGTCGGAGTCTCGCCGCGTCGTCCGAGGACCATTTATACGAATAAGGCCCACAGGTCATGGACATGAGCATAGCAACCCGCCAGTAACCTGAACGCTGGAAGCGCTGCCAACACCATTACAAAATCTACGAAACCTATAGCGAGCCGCTGGATATTGCCGTGCCTGCGTCATGGTGCACACCGTCTTCCCCTGAGGGCGCTGGCGTTCTAGACGGAGGCCCGAGCCGCGCGAGACCCACGAGACCCGATGCCTCAAGCCGTCGCCGGCCCGGAGATCGAGCGCCTGATCCAGTTGCTGGGCCGGATGCCGGGTCTGGGCCCCCGTTCCGCCCGCCGGGCGGCGCTCCAACTCATCAAGAAGCGCGACACATTGCTCGCGCCGCTGGCGGAGGCCATGCGGGTCGCCTCCGAGCGCATCGTCGTCTGTTCGACTTGCGGCAACGTCGATACGTGCGAGCCCTGCACCGTCTGTCGCGATCCCGGGCGCGACCCGACCACGCTGGTGGTGGTGGAAGATGTCTCGGACCTCTGGGCACTCGAACGCTCGGGGGCAGTGCGGGCGCGCTACCATGTGCTGGGCGGCGCGCTCTCGGCCCTCGACGGGGTGCGGCCCGAGCATCTCAACATCGCCCGCCTCGTGGAGCGGGCGGCCGACCCGGCCGTGACCGAAGTGATCCTGGCGCTCAACGCCACCGTCGATGGGCAGACCACCGCCCATTACATCACCGAGGCGATCCGGCACCTCGACCGCAAGGTCACGCGTCTCGCCCACGGCGTGCCGGTGGGCGGTGAACTGGATTACCTGGACGAGGGCACCCTCTCGGCGGCCATCCGCAGCCGGACGGCGTTCTGAACCCGCATTTGACCACCCCGACCCGCCACCATATTGCCAGGGTAGAATTAGGCGCGGCCAGCGCCTCTCCCGGTAGACGCCATGACCATTCGCCCCCTCGTGATCTTGCCCGATCAGCAGTTGAAGCTCGTCTCCGAGCCGGTGGGTGACATCACCGCCGAGATCAAAACCCTCGTCGCCGACATGTTCGAGACGATGTACGACGCGCCCGGCGTAGGCCTCGCGGCGATCCAGATCGGCGTCGCCAAGCGCATCGTCACCATCGACACGTCGAAGGAAGAGGGCGTGCGCGAGCCGCGCGTGTTCATCAACCCGGAGATCGTGTGGTCCTCCGAGGAGCGGCGTTGCTATGACGAGGGCTGCCTCTCGATCCCCGAATATTACGCCGAGGTCGAGCGGCCGGACCGGGTACGCGTGAAGTTCCGCGATCTCGACGGCAAGGAGCAGGAGATCGAGGCCGATGGCCTGCTCTCCACCTGCATCCAGCACGAGATCGACCACCTGAACGGCGTGCTGTTCATCGATCACCTGTCCAAGCTGAAGCGCGACCGGGTGATGAAGAAGTTCGCCAAGGCGGCCAAGCGCGACGCGGCCTGATCCCATCATGCGCGTCGTCTTCATGGGCACCCCGGATTTCGCGGTGCCGACCCTGGCACGCCTAGCCGAGGACGGGCACGTCATCGCCGCCGTCTATACCCGTGCGCCCGCGCGGGCGGGACGCGGCATGGCCTTGCGCCCCTCCCCCGTCCACGCGCTTGCCGAGACGCTGGGCGTGCCGGTGCTGACACCAGCAACCCTGCGCACGGCGGAGGCCGCCGAGACCTTCGCCGCCCATGAGGCCGACGTGGCCGTCGTGGTGGCCTATGGAATGCTGCTGCCGCAGGCGATCCTCGACCTGCCCCGGCACGGCTGCCTGAACCTGCACGGCTCGCTGCTACCGCGCTGGCGCGGCGCGGCGCCGATCCAGCGGGCGGTGATGGCGGGCGATGCCGAGAGCGGCGTCGGGGTGATGCGGATGGAGGCCGGGCTCGATACCGGCCCCGTTGCCCTCCAGGCTCGCGTGCCGATCCTGCCGGGCATGACCGCTGGCGAGCTGCACGACGCCCTGATGCCGGTGGGCGCAGGGCTGATGTCCAACGGGCTGAAGGGCCTCGACGCGGGCAGCCTCGCCTTCGATCCGCAGCCGGACGAGGGTGTGCTCTATGCGCACAAGATCACCAACGACGAAGCCCGGATCGATTGGTCTGGCGAGGCGCAGGCGGTCGCGAACCTCATCAACGGTCTGTCGCCCTTCCCCGGTGCCTTCTTCGAGGCCGATCTCGGCAAGGGGCCGGAGCGGGTGAAGGTCCTGCGCGCCCTCCCCGCCGAGGGTTCGGGCGAGCCGGGCACGCTTCTCGACGGCGAAGCGACGATTGCCTGCGGCACGGGGGCCGTGCGCCTCCTCGAACTGCGCCGCGCGGGCAAGGGCGGCAGCGTGACGGGGGCGGAGTTCGTCCGCGGCGCCCGTCTGGCGCCGGGCGCGCACCTCGGCTGATGCCCCGCTACAAGCTCGTCATCGAATATGACGGCGCCCCCTTCTGCGGCTGGCAGCGGCAGACGGACGATCCGACCGTGCAGGGCGCCATCGAGGCGGCGGTCACGCGCTTCTCCGGCGAGCAGGCCCGCCTTGTCTGCGCCGGGCGCACGGATGCAGGAGTTCACGCGACCCATCAGGTCGCGCATGTTGATCTCACTAAGGCGTGGCGCACGGATACAGTCCGCGATGCCCTGAACGCGCATCTGCGACCGCAGCCGGTGGCGGTGATCGCCGCCGAACTCGTGCCCGAGACCTTCGACGCGCGCCATTCGGCAATCCGGCGTCATTACCGCTACCGCATCCTCAACCGGCGCAGCCCCGCCGCCCTCACCCGCGCCCATGTCTGGCAGGTTCCTTGGGCGCTCGATGCGGAACTGATGCATATCGCGGCCCAGCGCCTGACCGGACTGCACGACTTCACCGCCTTCCGCGCCGCCGATTGCCAAGCGAAGAGCCCCGTGCGGACGCTCGAAAAGCTCAACGTAACCCGCCAATGGATGGGCCAGCACGGTGAGATCGTGATCGAGACCTGCGCCCGCTCGTTCCTGCACCATCAGGTGCGGGCCATGGTCGGCACGCTGATGCTGGCCGGCTGCCGCCGCCTTTCGGCCGACGACGTCGCCGACATCCTCGCCACCGGAGACAAGACCCGCTGCGGCCCCCTGGCGCCGGCCTGCGGACTGACCTTCGTGGGGGTAGATTACTGAGATTCGATCATTATCCGAAGCGGAATAAACCTAAGGTTTAGAATTCGCTTCGCGGATGCCATTTTTGTGCCTAAGCAGGACAGCGGTTGCTGCTTAGGGGGCGAATATGGAATTGCCATTTGCGATTGCGGTATACCTATGTACCGCATTGTCGATCCTATCGCCCGGCTTCTTCATTACCTTGCGCGAAGCCGTAAAGAGGCAACGCCAGGAGATCATAACGGATCTCGCCAACGTATTTGACTCTGGACAAGACGGCTGCGTTCACCTGATACCGTCATTCGAATTCGTGAAATACAAGTATTTCGTCGGGCTCAGACGCGGTCAGGATCCAGAAATCGGTCGAGGCGATTTTTATCGTCGAATAGATCAGATCGATTTGAACCGCGAGCGGAAAGATTTCTCCGCAATCTCATGGCTTCTCGGCTGCATCCCTTTCAGCGCACTTGTCGGCTTTTCGACGTATTATTCCCTGACGATGCTACTATATCTTTTATCGTCGCACACCACTCATCCAGAACAATTGATTTGGCCGGACGTCACTTATCCGAAGCCAGGTGACCGCGCAGAACTTTGGCTGCTCGGCATGTGCGCCGCATTCGCGGGCAGTTACATCACAGCGCTGCGCAATCTGCTACGCGCCATCCGAAACTTCGACTTGAGTCCGGTCGCCATCGTATCCGAGACGACCAAGATCTTACTAAGTATCGCTCTCGCGCCAATAATCACGATTATCCTTGTGAACGTGGGAAGTCAGGCAATGAATTCTCTCTTTGGCATTGCCTCTCACGAGTCACCATTTACACTGGGCATCTTGATTACAGCTTGTTTCGTGATAGGACTCCTTCCGGATGTGGCATTGAGATGGGTGATACAGCGCGACCATCTCAAAAATTTCAAACAGGAAGAAGTCGATGTCTTCCAGGCTTTCAAAATTACGCCGGTTGAAATCATCGACGGGATAGATAGCGACATTCGAGCACGCCTCGAAGACCATCACATCCACAATACACAAAATCTCGCAGCCGCTAACCCGCTGATGTTATTCGTGGAAACGCCGTATGGCGTTTATCAGATCATGGATTGGGTAGCGCAGTCTCAGCTGTGCTGCGCGGTGGGGAGAGATAAAATCGTCAAGATGTGGCCGCTCGGCGTGCGGACGCTGTTCGATCTCGAGCGGCTCGCGACCGACGACGAGGAGGAGAGCGTGGCGCTGCTACTTGAGGTTGGCCGCGTCATCCTGGGCCCGGGACTCATCCCCTACCAGGGCTTCGATAAGGCAGCGGCCGCGGCGGTCATCCGGAGAAGCATCGAATTGCGGCTCGATGATCCCCACGTTCAGCGTCTTAGGCAGATATACATCGCAGTTGGCGACCGTCTCGGGCGAAAGAGCCGTCGCTTCACCGGCACTTTCAGACAAACCTCGACCGGCATCTGCGATGCCTACTTCGCGTGGCTCAAGCAACGGTGGACCTGACGCGCCACAGGCCGCTGAGCCTGCTCCGGCCTGTGAACCAGCCTTCGTAGGCGCTGGTTCAGGTCTGAACGCCGTCGTCGTCGCAAGGACGAAGGAGGCGTGAGGACGGGGCGCGATCTTACGAGAAATACGTGTCGAGCACCCGCCCGTAGATCGCGGTCAGCCGCTCGATGTCGGCGACCGCGACGCATTCATCGACCTGATGCATGGTCTCGCCCACGAGGCCGAACTCGATCACCGGGCACACATCCTTGATGAAGCGCGCATCCGAGGTGCCGCCTGTGGTGGAGAGCACGGGGGTCAGCCCGGTCTCGGCCCGGATCGCTTCCGAGACGAGCGTCACGAAGGAATCCGGCTGGGTCAGGAAGGCGGGGGAGTTCGAGGGCTGGAGGTCAAGCAGGTAACGCACCGAGTTTCCGGCGGCCTTGTCGAGGCGGCGGCGGATTTCGGCCCCCAGGGTCTCAGCGGTCCAGTCGTCGTTGAAGCGGATATTGAAGGTCGCCCGCGCCGTGGCGGGGATGACGTTGGTCGCCGTGTTGCCCACGTCGATGGTCGTGAACTCCAAGTTCGAGGCGTCGAAATGCGCGCTGCCGCCATCGAGCGGTTCCGCGATCAGCGCCGTCGTCAGCCGGAGCAGGCCGGGAATCGGGTTCTCCGCCTTGTGCGGATAGGCGACATGGCCCTGGCGCCCGAGCACCGTGAGCTTGCCCGTGAGTGAGCCGCGGCGGCCGATCTTGATCATCTCGCCGAGGGTCCCCGGATTGGTCGGCTCGCCCAGCAGGCAATGGTTGAACCGCTCGCCGCGCTGGCGTGCCCAATCGAGCAGCTTCACCGTGCCGTTGACTGCCGGCCCCTCCTCGTCCCCCGTGATGAGGAAGGCGATGGAGCCGGGGACAGTGCCATCCCGGCGTTCCACGAAGGCGAGTGCGGCGGCCATCATGCAGGCGACGCCGCCCTTCATGTCGGCCGCGCCGCGACCGTAGAGCATCCCGCCCTCGATCGTGGCCGCGAACGGATCGTGCCGCCACTCGGCGGTCTCGCCGGTCGGCACCACGTCGGTATGCCCGGCGAAGACGAGGCACGGCCCCTCGCGGCCCAGCCGGGCGAACAGGTTCGGCGTATCGGGATAGCCCGGCTCGGAAAAGACCGGCCGCTCCACCGTGAACCCCGCCGCGCTCAAGGCGTCCGCGACGACACCCAGGGCCCCGGCATCCTCCGGAGTCACCGAGGCGCAGCGGATCAACGCCTGCGCGAGATCGAGGGCGGAGGGGGCCTGGGTCATGGGAAACCTCTTACCCTTCGGGCGGCATCCATACCGCCTCGGGCTCGACCTTGCCGAGGCAGCACTTCTTGAACTTCTTGCCCGAGCCGCAGGGGCACGGATCGTTGCGCCCCACATCCTTGAACGGGTTGCGCTGCGGCTCGCCAAAGCCTTCGCGCGTCCATTCGAGGGCAGCGACCGGATCGTCGAGAAAGCCGTACTGGTCCGTCGGCAGACGCGCGAGATCGTGCGGGTGACGCTCGGCCTCGCGGAGCGTGTCCTTGAACCAATCGGGGTCGCTGAATTCGGGATCGATGCGCCCGTCCTTCCGGGCGGCCTCGACGCGGGGCGCTAGGTCACGCAGGCCGAGAGTGGCGATCGCCTCTTCCCAGGCGCTCCAGCCGATATCGCCCTCGACGGACGCCTTGGCATCATCGAACCGCACCAGCAGCCGGTGCAGGGCGTCGCGCTCGATCCTCCCCATGAAACACAAGGTGATGCAGGCCATCAGGACCGCCTCGCGGATCCCGTCGTCCAGGCTGCTATCGAGGATCAGGCGGAAGAGTGGCTCGGGCTGCCCGTCATAGACGCTGGCGAGAATGCGCGAGAGCGTCGCCGACACGGCGTCGCCCAGCACCGCTTCGACCACCTCGATATCCTGCCGCAGCAGGGCAAGGAGTGGGCCGAGGGCGCGCGCGTCCCGTGCCTGGGCCATGACGTGCAGACCCCAGAACTGGAGGTTCGCTTCGCGCTCCTCCAGTTCGGCCCCGGTCGCGGCCTTCACGAGGACCGGAAGCGTCGCCTCCGCGACGGCCTCCGGGTGCTCCAGGGCCTTGCGCAGCGCGGCGACCGGCAGATGAACGGCCCCTGCCAGATCCTCGATGAGCAAGGCGACCGGGATCATCCGCGCAGGCTCGCCCCGGTGCGCTTGGAGACCTCGGCGACGATCTTGGCGCTCACCGCCTCGATCTCCGCATCGGTGAGGGTCTTGTCGGTGGGCTGGAGCCGCACCGCCACCGCGATGGACTTCGACCCCTCGGCCACGCCCGGCCCTTCGTAGATGTCGAACACCTCGACTCCGGTGACGAGCTTGCGCTCGGCGTTCTGGGCCGCCTTCACGATGTCGCCCGCCGGGACATCGCGGCCGACCACGAAGGCGAAGTCGCGGGTCAGCGGCTGGAACTCGGACAGGGCCAGGGCCGCCTTGGCCTTGGTCGGCTTCTGCTTGGGCAGCGGCAGCACATCGAGGATCAGCTCGAAGGCCACGAGGCTCCCCTTGAGGTCGAGGGCCTGCATGGTGCGCGGGTGGACTTCGCCGAACCAGCCGATCTCGGTCTTCGGACCGAAGCGTAGGGTGCCCGAGCGGCCGGGATGCAGCCAAGCTGGGCCACCCGCCGTCACCTGCAACCCGCCGGTCGGGATGCCGAGGCTCGCAAGGAGCGCCATGGCGTCGGCCTTGGCATCAAAGGCATCCACGGTGCGGGTGGCGCCGTCCCAATGACGTCCCGAGCCGATCAGCACCGCCGTCCCGCGACGCACGCCCGCCGCGCGGGTGGTCTGCCCCTCGGGCTGGTCGGTGCCGAAGCACTGTCCGACCTCGAACAGGGCGGCATCGGGATAGCCGCGGTCGGCGTTACGCTGCGTGGCGCGGAGCAGGCCGGGCACGAGGCTCGGGCGCATGTCCGACAGGTCGGAGGCGATAGGGTTGGCGAGCTTCAGATCCGCTCCACCGCCGCCGAACAACTCAGCATCGGCCTGCGGGATGAACGACCACGTCACCGCTTCCATCAGGCCCCGGCTGGCCAGGGCCCGCTTGGCGGTGCGCGTGCGCTTCTGCATCGGCGTGAGCAGCGCGCGGCCGACACCTGCCGGACGCGGCAGGGGCTTCGCCTCGATCCGGTCAAGACCGGCGATGCGGATCACCTCCTCAACGAGATCGGCCTTCCCCTCGACGTCGGGCCGCCAGGACGGGGGGCGCACTTGTGCGCGCTCGTCCGTTCCGGAAACTTGGAAGCCCAGCGCTTCCAGCGTCGCCTTCATTTCGGTGTGGGGCAAGACGAGCCCCGCGAGGCGGCGCACCTCGCTCCAGGGGAAATCGATGGTCCGCTCGGTCTCCGGCGGCTCGCCGATGACAGTAGCCTGGGTCGGCGTGCCGCCGCAGAGGTCGAGGACGAGCGTCGTCGCGAGGTCCAGGCCCGGCAGGGTCGAGAGCGGGTCGACGCCGCGCTCGAACCGGTAGCGGGCATCCGTGACGATGCCGAGCCGACGCCCGCTCTGGGCGATGTTGGCCGGGTCCCAGAGGGCCGATTCGATCAGCACGTCGGTGGTGGCCTCATCGCAGCCCGAGGCTTCGCCGCCCATGATGCCGGCGATCGACTCGACGCCGTTCTCGTCCGCGATCACGACCGTGTCGTCCGTGAGCGTATGAGTCTTACCGTCGAGCGCCAGAAGCGTCTCGCCCGCCTTTGCCCGGCGGATCGTGAGAGCGCCCTTCACCTTGGCTGCATCGAAGACGTGGAGGGGGCGTCCGCGATCGAAGGTGACGTAGTTGGTGATGTCGACCAACGCGTTGATCGGCCGGAGGCCGATGGCCCGCAGCCGGGCCTGCATCCAGTCCGGCGAGGGGCCGTTCTTCACGCCGCGCACGAGGCGCAGGGCGAACATCGGGCAAAGGCCCGCATCGGCCGGATCAAACGCGCGCACCACCTGGACCGGGCATTCGCCCTCGCCGTCCACCGGCGCTGCGGTCTTGCTCTTCAGTGTGCCGAGGCCCGCCGCCGCGAGATCCCGGGCGATGCCGTGGATCGAGGTGCAATCCGGCCGGTTCGGCGTGAGGTTGATCTCGATGACCGGATCATCGAGCCCGGCGAAGGCGGCGTAGGGGTGCCCGCCGGGGCCTCGGTCGTCAGGTCGATGATGCCGTCATGGTCCTCGCCGAGCCCGAGTTCGGCAGCCGAGCAGAGCATGCCCCGGCTCTCGACCCCGCGGATGTTGCCGACCGACAGGGTGATGTTCTTGCCGGGCACGTAGGTGCCGGGCGGCGCGAACACGGTGCGCATGCCCGCCCGCGCATTCGGCGCGCCGCAGACCACCTGCACGGGCGCACCCTCGCCCGCATCGACCGAGCACACGCGCAGCCGGTCGGCGTTCGGGTGCTGCTCGGCGGTGAGCACATGGGCGATCACGTAGGGCTTCAGCGCCGCCGCCTTGTCCTCGATCCCTTCGACCTCGAGGCCGATGCGGGTCAGGGTCTCGGCGACGGTCTCGAGGGACGCCTCGGTGTCGAGGTGATCCTTGAGCCAGGAGAGGGTGAATTTCATGGGACGCGGCTCGGGAAGGGAAGAATCAGGGGCGGGCGGGCCTTAGCCCGTCAGACCGCCCACGAGGCTCGGCACGTCGAGGGGCCGGAAGCCGTAATGGTCGAGCCAGCGGACATCCGCCTCGAAGAACGGCCGCAGATCCGGCATGCCGTATTTGAGCATGGCAATCCGGTCGAGCCCGACGCCGAAGGCGAAGCCCTGCACGGCATCGGGGTCCAGCCCGCAATTGCGCAGCACGTTGGGGTGGACCATCCCGCAGCCGAGAATTTCCAGCCAATCCGTGCCCTCGCCGAAGCGGATCTCGCCCCCTTGCGCGAGCACTGGATGTCCACCTCAGCCGACGGCTCCGTGAATGGGAAGAACGAGGGGCGGAAGCGCATCTTCACGGCGTCGACCTCGAAGAACGCCTTGCAGAACTCCTCGAGCACCCATTTCAGATTGGCGATGTTCGCCGCCGTGTCGATCACCAGCCCCTCGACCTGATGGAACATCGGGGTATGGGTCTGGTCCGAATCGTGCCGGTAGGTGCGGCCGGGAATGATCACCCGGATCGGCGGCTGCTGACTGCGCATGGTGCGGATCTGCACCGGCGAGGTGTGCGTGCGCAGCACCTTGCGCTTGCCGTCCTGATCGGGCGCCAGGAAGAACGTGTCGTGCATCTCCCGCGCCGGGTGTCCGGGCGGGAAGTTCAGGGCGGTGAAGTTCAGCTCGTCCGTCTCGATGTCCGGACCTTCCGCCACCGCGAAGCCCATATCGGCGAAGATCGCCGTGACTTCGTCGATCACCTGGCTGATCGGGTGGATGCGTCCGCGCGCCTCCGGTGCCTCGCGGCCCGGCAGGGTGACGTCGACCCGCTCCGAGGCGAGGCGCGCTTCGAGCGCCGCTTCGGCGAGGGCGGACTTGCGTGCGCCCAGCGCGGTGGCGACCCGGTCGCGCAAACCGTTGATGAGGGGGCCGCGCTCCTTGCGCTCGTCCGGCGTCATGGCGCCGAGCGTCTTCAGGAGTTCGGACACGCTGCCCTTCTTGCCGAGCGCGGCCACGCGCACGGCGTCGAGGGCGCCCTCGTCGGGGGCGGCGGACACCTGGGCCAGGAGATCGCGTTCGAGGCTGTCGAGATCGGTCATCGCTTCATTCGGATCGCGCGGGCCTTCGCCGCCGACGGGTGTGCTTTTGCGCGCCACACGCCTTCATGCAAGCCGCGCGGCTGCAAAAACGACGAAGGCGCGGCACCCCTGGGGCGCCGCGCCTTCCGTCAACTCGTGAAAAGGTCCGCTCAGGCGGCCTTCTTCTCCGGCTGGGCCGGGATGGCGGCTTTGGCCTTCTCGACGACGGCCGCGAAGGCGGCCGGCTCGTGGATGGCGAGCTCGGAGAGGGCCTTGCGGTCCACGACGATGCCTGACACCGCCAGGGCGTTGATGAAGCGGGAGTAGGTCAGGCCATGCTCGCGCACCGCAGCGTTGAGACGCTGGATCCACAGGGCGCGGAACGTACGCTTTTTATTCTTACGGTCGCGATAGGCATACTGCATGCCCTTCTCGACCGCCTGCTTGGCGATGCGGATGGTATTCTTGCGCCGGCCGTAATAGCCCTTGGCGGCCTTCAGAACTTTTTTGTGCTTCGCGTGACTGGTCACGCCGCGCTTGACGCGGGCCATCGGTTATCTCCTGGAATCGACTAGAAACAGTATCGGCTGTGCGAAGGCTTACCGCGCGTTCGGCAGGAAGTACTTCTTCACGTTGGCGGCATCGCCCTCGAACAGGGTCGTCGTGCCGCGCAGGTTGCGGATCTGCTTCGTCGTCCGCTTGATCATCCCGTGGCGCTTACCGGCCTGGGCGTACATCACCTTGCCGGTGCCGGTGATCTTGAAGCGCTTCTTGGCGCCTGATTTCGTCTTCAGCTTGGGCATTTGGCTCTCCTGTGCGCGAAACGCCAGCGCGGCCCGCGAGGACCGGGTTGTGTTTGCGCGATGATGCTTCTGGTGGAGCAGCATGAGCCGCCACGGCAGCCCTAGATCGGCCGGGCGGTTCGACGCGGTGCGGCTTATGGCAGAAACAGCCCGTTCCGGCAACGCCTTCGTGAAAGGTCGCGGCGGAACGCGGCGTGCCCCTTCATTCTTCCTGGTCCGGGAATGCCGGGGAAAGCGGGGACGGGTCACCAGCATAGGTCATACGGGCGTGACGGGCCAGGGCTCAGGAACCATAACCTTGGCTTTCCGTTTCATTCATGTCCCGCTCAGGCCGACCCGGATAGATCCCCGCTCAAAGTCGGTCACCAAGGAGACACTTCGTGCGCATTGCTCAGATTGCTCCGCTTTCGGAGGCGGTCCCTCCGAAGTTCTACGGCGGCACAGAGCGCGTCGTGAGCTGGATCACGGAAGAGCTGGTCCGTCAGGGCCATGACGTGACCCTGTTCGCCAGCGGCGATTCGGAGACTTCGGCCAAGCTTGCGGCCTGCACGCCCGAGGGCCTGCGCCTGCTCGGCTACCGCGACCATACCGCGAGCCACCTTGCAATGCTGCATCAGGTGCATCGCCGGGCGCACGAATTCGATGTGCTCCACTTCCACATCGACTTGCTGCAGTACCCGATGTTCGAGGACATGAACCACAAGTGCATCACCACGATGCACGGTCGCCTCGACGTGCCGGACTTCATGCCGGTCTACCGCACCTTCACGGGCATGCCCCTGGTGTCGATCTCCGACAACCAGCGCCTGCCGATGCCGCCGAACGTCAACTGGCTGTCGACGATCCATCACGGCCTGCCCGCCCAGAACTGCCCCTACTACCCCGAGGCGAAGGGCGGCTACCTCGCCTTCCTCGGCCGTATCTCCCCCGAGAAGCGCCCCGACCGCGCCATCGAGATGGCGATCCGCTCGGGCACGCCGCTGAAGATCGCCGCCAAGGTCGACAAGGCGGACCAGGATTATTGGGATGAGGTGATCGAGCCCATGATCCACCACCCGCTGGTGGAGTTCATCGGTGAGATCAACGAGGAACAGAAGAAGGACTTCCTCGGCAACGCCCTGGCGCTCGCCTTCCCGATCGATTGGCCGGAGCCCTTCGGCCTCGTCATGATCGAGGCGATGTCGGCCGGTACGCCGGTGATCGCGTTCCGCAACGGCTCGGTGCCGGAAGTCATCGCCGATGGCGTGAGCGGCGTGCTGTGCGACAGCATGGACGATGCTGTCGCCGCCGTTGCGAAGGTGAAGGCCATGAGCCGCGCTGGCGTGCGCCGCCACTTCGAGGGCGGGTTCACCGCCGAGCGCATGGTGCAGAAGTACGTCGCGGCCTACGAGGAATTGCTGTCCCGCTCGGCCGAGGTGATCCGTCTGCCCAAGTCCACGTTCAAGCCGGTTCCGGCCGACGTGAACGGCGCCTCGCGTCCAGCGATGCCGGCGGCCGCCTTCCCGGCCTGACGACGCAAATTCGGGCGGCATCGGACTTGCGAGCCACCCGTCGCCCGTCCTAGCGTCGCGAAAGCGACTCATCCGACTGTTTGACAGGGCCGCCGCATCAAGGCCGATGCGGCGGCCCTCTCGATTCCGCGACACCCCGGAGAAGCCTGCATGGCGGCAAAGACTGACCTCGCGACCGAAGCCCCGTTCGGCCAAGGATTTCAGGACGCGGACGAGGTTCTGCCGACCTATCACATTGAGGCGCAGACCTCGCTGGTGGAGCGTCCCCTGCGCTCCCTGAAGTTCGGCGAAGCCTTCGGCGTCCTCGATTCCTACGGCGATATCGGCGTCCAGCCCGGCCCCGAGGGGCTTTACTTCCAGGATACCCGTTACCTCTCTCGCCTCGAGGTGAAGGTGGAGGGGCAGCGGCCCCTCATGCTGTCCTCCGTCATGCAGGACGATAACGGCGCCCTCAGCGTCGACATGACGACACCGGACATCCGCCTCGACGCCCATGACGAGACCTCGATCCCCCGTGAGACGGTGGCGATCGAGCGGACCAAGTTCCTGTTCCGGGGCGCTTGCTACGATCGGATCGGGCTGCGCTCCTACGACACCAAGCACCGCCGCTTGAAGGTCACCGTGACTTTCGACGCTGATTACCGCGACCTGTTCGAGGTGCGCGGCACCGACCGCAAGGAGCGCGGCAAGCGCGGCGTGCAGGTGGCGAGCCCGACTGAGGTCCAATTCCGCTATGTCGGTCTCGACGACGTCGTGCGCGCCACGAGCCTGCATTTCGGGCCCAAGCCCGTCTCGCTGGAGCCCGGCAAGGCTGAGTTCGAGATCTCCCTCTCGCCCGGCGCGCAGACCTCGATCTTCATCCGCGTGGTGTTCGATTCGCACCGCGCCTTCACCAAGCCGCCGACAGAGACGATGGTCGGCGAGGATGCGGCTGCGAAACTCACGCAGGTCGCCAATGGCGGTGGCTCGCCCAAGCACCCCAAGGGGCTCGGTGAGGGCACGATCTTCGCCCGCGCCTACCGCGATTCGCGCCGAGACCTGCGCACGCTGACGGCGGGCATCACCACGATCATCTCCTCGAACGACCAGTTCAATGAGGGGCTCTGCCGCGCCACCGCCGACCTCTACATGCTGGCGAGCCGCACGCCGGAGGGCATCTACCCCTTCGCAGGCATCCCCTGGTATTCCACCGTGTTCGGGCGCGACGGCATCATCACCGCGATGATGGCGCTCTGGATCGATCCGAAATTCGGCCGCGGCGTCCTGCGCTACCTCGCCGCGACCCAGGCGAAGGCGGTCGATCCCGCCGCCGACGCGCAGCCCGGCAAGGTGCTGCACGAGACCCGGCGCGGCGAGATGGCGATGCTGGGTGAGGTGCCGTTCCGGCACTATTACGGCACGATCGACGGGACGCCGCTCTTCGTGATGTTGGCCTGGGAGTATTACCGCGTCTCGGGCGACCTCGACACGATCCGTGACATCTGGCCCGCCCTCGAACTCGCCCTCGCCTGGATGAACGAGTACGGCGACCGAGACGGCGACGGCTTCGTGGAATACGCCCGCGATACCGAGAAGGGCCTGGAGAACCAGGGCTGGAAGGACAGCCACGATTCGATCTTCCACACGGACGGTCACCTCGCGAAGGGGCCGATCGCCCTGTGCGAAGTGCAGGGCTACGTCTACGCCGCCAAGAACGGCATGGCGCAGCTCGCCGGGCTCCTCGGGCACGACGAATTGGCCGAGCGTCTCTCGATCGAGGCGAAGGAGCTTCGCGAGAAGTTCGACGCTGCCTTCTGGAACGAGGAGATCGGCACCTACGCCCTCGCCCTCGACGGCGCCAAGAAGCAATGCGCCGTCCGCTCGTCCAATGCGGGCCATGCGCTGTTCACCGGCATCGCCAAGCCCGAGCGGGCCGCCCGCGTCGCGGAGACCCTGCTCTGCAATGACGGGTTCAACGGCTGGGGCGTGCGCACCATCGCCAAGGGCGAGGCGCGCTACAACCCGATGTCGTACCATAACGGCTCGATCTGGCCGCATGACAATGCGCTGATCGCGATGGGGCTCGCCCGCTACGACCGCAAGGAAGAGGCGGCACGCATCTTCCAGGGGATGTTCGACACCTCGCTCTATCAGGACCAGAAGCGTCTGCCGGAATTGTTCTGTGGCTTCATGCGCCGCCGCCAGCGCGGCCCGGTCTCCTATCCCGTGGCCTGCAGCCCGCAGGCCTGGGCGGCCGCCGCCCCCTTCGCGTTCCTGGCCGCGTGCCTCGGCCTCGAACTCGATCACGACGCCAACCGCGTGTCGCTGAACAACCCGATCCTTCCGGACTTCCTGGACGGGGTGACGCTGTACAATGTGAAGCTGCGGAACTCGCGCCTCGATCTGCGCTTCCAGGCCTATGACGGCGATGTGACGGTCAGCGTGCTGCGCCGCCATGGCGACGTGAACGTGGTGGTGATGAAGTAAGCCGCCCACTCGCCCCCTCGCGTCTTCCGGGAGGGGGCGAATTGCGCCAAAGCTTCGCTGTGCCGCGGAAGGAGCGGTGCAGCGGAGACAGCGCCATGCGGCAAGACAGTGTCGCCCCCTCGGCCGATCATCACGGGGTGAGCCTGCGCGAGGCGACCGGGGTATGGGCGCGGATCGCCGCCCTGTCCTTCGGTGGCCCGGCCGGGCAGATCGCGGTGATGCACCGGATCGTCGTCGAGGAGCGGCGCTGGGTCGATGAGGGACGCTTCCTGCATGCGCTTAACATCTGCATGTTGCTCCCCGGCCCGGAAGCGCAGCAACTCGCGACCTATCTCGGCTGGCTGATGCACCGGACCCTCGGCGGGGTGATCGCCGGGGGATTGTTCGTGCTGCCCGGCGCCGTCGCGATCATGGCGCTGTCCATCGTCTATGCCCTCTACGGGCAGGTGCCGCTGATCGGCGCCCTGTTCTTCGGGCTGAAGGCCGCGGTCCTCGCCATCGTGCTTCAGGCGGTCCTGCGGGTCGGGAAGCGCGCCCTGCGCAGCCGGGCGCAATGGGCTCTGGCCGCCGCCTCCTTCATCGGCATCTTCCTGTTCGGCCTCCCCTTCCCGGTCATCGTGCTCGGGGCGGGGCTGATCGGTTTTGCCGCCGCGCGGGCGGGGTCCGATGCCTTCGCCGGGACGACGGCGCATTCCGGGGGCACGAGCCTGCTCGGCGACACGCTGCCCGCGCATACCCGCGACCGGCGCGCAGCCTTCCGCATCGCAGGCATCTGCCTCGCCCTGTGGCTCGTCCCGGTGGGGGCGGTCCTGCTTGCGCTCGGTCCGCAGGACGTGTTCTCGCGGATCGCGACCTTCTTCTCCACGATGGCGGTGGTGACCTTCGGCGGCGCCTACGCGGCTCTGGCCTATGTGGCGCAGCAGGCGGTGGAGAGCTTCCACTGGCTCAGCCCCCGCGAGATGCTCGACGGGCTCGGTCTCGCCGAGACGACGCCGGGGCCGCTCATCATGGTGATGCAGTTCGTCGCCTTCATGGGCGCCTTCCGCAATCCCGGCGATCTCGCGCCGCTGACGGCGGGGATCCTCGGCGGGTTGCTCGCCACCTGGGTGACTTTCCTGCCCTGTTTCCTGTTCGTCTTCCTCGCCGCTCCCTTCGCGGAGGCGTTGCGCGGGAATGGGCAGGTGGTCGGCGCGCTGAATGCCGTGACGGCGGCGGTGGTGGGAGTGATCCTCAACCTCGCCGTCTGGTTCTTCCTTCACACGATCTTCCGGGAGGTGCAGCCGTTGCGCGGCCTCGGCCTGACCCTCGACCTGCCGGTGCTCGGCAGCCTCGATCCGGCCGCCCTCCTCCTGTCGCTCGCCGCCATCGTCGCGACGTTGCGCTTCAAGGCAGGCCTCGCCACGGTGCTCGGCGGATGCGCGGCGGCGGGGGTGATCCTCTATCTCGCCGGCTTCGCGACGGGGTGACGAGCGGGCGGGGTGCCGCCCCCGCGCCTGTTCTGCTACAGAAGCCGTCTCCCCATGACGCCGCAGGCGAACGACGTGACTTCTTCCGCTTTCCTCGCGGATGAACCGGCCACCCTTCCGGGCTGGCGGTTCTCCGTCGCTCCGATGATGGACTGGACCGACCGGCATTGCCGGGCCTTCCATCGGGCGCTGTCGGGCCGGGCGCGGCTCTATACCGAGATGGTCACGACCGGCGCGGTGCTGCACGGGCCACGCGAGCGGCTGCTCGGGTTCAGCGCGGTGGAGCACCCCGTCGCCGTGCAGCTCGGCGGCTCGGACCCGGGGGATCTGGCGCAATCGGCCCGGATCGCTGCCGAGTTCGGCTATGACGAGATCAACCTCAATGTCGGCTGCCCGTCCGATCGCGTGCAGGAGGGCCGGTTCGGCGCCTGCCTGATGCGTGAACCCGCCCTGGTGGGCGAGTGCGTCGCCGCCATGAAGGCCGCCGTGAGCGTGCCGGTGACGGTAAAGTGCCGGATCGGCGTCGACGATCAGGATCCTGAAGCGGCTCTCGATGCCCTGACTGATGCCGTCGTGTCAGCGGGGGTGGATGGGCTCATCGTCCATGCGCGCAAGGCGTGGCTGAAGGGTCTGTCGCCGAAGGAGAACCGGGATGTCCCGCCCCTCGATTATGGCCGGGCGGCGCGGCTGAAACAGGCTCGCCCCGATCTCCCGCTGGCCGTGAATGGGGGGCTGCGCACGATGGACGAGATGCGCGCGCGCCTCGCGGAGGTCGACGGCGTGATGGTCGGCCGGGCGGCCTACATGGAGCCCGCGCTGCTCCTGTCCGTCGATCCGGTGCTCTACGGCGTAGCGGCACCGGCCGCCGATCCGTTCGTGGCGGTGGCAACGTTCGAGCCCTACATCGCGGGCGTGCTCCAATCCGGCGAACGGCTCCACGCCGTCACGCGGCACATGCTCGGCCTGTTCAATGGACGCCCCGGCGCCCGCGCCTTCCGCCGCCACCTCTCGACCCACGGGATGCGGGCGGAGGCCGACCTCGATACGCTGCGCACGGCGGTGGGGCTGGTCTCGCGGGAGCGGGGCGACGCGCGGGAAGCGGCCTGACGGGTCAGCGGTCCGGCGTCAGGATCAGCCGGTTGCCCTGCACCTCATAGCGGGCAAGGCGATCGAGGAAGGTATGGCCCAGCAGGTTGCCGGAGAGCGCACCGGGCCGGGCGATCATCGCGTTGACGTTGCGGGTGGTGATCGTCCCCACGGTCAGCGAGTCGAGCTGGATCGGCGCCGCGCTGGTCGCGCCGTTTGCGGTGGAGACGCGGGTGCTGAACTCGTCGGGCCTCGGGCGGAAACCAAGGGCGGCGGCGTTCTCAGCGGTGAGGACGACGCTGCTCGCGCCGGTGTCGAACAGGAAGTCCTGCGTCAGAACCTTGCCTTCGCCGCCGACCCGCGCATCGACGCGGAAGGTCCCGTCCGACCGGCGGGTGATCGTGACGCTCCCACCTGGTCCTTGCACCGCCGTGCCGGGGCGAAGATCCCCCAGGACACGGGACGACACCGCGCTCAGCCGGTCGCGGTAGCTGTAGCCGAGGACGAGGGCCGCGCCGATCAGCCCCCAGGCCGCGAGCGCCTGGACATGGCGCAGGGGTGAAGCGCGGAATTGCCGCCAGAACCCAGCGACGACCAGCGCGAGGATCGTGCCCGTCCAGGCGATGTTGACCAGCATGTCGGACGACAGGCCGCCAGCCAGCGTGTCGCCCCCGTCGGACAGGACGAGGGCCGCGACGACGAGCCCGAGCGCACCTAGGGCGAGGTAGATCATGCGCGGGACGGCTCCGCCATGCCGGGATAGGCGGTCTGCAGCCGCCCCTCCAGACCGGCCATCACGGCGCGGCGCTCAACCTCGCTCATCATGCCCCAGGCCGCGATCTCGCTGCGGGTGCGCCCGCAGCCGCGGCAGAGTCCCGTCGCATCGTCGAGGATGCAGACCTTGGTGCAGGGGCTGGACGGCTTCGGGGGTGAGGCGGACATGGTTTCGTTTGCCGGGAGGATCGCAATCCGGTCAAGGCGCCACGGCCGCGACGAGACCGAGCAGGGCCGCGATCTCGGCGGCCTGCTGGCATGCGCCGATCACGTCGCCGGTCTGCCCGCCGAGCCGGTTCCGCGCGAGACCGGTGACGGCCAAGGTGGCGAAGGCCCCCAGCACGATCATCGCCACCGTCCCGCCGAGCGGCAGGCCGAACGGCAGGGTGGCGATGGCCAGGACAAGTCCAAGGGCGGCGGCGAGGGCAAGGCTCGCACCCTGCGGCCGCCCGGCAGTGGCCGACAATCCGTCGCTGCGGGCCGGGGGCAGGAGCGCCATCGGTGCCAGGGCGGCCACGCGCGACAGGGCGGCGGCGACGACCAGCGCAGCGGCAGCGGGCAATCCCAGACGGTCGAGGAGCGTCGCCAGGGCTCCGATCCGCAGGGCCAGAGCCAGCACCAGCACCAGCGCCCCGTATGAGCCGATACGGCTGTCGCGCATGATCGCGAGCATGCGCGTCCGGTCTCCGCCCGCGCCGAGCCCGTCCGCGAAATCGGCGAGGCCATCCTCATGCAAGCCACCGGTCGCGGCGGCCATGATCGCCACGGCGAGCGTGGCCGAAAGGAACGGCCCGAGCCCGGCGAGCCACGCGGCGGACAGCGTCATGGCGGCGGGCAGGGCGAGGATCGCCCCGGCGAGGGGCAACATGCGGGGCAGACGGGTGAAATCCGGTGCCCGGTGCGGATCCGGCTCGCCGGGCAGTTGCGGTACGGGCAGGCGGGAGTAGAAGCGCAGGCACGCGGCGAGATCGTGCAGGGCTTCGCGCCCTGGCCATGCGGCCTCGCCGCCGGTCTGCCTGTCCATCGCCGCGTCCCGAACGCCGGGTTCGATGAGCCGGCACGACCCACCATAGCGGGCGGGGGCGGCTCCGTCCGCCCGGAACGCGGCAACCCACAGGATCGAGGCAGCGATGAGCGGCCCCTTCGACGACATCCGCAACCTCATCCGCTCCATGCCGGAGGCCGATGCCGAGGCCGCCGCCGCCGTGGCGGAACGCGACGCCACCCTGACCAAGCCCGCAGGCTCCCTCGGGCGCCTCGAGGACCTGGCCGCGTGGTGCGCCGCGTGGCAGGGCAAGGCGCCGCCGAGTTTCGACCGGCCGCTGGTCTGCGTCTTCGCGGGCAGCCACGGGGTGACGAAGAAGGGCGTCTCGGCCTTCCCCGATGCCGTGAACCGGCAGATGCTCGACAATTTCGCCGCCGGGGGCGCAGCCATCAACCAGCTCTGCTCGGCCTACGGGCTCGGCTTCAAGGTGTTCGATCTCGCCCTCGACATGCCGACCGCCGACATCACCGAGGGCCCTGCGCTCGATGAGCGCGCCTGCGTCGCGACCATGGCCTTCGGCATGGAGGCGGTGGCGGCGGGCACGGATTGCTTGGGGCTCGGCGAGATGGGCATCGGCAACACGACGATCGCGGCCGCCCTCTACGCCGCCCTGTTCGGCGGCGATCCGGCCCATTGGGTCGGGCGCGGCACCGGCGTCGATGGCGAGGGCCTATCGCGTAAGGTCGCGGCGGTGGAAGCGGCGCTCGCCTGCCATGCCGGACACCTGAGCGATCCGCTCGAGGTGCTTCGCAGCCTCGGCGGGCGCGAGATTGCGGCCATGGTCGGCGCCATCCTCGCGGCGCGCTTGCAGCGGGTGCCGGTGGTGATCGACGGCTACGTCTCCACCGCCGCCGCTGCGATCCTCCACGCCCTCGACCCGTCCGCCCTCGACCATTGCGTCGCGGGCCATCTCTCCGCCGAGGGCGCCCATGCCGAGGTGCTGGAACGGTTGGGTCTCAAGCCCCTCGTCTCGCTCGGCCTGCGCCTCGGCGAGGGCTCCGGCGCCGCCCTGGCGATGAGCCTGATCAAGGGTGCCGTTGCCTGCCATAGCGGCATGGCGACCTTCGCCCAGGCGGGGGTTTCGGTGCGCAGCGGGGCTTGATACCGTCCGTCCGACATTTTCGGATCCGCAACCGTCTTTGCGGGCGGAGCGAAGCCAACCAGGGAGACGCACCGTCCTGAGAAGGGCCCGCCGCCCCTGGATGGCTTCGCTTTGCTCGCCATGACGGTTTGGGCGGGACCAGCTTTCAGCGAAACGACCCAACCATGAGAATCACCCAGGCCTTCACCTTCGAGGCGGCCCACCGCCTGCCGAACGTGCCCGAGACCCATCGCTGCCACCGGATGCACGGGCATTCGTATCGCGTCGAACTGACGGTCGAGGGTCCGGTCGATGAGCGGACCGGCTGGGTGATCGACTTCTACGACATCGAATCGATCTTCGGCCCGCTTCTGGCGCGGCTCGATCACCATTGCCTCAACGAGATTGAGGGGTTGGAGAACCCCACCGCCGAGAACATCGCGGCCTGGATCTGGGATCGGCTCCGGCCCGACCTGCCCGCCCTCGCCCTGGTGCGCGTCGCCGAGACGCCGATGTCCTGGGCGGAATACGATGGGCGTTGACCGGATCGCGGGGGACGACGCGGCGCTCGTCCTCTTCTCGGGGGGCCAGGATTCTGCAACCTGCCTCGCCTGGGCACTCGACCGCTTCGCCCGCGTCGAGACCCTGGGCTTCGATTACGGCCAGCGCCACCGGATCGAACTGGATTGCCGGGCCACCCTGCGACACGGGCTCGCCACGATCGACGCGGCCTGGGGTCGGCGGCTCGGTGAGGACCATATGCTCGGCCTCAACGCGCTCGGCGCCGTCTCCGACACCGCGCTCACCCGCGAGACCGAGATCGGCTTCGAGGCCTCGGGCCTGCCCAACACCTTCGTGCCGGGGCGCAACCTCGTCTTCCTGACCTTCGCCGCCGCCCTCGCCTACCGGCGGGGTATCCGCCACATCGTGGCGGGCATGTGCGAGACCGACTATTCCGGCTACCCGGATTGCCGGGATGATACGGTCAAGGCGCTTCAGGTCGCCCTGAATCTCGGGATGGAGCGTCGGTTCGTCCTGCACACCCCGCTGATGTGGATCGACAAGGCGGAGACGTGGCGTCTCGCCCAGTCGCTCGGCGGCAGGCCGCTGACCGACCTGATCGTCGAGGAAAGCCACACCTGCTATCTCGGCGAGCGCGGGGCGCGCCACGCCTGGGGCTATGGCTGTGGCCAATGCCCGGCCTGCCAGCTGCGGGCCGAGGGCTACGCCCGCTTCACCGCGACGGACTAGAGCGCATTCCGACGAAGTGGATACCGGTTCGTCGCAAGAATGCGCGTCTCAACAAAGAGCTAGAGCTGCCGGCCTGATGCAATCAGGTCGGATACGGCTCTGGCCGGGGCCGAAACCCTGTCGACAAGGGCCGACAGCGTATCCCCGAAGGCGGCCGGGCTCGCGAATAACCGCTCCATCAGCAGGGCGCCCTCCAGGGTCGCAAGGATGGAACGGGCATGCATCGCAGGGTCGAGGCCGGTGCGCAGGCTTCCGTCCGCCACGCCCTCGCGCAGCACCTGCTCCAGCCACGCCAGATGCTTGCGGAAGAAGACGACGATGTCGTTCCGCAATCGCTCCGGCAGTGCCTCCCCCTCGATGGCGAGTGCGGCGCAGAGGCACCCGAGCCCCTGTTCCACCCCGCCGAGATAGAGCTTGCCGTAGGCCGTGATCCGGCCGGGTCCGTCCGTCGAGGCGGCGCGAATGGCCTCCATCGCTTCCGCGTAGCGCGCGTCGTAGGCCGCCACGAGTGCCGCGCCGAGATCGACCTTGGTCGGGAAATGGTGGTGGATGCTCGCCTTCCGGATGCCCACCGCCGCCGAGAGGTCGGCATAGCTGAAGCCTGCGAAACCCCGGCTACGAACCAGGGTTTCGGCTTGGATCAGCAACTCGGTCCGCGTGTCTCGCATCCCACATCTCCTGCCGGATCAACGGCATTGTGATCGGTTCGGCGCCGAAGGCGCAGATGGCGCGGCTTGACGAGGCAGTAATTCTACCTACTAATTGGTTGGAAAGAAAGAACGGGAGGTTACGGCATGGCGGCTTTGTCCGTTCATCCGGCAAGAGGCGGCCCGTCGCGCCGGGAGGCGCTGTTCGGCGGCCTGTGCCTGTGCTGCCTCGCCACCGCCGGGCTCTCTCCCCGCGCCTATGCCGAATCCTTCACGATGGAGGAGGTCGGCCCCGGTACCTTCATCCGGAAGGGGCTGATCGCGGACGCTTCCCCCGAAAATCTCGATGCCATCGCGAATATCGGCTTCATCGTCGGCAAATCCGGCGTGCTGGTGACGGAATCCGGCGGCAGCCTCGCTGACGGGCAATGGCTGCGGGCCGAGATTGCCAAGCGGACGAACAAGCCGGTCACCCACGTGGTGCTGACTCATGTCCACCCCGATCACGTTTTTGGTGCGGGGGCTTTCGCGGCGGACAAGCCGGTCTTCATCGGCCACGCCAAGCTGAAGGAGGCGCTGGACGCGCGCGGCGAGTTCTACCGCAAGCGCCTCGTGGACCTGTTTGGCGAGGAGAAGACCGGCCCGGTCGTCTACCCGACCATGGCGGTATCGGACACGGCCGAGATCGATCTCGGTGACCGCACGCTCAGCTTCACCGCCCATGGGCCGGCGCATTCGACGAGCGACCTCTCCATGCGCGATTCCCTTAGCGGGCTGCTGTTTCCGGCGGATCTGCTGTTCGTGGAGCGCATCCCCTCCCTCGATGGCAGCTTGAAGGGCTGGTTCAAGGAACTGGAGCGGATCAAGGCGAGCGGCGCGACGCAGGCCGTTCCGGGCCACGGCCCTGTGCGGGTGGAACTGGCCCCGGCGGTCGCGGATCTGACCGCCTATCTCACTGCGCTCCGGGACGGCACCAAGGCGGCCATTGCCAGGGATGTGCCGATCGACAAGGCCGTGGACACTGTGGCGCAGGACCAGCGGGACAAGTGGACCTTGTTCGAGCACTATAACCGTCGAAACGTGACGGTGGCCTACCAGGAACTCGAGTGGGACTGATCCGTCATTCACCAATAAATCTAAGAACGGGAGACAACGCCATGCGCCCGACACTCGCTTTTGCCCTCGCCTTCTCCGCTGCGACGATGGTCGCGCCGTTCGCCCACGCGGCGGGCGCCTCGGATACCGAGCAGGAGCGGAACGCACGCTGGCAGGAGGTCGCGAAGTCGATTTTCGGCGACCGGACCATCGAGCCGACCGACACGTTGGTGAAGCTCGATACGCCCAAGCGCGCCGAGGATGCTGCGCTGGTGCCGATCACCCTGTCGATGCCCGACCGGGACAAGATCAAGTCGGTTTCGCTGATCATCGACGACAACCCGGCGCCCTACGCTGCGAAGTTCGAGTTCGGCCCGGCGGCCGATACACGCGAATTGAAGCTCCGGGTGCGGGTGAACAATTACACCGACATGCACGCGGTCGTGGAGACGACGGATGGTAAGCTCTACGAGGCCAAGCAGTTCGTGAAGGCGTCCGGCGGCTGCTCGGCCCCGATGGGCATGAGCGACGAGGAGGCCATGAAGGGCATGGGCGACATGCGCATGAAGTTCGCGGAGGCGCAGCCCGGCAAGCCGGTCGAAGCGACACTGATGATCCGCCACCCGAACTTCTCGGGCATGCAGATGAACCAAGTGACGCGCGATTACACGCCCGCCCGGTACATCGATAAGCTCACCGTTTCGGCGGGCGACCAGACCGTCTTCACCATGACGGGCGACATCTCCATCGCCTCGAACCCGGTGATCAATTTCGGCTTCAAGCCGGATGGCAAGGCGATCCAGGTGGCCGCGAGCGACAACCAGGGCGGTCGCTGGACCCATAGCTTCACTGCTCCGAGCCCGACGAACTGATCGTGCGGATCAGGATGATCGCCCTGCGGATGGCGGCCGTCGCGACGGCCGCCTTCTGCCTCGCCGCCGCCGAACCCGCCGACTCGCCGGTCAACGTGCCGGAACCGCCGGGCCTCTATACCGGCCCGCAGCGGGGCTACACGCCCGCGACCCTGAAGGGTGCCCGCGTCGTGGATGGGGAGGCGGTGGCGGCCCTGATGGAGGCGCCGGACAAGCCGGTGCTGATCGATGTCGCCATGCGTGAGCGCAAGCCCGCGAACTTTCCCGAAGGTCGGCCGTGGCTGCCGGTCCATCCTTCGATCCCGGGTTCGATCTGGCTCCCGAATGCGGGGGCCGTCCCGCTGGCGCCGGACCGGGAGGCGCTGTTCTACGAGCGCGTCGCGCAACTGACCGGCGGCGACAAGGCCAAGCCCATCGTGGTCTTCTGTCACGTGGAGTGCTGGGGCAGCTGGAACGCGGGCAAGCGCCTCGTGGAGAAGGGCTACACCGCGGTGCACTGGTTCCCCCTAGGCGTCGAGGGTTGGCAGGATCTCCACGAGACTCGGAACATCACCGAGGATGCGGCCTGGAAGGCGGCCGCGCCCGCAGAGCGATAGCGCCTGACAACTCCCCCATTCCGCCCTGCGGCGCCCCTGCACCCCGGCCGCGCCTGTCGTATAAGGCGCCGCGCCGGTGTCCGGCTTACAGCGTTGGGGAGCGTGGCATGTCCCAGGTCATCCAATCCCGCCGCCTGCGGGCGGTGGATATGGGTAAGCGCAAGGCCGAAGGGCGCAAGATCGTCGCCCTCACGGCTTATCACGCTCATACTGCGGGCATCGTCGATCCCTTCTGCGACTTCATCCTCGTGGGTGATTCCCTCGGCATGGTGATGCACGGGATGGAATCGACCATTCCCGTCACCCTGGAGATGATGATCCTTCAGGCACAGGCGGTGATGCGGGGCACGTCCCGCGCGCTGGTAGTGGTGGACATGCCCTTCGGCTCCTACGAGGCGAGCCGGGAGCAGGCTTTCCTCAACGCCTCCCGCGTGCTGAAGGAGACCGGCGCCGGGGCGATCAAGATGGAGGGCGGCGCGCATTTCGCGGACACCGTGGCCTTCCTTGTCCAGCGCGGCGTGCCGGTGATGGGCCATATCGGCCTCACCCCCCAGGCCGTGAACGTGATGGGCGGGTTCAAGGTGCAGGGTCGCGCGCCCGACGACGAGCGACGCCTGATCGAGGACGCGCGCGCCATTTCCGAAGCGGGCGCGTTCGCGATCGTTCTGGAAGGCATCGTCGAGCCGGTGGCCAGGGCCATCGCGACCTCACCCAAGGTGACAGCCACCACCATCGGCATCGGCGCTTCCTCGGTTTGCGACGGGCAGATCCTCGTTCTGGAAGACATGCTCGGCCTGTCCGAGCGGACGCCGAAATTCGTGCGCCAGTTCGGCTCGCTACGCGCCCATATCGAGGGCGCGGTGAAGGCCTATGCCGACGAGGTTCGGGCGGGGACCTTCCCCGGTGAAGATCAGACCTACGGGTAGGCCTAGCCCACCCGTCGAGAGGGCAGCCGCAGTCCGGGCGCCGGGCGTTCGAGCAAAACTTCCCGGCGGAAGCGCACGAGGCGCGCGGGGCGTCCCGCCGCGCCGCTGGTGATGCTCTCCGTCTCCTCTACCAGCCCTTGCTGGGCGACGAGGCGGCGGAAATTCTGTTTGTGCAATTGGACGCCAGACAGCGCCTCGACGGTGCGCTGCAACTGCAGCAGCGTGAATTCCGGCGGCATTAGTTCGAACACAACCGGGCGGTATTTGATCTTGCCGCGCAGGCGTCCGATGGCCGTCGCGAGCACCCGGCGATGGTCGAAGGCCATGGGCACCCCGGTCGGATCGCCCGCCCGGCCCTGCCCCGGATTACCGCGCGATTCGGGAATCAGCCCGGCCTCGAACAGCAACTCGTAGCGTTCGAGCACCCGCTCCTCGTTCCACGTGCCGCCATTCATGCCGAAGGTCAGGCCGAGCCGGTCGAGGCGGCGCTGACGCAGAGCCTTGTCAGCGGGCGCGGCGGCCCATTCCATCAGCCGGGGAGCGATGGCGTCGAGTTCGGCCGGGCGACCCCGGCGGAAATCCTCGTAGGGCAGGTAGCGGTACCAATTGTGCCAGGTCGCCTCGGCGAGACCGGCTGGGCGCTCCTCGCGCACCAGGGCGAGATACGCCACCGACAGGGCGTGGGCGGCGGGCGCGCCCTCACTGCCGGACCGGTCCCTGTCGCCGAAGGTGTAGAGCTGCTCGACATAGCCGAGGCGCTGGTTGGTCTGCCGCTCCACCCAGGCACGCAGGCCGCGCTCCAGCGTGGCGTGCTCCGGCACGAGCGGTCCGGCCGGCAAGCCGTCGCCCCGGCAGGCCGCCTGCTCCGGAACGCGGATTGTCAGGGCGCGCGGCTCTCCCTCCGTAGCGGCGACGATCACCGCCACGAGGCCCACGGCCGAGCGATCAGTCGCCGGTTGCCCGTCGTCCTCCGCCTCGGTCGACGTGTTCCTGTGCTCCTCGGCGACCGACATGCGCCCGGAATCAGCCTCCAGCTTGCCCATGCCGCGAGATGCGGGGCCGCCGGGAGCTATAGGCCTACCGATGGGGCATCCGTCAACGCGGCGGCTCGGCGCTGACACCGGACCCATCCTTTGCCGAATTACCACATAAATTAGGGAAGAACCCCATTGCTTTGGCGGGCGAATCTGGATTCATTCCAATCTCAAGATGCCCGAACGGATCGTACCAAATCTCTGGTGGCAATTAACCCCCGCGCAGAGGGCCATGCTCCGCCGCCTGCGATCCGAGGGGCCCCTGCCGGCGCCCGATCCCGGTGAAATGCGCACCGTGCGGTCCCTGGTCCGTCGCGGACTTCTGCGCACGCGTGACCGCGGTCGCGACAAGGCCTCCGAGCCGGGCTGCTGGTTTTTGACGGCGCGGGCGATGCGGCTCGTCTCGCAAGCCGACGGCGATGCCACCGCCCCCCGGCAGAAGCCGGAGGGGGTGGAGGAAGAATCGCAACGCGAGGAGGCGTGAGTGAGGGGGCTCGCCCCCTCATCGTGTCAGGCGCCGAGGCCGCCGAGGCAGACGTACTTCACCTCGAGGTAGTCCTCGATGCCAAGACGGCCGCCCTCACGGCCGAGGCCCGATTCCTTCACGCCGCCGAAGGGTGCCACCTCAGTGGTGATGATGCCCTCGTTGACGCCGACCATGCCATATTCCAGCGCTTCGGAGACGCGGAAGGCCCGGCCGAGGTCGCGGGTGTAGAAGTAGCAAGCGAGGCCGTATTCGGTGTCGTTGGCCATGTGGATCGCCTCCGCCTCGTCTTTGAAGCGGAAAAGCGGAGCGAGCGGCCCGAAGGTCTCTTCGCGGGCGACGTCCATGGCTGGAGTCGCGTTCACGACGACGGTCGGCTCAAAGAACTGGCCGCCCAGCGCGTGGCGATGGCCGCCCGCGATGACCTTGCCGCCCTTCTCGACGGCGTCGCGGATATGCGCCTCGGTCTTTTCCACGGCCGCCATATCGATGAGCGGACCCTGGGCGACGCCCTCCTGCGTGCCGTCGCCGACCTTCAGCTTGTTCGCCGCCTCGGCCATCTTCTCGGCGAAGGCGTCGTAAATACCGTCCTGCACGAGGAAGCGGTTCGTGCAGATGCAGGTCTGGCCCGAGTTGCGGAACTTAGCGAGCATCGCGCCCGCCACCGCCCGGTCGAGATCGGCATCGTCGAACACGATGAAGGGGGCGTTGCCACCCAATTCCATCGAGACCTTCTTCACCGTCTCGGCAGCCTGCTTCAGCAGCACCTTGCCGACCTCGGTGGAGCCGGTGAACGTCACCTTCTTCACGAGCGGGTTGCCGGTCAGCTCGCCGCCGATGGCGCGGGCCGGACCGGTGAGGATCGAGACCAGCCCGTCGGGAATGCCCGCCATCTGGCAAAGCTTGCCCCAGGCGAGACCTGAAAGCGGCGTCTGCGAGGCCGGCTTGATGACGATGGGACAGCCCGCCGCCAGCGCCGGGGCGAGCTTGCGCGCGATCATCGAGGACGGGAAGTTCCACGGGGTGATCGCCGCGACGACGCCGATCGGCTCCTTGGTGACGAGGATCTTCCGGTCGGCCCAGGGCGACGGCACGGTTTCGCCGTAGACGCGGCGAGCTTCCTCGGCGAACCACAGGACGTAGGCGGCCGACATGCCGACCTCGCCCCGCGCCTCGGTGAGGGACTTGCCCTGCTCGGCCGTGAGGATCTGAGCCAGATCCTCCTGGTTCTCGGTGATCACGGCGGCGAGCTTACGCAGCAGCACGGCGCGCTCGTTGGCGGTCTTGGCCCGCCAAGCCGGATAGGCGGCGTGCGCGGCGGCGATCGCGCGCTTCGTCTCCTCGGCGCCCGCATTCGGCACCCGCGCGATGACCGCGCCGGTGGCCGGGTTGGTGACATCGATCTGGCCCGAGCCGGACTTCGACCATTCCCCGCCGATCAGGCAGGCTTCGACCAGAAGCTCGGGATTGTTGAGCTTTAAGCGATCACCGGTCTCAGGCATCCAACGGTTCCTTGGGCGGCAACGGCTCTTGCTGCGGCCGCGAGGGCACGCTTCGAGCCGTGCTGCGGGCCTGAGCCTCCGCGCGCGTCTCGAACACGTGGGGCGCAAGATCCCGCGATTGCAGGGAGGCGCCGAGCTTGAGCCGCATAAAGGCACTCGTCGTGTACCGCGAGGCCGTGGCGTAGTAGCGGCTTTCCAGATAGGCGATCATCGAGAAGTAGGCTTCGGCCACGGCGGGATCAAGCTCGAACCCGTCATAGTTCGCGATGAGGTGCACACGTTTGCCGATCTGTTGGCAAATCCGCTCGAATTCCCGCCGAACGAGATCGACGTCTTCCACAGTCCGGACGTGGAAACCTTCGTAATTGGCGAAGAGCGTATTGCGCTCCTCGTCGTAGGACATCCGCTCGGACAGGCTCATTCCGAGGAGCCTGTGCTCCAGGCCCATCGCCTCGTCCCGGAACAGGCGCGAATCCATCGGCACGGGGTCGCGCACGATGGGCTCGAAATCCATGTGAGCGAGGATGTCCCGTCCGATATCGATGCCGGGGGCGACCTCGATGAGTTCGACGCCCTCGGAGGTCCGGCGGAAGACGCACCGCTCCGTCACGTAGAGCACCGGCTGCCCGCGCTCGGCGGCATAGGCGCCGGAGAAGGTCACCTGCTCGACCGCCCGCACGAACTTGCGGGACTTGCCCTCCTGCCGGATCGTGAGTCGTCCCTCCGCGATGGCGAGGTCGAGCCCGCCCGCCGTGAAGCTGCCTGCGAAGACGAGGCGCTTGGCGTTCTGCGAGATGTTGATGAAGCCGCCCGCCCCCGCGAGCTTCGACCCGAACCGGCTGACGTTGACGTTGCCCTCGGCATCCGCTTCGGCGAGGCCGAGGCAGGCCAGATCGAGGCCGCCGCCGTCGTAGAAGTCGAATTGCTGGTTCTGGTGGAGCACGGCAGCCGGGTTCAACGCCGCGCCGAAATCGAGCCCGCCCTGCGGTAATCCGCCGATGACACCGGGCTCGGCGGTGAGCGTCAGGTATTTCAGCACCCGCTCTTCTGCCGCCACCTTGGCGACGCCCTCCGGCACACCGATGCCGAGGTTCACGACGCCGCCCATCGGCAATTCGAAGGCGCAGCGCCGGGCGATGACCTTGCGGATATCCAGCGGCAACGTGCCGATCCGGTCCAGCGGGACACGCTGGCGGCCGGTGAAGGCGTGGTTGTAGGGCGTCGCGTAGGTCTGATGGTGGTTCTCGGGCTTCGAGAGCACGACGCAATCGACCAGCACGCCGGGCACCGTCACCTCGCGCGGGGCGAGCGAGCCGTTCTCGGCGATGCGCTCCACCTGCGCGATCACGAAGCCGCCCGAGTTCTTCGCGGCCATGGCGGCGGCGAGGTTGTCCAGGGTCAGCGCCTCGCGCTCCATGGTGATGTTGCCGGCGGGATCGGCGGTGGTGCCGCGGATCAGCGCGACGTTCACCGGGAAGGTCCGGTAATGCAGCCACGGCTCGCCGTGCAGGTCGATCAGGCTGACGAGATCCTCTTTGGTCTTGTCGTTCAGCTTGCCGCCGCCCTTGCGGGGATCCACGAAGGTGTGGAGCCCGACCTTTGTGATGTGACCGGCGGTCTTGGCCGCGATGTCCCGGTAGAGATGCGACACAACGCCGAGCGGCAGGTTGTACGCCTCGATCGCGCCCTCGATCGCCATGGCGCCGAGCTTCGGCACGAGCGACCAGTGGCCGCCGACCACGCGGCGGATCAGGCCCGGCATGGCGAGGCGGTTGAGGCCGCGATCCTTGCCGTCGCCGGGGGCGGCGGCGAACATCAGGCCGAGGTCACGCGGCCCCTGGCTCTCCGTGAAGCGCTTGGCGAGCGCCATGATGAGTTCGTCGGGCGTGCCGATGCCGACGAAGCCGGAGACGGCGACCATGTCGCCATCCTGGACGATGGCCACGGCCTCATCGGCGGTGACGATCTTGTTCTTCAGTCCGGTGGTGAGGCGGCGGGGGTCAGCCATGGGCGGCAATCCAATCCGCAATGCCGGAGCCCAGCAACTTCTGCGCCTTGCCGCCGACGAAGACGCCGACATGCCCGCCGGGAAGCCCCAACTCGGTGTAATCCTGCGTCCCGACCTTGCCGCGCAGAGCCTGCGACGTCGCGGGCGGGATGATGTGATCGTCCTGCGCGAAGACGTTGAGCACCGGGCAGGTGATGTTCTTCAGTTCCACCTTGCGCCCGCCGAGCTCGAAGGTGCTGTGCACCAGCTTATTGTCCTGGTAGAGGTCCTTCAGCCACTGCTTGGCCGCTTCGCCGGGGTGATCCGGCCGGTCGGAGATCCATTTCTCCATGCGCAGGAAGTTCAGGAACTTCTTGCGGTCGTCCAAAGCTTCGAGCAGATCGAGATTGTACTTCGTCATGGTGCGCATGGGCGTCATCATGGAAAACACCGAGCCCATGAATTCGCCGGGCAGGGAGCCCTGCGCGGCGATCAACTGGTCGATGTCCTCAGCGGAGAGCGAGCGCACCCAGACGTTGATGAAACCGTGGCCCTTCCGGTTCTCGACGGTGTCGGCATGGAAATCGACCGGCGTGATCGTCAGCACCATGGCGTTGACGGTTTCTGGGTAGAGGGCCGCATAGCAGGTGGTGAATACGCCGCCCTCGCAGATGCCGAGGAGGTTCACCTTTTCGCGCTGGGTCGCCTCGTTGATGAAGGCGACGCATTCGGCGAGATAACCATCGACGTAATCGTCCATGGTGACGAAGCGGTCGGCCCGTCCGGGATTGCCCCAATCGACCACGTAGAGGTCGAGGCCGAGATTCAGGAGGTTGCGGACGAGCGATCGGTCCTCCTGCAGGTCCGCCATCGTGTAGCGGCCGATCAGCCCGTAGACGATGAGGACCGGCGGCAGGCCCTTGCTCTCTGCGAGCGGGCGATAGCGGTAGAGGCTGACCTTGTCCTGGCTCCAGACGAGGTCCTTCGGCGTCGTGGCGATGCGCACGTCCTCGTCGCGGACGCTGGCGAAGAGCTTGGCACCTTCTGCCATCTTGCGGCCGAGCTCGCCGACCTCCGCCATCATCTCGGCGGGGGAGAGGTCGAGGGGGAGCCCGTCCCGCGCGGGGGGCTGCCGGATGCATCACCCATGGGTCGCCTCCCCTGCCGTGGTGGCCTTCGCGGCCTTTGCGGACGAACGCCGTTCCTTCTTGAGCGCCCTCACCTCCCGGCGCAATTCGGTGAGGCTGCGATGGACGTCATCAAGTTCGGCCCGCGTCGGCTGGCCGTACATGTCGCTCATGAAGCCCGCCACGTCCTGCTGGGCGAGGCGCAATTCGGTCGCCGCCTTCAGCACGTTGCGCTGCGAAGCGAGGAAGGCGTCCGAGCGTTGCACATCGAGGAGCACACCGTTGGCGGTCTCGATCCAGTGTTGCAGCATGTCGCGGGCGCTCGGGTAGGCCTCGCCCCGGGCCGCCCGCTCGTTGGCCGTGCGGGCGAAGGCCCCCGCCGCCCGCGTCCAGGCATCGAGCATCACGGCCTGATGCTGGGCCTGCGCCTGCCGCAGTCCGGTGAAGGCCGCGAACAGGGCGGCGAAACGCTTCTCGGTCTGCCAGAGGTCGGCGAGTTGCGGGCCCTCCGACATCCGGTTCAGGGCCGCGCCAAAATCGCTCGTTCCGCCAAGCCAGGCCTGGGGATCGAAGATCCGCGCAAGCACGGCGCCTGCGGTGGGGTCGCTCGTACCCGCTGCCCCCTGCAGGGAAGAGGTGAGGGTCTGCGACAGGGCCGTCGCTGCCGTCCAGGCGCGGGTCAGGGAGGTTTGCGCGTCAGCGAAGCCTCCCATCTCGGTGGCTGGCGGGAAGGCGCCCCAACTCGCGGCACCGTTGCCCATGCCGGGCGGCGTCAGAAAGCCCATGCCCGTGCGGGCCCAGAACTCGCCCATCGCCTTGAACGCGTCGAACTGGTCCATCCTGGCGTGTCCCCCGTCCGGTTTTCTGCCCGCTCCGGCCGTTGATACGGACCGAAAAGCCCCTCGTTCCCCGTCTCCCACCTCTTCCTGAGGTGCTGCGAGGCAACCTCGAAGGATGAGGTCTAGCGTGGGGAAAAGCTTCTCGGTCGGTGTCTTGAAATGGATCGGAGGATGGGGTGAGCCGTCCCGTCCTCCGTCTGGTCGTCAGGCCGCGGGGCGCACTTCGCCGAGGGCCTCGGCGTAGATTTTGTAGGCGTCGTCGTAGGTGACCTCGCGCGGGTTGTTCACGAGGAGGCGCGTCTGCTTCATCGCATCCGTCGCCATGCGCTCCAGATCGCCCTGCTTGACGCCGACTTCGCTGAGCGAAGCGGGCACCTTGCAATCGTGGCAGATGGCCTGAAGGCTTTCCACGAACCGGGCGGCGGCCTCGGCCTCAGGCAGGTTGGCGGCGGCGGGATCGAGGATCGGCGCCAGTTCCGCGTAGAGCGCCTGGGCATGGCTCAGGTTGAAGCGCATCACGCCCATGAGGACGAGAGCGTTCGAGAGCCCGTGCGGCACGTGGAAGATCGCCCCTACCGGATAGGCCAAAGCGTGGACCGCTGCGACGGGCGCGTTGGCGAAGGCCATGCCCGCCAGCATCGAGCCGAGCAGCATGCCGGAGCGCGCCTCGACGTTCTTGCCGTCGGTGCAGGCGGTGCGGATGTTGGCCGAGAGCAGGGCCAGCGCCTGCTTGGCGAGTTGGTCGGAGATCGGGTTCTTCTTGTTCTTGCTGGTGAAGGCCTCGATGGCGTGGACCATCGCATCGATGCCGGTGGCGGCAGTGACGTGGGCGGGAAGGCCCAGCGTCAGTTCGGGATCGAGCACCGCCCAATCCGGCAGGAGCTTCGGGGCGACGACACCCTTCTTCTCGGTGGTCGGCGTGGTGACGATGGAGATCGGCGTCACCTCGGAGCCGGTCCCGGCCGTGGTCGGCGCCAGGATCAGCGGCAGGCGATCCCCCTTGGCGAGGCCGACGCCATAGATGTCCTCAAGCTTGTCGTCCGACTTCGCGAGGTAGGCGACGAGCTTCGCCGTATCGAGGGCCGAGCCGCCGCCGATCGACAGGACGAGGTCCGTGCCGAGATCGCGAGCGCGGGCGGCGGCGGCCTCGATGACGCTGGAGGGCGGGTCGGCCACGACATCCTCGTAGACGTCGATGGTGACGCCCGCCTTCGCGAGCGCCTCCTCGGCCGAGCGGGTCAGCCCGGCGGCACGCACGCCCTTGTCGGTGACGAGCATGACGCGCTTGGCGCCGTAACCCGCGACGATGTCGGGCAGCTTCTTGGCGGCGCCCGCCTCGAAGAGCACGTTCGGCGTGGTCTGGAAGGTGAAGGGGTTCATGGGCTCGCCTGTCCGTCCGTTCGCTTGTCGTCGTCAGATTACGTGGCGGGGTCGAACTACTTGGCGTGCTCGAAGGGCTTCACCTTCGCGCGCAGCTCATCGACCAGCACGCGGGTGTTCTCCGAGTAGTCGATCGGCACCGCCACGAGGTGGACGCCGCCCGCGTTGAACGCCTTGTCGAGGGTCGGCGCGAGATCCTCGACCGCCTCGATCCGGTGGCCGGTGGCGCCGTAGGACTCGGCGTACTTCACGAAGTCCGGGTTGCGGAACGTCATGCCGTAATCCTTGAAATGGTCCACCGCCTGCTTCCAGCGGATCATCCCGTAGGCCGAATCGTCCAGCACCAGCACGACGAGGTTGAGCCCGAGGCGAACCGCGGTCTCCATCTCCTGGCTGTTCATCATGAAGCCGCCGTCGCCGCACACGGCCATCACGCGGCGGCCGGGGTTGAGCATCGCCGCCATCATCGCGGAGGGCAGGCCCGCGCCCATCGTGGCGAGCGCGTTGTCGAGGAGCAGCGTGTTCGCGACGTAGGTCCGGTAGTTCCGCGCGAACCAGATCTTGTACATCCCGTTGTCGAGGCACACGATGCCGTCCTCGGGGATGACCTTGCGCACGTCGTGGACGAGGCGCTGCGGCGTCACCGGGAAGCGGTCCTCCGTCGCCCGGTCGGAGATGTGCCCGAGGATGTGCTCGCGCAGCGAGAGCAGCGCCCCGGCATTCGGCAGCTTGCCTTCGAGTTCGTCGGCGAGCAGCTTCAGGGTGGGGCCGAGATCGCCCACTACCTCTGCGTCGGGGTAGTACACCTCTTCCACGTTGGCGGGCATGTAGCCGATGTGGATGACCTTCTGGTCCTTCTGGCCCATGAAGAAGGGCGGCTTCTCGATCGTGTCGTGACCGATGGCGATGATCAGGTCGGCCCGATCGATCGCCTCGTGCACGTAGTCACGCTCGGACAGGGCGGCAGTGCCCATGTAGAGCTTGGTGCCACCCGCGACGGTGCCCTTGCCCATCTGCGTCGTGAAGAACGGGATCTGCGTCCGGTGGACGAACCCGCCGAGTTCGCCCGTGGCGCGGGGGCGGCTCGCGGCGGCGCCGAGCATGATCAGCGGGCGCTCGGCCGCCAGGATCATCTCCGCCGCGCGGGCGATGGCCTTCGGGTGGGCGACCGGGATGTCGATCGGGTGCGGGGGCACGAGACCGGCCTCGGCCTCCTCGGAGGCGATGTCCTCCGGCAGTTCGAGCAGGACCGGGCCGGGCCGCTCCTCCATGGCGACGCGGAAGGCATCGCGCACGATGGTCGGGATGGAGGAGGCGGAGACGATCTGCCGGGCCATCTTGGTGATCGGCTTCATCGAGCTGATCACGTCCACGATCTGGAACTTGGCCTGCCGCGAGGACAGGATGCCCTTCTGGCCGGTGATGATGATCATCGGCATCGCGCCGAGATGGGCGTAGGCCGCGCCGGTCGAGAAGTTGAGCGCGCCCGGTCCAAGCGTCGAGAGGCACACGCCCGGACGCCCGGTGAGGCGCCCGTGGGTCGCGGCCATGAAGGCGGCGGCCTGTTCGTGACGAGTCAGCACGAGCTGGATCTTCGAGGTGCGCAGGGACTCGACAACGTCGAGGTTCTCCTCTCCGGGAATGCCGAAGATGCGGTCGACGCCTTCGTTCTCGAGGGCTGCGACGAGGAGGTCTGAACCTTTGGGCATCGGGTCTTCCGCTGAGGTGACGAGGGGGCGGAACGAAAGCGTTCGGCAAAAGTGCGAAACCGCCCGTCTCCACGGCGGCCCGCCCTGCATGTGCGGTGGGAAGAACAGTCGCTTCCCGCGTCGCCCGGTTAGAAAATTGACGATCCGCCCGGTCAAGGCCCGGATTAGAGGATGGGTCACAGATGTCGCGGGTTCTCATTCCGCCGGGGCGGAGGACTCCCCGGCGAGGTGAACGAGAAGGTTCCGCAGCCAGCGATGGGCGGGATCATTGTCGTATGAGGCATGCCAGAGCATCGACACGGCCACGTCGTCGAGGGGGACCGGCACCGGGCTGGTGCTGAGGCCGAGTGCCCCGGCGAAGGACGTCGCGAGCCGCGCATGCATCGTCGCGAGGAGCGGCGCCGCCCTCACCAGTGAGGGCACCACGAGGAAGCGCGGCGTCGTCACGGCGAGCACGCGTGCCCGCCCGATCAGCGCCAGCGCGTCGTCCACCACGCCATGGGCTGTCTCGCGCAAGGAGGTCAGGACGTGGGGAAAGCGGAGATAATCCTCCAGCCCGATCGGGGCGGCGAGGCCGACGAGTTCGGCGTTAAACAGCACCACATAGCTGTCACGGTAGAGCAGGCGCTGCTTGTGATGCACCTGCCCCCTGCTGAAGAGACCGAGCGCCAGATCGACCCGGTCGGCGTCGAGCTCGTCGAGGATGCGTACCGCCTCGACCGAGCGCAGCAGCAGGCGCACCCCCGGCGCATGGGCGCGCAGATGCGCGATCAGGCGCGGCCCCAGCAGGATCTCCAGGCTGTCCGGCAGGCTGACGATGAAGGTTCGCTCCAGCGTCGCCGGGTCGAAATGCTCGTCGCGATGGACCAGCGCCTGCACCCCGCGCAGCACGCCCCGGAGCGGCTCGGCCAGGGCGATGGCCCGCGGCGTCGGACGCATGCCATCGGGCGCGCGGGTGAGAAGTTCGTCATCAAACAGGCGGCGAAGGCGCGCGAGGCTCGCGCTCATCGCCGACTGGCCGATGCCGATTCGCGCGGCGGCCCGCGTGACGTTGCGCTCCTGAAGCAGCGCGTCGAGCGCAACGAGCAGATTTAGGTCGAGCCGGGCGAGATCGACGTGATCGATGGCCATGACGGGCTCAAGCGCTGGAAATCATGACGGGGTGGACGATCGTCGTCACGAACGGACCCTACCCCTCCTTGCGCTCCGGCGCCGCGTATTCGGCGGCCGGCTCGGCCCGTTGCAGGGCGACCTGTGCCGCGTGGAACCACCAGAGCGGCAGATCGCGGTTGGTGCCGATGAGATCGGAGACCCATCCCTCCTTCGGCATCATCTCGGCACGGTCGGCGAACAGCTTGAGCGCGCCCTCCACACGCTCGCGCTGGGCGCGTTCGCGGATCGCCTCGCGCTCGGCCGCCCATTGCGCCTCCGCCGCCCGGACGAGGCGCTGGGTCGCGAGGTCGTCCGCATCGAAGGCGAATTGCTGCCAGAAGGCTTCCGCCTCGCGGGCGACGTCGCGCTCCCGCTCGAGGGTTGTGCGTGCCGTCTCGGCATCCGCGCGGGCCGCTTCGGCGGCACGGGCGCGGTCCAGCATCCGGTTGTTGGCCTCGAGCAGTTCCCGCTCCCGTTCCGCTGCGATCCGCTGGCGGCGCAGGACGCGCAACTCCTCTTCCAACTCGCCGCGCAACTGGTCGCCCCGCTCCAACCCCGCGAGGAAATCCTTCAGCGGCCCGTCGAGCAGTGCCTCGGCCCGGCCGCGATAGCGCTCGCGCAGGCCCGGATGCTCGCCGTCGAGACGCTCCTCGTCCCAGCCCGGCGCTCCGGCGAGGCCGCTGCCATCATGCTCGTAGAGGGTGCGGGCAATGGCCTCGCACAGCGGTGACAGTCCGGAAGCAGGCGTACTCATGACTCGTCTCGCTGGGATCTGCCGATGCCAGGATGCCCTTCCTACGCGCGGGCGGAAAGGGGTTCGGGCGGGTCCGTGTGGTCGAAAAGGCGGGGCGGTGGAATTTCGTCGTGGGCATCCAGGCGCGCGATCAGGTGGTCGGCGACCCGGAGGGCGTTGGCGATGATGGTCAAGGTCGGGTTCACCGCGCCGATCGAGGGGAAGAAGCTCGCATCCGTGACGTAGAGGTTGTCCAGCGCGTGCGCCTTACAGTCCCGGTCGAGGACGGAGGTGGCCGGATCGGTGCCGAAGCGCAGCGTTCCCGCCTGATGGGCCGTGCCGCCAATCGGCACGTTCTTGCCGAGATAGAGCGAGCGGTCGAACAGGTGCGGGTGGATGTGCGTCTTGTCGCAGATCTCGCGCAGCTTCTGTCGAAGGCGGCGATGCGCCTCGTCGTTGGTCTCGGTGAGGTCGAGATGGACCTTACCGTCTCGATAGAAGATCCGGTTTTCCGGTTTCGGGATGTCCTCCGAGGTCAGCCAGAAATCGACCGAGTGCTTGGCGATCCAGTCGAAGGGCTTCTCCGGGAACCATTGTAGGAAGCCCGGCAAGCCCTCACCATGGACCTGCGCGCCGTCCGACTTGCCGACCATCTGGATGTGGCCGAGGGGAAAATCCCACGAATCCCTGGTGTCGGGATCGCCGAAATAGAAGTCGTTGAGGCCGAGCGTCTTCTGAAACCGCGTCGGGTTCGGGATCTTCGAGATCGCCAGCACCGTCGAGTTGTTGTGGCGCATGTAGTTGCGCCCCACCTGGCCCGAACCGTTGGCGAGCCCATCCGGGTGCCGGTCGGTGGCCGAGCGCAGCATCAGGAGTGCGGAGGACAGGGCCCCGCAGGCCACGACCACGAGATCGGCGCTCGCCGAGAAGGGCTCGCCGTCGCGGGTGCCTTCGATCCCGGTGACGCTGGTGCCGGAGGCGTTGGTCACGAGGCGCTCCACATAGGTGCGCACGGACAGGGTCAGGTTCGGGCAATCCCTCAGGGCGGGATCGACGCACATGACCTGCGCATCCGATTTCCCGTTGGTCGGGCAGGGAAAGCCGTCGAACGATTCACACTTGATGCAGGGCGAGGTCGAGACCGGCTGACCGTCGCGCTCCACGAGGCGCACGCCGACCGGCAGGTGGAAGGGCTGGTGCCCTTCGCGCTTCAGGTCGTCGAACAATTGCTGAATGCGCGGCTCGTGGCTCACCGGCGGGTGGGCATAGGGCTTGCGCGCCCAGGGCTCGGTCGGGTCCTCGCCGCGCAGGCCGTGGACGTGGAACAACTCCTCCGCCGCCTGATAATACGGCTCGAACTCGTTGTAGCCGACCGGCCAAGCCGGGGAGAGGCCGTCCTGATGACGGATCTCACCGAAATCCCGCTCGCGCAGGCGGAACAGGATCGAGCCGTAGAATTTCGAATTGCCGCCGACATAGTAATGGAGGCCGGGATGGAAACTCTTTCCGTCGGAGGAATACCAAGTCTCGCTCGCTTGGTAATAGCCATCGACGATCACCGCCTGGCTGTCCCAGTTCCGGGGCTCGCGACGCAGATAGTCGCCACGCTCCACGAGCAGGATGCGCTTCCCGGTCTGGGCCAAGCGCCATGCCATCGTTCCGCCGCCCGGCCCGGACCCGATGATGATGACGTCGTAGCGCTCGCCCGGCATTCGCATCCCCGCTTAGCCATTATCGCGCAGGCAACGCTTCAAATGCACGCTGGATCGATGCTTCACGGCGATTCACGTCAGACGTGCATCCACAGCAACCACTGGTTAAGTGCATTTCCTGACGGCACCTTCAGGTTCCCCTGCGAACGTCTCGCCCACGACCCGGCGCGGAGGCGTTCATGCCGAACATCGAACTCGTCCTGGCCGCCCTGCTGCTTCTGCTGGCCGGCGGTGTCGCCGGTCTGTCGCGCCTGCGACGCCGAAAGGGCGCGCAGACTGAGGTTGACGAGGAAAGCCTGTACGACCGCGTCTGGCGGGCGAACGAGGGGGAGGAGCGCTACCGTGCCCTGGTGGCCGCAACGACGGACCATGTCGTGCAACGGGACGCTTACGGGCGCATCACCTACGCGGATGAGGGCTACGCGCGGCTCTTCGGCCGCTCGCCCGCCGCGCTGATCGGCGAGCCGATCGAGCCGCAGGATCTCGACGGCGAGACGGTCTCGGTGCGCGACGATGGCCTGCGCCGTGTCGAGACGCGCATCCGCACGGCTGATGGCCGCGAACGGTGGTTCGACGTGGTGGAAGTACCCGTCGCGGATGGCGACGGGCCGATGCAATGGCTGCGTGCGGGCCGCGACATCACCGCTCGCGTCGAGGCGGTGAAGGCCCTCGACGCCGCCTTGGCACGGGCCGAAAGCGCGAGCGTCGCCAAGTCCCGCTTCCTCGCCACCGTCAGCCACGAGATGCGCACCCCGCTGAACGGCGTGATCGGCATGACCGACCTGCTGATCGGCACGGGCCTGGACCCGGAGCAGAAGACCTATGTCGAAGCCGTCAGGGCGAGCGGGAAGGCGCTGCTCGGGCTGATCGACGGCATCCTCGACTTCTCGCGGATCGAGGCCGGGCGGATCGATCTCGCCTCCGAGCCCTTCGACCCCGCCGCCATCGCCGAGGGCGTGGTGGAGCTTCTGGCACCCCGTGCGCAAGACAAGGGCCTTGAGATTGCCCTCGATGTCGGGGCGGACGTTCCCGCTTCCCTCGTCGGCGATGCGGATCGCTTCCGCCAGATCCTGCTCAACCTCGCGGGCAACGCCATCAAGTTCACTGACAGGGGCGGCGTCGGCGTGTCCCTCTCCTTCGGCGGCGAGGGGCTGGTGCTGTCGGTCGCCGACACGGGCCCCGGTATCCCGGAGGAGCGCCTGCCCCGCCTGTTCGAGGAATTCGAGCAGGGCGAGGACCACGCTGCCCAGCGATACGAAGGGACCGGACTCGGCCTTGCGATCACCCGTCGCCTCGCCACCCGGATGGGCGGACGCGTCGATGCGCAATCACGTGTCGGCACCGGCTCGACCTTCCGCGCGGTGCTGCCGCTGCCCGCCCTCCCCGCCACCGCCGAGATCGACGCCGAAGCGCCTCGCCTCGCGGGCCACCGTTGCCTGATCGTGGCCGATTCGCCCTATCAGGCGCCCTATCTCGCCAGCGCGCTGAGCCGCCATGGCGGCGCGGCCGTGATCGTGCGCGGGTTGGAGGAAGGTCTGAACGCCCTCTCCGCCGTCACCTTCGACGCGGTGATCGCCGACCGCGCCCTCGGGGACGAGGCTGTGCGCCGGATCGCGGAGGCAGCGCGGACATGCGGCGTGCGCCGCCGCATCGTTCTGCTCTCGCCCTTCGATCGCCGGGATTTCGGTGCCCCCGCATCCGCCGGGTTCGACGGCTACCTCGTGAAGCCGGTGCGGGCGCGCTCGCTGGTCGAGCGCCTCGCCGAGACCCCGCCGGTGAGCGCCCCCACCCGGCCGGCGGCGCAGGCCGCTCCCACGTCGAACAGCCTGCGAGTGCTGCTGGCGGAGGACAATCCGATCAACACGCTGCTCGCCACCCGCGCCCTGGAGCGGCTGGGCTGCAGCGTCGTCCACGCCCCCGACGGGGCCGAGGCGGTGGCACGGTTCGAGGATTCGGGACCGTTCGACCTCGCCCTCATCGATATCCGCATGCCCCGGCTCGACGGGCACGAGGTCGCCCGAAGCATCCGGGCGGCGGAGGCCGGAACGAGCACGCGGCTGCGGCTCATCGCGCTCACCGCCAATGCCAGCCAGGACGACGAAGTGGTCGCCCACGCGGCGGGGTTCGACGGCTTCCTCGCAAAGCCCCTCGATCTCAAGGCCCTGCCGGACCTGCTCGCGCGCCACCAGCGCCGGGCGGCCTAGTCCTCTTCGGAAAGCGGCGGACGGGCTTCGGGCTGCTCGTCGTCTTCGTCGTCCTCGACGGGGATCGCGTAGCGCTCGTTGAACCAGCGGCCGAGATCGACATCGGCGCAACGCTGCGAGCAGAACGGCGCAAACTCCGGCACCGTCGGCTTGCGGCAGATCGGGCAGCGGGCGGCGCTCACGCGGCGGCCGCCCAGCCTGCGCGGATGGGATAGCCCTCGCCGTCAAGCAGGCTCACCGTCTCGTAGAGCGGCAGACCGACCACCGCGCTGTAGGAGCCGACGAGCTTCACCACGAAGGCGCCCGCGATGCCCTGGATGGCGTAGCCGCCCGCCTTACCGCGCCACTCGCCGGAATCGATGTAGCCCTGGATGTCGCGTCCTGAGAGGCGCTTGAAGCGCACCCGCGTCTCGATCACCCGCTCGCGGCGCCCCTTGGGCGAAAGCAGGCACACCGCCGTGTAGACCCGGTGCTGCCGCCCGGAGAGCATGCGCAGGCAATCGGCCGCCTCATCGGGCAATTCGGCCTTGGGCAGGACACGGCGGCCCACGGCCACCACCGTATCGGCGGAGAGCAGCCATGTGGGCGTCGCGTCCTGCGCGCCGTGGAGCGCGGCTTCGGCCGCCGCGAGCTTGTCGCGGGCAAGGCGGCGGGCGAGGTCGCGCGGCGGCTCGGACTTGCGCGGCGTCTCGTCGATATCGGCGGGAAGGAGCGAATCCGGCTCGATCCCGACCTGCTGCAAGAGGGCGAGGCGGCGCGGCGAGGCCGAGGCGAGGACGAGGCGGGTCGCCCGCGACGCGGCGCCGTGGTCGGAAGAGGCGTCCATCTTGCTCCGGTCCGGGCCGGTCCCTGCCGTGGCTCGGCCGGGCAGGCCGTCCTGATGAGCGCGCTTGATAGGGGAAGGCGAGCGGCTTGTGAACCGGGCTGAACCGCGCCGGTTCAACTCGCCCAACACCCACGAAAACAAGGTGTTAACCGAGCGTTAACCACGTTCCACAATAGTGTACCCATCGAAAACCGGGCTCGTGACCATGCCTAACGTCGATCCCAGAGTTGTCAGGCCTGTTCTTCTCAACACCTCCGGCGTTGCCAGTGCCGTGAACGAGTTGCGACAGCAGAAGGCCAGTTCGACCGCCGAGATGTGGCGCCTCCTCACCGAACGCTTCGTGGTGGATCTCGACGCCGCCGCATCGCTGCTTCCGTCCGTGGAGCCCGAGACGCAGTGGCTTCCGGCTCGCGCCTGACGCGCGAGACCTGAGTGTTTCTCGCCACACCGAGTGGCACGCCCCGTGCTAACCCAAGTATCCAAGGGAGGATACGTCCAGGCAACAATAATCGCGGTCGCTCGCACGCCGGAGCACTCCGCGGACCTTTCGATCACTCGAACACGAGGTCCGTTATGCCCGAGTTGTTGTCTGTTGCCCTCGTCTGTGCGGGGACGCTGATCGCCCAGGATTGCTCCCGCGATACGGCGCTCGACATCATCGTCTCACCCGCCCATTCGCCAATGGAGTGCCTGATGCATGCCCAGGCGATGGCCGCGCAGGCCGGTCTGCCCGGTGGGGGCGACCGCTACCTCAAGGTCGCCTGCGAGCACCGCCGGAGCGACCGCGAAGTCGTGGCCCGTAAAGCGTCCTAAACCCGATGCGCGAGCCCACCGGGAGGGTGCCGCACGCGCGGCGCTCGACCCATGCGCCTATTCGTGGACGGAACGCCTTCACCGATCCGATTCCAAACATTTTCGGCTTAGAGTTGAATTTTTATTCCGATCACGAACGTGAGAGGGGAGGAAATAGGCGCACTACGCATTAAAATTGGTGCATCGGGGCCACAGGTGGCACGTTTCAGGGGGAGTCTCTCCTTTGGGGGAGTTGCCGACCTGCCCATCGAGGCACATCGTTGGAGGCCATGCAGATGCTATCGCCCGTAAGGCCAGCGCCTCCGCCTTCTCACCTGTTCGCCCGCGTGCCGGGCCGCGCACCTGCGAGCGCCCGACCTATGCTGTACGACGCGTTCGATCTGCAAACAGACCTTGCAGAGCAGATGAGGGGCTGGGGCAAGCTCCTCGATTCGGCCTGGACTCCCTGGGCGCCTTTCAGCGAGCCGCTCAACTGGCTGTCCGCCGGTGCGCGGATGATGATGCGTGCGGGACTGACCTTCGCCCGACCCGCCTATGGCATCGAGAGCGTGATGGTCGGCAACCGCGAGGTCGCGGTCGCGGAGGAGAAGGTCGAGGTCACGCCCTTCGGCACCCTCCTGCGCTTCCGGAAGGACATCGTCACCGAGCAGCCGAAGGTGCTCGTGGTGGCGCCGCTTTCCGGCCATTTCGCGACGCTTCTGCGCGCCACGGTGCGCACCATGCTGCCCGATCATGACGTCTACATCACGGACTGGCACAACGCCCGCGATGTGCCGCTCTCGGAGGGCCGGTTCGGCTTCGATGATTACGTCGCCCATCTCGTCGGCTTCCTGCAGACGATGGGCGAGGGTTCTCACGTCGTCGCCGTCTGCCAGCCCGCCGTGCAGGCCCTCGTCGCTGCGGCGGTGATGGCGCAGACCAAGGATCCGGCCGCCCCGCGCAGCATGACGCTGATGGCCGGGCCGGTGGATTGCCGGGTCAACCCGACCGGCGTGAACGAGCTCGCTACCTCGAAACCGATCGAGTGGTTCGAGCGCAACCTGATCGCGACGGTGCCGAACCGCCACAAGGGCGCGGGGCGCAGGGTCTATCCGGGGTTCGTCCAGGTTTCAGCCTTCATGTCGATGAACGCCAAACGCCACGTCCAAGGCCACAGCGACCTGTTCTGGCACTTCGTGAAGGGCGAGGCCGACAAGGCAGCGGCGATCGAGACCTTCTACGACGAGTATTTCGCGGTCCTCGATCTCGCGGCCGACTTCTATCTCGAGACGGTCAAGACCGTGTTCCAGGACTACACCCTCGCCAAGAACGAGCTCGACATGGCGCGGCGAGGAGATCGACATGCGCTCTGTCCGTAAGACGGCGCTGATGACGGTCGAGGGCGAGCGCGACGATATCTGCGCCGTGGGCCAGACCATGGCGGCGCACGACCTATGCTCCAGCCTGCCGCCTTACATGCGCACCCACCATCTCCAGGCAGGCGTCGGCCATTACGGCGTCTTCGCCGGGCGTAAGTGGGAGAACCAGATCTATCCGCAGGTGCGCAACTTCATCCAGTCTCACGCCTGAGTGAGCGCGACCCGTCGCGCCGATTTGACCCGGCGTCGGGCCAGGGCCACCATGCTAGGCTCCATGGATGGGCGCCCCGGCGCCTGAGCGGAACGGCGGATCGGGCAGCGTGAGAAGCAGCCAACGCGGCGACGGAGCGGACGGCGAGCGGACCAAGTCCGGTGAGGTCGCACGGCTCGATCGCCTCGTCGCCCAGGCAAAGGCTGTCGTCCTCTGGGAGGCGGCATGGCCGATCCTTTGGCGCAGCCTCGCCTTCGTACTGGCCTTCCTGACGGTCTCCTGGGCCGGTCTCTGGCTCGACATCCCGCCTCTGTGGCGGAAGATCGGCCTCGGCCTCTTCGCGGTGGGCTTCGTTGCCACGCTGATCCCGCTGCTGCGCCTGCCCCGTCCCGGCCGGAGCGCGGCCCTGGCGCGGATCGACCGCGAGGCGGCAGGCCGCGATCCGATCTTCGCCCACGGCCCGGCCTCGGCCGCCGAGGACGTGCTCGCCGTCGGCTCGGCCGATGCGGGCAGCCGCGCCCTGTGGGACCTACACCGGGCTCGGGCCGCGCGGGCCGTCGCGGCCCTCAAGGTCGGGCCGCCCCGGCCGGGGATGGTTCGCCGCGATCCCTACGCCCTCCGCGCCTCACTGATCGTGGCCACTGGCGCCGCCCTATTCGTGGCCGGGCCGGAATGGCGTCAGCGCCTTGGCGCCGCCTTCGACTGGTCCGCCCCACCGGCCCCCGGCCCGAATTTCCGCATCGACGGCTGGATCGATCCGCCGCTCTATACGCGGATGCCGCCGCTTCTCGTCTCCATCGGGGCGGGTGACCAGCACCTGCGCGCGCCCGTCAATTCGCAGTTGATTGTCCGCATCGCGGGCGAGGGACAGGGCACGCATTCGGTCCTGACACCGGGACGCGGCCTCACCCCCGTTCCGGGACAAGCGCCTCGTCCGGACATACGGGAAGAACGCTTTCGGGTGACCGGCGCGGCCGATCTCACCCTTGCCACGCCCGGCGGCACGCAACGCCTGACGATCGACGCCATCCCGGATACGCCCCCCGAGGTCAGCCTCGTCGGCTCGCCGGAATTGAACGGGCGCGGCACGTTCAGCCTCACCTACCGCGCGAAGGACGATTACGGCATCGCCTCCGCCGAGGGTCTCGTGGAGCCGCTGAAGCCCGGCCGCTCCCTGGTGCCGCCGCCCCATATCTCCCTGGCCCTGCCGGGCGATCCGAGCGGGCAGACCGAGACGAAGTCCCTGGTGGACCTCACCGATAACCCGTGGGCGGGGGCCAAGGTGCGCTTCCGCATCGTCGTGAAGGACGAGGCGGGACAGGAGGGCACGACGCCGGTCAGCGAGATGACCCTGCCGGGCCGGATCTTCCGCGATCCCCTCGCCCGGTCCCTCGCGGAGGAGCGCCGCCGCCTCGTCACCGAGCCGGATCAGGGCCGGCCGCGCGTGCAGGCGGGGCTCGACGCCCTGCTCATCGCTCCGGACAAGTTCACGCCGCAGCCGCCGATCTTCCTCGGCCTGCGCACGGCCACGAACCGCCTGCGCCGGGCGAAGACCGACGCCGACCTGACCGAGGTCGCCGACCTCCTGTGGGAGATGGCCCTCAAGATCGAGGACGGCGATCTCTCGGATGCCGAGAAGCAGCTGCGTCAGGCCCAGGACCGGCTCAAGGAGGCCATCGACCGGAACGCGCCCGACGAGGAGATCAAGCGCCTCACGCAGGATCTCAAACAAGCGCTCGACAAGTTCCTGAACGAGATGGCGCAGAAGCAGAACCGCGAACCCGGGGAGCAGAAGCAGCGCAGCGACAACGGCAAGAGCCAGCAGAAATCCGTCACGCCCGACGATCTTAACAAGATGATCCAGGACATGGCGGACGCGATGCAGCGCGGCGACACCGCCGAGGCGCAGCGCCTGATGGAGCAACTGCGTAACATCCTCGAAAACCTGCAGACGGCCGAGAAGGGCGCCAAGGGCAACGAGTCCGCCAAGCAGATGCAGAAGCAGATGCGCGATCTCGACCAGATGACCCGCGACCAGCAGGACCTGCGCGACGAGACCTTCCGCGATGGCAACGAGCCGAAGCAGGGCCAGCGCGGTCAGAAGCAGCAGCAGGGGCAGCGCGGCCAGCAGCAACAGCAAGGTCAACAGCAGCAGGGGCAGCAGGGCTCGCCCGGTGAGCAGGGTCAACAGGGCCAGCAGGGTAGCCGCCAGAAGGGGCAGCAGGGCCAGAGCGGCAGCCCCGGCGATCGCCAGCAGGCGTTGCGCGAGCGGCTTCAGGACCTCGAACAGCGCATGAAGGAGAACGGCATGCGCGGCGAGCAGGGTCTCGCCGATGCCGAAGAGGCCATGCGCGACGCCGAGGAGGCGCTGAAGCAGGGCAACGAGGGCGATGCCGTCGATGCCCAGGGCCGCGCCCTGGACGGGCTCCAGCGTGGGGCCGAGGGCATGGCTCAGCAGATGCAGGAGATGGCCCAGGCCGAGGGCGAGGGACAAACCGGCGAGGGCCAGCAGCCGGGCCAGGAAGGCCAAGCCGGCGCCCGCGACGACGATCCCCTCGGCCGCCCGACGCGCGGCAAGGAGATGAGCGACGGCCGGGTCCGCGTGCCCACCGCCGACGAATCGGCCGTGCAGCGCGCCCGCCGGATCATGGAAGAGCTTCGGCGCAAGCTCGGCGATCCGAGCCGTCCGCAGGAAGAGCTCGACTATTTCGAGCGTCTGCTCCGGCGGAACTGACGCTCCGGCGGCGTGTCAGCACGCCTCCGGATCGATCCATCGCCACGCGTCGCCCATCTGGTGGCGGAACCACGTGAACTGCCGCTTGGCATAGGCGCGGGTGTCCGCCTGCCCCCGGATGATCGCATCCTCCAGGCTCATGCTGCCGTTGAGATGGGCGATCAGCCCCGGCACGCCATGGGCGCGCATCACGGGCAGCATCGGATCCAGGCGACGCTCGCGCAGCGCCGCCACCTCATCGAGGGCACCTGCCGTCATCATGGCGCGAAACCGCGCATCGATGCGCTCCCGCAGCAGCGCTCGGTCGGGGGCCAGGAACAGCTTGTGCAGGAAGCGTCCCGCCAGGGGACCCGGCACGGGATCGCCGTAGAAGCTCCCGATGGGACGGCCGGTCGCCGCGAGGATTTCGAGGGCGCGCATCACCCTCATCCGGTCGCTCGGTCGCAGGCGCGCGGCGCCCTCGGGATCACGCTGCGCGAGGTCGGCATGGAGCGCCTCGGTCGCCCGGCCCTCGGCCCGCAACCGAATCTCGGCGCGAATCTCCTCCGGCACGGGAGGCAACTCCGAGAAGCCCTGTTCGAGCGCCTTGAAGTACAGGCCCGTGCCGCCGACGAAGACCGGCAGGCGGCCGTCGAGCCCGTCGAGGAGTGCGGCGGCATCGCGGGCGAAATGGCCCAGCGAATAGTTCGTCGCCCCATCGACATGGCCATAGAGCCGGTGCGGCACCGCCGCCTCTTCGGCAGGGTCCGGCCGGGCGGTGAGCACGCGCAGATCCGCATAGACCTGCATCGAGTCCGTGTTGACGACGACGCCGTCATGCTCGCGGGCGATACGGCTCGCCAATGCCGACTTGCCCGAGGCGGTCGGTCCTGCGATGAGAACCGCCGCCGGGCGCTCCCCGGCTTCCCACAACGGCAAGGCTTTCCTCCGCATGCTGGTCGCGGTTCTGATAGCAAACCCGGACCGCCCGGCCATCACGGATGCGGTTCTGGCCGAGGCTCGCAAGGTGCTCGGCACCGAGCATCAGCCGCGTATCCTCCACCGGGAGGTCGCCGCCGAAATCCTCGTGACCGGTGATGCCGCCGCGCTGACGGAGCGGCTGCGCGCGGCGCTGGCGAACGAGCCCATCGACCTCGCCGTGTTGCCCGCCGATTCCCACCGCCGCAAGCGTTTGTTCCTGGCCGACATGGATTCCACCATGATCAAGCAGGAATGCATCGATGGCTCGCGGGCACGCTCGGCCTGAAGGATCATGTCGCGGCGATCACCGAGCGGGCTATGCGCGGTGAGATCGCCTTCGAGCCTGCGCTCCGCGAACGCGTCGCGCTGTTGAAGGACATCCCGGTCGGCGTGGTGGACGGGCTCATCGCCGACACGCTGACGCTCACCCCCGGCGGGCGCACCCTGGTGCGGACCATGGCCGCTCACGGCGCCCATACCTGCCTCGTCTCCGGCGGATTCACCCTCTTCACGGGCCCGATCGCGGGCAAGCTCGGCTTCGCGGAGCACCGGGCGAACCGCCTCGCGGTGTCGGACGGCAAGCTCACCGGCGCCGTCGAGGATCCCATAGTCGGCAAGGCCGAGAAGCGGGCCACCCTCATGGAGTTGCGCGACCAGTTCGGGCTCACCCCCGCCGAGACGATGGCGGTCGGCGACGGTGCCAACGATCTCGACATGCTGGGTGAAGCCGGACTCGGCGTCGCGTTCCGCGCCAAACCGGCGGTGGCCGCTGCCGCGCGGGCACGAGTGGAGCACGGCGACCTCACCGCACTTCTCTATCTCCAGGGCTTCGCGGCTTCGGAATTCGTTGGCTAGAGCGTTTTCTTGCGCCGAACCGCCGTCCACTTCGGCGGACGATGCGCTAGGTGACGCTGAAGATTCGCCGCTGGTAATCGATCACCAGCGCGTCGATGGCGGCGGGCGACTGGGCCGGGCTGCCGTTCGGGCGCAGCCAGAGCCGGGACATCATCCGGTAGCACGCCTCGACGCGGAGCAGCCAGGAATCCCAATCCGACCAGTTCCGTAGAAGCGGGATATCGCGGATCTCGCGCAGGCCATCCTCGATCTCGATGACATCGGAATAGCGTTCGGCAATATCCGAGCAATAGCGCGACGTTCTCGCGACAAGCTTGGCCTTCGATCCGTCGAATATCTGAATGATATAAAAATTTACAGTATTATCTTGATGATTCTAAAGACAAGAATCGTCACTTATTTAAGCCCGCCGGGGTACGGAACCCCGGCGGGCGGAGCGATTACTCGAGCCCGAGAGCCACGAACCGAACATCACCGTTCGCGGCGGCGACCAGAAGCAGGACGGACTTGCGGCCTTCCTTTTTCAGGGCGTCGATGCGCTTGGTGACGTCAGCAGGGGTCGAGACCGCCTCCTGGCCAACTTCCACGATCAGCTCGCCCGGCTGGATCCGCTTGTCGGCGGCGTTGGAGTTCGGATCGACACGGGTGACGACCACGCCCTTCTGGCCGTCCTTAATGTTGTACCGCTTGCGCAGCTCGTCGGTGACGCTCGACAGATTGAGGCCCAGCGCCTGACGCACGGAGCTTTCCGCGTCGGGCTGCCGGACGTTCGCCTGCTGGGGCTTCTCGTTGTCTTCCAGGCGGCCGAGGGTGACGGCCTTCGTCACTTCGTCGCCCTTGCGGACCACCGCCACATCGACCTTCTGGCCGACCGGGGTCGAGGCCACGATGCGGGGCAGATCGCTCGAGGCCTTCACCGGCGTGCCGTTGAACTTCACGATGACGTCGCCGACTTCGATGCCCGCCGCCTTAGCCGGGCCCTTCTCGTCCACGCCTGCGACCAGCGCGCCACGTGCCCCGCCCTTGAGGCCGAGCGCCTCGGCTGTGGAATCGTCCACGTTCTGGATGCGGACGCCGAGCCAGCCGCGCCGGACTTCGCCGAACTCGCGAAGCTGGTCGATCACCGTCTTGGCAGTGTTCGAGGGCACGGCGAAGCCGATGCCCACCGATCCGCCGGTCGGCGAGAGGATGGCGGTGTTGATGCCGATGACCTCACCGTCCATGTTGAACAGCGGGCCGCCGGAATTGCCCTTGTTGATGGCTGCGTCAGTCTGGATGTAGTTGTCGTAGGGGCCGGACTCGATGTTGCGGCCGCGGGCCGAGACGATGCCGGCCGAGACCGAGCCGCCGAGGCCGAACGGGTTGCCGATGGCGATCACCCAGTCGCCGGGACGCATCTTCTCGGAATCGCCGAAGGGCACGGCCTTGAGCGGACGCTCGGCCGTGGGCTTCACGCGCAGCACGGCGAGATCGATCTTCGGATCCTTGCCGACGATCTCCGCCTTCAGCTTCGTACCGTCATGCAGGATGACCTGGATGTCGTTGGCGTCGCCGATGACGTGGTTGTTCGTCACCACGATGCCCGAGGCATCGATGATGAAGCCGGAGCCCAGCGAATTCGACTTACGGGCGCGGGGGCCTGATCGCCGTCTCCGCCACCACCGCCGCCGCCGCGTCCACCACGCTTGTTGAAGAATTCCTCGAACAGGTCCTCGAAGGGCGTACCTGGCGGCAGCTGCGGCATGGTGCGGCTGCTGCGCGCCTCCACGGTGGTGGAGGCCGAGATATTCACCACGGCGTCGGTGACCTGCTCGGACAGATCCGCCAGGGAAGCGGGCCCCTTGGCGAAGGCGGGGACCGGCAGCGCCGTACCGAGCACGGTAACGCCGAGCATGATAGCGGTCGCCATCGGGCGGAGGCGGCTGAAAGGCCCCGGACGGGACACCTCGACGGGGTTCATGATGGACCTCTCCGGCACAGCGTTTCCCTCTTGCGACGGCCGCTACGCGGCGGCCGTCGCTTTGCTTACGGATGGACCGTGCAAACTAGCCCGCGAAAGCGGGCCGTCCACTGTGGCGGTCAGCGTGCCGCGCCGGCCGTGGAGCCCGTCGTCGCGCTCGGATCCTGTCCCGGTCGCCCTGCGGCGGGCTGCGGAGCACCCTGGCCCCTCGGATCGCTGAAGTAGCGGAAGAAGTCCGTGTTCGGGCTGATGACGAGGCGGGTGTCGGGACCCTTCAGCCCCGTCTCGTAGGCCTGCATCGAGCGGTAGAACGCGAAGAAGTCCCGGTCCTTGCCGAAGGCTTCGGCGAGGATGCGGTTCTTGTCGGCGTCGCCCTGACCGCGCAGCTGCTCGGACTTCTGGGTCGCCTCGGCGAGGATCACCGTCACGTCACGGTCGGCGCGCGCCCGGATGCCGGCCGCCGCCTGCTCACCCGTGGCACGGATATCGGCCGCCTCACGCTCACGCTCGGTCTTCATCCGGCGATAGACGGCCGCCGAGTTCTGCGCGGGCAGATCGACACGGGTCATGCGTAGGTCGACGATCTCGATGCCGAGTGACTTGGCCTGCCGGTTCACATCCTCCTGGATGTTGTGCATCAGCTGGCCGCGCTCGGACTTCACGATGGCATCGCGGGTCGAGCGAGCGAGCACGCTGCGGAGGCTCGAATTGGTGAAGCTCTGCAAGCGCTGGTTGGCCAAGCCGATATTGCCCACCGACTGGTAGAAGCGCAGCGGATCGAGGATCCGGTAGCGGGCGAAGGCGTCGACTTCCAGGTTTTGCCGGTCGGCGGTGAGGATCGTCTGGACCGGGAGGTCGAGATCGAGCACGCGCTTGTCGAAGGTGACGACCGTCTCCGCGAACGGCACCTTGAAATAGAGGCCCGGCTTCTCTTCCCCGGTGGGGTTCAGGACCGCGCGGACGCGGCCGAATTGCAGGACGAGGGCCTGCTGCATCTGCCCCACGACGAAGACCGACGCGTAGAGACCGATGGCCACGATCGCCGCGACGACGATGAGGCCGGTACGAAGTGCCTGGTTCATCGGGCAGCTCCCGTCTGGGCGGAGCCACGGGCGCCGAACTCGGAAAGGGGCAGCACGGGCAGCACGCCTGCGGCAGCAGTGCCGGCGGCGCCGGGCGTCCCGTTCTGATCGATGATCACCTTGTTCACGGAGCCGAGCACCTTCTCCATCGTCTCCAGGAAGATCCGCTCGCGGCTGATCGCCGGGGCAAGCTTGTACGAGGCGTAAACCTCATCGAAGCGCGCCGCCTGACCGGTCGCGTCTGCGGTCGCCTTCGTCTTGTAGGCTTCGGCGGCCTGGACGATCTGGGACGCCTTACCGCGGGCCTGCGGCACCTCACGGCTCGCGTAGGTCTTGGCCTCGTTCTGGGCCGTATCGGCATCCTGCTGCGCGGCGTTCACGTCCACGAAGGCGGGACGTACTTCCGGCGGTGGGTTCACCGAGACGAGCTGCACCACTTCGATGCGGACGCCCGCGCCGTATTCGTCGAGGGCCTTCTGCACCATCTCCTTCACCTCCTGGGAGATGCTGGCCTGCTCATTGGTGAGGATCGCCTGGATGTTGCGGCGGCCGACCACCTCGCGCATCGCGCTCTCGGCGATGGCCTTGATGGTGCCTTCGGGGTTCTGGATGTTGAACACGAAGTCCGAGGCCTTGAGCGGATTCACCCGCCACTGCACCTCGAAATCGAGATCGACGATGTTCTCGTCGCCTGTCAGCATCAGGCTTTCGTCAGGCACGTCGCGGTTGCGCGTCTGGCCCGGCCCGGTGCGATAGCCGACCTGGATCGAATTCACCTGACCGACATTCGGCTTCACGACGCCGCCAATCGGATAGGGGAAGTTGTAGCGAAGGCCTTCACCCGTCGAGCCGACGTAGCGGCCGAAGATGGTCTCGATGCCGACCTGATAGGGTTCGACCTTGTAGAAGCCGGTGGCGAGCCAGCCCGCGACGACCAGTACGCCGAGTACCAGGGCGCCGCGTCCGCCGCCGAAGCCCGAGGACCCACCCGACGGTCCACCCGGACCACCGCCACCGGGGATGATCCGCCGGAGCCGGTCCTGCCCGCGCCTCAGCAGCTCCTCAAGGTTCGGGGGCTGGTTGCCACCTCCGCCTCCGCTACCCCAGGGTCCACCGCCGTTGCCGTTGGGGCGTCCCCATGGGCCGCCACCACCGCCACCGCCATTCTGATTGCTCCAAGGCATCCTGGCCGTCGTCTCCTGACCTGCCGCACCCGCTGCGCCCGCAAAGGGGCGCCCCCTGCCAACGGGCGCACCCACCGGATCAATCCCGCGTGCCGCCCAATCGCCCGGGGACAGCACCGCCCGCTTCCGCAGACGCGAAGGCAGGCGGACCCCTCAGGCACCTGCGGGCCCGCCACCCTCGCTGTCAAGGCTGGCAGGTGGGCACGGGAGGGGTGAAGCGCAACCGCGACGGGCCGCCTCAGCGCAAACGCGCCAAGTCGACGAATGCGTAAGGATAATCGTCGCGAGGCCCCGCCGGATGCGCCTCACGGAACGTCTCGCGGTAGGAGGAGCGGTCGAAAGTGGGAAAGCGCACATCCCCTTCGGGCTCGGCCTCAACCTCCGTGAGATGGATGAGATCGGCGTGAGGAAGCGCCAGTGCGTAGATCTCCGCCCCGCCGACCACCATCAGCCGGTCCCCAGCTCTGGCCAGGGCGCTCTCCCAATCGTGGACGGTCTCGGCGCCCTCGGCGCGGAAACTCCGGTCGCGGGTGAGAACGAGGCTCCGGCGGCCCGGAAGCGGGCGACCGATGGAATCCCACGTGCGCCGCCCCATCAGCAGGGTCGTGCCCATGGTCAGTGCCTTGAAGCGTTTGAGATCGCTCGACAGGTGCCACGCGAGGCCGTTGTCCCGTCCGATCACGCCGTTGCGGGCCACGGCGACGACCAGGGCGATGGAGGGGCGCGCCATCTCAGACGGCCACCGGCGCGGAGATGGCCGGGTGCGGCTCATAGCCCTCGACCGCGATGTCTTCGAAGCGGAAGGCGAAGAGGTCGCGCACGGCCGGGTTCAGGCGAAGCTGCGGCAGGGGACGCGGCGTCCGCTCCAGAAGGGTGCGCGTCTGGGCCAGGTGGTTCGAATAGAGGTGCACGTCGCCGAAGCTGTGCACGAAGTCGCCGGGTGCGAGACCCGAGACCTGCGCGACCATGTGCGTCAGCAGGGCGTAACTCGCGATGTTGAACGGCACGCCGAGGAAGGCATCGGCCGAGCGCTGGTAGAGCTGGCAGGAAAGCCGCCCTTCCGCGACGTAGAACTGGAACAGGCAGTGGCAGGGCGCCAGCGCCATCTTGTCGAGGTCGGCCGGGTTCCAGGCCGAGACCACGAGGCGGCGGGAATCCGGGTTGCGGGCGATCTCATCGAGAACCCAGCGGATCTGATCGACGCTGCCGCCATCGGGCTTCGCCCAGGAGCGCCATTGCTTCCCATAGACCGGGCCGAGTTCCCCCGCCTCGTCGGCCCACTCGTCCCAGATCGTCACACCGTTCTCGCGCAGGTAGGCGACGTTGGTGTCGCCCGCGAGGAACCACAGCAATTCGTGGATGATCGACTTCAGATGGAGCCGCTTCGTCGTCACCAGGGGAAAGCCCTGAGACAGGTCGAACCGCATCTGATGCCCGAAGACCGAGAGGGTCCCCGTGCCGGTGCGATCCTCCTTGGCGACCCCCTCGTCGAGGATCCGGCGGAGTAGGCTGTGATACGCGTCCATCGCAAAAGCCTGCGCCCCCGGCGCGCGCGGGGCAAGCCCGGCCTCTGCCTGTCCACTGCCGTCACTGCGGCCAGAGCAGGTAGACGACGAGGGCGAGGTTCGACCATCCGTGGAGCGCGATGCATGGCCAGAGCCTGCCGGTGCGCCAGCGCAACAGCCCGAGCGCGAACGCCAGCGGCAGCAGCGAGATCGGCCTCGCGAGGCCGAAGGACGATATGTGCGCCAGGGCGAAGACCAGGGCCGTCGCGGTGACGGCCCAGACCGGCCCGAGGCGCTCCCTGGCAAGGTGGTACATCTCGCCGCGTACCAAAAGCTCCTCGGCGAGCGGCGCGAGGATCGTGAGGTAGAGAAGCCACGAGATGACCGCCGTCCGGTCCATGAACGGCGAGAGCCGCATGTTGCGGCCGAAGCCGCCGCCCATCAATTCGGCCGTGCCCGTCACCCAGGCGATATGGACGATGGGCCAGAGCAGAAGGACGCTGAGCAGCACCACCGGCCGTACGCCGTTGGGCTTCTCCCTGTCGAGGGCGAGGCGGCGTCGCCAGGCGGCGCGGTCGCGACGCCACGCCCATGCGATCACGAAGGCGGCGAGGAGGACCTGCCGCAGCACGTCCACGGCGAAGGCGCGATGCGCCAGTTGGACCATGCCGACGAAGGGCCGCCGGGAGGGCGGCAGGAACGGATCGATCCCGTACCAGAGGTCGAACCCGACCCGGACGATCACGAGAGCCAGAAGGCTCGCCGCCCCGAGGCTGAGGATGCCGAAGGCGATCATGAGGCCGAGGCCCGAGGCGATGTTGGCAAGCCCGCGCGAAGGCGGCCGATCCCGCAACTGCGGGTCGGCAGCCACACTCGCCGGGTCCCCCATCCCCTCCGGCACGGTTGCGGCGTGATCGGGCTTCAAAACCGGGCCGATCCCCTCTATATTCGTTTTGCCGGTCGTGAGGCCGGCTATGGCGATAAACGTTCTTCGAAATAAACCTATCGGACCCGGGGGCGGTACCCGGCGCCTCCACCCAAGCCCAGGACCGATGGCCGCAAGGCTGGGACGGAACCAACTGGGCTTCGGCGGGGGCGAAATAGGATCGACGAGGGCGTAAAGGTTGAGCTTTCGCTCGGCATGGTTCCGCCGTTATCGGGCCTTTGCAACAGTTGCCAACGACAACTTTGCTCCGGTGGCGGTGGCCGCGTAAGCGGTCCCCAATATCGACCTGAAGTCCTAGCGGGTAGCACTGCATAGGCGGGGTTCGGAGGCACCTGGCAACAGAAGCCTCCACTTCAGATTTCCACGGCCTTCCGGCCGGGGCAGCGAACGGGTCGGGCAAAGCGAACGAGAATGGCAGACGACCTGATTCGCTACGACCTGCTGGTTCAGGACGCCCTTCGCGGCGTCGTCCGGAAGGTGCTCATCGACGCCTCACAAAATGGGCTGATGGGCGAGCACCATTTCTACGTCTCGTTCCGCACGGAGGCGCCGGGGGTGCGCATCTCCCAGGCGCTGCGCGAGAAGTATCCGCAGGACATGACGATCGTCCTGCAGCACCAGTTCTGGGATCTGAACGTCACCGAGCATGCGTTCGAGGTCGGTCTGTCCTTCTCCGGGGTGCCGGAGCGGCTGCTGGTGCCGTTCGACGCGCTGTCCGGCTTCTTCGACCCTTCCGTGCAATTCGGCCTGAAGTTCGATCTTGGCGAGGCGGGGAACGATGTTCCGGCCGAACCAGAGACTCCGGCTGCCAAGGCGGGTCCGCGCGGCGCGGGCTCCGAGCCGGGCGAGGTGAAGCCGAAGACCGGCACCGGCCTCGCGACGATCGGCGCCAGCGGCGTCCCCACCGTCCTCCCGGCCCCGGCCGCCCAGGGCGGCAAGACCGACGACAAGGCCACGAGGCCTGCCGCCAAGAAGGACGGCGAGGAAGGGACGGCCGAGGTCGTCAGCCTGGATGCCTTCCGCAAGAAGAGCTCGACAACGACACTTCGTCATTGCTTCGCTTTCACTCGCAATGACGTCGAGGTCAGGCCCTCACCGTCGCATCCATCCGTAACCCGTGCTCCGGCCGGAGCGTGACCCTGTGCAGGGGCGTGACCGGCGGGTGATCCCCCGGCAGGCGGAAGCGGACGGCGCGGATGACGTGGGCGAGGAGAATCGTTGCTTCCTGCACCGAGAAGCTCTGGCCGATGCAGACCCGTTGTCCCGCCCCGAACGGCAGGTAGGTGAAGCGGGCGATGGCATCGCGATTCTCCGGCAGAAAACGCTCCGGCATGAACGCATCGGGCTCGTCCCAGAGCAGGTGGTGCCGGTGCAGCACCCAGGGGGCGATCAGCACCAATGAGCCGCTCGGAACCTTGATCCGGCCGAAGCGATCCGCGCGGGTAGCCTGTCGGCTCAGGAACGGCACTGGTGGGAAGAGGCGCATGCCCTCTTCGACCACGGCGCGGGTGAAGGGTAGCGCGTCGAGGGTGACGTCCCCCTCCCCCGTCGCATCGACTTCGGCCTCGATTCGCTCCTGCGCCGCCTCGTCCTGCGACAGACAATAGAGCGCCCAGGTCAGCGCGTTGGCCGTGGTCTCGTGCCCGGCGGCGATGAAGGTGACGATGTTGGCCCGCACCGAGAGGTCCGAGAGCCCATCGCCGGTCTCGGGATCCTGCGCCGCAAGCAGCAGGGTCAGGAGATCCTGCGGCGCGTCCGCCTGTTCCATCAGCGCCCGGCGGCGGGTGATCAACTCGTCCACCACCTCCGCAAAGAATCGCCCGGCGGGACGCGCCCTGAGCCGCCCGATGCGCGGGATGAAATCAGGCATGCCGAACACGTCGAGCGGATCGATCGGTCCGACCGCTTCGAGGAACCGGGTGATGGCGCGGCCCAGGGCGTCGGGATCGCCCGGCAGCCCTTGCGTAAAGATCGTCCGCTCCAGGACGTCGAGGGTGGCGCGGGTCATCTCCAGAGCGACATCGACGCGCATTCCGTTACGGCGACGCAGTCGCTTGGCGAGACGGGCGCCGGAGGCGTTCATCGCCGCCTCGAAGCTGCGCACGGTGCGAACCGAGAAGATCGGTGCCAGCGTCCGGCGCTGAAGCCGCCACTCGTCGCCCTCGGCGCTGAGAAGCCCCTCGCCGAGGCCCGGAGCGAGCACGCGGCGCTGGAGGTCGTCCTTGCGGTAGGCCTCGGCGTTGTCGATCAACACATGCCGGATCAGCGAGGGTTCACTCACCACGGTGATCCGCCCCATCACGCCCTCGGCCGCGACGACCGGCAAGCGAAAATGGGCGTCGGCCCAGGTCGTGATCGGGTTGCGCCGGGCGGCCTTGAGGAAATCCAGCAGGCCGAGGGGCTGAGTCAGCGGCGGCGGGACCGGCGGTCGGAACCTCGCGGCCGTGGCGATTGGGGGGAATCAGAAAGGTTGGCGGTCAGGCTCGTCGCTCCCAGGCTGGTCGCGGCCGTCGCCGCGCATCCGATTGCCGTGGACAGAGCGGCGCGGATGTCGGGCGGCCCCGACCTCGCGGCATCGCGCTTGCCTCAAGCCTCCGTTAAGTAGGCACCGCACCGCACCCAACGTAGAGGCCACGATGTCGCCCACCGAAACCGCGACCCGCACCGAGTCCGACACCTTCGGCCCGATCGAGGTTCCGGCCCATCGCTACTGGGGTGCTCAGACCCAGCGTTCGATCCAGAACTTCAAGATCGGCACCGAGCACATGCCCGCGCCGCTGGTCCACGCGCTCGGCCTCGTGAAGCAGGCCGCCGCGCTGGTGAACAAGGATCTCGGCGTCCTCGAGCCGAAGCTCGCCGATGCCATCGCCGCCGCCGCCTCCACCGTGGTGAAGGGCGAGTATGACGACGAGTTCCCGCTGGTGGTCTGGCAGACCGGCTCGGGCACGCAGTCCAACATGAATGCCAACGAGGTGATCGCGAGCCTCGCCAACGAGTCGCTCGGCGGCCAGCGCGGCGGCAAGAGCCCGATCCACCCGAACGACCATTGCAACCGCGGTCAGTCCTCGAACGACACCTTCCCCACCGCGATGCACATCGCCGTGGCGCGGGAGATCGACGGCCGCCTGATGCCCGCCCTGACGCACCTGCACTCGGCGCTCGATGCCAAGGCGAAGGCCTTCGAGAGCATCGTGAAGATCGGGCGCACGCACCTGCAGGACGCGACGCCGGTCTCCCTCGGCCAGGAATTCTCCGGCTACGCGGCGCAGGTTGCACTCGGCGGCGCCCGCGTCGCTGCGACCCTGCCGGGCGTGCTGGCGCTAGCACAGGGCGGTACGGCGGTGGGCACTGGCCTCAACGCCCATCCCGAATTCGCCGACCGCTTCGCGGCGAAGGTCGCTGAACTGACCGGCCTGCCCTTCACCTCGGCTCAGAACAAGTTCGAGGCCCTGGCGACCCACGACGCCCTGGTCTTCACGCAGGGCGCGCTCTCGGCGCTGGCCGCCGGCCTGTTCAAGATCGCGCAGGACATCCGCCTGCTCGGCTCGGGCCCGCGCTCGGGCCTCGGCGAACTCTCCCTGCCGGAGAACGAGCCGGGCTCCTCGATCATGCCAGGCAAGGTCAACCCGACGCAGTGCGAGGCGCTGACGATGGTCTGCGCACAGGTCATCGGCAACGGCACGACGGTGAGCTTCGCCGGCTCTCAGGGCAATTTCGAGCTCAACGTGTTCAAGCCGGTCATCGCCAACGCGGTGCTGCAATCGATCCGCCTGCTGGCGGATGCGGCGGTGAGCTTCACCGACAATTGCGTCGTCGGCATCAAGGCCAACGAGGACAAGATCGCCGACCTCATGAGCCGCTCGCTGATGCTCGTGACGGCGCTGGCGCCCTCGATCGGCTACGACAAGGCTGCGACCATCGCCAAGACCGCCCACAAGAACGGCACGACCCTCAAGGAAGAGGCTCTGCGCCTCGGCTACGTGACCGAGGAGGAGTTCGAGCGCGTCGTGCGGCCGGAGACCATGCTGGCGCCGAGCGCCGAGTAAGGCCAAGATCGGCCGGCGCGGGTCCCGCGCCGGCCGCCTGATGGAAACGCCTCTGGGAGGATTCGCGCGATGGGTGAGGTCATCAACCTTCGGCAGGTCCGCAAGGCCCGCGCCCGCGCCGAGGCGAACGCCCAGGCCGACGCCAACCGCGTCGCCTTCGGCCAGCCGAAGAAGGCGAAGACCCTTCAGCAGAAGCGCAAGGTGCTGGAAGAGACTCGCCACGAAGGCCATCGCCTCGAAGGGCAAGACGGCGACGACAAGGAATAGGCGTTCGCCTTGACCGTCATCGTCAAGCGGTCGGTGATGATCGCGGGCCACCGCACCAGCGTCTCGCTGGAAGATCCGTTCTGGCAGGCCCTGACGGCCCTTGCGGTTGGCCAAGGCTGCTCGGTGCAGGCGCTGGTCGGCGCCATCGATGCGGGACGGGGGAGCAGAATCTGTCCTCCGCGATCCGCGTCCACGTACTGGATGCCGCCCGGAGAGGACTCCTCGGCAAATCGTGAAGGGACGAGACCCGTCTGGGCGGTGACGCGCGATGGTCGTGTGACCTACATCGCGCGCATTCGACGCACGCCCCACGAGCACAGCCAATGGCCAACCGCGAACCGCTGCTGAAACCCGTGAAGATCACCGACCTGCGCCCGACGCAGATGACGGTGGGCTACCGGGAGGTCGTGGAGAAGCGGCGGCGCTGGCAGAGCTACGACGCCGAGAAGAAGCGGGCCTTCCTCGGCGCGCACATGATTCCGACCCTGCTCGGGCCGAAGAAGCGCCATTACGTGATCGACCATCACCACCTGTCCCGTGCGCTTCACGAGGAGGGTGTCGAGGAGGTGCTGGTGACGGTGGTCGCCGACCTGCATCACCTCGCCAAGGACGAGTTCTGGACCGTGTGCGATCACAAGTCCTGGGTGCATCCCTACGACGAGACCGGCGTGCGGCGGGACTTCCACGACATCCCGAAGGCCATGGATTCCTTGAAGGACGACCCGTTCCGCAGCCTCGCGGGCGAGTTGCGCCGCGCGGGCGGCTTCGCCAAGGACACGACGCCGTTCAGCGAGTTCCTGTGGGCGGATTTTCTGCGTAGGAACATCAAAGAGAAGCGCGTCGAAGACGATTTCTCGGCTGCTCTGGAAAAGGCCCTCTCCCTCGCCAAATCCGGCGATGCGGGTCATCTTCCGGGATGGTGCGGCCCGTCCAAGGGCTGACTGGCACCGTCTTTCGGCAACGTTGTTACAACGTGCCCGAAAATCGCCGTGCTGGCCCGCGAGGCTCACCCTCCTCGCCCTTCCGGACTGCCGTATGACGCTCCTGCGCCTCGTCTGCCTCACGACCCTCGCCGCCCTCGCCCTGACCGGGGCGGCGCGTGCCCAGGACAGGGGGAGCGTGAACCCGAAGCCGTTGCCGCCGCTGGCCAACCCGGACGATCCCTCGACCCCGGCCAAGGCGCTGTTCGGCCGCGTTCTGCAGCCGAGTTCGGGGCCGACGCGCATCCACGGCTTCTATGCCAAGGGCTGCTTCTCCGGCGGCGAGGCCCTGCCCCTCGACGGGGAACATTGGCAGGTGATGCGCCCGTCGCGGAACCGGTTCTACGGCACGCCCCCTCTCGTGAACTTTCTGGAGCGGCTCTCAGAAAAGGCCGTCCGGGTCGGCTGGCCGGGGCTGCTCGTCGGCGACATGTCCCAGCCGCGCGGCGGGCCGATGCTCACGGGCCACGCTTCGCACCAGATCGGCATTGATGCGGATGTCTGGCTGACGCCGATGCCCGACCACCGGATGAGCCGGGCCGAGCGCGAGGAAACCTCCGCCACCGACATGGTGCGCCGCGACCGGCTCGACATCGACCCCGATGTCTGGACGCCGAACCATCTGCGCTTGATCAAGCTCACCGCCGAGCAGCCGGAGGTGGAACGCATCTTCGTCAATGCGGCGATCAAGAAGGCGCTATGCCGGGAATCCGGCGGCGGGCGCTGGCTGTCGAAGGTACGCCCGATGTACGGGCACAATTATCACTACCATATCCGCCTGAGTTGCCCCGCCGGTCAGGGCGAATGCCAGTCCCAGGATCCGCCGCCCTCTGGCGACGGCTGCGAGGACCTCGATTACTGGTTCTCCGACGCCGTGCTCCACCCGAAGCCGCCGAAGGTGAAGCCGAAGCCCAAGCCGCCGATGACCATGGCCGCCCTCCCCACCGCCTGCCGCGCGGTGCTCAAGGCTCCGTAACCCCTGTGCGAGGTCAGGCTCCTGAGCCCGGCATCGCCTCACGCGGGATAATCGCGCCGGGATGGGTGATCACCACCGCCGCAAGCCGGTGGCCCGCAAGCGCCGCAGCGACGGGCACTTCGCCCCGGAGGCGTGCCGCGAGATAGCCGGCGGCGAAGCTGTCCCCGGCGGCGGTCGTATCGACGGGCGAAACCTTGTCCGGCACCGGCACCGACACGGCCGGCCCATCGCTCCGCACGAGGCAGCCGGGCTCGGCAAGCTTCACCACGGCTTCCGCGACGCCCGCATCATCGAGCCATGCCAGCACATCCTCCGGCGCACCGCGCCCCGTGAGGGCCTCCACATCCTCACACCCCGCGAGCACCACCTGGGCCAGCGTGAGCATCCGCCCGTAGGCGTTCCGTGCCTCCGCGAGATCGGGCCATCCCCGCAGGCGGAAATTGGTGTCGAAGGCGATCACCGCCCCGCCCGCGCGAGCCTGCTCCAACGCCGCGAACAAGGTTTCCCGCGCCGCCCCGGCGAAGAGCGACAGGCTGATCCCCGACAGGTAAACGAGACCGGCGCCCGCGAGCGCCGCCCCCGTCTCTTGTCCAAGGCCGGGGTCGAACAGGCGCCGCACAGGGGCGGCGTCGCGCCAATAAAGGAAGCGCCGCTCGCCCTGCGGGTCGGTCTCGATCACGTACAGGCCTGGCAGGCACCCGGCGATGCGGCGGACATAGGCGGTCCCGACGCCCTCCTCCTCCCAGGCACGCAGCATATCCGTGCTGAAATCGTCGTCGCCGAGCGCCGTGACGTAATCCACGGCGACGCCGAGACGGGCGAGGTAGACCGCCGTGTTCAGCGTGTCGCCGCCATAGCCGCGCGACAGGAGCCCATCGGGCCGCGTGCGAAGTTCGAGCATGCATTCGCCGAAACAGGCAACGCGGCGTCCAGTCAGGTCGGCAGGCATCGCAGGCTAAGCCTCCTTCTCGCGTCGCATCGCCACGGGACCGGCGCTTATGGGGAACGTCGTCATTCCGGGTCCGGTTGGCGGGACGAGCGGCGCATTGCGCCTGCACAAGGAAGTCCCATGACCGATCCGCTGCACAAGTATCCCCGCCCCCCTTCGAAGGCCAGCCGCAGAGCTTTCCCGGCAAGACCGGTAAAATGACCCCCGAGCCCGACCACGGCGAGGAGAGCTACAAGGGGTCCGGCAAGCTCACCGGCAAGGCGGCGCTGATCACCGGCGGCGATTCCGGCATCGGCCGGGCGGTCGCCATCGCCTATGCCCGCGAAGGCGCGGATGTCGCCATCTCCTACCTGCCCGAGGAGCAGGCCGATGCTGAGGCGGTGGGTCAATGGATCGAGAAGGCGGGCCGCCGCGCGCTGCTCCTGCCCGGCGACCTCAAGCAATCCGCCTACGCCAAGGAGATCGTGACGAAGACCGCCGAGACCTTCGGACGTCTCGACATCGTCGTGAACAACGGCGCGTTCCAACAGCCTGGTAAAAGCCTGGAAGAGATCGAAGATCATATCTTCGAGGACCATTTCCGCACGAACGTCTTCGGTTCGTTCTACGTCACGAAGGCGGCCCTCGCGCATCTTCAGCCCGGCGGCTCGGTGATCTTCACCTCGTCGGTGAACTCTAAGCACCCGATGCCGACGCTCATGGCCTACAGCGCCACCAAGGGGGCGCTGAGCAACATGGTGCTGAGCCTTGCGCAATTGCTCGCCGAGAAGGGAATCCGGGTCAACGGCGTCCTGCCCGGGCCGATCTGGACGCCCTTCATCCCGAGCGGGATGAGCGAAGATGCGGTGAAGACCTTCGGCAGCCAAGTCCCCTTCGGCCGCCCCGGCCAGCCGGCGGAACTCGCCTCGGCCTACGTCATGCTCGCCTCGGAGGAGAGCAGCTACACCTCCGGCGCCCTGGTGACGGTGGCGGGCGCGATGCCGGTCCTCTGACCCTCAGGGTCCGGGCGCTTCCAGTCCTCGGGGCGCGACCCGCGAGGCCTGGAGGTGCAGATAGGACGGGTCGAACTTGGCGAGCCGACGCAAGCCGTCGGGATCGAGCAGGGTGAGGCGTCGGCTCTTCAGCGTGAGCAGCCGCGCCGCCCGGACATCCTGAAGGGTGCGGTTGATGTGCACCGTCGTCTGGCCGAGGGCATCGGCTAGATCGGGCTGGGTCAGCGGCATCGGGCAGCTCGTGCCATCCGCGAGGCCGACAGCCGAGAGCCGCACGTGCAATTCGCAGAACAGATGTGCCAGCCGTTCGACCCCGGAACGGCGGCCGAGGCTGACGGTCCACTCCCGCTGGATCGCGGAGGCAGCCAGCGCCTCACGGTGGAAGGCGAGGTCGAGGGCCGCGTTGCGGCTCATCAGTTCGGCCATCGCGGTGGCGCCGATCCGGGCGATCGAGACCGGTGTCAACGCACCGATCGCGTGGTCACGCCGATCGAGCAAGAAGATGTGCGGGTCGCAGCAATCCCCCGGCAGCAAAAGTGAAATGATCTGGCGACGCCCGTCCTCGAACTGCCGGTAACGGCAGGCCCAGCCGCTCTGGATGACGTTGACCGAACGTGGATCCTCGCCTTCCTCGACAATATCGGCCCTGGGCTCGACCATACGGGCCGGCTCCAAAGCCTCGGCGAGCATGTCTCGCTCCACAGGGCCAAGTGGGACGTAGTTTCGTAACTTTCGCGACAGAGGGGTTTCCATTCGGGCCGCGGACTGTTGGAGATACAACAGTCGGCCTAGCTTGGGGTGAATGGCTGACCACCACACAAGTTATGATTGGTCCGTAACCGGTATGGCTTGCGCCTGTTTTTGCTGGGACAGTGCCTGACGCACGCGAGAGGCCCCGTCCTGTGGGGCATCCGGCCGAACGCCTTGCGAGATTGCGTTGCGATCCCGCATAGACGGAACGAAGCGAGAGGTCCGTCCCATGCAGATCGCCACGCCCTACCTGATGTTCCTGGGCGACGTGCCCGATGCGCTGGCGGCCAAGACCGCCTACGGCATCAAGGATTGGCGGCCGGAGTGGTGCATCGGCCAGATGCGGCTTCCGGGCTGCAAGGCCGATCTCGGCATCCCCGACCTGACCCTGGCCGAGGCTTTGGCCAAGGGCTGCCGCACACTGGTGGTCGGCGTCGTCAATGCCGGCGGGGTTCTGCCCGACCATTGGGTGAAGGAGATCGTCGCCGCTATCGAGGCCGGCTTCGACGTGGCGAGCGGCCTGCACGTTCGCCTCGGCGCCGTGCCCGCCATCGCCGAGGCCGCGGACAAGCGGGGCAGCCGCCTCCACGACGTCCGCCACAGCAGCGAAACCTTCCCCACGGGCAAGGGTACGCGCCGGGCCGGGCGGCGGCTTCTTACCGTCGGCACGGATTGCTCGGTGGGGAAGAAATACACCGTGCTGGCCCTTGAGAAGGGCATGCGCGACCGCGGGCTCGACGCCGATTTCCGCGCGACCGGTCAGACCGGTGTGTTCATTTCCGGCCGGGGGTCGCCATCGACGCCGTGGTGGCGGATTTCATCTCCGGCGCCGTCGAGACGATCTCGCCCGAGGCCGCCCCGAACCACTGGGACCTCATCGAGGGCCAGGGCTCGCTCTATCACCCGTCCTTCGCGGGCGTCAGTCTGGGCCTTCTGCACGGGGCCCAGGCCGACGCCTTCGTCGTCTGTCACGAGCCGACCCGCACCACGATGCGCGGCGTCTCGCATCCGCTACCGACCATCCGGCAGGTCATCGACCTGACCGTGCAACTCGGCAGCCTGACGAACCCGGATATCCGCCCCGTGGGGATTGCCGTGAACACGCAGGCTTTGGGCGAGGACGAGGCGCGCAAGCTCCTTGAGACCCTCGCCGCCGAGCACGGCCTGCCCGCCACGGATCCGGTTCGCTTCGGCGTCGAAAGCCTCGTGGACCGGATCGTCGCCGATTTCCCGGAGGCCTGACATGGCCCGCCGCCTCAGCCTCACGGTCGAACGCTTCCCCATCGCGGGGGCGTTCACCATCTCGCGCGGGAGCCGCACCGAGATCGCCGTCGTTGTTGCCCGGATCGAGGATGGCGGCCATGTGGGCCTCGGCGAATGCGTGCCCTACCCACGCTATGGCGAGAGCGTCGAGAGCGTGTCCGCGCTGATCGAGGCGCAGACGGACGCCCTCGCCTCGGGTCTCGACCGGGCGGCACTGGCGCGGCTCATGCCGGCGGGCGCGGCCCGCAACGCCCTCGATTGCGCCCTCCTCGACCTAGAGGCCAAGCAATCCGGCCGCCGGGCCTGGGACATCCTGGGTTTGCCCGCACCGAGCCCGGTGACGACGGCCTATACGCTGAGCCTCGGCACACCCGAGAGCATGGGCGAGGCGGCCCGCAAGGCGGCCGCGCGACCGCTCCTCAAGGTGAAGCTCGGTGGCGACGGCGATCCGGAGCGCATCGCGGCCGTCCGGGCCGGGGCGCCGGATGCGAAGCTGATCGTTGATGCCAACGAGGCATGGCGTCCGGGCAACGTCGAGGCCAACCTCGCCGCCTGCCTCGCGGCGGGGGTGGCGCTGATCGAGCAGCCGCTACCCGCAGGCGAGGATGACCTTCTGGCCGAGATCCCCCACCCGGTGCCGGTCTGCGCCGACGAGAGCCTGCACGACCGCGCCGGGCTCGATGCGCTGGCCGGGCGCTACGACGCGATCAACATCAAGCTCGACAAGACCGGGGGCCTGACCGAGGCGGTGCTTCTGGCCTCCGAGGCGCGGGCGCGAGGCCTGACCGTGATGGTCGGCTGTATGCTCGGCACCTCGCTCGGCATGGCGCCAGCGACGCTGCTGACGCACCACGCCGCCTTCGTCGATCTCGACGGCCCGCTCCTGCTCGCTCGCGACCGCGCGCCGCCGCTCCGCTACGACGGCAGCACGATGTTCCCGCCCGAAAAGGACCTGTGGGGCTAGAGACCGACCGCTCTCCACACCGTGAGCGCCGCTCTCTGTCACGGCCAAGCTGGGTGCTGTATCCTGTGGCCATGACCGGATCGGCCACCTTCCGTCCTCTCGTCGTTGGCCTCGCTCTACTGTGCGGTGGCGGGCCTGCGGCGGCGCAGTTCGTGCCATTCTCCCTCGGCTTTGGCCCCCTGCCCGCTTTTGCGTGGCCTGCCTCCGAGAGCGAGGGCCTGAGCCGGTGGGAGGGGTCTTATGCCCGGCTCTCCACCGGGTTCGAAGCCGTCTCATCGAAGCGCTTCGGCGGCTATTCTGGCCCGACCCTGGGTTTCGAGGGCGGCCGGTTCTGGCAGGAGGGGCGGTTCGTCTACGGCATTTCCGGCGGCGTCGACACGCTGATCCAGACCGGCGGCTCCCTCGATCCCGGTTTCGGCCGCCTCGCCTATTCCCGCGATCTCGCGGGCGCGGTCCATGCGCAGGTCGGCGCGCTGCTGACGCCGAACGTGCTGCTCTACGGCAAGGTCGGTGCCTGGGCGGTGCACGAGACCCTGCGCGTCGGGCCGACGGCCGTCTCGCAGCCCTTCACCCGCGACGACATCGCCGTCCGCCCGGATGCTCGCGTCGGTGTCGAATGGGCATTGACCGATCGTCTCACCCTCGGCGTCGAGGCGGGTGTCGTCGGTAACCGTCTGCGCTGAACCTCACTCGGCCGCCAGATCGAGGAAGTGCCGTCCCTCGCGATCATCGATCTCCACGATCCAGAGATCGGAATCGAAGCGCAACTCGCGGGTCAGCCGCTCCTCGACATCGAGGGGCATCACGGCCGTCAGGCGGGGGATGAAGCGGCGCTCCCCGAGATCCTCGGCGTCGGCCATCAGCGATTGCGGCGCGGGGGCGTAGAGATCCGCCGTGCCGTCGAGGCGGTCGACCTTCACGAAGATCGCCCCCGCCTCGGCCGAGCCGCGACGCCGCAGCACGGCGGGGATGGCGAGATCGTTCAACCGGCGCAGATAGGCCGAGACCCAGAAATCGGAACGCAGGCGAGGCATGGGGCCGGTTCTACCCCTTGGCCGCTCCGCTTTCGAGGGCCTTGAGGGTCTTGCCCGTCGCCTCGCCGGTCACCGGCAGCTTGCGGTCGCGCTCGAACTTCTCGATCGCCGCCTTGGTGGCAGGGCCCATGGCGCCGTCGGCCTTGATCGGGCCGTAGCCGAGCTTGGTCAGGGCGCGCTGGGCGCGGGTGACGGCCGTGTCCTGCGCGGGGGCATCGACCTTCGCGGCGGCCTTCTGGCGAGGGTTGACCGAGGCGGTGGTGTCCTCGGCACGGATCATATCGCCGATCGTATCCCCGGGGGCCGCCTTGGCAGTCGTCTGCGGCACGTCGCGGGCCGCCTCCTTGGCCACTGGCGTCGGCGGCGCAGGGGCCTTGGCGGCCACCTTGGCGGGAAGCTGGGGTAGGATGGGCGCCGGATGGCGCCCCTTCTGAGAATCGAGGGCGTTGATGCAGATGAACCCGGCAGCCACCACGGCGACGACGCCGCCGAACACCGTGCCCGGCCGCTCCCGGCACATCACCTTGCCCTCGGCCAGACCATGGCGCAGCAGCGCGCTCGCCACGTTCCGCCAGCCGCCCTGCTGCAGGGTGGGGACGGACTTGGCCACGGATCGCGCCGGTTTCCGGCCGCGTCCCTCGCTCGCGACGGTGATCTCGCGATAGCCTGCCATCGATCCTCCTTCCAGGCCTCCCTCAGCCGGCCCGCCGGAACGGCGCCGATGCGGTCAGATCGGACGCCGCCACCGCGCCGGAGATCGGCTCGGGGTCGAAGAGGCCGAGGGGAAGCCGCACAACCTTGGGCCGAGGCTGAACCGCACCGCGCACAGCGGTGAAGATCGGCGCCGGACCACCGGGCGCATCCTGATCACAACCAGCATAAGGAAGTGTCACCGTCACGATCGTACCCAAACCGGGTGCGCTCTCGATGCGGATCGAGCCGCCATGCAGGCCGACGAGGCCCTGCACCACCGAGAGGCCGAGGCCCGTGCCTTCGTGGCTGCGGGCATAGCCCGCCGTGCCCGCCTGAAAGAACGGCGTGCCGAGGCGCGGCAGGTCCTCGGCGGCGATGCCGACGCCGGTATCGGCGACGCTGATCGCCAGCCCATCGACCTCCCGGTGCAGGCTGACCGACACGGTGCCACCGGCAGGCGTGTATTTCAGGGCGTTGGAGATGAGGTTGATCATCACCTGACGGCAGGCGCGGGGATCGGCGACGATCTCTTCCGGACCCGACGGGTTGGCAAGCAGGCTGACCTGACCCTCGCCCGCCTTCAACTTCATCAGGTTGCAGCAGGACAGGACCAGTTCGGCCGCATCCATGGAGTCTGGCTTGTAGTCGAAATTGCCGCTCTGGATCCGGCTCATGTCGAGGAGCGTGTTCACCACATCGAGGAGGTGGCGGCCGGATTGCTGGATGACACCAGCATATTCCTGCGATTGCGCCGCTCCGAGCTTCACGCCGCCTTCACCCGAGAGAACCTCGGAAAAGCCGATGATGGCATTGAGGGGCGTGCGCAGCTCGTGGGTGACGTTGGCGAGGAAGCGCCCCTTCACCGCGTCGGCCAGTTCGGCCGCCGTGCGGGCCGCCTCCAGTTCCTGCGCGTGGCGATGATGCTCGGTCATGTCGCGGGTCACCGCGACGACCGTCATCCCCCGGCAGCGCCTGCATCGGCGATGCGGTGGGCGCGCATTTCGGCGTGGATCAGTTCCGCCCTGTCGGCGCGGCCGGCGGCCCGGTCGACATGGAGGCGAACGGCGAGCGTCGCCGGGCGGCCGGTGGCGGCCACGTCGCTGATGGCGCTGAGGAAGGCCGGACGGTCGGCGACATGGACGCGCTTGAGCAGCCCATGACCGCGCAGGCTCGCCGCCTCGCCGCCGACGAGCTTGATGGCGGAGGCCGAGGCCTCGATCACCCGGCCGTTGCAATCGTGCCAAGTCACGAGATCGTCGATGGCCGAGAGCAGCAGGCGATCGCGGGCCTCGTTGCTGCGCAGACGCTCGCGCCACGCACCCTCATTCCGCAGATGCTCCAGGGCCTGGGCGGCCACATGGCCCAGAGCCGCCAGGGCAAAGACCGGCAGGGCGATGTTCACTGGCAGCGCGATCACCGGATCCGTGCCGAGCCAGAGGGCTCCGGCGAGGACGGCCGCAACCCCGAGGGCGGCGAGCACCGTCGCCGCCACGGTGGCGCGCCAGGAGCCGGAGACCAGGGCTTCGAGGGGAATGACCGCGAGCCAGACGGCGGCGGGCGAGGCAGGCCCGCCGGTCAGCATCGCGAGGCAGACGACGAGGCCGGTCAGGCCCGCCGAAGACACGGCATGGGCGACCCAGAGGGAGCCGGTCCGCGACAGAAGCACGGCCGCGAGCACGGGGAGCAACAGGCTCGCGAAGGCGGCAGCCTCGATGGCCGAGGGGACACCGCGCCAGAGCAGGTAGGGCGGCAGCGCGGCCATGGTCACGAGACCGGTGGCGAGACGGGAGACGAGGAACCGCTCGTGGCGGTGCCGCATGCCCGCATCCTCGGTCGCCGAGCGATGAACGAGACCGGCGAGGCGCTCGTCGAACAGGCTGGTCAGGACTTTACGAATGGTCAAGACTCACACGCGCGGCGCCGTGGTGTTTGTCAGACACCCGATACGCCTCCTGTTCGACTTCGAACGACTGGCAGAAGGTCTCAGACCGCCCTTAAACGAGTGTTGCGGGACTGGCGCGACTGCCAGAGATGCTTTCCACGAGGTAACCGGAACGAGCGAAGATTACGTTCACCATTTCACCGGAACGGAACGAAGGGTTGACGTCTGCTTCATCGAACCGGGTCAATTTTGCGCGCCGCGTTCACGATGGTGCGCCCGATGCTGTTCGTCCTGCGTGTTGTCCTGGTTGTCGGAGCTTTGTCCTACCTTGCCCTGCTCCGTCAGGGCGCGGATCCGGAGGCCGAGGCACGCAAACTCACCGCCCTCCCCTCGGCCAAGGTCGTGGCGCCCGCCGTCAACGCTCTGGTTCCGGCCGAGACCCGCGAGCGGGTGGCGAAGGACGTGCTGGCCAAGGGTCTGATCGCGGAGTTGAGCCGCCGCGCAAGCGCGCCCGAGGAGAGTCCGGTCTCGCGCGATACGTTGAACGAGACGGACCGAAGCCCAGCCTGGCGCGGCGTGGAACGCCCCTGAGGGCGCGTAGCGCTCTTAGCGGCTACCGTCGGCGCGACCCGGCAGGCGATCCCGGCCCGGCTGGGAGGCCCGCTGCGGCGCGGCGCGCTCGGCGCCATGCCGGAACGAGGCCTCGGGGCCATGATACGGCCGATGAAGATCGGGCATGCGCTGCGTGATCGGGGTGTCGAGAAGCGCGGAGAGCAGATCGCGGGCGGCGGCGCGGCTCAGGGAGCGGAACACGGCCACCAGCGCCGAGACCCGCTGGGCCGAGCGTGCGACACCCTGGTTCAACGTCAGGAAGACGTAGACCGCCTCGTCCTCGTGCAGCCCGGCCGCGCGCATGGCGAGGGTGAGGAGATCGTAGCGGGCGTCGGGCTCGTCGGCCTCCGTCACGAAATCCGGTGGCACGCCGAGGGATTCCGCAAGCGTCGTCACGAAGGCGGGCACGTCCCGATCCGTCGAGAGCGCGGTGAGCGCCGGCCCCAGCCCGCGCGGGACCGGCGGACAGGGACGCAGCCCCGCCGTCGCCTCGACGGCGCGGGTGATGGACTCCCGCATGGCGGGGTCGGCATGAAGATAGAGCGGCGCGACATCCGCCGCCGGGACATCCGGCCGGGCGAGGATGACCCTGGCGAGGTCGGCATTCCGCCGCGCGCGGCCGACCAGCCGGTGCAGGGGTGCGCCCGTCAAGGCGATGCCGCGATTGAGCACCAGGGCCAGATCGACCTCGGACCGTCCGTCGTTGGACAGGTCCTCGATCGCCTCGCGGCGGAGGGACGGCAGCGAGGCGAGCCGCGCCGTGAGCATGGCGGGCAGAGAGGGTTCCCCCGTCGTCTCTCCCGTCTCGTGTCGCATCTCCCGGGCGGCCAGGGCGGCCAGCACGGCCGCGGGAGTCTCGGGATGATCGCGGAGTTGTTCGGAGACGGCAGCCACGGTCTCGTCGTCGACGATCGGGATCAGGCCGCAGGCCAGGGACGCAAAGGTTTCGCGGGCGCGCCGGTCTCGGCGCTGCGCACGCAGGTAGAGGTCCGTCTGCACACGCAGGATGACTGGCTTGAGATCTAGCTGTTCGATCCTCGATAAATCGAGGATCCCGGAAAGGTCCGGCAGCGCATCGGATGCAGGCATCAGGGACCGGTTTACGCACGAGTACCGTTAGCCGAACCTAAGCCAGCGGCGTGAATCGACCTTTAAGCCGTATGCTTACCAACCTGCTCCACCCTGGGACCGGGCTACTCCTCGCGGCCTCCCCGCCGCAGGAGCGGCCGGACGAAAAGGCCGCCCTCCGGCACAAAGCCTGTGGCCGAGGCGAATTCGGCGAGACCAGCCTCCGCATCGCCGGGCGGTAGAAGCAGCCGGTCGCATCCGGCTAGCCGGGCCGAGCGTGAGACCGCTTTCACCAGAAGACGACCGATCCCGCGGCGGCGGGCATCGGGGGCCACGGCGAGAGTGGCGATGAACCCGGCGGGCCGCGCGGCGGTGAGGTCGTGCACGATCTGAAGGGCGATGAGCCCACTCGGCGGGCCCCATTCCACTGCGATGAGGGCGCTCCCCCCGGCACGGATCAGGGCATCAAGCCGCCCCGCCATGAGACCGGGCTCGACCGACCCAAGTCCGAGATCCGCCATCAGGGCAGCGACACCCTGCGCGTCGGTGGCGGACGCGGCGCGGATCTCCAACCCGTATCGTTGGCCCAAACCCATCCTCCGCTGAACAGCGCCGACACTGATTAAGGGCGCTGCCTCATCTTTTCGAGCACAGTGAAGGCCCAGGGCTCACACGCACTCACCTCGTTCATGCGAGTGAGCACTCGGCCTCTGTTTCTGCATCAATCTTTCCGGCGTCGGCTGACACCTCTGTCTGGATCGATGCAAGTGCCGACGAAGGGCCTTCTAACGACAAAAGGTGCCTACCCTGGCCAGGGCGGCACCTTTTCCCGTCGTTCTCAGCCCATTCGAGAGGGGCACGATGCCCCATCCCCATTTCTACCACGGAAACCAGCCTCCCGCGGGGAAGCCCGGTCGATGGCCTCAGGCCGTCTCTTTCGTCTTACGGGCGCGGGGAGCGCGCTTCGGCTTCTCAGCGGGGGCTTCCTCTTCCTGCGCGGCAGGCGCCTCGCTGGCGGAGGACTTCCGGCGCTGCTGGCCGAGGCCAAGGCTGCGGGCGAGTTCCGAACGCTGAGCCGAATAGCTGGCGGCCGTCGAAGGATAATCGCGCGGCAAGCCGTAACGCTCACGATACTGCTCGATGGTCAGGCCGTTGCGCGACAGGTGGCGCTTGAGGGTCTTGTACGGCTTGCCGTCGATGAACGAAATCAGCGCATCGGGCGTGATCGACTTACGGACCTGGGCGGAAGTCGGCTTGTCGGCCACTTCCGGCGCGGCAGGCGCCGGGGACGCCAGCTTCAGCAGGGCCTCGTGGACACCGGCAAGAAGCGCTGGCAGCTCCCCGACTGGGACTGAATTATTCGAGACATAAGCGGACACGATGTCCGATGCTTGCTCGATCAAGCTCTCGTGGGGGACTGCTACCGTATCATCCATCGTTGATTCCCTCTCCTTGGGGCTTCAGCGACGGTTCTAACGTTTGCGTGGCAAAATCAAGAGACATGAGAACAGAATTTTCGTCAGTCCCAGAAAAATCTCTCACGATTATTCTGAAAGCCACAGATCCCCGACATCCGACACGGATTTTCACGCTCGAAGCAACCTGTGACGAGCTAGCGCATTCGTTCGCCGGCACGAACGCCTTTTGCCGAGAAGCGGAGTGATTGTTCCTGGCGCACGGTTGAACGGGTTAAACTTGCCCTCACTGGTATGGCTGCACTGTACAACCGTGGCGTGTACCAATCGGACAAAAGGGGAATGAGATGACCGAGAGGGACACCGGCTCCATCTTTGGAGCGCAGATTCCGTTCGTGCGGCACTGCGGAATTGAGGCCGTAGCGGTCACGGACGGATGCACGCAGCTACGGCTTACGCTGGGCCCGGAGCACACCAACAATCTCGGCATCGCTCACGGCGGGATCATCTGCACGCTGCTCGATGTCGCCATGGGGACGGCCGCGCGCCTCGCGGCGGGTCACTCTGTCGTGACCCTCGATATGCAGACGCGCTTTCTCAACCCAGGCCGGGGCACGCTGGAGGCGGAAGGCCGAGTGACCCGTGGTGGGCGTTCCGTGATCTTCTGTGAAGCGACCATCCGGGACGCGGAGGGCGTCCCGGTGGCGACCGCAACGGGTCTCTTGAAGACGGTGCCTCAGAAGGCGACCGGCTGAATGGTCTAGGCCGGAACGCCGACGCCCACGGGACAGCTGACGCCCGTGCCGCCGAGACCGCAATAGCCGCCCGGATTCTTGGCGAGGTATTGCTGATGATAGTCCTCGGCGAAGTAGAACGTGTCGAGGGGTACGATCTCGGTTGTCACATCCGGATAGCCCTGCTCGCGCAGCGCCCCGGCATAGGCCGAGCGCACGGCCTCGGCGACCTTCGCCTGCTCCGGCCCGGTGGTGTAGATGCCCGAGCGGTACTGTGTGCCGACATCGTTGCCCTGACGCATGCCCTGGGTCGGGTTGTGGCTTTCGAAGAAGATGCGCAGCAGGGCATCCAGCGGCAGCACCGCCGGATCGAAGGCCACGAGAACCACTTCATTATGTCCCGTGCGGCCGGTGCAGACCTCTTCATAGGTCGGGTTCGGCGTATACCCGGCGGCATAGCCCACCGCCGTCACGAACACGCCCTGCGGCAATTGCCAGAAGCGCCGCTCCGCGCCCCAGAAACAGCCGAGGCCGAGCACGATGGTCTCGGTACCCTCGGGGTACGGGCCTTTCAGTGGATTGCCGTTGACGTAATGGCGCTCTGCAGTGGGCAGTGGTGTCGAACGGCCCGGCAAGGCATCGGCCGCGTTCGGCATCTCAGCCTTTTTGCGAAAAAGGAACATCGCTCGCCCCTCGGATTCTTTGGACTGTGCCCAATATGGGTATGAAGACCTCGCTTCGAAAGCGACGGCATCCGTTCGCCGCAGCAGCAAACCCGGTTACAGCGGGAACGCGGCGCGCAAGTTCTAGTTGAATTTTTGGACGACGGCGCGGGGGGATGAGACAGGTGGAAACGGACCACGCCACCAGCCGTCTCAGCGGTAGCCTGGATGCGGAAGCGGCCCTCGGCGATCCCTTCGCCGCCGCCGTACGGGCCACGCGGATGCCGATGATCGTGACCGATCCCCGGCAGTTCGATAACCCGATCGTGTTCGCGAATGACGCCTTCCTCAAGCTGACAGGCTATAGCCGCCTTGAGGTGACAGGACGCAATTGCCGCTTCCTGCAGGGTCCGGATACGGATTCCGCTGCCGTCGACCGTATCCGCGCGGCGATCCACAACGAGAGCGATATTAGGATCGACCTGTTGAACTATCGCAAGGACGGCTCGACCTTCCACAATGCGCTGTTCGTCGGCCCCGTGCGCGACGAGACCGGAAAGGTCGTCTATTTCTTCGCCTCACAACTCGATGTCTCGGAGCATCACCGGATGCAGGCCGAAATCGACGACCTCAAGGCCCGGCTCTCCGATGCCGAGGCGAAGGCCCGGGACGCCTGACACACAACGTCAGGGCCGTGTGAGGAATCCGATCGGTTCGCGGCCGGGCTGACCAAGCCACATCAGGACCGCGCCGAGCACGAGTCCGATCAGCGAAGCCGGAGCGAGGGTCAATGGCAGGCCGAGCACGTGCCACAGCCATGGAGCCACGCCCTCCACACCCGTCTGCAGCGCCCCGGCCTTGTCCTTGAACAGAGTGGCGATCACGTCCGACAGGGATGTGACGCGCAGGCCGTTATTCGCGATGGAGCGGGCGCCGTCATAGACCAGGGCGACGAAGCCGCCGGCCATGAACACGAGACCGAGCAGGCGGGCGAGGAAACGGAGCATCACCGGGTCATCGAGCCGCGCCGGGACGGCGCGGCACACGGCCTACGGTCTGCGGCCTGCCGGTGCAAGCGCCTGCCCTTCGCTTCGGTCTAACCCTTGGTTGCTTGGCGACTGGCCTCGTGCCACAGCCCCGCCGCGGGGGACGGACCTCCGTTGCGGGGGGACGATGACCGGGAACGAGCAGACGACACCTTCCCTGGTCATCTTCGATTGCGATGGCGTTCTGGTGGACAGCGAGCCTCTGAGCCTCGCCTGCCTCACTGCCGGGCTCAACCGGATCGGCGTCGACATCGACCTCGATACGGTGCGCAACCGGTTCGCGGGCACATCCATGGTCTCGATCATGGGCCATATCGAACGCGATTACGGCATCGCCGCCCCGGCGGGCTTCGTGGACGAGGTCAAGGCGGAAACACTGGCGACCTTCGATCGCGAGTTGCAGGCGATGCGGGGCGTCGCGGAGGCGATCCGGTCGCTGGACCTGCCCGTTTGCGTGGCATCGAGCAGCGATCCGGTGCGGCTGCGGCACTCACTGACCCTGACGGGATTGCTGCCGCTCTTCTCCGGCAACGTGTTCTCCTCGGCGCAGGTCGCGCGGGGCAAGCCCTTCCCGGACCTGTTCCTGTTCGCCGCCGCACAAATGGGCGCCGAGCCCACCTCCTGCCTCGTTATCGAAGACAGCGTACCCGGCGTGACGGCGGCCGTCGCAGCGGGGATGCGCGTCATCGGCTTCACCGGCGGCGGCCATTGGGGTCACGATCCCGGTGGTGCCGACCTGTCGCGCGCCGGAGCGGCATCGATTTTCTCCGACTATTCGAATCTGTCTAAAGTCATCACAAGTTAAAGATGCATTCCCAGATTGAGTTGCTAGGCAAACCTTTGTCATTGCCATAATTCCACTCAAGCCGAACGCAAAGAGGGAAGACAATTCTGTTGACGTCTGGCTCCGCCGGGCGCATCTTCTGTGTGCCGGTCTGAAACGGCTGGCCGCGGTGATTTGATAAGCGTCGCTTGCGCCGCGTCACCAAACGCTAAAGCACTGCGAGTGCCCATTTAAGCCTCGCGGTCCTTCGGTCTGGAGGACATCGTGACTGCAATGCTCGTTACGCATCGGCCCCCGTCTCACTCCCACGCATCCTGTCGACGCTAGCCGTTTTTCTCCGATCGTTTCGGAAGTCACCGGCCCGTCACTGCAATCAGGCACGGCTTTTGCGCCGGCCCAGGGAGTCGCTTGTCCGATGCCCACATCCCTCTCGCTCGTCACGCCCGTGAAACACGCAGATACTCCCCTTCCCTCCGGCGAACCGCCGCCGCTGCCCTTCGAGACGGAGGCCCCCGCTCTCGCGCGGGTGATCGAAGTCGGGGAAGTCGCGGCCGGCATCGCCGTGCCGGAAGATCGCGGCGTGCGGTTCTTCTCAGCCTCGCGCGATTACGATGGTCTGGATGGCATGCTGTTCCGCAGCCCGGAGCAAGCGGCCCGTGCGGTCAGAGACATCGCGCGGCCCGGCGCCCGCAAGGCGCAGCGCGCCTTCGCGGTGTGACGGCCCGGGAGACCGCCGACACGCTTCGTCGTCATCGCGAAGAGAGCGAAGAAGCTCCGTTTACTTCGCGCATTCCTCGCGGGCGCGCTTGATGGCGTCCGCGAAGCCGGCGAGCTCGTATTCGTCACTCGTCGGGTTGCCGCGCATGGACGTGGTCTTGATCGTGAGCTTCGGAGCCCGGCCGCTCATCTCGTTGACGACCCGCGTCTCCTCGGCGGGGTTCTGAAGCCACGCATTGCTCTCCTTCACCACCAGCCCGTAGCGCGAGGCGCCAAGCTGCAGGGTCGGATCGGTCGGTGCGGCCGGGGAGCCCGCCTTGCTCTGCGCGGCGGCGGGCTTGGGCGGGAAGCCGAGCATCACCGCCACTTCGTTCGGGACGTTCTCGGCCTTGCGGATGGTGACGAAGAGATAGGCGCTGTCGCGCTTCAGCGTCTTGGGTGAGCGGGTCTGGGGCTGCGCGATGGCGTAGCAGATCCGCGAGCGCGCCTCGCCGTTCACGAAGACGTTCCAGTCCCCGAAGATTGCCACCGGTACGGCCTGCTGCATCCCCGGCGGGGTCGGGGCGGCACGCTCGGTCTTACGGCTGCTGTGACGGGACGAACGGCGCGAGCGCCGATCCGTCGCCTCGACCGGCGCTTCGGCATCCTGGGCCTGGGCCGACGCGATGCCGAACAGGCGGCCCGTCATCGTCTCCGGCGGCGAGGCACAGGCGAGCAGGGCGAGGAGGCCGACCGGAAACAGAGGGGAGACGCGGACCATATTCATTCCCTGCAGGCGTCGGCTGGGCCGAGCTGTGCCGTTAGGGATCGATTAATGAACCCCGCTCGGGTCGACAGCAAGGCGTGCGACGGCCTGCGCCGTGGACTGTTCAGCCGTCAGCGAAAGCTAGACGGCGCGCAGCTCGGACGTGCCGAGTTCAGCCGCGCGAAGCTCGGCGGCGGCCACGGCCGGGGCGACGAGGACGGGCGAGACGTCATCCGCCTCGACCTGCACCTCCACCTGAACGGCAGCGGGAGCGGCGCGGCGCCGCGGCGGGTCGTTGTAGGGGGTGTTGTAGCCCTTGCGGACGGCGGCCCAATAGGCCTCGCGAGACAGGTCGGTGCCCACCAGGGCGGCATCGATGACCGCGCTGGCATGGGCGGCGAGATCGGCAACCTCTTCGGGCTTCATCCAACTCTCGATCGACATGCGTGTGGTCTCTCCGGTCGCGCGAATGACCCCGTAACGCAACGCACCTAGCTAGACGGTGAACGCGCCACCGCCCAGCTGGTTGCAGCGCATCATCTTACCGTGAGGCACCGTCCAGACGTTCGATCCAGGCCTTGGCCTGGCTGCGGACGTTGTCGGGCGCCGTGCCGCCGTAGCTGGTGCGGCTGGCCACGGAATTTTCGACGCCAAGAACAGCATAGACGGCCTCGGTGATCTTCGGCTCGGCCTCCTGCATCTCGGCGAGCGACAGCTCTTCGAGCCCGACGCCCTTGGCCGCCGCCGCGCCGACCAGACGGCCGGTGACATGGTGCGCCTGCCGGAACGGCATGCCGAGTTCGCGCACCAGCCAATCCGCCAGATCGGTGGCGGTGCTGAAGCCGGAGCCCGCCGCGCGGGCCAGGGTCTCGGTCGCGGGCTCGAGGTCCTTCACCATGCCGCCCATGGCCGCGAGACAGAGCGAAAGGGCCTGGAGGGCGTCGAACGTGCCTTCCTTGTCCTCCTGCATGTCCTTCGAATAGGCGAGCGGCAGGCCCTTCATGACGATGAGCAGGCCGGTGAGTGCACCGATGATGCGCCCCGCCTTGGCGCGCACCAGTTCCGCCGCGTCCGGGTTGCGCTTCTGCGGCATGATTGAGGAGCCGGTCGTGTAGCCGTCCGAGAGCTTCACGAAGCCGAACTGCGCCGAGGTCCACACCACCAGCTCCTCCGCGAAGCGCGAGAGGTGCACGGCGCAGATCGAGGCGGCAGACAGGGCTTCCAGGGCGAAGTCCCGGTCGGCCACCGAATCGAGGGAATTCGCCGTCGGCCGGTCGAAGCCGAGCGCCGCCGCCGTGGCGTGCCGGTCGATCGGGAAGGACGTGCCCGCCAGCGCCGCCGCGCCGAGGGGGCATTCGTTGAGCCGCGCCCGCGCATCGCGGAACCGGCCCCGGTCACGGGCCAGCATCTCGACATAGGCGAGACAATGATGCCCGAAGGTCACTGGCTGGGCGGATTGCAGGTGCGTGAAGCCCGGCATCACCGTTCCGGCATGGGTGAGCGCCTTCCCGGCCAGCGCCCGCTGCAAGCCGGCGGCCTGCTCATCGAGGGAATCGAGGGTGTCGCGCACCCAGAGCTTCATGTCGGTCGCGACCTGATCGTTGCGCGAGCGCGCCGTGTGCAGGCGCCCAGCGCCGGGCCCTACGATCTCGGTCAGGCGGCTTTCGACGGACATGTGGATGTCCTCGAGCTCGCGCTTGAACACGAAGCTGCCCGCCTCGATCTCGTCGCGGACGGTCTTGAGCCCAGCCTCGATCGCGGCCACATCGTCGGCGGGCAGGATCCCCGCCTTGCCCAGCATGGCGACATGCGCCAGCGAGCCGCGGATATCCTGGGGCGCGAGGCGCTTGTCGAACCCGATGGAGGCGTTGATCTCCTCCATGATCTCGGCGGGACCGCTCGCGAAGCGCCCGCCCCACATCCGGTTGCTCATGTCGATCCTTCCGCGCCGCGCCGTTTCACAGAGGCAAGCCTGATGCCCCATCGCAATGGTCTCATCGCTGGCGCCTGCATCGCGGCGCTCGGTCTTGCCGGGTTTGCCCTATACGGGAGCGGTCTCGTGGGCGGCAACGGGAGAGTAGCATCCGGGCCCTGTGCGGGTGCAGCTCCGGCACTCGTCCGTGTCGAGGCCGCCGCGAAGGGCGAAGTCGCCGGCATGCAGAGGCCGAAGACAATCAAGCCCGTGCCGGACATCGCCTTCAAGGGGCCTGACGGCGCCGATACGAGCTTGGCCGCCATGAAGGGGCGCACGCTCCTTGTGAACCTGTGGGCAACCTGGTGCGCCCCGTGCAAGGCCGAGATGCCGGCTCTCGACCGACTCCAGGGCGCCCTGGGGGCCAAGGATTTCGAGGTGGTGGCCATCAATGTCGACACCCGCAACCTCGACAAGCCGCCGCAATGGCTGAAGCAGGCGGGCATCAGCCATCTCGCATTCTACGCCGATCCGGGGGGCGCGTCCTGCCCGTGGTTCAGAACCACGCCGAATCGGCCGGGTTGCCCACCACGATGCTGATCGACGGGGCAGGCTGCACGTTGGGCGTCATGAAGGGCGCGGCGGACTGGTCGAGCCCGGACGGGTTGGCACTGATCCGCGCTGCTCTCGGCCGCCCGACATCCTGAACGGAAGACCGCCTCCCGTTGATCGCGCTGCCCGTGCGGGCTAACGCCAAGGGGATGCGGTTCTATCTCGGTCTCGCGACCACCTTCCACGATCCGGCCCTCGCTCTGGTGGGGCCGGACGGCACGCTGCTCTTCGCCGAGGCGACGGAGCGCTTCCTGCAATACAAGCGCGCGCCCAATTGCGAGCCCGATGCCCCGGCCCGGATCGCGCCGCTGCTGCGCGAATATGTGCCGGAGGGTTCGGAGATCGTGGTCGCCTCGACCTGGGGCGAGCAGTTCAGCGGCTTCCTGAAGGGACAGGCTCAGGCCGGTACCTTCGATCTCCCGGCGCTCGCCGCCCATCCGGTCGATCTCAACGGCTCCTTCGTGCCGGAGCAGGCCGAGCGGGTCTTCATCGCCGATCTCCATCTCGCCCAGGCGCGGGCGGGCCTCGGCACGTTGCTCGCGCTGACGCAGGACGTGCGAACCGGCGGGCGTCCGCCCCGCGCGCAGGTCGTCGGCCAGCGGCGTTATCCGCACCATCTCTGCCACGCGGCCTACGGCCTGTGGGGCAGCCCGTTCGAGGAGGCCACCGCCCTGACCGTCGACGGCATGGGCGAGACCGGCGCCTCCGCGATCCACCGCCTGAAGGACGGGCGGATCCAGGAAGTGAAGCGCCATCGTGGGCGTGGCTCGCTCGGCTTTCTCTACGGCCTCATCACCGACCTTGCGGGCTTCGATCAGGTGAAGGGCGAGGAATGGAAGATCATGGGGCTCGCCCCCTACGGTCGGCCCGATCCCGAACTGGCCGCGATCCTCGCCCGCCTTTGCCGGGTTGAGGGCACACGCCTGCGCTTCGCCGATGCGGACATGATCCGGGGCGTCGCGGCCGAACTCCTCGCGCGGCGTCCCGCCGACGCCATGGAGGTCGGCTGGGCCGATCTCGCCCGCTGCGGGCAGGATCTGTTCGGCACGCTGATGGACGCCCTCGTCGCCGAGGCCCACGCCCTCGCTCCTTCGGAGAACCTCGTGATCGCGGGCGGCTGCGGGCTGAACTCCTCGTATAATGGCCGGGTGCTCGGCCGCTCGCCCTTCAGCCGACTGCATGTGCCCTCCGCTCCGGCCGACGACGGCAACGCGGTCGGCGCGGCATGGCTCGCCTATCAAGAAGACCATCCCGAATGGTCCGGCCCACCGCAGGACGCACGGCCGCTCACTCCCTATCTCGGCGCCAAGGTTTCGACATCGGCGATGGAGCGGCTGGCCGAACACGAGCCCCGCGCGCGCAAGCTCGGCCATGCCGCCGTGACGCGTGAGGCCGCACGCATCCTCGCGGCAGGCGGCCTCGTCGGCTGGGTGCAGGGCGCGGCGGAGTTCGGCCCAAGGTCGCTCGGCAATCGGTCGATCCTCGCCGATCCCCGCCCGGCAGGCGCAAAGGACGCCCTGAACGCCAAGGTGAAGTACCGCGAGGCGTTCCGCCCCTTCGCCCCATCGATCCTGGCGGTGGCAGGACCCGATTGGTTCGAGGATTTCGCCGACAGCCCCTACATGGAGCGCACGTTGGTCTGGAAGGAGAACGTGCGGGACAAAGTGCCCGCCGTCGTCCACGAGGACGGCACCGGCCGCCTTCAGACCGTAACCGCAGCCCGCAACCCGGCCTATGCCGCCCTTATCGAGGCCTTCCGCGAACTGACCGGCGTGCCCGTGCTGTTGAACACCAGCTTCAACGTGATGGGCAAACCGATCCTCCACACGGCGGAGGATGCGATCCTCATGTTCTACACGACCGGCCTCGACGCCCTCGTCGTGGAGGATTGGATCGTGGTGAAATAGCCCCTCTGCGCACCCCAGGCGCGAACCCAAACCGCACCGCTCAACGCTGGGTGAAATCATGCCCGGTAAAGCCGCGTTCGCAGATCCCCGCCCTTGCCGAATGAGAACAAATAGAGTACGAAATCCATCCGGCGGGCGCGTTGTGATCGGCGCCCTTCCTCTCCATAAGGAGCATCGCCAGATGGCCCAGCCCGCGCTGAAAGTGGTGGATATGCCCCCCGCAGATAAGGACAAGTCGAAGGCGATCGACGCCGCCCTCTCTCAGATCGAGCGGGCCTTCGGCAAAGGCTCGATCATGCGCCTTGGCAAGAACGACAAGGTACAGGAGGTCGAGGTGGTCTCGACCGGCTCGCTCGGCCTCGACATCGCCCTCGGCGTCGGTGGCTTGCCGCGCGGTCGCGTGATCGAGGTGTACGGCCCGGAATCCTCCGGCAAGACCACGCTCGCCCTGCACACCATCGCCGAGGCCCAGAAGAAGGGCGGTGTCTGCGCCTTCGTAGATGCCGAGCACGCCCTCGATCCAGTCTATGCCCGCAAGCTGGGCGTGAACCTCGATGACCTGCTGATTTCACAGCCCGATACGGGCGAGCAGGCCCTTGAGATTACCGACACGTTGGTGCGCTCCGGCGCCATCGACGTGCTCGTGGTCGACTCGGTGGCGGCGCTGACGCCCCGCGCCGAGATCGAGGGCGAGATGGGCGAGAGCCAGCCGGGCCTCCAGGCCCGCCTGATGAGCCAGGCCCTGCGCAAGCTGACCGGCTCGATATCGCGCTCGAACTGCATGGTCATCTTTATCAACCAGATCCGCATGAAGATCGGCGTGATGTACGGCTCGCCGGAGACCACGACGGGCGGCAACGCCCTGAAGTTCTACGCCTCCGTCCGCCTCGACATCCGCCGCGTCTCGACCCTCAAAGAGAGGGACGAGGCCATCGGCAATCAGGTCCGCGTGAAAGTGGTGAAGAACAAGGTCGCCCCGCCGTTCAAGCAGGTCGAGTTCGACATCATGTTCGGTGAGGGCATCTCGAAGGTCGGCGAGCTGATCGATCTCGGCGTGAAAGCCGGCATCGTCGAGAAGTCGGGCGCGTGGTTCTCCCACGACAGCCAGCGCCTCGGCCAGGGTCGCGAGAACTCGAAGGGCTTCCTGCGGGACAACCCGGCCATCGCCGCCAAGATCGAGGGCATGATCCGGCAGAACTCGGGGCTTGTCGCCGAAAAGATCCTCGAGAACGCAAAGCCGACCGAGGACGATCTTGACCCCGGCGAGGCATAAGCTTCAACCCCCAATCGAATGAAAACGGCCCCGGAGCGATCCGGGGCCGTTTTCATTTGGAGATACCAGATGAAAAGCGTCGAGCGTCAACCGACGGCAGAACCCAAGATCGCTTCGCCGACGACCGAAATGACGACCATCACCAAAGTGAAGCCCCAAACGTGAAACGGCGAAGCGATCCCATGAGGGATCGCTTCGCCGTGAAGAAACGAAGGAAGGGGCGAGGCCGAGCGTAAAGCCCGACCCGCCTCAGGCGGCTTCGCCAGCCTCGGTCGACGGGGCGGCTTCGCCCTCGACCAGCTTCCAGGTCTTCAGCTTGGAGAAGGGGCGGCACTCCTCGATGAACACCGTCTGCCCGACCTTGGCCGAATTGGCCTCGTCGTGCGCGTGGTAATTCTTCGAACGGCGGACAGTCTTCTTCATCACCGGGTGGGTGAAGCGGCGCTCCACCTTCACGACGATGGTCTTCTCGCCCTTGTCGCTGACGACAGTGCCCTGCAGGACGCGCTTCGGCATGGTCTTCTCCTCAGGCCTTGGCGGACGCAAGCGTCTGCTGACGCTGCAGCGTACGCACCCGGGCGATGTCCCGCCGCACCTCACGGATGCGGGACACGTTCTCCAGCTGGCCGGTGGCACCCTGGAAGCGCAGGTTGAACTGCTCCTTCTTCAGGTTCACCAGCTCGTCATTGAGCTGATCGGCAGAGAGCGCCTTCAGGTCGGAATGGCGTTGGGTGGTCTTCACGAACGATCTCCTTAGTCGGCGATGCGCGTGATGATGCGGGTCCGCACCGGGAGCTTCGCCGCGCCGAGGCGCAGGGCCTCGCGGGCGATCTCGGCGGCGACGCCGTCGACCTCGAACATGATACGGCCGGGGTGGATACGCGCGGCCCAAAAGTCCGGCGCACCCTTACCCGAGCCCATGCGGACCTCGGTCGGCTTGGTGGAGACCGGCACGTCCGGGAAAACCCGGATCCAGACACGGCCCTGGCGCTTCATCTCGCGCGTGATGGCGCGGCGGGCGGCTTCGATCTGGCGGGCGGTGACGCGCTCGGGCTCCATCGCCTTCAGGCCGAACTGCCCGAAGTTCAGGTCGAAGCCGCCCTTGGCCGCACCGTGGATGCGGCCCTTGAACTGCTTGCGGAACTTGGTCTTCTTAGGTTGCAGCATGGCTTACCTCACGCGTGCTCGCGCTCGCGACGCGGGCGGTCACGACCACCCTCACCGTCGCGCTCGCGGCGCCCGCCGGAGCGGCCGCCCTCTTCCTGGGCCTTCTTATCCTGGGCCATCGGATCGTGCTCAAGGATTTCGCCCTTGAACACCCACACCTTGATACCGCAGGTGCCGTAAGTCGTGAACGCCGTAGCGGTCCCGTAATCGACGTCCGCACGCAGGGTGTGCAGCGGAACGCGGCCCTCACGGTACCACTCCTGCCGAGCGATCTCGGCACCGCCGAGACGGCCGGAGCAGTTGATCCGGATGCCCTCAGCACCCAGACGCATGGCCGACTGCACGGCGCGCTTCATCGCGCGACGGAAGGCGACACGACGCTCGAGCTGCTGCGCGATCGAGTCGGCCACCAGGGTGGCGTCGATCTCGGGCTTGCGCACCTCGACGATGTTGATGGTCACGTCGGCCTTGGTCATCGTGCCGACCAGCTTGCGCAGCTTCTCGATATCCGCGCCCTTCTTGCCGATGACCACACCCGGACGACCCGAGTGAATGGTGACGCGGCACTTACGGTGCGGACGCTCGATGACGATCTTGGAGACCGCCGCCTGCTTCAGCTGCTTGGTCAGGGCGGCGCGGATCGCGACGTCCTCGTGCATGAGCTTCGCGTATTCGCCCTTGTTGGCGAACCAGCGGGAGTCCCAGGTCCGGTTGATGCCGAGCCGGAGACCGATCGGGTTGACTTTCTGACCCATCAGATCCTCCTCACGCCGCTTCCGCCGCGCGGACTTCCCGAACCACGATGGTGAGGTTCGAGAACGGCTTCAGAATGCGCGCGCCGCGGCCGCGGGCACGGGCGTGGAAACGCTTCAGGACCAGCGCCTTGCCCACGAAGGCCTGGCTGACGATGAGATCATCGACATCCAGATCGTGGTTGTTCTCGGCGTTGGCGATCGCGCTTTCGAGGCACTTCTTCACATCGGTGGCGATGCGCTTGCGGGAGAACTGGAGATCGGCGAGTGCCGCCTCGACCTTCTTCCCACGGATGAGCTGCGCCACGAGATTCAGCTTCTGCGGGGAAACGCGCAGCATGCGCGCCACCGCCTTGGCCTCGTTCTCGGGGAGCGCGCGGGGGGTAGCCTGCTTGCCCATATCAGCGCCTCTTCGCCTTCTTGTCGGCCGCGTGGCCGGGGAAGGTGCGGGTCGGCGAAAACTCGCCGAACTTGTGGCCGACCATTTCCTCGGTGACGTAGACCGGAATGTGCTTCTGGCCGTTGTGAACGCCGAAGGTGAGCCCGACGAACTGCGGCAGGATCGTGGAGCGGCGGCTCCAGATCTTGATGACCTCGGAACGCGAGGAACCCCGCGCCGCCTCGGCCTTCTTGAAGAGGTAGCCGTCGACGAACGGCCCCTTCCAGAGAGAGCGTGCCATGGTGGTTACTTCTTGCGGTTGTGGCGGCTGGACAGGATGAAGACGTCGGTCCGCTTGTTGGACCGGGTCTTCTTGCCCTTGGTGGGCACACCCCACGGCGTGACCGGGTTACGGCCGCCAGAGGTGCGGCCCTCACCGCCGCCATGCGGGTGGTCGACCGGGTTCATCGCCACGCCGCGGTTGTGCGGGCGCTTGCCGAGCCAGCGATTCCGCCCGGCCTTGCCGAGCGAGATGTTCATGTGGTCCGGGTTCGACACCGCACCGACGCTCGCGAAGCACTGGCCGTGCACGAGACGCTGCTCACCCGAGTTCAGGCGAACCGTCACGTAGCCCTGGTCGCGACCCACGATCTGAGCGTAGTTGCCGGCGGAACGGGCGATCGCGCCGCCCTTGCCGATCTTCAGCTCGACATTGTGGACGATCGTGCCGACCGGCATGGAGCCGATCGGACCGGCGTTACCCGGCTTGATGTCCACGTTTTCGCCCGCCACGACTTTGTCACCCGCCGCGAGGCGCTGCGGAGCCAGGATGTAGCTCTGCTTGCCATCGGGGTAGTTGATCAGCGCGATGAACGCGGTGCGGTTCGGATCGTACTCGATCCGCTCCACGGTCGCGGTCACGTTGAGCTGGTCACGACGCTTAAAATCGACGTTGCGCAGCGAACGCTTGTGCCCACCGCCGCGGAAGCGGACGGTGATACGGCCCAGGTTGTTGCGGCCGCCCGAGGAGCTCTTGCCCTCGGTCAGCGCCTTTACCGGCTTGCCCTTATAGAGCTCACGGCGGTCAACGAGCACGAGCTGACGTAGGCTCGGCGTGACCGGTTTGAATGTCTTCAAAGCCATCGGCTCGTCCTCGATCCGTCCTCAGAGCCCGGTGGTGACGTCGATCGTGTGGCCTTCGGCCAGGGTCACGATCGCTTTCTTCACATCCGAGCGCTGGCCGCGAAGCCCGCGGAAAACCTTCTTCTTACCCTTGGTGATGAGCGTGTTCACGCCCGTCACCTTGACGTCGAACAGACGCTCGACCGCTTCCTTGATCTGCGGCTTGGTAGCCTTCGGGGCAACCCGAAAGACGACCTTGTTCTGTTCGGTCAGATTGGTCGCCTTCTCGGTGATGACCGGGGAGACGATCACGTCGTAGTGGCGCGGATCGGCACTCATTTGAAACGCTCCTCCAGCGCGTCGACGGCCGCCTTCGTGAGCACGAGCTTCTCGCGGCGCAGGATATCGTAGACGTTAATGCCCTGGACGGGCAGCACGTCGATCTGCGGAATGGCGCGAGCCGCACGGCCGAAGTTCACGTCGACCTCGGCGCCGCCGATGATCAGGGCGTTCGAAAGGCCCATCTTGCCGAAGGTCTCGATGAGGCCCTTCGTCTTGTGGTTCTCGACCTTGATGTCGTCGACGACGATCAGGGTCTCGGCCTTCGCCTTGGCGGACAGGGCGTGACGCAGGGCCAGAGCGCGGACCTTCTTGGGAAGGTCGTGGCTGTGGTCGCGCACGACCGGACCGAAGGCCCGGCCACCGCCGCGGAACTGCGGAGCGGAGGCGGCGCCGTGACGGGCGTTACCGGTGCCCTTCTGCTTGTAGAGCTTCTTGCGGGTCCGGTTCACGTCCGAGCGGTTCTGCACGGCATGGGTGCCGGCACGGCGCTTGGCGAGCTGCCAACGAACCATGCGCTGCAGGAGATCGGCACGCGGCTCGAGGCCGAAGATCTCTTCGTTGAGCTCGACCGAACCGGCACCGGCTCCGTCGAGGGTGGTGACATCGAGCTTCATCACGCGGTCTCCTCAGCCGCAGGGGCCTCGGTGGCCTGGGCGGAGGAACCGTTCTCACGGAACTTGCCCGGCAGCGGAACGTCGGCGGGAAGCTTGCGCTTCACCGAATCGCGGATCTGGATCCAGCCGCCCGCAACGCCCGGCACAGCACCCTCGACCAGGATGAGGCCCCGCTCGGGATCGGTGCGCACGACGCGCAGGTTCTGGGTCGTAACCCGCTCGACGCCGAGATGGCCCGGCATCTTCTTGTTCTTGAAGGTCTTGCCCGGATCCTGACGGCCACCGGTCGAACCGATCGAGCGGTGGGAGATCGACACGCCGTGCGTGGCGCGCAGACCGCCGAAGTTCCAGCGCTTCATACCACCGGCGAAGCCCTTACCCGTGGTGGTGCCCGTCACGTCGACGAACTGACCCGGGATGAAGTGATCGGCGGTGATCTCAGCACCGACCGGGATCAGCGCGTCCTCGGACACGCGGAACTCGGCGAGCTTCTTCTTCGGCTCCACCTTGGCGACCGCGAAGCGGCCACGCTCGGCAGCGGAGACGTTCTTGACCTTGGCCTTGCCGACGCCGACCTGCAGCGCAACGTAGCCGTTCTTTTCCATCGTGCGGTGGGCAACCACCTGGCACTGATCGACCTTGAGCACCGTGACCGGAACATGCTCCCCCGCGTCCGTAAAGACGCGGGTCATGCCGACCTTCTGTGCGATGACCCCTGAGCGCATAGGTGTCTCCCCTCGCGCGGTGAAACGGTAAGCCCTAACCCTCAGCGGGTCAGAGCTTGATCTCCACGTCGACGCCGGCGGCGAGGTCGAGCTTCATCAGCGCGTCCACGGTCTGGGGCGTCGGATCGACGATATCGAGCACGCGCTTGTGAGTGCGCATCTCGAACTGCTCGCGCGACTTCTTGTCGATGTGGGGCGAGCGGTTGACGGTGAAGCGAGCGATATGCGTCGGCAGCGGGATCGGGCCCCGGATCTGCGCGCCCGTGCGCTTCGCCGTCGAGACGATCTCGCGGGTCGAGGCATCGAGGATGCGGTGATCGAACGCCTTAAGGCGAATGCGAATGTTCTGACCGTTCATGACCTTCGGGCCTTGAGAGAGAGGGCGGGGAGGCGGATCCCCGCCGCTCCCTTCAGGTTCAGTTGCGACCTAATCAGTCGTTGATGGCGGCGACGACGCCGGCGCCGACGGTACGGCCGCCTTCGCGGATGGCGAAGCGCAGCTTCTCTTCCATGGCCACCGGCACGATCAGCACCACGTCCATGGTCACGCTATCGCCCGGCATCACCATCTCGGTGCCCTCGGGCAGCGTGCACACGCCGGTCACGTCCGTCGTGCGGAAGTAGAACTGCGGCCGGTAGTTCGTGAAGAACGGCGTGTGGCGACCGCCCTCTTCCTTCGTCAGGATGTACGCCTCGGCCTTGAACTTCGAGTGCGGCTTCACCGAACCCGGCTTGCACACGACCTGGCCGCGCTCCACGTCCTCGCGCTTCGTGCCGCGCAGCAGCACGCCCACGTTGTCGCCCGCCTGGCCCTGGTCCAGGAGCTTGCGGAACATCTCGACGCCGGTCACCGTCGTCTTCGTCGTCGGGCGGATGCCCACGATCTCGACTTCCTCACCGACCTTGATGATCCCGCGCTCGACGCGGCCCGTCACCACCGTGCCGCGGCCCGAGATCGAGAACACGTCCTCGATCGGCATCAGGAACGGAAGGTCGATCGGACGCTCCGGCTGCGGGATGTAGCTGTCCACGCTCTCCATCAGCTTCAGCACGGCTTCCTTGCCGAGCTTCGGCTCCTTGTCCTCGAGCGCCATCAGGGCCGAGCCCTTGGTGATCGGGATGTCGTCGCCGGGGAAGTCGTACTTCGACAGAAGCTCGCGCACCTCGAGCTCGACGAGCCCAGGAGCTCCTCGTCATCGACCATGTCGCACTTGTTCAGGAACACCACCAGCGCCGGGACGCCGACCTGACGCGCCAGAAGGATGTGCTCGCGGGTCTGCGGCATCGGGCCGTCGGCCGCCGACACCACCAGGATCGCGCCGTCCATCTGCGCCGCGCCCGTGATCATGTTCTTCACGTAGTCGGCGTGGCCGGGGCAATCGACGTGCGCATAGTGGCGGTTCGTCGTCTCGTACTCGACGTGCGCCGTCGAGATCGTGATGCCGCGCGCCTTCTCCTCAGGAGCCTTGTCGATCTGGTCGTACGCCGTGAACGTCGCGCCGCCGGACTCCGCCAGAACCTTCGTGATCGCCGCCGTCAGAGACGTCTTGCCGTGGTCGACGTGACCAATCGTCCCAATGTTGCAGTGCGGCTTGGTGCGAGAGAACTTTTCCTTGCCCATAAGAGCCTCCTAAATCGAATGATGAGGAACGAAGAGATGAAGTCTTACGCGTACTTGGCGATGACCTTGTCGGCTTCGCCGCGCGGCACCTCTTCGTAGTGATCGAACTGCATCGTGAAGTTGGCGCGGCCCTGCGAGAAGGAGCGCAGCTGGTTCACGTAGCCGAACATGTTGGCCAGCGGCACCATCGCGTTGATGACGTTGGCGTTGCCCCGCATGTCCTGGCCCTGGATCTGGCCGCGGCGGGAGTTCAGGTCGCCGATGACCGAGCCAGTGTACTCCTCCGGAGACACGACCTCGACCTTCATGACCGGCTCGAGCAGCACCGAGCCGCCCTTCTGGAGGGCCTCACGGAGCGCCGCGCGGGACGCGATTTCGAACGCCAGGGCGGAGGAGTCGACGTCGTGGTAGGCGCCGTCGATCAGCTCGACCTTGATGTCCACGACCGGGAAGCCGGCCAGGATACCAGCGGTCAGGACCGAGTTCAGGCCCTTCTCGACGCCGGGGATGTACTCCTTCGGCACCGCGCCACCGACGATCTTCGACTCGAACGTGAAGCCAGCGCCCGGCTCGTTCGGCTCGACCACGAATTTCACCCGGGCGAACTGACCGGTACCACCGGTCTGCTTCTTGTGGGTGTAGTCGATCTCGGTACGACGGGTCAGCTTCTCGCGGTACGCCACCTGCGGCTGGCCAATATTCGCGTCGACCTTGTAGGTACGGCGCAGGATGTCGACCTTGATGTCCAGGTGGGCTCGCCCATCCCCTTGAGGATGGTCTGGCCCGACTCCTGGTCGGTGGACACGCGGAAGGAGGGATCCTCGGCGGCGAGCTTGGAGAGCGCGATGCCGAGCTTCTCCTGATCGGCCTTGGACTTCGGCTCGACGGCGATTTCGATCACCGGCTCGGGGAATTCCATCTTCTCGAGGATGACGGCCTTCACCGGATCGCACAGCGTATCACCGGTGCGGGTATCCTTGAGACCGGCGAGGGCGACGATGTCGCCAGCGAAGGCCTCCTTGATGTCTTCACGGTTGTTCGCGTGCATCAGAAGCATGCGACCGACACGCTCCTTCTTGTCGCGGGTCGAGTTGATGACGTTGGCGCCCGAATCGACCTTGCCCGAGTAGACGCGGCAGAAGGTGATCGTGCCGACGTGGGGATCGTCCATGATCTTGAAGGCGAGCATGGAGAAGGGATCGGTGTCGGTCGGACGACGAACGACCTCTTCCTCGGTCTTGAAGTCGATGCCCTTGATCTCACCGCGATCGGCGGGAGACGGCAGGTAATCGACGACGGCGTCGAGGAGCGGCTGAACACCCTTGTTCTTGAAGGCCGAACCGCAGAGCACGGGGTGGAACGCGCGGCGCTGCACGGCCGTGCGGACGAGCTTGCGAAGGCTCTCCTCGCTCGGCTCCTGGCCGTCGAGGTAGGCCATCATGGCCTCGTCATCCATCTCCACGCAGGCTTCGACGAGCTTAGCGCGGTACTCGACAGCCTGATCCTGCAGGTCGGCGGGGATCTCGGTCTCGGAGAAGTTGGCGCCCAGCGCCTCACCCGACCAGACGATCGCCTTCATCTTGATGAGGTCGATGACGCCCTGGAAGTTCGACTCGGCACCGATCGGCAGCTGCAGGCACACGGGCTTGCCGGCGACGCGATCAATGATGTCGGCGACGCACTTGAAGAAGTCGGCGCCGATCTTGTCCATCTTGTTGACGAACACGACGCGCGGCACGTCGTACTTGTCGGCCTGACGCCACACGGTCTCGGTCTGAGGCTCGACGCCCTGGTTGCCGTCGAGCACGCATACCGCGCCGTCGAGCACGCGAAGGGACCGCTCGACCTCGATGGTGAAGTCGACGTGGCCGGGCGTGTCGATGATGTTCAGGCGCTTCTCGCGCCAGAAGCACGTCGTCGCGGCGGACGTGATCGTGATGCCGCGCTCCTGCTCCTGTTCCATCCAGTCCATCGTGGCGGCGCCCTCATGGACCTCGCCGATCTTGTGGGACTTTCCGGTGTAGTAGAGGATCCGCTCCGTGGTCGTGGTCTTGCCGGCATCAATGTGGGCCATGATGCCGAAGTTGCGGTAGTCCTCGATCGCGTGCGTGCGGGGCATCGAGCTGCTCCTGAGAGACGGGTGGGCCGCTTACCAGCGGTAGTGCGAGAAGGCGCGGTTGGCTTCAGCCATCCGGTGCGTGTCTTCCCGCTTCTTGACGGCGTTGCCGCGGTTGTTGGCGGCGTCGAGGAGTTCGGCCGACAGGCGCTCGACCATCGTGCGGTCGTTGCGCGAACGGGCGGCCTGAATCAGCCAGCGGATCGCCAGCGCCTGGCGGCGCTCGGTGCGAACCTCGACCGGGACCTGGTAGGTCGCACCGCCGACGCGGCGGGACCGGACCTCGATCATCGGGGCGACGTTGTCGAGCGCAGCGCGGAACACCTCGATGGGGTTGGCGCGGGCGCGGTTCTCAACGATGTCGAAGGCGCCGTAGACAATCCGTTCGGCGGTCGACTTCTTACCTTCGTACATGATCGAGTTCATGAACTTCGTCAGCACCACGTCCCCATACTTGGGATCCGGGATGATCTCACGCTTCTCGGCCGAGTGACGACGGGACATTGGCTAAACTTCCAATGAGTAGACTTTAAGCACCTGACGCAGGCCACCTTGAGCGAAAGGCCGGCGGCATCCTTGTCAGGCAGTGGAAAAGTTGACGGCGAACCGAAGAAATTACTTCGGACGCTTTGCACCGTACTTCGAACGGCGCTGCTTCCGGTTCTTCACGCCCTGCGTGTCGAGCACACCGCGGAGGATGTGGTAGCGCACGCCCGGAAGATCCTTCACGCGGCCGCCGCGGATCATGACCACGGAGTGCTCCTGAAGGTTGTGGCCTTCACCCGGGATGTACCCGATCACCTCGAAGCCATTCGTGAGGCGCACCTTGGCCACCTTACGGAGAGCCGAGTTCGGCTTCTTCGGCGTCGTCGTATAGACGCGGGTGCACACGCCACGCTTCTGCGGGCAAGCATCCAGAGCGGGAACCTTATTGCGGCTCCGCTGGATCTTCCGCGGCTGGGCGATCAGCTGATTGATCGTCGGCATCCTGTGCCCTCTTCCTCGGTCCCTTCCGGACTGACAGAGCAGTCCGCAAAACGAATATGCGCCGGAAGGGCTAGTCAAAGCCCCTCGGCGCGGTGTGGGCAGAGGATCGCGCCTCGGAAGGCGCGCTCGTACCTACGGATCTGACTTAAGCGTCAGGCGATTTGAGCCTTCAGGTCGCGTCGGGGGCGAGGACGGCGGTTCGGGAAACCCGCTAGCCGTCGGCAGCCGAGGGCCGACCGAAGTGGGGCGCTTCTAGACTCGCCTGCCGCTCGGGTCAATGCGTCCAGGGCAAAAAACTCCCGGCCCCGACGGGTTAAGATCGCGTCACCGATCCCCGCTTTTCAGAGATACCACCCCGGCCACGCGCCTGTCAGCGACGGCGCCGGGACTACGAGAACTTCCCCGGCCTCCTGTGGGCTTTCAGCGGATGTTCGTTCCCGGTCCAGGCCTACATTTGGAATATTATGCGATTGATTGCGACGTTCCGGTCGCAGAGATTGGCATCGCGGCGCATTATCTCCTCAGAGTTGCGCCGTAATACGGGCAAATAACGCCTGATTGCAACGATCGCTTTGGATTTGATTTCACGGAGACTTTCGTGCGCCGCTTGCTGACCTTTGCCGTGGCTGCTTTCCTTTCGATCGGCACGGTTCATGCCGACCGGCTCGACGACATCAAGAAGGCGGGCGTCTTGCGCGTCGCGACCTTCGACAGCAATCCGCCCTTCGGCTTCCTTGATCCGGCGACGAAGCAGATCGCAGGGCTCGACATCGACTACGCCCAGGCCTTGGCCGACCGAATCGGCGTGAAGCTGGAGCTTCGGCCGACCAACCCGGCGAATCGCATCCCGCTGCTGACTGCGGGCAAGGTCGATCTGGTTCTGGCGAACTTCACGATCACCGAGGAGCGAGCGAAGCAGCTGGATTTCAGCATCCCGTACTTCGCGTCGGGGCAGCAGTTCCTCGCCAAGAAGGGCACGCTGACCTCTCCCGAGCAACTCAATGGCCTGCGGATCGGCGCGGACAAAGGCACCACGAACGAGATCGTGCTCCGCCGGGATTTCCCCAAGGCGATCGTGGTAGCGTTCGACGACACGCCCTTTGCCTTTACCGCGCTGCGTAACGGCAACGTGCAGGCGATCACCCAGGACGGGCCGAAGCTCGTCGGCCTGCTGGCCAAGGTGCCGGATCGTGAGACGTACGAGGTGCCGCCCTTCAGCGTCTCGAACGACTATATCGGCGTCGGCATCCCCAAGGGCGAGACCGCCCTTCGGACGCTGGTGAACGACACGCTCCGTGACCTCGAGAAATCCGGCAAGGCAGCGGCGATCTACGACCGGTGGTTCGGGCCGAAATCGGAGCAGCCCCTGGTGCGCCAGTTCCGCATCGGCGACCACGACTGAGCGGAACGCCATACGATGGGCGTGTTCGGCGAGCCCATGGGGCTGCGGTACCTGCTGTGGCTGGTTCAGGGCTTCGGTGTCACCCTTGCGCTGTCGGCGGCGGTCTGCGCCGTCGGCACCGTGCTTGGGATCACGGTGTGCTGCCTCCGTGAGATCGGCACGAGGCCGATCCGCAGGTTCGCATCGGCCTATGTGGGAATCATCCGCAATACGCCGCTGCTGGTGCAACTGTTCGTCTGGTACTTCGCGGTGGCGGCTCTGCTGCCGCCCAGCGTGACCGCGTGGCTCAACACGCCCCATGGCCTCGACCTCGGCGGTATGATCCTGCCCTGGCCCGCCTATGAGACCCTAGCCGGCTTCACGGGGCTGACCCTCTATGCCGCCGCCTACATCGCCGAGGAATGCCGCGCCGGGCTCAACGCCGTCCGCCCGGGGCAGCGACAGGCGGCTCTGGCGCTCGGCCTGACGCCCGCCCAGGGCTTCCGTCATATCCTACTGCCCCAGGCCCTGCGCACCGCATGGCTGCCGATCGTCGGGCAGTATCTCAACACCATTAAGAACACCTCCCTGACGATGACGATCGGCCTGGCCGAACTCTCCTATGCGTCCCGGCAGGTGGAGACAGAGACCTTCCTTGCCTTCCAGGCCTTCGGGATCGCCACCCTCTTCTACGTAGGGGCGGTCGCCGCCGTGGAGGCTTTGGGTCAGGCCGTTATTCGAAGGCGGCGGCCCGCCGGAGCGGGGGCGGCCTCGTGAACCCGGCAGTGATTCTGGACAACCTGCCTTATCTGCTGGTCGGCGCATGGCCCGAGGGGCCCATCGGCGGCGTGGCGCTGACGCTGATCCTTTCGCTGGAATCCGGCCTCGTCTCGGGTGTCCTCGGCCTCGGCCTGGGAATCGCCCTTGCGATGAGCAGCGGGTTGCCGCGCCGGTTGCTCGTCGCGGGGCTCGGCCTGTTCCGGGCCGTGCCCATCGTGATGCTGATCTTCTGGACCTACTTCTTGATGCCGATCCTCCTCGGCATTCCCGTGCCGGAGATCGGCACCGTAGTAGCGGCCCTGTCCCTCGTCGGAGGCGCCTACCTCTCCTATGCCGTGGCGGCGGGCATCGAGGGGATCGGGCCGGGCCAATGGCAGGCCGGACTGGCGCTGGGCTTCAGCCACTGGCAGGTGCTGCGCGTCATCGTGCTGCCGCAGGCCCTGCAAGTGATGGCCCCCTCCTTCGTGAATCAGTGGACCGCCCTGATCAAGGACACGTCCCTCGCCTACGTCGTCGGCGTGCCGGAACTGTCCTTTGTTGCAGCGCAGGTGAACAACCGGGTGATGGTCTACCCGGCCGAGATCTTTCTGTTCGTCGGCGCGGTCTATGGGGCGCTGTGCCTGAGCCTGGATCGCATCGCGATGCGTCTCGCGCGCCGATTAGGGCCGAACGTGCCGGATCGGGGCAGGCCGGCCTCGTCACGGTCTACGGAAGATTAAACCGAAACATCGAATTGTCGCGACCGTCGGGGCGGGCGAGAGCCGCCCCCTGGTCGCGTCAAGGATGTTGCGTATGGGTTGCGTCGCAGCGAGCAACGTCGTCCCCTTCCGTCGGGTCGTCTCCCCTCCCCCAATGAGCGAGCGCGAGGTCGGCCTGCGCCGTCGTGGCGAGCAGCGGGTGCTGATGGAGACCGTCTATGCGCTCGGCACCATGGTGGTGAGCGCCGAGGACCGGGAGACCAAGCTCACCGCGTCCCGTCTCCAGGTTTACGGGTTTCTCGCCATTGAGGAACTGGGAGAAGATGGTCGCGGCCGTCGCCTCCGTCCGTCGGAGGCGATTCGCGCCCGTACCGACCGGCCCTGGCGCCTGTCGAAGCCGGCGATGGCATCACCCGTGACGATTCCGAGCCTCGAAGGCTTCCTGTTCGAGGCAGAGCCTCTCGATCAACCCGCCTGACCCTGCCTTCTTCCCGTTTCGACCGATTCAATCGACGGCGCCGGTCCTCGCGATCGGCGCCGTCTTTCTTTATAGTTGCAGCCGTGCCAGGGCGGTTGGTGCGTGTTTCAGCCCACCCGGTGGTTGCTTTCGTGGCCACGCCGATGTATGGCCCCGGCCTTCGCGACATTTCGGATGGGCCTCGCGCCCTTTCCGCCGCGGTGACCGCGCCGGCGTTTCTGACGCCGATAGCGCGGTCGTTCACATGAGCCGGGGACCACAGATCCCCATCAGGCGTCGTCCGCCGGGCAATACCGCCCGCGTGCGGAAACCCGCCTGAGAGAAGGAGTCACGCACGTGATCCAGATGCAAACGAATCTGGACGTCGCCGACAACTCTGGTGCACGCCGTGTGATGTGCATCAAGGTTCTCGGCGGGTCGAAGCGGAAGTATGCCGGCGTCGGCGACGTGATCGTCGTGTCGGTCAAGGAAGCGATCCCGAGGGGTCGCGTGAAGAAGGGCGACGTCATGAAGGCGGTGGTCGTGCGCACCGCCAAGGACGTGAAGCGCGCTGACGGCTCGGTGATCCGGTTCGACAAGAACGCCGCCGTTCTGATCAACAATCAGAAGGAGCCGATCGGCACCCGTATCTTCGGACCGGTCCCGCGTGAGCTTCGCGCCCGCAACCACATGAAGATCATCTCGCTCGCCCCGGAGGTGCTGTGATGGCTGCCAAGATCCGCAAGGGCGACAAGGTCGTCGTGCTGACCGGCCGTGACGCCGGTCGTTCGGGCGAAGTGATCCAGGTGCTGCCGAAGGAAGGTCGTGCGTTCGTGCGCGGCGTGAACCTCGTCAAGAAGCACCAGAAGCAGACCCAGAACCAGGAAGGCGGGATCATCTCCAAGGAGGCCGCCATCCAACTCTCGAACATCGCGGTCGCGGATGCCAACGGCAAGCCGACCCGCGTGGGTTTCCGCATCCTCGAAGACGGGCGCAAGGTCCGGTTCGCCAAGAGCACGGGGGATCAGATCGATGGCTGAGGCCGACAAGAACGCGTACGTCCCGCGGCTGCGCAAGCACTACGACGAAGTGGTTCGTCAGAAGCTGATCGAAGAGTTCGGCTACAAGAACCCCATGCAGGTGCCGCAGATCGAGAAGATCGTCATCAACATGGGCGTCGGCGAGTCCACCGCCGACTCGAAGAAGGCCTCCGTGGCCGCCGGCGACCTCGCACTGATCGCCGGTCAGAAGCCGGTCATCACCCGGGCCCGCAAGGCCATCGCGACCTTCAAGGTGCGCGAAGGCATGCCGATCGGCTGCAAGGTGACCCTGCGCAAGCAGCGCATGTACGAGTTCATGGACCGCCTGATCACCATCGCGCTGCCGCGCGTGCGTGACTTCCGGGGCCTGAACCCGCGTTCGTTCGACGGCCGCGGCAACTACGCCCTGGGTCTCAAGGAGCATCTCGTGTTCCCGGAGATCTCTTACGACAAGGCCGAGCAGATGTGGGGCATGGACATCGTCGTGGCGACCTCCGCCCAGACGGATGCCGAAGCCAAGGCGCTGCTCGCGGCCTTCCAATTCCCGTTCCGGCAGTGACGTCCCAAAGCGTCATACGCGGACACTGGAGATAGACTTACATGTCGAAGAAAAGCTCAGTCGAGAAGAACAACCATCGCAAGGATCTCGTGAAGCGTTTCGCCGCCAAGCGGAAGGCACTCCTTGAGATCGCGAACAACGAGTCGATCGAGATGCAGGACCGCTTCGAAGCGCGCCTGAAGCTCGCCGAACTGCCGCGCAACTCGTCGGCCACCCGGATCCGCAACCGCTGCGAGATCACCGGCCGTCCGCGGGCCTTCTACCGCAAGATGGGCATCTCGCGCGTCGCGCTGCGGGAGCTCGGCAACCGGGGCCTTATCCCCGGCCTCGTCAAGTCGAGCCTGGTAAGGAGGTCCCCACATGGTCAACGATCCCGTGGGTGACATGCTCACCCGTATCCGCAACGGCCAGCTGCGCCGTCGCAACGTCGTCCAGACGCCCGGTTCGAAGCTGCGCGCCAGCGTGCTCAACGTGCTGAAGCGCGAGGGCTACATCCGTGACTTCGCTCAGACCGAGCTTGGCAACGGCCGTACCGAGTTCGCCATCGAGCTCAAGTACTACGACGGCAAGCCGGTGATCCGTGAGATCAAGCGCGTGTCGAAGCCGGGTCGCCGGGTCTACTCGTCGGTTGGCGAGCTGCCGCGCGTGGCCGATGGCCTCGGCGTCACCATCATCTCCACCCCGCAGGGCGTCATGGCCGACCACGAGGCGCGCGAGCGCAACGTCGGCGGTGAAGTGCTCTGCACCGTGTTCTGATCGGGACGGAGGAGGATATCCCATGTCTCGCGTAGGCAAGAAGCCGGTCTCCGTGCCGGCGGGCGTCACCGCCACTGTCACGGGCCAGACCGTGAAGATGAAGGGTTCGAAGGGCGAGCTTCAGTTCGTCGTTCCGTCCCTCGTGAACGTCGCCATGAAGGACGGCGCCATCGAGGTGCAGCCCGTCAACCAGTCGAAGCCCGCTCGGTCCCTTTGGGGCACCTCGCGCGCTCAGATTGCCAACATCGCCACCGGCGTGTCGAACGGCTTCGAGAAGAAGCTCGAGATCACCGGCGTCGGTTACCGTGCCGCCATGGCCGGCAAGGCGCTCAAGCTGTCGCTCGGCTATAGCCACGACATCGAGTACGCCGTGCCGGAGGGCATCACCATCGCCACGCCGAAGCCGACCGAGATCACCATCACCGGCATCGACCGGCAGAAGGTTGGTCAGGTCGCCGCCGAGATCCGCGAGTACCGTGGTCCCGAGCCGTACAAGGGCAAGGGCGTGCGTTACGCCGGTGAGTTCATCTTCCGCAAGGAAGGCAAGAAGAAGTAAAGGAGGGCGAAGATGTCTCGTAAGCTCGAAGCCCTCGATCGGCGCAAGGCGCGCGTTCGTCGGGCGATCAAGGCGGCTGCCAATGGCCGTCCGCGTCTGTCCGTGTTTCGCTCGTCGAAGCAGATCTATGCGCAGGTCATCGATGACGTGAAGGGCCACACCCTGGCCTCCGCGTCGACGATCGAGAAGTCGCTCAAGGGCGACCTCAAGACCGGCGCCGATGTCGCCGCCGCCACCGCCGTGGGCAAGCTCCTCGCCGAGCGCGCCAAGGCGGCCGGGGTCACCAAGGTGATCTTCGACCGGTCCGGCTACATCTACCACGGCCGCGTGAAGGCCGTGGCCGAGGCTGCCCGCGAAGGCGGCCTGGAATTCTAAGGAGATCCCCCCGCGCGGCCCTGAGGGCGGCGTGGGGCTCTTCCCTTTTCGGAGGGAAGAATCGAGCGAGCGGGCCCGCGAGGGTCCGCGCCAGTGAGATAGGTAGAGACAATGGCACGTGAACGTGAAGGCGGGGGCCGCGGCCGCCGCGAAGACCGCGAGGAGCACGACAGCGAGTTCGTGGACAAGCTCGTCCACATCAACCGCGTCGCGAAGGTTGTGAAGGGTGGCCGTCGCTTCGGCTTCGCTGCCCTGGTCGTCGTCGGCGACCAGAAGGGCCGCGTCGGCTTCGGCCACGGTAAGGCCCGCGAAGTGCCGGAAGCCATCCGCAAGGCCACCGAAGCCGCCAAGCGTGGCCTCATCCGTGTGTCTCTCCGTGAGGGCCGCACCCTGCACCACGACGTCAACGGGCGTCATGGCGCTGGTAAGGTGATCCTCCGCGCGGCTCCGCAGGGTACCGGCATCATCGCTGGCGGCCCGATGCGCGCCGTGTTCGAGACGCTCGGCATGCAGGACGTCGTGGCCAAGAGCCTCGGCTCCTCGAACCCCTACAACCTCGTTCGTGCGACCTTCGAGGCGCTGAAGAACGAGGACAGCCCGCGCGCCGTCGCTGCTCGCCGTGGCCTCAAGGTGTCCGCGCTCCAGTCGCGCCGCCGTGATGCCGATCCGGCCGATCAGTCCGAAGCCGCGGTCGCGTAAGGGAGGATGGCATGGCTCAGAACTCCAAGACCGTCCGTATCGAGCAGATCGGTTCGCCGATCCGCCGTGAGGCCAGCCAGCGCGAGACGCTGATCGGCCTGAAGCTGAACAAGCTGCACCGGGTTTCCGAACTCGAGGACACGCCCTCGGTGCGCGGGATGATCCGCAAGGTGCATCACCTCGTTCGCGTCCTCGAGGCCTGAGGAGGCGACCGATGAAGCTCAACCAGATCAGCGACAATCCCGGCGCCACCAAGGACCGGATGCGTGTCGGCCGGGGCATCGGCTCCGGCAAGGGCAAGACCGCCGGACGCGGCGTGAAGGGTCAGAAGGCCCGGACCGGCGTGGCCATCAAGGGCTTCGAGGGCGGCCAGATGCCGCTGCATCGTCGCCTTCCGAAGCGCGGCTTCAACAACATCCACGCGGCGGACCTGAACGAGGTGAACCTCGGCCGGATCCAGGCCGCTGTGGATACGGGGCAGCTCGAGGCCGGCGCGACCATCACGGTCGAGACGCTCGTGGCCGCCGGCATCCTCGCCCGTCCCCGTGACGGCGTGAAGCTGCTCGGCGTCGGCGAACTGACCTCGAAGCTCAGCTTCGAAGTCACCCGCGCCTCCAAGTCGGCCATTGAGGCCGTCGAGAAGGCCGGCGGTTCGGTCAGCGTGGTCTACGCCTCCGGCGTTTCGACCCGCGGCAAGGCCGAGGCCGAGGCGACCGCCTGAGGCAGACGGCGGCCGCGCGACACGTTGCGCGGCACGTCCCCGGCCTTTAAGTCGGAGACCATCGAGCGGCGGCCACGCGAACTCGCGGGCCGCCGTTTTTCGTTTCATCCGGGTTTGAAGCCCGGCGACATCTCCAGGACGCGACGCTATGGCCTCAGCCGCCGAGCAGCTTGCCGCCAATCTCAATTTCGGCGCCATCGCCAAGGCCGATGAGCTCAAGAAGCGCATCTGGTTCACGGTGGGCGCGCTCATCGTGTTCCGGCTGGGCACCTACGTGCCGATTCCCGGCATCGACCCCGAGCAATTCGCGCGGAACTTCCAGCAGCAATCGGGCGGCGTGCTCGGGCTGTTCAACATGTTCTCCGGCGGTGCCGTCGAGCGCATGGCGATCTTCGCGCTCAACATCATGCCGTACATCTCGGCCTCGATCATCGTGCAGCTCCTCACCTCGGTCATCCCGAGCCTGGAAGCGCTGAAGAAGGAGGGCGAGTCCGGCCGCAAGGTCATCAACCAATACACCCGCTACCTCACGGTAGTGCTGGCCCTGGTTCAGTCCTGGGGCATCGCGGTGGGGCTACAAAGCTCCTCGGCCGCGATCGACCCCGGCCCGTTCTTCCTGGCCTCGACGGTCATCACCCTGACCGGCGGCACCCTGTTCCTGATGTGGCTTGGTGAGCAGATCACCTCGCGCGGCATCGGCAACGGCTCGTCGCTGATCATCTTCGCGGGTATCGTCGCCCACCTGCCCGTGACGATCATCGGCGCCCTGGGCTCGGCCGTACCGGTGCGCTTTCGCCGGTCATCATCCTCGGCGTGGCCGTGGCTGCCGTCGTCCTCGTCTACTTCATCGTGTTCATGGAGCGCGCTCAGCGCCGCATCCTGATCAACTATCCGAAGCGGCAGGTCGGCAACCGCATGTACGAGGGACAGACCTCGTTCCTGCCGCTGAAGCTCAACACGTCGGGCGTCATTCCGCCGATCTTCGCCTCGTCACTGCTGCTGCTGCCCGCTACCGCCGCGAGCTTCTCCGCCAATAACGGGAGCGGCTGGCTCGGCACGATGACGGCCTACCTTGGCCACGGCACGCCGCTGTTCATGCTGCTCTATGCGGCGCTGATCATCTTCTTCACGTTCTTCTACACCGCCGTCGTCTTCAATCCGCAGGAGACGGCCGACAACCTGAAGAAGCATGGCGGCTTCATCCCCGGCATCCGTCCGGGTGAGCGGACTGCCGCGTTCCTCGACAAGGTGCTGACGCGCATCACCGTGGTGGGCGCCCTGTACCTGACCGTGGTCTGTCTGTGCCCTGAGATCCTGTCGTCCTATGCCTCGGCGAGCCTGGGCTTCGGCGGCACGTCTCTGCTGATCCTCGTGACCGTGACCATGGACACGGTGGCGCAGATCCACGGGCACCTGATGGCGCATCAGTATGAGGGCCTTGTGAAGAAGGCCAAGCTGCGGGGCGCTTCCGCAGGCCAGCGCCGCCGCTGAGGCGGCGAGACAGAAGCGGGGAAATGAGCGATGTCCGCCTAAGGGCGGGCTATCGCCATCCGCGCGAGCCTATAAGAAACGACCGAGGGGGCGATGCCCGTGATGGCGTCGTCGAAGAGACCCAGAGCCCGGAAGCTCGGGCCCTAAGAGGACAACGCCATGCGCATCATTCTGCTCGGACCGCCCGGCGCGGGGAAGGGCACGCAATCCGAGCGGATCGTCAAGCGGTACGGCATCCCCCGCTCTCGACGGGCGACATGCTGCGCGCCGCCGTGGCGGCCGGCACGCCGGTCGGTCTGAAGGCCAAGGCCGTGATGGAATCCGGCGGGCTGGTCTCCGATGAGATCGTCGTCGGCATCGTCGCCGACCGGATCGAGCAGGCGGACGCCAAGCCCGGCTTCATCCTTGATGGCTTCCCGCGCACCGTGGCCCAGGCCGAGGCGCTCGGCACCATGCTCAAGGGCAAGGGGCTGGACCTCTCCGCCGTGGTTGAGCTGAAGGTCGATGAGGACGCCCTGGTCGGCCGCATCGCCAACCGCGCCGCCGAGGCGCAGGCGCGCGGCGAGGCCGTGCGCAAGGACGACACCCCCGAGGTGTTCAAGCAGCGCCTGGAAGCCTACCGCGCCCAGACCGCGCCGCTCTCGGCCTATTACGACAAGCTCGGCATGCTGAAGACCGTCGATGGCATGAAGCCGATCGATTCTGTGACCGAGGATCTCATGGCGATCCTCGAGCCGCACCGGGAGCGGATCGCCTCCTGAGGCGTTGGCCGGTTCATCCGAGGGGCGTTCGCCATGAGGCGGGCGCCCCTTTTTCGTTCGGAAGGCCCGATGAAGACCCGTCTCGCCGTCGTGTTCGCCATTGCCTGTGTGGGCGCCCTGCCCCAGGCAGCCACCGCCCAGAGCCCCGCTCAATCCTTTGTCTACGGACAGAAGCAATTCCGGAATGCCTGTCGGCCACCCCTGAAATTCGCGGCGGGCGCCTGTGTGCGGCGCTGCCCGGCGGGCTACCGCGATGAGGGCCGGACCTGCCGCCTTTCGAATCAGCGGATGCGATAGAGCTCTCAGCCCCTTCGGCGGGCGGCTTCGGCCTCGCGAGTCGGGCCGAAGAAGTTCGTGATATCCATCGGCAGCGAGCGGCGGCCGAATCGGCGCATCGGATGCCCGTCCAGGGTGCCGACGCGCAGCTCGATCATCGCGGTGAGCGGATTGTAGCGAAACGCCATCCGCTCGCCGCCGAAGGCCGCCCACAGGACACCGCCTGCGCCATCATCCGCATCACGTAGGCTGACACTACCGGGCTCGGCCAAGGACAGGATACCGCCAGTCACCGCGAGGATGACGGGCACGACCTCTTCGGCATTGTCCTCGGCACAACGGATCACTGCCAGGGCGTAGGCCCTTAGGGTGTCGCCGCAATCGTCCGGCCGCGCCATGGGTTTTCGCTCCATCGTGATTGACAGGGCCGCCAGCCCGGAGTAGCAGACCCCCCTTCGTCCAACCGAACGATGGTCCGAGGTGCCCTGAACAGGGGCTGCCCACGGGCCGCGTCGTCGTTGCACGCGCGCATGGGCCGGCCTCCACCGGACGCGCGCCAAACCAGAGCCCGGCCTCGCCGGGCCTCACATGGAGTTAGACTGTGGCCCGTATCGCAGGCGTCAACATCCCGACCGCTAAGCGCGTCGTTATTGCGCTTCAGTATATTCACGGCATCGGCGCCAAGAAGGCTGAGGAGATCACCGGCAAGGTCGGTATCCCCGCCGAGCGTCGCGTCAACGAACTGACCGACGCCGAGGTTCTCCAGATCCGCGAAACCATCGACCGCGACTACCTCGTCGAGGGCGATCTGCGCCGCGAAGTCTCGATGAACATCAAGCGCCTGATGGACCTGGGCTGCTACCGTGGCCTCCGTCACCGCAAGCAGCTGCCGGTGCGTGGCCAGCGGACTCACACCAACGCCCGCACCCGCAAGGGTAAGGCGAAGCCGATCGCCGGCAAGAAGAAGTAATTTCTTCGGTTTGGGAGGCCGCGCTCCGCTCGGCCTCTCTTCCGTCGAGTCGGATGTCCCTTGAGGCATCCGGCCGGTCGCGACAGCCCTGCAAGGGCTTGCGGCCATGTCTCAAAAGAATCCCGAGCGCCTGGTGTTACGGGCGTGCTTGAAGGAAGAGTGGAAGTCAGATGGCCAAGGAACCGCAACGCGTTCGTCGTCGTGAACGCAAGAACATCGTGTCGGGCGTCGCCCATGTGAACGCCTCGTTCAACAACACGATGATCACCATCACCGACGCCCAGGGCAACACGATCTCGTGGTCCTCCGCTGGTGCGATGGGCTTCAAGGGCTCGCGCAAGTCGACGCCGTATGCCGCTCAGGTTGCCGCTGAAGACGCCGCCCGCAAGGCCGGCGAGCATGGCATGCGCACCCTCGAGGTCGAGGTGTCCGGTCCCGGCTCCGGCCGTGAGTCGGCGCTGCGCGCCCTCCAGGCCGCGGGCTTCACCGTGACCTCGATCCGCGACGTCACCTCGATCCCGCACAACGGCTGCCGCCCGCGCAAGCGTCGTCGCGTTTAATCGAACCGGGATTGGCGAACAGGGAGAAACTTATGGCGGGATCGAAGCCACTGCCTGGCGTGCTGCGTTGGAACCTCGGCGATCTTACGGTCACCGCGCTCAACGACGGCTGGTTCCAGGCGAGCCTCGATCTCGTGACGGGCATCGGCAAGGACGAGGCCGCGCGCCTACAGCGCGACGGCTTCCGCACCGAACAGCCGAAGATCACCCTGAACGCGTTCCTGATCACCGGGGCCGGCCGCAAGCCGGTCCTAGTCGATACCGGTTACGGCGCCCTGGCGCCGGTCGAGACGATGGGACGCCTGGGCAGCGCCCTGGCGACCACCGGCGTCAAGCCGGAGGATGTCGAGACGGTGCTCATTACGCACCTGCATCCGGACCATTGCGGCGGCCTCGCGGCCGACGGCAAGGCCGTCTATCCGAATGCCGAGATCGTCGTGCATGCTGATGAGGCGGCTCACTGGCTTCCCGACGAGGCGCTGTCCAAGGCGCCCCAGGAGGCCAAGGGCTATTTCGAGGGCGCTCGCAACGCGGTGGCCCCCTATGCCGGCCGGATGCGCGAGCATCGCGGCGGCGAGGTGCTTCCGGGCATCGAAGCGGTTCATCTCCCCGGTCACACGCCGGGGCATTGTGGTTTCCGCGTGTCGTCGGGTTCCGAGTCGCTGCTGATCTGGACCGATGTGGTTCATCTGCCGGCGATCCAGTTCAAGAACCCGGATGCGGGCGTCGGCTTCGATGTCGATGGCGAGCAGGCCCGGCAGACGCGCAAGACGATCATGGATCAGGCGGCGGCGGAGCGTAGCTTCATCGCCGGTTGTCACCTGGAATTCCCCGCCTTCGGCTACGTGGATCGTGACGGAGCGGGCTACAGCTTCGTCCCGGCCCTCTGGGTCGGCGGCGAGTAGAGTTTTCGATTTTTGAGACCGGGCGGTGTGCCAGGGGGCGCCTCCACCCGGCCGGAACGCGGGATCCGGATCATGCGGACCCGCGAGGCGTGAGAGGTAGGACCGTGGTCATTCAGAAGAATTGGCAGGAACTCATCAAGCCGAACAAGCTGCAGGTTTCGACCGGCGACGACCCCAAGCGGATCGCGACGGTCGTCGCCGAGCCGCTCGAGCGCGGCTTCGGCACCACCCTGGGCAACGCCCTGCGGCGCGTTCTGCTGTCGTCCCTCCAGGGCGCGGCGGTGACGTCGGTGCAGATCGACGGCGTTCTGCACGAGTTCTCGTCCATCCCGGGCGTGCGCGAGGACGTGACCGACATCGTCCTGAACATCAAGACGATCGCCATCCGCTCGCAGACCGACGCCCCCAAGCGCATGACCCTGCGCAAGACCGGCCCCGGCACGGTGACGGCGGGCGATATTGGCACGGTTGGCGACATCCAGATCCTGAACCCCGACCTCGTCATCTGCACGCTCGATGACGGCGCCGAGATCCGCATGGAGTTCACGGTTTCCACGGGCAAGGGCTACGTCCCGGCCGAGCGGAACCGCCCGGAGGACGCGCCGATCGGCCTGATCCCGGTCGACTCCCTGTTCTCCCCGGTGACCAAGGTCAGCTACCGCGTCGAGACCACCCGCGAGGGCCAGGATCTCGACAAGGACAAGCTGACCATGACGGTCGAGACCAACGGCGCGGTGAGCCCCGAAGATGCGCTGGCCTATGCCGCCCGCATCATTCAGGACCAGCTCCAGGTGTTCGTGAACTTCGAGGATCCGCGCAAGGAAGAGGCCGCGCCGCTCACGCCGCAGCTGCCCTTCAACCCGGCGCTCCTCAAGAAGGTGGACGAGCCGGGCTGTCGGTCCGTTCGGCGAACTGCCTGAAGAACGACAACATCGTCTACATCGGCGACCTCATTCAGAAGTCGGAGGGCGAGATGCTGCGCACCCCGAACTTCGGCCGCAAGTCGCTGAATGAGATCAAGGAAGTGCTGGCCGGCATGGGTCTGCACCTCGGTATGGATGTCCCCGGCTGGCCGCCGGAGAACATCGAGGACCTCGCCAAGCGCTTCGAAGAGCATTACTGAGCGCGGCAACGAATAGCGGAGTGGGAGCGGGCGGGCCGAAGGGCTCCCCGCTCTTTCTTCGCTCAACAGGCGGCCGACCCGTGGCACGGCGGTCGCAAGCAACAGGAGAGCCACCATGCGTCACGGTTATCGCGGTCGTCGTTTCAACCGCACCGCCGAGCATCGCCAAGCGATGTTCGCCAACATGTCCGCCGCGCTCATCAAGCACGAGCAGATCATCACCACCCTGCCGAAGGCCAAGGATCTGCGTCCGGTCGTCGAGAAGCTGATCACGCTGGCCCGCACCGACAGCGTGCATACCCGCCGCCTCGCCATGTCGAAGCTGCGCGACGCCGATATGGTCAAGAAGCTCTTCTCGGTGCTCGGCCCGCGCTACCAGGGTCGTCCGGGTGGCTACTGCCGCATCATGAAGGCCGGCTTCCGCCAGGGCGACAACGCCCCGCTCGCCGTGATCGAGTTCGTGGATCGCGACGTCGATGCCCGCGGCAAGGATTCCGGCCCGTCGCAGGTTGCCGACGCCGCCTGAGGCATTCGCCACTTAAGAAAAAAGGCCGTCCCGGTTCGCCCGGGGCGGCCTTTTTCGTTGGAGGATGTCACAGGCTACAGCCGTCCTTGCGAGCGGAGCGAAGCAATCCAGGGAAACGCCATATCCTGACGCGGCCCGCTGCCCTGGGTTGCTTCACTGCGTTTGCAATGACGGGTGGCGGTCAATCCGCCATCGTCTTCTTCACGGTCTCGACAAGCTGCTTCAGGCTGAAGGGCTTCGGCAGGAAGTTGAAAGCCTCGCCTTCCGGCAGGTTCTTGCGGAAGGCGTCCTCGGCATAACCGGAGACGAAGATCACCTTCAGATGCGGCTGATGCTTACGCACCTCCCGCAGCAGGGACGGCCCATCCATTTCGGGCATAACGACGTCGGACACCACGAGATCGATCGGCTGGTCGCCATCGCGGACGATGGCCAAAGCTTCGAGACCGGAAGCGGCTTCCAGCACGGTGTAGCCACGGGCCGAGAGGGCGCGACTGTTGACGGCGCGGACGGGATCCTCGTCCTCCACGAGGAGGATGGTGCCCTGGCCGGTATGGTCGGTCGCGGGACGGCGCGGGGCGGGTGCCGCCTCGGCAGGCTTAGCGGAGGACGTCGCTGCGGCAGGCGTGGCGCCAATTTCGGCCTTCGCGTCCGGGCTGGCAGCGACCGGCGCCTCGACCGGCAGCACTTCCGGCGCGGGGATGTGCCGAGGCAGATAGATCTTGAAGGCCGTGCCCTGCCCCAGCGTCGATTGCACGTCGATGGTGCCGCCCGATTGCTTGACGATGCCGAACACCGTCGAGAGGCCGAGACCGGTGCCTTTGCCGATCTCCTTCGTGGTGAAGAACGGCTCGAAGATCTTCTCCATCAATTCGGCCGGGATGCCCTGGCCGGTGTCGCAGACCTCGATCAGCACGTGATCGCCGGGGGCGGGCCGCCACGTCCGTCGGTCGCCGCCTTGGGACCCGGATCGACCACGTTCTCGGTGCGGATCGTCAGTTTGCCGCCATCCGGCATCGCGTCGCGGGCATTGACCGCGAGGTTCACGATCACCTGCTCGAACTGGTTCACATCGGCCTTTACCGGCCACACGTCGCGACCGTGCTTCAGCTCAAGCGCGACACGCTCGCCGAGCAGACGCTTCAGCAGGAGCGTCAGCTCCGACAGGCTCTCGCCGACATTCATCACCTCCGGCCGCAGGGTCTGGCGGCGTGAGAACGCCAGGAGTTGGCGGACGAGGCCCGCCGCCCGGTTGGCGTTCTGCTTGATCTGCATGATGTCCTGGAAGGCCGGATCGTTCGGCCTGTGGCTCGCCAGGAGCAGGTCGGAATAACCGATGATCGCCTGCAGGACGTTGTTGAAGTCGTGCGCGATGCCGCCGGCGAGTTGGCCGACTGCGTTCATCTTCTGCGCTTGAGCGACCTGCTGCTCCAGCTCGACGCTGGGCCGTGGTGTCGAGGGCGTAGAGAATCACCCGCTCGGCCTCGTCGGCCTGCTCGCCCTCCGCGCCGCCATCCGCGGGGCTGAGCCACAGCCGGGCCGAGCGTCCGCCCGGCCCCTGCAACTGCACCTCGATAGGCTCGGCCTCGGTGATGCCGCTGGCGGCCCGGTTCAGTCCGGCTTCGAGGGCGGTCCGGTCGAGGACCGAATCGGCGAGGTTCGGCTCGGCGCGGGTGCCGCCCTCCCCGTCCAGCTCGGCCTCGTTGGGCGAGAGCGGCGCCGTGCCGAATAGGCGCGTAAAGGAGGCGTTGGCGCGAGCGATCCGGCCCGAGCGGTCCAGTGTCGCGATGGCGATCGGCGAGTTGTTGAGGAAGCGGGCGAGGCGCACCTCGGCGGCGCGCTGCGGCTCGTCCGCATCGGCCCCGGCCGAGCGGTTGATGACGAACGTGCGCGAGGCGCCGGGCTTACCGTCCTTGCCGAACGCGACCCGGTGATAGAGCCGCACAGGCACCGTGTGGCCGTTGCGGCGGCGTAGGTCGAGATCGAACCGGTCGGTGCGGACTTCGCCGGGGAAACCGGCCGTGCGCATCAGGACGTCGGCGCTGGTGGCGATCTCATCGAGATGCAGCCCGCCCGAGCCGACGCTGGCGAGGTCGTAGCCGAGCCATGCCGCCAGAGTGGCATTCATGTAGACGATCGTGCCCGCCGGATTGATCGACAGGAAGCCTGCCGGGGCGTGATCGAGATAATCGATGGCGTGCTGCAATTCCTGGAAGACGTTTTCCTGCCGCTCGCGTTCGGCGGTGACGTCGGCCACGGTCCAGAGAGCAGCGGCACGGCGCGGACGCGGCAGGGGCCGCACCGACACCCGGTACCAGCCGAAATCGCGCTCGCCCGTCAGTCCGGCCATCTGCCCGAGCGGCGGCGCCATGCGCACCTCCTCGGTATGCGGACGCCCGTCCCGTGAGGCCTGCGACAGGCGGTAGACCGCCTCCGACACTTCGGGCGAGCCGACGAAGATCCTCTCCACGGGGGCGAGGTTGGTGAAGCTGTCGCCACCCGCGAGCCGCAAGTAGGCGGCGTTGGCGTAGATCAGGCGCCCGCCATCCTCGACCACCAGAGCCCCATCGGGCGCTCCATCGACGATACCGCGGGTGATGTCGTCCCGGGCGCTGCTGCCGGAGAGTTGGATCGCGCCGATCGCCAGGGCGAACAGGAAGAAGACGCCGGCCATGGCCAGCAGCGCCAGAAGCCACACGATGAGGGCCTGAGCCTGCTCGTTGGCGACGAAGGACAGGCCGATCGCTGCGCCGACCAGGAGACCCGCGAGCATCAGCAGCAGGCCGACCCGGCCGGGCTGCTCCGACCGGTCGATCGAGGCGTTGACCGGGCTCTGCACGGCCAGGGCCTCGGCCTGCGGATCCGGCCTTGCCGGGTCTGCCTTCAATATCGGGGCCGGGGATCCGGTCACGTCGGCCATCAGGGTCTTTCCAGAAACGGGCTCCGGTTTGGCCCGCGGCCCGCCCCACGGCAAGGGGCCTCGGACCTTGGGCGGTACCAAGCCCTTCGAGAGCGTCGCGCAAAATGGTGGAGGAAGGGTAGCTTCTCCCTCACGCGGCGCGGCGCCGGAGGCGCATGACGAAGCCGATCACCTCGGCCACCGCCCGGTAATGCTCGGCCGGGATCTCCCGGTCGATCTCGACGGTAGCGTGCAGCGCGCGAGCCAGCGGCGGGTTCTCGACGATGGCGACGTCATGCGCCTTGGCGACCTCGCGGATGCGCAAGGCGAGCGCGTCGACGCCCTTGGCGACGCAGACCGGTGCGGCCATGCCCTGCTCGTAGCGGAGCGCCACGGCGTAGTGGGTGGGGTTGGTGACGATGACGGTGGCGGTGGGTACGGCGGCCATCATGCGCTTCCGGGCGCGAGCCATGCGCAATTGCTTGAGCTTCCCCTTGATCTCGGGGTTGCCCTCCGATTCCTTCATTTCCTGCTTGATCTCTTCCTTCGACATGCGAAGCCGACCCCGCCAGCGCAGGCGCGCATACAGGTAATCCGCCCCCGCGATGGTGATGTGGACGGCGAGCATCCCCGCCAGCAGCTTGAGGCTGAGCGACAGAACCGCCGGAAGGCAGGCACCGGGATCGAGCCGGGCGAAAACTTCCAGCCGGTCGCGGTCGCGCCATAGGATCGCGCCGCCAACGACGCCGACAGCGATCATCTTGGCGAGGCCCTTGCCGAACTGGAACAGCGCCTCCACCCCGAAGAGGCGCTTCAGCCCCGCCATAGGTGAGATGCGCTCGAATTTCGGCATCAGCGCCTCGGCGTTGAACACCGGGGGATGCTGGAGATAGCCCGCCGCGACGCCCGCTACGACGGCGAGGCCCACCGGCACCGCGACCGCCTGCAGCCAGATCAGCAGGCTGCTGCGCATCGCGCCGGCCATGGCCGTAGGGTCGTCCGGCACCTGATGGGCGTTGGCGAGGAACGCCGTGAGGCTGTGCATCAGGCTCGAGGCGATGCTCGGCGCGGCCACGACCAGCGCCAGGGTGAAGGCGCCGAGGATCGCAAAGGTGTTGATCTCGATGCTCTTGGCGACGTCGCCGCGCTCGATCGCCTGCTCGATCCGCCGTTGGGTCGGCTCTTCGGTCTTGTCTTCCTGCTCCGCGCCCTCGGCCATGGCTCAGGGCCTCCCGGCACGAGTCAGCGGCCGACGAACTCTCCGAGATAGCGGCCGAGATCGTCGATGAAGACGCCCATCATCACGCCGAGCGACCCGGCCAGGATCAGCATGCCGATCAGCACGGAGGCGGGCACCGCCAGGAAGAACACCTGCAATTGCGGCATCAGCCGCGACAGCACGCCGAGCCCGAGATTGAACAGGATGCCGAAGGCGATAAACGGCCCGGAGATCTGCACGGCGAGGGTGAAACCCCGCGCGACGGCCCTCACCGCCAGCATCAGCGCATCGCCGAAGGCCGGTACACCGTCCGGCGGCAGCACCTGATAGCTGCGTGCGATCCCCGCAATGGCGAGGTGATGTAAGTCCGCAGCGAAGATCAGCGTGATGCCGAGCAGAGACAGGAAATTGCCCACCGCGGCCGATTGCCCGCCCTGTGTCGGGTCCACGGTCATGGCGTAGGACAGGCCGAGCTGCTGCGAGATAACGAGCCCCGCCGTCTGCAACGCGGCGAGCACCATCCGCACGGTCAGGCCGATGACGAGGCCGATGATCGTCTCTCCGAACAGGAGCGCGATCAGCCGAGGCCCGGCGATCCCCTCCGTGCCCCCGAGCAGCGGGCGCACCATGGGATAGAGCACCAGCGACACGAGCAACGCGAAGGCGAGCCGCAGGCGCGGCGACACGGTCTGCTCGCCCACGCCCGGCATGAGCATGATCAGCGTGCCGACGCGCGCGAAAACCAGGAGATAAGCCGAGGCGACGCCCGGCAGGAGGAGGTTCATACGCCTCCGTATAGCGCAACCGGAGCGCCATCACCCGCCCGCCGCGATCCGCGCGGCGATACGGGTCATGTAGCCGGCCATGGCGTCGCCCATGAACGGGAGCATCAGAAGCAGGGTCGCGAAAACGGCGACGATCTTCGGCACGTAGATCAGCGTCTGCTCCTGGATCTGCGTCAGCGCCTGCACGAGCGACACGACGAGACCGACAAACAGGGCGACGAGCATCAGCGGCCCGGCCACCTTCAGGAACACGAAGATGCCGTCGCGGGCGACGTCGAGGATGGCGAGACCGGTCATCGATGGGTTTCCGTCGTCAGATCTGCATGCGCATGATTTCCTCGTAGGCCGAGATCATGCGGTCGCGGACGGCGACCATGGTTTGAAGGGCCGTCTCGCTTTCGGCGACGGCGGTGACGACATCGACCACGTTGGCCTTGCCCGAGGCTGCGGAGACCGCTTGGACATCGGCCCGGCGGCCCGCATCGCCGACGCCGTCCAGGGCTTGGCCCAGGAGCCCGGCGAAGCCCTCGCTCGGGGATGTCGTCGGCTGGACACGCGGCGCGGGGCGCCCGGAGGACAGACCCTGAACGGCGGCGTAGGCACCCGCCGCGAAGTTGCTGGAAGCCATGGCGCAGCCCCTACTTCAGAAGCGCGATGGTCTGGGCGATCATCTTGCGCGTCCCCGTGACCATGTTCAGGTTGGCCTCGTAGCTGCGCTGGGCCTCGCGCATGTCCATGTTCTCGATGAGCGGGTTCACGTTCGGCATCGCGACGTCGCCCTTGGCATCGGCCACGGGGTTGCCGGGGTCGTGCTTGACGCGGAAGGCGGTGGAGTCCCGTCGCACCCGTCCGGTCTCGACGACGCTGGCGCCGGTCTCGCGGTCGAGATGCGTCTTGAAGGTCGGAATCTTTCGGCGATAGGGCTCGGCGCCCTTCGTGGCCGGGGCGGAATCCGCGTTGGCGATGTTCTCCGCGATGATGCGCATGCGGCCGGACTGGGCCTTGAGGCCGGATGTCGCCGCCGCCAGGGATTTCGTGAATTCCACCGCCCGCCCCCTTTGCTAGTCTTGCTGCGCGTTCAAGAAGCCGATCTCAGCTTTTGCCGATGGCGATCTTCAGGGTGGTCAGGCTGTGCTGGTAGAGCGAGGCGGCGAGCTGGTAATCCGTCTGGATATCGCCCGCCTTCATCATCTCGTCCTCGAGATTGACGCCGTTGCCGCTCGGCCGGATCTCGAAATCCTTCACCTTCCTCGGGTCGGCTCCCGCCGCCGAGGGCTGGCCGATGGGCGCCATGTGACCCGCCGCCGTCAGGGCAAGGCTGGGCGAGGTCGAGGCGGCGCGGCCCGTCTCCTTGTCGAAGCGCAGTTCCGCGAGGTCCCGTGGCTTGAAGCCGGGCGTATCGGCGTTGGCGACGTTCTCGGCGATGACGGTCTGACGCGCCTGGTTCCACTGCATCCGGGTGCGCAGCATCGCCAGCATGGGCAGGTCGGTGATGGCCATGGCCCCCTCCGGCGGAACCCGGCACGCCCGGGCTCGGCAAAAACTGCCGCGTGCATGGTTAATGCCTCGTTAAAGGTGAGGCCGTCGGATCTCACAACGATCGGTTGAACGTGCGTTCTGGCCCTAAATTCAAAACTGCACGCGCCAACGAGCTGTTAACGAAGCCTTAATTCGGTCTGCCCGGAGGCCGCGCGGTCGTGTTATGACCTCTGGCCCGCCGCGGATCCCGCCACGGCCGGAACGTGCGAGTGCGTAAACTTGTCATGGCTACGATCTGTGTTCGGCTCTGACGGCTCCCCGATCATCCAATATCTCGTCATCTTCGCGATCATCTTCTCGGCCCTGGCCGCGATCGTGCTCGTGGTCCGGCGCCTCACGGGAAGCGGCAGCGCGCTCCCCGGGCGCAGCGGCCGGGCGCGTCAGCCGCGCCTCGGCATCGTCGACGTGTACGAGTTGGACCGCGCCCGTCAGTTGATCCTGCTGCGGCGGGACAATGTGGAGCATCTGCTCCTCGTCGGCGGCCCGAACGACGTCGTAGTCGAGCGCAACATCCAGCGCGGCCAGCGGCCCCTCTCCGAGCCGGCCCTGCGCGCGGAGCCGGCCGCCGAGCCCCTGCCCGATCCGTTGGCCGAAGCCGGGCGCCTGCCCGAACCGCCTCGCGCCCTGGCCGAACCGGGCCGTTCCCTCGGCGAGCCACCGTTCCGCCGACCCGAGCCCACCTTCGAAATGCCCGTGGTGGTGCCGCCGCCCGTGCCGGGATCGAATGCCGCGCCGCCCGTGCGGCTACCCCTCGACGTCGCGTTGATCGACGGCGACGAGCCCGGGCGGGATATCCCCGAGCCGCCTCCGAGCCCGGCTTCGCAACCCGAGCCACCTGTCCTGTCTCCGCCTGCGGGCTCCGTTCGCGAGGCGCTGATGCGGCCTCGGACGCTGCGGACCTCCGCGCCGGTACTGGACCGCAAGCCGGTGGCCGAGAAGGTAGACGAGACCGTCAAACTGCCCTCCGCAGGCATGGTGCTGCCGCCGCTGACGCCACCGCCGGTGGAAACACGCCCGGTCGATCCGGTCGTCCTGTCGGACATGGCCCGGCAGCTTCAGGCCGCCATCAGCCGACCGAGTTCGGCCGCAGCCCCGCCGCCTCCACCGCCGACGCCTGCACCGGCTGCTCCCGCTCCGGAGCCGCCCCCCGCCGCGCCGAAGCCGGAGCCGCAGCCCTCCGCTCCGGCCGCTCCGCCGCCGATCGATCCGATCGCCGCCGCGATGGCCGCCCTGGTGCCGCCTTCGATCGATCCGATTGCGGCAGGCATGGCGGCTGCGAAGGCCGAGCCCGAGGCGAACACCAGCACCGAGCCCCCGCGCCCGGCCCGCACCGAGAAGAAGGTCGCTTCCGCCAAGGCCGAGCCTAAATCGCCCGGCAATCCGTTCTCGGTTGAGGAGATCGAGGCAGAGTTCGCTCGGCTCCTCGGGCGGCCCCTCGACAAGCGCAACTGAGGCACCACCCCGCCGTCTCGCCTGTGCGGGGCGGCCAGGGCGGCCTTGCCTTCGCTTCGGCGCTTCGCCAAGCTGAACGACCGTTGTCCCAGGGGCCGCCGCGGCCCCGATCAGTCAGAGTTGTGCGATGAGAGTCATCGTCGAGCGCGCGGCCCTTCTCAGGTCGCTCGGCCACGTCCACCGGGTCGTGGAGCGGCGCAACACCATTCCGATCCTGTCGAACGTGCTCCTGCGCGGCGAGGGGTCGGCCTTGCAGTTGAAGGCGACCGATCTCGACATCGAGGTGACCGAGAGCATCGCCGCCGACGTGCCGGATCCCGGCGCCACCACGGTTCCGGCGCACGTGCTCTACGACATCGTGCGCAAGCTGCCCGACGGCGCGCAGGTCTCCCTGGAGACCGGCGAAGGCGGGCAGATGACGATCCGCTCGGGCCGCTCGCGCTTCGCGCTCGGCGCCCTGCCGGAAGGGGATTTCCCGGATCTCGCCACGGGCGAGATGCCGCATGGCTTCGAGATCGCCGCCGCCGACCTGAAGCGCCTCATCGACAAGACGCAATTCGCGATCTCGACCGAGGAGACGCGCTACTACCTGAACGGCATATTCCTCCACGTGCTGGAGGCGGACGGCGCACCGGTCCTGCGCGCGGTGGCGACGGACGGGCACCGCCTCGCCCGCGTCGAGATCCCCGCCCCTCCGGGCAGCGTCGGAATGCCGGGCGTGATCGTACCGCGCAAGGCCGTCGCCGAAATCCAGAAGCTCCTCGACGACGGCGGCGAGAGCGTCGGCATCGACCTGTCGCCCGCCAAGATCCGCCTGCGCTTCGCGGATGGGCTGACGCTGATCTCGAAGCTGATCGACGGCACCTTCCCGGATTATCAGCGGGTCATCCCGGCCAACAACGACAAGCGCCTCACCGTGGAGCGCGATACCTTCGCTCGCGCGGTGGATCGCGTCTCGACCATCTCTTCGGAGCGAGGCCGTGCGGTGAAGCTCGGGCTGACGGACGGGAAACTCGCCCTGTCCGTGAACAACCCCGATGCGGGCAGTGCGACGGAGGAACTCGACGTCGATTACGGCTCGTCCGCCCTCGATATCGGGTTCAACGCCCGCTACCTGCTCGACATTACGGCTCGCTCGAAGGCGATACCGCCCTGTTCAAGCTGGCCGATCCGGGCTCGCCGACCCTGATCCAGGATCGCGAAGGCGCCTCGGCCCTCTACGTGCTGATGCCGATGCGGGTCTGACCTCGCCTCGTCTTCGCGAATGAGGAAAGGCGACCCAGGGAAGCACGCATCCCTGGACCGCCTCACTCCGCTCGCAACGACGGAAGGCGTAGGGGCTTACTCGCAGACCTGAACGCGCTTGAAGGTGAAGTTCTCGTCATCGAGCCACACCTTGCGGCGCTCGTAGTGGCAGATCGGGCCGCGGCGCTCGCGCACGATCACGGTCTCCGGCTCTTCCTCCACCAGCACCCGGCGCGGACGGTATTCCGGCGGCGGGGGCGGCGGCGGGTTGTTCATGTTGTTCACGATCGCGCTACCGACCACGCCGCCGACGACGCCGGCTGCGAGGCCGCCGATGATCGCCCCGTTCTGCCCGTCGCGGGCCGAGGCGGGGATTGAGGTGGCCGTGAGGAGACCGGCCAGCGCGAAGGCGCCGGCCCGGACGACGGTAAAGGACTTCAGAACGGACACGCGAGAACTCTCCTGCTCGTGTTGACGAGATGAGAGCGCGAGAGCCTTAATTTTGTCGGAAGGCGAGCCCGGCGAGCGACGGTAGCACCGCCGCAGGCGCGAAATCCGGGTATTCGTCGGGCAAGCCGCGACGATTGATCCAGACCGGGCGGAAGCCGAAGGCAGCCGCGCCTGCAATATCCCAGCGGTTCGAGGAGCAGAACAGGATTTCCTCTCGGCCGAGGCCGAAACGGTCGACGGCGAGGCCGTAGGCGTCCGGGTGGGTCTTGAACCGGCGAACCTCGTCCACCGTCAGCACGGCATCGAGCAGCCCTCCGAGCTTGGCCGAGGCGACCGCCCGGTCGATCATCGGGCGATCGCCATTGGTCAGGATCGCGGTGTGGATCCCCCGCTCGCGCAGGGCCGAGAGGGTCGCAGGCGCTTCCTCATAGGCATCGAGGTCGCGATAGGCGTCGAGCAATCGCTCGCGCAGGCCCCGGTCGACATTGGGAAACTTGGCGAGCGCGAAGTCGAGGGCGCGCTCGGTCAGGGTCCAGAACGGCTCGTAGCGATCCATCAGGCCGTGGATCCAGCTGTATTCCAGCTGCTTCGTCCGCCAAGTTTCAGACAGGGCCTCGGCCTGCGGCCCCACCTCATCGGCGTGGCGCCGCACGGCGGCGTTCACATCGAAGAGGGTTCCGTAGGCGTCGAAGACCGCCGCTTGCATTCCATCCAGCAGATCGGTCGAGGCCATGGTGTCTCCTTGCGTCTTGACCGGCAACGCGGGACGACCCGGGCCTGTTCACGTTCGTCGCAGGCGCAGGCCGAACAGGTGGAGCAGCCCGACGAGGAGCCCGCCATAGACCGCCGCCCCGGCGATCCCGATAAGGCCGAGCACCGCAATCTCCCGCCCGTGCGGCAGAGGCGGCACCAGGGCGTTCGCCACGGGCTGCCCGAACAGGGCGACGCCGGTCAGTGCGAGGCAGGCGATCGCCACCCCGAGGATGGTGAGACCGAGCGTCCGGCCCGGCGCGGTCCAGCCCCGGCGCAGGGCGAGGCCGATGAGGATCGCGAGGTTCACCCACTGGCTGACCGCCGTCGCCATGGCGAGGCCGGTGACGCCGTAGGGGCCGGTGAGCCACAGCTTCAGCGCGACGTTCACGGCGATGGCCGTGAGCGAGGCCCAGAGTGGCGTCTTGGTGTCCTGTCTGGCGTAGAAACTGGCCACGGCGCTTCGGACCAGCACCACGGCTGGAAGCGCCAGCCCATAGGCCGCGAGCACGGACGCCGCGCGGGCCGCATCTTCGGCGTCGAACTCGCCGCGCTGGAACAGGGCGGCCATGATCAGGCCGGGGATAGTCAGGAAGGCGATGGTGAAGGGTGCGGAGAGGGCGAGCGAGAACCCCGCCGCCCGGTTCTGCGCGTTGTGGGCCCCCGCCACGTCGCCCGCCGCGATGCGACGGCTCATCTCGGGCAGAAGCACCGTGCCCGCCGCGATGGCGATGACGCCGAAGGGAAGCTGATAGAGCCGGTCGGCGTAATACAGCGCCGAGACCGCGCCGGTCGGCAGCCAGCTCGCGATGATCGTGTCCGCGAAGGCCGCGATCTGGAACCCGGCCGAGCCGATCACCGCCGGGCCGAGAACGGCGAAGAACCGCTTCATGGCCGGATCGAAGCGCGGCACGGCGAGCTCGGGCATCACCCCGGCGCGGCGACACCCCCACCACAGCAGCAGGAATTGCAGCACGCCCGAGACGGCGACGCCCCAGGCGGCGGCATAGGCGGCGTTGGGAAACAGGAAGCTGACGCCGAGCGCCGCCAGCATGGCGAGGTTGAGCAGGACCGGCGCCCCTGCCGCCACGGCGAAGCGACGGTTGGCGTTGAGGAGACCCGAGAGCAGGGTCACCAGGGTCATGAACAGCAGATAGGGGAAGGTGATGCGCGTCAGCGCCACCGCGAGCTGGAACCGCTCTCCCCCACTTCGAAGCCCGGCGCCAGAGCCTGCACCACATACGGCATCAACGGCAGGGCGAGGTTCAGCAGCGCCAGCTGGACGATCAGCATGAGCGTGAAGACGCGGTCGGAGAAGAGACGCGCGGCGCCGGTCGCCCCGGCCTCGGACAGGGAAGCGTAGGAGGGCACGAAGGCGGTGTTGAACGCGCCTTCGCCGAAGATGGCGCGGAAGTGGTTCGGCAGCCGGAAGGCGACGACGAAGGCGTCGGCGATGGGGCCCGCGCCCATGACGGCGGCCATCACCACGTCGCGGGCGAAGCCGGTGACGCGGGAGACCAGCGTCCATCCGCCGACGGAGAGGATGGAGCGGATCATCGACGGGCGTCCGGGCGCGCATCCGGCGCGAAACGATCGTTGGAAATGGGCCGCCCCCGTCTCGCCGGGTCGTCCCGGCGGCGCATCAAGACCGGGTTTCGGCCGTCATCTCAAGGGTCCGGGCGCCACAGGCGCCCGGACGGCACGCCTCAGGCAGTGGCCTCGGCGTACATCTTCTCGACATGCTCCCAGTTCACGAGGTTCTCGATGAACGCCTTGAGATAGTCGGGACGGCGGTTGCGGTAATCGATGTAGTAGGAGTGCTCCCACACATCGACGCCGAGGATCGGCTTCGCGCCGTGGACCAGCGGGTTCTCGCCGTTCGGGGTCTTCATGATCGCGAGCTTGCCGTCCTTCACGGCGAGCCATGCCCAGCCCGAGCCGAACTGCGTGATGCCGGCCTGGATGAAGTCGGCCTTGAACTTCTCGGCGCCGCCGAGATCCTCATCGATCTTCTTGGCAAGCGCGCCGGGGATGGCACCACCGCCATTCGGCTTCATCCAGTTCCAGAAATGGATGTGATTGTAATGCTGCCCGGCATTATTGAAGAGCGCCTGATTCGTGTTGTAGGCGGCCTTCACGATCTCTTCGACGCTCTTTCCGGCGAGGTCCGTGCCTTCGAGCAGCTTGTTGCCGGTATCCACATAAGCCTTGTGGTGCTTGTCGTGGTGGAACTCCAGGGTCTCCTTCGACATGTACGGCCCGAGGGCGTCGTAGGCGTAGGGCAGTTCCGGCAGGGTGAAGGTCATTGCTTGTCTCCGTGCGGCCGGGGGCAACCGCATGCCCCCGGCGGGGGCTCCCGGGTTGACGTTCGGTACGTAAGTCGGGCTTGCCTCGACGGCAACGCCGATGGTGCTGCACGAACAGGTTTTGCAAAACCTCGTCAGCGCCTTACTGTGCCGCCGATTTCGGGGCTCGTGAAAGCCCACGTCCAGAGAGAACAATGATCGCTGCGCTGTTCGCGCTCGCCGCCGCCATGCTCATCGCCGGCGTGGCGGCCATCGTCGAGGGCTTCCCCTATGTCCGCCTGGAGAGCGGAATGGCCATGGTCTACGGGGGTGCCGTCGTGGCGTCCTCCGGTGTGCTGCTCTTCGGCCTCGGCGTCGTGGCCACATGGCTGCGCCGGATCGAGACCGCGATCCGCGAAAACCCCGCCCGTCCCGCGGACGAGGCGGTCGAGTTGGGCGAGCCCGCCCTCATGCCCGCGCCGGAGGCGCCCGGAGCGTCCTTCGTCCCGACCATGACCGGCCACGCCTCCGACCGGCAGCGAATCGAGCCCTCGCTCATCCTGCCGCCGCAGACGCTCACCGCCGAGCCGGAACTGCCGCTGCCGGGTCTCACGCCGCCGGTGATCGCGCCGGTTGCGGAGGTGCCTCCCCCGGCCGAGATCAAGGCTCAGGATGCGAAGAGCGAGCCGAGGCTCGCCGAGGAGGACGACCTGTTCGTCCCCGGCCAGTCAGAACCAGCGAAGTCCGTGCCCGAATCCGAGCCGGCGCTGCGGTCGAGCCTCGATGCGGCGCCTGAGACCAAGGTCGAGCGTACGGTGGTGGGCCGCTACAGTTCGGGCGGCAACACCTACATGATGTACGACAACGGTTCGATCGAGGCGGACACGCCGAACGGCCGCTTCACCTTCGCGTCGCTCGAAGAGCTGAAGGCCTTCGTGGATGGCGGCGGCGAAGTCGGCGCGCGGGGCGCCGCCTGAGGCGGAACAGCCCCGCTCCGGCATGGCGCATGCAGCGGGGCGGCGTGATTCAGACACACGCCCTTCGATACGCTCCAAGACGGCACGGATCCGCCCCGCTGGGGGACGCGGGCCGCGCGCAAAAGCCGACGTCATGATCGCACGGCACAGTTTGATCTATGTCGGCTCGCGCGGCGTCGCGGCGGCCCTCAACATGGCCTCCGTGGCCCTGTTCACGCGCCTCGCGCCCACCGAGGTCTACGGCAGCTACCTGTACCTGTCGTCCTGCGCGCTCGTCCTCTACGGGGCGACGTGCCAATGGCCGAAATTCTCGTTCTTCGCCCTCTATGACGAGGCTCGCGCCTCGGCGCAGGTTGGGACCGTGGTGCGCATGCTCGCGGGCTCCCTGGTCCTGGCGGGCCTCGCCGCGAGCCTCGCGGCTCTGCTCGATCTGATCACCCCTCACGCAGCCGTCGCGATCACCCTGCTCGCCGTCGGCTTCACCCTGTTCGAGGGCTCTACCGAGATTGCCCGCACCCGGCTCGCCGCCGGCCCTGTCGCCGCCTCCGTGCTGACGCGGGCCGTGCTGATGCTCGTCCTCGGCGGTGCCGTCCTGAAGGTGACCGGCGATCCGGTCGACCTCGCCGTGGCCATCGCGGCGGCGAACGCCCTCGGCGCCGTCCCCGCTCTGATCGTTGTCGGGCCATTGATGCGCGGCAGGGGGAGCCGCGCCGAGGCGATGCGCCTGCTGGCCTATGGCTGGCCCCTCGTCCTGTCGTTCGCGACGGCGGCCCTCGCGCAGAGCCTGGACCGGCTGATCATCGCCCAGACGGTCGGCCCGGCGGGTCTGGGCGCCTACGGCGCCATTGCCGACTTCCTGCGGCAGAGCTTCATCGTGTTCGGGGAAGCCCTTGCCCTGTCGCTGATCTCGATCGCCAAGCGGGACGCGCGGATCGGCGGGATGGCAGCGGCCTCGCCGGTGCTCTGCGACGCGGCGCGGGCGATGACTGCCATCGCCGCCTTCGGGGCGGTGTTCTTCCTGTGCTTCGACGAACTCGTCGTCACCATCCTGCTCGGGCCGGGCTACCGCGCCGAGGCGCGCAGCCTCGCGCCGGTCCTCGTGCTGGCGAGCATCCTGATGATGTTCCGCTCGTATTATTTCGGGCAGGTCATCTACTTCACCAAGACCAGCCGCCTGGAGGCGGGAGCCGCCTTCGCGACCCTCGTGACCGTGGCCGCGATTTCCCTTTTGCTCATCCCGCGCCTCGGGGCGATGGGCGCAGCCCTGGCCTTTGCCGGGGGGCAGGCCGCGGCCTGCCTCGTGCTGATTGTCGGCGCGCATCGGGCGGGCACCCCCATGCCTCTGCCCCTCGCGGATATGGGCGGGATCGTCGCCGCTGCCGTCGCGGCGGGTCTCGCGGTCTACGGGCTCGACTTCGTGCCCGGCGGCACGCAGCCCGCCGGACAGGTGCTCGGCCTCTTCCTCTTGGTCGCGGCCTTCCTCGCGGTGGCGTGGCGCATCGACATGCTGGGTCTGGCCGGGGCGATCCGTCGTCGGCTGGCGGCATGACGGCACCCGTCGCGATGCCGGAGCCGTATACCCCCCAGCCCCGCTCGGCTCCGCTCTCGGCTCCTCTCCCCGGCGGTCTCGTGGCGGCGATCCGCCCCCTCGACCCCGCCGCGCCGTGGGTGAGAGCCTGGGAGGAGCTGGGCCAGCGCGCCCTGGTGACGAACCCGTTCTACGAGGCGCCCTATGCGCTCGCCGCCGCCCCGTCCTTCGGCGCCGGCGTGAGAATGCTGCTCGTGGCGGACAGACCCCCGGAGGAACCCGGCGTGCGCCTCGTCGCTGCGTGGCCTCACCGCAGCGTCGGCCGCCGCTGGGGCCTGCCGCTTCCGGTGCTGATGGGCTGGACCCATGGCTATGCGCCGCTTGGCGTGCCACTCCTCGACGGCGAGGCGCCCGCCCCCGCCCTGGCCGCCCTGCTGGCCGCGCCGCAGGTCCTCGGCGAGCCGCCCCGCCTGCTCCTGCAAAACGCCACGGCGGACGGCCCCTTCGCCGATCTGCTCGACCAAGCGGGCACGCGCCGCGTCGGCTACTGGGCGCACCAGCGCGGGATGCTCGACGCCTCATCGTTGAGCGAAGCGGAGCGGGCCGCTTATCTCGACCATCTGTCGGGCAACCGCCGCCGCCGTCTGCGCCGCGCCCGCCGGAGGCTGGAAGCGGGGGGCGAAGTCACCTTCACGCTGCTGGCGGAACCGGCGCTGTTCCCCGCCGCCCTCGACGCGCACATCGCCCTGGAAGCGGCCAGCTGGAAGGGACAGGTCGGCACCGCCCTCGCCCAGCGCCCGGAGGAGGCCGCGATGCTGCGCGGGGCCGTGGCCGCGCTGGCGCAGGCGGGCCGGGTGCGGATCGCACAGTTGCGGCAGGGCGGGCGGCTCATCGCGTCGATGGTCCTGCCGCTCGCCGGGCGGGACGCCTTCGTCCTGAAGGTCGCCCACGACGATACGGATCCTGCCGCCGCGACGGGGTGCAGCTGGTCCACCGGCTGACGGAAGCGGTGCTCGCCTCGCGGGAGATCGACCGGATCGATTCCTGCGCGCCGCCCGGCTTCGAACTCGCCACCCTGTTCTGGACCGAACGGCGGTCCATCGCCCATTTTCTACTGGAAGCCGGGCACGACCCGCTCTTCCCAGTGGCGATGCGCCTCGAACGGGGGCGGGAGGCCCTGGCGCGCTTCAGGCTCGCGATTCGCGAAAGACGCAAGGCGCCCTGAGGTGCCCTCAGTCGCCTTCCTCGAACCGTGTGCGGTGGAACACTTCGCGGCCTGCCCCGTCGATCACCCGAACGGCGTGGGCGGGCTCGTCGCGGCGCTGGGGCACCCGCGCGCGGGCGAAGAGACGAAGGGCGCGCTCCTGCGCACTCTCCAGATTTCCGACCCGCACGGAGATGCGGGTGACGACCTCCTCCCCGTCGGACCCGATCACTTCGATATGGAAAGTCTCGCGCAAACGGAGAAACCTGCTCTATGTGGGTGCGCAGCCGGGGGTAGGGATCACCAGATCCGGCTGGCCCGACCGAGATAGGGGAGACGTGTGGATCCGCTCAAGGCCGCTGCCGCTCTGCTGTTCTGTCTTGCGCTGTTCTGGCTGGTGCTCCGCCTGACGCAGCGTCTGATGACGATGGCCATCGCCGCAGGTCATGCGGAGGAGCGCCGCCGCCTCGAAGCGGAGGCGCAGGCCGATCAGGCCACGGGCGCCGTCCCGTAGGCGTCCGCCATCCGGGCGATGGCGGCAAGCTTATCCTCGTAGGCCGACCAATCGTCCCGCTCGGCAATCGGCGCCCAGAGGGCCTCGACCTCGTCGATCAGCATCGTGCAGGGCTCGCCCGCGAAGTACGGGTGATCGAGCCGCGCCCTCTCCCCCGCCGAGACATCCGCGAAGGCGGCCCGCACCGGAGCGAAAGCCTCCGAGGCGTAATGGGACGCGCTCGGGCTCGCGGCGGCGCGCTCGGCACTGGCGAGGCCTCCGCGCCAATCGAAGAAGAACCGCTCGAACGGCGCCTTGCTCTCGCCGAGGAAGCGCCAGATCGCGGAAACGAGCCGGTCCGTCTCGGGCTGGGGCGCCGGGGCGAGGCCGAGCCGTGCGAACAGGCGCTCCGCGAAGCCCTCCTGCAGGGCCGGGCCGAACCCTTCGAGCGCCTTCTCCAGCCGCGCCTGCGGCGCGAGGGATAACAGGCAATCGGCCAATCGACACAGGTTCCAGAACAGCGCCTCCGGCTGACGACCGAAGCTGTAGAGGCCCGTCTGATCGAAATAGGCGGCCGTGAAGTTCGGATCGAAGGCAGGCAGGAAGCGCCACGGCCCGTAATCGAAGCTCTCGCCCGTCACGTTGATGTTGTCGGTGTTGAGCACGCCGTGGACGAAGCCCGCCGCTGCCCATTGCGCGCCCATCCGCGCGACGCGCACCGTCACCTCTTCCAGGAAGGCTGCCGCCCGGTCCTCCACGCTGTCCCCCCACAGCTCCGGCATGTGGGTGGTGATCGTGTGGTCCAGGAGCTTGGCCACGTTCTCCGGCTGCTCCAGGGCGAGGAAGCGCTGGAACGTGCCGATGCGGATATGCCCATGCGACAGCCGCACCAGCACCGAGGAGCGGGTGGGCGACGGCTCGTCGCCGCGGATCAGGTTCTCGCCGGTCTCGATCAGGCTGAAGGATTTCGACGTGTTGACGCCTAGCGCCTCCAAGAGAGAGGTCGCCAGCACCTCACGCACGCCGCCCTTGAGGGTCAGGCGCCCGTCGGCGGTGCGCGACCAGGGCGTGGTGCCGCTACCCTTGGTGCCAAAATCGAGCAGCCGCCCGTCCTTCAGGTCGTGCAGCTGCGCGAAGAGAAAGCCGCGTCCGTCCCCGAGTTCGGGATTGTACGAACGGAACTGATGCCCGTGGTAGCGGAGGGCCAGGGGCTCCTCGAAGCTGCCGGGCAGAGGCTCGAACCGGCCGAAATGGGCGATCCATTCCTCGTCCGTGAGCCTGCCGAGGCCGACGCGCTCCGCCCAGACCTGATTGCGATGGCGCAGGATAGTCTTTGGAAAGCGCGCCGGGGCGACGACGTCGAAGAAGTCGGGCCCGAGATCAGCGTGGCGGCGGGACGGGCGGGGCGTAGAAGCTTCCGGCAAGGCTGATCTCGCATCGGGCCGCCGAAGCGGCATCTTCAGGGTCAAGCGCGCTCGGGGCGAACCGTTGCGTCGCCGGTCTGACGAAGGGCCTCGCCGAGGATTATCGCCGCCGCTACCGCGACGTTGAGGGACCGCATGCCGGAGCGCATCGGCACGACCACGCGGGCATCGGCGGCGGCGTGAACCGGCTCCGGCACGCCTGCCGATTCCCGGCCGACCATGACGCAATCGCCGGGGCGGAAGGCGAAATCCGTGTAGGGCACGGCCCCGGCCGTGGTCGCGAGGACGAGGCGCAGGCCCGCCCCCCGGCGCCATTCCTCGAAGGCGGCAAAGGAGCGATGACGGGTGATGGCGACGTGATCGAGGTAATCGAGGCCCGAGCGGCGCAGATGCCGGTCCGACACGTCGAACCCCGCCGGCTCGATGATCTCGACGGCCAAGCCGAGACAGGCGGCCATGCGCATCATCGTCCCGGCATTCTGCGGGATGTCGGGCTGGTAGAGGGTGAGGCGGGGCATCGGTGACGGGCTATCGCCGGTCAGCCGGCAAAGCGCAACGTTTTCAACCGGGAGCGTGGAACATTGCGCCGCCGCAAGCCCTTTTGGGGGCGTCGCAGCCGACGCGGCTGCCCGTCCGGAAGGCCCTCGCCCATGCGCAACCCGCTCCCGACCGTCGCCTTCGCGACGGCCCTTTTCACCGCCACCCTCGCCCCGGCGCTGGCGCAGGACACCACCACCGGCACGGCCCCCAGCGCGGTCCCGGCCAAGCCCGCGACGCTCTCCGATGACCTGCGTCCGAAGTTCGTCGCCCAGACGCCCGCCGACATGGTGTCGAGCAAGCTCGTCGGCACCAGTGTCACCAACGGCGCGAACGAGACCATCGGCCAGATCGCCGACCTCGTCCTCGACGAGAAGCAGCAGGTGAAGGCGTGGATCGTCGGCGTGGGCGGCTTCCTCGGGATCGGCGCGAAATACGTCGCCATCGACCCCTCCGCGATCAAGGTCGCCCGCGGCGACAACGACAGCCTGAAGGCCACCATCGACACCACGAAGGACCAGCTCCGCGCGGCGCCGGAATACATCTATCTCGGCAAGGAGAAGCCGAAGGACGCGCAGGCCACCGAGCCAGCCCGCCAGCCCTGATGCAGCGAGGCCCGCACCAGGGCGGCGACGTGCGGACTTGAAGGCCGAAGGCGTTCCGTGCTCCACCCCCGGCACATCAGTGCCGGGGTTTTCATTCCGCCATGCGCCGCGCCATCGTCCCGCTCCTCGCCTTCTGCCTGGGGCTCCTCGGCATCGTCGCCGCGGCCTTCGTGATGCTGAAGCCGCAGGTGACCTCCGTCGGCACAGCCTCCGTGGGCGGGCCTTTCACCCTCGTCAATCAGGACGGGAAGACGGTGACGGAGAAGGATTTCAGCGGGGCGACGCACCTCGTCTTCTTCGGATTCACCCATTGCCCGGATGTCTGCCCGACGACGCTCCAGCAGATTTCCGATGTGCTCGCCGCCCTTGGTCCCAAGGGCAAAAACATGAAGGTCGCCTTCGTGACCGTCGATCCCGAGCGCGACGACCCGGCGAGCCTCAAGGCCTATCTGTCGAGCTTCGATCCGCGCATCACCGGGCTCACCGGCACGCAGGACCAGATCACGGCGACGGTGAAGGCCTATCGCGCCTATGCCCGCAAGGTGCCGGACAAGAAGGGCGAGTACGTGATGGAACACACGGCGATCGTGTACGTCATGGACGCCCAGAACCGCTTTCTCGGCGCCCTCGACATCTCGCGACCCGCCGACCAGACAGCGGCGGAACTCGCCAAGAAGATCTGATGCGACGCCGACCTAGAGTGTCATCCCGGCATGGAAGCGGTCGGGGGAGAGCGGCAGGAGGAACTGCACGCCGAACCCGCCCTCGAAGACGCGCACGAGGCGGCCGGGAGTGCTGCCGACCGTGACGATGCTGCCCATGGCGGGCGCCGCATTGCTGGCGATGGCCGCGCCCGAGAGCGAGATATCGATGAGCCGGGCCGTGATCTCGCGGCCGTTCTCGAGCTTGAGGACGACGCCGGGCTTGTCCGGCACGACGCGTTCGTGGCTGCGGCCCTCCGGCAGTCCGAGAATCTCGTGATTGGCAAGCCATGTGAGCTGCGAGGCGAGCTTGTCGCGCTTGCGCGGCGTCGCCGACAGCCGGACCGCGAAGCCGCCCTTGGTGTGCCGCGCCACGACACCTTCGATGCGCCCGATGAATTCGAGATAGAGGACGACGCGCTCGCCGATCTCACCCTGGACCGCGCAGGTCAGGCGGACGCCACCGGGGGACATGTCGACGGTCTGGCACGGATATTCACGCCGGTCGGACAGCATGTATCGCCCGAGGACCGCGACCTTGACGCGCTGGTGCTGGCGCAGGTCGGAGGCTTCGTTGCCGACGCCGCGAATCCTGAGGGTCTGGAGTGGGCCGCCATCCACCGCGAGCATGCCTAGATCAGTCGTCGAGAATCCATCGTAGGTTGAATCATAAGTGGCACCGGTTACGGAAAGCCTTCACCGGACGAAGGATCGAGGATCTAGCGCACGAAATCAGGCGCGTCCGCCCGGATGGACCATCAGATGCCCGCGCCGGACTGGAGCATCCTCGGGCATCAGGGCGCGGCGCAGGCCCTCATGCGGACCGGCCGGCGGCCGGGCGCCGCGGTTGCGCGGGGCGAGGATGCGCAGCGACGTGGTTTCCGCCCGCTCTACCGGCTTCAGGCCGAGCCAGGGCGGCGCGCCGGTGAAACTCAGCGCCCCGAGGGCGCGGACATGGGGACGGCCCCGGTGGCGCAGGGGGAGCAGGAGAAGTTCGAGATCGACCCCCTCCTCCGCGCGGTTCACGCCGCGCAGGCCCGCCACGACGCCGAGCGTATCCAGGGCGACCGTTTCCGCGAGACGCCATGCGTCCCCGGCCCTGTCACCCCAAAGAGCGGAGAAGGGTTGCCCGCGCAGCTCCCTCCCATACAGGGCGCAGACGCGCGTCCCCGCGAGGCGGATGACGGCGGAGCGCGCCGGCACGTCCAGCCCAGGATCAGGCTGTCCGCCAGGAGATGGCGGATCTCGCCGGGCTCGATTTCGGCCCGCTCGGGGGCGGCACGATCGCCCCGGAGCTTTTCCCAGTAAGCGTGAAGCAGATGACTTGTGGGATGCTTCATGTGTGTCCCGGATCGGTACAAATGTGCCTCGAAGATGCCCGTTCCGAGACGTCCGAAAGACGTCCCCGACCGCGCATCGGGCGGTTACCGGCCCATTCCGCAATCCCTATGCCCTCGGTCGCGCCGATGCATCCGGCGAGTTACGCTTTGGTTAAGGTTGATCGCCACTGAAGCCTGTGACGATCCATACAACGCAACCCTGAGAAGGGTTTGACCCCTCAGGATTCTACCTCAGAACGCGGCATGGTCTTGCCTGCAACCACATGTCGGCAACATGTGGGGCCATGGACGCTTCGCCCGACTTCCCCGCCAAAGCCGCACACCCGTTTTCAACATGCCGGGCGTGGTCACCGCCTCGATTGCGGTGCTCATCGTCATCCAGGCGATTCGTGAGTACCTGCTCTCCGACGTGCGCGACATCTCGGTCGTGCTCGACCTCGCCTTGGTCCCGGCCCGGTGGACGGTGTGGTTCGACCCGTCGCGGGTGGCCGAGGTGATTCAGGCGGCGGGATCGGGCGATGCGCAACTCGGGGCGATGCGCGAGGCCTTCGCCCGCTACGTCACCGGCCAGCAGAGCCTGGAGCCTTGGACGCTGGCGACCTATGCCCTGCTCCACGGCTCGTGGATGCACGTGCTGTTCAACAGTGTCTGGCTCGCGGCGTTCGGCTCCCCCGTCGCCCGCCGCTGCGGGGCGTGGCGCTTTGGCGCCATCGCGCTCGCCGGCATCATCGCGGGCGGCGTGCTGCACATCCTGATCGATCCCTTGAGCGCCACGCCCCTGGTCGGCGCGTCGGCGGGCATCTCGGCCCTGATGGCGGCGGCCGCGCGCTTCGTGTTTCAGCCCCCGGCCTCGGCCTATGGCGCCCAGCCCTGGCAAATGCCGGTGCATCGCCCAGCCGAGACCATTCCCGAATTGCTGCGCAACCGGACGGCGGTGTCGTTTCTGGCGATCTGGCTCGTCACCAACCTGCTCTTCGGCCTCGTCAGCCTGCCGCTGGGGGCCGAAAGCGCCGCGATCGCCTGGGATGCGCATCTCGGCGGCTTCATCGCGGGCTTCCTGCTCTTCCCCCTTCTCGACCGGAAAAGCCCCCCACGGGCCTGATCGGCGCAACAGGTGGCCTTGCCAGGGCGACAGAACGGCCACACACTCCCGTGATCGAGAGCTGGGACGAACCCGGCCCGATGTCGCAACCGGCGCGCCGGGGCTGACGGCGCGCCCAACCGGCTGAAAGGGAGGGGTCGATGACCGTCGCACGTATTCTGGCAGAGAAGGGAACGTCCGTGGCCACCGTGAGCCCGGACAAGACCCTCGGGGACGTCATTCATAGTCTGGCGGAGAAGCGGATCGGCGCCCTTGTGGTCGCCCATGCTGACGGTACCGTGGCGGGCATCGTCTCCGAGCGGGACATCATGCGCGCCCTGGCGCGGCTCGGTGCGGCGACTTTCGATGCACCGGTCAGCGACCACATGACGACCAACGTCACGCACTGCAATCGCTCGGCGACGATCGAGGACGTGATGGAGCTGATGACCAACGGGCGCTTCCGCCACCTGCCGGTCTGCGAGGACGGGCGCCTGATCGGCATCGTTTCCATCGGCGACGTGGTCGCCCGCCGGATCGCCACCGTCGAGGCCGAGCACCAAGCCCTGCGGGAATACATCACCACGGCCTGAGAGCGGCCGTCCGAAACGGGGCGCCCCCTCTCCCCGCCTACAGGAATCGTTGCGGAACTAGGGATCCGGGACATCCTCACCGTCTTTGCGAGCGTCAGCGAAGCAATCCAGGGCAGCGCGACAGTCTGAAAATGTGGCGGATCCCTGGATTGCTTCGCTTCGCTCGCAAAGACGAAGGAGCTTTTGAATTTTGCCGTAATCCCCGCAAGCCGGGAGAGGGAACCCTCGGCAGCCGTCCGGGACGGCTTGCAGAACTCTATTTTACCTCGCCAGACGTCTTCAGCAGCCTGCTAGAGCCACTTCTTCCAGCGGAAGAAGGCGTAGGGCAGCACGGCGGCCACCACCATCATCACCACCGCCATCGGATAGCCGAACGACCAATCGAGTTCGGGGATGGACTTGAAGTTCATGCCGTAGATCGACGCGATCAACGTCGGCGGCATGAACACCACGGCCATGACCGAAAACAGCTTGATGATATTGTTCTGCTCCAGGTTCACGAGCCCGAGCGTCGCATCGAGCAGGAACTGGATCTTGGTCGAGAGGAAGGTGGCGTGCTCTTCCAGCGATTGAAGGTCGCGCAGGGTGGAGCGGACATCCTCACGCAGGTCGCGTGGAGCCTTGTTGCTCCGGTAGGTCGCCGAGAGCGACAACAGGATGCGCTCCATGGACACGAGGCTCTCGCGCTGCTTGGAGATGAGATCCCCGTGGCGGCCAAGGGCACGGAGCGTGTCCTGAAGGGCGGTGTTGCGGGCGCTCGGATCCTCCTGAACCTCGAAGATCGAGCCTGAAAGCCGGTCGATGCGCTCGCCCTGGAGCTGAAGCACGTCCGCCGCCCGGTCGATCACCGCCTCGATCAACCCGGCGAGGATCGCATCGCCCGAGGCCGCGACCGCCTGGCCGTTGCCGGTCGCCCGGCCCTTCCGCTGGGCGAACATGCGGAACGCCTGCGGCTCCTCGTGGCGGACCGTGATGAGGCGGTTGCCGCGCAGGATGAATGTGATGCCCGCGAGCCCCGGCTCCTCCGAGTCGCTCACCTTCGACAGCACCCGGCCGGTCATGTAGCGGGCGCCATCCTCCACATAGAGAAGCTCGGACGGCTCGATGTCCTTCATTTCCTCGCGGGTCGGCACCTCGATCCCGGCGAATTCCTCGACCTTCAGCTCCTCTTCCCGTGTCGGGCGGATCAGGTCGAGCCAGAGCGCCGTCTCCGGGATCACGTCCTGAAGGTTCACGGCCCGGCGCTCGAGCAGGTGCTGGCCTGCCTCCGTCACAAGCTGATGGATGAAGATCACGCGGGAATCTCTTCAGGGACGCGGCGTCTGTGGCGGACCCCGCATCCCGCAGGCGAGCGGGAGGCGCAAGGGGCCGTGCGCATGTGGCGCCGTTTCTTGAAGGTTCCGTGACAGTCGCGCCGGAGGCTGCGTCAGTTGCAACCCTTACAGATGCTGCTCTCGATCCGGTCGGTCAGGGCGCGCTCCCGCCGCTCTTCGCGCACGGGGCGTACCTCGCCTGCGCCGAGGGAAGTACCCGGCGGCTTCGTCACACCGAGGCTGTTCGTGTACGGCGCGGTGATGGTGGAGCCGGGTCCGCCACCCGTCCCGGTTTCATCCGGCGCCACACGGCTTTGCGCGAACGCAGCGCCGGGCAGGAGCAGCGAAGCAATCAGAAGGGAAGCGAGCTTGGCGGCCATCGTCGTATCTCCGTCGCCGGGAAAACGTGCGATGGACGCGCCAGTTGCGTCGGATCAGCGCCTGGCTTTGTCCCGCCGGAAAACGCCGACCATCTCGATATGGCCGGCGTGGCGGAACTGGTCGACCGGCGTCACCGTCTCGAGCCGGTAGCCGCCCGCCACGAGGATCGCCGCGTCCCGACCGAACGTCCCCGCATCGCAGGCGACGCCGATCACGAGCGGCACCTTCGACGCCGCGAGTTGGCGTGCCTGCGCCTCGGCGCCGGCACGGGGCGGATCGAACACCACGGCATCGTAGGCGTTGAGTTCGAGGGGAAGCAGCGGACGGCGGAACAGGTCCCGTCGCTCCATTGTGATGCCCTTGAGCCCTTTGGCCGCCCGCAGCGAACGATCGAGACCCGCCAGCGCTGCTGCCTCGCTCTCCACCGCGTGGACGGAGGCCTTGGTCGCCATGGCGAGTGCCAGGGGGCCACAGCCGCAAAACAGATCGGCTACCCGCTTCACCTTCGGTCCCAGGGCTTCGAGCACGAGGCGGGTGAGCGTCGCCTGCCCCGCCGCCGTCGCCTGGAGGAAGCCGCCGGGCGACGGGTAGAGGCGCCCGGCCTCTCCCGGAACGCTAACCGGTTCGGCCTCCATGATCCGCTCGCCATGCAGGGACAGGCGCGCGAGGCCAAGTTCTCCGCCGAGCCGCACCAGGGCCGCGTTGGCGCCGGGAGAGACCGGCCCGTGGCCGCGCAGGTCCACGTCGAGCCCCTGGTCGGTCGCGGTCACGGCCACGTCGAGGGGCTTGCGCCCGCCTCCGATCGGGACGGACAGGGCGCGGGCGACATCCGGCGCGCGGTGCAGGGCGGGCACGGTGATCGGGCACAGGTCGAGGGGCACGAGGGCGTGGCTGCGGGCCGCCATCAGCCCGGCTTCCGTCCGTCCCTCGACGAAGCGGACATGAAGGGTGATGCGCCGCCGCCCCTCGCCATGAGCGTCGAGGGCGGGTTGCGGCTCGATGTCGAGCCCCGCCTGCGACAGGGCCCCCGCGACGATGCCCCGCTTCCAGGCGAGTTCGGCATCGCGGGCCAGATGCTGCGTGCGGCAACCGCCGCAGCGCATGAAGTAGGGGCAGAAGGGCTCGACCCGGTCCGGTGCGGCGCGCTCGATGGCGAGGCATTCGGCGCGCTGTCCCTCCCGCCGGATCCCCACGCGTTCGCCGGGAAGGGTGTAGGGCACCATCGTCCCGTCATCGGCGATGCCGTCGCCCTTCGCCCCCAGGCGGATGATCTCGACGCTCTCACTCACGGCAGCTTGGCCCCAATCAGGAATTCGGTATTGCCGTCGCCGCCCTCGACCGGCGACGGGACGAGGCCCAGGATCGCGGCGCCGCTCGCTTCGAGCAGGGCACGCACCGTCTCACAGACCTCCGCGTGAATCAGCGGGTCGCGCACGATCCCGCCGCGCCCCACCCGCTCGCGGCCCGCCTCGAATTGCGGCTTGATCAGCGCCGCTAGAGTCGCACCGGGCGCCAGGAGCGGCAGCACTGCAGGCAACACGAGGCGCAGCGAGATGAAGCTGACATCGATGCTGGCGAGCTTCGGCACCGGATCGAGGATTCCGAGACTGCGGATGTCGACCCCCTCGAGGCTTCGCACCCGCGCATCCCCCCGCAGGCGCGGATGCAGTTGCTCCCGGCCGACATCGACCGCGTGGACGAGGCTCGCGCCGCGCGAGAGCAGCACGTCGGTGAAGCCGCCCGTCGAGGCACCGACATCCAGGCAGGGAAGACCGGACGGGTCGATCCCGAAGGCCTCGAGGGCGGCGGCGAGCTTCAGCCCGCCGCGCGAGGCAAAGGGATGCTCCGGCTCGGCCTCCACGAGGGCGCCCGGCGGGATCGTCTCCGACGCGCGGCCGAGGACGCGCCCATCCACCCGCACGCGGCCCGCGCGGATCGCGGCCTGCGCCCTGGCCCGGCTCTCGAAATGCCCCTGCTCCACCAGGAAGAGGTCGGCCCTTTGGCGCTCGCGGTTCATCACTCTCCGGTCTCGCGGGGGGCGGATTGCGCGACACCCTGTCGGCGCCGCTCGCGACCCCTACCTAACCGCGGCCAGACAAGAGGGCTATCGTATGACACGCACGCTGACGTTGCTCGCAGCACTGGGATGCCTCGCGGCAGGCGGAGCCATGGCGCAAGAGCCCGCCAAGGAGCCTGCCAAGGAACCGGCGAAGGACGCCGCCAAGCCCGCGGCCCCCGAGACCTATGAGAGCGCGATCAAGAACGCCAAGGGCGACACGATCGGCAAGCTCGCGATCCGCGACGGGGCGAACACCCTGGTCATGCGCGTGACCATCCAGCCCGGCGGCCTGCCGCCCGGCTGGCACGGACTCCATTTCCACGCGGTCGGCGATTGCTCGGACGCGAAGTTCATGAACTCCAAGGCCCATGTGAACCACGATCAGAGCAAGCATGGCCTGCTCAACCCGGATGGGCCGGACGAGGGCGACCTGCCCAACATCTTCGCCAACCAGGATGGCTCGGCCAATGCCGAGCTCTCGTCTGAGACCGCCTTGACCGGCGAAGGCGGGCTGAAGGACGGCGATGGCTCGGCGCTGATCATCCACGCCAACGAGGACGATCACACCACCCAGCCGATCGGCGGCGCGGGCGACCGGATCGCCTGCGGCGTGATCAAGTAGGGATCGCGCGCGGGCGGCCTTCGTCGTCGATGGCGACGAAGGTGAAGGTCGCCCGCGTCACCTTCTCGCGATGCTGGGTGCGGAAACGGCGCGCCCAGGCCTCGACCTCGATCTTCATCGAGGTGCGTCCGACGTGAGACACGCGGGTATAGACGCAGAGCACGTCGCCCACCGCGACGGGGCGGAGGAACGTCATCCCGTCGAGCGCCACGGTCACGACCCGGCCGCGCGCCCGCTCCACCCCCGCGATGCCACCCGCCTGATCCATCTGCGACAGCACCCAGCCGCCGAAGATGTCGCCATTGGCGTTGGTGTCAGCCGGCATGGCGATGGTGCGCACGGTGAGATCGCCCTGCGGCATCTCCTCGTCGGCATGCCCGGGCACCGGCTCAGAATCCTGCATGACCGCCCTCAGGGAAACACCCCGGCGAGCGTGAGCCCCGCCGCGACGAACACGAACAGAGCGGACAGGATGCAATCGAGTGGGATCGATTGCCAGAGGTCACGCGACGGGCGCGCCTCCGCATGCCGCTCGGCGATATCGTTCATGGCGAAAAGTCCGCGTTTCCTCGCGGCCAGCCGGATCTGACGCCGACCGTGCCGAAACGGCACCATAGCGCAGGTCGTCGAGAGGCGCGATGGGCGGAGGTGGCACCCCGCCCGTCCCGTCACACAGTTCCGATCCTCACGCGATCTGCGTCGTCATATCGACGATCTTCGCCTCGGCGCTCTGGCGCACGAGGTCGATGCCGTGCTCGCAATCCTCGCGGCGGACATAACCCTCGCCCGATTCGGCGACGATCTCGCCGTTGCGGGCGCGCAGGCGCCAGCGCCATTGGCCGCCGGCATCCCGGTAGAGTTCGAAGCGCATCGCGATCTCCCAGAAAGCGCCCGCGACGCGTGGAGCGTCGCGGGCGGATGCCTTCAAGATAATTGCGATGCGGCCGTACGGAAGACGGGTCGCTTACGAGCGCGGGGCGCGGTCGAGCCAGCCGATGCTGCGGCCGTCATTGTTGGCGCGGCCACCGCCCTCGCCCTGACGCGGACGGTTGTCACGACCGGACCGGGGCTGCTGCGGACGGGCGTCGCGGGCCTGACCGTCGCGACCCTGTGCCGGGCGACCGCCCTGTGCCGGACGGCCCTGCTGGGCGGGGCGACCACCCTGAGCGGGGCGACCCTGGCCATGCTGGGCCGGACGGCCCTGGCCCTGTCCGGCGGGACGACCGCCTTCGGGGCGGCCCTGCTGCGGACGGCCCTGGCCGGGACGGCCGCGGCCGTCCTGCTGGCGGCCACCGCGCGGTTGCTGCTGCTGGCGCGGGGGACGGCGAGCCTCCTCACGGGCGATCTCGGCGGCTGCCTCACCGGACGGAGCCACGAAGCCCTCGGGGAAGCCGACGACCGGCACCTTCTGACGGGTCAGACGCTCGATGTCGCGCAGGTAGGCCCGCTCCTCGTCATTGCAGAACGAGATGGCGAGACCGTCCTTGCCGGCACGGGCCGTACGGCCGATGCGGTGGACATAGCTCTCCGGCACGTTCGGCAGATCGAAGTTCACCACGTGGCTGACACCCTCGACATCGATGCCGCGCGCGGCAATGTCGGTGGCGACCAGCACCCGGCACTCGCCGTCGCGGAACGCCTGAAGGGCCCGCTCACGCTGGGGCTGGCTCTTGTTGCCGTGGATCGCTGCACCCGCGATGCCGACCTTGTCGAGGCCGCGCACCACACGGTCGGCGCCGTGCTTGGTGCGGGTGAAGACCAGCACCCGGTCGATCGCCGGATCGCGCAGGATATGGCCGAGCAGGGCCTGCTTCGCGCCGGTATGGGCGAAGATGACCTGCTGCTCGACGCGCTCGGCCGTGGTGGCGACCGGCGTCACCGCGACCTGCACCGGATCGGAGAGGTACTGGGCGGCGAGACCGGCGATGTTCTTCGGCATGGTGGCCGAGAAGAACAGGCTCTGGCGCTGCTCCGGCAGCATCCGCACGATGCGCTTGAGGGCGTGGATGAAGCCGAGGTCGAGCATCTGGTCGGCCTCGTCGAGGACGAGGATCTCGACACCCTCCAGGGTGAGCGAACGGCGATCGACGAGGTCGATCAAGCGGCCCGGCGTGGCGACGAGGATGTCGACGCCCGGCGCCAGTGCCCGTTCTTGGCGGCCGATGGTGACGCCACCGAACACCACGGTGTTCGTGAAGGGCAGGTGCTTGCCGTAATCGGAGAAGGAATCCGCGATCTGGTTGGCCAACTCACGGGTGGGGGAAAGCACCAGCACGCGGCAGCCGCGGCGCGGCGCGCGGCGGTTCTCAAGGCTGAGGCGGTGCAGGATAGGCAGGGCGAAGGCGGCGGTCTTGCCGGTGCCGGTCTGGGCGATGCCGCAGAGATCGCGGCCTTCCATGGCGGGGCGGATCGCCTGCGCCTGGATCGGGGTCGGCGCCGTGTAACCGGCCTCGTCGAGCGCCCGGAGCACGGGCGGAGCGAGGCCGAAGTCGGAAAATTGGGTCAAGTCGGTATCCGTCGCAGCAGGACCGGCCGCGCCGCGCGAAGGGCGGCGGCGCCGTCAGGGCGGTCCGTCGAGTGGGGAAAGCCCGCGTGATGGGGCCGTCCGGGTGCATGCACGTTATGAAGAGGGGGCCGGACCGCGGCGCTGAAGCCCGTCCGTCACGCAGCCCCCTCAGGCGGTCCGTCGATGCGACCGCTGACGCTGCACCCCGCATATGCTGCGGTGCGGTGTGGAAGTCAATGGCGGGGACCTTTTACGCCAGCGGGTTGAGGCTGGCATTCCGCTTCGGCAGGGGCGCCCGCATGGTCAGCGAAAAACCGTCCGGCGCGTAGTCGGTTGTGACCTCGGCCTGGACCTGGGTGATCAACACCCGCTGCAGGAGCCGCGAGCCGAAGCCCTGACGGCGAGGCGGCTGGACCGGTGGGCCTCCCGTCTCGCGCCATGTCAGGCGCAACGTCCCTGCGGGGCCGCCCGGCTCCAGGTCCCACGCGACAGTGACGCGGCCGGTGCGGTTGGACAGGGCTCCGTATTTCGCGGCGTTGGTGGTCAACTCATGGATCGCCATGCCGATGGGGACGGCGATGTCCGATGGCAGATCGATCGGCGCCCCTTCGAGGACGACGCGCCCATCCTCGCCGCCCGCCTCCGCCACCTCGGCATAGGGGCGCAACTCATTCAGGAGGAGCCCGGTGAGCGAAGCCGTCTGCCACGTCGCCTCGGTCAGCACCGAATGCGTGTGGGCCAGCGATTTGATCCGCCCGACGAAGGCCTCGTAGAAGCTGTCGATGTCGGTCGCCGTGCGGGCGGTCGAGCCGACGATGGCCTGTACCGTAGCCAGGGTGTTCTTCACCCGGTGGTGCAATTCGCGGATCAGCAGGGTCTGCCGCTCCTCGGCGAGGCGCCGGTCGGTCACGTCTGCGACCACGCCGATGAGACGGCGGGGAAGCCGGTCGGGCGCATCGCGCTCGAATCGGCCCGCCATGTCGATGGTGCGCCATGCCCCATCGGATTTGCGCCGGATACGCCCGCTGATGTGCAGATCGCGGTCTTCGCGCAAGGCCGCTGAGATCGCCTTGCGAACCGAAGCCCGGTCCTCCGGGTGGAGGATACCGTTCAGGAAATCGGTCTTGCCGATCGTGCCGTCCTCGGGGGCGTGCCCGAAGATCTCGAACATGCGATCGTTCTCCCACACCGCGTGGTCGTCGAGCATGTGCCATTCGAAGATGCCGAGCCGGGCCACGGCCGTGGCGGCGCGCAGGCGGTGATCGTGCGCCTGCAACTCGCTGCGGGTCTCGATCCGGGTGGTGATGTCCTGCACCACGCCGACCATGCCGGTGAAGGCGCCGTTCTCGTCGGTGAGGGCTTGCCCGCTCACCTGCACCACGACGCCACGCCCCTCGATGGCGAGGCGGGTTTCGAACCGGTAGGGTTCGAGGCTCGTCACCGCCTGCTCGACCAGCAGGGCGACGCGCTCCGGCTCGATGAGAAACGGCCGCAGCACGCCCCAGGTCACCGACCGGCCGGGCGGCTGGCCGAGAATACGGGCGGCCCTGTGGGACAGGGTGACGTAGCCGCTCGCCCGGTCCCAGCGCCACTCGCCGAGCCCGGCATCGGCCATGGCGTCGCGATTCGCCTCGGAATGGGCGGCCTCGTCGGGATCGACAGCCTCAACCACGAGGGTGTCGCCGGAGCGGCGGACCCGGACGTCGATCTCGACGCCATCGGCCCGGCGCCAGACGCGGATGCCGGAATGGAGGGAGGACGGTCCGGCCGCGAGATCAGTGGAGGGTGCGCCGTCGAGGCTACCGGAGGGCCGGGCCAACAGGGCGTGCAAGGCCGGGTTGGCGACGACGACCGTGTTCCCGTCGCTCGACAGAAGGGCGAGCCCGACAAGGGCGCCGTCGAAAGCCGAGCGGCGCGCATCAACGTCGATGGGGTCGTGCTGTGCCCTTCCCGTCACGCCAGAACCCTTGGACACGCGACACGCCCGAGCCAGACGTTCTCGGCTGCCGCCATCGCCGACCACCCCGCGCCCCAAGGATGGGGCTCAAGCGTGGCGGCGGCAAGTCTGACCTTATGTCGGACTTGCGTTGTCAGCGGGGATTCCGAACGAATTCCAAGTAGGTCGGGCGCCGCCCCGTGGCGATCGCCTTCGCCTCGTAGCGGGTGCCAGGCCAGCCTGGAAAAGGCTCGAGCCAATCGCGGGAGGAGGCCGCGCCCCAGTGCAAATCGGGGTTACGGGCCACCCTCGCCAGGGTCCAGCCCACGTAATCGTCGATATCGCTGGCGAAGCGAAAAGTGCCGCCATCCTTCAGGAGGTGGGCGATCTGAGCGAGCGACTCGTCCGAGACGAAACGTCGCTTGCGCTGGCGCCGCTTGGGCCAGGGATCGGGATAGAGCAGGCTGACGCGCCCGAGGCAGGCATCCGGCAGGCGGGCGAGCAACGGAGCCACATCCCCGTCACGGACGCGGACATTGTCGAGGCCGCGCGCCTCCACATCGGCCAGGAGCTTGACCACCCCGTTCACGAACGCCTCGGCGCCGATGAACCCGATGCGCGGATGCGCGGCGGCTTGTGCGGCGAGATGCTCGCCACCGCCGAAGCCGATCTCGAGCCAGACCTCGTCCGGCCCGGCTTTCATCTGTGGAAACAGCGTGAGCGGGTCGATCCGGCCGCCCGGCGGCAGGTCGATCCTCAGGGCGGGGAGCAGGGTCTCCAGGCGGGTTTCCTGGGCGTCCCGCAGGCGCTTGCCCTTGCGGCGGCCGAAGAAGGCGCGCTCCGCCTCCTCCGATCCGGTCTCTTCGTTACCCTCCGGCGCGGGAGGGACATCCGCCCTCCCGATCATGGCAGGGTCAGGCGAGGGTCGAGCGCAGCTTGTCGGCGAGGTCGGTGCGCTCCCAGGAGAAGCCGCCATCCGCCTCGGGGGCCCGGCCGAAATGCCCGTAGGCGGCGGTGCGGGCGTAGATCGGCTTGTTGAGGCCGAGCGCCGTGCGGATGCCGCGGGGCGAGAGGTCGATGGCGTCCATCAGGACGGCTTCGAGCTTGGCCTCGTCCACCTTCCCGGTGCCGTGCAGGTCGACATAGATCGACAGCGGCTTGGACACGCCGATCGCGTAGGACAGCTGGATCGTCGCCCGCGAGGCGAGACCGGCGGCCACGACGTTCTTGGCGAGGTAGCGCGCGGCGTAGGCGGCCGAGCGGTCCACCTTCGTCGGATCCTTGCCGGAGAAGGCACCGCCACCATGCGGGGCCGCGCCACCATAGGTGTCCACGATGATCTTACGGCCGGTAAGGCCGCAATCGCCGTCCGGGCCGCCGATGACGAACTTGCCGGTCGGGTTGACGTGCCAAACGGTGCCCTCGTTCACCCAACCCTGCGGCAGGGCCTTGAGGATGTAGGGCTCCACGATGGCGCGCACGTCGGCCGAATCGAGGCTCTCGTCGAGGTGCTGGGTCGACAGCACGATCTGCGTGACCTCGACCGGGCGGCCGTTCTCGTAGCGCACGGTCACCTGGCTCTTGGCGTCCGGCCCGAGCTTGGCGGCATCGCCCTGCTTCGCCTTGCGGGCGTCGGCAAGGTCCTTGAGGATCTTGTGGGCGTAGAAGAGCGGAGCCGGCATCAGCTCGGGCGTCTCGTCCGACGCGTAGCCGAACATGATGCCCTGGTCGCCTGCGCCCTCGTCCTTGTTACCGGCCGCGTCGACGCCCTGGGCGATGTCGGCGGACTGGGCGTGCAGGTAGATCTGCACCTCGTTGTTCTTCCAGTGGAAGCCGTCCTGCTCGTAGCCGATCTCCTTCACGGCCTCGCGGGTCAGTTCCTCCAGATCCTTGAAGGTCACCGAATCGGGACCGCGCACCTCGCCCGCGATCACGACGCGGTTCGTCGTGGTCAGCGTCTCGACGCCCAGGCGCGCCTCCGGCATGGCGGCGATGTAGGCATCCACGACGGTGTCGGAGATGCGGTCGCTCACCTTGTCCGGATGTCCCTCGGACACGGACTCGCTGGTGAAGAGATAGTTCGAGCGCGCCATTCGGTGATCTCGTCGCCTTGGGAAGCGGGCGTCTGGCCGACCTGGCTCCGCACCCTTGGGACCGGGCTTTTCCCACCGGCCCGGCGGACGGTCAAGACGATCCGCCGAATTCGTTCGATATAAAGGACGAGTGTGACGTCCGCTCAGGTGCGCAGCCGACGCTCCAGCACGTGGACGGCGGCGGCGATGTCGCGGCGGGCCTCGTCCGGGAACGTCTCGTTGATGTGGCGGCCGACCAGTTCGGCGAGCCCCGTCAGCCCCCCTCGGAGAACGGCGCCTGTGCCTCTTCCGCGAATCCCTCGCGCCCCTCATCGACGTTCGGCATACCGCGGAAGAAATACTCCATCGGCACGCCGATCATGCGTGAGAAGATGTCGAGATGCACCGCGCTGATGCGGTTGGTGCCCTTCTCGTATTTCTGCAATTGAGCCGCGGACATGCCGAAGCTCTGTGCGACCCGCCGCTGCGTCAGAGAGGCCTTCCGCCGCTGTTCGGCGATGCGCTGACCGATATAAACGTCGCGCTGGTCGGTCTTCTGGCCTGCCATCGAGAAACTCTCAGACCTCCTGCTGCTGCCGAGCCCGCGCAGTGACGCACGAACACCCGCAAGCTTAGCTGCGGGCTGACAATTTGTCACGGCACGAGCCGGTGCAGTCCGCTCCAGCGCCGATGGAGCGGAACGCGCCGGTCGTCGGGTTATGACCGACTGGCGTCTTGCGTACCAGATCGAACGATGAGGGCGGCCTGTATCTCGCCATCTCCGTGCCGACGCCGTTACCTAGTTCTGAAGACGCAATCGCGCGGGCTGCGTGCCATCGGCATCGGTGAAGCCGTAGTGCCGCGCGAGATCGCCGACATGAAGAACCCGGCCCGACAGGGTGGCGACGTCCGGATCGGCCACGAGCGCTGCAAGAGCACGTCCCGCATAGAGCGGCGTCTCGCTGTCCGGCTCGTCGGGCTCGATCTCACGGGCGCGCTCGGTCGCTACCGTTCCCGGCGAGAGGCCCAGTGCCGTCACCCCGTGATCCGCCAGCTCCCGCCCGAAGGCGAAAGCGAGCCGGGCCTCGGCCGCTTTGGCAGAATCGTAGAACACATCTCCGAGATAGGATTCCTCGGCCCCGAACGTGACGAGTGCGAGGAGGCCCGAGCGCGCGGCGACCATGGCGGGTGCCACCGCTCTGGCCAGCAGCAGCGCGGGCAGCGGCCCGGCCTGCATGAGCGCGAGATAGGGCTCGGCCGACCGGCGCCAGAACGGCGTGCCCCAGGTCGAACCGTCGGCGTAACGCGTCCCGTCGAAGCCCTCGTTGCCACCCCAGACGGCGGAGACGGCGACATCGATCCGGCCGAAGCGGCGGAGCACCCAATGCACCATCTCGTCCACCGCCCGCTCGGATCGGTGATCGCAGAGGTAATGGTGCCCCCTGCCCCCGGCGAGATCGACCTCGCGCGCCGTGTCCTCGACGGCTTCGGAGCGCATCTCGGTGCGTGGCCCGGTCTCGCTCGACCGGGCGGTGACGATCACTGTCGCCCCGCCCTCCCCCAGCGCGCGCGCGATCCCCCGCCCCACGCCGCGGGAGGCACCGGCCACGAGGCAGATCTTTCCGGAGAGATCGGGCGCGGGCACGGATCAGGCGGGTTTCGAGCGCGACAGGAAGGCTTGCAGCCGTTGCTGCGATTCCGGTGATTGCAATTGTGCGTCGAAGGCCCTCGCCTCCGCTTCGAGGGCGGCCTCGACCCGGTCCCGGTCGCCCCGGATCAGTTGACGCGAGGCGGCGAGCGCACCCTGCGGCAGGGCGGCGAGACGGGCTGCCTGCGCGAGGGCATGGTCCACCAACATGTCGGCGGGCATCACCGCGTTCACGAGACCGAGGGCGACGGCCGCATCGGCATCCAGCATCTCCGACAGGAGCAGCAATTCGGTGGCTTTCAGCCGCCCGACCCGAAGCGGGAGCAGGTAGCTCGATGCAGCCTCCGGCACGAGGCCGAGTTCCACGAAGGGCATGCGCAGACGCGCCACCGGGCTCGCATAGACGAGGTCGCAATGGAGCGTCAGCGTGGCACCGATGCCGACCGCGATGCCGTCCACCGCCGCGATCATGGGCGTGTCGGTGCGGGCGAGTTGCCGGATGAAGCGAAGCGCCGGGGCGTCGCTGAAGCCGTTCCGCGCTTGGCCGAGGAAGTCCGCGAGGTCGTTGCCCGCGCTGAACATGCCGGGTTGCCCGGCGAAGACCACCGCGCGGATCGACTCCGACGCGTCGGCCTCTTCGAGCGCCACACGCATCGCGTCGTACATGGCGCCGGTCAGGGCGTTCTTTTTCTGCGGCCGGTCGATGACGATGAGGCGGACGCCGTTCCCACCGTCGCTGATCTTGACGTGTTCGGTCATGTCCCCCTCCTCAGACGGCGAGCGCCAGGGCGGCATCGTCGGTGAAGGCGCCGCCACCGAGCACCGCCTCCTCCAATCCGCCCGCGGCCGGGAGCAGGTTCTCCGCGTAGAACCGGGCCAGCGCGATGCGACCGGCATGGGCCGGATCGGTCTCGCCCGCCTTGAGCGCCGCCGCCGAGGCCAGGGCCGCACGGGCGAGGGACGCGCCACCGAGTGCCAGGCCGAACAGACGCAGATACGGTGCCGCCCCGGCGAGCGCCGTCTCGGGCCGGTTCGAGGCGAGCGCCGCAAGTTGGTGGCTCGTCGCCCGGTCGAGGGATTCGATGGCGCCCCGCAGGCGCGCCGCCATGTGGCCGAAGGCGGGGGCGGCATTCTTGAGCAGGCCTTCCGCCGCCTTGCGCATCCAGGCGATCTGCGCCCGCGCCGTCGCACCGCCGTTGAGGGGCAGCTTGCGGGCGGTGAGATCGATGGCCTGGATGCCGTTCGTCCCTTCGTAGATGCCGAGGATGCGCGCATCGCGCATGAACTGCGCCGCGCCGGTCTCCTCCACGAAGCCCATGCCGCCATGGACCTGCACGCCGAGGGAGGCGACCTCGTTGGCGATGTCGGTGGAGAACGCCTTGGCCACCGGGGTGAGGAGCGAGGCCCTATCATGGGCCGCCTTGCCTTCCGGCCCGTGGGCGGCATCCAGCGCGGCGGCGGTGAGGAAGCAGATGGCGCGCGAGACCGCCGTATAGGCCTTCATCGTCAGCAGCATGCGCTGGACGTCCGGGTGGGCGATGATCGGGCTCGTCGCCTCGGCGGACCCGATCGCCTTGCCCTGCCGACGCTCGGCCGCATAGGCCAGAGCCTTCTGCGTCGCGGCCTCCGCGAGGCCGACACCCTGCACGCCGACGCCGAGCCTTGCCGCGTTCATCATCGTGAACATGCAGGCCAGCCCCTTGTTCTCGTCACCGATCAGCCAGCCGGTGGCCCCACCGTTGTCGCCGAAGGCCATGGAGCAGGTCGGCGACGCATGGATGCCCAGCTTGTGCTCGATCCCGGAGCAGCGGAGATCGTTGAGCGAGCCGTCCGGCAGCACCTTCGGCACGAGGAACAGGGAAATGCCCCGCGTGCCCGCGGGCGCATCCTTCAGCCGGGCGAGGACGAGGTGGACGATGTTCTCGGAGAGGTCGTGCTCGCCATAGGTGATGTAGATCTTCGAGCCGGTGATCCGGTAAGAGCCGTCGCCGACCGCCTCGGCACGGCTGCGCAGCAGGGCGAGGTCGGAGCCCGCCTGCGGCTCGGTCAGGTTCATCGTGGCGGGCCACTCGCCGGAAACCAGCTTTTCCAGGTAGCGCGCCTTCAAGTCTTCCGAGCCATGGGCCGCCAGCGCTTCGATGCCACCCTGGGTCAGGAGCGGGCAGAGTCCGAAGGACAGGTTCGCCGCGCTCCACATCTCGGTGCAGGCCGCGTCGATCGCCTTGGGCAGACCCTGGCCGCCATGGTCGGGATCGGCCGACAAGCCGTTCCAGCCCCCGGACGTGAAGGTCGCATAGGCCTCGCGCCAGCCTGGCGGCGTGGTCACGGTCCCATCCAAGAATTGCGTCCCGTGCTTGTCCCCGACGCGGTTGAGCGGGGCGAGCACGTCGCCCGCGATACGTCCGGCCTCGTTCAGGATCGCCTCCGCATCGTCGGGATCGACACCGTCCAACCCCGACACGTGGCGCAGGGTGAACAGCATCTCGGAGACGGGCGCACGGTAGCTCATGGGATGTCCTTTCCGTCTCCTCCCGGCGTGATACGGGTTTGACCCCGCCCCGCCGCCGGCGCTAGGGCGGTTGACGTCTCAACCCGCGAGGCGGCGCGATGCCGCCGCAGATGGCATCCCGCATGAGCAATCCGGGGTCAACGGTCCCGGCCGAAACCCGGCTCCTCTCGGCCGATTCTGCTGGCATCGCGGAAGCGGCGGCGTTCCTGCGCGCCGGGCGGCTCGTCGCCTTTCCGACGGAGACGGTCTACGGGCTCGGCGGCGACGCCACCGAGCCTGTGGCCGTCGCAGCAATCTATGCGGCCAAGACCCGCCCGAGCTTCAACCCGTTGATCTCGCACCTGCCCGACGCGGAATCCGCGCGGAGGCAGGGTGTCTTCGATGCGGCAGCGAACACACTCGCGGAGGCGTTCTGGCCCGGCCCCCTCACCCTCGTCGTTCCGGCCTCGGCGGAGATCCAGGTCTGCGATCTCGCCCGCGCCGGATTGCCGAGCGTCGCCCTGCGCGTTCCGGGCAGCGAGGCGGCCCGCGCCCTGCTTTCCGCCTTCGGCAGGCCCGTCGCCGGCCCCTCAGCCAACCGCTCCGGCCGGGTCAGCCCGACGCGGGCGGCCCATGTGCTGGAAGACCTGAACGGTCGCATCGCCGCCGTTCTCGACGGGGGCGACACGCAAGTCGGGTTGGAATCGACGGTGGTCGCCTGTCTCAGCGGACGAGCGCGGCTCCTGCGGCCCGGCGGGATCACCCGCGAACGCCTGCGCGATGTGCTCGGCTACGACCCAGCCGGGCCGGAGGACGCCGATTCCCACGCGCCGGTCGGGCCGGGGCTCCTCGCTTCACATTACGCGCCGAATGCCCGCGTACGCCTCGATGCGACGCGCATCGCAAAGGGCGAGGCCGTTCTCCTGTTCGGCGCATTCCGGCCCGAAGGCTTCGAGCAGGCCCACGCTTCCATGAACCTCAGCGAGCGAGGCGATACCGTTGAGGCGGCAGCCCGGCTGTTCGGGGCCTTGCGCGACCTCGACGCCTCGGGCGCACAGACGATCGCAGTCGTTCCGATCCCCACCGAAGGATTAGGCGAAGCAATCCGCGACAGGCTCGGCCGGGCTGCGGCGCCGCGCTGAATTTTTCCGGGAACAAGTCGGCCGCCAACCCGTTCATTGTTCAGGAAGGCCACTCAGCCCCCATACGGCCTTCAACCTTTCGAGGCTCGGAGCAATCCGAGCCTTTTCTTTGCCTTATGGTCGACCCGTCGTCGCTCGCGAAGACGAACGGGGTTCAGCCTCCGGCCGTTCGCTCAGGCGAGCTTCGCCGCGATGCCCGCAACATGCTTGCCCTGGAAGCGGGCGCCGTCGAGTTCGACCTGGCTCGGCTGGCGGGAACCGTCGCCGTCCGCGATGGTGCTGGCGCCGTAGGGCGTGCCGCCCTTCACCGCCTCGACGCCCGCCTGACCCTGGAAGGCGTAGGGCAAGCCGACCACCACCATGCCGTGGTGGAACAGCACCGTGTGGAAGCTGGTGAGGGTGGTTTCCTGGCCGCCATGCTGCGAGGCGGTCGAGGTGAAGACCGAGCCGACCTTGCCGACGAGGGCGCCCTTCATCCAGAGGCCGCCGGTCTGATCGATGAACTGCTTCATCTGCGAGGCCATGTTGCCGTAGCGGGTCGGCGTGCCGAAGATGATGGCGTCGTAATCGGCCAGCTCTGCCACGGTCGCGACGGGCGCCTGCTGGTCGAGCTTGAAATGGTTCTGCCGGGCGACCTCTTCCGGAACCAGTTCCGGCACGCGCTTCACCACGACTTCGGCGCCGGTTTCGCGGGCGCCCTCGGCGACGGCATAGGCCATTTGCTCCACATGGCCGTAGGTGGAGTAATACAGCACAAGGATCTTGGCCAAGGCGAGGTCTCCTCTTCAAGGCGCCGCTCGGGCGCGACGCCGCTGACATCGCCCCTCCCGCCGTTTGCCGAAAGCCCGTCGCGTGCAAGACTATCCTTGCGCATTTGCAAGGAGCGGGAATGCAGGCAGGCTGGGACGACTTCCGGTTGGTGAAGGCGGTGGCCGACAGGCACGGCCTCACCGGCGCTGCCGAATCGCTCGGCATCGACCATTCCACCGCGTTCCGGCGGCTCGGCGCCATCGAGAAGTCCCTCGGCGTATGTCTCTTCGAGCGCCACCGGAGCGGCTACAAAGCCACCGCCGCTGGCCAAGCGATGATCGACGTCGCCGCGCGGATGGAGGCCGATATCGATGGTTTCGCGCGGGCCATCGTCGGGCAATCGGACGCGATGGTGGGCGAGTTGCGGATCACCGCGCCGACGAGCTTCGCCAATACGTTCCTGATGCCGATCCTGGCGGATTTCTCGCGCAGATATCCGGCCATGCGGCTCGAACTGATCTTTGCCGAGGAGACCCTGAACCTGTCCCGCCGGGACGCAGACGTGGCTTTGCGTGCCAGCCGGGGGCCGGACGAGACCCTGGTGGGCCGGCGCCTGACCGGGATCGGCTGGGCCCTCTACGGCGCTGCCGGCCGGAGCTTCGGCCCCCTGGCGGAAGAGGATTGGGTCGGCCTCACCGAGGGTGTGGCCGGAGGCCTGTTCACGCAGTTCATCCGGCAGCGGACGGCGCCGGAGCGCGTCGTGCTGTGCCTCAACGGCGTGGCGGGGCTGCGGGAGGCTGTGGCCTCGGGGATCGGCATCGGCCCCCTGCCCTGCGTCGAGGGCGACGGCGATTCGCGTCTGCAACGGCTCGGCGGGTTGGAGCCAGAGCTTGACCGAGACCTCTGGCTGCTCACCCACCAGGACTTGCGCCGGTCGGCACGAGTCCGTGCGTTCATGGATCACATGGCGGCGGCGATGCTGCCGCTGCGGCCCTTATTCGAGGGGCGCGCGGTCAGCCCTTGATCTCGAGGATCTCGACGTCGTGGCCGTTCACCTCGACGACGTCGCCGACACTCTTGCCGGTGATCGCACGGGCTAGCGGCGCGACGTAGGAGATCGAGCCCTTGTGCGGGTCGGCCTCGTCCTCGCCGACGATGCGGAAGGTCTGCTTCGTTTCCTTGCCGGAATCGTCCTCGCGGACCACCGTTACGGTCGCACCGAAATGCACCGTGTCGCCACCCTTGGACTCCACGAGCTGCGCGGTGTTCTTGCGGGCCGCCCAATAGCGCAGGTCCCGTCCGATACGGGAATCCTCCGCCTTGTCGTTCGGATCGAGGGAGGCGACCTCCTTCTCCAACCGCGCCACTTCGGCTTCGATCTGCTTCAGACCGTCCGGTGTGACGAAGTTGGTGTGGGGCGAGATCGGCCGGTCGGGAAGGTTCTCGAACGCTTCCCCACCCTCGGGCTCTTTGACGAATGCGACGCTCATGGAGAGATCAACACGTTCGCTATGGCGACGGTTCCAGCCGGTCTCAGCCGACCGTCACGACGGTGCGACCCCGGACTTGGCCGCTGAGGATCTCGTCACCGAGCTGGCCGACCTCCTGAAGCGTCACTTTGCGCGTCATGGCGGCGAGCTTGTCGAGGTCGAGTTCGCGGGCGATCCGCCCCCAGGCCTCGCGCCGCTTGGGCAGAGGCGTCGTCACGCTGTTGATGCCGAGCAGAGAGACGCCCCGCAGGATGAAGGGCGCGACGGAGGTCGGCAGATCCATACCTTGGGCAAGGCCGCAGGCGGCGACGGCGCCGTCCGCCTTGGTCATGGCCAGCACGTTGGCGAGCGTCGCGGACCCGACCGCATCGATCGCCGCCGCCCAGCGCTCCTTGCCCAGCGGTCGGCCGGGCTTCTCCAACTCGGCCCTGTCGAGGATGTCGGCGGCGCCGAGGCCCTTCAGGTAATCCGTCTCCCCGGCCCGGCCCGTCGAAGCGATCACATGCCAGCCTGCCCGCGCGAGTAGCGCCACCGCCACCGAGCCGACTCCACCGGAGGCGCCCGTCACCAGGGCGGGCCCATCGGCGGGAGTCACGCCATGGGCGTCGAGCGCCATCAGGGCAAGCATCGCGGTGTAGCCCGCCGTGCCCACCGCCATCGCCTGCTCGGGGGAGAGGCCCTGCGGCAGGGGAACGAGCCAGTCGCCCTTCACGCGTGCCTTCTCGGCATAGGCACCGAGATGCGTCTCACCGACGCCCCAGCCGGTGAGCACGACCGCGTCGCCCGGCTTGTAATCAGGATGGTCCGAGGTCTCGACCGTGCCGGCGAAGTCGATGCCGGGGATCATCGGGAAGCGGCGCACCACGGGCGACTTGCCCGTCAACGCGAGTCCATCCTTGTAGTTGAGGGTCGAGTGACTGACGCGGACGGTGACGTCGCCTTCCATCAGGTCGGCTTCATCGAAGTCGCGGAACGCGAGGCTCTGTCCCCCCTCGTTCTTCTCGACAACCCACGCCTTGAACGCGCCCATCGCCCGGCCCTCCCGCTTATGGCGGGGAGGTACGCCGCAGGCTGCCGGAATCAAGGCGGCCCGGATCACCGATCCGGGCCGTTCGTCACTCAGTAGCCGTCGTAGATGCTGCCCCGGGAGAAGCCGAGCCCGACACCGATATCGGCGGAGCTAGCGCCCGTGATGCCGAACGCATCCGGGATCGATCCGACCACCGGGCCGCCGTAACCGCGGTACCCGCCATAGCCGCCGCTCACCGGCACCCAACCGGCCCGCGCCGGAGCGACCAGCACCCGGCGGCTCACCGTGGCGTATTCCGGCGGATAGGTCTCGGGGATCGTCTCGGCCGGGCGCACGACGACCGTGCGGCGGCGGAGGGCGAAGCGCGGCGGAGTCTCGACCCAGCAGCCTATCAACTCACCGCCGGGTCCACGGCTCTCCTGCCAGACGCGCCCGCCGGGGGCGACCATCACCCGCTCTTCGACGGTGTCGTAGACCGGCGGGACGGTGCGGTAGACCGTGCGCGGCGGGCGCACCAACACGTTCTGCTGCACCGTGTCGAAGACCGGCGGCGTCGTCGCGTACCGATAGCATTCGGCCCCGTAGCACCCACCGGCCAAGGCCGGTCCGGCGAGAAGCGATCCGCCGAGGGCAGCGGCGATCATGAACAAACTGGCGGCCCGGGCACGCATCGATACAGACCTCGTTAAGCACTATAAACTCAAGGGCACGGCCGCTGCCGCACCCTACGCTCAACGAAAGAAGCAGTACCTCGATCAATTCCGCAATCGATACCGCAAATCAGAGTAAAATTAATCTATGGGCACAACTGCGTAGACGCTGTAGGTACGTTCGTTAACTGTTACTCGCCGCCGCGTGGAACCGATTGAGCTTCAGCTCATCGAGCCCAAACGAAAAACCCCGCCGGCCTGGGCCGAGCGGGGCTGACAATCCATCTTCGGGCCGAGGCCGGTTCAGGTCTGGCCGGGCTTCAAGCCGTAGAAGATGTGGCGACCGATCACGTCGAGCTTCCGCATCCGGCGCGACCAGCCGGGCCGCACGTAATTCGCGTGGTAGTGGGTCGCGCCGCCGACTTCGGCGACATAGGTGCGCCCCTCCAGCACCGAGCGGGCGACACGGCTCGCATCGTCCCAGGCGGAGGCATCGGTGATGCGCAGCGACTTACCTTCGCAGGCGAAGGAGAATTGGCAGCCCATGTAGCGATGGCGGTTTTGATAGACGACGCCACAGATGCTCGGCGGGTAGAGACCACTCTTCACCCGGTTCAGCACGACCTGGGCGACGGCCGCCTGACCGGTTTCGGATTCGCTACGAGCCTCGAAATACACCGCCTCGGAGAGGCAGCGCGTCTCCTTGTCCTGCGCCTCCGGGTCGATCAGGTCGGCATAGCGGCTGCGCGGCGTGTCGGACGGCGCAGGCTCGGCCTCTTGTCCGCTGCGGAGGGGATAATCCGGCATCACGAGGCTCGCGGCCGTGATCTCGACAGGGATCGCATCCGCCGGGGCGGGCGTGGTCGAGGACAGGGCGACGGCCTTCGGCACGGCGGGGGTAGAACCGTCGAAGCGGTTCTCGTTCTCGTCGCCGGTCTGGTCGGCGCTGGCGGCGCCGGTGGACGCGGCGCTGTCGGTGCCGGTGGTCAGCCCGAGATCGGGAACGGGGATGAAGCTGTAGGTCTGCTCGGCCTCGGCGTCCCAAACGGCCGGGCCCGTGGTAAGCAGACCGCTGACGCCGCCGGTCACATCGCCGAAGAGCATGGCGAGGCCCGCTTCGCGGGAGAAGGCGACGGGCTCGGGGTGGAGCGGATCCTCGCCGATCCGGCGCATCGCCGCGCCGATCAGCGCGGTGCCGGGCGGCATGGCCGGAGCGACACGCCGGATATCGGCGGCGCCGAGCACACCCGAGCCGACCGTGCTCTCGGTTCCGGCGCTTGCCGTGAAGGAAACCAGCAAGCCCAACCCGGCCATCCACGGCGTAAACACCGCCGATAGCCAGCGTAGGTTGGTCTCCGGTCGCGCTCGTCTCGTCGCCGCCACTGCCGAACCGTTCCGATGTGCCGCAACCGCCACGCTGTCCGCCCATCACGGCGGGAGGTGGCCCTCACGAAATTTATCGGCGGGGATGGTTGACCGGTGGTTAACGGGCGGATGTCGGGCAGGCAGAACGAAAAAGGGGCGGCCCTTCGGCCGCCCCTTTCCTTATCGTGATGGCGCTTCGATCACTCGGCGGCGGGCGGGAGGCCCTCGACCGGGTCGATGCCGCTCTCGGTCTGGCGCTGCTGAAGGATCATCGTGTCCCGGCGGCGAGCCACCGAACGGATGTCGGCGACGAGCGAACCGGTGCCGGCCGGGATGAGCGAGCCGACGATGACGTTCTCCTTGAGGCCTTCCAGCGTATCGACCTTACCGTTGACCGCCGCCTCGGTGAGCACTCGGGTGGTCTCCTGGAACGAGGCCGCCGAGATGAACGACTTCGTCTGGAGCGACGCCTTAGTGATGCCGAGCAGAACCGGCACGCCCTGGATCGGCTTCTTGCCCTCGGCAATCAGCTTCTCGTTGAACTCGGCGAGCTCGGTCCGGTCGATCTGGTCACCCGAGAGGATGTCCGAATCGCCGCCATCGGTCACTTCGACCTTCTGCAGCATCTGACGGACGATCACCTCGATGTGCTTGTCGTTGATCGACACGCCCTGGAGCCGGTAGACCTCCTGGATCTCGTTGACGAGGTAAGCGGCAAGCTCCTCCACGCCCTTGATCGCCAGGATGTCGTGCGGCGCCGGGTTACCGTCGACGATGTAGTCGCCGATCTCGACCACGTCCCCATCCTGCAGGTGGATGTGCTTGCCCTTGGGGATCAGGTACTCGACCGGCTCCGACCCGTCATGCGGCGTCAGCGTCAGGCGGCGCTTGTTCTTGTAGTCGCGGCCGAAGGCGATGGTGCCCGACTTCTCGGCGATGATCGCCGCGTCCTTCGGGCGCCGTGCCTCGAACAGCTCCGCCACCCGCGGCAGACCGCCGGTGATGTCGCGGGTCTTGGCCGAGTCGGTGGAGACGCGGGCGAGGATGTCGCCGGCCTTCACCTTGGCCCCCGGATCGTAGCCGATGATGGCATCGACCGGCAGCGCGTAACGGGCATCCGACCCGCGCGGCAGCTTCACGGCCTTCCCGTCCTTGTCGACCACCACCATCGAGGGCTTCAGGTCGGAAGTGCGGGCGGAACCGCGCCAATCGATGACGACGCGCTTGGCGATACCCGTCGACTCGTCGGTCGTCTCAGTGATCGACTGGCCGTCGTACAGATCCTCGTAGGCCACGATTCCGTCGACCTCGGTGAGGATCGGACGGGTGTAGGGGTCCCACTCGGCGATACGCTGGCCGCGCTTGATCTTGTCACCCTCGTCCACCCGGACACGAGCGCCGTATTGCAGACGGTGAACCGCCCGCTCGACCCCGTCCGACCCGACGATGACGACCGCCACGTTACGGCCGGTGGCGACGAGATCCCCGTCCGAGTTCTTCGCGAGAGCCCGGTTGCGGATCTTGATCGTGCCCTCGAAGCTCGACTCGATGAAGGACGAGTCGGCGATCTGGGCGGCGCCGCCGATGTGGAAGGTGCGCATGGTGAGCTGGGTGCCCGGCTCACCGATGGACTGCGCGGCGATGACGCCGACGGCCTCGCCCATGTTGACGGGCGTGCCGCGGGCAAGGTCGCGCCCGTAGCAGGTGGCGCAGACGCCGCTGCGGGTGGCGCAAACCAGCACCGAGCGGATCTTCACCTCCTGGATGCCGGCGGCGGTGATCGCCGGCAGGTGCTTCTCCTCGATGGTCTCGCCGGTCTTCACGATGACCGTGCCGTCCTGGGCGACCAGATCCTCGGCCGTGGCGCGGCCGAGAATGCGGGTGGCGAGCGTGGCGACCACCTGGCCGGCATCGACGATGGCGCGCATCTTGATGCCGTTGGTGGTGCCGCAATCCACCTCGCGGATCACCGCGTCCTGAGCGACGTCGACGAGACGACGGGTCAGGTAGCCGGAGTTGGCGGTCTTCAAGGCGGTGTCGGCGAGGCCCTTACGGGCACCGTGCGTGGAGTTGAAGTACTCCAGAACGTCCAGGCCTTCCTTGAAGTTCGAGATGATCGGCGTCTCGATGATTTCACCCGACGGCTTGGCCATGAGGCCACGCATCGCCGCGAGCTGCTTCATCTGAGCGGGCGAACCACGGGCGCCCGAGTGGCTCATCATGTAGATCGAGTTGACCTGCTTGTCGGCGCCGGTGTCGTCCTTCTGCACGGACGAGATGCGGCCCATCATCTCCTGGGCCAGCTTGTCCGAGCACTTCGCCCAGGCATCGACGACCTTGTTGTACTTCTCACCCTGGGTGATCAGGCCGTCGTTGTACTGCTGCTCGTAATCCTTCACGAGCGTGCGGGTGCCCTCGACGATCTCCCACTTGTTCTCCGGCACGACCATGTCGTCCTTGCCGAAGGAGATGCCCGCCTTGAAGGCGTGGGTGAAGCCCAGGCCCATGATGCGGTCACAGAAAATCACCGACTCCTTCTGACCGCAGTGGCGGTAGACGGTGTCGATCATCGCCGAGATTTCCTTCTTGGTCATCAGCTTGTTGACGACGTCGAAGGGCACCTTCCGGTGCAGCGGCAGGGCGGTGGACAGGATCACGCGGCCGGGCGTGGTCTCGTAGGTCTTGGTCAGCGGCTCGCCATCCGGGCCGATGCCCTTCCAGCGCCACTTGATCTTCGAATGCAGCTTCACGACGCCTGCGGCCAGGGCGTGCTCGAGCTCGCCGATATTGCCGTAGACACCCTGCATTGGGTTCAGCTTGTTGGTCGCGTCAAAGGCGCCCGGAAGCCCCTCGCCCACGATCGACAGGTAGTAGAGGCCGAGAACGATGTCCTGCGAGGGCACAATGATCGGCTGGCCGTTGGCCGGGTGCAAGATGTTGTTCGTCGACATCATCAGCACGCGGGCTTCCAGCTGCGCCTCGAGCGACAGCGGGACGTGCACGGCCATCTGATCGCCGTCGAAGTCGGCGTTGAACGCGGCGCAGACCAGCGGGTGCAGCTGGATCGCCTTGCCCTCGATCAGCTTCGGCTCGAAGGCCTGGATGCCAAGACGGTGCAGCGTCGGTGCACGGTTCAGCATCACCGGGTGTTCGCGGATCACCTCATCGAGGATGTCCCAAACCTCCGGCTTCTCCTTCTCCACGAGCTTCTTGGCCTGCTTGACGGTGGCCGAGAAACCCTTGGCATCGAGGCGCGCGTAGATGAACGGCTTGAACAGCTCCAGCGCCATCTTCTTCGGCAGGCCGCACTGGTGCAGCTTCGCTCCGGGCCGACCACGATGACCGAACGGCCCGAATAGTCGACGCGCTTGCCGAGGAGGTTCTGGCGGAAGCGGCCCTGCTTGCCCTTCAGCATGTCGGCGAGCGACTTCAGCGGGCGCTTGTTGGCGCCCGTGATGACGCGGCCACGGCGGCCGTTGTCGAACAGGGCGTCGACGGCCTCCTGCAGCATCCGCTTCTCGTTGCGGATGATGATGTCCGGCGCGCGCAGCTCGATCAGCCGCTTCAGGCGGTTGTTGCGGTTGATGACGCGGCGGTACAGGTCGTTCAGATCGGACGTGGCGAAGCGACCGCCATCCAGCGGGACCAGCGGGCGCAGGTCCGGCGGGATCACGGGGATCACCGTCAGGATCATCCACTCCGGCTTGTTGCCGGACATCTGGAACGCCTCGATGATCTTGAGGCGCTTCAGGAGCTTCTTCGGCTTCAGCTCGGAGGTCGTGACCGCGATCTCCTCGCGGAGGTCGTTGGCGATCTTGTCGAGGTCGAGCTCCTGCAGGATCCGGCGGATGGCCTCGGCGCCGATCATGGCGGTGAAGCTATCCTCGCCGTACTCCTCCTGGGCGCGCAGGTACTCCTCCTCCGTCAGGAGCTGACGCTCCTTCAGGGGGGTGAGGCCCGGCTCGATGACGCAGTACGACTCGAAGTACAGGATCCGCTCGAGGTCCTTGAGGGCCATGTCGAGCAGGAGGCCGATGCGCGAGGGCAGCGACTTCAGGAACCAGATATGCGCGACGGGGGCGGCCAGCTCGATGTGACCCATGCGGTCACGCCGGACGCGGGCCAGCGTCACCTCGACGCCGCACTTCTCACAGATGACGCCCTTGTACTTCATGCGCTTGTACTTGCCGCACAAGCACTCGTAGTCCTTGATCGGCCCAAAGATGCGCGCACAGAACAGACCGTCGCGCTCGGGCTTGAAGGTCCGGTAGTTGATGGTCTCGGGCTTCTTGATCTCTCCGTAGGACCAGGAGAGGATCTTCTCCGGCGACGAGATCGAGATCTTGATCTGGTCGAAATTCACCGGCTGCGGCTGCTGGTTGAAAAGGTTCATGACCTCTTGGTTCATGATCCGCTCCTCGGCTCGACGCCGCCGGCCCCGCGCCGGGCCGCAGCGTCTTCAAAAAAGGGCCGGCGCCATGCCCTAAGGGCTCGGCTCGCCGTCGTGCAGGAGGCTCCTCCCCTCCCCGCTCGACCGTGGCGGCGCTGCCGCCGCCACGGGAGGTGTCCTGCGAGTGCTACTCGGCCGCGTCGGCCGGGGGCTCCAGCTGGTCGTTCGCCGCCTTCTTGGAGGACGTCAGCTCGACGTTGAGGCCGAGCGAACGCATCTCCTTGACGAGCACGTTGAACGACTCGGGGATGCCCGCCTCGAACGTGTCGTCGCCGCGCACGATGGCCTCGTAGACCTTGGTGCGGCCGGCCACGTCGTCCGACTTGACGGTGAGCATCTCCTGCAGGGTGTAGGCGGCGCCGTAAGCTTCCAGAGCCCAGACCTCCATCTCACCGAAGCGCTGACCGCCGAACTGCGCCTTACCGCCCAGCGGCTGCTGGGTGACGAGGGAGTACGGGCCGATCGACCGCGCGTGGATCTTGTCATCCACGAGGTGGTGCAGCTTCAGCATGTAGATGTAGCCCATCGTGACCTTGCGGTCGAAGGGCTCGCCGGTCCGCCCGTCGTAGAGCGTCGACTGCGCCGAGCGGTCCAGCCCGGCCATCTCCAGCATCTGCTCGATGTCGGCCTCCTTGGCGCCGTTGAACACCGGAGTGGCCATCGGCACGCCGCGACGGACGTTGTTGCCCGCCTCCAGCAGATCCTCATCGGACAGGCCCTCCAACTCCGACGGGGAGTAGATGGACTCCATCTCCTGCTTCAGCGGGGCGATGTCCTGCGTCTTGAGATAGGCATCAACCGCCTTGGACACCTTGCGACCCAGGCCCGCAGCCGCCCAGCCAAGGTGCGTCTCCAGGATCTGACCGACGTTCATGCGCGAGGGCACACCCAGCGGGTTGAGCACGATGTCGGCATGCGTCCCGTCCTCCAGGAACGGCATGTCCTCGATCGGCACGATCCGCGACACGACACCCTTGTTGCCGTGACGGCCAGCCATCTTGTCGCCCGGCTGGATCTTGCGCTTCACCGCCACGAAGACCTTGACCATCTTCATGACGCCGGGCGGCAGCTCGTCGCCGCGCTGCAGCTTCTCGACCTTATCGAGGAAGCGCTGCTCGAGGCGCTTCTTCGACTCGTCGTACTGCTTCTGCATCGCTTCCATCTCGGTCATGAGACGGTCGTCGATGACGGCGAACTGCCACCACTGCGAACGCGGGTAGTCGTTGATCAGCTCGCGGGTGAGCGTGGTGTCCTTCTTGAAGCCCTTCGGCCCGGCCACCGGCGCCTGACCGATCAGCACATCCGCCAGACGGGCGTAAGTGTTGCGGTCGAGGATCGCCTGCTCGTCGTCGCGGTCCTTGGCGAGACGCTCGATTTCCTCGCGCTCGATCGCCTGGGCGCGCTCGTCCTTGTCGACGCCGTGCCGGTTGAACACCCGCACCTCGACGATGGTGCCGGTGACGCCCGGGGGCACACGCAGGGACGTGTCGCGCACGTCGGAGGCCTTCTCGCCGAAGATGGCGCGGAGGAGCTTTTCCTCCGGCGTCATCGGGCTCTCCCCCTTCGGCGTGATCTTGCCGACGAGGATGTCGCCCGCATGGACCTCGGCACCGATGTAGACGATGCCCGCTTCGTCGAGGTTCTTTAGCGCCTCTTCGGAGACGTTCGGGATGTCGCGGGTGATTTCTTCCGGACCCAGCTTGGTGTCGCGGGCCATCACCTCGAATTCCTCGATGTGGATCGAGGTGAACACGTCATCCTTCACGATCCGCTCGGAGAGCAGGATCGAGTCCTCGAAGTTGTAGCCGTTCCACGGCATGAACGCGACGAGCACGTTCCGGCCGAGCGCCAGCTCGCCGAACTCGGTCGAGGGACCGTCAGCGATGATCTCGCCCTTCTTCACGAACTCGCCGACGCGGACCAGCGGCTTCTGCGTGATGCAGGTCGACTGGTTGGAGCGCTGGAACTTCTGAAGACGGTAGATGTCGACGCCCGGCTTGTTGGCGTCGGCCTCTTCCGTGGCGCGGATGACGATACGGGTGGCGTCCACCTGATCGATGATGCCCGCACGGCGGGCCGCGATGGCGGCACCGGAGTCACGGGCCACCACCGCTTCCATGCCGGTGCCCACGAACGGGGCGTCGGCACGGACCAGCGGCACCGCCTGGCGCTGCATGTTCGAGCCCATGAGGGCGCGGTTGGCGTCGTCGTTCTCGAGGAACGGGATGAGCGCCGCTGCGACCGACACGAGCTGCTTCGGCGACACGTCCATGAGGTCGACGCGCTCGGGACCCACGACGATGACTTCACCGGCGCGACGGCAGACCACGAGGTCTTCCGTCAGCTTGCGAGCCTCGTCCATCTGCGCGTTGGCCTGCGCGACGTAGTACTTCGCCTCCTCCATGGCCGAGAGGTAGGCGACCTCATCGGTGACGACGCCGTCGCGCACGCGGCGGAACGGGGTCTCGATGAAGCCGTACTTGTTCACGCGGGCGAAGGTCGCCAGCGAGTTGATCAGACCGATATTCGGGCCTTCCGGCGTCTCGATCGGGCAGATGCGGCCGTAATGGGTCGGGTGCACGTCGCGCACCTCGAAGCCGGCGCGCTCGCGGGTCAGACCGCCCGGGCCAAGCGCCGAGAGACGACGCTTGTGCGTGACCTCGGAGAGCGGGTTGGTCTGGTCCATGAACTGCGAGAGCTGCGACGAGCCGAAGAACTCGCGCACCGCCGCAGCGGCGGGCTTCGCGTTGATGAGGTCCTGCGGCATGACCGTGTCGATATCGACCTGGCTCATGCGCTCGCGGATGGCGCGCTCCATGCGCAGGAGGCCCAGGCGGTACTGGTTCTCCATGAGCTCGCCGACCGAGCGCACGCGGCGGTTGCCGAGGTGGTCGATGTCGTCGATCTCACCCTTGCCGTCGCGCAGCTCCACCAACGCCTTGACGACCGCCAGCATGTCCTCCTTGCGGAGGGTGCGCACAGTGTCGGCGGCGTCGAGGTCGAGACGCATGTTCATCTTCACGCGGCCGACCGCAGAGAGGTCGTAGCGCTCGGCATCGAAGAACAGCGAGTGGAACATCGCCTCGGCGGTGTCGAGCGTCGGCGGCTCGCCCGGACGCATCACGCGGTAGATGTCGAACAATGCGCCTTCGCGGCCCGAGTTCTTGTCCACGGCCAGCGTGTTTCGGATGTACGGGCCGATGTTGACGTGGTCGATATCGAGCACGGGCAGTTCGGTCACGCCGACATCGTCAAGCGCCTTGAGCAGCTTCTCGGTGATCTCCTCGCCGGCCTCGGCCCAGATTTCACCCGTCTGCATGTTGACGAGGTCTTCGGCGATATACTGGCTGACGAGATCCTCGTCGGTCGCCTTGAGGAACTTCACGCCCTTTTCGGTGATCTGACGGGCGTTGCGGGCATTGAGCTTCTTGCCCGCCTCCAGCACGACCTCACCGGACTCGGCGTCGATCAGGTCGGTGGTCGCCTTCAGGCCCTTCATGCGCTCGGCATCGAACGGCACACGCCAGTCGGCGCCGTCGCGGTCGTAGACCACGCGGTTGTAGAAGGTCGACAGGATCTCTTCGCCGTCGAGACCCAGCGCGTAGAGCAGCGACGTCACCGGCAGCTTGCGCTTCCGGTCGATGCGGACATGCACGATGTCCTTGGCATCGAACTCCACATCGAGCCACGAGCCGCGATACGGAATGATGCGCGCAGCGAAGAGCAACTTGCCCGACGAGTGGGTCTTGCCCTTGTCGTGGTCGAAGAACACGCCCGGCGAGCGGTGCATCTGCGAGACGATGACGCGCTCGGTGCCGTTGACGATGAAGGTGCCGTTCTCCGTCATCAGGGGCATGTCGCCCATGTAGACGTCCTGCTCCTTGATATCCTTGACCGACTTGGCCTGCGTGTCCGGATCGACATCGAACACGATGAGACGCAGCGTCACCTTCAGCGGAGCCGCGAAGGTGATGCCGCGCTGACGGCACTCGTCCACGTCGTACTTCGGCGGCTCGAACGTGTAACGGACGAACTCGAGCAGGGCCGTCGAGGCGAAGTCCGAAATCGGGAAAACCGACTTGAACACGCTCTGCAGGCCCTCGTCGGCGCGGCCACCCTCCGGCTCGTCGACCATCAGGAACTGCTCGTAGGATGCCTTCTGAACCTCAATGAGGTTCGGCATCTGCGTCACTTCCTTGATCTTGCCAAAGAACTTCCGAATGCGCTTGCGACCGACCAGCGTGTTGGCCATGTGACCTCGCTCCATTCCGCGTGCCCGTTGCCCGGGGAAGCTCGAGGCTCCCGCACCGTGGCTGTGACGCGCGCCCCGCCGGACCACGCCACCCGTCCCGAATTCCGCTGGACCCGTTCCAGGGCCCACCGGTCGCCCGAAGCGACCTTAGCCCGCGGGTGCGAACACCCGCGGGCTCCGGTTCCGGTCAGCCCCAAGAGGCGCGCCGGAGAGTGATGGGCCGTTGGCGGCCCATCGCCGTCTTACTTGAGCTCGACCTTGGCGCCAGCCTTCTCGAGCTGGGCCTTGAGCTTGGCGGCGTCGTCCTTGGACACGCCTTCCTTGACCGGCTTGGGAGCGCCCTCGACCAGGTCCTTGGCTTCCTTGAGGCCGAGACCGGTGATCGCGCGGACCTCCTTGATGACCTCAATCTTCTTGTCGCCGGCGCTGGCGAGGACGACCGTGAACTCGGTCTGCTCCTCGGCGGCAGCGGCAGCGCCACCACCAGCGGCCGGACCAGCGGCGACGGCGACGGCGGCAGCGGCGGAGACGCCCCACTTCTCTTCGAGCATCTTGGCGAGCTCGGCGGCCTCGAGAACGGTCAGCGACGACAGGTCGTCGACGATCTTGGCGAGATCAGCCATGTTGGTGTCCTTTCAGGATATCGGTTCGAACGGTTGGGTTTTGAAGGGGCCTCAGGCGGCCTCGTCCTTCTTGGCGTAAGCCCCGAACACGCGGGCGAGCTTGGCTGCCGGCGCGGTGCTGAGCTGAGCGATCTTGGTCGCGGGAGCCTGGATGAGGCCCACGAGCTTGGCGCGCAGTTCGTCGAGCGACGGCAGCGAGGCGAGCGCCTTCACACCATCGGGGTTCAGGGAAGTCGTGCCCATCGCCCCGCCAAGAATCACGAGCTTGTCGTTCGTCTTGGCGAAGTCGACCGCGACCTTGGCGGCTGCGACCGGATCGCCCGAATAGGCGAGCAGGGTCGGGCCCTTCAGGAGCGGCTTGATGGAGGCGACGTCCGTGCCTTCCAGAGCGATGCCGGCGAGGCTGTTCTTGGCGACCTTCACGGTGGCGCCGGCCTGCTTCATCTGCGAACGCAGCTTCTGCATGTCGGCAACCGTGAGGCCCTTGTAGTGGGCCACGACGACGACGGCGCTCTGATTGAACACGCCGTTGAGCGTCGAGACGAGATCAGCCTTTGCTGTCCTGTCCACTGGGCTCTCTCCGGTTGGCGGAACCTGGATTGGCTCCGCCGGTTGCACATGCCGCCCGGACGTGCTCGGCCTTGCGAAAGACCGTGAACGTCCGAACGACGCTTCGCGGCCCTGTCCCCGACGAACCCCTGACGGGACCCTGCGGGTGAGTTGGTTCAAACCGATTGCCTGCCTGGCCGAAGCCTGGCGCGGCTGTCGTAAAACGTCGGTCATCCCCGTCTGTGCAGGCTTGGCGATTAAGCTGGCGAACCAGCGCCTGCAGTCTCGGACAGGACATGGCCGAGCAAGGCTCCATCAGGCTGTTCACCCTCTGGATCCCGCTGGCCAGTGACGTCCGGTTACCCGGACGACATTTCGAACGGAAACCGGCCTATCGGCCGTATCCCTTGATCAAAAGAAAAAGCGTGAGGCGCGGTGTATAGAACCTAGCAAGCTGCCTGCCAAGGCCCGAAGCGCGACTTTTCCGCCGCAGGCAAGGGGCGAAGCACGGAATAGCTGCCATGCGCCGTCCGCCGCCGTCGGCTGGGGCGCGACGGATGGCTTTGCTTTTCGGGTCACCGGGGATATCTTTCTTGGCGAGGAACCGCGGGAGGCACCCCGCGGGCCCTCTTATCAGACGATCCGACTAGATCATCATGGCGAGATGGATGGCGAACCGCCACCCATCTCGCGTTTTCGCGATAGTGATGCTCACCATCAGCGGAAACACGATCAACGTCCTCACCTCCTCCGACATGCCTGCTCTCAGGCGGCGGCCGGCCAGCTCCGCCACAGGCTTCCATGCCCGAAGCCGTCGCATCGGAGGGTGATCGACTGATCGGCCAAGCTTAGGACCAGCGTCTTAAGCTGTCACGTCTTTGGCTCGTCTCAGGACACGTCTTTGCGCGTCGAGGCAGAGCTTTGCTCCCCTCGACGGCTTATCCACTCGATTTGCGGATGTCTTTCCAGACGCTGGGACAAACCTGCGGCGAGGCCGGCTTACGCCGCCTCGCGCTCCGGCACGAATCGACGCCGGGCATTCTCCCACCAGCTCCGCTCCTCGGCCTCCTTCGCCTCCGCAGCCTTGGCCGCGTAGAACGAGGCGTTGTGCTCGCCGCGCAGGGCCTCGCGGGTGAAGCGGATCAGGTGATGGGCCACGAAGCCCATGTTGAACACCGCCTCGATCTGCCCCCGCTTCAGGGCATAGCCCGCAGCCCGCCAGAACGGCCCGCGATAATCCGAGAACAGCCCGACCCGCGTGATGATGTTGAAGCCAAGGATCAGCCCGCGTCGCAGGTTGGTGAGCGTGAGCTTGCCTGCTGTCGGCGTGGTGATCCGGTGCGGATAAGTCACCTCGCACTGATGCTTGAACCGCTCGAAGATCTTCTCCGGGTCATAGGCGTGCCCGATGGCCCGGCGCCAGCTCGCCACCACCGTATCGTGCGGGCGCTTGAACAGCACGTTCGATTCGAGCGCAGCGTCGTGGATGAGGCGGCCCTCCTTCTCCAGCCGGTCCCAGAGCGGCGTCTTTGGTAGGGCCTGAAGAAGGTTGATCGTCAGAACGGGAATCGCCGAGCGATCGATGAAGTCGATGAGGTTCTGCTCGGATTTGTCCGTATCGGAATCGAGGCCGAGGATGATGCCGGACGTCACCTCGAGCCCATAGGAGTTGAGGGTCGAGATCGCCTCGTACATCGGCACGGCCGCGTTGTGCGTCTTGTCGATGCCCTTCAAAGCCTCCGCTTCCGGCGTCTCGATGCCGACGAACACGGTCATGAAGTTGGCCTGCCGCATCAGCTCGAGGATCTCGGGCTGCTTGGCCATGTTCAGGGTCGCCTCACAGGCGAACTGAAGTGGGTAGTTGTTCTTCTTCTGCCACTCCACCAGCACCGGCAGCATCTCGCGCGTCGCCTTGCGGTTGCCGATGAAGTTGTCGTCCACGAAGTAGACTACCGCCGGGTGGCCCGGCTGGCTGACGATGGCGTCGAGCTCACCGCAAAGCTGCTCGGGGGTCTTGAGGCGCGGCTGCCGTCCGTAGAGCTGCGGGATGTCGCAGAATTCGCAGCGATAGGGACAGCCGGACGAGAATTGCAACGACCCGATCAGGTAGCGCTTCAGCGGCACGGCCTCGTAGGCTGGGGCCGGGAAGTCCGCGAGGGCGAGGCGGTCGGCGGTCTCGTAGGTCTCCTGCGCAGCGGGCCGAGCCACACCCGCGTCGAGGCGGGCGATCAGCCGGTCCGTGGCATCTCCGATCTCACCAATGTGGAGGCAATCAAAATCCGGGTACTTTTCCGGCGCACCGGAGACGGAGGGACCACCGAGCACGGCGAGCTTCCCGGCTTCGTGGGCGCGGGTACCAATGTCGTGGATCTGCCCTTCCTGAATGTGCATGCCGGAGACGAAGACGGCGTCCGCCCAGGCGAAATCGGCCGGGGTGGCGCGCTTGATGTTCTCGTCGATGAAGCGGCACTCCCAGGTCTCGGGCATATAGGCCGCGATGACGAGGAGCCCCTGGGGCGGCATGAATGCCTTCACGCCGCCCATGAGTGGGTAGGCGTGGGAGAATGTGCCGAAGGACGGCGTGTAGGCGGGGAAGACGCAGAGGATGCGTCGACGGGACGTGACGGAGACGGTGCTGCGCATGGACGCCTAGATAGCACAGCAAAACGCGAAGGCGCCCCCTCCGCGATCACGAATAGTGCGATTGCAAACGCTCCTCCCGAAGCCAAAACGCAAAACGCCCGGCCGTCTCCGGCCGGGCGCTTCGCTAGGTCGCAGGAGCCTGCGAACGACTATGCGGTCAGAACCGTGTTCGGCTCGACCTTCACGCCCGGGCCCATCGTAGAGGTGACGGCGATGCGCTGGACGTAGGTTCCCTTGGCGCCGGTCGGCTTGGCCTTGGCCACCGCATCGGCGAACGCCTTGATGTTCTCGACGAGCTTGTCGGCATCGAACGAGACCTTGCCGATACCGGCATGGACGATGCCCGCCTTCTCGACGCGGAACTCGACGGCGCCACCCTTAGCGGCGGCGACGGCGCCCTTCACGTCCATCGTGACGGTGCCGACCTTCGGGTTCGGCATCAGGCCGCGCGGGCCCAGCACCTTACCGAGACGACCGACGAGCGGCATCATGTCCGGGGTCGCGATGCAGCGATCGAAGTCGATCTTGCCGCCCTGAACGATCTCAAGGAGATCCTCGGCGCCGACGATATCGGCACCGGCGGCCTTGGCGTCGTCAGCCTTGGCGCCGCGGGCGAACACCGCCACGCGCACCGTCCGGCCGGAACCGTTCGGCAGGTTGCAGACGCCGCGGACCATCTGGTCGGCGTGACGCGGATCGACACCGAGGTTCATGGAGACCTCGACGGTCTCGTCGAACTTCGCGGTCGCCCGCTCCTTCACGAGCTTGATCGCCTCGGCGAGCGGGTAGAGCTTGGTCGGCTCCAGGCCCTCGCGGGCGGCGCGGATGCGCTTTCCTTCGCGTGCCATGTGTCCCTCCTCAGGCCGTGACTTCGAGGCCCATGGCCCGGGCGGAACCCCGGATCATGGCGACCGCCGCTTCGACGGAATCGCAGTTGAGGTCGGGCATCTTCTTCTCGGCGATCTCGCGCAGCTGCGCTTCGGTGATCTTGCCGACAGTCGGGCCCTTGCCCGGGGTCTTGGAACCGGAAGCCGGCTTCTTGCCGATCTTCAGGCCCACTGCCTTCTTCAGGAAGAAGGTGACCGGGGGCTGCTTCATCTCGAAGGTGAAGGACCGGTCCTGATACGCGGTGATGATCACCGGAATCGGGGTGCCCTTCTCCATCTGCGCGGTCTTCGCGTTGAAGGCCTTGCAGAATTCCATGATGTTGAGGCCGCGCTGACCGAGCGCGGGGCCGATCGGCGGCGACGGATTGGCGGCGCCAGCCGGGACCTGAAGCTTCACGTAGCCCGTGATCTTCTTCGCCATGGGGACTGCTCCCAATGTTCATCCGCCCCCACGCTGCCGAGGCGCGGCGGGTCGGACGGTTGCAGGTCGCGGTACGAACCGAAGCTCCCGGAGGCGAAGCCGGGCGGATCTCCCGCGTGTTTTACGCTCAGACCTTCTCGACCTGGGCGTATTCGAGTTCCACCGGAGTGGCGCGGCCGAAGATCGACACAGCCACCTTCAGGCGGGAACGAGCATCGTCGATTTCCTCGACGGTGCCGTTGAAGCTTGCGAACGGGCCGTCCGCCACGCGGACGGTCTCGCCGATCTCGAAGGAGATCGAGGGCTTCGGGCGATCGACGCCCTCGGCAACCTGACCCTTGATGCGCTCGGCCTCGGCGTCCGGGATCGGCACCGGCTTGGACTTGTCGGCGCCGAGGAAGCCCGTGACCTTCGGAGTGTTCTTGATGAGGTGGTAGACCTCGTCGGTGAGGTCGCACTTCACGAGGACGTAGCCGGGGAAGAACTTGCGCTCGGCATCGACCTTGCGGCCGCGGCGCACCTCGACGACCTTCTCGGTCGGAACCATCACCTCGTCGAACAGGTCGGTCAGCCCGCGCTGCGCGGCCTGGTCCTTGATGGACTGGGCGACCTTGTTCTCGAAATTCGAATAGGCGTGGACGATGTACCAGCGCTTGGACACGGCTTTCGCTCAACTCCGATAAAGTCCGGGGCGTGACGCCCCTCAGAGCCCGAGGATCAGGCCGACGATGAAGCGCATGGCCTGATCGACCACGGTGAAGAAGAGGCTCGTCACCACCACCATGATGAACACCATCATCGTGGTGATGGTGGTCTCGCGGCGGGACGGCCACGTGACCTTGCGGGCCTCGTCACGGACCTGGGAGAAGAACTCGCCGGGTCCGACACGCTTCTGGGGCACCTTGGCAGGCGGCGTCTGACGGGCGGGCGGCACGACATCGCGACCGCGGTTCGTGCCGCGGGCGAGGTCCACCTTCTTCGTCGCTTCGTTCGATGCCATGGCGCCAGATTCGTTGACGGATACGTGCCTTGCGGCTGCGTTCAAAAACGCGAACGCCCGGCGCCGAGGGCCATTCCGGCCCGCACCGACGGTCGCTTCAGATCTCGGATCGGAGCCGCTCTAGCGCAAGTCAGGAGACTTGTCGACCACGGAGCGGCAGGGGCCGGAACTGGCAGGAGTGGAGGGACTCGAACCCGCAACCTCCGGTTTTGGAGACCGGCGCTCTGACCAGTTGAGCTACACTCCTGTGTGCCCCGCTTGCGCGGCGCGAAGGCTCCATGCCGCAACCGCATCGCGGATGCAAGGGCTGCCGCGCCTTCCAGAGCCCGAAAAGGAAAAGGCCGGCACCAGGCCGGCCTTTCCACACCTGCTACGTAAGGCGATCAGTCGTTGATGGCGGCGACGACGCCGGCGCCGACGGTACGGCCGCCTTCGCGGATGGCGAAGCGCAGCTTCTCTTCCATGGCCACCGGCACGATCAGCACCACGTCCATGGTCACGCTATCGCCCGGCATCACCATCTCGGTGCCCTCGGGCAGCGTGCACACGCCGGTCACGTCCGTCGTGCGGAAGTAGAACTGCGGCCGGTAGTTCGTGAAGAACGGCGTGTGGCGACCGCCCTCTTCCTTCGTCAGGATGTACGCCTCGGCCTTGAACTTCGAGTGCGGCTTCACCGAACCCGGCTTGCACACGACCTGGCCGCGCTCCACGTCCTCGCGCTTCGTGCCGCGCAGCAGCACGCCCACGTTGTCGCCCGCCTGGCCCTGGTCCAGGAGCTTGCGGAACATCTCGACGCCGGTCACCGTCGTCTTCGTCGTCGGGCGGATGCCCACGATCTCGACTTCCTCACCGACCTTGATGATCCCGCGCTCGACGCGGCCCGTCACCACCGTGCCGCGGCCCGAGATCGAGAACACGTCCTCGATCGGCATCAGGAACGGAAGGTCGATCGGACGCTCCGGCTGCGGGATGTAGCTGTCCACGCTCTCCATCAGCTTCAGCACGGCTTCCTTGCCGAGCTTCGGCTCCTTGTCCTCGAGCGCCATCAGGGCCGAGCCCTTGGTGATCGGGATGTCGTCGCCGGGGAAGTCGTACTTCGACAGAAGCTCGCGCACCTCGAGCTCGACGAGCCCAGGAGCTCCTCGTCATCGACCATGTCGCACTTGTTCAGGAACACCACCAGCGCCGGGACGCCGACCTGACGCGCCAGAAGGATGTGCTCGCGGGTCTGCGGCATCGGGCCGTCGGCCGCCGACACCACCAGGATCGCGCCGTCCATCTGCGCCGCGCCCGTGATCATGTTCTTCACGTAGTCGGCGTGGCCGGGGCAATCGACGTGCGCATAGTGGCGGTTCGTCGTCTCGTACTCGACGTGCGCCGTCGAGATCGTGATGCCGCGCGCCTTCTCCTCAGGAGCCTTGTCGATCTGGTCGTACGCCGTGAACGTCGCGCCGCCGGACTCCGCCAGAACCTTCGTGATCGCCGCCGTCAGAGACGTCTTGCCGTGGTCGACGTGACCAATCGTCCCAATGTTGCAGTGCGGCTTGGTGCGAGAGAACTTTTCCTTGCCCATGATTCCCGTTCCTGCGGCGGGGGCAGCGGGGGCGCCCCGGATCCTGCTCGGCCGCCCCGACGCTCGACGGGGCCTAAAAGCGCCGACCGCTTAGAGGGTCATGCCGCGCGGATCAAGGGCCGAGCCGAATTCACCTTATTCCGCCGGGCCGTCGCCGAGGCCCGGCGCGCAGGGCCCCGCAACAGCTTCGCTTTGGACGCTACTGTGTCCTCAAAGGCATAGGCGCCCCGCGGCTTGGCGTTTAACTTGACCTTAGAGCAAGCCAAAACAAACTCCGGGTCTCGCCCAAATGATCAAGAAAGTCCTTCTCGCCACCGCAGCGTCGGCGCTCGTCGCCACCGCCGCCAGCGCCGCCGACCTTCCGCGTCGCGCCGCTCCGCCGCCGGTCTTCACGCCGGTGCCGGTCTTCACCTGGACGGGCTTCTACGCCGGTCTCGAGTCGGCCTACACCTTCACCGACAACCAGCGCATCACCACCACCGGCCTGACCGCCGTGACCGCCGGCAACGTGCAGGCCGGTCGCCGCCCGGGTCTCGTGACGACCTCGCAGGACGGCATCGCCAACATCGGCGGCACCGCTGGCTACAACTACCAGTTCACGCCGGGCTCCGGCATCGTGGTCGGTGTCGCGAACAGCATCGACTGGACGGACATCACCAAGAACCGCTTCATCCTCGGCGCTCCGCTCGCCGGTGGCGTTCTCCCGAACCCGAGCCAGTACCGTCAGAGCCTCGACTGGCTCGGCACCCTGACCGGCCGCGTCGGCTACGCCTTCGACCGGTTCCTCGTGTACGGGACCGGCGGTCTCGCCTACGGCAACGTCTTCCACGACGTGAACTTCTACAACCCGGCCGGTACCCTGCAGTTCGCTGGCCGCTACGACGACTTCAAGATCGGCTACGCCTACGGCGGCGGCATCGAGTTCGCCCTGCCGACCGACAGCTTCCTGAACACCTTCGCCGTTGGCCGCTATCTCGGCATCAAGTACGACGCCATCACCATCAAGGCCGAGTACATCCACTACGACCTCGGCTCGCAGAACGTGCTGGTCAACGCCATCCCGGGCGTCGGCACCGGCGCCTACCTCTCGCGCTTCAAGACCGAGGGCAACATCGTCCGCGCCGGCTTCAACTACAAGTTCGGCGGCTTCTAGGATCACGGGCGGGGAGCAATCCCCGGCCGACAGGGGGGCGGGTGCCGGACACGGCGCCCGCCCCTTTTCGCGTGAACAGGGGGAAGGCGCGTCGCATGCACATGTACGGCAACTGGCGGTCGGCCGCCGCCTTCCGGGTGCGAATCGCCCTGAAGCTCAAGGGGCTGGCCTACGAGGAAACCTTCATCGACCTCGATGCGGGCGACCAGCACAAGCCGGATTTCCGCGCGATCAATCCGCAAGGCGCCGTGCCCGCGCTGTTCGACGGCGACGGGCCCCCGCTCACCCAATCCCTCGCCATCCTCGACTACCTCGAGGAGACGAAGGGCGGCCAGCGCCTCCTGCCGGAGGATGCCCGTGAACGGGCCAGGTCGCGCTCGCTCGCGCAACTCGTCGCCTGCGACACCCATCCGCTCTACGTGCCACGCGTGCGCAACTTCCTGATGGAGGAGTACGGCCTGCCGAAGGATCGCATGATGACCTTCGTGCGCCACGCCTTCACGAGCGGCCTGACGACGCTGGAGAAGCGACTCGCGACGGAGGCCGGAACGGGCCGATTCTGCCAGGGCGACGCCGTGAGCCACGCCGATCTGTGCCTCGTGAGCCTGTGGGTCGGCACGGGCATCTTCGCCGTGGACACCGCACCCTTCCCGACCGTGAAGCGGATCGCCGAGACCTGCCTCGCCATCCCGGCCTTCGCGGAGGCGCATCCCCTGCGCCAGCCGGGCGCTCCGCAGGGCTGACGCGACAACGCGGCGCGGCGGAATGAGGGAATAACTGGCAAACTCCCGCCGCGCCGGTCTATTCAACATCCCAGTCGGCGGCGTGGACATCCCGCGCCGTGATCTCCGAGGCATCCATGGGTTCAACGGCAAGCGCGTCCGGTCCTCATCGTATCGTCGTCGTCGGCGGAGGCGCCGCCGGCCTACAGCTGGTGACCAAGCTCGGCGATCGCCTCGGAAAGAAGAATCAGGCAGAGGTCGCTCTGGTCGACCGGGCGCGGACCCACATCTGGAAGCCGCTTCTGCACGAGGTCGCCGCCGGGAGCCTCGATGTCGGCCACCACGCGGTCGATTACCTCCACCACGCGCACCAGCACCATTTCCGCTACCGGATCGGCCAGATGACCGGCCTCGATCGGGAGGCGCGAGAGATCACCCTAGCGCCGAGCTTCGATGCCGAGGGTCGGCAGGTCACGCCCGAGCGCAAGGTCGCCTACGACACGCTGGTGATCGCGGTGGGCTCCACGACCAACGATTTCGGGACGCCCGGCGTCGCCGAGCACGCCATCGCCCTCGACACGCAGGAGCAGGCGGTGCGTTTCCACCAGCGCCTCGTGAATGCGAGCCTGCGGGCGCACACGCAGGATGGACCGGTGCGGCCCGGCCAGTTGCACGTCACGGTGATCGGCGCGGGCGCCACCGGCACCGAACTCGCCGCCGAACTCCACCGCACCCTGCGCCATGTGGTGGCTACGGGTCTCGACCGGATCGACCCGGACAAGGACATCCGCATCACCCTGGTGGAGGCGGCCGACCGGGTGCTCCCGGCCGTGCCGGAGCGCCTCTCGGCCGAAGTCATGCAGCTCCTGCGCAAGATCGGCGTCGACGTGCGCCTCAAGGCGCGGGTGACCGAGGTGCGGGCCGACGGCGTGGCGCTGGCCGATGGCACCTTCCTGCCCTCAGAACTCGTCGTCTGGGCGGCGGGCGTGAAGGCTCCGCCCTTCCTTCAGAACATCGGCGGGTTGGAGACCACGCGCACCAACCAGCTTGTGGTGACGCCGACCCTTCAGACCACCCGCGACCCCGACATCTTGGCCATGGGCGATTGCGCCTATCTGGTGGAAGTGGGCTCCGATCGGCCGATCCCGCCCCGCGCGCAGGCGGCGCATCAGCAGGCGACTCACCTCGTCGGGCAGATCGAGGCCAAGATCGCCGGCAAGCCGCTCAAGCCGTTCAAGTATCGGGATTTCGGCTCGCTCGTGTCGCTGGGCCATTACTCCACGGTGGGAAGCCTGATGGGCTTCATCCGCGGCCAGAACATGCTGATCGTCGGCCTGTTCGCGCGGATGATGTACCGCTCGCTCTACAAGATGCACGAGCGCGCCCTGCACGGGACGATCAAGACCACGATCGACGCGATGGCCCGCGCGCTCACCCGGCGGACCGTCTCGCGGGTTAAGCTCCACTAAGTGCAACGACACAAAACAGAAAGGGAGAACGCCATGATCCTCATCAGCGTGATGTACCCGGCCGGACCGAAGTTCGACATGGGCTACTACCTGAACACCCATATGCCGCTGGTGCGCGAGCGCTGGTCGGGCATGGGCCTGCACGAGGCCACCGTCGTCACCGGCACGAGCACGCCGGATGGCGGGCAGGCGCCGTTCCAGGTGATGGCCCTGCTCAAGTTCGAATCGGCCGACGCCTTCGCCACGGCCGCCGCCGCCCACGGCGCCGAGATCTTCGCCGACATCCCAAACTTCACCGATGCCCAGGCGCAGGTGCAGCTCGAACGAGTTCGCATGATCGACGTCATCGAGGCCGTAAAGGAGGCTGATCCCTCCCTCGGTACTTATGTGCTGGTCCTGCGCGGCGACGCGCGGGCGCTCGCGGCACCGGACCGGTTCACCCCGGAGGCGCAGGCTTGGATCGACGCCAAGGCGCCGGGAGCCAAACTGGTTCAGGTGCCGGTGATGCTGAGCCCCTATCCGGGCGGCACGCCGACCCCCGGACGCTCAGCGTCGCCGCCTTCGCCGATTCCCGCGAACTCGCGGCCTTCGCGACGGCATGGACGAGCGATCCGATAGAAGACGAAGCCGAGGCAGGCTGAAGCGCACCGTCGTCGTTGCACGCGTCAGCGAAGCGATGACGACGGCGGGAGCCTCCGCGCTCACGCGGCGCGGATTGTCCGGATGGCCCTGAGCGCCTTGGATCGCTGAACCTCAAGCCGCCGGATCAGCGGGGAGAGATCCCTCCCGGCATGGGCGGCGGCTTCCAACTCGCGGCACAGCTCCGACAGCCCCGCGAAGCCCAGCATGCCCGCCGCCGAGACCATGGCGTGGGCATCGTGGGCAATCTCGCTCCGGTCGTTCGCCGCCGTGCGGAAACGCTGCGATAACTCCCCCGCCAGCATATCCAACAGACCGTCGACGCGCTCCGGGCCGAAGCGCAGACGCATCCCGTCGAGCACTTCCGAGTCGAGGATCTGCGGATCGACCTTGGGTGGGGCGCTCGGCACCGACCGGGCATGGCGCTGGCGCGCACCGGGCTCGGTCCAGCGCCCGATGGTGTCGAAGAGATCCTGCCGCTTGAACGGCTTGCCCACGTGATCGTCCATCCCGGCGCGGATCAGATCCTCGATCTGCTCGGGCAGGACGTTCGCCGTCATCGCCACGATCGGCACGTCGCGGGCGGGCCCGGCGAGATTGCGGATTCGCCGCGTGGCCGCCAGCCCGTCGACCCCCGGCATCTGCACGTCCATGAGAACGAGATCGAAACCGCGTCCCGCGGCGAAGGCCGACTCGACCGCCGTGACGGCCTCCTCCCCATCGACCGCGACAGCCACCTCATAGCCCTGGGCTTCGAGCACGGCACAGGCGAGTTCGCGGTTGATCGCGACATCCTCGGCGAGCAGAAGCCGAAGTCCGGGCTGCGTCCCGGCCGCCGTAGGCTCGGCTTTCGCCTGGGGGCCTTCGTGGCTTGGCTCGTCGCCCCGTTGCAGGACGAGGGTGAACCAGAAGGTGGAGCCCACGCCCTCGCCGCTCGTGACCCCGATCGTCCCGCCCATCAGCTCCACGAGCCTGGTGCGAGATGGCAAGTCCGAGGCCGGTGCCACCGAAGCGGCGGCTGATCGAATCATCGACCTGACTGAACCGGCGGAACAGACGGACCTGGTCGGCCGGCGCGATGCCGATCCCCGTATCGGTGATCGAGAAGCGCAGGGCCTCGCCCGTCCCGCCACCGGACACGGTCCCCTCGCCTTCGCGCTGGACACTGAGCGTCACGGAGCCCTCGGGCGTGAATTTTACCGCATTGTTGAGGAGATTGAGCAGCACCTGCCGCAACCGACCCGAATCGCCCACGACGAACCGGGGCAACGCGGGATCGAGATCGACATTGATCGCGAGCCCGCTTTTCAGGGCGCTCCCGCGCACGATGGAGATCGCCGCGTCGATCATGCCGACGAGCGGGAAGGACAGGGATTCGAGGGTCAGTTCGCCCGCATCGACCTTCGAGAAGTCGAGCACGTCGTTGACGACCGTCAGCAGGGCCGCGCCGGAATTCTGGATGAGGGAAAGACGGCGGCGATCCTCACCGTGGATCGTATCCCCTTCGAGCAGCAGATCGGCATAGCCGATGATGCTGTTGAGCGGCGTGCGGATCTCGTGGCTCATGGCCGCGAGGAAGTTGCTCTTGGCCGCGCTCGCCCGCTCGGCCTCCGCCCGCGCCATCTCGGCATCGTGGTTGGCCGCACGAAGGGCCGCCTCGGTCGCCTTGGAATCGGTGATGTCGAGATGCAGGCCGACCATGCGCACCGGCCGGTCGTCGGCCCCGAACACCGTGCGCCCGCGCCCGTAGATCCAGCGGTCGCCGACACGGAACTGCGCGGCGTAGGTGCTGCGCGAATCGATCGACCGGCGCACCTCGTTCCAGGCATCGGCGGCATCGTCGGGATTGAGCAGGCTCGTCCAGGTCGCGGCGCTGAGGAGGCGCGGCCCGTTCGCCGGACAATCGAGCCCATGCATCCGCGCGCTCGCGGGATCGAGGGAGACCACGCCGGTCTGCATGTCCCAATCCCAGGTGCCTGCGCCCGCCGCCTCCAGGGCGAGGCCGAGCAATTGGCGTGCATCCTCTACGGCGATGCGCGCGGTGACGATGTCATCGACATCGAGCGCCGTGCCGAGCCATTCGAGGATGTCCCCGTTGGCATCGAGCAGGATGGGCGAGATCGAGATCTGGTGCCAGCGGTACACGCCGTCATGACGGCGGATCCGCCACTGGCCGGAATAGCCGACGCCGCTGGCGAGCCCCTTGGTCCAGGCGGCCTCCATGGCGGGGGCGTCATCCGGATGGTTGCGCGACAGGCGCTCCGCGCGGCTCGCGCCGATCGGGCCGTAATAGGTGCGGAACTGCGCGTTGAGGTAGGTCGCCTCGCCGTCGCTGACCCGCATCGTCCAGACGAGGAGCGGCAGGCTCTCCGCGAGGCCTCGATAGCGCACATCGCTGCGGCGGACGGCATCCTGCACCCGGCGCATCTCGGTGACGTCGATGAGAACGCCGACCAGACCCGTGACCGCCCCGTCAGGATCAGTCTGGGCCACACCGCGCACCACCACATCGCGCAGGGTCGCATCCGGCCGCAGGATCCGTGCCTCATAGGCGAAGGAGCCGCCGGAGGAGAGCGTCTCCCGCACCAGCGCCCTCACGCGGTCGCGGTCGTCCGGATGGTAGAGGCTCGCCAGTCGCTCGAAGTCGGGCGGCGACTCTGCGGGGTCGAGCCCGCAGATCCGGTAGAGGCCCGGCGACCACGCGACCCGTTTTTCCGCGAGGGAAAGGTTCCACGTGCCGATCGAAGCCAGCCATTCGGCCATCATCAGCTGCGCGTCGGCGCTCTCCTGGGCGCGGGCGCGCAGTTCGATCTCGCCGTTCTGCTTGAGGATGACGGCTTCGCGCTCCTCCACCACCGCATCGACCTTGGCGCGCTCGGCCTTGACCAGGGCAAGCCGGAGATGGGCGATCACCGTTTCCGCGAGATCGGAGAAGGTGGCTTCCTCATCCTCGGTGAAGTCACGCGGCTGCGTATCGACGAGGCAGAAGGTGCCAACCGGCAATCCGGGCTCGAGGGCGAGCGGGATGCCGGCGTAGAAGCGGATGCCGCGCTCGCCCCTGACCCCGGCGAGGTCCTTGAAATCGGGATGCTCCCAGGTGTCGCGGGCGACGATGGGCACGCCCTTCTCGACGGTGAAATGGCAGAAGGTCTGCCGCCGCGGCGCGGTGGTGGGGATCAACTCGCAGGGGGTCTTCAGCCAGACCTTCTCGTCACCCATCAGGGCGACGAAGGAGCCCGCGACGCCGAAGATGCGCTTGGCCACCCGGCAGACCGCCTCGAAATGCGGCTCCGGCGCGGTGCCGAGAAGCCCGAGCGCGGCCATCGCCTCGACCCGCGCGGCCTCGTCGCGCCCGGGCGTGACGTCGCTCTCGCCGGGACGCTGTTCGATGTCGTGCCTCATGGGCTGCGACCTACCCTGTCCCCGCCAGACTTCCGCCGCGTGCCATGCAGTACGGCGACGCCCGTCCTCAATATCGGCCCGCCGCACGAGACGGAAGGACGACAGCAGCACGGTCGAGGGAAATTGCTTAGGCTTGGCGAATGACAGGTACTGCCACGCCGGGCTACTCGGCCGCCTGCGCCCCCGGGACAGCCGCCAGCAGGTTACGGGTGTAATCGTGCTGCGGCGAGGCGAAGAGGTCCGCCGTGGGACGCATCTCCACCACCGCGCCGCGATGCATCACCGCGATCCGGTCGCAGATTGTCGCCGCGACGCGCAGATCGTGGGTGATGAACAGCATGGCGAGCGACAGGCGCTTCTTCAGGTCCTCCAGAAGATCCAGAACCTGCGCCTGCACCGACACGTCGAGGGCCGAGACCGCCTCGTCCGCGACGAGCACATCCGGCTCCATCGCGAGGGCGCGGGCGATGCCGACGCGCTGGCGTTGGCCGCCGGAGAAGGCGTTGGGATACCGGTCGTAGGCCGTAGGATCGAGGCCGACCAGGGCGAGCAGTTCCTCGGCCTTGGCGCGGGCCTGCTTTCCGGGCACGCCATGGGCGATGGGCCCGGCGGTGATGATCTGGCCGACCGTGCGGCGCGGATTTAACGAGGCGAAGGGATCCTGGAAGATCATCTGGATCCGGCGGCGCTCGCTGCGCAGGTCGGCGGGTTTCAGGGCCGAATAGTCGAGGTCGCCGACCCGGATCGTCCCGCCATCGGGCTCGATCAGACGAATGGCGAGGCGCGCCGTCGTCGACTTGCCGGAACCGGATTCGCCCACGAGCCCCAGGGTTTCGCCCCGGCGTACGTCGAAGGTGACGGAATTGGCCGCGTTGACCACGCGGGGCGGGCCGAACAGACGGGCCTTGGTGACGTAGGTCTTCCGCAAGCCGCTGATCGAGAGGGCGACGGGCGCGCCGTCGAGCGGCTCGCGCTTCGGCGGGTTCAGCGTCGGCACGGCCGCGAGCAGCTTCTTGGTGTAGGGCGCCTGCGGGTCGTGCAGGACCTGCGCGGCGGGCCCCGCCTCCACCAGCCTGCCCCGCTGGAGCACGGCGACCTCGTCGGCGATGTCGGCCACCACGCCGAAATCGTGGGTGATGAACATCACGCTCATCCCGCGTCGCTGCTGCAATTCGCGGATCAGCTTCAGGATCTGCGCCTGGGTGGTCACGTCGAGGGCCGTGGTCGGTTCGTCGGCCACCAGCACCGAGGGTTCGAGGGCGAGCGCCATGGCGATCATCGCCCGCTGCCGCTGGCCACCGGACAATTGATGCGGATAGGCCCGCACGATCTCCTGCGGGTTCGGCAGGCCGACCTCGGTGGCGAGCGCCACCACCTTCTCCCGGCGCTCGGCCTTGGTGAACAGGCCGTGCGCCTCGTACATCTCCGCGATCTGGTCGCCGATGCGCATGACCGGGTTCAGGGCCGTCATCGGCTCCTGGAAGATCATCGCCACGCGGCGTCCGCGCAGATCGCGCCACTCCGTCTCGCCGAGGGTGAGGAGATCGCGGCCCTCGAAGGTGATGGAGCCGCGCGCGGCCTTCAGGGAGCGCGGCAGCAGGCCGGTGAGCGCATAGGCGCTCATCGACTTGCCCGAGCCCGATTCACCCACCACGCACAGAATCTTGCCCGCCTCGAGATCGAGGTTCAGCCCCTCGACGGCGTAGGGCCGGTCGGCCCCCTTCGGCAGGGCGATGGTCAGGTCGCGGATGCGGACGATGGCGGCGGACCGTTCGGGCTCGGACATGGTCAGGCTCCCTCGGTGCGGCGGCGCAAGATGGCGGGCCCATCCTCGCCCAGGTCCCAGAACAGGCCCGCCATGATCGCCATCGATTCCCGCGCCTGCGAGCCGAGCAGGTGCTCGTTCGGGGCGTGCTGCTGGCAGGCGGGATAAGAATGGGGCACCCACAGGGTCGGCAGGCCCAGGATCTCGGAGAAGGCGTCGTTCGGCAGCGATCCGCCGAGATTCGGCAGCAGGGCGGGCGCCTTGCCGCTGCTCGCCTCGATCGAGCCGAGTGCCCAGGTCACCCACGGATCTTCCACCGGCAGGCGGGTCGCCATGAACACCTCGGACCCTCTCGCCGGACGCACCGCGACCATGGGGAAGCCGTGGGCGTCGAGATGGGTGCGGACGTTCTCGATCAGCGACTGCCATTCCGTGCCGACGACGAAGCGCAGTTGCAAGGTCGCCTTCGCATGAGGCGGCACGGCGTTGACCGGCCCGTCCGGATCACCGGTGCGGAAGGCCAGCACTTCGAGGGCATTCCACCCGAAGACCCGCTCGGCGGGGGAGAGGCCCGGCTCGCCCCAATCCTCATCGATTGTCGGCGCGGTTGGATCGGTGCCGACGCGGATGTCGGCGAGGGCGGCGCGCACGCCCGGCGGGATCGGTGGCGGACGCAAGCCCGGCACGAGGATGGTGCCCCGCCCATCGACCAGCGAGGCGATGGCATTGGCGAGCACCGTACCGGGGTTACGCAGCAGGCCGCCCCAATTGCCGGAATGGTGGCCGCCGTCGCGCAGCTCGACCGCCAGCTCGAAATTGAACGCCCCGCGTGAGCCGAGGAACAGGGTCGGCCGCTCGGCACTGAGGCGCGGCCCGTCGGACGCGATCAGCACGTCGGCCGCCAGCGCCTCGGCATGCTCCCGGCAGAAGGGACGCAGGCCCGGCGAGCCCAGCTCTTCGCCCATCTCCACGATGAACGTCACGTTGAAGCCGAGCCGACCCTTCCGTGACCGGATCACATGATCCAAGGCCACGAGGTTGAGGATGTGCTGACCCTTGTTGTCCGCCGTGCCGCGCCCGTACCAGCGGTCGCCCTCCACCGTCACGGCCAGAGGGTCGAGGCCCTCGCGCCATTGCTCGGGGTAGTTCCGCACCGTGTCGCCGTGGCCGTAGATGAGCACGGTCGGCAGGTCCGCGCCCTCCTGGCGGCTGGCGATGAAGAGCGGGCCGTGGACGCCATCCGGGTTGGGCAGGATTCGCCGCTCCTGGAAGCCGAGGCGTTCGGTGAGCGGATCCAGGAAGCGGGCGAGATAGGCGTGCAGGGCCTCGTCCTGGCCGGGCTTCTGGCTTTCGGTCGGCATCGCCACCGCCTCGCGCAGGAGGCCGAGGTAACCGCCCGCGTCGAAATCGGCCGTGGCCCTGGCAATGGCGTCGTCGCGCGTCATGGCTTGTCTCGGGGAAAGTCGGAGGGGCAGACGAACGAGCGGGGGCCGCTCAGTTCCGGGCCTCGGGGGCGGTGACGTCGCGCAGGCCGTCGCCCAGGAGGTTGATGGCGAGCACGAGGATGAGCAGCGCCACGCCGGGGATGGTGATCACCCAGGGCTGGAAGAACATGTACTGCTTGCCCTCCGCGATCATCAGACCCCACGAGGGCAGCGGCGGCTGGACGCCGAGGCCGAGGAAGGACAGGGCGGCTTCCAGCAGGATCGCGTGGGCCATCTCCAGCGTCGCCACCACGATCAGGGCGTTGGCGATGTTCGGCAGGATCTCCTGCAGGACGATCCGCAGGGAGGTGAGTCCGGAGGCGCGGGCCGCACTGATGAAATCCTGGTTGCGGATCTGCTGCGTGGCCGCACGGGCGACTACGGCGAAGCGGTCCCAGAGCAGGAAGCCCAGCACCAGCACCACCACCTTGAGCGAGCCGCCCACGAGGGAGGCCATGGCGAGCGCGACCAGCACCACGGGAAGCGCGAGGCGAGTGGTGACGATGTAGCTGACCACAGCATCGACCCGGCCGCCGAAATAGCCGGCGCAGACCCCCAGAACGGTACCGATGATCCCGGAGATCAGGGCGGCCGAGATGCCGATCAGCAGCGAGATCTGACTGCCGTAGAGCAGGCGGCTAAGATAATCGCGCCCGAGCTTGTCGGTGCCGAGGATGTGGTCCCAGGTGCCCTTGGCCTGCCAGATCGGCGGGATCAGCCGCCGGGACACGTCCTGGGCATAGGGGTCGTGGGGCGCGATGAGCGGCGCGGTGAGCGCTGCCAGGACGATGAGAGCGAGGAGGCCGCCGCCGATCAGGCATCCCCCGTGGCGCAGGCCCCGGCGCAGCGCCAGAGCACCGGGTGAGTGGATGGCGGCGGGAGCCTGGACCGGAGCGACCTGCGCCTCCGGTTCCTGCGGCAGGGTGGCTGCGGCGAGGGCCGCGGAGTCGCGGGGCAGGGTCATCACTGGCGAAGCCTCGGATCGAGGAGCGCGTTCAGCAGGTCGGCGGCCAGGGTCAGGGCGATGTAGATCATCGCCAGCACCAGCACGATCGCCTGGACCACGGGGAAGTCGTTGCGGGCGATGGATTCCCAGGCGAGCTGCCCGAGTCCCTGGAGGGAGAACACCGCCTCGATCACGATGGAGCCGCCGAGCATGAAGCCGAACTGCACCGCCGCCAGCGCGATGACCGGGATCACGGCGTTGCGCAGGGCGTGCCGTATCAGGATCTTGCGCGGGGGCAGGCCCTTGGCCCGGGCCGTGCGGACGTAATCGGAGGACAGGACTTCCAGCATGCCATTCCGCGTGAGCCGCATCACGGCGGGCATCGCGTAGTAGCCGAGCGCCACGGCGGGCAGGACGAAGTGCTTCCACGTCGCATTGCCCGAGACCGGTAGCCAGCGAAGGTTCACGGAGAAGATCAGGATCAGCGTCAGGCCGAACCAGAAGCTCGGCATGGCTTGGCCCAGCACCGAGACCGAGAGGGCGAGCCGGTCAATCCAGGTATCGCGGCGCACCGCCGCCACCACGCCCAGCGGGATCGCCACCAGAAGCGCCACGGCCAGCGCGATGACACCGAGGAAGAGCGTGATCGGCAGCCGGGCGGCCAGCAGGTCGATCACCCGCTCGCGGAAGTAGAACGAGTTGCCGAAATCGAGGTGAAGCGCCTTCCACCCCCAAGCCAGGAACTGCGTGACCAGAGGCTGGTCCAGCCCGTAATCGCGGCGGATCTGCTCGATCTGCGGCCCCGAGGCGTCGGGACCGGCAATGGAGGTGGCGAGATCGCCCGACAGGTGCAGGAGCAGGAAGCTCGCCACGGCCACCGTGAAGGCGACGGCGATGGCGACGAGGATGCGCCGGATCGTGAAGGCGATCATGGCCCGCGCCCCACTACTTCCACGACGCCGCGTAGAAGCGCGGAACCTCGTCGGGCTGGGCGGTGAAGTTCAGGTCCGATGTGAAGGCGTAGTTGGTGGCGTAGGAAAACATCGGCAGGGCGTAGGCCTGCGCCGCGATCCGCCCCAGCGCCTTGGCATAGGCGGCCTTGCGCTTTTCCGGATCGAGGGAGGTGTCGCCCGTCTGGAGATCGGTGATGACCTCCGGATCCTTCGTCAGATCCTCTTCGCCGCCGCGGAAATAGACGCCGTCGAAGGCGGAGACGTCGTTCACCGAGAACGAGCCCCAGGTCTGATAACCGATGGAGACCTTGCCCGCCCGCAGAGCATCACGGAACGCGGCATAGCGCAGGTAATTCAGGCGCACCTTGATGCCGACTGCACCCAGATAGCCGATCACCGCCTCGGCATAGTCCCGCTCGCGATAGGCGCCGAGATCGATCTCGAAGCCATTCGCATAGCCGGCTTCCTTCAGGAGCGCCTTGGCCTTGGCCGGATCATAGGGGTAGCGCGTCACGCCCTGATCGGTGCAGCCGAACTGCTCAATGTAGCAGAGCGAGTTCATCACGCGGGAATTGCCGCGCACGAGGTTGTCGACCATCGCCTTGCGATCGACGGCGTAGGAGATCGCCTGCCGGACGCGCACATCCTTGAGGGGCGAGTTTTCCTTGGCCCGGCCGAGGGTATCGAATTGAAGGAAGCCGACTCGCATCGTCTCGGCATTGAGCACGGTGAGGTTCGGGGCGGCCTTGAGCTGGTCGGCCTGATCGCTCGGCACCCGCCAGATCCAATCGACCCCGCCGGTCATCAATTCGGCCATCCGGCTCTCGCCATCGGGGATGATGCGGAATTCGAGCTTGCCGATCTTCGGCTTACCCAGCGGGCTGCCGTCCCAGTACTTATCGAAGCGCGCCATCTTCACGCTGCGGCCGTTCTCGACCGCCGTGATCTTGTAGGGCCCGCTGCCGATGGGCGCCTTGGCGAACCCGTCGAGGCCGACCTTCTTGAAATAGGCGGCCGGAAAAATCGGCGTCGGTCCCGCAAGATATTCCAGGGCCGCCGGGAAAGGTTGCTTGAGGTGGATGCGGACCGAATGCGGGCCCGTCACCTCGGTGGACTTCATCCAGTCCACGTTCTGGCGCGTCACGGTGCGCGCTTCGGGCGTCAGGACATAGTTGAAGGTGAAGGCCACATCTTCGGGACCGAGTGGATCACCGTTGTGGAAGGTAACGCCTTCGCGGATCACTAGATCGAGGGTCGTATCGTCGACCCATTTCCAGCTCGTGGCGAGCATCGGCTCGTAAGCGCCGGTTTGTGTGTTGCGGTAGATCAGAGTGTCCCAGCAGTTTCGCGCCAGAATAACACCCTCGCGGAGGTTGTTATGGTAGGGGCTGACGTTCTCTGGCTCCGAATCGGACGCGTAGACTAACGTGTCGTTCGCTTTACCGGCGAGGGCGGGTCCGGCCACGAGGCTCGCGGCAAAGGCAACGGCAAGGGTGCGTACAAGCATTCGAATCGGCTTCCCTACTGGGGTTTCGGGGCGGTCTCGTTTGCTGAATTTTTGACCTTGCCAGCATGTTGTGCAGAAGCCTTCGCAACAAGTACAATTTAGCGAAGGGAGCATTGCCGAAGCGGCAACGGAGGCGGAATGCAGACGACGAGCCTGCGCTACTTCCTCACGGTTGCCCGCACGGGCTCCATCGCGGCCGCCTCGTCCACCTTGAACGTGGCCGCTTCGGCGATCAGCCGCCAGATCGCCAACCTCGAAGCCGAACTGGATTGCGTGCTGTTCGAGCGCCTGCCGCGCGGCATGTCGCTCAGCCCCGCGGGCGAGCTTCTGGCCCGCCACGCTCATCAGGTGCTGGTACGGGCCGATCAGGTCGTCATGGAGATCCGCGAGATCGAGGGATTGGCGAGGGGCCGGGTCAGGGTCGCCTGCTCGGAGGGCTTCGCCCTCGACATCATCCCCACCGTCATCGCGGACTTCCATGCCGACTATCCGGGCATCCGCTTCGAGGTGACGATGCTGCCTCCGGCCCAGGCGACCCATCTCGTCGCGCAGGGTGAGGCGGATATCGCGATCACCTTCGCCATGGCACCGGTGGAGGGGGTGGATGTCCTCTACGACGGCACGGTCGAGATGATCGCCTTGGCCGCGCCCCACCATCCACTGGCAAAGGAACAGGAACTCTCGCTGTCGGACATGCTGAACTTTCCCCTCGCTCTGCCGACGCGGGACACGACCGTGCGGCTCGTCTTCGACGCGGCGTGTCAGGCGGAAGGGATCGTGGTCGAGCCGGTGCTGACGGCGAACGTCCTGTCGGCGCTTCTGCCCTTCGTGCGCCGCTCGCGCGGGCTCGCGCTGATGTCGGCCCTGCCGGTGCAGACGCCCCTTCGCCACAACGAAATCGTCAGCCTGCCGATTCGCTCGCGGGTGCCGCTGACCCGGCGAATCCAGATTCAATCCTTACGCGGGCGGCGTTTGCCCCGCTCTGTCCAGGCGTTCGTCAGCCGCATTCGGGCAGCCCTACCGCCGCCCTTGGACACGCCCGCGTGAGATGATCCGCCGACATAGGTTGGAAACATGCCCGTCCCACTTTGATCGCACGGAGAACGGGACGATGCTCGAAGACGAATACGACGGCACCCGATCGCGTCGGATCGACTGGGCCCTGCTCGCAGCGGCCCTGGTATCGTTCTGCTTCGGCTGCACCGCCATGCTCGCCGGATTGATCCGGTGAGCGAAGGCGCGGGCCGCCGGACGGATGAGACGGGCCGGGCCGCGCTTCTCCTGATGGGCAGCGGCCTCGTGCTCCTGATCCTGGCTGTAGCCCTGGTCGGGTTCCCCTAAGCTAGCGTGTCGCCCGCTCGACGCCCGGCGCGGCCGTCGCCTCCATACGGAGCCGGTCGTGGCGCCAATCGGACGGGGGCTCGAAGGTGCCCGCCCAGATTCCCTTGCGGGTCGCCCAGGCGCGCGCTTCCTGCCGGACATAGGTCGTCGAGACCGAGCGGCTGGCGAGCGCATAACCTTGGCTCACGAGCCACGCCGACAGATCCTCACCGCCGACTTTGCAGGTCGCCTGGGCCCGCCCCTTCGCGTCAGGCTTGTGTGCTTCACAGGTCACCGGCCCCTCCCCGATCCGCTTGCGAAGCAGGCGGGTGGCTTCGTGTCCGCAGGGATAGGAGCGGCCCGCGGCGGTCTCGCACAACTGGCCTTCCTCCGGCGCGTCGATGCCATACAGGTGGACGCGGACTCCGCGGAGCTCGAGCGTGTCGCCGTCCACCACGGTGGCGGGACCAGCAAGGGTCTCCGCGGCACAGGGGGCGCAACCGAGGAGGGCGAGGGCGAGAACAAATCTCCGCATTGAAAGGTCCAGATCCACACTGCTTGTCGGGCTGACGCCGGAAGCGACAGTCCGTGGACGATGTTTGTGGCGGTTTTGTCGAAACGTTGACTTAACCGGAAGACGGCGTTGCCCCGGCGGGAACGGTGCCATTGGCGGTCCGTTAAGATTGCATGCGGACGCTCACCACCCTCGCCTACGGCCTCGCCGCGACCCTGGCTCTCATGGTCGCCACCGCGCATGTCATCGGCCCGCCGAACCCGGACGAGGGGCGGCGCGGCGGTCTTACGGCGGCGACGGTGCTGGGCAGCGACGGATCGCAGGCCGATGCGCCGCGCGCCTCGGCCCGCCCATCGAGCTAAGAATCAGACGCGGTCGCGACCGCCGCGCTTGACGATGACGCGGGTGCCGACGGGCACGCGCTCGAACAGATCGGCCACGTCCTCGTTCAGCATGCGCACGCAGCCCGAGGACATCTGCTCGCCGATGCTCCACGGTTCGTTCGTTCCGTGGATGCGGAACAGGATGTCGCGGTTGCCCTGATAGAGGTACAGCGCCCGCGCCCCAAGGGGGTTATCGAGGCCGCCCTTGCGGGTCCGCGGCAGATCGGGATGCAGCGAGACCATGGTCGGGGTCGGGCTCCAATCCGGCCACACGCCCTTACGGCCGACGCGCGCCTCACCCTTCCACGAGAAGCCCGCCTTACCCACGCCCACGCCGTAACGCTGGGCCGTGCCGCCCTCCTGCACGAGGAAGAGCTGCCGCTGGTCGATGTCGACCACGATGGTGCCGGGCGCTTCCAGGCCGGTATAGGCGACCGTCTGGCGACGGTACTTCGGATCGAGCCGGCCGGTATCGACCAGGGGAATGTCGAAGGGCTTGTCGGCCTTCGCGCCGATGTACCAGGCCGAATCGTCATCCTGCGCGAGCTGCGCCTGACGGGTCTGGCAGGCGCCGAGTGGCAGGGCGGCCAGCAACGCCAGACATGCCGTCCTGATGCGGTGACGGTTGTTCGGGCGCGTTGCGGCCATGACCTTTCCTTCTTCAACTTTGATTTGCTTGCCTAACCCGATCCCGCCCGCGCCGATGTAGCTTTTGCGCCGCATCTTCCGCCCTAGATCGTCCCTACCGGCAGGAGGCGCCCATGCCCGAGACCCAGATCGAGCCCGAGAACACCATCGAGGCGCCGCCGCTCGATCTGCGACCGGCGATCCATCTCGACCATTGCGTGATCCACGTCAGCGACTGGGAGCGGTCGAACGCCTTCTACCGGGACGTGGTGGGCGCCGAGATCATCGAGCGCGGTCCCGGCTTCGCCTACCGCTTCGGCGGCGTTCAATTGAATTGCCACGGGCCGGGCGTGGAAGCCGTGCCTGTTGCGGCGCAGCCGGTGCTCCCCGGGAACAGCGACCTGTGCTTCCGCTGGTCGGGCACGATCGAGGAGGCCATGGCCCACCTCGAAGCCCTGGGCGTGCCGGTGGAACTCGGCCCTGTCGAGCGCCACGGCGCAGCGGGCGCCGGGCAGAGCGTCTATTTCCGCGACCCCGACGGATCGCTTCTCGAATTCATCACCTACCCGGCGGAATGAGGCGGGGGAGACGGCCTCCCGCCAGCCCTGCCTCAGCCCCGGCTTTCCGCCAGGGCCTGGTTCGTCTGTTCGAGACGCGTCGCCAGCACCCGCATCAGCGCGATGCTGATCTGGGGAAACTGCGCCAGCAATTCGAGGAAGACGCCCCGGTCGATGCGCAGCGCGGTGACGGCTGTCTCCGCCGTGACGGTGGCCGAGCGCGGCTGATCGGCCAGGATGCCCATTTCGCCGACGAGCGCGTCGGCGCCGAGCAGGGCGAGGCGCACGGGACCAGCCACGCCGTCGATGCTCACCTCGGCGCTGCCCTCAAGGATGACGTAGGCGGCGTCCGAGACGTCGCCCCGTGCGAAGAACTTCTGGCCGGGCTCGAAATGCACACGCTCGCTGGTGAAGGCGAGCAGCTTAAGGCGCGCGGGCTCTACCTCGCGGAACAGCGGGACTTGCCGCAGGGACGAAACCTCGGTGTCGAGGGTCATGCAGGGCTCCGCGACCGGGAGGACAACCGGACGGCGAGATATCGCCAGCCCCCGTCATCCATGCGGCTTGTCGGGTTTTTGTCCAGCCCCGTGCGCGCCCTTGCCCTCGCGGCAGCTCTCTTGCTCACGCCTTCCGGCGTCGCAGAGGCCCGGTTGTCGCGGGCGGAACTGGATCGCGTGGCTGTGGCGCCAGAGCCCGGCGCGCGGGCGCCCCTGGATCTGCCCGTCACGCGTGCCGAGGACGGAACCTCGACGAGCCTCGGCGCCCTGCTCGGCGGGCATCCGGCCTTGCTGCTGCCGGTGGATTACACCTGCGCCAATGTCTGCGATCCGATGATCAGCCTGTCGGGCGATGCGCTGGCCGCCACCGGGCTCCAGACGAGAGATAGGCGGCTCATTCTCATCGGGCTCGATCCGAAGGACGATGCGGCCATCGCCCGAGACCGCCTTACCGCGATCTGGGGGGACCGGCCCGGCCGCCCGGAGGCACTCGTGACGGACGCGCCCAGCATTGCACGGCTCACTACGGCCCTCGGCTACCGCTATGCCTACGACCGGGACACGGACAGCTTCGCCCACCCGGCCGTTGCCCTGGTGCTGACGGGGGACGGACGCCTCGCCCGCGTTCTCTCGCCGCTGGCCATGGATCGCAAGGTCCTACGCCTCGCCCTGATCGAAGCGGGCGAGGGTCAAGTCGGCTCGCTATCCGACCGCCTGACCCTGCTCTGCTACGGTTACGACGCCACCAAGGGCGCCTACACCCCGCTCATCGGACGGATCCTGACGGGGCTCGCGGCGGCGACGGTCATCGGCATCGCCGCCCTCATCCTCGTCCTCATTCGCCTGCGCCGTCGGCAGGAGGCGGGCTGACCCCTCTCACCGCCGCGTGGCGAGGCCCTGCTTGTGCTCGTCCGGCGCGTCGCGCTTCGCGCTGGCATTCGGCTGCGGCGAATCGATCGGATCTTCGCGGGTCGTCGGATGGGCCGCGTCCTCGGGGGCGGGCATGGGCGGGAGGGGAGCTTGGTTCGGCTCTACCTTCCGCGCATCCTGGTTCACCATGTTGCGATTGGTCATGCGCTGAGATCCTACGTTGCAACGGGCGGCGTATGCACCTGAATGTTTGCGTGCCGCGATGTAGTCGCCAACGTTTTCGCGAGTGCGGCGGTTGCCGCCAAGCTCAGCTACGGTTTCCGGCCTAGCTCGCAGGCCTAGCAGGAACCTTGGTTATTGCTGAAGGTTGTTGCCGAGTGCAGTGAAGCCTGAGGAGGAACTGATGGCATCCGGAAACTCGACCTCGAAGCGAGGCTTTGCCTCGATGGATATCGAGCGTCAGCGCGAAATCGCCAGCAAGGGTGGCCGCAGCGTGCCCGCCGAGAAGCGCTCCTTCTCGCAGGATCGCGAGTTGGCCTCGTCCGCCGGCCGCAAGGGCGGTCAGTCCACCGGGACGGGTCGCGGCGAGTAATTCTTGACGAGTGAGTTGCGTACACGGCGCCGCGTCCCCTGGACCGGCGCCGTTTTCTTGCGTGCTGTACACAAGCCAACAAAAAAGCCCCGCCGAAGCGGGGCCTTTTGAGGGAGCAGGAGACCTCAGGAAATGCAGCGGCCAGGCACCATGCGCCGGGCTTCGGGCCCGACAAGGGAGCTGAGCGGTGCCTCGCAGCCCTCGCGCAGGAAGCGACGGACAGGCTTTGGGGTCGGACCTCCCGGAAGCTGCACCTCACTCGCCACGGGCCCGGAGGCCCGGCTTCCGCGATCAATGCCCGCCACTAGAGTGGGGCTGAGCGCCAGAGAAGCAGGGCGCATGCCCGGCAGGACTGCCGGGCTGGCAGGTGCCGTAACCGGCACCGTGGGCGCCCATTGATCGGCGCTGTCCCGGATCACCGGCTGGGCCAGCACGGTGAGAAGAGCAGCAGGGGCACCGATTCCGAGAATGACACCAGACCGCCGCATCACCGTGACCCTCACGAGGAGCTTGACAGGATGTTCTGATAACGCGGATTGCGTTATCTGGTTCCTCGACTGTCACGCTTCCTTAAGAAGTCAGTATTCGCCCCGCTCAGGGGACGGCGTGCGGCGACGCACCCCCGTTATCCACAGCCCCGCCCTGTGATGTAAAAAACACGCATGCCCAAAAAATAACGGAACCCGGGTGCTGCCCGGCGGTTCTTGTCACACCCGGCCACTTGGTCCTCCCCGCATTCCCCTTGTGCATCGGCCGGAACCTTATCGACGGGCTGGAGCGTGCTCCGGCCCGTTTCTTTATGTCCGGGACATGAAAAAGCCCCAGCGGAGGCCGGGGCTATTTCTCATTAGGGACGAGGCGTGAGGGCGCTGGTCAAGCCGACGTATCAGGCCGACTTGGCCTCGCGGCGGCGGGCCGTCTGCTGGAAGAACAGCGCTTGGCTGATGACGGCCGAGACGTTCGCGGGCTGGAACGGCTTGGCGATCAGGAAGGCAGGCTCAGGCCGCTCGCCGGTGAGGAAGCGCTCCGGATAGGCGGTGATGAAGATCACCGGCACTTCGAAGGTCTTCAGCAGATCGTTCACGGCATCGAGGCCGGATGAACCATCCGCGAGCTGGATGTCGGCGAGGATCAGACCCGGGCGGGTGTCGCTGCTGGCGATCTTGACCGCCTCGGTGCGGGTGCGGGCAACGCCGATCACGTTGTGGCCCAGGCCCTCGACCAGCGCCTCGAGATCCATGGCGATGAGCGGCTCGTCCTCGATGATGAGGATACCGGTCGCCATATCGGCGGCGAGTTCGCGGCCTGCCTCGTCCACGAGATCGCGGACCTCGGCGACGTCGACCCCGAGGATCGTCGCGGCATCCTCTTCCGAGAAACCTTCGAGGCAGGAGAGCAGGAAGGCCTGCCGGGGCAGCGGCGTGATCTGGCCCAGGCGGACTTCCGCCGGGAGATCGTGCTGAACCTGCTCGCTGCGGCCGTTCACCGAGAGCGAGTTCCAGATGCGGGTGAACACGCGGAACAGGTCGGCCTTGATGTTGGTGCTGCGCCCGAGCGTGTCGGGCTCGTTGACCAGGGTCTCAAGGGTCGCCGCCACGTAGGCATCACCCGCCACTTGGCTGCCGGTCAGCGCCCGCGCGTAACGGCGCAGGTACGGCAGATGCTGCACCACGAGTTGCGATGTCGACATTCGTTCTACCTGTGCCTCACAAGGACCTCAGGCAACGCCCCGCCGTGACCGGTCGGAAAGGTGCCTGGGCCGTGGCTTATATGATCCTTGGCCTCCCGCCCAACGCGGGTGCGCACGCTCCGTTCCGCCAAAAACGGAACCGAATTGCAGAGCGAGCGTTGCCGCCGAGCCATGACGCAACTCGAGCCGCAGCACAATGTGGCCGTGTGAATGCGCGCAACAAGGGGCGCTTGGATGACGGTGGACGGATCTGGAGAGGATCTCCGGAACGAAAAATCGTGCGCCCAGGCAAACGCCGAGATGGCCGATGCTGAGATGGCCGAGGGTGAAATGTTGTCCGAACGATCCGAGAGCGACGCACCGCACGATGAGACGAGCCGACGAGACCCGCGCGAAGCTGCGACACTGACGCCGCAAATTCGCGACCGGATCGCCGTTCAACTCCGTGCGATGTACGATTCCGTGGCGAGCCAGCCGGTGCCGGACCGTTTCGCGGACTTGATCGCGAAGCTCGACGCGACCGAGCGCGACGCGTCCTGACTGCTTTCTTACTTGTTATCGCCTGTAACGAAGAGGGCCGCCCCGATGGGGCGGCCCTTGTCGTGTCGACCTTCAGGACTCGAAGGTCAGAGTGTCGGCGAACGACCGCGCATCAGGCCAACGACGGCCGAAATCGCGAAGAGGACGATCGCGACGAAGAACACGAGCTTCGCGGCTTCCATAGCGGTGCCGGCAATACCGCCGAAACCGAGCAGAGCCGCCACGAGAGCGACGACGAGGAAAGTGACGGCCCAACCGAGCATCGCTGTAATCCTTCTAAAGCTCCGGCACGTCCGAATGTCCGTGCTGATGATTGCCTACAAAACGCCAAGTTTGAGCTTCGGTTCCCAGGATCGTAGCCATTCTGTCGCAGCCGGATGCAACCTGCGGTAAGGAGGAACGGTCGGCACCGCCCGGCGTTCGTGGAAGGGTCAGAGGTGCCATATCTGAGGTGAGCGATGCCGGCTTTCGGGTTCAGGACTGCACGTAAGCCTGCGCGCTCGATCGTAGGCGCCATCCCCGCACGTGTGTCGGCACTCAAGTCGGGATTGGGTAAGACGATCTCCGACCTTGTGGCCAACATCGTGCGCGGCCTTGGCCCGGCACCGGTGCTTCAGCCCATCCCGGTGCGCGTGCGCGACCGGCGGCGCCATCAGCGTTGAGAGCGGGATAGACTGCTTTAAAGCCGTGAGGCGCGCGCGAAACTAGCGGAGAGGCCGGTAAAACCGGTGTTTAGTCCGTTAATCAGTTGTTTACCGGTATTGCCCTGCCTCTTATCACACGCCTAATCCGACGGCTGAGGCGAATCGGACGGGGGCGGGCGTGCGTCAGGTTTTGGGACGCCGGGATGGTCTATTCCGGCGTGTCGCCGTGGCCGTGAAGAGCGGCCTCTCCGCCGGCCAGAGCCGTCGCAGGCTCGTCGGCCCGGCCGTGGCCGGTCTCGTCCTTGGCCTCGGCTCGGTCGCTGTCGGGTCGTCTCTCGTGCAGGCCTCAGAGCGGGATGGGGTCGCAGGCTTCTTCGAGATGCTGTTCGGCGGCGGCGCTCCGCGTCAGGTTGAACTGCGCCCGCCGCCTCAGCCGACCCGCTACAATGCCCTGCCGCCCCATAGGCTCGACCGCACGCCCAGACGGGTCGTCCACACGCCGCGGCCGGAAGCCTTCCGCTTCGCCACGGTCGAGCGCCGCAGCCGACAGAAGCCCGAAATCGCCCTATCGGCCAGCGGGGATACGACCGTCTGCGTCCGCCGCTGCGACGGCTATCTCTTCCCCCTCGGGACGCTGCACGATCGCACGGACCTGCCGGTCCACCGCAGCGCCTGCGCCGCCGCATGCCCGAACGCGGCGACGGACGTCTTCACGCTGGCGGCGGGGGAGACCGAACTCGAACGCGCCATCGGCCCCAACGGCAAACCCTACCGGGCTTCGGCCTCCGCCAATGTCTACCGCCAGAGGCGGGTGGCGGATTGCTCGTGCCAGCCCCTCGGGCGAGCGACCCGTGCTTCGCTCGAGAGTGATACGACCCTTCGCCCCGGCGATATCGTCGCCACGGGCACGAGCGCGCAGGTCGTCACCCGCATCCGCGCCGGGCGTGTCGACATGCAGGATTACCGCCGCGCCGCCATCGGCAAGGCCGAGGTTCGGGCGATCGAGGCGCGGGTCGGCACGATCCGCCGGGAAGCCGCCGCCCGCAGCTTCCGCCAGCAGCTCAGAGCGGCCGAGCGTACGCCGAGCGTGGTTCAAGTGGCGGGTGCGGGCGACGGCTTCATTCCGGTGCGCGCGAGCCTGCGCGTCGTCTCGCCCTCGCCCTACCTCCGCTGATCGCGACGCTCCGGCACCACCGCGCTAGGTCATTGCTTTCGCCGCATTTTCTTACGCCGAACCGGCATCCACTTCGGCGGAAAATGCTTTAGATGCGGCCCATGGCAGAGACCGACGATACCAATCCCGTCCTCAACCCGGCCATGCCGGAGCCGGGGCACTTGGAAGCGGTCGCACCGCTGATCCGGCGGCGGGTCGCCGGCAATCGTGGCCCCTTCACCGCGACCGGCACCTGCACCTACGTAGTCGGGCGCGACCGGGTGGCGGTGATCGACCCCGGCCCCGACGATCCGGCCCATCTCGATGGTCTGCTCGCGGACCTCTCAGGCGAGACGGTGGAGGCGATCCTCGTCACCCATACCCATCGCGACCATTCGCCGGGCGCCCGCCGCCTGAAGGAGGCGACGGGTGCGCCGATCCTCGGCTGTGGCCCGCACCGCGCGGCGCGCCCGCTCGGCGAGGGCGAGACCCCGGCCCTCGACGCCAGCGCCGACCGGGAGCATCGTCCCGACCGGGAGATGGCGGAGGGCGATACGGTCACGGGTCCGGGCTGGACGCTCACGGCGGTCGAGACACCCGGCCACACGATGAACCACCTCGCCTTCGCCTTCCCGGAGGCGGACGCGCTGTTCTCGGGCGATCATGTGATGGCGTGGTCGACGACGGTCGTCGCACCGCCCGACGGGCAGATGCGGGCCTACATGGACTCCCTCGACAAGCTGCGCGCCCGCGGCGAGGCGACCTACTGGCCCGGCCATGGCGGGCCGGTGCGCGACCCCAACCGGTTCGTGCGCGGCTTGGCCGGGCATCGCCGCCAGCGGGAGGCAGGCATCCGCAACCGGCTCGCGGCGGGCGATGAGCGTATCGCCGAGATCGTGGCGGCGGTCTATCAGGGCCTCGATCCCCGCCTGCGCGGAGCGGCGGCACTCTCGGTCTTCGCGCATCTGGAGGATCTGGTCTCGCGCGGGCTTGCCCAATCCGACGGCCCGCCCCTCCTGCACAGCCGCTATTTCGCGGCGAGCGCCAAGTTCGACACGTCGTCCAGATAGGCACGGATGCGGTCGGCATTGCCGCCGAAGTCGCGGTTGCCGAGGCGCGAGGCCGAGCGGACGTCGATCCGCGCCCCGTCCGCACGGGGGCGCACCCGCACGGTCACGTCGTCCGGCAGGTTGAGGACGAGGCCACGCGCGATGGCGTCGATGCGCCCCTGGCCCATCCGCCCGCCGGGCCGGATCGCTTCCACGATCTGCCAATGGCGCTTCAGCGCTGCCTGCCGGGCGAGCTCGAAGGCTTGGTCGGCATCGATGTCGAGGGTCAGCGGCGCGATCTGCGGATAGGCCTTGCGCTGCGTGTCCCGCGCCGCGCGGCCGGGATCGGGGGGCAATCGCCCGTCCCGCGCGGCGAAGGCGACGCGCGAGCGCGAGAAGGATGGTGGCAGGTCCGGATCGGTCGAGATGTCCGAGAGCGCGGGCAGCCGTGCCCCGCGCAAGCCCGCATAGGCCGGATAGGCCAGTACCAGAACTGCGAGCAGCAGGCCGCCCAGCGCCGCCCCGAGGCCGCGGGCGCCCTCCTGCCAGACCCGCACGAAAGCGAAGATCGCAGCCAGGATCGCCAACACCGCGACGCAGAGCCCCGCCGCCAGCGCCACCAGCGCGGCCGACACGTCGGCACGGGGATCCCGCACGATGAGCAGGGCGATGCCCGTGGCGAAGAGGGAGAAAACCGCGAGGTGCCGGGCCAGCGGGCCAGCATGGGTCACGGGGTCCTCGACGAGCAGGCGACGCATGGATTTCCCTGGGGCACGTCGCGGCCCGCTCATGACGGCCGCCACGGAGCCGATCGCTCGGCAGTCGTCTTACGCGGGCGCGCGGCGCCCGGCCAGCCCGCTAGGGCGCGTAGGCGCGTATGGCGGCGGGAAGCCCTACGGCTTCGGGGGGCTGGAGGATGCTGCGCATCCGGGCGAGCGTCGAGGAGGCCCCACCCGGCTCCGGCATCTCTCCACGCTGGGCCTGTGTGGTCACCGCATCCCACGGCCCCGCGATGGCGATGCGCACCGTGCGCGCGCCCTCCATCGCCTGCCGGGGGGCGAGCAGCGCCATCATGTCGAGGCGCTGATCCGGCAGAGAGACCTGACCGCGCAGGGTCGCCGCGACGCCTGCTCCGCGCAGGTCCGCCTCGGTGATCTCGCCGATCCCGTCCGCGAAACGCAGGGCGATGGCCGCCCGCTCGAAGCCGGTGCGGCCGTTACGCCGCGCCAACGCCCCCGGCGCGAGGCCGCCATTGCGATGAATCACATCCGTCAGGTCCAGCCCCGAAAGGGCGCCGCCCTCGATGGCCACGCTCGCCCGGCCGCCGATACCGGAGACCAGCGCCGCCACGTCGCGGCCATGGCTTTCGAGGGCGAACTGGCCCTGGAGCGGGCCGGTGACCCAACGGCTTCCGCCGAGATCGCTCATTAGCCCGCCGAGATCGACCTGATCGATGCCGCCCTGCGCCTTCATCTCCGTCTCGGACGGATCGATGCCGCGCATCAGGGTGAGACGGCCCTTCACCACACCGTCCTTGAGCCGGGCGCGGTTGACCGCGACCTCCACGGCGGAGTCGCGCACGAGCACGCTCGCCGCGAGATCCTGCAGAACCAGGGGACCCACCTGCCCCTCCGTCGCCGACATGCGCAGGTCGAGATCACCCCGGCTGAGCGGCGCCAGGGCGACGGACGAGCCGCCATCTTCGAACAGTTTCACCAGCGCGCCGACCAGGGGCGCCAGATCGATCCGGTCGGCGGCGAGCGTGGCCTGCGCGGAAAGGCGGGGATTGTCGCCGCCGCTGAGGGCGAAGCCCCCTGCCCCCTCCATCACGGCGTTGCCCGCGCCGACCCGCAGAACCGGCCAGGACACCGTCCGGCCCTGCGCCTCGAAGGCGCCTTCCAGACTGAAGGCCCCGGTGAGGGGGAGAGCGGCGCGTCGCGGCCGATCCAGGCCAGGGTCTCGGGCAGGGAATTCGTCTGGAACCGGGCGCGGCCCGATAGCGAGGGCGATCCGGCGGCCTCGGCGGGCAGGAGCGCCGTGCCGTCGAAGGCGAGTCCACCGCCGGGCCACGTCGCCTCGGCGGCGAAGGGGCTGCGCTGCCCCTCGAACAGGTCGGACGGCCGCAGCCGCGTCAGCGCGATCCTGGCCGGCACGCCGCGCCACGTCAGATGCGCCTTCGCCTCGACCGCGCCGCTCCAGAACGGCCACGCGACGTCGAGGCCGATATCCTTGATGTCCGCCCCCTCCCCGAGGGTCGCCCCGGACAGGGTCAGGCGGGGTGGATGCTGTCCGCCCCCGGCCACGCCCTCGCGGATCCGCGCCAAGGGCCGAGCCCAGGCGGCGCGCTCCGCCGAAAGCGTGCCGCCGTCGAAGCGCAGCCCGCCCACGGGGGAGCGGCCGGTGAGGAACGCCAGCGGGTCGATCTCGGCGGTGAGGTGTCGGCTCTCGATGAGGGTCGGGCCGCTCGCATCGGCGATGCGCACCTGTGCCAGGGAGAAGGACGGGAAGGGCAGCAGCCGCAGGGAGGCCTGGCCATCGGCCGTAAGCGTCAGGCCGTAGGTGGACAGGGGCCGTTGAGCGAAGGCGATGGCCTTGCGGCTCTCCACCGGCCAGTCGCGCAGGCCAAGCCCGGCGAGGGCAAGGGCGCCGATGGCGAGGAGGAGGATCGGGCGGCGCGGCGACATCGGGCTCCGGAGGCACCGCAGACGCGCCGCGGCCAGCCGGCCGGCGCGGCCCGCTGGGGCTCGTCGAGTAGCCAATCACTTAATCCTTTCCACGGCTTTTGTATGCCCGTGCGACATTTTCGGTGCGGGAAGCTGTGGGTTGCCGCGCGTGACGGATCGGCCGGGCTGCCGCTCCGGGCACTGGACCCGGCGCCCATAATCGGGGACAGCAGGCCCGGATCATGCTTACCGGCTCGGCAGAAGCCGACGGGAGGAAGGACGGTTCGATGCGGAAGGTTCACAAGGGTCCGACGGAGGCGCTCGCCGGTCTCCTGCGCGACGACATGATGATCATGTGCGGCGGTTTCGGTCTGTGCGGCATTCCCGATGAGCCGATCGACGCGGTGCAGGCATCGGGCGTGAAGGGCCTGACCATCGTCTCCAACAATGCGGGCATTGACGGCGTCGGCCTCGGCAAGCTGCTGGAAACCCGGCAGGTCGCCAAGATGATCTCGTCCTATGTCGGCGAGAACAAGGAATTCGCCCGCCAGTATCTCGGCGGCGAACTCGAGATCGAGTTCAACCCGCAGGGCACGCTGGCCGAGCGCATCCGCGCGGGTGGCGCGGGCATCCCGGCCTTCTTCACCAAGACCGGCTTCGGCACCAAGGTGGCCGAAGGCAAGGAGACCCGCCAGTTCGACGGCGAGGATTACGTGATGGAGCGCGGCCTGTTCGCCGACCTCGCCATCGTCCACGCCCATACCGGCGATACCGAGGGGAATCTGCGCTACCGGATGACGGCGCGCAACTTCAACCCGATGATGGCGACCGCCGCCAAGGTGACCGTCGCGCAGGTCGAGCATCTCGTGCAGCCGGGTGAGATCGACCCCGACACGATCCACACCCCCGGCATCTTCGTGAAGCGGATCATTGCGGTGAACACGGGCGAGAAGCGCATCGAGCAGCGCACCACCCGCAAGCGCAACGACGCGACCCCGGCCGCAGCGGCCGGCGGCGGCACCCACTGATCGCAGGAGAGGAGACCACCATGGCCTGGACCCGCGAGCAGATGGCGGCGCGCGCCGCCAAGGAGCTGGAAGACGGCTTCTACGTGAATCTCGGCATCGGCATCCCGACGCTGGTATCGAACTACATCCCCGACGGCATGTCGGTGCAACTGCAATCCGAGAACGGCATGCTCGGCATGGGCCCCTTCCCCTACGAGGGTGAGGAGGACCCGGACCTGATCAACGCCGGCAAGCAGACGATCACCGCCCTGCCGACGACGAGCTACTTCTCCTCCGCCGATTCCTTCGGAATGATCCGGGGCGGGCACATCAACCTGTCGATCCTCGGCGCCATGCAGGTGGCCCAGAACGGCGACCTCGCCAACTGGATGATCCCCGGCAAGATGGTGAAGGGGATGGGCGGCGCCATGGACCTCGTGGCGGGCGTCAAGCGCGTCGTCGTGGTGATGGAGCACGTCGCCAAGAACAAGGACGGCAGCGAAAGCGCCAAGCTCCTGAAGGCATGCGACCTGCCGCTCACCGGCACGCATGTGGTCGATCTGGTGATCACCGATCTTGGCGTCTTCACCATCGACAAGAAGGGCGATGGCGGCATGACGCTGATCGAACTCGCCGACGGCGTCAGCGAGGACGAGGTCCGGGCCAAGACCGAGGCCGAGTACAAAGTGGCGCTGAAATAGGGAAGGTATCCCCTCTCCCCGCATACGGGGAGAGGGGATGACGGGCAATTACATCGGCGGGGTCAGACCGTCCTTGCCGACCGCGACCAGCTTGCCGTCGATCTTGCCGCTGGCCTTGTCGACCACGGCGAAGACCTTGGCGCCCGGCTTGAGGGCGCTGGCATCCGCCGGCTCGAAGGCCACGATCGGGGCCGAGGACGGGACGACAATCTGCTTCGAGCCATCGTTGCCGTAGCTAACCGTGAGGGTCCGCTCGCCACCCGCAGACTTGTCGGCCTTCACCGTGCCATTGGTCATGGCGCTCTTCACCTTCGGGCCACCGGCCGACTCGGCCTTCACGGTGCCGTTGGTCATCGCGCTCTTCACCTTGGATCCTGCTCCGGCCGTGTGGTCGGTGATCGCATCCCAGGCGTAGTGACCCTCGCCCGTGCCGCGCATGGATTCGGGGAACAGCACGACCTCGAGCGCCGTCATCGGGTTCTCACCCTTGGTGGCCGTGCCGATGAAGGTACCTTCCTTGATCTGGTCGAGGCTCGACGGCACGACGGACACGACCTTGGCCGAGCCGATATTCAGCGTCTCGTTGCCGCCGTCGGTCTTGAGGGTGAGCGTGCCACCATCGGCCTTCTCGATCGTGCCGCGCACGCGTTCCAGCGCGGAGGCTGCGGAGACGCCTGCAAGGCTGATGAGACCCACGGCGGCGAGGCGGGCGAAACGGCTCTGAACGGTCTTCATATGATGTTCTCTCCGGTGAAGGGACGATAGGTTTCGGGGACCGGACCGGTCACATCGGCGGGGTGAGGCCGTCCTTGCCGACGGCGACGCGGGTGGCGGTGACGGTTCCGTCCTTGCGGGTGGCGACGACGAACACCTTGGCACCCTGACTGAGGGCCGTTCGTGCGGCCGGCTCGAAGGTTACAACCGGCGCGGACGCGGGCACGAGGATCGTGCTCGATTGACCGCTGCCGTAATGGACCGTGAGCGTCTTGGTGCCGTCCTTGCCCGCCGCATCGGCCTTCACCGTGCCGTTGGTCATGGCGCTCTTGACCTTCGGATGGGCGGCGCTGCCCGTGGTCTCGGCCTTGACGGTGCCGTTGGTCATGGCGCTCTTCACCTTGGCGCCCCCGGCGGTCGTGTCAGCGATCTCGTCCCAGGGATATTGCCCCTCGCCCGTGCCGCGCATCGCCTCGGGGAACAGCACGACCTCAAGGGCGGTCATCGGGTTCTCACCCTTGGTGGCCGTGCCGATGAAGGTGCCTTCCTTGATCTGGTCGAGGCTCGCCGGAATCACCCAGGACACCTTGGCATCGTCGGCCAGCGCCACGCGCTCGCTCTTGCCGTCGGAGGTCTTCACCGTGATCGCGTTGGGCTCGACCGTCTCGATCGTCCCGCGCAGGCGCTCGGGCGCGGCGGCTTGGGCGAGGCCCGTCAGCCCGATCAGCGCGGCGGCGGCGAAGCCGGCAAGAGTCTTTCTCGCGGGTGTCGTCATGAAGCATGTCCTGGCTACGGGCCCGGAACATGGCGCGCTACGGCACGACGACAAGCTTGTGCGCGATTGATCTGTGCAGCCTCGTCAAGCTCGGCCGTCTTCGGTCCGCTCGCAATGGCGGAACGGGCAAAAAAGGGGCGGCGCCCAAGGCACCGCCCCCTTTCGATTTTTGATCGTCCCAGACCTTACGCTGCGAGCGAACGCAGCACGTAAGGCAGGATGCCGCCGTTGCGGAAGTATTCGAGCTCGTCGAGCGTATCGATGCGGCAGGTCAGCGGAACCTGCTTCACCGAACCGTCGGCGGACTTGATCTCGGCGGTCAGCGTCTGGCGCGGCTTCAGTTCACCCGCGAGACCCTTGATGGTGACGGTCTCGTCACCCTTGAGGCCGAGGGAATCCCAGCTCGTCTCGCCCTGGAAGACCAGCGGGACGACGCCCATCCCGACGAGGTTCGAGCGGTGGATGCGCTCGAAGCTCTCGGCGATCACGGCGCGGATGCCGAGCAGCTTGGTGCCCTTGGCCGCCCAGTCGCGCGAGGAGCCGGTGCCGTACTCCTTGCCCGCGAAGACGACCAGCGGCGTGCCCTGCGCGGCATATTTCTGCGCCGCGTCGTAGATGAACATCTTCTCGCCCGTGGGCTGGAACAGCGTGTAGCCGCCCTCGACCACGTTGCCCGAAGCGTCGCGGACCATCTGGTTCTTGATACGGATGTTGGCGAAGGTGCCCCGCATCATGACTTCGTGGTTGCCGCGGCGCGTGCCGTACTGGTTGAAGTCCTGCACCCGCACCTGATGCGACTGCAGATACTCACCGGCAGGCGAGGCCGCGCGGATGTTGCCGGCGGGCGAGATGTGGTCCGTCGTGATCGAGTCCTGGAACAGGCCGAGGATGCGGGCACCCTCGATGTCCGTGACCGGCGCCGGGGTCTTCTGCATGCCGACGAAGTAGGGCGGGTTCTGCACGTAGGTCGAGCCGCCGTTCCAGGCGAAGGTCTCGGCCTCCGTCACCTCGACGCCCTTCCAGTTCTCGTCACCGCCGAACACGTCGGCGTAGCGGCTCTTGAACAGCTCGGAGGTGATGGTCTGCTCGATGAAGCTCTGGATCTCGGCGGCCGAGGGCCAGATGTCCTTGAGGTAGACCGGCTGCCCATCCGAACCGGTGCCGAGCGGCTCCTTGGCGAGATCGACCTGCATCGAACCAGCGAGAGCATAGGCGACGACGAGCGGCGGCGAGGCGAGGTAATTCGCCCGCACGTCGGGGTTCACGCGGCCTTCGAAGTTGCGGTTGCCCGAGAGCACGGCGGCGGCCACGACGTCGTTGTCGTTGATCGACTTCGAGATCGCCGCAGGCAGCGGGCCCGAATTGCCGATGCAGGTCGTGCAGCCGAAGCCGACGAGGTTGAAGCCCAGCGCGTCCAGGCTGTCCTGAAGACCGGCCTTGGCGAGGTACTCGGCCACGACCTGCGATCCGGGGGCGAGCGAGGTCTTCACCCAAGGCTTGGAGCGCAGGCCCTTGGCCACCGCGTTGCGGGCGAGGAGCCCGGCGCCGATCATCACGCTCGGGTTCGAGGTGTTGGTGCAGGAAGTGATCGCCGCGATCACCACGTCACCGTGGCCGATGTCGAAGTTCGTGCCCTCGACCGGGAAGCGACCGGAGATATCCCCGCCCTTCTTGAACTCGGTCTGCATGGAGGAGGCGAAGCCGGACTTGGCATCGGCCAGCAGAACCCGGTCCTGCGGGCGCTTCGGGCCGGCGAGCGACGGCTGCACCGTGCCCATGTCGAGTTCGAGCGTGTCGGTGAAGACCGGGTCGGGGGTCTTCGCGTCGCGCCACATGCCCTGGGCCTTGGCGTAGGCCTCCACCAGGGCGATCCGGTCGTCGGCGCGGCCGGTGACCTTCAGGAAGTCGATGGTCTTCTGGTCGACGGGGAAGAAGCCGCAGGTGGCGCCGTATTCCGGGGCCATGTTGGAGATCGTGGCGCGGTCGGCCACCGCCATGTCGTCGAGGCCGGGGCCGTAGAATTCCACGAACTTGCCGACCACGCCCTTCTTACGCAGCATCTGCGTGACGGTGAGCACGAGATCGGTGGCGGTGGTGCCCTCGGGCAGCTTGCCCGACAGCTTGAAGCCCACGACCTCGGGGATCAGCATGGAAAGCGGCTGGCCGAGCATGGCCGCCTCGGCCTCGATGCCGCCGACGCCCCAGCCGAGCACGGCGAGGCCGTTCACCATCGTGGTGTGCGAGTCGGTGCCGACGAGCGAATCGGGATACGCGATCTCCTCGCCGCCTTCCTTCTTCGTCCACACGGTCTGCGACAGATATTCGAGATTCACCTGATGGCAGATGCCGGTGCCCGGGGGCACGACGGAGAAGTTGTCGAAGGCCGACTGGCCCCACTTCAGGAAGGTGTAGCGCTCGCCGTTGCGGGCATATTCGAGGGCGACGTTCTCGTTCAGCGCCTTCGGGGTGCCGAACTCATCGACGATGACCGAGTGGTCGATCACGAGGTCGACGGGAACGAGCGGGTTGATCTTCTGCGGGTCGCCGCCGAGCGCCACCATCGCATCGCGCATGGCCGCAAGATCCACCACGGCCGGAACGCCAGTGAAGTCCTGCATCAGCACGCGCGAGGGGCGGAAGGCGATTTCGACCTCGGCCTTGCCCTTCTGGTCGAGCCAGCCGACGGCAGCCTCGACGTCGGCCTTCTTGACCGAGCGGTCATCCTCGAAGCGCAGCAGGTTCTCGAGCAGCACCTTCATCGAGAAGGGCAGCGAGGCAGCCGACCGCAGGCCGTTCTTCTCGGCCTCGGGGATGGAATAGTAGGTATAGGTCTTGCCACCGGCGCTCAGCGTCTGGCGGGCCTTGAAGCTATCGAGAGATGCCACGGCTGGTCGTATCCTCGCTGCGAATTGATCGAACACGCGCAGGCATAACCCGCGCCACGAAGGTGTTCGGCCTGTGAAGCGCCCGACGGGCGCGCGCCGCCCCGGGAGTGCCCGGTTCGAACGAGGCGCGGGGGCGATTTGGACGCCCTGAATGCCGCGCGGCGCAGCCGCGGCCCGTATAGAACGTTTCGAATGTGCCCGCTACCGGCACGTGATGACAGGTCCGGGAGGCTGTCGTTCGCCTGACGCGCTCGCCACGAAGCGCGACGTCATCGCGAGCGCAGCGAAGCGACCCAGAGCAGCGGGCCACCTCTTGGCTTCGCGCGTCCCTGGATTGCTTCGCTGCGCTCGCAATGACGGTTTCGGGTCAGGCAAGGGAGGACGCGTCCCTACCCCCGCTGCGCCCGCGCCAGACCGTCCTTGAATTTGTTCGGCGAAGCCGCCAGCCGACGCAGGGCCGCGACATTGGCTGCCGCTTCCTGCTGGCCCATGTCCTGGCGCAACACCGTCTCCGCCTCGTCGTACCGGCCCTTCAGGCCCAGCACGAGGGCGAGGTTGGCGCGGACCTTGGCATCGGCGCCGGGCTGGGCCGCCGCCTGACGCAGGGTTTCCTCGGCGCGGTCGAGATCGCGCGAGAGCGCGTAGGACAGGCCGAGATTCGACAGGAGCGACGGCTCGTTCGGGCGGATCTTCAGCGCCGCCTCGTAGAAACCCTGGGCGCGGGCCTGATCGCCCATCTGCGCCGAGGCCGAGCCTTCGGCGGACAGGATGCGCCAATCGGGATTGGCCGGGGTGTGGGCGTTCGAGAGGACCTCGAGGGCCTCGCGATAGCGCCCGGCCTCCACCAGTGACTTGCCGTAGGCGCCCAGGATCACCGTGTCGCGCGGGTTGCGGAGTGCGGCCTGCTGCAGCACGGCGCTGGCCTGGGTGATCTGGTCCGTCGCGCGAAGCGCCCGCGCATAGCGGAAAGCGGTGCGGGCGTCGCCCGGATTGGCCTTATAGGCTTCGGCGAGACCGTCGAGATCGCGCCGCGCCGAGGCGGCCGCCGAGTCAGCGGTGCGGGCGGGCCCGATCGAGCCCGTCGTCTCGGGCCCGGACGAGGTGTTGCAGGCGCCGAGCGTCACGGCGAGGCCGAGGATGGCGACACCGCGGAGGAGAAAGGGGGCCGGGGTCATGTCACGCTCCGCGCGAGGCTCATGGCGATGGCGGGCCGGGCGAGGCGGATCGCCCTTCTCCGTGCCGTTGCCTCGGTGGTAGATCGTTAAGCCTAACCCTGGGTTAAGGGCGCGCCGAAGGGCTCGCCCGGCGAGGTCGAGACCATTCATGAGCCACTCCGTTCCCGAGGCCAGAGCGATCGCGGCACTCCTGCCTGCCGGCACGCCCGCCATCGCCGTGACGTGCCTGCGCGCGAGCGACTGGGAGGAAGGCCTGAGCGCGGCTGAACGGGCTTTCGCCCGCGCGACCGGCTTCTCCGGCAAGGCGGGCACCGTCGCCTACCTGCCAGGGCCGGACGGAAGCGTGGCGCGGGTGCTGTTCGGCCTCGGGGACCCGGAGGCGTCGGGCGCCGACCCGCTCATTGCCGGTCGCCTCCCGACACTGCTTCCGGTCGGCGCCTATCGGCTCGAAGGCGCGCCGGACGCCTCCGCTGCGTCCCTGGCGTGGCTTCTCGGCAGCTATCGCTTCGGCCGCTACCGGAAGGGGGACGCCGCTAAGGCCAGCCTCGTCACGCCGGAGGGCGTCGATGGTGCGGAGGTAACCCGCATCGCTGCGGCGGTGGCCATGGGCCGCGATCTCGTGAACACCCCGGCCAACGACCTCGGCCCCGCCGAGATCGAGGCCGCCGCGCGGTCGCTCGCGGAGAAACACGGCGCGGCGATCCGCGTGGTGCAGGGTGAAGAATTGGCGCGCGAGTTTCCACTGGTCCACGCCGTGGGCGAGGCATCGACGCGCCCTCCCCGCTTGATCGACCTCACCTGGGGGCCCGAGGATGCGCCGCGCGTCACGCTGGTGGGCAAGGGCGTGGCCTTCGATACGGGCGGGCTCGACATCAAGCCCTCCTCCGCCATGCTGCTGATGAAGAAGGACATGGGCGGCGCCGCCGTCGCCCTGGCAGCCTCCGACATGGTGATGGGCGCAGGGCTCCGGCTGAGCCTGCGTCTCCTCATCCCGACCGTGGAGAATGCGGTGGCGGGCAACGCTTTCCGCCCCGGCGACGTGCTGCGCAGCCGCGCCGGGCTTACGGTCGAGATCGGCAACACCGATGCCGAGGGACGCCTGATCCTGGCCGACGCCCTCACACTCGCGGAGGCCGATCAGCCCGACCTGATCCTCGATTTCTCGACCCTCACCGGCGCGGCCCGCGTCGCGCTCGGCCCCGATCTGCCAGCCTTCTTCACGGAGGATGAAACCCTGGCGCGGGAGGTCGCGGAGGCGGGGGCGCAAGCACACGACCCGATCTGGCGCATGCCCCTGCACCAGCCCTACGCGTCGATGCTCGACTCGAAGGTGGCCGACCTCAACAACGTCTCGAACGGCCCCTTCGCCGGGGCGATCACGGCAGCCCTGTTCCTGCGCCGCTTCGCCCCCAAGACGAAGCGCCACGGCCATTTCGACCTCTACGGCTGGAACCCATCCACAAAGCCCGGTCGCCCCGAAGGCGGCGAGGTGCAGACGGCACGGCTGGCCTACGCCTTATTGAAGGGGCGCTACGGGGGGTGAGGCAGCGCCAAAGCCGGTTACAACTTTAAGAGCCATTTCCCAAGCGGTTGGGTTTTGATAGGGATCGGCCATGCCGGTCGTCTATCGCTTCGATGGGTTGCGAGTGGTCATTTACCCGAACGACCACCGTCCCGCCCACGTGCGCGTGAAGGGGCAGAGGGTGAGGCTGTGTTCATTCTGCATTGTCCGGATGGACCGCCGAGCCTCCGCGAAAGTTTTGGCTTCAACCGTCGTGATCTCAACCTGATCATTGATGAGTTGGGGCGGGCGCTTGATGCCCTGTGCGCACATTGGAGGGCCATTCATGGCCGTCACTGAACGGGACATCCAAAAGGCCGAGGAGCAGATGGACGCTCTGCAGCGGAACGGCTTTGCCCTCTCCGCACGATACGATTCAGATGCCGATCGAATCGTGATCGAACTCAGTACGGGCGTGCAGGTCGCCTTCCCGCCGCGCCTCGCCGAAGGACTGGCGGATGCGGATCCCGGCGACCTCGCCGTCATCGAGATCAGCCCGTCAGGTCTCGGTCTGCATTGGCCTGCGCTCGACGCCGATCTCTACGTACCAGCCGTTCTTCAGGGCATTTTAGGCTCGAAGGGCTGGATGGCGGCTCAACTCGGCGCTGCCGGAGGCCGTGTACGCTCTGCCGTGAAGGCCGCGAGCGCGCGGGAAAACGGTCGCAAGGGCGGCCGACCGCCAAAGGCGGCTGCGAACTAGCTCTCCACCGGCAGCCCGGCCTCGATCAACCGCGCCCAGAGCGCGGCCCCGTAGGGGGCGGCCTCGTCGTTGAAATCGTAGAGCGGGTGGTGCAGCGAGGCGCTGTCGCCGTTGCCGATGAACATGTAGGCGCCGGGGCGGCGGCCGAGCATGTAGGAGAAATCCTCGGCGGTCATCATCGGCGCGACCGCCCGGTCGACCTGCTCCGGCCCGACGAGGGATTCGGCGACGCCTGCCATGAAATCCGTCTCGGCGGGGTGGTTCTCGGTGACGGGGTAGCTCGCGCCGTACTCGACGCGGCCCGTCGCCCCGAAGCCCGCCGCGATCTCGCCGACCAGGGCTTCGAGCCTTGCCTTCACCTGCGTGCGCACCGCCTGGGACAGGGTGCGCATCGTGCCGCGCATGGTCACGCTCTGCGGCAGGACGTTGAACGCCTCGCCCGCATCGAGGGCACAGACCGAGACCACGGCCGATTGCAGGGGATCGAGGTTGCGGGAGACGATTGTCTGCAGGGCGATGATGACGTGGCTCGCCACCAGCACGCTGTCGATGGCGTTCTGCGGCAGGGCGGCGTGGCCGCCGCGCCCCTCGATGGTGACGATGAACCGGTCTGTGGAGGCCATGATCGGCCCCGGCCGTACGGCGAAGGTGCCGACGGCCATGCCAGGGACGTTGTGCATCCCGTAGACCGATTCGATGCCGAACCGCTCCATCAGCCCGTCATCGACCATCGCCTCGCCGCCGCCCCCGCCCTCCTCTGCGGGCTGGAAGATCAGCACGGCGCTGCCGTCGAAATCGCGCGTGTCCGCGAGGTATTTCGCGGCGCCGAGCAACATGGCCATGTGCCCGTCATGCCCGCAGGCGTGCATCTTGCCGGGAACGGTGGAGCGATAGGGCAGATCTCGCACCTCCTGGATCGGCAGGGCGTCCATATCGGCGCGAAGGCCGATGGCGCGGTTCGAGCGCCGTCCACGGCCCCGGACGACCCCCACCACACCCGTGCGGCCGATGCCGGTGGCGACCTCATCGCAGCCGAATTCCCGCAGGCGCTCGGCCACGAAATCCGCCGTGCGCTCCACGTCGTAGAGCAACTCCGGATGGGCATGGAGCGTGTGCCGCCATGCCTTCATGGGGCCGGACAAGGCTTTGATGGGTGGGGGGACGGGCATGCCGGCCTGGATCCGTTGGAGACGCGTCCTCAAAGCCCGAGCAAGCCTAAGGCCATATGCCGCGTCAATCCGAAACCCGTCGGCGTGGAGCCTTCGTCCTCAGCGCAGGAGCGGGAGTTCCGGCGGCGAGGTCGTCGAGGATCGGGCAATCCGGGCGCTCGTCGCCGCAACAATCGGCCGATAGGCGCTCCAGGCTGCGCGCCATGCCCTCCAGGGCAGCGATCCGGTGGCGAAGCTCCGCGATCCGCGCCTGGGCGATCGCCTTCACCGCCGCGCTCGGCCGCGCCCGGTCGCTCCACAGGGCCAGCAGTTCCGCGATGGCCTCCACGTCGAAGCCCAGATCGCGGGCGCGGCGCACGAAGTGCAGCGTGCGGATGTCCGCCTCGCCGTAGTGCCGATACCCGGCGGCCGTGCGGCGGGCGGGGGGCAGGAGACCCCGCGCCTCGTACCAGCGGATCATCTTGGCCGAGACGCCCGTGAGCCGCGCCGCCTCGCCGACCGTGACGAGGCCCTCGCTCACGCCGCCTCCCCGGCGCGGCGCAGGCGGAGAGCGTTGCCGAGCACGAACAGGCTGGACAAGGCCATGGCTCCCGCCGCCAGGATCGGCGACAGGGAGGGTCCGCCGAAGGGAACGAGCAGCCCCGCCGCCAGGGGAATGAGCGCGGCATTGTAGGCGAAGGCCCAGAACAGGTTCTGGCGGATATTGGCCATCACCGCCCGCGACAGGGCGAAGGCCGCGCTCAACGCCTCCGGTGCCCCGGACATCAGGACCACGTCCGCGCTTTCCACGGCGATGTCCGTGCCCGTGCCGATGGCGAGGCCGACATCCGCCTCGGCCAGGGCCGGAGCGTCGTTCACCCCGTCGCCGACAAAGGCCACCGGCCCATGGGCCTCGCGGAAACGCTTGACCGCCTCGGCCTTGCCGCCAGGCAGGATGCCCGCCGCCACCTCCGCGATGCCGAGCCCGGCCGCGACCTTGGCGGCGGCACCGGGATCGTCGCCCGTCACCATCGCCACCGTGAGTCCCCGCGCGCGCAACGCCGCCACCGCGTCCCGCGCGCCGTCCTTGACCGGATCGGTCACGGCGAGCGCCGCCGCATGGCGCCCGTCGAGGACGAGATGCACGGGGCTGAGGCCCGCGCCGGACCAAGCTTCCGCCTTCGCGGCAAGCGCAGGGTCGCGAGCGATACCCAGCCGGTCGAGGTAGCGCAGGGCCCCGACCGCGACGGCGCGGCTCTCGACCCGGCCCGAGACCCCGAACCCCTCCACGGCCTCGAAAGCCTGCGCCTCTGGCAGGTCCAGGCCGCGCCCCCGCGCCGCCGCGATGATTGCCCCCGCGAGGGGATGCTCGGATCGTCCTTCGAGCCCCGCCGCGAGGCGCAGCGCCTCGTCCGGGGACAAGCCCGCGACGGTCTCGCTCCCGGCGAGCACCGGGCGTCCTTCCGTGAGGGTACCCGTCTTGTCGAGGGCGACGACCCTCACCCGTTCCAATCCCTGCAACGCGGCGCCATCGCGGAACAGAACGCCTTTCTCCGCCGCCCGGCCGGTGCCGACCATGATGGCTGTGGGTGTGGCGAGGCCCATGGCACACGGGCAGGCGATGATGAGCACGGCCACGGCGTGGACGAGGGCCGGGCCGAGGGCGGGCGCCGCGGCGAGGAGAAGCCAGCCGAGGAACGTCGCGACGGCAAGGCCGATCACAGCGGGCACGAACCGGCCAGTGACGCGATCGACCAGGGCCTGGATCGGCAGCTTGCCGCCCTGCGCCCGCTCGACCATAGCGGCGATCTGCGCGAGCACCGTCGCAGCCCCAACAGCGCCGACCCGCAGGTCGAGACTGCCGCCGCCGTTGAGGGTGCCGCCCACCACCGCCGCGCCGGGCGACTTCCGCACGGGAGCGGGCTCGCCCGTCACCATGCTCTCGTCCACGCGGCTCTCGCCTTCCACCACCGTGCCGTCGGCGGCGATGCGTTCGCCGGGGCGGACGCGAACCACATCCCCCACCGCCAGCGCGGACAAGGGAACCTCGCGCTCGGCGCCGTCGCGGATCACCCGCGCCATCCTCGGTGTCAGGTCCATCAGCCGGGCAATGGCTTGGCCGGTGCGGCCACGGGCGCGGGCCTCCAGCGTTCGCCCGAGCAGGATCAGGGTGACGATGACGGCGCTCGCCTCGAAATAGAGGTGGGCCGCCCCCTCCGGCATGATCTGCGGCGCCAGCGTCGAGACCAGCGAGTAGAGGTAGGCTGCGCCCGCGCCGAGGGCGACGAGGGCGTTCATGTCCGGGTGACCCCGGAACAGGCCGGGAAGACCCGCCGTGAAGAAGCGTCGCCCCGGCCATGCGAGGACAAGGGTCGCGAGCACCGCCTGTACGAGAGCGGCGCCCTGCCCGTGAGCAAATGCCGGAAGGCCGTGACCGGCGAGATGCCCGCCCATGTCGAGCACGACAATGGGGGCCGTGAGAAGAGCGGCGATCCCGAAATCCCGCCGCAGGTCCCGCGCCTCGGCCTCGCGCCGCTCAGCCGGATCCACCGTGGCCGCGTCGGAGGGCAGAAGCGCCGTGTAACCCGCTGCCTTCACCGCCGTCGCGAGGTCGGCAGGGGCGACGACGCCCTCGCCGTGCCGCACCAGCGCCTGCCCGGTCGCGAGGTTGACGCTCGCCTCCGTGACGCCGGGAACGGCGGCGAGCGCCTTCTCGACCTTGCCGACGCAGGAGGCGCAATGCATCCCCTCGATCGGCAGCGTGGTCTCGGCCGTGGCGACGGGGTAGCCTGCCTTCTGAAGCGCGGCGGCGACCTCGGCGGGCGCATGATCTCGCGTGAGCGCGAGGCTCGCCCGCTTGGTGGCGAGATTCACCGACACATCGCTGGCGCCGGGCAACCCGGCCAGAACCCGCTCGACCCGCGACACGCAGCCCGCGCAGGACATGCCCTCGACGGGCAGACTCAGGCGGACGGATTCAGGCTCGGGGGAAGGGGTGATCGTATCCATGCCCCCTCAGATGGGGGTTCCCATCGTGGGAAGGTCAAGGGCGGATGGGCTGCGCCGGGGACCGCAGGGCACGTCGCGGCGCGTGCCGGTTGCCGGTTGCCGGTTGCCGGTTGCCGGGGCGGAACTCGACGGAGTCCGCCCCGGCCATCGGCACGATTACGACTGAGACTTGAGATAAGCGATCAGATCGGTGAGCTTCTTGTCGTCGTTGATGCCCTGGAAGATCATCTTGTTGCCGGGCACCTTGGCCTTCGGGTTCTTCAGCCATTCACGCAGATTGGCTTCGTCCCAGGTGAGGCCGGAATTCTTGAGGGCGGCGGAGTAGGCGTAGCCCTCGTAGGTGCCCGCCTTGCGGCCGACGACGCCCTTCAGATCCGGACCGACACCATTCTTCTGGAAGTTGTGGCACGCCTTGCACGGCGCAAAAGCCTTCTCACCCGCCGCCACATCGCCAGCGTCTTGAGCGAAAGCCGGCGTTCCCATCAAAGCGACGACGATGGCGCCGAACGTAGCTGACCGCATCATTTGCCCTCATGTTATCACTGGGCGTTGCGACGCCGCTCGCTTGCCGACCGCGCGTTCAGCGAGCCTCTGGCTGGCCGGGCACGCGGGGTGACAAAGACGATGCGTTGTTCGCATGCCAGGGAATAAACGGACGCCCACCCCACTTATTCCGGCCCGCGGCCATCATTCTTCGGAATGGCTCAAAAAATGCGGCTCCAGGCTCTGTCGTGCAAGGGGGAACCCGGCCCGATCATCGAGGGAGCAGGACCGAGCGATGCCACCGCTGACGATCTACGGCAATTCCGGCTCCGGCAACTGCCTCAAGGTGAAGTGGGTCGCCCAGCATCTCGGCCTTCCCTTCGTTTGGGAGGAGGTCGACGTGCCGGCGGGGGGCACGCGCACGCCCGCCATGCTCGCCCTCAATCCCGCCGGGCGCGTGCCCTTCGTGGTGCTGCCCGGCGGCGAGGTGCTGTCCGAGTCCAATGCGATCATCGCCTATCTCGCGGAGGGCACGGCGTTGATTCCGCAGGCGGCTCTGGCGCGGGCGCGGATGCTGCAATGGATGTTCTGGGAGCAGTACAGCCACGAGCCGTACATCGCCGTGCGGCGCTACCAGCTTCATTATCTCGGCCGTGACCCGGCCGACCTCGATCCCAAGCTGAAGGAACGGGGCGAGGACGCCCTGCGGCTGATGGAGGCGAGCCTCGGCCGGGCGCCCTACCTCTCGGGCGACGCCTTGAGCCTCGCGGATATCGCCCTCGTCGCCTACACGCGCATGGCGCATGAGAGCGGCTTCGATCTCGCTCCCTACGAGCGGCTTCGCGACTGGATCACCCGCGTGGAGACCGGCCTGGGGATCGGGCCCTACGCCTGAGCGGCGGGACGCGCTCTCAAGTTCAATCCCGGTCCAAGCCGGCCCGGTATTCGGGCAGGCTCACACGCGCCGTCGTCCCCTGGCCGACCTCGCTCTCGATGGTGAGGCGGCCCCGGTGGCGGCGCAGGCTATGCTTCACGATGGCGAGGCCGAGCCCGGTGCCGCCGCGGGCACGGCTCGACGCGACATCGACCCGGTAGAACCGCTCGGTCAGCCGGGGGATGTGTTCCGGCGCGATGCCGGGACCCTCGTCGCAGACCGTCAGTACGATTTGGGGACCGTGCCGCGATTCCTCCTCGCGGGTCAGGCCGACGCGGATTTCGCCGCCACCGTATTTCACGGCGTTCGCGATCAGGTTCTCGATCACGCGCGTGAGTTCGTCGGCATCACCCTGCACGCGGAAGGGGCCACCGTCCTCGATCAACACCACGCTCGCGTCACGGGCGGCGGCCAGCGGCGCCTGCGCTTCGACCATCTGCCTCGCCAATGCCCCGAGATCGACCAACGTGGTCGGCGCGACGTGCTCGCGTAGCTCGATCCGCGACAGGGAGAGCAGGTCGTCGATCAGCCGCCGCATCCGCTGCGCCTGGACGCGCATGATCTCCAAGAACTTCTCGCGCGCGGCGACATCGTCCCGTGCAGGCCCTTGAAGGGTCTCGATGAAGCCGAGGAGCGAGGAGAGCGGCGTGCGCAACTCGTGGCTGGCATTGGCGACGAAATCGACCCGCATCGCTTCGAGCCGGTGGGCGGAGGTGAGGTCGCGCAGGAACAACACCGCCCCCGCACCGGAGCCGTCCGGCACTTGAAGCCCTCCCACCTGGATCTCGAACGACCGCTCCAGGGGCACGCGAATCTCGTAAGCGACGCGCTGCGTCGGGCCGCCATTTAGTACCGCCTCGACCGCATCGGTGATCTCGGGGTCGCGCAAGGCGAAGGCCAGGGGATGGGACAGGTGCAGGGTCGGCAACAGCGCCCGCGCGGCGGGGTTGGCTTCCAGAACGCGGGTGCGCCGGTCCACGAGGATGACCGGATCGGGAATGTGGGCGAGCAGCGCTTCAGCCACGGCGTGGCGCGGGGTGCCCGCGACAGGCCGGGTCGGCGGTAGAGTCCGCCGACGCCCTGCGACGAGCCCGCCGAGGGCGATGGCGACGAGGCCCGCGAAGGCCCCTACGACCCCGAGGCTCCCCTCCCAAAGGAGGAAGGCGATGAACGCTGCCCCGGTGATCGCGGCGCCGCTCCAGGCCGCAGGCCTTCGAGGATCGTCGATCACGGGCAGGTCTCCCGGTCAGCCTTCGCGCTGATCCGGCCAGGACTTCCCGGAGGGTCCGGCTGTGCCTTCGGGCGGCCCGGACGACCGCTCCCGGTCGCTGGCGCCACCCGCCCGCTTCACGATCTCGTAGAGGCCGAGCATCGCGAGCGCGGTCACGAACGGCACGACGTAATAGCAGCCCCGGAACAGGAGCAGCGAGGTCAGCACCTCGTTGCGCGGCAGGCTCGACAGGGCGAGCAGGATCGTCGCCTCGAACACACCGATCCCGCCCGGCGCGTTGGAGGCGATGCCGAGCATCGCCGCCAGCACGTAGATGGCGAGGAAGGTGGTGAAGCCGATCCCGGTCTCCTGCGGCAGGAGCACGTAGAGCACCGCCGCCGCCGCGCAGACGTCGCCGATGCCGACGATCATCTGGCCGATGGAGACCGAGGCGCCCGGCAATTCGAGCCGCCATTGCTTGACCGTGACATGCCGACGCTTAGCCGAGACCCAGGCGAGGTAGCCGAGCACGGTGAGGAGCGCGGCGAAGCCGACGCCCTGGTTCAGTTCGATGGACGTGAAGGCGAGACCAGCGAGTTGCCCCGCCTCGATGATGAGGGACAGGCCGAGCACGACGCCCATGCCGAGCCAGAACGTGAATCCGGCGATGACCGTGAGCGCGGCGATCTTGGACGCGGAGAGACCCTGCCGGGCGTAGATCCAGTAGCGGATCGTTCCTGCCGTCAGCAGGGGAAAGCCGAGGGTGAAACTCACCGCATAGCTCGTGAACGAGGCGAGCGCGGTGATGCGGTAGGGTACCTTGATGCGCAATTGCCGGAGGGCCAGCGCATCGTATCCGGTGAGGAACAGATAGCTGATGCCGACGAAGAAGAAAGCGAGCCCCAGTTGAGTCGCCGACGCCTTATCGAGCGCGCCACGCACCTCCGCCCAGGAGACGCTCTGGACGAGCTTGTACAGCACGAAGATGGAAACGCACGAGATGACGATACTCGCGATTGTGCCGATCCACGCATAGCGGCTGCGACGGGTTGATTTGCCCGTATCGCCCTGCGACGTGCCCTCCTCGACCGGCTTGGCCGAGGCGACATCGTCCCGATGTTGCCCCTGGAAATTCATGCGGATCGGCGTCCGTCCCCTCGCTCGCGTGGGCAGGGCGGGTTCGAGGCCGCAGGGTGAGAAGCCCCTTGCCGGATCACCCGGACCGCGGCCCGTCGCCCGCCATGTAAGCCGAACACCCGCTCATGGCCAGCGAGGCCGTATGCGCTGTGCGCGATCACGATGCGAAATAAGACGGCAGACCGTGCCTTCATCCCCCACAGAGGATGTCCGCGGCCTCCGCAAAGCCGCGTCGGATCCTGGCGGGCACCTCGGGCGAGGTGCACACATAGGTCGGGCTCGGATGCGGGATCGCGATCACCGGCAGGCCGGGCCGCAGAGTTGCCAGCACCGGAGCGCACCCGCCCGCGAAGCGACCGGCCAGCACGACGACCACAAGATCGGGCAACAGCGCCAGGAGCGGAGCGAGATAGGGCTCGGCCGCTCGTGCCTCGGACCGGCGCGGGGCGCGGTTGAGGGCGCCGGGGGCGTGGATCACCCAGGGCACCGCGTTCCAGATAAGCGTATCGCGCCGCGCGATCCCGGCCTCGCGCAGGAAGCGGAACAGGTTGGCGGCCGTGCCGTTCGCGCTGTCGCGGGTGACGAAGCCGGTGCGAAGCACCATCGGGCCGGGCGTTTCGAGGAGCAGCAGAAGCCGCGCCTCCACGCCCCCGTCGAGGGGATCGGGGTCCGGCACCGGAGCCCCTTGCTCGGCGGCGATGGCGCGGGCGAGAGCCCGGATCGGCGCCACGTGAGGCAAATCGACGAGCGCCCGTCGCGCGGCGAGAGCCGCTGGATCCGCGAGACTTTTCGGGGCCTCGGGCTCAGGGGGCATCGCGAGCCGGGAACGGCTCCGGCAATCGTCCTGACAAGCGGTAACGTTCGATCCCCGCTTCCCGCATCAGACGCTCGGCGAGACCGTTCCGTCCGCCGAACTGGAAGCCGATCTGGCTCGCATAGGCGGCGCAGGCGGAAAGCTTGCGCGACTGCGACCTCTCGTCGAGGGCGAAGGCGCGCGGCGTCAGATCCGAGAAGAGGGGAGCCAGCGGCTCCTTCGGATTCGCCTCGCGCACGGTATAGGGAAAGTCGCGCCACCACAGCATGGGCTGAGCGGGCGTGAGGCTTCGCAGGGCGCGCACGACCTGCACGTGATCGACATGGCCGCCGACCGCCTGGGGCACGAGGATCAGGTCCGGCGCTTCCGCCCCGATCAGGTCGGCGAAGGCGGGGGCGAGGTCCCGGTCGATCCCGTCGTCCGGATGGACCTCCGAGAAGAGTTCGGGCGCGGAGCCGTAGCCCCGGTGCGGCGCCTCCCGGAAGGGCAGGTGCACGGGGGCGGCGATCCCGAGTTCCCGTGCCGCCGCCCCGTCCTCGGCCCGGCGCAGGTCCATGTAATCGACCTCCGGCGCGAGGCCCTTGTCGAGCTGGCAAGCCAGGGCGAAACCCTTCGGATCGGTGACACTCTGGGTGAAGACCGTCGCCATCACCACCCGCCACCCCCCGGAGGCGAGCGTCGCGAGGAGCCCGCCCGCCGAGAAGGCGGCATCATCGAGATGGGGCGAGAGGGCGAGCGCTGTCGGCATCGTTCAGAGCAGGTGCGGCTCGGCGCGGAAGCGGCAGGACGGGTCGAACGGCAACTCGTCCGGTACGTCCTGGGCGGGGTTCTCGTGCAGAACCTGCCCGTAGACGTTCATGATCTGCGCCCCCACCGCCTGCCAGGAATAGACCCGGCGGCATTCCTCCAGCCCGGCGGCGGCGATACGGTGGCGTAGGGCGCCATCTTCGACGATCCGGGTCAGGTTGGCGGCGAGCGCAGGGATGTCCCCGGGATTCGTGAGGAGACCGTTCTCGCCGTCGCGCAGGCAATCCGACACGCCGACCGCGTGGCAGGAAACTACCGCCAGGCCCGCCGCCATGGCCTCCAGGATCGTGTTGGAGAAACCCTCCGCATAGGTCGGAGAGGCGAAGACATCCGCATCCCGATAGAGCGCGGGCACGGTCTCGTACTCGGCATAGCCGGTGAAGCGGATCGCCTCCGGCCCGAAGCCGTGCTGCTCGGCCAACGCCTTGGCCGGATCGACATCGGGACCGATGCCGGAGATCGTCGCGGCGAAGGGCGTGCCCTGATCGCGCAGGATCGTCAGGGCCTCGATGAAGTCGAGCACGCCTTTCCGGCGATCGACCCGGCCGTGATAGAGCATCCGGATCGGGCCGGAATGCGCCTCGGGCAAGCCGTCCTGCGTGCCTTGTGCGAACCGGGCCGTATCCACTGCCCCGGGCACGATGGTGAACCGGGCCGGGTCGGAGCCCAGCCGGTCGCAGACTTCCTTTACGAAGGATGTGCCGCCGATCAACAGGGCGTTGGCGTGGTCGAGGACGGCGCGCATGCCGAGGCGATGCGTCTCGCAGCACGAGCCGACCCAGTGGCCGTCGCCGCCCTGGATCGAGACCACGTTGGGCACGCCGAGCCGCTTCGAGGCGAGCAGCACGGCATAGCCGGTCGGGTAGCCGTACTGCGCGTGCAGGATGTCGAAGGGCTTCTTGCCGTGCTCGGCGCAGATGGTGTCGACCATCGTGTCGATGTCGCGCTCGAAATCGCCGCTGGTCTGCTCGCCGAGTTGTTCGAGCCCGATCACCGTCACGCCCGGCACGGTCGGGGGCGGCCCCCCGCCATAGACGCGGGTGCCGAACGCGTCGCCCCGGTATTGCGAGACCATGGTGACGTCGTGCCCGGCCGAGACGAGCTCTCGCAGCAGGTTCTGCGCGTAGACGCTCATCCCGGAAATGGCCGGAAAGTAGCGACGGCTGAGGAAGAGGATTCTCATTGGGTCGCACTCACAATTGCCGCCTCGTCTCCTGTCCGGAGGCGAGATCCGGCCCCGGACGGCGGCAGGTGCGCAGGTATTCGAGGGACTGGGGAATCATCACGTCGGCCCGGTGGCTCTCGCGGGACAATTCCACGCAGATCAGCTTGCCGAAGCCGATCTCTTCCAGCGCCGAGAGGACGCCCGGCACATCCATGTCGCCCTCGCCGAAAGGCAGGTGGATATGGCTGCCGCGCTTCATATCCTCGATGGCCACGGTGCCGATCCGGTCGGCGAATTCCCGCACCGCCGCCGCGGGCTCGCGCTCGCAGGTGACGAGGCAATGGCCGGTGTCGAGGGCGAGCTTCAAGCCGGGAATGTCGAGGGCGGCGAAATCGTCCAGGGTCTCGATCAGCATGCCGGGCTCGGGTTCGAGGCAGGGGACGACGCCCGCCTCGGCCGCGAAGGCGGCGACCTCCGCGAGCCCGTCCGCGAGCCAGCCACGCGCCTCGTCGTGGTCGACGCCGGGCTTCGGCACGCCGGCCCAGAAGGAGACCGCCTCGGCGGAAAGCATCCCGCCGATCTCGCAGGCCCGCTTCAGGAATCCGACCCGCCGGGCGCGGCCCGCCGCATCGGCGGTGACGAGGGTCGGCTCGTGCTTGGCGGTCGGGTCGAGGAGAAAGCGCGCACCCGTCTCGATGACGCAGGCGAGGTCGAGCTTCTCCATGAGGCTCGCCACCCGGCCGGCTTCAGCCGCCCAGTTCTCGGCGAAGGGATCGAGGTGATGGATGTCGAGCGTCAGGGCGACGCCATCGTAGCCCGCCGCCTTGATCAGTTGCAGGGCGTCGTCCAGCCGGTGGTTGGCGGCGCCGTTGGTGTTGTAGGCGAAACGAAGCGTCACGCGGCCCTCCCCTTCCGCTGCTGCAAGCGGAACGGCGCGTGGTGCGATTCCGGCTCGCGATAAAGCGGATAGTGGCGCCCGACGATGCGCTCGGCCAGGGCCACATCGAACAGCGGCTGGCCGCCGAACCGCTCAAGCGCCTCCGGCGTCAGGCGGACGGGCCGAAGCGTCTCGCTTTCGGCGCCGAACTTGATCAGTGGGTGGTCGCGCTCGATCAGCTTGCGCGTGTTGCGCTCGCCGATGCGGTAGTAGCTCATGGTCTCGACTTCGAGGCCCGGCACGATGGCCTTCACCACGCCGACCCCGCCGCCGGGGGGCGAGCAATCGACGTAGAGCACATCGAACCCGGCCTCCAGAAGCCGGTCACAGGCGATCTTGCCCCGCGCATGGCCGTCCTCGGGCTTGGTCGTCGGCAGTTCGGTGAAGGCCTTCCTCGAGCGTTCGGAATAGACCGTGTCCGCGAGCACCGCCCGCAACCCGGCATTCGGCATCTCGATCCATTCGAGCATGGCCTGAAGCGCCCTGCCCTCTTCGAGGTCCAAGCTGGGGAGCGCCTTCTGAATGAACGCATCGACATAGCCCGGCGGCGTCACGGTCGCGGCGAGGTCGAGGGGGCCGTGGCCGAAGGTCTTGCGGACGCGGGCGGCCTGGAATTCGAGCAGCGCCTTGCGCAGCGCCCGGTCGCGATCGGGGTCGCAGGCCTCGCCGCAGGCCGAGAGGGCGATGGGCGCGGGCGCGCGATCCGGATCCTCGTCGTAGCCGACGACGTAGAGGTTGGTCAGGCCGAACTGGTCCGTGGCGAATTTCGGCAGGGCCCGGATGCCGAGTTCCTCGAGGCGGGCGAGCATCGCCGCGTTCTCCGGCCCGATGCCGTCGAGGTCGAGCATCACACCCTGGTCGAGGGCGCGGAACAGCAGGCCGTTGCCATCGCGCTGAAGCAGTTCGAGCACGCCGTGGCCCAGCGCGAAGGGCACGTCCGGACCGGCGCCGAGGCCGTTGGTGATCAGGTTGGTGAAGGGCTGATAACCCTCGGACAGCTCGAAATAATCCGTCGCGGCGATGTCGAGCGGCATCAGCACGATCTCGCCGGTGGCGTGGCGGATCGTGGGCGTCCATTCGAGGACGGTGGCGCGTCCGACCGACGATCCGGCGGGCAGGCAGAGGGTCAGCGGATCGGCCACGGACTTTTCGCCGTAGACCCGAACGAGATCCTCGTAGCTCGCCCGCTCCTTCGCGCGGGGCAGCACCGCGAGCGAAGGCATCAGGTTCTCGGCGATCTCGGCGACGGCGCCGATCAGCGCCTCGTCATCGGTCGCGCCATAGCCGATGCCGGAGGGCATCGCACCGACGAAGAACGGATCGTCGAGGAAGAGCGCCACGAACCAGACGGGAACACCCGTCCGGTCGAGGGGCGCCAGTGGAAAACCGACGATCTTCCCCTCGGGAAGGATGTCGAGGTAGGCGCGCACCGGATCGGGCAGGCGCTCGGGCAGGCCCTCGATCCGGCGGGGCGCGCCGAATGGATAAGAGCGCGGCGCCTTCAGCTTGGCGTGCCGGGCGCGTTCGTCCTGGGTCTCGCTCACGGTGACGTCCGATCCTTACTTCTATCCCGTCGCCGTCATTGCGAGCGTAGCGAAGCAATGACGATGCGGAGGAACCATCATCCTTGCCCATAGGCCCGCGCCACGAGGCGCATCGTGTGCAGGTCGCGGGCGGCGCTGTAGGCGGCGCGCTCGCTCGGGTTGCGAAGCGCCGAACCGAAGGCGCGGACCTGCTCCGTGAAGGGTGAGGCGTCGCCGTCGAAGGACACCGGCTCGGTTCGGCCCGTAGTGCCGTCATGGAAGGTCAGGCTGCCGCCGGGCGTCTGGCCCATCGTGTTCTCGGCCACGAGCAGGCCCTTCGTGCCGACGATCTCCAGGCGGCGCCGGGGCAACGCGTCGGGGCAATTGTAGGCCACATGCAAACTCGCGAGCGCACCCGTGCCGGTCCGCCCGATGAGCAGGGCGCCGTCATCGACGGCGTAATCCTGGACACGGCTCTGCGTGAGGGCGGTGATGTCGGTGAGTGGCTCGCCGAGAAGGAAGTCGATCAGGTCGATGCCGTGGGGCGCTAGATCGATCAGCGCGCCACCGCCCGCCTGGACGGAGTCGATCCGCCAGTTCGGCTGGCCCGCCGCCGACCAATCCCGCCCGAGCCAGCAGGCATAGACGATCCGCACCGTCGTGACGGTGCCCAGAGCGCCCGAAGCGATGTGCTCGCGGATTGCCCGATGGGCCGGATGGTGGCGCTGATCGAAGGCCGTCCCGTAGAAGATGTCCCCCGCCTCGACGGCCTGGACCATGGCTTCCGCATCGGAGAGCGCGGCGGCCATGGGCTTCTCGCACAGCACCGCCTTGCCCGCCCGCGCCAACGCCTCCACCGCCTCCCGGTGGAGATGGTTCGGGGTGGCGACATAGACCGCCTCGACCTCGGGATCGGCGAGGAAGGCGGAAAGGTCCGAATGGGTTCGGGCGCCCTCGGCAGCGGCGGCCTCGCGGCAGGCCGGGTTCGGGTCGCAGACCGCGACCAGCCGATGCCCGGCTCCGCGGATGCCCGGCGCCATGTAATCACGGGCGACCCAGCCGTAGCCGATGATGCCCCAGCCGACCGGCCCCATCACCAACGCTCCGGCAGGTCGACGAACTCACGCACACGGACGCGCGGCGTCTCGGGGGCGTCGATGCCCCCGCCATAGGTCAGCCGCTCCGGTCCCGGCGAGCGCATCGGGTAGGTGACGCGCGGGCCGTATTCGGCCTCGTACCGCTCCGAGGGGAAGCTGATCGCGTAATCGTTGCCATCCGGCACGTAGAGCGGGTTGAGCGACAGGTGCGTCCCGGCCTTGGGCAGGGTCAGCCCGTCCACCACGGAGCGCGGCGCCGGGCGCATCCCCGGCCCGGCCACCACCGAGAAGGCCTCGCAACCGCGTAACTCGCCCACCTCGTGCGGGATCGGGGCGCGGGCCTCGGCCAGGGCGTGAGTCAGTTCGTCGTCGTCATAGACGAGGGCGTCGGGGAAGAGCTCGGCGATGTCCTCCACGGTCACCGCCTTGCCGGCCGAGAAGCCGGGGCAATCGCTGTTGTGGATGTGGCTCAGGGCGAGCCAGCCCTCGTCGCCTGCCATCTGGCGAAGGTGATCGAGGATGCGGGGCTTGTCGTCGAGGAAGTAGAACGCGTCGTTGCACACGACGAGATCGACCGGCGCGCCGGGCACTGGCCAATGCGGCGAATTCGCATCGAAGCAGACGAGTTGCGCCTTCTCGCCGACCACCCAATGCCGGGCGACCCAGAGCTTGGCGAAGACCACGTCGGCCCCTGCCACCTTGCAGCCCCGCCGGGCGAGTTCGCGCAGGTAATGCCCGATGCCGCAGGCGAATTCGAAGACGCAGGTCGGCTCGTTCCAGTGCGCCTCAAGCATGGCGAGGCCCGCAAGATAGGTCGGGTCGCTCCAGCGATGCAGGAAATAGTCTCCCACCCGCCCCCAGCCGAGGAGCCGCACGGCATCGCGCAGGGTGGCGGTGCGACGCTCGCGGATCAGGGTGAGGAGATCGGCCGGGTCGGCGGGCGGCCCGTTCCACCAATCGTCCTGGTCGGCGAGGATCGCGCACAACGCCTCGTCCAATTCGCCGGCATCGAGATGGGCGAGCACCCGCTCCACCAGCGCCTCGCGGCCGACGCGCAGGTAGGGGATGCCGTCGATGACCGGCCAGCGCTCCCCGGTCTCGGCGTCCCGCAGGGCATGCGGGGCGTCGGGCTTCAGGGGGTGGCCGGTCGAAGGCGAGACGAGGGGAAAGGGTATCATGGCGCTCACGGACAGGATCGGCAGATGGGCGCGAGCGCCCATCGATCAAGCGTCGCGCTCAAGGGATCCGCATGTCCCGCAGAACCCTGTCATGGAAGCCCTTCACCGGCCCCGCATGAACCAACTCCATCTCATCGAGCACCGTGCCCATGGTCAGGGTCGCCGCGCGGAGATGCTGAGCGATCTGGAGGACACGATCGATGCAATCGGCCGCATGGAAGGCGCGGCCCTCGGGCGTGGAATCGTCGGGCAGGATCGCGCGGGCACGCTCGACGGCGGCGCGCAGGCCACCCGCCTCGTCGAGTTCCCCGAGCGCCCAGCCCGTCGCCACCTCCATGATCGGCAGAAGATGGTCGCCAAGCAGCATCTCGCCGGTGAAGCCCGCATCGGGCATCGCGGCGTTGTGGAAGTGATGCGCCATGGCGGCGAGGAACACCCTCGACGGATCCGCCCCGTAGAACGGGCTGAGGCACACGCCATACACCGCCACCATCAGGCAGTGTTCGGCATGGTTCTCCGGTGGCTCCAGCAGGATGCGGGGCTTGCCGGGGCAGGTGATGCCCGCCCGCGGCTGGGCGGCGAGGGCGCCGACGAAGCCCGGCACGAAACCCGCCTCCGGCGCCTCGCCGGGGGTGAGCCGGGCGCGGAGCCTGTCGCGGAGCGCCGGATCGAGCGCCCCCGTCACCTCATCGAACCCGGCGCGCAGGACGGTCGCCGCCTCGGCCTCGGAGAGACCGGCGGCGGCGAGGAAGGCGGCGTCGAGATCGGTGAGACGGGTCGCGGCGAGCGCGGTGGCAGTGATGTCGAGGGCGACGTCCTCGGGATCGGCGCCGCCCGTGAGCATGGACCACCCCTGCGCGAACAGGCGCTCGGCGATGGTCCCCTCGCGCCCGGCGGACCGGACGCGCTTCAGGTCGTTGAGCTCCACGAGGAGATCACGCAACTCGGCAGGCGCACTGGCGCCCGCCCCGGTCTCGTCCTGCATCAGTGAACGCCGAGCCAGTCGAGAAGCATCTTCTCCTGCTTGCCGAAGGCGTGCTCTGGACCGTGGCCGTTCTTGACCATCGGCGCCTTGAAGAAGGTCGAGAGCTGCTCCTGCACGCCGCCGTCGCCGCGCTTCTTGGCGAGGTCGAGGACGCGGGCGATCTCGATCACGAGCGGGGCGGCGAGGATCGAGTCCTTGCAGAGGAAGTTCACCTTCACCTGCATCCGCTGGCCCATGAAGCCGGTGATGTCGATGTTGTCCCAGGCTTCCTTGTCGTCACCGCGCGGGCGGTAATAGTGAATGTGAACGAGGTGATCCTCGACCGGGTAGCCGAGGATCGAATCGAGCACCGTGCCCTTGGTGTTGAGCTTCGACTGCAGCGAGTTCGGATCGTTGAGGGCGAGGCCGTCGCGATTGCCGAGGATGTTGGTCGAGAACCAGCCGTCCACATGCAGGGCGCGGGCCTTGAACGCGGGGGCGAGCACCGTCTTCATCATGGTCTGGCCAGTCTTGCCGTCCTTGCCTGCCACCGGGACGTTGAGGTCCTTGGCGAGTTCGAGGAGCGCCGGCACGTCGGCGGCCACCGACGGAGTGAAGTTCGCGTAAGGGATGCCGCTCTTGATCGCCGCGTAGGCGTAGAGCATCGCGGGGGAGATCGCCTCGTCGCTCTCGTCCAGGCCCTTCTCGAAGGCGGCGCTGGAATTGAGGGTCGGATCGGACAGGTCGGGCCAACGCTCGGTCGAGGCGAGGTTCACCACGACGACGTCGTCGAGGTTGCTCTCCTTCTTGAACCGGCTGAGGTCGTTCGCGATGACCGAGACCGCCTCGCGGTGGTCCTTGGCGACGATGCGGTTCTGCCCGTCGATGTTCTTGCAGAACTTGGCGCTGCCCACCGCCGGCCAGGGCGTGATGCCCTTCAGCACCTGGGCGCCGTTCTCGATGTCCTGCTTCGTCAGCACGCCGTGCCCGGCGGCCGCCGAGGCGAGGTCGTCGCCGTTCAGGTCCCAGCCCGCGAAGACGAGATCCTTGTAATCCGCCATGCCGTTGACCGGCACACCCGCCAGCGGCAGCCCATCGAGCCGGTTCGAACCGGACTTGATCATCTCGATGCCGGCAATGGCGGTGGTCGCGACGGCGCCCCCCATGCCAACGATGGCGACGCCGACACGGCGACCGGTCTGCATGCTCATGGGAAACTAGTGTCCTTGTAAGGACGCGGGACGCGTCCGGGTTGGAGGGTCGAACCCGCGTGCCCGGCTAACGGGCCCTACCCAACTGGGCCGTCGCTGCTTCGTTCCAAGACCGGCTGCGACATCTTGCAACCGCAACTTGCATGATCTGTTCGTAGCAGGCCTAGCCGCGCCCCTGTGCTCAACCTGTGCGAGCGGCCTTCCCGCAGGGCTCCGATGGTTAACCCTTCGTAGACCCTGCCACGGTCAGATCACCTCGCCGTCCCATTCTGGTCACGGCAGGCGCTGATAGAGCAGCCGCCCGAACGCACCTCGCCGTCAGATGCCGGGGCCTTCGGAGACAGGGAACAAGAGGACCAAAGGATGGGGGTTTTCCCGGAGCCGGCGCTCTGCGCCGACGACGTGGGCGGACTCATGCTCGCGACGACCACACGCACCCGGCGGTTTGCCCGCAGGCGTGCGACAGGTGTCCTGGCACTCGGCCTGCTCGCCGGTTTCGGCCTGCCGCAGAGTGCAAAGGCACCGGCCTTCTTCGCCACGGCCGCCCAGGCCCATGACCGGATCGAGAACAGCCCGAAGGCCGAGACCGCCCTTACCGCTGCCGCACCGACCGAGACCCGTTCGGCCTGGAACGGACTGCCCCTTCCGGAGCAAGACCCGCCGACCACGGCCCTGATCGAGGACAACCTCGCCGCCCTTCCCCGCATGACGCAGAAGGCCGGTGAGGATGCCGTGCGCTTCGGCGAGCGCAGCGTTCCGCTCAAGGTGGTCGACACCATCGTGAAGGCGTCCGAGGAAGCCGGCGTCGATCCTGTCTACATGATGGCGCTCGCGGACAAGGAGTCCAGCTTCGACACCGACGCAAAGGCTGCGACCTCTTCGGCCCAGGGCCTGTTCCAGTTCGTGCGGGCGACCTGGCTGGAGCTGATCCGCGATTTCGGCGGCCGCTACGGCCTCGATGAGGAAGCCGCCTCGGTGAAAGGCAGCGGCCCCGCCATCACTGTCGCGGGTGGCATGAAGGAACACGTCCTCTCCCTTCGCAACGACCCGCGCGTCGCCGCGCTGATGGCCGCCGAGCTCGATCAAGCGTGACCGGGACCGGATCGAGGCCCGCGTCGGGCGCCCGCTCTCTACGGCGGAGATGTACCTCGCGCATTTCCTCGGCACGGCGAGCGCAGGCCGGTTCCTATCGCTCTCGAACGAGAAGCCCGACGAGACCGCCGCCAAGGCATTCCGTTCCGCCGCCAAGGCGAACCGCAGCCTGTTCACGCAGAAGCTGGGCGGCAAGCGTCGCCACCTGACCATCGCGGAGTTCCAGAACCGCATTGAGGACATGATCGATGAGCGCCTCGCCCGCTACCGGGGCGTGACCGCCGTCGCGGCCGTTGCGGACACCGTCACCCCGCCCGAGGCCGAGCCCTCCTCGCCGCGCCGTATCGAGGTGACCGAGGCGCTGCCGCCCACGGCCGAGTAATCGGCTGAGAAAGGGGGGACCAGAACGGGCGAGTGGGTGGTTGAGAAAGGCGGGACCGGAACGGCCCCGTCCGCCCGGCGTTCTGAGGCCAAACGGCGCAGCTTGGCCGCGCCGGTTTCAGCCTCCATCGGAGCGCAGACAGCCATGACGACCGGCCCCTCCTTCGATCCTCGCGTCACGACTCCATCGGGCGTGCCCCTCGTCGGGGTGGCGCGCCTCGACGCCATGAGCGCGTCGCTGGCGCGCAATTGGTGGCTCGTGGCCGTGCGCGGCCTCGTCAGCCTCCTCTTCGGCATCGCGGCCCTGGCCGCGCCGGGCGCCGTCGTACTCTCGCTGGTCCTTTTCTTTGCCGCCTACATGATGGTGGACGGTGTCGTTACCATCGTGGGGGCGATCCGCGCGGCGCAGCGCCACGAACGGTGGGGCTTCCTGCTGTTCGAGGGCCTCGTGGACATCATCGTCGGAGTCGCCGCGTTCCTCGTGCCCGCGGCGGCCGTCTGGGGCTTCGTGCTGCTGCTAGCCGTGTGGGCCTTCGTGACCGGCGCGCTCATGATCGCCGCCGCCTTCCGCCTGCATTTGCATTACGGACGTTGGTGGCTGCTCCTTGGCGGCATCGTCTCGCTCCTGTTCGGGCTTGCCCTGGTGATCGAGCCGGGTATGTCGCTCTCGTGCTCACTTGGTGGGTTGGTGCCTACGCCATCGCGTTCGGAGTGATGCTCCTGATCCTCGCCTTCAGCCTCCGCACCCGCCACACCGCCGCGCTGCCGCCTAGGCCGTGAGCGACGGCTCGCGCCCGGACGCTCCCCGCCCGGAGGATGCGCCACCGGACACCCGCTCCGCCGGGCGCGAGGTCTTGGGCGCGGCGGCGGCGCTGGGGCGCAGCCTCGGCGTCTTCGTGGGACGAGCGGGCGGAGCCTCGTATCAAGCCGCGCGCTCCGGCTTCACGCGTGCCCTCGATGCACGCAAGCAGCGCCAGACCGCCCGGCCCGCTCGGGCACCACGAGAGCAAACCCAGGCGGAGCCAAGCTTGGCTCGGCCTAGTCCATATAGCCGGTTCACCGCCTTACGCGCGGCCTCCGGGAAGCGGCCGATCCTCGCCATTGCGGGCGGCGCGATCCTGCTGCCGATCGTCCTGCTCGCGATCTACATATTCGCGGCGCTGCTGACGCTTCCGCCTTTGGGCAGCGGCGTGACGGTGAACGGACAACGCGCCATCACGGTCGAGGCCGATGATGGCCGCGTCTTTGCCACGCGCGGCACGTTCCGGGGGCAGAAGCTCACCGCGGCCGATCTGCCACCGCATCTCGCGCAAGCTCTCATCGCCATCGAGGACCGGCGCTTCTACAGCCATTTCGGCATCGACCTGCGTGGGCTCGCCCGGGCTTTCTGGCGCAACCTGCGCGGGGGCGGCGTGCGCGAGGGCGGCTCCACCATCACGCAGCAATATGTCCGGCTCGTCACGCTGAACCAAGAGAAGACCCTCTGGCGCAAGACGCAGGAGGCCCTTCTGGCGCTCCGCGCCGAGGCGACGATGAGCAAGGACGAGATCCTGCTCGGCTATCTGGATGCCGCCTATTTCGGTGCGGGCGCCTATGGCGCGGATGCCGCCGCGCGGCGCTATTTCGGCAAGCCGGCCAAGGCGCTCACCCTGCCCGAGGCGGCGATGCTGGCGGGCCTTGTCCGCGCCCCCTCCCAGTTGGCCCCGACCCGCAACCTCGGCGGCGCCAAGGAGCGTGCCGACGTGGTGTTGCAGGCTATGGTCGAGACCGGCGCGATCACGCCGAAGGAGGCCGATGCCGCAAGGCGCCAGAGCGTGACGTTGAAGACCCCGCCCGAGGCCCCGCCCGGCACGAATTACTTCCTCGACATGATTGCCCCGGACCTGAAGCGCCTCGCGGGGACCGACGGCGACATCACCGTCCGATCGACCCTGAACCTCGACCTCCAAAGCCTCGCGGAGGCGGCTGTAGCCCGCCGCCTCGACAAGGACGGCGCCCGCCGGAAGGTCGGGCAGGCGGCCATGGTCGTGCTGTCGAAGGAGGGGGCGATCCTCGCCATGGTCGGTGGGCGCGACTACGAGGACAGCCAGTTCAACAGGGCTGTGCAGGCGAAGCGCCAGCCGGGCTCGCTGTTCAAGATGCTCACCTACCTCACGGCGTACGAGAAGGGCTTCAGCCCCGAGACCGTGCTGGTCGATCGCCCAGTGCGGATCGGCGATTGGGAGCCCGAGAACGACGACAGCCGATATCGCGGGCCGGTGCCGCTTCGGACCGCCTTCGCCCTGTCGATCAACACCGTCGCGGCACAGCTTGGCCAGGAAGTGGGGATCCCGGCGATCATCGCCACCGCCAAGCGCCTCGGCATCCAATCCGAACTCCCGAACGTGCCGAGCCTCGTCCTGGGCTCGGGGGCGGTGAGTCTCATCGAGATCACCCGCGCCTTCGGCTCGGTTCTCTCAGGACTGACGCCATTGGACACCTACGGCGTCAACGCCATAAGGGGCGGCGATCCCAAGCCGGTCTATGTCCGCAGCGACCCGGCGGGCACGGCGAGCCTGCCCGTCGAGCCGCGTACCATGATGCTCGATTCGCTTCAGGCCGTGGTCGAATCCGGCACCGGCCGGGCGGCCCGGGTGCCGGGCCAGATCATCGGCGGCAAGACCGGCACCAGCCAGGATTTCCGCGATGCGTGGTTCGTCGGAATGACCCCGGACCTCGTCGTGGGCGTCTGGGTCGGCAACGACGACGACAGCTCCATGAACAAGATGTTCGGCGGCGAGATGCCGGCGGGGATCTTCCACGATTTCGTGCAGCGGGCCTCGGCCCTGCTCGCCAAGGGCAAGGCCCGCAAGGCCGTCTCCGCCGCGCGGGCCGAGCCGGCATCCCCCGCCCCTCCTCCCCCTGCGCCGCAGACAGTCGGTCAGGATGAGGTGCGAGGCGTGCCCAGCGTGATCGACACCGGCACCCTCTCCTTCCGGGGACGCACCGTGCGGCTGCTCGGCCTTGAGGGTCAGGGCGGCCATCTCGCCCGGCAGCTTGCGGGCTACCTGAGGCGGCGCGAGGTGATCTGCACCGGGCCCGGCGAGACCGGGGCCCGCTGCACCCTCGACGGGGCGGACCTTGCTGGGATGATCGTCGCGGCAGGTGGCGCCCGCGCCCGCGAGGACGCCCCGGCCGACCTGCTGGACGCGGAGGATCAGGCAAGGGCGGAGCGCGTGGGGATGTGGGGCCGCTGAAGCCGTATCCGGCCGCCTGCTACCGCAGGCGCTCCAGCGTCTTCGGATCCTCGGCGCCACCGTAGAACCGGGTGAGAGCCTTGAGGAACAGCGGCTCCTCCGGGTCCGCGCGGCCGAACAGCGTCATGCTCGAGCGGAACTTTATGTCGTCGGGGCTGCCGAACAGGGCATGGGCCGTACCGCCCGCCCTCAGCGTCGCCTCGGTGCAGTCCCGCAGGCGGGGCCCGAGAATGGGATGGGCGAGATAGGCCCGCGCTTCGTCGAGGGAGCCGATCGCGTAGAGTTGGGCCATGGGGCTCGATCCGAGACCCGCAATCTGTGGAAAGATGAACCACATCCAGTGGCTGCGCTTGGCGCCTGCGCGCAATTCGGAGAGCGCCCGTTCGTAGACGTCTTCCTGAGCAGAGACGAAGCGGCGAAGATCGAAGGGATCGTCTTCTGAATGGACCACGGCAGCACCTGCCCTTGTGACCGGAATGGAATCAACGCGAGCCCGCCTCCCGGTCGGCGGGGGCGTGCCTCATAGGGAGAACCACCGCATGCCGTCTTCCGATGCCGGCTGGTGCTCTATCCAAAGGCGTTGACGTGGCGCCTCGTCGGCCGCCTCGACAACCTGGGCCTCTCCTGGTTCTTTACCGGCAACATCGTTGTCGCGGGCACGATCGCTTCAGGGGAGACGGTCACTAAGACGGTGCTCTATGACCTGCATGAACGGGCCTGGGTCATGGTTCCCCAGGGTCAGGCCTGAAGTGGGAACGGAGGCGGTTTCTTGGCGTCCATTTCGGTCAACGGCATTGATCTGCATCACACTCTGGAAGGTCCGGAGGGCGCGCCCGTCGTCGCCTTCTCGAATTCGCTCGGCGCGACCCTGGCCATGTGGGACGCGCTGCTGCCCGCCCTCGCCGGGCACTACCGCATCCTGCGCTACGACACGCGCGGCCATGGCGCATCGGGGGCGCGTGACGCACGAACCGAAATCGCGGACCTCTCCGGTGATCTCGTCGGCCTGCTCGATGCACTGGGCATCGCCCGCGCCCATTGCGTCGGCCTCTCGCTCGGCGGCATGACCGTGCAGGACCTCGCCTGCCGGATGCCGGAGCGGGTGATCAGCGCTACGCTCATGGCGACGGCGGCCTGCCTGCCCAGCGAGGAGATGTGGAACGAGCGTTCTCGGACCGTGCGCGAGAAGGGCCTCGGTGCCCTCGTCGAAGCGACGCTCGGGCGCTGGTTCACCTCCGGCTTCGTCGAGCACGAACCGGCCGCAGTGCAAGCGGTGCGAGAGAGATTCGTCGCGTGTGATCCCGTTGGCTACGCCGCCTGTTGTGGTGCCATCGGACGGATGGACCTCCGCCCCGGCCTCGGGGCGCTCCAAGCGCCGACGCTCGTCATTGCAGGCCGCGAGGATCCCTCGACCCCGCCGACCATGGCGCAGGAGATCTGCGACCACGTCCCCCAGGCCGAGCTCGTCGTGCTGCCGAAGGCCGCGCACCTCCTGGCCGTCGAGCGGCCAGACGCCGTCGGCCCCTACCTGCGCGTTTTCCTCGACAGGAACAGCCGACACCCAATCACGAAAAAGCCCCCGGCGAGCAGATCGCCGGGGGCTTCCCGTCTTCAGGTGAAGGGGGCCTGACGGCCCGCGCCTTACTTGATGAGGGCGAGGAGCGCCTTGCCAGCCTTGGAGTTCAGCTCCTTGGCGTCGAGGGTGCCGTCACCGTCCGGGTCGGCCATCTTGAAGCGCTCGCCAACGGCCGCGAGGTATTCCTTCTTGTCGAGGGTGCCGTCGGAATCCGGATCGGCGGACTGCACGCCAGCCTTGCTCAGGCGGCCCTTCAACTCCTTCGCGTCGAGGGTGCCGTCGGAATCCTTCTCGAGGCGATCGAAGGTGGCGGAGGCCACGGCCTCGACTTCCTTCATGTCGACGGTGCCGTCGTTGTCCGTGTCGATCATCTTGACGGCGGCGGCGCCGCCAGCCGGCTTCGCCATGGCGGCAGGCGCCGCAAAACCAACCGCCACGAGGGCCACGGCCGCGAAACCGCTGATGTTACGAAGGGTCATTGCCACTTTCTCCCGAACCAGATGCCACGCACACCTAAGCTGCGCGCGGCTTTGACGCAAGTGCGAAAAGAAGCATTCGACGCCATCGCAGGTTCCAAAACGCGACAGGGGCCGGCGAGTACCGGCCCCTGTCGCTTGAAGATGTAGCGATCTCAGTATCCGTAGCCGCGCCGATATTCACGACGCTCGTAACGGTCACCGTAGCCTTCGTCCCTGTAACGCTCACGGCGGTAATAGCGACGCTCGGCCTCGCGATCGCGGCGATACTGCTCACGCCTGAAATCGCGCTCGCGCTCACCGCGCGAACGCAGATCGATGCTCGGCCCACGCGGGCCGAGCTCGATGGTTTGGGCGAAGGCCGGGACAGCCGTCAGAACAGAAGCGGCGACGAGGGCGCCGGCCAAGACGATTCTCATTGGATCCTCCCCTTTTGAGTCGCGAAACAACTGTGCTCGCGACAAGGAGTTCCGGGAGCCCCCCTCAGTCCAGTGTCGTCAGGTCCTGGAACCAGTGTTGGGCCTGGACATACTGCTTCACCCTGTTCGACAGCGCATGGGCGTTCGTGTCGTGGACCACCCAGACCTGCACGGCATCGTTCACCACGATCTCGTGGATCCGGGCGAGCAGCTTGTCCTGCTCAGCGGGATCGAGGCTGGCCTTCACCTTGTCGCAGAGGCCATCGACCTCGGGATTCCGGTAATGGCTCCAGTTCACGCCGTTGGGTGAGATCTGCTTCGAATCGTAGAAGCGCAGGATCGCGTAGAACGGGTCCGACGTGACGTAGGCGATGTTGCCGGCAGAGACGCCCTTCAGGCTCGGATCCGCCGCCCCCTGGCGCCAGCCGGTATAGGCGACCTCCAGTTCCACCACCTTGAACTCGGCCTGGATGCCGACCTCCGCCCGCTCTGCTGCACGAACTCGTTGATCGGCAGCGACAGCATCTGCCCCGTGCCGCCGCTCGGGATGAGGATCGTGGTCTTGAGCGGGTTCTTTACCGAGTAGCCCGCCTCCTCGACGAGCTTGCGGGCCTGATCGACATCGGTCTTCACCACGAAGTCGGGCTTGCCGAACCACGGGCTCGACTTCTGCACCTGCCCCGCCGCAGGGCTCGCGAGCCCGCCCATCAATTGCACGACGCCGTCCCGGTCGATGGCGAGGTTGGCGGCCTTGCGCAGGCGCAGGTCACGCCAGGGCGAGCCCTCCAGCATGGAGAGGTGGTAGTTCCAGACATGCGGCGTGTCGTTGCCGACCACCCGCATCCCCGCCCCCTTCAGGCGCGGCACGGCATCGGGCGCGGGCGATTCGATGAGGTCGACATTGCCCGAGAGCAGGGCGTTCACCCGCGCCAGATCTTCCGGCACGCAGGCGAGCGTGAGCTTCGACAGCTTGGGGATACGCTTCTTGTTCCAGTACTCGGCGTTCGGCACCATCTCCAGGCTGACGCGCGGCGTGAGCTTGGCGAGCTTGAACGGCCCGGTTCCCGAGGGTTCGAAAGCGAACTTCGCCCAATCGCGGCCGACCTTCTCGAATTGCGCGGGCGAGGAGATCAGGAACCAGAGCATCTGGTAAGGGAACAGGCTGTCGGCGGTCTTCGTCGTCACCTGCACCGTCATCGGGTCGAGCTTCTTGTAGCTCGCCACTCCCGGCAGGCGCGGGCGGACCTGGGCCGCCTGCCGCTGGTCGAATTGCGGTGCTTCCTTGTTCAGCACCTTTTCGAAGTTCCAGATCACCGCGTCGGCGTCGAAGGCCGAGCCGTCATGGAACTTCACGCCGTCCCGCAGGCGGAAGATCCAGTTCTTGCGCTCGGCCGGATCGTTCTCCCACGCAGTGGCGAGGCCCGGCACCATCTTGCCCGGCCGGTCGGCCACATCGAGTTCCCAGGCGACCAGGGGATCGTAGAGGGTAAGGCCGGTGAACTGGTAGCCGCCCGCGCCCCGGTCCGGTTGGCCGGTGGTGAGGGGCAGATCCGTCATGGAGATGCCGTAGGTGAGGCTGCCCGGCTCGCTCGCGGCGCGGGCGCTCGAGCCCAGGGCGGCGAGTGCCGCGCCTCCGGCCATGAGGGAACGGCGTGTCGGCACGACAAAAGACATTGGGGTCCTGAAGCTGACGCGGCTGGCATCACCGCGTCAGGTATCTTGCATACATCGTGCCGGTGATTGGCCGCTCAGCCCTGCCAGACCTGCCCCGGCCGGAGGGGGATGAACCGCTCATGCGGCCAACCCGCCGCGTCGAGGGCAGCGGCGAGATCCTCCGCCGGTCGCTCGACGCCCTCGTCGGTGAGTTGGAACGTGCCCCAATGGTGGCCAAGCGCCTGCGCGGCGCCGAGGAGCCCGGCGATCTCCACCGCCTCGTACGGATCGACGTGCTGGGGCCGCATGAACCAGCGCGGTTCGTACGCGCCGATGGGCAGCGTCGCGAGACGCGGCGGCCCGAACTGCGCGCGCACGTTGCGGAAGATCGTGCCGTCGCCCAGGCCGGTATCGCCGACATGGTAGTGGAAGCCCTGAGGCGACAGGATCGCGAAGGCGCACCACAGGGCCATGCGGCGGTCGTTCAGCCCTCGCGCCGACCAATGGTTGGCGGGGGTGAGATGAACGGAAAGCCCATCACCGAGATCAACCGATTCTCCCCAGTCGCGGGTCTCGACATGCATCGTGTCGTCATAACCGCGCAGGATCGCGTCGTTGCCAAGAGGCGCCACGACGAGGGGCTGATGCTCCTGCCAGATCCGGGCGAGGTTCGGCCCATCGAGATGGTCGTAATGGTTGTGGGTGATGAGCACAGCATCGATCGGTGGCAGGTCGGCCAGCGCGATGCCCGGCGGGTTCACCCGCTTCGGTCCCGCGAAGCGCACGGGGCTGGCCCGCTTGGCGAAGACCGGATCGATGAGGATGTTGCGGCCCGCGACCTGCACCAGATAGCTCGCATGCCCGATGAGCACGACGCGCAGGCCCGACACCCGCTGCGGCGGGGTGTCGGCGGGGAACGGGCTCGGAACGCTCTTCGGCCAGGGCGTGCGCTGCCGCTGGGCCTGCCAGCGGGCGATGTCCTTCAGGCCGCGATCGGTATCGACGCCGGGGATGAAGAACCGTTTTCCGTCGAAATGGTCCGAGACCGGCCCCGAATAATAGGGGTTCGCGTTGCGGCGATGGGCGGCGTAGCCGACGCCGCCGAGGGTCATGACCGTGGCCGCGCTCGCGACCGTCAGCAGGCTGCGCCGTTTCATGCTGCGAGAGATGGCGGCACCGCCGCGCCGGTCAAGCGCGGCACCTTGCCGGATCGGCCATGGGCCGGATCAACCCTCGATGACCTCCGTCGCAAGGGACAGGCGCACCCGGTAGACCACCTTGCCCACGGCATCGCGAACGCCCGCCACGTAATCCTGCCGCTCCACGTCCGGGAGCATGTCGCGGGCGATGGCCGACATGATGCGAACCACCTTGGCGCGGGCGGCGGGCAGGTCGGGCAAGTCGAATCCGACCTCGTCCTTGATGGGCTGAATGCCGTCGTGCAGGTCGATGAAATAGCGGGGCATTGGCGAACGTGTCTCGGGGCCTCGGTCCTGGCGCGAGACTACGTAAATCATGGTTAACGGAAGCTTGCCGCGCGTGAGATCTGCACCGTGCTACGACCGCCAGCGCAGCTCGCGCCGCTCTAGTGGATTGACGAAAGTCCGGCCGGCGAGGCCCGCTTCCAGCGCCTCGCGCTTCAGGCGGAAATACCATTGCGAGGGTAGGTCGCCCTGGCCGAACAGCACCATGGTCGGCTTCCGGTCTAGCCCCTTCTGCGCGTCCTGAAGCACCCGCTGGTCCTGGCCGAGGAACTGGCGCATCAGCGGCCGGGCAACCGGCTTCAGTAGGTTGAGGGCCGGCATGCTCCAATAGAGCGCATTGGTCAGCATTGTCCGGTTGGATGAAAGCGGCGTGGCGAAGGTGTAGTTCGCCACGTGTTTCTCGCCAGCGCGGATGCGCTCCAGCCGCACGCCCGGCAGGCGGAACTCGATCTCGACCTCGGGCACGCCGCCGAGCAGCCGGTAGACCGGCGAACTCGTCGTGGTGGCGTGGCTCGCCATGGTGAAGCCGTGCATGACCGGCTCGAAGATCTTCACCTTTTCGCGCAGCTGCTTCGAGGGGCGAAACCACCACGTATCGTGGACGAAGGCGACGTGGCCGGGATCGACGAGGCTGAGCACCGTCAGATCGAAGGAAGCCTCGACCTCCAGTTCGACCACGAGGCTTCCGGCAGGCTTGAAGCCCAGTTCCGGCACGGCGGGCGGCTCACCGACAGGCGCACCGAGATGCGGATTGACCCAGAGAAAGCCGGCGCTCTCGCGGATGGGGAAGGGCTGCACCCGGATGCGGGAGAAATCCGCGGCGTCATGCTCCGAGAGCGTCGGCACGTCACGGCAGCCACCATCCGTGCCGAAGCGCCAGCCGTGGAACGGGCACATCAGCGTCTGCCCATCGAACGGCCCCTTCGACAGGGCCATGCCCCGGTGGGGGCAGCGATCACGGAGGGCGAAGAACGCCCCGTCCTTGCCGCGGCCGATCACCATCTGCTCGCCGTTCAGCGCGACGGCCCGCAGGCGACCGCCCGACAGGCTATCGGCCGGGCCGACGCAGTACCACGCGCTCGGCAGCGGCTGGCGCATCGCCTCGGGATCGAGGGCCGCCTCATCGGACGGGCGCGGTGGAGGAACCTGAACGTTCACGGGCGGGATCACGATGGAGGATGGAAGCCTTCCGGCCGTCTTACCCCCAACCGCAACGGCGGCAAAAATTCGACCGGCGTGGTGGGCTAACGGACGCAGGCCCGTCCCCTTCACAAGCCGCATCGGGCCGCCTACCTTCGTTTCACCCGCAACTAACGAAAGGAGGTGATCCAGTGTCTCATTGTCATCAGCCGACCGTCTCGGCTTCCCGGACCTGGACCTTCGCCTCCGGCGCGTCGCTCTAAGCGCGCCTGAGACTCGAATTCGGAACAGATCCGCCGGACGTGTCGGTTCGGCAATGGAAGGGCCATCCTGGAAACGGGGTGGCCCTTCGCCGTTTCAGGCCTTCGTTTGGAACAAGGGTTGAGCCAGGGCCTCGGCACGGGCTCGCCACAGGTCACGGTCGCCGCGCAGCCCGTCTCGCTCAGCGATCAACACGTCCCGCTCGGCGCGGACGGAATCACGCTCCGCAACGGCCCGGTCGCACGCGCGGCGGAGGCTGTCTCGCTCCGCCTGGAAGGCGTCGTACTCGGCCTGCACCGCTTCCCGTCCAGCCCGCAGTTCCTCGAGGGTGCTCATTTCCTGCGCGATGTGCTCGCGCAACTCGCGGATCTGCACGGCGAGCGCCGTCTGCAACGAATCCTGCCGGTCTTGCTCAACCTGCAGCCGCGCCTTCAGCATCAGGTTCTCGGCCATCAGTTCGGAGATGTCGGCGGCCTCGGCCTCTTCGGCGGCAGCCGGAGCGGGCTGGACGAGGCGAGGTCCCCAGGGGGTGTTGTCGGCGGCCGGTACCTTCAGGCCACGGTCTTCCTCGGTTTCGTAGCGCTTGATGGCGGCGAGCCAGTCCTGCAGCGGCCCCGCACCGCGATGGCTGTCGTCTTCCGAAGTACGGAATGCGCGGGCAGGTTCAGACATCGGCGAGTGTCCTGGGAATCAATCCCTTACACCCAATCGCAACATACTTAACGGCCGGTAAAGACCTGCGGCGTCCACGCCGCACCTCCCCTGCGCAACAGAGCGAAGGCCACGCAAAAAATTGACTTTTCCGCGCTCGGCCGCTAGGTCCCGCGCTCCCGATCCTGAGATGATCGCACCACGACCCGCCGACCGGCCCGAGAGGCCGGAGGTCAACGCCCGACAGCGCGTGTGCGCCCTCGGGCGCAATGGGTGCTGGACCGATGACCGAGGGACGGGCCCGGTGGCGGAGGCATACACCTGATGGTGGCCGAGAGACACGTGCTGAAGATCGAGGATGCGGTGAACGACGCCTGCCCGTGGTCGGGCAAGCCGATTTCGGCCGACTCGCTCACCCTCTACAACGGCGCCGTGGTCGGCTTCTGCAATCCGGAATGCCGGGATAAGTTCGCCCGCGCGATCCAGAGCTTCGAGGCGTCGCTCCAGGATCGCCGGGTCTCGCGCGCCGGCCTCGAGCAGTAACGGGCCCGGCATGTTCGAAGGACTTTCCGACCGCCTTTCCGGCATCCTGTCCGGCCTGACCCGCCGGGGCGCGCTGACCGAGGCCGACGTCACCTCCGCGATGCGCGAGGTGCGCCGCGCCCTTCTGGAAGCCGACGTCGCCCTGGAAGTAGTGCGCGGCTTCACCGACCGGGTCCGCGAGAAGGCCGTCGGCGCCACGGTGCTGAAGTCGGTCACGCCCGGCCAGATGGTGGTGAAGCTCGTCAACGACGAGCTGGTCGCCATGCTCGGCACCGATGCCGAGATCATCAGCCTGAACGCCCCCGCCCCCGTGCCGATCCTGATGGTCGGCCTCCAGGGATCGGGCAAGACCACTACTACCGCCAAGATCGCCCGCCGCCTGTCCGAGCGCGAGCGCCGCAAGGTGCTGCTCGCCTCCCTCGATACCCGCCGCCCCGCCGCCATGGAGCAATTGGCGGTTCTGGCGAAGCAGGTCGGCGTCGAGAGCCTGCCCATCGTTGCCGGGCAATCCGCCGTGCAGATCGCCCGCCGGGCGATGGAGGCCGCACGCCTCGGCGGCTTCGACGTCGTGATGCTCGATACCGCCGGCCGGACCACGGTCGATGAGGCGCTGATGGTCGAGGCCGCCGACGTGAAGGCGGCCACGAACCCGCACGAGGTTCTGCTCGTCGCCGACGCGCTCACCGGTCAGGACGCGGTGAACACCGCCCGCGCCTTCGATCAGCGCCTCGGCGTGACCGGCATCGTGCTCACCCGCATGGACGGCGATTCGCGCGGCGGCGCGGCGCTCTCGATGCGCGCCGTCACCGGCAAGCCGATCAAGCTCGTCGGCACGGGCGAGAAGGTTGATGCGCTGGAGGAGTTCCACCCGGCGCGCGTGGCCAACCGCATCCTCGGCATGGGCGACATCGTCTCCCTCGTCGAGAAGGCGGCGGAGACGATCGATGCCGAACAGGCGATGCGCACCGCCGAGAAGATGCGCAAGGGCAAGTTCGACCTCGAAGACTTGTCCATGCAGCTCGCTCAGATGGAGAAGATGGGCGGCATCGGCGGCCTGATGGGCATGCTGCCCGGCATGGGCCAGATCAAGAAGCAGGTCGAGGGCGCGAACCTCGACGAGAAGATGTTCAAGCGCCAGCGGGCGATCATATCCTCGATGACCCCTCAGGAACGGAAGAACCCCGACCTCCTGAAGAATTCCCGCAAGAAGCGCATCGCGGCGGGGTCGGGGGTCGACGTCTCGGAGATCAACAAGCTCCTGAAGATGCACCGGACCATGGCCGACATGATGAAGGCGATGGGTTCGGGCAAGCGCGGCATCGGACAGGCGCTCGGCTCGATGTTCGGGCTGGGTGGCGGAGGGATGCCCGGCCTCCCCGGCGGCATGAAGCTGCCCCCGGGCATGCCGGAGCCAACCCCGGAGCAGATCGAAGAGATCCAGAAGCAGTTCGGCGGCAAGCTACCGCCGATGCCGCCGGGCCTTGGTGGCGGGATGCCGAAATTGCCGGGCCTTCCGGGCCTCGGGGGCCGAAGCTCCCCGGCCTCGGCGGCGGCCTGCCGTTCGGGAAGAAGAAATGACGATCCTGTCCGCACAAGCCGTCGATCCCGAGCTCGCACGTCTGCGCGACAGCATCGACAATTTCGATGCCGCCCTGATCCATCTGCTTGCCGAGCGGTTCCGCTGCACCCAGCGGGTCGGCGAGCTGAAGGCCCGCAAGGGGATCCCCCTTCCGATCCGGACCGGGAGGCCCGTCAGGTCGCCCGGCTCCGCAAACTCGCGGTCGAAGCCAAGCTCGACCCCGATTTCGCCGAGAAATTTCTGGCGTTCGTCGTCAAGGAAGTCATCCGGCACCACCAGACGATCGCGGCCGAGCACGGCGCCGCGGTCGACACTCAAGACTAGGAAGTCATCATGTCCCTCAAGATCCGTCTCACCCGCGGTGGCGCCAAGAAGCGCCCCTACTACCGCATCGTCGTCGCCGACGCCCGCTCGCCGCGCGATGGCCGCTTCATCGATAAGGTCGGCGCCTACGATCCGATGAAGGCCAAGGACGATCCGGCCCGCGTCGTGCTCGACAATGAGAAGATCCAGAGCTGGCTCGCCAAGGGCGCGCAGCCGACCGATCGCGTCCTGCGCTTCCTCGACCAGGCCGGTCTCGCCAAGCGTCCGACCCGCAACAACCCGCAGAAGGCCGAGCCGGGCGAGAAGTCCAAGGAGCGTGCCGCCAAGCGCGCCGAGAAGGCCGCTGCCCCGGCCGAAGACGCCGCCGCCTAAGGCACGCGCTGGTGACGCGCCGCCCCGCTGGTCCCCATTCCCGCGACGGCGCTCGCCGCGCCCGACCTCCGGCCCTCGCGCCGGAGGTCGCCACCTCGGCCAAGCCCCCCGCGCCGAAGCCGCCGCCTACTGCCGTGGATCCAGATCTCGTCCTCATGGGCGAGTTCGGTCGGGCCCACGGCCTCAACGGCGAGGTTCGGCTCAAGTCGTATACGGCCGACCCCAAAGCCATCGCGGGCTACGGCCCGCTGATGACCGCCGACGGGCGGGCGCTGACCCTCGCCGAGGTCCGCCCCGCCCCCGGCTCCTCGACCGACATGCTGATTGCCCGCGTCCAGGGCGTCTCGGGCCGCAACGCCGCCGAGGCGTTGAATCGCCTTGCGGTCTACGTCCCCCGCGCGCGCCTCGGCACGCCGGAGGAGACGGACGAGTTCTTCACCACCGATTTGATCGGCGCCGAGGCGGTCGATGCCGCCGGGGTCCTCGTCGCGACGGTGGTCGCGGTGCCGAATTACGGCGGCGGCGATCTGCTGGAACTTCGCCCGGCGGCGGGCGGCGCCACGGCCCTCCTGCCCTTCACCAAGGCCTTCGTGCCCGATCTCGATCTCACGGGCCGACGCATCACCGTCGCGCTGCCGGACGATTTCTTCGAGGCGCCGGGGCCGAAACCCGCCGACGATCCGGGCTGAGGCACCCGAGCGGGACGATTGAAATTCGGAGGCTGGGGATTTATCCTCAGGCCGGAACCGGGGAAAGCGCTACCTCGCCCCGGTTCCTTTGCTCAATCGCTACGTGAGCTTCAGTGCCAGCGTGATGGTCACAGACCACGCGCTGGCATTTTTACTCACGGTGACGGTGAGGATCGGTATTCCGAGCACACGAATCACCTCCTCTCCGATCGATCTCCTCACCCTCGCGGGGGCGACGGCCGATCAATTCCGCCGCAAGCCCCGTAGCGAGGGCCTTCGGGCCGGAGAGGCGCCTTGAGCTTGGCCGTTATGGCGAGCCACTTCTGGACGCTCAAGCAACGCTACGTTGATTCTTCATGCGCCCTGATCGGGGCGACTTCGCGCGATTGTCCTCACCGCGCGCTCGCCGCGTCCTTACACGGACGGATCGTGTCCGGCTTCGGCCGGGCCTCCGGCGCGGGTGCCTCGAACACGGCGAGATACGTCCCGTCGGGCATGGTGTGGAAGCCGGTCTCCCGGTAGCCGACCGCCGCCAACTCGCATCTCAGGAGAGCGGGTGGCGTTCCGTGGCGTGAGGGGATGTCGTTCGCATCGAGGATGCCGACGCGCCCCCCGGGGCGCATCGCGGGAGCGAGGTTATAGAGCAGGCCGAAGGGCTGCGTGATCTCGTGGTACATGTGGACCAGCACCACCGCATCGACGGAAGCGGGCGGAAGGCGTGGGTCGTGAGGCTCGCCCCTCACCACCGTGACGTTGCCGAGCCCCTTCACCCGCCGCTCCAAGCTGGCGAGGTAGGCGGGCGTCACGTCCTCCGCGAGCACCTTGCCCGAAGGCCCGACCCGCGGGCTCAATCTCACGACATAGTAGCCGCTGCCCGCCCCGATATCGGCCACTGTCTCGCCGGGGCCGATCTTCATGGCCTTGGCGACTGCCTCGAACTCTCCGATCCTGTCCCGCTCGGCCTCGGCCGTCCATTGAGGCGCGACGATTTCGGCGACGGGCCGATCCGGCTTCGGAAACGCCTCGGCGGGCGCGCCAGGAGATGACAGGGGTCCGGCGGCCTGGGCCGGTGCCAGGAAAGCAAAGGAGAGGAGGAGCGAGAGGCGCAGCATGCTCCATAACCGCCGAAGGCTTTCGTCGGTGCCGGGTGCGTTGACCGTGCCGCACCGGACGCGCGATCTAGCGCCATGACACGCGCGGACATGCCCTGGCGGGCCACCATCCTCACCCTCTACCCGGACATGTTTCCCGGCCCCCTCGGCGTGTCGCTCTCCGGCGACGCCCTCGGACGGGGCGAATGGAGCCTTGAGGCACGCAATATCCGCGAGCACGGGCTCGGGCGGCACCGGAGCGTGGATGACACCCCTTCCGGCGGCGGGGCGGGCATGGTCCTGCGCTGCGATGTGTTGGCTGCCGCCATCGACGCCGCTGCCCCGCCCGAGGATCCGAGGCCCCGCCTGTTGATGTCGCCCCGCGGTCGCCCCCTGCAGCAGGAGCGGGTGCGTGAACTGGCCTCCGGGCCGGGGGTGCTCGTGGTCTGCGGCCGGTTCGAGGGCGTGGACGAGCGGGTGATCGCGGGCCGCGATCTCGAAGAGGTGTCGATCGGCGATTACGTGCTCTCGGGCGGGGAGATCGCTGCGATCACTTTGCTCGATGCCTGCGTGCGGCTTCTACCCGGCGTGATGGGCAAGGCCGAATCCGGCGTCGAGGAAAGCTTCGAGGGCGGGCTCCTCGAATACCCGCACTACACACGCCCGAGGGAGTGGGAGGGCCGCGCCATTCCCGACATCCTGAGCGGCGGCAACCACGGCGCTATCGCGAAATGGCGGCGGGATGAAGCCCGGCGCATCACAGCCGAGCGCCGCCCCGATCTCCTGAAGCGTGCACCGTCCTGACGGCGATCAGGCGACCTTGAGATCGAGCACCGGCCCGTCGGCATCGACCGACAGCGGATCGAATTCCAGCGATTGGGGGCTCGGCCGCTCCATCAGGTCGGGCTTCCGGCTGCGCGGAAGCAAGGCGATCACGAGACCGAACACGATAGTACAGGCCGCGACGATCGCGGCATCTTCGAAGGACATCGGCGCACCTGAAACACAACGCGGTACGCTGGCGAGACTAAGCCGACGATCTTAATCGCTCGTTCTTGTGACCGGCACGCCACCGTCCCGGTGCGGATCGGGCTTGCACGCGGCCAAGTTTGGGCGCAGACGCGTGGGCGGGACACTCCTCCCCAACGAGGAGCGCCCATCTGCAAGGATGGATCATATGAGTGCTCGACCCAACACGCGCCCGCGCGTGCCTTATTTCTCGTCCGGACCCTGCGCCAAGCGCCCCGGCTGGACTCCGCAGGCCCTGGCCGATGCCGCCCTCGGCCGCTCGCACCGTTCCCCCTCGGCAAGGCCAAGCTCGTTCAGGCGATCGACCTGACCCGCGAGGTGTTGCAGGTGCCCGCCGATTATCGGATCGGGATCGTCCCGGCCTCCGATACCGGCGCCGTCGAGATGGCGATGTGGACCATGCTGGGCTGCCGCCCCGTGGCCGTCGCCGCGTGGGAAGCCTTCGGCAAGGAGTGGGTCACCGACGCGCTCAAGCAGCTCAAGATCGATCCGGTGATCCACCAGACGCCCTACGGCGTGCTGCCGGACCTTTCGGCGATCGACACCAAGACCAGCGACGTCGTCTTCACCTGGAACGGCACCGCCGCCGGCGTGAAGGTGCCGGACGGCGAATGGATCCCCGCCGACCGCGAGGGGCTGACGATCTGCGACGCCACCTCGGCCGCGTTCGCGCAACCCCTGCCGTGGGATAAGCTCGATGTCGTCACCTTCTCCTGGCAGAAGGTGATGGGTGGCGAGGCCGCGCATGGGATGCTCATCCTCTCGCCCCGCGCCGTCGCGCGGCTCGAGAGCCATATTCCGTCCTGGCCGCTGCCGAAGGTGTTCCGACTGACCAAGGGCGGCAAGCTGATCGAAGGCATCTTCAAGGGCGACACGATCAACACGCCCTCCATGCTCGCGGTCGAGGATTACATCGACACGCTCAACTGGGCGAAGCGGATCGGCGGGCTCGAGGCCCTGCATGGGCGCGCCGATGCCAACGCAGCGGCGATCTATTCATGGGTCGAGCGCACCCCGTGGGTGGCGCCGCTTGCCGTCGATCCGGCGACGCGCTCCAACACGGGCGTCTGCCTCGTGATCGCCGATCCGGACGTGCTGGCCAAGGGTGACGACGCTGTGGCGTCGCTCGCCAAGGGCATTGCCTCGCGGCTTGAGAAGGAGGGCGTCGCCCTCGACATCGCGGCCTACCGCGATGCCCCCGCCGGGCTGCGGATCTGGTGCGGCGCCACTGTGAAGACCGCCGATGTCGAGGCGCTTCTCCCGTGGCTCGACTGGGCCTTCGCCCAGGAGAAGGCCGCGCTGACCGCAGCGGCCTGAAGCCTCGCGCCCCTCCCTTATCGAGGGTGCTGTGAACGCTAAAAACCTCGCCCGGTCATTACGACCGAAGCGAAGCAATCCAGGGGTCCGCGAGGATCTCCGAAGGTCCCGCAGCCCTGGATTGCTTCGCTGGCGCTCGCAATGACGGCGAGGGTGTCAGGCACGCCGCGAGAAGCGGCGGCGCCCTGCGAACGCACGCCCAATCCCCTTCCAGCGCCGGAGGCCCCATGCCCGCGCAGACCCTGCCCCCCAAACGAGTCCTCGTATCCGACGCCCTCTCCGAGGCGGCGATCCGCATCTTCAGGGACCGCGGCATCGAAATCGATTTTCGTCCCGAACTCGGCAAGGACCGTGATGCGCTGATCCGTGAGATCGGCGCGTATGACGGCCTCGCCATCCGCTCTGCCACCAAGGTGACGCCCAAGGTCCTGGAGGCCGCGACCCGGCTGAAAGTGATCGGCCGGGCGGGGATCGGCGTCGACAATGTCGATGTCCCCGCCGCGACGGCGAAGGGCGTGATCGTGATGAACACGCCCCACGGCAACGCCATCACCACCGCCGAGCATGCCATCGCGATGATGTTCGCCCTGGCTCGCCAGATCCCGCAGGCCGATGCCTCGACGCAGGGCGGGAAGTGGGAAAAGAACCGCTTCCTCGGCATCGAGCTGACCGCCAAGACCCTCGGCGTGGTCGGCTGCGGAAATATCGGCGACATCGTCGCGGAACGCGGCATCGGCCTGAAGATGAAGGTGATCGCCTACGATCCGTTCCTCTCGGCGGAGCGCGCCGTGGCGCTCGGCGTCGAGAAGGTCGAGCTCGACGAGTTGCTGGCCAGGGCCGACGTCATCACCCTGCACGTGCCGCTCACGGACAAGACGCGCAATATCCTCTCGGCCGAGGCGCTCGCCCGGACGAAGCCTGGAGTTCGCATCGTGAATTGCGCACGCGGCGGGCTCTTGGACGAGGTCGCGCTTCGCGCGGCGCTCGATTCCGGCCACGTGGCAGGGGCGGCGCTCGATGTGTTCGCCGTCGAGCCCGCGCAGGACAATCCCCTCTTCGGGCATCCCAACGTGATCTGCACGCCTCATCTCGGCGCCTCGACGGCCGAGGCCCAGGAGAATGTGGCATTGCAGGTGGCCGAGCAGATCTCGGCCTATCTCGTGGACGGGGCCATCGCCAATGCGGTGAACTTTCCGGCGATCAGCGCCGACGAGGCGCCACGTTTGCGCCCCTTCGTAGAGCTTGCCGAAAAGCTCGGATCGTTCCTCGGCCAACTCACCGAGGCGCCAGTCACCGGCATCCGCGTCATCTACGAGGGCGCGGTAGCCGAGATGAACACCCGTGCCCTCACAGCGGCGGCGGTGACCGGGGTGCTGCGGGCCTTCCGCTCCGACGTGAACATGATCTCGGCTCCCGCGCTGGCGCACGAGCACGGCATCGTCGTCGATGAAGTTCGCCGGGGCGGCGCGCACAGCAACTTCGAATCGGTGGTGCGGATCACGGTCGATGCGCAGGACATGCCGCGCGACGCGGCGGGCACCGTGTTCCAGGACGGCAAGCCGCGGGTGATCGAAATCCGTGGCATCGCCATGGATGCCGCCTTCGCGCCGCACATGCTGTTCGTACGCAACCACGACAAGCCGGGCTTCATCGGCCGGTTCGGGAGCCTGCTCGGCGAGGCGGGGGTGAACGTCGCGACGTTCAACCTCGGCCGTGAGCGCGAGGGCGGCGACGCCATCGCCTTCGTGGCGGTGGATGGCCGGGTACCGGACGAAGTCCTGGCCCAGATCACCGCCATCCCGCAGGTGAAGCGCGTGCGGGCGGTGCGCTTCTGAACGGATTGGAATCGCAAACGAGAAAGGCCCCGGCTCGCGAGAGCCGGGGCCTTCTTCGTCAAAGCGTGCCGCTCAGTAGTTGTAGGCGCGCTCGCCGTGATCGGCGATGTCGAGGCCCTCGCGCTCCTCTTCCTGCGTGACGCGCAGGCCGATCGTCAGGTCGACGAGCTTGTAGAGGATGGCCGAGCCGATGCCCGACCAGAGCAGGGTCAGGCCGACGGCCTCGGCCTGCACGATGACCTGGCTCATCATGTCGTAGGCACCGACGACCAGCTCACCCGGCTTGGTGGTGTAGTCGGGGATGCCGACGCCGCCGAGCTTGGGATCGACGAGGATGCCGGTCGCGAGGGCGCCGAGGATGCCGCCGACGCAGTGGACGCCGAAGACGTCCAGCGAGTCGTCGTAACCGAGGGCATTCTTCACGGTCGAGCACATGATGAAGCAGACCACGCCCGCGACGAGGCCGAGGACGATCGAGCCCATCGGACCGGCGAAGCCGGAGGCCGGGGTGACGGCCACGAGGCCGGCAATGGCACCCGAGACCATGCCGAGCAGCGACGGCTTGCCCTTGAGCGCCCACTCGGCGAACAGCCAGGCCACCGCCGCGCCGCAGGTGGCGACGAAGGTGTTGAGCATGGCGAGCGCGGCGGTGCCGTTGGACTCGAGGTTCGAGCCGGCATTGAAGCCGAACCAGCCGACCCACAGGAGCGAGGCGCCGATCATGGTCATGGTCAGCGAGTGCGGAGCGAGCAGGTCACGGCCGTAGCCGATGCGCTTGCCGAGCATCAGGCAACCGACGAAGCCCGCGATACCGGCGTTGATGTGCACCACGGTGCCGCCGGCGAAGTCGAGGGCGCCCTTCTGGAAGAGGAAGCCGGCATCCTTGTTGACGGCGTCGAGGGCAGCCTGCGCGCTGGCCTTCGAGGCGTCGTCCGTGGCCGCGGCCAGAGCCTTGGCAGCGCCCGCGACCACATCCGGACCGCCCCAGTACCAAACCATGTGGGCCATCGGGAAGTAGATCAGAGTGACCCAGAGGATCACGAACACGACCAGCGCCGAGAACTTCATGCGCTCCGCGAAGGAGCCCACGATGAGCGCGGGGGTGATCATGGCGAACGTCATCTGGAAGCAGATGTAGACGTATTCGGGGATCACGACGCCGTTCGAGAAGGTGGCGACGGTCGAGTTCGGATCGACACCCTTCAGGAAGACCTTCGAGAAGCCGCCGACGAAGTCGTTGATGCCGCCGCCATTGGTGAAGGCAAGGCTATAGCCGAAGAACACCCAGAGCAGGCCGGCGATCGCGACGATCGCGAAGACCTGGGTGAGAACCGAGAGCATGTTCTTGGTGCGGACGAGACCGCCGTAGAACAGGGCGAGGCCGGGCACGCTCATCATCAGCACGAGGGCCGAAGAGATCAGCATCCAGGCGGTGTCGCCCTTGTTCGGAATGGGCGCCGCGGGCGTGGCCGCAGCGGCGGCCTCGGGGGCTGGCGTCTGCGCGAGCGAGGGCTCGACCAAGAGGAGGGCAAGCGCCGCTCCTCCCAAGCCGAGCGAGAGGGCAGTACGGAGTTTCATGGGCACGAGGCTCCCGGTCGCTAAAGCGGTGTGGAAGGTCGGAGAGGGAATGGGGTGGATCGAACGGGCGCAGCCGGGCGGACCGGCGCTGCCCCTTCGCTCAGAGGGCGTCGGCGTCGGTCTCGCCGGTCCGGATGCGCACCGCCTTCTCGAGGGGCATCACGAAGATCTTGCCGTCACCGATCTGGCCGGTGCGGGCGGCACCCGCGATGGCATCGACGACGCTGGAGGTCAGGTCGCTGGCGACCGCCACCTCGATCTTGAGCTTCGGCAAGAAGCTGACGGCGTATTCGGCGCCGCGATAGATCTCGGTATGGCCCTTCTGACGGCCGTAACCCTTCACTTCGGTCACCGTCAGGCCGTGCACGCCGATGCCGGTGAGGGCGTCGCGCACCTCTTCCAGCTTGAACGGCTTGATGATGGCCATCACGATCTTCATGGGTGGCACCCCCTGTTGAATACTTGGGATCCGACGCCGAACCAGCGCAGCGAGGGATCCGGGTGGCCCACACGGCCAGGATGGCCTGCGGTTGCCCACCCCTATTCAAGGACTGTGCCAGCCAAGCTCGGCCGTAACGATGGCCCACGAACCGAAGCTGCCCGAAAATTAGACGGTCGATTGCCTACACGTTGGACAACGGGCAAAAACGAATGCCCACGGAACCGGCATATTGCGCACAAACAGCGTAGGGCGACGCGAAAGGCGCCGCCCACGTCCTAACTCATCCTTTAATCCAGACGCGGCCGGATCAAACCTTCCTGAGCGACCGAAGCAACGAGCCGCCCCTCGCGATCGAAGATCTGGCCGCGGGCGAAGCCCCTGGCCCCGGCGGCGGCCGGACTATCCTGCGCATAGAGATGCCACTCGTCCGCGCGGACCGGCCCGTGGAACCACAGGGCGTGGTCGAGGCTCGCCGCCTGGACCTGCGGGTCGAACACGGAGCGTCCGTGCGGGATCAGCGCCACATCCAGCAGCGTCATGTCGGACGCATAGGCCAGAACCGCCCGGTGAAGGGCAGGATCGTCGGGCAGCGTCGCCGCAGCGCGCAGCCAAACGTTGAAGACAGGTCCACGCGGCTCACCACCGCGATAGCGCCGCAGATCGACCGGGCGCAGGTCGATGGGCCGTGGCCGCGCGAAATAGGCCGCGATAGCCTCGGGCAGGGCGAGCCCGGCCATCGCGGCGATCTCCCGCCCGCCTGGCAATCCTTCCGGACCCGGGACGTCGGGCCGTTCCGGCCGGTGGGTGAAGCCGTCTTCGACGATCTGGAATGAGACCGTGGTGGCGAAGATCGCCCGGCCGTTCTGGATCGCCTTCACCCGGCGTGTGGTGAAGCTCTGACCGTCGCGCAGGCGCTCCACCTCGTAGACGATGGGGATGCGCGGATCGCCCGGCAGCAGGAAATAGGCGTGCAGGGAATGAACCGGGCGATCGGCGGATACCGTGCGCTGGGCGGCGACCAGGGCCTGCGCGACAACCTGCCCACCGAACACGCGGCGCCAGCCGGTCTTGGGATTGTGGCCCCGGAACAGGTCGTTTTCCAGCCGTTCCAGATCGAGGATGGCGATGAGTTCGGCGACCGCCTCGGTCATCGCGTCGGTGTCGGCATCGGACATTCGGGGGGATCCGCAGGCCTGGGGTTTCCGTTCCAGGTTCGGATGCGACATAGGCTTGTGCATCCGCGCGGTCCATCGGCCGCCTTGGGGAAACGGAGACTTGCGATGACGGCCAGCGCGCTCGCATCGGCCCGGAACGGCGCCCGCCCGGGCAGCCGCACGGTGCTGATCGCCGGAGGCGGCCTCGCCGGGTTGACCCTCGCGCTCGCCCTGAAGCACGCCAACGGCGCGGCGCTCCAGGTTGCCGTGCTCGATCCCGGCGGGGCCGCGCCGGAACGCCATCGCGGCCGGGCCTACGCCGTCGCGGCAGGCGGGCGCCGCATGCTCACGAGGCTCGGGGTATGGGAGGCCATCACGGATGCGGTGGAGCCGATCACCCGCATGGTGATCAGCGACAGCCGCCTCGCGGATCCGGTACGGCCATCGTTCCTGAGCTTCGGTGACACTCCGCTCGAAGTGGACGAGCCCTTCGCCCACATGGTCGAGGCCGAGCCTTTCGGCGCGGCGTTGCGGGAGGCCTGCCTCGGCGCGGGCGTGTCGCTCGTCGAGGCGGCAGTGATCCGCGCAACCTGCGAGGGCGGGGCGATGCGGACCGAACTGTCGACGGGGGAGACGATCACGGCGGATCTCCTCGTCGCCTGCGATGGCGCCCGTTCGCGCCTGCGCGAGGCCGCGCGGATCGGCTGGGTCGGCTGGTCCTATCCGCAGGTCGGCATCGTCGCGACCATCGGCCATGCGAAACCGCATGACGGCCGGGCCTTCGAGCATTTCCTGCCATCCGGCCCTTTCGCGATCCTGCCCCTGCGGGATGGCGGCACCCTCGGCCACCGCTCCTCCATCGTCTGGACGGAGCGGAAGACGGATGCGGAGGCGCTGCTTTCCGGCGATGCCGACGAGGTTCTGGGCGAGATCGCCCGGCGCTTCACCCTGGATCTCGGGGAGATCGCCCTTGAACACGGGCCGCACAGCTACCCGCTGTCGCTCGGCCTCGCGCGGGCCTTCCAGGCGGAACGCCTCGCGCTGCTGGGCGATGCCGCCCACGTCATTCACCCCATCGCCGGCCAGGGCCTGAACCTCGGCCTCGCCGACGCGGCGGCCCTGGCAGAGGGGGTGAGCGATGCGATGCGCCTAGGCCTCGATCCCGGAAGCCCGGACGTGCTCAAGGCCTATGAGCGCGCCCGCCGGTTCGACACGCTGGCCATGGCCGCCGCCACAGATGGGCTGAACCGGCTCTTCTCGAACGATGCCTTGCCCCTGCGGCTCGCTCGCGATTTCGGCCTAGGCCTCGTGGACAAGCTGCCGGGCTTGAAGGGCTTCTTCATCCGCGAGGCGGCGCAGCAACGCCAGAGCGTGCCGCGCCTGATGCGGTGAGGACGGACCTCAGGCCTTGTTCTTGGCCCGCTCGATACCCTCGGCGATGAGGCGGTGCGCCTCTTCCTTGTCGCCCCAGCGGACGAACTTCACCCACTTGCCGGGCTCCAGATCCTTGTAGTGCTCGAAGAAGTGCTGGATCTGGTGGATCGTGATCTCGGGCAGGTCGGTGTAGTTCTCGACGCGGTCGTAGCGCTTGGTCAGGCGGCGCGACGGCACAGCGATGATCTTCTCATCCTCGCCGCCCTCGTCCTGCATCACCATCACGCCCACGGGGCGTACGCTCATCACGGCGCCGGGGATGATGGCGCGGGTGTTGGCAACCAGCACGTCGCACGGGTCGCCGTCGCCGGAGAGGGTGTGAGGGATGAAGCCGTAATTCCCCGGATAGAACATCGGGGTGTAGAGGAAGCGGTCGACGACCAGCGCGCCGGATTCCTTGTCCATCTCGTACTTGATTGGCTCGCCACCGAGCGGCACCTCGATGATGACGTTGACGTCATCCGGCGGGTTTTTGCCGATCGAGATCGCGTCGATATTCATGGGGTCGCTCCCTGAGGCGGATATGGCCGCGCTGAGCGTCTCATAGACATGCGGGCGTCGGCTGGAAATTGCCCTTTAGCAACGAAACGGGGAAAGCGTTCGCTCAAACGAACACGTAGCCGACCTTCGCCAGGGTGATTCCGCCGACTCGATCCGGCACGAGCGGCCCACGTTTTCCGCCCATGCTTTCATAGAAGGCGCCTGCCCGGCTATTGTCCTCCAGCGTCCAGACGCCGAGCCGCCCGAGACCGTGATCGGCGAGATCGTTATGCACCGCACGGAACAGGCGGCGCCCGAGGCCCAGCCCCTGATATTCCGGCATCAGGTAGAGTTCGTCGATCTCCCCGTCGGTGCCGAGGGTGCGGCTGCGGGCGCGCCCGTAAGCGGCATAGCCGACCACGGAATCGCCGGTCTCCACTACGGCGAGGGGCCGCCCCCGGTTCAGGGCCGCCTTCCACCACGTCCGCCCCCGGCCGGAGATCAGCCGCTCCAGTGCGACGCCGGGGATGATCCCACGATAGGCCTCGCGCCAAGCCGCATCGAACACCCGTGACAAGCCGCCGAGGTCGGCTTCCCTGGCCCGGCGGATGCTCGTCGTGCGCGTGGTCATCGGCTCGGCCTCCCGTCTCTGTCGGCAAACAACCCCCGGATCCGGCGCAGGTTCGATGCGGATCCGGGCAGAGTGAAGGCAAGATCGGCGCCGTTTCGGCGCATCGCATTTGCCGGGCCTCCGCCCTGCTGGTACAGGCGGCCGATCGCCTTCCGGACACATCGTGCTCAAACGTTTCCTCAAGCCCGAGACGCGCTCCGCCCGCCGTTTGGCCCGCATCGCCCGCTTCGAGCAGCCGATCGGCGGCGCAGGCAGTCGGCTCATGGCCTGGGCCAACATGCTGCTCGTCGACCACGGCGTCTTCCGCCTCGCCTATCTTAACCGCCACCGGGTCGGCAGGGGCAAGATCTGGCGCTCGGCCCAGCCCGGCCCGCACCAGCTCGCGCGGTTCCGTGCCGAGGGTGTGCGCACGGTCATCTCCCTGCGCGGGGGGCGAGAGCACGGCTCCTGGCCGCTCCAGCGGGAGGCCTGCGAGCGCCACGGGCTCACGCTGGTGGAGTTCGTGCTGCGTTCGCGCGATGCACCAGACAAGGCGACGATCCTCGCCGCCAAGGCCTTCTTCGAGGGCATCGAGTACCCGGCGGTGATGCACTGCAAGTCGGGCGCCGACCGGGCGGCCTCGCGGCGGCCCTCTACCTGATCCTACACGAGGGACGCCCCGTCGCCGAGGCTGCGCGCCAGCTCTCGGCCCGCTACGGCCATTTCCGCTTCGCCAAGACCGGCATCCTCGACGCCTTCTTCGACCGCTACCTCGCCGAGGGAGAGCCCCAGGGCCTCGACTTCCTGACCTGGGTCGAGACCGCTTACGACCCGGACGCCCTCAAGCGCGATTTCCGGACTGGCTTCTGGTCAGACATGGTCGTGGACAGGGTGATCCGGCGGGAATAGGGGAGGCCCCGCTCTCGGCCCTACTCCGCCGCAGGCCGGGCCATCTCGCGGAATGGGTGGGCCGGGTAGGTGCCGATGATCCGCAATTCGCGCGAGAAATAGCCGAGTTCGTCGAGCGCCCGGCGCAAGCCCGGCTCCTCGGGATGGCCGTCGACCTCGGCGTAGAATTGCGTGGCGGTGAATTCGCCCTCGATCATGTAGCTTTCGAGCTTCGTCATGTTGACGCCGTTCGTCGCGAAGCCGCCGAGCGCCTTGTAGAGGGCCGCCGGAATGTTGCGGACGCGGAAGACGAAACTCGTCACGAAGGTCCCCTCACCCGGAAGGGGCTCCGGCTCGGGCGAGAACACCACGAAGCGCGTGGTGTTGTGGGCGGCGTCTTCGACGTCGCGCATCAGGATCTCGAGGCCGTAGACCTCCGCCGCCAGCGCCGGAGCGAGGGCGGCGCGGCTCGGATCACCCGCCTCGGCGATCTCTCGCGCGGCCCCTGCCGTGTCGCCGCTCACCACCGAGCGCAAACCGAGGCGGCGGATGATCCGGCGGCATTGGCCCAGAGCATGGACATGGCTGTGGACGCTCTTCAGCGCCTCCACCGGCGTGCCGGGCAGAACCATGAGCTGGAAGTGGATCGGCAGGAAGTGCTCGGCCACGATGTGAAGGGTCGAGGTCGGGATCAGGTGGTGGATGTCCGCCACGCGCCCGGCCAGGGAATTCTCGATCGGAATCATCGCCCTCTGGGCGCGCCCCTCCGTCACCGCCGCGAAGGCATCCTCGAAAGTCGGGCACGGGAGGGAGGACCAGTCCGGATAGGCCTGGGAGCAGATGATATGCGAGTTGGCGCCGGGCTCGCCCTGGTAGGAAATCGTGCGGGGGGACATCGTCTCTATCGGGTTCAGTTGAGGCGGCGGCGCTGCATCACGGCACGCGCCCTTTCGAGATCTTCGGGGGTGTCGACCCCGAGGGGCAGGTCGTCCACGATCACCGCGTCGATGCGCATGCCCGCTTCCAGGGCGCGCAGCTGTTCCAGCTTCTCGCGGGTCTCCAACTCGCCCGGCGGCAAGGCGACGAATCGGACCAACGCCTTCCGGCGGTAGGCGTAGAGGCCGATGTGATGCCAGAGCGGCCCAGGGCCGTAGGGCGCGCGGGCGCGGGTGAAATAGAGCGCGCGCAGGCGGCCGGGCGCCACCTCGTGACCCACCAGCTTCACGACGTTGGGGTTGTCCGCTTCGTCGGGATGGGTGATCGGCGCGCAGAGCGTCACGATATCGACCGTCTTGTCCGAGAGCGGCACCACGGCGGCGCCGATGATCGCCGGATCGATGGTCGGCAGGTCGCCCTGAACGTTCACGACCACGTCGTGCCGCCCCTCCGGGTCGATGCTCTCCAGCGCCTCGGCGAGGCGGTCGGACCCCGACGGATGGTCCGGCCGCGTCAGCACGGCGAGACCGCCCGCCGCCTCGACCACCTGCACGATCTCCGGCGTGTCCGTCGCCACCACGACGGGGCCGATTCCGGCCTCCACCGCGCGGCGCCAGACATGAATGATCATCGGCTCGCCCGCGATGTCGGCCAGGGGCTTGTTCGGCAGGCGGGTGGCGGCGAGTCGCGCCGGGATGAGGACCAGGGGATCGGACATGGCTCGAAGGGTCCGTGGAGGGCTCGGGTGCATATCAGGCCATGTCCCGATTGTCGTCCCCAGGGACGAGTGCCGGGCCTCTGCATAGGCAGGACGGTGACAATACCGGCAGAATCCTGCAGGCACCGCCCCCCGCGACCCCGCGACCCCGCGCATCGCCATTGTCAAGATCGGTGCGAAGCGGCTAAGGCACCCTCGAAGCCTTCCAGAGTGCAGCCTTGCGACCGGGTCAGCCCGCGCAGGTGCGGCCGGGAACGTAGAGAGGCCCATGAACTCGTTCGAGGTGAACAAGATCGCCGGTGCCGTGCTCGGCGCCTTGCTGTTCGCGGCCGGCTCGGGATTCGTGGCCGAGCTCATCTACCACCCGAAACCCGCCGGGAAGGCGGGCTACGACCTGCCCGAGGCGGCGGCCGAGGCGCCTGCTGCGGCCGCGTCCGATGCGAAGGTCGAGCCCATCGCCGTGCGGCTCGCCAGCGCCAGCGCCGAGAAGGGCCAGGGCGGCACGAAGGCGTGCCAAGCCTGCCACAGCTTCGAGAAGGGCGGCCCGAACAAGGTCGGCCCGGACCTGTGGGACGTGGTCGAGCGCAAGAAGGCCGCTCATGAGGGCTTCGATTACTCGGCTGCCCTCAAGGAGAAGGGCGGCAGTTGGACCTATGCCGATCTCGACGAGTTCCTGACGAACCCCAAGGCCTATGCCAAGGGGACGAAGATGAGCTACGCGGGCATCGCCTCGCCGACGGACCGCGCGAACGTCATCGCCTATCTGCGCAGCCTGTCCGACAGCCCGAAGCCGCTGCCCGCCGCCGAGAAGGCTGCGGACAAGCCCGCGGCTCAGCCCGCCGCCGCCAAGGAAGGCGACAAGCCTGCCGCTGCCCCGGCGGTCGAGAAGCCGAGCGCTGACAAGCCCGCCCTGAACAAGGGCTCCGAGGGCAAGGATTCGCCGGCCAAGCCCGCCGACACGAGCACCGCCAAGCCTGCGATCGAGAAGCCCCCGGGTAGCCCGCGCCCCGAGGGCAACGGTAGCGACCGCAATGCTCCGGCCCCGCCCGCGAACGCGCATGACAGCGACCAGACGGGTCAGCCGTCGAGCCTGATCCCGGCCGAGCAGAACGCCCCCTCCGCCCCCGCCACGAAGGAGCCGCCGGCCAAGGCGAACCCGGAAGCGGTGGAGAAGGCGAAGGAACTCGACGTCGGCACGCCCAAGCAGTAGGCGCCGCGCGGGAACGGAAGGCCGGGCTGATCGCCCGGCCTTTTGCGTTTGAGGCGCAGGACGGCGGCGCGGCGCGTTTCTCGCTCTGACCGGCGTCCATTGCCGCGGAAAATGCTCTAGCGGTTGGTGCAGCAGAAGCGCAGAGGATGCCCCTTTGCCGGACGACGTGACCCGACCCATGACGCCGCGACAGGCGCCGCTCGCCCTTCTCGTCGCGGTGACGATGACGGGCACGGTGGCGCTACACATCTTCGTGCCTGCCCTGGCCGCCGCCGCCCTGGACCTTCACACCGACGCGGCGGGCATCCAGTCTACGATCACGGTCTACCTGATCGGCCTCGCGGGCGGGCAGTTGCTCTATGGGCCCCTGTCCGACCGCTACGGCCGCAGACCGGTCCTGATCGGTGGGCTCGCGCTGTATCTCGCGGGGCTGCTGCTCGCGATTCCCGCGCCCAATCTCGGGGTATTGCTGCTGGCGCGGGCGATGCAATCGCTCGGCGCCTGTTCCTGCCTTGTGATCGGCCGGGCGATGGTGCGCGACGTGTCCACCCGGGAGGACGCGGCGCGCAAGCTCGCGATCCTCGTCACGGCCATGACGCTTACGCCCGCCCTCGCCCCGGCCATCGGCGGCGTGGTGAGCCACGCCTTCGGCTGGCGGGCGGTGTTCATCCTGCTGGCCCTGGTCGTCGCCATCCTGGGGACCTTGGTCATCGTGATCCTGCCGGAGACCAACCGGCAGAAGGTCGCCCTGCCGGGGGCGGTGGCGGTGCTCGCGGCCTATCTGCGTCTTGTGCGCCTGCCCGCCTTCCGGGCCTATCTCATCGCCGGGGGATGCGGCGGCACGAGTCTCTATGCCTTCCTGGCGGTGGCGCCGTTCCTGCTCGTCAACCGGCTCGGACGCTCACCGCAGGAAGTGGGGTTCGATTGCCTGCTGGTGGTGTTCGGCATGGTAGCGGGCGCGGTGCTGGCGAGCCGCATCGCGAGCCGGGTCTCGATCCTGCGCGCGGCCCGTAGCGGCAACATCGTCTGCATCGCCTCGGCGCTGGCGCTCCTCGCGATCGACAGGGCCGGCCTGCTTCAGGTCGAGACGCTGATCCTGCCCCTTTTCCTCTACGCGGTCGGCGTCGGCATCCTCAGCCCCAACGCCGTGGCGGGGCTGATGAACGTCGATCCGCACGCGGCGGGCTCGGCCTCGAGCCTCTATGGCTTCACGCAGATGAGCTTCGGTGCCCTGTTCACCGCCGCCGCGACGGCATGGCCGGCCACCTCGGCGGCGCCGGTCGCCCTCACGCTGCTGGCGGCCGGGCTGATCGCCGCGTTGTCCCTGCGGCGGGGCTGAACCCTCAGCGGCCTGCGGGCAGGATCACGCCGGACAGCGTGGCGGCGAAGCCTTCGCGCAACTCGACCCAGAGCAGCCGGGCGGGATCGACCGGGCCGGGCATGGCGAGTTGGCCCGGCGGCACGGGCGTGAAACCGAACCGCGTGTAATAGGGCGCGTCGCCCACGAGGATCACGAGGCCCTCGCCCGCCTCTCGCGCGGCATCGATGGCGGCATGAGTCAGGGCCGAGCCGATCCCGCGCCCCTCGAAGCTCGGATCGACCGCGAGCGGCCCCAGCATCAGGAAGCCCGCCTCCCCCGCCCGCACCGGGCTCATCCGCACCGAGCCGACGAGGAAGCTGCCCACGGAGGCAGTGACGCCGAGATCGAGCCGGTACGGGTTGCCCTCGCGGAGGCGATAGGCGGTGCGCGCGAAGCGGCCGGGCCCGAAGGCGCGGGACTCCAGGCGGGCGATGGCGGGGGCGTCCTCCGTCCGCTCGGGGCGGACGACGAGGGAGAGTGAGGTCACGGCGTGGCGGCTCCGCGGAAACGTGAGCCGCGTAACAGTGCGGAGGCGCGGCGGCAAACCGGAACCGGCTCGGCGCGCGCCGCCGCTGACGTCAGGCAGCCTGACGCGCCTCGTCCTCGATCAATTCGTCGGCGGGGCCGAAGAACTCGTACTTCACCCGCGAGGCCGGGACGCCGAGGCGCAGAAGTCCGTTGAGGAGATCGCGCAGGAACGCCTTCGGGCCGCAGAGATAGTAGGTCGCCCGCGCCTGAGGCGTGTTGGCGACCAGCCATTCGGCGGTGATCAGGCCGTGATGGTCGTAATCGCTTCCCTGCCGGTCCGATTTTCCGGGGGCAGCGTAGAAGGTGGCGAGTTCGACGCCGCCATGGTGCGCGGCGAGCGTCCGGGCTCGCTCGCCCAGGGCGTGGACCCGCCCGTTCAGGGCTCCGTGCACGTACCAGACCGGCCGGTCGCGTCCCTCGGCGGCCAGGGTCTCCAGTATGCTCATCATCGGCGTGAGCCCGACACCGCCGCTCACCAGCACGACGGGATCGGACACGTCCGAATCGAGGAAGAAGTCGCCCGCCGGGGGCGCGAGCCTGAGCCGGTCGCCCGGCTTCACCTGCTCGTGCAGCCACGTGGACGCGATGCCTTCGCGCTTGACGGTGATGCGATAGGCACAACCATTCGGGGCGCTGGAGATGGAGTAGTTGCGCTTCAGGCCGCCGTGGCCCGGTATGTCGAACAGGAAGCCGAGATACTGGCCGGGCCTGTGCCGCAGCACCGGGCCGCCATCGGCGGGAACGAGCACGAAGGAGCGGATCGTCTCGCTTTCCGGTGTCACGCTCTCCACCACGAAGTCGCGCCAGCCGTTCCAGCCGCCCGTGCCGCTGGCAAGGTCGCGATAGATCGCTGCCTCGCGGCCGATCAGCACCTCGGCGAGGAACCAGTAGGCTTCGCCCCAGGCAGCGCAGATCTCAGCGGTGGCCGCATCGCCCAGCACGTCGCCGATGGCCCCAAGTAGCGCGCCCGCCACATGCGGATAATGCTCCGGCAGGATGTTCAGCGCGACGTGCTTCTGCGCGATCCGCTCCACCGCGCCCGCCAGGACGGAAAGGTTGTCGATGTTGCGGGCATAGGCCAGCACCGCCTGCGCCAAGGCCTTCGGCTGCGAGCCGGTCTCGCCGTGATGCGACTGGTTGAAGAGATCCCGCATCTCCGGGTTCTCGAACAAGCGCTCGTACATGCGCCGGGTGATGGCGAGACCGTGGGCTTCCAGGGCGGGAACGGTCGCCTTGATCAGGGCGATCGTCGCGGGGCTGAGAGGGGTCGGCATGGCAGGCTCTTAAGATGCATCTGACATGAACCTTATGCGCGCAGCTGCTCAAACATGCAAATAAAATACATGTTTCCCGCTACCGAGAGGCGCGGCTTCGCGCTTCGTGGTAAGCGGAAGGTGAGGAATTCAAAATGCGCCTGACCCGCTACACAGATTACAGCCTGCGCTCGCTGATCTATGTCGGCTTGCAAGAGCCCGCGCAGAGCTCGATCGGCGAGATCGCCCGCGCTTACGGGATTTCGGAGAATCACCTGACCAAGGTGGTTCACCAGCTCGGGCGATTGGGGCTGATCCGCACGATTCGCGGCCGCGGCGGCGGACTGCGCCTCGCCCTTCCACCGGAGCAGATCGTGATCGGGCGGGTGGTGCGGCAAACCGAGGACGACCTCGCCCTCGTGGAGTGCTTCGCCTCCGGCGCCTGCGTCATCACCGCGCCGTGTCGGCTGAAGCAGGCGCTCGGCGAGGCGCTGTCCGCCTTCCTCGCCGTGCTCGACGGCTACACCCTGGCGGATCTGCTGAACGATCCCGAGGCAGGCGACATCGCCCGCATCCTGGGCGTTGCCAAGCCCGACCCTGCCAAGGCCGACCCTGCCAAGGCCGACCCTGCCAAGCCAGGCTCTGCGCTGGCGGAAACCTGAGTCAGGTCGCCCGGGCGGAGAAGTCGATCCGCGGATCGATCCAGACGTAGATCAGGTCGGAGAGCAGGTTCACCGCAAGTCCGATCAGCGAGAAGATGTACAGGGTCGCGAAGACCACCGGATAATCCCGGCCGACGATGGCGCGGAAGGACAGTTCCCCGAGCCCATCGAGCGAGAAGATCGTCTCGATCAGCAGCGAGCCGGTGAAGAAGGCCGAGATGAAGGCGCCGGGAAAGCCCGCGATGACGATGAGCATCGCGTTGCGGAAGACGTGCCCGTAGAGCACCCCGCGCTCGGACAGACCCTTCATCCGGGCGGTGAGCACATATTGCTTGCGGATCTCGTCGAGGAACGAGTTCTTGGTCAGCAGGGTCGAGGTCGCGAAAGCGCCGATCACCAGGGCGGTGAGCGGCAGGGCCATGTGCCACGCGTAATCGGTGATTTTGTGCCAGGGGGTGAAGGTCTCCCACCCCTCGCTGGTCAGTCCGCGCAGCGGGAACCATTGGTAGAAGGATCCACCCGCGAACAGGATGATCAGCATCAGCCCGAACATGAAGCCCGGCACGGCGTAGCCGACGATCACCACCGCCGAGGTCCAGCGATCGAACCGCTCGCCGTCCTTCACGGCCTTGCGGATGCCGAGCGGGATCGAGATCGCGTAGGACAGGAGCGTCATCCACAGACCGAGGGAGATCGAGACCGGCAGCCGCTCGCGGATCAATTGGATGACGCTGACGTCGCGAAAATAGCTGCGTCCGAAATCGAACCGGATGTAGTTCCACATCATCAGCGCGAACCGCTCTGGCGCCGGCTTGTCGAAGCCGAATTGCTTTTCGAGCTTGGCGATGAATTCGGGGCTAAGCCCCTGCGCGCCGCGATAATTGGAATTGCTGGCGCCGCCATTCCCGCCGCGCGACCCACCGCCGAGATCGCCGCTGCCGCCGGTGACGCGGGACAGCGACCCCTCGCTCTGTCCCTGAAGCTTGGACAGAACCTGCTCCACGGGGCCGCCGGGGGCGAATTGCACGATGGCGAAGGTGATCAGCATGATCCCGAGCAGGGTCGGGATCATCAGGCCGATCCGGCGAAGGATGTAGCTCAGCATCGGGTCACTCCCGCCCGATCCGCCGGGCCTTGTCGGGGTCGAACCACCACGTCGCGGGGGCGCCGAGATCGTATTTCGGCGGGTTGGACGGACGTCCGAACACGTCCCACAGGGCGAGGCGGTGCTGCGCCGAGTACCACATCGGCACCCAGTGCCGCCCGGCGCGCAGCACCCGGTCGAGCGCCCGGCAGGCCACGGTGAGAGCCTCGCGGGACTGCGCCCCGGCGATGGCGGTGAGCAACGCGTCGACCGCTGGGTCCGCGATCCCGGACAGGTTGTTCGAACCCGTCGTCGCGGCGGCGCGGGAGCCGTAGAGGTCGCGCAGTTCCGCCCCCGGCGAGACGCCGCCCGAATAGCGGCGGGGGGTGAGGTCGAAATCGAAATCCTTCAGCCGCGACTGATATTGCGACGGATCCACCATGCGGCTCGACGCCTTGATGCCGACGAGGCCGAGGTTGCGGATGAAGGGCTGCGTCACCGGCTGGAAGACCGGGTCGTCATCGAGGATCTCGAGGGTCAACGGCTGGCCGCCCGGTAGGCGCATCTCGCTGCCGTTGCGGGTGCACCCCGCCTCGCGCAGCAGCGCATCGGCGCGCTTGAGCAGCGCCCTGTCCTGCCCCGATCCATCCGAGACCGGCGGCTGCCAGGGCTCGCCGAACACCTCGGCCGGGAGCCTATCACGGAACGGCGCCAGCAGGGCCGGCTCCTCCGGCCCCGGAGGGCCGCTGGCCTTCGAGCTCGGAATTCTCGAAATACGAGGCCGTGCGCTTGTAGGCGCCGAACATCAGGTTCTTGTTGGCCCATTCGAAATCGAAGCACAGGCCGATCGCCTCGCGGATGCGCGGGTCCTTGAAGGGGGGCCGACGCTCGTTGATCCACCAGCCCTGCGTGCCCGAGGGCCGGGCATCCGGTACGGTCTCACGGACCACGCGCCCCTCGACGGCGGCGGGGAAGTCGTACCCCGTCGCCCAGACGCGGGCGGTGAACTCTTCGCGGAAGGTGAAGGCGCCGCTCTTGAACGCCTCGAAGGCCACGGTGCGATCGCGGAAATACTCGTAGCGCAGGCTCTCGAAATTGTGCCGCCCGACATTCACCGGCAACTCGGCGCCCCAGTAATCGGGCACGCGTTCCAGGCCGATGGACCGGCCGGGATCGACGGAGGCGACACGGTAGGGGCCCGAGCCGAGGGGCGCGTCGAGGGTCGAGGCCTCGAAATCGCGCTTGGCGTAATAGTCGGCCGAGAAGACCGGCAATTGCGCGACGATCAGGGGCAGGTCGCGGGCGCGGCCCGGCGCGAAGGTGACGACGACGTGCCCCTCGCCCTCGGCGCGGGCATCGGTCATGTCGCGGATCGTCTCCGCGATTTCGGGGTGGCCCTTGTCGCGCAGGATCTTCAGGCTGAACGCCACGTCCCGTGCGGTAAGCTTCGAGCCATCGTGGAAGCGCGCCTGCGGCCGGAGCTCGAACCCGTAGGTCAGGCCGTCCTCGCTGACGGTCACGGAGCGGGCGAGGAGACCGTAGATCGCGTCCGGCTCATCCAGGGCGCGGGTCATCAGGCTGTCGAAGGTCAGGTTGACCCCCGCTGCGCCTGATCCGCGCAGGACGTAGATGTTGAGGGTGTCGAAGGTGCCGAGCGACTGGTTGCCCGTCGTGGCCGCCAACTGGCCGGAGAACCGCCCACCCTTGGAGGCCATGGGGTTCACGTAGCCGAAATGGGCGAAGTCCTTCGGGTATTTGAGGTCCCCGAAGCTCGACAGCCCATGCCTCTCGTCCGGCGCGGCGGCGCGGACCGGGCGCGGCAGGGCTGCGGCGGCGAGACCGCCGAGGACGAGGCCGCGCCGCGTCGCCCTCACCGGGGCGCCCCCGTCTTCGCCGCCAGTGCCTCGTCGTACCACCACGTCGTCGGGAAGCCGGAATTGGCGTAGAGCGGCAATATCGCCGGGTGGTTGAACCGGTTCCAGCGCAGCGTCCGCTGCCGGTCGGACGCCCATTGCGGCACCACGAAATCATGCGCGAGCAGCACCCGGTCGAGGGCGCGGGTGGCGGCGATGACGCCCTCGCGGTCGGGGGCGAAGATCACCTTCTCGATCAGCGCGTCGATGCCGGGATCCTTGATGCCGATGAGGTTGCGCGTGCCCGGCGTGTCGGCCGCCCTCGACCCCCAGTATTCGCGCTGCTCGTTGCCGGGCGAGAGCGACTCGCCCCACCCCGTGGTGGTGATGTCGAAGTCGAAATTGCGGATGCGATTCTGGTACTGCGCCTGATCGATGACGCGCAGGGTCGCGCCGATGCCGATCAGCTTCAGCTGGGCCGAGAACGGCAGGATCACCCGCTCGAACGTGTTCTGGAATTCCAGGAACTCGACGGTCAGCGGCGTGCCCGACTTGTCGACCATCTGGCCGCCCTTCAACTCGTAGCCCGCCTCGCGCAGCAGGCGTACCGCCTCGCGGAGGTTGGCGCGCACCGCCTCAGGGCTGTCGTTGACCGGGTTCTTGTAGGGCGTGGTGAAGATCGAGGCCGGAACCTTGTCCTTCACGCTCTCAAGGACCTCCCGCTCCTTCCCCTCGGGCAGGCCGGAGGAGGCGAGTTCGGAGCCGAAGAAATACGAGTCGATGCGCTTGTACAGGCCGTAGAACAGCGCCTTGTTCATCTCCTCGTAGTTCATGGCGAGGTTGAACGCCCGGCGCACCCGCGGGTCCTTGAACTTGTCCTTGCGGGTGTTGAACACGAACGCCTGCATGATGCCCGTGCCCTTGTCGGGGAAGGCTTCCTTGATCAAGCGCCCGTCCTTCACGGCCGGGAAGTCGTCGTAGGCCGTCGCCCAGTTCCGGGCGATGTTCTCGACGCGGAAATCATAGAGGTCGCCCTTCAGCGCCTCGACCAGCACGGTGCCGTCGCGAAAATACTCGTAGCGGATGGTGCCGAAATTGTTGCGGCCCGCATTCACCGGCAGATCCTTGCCCCAGTAATCCGCGACGCGGGTATAGGTGGCGGTGCGGCCGGGCTCGAACTTCTCCAGCTTGTAGGGGCCGGAACCCAGCGGGATCTCCAAGCTCGTCTCGGTGACGCTGCGCTGGCGGCCGTCCGCGTTCTTGCCCTCCCACCAATGCTTGGGCAGCACCCGTAACTGGCCGATCACCTGCGGCAACTCGCGGTTGCCCTTCTCCGAGAAGGTGAAGGTCACCTCGCGCGGGCCCGTCGCCTCGGCCTTCGAGACCGTGTGGTAATAGGCGGCGTAGAACGGCGAATTCGCTTTCAGCACGTCGAAGGACCACGTGACGTCGTCGGGCGTGATCGGCTTGCCGTCATGCCATTTGGCGCCCTCGCGCAGACGGTAGGTGACCGAGCCAAGATCGGGGGCGATACGGATCGCCTCGGCGAGCAGGCCGTAGGAGCTGAACGGCTCGTCGGAGGATTCGGTCGTCAGCGTATCGTAGATCTGCTGGATGCCGCCTTCGAGATCCCCCTTCAGGCCGGAGACGACGATGTTGAAATTGTCGAAGCCGCCCTGCGAGCCGAGGCGCACCAGGCCGCCCTTGGGGGCCTTGGGGTCGGCATAGTCGAAATGCGTGAAGTCGGGGCCGTATTTCGGCTTGCCCATCAGCGTGATGGCGTGGGTCCATTCGCCGTTCGCATCGGGCGGGGCGGGCTGCGCATGGGCCGGGCCGACCATGCAGGCCGCCAGGAGGGTGCCGTTGAACAGGCGGCGGGTCACGGGCTGCATCACGCTTAAGCTGCCTCCGGTCCTCGCGAACCGCCGGGCCGATGGCCCGCGATCCTCCCGGGGTCTTAGGACGGAGCCCCCTGTGCGTCGAGTGCGCAGGCGCCCCGTGCGTCACGAGGCGCGGGGCTTCGCCTCAGTGGCGAGCGCGCCGCGCGAGATGCGCGCCGACCTCGAACAGCGCCAGATCGAGAATGAGGCGGAGGTGATTGCTGGCCTCGCCCGCAGCCTCGTCGAGGGCCTTGCGGGCATCGAGCAGGGAAGCCGCAGCCCGGTCGAGGGGCGTGCGCGCCTCCGTATCGGCTTCCGCGAAGAAGCCGCCGCTCTCCTCGCGGCTTTCGGTGATGTCGATGAGGACGCCCTTCGAACGCACGGGGCGTCCACGCTGATCGTAGTAGACACGGCCCCGGCTCAGGAGCCAGCGTATGCCCCGGTCTTGTGAGACGACACGGTATTCGGCGACGAACAGGCCCCGGCCGGCGCGGGACCGCTTGACGGCTTCGAACAGCCATTCCCGATCATCGGGATGAATGCCGATCATCGCCTCTTCGGCGTGCAGCGATTGCCCGGCCCGTTCGGGATCGAGGGCGAGGAGGTTCGCCGCCCCCCGGTCGTACCGGGCGCAGCGGAGCACCATGTCCCAATCCCACGTGCCGACGACACCCGAGGCGTCGAGTGCGGAGCGTAGGTCGTCGAAAGACTCGAGGCTATCGCCATCCACCACGGTGGCCACGAGCGGTATCCCCTCAGTTCAAAATCATACTTTACGGCAGGGGATCGTTCCAGCGCCAAGTGGTAAACACCACCTTGAACATTGATAGTTACCCAATCGGAAACCGGACCGGCCCTATACTTTCGAACCAATACGGATCTTTTCCCCGCCGAGCAACCTGGGGTTCGGGGAATTTCGGCAAGTGCGGCAGGGCGCCGTCATGATCGCGCCCTGTCAAGCCCGTCCGTGGCCACGGCGGCCCTCCAGCAGCCACATGGCCAGGACGGCAGCGGCCAGGGCCGCGAGGGCGGCGAGGCCCAAAGCCAGGGGATAGACCTCGACGCCGCGGATCGTGGCGCTGTCGCTCGGCCGGAAGCCGATCCAATCCCCACCGGAGAGGCGACCGCCGCGCAGGACCTGCAGGCGCGGCACCTGCAGGGCACCCGACGCGTCGGACAGGCGCCGCACCGAGCCGCCCGACGCCTCGGAGACCGGCCGCAGGCGCTCGGTATCACTGAACACGTCGGCGAGTTCGCGCGGGTTAGCGGGGCCGACGCTGACGAAGGCCACGAGGTTGCCCGAGCGCAGGGTGTGCAGGCCGAGGCTCGCGGCCTCGAAGGTGGCGGTGAACAGGCCGGGCTCGCTCGGCTTCAGCGTCAGGGTCGTGACCTTGCCGGTGGGGCCGGTGACGGTCACCGGCTCGGCGGTATCGGCCATGGTCTGGCGCTCGACCCGGACCTCGCGCCCGCGCCCCGTGGTCTGAGCGCGCAGGGCCTCTTCTTCGAGGGCGGGCTCCTTCATCAGCCAATGGGCGAGGCGGCGGAGCAGATCGAGATAGGGGCCGCCATCCTGGTAGCCCCGCGCCCACAACCACGCATGGTCGGACAGGAGCAGAGCCACCCGGCCCTTGTCCTCCCGCGAGAGGGCGAGCAACGGCAGGCTGTCGGCCCCCGACAGGATCGGCTCGATGCCCGGCCGCAGGCGCGCCTGGACGATCCGCAGCCAGTCGCCCCAGGCGGGCGGAGTGGCGTCCGAGCCCGGCAGAGAACGGGTCACCGGGTGGCGGCGTCCGGTCTGGGTCGGAGTGGCCTTGTAGGGCCGCTCGACCACGCGGCCGTCGGGATCGCCCGGCAGGATCCCGGCCAGCCGGGTGCGGGCGAGGCTCGCCGCGCCGGCATATTCCGGCCCGGCCGCGATCAGGAGCGCCCCACCCTCGCGGACATAACGGACGATGTTGTCGAAATAGGCCTGCGGCAGCACGCTCTGGTTGGCGTAGCGGTCGAAGATGATGAGGTCGAAATCCTTGATCTTCTGAACGAACAATTCGCGCGTCGGGAAGGCGATGAGCGACAGTTCGGAGATCGGCGTGCCGTCCTGCTTCTCCGGCGGGCGCAGGATGGTGAAGTGGACGAGGTCGACGTTGGCGTCCGACTTCAGCAGGTTGCGCCATGTGCGCTCGCCCTGGTGCGGTTCGCCCGAGACGAGGAGCACGCGCAGCTTCTCGCGGATCCCCTCGATCGGCAGCACGGCGCGGTTGTTCACCGTCGTCAGTTCGTTCGGAAGCGGCTCGACCTCGATCTCGACGACGTTCTGGCCGCCATGCTCGATCCGCGTGGACAGGTCGAAGGGGCGGCCGGTGGGGACGTCGCGCCGGTCGATCTCCTCGCCGTCGCGGCGGGTGACGACGACCGCGTGTCCGGTCCCGCCGCGCTCCATCACCTCCGCGCGGATCTTCACATCCTTGCCGACGATGCCGAAGCGGGGCGCCTCGACGAGCTTAATCTGCCGGTCGCGCTCGTCGGCATGGCCGGTGACGAGGACATGGAGCGGCGCCTTGATCCCGAGTTGCGCCAGCGAGTTCGGGATGTCGTGGACGACACCGTCCGTCACCATCACCACACCGGCCAAACGCTCGGGCGGGACGTCGGCGAGTGCCTGCCCCAGGGCCGCGAAGAGCTTCGTGCCGTCATCGCCCTCTCCCGCATCGGGAACGTCGATGAAGCGCGGCTCGATCGTGGTGAGCGCCCCGAAGCGGCGTTGCAATTCGGCCCGCACCTGATCCGTTACCTGCGGCCGGTCGCCCAAGGCCTGCGAGGCGGAGCGGTCGATCACCACCGCCGCGATGTCCTTCACCGGCTCCCGGTCCTCGCGGACGAGGGCCGGGTTGGTCAACGCCGCGAGGACGAGGGCCAGCACGAGGGCACGCAGCAGGGCCATGCGGCCCCGCGCCAGGACGGCCAGCACAGCCATCGCCAGCGCGACGGCGGCAAGCACCGCCAGGACGGGCCAGGGCAGAAGAGGCGTGAAGCTGAGGCTCAGCATGGCAGGGCCTTTTCCCTCACTGCCCCAGCCGCTCCAGCAGCGCGGGCACGTGGACCTGATCGGCCTTGTAGTTGCCGGTGAGCGTGTACATCACGATGTTGACGCCGCCCCGGAAGGCCATTTCCCGTTGGCGCTGGTCGCCCCCGGTGATCGGATAGAGCGGCTCGCCCCGGCGGCCGACCGCCCAGGCCGTGGCAAGGTCGTTGCTCGTAATGATGATCGGGCTCACCCCGTCGCCCGCACGGGCGGGACGGCGCTCGCCCCCCTCGGGAGCGGGCGGAAGCGCCTCGACCCAGGTCTGGCCCGTGGCGTAACGGCCGGGGAAGCTGTCGACGAGATAGAACGCCTTGGTCAGTACGTGGTCGGCGGGCACCGGCTCTAGTTCCGGCACTTCGAGGGTGCCCAGCATCTTGCGCAGATAGATCGCCTCCGGCGTCGGCGGACTGCCGGGACGGCTGGTCAGGGCATCCCGCGTGTCGAAGAGGACCGTGCCGCCGTTCCGCATGAAGGCGTCGATCTTGCGGATCGCGGCCTCGGACGGCTGAGGGCGGTTCGGGGCGATCGGCCAGTAGATCAGCGGATAGAAGGCGAGTTCGTCCTTGGCGGGGTCGAGGCCCGCCGGTTCGCCGGGTTCCAGGGCGGTGCGCGCGGCGAGCATCTGCGTCAGGCCCGCGAGACCGGCGCGGCTTGCTTCGTCCACGGCGGCATCCCCCGTGACGATGTAGGCGAGCCGGGTGATGAGCGCCGATTCGATACCGTTCGGCCGGTTGGCCGCCGCCTCGGCCGCCCGCGCCTCGTGCAGCGGCACCGCGCCCGCGAGCACGCCTGCGAGGATGAGGGCTGCGGGTCGGGCACGAAGGGCGCGCAGGCGGCTCAGGAACCCGCCGAGCCACAACCCGGCCAGGGTATCGAGCACGAGGAAGAGCAGGGCGGCAGTGAACAGGCCGGGGCGCAAATCCACCGTGGCGGCGCCGGCCAGGGGAGCCGAGGGACGCCCCGGAGAGGGGCGCGAAATCGACCGGGGCCAAGCGGTCGTCGGGCTTGAGGGCGTTCACGCTGATCCCTCCGTCAGGCGGGCCGTAGAAGCCCGGCGGATGTTCCAGGCTCGCCCGGTCGGCGTAATCCGCCGGGACGGCGGTGGCCGCGGCGGGGGGCGAGCCAAGCGCGCCGAACCCGTCCAGGGTGACGCGGGGCGCGAGGACCGCGACCTTCGCCCGGTTCGCCCCAGCGCCCTGCTCCGCATTGGCCTGACCGGCGCCCGCCAACGCCACGACCCGCCGGAGCATGTCGATGAACAGGCCGGAGAGCGGAAGGTTCGACCACGTGGTGTCGGCGGTGACATGGAACAGCACGATCCGCCCCTGCCCCCGCGTCTGCGCGGTGACGATGGGTGTGCCGTCCTGCAACGAGGCCCAGGTCTTGCCCGGCAAGTCGCCATCGGGCTCGGCGAGGATCTGACGGCGCACGCCGATATCGGCGGGCGGCGTCAGGCCCGCGAAGGGGCTTTCCGGCGGGAAGGGCGCGACGGTCTTGGGCGCGTCCCAGGACAGGGCGCCGCCGAGGTTGCGTCCGCCCCGGCGCAGGCGCACCGGCACCAGCGTGTCGTGGCCCGCCGCGAGGCGCGGCCCGGCGAAGCGCAGGAGCAGCCCGCCCTCCTCCACGAACTTGTCGATCCGCCCAGCGGTCTTGTCGTCCAGCGCGCCGACATCGGCCAGGACCAGAACCGACACCTGATTGTCGAGAAGTTGGTTGACCGATTCCGACAGACCCGCCGCGCCGCGCGCCTGCTGCACGTCAGCGAAAGGTTCGAGCGCGCGGGACAGGTAATAGAGCGGCGCGAGGAGCGGCTGCGACTGGTCGAGGGTGCCGCCGAAGACGAGGCCGACCCGCCGCCGCTTGCCGCGCTCGTCCACCAGCGAGACCGCCCCGGCGGAGCGCTCGTTCGCCACCTCGATCCGGCTGATGCCGTTGCGCAGTTCGGTCGGCATGTCGAAGGCGACCTCCGTCCGCGTCGCGTCGCCCGTGAAGGCGAAATCGCGCTCGGCCAGGGGCAGGCCCTTCTGGTCGAGGGCGCGGACCACGCCCGCATCCCGGCCGTTCGGCGCGGCGCGCAGGATCTGCGCGGACAGGCGCCCGCCATTCTCCGAGACGGTGAGCGCCAGGGCGGGCGGCCGGTCGGCCTTGAGCACGCTGAGCGCCGCCCCGGCGCCACCCGCGAGGTCGTTGAGACCCTTCACGAAACGTTCGTCGCCGATGCCCGCAACGCCATCGGCGATCCAGACGATACCCGCACCGGGGTTCTTGTCGAGGAAGGCGCCGATGCCCTGAAGATGAGCGTCCCGGATCGCCCAGTACGGGCGGGGCGCGATGGCCCGCAGCCGCTCCAGGGCGGTGGCCGGGGGCTTCGCCTCGACGACCGATGTGGGTTCGGCAAGGCCGACCACCGCGACGGCGCGCCCGTCGCGGGCCGCGCCCTCGACGGTATCGGTGGCGACGCGCAGCCGATCGCGCCAATCGTGCGCAGAGGCGAAACCGTTATCGATCAGGACGAGGAGCGCCTTCTTACCCCCGCCCGCCCCGATCCCGCCGGGACTCCAGACCGGCCCCGCCACCGCCAGGATCAGCGCGGCGGCGATGAGCATGCGCAGGATCAGCAGCCAGGGCGGCGTCCGTGCCGGCGTCTGGCGCTGCGGGATGAGGTCCGCCACGAGCTTCAGCGGCGGGAAGTCGATCCGCTTCGGGCGCGGCGGTGTGACCCGCAGGAGGATCCACAGCGCGGGCAAGCCGATCAGGGCGGCGAGCGCGAGGGGCGCGGCGAAGGTGAAGCCGAGCATGAGCGCCTCAGCCGCCGCGGGCGATGACGAGGGTGGCGAGGCGCAGGGCCGCCTCGCTGGCGGGCCGGTCGGTGCGGTGGAGCGTCAGCGTCCAGCCCTGCGCGCGGGCGATCTCCCGCAGCCTGTCCCGGTGGGCGGCGATCCGCGTCCGGTAGCGTTCACCCCAGGCCCCGGCATCGCCGATATCGAGGGAAGGTCCCCCTTCGGGATCGTGCAGCACCGCCTGCCCCGTGAACGGGAAGGTCTCTTCCACCGGGTCCGCGATCATCATGAGATGCCCCCGGCTGCCCGCCGCCGAGAGGCTGGCAAGCGAGGCCGCGATCCGCTCGGGCGGCGTGAGGAAGTCGCTGATCAGCACCACCTCATCGAACCGGGCGGGCTGCGCCTCGGGGGGCAGATCTCGCTCGAGCCCGGCATGGTCGCCCACGAGGGCCTGGGCCATGTGCTCGACGATGCCGCGCGAAGCCCGCGCCCGGGTAAGGCCGAGGAGCCCGACGCGTTCGCCGCCATCCACGAAGGCGTCCGCCAGGGCGAGGCCGAGCACCAGGGCGCGCTCCACCTTCGAGGCGCCAGCGAGATCGGACGAGAAGCCCATGGAGGCCGAACGGTCGATCCAGAACCAGATGTTGTGCGCAGCCTCCCATTCGCGCTCGCGGACATAGAGCCGGTCGTCGCGGGCCGAACGGCGCCAGTCGACGCGGACGGCGGCCTCGCCGGTCACGAACGGACGGAACTGCCAGAAGCTCTCGCCCGGCCCGGCCCGCCGACGGCCGTGCAGGCCGTGGGCGAGGAGGCTCGACACGCGCCGCGCTTCCAGCACGAGACGGGGCATCGTGGCAGCGAGCGCCGCCGCGCCCTCGGTTTCGCGACGGCCCGGACGGCGGGTGCCCGCATCGAGGGCCTGGGTGGCGACCAAGGTCAGAGCTTCTCCGCGAGCTTGGCGATCAAGCCCTCGATGGTCTCACCGTCGGCGCGGGCGGCGTAATTCAGCGCCATGCGGTGCTTCAGCACCGGCTCGGCCAGCGCCTTCACGTCGGCGACGGAGGGCGCGACGCGGCCCTCGATCAGCGCGCGGGCGCGGGCGGCGAGCGTCAACGCCTGACTGGCGCGGGGGCCGGGCCCCCAGAGCAGCTTGTCCTTCACGAGCGGGTCGCCGCCATGGGGACGGGCGGCGCGCACGAGATCGAGGATCGCCTCCACCACCGCCTCGCCCACCGGCAGGCGCCGCACGAGGCGCTGGGCGGTCATCAACTGGTCGGTCGACATCACCGCGACGGGGCGGTGCTCCTCGGCGCCCGTGGTCTCGATGAGGATGCGCCGCTCGGCCGCCCGGTCCGGGTAGCCGACATCGATTTCGAGGAGGAAGCGATCGAGCTGGGCTTCCGGCAGGGGATAGGTGCCCTCCTGCTCGATCGGGTTCTGCGTGGCGAGCACATGGAACGGCCGGGGCAGATCGTGCCGCTCGCCCGCCACGGAGACGTGCCCCTCCTGCATCGCCTGAAGCAGGGCGGATTGGGTGCGCGGGCTCGCGCGGTTGATCTCGTCCGCCATGAGCAGTTGCGTGAAGACCGGGCCCTTCACGAAGCGGAAGGCGCGGCGGCGCTCGGCATCCTCTTCCAGGATCTCGGTGCCAAGGATGTCCGAAGGCATCAGGTCCGGGGTGAACTGCACCCGGCGGGCATCGAGGCCGAGCACGGTGCCCAGCGTCTCCACGAGCTTGGTCTTGGCAAGGCCGGGAAGGCCGACGAGCAGGCCATGCCCACCGGACAGGATCGTCACGAGAGCGAGGTCGACAACCTTCTCCTGGCCGAAGATGACCCCATGGATCGCCTCGCGGGCCTGTCCTACCGCCTCCAGACAACTCTCGGCTGTCGCAACGATGCCGTCATCGAGGCTGGTGGCAGGGCTGGTGGCCTGACTCATGCCGTTATCCGTCTCCTGGGAGCGCCGCGGACAGTCATCCGCGGAAGGGGAAGAGTGTGAGCCGCCTTCGGAGGGCTGGCAAGGTCGGGATCGCCGCACGGTTGCGCAGCCTCCTCGGCCCTGCCGAGACGGGGCTACGCCTTCACGTCCCGCCCCTCGGTGAATTCCCGCCACAGGAGCACCAGGGCGGCCATCACCGCCGGGCCGAGGAACAGGCCGAGCAGGCCGAAGGACTCGACGCCGCCGAGGATGCCGAGGAGCACCCAGAGGAAGGGCAGCTTGGTGGTGCCGCCGATCAGCGCCGGGCGGATGAAGTGGTCCGCCACGAAGGTGACGACGAGGCCCGCCACCGCGACGATGATCGCGGCCTTCACCGCCCCCGCCGCCACGAGGAGCAGCGCCGCAATGCCGATGGCGACCGCCGCGCCGAAGGGAATCATCGCGGCCACCGCCGTGAAGGCGCCGAGCAGCACCGGGTGCGGCACGCCCGCGAAGTAATAGACGATGCCGAGGATCACGCCTTCGCCGAGCCCCACGAGGACGAGGCCATCGACGGTGCCGTGCACCGAAGCGACCATCTGCCGCCCGACGCGCTCGCCACGCGGCCCGAACATCCGGTCGCAGGCCGCGAGCGCCTGACGCCGGATCGTGTCGCGATCGCGGAACAGGAAGAACAGGGCGACGAGGCTGAAGCCGAACAGCACGATCCGGTGAACCACCTCCTTGCCGACATTGCGCGAAGCGCCGAGCACCTTGCCGTTGTCGAAGCGGTGCAGGATCTCCGACCCCGCCTGGGCATGGCCGAGATTGTCGTTCCACCACGCGATGGCCTGCGCCGAGCCGTAGGGCAGGTGCGAGAGGAATTCGGGCGCGGGAATTCCGCTCTCCTCCGCCTTCCGGACGAATTCGGCGACGTCGTGCGCTTCACGGGCCGCCTGGACGCCGAGGACGACGAGGGGCGCCAGGAAGACGAGCGCCACGGCAAGTACGGCCAGCGTCGGGAGGACGATGTTGTGTCCGCCCGGCGGGAAACGCCGCTCGATCCGCTCGTAGAGTGGCCCGAGGGCGATGGCGAGCACCACCGCCCAGGCGAGAGCGGGCAGAAATTCCCGCAGGATGTAGATTCCGAGCGCTCCCAGCGCGAGCACGAGGAACACACGGGCCGCCCCTTGCGACTTGGCCCGCTCGACCGGCGGGAGAACCGACGGATCGGGCCGCGCCTCGGCCAGAGCACGGGCGGGCGGCACGGGCCGCTCGAAACCGGGATAGAGGGTCGAGGGGGGCTGCGGCTTCATCCGCCTTCTCCGATTCGGATCGTGGCCCGATTCGGCCGCAGCCGGACGTAGCCGTGTCTCGCCGCAGATAGGATTGCGTTGCCATTCGGCCACCGCGACCGGCAGGCGGGTGACCGGCTCGTGATCGCGCATCACGGGCAAAGCGGCTCCCCTCTCGTCCCGGTTGCCGCACCGGAACCCCTCGTGTAGAGGTCGCGACAATCCGTCGGCGCCACGCGACGGGCCCGGTCGCCCGGTCCCGCCGTCCGCGCCTCATGGCAGCGAGGGAAAAGGTGCCGGTCTCCGGCGCGAAGGGGCTCCCGCCGCCGAACCGGAATTCGCTCAGAGCCCACGAGAAGACATGTCCGACGATTCCGCCCACGGCAGCGCGACCTTCCAGCGCGTGGCCGACATCATCGCCGAGACGGCCGACATCGAGCGGGACAAGATCACTCCCGAAAGCCACGCGATCGACGACCTCGGCATCGACAGCCTCGCCTTCCTCGACATCGCCTTCGCGGTCGACAAGGCGTTCGGCATCAAGCTGCCGCTGGAGCGGTGGACGCAGGAGGTCAACGAGGGCAAGGTCCCGGCCGAGCAGTACTTCGTGCTGAAGAACCTCTGCGCCCGGATCGACGCCCTGGTCGCCGAGAAGGCCGCCAAGGTCTGATCGGTTCTCGATCCGACGCGCCCGCCCGCCATGCGCCTTGAATATTTCGAGATGATCGACGCCGTGACGCGGCTCGATCTGCAAGCCGGCACGATCGAAGCGTCGGCCAAGGTGCCGGACGCGAGCCCGGTCTTCGAAGGACACTTCCCCGGCCACCCGCTGGTGCCGGGCGTGCTCCTGACCGAGACCATGGCCCAGGCCTCGGGCTACCTCATCCTCGCCCATCTCGGCTTCGAGCGGATGCCGTTCCTGACCGGCGTCGACAAGGCTCGCTTCCGCAGCTTCGTCGGCCCGAGCGCCGCCCTGACGGTGACCGCCAAGCTCGAGCATGACGGCTCCGGCTACGCGGTGACGAAGGCGGCGATCACCCACGAGGGCAAGGCGCTCTGCGACGCGGAACTGCGCTTCCGCACCATGCCCTTCCCGGACGGCCTCGATGCGCCGATGCGCGAGCGGGCGAAGAGCAGCGGCCTCCTCGACCTTGCCGGTCTCGGCCGGGGAGAGACGAAGTGAGCCGTTCCGTCGTCGTCACCGGCATCGGCCTCGTATCCTGCGCGGGCGAAGGGCCGGAGGCGCATCTCGCCGCCCTGGCCTCAGGCGCGGTGCCGCGCACGGACGCGCAGAGCTTCGCGCCCTACCCCGTCCACCCGGCCCCCGCCATCGCCTGGGACCGGCAGATCCCGAAGAAGAGCGACCAGCGCCAGATGGAGGCGTGGCAGCGCCTCGGCGTCTACGCCGCCGGGCTCGCTCTCGAGGCGGCCGGGGTGAAGGAGGACGCGGCCTTCAAGCAGGCGTTGCACCTCGTCGTGGCCGCGGGCGGCGGCGAGCGCGATTACGCGGCCGATGGCGCCATCCTCACCGGCCTGCGCGATGCGCCGGAGCCTGGCGCCTTCCTCAACGAGCGCCTTCAGAACGACCTGCGGCCGACCCTCTTCCTGGCGCAGCTCTCGAACCTGCTCGCGGGCAACATCGCCATCGTCCACGGCGTCACGGGCGCCTCACGCACCTTCATGGGCGAGGAGGCGGCGGGCGTCGATGCCCTGCGCATCGCCCAGGCGCGGATCGCCTCCGGCCAGAACGAGGCGATGCTGGTCGGCGGCTCCTACAGCGCCGAACGGCCGGATGCGCTGCTCGTCCACGCCATGGGCGGCTTCGCCAAGCAGGGTGATTACGCCCCGGTCTTCGACCGCGCCGCGCCGGGCGGCTTCATCCTCGCGAGTTGCGCCGCCTTCCTGATGCTCGAATCCGCCGAGCACGCGCAGGCGCGCGGTGCCAAGGCCCTCGCCCGGCTGAGCGAGGTCGCGAGCGGACGCGGCGCCCGTGAGCCCGGCGGGGTGGGGCAGTCCCTGGCGGCCCGGTGGAAGGAGGCCGCGCCCTCCAGCCCCGACGCGGTGATCTCGGGCGCAACCGGCGTCGCACCCATCACCGCCGAGGAAGCCGAGGTGCTCGGCCGCCTCGCCCCCGCAGCGAGGGTTCACCCGCTCGGCGATCTGATCGGTCACGGCCTCGAAGTCGCCGCTCCGTTCGGCGCGGCCCTCGCGGCGGCCTTGATCGCGGATGGTAAGGCTGGCGAGGTTGCCGTCACGACGGTGGGCCATCGTCGCGGCGAAGGCGTGATGCGGCTTTCCCGGGCCTGAACGCCCTAACGCCGCCGCAGCCGGATATAGAGCGCGCCCTCGCCGCCATGGTGGCGGGCGGCTTCCTCGAAGCCCAGCACGATGCCGCGCAACTCCGGACCGCGCAGCCAATGCGGCACGCTCCGGCGCAGCACTCCGCGCTCGCGGTACGGATCCGCATAGGCTTCCCCACCCTTGCCGGTGACGACGAGGACGTAGCCGTGTCCCGCGGCCCGCGCTCGCAGGAGGAAGCCGGTGAGCGCCGCATGCGCCTCGGATTGAATCATGCCGTGGAGATCGAGCCGCGCCTCGATGGCGACGCGCCCTCGCTTCAGGGCAAGGCGCGCCTGCCGTTCCAGCCCCGCCGTCGGGACCGGATGCTGCGGAGGAGCCTGATAGGGCGCGGCCGTAGCGACGCGTGGCGGTGGCGGCACGAATTTCGGCGGCGTGCGCAGGCTGGCCCCCGCCTTTCGGTCAGCGGGGGAGTTCGGACGCGACGGCGCGGCCATGGGGCCGGGTACACGCTCGGGCATGCGGGGGGCGGCGACGGGCGGTCCCTGTTCCACCTCCGGGATCGCGGTGCGGCCACGCAGCGGCGTGAAGCGCTTGGCGACCTCCCGCCACAGGTGGCTTTCTCCAGGCGACAGACCGCGTGGGCGGCGCGGCGGCTTCACAACCCACCTCCGCGCTTCGGCAGGAGGACCACGAAGCCCACCGCATCACGCAGGTTGCCGGCAGCGACACCGGCATCCGCACCGCTGCCGACGAACAGGTCTCCCCGCGCCGGGCCGACGATGGCCGAACCCGTATCCGCGGCGATGGTGAGGCGGCCACGCTCGCCCTCCTCCGCACCGGGCAGACGCCCCTCCAGCCAGAACGGCAAGCCGTAGCGCCACAGATTACTGTCGACCGCGAGGCCGATGCCGGGGCTGAGCGGGGCCTTGGCTGCGCCCGGCGGCCCGAGATGGGGCTCCTCGACCTCCGCCTGCCGGAAGAAGATGTAGGACGCGTTCTGGCGGATCAGCCGACGCGCCTCGTTCGGGTGATCGCGGAGCCACCCCGTCCAGCGGGCGAGGGTCAGCCCTTCGAGGGGCAGGTGCCCCTCCTGCACGATCAGCTTCGCCACCGCCGTGTAGGGGCGCCCATTGCGCCCGTCATAGAGCGCCCGCACCACGCGCCCATCGGGCAGGCGGATCCGGCCCGAACCCTGGACCTGGAGCACCAGGAGATCGACACGATCGCGCAGCCAGAGGATCGGCTTCGCCTTGGCCCCGAGCGCTCCGTCCTCGATGGCGGCCCGGTCGGGATAGGGAGAGCGACTCCCGAGATCATCCGGCCGGGCGAGGAGCGGCGCGGTGAAGTCCGGCCCCGGCTCAAGCGAGCCCGGCAGTTCCGGTTCGAAATAGCCGGTCAGGAAGCCCGGCCGCCCGTCGGGGCGCAGGATGCGATAGGCCGAGAAGGAGGTACGGAAGAACCCGGCGGCCCCCTCGGGTGGCACGGTCAGGGACTTCGCGCAGGCCGCGATAAGGTCGGCGACATTCCCGGCAACGGACGGTTGGCGGTGCGCCGAGATTGGCGCGGCACAGACCCGGCGGAAGGCGACGAGCGCACCCGCCGGATCGGCCCCGGGAAAGCCCGGCAGAGCGGCGAAGGCCACCGGCTCGAGCCGCGCGCCGCCGACAATGAGAGGCGCCGGAGCGGCGCGGACGGCCGAAAGGCCGGTCAGCAGCAGGGCTGCGGCGAGGGCGGCCGGAGCGAAGCCGGAGCGGGCACGCGAAGGTCGCACGTCACGAAAGGGTCAGGCGCCGGCCTCGGTCGCGACGAGTTGCCAGTTCGGATCCCGCGAGCCGAGGGTGCGGGCAAAGGTCCACACGTCGGGCACTTCGACCACGGTCTCGGCGCTGCCATCCACCACCTTGCCGTCCGCGTTGCGGGTGGCGGTGATGAGGTTCGAGAGGAAGCGCACGGTGACGTGGGCCACGCGGTTGCGCACGTCCACGGCGACGATCTCGGCCCGGTCGATGGAGACGAAGGTGGTCTCCAGGGTCTGCCGGTTGCGCTCGCGCTCGGCGATGGCGCGCTCGAACGCCTCGCCGACCTCTTTGGAGAGCAGGGTCCGCAGGGTCTTTCGGTCACCCTTGGCGAAGGCGATCATGATCGCCTCGTAGGCGACCTTGGCGCCCTCGATGAAGGAGCGGGGCTCGAAGGAGGGCTCGACCTGCACCACGGCTTCGAGGCCGCGCGCGACCTCGGAGCCCGGCTCGGCGATGCCGCGCCAATCGCGGGGGGCCGGAGCCGGGGTCGGCTGCACCACCCGGTCGGCACCGGGCAGGCGCACGACATTGTCGCGCTCGCCGCCACGGCCCTGGGGCTCCGTGCGGCTGCGCTCCACGGGCTTGAACGGCGAGCGTTCTGCGCCGGTCTTCTGACCCAGTACAGACCGCAACCGCCAGATGACGAAGACGGCAAGCGCCAGGAAGATGATCGTCGTTAAGTCGAAACCGTCCTGCATCACCGATCCGATCGCGGCCGTCCGCGCGTCTGTTGCCCTGCGCGACTGGGCCATGCTGTAGCGCGCCGTTCCCCAACCCTTAACTGACCAACGCGCTCGGATCGAGCCGGTTGTTCAAGGCTTCGTGTCTCAGCTGCGGCCAACGCGCGCCATCACACGTGGAATGGCCGAACACGACCGCAATGCTGCGTCGCTTGTCCGTTCCCTGCGGGCGTGTTAGCCGCGCCGACATTCGGGCCTGCGGGGCCCGTGGAACGACACTCCTCTGCCGTCCGCGCCGGACGCCTGATCGAGAAGGAAGTATCCGATGGCCGACTCCCCGGCAGCGAACGGCAACGGCGGCGGCATGCCGCAGGGCGCCCCCACCATCAACGCCCTCGCCCAGTATGTGAAGGACCTGTCCTTCGAGAACCCGCATGCGCCACGTTCCCTTCAGCCGAAGGAAGGCGCCTCGCCGCAGATCAACATCCAGGTGAACGTCAACGCCTCGCAGCTCAGCGAGACGGATTTCGAGGTCGAGCTGACCCTCGAAGGCGACGCGAAGATGGACAACGAGGTGCTGTTCGCCTTCGACGTGAAGTATGCGGGCATCTTCCGCATGCTCAACATCCCGGAGGATCAGATGCATCCGGCCGTGATGATCGAGTGCCCGCGCCTGCTCTTCCCGTTCGGCCGCCAGATCGTGGCCGAGGCGGTGCGCAACGGCGGCTTCCCGCCCCTGTACATCGACCCGATCGACTTCGTCAGCCTATACCGTCAGAAGATGATGGAGCAGCAGGGCGCCACGGGTCCGCTGGCCTCCTGAGGGTCCAGGCCCGTCCTCCGGGGCGGGCCTCTTTACCGGCGGCGGAAAGCTTGACCGCACCGTTCGGGCGGCCCATGCGGGCGCCCTCACGGTACCCGGACAGCATGGCCCCCACCGCCCACCTTTCCCTGATCAACCTCTTCATCGGCGACATCCAGGGCGGGCTCGGCCCCTTCCTCGGCACGTGGCTCGCGCAATCGGCGCAGTGGAGCCCGGCGCGGGTCGGCCTCGTCGTCACCCTCGTGGGGTTCTGCACCCTCTTCCTCAGTGGGCCGTTTGGCGCCCTGGTCGATCGTGTGCATCGCCCCCGCCTGCTGATCGCATCGGCCTGTGCCGCGATCCTCGCGGGCACGCTGCTCCTCCTGCCCGCGCGCAGCTTCTTCGCCGTCTTCACCGCGCAGCTTCTCGCGGCGGCGGGCGGCACGCTGCTCCTGCCCGCCGTCGCCGCGCTGACCCTGGGCATCGTCGGCAAGGACGGTTTCCCGAAGCAGCAGGGCCGCAACCAAGCCTTCAACCATATCGGCATCCTGCTGGCAGCGGGCGCCATCGGCTTCGGCACGTCCTTCGGACCGGCCATTGCTTTCTACGTCCTCGGCGGCATGGCGCTGGCGGCCATCGTCGCGACGGTGACGACCCCCGCCAATGCCTGGAACAAGCGCCGCGCCGTGGGCTGGAAGGAGGATGACGAGCAAGAGCCGGAGCGCAGCGGCATCCGGCAGGTGCTCGGCAACCGCCGCCTGCTGGTGCTCACCGTGGGGCTCACTCTGTTCAACCTCGGCAATGGTGGGATGCTGACCCTGCTGGGGCAGAAGCTCGTCGCCACCTCCGGGGACGCGACGATCTGGACCGCCCGCTACGTGATGGTGGCACAGTTGGTCATGGTGCCGGTCGCCCTGTTCGCGGGCTCCCTCGCCGACCGGCGCGGGCGCCGCCTGCTCCTGATGGTCGCCTTCGCCGTCCTGCCGGTGCGGGCGTTGATGTCCGGCCTGATCGACGATCCATGGTGGCTCATCGGCGCGGAGGTGCTGGACGGCATCGCCTCGGGCATCGTCGGCGTCGCGGTGCCGGTGGTCGTCGCGGATCTGACCTGGGGTTCGGGCCGCACCCAGACGGCTCTGGGCAGCGTCAACGCGGTGCAGGGCGTCGGCGGAGCCCTGTCGGGCTGGTATGGCGGCGTCGCCTATGCCTGGTTCGGCTGGACCGGAGCCTTCTTCGCCCTGGGGGTCCCCGCACTCATCGCCTTGGGCCTCGTGATTTGGCTCGATGCCACACCGGAGCCCGGCCGCCGTCGCCGCCGCCGTGAGCGTCGCGAGTCCCGGCAGAACCAGCACGCTTGACTACGAAAAAGCCCGGCCACAGGGGCCGGGCTTTTTCGCTGTTACCTCGTAGAAGGATCAACCGACGTAGGGGCTGCCCGTTTCGGCGGGGAACCGGTCGGCAAGGGCACGGCGGAGCTTCTCCAGGGCGCGGTTCTCGATCTGGCGCACACGCTCCTTCGAGATACCGAGCCGCTGGCCCAGGGCTTCCAGGGTTGCCTGATCCTCGGCGAGACGGCGCTCCCGCAGGATCCGCAGCTCACGCTCCGAAAGGACACCAAGAGCCTGATGGAGCCAGCCGAGGCGGCGCTCGCCATCGACAGCCGCGCCGACAGTCTCATCCGGCAGGGCCGCACCGTCCACGAGGAAGTCCATCCGCTCGGAGGCCGCGTCGCCATCCTCGCCGACGGGGGCGTTGAGCGACATGTCCGGGCCGGACAGGCGGGCATCCATCAGCGCGACGTCATCGCGCGAAACACCGATGGCGCTGGCGATCCTCCGATGGATCTCGTCGCCGACATGCTCTTCGGTGGATTGCATCAAGCGTGCACGGAGCCGACGCAGGTTGAAGAACAGAGCCTTCTGAGCCGAGGACGTTCCGCCGCGCACGATCGACCAGTTGCGCAGGATGTAATCTTGGATCGACGCCCGGATCCACCAGGTGGCGTAGGTGGAGAAACGGACGTCCCTCTCTGGCTCGAAGCGGGCCGCCGCTTCCATGAGGCCGACATGGCCTTCCTGGACGAGGTCCGCCATCGGCAGGCCGTAGTGACGGAAACGCCCCGCCAAAGCGATGACGAGGCGCATGTGAGCAGAGATCAGACGGTGCAGGGCGCGCTCGTCGCGCCGGTCCTTCCAGCGGACGGCAAGGTCACGCTCTTCTTCGCGGGCGAGGAAGGGCGCCTCCATCGCGGTTCGGATGAATTGTCGACGAATGCCCGCGATCTCCGCCATCCCGCCTGCCTCTCATAACCGAGTGCTTTGCGGCACCGGTCCCATGATCCGGCGCGTGCGGCGCCGCAAAACGAGCGACGCCAAGCGACCGGTAACGGAGGCACGAACGCGAAAGTTCCGCCCTGCGCTGCGTTAAAAATGCAGGGCCGGACGGAAATGCGAGTCGACTATTCGACAAATGGGTCGCGACGCGCCGCTTTCCAGAGTCGGACAGCAAGTCCAGGGGGAAAAATGACGCGGCACGCAATTTTTACCTGAAAATGAAAAAGCCCGGCCACCGGGGCCGGGCTCTTGTTTCAGTGAAGCTTTACGTGGGTCGAGCGGCTCAGGCGGCCTCTTCCTGAATGTCGTCGCCCTCACCGTCGCCTTCACCCTCGCTCTCGGCTTCCGCCTCGGCCTTGGCACGGCGCGGCGATTTGGCGAGGCTCTGCTCGATGAGCTTCAGGGCTTCGGTCTCGGTGATGCGGTTGACCGACGAGATCTCGCGGACGATCCGATCCAGGGCCGCCTCGTAGAGCTGGCGCTCGCTATAGGACTGCTCAGGCTGGGCCTCGGAGCGGAACAGGTCGCGGACCACCTCGGTCACGGCGAGCAGATCGCCCGAGTTGATCTTGGCCTCGTACTCCTGGGCGCGACGCGACCACATGGTGCGCTTCACGCGGGCGCGACCGGTCAGCACGTCGAGGGCCTTCTTCACCACCTCCGGCTCGGCGAGCTTGCGCATGCCGACGGAATTGGCCTTCGCGGTCGGGACGCGGAGGACCATCTTGTCCTTCTCGAACGCTACGACGAACAGCTCAAGCTTGTATCCGGCGATCTCCTGTTCCTCGATCGCGGTGATGCGACCGACACCGTGGGCCGGGTAAACGACGGCCTCGCCGGTCTTGAAGCCTTGCCGGCCTGCGGTCGTCTTCTTGGCTGTGGTCATGCGAGAAGGGCCTCCACACTGACGCGCGACGCGGGGTAGCGCCCCGCGCGAAAAGCTGATCCCGGGCGGACGACACCCGGTCGGATCGCGGGCACCCTCCTTCACGCCGATCGGCGCAAGGCTCGGGATACCCGTGAAGCCGGGCACGCGACATTGCACTCCGCCGGGGGGACCCGGCGGCCGAACACAAGCAGCCCCATGGAGGGAAGTGCGTTTCGGCGCGGAGTAGGCACGTCTGACGCGAGCGACGGCAGGCAGATTGTGTATCACAATCCGCGCCGGAATCAAAGCTCACTCGAGGGCACGCGCGGGCCCGAAGCACCGCCGTGAGAGGTTTTACACTGGCACGCCAGCGCGCCTAGGGAGGCAGCGCAGGGCAGGTCTTCGCGGAACGCAGGACCGGGGAAGGATGAAACGCGATGTCCTTCCGCAGGCACTCCGCCGGCGATGACCGGCGGCTGGCCCAGACGCCCGGTCTAGTCGCCCGGTTTTAGTCGCCCTTGCCGGCGTTCGGTGAGAAGTGAGCCTCCAGCTTTCCGGAGACCCCATCCCACTCCTTGGCGTCGGCGGGGGCGTCCTTCTTCTGGGTGATGTTGGGCCAGCTCTTCGCGTAATCCGCGTTGAGCTTCAGCCAAGTCTCCAGGCTCGACTCGGTGTCGGGCTTGATCGCCTCGGCCGGGCATTCGGGCTCGCAGACGCCGCAATCGATGCACTCATCCGGATGGATGACGAGCATGTTCTCGCCCTCGTAGAAGCAGTCCACCGGACAGACTTCCACGCAGTCCATGTACTTGCACTTAATGCAGTTTTCGGTGACGACGTAGGTCATCGGTTATCTTGGTCCTCAGGTCCCGCATCGTCCGGACGGGGCCGTGCGGCCCGCGCGTCCGGTGGCTGCGCTGATGCGCAGGCGTTGTTGTGAACGGCTCTAGACCCTGCCTTCCGCACTGACAAGCGCGACGGAGCCGCTCCCTCAGGTGGAAGACCACCTGTGGCAGAGCCTCATCACCCTGCCTCTCCGGATAACAGCTCGTAGAGCCCTTTGGCCTCCTCGGAAGGTCCGCGCCGAAGGCCGAGGTCGAGGACGCGGACGGCCAGGGTGGCATGCTGAGCCGCGACCGTCACGACGTCACCGAGGCCGATCGCCTTGGCCGGGTTGTCCGAGCGTGTGCCGTTCACCCGAACATAGCCATCGCTCACCAGCCGCGCGGCCAGGGTTCGCGTGCGGGCGAAGCGCGCGAACCACAGCCATTTGTCGAGGCGCTGGCGATCATCACGCATCGCGCCTCCCGCCCGTCAGCGCTTGCCGCCGTCGCCGGATTCGAGCTGCGCCTTGAGGGCTGCGAGCTTTGCGAAGGGCGAATCGGGATCGGGCGCACGCTCGCGCCGGGGCGGACGCTGGTCGGGACGCGGCCCGCCGTGACGCTCCTGCCGGGGATCGTGGCGGCCTTCGCCGCGATGCTCCGGACGCCGGTCGGGACGTCCCTCATCGCGGCGGCGATCCGGACGCCCCCCTCAGGCCGGTCGCGGCGGGGACCGTCGCGACGATCCTCACGGCCCTGACCTTCCGCCCGGCGGGGCTGATCGGGGGCGCCCTGCGGGCCACCCTCGCGCCGCCCGCCACGCGGGCGATTGTTCGGACGGGCATTGGCCGGGCGCTGATGGCGCTGAAGCCGCCAAACTTCGACGGCTGCGACCTCGGGGGCAGCAGGCTCGCCTTCGGCCGCAGCGTTTTCGCTCACGACTTGACCGACATCCTGGTCAGCTTCTTCGCCGACGTCCGGGCCAGCGGCCTCCTCGGCCGAAGCCTCCTGCGCCACCGGCTGCTCGGTCGCCGCGGCGGCCTCTTCCGTCTCCGGCTCGGCCGCGGGCTCCTCGGCAGCGGCTTCGGGCGCGACGGGGCTCTCCGCCTCGGCGACGAGGGCCTCCGCCTCCGGCGCGACCGTCTCGTCCTCGGCCTGCACGGGCTCGTCTACCGGTTCGGTGCCGGCCTCCGCCGTGTCAGCCTCACCCTCCGGCGCGGCTTCGGTGGCGGTCTCGTCCGTCGTCTCGGCGACGGTCGGCTTGGCCGGCACGGTCGGGGCGGCGGCGAGGAGCGGCACGGTGATGGCCGGGCCGGGGCGCGATTCGTTAGCGTAGCCGAGCGACTTCAGGATCGAGGCGAAATCCTCGCCCGAGCAGCCGACCAGCGAGGTCATGCCCACAGTGGCGACGAAGGCGTCGCCGTCGGCAGTGCCCTCGGGCGGGGCGCCCGGCGTGGTGCCGGGGCGGTAGGCGATGGCCGGGCGGATCAGGTCGGCGAGGCGTTCGAGGATATCCACGCGCACCGCCCGCTCGCCGCAGACGCGGAAACCGGCCGCTCGGTAGAGGCCCTTGGCGATCTCCTTGTCGACCTTGATCGAGGTGCGGCCGGACCCCGCGAGATGGGCGATCTCGTCGAGGCCGCGCTGGTCGAGGCCGCCGTTGCGCAGCGCCCATAGCTGGGCCGCGAGGGTGCGCGGCGCGGGCTTCAGCAGGGCAGGCAGGAAGATGTGATAGGCGCCGAAGCGCACGCCGTGACGGCGCAGGGCGGCGCGGCCATCCTGGTCGAGGCTGCGCATCTCATGCGCCACCTTCGAGCGCTCCAGCACGCCGAGCGATTCGACCACCTGGTAGCCGATGCCCTTGGCCAGACCGGTGAGGTCGGCCGCCGTCTCGATTTCCATGAGCGGCCCGAGCAGGCGCGTCACATGCGCCTTCAGCCACGCATCGAGGCGGGCCTGGACCTTCTCGCGGCCCGCCGTGTCGAGGCTATCATCGGCCAGGACACGGATCTGCGGGGCGAACAACTTGTCGCCCGGCAGGAGACGCCCGACGGGCGCGCCGGTCCAGCGGATCGTGCCGTCATGGGAGAGCACGAGCGTCGCGTCCGCCGTGGAGGCGAACCGCTCGGCCCGTGATTCGAATTCGCTGGCGAGCGCCTTCTCGGCTGCGCTGCGGAGCGTCTTGGCCTCGTGGCCTTCGGCGCTCGCATCGGGCACGAACAGGAAGCCGTTGAGCTGGCCGACATGCTGACCCTCGACGGTCACATCCCCGTCGGGGGTAATCTGGGCTTCGAGCATCGTGTTCTCTCGTAGGCGTCGCATCAGGACGCTGGTGCGCCGGTCAACGAAGCGGCTCGCAAGGCGTTCGTGGAGGGCGTCCGACAGCCTGTCCTCTACCCGACGCGTTTCGCCCTGCCAATGTTCGGGATCACGAAGCCAATCTGGCCGGTTCGCGACGAAGGTCCAGGTGCGACCCTGCGCGATCCGCCGGGACAGGGTGTCGATGTCGCCATCGGTCCGGTCGATCGAGGCCACGTGCTCGGCGAACCACTGATCCGGAATGCGCCCGGCCATGCCCTTCATCAGGAAGCGGTAGAGCTGCGCGACGAGGTCCGCGTGAACCTGCGGATGCACCTTCCGGTAATCGGGCACGCCGCAGACGTCCCACAGGCGGCGCACGGAGGACTGGCCGCGCGCCATGTCGCGGATGTCCTCCTCCCGCATGAGGATTTCCAGCGCCTGCTGGTCCTCGCCCATCGGCGCCCGGGTCAGGCCCGCCTCCCGGGGGTGCTCATCGAGGCTCGTTTGAAGGGCCTCCAGGCTGGAGAACGAGAGATCCGGGTTGCGCCATTGCAGGATGCGCAGCGGATCGAAATCGTGGTGCTCCAGCCGCTCGACCAATTCCGCCTCGAAGGGCGGGCAGCGCCCCGTGGAGCCGAACGTGCCGTCGGACAGGTGGCGCCCGGCCCGGCCCGCGATCTGGCCCATCTCGGCCGGCGTCAGGCGGCGGAAGCGGGTACCGTCGTATTTCCAGTTGGCGGCGAAGGCGACATGATCGACGTCGAGGTTCAGGCCCATCCCCACCGCGTCGGTCGCGACGAGGTAATCGACGTCACCGCTCTGGTAGAGTTCGACCTGGCTGTTGCGGGTCCGGGGCGAGAGCGCCCCCAGCACCACCGCCGCCCCGCCGCGCTGGCGGCGGATCAATTCGGCGATGGCGTAGACCTCCTCCGCCGAGAAGGCGACGATAGCGGTTCGCCGAGGCAGGCGCGAGAGCTTCTTCTCACCCGCGAAGGTCAGGCTCGACAAGCGCGGCCGGGTGGTGGTGTGGACGTTCGGGATCAGGTCCTGCACCAGCGGCAGGATGGTCGAGGAGCCAATCAGAAGCGTCTCTTCCCGGCCCCGCACGTAGAGCAGCCGGTCGGTGAAGACGTGGCCGCGATCCATGTCGGCGGCGAGCTGGATCTCGTCGATGGCCACGAACGCCACGTCGAGATCGCGCGGCATCGCCTCGATGGTGCAGATCCAGTAACGCGGCCGATCCGGCTTGATCTTCTCCTCGCCGGTGACGAGGGCGACCTTCTCCGGGCCGACCTTGGCGACGACGCGCAGATAGACCTCGCGGGCAAGCAGCCGCAGGGGCAGCCCGATCATGCCGGTCGGGTGCGCGAGCATCCGCTCGATGGCGAGATGCGTCTTGCCGGTATTGGTCGGCCCCAGAACGGCGGTCACGCCACGGGCGCGGGCGTCGCGTTTCAGGGAGCGCAGAGCGGGGCGGAGAAGGGCGTCGATGATCGTCTGTTCCTGCGGTCGGACGACCGTCTAACCCTCAATATGGGACGGTGCGCCCTCCCCTGCCAACCTGCGGCACGATGACGGGGTAGAGATCGATCTGCACGCCCGTCTGGGGTTGCTGCGGCTCGACATCGGCGCAGAGGGTGTCCGGCACCGCCGTCAACGGCCCTCGCCGGGGCGGCCTGTGCTCGATCACCTGCGCCGACGAGAAGGCGTCGCCGCCGCAGGGCGAACCTGCGGTCAGGGGCTGGGCCAGGGCAGGCGCGGCGCTCATGAGGATGAGAAGGCAGGCGAGACGCATGGGCACGATTCCAGTCTCGCCTCGGTTCGCGGCGACGCCGATCAGGCATGCGCCCTGCGCGTAAACGTCCCGCTACCCGGATCGATTCACTTCGCCCTCATCGACGGGTCGTCTGTGCGAGCGGAGCGAAGCAATCCGAGGGTGCGCCCTTCTCCGAGACCGCCCGCCGCACTGGGCCGCTTCGCTCCGTTCGCGATGACGGCACGGAAGCGAAGGGAAGCTACTCGACCCCTTCCACCAGCACGACCTCGCCGGTCCCGGCGGGCAGGCGCTTGGCGACGGCGGCTTGGTATTCGGGGGAGTAGTAATAGGTCCGCGCCGCCTCGTAGGAGTCGAATTCCAGCACGACGTTGCGCGGCCGGGCCTCGCCCTCCAGGGCCTCGCTGCGCCCGCCCCGGACCAGGGGCTTGCAGCCGTAGATCTTCATCGCCTCGGAGGCCATCGCGGCGTATTCCTTGTACGCCTCGGGATCCGTAACCGTCATGCGGACGATGATGTAACCCTTCGCCATGACCTCTCCTCCGGCGGCCCCTGCCGCCGCGCGGGGATTAGGGCGCCCCCGCGCCGAAGGGAAGCGTCACTGTTCCGGGAGGGCCGCATGGGCGAGAGCCGGGGCGACCGGCTCAGTCTCGCCGGTGCGGGCCCAGCGGGTCGCCTCGATGATGTTGGTCCCGATCTCGGTCATCACCGAGATGCGCAGCGGCACGAGCAGACGCGTCCCCTCCACGGGCGCGAGCCAGACCGACATCTCGCGATTGTCTTCCATGAAGCGCACGCCCGGCCGGTCCGGCCGGTGCCCGGCCACGGCCTTGTAGCGGGCATTGCAGACGAGGACCGGACCGGAATAGCCGGGCTTCTGCACCTCGCGGGTCTCGGCGTAGCTCAAGGTCACGTTGAAGCGCGTCGCGCCGTCGAACAGGGGCAGGCTGCGCTCGCAATTGGCTGGATCGGTCGGGGCGCTGCCCGCCCGGACCGGCATGACGAGGGCGCTCGCCGGATCGACGATGCCGCGCTTGTCGGTGGCCGTCACGGGCACCCGGTCCTGCATGTCGACGAGCGGCGGCGTGATCTCGGTCTGGGCCACATTGCCGTGGGCGAGCGCCATGCGCACGGCGATGCCGGAAGTGGCGGTGCGCGTCGCGATGGAGAATGTGTTCGGTAGCGGCCCGGCGCCGAGGGTGCCCGTGGAGCGCGCCGAGCCCTGGCCGCCCGTGATGGCGCCGACGAGGCCGGTGAGCGTCGCGGAGACGTCGACCCGGTAACTGTCCCGCTCGAACGCGCCGGCGAGGCGGCCGGTACCGATTCGCATGCCCGCGAGGGCGATGGCGTAATCCACCGTGAGCGAGGCAGCGGCCGCGGAGGCCTTCACCTTGCGGGGGCGTGCCTCGGCGGAGGGAGTGAGAAACGCCATTGTGGCGACGAGGCTCGCGACCAGCGCGGGCCTGACCGGGATCGTGATACGCATGGTCCGGCTCGAAATCCTGGCCCGCACCGGACAAGCCGTGCGGAATGGAACCCGGTTATCCCCGCACCATGGTTAACAGAGGGTTCGGCGAGACCCGAACCAGTCCAGCCTTGACGGAGCGGCCATCGGTCGCCTATAGCCCGCGCCTTCAACAGGACTCCGCCGGACCTGGTTTGACGCACGGGCGCGGCCCGCGGCGCGAAGGTTTGCGCAGGCTGCGATCTGGCCCGCGGCGGAACGAAACGGGATTGTTTAAGTCATGGCGCGCCGCTGCGAACTCACCGGCAAGGCCGTTCAGGTCGGCCACCTCGTGAGCCACTCGAACCGCAAGACCAAGTGCCGGTTCCTTCCGAACCTGTGCAACGTCACGCTTCAGTCCGATGCTCTCGGCAAGCGTGTCCGTCTGCGCATCACCGCTCACGCCCTCCGCACGGTCGAGCACCGCGGCGGTCTGGACGCCTTCCTCGTGAAGGCTTCCGAGGGCGAGCTGTCCCCGACCGCCCGTCTCCTCAAGCGCGAGCTGCACAAGAAGCTCGCCGAGGTTCCGGCCGCGGCCTGAAGCCCTTTTCGGGACTGATTTGAAAGCGACCGGCGCTCATAAGGCGCCGGTCGCTTTCGCTTGTCTGGACCCCTGGCAAAGGATGCGATTGACGGCCTGCTCTCGGCATTGTACCGATCGGTACAGAGCCAGGAGGAGCTTGTCATGTCTGAGTCGCGCCCGCCGCTGCCGCCCTTCACCGCCGAGTCTGCGGCGCGGAAGGTCCGCGCCGCCGAGGATGGTTGGAACGGCCGCAATCCCGAAAAGGTCGCCCTGGCCTACACGCCCGACAGTCGCTGGCGGAACCGCGCCGAAATCTTTTCGGGTCGGCCGGCCATCATCGAGTTCCTGACGCGCAAGTGGAGCCGGGAGCACGAGTACAGGCTGATCAAGGAGCTATGGGCGTTCCATGAGAACCGCATCGCGGTGCGATTCGCCTATGAATTCCAGGACGAGTCGGGCGCTTGGTTCCGGGCCTACGGCAACGAGAACTGGGAGTTCGATGCGAACGGCCTCATGCAGGCCCGCCATGCCAGCATCAACGACCTGCCGATCCAGGAGAGCGAGCGCCTGTTCCATTGGGATCGCTCGGCCCCCCGCCCGGCCGACCATCCGGGCTTGAGCGACCTCGGCCTGTGAGCCGCCCCCTCGGCGACAGAGCCGCGGCCATCATGGCCGTCGCGGAAGTGTTTCGCGAGCACGGCTTCGAGGGCGCGAGCCTGTCGGCCATCACGGCGCGGACAGGGCTTGGCAAGGGCAGCCTCTACCACTTCTTTCCCGGCGGAAAGGAGGAGATGGCCGAGGCTGTCCTGGCCGAGATCGATGGGTGGTTCACCCGCACGATCTTCTCTCCCCTGCGGGAGGATGCGGATCCCGAAGCCGCGATCCGGTGGATGCTGCGGGAAACGGAAACCTATTTCCGCTCCGGCCGCCGGGTCTGCTTGATTGGCGCCTTCGCCCTGGGCGATACCCGCGACCGCTTCGCCGCGCGTATCGCCGCGTATTTCGCAGCGTGGCGGGACGCCCTGGCCGAGGCTCTCAGGCGGGCCAAGCGCTCTGGGGCATCCGAGCGAGCCGAGCACGCGGTTCTTGCGATCCAGGGCGCCCTGGTCCTCGCCAGGGCGCTGGACGATGCAGCCGTGTTCGGCCGTGCGATGGAGCGACTGGAACGGGAGCTTCTCGCACCGTGAGAAGCTCCCCTCGGAGCCGTGTCTACCGCCGCCCGCCCGCTGCTTTCCGCATGGGCTGGCGAATCGGCATCGGCGAGCCGTCTTCCTCGAACAGCTCGGCGAGCTTTTCCGTCATCGCACCGCCAAGCTCCTCGGCGTCGATGATCGTCACGGCGCGGCGGTAGTAGCGCGTCACGTCGTGGCCGATGCCGATGGCCAGAAGCTCCACCGGAGACCGGGTCTCGATGTCCTCGATCATCCAGCGCAGGTGCCGTTCGAGGTAGTTGCCCGCATTAACGGACAGGGTCGAATCGTCGACCGGCGCGCCATCCGAGATCACCATCAGGATCTTGCGCTGCTCGGGGCGGCCCAGCAGGCGCTGATGCGCCCAATCCAGCGCCTCGCCGTCGATGTTCTCCTTCAGAAGCCCCTCGCGCATCATCAGCCCGAGGTTCTTGCGCGCCCGCCGCCACGGGGCATCCGCCGCCTTGTAGACGATGTGGCGCAGATCGTTCAGGCGGCCGGGCGAAGGCGGCTTGCCAGCGGCCAACCACGATTCACGACTCTGCCCCCCTTCCACGCGCGAGTCGTGAAGCCGAGAATCTCGACCTTCACGCCGCACCGCTCGAGGGTCCGTGCCAGGATGTCCGCGCAGGTCGCCGCCACGGTGATCGGGCGCCCGCGCATCGAGCCGGAATTGTCGAGGAGCAACGTCACGACCGTATCGCGGAAGTTCGTGTCCTTCTCCTGCTTGAAGGAGAGGGGCTGGAACGGGTCCGTCACCACGCGCACAAGGCGCGCCGGATCGAGTTGGCCCTCTTCGAGGTCGAAATCCCAGGCGCGGTTCTGCTGGGCGAGAAGACGCCGCTGCAGCCGGTTCGCCAGCCGACCGACGACGCCCTGCAGATGCGAGAGCTGCTTGTCGAGGTAGCTGCGCAGGCGAGCGAGCTCGTCCGCGTCGCACAGATCCTCGGCGTAGATCACCTCATCGAATTTCGGGCTGAACACCTTGTAGTCGGGGCCGCGTGCCTCGTTCGCCTGGCGGGGCGGCGGGCGCGAGCCCTCGGCCGCCTCGTCTGATTCGGCATCCTCGGCCTCGTCGGGCAATTCGCCGGAGGGAGCGTCGGCCTGTTCCTGGGCGCCTTCCTCGATGTCGTCCGAAGCTTCCTCCGAGGTCTCGATCTCGGCGCGATCCCCTTGCGATTTCTCTTCCGAATCGCCCTCGCTCGGATTCTGCTCGTCGTCCTGAGCGTCGTTTTCGTCGTCGTTCTCGTCGTCCTCCGGGTCGAAGGGCGTCTCGTCCGACATGTCGAGGGAGGAGAGCAGGTCGCGGATCGAGCGGGCGAAGGCGCGCTGGTCCTCGATGGAGCCGACGAGCCCGTCGAGGTTCGGTCCCGCCTTTTCCTCGATATGCGGGCGCCACAATTCGACGATCTTGCTGGCGGCCTCGGGCGGAGCCTGACCCGTCAGCCGCTCGCGCACCATGAGCGCGACCGCGTCCTCAAGCGGCGCATCGGCCCGGTCGGTGATGGTCTCGTACTTTCCGCCCCGGTGGTAGCGATCCTCCAGCATCGCGGCGATGTTGCTCGCCACGCCCGACATCCGCCGGGAGCCGATGGCCTCCACGCGGGCCTGCTCCACCGCATCGTAGACCGCCCGCGCCGGAGCGTTCTCCGGTGCGAAGCGGCGATGCAGCGCCACGTCGTGGCAGCCGAGGCGCAGGGCCATGGCATCGGCATTGCCCCGCAGCACGGCCACGTCCCCGGCCGACATCTTCCGCGGCGGCTCAGGCAGGCGCGCCTTATCGCCCGTCAAAGCCGGCCGGTCGGTGGCGTAGGTCACCTCGATCTCGGCCTTGCGCGCGATGGCGCGAAGGCATCCCGCCACGGAACGCTTCAGGGGTTCCGCCACGGGCTCGCGTCGCTCGCCGGGCTTGCGGTTGGACAGGGACATGCGGGCCCTCGAGCTCAGGGCGACGTTCATCGCGCTCTCGGGCAGTTCCTTGCCGAAGGCGCGCTGGTAGAACTCGGCCACCAGGGTCCGTTCCAACTCGTCGCACTTGTTGAGGAAGGTGACGCGGAAGGCGAAGCCGATGTCCCGGAAGATGTCGGCGTTCTCGGCCCAGGTGATGACCGTACGCGGGCTCATGACGGTCGAGAGGTCGCCGTTCATGAAAGCGTTGCGGGTCAGGTCGGCCACGCGGACCATGCGGCTGACGATGTCGCGCCCGCTATCGCCCTTGTAGTGGGTGGCCTTGGACAGGACGATGTCGACCTCACGGTCGTGCGGCAGGTAGTTCAGGGTCGTGACGATGGACCAGCGGTCCATCTGGCCCTGATTGATCTGCTGCGTGCCGTGATACAGGCCCGACGTATCGCCGAGGCCGACCGTGTTAGCGGTGGCGAACAGGCGGAAGGCCGGGTGCGGGCGGATGACCCGCTTCTGGTCGAGCAGCGTCAGGCGGCCCGAGACTTCCAGCACGCGCTGGATCACGAACATCACGTCCGGGCGGCCGGCATCGTACTCGTCGAAGACGAGGGCGACGTTGTTCTGCAGCGCCCAGGGGAGAATACCGTCCTGGAAGGCGGTGACCTGCTTGCCGTCCTGAAGCACGATCGCGTCCTTGCCGACGAGATCGATGCGCGAGACGTGGCTGTCGAGGTTGATGCGCACACAGGGCCAGTTCAACCGGGCAGCAACCTGCTCGATATGCGTGGACTTACCGGTGCCGTGATAGCCGGTGACCATCACGCGGCGATTGCGCGCGAAACCCGCGAGGATGGCGAGCGTCGTCTCACGATCGAAGATGTAATCCGGGTCGAGATCGGGCACATGCTCCTCGGCTTCCGAGAAGGCCGGCACCTTGAGGTCGAGGTCGATGCCGAAGACATCGCGGACGTTGACGGTGCGGTCGGGGAGCCGGGCGGGCGTGTCGTCGGAGCGCATTCGGGACCTCTTGGAGCGCGGGGCCACGGAAAGGCGGCCATCGCGCGGGAGACGCTGGGAAGCAAGTTCCGCACGTCACGGAACCTTAGACGGCAGCGCGGGGACTCGCTACCGCGGAACGAGAGCCTTCATATAGAGCCGACCCCCGCCCGCTTCGAGCGGGACGGCGTGCATCGATCGTGCCGGGTGCTCAGCAGAGCCCGGCCCCCCGCAATACGTCGTGGGCGCGGATGATGTCGCGCAGGCGTTCCTCGAAGGAGCGGTCGCCGCCATTGGCGTCCGGGTGGAAGCGCTTCACCAGCGTCTTGTACTGCGCCTTGATGGCCGCGGAATCCGCGCTCTCATCGAGGCCCATCACGTCGAGCGCCTTGCTCACGGCGGCGGAGCGGCGGGGACGCTCGGGTTCCTCCTGCCGGGCGCGGCGGCCCTTGTCGCCCACGCCATTGGCCCGAAGAATGCCCAGCGGATCGACATAGGCCCAATCGCGGCTCACCTCCTCCTCCGGCTTGGTCGGGCCGGTGCGGTTCACCCCCATCGCCCAGGTCGGCCGGTGCCCGATGATGGCATCCTTCTGGTAGGCCTGGACGGCGGCGTCGTTCATGCCGTCGAAGTAATTGTACGAGGCGTTGTAGGCGCGCACGTGGTCCATGCAGAAGCGCCAGTACTGGCCTTCGGCCTTGCGGCCCTTCGGCGCGCGGTAGAGCCCCGGATTCGTGCAGCCGGGACTCTCGCAGGTCGCATCCGCAGCGGCCTTCGGCTCGTCGCAGGACGGCTTGATGCGGATGCTGTCGAACAGGCGCGAGTTGAGATCCATGACGGGCCGATTATGAGGGGGCGTATCGCCAACACAAGGGCACCGGGCCTGATGACGCATGCGCGCAACCGGGCTTGACTGGCTAAGCGACACGAGACGCGAAATGACCGAAACGCTTCGGGACTGGATCGAGATGCGGCTGCGCACCGAATTGGCGCCCGCTCACCTCGATGTCATCGACGAATCACATCTCCATGCCGGCCATTCCGGGGCACGGCCGGGGGGCGAAACCCATTACCGCCTCGATATCGTGTCGGCGGCCTTCGAGGGGAAGAGCCGCGTGGAGCGCCACCGCATCGTGAACGGGCTGATGGACCCCGCCTTCGCCAGAGGCCTGCACGCCCTGGCGCTGCGCGCGCGAACCCCCGCCGAGGCGGCGTGATCGAAAGGCTCCGGCCGTGACCCTCGTCTGCACGCCGGAGATCGCGATCCCCGACGCGGAACTGATTGAGACCTTCGTGCGCTCGTCCGGTCCCGGTGGTCAGAACGTCAACAAGCTCTCGACGGCGGTGCAATTGCGCTTCGACGTCCGCCGCTCGCGCGCCCTGCCGGATGCCGTCGCCGTGCGGCTGATGCGGCTCGCCGGTCGGCGGCTCACCGATGACGGCGTTCTCGTCCTCGTGGCGCAGCAATTCCGCACCCAGGAGCGCAACCGGGCCGATGCCCGCGAGCGCCTTGCCGCGCTGGTGGCGGAGGCCGCCGTGCCCCCGACGCCGCGCCGCCCGACGCGGCCGACCCTCGCCTCGAAGAAGCGCCGCCTGGAGGCGAAGACGAAGCGCGGCGCAACCAAGCGCCTGCGCGGCGCGCCGATGGATTGACCGCGCCCGCGCGGCGCATTGCGGGCCGCCTTTGGGACGCCGATATCGGCGGGATCTCGCAAGACGACAGGACGACATGCCCGAACTTCCCGAGGTCGAGACCGTGCGCCGGGGCCTTGAACCCGCCATGGTCGGCGCCCGCTTCAGCCGCGTGACGCTCCGGCGGCCGGATCTCCGCTTCCCGTTTCCCGCCCGCTTCGCCGCACGGCTCGAAGGCCGAAGCGTCACCGCTCTGGCCCGCAGAGCGAAATACCTGACCGCGAACCTCGATTCCGGCGAGACGCTGATCATGCATCTCGGCATGAGCGGGCGCTTCGACGTGGCCCTGCCCGATGGCAGCAACCTCTCGCCGGGGGATTTCTATCTCGAGGGTGCGCAGGGCGTACCCAAGCACGACCACGTCGTGATGGCGATGTCGTCCGGGGCGACCGTCACGTACAACGACGCCCGCCGCTTCGGCTTCATGGACCTCGTGCCCACGGCGGAGTTGGAGACCTGCCGCCACTTCGCGAAGATGGGCATCGAGCCCCTCGGCGGCCTCACCGGCGCGATGATCGCGGGCCTGTTCCGGGGCAAGAACACGCCGCTCAAGGCGGCGCTGCTCGACCAGCGGCTGATCGCAGGGCTCGGCAACATCTATGTCTGCGAGGCGCTGCACCGGGCGAAGCTCCATCCGGAAGCCCCCGCCGGATCCCTCGCGAAACCCGATGGGCGGCCGACGGCACAGGCCAACGCCCTGGCGCGAACCATCGTCACCGTCCTGAACGAGGCGGTGCAGGCGGGCGGCTCGACGTTGCGAGACTATGCCCGGACGGATGGTAGCGCGGGCGGCTTCCAGCACGCCTTCCGGGTCTACGACCGCTTCGGCCTCGCCTGCACGCGCGCGGGCTGCACGGGCACGGTGGCGCGGATCGTTCAGGCGAACCGTTCGACGTTTTTCTGTGCCACCTGCCAGCCATCCCCCGGTGAAGCGACACGACGACCGGTCGGCGAACGGCAATTTCGCCACAAAAGCGGTTAGGGTCGCGCGGACGACACGACACCCCGATGTGGGCGGCCGACCCTGACCCGTTCACGCAACGGTTCGGCCGGACGCCGAGGATCCCGATGTTCTTTCGCCGTTCGAAGACGCCCCCCGGTGAGGGACAGGAGCCGGTCGATCCCGAGGGCCACGACGACGAGATGCCGTTGCCGCAGCGTCTCTCGCCGCGTTCCCCCAGCGAAGCGATCAAGCCCATCGCCGCCCCGCCGCCGCCCGAGCGCCCCGAGCGCGAGCGCGGCAGCTTCATCGGCCTGTTCAGCGGCCTCCTCACCTTCGCGGTGGCCGCCGCCCTCGCGGCGATGGTGACGCTCACCATCTACCAGCGCAACGTGCAGGAGCCGGGTCCCCTGGCGGCGGACAAGGTGGTCGTCATCCCGAGCCGCAGCGGCACGAGCGAGATCGCCGAGACGCTGGCGAAGGAGGGAGTGATCCAGCATACCGGGCTGTTCGAATTCGCCGCCCGGTTCGGTGGCCGTCCGCCGCTCCGTGCGGGTGAGTATCTGTTCAAGGCCCATGCGAGCATCGCCGACACGCTGGATACGTTGGCAACCGGCCGTCAGGTGCAGCACGCGATCACCTTCCCCGAGGGCCTGACCTCGGAGCAGATCGTTGCCCGCCTCAACGACAACGACGTGCTCTCGGGCGACATCGGGGAGGTGCCCCCGGAGGGCTCCCTCCTGCCGGATACCTATAAATTCGAGCGTGGCGCCACTCGCCAGCAGATCGTCAACCTGATGAAGGCGAAGCAGCGCGAGGTGCTGAACCAGATCTGGCAGCGCCGCAGCGCCGACGTGCCGGTGAAGACTCCAGCCGAACTCGTCACCCTCGCCTCGATCGTCGAGAAGGAGACGGGCCGCGCCGACGAGCGCCCACGCGTCGCCGCCGTCTTCGCCAACCGCCTCAACCGGCGGATGCGCCTGCAATCCGACCCGACCATCGTCTATGGCCTCGTCGGCGGCCGGGGCACCCTCGGGCGCGGCATCCTGCGCTCCGAGATCGACCGCGCGACGCCCTACAACACCTACGTGATCGAGGGGCTGCCGCCGGGGCCGATCGCCAATCCCGGCAAGGCCGCGCTGGAAGCCACCGCCAACCCGTCGCGCACCCGCGACCTCTACTTCGTGGCGGACGGGACCGGCGGCCACGCCTTCGCCGAGACCCTCGAGGCGCACCAGCGCAACGTCGCCCGCTGGCGCGCCGTCGAGAAGAGCCGACAGGCCCCGCCGGACGCGGTGGACAAGGCCGATCCGCCCGCCAGCGACACCTCAGGGGCGGCTTCCAGCAGCACGAACGCCGCGCTGCTCGATCCGACATCGCCGGAGGCCCGCTCCCGCGCCTTCGACGCCTCGGAGGGCACGCGCCTCGATCCGCTGAAGAACAAGACCTACGATCTCGGCTCGCCCAAGAGCATCCCGGTGCTCGCGGAGCCGCCGGGCACGAAGCAGAAGCCGAAGCGGTAGGCCCCCTCCCCCTTTCTCGCGTTGGAATCCGTGCTACAGCCGCCGTCCCTCCGGACGAAGCACTGCCCATGGCCCAGATCGCGAGCATGACGGGATTCGCCCGCGCCGCCGGTACGTCGGGCGCGGTGCAATGGGCCTGGGAGGTCCGCAGCGTGAACGGGCGCGGGCTCGATGTCCGGGTCCGGGTGCCCGCCGGCTTCGAGGCGGTGGGTGAGACCGCCCGCACTGCCCTGCAGAAGACGCTGTCGCGTGGGCAGATCCAATTGTCTCTGAACCTGACGCGCAACGAGCGCGCGCCGAAGGTGCGCATCAACGAGGCCCTGCTGGCGAGCCTCGCCCAGGCGGTGGCCCGCGTGCCCCGGCCGGAGGGCGTCGCCCCCGCGACCATGGACGGGTTGCTCTCCGTGCGCGGCGTGGTCGAGGCCGAGGAGGAGACCTCGCCGGAGGCCGATTCGCTGAACCGCGACCTGACCGAGGGCGTGGTCCGCCTCGTTGCCGACCTCGTAGAGGCCCGCCGGGCCGAGGGTCGGCAGTTGGAGGAGATCGTCTCCGCTCAGGTCGCGCGTATCGGCGCCCTGACTCAGGCCGCCGAGGACGAGCCCTCCCGCCAGCCCGAGGCGGTGCGCGCCCGACTGAATGCGACGGTGGAGAGCCTGTCCCAGACCAGCCTCGACCCCGAGCGTCTTCACCAGGAGGCGGTGCTGCTCGCCGCCAAGGCCGACGTGCGCGAGGAACTCGACCGGCTGCGCGCCCATGGCAGCGCCGCCCGTGACCTGCTGGCGGCGGGCGGCCCGATCGGCCGTCGCCTCGATTTCCTGGCCCAGGAATTCGGCCGGGAAGCCAACACCCTCTGTGCGAAGGCCGGCGAGATCGGCCTGTCGCGCATCGGCCTCGACCTGAAGGCCATGGTCGAACAATTCCGCGAGCAGGTTCAGAACATCGAATGAGCGCGCGGCACATGCACCCCCATTGGAGCCCGGCACGGCCGTGATCGACGAGACGAGAATTGCACGCCGGGGCCTGATCCTCATCCTCTCCTCGCCCTCGGGCGCGGGGAAGACGACGCTGACCCGCGCCATCGCGGCGGATCCGAGTTGGGCGCTCGAATTGTCCATCTCCGTGACGACCCGCGCGCGTCGCCCCTCGGAGATCGACGGGCGGCACTATCACTTCATCGACCGCGAGGCCTTCGAGGATCTGCGCGCCCGCGACGATCTGCTCGAATCCGCCGAGGTCCACGGCAATTGCTACGGCACTCCGCGGCGGCCGGTCGAGAAGGTGCTGGGCTCCGGCCGGGACATGATCTTCGACATCGACTACCAGGGCACGCGGCAGGTGCGCAGCAAGCTCTCCGGAGACGTGGTGAGCGTCTTCATCCTGCCGCCGAGCATGGCCGAGTTGCGCCACCGCCTGGAACGCCGGGCCGAGGATTCGGCCGAGACCATCGAGCGTCGCCTCGCCAACGCCCGCACCGAGATCCAGCGGTGGAGCGAGTACGATTACGTCATCGTCAACGACGATCTGCAGAACGCCTTCACCTCGCTGCAGGGCATCCTGGCCGCCGAGCGCCTGAAGCGCACGCGCCGCACGGGCCTCGGCGCCTTCGTGGAGCAATTGCTGGCCGAGGGGGACGGGCGGGCCTGACTCAGGCCGTCAGCCACACCCGCATGGCGTCGAACGTCTCGTTCGCCGCCGCCACGACCCGATCCCCTTCGGCATCGAACGTATCGAGCCGGGCGCGGAAGGCCGACCACATGACGCCTGTGCGCGGGCCGTGGCCGGAATAATAGGCAAGCCCCCCGCCCTGCAGACCATGGGCGGAGGCGATGTGCTTGCCAATGACCCGCCCGCCGAGGGTCGAGCCTTCGAGCACGTAGAGCGCCCCCATGGCCGGGGCCGGGCCGGAGAGCGCGATCACCGTCGCCTGAGGCAGGCCGCCGATCCCAGCCTCGGACAATCCGAGATAGGACAGATCCTCGCGCAGGGCGGCGAGGCGGCGACGAGCGTCGAAGAAGTCGCCGTCAGAGAGCGCCGCACCGATGGCGGGCTCCCAGGCAACATGAAACCCGTGCAGACGCGCGAGCATGTCGCGATAGCCTGCGATGGTCGCCACCCGCGCCTTCCAGTCGAGTTCCCGTTCCAGCGCCTCGTGCGTCGACGCCGTGGCCGCTCGCAGCCGCTGGTGGAGGATCGGCTGGTCCATGCTCAGGCAGTGATGGTGAAGCAGGCGCCGGGATTGTTCACGACGTCGAGTCTGGCGTTGATCTGGTCCAGCATCGCCCGGATCAGCTTCATGCCGAGGCCGGAGCCTTGCCCGTTGCTCTTCGGCTCGGCCCAACCGTCCGGCAGGCCGCCACCGTCGTCGCAGACCTTGAGTTGCACGCCGCCCTCGTCGTTCAGCGACGAGACCGTGACCTCCACTCGGCCGCCACCCGTCGGCGTCGAAGCATATTTGAAGGCGTTGGTGACGAGTTCCGTGGCGATGAGCGAGAGCGCCACCGCCTTGCGGTAGGGCACCATCATCCCGCGCTCGACGGTGAGATCGACGGAATGTCCATCCCCGGCGAGCCCCGCGAGGTCCTTGCACAGGCTTTCGATGGTGACGCCGAGATCCACCTCGTCCACCCGGTCGGCCTGATAGAGGCTGTCATGCACGCGGGCGACGCTCATCACCCGCGCGGAGGTCTCCGCAAAGGCCTGGCGCGCTGCCGCGTCGGCGATCTGGCGTCGCTGCATCTGCAGGAAGGCGGAGACGATCTGCAGCGAGTTCTTCACCCGGTGGTCGATCTCGCGCGAGAGCAGATCCTTCTGCGCGAGAAGGCGCTCCTTCTCCGCGAGCAGGCCGGTCAACTCATCGATCTTGCGGCGCTGGCGGAGCACCACACCCTCCACCGCCTCCGCCAGGGAGACGGCGAGGTTGGACTGCCATGTGGCCCAGGGGTTGGCATGTCCCGTTCGCTCCTCGACCCACCGCTCGAAGGAGCGCCGGGGCAGCACGGCGACGGAGCCGCTTCCCGCAAGCACGGGTTTGCGCGGGTCGCCGCCCCAGGTGACCGTGCTCGGCATTTCCGGCCGGAACCACACCAGCAGGGTCTCGCGCCCATCATCCACGAAGGCGGCAAGCAGCCCGCTCGCGACCTCGCGATACGGTACGGCAGCGGGATAGGCCGCAGTAAAGTTGCTGCTCTCGAAGCAGGTCTGATCCTGGGGCACGGTTTCACGCAGCCATGCTGCGATCTCCAGGACGAACTCGGCAGGTGGCGCCCGGCCGATCAGCGTCGCCCTCTCGCCCGTGACGATGCCCGCCCCTGTCGAATCGAACAGGTGCAGCAGTGTGGTGACGCCGCCCGTGAGCGCCGAGACGAAATCGTCCGAGCGGGTCAGGCTGCGCACCAGCCGGCCCTCGACATCGAGGTGAGCCTGCCGCTCGACCCAGAGGCGGCGGGACTCAATCTCCTGCACGCGCATGGCGAAGGCATCGGTCAGGACGGTCGCCGCCGCGCGGGTCTCCGGCGGCACATAATGCGGCCTGCGATGGTGGCCGATCATCAGCCCCCACAGACGTCCATCCACCATGATCGAGATCGACATGGAGCCGTTCACGCCGAGGTTGCGCTGGTACTCCAGATGGATCGGCGAGAGCGAGCGGTGCTGCGCGAAGGTGAGGTCGATGGGCGCGTTGGCACCGCCCGGCGCGCCAACCAGGGCGACGGGCACACTGTCGCGATCAATCACGAAGCGGCTCTTGGCCTTGGTATACAGGGCGCGGGCCTGGGCGGGGATGTCGGAGGCGGGGAAGCGCAGGCCCAACAGGCTACGCGACCAGTTCGGCGCCTTATCCTCGGCCACGGCCTCGCCGTTCCAATCCGAATCGAAGCGATAGACCAGCACCGCCTCGAAGCCGGTGAGCGCGCGGATTTCCGAGGCGGCGACGCGGGCAGCCCCCGCGAGGGTTTCAGCATCGCGGAGCCGCGCAACGGCCAGTTCCGTGTCGGTCTGGCTCGCGAGCCGGAAATCGTCGGCGATATCGGGCTCGCGCTCGATCTCGACGATGAGCCGTTCGGCGTGGAGATGCGCCACCGCGAGGTAGCTGGCTTCGGACCGCTCCGGAAACCGCACCCGACGCCGGAGCGAGCGCCCGTCATCCAAAGTGCCGTCGGCAAGCCGCTCTTTCACCGCCGCCATGTAGGAAGCGGGCAGGACATCGCCCAACGGACGCCCGAGGAGCGGCGGATCGGACAGGTCCACCACCTCGGTGACGTTGGTGGAGAAGGCGGTGACGAGGAGCGTCGCCGCATCCGCCGCGAACAGCACGGCGTTGGGCTGGATCGAGCCCGGGATGTGGATCGGCTCGCGCTCGCACAAGCTGGGATCGACCGGTTCTGCCCGGACCCGGCGGCCGATGGCCGAGACCACCGCATCGCGACTCGCGCCATAGCCGAGGGCTTCCAGCGCCTCGATCCGCAGCCACGTGACCGGGTTGCCCGCGAAGGCGCCGCGCCGCATCTGCACCTGCGCCCGCAAGGGCTGCGGCAGGCGGCCGAACACATATTCGAATTGCTCGTCGAGGTTGCCGCGCCGCGCGCCTGCGAGGAACCGGCCGCGAAAAGCGGGCACGTTGGCGGCGGGCATCACGTCCTGGAAATAGTCGCGGCCGAGCACGGCATCGCGTGGCAATTTCAGCAGATCACTCGCACCTTCACTGAACGCAACGATGGTGCCCGCCTCGTCAAGGGCGATCACCCCGCCCTCAAGGCGGTCCAGCTCGTCAGGGGCGAGGGCGTCGAGGTCGGCACCGTTCGTGCCGCTCTCCACAGGGGGCTCGCTCGGCGGCATCAGGCACGAGACCGTTTCATCGCAGACCGTATGCAGAAACGATCCACGAAGCGCAATGCTTGCGGATAATCTGCTGGCCTACAACGTCACAAAGTCGCTCATATGCTATTCGCATCGTCGACACTTTGTACCATTTCAGACAATGCGGTCGAAAGCCCTTCCTCCAGAGTGGGATGGTAAAACGGGCGGTCTCGCATCGCCTGCACCGTCAGCCCATCCCGCAATGCGTTCGAAACGACCTGGGCGAGGTGTTCCACCGCAGGCCCCAGCATCTCCCCGCCCAGCAGGCGCCCGTCCGGTGCGGACCAGAGGCACATGCCACCACGATTGACCCCCTCGGCGCGGGCGCGGCCCTGGTCCGAGAAACTTGTCCGTACGACGATCCGTTCCTCGTCCTCGCCGTAGGCTTCGCCGATCGTCGCGGCCTGGGGGTGGGTGAACACCATGGCCAGAGATGGCCAGGGCTCCGGCGCCTCGGGAGTACGCCCATGGGCCAGCGCGGCAGCGTTCTCGCCAGCGATGCGTCCCTGGCGGCTGGCCTCGTGCAGCACCGGACGCCACGCATTGGCATCTCCCGCGATGAGGATTGGCGCACCCCGGCAGACGAGGCTGCGGGGGTCGAAATCCGGCAGTCCCTCCTCGTCCAGCTCCAACCCCGTGGCGTCGAGGTCGAGCCCGGCGAGGTTGGGCGCCCGTCCGGCCGCAGAGAGGACGGACGCGACGTCCGTCGAGCGACGCTGCCCATCACGATCGCGCCAGTGGAGCCGCACGCTGTCGCCGCAGCGCTCGGATCCTTCGACCCGCGCGCCGCGATGGAGCGTAAATTCTTCCGCCAAGAGTTTCGCGGCTTCCTCGACCAAGCCAGGCTCGGTAAGGCCCGCGATGGTCTTGCCCGAATCGAGCGCCGTGACCCGCACGCCGAGACGCGCCATGGCCTGGGCGATCTCGATGCCCACCGCGCCGAGGCCGAGGACCGCGAGCGATTCGGGCAGATCGGGAATCTCGAACAGGGTGTCGGTGGTGAGCAGCCGGTCCCCAAGCCCCTTGAGCGGCTTTGGGACGATGGGGCTGGAGCCCGTCGCGATCACCGCCGCGCCGAAGCGCAGGCGAACCTGCTCGTCGATCTCCAGGCTGTGGCTGTCGAGGAAACGGGCCTCGCCCTTTACCCGATCCTCGGCGGGGATCTTCTCGACGCCGTCCAGCACCGAGCCGACAAAGCGGTCACGTTCCCGCCGAACGCGGTCGAGGACGGCCTTACCGTCGATGGAAACGCCTGCGACGCGAATGCCGAAAAGATCGGCCGTTCGGGCCGCATGGGCGGCCTCTGCAGCGGCGATGAGGAGCTTGGAGGGCATGCAGCCCACGCGGGCGCAGGTGGTGCCACCCGGTCCCCGCTCGATCAGAACGGGGCGGGCTCCTGCATCGCGCGCCGCCCGATAAGCGGCGAGACCGGCCGATCCCGCGCCGATCACCGCCACGTCGCATTCCCGTTCGCGCATTCGGCCCCCCAGCCCGTAATGCCGGGCCAACAGGACGAAAGCGCCTTCGTTCCGGGCTGCGCCGACCCGCCTCAGGCGCGGCCGGGCGCGGTCCCGCCGAGATGGAAGACCCGATGCGGCACGAGCCACCCCGCTCAACGTCGCCCACGGCGACCAGGATGCCACCGCAGGTCGCGAAGGCCTTGCCGCCGACCGGCGCGTCGCGCCCGCGCAGGATCACCGGCTGGCCGCGCATCAGGCGTAGACCCATGTCGCGGGACACGGCAACGCCGGGAATGGCGTCGAGGGCGGTCTCGACCGGGCGCAGATGCGCCAGCGCCGCCTCCGGCCCCTGATCCGTCAGAGTCGCCACCGCGCAGGACTCGGCCTCCGTGAACGGGCCGACGCGCGTGCGGCGGAGCGCGGCGACGTGGCCATAGCAACCCAGCATACGGCCGAGATCGCGGGCCAGCGCGCGGACGTAAGTCCCCTTGCCGCACTCGGCCTCGATCACCGTCTGGCCATTCTCGTGGGAGACCACTTCGAGCCGGTCGATCTGGACCGGGCGGGCGACGAGTTCCACGGTCTCGCCGTCACGGGCGAGGTCGTAGGCGCGCTCACCCTGGATCTTGATCGCGGAATAGCGCGGCGGAACCTGCTCGATCGCACCGACGAAGGCGGGCAGCGCCGCCTCGACCGCCGCACGCTCGGGCCGGGCCTCGCTGGTGGCGACGGGGCGCCCCTCGGCATCGTCCGTATCGGTCTCCACACCCCAGGCGACGGTGAAGCGATAGGCCTTGCGGCCATCCATCACGAAGGGGACCGTCTTGGTCGCCTCGCCCAGGGCGATCGGCAGGATGCCCGAAGCCAGCGGATCGAGGGTCCCGGCATGCCCGGCCTTCTTGGCGTTGAAGGCCCGCTTCACCACGGCGACGGCGTGGGTCGAGGTCATGCCGACATGCTTGTCGAGGATCACCCAGCCGGACACGTCCTTGCGCTTGGGACGGTCGGGACGGGGGCCGCGCTGTTGCGGGCGGCAACCGTCGTGGCTGCGGGCTTCGCCCGGCAGGCCGGCGACCGGCTGCGCCGGACCGTGATCGTCGGTGGAAACCGTCATGTCCTCTGTGCCCTAAAGCGCGAATAAACAGGTTTCAAAAGGACCACGTCCTTTTGCGGGTGCAGGGCGGCGCCCTGCGAACCATAGGGGCCTCGCCCCGTACCCCACCAAAGGGCTCGCCCTTTGGGATCCCGGATTCAATGATCCGTGTCGTGATCCGTTTCGTCGAGGTCGCGACGGACACGCTCATCGCGCAGCAGCCGATCGATTCGCGCCGCCTCATCGAAGGTCTCGTCCCGGCGGAATCGCAGTTCGGGAGCGTATTTCAGGTTCACCCGGCGGGCCACCTCCTGGCGCAGGACCTTCCGGTTGCGCTCCAGAGCGGCGATGACCGGTGCCTCGTCCTGGCCGCCGAGCGGCATGACATAGGCCGTGGCGAGCTTGAGGTCCGGAGACATCCGGACTTCAGGCACCGTCACGACATGCGAGCCGAGCACGGGATCTTGGATATCGCCCCGCTGCAGCACCTCGGCCAGCGCATGGCGGATCAACTCCGCCACGCGCTGCTGGCGCTGGGATGGGCCTGTCGATGTGGGTTTCTGCGCCATGTCCGTAAGCTCGGCCCTCCGCCGGAGCGGAGCGGCCGGTGCCTTCGAGAAAGAAAAGACGGCCGCGGCTGAGGCCGCGACCGCCCTGTCCGGACTGATCGTCCGGACGATCAGAGCGTGCGGCGGATCTCCTCGACCCGGTAGCACTCGATCTCGTCGCCAGCGCGCATGTTCTCGAAATTCTCGAAGGCCATGCCGCATTCCTGGCCGCTCGTGACCTCCTTCGCGTCGTCCTTGAGACGCTTGAGGGTCTTGAGCTTGCCCTCGTGGATGACGACGCTGTCGCGCACGAGGCGGACATGGGCGCCGCGCTCCACCACGCCGTCCGTGACGCGGCAACCGGCGACCTTGCCGACCTTCGACACCTCGAAGACCTGAAGGACCGTGGCCTCGCCCAGGCGCTCCTCGCGGAGCGTCGGCGGGAGCATTCCCGACAGCGTGGCTTTGATGTCGTCCACGAGGTCGTAGATGATGTTGTAGTAGCGGATATCGACACCCGCGCGCTCGGCGGCCTCGCGGGCCTCCTTATGGGCGCGGACGTTGAAGCCGATCACCACCGCCTTGGACGCCTGGGCCAGGGTGATGTCCGATTCGGTGATGCCGCCGACACCCGAGAGCAGGATGCGGGCCGCGACCTCGTCGTTGCCGAGCTTCTCCAGCGCGCCGACGATGGCCTCGACCGAGCCCTGCACGTCGCCCTTGATGAGGACGGGCAGTTCCTTGCGGGTCGAGCCCTCCTTGGCCTCGCGCATCATGTCGACGAGCGAGCGGTTGGCGCCGCCGGTGCGGGCCGCGATACGCTCGCGCTTGATGCGGGCGCGGTACTCCGTGACCTCGCGGGCGCGGGCCTCGGTCGGCACCACGATCACGCGGTCGCCGGCATCGGGCGTGCCGTTGAAGCCCAGCACCTCCACGGGAACCGACGGACCGGCGTACTGAACGTTCTCACCAAGATCGTCGATCAGGGCGCGGACCTTACCCCACTCGGCACCGGCCACGACGATGTCGCCGGTGAAGAGCGTGCCGCGCTGCACGAGCACGGTGGCCACGGGACCGCGACCGCGATCCAGCTGCGCCTCGATCACGGTGCCCTCGCCATCGCGCTTCTCGTTGGCGCGGAGGTTCATGATCTCGGCCTGGAGCTGCAGACCCTCGAGGAGGTCGGGCAGACCGTCGCCGGTCTTGGCCGAAACCTCGAATTCCAGGGTCTCGCCGCCCATCGACTCCACTTGGATGTCGTGCTGCAGCAGCTCGGTGCGGACCCGCTGCGGGTTCGCGTCCGGCTTGTCGATCTTGTTGATCGCGATGATCATCGGAACGTTCGCCGCCTTGGCGTGCTGAATCGCCTCGATGGTCTGGGGCATGACGCCGTCATCGGCCGCCACCACGATCACGACGATGTCCGTCACCTTGGCGCCGCGGGCGCGCATGGAGGTGAAGGCCGCGTGGCCGGGGGTGTCGATGAAGGTGATCAGATCACCCGACGGCGCCGCCACCTGATAGGCACCGATATGCTGCGTGATGCCACCGGCCTCGTCGTCGGCGACGTTGGCCTTGCGGATCGCGTCGAGCAGCGAGGTCTTGCCGTGGTCGACGTGGCCCATGATCGTGACGACCGGCGGACGGGGATCGAGATCCTCCTCCAGATCCGGCTCGTCCGAGGACAGACCCTCTTCGACGTCCGACTCGGCGACGCGGCGAACCGTGTGGCCCATTTCCTCGGCGATGAGCTGGGCGGAGTCAGAGTCGATCACGTCGGTGATCTTGTGGATCTGGCCCTGCTTCATCAGCATGCGGATCACGTCCACCGCCCGCTCCGACATGCGGTTGGCGAGCTCTTGGATGGTGATCGTCTCGGGGATAGTCACCTCGCGAGACAGCTTTTCCTTCTGCTCGACCTGGCCGCGACCGCTCATCCGCTGCTGGCGGCGGCGGAAAGAGGCGACGGAACGCGTCCGCTCATCCTCGCCGGACGTGGCGTTGGCGATCGTCAGACGGCCGCGGTTGCGGTCACCACCCGGACCCTTGGGGGTCTTCGGTGGGGTGATGATCTTGAGCGGCATGCCGGGACGGCGGATGACCCGCTTCGTCTCCGACTCGTCTTCGTTTGTCTGCGCGCCACGACCCGGAGCGGGCCGTGCCGCAGCACCGCCGGCCGGGCGGGCGGCCGTAGCGGGTGTGGCCGCCTTCTCGGGCTCCGGCGCGGGCGCCGGCTTGGCCATGAAGTTCAGGTCACGCGGCTTGCGGTTGTCGGCCGTCAGGATCTTGCGCGGCTCGTTCGAGGCCGGGCGCGGAGCCGGAGGAGCAGCGGGACGCGGAGCCTCACCGGCACGGGCCGCCGGAGCAGGCGCGCGCGTCGCCGGGCGAGCGGGCGCCGTCGGCTGACGAGCCGGAGCGGCGGGCTGGCGCGGCGCGGTGACCGGCGCCTGAGCCTGCACGGGAGCCGGCGCAGCGGGTGCGGGGGTGGGAGCCGGAGCCACCGGTGCGGCCGGGGCCGGAGCGGGCTCGGCAGGCGCCGGAGCAGGAGCGGCAGCGGCCTGGGCGGCAGCCGCGGCCTGTGCTTCGGCAGCGGCCTTGCGAGCAGCCTCCTCGGCGGCCTTGGCCTCGGCGGCGGCACGGGCGGCCTCCTCCTCGGCCTTGCGGCGAGCCTCGGCTTCCTCGCGCTGACGGCGGGCCTCGGCCTCGGCGGCGGCCTTGCGGGCAGCCTCCTCTTCCTCGGTCTTGCGACGCGCGTCAGCCTCGCGACGCTGAGCGTCAGCAAGGGCGGCGGCGCGGGCCGCGCTTTCCTGCTCGCTCAGGGTGCGAAGGACGACGCCTCCGGCTGCGGGACGCTGCGGCGGACGCTGAGATCCGGCAGGCGCCGCACCAGCGGGCCGCGCGTTGGGAGCGGTGCGCTGAGCGGGCGTCGCGGCCGGAGCCGGAGCCGCCGGAGCACCGACGCGACGCTTCACAGTCTCGACCATGACCTGCTTCGTGCGGCCATGGGAGAAGCTCTGACGCACCACACCCTGTTCGATCGGGCGCTTCAAGGACAGCGGCTTGCGGGGGCCCCGCTCCGCCGACTTGTCGCCCGGGTTGTTCGTATCGCTCATCCAGTCAGAACCCTGGGGGTTTCCATTCGTGTCGTGGACTGCGCTCCGGTGCCGCCGAACGCGCAATCAATCTCGTGTCGTCATCGTGGGGCTCATACGGTCCCGCCGTGTGGGGCTGGATCGGGCTCCTCGGTCGCCGCAGCGGCGCCCTCGAAGGAGCGGAGCCGACGCCAACGCGACAGGCAGCCGGTAGCTCCGGCTCCTGCGACGAGCGCAGCGTGTATCACATGATCCCGACCCAAGGCCATGTCCAATTCGTCTTCGGACAAGTCATCGATGATCGGGACTGCCGATATGGCTTGTCCGTGCCGCCGCATCAAGGCCGCGGCGATCTTCCTGCGTCCGTCTGCGCTCGCCTCGCGGGCGTGAATCACCGCGGCGACCCCCGGATCGGCCCCGATGGCCGACTCGACCTTGCCGAACCCAGCCACCACGTTGCCCGCCTTGTTGGCGAGCGAGATGGCCTGCCGGAGTTCGGCGCGCAGGGCCTCTCCGATTCGCTCGGGCAGGTCGGCCCCGACCGGGGTCGGCCCCTTAAACGCCCGTGAGAACAGGTTTTTCTTCACGGCCATGGCCACCGCATCCCGCTTGGCGCTGATCCAGGCGCCACGGCCCGGCAGCTTGCCCCGCAGGTCCGGCACCACGGCCCCGTCGGGACCGCGCACGAAGCGGATCATCGCCTCGGGGGCTTGGGCTTCCCGCGTGACAATGCAGGTCCGCGTGCGCGCACGGCGGCCGGGACCCGCATGGTCGGGCCCCGAATCGAGGGTGTCCTCGATCCCGGTTTCCGTCGTGGTGTCCACGGCCTCGCTCATGCTGCGGCGCTCCGGCCTCCCTTACGCCTGCTGCTCGGCGGGCTCGCCCTCGGCATCCTCGGTGCTTTCGGCCTCGCCTTCACCCTCGGCCGGCTCCTCCGATTCGGCCGGAGCTTCGATCCAGCCTGCATGGACGCGGGCGGCCATGATCAGGGCCTCGGCCTCGGCGCGGGACATGTCGAACCCGTCGAGGAAGCCCGCATGGCGCACGGCCTCGGGCCCACGTCCCTCAGTATAGCCCACGAGGTCGTCGGTGGCGCAGCCCGCCAGATCCTCGATGGACTTCACGTCGTTCTCGCCCAGTGCGACCATCATGGGCGTGGTGACACCCTCCAGCTCGCGCAGATCGTCCGAGACGCCGAGTTCGCGGCGGCGGTCGTCGTGCTCCTGCTCGATCCGGGCGAGGTGATCCTGGGCGCGGGCCTGGATCTCGGCGCCGGTCTCCTCGTCGAGACCCTGGATGTTCGACAGCTCGGCGGTCTCGACGTAGGCGATCTCCTCCACGGAGCGGAAGCCTTCCGCCGCGAGGAGCTGGCCGACGGTCTCGTCCACGTCGAGGGCGTCCATGAAGATCTGCGTGCGCTCGGCGAATTCCTTCTGACGGCGCTCCGATTCCTCGGCCTCGGTCAGGATGTCGATGTCCCAGCCGGTGAGCTGCGAGGCGAGACGCACGTTCTGGCCGCGGCGGCCGATGGCCAGCGACAGCTGGTCGTCGGGCACCACCACCTCGATGCGGTCGGCCTCCTCATCGAGCACCACCTTCACCACCTCGGCGGGCTGAAGGGCGTTGACGATGAAGGTCGCCTGGTCCTCGGACCACGGGATGATGTCGATCTTCTCGCCCTGAAGCTCGGCCACCACCGCCTGGACGCGGGAGCCGCGCATACCGACGCAGGCGCCGACTGGGTCGATCGAGCCGTCGCGGGAGATCACGGCGATCTTGGCGCGCGAGCCCGGATCGCGGGCGACTGCCTTCACCTCGACGATGCCGTCGTAGATCTCGGGCACTTCCTGGCCGAACAGCTTGGCCATGAATTGCGGGTGCGAGCGCGACAGGAAGATCTGCGGCCCGCGCACTTCCGAGCGCACGTCGAACAGGTAGGAGCGGATGCGGTCGCCGGGGCGGAAGGTCTCGCGCGGGATCATCTCATCGCGGCGGACGATGCCCTCGCCACGGCCGAGATCGACGATGACGTTGCCGTACTCGACGCGCTTCACGACGCCGTTCAGGATCTCGCCGATGCGGTCCTTGTACTCGTCGAACATCCGGGCGCGCTCGGCGTCGCGCACCTTCTGGACGATGACCTGCTTGGCCGACTGGGCTGCGACGCGCCCGAAATCGAAGGGCGGCAGGGTGTCGGAGATGACGTCGCCGACCAGCGCGCCGGGGTTGAAGCGGCGGGCTTGATCGAGGGTGATCTCGCGGGAATCGTTCTCGACCTGCTCCACCACCAGCAGGTGGCGGGAGAGGCGCAGGGCACCGCTCTTCGGGTCGATCTCAGCATGGACATCCGTCTCGGCGCCGTAGCGGGAGCGGGCGGCTTTGGCGATCGCCTCCTCCATCGCCTCGATGACGATCTGGCGGTCGATCACCTTCTCGCGGGCGACCGCGTCGGCGATCTGGAGGAGTTCGAGCCTGTTGGCGCTGACGACGGCCATCGGTTCAGGTCCTTCTTCTCAAGTGAGCAATTCTAGAGGGGCTCGTCGTGGCCCTTGAGCCGGTTGGCCTTTGTCAGGACCGGCTGCTTCGGCCCGCTGCGCGCGGGCTTCTCGGCGGCTTTGGGCTTCCTGCCCGGAGACTTCGCCTTCGATGAGGCAGCTTTGGCGGACGCCCCCTTGGGGGAGGCTGCCTTGCGCGGCGCAGGGCGCGGGGCCTCGGCCTCCTCGGCCTCGTCCTCGAAATCCCCGTCCTCGTCATCCGGCGGGCCGCCCCGGCGCAGCGATTCGCGTACCAGCTCGTCGGTGAGGACGAGATGGGCTTCGGCGAGATCGCGCAGGGGCAGGGTAATGCGGCTCGGCAGGCCTTCCTTCACGTCGGGCAGGTCGATCGGCACCGTCTTCCCCTGGGCGTCCGGCACGCCGAGGATGCCGCGGAAGCGCTTGCGCCCGTCCATCGGCACGGCCAGCTCGACCTTGGCCTCGTAGCCCGCCCAGCGGGCGAAATCCGAGACGCGCACCAGCGGCCGGTCGATTCCCGGCGAGGACATTTCGAGGTTGTAGGCGCCGCCCACCGGATCATCGAGATCGAGGATCGGCGACAGCACACGGCTCGCGGCCTCGCAATCATCGATGGTGCAGGTGCCGTCCGGCCGCTCCAGCATGATCTGCACGGTGCAGCCGTTCTGGGCCGAGACCTTCACGCGCACGAGCCTGTAGCCCAGGCCCTGCAGGGGACCTTCGACGACCCGCGCCACCTGTGCGCCGACGCCGGTCTCGACCGCGAGACGCGGTTCCATGAGTTCGGAGGGAGATTCGGCCATGAAGGTTTCGCGCAAGAGCCCGCATCGGGTGGCGAGGTTGCGGCCAAAAAAGAGCGGGCCGGGGGGCCCACTCCGAACCGCAGCCTCGCGACTGCCATCAGAAATGTTGATCTGTACTTACGGGCAATCGCCTTCCGCCGCAAGGGGCGGGCGGGTACTCTGCCCCATCGCAGCGGGGGAAACGACGTGCCGCACTGGCGCAAGCTCGGCCGGGTCTTCGACCCATCGACGGTCCACGACCGCCCCTGGCTCAAGGAATTCGCGCAGGCCCCCAGCGCCCTGATCTGCGGCGACGTGGTGCGGGTCTATTTCTCGTGCCGCCCCCCGGCCGATGCCGCCGGGCAGTATGTCAGCCACAGCGCCTATGTCGATCTCGACCGGGCCGACCTGTTCAAGGTCCGCGCCGTCGCGCGGGCGCCGATCCTGCCGCTCGGTGAGACCGGCACCTTCGACGAGTTCGGCGTGTACCCTGTCTCGGTGATCCGCCAGGGGGATGACGTCCGGGCCTATTACGCGGGATGGACGCGCTGCGAATCGGTGCCCTTCAACACCGCCATCGGCTGTGCCGTGAGCCGCGACGGCGGCGAGACCTTTCAGCGCCTGGGGCCGGGGCCGATCCTTCCCTACACGCCCGACGAACCCTTCGTGATGAGCGGCCCGAAGATCCGCCGCTTCGGCGACGCGTGGTACCTGTTCTACATCGCCGGGCGCAGCTGGAAGATGCATGCGGGCCGGGCCGAGCCGGTCTATCGCATCCGCATGGCGACCTCGCCCGACGGACTGGCCTGGACCAAGGCGGGTTACGACCTGATCCCGCCCCGGATCGAGCCGGACGAGGCGCAGGCGAGCCCCGACGTCTTTTACGCGGACGGCCGCTACCACATGCATTTCTGCTACCGCTACAGCACCGATTACCGGAGCCACGAGCGCGGCTACCGGATCGGCTACGCCTGGAGCGACGACCTCGTGACCTGGACCCGCGACGATTCCCGTGCCGGCATCGACGTCTCGGACGAGGGATGGGACGCGCAGATGATCAGCTACCCGCATGTCTTCGAAGTCGATGGCCGGACCTACCTCGCCTATCTCGGCAACGATGTCGGGCGCGGCGGCTTCGGCCTCGCCGTCCTCGACGGGCCGATGGGGTGAGGCCGATGCGCTGGGACCGGCTCGGCCTCGTCTTCGATCTGCGGGAGCACCCCCTGCCCTTCGGCATCGGGGAATTCGCGCAAGGCCCGCAGGCCCTCGTGCTGGAGGACCGGGTTCGGGTCTATCTCTCGACGCGCAGCCGCGATCCGGACGGGAAATTCCGCAGCCTCGTCGGTTTCGCCGATCTCAGCCCGGACCTGTCGCGGGTCATGGGGGTGAGCGAGGCACCGGTGATCGGCCCCGGCGATCTCGGCACCTTCGACGAGCACGGCATCTTCCCGATGAACGTGCTGGCGCATGAGGGCCGCATCCTCGCCTTCACGACCGGCTGGAGCCGCCGGGTTTCGGTCTCGGTCGAGACGGGGATCGGCCTCGCCATCAGCACCGATGGCGGCCTCACCTTCACCCGCCACGGGACCGGCCCGGTCCTCTCGGCCACGGTGAACGAGCCGTTCCTCGTCTGCGACGGGGTCGTGCGGGTGATCGGGGGCCTGTTCCACATGTGGTACATTTTCGGCACCGCCTGGACCCGGCCCGAGCCCGGCGCGGAGGCCGAGCGCGTCTACAAGATCGGCCATGCGACCTCGGCGGACGGGATTACCTGGACGAAGGACGAGGGCCGCCGCATCGTGCCCGACCGGCTCGGCCCCAACGAGTGCCAAGCCCTGCCGACCCTCTTCGAGCGGGACGGGCGCTACCACATGGTGTTCTGCTACCGCGAGCAGGTCGGCTTCCGGACGGACCCCTCGCGCGGCTATCGCCTCGGCCATGCGTGGTCCGACGATCTCGCCCATTGGACCCGCGACGACGAGGGGCTCGCCCTGCCCCGGCAGCCGGGCGCGTGGGACGGGGCCATGCAATGCTACCCGAACGCCTTCACCTGCGACGGGGCGACCACACTCCTCTACAACGGCGACGCCTTCGGGCGCTTCGGCTTCGGCGCGGCGCGGCTGATCGGTTGAGGCTGCATCAGCAAGATGAGGTAACTTCCCGGGAGTAAGCTTCAGACGGGTTCCGCGAGGCGACGAGGATCGGACCATGACCGGGGCACGCGATTTCGACCGCGAGGCGCAGGACGTTCAGGGGCACCGCTACGCCTACGACTTCGATTTCGACGTCATGCACGGCTACATGGTCCGCGCCTTCACGCCGTTCTTCCGGCCGGGACGGCTGCTCGAACTGGGCAGCTTCCGAGGCGATTTCACGAAGCGGCTGGTGCCGCATTTCTCCGACATCACCTGCGTCGAGGCCTCCGGCGAGGCGGTGGAGGCGGCGCGCGAACGGCTCGGCGGCGCGGCCACCATCACCCATGCCACCTTCGAGGACGCCGCCCTGCAAGGCCGCTTCGACACGGTGGTGCTGACCCATGTGCTCGAACATCTCGACGATCCGGTCGGCGTCCTGCGGCGGGTGAACGACGAATGGCTATCCGAGGGCGGGCGGCTCCTCGTCGCCTGCCCAAACGCCAACGCCCCCTCGCGGCAGATCGCCGTGCGCATGGGCCTGATCTCCCACCACAGTGCCGTCACCGAGGCCGAGCGCCTGCACGGTCACCGCCGGACCTACGCCCTCGACACCCTGGAACGCGACGCCGTGGCGGCGGGCCTGCGCGTCGTCCATCGCTCCGGGATCTTCTTCAAGGCGCTCGCGAACTTCCAATGGGACGCGATCCTGAAGACGGATATCGTCTCGCAGGACTACCTCGATGGGTGCTATGCGCTCGGGCAGGTCTACCCGGACCTGTGCGCGAGCATCTACCTCGTCTGCGAGCGAGGCCGCGCAGCCTGACCCGGAGCCGCCCCGGCGGCGTGAGAGTGAACCGTGCTTCCCTGGATCGAGATCGACACCGGCCCCGTCCCCGGCTGCGAGGCGCCCCTGCGGCTCATGCAGCGCGGCCACGAATACTCGATCTTCGCCGGGTCGAACGAATTGATGAACAGCTTCCGCGGCGGCTCGGAAGAGGCGCTGGCCACCCTGGCCTGCGAAAGGCTGGCGGGGATGCGCGCGCCGCGCATCCTGATCGGCGGACTCGGCATGGGCTTCACCCTACGCGCCGCACTCGCGAGCCTGGGGCCCGACGCGCATGTCGCCGTGGCGGAATTGGTGCCCAAGGTCATCGAATGGGCCAAGGGGCCGCTGACGGGGGTGTTCAAGGGCTGTTTGGAGGATCCCCGCGTCGCCCTGCACGAGGCCGACGTGAACCGCCTGATCCAGTCCGGCCAGGGCGCCTGGGACGCGATCCTGCTCGACGTGGATAACGGTCCCGAGGGCCTGACCCGGCGCGAGAACGACCGGCTCTACGATAGCTGGGGCGTCAAGCGGGCGCTCTGGGCGCTCAGCCCGAATGGCGTGCTCGGCGTGTGGTCGGGCGGACCCGATCGCAAGTTCAAGGCACGCCTGCAGAACGGGGGATTCGTGGTCGATGAGGTGCGCCCTCGTTCCGGAGGGCGGCGCGGGGCGCGACACGTCGTCTGGCTCGCCTCCCGGCCCGGCCGCGCGAGTGCCCCGGCGCGGTAATCTTTAACGCTTCCGGAAGGGTATTTCGGGGGTTCCGCGAACGGCGCGCTCGAGAGTATTGTTCGCAGCTTGCGAGCCATTTTCGCGGCGCCGTGCAAGCATCTTTTTCCATATTGCGCGTCATCGTGCCGGTCCGAAACCCTCCATAGGATCAGGATTTTGCACGTCCCGGTTGTGCTTCTTGTCTCTTTCTACAATTCTGGTCGCAAGAACCTGCTCTGAAGGCCGTGACTGCTTGGCCGAACGCTCAAGTCTTTCGAAGAGCAGCTGCGGAGGAACAACAGAGCTTCATGCTCGACCCGGCAAAAACTGCCGCTCACATGTTAATCCGCATCAGGACACATTAGAAAAACCTTACCCAGCAAGGGCATGTTAACTGCGTATTAACCATGGCCGTGGTCCACATAGCATCAAGTTAAATCTTCGTGTGGAGGGCAGAAACATGGCGGTGACTGCGCGCACTCCCTGGTCGCAAATCTTGAATCAGTTTGCGGAAGGGCTCGACGCTATTCCTGATCAGAAGAGCGCTGAAATTCTTGTTCTCAAGTCCAGCCTCGACAATCCGTCGCCGACCCGCGACGAGTTGGCCGACAAGGACATGGCGGAGGCCGTGGCCGAGACGGTCCGTCCTCAGGTCTCGGCCCAGATGACGGCGCCGATGTCGGCCCCGAGCGCCGCTCAGGTGGCGGCGGCCCAGCTCGCTGCCCAGTATGCTGCGGCGTCCGATTTGGATCCGGCGGCGGGCGAGGATCTGTCCGATTGGACGACGACCCTCGACATCATCAACGGCATGGCCGGCTACGCCGATGAGCAGCGCTCGCGGGTGAAGGAACAGGCCAAGTCGTACAAGGAGACGCTGCAGGACCTGCAGAAGGAACTCCGCGACGTCCACCAGCGTCTCCGCCTGTTCGAGAAGCAGGCTGCCGAGACGCAGCTTCAGGCCGATGCCCGCGTCCAGCGGATCCAGGCCGAGGCCGACGCCCAGGTGCAGGACATCCGTCTCGCCGCCGAGGCGCAGATCCGCTCGATCCGCAACGAGGCCGACGGCCGCGTGAAGATCGCAGAGGAGAAGACCCGCGCCGCGAACCTGCGCGCCGTGACCGCCGAGAAGTGGCTCCAGCGCATCGACAATGCCGCGAAGAACCTGCTGACCGGCGTCCATACCGGCGTCTGATGCCCCCGCTCTCACCAGTCCCGTGGCTCGCTTCGGGACAGCCGTAACAGGGTTCTAAACGGGTCAGGGACCGATGGACGACCTCAGCTACGACCAGAACCCCACCGTCGAGCTCGCTGATGGAAAAGGGCAAGAAGTTCGCCAATGCCGAGCAGGTGAAGAAGCTCATGCTGCTCAACACGGCCGGTCGGCCGGCGGCGGAGCGGGGTGCCACCGAGACCCTGCCGAGCGCCGAGAAGATGGCCGGGCTCCTGGAGCGGGTCCGCGACGCGGCGAGCTACATCCGCGATGTGGAAGATCGCGCCCAGGAGCAGGAATACCGCACGCAGGAACTCCTCGACCAGGTTCGGGCCGACATGCAGGCCGCCCGGAATCAGGTTCTGGCGGCCGAGCAGCGCACGCGGGACATCCAGGCCCAGGCCAACGCCCTGATCAAGGCCGCCGAGGAGCGCGCGCGGGTCGCCGAGGAGCGGGCCGAGGCGTCCGAAGGCTGGCTGCGCCGCATCGCCGAGGCGATCGAGTCCGAATTCGCATCCGGTTCGGACGAGGCCGCCGCCATCCGCTCGAGCATCGGCCGCGCCGCCGTGGCGTGACGGTCCATCAGGAGTGGGGGACCGGACATGCCAGGGTTAGACGACGCGTTCTGGAATCATCTCGACGCCCGCATCGCCGCCACCCTCGTCAGGGCGCCGCGTCGGCGCCGGTCTCCGCATGCCTCCCCCTCACTCGTCCCCACGTCGCGTCCGCCCCTGGCGGACGAGACGCTTTCCGACCGGCACGAAGTCGCCGACTGGACGGGATTGGTGGAGACGATCTCGGCGGCCGGTGCCGCCGCACAGGTGCAGGACGAGCGCCTGCGTGAGCGCAACGCCGCCTACGATACCCTCGCCAGCGACCTCTCCCGCGCCCTTGCGGATGTCGAGAGATACAAGGCCCTCGTCGCCCGCGCCGAGGCGCAGGTCGAGGCGAAGTCGCGCGAGATTCAGGCCCTGGCGGAGGCCCGGATCAAGTCGATTCAGGCCCGCGCCGATGCCCGCGTGCAGCGGGCCGAGGAGCGCGCCCAAGCCGCCGACCGGCGGGTGATCGTCGTCGAGGAATGGCTGTCGAGCATCGAGGAGGCGAGCCGCCACCTCCTCCCGACGCCGCGCCAGCCCATCGCCAAGGCGTCCTGAGACGGCCGCCTCAGCCCCCCGAACGCGGCAGGCGGCCTTCGATCGGGTAGGCCGGATCGTTGTAGCCGGGCGTCGACGGGTGTCCCACCGTGACGTACTCGTCCACCAGCGCCTCGTCCTCCGGCGTGAAGGCGTAGTCGAGAGCGCCGACATATTCCTCCCATTGCGCCAGGGTGCGCGGTCCGGCGATCACCCCCGTCACGAGACGGTTGTTGAGCACCCAGGCCGTCGCGAACTGCCCGGCCGTGATGCCCCGCGCCTGCGCGTGGTCCCGGAACAGGCGGGCGATCCTCAAGGATTCCGGGCGCCACTCGGTCTGCATCATGCGCTTGTCGGCACGGCCCGCGCGGCTTTCCTCCGGCGGCGGCGCGTCGGGATCGTATTTGCCCGTCAGCACGCCCCGCGCGAGGGGCGAATAGGGGAAGACCCCGAGCCCGTAATGCGCGCAGGCCGGCAGGTGCTCGGTCTCCGGCATGCGATTGAAGGCGTTGTAATACGGCTGGCTCACCACCGGACGGTCGATGCCCGCCTCGTCGCAGAGGCGGCAGATCTCGGCGACGCGCCACGCGCGGTGGTTCGAGACACCGAAATGGCGGATCTTGCCCGCCCGGACGAGATCGGCCATCGCCCGCACGGTCTCCCCGAGGGGCGTTCCGTGATCCTCCTTGTGGAGGTAGTAGATGTCGATGAAATCGGTGCCGAGCCGCCGCAGACTGTCCTCGGCCGCCTTCATGATGTGGATGCGGGCGAGCCCGCCCTGGTTCGGCCCGTCGCCGACCGGCGTGGCGACCTTGGTGGCCAGCACCCAATCGTGCCGTTCGGCCGCGATGAGGCGCCCGGTGACCTCCTCCGAGCGGCCTTCCGTGTAGACGTTGGCCGTGTCGATGAAATTCACGCCCTGGTCACGCGCATGGGCGACGATCCGTCCGGCATCGGCCTCGTCGGTCGGGTCACCGAACATCATGGTGCCGAGGCAGATCGGCGAGACCTTCAGGCCGGATCGGCCGAGATGACGATAATGCATGGCGGGGTCCGTCTCCTGGCGGGATGCGCGCTATGTCGCCCGGCGCTCGCGCTCGTCAACCGCCCGGCCGGGTAACCGGAAACACAGGCGCGGCGAACTGACCCTGGAAGGGACCGATGCGCGCCCGCGCGGTTTCCTTCCCCGTCCCGCAATCATGCAGATCCGATGACGCGCACCGCATACTCGGCTCCCTCGCAGGCCGCCCCCCGCCCTCAGAGCCGGTTCTGGCCCTGGCTCGACCGGGCGGGCCGCTTGTCCTGGCTGAAGCTCGCCATCTTCCTGGCCTGCCTCGCTCCGGCTTGCGAACTGGCCGTGGCCTACCGGCTCGACGCGCTCGGGGCGAAGCCCATCACCGCGCTGATCCACGGGACGGGCGAATGGGCGATGCGCTTCCTGCTGGCGAGCCTCGCCATCACGCCCCTGCGGCGCGTCGCGGACTGGCCGAAGCTGATTCTCGTGCGGCGGATGCTCGGCGTCACCGCCATGGCCTATGCGATCGGCCATCTCGTCCTCTACGTCGTCGATCAGAATTTCGATCTGACCAAGGTCGTCTCGGAAATCGCCCTGCGGATCTACCTTACGATCGGCTTCGTCGGACTCGTGGGCCTGATCGCGCTCGGCGCCACCTCGACGGATGCCGCGATCCGCAACATGGGTCCGAACTGGCACCGCCTGCACCGGCTGGCCTACACGATCACCGTGCTGGGGCTCGTCCACTACTTCCTACAGGCCAAGATCGACGTGTCCGCGCCGGTCTTCTGGACGGGCGTGTTCTTGCTGCTGATGGGCTGGCGGATCATGCGCAAGTTCCGCCTGCCGGAGCGCCCCTGGGCGTTGCTCCTGCTGGCGATCGCCGCCGCGCTCCTGACGGCGGGGCTGGAAGCGGCATGGTACGGGCTCGCGAGCGGGGTTCCGGCCGGTCTCGTCCTCTCGGCCAACCTAGATTTTTCCGGCCCGGTCCGCCCGGCTTGGTGGGTGCTGGCGGTGGGGCTGGCCCTGCCGGTGACCGCCCTGGTGCAATCCTTCCGCGCGACGCCCCGCGCAGGGAAGGTGAGCCCGCGCTTGTCGCCGAGGGCGTGATGCCTCAGAACCCGCCGGCTCGCCCTCTCCCGGCGGGCCGACACGGAATGGGCAGGATGATGCGCGGCTTGCTGTTCTTCCTTGCGGGTGTCTCCCTAGCAGGTGCACTGGGGGCTGCTCCGGCCCTCGCGGCGCCTCAGGCCAAGCAGTCCGCAACGCCGACGGCCCCTCCCAACCCGGTCGCAGCGTCCTGCACCGTGCCGGTTCCGCCCCCGGTCGGCGAGCGGCCCGTCAAGCCCGCCCTGCCGCAGAAGCCCGCCTGTCTCGACGCCAAGGAAGGTTGCCCCGGCTGGGAGGCCTACAGCTTCAACGATGCGGTGAAAGCCTACAACCTGCAGGCTCAGGCGTTCCGGCCCCTGGCCGAGGCCTATCTTCAAAAGCTCAACGCCTATGTGAAGGCGAGTTCGGCCTACGCCCAGTGCGAGGCCGAGACGATGCAGAAATAGTCCGCGCTCAGATCCGCGCAGGCGCCTTCTTCAGGGCCGTCGCGAAAGCCTTGAGCTGCCGGTTGAGATCGGCCAACTCGTTGAGGGCGATGGTCTTGTGGCCATCGCGAACCGCCCGCTCGATATCCTCGACCTGCGAGGCGACGAGGCGGCGGAGCGCCGTGGCGACTTGTTCACGGGTCATGGATCGAGCGTCTTCGAAAGCCTTCGGATGGATGGCCGGACGAGCGGCCGGGCACAGTCCGGTGATAGGCGGGTAGGCTTAACCCTTCGTGTCGCGCGGCGCGCGCCGTTCACAGGATCAGGGGACGCGGCGGGTGCCCTTCTGCATCTCGCCCTGGCGCATCGGCATGGCGTCGATGGTCTCGAACAGGGTTTGCGGCGGGATCGGCTCGGCGGAGACCATTTTGGCATCGCCATCCTTTCCGACCAGCACTGCGCGGAACGCATCGCCGGGCAGCTTCAGCCGCTTGCGCAGGGCGGTCGCTTCCGGGCCTTTGCCGATGGCCTCCAACACGACGAGATCGCGCTCGGCGAGGCCGTTGCGCACGGGACCGAGGGCCGCGCGCTGCGCTCTCAATCCGGCATCGTTCAAGGTCGGCGCGGAGACGACGAGGATGCGCGAGCGCCACTTCTGACTCGCCAACGGGTCGCGCGCCGCCGAAGCGCCGAAGGCGATGGCCGCAAGGCAGAGACCGGCCACGAACGCACGCATTGTCAACCTTGTCCGAGAATGCGGGACGGCTGCTAACGCGCTGACCCGCCGCCCGTTGCGGTTTGCCGTCGAGGCGAGCCGCCCCAGATCGGGAGCATCGTCGGATCTCGAACACAGGAGCTGCCCATGGCCGCCATGAACCGCCGCATCGTCCTGGCCTCACGCCCCCACGGCGAGCCGAAGCCGGAGGATTTTCGCCTGGAGGAGGTGCCGGTGCCGACGCCGGGACCGGGAGAGATCCTGCTGCGCACGCAGTGGTTGTCCCTCGACCCCTACATGCGGGGGCGGATGAGCGCCGCGAAGTCCTATGCCGCCCCGGTCGAGATCGGCCAGCCGATCACTGCCGAGACGGTGGGCGAGGTCGTCGCTTCGAACAACCCGGCCTTCAAGGTCGGTGAGTTGTGGACCGCATTCGCCGGCTGGCAAGAATACTTCGTCACCGACGGCAAGGGGTCCCGCCGGGTCGATCCCGACGCCGCCCCGCCTTCGACGGCCCTGGGCGTGCTCGGCATGCCGGGGATGACCGCCTATACCGGCCTCCTCAACATCGGCGAACCGAAGGCGGGCGAGACCGTTGTGGTCGCCGCCGCCACCGGGCCGGTCGGCTCCCTGGTCGGGCAGATCGCCCGGCTCAAGGGCGCGCGGGCGGTCGGCGTCGCGGGCGGGCCCGACAAGTGCCGCTATCTCACCGAGGAACTGGGCTTCGACGCCGCTATAGACCACCGCGCACCGGATTTCGCGGACGCGCTGGCCCGCGCCTGCCCCAAGGGCATCGACGTGTATTTCGAGAATGTCGGCGGCGCGGTGTTCGATGCGGTGCTGCCGCTCCTGAACGACTTCGCGCGTCTGCCGGTCTGCGGCCTCGTCTCGTCCTACAACGCCACGGAGGTGCCCCCCGGCCCCGACCGCCAGCCCGCGCTGATGCGCATGGTGCTGACGAAGCGCCTGCGCATCCAGGGCTTCATCGTCTGGGACTTCGCATCCCAGGCCGAGGAGTTCCGCCGGGAAGTCGGAACCTGGGTGAAGGAGGGCCGCGTCCGCTACCGCGAGGATGTGGTCGAGGGGCTGGAGAAGGCCCCGGAGGCGTTCATCGGCCTGCTCAAGGGCCGCAACTTCGGCAAGCTGGTGGTGCGCGTCGCGGGCTGAAGGCGTTGCGGGAGGAAGAGGCAAAGGGATGTCTTCCTCCCGCCCCTCATTCCAGGGTGCCCGCCCCGGGACGAGGGGAGGATGGGGGAAGCGAACGGTCGACGTCTCCCACCGGATGAGGCGACATTCCTCTCCAAAACCGCCCGACCGGGCGATTTTCTTCGCTCAGCGCTCAGCCCAGCGATAGCATTCTCCCAAATATCCTTTGTCCAATCCGACTCGTGGCGAATAATTCGCCTGCTTCAAACCCCGCATGGCGAGTTGTTTTCTGCGTCTTCGCGGAAAACCGAAAATATCCTCTGGCAAACCAGCGATCTTTAAAAGGCCGTTTCATTGACGGGATCGTGACCGGGCGCCACCCTTTACGGCGACAACAGGGCGCGACGAAGCGCATGTCTTCGTCACGCCTGCCCCACCGGAAAGATCCCGTGATGACCCGTCCGAGACTCGTCGGCTTGAGCGCGAACGTCCAGCGTCCGTCCAAGACCCGCACCCTGGTCGACACCATCGTCCGCGAGGCTGCCGCCCGTGGGCCGGTGGAGGCCCGCGTGTTCGATTTCGTAGATGCCGGCTCCGGCCTCGGCGCCGCGTGGACGCGGGACCAGCTCTCCCTCCCTGCCCGGCGGATCGTGGAGGCCATCGAGGAAGCGGACGGGCTGGTCGTCGCCTCGCCGGTCTACAAGGGCAGCTATACCGGTCTGTTCAAGCACCTGTTCGACCTGATCGACCCCAGCGCGCTGGCGGGCAAGCCCGTCGCCATCGCCGCGACCGGGGGCGGCGCCCGCCATGCCCTGGTGGTGGAGCATTCCTTCCGGCCGCTCTTCGGCTTCTTCGGCGCGTTGCAGGTGCCAGTCACCGTCTACGCCTCGGATGCGGATTTCGCCGACGGCGTCCTGACCGATCAAGGCGTGCGCGAGCGCGCCGGTCTCGCCGGGCGGCAGATCGCCGACCTGCTGGCGGATCGGGCGGCGGCGTCCGCCCCCGTCTCCCTCGCGGCCGCCCGGTGATCGCAGCCATGCTGCACCGGCGACATATCCTGTCCGGCCTAGCCGGGCTCGCGACCCTCCCGACACTCAAGGCCGCCCGTGCGGCCGAGCCGGGCGTCTTGCGGATCGGCTACCAGAAGAACGGCATCCTCGTCGTCGCCAAGCAGCAGCGGGCGATCGAGGCCGCGCTGGAGCCGCTGGGCCATCGGGTGACCTGGGTCGAGTTCTCCTTCGGCCCGCCGCTGCTCGAGGCGCTGTCCCTCGACGGGATCGATTTCGGCCAGACCGGCGATGCGCCGCCGATCTTCGCCCAGGCGGCGAAATCGACCCTCGTCTACGCTGCCGCGCAGGAGGCGGGCGGGTCCGGCTCGGGCATCCTGTTACCCAAGGGTTCGACCCTCAAGAGTCTCGCGGACTTGAAGGGCAAGCGGGTCGCCTTCGCCAAGGCGTCGAGCGCCCATAACCTCACCGTCGCGGCGCTGGAAAAGGCCGGGCTGACCTACGCCGATATCGAGCCGGTGACGCTGGCTCCCGCCGACGCGGCGGCGGCCTTCTCGCGCGGCAGCATCGACGCCTGGACGATCTGGGACCCCTACTATGCCATCGCCGAGGCGGGCGACGGGGTCCGCGTGCTCGCCACCGCCCAGGACATCGCCCCGCAGAACAACTTCTTCCTCGCGGGCCGTAGCCTCGCAGAGCAGCGGCCCGCCGTGCTCTCGGCGGCCGTCGGCGCCCTGGAACGCGTCGCGGAATGGTGCACCAAGAACCGGGGCGAGGTCGCCGCCCTGCTCTCGCAGGGGACCGGCGTGCCGTTGGCCGCCACCCAGCGGGCGGTGAACCGCACCGATTACGTGATCGGCCCGATGAACCCGCGCGTTACCGCCGCGCAGCAAGCCGTCGCGGACCGTTTCCACGCCCTCAAGCTCATCCCCCGCCCCATCCGCGTCGCCGACGCGGTGTGGACCGCGCCCGCCCGCAACGGCTGAGACCGATGACCCGCGCCCGAACCCTGACCCAGTCCGCCGATCACGGCCCGAGCCGCCGCCTCCTGCTCTCCGCCGGCCTCGGCCTCGCCGCCGCCTGCGCCCTGCGCCCGGCCCGCGCCGCCGCCACGACCGTGCGGATCGGCTACCAGAAATACGGCTCGCTCGTGCTCCTGAAGGGGCGCGGCTCGCTGGAGCGGACCCTGAAGCCCCTCGGCGTCGCGGTGGAGTGGTCGGAATTCCCCTCCGGCCCGCCCCTGATGGAGGCACTGAACGCCGGGGCCATCGATTTCGGCTCGGCGGGCGAGGCACCGCCGATCTTCGCCCAGGCCGCGAGCACGGAGCTGCGCTACGTCGCCGCCGAGCCGCCCGCGCCGAAGGGCGAGGCGATCCTCGTACCCAAGGGCAGCCCGATCCAAAGTCTCGCGGACCTGCGCGGCAAGACCATCGCCTTCAACAAGGGCTCGAACGTCCACTACCTGTTGGTGCGCGCCCTCGAGAAGGCGGGCATCCCCTACGATGCGGTGAAGCTCGCCTATCTCGGCCCAGCCGACGCCAACGCCGCCTTCGTGCGGGGTTCGGTCGATGCCTGGGCGATCTGGGACCCATACTTCGCCGCCGCAGAGCGTGCGACGGGCGCGCGGGTGCTCACCGACGCGCAGGGGCTGGCCCCCAACCGGCAATTCTATCTCTCCCGGCGGGGCTTCACGGACACCAGCCCGGAGATCGTGGACGAGGTGCTGAAGGCGATCGGCGCGATCGATAGCTGGGCCGCAGGCCATGCCGACACGGTGGCGGCGGAACTCGCCCCCTCGGTCGGCATCCCGGCGCCGGTGCTCTCGGTCGCCCTCGGGCGCCTTTCCTACGGCGTCGCGCCCCTCGATGAGGCGGCCGTCGCCGACCAGCAAAGAATCGCGGACACGTTCCACACCCTCGGCCTCCTGCCGAAGCCCCTCCGCGTCGCGGATGCGGTGTGGACCGCGCCGAAGAAGGCCGCCAGCCGATGAGCCGCACCTCGACCCTTTCACGCCTGAACCGGGCCGCGACGCCCTGGCTTCTGCCGGTGACGATCCTGCTGGGCTGGCAGGCCGCCGTCTCCACTGGCCTCGTCTCCAACCGCTTCATGCCCGCTCCCCTCGACGTGGTGAGGGCGGGCTGGGACGCCGCGCGGACGGGCGAACTCTGGACCAATCTCGGCGTCAGCACCCTGCGGGCGCTGGCGGGCTTCGCCATCGGCGGCAGCATCGGCTTCGCGCTCGGCCTCGCCAACGGCCTTTCCCGCGTGTCGGAGACCCTCACCGACACCTCCGTGCAGATGGTGCGCAACGTGCCCCACCTGTCGCTGATCCCGCTGGTGATCCTGTGGTTCGGCATCGGCGAGGAAGCGAAGCTGTTCCTCGTGGCGCTCGGCGTGTTCTTCCCGATCTACGCCAACACCCTGCACGGCATCCGCTCGGTCGATCCGGCCCTGGTGGAGATGGGCCGGGTTTACGGCATGTCCCGCGCGGAACTGTTCCGGCGGGTGGTGCTGCCGGGCGCCCTGCCCTCGATCTTCGTGGGGCTGCGCTATGCGCTCGGCATCATGTGGCTGACGCTGATCGTCGCCGAGACGATCTCGGCCTCCTCCGGCCTCGGCTACATGGCGATGCAGGCCCGCGAGTTCATGCTCGTCGACGTCGTGGTCCTGGCGATCCTGATCTACGCAGGCCTCGGCAAGCTCGCCGATACCCTCACCCGGGCACTGGAACGCCACTGCCTGTCCTGGAACCCCGCCTACCGGAGCGCCTGATGCTTCTCGACGCCCTACGCCGGGACGTACTCCCGGCCTCCCCCGCCGTCCCGGACACCCGCGAGACCGCGCCCCGCGCCGTGTCCCCCGCCCGCCCCGCGACCGGGCGCGGCCTCTCCGTCACCGTGAACGGGCTGCACAAGAGCTTCGACGGCAATACCGTCATTGCCGGTCTGGACCTCTATGTCCCGGCGGGCAGCTTCACGGCCATCGTCGGCCGCTCCGGCTGCGGCAAGAGCACCCTGCTGCGGACCATCCTCGGGCTGGAGCAGCCGAGCGCCGGTCGCGTAGTGGTCGAGGCGCCCTCTGCCGCCTCGCCGCGCGCCGTACCGCCCCGGCGCATCATGTTCCAGGAGCCGCGCCTGCTGCCTTGGGCGAGCGTACTCGACAACGTCGCCGTGGGCCTGACCGGGCTCGGCACCGGCGCCGAGCGGCGGGATCGCGCGCGGGCGGCCCTGGCCGAAGTCGGCCTCGCGGACAAGGCGGGGCAATGGCCCGCCAACCTCTCCGGCGGCCAGCGCCAGCGCGTCGCCCTGGCCCGCGCCTTGGTGAGCGGACCGGGCCTGCTCGCCCTGGACGAGCCTCTGGGCGCCCTCGACGCCCTCACCCGGATCGGGATGCAGGATCTGATCGAGCGGATCTGGCGCGCACAGGGCTTTACCGCGCTGCTCGTCACCCACGACGTGAGCGAGGCGGTGGCTTTGGCTGACCGCATCCTCGTCATGGAGAATGGCGGCGTCGCCCTCGATCTGCGGGTCGACGTGCCCCGTCCGCGTCGCCGGGGCGACCCGGAACTCGCGCGCCTCGAAGGGCGCATCCTCGATCATCTCCTCGGCGCCACGCAGGCCGCCTGAGCAAGGACCCGACACCATGTTCCAATCGCAAGACGGGCGCGCCGACGTCCTCTGGTTCCTGCCGACCCATGGCGACGGCCGCTATCTGGGTGCCGCCGAAGGCGCACGGGAAGTCTCGTTGCCCTACCTCCGGCAGATTGCGCAGGCCGCCGACGAGCCGGCTATTTCGGCGTGCTGCTGCCGACCGGGCGCTCCTGCGAGGATTCCTGGGTGATCGCCTCGGCGCTCGCCCCCCTGACGCGGGACCTGCGCTTCCTCGTGGCCGTGCGGCCGGGCCTTCAGGAGCCCTCCGCCGCTGCGCGCATGGCCTCGACCCTCGACCGGATCTCCAACGGCCGCCTGCTGATCAACGTCGTGACCGGGGGCGATCCCGTCGAACTCGCGGGCGACGGCGTATTCCTGTCCCATGACGAGCGCTACGCCGTCACCGACGAGTTCCTGCACATCTGGCGCGGCCTGATGGCGGGCGAGACCGTCAGCTTCGAGGGCAAACACCTGCGCATCGAGAACGGACGGTTGATCTTCCCGCCGGTCCAGAAGCCCTATCCGCCGCTCTATTTCGGCGGCTCCTCGGCCCCCGGCATCGCTGTGGCCGCCGAGCATTGCGAGGTCTACCTCACCTGGGGTGAGCCTCCGGCCCAGGTGGCGGAGAAGATCGCCATCGCCCGCGAGGCCGCCGCCGCCAAGGGCAAGACCTTTTCCTACGGCATCCGCCTGCACGTCATCGTCCGTGAGACCGAGGCAGAGGCCTGGGACGCCGCCGAACGGCTGATCTCGCGCCTCGACGACGCGACCATCGCCAAGGCGCAGGAGACCCTGAAGCGCCAGGATTCCGTCGGGCAGAGCCGGATGATGGCCCTGCATGGGGGCAACCGCGACAAGCTCGTCGTCTCCCCGAACCTCTGGGCGGGTGTCGGGCTGGTGCGCGGCGGCGCGGGCACGGCTCTGGTCGGCTCGGCCGATCAGGTCGCGGACCGGATGAAGGAATACATCGACATCGGCATCGACCGGTTCATCCTCTCCGGCTACCCGCATCTTGAGGAAGCCTACCGTTTCGCGGAACTGGTCTTCCCCAAGCTGCCGCTCCGGGCGACGACCGGCCGCGCCGCGAGCAACGCGCGCAACAACGGTCCCTTCGGCGAGATCATCGCCAACGACCTCGTGCCGCAGCGGCAAGTCTCCGCGAGCTGAGGCGCGGAGACGTCCATTTTACTCAAGCGGGCTGTCCGTCATTGCGAGCAACGCGAAGCAATCCAGGGTGGCGCCCCGTACTGACACGGCCCGCTGCACTAGATTGCTTCACTGCGTTCGCAAAGACGCGGTGATGGGGCATCGGTGGCAATCTCCCATGGCTGCATCTATCTGAAGGCGGTTCCCGTGCCGCCTTTGGATGCCGCCCGTGATCCCGACCCCGTTCGCCCTCCTCGCCTCCGGTGTGATGCTCGCCTTCGTCGCGGCGGGCACGGGTGCGATCGTGATGCAGCAGGGGTCGTCCTTCAGCCATCCGCGCCGGGTCGGAGGGTCCTTCACCCTGACCGACCTCGACGGCAAGCCGGTGAGCGACGCGGACCTGAAGGGCAAGCCGACCCTGCTGTTCTTCGGGTTCACGCGCTGCCCGGACGTGTGCCCCACCACGCTCTCGACCCTGTCGAGCGTGCTCGGCACGATGGGCAAGGACGGTGACCGGCTGAACGTGGTGTTCGTCACCCTCGACCCGGCCCGCGACACCCCGGACGTGGTGCGCGAGTACCTGACCTCGTTCGATCCGCGTATCCGCGCCCTGACCGGCAGCCCGGAGCAGATCGCGCGCATGGCCGACCTGTTCCACATCCACGTGAAGCGCATCCCCGGCAAGGACGGGGACTACACGCTGGAGCACAGCGCAGCGGTCGAACTGTTCGACCGGAACGGCAAGGTCGTCGGAGAGATCGGCTATAACGAGGAGGAGAAATCCGCCCTCGCCAAGCTCTACACCCTCGCCTTCCCCGGCCAATGCCACCCGAGCGGCGGCGTCAGCCTTTGGGACGGCGCGGCAGACAGCACCTGCCGCCCGTCGTAGGTCTCAGAAAGACAGCTTCATCCCGCCCGTGAAGGTGCGCGGCGCGCCCGCGTAGATGGAGCCGGTCGTGGTCGCCAGCACGGCAGCGCCGTTCTGGAAGCCCGTGGTCGCGCTGATCGAGTTCGCCAAATTCTGCGCCGAGGCGATGTAGACCGTGTCGAACAGGTTCCGCACCTCAAAATACACGTTCAGCCGCTTCGCATAGCCGCCATTCAGCACCGTCTCGTAATGGATGTTGGCGTTGACGATCGTGTAGCCCGGCGCCTTCAGCAAGTTTGCGTTGTCGATGGCAAAATCGTCCTGGAAGACGGTCTCGACGAAGGCGCCGAGACCCGCCAGCGGGCCCGTCGGGACGTCGTAGCCGACCCGGGCGAGGAGCTGGTTCGCAGGAACGCCGGGGATGCGGTTGCCCGCCCGGTCGAAGCTCCGCGTGAGAGTGCCCGCGCTGATCTGCTCCACGTACTTCGTATAATATTGGTCGTTGAAGCCGTAGGCCGCGGTCGCCCGCCAGCCGGGGGCGAATGCCCAATCGGCCCCCACCTCGATGCCGCGATGCTCCGAGGCCGGTGCGTTGAACGTGTAGGCCTGAAGCCCCGCGCCCGGCGATTGCGAGACGAGTTCGTTGCGGAAGAACTCGTAGAAGCCGGTGATGCTGAAGGTCACGCCCGGCGCCGGAGTCCAGTCGGCCCCGAGGTCGAAACCGAGATTCTCCTGCGTCTTCAGCTGCGTGTTGTTGCCGGGCAAGCCCGCCGGGGTGATGAACAAATTCGAGGCGGCGGGCGTCGTGTAGCCTGTCGCGACCCGGCTGCGGAACTGCCACTCGTCGCTCGGGCGATAGACAAGGGCGAGTTCGGGGGCCGTGTTGAGATAGCGGCGGTCGGTATCGGCGACGCTCCGGGTGATGCCGCTCGCCGCATAGCTGTAGGCAAGGTTGCGGCCGGTGATGCGGGTCGATTCCGCGCTGATCCCAGCGACCGCCGTCACGCGGTCGGTGAGCGCCACCTCGACGCGGGCGCGCCCGCCGAGATTGTCCTGAACGGCATTCTGATCGCCGATCAGCCCCCCGAGGCTCGGACCGTTATACGGTGCGCGGTTGTAGGTCGCGATGCCGAGGTCGAGGCGGTTATAGGCCAGCGCCACGTAGCCCACCGCCGGAAGACCGAACAGGTCCCCGCGCTTGGTCAGGTCCGTCAGGAGGTTCCACGAGGGGTAAGACCCCGTCGAGGCGGTGGTGTAGAAGGGCTGGTTGAAGTTGCGCTCGTCGAAGACGAGTTGCGTCCGCCACGTGGTGTCGGCGTCGATATCGTGCTCGTAGCGCAGAGCCACCACGGTGCGGCGGTCGTTGCGCTGGAGCGAGGCCTCGGTCGCCGTCACCGGCACGGTGCGCCCGAAGGCACCGTTCACGAAGTAATTGTAGGTCGTGCAGCCCGGCGCGGCCGTAGCCGCCGCCGCGCAGCCGAGCCGGTACGGATTGATCCGGTACTGCGCGAGCGAGGAGCGCGCCGCGAGATTGGCGTGCAGGTCGTTGTTGATGACCTTGAGCGTGAAGCGGTTGTCCGGAGTCGGCGTATAGCTCGCCAGCAGGTTGATGGTCTGCGTGTCGTAGGAGGAATGGTCCTGATAGCCGTTGCCGCGCACGTCGCTGGCGAACAGGCTGATCTCGAACGGGCCGCTCACCCCGCCGACCGTGAAGTAGTTCGACAGGTAGCCGAACGACCCCGCATCGACGCCGACCTCGTAGCCGTCGATCTCCCGGCCGGTGCGGGTCCGGAAGGCGATGGCGCCACCCGTCGCGTAATTGCCGAACAGGGCCGATTGCGGCCCCCGGAACACGTCGATCCGGCTATAGGCGCGCGGATCGGTGAGATCGAACCGCGAGGCGCCATCGGGCTGGGTCAGGCTGAACCCGTCCTCCAGCACCACCATGTTCTTGATGACGCCGGTCGAGCGGGCATTGTTGCCGCGGATCGAGACGATCACGTCCCGCGCGCCGTTGCCCTGCCGCACCGTCACGCCGGGACTGTTGACGAGCACCGAACCGATGCTCGTCGCGGGCCGGTTGGCGATGACGTTCGTCCGGTCGATCTGAGAGACCACCTGCCCGACCGGCCGGTCGATGACGAGCGAGGCGCCGTTGGGCGGCCCCGAGACGCCGAAGCCAGGAACCGGCGCCGGGGCACCGCCCTCGCCGGTGACGGAGAGTTCCTCAAGCGTGACCGCTTCCTGCGCCCGCGCGCCACCGGACGAGGCGCCGACAAGGGCGAGCCCGAACAGGGCGAGCGACGCCCGCCGACGGGCGCCACCCAGGACGAGATCGAGGCCGAGCATCGCCAGGATCGCGAACCCCGTGAGAGGGAACAGGGCGCCGAGAACGAGGACGAGCCCGGTCACCGTCGCCACGACGCGCCGGTCGCGCGGCCAGGGCGGCGTGCCGAGCGAACCCTGCGGGCGGCGCTTCCACCACATCGTGCCCGCCGTGACGGAGAGCAGGATGGTGGCGAGGCAGAAGGCAAGCATCGCCAGTTGGTTGGCCCGGCCCCAATACTGGCCGAGATGGATGCCGATTCCGTACTGGATCAGCCGCCCCACGGGGCCGAGGTCCTGAAAGGGCACATCGAGCAGCGGCTTGCCGGAATACTGATCGAGTGACACGACCCGCTGGCGGGCGACATCCTTCGGATAGACCGCCGCCGCGTAGACGCCCTGCGGACCCACCGGCAGGGACAATTCGTAGCCGCGCGGCATGCCAAGGCGCGTCAGAATCGCCGCCGCATCGTCGATCCCGATCGGTTTGCCGGAGGCCGTCGAGGACGGGACCGGCGCGTCCTGCATCGTCCAGCCGGCCGAATCGAGGACCGCATTCAGCGGTAGGGCCGAGACCGGCTTGTTCGCGTAGAGGGCAGCGGGCTGGCCGAGACCGGCGGTGTTCGACCACGAGCGGAGTTGATCGCCCCACCAGATCGACCAGGGCAGGCCCGTCAGCGCCAGGAACAGCAGCCCGCCGCCCGCGACGAAGCCGGTGACGGCGTGAAGATCACGCCACCACACCCGGCGGCGGGGCGTGCCGCGTACGCTCACCACACCGCCGTCCTGCCCGCGCGGCCACCAGAGATAGACACCCGTGACGACGAGGATGATCGCGAAGCCCGCGACCACCTCGATGAGTCCGTTCGCCAGGGGCCCGAAATAGGCGAGGCTGTGCAGGCGCCTCACCACCATGAAGAACTCATCGTCGCGATCGACCGTATCGAGCACCGTGCCGTCGGCCGGGTCGAGGTAGACGAGGATCTTTCGCGCGCCCTCTGCCAGGGTCACCAGGGCCGAGGCGTCGGGTCGGGCGGGGTCGGTGTAGGAGATCGGCGTGCCGCCGGGCACCGCCTGCATCGCCTCGAAGATCAGCCGGTCGGGACCGAGGGGCTTGTCCGTCGGGGTGACCACGTTGCGGCCCGCGAAGGCGGTGGCGTTGATCTCGTCCTTGAAGAGATACAGCGCCCCCGTCGCGGAGAGCGTTACGAGGAAGGGCAAGCAGAGCAGCCCGGCATAGAAGTGCCAGCGCCACACGGCGCGATAGACGGAATCGCGCGAGGCGCGCACGGCCTGAGCGGCGCCGGAAAGGCGCGCGCTGCCGGAAAGCGAAATCGACATGGGTTTGGGTCCGGTAGCTCTGAGCGATCGAAGGGCGGATCGATCAGGCGGCGGGCGGACCTCGGGAACTGACGGCGAAATTCGGGGGCCCGCGCACCGGCGGACGCTCGGCCGGGCGCCAGACCGGCGCCACCGCCTCGCGGTAGGGAACAGCGAGCGCGACGGAAACGGGCGCCGGGAGCACGTGCGGCTGTGCGAGATGCGCGGCGAGGCAGCAGAGATGCTGCGGGCAGGCCGTGTCCTCGTTCGCCGGGGCGCCGTCATGCGCGGCGCAGATCACCCCATCGGGGCCGAAGCTCGGCGGAATGGGCTGGAGCGAGACGAGGAAGAGCTGCAGCAAAAGGCCGTAGAGCGCGGCCACCGTGATGACCGCGCGGCATCGAGCCGTCCGGGGCCAGGCGCTGCGCATGGAAACTGTCTAGGCGGCGAATCGCGTCCGCGTCAACGCAGCGGAAGCGACTGTCGACTCAGCGTTTCCACACACCGAGCCGCTCGCTCCGGGCATGATCCTCGGCGGCCACAAGTTCGGGGCTCGCCTCGGGGGAGGCCCGGCCGCCGCCGTTGTAGAGCACCACCTCCGAGAGGTCGCGCCCGTCCACGACGCAGTTCATGTTGTCGCTGCCGGGGGCGGGCTGGCAGCTGACGGTGCGTCCGCCGATGTAGCGCGCGAGTTCGTCGGCCTGCCCGCCGCGCACCCACTCCACGCCGAACAGGCGGACCAGCTTGCCGCCGACCTTGAGCGTCGCGGTGTCGATCACCTGCACGGTGCCGGTGATGGCGTTGGCGGGCGGTGGCGGGGCATCGGGCTCCGGGTCGCCGCGTCCGTCGCCCTCGGGCGGCGGCGTGACGTTATCGGGCACCGGAGGGGTGCGCGCGGTTTGCTGCGGTGTGGGCTCCGGATTCGGAGCCGGGGGCGCCGCCGGCCGGGACGCCGGAACCGGGGTGGTCTGCGGCGCGCGGGGCGCGTTCACGATCACCGCCAGAAGCAGCATGGCGCCGGTCGCGACGGCAGCAGCGCCGAGCCAGAACCGGCCGCGATGCCCGTCCGCGTCGCCCTTCACACCAAGGCGGTCTCCGAGACCGCCGAGCCGTTCGCTCAAGCCCTCGCGGACATTCGTGCCGGGGGCCTCGTCGCGGCGCAGGCGGCCCTTCAGCGTGGCGAAGGCTCCGGCGGCCGAGCGGGCGAGCGCCCTCCCCTGCACCGAGGATTGCTCCGCCAGCGAGCGCGCCTTCTCCGATTGCGAACCGATGAACCGCGCGGTGGCGGCGCGCATCTCCGAGGCGCCCGCCGCGAGGGACGATTCCGCCGCGGCCTTGGATTCGGGGACCGGCGTGGGCTCGGGCTCGGGCGCCAGGAACAGGCCGGGATTCTTGGCGCGCTGCTCGGTGATGAGGTCGGCGAGCGTGAAGGGGCGTGGGGATGCCCCCTCCTCCGCCTCGTGCAGGCGAGGGGCACCGTGCCGGTCGAGGACGCGGTAACCCGGCGGAGCGGCCTGCGGCTCGACCGCCGCCTGGAGGATGAGCAGCAGCGTGCGCTCGGCCACCGGGTGCGGCCGGGCCTTGAGGATCTCGTTCCGCAGGGTCTCGCGCAGGGCGGCGCGATCCGGCGCATCGAGACGCGGATGCGCCTCGGCCTTCTCCTGATCCGCCTCGATGGTCGAAGACGTCATCCGCTCCTGCCGTGCCCTCTCCCGCCGCTCGTGATGGCGCGGCGGGTCAACGATGACGGGCTCTTAGCCCCTGCCAGCAGGCGCGACCAGGGTCTCGGCCCGCTCCTGTCCAGGTCCGGCCCGGTGCAGCACGCGCCCACTCTCGGCCACGATGACCGGACGCTGCCCGGCGAAGCTCACTTCGAGCACCAGCTCGGACGACCCCCGCGACACCGCGCCCCGCTGCGGATTGGACGCCCGGAAATCGACGATCGCCCGCACGGTGCAGGACGCGCCGTCCGCGCTGCACTGGGTGCTGAAGGCCCGCGCCGCGTAGCGCCGCTCCGGCCAGCGCCGCACGAAGCCGCGCTTCTCGTCGAGCAGGGCGGCCAGGGTGGTGGGACGGCCGTAGAACCGGACGCGGGTGCCGTAGAAGCGCGGCGCGGCGCCGACCATCGCCTCGCCCGGCGCCGAGACCGCCGCGAGGTAATCCATGGCGAGTGTCTGGGCAGCCTCGATCCGGCCTGCGGGCGCGGGTTGAGCCTGAGCTTGCACCTGAGCGCGCGTCGGACCCATGGCGGGGGTGTCGGCGAGGCGCGAGCGGTGCACCTGTCGGCGACGCGGCGCGGGACGCTCGACCTCGGCACGCTTCGTCACCCGCGACGGACGGGCGGGGGCAGCGGCGGCGGCCTTGGTCGGAGCTGCCGCAGGCGCAGGCTTGGCGGGGGCCTCGGCCGTCGGGGCGGGCTTCGGTGCCGTCGACGGTGTGCCGGCGGCCTTGGATGGATCGGTCTTGGACAGATCGACCTTGGGCGGATCGACCCAGGCGCGCGGATCGGCCGAGGCCGGGAGCGTCGCGAGGGGCAGCACGAGCCCGAGGGCCGTGGCGAGCGAAATCAGAGAGATAGGCGAGGCGCGCATGGGACCAGCGGGACCGCGGCGAGGGGACGGGAGGATGAAGAAGAACGCGCCCGGGTGCCGCGTGGGTTCCGGGCTGACAACAGGTCTCGCAGGCCGCCGCCCGCCGCACCAGCTGCGAATTCCGGGGATGATGGGGTTGAGTTCACACGTCTGACGCCCAAGTGCGGAAATACAACACCGGCCCACCCGGCCGGGGAGACAGGATGCGAACCCGGATGACGGCTCCTCAGACGCGCCCGCACCGCCGCGTGGCCACGATCGCGCGGATCGGAGGAGGTGTCCGATGAGCCAACCGGCCAAGCGGGCGCTGCTCTGCTGCAACTCCAAGGCGCGCAACGGCAACTTCTCCCTCGACGAGGTGCGCCAGATCCTGCGCGAAGGCGGCATCGAACCCGTCGATCCCCCGCCCGACGGCGATGCCTGCGGCGCCATCCGCGCGCTGGCGGATCAGGTCGATCTCGTCATCCTGGGCGGGGGCGACGGCACCATGAACGCCGCCGCCGAGGCACTGGTGGAGACGGGTCTCCCGCTCGCCATCCTGCCGCTCGGCACCGCCAACGACCTCGCCCGGTCCCTCGGCCTGCCACTCGATCCCCTGGCCGCCGCCCGCTTCATCCCGAAGGCGCAGCCGCAGCCTGTCGATCTCGGCTGGGTCAACGGCCATTACTATTTTAACGTGGCGAGCATCGGCTTCTCGGCCGAACTCGCGGGCGAACTGACCTCCGAGGCGAAGAAGCGCTTCGGCGTCTTCGGTTACGCGGTCGCGGCCGTGCGGGTGCTGCGCCGGGTGCGCCCCTTCGGCGTCACCATCGAACATGACGGGAAGGTCGAGAAGGTCACGACCATCCAGGTCTCCGTCGGCAACGGCCGCCATTACGGAGGCGGCATGACGGTGGAGCAGGAGGCCGCCGTCGATGACGGCAACCTCGACTTCTACAGCCTGGAGATCGCCCATTGGTGGCGGCTCCTCGCCCTGCTCCCGGCCCTGCGCCGGGGAACGCACGGCAAGGCCGCGGACGTGCGCGCCTTCAAGACCCAGGAGATCCGGCTGACGACGCGCAAGCCCCGGCCGATCAACACCGACGGCGAGTTGACGACCCACACCCCGGCCCATTTCAAGGTCATGCCGAAGATCCTGCGGATCTACGCCCCACCCGCCTCCCAGCGGAGCCGACATTCGTGAACGACCTCATGCAGTTGGCAGCGGACCCCGCTGCCTGGGCCGCGCTCGCCACGCTCGTGGTGATGGAGGTCGTCCTCGGCATCGACAACCTGATCTTCATCTCGATCCTGACGAACAAGCTGCCGCCGGAACATCAGGCCAGCGCACGCAGGATCGGCATCGGGCTCGCGCTCGGCCTTCGCCTCGCCCTGCTCGGGCTCGTGGCCTTCATCGTTCACCTGACGGAGCCGGTCTTCTCGATCTTCGGCCACGCCGTCTCATGGCGTGACATCATCCTGATCGCGGGTGGCCTGTTCCTGTTGTGGAAGGCCACCAAGGAGATCCATCACACGGTCGATCCCGATCCCGTCGAGGAGGGGGCAAGGGCGGCTCGATCGGCTTCGCGGCGGCGATCGGGCAGATCCTGCTGCTCGACCTCGTGTTCTCAATCGACTCGATCATCACCGCCGTGGGCATGACCGAACACGTGCCGATCATGATGATCGCCGTCGTGGCGGCGGTAACGGTGATGCTGGTGGCGGCCGACCCGCTCTCGGCCTTCATCGCCCGGAACCCGACCGTGGTGATGCTGGCGCTCGGCTTCCTCATCATGATCGGCATGACGCTGATCGCGGAAGGCTTCGGCGCCCATGTGCCGAAGGGCTACATCTACACGGCCATGGCGTTCTCGGCGGGCGTGGAGGGGCTCAACATGCTCGCCCGCCGCAAGCGCCGGAGCGCTCGGGCGGGCTGAGGCCCTGCCCTACCCGACGGCGGCTCGCAGGGCCGTCGGCCGCGCCACCTCGGCATGGCCGTAGAGGCCACGATTCTTGGTGTCGGGGACGAGGCGGTCGGTGAGGCCGATCACCGTCTCGGCGGCACCGAGCAGCAGCGCGCCGCCGGGGGCGAGGCTGTGGCCGAAGCGGGCGAGAATGTCCGACTTGGTCGGGGCATCGAAGTAGATCAGCACGTTCCTGCAGAAGATGACGTCGAACGTGCCGAACCCCTCGAACCCGTGCAGCAGGTTGAACTGGCGGAATTCCACCATCGACCGGAGGGAGGCGGCGATCTGCCATTGCTCCCCGATCTGTGTGAAGTACTTCAGCAGCCACTGCACCGGCAGGCCGCGCTGGACCTCGAACTGGCTGTAGAGACCGAGCTTGGCCTTCTCGATCACCTCGCCGGAGATGTCGGTGGCGAGCAGATCGATCTGCCAGCCAGCCAAGCGCGGGGCCGCCTCCTGGAGCAACATGGCGATCGAATAGGGCTCCTGCCCCGTCGAGGCCGCCGCGCACCAGATCCGCAGCTTCTTCCGGGCGGCATTGCGCTGGATCGCCTGCGGAAGCACCACGTCCCGGAACATGTCGAACGGGGTGCGGTCCCGGAAGAAGAACGTCTCGTTGGTGGTCATGGCCTCGACCACCGCACGCTCGACGTCGCCGCTATGCGGCAGCTTGAGGCTGCCGATCAGGTCGTGCAGCGTCGCGAAGGCGAAGCGGCGGCAGACCGGGGCCAGACGGCTCTCGACGAGGTAGCGTTTCTCGGCGGTGAGGGCGAGGCCGGAGCGTTGCTTGAGGTAAGCCCGCAGGAATTCGAAATCGAGCTCCGTCATGCGGGTTGACCCGTAATCAGAGCGCGCAGGGCCGGTCCGATGTCCGGCAGGGGCAGGATGGCCTCCGCCAGGCCGGCGCGGGCGACGCTGCCCGGCATGCCCCACACGGTGCTCGTGGCCTCGTCCTGCGCGAGGACGGGGCCGCCCGCCTCCACAAGGGCGCGGGCGCCGTTGGTGCCATCCGAGCCCATCCCGGTGAGGATCACCGAAGCGGTGGCGGCGCCGAAGATCGCGGCCGCGTCCTTGAACAGCACATCCACCGCCGGGCGGCAGAAATTCACGGGCGGCCCGTCGTTCAGCTTGATGACCGTCCCACCCGGCACCGAGGCGAGCCCCATATGGCGCCCGCCGGGGGCGACGTAGATCCGGCCCGGCTCCAGCCGCTCGTCCATCTTGCCCTCGGCGGCCAGCAGGCCGACCCGGGCGGACAGGTGCTCGGCGAACACGGCCGTGAAGACCGGCGGCATGTGCTGCACGATGAGCGTCGGCACCCTCTTCAGGGCCGCAGCGCCGATTCCGGCGAGCGCCTCGCCCACGGCGCGCGGGCCGCCGGTCGAGGAGCCGACGAGCAGGACGCGCGGGGTCGCCGCGCGGGCGCGGGGCCGCAGGACGACGGGAGCGGCGGGCTTCGGGGTCGGCGCGGGAGCAGCCGGAACAGGATTCTGCGACGGTGCGGCGACGGTGCGGCGACCGCGGGCGCGGGCGGCGCCGAAGACGCGGACCCGCTCGATCAGGTCGGCGCGGAAGGCATCCGAGGTGGTGACGCCCCTGTTGCTCTCGGGCTTGGCGATGTAGTCCACCGCGCCGAGGGCGAGGCATTTCAGGGAGATGTCGGCGTTGCGGGTCGTCAGCGTCGACATCATCACGACCTGCACGGTCGGGCTCGCCGCCAGCAGGCGCGGCAAAGCCTCCGTACCGTCGAGTTCGGGCATGTCGATGTCGAGGAGGACGACGTCCGGGTCGTGCCGGGACATCATCTCGAGGGCGATCTTGCCGTTCGAGGCGGTGCCGACGAGCCGGAAGCCCGCTTCGGTGATCCAGCGGGCCACGAGCCCCCGCACCACCGCGGAATCGTCGGCGATCAGCACACGAACGGGGCTGCTGGTCGGCGAGACGGGCATGCGCGGCACCGCCGCAGCAGGACTCGGAGCCATATTGTCCTCTCCCCCTCGCCGGATCTGACGGAGCCTGCCCCGAATCCGTGAGACCGCCAATATCTGCGAAGACTTGTAATTATTTAGATAAGATTCGAAGCCGACTTTGTGGAAAGTCCGACCTGCTCTAGTTTCGCGGTCAAGATATCGCGATCGAACGGCTTCATGATGTACTCGTCGGCGCCGCCGCGCAGGGCGCGGGCGATGGCGCCGACATCGTTCTCGGTGGTGCAGAACACAACCTTCGGCCGCCGCCCCTCTTCGCTCTGCCGCAGTTCCTGCAGGAAGGCGAAGCCGTCGCGGTTCGGCATGTTCCAGTCCAGCAGGATCACGTCCGGCATGGAGGCGGCGCAGAGGTCGAGGGCGCTGTCGCCGTCCTCGGCCTCGATCACCGCGTAACCGATATCCTCGATGATCCGCCGCGCGACCTTCCGGATCACGGCGGAATCATCCACGACGAGGCAGGTCGTCTCGCGCAGGCTCATCGGGGCTCCCTCACGCCGCCTCGGCGCCACGGGCGCCCTTGGAACCGAAATTCAGCAGGGCATCCACGTCGAGGATGACGAGGAGACGGCCGTCCAGCCGGTGAACGCAGGTCGTCAGATCGCGCCACCGGGAATCGAGGTTGATTGGCACGGCCTCGCGGGTGTCGCCGTTGAGCTTCAGCACCTCGCCGACCCCGTCCACGATCAGGGCGAAGGTCTCTCCACCCTGCTCCAGGCCGATCGCCATGCCGCGATCGTTTCCGGTGGCCTCGCCGTCCGCCCGGGGGGCTGCGGCGGCCATGCCGAGGCGGCGGCGCAGGCAGAGCGCCGTCACCACCCGGCCGCGCAGGTTCAGGAGACCGACGATCTCCGGCGGGGCCAGGGGAACCGGCGTCACGCCCGAGGGCACGAACACATCATGGACCCGCTCGATGGCGAGGCCGAACAGGACCCCGTCGACATGGACCGTGACGAAATCCTCGGTCGGACCCGTCTCGGTGCCGTTGGCGTTGGCAGCCTTCATTTCACGCACTCCGGCAAACGCTTGATCCGATCCACTCAGGCCGCCTGGGCCACGTCGTCCTGGGCGGAGGCATCGATCTCGCCGAGGGCGGCCACCAGGCCGCTCCGGTCGAACTTGGCGACGAGGTCGGTGATCGCGAGGGCACGGGCGCGCTCCAGCGCCTCGGCCCCGACCGTGCCCGTCAGGCCGATCACCGGCATGGCGGCGAGGCGTTCGCCGCCCTTGCGCATCGCGCCGACGAGGTCGAACCCGCTGCGGCCGGGCATGTCGAGGTCGGTGACGACGACGGAGATGCGCTGGTCGGCCTGAAGGGTGGCGAGCGCCTGCTCGGCGCTGCCCGCCGTGACGACCTGGAAGCCCGCCGCCTTGAGCACCGGCGAGAGCATGTCGCGGAAGAACGCCGAGTCATCGACGAGGAGCAGGGTCTCGGCCTGCTTCTGCACCTTGCGCGGGCCCCGCGCCCAGTCGTCGTAGGCCATGGGCAGGAAGTGGGCGATGTTGATGATGTCCGTCGCCCGGCCGCGCAGCACGGCGGAGCCGATCAGGTCGGACCGATCGGCGGCGATCTCGATGTCGAGGCGCTCCTCCACGATGTCGACGATCTCGTCCACGACGAGGCCCATGGCCCGCTCGCCATCCGAGAACACCACCAGCGCCTGCCGGCCCTCGGACTTGATCGCGATGCCATCATCGGCCGGAACCAGCGGCATCAGGCGGCCGCGGTACTGGATGAGCGGACGCCCGCCCAGCCACTCGACCTTCTCGCCCTCGATCTCCTCGAGGCGCGTGACGAGCGACAGCGGCACGGCCTTGAAGCCGCCCCCGCCGCCCTTGAACACGAGCAGCGTGGTGGTCGCCTCGGTGGCTTCCGCCGCCTCGGCCTCGGCCTCGGCCTGACCGGCGCTGGCCTGCGTGCCCTGGGCGACCTGGTTGGCGACACCGTTCGGGTCCACGATCAGGACCACGGCGCCGTCGCCGAGGATGGTGTTGCCCGCAAAGAGCGGGATGTGCCGCAGCTTGGCCGACATCGGCTTCACCACGATCTCCTCGGTGTGGAACACCTCGTCCACGAGGATACCGAAGCGCTGACGGCCGACCTGGGCCACCACCACGAAGCCGGTGGCCTCGGCCGCCTTCTCGGCGCCGAGCAGGCCCGAGAGGGAGACGATCGGCAGGAGCCGCTCGCGCAGGCGCAGGACCGGCGAACCGTTGATGTGCTCCACGGCCTGCGCGCCCGCGCCGACCCGCACCAGTTCCAGCACCGCCACCTGCGGCAGGGCGAAGCGGTTCTCGCCCGCCCGGACGATGAGCGCGGCGACGATAGCCAGCGTTAGCGGGATCTTGATCGTGAAGACGGTGCCCTTGCCCGCCTGGGTCGCGATGTCGATGACGCCGCCGATCGTCTCGATATTGGTCTTCACCACGTCCATGCCGACGCCGCGGCCCGAGACGGAGGTGACCGCCGCTGCCGTGGAGAAGCCGGCGTGGAAGATGAACTTCGCGACCTGCGCGTCGGTCATGCGATCGATGTCGGCTTGGCTCGCGAGGCCGCGCTCCACAGCCTTGCGGCGGATGGCGGCGAGGTCGAGGCCCTTGCCGTCGTCGGCGATCTCGATGGTGATCGTGCCGCCCTCGTGGAAGGCCGAGAGGCGGATCGTGCCACGGGCGGGCTTGCCGGAGGCGACGCGCTGGGCGGTGGATTCGAGGCCGTGATCCGCCGAGTTGCGGACCATGTGGGTCAGCGGATCCTTGATGACCTCCAGGACCTGCCGGTCCAGTTCGGTCTCGGCGCCCTGCATCACCAGCTCGATCTGCTTACCGAGTTCGGCCGACAGGTCGCGCACCACGCGGGGCAGCTTCTGCCATGCATTGCCGATGGGCTGCATGCGCGTCTTCATGACGCCTTCCTGCAGCTCGGCCGTGACGTGCGACAGGCGCTGCAGCGGGACCTTGTAGGCGGAATCCTCGTGGCGCCGGGCGATCTCGAGGAGCTGGTTGCGGGTCAGCACCAGCTCCGAGACCATGGTCATCAGGTGCTCGAGGGTGTCGACGTTAACCCGGATCGTCTGCACCTTGTTGTGGTTCTGCTCGCCCTCCGGCGCAGCAGCGACGGCGGCGGGCGCCTCGGGCTTGGGCGCTTCAGCCTTCGCGGCCTCGGCCTTGGGCGCCTCGGGGACCACGGCCTTCGGCGGCTCCTTCGCGGCCGGCGCGGGCGCGGGGGCAGGTGCGGCCACGACCGGCAAGGGCGGCGCGGGTTCGAACTCGTCCGGCCCGGGGGCGGCGAGGAAGGCGGCTTCGAGGTCGTCGAGCGAGACTTCGCCGGGCTTGAGTTCGCGCACCACCGGATCGGGCAGCACGATCTCCGGCACGACGGGCGCGGGCTCCGGCGCCCCGCCGCCCTCGGACATGCGCTCCAGGGCCTCGATCAGGTCGGAATCGGACCCGGTCGGCTCGGTGCCGGACGCTTCGAGATCGGCCAGGATCGCCTTCAGGCGATCCAGCGTCGCGAGGATGAGGGTGACGCTCGCCGAGGTGGCGGGCATCCCGTCACGGAAGCGGCCCATCAGGGTTTCGGCGGCATGCGCCAGGGCTTCGAGACGCGGCAGGCCCAGGAAGCCGCAGGTGCCCTTGATGGTGTGAACGAGGCGGAAGATGTTCCGCAGGATCGTCTCGTTGTTCGGGTCCTGCTCGAACCGAACGAGCTCCGTATCGACCGTGTCGAGATGCTCGGCGCTCTCGGTCAGAAACTCACGAAGCAGGTCGTCCATCGCCGATACTCGTTACGTGCGAAAGGTCTCGCATCGGCAATGATGACTGAGGGGCGTTATCGAACAGTTGCGCCCCTCGCCGCTTTCGGAACTAATCCGGCACAATCAAGCGAGTTCGGTGCCAGAATTCCCGGCATCCTCGACCGAGGGTTGTTCAGTCATCGACGGCTCCGCGGTCACTGTCACTTCGTCGCCCTCGATGGCGAATCGCACGTCCATTTTCGCCGCGCGGGCCACGAGGCCGGCGTAGAAGGGCAGGATGCCGTGGGCGTCGACGGTGCCGCTCTCGGGCTCGCCCGCGATCAGCTCCACGACATGCGGCGGGATGCGCGCATGCGAGCCCTTGGCCTTCAACACGAAGGTCGGCGCCTCGCCGTCGCCGGTGATGGTCACGTCGATCAGACCACCGCGCGGGATGGCCGAGGTCGTCACCATCACGAGATTGAGGATGAGCTTCACCTTGTTCTTCGGGAAGAGGGCTTGCGGGGCGCGCCACTCGAGCTTGGTCTTCTCGTCGGCGAACATGCCCTTGGCCACGCTCTCGGCGTCGGCGAGGTCGATCGAGGCGCCCGCCGACCCCGCCGCGCCGAAGGCGATGCGGGCGAACTTGAGCCGGGCCGAGGCCTGACGGGCGCTCTTGCCGATGAGTTCGAGCGCGAATTCGCGCATCGATTCATCCTGGTCGTCCTCCAGCACCTCCAACCCGTTCACGATGGCGCCGACCGGGCTGATCACGTCGTGGCAAACCCGCGAGCAGAGCAGGGCGGCGAGGTCCAGGCCATCGAGGGTGAGGGTGGGCATCGGGAACTCCGGGGCGGTACGCGTCTGAATGCGCGGGAATGCCAAAGCCCGGGCCCGGCCGGCGGAACCGGCGGGCAAGGCAGTGCGCACGGATAGACGCCGCATGTCCCTTTGCAAAGCGTTAACCCGGCCGGGCGATTCGGCCCTGGAGCGCATTCCGACGAAGTGGATACCGGTTCGTCGCAAGAAAGAGCGTCACAACAAAGAGCGAGAGCCGCCGGCCTGATGTAATCAGGCCGGTTACGGCACTTGGTTGCCGCGACAGGAGCGGAATCGACATCCGCCCCCGGCTGGGGCATCCAGGATTTGGGAGGAACGCTTCGTCATGAACGATGCGGCGGCAATGACCGGAGCCGAGGCCAGGCGGATCGCGGACACGCTCGCGGAGATCGCCTGCGCGGCCGGAACGGTGCTCCGCCACTGGCACGGCGGTGACTGCCCCCATGTCCTGAAGGCCGACGGATCCCCCGCCAGCGCGGCCGATCTCGAATCCGAGGCGCTGATCCTCAAGGCGCTGACCACGCGCTTTCCCGGCATCCCCATCGTTGCGGAGGAAAGCAGTCGCGACCGGGCAGCGGGAGATCTGTTCTTCCTCGTCGATCCCCTCGACGGCACCCGCGACTTCCTGGCCGGCACGCCGCATTATTCGGTCAACATCGCCCTCGTGTCGGAGGGGCGGCCCATCGTGGCGGCGCTCGCCGCGCCGGGCCTGGACCGGGTGTGGTTCTCCGGGCGCGACGCCTTCGAGGCGCCGGTCACCGACGGCCGGCCGGGCGCGGCGCGGCCGGTGCGGACCCGCGAGGCGCCGGAAGCGGGCCTTCTGGCTCTGGGCAGCCGCCGCCACGACGACGCGGAGACCACCGCCTGCCTCGCCACCCTGCCGGTGATGGAGGTCCGCACCTCCGGTTCGGCGCTCAAGTTCGGGCTGATCGCTTCGGGTGAGGCCGACATCTACGTCCGCTGTGGTCCGACCATGGAATGGGATACGGCGGCGGGCGACGCGATCCTCACGGCGGCCGGAGGCTGCGTCGTCGCCGCCACTGGCGGGCCGATCCGCTACGGACGCGTGGCGGACGGCTATCGCAACGGCCCCTTCGCAGCCCTCGGCGACCCGGCGCTCGCGGACGGCCTCGTCCTGACGGGATCGCCCGCCTGCACCATGCCGATCAGCGCGCCCCGGACCTGACATCGTCGGGATCATCGAGCAGGCGGGTCAGGCCCGGCCAGATCGCCTCGGCCCGCCGGGCGAGGGCCGGATCCTCGAGGAAGCGCTGTCGTCGCTCCGCATCCCGGAACAGGTAGAGGCGCCCGTCGAGAATCGCGAACAGGGTCGGGTCGGCCTCCACGAGGCGACGATCGAGGATTCCGGCTGCGTCGAAGCCGCCGAGGCGCGGCAGATAGACCATAGGGTCGCGCTGGAACGCCGCCCGGTTCACCTCCAGGGCGAAGCGCCACACCTGCCCGTTCCAGGGAAGCTCGAACCGGGCCGAGCCACCGCGCGGCCCGTCCGGCATGAAGTAGCTGACCGGGTCGTAGCCGTTCAGGCCCAGCGCCTCGATCCGCGTCGTCTCGCCGCGCGTGGCCGGTGCCGCCAGAAGGAGGAGGCCGGCGAGCCCGTTCGCCAGAAGACGCCGCCGCGATCCGTCGCGGTCACCTCCCGTTAACCCCGTCTTGCGATTCTGGCTCAATGCTGGACCCGCTCCAGGCCTCGTGGATCGCCCGTTGCCGCACATCCCGCCTGAGGAGGCAAGGGTTGGTCGGCGCAAGGGTCGGCCGGGCTGGGAACGGGGCGCGGCTACGCCCATAGGCGGAGGAAACTCCATGACGTCATCGTTCCCTACCGGCCTTCCGAGGCGGCAGGTCCTGCGGGCCGGACTCGGCCTCGCGGTCGGCGCCCCTGCCATCGTCCAGCCCCTGCCCGCACAGGCGGGCCGGTTGCCGCCCAATGCCGACCCGGAGACTTTCCGCGCCGAGGAACTGGTCGAATCCGGCCACCGCTTCTTCGGCACGGTGTCGCGGGGGCTCGCCCTCGCCGTCGAGGAGGCGGGCCGCCGCTGGGGCCAGCCGAACGGCTACATCCTCGGCCAGGAGGGCTCCGGCGCCTTCGTCGCGGGCCTGCGCTACGGTGAGGGCGCGTTCTACACGCGCAATTCCGGCCAGCAGCGGATCTACTGGCAGGGCCCCTCCCTTGGCTTCGACGTGGGCGGCGATGGCGCGCGCACGATGATGCTGATCTACAATCTGCCTTCGACTCGCGCCCTGTTCCGCCGCTTCGGCGGCATCGACGGCTCGGCCTATTTCATCGGCGGCTTCGGCTTCACGGCGGTGACCGACGGTCGCATCGTGGTGGTGCCGATCCGCAGCGGCGTCGGCGCGCGGCTCGGCGTCAATGTCGGGTACCTCAAGTTCACGCCGCAGGCGACGTGGAACCCGTTCTGAGGGCAGACGGCCGCTCGGGTGCCCGCAGGACGGGCTCGGAGTCGCTTGAGACTTGCGCTAGAAGCCCAATGTGAGCAGGGCCGGACCGGCCGGCTGGGGACGCGAGCGGTTCCTCTTGATCGAAACGGCAATGATCTTCGCGCTGGGATTCCTGGTCGCGAGCCTGCTGGGCCTCCTCGTCCTTCCGGCGGTGAATGCGCGTGCCGCGCGCCTCGCCCGCCGCAAGGCCGAGGCGCGCCTGCCCCTGTCCCCCAGCGAGATCGCGGCCGAGCGGGATTTCCTGCGCGCACAATTCGCGGTGCGTGAGCGGCGGCTCGAACGGGCTGTCGAGGCGGCGCGGGCGAAGCGGCACGCGGACATGGCGGCGATCGGCGCGGGGACGATGAAGATCGCAAGCCTCGGCCGCGATCTGGAGTCGTTGGAGGCGCAACTCGCCGAATTGCGCGCCCTCAACGGCAACCTCGAGACGGCCCTTTCCCGCTCGCGGGAGGACGGTACGGCGAGCCTCGCCACCCTCAATGCGCTGGAGGCGGCCCATGCCGACCTCCTCGACAGCCTCCTCGCCCTGCGGCGCGGGACCGACGCGGCCGACATCGCCGCCGAACGGGATGCCCTGCGGGCGAGCCTGAACGCGGCGGAGCAGGCCCTGGCGGCAGGCTCCGGCCACGACGAGACGGTAGAGCGTGAGAACGCGGACCTGCGCCGCCGTATCACTGAGGTCGCCGATGCCCTGACCGGGCAGGCCCGCCTTCCCAAGGCGGGCGCCTTCGCGGTTCAGGAGCCAGTACCGGAACGGGTCTGACACAATGCCGCCGCTCACGCCGTGGGCGGACGCCACGGCGTTGCGATGCCGAATTCGCTTGGGTCGCCATGTTTCGACCACGCGAAGGCATCATCGCAGCGCCACACTTTCGAAGACGAGCACACGGAAAGCGTACTCATGCGCCTGAAGCATATCGTTACCGCCGCGGTCGCGGCGCTCGCCCTGACCCTCCCGGCCGCCGCCCAGCAGTCCAAGCGCGGCAACGAGACGCTCAAGAAGTACTGCACGGGCGACTACCTCTCCTATTGCGGCAACCTTGCCCCCGATGATCCGGCCACGGATGCCTGCATGCAGAAGAACTGGAAGCAGCTCTCCGAGAATTGCCGCCGGGCGATCGACGCCTACGAGGCACAGCAGGGCAGCGGCAAGCGCGAGGGCTCGCAGGGCGGACGCGACAAGCGCGGCTGAGATCAGCGGCGCCGGGCGACACGGCTGTTGCCGATCAGCGCTCGCCCGGCGCCGCCGCAACGGCTAAGGTAAGGCTCCGGCCGGGCATCGTGCCCGCCGGGGACCGCCGGACCCGCGCGAGATGCTGCCCCGTTCCGCCCTTCAGATTCTGACCGTCGCCGCGATGGCGGCGCTGGCGCTCGCCGGATGTGGCCGCCGGGGCTCGCTGGAGCCCCCGCCCACGGCCGCCCCCGCCGCATCGACGGCCCCCGTCGGCAACGGCACCGCCGTGAAGACCGCCCGCATCCTGCCCGGCAGCATCGGGCTCGGCGGCGGGCAGGCGGAGCCGGATCCCGATGCCGTGCGTGCGGGCGACGAACTTCCCTCCTCGGCGACTCCGCCCTCCGGCACCGAGGCCCCCGTCCAGACGACGAAGGGTGCCAAGCGCGGCTACCGGATCCCCAAGGAACCTTTCATTCTCGACCCGCTGCTGTAGACCGGCCTCGAACGACGCAGCGACGGCGACAGGCGCGATGCACCACTTCCACTACAGGAACGGCCGCCTCCACGCGGAGGAGGTCGATCTCGCGCGGCTCGCGGACGAGGTTCGCACGCCGTTCTATTGCTACAGCACCGCCACGCTGGAGCGGCATTACCGCGTCTTCGCCGATGCCTTCGCGCAGGACAATGCGCTGGTCTGCTTCGCCATGAAGGCGAACTCGAACCAGGCGGTGCTGGCTACCCTCGGCCGCCTCGGCGCCGGCATGGACATCGTCTCCGGCGGCGAGCTCGCCCGCGCGCTGGCGGCGGGGATCGATCCGCGGAAGATCGTGTTCTCCGGCGTGGGCAAGACCCGCGAGGAGATGGCCGCGGCGCTCCGCGCGGGCATCCTGTGCTTCAACGTGGAGAGCGAGCCCGAGTTGGCGCAGCTCTCCGAGGTCGCCGTGAGCCTCGGCGCGACGGCGCCGGTCTCGGTGCGGGTGAACCCCGACGTCGATGCGCTGACCCACGCCAAGATCTCGACCGGCACCTACGAGAACAAGTTCGGCATCCCGATCACCCGCGCCCGAGAGGTCTATGCGCGGGCCGCTGCCCTGCCCGGCCTCGCCGTGCACGGGATCGACATGCATATCGGCAGCCAGATCACCGATCTTACGCCGTTCTCGAACGCCGCCGCGCGGCTCTGTGGCCTTGCGCGCGAACTGATGGCCGACGGGCATGCCCTGCAGCACATCGATTTCGGCGGCGGTCTCGGCATCCCCTATCGCGACGACAACGCCCCTCCCCCCGATCCGGCGGCGCTGGCGGCGACGCTGCGCCCGCATTTCGCCCCGCTCGGCCTGCGGCCGGTCTTCGAGATCGGCCGGATGATCGCGGGCAATGCCGGGATCCTTGTCACGAAGGTGCTCTACGTGAAGCACGGCGAGGGCCGGACCTTTGTGATCGTGGACGGGGCGATGAACGACCTGATCCGCCCGACCCTCTACGACGCGTTCCACGCCCTGCGTCCGGTGGACGAGCCGACGGCCGATGCGCCCCGCCTCGTCGCCGACGTCGTGGGTCCCGTCTGCGAGAGCGGCGACTATTTCGCCAAGGGGCGCGAGATGCCCGAACCGAAGCCCGGCGACCTGATCGCCGTGATGAGCGCGGGAGCCTACGGCGCCGTTCAGGCGGGCACCTACAACACGCGCCCCCTGGTGCCGGAGGTGCTGGTGCGCGGGTCCGAGGCAGCCGTGGTGCGGCCGAGGCAGGAGGTCGAGGCGCTCATCGCCCTCGACCGCATGCCCGGCTGGCTCGGCTGAAGCGGCCGGACCCGAGCTTCGAGACCGCCGTGCTCCCTCTCTCCGTCTTCATCATCGCGCGCAACGAGGCGGACCGTATCGGCGCCACGATCCGTGCCGTGCGCGACCTGACCGACGATCTGATCGTGGTCGATTCCGGCTCGACGGACGGGACGCAGGCGCTCGCCGAGTCGCTCGGCGCGCGGGTGATCCACAACGAGTGGCCGGGCTACGGGCAGCAGAAGCGTTTCGCGGAGGAGCAGTGCCGCCATACGTGGCTCCTGAACCTCGACGCGGACGAGGTAGTGCCGCCGAAGCTCGTCGCCGAGATCCAGGCCCTGTTCGCTCATGGCGAGCCGCCACATCCGGCGTGGCGCATCGGCATCGCGGAGATCTTTCCCGGCGAGACCAAGCCACATCCCTTCGCCTACACGCTGCACCCCGTGCGCCTCTACCGCAAGGATCGCGGGCGCTACTCATCCTCCCCGGTCCACGACCGGGTGGATCTCGACGCGGGCGCGACGGCGGGCCGCCTGCGGGCCAAGATCCATCATTTCTCGGTGCGATCGCTCGGCGACCAACTCGACAAGCTGAACCGCTATTCGGACCAGCAGGCGGACGATCTTGAGGCGCGGGGCGTGGTGATCCCGACGTGGCGGGTCTTCGTGGAGCTGCCCGGCAACTTCCTGAAGGCCTATCTCGGCCGCCGTCACTTCGCCCGCGGCACCTACGGTTTCCTGACCGCGATGAACTACGCGATGTCCCGCCACCTGCGGATTGCCAAGCATTACGAACGCCGCCGCCTCGCAACGCAGCGGGATCGTCTTGACCGCCCCGGCCGGACGTCCTAGAGCCGTTTTGCCGGAGACGTGGCCGAGAGGCTGAAGGCACTCGTTTGCTAAATGAGCATACCCTTAATCGGGTATCGAGGGTTCGAATCCCTCCGTCTCCGCCACTCCCCCTAAAATGCTGACCTAAAACCGTTTTCGGCGATCGCCTTGAACGGGTTTGGTGACACGGTATCGCCCTAGCCTTCAGGGGATGAGGCCAGCCGTGCGGCGCGCCTACCACCCGCATGCCGCCGTGGATGCTGGTCCATTCGCCTTCGAGTGCCTGCCCCCTCGTTCGATCGCTCGACACGAACAGCGAAGCTGTTGCGAGATGGAGACGGGGGATCGGTGCGCGGATCGTCTGGAACGGTTGCGAGCCTGCCTGGAGGGTTGCTCCTATGGGTTCAGGACGGTCCCGTGACGATATCGCGTTTCGCGGTTTACGGGCGATCCAGATCAATGCCGCGAAGACCGGCGTCCTTCTACAATCGAGCCGCCGGGAGAACGGCATCGTTCGGCAGGAATTCTCGCCATGACCTATGCCAGCATCATGGTCGCCATGGACTTGACCCCTGACGCGCGGGATCGCGCACGGGTGGCGGGCCATCTCGCTGACGCGTTCCACGCCCGGCTGATCGGCGTCGCGGCGGATCAGCCCGCCTTAATCGCCGCTCCCGCCGGACCGACACCGGGAAGCATGCAAGCGCTGGCGACATCGGACGAGGCGATCCTCGACCGTCTCCGAATGGTCCATGCCGCTTTCGAGGACTCGGTCGCAGGCCGCAGCCGCGTCTCGTGGCGGTCGGGTATCGGCGCGCCGCTGTCCTTCCTTGTCACACAGGCCGCCGTCGCGGACCTCGTCGTGCTGGGCGCGAGGATGGGGATCGAGCCGACATCCTTTTCGGTCGATCCGGCGGACGCGTTGATCCAACTCGGCCGCCCCGCCCTGATCGTACCGCCGGGGATCGATCACCTCGATGCGAGCCGGATCGTCATCGGGTGGAAGAACACCCGGGAGGCCCGCCGTGCCGTGTGGGATGCGCTCCCGTTCCTGAAGCGCGCCTCGATCGTCGGCGTGGTCGCGGTCGATGACGGGCAGGCCCGCGACGACACAACGGCCGTGATCGACTTCCTCCGGAGCCATGACATCGCCGCCGACACCGTCGCGACGGATCCTTTCGGGGCGACGGTCGGTGAGGCGCTGATCGAGGCCGCGATGGAACGTGCGGCCGGTCTCATCGTGGCGGGTGCCCACGGACATGGCCGCCTGCGCGAATGGGCCTTCGGCGGCGTGACGCGCACGTTACTGACCGCCGCGCCGATCTGCTGTCTCTTGAGCCACTGACGGCGCGGCCTGCATCTCAGGGCCGACGCCCTCAAGGCTCCAGGGATTGCAGGTAGCGGATCAGGTCCTGCGCCTGATCCGGGTCGAAGCGGAACTCCGGCATGGAGGGGTGCCCAGTGCGGATTCCCTCGGTCAGCGCCTCGGCGAGATCCTCAACCGGATAGCGGCGATGGAGATCGCGGAAGGGTGGCGCCTCCCGCAGCGGACTCGAGCCTGAGCGCGTCACGGCATGACACCGGGCACAATGACGACGGGCGATCGCCTCGCCCTGGCGGATGTGCAGGTCGAAGACGGCTGCGGGCCAAGCCAGGGGCACGAAGACGGCGGCGCCGACGAGGATGCGGAGTGGCAGGGGCATGGCAGGATCTCGCCGAAGAGCGTGGGTCGTCGGATCGAGGCGGTGGCGAAGGATCAGACGGTGCGGGATGCTCTCGCCTCACGCAGCCGCCAAAGCTCGCAGCCAGCCGCGATCATGAGGGAGAGCCCGAAGCCGACATGCGACCAAGCGGGCGCCACGGTCGTCTCGAAGTCCAGCGCCCAGGGCGCCGCGCAGAGCCAGAGTCCGAGGGCGGCGGTGAGGTATTCGAGCCAGTCGTGAACCCGTATCAGGGCCAACAGAGACAGGAAGGCCACCGCCCCGCCGCTGGCCCAGGCGTTCCAGCAGGGCGCCCGCTCCGCCGTGTAGCCGAGATACCAGGGGGCAGCGATCAGGGCGGCCCCGAGCATCAAGCTCCATACCGACAGGAACAGATCTTCCAGATCGTTCGCGGCCCTCATCGCGGCATTGGCACCGGTCAGAGGACCAGCCGGATCAGGGCGGTCGTCACGAGGGCTGCGGTGGCCGCGAGCGCCAGCGCCTGAAGGCTTCCGATGGTCTGGTAACGCGCCACGTCCGCAACGGTGGCCCGCCCGGAATCGTTGACCGGTGTCTGGAGAATTGGCGCGCGTCCATGGCGCGCCGACATGATGAACGTCGCTCGATAGGTCAAAGCCATCAGTGCCTCCCGTGCTGTCGACGGGAGGCATCATGCCCGGCGACCCGGGCCCCGCTTTGATCCATCTCAACGTCGCGGGCGAACGTCCGTGCACCCGCAAACACATCGGACCGACCGCCGAAGCCGAACTTTGCAGTAGATTCCGGCGAAATTCGAAGACATCTCGATGCTCTGCAAATAATTGAGCCAGATCAATGAGGCGTCTGTAAAATAAAGCCAGCATTGCGCATCCACACGGAGCTGCGCGATGTCACAGATCTCTCAAACACCCCTCTCCGCCCTTCGCGACCTTCTCGTCGGCACCCTGATCGAGGGCGAGAACGATCCCGCTTCGTCGGCCATCGGATATGGGCTGACGCTGGCACGGGCGAGCGGCGCCCACCTGACGGTTCAATCGGCGTCCTGGCGTCTCTCGGGCGACGAGGCTTGGATCGGCGCGTTCAGCGAGGGAGAGGCGATCGTCGATCGACGGCTGGACGAGGTGGCGCGTGCCGTCGCAGCGCGTGCGGCGGGAGACGCGGCCCTGGCCGGTATCGTCTGCACCACCGAGGCGCCCAGCCTGCCTTATCCGGAGATCGTAGCCCGGCTGGCGACAACGGCGCGCCTCTACGATCTCGTCGTGCTGGATGCAGGCCCCCGGACCTTCGATCTCGACCGTGAGGCGATCGAAACCGTCCTGTTCTCCAGCGGACGCTCGGTGATCGCCGTGCCCCCCGGCTACGCGGCCTTTTCCGGCCGCCGGATCATCGTCGCGTGGGACGGCAGTGCTCAGGCGGCCAGGGCAGCGAACGAGGCCCTTCCCTTCCTGCGCGCGGCGGAGGCCGTGGAGATCGTCTCGGTCGGCGACGAGGCCCTGATCCACGAAGGCGTACCCGGCGCCGAATTCGCCCCCCACCTCGCGCGGCACGGGGTGAACGTCACCATCAATGATCTGTCGCCGGCCGACGGCGTCGCAGACACCCTGCGCGCCCAGGCAGGACTGTTCCGGGCCGACATGATCGTGATGGGAGCCTACCGCCATTCCCGCACCCGGGAATTCCTCGTCGGCGGCGTCACCCGATCGCTGCTGCGCCGAAGCCCGGTTCCGCTCTTCCTGTCCCATTGAACCCAGGGACTGGGATGCGACGCGACAGGGCCACCGGAAACGGCATCCTCGAAAAGGCGGAGCGGGGGCGCGAACGTCCCTGCCCGCTGTCGCGCCCCATGCCGGAGGCCATGGTTCCGGGCACCGGCTCCGACGCTGCCAAGAAGGCACGCTCGCATGGGACCGAGCCGCTGTCCGAGGAGGAGCGGCGCGCCCTGGAGGCGGGCTGGAGCTTCCTCGAATGAGGAGAGCCGGCTTGCGCCCACTGCGGCGGGTTTGCGCTGGATCAACGCCCCCGCCGTGGGCCGGGGTCTTCTGCCGTCATGACGGAGGCTCCTATGCTCGCACCCTTGCCCACACCCTTCCCCACCCCGAATGCCGCCGATCCGTTCGGCCTCGCCGCTTGCCTCACCGATTGGTGCGGCCTGCTGCGAGCCGCGCGGGAGATCAGGGATGTCGACGCGGAGATGATGGCGACCCTGGTCGAGCCCGACGCGGATCGACCGGCGGCGCCGGATTTCAGAACGGCTGGCCGCTCCCGGCCTCTCCCCGAGAGCCGGAAAAGACCGTTATGACGACGGCCTCCCAGGAGCCGTCGGGGACGGCCCAACGGGACTCGAGCGATTGGGCGCAAGCGCTGCGGCAATGCCTGGCACTGGTGCCGCTGCTCGGCCTCTTAGGCGGCCTGTCTTTCGAGGCGGCCGGATGGGCTGAGGGCGCCCGGTGGGCCTACACGATCCCGACGCTCGCGATCCTCACCGTCCTCGCGGGTCAGGTCGTGACCAGCCTCGCTCGGGGCGATGTCGGTCTCGACCTCGTGGCGTTGCTGTCGATGGGCGGCGCCCTGGCCCTGTCGCAACCGCTGGCCGGGATCGTGATCGCCCTGATGTACTCGGGCGGCCAATCGCTGGAAGCCTACGCCACGGGCCGGGCGGGGCATGCAATGACCGCACTCCTTGCGCGCCAGCCACGCACCGCCCTGCGGGACGAGGCCGGCACCCTGCGGGACATCCCGATCGCGGCGCTGGCGGCGGGCGACCGCATCCTCGTGCGGGTCGGCGACGTGGTGCCCGTGGACGGACGTGTCGCAGCCGGTCGCGCCCTGCTCGATCAGTCGAGCCTCACGGGGGAGGCGTTGCCCGTTGCATTCACGGCAAACACACCGGTGCTGAGCGGTGCGGTGAATGTCGGGACGCCCTTCACGCTGTTTGCGGAGCGCCCTGCGGCCGAGAGCACCTATGCGGGCATCGTCAGGTTGGTGGAAGCCGCCCGCGCCCGGAAGGCGCCGATGGCGCGCATGGCGGATCGCTTCGGGCTCGCCTTCCTCGTCGTCACCCTCCTGCTGGCCGCTGGCGCCTGGACCGCGACGGGGGACCCTTTGCGGGCCCTCGCCGTCCTGGTGGTCGCCACACCGTGCCCGCTGATCCTGGCCGTACCCGTGGCCCTCGTTTCGGGCTTGTCGCGGACGGCCTCCGTCGGCGTCCTCGTCAAGGGCGGCGGGGCGCTGGAAGCCCTGGCGAGGATGCGCGTGCTCGTGATCGACAAGACCGGTACGCTCACCGATGGCACGGCGCGCCTGGCCGGAACGCAGGCGATCGGCCGTTTCGGCGCCGAAGAGGCGTTGCGGCTGGCCGCCGCCCTCGATCAAGCGTCCGGACATCCGATCGCGCGGACGTTGGTCGAGGAGGCACACAGGCGCGGCCTGACCCTGCCTCAGCCGGGCCACGTGGTGGAAACCCCGGGCGAGGGCCTGTCCGGTCTGGTGGATGACCGGCGGGTGCTGGTCGGCGCGCGGCGGCTGATGGAAAGCCACGGCATCGCATTTCCGGCGGCCACGGGTAGCGAAGCTGCCGCCGCGACCGTTTACGTCGCCATCGACGGGGGCCCCGCGGCGATCCTGAGCTTCGCCGATCCGCCGCGCGTCGATGGCGCCGACGTGCTGGCCGCCTTGCGGGCCGAAGGCATCGAGCGCGTCGTGCTCGCGACAGGCGACCGGCGCGACCTCGCGGAGGGGCTGGTCGCGGGACTGGCGGTGGACCGGGTCGCGGCCGGGCTCGATCCTGCGGGCAAGACGGAGATCGTCGCCACGGAGCGGCGGCATGGGCGCGTGATGATGGTGGGCGATGGCGTCAACGACGCGCCCGCCCTCGCCGCCGCCGATCTCGGCGTAGCGCTTGGCGCGCGCGGCGCGGCGGCAGCGGCCGAGGCGGCGGATGTGGTGGTGCTGATCGACAGTCTCTCGCCCCTGCCGAAGGCGATCCGTATCGCAAAGCGCGCCCGCGCCATCGCACTCCAGAGCGTGCTGGCCGGCATCGGCCTCTCCTTGGCCGGAATGACCGCGGCGGCTCTGGGCTACCTCTCACCGCTCCAGGGCGCGCTGCTCCAGGAGGCCATCGACGTCGCCGTCATCCTCAATGCCATGCGCGTGCTCGGCGGGACCACCGCCGATGCCCCCGCAGGTTGCGCTGAATCAAGGTTGGGCGGCTCACCCCGGTTCAACCTGCCCCAGTCCGACTCGTTGGCCGGGGGAGATGATCATGGACTTCGCGAACATCCTCGTTTCCACCGATCTCGGTGAGGCCGCGCCCGACCGGATACGGCTGGCGGCCGATCTGGCACGGCGGTTCGGGTCCCACCTCACGGGCGCGGCCGCCAGGGCAGTGCCGGTCCCGCTGCTCGTGCGCGACGTCTACGACGCCGTCGCGCAGGAGGACCGCAACATCACGCTCATCCATCAGCTCCTCGATCGGGCGCATGCCCTGTTCGAGCGCAGTGCGGGCAAGGAGATCGCGACCGACTGGAAGGAAGCCCTCACCGATCCGACCACCCACCTCGTCGGGCAGGCCCGGGCCGCCGATCTCGTCGTCATCGGGCAGCGCAAGCCGGGAAACGAGGATCCAGGGGCGCTCGGCGTGGCACCGGGTCCGCTGTTGATGCAAGTGGGTCGGCCCGTCCTCATGGCACCGTCGCGGCTCGACCAACTGAAAGGAAACTGCATCCTCGTCGCCTGGAAGGATGGTGTGGAGGCCCGGCGGGCCGTGCTGGCTGCCCTGCCCTTCCTCCGGTCGGCCGAACAGGTCCTCGTCGCGAGCATCGGCGCGGAGACGGCAGGCGATGCCGATGTCGTGGCCGGTCACCTCGCCCGGCACGGTGCCCAGGTTGCCAGCCGGACCGTCGATCCGGTCGACAGCGAGGGCGGCGCGATCATCGACCTCGCGGCGCGTGAGGGCGCCGATCTCATCGTGATGGGCGCCTATGGCCGCTCCCGCCTGAAGGAATGGCTGTTCGGGGGTGTCACGCGCGAACTTCTAGACCGTGCTCCCGTCTGTTGCCTGATGAGCCACTGATCGAGCGGAGCGCACCGCTCACGATCGAGCACCCTTCGTCGCGATCGCGTCATGCAAGAAGTGCATGACGCCCACCCGGTCAAGCTCGACCGTATGCGTAGTCCCCATCCCGGCTCGCCAGGATGCACCCGGACATCGGCATCGCCCGCCGAATCGGGCGTCGGAGCCTTCAAACACGAAAGGGATTATGTCAAAAACAGCGGAAAGAAATATAACAATTCAACCGAATATTGCCGAATAAATGATCCTACCGACCATTATTTGGTGAATGTGATATTTATGTATGCAGAAATTGGCTTTGCCAACCTTCCCGCGATCTGACAAAATCGCCTACAAATCAGACATGTCTGCGTAACACGTGACGGCGGTCACGCGCTAAGGAGCGACGGAACCAGCGCTTATGAGTAATATTGTGCAGACTGCCCACGAATATGACGCTATTGTTCTTGGCGCCGGAATTAGCGGATTGGTCGCAACATCGGTTCTGATGGAACAAGGATGCCGCCGCATTCTTGTGATCGATGAATACGAACATGTTGGCGGAAATCATATCAATTTCAATATCAAGGACTACTCGTTCGATATCGGTAGCCTGATTTTCCAAGACGATTCGCCCCTTTTACGTCATTTTCCGGAGATACTTCCGCAATATGTCAATATCTCGCCGAGCTGGGGCAAGTTGACCCCGCACGGCACCATCGCCAACTACCCCCTCTCGATCAAAGAAGACGTGCTGACCCTGGGCCCGATCGGCTTTATCCGAGCGGGTCTGTCCGTCCTGAAGTCGCGCCTCTTCAATCGGCACATCGGCAATGCGCGTGATTTCGCCCGGTATTGGATCGGAGATTATTTTCTCTACCGGTCCGGCCTGGAAAACTACATGCAGCGCTTCTTCGGCGCCGCCGCCGCACGGATCGATGCCGATTTCGCTGAGAAGCGGATGCTCTGGCTGAAGGAGCATTCATCACCCAAGGCCCTGCTGCGCTATTTCCGCGGCAAGCCCTCCTCCGGCGTCGACAATTATCAGCTTGCGCGGCCGAAATCCGGCTTCGCGGATCTTTACGCGCCCGCCGTGGAAAAGCTCGAACGCGCTGGTGTCGCGTTCATGCTCGGCACGAAGGTCGGGCGAATTGAAAGCAGCGCGTCCGGAAACGTCGTCCATGCCGGAAACCTGACGCTCAAGACCGGCCGGGTCATCTCCACGATTCCGATTCCCCTGGCCGTCGAATCCTGCGGGCTCCCGGACACCTATGGTCTGGAGACGGTGACGCTGATCAGCCTCTTCTTCAGCTTTGCGGGCGAGAGGGGCTTCGGGCACTCGATCCTGTATAACTTCTCCCATGACGGTCACTGGAAACGCCTGACCGTCTACTCCGACTTTTATGGCCGATCGGATGGCCGGGAATATTTCGCGGTCGAGGTCATCGCCTCCGACGTCGTGCACGACGCGGAGACCGCCAGAGCCGATTTCTGCGAGCATGTCAGGCGCAATGGCCTATTCGCGGGCGACCTCGTCCTTGAGGGCAGCAGCCGCCTGGACAATGCGTATCCGGTCTACACGAACAAGGCCAAAAGCCGGGCCCTGGACGCCATCGCCAAGCTCAAGGAGCCCGGATCGAATCCTTCGGCCGACAAGGCGGCTTCGAGTATCAGCCGACCGCCCGAACCTCGACGCTCGATGTCGAGAGCGCGATGAAGGCGAGCCCCGCCGTTTAGGCCAGAAATAGGGGACACTCGCGGCAACCCCGGCGATATTCTGCAGGCTTGGCAGGCCGCTGAAATTTTGCAACGAGACGTTGCGGCAGGCGTTCAGCCGGCAGCCGTGAATCGGCTTTCGTCACCTCTTCCGCGCCGTTCTCCCCCTCGAAGGGCCGGACGCGCGCAGAGGCACTGCTGCCCCGGACCCGGAGGACTCCATGCGCGTCGCGATCATCCACTACTGGCTGGTGGGGATGCGGGGCGGTGAGAAGGTCATCGAGGTTCTCGCCCGGATGTATCCCCAGGCGGACATTTTCACCCATGTGGTCGTGCCGGAGATCCTGACGGAGGACCTCCGCAAGCACACGATCAAAACCTCCTTCATCGCCAAGCTTCCGCGGGCGCCGAAGATGTACAAGTCGTACCTGCCGCTGATGCCCCTCGCTTTGGAGCAGCTCGACCTGCGGGGCTACGACCTGATCATCAGCAGCGAATCCGGCCCGGCTAAGGGAATCGTCCCCCCGGAGGGATCGGTTCATGTCTGCTATTGCCACTCGCCGATGCGGTACATCTGGAACATGTACCACGACTACCGGGAGGGGGCCGGGCGTCTCGCCAAGCTGTCGATGCCCATCCTGACCCACTATCTCCGGCTATGGGACGAGAGTTCCGCCGCACGGGTCGACCGTTTCGTGGCCAATTCCAGCACCGTCGCCTCGCGCATCCGCCGATACTATCGACGGGATGCCGGTGTCGTGCATCCGCCCGTCGACGTCGATGCCTTCGCGCCGGTCCCCCCGGAGGAAGTGGGCGACTATTATTTGATGGTCGGCGAACTGGTCCGTTACAAGCGGCCGGACATTGCCGTGCGGGCCTTCAACCGGACGGGTCGGCGCCTCGTCGTGATCGGCGGCGGCGAGATGCTGTCCGAACTGCGTGCGCTCGCGGGTCCCACCGTGGAGATGCTGGGATCCCAGCCCTTCGCGCAACTGCGCCATCACTATGCCCGTGCCCGCGGCCTGATCTTCCCGGGCGAGGAAGATTTCGGGATCGTGCCCGTGGAGGCGATGGCGAGCGGTCGCCCTGTTGTGGCCTTCGGCCGGGGTGGAGCCACGGAGACCGTGGTCGATGGGCGCACCGGCGTGTTCTTCGACGAACAGAGCGAGGACGCCCTCATCGAGGCCATCGCGCGCCTGGAGAAGCTGCCCCTCGATCCGGCAGAGATCGTCGGCCACGCTCGCCAGTTCAATCCGGCCCGCTTCGAGCAACAGATGCGCGAGGCGATCGCCGAAGCCTGGGCGGAGGTTCATGGTAAGGCGCCGCCCGAAGGGGCGCGGGTCGTCTGAACACACGGGACGCGAGCGGCCCCTCGCTCACGGTGATGTGAACGCCCGAAGCGACGTCAGGTCGACGAGACCGCTGCGGGCGCCGTACCATTCGCGAGGCTAGGCGACACCTTGATCGCCATGGGCCGACTGACCGGCTCAGATTCCCCACTCCTCGCATCTGCCTGTGAGACCGCGAGTTGGGCGAGGACTTCGTTGCCGATGCGAGGGCGATGGGGAATTTGTGGCAGAACGATCTTCTGACTCGCTCGCGATGAAATCTTCGCCTGCAGATGATCTAATATATCTTTGGCAACTTGCAGCTTGTATTGCTCTTTCTTGGCCTCTTCGAGGCGAAGCTTCTCTGCCTCGGCCTCTCGAATTTGCGCCTCTTCCGACAAGTACTTAAGCTCGAGCGAGGCGAGCGCCAGCTTGGAAGACGCGTGGTCGAAGATATCGCTGGTTTTGACAGTCGGCCTCGAGAAATACAGATAAAACGCGTTGACAGCCAGCATCGTCATGACGCCGAGCGGCAGGATATCGAACTTTCTGCTGAGAAACACCCATGCAGCAAAAATCGCAACCGCCGATAGAGCGGAAAAGTACATCAATAATTTTCGGAGAGCCGCCATGCTAGAACCATGTAATTATAGTAAATCTGGTCCTAAGAATTATTTAAGGCCAGATTGTGGCAGCACATAATCAGTCAACTGGGGCAATGTCCATAGAAGCTAGCCTATATAAGTCGCGATTTCAACAACGAATCAATATCTCGCTCGCTGATATGCGCAATTTTTAGCCTTGCTAGCCACGGAAACTCTCATTCCCGCCAAAGCCGGGCCAGCCGCCATCGCCGCCAACGATGTCGCAGGCGAAACGCTGGCCGTCAGGGGCGGGATGATCGCGCCGGTTAAGCATCTCGGCACTCATCCTCGCCGGACTCACCCTGTTTCCACGCAGACCTGACATACCTGTCACCGAGTTGAGGCAAGCTGGACACAGAACGCACTCGGATTATATCGTGTCGAGCCGCCGCTAAATCAGTCGATGAAAATCGCTGACGAGATCGAACGGACAAGCATATGCCAAATTTGTACAAGAAATATTGTGCTATTCTTGCCTCGATCGCTTTCCCACTTCTGGCAAGCTGCGGTGGGTCGCAAGCTGAGGGCGCCAAGCTCCAACTGTGCCGTTACAACAAGGTTTTCGCGGACGATTTCAATTCTCTGAGCGTCTCGCCCTCCAACAACGATCGCACGCGCTGGTCGGCTCACACACCTTGGTACGGCGATTTCGGCGATGCAAAATTCATCGACCCGGTCGATATGTACGCCGACCCCGAGAAGAATGATCCGTTCCTGATCCGCGACGGCGTGCTCGTCATCAGAGCCGCAAGCATGAGGGTGGCAAGTGGACTTCCGGATTGCTGTCCTCGGCCGACCCGACGACGGCGGGCTTCGCCCTCAAGTATGGGTACTTCGAAGCCCGCATGAAGCTCCCTCCGGGCCCCGGCGTATGGCCGGCCTTCTGGCTGAACTCCAACAACAAGAAGGATGACAAGACGCCGTCCGTCGAGATCGACGTGTTGGAATATTACGGTCAATTCCCCGGGGTCATTCACTCGGTCTGGCACATTTGGGACAAGGTCGATTCGGCTAAGAACACGGGTGGCGAAGTCGTCACGAACGTCCCGCCGGGCTCGCTCAACGATGCCTTCCACACCTACGGGGTCGATGTCAGTCCGGAATGGATCGTCTTCTATCTGGATCGGAAGGAAATCGGCCGGACAAAGACCCCGCCGGAGCACACGAAGCCTCTCATGATTCTGGTCAATCTCGCCCTCGGCGGCGGATGGCCGATCGACAAGACACCGAGCCCGTCCGAACTCCTGGTCGATTACATCTACGCGTTCGCTCCCGACGAGGCCAAGGCGAACATGACATGTCCCGATTGATCCCCCAGGGGCGGACATGCCGGACGCGGAGCCGGGGACATCGTTGAGCCATTTCCCGCATACAGGGTGAGTCCCGCGCGGCGAGCGAAGGGTCCGAAAGGCAGGTGGGAAGCGCCCTCGCCTGCTCGGGCGCCCTGCCCTCGCCGCGCTTATACAACCATACGGATCATTGGCTGCCGACCCGACGGACGCAGCTTTGGCTCGTGCCGTCGTGACATCAGACCCTTTCGGAGCCTGCAGTGAGCCTTAGGCGAAAAGCGATCAGTTCCGCCCTCTGGAGCGCTGCGAGACTCGGCGTCGATCAAGTTTTCCTTCTGATCATGTTCGTGCTGATCACTAGGAAGGTGACACCGGCAGAGGTCGGAAGCTTCGTGCTCGTCTCGTCGATCATCGAGCTGTTCCGGCTCCCGATCTCGGCGATTGCGGACGCCGTCATCCGGTCGTCGGATAACGAGACGCCCAACGTCGCGTTCTGGTCGAGCGTCGTTTTCGCCGTCGTGGCGATGGTGCTTCTCAACGTCGTCGTCTTTTTCGCGGGCCCCTACCTTCAGCTGAATAACCAGGGGATGATCTTCCTGGCGATGACGACGCTTCTGCCGCTCTCCGCGTTGTGCACGACGCATATGAGCCTGCTGCTGCGCTCGTTCGACCACCGGGTAATGACGATTTGCACCCTCGCTGCCGGCGTCTGCGGCGGGCTGCTGGGCTATGTGATGGCGGTGAACGGCTACGGCACGTGGAGCCTCGTCGCGCAGAAACTACTCGCCGAGGTCGTTTACGTCGCCTTCAGCTGGTATTTCGCGCGGTGGGTCCCGAACTTCGACATGACCTGGAATGGGTTCAGGGAGTTCATCAATTACACTTGGCACACCTTCCTTTCGAGCAGCACCGGGGTGATCGGTGTTCGCTTGCAGGAATTCATCCTGGGTGTGTTCCTCGGCCTGCAGGCCGTCGCGGCGGTGCGGGTGGCGTGGCGGCTGGTCGACGTGATCAACGCCGCGACGATCCAGCCCATGTTCGCGGTCATGTTGCCCCTGTTCGGCGCCGTGCGCGATGACAAGGAGAAGCTGGACCGGGCGATCTACAGCACGACCGTCCTCGGCTCCCTGCTGACCATCCCGGCCGCTTTGGGCTTCGCCGTCGTCGGCTCGGATGCCGTCGAGATCATCTTCGGTAAGGATTGGCGAACGGCCGGCGATATCGCGGCCGTTCTCGGCTTGATCGTTCCCATCAACCTGTTGACGAGCGTCTATTCCCGCTCGTTCTCGGCGATCGGCCTGCCGAACCTGAATGCCTTGGTCGGTTTTGCGGGTCTCACCGTCTACTGCGCCGTCGCGATCGCGGCGAGCTACCTGGGCCTCAGCTATTATGCGGGCTTGGCCTTTTTCGGACAGGTCGCCCTGCTCCTGTTCCAGTTGTTCATCCTCTCTCGCCGAACCGACATGAGCGCGCGGCGTTCGATCAAGGCGATGCTGCCCTCCGTCATCGCGAGCGTGGTGATGTATGCCGTGCTCGTCGGGCTATCCCATGCCGGACTGATCCCGGCGACGGACCCCATCGTTCATGTCGCGGTCCTGTCACTGCTCGGTGCTCTGGTGTTCGTGGCAGTGATGATGTCGCTCTTCCGGCTTCACACGGTGTCGATCATCCGGATCCTGATTCCGAAATAGCGCCTTGTGCCAAACCAGCCGTGGGCATTGCAGAGGACGCCGAACCTTGCAGTCCCACGCGCCTTGACGCCCCGAGCCCAAGGCACCCAAGGTGTCGCGGCGGGAAACTTGGCCGAATGACCGTCGCACGGACGGACGCCGCCATAGGCCGGGAATGCCTTAACTCTGAAACTCGGCCGGCTCCCGAAAACCGATCAACGTGATGGCTCGTGACCGGTTGATTCAACATCGACCCGCTATCGTGGCCGCCGACGCTTCGATCGTGACGATCACAGGCTTACGGATCTATGCGCATACTGCACATCCTCAATCACGGCGAAGACGGTAATGGCCATGTCAATGTCGCGGTCGATCTGGCTTCGTTCCAGCGCCAGGCGGGCCATGCCGTCGCCTTTGCCGGATCAGGAGGCCCCTACAAGCCACTGCTGAAGCAGAACGGGGTCGATTGCTACGAATTCGATCTGCGCCGCAAATCGTTCAAGACGGCCCTGAAGGCGTTGCGCGACTATGTTTCGCTGATACGGGCCAGCAAACCCGACATCGTCCATGCCCACATGGTGGGAGCGGCGCTGATCGCGAAGCTGTTTCAACCGGTCTTCGGCTACAAGATCGTTTGCACGATCCATAACTCCTTCGACAAGCAAGCACGACTGATGTCGGTCGGGAACCGGGTGGTTGCGGTGAGCGAAGCCGTCCGGAAGCAAATGGTGGCGCGGGGGATCAAGCCCGAGAAGATGCTGGTCATCAAGAACGGCGTCATCGGCACCCATCGCTTGAGCCCGACCTTCGAGCTCAAGACTCTCCAGAAGCCGGCGATCGGAACCGTCTGCGGCCTGCACCCCAGGAAGGGCGTACAGGATCTCATCAAGGCGTTCTCATTGGTCGCCGCCAAGCACCCCACCAGCCATCTCTACGTGGTTGGCGGCGGTCCGATGCAGTCAGAGTACGAAGAACTGGCTCGGGAGACCGGTTTTGGAGACCGGATCCACTTTGCCGGGTTCCAATCCGATCCGCGGCCCTATCTCTACGCGCTAGACATCTTTGTCCTCGCATCCCATGCCGACCCGTTTCCTCTCGCAGTCCTGGAGGCCCGTGCCGCCGGTTGCGTCATGATCGGGACGAACGTCGATGGCATTCCGGAAGCATTGGACTTTGGAGAAGCCGGATTGATTGCAGAGCCCAAAGACCCCGAGAACCTCGCCGCGCAGCTCGATGCGGTGTTGTCGAGCGCGGATACGCGGGAGAAACTGAAAGAGGGGTCGGCCCGGACCATCGATGAGTTCAAGCTCGAAAAAGTCTCCGATCGACATCTTCGGCTCTACAGCAGCTTGCTGGGCGAGTCCCCCGCGCATAGCTGAGCGATCCGCTCGCACGGGAGCACGCCCGGCACGACAAGGGCGCTTGGCATGCAATCGCGTTACCGAGATTTGATCTTCGCTATTGCCGTACTTGACATGACACCCACTGGAACCAGGCCTTTGCACCGGCAAACAGTCTCTAACTCAGCGCAATTTTCAACGATATTTGTGGACCGACTGCACAACTCAGTAGGCGAAGAGGATGGACCGGCTTGAAGCCCGCGGTTAGGACAGGGCTAATGGCACCAATAGGCTGCCTATCAATTTACCATCGAGATGGGCCTCTCCGGCTGGTGCGTAGGCGTAAATCGATGATGGTGGAACCCAAATGATCCCTAAAATCCTGCATGGCATTTGGGTTGGCACGTCACCAATGCCGGGCCGCTTCAAACCCAATATCGACTCTTGGAAGAAATTTAATCCGTCTTACGACGTGAAAATTTGGGGCAACGAAGATCTCAACTTCGATGACCCGTACGTCCGCATGGCTTACGACCAGCAGGCTTGGGCAAAGCTGTCGGACTACCTGCGGCTTCAGATCGTCCGGGATCACGGTGGCATTTATCTCGATGTCGATATCGAGGCCATCGCGCCCTTCGACCATCTTCTCACGTATGATTGCTTCGTCGGCATCCAGAGCACGGACGCGCAGGACAGCCCGGTCTGCAACGCCGTGATCGGCGCGAAGCCCCATCACCCCTTCATTACCGAAGCCCTGGCGCGTTTCCCGAATTCATTCTCCGGCGATCTTTACTACGCACCGACCGGCCCTGAACTGGTCAGCGAGATCCTGCTGGAAAACGGCCTCAAGGTCGAAAATCGGATCCAGCATTGCGGCGACGTTTGCGTGCTACCGACCGAGTACTTCTATCCGTACCATTGGCGGGAGCGGTTCAAGCGCAGCTGCCTGACGCCGCGCACCGTGGCCATTCATTATTGGGACATGAGCTGGCACAACCACCTCGCGCCCAAATTCGTCCGGGTGGTCAAGGAGGTCCTGAAAGACAACCGGCACCTCTACGGCCTGATCCGGTGGCTCAAGGCCTCGATCATCGGCAATCGATCCTGAAGGCGCCCGCTTCATCATCATAAGAACGCGATGACGAAGGGGCCCCGGCTCAGCCCCTGGGGAGAGGTTCACCGGGGGGCGCTGCCTGGTAGCGGAGCCGCATCCGCGCATACTCCTTCCTGAGCCGCGTCACCTCGGCCAAGCCCAGACCCAGCAGCGTGTAGAACAGGACGCCCGCATCGACCACCGTCCCCATCAGCGAGATGGAGAAGACGCAGACGAGGATCGAGAACCGCACCGCGTTCAGGCGGTTCGACGACAGGTGGTAGTGAGCGAACAGCTCGAGGACGAGCATGCAGAACAGCGCCGTCCCGATGACCCCCGTATTGGACAAGAGGGCTAGGAAGAAGGAGGACGCCCGGCTGCTGCCGACGCCGATCCCGAAGCCGTAGGTCTCCACGAAGTTGCGGATCGCTTGCGTGTTCCACGAGCCACGCTCGATGCCCGAGGACGTGTTGGCCTTGTTGAAGATGAGCGTATCGAGCAGGCTGTTCAGGGCCGAGAAGTCATATTCCGCGAGGTACATCAGGCCCACGCAGATCACCCCAAGCGACACGAGCACGAAGAAATACACTTCCGAGGGCTGGATGCGCTGCCGGAAGCTGCCGTAGGCGCTGCGGAGTACGGCCAAGCCGAACATGAAGCCGAAGGTCACATAGCCGGCGGACGAGGTAGCCGCGACTAATCCGATCGTCAGTACAACCAGCGTCATCAACCTCATGAGGGATTTGGGGGCGCTGTTATACTTGATGTACGCGTAAGCCAGGAAGATCGCGCACTGGGATCCGAAGGATGAGGATTCCGTGGCGAAGCCGGTCAGTCGCTTGAACGACCCGATCTCGATATCCGTCAGCAGCTCATAATTGGCCGTGCGTAGGAAGAAGAACGGGTCGCCGAAGCCCGAATATCGCATGGGCAGCTCGATCAGGACGATCAGCGCCAGGAAGCGCGACGCATATTCGAAGCCGCGATCGAGTTGGCCGATCGAAACCTCGTCAATGCGGGCCGACAGGACGGTCAGCAGACACAGATCGAGGACGAAATAGCAAAGCTGCGAGAAGTTGCCCGAGCTCGGCTGAAGCGGGATCGGGGCGAAGAACACGTCGAACGACCGCGACAGGGAAAAGACCGAGGTCGCGCCCTCGAACATGCGGGGGAACAGAAACGCCGAGAGGATCCCGTAGGCGAGGAACGCAGCGATCAGCGCAATCTGCACCCTGGAGCCGCCCCGTTCGATACGGCGCAGGGCGTCGAGCCCATAGTAGACGATCACGATGCCGGCGATGACCGTCTGCACGAGCAGCGGCGCTCCGCCCAGAAAGCCCATCGAGACGACGGCCGTCGATGAGAACAGGGTACTGATGGGCAGGATGCCGAGGAGACCCATCTTGCCGAGGCGGCCGACCAACAGGAGGCCGAGCACGATGAGCGCCCCTACGAAACTGATCTCCATGATCCTGTCTCACTCACCCTAGGGCTGTCGCGATCCCCGGCACGCCCGGCGGGCGACGGTCCGTCAAACTCGGCGCGGTCGCAGGATTACCACGATAGCTCGGTCGTGTCGGTTTTCGGCGATCCAAATCGCCTCTGCAAACCACCCCTCACCCGGTGCCGCACCTCATCGAGCAAGAGCTTCCCCTTGGTGGACAGGGGCAGCGACTTCACCCGTGCGATGCAATCCAGACCGTCCTTGATCACGTCCTTCGTCCGGTCGGAGTATTTCAGCCGGGTCTTGATATACCGGACATCGTCGAGCACGGGGTGAAGAACCTGCCACGAACTCAGTTCGGGAAGCTCGGATTCGCGGTGGATGGGGTTCCAGTGCAGCCCTGGATGATTTACGTAATTCCCGAGCGTGTCGCACCGGAAGTTCGCCGCGATCGCCAACTCCGAACCAATGAAAGCCTCGCAGAAGGGCCAGAACGGCATATCGCCCCGGCGATAGGCTTCGCTCTGTTCGAGCCTCTTCCCCTTCAGGAAATGCGCAGCCCGGTTCGAAAAGATGACGACCGGGATCATGTAGGGGTTCAACGCATTGCCGTACAAAGGCAAATGGGGCTTCCGATAGACCCAGTTCTCGTTCGTCTCGGGGATCGTCTCGCCCACGAAGTCGACGCCCTGTCGCGCCACCTCCCGAACGAGTGACTCGATCCCGATATTGAAGACAGCATCGTAATCGGCAAACATGTAATAATCGTAATCTGGATTTTGATCGACAAACATCCACATTAGGTAATCAAGGTTCCACCAGAACAAATTCTTATAATATGCAAACACAAAGCCCATGCCGAGAGCTTTGTTCGCGTCAAACTGGTAGACATTCTTGAGCGCGGGATCGGGAAACGGCTTGCGCGAGCAATCGTAAACGATGTTCGGCGTGAGGCCTTCGCACTTGGCGACGAACCGCTGGTACTGCCGTTGGTTGAACTCGTCCCACTCGTAGCAGGTGAAGACGGCGGCGATTTTCGGGGTGGCCATCACTCGCCTCCTGGATCACTGGACCTGCCCGCGCCTCGATCGGCCCTTGGCCGCTTCGGATCGGCGCGTGTCGGCTCGCTCACGACGAGTAATGCTTGATCGTCCGGCCGACGCTCGGGACGATTTGTTTGACGATGGTCTTGATACCGAGATCGCGACCGCTCTTCCGCAGCAACCAGTTCTCCACCATGGCCGACATGATCTTGCGCGGATAGGTTCCCTTGAATTCACCCGCGAGCCCGGCCTGCTCGATCTGTGCGTGCAGGTAAGACCCTTCCGGCGGCAGGTAATCCTTCCAATATCCGAGCCGGTCAACGATATTGTTCCACAGGTGCAGCGTGTAACACTTCTGTGTCTGTTGCCTGCACTCTTCGGCATATTCCGGCAGCAACGTCTTCCAGAAATCGGTGTAGGAGATCGGGAAGAAGATTTCGGGGCCGTAGGCGTTGTCGATCGCTGCCTTATCGAGCCGCTTGGTCAGCAGCTTCGGCCCCGTCGCGCCCCAGCGGAAATTGCCGGTCGCAATCGCCTCCGTTTCCGAAATCAGCACCGGAAGATGAGGATCGTTACTGGGAAGGCGCATGATCGCGCCGCACAGCACGGAAGGGCTTTCCTTCGCGAGCACCCTGCCATCGAGGGGAAAATCGAACGCACGGGTCAGGAACAGGTCGGTATCGATCCAGATGTTCTGAGTTTTCAGGAACATGTTGTAGCGGAAAAGATCGGAAAAATGGCTGTAGCTAACTTTTCCGTTGATCTTGAAATGATTCAAGAACTCGCTGCTCAGCACGTCACCCGCATCGCGGACCGCCACGTCTGCTGGAACGTTCTCGATCTTATCATAACTATACAGTTCGACCTCGTAGCCCTTCCGCGCGAAGGAACTCAGGCAAGCCACTTCGAGAGCCGAAAGCCTTGGGCCCGCCCAGAACGTTCCGAATTTCGGTTTCTGCGTCATTCCAACAATCTACCGAAGGGTCCAGTCAGGGGCAATTGCGCCGAACTGTGTTCACTATAATCAGACGTGCATACCTTTGACTTTCAGAGTCGTTCGAGCCGGTGGCGGCCAAGGACTACTTAGAAAGCTTGGCTCGTTCCGGCTCGATCTTCCCCCTGAGGAGGTCGGCGATCGCGCGCAGATTCCCCCGAAGGCGGCCCCGGCGGTCGATGAATTTCTCCGGGTAGGCCGAGCGCACGACGTTGCTGCTGATGTTGCGGAACACATGGTCGAACACCTGCGCCGGCGTCATGGTGCCCTTCCGCAGCATGTAGATGGGGTTGATGATCTGGGAGTAACCGAGGCGCCCGCCCGCCATGCGCCCGCCCTTCACGCCCATATGGACGCCGCGCAGGTCAAAGTTCTTGATCATCCGGCCGCCCTTGGCAGCGAGGGCAGCGCCGAAATCCCGATCTTCCAGCCAGCCGTACAGAATCAGCCGCTCATCGAAGCGGAGAGATCCGATGGCCGATCGCCGGAAGGCCATGTTGCAGCCATACGGGCTGAAGGGCTCGACCACGCGGCCGGCTCCCGATGGCCGGTTTTCCGAAAGCATGCGGTCGACTTCCGAAAAGCTCAGGCCCGGCCCCTTGATGCCGTCGGCAATCACGTCGCCGGTCAGACCCACCACGTCGGGCTGGCTGCGGAAGATGCGTGCCGCGTTCGCCAGCCAATCAGGATCGGGGACGAAGTCGTCATCGAAGAAGGTGACGATGTCGATGTCATCGGTGAGCGCCTTGAGGGCAGTGTTACGCTGCGCGGCGAGACCCGCAGGCCCCTGCAGCACCTTCACCTCGGGCCAGCCTGCCGCCTCCCCCGCATCCGAAGCCTGCACGCAGGAGATGATGATCGTGACGGGCTTCAACGACTGGCGGTCGATAATCCGCCGGATCGTGCCCGACGCCACCTCCGGGCGGCCGAGCGTCGCGATCACGACGGCGATGTTCAAGTCCTTCGTCATTCCGGTGCGCGTGCCCCTTCACGTCGCTGGCTGCCCCAGCAAGTCGATGTAGCCCCGTGCGCTCTCCCGCCAAGAGTAGAGCTTGGCCTGCTGGCGCCCCCGCCCGATGAGGGTCTGGCGCAAATCGGGGCTGCCGAGCAGCGCCCTGATATGCGCGAGCCAGGCTGCCGGCTGGTCGGGCGCCGCCATCAGGGCCGCCTGACCGCAGATTTCCGGAAGGCTCGCCCGATCGGTCGAGATGACCGGGCATCCCCAGGCCATCGCCTCGAGCGCCGGAAGCCCGAACCCCTCCGTCAGCGATGGAAAGACGAGGCATAGGGCCCTGTCGAGCAGATAAGCGAGATCGTGATCGCTCACGAAGCCGAGGTGATGGACATTGGGGTCCCTTCGCCCCTCGACCGGGGCGAAGATATCCGCCCTCCCCCGGCGATGACGAGATCGACGCCCAGGCTGGCGAGATCCGGCGCCAGATTCAGCAACATGCCGATGTTCTTGTGCCTCGCGCTGGAGCCGAGCGCGAGGAGGAAGGGCCGGTTGGTCTGGCCGACGATCTTGTCGAGAGCCGCCGGGGCGATCTCGGCCTTGGACGCGTCCCAGGTGTGGACATGTTCATGCCCGTTCGGCAGCACCGCGATCTCGGACGCCCGCAGGGGCAGGTACCGCGCGATCTGTTCCGCCGAGAAGCGGCTGACCGCCGTGATCCTGGCGGAACGCCGTGCGAGGAGGGGTTGCAGCGTCCGGTAGACGGTGCGGAAGGCACGGCTGTAGCTCTCGGGAGACAGGAAGACGTTCGCATCGTGGATGCAAACGATCTGGTTCCACTTCAGGGCCGGGGCGGTGTTGCACAGGTTGATGAGCCAGCCCGGCTGCTTCCGTGCCAGCTCGAACTGTTCCCATGCATGCCCACCCCACCGCCCGACCGGAACGGTCGGGATGGCGGCGAGACCCGGATCGGGACAGCCCTGCGGAACGAGCAAGCGCGCCTGGAGCCCGTCTCTGGCCACGATCTCGTCCAGCGCCTGCGTGACGTTGCGGGCATAGCGCTGCACCCCGGTGACTGGCTGGGTATAGAAGCGCCCGTTGATCCCGAATGGCTCGGTCGACACCATCGTCATGGCCTTGTTCGGGGTGAAGGACGGATTCGGCACGCCGTCCGAAGGCTCGGCGCGGCAGAGCTTGCCGACGCCTACCTGAACGAGCCCGACAGGCCAGCGTTCCGCGAGGGCGCAGGGCCCTGCGGAACGCTCGGCCCTCTCGGGTGGCCGCGCCTAATCGTTGAAGTTCAGCGGCCCGTTGGCCCGCAGCATCGCGACCAGGGCCGCCAGAACGAAACCGAGGATCCCCATGATGATGGTCGTGATGCCGGTCTTCGGCCAGCTCGGACCGAATGGCGGCGACGCGGCCGTCAGCACGCGGGCATCGGCCGAGGGGAAGGTCTCCACGTCGATCGTCCCCGTCGCGACCGCGGCGGAGGCGATGTCGAGCTGCTTCTTCAGGTCGGCGAGGCGCCGTTCGATCAGCTCGCTGCCGCTTTCGGCCGCCTTCACCTTAATCTCCAGCTCGATTCTTGATGTAATCAGCCGTGAGCGAATTGACGATCTTCGCGGACTTGGTCGGGCTCTGCGAGGAGAACGTCGAGCTCGATGACGTAGGATTGCCCCAGGCGCTGCGTGCCGAGGCGGCCATCGAAGGCGGCGATGACCGAATTCATCGCGTCGGACTTGCTGGCGCCCTGATCGCCGTCCGTCAGGCTGAGATATTCCTTCAGGCGGCTCAGCAGCCCCGGCGTGCCTTGAAGCTCCGGATCGTTGAGAAGACCCAGCTTGCCGATGACCTCACGGCTCAGCTGCTCGGAATGCAGAACCTGGCTCTGACTTTCGATCTGCGGCGTATCGAGCGTGTACTGATACGAACTCGTTCCATCGATGTAGCTGACAGATCTCGGCTTTTCGGAAAGAAGGATTCGCGCGCGGGCGGTGTAGATAGGGCTAGCCGTCTTGCAATAAATGTAGCCTGCGGTCGCTCCGATGAGGCCGCCGATCAAGATCAGCTTCGAGTTCCTCCTGATGAACCGGCGTATGGCGGCATACGAGATGCCAGCGTCGCTGGATTCGGGTTCGATACGGCTACCGACAGGAGGCGGAGTGTTGATTGTCATGTTTCCTTCTTTCGCCGAGTCATACCGTACGCTTAACGGGATCCGCCGGTTTCATCAGAACGATCATCGACGTTATGATGACAATATATTGCGCCGGATGACACCCACCTACCGAATCTATCCCGCAAAATTCGACCGGGTCCGGGGGCCAAGAGCAAGACATGCTTCAAGGCCGCCCCAGACCATGAGGCTCAATTAGCCGCCTGATCCTCGCTGTCGCTGGGAAGCTTGAGAACGCGGATCGTATCCCCCGGCATGATCTTCGTGCTGGCATCCGCCAGTGTCTGCTGGATCTTGCCCGAAACGACGCGATCGATGGCGACCACGGCCGGAAGGCTCGTGTCCGTTTGTCCGTTGCGCATCCTTCTCGACATGTCGGCCTGACCGTTGTCGATGAGCTCCTCGTTGACGGCCATGCGACGCCTGATCTTCTGAATATTGGCGTCGACCTCCTGCAGAACCTTCAGGTCCTCCATTCGCCGCGTGTCGCGAAGATCTTGCATGTCCCGATCCGCCTTGCTGACATCCTGCCTCAGGCGAATCTCGGTCAGCTTCAGATCCTGCTTCAAGCTCGTCAGCTGGGCGACCATCTGCTCGACGGAGATCTGACGTGCCGAGACGGCCAATCCCTTGCTGGCCAGGGTGTTCACGCCCTCGAGTTCGCGCTGGGCAAGCTCGACTTGGCGATCCTGGGTCACTTGCTTCGTCTTGACCGCATCGATCTCCTTGAGCAACAGGCCCTTCACCTGAGTCAGGGATTCGATCTGCGTCTGCAACGACACCATACGAGAATTGAAGAGCTTCTCTTCTTCGGCCGCGACGCTTTCCAAGCGCTCGGCAGGCTTGAGTGTTTTGAATTCGGGCGGGAACGCAATCTTCTGACTTCCGTCGATCTCGGCCTGGAGCCGCGCCTTGCGCGCGACGAGCTGCATGAGCTCCAGCCGGTTGACCTGTAGGTCGCCGGTTTGCGTGATGTTGTCCCGCCGATAGCCGTTGAGATTGCTCTCGGGCCGGAACAGCCCGCCCGCGACGGCAATGGCCTGAAGCGCATTCAGATCAGGCTTGAACTCGTAGCTGCCGGGCCGATTGACGTAGCCGACGATATAGAACGGCCGAAAATGAGAAATCTCCACGGCCGCGTCGGGCCGTTGCGTGAGACCGAATTTGCTCTGGAGCTTATCCGAGATGATCGAGGAGATATCGGCCACTTTGAGCTTGGCGACCTGCACCTGGCCGATCAACGGCAGTGAGAGCATGCCGTCCGGCCCGACAGTGAATTCACCCTTCAGGGCCGACCATTCATAGGCTTCGTTCCGTGCAGGACGCCATTCGTAGACTGCGATCTTGAGCTTGTCTTCCGGGCCCAAGACATAATCTTTTGTATTTTGCGCAAATGCAACATTAGCCGAAATGAATGAGAATAAAAACCCACCAATTAACGCCGGGGTTCTCCAATTCATAAGAAAAGTCCTTCAAATTAAACAGAATGTTTGGGCATCTTGCCGCGGATTATAACCTACCGATGCCCAACTGTGCCACCATTTTTCGCATGTGCCTAACACTGTCCAAGAATGACGCGGTCGCGGGTCTAGCTTGAGAAGCCACGCTTCCGGACTGTGAAACTGATCGATCCAAGCAACCTTCGGGCCGCCCGAAATGGGACAGGGCCGTCCTCATCCCGGCTGGCCATCACGCCCCCCCTCGCTGGCACGGAGGACCAGAGGCCCGCCCGCCTGGCGGAACCTTGCAGTGAGGCGATCGACTTTCGTCTTGGCAGCGACCACGACGGCGCTATATGCCTATGCTGCATTGCATGATCGTCACCACCGCCTCCGAATTGAAAAGCAAAACCGGTGCGCGCTTCGGAGATTTAGAATCGTGAGTCGTGAATTGAATCGCGTGATTATCGTTGATCCGTCAGTGGTCGGCGAATCTCACATTCTCGTCAATACGGGTTTTATTCGACATTTCGCACACATCGCACGAGAAATCATCGTCATTGCTGAAGCGTCTCACGCGCAAGCTTTGCAGAAATATGCCGACCTGACCGGATCGGACGCTACCATCTCCTATCGCGGCTATCATGATCGCTCTGAAGTCACTGGCTTGATCGACAAGGCCACCTCGGAGGCACCGACTGATTTATTATTTTTCTTCAATCTCGAATATAATGTCTGGCTTCACTGCAATATAGCCGGTCGCAAGCACTACAAGGGCTTGAAGTGCTGGGTCTTCCACAGCCATCTGGCCTCCCTCGGCAAAAGCGGCTTGCACAACAAGGTGATCGCGAAGCTCAAGGCGTTTTTCCTGATCAACCTGTTTCCGAACAACCGCTTCATCGTCCTTGGCGAAAACATCAGAGCCAATACTCTACGGGCGCTTCCGGGGTTTGTGCGCGCCAAGAGGCTCCATTCCGTCATTCACCCCGTTGGGGTGCACGGCCAGAATGCGAAGCCAAGCGGCAACGCTCCTTCGATCAAGGGCGGCACATCCGTCCTGTTCCTGCACGGATGGCACCGTTTGCCCGAGACGCGGCTTCAGACCCTCGCGCGGCTCGCGGAGATAGCGCAGGCCAAGGGTTGTTTCGACTTCGTGGAAATCAAGAATGAGTTCAGCAATAGTGCTCTAGGACGCTCTTTTTCGAAGCCCTACAATGAGCGGTTAGATACCATAAGAGCCGCAGACTTTCTTCTGCAATTGCCGACCGATCCCTACACGTTCCAGGCAAGCGGCGCCATCATGGATATGATCGTCACGCAGACTCCCGGAATAGGCATTGCCAGCGACTTCTCTAAATACCTGGAGAGTCGGGTTGGGAAGTTCGGATATTTCTTCGAGACGGACGACGAAATCGTCGAATTCATGAGCCATTTTCCCGCAAAGCAGCATGCGGACGATTATCAGAATTTCGTATCGAACCTTGCTACCGCGAGCCGCGAATCGACGAGCTCGGTCGCGCCGACCTGAAGAACCTGCTGACCGCGTAAGGATGGCGCAAGCGGTCGTCCAAGTGGGCTGAGCCCGTCGCTCCAGAAACTTGGCCGCAGCGCCCTTAAGGCCAACCCTGGAGGCCGAGACACTTGTCCAGAATGGCGTTTGGACGCCGCGCCCCAACGACTGAACTCGAGCAAGATGTCAAAGCACGCTGTTTCGATTTCGAGGCCGCGAAGGCTTGCTGAAGATATCTGCCTGTGTTCGCCGGGCGCTCCGATGGCACAGCGCTATCTGAAGCAACTGCGCCATACGACGGCTCGCTTGATCTAAGTCAAATCAGCAATCTTCGACATCATCCATGATATCCGCGAAATATTGAACCGAATCGTCAATCCGGACAAAGGGTTGGCTTATCTCGCCGCGCAGATGCCATGCCGCAACGACGAAAAGGTGCAGAAAATTCTCGACATTTCCGAGAACCATGAGCTTGAATCTCTCACGCTGCCTTCCATAAAGCTCAAAATCGAGACAAGCCCCAGTACATGCCTTCGCATGCGCAATAGAAATTGTTCTTTTCGCGTGCACAGCAGCATGAATTCGGCGGAATTCACGGATGACGCCAGATGTCAGGACGGAGCGAATACAGGCCTGATGTAGAAGGTGCGAGGGCGCTGGCCGTCGCATTGGTCATTGCATTCCATGTCGGCAGCGAGGTATTTCAGGGAGGCTTCATAGGAGTTGACGTCTTCTTCGTCATCTCCGGATATCTCGTCACGCGATTGCTGGTCGCAGAGCGCAATCAGTCCGGCCGTATCAATTTTTTGCGCTTCTATATACGACGCGCCTATCGGCTGATGCCGCTTCAGCTCGTTGTCATTACGATCTCTTTATTTCTGGCGATTTTCTTGGTCTCTCCCATCGAGCGTGAACAGGTTGCTCGAAGTGCCATAGCGGCCTGTCTCTATATTTCCAACATACTGTTTATACGGCAGTCGACCGCGTATTTTTCCGATTCTGGAATGCAACCGTTCCTGCATACGTGGAGTCTGAGCGTCGAAGAGCAATTCTATCTGACTTGGCCCGTGTTGGTTTATTGTCTGTGTTGGGCGCGCCAAAAGTCGTTCAAGGTGCTCATCATCGTGGCCCTGATCGTCATTGGCCTGGGTCTTTGTGAATGGACGACCCAGCGCAATCAGCCGATGGGCTTCTTTTCATTCTTTACGCGCTATTGGGAATTCGCCGCGGGTGCCCTGGTTGCGCTCATGGGGGAAGCCAAGTTTCGCGACCATATCGTCACTCCGGCCTTGATCACCGCTCTCGGCTTGTCACTCGTGGTCGGCTCAGCAGTCGCCTTCAGCGGCAGCGTGAATTACCCGGGCTTCCTGACGATCGCGCCCGTCGCGGGAATGGCTCTCCTCTTGTACGGCGGCAGCGGTGGTGATCGGAACCCTGTCTCTTCCGTCCTCAGCAGCCCCCGCTGGTGTTCATAGGCCAGCGGTCATATGGCCTTTATCTCTGGCATTGGCCCATCATCCTGTTCGTCAATGCCTATCTCCCCATGGAGACATGGACCGGCCGGATAGCTGCGATCGCATCGAGCTTTGTCCTAGCCGATCTGACCTACCGGACGATCGAGAATCCCTTCCGGCGAATGGGCCAGGGTCAACGATCGGTGCCGGTGCTGGGCGTGTCCATGGGCGTCGCGCTACTGGCCTGCGTCGGCCTTCAGTTCTTCGCGAAGAGTACCTTCGCAAAACCGCCGAGCGACATCCGCCAGCAGGATATCTTCGCAGCCAAGGATGATCCGCTGCACGATTGCCTCGCGCCCTATACCGGGACCGAAATCGTTCGATGTAAGTTCGGTTCGGTTGGTTCTGCGACGAAGCTGGTTCTGTTCGGCGATTCTCACGCCGCTCAATGGCTCGATGTGCTGAAAAAGTTGTCGGAAAAGAACGGCTGGGAACTGCAGACGTATCTCAAATCCGCCTGTCCGGTGGCGATGTTGACGCCTTTCAACCACTTCGTGAAGCGCCCGATGCCGGAATGCACGGAATGGCGCCAGCGTGTCGTGGAAGAGATCGCGGATCAGAAGTCGACGATGTTGGTGATGAGCCAACATTCTTTCGGCTATTTCAACGACAGGGAAAATCGTCTCGATACGCAACTCTTCGCGAAAGCGACCCTCGAGACGATGAAGAGGATTGGAACGACCCAGCCCAACATTCTGATGCTTGCCGATACGCCCAAGATGGGTGTGGACATCCCCATTTGCCTGTCGCGTCTCGCGAACCAGGACGACGAGCGGCGATGCTCACGGCGGGTGGAGACTGCGGCTCCTGCGGACATCAGAAGCGCGGAGCGAGCCTGGGCCGATCAAGTCTCGACAACCAAGGTCCTCGATTTCACCAACGACCTTTGCAAGGAGGATATCTGCTGGCCTCGTATCGAGGGCATCGTAGCCTTCAAGGACGAGAACCACATTTCCATCCGAGCGGCCTCGCTGTTTGCAGACAGGATCGAGTTCACCCTGAAGCAGATGCGCGACAAGGGGCGGGATGGGCGGATGTGATCGGCGCGCTGTCCCGCCCTGTCCATCGGGTCACACGCGCGGGAAGTCCAAGATCGAACTTAATTCTTCGTGATCCCGATCGGCTCTTTTTTCAAAAGTGGACAAATAGGAGAGAGCGCGCGGCGCCGTTCGTCTCACAGCGAACCACCATCGTGCGACAATTGACGCGAACCGGATGAAAGCAACACTTAATCCTGTTCGCGTACAGGCCGGATCCTGGACATGCGAGGATCTGCAGGATGTCGCTGATCGACCTCACCGGCTATCGACTGACGTTCGACGACGAATTCAACACCCGCAGCATCTCGCAAACGGGCCAGGGCACGACCTGGGCCGACATCCGGTCGCAATGGCGGTTCGATGAGAATTCGGACATCGGCTTCGGGCGATCGTCCTTCGTGGACGCCGCGTCCGGCTACGATCCGTTCAACGTGCAGGGTGGCGCACTCACCATCACGGCCGTCCCCGACAAGACGAAGTACGGCTATCCGGGCAGCTGGGAATCGGGCCTGATCACCACGCAGGGCAACTTCTCGCAGACCTACGGGTATTTCGAGATGCGCGCCGATCTCACCGACACCAAGGGCGGTTGGGACGCGTTCTGGATGCTGCCCAACAATCCGGCCCCCAACCCCAACAAACTGCCGGGATGGCAGGAGCCGACATCATCGAGCATTATGGCGTGTACAATCAGGGTTCGTATCGGTGGATCCACACCACGGATCCCGAGCCGAACAAGGACGGGAACGCCAATCTTCAGGTCTTCAGCGACAACCCGAGCCAGATCACGGGTTACCACACCTATGGCATGGATTGGCAGAAGGATAAGATCAGCTTCTACTTCGACGGTCAGTTCATGGGGTCCAAGCCGACCCCAACGGACATGCACGGGCCCATGTACATGATCGCCAACTTGGCAACGGAGAACGACGCCGATGCGGCGGGCGTCCCGATGTCGATGAAGATCGATTACATCCGCGCTTACTCGAAGGACCCGAACGCGACCGCCATTGCGCAGCAAGCCGTATCCGCGCCGGACGGGAAGGATCCGGGCCTCTATGGCGCCTCGACCGCGAAGGATGTCTCCGCGCCTCTGAGATCCACCTCGGAGAGCGATTCGTTCTCGCGAGACGGCTACCTCGCCGCCAATCCGGACGTGGCCAAGGCTGGGATGGATCCGCTGGCGCATTACCAACAATATGGATGGAAGGAAGGCCGCGATCCCGCCGCCTTCTTCGACAACGAGCAATATCTGGCGCACAATCCGGACGTGAAGGCTGCCGGGATCGACCCCTTCGCTCACTATCTTCAATTCGGGCAGGGCGAGGGCCGGAAGGCCTATGCCGCCGTCGGTAAGGCGGGCGACTTCACACACGGCTCCTTCGACAGCGAGTACTACCTCCTGGCCAATCCTGACGTCGCGAAGGCTGCGCTGACGGCGGGGGGCGATACGTTCGCCTTCGCGTTCAATCACTACCAATCAAACGGCTGGAAAGAGGGCCGAAATGCCGACGCCTTCTTCGACTCGGCCTACTACTTGGCACACAATCCCGACGTGGCCGCCTCGGGCATGAACCCGCTGGCTCACTATGATCAGTTCGGCTGGCGTGAGGGGCGCGATCCGTCAGCGGCATTCGACACCAGCGCCTACCTCGCCGCCAACCCCGATGTGGCGGCGGCGCACATGGACCCGCTTCAACATTATCTGATGTTTGGAATCGCCGAAGGGCGCCACCTCGCCTGACGGTCACAGGCTCGGACAAGCACAGGCGCTTGTCCGAGCCGTCCGTGTCAGTACTTGCGCACCAGCGGCGCAGGGGCGGCCACGGGCGGGGCGCCGAACGCGTAGCGGAAGCCGACCGAAACGATGTCGACGCTCGAATCCACGACCCCCGCGAAGGCGATGTTGCCGACGTTGTAGTCGCGCCCGAGGCCCGCCAGGATCCGCGACTTGTCGAGGAACAGGTGCGAATAGGCGAGGTTCAGCGTCGAGCTGGTTGCTCCAGCGGTAGCTCGCGCCGACGTTCAGGCTGTAGCGGTCGCCGTCGGGCAGGCGCACCGACCGGTTGCTGAAGTCGATCGGCGAGGTCTCGTAGCCGAAGCCCGCACGCACCGTCAGGGCGGCGTTCACGTCGTACTCGCCGCCGATCGAGTAGTAGTAGCCGTCCTTGTAGTTCAGCGGCAGGTTGTTCACCGCCACGCCGAGCCGGTTCGACACGATGCCGACCGTGCCGAGCCTCGACCAGTTGTCCCATTCGAAGCCGAGGGAGACACGGGCCACCGGGCTCACCGCCTGGGTCAGGCCGACGCTGAGCTTCTCCGGCGTGTTGAGGTTTGCGCGCACCTGCCCGGCCAGCGGTGCCAGGGCGAGGATCGGCACGCCGATGGAACCGTCGATATCGTGATGCACCGAGGAGCGGTAGCCGATGCCGAGCACCGTGCCTTCCCACGGGGTGATGGTGGCGCCAGCGGTGAAGCCGACACCCCAGGATTCGCCCTTTAGGAAGGAGCTGGGATAGGCCGCCGGGGGCAGGCCGGGGAGCGGCAGGGCCTGGCGCAGGGTCAGGCGGAAATACTCGATGTTCGGACCGGCGGCGATCGAGAGCCACTCGTTCACCTTGAAGCCGACAACCGGGTTAAAGGCCAGTGAGAAGATCCGCGACGAGCGGCCGTAGACCTCGCCGGCCCAGGCCTGATTCGGCTTGGTGGTCAGGCCGAACGGGGCGCCGGTCGAAATGCCGAGCCAGAGGCGGTCGTTAATCTGGTAGGAGCTCGCGCCTGCAGGGAGCACCGCGCCCTGGCCGATATCGCCCGAGCCGCCGAGGCCCGCGAAGGCCGGGTTCGTGCCGGGGGCCGGTGTGATGGTCGCCGAGGGACCGAGATAGGTGAGGTTCTGCTCGGTGACGAAGCCGGGCCGCATCGTGATGACGGCCGGGTTCCAGAACATCGACGACACGCCGCCGGAGCCCGCCGCCGCGCCCGCGAAGCCCAGCCCCTGGGCCTGCGTGCTCTGCTCCCGAAGCCCGAACGCGCCCGCGAAGGCGGCCGTGCCGCTCAGAAGCGTCGCCAATAGGGCTGCAGCGCCGACCTGGGCGCCAAGCATCGTCCTCATCCCGTTCCTCCCCAAGGAGTTGATCTGGAAATCGCCCTTTGAGGGCTTGTTGTTGACTTGGTTAATATTCGGTCGCCGAAGAGAGATCATCGGCAACATTGGGATCAGTCCGCGAAGCAGAACCGGTTCCCGCGAGGTCAGCCGGAAAGAATCGTGGCGTCCGGCCTTCCCTATAGGCGAGGACGCTGCCGAAAGCGGAATAAAAATGCAAGACGGAACGGCGACGCTTGCCGCCGGACGTCTGCGTTTCGGGCCGGAACTGCGGCGCTGTGACATTTTCACGTCATCGAGAGCGTGTCGCAACTCCTTCGGGCCTTGGCATTATCGTGCGCCGTGATGAGCTCGGAACGGTCTTGCGCAACAATGACGTAATGGATTATGGGTTGACGTATACGTTAGCCCAGGCGGGGAAGTCGGCGGGCTGTCGGAGAAGGACCCCGGAGAGGGTCGGGCCGCGCAGAAGGAGGGGGACGATGGACGACGTTGGCACTCTCGGGCATGCCGGGCCGGAATTGACGCCTCGCGCGCTCCATGCCTACGGTGGCCTTGTCGATGAGAAGGCCCCCTGTGTCCGATCTGCTCTATACAGTGACACAGCTCGCCAACGACCTGGGTGTGACGGCGAGAACGGTCCGTTTCTACGAGGACAAGGGTCTCCTGAACCCGCAAAGGGTCGGGAACACCCGGGTCTATACGCACCGGGACCGGGCGCGGCTCATCCTCATCCTGCGCGGCAAGCGGCTGGGCTTCACCCTGCGCGAGATCAAGGAATATCTCGACCTTTACGATGCCGATCCGACGCAGCAGGAACAGCTGCGCGCCCTGCTCAAGCGGGTGCAGAACCGCATCGACAGCCTGATCGAGCAGGAGAAGGCGCTGACCGAGACGCTCGCCGAACTGCGGGCCATCGAGCAGCAGGCGCAGGGCGCGCTAGCCGCCCTGCCCCCGGCCCGCAAAGCGCGCGGCGCCCGGTAAAGGGCTGGCGCTCGTCTCGACTGACGTCGTCATTGCGAGCGAAGCGAAGCAATTCAGGGGCGCATCACGTCCCCAGGCAGCCAGCCGCCCTGGATTGCTTCACTGCGTTCGCAATGACCGCGGAGGGGGCCGTTCTGTCGCGCTCTCCGCTCCCTGCCTTTGATCTTCATCGCGACAACTCCGAGAGGACAGCATGACCAACGTGGTTATCGCGGGCTATGCACGCTCGCCCTTCACCCCGGCCAAGAAGGGCGCCCTCGCCCGGGTCCGCCCGGACGAGCTCGCCGCGCAGGTGGTGCGCCGCCTCGTCACCGAGGCGAACATCCCCTCCAAGGAGATCGAGGACCTGATCGTCGGCTGCGCCTTCCCCGAGGGCGAGCAAGGCTTCAACGTCGCCCGCCTGATCGGCCTGATGGCCGATCTTGACCTCAGCGTCGGCGGCGTCACGGTGAACCGGTTCTGCGGCTCGTCGATGCAGTCGGTTCACATGGCGGCGGGGCAGATCGCGCTGGGCGCGGGCGAGGCCTTCGTCTGCGCGGGCGTGGAGAGCATGAGCCGCGTGCCGATGATGGGCTTCAACCCTATGCCGAACCCGGCGCTCTATGAGAAGCGCCCCGGTGCCTACATGGGCATGGGCGACACCGCCGAGAACGTGGCCCGCCGGTGGGAAATCTCCCGCGCGGATCAGGAAGCCTTCGCAGTGGCAAGCCACCACAAGGCAGCCAAAGCGCAAGGAGACGGGCGGCTCGCCGCCGAGATCGTCCCGATCACCACCAAGGGCGGCACCGTCGAAACCGATGGCTGCATCCGGGCGGATGCCAGCGCCGAAGGTCTCGCCAGCCTCAAGCCCGCCTTCCAACAGGACGGCTCGGTGACCGCCGGCACCTCCTCGCCGCTGACCGATGGCGCCTCGGCGGTGCTCGTGTGCAGCGAGGGCTTCGCGAACCGCCACGGGCTGAAGCCTCTGGCGCGCGTCGCCTCGGTCGCGGTCGCGGGCTGCGAGCCGGAGATCATGGGCATGGGTCCCGTGGTCGCTTCGCGCAAGGCGCTGGCGCGGGCGGGCATCGCCGCCGACGCGCTGAGCGTGGTCGAACTGAACGAAGCCTTCGCCTCCCAGGCGCTCGCTTGCATGCGCGACCTCGGCCTCGACGAAAAGATCGTCAACATCGACGGCGGCGCCATCGCACTCGGCCACCCGCTTGGGGCCACGGGCGCGCGCATCGTCGGTAAGGCGGCCTCGCTCCTGTCCCGCGAGGGCGGTCGCTTCGCACTGGCCACCCAGTGCATCGGCGGCGGGCAAGGCATCGCCACCGTTCTGGAGCGCATCTGATGACCGGGATCCGCAAAGTCGCCGTCATCGGCGCCGGAGTCATGGGCTCCGGCATCGCCGCCCATGTCGCCAATGCCGGTGTGCCGGTTCTCCTCATGGACATCGTCCCCGAGGGCGCCGCCGACCGGAACGCGCTCGCCAAGGGCGCCGTCGCGAAGATGCTCAAGACGGAGCCCGCGTCGTTCATGTCGCCGCGCGCCGCCAAGCTCGTGGAAACCCTGAACGTCGAGGATCATCTCGACCGCCTCTCCGAGGTCGACTGGATCATCGAGGTGGTGATCGAGCGCCTCGACGCGAAGCAGGCCCTCTACAAGCGCATCGACGCGGTGCGCCGTCCGGGCACCGCGATCTCGTCCAACACCTCGACCATCCCCCTCGACGCGCTGATCGAGGGCATGCCCGAGGCGTTCCGGCGCGACTTCCTCATCACCCACTTCTTCAACCCGCCGCGCTACATGCGGCTGCTGGAGATCGTGACGGGGTCGCAGACCGATCCAGAGCTCGCCCAGACTGTGGTGGACTTCGCCGACCGGAAGCTCGGCAAGAGCATCGTCCGCTGCAAGGACCGGCCGGGCTTCATCGCCAACCGTCTCGGCATCTTCTGGATTCAGAACGCCATCGCGGCGGCCGACGACCTTGGCGTGCCGGTGGAGGAAGCGGATGCCGTGATGGGCCGCCCCTTCGGCATCCCGAAAACCGGCGTGTTCGGCCTCGTGGATCTGGTTGGCCTCGACCTGATCCCGCACACCACCAAGAGCCTGCGCGCCGCCCTGCCGCCGGAGGACGCGTTCCACGCGACCTATCGCGAGATGCCGGTGATCACGCAGCTGATCGCGGACGGCTATACCGGTCGCAAGGGCAAGGGCGGCTTCTACCGCCTGAACCGGAAGGACGGTCAGAAGACCAAGGAGGCCATCGACCTCAAGACCGGTGAGTACAGGCCCTCCGCCAAGGCCGACCTGCCGGCACTGAAGGAGGCCAAGGGACCGCGCGCGGTGCTCGACCTGAAGGGCCGCGTCGGCGACTACGCCTGGACGGTGATCGGCCCGACGCTGGCCTATGCCGCCGGGCTGGTGGGCGAGGCGAGCGACGAGGTCGCCGCCATCGATGAGGCCATGCGCCTCGGCTACAATTGGAAATGGGGTCCGTTCGAGCTGATCGACAAAATCGGCGGGGCCTACGTGGCCGAGCGGCTGGCGAAGGACGGCCATGCCGTCCCGCCGATCCTCGCCGGGCTGAACGGCCAGACCTTCTACCGCGTCGAGAACGGCCGGCGGCAGGTGCTCCAGGCCGAGGGCGGCTACAAGGACATCGTCCGCCCCGAGGGTGTGCTGCGGCTGGAGGACATCAAGCTGTCTGCCAAGCCGCTCCTCAAGAACGGCTCGGCATCCCTGTGGGATATCGGCGACGGCGTGGTCTGCTTCGAGTTCACCTCACAGTCGAACGCGCTGGACGAGCAGATCATGATCCTGCTCGGCAAGACCATCAAGCTCGTCAAGGACAAGTACAAGGCGCTCGTGGTCTATAACGAGGGCTCCAATTTCTCGGTCGGCGCGAATCTGGGGCTGGCCCTGTTCGCCGCCAATATCGCCGCCTGGGGCGAGATCGAGAAGCTGGTCTCGGTGGGTCAGCAGACCTACGGGCAGTTGAAATACGCGCCCTTCCCCGTGGTCAGCGCCCCCGCCGGGATGGCGCTCGGCGGCGGCTGCGAGATCCTGCTCCACTCGGATGCGGTGCAGGCCCATGCCGAGACCTATATCGGTCTCGTGGAAGCCGGTGTCGGCCTCGTGCCCGCCTGGGGCGGCTGCAAGGAGATGCTGGCCCGCTGGCAATCGTCGCCCAAGCTGCCGAAGGGGCCGATGCCCGCCGCCGCCAAGGTGTTCGAGACGGTCTCGACCGCCACGGTCGCCAAGTCGGCGGAGGAGGCCCGCGACCTCCTGTTCCTGCGCGAGAGCGACGGGATCACCATGAACCGCGACAGGCTACTCGCCGACGCCAAGACGAAGGCCCTGTCCCTGGTCGAGGGCTACGAGGCGCCCAAGCCCGTCACTGTGACGCTGCCCGGCCCTGCGGGCGCGCTCGCCATGCGCATGGCGGCCGAGGGCTTCGCCCGGCGCGGCATCGCCACCAAGCACGACCTCGTCGTGGCGGGGGAACTGGCCTCGGTCCTCTCCGGGGGCGAGACCGACACCCTGGATGCCCTCGATGAGGACGCGATCCTCGAACTCGAACGCGACAGCTTCATGCGCCTCGTGCGGACCGAGGCGACCCTCGACCGCTTCGAGAGCGTCATCGAAACCGGTCGGCCGGTGAGGAACTGAAGGCCATGCAGACCTACAAGGCTCCCCTGCGCGACATGCGCTTCGTGCTGCAAGAGCTGCACGCCGACTTCGACACGAAGGGCCTGCCGGGCCTGGAAGACTTCACCCCCGACATTGCCGACGCCATCCTCGAGGAAGCGGCGAAGTTCTGCACCGAGCGGCTGCTGCCGCTGAACGCTTCCGGCGATGAGGAAGGCTGCCGTCTTGAAAACGGGGTGGTCCGCACGCCGAAGGGCTTCCCCGAAGCCTACAGGGCGTTCCGGGAAGGCGGCTGGACCGCCATGGGCTCCGACCCCGCCTATGGCGGCCAGGGCCTGCCTGCGGGCATCAACAAGCTGGTCGAGGAGATGATCTGCTCGACCAACCTGTCCTTCGGTCTCTATCCGGGCCTGAGCCACGGCGCCTATCAAGCCATTCAAGGCCATGCCTCGGAAGAGCTGAAGGCAGCCTACCTGCCGAAGCTCGTGGACGGCACGTGGTCGGGGACGATGTGCCTGACGGAACCCCATTGCGGCACCGATCTCGGCCTCTTGCGGACCAAGGCCGTGCCGCAGGGCGACGGCTCCTACGCGATCACCGGCTCGAAGATCTTCATCTCGGCGGGCGACCACGACCTCACCGAGAACATCATCCACCTCGTGCTGGCCAAGCTCCCCGACGCGCCGAAGGGCGTGAAGGGCATCAGCCTGTTCCTCGTGCCGAAGTTCCTGCCCCGCGCGGACGGCACGCCGGGCGAGCGCAACGGCGTCACCTGCTCCGCCCTCGAGCACAAGATGGGCATCAAGGCCTCCGCCACGTGCCAGATGTCCTTCGATGACGCCAAGGGCTGGCTCGTCGGCGAGCCGCACAAGGGCATGCGCGCGATGTTCACGATGATGAACAGCGAGCGCCTGTCGGTGGGCATCCAGGGGCTGGGCGCGGGGGAGGCCGCCTATCAGGGGGCCGTCGCCTATGCGAAGGAGCGGCTTCAGGGGCGGTCCCTCGTGGGCGCCAAGCGGCCCGATCTCGCCGCCGACCCGATCATCGTCCACCCGGACGTGCGCCGGATGCTGATGACGATCCGCGCCTATAACGAGGGCTGCCGGGCGCTCGGCGCCTGGGTCGCCCGCAGCCTGGACGTGATGGAGCGCCATCCCGACCCGGCCGAGCGCCGCCGGGCGGAGGATTTCTCCGCGCTGATGACGCCGATCGTGAAGGCGCTGTTCACCGATCTCGGCTTCGAATCGGCGAGCATCGGCATGCAGGTCTATGGCGGCCACGGCTTCATCCGCGACCACGGCATGGAGCAATATGTACGCGATGCCCGGATCTCGATGATCTACGAGGGCACCAACGGCATCCAGGCCCTCGACCTCGTCGGGCGCAAGCTTCCGGCCCATGCCGGGCGGTTCCTCCGCAGCTTCTTCCACCCGATGCTCAACGCTTTGGACGAGGCGATCGAGGACGACGATCTGGCGCCTCTCGCTCAGCCGCTGTCGAAGGCCTTCGGCGCCCTGCAACTCGCCACGGCCCACATCGCTCAGAAGGGGCTGAAGGATCCGGAGGAGGCGGGCGCCGCGGCCACCGAGTACCTGCGTCTCTTCGGGCTGGTGGCGCTCGGCTACATGTGGCTGCGCTCGGCCAAGGTCGCCCACACCGCCCTCCGAGCCGGAACCGACGAGCGCGACTTCTACGAGGCGAAGCTCACCACGGCGCGGTTCTACATGGAACGCATCCTGCCTCAGGTGGCGGGTCTGCTGGCCGGCGTGAAGGCGGGCAAGGGTGCGATGATGGCGCTCGACGAGGCGATGTTCTGAGGGGGCATTCCCCTCTCCGCGCATGCGGGGAGAGGGGAATGCCGCGGCAAGGTCGTTCCAAGCACGAAGGCGGAGTAAAACGAATGGCGGATGTCGGAACCCTGGTCGAGGCGATCGAGGAGCGCTCGGACGCGCTGAGCACCCTCGGCTACAAGGTGCGGTTCGACCTGACCGATGGCGGCAGCATCCTCGTGGATGCGACAGGCAGCAGCGTCGCCGTCTCCACTGCCGAGGGGGCCGAGGCCGATACGGTGATGAAACTCGCTCCGACAACCTGCTGAAGCTGATCAACGGCAAGCTGAGCCCGATGATGGCCTTCTCCACCGGGCGCCTGAAGGTCCAGGGCTCGCAGGGCGTGGCGATGAAGCTCGCCGGGCTGCTCGACGCCTAACCCCGCGCCCAGTCCCGGAGGTCCGTGACGAACAGGTCGGGGACTTCCAACGCAGCGAAATGCCCGCCGCGCGGCATGTCCCGCCAGCGGGTCACGGTATAGCCGCGCTCAACCCACTCGCGTGGCGGCGCGACGGTGCGAGGGTCGGGATAGGCGGCGAAGGCGGTCGGCACCGTCACGCGGGTGCCGGAGGGCATCCGCCTCGCGCCCTCCTCCCGTGCCCCGGCATAATACCAAGTGGCTGTCCCGAAGGCGTCGGTCGCCAAGTAGAACAGGGCATTGGTGAGGAGCCGGTCCTTAGAGAACACCTCCTCGAAGGACCGCTCGCGCAGGTCGGCCCAATCGTGGAAGCGCTCCACCAGCCATGCGAGCTGCGCCACCGGCTCGTCGGCCATGGCGTAATTCAGCGAGAGCGGCTTCGTGCCCTGCAGATCCGCATAGGCACCGAGCCGGCCCTGAGCGTCCATGGCGGCCTTGCGCCACGCCTTTTCCGTCTCGGTCGACGCTTCGGCATCGGGCTGGACCAGCAGATAGTTGAGGTGGATCGCGTTCACGCTCGCGGCATGGTCGAGGGCGAGCCACGCGGTGACGCCCGCGCCCCAATCACCGCCCTGCGCGTGATAGCGCGGATAGCCCAGTTCCTCGCGCATCAGCTTGTCGAACAGCCGCGCGGTCGTGCGCGGGCCGATGGGGGCCTTCGGCTTGCCCGAGAAGCCGAAGCCCGGCAGCGCGGGCACCACGACGTCGAACGCGTCCTCCGCCCGCCCCCCGTGGCGCGAGGGGAAGGCCAGCGGCGCGATGACGTCCCAGAACTCGTAGACCGAGCCCGGCCAGCCATGGGTGAGCAGCAGCGGACGCCTACCCTGCGCCTCGCCCACGACGTGGACGACATGAATGTCGAGATCCTCGATCCGCGCCATGACGTGCGGGAAGCGGTTCAGTTCGGCTGCGGCAGCCTCGACGTCGAACCCCTCGCGCCAGTACGCAACGAGGCCCGCGAGATAATCCGGGTCGCAGCCATAGCGCCAGCCGGCGCCCTTGGGCAGGCGGGGCATCCGGTACGCGGCGAAGCGGTCGCGCAGCCATGCGAGCCGGTCCGCATCCCAGGCGAGGGTGAAAGGGCGCATCTCGTGTCCTCGTCGGCTTCGCAGGGAGAAACCTGGGGCGGGCGGCGGGGCCGCACAGGGTTGCGCCGTCACGGTTTCGCCGAAGGGCGGCGCCATGGAACCCGCCCCGCCTCGCGAACCGAAGCCGTGCCCATGTCCCTCCCGCGCCTCCTCGCCGTCCTGGCGTTTCTGGGCTTCGCGACCGTGGCGCAGGCCGACGAGCCGGTGCTCCAGACGATCGACGCGGCCAATACCCGCTACTCGCCGCTCGCCCAGATCGACGTGGGCAACGTGTCTCGCCTCAAGGTGGCCTGGACCTTCTCGACGGGGGTGCTGCGCGGCCACGAGGGCGCGCCGATCGTGGTCGGCTCAGTGATGTTCGTGCACACGCCGTTCCCGAACACCGTCTACGCCCTGGACCTCGCCCATGAGGGCAAGATCCTCTGGCGCTACGCCCCGCGCCAGGATCCGAGCGTCATCGCGGTGATGTGCTGCGACACGGTCCATCGCGGCCTCGCCTATGCGAACGGTCGGCTGTTCCTGCAGCAGGCGGATACGACGCTGGTCGCCCTCGATCCGGCGACGGGCAAGGTGCTGTGGTCCGTCAAGAACGGCGATCCCGGCCGGGGCGAGACCAACACCGCCACCGTCCTGCCGGTGAAGGACGAGCTGATCGTCGGCCTTTCCGGTGGCGAGTACGGCGCCCGCTGCCCCGTCACCGCCTACGATCAGGCAACCGGCCAGAGGCGCTGGCGGGCCTATGCCGTGGGGCCGGATTCCGACATCCTGTTCGATCCCGAGACGACCACCTCGCTCGGCAGGCCGGTCGGCAAGGATTCCTCCCTGAAGACATGGGAGGGCGACCAATGGATGACCGGCGGCGGCTGCGCCTGGGGCTGGTTCTCCTACGATTTGGCCCTGAACCTCGTCTATTACGGGACGAGCAACCCCTCGACCTGGAACCCGGCCCAGCGCCCCGGCGACAACAGATGGGCCGAGGCGATCATCGCCCGCGACGCCGACACGGGGGTGGCGCGCTGGGTCTACCAGATGACGCCCCACGACCAGTGGGACTTCGACGGCGTCAACGAGATGATCCTCACCGAGCAGACGATCGGCGGGGAGCGCCGCAAGGTGCTGACGCATTTCGACCGCAACGGCTTCGGCTACACCCTCGACCGGGCCACGGGGGCGCTGCTCGTCGCGGAGAAGTTCGACCCGACCGTCAACTGGGCGTCCCGGATCGAGCAGGATGCCGGGAAGCCCGGCTACGGGCGGCCGGTGCTCGACCCACGCTTCGCCCCCGAGGAGAAGGGCGAGGAGGAGACGACGACCGGCATCTGCCCCGGGGCGCTAGGCACCAAGAACCAGCAACCCGCGGCCTACTCGCCGCAGACCGGCCTGTTCTACGTGCCGACCAACCACATGTGCATGGATTACGAGCCGTTCCGCGTGAACTACGTGCCCGGCCAGCCCTATGTCGGGGCGACCCTGACCCTCCATCCGCCGGAGGGCGAGAGCCATACCGGCGCCTTCCTGGCCTGGGACGCGGCGAAGGGCCGGATCCTCTGGTCGAAACCAGAGCCCTTCTCGGTCTGGTCCGGGGCTCTGGCGACAGCGGGGGGCGTGGTCTTCTACGGCACGCTCGAAGGCTACCTGAAGGCCGTGGATGCGCGCGACGGGCGCGAACTCTACCGCTTCAAGACGCCCTCGGGGATCGTCGGCAATGTCACCACCTATACGTTCGGCGGACGGCAATACGTGGCGGTGCTCTCCGGCGTGGGCGGGTGGGCCGGGATCGGCCTCGCCGCCGGCCTCACCGACCCCGCCGATGGATCGGGCGCGGTCGGCGGCTACGCTTCGCTGGCGGATTACACCGCCACAGGCGGGCAACTCACCGTGTTCGAACAGGGCGAATGAGGCGAACGCCTATTCGGCCGCCATCGGCAGCGGTGGCGCCTTCGCCCCCGGAAAGCCCTCCTCGATCGGCAGGCCGGGGTCGCGGGACCACTCGTTCCACGAGCCGAAATAAAGCTTCACGTCCTTGATGCCCGCTTCCTTCAGGGCCACCAGCGTGTTCGAGGCTCGCGCGCCCTTGAAGCAGTAGAGCACCACGGGCGTGTCCGCATCGATGCCGACCGTGGCGCATTCGGCGAGGATTTCCTCTTTCGCTTTCAGCATCTTGCCGGCGGGCGTCGGCTTCATCATCCGGTACCACTCGATCCAGCGAGCGCCGGGGATGCGGCCCTTCCGGGGACAGAAATCCTTACCGTAGGGCGAGGAGGACGTGCCGACCCACTCGTCCACGTCGCGGGTATCGAGCTTCACGACGGCCGGATCCGCCACGGCCCCCTTCATGTCCTCGAGGTCCACGAACAGCGATGCCGCCGCGGGATCGACCGGGAAGGTCCTGGGGCTCGGCGCGGTCGCCTCATCCGTTACCGGCTTGCCCTCCGCCGTCCAGGCCGAGAAGCCGCCATGAAGGATCTTGACCTTGGGGTAGCCGAGATAGGTCAGCAGCGTCCAACCCCGGCAGGACTGGCCGAAGCCCGTATCCATTGAGGCTTCGTAGATCACGGCGGTCTCTTCGCCGCCGAGACCCGCCGCGCCGAAGGTTTCGGCGAACTTGTCCTTCATCGCCACCACGCCCTCCGGCGTCGTGGTGGCGAGGTAGGTAAAGATGTCATGGATGTTGACCGCGCCCGCAATGTGCCCCGCCGCGTAGGCGGCCGGTGCCCGCGTATCGATGGGCACGACGCCGCCCGTGGCCATCATCGCCTCGAGTTCGGACGGAGAGATCAGCACGCTCTCGTTCATCCCATACCTCCCGGTCGATCGCCGAAGGCAAAGATCGGTCAGCGCCAGGCTTTCACCCAGGCTAAGATCCATCGGCGCATGTTCAGCATCGGGCGATCTGCTGTCAGAGTGCGCGCGGTTACTGTGCCCAGCAAGATGAGCCGCGCCTAAATAAGGGGCGACGTCCGACCAAAGATGCGGCAAGCTGCGACGCTCTTTTGCGACCCGCTCAGTCCTTCGGCTTACCCCGGACGTAACCGCAGGAGATCTGCCGCCCGCGCTCGCGAATCGCGGCATCGGCGGCGTGCAGATCGGTCAGCGCATCCTCGATGGCATGGACCAGGGCGGCCCAGCCGTCGCGGGCATGAGCCCGGTAATAGGCGAGCGCGATGGTCTCCGCCTCGGTAGGCGTCCAGACCGGCGCAGGCGATTCGCTCGACAGCCCTCGCATCCCGCTCAACCTCCACTAGAACATATAGCGAACAAAGCCTGTCGGCCGATTCGGTTCAAGCCGTCGGCGGGCGATCGCCGGAATCGCGGTGGACCTCTGTGGATCGTGGGGAAAAACACGCGTGCCGACGCGGCTTTACAGGTTCCACTGCGTCGGCCCCGGTGGGGAGGCAGCCTTCGACCTGCGCGGACGGCGCCTGCCAACCTTGGCGCAGGTGCGCGCCCATGCCGACCGGGTGGCCCTCGCCTTAATGGAATCGGGCGATTCCGACTGGACCCGCTGGATCGTCGATGTCCATGACGGCGGGGGCCGCCGGGTGCTCGTCCGGCCCTTCACGCAGGTGAGAATCCGGCCTCTTTCTCCACCCGGAAGCCTGGACGAAGCGCCTTAAAAGGGGCAGCGGGCGGGGCGACTTCCATTTCGCGCCATGATTGCGAGCGCAGACATCCTGTTGTGGAAAAACGGGTTTCGCCCCCGGCACCGGCTTGGCCCTCTTCCCTTTGGCCACCATCTCGCCGCAGTTCGGCCGCCGGTGTATCCCCGCCGACACAGTCTTCAGAGGCGACTTCCGCTAGAAGTCATCCCGATCGGGACAGACCTCTGGGGAATCCACAGTTATGAAGAAGCTCGTTACCTCGCTGGCGATGTTCACGGCGCTCACCGCCGCTGCTTCCGCCGCCGACCTGCCGCGCCGCGCTCCGCCGCCGGTGTTCACCCCGGTTCCGGTCTTCACCTGGACGGGCTTCTACGCCGGTTTCAACGCCGGTTACGGCTTCGACGCCTCCAACAACTCGGCCCCGACCATCATCGGCGTCTCGCCGGCCAACCGCATCTTCGCGACCGGCAACGTGCTGCAGCCGGGCGTCCTCGCCTTCTCGAACACCTCCGGCAACGAAGGCTTCGTCGGCGGTGGTCAGATCGGCTACAACTACCAGTTCACCCCGGGCTCGGGTGTCGTCGTCGGTATCGAAGCTGACGCCCAGTACGCCGACTTCGGTCGCCAGCGGAACCGCTTCGCTGCCGCCACCGTTCCGGGCGGCGCCATCGTCCCCGGCACCCTCATCTTCAACCCGAACGGCCTGTCGGGCCTCGACTACTTCGGCACCGTCCGTGGTCGCCTCGGCTACGCCTTCGACCGCACCCTGTTCTACGCCACCGGCGGTTTCGCCTACGGCTCGGGCGGTGGTCGTCAGTTCGGCACCGGCGTCGGCCAGAACGACTTCCAGACCGGCTACGCTGTCGGCGGCGGTATCGAGTACGCTCTCCCGACCGACTCGTTCCTGAACTTCTTCCGCTCCTCCGCCGTGACGGTGAAGGTGGAAGGCCTGTACGTGAACCTCGACCAGAACCGCCGCACCGCCGGTGCGTTCGCCACCAACAACCTGGGCCAGCTGGTTCAGGTCGGTCAGGCGGGCGTGACCCTGGTGCAGGGCCCGGCCGGTGTGCGCAACAGCACGGAATTCGCCGTCATCCGCGCCGGCGTGAACTACAAGTTCGGCACCTACTAAGATTACAGATCCAAGCGCCGCCCCGATCCTTCGGGGCGGTCGCAACTGGGGCACGGGGTTCATCCCCGTGCCCTTTTTCGTGTTCGGGCTACGGCTTTCGTCTGGAGCGCATTCCGACGAAGGAGATACTGGTTCGTCGTAAGAATGCCCGTCAAAACAGAGAGTTAGAGCCGCTGGCCTGATGCAATCAGGCCGGAAACGGCTCCGGGTGCCGGATGATTGTCAGCCTATTTGTCTGAGTATAGAACGAGCCGGTCCGGGCAGGCCGTCGCCGATGACGGCGCCGGATGAGGGCTCGGCATGCGGGATTGGACAGCGGCGATCCTGGGGGCTTGCGCCCTCCCGGCCGCGGCGGCGGCGGGCGAGGCGACACGCGCTCCCTTCGGCACCCTGCCCGATGGGAGGGTGGTCGAGGAGGTCACCCTCACCAACGGCACGCTCACCGCGCGGATCATTGCCTGGGGCGCGGCGTTGCGCAGCCTCGATGTGCCGGATCGCGATGGGCGTCACGCCGACGTCGTGCTCGGCTATGCCGATCTCGCCTCCTATCTCGGCAAGTCGAACTATTTCGGCGCGAGCGTCGGCCGCTACGCCAACCGCATTCGGGGCGGTCGCTTCACCCTCGACGGGCGCGATTACACCCTGGCCCGTAACGACGGGCCGAACATGCTGCATGGCGGCAAGGAGGGGTTCGACCGGCGACTCTGGAGCATCGAGGCCGTCGAGGGCGGCGCGACGCCCTCCGTCACCCTCCGCTACGTGAGCCCGGACGGCGAGGAGGGCTTTCCCGGCACCCTGACCGCCACCGTCACCTACACGCTCTCGGCAGCGGATACCCTGCGGATCGAGTACCGGGCTACGACCGACCGGCCGACCCTCGTGAATCTGACGAACCACAGCTATTTCAACCTTGCGGGCGAAGGCTCCGGCCGTTCGATCCTCGACCACCGGATCATGATCCCGGCGGATCGCTACACGCCGGTTGACGAGACCCAGATCCCCACGGGGGAGATCGCGCCGGTCGCGGGCACGCCGTTCGATTTCCGTGACGAAGAGCGGATCGGGGCCCGCATCCGCGATGGGCGCGCGGTGCAATTGCTGCGCGGACACGGCTACGACCACAATTACGTGCTTGGCGACGCGCCCTCGGACGAGCCGCGTCTTGCCGCCCGCGTCACGGACCCCGCCTCGGGCCGCGTGCTCGAAGTGGCGAGCACGGCGCCGGGGGTCCAATTCTATACGGGCAACATGCTCGACGCGACGACGGTGGGGAAATCCGGCCTGGCCTACCGCCAGTCGGACGCCTTCGCCCTGGAGCCGGAGCTGTTCCCCGATACGCCGAACCAGCCCGCCTTTGGCTCGGCCCGGCTCGATCCCGGCGGCATGGTCCGCAACGTGATCACCTACCGCTTCCCGTCCCCCTCAAGCCCGGATCGGACCGCCCGATGACCGACGCCCCCCGCACGCTCCGCTCCAGCGCGTGGTTCGACAATCCCGACAATATCGACATGACGGCGCTCTACCTGGAGCGGTACCTGAATTTCGGCCTGAGCCTGGAAGAGCTGCGCTCCGGCAAGCCGATCATCGGCATCGCGCAGACGGGCTCCGACCTGTCGCCGTGCAACCGCCACCACCTCGTCCTGGCCGAGCGCATCCGTGAGGGCATCCGCGAGGCGGGGGGCATCGTGCTGGAATTCCCGGTGCATCCGATCCAGGAGACCGGCAAACGCCCGACTGCCGGTCTCGATCGCAACCTCGCCTATCTCGGCCTCGTGGAATTGCTGCACGGCTACCCGCTCGACGGCGTGGTTCTCACCACCGGTTGTGACAAGACCACTCCGGCCTGCCTCATGGCGGCGGCGACGGTGAACATCCCGGCCATCGCCCTCTCGGTCGGGCCGATGCTGAACGGCTGGTACAAGGGCCAGCGCACGGGTTCGGGCACCATCGTCTGGCGCGCCCGCGAAATGCTCGCGGCGGGCGAGATCGATCATGACGGCTTCATCAAGCTCGTGACCTCGTCGGCGCCCTCCACCGGGTTCTGCAACACGATGGGCACGGCCACGACCATGAACACTTTGGCCGAGGCGCTGGGCATGATGCTGCCCGGCACCGCCGCCATCCCCGCCCCCTACCGCGATCGGCAGGAGGCCGCCTACCGCACCGGCAAGCGCATCGTGGAGATGGTCGCGGAGGATCTGAAACCCTCCGACATCCTCACCCGCGACGCCTTCCTCAACGCCATCGTGGTGAACTCGGCGATCGGCGGCTCGACCAACGCGCCGATCCACCTCGCGGCCATCGCGCGGCATGTCGGGGCCGAACTCGATGTGACCGACTGGCAGACCTACGGGCTCGACGTGCCGCTCCTCGTGAACCTGCAGCCGGCCGGCGCTTACCTCGCGGAGGATTACTACCGCGCCGGCAGTCTTCCGGCGGTGGTGGCGCAGTTGATGGACAAGGGGCTGATCCGCGAGGGCGCCCTGACCGTCAACGGGCACAGCATCGGCGAGAATTGCCGCGGTGCGACGATCGAGGACGAGGACGTGATCCGCCCCTTCGACACGCCGCTCAAGGCGGCGGCGGGCTTCCTCGTGCTGAAGGGCAACCTGTTCGACGCGGCCATCATGAAGACCAGCGTGATCGGGGAGGACTTCCGCGCCCGCTACCTCTCGAACCCGGACGACCCCGAGGCCTTCGAGGGCCGCGTCGTGGTGTTCGACGGGCCGGAGGATTATCACCACCGCATCGACGACCCGTCGCTGGACATCACGCCGGATACACTCCTCGTGATGCGGGGCGCGGGGCCGGTGGGCTATCCCGGCGCCGCAGAGGTGGTGAACATGCGCCCGCCCGCGCATCTCATCAAAGCGGGCGTCTTCGCCCTGCCCTGTCTCGGCGACGGGCGGCAATCGGGCACCTCGGCCTCGCCCTCGATCCTCAATGCCTCCCCCGAGGCAGCGGCAGGCGGCGGCCTCGCGCTGCTGCGCACGGGCGACCGGGTTCGGATCGACCTCGGCCGGGGCACCGCCGACATGCTGATCCCGGAGGAGGAGATCGCAGAGCGCCGCCGGGCGCTGGAGGCGGCGGGCGGCTACGCCTATCCCGCCTCGCAGACTCCTTGGCAGGCGATGCAGCGGGCCGTGGTCGGCCAGCTGCACACCGGCGCCATCCTTGAGGGCGCGGAGGCGTTCCAACGCATCGCCCAGACCAAGGGCCTGCCGCGCGACAACCACTGAGGGACGCTTCCCTCTCCGTCGTCTTTGCGAGCGTCAGCGAAGCAATCCAGGGACACGCCTCGTTCGGAAGCGGCCCGCAGCCCTGGATTGCTTCGCTCCGCTCGCAATGACGGGAAAGGTCTGCAGGTCCGACCCGCGCCCCCTCACGCCTTCATCGACATCTCGGTGTCGGCAAGGGCGAGGCGGATCAGCTCGGACATCGCCTCCCGTGCCAGGGCCGGGTCCCCGGCGCGGATCGCCTCGTAGAGGGCGCGGTGGTCCGGCACGGGGTTGCGCGGCAGGGCCCGCAGGCGCTGCTTGTAGAGTGTCGTCCAGCTGATCGCCGCCGCGATGGAGCTCGACAGGGACAGGAGCGGCGCGTTGCGCGTCGCCTCAAGGACGGCGTGGTGGAAGGCCCTGTCGGCCGCGCGGCCCTCGGGCGTGGTGAGGCCGTGATGGGCCATGGCATCGAGCGCCCGCTCCATCCGCGCGAGGTCCGCCTCCGAGCGGCGCTCGGCGGCGAGCGCGGCGGCGGCGGGCTCCACGATCTGGCGCAGTTCGAACAGGTCGCGGATGAAGGCTTCGCTCGGCTCGGATTCGAAGGTCCAGGCCAGGATATCGGGATCGAGAAGGTTCCACCGGCTGCGGGCGCTCACCCGCGTGCCGGTCTTGGGCTTGCTCTCCACGAGCCCCTTGGCGCTCAGGATGCGCATGGCCTCGCGATAGGCAGTGCGCGAGATGCCGAGTTGCTCGGAGAACTCGATCTCGCCCGGCAGCACCTCCCCCGGCGCGTGGCGCCCGGCGAGGATCGCGATGCCGAGGGTGCGCGCCACAGAGCCGTGGATCCGCTGCTTGGCCGTGGCCGGGGGATGCTGTCCGCCCTCGCCGTCGGTGCCGCGTCCCACCCGCTCCTCCCCTCAGCCCCGTTCCGCACTAATCATCGGTGCGGCGCAAGGCGAGTCCCTGCCTCACGCCGCGCGCATGAGGCCGATCTCGGTGACGACCGCCGCGCTGTAGCGCCTGAGGTCGGTCAGAGCCGTCTCGTAGTCGAGTCCGTCGCGGCAGGCCGCCTCGACCTCCCGGCATAGGCTGGCGAGATCCGCGAAGCCGAGCATGGCGGAGGCGGCGATCATCGAGTGCGCATCCTGAGCGAGGCTCTCGCGGAGCCATGGCCCGGATTCCCGGCCGAACCGGGCGTCGAGTTCGGCGGCGAGGGCCTGGAGCAGGCTCTGGACGCGCTCCTGCCCGATGGTGCTCGCGATGGCGTCGAGAGCCGCGGATTCCGGAACGGGCCGAAAAGAAGCGTCGGCCGACTCGGCCGACAGGCAGCGGTCGATCGCGTCGAGGAGCTCGGCGCGGGCAAAGGGCTTTCCCACATGGCCGCCCATCCCGGCCGCGCGGAACTCCGCGACCTGTTGAGGCAGCACGTTGGCAGTCAACGCGATGATCGGGATGCGGGCCTTGGGGCCGTCGAGGGCGCGGATCGCACGGGTCGCGCTGACGCCGTCCATCACCGGCATCTGCACGTCCATCAGCACGACATCGTAGAGGTTCGTCTCCACCGCCCGGACCGCCGCCGCGCCATCCGGTACTACGTCGACCGCATGCCCCTCGGATTCGAGGATCGCGCGGGCGAGATCCTGGTTCAGGGGCACATCCTCGGCCAGCAACAGGCGGCGCGAGATGCGCGTCCGGCTTTCACCCACGGCGTGCTGGGCCTGAACCGGCGCCTCGGCCCGCGGCAGGCTGATGGTGAACGAGAACGAAGCCCCCCTGCCCTCGGCGCTCTCGACGCGGATCGCGCCTCCCATCAGTTCCACGAGGCTCTTGCAGATGGACAAGCCGAGACCGGCGCCGTCATGGGCGCGGCGATAGGAGCCGTCGACCTGGCTGAAGCGGCGGAACAGCCGGTCCTGCTTGTCTGCGGGGATGCCGATGCCGGTGTCGCTCACGCGGAATTCGAGATCGACGGTGTCGTCGCATGCGCCCGAAAGCGAGATGGCGAGGTCGACCCGGCCGGCGGGCGTAAACTTGATGGCGTTGTTGAGAAGGTTGAGCAGCACCTGCCGCAGCCGGTCCTCATCGCCCTGGACCCATGCCGGAATGGCGGGATCGAAGGCTACGCCCAGGGCGAGGCCCTTGGTCTGTGCGAAGCCGCGCACGATCGACAGGGTGTTGTCGACGAGGAGGGAAAGGGCGAAGGGGCGCGCCGCGATCTGGACCTGCCCCGCCTCGATCTTCGACACATCGAGCACGTCGTTGACGACAGTGAGCAGGGCCGCGCCCGCCGAGCGGATCCGTTCCCCGTACTGGCGGACGCGCCCGGTGACGCCGCCATCCTCCAGCAGCAGATCGGCATAGCCGATGATGCCGTTGAGCGGCGTGCGGATCTCGTGACTCATGGAGGCCAGGAATTCCGATTTGGCGCGGCTTCCGGCCTCGGCGAGTTCACGCGCCGCCTCGGCCTCGCGAGTGCGCTCCGCGACCCTTTGGGCGAGGGTGCCGTTGAGTGTGCGCAAGCCTTCCTCGGCGGCGATGCGGGCGGTGTCGTCGCGAACGGTCAAGACCGCGCCGATCTGGCCGCCATCCTGGCCGCGCAGGGGCTGCGCGTTGCCGACCGCGATCACCTCGGCCCCATCCGGCCGCCGGATGCGCCAGCGGGCCTCGCGCACCGTCTCGCCCCTGACCGCACGGGCGAGCGGCAGATCATGAGGCGGGTAAGGCTCCCCCTCCTCGGTGAACAGATGGTAGGTGTCGCTATAGGCGTCGGGCTCGACATCGAGCCGCGAGACCCCGTGGATCGCGGCCGCCGCGACGTTGACCAGAGTGATCCGCCCGGCCGCATCGGTGACGATCACCCCTTCGGCCAATTGGGCGAGGATTGCGGCGCTCGCGGCCGACGTGAAATCGGACCGCGCCTGCATCGCCCTCAGGCGCTCCTCGGCCTCGGCCCAGTTCTGCGCCTGGCCGGACCGGGCCACCTCCTCCGCCGCCACCCGCGCGGAGACGTCCCGCAGGATCGAGACGAAGCCGTTCGGGACCCCGCCGCCGTCATGGACCAGCGAGAAGGCCAATTCGAGCCAGACCCAATGCCCGTCCCGGTGTCTGTAGCGCAGCACGGTGAGCGCGCTGTCCTCGCGCCTGCTCAGCAGCGCATCGAGGGCACGCGAGAAGGCGGGCATGTCGTCGGCATGGATGAAGTCGCGCGGGGCGGTGCCGACCAGTTCCGCCGGATCGTAACCGAGGATCGGCGTCACCGCGTGCGAGACGTAGCGGCGGGTCGTGTCGAGGTCGCTGAAGACGATGATGTCGCTCGCGTGCTCGGCGATGAGCCGGTAGCGGCTCTCGCTCTGGCGCGTATCCACCGGACCGGAGACAGCGCCTCCCTGGTCCAGGAGGGCGCGCAGGGCCGCATCCGCCGCAGCGGCTGCCTCGGCCAGGCGGGTCTGCTCGGTGACGTCGAGGCAGATGCCGTGGATCGCGACGAGCCGTCCCGCCGGATCGCGTTCGTCGATGCCCCGCACGCTGACGTGGCGGATCTCCCCGTTGGGGCGGACGATGCGCGAGCGGTGTTCGTAACCGCCGCGGGCCAGGACCCCGCGCCCGTTGACGGCGCGCTCGATCCGGCGGCGGACCTCGTCGCGATCCTCCGGATGGTAGAAACCGCAATGGGTTTCGAGCGGAACCAGATCGAGGATCGCGTTGCGGCCGAAGATCGTTGCGATGCCCGCCGACCACGACAGGGCCCGCGCCGCGACGTCGAGGCGCCAATACCCGAACGACGCGGTCTGCTCCGCGATGCGGCGGGCCGCCTGGGCATGGGCGTTGCGGGTTTCGCTGGCCGCGAGCTTGTCTTCGGCCTCGTCGGCACGCAGGGCGACCGTCGCGAGGCGAGCGGCATCGGCGAGGCGGACCCAGACCTCTGCACCGGGCTCCGGTTGGCCCTCGCCGCCGAGAACGCAAAGGAGGCCGCGCCAGCCGCCATCCGCCGCCCGAAGGGATACGCAGGCGCAGAAGCCGGGCTCTCCCGGCAGACCGCGCATCAGCAGGGTGTCCGAGGCGCGGTCGATCTGCGCGACGAAGGCATCCGACAGAGTCAGGAGCCCGGCGCGTGCCTCCTCAAGCTCGCTCCGGCCGGCGACGTGCAGCCCTCCGGGGCCGTCGAGCAAGGCGAAGCTGGCCTTCCCCTCCCCGATAGCCCTGGCGACCGCGCAGGCGGAATCGAGAATCGCGCGGTCCACGTCGGAAGGTCTCACGATGCCTGGGGCCGACAGGAACTCGTGCCGGTCAGCCGATCAATCGTGAGCAGCTGATAATTGTTTGTTACGGCCCAGTCATCCCAGACGAAAGATCGGCCGGGCCGTCAACGACTTGTGATCAGGCGAGCCCGAGTTTCTGGGCGAGGCCGATGCGCTGAAGCTTGCCGGTGGCGCCGCGCGGAATCTCATCGAGGATGAGGATGCGGGCCGGGACCTTGAACGCCGCGAGCCGCTCCGAGGCGAAGCCGCGGATCTCCTTCTCCTCGGCCGCGAGGCCCTCTCGCAGGACGATGGCGGCGGCCACCTCCTCGCCGAGCTTGTCGTGCGGCAGGGCGAAGGTCACGCATTGCAGCACGGCCGGGTGATCGAGGAGGATCTCATCCACCTCGCGCGGACTGATCTTCTCGCCGCCGCGGTTGATGATCTCCTTCAGACGGCCGGTGATGGTGAGGTAGCCATCCTCAGACAGGGTGCCCTGGTCTCCGGTGCGGAACCAACCCTGGCGGGTGAAGGCCTCGGCATTGGCCTTCTCGTTGTTCTCGTAGCCCTTCATCACGTTGGGACCGCGGATGACGATCTCGCCGGTCTCGCCGGTCGGCAGAGGCTCGCCGTCGGAGCCGACCACCGCAATCTCGGGCCCTGCCGCGAGGCCGACCGAGCCGGGGCGGTTCGTCTTCGGGGGTAGCGGGTTGCACGCCATCTGGTGGGCGGCCTCGGTCATGCCGTAGGCCTCGACGACGGGGGCTCCGAAGGTCTCTTCCAGTTCGCGCAGCACCTGCGGTGGCAGGGAGGCCGAGGAGGAGCGGATGAAGCGCAGCGGGCTGCCGGCGATGATCTCGCGGTTGCGCCCCGCGCGGCCGAGGATCGCCTGATGCATGGTCGGCACGCCCGTGTACCAAGTGGGCTTCACCTCCTCCATCCACGCGAAGAACTTGAGGGCGTTGAAGCCCGGCGTGCAGGAGACCTGCCCACCGGCCGAGAGCGGTGCCAGGATGCCCGCGATCAGCCCATGGATGTGGAACAGCGGCATGATGTTCAGGCCGCGATCCTCGTGCGTGAAGGCCAGGCTCGTGCGGATGTGGCGGGCCGAGGCGCAGACATTGCCCTGGCTGAGCGGCACGATCTTCGGGCGCGAGGTGGTGCCGGAAGTGTGCAGCACCAGGGCGACGTCGCCTTCCTGCGCGAGTCCACCCTCGGAGGCGGGTGCGCCCGCTTCTTCGGCGAAGGACAGGGTAAAGCTGCCCGCGCCCTGATCCGGCGTCGGCTTCAGGCGGGCCACCGCCATCCCGAGCTTCTCGGCGACGGCGACGGCGGGAGATTCGCTGCCCTCGGCCACGACCAGCAGCTTCGCCCGCAGATCGGTGAGGTAGAACTCGAACTCATCGGCCTTGTAGGCCGGGTTCAGCGGCGCCGAGGTGGTGCCCGCCGCGACCGCGATGAAGGCAGCGGCCATTTCGGGCCCATTCGGCAGCACGATGGCGACCCGCTCGCCACGTCCGATGCCGCGGGCGTTGAGATCGGCCACGGTGCGGTCGGCGAGCGCGCGCAGGCCCGCGAAGGTCAGCGGCACGCCGCCGGGGCTCGACAGGGCGGGCGCCTCGTCCGCGCCCGCAGCGATGAGATCACGAAGGGTGGTTGCGGATGCGGCCACGTCGGCCTCCTCGGATGTCGTGTCGTGTGGGAAATGCGTCAGGCGGAGGCGATGGCCAAGCGACCATTCGCCCGCTCCAGGCTTTGCGCCAGGAGCCGCATCAACGCGTAGACGCTGTCGATATGGGGCGTCGCCACCCCGACGAGGCGTCCGAGCTCGATCACCGAGCCGACCAGAGCCTCGAGTTCGATCGGGCGTCCGGCCTCAACGTCCTGCAGCATCGAGGTCTTGTGTGCGCCGACCTTCTCGGCGCCCGCGATGCGCCGGTCGATCCCGACACGGAAGGTGATGCCGAGCGTATTCGCGATCTGCTCGGCCTCCTTCATCATCTCGGTGGCGAGTGCCCGCGTGTCGGGGAAGCGGCAGATGTCTTCCAGCGTGGCGTGGGTGAGCGCGGAGATCGGGTTGAAGCTGAGGTTGCCCCAGAGCTTCAGCCAGATCTCGGCCCGGATGTCGGAGGTGACGGGCGCCTTGAAGCCTGCCTTGGTCAGACGCTGCGAGATATCGAGCACACGCTCGGACTTCGAGCCGTCGAGTTCGCCGAGACCGAAGCGGTTGCCTTCGATGACCTTCACCGTGCCCGGATCGGTGAGGACGGCTGCCGGATAGACCACCGAACCGACGACCCGGCGCGGGTCGAGATGCTGCGCGATGAGACCGCCCGGATCGGCGGTCTCGATCTGCGTGCCCTCGTATTGGCCGCCATGCCCCCCGTGAAGTACCACCACGGGATCCCGTTCTGCATCGTCACGACGTTGGTCTCGGGGCCGATCAGGTGGTGCAAGTCGGCGGCGATGGGGCCGACCTGATGCGCCTTCACCGTGAGCAGCACGAGGTCGTGCGGCCCGGCCTCCTGCATGGAGCGCGTCGCCTTGACGTTGCGGGCGTGGACCTCCGTCCCGTCCTCCTCGATCAGCTTGAGGCCGTCGCGGGCGATGGCCTCCGCGTTGGACCGGGCGATGAAGGTGACGTCTTCGCCGGCCTCGGCCAGCTTCACGCCGAGATAGCCGCCGATGGCGCCAGCGCCGACGATCGCGATGCTCATGAGATTATCGTCTTCTGCACGGGGTTCGGATCACGGGCCGCCCGGAGGCGGCTTCGGTTCAGCTAGAGCGCATTCCGACGAAGGGGATGCCGGTTCGTCGCCGGAATGCGCATTGTGACAGGGTCCCGGCGCCCGTCAGTGGCTGGCGGCCACGAACTTCGCGCGCATCGGCTTCAGCACGAACAGTGCCAGGAAGGCGGCGAGGAACGCCATGCCCGAGGCGACGTAGAACACCATCTGCCAGCTCCCGGTCTGCGTCTGGATCGCCAGGAAGGCGGGCAGGAGCAGGGAGGCCGTGCCCTTGGCGGTGTAGAGCAGGCCTGCATTGGCCGTGGCCTGCTTGTCGCCGTAGGTGTCCGCGCAGGTCGAGGGGAACAGCGAGTAGATCTCGCCCCAGGCGAAGAACACGAGGCCGGTGAGCAGCACGAAGGCGAAGGGGCTATGCGCGAACAGGCCCAACGCCAGGATGCCGAAGCCCTCGATGGCGAAGGCCAGCACCATGGTGTTCTCGCGCCCGATGCGGTCCGAGACCCAGCCGAAGAAGGGCCGCGTGACGCCGTTCAGCACCCGGTCGATGGTGAGCGCGAAGGTGAGCGCAGGCAGCGTCAGGCCGAGGATCGAGACCGGCACGCCATCAACATGGAAGTCCTTGGCGATCGGCGCGAGCGAGGCGGTCGCCATCAGGCCACCAGCGGCCATCAGCACGAACATCAGGTACATCAGCCAGAAGACCGGCGTGCGCACCATCTCCGACGGAGCGTATTGACGGCGGGTCACGACGTTCGCGGTCTGGCGCCCGGCGAGCATCCGGTCCTTGTAGCCCGCATCGGGGGCCATCAGCAGCAGCGAGGCGAGCATCACGATGATGCCCTGGCCGATGCCGAAGACGAGGAAGGTGTGCTCGTAGCCGCTGTCGCGGATCATGGCCGCGATCGGCACGACGGTCAGGGCCGAGCCCGCACCGAAGCCCGCCGCCGTGAGCCCGGCCGCGAGGCCGCGCCGGTCCGGGAACCACTTGAGGGCGTTGCCGACGCAGGTGCCGTAGACCGCGCCCGCACCGATGCCGCCCACCGCCGCCGCCGCGTAGAGCATGGGCAGGGAGTCGGCATAGGCGTTCATGGTCCAGCCGAGGGCGCACAGGGCGCCGCCGAACAGCGTGACCACCTTCGGGCCGTAACGGTCCACGAACCAGCCCTCGATTGGCACCAGCCACGTCTCGGTGAGGACGAAGATCGTGAAGGCGACCTGAATCGCGGGCTTGCCCCACTGGAACTTGTCGTTGATCGGATTGACGAAGAGCGTCCAGCCGTACTGCATGTTCGCGATCATCGACATGCACAATACGCCGAGGACCAGCTGCCCCCAACGGCCAAGGGCGGGAGCACGCACTCCGGCTCCTGTAAGGACGGCGGGTCCCGGCGTGGGATCTGCGGCTGGCATAGCCATGTAAGGCAGGCTCCTCTGCGATCTGAATGCTGAGGGCCAAGGTTCTAATCGAGTAAATAATCGATACAATATGCCAATCGACCAGATGAGCGATTGTAGAGCGGCAAAATATTTTCGCAGCGTTCGGAAAAATTTGAACTGCGCCGCACCATTCCCTGTGTGCGATGCGGCAGTCCCGCCCCTGCCCGAAGCAACGCCGCCTTGCACGGGATCGCGTACCAGCCACCCCGGCTTCAGCGCATAAGGCGCCCGGGGCGGGGCGAGGACGCGAAGAAGGACGCACGCGAGATGAGCGCGCACAGGGTCGAGGATGCGCTGGCGGCCGCCGCGCCGGTGGCGGCGATCGACGGGGCCTCGCCGGTGGTCCCGCCGCCGCAGGCTCGCGCCGAGGCGACGACTTACGGCATCCTCGCGGCACTCAGTCTGTCGCACCTGCTGAACGACCTGATCCAGTCCCTCGTGCCGGCGATGTACCCGCTGCTGAAAAGCAGCTTCGGCCTGGATTTCGGGCAGATCGGCCTGATCACCCTCACCTTCCAATTGACCTCGTCGCTGCTGCAGCCGGTGGTCGGATTCTACACCGACAAGCGCCCGAGCCCGTTCTCCTTGACGGTGGGCATGACCTGCTCGCTCCTCGGCATCGTGCTGCTCGCGAATGCATGGTCCTACGGCGCACTGCTCGTCGCAGCGGGCCTCGTGGGCATGGGCTCGTCGGTCTTCCACCCGGAATCCTCGCGCATGGCGCGGGCGGCCTCCGGCGGGCGCTACGGGCTGGCGCAGTCGGTGTTCCAGGTGGGCGGCAATACCGGCCAAGCCCTCGGCCCGCTGCTCGCGGCCTTCATCGTGGTGCCGAACGGCCAGCACAGCGTGATCTGGTTTTCGCTCGCCGCCCTCGCGGGGATCGGCGTCCTGGCCTGGGTCGGCACGTGGTATCGGGCACGTCTGGCGGCGGCGAAGCGGATCGCGAAGGCGGCGGTCGACCGGCAGGGGCTCAGCCATCGGCGGATCGCCGCCACGATCGGCATCCTGATCGTGCTGATCTTCTCGAAGTTCTTCTACATGGCGAGCTTCAGCTCGTACTACACATTCTATCTGATCGACCGCTTCCACGTGTCGGTGCAGACCTCGCAGCTATGCCTGTTCGTGTTCCTCGGCTCCGTGGCGACCGGCACCCTGGTCGGCGGACCGGTGGGCGACCGGATCGGCCGCAAGGCGGTGATCTGGGGCTCGATCCTGGGCGTGCTGCCCTTCACCCTCGCCCTGCCCTATGCCAGCCTGCCGGTGACGGTCGCGCTCACCATTCCGATCGGCATGATCCTGGCCTCGGCCATGCCCGCGATCCTCGTCTACGCGCAGGAACTGCTCCCCGGCCGGGTCGGGCTGGTGAGCGGCCTGTTCTTCGGCTTCTCGTTCGGGATGGGCGGGCTCGGGGCGGCGGTGCTCGGCGAGGTCGCGGACCAGACGAGCATCGGCTTCGTGTACCGCCTCTGCGCCTTCCTGCCCGCCATCGGCCTGCTCGCGGCCTTCCTGCCCCGCATCAGGCCCGCGCGCTGACGGCCCGCCCGTGGGGTCGGCCCATCTCCGTCGCCGGGGATGGGCCGATCCGGTGGCTGGATCAGGTGCGCCAGGGATGGGCGGGCAGTTCCGTGCGGCCGATGGCGCGGGCGCCCGCCTCGGCGACCGTATGGTCGTTCTCGACGGTGGAGCCGGACACGCCGATCGCCCCCGACATGACACCCTCTTCGTCCACGATCGGGATGCCGCCGGGGAAGGTGATCAGCCCGTCATTCGAATGCTCGATGCCGTAGAGCGGGCCGCCGGGCTGCGAGAGCCGGCCGATCTGCCCGGTCATCATGCCGAAGAACACCGAGGTCTTGGCCTTCTTCTGCGAGATGTCGATGGAGCCGACCCAGGCATCGTCCATCCGGTGGAACGCCTTCAGATTACCGCCGGAATCCACCACCGCGATGCACATCTGCGTGCCGAGCTCCTTCGCCTTCGCCTCGGCGGCTCGGATGGCCGTGAGGGCCTGGTCGATGGTCACGTGCATGGCGTTCTCCTCCTCAACTGAGACAAGCGAGGCTATAGGAGCCCCCGGATCGCTTCAATGCAGGCTCGAAAGGAGGGAACGCAGCGAACTTAACTTACGTTGCTGCAGCGCATAACGGGGAACGAGCGAGGAGTTACATAGGTGCTTGGCCGCAGGTGCGAGTTGAGAAACCTTCCGATGTGCGGCGCAATACGATGGTTTCGGCCCACATTCCAGGATTGGTTGTTTACCATTTTCATAAAGCAAGTTGATCGGAAGGGATGGGTCGCACCACCACACTTTCGAATTCAAAGATGCTGATTACTGAGTTCAATTTTGCTGCTTTCATTTCATCAGTTCATGCGGTAGGTGTTCTGTATAGCGTAATTCCGTGATTCGGACGGCAGCAGGCGAAGCCCGCACGGGATGCGCATGGGGAGTCACCATCATGTCGAGCCTCGCAGAGGCAGTGCCGGCCGTGACGAACGGCTTTGCCGAACGTCGTGCGATCGCCCGCGCCAACGCGAATTGGTTCCGTAGGCTCGCCGTACGCGCCCTGCACGACGGCTGCCCTGGCGCCACGCAGCGGGCCGCGAACGCGCGGAAGGCGGCGCGGTTGGTTCTCGCTCAGGCTCGCCGCGAAGCGGTGGTGCAGCGGATGCTGGAAACGACGGCGCAGTTCGCCGTCTGACCACGCCTGCGCCGCTCCGCCTGAGACACCTCAGGCGGCCCTCTGCCAGACGGGGAAGGGATCCGGCAGGCCCTTGTAGGGGGCCGGATCGAACGGCGCGCGATCGGCGCCCGTCTCCACGAGACAGGAATCCAGGGCGGAGCGGATCGCCGCCTCGTCCATGCCCGTTCCGATGAAGACGAGTTCCTGACGGCGGTCGCCCCAGATCTCGCTCCAGACGGTGTGAAGCCGCTCGCGGAACTCGGTCTCCTCCGGCCAGCGCTGGCGTGGCACCGCCGACCACCAGAAGCCCATGGCCGAAACCCGTGCCACCGCCCCGGCCAGCGAGAACTCACCAACCCAGTTCGGGCGCGTCGCCAGCCAGAAATGCCCCTTGGCCCGGATCAGGCCCGGCCACGTCGCGTCGATGAACGCCTTGAAGAGCCCCGGATCGAAGGGCCGCCGGGCACGGTAGACGAAGGAGGTAATGCCGTATTCCTCCGTCTCCGGCACATGCTCGGCCGCGCCGTAGAGTTCCTTGAACCACAGAGGATGGCGCTGCGCCTTCTCCTCATCGAACAACCCCGTGTCGAGGATGTCGGCGAGGGCGGCCCGGCCGTGATCCGTTTCGACGATCCGCGCATCGCCGTTGAGGCCCCGCACCACCGCGCGCACCAGAGCCAGTTGCTCGGCAGAGACGTCCCGCGCCTTATTGATCACCACCACGTCCGCGAACTCGATCTGCTCGACCAGCAGGTCGACCAGGGTGCGCGTATCCTCTTCACCCGCGGTCTCGCCGCGCTGGCGGAGAAAGTCGTTCGAGCCGTAATCCTTCAGGAGGTTCACGGCATCGATCACCGTGACCATCGTATCGAGACGGGCAACATCCGCGAGGCAGCGCCCCTCCTCGTCGCGGAACGAGAAGGTCGAGGCGACGGGCAGCGGCTCGGCGATGCCGGTACCCTCGATCAGGAGGTAATCGAACCGGCCCTCCTCCGAGAGGCGGCGGACCTCGGCCAGGAGGTCGTCCCGCAGCGTGCAGCAGATGCAGCCATTCGTCATTTCCACGAGGCGCTCATCCGTCCGCGAGAGGCCTGCGCCACCGTCGCGCACGAGGTCGGCGTCGATGTTCACCTCGCTCATGTCGTTGACGATCACCGCGACGCGGCGGCCGTCGCGATTGTTCAGGACATGATTGAGAAGCGTGGTCTTCCCGGCCCCGAGGAAGCCGGACAGCACGGTGACGGGCAGGCGGGTATCACGGGCGATCATGGGCAACCGGCGATGAGCAATGGGGTCGGCCAGGATCATAATGTAATAACATTACAATCTCAAGCGCTGCTCTGAGCCATGACGGTGGGGCACCCCACAAACGAATCCGCCCCGGCGGGGGCCGGGGCGGATCCAACTCTCGGGTTTAGGTATAGGGGGCGTCGCTTATTCGGCGGCGTGCAGCACCGGCGCCGTGGCCGGGGCGACCGGCTTGCCACCCAAGGCGGCGGCGAGCTTGGCCTCGTCGACCTCACCCTCCCAGCGGGCGACGACGATGCAGGCGACCGCGTTGCCGATGAAGTTGGTGAGGGCGCGGCACTCGGACATGAACCGGTCGATGCCGAGGATGAGCGCCATGCCGACCACCGGCACCGAGGGCACCACCGCGAGCGTCGCCGCCAGCGTGATGAAGCCCGAGCCCGTGACGCCCGCAGCGCCCTTCGAGGAGAGCATCGCCACGAGGAGCAGCAGGGCCTGCTCGCCGAGCGAGAGCGGGGTGTCCGTCGCCTGGGCGATGAACAAAGCCGCCATCGTCATGTAGATGTTGGTGCCGTCGAGGTTGAACGAGTAGCCGGTGGGAACGACGAGGCCGACGACGGGCTTCGAGCAACCCGCGCGCTCCATCTTCTCCAGCAGGGAGGGCAGCGCCGACTCGGACGACGAGGTGCCGAGAACGAGGAGCAGCTCTTCCTTGATGTAGCGGATGAGGCGGACGATCGAGAAGCCGTTGTACCGGGCGACCGCGCCGAGCACGAGGAACACGAAGATCGCCGAAGTCAGGTAGAAGGCGCCCACGAGGTAGGCGAGGTTGGCGAGCGAGGCGATGCCGTACTTGCCGATGGTGAAGGCCATCGCGCCGAAGGCGCCGATGGGGGCGACTTTCATGATGATGTTGACGACGCCGAAAATGGCTTCCGACAGCACCTTGACGATGTCGAGCACCGGCTTGCCGCGCTCGCCCAGGAAGGCCAGCCCGAAACCGAACAGGATCGAGAAGAACAGGACCTGAAGGATCTCGCCGCCCGCGAAGGCGCCGACCGCCGTCGAGGGGATGATGTTCATCAGGAACTCGACGATGCTCTGCTCCTTCGCCTTGCCGGCGTAGGTCGCGATCGCCTTGGGATCGAGGGACTTGGGATCGATGTGCAGGCCGTTGCCCGGCTGGAGCACGTTCGCGACGATGAGGCCGACGATGAGGGCCAGCGTCGAGAAGGTGAGGAAGTAGAGCAGCGCCTTGCCGCCCACCCGGCCGACCTTCTCGAGGTTCGTCATGCCCGCGATGCCGGAGACCACGGTGAGGAAGATCACCGGGGCGATGATCATCTTGACGAGCTTGATGAACGCGTCGCCCAGCGGCTTCATGTCCGCGCCGAGCTGCGGATAGAAATGGCCGAGCAGGATGCCGATGGCCACGGCCACCAGCACTTGGAAATACAGCGTGCGGTAGATCGGCTTCGGCTTGGCCGGCGGGTGAGGCGCGGTAAGGGGAGACGGTACGGCTGCCATCTTGGCATTCCTCCTGTGCGAGAGACGAAGCGCGACGGTTTCGCCGTCACTCTTGCTTTTGGCCTCGGGGGCGGCAGTCATGCGGTAAAGGCAGGACTGCGATACGTCTGAGGAATGGCAACCCATGTGCCAGCTCCCGGACAGGTTGAAGGAATTTTTAAACCATTGTGATGACTTATCTTTTTTGGGTTTCTTCGGCGGCGTTCGAAACCGCCCTTCTGGAATTCCGCACGGGCGGGTCCGAAGCTTTCCGGGGTTCCGCACCGGGAACCTTTCGGTGAGCGCCCTTTCCGGACCTGGCCCGAAGGGGGGACAGGGGCGAGTCCTCGCCCTGATCCTCGGCCTCGTGGCGATGGCCGTCGCCGCCTGGATCGCCGGGCGGGCGGCCGAACGATCCGCGCTCGCCGACCTCGACCGGCAGGCCCGCGCGACGCTCTCGATCCAATCCGCCGCCCTGCACGCCGAGATGCAGCGCCAGACCTCCCTGCCGCTCGCCCTCGCCTCCGATCCCGAGATCGGTGCCGTGCTGCGCGAGGGCGCGCCGCCCGATCTCGCAGAGCGGCTGAGCGCACGGCTCAAGGAGATCGCGGGGGCGACCGGCGCGGCCGTGATCTACGTGATGCGCCCCGACGGCCTGACCGTGGCGGCGAGCAACGCCACCGAGGAGCGCGGCTTCCTCGGGCGCAATTACGGATTCCGGCCGTATTTCCGGGATGCCTTCGCCAAGGGCTCGGGCTCGCAATTCGCCCTCGGCACGGTGAGCGGACGGCCGGGCTTCTACCTCGCCCGGCGGGTCGGGGACCGGCTCGGCGTCGTGGTGGTGAAGATCGAGTTCGACGGGGTGGAGGCCGCGTGGCGGGCGGCGGGTGAGGCCCTGTTCGTCACCGATCCGCGCGGGATCGTGCTGGTGGCGAGCGATCCGTCCTGGCGGCTGCGGACCTTGCGCCCCCTCGACGACGAGGCCCAGGCGCAGATCCGCGAGGGGCAGGAATTCGGCGACGTCCCGCTCACCGCGCTTCCCCTCCACCCCGCGCAGGATGGGCTGGTACGCGTCGGCCGTGGCGCCGAACCCGCGCGGCTCGCCGTGGTGCGCGATGCCCCCGTCGGGGACACGGATTGGCGCATTCACAGCCTGACGCCGATCACCAAGGCGGTGGCGCGGGAGCGGGCTCAGGCGCAAGTGATCGCGGTGCTGGCCACGGGACTTGCCGGATTCGGCCTCACGGTCTGGCTCGCCCGCCGCGCCCGGATGCGCAACCGCCTCGCCGAGGCCGCGACGCGGCGCGCCGAATTGGAGGAGCGGGTGGCCGAGCGCACCCGTGCCCTCAGCGCCGCCAATGACAGGCTGCGCGACGAGATGGCCGAGCGCGAGCGGCTCGGCCGGGAACTCGCCCAGGCCGGTCGGCTCGCCGCCCTCGGCCAGTTCGCCGCGAGCATGGCGCACGAGATCAACCAGCCGCTCGCCGCGATCCGCTCCTATGCCGACAACACCGGCAAGCTGATGGAGCGCGGACGTGTGCAGGACGCCGTGGAGAACGTCGCCGCGATCGGTCGTCTCACCGACCGGATCGGCGGCCTTACCCGGCAGTTGAAGGGCTTCGCCCGCCGCGCCTCCGGCCGCCGCGAGCCGGTGGAGGTCGCCGCCCTGTTGCGCGGGGCGCTCGAAGTGGCGACCGCGCGGGCCGAGGCGGACGGCACGCCGCTGACCGTCTCGCAGGCCCCCGGCCTCGCGGTGATCGGCGATGCCTCCCGGCTGGAACAGGTGCTCGTGAACCTCGTGCAGAACGCCCTCGATGCGGTGGCCGGGCGCCCGAGCCGCCATGTCGATGTATCGGTGACCCCGGAGGCCGAGCGCGTCGCCATTGAGGTGCGCGACGACGGGCCGGGCATCCCCGAGGCCGCGCGGGGGCAGATCTTCGAGCCGTTCTTCACCACGAAGGCGGATGGGCTCGGCCTCGGCCTCGCCATCAGCCGCGGCATCATCGAGGAGTGCGGCGGCACGCTGAGCGTGCGAGACGCCCCCAGCGGCGGCACGGTGTTCCGGGTAGAACTGGTGCCTGCGGACAGGACCGAGGGCCGCCCAAGGGAGACGGAGGCGAGCGCATGAGCGGGGATGCAGCGGAGCGCGTCGTCTTCATCGACGACGAGGAGGATGTGCGCCGGGCCAATCGGCAGAGCCTGGAACTCGACGGGCTCGTTGTCGAGACCTTCGGGGATGCGGAATCGGCACTGTCCGCGATCCTCGAGGAAGCGCCGGGCGTGGTGGTGAGCGATGTGCGCCTGCCCGGAGCGGACGGACGCACCCTGCTGGAGCGGCTGCACCGGATCGACCCGGATCTGCCGGTGATCCTCATCACCGGCCACGGGGACATCTCCATGGCGGTGGCCGCGCTCCGGGGCGGGGCGGTGGATTTCCTGGCCAAGCCGTACCCGGCCGACGCCCTGGTCGCCTCCGTGCGCCGGGCCTTGGAGCGGCGCAAGCTCGTGGTGGAGAACCGGCGTCTGCGCGCCAGCCTCGACGCGGCCCTTGATGAGGACCCCGCCTTCCTCGGCGTCTCGCCCGAGATGGTCCGGCTGCGCCGCCTCGTGCGTGACGTGGCGGCGGCGGATGTCGACGTGCTGGTGCTGGGCGAGACCGGCTCCGGCAAGGAAGTGGTGGCCAGCGCCCTGCACCGCTGGAGCCGCCGGGCCGAGCGCAACTTCGTTGCGATGAATTGCGGGGCCCTGCCCGACAGCGTGGTGGAGAGCGAGCTGTTCGGCCACGAGGCGGGCGCCTTCACCGGGGCCCTCAAGCGCCGGATCGGGCGGATCGAGCACGCGCAGGGTGGCACCCTGTTCCTCGACGAGATCGAGAGCATGCCGCTGCCGCTTCAGGTGAAGCTGCTGCGCGTCCTGCAGGAGCGGACGGTGGAACCGCTCGGCACCAATGAGGTCCGGCCCATCGACATGCGCGTCGTGGCCGCCACCAAGGTCGATCTCGGCCTGGAGGCCGCGCAGGGCACGTTTCGCGATGACCTCTACCATCGCCTGAACGTCATCACGGTGGCGATCCCCCGCTGCGCGACCGGCGGGAGGACGTGACGCTGCTGTTCCAGCACTTCCTCGCCAAGGCCGCCACCCGCTTCGGCCGCGAGGCGCCGCCGGTCACGCGGGCGGTGCGCGACCATCTCCAGCGCCATAGCTGGCCGGGCAACGTGCGTGAACTCGGCCATTTCGCGGAACGCTGCGCCCTCGGCTTCGCGCCGGAGGACAAGGCGGCCGAACCCGCACCGACCCCGACGCTGGCCGAGCGGGTCGAGCGGTTCGAGCGTGACCTGATCCGCGACGAGCTGATCGTCGCGGGCGGGGACGTGCGCCTCGCCGCCGAGGCCCTGGGCGCCCCGCGTAAGACACTCTACGACAAGATTGCCCGCTACGGCTTGGTGCCGACCGATTACCGCTAGCAAGCGGTGGACGAAGATACGCTGCAACGGCTGCCCGATCCACGAGCCCGCCGGGCACTGACCCCTCACCCCGACCAGCCGAGCGCCCGGCTGATCGTGAGGGCAGTGGCGCGCACCTCATCGGTAAGCTGTTCCATCCGCGCGGCATCCATGTACTGCGCCGTACTGGACACGCTGAGCCCGGCCACGATGGCGCCCGAAGCATCGCGGATGGGCGCCGCGACGCAGCGCACCTCAGGCTCGTTCTCCTCGTGGTCGAAGGCGACGCCCCGGCTTGCATAGTCGCGCATCCGCGAGAGCCACGTGTCGAGGTCGCGCGGCGGATGCGCCCCGCGCGCCTCGCCAACCCGGTAGAAGTCACGCCAGCGCGCCTCGCTGAGATCGAGGATCAGCGCCTTGCCGAGCCCCGTCGACCAGACCGGTTGGCGCTCGCCGACCCGCGAACTGATCTCGACCCGCCGCCGCCCGGGAATCTTGTCGAGGTAGAGCGCCGATTCGCCGTCGAGGATGCCGAGATGGATTGTGTCCTCGCAGGTCTCCGCCAAGCGTTCGAGGTGAGGCCGCGCCACCTGTGGCACCGCCATCGTCGATTGCGCGCGGAAGCCGAGCCCATCAGCTTCGGGCCGAGGCCGTACCCCTCCCGGGGGACGAAGGTGAGATAGCGTCGCTCTACGAGGGCGGCGGCGAGCCGATGCGTGGTCGAGCGTGTGGTGCCCAGCGCCGCAGACAGGGCGGGCAAGTCCCGCGCGCCTGCCGCCACCGCTTCGAGCACGTCGAGCCCGCGTAGCAGAGTCTGGCTGCCGGAAACGGATTTCGCCATTGCGCCGTGTTCACCCCGCCATTATCGTCCCACATACAAACAATCAATCCCATAATATGGGATTATCTGTTGTTCAAGGGAGGGACGAACGATGAAGCTTCTGCGCTACGGCCCGGCGGGCCACGAAAAGCCCGGCCTGCTCGACAGCGAGGGGCGCATCCGCGACCTGTCCGGCCATGTCTCCGACATCGACGGCCATTGCCTCGGGGCCGAAGCGCTGGCGCGGCTCGCAGCCCTGGCGCCGGAGAGCCTGCCCATCGTCCAGGGTGAGCCCCGTCTCGGCGTGCCCGTGGCGGGGATCGGCAAGTTCATCGCCATCGGACTGAACTACGCCGACCACGCCGCCGAATCGAACCTGCCGATCCCCTCCGAGCCGGTGGTGTTCACCAAGGCGATCTCGTCGCTGAACGGCCCGAACGATCCCGTGATGCTGCCCAAGGATTCCGTGAAGGGCGATTGGGAGGTCGAGCTCGGCATCGTGATCGGCCGCCGCGCGAGCTACATCGAGGAGGCGGACGCGCTGGCGCATGTCGCGGGCTACTGCCTCGTCAACGATGTGAGCGAGCGCGAATACCAGATCGAGCGCGGCGGCACCTGGGACAAGGGCAAGGGTTGCGACACGTTCGGGCCGGTCGGCCCGTGGCTCGTCACCGCCGACGAGGTCGGCGATCCGCAGGCCCTCGACCTCTGGCTCGACGTGAACGGCAAGCGGATGCAGACCGGGAACACCCGGACGATGATCTTCACCTGCGCGCACATCGTCAGCTACGTGAGCCGCTTCATGACACTGATGCCGGGCGACGTGATCACCACCGGTACCCCCCGGCGTCGGCATGGGTGTGAAGCCCCAGCCGGTCTACCTGAAGCCCGGCGACGTGATGACGCTCGGCATCGAGAAGCTCGGGCAGCAGCGTCAGGACGTGCTCGCCTGGCAGCGGCGGGAGGGCTGAGCCATGACCTTCGCGAACCGCTTCGCCGGGCGCCGGGCCATCGTCACCGGGGGGCGGCGGGCATCGGCCTCGCCGTCGCCACCCGCCTGACGGACGAGGGCGCCCGGGTGAGCCTGTGGGACATGAATGCCGGGGCCCTGGCCTCGGCTCAGGCCGCGATCGGCGCCGCCGACGTCCAGGCCCTCGACATCACCGATGCCGAGGCCGTGGGCCGGGCGATGGCGGGAAGCCTCGCCGCGCTCGGCGGACTCGACGTGATGGTGTGCAGCGCCGGGATCACCGGGCCGAACGGACCCGTGAAGGACTATTCCGCGGAGGCGTGGCGCCGGGTCATCGACGTGAACCTGACCGGCCTGTTCTACTGCAACCAAGCGGCCGTCCCCGCCATGGAGCAGGGCGGCTATGGCCGCATCGTCAACGTCGCCTCCATCGCGGGCAAGGAGGGCAACCCCAACGCCTCCGCCTACTCGGCCTCCAAGGCGGGGGTGATCGGCTTCACCAAGTCACTCGGCAAGGAACTCGCCGGGACCGGGATCCGCGTGAACTGCGTGACCCCGGCGGCCGTGCGCACGGCGATCTTCGACCAGATGAGCGACGAGCACATCGCCTTCATGCTGTCGAAGATCCCGATGGGCCGGTTCGGGGGCATCGAGGAGGTATCCTCGCTGATCTGCTGGCTCGCCAGCGAGGAGGCCTCGTTCTCCACCGGAGCCGTGTTCGACGTCTCCGGTGGGCGTGCCACGTACTAGAGCATTTTCTTGCGCCGAACCGGCGTCCCCTTCAGCGGAAAATGCTCTAGGCGGTGAACTCGTAGGCGCGTTCGCCGTGGCTCGCGAGGTCGAGCCCGTCATGCTCGGCCTCCTGATCGACCCGCAGCGGCGTCACGAGGCCGAGCGCCCGGCCGAGACCGTAGGTGGCGACGCCCGACCACAGGGCCACCACCACGACGGCCAGCACCTGCACGCCCAACTGGTCGAGCACGGTGCGGCCTTCCGCGAGGCCGACACCGCCGAGACCGGCCGGGACGAAGACCGCCAGCAGCAGCGAGCCGAGGATGCCGCCGACTCCGTGAACGGCGAACACGTCCAGCGAATCGTCGATGACGAGGCGGTGCTTCACGAACAGGGTCACGAAGAAGCACACGAGCCCGCCCGCGAGGCCGATGAGCAGAGCCGCCGCCGGTGAGACGTAGCCCGCCGCCGGGGTGATGGTGGCGAGGCCCGCCACGCAGCCCGTGACGATGCCGATGGAGGTCGGCTTGCGGATCTTCACCCATTCGGCCGCCGTCCAGGCCAGGGCGCCCGCGGAAGCCGAGAGATGCGTGACGAGGATGGCGTTGCCCGCGCTCGCATCCGCCGCCAGCGCGCTGCCGCCGTTGAAGCCGAACCAGCCGACCCAGAGCATGCCGGCGCCCATCATCGTCATGCCGGGGCTGTGCGGCGGCTGAAGCGTCGAGGGAAGCCCCGGCGACGGCCGACCATGAGGGCCAGAAGCAAGGCCGAGACGCCCGCCGTGGTGTGGACCACGATGCCGCCCGCGAAATCCATCGTGCCCAGGGCGGCGAGCCAGCCGCCGCCCCAGATCCAATGCGCCACCGGCACGTATACGACGAGCATCCACAGGGCCGAGAACAGGGCGACGAAGGGGAAGGCCACCCGCTCGGGGAAGGCGCCGATGATGAGCGCGGGCGTGATGACCGCGAAGGTCATCTGGTAGAGCGCGAAGACGGTCTCCGGCAGAACGGTCGCCGGGCGAACCGGATCGAGATGGGCCAGGAACGCCTTTCCCAGCCCCCCAAGCCAGGCCCCGTCGCCATCGAAGACGAGGCTGTAGCCGCAGACGGCCCAGAGCACCGAGACGATGCAGCAGATCGCGAAGCACTGCATCAGCACCGAGAGCACGTTCCGCGCATGGACCAGCCCGCCATAGAACAGGGCGAGGCCCGGCAGCGTCATGAACAGCACGAGTGCCGAGGAGGTCAGGATCCAGGCCGTGCTGCCGGTATCGGGCGCAGCCGGAGCGGCGAGGCTGGGCGTGGCGGACAAGGTAAGCAGCGTGACGCCGGGCACGACCCGCGCGAGAATGGGCAGCATTCGAAAAACCTTCGAGTGAACTGCCCCGCTCTCAAGCAGATTGCCTAGTGATGAGGCAAGCGCACAAATGCCCTCGGAAGCATCACTGCGCAAAAAGTCGCGCGTTGCCCACTTCGGCGGCGGGGACCGAGCTCGGCACGTCCTGCAGGGGCGCCGTCACCGGGCCGCGGGCAAACCAGCGTGCGGCCAGGATCGCGACGACCGCGATGGCGAGCCCGGCGATGACGTCCACGAAATAATGGCCGCCATCGATTGGCGTAGAGGCAACGAGCAGCCCGTTGAGGACCAGGGCGGGCAGACGTGCCCAGCGAAGGCTCCAGAAGGCCCAGAGGAACAGGGCACCGAGCGTCGCGTGGAAGCTCGGGAAGGTGATGATACCTTCCAGCGTGTCGAGGGAGATCGTGTGGAACGAACCGTCGCGCAGGCCCGCGAGATGCGCCACATGGGCATAGGCGGCGGCGGGCTGGAGGTGCGAGAAATCCTCCGGCTTGAGATGCAGGTACACGAAATTCGCCATGGCCGGGGTCAGTCCCGAGATCAGGATCGTGACCGTCCCGGACAGGCAGAAGGCGAGAACGAATTGCCGGAGGACGGCCAGTCGGCCCACGAACCCGAGCAGGATGACGACGAGCATCATCTGCGCCATCAGGCTGCGATAGGCGAGGGTCATCGCGAAGCCGAGCTTCGGATGCGCATCGACCCAGCCGAGATAGGTCCGCCAATCCAGGCCGAGGGCCTGATCCCAGCCATAGAAGGTCGAATCCCAGAGTGCCCCGCCCGTTGCGGCGACCGCGTAGGACAGGGGCGCCGCGCAGGCCCCGAAGGCGATGACCTGCGCGAGCGCGGTCAGGGTGTCGGCGATGCGCGGCTCGGGTCGCCACGTCCGGTAGAAGGCCGCGAGCACCGCAAGCCCGGCGCAGGCGCCGACAGTGAGGGCGGCGCTGTCCCAGGCGAAGTTCAGCCCTGCCACGCGCATCCAGACGAGGGTCACGAGGATGATCGCGCCGATCAGGCACCACGTGCAGGTGCCGGGCGACAGCCGCTCAGCGCGCATGGCGATCGGGTTGGTTCGCGGCGTCTCGCGTGAAGCCGGTGGGCTTGGAGCCGTTGAACGGCGCGAAGGCCGGGTAGATGCACACCGACACGACCAGCGCCAGCAGGACCATCTCGGTCAGGGAGAGCGTGCGGGCCGAAGGCCGGGGCGCGGGCTTCTCGACTTGCACGGACTCGTCTCACGCCAGCCACGAAGCTGCGAGTTAGGCACGCACCGGTTAATCGCACGTTGCAGTTGCAGTTACCGCTCGATCGGACCGAGCCCGATCTTGATCGCCTGACGGTTCGGGCGTCCGAAGCGCAGCACCGCCTGCTCCAAATAGTCGATCGCATCCACGAGGTGGGCGCGGGCGGCGGTAATGTCCTCCTCGTCGTCGGGAGGCGTTTCTGCGAGCTCCACCGCGGCGATCAGCACGCGGTCGCGCTCGTCCTCGATACGCGGGTCGCGTTCGAGATACAGGCGAACGTCGGCATCGTAGGCCTCGATCACCGCCCAGGGCAGCGCGTCCTTGGCGATGGCCCCCGGAAAGCGCTGGGCTTGGCGGCGCGCCGCCTCGGCAGCGCGGGCGACAGGGTCGGCAAGCGTCATGACCATTCCCGCGCTGTCCCTCACACCTCGGCAGTGACAGCCGATCCGCCCCTTGGCAACGCCCCGGCCCCTCGGTGGAGACGTTCGGTCGCGCTACGGCGCACGCGCAAAATGCAACGCTGTCCGGGAGAGCCTTGCCGCTGACCGGGATACTCGCCCTGCCCACATCGCGCCGACGTCATATCCATGGGGGAGTGGCGAGGACATGGTGCTGCGATCCTTCGAGCGGCGTTGAAGGGCCTATGGACGATGCCGACAGCATAGACGGGCTCCGTCGTCGCCTCGTTGCGGCAGAGGCGGCGCTGCGCGCGCGGGAGGCCCGCGATGCGGCCGCGCGGGAGGATGACGAACGCTACCGCTCGCTATTCCAGAACATGGGCCAGGGCTATTGCGATCTTGGCCTCGTCCGCGATGCGAAGGGCCGGGCCTTCGATCAGATCTTCCTCGAACTGAACCCCGCCTTCGAGCGGCTGTTCGGGGTGGCGGTCGCACAGGCGAAGGGCAGCACCGCCCACGAGTTGTTCCCCTCCCTTGATGCCCGCTGGTACGAGGCGCTCGACCGGTCCCTCCGGCTCGGGCGGCCCGAGCAGATCGAGTACGAGTTCGCTGCCCTCGGCCGCTGGTTCGAAGTCTTCATCTACCCGCGCGGGCACGACCGCCTCACCGTGCTGTACGAGGATATCACCGCCCGTAAGCGCGCCGAACTCGCGTTGCGCGAGAGCGAGGAGCGGCACCGCGTCCTGCTGGAGGGCATTCCGCAACTCGTCTGGCGCGCGGCGGCGGACGGCGCCTGGACCTGGTCGAGCCGACAATGGCAGGAATTCACGGGGCAATCCCATGGGGAGAGCCTCGGCTTCGGCTGGCTCGTCGCGCTCCATCCCGACGACCGCGATGCGGCCCTGGACTTTTGGCAAGGTGCCAAGGGTCTCGGGCAATTGAAGATGGACAGCCGCCTCCTGTCCGCGAGGGAAGGCCGCTATCGCTGGTTCCAGACACGCGCCACGCCGGTCCGCGACGCGAGCGGTCGCATCGTCGAATGGCTCGGCACCTCCAGCGATGTGGACGACCTGCGCTCCATGCAGGATCGCCAGCAGATCCTCGTCCACGAATTGCAGCATCGGACCCGCAACCTGATCGCGGTGGTGGACGGCATCGCGCGCCAGACTTTCGATCACACCGGCCCGAACGAGCGCTTCATCGATCAATTCAATGACCGGTTGGTCGCCCTGGCGCGCGTACAAGATCTGCTCGCGAACTCGGATGCGGAGAGCGTCTCCATCGGCGACATCGTAGGGCGCGAACTCGACGCCCTCGGCGCGCCCCTGTCGGGCAAGGGGGTGCGGATCGAGGGGCCGCGGATCCGGCTGCGCAGCGGCGTGGTCCAGACCATCGCGCTTGCCATCCACGAACTCGCGACCAATGCCCGGAAATACGGAGCACTCGCCAACGACCGGGGGCACCTGAGCGTGACCTGGGAGATCGTGCAATCCGGGGGCCGGACTTGGCTTTCGCTGGTCTGGATGGAGACGGGCCTCGATCCGGAGCGGGGGGCGGGCGGGCGCGCGAGCCGCAGCGGCTACGGCCGGGAACTGATCGAGCAAGCCCTGCCCTTTGCCCTGGGTGCACGCACGGATTACTGGCTGGACGAGGCGGAGGTGCGCTGCACGATCGCCCTCCCCCTGGATCAGGTCGGCAAGGAGGAGACGTCCTGATGGACGCGATGCGTCTCGCTGCCCGCGCCATCCTCTTGGTCGAGGACGAGTATTTCGTGATGCGGCGCCTGCTGAAGGCACTGGAGGAGAGCGGCGCCACGGTGGTCGGCCCCGCCTCCAGCGTCGCCGCAGCGCTAACGCTCCTCGACGGGGACGCCGCGATCGATGCGGCCATCCTCGACGTGAACCTGCTGGGTGAGATGGTCTTCCCCGTCGCCGACACCCTGGCCGCACGGGGCATCCCCTTCGCCTTCGCAACGGGCTACGACCCCGATGTGATCCCCGCACGGCATGCGGCCATTCCGTTGCTGCGTAAGCCGGTGGACCCGGCGCTGGCCGCCCGCGCGCTCTTCCCGCAGGCGGGGTGAGACCTCACTCCCCGTTGGCCCCTCCCTCGCCCTCGTCCGGCACGAGGTTTCCGACCCGGGACGAGAACGGGCAGCACAACGTCCAGCACAATCCATCCGGCTCGAACACAAGGGTCGTCCGCCCGCCGAGATCGTGCCCGACCATCTGGGTCAGCACCTCCGTACCGAAGCCGTGCCGGACCGGCGTGGCGAGGATGGCCCGCGAGGATTCCTTCCATGTCAGGAACAGGGTCGGCTCCGCCCCCTCCGCCTCGACGCGCCAGGAGACCTCGATCCGGCCCGTCGGATTCGTCGCTGCCCCGAACTCGACCGCGTTGACCGCCAATTCGTGAATGGCCAATCCGAAGATCTGCGCAGCTCGGGGGCGTAGCCGGATCGCTGGTCCGCTCAGGAGCAGGCGGTCCCCCTCCTGGAGGGTATAGGTCAGCAATTCCTCGGCGATGGCCGCGTGCAGGCTCACATCCCCTGTATGGTCGATGGCGACATGCATGCGCACGATGGCGTCGAGCCGGTCGCGGAGATGGGCCGCGTAATCGGAGGCCTCCTCGCGCGCCTCGGCGGAACGCTGGATGACGTCTCGCACGAGGCCGAGGGTCGTGCGCAGACGGTGGCGCAACTCGGCCGGTGTGTCACGGCGATCGAGAAGCAGGCGAAGGCGGGCATTGTCCGCTTCGAGTTCGGCGTTGCGCCGGATCAGCGCGTCGTTCGCCTTGTCGGAGTTCATCCGGGCCTCGCGGGTAAGCCTCTTGTCCTCGGCACCCGGCTTCAGGGGCCACGCACCTTGGACAACCAACCTCTTCCGCTAAGCGATCCGGAGCAAATACAACCTATGGGCGAATTGCGCCTCGCCATCCGGGCACGACGCTTGCCAAGCTGGGAAGGACGGGGCCACCCTTGCGGGGCTATGGCCTTCCTTGCAGATCGCTTCCTTTCGGCAGGCAGATGATGAAAGAGACTTCCATTCCCGACGAGCTCGACCGCATGGATGTGAAGATCCTGCGGCTGCTGCAGGCGGATGGCCGTCTCGCTAACGCGGATCTCGCCGTACGGGTGAATACCAGCGCCGCCACCTGCCACCGCCGGACGCAGCGCCTGTTCGAGGCGGGCTACATTCGTGGCGTGCGGGCCGAGATCGCCCCGGAGAAGATCGGACGGGGCTCCCTCGTGATCGTGGGCGTGGTGCTGGATCGGTCGACGCCCGAGAGCTTCGAGGCGTTCGAGCAGGCGGTGTCCGGCCTGCCGACCGTGCTGGATTGCCACCTCGTGGCGGGGGATTTCGACTACTTCCTGAAGGTCCGCGTCCGCGACATGGCCGATTTCAACCGGCTTCACAGCGACACGCTGATCCGCCTGCCCGGCGTCCGTCAGACGCGAACCTTCTTCGTGATGAAGGAGGTCGTCGATAACGCCCCCCTCGCCTTCTGAGCGGATCAGCCGTTGCGGAAGGTGTAGCTGTAGCCGTTGAGCGCCGGGGCGCCGCCGAGATGGGCGTAGAGCACCTTCGAGCCCTTGGGGAAGAAGCCCTTCTTCACGAGATCGATCATGCCCTGCATCGACTTACCCTCGTAGACCGGGTCGGTGATCATGCCTTCCAGCCGGGCCGAAAGGCGGATCGCCTCGACGGTCTCCTTCGAGGGCACGCCGTAGACCGGGTAGGCGTAGTCTTCGTTGATGACCACGTCCTCGTCCGCGACGGAGGCCGCGCCGATCAGCTCGGCGGTGTTCCGGGCAATCGAGAGCACTTGGGCCTTGGTCTGAGCCGGGGTGCAGGAGGCGTCGATGCCGATGACGTTGCGGGCGCGCCCATCGGCGCCGAAGCCCACGACCATGCCGGCATGGGTCGAACCGGTGACGGTGCAGACGACGATGTAGTCGAAATGCACGCCCATCTCCTTCTCCTGGGCGCGCACTTCCTCGGCGAAGCCGACATAGCCCAGGCCGCCGAACTTGTGCACCGAGGCACCGGCGGGGATCGCGTAGGGCTTGCCGCCCTCGGCCTCGACTTCGGCCAGGGCGCGCTTCCAGCTATCGCGGATGCCGATGTCGAACCCGTCATCGACGAGCTGCGCCTCTGCGCCCATCAAGCGCGACAGGAGGATGTTGCCGACGCGGTCGTAGACGGCATCCTCGTGCGGCACCCAGGCTTCCTGGATCAGGCGGCACTTCAGGCCGAGCTTGGCGGCCACTGCGGCGACCATACGGGTGTGGTTCGACTGCACGCCACCGATCGAGACAAGCGTATCGGCGCCGGAGGCCAGGGCGTCCGGCACGATGTATTCGAGCTTGCGCAGCTTGTTGCCGCCATAGGCGAGACCGGAATTGCAATCCTCGCGCTTGGCATAGATCTCGACACCGCCGCCGAGATGGGCCGAGAGGCGCTTCAGGGGCTCGATCGGCGTCGGGCCGAAGGTGAGGGGATAGCGCTCGAACCCGGACAGCATGGACATGGCGAACTTCCTCTCCGGCCCCAGCGGCCGACCTGAATGCGATGAGGGAAGATTAGCTGATCAGCCGCGAAATGTGCTTGCAAACTTTCTCGTATTTTTGCGCCCTATGACGGCTCAATCCAATTCTGACTGCAATATCATTTGAAAATGACCACATAGGTGGAAGCTTCTTCCAAACGCTCATCGCTGCAGGTGCCCGAGCGGCAGGGCGGTCGTGTACTTCACTTGGCCGAGGGCGAAGCTGGAGCGGATGCTCGCCACCCCCGGGATGCGGGTGAGATGGTCGAGCACCAGTTGCTGGTACTGGCTCAAGTCCTCCAGCACGACGCGCAGCAGGTAATCGGCCTCGCCGCTCATCAGGTAGCATTCCATCACCTCCGGGCGGGACCGGACGGCCTCGTCGAAGGCTTGCAACGCGGCCTGGGTCTGCTTCTCCAGCGAGACATGCACGAACACGTTCACGGGCAGGCCGACACTCAGCGGATCGACCACCGCGACGCAGCCGCGAATGACGCCCGCCGCCTTCAGGTCGTTCACCCGCCGCCAGCACGGCGAGGTCGAGAGGCCGACGGATTCGGCCAAGTCCGACGTGCTGATCTCGCTGTTCTGCTGAAGGCGCTCGAGGATGCGCAGGCTCGCCGGATCGAGGATGGGCGACCGAGTGGCCATTTTTTCCGTTTCTCCGCACCAATGACGGCCGAACGCGCGCTCACCGGCCTCTTTGCGGCATAGCATACCTTGAAGCCCTGGAAACACGGTCGATCTTGCCTATCGCAGCGGAGCCGATGCCCGAATCCGGCAACACTTCCCTCACGCGTGCCTTTATTGTCCCATGAAACCAGGGAGGCCGCCCCATGAATGCCGTTCCGTCCAAGACCACGATCGCGCGGTCGGCGGAGGTCGATACCGATCCGGTGGAGACAGCCGATTGGGTGGCGGCGCTGGATTCGCTGTTCCGGATGGAAGGCCCGGCGCGGGCGCGCTTCATCCTCGACCGGCTGGAGCGCCGTTCGAAGGAGATCGGCCTGTCCGAGGAGGCGCTGCCCTACTCGCCCTACCGGAACACGATCCCCCTGGAGAAGCAGCCGCGCTATCCCGGCGACCTCGACATCGAGGAGCGGCTGACCTCGATCATCCGCTGGAACGCGCTGGCCATGGTGGTGCGCGCCAACATGGCCTACGGCGAACTCGGCGGGCACGTGGCGAGCTACGCCTCCGCCGCCGAACTGTTCGAGGTCGGCTTCAACCACTTCTTCAAGGGTGGCGCGGACGGAGACCTCGTCTACTTCCAGCCGCACTCGGCACCGGGCGTCTATGCCCGCGCCTTCCTCGACGGGCGGCTCTCCGAGAACCAGCTGAAGCATTACCGCCAGGAGATTTCCGGCGACGGCCTGTGCTCCTATCCGCATCCCTGGCTGATGCCGGATTTCTGGCAGGTGCCTACCGGCTCCATGGGCATCGGGCCGATCCATTCGGTCTATCAGGCGCGCTTCATGCGCTACCTGTCCGACCGCGGCCTCGCCGACACCGCCGGCCGCCATGTCTGGGGCGTGTTCGGCGACGGCGAGATGGACGAGCCGGAATCGATCGCGGGCCTGTCGCTCGCCGCGCGCGAGAACCTCGACAACCTGACCTTCGTCATCAACTGCAACCTGCAGCGGCTCGACGGCCCGGTGCGCGGCAACGGACAGATCATCCAGGAACTGGAGAACCTGTTCCGCGGCGCGGGCTGGAACGTCATCAAGGTGCTGTGGGGCTCGGAATGGGACGGGATCTTCGCCCGGGACACCAACCACGCCCTGTTGCGCCGCTTCGCCGAGACGGTGGACGGCAAGTATCAGACGCTGGGCGCCAAGGACGGCGCCTACAACCTCGCTCACTTCTTCGGTGAGGATCCGGAGGTGCGCGGCTCGTCGCCCACATGTCCGACGCCGATGTCGACCGGCTGAAGCGCGGCGGGCATGATTTCCGCAAGCTCTACGCGGCCTTCGCCGCCGCGAAGGCGACCAAGGGCCGCCCGACGGTGATCCTGGCCAAGACCAAGAAGGGCTACGGCATGGGTGGCGCGGGCGAATCGCGCATGACCGCCCATCAGGCGAAGAAGCTCGACGTGGACGCCCTGCGCGCCTTCCGCGACCGCTTCGCCCTGCCCCTCACCGACGCGCAGGTCGAGGCGCTGGACTTTTACAAGCCCGCCGAGGACGGCGCCGAGATGCGCTACCTGCGCGAGCGCCGCGACAGCCTCGGCGGCATGCTGCCCGCCCGCCGCCGCACCGCGCCGACCGTGCCGGTGCCTCCGCTCTCGACCTATGCCGCCTTCGCCCTGGAGGCGGGCGGCAAGGAGATGTCGACCACCACCGCCGTGGTCCGCCTGTTCGGCAACCTCCTGAAGCACAAGGATCTCGGGCCCCGCATCGTGCCGATCGTCGCCGACGAGGCGCGCACCTTCGGCATGGCGAACCTGTTCCGGCAGGTCGGCATCTACGCGCCGCAGGGCCAGCTCTACGAGCCGGAGGATGCCGGCTCGATGCTCTATTACCGCGAGGCTCGCGACGGGCAGTTGCTGGAAGAGGGCATCACGGAAGCGGGCGCCATCTCGTCCTGGACGGCGGCGGCCACGAGCTACAGCGTGCACGGCCTGTCGATGCTGCCGTTCTACATCTACTATTCGATGTTCGGCTTCCAGCGGGTCGGCGACCTGATCTGGGCGGCGGCGGACCAGCGGGCGCGGGGCTTCCTCATCGGCGCAACGGCCGGGCGCACGACGCTGGGCGGCGAGGGCCTTCAGCACCAGGACGGGTCGAGCCACATGCAGGCGGCGGCGATTCCGAACTGCCGCGCCTATGACCCCGCCTTCGCCTACGAAATGGCGGTGATCGTCGATCACGGCGTGCGCGGCATGATGGAAGAGGGGGTGGACGAGTTCTACTACCTCACCGCCATGAACGAGAACTACGCCCAGCCCTCCATGCCGGCGGGCGCCGAGGCGGACATCCTCAAGGGCCTGTACCGCCTCTCCGGACCGGAGACCGGGACGGGCGCGGTGCGCCTCCTCGGCTCGGGCGCGATCCTGCCGGAGGTCATCGCCGCCGCTGAGATGCTGAAGCGCGATTGGGGCGTCGAGGCCGAGGTGTTCAGCGCCACGAGCTTCAGCGAACTCGCCCGCGACGCCCAGACCGCCGAGCGACAGGCCCGGCTCAACCCCGAAACCGAGGCCCCCCGGAGCCATGTCGCCAAGCTCCTGCCCGGCTCTGCGCCGATTATCGCCGCGACCGACTATGTCCGTGCCTATCCGCAGCTGATCGCCTCCTATGTCGCCGCCCGGTTCGTGGCGCTCGGCACCGACGGGTTCGGACGCAGCGACACCCGCAACGAGTTGCGCCGCTTCTTCGAGGTGGACCGCCAGCACGTGGTGATCGCGGCCCTCCACGCCCTGAGCGAGGCGGGCAGCGTGCCCCGCGCCAAGGTCGCCGAGGCGATCCGCCACTACGGTATCGACCAGGCCGCCCCGGCGCCCTGGACCCTCTGACGCCCCGCAAGGCCACCACTCCCCTCGCGTATTTCGCGAGGGGAGCCGGATCACGCCCGCCCAACGCGTACCCTTCTCCCGAGGACGACCCCCTGCATGAGCGCCGCGCTGCAGATCACCCTTCCCGACATCGGTGACTACAAGGACGTGCCGGTGATCGAGCTCATGGTGAAGCCGGGCGACCGCCTCGCGGTGGACGACCTGATCCTGAGCCTCGAATCCGATAAGGCGACGATGGAGGTTCCCTCCCCCGTCGCGGGCGTCGTGCGCGAGCTTCTGGTGGCCGTGGGCTCCAAGGTCTCGCAGGGCACGCCGATTCTGACGCTCGAAGCCGAGGGCACGGAGAAGGCCGCCGCCGAGCCGCCCTCCGCCCCGCCTCCCCCGCCGTCCGTACCGGCTCCGGCTTCGCCTCCGGCTCCCACGCCGTCTGCCGCACCTGCGACCGCGCCTCAGCCTGTCGCCGCCGCCGCCGGCTCGGCCCATGCCAGCCCCTCCGTGCGCCAGCTCGCCCGCGAACTCGGCGTCACCCTGGACCGCGTACCGCCCAGCGGACCGAAGGGCCGCATCCTGCGCGAGGACGTCCATGCCTTCGTGAAGTCGGCGCTGGCCGCGCCCGCCTCCGCTCCGGTGGCTCCGGTGTCCGGCGGGATCGGCGCCAACCTGCCAGCCTGGCCCGAGGTGGATTTCGCCAAGTTCGGGCCGGTGCGGCGCGAGCCGCTGTCGCGCATCCAGTCGCTCTCGGGGGCGAACCTCACACGCAACTGGCTGACCATCCCGCATGTCACGAATTTCGACCATGCGGACGTGACCGAGATCGAATCCTTCCGCGTCGGGTTGAATGCCGAAAAGCGCACGCCGCCCGCGCGGGTGACGATGGTGGCCTTCCTCATCAAGGCCGCCGCCTCGGCCCTGCGCGCCTATCCGCGCTTCAACAGCTCCCTCGACGGGGACCACCTCGTCATGAAGGAGTTCGTCCATATCGGCTTCGCCGTGGACACGCCCAAGGGCTTGATGGTCCCGGTGGTGCGCGATGCCGACCGCAAGGGCCTGATCGAGATCGCTACCGAGATGGCGGCGCTCGCCGACAAGGCCCGCGCGGGCACCCTGAGCGGAGCCGACATGCAGGGCGGCTGCTTCTCCGTGTCGTCGCTCGGCGGCATCGGCGGGGACGGCTTCACGCCGATCATCAACGCCCCCGAGGTCGCGATCCTCGGCGCGGCGCGCTCGCGGATGGAGCCGGTCTGGGACGGCGAGACCTTCCGCCCGCGCCTGATCCTGCCCCTCAGCCTGTCCTGGGATCACCGGGTGGTGGACGGCGTCGCGGCCGCGCGCTTCCTCGGCCATGTCGCCTCGGTCCTCTCGGACCTGCGCCGCGCCCTCCTGTGAGCGTCGATCCCATGAATGTCGCCCCCATGAGCGAGATCATCGACATCCGCGTCCCCGATATCGGGGATTACCGCGACGTGCCCGTCATCGAGATTTCGGTGAGTGCGGGCGAGACGGTCGCCCTCGACCAGACCCTGTGCGTGGTCGAATCCGACAAGGCGACGATGGACATCCCCTCGCCCAGGGCCGGGCGGGTGGTGGAGATGCTGATCGGCCTCAACGAAAAGGTCTCCGCCGGGACGGTGATCGCCCGCATCGAGGCCGAGGGCGACGCGCGCCCGGCCGCGCCGGAAGCGCCCAAGGAGGCACCGGCCCCCACGCCTGCTCCCGCTCCGGCCCCGGCCGGAAAGACCGATTGCGACGTGATGGTGATCGGCGGCGGGCCGGGCGGCTATTCCGCCGCCTTCCGCGCGGCCGATCTCGGCCAGCGGGTGATCCTCGTAGAGCGCGAGCCGACTCTCGGCGGCGTGTGCCTCAACGTGGGCTGCATCCCCTCGAAGGCCCTGCTGCACGTGGCCGCCGTCACGGAGGAGGCGCAGCGTCTCGCCGATCACGGCGTGTCCTTCGGTGCCCCGTCGATCGACCTCGACAAGCTGCGCGCCTTCAAGGGCGCGACCGTGCGCCGCCTGACCGACGGGCTTGGGCAGATGGCGCGCCTGCGCAAGGTCGAAGTGGTGCGCGGCACGGCGCGCTTCGTGGGCGCAAACCGCATCGCGGTCGAGACCGGCGAGGGCGCGGCGCGGGAGATCGGCTTCGCCAGCGCCATCGTCGCGGCGGGCTCCTCCCCGGTCGCCCTGCCGATGCTGCCGAAGGATCCGCGCGTCGTCGATTCGACCGGCGCGCTCGAACTGCCCTTCGTGCCGAAGCGCCTGCTCGTCATCGGCGGCGGCATCATCGGGCTGGAGATGGCGACCGTCTACAGCGCGCTGGGCGCGCGGGTCGATGTGGTCGAGCGCCTGCCGCACATCCTCGACGGGGTGGACCGCGACCTCGTGGAGGTCTGGACCAAGCGCAACGCCCACCGCTTCGACCGCATCCTGACCGGCGCCGAGGTGGTCGCGGCCGAGGCCGGGCCGGACGGGATCACGGTGACCCTGAAGGACGAGCCGGATCCGCGCACCTACGATCTCGTGCTGCAATCGGCGGGGCGGCGGCCCAACGGCGACGGGCTCGGGCTCGTGGAAGCCGGGGTGAACGTCGAGCGCGGCTTCGTGCCGGTCGATGCCCAGATGCGCACGAACGTGCCGCACATCTTCGCCATCGGCGATCTCGCCGGAGCGCCGATGCTCGCCCACAAGGCGGTGCACGAGGGCCATGTGGCGGCCGAGGTCGCCGCCGGGCACAGGGCCGGGTTCGACGCGTCGGTGATCCCGTCCGTCGCCTATACCGACCCGGAGATCGCCTGGGTCGGCCTCACCGAGGCGCAGGCCGCCGCGCAGGGCCGCCCGGTCGATGTGGCCCGCTTCCCCTGGGGAGCGTCGGGCCGGGCCATCGCCAACGGCGCCGATTACGGGCTGACGAAGCTGATCTTCGACCGCGAGACCCAGCGGGTCGTCGGTGGCGCCATCGTCGGCCCGAGTGCGGGCGACATGCTGGGTGAGATCGGCCTCGCCATCGAGATGGGGGCGGACGCTGCCGATATCGGCCGCACCATCCACCCGCATCCGACCCTTGGCGAGACCATCGGCATGGCCGCCGAAGTCTCGCTCGGGATCTGCACCGACCTGCCGCCGCGCAGGCGGTAGGGGCGCCCTACTTGATCATGGCGCCGTAGATCATCTGCCGGAGCAGCGAATAGTAATGGCCCCGCAGGCTCGGGGCCTGGAACATCGCCACCACGACGAGCCGCTCCGTCGGATCGACCATGTAGCGCGGCCCGGTGATGCCGCCCCAATAGACGTCGCCCGGCGCACCGGGCGTCGTGTGGGCGCCGGTGGCGAGGCGGACCGGGTTCACGAGGCTCCAGCCGTAGCCGTCCTCGACGTTGTTGCGCGGACCGCGAAGACCCGCGAGCTGGTCGGAATGCAGCATGAAGCGCACGGTCTTCGGAGAGAGCAGCCGCACCCCGTCGATCTCGCCGCCATTGGCCAACGTCTGCAGCAGCCGACCGACATCCCCGGCCGTCGAGGCGAGCCCGGCGCCGCCGGAGAAGCGCTTCGGCGGCTTGCGCAGGTCGAGCCAGCCATAGACCCAGGCGAGCGGGTCCTTCGCCAGCGTGGCCTGCGACGGCTCCGCGAGGCGGTCGGCCCGCGCCTCATCGACCTGCCACACCGTGTCGGTGAGCCCGAGGGGCTGCAACACCTGCTCCGACACGACCCGGTCCAGCGGCTTGCCCTCGATCCGCTCCAGGAGATGGCCGAGCACGTCGGTGGCGATGGAGTATTCGAAGGTCGAACCCGGCTGGTACAGGAGCGGCTGCTGCCCGAGCTTGGCGAGCATCTCCTCACCCGTCAGGCTGTAGAGCCCCTCGAGATCCTGCTCGCGCTGATTGCGCCGTACGGCATTCAACGGCCCGATCCACCAATAGGTGAGCCCGGCCGTGTGCCGCATCAGATCCCCCACGGTCGGAGGCCGCTTGGCCGCCTCCGGGGGCGGCACATCGGTGCCGGTGCCGCTCTCCGCGCCCGCGAAGACCTTCAGGTCCTTCAATTCGGGGAGATAGGTCGCGACCGGATCGGTCAGCTTGAAGCGGCCCTGCTCGTAGAGGCGCAGGGCCGCCGTGGTGACGAACATCTTCGTCGTGGAGGCGATGCGGTGCAGGCTGTCGCGCTGCATGGGCGAGCCGGGTGCACGCTCGCCGAACGCGTCGAACATCACCGGCTTGCCGTCGCGCATGACCAGCAGCACCATGCCGGGGATCTTGCCCGCGGCGATGTCGCGCCGGACGAAATCGCCGATCGCCTTCAGCCGGGCGGCGTCGAAGCCCGCCTGCCCGGCCTCGACCGGAGCGGGGGCGGGATCGAAGGCGGCAGAGGGGCCGAGGCCCGCCGCGAGAAGGCCGAACGCGAGCAGGCCGGTGCGCAGGCTGCGCTTCACGGTATGGGGCATTTCCTCGACGGTCCTGTTCTCGAAGCCCGTCTGGCGCGGGCCCAGCGCACCCTCCGATGATCGCCCCCTCCGTCCAGCGAAGGCCGTCGCGGCCGGTCAGATTCGCCCTCGGCTGTTACGCGCAGTGGCTCACTTCAGTTTGCCGAACCGCTTGAGCAGGCGCTCCCGCTTCAGCCGGGACAGGCGGTCGATCCAGAAGATCCCGTCGAGCCTGGTCGATCTCGTGCTGGACCACGGCCGCGTGGAAGCCATCCGCCTCCTGCTCGTGCCGCGCTCCGTCGAGGCTGGAATAGGCGAAGCGGATGCGGGCGGGCCGGGTAATCCGCTCGCGCACGCCCGGCATGCTGACGCTGCCCTCGTCATGGGTCTCGGTCTCGTCCGAGGCCCAGAGGATCGAGGGATTCACATAGACGTGCAGATCCTCGTCCGGCGCCATGCGGATCGCCATCAGCCGCGCGGCCACGCCGAGATGCGGCGCCGTGAGGCCGATGGCGGAGACCTCCAAGAGGGTGTCGCGCAGATCGTCCGCAAGGGCCGCGAGTTCGGGGCCGAAGGTCTCGACCGGCTGGGCGGCACGCGAGAGCCGGGGATCGGGGAATGGCACGAGGGGGCGGGCGGGCATGGTCAGTCTCTTCCTCGCAGGGTCTTGGACTTGGATGTCTTAGGGGGTCTTGGCCCGGACGGTTCCGAGGCGGTACATCCGCCCGCTCGCCGGGGCCATACCCCGGTTCCACGCGCGCTCGCTCGGACGACGGGAGACATCATGACCACCGTGAACCAGCTGATCGCCCGCGAACTCGGCGTGCGCGAGGCCCAGGTCGAGGCCGCCGTCGGCCTGCTCGACGGGGGCGCGACGGTGCCCTTCATCGCCCGCTACCGGAAGGAGGCGACCGGCTCCCTCGACGATTCGCAATTGCGCACGCTGGAAGAGCGCCTCGGCTACCTGCGCGAGTTGCAGGATCGGCGCGGCACCGTGCTGGACAGCATCCGTGCGCAGGGCAAGCTCACCCCGGCGCTGGAAGCCGCCATCGCCGCCGCCGACACCAAGGCGCGGCTGGAGGACATCTATCTTCCGTACAAGACCAAGCGCCGGACCAAGGCGCAGATCGCCCGCGAGGCCGGGCTCGGGCCGCTCGCCGAGGCTCTCCTCGCCAACCTAACTGCCGATCCGCTGAAGGCCGCCACCGGCTATGTCGCCCCGGACAAGGGCGTGGCGGGGGCGGACGCCGCCCTTGAGGGCGCCCGGCACATCCTGATCGAACGGTTCGCGGAGGATGCCGACCTCGTCGGGCGTCTGCGCGAGGATGTCTGGCGCGCCGGACAGGCCGTCTCGCGGGTGCGCAAGGGCAAGGAGGCGGCGGGCGCCAAGTTCTCGGACTACTTCGATTGGAGCGAGCGGCTGGAGCGCATGCCCTCGCACCGGATCCTCGCCCTGTTCCGGGGCGAGAAGGAGGAGATCCTCGATCTCGACATCACCGCCGAGGGCGAGGACATGCCCGCCGGCACGCCCGGCCCGTTCGAGCGGGCGATCTGCCACCGTCACGGCATCGCCGCCCAGGGTCGCCCCGGCGATGGGTGGCTGATCGAGACCGTGCGCGTCGCGTGGCGCACCAAGATCCGCACCGGCATCAAGACCGATCTGCGCACCCGGCTGTTCGAGAAGGCCGAGGCCGAAGCGGTGAAGGTGTTCGCGGGCAACCTGAAGGACCTGCTGCTCGCCGCCCCCGCCGGGGGCCGGACCACGCTGGGGCTGGATCCGGGCTACCGCAACGGCGTGAAGGTCGCGGTGGTCGACGCGACGGGCAAGGTGCTCGCCGTTGAAACCACCTATCCGCACGAGCCGCAGCGCCGTTGGCGCGAGACCGTCGAGGCTCTGGGCCGCCTCTGCCGCCGCCACCGGGTCGAGTTGCTGGCCGTCGGCAACGGCACCGCCTCACGCGAGACCGACAAGCTCGCCGCCGAGGTGCTGGCCGCCAACCCGGACCTCGCCATGACCAAGGTAATGGTCTCGGAGGCGGGCGCCTCGGTCTATTCCGCGTCCGAAATCGCGAGCCGCGAATTGCCGGATCTCGACGTGTCGCATCGCGGCGCGGTGTCGATCGCCCGGCGGTTGCAGGACCCGCTCGCCGAACTCGTGAAGATCGATCCGAAATCCATCGGCGTCGGCCAATACCAGCACGATGTCGGCGAGGCGAAGCTGTCGCGCTCCCTCTCGGCCGTGGTCGAGGACGCGGTGAACGCGGTGGGCGTGGATGTGAACACCGCCTCGCCCGCCCTGCTCGCCCAGGTCTCCGGCCTCGGCGCGTCGCTCGCCGCCAACATCGTCGCCCATCGCGACGGGAACGGCCCGTTCCGCAGCCGCGCGGCGTTGAAGAAGGTCGCGGGCCTCGGGCCGAAGACTTTCGAATTGTCGGCAGGCTTCCTGCGCATCCGCGACGGCGAGAACCCCCTCGACAGTTCCGGCGTCCACCCGGAAGCCTATCCGGTGGTGCGGCGGATCCTCGAGGCGACGAAGAGCGACATCCGCGCGCTGATCGGCGACGGGGCCAAGCTCAAGACCCTCTCGCCCGCAAGCTTCGCGGACGAGCGCTTCGGCGTGCCAACCGTGCGCGACATCATCGCCGAGTTGGAGAAGCCCGGCCGCGACCCGCGCCCCGCCTTCAAGACGGCGACCTTCCAGGAGGGCGTCGAGACCATCGGCGACCTGAAGCCCGGCATGCAACTCGAGGGCGTGGTGACGAACGTCGCCGCCTTCGGTGCCTTCGTCGATATCGGCGTCCATCAGGACGGCCTCGTCCATATCTCGGCCATGGCGAAGCGCCGGATCTCCGCGCCCTCCGAGGTGGTGAAGGCCGGGGACGTCGTGCGCGTCCTCGTCCTGTCGGTGGACGTGCCGCGCAAGCGGATCGGCCTCTCGATGCGCCTCGACGACCCGATTGACCGCCCGGCCTCCCCCGCAGGACCGAGGCCCGGCGCACGGCCGGAGCCCAGGCAACAGGAGAAGCCGCAGGACAGGCGGCCCGCCCCCCGCGACGAGCCGGGCGGCGCCCTCGCCGATGCTCTCCGCCGCGCCGCGACCCGGCCCAACCGGTAAGTCCCGGAGGGAACGCGACGGGTCGGGGGAGCCCTGAGCCGGTCAGCCTCCGGGCGGACGCGCAGGCCGCGAGCCCAGATGCCCGCGCAGGGTGTGGGCCTCGTATTCGGTGCGGAACAGGCCCCTGCGGCGCAGCTCCGGCAGAACCAGTTCGATGAAATCATCGAGCCCGCCGGGCAGGGTCGCGGGCATGATGTTGAAGCCATCCGCCCCGTGGGCGTGGAAGCGCTCCTCCATTTCATCGACGATCTGGGCGGGCGTTCCGACGATCTGGGAATGGCCCCGCGCACCCGCGATCCGCAGGTAGAGCTGGCGCAGGGTCAGCCCCTCGCGCCGGGCGAGGTCGAACATCAGTTGTTGCCGGGACTTGATGCCGTTCGCCTCCGGCAGCTCCGGCACGGGGCCGTCGAGGTCGTAGCCCGAAAGGTCGAAGCCGCCGATCATCCGCTCCAGCAGGGCGAGGCCGACCGCCGGGTCGATCAGCGCCTGCAGGTCCTCGAACTTGGCGCGGGCCTCGTCCTCGCTGCGCCCGACCACGGGGAAGAGGCCAGGCATCACCTTGAGGTCGTCGCGCTCGCGCCCGAAGCGGGCCATGCGCTCCTTCAGGTCGCCATAGAACTCGGTCGCCTCCGCGAGGGTCTGGTTGGCGGTGAAGACGATCTCGGCGGTCCGGGCCGCCAGATCCTTGCCCGGCCCCGAAGCCCCCGCCTGCACCACGACCGGCTGCCCCTGGGGCGTGCGCGAGATGTTGAGCGGCCCCCGCACCGTGAAATGCTTGCCCCGGTGGTCGAGGGGGCGGAAGCCGTCCGGCTTCGAGAACTGACCGCTCTCCCGGTCGATGATCACCGCCCCGTCGTCCCAGGTGTTCCACAGGCCGAGGACGACATCCACGAACTCCTCCGCCCGCTCGTAGCGGTCGGCATGGCGGGCGATGGTATCGTCGCCGAAATTCGCGGCCTCGGCGTCGGTGGCGGAGGTCACGAGGTTCCAGCCCGCCCGGCCGCCGCTGAGATGATCCAGCGACGCGAAGCGCCGGGCGACGTTGTAGGGTTCGTTGAACGTCGTCGAGGTGGTGGCGACGAGGCCGATCCGGCTCGTCACGGCGGCCAGCGCCGAGAGCAGCGTCACCGGCTCGAAATGGGTGGAGCGCGCCGTGCGCTCGCTGGACCGCAGGTTGCCGTCGCGAATGCCGGAGCCATCCTCGAGGAACAGGAGGTCGAACTTCGCCGCCTCGGCCTTCTGCGCCCAGCCGACGTAGCGCGAGAGCACGAGCCCGCCATCGGCCTCGCTCGACGGGTGTCGCCACCCCGCGATGTGGTGGCCCGTGGCGTAGAAGAAGGCGCCGAGGCGCAGGCTGTCCTGTCTCATGATCCGGTACTGGCGGCGCGGCGTTTATCCCGCTCGGGATGCGGCCCGCAACGTGATGGACGCAAGTTCCTCCGTCAACGAGAAGCTGCTCTTACTGGGGAGCAGCCGGGACAGTACATCGCCACTGCGAGAAACACCCTCTGGAGAAGCTTCTTTCAAGCGATCGCAGCGGGACGGAGGGCGGGGGAGGTTGATATCGCGGGCCGCGCGTCTAGCTCACGCGCCGAGGAAACAACCACAGGAGGAGCTTGCCCGTGTTCAGCCATATGATGGTCGGCACCAACGACATCGCCCGGTCGAAGACTTTCTACGACGCCCTGTTCGCCGCGATGGGCGGACGGCCCGGCCGGGAGGACGCGGCGGGCCGCCTCGTCTATCAGCACAAGGGCGCGATGTTCCTCGTCACCAAGCCGATCGACGGCCAGTCTGCGAATCCCGGCAATGGGGGGACGATCGGCTTCGCCGTGGACTCGCCGGAGCAGGCTAATGCGTGGCACGAGGCGGGCACGGCGCATGGCGGCTCCGCCATCGAGGATCCGCCGGGCGAGCGCAACGGCGCCGCGGGCCGCCTGTATCTCGCGTATCTGCGCGATCCAGACGGCAACAAGCTCTGTGCTCTGTACCCCCTCGGCTGAGGCATGACCGGAGGGCGCGGGATCCGGCGCCCTCCCCCGATGACGCTCAGGCAGCCTGCACGAACCGGCCCGAGGCCGCATCCTTCGAGAGGAAGCGCGTGGCGAGGACGTCGGCTGGGACGGGCCTGCTGAAAAGGTAGCCCTGCCCCTCGGCGCAGCCCTTCCGGGCGAGGCGGCTCATCTGGTCCTCGGTCTCGATCCCCTCGGCGACGACCTGCAGGCCGAAGCCCTTGGCGAGTTGCAGGATCGCGCGGATCACCGGCACGTCCGGCCGTTCGTTCATCTTCTGGACGAAGGAGCGGTCGATCTTCAGCCGCGTCAGCGGACAATGCTCGAGGAGGCTGAGCGAGGCATAGCCCGTCCCGAAATCATCGAGGGCAATGCCGACGCCGCGCTCCCTGAGATTCCGCAGTTCCGCAACCGAGATGCCCTCCTTGGCGAGGACTGCGGTTTCGGTGATTTCCAGTTCGAGATTGTCGGGCGGGAGACCGGTCTCGGCCAGCACGTCGGCGGTGAAGCCGGCAATCTCACCGCCATGCAGGCGGCGCGCGCAGGCATTCACGCCGATCCGGAAATGGGCCCCGGCGAACGGCAACCATGCGGCAGCCTGCCGGCACGCCGTGCGCAGCACCCAATCGTTCACCGCCACCGCATGGCGGCTTGACAAGAGGGCGGGCAGGAAGGCTGCGGGCTGGAGCAGCCCGTGCTCCGGATGCTGCCAGCGGATCAGCGCCTCGGCCGCGAGCAGCGCCCCATCCTTAAGGCGCACCTGCGGCTGGTAATGCAGCACGAACTCCTCGCGCTCGATGGCGCGATGAAACTCGTGGACGAAGCGCTGCCGCTCGCTCACGGCGGCGCGCAGGGTTGGGGTGTACAACCTGTGACGGTGGCGGCCGTCCTTCTTGGCCTTGTAGACGGCGAGGTCCGCGCAGAAGAGCAATTCGTCGATCCCCTCCGCGTGCGAGGGAGCGAGCGCGATACCGACACTCGCGCCGATGCTGACCACGCGATCATTGATCAGGAAAGGCTGCTCCATCGCGTCCACGATGCGCTTGGCGATGCCGGAGGCGGCCAGCGGATCGCCGCATTGGGGCAACGCGACGACGAACTCGTCGCCGCCGATCCTGGCAACGATATCCTGGCCTCGGACGCACTCGAGCAGGCGCTCGGCTGCTCCCCGCAACACCTCGTCGCCCGCTGCGTTGCCGATCGTATCGTTGACGTCCTTGAACCCATCGAGATCGACCAGCAGCACCGAGACGGGACCATCGGCAAGCCATTCCTCCAGCCGGTTGCGGAGCAGGGAGCGGTTGGGCAGCCCGGTCAGAGGATCGCGGTGGGCAAGGTCGAGTAAGGCCGTCTCGCGCTCCCGGCGCTCCGAAACGTCCCGCAGGACCGCCCCGTAGACGGGCTTACCGTCCTCGAGCCAGCGCGAGACGGAGGCCTCCATGCGGTGCACGACGCGGCGTCGATCGATGACGGCGATGTCACGGACATGCCCAAGGGCGCGGCTGATCCAGTCGCGAAGCCCCGCCTTGGACGCGAGCGCCTCTTCCACGATGAGTTCGTCGATGCGCAACTGCCCGGCCTCGGCAAAACGGTAGCCGAACAGCCGCTCGGCGGCGGCGTTCCAGTAGAGCACTCGACCCTCCCTGTCGCCGACCAGCATCGGATCAGGGCTGGTCTCCGCCATCTGCCGGAAGCGGACGACCTCGGTCTGGCTCTGGACCCGTAGCGCGCGGAGTTCGAGCAGTTCGGAGGCCAGGGCGGCGTAGCGCTCAAGGTGAAGGCGCTCCTCCGGCAACAGCCCCTCGCGCGGCTCCGTATCGAGCACGCAGAGCGTTCCGATCGGCAGCCCCTCGAACGAGATCGGGATGCCCGCGTAGAAGCGGACATGCGGATCGCCCGTCACCAGGGGGCTTTGGCGCCAGCGCGGTTCGCGGAATGTGTCCGGGATGACGAGGGCTTCGTTCAGTTCCACCGTGTGCGTGCAGAAGGATTCGCTTCGAGATGTCGAGGATGCGCAGATCCCGACCTTCGCGAAATAGATTTGTCGCTCGCTGTCGATGAGCGAAATGGTCGACATCGGCGCACGCAGCCGATCCGCGGCAACATCGACCAGACTGGCGAAGGTTTCGTCGGATTCGATATCCAGAAGGCCGCTTCTGAGCAGCGCGTCGAGGCGCCGGGCTTCCTTCGAAATTTGACTCATCACGCGGGACTCATGGACATCTTGCGGGATCAACCTTAATTTGCAAAATTGAACAGCAAATTAAAGCGTTACGAGCACCATCGTCAGACCGGCGTTTAGCGGTTGTGTCTTGAAACGTTCGGCGAATGAGCACGCCCTTATAAGCAGCGAACAGTGTTGGATCCACCTGTCACACATGCAAGCGCCTCATTGACCTTGTTGCAGGAACCCAAGCGACTGACTTGGCGGTGTCGCGCATCTGCAAGGTGGCCGCATCGACACGCTCGCTCACGCCCGGAATGACCTCGCCGCTGTTCCGGTCACGTTCACGACCTTGAGAAGGTCCGGTGTCCGTAATCCTGAAATCGTCGCCCCTTCCCGCGCTCGTGTGCGGCGACGCACGCCTCTTCCAAAGTACAAGGATTAAAACAAGCAAGTATTACTTGTGCGTACGCGCACTTATAGACAGAAAACAATCGCCTACATTCATCTCAACGGCGCAGGACAAGGGGTCCGGCGCACAGTAGCCGAAGGTTTTTGAGATGATCCGCTTCGCGACCCTGAGCCTCGTTGCCGTGGCCCTCGCCGTTCCGTCCCTCGCCCGCGCCGAAGGCGGCGACGGCAGCCGTCAGGCCGCTGGGGGCGGCTACATGAGCAGCTTCATCAGCGACCCCAACCACAACCCGAAATCCCTGCACTCGCAGGCAGCGGGCACGGGCCAGATCTCCGGCGCGCCGATGTACAACGACGCTCCGGCGGCACGCGCTTCGACCATCGCCCGCCGCGACGTGATTGCGCCGAACTGGGCCTCGGGCCCCGCCCCCCGTCGCACCCACCGCTGATCCGACTAGCGGAACCAGCCGGATGGACCCGCCCGAGCGATCGGCGCGGGTCCTTCGCGGGTCCGGCCGCAAAAAGAATCGCGCGCCCCGGGGCTCGCCACAGGATACCCGGCCCCGTGACCGGTGGTTGTGACATCGAAGCGCTCCCGCTTCGCATGTGAACATCCACGGAGGGCAGCCCATGGCCGCGAAGCCGAAGACTTTGCAAGACGCCTTCTATGAAACATTGAAGGATGTGTACTATGCGGAGAGACAATCCCTTCGGGCCCTGAAGAAATCGGCCAAGGCCGCCGAGCATGAAGAGCTTCGGCAAGCCTTCGAGACCCATGCCGAGGAAAGCGCCAACCAGGTGGAACGCCTACAACAGGTGTTCGAGATCCTCGGCAAGCCCGCGCGCGGCAAGACTTGCGAGGCGATGCAGGGCCTCACCTCCGAGATGGAAGAGGATCTGGAAGATTTCGGCGATAGCCCCGCCGCCGACGCCGTGCTGGTCGGCTGCGCGCAGGCGGTGGAGCATTACGAGATCGCCCGCTACGGCACCCTGAAGACCTGGGCGACCCAACTCGGCTACGGCGACGCCGCCAAGCTGCTGGACGAGACGTTGCAGGAGGAGAAGAAGACCGACGAACTGCTCTCGCAGATCGCCGAGCGCATCAATGTCGAGGGGTCCGGGAGCGAGGCGGAACCGGCCAAGGGTGGGCGCAAACCCGCCTGAGGGCAGCCCGGCAAGACTTTCGCGCCGCGAGGGGCTAGACTCGCGACTCACACCAGGGAGGGACAGATGGGCCTACTTGCCTTCATCCTGATCGGCGGACCTTGGGTCGCTGCAACGGCATGGCTCTGGCTCCAGGCGGGCGGCGTCGAGGCGTGGCGCCACGTCGTCCACGGCGACGCGCTGAACCATCGCTGAAGCATCTTCAGCCGGAGCAAACACCAGCTCGGCGCCTCAAACCCACTTAAAACCAGCAAGATAGACCATCGCCTGCGATCTCTCGATTGCAGGCGATGCTTCGTCGGCCGTCGCCCTGGCCCGTAGCGCGGGGAGATCAGGATTGCGTCGCCTGTGCGGGCAGGCGTGTGGCATATTCCATTTCAAACGAGCGTGAAGACGGCCGACGCGGCCGAAGTATGCCACGAGAACGCCCCGCCCAAAGCTTCGCCCTTACGCTCGCTGATTAAGCATAAAATTCGCAGTATTAATCACTGAGCGATCTGCGTAGAAAACTTGAGATAATTTGATTGATTTCCACGCGCCAAAATCTTAAAAACAGGTGATTAAGAAGTTGTTTACCAATTAACAGCTTTTAACCCTGCCCACAGGTCAGTTGGAAAGCGAACCATGCCGCGCGCATTGCCGATCGCGACTTATGCCGTCTCCTCGACTGGCGATGCAGATGAGCTTCCGGTTCGGGGGCAATGGGCCGGACGGGCTGCCAAGCGCGGTCTCGACATCGCGGTCGCCGCGACGGCGCTGCTCCTCCTGCTGCCGCTCTTCGCCCTCGTCTCCGCGACGGTCTGGTTGGGCGACCGCAAGTCGCCGATCTTCAGCCATCGGCGCCTTGGACGTGACGGGCGCACCTTCGGCTGCCTGAAGTTCCGCTCCATGGTGGTAGATGCCGAAGCGGTCCTCGCCGCCCACCTCGCGGACAACGCCGTCGCGCGGGCCGAATGGGACGCCACGCACAAGCTCACCCACGATCCGCGGGTGACTTCGCTGGGCCGGGTCCTGCGCAAGACCTCCCTCGATGAACTGCCGCAACTCATCAATGTCCTGCGCGGCGAGATGAGCCTCGTCGGTCCTCGCCCGATCGTCCAGGCGGAGGTCGCCCGCTATGGCGCCGCCTTCGACACCTGCTTCTCGGTGCCGCCCGGCGTCACCGGCCTGTGGCAAGTCTCTGGCCGCTCCGACACGACCTATGCGGAGCGCGTCGCCCTCGACCTCGACTACGCCGCCCGTTGGAGCCTTCGGCGCGATCTCACCATCCTGTTCAAGACCGTTCCGGCCGTCTTCGCCCAGCGGGGAAGCCGCTGAAGCAGCCTTCCCGAAAGCCCCACGAGCCGTCGCTACCTATCGATTGCCCACAACTCATCCAGCGCAGCAGAATTCATTATCACATAATCCTCCGCAAATAGCGGGCTTCACCTGTAGACTTTTAATTTAGCGGCCTAAAACAGGGGTGATCCGCTGGCTCCCGCACGGGGGCATGCAACCCTAGATCTTTGTCCGACCAGGACTTGTCTTCTACGGGTCAGAAAGGCGGATCGGACACCGGGTCGCCGCCGCATGGACCAAGCACGTAACACCCTGCTGGCCAATCTTTCCCGGCATGCCGGTCACGCCCGGCGGCGCCTCGCCCTATCGATCGATCACACGGGACAACTCGTCGGCATTCCGCAGTCGAGTTTGGAAGCGATCGAGCGCGGTGACTATGATGGGAAGGCGACCTTGGATGAACTCATCCAATTATCCCTTTTTCTTGGCCTGACATCTACGGGGATGCCGCGCGCGAAGCCGCCCGGCGCGCGCATTTGAGAGAACGTGGCCAAGGCCGGGCGTTCGTTTGGAACAGAATTTATAAAGTGGCGATCGTATTTTGAATTACGAAGCAAACCGCACGACTGGGCTAAACATGAACTAGTTTTTAACATTTCTTTTACTTCGTAACCTGAAGTTGCGCGGACAAATTGTGCTCGCGGGCCACTATGTCGAAAAACGCACAAACTGCATCGCGCCAGGAACACGAGCGCACGATCGAGGATGCCCTCCTAGCCGCTCTCGATCTGAGGGATTCGATCTTTAAGATCGGCGACGAGCCACTGATCCGGACGATGGATTTGCTGATCTACGCTCTGGGCAAGGTCGCCGTTCGCGAGCGTGGGCCCAGGAAGCACGCCTGAACCCTCCGCCGGTTCATCGGCGCCTCGCTCGGTGGCGAAGGAAGTCCGCCGCTCAGTCGCGGGTCAGTTCCCGGGCGGGGCGCACTTCACCACCCGTCGGTCGCCCCCCGTCATGGGCCGTGATCCGCCGGGATGGCTTCCGGGCTCCCAGTGTCGCCACCCAGGGATAGACGGCGGGCAGGACCACGAGGGTGAGCAGCGTCGCGGAGATCAGCCCGCCGATCACGACGGTGGCGAGCGGACGCTGCACCTCGGCTCCCGCGCTGGTCGAAAGCGCCATCGGCAAGAAGCCCAGGGCGGCAACGAGGGCCGTCATCATCACCGGGCGCAGCCGCATTTCGGCAGCGCGGGTCGCCGCCTCCCGTGGGTCGAGGCCGGAGCCTTCGAGATCGCGGATGTAGCTCGTCAGCACCACGCCGTTCAGGATCGCGATGCCGAAGGTCGCGATGAAGCCGATCGCCGCCGAGATCGAGAAGGGCATGTCCCGCAGGGCGAGCGCCAGGATGCCCCCGGTGGCGGCCATCGGCACGTTGAGGAAGATCAGCCCGGCGAGGCGGATGTCGCCGAACATCACGACGAGGAGGACGAGGATCGCCGCGAGCGCCGCCGGCACGACCACGGAAAGCCGGGCCGTCGCCTCCTGCAAATTCTGGTATTGGCCGCTCCATTGGAGCGCGTAGCGGGGCGGCAGCTTCACTTGGTCGGAGACGGCTTTCTGGGCGGCGTCCACGAAGCTCTGCACGTCCCGGCCCCGGACGTTGGCCTGGATCGAGATGCGCCGCTGTAGCCTCTCGCGGCTGATCTGCGCCGGGCCGGAGGCGACCTCCACCGAGGCGACCATCGACAGCGGCACCGTCATGTGCGGGCCACCCTCCTTGCCCGGCCGCCCAACCGGCAGGGCGCGGATGCGCTCGATGTCGCTGCGATCCGCCGGATCGAGCCGGACCACGATGTCGGTGATGGAATTGTCGTCGCCGTAGACCATCCCGGCGGTGCGCCCGCCGATGCTTTCCACCACGTCGAGCACGTCCGAGACGTTGATGCCGTAGCGCGCGGCCTTCGAGCGATCCACCTGGATCGAGAGGGCGGGCATCCCGGCCTGCGCCTCGGCCTTCACATCCGCCGCACCCTGAATGCCCGCGACCACCCGCACGATGGAATCCGCCGTGTCCTTCAGGACCTTCAGGTCGTCGCCGTAGAGGCTGATCGCGACGTCGCCGCGCACGCCTTCCAGCAGGTCGTCCATGCGCATCTGGATCGGCTGCGAGAAGCTGTAGGCGACGCCCGGCACTTCCTCCCGCAGGCGCTTGTCGAAGGCGGCGACCAGCCCCTCCTGGCTGTCGGCGGTCTTCCAGGTGGAGGGGTCGGTGAGGGTGATGAAGCTGTCGGTCGATTCGACGCCCATCGGGTCGGTCGGAATCTCCGCGCTGCCGGTGAGGGAGACGATCCGCTTCACCTCGGGAAAGGATTTCAGCACCCGCTCGATGCGGGTCATCGTGGCGAGCGAGGCATCGAGCGCGATGCCCGGCAGCTTCTCCGAGGTGATGACGATCGAGCCCTCGGACAGCTTCGGCAGGAACTCGCCCCCGAGCCGGGTCGCCACCACGCAGGATCCGGCGAACAGGGCGAGCACCGTCAGGACGGTCGCGAGGGCGTGCCGCTCGGCCCATTGCAGCACAGGCGTATAGGCGCCCCGCACCGCGTGGACGAGGCGCGTCTCGCGTTCACCGATGCCCCGCCCGGCGAGGAAGATCGCCGCCAGCGCGGGCATGAGGGTCAGGGTGACGATCAGCGACGAGGCGAGCGCCAGGATCACCGTGAGCGCCATGGGGGCGAACATCTTGCCCGCCACGCCCTCAAGCGCGAGGATCGGCACGTAGACGATGATGATGATCGCCACCGCGAAGATCACCGGACGGGCCACCTCGGCGGCGGCCTCTCGGATCAAATCGTGGGCCGGGCGGTCGGGATGCTCGCCACGGGCGCGCAACACGTTCTCGATCATCACCACCGCGCCGTCGACGATCAGCCCGAAATCGATCGCTCCGAGGCTCATCAGGTTGCCCGACAGGCCGAGGAGCCGCATCCCGGCGAAGGCCATCAGCATCGAGAGCGGGATTGCCGCGGCCACGATCAGCCCGGCGCGCAGGTTGCCGAGAAGCACGAGTAGCACCACGATCACCAGAACCGCCCCTTCGAGGAGGTTGTGCTCCACCGTGTGGATCGTGCGATCCACCAGCGCGCTGCGGTCGTAGTACGGGACGATCTCGACCCCCGGCGGCAATTGCTTGCGCAGGTCGGCAATCGTCTTCTTCACGTTCTCCACGACGGCGCTGGCATTCTCGCCGTAGCGCATCATCGCGATGCCCACGACGGTCTCGCCCTCCGCATCGTGTGTGACGGCGCCGAGCCGGACCTTCGGAGCCTCCTGCACGGTGCCGAGGGTGCCGAGCGTCACGGGCACGCCGCCGGGACCGGTGGCGACGACGATGTTGGCGATGTCTTCCGGGCTCTTGGCAAGGCCGAGGCCGCGGATCACCTGCTGCTGGTCGTTATGCTCGATATAGGCACCGCCCCGCGCGGCGTTGTTGTCGGCCAGCGCCGTGTAGACCTGGGCGAGCGTCACACCGTAGCGGCGCAGGGTCTCCGCCGAGACGCGGACCTCGTCCGTCGGCATTTGGCCGCCATAGATGTTCACGTCGGCGATGCCGGGGGTGAGCTTCAGCTTCGGCGCGATGGTCCATTGCAGCAGGCGCTTCAGTTGCATCGGCGTGTAGGCGGGCCCCCGCAATTCGAACTGATAGATCTCGCCGAGCCCCGTTGCCATCGGCCCCATCTGCGGATCGCCGACGCCGGCGGGCATCAGGCTCTTGGCCTGGGGCAGGCGCTGGAACACCTCCGCACGCGCCGAGACGATCGAGACGGAATCATCGAAGGTGACGTAGACCGCCGAGACCCCGGCCCGGGATGTCGAGCGGACGTTGGAGAGCCCCGGCGCGCCCGCCATGGCGTTCTCGACGGGGAAGGTGACGAGCCGCTCGACCTCCAGGGGCCCGAGCCCCGGCGAGAGGGTGAGGATCATCACCTGCTTCGGCGAGATATCAGGCACCGCGTCGATGGAGAGGCCGCGCAGGTTGGCGACCCCGCCCGCCGCCGCCGCGAGGGCGATCATCAGCACCAGGACACGGCGACGGACCAGAAGGGCGAACCACGACCGCATCGCCGCGCCTCAATCCGTCGAGCCGAGAAGGCTGCGCAGCAGGATCGCCTTCAGACCGAAACTGCCCGCCGTGGCCACCGTCTCGCCCTCGGCCACGCCCTTGCGCACCTCCACCCAGTCGGAACGCTGGATGCCCAGCGTCAGGGCACGCCGCTCGAACGTGTCGGGGGCGGTGCGCACAAAGGCGATCGGTCCGCCCTCGGTCTGCTGCACCGAGGCCGCCGGGATGGTGAGCCCGTCACGGCCGAGATCCGCCGAGACCGTCACGGAAACGAACTGATTGGCGCGCAGCAGATCCTGCGGGTTGTCGAGTTCGATCCGCGCCGGGGCGGTGTTGGTCGCGGGGTCGAGGGCGGCATTCACCGAGCGGACATGGCCTTCGAAGGATGGCTGGCCCGGCAGGGGGTTCTCCACCGAGGCCGCATCGCCCGCCTTCACCCGTGCGATGTCGGCCCCGTAGAGGCTCGCCAGAACGACGACGCGGGTGGGATCGGCCACCGTGAAGGCATCCCGCCCGGTATCGACCACCTCGCCCAGAGTGATGCCGACACTCGTCACCACACCGCCGATCGGTGTGACCACGGCGCTGGTGCCGGGCGCGGCGCCCTCGGCAGGGGCGAGGCGCTGATACTGCGCCCGGAACGTCTCGACATTGGCCTGCGCCGATTTCACCGCCGCCTGCGCCTTGGCGAGATCGACCTGCCGCCGCTCGACCTCGGCCTGCGCCACCCCGCCGAACTTCAGCTGTTCCAGGCCGCGCCGGACCTGCAACGCGGCCACCGCCTCGGAGGCCTGAGCCTCGCCGAGCGCCGCCTGCGCCGCGAAGAGCCCGTTACGGGCGTCGAGGATTCCAGCCGCATCGAGGGTCGCGAGCGTCTGGCCTGCCGTCACCCGGTCGCCGGGCTGGACCGCGAGGCTCAGCACCCGCCCTTGCGTGCGCGGCTTCAGATGCGTCACCCGCCGCTCGTCGAAAGCGACGGTGCCCGGCGCGCGCACGGGCAACACGATCCGCCGGGTCTCGGCTTGGCCGAAGGCGAGGCCGATCCGCTTCTGGCCCGTCCCGTCCAGGGTCACGAGATCGGGATTGGCAGGAGCCTCATCGCCCTTATCCGCACTCTTTGCAGCGGGCTCTGCGGCCGGAGGCGAAGCGAGGCCGAGGGTCGTGAGGATCGTGGCGCGATAGGTCCATCCCGCGAGGGCGATGGCTCCGAGCACCACGAGAAGCAGAAGCACGGGCACGCGACGGCGCCGCACGACGGGAGCGGGGGAGGCGGCGGATTCGCGCTCGGAAGCATCGCCCTCTGTCGGGTCGGAAGGCTCCGCGTACCGGGCGGACGACTCGGCGTTCAGCGTCATAGGCAAGCGCCCCCATGACCGGCCGTGCCGGGGGCTGCGAGAGGCGAGAGAAAGCTCATGCGTCGAGGCCGGGGCGCAAAACTTCGTCGCTCACGAAGCGCCCCGTCTCGACCTCGCGGACCACGACCTCGTAGCCCTCGCTGCGAAGCTCCCTCAATCGGTCGACGGACACATAGGTTCCCGTCTCGACATCGTAGAGCCGGGTCTGGCCGTAGCGATTGATCAGGCGGCGGGGCCGCCGCTTGCGCGGCATCGCGTGAGACCCTCTCGTTGGTGCAGGCGCGTTCGTCCCGGCTGCGAAAACGAGGAAGGGAACGCGCTAGAAGCATTCTAAATAAGTCGGGCGAATGCGATGCGGCGCCACTAAATTCGGGTTCACAAAGCCTCCCCGCCGCAGATCGCCGGGGCGATATGCGCGACAAGGGGACCAACCGGAGGATGGACTGACGCGTGGCGAGGCTTCTGCTGATCGAAGATGACGGCGAGACCGCCGGAGTCGTGCTCGACGACCTGCGTGGGCGGGGCCACGACGTCGTCTGGACGGCGACCGGCCCCGACGGCGCGCGGGCGGCCCGCGACGGCGCCTGGGACGCGATCATCCTCGACCGGATGCTACCCGGCCAGGACGGGCTCGGGGTCCTGCAGGACTTGCGGCGGGACGGGGACCGGACGCCCGCCCTCGTTCTCAGCGCGCTCGGCGATGTGGACGAACGCATCCGCGGCCTGCGGGCGGGCGGCGACGATTACCTCGCCAAGCCCTTCGCTCTGGGGGAACTCGCCGCACGGATCGAGGCGCTGCTCCGGCGCCCGGTCGACAGCCGCGAGACCCTGCTGCGCGTCGGAAGCCTGGAAATCGACCTGATCGCCGGGACCGGGCGGCGCGGATCGCGCGATCTCGATCTCCTGCCGCGCGAACTCAAGCTCCTCGCCTACCTGATGCGCTCGCCCGGCCGGATCGTGACGCGGGCGATGCTGTTCGAGGAGGTGTGGAACTACCGCTTCACCCCGAAATCGAACCTCATCGATGTCCATCTCGGGCGCCTGCGCCGCAAGCTCGAAGCCGCAGGAGAGCCGTCCCTGATCCAGAACGTACGCGGCGTCGGCTTCACCCTCACCCCCGATGACTGATCTCATGCGCTCGACCACCCTGCGCTGGGCGCTCGGCATCGCCGCATGGTCGGTGCTGCTCGCGCTGACGATGTTCGCCTTCATCTACTGGCAGACCGCCGCCTACCTGCGCGAGGAACTGGCCGAGACCCTGCGGCTCGAAGTCCGCGCCGCGGCCGCCGATCCGGCCGCTACGGCGCTCAGGGTCGATACGTGGACGGCCATGGATCCCCATGCCCGGCATTACGGCGGCTTGTTCGGCCCCGGCGGAACGCGGCGCGCCGGCAATCTCGACGCCATGCCGGATGGCCTGCCCCGCGACGGCGACGCCTACCGCGTCGGCGCCACGGTGGAGGTCGGCACGCGCAGGCTCGATGACGAGATCTGGGCGGCGGCCCTGCCCCTGCCCGGCGGCGGGACGGTGGTGATCGCCCACGACACCGACGACATCGACCGGGTGCGGGTGACGACCCTACGGGCCTTCGGGCTCGGCCTCGTGCCGATGCTGGCGCTGTCGGGCCTCGGCGGCATCCTCCTCGCCCGGCGCGCCCGCGAGCGGCTGGCGGCCACCGAGGCGGCCCTGGACGAAGTAATGCGCGGCAACCTGGGCAAGCGCCTGCCTGTCGGCCAGCGGAACGACGAGTTCGACCGCTTGGCCGCGAACGTGAACCGCATGCTCGACGAGATCGAACGGCTCATGGGCGAGGTCCGCAGCGTCGGTGACGCCGTCGCCCACGACCTGCGCACCCCGCTGACGCGGCTGCGCGCCCGGCTGGAGCGCAGCCGGGCCCAGGCCAAAACGGTGGAGGAGTTCCACGAAGCGATCGACCAGGGCCTGACCTGGATCGACCAGACGCTGGCCATGGTCACCGCCGTGCTACGGATCGGCGAGATGCAGGAGGGACGCAGGACCGCCTTCGGCCCGACCGATCTCGGCGAACTCGCCGCGAACGCCGTGGATTTCTTCGAGCCCGTAGCCGAAGAGAAGGGGATCAGCCTGACCTTGGCGGCGGCATCCGGGCTTCCGGTGATCCAGGGGGATCGCGACCTCTGCTTCGAGGCCCTGTCGAACCTCCTCGACAATGCGCTCAAGTTCACGCCTCAAGGCGGCGAGGTCCGCGTGCGGGTTTCGCGCGGCCCGGACGCAGTCGTCGTGGCGGTGGAGGATTCGGGGCCGGGCCTCTTGCCGAGCGAGCACGAGAAGGTCTTCCAGCGCTTCTACCGCGCGGAGGCGGCTCGCCAGAATCCGGGCAACGGCCTCGGGCTGAGCTTGGTAGCGGCAATCGCCAAGCTTCACGATGCGAGACTCGGCATCCACGACTCCGAGGCGGGAGGTTGCCGTTTCGAGATGGCCTTCGCCATCGCGGCGGAACATCGAGTCTGACATCCCTTTCGAGAACTAAGAGCCCCAGGTCCAATACTTGTAGGGCAACGCTGCGGGATGTGCTCACGGCTCCTTCAGGAGGAGCCGATGGGTCACCATTGGGTGACGGACGAGTGGTTGGTGAAGATTGCCTCGCGGCCATCCCGCGGATCGCCTCGAACCCGATCCATCGCGCTCTACTCCGATCACGCACGGCAGGCGCACCATGTAAGACGCGCTAAAAGATTTGCATTGCCAAGCAATTCGACATATTGCGCCGTCTTACGCTGAAATTTTTTGGCCGAAGGGCGCGAACTGGTGCGTTTAGTGCGACTCATAAAAGGATTTTACCTTACCGTAATTAGTCTGGTCAGTCCGAATTGTCACCGAGATCATATTGAAAATAGTATATTTTTTGACGAAAATCACTACATTGCGCAACATACAACACCTATCAAGGGTGATCTTATCCGTCATTACCTTGAGATGGGATGGAAGAGGGGATACAATCCGTCCGCGTATTTCGACCAAAACTTCTATTTGTCTGAGTATGCTGATGTCAAAAATTCAAATATTAATCCGCTAAAACACTATCTTACGCATGGATTTGCTGAGGGGCGCAGTCCGAGTCCGCACTTTGATCGCGCACTGTTTTTGACGCATCACCCGGATCTACAGGGCCAGCCTATCGATGCGGCGGCGGAATGCATCAAGCTGTATGGCACCTATCAGTGGCAAATCGCTTCGCAACCACCGATCCGCCCCAGCTCACTGTTCGACGCCGCGTGGTATATCGCCTCGTCGCCGGACCTCACAATCTCGGAGGAAGAGGCTTACGAACACTATAGGCGGATCGGTTGGAAGGAGGGACGAGATCCCAACCCCTTATTCGACACGGATTGGTATCTGTTCAGCAACCCGGATGTAGTCGCATCCGGGATGGAACCCCTCGCGCACTTTGAAAACTATGGATATTTAGAAGGCAGGCGTCCAAACCCGCTGTTCGACACGGCGTGGTACAGGGCCACGTATCGCGATGTCGGCAACCTGCAGATCGATCCGCTGCTGCATTACATCAAGCATGGAGAAGCCGAAGGTCGCGATCCCCACTTGCGATTCAGCACGCGCTGGTACCGGGAGACCTACCCCGAAAGCTTCGAGTTCACGTGGGGCGTTTTCGCGTATTATTACCGCATCGGCCGAACTCGAGGACAGAAACCTCATCCCCTCTATGCCGATATCCTGGTCGTTTCTCCCGGGGAGCTGACAGAGGCCGCTGCGGCAAGAAACGCTTATCCTCTGGCAAAGCCGATGGAGCCATACGAGTCTTGGCTCGAGGTCAATCAGGACACGGCGTCCGACCGTGCGTTCCTCGCGCGAGAGCTTGTCAGGCTTGCCGACACAGCTCCCCTCGTGTCTGTCGTCATGCCGACATACCAGTCGGATCTGAGGTTCTTGGCCGCCGCGATCGAGAGCGTCCGGTCGCAACTCTATACGAACTGGCAGCTCTGCATCTGCGACGATGCCAGCCCGGATCAAAGGGTCGTCGATCTCATTAGCACCTACGCGGCTCTGGATCCGCGGATCGTCTGGACACGCTCGGAGACGAACGAGAACATCAGCGGTGCCTCGAACCGCGCTGCGGCGCTGGCCACCGGTGAGATCATCGCCCTGCTCGACCACGATGATCTGCTTCACCCGCATGCCCTTGCGGAGATCGCGATCTGTTACGCTGACCATCCCGAGGCAGAAGTTGTCTACTCGGATGACGACAAGATCGATCTCGCCACCCGGAGGTTCGCGCCGCAGTTCAAACCCGACTGGAGTCCCACGCTCCTTCTGTCGTTTATGTATATGAGCCATCTGTTCACGTTCAAACGATCCTTGTTCGAGCGCGTCGGCGGGTTCAGGATCGGGTTTGAGGGGTCGCAGGATTTCGACCTCGCCCTCCGCCTCAGCGAGCACGCTCGCGCGATCCGCCACATCCCGCGCGTACTATACCACTGGAGGGCGGCCCCAGGTTCGACCGCGGTGAGCGGCGATGCCAAGCCCGCTGCTTTCGACAGGGGGCGGCGAGCCGTCCAGGAAGCGTTCGACCGCCGCGGGCTCAAGGCAGAGGTTATCCACCCGGACTTCGCCCGAATGGCACGTCTCGGTATCTTCGAACCTTCTTTCCCAGATGATGGCCCGCACGTCACCGTCATCATCCCTAATAAAGACAAGGTCGAACTGCTCCGCGCCTGTGTGGAAAGTCTGAAGTGCACGACCTATCGCAACTTCGATATCTTGATCGTCGACAATGAGAGCACCGATCCTGCCGCCCTGCGCTATATGGCGGAGTGTGGCGCCACAGTGTTGAGCGTAGCGAGCCCCGCCGAAGGTTTCAGCTTCTCCCATATTGTCAACGCCGGTGTCGCGGCGGCGAAGGGAGAATATGTCCTCCTCCTGAACAACGACACCGAAGTCATATCGCCCCGTTGGCTGTCGCAAATGGTCGGCTATGCGCAGATCGACAAGGTCGGTGCCGTGGGCGCCCGCCTTCTCTACGGTGACAGGCGAATCCAGCATGCCGGCATCACCCATGGTCTGCACGAGGGCATGCCCAGTCATAGCTTCAAGTTGCTTCCCGAATACGATCTCGGTCACTTGTGCCTGTCCCGGGCGACGAGGGACGTCGCCGGCGTCACCGCCGCCTGCATGCTGACGCCGAGGGCGTTGTTCTTAGAGATCGGCGGCCTGGACGAAGAGAACTTCCGCGTCGCGTATAACGATGTGGATTACTGCTATCGACTGGTCGATGCCGGCTATAGCTGCATTCAATGCGGCTCTGCTGAACTTTTCCATCACGAGAGCAAGAGCCGCGGCTTCGGGGATAATCCGGCCGAGGAACGGGCGATACGCCTTAAATATTGCGGGCGCGTGGATGCATACTACAATCCCAATCTCACGTTAAGCGACGAACAATTCGGCGTCGCGCGGACCCATGTTGCGCGCTCTTCGGGCAAGCCGGTTCGCGCGCTGTTCGTCAGCCACAACTTCAACTTAGAGGGCGCGCCGAATGTCCTGTTTGAGCTCGCGAGCGGCTTGGCGGCGCAGGGTCGTGCCGATCCCATCGTAATCTCGCCGAGCGATGGCCCCCTCCGGCAGCCCTATGCGGCTGCGGATATTCCCACCACGGTCATCGAGCACCCGATGCTCGGATGGCCGCCGGAGGAGGAGATGACGGCGCGCCTGCGGCAGCTCGGCGAGACCTTTCTCTATGACGGGATCGAGGTGGTGGTGGCCAACACTGCCGAGTGTTTCTGGGCGGTGGAAGCCGCCCGGCTCGCAGGACTGCCTTGTATTTGGATCATTCACGAGAGCGAACCCTGGCGCACGTACTACGCGCATTATCCGCGCCACATCGAAGCGATGGCCTTCAACGGCTTCGAGAGTGCCTACCGAGTCGTCTTCGTCGCCCGCTCGACCCTCGAAGCATGGTCTGCGCTCGACACAAAGGGAGCCTTCACGCTCGTGCGCAACGGGCTGAACACCTCCAGGCTCATCGCAGGCATGGACCGGATCGACCGGGACGAGGCGCGCGCGCGGATGGAGGTCGCATCCGGCTCGGTGGTGTTCACCCTCGTTGGGACGGTTTGCGAACGGAAGGGGCAACTCGATCTCGTGCAGGCCTATGCCCTTCTGCCGGATACCCTGGCGGCCCGCGCCGAGATTTGCATCGTGGGCGACCGCCCGAGCGCCTATAGCGAGTCAATTTGCGAGACGATCAAAACACTTCCGGAAGATCGGGCAAGGCGAGTGCATATCGTCCCAGAGAGCGACGATGTGCCAACCTTCCTGAAGGGCAGCGACGTCTTCGTTTGCTCTAGCCGCGTGGAGAGCTATCCGCGCGTTACGCTGGAGGCGATGGCCGCCGGGCTGCCACTCATCTCGACGCCGGTCTGGGGCATCCGGGAGCAGGTTCGCGAGAACGTCAATGCTGTCTTGTACGAGCCGGGGGATGTGGCCAAGCTCGCTGCTCACATGGCCCACCTGATCGAGGACGACGAGCTGCGCTCCCGCTTTGCCGAGCGGTCTTCGGTCGTGTTCGAGAGCCTGCCGGGATACGACTTCATGCTCGACCAGTACGGGCGCTTGATAGAGCAAGCCGTGGGGACGCGTTCTTGATGGCCGCTTGGGCGACATGCTGAATTATCTGCGGCATCGTCGGCTTTCTCGATCCGCAGCCTACGACAGCAATGCCCTGCGCCGCCTGATCAGCGATATGGGATCAAGGCGGTCATCCCGTGCAATTCAACCCGGCGGCGCACGATCCCCGACGACGTGCCACCGAGTTCCCCGGCTTCCTCCCTATCGCCGCTGCCATGATCCGGATGGGTTGACTATCAAATCAGCCTAGACGCGGTTTCGTTTTCCCTAAAACGCGCCTAAACCGCTTTCGATTGAACGAGCCCGAGGTTCGAAACCATGCTGTCGGAGCGCCAGACCGCGATCATGGACATCGCGCGCAGCGATGGGCGGGTGCTGGTCGATGCCCTGTCCAGCCGCTTCGCGGTCAGCGTGCAGACCATCCGCAAGGATCTCAACGACCTCTGCGATGCGCGGCTCCTCTCGCGGATCCATGGTGGGGCGGTTCTGGGGGCTGGGGCCGAGAACCTGAATTACGAGGCGCGCAACGCCATGGCGGCGCCCGAGAAGGCCGCCATCGCCAGAGCCGCCGCCGATCTGATCCCGGACCGGTCCTCGTTGTTTATCAACATCGGCACGACGACCGAGGCCGTCGCTCGCGCGTTGCTCGGCCATTCCGGCCTGATGGTCATCACCAACAACCTCAATGTCGCCCATGCGCTGCGGGCAAGCCCGGAGATCGAGTGCATCGTCGCAGGCGGGCTGATCCGGCGCTCGGACGGCGGGATCGTCGGCGAGGCGGCCGTCGACTTCATCCGCCAATTCAAGGTCGATTTCGCGGTGATCGGTGCCTCGGCCATCGATGAGGACGGGGCGCTGCTCGATTTCGACTATCGCGAGGTGCGGGTGGCACAGGCGATCATCGCCAATGCGCGGCATGTCGTGCTCGTCGCCGATTCCAGCAAGTTCGAGCGCAGCGCTCCGGTGCGCCTTGCCCAGCTTCCACAGATCGGCACCTTCGTCACCGACCGCTGCCCCAGTGAGGCCCTGCGCGACCTGTGTCGCGCCTCCGGTGTCCGCCTGGTCGAAACGGCGACCTGACGCACCGCTTTCGGTTGACTTTCGTTTAGTTTCGTATTTAATGCCTCTACTTTCGCAGCCGCGCGTTCAGCGCCGTGGCACGGGAGGGGGAGGATCATGCGAACGTTCGACGTCGCCATCATCGGCGGTGGCATCAACGGCTGCGGCATCGCGCGCGATGCGGCCGGGCGCGGATACTCGGTCTCGCTGACCGAGCAGAACGACCTCGGCAGCGGCACCTCGTCCTGGTCCACCAAGCTCATCCACGGCGGCCTTCGCTATCTCGAGCATTACGAGTTCCGCCTCGTGCGGGAGGCTCTGGCCGAGCGAGAGGTGCTCTGGGGCATCGCGCCCCATATCGTGCGCCCGCTCCGCTTCATTCTGCCGCTGCATTCGGGCCTTCGCCCGGCCTGGCTGCTGCGCGTAGGCCTCTTCCTCTACGATCATCTCGGCGGCCGGAAGCGCCTGCCCGCTACGCGGCCGGTGGACCTCGGCGGCCCGCTCGGCGCGCCCTTGAAGGACACGTTCCGGCGCGGCTTCGAGTATTCGGACGCGCGCGTCGACGATACGCGCCTCGTCGTCCTCAACGCCCGCGATGCGCAGACGCGCGGCGCCGATATCGCGGTCGGCACCCGCGTCGTCTCCGCCCGGCGCGAGGAAGGCCTTTGGCGCATCGTCCGGCGCGATCTCCGCACCGGGCAGGAGGAGGAGATCGCCGCGCGCTTCCTCGTGAACGCGGCTGGCCCGTGGGTCGACCGGGTGATCCAGGGGCCGCTCGGACGCAGCGAAGCCAAGCATGTGCGCCTCGTCCAGGGCTCGCACATCGTGGTGCGCAGGCTCTACGAGCACGACCGCGCCTACATCTTCCAGAACGCGGACGGGCGGATCATCTTCGCCATTCCCTACGCGAACGACACCACCCTCGTCGGCACCACGGATCGCGACTATTCCGGCGACCCCGCCGAGGTGGCGATCACCGAGGAGGAGACGCAGTATCTCCTGAACGCCGCCAGCGAATACTTCGCGAAGCCGCTACGCCGCGAAGACATCGTCTGGACCTTTTCCGGCGTGCGCCCGCTCTTCGATGACAATGCCTCCGCCGCGCAGGAGGCCACGCGCGATTACGTGCTGAAGACCGACGGCGCCTCGGGCCAAGCCCCGGTGCTGAACATCTTCGGCGGCAAGATCACCACCTACCGCAAGCTCGCGGAGGACGCGCTCAAGGAGATCGGCCAGCATCTCGGGTCTCGGGGACGTCCGTGGACCGGAAGCGCGGCGCTGCCGGGTGGCGACTTCCCGGTGGACGGCGTGGCCGAGATCGAGGCCCGTCTCACGCGGATGGCGCCGCACCTGTCCGCCGCCACGGTCGCGCGCATGGTGGCCGCCTACGGCACCGACGCACCGCGCATCGCCGAGAATCTCGGGCACGATCTCGGCCACGGCCTCCACGAGGGCGAGTTGCGCTGGATGATCGAACACGAATGGGCACGCACCGCCGAGGATGTCCTCTGGCGCCGGTCCAAGCTCGGCCTCGCCTTCTCGCCGGACGAAGCCGCGGCACTCGGCGCGACGATGGCCGCCACCGTCTGAGGCCGAAAGCCTCTACCCCGAGGCGACGCGGATCGTCGCCACCCCGTCCCCTCGGGACGATACGGGCCTGGGCTCCCCATGGCCTCCCCTACGAAGGCGCGCCATGATCGGCTTCCTCGCACCCGCGGCCCACAAACCGCCCATACCGTCCGACCGCGTCGACGCGACTTATCAGCGGCTGCGCTGGCAGATCTTTGCGGGCATCTTCCTGGGCTATGCGGGCTATTACCTGCTGCGCAAGAACTTCTCCCTGGCGATGCCCTACCTCGTCGAGCAGGGCTACAGCCGGGGCGAACTCGGAACCGCGCTCTCCGCCGTCGCCATCGCCTACGGCCTGTCCAAGTTCCTGATGGGCATGGTCTCGGATCGCTCCAACCCACGCTACTTCCTGCCGCTCGGCCTCGTACTCTCGGCGCTGGTGATGTTCCTGTTCGGCTTCGCGCCCTGGGCGACGTCGAGCGTCGGCATCATGTTCGTGCTGCTGTTCCTGAACGGCTGGTTCCAGGGCATGGGTTGGCCGCCGAGCGGGCGTACCATGGTGCATTGGTGGTCGCAAAAGGAGCGCGGCGGCGTCGTCTCGGTCTGGAACGTGGCACACAATGTCGGTGGCGGCCTCATCGGCCCGCTCTTCCTGCTCGGCCTCGCGTGGTTCCATGACTGGCACTCGGCCTTCTACGTCCCGGCGGCGGTGGCGCTCGGCGTCGCGGTCTTCGCCTTCCTGGCCATGAGGGACACACCACAATCCTGCGGGCTACCTTCGGTCGAGACGTGGAAGCAGGATTTCCCGGAAGGCTACGACGCCAACCACGAGCGTGAATTCTCGACGCGCGAGATCTTCGTCGAGCACGTGCTGAAAAACCGCCTGCTTTGGTACATCGCCTTCGCCAACGTGTTCGTCTACCTGCTGCGCTACGGCGTGCTGGATTGGGCGCCGACCTACCTCAAGGAAGCCAAGCACTTCTCGGTCGACAAGACCTCCTGGGCTTATTTCCTCTACGAATGGGCGGGCATTCCCGGCACGCTTCTCTGCGGCTGGCTCTCGGACAAGCTGTTCCGCGGCAACCGCGGCGCCACGGGCGTGGTGTTCATGGTCGGCGTGCTGATCGCGACGCTGGTCTACTGGCTCAACCCGGAAGGCAATCCCGGCATCGACCTCGCGGCGCTGATCAGCATCGGCTTCTTGATCTACGGACCTGTGATGTTGATCGGCCTGCAGGCCCTGGAACTGGTGCCCAAGAAGGCGGCCGGGACGGCAGCGGGCTTCACCGGCCTGTTCGGCTATCTCGGCGGCTCGGTCGCGGCGAGCGCGCTCGTCGGCTACACGACCGACCATTATGGCTGGAACGGCAGCTTCATCCTGCTGATCGGCGCCTGCGTCCTCGCGATCGTCTTCCTCGCGCTCACACTGGGCCACAAGAGCGCCCCGCGCCGGGCGTGATCGAGACGGCGTCCACGACAGGGGTCGTGGACGCCGCCCCACGCGTGCACGGCTATTCGAAACAGCCGTGGTCGCGCGCGCCGACGTGCAATCGATAGACGTGAAAGATCGATTCTTTCTGCTTGAACCAGCGTTCTCCCGTCACCGGATCGAAGCCGTTGACGCGGCCCGACTTGGCGATCGACCGGACCAACCGGTTCGCGAGAGCAACGCTGTCTATATCGTGAGCAATCAATTCCGGCGGACGCCGGACATCACCATTGCTTTCCCTGATGAAGATCGAATGAGGCATGTCTATCACCGACAGACGACGAGATCTGCATCAACTTACAACTTGTAAGCGAGTTCGCGGCCTCGGCTGGGGTGGTTAACGAGTGGTGGACACGGGAAGACCGGGATCTTTGCCATCCCGTGTGTCACGCTGCCGGGGCCGCCACCTTGGTCCAGACTCCGAGAACCTGATGCAGGATGCGCCCGAGTTGCTCGGCGGAATACGGCTTGTGCAGCAACTCGAACCCGTGGTCGCTCTCGCGGGCGAGCACGTGGCTGTAGCCCGAGGTCAGGACCACCGGCAGGTGCGGGCAGCGTTGCTGTAGCTCGCGGGCCAGGGCGACCCCGCCCATGCCCGGCATGACCACATCCGAGAAGACGAGGTCGAACCCGCTCCCGTCCCGGCCGAGCCGTTCCAGGGCCTCCTCGGCGTTGTTCGCCAAGGTGGTCCGGTAACCGAGGTCTTCGAGGATCTGCGTGGCGAACTGTCCGACGCCGACATTGTCCTCCACGATCAGGATGCTCTGCCCCGCCCCCAACGGCGCCAGCCCCACATCCTGCACCCGCTCGGTGCAGGGCCCGTCGAGGGCCGCCACTTCCGGCAGGTAGAGCGTGAAGGTGGTACCTTCGCCCACGACGCTGCGCACATCCACGTCGCCGCCCGATTGCTTGGCGAAACCGAACACTTGGCTCAGGCCGAGGCCCGTCCCCTTGCCGACCTCCTTGGTGGTGAAGAACGGCTCGAAGATCCGCCCCATCCGGTCATGCGGAATGCCCATGCCGGTATCGGTCAGGGACACCGCGACGAAGGGCGCCGTGGACCCGGCATGGCCGCGAACGGCGGGCAACGTGGCGCCGCAGGTCACGCGCAGGATCAGGGTGCCCTCCCCGTCCATGGCATCGCGGGCATTGACCGCCATGTTGACCAGGGCGGTCTCGAACTGGCTCACATCCGCGCGGACGTGGCAGTTCGTGTTCGGCACCTCGATCAGCACCTGCACCCGCCCGCCGGTCAGCGTATCGAGCATGTCGGCAATCTCGGTCACCCGCTGTCCGGCGCTGAACACTTCGGGCTTGAGCGCCTGACGCCGAGCGAAGGCGAGGAGCTGCCCGGTCAGCTTGGCCGCCCGGTCCACCGTGTCGGAGACCGCGTCGAGATAGCGGCGCTTGCGGGCCTCCGGCAGATCGGGCCGACGCAGGAAATCCACCGAGGAGCGGATGATGGTCAGAAGGTTGTTGAAGTCGTGCGCCACGCCGCCTGTGAGCTGGCCGACCGCTTCGAGCTTCTGGGATTGGCGGAGCGCATCCTGCGCGTGGGCCAATTCGGCCTGCCCGCGCAACCGCTCGCTGACGTCCATGACGAACTGATAGCAGCCCATCCGCTGTCCCTGCGCATCGCGCAGGGTACGGAAGCTGATCTCGTAGGCGGGACGGGCGCGGTCCGCGTCGCCGAATTCCTGGACGAAGGTGATCTCTTCGCCCGCGAGCCCCCGGCCCCAGCCATCCCTGACCTGGGCCTGATGCTCTGGCTGATCAGCCAGAAGGTCGAGCATGTTGTCGCCGACCTTCGGCCGCACGCCGTAGATGCGCGCGAACTCGTCCGCATTCGCCTTGTTGATGGCGAGGATGTTGTAGCCGAGGTCGGCCGCCATCACCATGATGTCGGTGCGCTCGACGATCGTCGCGAGCAGGTTGAGCTTGGCCGTACGCTCCGAGACCTGGAGTTCCAGGGTCTCGTTAAGGAGTTGAAGGCGGCGCTCGCTTTCAGCCAGCCGCTGCTCGGCTTCGCGGCGCTGGCTGAGATCCGCCGTGACGGCCAGAAGGCTCTTGAACCGGCCCTGCGCGTCGTCGAGGCGCCTGACGCTGCTATTCGCCCAGATCGAGGTGCCGTCCGGACGGAGGTAGATCTTGTCGAGGGCGGTGCCGTGTCCGGTCTCGATCGCCTGCATGATGATCGCCCGGCTCTGGGCCATGAAGGCCGGGTCGGTGACATCGGCGACGTTGACCCGCAGCATCTCCTCCGGCGTGCGGCCGAGGATGCGGCACATCTCCGTGTTGACGCGAAGGAAGCGTCCCTCGGGATCGACCTCTGACAGGCCCACGGGCGCACAGGCGAAGATCGCCGACAGGCGGGCTTCGCTGTCGCGCAGGGCGACCTCGGCGCGGGCCCGCTCGATCGCTCCCTTGACGCGTTCGCCCACCTCCCGGATCAGGTTGCCTTCGGCCGATGTCCAGGCGCGGGGAACCGCGCTCTGCACCGCCAGCAGGCCGACCCATTCCGCGCCGCGGAATAGCACGACATCCACGAAGGCGCCGACCTCCCGCGAGCACAGGCCCGCGCGCGCCTCAGGGTTGAACCGCGGATCGGACGGAACGTCCTCGACTGCGACGACCGTGCCGTCACGATAGGCAGCCAGAAGGTCCGGGCCGAAGGCCGCCAGCGAATGCTTACCGATGATCGTGCCGACGCCGTCGATATATTCGCGCTCGACCGTCATCAGGCTGCCGGCGATCTCAGCATAGAAGACGCGGCTCGCGCCGACCCGCTCGCCGAGACGGCGCGACGCGACCTCGACGATCTCGGTGGACGAGGTCAGCGCCCGGAGCGTGTCGCTGAGCTCGAGCAGGAAGGATTGCCGCTCCTCGTTCTCGCGAAACGACAGGTCCGCAGCCGGCCGCAGGATGCAGGTGCCGTAAAGACCCTCGGCCTGCCCGGCCGGGTCGCGGATCGGCTGAAGGGACAGCGAGAACCGGCCCGCGCCCGTGTCGTCATCCGTCAAGACGGCGCGGCCGGACAGGGCCTCGTCCAGCGACGGACCGAGATCGGGCCTGATCTCGCGGCAGGGGCGGCCGAGGGCGGCCGGATGCGCTGCGCCGAGGAGTCCTGCATAAGCGTCGTTGTAGAGGAGCCTTTGATCGGGCCCCCAGACGAGAAAGGTCGGCTGGGGCGAGCCGAGCATGAGGCCGACGAGCGTCGTCAGGGATGGCGCCCAGGCCGCCGGATCGCCGAAGGACGAGGCCGCCCAATCGTGCTCGCGCATGAGCGAGCCCATCTCGCCCCCGTCAGTCAGGCAGACCGGGATGCACATCGTCGCGTTCGCTCTCCTGTGCATCGCGTGGCCACGCTGATTCTAGGGGCCTTGCCCACAGGATCGATGGCACAGGCCGTCACGCTCTCGCGTGAGCCGCGTCTTGGTTGCCACGATCCGAATGAAGAAAGGACCGCTCAGCGCAGCCTCAAGGCCAGTTCACCTGTCATTGCACCCAGCCTGCGAGAGCGTGCTCACGAAGGGCCAAGCTTGTCAAAGCGCGGTGAGAACCGAGCCTCGCGCACGAGCTTGGCCTGAAAAGCCGCCTTTTTTGCGTTGCCCGCCGCGCGTCGTCAGGCCCGCCGGGCCGGGGGCTCGGTGGGATCGGAGGCAATGGCGGCGGCGTCCGCCTCGCTCAGCGAGGGGCGCACCACCGGCGGACGGCGGGGATCGTAGTCCGGCGGCATCGCGTCCCGCAGGGTCCGGGAGCGGGTCACGAGGAAGTCGATCAGGTGGTTGCGCAGGGCGTAGTAGCCCGGCGCATGGTGGAGTTGCGTCCGGTCGCGGTCCTTGGGCAACGGATTCTCGACGATTTCGGCGACCTTCGCCTCCGGCCCGTTCGTCATCAGCACGATGCGGTCGGCGAGATAGATCGCCTCATCGACGTCGTGGGTGATCATGAACACGGTCTGCCCGGTCTCGACGCAGATCCGGCGCACCTCGTCCTGAAGCGTGCCGCGCGTCAGCGCGTCGAGAGCCGAGAAGGGCTCGTCCATCAGCAGGATCTTCGGCTCGATGGCAAGCGCGCGGGCGATGCCGACGCGCTGCTTCATGCCGCCCGACAATTCGGACGGGCGCTTGTGCTCTGACCCGGCGAGGCCGACCGTCGCGATGGCCTTGCGCGCCCGCGCCTCGATCTCCGCCCGTTTCGCCTTCCGCCAGCGGGAGGAGACCGCATAGGCGACGTTGCCGAGCACGCTGCGCCAGGGCAGCAGGGCATGCCCCTGAAAGATGACGGCGCGGTCCAGGCTCGTGCCGGTGATGGCCTGACCATCCACGATGACGGTACCCTCGGAGGGCGCGTCGAGCCCGGAGAGGATGTTCAGCACCGTGGTCTTGCCGCAGCCGGAATGGCCGATCATGCACACGAACTCGCCGCGCCGCATCGGCAGCCACAGATCCTCGAAGATCGTCGTGCTTTTGCCCCCTTCTTGCCCCCTTGCGCCGGGTAGCGCCGGGCGATCCCCTCGATGGAGATGAACTTCTCGGAGGACGACATGCGGCGGGTCCCGGTATCGGGGGCGGTGCGGCCGGCACGCCGCACGAAGGGAAGGAGCGTGCTCATGGCGCGGCGCCTCATTCGGGGAAGGTGACGAGAGCCTGCGCCCGCGCCAGGAGCTGGTCGAGGACCATGCCGACGAGACCGATCACTAGGATCGAGGTGATCACATTGGTGATCGAGAGGTTGTTCCACTCGTTCCAGACGAAGTAGCCGATGCCTGTGCCCCCCACGAGCATCTCGGCGGCGACGATCACGAGCCACGCGATGCCGATGGAGATGCGCATGCCGGTGAGGATCGTCGGCGCGGCGGCGGGCAGGATCACCGTGAAGGCGCGCCGGAGCGGGCTCACCTCAAGGGTGCGGGCGACGTTGAGCCATTCCTTCCGCGTCCCCGCGACGCCGAAGACCGTGTTGATCAACATCGGCCAGACCGAGCAGATGAAGATCACGAAGATCGCCGACAGGCTCGAATCCTTGATCGTGTAGAGGGCGAGCGGCATCCAGGCCAAGGGCGAGACCGGCTTCAGGATCTGGATGAACGGATCGAGCGCCCGGCTCATCAGCGGCGACATGCCGATGAGGAAGCCGACCGGGATCGCCACCAGCACCGCGAGGCCGTAGCCCAGCGCCACGCGGCCGATGGAATAGGCGAGCTGGATGCCGAGGCCCTTGTCGTTGGGACCCCGGTCGTAGAACGGGTCCCTCAGGTGCTTCCAGATGGTCGCCCCGACATCGAGGGGGCCGGGCATGGCCGACTTGCCCGTGGTGGCGGTCTGCCCCATCAGCGCGGCATATTCGGGGTCCATGGCCTGGGTGCTGGCGGTGCCGCTGACCGACACCTGCCAGAGGAGAAGGACCAGCGCGAGCAGCGCCAGCGAGAGGATGCCGGCGCGCAGCCGCAAGGAGCGGATCATGGCTCAGCTCGCGCGCTTGATCTTGAAGGAATCGAGGTATTCGGCGGGCTTGGCCGGATCGAAGGTCTTGCCCATCACCACGAAGGTCTTGGTGGTGGCCTCCGGCGGGGTCAGCCCCTCCTGGCGCATCAGCTTGGCGGCGTCGGTGGCGCGGTAGACCTGCTTGGCCACGGCGGCGTAATCGACGTCGCCCTTGATCTGACCCCACCTTTTCATCTGGGTCAGCGTCCAGATCGCGAAGCTCTCGTAGGGGAAGGGATCGAAGGCGACCCGCTTCGGGTCCTTCTTCACCCCGCCGAGCCCATCCGCATAAGTGCCGGTGAGCACCTGCTCCACGACGGTGAGCGGCTGGTTCAGGTAGTTGGCGGGCGCGATGGCGGCGGCGATCTCCTTCCGGTTCTCCGGCGCCGAGGCATAGGCGGTCGCCTGCAGGATCGCCCGCAGGAGCGCGGCGGTGGCGTTCGGCATCGTGCGGATCGTGTCCTGCGCCACCGAGAAGGAGCAGCAGGGATGCCCGTCCCAGATCTCCTTCGACAGCACGTGGATGAAGCCGACGCCGTCATAGACCGCGCGCTGGACGATGTTGTCGGGGGCGAGGAACCCGTCGATGTTGTCGGCACGGAGGTTGGCGACCATTTCGGGCGGCGGCACCGAGCGGAGCTGCACGTCTGTGTCCGGGTCGATGCCGTGCTCGGCGAGGTAATAGCGCAGCAGGTAATTGTGGTTCGAGTAATCGAACGGGATCGCGAGCTTGAAGCCCTTCCAGTTCTTCGGGTCGCGGTTGTCCTTGTGCTTGGTGGCGAGGCAGATCGCCTGCCCGTTGACGTTTTCGATCGCGGGCACCGCGAAGGGCACCGGGTTCGAGCCGAGCCCCATGGTGATGGCGAGCGGCATCGGCGCCAGCATGTGGGCGGCGTCGTATTCCTTGTTCAGGGTCTTGTCGCGCACCACCGCCCAGCCGGCGGTCTTCACCACTTCGACGTTCAGCCCCTGCTTCTCGTAAAAGCCCATGGGCTTGGCCATGATGATCGGCGTGGCGCAGGTGATCGGGATGAAGCCGACCTTCAGATCGGTCTTCTCCGGCTTGCCCGCCTCCGCGAAGGCCTCGGCCACGAACCTCGTCGGGAGGATCTGGCTGATTGCCGCCGTCGCGGTCGCGAGCCCGACGCTCCGCAGGAAGGCGCGGCGCTCGGCCTGATGCGGGAACAGGGCCCGCATCATCGTCGCCTCGACGGCGCGCTCAATCGCGGCATCCCCACCCGGCACCGCCGCCTCGTGCGCGGCCTGCGTCGCGTGCGCTCCGCAGGAACAGCCGCCTCGGGCGAGGCGGCGCTTGGCGGCGAAGGGGTTGTCGAACGGGGCCATCGCGATCTCCGGCAGAGCAGGTCAGAAACGCTCAGCAACAGTCGCGCCAATCGCGACCCTCGCTGGATTTGTTCGTCACATCAGCGGCTTGCCGCGGAAGAATGCGGACGGATCGGCGCGGGGCCCTTCGACAATGTCGATCTTTTGTCGACATTGTCGGCAGGCCGAGCCCAGCGATCGAGCAGGGCCGCACCGGAGCGTGGGCGGGAGGTCATCGCGACTGCCCTCAGGCCGCGAGCCAGGCGACGACATCGCCGTCCCGCCGCTGCTCCATCGCGAGCCTTTGCGCGGTCTCTTCCACGACGTGCCACGGCGCTCCCGCGACCGGCCTACCGTGGACGGCGATGGGGGCCACGCGGCTCTTCAGGCGGATCACGGGCGCGGCATGAGCGTAGCCAGGATGCGGCTTTCCGAGGATTGCGTGGGCGATGGTCTCGGCTTGGCGGGCGATGGGCTCGATGAAGCGACAGGGCCGCCCTTCGAGGCTGATGCAATCGCCCAGGGCGAAGATGTCCGGCGCGCTGGTGCGCAGGGTCGTGGGATCGACCACGATGCCGTTCTCGAAGGCGAGACCCGCTCCACGCACGAGACGCGAGGGCGTCGCGAGGCCGGTCGCGGCGATCACCGTCTCTGCCGTCAGCCTCGTGCCGTCCGCCATGGAGAGGGCGATCTCGCCGTCTGGCTGCCGGGCGAGGCCGCTGACGAGGCTGGCACCCCGATAACGGATGCCGATCCCCTTGAGGCCCGCCAGCAGGCGCCGCCCGGCCGGTTCCGGCAGGAGTTCGGGCAGCGGCAAGGCCTCCGCCCCGAGGAGCGTGACCGCATAACCCGCGCGGGCCAGATCCTCGGCCAGTTCGCATCCCACGAGCCCGGCCCCGATCACCGCGACCGAACGGAGACCGCGCGCGAGTTCGCCATGGAGAGCGCTCCACGCGGCGAGGTCGTTCACCCGCCAACACAGAGCCGGATCGAGGCAGGCGGGCAGCGCCGGCCGTGCCCCGTGGGCGAGGACGAGGTGGGTGTAGGACAGGGTGCCCCGCGTCGTGCGCAGGGAATGCCGGTCCGGCGAAAGCCCAACGGCCACGGTTTCGGCCATCAGGCGCAGGCCGAGGCGCGCCGCCGCGTCCCGCCCCGTCTCGCGCCGGAGCGCCTCGGGTGTCAGGCCGCGACCCAGCGCGATGGACAATTCGGGCTTGTGGTACAGGCCCCCGTCGCAAGCCGTGACCAGCGTGATCGGAACCTGCGCATCCTCGGCGCGGATTGCCTCCGCGACGCTCCATCCGCCGAGCCCGCCGCCGACGATCACCACGCCCGGCCGACGCTGCGGCGCCGGGGAGATCGCGGCCGGGGCGACCGCAGCCCGCCGCCGGTAGGGCTCGAAATCGGATTTCGTGACGCCGCAGATCGGGCAGGCCCAATCCTCGGGGATATCCGCGAAGCGGGTGCCGGGGGGTAGTCCGCTATCGGGGTCGCCCTCGCCCTCGTCGTAGATCAGGCCGCAGGCCCGGCAGAGGAATTGTTGCCAGGGGCCGAGGCCGTCGGTCGGTTCCGGCGCGCTCATGCCCGTCCTCCCCCGGTCGCGGCGGGCAGCGTCTCGCGCGACAGCCGCGCCATCTCCCAGCGCAGATGCTTGATCGCGGGGGTGACGATGGCGACGAAATGCGCCTCGCGGATCCGGCGCTGGGGTGCCGCCGACATCAGGTAGCCCCGAGCCCCTTGGTGCAGCAGCGCCGATTGCGAGGCGCGCAGCGACAGTTCGGCGACCTGAGCCCGGGCATCGAGGACATCGATCAGGTAATCGGTCGCGGTCTCGTAGGGCGTCCGCGCAAGCCGCATCACGCGCTCGCGCAGTTCGGCGAGTTCGGCCGCGATCGAGTCCGGCCGGTCATCGAGGAACTGGTTGACGTGGCCCAGGGGCTCCTCGACCGCCCGCATGGACTCGAGGCTGCCCTCGCTCACGCCGAGGCCCATGCCGCACTGAAGCAGGATGAACGCGGCGCGGATTCGCCCGATGAAGGGCCGCGCCGGATCGGCGATGAGGTCGTCCTGACCGACGAAGAGGTCGTCCACCCGCACCCCCCAGGTGCTGGTGCCCTCCATGCCGGAGAAATGCGGACAGGGCCGCAATTCCACGCGGTCGCACGCCAGGAGGAACATGATCTCGTGGCTGATCGTGTCGCCGGGGCCGGTGACCCCCGCGATGGCGCCGCAATATTGGCCGGGCCCGATATGGCTGACCCAGGGCAGCATGCCGCTGACCCGGTAGCCGCCGGGGACGCGCCGGGCGCGCAGCAGGATCGGCTCGATCCCGGCGAAGGCCTTCATAGGGTTGGAGAGCGCCGTTCCGCCGAACGTCCGGCCCGCCACATGGGCGTCGAGCACGCCCCCCGTCAGAGCCGGGTTGCCCGATTGCTCGAGGTAGAGGCCGCAGACATCGTGGCACCACATCAGGAAGCCCGTGGCGCCGCAGGCCCGGCTCGCGGCCTGCATGGCGGCGAGCGACAGGCCGAAGCGCGCCCCGTGCCGGTCGAGATGGACGCCGAGCGCTCCGGCCGCGCCGAGCTGACCGAGGATATCGAGCGGGTAGGCCCCGCGGTCGATCTCGACCGCCGCCGCACTCAGCGGACCGTCGGCGATGGCCTTCGTTCCGGCGAGGACGGCCGCATCGGACCATTCGGGATGGGCCGGAGCGGCGTCCGGCACGTCATGATCCACCGCGCGGACAGCGAGGGCGCTCGACATCGTGCAGTCTCCTCAAGAAGCGGGGAAGCGGCGGGACGCTCTTTCGTCCCGCCACGGGTCTCAGGAGGCGAGGCCGATCTTGAAGGGGATCGGGTTGCGCATGGAGTTGGCTACCGGCGAGTAGAGGTTCGCGTGCTGCACGATGGCGTCGAGTTCCTCGCGGCTGGCATCGCCCTCGATGGTCACGGCCACCCGGATCTCCTGAAAGCCCATATCGGCGGGCATCTTCTCGGCGCCACCGGCGCCCCAGGCGGCCGGATTGCCGATATCGCCCTCGAGATGCAGTTCGAGGCGGGAGAGCCGCACCTGCTTCCACGTCGCGACGGCGGTGATGCCGACCGCAAGGCAGCCACCCAGCGCCGAGAGCACGATCTCGCCCGGCGCCGGGGCCGTGTTCTCACCGAACAGGTGCAGGGGCTCGTCCACCACGACCGGCTTGTGATCGCCGACATAGCTGAGGGTGCGGTACTGTCCCTCGACGACGGTGTGGACCTTGTTGGTGCCCCGCGAACCCGGATTATTCCGGCCCTTCTCCGCGAACTGCATCAGCCCGTCCCGGTCGATCGGGCGCAGATAGGTGGTGACGGTGGTGGGGGCGGCGCTGGCGCTCATGGCGGTGTTCTCTCCTTGCACGAGCCTCGCCGGGCTCGGCTCGGGAGGGGATTGGCAAGCCGGATGCCACACCACAAGCACGACGAACTTTTTGAAAAAACGTTCCATCGCAATGCTTTAAGAGGGAAAAGCTTTGCTATGCGGTCGCCGCTTCGGGGGTGATTGTCGACATTTTGTCGACAATGTCGGGCTTTGTCGGATCGTCCGTCGATTCTGATCCGGAGGCCAAGATGAGGGACGGGGCAGGAGAAGAAACGCAGAGTCCCTCAAGGGGCAGTCTGAAGCTTCCGCCAGCGATACGAGAATTGCCGTTCCGTCAGTCCGAGCCTCTGCGCGGCGCGGGTCTTGTTGCCCCCGGCCTGGGTCAGGGCCATGCGGAGCTCCGCATGCCCATGGGAGTCGGCAGGCATGTAGGGCCGCACGGTCGCGAGCGCGCGCAACGCCGCCGCCCGGTCCGGCGCGGAATAGGCCGTTGCGGCGAAGGTGGGCGTCATGACCTGGGCGCCTTCGAGCATCGGCTGCACGTCCTCGACATCGAGCACGCCCTCGCTCGCCAGAAGGACGAGCCGTTCGATGAAGTTGGCGAGTTGGCGGATGTTGCCCGGCCAGGGCTGCCGGGCGAGATGCGCCACGGCGTCCTGCGTCAGGTGGACATTGCGCTGGTTGCTCTGGTTCGCCTGCGTGAGGAAATGCAGGACCAGATCGGGGATGTCGCTGCGCCTGTCCGCCAGTGGCGGCAGGGTGATCGGCACGACGTTGAGCCGGTAGAACAGATCCTCCCGGAAGCGGCCATGGGCCACCTCGGCGGCGAGGTCCCGGTTCGTCGCCGCGACGAGGCGCATGTCGACACGGATCTCGCGCTTGCCGCCGAGGCGCACGACGGTGCCCTCCTGCAGGGTCCGCAGGAGCTTGGTCTGGAGGATGGCGGGCATCTCGCCGATTTCGTCGAGGAAGATCGTGCCGCCGCTCGCCTGCTCGAACCAGCCTGCCCGCGCCTCGACCGCCCCGGTGAAGGCGCCGCGTTCGTGCCCGAACAGTTCGGATTCGAACAGGCTGTCGGGAATCGCTGCGCAATTCACCTTGATGAACGGCTTGTCCCGGCGCGGCCCCGCCAAGTGCAGCGCGCGGGCGAAGAGTTCCTTGCCGGTGCCGGATTCCCCGAGCAGCAAGACGCTCGCCGTCGCATCCGCGACCTTCTCGACCTGCACGAGGGCGCGCAACAGGGCGGGCGAGGTGCCGATGATGCCGTAGCGGGCGCGCTTGATGCGCAGTTCCCGCGCCAGCATGTCGTTGTGCTCCTCGAGCGCCCGGGTCTTGCGCTCCACCCGCTCGTTGAGGGTCAGCAACTGGCTGACCATCGTCGCGATGATCCGCAGGATCGTGAGATCGTCCGAGAGCGCCCGCTCCCGGTGCCGGATCCGGTGGCAGGCGATCGCCCCGACCGTCCTGTGCTCGACCCGGATCGGCAGGGCCAGGAACGACACGGCCCCGCGCGGAAGCTGCGCCCGCGCCACGGCCCGCCCGAGGAAGGTCGGGTCCTTGTCGATGTCCTGCACGATGATGAGGTGCCCGTCCTGGATGACCCGGCCGGTGATGCCCTCCCCCGGCGCGTAGCGGCCGCGGGCCGCCTCCTCGCGGGTGAGACCGTAGGAATAGGCGATGCGATATCCCTCGCCGCCGGGATCCTTGAGGACGATACGCCCTCGGTTGAGCCCGACGATCTCGGACAGGAGATGCAGCATTTCGCGGGCGATCTGATCGAGGCCGAGGCCCTTGCCGATGAGGTTCATCACCTCTTGGATAAGGAACATCTCCTGCGTGCGCCAATGCGCGGGCAAGGCCTGCCTGAGGGCGTGTCCATCCATTCCCGGCGCGTCCCGGTTCGCTGATCGGCGTCCAGGCGGCCTGCAAGCTTCGTGCAAATGCCGGCTGCGGCCGTTCGGCCGGTTGCCAGACCGGCAGGCCATTGTATAAAATCTACGAAGCTTCCAGAGGGTGTGATGGCGCTAGAGGATTCCACGACGTCTCCGCCCGGCCGCCTGCGGCACAGGACCGTCTCAGCCGCCGTGGCGGAATCCCTGCGGCAGCGGATCCTGAACGGCGAATTGGCGCCGGGCATCCAGCTTCGGCAGGACGCCCTGGCGGAGGAATTCGGCATCAGCCGGATCCCGATCCGCGAGGCCCTGCTGCAACTGGAGGCGGGGGGCCTCGTGAAGATCGTACCCCATCGCGGGGCCGTGGTCGCGGGCCTCTCGGTGGAGGAGGTCGAGGACATCTTCCAGCTTCGCCTGCAACTCGAGCCGCCCCTGCTGGCCCTTTCCGCACCGCGCTTCACCCGAGCGGATTACAAAGGATTGCGGGCACTTACCGAGGAATATGGCGCCGCCCTGGAAGCGGGGCAGATCGAGCGCTGGGGCGAACTGAACCGGCGGTTCCACCTGGACCTGCTGCGCCACGCGGCGCGTCCGCGCTCGCTCAGCATCATCTCCGGCCTGCTTCAGGATTGCGACCGGCCGACCCGGCTTCAACTCTCGGCTTCAGGCGATGTCGCCCGCGCGGACCGGGAGCACACCCAGATCGTCGCTCTGTGCGAGGCGGACAAGGTCGGCGAGGCCGCGGAGTTGCTGCACGCTCATATCGCGCACGCGGCGACCTCTCTCATCGAAATCTACCGTCGCGCCCACGCCGATTGAGGAAACGGGGCTCGTACCGCCCCTGAACCTGCTTGACGCTTCGCAGATTTTATACAATCTACAAAAACGAGATTCGGCAGGGGGCTTGGTGTGTCGGAGAACGCACTGGAGACACAGGGGCTGACCAAGGCGTTCGGTGGTTTCACCGCCGTCCGCGGCGTCGACCTGCAAGTCCGCCGCCACACGATCCATGCGCTCATCGGCCCGAACGGCGCGGGTAAGACGACGTTCTTCAACCTGCTGACGAAGGTCCACACGCCGACCTCCGGCCGGATCGTCTACGAGGGCGCCGACATCACGGCCGAATCCTCGGCGGCGATCGCCCGGCGCGGCATCGTCCGCTCGTTCCAGATCTCGGCGACCTTCCCGAACATGAGCGTGCGCGACAATGTCCGCGTGGCGCTCCAGCGGCGGCTCGGCACGCAGTACCAGTTCTGGCGCTCGGTGCGCTCGCTCTCGGCCCTCGACGCGGAGGCGATGGCGCTGCTCTCCGATGTCGGCCTCGCCGACTATGCCGAGGCGAATGCAGCGGACCTGTCCTACGGCCGCAAGCGCACCCTGGAGATCGCGACGACGCTCGCGCTCAACCCGCCGATGCTGCTCCTCGACGAGCCGACTCAGGGCATGGCGATCGACGACGTGGACCGGATCAAGCGGCTGATCCGCCGGATTGCCAAGGGGCGGACGATCCTGATGGTCGAGCACAACATGTCGGTGGTGGCCGATCTCTGCGACGCGATCACGGTGCTTCAGCGGGGCGAGATCCTGGCTCAGGGCACCTACGCGCAGGTCTCGGCCGATCCTGCGGTGAAGGCCGCCTATCTCGGAGGCGGTCATGCCTGAGGCGGCCACCGTTCTGGACATCCGCGGCCTGGAAGCCTGGTACGGCGAGAGCCACGTGCTCCACGGGATCGATCTCACCGTCCGCGAGGGCGAGTGCGTCACCCTGCTGGGGCGGAACGGCGCCGGGCGCAGCACGACACTGAAGGCGATCCTCGGCCTCACCGACCGGCGCGCCGGGTCGGTGAAGGTCCAGGGCCAGGAGACGATCCGGCTCAGCACGCACAAGGTCGCCCGGCTCGGCCTCGGCTACTGCCCGGAGGAGCGCGGCATCTACCGCACCCTCACCACGCAGGAGAACCTGACCCTGCTGCCCCGGCTGGGGCCGGGCGGGATGAGCGTGGACGAAGTGCTGTCGATGTTCCCGAACCTCGCCGAGCGGGCCGACAGCTACGGCGGGCGCCTCTCCGGCGGCGAGCAGCAGATGCTGGCGCTCGGCCGCATCCTGACGACGGGGGCCCGCATCCTGCTCCTCGACGAGATCACGGAGGGGCTCGCCCCGGTGATCGTCGAGGCCCTGGGCCGGGCGGTGGCGCTCCTCAAGAGCCGGGGCTTCACCATCGTGCTCGTCGAACAGAACTTCCACTTCGCCCGGCATCTCGCCGACCGCCACTACGTGATCGAGCACGGCCATGTCGCCGCCGAGATCGCGGCGGCCGAGGTCGATGCCCGCGAGGCGGAGGTCGGGCGCCTGCTGGGCGTCTGACGCAACCAACCGCCGCGCTCCCCTGCGGGGGGCCGGCACATGATCCACGCGGGGCCCGCGCAGCGGGGCGAAGGGGAGAAGGACCATGCGGTCGCGGTTCATCGGTTCACTGCTCGGCGCGTCGCTCGCGTCCCTGACCCTCCCGGCGCTCGCCGCCGACAAGGTCAGCGACGGCGTCGTCAAGATCGGCATCCTCAACGACCTGTCGGGCATCTATTCGGACTTCACCGGGCGCGGCTCGGCGGTGGCGGCGCAGATCGCCATCGACGAGATGGGCGGCAAGGTGCTCGGTGCGCCGGTCGAACTCGTCGCCGCCGACCACCAGAACAAGCCGGATATCGCGGCCAACCTCGCCCGGGAATGGTTCGACCAGGGCAAGGTCGACATGATCGCCGACTTCCCGACCTCCTCGACGGCGCTCGCCGTGATGGAGATCGCCAAGCAGAAGAACCGGGTGACGATGCTCTCGGCGGGCGTCGCCATGGCGGCGATCAACGAGAAATGCTCGCCCCTCAACGCGCAGTGGATGGTCAATACCTACGCGCTCGCCGCGGGCACCGCGAAGGCGCTGCTGAAGACCGGGCGTAAGAGCTGGTACTTCGTCACCGCCGACTACACCTTCGGCCATTCGCTGGAGAAGGACGCCTCGGCGGTCGTCGAGGCCGAGGGCGGCAAGGTACTCGGCGTCTCCCGCCACCCCTTCCCCGGCGGCGACTTCTCGTCCTTCATGCTCAAGGCCCAGGCGAGCGGCGCCCAAGTGATCGCGCTTGCCAACGCAGGCAGCGACACGATCAACGCCGTCAAGCAGGCCGCCGAATACGGAATCGGCCGCAGCGACAAGCAGGTCATCGCCCCGCTCCTCACCTACATCACCGACGTGAAGAGCCTCGGCCTCGCCAAGGCCCAGGACATGTACCTGACGGAAGCCTTCTACTGGGATTACGATGACCGCTCCCGCGCCTTCGCGGAGAAGTACTTCGCCAAGATGAAGCGGATGCCGAGCGCCTCGCAGGCGGCGGTCTACTCGGCGGCGCTGAACTACCTCAAGGCGATCGAAGCGGCGGGTACCGACGAGGCGGGCGCCGTGATGGCCAAGCTGCGCACCATGACGATCGACGATGCGGTGATCCGCAACGGCCACCTGCGCGCCGACGGCGCCCTGGTGCACGACATGCTGCTCCTGCAGGTGAAGAAGCCCGCCGAGTCCAAGCGTGACTGGGACTTCTACAACGTCCGCGCCGTGCTGAAGGGCGAGGACGTGTTCCCCAAGCCGTCCGACGCCTGCCCGCTCAACGCGAAGGGCTGAGCCCTCTCGTCCCTCCCCCTCGGCGGGGGAGGGACGGCGCATCAGCCGCGCAGCCCGACCCACTCTCTAGGCCGGTGGCCCCACCATGGACATCACCCTTCAGGCCTTCATGGCCCAGCTCACCATCGGCCTCATCGGCGGCTGCTTCTACGCCATGCTGAGCATGGGCCTCGCCATCATCTTCGGCCTGCTGAACATTATCAACTTCACCCACGGGGCGCAGTTCATGATGGCGGCGTTCCTGGCCTGGATCGGGATGACGCAGATCGGCCCCTGGCTCGGCTACCCGGATTTCCAGGTGAATTTCTGGTTCGCGCTGGTGCTGGCGCCGATCCTCGTCGCGATCTTCGGGATGGCGATCGAGCGGACGCTGCTGCGGCGGCTCTACCACCTCGACCACCTCTACGGCCTGCTCCTCACCTTTGGCGTCGCCCTCGTGATGGAAGGCGGCTTCCGCTACGCCTTCGGCGTGTCCGGCCAGGGCTACGAGCCGCCGGAGATCCTGCAGGGGCCCGTCGATGTCGGCTTCATGCTGCTCCCGAAATACCGCGTCTTCGTGGTCGTCGCCTCGCTGCTGATCTGCTTCGGCACGTGGTACCTGTTCGAGCGCACCAAGCTCGGCGCCTATCTCCGCGCGGGGACCGAGAATCCCCGTCTGCTCCAATCCTTCGGCATCAACGTGCCGGTGATGATCACCCTCACCTACGGGTTCGGCGTGGCGCTCGCCGGGATCGCCGGGGTGCTCGCCGCGCCGATCATGCAGGTGACACCGCTGATGGGCGGCAACCTCCTCAACATCGTCTTCGCCGTGGTGGTGATCGGCGGCCTCGGCTCGATCCTCGGCTCGATGATGACCGGGCTCGCCCTCGGCCTGATCGAGGGCCTGACCAAGGTGATCTACCCGGAGGCCTCGACGGTGGTGGTCTTCGTCATCATGGCGCTCGCCCTGCTGGTGCGCCCCGCCGGCCTGTTCGGCCGCGAAGTCTGAGGGGGACAGCGCGATGTCGACGACCTTCAAGATCTTTCTGGTGCTGCTGGCAGCGGCGCTCGTGGTCCCCTTCGTGCCGGGGCTCATCTATCCGGTCTTCGTAATGAAGGTGATGTGCTACGGGCTGTTCGCCTGCGCCTTCAATCTGCTGCTCGGCTTCACCGGCCTCGTCTCTTTCGCCCATGCCGCCTTCCTCGGCAGTGCGGGCTATGTGACCGGCGCGCTGATGATCCGCTTCGGCGCCCACCCGCTCGGGATGCCCGTGGCCTTCGTGGCCGGGGTCGCGGCGGCGGCGCTGGTCGGCCTCGCCATCGGCGGCCTCGCGATCCGGCGGAAGGGCATCTACTTCGCGATGATCACCCTCGCCCTGTCGCAGATCGTCTACTTCCTCGCGGTGCAGTTCCGCTGGACCGGCGGTGAGGACGGGCTCCAGGGCATCCCGCGCGGCAGCCTGTTCGGGCTCGACCTGACCTCCGACACGACGATGTACTACGTGACGCTGGCGCTGTTCGCGGCGGGCTTCCTGTTCATCGACCGGGTGGTGCATTCGCCCTTCGGCCAGTTGCTTCAGGCGGTGCGCGACAACGAGCCGAGGGCGATCTCGCTCGGCTACGATTCCGGGCGCTTCAAGCTCCTGGCCTTCGTGCTCTCGGCAGCGGTGGCGGGCTATGCGGGCTCCATGAAGGCCCTGGTGTTCCAGTTGGTCTCCCTCAACGACGTCTCGCTCCACACCTCGACCGAGGTGGTGCTGATGACGCTGCTCGGCGGCGTCGGCACGATCTTCGGCCCCCTCGTCGGGGCGGCCCTGGTCGTCGGCCTTCAGAACTACCTCGCCACGATCGGTGATCTCGTCACCGTTGTGATCGGGCTGATCTTCATCGTCTGCGTCTCCTTCTTCCGGCGGGGCGTGGTGGGCGAGTTCCTCCACCTGCGCCGCCGCCGGTCCGAGCGGGAGCGCCGCCGCCCGGCCGCCCGCCCGGAGCCGGAGGGAGCCCCGGCCGCCGAGGCGGCCTGACGCCATCACGAATTCCCGCGCCCGATCACCGGGCCCGGGGAAGTTCGCCGCCACGCCGCCGACCGGCCGCGTGCGCGAAGCGGAGTCGCGCGTCCCCAACGGACGCAAGGTTCAAGCACCGGAAGGACGATTAGCCATGTGGACCGGAGTCATCCCCGCCGTCACGACCAAGTTCAAGGAAGACGGCAGCCTCGACCATGCCGAGATGGAGCGCTGCTTCGGCCTGCAGATGGATGCGGGCTGTGACGGCATCATCGTGTGCGGCTCGCTGGGCGAGGGGCCGATGCTCTCGCAGGACGAGCGCATCGAGGTGCTGAAGCGCGCGCAGTCGGTCACGAAGGGCAAGCCGACCCTCATGACCGTCTCCGAGGCCGGCACCCGCGAAGCCTGCGCACTGGCCGCCAAGGCGGCGCAGGCCGGCGCTACCGGCCTGATGGTCGTGCCGAGCCCGATCTACCACACCAACCCGGCCGAGACGGTCGAGACGCTGCGCGCCGTCGCCGCCGCCGGCGATCTGCCGGTGATGATCTACTCGAACCGCATCGCCTACCGCGTCGACGTGACACCCGAGATCATGGAGGAGCTCGCCCCCGACAGCCGCTTCGTGGCGATCAAGGAATCCTCCGACGATATCCGCCGCACCACCGAGATCATCAACCGTCTGGGCGACCGCTACGCGGTGCTGACCGGCGTCGACAACCTCGCCTTCGAGGCGCTGACGGTCGGCGCCTGCGGCTGGGTCGCGGGCCTGGTCGTCGCCTTCCCTGAAGAGACGGTGGCGATCTACCGGCTGGTAAAGGCAGGTCGCTACGAGGAGGCGCTGAAGATCTACCGCTGGTTCCGCCCGCTCCTCGACCTCGATGTCTCGACCTACCTCGTCCAGAACATCAAACTCGCCGAGGCCCTCGCCATCGGTTCGACCGAGCATGTGCGCGCCCCGCGCAAGCCGCTCTCCGGTGCCCGCCGGGCGGAGGTCGAGGCCATCGTGCGCAAGGCGATCGAAGCCCGCGCGGCCCTTCCGCTTGCGGCCTGAATACCGGAATTCGGCTCGCCTGCGGTCATGCGGGCGAGCCGCCTCCGGATGAGTGACCAAATTTGATGCATGCGTCGGACAAGCTATCAATAGTCATTTACAGGGAGGGACTTATTGTCGTTGGCAAGCATGCTGTGCGCCGCAACATGCGGATACATGGTTTCCTGGGAACTATCGCACGCTATGTAAAGTGCGTAGGCTCCGCCCTCCGGAAGCGGGCGAAGGCCGGGGACGCGGGTGTGATTTTCATTGTCGTTGCTGTGATTGGACTGGTTGCTGCGCGCTGGCTCGGCTGGTTCAGCCTCGTCATCGTTTCGACCGTGCTCGCGGTCGCGGTCGGGATCGAAGGTGCTGTCGAGTGCCGATCTTTCCTCAAGGTTCTCAAGCGCGGCTTCGAGATCAACGCGACGTTTCAAGGCGCTTTCCTTGCCCAGTCCCTCCTGCTGCTCTGGCCCCTCGATTTTCTGGGGCGATCCGACAGGTAGAGACTCGCCTATGCCGCGTCGTTGCGAGACCCTTTGCAACTTAAGCGATCATTAACGCTGACGATCGCCCGGGGGATGGTTTTACCGCAATGCCAAACAGTCGGTTCATCGATTCCCCCTGAATCTTGGCTGTAAAACGCTCAATCCCTAAAGCTGTTGCTACGCATAGAGCTTGGCGTTAACCAATCGTTAACGAATGTTTCATAGCGTTGCTTCGTGGATGATCGGGACGGCCTGATCCCATGTATCGGGCGGGGCTCCGATGATCGTCTTGGTGGCAACGGCACTCGGTAGCGGCATCGTCACGGCTATCGCACTCGCCCCGATCAGCAAGCTCGCCGCCTTGATCGTCACGCCGCTGGTGGCCAGCCTCGCCACCGTGCTGGCAGGCGCCGCGCTTGCCTATCGCCGCACCGCGCACGACGACGCGCTCCTGGCACTGGATGCCCAGACTGACGCGATGGTGGCGGCCCTGAAGAGCGTCTCGGCCCAAGCCCCTTCCCAAGCCCCCTCCCAAGCCTCCTCTCCTGCCCCCGCACGCAGGACCGAGGCGGCCTGAAGCCGCCTGGCCGGATACGGCACTAGGAATCCTGGACGAGCCGGTCCAGGCGCATCCGCGTGATGGCGGTGATCTCGTCGAGGGCCGTCGCTTCTTCCGCGTCGTGCTCGTTCTGGACTCGTTGCTCGAACAGCACGAGGATCTCCCGCAGATCGCGACCGCGCACGGCGACGATGAAGGGAAACCCGAAGCGGTCGCGATAGGTGGCGTTCAACCGGTCGAAGGACTCCGCGTCCGCCTCAGACAGGCGGTCGAGACCCGCGCTGCCCTGCTCCTGCGATGAATCTGCCGTCATCGCCTTGGCCCTGGCCTCGGGGCCTGCCAATTCCGGGTGCCCGTTGAGGAAGGCGAGGCGTGTCTCGACCGGCGCTTCGCGGACGGCGGCCATCATGGCGGCGTGCAGGTCGTGCACGGTTGCGAAGGGCTTCTTGGCATAGGCCGCCTCCGCCACCCAGGCGGCGTGCTCGAACACGCCTCCGAGAAGGGTCACGAAGGCGTCCCGGTCGAGACCGTTGATCTGGTGGAGATCGGGCATTCCGCGTCAGCTTCCGCGATAGGTGGTGAAGCTCGACGGGGCGCAGAGCATCGGCACATGGTAATGCTGCTTGGCGTCGAAGACCGAGAAGCGGACCACCGGGTTGTCGATGAAGATGTCGGTCTCGTTGGTGCCGGGGCGTGCCTTGAAATACGGCTCGACGTGAAATTCCAGCTGGTACTGGCCCGTGGCCGCCTTGTCGGCGGGCAGGATCGGCCCGTCGGTGCGCCCATCGGCATTGGTGACGACACTCTTCACGAGGCGCCACTGATCATTCTCCCACACCGAGAAATCGATGCGGACTCCCGCGGCGGGGCGCCCGCGGTCGGTGTCGAGGACGTGCGTCGTGATGCCGGCCATGTCGGATCTCCTGATTGCGTGGTGCGAAGACCGGCGCGTCAGCTGCCGCGATAGTAGGAATAGCCCCAGGGCGTGAACAGCACCGGCAGATGGTAGCGCTGGCCGGCATCGCGGATCTGGAAGCGGATCGGCACGAGGCTGAGGAAGTTCGGCTTCGGCAGGGCGACGCCGAGTTTTGCGAAGTAGTCCTCGAAATGCATCACCAGCTCGTAGCGGCCAGGCTTGAAGGCCTCGTCCACGAGGAGCGGCTCGGCGGTTCGCCCGGTGGGGGCCGTGGTGACGGTCTTGATCGGCTTGTAGCCCTGCCCGTCATGCATCGCGAGGTCACAGACCATGCCCGCGCCGGGCGTGCCGTGGAAGTTGTCGATGGCGTGGAGCGTCAGACGCGGCGAAAGGCCAGCCTGGGAGACCGGCGCCGTGGTCAGGGTTCCGGGCTTCATCGGCGCCTCCGCCGGATTGGGCGTGCCCTGCGCCCACGCGCTTCCGGCGGAACCGGCCGCAACGGCGCCGAGGCCGGTCCCGACGAGGCAGCGCCGCGTCAGGGCAAATCGATCGGAGGGGTCCAAAGCGCGTGTCTCCTCAAGGCGGGGGGATCGGTGAGAATGCCGGTGCAAATCGGATGCCCGGATCAGGCCGGCTCATGCGCCGCGCGAGCCCGCGCGCGATGCTCCATGGCGGCGTTGGCCCGCGGGACGAAGGCGAGGATCAGCACGAGCGCCAGAGCCTCGACCCCCGCCACGAGCCACAGGCCGGTGGCGGGCGATCCGGTGTGCTCACGCAGGTAGCCCATCACCGTCGGGGCGCCGAACCCCGCGAGGTTGGCCACCGAGTTGATGAGCGCGATGCCCGCCGCCGCCGCCGAACCCGCGAGGAAGCGACCGGGGATCTGCCAGAAGACCGGGATCGCGCTCATGGTCCCCACGATCGCCACCGCGAGGGTAAGCATGGCGAAGAGCGGTGCGCTCGCAATGAGGAAGCCGGTGAGCGCGATGGCGAGCGCTCCGACGAAGGCCGACACGCCGCAATGCAGCCGGGCCTCGCCCGTGCGATCCGAGTGGCGCCCGTTGAGGATCATGCCCGCGCCGCCGCACAGGTAGGCCGCCGACATGATCCAGCCGACCGTGAGCGGATCGGTGAAGCCCGCATCGCGCACCACGCTCGGGCCGTAGAAGGTCAGGGCCGAATTCGCCGTGATGATGCAGAAGAAGATCGCGATGCATTGCCAGACGCGGGCATCCTTCAGCGAGGCGAGGATGCGATGCTCGCGATGGCCGAGGGCAGCCGCGTCGCGGGCGAGGTCGGCCGCCACCAGCGCCTTCTGCTCCGCCGTCAGCCAGCCCGCCTTGGACGGGCGATCGGTGAGGTAGACGAGCGTGACGAGGCCCGCGAGGATCGAGGGGATGCCCTCCAGCAGGAACACCCACTGCCAGCCGGACCAGCCGTTCACCCCGTGCATCCCGGACATGATCGCCCCGGCCAGCGGACCGCCAATGACGCCTGCCAGCGCCGAGGCCGACATGAACAGGCCGAACACCTTGGCGCGCCGCTCGCTCGGGTACCAATAGGTCAGGAACAGGATGACGCCGGGATAGAAGCCGGCCTCGAATACGCCGAGCAGGAAGCGCAGCACGTAGAAGACCAGCGGCGTGGTGACGAACATCATCGCCACGCAGCAGATGCCCCAGAGGAACGTGATCCGCGCGATGGTCTTGCGGGCGCCGATATATTCCAGGAGCAGGTTGCTCGGCACTTCGCACAGGAAATAGCCGATGAAGAAGATGCCCGCGCCGATTCCATAGACGGTCTCGCTGAAGCGCAGCTCGGAGAGCATCTGAAGTTTGGCGAAACCGATATTCACCCTGTCGATCCACGACAGGACCCAGAGGAACATCAGGAACGGCAACAACCGCCACGTGATGCGCCGGTACGTCTCATCGAGGGCCGTCGAGCCTATCGTGCCCGATGACTGTGCAGCGCTTTGACCCTCGCTCGTCATGACTGGCCTTGAGGCTCGCGACCGGCTTATCCGTGGCCGACATCGGCACGAACGGGACGGATGCATTGAATCACCCGTGTCCCGATGCAGATCGTATGCCTATCCCGAGCGCTCTGGCTATCGACCGTCACGCTGTCCCCAGCGGAGGGACGGCGGGAATGTCATCAGGGGCTCTGGGCCGGATCGGCCGAGAGCGAGGCCAGGATGTCGGCGCGACCGCCATCGAGGACCGGCGGCTTCGCGCGGACGGGCAGGCGGGCGCCATCGAAGCGATAGGGCGGGGCGAGGACGTGGATGCCCGGCCCCTCCTGCCCGGCCTCGTCCGGGGGTACGACCAATCCCGCCGACCGGGACCGCTCCGAGGTCAGGGCCTCGTGGAGGCCCAGCACCTCGCCACAGGGAATCCCGGCGGCGGCGAGACGGACGAGCAGGTCTGCCCGGGTCCACTTGGCCAGTTCCGCTTCCAGCACCGGCACGAAGGCGGCACGGTTGCGGGACCGGTCGAGATTGGTGGTGAAGCGTGGGTCGGTGCAGAGGTCCGGGCGCTCCAGCACCTGCTCGCAGAGGCGCCGGTACTGGCCGTTATTGCCCACCGTGAGGACGATCGGCCCGTCCCCGGCCTGGAACACGCCGTAGGGGACGATGGAGGGATGGGCGTTGCCGTAGCGGACGGGATCGCATCCCTGCGCCATCGCCTCCAGCCCGTAATAGGAGGTCAGCGCCACGCCGCAATCGTACAGGGCGAGTTCCACGAGGCGCCCGCGCCCGGTGCGCTCGCGCTGGAACAGGGCGGCAAGCACGGCCTGCGCCGCGAACTGCCCGGTGAACAGATCGACGGCGGCGAGGCCGAACTTGAGCGGCGGCCGCCCCGCCTCGCCGTTCAGGGCCATCAGACCCGCCTCGCCCTGAATCACGAGATCGTAGCCCGGCCGGGTCGCCTCGGGCCCGTCCGAGGCATAGCCGGAGACCGAGCAATAGATCAGGCGGGGATTCTCGGCCGAGAGCGTCGCGTAGCCGAGGCCGAGCTTGTCGGCGCCGCCCGTCTTGAAGTTCTGCACCACCACGTCGCTCTGACGGGCAAGCTCCCGTACCCGCGCCAACCCCTCCGGATCGGTGAGGTCGATCCCGATGGACCGCTTGTTGCGGTTGACGCTGTCGAAATACGAGGTGTTGCTCGGCCCGGTCCTGAGACCCCAGTCGCGGGTGTCGTCGCCGCGCTCGGGATGCTCGACCTTGATCACGTCGGCGCCGAGATCGCCCAGGACCTGTGCGCACCAGGGGCCTGCGAGCACGCGCGAGAGGTCCAGCACGCGGATGCCGGCGAGCGGCAGGTCGTCGGGATCGAACAGCATCGGGATCCTCGTTATCTCAGGTGCCCATCACGCCCTCGAGGCCGCGCACGGCCTCGATGAGCTTGGGTCGGGCCACATCCATCAGGAAGCGAGCGTCGGTGATGACGGTGGGGGCGCCGCAATTGATCGACATCGGCGGAAGTCCACCGCCCGGATGGAAGCCGACCGCGATGGCCGACACCGTGGTCTGCCACTCGCCGAAGGAGGTGCAGCAGCCGATCTCCCGGTGCTCCTCCACCGCCCGGTCCAGCCCGGTGCGCAGGGCGGGCCATGCGAGCGGATCGTAGGCCTTCAGTTCCTCGTAGAGCGCGGTGCGCTCCCGGTCGGAGCAGACGGCGATGTAGGCCCGGCCCATGGCCGAGCGGGCCAGCGAAATCCGCGAGCCGATATCGAGGTTGAGCGAAATCGCGGCCGGGCCGCGCTGGCAATCGACGTAGCGCATGCTCAGCCGGTCACGCACGCCGAGGCCGACCGAGGCGTTCGCGGCCTGGGCCACGGCTCGTAGCGCCGGCCGCGCGATGTGGCGGACATCGAGCCCGCCGAGCGCCATGGAGCCCAGCGCGATGGTCTGGGCGCCCAGCGCGTATTTCCCGGATTCCTCGACGAATTGCAGGTAGCCGAGCTTGGTCAGCGTATAGGTCAGCCGCGACACGGTGGAGCGCGGCAGACCGCAGGCCTCGGCGATGTCGTGGTTGGCGAGCATCCGCCGTCCGCGGCCGAAACAGGCGAGCACGGCCAAACCCCGGGCGAGCGCCGTGACGAAGTGCCGGTCCTCCTTCGGGCCGCCTTCCTCGGGCTCGGCCTCGGTCGTCAGCTCGGCCATGTCGCTCATCGTCCCGCATTCCGTGCGAAGAAGGCCGCGAAGGCGGCCTGGGCCTCGGGGCCACGGCGGAGCGCGTGGAAGGTCTCGGCCTCGCTCGCGAGCGTCCGCGCGACGATCTCCGCATGGCCCGCCCGCAACGCCCGCTTGGTGGCGGCGATCGAGACCGGAGGCAGTGCCGCCAGCGCCGTGGCCCGCGCCAGGGCCGTGTCGAGGGCTTGGCCCGTCGCCACCACCGCGTTGACGAGGCCCGCCTCCGCCGCGATCCCGGGTCCGAACACCTCACCCAGCATCAGGAGTTCGGCGGCGCGCTTCGTGCCCGCGACCAGGGGCAAGAGATAGCTCGAGGCTCCCTCCGGGCTGAGCCCGAGATTGACGAAGGGCAGGCGGAAGCGTGCGCCCTCCCCGGCATAGGCGAGGTCGCAATGCAGGAGCAGCGTCGTGCCAATGCCGACCGCGTGCCCCTCCACCGCCGCCACCAGCGGCTTCGGGCAGGCGGCGAGCACCTTCAGGAGGGCGAGGCCGGGGCTGTCCTGCCCGGTCTCGTCGGTCTCGCGGAAATCCGCGAGGTCGTTGCCGGCGGTGAAGCAACCGCCAGCGCCCGTGAGGACGATGGCACGCACGGTCCCCTCGTCCCCGGCCCGGAGGATCGCCTCGCGCAAGGCTCCGTAGGTCGCCCGGTCGAGGGCGTTGCGGCGCGTCGGCCGGTCGATGGTGAGGAGACGGACGCCCTCGGCGGGGTCGGAGATCCGCAGGGTCCCGGTCATGCGCTCTGCGCCTCCCGCGCGAAGTAGAGATCGTGCAGGCGGTCGAGATCGACCTCGCCCGCAGGGGCGCTGAGGCGCACCTGCCCGCCGCGCAGGAGATGCACATCGTCGGCCACGGAGAGGGCGACGCGGGTGTTCTGCTCGACCAGCAGGATCGTCGTCCCGGCTTCCTTCAGGCGGGCGATGATGTCGAACACCTCGTTGACAATGACCGGGGCGAGGCCGAGGCTCGGCTCGTCGATCAGCAGGATCTTGGGCTGGGACATCAGCCCCCGACCCATCGCGACCATCTGCGCCTCGCCGCCCGAGAGCGAGCCCGCCGCCTGGTTGCGCCGCTCGCGCAAACGGGGAAACAGCGCGTAGACCCGGTCGAGCCCGGCGGACAGGTTGCCCCGGCACCGCTTCGGGTAGGCCCCGAGGCAGAGGTTCTCCTCCACGCTCATGTCGCGGAAGACGAGGCGCCCTTCCGGCACCATCACGAGGCCCTGGGACGCGAGATCCCAGGTCTTGCCCGCGAGCCGCTCGCCGCCGAGCCGGATTTCGCCCTCGTAGGGGATCAGCCCGGTCAGGGCACGCAGCAGCGTGGTCTTACCTGCCCCGTTCGGGCCGACGATGGCGGTGAGCGCCCCTTCCCGGAAGGTCAGGGAGAGGTCCCACAGGACGGTGATATGGCCATAGCCGGCCTTGAGGTTCCGGGTCTCAAGCATGGGCGGTCCCCGTGTAGCTCTCGACGACGCGGGGATCGCGGAACACCTGCGCCGGAGTACCGTCGGCGATGATCTCACCGAAGTTCAGCACCACCGCCCGCGAGCAGAGGCCCGAGATCGTCTCGATGTCGTGCTCGACGATGACGATGGTCAGCCCGAAGCGCTGATGCAGTTCCTTCAGCTTGGCGGCGAACTGGCGCTTGGCCTGGCTCTCAAGCCCCGCCAGGACCTCATCGAGCAGGAGGAGGCGCGGCTCGGTGGCGAGCGCCTTGGCAATCTCCAGGCGCTTCAGTTCCTGCAGGGCCAGCGCGCTCTCGGCCGGGCGGTCGCCCTGCGCTTGCAACTCCATGACGGAGAGGATCTCCTCGATCCGCTCTGGATTGTGTTTGCCCGCGCCGAAGACCTGCGCGACGGCGAGGTTCTCCCGCACGGTGAGGTGCTGCATCGGCTGCGGGATCTGGAAGGTACGGCCGATCCCGAGCCGGGCCCGGCGGTAAAGCGGCAGCTTCGTGACGTCGCGGCCTTCGAAGCGGATGCGCCCGCGCACCCGGGTCAGCCCGGAGATGCCGTTGAACAGGGTGGTCTTGCCCGCCCCGTTGGGGCCGACCAGCCCCAGGATCTCCCCCGGCGTCACCGAGAAGGTGACGTCGCGGAGCGCCACCAGCCCGCCGAAGCGGACGGTGACGGCGTCGAGCTCAAGCATGGCGGGCCCTCTTCCTGACGAGACCGAGCAGCCCGTTCGGCGCGGCCAGCACCATGCCGACGAGGACGAAGCCGAGGATGATCTGGTGGCCGACCGCGATCAGCCCCTTCGCGACGATCTGGTCGAACAGGTAGATGATCACCGCGCCGCCGATCGGCCCGGCGATGGTGCGGTAGCCGCCGAAGATCGCAGCGATGATCGGCATCAGGCTCCAGATGCCGGAGAAGGCGTAATCCGGCTCGAGGAAGCCGATGATGTGGGCGTTCAGCGCGCCGAACACGCCGGTGATGAAGGCCGAGAGCATCAGCATCAGGCACTTCAGGAAGGTGCTGTTGACGCCTACCACCCGCGTCGCGTCCTCGCTGTCGGCGATGGCGCGGAGCGCCAGCCCGACATGGCTGCGCCGCACCGCGTGGTAGGCCAGCGCGCAGAGCGCCACGCAGGCCACGAGCAGAAGGTAGCTGCCGGTGCGGCTCGCGAGATCGAACCCGAATACGGTGGGCAGGCCGGGATAACGCTGGTAGCCCGCGCCGCCGCCGGTCAGCCAGGACGCTTCCGTCGCGAGGATGCGGAAGATCTGCGCGTAGGCGAGGATGGCAAGCGCGAAATAGGCGCCCGACAGGCGCAACGCCGGCAGCATGGCGAGCGATGACACGACGGCCACGACCCCGCCGAGGGGCACGGTGAGCAGCACCGGCAGGCCGAGCTTGCCCGCGAGCAGGGCCGAGGCGTACGCGCCGACCCCGAAGAAGGCGGCGTGGCCGAAGGAGACCATGCCGCCGAGATTGCCGAGCAGCGCCCAGGCGAGGGCGACGCCCGACAGAATCAGCGCCGAGATCAGCAGGCCGAGCATGTAGTTGCTGGCGCCGAGCAGCACCGGCAAAGCCGCCAGGACGAGGAGTCCGAGGCCGATCAGGGCGCCGACGGGCACGCGTGCTTTCGCGGGAGCCGCCTTCAACGGTACGGCGGGGGCGGAATCGAGGGAGGCCATGGGGTTCTCCTCAGCCGCGCCGGGCGCGTGCGCCGAACAGCCCGTTCGGCAGCAGGAAGAGGACGAGGAGGAACAGCACCATCCCGGCGAGCTCCTGAAGCGCGGAGCTCGCCAGCGTGACGGTGAGTGCCTCGGTGACGCCGAGGAGGATCGCGGCCAGGAACACGCCGGGGATCGAGCCGACGCCCGCGAGCACCGTGACGATGAACGCCTTCACGGTCAGCGCATGACCAACCGCCGGTTGCACCACGCTCATCGTGTAGAGCGCCACGCCCGCGAAGCTCGCGAGCGCGCCCGCGACGAGGAACGAGACCAGCTCGGTCCGCACCGGGCTGATGCCCATGAGCTTGGCCGCCGCCCGGTTCGACGAGACGGCGCGCACGGCCCGCCCGTACCAGCTCTTCTTGAGCCACCACCACAGGGCGACCATCAGCGCGAGGCTGACGCCGAAGGCGACGATCTCACCGTTCATGGCATAGACCGGTCCGACCGAGGTCGCGTCCTGCAACACCGGCGAGGAGGTGGTGCGCACGTCGCTGGCGAAGGCCAGGAGGATCGCGTTCGTCAGGATGATGCCGATCCCGAAGGTCAGGATCAGCGAGTTCAGCCCCGGTGCTCGCGGATGCGGTCGATCATCAGGAACAGAACGGCGCAGACCGCCGTGACCACGAGGAGCGCCAGGGGAATGGCGTAGTAGGGATCGAGCCCCGCACGGGCCTCGACCACGTAGGCGCAATAGGCGGCGAGCAGGACGAGCTCGCCATGGGCGAGGTTGATGATCCGCATCGCCCCGAAGGAGAGGGCGAGGCCGAGCGCCACGAGGGCGTAGACGCTGCCGACGAGGAGCCCGGAGAACAGGGCCTGGAGGATGAGATCGGTCATTCCCGCCTCACCAGGGCAGGCCGGGGAAGACGATCTCGCCCGTCGCGGCGGCCGCCGGGGAGACCAGCACGACCTTGCCCGCACGGTGCTGGCCCATCGCCACGGAGAAGCGCGGGTTGTCGCCGGTAGCGTCGAACTGGACGGGGCCGAGCAACGTCTCGCGGTCGGTCTTGCGCATGGCATCGGGCAGGCCGCCGGACTTCAGTGTGCCGGCATCGGCCGCGCGGGCAATGGCTTCCGCGAGGATCGTGGTCTCCACGAAGCTCAGGGTCGAGAGGTACTCGATCTCCTTGTTGTAGGTCTTCTTGTAGACCTCCGCGAAGCGCTTGCCCTCTTCGTCCTTCATCTCGACCGGGAAGGGCAGGAAGGACGTGCCGACCACGTTGTTCATCAGGTCGGGAAACTCGGCATACATCTTCGGGGTAGCGAGCGACCACGCGCCGACGACCAGCTTGACCGGCGGCTTCAGCACCTTGGCGGCGCGGATGATGCCGACATAGTCGTTTTCGTAGGCCGACATCATCAGGATGTCCGAGCGGTCCTGCAGCTTCACCTTGTTGATGATCGGCTTGAAGTCGGTGATCGCCGGGTCGAACTCGTGGACCGTGACCTTCACGCCCTTGGCGGTCAGGTCCTTCTGCAAGCCCTTGGCGAGCAGCGCCGGGGCCTCCTTGGTCGAGGCCAGGATCGACACGGAGGTCGGCTTCAGGGTCTCGAGCAGGGTGCCGATGCCCCGCTGGTAGCCCGCGTTGTTGTTGATGCGGAAGAAGGTCTTCAGGCCCCGCGCCGTCGCTCGTCGCTGACCGCGCCCGCCGTGATGTAGGTGGTGTTGAGCCGGTTCGAGGCGTCCGAGGCCGGGCCGATGATGTTCGAGCCGTAGCCGCCGACCACGGCCACCGCGCCGTCCGAGACGAGCTTCTCCACCGCCGACACCGCCTTGGCAGGCGTGCTCTCGTCATCGATCACCTGGAGGCGGATCTTGTGCTTCTCGGAGCGGGCGTTGAACATCTGGATCGCCACCCGCATGCCTTCGTCGAAGGCCTGACCCGAGCGGGCCAGCGAGCCGGTCAGCGGCATGTGAGCCCCGACGAGGATCTCGTCGGCACGGGCCCCCGCCCCCAACATGGTGGCGATGGCGATCGACGCGGCCGCGGCGGCTCTGCGAAGCATGCGGGTTCCTCCCTGGGCGCGGCCCGTCATGACGGTAGCGCGCGTGTTTCATCCCGTGCGTGGGTTCTGACGACCCTCGTCCACAGCGAGACCGCATGGCGGCCTCGGCGGATGCGCCTTCGCACGCCCGCTCCGAATTTGTCAATCGAAAGCGGTTCAATGTTCTGCATGACGGAACAAGTCTGTTTCAAACGCCACGATTTTCGCCGCTAGACTTGACAAACGTCGCGCCCCGACCCGACATGCGGCCACAAATGCAAACCGATATTCTGCAGTGCAGAACGATGGGAGGGACCGTGGTTCGTCAGGAGATCCTGGGCGGCGTCGCCGTGCTCACGCTGTCGAACCCGCCGGTGAACGCGCTGGGCCATGGCCTGCGCGCGGCCATCGATAGCGCGCTGGAGGCGGCGCTGGCGAATGACTCCGTGCGCGCCGTGGTGCTGGCGGCGGAGGGTAAGGTGTTCGTCGGTGGAGCCGACATCTCCGAATTCGGCACGCCCCCACGCGCGCCGCTGCTGCCGGACGTGCTCGACCGCCTCGACGGTGCGGGCAAGCCGGTCGTCGCCGCAATCTATGGGGCGGCCCTCGGCGGCGGTCTCGAACTCGCCCTCGCCTGTCACGCGCGGGTGGTCGGACCCAAGGCCAAGCTCGGCCTGCCGGAAGTGAAGCTCGGGCTGATCCCCGGCGCGGGTGGCACGCAGCGCCTGCCGCGCCTCGTCGGCCCCGAGTCCGCTTTCGCCATGATGCTGAGCGGTGAGCCTGTCGATGCCAAGAAGGCCGTCGCGATGGGCCTCGCGGATGCCCTCGAGACAGGCGACCTCGTGGAGGCGGCGCGCACGCATGCGCTCAAGCTAGCCGAAGGCGGCGCGCCGGTGCGGGTCCGCGACCGGGGCGAGCGGCTGGACCCGGCGACACGCGCAGGCTTCGAGACCAAGGCGACCGAGGCAGTGAAGAAGGCGCCCGGCCAGCCGAACGTGGCGGCGCTGGCCGACGTGGTCCGCGCCGGGTTCGACCTGCCCTTCGAGGAGGCCGTGAAGACGGAGCGCACCCGCTTCCTCGCGCTCGTGGACGATCCGCGCTCGAAGGCCCTGCGCTACGCCTTCTTCGCGGAGCGCGAGACCGCGCGGGTGCCGGGCCTGTCCAAGGAGACCCCACGGCGGGAGATCGCGTCGGCGGCCGTGATCGGCGCGGGCACGATGGGCGGCGGCATCGCCCTCTGCTTCGCCAATGCGGGCATTCCCGTCACCGTGATCGAGACCGAACAGGAGGCCCTGGACCGCGGCTTGGCGCGGATGCGCGCCACCTACGCCTCGTCCGTCAAGCGCGGCTCGCTCAGCGAGGCGGCGATGGAAGAGCGGCTGGGCCGTATCACGGGCGCGGTCGGCCTGGACAACGCGGCACAGGCCGACATCGTGGTCGAGGCGGCCTTCGAGGAGATGGGCATCAAGGAGACGATCTTCTCCGCCCTGTCGCGGATCGCCAAGCCCGGCGCGATTCTCGCCACCAACACGTCCTATCTCGACATCGACCGGATCGCCGACGCCACGGACCGGCCGGGCGACGTGCTCGGCCTGCATTTCTTCAGCCCGGCCAACGTCATGCGCCTCGTGGAGGTGGTGCGGGCGGCGCGCACGGCGCCGGATGCCCTGGCCACGGGCAACGACCTCGCCCGGCGGCTCGGCAAGCTGCCGGTGACGGTCGGCGTCTGCTTCGGCTTCGTCGGCAACCGCATGCTGGCCCGGCGCAGCGCGGCGGGCGAGCGCCTGCTGCTCGCAGGCGCCCTGCCGCACGAGGTCGATGCGGCGGTAACGGAGTTCGGCTTCCGCATGGGGCCTTTCGCCATGAGCGACCTCGCCGGGCTGGATATCGGCTGGCGCACCCGGAAGGCCACCGGCGGCAAGGCCCCGGTCGCCGATGCGCTCTGCGAGGCGGGTCGCCTCGGCCAGAAGACGGGTAAGGGCTTCTACCTCTACCCCGAGGGTGCCCGGACGGGCTCGCGCGACCCCGAGGTCGAGGCGCTGATCGAGCGAACCTCTGCCGAGCACGGCATCACTCGCCGCAGCTTCTCGCCGGATGAGATCGTCGCCCGGCTGATGCTGCCGATGGTCAACGAGGGCGCGCGCATCCTCGAGGAGGGCATCGCGGCCCGCCCCGGCGACATCGATACGATCTGGCTCAACGGCTACAACTGGCCTGCGTGGCGCGGTGGGCCGATGCATTGGGCCGACAGCCTCGGCCTCGCTGCGGTGGCGGCCGATCTCGACCGCTTCGCTGAAGAGAGCGGCGACGAAACCTTGCGCCCCGCGCCGCTGCTCGCCCGGCTTGCCCAGGAGGGCAAGCGCTTTTCCGATTGGGGTGGCCGGTGAATCCCGCTTCCGCCCGCACCGCAACTTCGCTCACGAGATCCCGATGACTGACGCCGTGATCGTCGCCACCGCTCGCACGCCCATCGGCAAGGCGCATCGCGGGGCGCTGAACCTGACCGGCGGGGCCGACCTCGCCGCCCACGCCATCCGCCACGCCCTCGGCAAGGCGGGTGTCGAGCCCGAGGCCGTCGAAGAGGTCGTGATGGGCTGCGGCTACCCGGAAGCGGCGACCGGCGGCAACGTCGCCCGGCATGCGAGCCTCGTCGCGGGCATCCCGGTCCAGTCGGCGGGGGCCACGGTCTCGCGCTTCTGCGCCTCGGGCCTCCAGGCCATCGCGGATGCCGCCAAGCGCATCCGCCTCGATGGCGTGCCGGTGGCGGTGGCGGGCGGCGTCGAATCGATCAGCCTCGTCCAGCCGCAGGTGCGGCGCGAACTCACCCGCAACGCGTGGCTCGAGCGGAACCTGCCCGAGATCTACATGCCGATGATCGAGACCGCCGACATCGTGGCGGAGCGGTACGGCATCTCGCGCGAGGCACAGGACGAATTCGCCCTGATGAGCCAGCAGCGCACCGCCGCCGCTCAAGCCGCCGGGCTGTTCGATGACGAGATCGTGCCGATCACCGCCACCATGGCCGTGACCGACAAGGCGACCGGCGAGACGAGGCAGGTCGAGACCCGCCTCGCCAAGGACGAGGGCAACCGGCCCGAGACCACCTTGGACGGCCTCGCCAAGCTCAAGCCCGTGCGCGGCGAGGCCGCCTTCGTCACGGCGGGCAATGCCAGCCAGCCTCCGACGGCGCGTCGGCCTCCGTGCTGATGTCCGCCGAGGAGGCCGCGCGCCGGAACCTCAAGCCGCTGGGGATCGTGCGCGGCTTCGCAGCCGCCGGGTGCGGGCCGGAGGAGATGGGCATCGGCCCGGTCTTCGCGGTGCCGCGTCTCCTCGAGCGCAACGGGCTCTCCGTGGACGATATCGGCCTTTGGGAGTTGAACGAGGCCTTCGCCTCGCAGTCGATCTACTGCCGCGACAAGCTCGGGATCGACCCGGACAAGGTCAACGTCAACGGCGGCGCGATCAGCGTCGGCCATCCGTTCGGCATGTCGGGCGCCCGGCTGGTGGGCCATGCCCTTCTGGAGGGCCGCCGCCGCCGTGTGCGCTACGCGGTCGTCACCATGTGCGTGGCCGGCGGCCAGGGCTGCGCCGGCCTGTTCGAGATCGAGGGGGAGTAAGACCCATGGATCTGCGCTTCACACAGGAAGAGGCTGATTTCCGCCAGGAGGTCCGCACCTTCTTCCGCACCGAGATTCCCGCCGAGATCCGCCGCAAGATCTCTGAGGGGCGCTCCCTCGCGCGGGAGGATTACGTTACCTCGCAGCGGATCCTGAACGCCAAGGGCTGGGCCGTGCCCCATTGGCCGAAGGAGTGGGGCGGGCAGGATTGGGATCCGATCCGCCGCTACATCTTCATGGAGGAACTGATGCAGGCGGCGGTGCCGCTGCCGCTCCAGTTCAACTGCTTCATGGTGGGCCCCGTCATCGCCGCCTTCGGCAACGAGGAGCAGAAGAAGCGCTTCCTGCCGCGCATCGCCAACCTCGACGATTGGTGGTGCCAGGGCTTCTCCGAGCCCGGCGCGGGCTCCGACCTCGCCTCGCTCAAGACCAAGGCGGTGCGCGACGGCGACCATTACGTCGTCGATGGCCAGAAGACCTGGACCACGCTCGGCCAGTATGCCGACTGGATCTTCTGCCTCGTGCGCACCGATCCGGCGGCGAAGAAGCAGGCCGGCATCTCCTTCCTGCTCATCGACATGAAGACCCCCGGCATCTCCGTGCGCCCGATCATCACGATCGACGGGCGGCACGAGGTCAATGAGGTGTTCTTCGACTCCGTGCGCGTGCCGGTCGAGAACCTCGTCGGCGAGGAGAACAAGGGCTGGGACTACGCCAAGTTCCTGCTCGCCAACGAGCGCACCGGCATCGCCCGCATCGGCCTCACCAAGGAGCGTGTCGCTCGGGTGAAGCGGCTGGCGAAGGAGACGCCCGCCGGCGCCGGGACGATGTGGGACGAGCCCGATTTCCGCAGCCGGGTGGCGAGCCTGGAAGTGGAGTTGAAGGCGCTGGAAATCACCCAGATGCGGGTGGTCTCGGCCCAGGGACGCCGCGACGCCTCGAAGCCCGACCCGGCCTCCTCGATCCTGAAGATCAAGGGCTCGGAACTGCAGCAGATGGCGACCGAGCTGCTGGTCGAACTCGCGGGTCCCTTGAGCTTGCCCGCGCCCGTGGCGAACGACGTCGATGCCCTCGGCTGGGAGGCCTTCGCCGCGCCGACCTACCTCAACACCCGCAAGGTCTCGATCTACGGCGGCTCGAACGAGATCCAGCGCAACGTGATCGCCAAGGCGATCCTGGGGCTCTGAAGGAGTTTTCGCGATGGATTTCGACTTCACCGACGAGCAGAGCCTGCTGAAGGACAGCGTGACCCGCTGGGCCGCAGACCGCTACGGCAGCCTCGAGCAGGTCGAGGCCGCCCGCCGCAAGCCGCCGGGCTTCGATGAGGGCGCGTGGGCGCAACTCGCCGAACTCGGCCTGCTCGGCCTGCCCTTCTCGGAAGAGGATGGCGGCTTCGGCGGCGGGCCGGTCGAGACCATGATCGCCGTCGAGGCGCTCGGCCGACATCTCGCCCCGGAGCCCTACCTTGCGAGCGTGGTGCTCGGCGGCGGCGCCCTGCGGCTCGCCGGCATCGCCGCGCAGCGGGAAAACCTGGTCCCCGGCCTCGTGGAGGGGAGCCATCGCCTCGCCTTCGCCCATGGCGAGCGTCAGGCCCGCTACGACCGCGCGGACGTGGCGACCACGGCTCGCCGCGAGGGCGACGGCTTCCGGCTCGACGGGGCCAAGGCCGTGGTTCTCAATGCTGACGCGGCGCAGACCCTCGTGGTCAGCGCGCGCACGGCGGGCGGCCAGCGGGACGAGGCGGGCATCAGCCTGTTCCTCGTTTCCGCCGACGCCCCCGGCCTGACGATCAAGCCCTACCCGACACAGGATGGCGGCCGGGCGGCCGATCTCGTGCTGGACGGTGTGACGCTTACCCCCGACGCGCTGCTCGGCGAGGCCGATGCGGGGCTGCCCGTGATCGAGCGGGTTCTGGACGAGGGGATTGCGGCCCTGTGCGCCGAGGCCGTCGGCGTGATGGAGGCGCTGCACGCGCTGACCGTCGATTACCTGAAGACCCGTAAGCAATTCGGCAGCGCGATCGGCGGCTTCCAGGTCCTGCAGCATCGCGCCGTCGATATGCTGATGTCGCTGGAACAGGCTCGCTCGATGGCCCTTTACGCCACCATGATGGCGGGGTCCGATGACGCGGCCGAGCGCGCTCCGGCGGTCTCCGCCGCGAAGGTGCAGATCAACCGCTCGGCCCGCTATGTCGGGCAGGAGGCGGTGCAGCTTCACGGAGGCATCGGCATGACGCTCGAGTATCTCGGCGCCCACCTGTTCCGCCGTCTCGCCACGATCGAATACCTGCTCGGCGACACGCCGTACCATCTGCGCCGGGTGAGTGCCGCTGGCGGCCTCCTCGGCGCCGCCTGAACCGAACGAACCGGGAGATCCGCCCATGAACGCTCCGATCCGCCCGCCGGGCTCCGCCGCCCCCGACGCCCCGCCCTCCGCCCGCTTCGTCTGGGACGACCCGTTCCTCCTCGAAGAGCAGCTGACCGAGGACGAGCGCGCCATCCGCGACGCCGCGCAGGACTTCGCCCGTGAGCGCCTGCTGCCCGGTATCGTGGACGCCTATGCGAACGAGAAGACCGATCCCGGCCTGTTCCGGGAGATGGGCGAGCGGGGCCTGCTCGGTGTCACCCTGCCGGAGGAATATGGCTGCGCGGGCGCATCCTACGTCGCCTACGGACTGGTGGCGCGGGCGGTGGAATCCGTCGATTCCGGCTACCGCTCGATGATGAGCGTGCAATCCTCCCTGGTGATGTACCCGATTTACGCCTACGGATCGGAGGATCAGCGCCGGAAGTACTTGCCGAAGCTCGCCTCGGGCGAATGGATCGGCTGTTTCGGTCTGACCGAGCCGGATGCGGGCTCGGACCCGGCGGGAATGAAGACCAAGGCGGTCAAGACGCCAGGAGGCTACCGCCTGACCGGCGCCAAGATGTGGATCTCGAACGCGCCCTTCGCCGACGTGTTCGTCGTCTGGGCGAAGTCGGAGGCGCATGACAATGCGATCCGCGGCTTCGTTCTGGAGAAGGGCATGAAGGGCCTCTCCGCGCCGACCATCAAGGGCAAGCTCAGCTTGCGCGCCTCGACCACGGGCGAGATCGTGATGGAGGATGTTGAGGTCGGCGAGGACGCGCTGCTGCCGAACGTCTCCGGGCTCAAGGGTCCGTTCGGCTGCCTCAACCGGGCACGCTACGGCATTTCCTGGGGCGTCATGGGCGCGGCCGAGGATTGCTGGCGCCGGGCGCGGGACTACACGATGGATCGCAAGCAGTTCGGCCGACCGCTGGCGCAGACCCGCTCGTCCAGAAGAAGCTCGCCGACATGCAGACCGAGATCGCGCTGGGCCTCCAGGCCTCGCTGCGGGTCGGGCGCCTGATGGACGAGCACAAGATGGCGCCGGAGATGATCAGCCTGATCAAGCGCAACAATTGCGGCAAGGCCCTCGACATTGCCCGCGTCGCCCGGGACATGCACGGCGGCAACGGCATCATGGGCGAGTACCACGTGATGCGCCACGCCCAGAACCTCGAGACGGTCAACACCTACGAGGGCACGCACGACGTCCACGCCCTGATCCTGGGCCGGGCGCAGACCGGGTTGCAGGCGTTCTTCTGAAGCGACATCCCCCGCCTGCCTGGCACCGCGCCGGGCAGGCGGAGACGACAGGGCCCGCGACGTCGCCTATGATTTGCCCTGGATCTTCCACGTGGCCTTGTGCGGCACGAGCACCATCGGCCGCGCGCCTTCGGGCACCTTCATGGCCTGGAAAGTATAATCGGCAGAACCGGTGATGCCCTGGTACTTGCCCGTGCCGCCGACGAACACGTGTTTCCCGCTCTTGGAATTGGCCTCGAAGGTCGAGAAGACCTGATCGCCGTCCTTGTCGGTATCGATGCAGCTCCCGCGATTGACCACATCGCTGCCGGTGATCTCACGCATCCCGAGGCACCGTGTGCCCATGTCGTTGAAGGGCGCATCGCCCGCGTCGTTGCGCGTGATGCCGGCACTTTCATAGATCGAGACGGTGCGCTCGCCCATCTTCATCGGCGTCGCCGAGATGTTGACGTAACTGGTCGTATAAGCTGCACTCCCCTCTTTCGGGAATTCCTGAGCATAAGCAGCAGAGCAATAGAGAACCATAACGACAGACGTTAGATATCTGCTCATCATCGCTTCCTCCACTGGCGTATCATATTCTTCCGATGTTGCACCTCATGCAGAATCGCCTGCATTTCAGCATCGGAAATGATGCACAGGGCGAAACAATCCATCAAGATTTGAAACCGCGCATTTCCGGCGTCAATTTACAAGACGCGGCAAGTCTTATCGAGAACTTGGCTTAGCCCTGACCCATATCCGGCTCGTCAAGGCGCACCAGCGCGACGCCGCAACTGGCCAGCGCGGCGCGCAGATCCTCCACGCAATCCTCGGCCTCCGCGAGCGTGAGCATCCCGCCCCGCCAATATCGGGTACCGGAAGCCGCCACCACGGCCACCGCGAACCGGCCGTCGGTGCAATCGACGATGCTGTAAATGACCCGGCGCGCCATCCGCCCCTCTGTTGGCCTGCGGGGCCCTTGCAACGCCACCGGCCGAGGGATCGATCCGCGGATCACGCGAGTTAGAGTTTCACTGTACACCGGATGGGCCGGTCGGGGCGACGTGCCCCGGGCCCGTGAGTGAGAGGGGCGTCGGTTGGGCCAGATGCTGCTAGACAGTGTTCTCGACGAGGTTCATCTGAAACGGAGGATCGCGGCCAAGCGCGCGATGCTGCCCCTTTCCGTGCGGCAGCAGCTCGGGCTTCAGTTGCAGGCGGCCTATCAGGCGCTCGTCCCGCAGGATCCGCCGGAACACTTCCTCGGCCTCATCGCCAATCTCGACGTGGCCCTGACCGCCAAGGCCGATGCATGCAGCGCGGCTTTTCGCGATGGCTTGATGGCGGCCGTTCCGGCTCTCCAGACCTATGCCCAATCCCTCGTGGGGAATGCGTCGCGGGCCGACGACCTCGTGCAGGAAGCGCTCCTGAAGGCTTGGGCCAACCAGGACCGCTTCGTGCCCGGCACCAAGCTGAAGGCGTGGTTGTTCACGATCCTGCGCAACCAGTTCTACAGCGAATGTCGGCGGGCGAGGCGCGAAGTCGAGGATGTCGACGGCACGATCGCGGGCCAGCTCGCCACGCCCGCGCCCCAGGAACACGGCTCGGACCTGCAGGTGGTCCTCTCGCGCATGGCGCAGCTTCCGGCGGCACAGCGCGAAGCCCTGCTGCTCGTCGGTGCGCAGGGGATGACCTACGAGGCCGCCGCCGAAGTCCTGGGCTGCCAGACGGGCACGGTGAAGAGCCGGGTCAGCCGAGCCCGCGCCTATCTATGCCAGCATCTGGCGCCCCCTGCGATGCCCGCCTCGCCCTGAGCCCGATATCGGAGAATGGATCGCGGCGATCGATCGGGAGCGCGCCCAGACATTCCCCGTCTCAACCTATGATAAGGCGCCCTACAAAATTGGCAGGCGCCGAGAAAATCCGGCCCCGATATCCACACCGGGGCCAACGTGAAGACGCTTATACAGCGAAAGCAATAGCTTGAACTTCGGCTTTAGACCTCGCATGACAGGGGCCGTCTTCGGTTCGACCGCTATTCCCCTCCCTGCTGATGGCTCGCCGCGCATCCTATCGGATCACCGAATGCCCCGACGGACGTTTCACCATCACGGTGACACTGGCTGGCGGCGGCACGCATACGCGTGACGGGCTCACGAGCCCGGCGGCGGTGGAAGAGGCGCTGGCGCTCCTGCGCGACCTCATGACGGCCTGCGGGGCCTGCCTCGTCGAGGAACCGACGCTCGGTCTCGCGGCGGAATGAACCGGCAGGCGCTTATTCGCCGAACAGGATCTCGTAGGTCTGCGGATCGTAGAAGCGCATCAGGCTCGTGACGAAATCGCGAACATCGACGCCCAGCGCCTCGGCCCACACGCGGTAGCGGTCCGGGGGAACGCGGCCACGTCCGGTCTCCAACTGCGAGATGAAAGTGTAGTACTCGGCGCCGACCTGCGCGGCGAGTTGCCGTTGCGACAGGCCCCGCTTCTCGCGCAGCTCCTTCAGGAACCGGCCGCCCTCGCGGCGCAGCTCCTGCACCTCCTCCGAGCCGAGACGTTGCTGGTGGACGTACAAGCGTTGGATCTCCCGCCACCGCGCGATCAAGACTGCCACCGGAGTGTACAGTGATGTCTATATGTGTCGGCGGAAGGGAAGGTCCAGACGGCTGACGTCGATACAACCTTGGAATGGAAAATCTCTGCTCTAAGATGCATGAGCGCGCGGAGCGGATCGGGCGTGTAGCCGGACGCGGCTCGATCGGTCTTTCGGGCTCCAGCTCGCGCGCAGGGAGACGCCATGAGCAATGGTGCGACCGGGTCTGTCTTGAGGGATAGTCTGGGCGCGATCCGGCCCGTCTTGTCGACGGTGTTCGTCTTCGCCTTCTTCACGAACCTGCTCTTATTCGCCGCGCCCCTGTACATGCTTCAGGTGTACGACCGCGTCCTGCTGAGCCGGAATGAGGCGACGCTCCTCGGTATCACTGCGATCGCGGCCCTGGCGCTCGCCGTCTATGCCCTTCTGGAAATGCTGCGGTCGCGTCTGCTGGTCCGGGGCGGGGTGATCTTCGATCGTGCGGTCGCCGGGCCGGTCTTCGCCCTCGTCCACCGGGTGAGCCTGCTGCGTCCGCAGGCGGGGCAGGAAACGATCCTGCGGGACGTCAATGTCCTGCGCGAATTCCTGACGGGCGGCGCGCTGCTGGCGCTCTGCGATCTGCCCTGGGCCTCGCTGTTCCTCGTCGCCTGCTTCATCCTGCATCCCTGGTTCGGCTGGATGGCGCTGATCGGAGGCGCGACGCTCCTCGGACTCACGCTCCTCACCGATCTCACCACGCGGCGCCCCCTGGACGCGGCGGGCCACGCCGCCCGCGAGGCCGGGGACCGGGCGCGCGCGACCTTCCGCAGCGGCGAGGTGTTGCGGGCAATGGGGATGCTGGGCGCTCTGCAAGCACGTTGGCACCGGCGCCACGAGGAAGCGATCCTCCTGCAGGCCCAGGCGAGCGACCGCGCCGGACTCCTCGCGGCGGCGACGAAGTTCGCCCGGATGTTCCTTCAGACGATGGTGCTGGGGCTCGGCGCCTATCTCGCGATCCATCGCGAGATCTCCGCCGGCTCGATGATCGCGGCCTCGATCATCATGGGTCGGACCCTGGCTCCGATCGAGGCCGTGGTCGGCCATTGGAAGTCCTTTACGGCCGCCCGCAGCAGCTATGCGCGGCTCACCGACCTGATGTCACGCGCCGGTTCGGAGCCGGAGCGCGTGGCGCTGCCACGTCCGCGCGGTCTCATCGAAACGGACAACCTCGTCGTGACGGCGCCGGGCTCGACGAAGGCCATTCTGCACGATGTCAGCCTCCGGCTGCCGCCCGGCAGCCTCGTCGGCCTCATCGGTCCGAGCGCCGCGGGAAAATCGACCCTGGTCCGGGCGATCACCGGCATCTGGCCCGCCGCCTCCGGCACGGTGCGCATCGACGGCTCGGACCTGCGCCACTGGGATCCACAGGCGCTCGGCCAGCATGTCGGCTACCTGCCGCAGGATGTCGAGTTGTTCGACGGCACGGTCGCGCAGAACATCGCGCGGTTCGGCCCGCAGGACGATGCCGCGATCGTATCGGTCGCGCAGCGGGCGGGATGCCACGATCTGATCCAGGCCCTGCCGGACGGCTACAACACCCGCCTCGGCACCGGCGGGCACGGGCTGTCCGGTGGCCAGCGGCAGCGCATCGCGCTGGCCCGCGCCATGTATGGCGAACCGAGCCTGATCGTCCTCGACGAGCCGAATGCCAGCCTTGATCAGACCGGCGAGACCGCCCTGATGGAGGCGATGGCCGACCTCCGGGAGCGCGGAACGACGGTCCTCGTCGTCACGCACAAGGTCGGCCTGCTGACGGGAGCCGATCTCATCCTGATGCTGGAGGCCGGAACCCTGCGCGCCGCGGGACCGCCGGAGCAGGTCCTGGGACAGCTCGCCGGCCCCCGTCCGGTCCCGGCGCTGGTCAAGGCCAGCCCCACCGTGCTTCCCGAGGACCGGCGCGTGGCCGAGCCCCAACGGAGTGCGGGCTGAGCCATGAGGACGCAAGCCGCCTCAACCCTCGTGATCGCTCCGCTGCCGGGCGCGGGTGGCGCGATGGCCGATTGGCGGCGCTACGCCATCGCGGGCTACGCCCTCATCGCCGCGTTCTTCGGCATCGTGGGCCTCTGGGCGGCCTTCATCCGCCTGGACCGCGCCGTCGTCAGCCCCGGCGTCGTCGTCACCGAAAGCAGCCGCAAGGTCGTCCAGCATTTCGAGGGCGGCATGGTCCAGGCGATCCTCGTGAAGGATGGCCAGCTCGTCCGGTCCGGGGACGTGCTGCTGCGGATCGACCCCCTCCAGTCCCAGGCGAGCGCGGACCTGTTCCGTAACCAGCTCGACGCGGCCCTGGTGCTGGAAGCGCGCCTTCAGGCCGAGCAGGACCAAGCCGACGCCCTGCGCTTGCCCGCCGAGTTGACCGCGCGCCGCGGCGAGCCTGCCCTCGCCCGCATGATCGCGGACCAGACCGGCGAGATGGCGGAGCGGCGCAAGACGCTCAAAGGGCAACTCGGCCTCATCGATGCCAAGGTCACCCAGCTCAGAACCGAAATCTCCGGCCTCGCCGTCGAGAAGGCCTCGGTCGAGGCGCAGGTAGGGTTCATCCGTCAGGAACTCGAAGGCCTCCGCAGCCTTCACCAGAAGAACCTGATCCCCCTGTCGCGCCTCCTCGTCATGGAGCGGGAGCGGACCCGGCTCGAGGGCGTGATCGGGCGTTCGGTGGCAGAGCGGGCGAAGGCCGAGAACGCCATCAACGAAGCGGGGCTCCAGATCACCCAGTTGAAGCAGAAGCTTCAGGAGGCGGTTACGGCGCAGCTTCTGGAGACGCGGCAGAAGATCGGCGAATTGCGCGAGAAGCTCGTCGTCGCGCAGGACGTGTTCCGCCGCCACGAGATCCGCGCCACGCATGAAGGGGTGATCCAGGGGCTCAAGGTCTATGCGATCGGGCAGGTCATCCGGTCGGGCGAGCCCCTGATGGAGATCGTTCCGACCACGGATCGCCTCGTCATCACCGTGCAGTTCTCGCCCAACGATCTCGAAACCGTCCGGGCGGGGATGCGGGCGGAGATCAAGTTCCCGAGCTTCCAGGCCCGCCGTACGCCGACCCTGTTCGGAACGCTCGCGACGGTCTCGCGGGACCGGCTCGTCGATGACGGGACGAAGCAGCCCTATTTCGCCGGCACGGTCGAGATCGACGAAAACGCGCTTCCGGTCGAGGTCAGGCATCGCCTGCTCGCGGGCCTCCCCGCCGAGGTGGTGATTTCGGCCGGGGAGCGGACGGCGCTCGAATACCTCTTCGCCCCCTTCTTCGACGCGATGGGACGCGCCTTCCATGAACGCTAGAGCGCCCAACGGCGAGATAGCCACCGGATCGGCGCAGAGCCCCGCTCGCGAGGGCGCACCACGCATGACGAGAGCGAGCGGACGATGAGCGCGGTCATTCCCTTCGTTCGCCCGGCATCACGTTTGGCCGATTGGTCGCAACAGGAGCTGGCCGAATTCTACCGCGTGGAGGCCGCCCTCATTCGCGCCGGGATCGGCATCGCCAGCGACCACGGCCTCAGCGACGAGGGTGAGCCCTGGTTCGTCTTCTGCCGTCCGGACGGCGATGCGATCATGCATTTCGCCCGGATCGACGGCAGCTATCTGATCGCCTCGGACGTGCTGGACCACCCCGTGCGCGGTGCGGATTTCCGAGCGCTGATCGACCAGATCGCGCGGCTCCATCCCCATCTCCTACCCATCCCGGCGGCGGTCGCGGGGACGAAGCTGGTCGTGCATCCGGCGGCCCTGCTGGCTGCGCTGGTGGCCGCAGCCGCCCTGATCCTGTCCTCCGAGGACGCTCATGCGGGGGAGATCGAGCTGGGACTCGCCCACGTCCCACCGGACAACCCGTCCGATGGCGGCGGGACCGCGCCCGACCAAGCGCAGCCCACCAGGGCGAAAGGCACGGCAGGACCGGGCGAGCAGGGCAACGGCCGCATACAGTTCGAGGCGATCATCCTCTCCACGATGATCTTCGCGGCGGAAGCCCTGGCGAGCGACCATGGCCAGGGGAGCGCGGATCTCGGCCAAATCCTGTCGGATCTGGCAAGCGCCGCCGGACATGCCATGACCCAGGGCGATCTGGCGTCGGGACTAGGCAGTGGGGCTGCGGCCGGGACCGGCGCCACCGCCACGATCCAGCCCGGAATTCTGACCGCACAGGGCAGCGGCTTCAGTCAGGACACCGCCTTCACGGCGGGCAGGACCGATCCGGCCCCGTCGATCCGGATCGATCTGCCCAGCGACAGGCCACCCCCTGCGGTCCGCGAGGCAACACACACCACGCCGGGCATCGGTACCGAGGCCGGGCTCACGCGGGTCGCCGCCGAGACCGGAGCGGTGGGAACGAGCGGTCAACAGAACGCGGCGACCGGACATGCCGAGGCCACCGTCGCTCCGTCGGCCGGATCCGTGGCGGATGGCAGCGACCCGCGCGGCAACGCCCCCCAGCCGTCGGCGTCAGAGCCGACCACATCCTCGCGGCTCGCGGAAGCCGCCCCATCCGACACGGGATCGGGGACGGCCTCTCAGGCGCGGGTCCTTGCGCTGGGGCAGACCGAGACAGGCCGCGTCGCGGCCGTATCGGTGCTGCGTGAGGGGAATGACCGGGGCAGCGATCAGGGTCGTGGCGCACAGGCCGAGGCCGCCTCGGCGGAGGGTCCGAAGGCCGAGCGAGCGGACGATGGCCCCAGCCGTGGGCCGGGTCGTTCCGGACAGGGCGATCTCCCGGGTCCGGACGCTGCATCGTCCCCGGCGAAGGTCCCAACAACGGCGCCGGGCCAGGGCTCGGAAAAGGCCGCAGGTGGCCAGGAAAAGGGCCCCGGAAACGGACCCGGCGAGCACGGCCCGGGGACTTCCTCCGAGATAGGGGCCGCTCATGCGACGTCGCCATCGTCCGGTCCTTCGCATGGAAATTCGGACGAGGCGGCTTCGCGGAACGCGGCGCCGGAGAACGCTGCAGCCCCCGCTCCCGTAGCCTCCCAGGCCTCTCTCAAGGCGAATGCCGCGGATACCGGGGGCGGGCCGACATCTCACGGGCAGAACCCCAACGCGGCCGATCAAGCGCCGTCGAGCCATAAGGGGGATGAGCCCGCACGGGCGCAGGATCACTCGGGCTCGGGTCCATCATCCAGTTCAGCGGACCAGACCGGGCCCGGCAAGCAAGACGCTTCCCGCGCGGATCAGAACACGTCCGAACACGGTTCGCCATCGTCGGGCGGTCGCCACGACGCGACGGACCACGACGCCGCGACACAGGGCGGTTCGGCCCCACAGGACGTTCCGTCGTCCCAGGCGAGGGTGGCTGCGACATCGTCCGGCCAGGACCCGGAAAAAGTCGCAGGCGGGCCGGAGCAGAGCCAAGGGCATGGTCCCTCGTCCGAGCACGGGCCGCCGGGCCAGAAGGGGGACGAGCAAGACCATTCCGGTCCCAAGACCTCAGCCAACTCGGCGGACCAGACCGGGCCGGGCAAGGACGATGCGTCCCACCCGGGTCAAACCCAGCCCGAACCGGACAAACCCTCCCAAGGCGCGAGCCACGACGCGGCGGACCACACGGCCGCCGTCGGCCCGCCTGCGACGCATGGCGGTTCGGCCCCTCCGGCCGAGACCGGTCCTGAGACCGCTGGCGCCACCGGGTCCGCCCCGCAACACGCCGATCACGGAGCGAAGGGGCCTTCCGCACACGCGTCCGGCGCGGAGGCTCAGCCTTCCCCCGATGACGGCGCGGCTGTTCACACCACGGCCGTTCCCGCCCACGATCAGGCCAGCCCGGCGGGCACGGGCAAGCCCACCCCGTCCGATCCGGCCGAGGCGAGCACGCCCCAGCCCGCCTTCCCCCGCGCGGCCATCGATGCGCACGGAAATCTCGTCTTCCACGGCGACACCCCGCCGGACGCATCGCCCGCGGCCCATGGACCCCAGGTCGGCTCAGGCGCTGGCCCCGAGATCCCGCCGGAGCATCCGCATGTCGGCCTCGTGGGCCTGCCGGATCATGGGCACATCGTCCACGATCTGTATCACCACGGCTGAGATCACGTCGCTTCGTCGTCTTTGCGGGCGAAGCGAAGCCATTCGGGGATGACGGAAATCCTGTAGCTCAAGGCGCCCCAGGGCCGCTCAGGCCGCCTGTCTGGCTCGCCCGGCCGCCCTGGACCGGAACTGAGCGTTGATGGCCGCACCGGCGCGATGGCGGGTCTCGCACTCGAAGCGGCGCCCGTCCTCGAGGGCCAGCACGAACCGGTCCGGGATCTGGTCCGGGCGAGCGACGTGCAGACGCGCGCCGCCCTCGGTCAGGTCGCGGACCGAGCAACTTACCCTCTGGCCGTCCCACAGGATCTCGGCCGGAAGGAACACGCGTGCGCGGCGCTCGGAGCGTCGCTCCTCCATGCCGTCCGTCCAGTCGTCCAGGCTCGTGCCGATGCTGGACACGCCGCTGGCCGCCTGCCGCATCCTCGCGAGGATATCGCCCGTGGCGCGCTGCTGCTCGCCCGTCGCGGCGCTGACGCCCTCGACATGCGTGCTGATCGTGCCGATGGCCGAGGTGATCGAGGCCAGGGTGTTCGCGACCTCGGCGGACACCGCCTGCATGCCGACGACCTCCCCGCCGATCCGTGCCGTCGCGGCGGCGGCTTGCCCGGCCAGTTCCTTCACCTCCGTCGCGACGACGGCGAAGCCCCGTCCGGCTTCGCCCGCCCGCGCGGCTTCGATCGTCGCGTTCAACGCCAGCAAGTTGATCTGCTGCGCGATGCCCGCGATCATCGAGGCGACGCCGCCCATGGCGCTGGCTGCGGATTTCAACCGTTCGGTCGCGGCGTCCGCCACGTCGGCGCGACTGTGGATGTCGTCCACCGCCTCCTTGGATTGAACCATGGAGTGGGAGATCCCGGCCGCAGCGGCGTTCATCGCTTCGACCGAGGCCGTGATGGCCTGGAAGTGTTCGAGCGTCTGCTCCGCCGCGTTGATCGCCACGGAACGCGCCGCCATGTTGGCCGTGACGTCGGTGGCATACTTGACGATCTTCGTCAGGCGCCCGTTCGGGTCGAAGATCGGGTTGTAGCTCGCCTGGATCCAGACGGGGCGCCCGCCCTTGGCGAAGCGCTGGAACATGCCGGTCGAGAACTCGCCCCTGCGCAGCCGCTCCCAGAACGCCGCATAGTCCGGGGATTGCGCGTAGTGGGCGTCCACGAACATCGCGTGCGGCTGACCCCGCACCTCCTCGATCCCGTAGCCGACCGTCGCCAGGAAGTTCTCGTTCGCGTTCAGCACCGTGGCATCGGGGGCGAACTCGATCACCGCCTGGGACCGGTTCACGGCGGCGAGCTGGCCCGTCGCATCGGCGGCATGGAGCTTCTGCCGGGTGATGTCGCTCGCGAACTTCACCACCTTCACCGGCACGCCATCACGGTCGCGGATCGGGTTGTAGGTCGCCTGGATCCAGATCTCGCGACCGCCCTTTGCGATGCGCCGGAACTCACCCGAGGCGAACTCGCCCCGGCCGAGGCGCTCCCAGAAGCCGCGATACACCGCCCCGGCCTGCTCGGCGGTGTCCACGAACAGGCTGTGGTGGCGCCCCCGGATCTCCTCGACCCTGTAGCCGACCGCGTCGAGGAAATTCGCGTTGGCGGTCAGGATCGTGCCGTCGAGGGCGAACTCGATGACCGCCTGGGAACGGTGGAGGGCGTCGAGCTGCCCATCGTGATCGAGGGTGCGAAGGACCTGAGCGGTGACGTCGGAGGCGAATTTGACCACGCGCGTGACGCGTCCCGCCCGGTCGAGGACGGGATCGTACGTCGCCTGGATCCAGACCGCCCGCCCATCCTTGGCGATGCGCTTGAACTCGCGCGTCTGCGCCTCGCCGCGCCGGAGCGACTCCCAGAAGAGCCGGTACGCGTCGCTGTCACGTTCGGCCTCGGCCACGAACATCGTGTGACGCCGCCCCACGATCTCGGCCAACGTGTAGCCCATGAGATCGAGGAAATTGGCATTGGCGACTTGGACGGTGCCGTCCGGGGAAAACTCGACCCTCGCGCGCGATCGATCGAGTGCGGCCATGAGCGCACGAAGATCGGCATCGAAAAGCGGCACGTGGTGTTTCCTCGTTCGGGCCTTGGTCCCTTCGTTTCTAATTACAGAGCGATTCTTAAAATACGATCACATCAAGAAGAGCGCGATATTCGACGTATGGTTGTATACCCAGGCTAAAAGACACGAATCTGCTGCCGAGACAGGTTCCGTTGCACACCGGCGCGGACCCGATTCATCTCATAACGCCATGTTTTAAAAGGACGCTCGATTTCGGCCCACGGCACTCCGGCTTCCGGTCATTGGCGTGCCCCGGACAGCCCGTCTCGTTCTTCTCGCGGATCAAACTTAGGTGAAGTACGTCTGTATGGGGGGATCCAACCCCGGCAAGGAGAGACTGCGTGAGCGTCGGATTGATTGCGCTGCTCGACGATGTCGCGTTCATGGTCAAGACGGCGGCGGCCTCCCTGGATGATGTGGCAGGTCAGGCCGCGCGAGCGGGGACGAAGGCGGCCGGCGTCGTCATCGACGATGCCGCCGTGACGCCGCGTTACGTCGTCGGGTTCGCGGCCGAGCGCGAATTGCCGATCGTGGGCAAGATCGCCCTGGGGTCGCTGCGCAACAAGCTGCTGTTTCTGCTGCCGGGCGCCCTGGCGCTCAGCGCCTTCGCACCCTGGGCGATCACGCCGCTTCTGATGCTGGGCGGCGCCTACCTCTGCTACGAGGCGGCCGAGAAGGTGTACGAGGCGCTCGTGCCCCACCACGCCCCTCACGACGAGGCCGAGGAGCAGGGCGTCGCCGGAGGCGACCAGGCACGGGAAAACCGGCGGGTGGCGAGCGCCATCAAGACCGACTTCATCCTCTCGGCCGAGATCATGGCGATCACCCTGGCCGCCCTGCCGGAGGGCAGCTTCTGGATGCGCGCGACCGTGCTTGCCATCGTCGCCGTGGGGATCACCGTGGGCGTCTACGGTGTGGTCGCGCTGATCGTGAAGGCCGACGATGCGGGCCTCGCCCTCGCCCGCAGCACCGCGACGGGCGCGTTCGGAAACCTGATCCGTGGGCTCGGACGGGGAATCGTCAGGAGCATGCCGGTGCTGCTCAACATCCTGTCCATCATCGGCACCGCCGCGATGATCTGGGTCGGCGGCGGCATCCTGATGCACGGGCTCGAAGGCTATGGCCTCCCGCAGCCCGCTCATGCCGCCCACGAGGCGGCCGTCGCGGCGTCTTCCTTCGTGCCGTTCGCCAAGGCCTTCGTCGAATGGCTGGTCACGGCGGCGGTGTCGGGTGTGATCGGGCTGGTCGTCGGCGGCCTGCTGATCCCGCTGACGAGCTTCGTTCTCGCGCCGACCTGGAAACGGCTCCAGGGCCTGCGCCCGCGTCCGGCATGACGCCGCGCCGCGTTCTCGTTCTGGGGGCGACCGGCACGATCGGACGGGCGACCGTGCGTGAACTGGTCTCGCGTGGCCGTGAGGTCGTCTGCCTCGTGAGGCACCGTTCCGATGCCGCCCGACCCCGCGTTCCGATAGGCGCCACCGAGCGGTTGGTGGATCTGGGCGACCCGGACTCGCTGGCGCGCGAGGGCCTCCGCGGCGAGCCGTTCGACGCGCTGGTCTCGTGCCTCGCCTCGCGCACCGGATTGCCCGAGGACGCTTGGGCGATCGATTACCGCGCGCATGTTCATGCCCTGCACGCGAGCCGGGCGGCGGGCGTGGGGCATGTCGTGCTGCTGTCGGCGATCTGCGTCCAGAAGCCGATCCTCGCTTTTCAGCACGCCAAGCTTGCCTTCGAGCGCGACCTGATCGCCTCGGGGTTGGACTATTCGATCGTGCGGCCGACCGCCTTCTTCAAATCGCTGTCTGGTCAGATCGAGCGCGTGAAGCGGGGCAAGCCGTTCCTCGTCTTCGGAGACGGAACCCTGACGGCCTGCAAGCCGATCAGCGACGACGACCTGGGTCGCTACCTCGCGGATTGCCTCGATGACCAGGGGCGGCGCAATCGCGTCCTGCCTATCGGAGGACCGGGCGAGGCGATCACCCCGAAGCAGCAGGGCGAGCGGCTCTTCGCCCTGCTGGGTCGCGAGCCGCGCTTCAAGCATGTTCCCGTCGCGCTGCTGGATGGGATCATCGCCACCCTGGCGGTGGTCGGGCGATGGGTTCCGTCACTGGCGGCCAAGGCCGAACTCGCGCGGATCGGCCGCTACTACGCGACCGAATCCATGCTCGTGCTGGACCCCGCGACCGGGCGATACGATGCGCAGGCCACCCCATCGACGGGGTCGGAGACGCTGTTCGACTATTATGCGCGCGTGATCCGTGGCGAAGCGTTCGCCGAGCGCGGCGACCACGCCGTGTTCTGACGGTCTATCGAGAGAAGCCGCGGATCGCCGGATTCGGGAGGGTGTCGTGAAGGTTCAAGGGATCGCTGCGGTCGTCACCGGCGCCGCCTCGGGCTTGGGTGCAGCCACGGCGCGGGCGCTGGCGGCGGCGGGGGCCAGGGTCTCGCTGCTCGACCTGAACGCGGACGCCGCCGAAGCCACCGCGCGGGAAATCGGCGGCCTAGCCCTTTCCTGCGATGTCGCCGATGGGGCGAGCGCGGAGGCGGCGATCGCCCGCGCCGCGTCGGAGCACGGCGTCGCCCGCATTCTCGTCAACTGCGCCGGCATCTGCCCCGCCGCGAAAGTCGTCGGGCGCCATGGACCGGCCTCCCTCGATGCCTTCTCCAAGGTCATCCAAATCAACCTCGTCGGCACGTTCAACATGATGCGTCTGGTGGCGGCGGGCGCGGCCAGTCTCGACCCCCTGGAGGGCGGGGAGCGGGGCGTCCTCATCTCCACCGCCTCCATCGCGGCCTACGAGGGGCAGATCGGGCAGGCGGGCTACGCCGCGTCCAAGGCCGGGGTCGTCGGCCTGACCCTGCCGGTCGCCCGGGAACTGGCGCCGCTGGGCATCCGCGTCTGCGCGATCGCACCGGGCCTGTTCGAGACGCCGATGGTCCAGGGCCTGCCGGAGGAGGTTCAGGCGAGCCTCGGTGCGGCCGTGCCTTTCCCCTCCCGCTTTGGCCGTCCCGACGAATACGCTCACCTCGTCATGGCGATCGTTGCGAACCCGATGCTCAATGGCGAGACCATCCGCCTCGACGGCGCGCTGCGCATGCAAGCGCGGTAGCCAGCGAACCCGGACGCTCTTCGACGGTCGGCGGGCGTTCGAGCCGCTCGACTGAACGGCCGTCGACCGGCGGGACGGGACGCCCTGGCCGCCCGGGCGCGACAAGGCCCACGACGTCCTCTACGCCCGCATCCATGATCCGAAGCGAACGCCACGTCGTACCGCTACTCAGAATGACGTAGCTGGTATACTCAAGATATATAAATTATATTGCGACAAGACGCAATCGGACTCACTATACAATAGATATTTGCCTCATTTATCAGTGTAAAAATATATCTCCTAAGACAGGTAATTTCAGAAAGTCAAAAGTCACTCCCGTGAGAAGGTTTAGAGCGCACCATAGTGCCCGTTTCTATTAGCACCTGTTGCAGATATGATTCGAAAATCTTGCACCTCTGCTCACCATTCTTTCACAATAACGACAGCAACAAGATTATTTATTGCCGCGCTCTTTAGTGCCTAATACTTCAGTAATATCCGATACGTTCGCAAGAGCAAGACAGAAAAACATCAGGTATTTTCAACCGGTATCCGGTTTTTGCAGTGCGTCAGAGATTAACTGAAAACTCAACGCATTTGAATCAGACTTGCGATAACGTCGACTCCGTGATTACAATTCATACCAGTATTAACGACAGTGATCCTGGGCGAATGGGCGCGCCTTGATTGCCGTCTGGTACTATACGTAATTTTTGCTGAGAGGCATGTTATGCTGAACCTAGCATCGCGAGAAATAGCTTTTGATTCTGCGTCCAACCTCATCAAGATCCCAACCGACGCAGCCGCGATTGCTCGTTTGAACAGCGAGTTCCAGAACGCTCAGCCGTGGCCCTCGATCGTCCTGGACGATTGCCTGAACGTGACCCCCGACCAGATCGAACAGGATTTTCCGGATTGGGATTGGAATGGCTGGGCCACCACCACGGAAGCCTATCAAAATCAGAAGCGGAACTGCGCCGACATCAGCAAAATGCCCTCGCTGATGCAGCGTATCATTCGAGAGTTGAACGAGCCGAGATTCTTAAGGTTTGTCGAGCAACTGACCGATATTCGCCCTCTGATACCCGATCCTTATCTGGATGGTGCAGGGCTTCATTCGAGCGGAGCCGGTGGGATTTTGACCCCACACACCGACTTTCACGTTCTGGAAAACCTGAAGCTGTTCCGGCAGATCAACATCATCCTGTACCTCAATCCCTCATGGCAGAAGGAGTGGGGCGGCAACCTCGGCTTCTATAAGAAGGGCGACAAGATGCCGACCAGAGAGGTCGTCCCGGCCTTCGGCCGGATGGTCGTCTTCCGCACCGATCATAATAGCGTTCACGGCTTCACACAGCCCATCATTCCGGGCAAGAGAAGGAATTCAATAGCCCTCTTCTACTATACCTCCGAAGACTCCGCCGATTTCAGTGGCGACACCACGACCTATTGGCAGGAGCACGGCGAAATGGGTTTGGTCGGCAACGTCCAATTGCAGCTGTACAAGAGGCTCCTGGCGGCATCGACCTTCTGTTCGAAGGCTGCCCATGCCTTCAATCCCCATACCGGCCGGTGGCGTCGCCAGTCGAAGGGGTTGGCGCGCAAGTAAATCGAGACGAAGCGATCGGCGCGCGGCGCAACGCGTGTCCATCCGGACTCGACGCGCCGTCGCGAAGCGAAAACCGTAGGGCTGGTGGCCCGATGACCTCGGGCCACCAGCCCACACGCCCTTCGGGTTGAGATTAGCACCCTATCCGTCGCCGCTGGACGACGGGACGGCAAGGGCCGTGGGGATCAGTGCGTGATCCGCGCGGCGATGTCATTGAGGGCGTTCACGATGTCGTCCGGCGAGTAGGGCTTGGGGAAGAACAACCCGTTCTCGGGCAGATCCTCCTTCGTCACCTTTCGCCGCCCGGACGTGATGAGGATGGCCACCGGCGGCCAGCGATCCCTGACGGCGTGGGACAGCGTCAGCCCGTCCATCGAGCCTTCCATCTCGATGTCGGTGAACAGGACGTGGATCTCGGAGTGGCGCTCGAGACAGTGGATCGCTTGGTCCGCGTTCCTGGCCTCGTAGGCCGTGAAGCCCGCTTCGATGCAGAGGTCGACCGCCTCGGCGCGCAGCAGGGCATCGTCTTCCACGACGAGAACAGCGATGCGGTTCGGGTGCAATGCTTGGCCCATCCTACGCGACTCGCCCCCCTACGCCTCACTCGCCACGCCGCCGGGCAGGCCCGTGAGCCTGAACCGGATGCCCGCCGGGTCGAAGATCAGGCGGCCCTCGCCTTCGAAGTAGGACGCGACGATCCTCTCGATCAATTTCGAGCCGAACCCGCGGGTCCCGGGCGGGTCCACGGCTGGCCCTCCGGTCTCGACCCAATCGAAGGCGAACGCCCCGTCCGCGATCTTCCACACCATGACGACGCGGCCGGCCTCGTTCGACAGGGCGCCGTACTTCGCCGCGTTGGTCGCCAGTTCGTGGATCGCGAGCGAGAGCCCCAGCGCCTGCTGCGATGTGAGGACGAAGTGCGGGCCCGACCACGCGATGCGATCCTCCACGACGCGATGCGGCTCGATGGCGGTCGCGACGACGTCGTGGATGTCGGCCTCGGTGAAGTTCGAACGGGTGAGGATATCCTGCGCCCGGCCGAGGGCGGACAAGCGCTGGCTCACCGCCGCGCGTCCCTCTTCCATCGACTTCGCTTGGCGCAGCGTCTGTGTGACGATGGCCTGCACCATGGCGAAGGCGTTCTTCATGCGGTGGGCCAGCTCCTGGGCCAGCACCGCGCGGGCCTCCTCCGCGGCCTTGAGCTCGGTGACGTCGCGGGAGATCGACAGGATCCGCTCCGGCGTCCCGTCGGCCCCGATGATGGGCGAGACCTGGACATCCCAGTAGCGTCGACTGCCCTTCATCGTGTCGGCATAGCCCTGGAAGGCCGAGGCCACCCCCGCCTGCGCCGAGGCGATGGCTTCCTTCGCGGCGAGGTTGCCCGCGCCCTCCCAGAAATCCGGCCAGGGGCATCCGGCAATGGCGCCGAAGTCCGAGACCTCCATGACGCGCTTGCCCCCCTCGCTCATGAAGACGAGCTTGGCGTCGAGGTCGAGCACCTTGATGCAATCGTTGGACGCGACGAGCACGTCGCGCATGAAGGCCTCGCTCTCGCGCAGCTGCTCCAGGGCGCAATGCCGGGCCGTGCAATCCGAGGTGACGTTGAGCAGCCCCATCACCTCGCCGTGCTCGTCCCGCAGGGGCGAGTAGGCGAAGTCGTACCAGACCTGCTCCTCGAAGCCGTTGCGCGTGAAGGGCTGGTCGTGGAAGGCGAGGCTCTCGCCACGGAAGGTCCGGTCGATCAGCGGGGCGACATCGGCCCACAATTCCGGCCAGACATCCTCGGTCGGCAGACCCAACGCGCGGGGGTGCCGCGCCCCGAGGATCTCCGCGTAGCCGTCATTGTAGAGGACGATGCGCTGAGGCCCCCACAGGACGCACATCGGGTGCAGCGACCCGAGCATCATGTCGACTGTGGTGCGCAGGACCGCCGACCAGCCGTCGCGGTCGCCCAAGGCGGTCGCGCTCCAATCGTGCAGGCGGAACAGATCCACCATCCGCAGTGAACCGGTCCGCCCGCCACTCGCGCCAAGCTTGGCGTGCAGCGTCATACCTCGTCTCGCCCATGCCCCCGTGCGGCGAGCCCCCTCGCCTGCGTGCATCTCTAATCGGTCGCCCCTCCCGCTGGAAGAGAGTGTGACGCTGACCTCTTCGTGACCGGCCCGCCCGACGACACGGGGATGGGGCTATCTTTACCCGGCCCTTCGGCGCAAGATGGTCGCATCGCCGGATGAGCTCTCCTCAGGCCCCGGCGGCTGAGGGTTCTCGTGCCCCCGCCTGTGACCCGACAGGCACCATGGCCGACCCTACCCCGCTCCCGACCCAGCCCCCCGCCTGCCCCGCTCCGAAAGGGCATGGCGCGCGCGCCCGGGACCGGTCGCGGCGAGCGCATTGTTTTTGCCGCATCATCTTCGACGGATGATGCCCTCAGGAGATCGAAGTGCCTCGTCCCGAACTCGGTAACAAGCTGACCTGCCCGACCACGGGCCGGAAGTTCTACGACCTCGGCAGGAGCCCGGTGATCTCGCCCTATAGCGGCGAGATCGTCCCGATCGCCGCCGCCGTGACGTCACGCGGCCGGTATGCCGCTCCGGTGGCCGCGCGCCGCGAGGAGCCGGCGGATGAGGAAGACGAGCAGGAGGGCCCGGGCTCGTCTCCCTGGATGAGGTCGAGGACGACGGCAAGGACGCGGATACCGATGCGGAGGGCGATGACGCCCTTGTCATCGATGACGAGGGCGACGAAGACACCGCGACCGACGACGAGCGTTTCGTGGTCGACGACGAGGACGAAGAGAGCCCCACCGGGCTCGTCGATGTCGATGAGGACGAGGAATCCTGAGCCTGGAGACCGAGACGCGTTCCTGCGGCACGTGCACGGTGTGCTGCCGGGTGCTGGAAATCGCAGCGCTCGAGAAACCGGCCGGAGTCACGTGCCGGCATAGCACCGGGACGGCGTGCGGGATCTACCCGGCGCGCCCCTCCGCCTGCGCGCAATGGGATTGTCTGTGGCTCAAGATCCCCGCCCTGCCGGACCGGCTGCGGCCGGACCGGTCGGGCGTGCTGTTCTCGCTCGACCTGCGTGCCCCCGAGGCGGGGAGCGTCGAGGGGGCCTGCATCGTGGGGCGCGTGGTGGGCCGCACACGGCCCGAGCAGGAACGGTCCATCGCGGCCGCGTTCGCGATGTTCGTCCGTGAGGGTTCACTGCCGGTCTGGCAGGTGGACGGCCGGTATGCGACGCGGCTGCATCCCGGGGGCGAAGGCACCGCCCGGGGTTAAACCTCCTCGCAGAGCGCCCTGGCTCCGCGCCAGCGATCGAGTTCCCTGTCGATGGCTGTCTCGGTCCCACGCAGGAACTCGGCGGTCGGCAGGCCTGGAGCGATGGCGGAGAGGTAGCTGACGACGACGGTGCCCGGCCGGGCCGTGGCCCCGCCCGGCCAGAACAGGCCGGAATTCACGGCAACCGGAACCACCGTCAGGCCGAGCTTGCCGTAGAGCAGTTCGACCCCGCGCTTGAAGCGCACCGACTCGGCCATTTCGCCGCGCGTCCCCTCCGGGAAGATCAGCACCGACCGGCCCGCCGCGACGGCCTCCTGGCATCCCTCGATCATCGTGCGCAGGGCCTGCGTACCGTTGGCGCGATCGATGACGATCATCGGCGAGCGGCGCAGGAACCACCCGACCACCGGGATCGCCAGCAATTCGCGCTTGGCGATGATGGCCACGTCCGGGACGAGCACGAGGAAGGCCAGCGTCTCCCAAGCCGACTGGTGGTTGGCGACGAGAAGGCACGGCGTGGAGGGGATATGCTCGCGTCCCTCCTCGACATAGTCCAACCCGATGAAGCGGCGCAGCCCGAACAGGATGCCCCGTGCCCAGAGGCGGGTCGCCGCGCGGATGGGGCGTGTCGGCGCCCCGGCTACGGCGAAGACGGCCAGCGGCGCGAGGAACAAGGCTGTCCAGCACATCCAGTAGAAGGCGAACAGATAAAATCGGACGCGTGCCAAGAAAGGGCCTCACGATAGGGCCCGAGCCAGGGCAGGCGGTGTGAATAGCGCCTCTTGGGCTTCAACGCACGGCGTTTTGCGGATCGATCACGGGCCCTGCCGGAGCGCGCGCCGGGAACCAGTTGCCGTGGAAGCCCGGCGGGATCCGGTGCCCAAGGCGGATCTGGGCCAGGGGTGGCGATCCGAAGGCGCGTGCATCGAGCACGGTGAAGTCCGTCGTCTCGTTCGCGGTGTCGATGACGAGCCCGAGCAGCCAGCCCTCGTCTTCTTCCGCACCGGCATGGGCGGGCACGAAGACGAATTCCCCGGGAATCCGATCGGGACCGAACTCCTGCACGTGGCGCTCGCCGGTCTGGAGATCGTGCTTGTAGAGTTGTGTCGCCCCCGCAAGCTGCGTGTTGCCGTCGGCGGGAACGCTGACGGTGTAGGCGTAGCGGTGGGGTTGCCCGAAACGCCGCTCGTCGATGCGGGGGAATTCCTGCGCCGAGGCGTCGAGCAGCTGCCGCTCGACGCGTCGCGTCGCCGGATCGATCGTCCAGCGCTCGAGCCGCCCCGGCGCGTCGAGACCGCCCCCGGCGGCCGTGAAGACCGACGCGTAGGCGATGACATCGAGGGTCACGGTCCCGTCCGCCTCGTCGTAGGCGTTGGCGACGTGGAATACGAAACAGGGCTCGACATCGCACCAGAGGATGTCGGCGCCCTCCCCTCGGCGGGGCAGGAGACCGACGCGGGCCCGGTGAGCGGGGTTCCAGCGGAACGGGAAGCGGTAACCGGCGAGCAGGGCCCGGAACGAGAAGGTGACGGGCAGATCCAGCACGATCACGAAGCGGGTCGTGATGGCGCAATCGTGGATGCAGGGGCCGTGCTCGACGGCGATCGCGCGGTCCCGCACGACTTGGCCGGTCGGCGCGACGACGACATGGCGGACGCTGTCCCAGACGCGGCCATCGTAGGCGATGGCGTGGGTCTCTCCGGTGAGGGGGTCATGGTGCGGATGCCCGGTGAAGGAGCCGGTCAGCGTCCCGTCGAGCGGGTTGTAGCGCTGCTCCTCGAGCGTCCGCGAGAGTTCGACCGGGATGCTGCCCGCTTCCACCACGGCGAAAATCCGGCCGCCGATCTCGACCACGTTGGTGTTGACGGTGTCGTTGCCGCCCCGTCGCGGCCCTGGCGCGGCCGGTCGCCCGAGCGCGGCAGCGGCCGAGCGCGAGCCGATCCAGCAGTTGCGATACCACAGCGCCCGGCCGTCCTCGATCGCCAGACCGTGCACCATGCCGTCCCCGAGGAACCAGTCGTGACCCCGCGTCGCCGGGCGGACGGGATTGGCGCCCATCTTCAGATAGAGGCCGTTCAGGCCGGGCGGGATGGCGCCGGTGACGGGCAGATCCACCACCGTCAGTTCCTCGCGCATCGGTTCGTGGACTCCGACCACGAAGGGGTTTGCCGTTCCGGGCAGGCGCAGGCGGTTGCAGGCCGCCCACAGGCCGACGCCGACCTCGGCGGCAGCGCGGAGGGCCGACTGGACGCGGTTCGACATGGGCGGCGTTTCCCCGGATCACGCGGCGGGCACGTCCGCTCCGGTCCCTACCATACCCGAACCCCGTTCGGCTCCGGCCTCCTATGCGCGCCGTCGCGGTGGGGTCCGCACTCTCGCCATCCCAAGGCGGATCGTTCATGGGCGTTGCGGTGTCGTCGAACGGTGATCAAGCTGTGGCGTCGTTTGTTCTTCCCACCCAGGCCGGAGGTCGAGGTGCGTTCCGCCTGCCGCACCATCCTCTGTAGTCTGGCCGCGTTCGGCATTTGGCTTCAGCCCAGTCTCGCCGGGGCCCAGAGCGAGGCCGAGCGTGTCGCGGCCGAAGCCATCGCCATCGGCTCGCGCGGCGGCGCGGGCGGCGACCCGCAGACCTCGGTGGCCCAGCCGGTCTTCTCGGCGGGCCGCGCCGCGGAGGTGACGACCTCGTTCCAGCCGCTCCTGGGACCGGCGGGCGACCCCGGCGGGTATCGCGCCTTCCTGGAAAGGCACGGCATCACCTTCGGGCTGATCTCGGTGGCAGAGACCTACCGCAACCTGCGCGGCGGATTGCGGCGGGGCTCGACCGGCCTGACGCTCCTCGATCTCGACGTCGATGTCGATCTCGACACCTTCATCGGCTGGAAGGGCGCCACCGCCCACGCGACGGTCTACCAGATCCAGGGCAGCGGGACTTCGCGCAGCCGGGTCGGCAACCTCATGACGATCAGCGAGATCGAGGCCCTGCCCGCCTCGCGCCTGTCGGAGCTCTGGTTGGAGCAGAGCCTGTTCGACGACCGGCTGTTCCTCCGGGTCGGCCAGCTCTCCGCCGACACCGAATATATGGTGAGCCAGACCAGCATCCTGTTCGCCAACGGCACGTTCGGTTGGCCGGAGATCTTCGCGGCGAACATGGTGGATGGCGGACCGGCCTATCCGCTCTCGGCGCCGACCGTTCGCCTGAAATACGTGCCGGTGCCGGAACTGTCGTTTCAGGCGAGCCTGATCGACGGCACGCCGGGCGGCGGCGATCCACGCTCCGGGATCGACCCGCAGCGGCGCAACCCGAACGGGATCCGCTTCCCCGTCTCCGACCCGCCGCTCTTCATCGGGGAGGTGTCCTACGCCTACAACACCCACCCCGGCGCAGAAGGCCGACCGGGCACCGTGACGCTCGGAGGCTGGCACCGGTTCGGCCGCGTCGATGCGATCACGCCCGATCCGGTGAGCGGCCTCGCCCGTCGGGTGTCGGGCGATTCCGGCATCTACGGGCTGATCGACCAGACGATCTACCAAGAGCCGGACGACCCCAACGACGGCGCCAGCGTCTTCCTGCGCGCGTCCGCCTCCCCTGGCGACCGCAACCTCGTGGACGTCTATTTCGATACCGGCATCGCCTATCGTGGCCTGTTCCCCGGCCGTTCCGACGACACGCTGGGCCTTGCCCTCGGCTTCACCCACATTTCCCGCGCGGCCCGGCGCCTCGATACGATCGCCGCCGTGCAGGGTGACACGCCGACCCCTCGCCGCAGCGCCGAGACGCTGGTGGAGGCGACCTATCAGGCCGTGCTCGCCCCCGGCATCGCCCTGCAACCGACCCTGCAATACGTCGTCCATCCAGGAGGCGGGATCGCCAACCCGCGCGATCCGGACGGCAAACGGGTGCGCAATTCCACCGTGCTCGGCCTACGCTTCATCACCCGCTACTGAACGGGCCGCTCAAGGGACGCCCTCAAGCGTCGAGCCGCGCGCGATCTTCCGCGACGCCGTTTCCCTGAGTTGCGTTTCGATGGCCGCGTTGGCGCGACCGCGCAGGGCCTTCGTCGCCTCCACCTCATCGAACGTGTCGGGGAAGCGCCGGGCGAGCCAGAGATAGGCGGCAGCGAGTTTGACCGTGCGTTCGAGGTCATCGAGTTCGCCGTCGACGCGGGCCCGCAAGGCGGGGACGAAGGCGCCTGCCGCGCGGGCCTGGACCCAGCGGTCGAGCACGGCCTTCGAGGCCACGTCGCGGCGGTCGATCGGGGCGACAGCGAAGACGAACGCCTCCCGGATCGGCAGCCCCGCCCTGTCGACCGCGCGTGCGGCCTCCAGCGCCTCCTCCATCTCGGAGGGCTGGAATGGCGAGCCGTCATAGAAGGTCGCGCGTGAGAAATGGACCAGCACGTCGGCGAGCGATGCGGTGTTGAGCTCCATGGCCGCCGCCTCGATCGCGATCAGGTCCGGCCTGACATAGAACCGGGTGTCGGCGGCGGGCGCCGTCGGAGCCCCGGCAAGCGCATCGCGGATCGGGCCAAGGCTCACATCATCCGTCGCCGAGACGTGACCCTCGTCCTGATGGCCGAAGCGTCCGGCTCGCCCGGCGATCTGCCGGATTTCCGGGTTGGTGAGCGGACGTGTCGCCGTGCCGTCCCATTTCGTGACCGCCGAGAAGATCACGCGCTTGAGCGGCCCGAGGTTAAGGCCCATCCCGATCGCATCGGTGGTGACCAGCACCTCGGCCTCGCCGTCGCGGAACCGCCGCGCCTCGGCGCGCCGCACCTCCGGCGACAGGGCGCCGTAGATCGTCGCGACGCTCCGCCCGGCCGCCACGAGGGTCTCGCGGATCTCGTGCACGGCCCGGCGCGAAAAGGCGACAACGGCATCACCGGGCTGCACATCCTCGAGGGGGACGGGCTCTTCCTGGGCCACCAGCGGCGTCTTGCGCTCGAAGGTCACGACGTCGAGGGACTCGTTGGCCGCCTCCGCCGCGCGACGGACATGCGACAGGGCGTCGTCCGAGCCACAGACGATGACGGTCTTAGCCGGGATCCCGAACAGGGCGTTGGTCCAAGCCCAGCCACGATCGGGATCGGACAGCATCTGGATCTCGTCGATCACCGCGACGTCGACCGGGCGGCGCAGATCCGCCGTTTCGATGGTGCGCGCGGTATGGCTGGGATCGGGTTCGCCCAGAACCTCCTCGCCGGTGACCATGCCGGCGCGGAGCCCGCGCTCCAGCAGGTTTTCATAATTCTCCAGCGCGAGCAGCCGCAGCGGCGCGAGATAGGTCCCGGTCGGCGCCTTCGCCAGCGCTTGGAGCGCCGCGTAAGTCTTGCCGGAATTGGTCGGGCCCATATGGAATACGATCCGCCGGTTCAGCCGACGGGCCGGTACGAACTTGTCGATATAGCTGCCGAAGCCGACCCGGTCGCGCAGGCGCCGCCGACCGGATTCCTCGCGGGCCACCACCTTCGCCCGGGTGCGGACGGTCTTGAGCGTGTCGCCGATGACGTGCGCGAGGTTCGGCGCGGGCGTGAAGACCCGCGAGCGGAGCGACCGGTCGAGATGGGCGATATAGGTCGGTGCGTCCGCACCGGTTTCGTGAAGGTCGTCACGGATCTGGTCGCGCAGCCGGGCAACCGCCCGGCGCAACGTGCCTTCGAGTTGCGCGGCGGTCGCGGCGAGAGCCGCGCGCAGGCCATCCAGCTGACGCGCCGGGTCGTTGCCCAACGCCATCTCCTCCAGGATATGCGCAGCCGTCTCGTTCGGTGGAACGTCGATGCGCAGATCGAGGCGGCCATCGTCGAGGAGCGGGATCTTCACCCGCAGCCGCCACACGAGGTCGTCGCCGCGCCCCGGTTCGGATCGCAGCGCCGGTACCGTCGCACGAAGGGCGGCCACGCCCGTCTCGGCGAAGGCGCGCCGCGCACCACCGTCGCGGAGAGCGGCGGCGACCGCTTCGTCCTCGACGAAGCCGTTGTAATCGGGCAGGCCCAGGCGGAGGCGCAGGGCCTCGCGGTCCACCGCAGCGGCCCCGATACCGAGCCGATGCAGGGCATCCGCCAACAGGTCGGTCGTCAGGTGATTGCGCTTGCGAGCCATGCCCCACCATTTCGGTCGCGCAGCGCCAGATCAAGCGCCCGGCCTGCGTCGAATGAGGGAGCGAGGGGCAGGCTCGACATCGAACCTTGGTTCGGGCGCGATATTGGCTGCGTCATTATAGGCTTAAGGAAATTTCGACATGCGCGCGGTCGCGACCGGCGCCCCCCAGCGATCCGGCCCTCAGACTATTCGAAGCGAAGCCGGCCCGTGCCGAAAGGGCGGTTCGAGTTCGGCGCGAGTTCAAGATCGACCCGGCCCCGTTCGCTCGCGTGGGGATAGAGCATTGCCAGGCCTGTAAGCGAGCGCTGGTCGATGGGGTCGAGACACCGGCAGGCTGGATTATCAGCCTGATTTCAACTTGCGGTGCCGAATTGCGGGGAACGGCCGTCGCGTGCGGCTCAACGACTATACGACGCGCCTCGGGAACCTTGGCCCAACCGAGTCTTCGATGAGCCCGTTTGTATAAATTAGTACGCTTTGCATCTATACCGGTACAGGAATCGAAACATTTTTGCTTAAGAAATTTGATGATACTTCAGGTAGCAAGATTGAGCCTGAAGTACCGGCATATTCCGATGTTCCCGCTTACAGGCGGGGTCGGCGTCACAACCTTGGAAAGGGGCAGGCGGCGATGGGGGCACTTGAACTCGACGACATGAATCAAGTTCGAGATTCCGGCAGCGAGAACGCCAACGCCGATCACGTCATCCGTGGCCGTGCGATGCTCGCCGGCGGGACCGAGTTTCCATGCCGTGCTGAGCAGATCAGCCTGCAATCGGCTGTGATCATTGCCAAGATCCGCGTGGAGATTGGGCAGGTCGTCGTGTGCTCGCTCGACTATATCGGCATCTTGCCTGGTAGGGTCTCGAGTGTCACCAAACAGGGCTTCGTCCTCAGCCTGCGGATCCCGGAGGATCATCGCGGCCGCGTCGCCGCCCGGCTCGACTGGCATGCGAAAAGGTGCGTTCAAAGCGCCGAGTTGCGCGGCGCCCCCCGCATCGTGCCCAAACATCGCGCGGTCGAAGTTCGGCTCGGCGAGTCCATCGTACTGCCCGGCATGATCAAGGACATCTCCCTCTCCGGGGCCGCGATCGATCTGAACACCGACGCGCTGCCGTTCGTCGGCACCCGCGTGCGGGTCGGCGCGCGCTACGCGACCGTCGTGCGGCTGATTCCGAAGGGTATCGCCGTCCAATTCATCGAACCGTTCACGTCCGATACTTTCGCCGATTGCGTGCGCCCCTGACCGACATCGATTCCGTGTCGCAGGGAGATGATGAGCACTGGCGGGCCGCCGAGTGACGGCGCGACCGTAATGGCGTTTACGACCGCCTCATCGGCAGGGTGTAGTCTGCGGCGGCGTGGTTCGGCTCGGATCGCCAGATGCCGAGCCGGAGCGACGTGCCAGATGAAGGCGGCCCGGGAGCGGTGAGGCGTACGGTGAGTGCTGACAACGACTTCGCAGCGCGGCGCTTGGAGTACGGCCGCAGGACGCGTGTCAGACGGATCGCCGGGTCCCTGCAGGTTGCGACGGGCATCCTCGCCGTCTTCCTCCTGTTCGCGGTCGTCGGCGTCCTCGGCAGTGAACGGGTCGACAACGTGACGTTCCTCGCCTCGTCCGTCCTTCTGCTGTGGTTCGCGGGAAGCGGCCCTGCCGTTTGGCTCGCCGAACAGATCGAGGCCTGGCTCTCGAGCCCGCTATAGGACGCACGCGGTCACATGGTCGGCGAGCGAACCTCCGGATCGGGGCTCGCAAAGGGCGCGATCGCCGTAAACACGAGGCCTTCGGGGCGGAAATCGACATCGACCCGCCCACCGATTTCCGTGGCCAGAACGCGCTTGAGCAGCTGTGTTCCAAAGCTCGTCTGCCGCGGTGGAATGACCGGGGGCCTCCGCGCTCCCGCCAGACCATATGCAGGAGCGGATGCCCGGCCTCGCCCTTGAGGCTCCACTCAATGCCGACGACGCCGGTGGCGTTGGACAGCGCCCCGTATTTGCTCGCGTTGGTAGCCAGTTCGTGCAGCGCCAGAGCGTAGGCGACGACGACCTGCGGAGGCAGGCGCAGGTCCGGTCCCGCAAGATCGAAGCGGGCGGCGTCCTCGACGCCGAAGGGCGCGAGCGAGCGCCTGACCAGATCCTGCATCGAAACGCTGCCGAAATCCTCGGTGATGAGGAGCGTGTTGGCGGCCGCCATGGCCTGGATGCGCGCCGTCAACGTCGCGGCCGCGTCCTCGACCGAGGAGGCGCGCCGCATGGTTTGCGACACGATGGCGCTGAGCGAAGCCAGCGTGTTCTGCACGCGATGGTGCAGTTCGCGGGTCAGGAGCGCGCGATGGCTCTGCACGGCCCTGCGCTCGGTGATGTCCTGCGAGGTCCCTGTGATCAGGAGCGGCGTCCCGTCCGCACGGTAATGCGCCTTCCCCCGGATCTGGACCCACCGCTCCTCACCGGCAGGGGTGGTCAGACGGTATTCTGCGTCGAGAAGCGACCGGTTCGCGATCGCCCGCTCGATGGCGGCCTGCTGGATCGCGCGGTCCTCCGGATGAATTGAAGCCTGCAATTCCTCAAGGCTCAGTGGATCACCGGGCTGGCGTCCGCAGATTGCCTTGCAGCTGTCGGAGACCGTCAGGTGTCCGGTGTCGAGGTTGATGCTCCAGCTCCCGAGCTGCCCGGCCTCGAGGGCGAAACGCAGCCTCTCTTCACTGGCCAGCAAATCGGCGTTGCGCCGCGCCACCTCGGCTTCCAGGACGTCCCGGTCACGCTGGAGGCGAACGAGACGCTCGCGCTCCAGCGTGACGTCGAACTGCGAGGCAAAGAAATACGTGAGTTGGCCGTCGTCCCCGAACACGGGCGAGACGAGGAGACGGTTCCAGAAGGTCGAGCCGTCCTTCTTGTAGTTCAGAAGATCGAGTTCGATCGGGGTCCGGCTTTCAATTGCCTCTCTCAGGCGCGCGACGTCGCGGCGGTCGGTCTCAGGACCCTGCAGGAAGCGGCAGTTTCGGCCAAGGATCTCTTCCCGGCCATAGCCCGTGAGCCGAGCGAAGGCCGCGTTCGCGAAGACGATCGGATTGTCGTCCCGGCGCGGATCGGTGATCAGCATCGGCATACGCGTGGCGCGAACAGCCGAAGAGAAGGGGTCCGGTCCGGAGCCCGCTCGCGTCAGTTCGCGAATAATACGGGCCTCTTCCTTGAAGTCCGGCACCTCGAATTTCCTAACCTAAGGCAACTTCCTGTCGCGCCGATATATCCCGGGAGTGTCCAGCCAAGAAGGGCACGACGCACCCGAGGCTGCGGCCGCTCCACCGGTCGACACAATGGGGTCGAGAAGGGGCGCGGCCTGCACGGTTGCCGCTAGCGTCGCTCATGGAGATGCACGACCGATCTCAAAAATGCGAGACTCTCCCGCCGCATGTCGGGATCGGTGATCTTGGCGAAGAGTTCGAGGGCCTCGGCCGTCTCGGCGACGAACCGCGCGCGGTCACAGGGGGGTATCGCAGTTCTGGCCAAATCCTCGGGCGGGATGCCGAGGGCAACGGCGACCTGTCTGAGCATGTTTGCTGCGGTCGATACGCTTGCGACCGTGTCGGGCACCCGACCACGACCTATCACCTCGTCCGCGACCGCCGTCTCATCGGCCTGCACCGCAAGACCTCCTATTGCCCCGATAGGATAGCGGGACACTGAGACTGCGGTCATGGTACAATAGTACAAGACGGACAGTGCAGGCCGACCTTTTCGCAGGGGCCAGCCCAACGATGGTGAGACCGTCGTCTGCGTGGAGGCGGGCGCGTGTGGGACCGCCTTTCGACGGCCCCACGTCTTGATCAGGACGTCCCGATCAGGCCGAGAGCGACCATTTCTCGGCGTCGGCAGGCTTCTGCTTGTAGATGGCGCCAGCGAAGTCGATATGGAGCTCGCTCCATCCGCCTTGTCCCTGGCGCGCCAACACCTCGAAGTGCTTGGGCTTGCGACGCGGCTCACCGCGGGACTCCCAGCCTGCCTTCCGCGCCGCCGCGAGAACGACGTTTGCGTCGGCCGGGGCATCCGCGTGCTGATGGCCTGGGGCGTGGTTCGGCTTCTTGTGCTCGACCTGCACGGGCTCGCGCCCGGCGGTCTCGATCCTTGTGACCTTGATCTCGGAGGGTCGGCGTTCGCCTTCCAATCTCACGGCCAAGCCCGGTGAAAGCGGGAAGGCTTGCGCGCCCTTCGGACCGAGATCGGCCAGATGGGTCTGCCCCTCCGCCTCCAGAGTGAAGCGGTGTGCGAAGACGTGTTTGATGATGCCCGAGAGGGCAGTGGTGTCGTGGTGCGGCATGATCTTCTCCGTAGAGCGCCCAACCGCAGGCGCAGTCGGGAGATCAGAAGCGAAGCGATCGTTTTCAAGACGATCCGCCATCCGCCCGAAACACAATCAATTGAACAGCCATGGCATCGGCGCGTGGCAAAGGGCCGTCACCCAGTCAGGCGAACGCGCGCGGGCCCTGGCGGCTCCGCCGCGGCGAAAAAGGCTAACTTTTTAGTTGCTTATCCGAGGCGTGCGAACCGGCAGCTGGCGGAGAGGGGGTCCGTCAGCCATCATTGATTTTGTTATGGTTTTGCGTTTTTGCTTGGGCATGCCCAAGCACATACCCAAGCAAAGTATCTTCGCTTTAGACGTTGCGATTGCTGGTGCGACGACGAACGCTCCGCAGTAGCTAGGGCACCACAATTCTCGCCCAGAATGCCCTTTGCCAGCCGTCCCGATCAAGTCGTTGCCTTTGCACGCGCTTCGTCTTGGTGCACAACGACAGTTGAAACGATGCTGCGCGCAGTGCCAAGGCCGAATTTCGGTGCTCCACGGGGACGCACGGCAAGCAGAATGCCAGGGTAGTCAATCCACGCCCCGAGCCTCGTACATGCGCGAAAGTGTCGTCGTCAAAGCTCCTAGTATTGACATAGGTTATCTGCCAAAAACCAAACGCTTGGCTTCACGCCCACTACTATTTTAATGGACTTTCTTCGCTTTCAGCAAACCCGGACACCATTGATTTCAGATCTTTCGATCGCGCGACTCGCTTGCGCTGTAAGTGAAAAAGAACCGGACCAGAACCGCGCAAATCTCAGTTCGATAAGCAATCTAATGAAATTCGACCGTTTGATTTTGGGTGAAGCAAACGGCATTTGCTTGAGCAGCATCGTTGAACCACCTTCGCTCTAAAGTATGAATTAATCTGTCATTTATTTTCCACTCCAATTTTCCGCCGCACCCGCCATATTTTCCGTTTGCGATCCATATCTGAACGTTGTTTGACCCGCGGTTGATATGCGATGTTACGTTTACCCACCCAGGAGACTGCCCGAATTCCCCCCGAGTTACTTCAGTTCCGTTGATTTTTACCCACATAAGATCGTCAATTTCACTAATCCGGACCTGGGTGGAGCCAAAGACAATTCCGCATCCATACTCGCGCACTAAAACCTGGGAGCCAGCAAAAAACACGATGAAGAAAGCAGCGATGCCTCCGCTTGCCGATACCACGAGGGGATGCTGACTTAGCTGGAATGGCAATTCGAACTTGCTCGTGAGCGAGCCGCTCATAAAGCTTGCGGACATTCCAGCGCCTAGCGCCAAGACAACAACAGGCAGCTGCTCACTTCCACAAGGGATTTGGTAGCCTATCAGAGAAAACAAAACCAAAATCATGAAAAACGCAAGCGTGAGCGATCCGAGATAAATTCCAGCCTTTTCGCTCATTTGCATAAGACCTCAGAGGTTTACCATGCTCGATCTAAGTCAACGGCAAATCATATTCAGAGAAAAATTTGCCAGCAATTTTCTTCTAATACTGGACGCAATTTGGATCCACTTGCGCAGCTACTGCAATAGGGCCCGCATAGGATGAACGACCAAAAACCACCCCGAAGCGTTCACATTGTATTTATATCCAGATTTACTTTAGCGCGTTCATAAGGAAGTTGACGACTAGATGCCGAAATTATTAGGAAGGTTTTCGCCTCTTTCGCCGAGCACGGGGGTTGCACCTCTGTCGATCTTTAATTTAGGGACGGTAGATCGCAAGACTTGGCTTCTTAGCACGGTAGCCAGGGCCTGCCCAAATATCGCGTTGCACAAAGTCCGAGATCCAGTCCTCCCCAGAAAACATCGCGATATGACCAGCCGGATTTCCGCCCGTATAAGGCTCTATAACAACCACATCGCCTTCTATCGGATCGTATTGCTCCAACATATTTTTAAGAGTGCTTTTATAAAATCCCCGTGCTATGAGTACTGGACCATAGTCTTTTGCATTCACCGGGCGCTCGGGCGGATTGATCGCCTTGAGACCTCCCGCCTCTAAAGCGTTACGGACGTATCTGGCGCACTGACCAATCGACTTGGGTTGCGCATGGTCCCGCAAATGCTGAACGGCAAGATTGATGTTGAGCTTCGCTTTACCTCGCGATATCGCCGGGATGGGCGGCGGCTGAGGCAGCGGGAGTGTCGTGATCGTGACATTGCGAGGCGAAAATGACAGCGCATCCCAAGCATCTGTTGGCTGAAGTCCTGCAGCGAGAAAGCTCGCGTAAAGTTCTCGCTCATCCTGCAAGGCCCTTGCTACTGCAGCCACAGAAATAGACGCCACATTTCCGCCTGTCCCAGCATAGTACGAGCGGCCGGTATGCGGTGAGGCCACCGAAGCAAATTCCTGAGCCAGCGCGAGTTGCGCCTCCTGGAGGCTACTTCCGTCCCGGATGATATAGTTCTTAACCTTGGGACGCTTCCGCGCTATGAGGTAGTGTCGGAACAGATGCTCCTGAAGGACAGGGGTGAAAATCTCCTGTTTCCCGATCGATAGCGCACGGACGGCAGAAGCAAGGGTCGTCGGAATGAGCTGATACTTTCCAACCGCGAAAAGCCGATTCGGATTTCCCGGCGGCAGGCATTGCGATTTCATAATATCGCCAAGGGGCTGCTTCGACAAAAAGGGTGTAAGCGGAAGTCCCCTGACACCAGCGCGTCCACGGTTATAAGAATTGTAATTGCCCTCGCCGCGGGCGATCAGTTCGCCGAGTGGGCCACCGGTCGAAGCCCGAGGCGATCGGTTCGCCTGAACCAAAGCTGCAGCGTCCGGCATGACGGTACGCACCAAAGCTGGCGTTTGCGCAAAAAGCGAGTCCAAGAGTGCCTCGGTTGCCGCTCGCAGCGTCACAACTGAAATAGGTTCGCTTCTTGAACCAAATTGATTGGGATAACGTTCAAGTATTGAATCAACCTGAGACCGGTTCAGTATCCTATCCAAGACATCTACGGCTCGAACGTCTTTAGAGTTGAGCAGCGCAACAGCTGCATCGGGGCTGCCAGTCAAGTATGCGTGGAACACATCTAGGAAAGTAGGAACGAATGGGTCGCCGCTATCGCCTACATTATTTTGGCGCATGATCGAGCTGATTGTTCGAGCGTCGCGCCGCATTCTGAACGCAGCCGCCCAGATCTGCTGGATCGGATCGTCCCAACCTTCGAGTCCGAACTGATCCTGTTCCATCGACTCGGTCAGAAACTGCGCCCACTCGTCTCGTGTTACTACAAGCGGACCGAATCCGCCGGGACCCGAAGCTCGAGGTGCTACGTTGGAGATCTTGGTTTCCAATAAAGCTCTACAAAGAAGAAAATCTGCGGATACGAACCAAGGTGAGGTATCCGGCATACTATTTAAATCGTCTTCTGCCCATAGACAGGCCGCAACGAAGTTCGAAATCGAAATTTCTTCACGCCGATATCCTTCCAAATAAGTTTGATCAACCCAACCTACTCCGCCGCCATTTTCTTTAACATACACAAAGCCTGCAACCTTCTCCGGCGAGTCAGCGGCGATGTCGTCGCTTTGGCTCCAGCACTGCACCTCGTCGTGCGGATTCAAAAGCTTTATGCGCTTTGAACCTACGAGAGGGGCAGACAAAAGTCCCGTAAAGTCTTTGATTTCGAATCGCATGTTAGCCATCCATTCTCATAAACTTTCTAGAGCGGATATTAAATCTGGCGTAATCTGATCAAATAAGTTACCGCGACGTCTCTTAAGACGGGCGGAGACGGCTGGGACAGCTCTCACAAAGCTGATCTGCGAACGAATCATCGCGAGATCTGGTGGCCCCTCGAGCCGATTGCCGGGAAGTGCCTTTTCAAGAAATTTTATGGTCTGACCAGTGAGCATGCCGTCGGGGAAGAGTGATTTCTCATAAAAATTCTTATGAGGCGCTTCACAAGGTTTCTCTTCGAGAAGATTTCTGATATCTGTATCGTTGAGCTTTCCGGTTGTATCGGTCGATCCTATATATTCGTGGTAAATGTCGATGTGATCCTGGATTGCCGGCGCTGGATTTTTAATCTCCTTCGCGGTGATACAGAGCGAAAGAAGCGCTTTCTCCATAGGAATTTGCTTGGTACGATTGAAATCATTTCCTGCATATAAAATAGAAAAGCCTGACAACGCGGATTCATCTGTAGAATTCGGCTTTTCGATACGTCGCGCAAGGCGGCGGAGAGAGGACATCGACCCCGTACCATAACCGCCCCTCTGAAGATCGTGTAATGCTGGATAACGCCGGCGTTCCGGGGATGAATTGGTCGTCGAATCTCGATTGAGGTAGATCGATTGAGGTCCGGCACCGAGGGGACCTCCAGGATAGAGATATCGCGACGGTACGCTGACTGTTTCGAGTGAAAACAGAGCCCCGTTGCCGCGTCTTACGTCAACGGCACCGGCGGCACTGATCTGCTTCGTGATCTCAGCCTCAATCCGTGGCGGCAAGCAAAGTTCGAGGTATCGTTGGATGACATAGTATGCTGCTGGGGCAGAATTGATGGCCGTCCGTCTTTGAGCGGCGCCGTCCCTGAAAGCCGACTGCAGCTTTTGCACAAACCCTTGCGTAGTTGCAGGCGGAAGGCTGTACAGATATGTGCCGGCGATCACATCCGTGGCGCTGATGCCAAACCCGAATGCCTGAGCGACAACAGCCAAGCTGGTCGCGGAAGCGCCTGTTACACCGAGAACGGCAGCGGTAGTCTGACCTACAGCAGCTAGACCGGATTTGGCCTGCTCACGCCCTCTGTTTATGAAAAAAGCTCATCAAAATACTGGCGGCATTGATCGTCGACATAGTTGAAACCGGCTAGCGCAACGAGGTAATAGTCAACGGGTTCTCCAGGCAGGAAACCCGCATCCGTCGAAAGCGCCGCAACGACAAGGTGAGTGTTCGCTGACGCCGCCTGCACTGAATTCGCATCGATGATAGGCTTGAGGCCACGCCTATTGTCGAAGGTATTACAGGACGCAGAAATAAGCGTTAGAATCGACGCTAGAAGGTGTCGTATCGGACACGCTTGACCCAGACATTGGATCCAACGAGTTGGAGTGCAAAAAGGTCTAGTCGCGCATCCAAGGAACCACGAGGAAGTTTTCATATCATCTCCCCCGCAGGAATCGATGATCAAACTCATGCGATGGAATCATGTGGACGGGACACTGACAATCTTTCAAAGTGTGTGATCCAAAATTTTTTGATATTCCGTCCCAATATATCCCGCACGTTGTATTTATGATACACATAAGCTTACGAAGGCTTGAGCTAGCCGGTAGATACAGCTTTCTAATGGATATGCGGCCATCGAATCCAAACGGGTACCGCTAACAAAACTGGGTTTATTGTGCCGAGGTGAGATGTCGGGACCGCCCCATCCCAATGGCTAATGGGCCAAAATCGCACTGCTGCTTCTGCCTTAACGAGCCAAGCCGAACGGCGGTCGGCCTAGTGCAGTGACGCCGACGGAGGATTCACGCAGTCGTTGAGACGCGCGAGGCTGGGCCATGGCTCAGCAGGTGTGTGTGTGCTCCTCGATGCAACAGACGCGGCCCGGCGGGTTGCGACCGCCAGCGACCGCTCCCGCCCGCTCAAACATACCCAGCGCGCCCGCATCATCCTGCTCTCGGCCGAGCCCTTGAGCGTCCAGGAACGTCGCCCGGCCGTGTGGCGCTGGCAGCGGCGCTACGCCGAGGCGGGTGTCGAAGGTCAACTGCGCGACAAGACGCGTCCGCCCGGCACGCCGCCCTGTTCAACCGAGACGGTGGCCGAGGTCCTGGCGCTGACCTGCTCGGAGCCGCCAGGCGAGGTCACCCACTGGACCGGCCGGGCCGTGGCCCGCGAGGTTGGGATCTCGTTGCGGGCCGTACAGCGGATCTGGGACGCCCACCGCCTCCAGCCGCATTGGCTGCGCACGTTCAAGCGCTCGCGCGACCCCGCCTTCGCCGCCAAAGTCGAGGATGTCGTCGGCCTCTACATGGCCCCGCCCGCCCACGCGGTAGTGTTGTCCATTGATGAGAAGAGCCAGATCCAGGCACTGGAGCGGACCCGCCCCGACCGTCCGCTCGCTCCCGGCCATCCCGCCGCCCAGACCCACGACTATACCCGTCACGGCACCACGACGCTGTTTGCCGCCCTCGACGTTCTGGCCGGCACCGTGCTCGGCCGCTGTATACAGCGCCACCGGAACAGCGAGTTCATCCGGTTCCTGAACACCATCGAGGCCGCCGTCCCGTCCGGGAAGGCAATCCACGCGATCCTCGACAACGTCGCCACCCACAAGCATCCGAAGGTGCGCGCCTGGCTGGACCGGCATCCGCGCTGGACGTTCCACTTCACCCCGACCTGGGCCTCGTGGCTCAACGCGATCGAGGGCTTCTTCACAGCGCTGACCCGTCGTCGGCTGCGACGCGGCTCCTTCACAGGCGTCGTCGATCTGCAGGCGGCCATCAAACGCTGCATCGCCGAGCACAACCGGCGCGCCAAACCCTTTGTCTGGACCAAACCCGCCGCCGACATCCTCGCCGCCGTCGGCCGATCCCCTAAACTAACCGTCTGAGTCAGTGCACTAGACTATCCGAGCGCACCGCGCTGACAAGAATCCTCTTCGTGCTACGCTCGGGCACACCTTGGGAGTTGCTCCCCGGGCAGATGGGCTTTGGCTCGCGAATAATATACTGGCGGCGTCTACAGGATTGGCAAAGGGCCGGAATGTAAGACCGCCTGCAACACGCGCTTCTCGACCAGCTCGGCCGCCAGAACAGGATCGACTTCGGTCGAACTTCCCTCGGCAGCGCCTCGATCGCCGCAAAAAAGAGGGGAGGGGCGACAAGACGTAACCCGACCGATCAGGGCAAGCCAAGGACGAAGCGCCAGTCCTCGCCGACGCGAAGGGCATCCAAAGGCTGACCGGTGCCAACATGCGCCACAGCCGCATGCTAGAGCAGGCACCGACCGGGTTGAATCGTCTGGGGTTTTCACTGGGACAGGGTTGTGATTCGATGGTTGGCTTTCCGAGGAGGAGAGCCGATGGCTTCTGCGCTGTCTGTGGATCTGCGCGAGCGCGTCGTGGCCGCGATCGAGGCGGGAGCCTCGCGCCGGGAAGCGGCACGGCGCTTCGAGGTCAGCCCGGCCAGCGCCGTGCGCTGGCACGGGGCCTTCGTGCTGGAGGGTCGGACACAAGCCAAGCCGATGGGTGGCGATCAACGCTCGCATACTATCGAGGCGCAAGCCGACCTGATCCGGCAGACCTACGAAGCCCAGCCTGGGCTGTTCCTGCGTGAGTTGCGCGACCGTCTGGCCGAACAGGGTTTGCGGGTGGGGGTCAGCAGCCTGTCCCGCTTCTTCAAACGCCACGGCATCACGCGCAAAAAACACTGGCCACGCCGCCGAGCAGGAACGAGAGGACGTGAAGGCCGCGCGCCTGTCTTGGTTCGAGCGCCAGCTCGATCTCGACCCGGACAGCCTCGTATTCCTCGACGAGACCGCCACCAACACCAAGATGGCCCGTCGTTATGGACGGGCTCCACGCGGACAACGCTGTCGGGTCGCGGTCCCGTTCGGGCATTAGAAGACCATCACCGTCACCGCCGGCCTCCGCACCAGCGGCCTGATGGCCACCGCCCTCTTCGACGGGCCGATGACGGGCGCACGCTTCCGCGACTACGTCGAACAAACCCTCGTCCCAGCCCTCAGGCCCGGTGACACGGTCGTGCTCGACAATCTGCCCGCTCACAAGGTCAGCGGTATCCGCGAGCGCATCGAGGCGGCGGGGGCGAGGCTGCTGTACCTGCCGGCGTACTCCCCCGACTTCAACCCCATCGAACTCGCCTTCGCCAAGCTCAAGGCCATTCTCCGTGCCGAGGCCGCTCGCACGATCAGCGACCTCTGGGATACCATCCAACGGGCCTTCCGACGCTTCACGCCAGCCGAATGCCGTCGCTACCTCGCCGCAGCAGGCTACGACGCTTATGATCCAACATGATCGGATGCCGCTCTAGAGGCGGTCCTGGAGCAGTTACCCGCTTCGTTCATGCAGCGGAGGGGCGCGTAAGCGACCGCTAACGGTGCACACGACGTCACACGCGCGTGACCACGTTATTGAAACAAGATTATCCAGTAGGTCGCATTAACATAAGAGCTTGCCCCGTGGGTGTCGAGGCACGTTCGGGGTTGCCGCTGTAACTCAAATTTTGCGTTTTGCAGTGTCGTCCAACGCAAAAATACGCTCAACGATCGCATCCAACGTCCGAAAAAACGCCTCGGCCCCGTAGCCTGCTAAAAAGGCTATGCCGGATGCTGAAAGGGTGAAGCCGCCGAGCCCTGCAGCGTTCTTAGACACATCATCGGGACTAAGGAATAACCCGACACAGACACCCGCGACCATCCCTAACGGAAGGCGGATCATCGTCAGAGCCCGATCGCGAGGTACTAGAACGTTTTCGTTGATTTTGTTTTGAATGCTCCTGATAACAGCGACTATCGATCCGGAAAGACCGAACAGTATTGGAAGAAGATAGTTTGAGGTCACAGACAAGACGCCTGCAATAGAGATTGCGTCCTCTTGCCTGCCTCTTCGTTCAACACGCTGATTCTGCGGAGTGCTTGATTGCACGACCAACGCCATAGTTTGTTCTGGTTTCGGGCCAGGGGCAGAACCCATAAACGAGGTGGCTCCAGCAATCCCGGCGTCTCCTAGGGACGCTTCAGTTTGAACCGAACCTTCTCGCTTGAAGTAAACATCACACTCTTCCGCATGTTCAGGCTCATGAACGGGCAGCAATCTCCCTATTGCCTTGAACATGGTCGACCCGGCATACGCTCCAAAATCAGCTACGGTCACACAAAGCTGCGCATGTCTAAATGCGTAATCAGCGCACGCCTGTTGAATCGCTGATGTTTCTCTCAACGCAATCGAAGAAGAGCTTATTGCGGGCGGATTAGTGCCATTCGTCCCGTTCTCACCAACATCGCCCTTCTGTTGTTGGTCCCTATATTTTTCGCCGCCCGCATGTCCGGTTCGACGAATGTTACATATTTCATTGATATTATACGATGGAAGGGTGCCTCCGCTTACCTTCAATGAATTTATTTGGTCAAAAACTCTGGCTGCGCTTGCAGTATCGTTCCGTTTGGTCTCTTCGAAGCGAGCTGTCAGTTGGACCCCATATGTGACCTGCCACAACAAGGTTGCCGCGATCACCGTAATGGCGAGCGCTAGCGAAACCATCACATGGTTGATGCGTCGGAACCACCTCGCATGGCCGACCAAGGTTGGGTAGGCGAGGCTTGCGAGTTCCTGCCGGCTAGCTGAAGAATAGCGTCCTGTATTCGTAAATAATGTTGTATAGGCGATTGTCATTCCTCTGGCAGGATAAGCAATTGAATTTAGTGCATCTTTGACCAAAAGGACAAGAGCGGCATCCTTACTAGTTTGGGCAGCGCTTCCCTCCGGAGGGTATCGGAGTTTTGATATATACTCTATGACATCATCTTGTGACATCATCTGAGCTGCACCGCTATTTGTGTCAGTTTTTGGAATCTTATCTTTGAGATCGCTGAGATGCTTATCCGGTCGGCCTGATATGAAATCCAGAAGCAAGTAGACCTCATTTAGCTCCTGCCCAAACAGTAGCCAATTAACAACGGACTTGTTAGGCTCACGACCTATCTGCACGCTAGTAATGGACGGATCCGGAGCTGGCATGTCGCTTCTCCTGAATAAATGGCTACGTCATCTCTTTTTGACCCGTGAGGGAGAGTCGTGCAAGATTTATTTGTTGGACCTGGACTGCATTCGATCTGGTCTACAGAGAGAAAAATCTTACAAAATTAGAATATGTCCCGGGTATAATTTTAAATTTTAATGTTATATTTCTAAAGCTGAGAGATACTCAGTGATGTGTGGTAACTTATGTCAGTAAAATTATATAGAAATTGGTATTTCTGGCTTAAGGGGCCCCAAACGCTAGAGGGCGGATTGTGACCCGCTGCCTAGGCGGTGATGGCACGAAGTTTAGGCAGGCCAAGCGGGAATCCGTCAAGCTTTGTCTCCATAGCGCGCCCTCTAGCTCGCCCTTTTCGCGAGAGAGCAGTTTCCAGGCTATGATGGCGCCTCTTCGCCGCCGGGAACCGAGCCAAGCGGAACTTTCGTCGACGGGCAAGCGAATGCTTCGCCTTGCGGGGTTGTTGGCGTCGATTTAGTGATCAGCGGTTGTGGAGCGCGCCGGAGCCATGCCGAAGAATATCTGCATCTTCTCGGACGGGACGGGCCAGGGCGGCTCCGCCCGCAAGAAAGACAACACGAACGTTTGGAAGCTCTTCAAGGCCTGCGAAGGCTTCGAGCCGCAACAAGTCTGCTCCTACGATGCCGGCTTGGGGGCCCCGGACGCGAATTGGACGCGCTGGGCCTACAACCTCGTCAGCCAAGCGACCGGCCTCGGCATCTCGCGCAACATCAAGGACTGCTACAACTTCCTGCTCGAGACCTACGAGGAAGGCGACAAGATATACCTTTTCGGCTTTTCACGCGGAGCCTACACGGTCCGCAGCCTCGGCGGGGTGCTGAAGCTATGCGGCGTGCCACGCGGCGTCACCGGGAAGGAAAGGACCGCCCGCAAGCGCCGAAAGGCGCTAGTCGAGGAGGCCGTGGAGAACGTCTACAAGACCTATGGGGACAGTGAGGCGAAGAAGGCGGAGCGGCGGGAGCGCGGTGCCACATTCCGGGCTAGGACCAATGCGGCCGATATTGTGCCGCACTTCATCGGCGTTTGGGACACGGTGCGGGCGCTCGGGGTGCCGGGGTCAAGCGGGCTCGTGTGGTGGCGTCACGCTTTCCACGACGCTACGCTGGACGGCCGTGTCCCCCACGCCCGCCAAGCGCTCTCGATCGACGAGAACCGTGCGACCTTCGCACCGGAGATATGGGAGGTCACGGAGGCCGACGTCGCGGCGGGCCGCGTCAAGCAGTGCTGGTTCTCGGGCGTGCACGCCGATGTCGGGGGCGGCTACGGCGACGATCCGCGGCTGTCCGAACTTGCGCTTGACTGGATGGTCTCCGAAGCGACAAGCCTACCGGACTGCACCGGCCTTCTCATCAGTCCGGCGAAGCTGCCGAAAGTCGGCCCCGACCATGCCTTCGCGCTCCAGCACGACGAGCGTTTCCCTTGGAGCTTCTTCCGCGAGGGCACCCGCGAAAAGTGGCACGTCAATCCCTGGCTCGTCTGCGCCACGCTCGCCGACCCGAGCGTGAAAGCACGGATCGGGGCCGCCGGCGTACCCACGCTCCGCGGCATGACCGCTTACAGGCCGCAGGCGCTTAGCCGCTACGACCCGGCCCTCTGGCCGACGACGTGAGCGGTCGCGCACCGGCCTGAGCGGTCGGGGCCGGATCGGGCCGGGTCGCCGCCGCGCCGCACTTCCATCGCGGGCCCTCTCCCTACCCAGAACGCGATCGCAGCATGCGCAGTGGTCGCAGCGGGGCTCGGCTTAACCAGATCGGACGACGCGACCATAAGGGAGGGCAAGGTAGAGGTTACGGCAAGGGCTCTGTGAACGGCGGTGACGTTTATCGTCCACGTTCGGGGATGCCTGGAGTGCCCGCTGTCGTCAGCTTCTGCACCTCGTCCACTACGCCCCGAGGACGGTCGCCTTCAGGGGTTACCTGCGAGATTGGCTTCGGGGCACTTCATCCAAGTCGAGCAATTGACCGGTTCAAAGGCGTGATCACGCTCCGCCAGCCGACGGCCCGTCAAGTTCCCTTGACCGTGGATAGATTCTGCTTCCGGATGCGAAGCAGTCTTTCAAGTGTTCGATGCGCGAGGTCCGCAAAGGGTCAAACAGTGCCGCATTTACGCGCGTAAAAAGCATGCCTACGGCTACATCCGAGTGCGCGCGTGAGTCAGTCTGCTCAGCGACTAAAAATCAGATGAAGAGACGCCTGCTCCCGCCCTCACTGGTGCTGCCATAGGTGCACCTCCGCTTGTTCCCTCAGTTGTCGCAGGCGCCTTCGGTAAGCCTCCCTGCTGCATCATGCGTTGCTCGGCCGCCCCCATGGCCCGCCCGACCGCATTGGCATCGGCCGCCCAGCGCTGACTCCATGCCACGGCCACGACCTGCATCTTTGCCTTGGACCAGGGATGTTCACCGCGCCACGAAAGGATTTCGGTGGCCCCTTTCAACTGCAGGTCGGCGGCTTGAGCTTTGACCTCGTCGTTGAAGGTGTCGAGGTTAAAGCTCTGGGTCGAGCCGTCGCTCATCCCGCGCTTCTCGTATGCCTCCACAGATTTCGTCTTGGCCAGCACCCTTTCGCTGACGAACCGCTGGATCGCCGCCATGGCCGCCAAGTGCGCACGGCTGCGGTCGGCGGGCATCAGGCTGGTTTGAGGCGCCACGCCGAATCCGACGACGACCCGCTCGCCGTTCTCGTCCGTGAAGACGCGTGCCCCCATCGTGTAGGCCAGCCAATCCGGGTTTGCGGCCTTGATCGCCTCGAACTGCTGTCGGACGGGTGCCTGTGGCGATTCCGGCTGAATTTTCAGGGTCGGATTCCAGATCGTCTCCGCGACACCGGCGAGCTTCGGCGTCCAGATTAGACCGGTGAGCACGTGGTACTTCCCGCTATCCTCTTGGCTCGGCCCCTCGCACTGGACGACCGTGAAGGCGCCGGAGGCGAACATCTCGGCACTGCGTTCGATGCTTTGGTTGATCCGCAATTGCTCGGTGGCGATCGCCGCACGCTTCTGCGCCTCGGTCCCACCTGACCATTTGGGATCGAACTTCTTGATCTCTGCGTCGAGAGCCTTGTCCGTGAGGACCAGCGACTTGTCGACGATAGAGAGCTGTTCGACGACCGGCCGCAGGGACGGCGGCGCATCATCCCCACCAAAGGTCCTGACCGCCGCTGACCGGCTCGATCGCATCGTCGCGCGCATGGCCTCCGCCAGGGACTTCCGGGCATTGATCTCGGCATAGCTGAAGGCGGCATTCCGGCCGACGAGCCAATTGCGCGATCCCACCGGTTCGTCCACCGGGGCCTGCTCATGGGCAACGTACACAAAGTATCCGTTCTTCTTCTCGTTCTTGCCGTCCTCCAGCTTCTCCTTCGCCTTCCAGTCGGCCCAGCATTGTTCGACCGACGGAGGCTGCGCTCCCGCCGCCGGGTGCGCTCCACCGTTGAGGGCCGCAGTCGCCTCGGCGTCACCGCCGGGCGCGCTCGTTTGGGCCAGGGCCGCCGCACTGACACCGAGGCACAGTGCGGCAGTCGCGCCGAAGGAACCAAGACGCTTAGCGTTCATCTCACTCTTCCTTGCTCAGCGTCGACCGATGCCCCCGAGGGCACCACCTACGAGTCCCATGAAGGCGCGAGCCGCCTGCTCATTCTGAAGCCGCTGCTGCTCGGCCTGCCTTTGGCCCTCCATCAGGCGGTCCACCGCCTCCGAGGCCTCGCGATGACCTAGCCCCGCGGCCCGTTTGAAGAGGCGATAGGCTTCCTCCTGCCCCACCCCCTCGACACGACCCTTCGAGATCATCGTCGCCAAGCTGACCATGGCATCCGGATCGCCCAAATTGGCGCCCTGCCGGAAGCTCGCAAGGGCGCCGGCCAGATCGTTACGGCCCACCCGGGTGTCGAGAAGCGCCCAGCCGTAATTGTCGTAGGCTGCGCGATAGTTCTGTCGCATCAGGACCTGCAGCAGCGGCAAGGCTTTCCTGGGCTCCGACGCTTGATAGGCCCGGGCCAGCTGGTAGCGGTAGCGGCGCTCCTCCGGGTACTGCCGGGCAGCCATCTCGCAGGCCTCGACCGCTGACCCACCCGCGCTCCGCAGGACCTCCCAAGCCACGCCGGACGTGGTCTTGGGCCGATCAGGGTCATAAGGCCCCGCGGCAGACTGATCACACAGCTCACCGGCCCGGGCTATCTTCGCTTGCCGTTGCGCCTCGGCCTCCCGCTGGACGGCCTCTCTTTGCACCCGCTCGACGGCTTCGCGTTTCCCCCGCTCGACGCTTTGACGCCAGTCGGTCACGACCTTCCGGTCGACGATCAGGAGCTTGTCGCCGGTCCGCGGATGGAAGCCGGAGTTATCGAAAAATTCATAGTTCGAGCCTTCTCGCCAGTACCAAACTCGCGGCTGGCCAGTGACGGGATCGAACCAAGCAACGGTCGTGGGATCGACGGGCTTAGCGGGCCGCTGTTGCCGGGCGGCGCGCTCTTGCTCTTCTTTCCGGACCGTCTGCGACTTCGGCACGCAGACGGTAACCTCGGACTTAATTGAGAGAGAGCCGCCCGCTTCCGTGGTCTTCCGGTTTTCCTCCAGAATCTTCACTCGAACGAAGCCAGCGAGGTTCGTCTGTTCAAGTTGTTTGAAGCGCTGTTCGGCATCGCTGTTCACGATTTCCGCACGGTTCTCGCGGGACGACTTTACCTCGACGCCAACGACTTGGCTGATAGCGAGTTGGTTCGTCCGATCGAGGGCCCGTTTTCGTGCGGCGTCCATCTCGGACCAATTGCCGAAGTCTTCGTCGACACTGACTGGAACAGTCTCTTGCCGGGCGCAGTCACTGTCATCGTAGGCCAAAGCCGGCCCGAGAAGCAGGAACATTGCGGCAAAGCTCGCAGGCATTAACGCGCCATGGAGTCGCCTTGCCGAACTTTTGGGGAGAACCACGAAAGCGATCTCCTCGCCAACCAACCGTCCAGAGCGGCTTTGCGGACGGCCGCCCGCAGCGTCAAAAGACGTGGCCGTCATCGCCCGCGCTCCGACTTTCCGACGCCACATGCCGCACTCGTTGAGATTGTATTTAGTTCCGTCACTACTTCCAGATCGGGAGCGTACCGTCCAGTGATGGACGTGACGAAATCGATCTTTTGCCCGGATCGAGCTTTGGTAACCTGAATGGCGGTCAAAGATTCTGCGGTGGCTACCGCAGGCCCTACTCAAACACGAGTTGGCCACGATCTGGATTTTGGTAGAGTAGTAATGTGGAATTCGAGCGGCGATTTAGGCAGTATCGCCCAATTTTCATAATAGTGTTATACGCACTATGCGGATCTAATTTGCCGTATCGAACAAAACAATAGCTCCGCATTATAATAAGACATGGTTTACGAAAAAACTGGGCATTTTAAAATTAATATCATTCACATCAGCTTCGGGGAAGCGCGCGAGTTTGCGGTCTCGCAATTTTGGCCTCGGCCGATGGCGATGCGCTTGGAAGACTGATCGTCTTGACGGCCTGCTCGCCTGCGGGAAGGGCGCGTTCAATCTCGACATGACCGCCACGATCCGCCAGGACCGAACGAAGCTGGTCAAATTGCCCGCACCAGATTGTTTCCTGATCTTTGTCGCGCATGGCATTTCGCGGACTGGACGGCTGGTCTGAGCCGACTAACCGGGCCTGCATGCGCGATGCATCGGCAGGAGCCGCGAGTTCGACACCGTAATCGTCAGTGCCGGGGCGCCGTACGACAATGCGCCCCTCCTTCGCCCAAGCCGCTTCCATTCCTTCCCGAACCTCGTAGCCGAGCGATGCCAGCCCCCCGAGCACAGCCCGCCGCCGCGCTACAGCAGAGGCCTGGCGAAGCCCTTCATCGAGCATTGTCTCCCCATCAGTGATGCGCGCCCGCATCTCTGAGACATTTCTGTCGGTGATCGCGGCATCGAGTTGAATGCTGCATGCACGCCCCCTTTCGGAAGACAGTGCAGCCAACTCAGCGCGGACTTGCATCGCTTTAGCGGTGGCAGCTTCGATGGCGCGTTCGTCTCGCAGGCGCCGTGCAGCCTCAAGAACGAGCGAGTCTGTCAGGAGGGCACGTCGGTCCGCCGAAGGCTCGGCGGAAATCGAGAGTGCCCGCGCAGTCAGATCGGTGATGTCGACAAGTGTCGCACACGTGCTCAACTCCGAGAGCAACCCGTCGAGCCGTTCCGCCTGAGGGTCAGGTCGCGCATTCTCCTCGAGCCATTGAGCAAAAGTCGGGATAGGACCGCCAGCATTGAGCCGGGCTGCGAGGTCGCTCTGGCCGGAGGATTGCGTCTTCGGCTGGCCTTGTACCAGCGTGGCGATGCTGCTCTCCACGGTACGCTGCATGGCATCCAAGTCAGTGCCGGTGGCCGTCATCGCGCCCTCGATTGCAGCGGTGAGGGCGACCGGCACCGGTTGCCCGGCCTTGGCCAACGAGGCCGCGATCGAACGGGCCGCATCGAGCGTTCGCCGCTGCCGCGAGCGTTGGGCCGCTTCGGCGGCGACCGCTTCGCTTCTCAGACGTTCGCCCTCGAAGCGGAAATGTTCGATCGCTTGGGCTGCGTCCTTCTGAAGATCGACCCATTGTTCCGAGTGAAACAATGCTTTGAGGGCAGCCCGTCGCGTCGCTAGCTGCGTCTCAAGGGCGGAGCTTGCCAGTCCGAAGCGAGTTGCGTTGCGGAGTAGGTCGGCGGCGGACTCACCTACGAGTAAAAGCCAGCGCTGGCAGGTCGCTTCCAATTCCTCTCGGGTCACGACCCTGACGACCTTGGGACCGCTCATTCCGCCGCCTCCCTCACAATGGCTGTCGCAAGAGCCTCCCGAAGCCTTGCCCGCTCAGCTTCCGGCCGGCTGTACCAAGCGCTCGATGAGACGCGGTGCGTGCGCGGCACGGCGCGGCCCAGCACCTTGGGCCGCCAGACTTCGCGGGCTCTCGCCTTTTGGAGGAGACGGTGGCGCGGAGAGTCGCATTCGATCCCGAGGCCGAAAAGGCCCGTCCGTGGATCGACGATCGCATAGTCCAACCCGAAGACGTCGGTTTCGTCCGCGGACGGCACCGGCTCGTAGCCGAGTTCACGGATGTAGCGTCCGACCGCCTGAGCCAAGCCGTCGTGCTGGACAGCGCCGATCTTGATCTTACCCTGGCCCGGCGCAAGGCGCGTTTGGAGCGCCCGCGCGGCGGCGACGTCTCCAGACGCCATCTTCGCCGCATAATCGAGATAAGCTTGAAGAAAGTCGCGGGGCTTGTGCGGCACGCGCCCGGCTGCGTGCCAGTCCGAGATTTCGCTGAACGGCATCGAGGTCACGACGACGATCTTCTCCCGGGCGCGCGTGACCGCGACGTTGAGCCGTCGCTCGCCACCCGTCTGGCCGAGGACGCCGAAGAACCGGCGGAAGGCTCCCCGACGGTCACGGCCGAACGTGGTGCTGAAGACGATCCAATCGCGCTCGTCGCCTTGGACGTTCTCGACGTTCTTGACGAAGAAGCCCATGTCTTCGCCGCCCTGATTCCGTTCGCGTTCGGCCTTCAGCGCAGCGAGGAAAGTCGGGTCCGCCCCGGCGCGCTCCTCGATCTTGTCGGTGACGAGGTCGGCCTGCTTCTTATTGAAGGTCACGATGCCGATGCTCGGCCTCTCCGCAAAGGGAGCTGACCAAACGTTAGCCAAAAGCTCGACTAGGCGGTCCGCCTCCTCCGGGTTCGTCTGCGCGTCATAGACGCCGTCGACCCGGAGTACCTCGATCGGCTTGCCGCGACGGATCTCCTCGTCGGGGTGCCGGGCGGGAACGCTGAGGCGGTTGCCGTAGAAGGCACCGTTCGAGAAGCCGATGAGCTCGCGGTAGGTCGATCTGTAGTGGATCTGCAATGTGGTGGCCGGCAGGCATCCTCGCGCAAGCTGCAGGAGGTCCGGGCACGCGGTGACGTCTTTCTTGTTCCAGGCATCTTCGAGCGCCGAGCGTTCGGCCTCGGTGGCCGCTTCATCGGGCTGCTCGTCGATCTCGTCGTCGTCCTCCTCCTCCGCTCTTCCAGAGAAAAAGGCGCTCGGCGGCATCTGCTTCTCGTCGCCAGCGACGACGACCCTTCGCCCGCGGAAGAGGGCAGGTACGGCCTGCTCGACGGGGATTTGCGACGCCTCATCGAAAATCACGAGGTCGAAAATACCGGGCTTCAGGGGAAGGAGGCGGCTCGCCACATCGGGCCCCATGAGCCAAACCGGCCGCAGGCGCATGAGTCCGAGGGCTTCCCCCTTCTCGAAGGCGCCCCGAAGGCTCATCGGGCGCGGACCCCGTAGAGCCGTGACGACATTCCAATCGGCTTGGCGGCCGATCGAAGCCGGATCGATGCCGTGAGCCAGCACCTTTCGGTTCAGATCCCGCATCTCCGTGTCGAGCCGCGCCAAGTTGGCAACCTTGCGCGCCGTCTCGGCCATGTCGACCGAGAGTTCCGGATGCTCCGTCTCGATGCGGGTTTTCCAACCGAGCAGAGCCTCGCGCCGAAGGGTTGCTCGGACCACTTCGTCGAGTGCTCCGGCCAGGGCGCGATTCAACGCATCTGCGTGCGGCCGAAGAGCGGAAAACGCGGCGAGGCTTTCCGCGTCGAGCGACGCCGCCCGCGCCCGGAATCGCTGGAAGGCCGACAGCGTCGGCAGGGCCGCCATGACCGCTTGCACCGTTTGCGGCATGGGGCCGCCCCGACGGATGGCATTGATACAGCGTGTTGTCAGTTCGTCACTGAACGACGCTGCCAACGGCTCCAGGGCTTTGAGGCTCGCCTCGCGGGCGGCATGGCGTCGGAAGGCGGACTGGTAGCCGATTGCCAGAGCATGAAGGGCCGAACCGGAGGCGGACTCGATCACGTGCTCGGCGTCTGCGCGTCGCGGGCAGGACAAGGCTGCCTCGGAGTCCTTCGCAGCTTCTCTGAGAGACGACGCGATGGCTATTGTCTCCTCCCGCAGGGATTGCAACGGTGCCGGTGTCGAGGCTGGCGCCAGTCCGAGGGTCGCGCGCAGGCTGTCGAGGCGCTTGCGCAGCGGCCTGACTATGCCTTCCCGCGCCGTCGCCGCCGCGAGAGCCGAGAGGCCGGACTCGTCGCCCGCCTGTCCAAGACCGATCAAGTAATCGCGGCAGGACTTCCTGAGGCGTCGCCGACGCGGATTCAGCCTGCCGAAGAACCCGACCGGAGCCGTCGCCTCTCGTGCTTCGGCAGATCGGACCTGCAAGTCCTGATCGGAGAGCGCGGCCACCGGCTCGAAGAGCTTGCCTTCTGCTTGGGCCGGCGCTGCATTCTGCAAGTCGGAGGCGAGGGCCGCAAGATCGCGGGCGATGCGGTTGCCGGGCGTCTCGTTTCCCGTCTTGCTCTTGAACAGCGGAAACCACGCACGAAGCCGCTCACGGCGTTCGTCGGTCATGGCCGCCAAATGCCGAGCCCCGGTCTCGAGCCAGGCTCGATGGGGTGCGGGATCCTCGATCTCGAAGGAGGGAGGCAAATCGGCGAGCAGGGCTTCGCGGGCTTCCTCCGCCACACCGAAACTGGCCAGGGCCGCCTGGAATTCCGTGACCGTCGCGTGATCAACCGGGAACGCCTTCAACGCTGCCAGCGCGCTGCCCTCGAAGGCCGACGCGAGCCACAGAGACGCGTGGGGCCCACATTCCTCTTCGAGACGCGCCACGGCGTCGGCTCCGACGTTCGCTAGTATACGGCGCAGTTGAGGAGCATCGATCGCGAGACCGTCTTCTTCGATCGCGAGAAGCTCGCCTAGCATCTGGCGGTAGGTCAGGCCCGCCGCGTCATCCACGATGTGGAGGGTCTCGTGTCCGCGGTTGAGATCCTTTTCATTGACCTCGATGCGTGCCGCCTTGGCATCCCTCTGTTTCCGCAGGGCAGCAAGCGCTTCGGCATCGCCGGCACCGAGGGCCGCAACCTGATCGCGTAGCGCACGGAAGATGCCCTCGCGGTCGCGGTTGATATCGTTGACCATGAAAAGGCGCTCTCCGAGCCCCTCCGCATCCATCCGCTTTTGCACCACCTTAAGCGCCGCTTGCTTCTGGCAGACGACCAGAGCGGTCTCACCACGCCCGATGACGTCGGCCAGGATGTTGACGATCGTCTGGCTCTTGCCGGTTCCGGGCGGTCCCTCGACGAGGAGGCCGGGCGCCAGCCGCGATGCGAGAACCGCCGCGTCCTGCGACGGGTCGCCTTCCGCCGTGCCGAAGCGGTCACGTTCCGGCACGAGCTCCGGTTGAGGAGCTGCGGGCGTGCCGGAAACCCTGAGAGCGGGATCGAGCGCCGTCCCGGCCACGGGCTGGGCGCGCAACTGGCGGAGATCCTCAACGAGCGATTGACCGGCAAACTCGGCGTTGAACAGCACCGCCGACGGACACAACGCCATGGGCACCGCAGGAACCGCATCCTTGCCCGGCAAGCGGGCGAGGGTGTGTCCCTGTGGTTCAGCGAGATGGCCAAACCCATCCATCGCCTCGCCAAGCCGCAGAGCGGGCCGCTTCAAGAGGTCTTCGGCTGCCGAACGCCATTGCGCGAAGGCCTCTTTGCCGAGGAGCCCTTCGAGCGCTGGATTGAGCCGCACCTCCTCTCGCCCACGGTCAAAGGCCAGACTTGCCGTCTGACCCGCACCGCTCGGCAGATCGATCGACACCGGCCACAGCAGAATGGGCGCGATGCGCGGCTTGGTGTTGGACCGTCCGGGACGCATGTCGCGGGCGTGCAGTATTGGGAAGCCAAGATACCGTCCGTCGATGCCCGTATCGCGAACGAAGGTCTGGGCGTAATTGACCAGGTGACGAAGGCGGTACGCGATGTTCTGATCCGCTGTCAGAGCGTCGGGATCGATCGGCGTCGCGGCTTCGCCCCGAGCCAGGATCTGGTTCAGCAGCGCCTCGGCCGGGCGCGAGCCCGATCCGAGTTCCATCAGGTCGAGCCTCGGCGTGGTCTTACCCAGCACGAAGCGGACGAGTGGACCCCGGCCCACCGTGGCGGAGAGCCGCTTCTCGAAGACGTCCATCAGTTTGGCGACGTATTGCTGCCGCGGGGGCTCCTTCCACTGGTCTTCGGACACTGCCAGCAGGGTCGCCGCCCGCGCCAGCGGCATCCTGCGTTCGACTCGATAAGCATCGGCCCACTCGTCGATCGCGGGATTGCCGCAGCGGGCGAAATTGGCGATGCGCGCATCGACCGCCGTGAAGATCTCGCGCCGAGAGGCAGCAAGCGTTGTGCGCAGTGCGGCCTCATCCGTCGGTACGCCAGCCGAAGCAGCGGCCGTTCGCGTTGCGTTGATCAGCGCCTCCATCGGCACGAATTGATGGAGAGCCGCGCTGATGAGGATGATCACGTCCTCATCGCTAAGCCGGGACCGCTCGACGAGCATGGCAAGGCCGGCATGGTCCGTGTCGGGGAACAGGAGGCGCCTCGCCTCGCGCTCAGCATCCAGATTGGCCCGCGACGTCGCAAGCAGCGCGACGCGAGCCCGATCTTCGTCGAGTTCGACCTCGAGACGTTGGGCGCGCTCCCGGACGGCGGTCGCACGGGCCTTGAGGCGTGGTAGCCATGCCTCGCGCCCGAGCCGTTCCAGGTGTCTCGGCGCATCGCCGGTCACCAGGGCATAGCCCTGCTCGGGATGCGCCATCAGCCAGGCGGGGGTGACGATCTCGCCCCGGACCGACAACGGCAGCGCGGGGTTCATGGCCATCATGGCGATCGCGTGCCGAAGATCCGTGTCGAGGCCGTCGGCCGTCGAAGCACTCCTGACCAGCGAGAGGATGCGCGCATCCTCCTTGCGCTCCGCCAGCCACGTCGCCGTGGTCCCGTTGGCCGTCAGCGTCGCCGCTTCGTCCCAATGGCCGGCTTCGGCCGCCGCGAGCGCGAACGTCGCCGGGTCGGTGAAACTCCGACCAGCAAGACGCATGGCAGGCCCCGCCCGCTCATCGGTTTCAGGCGGGCCCGGCAAGGGCGGTGAGGGCGCGGCCCCATTGAGCCACGCACTGACCTCCCGGCCTCCCCAGCGTCGGTTCGGGTCGCGGACGAGCAATCCACGAAGGAGCGTCCTAATCTCACCGTCGATTGTATCGGGCAGTGAAATTCCGCGCGTGACGACATGCAGTCGGAATGCGAGGTCTTCGGTCCCGGCGAAGCACGCCCCGCGCGTCGCCTGTTCCAGGACGATCATCCCCAGCGACCACCAATCCGACGCGGCGCTCACCGCGCCGACAATGGCCTCGGGGGCGGAGTAGCGGGACAATTCGAGCGGCGCGACCTGTTCCAGATCGAAGTCCGACAGCCGTGCCGAGCCCCATCCCGTAACGACGAGATCGAAGCTTTCGGAATCGCGGATAAGCACGGTCGCCGGCCGCAGATCGCGATGCCGTAATCCTGCTTCGCTGAAAGAGTGCAGAGCCCGACCAAGCTCATCGATGGCGGTGCGCAGCCTTTCCGGCTCCAACCATCCCGCGGCGTCGAGCGAGCCGTTAGGCATGGGTTCGACCGCCTCGAAGGTGCGCCCGGCGATGCGCCCTGTCGCGAGAAGCTCCGGGACGTGGTCGGTGGGAAGGCGCCGCAGGGCCTCGTGTACGGCGGGGTCGGGCTCGCTCCCCGCGTGGTAGTGGACGATCCGGGCCGGACGGCCATCGGCTTCCCGCACGGCGTCGTAGACATCCCAGGGACCTGTTGCGGTCCCCGCCACCGCTCGACGGATATCTCGAAAGCCCTCGAAGGCGGGGGCGTCTCCTTCCTCTGCGGGTCGATCAGGGTGCGGGGCAGGTCCTGGGTCGACGGGATGGCCCTCCGCGATCTCGCCGCCGCAGACCATGCACATTTGGTCCCCGGGCTCCACCGGGTGACCGTTGACGCAGCAAGGCGTCGGCTCGACAGGTCGCGGTTCCGAGGGCGGAGGATCGACGGACTGATGTGGCTGCGAACTGCCGGCGGCGCGCAATTCTTCATCGCCGATGTAGTAGTCGCAATTCCCGCAGGTGATTTCCGACGGAGAGCGCTCACTGCCACAAGAGGGGCAGACGCGGACGATCACCGGGAGATCGTTGGTCGTATCGGTCACCGCACGTCCTCTGTCGTCGCCGCCGAATGACCGGCGGCTTTCAGCGCCGCAGCAAGCTTCACCATATCGCCCGGTCGCGGAATGCCGACCATGAACGCGTCGCCGGTGTCGTCGTCGAAAAGCACGTCGAGGGCGCGCGCTCCGACAGGCAAGGGGGCCTCATAGGCCGAGAAGAGTTCCACGCCCCGCGCGGTGAGTGGCACGAGACGTTGGTTGTCGCTGCCACGAAGGGCGAGCGTTTGTGGGGCATCGCGCACGAACGGGTCCGCAATGATGGCATCGATCAGGCCGCCGAGTTTGGATAGCTCGGGCTTTAAGTCCTCGAAGGCGCGCCCGGAATAAACGAGGACATTCCCGCCGCCGAGCCGGTTCCAGCCGCGCAGGAGCGTGGCGAGCGCTTCGGGCTGCTCGAACGGTTCGCCGCCCGATACCGTGAGACCATCGGCCAACGACACGGCTGGTGCGAGCGCATCCAGCACCTCGGCAACCGTCGTCATACCCTTGCCGACCGCCCAGGTATCCATCGACACGCAGCCGGGGCACCGGATCGAGCATCCCTGAAACCAGACGCCGACGCGCTGACCGGGGCCGAGCGTCGTGATGGGAAAATGGATGCGGGAGAGCGCCAGGACAGTCATCAGCTCGGCACCCCGGATCGGGTGGCTCAATGACCGTCCCGCCCTCGGAGTGCACATGAAGCGCGGTGACGCTGAAGGCGTCGCCAGGCGCGGCATCGCGGTCGAACAGGGCCCGGGCAAGCGGGCTGATCAACCCGCTTTCGACCTTGTTGCGGATGCCACGGCCGCCATTGGACAGATCGGACAGACACGCTTGCCTCAGGGCAGCGCGGGCATCGTTGGTGATGGTGACAGCGATGCCCTGATCCGCAGCGATTCCGCGAAGCACATCATCGACTTGACCTTCGAAAATCAATTCGGCGATCTCCGGTCTGATGAAGTCGAAGACCAAAACATTGTCGCCGATCCTGTTCAGGATCTCGGGGCGATTCAGAACGAGCTTGAAATGGCGATCGATCTCCGCACGCACCTTCGACTGGACGTCGAAGAAGGCGTCCTCGGCCGTGACGTTTGCCACACGAGATCCATCGGCTTCCAGGCGATAGATGCCGAGGTTCGACGTGAAGATGATGAACGCCTCGGAGAAATAGACCCGATCGCCGCGGCCGCTGGTGAGCACCCCGTCGTCCAGCACCTGCAAGAACTTGTCGAGGATGCGCGGATGCGCCTTCTCGATTTCATCGAAAAGCACAACCGAGAACGGTCTTTCGCGGATCGCGTTCGTGAGTTCGCCGCCGACGTCGTAGCCAACATAACCCGGTGGCGCCCCGATCAGGCGCTGGTCGGAGTGCTCCGCTGAGAACTCCGACATGTCGAAGCGGATATACGCTGTCTCGTCGCCGAAAAGCAGGCTCGTGAGCGCCTTCGCGAGTTCAGTCTTGCCTACACCGGTCGGGCCAGCGAGGAAGGTCACGCCGCGAGGGCGGCTACCGCGCCGGGGTGCTCCCACACCAGTGACCGCGCGCTTGACGATATCGAGCATGTGCGTGACGGCATGGTCCTGGCCTTTGACGCGCGCCTGGAGCGTTGCCGTGCCGTTTCGAACTTTCGTGCGATCAATCCCTCGCCAGGGATCTTCGCTCACCCCCACCTTGTAACGCCGAACGGCGTCGCCGATTGCCGCCAGGCCAATGCCTTCGCTTCGGGCGAGTTGCGCGATGGCGGACATGTCGACCAACAGCATTCCGTCCGTGCCATCGACGAACGCATCTACGGCGGACTCCTTCTCGTCGTCGCGCGCATCGGCAGGGCCAGCGAGGCTTCTCAGCAGGACCCGGGCGAGAACACCGCGCGCGAGATTGTCTGGTTTGCCGACCGGGATGTGCCTGATCCGGGGATTGTCGATCAAAAACCAATCCGGCAGGTCGCCTTCCTTATCGACGACCCAAATAACGGAGTTGAAGAACGGGCGCGGCGGCGTTCCAATGGGCCGGGAGCGCGCGACGTGGGAGGCGACGAGCGCCTGCATGAAGGCTTGATGCTCTGCGGCGTTCAGGGCGTCGTTGCGAATGATCAGTCTCGACGCGAAGTCGATTAGGAGAGCGATCGGTTCACCGGATCTGGCCGCGATCCGCGCGACTGTCGTCGCGAGCAGTTCGATCCCGGCGGGTGCTTGTCCCTGCGCATCCGGTTGCAGGCCCAGCGCCGCCATTGCGCTCAAAGCAGTTTGGAGTTCCTCTCCCGGCGCCAGCAGAGGGCGAAAGCCGTTTACGGGGTCGAAGTAGAGCACAACGACGAAGCCCGCTTCCCGCAGTTCGCTCCGTAGCGCCGCCGCGAGCGAGACAGGGACAGGCGCCCCCGATGTCACTTCCCACAGCTGATGATCCCGTACGTTGCCGGATACGACGAACTGTGGCTTAAGCGGTAGAAAGCGCCGCAAGTCACGCAACCAGCGTGGCTTTTCTGCTACTTGCGCAACCAAGACCGGATTTGTCACGCTCTTCGGCTCTGCTGCGCCAATGTACCGATGATATATTCACAAGTATCTACATGCAACGATACCCGTCAAGGCCAGCGCCGCAACAGATCAGGCAATTTTTAAGCTTCGGGTATAACGCGCCGTGCCGTTTAGCGGTACCTCCAGGAACATGAGCGATCTGCGCCGCACATCCTGACAGCCATACATGATCCAGGGCTTATACCGACCGTTGGTCCAGACCCATCGGCGGGATGTTCGACGTCTCCCGCAATCGTGCTCGACGCCGACGTTGCCGCTCTGCGGGTGTCATCGCTGTTGGTCCAATTGCTTTGCGCCCCGGCCGCTTCGTCGTGGGCTCAACCAACAGACCTTCACCGTACAATCGACGGATCCAGTGCATAGTCGCACCGGGCGTCAGATCATCCTGACGTGTGATCATCAGTAGGATTACGGCAGATAGCTTTTGGGGCCTCATGCCTCGTGGCATGCTGCGCATAAACCACAATAAGCCCGTGAGGCCATACTCCTGATAAGCCTGCCTATGATAAGCGATTACGAACGGCCACCGGTGCCGCTCCAAGTAATTCGCAATTTTCGCATTAAATCTGAGAGAGTACTCGCTCGGGCAACGCGAAGGTGATGCTGTAGGGTTCCGAGCAGGTAAGTCTCTCATGCCGGACCGATTAGCAACCGCTCGCTTGTATCGCTCACATACAGGCTTGAGGCGCTCGTTGAGATGGCGCGCATATGCCGATTCCATCTCGCAACGAAGGCTTTCTAGCCTGTCCTTCGTCGCATCATCGAGGCGGAAGCGTTCTCCTGTGTCCAACACGCCAACCTGCTTCTCTACCAGAAAGGAAGAAACCGCCGCCGAACTGTGACTCATTTCGTGACCAAACGCTAACCCCGATTTTGGTCATTTCGTGATTTAATGCGTGACAAGATCATGGCTACTCGGATTGGCTCGCTACTAACAATTCGTGACATATACCGTTACGTTCACGGCTAACGCACCGACTATGTCGACCACCTATCCTGTGATCTGCCAAACCCGCGGAAAAAGGCCACCATCGGCCGCTGGCCACACAAATGCTGCACGTCTCCACCTGGCAAAGCTCTCTAAAGTCTGAGCTTTCAAGCCAGCTTGGACGCTGCTTGGGCAGAATTTTTCCGCCCGGGCTCGGTCGTGATCGACTCATCGCATCAAGCAGCATCTTCGCCTACTTCGCGGCTTGAGCGAGCGCGAGCAAAGTCTGTTCAGCCACCTGAACGGTAGCAGTGCCATGCTCTAGGATCGTTCGACGATCGCGATCCTCCCACGCGATCACGCCGCAGCATCGCCAGGGCGGGACGCTCGTGCTGCCCCCCAAATACGTCTGCCTCGGACGATCCCCCCTGTCTCGAAGTCGGCGTCTATTAGGCCGAACCCCTCATGTGTCCGAATTTTTTGGAAGTGCTCCGAAGGGGATATTTCATAGATAATTAGCAGCCCTGGTAGTCCGGCCCCGCGTCTGCGGAGATCAAGATTATCCCAGCGAAATTGGCAGCCCTCCGAAGGCTACCGCCGGCCTCAGTCAGATCCGGGTTCCAAGGTGGGTGGCCAATTTGAAGTTTTTGAATTGGCCACCCATTCCCATAGGTACGCCCAACGTGTGGGCTGCCAAAATTCATGTCACCTGACTGGCCACACACGGCATCGGCGGCGAAATTTTCATCCGCATATTAGCAGCCCACTCCGCAGATGGAGTTCGCTAATTTTGGTAGCGCAAATTAGCAGCCCACCTCGGAAACGGTCCGCGCAATTTTCGCGATCGGATAATGGCAGCCCCGACGCAGGGCCACTTTGGGCAGGATTTTTTGATAAATTAGCCACCCTTCTATGTCATTGACTTAAAACGTTTTTTGATTTTTCTCGTTCGATGAGCGGGTTTCTATTTTTTCGGGCTGCACAAACCCCAAAACCAAGGCTCACACACCTGCAATGGCACCCACCGTTTCTGGCTAAAGCAGCCCAAATGGCCGCCACTTAGGGCTGCCGAAAACGGCGTTCGGGAAGTGCCCAAGGTACCTCAGCAGGCGGGCTCTCAGCCCCGAAATTGGGCTGCCTCAGCCAGGAATATTCCTGGTTTCGGACCTGCATTTTGCGGTCTCATGCAAACCGTAAAATGCCAGGATCACCCCAACGACGGCCGGCGATCTCGCGCAACCAAGTTGGAATCGGTGCCTCATAGCCGATCCAGCCCTTCAAAAGCTCGATCGAGGCCACCCGACGGGCATTCTCGGCCCCCAAATCAGGGTCTGGATGGGCCGAGACACCCCCAAAATGACGATCTCCAGAAGGCCCAGAAGGAGACCCAGGCTCCGACGATCCTGGCTCGCAAGCTCGATGGCTCAATTCCCCAGTTTGTGAGCACCCCCGCGGGTGCTCACAAACTGGCGGTCCCTCCGGGCCGATTTCGATAGCCCGTCCCAACATCCCTTTTCGATCAAACAGGCTATGCCGTTTCGGATCTCTCTCCCCCAAATTGCCCTGCATCAGAAACAGTGGAACCCATTTTGGGCGTCCCGGGGCTCGGGGGAGCTTCTCTCGGCGCCTTCGCTCCGTCACGCTAGCTCAATCGTAGGATTCTCGGTGTCGATCGCGACCCGATCCTAGAGCCTTGAAGCCGGTAGAACCCCGCAAGCTACAGACAACACGATCAAGCGGAAGACGACGCGCTCCCGAGCCTCTGCGGCTGCGGGAGCGGAGGGGAAAGCAGTCCAATCACAGCAGATCAGGCGAAGGCCCTTCGCCCAAAAACCCCAGGAAGGACGGGGTGAAACGCGGCGCTCGAACAGCGCCCGCGGGAAGAAGTCGGTGAGGTGCCTTCGCCCCTTCCCCTTATGATGGACATAAAAAATGACAGACCTCAACGCGCTCGCCGGCGCGAACGAGCCCGGCCGCCCCCACGAGCCGCCGAGCTTCTGGGTGCGCGCCAGGGTTGAGCGCCCTCGCAGGCACCAGGACGGCGTTCTCCTCGAACTTCGGGCCGTCGATCCAGGCCGCCCCGGACGGCTCACAGCCTTCATGACGGGTGACTTCATCCGAGAGGTTCAGACCGCGACGGGCATCTTGCTCGATCCGAGCACCATCTTCGGCGAACACCAGCTGAAGCTGACCGTGACGGCCGAACCACGGGGTGACCTCTCGGCACAGGCCGCAGGCCTCGTGCGAGACACCTTCCTGTCGGACTGGGCCGAGCAGGATGCCGCGATCCGGGATGGGCTCGAGGCCGATTGCATCTGGGACCGTCAGCACAATCTCCCGGCCCCGAATCGCCTCCGGCGCGTCTTTCTGATCGAGCCGGAAGACGCTGCACCCAGCGCAATCAGGGAGAAACTCGAGCGGTGGTGGGAGCACGGGATCATCGAGTTGATCCGGCACCCCGTCGCCTTCGAGGAAGCCGGATCGGTCGCCGCACTCGAGGAGGCGATCGGCTGTGCCTACGATCAGTACGAATGGGGCACGCTCGACCTCGTGATCATCGCGCCCGGTACCGGCTTCGCGTTCCGCGCCCTGTCGGACGAGGGGCTGCTGCGCCGGATCGCCGTTCTCCCGGTCCCGGTCGTCATGCGCAAGGCGGGCGCTCCGACCCTGCTCGACACCATGGCCCACCGCTGTTTCGATGGCCCGGACGAGATCCTCGCCTTCCTGACCGGCATCCTCCGGGAGGAGGTGCGCGTGGCGAACACGCCGCGGCTCGCGGCGATCGCCGAGATGATCGAGCCGGCTTCCGCTCGACGGATGACGCCCGCGTTCCATGGGCCGCTGTTCGACTGACGCCACCGCCGCGATCCGGCCGCCCGCATGAGGGCCGCCGGATCATCTCTCCTTCCCGAAACAAGAATGACAGATGAGACACCACCGCTTCTTCAACCCGTCCGACCGGGCGCCCCTGCGTCGCCCGCCCTCAGGCGATGGGGGGCGCCCCCTCGGGCGAGCGAACGACGAGAATGAGTGCAAGCCCACCGATGAGGTGCGCGACCTACGAGACCTCATCGCTTGGCTGCGTCAGCGCCTGCGCGGCGAGCACACGGTCCGGGCCTGCGTCCTCACCGTCGAACCCGTCGGTCCCAGCGATTACCTGCTTTTGCTCGGGGAGGCAGACCCCGTCGGCAGTGCCGATCCGCCGCGGCTGAAGGTTCGGCTCGATGCTGCTGAAAGCGAGGCCCATCGAAGCCCGACCGGTGAAAGCTTCGATCCGGCGACCCTGGTCAACCGGAGGATCGAGCTGCGGCTGCAGACCGGCATGCGCCAGCGCTTTGGTCGCGGGGCCGGGGTGCAGGCCCGGGTCCTCGCCCTGCTCTCGATCGGTGAGGTACCGATCGACGGCGAACTGGATCGGGAGCGAACGCTACAACGTCTCCGGCTGGAAGGATGCCGGTTCGGTCCTGCGACGTGGGTCGAACCTGAGGATCCCCACCACATCGCACTGATTGCAGCCGAGTGCGGCGATGCCCGCCGTGACGTCGAGCACGTCTTTCGTCCGCTCGAGGAGAACGGTCTCATCCGTGTACACCGGATCTGGACGAACTTCGAAGGACCCAGTGCGGAACGGTCCTTGGCTGCCACCTTTGAGCGGGTCAGCGAACTGCATCGCGATAACGGCCTGTCGGCCACGCTGGTTTGCAGGGGAGGAGGGCCGGTCGAGGGCTTCCGGGCCTTGAATACTTTCGTGACCGCGAACGCTGCAGTGGCCGCCGCGGTTCCGAATCTGATTGTGGGGCTCGGCCATGCCGGTACGCCGCCCACCGCTCTGGATGCGATCGCGGCCCGCTCGGAGCCCACGCCGACCGCCGCCGCGGTGCTGGTCCGCCGTCTTGTTGAGGGCACCGGCGCCCGGGCCGAACGTGCGCTCGCCGCATTCGATGCTGCGGTCACAGACGATCTGGAAGCGGCCGCCCGGATCGCTCTGGGGCGAGCTACCAACGCGTTCGAGGCCGCCGTTCAGCATCTCGTCGATCGCGCCGACCGACACCTGCGGCAACTGGACAGGGCCGTCGAGCAGAGTCTGCTGGGCCACCTCGCCGAAGCAACCACCACAGCGGCCGTACCCAGGGCTCCCGATCCTGCCCAACCCCCACAGCTCGTCGATGGCGATGGTGCGCCACCGCAGGAGCCGGGGCTGGCGCTGGTGACCGTCGCCGAGACCAACCGCGTCATCACCCGGTACGACCAGCTGAGATCGGACAGCAATCTGTACCTTCATTTCCACGACGGAACGGTCTTCGTCCGAGTCGTACCGATCACCGTCGCCTTCCACTGACAACTCAACGAGGAAATACGAAATGACCGAGAACCAGACGCCCGAGAGACCCAGCTTCCTGATGGCGGTCAAACGCATCGAGGCGCTGACCCAAGAAATCCGGCGGGATGGATTGGCGGCTTTCGAAAAGGCCGAAGCCGCTTACGGAGAGATCCAAGAGCTTCGCGCCGTTCTGAACAATCGTATCTCGCTCCTTCGCCGCCGAGCTGCGTAGCCCGATCCATTGCGTCACCGCCGATGTCATCTCATCGGCGGTGGTCCTGCCCCATCACGATTAATGGGCATGGGTTGAAAGCAATGGAACTGAAAATCTGGGCACGTGCACAAATCCCGCGAAGACCATTGCTCAGAATCGTAGCGGTTGATGTTGCGATTTGGCTGTCTTTCTATTGGCGCGATCCAGTATTCGCTCTCCGCCAAATTTCGGAATCTGGCAGAGTGCGGTCCGACTGGCTTTGTGTCGAGTGCAAGGGGTGGGAGCCACAATCATAGTTTGCGAATATTTCCTAGACCACAGTCTGTGTGCTGCCCGATAGGTACGGTAACAGCAATCCCGTCGTACCCACGTGCACAGTCTTGCGTGTCAGGAGGCCGAACAGGCGATCCTCGAACGGCTTTAAAAATTGGACATTACAACTTTTAACTGTGCGCCGCCCTCGTTTGATTGATGTCAGGAATCTTCTTCAGCGCGCATTTGCCGCGCGTTGCGGGATCTGGCCAATCACGGCGACATGGCGACGGCTTCATATACTATGCAAGAGAGCTTCTCGTACTTAGGCATCAAGCTTCGCTGACCTCTGGCTCCCCGCGTTCGGTCGAAGCCTGTGTTCGTGGTGCATGGGTTCGGACCGCCAATATGTCGGCAACTGTGGATTGCATTTGATCCGTGCTCTCGCCTAGCGTGCCCTCTTTGGGGCGCCCCTGTCGGGATTGGAGCGCGAATGCATATTGTCTTTGCGACGACCGCCGATGGTCGTGCATATCCCGAGCATCCCGGCAGCAAGATAGGTTGCGTGGACGGGGCCGTCGTCGGCCCGGCCGGGCTTCTGGATATCCTCGCAACGCGTCTCGGTCTCGGTGGTCCGAGGGTGCCGCCGGTCGTGCGCATCGCAACGTGGCAGAGGAAGCTGGAAGCCGCAGCCGTAGATACGTCGCGCTTCTGGAGCGCCTCGATGGCATCCGATGGATGGGCGACTGCTCGGCAATTGCTGTCTTGGCGCGACGCCCTTGTGGAGGCAGGCTGGTCGCCGGAACGGCTTGTCGCGCCTCCTGCGCGGCTGGCTGACCTCGCTGCCGCGGAGCTTGTCGGTCCTATCTTGCCAGGTGGTCGGGAAGATCTGCTCCGTGAGGTTATCCTGGCGATCGAAGGCGGTGCGGCCATCGACATCGACCTCCTCGAGTGTGTGGAGGACATTAATCTCCTCGGACCCGGTTGGAACCGATTGGTTCGAGCCGTTGAGGCAGCAGGGACGGCAGTGCGCCCTGTGGCAACGTCCGCCCCGGTGGATGTCTCCACTGACATCGGTCGCCTGCATCACTACTTGCTCACCGGGCAACGCACTCCTTTCATCGGCGACGGGACCGTCTGCGATGTCTCCGCGGTATCCGCGATCGCGGCCGCCGAATGCGTCGCCGAGTGGCTAGCCAGCGAGATCGAGGCCGGTGCAACGGGCGATGCCGTCGTGATCGTACCTAGCGGCGATAGCAGCCTGCTCGACCAAGCGCTCACTCGAAGGGGAACGCCGCTGTTAGGGCTCTCGCCGGCCTCGTCCTTCCGGGGGGCGCTCCAGGTGCTGTCGCTGAGCTTCGCGGTTGCCTGGACGCCCATGGATCCAGGCAAGCTGCGCGAGCTCCTGCTCCTGCCCCGCCCTCCTATCCGGAGATGGGCGGCGCGCATCCTCGCGCGGGCACTGACCAAGGAGCCTGGCCTCGGTGGTCCCGCTTGGCAACTCGCGTGGGAGCAGATCGAGACTCGGCTCCGTGAGGAAGCCGCCGATACCGGCGATGGGCAGGCATCCTGCAAGGCGACAGCGGAGGTCGCCTCGACGCTTGATCGATGGCGGGCCTGGACGAATGGCGGCCGATACGACCGCAAAACGGGGATGCCAGCACCGGATGCGATCGCACTATGTCGCCGGGTCCACGACTGGGCGATTGACCTCGACGCTGGCGGCCGCGATCCACTGCTGCTCTGCGTGGTCGGCGCGGCGCGCGCACTCGTCGAGGCATTGGAGGCGCTTGGACACTCGCCAGTGACCGCCCTTCAGATCGACCGGATGATTGATCAGACCATCGCGGAAGGCCTGCCCGATCCGGCCCGCCATGCACAGGAGGGCAGATTGCGCGCGGTCAATGATCCAGGCGCTCTTTGGGGTGCCGCGCACCGGGTGGTATGGTGGGATTTCACCGGCTCTGCTTCGTCTTCTCCCCGCTTCCCGTGGAGCGCGCGCGAGGGTGCCGCACTCGATGCGGCCGGCTGCTGTCCCGAGCGCCCTGACGCACAGCGTCGGCGAGAGGCGTCCCATTGGCAGAGCGCCGCGTTGAACGCGCGGTCGCTCGTATTGGTCCGTCCCGCTTTGGATCGCGGGAGCGAGGCTGGACCGCACCCGTTTTTTCAGCAGCTCCACCCCGTCCTGGACCGCGCACCGGGGGCGCCGTCGATTGGATTCGCAGCGGAGCGCCTCTTCGTCGAGGAACGACTGCCTCTCGCCGCTCGGGAGGTGGTTCGCTCGTCCAGCGTCGCCGTCGCCCTCCCGAGCGCCCAAGCGGCCTGGGATCTGCCACCGACGCTCTCGCAGCGCGCACAGGACGCCGAGCGGCGGGAGAGCGCGACGAGCTTCGATGACCTCCTCACCTGTCAACTGCGCTGGATTCTGAAGCATCTTGTAGGCCTCAGAGCCGGCGGAGCGCGCGGGATACCGAAACCGGAGCAGCTCCTCGGCAATCTCGCGCATGCCGTGGCGCAAGCGGCGTTCCGGCCCGGCGAGGTGCCTGATCCGACGATCGTGCGGCCGCGGGCCGTGTTGGCGCTCGACGACCTCCTTCCACGCATCGCAGCGCCCTTGCTGCTTCCGGGACATGCCAGCGAACTGGCCTTCGCGCGCCAGCGCATCCCCGACGCGCTCGCCAGCCTGTCCGACATCTTGGCTCGCGGACGGTTCGCGATCGAGGGCATGGAAGTTGAGCACGAGCAGGATTTCGACATCGTGCAGGTGGCAAGCCGCATCGATTTGGTGGTGCGGGGTCCCGACGGCCGCCGGGCCATCGTGGACCTGAAATGGACTGAGAACGGGGCGACCGCGCACCGCGACAAGCTGGCCGAGGGCCGAGCGATCCAGCTCGCCACATACAGCCGCCTCGTTGAGCCCGACGGTGCCGGAGCGCCGGCCGGGTATTACCTTCTCCGCCAGCAGCGTCTCCTGGCCGAAGCTGGCTCGCCGCTAGCCCATGAGGCGATCACCGTCTCCCGCAGCCTGGCGGACACCTGGGATGCGATGGTGGAGGACAGCGCCCGGCTCACCGCCCTGGCCAAGAAAGGCCGCGGCATCGCCGCAGGCATCCCGGGTGCGCACGAGCACCTGCCCGAGGATCTCGCCTTCACCGCAGGCGCTAAGACTTGTGCGTACTGCGACATGACCCGTCTCTGCCGCTCCGCGTCCGTAGGCTAGCGTTCCGATGCAAGTCTCCCCTCTCAACCGCGTGGACACCGCTCTGGCGTCGGCCGGCACCGGCAAGACGACCACCCTTGTCGGGCAGCTAGCGCGCTTCCTTGATGCCGGCATCTCACCGGAACACATCCTTGCAACAACGTTCACGAAAAAGGCCGCCGAGGAACTTGTCGAGCGCACACGCGCCCACCTGATCGAGCACGGACGGAACGAGGATGCCCTCGCGCTTCTCGGCGCCCGGATGGGCACGATCAACGCCGTCTGCGGACGCTTGGTCGAGGACTTCGCGTTCGAGCTAGGACGGCCGCCGGGCGGCGAAGTCGTCACTGACGACAGTGCCGCCCTGCTCTTCGCCACCGCGGCCGACGAGACGCTGACCCGCTACGCACCGGCGCTGAACGCGCTCGGCGAGCGGTTCGGCTTATCCGATCAGGAGACGGACTGGCGGAACCTCGTCCGGCGCATCATCGCGGTGGCCCGCGCAAATGGGATCGACGCAGAGGGCCTCGCCCGCTCGGCGGACCGCTCGCGCGACGGCCTCATGTCACTCCTCAACACTGAGTCCACGCTTTCGGCGGACGCCCTCGACGACGCCCTCCACAGTGCGGTTCGGGATGCGCTGGTGGCTCTCGACGGCCGTTCCCTGAAAGGCGAGGGCGCCAAAGCTGCAAGCGCAGTAATGCTCGCGGCGACCATGCTCGACCGAGGGGAGCTCCTACCATGGTCCGTCTGGGCCAAACTGAGCAAACTGAAAGCTTCCAGGGCCGATGCGCCTCTCTTCGCAGACGTCGCGTCGGCTGCAAGCAGCCATTCACAGCACCCTCGGCTGCGTGAGGATCTCGACCGCTTCATCCATCTAGTCTTCGCCTGTGCCGCGCAGTCCACTGCGGCCTACCAGGCCTACAAGGCCGAGCGCGGTCTTCTCGACTTCACCGATCAAGAGGCGCTCGCGCTGGAGATCCTGCTGCGCTCCGACACCCAGGAGCGGCTCCGGGAGAGCATCAAGGTTGTGCTGATCGACGAGGTGCAGGATGCGAGCCCCCTGCAGGTCGCGATTTTTACCGAACTTGCTCGGATCGCAGCGCACAGCGTCTGGGTCGGCGATCCCAAACAGGCGATCTACGGCTTCCGCAACACGGATGCGAACCTGACGCTCGCTGCCGCTCAAGGCATCGCTGCAGGAACCGGAGGGCAGTCAGAGGTGCTGTCGAAGTCGTGGCGGAGCCGGCCGGGTCTCTGCACCTTCATCAACGACGCCTTCCTGCCCGCATTCGAACGGATGGGACTGCCCAACGCGGCATCGCGGTTCACAGACTGGGCGTGCGACGACGCAGGTCTCTCGCGCCCGCCGCTCACCGTCTGGCACGCGAACGGGACGAACAAGTCAGATCGCAGCGCGAGCCTCGCCGGAGGCATCGCCGCCGCCTTGGCCGAGCCGTCGTGCTGGCCGGTTCGATCGGCCCCTAACAACGCGGTCCGTGACCTGCGCCCCTCGGACATCGCCGTGCTCTGTCGCGGCAACGACGACGTTGAAGAACTTGCCTCTGCCCTCACCCGGCTCGGCGTCAGGGTCGCCGTCGAACGCGGCGACCTCTTCTCGACGCCCGAGGTCGAGCTCGCGATGGCGGCGCTCCGGTGGACGGCTGATCCTGGAGACAGGCTCGCGCTCGCCGAGCTCGTACGCTTGGTGATGGGTGAGGACGAACCCCGACGTTGGCTCGACGCGCTGGGGACCGAAGATCCGGAGGCCGCGTTGCGCGACTTGCTGCCCTTTGCGGCCGCGCTGCAGGACCTCCGCGCCCAGCAACTCGCGATGACACCATGTGAGGTCGTCGATGCCGTGATCCTCTCGACCGGCGTGGTGGACCTCTCCTGTCGCTGGGGAGAGGCCGCCGCTCGGCTGCACGCGCTTGAGGCGTTCCGCGGAGTCGCTTGCTCTTACGAGGGCGAATGTACACGATTGCGCCTGCCCGCTACGCTCGGCGGCTTAGTCGCTTGGCTCCAGAGCCGGGAGGAGCGGTGTCCTCGAAGCGGCGACGACGCCGTCCATGTCATGACTTACCACAAGGCCAAGGGTCTTGAGTGGCCGGTCGTCGTCCTCGCACAGCTTGAGAACGGCCCCAGGCCGCGCTTATTCAGCCCGGTCGTTGAAGTTGATGGCGATCTCGACTGGCGCGCCCCCTTAGCTGGGCGCTGGATTCGTTTCTGGCCGTGGCCATACGGCGCGCAATCGACCGGTGTGCACCTCGACTCCACTGCGCCATCGAGCAATGTCGGAAAGCAGTCTGCCCGCGAAGCGCGCGACGAGGCGGTCCGCCTGCTCTACGTGGGCGCGACGCGGGCGCGCGACCATCTCATCTTCGCACGGAACGCTCGGTCTGGGAGTTGGCTAAGCACCCTGGACGTCGGCGAGGATCCACAGGTTGTCCTGCCAATGAACGATGGACGCCCGGTCCTTGCTGGCGGCGTCGAGCACCCGGCGCGTTTCGAGCTACTCACGATCCCGGCTGAACCGACAAGCGAGACGACGGCAGTCAACGTCTTCCTGTCCAGCGAACGCCCTCATGCGGCGCATAGACCGCTGCGTTTAAGGCCAAGTGGAGCCGTTGATCTGTCCGCCTTCACCGCCCTCAGGCGGACAACACTTGGGGCACGCATGCCGTTGTCGGGCGAGCCGGAAATGGACCTCGTCGGGCAAGCCGTACACGCATTCTTGGCCGCGGACCGGATCGACGACGAACTATGTCAGCGCCGTTCTCAAGCGGCTTTCGTCCTGAAACGATGGAGCGTGATCGATCATCTCCGCCCCCAGGATCTCGTCGAGGCCGCCGACCGCCTCTGGTCCTTCCTGAGGCAACGTTTTCCCAGCGCGCGTCTGCGTCGAGAAGTTCCGGTGTTTGCGCCCATTGCCTCGCAGTACACCGTCGGCCGCATCGATCTACTCGTCGATCTAGGTAGCACCTTCGCTATCGTCGATCACAAGAGCTTTCCGGGACGCGCAGAATTCTGGGAGGGCAAGGCCATTGGTGCAGCGCCCCAACTCGCCGCCTATGCGCAGGCGGTCAGCGTCGCGACGGGTTCAACTTGTTCAGGCCTTTTCGTCCATATGCCGGTAGTCGGCACCATGGTCGAAGTCGGAGAAGCTCCCATGGCTTTAAGTGCCAAAATCGTACCGCCAGCCAAACATTCTCAATCTTCAATCACATCAGCTTGACTACGAATGGTCCGTTGCTGAAAATATCTGATTTATTTCTACTGGCATGCTCAGCAAGGTAAGCCACAATCGGCGTCGTTCGTGACCCCACCGGGAATTGAATTTCTTCGGTTTGCGAGATGTTTAGCAACATCTGCGACGGTGTCATGGTAGCCGCCGATCCATTATTGATTGGAAAGACCGTGCGCCTTCCTACTGCGAGCCGATAAGCGTTGCTCGCACTCCACGAGGTCGAACCGAACGACATTGCCGATGGCAATGCATGGACGGATCACGCCATCGCGGTGGTACCAATTTTTGACCGTCGACCGCGATACCCCAAAATGGGCAGCAAGCTCGTCGATTGTCATAATGCTAGAGGAAGGACGAGATGCGCTGTCACGCTTGGCCATAGTCCGTGTCCGCGGGCATGCGTCCACTGCCCGCAAAAGCGAGCCTCGGACGACAGGGTGCCAGCAGACTACGGGTGGCTGCTGCGATCCTGCCGGATCGCTCCGTAGAATAGCCTCGGGTCGCGGCTTAGGATTTTATCCGCAATACCGATTTTGTCTCGCACAACTGCCAAGCGCCTTTGGCCGAGGCGCCCTGAGAAACGGCCACATTGAGCAAGACACTATGCCGGCGTCCGTCGCCTATCGCGGCGGGTGTCTTCCGTAGCCTTGATCGTGGTCCGAAACAGCAGGTGTGAGGGCCGCCATGCCTACAGTCCGGCGATTCCGCCGCATCACGTTCCCCGCTTGCCGCACGGTCACGTGACACCATAGCCACTTCCAATAATTGAAGCCTACCGAAAGCCACTGGCCCGTCAAGCTTGTTCTGGGCAAAATTACGGTGCCGTGCTCTCCGGAGATCTGCTTAGAGGGTCAGATCGGCCGCCGGCTCTTCAATTCATCCAGCACACTTTGTGGCACCGCCTCACCCTGGATCACGAACGGATTGCGCGTCGTATCAATGCGACCTGCCAAATAATCCGACCAATCGGTCATGAGGCGTCGCCGCTTCTCGAGGAGTTGACCGCGATTGTAGGCTCTCACGGTTTCGTCGCCGACCAGATGGCCGAGGGCCTTCTCGGCCAACGCCGGCTCGTGGAAGGTCGAAGACTCGACCCACGTTCGGAACGTGGCACGGAAACCGTGGGTCGTAACGTGGACTCCCATGCGTTCACGGCAGTGCTCCAGCGCCGTGAGCGACAGCGGCCTGAGTGTCTGGCCGGGGAACAGCAACTCGTCGTCAGAGCGCGTAATCCTTAGACCTTCGACCCGATCAAGAATCTCAATGGTTCGGTCACCGAGCGGAACGATGTGGTCTTCACTGATGTGTTGAGCGCCCTTGCGCCCCTTCATTCGCTCTGCAGGGATCGTCCAGGTTCGCGCGCTTCGGTTCACCTCGCCCCATGTGGCGGTGACGCCGACGGAGGGGCGCAACGCGGTGAGGATAATCCACTCGAGCGCCAGAGCACTCATCGAATCATAGCAGCGCAGGCGTGTCATGAACGAGGGAATCTCGGCATGATCCATCGCCTTGAAGTGTCCACGGACGAGCTTGGGCTTCGCGGGAAAGACGTTGTCCAAATTGTCTCGCCACGCCGCAGGGTTTTCCCCCGTTCGAAAGCCCCGGGTCTTGGCCATGGACAGGATCGCCTCGATCCGCCCGCGGACGCGCTTCGCTGTCTCGGGTAGTCGATGCCAGATCGGATCGAGAACTGCGATGACCGCATTCGCATCGATGGCATCCACACGCCGATCCATCAAAGAAGTCGCGTGGGTCTTCAGGCTGGCACGCCATTGCGACGCGCTCTTCGGGTTCTTCCATAGCTCTTCATTGCGCGTGATGTGGTCCTCCATCGCTTCAGCGAAAGTCGGGACTCGTACCACCTTGGCCGCCGCCTCTCGCTGATCGAGCGGATCGACACCTTGGCGAAGTTGAGCTCGGACGCCTTCCGCTGAGGTGCGAGCTGCGGCGAGAGACAGACCGTGTGGGCCGGCACCGCCCAAACCGAGTTCACGCTGTCGGCCACCGAAGCGATAGCGCATGACCCATTGGCGCGATCCGCCGGGACGCACTGAGAGGTAGAGATTGCCACCATCGCCATGCAGACCGGGCGGTAAGGAGACGACCTGCTTGGCGGTCAGCTTGTTGATCGCGGCCATGGCGGGGCTCCAGCAGGCTGTGCCCAAGCGATTGCCCACGCACGACGCGTGTCCTTAGCGATCTCGTCGTGACCGCTCGTAACCGCGCTGCGGGAGAATATGGTGGAGTGTCAGTGGGTTCGACAACCCGGGAAACCACGTGTGGCTCTACGTGGTGGGTAACTGGCGGAGAGGGGGGATTCGAACCCCCGATGGGCTTGCACCCATGCCGCATTTCGAGTGCGGTGCATTCAACCGCTCTGCCACCTCTCCTGCCCGGCCTGAGCCGTGCACCGTAAAGCACTCCGGACGCGCACGGGGCACGACCTTCGATCTCTGCGGATAGGGGCTCATAATCGGCCGGAGCGCCGAGGGCAAGGGCTTGTTGCCGGGCTCTCGTGCCGACGCGATCCGCACAGGGTCTTGGCGCCGCAGGGGCGGTGATCGCGGGAGCCCTGCCTGCCGGCCGCCTGTTGGCCTGGATGGGAAAGCGGGAGACCGTCATGGGTGTAGTGCTGGGCCGGGACCACGTCCGGATCGAGGGGACGGCCAAGGTCACCGGGGCGGCCCTCTACTCGTCGGACGGGTCCCGGGCGGAGGAGGCCGGGAGGCTCGCCCACGCGGCCCTCGTCACCAGTGCGGTCGCGAAGGGGAGGATCATCGGCTTCGATCAAAGCGCGGCCGAGGCCATGCCGGGGCTGCTCGGCCTCTTCACCCATCGCGATTTCGCCGGCTCCGTCGCGCCCGTGGCGCATCTGATGGCGGGCGGGTACGCCAATTCCTCGCACCGGCCGCTCTATTCCGATGCGGTTGCCTATGCCGGGCAGATCGTTGCCCTCGTCGTCGCCGAGACTGTGGAGACCGCCGCTGCGGCGGCAGCGTCCGTGCGTGTCACCTATGAGGAGGAGCCTGCATCCGCCGGATTCGACGCACCCGGCGCCGAGACCGTTCGGTTGGCCGACCTCAAACCTCATCACGAGGATATTCGCACGGGCGATGCCGCCGCCGCCTTCGCCGCCTCGCTCCACCGAATCGAGGCGCGCTACGAGACGCCGACGCAGCACCATAATCCGATCGAGCTGTTCACCACCCGCTGCGCCTGGGACGGCGACACGCTCACCGTCCATGAGCCGACCCGCTTCGTCGGCGCCGTGCAGCACGGGCTCGCAGCGCAACTGGGGCTCGATCCGGCGCGGGTGCGCGTGGTCTCGGGGCTGATCGGTGGGCATTTCGGCTCGAAATTCGCCCTGTCGCAGCACACCGCGCTCGTCGCGCTGGCGGCGAAGCGGCTCGGCCGCCCGGTCTCCCTGGTCCCGACTCGGCGGCAATGCTTCACCATCGCCAATTACCGGCCCGAGACGCGCCACGACATCCGCCTCGGCGCCGATGCGGAGGGCCGCCTCACCGCCCTCGTCCACGAGGCTGAGGTCGTGACCTCACGCTTCGATCCCTTCGCCATGGAGGGCGCGGACGTCACCGGCAGTCTTTATGCCTGCCCGGCGATCCGAACGGAGGAGCGGGCCACGCGCGTCGATCGCAACACGCCGGGCCCGATGCGGGCGCCGCCCGAGGTGCCGTATCTCTTCGCCCTGGAGAGCGCCATGGACGAGATGGCGTGGCAACTCGGGCTCGATCCGATCGAACTCCGGCGCCGGAACGACACGGCGACGGACCCGGTGAGCGGCAAGCCCTTCACCTCGCGCCCGCTCATCGCCTGTTTCGAGGCCGGGGCGCGGGCCTTCGGCTGGGAGCGGCGCCTGCCGCAACCGGGTGCCCTGCGGGACGGCCCCTGGCGGATCGGCCTTGGCTGCGCGGCCTCGGTGCGTCCGGTGAAGATCGCCGCCGCGACCATCCGGGTGCGCCTTGCCGCAGACGGATCGGTCGAGGTCGCCGCCGCTCACCACGAGATCGGCAACGGCATCACCACGCTCCTCGCCATGGGAACGGCCGAATGGCTCGGCGTGCCGGTCGAGCGGGTGAGCGTTCATCTCGGTGACACCGATCTGCCGCCCGCGGGCATCTCGGGCGGATCGAGCACGACGACGAGCCTGATGAGCGCCCTGTCCATCGCCTGCGCGCAGGTTCGTGACACGCGCGCCGTCGCGAGGGCCGGAGAGCCGGTGGAGGTCGTGGCCGAATTCGTGCCGAAGGGCAGCAAGCCGGATGCCCTGCAGGCCCTACGCGCGGGCCATATCGGGCTCACGCTGCCCGACGATGCGCTGTCCTGGGCGTTCGGCGCGCAATTCGCGGAGGTGCATGTGCATGCCGAGACCGGTGAGATCCGGGTGCCCCGTCTCACCGGCGCCTTCGCGGCGGGGCGTGTGCTGAACCCGCTCACCGCCCTCAGCCAGTTGAAGGGCGGGATGATCTGGGGCCTCGGCTCGGCGCTCCTGGAGGAGACGGTGCTGGACGGCGCGGCCTATCGCAATCCCGATCTCGCGGAATACCTCGTCCCCACCAGTGCCGATGTCGAGGCGGTGGAGGCGCTGATCGTGCCGGACCCCGACGAGCGGGTGAATCCGCTCGGGGTGAAGGGCCTCGGGGAGCTCGGGATCATCGGCGTGAACGCGGCGATCGCCAACGCCGTGTTCCATGCCACCGGCCGCCGTCAGCGCCGTCTGCCGATCCGCATCGAGGACATGCTGGCCTGAAACGGCCCTCCGCGTCGGAAAGTCCCGCCCGAACGGCAGCTTGCGCCGCCGTTCTGTCGATATTCATGCCGATACCACTACTCAAAGTTTGACCGGCCGCCCGGTGCGAGGCATCGCACGCACCGCGGTGGCGGCATGGGGGGATCGATCGGTCGGCCTCCGGCGGTGCCGGGGGTGCGGGGTCTTTGTCCTCGCGCCGACTGTTCCGTCCCACGGCGTCCGCCCGGTTGGTGCGCCGTTCGTCCGCCTCGGTCGAGTTCCCGCGCCCATGGTTCACAGCGCCCCTCCTCACCGCGATCCGCCCGCTCCGTCGACGCTCCCAGAGACGTGGCACGGGAGCCGACGCGCCCTGACGGCCCGGCGCCTCGCCCTGGCCATTCCGAGCCTCGCCACCGCCGGAGCCATCGCGTGGCTCGCGGCCTCGGCCTACCCGGCGGGCGATGCCCTCGCCTGGGCGCTGCTCGCCACCTTCTCCCTGGTGATGGGCTGGCAGGCCTTCACCGCCTGGCAGTACCTCTACGGTTTCGTCGCGGGCTTGTTCGGCGACCGGGCGGCCTCCGCCCTGGAGCGCGCGGCGGAATCCGCCGCCCCCTGCCCCAGGGCGAGGGGCGCACGGCGGCCATCGTCGCCATCCACGCCGAGGATGCCGTGGCGGTCTTCGCCCGGCTGCGGGTGATGGCCCGCTCCCTTGCGCGCGAGGGCACGGACGACATCGACATCTTCGTCCTGTCGGACACCCGCGACGGCGCCATCGCCGCGGTCGAGGAGCATGAATACGCGCGTATCCAGGCCTGGGCCTCAGCCGATCCCGATCTGCCGCGCATCCGCTACCGCCGCCGCCGGGAGAATGTCGGGCGCAAGGCGGGCAACGTCGCGGAGTTCTGCGCGAGCCACGGCCACGAATACGCGTTCATGATCGTGCTCGATGCCGACAGCCTGATGACCGGCGCGGCCATGACCCGCCTCGCGCGGCTGATGCAGGCCAGCCCGAAGGTCGGCCTGATCCAGACCGTGTCCTATGCCGCCGGTCGCGACACCCTGTTCGCCCGGGTGCAGCAATTCGCGGTGCGGCTCTACGCCCCGCTGGCCCTGCGCTGCCTTGAGACGTGGCAGGGGCCGGAGGGCAGCTACTGGGGCCACAACGCAATCCTGCGGATCGAGGCCTTCGCCGCCCATGCCGGATTGCCGGTCCTCCCCGGCCGGGCGCCGCTCGGCGGCGAGATCCTGTGCCACGACATCGTGGAAGGCGCTCTCATGGTACGGGCCGGCTGGGAGGTGCGTCTCCTGCCCGAATTCCGGGGCACCTGGGAGGAGATGCCCACCAACCTGATCGACCTGCTCGGCCGCGAGCGCCGCTGGTGCCAGGGCAATCTTCAGCACCTGCGCGTGCTGCCCTGGGCGGGGCTGACCGGGGCGAGCCGCTGGCATATCGGCGTCGGTATCCTCTCCTACTTCGTGCTTCCGCTCTGGATCGCCTTCCTTGGCCTCGGCGCGTGGCAGGCGGCCCGCAGCGGCGATCTCGGTCTCCTGGCCTACGGGCTCGGCGGGACGGGCGCGGCGGCCCATGCGCTGGCGGCGCTTGCCGTCGCGGTGCTGGCGGCGCCGAAGCTCCTGAGCCTCGCCCATGTCCTCGCCTCGCGCGAGCGCCGGGCCTCCTTCGGCGGCACGGGGCGGCTCCTCGTCAGCGCGGCGCTGGAACAGGCCGTGTGGGTGATCCTATGGCCGGTCATGACCCTGTTCACGGCGGGCGCCGTCTGCGCGACCTTCCTCGGCAAGGTGGTGCGCTGGGAGACGCAGGAGCGCGACGACCGGCAGATCTCCTGGGCCGAGGCGTTCCGGCTCCAGGCCGACGCGGTGGTGGTGGGCGCGATGATGCTCCTGAGTCTCGCCTTCGCGGGCAACCTCTGGCTCGGTCTCTGGCTCGCTCCGGTGGCGCTGGCCCTGCTGACAAGCCCGGCGCAGAGCGTCTGGATGAGCCGCTCCGATCTCGGCCGCGCGGCGCGGGCGCGGGGCCTGTTCCTGACGGCGGACGACACCGCCACGGCGCCGGAACTCGCGGAACTCGCCCAGATCCGCGGCGTTCCCGCCTCCCCGGCCCGCCCGGCGCAACGCGAGCCCGCCGTGTGGATCCCCGCCGCCGACGAGGTGTGAGGGACAGAACCTCATCGGTTCTAACCGGAGGTGGGTCCACATCTTGACCCGTCCTCAATCTCGGCGTGGAGGGGAAGCGCTCACAATGCGTTCATCGCCACACTTGCATCGATTTCATGGCCAAGCTGCCACAGTGTGGCCACGAGACAACGGCTGCGGCGGAACGAAGGTTTGCCGGGCATTCAGGCTTGGCTTTAAGGCCGGAGCGTTTAGGCGTTGGTGAGGATCGGCACGGCATCGTGCCCCACCAGCGTTCTTGCGTTCTCCGCCATTTCCGCGCCTGCCCTCGTGAGGCTTCGATGCGTCGTTTTCTTCCCGCCCTCGCCGGTCTGGCCGGCGCGGCCGTTCTCGCCGCGCCTGCCTTCGCCTACGAGATCGACCCGCTGACCCGCCAGCCTATCGACAACGTGCTGTCCGTGCGCGTCCGCCCCCAGGCAGTCGAGCCCGCCGCCGCGCCGGTGGTCAACACAGCGCTCACCACCGCCGACCCGCTCCAGCAGAGCGCGGCCGTGCCGCAGATGTCCGCCATCGCCCGCGAGACCGTGCCCTATAGCGGCCCCTACGGCGCCGGCACGATCGTCGTCTCCACAGCCGAGCGTCGGCTCTATTACGTGCTCGGCGGCGGCCAGGCCCTGCGCTACGGCGTCGGCGTCGGCCGTCCGGGCTTCACGTGGAGCGGCATGCAGACCATCACCATGAAGCGCGAATGGCCGGATTGGCGTCCCCCGGCCGAGATGCTGCGCCGCCGTCCCGACCTGCCGCGCTACATGAAGGGCGGTGTCGAGAACCCGCTCGGCGCCCGCGCCATGTATCTCGGCGGCACCATGTACCGCATTCACGGCTCCAACGAGCCGGAGACGATCGGCACTGCCGTGTCCTCGGGCTGCATCCGCATGACCAACGAGGACGTGATGGACCTCTACACCCACGCCAAGGTGGGCACGAAGGTCATCGTCCAGCGCTGATCCGCTCACGGCGGGTCAATCTTCGGGGCCGGCGGCGACGTCGGCCCCTTTTTCGTTCTCAGGCCTTGCCGATCCGCTCGATCACGGCAGGCCGCCGGGGCGGCTCCTCGCCCATCCGGTAGGCCGCGCGCAGGGCAGCCTCGGCCCGTTCGGCGCTCGCCGCGTCGGCGGCGTGGACGATGCCGATGAGGCCGCTGGCCTCGCCCGGCCGCGCCAGATCCGTGAAGCCGACCGCCGGGTCGATGCCGTCCTGCGGGCGGGTGCGTCCGCCGCCGAGGCCGATCACCGCGAGCCCGATCTCCCGCGTCGCCACCGAAGCAACCGTGCCCTCGGCCCTTACCTCGCGGCGGACGGGCGCGGCGGGCAGATGCGTCTCGTGCCGCTCGATCAGATCCGGCGGGCCGCCCAGGGCGGCGACCATCCGGGCGAATAACTCCACCGCCCGGCCCGAGGCCAGGGCATCTTCGAGCTTGGCCGAAGCGTCCTCCCGGCTCGCCGAGAGGCCGCCGAGCACCAGCATCTCCGCGCCGAGAGCCAGGGTGACGGCGTGGAAATGCGGCTCCCGTCGCGCCCCGGTGAGATAATCGAGGGCGTAGGCGACCTCGACGGCGTTACCCGCGGCGGAGGCCAGCGGCGCATCCATGTCGGTGATGAGCGCGGTGGTGGGCAGCCCCGCCCCCACGGCCACGGAGACGATGCTCTCGCCCAGGGCGCGGGCTTCCGGGAGCCCTTTCATGAAGGCGCCCGAGCCCTGCTTCACATCCATGACGAGCCCGCCGAGCCCGGCCGCAAGCTTTTTCGAGAGGATGGAAGAGGTGATCAGGTCGAGGGATTCCACCGTGCCGGTCACATCGCGGATGGCATAGAGGCGCTTGTCGGCCGGAGCCATGCGCTCGGTCTGGCCAATGATGGCGCAGCCGACCTGACCCACGACCCGCCGGAACAGGGCCGGTTCGGGTGCCACGTCGTAGCCCGGGATGCTGGCAAGCTTGTCGAGGGTGCCGCCGGTATGGCCGAGGCCCCGGCCCGAGATCATCGGCACGTAGCCGCCACAGGCCGCCACCATCGGCGCCAAAGGCAGGCTCACCGTGTCGCCCACGCCCCCGGTTGAGTGCTTGTCGAGGACGGGGCCGGGGAGATCCCAGGTGAGCACGTCGCCCGAGCGCATCATCGCCTGCGTCAGGGCGACCCGCTCGGAAACGGCCAGTCCGCGGAAGAACACCGCCATGGCGAAGGCCGCCGCCTGCCCCTCCGTCACCGACCCTTCGGTGAGGCCGGCGATGAACCCTGCAATCTCCCCGTCCGAGAGAAGGCCTCCATCGCGCTTGGTGCGGATCGTCTCCTGCGGCAGGCGCACCCTTCAGTCCTCCCGAGCCTGCATCAGAACGCCGAACAGGCTGCTCGCCCCGAGCCGGAAGGTGGCGGGCCGGGCCCAGGCCGGGCCCATCGCCCGGTCGGCGAGGGCCAAGTAGGTGGCGGCATCCGCGACGCTGCGCAGGCCGCCGGAGATCTTCACCCCCGCCGGGCGGCCCGAGGCTCGGACCGCATCGAGCAGGATGCGCGCGGCCTCCGGCGTCGCCGAGACGGGGCTCTTGCCGGTGGAGGTCTTCAGGAAGTCGGCGCCGGCCGCCAGCGCGAGATCGGCGGCGGCGCGGATCGCGACGGGCGAGCGCAACTCGCCGGTTTCCAGGATCACCTTGAGCAAAGCATCGGGACAGGTCTCACGCACAGCCTCGACGCACTCGCGGGCCACGGCCTCCTCGCCGCGCAGAAAGGCGCGATAGGGCAGAACGAGGTCGATCTCCCCCGCCCCATCGCGAAAAGCCTCGGCGGCATCCTCGGCGGCGCGGGCCGCATCCTCGCCGCCCTCGGGAAAATTGATCACCGTGGCGATACGGATGCCGCTGCCGGAGAGCGCCCGCACGCCCTGCGCGACGAAGGAGGGCCAGACGCAGATCGCCGCCACGTGCCCGGCGCGGGCATCCCGGCACAGGGCATCGACCTTCGTCTGCGTGCAGGTGTCGCTGAGATCGGTGAGGTCGAGAAGGGCGAGCGCCCGTTCGGCGACGGCGCGGGATTCGTCGGTCGTCATGGGGTGTCTCCCGGCTCGGGAAGGGCGGTGGCAAAGGCGCGCACCAGCCGGGCGAGGTCGCCCGACGCAGCGGCGGCCACCGTCTTGGTCTCGGCGTGATGGGGGGCCCCGCCCGCGATGCCGGCGGCAAGGTTCGTCACCGCCGAGATCGCAGCGACCGGCAGGCCGAGAAAGCGGGCGAGAATGGTCTCGGGCACCGTCGACATCCCCACGAGGTCGGCACCGAGGATGCCCGCCATCCGGACCTCGGCGGGAGTCTCGAAGCTCGGGCCGGAGAACCACGCATAGATGCCCTCGGCGAGCGGGATCCCTTCCGCTCGCGCCGCCGCGACGAGGCCGATGCGCAGGGCCGGATCGTAGGCGTCGGTCATCGGGACGAAGCGGGCGTCGCTCGCCTCGCCGATCAGCGGGTTCATGCCCGAGAGATTGATATGGTCGGTGAGCAGGGCGAGGCGGCCCGGCTCCACCTCCGGCCGCAGCGACCCGGCGGCGTTGGTGAGCAGCAGGGCGCGTGCACCCAGATCGCGGGCGCAGGTGAGCGGAACGCGCATCACGGCGGGGTCGCCCGCCTCGTAGGCATGGGCGCGTCCCTCGAAGATCAGGACCGGCCGCCCGGCGATCAGGCCCCGGTGGAGCCGTCCGCGATGGCCGCTGACCCCCGCCCCCGGGAAGCCGGGGATCGCAGCGTAGTCGAGGCTCAGCGGTTCATTGAGCCCGGCGGCCAGCGCCCCGAGGCCGGTGCCGCAGACGATGGCGCAGGCATAGGGTCCGTCGAAACCCGCCTGCCGCAGGGTGGCGAGGGCGGCCTCGCTCACGGCAGGGTTTCCGGGCCGAAGGAGGCCGGAAGCAGGATGTCGAGGGTGTAGCGGGCCAGCGGACCGTCCGGCCCGGCGGCATGGACGGCGACGTCCGGTCCGGCGAATTCACGAATGCGCTGGCGGCAGGCGCCGCATGGCGTGACGGGTACGGTCCCATCGGCGCAGACGAGGATCTCCATGATCCGGCGCCCGCCGCCTGCGATCATCGCAGCGATGGCCCCGGCCTCAGCGCAGGTGCCCACCGGATAGGCCGCGTTCTCGACATTGCAGCCGGAATGGATGGTGCCGGTCTCGTCGCGCAGGGCCGCGCCGACGCTGAACCGGGAATAGGGCGCATAGGCCCGCTCACGGGCGGACAGGGCCGCCTCGAACAGGGCCCGAAGCCCCTCGCCGTCTTCCGATGCCGCCCGCATGGCTCGTGTTTCGCACCAAGCGGGCCGCCCTGTCGAGGGTGCTCAGCCCCCGAGCAGGCTCGCCGCGCGCTGAAGGACGGCGTCCCGCTCGGGGCCGCTGACCGCGTAGGCATTGCCCCCCGCCGTCCAGGCGAAGACCCGGCCCCCGGCGGTGTCGCCGAGCATGGACGGGCCGGAGCGGCCATCGGCCCGTGTGGCAAAGAGGGAGACCTCGCCGAGGGATTCGGCCTCGAAGGAAACCTCGATGCCGGTGCCATGGCGAGAGGGGAAAACCTGGAGGTCGCGCACCCGCCAACCCTCGGGCAGGGGCGGCAGCTCGACGCCGGTCGCCGCGCGGAGACGGTCGCGGTCGTAGGCGGCGGCATCGGCCGCCGTCGTGGCGCGCAGCAGGGCGACGGCACGGGCCTGCCGCGCATCCTCCACGAGGCTGGCATCGACCGTGGAGGCCAGGGTATCGGGCACGCCGAAGCGGCCGATTTCGTCATGGGCGAGCCAGCCGGCGCCGACCAGCACGACGATGGCCGCCGCCCGCTTCATCCGCGAGGCGACGCGGCCCCAGCGGAGCGAGCGGTCGAGGCGCCGCGCCAGGGCGACGTTGCGGTCGGGCCCCGGCCCCATCCGCTCACGGAAACTGGCGCGCAGGGCATCACGATCATGGAAATCGGCCATGACGCGGGCGGCAGCCTCGGGATGGGCCGCCAGATGCGCCTCCACCTCAAGGCGGCGCATCGGGTCGAGCCGCTCGTCGACGAAGGCGATGAGATCGCTGTCTGTGATCGGATCGATCATCGGTGGCTTCCTTACGGTGTCCGGCGGCTCGTCTCGGATGACGGGCTTCCGGGAATGGGGCGGCGGAGCGCCCCCAGATCACGAATCGCCTGCGGCGCGCCGGGGCGTGCCGTTGCCGGACACGAGCCTCAGGGGCGGCCGGGGAATCCGGGTGGCGCTCGGCGCATCGTCCGTTTCGCGCCCGGGTCGCGCACCTTCCTCGAAGGCGCGCAGGGCGGCGCGACCGCGGCCGAGCCGCGACATCAGCGTGCCGATCGGAATGCCGAGGACCGCCGCCGCATCGGCATAGGCCATGCCCTCGATGGTCACGAGGTGAAGCGCAGCGCGCTGCTCCTCGGGCAAGGTGGCGAAGGCTTCGCGGATCTGCGCAAGCCGCACTTGGCCCTCCTGGGCGGGCGGGCTCGTTTCATCATGCATCCGCACGAGGGCGTCGGCATGGCGCACCTCAACTTGGCGGCGGCGCTGCTCGTCGATGAAGACGTTGTGCAGCACCGTCATCATCCAGGTGCGCAGGTTGGTGTTGGGACGCAACGTCCCCTTCGCCTCGAGCGCACGCACCAGGGTGTCGTGAACGAGGTCGTCGGCCCGCAGGGCATCCCGTGTCAGGGCACGGGCATAGCGCCGGAGCGGCACCAGCAGGTCGACGATGTCCGGGATGGCATTCTCATCGCGCATGGACAGTGAACGCCCGGGGCGGCCGGATTAATCCCGGCCGGGTCGCCGCCAGACTATTGATAGGCCTGCTGCAGGTCGATGGTGCAGCGATGCCCGACCTGATCCAGATGCTCGCCGAGCCAAGCCTGGGCGGCTGCGCGGCCCTTGTCGCGCAGGCGGCAGAAGACCTTCCAGCGGGCATCGAGCTTGGAGGCGGCGTTGTAATCCTCCAGCGCGTCGGTGCCATCGATCCGGTGGATCAGCACGCGCTCGTAGCCGTTGCGGGCGAGCGTACCTTCCTCGATCAGGCCGTCGATGAAGTCGATGGCGCGCAATTCGCGCATCAGGTTGGCGTTGAAGGTGATCTCGTTCAGGCGGTCGCGGATCTCGGATTCCGTGCGCGGCGTCTCCCGCCGCTCGACGGGATTGATCTGCACGAGCAGGATGTCCCGCGTCTGCGCCCCCCGGTAGAGCGGATAGAGCGGCGGATTGCCGAGATAGCCACCGTCCCAATAGGGCACGCCGTCGATCTCCACTGCCTGGAACACGGTGGGGAGGCAGGCCGAGGCCATCAGGTGATCGACCGTGAGCGCGTCGCGCTCGAACACGGCGAGCTTGCCGGTCCAGACATTGGTGGCCGACACGAACAGGCCAGCCGTCTGCGAGTCACGCAGGCGTTCGAAATCAACCTGCGCCGCCAGCGCCTTGCGCAGTGGATTGATGTTGAGCGGATTCGAGACGTAGGGGCTCGGCGTCAGCGCCTTGGCCCAGAACTCGGCGATGGGGTTGCCCTTCCAGAAATTCAGCAAGCCCGAGACGAACTGGCGCTGCGTCGGCCCGAGATCGCCATCGAGGCTCACCTCGCGCCAGAATTGCTCGAGCCCCTCGCGGGCGCCGTCCGGCCCACCCTTCAGCCAACCATCGACCATGACGACGGCGTTCATCGCCCCGGCGCTCGCCCCCGTCAGCGCCTCGAAGCCGAGCCGCCCGTCCTCAATCAGCGCGTCGAGCACACCCCAGGTGAAGGAGCCGTGCGCGCCGCCGCCTTGAAGGGCCAGCGCCACCGTCTTCTCCGTTTTGGGCCCGGCCAGCACCTGACCCGCGAACCGGGCGGTGGCGGGTCCCACCGCGTCCGAGGCATGCTCTGGCACGGCCGTGGCGGGGTTATGGGGCTCTGATCCGTGGGGATGCTCGCTCATGTCGGCCTCCTGTCTCGAAATGGGAAGATCGGCAGTATGCGGGACCGTCGCAACGCTCGTTTTTGCAATGCAGCAATCCGCCTTCGAACGCGCGGCGGTGGAAGCGGTTCAGCCGGAGGCGTGCGCAAGGACACAGGTGAAGCCCTCATCCTGTCAGCCTTCCCGGTTCCGCCCGGCCCGCGGGACGCCTAAGAAAACAGACGGATGGACCCGCTCGAGCGGGCCGCATGGAGAATCCCATGGTCGCCTCGATCGCCCTGCCCCGGCTCATGCGCGTCGGCGCCGGCGCCTCCCGGCTGCTTCCGGAGGTGCTCGGCCAGCTCGGCCTGTCGCGCCCCTTCGTCGTCACCGATCCTTTCCTCGCCGGCAACGGCGCGGCGACGACCCTGACGGAACGGCTGGCTGCGGCCGGGATGAAGGCACGGATCTTCTCCGAGACGGTGCCGGATCCGACGGTCACTTCCGTCGACGCAGCGCTCGCCGCCCTGCAGGCGGGCGACCATGACTGCGTCGTCGGCTTTGGTGGCGGCTCGCCGATGGATACGGCGAAGGCCGTGGCGGTGCTCGCCCGCCACGGCGGCCCGATGCGCCGCTACAAGGCGCCCCACCTGCAGGACGAGGCCGGCCTGCCCATCGTCGCCATCCCGACCACGGCAGGCACGGGTTCCGAGGCGACGCGCTTCACCATCGTCACCGACGAGTCGAGCGACGAGAAGATGCTCTGTATCGGCCTCGCCTACCTGCCGGTGGCGGCCCTGGTCGATTACGAACTGACCCTCACAAAGCCAAAGCGGCTGACGGCGGATACGGGCATCGACGCCCTCACCCACGCCATCGAGGCTTATGTCTCACGCCGGTCGAATATCTTCTCGGACGGGCTCGCCCTTCAGGCCATGGGGCTGATCGCCCCGAACCTCCGCCGGGTCTGGACCGATCCCGGCGATCGCGCCGCCCGCGAGGCGATGATGCTCGGCGCGATGCAGGCCGGCATCGCCTTTTCGAACGCCTCCGTCGCCCTGGTCCATGGGATGAGCCGCCCGATCGGCGCGCATTTCCACGTGGCCCATGGCCTGTCGAACGCGATGCTTCTGCCCGCCGTCACGGCCTTCTCGGCGCCGGGGGCGGTCGCCCGCTACGCCGCCTGCGCCCGGGCGATGGGCGTGAAATGCGGCGCAAGCGACGAGGCTGCGGTGGAAGCCCTGGTGAACGAGCCTGCGCGCCCTGAACGACGACCTCGACGTGCCGAGCCCGCAGGAATACGGCCTCGACGCGGCGAAGTGGGAGAAGCTGATCCCGACCATGGCCGAACAGGCCCTCGCCTCCGGCTCGCCGGGCAACAACCCGCGCGTGCCGGACGCTGAGGAGATCGCGGTTCTGTACCGGGAGGTTTGGGCCGGGTAGGCGTCCGGTCCGATCAGCTCGCCGTTCCGGCACCGCGACGCGCAAATCCGAAACGAGGAGGTGAGAGGGCCAGTGTAAGACTGGCCCTCTGAAGACCTTCTACTTCCCCGCTACCATCGGGCACCCGCTTTCGGCTTCCGAGGCGTAGGCTTCCTTGCCGGGGATGGTGGAGACGAGCTTGTAGAGATCCCACTCGCCCTTCGAATCGGCGGGCTTCTTGATCTCGAACAGGTACATGTCGTGCACCATCAGGCCCGTCTGCTGGACGTGGCCGTTATGGGTGAACACGTCGTCCACCGGCAGCGACTTCAACTTGGCGTTGACCGCGTCGGTCTCGTCCGTGCCCGCCGCCTTCACCGCCTTGAGGTAGGACAACACGGCCGAGTAGGTGCCAGTCTGGACCATGTTCGGCATCCGGTTGGTGCGCTTCATGAAGCGCTGGCCAAAGGCGCGGGTCTCGTCGTTGAGGTCCCAGTACCAGCCCTCGGTGAGGGTCAGGCCCTGGGCCGCCTTGATCCCGAGGCCGTGGACCTCGGACAGGGTGAAGAGCAGGGCGGCGAGCTTCTGGCCGCCATCGGTGATGCCGTATTCGGCCGCCTGCTTGATCGAGTTCGACGTGTCGAGGCCGGCATTGGCGAGCCCGATCACCTGGGCCTTCGACCCTTGAGCCTGGAGCAGGAAGGACGAGAAGTCCTGGCCCGACAGGGGATGGCGCACGGAGCCCACCACCTTGCCGCCATTGGCCTTCACCACGGCGGTGGTGTCGTTCTCGAGCGCGGTGCCGAACGCGTAGTCGGCGGTGAGGAAGAACCACGTCTTGCCCCCCGCCCGCGTCAGGGCCCCGCCCGTGCCGACGGCGAGCGCATGGGTGTCGTAGGCCCAATGGTAGCCGTAGGGCGTGCAGGCCTTGCCGGTGAGGTCGCTGGAGGCGGCCCCGGTGGTGATGGTGATCTTCTTCTTCTCCTTGGAGAGGCCTTGCACCGCCAGCGCCACCGAGGAGGTCGTCAACTCCATGATCGCATCGACGCCGTCGCGGTCGTACCATTGCCGCGCGATGGCCGAGGCGATGTCGGGCTTGTTCTGGTGGTCGGCGGAAACGATCTCGATCGGCACGCCGCCGACTTTTCCGCCCATGTCCTCGACGGCCATCTTCGCAGCCTCGACGGAGCCTGCCCCACCGAATTCGGCGTAGAGGCCGGACTGATCGTTGAGGATGCCGATCTTCACGACATTGCCCGAATAGGCTCCCTGCGCCGCGGCCGGAGCCTGTGCCACGGCGGAACCCGAACCGAGCACCGAACCCGCGAGGGCGGCTGCGAAAGTCGCGCCGCCGATACCCTTCACCATGCGTCTCATCCCATCGTTCTGATCGCCCCGGCCTGCTGACGGGCCGGGTAGAGCGAAAGGATAGGCCAAGCCTCGGGAGGGCGCCACGGCGGCAACCGCGCATGTGTGACGGTTTGCGACACCTCTCGCGCGGTATTCGGATGCCTCGGTCAATAAGACTTAACCATGTTTACACCAATCCGGCGCAACTCTCGGTCATGTTCGCCGACCCGGCGTCCCCTTGATTCCAGGTTCGACCGGAAGCCCGATGAAACCCGCCCGCCTCGCCGTCCTCGGCATCGCCCTCCTCGCGGGCAGCGGGGCCGCCTACCTGATGGGAGGCAGCCCCCCGCCTCCGCCCCCGCCGCCGGAGAAGGTGGTGCAGGCGCCCCCGCCGCCGGTCAGCGACGTGCTCGTGGCCGCCGCCGACGAGCCGATGGGGCAGGTGCTCCAGGCCGCCGACCTGCGCTGGCAACCCTGGCCGGATTCGGCCCTCTCGCCCGGTTTCGTCACGCGGAAGGACCATCCCAACGCCCTCGAAACGACCATCGGCGCCACGGTGCGCTCGGCCTTTCTGGCGGGTGAGCCGATCCGCGCCCAGAAGCTGGTCCGCCCCGAGAGCGGCTTCATGGCCGCGATCCTGCCCGCCGGGATGCGGGCGGTGGCCATCGTCACCGACAGCCGTGGCACCAACTCGGCGGGCGGCTTCATCCTGCCCAACGACCGGGTGGACGTGATCCGCACCTACCGCGACGACACCGCCTCCAAGAATTCGGGGACGGATGTCCAGCTCTCGCAGACGATCCTGCGGGACATCCGGGTACTGGCCGTGGGCCAGCTCATCCAGGAAAAGAACGGCACCAACGTCGTCACGGGCGAGACGGCGACCCTCGCCCTCACTCCCGCCCAGGCGGAGACGGTGACCCTCGCCCAGAAGATCGGCTCGCTCTCCCTGGCCCTGCGCAGCCTCGCCGATGCCGGGCATAGCCAGGACACCGCTTCGGCCGCCCCCGAGGAACAGCCCGCCGTCGATCCGGGCCTGACCGTGGTGCGCTTCGGCATCGCCCGCCAGCACACGCCGTGAGCGCCATGAAAGCCAGCCTCATGCCCTCTCGCCTCGCTCAACGCCGCCTCGGCGCCCTGGCCCTCGCCGCCCTCGCCGCCGTGCCCGGCCCGGCCAGCGCGCAATTGCGCGGCTCGCAGGATCGCGGATCCGTCGGCCCCGCCCCGGTCGTCACCGTCGGCGTGGCGGAGGCCAACACCAGCCGACGGGTCGAACTGACCGCCGGCCGCTCGATCATCGTCGACCTGCCGCGGGACGCCAAGGAGGTGTTCGTCGCCAACCCCGCCGTGGCCAACGCGGTGGTGCGCTCGACCCGCAAGGTGTTCGTGATCGGCATGGCCGATGGCGCCACCACGATCTTCATCATGGATGCGGAGGGCCGCCAGATCGCCGCCCTCGACGTGACGGTCGCCCGCGACCTGAACCTCTCCACCCTGCGCGATCTGCTGATGCAGAGCATCCCGAACGGCAAGTTCGATGTGCGCTCCTCCGGCGCCTCGGTCCTGCTCTCGGGCTCGGTCGGCTCCTCGGCGGAGGCGCAGCAGGCCATCGACATCTCGAACGCCTTCGTCGGGCTCGGCGGCGGCGGGGCCTCGGGCGGAGGCTCCACCGGCGGCGTCGCGGCGGGCGCGCGCGGCGCGGTGATCAACAACCTCACGATCCGCAACAAGGATCAGGTGATGCTACGCGTCACCGTGATGGAGGTGTCGCGCAACGTCCTGAAGCAGTTCGGGATCAACATGACCGGCAACTGGTCGGCGCTGAACCCGCTCGGCTCGGCCACCGCCCCCGGCTTCGTCAACGCGCTGCCCTTCCCGATCACCGGCGGGACGACGCCGACCGGCAACCAGATCCAGGCCTCGATCCAGGGCGGCGGCTTCTCGCTGCAGGCGACCCTCAAGGCGTTCGAGCAGGCAGGCGTCTCCCGCGTGCTGGCCGAGCCGACCCTGACGGCGATCTCGGGCGAGTCCGCCAAGTTCCTGGCGGGCGGCGAATTCCCCGTGCCCTCCAACGCGTCGAGTTGCGTCGGCGGCATCTGCCCGCCGCCCGGCATCGCCTTCAAGCCCTACGGCGTCGCCCTGAACTTCACCCCCGTGGTGCTGGCGGACAACCGCATCTCCATCCGCGTCGGCACCGACGTGACCGAGATCGATCCCCAGACCAGCTTCAACTACACCAATGACGGCGTCACCACCGCCATCCCCGGCACCCGCGTGCGCCGTTCGGAGACGACGGTCGAGCTGCCCTCCGGCGGCGTGATGATGACGGCGGGCCTGATCCAGCAGGTCAACAAGCAGGCGCTCAGCGGCCTGCCGGGCCTAATCAACCTGCCGATCCTCGGTGCCCTGTTCCGCTCCCGCGACTATCAGCGCCAGGAGACGGAACTGATGATCATGGTCACGCCCTTCATCGCCAAGCCGGTGGAGCCGCGCCAGGTGAGCCGCCCCGACGACAACTTCGTCGACACGCCCGATACCCAGGCCGTGCTGCTCGGCCAGTTCAACCGCCTCTACGGCAAGGTCGGCGCCGCGCCGATCGCTCCCACCTACCGTGGCCGCGTCGGCTTCATCGTCGAGTAGTGCAATGACCGCCTCGCACAGCCCCACCCGGACGCGGCTCTCCCTGCTCTGCGCCTGCGCCCTCGCGGCGCTCGCCGGAGCCTGCAAGGCCGAACCCCCGATCACCACGGGGGCGATCGGCGCATCCGATTACCGCGCGCGTCACCCGATCGTGCTGACGGACGGCGCCCGCAGTCTCGATGTGTTTCCCACCGGCCCCGGCCATCTCGACCCGCGCCAGGCCGACGACGTGGACGCCTTCATGCTCGAATACCGGCGCTACGGCCGGGGCGGGGTGCTGATGGAGGTGCCGCGCGGCCTGCCTCCGGCCCGCGCGGCGGCGACCGAGCGCACCGCCTCCCTGCTGCTGCGCCGGGCGGCGGAGGACGGCGTGCCGCGCGGCACCGTCTCCACCTCGATCTACGCCGCCGCCGCCCCCGGCCTCGCGGCGCCGATCCGCCTGACCTTCACGCGCATGCAGGCCAAGGTGGCTGATGCCTGCGGTACCTGGCCCCAGGATCTCGGCGCCAGCAACTTCTCCTTCGACAACAGCAACCGCCCGGTCTGGAACCTCGGCTGCTCCACGCAGACGATGGTGGCGGCCCAGGTCGCGGACCCGATCGACCTCGTGCGCGGCCGCCCGGAGGGCCGGATCGACAGCGTGCGGCGCATCCGCGACGTCGGCCAGCTGCGCGAAGGCAAGGATCCGTCAACCCAGTGGCGTCAGGATGGTCAGGCATCCGTGAAGTCCCAGGTCGGCAACTGAGTTCTCCGCCGGGGCCGCACGGTTCCGGCGCCACCTTGCGTTTCAACCCCGAGAGTCCCGTGATGGCGGAGCAGAGCGAGACGGCCGAGCGGGTAATCGCCCCGGTTCCCCGGATCACGATCCAGGCCTTCTGCGAATTGTCGGAGACGGCGGCCATGATCGAGGCCGCCGCCGAGGACCGTCGGCTGCAGCGCGCCCGCGTGAAGGTTCGCATGGGCGGCGGCGCGGCGGCGATCGAGGCCTTCCGGCACGCGCCGACCCCGAACGTCATCATCCTCGAGGTGCAGGGCGCCCGCTCGAAGCCGCTGGAATGTCTCGATGCCCTGGCCGAGGTCTGCGACGAGGGCACCCGCGTCGTCGTCATCGGCCATCTCAACGACGTGACGCTCTACCGGCAGCTGCTGCAGCGGGGCGTGTCCGATTATCTGATGGCGCCGGTCGATCCCCTGACGCTGATCGCCTCCATCTCGGAGATGTTCACCGCCGCCGGGGTGAAGCCCATCGGGCGCACCATCTCCGTGTTCGGCGTGCGCGGGGGCATCGGCGCCTCGACCGTGGCGCATAATCTGGCGTGGTCCATCGCGCGCAGCCAGGGCGTGCCGACCGTCATCGCCGATCTCGACATCGCCTTCGGCACCGCCTCCCTGAACTTCAATCAGGATCCGCCACAGGGCATCGCGGAAGCCGTCTTCGCCCCCGAGCGCCTCGACGCCGCCCTGGTGGAGCGGCTGCTCTCGAAGTGCAGCGACAACCTCAGCCTGCTCTCGGCCCCCGCGAGCCTGGACCGGACCATCGACCTCACCGAGCCCGCCTTCGACACGCTGATCGAGCACCTGCGGGCGACGGTACCCTGCCTCGTCCTCGACGTGCCGCACCAGTGGAACGCCTGGACGAAGCGCGTGCTGGCCGCCTCCGACGAGATCCTCGTCGTCGCCGGGCCGGACCTCGCCTCCCTGCGCAACGCCAAGAACCTGCTCGGCGCCCTCAAGCACGGCCGTCCCAACGACGCGCCGCCGCGCGTGCTGCTGAACGGCAGCGGCATGGCCAAGCGGCCGGAGATCGGCGCCACCGAGTTCGCCAAGGCCCTCGACGTCCCGCTGGCGGCGACCATTCCCTTCGATCCGGCCCTGTTCGGCACCGCCGCCAACAACGGCCAGATGATCGCCGAGGTGCAGCCCGGCTCGAAGGTGGCCGAGCTGTTCAACGATCTCGCCGCCGCCGCCATCGGTCGGGTGGAGACGCGGCGCAAGAGCGGGGGCGCGAGCCTGCTCGAGCCGTTGCTCGCCAAGCTCGCCGCCCGCCGCAAGGCCTCGTGATGCGGGTCCGCAACGATCATGTTCGGTAGACGGCAATCCGGTTCCGCGCCCACGCCTCCGCCCATCCCGCAGGCGCGGACGCTGCAGCAGCCCGCCCCCGCGCCATCACCCGCGCGAGAGGCGCCCCCGCCGGCGCGCGCTCCGGCCCCGATCGTGGTCGAGGCCCCGCGCTCGGACGAATATTACCGCACCAAGAGCCTGATCTTCGGCGCCCTCATCGAGGCGATCGACCTCACGCAGCTCGCCCATCTCGATGCGGAGACCGCGCGCGAGGAAATCCGCGACATCGTCACGGAGATCATCGGGCTCAAGAACATCGTCCTGTCGATCTCCGAGCAGGAGGAACTGCTCGACGATATCTGCAACGACGTGCTTGGCTACGGCCCGCTCGAGCCGCTGCTGGCGCGGGACGACATCGCCGACATCATGGTCAACGGTGCGGGCCGGACCTTCATCGAAGTCGCGGGCAAGATCCAGCTCACCAGCGTGCGGTTCCGCGACAACCAGCAGCTGATGAACATCTGCCAACGCATCGTCAGCCAGGTCGGCCGACGGGTCGACGACGCCTCGCCGATCTGTGACGCGCGCCTGCCCGACGGCTCCCGCGTCAACGTCATCGCCCCGCCGCTGGCCATCGACGGCCCGGCCCTCACGATCCGTAAGTTCAAGAAGGACAAGCTCACCCTCGACCAGCTCGTCCGCTTCGGCGCGATCTCGCCGGAGGGCGCCGAGGTTCTGAAGGTCATCGGCCAGTCGCGCTGCAACGTCGTCATCTCCGGCGGCACCGGCTCCGGCAAGACGACGCTGCTGAACTGCCTGACCGCCTATATCGAGCACGACGAGCGCGTCATCACCTGCGAGGACGCGGCGGAACTGCAATTGCAGCAGCCGCACGTGGTGCGCCTGGAAACCCGCCCCCCAACATGGAGGGTCAGGGGCAGGTGACGATGCGCGACCTCGTCAAGAACTGCCTGCGTATGCGGCCCGAGCGGATCATCGTCGGCGAGGTGCGCGGCCCGGAGGCGTTCGATCTCCTCCAGGCCATGAATACCGGCCACGACGGCTCGATGGGCACGCTGCACGCCAACAGCCCGCGCGAGTGCCTGTCGCGTATCGAATCGATGATCTCCATGGGCGGGTTCACCCTGCCCTCACGGACGCTGCGCGAGATGATCTGCGGCTCGATCGACGTGATCGTCCAGGCGACCCGCCTGCGCGACGGCTCGCGCCGCATCACTCACATCACCGAAGTGCTGGGGATGGAGGGCGAGGTCATCACCACCCAGGATATCTTCCTCTACGATATCCTCGGGGAGGACGCGAACGGCAAGATCATCGGCCGCCATCGCTCCACGGGCGTGGGCCGCCCGCGCTTCTGGGAGCGCGCCCGCTATTACGGCCTCGAAGGCCGCCTCGGCGCGGCGCTCGACGCCTCCGAAGTCGTCGAAGGGGCATGAGGCCATGCCCGATCTCGATTCGCTCTTTCCCGGACTGCCCGTCGCCGCAGGGCTCGCGGGGCTCGCCATCGCCCTCCTGACCTATGCCGCGATCATCGCCCTGATGCCGGGGCAGCGGCGGGCGGGCAAGCGCCTGAAGGTCATCGCCGTCGCCCCCGTGACGGCGGCGGGCCGGTCCGTCAACGTCAACCGGCGCGATCAGGTCGCCAAGACGCTGGGCGAGATCGAGGCCAAGGCCAAGGGCGCGACCAAGGTCACGCTGGAACTGAAGCTCGCCCGCGCGGGGCTCGACTGGACGCCGAAGACCTACTGGACCTATTCCGGCGTCTTCGGCGTGATCGTCGGCTTCATGCTGTTCCTGCTGACGGACAGCCCGTTCGCGGCGTTGGGCGGCGTGTTCTTCGGTGCGTTCGGCCTGCCGCCCTTCCTGCTACGTCACCTGCGCCTGCGCCGGATCGCGAAGTTCAACAAGGAACTGCCCAACGCCGTCGACGTGGTGGTGCGCGGCATCAAGACCGGCATCCCGGTCGGCGATTGCTTCCGCATGGTCTCCCGCGAGGCGGAGGAGCCCCTGCGCGGGGAATTCCGCACCGTGGTGGAGACGCAGGCCCTCGGCCTCTCGCTCGGCGACGCGGTGTCCCGCCTGCACGAGCGGGTGCCGACGGCCGAGGTGAACTTCTTCTCGATCGTCATCAACATCCAGCAGCAATCGGGCGGCAACCTCTCCGAGGCGCTGAACAACCTATCGCGGGTGCTGCGCGACCGGGCCAAGATGCGCGGCAAGATCCAGGCGATGAGCATGGAGGCCAAGGCCTCCGCCTCGATCATCGCGGCCCTGCCCTTCGGCGTGGCGGGCATCACCACGCTGACGAGCCCGGACTACATCTCGCTGCTCTGGACGACCGACGCCGGCAAGATCGCCCTGGTGGGCTCGGCGATCTGGATGACCATGGGCATCCTGGTCATCAAGAAGATGATCGCCTTCGAAATCTGACGGGGACGGCATGGTCGAGGAGATCGCGGCAAAGCTGTTCGATCCGCGCTTCGTGGGCAGCGCGCTGGCGGCCATCGCCGCCGCGGCCACAGCCTTCGCCGTGGCGCAGCCCTTCCTGGAGCCAGACAAGCTCGGCAAACGGATGAAGCTCGTGAGCGACGAGCGCGAGATCATCCGCCGCCGCGAGCGCGAGAAGCTGACCACCAAGGGCAGCCTGCGCACCGAGCCCAAGGCGTACATGAAGGAGATCGTGGAGCGGTACAATCTGCGCCGCTGGCTCGGCACGGACACCGCCAAACGCAAGCTCCTGATGGCGGGCTATCGCGGCCAGGGCGCGGAAACCGCCTTCCTGTTCTTCCGCCTCGTGACACCGGTGGGCGCCAGCATCCTCGCGATCTTCTACCTGTTCATCCTGGAGGCGGTCGACGTCTCATTCCTGACCCGCGTCGCCATGACGATCGGCGCGGCGTTCATGGGCATTAAGGCCCCGGAACTGTTCCTCGTGAACGCCGCCAAGAAGCGCCAGACCGAGATCCGCAAGGCATGGCCCGACGCCCTCGACCTGACGCTGATCTGCGTCGAATCTGGCATGGCGATCGAGAACGCCTTCCGGAAGGTGAGCACCGAGATCGCGGTCTCGTCCGTCGTGCTCGCCGAGGAGCTGGCGGTGATGGTGGCCGAGATGTCGTTCCTGCCGGACCGGCGCCAGGCCTACGAGAACCTCGTGATGCGTACCGGCCTGGAGCCGGTGAAGTCGGTGGCCATCGCCCTCAGCCAGGCGGAGCGATACGGCACGCCCGTGGGTCAGGCCCTGCGCGTGCTCGCGCAGGAAAGCCGCGACGCGCGCATGATCGAGGCCGAGAAGAAGGCCGCCGCCCTGCCGCCCAAGCTGACGGTGCCGATGATCCTGTTCTTCCTGCCGGTGCTCTTCGTGGTGATCATCACCCCGGCGGTGATCCAGATCATGCGCACACAGTAAGGGTTCAGGCCGCCTCCGCGATGTCCTCGTCCCGCCGGAAGCGCGCGAAGCGCCGGGCGAGGATCGGCAGGATCGTCAGGTTGAGCACCGTCGAGGTGACGAGGCCGCCGAGGATCACGGCGGCCATCGGGCCCTCGATCTCGCGGCCGGGCTCCCCGGCGCCGAGTGCGAGGGGCAGGAGCCCCAGGCCCGTGACGAGGGAGGTCATCAGGATCGGCACCATCCGGTCGGCGGCGCCCTCCGCAACGGTGGCCGCGTTCCAGGGACGGCCGTCACGGGTGACCATCTGCTCGTAATGGGCGATCATCATCACGCTGTTGCGCAGCGAGATGCCCGCCAGCGTGACGAAACCCACGATGGAGCCGAGGGACAGGGTGCCCCCGGTCATCGCCACGGCCGCGACTCCGCCGACGAAGGCGAAGGGGAGGTTGGCGAGCACCAGGGTGAGGTTCGCCCCCGAGCCGGTGACGACGGCCAGCAGCACCACGATGCCGAACCCGGCGAGCGCCGTGTGGAACAGGAGATCGCGCCGCGCCCGCGCCTGGGCCTCGGCAGCCCCCGCGAAGGTGACGTAGACGCCTGCGGGCAGCCGCACCTCCTTGGCGATCTTGCGCTTGGCTGCGGCGACGAACCCCGCCACGTCCCGCCCGACGACGTTGGCGGTGACCGCCTGCACCCGCTGCGCGCCCTGGTGCTGCACCTGATAGCGCCCGGTGCTCTCGTACACGTCCGCCACCTGCGACAGCCGCAGATAGCGCCCGCCGGGAGTCCGCAGGGGCAGATCCCCGACGAGGCTCAGCCGGTCGCGGGAGCGCCCGTCGAGCAGGACGATGACGTTGAACACGGCATTGCCCCGGTAGGTCTGGCCGACGACATCGCCCTGATAGGCAGTGCGGACGGTCTCCAGCACGTCTACGGCATCGAGACCCCAATGGCGCAGATCGACCTCCCGCAGGGCGACCGTCAGTTGCGGCAGCCCGGCGGGGGCGGCCTGCTGCACGTCGCGGGCGCCCCGCACCTCCGCGAGTTCCCGCGCGACGGCGCGGGCGGCGGCCTCGATCCGGTCGAGATCGTTGCCGACGACGTTGACGACGACCGGAGCGGTGAAGCCCGAGATCACCTCCTCGATCCGCTCGGTGAGGAAGGATTTCAACGAGAAGGCGGGCCCCGGAAACCCGGCGATCAGGTCGCGGATCCGCCCTTCGACGCCCCGCTGCGCTGCGCCGTCGAGGCCGTGTTCGAGGTCGATATGGATCTCGCTGTAATGCGGCCCGGCCGTATCCTCGCCCGCCTCGGCCCGGCCGATCTGGGAGGCGACGGCGCGCACGCCGGGAATGCCCTTCAGTTCGGCGGTGATGAGCGTGCCGAGCCGTTGTGATTCCGTCAGCGAGGTACCCGGCGCGGCGACCATGTGCAGGATCAGGTGCCCCTCCCTCAGGTCGGGCAGGAAGGACAGGCCGAGCCCCGGCACCAGCGCGGCCCCCGCGAGCGTCGCCGCAAGCCCGGCGGCCATCACGAGACGAGGCGCCCGGCCCGCGCGGTCGAGCAGCCGCAGGTAGAGCCCTCGGGTCCAGCGCACGGCGGGCGGGTCCGCGACGGGGCCGGTCCGCCCGGCCTTGCCGCCGAGGAGAAGGAGGGACAGGGCGGGCGTCACCGTGAGGGCGACGAGGAGCGAGGCCACGACGGCGGCGACATAGGCCAGGGCCAGCGGCCCGAACAGGCGCCCGGCGACGCCGGTGAGCGCCAGCACCGGCAGGAACATCAACAACACGGCGAGCGTCGCGTAGGCGACGGAGGAGCGGACCTCGAGGATGGCGTCGAGCACCAGCCGCGCCCGCCCGGCCCGCGTCGTCCGCCCGGCCTCGCGCAGGCGGCGGGTGACGTTCTCGACCCCGATCACCGCATCGTCCACCACCTCTCCGATCGCCAGCGCGAGGCCGCCGAGCGTCATGGTGTTGAGGCTCTCGCCCCAGGCCTGCAGCACCAGGGCGGCCGAGACCAGCGACAGGGGAATCGCCGCCGCGCTGATGAGCGCCGTGCGCCAATCCGCGAGGAAGACGAGCAGCACGATCACCACCAGCCCACCGCCGAGGCCCAAGGCGAACAGCACGTTGCCGGTGGCGACCCCGACGAAGTCGGCCGGGCGGAACAGATCGGGGCGCAAGGACACGCCCTCGCGCTCCAGGGCCGGGCGCAACTCGTCGAGGGCGGCTTCGAGCCGGGCGGTGACGGCGAGGGTATCGACGCCGACCTGCGCGCCGACCATCAGGAGCACGCCGGGCTTGCCGTCCACCAGAGCGGCGCTGATCGCGGGCTCCGGCGCGGCGGTGACGGTGGCGACATCGGCCAGGATCACGCTGGCCCCGCCCTCGTTGGCGAGCACCGTCCGGCCCAGGGCCTCCGGGGTCAGCGCCTGCCCCTCGGTGCGCAGCACGATCCGCTGGTTCGCGGTCTCCACGAAGCCCGCCCCGCGCACGCCCGTCGCCTTGCGCGCGGCAGCGAGCACGTCGTTGAGGCCGATCTGGTGGCGGATCAGGTCGTCGGGGCGCACCTGCACCTGCAGCGAGCGCACAGCGCCGCCATAGATCGAGACCTGGGCGATGCCCGGCACCGCCTGGAGGCGCGGGCGTACGGTCCAGTCGGCCAGGGTGCGCAGGTCCATGGCATCCCGCCGCTCGGAGGTGAGGCCGACGAGGAGCACCGTGAGGGTCGAGGAGGTGAGCGGCGTCATGGCGGGCGCCGACACGCCCTGCGGCAGGCGCCCCGGCAGGGCGGCGATGCGCTCGTTCACCCTCTGGCGCAGCTGATCGACGCTGCTGCCGGGGCGGAAGGTGGCCGTGACCACCGAGAGGCCCTGGATGGAGGAGGAGCGCAGGGTTTGCAGGCCCGGCAGGCCCGCCACCGCACCCTCCACGATCTGCGTCACCAGCACCTCGACCTGTTCCGGGTCGAGGCCCGGCGCCTCGGTCTGGATCGTGGCCGTGGGCGGGGTGAATTCGGGGAACACGTCGTAGCGCGCGCCAGCCAGGGCATAGAGCCCGAAGACGAGGAGCGCGCAGGCAAGTGCCAGCACCACGCGTGGCAGCCGGACCGAGACACCGACCAGGGCTGCCTGCAAGCCGGAGGGACGCTCAGTCATCGTCGTCGCCGACTACGCGAACCCGGCTGCGCATCTCCTCGGACAGGAGCGCCTGCGCCCCCGACAGGACGATCTCGCCCTCCTCGGGCAGGTCGGCGACGACGAACCCGTCAGCCGACATCGGCGCGTCGGTCCGCACCGGGTGGCGGACATAGCTGTCGTTTCCGAGGCCCCGATAGACCCATGTGCCGCCCTCGGCATGGACCAGGGCATCCTCCGGCACGAGCACGCCGGTCGTGGTCCTGCCCGTGGGCAGGAAGGCCATGACGCTCATGCCCGGCAACAGGCCGCTCTCGCCGGATACGAGGTAGTAAAAACTCTGCCCCTGGATGCGCGGGTCGGTCCGTGTTGCGGGGGAGACGAGGCGCAGGCTCACCCGCACGCTCTGCGGTGGCACTTCGGCGAAGGCGGTTTGAGGCGCCTGCGTCAGGTTTTCCCCCGGCGGCAGGGTGACCTGCATGAGGAAGTCCTCGCGCTCGATCAGGCGGGTCACCAGGGAGCCGCGCTCGATGATCGCCTTGCCGATCACCGAGCCCCATTCCTGCCGGGCCGTGGCGGCGAGCGTCCGCACCTGGGAATCCGCCGCCGTCACCGCCGCCTGGTCGGTCAGCGCCGTGCCCTCGGCGGTCTCGATCTGCGCGGTGGCGATCGCCGCCGCGCCGAGGCTCTTGAGCCGCCGTGCGGCGCTCACCGACACCTCGGCGCGGGCGCGGGCGGTTTGAAGGGCGGCGACCGCGCCGGCATAGCTGTTCGCCAGTTCCGTGACGCGGGCGAGGTCGAGGATGGTGCCGTAGCCGGTGGACTCACGCGGATGCGGCCGGGCGTGCAGCACCTGCGTGACGATCCCGACCCGCGCCCTCTCGGCGGGCGTGAGATGCACGATCGTCCGTCCGTCCTCGATGGCGGTGCGCGGAGCAGGCAACCGCGCGACCGGTGCCGGAGCGCGGTCGGGCAGCAGCGCCTCCAGGGTTTCCCGCCATCCGGCCAGGGACGCGGGGAATTCAGGCCGCGTCACGGCGAGCGCCCCGCCCGCGACGAGGACGAGGAGCGTTCCGGCGAGCAGGACCCTGCGTGCCTGACCCACGGCGGCCCCCTCCCTCACGATTGCCGAATCATCCCGGTTTCGAGCCGGGATACACGCTGCGACCGGCACCGCATACCCGCGCGAAGCACATCCACAGGAGATCCCTGCGAAACGGCGTCGATAGGGACGGGATCGTCGCGGCGACGCGCTTCCTCCCGGGGCCTGCGGAAACTTGAGCGCTGCTCCACGGGTAGCCAACCCGAGCGGCCCCGCGATCCGGGGCGTCCCGGAGACGAGCGACCATGCGGCACAAATCCCTTGCGGACCAGACGATCGTGATCACGGGCGCGTCGTCCGGCATCGGGCTCGCTACCGCGCGGATGGCCGCCGCCAAGGGCGCGCGGGTCGTGCTCGCGGCCCGCAGCGGCGCGGCCCTCGACGCCATCGTCGCCGACATCACCCGCGAGGGCGGGCAGGCCGTCGCCGTGGGCGCGGATGTCGGCGAGCGGGCGGAGGTGGAAGAGATCGCCGCGCGGGCGGTGGCCGAGTTCGGGGGCGTCGACACCTGGGTGAACAATGCCGGGCTGACGATCTACGGCGCCCTGGGCGACGTTTCCGAGGAGGACCACGAGCGCCTGCTGCGGACGAATTTCTGGGGCACCGTGAACGGGTCGCTCGTGGCCGTCGAACTGATGCGGCGGCGGGGCGGCGCGCTGATCAACATGGGCTCCGTCGCCTCCGATCTCGCCTTCCCCTACCAGGGCATGTACTCGGCCTCGAAGCACGCGGTGAAGGGCTTTACCGACGCCCTGCGCATGGAACTGCGCCTCGCCGACGCACCGATCTCGGTGACGCTGATCAAGCCCACCTCCATCGACACCCCCCTGCCCCGCCGGGCGCGCAACTACATGGACCGCGAGCCGTCCCTGCCGCCGCCGGTCTATCGGGCCGAGGAGGTGGCGCGGGCGATCCTGCACGCGGCCGTCCGTCCGCAGCGGGACATCGTGGTCGGCGGGGCAGGCAAGCTGTTCATCGCGGGCAAGGAATTCGCACCGGGGGCCTACGACCACCTCGCCGGGCAGATCGCTGCCTTCCAGAAGCGGACGATGGCGCCGCGTCGGCCTGCAGGCGCGCTGCACACGCCGCAACAGGACGATACCGGCCATGTCCATGGCGACCAGCCCTTCCCGGTGCTGCGCCGGAGCGCCTACACCCGGGCGAGCCTGCATCCCCTCGCCACCGCCTCGGCCGTCGTCGGCCTCGGCCTCGCCGCCGCGACGCTTCTTCGTCCGGGACGGCGCTCCTGACCGTGGGCGTGGCACCCGGTGAAGTCGCGCGGCGCTTCGTGCCGCTCAGTGAGGGCGGCAGCATCGCCTATGCCGAAACCGGCGAGGGCGAGGCGATCGTGCTCATCCACGGCACCCTCATGGCCCTGGAAGATGTGTGGCTGCCGCTGGCCCCGCGCCTCGCGGCCCGGCACCGGGTGATCGCCCTCGACCGGCCCGGCCACGGCTTCAGCACCCGGCGGCGCCTCGTCGATGCCTCGCCCTGGCGGCAGGCGGCGGCGATCCGCGAGGCCCTGGACCAGCTCGGCCTACACCGGCCGGTTCTGGTCGGCCATTCCTTCGGGGCGACGGTGGCGCTCTGCCTCGCCCTGTCCGACCCGGACGCGGTGGCGGGCGTGGTCGCGATGGCGCCGCTCTGCTTTCCCGAGCCGCGCCTCGAACAGATCCTGTTCGGGCCGCGTGCCCTGCCGGGGCTGGGCGACGGGCTCTCGCAGGTGCTGGCGGGAAGCCTCGACCGGGCGATGCTGCCGCTCCTGTGGCGGGCGATCTTCCTGCCCCAGACAGTCCCGCCGGATTTCGCCGCCCGCTTTCCCTGGGCCCGCGCCTGCGGCCCGGCACGGATGATCGCGGAGGGCGAGGATGCGATGACCACCTGGACCGCCCTCGGCCGGGCGGCGGCGGCCTACCCGACCTGCCGGGTGCCGGTGCGCTTCCTCGGCGGCACGGCCGATCTCGTGGTCAACAACGCCCTGCACGGCGCCCTGGCCGCCACGCTGATGCGTGGCGCGCACTTCACGTGGCTCCCCGGCACCGGCCACATGCTGCACCATTTCCACCAGGACCGTGTCGTGGCGGAGGCGGAGGCGCTCACGCAGGCCGTCGCGACGACCTGACGGCGCAGAGCACGGCGAGCGAGAGAAGCGCGGCCGAGCCTGCCACCAGGGTCGAGGGTCGCAAGCCCAGGCGCCGGGCGGCCTGATCCAGCGCGACCTCAAGGCTTCCCGCCGCGTTGACCGCCATGGGAACGACCTGCACGTCGAAGAACTGCTTCGGCTTGGAGGGGGCCGAGGGTTTTTTCAAGAGATAATCCCGCCCTACGGCCAAACTAACCTCCATCAGATTTCAGGCTTGCGAACGAATACTTGTCCGCGGGGTTCTCCTGAAACGCGGCGACCGGGCCGATGTATCCTCACGACGAGCGGAGACTCCCCTTGGAGAAGCCCCAATTCAAGCCCTATCGCCTTCCCGCCGGAGGCTGGGGCTCGGCCCGGTCGGTCGCCAACATCCTGCGGCGCGAGGGGGTGCTGGCGAGCGTGCCCGCCGCCCTCACCCGGCACAACAAGGTCGATGGCTATCAGTGCAATAGCTGCGCCTGGGTGAAGCCCGCGAGCCCCCTGCCCTTCGAGTTCTGCGAGAACGGCGTGAAGGCGGTGGCCTGGGAACTGACGGCGCATCGCTGCACCCCCGCCTTCTTCGCGGAGCATTCGGTGACGGAACTGCTCGGCTGGGACGATTACCACCTCGAACAGACCGGCCGCCTCACCCACCCGCTGCGCTACGACGCGGCGAGCGACAAGTACGTCCCGGTCTCCTGGGGCCATGCGGTGGAGGAGATCGCCCGCGAATTGCGCGCGGTGGAGGATCGTGAGCAGGGCACGGTGTTCTACTCGTCGGGCCGGCTCTCCAACGAGGCGAGCTACCTCTATCAGTTGTTCGCCCGGCTCTACGGCAACAACAACCTCCCCGACTCGTCCAACATGTGCCACGAGACCACCTCCGTGGCCCTGCCGATCAGCATCGGCCAGCCGGTCGGGTCGGTGACGCTGGACGATTTCGGCCTGTCCGACTGCATCATGTTCTTCGGCCAGAACCCCGGCAGCAACGCGCCGCGCATGCTCCACCCGCTGCAGGAGGCGAGCGAGCGGGGTGTCCCGATCATCACCTACAATCCGCTGCGCGAGCGCGGACTCGAACGCTTCCTCAACCCGCAATCCCCCACCGAGATGCTGTCTCGCAAGGAGACGCGGATCGAGCTCGCAATACCATCAGGTCAAGGCGGGCGGCGACCTTGCGGCGCTCGCCGGGATCTGCAAATCGGTGCTCGCCGCCCATGACGAGTCGGTGGCCGCGGGCGGCCCCGCTGTCCTCGACGAGGCCTTCATCCGCGACCACACCCACGGCTTCGAAACCTACGCGGAATGGCTCCGGGGGCTCGACTGGGACGAGTTGGAGCGCCGCTCCGGCCTGCACCGGGCAGACATGGAGGCGACGGCCCATGTCTATTGCCGCTCGCACAAGGTGATCGGCGTCTACGGGATGGGGCTCACCCAGCACCGGGCGGGGGTCGAGACGGTGCAGATGCTCGTCAACCTGCTGCTCATGCGCGGCAATATCGGCCGCCAGGGAGCGGGCATCTGCCCGATCCGCGGCCATTCCAACGTCCAGGGCCAGCGGACCATGGGCATCACCGAGAAGCCGGAACTGTTCGATCTCGACCGGCTCGGCGAGCAATTCGGCTTCGAGCCGCCGCGCAAGGAGGGCTTCAGCACGGTGGATGCCTGCGAGGCGGTGCTGAAGGGCGATGTCCGCGCCTTCGTCATGCTCGGCGGCAACTTCGTCCGCGCCATCCCCGACCACGGGCGGATGGAACCCGCATGGCGGCGTATTCGCCTGACCGTCAACGTCATCACCAAGCTCAACCGCTCGGCGCTGCTGCCGGGGGAGATCAGCTACATCCTGCCGGTGATCAGCCGCCTTGAGATCGACGAGACGAGCAAGGGTCAGCAGGTGCTCTCGATGGAGGATACCTCGGCCTGCATCCACGGCAATCGCGGCCTGCGGCGGCCCGCCTCGCCGCATCTCATCAGCGAGATCAGGCTGATCTGCGAGTTGGCTCAGCGCACCCTGGACCACAACCCGAAGGTGCGCTGGGACGCCTATGCCGAGGATTACGCCGAGATCCGCAAGGAGGTCGAGGCCACGCTGCCCGAGTCGTTCTGGGATTACGAGCGCCGGATGTGGGAGCCCGGCGGGTTCCAGCGGGCGCTCCCCGCCTGCAAGCGCGAGTGGCACACCAAGACCGGACGGGCCAATTTCATCACCCCCGAGGCCCTTGAGGAAGACCTCGACATGCCGACGCTGGGCCACGACGCCCTGCGCCTGATGACGCTGCGTTCGAACGACCAGTTCAACACCACGGTCTACGGCTACGACGACCGCTTCCGGGGGTGAAGGGCACGCGCAAGGTCGTGCTGATGAACCGCTCGGACATCGACCGTCTGGGGCTGAAGGTCGGTCAGGCGGTGACGCTCAGGACAGTCGCGGATGACGGGGTGGACCGGAGCCTGTCCGGGATGCTGGTCATCGCCTACGACATCCCGGTCGGCTGCATCGGCGGGTATTACCCGGAATGCAACGTGCTGATGCCGCTCTGGCACTACGCCACCGGCAGCAAGACCCCCGCTGCCAAGACCATTCCCGTCACCGTCCATTCGGACGGTGACCGGGTGATCGCGCCGCAACTCGAACTGACGAGCCCCTGAGGGCCGGTCAGCGCAGCGTAGAGAAGTCCGTCGGGGCGAGGAAGCTGTTCTCGATCCGCGCCACGATGGGCTTGTCCTTCTCGGTCTCGGCGCGCTTGGCGGTCCATTCGGGATCGGCCTGGAAGGCGTTCCACTTGGCCTCGCGGTCGGCGAGGCTGTCCCACTTCAGGAAGTAGGTCAGGGCATGGTTGTCCGGCCCGACCAGCGTCGTGAAGAAGCCGATCTGCTCGATCCCGTATTTCTCGAAGAAGCCCATCGTGATGGTGCGGAACCGGTCGAGCAGGGCGGGAAGCCGGGTCGGGGCGCAGTAGTAGACGCGCATTTCGACGATCATCGCTCGGTCCTTCGCGAGGTGGGCTGGAAGCCCCGGGCGTAGGCTCGGCCCGCGCCCGCGTCAATTTCCCCGGCCCGTCCGTCAAGCCGCGAGAACACTCCCCTTCGCCGGGTGGGTGAGGTGGGCGAAGCCGGAAATGTCGCCGGGGCGGCCCATCAGGAAGCCCTGTGCCGCCGCGCAGTTCTCGCCCAGGAGGAAATTCAGTTCCTCCGCCGTCTCGACGCCCTCCGCCAGGACCGGCATCCCGAGGCCCCGCCCGAGACCGAGCACCGAGCGGACGATGGCCGCCGTCTGCTCGTTCGTGTCCACGGTGCGGATGAACGACCCATCGATCTTGATCTTGTCGAACGGATAGGCGCGCAGGTTCGACAGCGACGAGTAGCCCGTGCCGAAATCGTCCATGGCGATGCGCACGCCGAGGGCCTTCAATTGGCGCAGCGTGACCTGGGCACGGGCGGGCTCGCGGATCAGGGCCGTTTCCGTCACCTCGATCTCCAGACGCTCGGGCGCCAAGCCGGTCTCGCGCAGGACTTCCTGGATCAGCGGCACGAGGTTCGGCGCGTGGATCTGCACGCCCGAGACGTTGACCGCGACGGTCAGCGGGTTGGTCCAGTTCGCCGCCTCGCGGCAGGCTTCGCGCAGCACCCATTCGCCGATGGGCAGGATGAGGCCGCTCTCCTCCGCGATGGGAATGAAGATCGCGGGCGAAACCAGCCCGCGCGTGGGATGCCGCCAGCGCAGCAGCACCTCGAAGCCGAAGACCTCACCGGAGGCGACGTCGCTCTGTGGTTGATAGACCAGATGCAGTTCGCCCCGCGCCACGGCATGGCGCAGGTCATGTTCGAGGAGCCGCCGGTCGCGCACCTGCGCGCCCATCGTGGCCTCGAAGAAGCGATACCGGCCGCGTCCCTCCGACTTCGCCCGGTAGAGGGCGGTGTCGGCGTAGCTCAAGAGGAGTGTGCGCTCGTCGGCATTGTCCGGATAGATCGCGATGCCGATGCTGGTGCCGATGGTGGGCCCGGCCATGTCGAGGTTCTCGGCCCGCAGGGCGTCGAGCACCGTCTCCGCAAGACGGCCCGCCGCCACGGCATGATCGCAGGGCATGAGGATCGCGAACTCATCGCCGCCGAGGCGAGCCATCAACTGGTTCTCACCGAGGAGCGCAGTGATCGAACGGGCCACGGTGACGAGGAGCGCATCACCCGCCGCATGGCCGAACAGGTCGTTGACCTCCTTGAAGCGGTCGAGGTCGAGGCACAGGACCGCGAGCCTGCCCCCGGTCGCCGCGGCGAGCTTCATCTCCCGTTCCAGCCGCAGGGTGAAGCTCGCACGGTTGGCGAGACCCGTGAGCGCGTCGTGGTGGGCGAGGAAGTGGATCTGCCCCTCCGCCTTGCGCCGGGCGCGAAGGTCGCGCACCGCGACGGCGTAATGGGGCGTCTGGCCATAGGTAACCGGGCGGACGATCAACTCCACAGGGATTGTCTCACCCTCCGCCCCCCGCAGCTCGGCCTCGATGGGCTGTTCCGGTTGCCCGGCCAGGGCCAGCCGGGCCTCGGCGCCGGGCAGGAAGCGCGCTAGCGGCACGCCGCCGAGATCCGACGCGGACAGGCCGACGAGGGAGCCGAAGCTGTCATTGCCATTGACGATGGTCTCGCCCCGGCACACCAGCAATCCCTCGACGGCGGCGTTGGCAAGGCTGTTCAGGCGCTCCCGCGCCAGGGAGGCTTGGCGGCGCTCACGCAGATCGAGCATCAGCGCCGCGCCGGCCATGAGCAGGATCGCGACGCTGGCGAGCGCGACGCCGACGCCGATCCAGCGCGTCGGAAGGGCGCTGTCGGTGATGGCGACGGACGGGTCCGGCACGATGGTGACCGCGCCCATGGCCGTGAAATGGTGGCTGCAGATCGCAGCCAGGATCAGCAGCGCCCCGACGACCCGCCCGGCCAGCCCCTCGCACGCGAGCCCGATCTGGAGGCCGGCGGCGGCGAGCACCCCGCCGAGGACGAGGGACGCCGCCACGAGGGTGGGGTCCCATCTGAGATGGCCCGGCACCTCGAAGGCTGCCATCCCGGTGTAATGCATCGCCGCGATGCCACCGCCGAGGATCAGGCCGCCGATCACGGGCGCCACCGGCAGCGCCCGCCACAGGGCGACCGCGAGTCCGGCCCCGGTGAGGGCGATCGCATAGGCGAGAGACAGGATCGTCAGGCGGATCGCATAGCCCGTCGGCAGGCCCGGTTCGAAGGCCAGCATGGCGATGAAGTGCGTCGCCCAGATCCCGGATCCACCCGCCACCGCAGCGACGGCGATCCAGGTCCATTGCCACGCCTCGGGGCTACGACGGGCGTGATGGAGCAGGGCCATGCACGCAGCAGAAGCCAGCGTGCAGATGATGGCGGCGAGCGCGACCAACCAAAGGTCGTGCTCGCCAAGGAAACATCCCACCACCGCCAACATGTTTCAACCAGAAATTGTAAGATGACTTCTCGTTTACGGTAGTATGCTCACCTTAAGATCGTCTTCCGGCTGCCTCGGTTCGACATTTTTTCAGGCAGGTTCGACCTGTCGCATTTTGTCGCGATGAGAGGTTTGACGATCGTAGCAGCCTGGGGCGACGGCTCTCGCAGCGTCTCAGGCCGGAACGGCTTGGATGACGTTGCGGAGGGTGCCGAGGCCGACGATCTCGGTCTCCATCACGTCGCCGGGCTTCAGGAATTCCGGCGGCTTGCGGGCGAAGCCGACGCCGGGAGGCGTGCCGGTTGCGATGATGTCGCCCGGCATCAGGGTAAGACCGCGCGACAGTTCCGAAATGATCCGCGCGACCTTGAAGTACATCTGCTTGGTGGAGGCGTCCTGCTTCACCACACCGTTGACCCGCAGCAACAGGCGCAGATCCGACGGGTCGATATCCGAGGCCGGAACAATCCAGGGGCCGAACGGCCCGTGCCCGTCGAGGCTCTTGCCCTTGAACCACTGGCCGCCGTGCAGGGTACGCTGCATGTCGCGGGCCGTGGTGTCGTTCATGACGCTGTAGCCGAACACATGGTCGAGGGCGTCGGCTTCCTGGATGTTGCGGCCGCCTTTGCCGACGACCACCGCGAGTTCCGCCTCCCAATCGATCTGCGTCGAGACCGCGGTGTCATAGGGAATCGGGTCGTAGGGGCCGTTGATCGTGTTCACCCCCTTGGTGAAGAATACCGGGTGGGCCGGGTATTCGGTCTTGGCGAGACTGGTCGCCTGACCTTCGGCGAAGTGTTCGAGGTAATTCCAGCCCACCGCATAGATGTTGCGCGTCGGCGCCGGGATCGGCGCCAGAAGATGCACCGTCTCGACCTGGGGTCCATCGCCCGAGGCGGCGGCGCGCCTCGCGGCCTCGAGGGCCTTCGGCCCCGCCGCGATGAGCGAGACCATTCCCGTCGCATCGACGCCCGGCAGACCGGCCTTCGACAGGTCGATTACGCGCCCGTCCGCCCGCACCGCGCCGAGGCGCGGGGTGCCGGCCTTGTCCGGGGCGAAGGTGACGAGGCGCAGCGTCTGGCTCCCCTTGGCATCACCCTGGGGCGGGATGGGCGTTCCGGGCTCGGCGGCGGGCGCCTGCGCCGCTGCGGGCAAGGCACCGAGCGCCGTTGCGGCGGCGGTGAGGTGCAGGAAATCGCGCCGTGTGCTCATGGATACCGTCTCCTCCGGCCCGCCCTTCAATGGGGCGTTGCCGGGGAAGCTTCGGCCTTGCGAATTCAAAATGCAATGCGCCAGGGCTAAGCCGGTGCGCTTTCCGGCAAACGCGTCGCGAGGATCTTGTCGACGCGACGGCCATCCATATCGACCACTTCGAGACGCCAGCTTTCGGCCGCGATGGCGTCTCCCGTCGCGGGGATGCGCCCCAGCCGGAAGATGACGAACCCAGCCAGCGTCGCGTAGTCGTCCATGGGCGGCGGGTCGACGAAGGCCAAGCGCTCGAAGGCTTCCTCCGCCGGCATCATGCCGTCGATCAGCAGCGAACCGTCTTCGCGCTCGACCACGGCCGGGTCTTCCCCAGGCTCGGGGATGTCGCCCGCGATCGCCTCGAGCAGGTCCGTCTGGGTGACGAGGCCTTCCAGGCTGCCATACTCGTCCACGATCACGGCCAACTGCACCGGATGCCGCTGAAAGTTTTCCAGCGCGGCAAGGACCGTCAGCGCCTCGTGGATCACGTTCGGCGGCTGCATGGCCGCCTCGATATCGGGTTCCTGCCCATCAAGGATCTGGTGGAGGAGGTCCTGCTTGCGCAGCACGCCGACGACCTCGTCGATGCCACCCCGGCTCACGACGACATGGGCGTGGCTGCACGCGCGAACAGCCTTCAGCATGACGTCCTGCGGTTCATCGAGATCGATCCATTCGACCTCGTGGCGCGGCGTCATGATCTCGCGAACCCGGCGGTCGCTCAGCTTGAAGATGCGCTCGACAGCCTCCTGCTGCGCCTCCCGGATGAGGCCCGCCTCGCGGCTCGCCTCGACCAGGAGGTTCAGTTCCGCTGTCGAATGGTGACCGCCCTCGCCGTGGCCGGGTTGGAGGCCGCAGAGGCGCAGGACGCCGTTGCCGAGGCCGTTAAGGAACGAGATGGCCGGGCGAAACACCAGCAGGAACAGGCTGAGCGGCCGGATGACGGCCAGAGCCGTCCGCTCGCTGCGCTGGAGCGCGAGGCTCTTCGGGGCCAGTTCGCCCAGCACGATGTGCAGGGCGGTGATGATCATGAAGGAGAACACTACCGCGACCGAATGCGCCGCCGCGGTCGAGACCGTATCGGGCAGCCAAGCCATGACGGGCTCGATCAGCCGGGCAAGGGCGGGCTCGCCGATCCAGCCCAGGGCCAGGGACGAGATGGTGATACCCAGTTGGGTCGCCGCGAGGTGAGCGTCGAGGTGGTCGGTCGCCCAGAGAAGGGCCTTCGCGTTGACACGCCGCTCGGAAACGAGTTCGGCGACCCGACTTCTGCGGATCGCCACCAGAGCGAACTCGGCGGCCACGAAGAAGCCGTTGGCGAGAACGAGAACAAGGACGCTCAACAACCCGAGGACCGTTGCCCAACCGTCGTCCGAAATCTCCGCCTCCCGTCGAGCCTGCGTCCTGCAGGTCCTTACATCAGAGATAGGGCTCGGCCTACGGATGTCCGCGATAGCTTCGGGGAGAAGCGGGCCTCATTCCCCACACGCGGTCAGACGATCAGCCGGACGACCATCCCGATCAGCACCGCGCTGCCCAGACAGCGCCGCCATGGATTGACCCCGCGGAGCACCTCATCGCCCGCCCAGACGGCGAGGGCGATCCAGGAGGCTACGGCCGCCCAGCGCCCGATCGCGTTCGCCTCCCCGGCGATCCAGGCCACGGCCTGCAGCAGGCCGAAGAGCCAGAGCGGCGGGTTCGGCCATTGGCCGATGACGACGCGTCCGCTGGTGCGATCGCGGAAGAACCAGTCGAAGGCCGCGCGCAGCATATCGAGATGGGGGATGAGGCCAGGGAGACCGGGAGCCGGAAGACGGCCCTTCGGCGTGAGGATGTGCCTGTACGGCCTAGCGCCTGAGTGAGGCCGCTGACAATGTCTGAATGAGCAAGCCCGCGTGCTGAGGCCCCGTCGCGCGACGGACTGCCCGCGTCGTGATGGCGCGCGCGGGAAGACCGCATCAAGCCCCGTGGTCGGACAACGAGATGTTGGCCTCGAACAGCCTCGCCCTGTTCCTCGACGGCCATTTTATGACAGACCACCAACTCCGATACGTCGCGATGCTCTGGCCATCGACGTCCGGCAATTGCGACGCGGCCACGCGCTTCCCATGCTCTTCAATCAGCCGGTCAAGGCGCCTCAAGGCTGAAAGAATTTGCGACGCCATCAGGACATGGCCTTCGCAGGCTCCCTCTTTCTTCAAAGTCAGAACGATTTCTTCCCCACGAGCAACGATATGGCCCGCCTCCTGGCGATACCTGTCAGCTTTCTCCAAATCTGACACGGCCCCCTCCCTGTCGGCTAAACCCTTTTTCTAATCTCTGGATCGCAGCACCTGCGCCAGGTCATTGCTTTCGGTTGATTGTCCTCTGCCGAAGCGGCCCGACCGATCAAAGCTCAATGCGCGTCCGGCTCGTCATGATCTGTCAAGGACATCACGCGTTCGGCCAACGCGCGATAGCTTTGGACAGCCGCCTCGACATGACCGGCGGCGCATTGCCAATGGGCTGCCTCATAGTCGAGCAACATCGACTTGAAGCCACCATGCTCGAACGTCGCGATTGTGAAATGGGCTCGGCGCCTTGTCTCGCGTTCAAACCAAGGCGCGACATCGGCGGCGGCTGCCAAGCAGGGTGCGAGGCGCGTCGGCTCGTTGTGCGCCTGTGTGAGAGGAGGCGACAACAGCATCACGGCCCAGAATGCCGTCGTGGCAAGCCCGAGGGAAATCCCGAACACGCGCAGCTTTCCATGCTGCTTGCGCCCGTCATCCGGGGTACAGGCCTGTACACGGGGATCGAAGGCTGCATCGTACTCACCATGACAATGAGTGTAATGGACAGACCCGTCCTCATGGCGATGGGAGATAGAATTCTGCAACATGCGCGCACTCCAAAATCAGAGTTGGACGCAAACGCAACGAACGCAGGACATCGCATGAATGCTCGCCCAGCCCTTCCGCACAACGGCGGCTTTACAAAGAGTCCGGGCGAACGGCGTGTATTTTATACCGATTCAATGGAAAGCAAAGTAAAATTTTTGGCCCGGAACGTTATCAAGATTTAATTCAAAATACCAGGGGTACTGATACTTATGGATACTGCTCGACTTTTCGTATGCCTTTGAGCCTGTGTGCCTTTTCGGCGCACTTGGATCATGCGCGGACCCAGCGCTCGTGAAGCGGCGACATGTCAGCGAATGGTGTCGGCGCGGAACTCGCGGGAGCTGGTCTCGGCACCCTGACACCTGCAGGCTCCCGGAAGACAGGTCGCACCCTGGTGAGTGGCGATCTCGCCAGTCAGAAGGCCACGCAGCAGATGCTCCAGCGGCTCGGGCTGATACGGCTTCTGAAGCACCGGCACGCCGCGATAGGCCGTCTCTAACCCCTTCAAGCCGTATCCGGTCGCGAACAGGAACGGCGTGCACCGCTCGAACAGGATGTCGGCGATCGGATAGCTGCGTCCCTCGCCGAGGTTCACGTCGAGCACGGCGACGTCGAAGGTCTCGGTTCGGGCGAGTGCCAACGCCTTGTCGAGGCGCATCGCCATGACGACCTCGCAGCCGAGGTCGAGCAGCATGTCCTCGACCATCATGGCAACGAGGCTCTCGTCCTCGACGAGCAAAACCCGGCGTCCTTCGAGTACGCTCATCAGGCGGCAGGACCCTTCAGGATTGCCTGCCCAACCCAGCCGAGGGGAGTCATGGGAACTTGCAACGTGCACACTACACCTGAAGCGGCGTAATCGATCTCCGCCCGGCCGTCGAACTCCATCGGCAGTTGCCGTTCGATCAGTCGGGAGCCGAACCCCCTGTGAGTCGGTGGGCTGACCGGCGGGCCGTCCTGCTCCTGCCAAGTCAGATCCAACTGCTGTCGCCCGTCCTTGAGGTCGCTGAGTGTCCAATTGACGACGACACGGCCTTCAGGAACCGAAAGCGACCCGTACTTGGCGGCATTGGTCATCAGTTCGTGCAGCGCCATGGCCAGCGTCACCGCGACTTTGGGATGCAACCGCGCGTCCGGTCCCTGTAGCCGAAAGCGGTGACCATCGACTTCCGCCAGGAAGTGGGGGGCGAGCGCCCGCTCGATCACGCTGTGCAGGCTGGCGCTCTCCCAATTGTCCTCGACCAGGACGTTGTGGGCATTCGACAGGGCGACCATGCGGGCGTCGAACACGGTGCGCATGGCTTTGTCCGTCGTCCCGCGAAATGTCTGGGCAGCGATGGACTGCACCGTCGCGAGCGTGTTTTTCACCCGGTGGTTCAACTCATCGATCAGCAGGCGCTGACGCTCGGCAGCGGCCTTCTCCTCACTGATATCGCGCACCTCGATGATGGTGCCGATGACGTTGGTGGCATCGTCACGGATCGGGCTGGCGGTGAAGCCGACCGGGAAGAAGCTTCCGTCGCGATGGACGAACACTTCTTCGCCGCGCTCCTGATTGTTCTCGGGAAACGCGCGATCGATGGCACATTCCTCCAGCGGGAAAGGTCGCCCGTCGGGATAGGTGTGGTGGACGATGTCGTGCAGCGGACAATCCCGTGCGAGCACCTCATCGAGCGTCCAACCGGTCAGCTGCTCGGCGGCGCGGTTCATGTAGATGCAGTGCTGGCGGTCATCCATGAGGAAGATGGAGACGGACGCGTTGTTCAGCACGGCGTTGAGACGCCGTTCGGTCTCGAACAGCTGTTCAACGCCCCGGCGCAGGGTCGTCGGCGGTGTCGCGGCGGCGTGGTCGGATTGCAGCGGTTGCCGCGACTGTGACAAAGGCAAAACCCTTTCACCAGGCGTGGGAGGCCCCGACGGAACCCCGATACCGGAAAAATGGCGCGAAGCCTCGGGATTGGTAGCCTCCACGCTGGAGGCTCTGACCGCGCGGACACGCGCCCTGGTCTATCCCCGGCTCAGACCTCGGGCGCTGAGGCCGAGAGTTCACGCCAGGAGATCGAGTACAGGCTAAGACCACTCCGGGCGATATCTTAATGCTGTTCGAGCCGGCCCACGATGGTCGCGTGGGACCAGGACGCCCTACCCCTCGACCTCTGACGAAGGGCGCTCGGCCTAGGCCGTCCTGCCGAGGGTCTGAGCCGCGCCGAAGCGCAGGATCTCCTGATGGATCCGGTCGAGGGGCACGACCCTGGCGGCGGCACCGCGCTCGATGGCTTCCTTCGGCATCCCGAAGACGACACAACTCTCCTCGTCCTGGGCCACCGTCTGAGCCCCCGCCCTGCGCATCTCGAGCAGGCCATTGGCACCGTCGTCGCCCATGCCCGTCATGATGATGCCGAGGGCGTTTGCCCCTGCGGCTTGGGCAGCCGAACGGAACATCACATCGACGGAGGGGCGGTGGCGCGACACCAGCGGGCCATCCTTGACCGCGACGACGTAGCCGTCGCCCCGCCGCTGCACCAGCAGGTGGTGGCCGCCGGGGGCGATGAGGGCGCGCCCGGGCAGGACGGCATCGCCATCCTCCGCTTCCTTGACGGAAACGGCGCACAGCGTGTCGAGGCGGCGAGCGAAGGCGGCGGTGAAGTGCTCGGGCATATGCTGCACGATCACGATTCCCGGGCACTCGGCGGGCAGAATCTCCAGCACGTCGCGCAACGCCTCGGTGCCCCCGTCGAGGCACCGATGCAGACGATCGGCTCGGTTCCCGTCATGTGGCGGCGCGCCACCGGCGGCGGAAGGATCGCGTCGGCCGTCAGTTTCGCCTCAATCTTGCGTTCGACGGAGCGGCGGGGGCGTACGCGCGAGCGGGCGGCGGCCCGCACGGCATCGCAGACCCGCACGGAGGATTCGACGAGGAACTGCCGCGTATCGATCCGCGGCTTCGGCAGCACATCGACGGCGCCCGCCTCCAGCACCTCGAACAACATGCGCGAGCCCGCCTCGGTCAGCGTCGAGCAGATGATCACCGGGATCGGCTTCTGCGCCATGATCTTGCGCAGGAAGGTGAGGCCGTCCATGCGCGGCATCTCCAGATCCAGGATGATCACATCGGGCACCTCTTCCTGGATGCGCCGGGCCGCCACGAAGGGATCGGCGGCGGTACCCAGCACGGTGATGTCGGGTGCCGTCGCGAGGATCTGGCCGAGCGTCTGCCGGACGGAAGCGGAATCATCGACGATGAGGACGCGGATCGGATCGGTCGCGGTCATGGGGCAATCCAGCGAATAATGCCGTCGGAACATGTTCAGGCCCATCAGAGAAAGGGCCATCGAGACTAAGAAAGAATGAGAACACGCCGCCGCTCAGCGGCGAAAGACAGTCGAAGTCACTTGAGTGAGATCTGGAACGCCGGCCACGGACATCGATTCCGAATGGCCGACGACAAGATACCCGCCAGGGCGGAGATGGCCGACCAGCCGACCTAGTACGGCGCGCTGCGTCGGCTTGTCGAAGTAGATCAACACGTTGCGGCAGAAGATGACGTCCACGTCGCGATCGAATGGGTAGCGCTGGTCCATCAGGTTGAGATGGCGGAAATGCACATGGCGCCGCAATTCCGGGACGATCCGCCCGATCTGCCGGATCCGGTCGCGCGCCATCATGACATAGCGGTGGCGATAGGCCGCCGGGATCGCCGCGAGCATGTCCTCGGAATAGATTCCGTCCGCCGCGATCCGGAGCACCTCCGTCGAGATATCGGTACCGAGGATCGCAAAATCGAAGCGATGCCCCTCCGCGATCATGTCCTGCAGGACCATGGCGAGGGTGTAAGCTTCCGCCCCGCTGGACGAGGCCGCGCTCCACATCTTGAGCAGCGGACGATCCTTGCGATGCGCCGGCAGCTTGCAGAGGTGCGGTACCAGCGTGTCGCGCAGCAGATCGAAATGCGCCGGTTCCCGGAAAAAGTCGGTCTTGTTGGTCGTCACGCAATCGACGAGATGCACGAATTCCTCGGCGAGCCGCCCCTCATCGAAGAGATGGCGGCCGTAATCGTCCAGGGTTTCGAGGCTGAGGGCGCGCACACGCTTGCGGAGGCGGCCCTCCACCATCGTGCGCTTGCTGGCGGGCAACTGGATGCCGACGCGGGCTTCGATGACGTCGGCGATCGACCGGAAATGACGCTCGCTCAACTGCTGCTGCGGCAGGGGGATGGACACGGCGAGACGACCCTTCAGGCAGCCAGGGCCGAGCCCGTGAGCGCAGGCTCGTCACCGGCCATCAGCCGGACGAGGTCGAACACCACCACGAAGGCGTCGCCGCGGCGGCCGATGCCGGCGATGTAGGTCGAGCGCCAGCGCCCACCGACCTCGGGGGCGGTCTCCATCTCGGCGCGGTCGAGTTCCGTCACCTCGAAGACCCGGTCGGCCACGAAGCCGACACGCAGCGTCCGGTCGGGCATGGGGACGTTGAGGAGAATGATGCGGGTCGCGGTGGTCGGCTCCTCCCGGGGCAAGCCGAGCTTGGTCCGCAGGTCGATCACCGGATAGCTCTGGCCCCGCACGTCGATCATCCCGACAAGGAAGGCCGGCGCCTGCGGCAGGGCCGCGGGCACGCGATAATCGAGGATCTCCTGAACGTTCTCGATGTCGATTCCGAAGGTCTCGCGCCCGAGACCGAGTGTCAGATACTGCCAAACGCTGGACATCCTGGCGCTCCGGTATGCCATCCGCCTGCCCACGATCCGGGGCGGCGTCGATGAGAAGGGTGTCTATGCTGCTCGGGCCCGCGGGCGGCGTGGCCGCCCGCGGTGTCTGTTAGAGCCGTATCCGGCCGGAAAGGGCTCTCGGCTCAGGCGACGCGGGAGAAGTCCGCGTCGCGCTCGTCGCCCTCACCCATGTCGAGAGCGAAGCCGCCGCCGCCGAGGGAGCTGCCCATCGGCCGCGAAACAGGCCGGGCCGCCGCCCGCTTGCCCGGCGCGCGCACGCTCGGGGACTTCACCACCGAGGAGGGCGCCGCCATCCGCGCCGCCGTGCTGCGCAGCTGCGTCACCGCCCCGTCGATCTCCCGGGCATGAACCGCCTGCGCCCCGTCGATCCGGAAGTAGGCGATCGTCGACTGAAGGGTCTCTGCCTGCGCCGCCAGCTCCTCCGAGGTCGCCGAGACCTGCTCCGAGGCCGACGCGTTCTGCTGGGTCACCTTGTCGAGCTGCTGGATCGCCTGGTTGATCTGGCCCGAGCCGACATCCTGCTCGCGGCAGGCCGCCGAGATCTCCTCGACCAGGGCCGCCGTCTTCTTGATGTCGGGCACGAGGCGGCCCAGCATGTCGCCCGCCTCACGCGCGGCCTTCACCGTGTCGACCGACAGCGTGCCGATCTCGGCCGCCGCAGCCTGGGACCGCTCGGCGAGCTTGCGCACCTCCGAGGCCACCACCGCGAAGCCACGGCCGTGCTCGCCCGCCCGTGCCGCCTCGACGGCCGCGTTGAGCGCCAGGAGGTCGGTCTGACGGGCGATCTCCTGCACGATGGTGATCTTCTGGGCGATGGTCTGCATCGCCTCGACCGCCCGGCCCACGGCCACGCCGCTCGCCTCGGCATCCTTGGCGGATTGACGGGCGATCGTCTCGGTCTGGCCCGCATTCTCCGCGTTCTGCTTCACGTTGGACGCCATCTCCTCCATCGAGGCCGAGGCTTCCTCGGTGGATGCCGCCTGCTCGGTCGAGCCCTGCGACAACTGCTCGGCCGAGGCCGACAGCTCCTGGCTACCCGCAGACACGTTGCCCGCCGCCGAGATGACCTGGCCGACGACATCCCGCAGCTTCAGGTTCATCGCCTGGATCGCCTTGAGGAGGTCGGTCACCTCGTCGTTCCCGGTGGGGACGACATCCTGGGTCAGATCGCCGGCGGCGACGTTGCGAGCGGAGGACACCGCCTTCGACAGGCCGCGAGAGATCGACATCGCGATCCAGATCGCCATGGCGAGGCCGATGATCACCGCGCTTGCCACGACGCCGAGCAGGATCGTGCGGGTGGATTCGAACGCGGTCTGCGTCTCATGCACGAAGCTCTGTGCAACCTTCTCTTCGTAGTTGCGGAGCTGGGTCACGTCCTCGATGACCGCCTTGCGGGCATCGGTGAAGGGCCCGATGTAGTAACGCAGGGCCTTGGCATCTGTATTGGCGAGGCCGAGGGTGAACACCTTCTGCGCGGAGGGCTCCCACACCTTCACCGCAGCGGCGACAGCGGTAGCGGCCTCGGCGAAGCCGGAGGCCCGGCCCGCCTCGACGAGCTTGACGAGATCGCGGCCGAGCGCCTTCTGCGTCTCGCCGAACTCCTCGCCGATCTTGGCGAGCAGGGCGTCGTCGGTGATCACGATCTCGCGGAAGATCTCACCGCGCTGGCGGACGAGCTTGATCTCGATGGCGGCGAGCAGGGCGCGATCCTCGACCGACAGGTCGGAGCGGGCCTTGATGTCCTCGAGGCGGGCCATCACAGCCGCGAAGGCGGTGGGCAGTTCGCCGGTCGCGATGCCGTTGGCCGTGTTGTTGCCGTTCAGGACAGCGAATTCCAGGCCCTTCGTGGTGGCCTCGCTGAGCTTGGCCCAGTCGTCACGCAGGGCCTGGACACGGCTGCGTTCGTCCGCCGGGATGCCGTCGGTGTAGTCCTTGAGGATGGCCTGGAACTTCGCGTCGTGCGCCTTGAAATCCGCCATCAGCTTTTCGCGGGCAGCATTCGTGGGCTCCAGCAGCGAACGGGCGAACATCCGGGCGGCGTCGTAGGACATCGCCTCGATGCGCAACACGCGCTGGACCTGCGTGAACGGACGGGCGGCGAAGGCCTGCATCCGGTCATTGGACTGGCTCAGGCTCGATACGGCGAGATAGCCGGCGCCCCCGAGAAGCACGAGGATCAACCCGAAGGCGATTCCCAATTTTGATTTGATCGTGAAGCGCATTGTACCTTAAACCCCCAAGTACAAACTTAGATTTTGATTGCTGAAATCCGTTTGACCGGACTTTTTATTGATGTGATTGCGGCCAGATGCGTTAGCTTTTTAGAAGGCAACGCGCCCGCCCGATCTCCGCGATCTGCGCGCCGGGAGGCACGCGGATCGCCATCGTCCCGTTCAGGCGACGCGGGAGAAGTCCGCGTCACGCTCGTCGCCCTCACCCATGTCGAGGGCGAAGCCGCCGCCGCCGAGGGAGCTACCCATCGGCCGCGAAACAGGCCGGGCCGCCGCCCGCTTGCCCGGCGCGCGCACGCTCGGGGACTTCACCACCGAGGAGGGGGCCGCCATCCGCGCCGCCGTGCTGCGCAGCTGCGTCACCGCCCCGTCGATCTCCCGGGCATGAACCGCCTGCGCCCCGTCGATCCGGAAGTAGGCGATCGTCGACTGAAGGGTCTCTGCCTGCGCCGCCAGCTCCTCCGAGGTCGCCGAGACCTGCTCCGAGGCCGACGCGTTCTGCTGGGTCACCTTGTCGAGCTGCTGGATCGCCTGGTTGATCTGGCCTGAGCCGACATCCTGCTCGCGGCAGGCCGCCGAGATCTCCTCGACCAGAGCCGCCGTCTTCTTGATGTCGGGCACGAGGCGGCCCAGCATGTCGCCCGCCTCACGCGCGGCCTTCACCGTGTCGACCGACAGCGTGCCGATCTCGGCCGCCGCAGCCTGGGACCGCTCGGCGAGCTTGCGCACCTCCGAGGCCACCACCGCGAAGCCACGGCCGTGCTCGCCCGCCCGTGCCGCCTCGACGGCCGCGTTGAGCGCCAGGAGGTCGGTCTGACGGGCGATCTCCTGCACGATGGTGATCTTCTGGGCGATGGTCTGCATCGCCTCGACCGCCCGGCCCACGGCCACGCCGCTCGCCTCGGCATCCTTGGCGGATTGGCGGGCGATCGTCTCGGTCTGGCCCGCATTCTCCGCGTTCTGCTTCACGTTGGACGCCATCTCCTCCATCGAGGCCGAGGCTTCCTCGGTGGACGCTGCCTGCTCGGTCGAGCCCTGCGACAGTTGCTCGGCCGAGGCCGACAGCTCCTGGCTACCCGCAGACACGTTCGCCGCCGCCGCGGAGGCATCCGCCACCACGGCGCGCAGCCGGGTCAGCATCGTCTGCAGGGCGAGGCCCATCGTGTCCTTGTCGGAAAGGGGCTTCGCCTCCACCGTCAGGTCGCCCTGGGCGATGCTGTCGGCCAGCGCCGCCGTCGCGTTCAAGTTCTGGGTCATGCGCCCCATGGCGCCGATCAGGTCGCCCAACTCGTCGTTCGAGGTGACTTTTGCCTCCTGGGTCAGGTCACCCACCGCCACCGCGTCGGCGAGGCTGACGGCACGGCCGAGGCCACGGGAGATCGAGAGGGCGAGCCAGGTGGCGATGCCGAGGCCGATCAGGAGCGCGGCGGAGACCGTGGCCAGCAGGATCGTCTCGCCCTCGGCGGCATCGGCCTTCGCCTTGGCGACGGCCTCGGTCATGCGGTGGTTCTGGAAATCCACGAGGGCGTCGAAAGCCTTGATCGCGGTCGTGCTCAGGGTCGCATACTCGCCGGAGGCCAGATCGGCGGCCTTCACGGCGGCCCCCGTCTCGACGATCGCCATGGCCTTCTGGAACGAGGCCATCCAAGCCGTGAACTTCTGGCGGACGGCTTCGCCCGAAACCCCATGGGCTTGGCTCACCCGCAGCAGGTCGTCCATGGCGCGGACGAGATCGTCCCGGTCTTGCTTCGCCGAGCCGACCCGTTGCTCCAGGATCTCAAGGCTCGTCGCGCCGGTAGCCGATTCGAGGCGTCCCCACGCGCGCTCGACGCGGACCTGGAAGGCCATGACGGTCTTGGCGAGTTCGTCGGCGGTCGGCTCGCCCGGACGGCCCTTGGCCAGCAGATCGAGTTCCGTGCGCAATGCGGCGGCCGCCGGCCGCCCCACATTGTTGATCTCGGCCCAGGTCTTCACGACCGAGTTCTGCTTGGTCAACTCGATGACCTTCAGGCCAATGGCCCGCTGCTTCTCGTACTTGTCGGCGAGATCCTCCAGCAGCCGCTTGCCTTCCTCGGTGCTGATATACGTCTTGGCCTTGGCCAAGGCTGCCAGCGCAGCGCCGCGATTGTCGGCGGACCGCTTGGTGAACTCCTCCATCTGGGCGTCGTCCGTGCTGATCACGGCGGCCCGGACGTTGCCGACGCCCCGAATGGCCTGCGCCTTCGCATCGAGCACGATGTTCTGAACCTCGGACCGGCTGACGATGAATTTCGTTGTCTCGTCGGCCGACATCAGTCTTTGATACCCGACGCCGCCCGCCACTCCAGCCAGAACGAGGACTGCCGCGAAGCCGCCAGCGAGCTTCGTCTTGATTGAGAAGCGCATGGAATTTCCCCAGCCTTGATCAGTTCAGTATAGTTTCGACATTGGGAAGGATGACGAACTCATCCCCGCACTTGACGATCGACTTGACGTATTCGGGCCGCCAGGAGGTTCCGACCTTCGGCACCTGCTGCGCGGTGCCGGTCTCGACTTCCGCCACCTCGAAGACCTTGTCGGCGACGAGGGCCACCACGACAGGATCGCCCCCGATCCCGACCTCGATCACCACGAAGCGGGTATCCTGCGTCGCCGCCACCGGTGCCATGCCGAACCGTTCGCGGATGTCGGCCAGCGGCACGACGTTGCCGCGCACGTTCACGATCCGGTCGAGATGCGTCCGCGCCCCCGCCACGCGGGTCGCCGGGATCGGGTCGATGATCTCCCGGACGATGTTGGCATCGAGCGCGAAGGTCTCGGACCCGATGCGCACCTTCACCACCTGCAGGCCGCCCGTGTGCTGCAGGTCTTCCGCCGTCTCGGCCATCATGCCACCTCCTGGAACTCGCGCGGCAATTCCGCATGCCCGCCCGTGACGAGCCGCCCGACGTCGATGATGAGGGCGGCCGTGCCGTCGCCGAGGATCGTCGCGCCGGAGAAGGTCGCCACATCCGCGTGCAGCTTCGACAGGGACTTGATCACCGTCTGGTGGTTGCCGATGATCTGGTCCGCCACGAGCCCGATCCGGGTGTCGCCGACCGAGACGATGATCACCTTCTGGTGCTCCTCGGGCTCGCCCTCGGCGTCGAACAGGGTCCGCAGCCGCAGGAACGGCACGAGTGCCCCGCGGATGTTCAGGAAGTCCCGCCCACGGCTTTCGCGATCGCCCTCCGGCAACTCGACGCATTCCTCGACCGCCGAGAGCGGGACGACGTAGCGGCCCTCACCGACGCGGATCAGAAGGCCTTCGATGATCGCCAGCGTCAGCGGCAGCCGCAGGGCGACCGTCGTGCCGGCTCCCGGCCGGGTCGAGATGTCGATCGACCCCCGCATCGCCTCGATCGTCTTCTTGACGACATCCATGCCGACGCCGCGGCCGGACAGGGCCGAGATCGTCGCGGCGGTGGAGAAGCCCGGCGCGAACAGGAACTGATAGATCTGATGGTCGCTCAGCACCGTACCCGGTGCGACGAGGCCCTTCTCCTCGGCCTTGGCGCGGATCCGAGCGGCGTCGAGGCCGGCGCCGTCGTCACGAACCGTGACCATGACCTGCGCCCCGACATGTTCGGCGGTGAGGGCAATGCGGCCCGTGGCGCCCTTCACCGACTCCGCGCGACGGGCCGGATCCTCGATCCCGTGATCGATGGCGTTGCGGATCAGATGGACCAGAGGATCGGCCAGTCGCTCGATCATGGTCTTGTCGAGCTCGGTCTCCTCACCCTCCGTGACGAAATCCACCGGCTTGCCGAGATCGCGCGACAGGTCGTGGACGAGGCGCCGGAAGCGGCCGAACAGGGTGCCGATGGGCACCATGCGGATGCTCATCGTGGTGTCGCGCAGGCGGGCGGAGAGCCGCTCGATCTCCTCTGAGATCATCTGGATTCCGCCATCGGCATGCAGCCCGGCGAGCTGGCTGAGGCGCGCCTGCGCGATCACCAGTTCACCGACCCGGTCCATCAGTTCATCGAGGCGCCCGGCTTCGACGCGCACGGTGCTGGCGGTACGCTCTTCGCTGCGGCGCGCGCTTCCACGCGGCTCCGTCGCGGCGGCGGCGGGAGGCGCGGGGGCCTCGATCTGCGGCGCGACCGGCTGGCCTTGCTGCGGCGTTACTGCCGCCGACACCGGCACGGGTGCTTCCAGCACGTCGCCGAGAGGCGTGAATGTCAGGGTGACCTCATCCTGAACGAACAGGAAGACGTCTTCGATCGCCTCTCTGGTCACCGGGCCCCGCAGGGTCACGATCCAGCCGATCGCCAGCGCCTCGGGATCGAGGGCAGCGAAATCGGGCAGGGCGTCGAGCCGCGCTTCGACGGTGCAGGGACCGAGATCCCTCAGGTCATCGAGAAGGGCGAGCGGGTTGGTGCCGCGGCGGAGGATGTCCGGAACAAAGGTGATGTCGATCCGCCAGCCGGCCTCACCTTGGGCAGGGGCCTGGGCTTCCAGCGGCTCCGAGGGCGGCATCGGCGCGGCCGATGGCGCGGCGGAACTCCCATGACCCGCCGTGCTTCCCACAAGACGTGCGAGTTCATCGAGAATCGCTTGGCCGAAGATGGCCTCGGCGCCATCCGGGTCTTCGATCAGGAGGCGAATGTAATCCTTGGCGGACAGGGCGACGTTCACGAGGTCGAGGCTCGCGGGCACCTTGCCCTGACGCACGAGATCGAAGGCCGTCTCGAAGTCGTGGGTGAAGGCCGCCACCCGCACGAAACCGAACATCGCCCCCGAGCCCTTGATCGTATGGAGGGCGCGAAAAGCCGTATCGATCAGGGTCTTGTCCTGGGGTTTCTCGCCGAGGTCGAGTAATGTGGTCTCAAGACAGGCCAGAAGTTCGTCTGCTTCCGTGCGGAATACATCGACAGGATTGATAGTCGCCATGCCTGCACCGAATTGGGACGCGCAAGATCATCACGCCCGGATACACGGCACCGTCTTCCGCCCCGCTGTCCGCACCCTGTTCCAAAAGCTTTTTGATAGCTAAGAAAACAGGGTAAAATTTGAACAATGCAGAGCTACAACGATTTCCGCTCTTTATGAATAGTATCCGATCTAAACTAATTTAAAGTAAACCCAATAAAGAGCTGTTTTGATTACTTACAAGTATTACAGGATAATGGGTTGCCGGTATCCCTGCGTGACAGGATCACAGGATCGACAGCCCAAGTAGCGCCGCTCGGAGCCGAAGGCTCCGGCCTGATGAACGGCACGCGCGAGACTGATGAAGCGAACGATGGGGGGAGAAGCCGTCTCGTGACGGAGGCTTGAGGTGGTAATAGCCTGCGCCCGGAAGCTGATCGCCGCTTAGACCAATTTTGGTTGAGCTAGGCTCACGTCGCTCCGTCGTCTTTGCGAGCGAAGCGAGGCACTCCAGGGAACCGCCAAAATCTCAGAAGGCCCGCTTGCCTGGATGGCTTCGCTGCGCGCGCAAAGACGCCGTCGCGGTCGTGATCCAGAAATGGCAGACAACGCGCTGGCGCACGGGGCCCGCCAACGCGTCGTTTCGAGCGAGCTTGCCGATCAGAACAGGTCGATGTCGCCGAACTCGCTCTCGACCGTGTTCGTGGGAATGGCGGGCATGTTCGCCCCCTCGGCCAGCACCTGGCGCCGGAGACGCTCCCTGATCTCGCCCAGCGTGCAGGCCGCGATCATCGCCTCAGCCCAGCTCTCGTCAGGCTTCGCGTCCGCCATCGCGGGGAAACGCTCGAGGGTCCGGTCGGCCCTCTGCGCCAGTTCGAGCGCGAGCGCGCGAAGCACGGTCCCGCCGTTCTGAAGGCGCTGCTTCGTCAGATCCTGGAACTGCATGGCGACGATCGCGCCCGAGACATCGGACGTGATCGATTTCGTCGTCTCGGCGGTCTGCTGCAGCACGCCGGCGAAGCGTGCGTTCTGAGAGACGAGGGTGCCCATGACGGTCTGGACGCGCTGCTCGGCGGTGCGGCTCTCGTCCGAGACGTCGACGGTCGCGATATCCTGCAGCAGGCCATGGCTGGTTCGCAGGCCCGCGGAAATGGAGCCGATCTGCTCCTTGATGGTCGTCGACAGCGTATTGATCGACTGCGCCAGAAGGCGAACCTCATCGGCCACCACCGCGAAGGCCCGGCCCGCATCGCCCGCCCGCGCCGCCTCGATCTTCGCGTTCAGCGCAAGGAGATTCGTCTGGCGATTGATCGCCTCGATCCGCATCACGCTGCCCTCGATCGAACCGATCTCGTCGAGAACCGTGCCCAGGGCCCGCGCCGTCGCGCCCCCTGTTGAGAAAGCCGGCTCACCTTGTCCATCAGGGCGCCGAGCGTTTCACCGAGCCCGGACGCCACGTCGGACAGAAGAACCGTGCGTCCGTCGATCTCGATGGCTTGGATCGAGGCCACGAGACCTTGGACGATCTCGGCCTGGTCGCGCGTCGTCGCGGCGATATTCTCGAAACGGTCGGTCAGGCCGTCGACGCTATTCTCCATATGGTCAGAGGCGATGCCGAGTTCTCCGATCAGGGCGTCCAGCGTCCGCCGCTGCAGCGTCGAGAGCCCGAGCCAGGATTGCAGGAGATCGGCGGCGCTGGGCGCGCCCGGAGAAAGGGCAACAGGCGCGGCGTCCGTTGCATCGTCGAGTTCCACGCGAGCCGGTGACGGAGCGATTATGTCGGAGACGACCAACGGAGCCTGAACGTCGGCGTGCGACCGCATCCACCGTGCCGGGGATCGTGTCCGCAACGCCTTTGAAACCTCCGGAATCATAGTCCGAGCCCCGTAGGAAATGTTGAAATGCTCGCATTTGTAGCAAGCGTCTTCAAGATTCATGCATCCTACGTCTTTTGGCTTGCCGAAGCGTTAGCGCATGAATCTCTATAGTGCAGCTCGATTCAAGGAAGTTTTACCGGATGCGGCTTTCCTAGTCCGAGAACACCCAGCCCGGGTGCCAATTCGAAATGTCCAGCCCCTCATGTCAGACGCTCTGATGATCAAATTGTCCGGAGACTGCACCATCCGTTCGATCCGCACGATTCATCGCGAGATCGAGGCTGCCCTTAAGGCGCAGCGGGATCTGCACGTGGACTGCGCCGAGGTGGAGCGAGCGACATGGCCCTCGTGCAGTTGCTGGCGGCAGCAAGCAGCACAGCCAAGGGCCAGATGAGACGCGTCACGCTCGTTCATCCGTCCGACGTGGTGCGCAATGCTTTCGTTCGGGCCGGCCTGGAGACGCATGACTGCCTAGCAGCTGCCTGAGCGACGACCTGAACCGGATTTCCCTACATTTCGGAGTTGATGATTATGGCAACCGTGCTCGCTGTTGATGACTCCCCAAGCATCCGGCAGATGATCAAGGTCACCCTCGGCCCGGCCGGTTACACCGTGATCGAAGCGGGCGACGGGGCGGAAGGAGTCGCCAAGGCCAAGGCCAATACACTCAACCTCGTCATCACCGACCTGAACATGCCGGTGATGAACGGTCTCGACATGATCAAGAACCTGAGAAATCTGCCCAGTCTGACGGGTGTCCCGATCCTTTTCCTGAGCACGGAATCGGATGATTCCATCAAGAAAGAGGCCAAGGCCGCAGGTGCGACCGGCTGGATCACGAAGCCGTTCAATCCGGAACAGCTGGTTGCCGTCGTATCAAAGCTCACGCGCGCCTGAAGGGCCCCATTTCGCGATGCCCCGGTGGACATGACCATCGCCGGTCACGTCCACCGGGGCATCGCGCTTCAATCGCCGAAAGACAGGATCCTCGGGCCAGCGTCGCGCGCCCGGATCAGGAAAGGGCTCAGGCTGCCGACCTGATTGCCATCGCCGATTCCGATGGATCACCGTGTGCCGCATCTCCGGCTCGTGATCCGAACCCCGGCCCTCTCACTGGAAGCGAGCCGCCCGACCTTCACTGTGACGCAATGTCCAGGATCGTGATGGGAATGATGCCGCGCCCGGTCTGAACGCACGAGATTTCGGACCTAGATGCACAAGTCGCCAGCGCCGCCCGACGCTGGATCATGCGTATTTCACGGCTTCCTATGGTTCATACCGGCTACAATCCGGGCCTCGTCGCGCTGTCCGTCGTCATTGCGGTGTTCGCCTCTTATGCCGCCCTCGACCTCGGCGCCCGTTTGCGCAGGCCGGATTCCGGACCGTCCTGGGCCTGGGGCACGGGCGCGGCGCTCGCCATGGGGGGCGGCATCTGGGCGATGCACTTCGTCGGCATGCTCGCTTTCGAAATGGGATTGCCGGCGGCCTACGACCTCGGGCTCACGGCCCTCTCCCTGGCGATCGCCATCGCGTCGACCGGAGGCGCTTTCGCCTGGGTCGCCCTGCGGGGGACCGATCGGCGCTCGTTGCTGGTGGCGGGCCCCCTCATGGGCTTCGGCGTCGCGGGCATGCACTACACCGGCATGGCCGCGATGCGGGTGCCCGGAAATTTGGCTTACGATCACCGTATCGTCATCGTGTCGGTCGCCATCGCCGTCACAGCGGCCACCGCCGCCCTCTGGCTGACGTTCCGCCGCAATCGGCCCTGGGAGAAGCTGGCCGCGGCCTGTGTCATGGGCCTCGCCGTGGCGGGGATGCACTACACGGGCATGGCCGCGGCGACATTCACCGCCGAGGCAAACGGGGCCCATGAGGCTCACGCGACCGCCCTGGGCGCCGACCAGCAGAACCTCGCCCTCGCGGTTGCCGGCATCACCTTCGCCATCCTGTTCCTCGCCATGATGGCCGGCTCGCTCGACCAGAGACGGACGCAGAGGCGCCTGCACGGCAGCGAGGAACGGTTCCGCGCGGCGGTGAAGGCGGTCGACGGCGTCATGTGGACGGCGGACCCGGCGGGCGACTTCATCGACGAACAGCCAGGATGGGAACAGATCACCGGCCAGACCTTCGCCGAGTATCGCGGCGGCGGCTGGTCGACCGTCCTCCACCCCGACGACGCACCGGGGACGGTGCGAGCCTGGACGGAGGCGGTCCAGGCGGGGGGCCATTTCGCGGTGGAGCATCGCCTGCGCGCGCCAGACGGCGGATGGCGGCATTACTCCGTGCGGGCCGTCCCGGTCCGGGATCGCGACGGCCCGATCCGTGAATGGGTCGGCGTCCATGTCGATGTCACCGCTCGCCACCAATACGAGTTGGCCTTGCGCGACGCCCGTGACGCAGCCGAAGACGCCAACCGCGCGAAGAGCCGCTTCCTCGCCAATATGAGCCACGAACTGCGCACGCCCCTCTCGGCGGTCATCGGCTATGCCGAGATGCTGCAGGAGGAGGCCGAGGATCTCGGACAAGACACGTTCACGGCCGACCTCGGCAAGATCCGCTCGAATGCCCAGCATCTGCTCGGCCTGATCAATGACGTCCTCGACCTGTCGAAAGTCGAGGCCGACAAGATGGATGTCTACCCCGAAGACTTCGCCGTGGAGGCGTTCATGCGGGACGCAGCGGCGACCGTCGATTCGCTGATGGCCAAGAAGGGCAACCGCCTCGTCCTGGAATTGGGGCCGAACCTGGGTCAGGCCCGCACGGACGCGGTCAAGCTGCGTCAGTGCCTGTTCAACCTCCTGAGTAACGCCGCCAAGTTCACGCAGGATGGCACCATCACGCTGAAGGTGACGCGTGAACAATCCTCGGCCGGAGACAGCCTCGTCTTCGCCGTGGCCGATACCGGCATCGGCATGACGGGCGAACAGATGGCTGGACTGTTCCAGCGCTTCGTTCAGGCCGACGAGACAACAACCCGCAAGTACGGCGGCACCGGACTTGGTCTCGCTCTGACGAAGGCATTCGCGCAACTCATGGGCGGCGACGTCGGCGTGAAGAGCGCGGTCGGCGCAGGGACGGTCTTCACCCTGGCGGTGCCGGCGACGCTGCCGGACTCGAAGGAGGCGGTTTCCGAGATCGAACCGGACACCGCCGCTCCGGCTGACGGGACGGCGCGACTGGTCCTCGTGATCGATGACGAGGTGAGCCAGCGCGACTTGATGGTGCGCTTTCTGACCCGTCAGGGTTTCGAGGCTCAGGCCGCGCCGGACGGACAATCGGGACTCGACCTCGCGCGTCGGCTCCGTCCCATGGCGGTCCTGCTCGATGTGATGATGCCGGAGATGGATGGCTGGGCCGTTCTCGGCCTGCTGAAGGCCGATCCTGCGACACAAGAGATTCCCGTCATCATGGTCAGCTTCGTCGCTGATGCGGCGCTCGGTGCCACGCTCGGGGCGTCGGCCTCGATCCCGAAACCCGTTGACTGGGCCCGTTTGCGGGGTGTGCTGGACCGGATCGACGCATCGGGCGACGTGCTTATCGTGGATGACGATGCCGAGATGCGCCAACGGCTCCGGACAACACTCGGCAAGCACGGGTTTGGCGTCCGGGAAGCCGGTGACGGCGAAGAAGCCCTGGCGCGCGTGCGGGAGGGCCGCCCCGGGCTCGTGCTCCTCGACCTGACGATGCCGGTGATGGACGGTTTTACCTTCCTCCGCGAGTTCCGCGCCATGCCGGGCTGCGTGGACGTGCCCGTGGTGGTGCTCAGCGCCCGGGACATGTCGGCCGACGAGCGGCGGCAACTCTCCGGTGCCGAGAGTGTGCTGCGCAAAGGCAGCACCAGCCTGCACGATGTCGCCGCCACGGTGGGCCGTCTGCATATCCCTTCTGCCGAGACGTTGCCGCAGGGTCATGCAGCCGTGGGCCAGACATGATTGCTCCGTTGCGGATCGTCAGAGAGCCGGTACGTGCCTCCGTTTCAAAGTGCATCAGCCCCCATCGAGAGCGCGCGATGTCGGGACATCAGACCGACGAGCAGGAGTGCAAAGCCCCCGGCTGGAACCATATCGGTTGAGCTTGGATGACAGATCATCGGGGCATGCCCGCCGTAGCCCGTACTGTCTTTACACATATTAGAGAGTCCGAGGTTGTTGCTCATATTGCTGTTGTCGTCGCGACACTCAACTTAGAATGTAGCTTGAAGCGGCATGAATTGATTTAGTTCACTATCGAAGATCTTGAGACTGCATGATCGATTTACATCCGCTCTGCCAAAATACATCCGACTTTAGTATGACCCGCGTCTGATCGGCGCCAAAAACCAACCTATTTGAATGCAGAATTGGCCTCATGCGTGATTTGATTGTGCATGTAGAGGCAGAATAACATCTGCCTGATCAAGTCGTCATTCAAATGCCCCGCTTTCACTTCAATGTATTCGACGGTACTGGCCTGATCGACAAAGAAGAGAGCGAACTCGCCACCTTTGCAGAAGCACGACTGGAGGCCATTCGGCGTACGGGACGCACACTCTTGGCGGACCCCGCACGAATTGATCGCAGCAACGAGTGGCGCATGGATGTCACCGACCACACAGGCTTGATACTCCTGCGCCTGGATTTCTGCATGATCGAGACAGCAGCCACGATGGCACTCAACATGCGGGACGCGCAATCAGCGTAGACTTTACCGTGGGAAGAGAATGGTTTCGTTCATGCCCCGCACCATAGGGGACGATGCGTAAGCCCTACGGCCCACAAGCACGCCCTGACGAACTGAGCGGGAGCCGCCAGCGCTTATCTTGCCCGTGCCCATGGTGATACCGTGCCGGCTCTGCATGGGGCCAATCAGGATGCCTTGCGGAGCGTGGCCTGAGCTAGGGGCGGCGGCAACGCTTGGGGCATATGATCAGCGACGGCTACGTGCGAGCGGGCTGCATGCGTAGCCGATTAGCCGATAGCGGTGCGCGTAAGACTAGATGATCGTGTGTTTTATTCGCCTAAGCGGCTCCGGCCGGCATGATTCATACTGGCTATCGCAATCACCTGACCGCTTTCAGACTATAGAAATCCTGGACTTGTCCGCAAAATCACCAGCGCATCGTGTCCGTGTAGGCATGCGAGGATCAATCAGTATGCGCCGCGCCGTCATGCGTGGCCCACGGACATTCTCTGCTGGGGAGCACCGGGATGCGCCTGAGTGAATGAATACAAATCAGATTTAACATAAGTGATGTTCAACGGTTGAAACATACCTCAGTTTCGTGCTGTGGTTGCATAACTGGGTGAGTGAGTTGTGTTCGCGTAGTGCTTCCGTCAGCGAAGGAGCCTGCAGCCATGGGGGACACGCACGTTGCCAATCGGCCTCACGCAAGGCCACTCTACCGTGTGATCTGGATAAACTCGGATGCGCTCATCGACGGCGCCGAGATCATACGTTCGGCTGATGACCGCGAAGCCATCTCCACTGCAAGGTGGATGGTGGATAGCCGCAGCGTCGAACTCTGGGATCGCGACCGTTTCATCGCGCGGTTCGACACCAAAGGTGTTGAAATATGCGATGAAGCTGAGGAACTGCGCTGGGCTTGCTGACGCGTCTGATCTCATCCCTCAATTCGTGGGCAGGATTCTAACGGGCCTCAACCCGCGACTGCGAGTACTTTAGCAAATATTTCTTGGCACGCTGCTTTGAGAGAGTTCGGGTTGGCGCCCGAGCAACAACGACACCACAGGCCAAACCAGGACGTGGATCGACGCCGATCCTAATACTGTCATCCCAAATATTTCTGCCTCCGCCACAATGGCTTAAGCTGTCATTCGAGCGGGGTCGTGGGTCAGGTCAAATCCACAAAGCACGAATGATTGTCCCATGCTGTATGCACCACCACCCGCTTGATAGGTGTTTACGGGAATCTCTGATACTGCAGCGCAGCAAATATGCGCACTGAAAAGAATGAATCTCTGCCGTTCATCAAACTTGATTATCATGCACTCGAAAGGATGAGTTAAAGTCCATTTTCTAACATACTTCACCGGTACTTCATCCGCGATGGGCGGATGCCGCCCTGTCGTGAAGCCCGATGACGACCATCACGGCAAGTTGCCAGCCGACTCACGGAGTCACTCCGGATCGCCAGGACACGGCTGTTTCAGGGGCCTACGGCCTCGCTCAGGCCGCGACCTACGCCTTCATCACCACTGACGATAAGGGCAAGATCACCTTCGCGAACGAGGCAGCCGCGATCCTCTTCGGCTACAGCCTCGGCGAGTTGATGGGGTCGAACATCGATCTGATCGTACCGGAGCGTTTCCGCGCCAGCCACGAGGCGGGATTGGCGCGGATGGTGCGCAACGAGCCGTCGCGGCTTGTCGGTCGTACGGTCGAGGTCATGGCGCGGCGCCGCGATGCCAGCGAGTTTCCCGCCGAGTTCACGCTCTCGATGTGGCGGGACCATTCAGGCCTCGGCTTCGGAGCGATCCTACGCGACATTTCCGAATGGCGGGCACGCGACGAGCAGCTCGTGAAACTGGCCCATCACGATGTCCTGACCGGGTTGCCGAACCGCGCCTCTTTCGAGGAAGCCCTTGGTGCAAGGCTTGCCGCCGGAGGCGCTATCGGCATCCTCATGCTCGACCTCGATGGCTTCAAGGAGGTGAACGACAGTTGGGGGCACAGCACCGGCGATGCGGTTCTCCAGACCCTGGCCGTACGATTGCCGACTTGGCTCGGGCAGGATGCGATCCTCGCGAGGTTCGGTGGCGACGAATTTGCGGTCATGCTGCCGGGTGCGTGCGACCCCACGATGCTCGTCACGAGCGCGACGTCGCTGCTTGACGCCTTCAGCATCCCGCTTCGGGTCGGATGCCACACCTTCCATCTTGGGATCAGCATGGGCGGGGCCATCGGTCCGGCACAGGGCCTGTCCGCGGAAGAGCTCATCGGCAATGCGGATCTGGCCATGTTTCGTGCGAAGCAGGAGGGCAAACGCCGTTTCCGTTCCTTCGAACCCGCAATGCGGAGCGCGCTGCTGACTCGGCTGGCCATGAGGGCCGAGTTGCACGAGGCGGCCCGAGGGGGCGAATTCGTGCTGCATTACCAACCGCAGGTCGCTCTCGACACCAAGTGCATTGTGGGGGCGGAGGCGCTGTTGCGATGGCGGCATCCCCGGCATGGCTTGCTCCTGCCGGGCGCTTTCCTACCCCATCTCGAAGATCATCCCCTGGCCCTCGATGTGGGGCGCTGGGTCATCGAAGAGGCATGCCGACAAGCCGCTGCCTGGCGAGACCTGAGCTATCCGACGATGAGGATAGGCGTGAATCTGTTCGCGGCCCAGGTGAGATCGGGGACTCTGGCGTCGGACGTGACCGCCGCCCTCCGGCGGCATCGGTTGCCCCCTACCGCGCTGGAACTCGAGATCACCGAGACCATCGTGTTGAGCGTCGAAGACGCCGTCATCGACCAGTTCCGCGACCTTCATCGCCAGGGGATCGGCATCGCGTTCGATGATTTCGGTACGGGCTACGCCTCGTTGAGCTCGCTGAAGCGGTTCCCGCTGACACGCCTCAAGATCGACCGAAGCTTCGTGCGCGATTTGATGTCCGAACGGCACGACGCGGCCGTTGTACGCGCCATCATCCAGATCGGGAACGACACGGGCCTCGACATCATCGCGGAGGGTATCGAGACTAGCGATCAGGAGGCCCAGCTGCTCGAGATGGGCTGCCGACAAGGTCAAGGCTACCTTTATGGTAGAGCGCTGCCCGCAGTACAGTTCGTAGATCTTTTTCCATCTTTCCGCAGATGGGAGCAGTTGGCCGGTTAAGCGGGCATCGAAATCGGTACCAAGCAGGTAGCGAAGCTAGGGATGCCGGCGGGGTATGACCATGCCTTCAGCGAGGGTGACCGTTCTTCACCGCCCGGCGGAGGACACGGGCGAGCTCATCAGCCGAGTAGGGCTTGCGCACGACTTCGAAGCCGTGCGCATCGTCTTGGGCCAGCACATGGCTGTAGCCGGAGGTCAGAACCACCGGCAGGTGCGGATAATTGGCTCTGAGCTTCCTGGCGAGTTCGATGCCTCCCATGCCCGGCATCACCACGTCTGAGAAGACCGCATCAAAGTCGGACGCCGACTCCTCGACCGCGGCAAGCGCCGCTTCGGCATTCTGAGTCCAGACGGGGCTGTGACCAAGGTCCTCCAGGATCTGTGTGCAGAAGCGCCCGACCTCGAGATTGTCCTCCACCACCAGAATGCGCAAGCTGGCCTCACCGGCGGTCACTTCCATCCGTTCGACCGCAATGAGTCCAACGGCTCCCGGGGGAGCGACCTGCGGCAGGTAGAGGATGAAGGTCGTGCCGCGACCAAGAGAGCTGCGCACATCGACGTCCCCGCCCGACTGTTTGGCAAAGCCAATGACTTGGCTCAGGCCGAGCCCCGTGCCCTTGCCGACCTCCTTTGTCGTAAAGAACGGCTCGAAGATGCGGGCGAGATCGGCTTGTGCGATCCCCGTGCCGGTGTCCGTGATCGATACGGCCACGAAGGAGCCGGAGGCGCTGGCATGCCCACGGATGGGGGGCATGGACGTTCCGGCGTCGAGGTGCAGAGTGAGCTTCCCTTCGCCATCCATCGCGTCCCGGGCGTTGACTGCGATGTTGACGAGCGCAGTCTCGAATTGGCTCGCATCCGCCCGTACGTAGCAGTGCTCACCGGGTAAGTCGGTGATGACCCGGATGCGAGCACCGGTCACCGAATCGAGCATGTCCGCGATGGCCCGAAGACGTTCCGAGACCTCGAACACCTCGGGCTTGAGAGTCTGCCGACGCGCGAAGGCCAGCAATTGGCTGGTCAGCTTGGCTGCCCTGTCCACCGTATCAGAAACCGCGTTCAAATAGCGGCGCCTGCGATCCTCGGTTAAGTCGGGGCGGCGCAAGAACTCGACAGAGGAGCGAATGATCGTCAACAGGTTGTTGAAGTCATGAGCCACCCCGCCGGTGAGTTGGCCGATGGCCTCTAGCTTCTGCGACTGGCGAAGCGCATCCTCGGCCTGACGCTGCTCGGTAATGTCGCGGCCGAAGCCATAGAGCACGCCATCTTCAGGGACGAACGTCCATAGGACGCGTCTGAGGCCGCCGTCGCGCGTGACGAATGAAACCTCGGTGTCCTCGACGGGCACCGCCAAGGCAAGGCGGCTCAGCGCTGTGATGAATGCCTCTCGTTCATCGGCAGAGACGAAGTCCGGAATTTTCCGTCCCATCGTCTCCGCCTCCGACCAACCCAGCGCACGGGTCCAGGACGGGTTCACACCCTCAATGTGTCCGTCGAGCGCAGCGACGACCTTCAGCACCGGCGACAGGGTCCAGATCCGGTCGCGATCTCGCGCTTGAGAGGCAACCTGCGCCTCGAGACGACTCGCCCGGCTCTGGAGCAGGGTCTCGACCCGCTTACGGTCGCTGACGTCGTGTACGAAAACATAGAAGCCATCGACCGCGCCATCGGCCGCGAAGCGCGGCATGTAACGGATATCGGCGACGCGGACCTGTCCGTCCGGGCAGGCCCAATCCAACTCGAACCGCACCTCCTCGGCCGCAAGCGCCCGTTCGATCTGCGGAAGCCGAGCCTTCGACTCGCCTGTGCTGAGCACCTCCGCAATGGTGCGGCCGACGACCTCCTCGGGCCCCCGGCCGGTCCAGGTCCGGTAGGCGGCGTTGGCGAAGCGATAGGTGAGGCTGCGGTCGATGAAGCCGATCAGGACCGGCATCGCATCCGCCACCAGCCGCAGTTCGGCCTCGCGCGCTCGCAAGGCAGCCGCGGAGCGGCGGCTCTCCAGCTGCGCCATCACGGTCCGTGCGAGGGCCTTCAGGATAAATTCCTGTTGTTCCGTCAAGGTGCGGGGCTCGCGGTCGAGCACGCACAACGTGCCGATCGCCCAACCATCCGGTGTGATCAGCGGCACACCAGCGTAGAAGCGCAGGTGCGGCTCGCCGGTGACCAAGGGATTGGATGCGAGTTCCGGCTCCTGCTTGAGGTTCGGTAAGACGAGAATACCATCCTCAGCTAAGGTTTGAGTACAGAACCCGAAGCCGAGAGGCATCTCGCGAGCCGTGTGCCCCACCGCCGCTTTGATCCACTGGCGGTCTGCATCGATGAAGTTGATATGGGCCATCGGTGCATCGCAGGCCTGCGCGGCCATTTGCGCGATATCATCGAATTCGGGCTCTGGCGGCGTATCGAGGATGCCATAGGCACGGAGAGCAGCAAGGCGGCGCGGCTCGTGGCTATCGAAACCTGGCGGGCAAGTATCACTTGTTATTTTTGTCACGGCAAGCATCTTAGCCCATCGCATAGATGAGCGATAGAGGAACTGGGTAGCCAAATCTACCTTTTGCTTGAAAGCCCCATCGGTGACGGACAGCCAGGAGCGTAAGCGAAGGAGCAGCGCCCCGATCCACCCCCAACTCGAACGCGCAAGCACCGGCTGCTTTCGCCCATCTGGCGCCTTACCTCACCCGAGCGTTTCCAATGGGTGGTTTTGCAACCGTCCGCTTTTGGGAGGTGAGAGATCAGAGATCAGGCTCTCTCCGAACCGATCAGCATCCGGCTCAGGAAAAATATCAACGCTTTGATCAGCTTCTAGCGATAGTTGTCTGGGCTACAGGACTGTTGACCGAGCGTAGAAGATGCATGTCGTGGCAAGTGACGAGGCTGGAGCCGGCACGGTGCAGCTGTCGGAGATCCTTGGTGCGCTGAGCCACGCCCTTGATCTGACCGAAGGACAACCAGCCGGCCATTGCGTCCGTGCCACTTGGATCGGTGCCCATATCGGCCGGCAGTTAGGGCTTCCGGAAGCACAGCTCTGGGAACTCTACCACACCGTCATGCTGAAGGATCTGGGTTGCTCCAGTAACGCGGCCCGGATCTGTGAGCTTTACCTCTCCGACGATCTCAGCTTCAAGCGAGACTTCAAGACGGTGAGCGACAGCCTGCCCCAGGTGCTCGGCTTCGTCTTCTCGCACACCGGGCTCAAGGCCGGTTTGGCCGAGCGGTTTCGCGCCGTGCTCAACATCTTGCAGAACGGCGGCACGATCGTCGACGACCTCATCCAAACCCGCTGCCAGCGCGGGGCTGAGATCGCTCGACAGCTTCGATTTCCCGCCAGCGTCTGCCAAGCGATCCATGCGTTGGACGAGCACTGGAACGGTACGGGTCGACCGGATCGGCTCGCCGGCCCCGCGATCCCGCTCTATGCGCGGGTCGCCCTTCTCGCCCAGGTCGTCGATGTGTTTCACACCGCTGCGGGCCCCGTTGCCGCGATAGCGGAGGTGAAAGCGCGATCCGGCACTTGGTTCGACCCGCACATCGTCGCCTGTTTCGAGGCCGTCGCCGCCGATCCCGCCTTCTGGCAGATGCTCGCTTCAGCAGATGTCGAAGCAGCTGTGTTGGCTCTGGCGCCCGCAAGTCCCATCGTCGTTGATGAAGATTACCTCGACGATATCGCCCGAGCCTTTGCTCAAATCATCGATGCCAAGAGCCCCTTCACCTCCGGTCATTCCGAGCGGGTCGCGGTCTATGCCGACATGATCGCGGCTGAGCTCGGCTACACGCCGGAGCGTCGGCGGTGGTTGAAGCGGGCCGCTCTTTTGCACGACGTGGGCAAACTTGGGGTTTCGAACGCGATCCTCGACAAGAACGGCAAGCTGGACGATGCGGAATGGCGCGACATGCGCAATCACGCTTCGCTGTCCGAGACCATCCTGGCCCGTGTTGCCGCCTTCCGCGAGATGGCCCGCATCGGCGGGGATCATCATGAACGTTTGGACGGCAAGGGTTACCCACGGGGGCTGGAAGGCGACGCGATTGCGCGCGAGACCCGCATCGTCTCGGTGGCCGACGTGTTCGATGCGCTGACCGCCGACCGGCCTTATCGAGCGGCGATGCCTCTGGATAAGGCCCTCGGCATCATGCGGGCCGACCTCGAAACGGCATTCGACCCGACTTGCTTCGCCGCTTTGGAGCGGGCCTTGGCAACCATCGAGGGTGATCTCGCTCGGGCGGCCTGAGAGTTCCCTAGATCGCCGCGGCAGACCATTGAATCGAGGTCGCCGAGCCTACCGGATGCGGACATCGCTGCGATGAGGCAGGCGATCCTGCGCCGTCATCAGGGTGAGCGCGCGGACCGCGTGCCCGCAGGCCAGCGAGGCCACGAAGCGAGAATACACCGAGTCGATCAGTCGGATCAGCATGAGACGCTTTCTGGGCCTTTGCGGCGATAAATGAGGCTAGAAGGAGGTGACTGCTCCGGCACTCATCTCTTCGGCCTCAATAGAATGATCGAAACCGCAGGCCATCATCGCAATAAATTCGGCTGCATTTTATACAACCATCATTTCATCTATAAGTTGTGGAACTGAAGCCCGGCCCATGAGCTTGGGCGATCGACGCAGCCTCTGCGAGGGCGGCGCCGACGGGGAAGGTTAAATCGATTCTTTCCGAGCTGCGTCTCCACTTTGAAGAAAGCTTGAAGAAGCAATTCGTCTGATAAAGCATTCCGTGGAAGTATGCACCTTGCAATGCCTCGTCTATTGGTCTCGTTCAGGCCAGATGCCGGCCGATTTTCATCTGCGACCCTGCAGGGCGTGATCGAGGCGGAACGGTTCACGTCCCTCGAACGTCTCTGGTGACCTCTTTTCGCGTTCATCGCGCAGCCGCCATGTCCTTCCTCTGGGGCTGCGGCGCATCGGCCTGAGAGCATGCTCGCCACAACCCACCTTGCGCTCATCAACGTGTTCACCGGCGACATCCAGGGCGGGCTCGGCCCCTTCCTGGGAACCTGGCTCGCCGAGACGGGAGGATGGTCGCCGGCGCGGGTCGGGTTCGTCACGACGCTGGTGGGCGTCGGCGCGCTATGCCTGAGTGGACCCGCCGGGGCCCTCGTCGACAAAATCGCGCGACCCCGTCTCCTCATCGCAGCCGCCTGCGCCGCCATCCTGGCCGGGACGCTGCTGATCATGCCCGCCAAATCCTTCCCGGCGGTGTTCGCCGCCCAGATGCTCGCGGCGGCCGGCGGCGTACTCCTCCTGCCGGCGGTCACCGAGTTGACGCTCGGCATCGTCGGCAAGGACCGCTTCCCGAAGCAGCAGGGCCGCAACCAGGCCTATAACCACCTCGGTATCCTCATCGCGGCGGGCCTCATCAGCTTCGGCACCCTCCAGTTCGGACCCGCCGTGGCCTTCTGGGTGCTGGGTGCCATGGCCGTGCTGGCCATCGTGGCCAGCGTGACGACACCCGGTCACTGCTACAACGGGCGCCGCGCGGTCGGCTGGAAGGAGGACGATCCGGACGACAAGCCGGAACGGGCGACCACCCGCAGCGTGCTCTCGAACCGCAAGCTGATGGTGCTGGCGGTTGCGCTCGCACTGTTCAACCTCGGCAACGGCGGCATGCTGACCCTGCTGGGGCAGAAGCTCGTGGCGGCCGGAGCGGACGCGACGGCCTGGACGGCCCGATACGTCATGGTCGCGCAGTTGGTCATGATCCCGGTGGCCCTGTTCGCAGGCTCGCTTGCCGACAAGCGCGGGCGCCGCAAGCTTTTGCTGGTCGCCCTGGCTGTGCTGCCCGTGCGGGCGGCCCTGTCGGCCTTCATCGACGACCCGATTTGGCTCATCTCGGCCGAAATCCTCGACGGCGTTGCCTCGGGCATCGTCGGGGTCGCCGTGCCCGTGGTGGTGGCGGATCTCACCTGGGGCTCGGGCCGCACTCAGACGGCGCTCGGAACCGTCAACGCCGTGCAGGGCATCGGCGGCGCGCTCTCGGCTTGGTATGGCGGCTTGGCGCAGTCCGCACTCGGCTGGACCGGTTCGTTCCTGGCGCTCGGCGCGCCAGCGCTGGTGGCCCTCGCTCTGGTCGTCTGGCTCGACGCGACCTCCGAGCCGGGACGCCGCACGCGCAGGCGCGAGCGCCTTGCCGCATCCGTGCAGCCTGCCTGACCCCGGCGCCGAAGCCGCTGATTTCGGGAGCCGGGCTCATTGGGGCCCTGCCTCTCGCCAAGACTATTGAAGGATGACCCCGCCTGAGTCTTCATCGACTGCTGCAGAGGCCGTACCTCCCCATCCGATTGGAACGCTCGCGGGGGCGCGTCCGGCCTTTCCGGCCGGGCGGGGCTTACGCCTCGGCCGTCACGATATGCGCGCCGACGTCGATGAGGGCCTGCCGTTGATCCCGAGAGACGCCCGCGTCCGTCACCAATGTCCACCGGGGAGGAAGCGGAGCCCAGGACATCTGTTCTGCACGGCCGAGCTTGCTGGCGGTGGCGAGGACGATCGTGTCCTGGGCCTGCGCCATCATCGCTGACTTGAGGGCAACCTGATCCAGGCTGGCCTCGCACAGGCCGCGGCCTGCGACGACGCCGTCCGCGCTCGTCACCATGCGGTCGGCCGTCAGCCTTCGCAGCGCCTCGACGGCCAGGGGCCCAACGGTGCTCATGCTCGTCGCCCGCAAGCCGCCGCCGAGGACGATGAGGTCGATCTCCGGTGCGCGTGCCAGACAGGGGAGCAGCGCGAGGTTGTTCGTGATGATGCGCAACCGGCGATTCACCAGGAGGCGGCCGAAGGCCGTCACGGTCGAACCGGCATCCAGGATAAGCGTTTCGCCATCCTCGATGAGGGAGAGGGCGGCCCGCGCGATGGCCTGCTTCTCGGCGCCGTCGATCGCGAGCCTCTGGTCCAGGGTGGTCTCGGGCGACCCTCCGGCGAGGATCGCGCCGCCATAGGTCCGGCGCACGGCCTTGGTGTCCGAGAGATGCTGAAGATCCCGCCGGACCGTCGAGGCCGAGACGCCGAACCGCCGGGCGAGATCGTCTACGTCGATCTCACCGAGTTCGAGTGCCGCCAGCAGCCGCGCCCGGCGTTCCGTCCCCCGCATCCCCCGGCCCCCCTCCATCGGATCGCGGACTCATGCCGGGGAAGGCGTCAGGCCGCCAGCGATTTCGGCGCCAGATCCACCGCCTGTCGCAGCGCCTCGATCAGGCTCCGCTCGTCCGCCACGCCCGTACCGGCGATGTCGAAGGCGGTTCCGTGATCGACCGAGGTGCGGATCACCGGCAGGCCGACGGTGATGTTCACTCCGGCTTCCAGGCCAAGCACCTTGATCGGGCCATGACCCTGATCGTGGTACATGGCCACCACCATGTCGTAATCGCCACGGCCCGCCAGGAAGAATAGGGTGTCGGCCGGAAGCGGCCCCCGGACGTCCCAGCCCTTGGCGATGCAGGCCTCCACCGCGGGGGTGATCTTCTCCGCTTCCTCGCCATGACCGAACAGGCCGTTTTCCCCGGCATGGGGATTGATGGCGCAGACGCCGATCTTCGGGTTGGCGATCCCGGCCTTCACCAGGACGGCGTGCCCGCGCGCGATAACCCGCTCGACGAGACCGGGCTCGATCCGCGCGATCGCATCGATCAGGCCGATATGGGTCGTGACGTGGATCACGCGCAGTTTGGGCGAGACCAGCATCATCGAGACCTCCGGCGTGCCGGTGAGGTGTGCGAGCATCTCGGTATGACCGGGGAACTTGTGGCCTGCGGCGTGAAGCGCCTCCTTCGACAGGGGAGCTGTGCAGATGCCCTGTGCGTGGCCCGCCTGCACGACCTTCACAGCCGTGGCGATGCACCGGTAGGCGGTCTCGCCCGCGACCGGCGACACGCGCCCGAAGGGCAGATCGTCGGGCACGCATTTCAGGTCCACGCACTGGACGGCGCCCGTGCCGAACCTTGCCTCGCCTGCATCGGCAAGGGAGTCGACCGCGATCCCGGCCCCGACGATGTCTCCCGCCCGCCGAAGGCGCGCGGCATCGCCGATCACGAGGGGCTGGCAGAGGTCGTGCACCTCGGGATGCGACAGCGCCTTCATGATGATTTCCGGTCCGATGCCGGCCGGATCTCCCATGGTGATCGCGATGGTCGGACGGGTCATGTCACACTTCCTTCGGTTCGCGCCGTGCGCAGACGGTTACGGATGCGGACGAGGCTGTCGGCATCGCCGAAAGCGCCCGCCTTGGTCGCGATGGGGATCGAGAGCTGCCCCAGAGTGAGCCCCAGGGACACGCCGGGCTCGATCTCGTCGGCGAGATGGATGCCCCCAATCCCAAGGCGCGTCAGCAGGGCAGCGGCGGTCTCGCCCCCCGTGGCAGCGAGGGCGCCGATCCGCGTGGCTTCGCTGCTCAGCGCGTCGGCCAGAGCATGGGCGAGTCGGGGCCCGAGGCTCATGTCAGGCTCGCCGTCGAGAACGATCTCCACCAGGACGTCTCCCCCCGCGGAGAGGCGCTCTCCGACGCGGGCCGCGAGGGCCGTCCGCGCGTTCGCGTCCGCCAGCAGGGTCTCCGGCGTGACGGGCAGGTGCATCACGGTATCGTCTTCCACCAGCCGCCGGGCCGCCGCGCGGGACATCTCGGCCATGGAGCCGACGACGAAGAGCGCGCCGCGCCCGTCCAGCCCCATGCGGACCGGATCCAGCACCCGCGCCGGCATGCAGGCGGCGAGGGCATGCGCCAGCCCGGCACTGCCGACGAAGAAGGGAGGGACCGTCATCGCCAGCCCCGCCTGCGCGATCCGGTGCAGGTCCTCGTCGGATTCGGCATCGCAGATCGCGATCCCGTCGGGGATGGCAGCGACGTCCGCCAGAGCCTCGGCCAGCCCGTCGCCGCGAATGGTCTCCAGGGTCAGCGTCCGCGACACGAGCCCCGCCGTGGCGAGGACCGCGCTTAGCTCCGCACTCTCGTAGCGATGGTCGCGCCGCCAGACCTCGGTGTCTTCGAGCGGACGACCGGCCACGCGCACCCGGCCCCCCAAGGTGGTCCGGCCGGTGGCGGGGAAGGCCGGCGCCAGAATGCCGAAGGCTCGGCCGTGAATGGCCCGATACGGGGCCAAGGTCGCCGCGATTTCGGCGGCGGGCTGACCTCGCAGGGTCGAATCGATCTTCTTGAACAGGCGGCGCCCGGCGCCGTGGAACCGCACCAGCAGCGCCGCGTGGCGCTGCGCGGCATCCTCCTCGGACAGCCCACGGCTGTCGGCGTCGTAGGACAGGATCGACATCTCCTCGTCCCACGCCGTCTCGCCCCAGATCACCGCGGCGGCACGTCCACGCCGACGAAACGCGATCGCGCAATCGGCGGCCCCGGTCAGATCGTCGGCGAGGATGAGCCAGCGCGCGTCCATCTCAGGCGCGCTCCGCCTGAACCGCGTCGGCCAAGGGCTCCTCCGGCTCGTCTTCGCGCGCGCCGACGACCTTCGCCGTCCAGGCCGTGGCGACCGGGACCAGGATGGCCGTGACGACGACACAGGCCGCCACCAGGATCGTCGCGGGGCCGGCGGCATCGGCATAGGCCGGGTTCGCGGCGGCGACGATGGCGGGGACGGCCGCCGCGTTCCCGGCCGTCGATGCAGCGGCGACACCCGCGACGCCGTTTCCGCCGGTGAGACGATCGGCCAGGAACAGGGGAATGCCCGTCAGCACCACCACGGCGACACCCATCGCAAGCCCCAGCAGACCCGCCTGCCAGACCTTGGTGAGATCGAGGCCCGCGCCGAGGGCGAAGGCGAAGAAGGGAATCATGACCGGGATCGCCCGGCTCAGGAACGCCCGCATCTCCCGGTCGAGGTTCCCGATGATCATGCCGACGAGGAGCGGCAGGATTGCGCCCACCAGGGTCTGCCAGGGAAAGGCCGAGAGGCCGGCGACGCCCAGCGTCACCATGGTCAGGAACGGGCCGCTTTCCAACGACATGATGGTATAGGCGCCGACATCGCGCGGCCGCCCGTACTGACCCATCAGCGCCATGTACAGGCCGCCGTTCGTGTCGTTCATGCTGGCGATCACGGCCAAGGTCGACAGACCGGCGAACATGCCCGCCGCGACCGGCGCCTCACCGAGCACGTGTCCGAAGATCAGGCCCAGGATCAGCGCGATCCCGATCTTCACGATCAGCAGCGTGCCACCCTTCTTCACGATGTACGGCGTAGCCCTGAAATCGATGCTCGCCCCCATGCACACATAGAAGACGGCCAGGATCGTCAGTGCGCCCGAGAACAGGGCCCCGGTGAAGGACCCGAAGAACTTCGGCGTGCCCGGGAAGAAAGTCGCGATGAGCGCGCCCGCCAGCAGGGGCACCACCATCATGCCCCCCGGAACGCGGTCTATCGTCCGTTTGATCGGCACTTGCATCGCGATGTCCTCCCTGCGCGTTTTGAGCAGATCTTGTTGATCGTCCGCTCGCAGTCCGCGTTTCTCTTTCCCATTTCGCGCAAATTGCGCATCTCGTCAACAACACTGCGCACTCTGCGCAAATGTGGCCGTTAACGAACGGCTCATGATGAGGGGCACGGGGCGGGGCGCACAGATCAAAAACGCAATCTATCCTAAATGACGCAAGCATCGGATCCAATTTATACTGGTAATTAAGCTATGTTTTTAAAAAAGCGTGTATGTCATAGAAATATTCTGAATTACGATCAGTATATTTGCCATAATCCCAGTGGATAAAAAGCAGTTCTAATTCTTCGAGCGTGCAATTCGGCCTGACCACTGCGGCGATGCCAGAAATTTGACCTATTCTTAAGATGACAAATCAAGATAGGCCTTTGATAGGAGGCAGACGATTGCGCAATGCCTGCAATAACGAGCAGATCCAGCACGCACTTCAAACAAAAACGAGTTCTCCGGATAGCCCGCGAAAGAAGGGCTTTGCTTCGAGTATCCGGTACAATTGATACGGTGCACTGATCACTTTGAACGAGGTACTTAGGCTTCCGGTAAGCGCTTGCGATTACCGTCAGAGCCGCTCGGCGGCGCAACGTCAATCTCGGCGCGCCGGTCCCTGGAGTTCGGGATTCCCGATGGTACCTGTGCATCCGCGCGAAGCCGCACGCCTCGCCGCCCTTCACGATCTTGATCTGCTCGATAGCGAGCCGGAGGAGCAGTTCACAGCGCTCTGCGAGACGGCGCGCGACCTCTTCCAAGCGCCGATAGCCCTGGTGTCCCTCGTCGGTGAAACCGACCAGTGGTTCAAAGCACGGTGCGGCCTCGATCTGACGGGCACCGCACGAGGCGAGTCGTTCTGCACCCACACCGTCATGTCGAGTGACCTCCTCGTCGTCGAGGATGCTCAACGAGATCCACGGTTCTGCGACAGTTCTCTGGTGACGGCCGAGCACGGCATCCGATTCTACGCTGGCGCTCCGCTCGAAGTGGCTCCAGGCCTACAGGTCGGCAGCCTGTGCGTGATGGATCGCGTGCCGCGCGCGTTCACTGACCGGCAGCGCGGGCAACTGCAGAACCTCGCCAGGATCGTCACCGGCCAGTTGAGGCTTCACAAGACGGAACGGCTCTTGCGAGAGCGCGAGGCGAGCTACCGGCTGCTCGCCGACAACACGACCGACATGGTGGTGCGCGCTGACCTCGATGGAACGCGGCGCTACGTGTCCCCAGGATGCCGCGCGATCCTCGGCTACGAGCCGCAGGCGCTGATCGGGACCCGTCCCCTCGACTTCGTACACCCCGACGACGCCGACGCATTCGGCGTTCTGCTCGGACAGATCGCCTGCAGCCGGATCGAGACCGCGACGACACAGCAGCGCTATCGGCACCGCGATGGCCACTGGGTCTGGGTCGAGGTGACGTTCGGTCTCTATCGAAACGACGGTTGCAGCGAGCCGTCGGGTTACGTCGCCTCTGTGCGTGACATCTCCAAGCGCAAGGAGGCTGAAGCGCAGTTGGCCCACCTCGCTCGGCACGATCCGTTGACGGGCTTGCCGAACCGTATGCAGTTCCAGGAAAGCCTGGAGAGAGAGGTTGCCCGCGCGAGGCGCAACCGCACTGGCTTCGCGCTCCACTGCCTCGACCTCGATCGCTTCAAGGCAATCAACGATACCTTCGGTCACTTGGTCGGTGATCGCCTCCTCCGCGCTGTCGCCGACCGCCTGCGCGCCGCGGTTCGGACTGAGGATACAGTCGCGAGGATCGGCGGCGACGAATTCGTCATCATCCAGACCGGGACCGATCGATCGGGTGCCGTCACGATGGCGGAGCGATTGATCGCCTCTCTCTCGTCGCCGTTCGATCTCGGCGAGCATCAGGGGCAGATCGGCGTCAGCATCGGCATCGTGCTGACTGACGGGAGCGCCATCCATGGCGAGGCCCTGCATTCCGCCGCCGACAGCGCACTCTACGAGGCGAAGACGGCAGGGCGCTGCACCTTCAGATTATCCGAGACGTCGACGTCGAAGACGCGTTACCGGATGGCGTGAAGCCTATTCAGGCATCTTGCGGGATGTCATCCCGGATGGGGCGCCTGCGGGGGAAGAACCCACCCTGCCCTCATCATCACGCCGACCCCTTCGACAGCGGCGGCGTCATCGCCGGTGGCGGGCCGATCGGCCTTAGGACGGCCTGCGCGCTCGCTTATCACGGTGTCGAGGTCCGCATCTTCGAGCCACGCTGCGAGCCGAAGCCATACCCGGACAAACAGTCTCTGGACTTGTTTGGAGCACAGCGTGCCTGCGGCGCCGGCCGACCGGAACTTGTCCGCCGTTTGCGAGATACGTGATTCAGTCCGGGGAGGTGGGCCAAGATGCGAGCGGCGATCCGAACACGGATGGGCGAGACCCGATCTGTGAGAGGCGCCGATCGGACCCTCTCATGCCAAAGGATAGGTCATCCATGAAGACGAAGGTCGCCGATCTGTTCGTCGAGGCCCTGGCCCAGGCCGGGGTGAAGCGGATCTACGGCGTGGTCGGCGATAGCCTCAACGGGCTGACGGAGGCCTTGCGTCGGGATGGCTCGATCGCTTGGATTCACACTCGTCACGAGGAGAGTGCCGCCTTCGCGGCGGGTGCCGAAGCTCACCTGACCGGTGACCTGGCAGTCTGCGCCGGCTCCTGTGGACCAGGCAACCTGCACCTCATCAACGGCCTGTTCGACGCGCACCGCTCCCGCGTGCCCGTGCTGGCCATCGCCGCCCAGATCCCCTCCGCCGAGATTGGACGCGGCTACTTCCAAGAGACCCACCCGCAGAACCTGTTCCAAGAGTGCAGCCACTATTGCGAACTGGTCTCCTCGCCGGCGCAATTGCCCGGCGTGATCGAGACCGCCATCCGCGTGGCTGTGGCCGAGCGAGGCGTGGCGGTCGTCGTCATCCCCGGCGATGTCGGCCTCATGACCATGCCCGACGATGCACCAGCTCTGTCGGGCGCGCTGGTGCCACCCCAGGCCGTCGTGAGGCCCCGTGATGTCGACCTGAAAGCCCTGGCCGGCATGCTCAACACGTCCGACAAGGTGACGCTGCTGTGCGGGCGCGGATGCGCTGGGGCTCATGCGGAGTTGCTGCAACTCGCCGAGGCACTGAAGGCGCCCGTCGTCCATGCACTGGGCGGTAAGGAGCATGTCGAGTGGGACAATCCTTACGATGTCGGCATGACCGGGTTGATCGGGTTCTCCTCGGGCTACCGGGCGATGCTCGAGTGCGACACCCTCTTGCTCCTCGGCACGGGCTTCCCTTACCGCCAGTTCTACCCGGAGAAGGCCAAGATCGCACAGGTCGATCTGCGGGCCAGGAGCCTCGGGCGCCATTGCCGGATCGATCTCGGCCTGATCGGTGATGTTGGGGCCACGATCACGGCACTCCTGCCAAGGCTGCGATCAAAGACCGACCGAACTCATCTCGACGATAGCCTCGCCCATTACCGTAAGGCCCGCGACGGCCTCGATGCCTTGGCGGTCGGCAAGCCTGGCGGCAAGATCCACCCACAATACGTTGCCAGGACGCTCAGCGAGGTGGCTGCGGAGGACGCGGTCTTCACCTTCGACGTCGGCACGCCGACGATCTGGGCGGCCCGCTACCTCACGATGAACGGAAGGCGGCGGCTGATCGGGTCTCTCAACCATGGCTCCATGGCCAACGCCCTGCCACAGGCGATCGGCGCGCAGGCGGCCTATCCGGGGCGGCAGGTCATATCATTTTCCGGCGACGGCGGATTCGCCATGCTGATGGGCGACCTGCTGACCCTCAACCAGCACAAGCTGCCGGTGAAGGTCGTGGTGCTGAACAACGGCACCCTCGGCTTCGTCGAAATGGAGATGAAGGCAGCCGGCTTCCTCGAGACCGGCGTGGCGCTGACAAACCCCGACTTCGCCGCGATGTCGCGGGGGCGGGCCTCTTTGCCCGGCGCGTCGAGGATCCGGCCGATCTGCCCGGCGCGATGCGCGAGATGCTCGCCCATGACGGGCCAGCCCTGCTCGATGTGGTCTCCGCCCGCCAGGAACTCGCGATGCCGCCCAAGATCGGCATTGAACAGGCTGCAGGCTTCGGGATGTGGCTCGCGCGTGCGGTGATCGACGGGCGCGGAACCGAAATCCTCGACCTCGCCAGGACCAACCTCTGGCGGTGACCGGCCTCCCGCTCTTCAATCTCGCGGCGGGCGGATACCGAGGCCGCGGATCACCCTGCGAGGGGCCAGGGCTGACAGAAGGGTGCACCCGATGAGCGTGCACACGATCGGTGGCCTCATGCCCCCCCTTCAGAGCCTGCGGTGCCGATCGTGCCCCAGACCGATGCCCTGGTGGTAGGGGCGAAGATCCAGACGCAAGACAGCGACCGCATCCGCAGCGGACAGTCGGCACACGTATGACGTTGCGGACAAGTCGCCCAACAGTACCGACCGCAAGCGAGACCTCCTATTTGCCCTACATTCCGCGCTGAACGATCAGGCCATACCAACCTTGGCCAAGATAAGTCTCGTATCCTGGGGTACGATGATATGCTTGAACAATATCCGAGTGCGTATCACGCGCGACGCCACTCTGACGCCCGGCCGGATCTATCGCGACAACCTCGGTGAGGATGCCCTGTCCGTCGGAGGCCGCGATCACGCGTCGATTTGCATCCACGAGTAGAACCCTGGTGCGGGTCCTGTCCTCCGGCGAAACGCGCACGCCTTCCACGATCGCCCGCGCTTGCGGTTCCCAGTCGAAATGAATGGCGAGCACGCCAATTGGCCGGCCGTCACAATCCCCGTCCTTGCGCACACTGGCCACGTAGGTGGCGACCTGGGCGTCGCCGAGCCGGGGCTCGCGCCGCACATCGGCGGAGATATAGGCATCCCCGCTTGGCAGGCTGGCCGCCTCTTGGAACCACCGTTCGCCCCCTACGCTCTGGCCACGCACGTGCGGATATCGGTCGGGGCGACCGTTGGCGAGAATACGGCCGTCGAGATCGCAAAGCCAGAGATCGAGATAGACGGTGTAGGCCGACAGGATGACCCCAAGCCGTTGGCTGGCATAGGCGGCCGAGGTGTCGCCGGGATCGTCAGCACAGGCGATCACCGCCGCGTCGGTGGCCCACCAGCGGACATCACAGGTCCGCTCGTAGAGGTTCCGATCGATCAGTTCGACGGCGTTCAGGGCGAGATCGACCAATCGCTCATCCTGCGCCTTCACGGCCATGGCCCCAACGGCTTTCTGCAGCTCACCGATCCGCCCGGTCAGTTGTATTTCAAGCTCACGTGCCAATTCTTCGACCTCGGCACCGATCGTGCGCATCTCCTGAGCCACGACAGCGAAGCCGCGGCCGTATTCCCCAGCACGAGCAGCCTCAATCTTGGCGTTGAGCGCAAGCATCTTGGTTTGCGCCGTGATCTGCTGAATACGGCTAGTCTTGTCATTGGCGACGCGTCGAACCTGATCTGTCAGTTCGGAAACGGCAGCAAGGCCGCTTGGGGATCTGTCTGAATCAGCACCCGAGAAGGCCTGAACCACTTGGTTTTTCATTGCATATAGCCGCAATTAAATCACAATATATGTATTTCCATCTAAAACGTGGCTTGCCCGCGCTAAGAAATCGTTATGATATGAGCAAACAAGCGCCAAAATCACCGAGCAAATGACGGATGGCGTGTCATTGATGTCAGGAGCGCTTGGGCGGGGGTCGGATTCAGAAAAGGCCGCTCAGGGTGATTTCCTGTCGGTAGGCTTCTCAATCGAATGGGCCAATAAGCGAACTCCATCCTTTTCGAGGTGTCCCTGAGGCATAGTCACCCCAAGCAGCAATACTTCACGATGCACCCAAGATACATGAACCGCTGTTTGGAAAAAGCAGCGGTCAAACGATCCATTATTACGTCTATTTCTCTCGCAAAGCATCCGGCTTATATAATCTTGCAAATCCCCGCCCCTGGTCAAATTATATCTATGTTACATTTTTGATCGTATTTTGCCACCTAGAGGCGAAATGAACCAATTTAAGGCCGAAGGATAATGTCCGGCTTCAAACAAACGATTGCGCTTACTACCAGAAGACTTCAGCAGCGGCTTGCCGCCGCCGTTGGTTGCAGCTGGAAGGATCGACGTGGCGGAATTGCTTTGCTGTCGGGGCTTATGTTGCCGGTCATCGTTCTGCTCGTCGGGGGATCGGTCGATTACGCGCGGCTCGCCGCGCGCAAGTCTCAGCTTCAGGATGCGGTCGATACAGGTGTGCTGACGGGCGGCAACGCCCTGAAACTGGCCGGATCCAATCCTCAAACCGTCAAGGCCCTTACGGATCGCACGGTTCAAGTCACGGCCCGTCCCGTCGATCCCAGCGCGCTCGTCGTCAGTGCGGAGGTGTTCGCAGAGAATGACGGGGTCTCGGCCTCGGCGCGAGAAGCTGTCAAAATGTATTTTGGCGGGCTGGTTGGATTGAAATTCGTCAACGTCACGGCCAACGCCCGCGCCAATCTGATGGGCAAGATGCGCTTATGTATGTTGACGACAGATCCTCAAGCGATGGGAGCGATCAGCCTGCAATCCGACGCCCGAGTTACGGCAACGAATTGCTCGCTCTACACCAACTCCAATAGCGCTAGAGCACTCATCGGCGAGGCCAACGCGATGGCGCAGGCCGAGACGATCTGTTCGGCAGGAGGCTTCGACGGTCCGAGAGCCAACTTCCACCCCAGCCCGAGAACCGAGTGTCCGACGATCAAAGACCCGCTGAGCAATCGGATGGGCCCCAGCGTGGGCACATGCCAAAGCATTCCGCCAGCTTCCGATGCGTTGAGTTATCTCTCTTCCCTCGGCTATAAAATCCAATTTCTTATCAATAATCAGATCAACAATACATTCAATAGTAGCCTCCCGTTTCTTCTCTCGAATTCAAATTCAAATCGTTCGTCCGAAAAAAAGAATCAATACGAACTAACAAACAAGATTGCTCAATCAACGACGCTCGATCCGGGAACCTATTGCGGCGGCCTTCTCATCACAGGCAACGCCGTTGTCACACTGCGAGCAGGAAGCTACGTCTTCAAGGACGGACCACTCTTGGTCGACAAGCACGCTTCTCTCGAAGGACACGATGTATCACTTCATTTCACAGGGGATGCCTCGGGAGTTCTCTTCAATACTGATACAACGATCAGCCTGACGGCGCCAACAAGCGGCTCGATGGCGGGGCTCCTTCTCTCCGATGATGCCCAGGTCGCAACGCCAGTAGACCCGGCCTTGTACCTAAACTCTTGGAATGCAAGTTTGAGCCCATTGGGCAACTGTCCTTTGACGAGCCCGCCCGTCGCCCCAACTCCGGCGCCTCGCGGGCAAACCTCGCCAATGAGGATGTACCGTATCATCAGTAACAACACCCGCCAGATGCTTGGCACGATCCACTTGCCCGGCGGTCGGCTCGTGCTGGACGGGGAAAGACCCGTCGCCGACCAGTCGAATTATACCGTCGTGGTCGCCCAGCAGGTGAATCTCTACAAGGGACCCAACCTCGTCCTGAACGCCAATTACGATCGCTCGAATGTCCCGGTGCCTGCCGGCGTCGGTCCCATTGCCGGTCAAGTCCGGCTCAGCAAGTGAGCGAGAATTGATGTCATCACAATCTTTGTGTGCAATGTCCCTGTCTGCGCGGCAACAACAGGGCCATTCGCCAAGCATTCGACATCGGTCGGCACCGGCTGAATTTTCGATAAAGCCTGAGTGACTGAGCGATCCGCAGCGAACAAGCGCCGTGTAACCGGGTCGCAGACCGTTGCGAATGAGCGGCATCGATCCACCGTCGATGGGAACCGCATGATGCCCCTCCCCTCCGTTCGCGCGCTTTGCGTCATGGCGCTCGGTCTCGCACCCTTCCCTGCGCAGGCACGGCCTCTCGTCCTTGGGCTCTTCACGTCACAGAGCTGCTCATCATGTCCCCCGGCCGAGGAGTTGCTCGCGGAGCTGGCCGAGCAGCCCGATCTTCTGCCCCTCGGTTTCCACGTGACCTACTGGAACAGGCTGGGGTGGAAGGATGCCTTCTCGTTCGAAGGTGCCACGAACCGACAGGCGGCCTACGCCGACCAATTCGGAAGCGTCAGCTTTACGCCGCAACTCGTGGTGGATGGCGTACGAAGCCTCGTCGGTTCCCGTCGTGGGGAGGCGGATGCCGCTATTGCAGATGCAAGGGCCAATGCATCAACTGCGGCGACTATCTCTCTTGTCAGCACGGGGAACGAGATCGGCATTACGATCGGCGAGGGTCAGGGAACGGCCCGGATTCTTCTGGTCGGCTTCGACCGGAGGCATCGCACCTCTATCGCACGTGGCGAGAACGGCGGACGTACGATCGTGCAAGCGAATGTGGTGCGCTCCCTGCGCGATCTCGGCTTCTGGGAAGGCAAGCCAGTGAAGCTGAGTGCCGAGCGACCGGTCGGCGAAGATTTCGCCTTGATCCTGCAGGAGCCAACTGGCCGGATCGTGGGCGCCGCACGCCTGCAAGCGGGAACCTGACCCATTCTTGGCCCCAACGAGGTGGGCCAAGAGCAAAGTTCGTGCGCGGTGGGCCGCTCCACCGCGGATCGCTTGGCCGGCGCAGCCGGCCAAGCGGTGAAGGCTGACCAGATATGGTTGCGACTCAATCGGGGCGGATCAGAGAGCGGACAGTGTCGGTGGCCGAATTTGGCTCACCGACGCTCGTTCTGACTGTCGCATCTACGCTCAGCATGGCGCGGTCGCGCCCTTAGATGCGGTCGTCATGTTTCAGCGTATACCGCCGCTGGCGGTTATGTTCTCTCCGGTGAGCCAACCTGCATCATCGGAGGCCAGGAAGGCAACGACCGTCGCGATGTCGTCCGGCTGACCAGCACGGCCGAGCGGAGTCTGTGCGACGAGACCGGTTTCCATCTCGGAGCCGACGACGCCCGCGGTGTGCGTACCCTCGGTCACCACGAAGCCGGGGCTGACGACATTCACGCGGATCTTGCGCGGGGCCAACTCGTTGGCGAGGACCCCCGAGATGGCGTTCACTGCCCCCTTCGTTCCTGCATAGACCGCCGCCGTGGGCGTATGAACATGCGTGATCGCGGATGAGACATTCACGATGCTTGCGCCCTCGCCGAGATGCTTCACGGCCGCCTGGGTCGCGAGCAGGATGCCGAGCACGTTGACGTCGAATTGGCGGCGGTAGTGATCCTCGGTGACCTCCTCGATCGCCGCGAACTCGTAGATGCCGGAGTTGTTGACCAGCACGTCGAGCCGGCCGAACTGCTTCACCGCTGCTTCGATCACCCCTTGCGCCTCGGATGCCTTGGACACGTCGCCCTGAACGGCGATGGCTTGGCCGCCGGCCGAAGTGATGTCCGCCACGACGGCGTCGGCTCCGGCCTTACTCGACGCATAGTTTACCACCACGGCGGCGCCCTCTCTCGCCAATGCTTTGGCGATGCCCGCTCCGATGCCCTTCGAGGCGCCGGTGACAACGGCGACCTTGCTGCTGAGCTTTGTCATGTGTGCTATCCCCGCGATGGGTCGGCTGCGCGACGCCAGCCTTGATCCCATAGTTCGGAACTTCGGAACTAACGGAGCGTCTTTCAAGGCCCCATATGGATGGACGATGAGACCCCTGCTTCACCCTGCGATCGAGGATGTCCGTCCAGAGGCGATCCTGCATGCGCTCGCCGACCCGGACCGTGCAGCCATCTTCGCGAAGATCATGCGAGCTGGCTGCGTCGAGGCTTGCTCGGCCTTGTCGGCAGTGGGGGACCGGGTCATCCCCAAATCTTCGTTGTCCAACCACTTCAAGGTGTTGCGCGAGGCCGGTCTGATCCGCAGCGAACGCCATGGCGTCGAGCTGCGCAACCATTCCCGCTGGACCGAAGTGGAAGCGCGCTTTCCCGGCTTATTGGCCGGGATCATCAACGCCTACGCGTCAGACGTAGGCTCCGAACGGCGTGCTGCGAAAAAAGCATTTCTGGATGAAGGTACGACCCCGGTCCGCCTTCAAGGACGCGTCCATTCTTCGGTGAGGACCGTCACGGTGAGCCGCGGAGCGCGGAGCAGATCACGAACCTCCGGCTCTGCAGAATGGCATAGGGTTCACTCTGGTCGCCCCTCGCCCGCGAGACCATGGCGCGGAGGGATCCGCCCTTGCCGACATGGCCACCGGGCATGGCGTCGGCGAAGGGGCCTCTGCCCTGGCTTCGCTCCTGAAGCGATCTCCGGTGATGCTACCGGTTCCCGGCACAGGCGACCCGTCGCATCTGGCCGACAGCATAATGGCGGCGACCGCCTTGCTTGAAGCCGACGCGTTCGAACTCTTCGACCGGCAGTGTATGGAGGCCAGGAAACGCGGGGAGACCCAAGAGTAGCGACGGAGGTGCGCCGCAATGGACGCTCTCACTCCCGCGTGCGCAAAGCCGCCCGCAGGACCCTCATCACGTCGTCAACGACAGCGTCCGCGTCAGAGGATGTGGTCGCCATCTGCGCGCCCTCGGACACATGCTGCCCGATCAGGAGGAGCGCGACTTCGCGCATCGCGGCGGTCATCGCGTTGATCTGCTGAATCTCGTCTAGGCAGTATCGGTCCTCTTCGATCATCGCCTTGAGGCCGCGAACCTGTCCCTCGACCCGACTGAGGCGCTGCAAGAGCGGCTTCTTCTCATCCGCGTTGCGGGCCAGTTCGATCCGACGGTCGACGATCCGGGCCTGCATAGGACGCTTAACCTCCGTCAAAGTCGATCACGGGGCCGCGCAGGCTCCCGGAGTGGCCGGGGCCCGCGCGGAGAAGGATCAGCCGATCTGCTGGGTCTGCGCGCCGCTGTCGGGCCTTGCGGGACCGAGCACGGGCTCCTCGCCCATCGGCGCGTTCTGCACGACGCTGTACTGACCCTTCCCGTCGAGGGACGGGCCGTCCGTCCAGCGCCCGGCCGGCGGCGGCGAGCCGTCCGCCGAGGTCGAGAAGAAGGCGTAATTGAACTTCTGGTGCTCCTTCTCCTGCGGGAAGGAGTTCGGGATCGGCAGGGTCCCCGGATAGCCGCCGAGTTCCTCGATCACCGCCAGCCATTGCTGCTGGTGCATCGTGTCCCGCGCGATCAGGAAGCTCCACATGTCCCGCATGCCGGGATCGTTGGTGGCCGTGTGCAGACGGACGGCCAGCACGCGACCAGTGCTCTCGGCGGCGACGTTGCAGTACATGTCGGCGGCGATATTGCCGCTCGCGTAGATATGGGACATGTCGAACGGCAGCCCGTCGGAATTGCCGGGGAAAGCCGCCATGCCGGTCGAGAGCAGCGTCTTGTGCAGCATCCCCTCCGCGATGTGACGGGGGTTCTCGCCGCCCATCACGGCACCGACGATGGCGTCGGCGGCGCCGGCCTCCTGCACCTTGGTCGGCGCATTCTCGAGGTTCATGGCGACGGCAGTCGCCAGCATCTCGATATGGCCGATCTCCTCCGTCGCCGTGTTCAGGAGCATGTCGCGATACTTCGTCGTCGGCGCGCGGTTGCCCCAGGCCTGGAAGAAATACTGCATGCAGACGCGGATCTCGCCCTCGATTCCGCCGATCGCCTGCTGCAGCATGCGGGCATAGACGGGGTCGGGGCTCTCAACGCGCACCGGATACTGCAAGCGCTTGTCGTGGAAATACATGCTGTGTGCTCCGCGTGATCAAGGGAGGTCAGAGGCGGGAGCTGCTGCGACGCTTCAATAACTGTCGCATACAGGCACGGAGTATAACGCCTCTTCCCTTCGAACTGCGCGGCCAATCGAAGGTTCACGCCTCCTTTATTTTTATTGACAACCAAGTAACGTAGGTGAAAACAATACTTTATGCATGTCAGTTTCTTTGAATATTGCTCCATGCCAAAGAAGTGGAAAGACTTGGCAAGAACGCTTCAATGCGCGTGCGTGCCCGGCATGGGACCGGCCATCATGTTGGCGTTCATGTTATTCATGATCCAGACGGATCCGCCGATCAGCAACACGACAAACAGCACGCCGAAGGCCAGCGCCATCACGTTGTTGACGTTGTCTGGCCCGGTCGTGATGTGCAGGAAGAAGACGAGGTGGACGCCCATCTGCGCGATGGCGAACACGATGATGGCCACGGGGATGGCGGGGGCCCAGACGAAGTTCGCGCGCACCATCGCGAAGGAGCAGACCGTCAGCAGGCTCGCCAGCGCCAAGCCGATCAGGTAGCCGCGTATCCCTTTGCCGATCTCCTCTTCGGGATATTCCTCCCCGGGCGCGACATCGGTCTGGTGCCGGTCGAGATCCGTGTCGGTCATGGGGCAGCTCCCATCAGGTAGACGACGCTGAACACCCCGACCCACACGATGTCGAGGGCGTGCCAGAACAGGGCGAAGCACAGGGTGCGGCGGGCGATGTCGGGCCGGAAGCCCTTGGTGAGCACCTGCGCCATCATGGTCAGCAGCCAGAGCAGGCCGATACTCACATGCAGTCCGTGGCAGCCGACCAGGGTGAAGAAGGCCGAGAGGAAGGCGCTGCGCGAGGGCTCAGCCCCGCGCTCGATCAGGTCGCGGAATTCGAGGAATTCGAGGGCTACGAACCCGGCGCCGAGAATGAATGTCACGAGCATCGCCGTCTGGAACGGCAGCATCCGTCGGGCGCCCAGCGCCAGAGCCGCCATGCCGCAGGAGAAGCTCGACAGCAGCAGAAGGGCGGTCTCGATGGCGACGTTGTCGAGGTCGAACAGCTCCGCGCCCTTCGGCCCGTCGGCGGTGCCGCCCGCCAGCACCGCATAGGCCGCGAAGAAGGCCGCGAACATCACGATGTCGCTGAGGATGAAGATCCAAAACCCATAGGCGACGATGATGCGCTTCGGGGCTGGGCCTCCGGTGCCCCGGCCGGTGGCGCGGGATTCCCCGTGCCCGCCCCCGGCATGGCCGAGATGGTAGGGGTCGCCGCGCAGCGGCGTGACGGCGGCGGTGCTGCTCATGCCGCCCTCCGCTGCGAGGCGCCCTGCAGGGCTTCGAGGCGCGTCGCCCGGTTCGCCCGGTTCACGCGGGCGACGATGGAAGCCGGGATCTCGTATTCGACCGTGTCACGCCATGCGAAGACGACGAAGGTCAGGAAAGCGCCGGCGAAGCCCAGCGCCGCGAGCCACCAGATGTGCCAGATCATCGCGAAGCCGATGAGCGTCGCGAAGAAGGCGCAGACCACCCCGGTCGGGTTGTTGATCGGCATCTCGATAGGCGCGTAGGCCGGCTCGTCGCGCAGGCGCATCTGCTCGCGGGCCCGGCTCTTGATGGTCCAGTAGGCCTCCTCGCCGTGGACCTCCGGCAGGGCCGCGAAGTTGAAGACCGGCGGCGGCGAGGCGGTGGCCCATTCGAGCGAGCGCCCATCCCACGGGTCGCCGGTCACGTCGCGCAGCTGCTCCCGGCGGCGGATCGAGACCACGAGCTGGATCACTTGGCAGACGACGCCCGCCATCATCACGAGCACGCCGAAGGCCGAGATGAGGATCCACGGGCGCCAGTCCGCCACGTCGTAATGCTGCATCCGCCGGGTCATGCCGAGCAGGCCGAGCCAGTAGAAGGCGCCGAAGACGATGACGAAGCCGGAGATGCCGAACCAGAAGGCCGCCTTGCCCCACCACTCGTCGAGCTGGAAGCCGAACGCCTTCGGAAACCAGTAGGCGTAGCCGGCGAAGGCCCCGAACAGCACGGCGCTGACCATCACGTTATGGAAATGCGCCACGAGGAACATGCTGTTGTGGAGCACGAAGTCCGCGGGCGGGATCGCGAGTAACACGCCGGTCGCGCCGCCGACCACGAAGGTCAGCATGAAGCCGAGCGACCACAGCATCGGCGTCGTGAACCGCACGCGGCCGCCATACATGGTGAAGAGCCAGTCGAAGATCTTCACGCCGGTCGGCACGGCGATGATCATCGAGGTGATGGCGAAGACGCCGTTGACGTCGCCGCCAGGCCCCATGGTGAAGAAGTGGTGTAGCCACACCATGAAGGAGAGGATGAAGATCGCCATCGTCGCCATGACCATCGAGCGGTAGGCGAAGAGTGGCTTGCCGGAGAAGGTGGAGATGACTTCGGAGAACACCCCGTAGGCGGGCAGCGCCAGGATGTAGACCTCCGGGTGCCCCCAGGCCCAGAACAGGTTCATGAACATCATCGAATTCCCGCCCTGGGAATCCGTGAAGAAGTGGAAGCCCATGTACCGGTCGAGGGCCAGCATCGCGAGCGTCGCGGTCAGGATCGGGAAGGCCGCGATGATGAGCAGGTTCGAGGCCAGCGCCGTCCAGCAGAACATCGGCATGCGCAGGTAGCTCATGCCGGGCGCACGCATCTTCAGGATCGTCGTCACGAGGTTGACGCCCGAGAGCAGCGTGCCCACCCCCGAGATCTGGATTGCCCAGATGTAGTAATCGACCCCGACGCCCGGCGAATACGTCGTCTCACTGAGCGGCGGGGCGGGCCACCAGCCGGTGCGCGCGAACTCGCCGACGACGAGGCTGACATTGACGAGCAGCGCCCCCGAGGCGGTGAGCCAGAAGCTCACGGAGTTGAGGGTGGGGAAGGCGACGTCGCGCACGCCGAGTTGCAGCGGTACGGCGAAGTTCATCAACCCGATCATGAAGGGCATCGCCCCGAAGAAGATCATGATGACGCCGTGGGCGGAGAAGATCTGGTCATAGTGTTCGGGCGGCAGGTAGCCCGGCGCCTTGTAGGCGAGCGCGTGCTGGGAGCGCATCAGCAACGCGTCGGAGAAGCCCCGGATCAGCATCACCAGGGCGAGCAGGCAGTACATCACGCCGATGCGCTTGTGATCGACGCTCGTGATCCATTCCCGCCAGAGATATGGCAGGTGCCCGGCGATCACGATCCAGGCGACGACGCCGAGCACGATGAGGACGACGATGGCGCCCGCCACCAGCGGCACCGGCTGGCTGAGGGGAATCGCATCGAGGCTGAGCTTGCCGAGCACGAGTCAGGTACCTCCCTTGTGCCGCACGCCGGGCACGGTGCCGGGGGCGGAGGGGCCGGGGCCGGGGGGCACGGTCTGGGCGACGATGCCGTCGAAGAGGGTGGGCTCGACGCTGCCGTAGCGGCGCGGGGCGTCGGCGGTGCTCTGCTTGGCCAATTCGGCGTAGGAGGCCCGGTCGAGGCGGGTGCCCTCCCCTTGCGCCTGACGGACCCAGGCGCCGAACCCGTCCTCCGACACCGTCCGCACGGGGAAGTTCATGTCGGAGAAGCCGTCGCCGCTGAAATGCGAGGAGAGGCCGTAAAGCTCACCCTCCTGATCGGCCATCAGATGCATGCGGGTGACCATGCCCCGCATCGTGTAGATCATGCTGCCGAGCTTCGGCACGAAGAACGAGTTCCAGACGCTCGACGAGGTCAGGCTGAACCGCACAGGCGTGCCCGCCGGCATGACGAGTTCGTTGACGCTGGCGACGCCCTGCTCGGGGTAGATGAACAGCCATTTCCAATCGAGGGAGACGACCTGCACCTCGAGGGTCTTCCGCTCGGATTCGATGGGCGTCCCAGGATCGAGCCGGTGCGCGCCGATCCAGGCGATGCCCCCGAGGAAGATGATGGTGAGCAGCGGCACCGACCAGACGACGAGTTCGATCCGGCCGGAAAAGGCCCAGTCCGGCCGGTAGCGCGCCTTGGTGTTCGAGGCGCGGTACCACCACGCGAAGACAAGCGTGGCGATCATCGTCGGCACGATGATCACGAGCATGATCACCGAGGCGATGATGAGGATGTTGGCCTCGGCGGCGCCGACCGGCCCTTTCGCGTCGAGCAGGTTATGCTGTTGGCAACCGGACAGCCCGAGGCCCACGAGGACGATGGCTCCGGCTTTCGAGACAGAGGCGCGACGGCTCGGCATGCGACAGGCCTCTGCGAGGTATAGTCCGGCTCAAACAACTGCCGTTCGCGGCTCAATTGTTTGATTTTTTTACATTTCCTGAAAGCGTCGACAAGAAACTCAGATCAGTATCGATCTGAATTTTATCGTAAACATAAGTAAGAGAGGCTGGGTCATTGCGAACACAGCGAAGCAATTAGGATGGCGTTACGTTCTGAAGCGTCCAGTTGCCCTGAATTGTTACAGCGCTCGCAATGACGGGGAACGGATAGTCCGTTCCTACAGGGGAGGCGCGATGCCGCCCGGCTGGTTCAGCGACTTCACGTAGGCCGCGAGCTGCCACATCTGCTCGTCCGGGATCTTGCCCCGCCAGGCGGGCATCCCGCGTGGGCGGCCCTCGTAGAAGAGACGATGTTTTCCATCGCGCCGGACGATGGGGGAACAGCATCGTGCTTCTCAACGAAGCGCACGAGATCATCATGTCGGCGGTCTGCGAGAGGGCCGGGATGTGGGCACGTTCGACCTGATCTTCCACGGCGGCGGATCGGCCAGCAACGGCCACCGCTGCCCAGGCGAAGGCGTCACGCCAAACCGGCATCCACTCCGACGGTCAATGCTCTAGATCAGCCACCGCAGGGATCGGCGCAGGGCAGCCGTGCCGTCGCGGGCGAACCACGTGCCGTGGGTAAACACCACGCGTTCGGGCTCCCAATCCAGCAGGCGGGTCACGGCCGCCGCGGCATCGGTCTTCCGGAGCTTCACCGCGAAGCGCAGGTAGGGCGGTGGCATCCCGTGAGGGGCCGTCATACCCGCGAGGCGCAGGAACGGCCGGAGCAGCACGGGCATCTTCCCGGCTTCCAGATTCAGCACGAGGTCGGTCAACAGCAGCGTCGAGGTGCGGATATGGAAGAAGGCGACCTCCCGGAAGCCGAGACCGCCGGGCACGACGAGCGATGGAAGTCCTTCACCCAGTCCCCCGGCGTCTCGTCGGAGAGCACCCGGTCGATGCGCAATCCCGACCGGCGGACCTGCCGCCGCCGATCGAGGTTCGGCGCGGCCCAGGTCAGGGCATCCGGGCAATGGTCCTGCCAGGCTTTGAGGAAGGTCCAGTGGGCGACGTTCGGCGCCACGAGGTGCCGGATCGGCCCGAGGCCCGCGATCGCCTGGTGGAGCGCAGGATCGTAGCGCGTCGGCGAGTGGAGCCAGATGTCTCCGTTGTCGAGCCGGACGACGGTCATACGCACGGGCAACGGCATGCCCAGCGCACGCAAGGGGCCGCTATCCACGATCCAGAGACCATCCGCGACGGGCTTCAACACGTCGAGGGGCGGATAGGTGGCGTGGCTCACGGTAAGATTCCCAGTGACCATCGGTGAAAGAACCGAAGCGCTGGCCTGACGCGGGGCGAGCTAGAGCTGCCGAATCTTCTCCTCGATCCGCTTCGCTTCGTCCTCGTCGACCTGCACCGGTTCGCCCGTGTCGTTGGGCAGGCCACGACCCGTCTGCGCGATCGTCTCGTCGCGGGGCCGGCCACTCTGCCCGTTCGAGACCGGCGGCTCCTTGGACAGTTCAGTCGAGTCGGACATCGATGGCTCCGCGATGGCGATGCAGGACCAACGGTCGGCCGAGCCATTCGTCCCCAAAGGATTATCCGCCCTTATCCAAGACCCAAGATGGCAGATGACCCCGGAAGCCACCTTGGCGGCGGGCCGGCAGGCCGTCTCATGAGATCCAGGGGGCTTCTACCAGCAGGAATGCCCCTACCCGCCGTGAAGGGATGACCGGAACTGCCAGACGCTGTCAGGCCCTCGAACACCACTGTTCACCGAGCCTTGCGTCCCACCAACGACGGCGCGTCGCACCCGCGAACTCACAGGCCGGACCGGAGTTGCCGAACGCAACCAGAGGGTGAAACTCCATGCATCAGCGCTGGCCGAGCCGGTTGTGGATCGTGCGGCACGGTGAAAGTGCTGGCAACGTCGCGGCGGACGCGGCTCACGGCGCGAGCCTCGCGAGGATCGACATCGCCGAGCGCGACGTCGATGTGCCCCTCAGTGCGCGCGGCGAACAACAGGCCGATACCGTCGGACATTGGTTCGCGGATCGGCCAACCGAGGACCGGCCCGAGATCGTGCTGACCTCACCCTACCTTCGCGCGCGGCAGACCTCGGAGCGCATCCGCGCCGCTGGCGGCCTGACGGGCGACACGGCAGAGTTCTTCGTCGACGAGCGGTTGCGTGAGAGGGAACTCGGCATCCTGGACAGGCTCACCCGGACAGGTGTCGAGCAGATGCATCCCGATCAGGCCGCGATGCGCCAACGCCTCGGCAAGTTCTATCATCGGCCGCCCTCCGGCGAGAGCTGGTGCGACGTGATCCTGCGCCTCAGGAGCGCGCTGGATACCGTCTCCCTGCACCACGGCGAACGACGGGTTCTCATCGTCGCGCATCAGGTCGTGGTTCTGTGCTTGCGCTACCTGATCGAGGACATGACCGAAGCGCAGATCCTGGCGATCGACGCCGAGGGAGACGTCGCGAACTGCTCGGTGACGGAGTACGCCTTCCGCTCCTCCGACCACGGCACCGGCAAGCTCGCGCTGGAGTGCTACAACTTCGTCGCCCCCATCGCCGAAGGCGGCGCGCCGGTGACGTCCGAGCCCGATGCGAACGTGGCGGCCCGATGACCCAGCTAATCCTCACGCCCGGCCTGCTGAGGCAGCACCCGCTCCCGGTGCCCGAGGAGGGCAGCAAGGAGGCGCGCGGCAGCGCGTTCGTCATCGGCGGCTCGGCGTCGGTCCCCGGCGCGGCTCTTCTAGCGGGTGTTGCGGCCCTCCGCGCGGGCGCGGGCAAGCTGAAGATCGCCACCGTTCAGAGCGCTGCGGCCGGAATGGGCCTGATGGTCCCCGAAGCGATGGTCGTGGGCTTGCCGGAAGCCCCCGATGGAGGAGTGGATGCGCCACGGGCGGCCGATGATCTGCTGCGGATGGCCGGAGGGTGCGGTGCTGTCCTCGTCGGGCCTGGCATGATCGGCGATGAACCGACCACGTCGCTGACAGTCCGGCTGCTCGGCGCGGAGGGATCCCCGTCCTTCGTTCTCGATGCGGCCGCGGTGTGCGGGCTGGCGGACCATGCCGAGAACGTCAAGGCGAGCGGCCAGCGCGCGGTGATCACGCCCCATGCCGGCGAGATGGCTCAGCTTCTGGACCGGAGCCGGGATGCGATCGAGGCGGACCCGCTCGACGCGGCCCGCGCAGCGGCCGACCTTCTCGGGACGGTGGTGGTGATGAAGGGCGCCACGACGTGGATCGTAGACCCACGGGGCGGGCACTGGCTCTACGAGGGAGGCGGTGTCGGCTTGGCCACTTCGGGCTCAGGTGACGTTCTCGCCGGGCTTGTCGTCGGACTCCTCGCCCGTGGAATCGATCCCATTGCCGCCGCGCTGTGGGGCGTGTTCCTACATGGCGAGGCCGGCCGGCGCCTGTCCAGCACGATCGGCCCGATCGGCTTCCTGGCTCGGGAGATCGCGGGCGTGGTACCGGGCCTGATGCGCGAGACGATGGGTTCGCAGTCCTGAACGGGCCCCGAAGATTGTCGATTGGTGTCGAGTTACGACCGAAGCTCGAGGGTAGCGGTCTTGGATCCCGGACCTTTGCACCGACGGGCGGCATTCGGTCGATATGGGCCGGGTGACGACGTCCATGAGCCAGCGCCGAGGCTAGACCCTGGCACACTGGCCGGGAAGCCACACGATTCCCCCGGCGACCGTCTCGTTCACAACCTCTCCCAAGTCATGCACGGCCTGAGGGCCCGTCCGGCTTCGCTGCGACGGGCCTCGTGGCCGAGGAACCTGAGAATGCTGCGCAGGGCTCACCGAGGGGCTTCAAACCACAGATGATCGCAAAGTCCGCGCTTTTGAAGCCCACGCGGGCCTTCAACCCGGCACCCGCAGGGCAACTTGGCGCCCCGAGGGAGGTTTGAGCAGAGCACCGGATGTCTGCGAAGGGATGGAACAGTGATCGATCTGAACACGGCGACTGCGGACGAATTGGACAGCGTGTCCGCCTTGAAGGGCCACGGCTTTGAGATCGTGCGCTACCGCGAGGAACGGGGCCGGTTCACCAGTCTGCGGCAACTCGATGAGGTGCCCGGCCTGAGCGGCAAGACCGACGGCATCGCGGACCACGTCATGATTGCGGACGGGTGAGCATTACCCAGGGCATCGACAAGATCGCCACGGTTCTCGGAGTTCCCGAAATTTTTCCTCGTATCCCCATAATAAACTCGGGACCTCACCCGATGAAAACGAGTTCTCCAAGAGACGGCCGCCGCTGATATGCCGCTGGCGGCCTAGAATAATGAAACATTTGGGAACGTTAAAGCATGGCTACCAAGCAGAAAACCTTGCATGATGCGTTCTATGAGACGTTGAAGGACGTTTATTACGCTGAAAAGCAATCGGTTCGTGCGCTGAAAAAGTCGGCGAAGGCTGCCGAGCACGAGGAGCTCAAGCAGGCGTTCGAAACCCATGCCGAAGAGAGCGCCAATCAGGTCGAGCGGCTGCAGCAGGTGTTCGAGATCATCGGGAAGCCGGCCCGTGCAAAAACCTGCGAGGCCATGCAGGGTCTGACCTCCGAGATGGAGGAGGATCTCGAAGATTTTGGCGACGGCCCTGCCGCCGATGCCGTGCTGGTGGGCTGTGCGCAGGCCGTCGAGCATTACGAGATCGCCCGCTACGGTACCCTGAAAACCTGGGCCACGCAGCTCGGCTACACGGATGCGGCCAAGCTCCTCGACGAGACGCTGCAGGAGGAGAAGAAGACGGATCAGCTGCTCTCGGAAATTGCCGAGCGCATCAATGTCGAAGGGTCGGAACAGGATACGGACGAGGCCGAGGCGGAGGCTGCCCCGAAGCGGGGTGCCAAGGCCAAGGCAGCCTGAGGCTCCGATCATGGTCGATATCGCCAAGATCCAAGAACACATGCCTGTCGTCGGCTCCGACGGCGGCCATGTCGGCACCGTCGATCATCTCGACGGGCAACGCATAAAGCTCACCCGGACAGATCCGGAAGCCCAAGGTATCCACCACTTCATCCACGTCGATTCCATCGAGACGATCGAGGGGGCGAGGTGCGCCTGAATCGCACTGCCGCTCAGGCGAAGGACGAGTGGGGTACGGCGGCCTGAACCACCGCGCGTGACCGTGGCGAAAGGAGGGGTTGCCGTTCGGCAGTCCCTCCTTTTTCGTGCGGGTCTGCGCGGGTCGACACCGTGACGGTCGGGCCTGGCGAGGTGTGTCACCGGCTCCGCATTGGCGACATGAGGTGCTGTCGCCACCACGCGAGCCAGGACATGTCCTCGGCAGGCTTGGTGCGGCTGTTCCGTCGCAGCCGTCGCCAGGAAACGGGGGTACCGACCTGACGTTGGCGGGCGAACCTCGCGATGACATGGAGCAACGGCGGTATGGCCAGCACGGAGACCGGCACGATCTACGCGGGCGCTCTTCGCAACACGCGCGCGTTGGAAATGCAGGCTTCAGAGCGGATGGAGCGCCAACTCTCCGGCCTGGAGCGCTACCCCGACTACGCCGTCGTGCTGCGCCGGCACGTGGACACCAGGAAGGGGCCATTGGCCCAGCTCGACCAGGCACTGGACTCCATCGGCAAGAGCTCCTCGACGCTAGAGGAGGCGGTGACCAAGACCTACCTGGATCTGACGCTGAGCGGCGCGAAGGCGGACGGCTGAGGAGCCGGGCGATGGAGGATCCGACCCCGGTCACTGTCACGGTCGAGGCCTGCGGCGGCGACCATGCCGGCTTCCGCTGGCACCTCACGGACGCCCTCGGCACGTCCGTCCGCGTGTCGCCGGAATCCTACCCCACGGCCGAGGAGGCGAGCGCGGCCGGGGAAGCCGCTCTTGCTGCCTTTGGGGCTGCACTGGGAGCGTAGGAACTTTCCATCAATGCCTGGGCGGACCCGTCAGGCCCGCCCGGCTCCAGCGAGCGACAAGGTCTTGGGCATGGGACCTCAAGTCTTCGATGGGGCACCAGCAACATATCGGCCCCAGCTTTCGCACGGACGCGACGGACGAATGCCGGCCGCTCGGCTACGGCCCAGAAGGTTGGGAAGAGATGAGTCGCATGGGGATCGAGGCACGATGACGGACTTAGCTGCCCATGGGGCCACCTTCGCCCGTGCCCTCATGGGCTTCGGCCCGAACCCGCCGATCGTCCTCTGCCACGACGATGCCGATGGCGTAGCGGCGGGAGCGATCTTCGGCCGTGCCCTGGAGCGTGCCGGGCACGGCCCCATTGACGTTCAGGTCATCGGCCGGGGCGCCTCGGCTTGGTCGCCCGCGACCCGTCAGGCGCTTGCGTCCCGCCGTCCGGGGGGCATCGTAGTGACCGACCTGGGAGTTCAGGCAGGAGACATCGTGCCCGGCGTTCCGACGGTGCTGGTCGATCATCATATTCCTCGCTCTCTACCGGAGGTTGCCGAGACGACCATCATCACTGGCCATGAGGACCGACCGATCCCGACATCCAGCCTCCTCGCTCATGCCTGTGCAGCGGCGCTGGGCGAGGCGAACGATCTCGCATGGCTCGCCGGCATCGGCCTTATCGGCGATCTCGGCGAACGTGGCGCCGGCAGCGACTTCCCCGATGTCATGGCGCTCCTCCGGAAGACCTATACCGCCAAGGCACTTCGCGAGGCCGTGAGCCTCCTCAACGCACCCCGACGCTCGGCATCGGGAGATGCGGGCCCGGCCCTGCGGCTGCTGTTGCGTGCGACGGAGCCCGCCGCCGTCATCGAGGGTACTGATCCGGATGCCGAGGCGTTGCGCGCGGCCCGAACCGAGGTCAGGGCTGCCCTCGATGCAGCCCGTAGCGTCCCGCCACTCTTCGCCGGTCCGGTCGGTCTGGTTTTCTGCCGATCCCCCTGCCAGATCCACCCGCTCCTGGCACAATCCTGGACCGGTCGGCTTCGGCGGCAGGTGGTGATCGGCGCCAATTTGGGCTTCCGGCCCGGCTACGTGCATTTCGCAGCCCGCAGCGCGTCGGTCCAAGATCTCATCACGTTCCTCAGCGAGCGCGCCCCGGAACTCGGGCCGGACGATCAGTTCGCTCAGGGGCACCGCCGCGCCACCGGCGGCCAAGTCCGTGTGGACACCTGGAACCGTTTCGTGACCAACCTCGGGTTCGGTCCGGAGGCGCAGGTCGCATGAGGACGCGTCGCGCCCTGATCGTCGGGGCTTCGCGCGGCCTCGGCCTTGGTCTGGTCGAGCGCTTCCTCGAACGAGGGTGGGATGTCACCGCCACCGTACGCAAGCCGTCCGCAGCTCTCACGGACCTGATCGAAAGCGGTCCCCTGCACATCGCGGCTGAGATCGATATCGACGATGACGACGCCGTCGCCGGGCGCTGAGCCGATCACGAACCTCCGGCTCTGCGGCACTCACGAACTGGTCTCTGGCCACGCAGCTGCTGCAGAGGCGGAAAACCCAAATCTGTGTGTTGAGAAGCGCACCTGATCGTGGGCGCAGGAACCGCCTACCACGAGCATTTCAACAGACGACGAGCTCTATCGGCTAACGCTAGCCTCGGATGCGGCGGAAGAACCGCTCGCGCTCCGTGCAAGATTGCTTTTCACCAGGAAAGCCTGGTGGAGCTGAGGGGATTCGAACCCCTGACCTCCGCAGTGCGATTGCGGCGCTCTCCCATCTGAGCTACAGCCCCGTCGAGGCGCCGACCTTCTAGGCGCGGCGGCCTCGGCCTGTCAATTCCCGTCTCGCATGTCCGTCTCGCTTTCTGCGTCGACGGCGCGCGGAACCTGCTCTTCGAGGACATCGCGCGGCCCGCATGAACGCCCTGATCTGGCTCTTCGATACCGTCGTCCAGCTCTTCATCTACGTGCTCATCGCGAGCGCGGTCCTGAGTTGGCTGGTGGCTTTCAACGTGGTGAACGTGCGCAACCCCGTGGTCGCGCAGATCGGTGAGGTCCTTTACCGGATCACCGAGCCCGCCTTGCGGCCGATCCGCAACCTCCTGCCCAACCTCGGCGGCGTCGACATCTCGCCGATCATCCTCATCCTGCTGCTGCTGTTCATCAGCCGCCTGCTGCATGAGTTCGCCGTCCCGGCCACCTACGTCTACACCCGGTAAGGAGCGGCTCTCCGTGAAGACCAATCCCGGCCGCTTCTTCGAGGATTTTCGTCTCGGCGAGACGATCCGCCATGCCACGCCGCGCACGGTGACCACCGGCGACGTGGCGCTCTACACGGGCCTCTACGGGCCGCGCTTCGCCGTGCAGTCGTCGGATGCCTTCGCCCGCGCGTTGGGCTATCCGAAGAGCCCGCTCGACGATCTGCTCACCTTCCACGTCGTGTTCGGCAAGACCGTGCCCGACGTGTCGCTGAACGCCCTCGCCAATCTCGGCTATGCCGAAGGTGGGTTCCGGCGGCCGGTCTATCCCGGTGAGACGCTGTCCACCGTCTCCGAGGTCATCGGCCTCAAGGAAAGCTCCAACCGGCAGACGGGCGTCGTCTACGTGCGCTCGGTCGGCTCCGACGAGCATGGCGAGACCGTTTTGAGCTATTGCCGCTGGGTGCTCGTGCGGAAGCGCGACCCGGAGGCCGTCATCGCCGAGGAGCATGTCCCGACGCTGGCCAAGGCGGTCGATCCGAAGGATCTGGCAGGTGCCCTGCCCCCGCTGAATGCCTCGGCCTACGACGTCGCGCTCGCGGGCAGCCCGCACCGCTTCGGCGACTATCAGGCCGGCGAGCGTATCGACCACGTCGACGGCATGACCGTCGAGGAGGCCGAGCACCAGATCGCCACGCGCCTGTTCCAGAACACGGCCAAGGTGCATTTCGACGGGCTTGCCGCGAAGGACACCCGGTTCGGGCGCCGCCTGATCTACGGCGGGCATGTCATCTCGCTGGCCCGCGCGCTCAGCTACAACGGGCTGGGCAACGCCTTCGCCATCGCGGGCATCAATGCCGGGCGGCATGTCGGGCCGCTGTTTGCGGGCGACACGGTCTATGCCTGGAGCGAGGTGGTCGAGACCGCCGATGTGGGCCGCGACGATGTCGGCCTGCTGCGCCTGCGCACGGTGGCCACGAAGAACCAGCCCTGCGCCGACTTCCCCGACAAGTTCAACGACGGCTACGACCCGGCGGTGATCCTCGACCTCGACTACTGGGCCTTCGTTCCGAAGTAGAAAACAGGGATCCCAAAGGAGCGAGTCCTTTGGGATCCCCCTGTCGTCAGTCCTTGACGACGACCTTGGTGCCGACCTTCACGCGGTCGTAGAGATCGACCACGTCCTTGTTGGTCATGCGGATGCAGCCCGACGAGACGGCCGCGCCCATCGTCTCGGGCTCGTTCGAGCCGTGGATGCGGTAGAGCGACGAGCCGAGATACATGGCGCGGGCGCCGAGCGGGTTGTCCTGGCCGCCGGTCATGTAGCGGGGCAGGTCGGGGCGGCGGGCCAGCATCTGCTGCGGCGGGCGCCAATCCGGCCATTCCTTCTTCCCGGTGACGGTCTTCACACCCGACCACGAGAAGCCCTCGCGGCCGACGCCGACGCCGTAGCGGATCGCCTCGCCACCGCCGAGCACGTAGTAAAGGCGGCGCTGCTTGGTCGAAACGACCACCGTGCCGGGCTTCTCCTTGCCCGTCCAAGCCACCGTCTCACGCGGAATCGCCTGTGTGCGGAATCCGTTGAGAAAATCGGCGATCGGCCCCCGGTCGAAGAAATCGGCCCGGGCCGGAACGGCCCCGAGCATCAATCCGGCGATCGCCAGCGTCGCGATGCGTCCCGACATGCGTATCCTTGCATCCATCGATAGGTGGACCCGTGGGCCCTCAATCGGACCGGGCATCGCCATCGCGGCAGGGATGAGGCCGGGCTTGAGCCGAGCACGGCGTTTGCAGTGCGGTGTGGATTTTGCGCCACAGACATGCGTCACCGGTCGCGATTGCATCCGCGGGCGGCCGTGCTTATCTCACAAACGTGATCAGCCCGCCTGCCCCTTCGGCCCGCCTCCTCGCGGACCCTACGGCCTCTCGGCCCGGCATGCGGCTCGCGGCCTTCGCCGTGGGCCAGGGCGCCATTGCGTTCGGCTTGGTCGCGCTCGGATTCGTCGCTCTCTTCGTCTTCGCGCTCTGGCCGGACTCTGGTGAAATGCGCTCACCCGGCGCGGCGTTCCGCCCCGCTTTGACGGTCGTGGCCCCGCATACCGCCCCGGTCGAGGTGCCGAGGCTGGTCCGGGCCGATTGGAACGGCACCGCCATCGCGGCCGCCGACGGCGAGATCGCCCCCGATCCGGCTCTGCCCATGCCGAGCGCGCAAGCCGTGCCGGTTCCGGGCTCCGTGCCGGCCTCCTTCCGCGAGGCGCGCCTGGTGCCGCCTGCCTCCGCGCCCTTTGCGTCTCCTTTGCGCCCTCCCCGCGCGGCCTGACGTTCCGCGCACACCGGATTTTGGTCACGCCTCGGAGCCAAGATGCCCCGAAGCCCGGCCAGACCGGTGGTGCCGCTTCGAGCCGCCTTAGGTCTGCCCACACGACTTCCGTCCGCGCTGCGGACGCCAGTCAGGAGCGTCGCAACCCGTGATCCGCCTGTCCCGTCTTTCGTCGCGCGCTCTCGCGCTCCTGCCGGTCGCCGCCCTCGGCCTGTCGCTGGCCGCCTGCAACAAACGCGAGGCCGCCGCGCCGACGCCCCCCGTGCCGGAGGTCGGGTTCGTCACCGTCCACGCCCAGGCAATTCCCTATGTCCGCGACCTCCCGGGGCGCGTCGCCCCCATGCGCATCGCCGAAGTGCGCTCCCGGGTCTCCGGCCTCGTGATCAAGCGACTGTTCGAGCAGGGCAGCCAAGTCAAGGAAGGGGACATCCTCTACAAGATCGATCCGGCCCCCTATGTGGTCGAGCTTGCCAGCGCCGAGGCGGCCCTCGCCCGTCAGGAGGCGGCGCTCGTGCTGGCCCGCCAGCAGGCGGACCGGCTGGAGCAACTTCTGGCTCGGGCCACGGCGAGCCAAGCCCAGTACGATGCCGCCTTCGCCGCGCGGAAGCAGGCCGAGGCGGAAGTCGCGGGCGCCAAGGCGACCCGCGATCGGGCGCAGCTCAACCTGTCATGGACGGATGTGCGCGCGCCGATCACCGGGCGCATCGGCCGGGCGCTGCTCACCGAGGGCACACTCATCGAGCCGGGCTCGACGGGGGCGCTCGCCACGATCCAGCAGCTCGATCCGATCTATGTCGACATCACCCAGTCGGTGGGCGAACTGAACCGCCTGCGCCGGGACCTCGCCAGCGGCGAGCTCGCGCGCCTGGAGGACAACGCCGCCAACGTCCACCTCATCATGGATGACGGCAGCCTCTATCCGCTGGCGGGCCGCCTGCTCTTCTCCGAGGTGACTGCCGATCCGAGCACGGGTCAGGTGACGCTGCGCGTCCAGTTCCCCAACCCGCACGACGAATTGTTCCCCGGCATGTATGTCCGCGCCCGCATCAAGCAGGGTATCGATTCGGACGCCATCGCCGTGCCGCAGCAGGCGATCCAGCGCACCGACGACGGCCGCGCCGAGGTGTGGGTGATCCGCGACGATCAGACCGTCATGCGCCAGCCGGTGGAGGTCGGCCCGGTGGTTGGCGGCGATTGGCTGATCCGCAACGGCCTGAAGGCGGGCGAGCGGGTGATCGTGGATGGGTTCCAGAAGGTCACCGTCGGAATGACGGTGAAGCCCGTCGATCAGACCCCGCCCCATGCCGAAGCTGCGCCGCAGACCGACGCGGACGAGGCCTCCGAGAAGGCGGATTCGCAGCAGCGCGCGCAAGCCGCCGCGCAGCGTCGCTGAGGGAGGCGCCCATGGCCCGCTTCTTCATCGACCGACCGGTTTTCGCCTGGGTCGTCGCGCTGTTCATCATCCTGGGCGGCGCGCTGGCAATCCCGAACCTGCCCGTGGCGCAGTATCCGGTGATCGCGCCACCCTCCATCGCCCTCTCGACCGCCTTCCCCGGCGCCTCGGTGGAAAGCCTCTATACCGGCACGACCCGGCTCATCGAGGATGAGCTCGAACGGCGCGGCCAACATCATGAGCTTCGAGTCGACCACCGACTCGTTCGGCTCCGTGAACATCACCGCCACCTTCCGGCCGGGCACGGACCCGTCGCTGGCCTCGGTGGAGGTGCAGAACCGCCTCAAGCGCGTGGAAGCACGCCTACCGCTCGAAGTCCGCCAGAACGGCATCCTCGTGGAAGAGGCCTCAGCGGCGACCCTCAACATCATCACCCTCGTCTCGACGGACGGGGCGATGGACGAGGTGGGCCTCGGCGACTTCCTGATCCGCAACGTCATCAACGAGATCCGCCGCATCCCCGGCGTCGGCCGCGCGACGCTCTACTCGACGGAGCGGTCGCTCCGTGTCTGGGTCGATCCCGACAAGCTGCGCGGCTTGTCCCTCACCCCCGGCGACGTCAGCGACGCCATCCGCAACCAGAACATCCAGATCGCTTCCGGCGCGGTCGGTGCGCAGCCGAGCCCCTCGGCCAATGCGCTCACCGCGCCGATCGTCGTGAAGGGCCAGCTCTCCACGGTGGAGGATTTCGGGGCCATCGTCCTGCGGGCGAACCCGGACGGTTCGAACGTGCGCCTGCGCGACGTCGCCCGCATCGAACTCGGCGGCGACGCCTACCAGTTCTCGACCCGCCTCAATGGCGGGCAGGCGGCGGGTATCTCGGTGACGCTGGCGCCCGACGGCAACGCGCTGGAAACCGCCAAGGCGATCCGCGCCAAGATGGTGGAGCTGTCGCAGTTCTTCCCGCCGGGGCTGAAGTGGGACATCCCCTACGACATCACCCCGGCCGTGAAGGCCTCCATCGAGAAGGTGATGCATACCCTGGTCGAGGCGGTGATCCTCGTCTTCCTCGTGATGTTCCTGTTCCTGCAGAACATCCGCTACACGCTCATCCCGACCATTGTCGTGCCGATCGCCCTGGCGGGCACGGTGACGGTGATGTGGCTCACGGGCTTCTCTGTGAACGTGCTCACCATGTTCGGCATGGTGCTGGCCATCGGCATCCTCGTCGACGACGCCATCGTCGTGGTCGAGAATGTCGAGCGCATCATGAACGAGGAGGGCCTGCCGCCGAAGGAGGCCACTCGCAAGGCCATGGACCAGATCACCGGGGCGATCATCGGCATCACCCTGGTGCTGATGGCCGTGTTCGTGCCGATGGCGTTCTTCCCCGGCTCGGTCGGCATCATCTACCGGCAGTTCTCCATAGCGATGGTCACGTCCATCGCCTTCTCGGCCCTGCTGGCGCTGTCGCTGACCCCCGCCCTCTGCGCCACCTTCCTCAAGCCCATCGAGAAGGGCCACGGCCACGCCAAGGGCGGCGTGTTCGGGATGTTCAACCGGTTCGTGGACCGGGAGACCGCCCGCTACGGACGCGGCACGGCGTGGTTCATCGCCAAGGCCGGCCGGGTCATGCTGGTCTATGTCGCGCTAGTGGCAGGCACCGCCTACGCCTTCGTGCAGTTGCCGGAGGGCTTCCTGCCGGTGGAGGACCAGGGCTTCTTCACCGTGGACGTGCAGACGCCCCCCGGCGCCTCGTTCAACCGGACCATGACGGCCGTGCGCAAGGTCGAGGAGCATCTCCTTGCGCAGCCCGGCGTCGCCACGGTGACGATCCTCAACGGCTTCTCGTTCTCGGGCCAGGGGCCGAACACCAGCCAGGCCTTCGTGACCCTGAAGCCCTGGGGCGAGCGCGACGCCGCCAATTCCGCCGCCGCCTTGGTGAAGAGCACCAACGACGCCCTGGGCAATTACCGCGACGCGGTGATCGACGCCCAGGAGCCGCCGCCGGTCGACAACCTCGGCAACGCGTCGGGCTTCTCCTTCCGCCTCCAAGACCGGGCGCAGCGGGGCTACGCGGCGCTCACCGCGGCGCAGGCGCAGTTGCTCTCCATCGCGAAGCGCAGCCCGATCCTGAAGAACGTGAAGATCGAGGGCCTGCCCGCTACGCCCCAGGCGGAGCTCCTCATCGACCGTGAGAAGGCGGCGGCGCTCGGCGTGAAGTTCGAGGACATCAACGACGTCATCCAGGTGAACCTCGGTTCGGTCTATACCAACGACTTCCCGAACCGGGGCAAGATGCAGCGCGTCTACGTCCAGGCCGAGCAATTGCAGCGCCTGAACGCCTCGGACATCCTCAACTACGCGGTGAAGAACAGTACCGGCACCATGGTGCCCATGTCCTCCTTCGCCGAGCTGAAATGGGGGATGGGGCCGAGCCAGATCGTCGGCTTCAACGGCTACCAGTCGGTCCGCTTCACCGGCGAGCCCCGCGCCGGCTTCACCACCGGCGATGCCATCGCCGAGATGGAGCAGCTGATGCTGCAACTGCCCAAGGGCTTCGGCTATGCCTGGACCGGCCAGTCCGAGCAGGAGAAGCTGGCGGGCAGCCAAGCGACGCTGCTGCTCGCTCTCTCGGTGCTGATCGTCTTCCTGCTGCTCGCCGCGCTCTACGAAAGCTGGGCGATCCCCGTCTCGGTGCTGCTCGTCATCCCGCTGGGGGTGATCGGATCGGTGGCGGCGGTGATGCTGCGGGGCATGCCGAACGACGTGTATTTCAAGATCGGTCTCATCACGATCATCGGCCTCTCGGCCAAGAACGCGATCCTGATCGTGGAATTCGCCCGTGACCTGTGGAAGCCCGGCACCTCCGTGGTGAAGGCCGCCATCGACGCGGCGACCCTTCGCTTCCGGCCGATCGTGATGACGTCGCTCGCCTTCATCTTCGGCGTGGTGCCGCTCGCCATCGCAACCGGCGCTGCCTCGAAGAGCCAGCAGGCCATCGGCACGGGCGTGATGGGCGGCATGATCACGGCTACCGTGCTCGCGGTGTTCTTCGTACCGGTCTTCTTCGTGGTGGTGATGCGCCTCTTCCGCCGGAAGGCGGTGCGGGAGGGCGAGCAGGCCGCGCAGGAGAGCAAGACACCCCGCCTCCATGCGAGCGCCGCCGAGTGAGGCGGCGCTCCCCTCCCCCTCGGGCGACGAAAAAAGCCGCCCCGAGGGGCGGCTGAGCGAGTCATCAGGGAGGCATCAAACAGAGTGGACGAAAACGGGTCGCACTCGACATCCAGAAATCTGGATGCCTCATTCATGAAGCGAAAACCTTAATAGGCTATTAAGTAAACTTCGGGAGATCGCATAAGACTGAACGAAATCAGTCTATCCAGCACCACACCTTACTCCACGTGGGCCTCACAAGGCAGGGCGCGGTTCCCCTCTTCCCGCAGGCGGGGAGAGGGGCGATGCATCTGTCCGATCAGATTCTCAGGCCGCCAAGCTCTCGAACAGGCCGCGCCCGTCCGTGCCGCCGATCAGGCCTTCGACGAAGTTCTCCGGGTGGGGCATCATCCCGAGGACGTTGGCCTGCTCCGAATAGATTCCGGCGATGCTGTTCAACGAGCCATTGCGGTTAGCCGCAACCGTGATGTTGCCCGCCTCGTCGCAGTAGCGGAAGGCCACCCGGCCCTCGCCCTCGATGCGGGCGATGGTGTCGGGATCGGCGAAGTAATTGCCCTCGCCATGGGCGACGCAGACGTCGATCACCTGCCCCTGCGTGTAGGCGCGGGCGAAGCGGGTATCGGTGCGCTCGACCCGCAGGGTCTGCCGGTGGCAGATGAACCGGCGGTCGGCGTTGCGCATCAGCGCGCCGGGCAGGAGACCCGATTCGCACAGGATCTGGAAGCCGTTGCAGATGCCGAGCACGAGGCCGCCCCGGGCCGCATGGGCGCGCACCGCGTCCATGGCCGCCGCGCGGCCCGCAATGGCGCCGCAGCGCAGGTAATCGCCATAGGAGAAGCCGCCGGGCAGCACGGCGAGGTCCGTCCCTTGCGGAAGCGCCGTGTCGGCGTGCCAGACCATCGAGACCTTCGCCCCCGACAGACGCAACGCCCGCGCGACATCCGCCTCGCGGTTCGAACCCGGGAAGACGACGATGGCGGCGTGCATCAGGCGATCTCGATCGCGTAGTTCTCGACGACCGTGTTGGCGAGAAGCTTCTCGCAGGCCGCCTTCAGCGTCTCCTGGGCCGCAGCCTGATCGGCGGCGGACACCTCGAGGTCGAAGACCTTGCCCTGACGGACGCCCTCGATCCCGGGGATGCCGAGGGACTTCAGAGCCGCCTCGATCGCCTTGCCCTGGGGATCCAGCACGCCGGTCTTCAGGGTGACGGTGATACGGGCTTTCATCGCTGTTCAACTCACCGGTTGCCGGTCGCCCACCGCGTCGGCGACAACGACTCTGTGCCGCGGATCCTTAGATCAGGCCAGAGGCCTTGTCGAACGATCCGACGCGCAAGACAGTCCGCTTGGTCAGGTTCGCTTGGATACGGCGGTGCCGCCACGGGCGGTGATGGGCTCGATGCTCGTGGCGCGGCGCCAGAGCCTGGAGCATGATCCAGGCGGCGAACAGGCTGAACACGCCCATCAGGACATGGCCGACCCGGTCGCCCAGATCGAACAGACCCGCGAGCGCCCAACCGGCGGCGATCGCCACGGCGAACACCTCCGTGCCGACCAGAACCATCATGCTCAGGATGGTGACCGCATTGCGTGCGTTCACTGCTCACGCCCTTCCTGCCCGATGACCGGGCTCGTGAGCGCCCTGCTACCCCAGGGCGGGCGGGCGGCGCAAGCAGCGCCGCCCTGACCGGTTCTCAGCGCGGGGCGCGCTTGGCCAGGATCCGCTGCAGCGTCCGGCGGTGCATGTTGAGCCGACGCGCCGTCTCGCTGACGTTGCGACCGCACAGCTCGTAGACCCGCTGGATGTGTTCCCAGCGCACCCGATCGGCGGACATCGGGTTCTCCGGCGGGTCCGCCCGCTCGCCCGGCTGCGCCATGAGCGTGCCGTGGATCTCGTCCGCATCGGCGGGCTTGGCGAGGTAGTCGAACGCGCCGAGCTTCACGGCCGTTACCGCCGTGGCGATGTTGCCGTAACCCGTGAGGATCACCCCACGCGCCTCGGGACGGCGCTCCTTGAGGCGGGCGATCACGTCGAGGCCGTTGCCGTCGCCGAGCCGCATGTCGATCACGGCGAAGGCGGGGGCGTGTGCTTCCACCGCCGACACACCCTCGGCGACGCTTTCGGCAACCTGCACATGATAGCCGCGGCTTTCCATGGCCCGTGCGAGACGGGTGGAGAAGGGCTTGTCGTCATCGACAATCAGCAGGCTACGATCGGTGAAGGCAGCCAGCGGATCGGTCTCGCTGAGGATTGCGGCCTCGGCGGCCGAGTTGGTCCCGGACTGCGTGAGCATCGGGAAAATCCTTTCGAAGATGTCTTCGTTCAGACCACTATATAGGCACGATGTCGCGCGACGGCAGGGGCGTGGAACCGCTTATGTCCGGCGAAAGCCGGGGTGCGGCACCTCGTTCGAAAATATGTCGCGCCCAGGAAACGCGGACGATGGCTCCATGCGAGTGAGCGCCCGCCGCGTTCGACAGGCCGATCTGCGCGCCCGAACGCTCGATCAGCGTCTTGGCGATGAACAGGCCGAGGCCGAGACCCACCGTCTCGCTGCCGGCCGGCGGCGATTGCCCGACGCTGCGGGTCGTCACGTAGGGCTCACCCGCCCGCAGCAGCACCTCCGGCGAGAAGCCCGGCCCGTCGTCGCGGATCTCGATCCAGACCCGCTCCTGGTTCCAATGGCCCTGGATGGAGACCCGCGTCGTGGCGAAGTCGACCGCGTTGTCGAGGATATTGCCGAGGCCGAACATCACGCCGGGGTTGCGGCGGCAGGAGGGCTCCGGCCCATCACCCTGGCAGGAGGCGTCGATGACGACGCCGAGCGCCCTCTGCGGCGCCACCAGTTCCTCGATGAGATGGCTGAACGTCACGGTGGTGAGGAAGTCGCCCTCCCCGTCTCCGTCCAGCGAAGTGAGCTTGCCGAGGATGCTGCGGCAGCGATCCACCTGCTCGCGGAGCAGGGCTAGATCGTCCGCCACCGCCGGGGAAGCGTTGGGCCCGAGTTGGCGGATCAGCTCCTTCGACACGACCATGATCGTGCCGAGCGGCGTGCCCAGTTCATGCGCCGCCGCCGCCGCGAGCCCGTCGAGCTGCGACAGGTGCTGCTCGCGGGCGAGGACCAGTTCGGTGGCTGCAAGGGCCTGGGCGAGCTGGCGCGCCTCCTCCGCGACCCGCCACGCGTAGACGCCGGTGAAGGCCGTGCCGAGGAGGATCGCCGTCCAGACCCCCGAGACGTAGAGGAACGGCAATTCGATCCGCCCATCCGCGAACCACGGCAGCGGGCGGTGGACGAGGGCGAGCAGCGTCGCGAGGCCGATGGCGAGGAGGCCCAGCGCCAGGGTGCGCTCCGGCGGCAGCGCGGTCGCCGAGATCAGCACGGGGGCGAGGAACAGGAGCGAGAAAGGGTTCTGCAACCCGCCCGTCAGGAACAACAGGGCGGCCAGCTGCACGATATCGAAGGCCAGCAGCAAGGCGGCCGAGTCGGCGTTCAGCCGGTAGCTCGCCGGAAAGCGGATGCGCAGGGCGAGGTTCAGCCAGGACGAGGCCGCGATGACGAGGAAGCACCAGCCGAAGGGCAGGTTGAGGCCCAAGCCGAATTGCGCCCCCACGACCGCCGCGCTCTGTCCGGTGATCGCGAGCCAGCGCAATCTGACGAACGTGTCGAGGCGTAGCTGCCGCGCCCTCCCGTCGAGTCCGGCCAGTCGCTCCTGAATCGTATGCATCCCTGGAACTTAAGGCCCTGGTACGAGAACGGGAATCGGTATGCTCCACAAGCGCCTATGATAGGCTCCGCCGACTGTTGGACGCGTGGGACGAGCGGCCGCGCCGTTACGGCCCCGTTCAGACGGAACCTTCATCCTGAGCCTGAAGTTGCCGCGTTCCGGATGGGCCGCGCCCCACCGCGAAGGAGACGACCATGTTGCTGGCCTACGGATTGTTCGAAGGCGCGCGGATGATGATGGCTCCGGCGCGCCTCGCCGCCGACCTCACCCGCCACAGCGTCCAGAGCCCGGCCAACCCGATGGCCTACTCGCCCTATGCCCGCTCCATCGCAGCGGGCTGCGAGATGTTCGAACGGGTGACCCGGCGCTACGGCAAACCCGCCTTCGGCTTCACCGAGACCGTGGTGGAAGGCCGCCGCGTCCCCGTCACTGAGCGCGTCGTCTCGGAGCGGCCGTTCTGCCGTCTCGTCGCCTTCGATCGCGCCTTCGATACCCCGCCCGCCGAGCCGCAGCCGAAGCTGCTCATCGTCGCGCCGATGTCAGGCCATTACGCGACGCTGCTGCGCGGCACCGTCGAGGCGATGCTGCCGAATCACCGGGTCTTCATCACGGATTGGACCGATGCGCGCATGGTGCCGCTGCTGGCCGGTCCGTTCGACCTCGACACCTACATCGACTACCTGCGCGACATCTTCGCCGAACTCGGCCCCGACCTTCACGTCATGGCCGTGTGCCAGCCCGCCGTGCCGGTCATGGCCGCCGTGGCGCTGATGGAGGCCGAGGGCGAGCCGCACGTCCCGGTGTCGATGACGCTGATGGGCGGGCCGATCGACACCCGCCGCTCGCCCACAGCCGTGAACTGCCTCGCTCAGGAACGCGGGCAGGAATGGTTCGAACAGAACACGATCAGCCTCGTGCCGCCGATCTATCCCGGCGCCTTCCGGCGGGTTTATCCGGGCTTCCTGCAATTGTCGGGCTTCATGGCGATGAACCTCGACCGCCACGTCACCGCCCATACCGACATGTTCGAGCATCTGGTGAAGGGCGACGGCGATTCAGCCGAGAAGCACCGCGAGTTCTACGACGAGTACCTCGCGGTGATGGACCTGACCGCCGAGTATTACCTTCAGACCGTGCAGACGGTGTTCGTGAAGCATGCGCTGCCGAAGGGCGAGATGACCTGCCGCGGCGTGAAGGTGGATACGGCGGCGATCCGCCGTTGCGCCATCCTCGCGGTCGAGGGCGAGAACGACGACATTTCCGGCGTCGGCCAGACCAAGGCCGCCCTCGACATGACGCCGAACCTGCCCGAGGCGCGCAAGGCGTATCACCTCCAGCCGGGCGTCGGCCATTACGGCGTGTTCAACGGCTCGCGCTACCGGTCGATCATCGCGCCGCGCATCGCCAGCTTCATCCGCGACATGGCCGTGGAGGCCACGAAGCGGCCGGTCTACCTGCGCAGCGTCGGCTGAGACCCGCCGGTCAGGCCGCCTCTTTCGCCGGGGCGGCCGGGCGCGGCCCGAACAGGCTGCGATAAAGGACGGAGGGGGTCACGGAGCGCCCATCTCCGTCGACGATCGCCACGTCGGCGAGCCCGGCGGCCGACAGGCTCATCGCCTGGTCGAGGGCCGAGAGAAGCGTCGCATGGCGATGGTCGCGGCGGCCGACGGCGCAGCGGGCGGTGACAGTGTAATTCACGGGGCGGACATTCCTGAACAGTCCGGCTCCGCGCAGCGAGTCGCCGGTGCCGTCTTCCTCTCCGTCAATAACGGCGAGACCTTGCGGGAATGTTGTCCGCCCCGCGACTGAGCGTTGAATCTCGCGGATTTATACCGCGCGCAGTCTAACTGCGGAGAGCAGGCAGGCCGATGCCGGTCGCCTCGAAGCCCCCATCCACGGCCAGCACCTGCCCGGTGACGTAGGAGGCGCGGGACGAGCACAGGAATACGATGGCCTGCGCCAACTCGCTCTCCAGACCGTAGCGGGCGAGCGGCACGGCGTCGTGATAGGCGGCGCGGATCTCCGGGCTGTGCACCGCCTTGGCCATGGCAGTATCCACCGGGCCGGGGGCGACGGCATTCACGCGGATGCCGTGCTGGGCGAGTTCGATGGCCTGCTGCTTGGTGAGCTGGGCGAGCCCGGCCTTGCTGGTGCCGTAGGCGACGCGGAGCGTCGAGGCGCGCAGGCCCGAAATCGAGGTGATGTTCACGATCGCCCCGCCGCCGCCCGCCGCCATCAGGGGCGCAGCCGCCTGGGTGCAGAGGAACGGGCCGGACAGGTTCACCGCCAGCACCTTCGACCACTCCTCGAAGGTGGTTTCGAGCAGCGGCTTGAAGATGGCGATGCCCGCGTTGTTCACGAGCGCGTCGAGGCGGCCGAACCGCTCTTCCACCTGCTGCACGGCGGCCTTCACCTGGGCCGGGTCGGACACGTCCGCCACGATAGCGAGCGTCGCCTCGGGCTCACCGAGACGGCCCATCGTGGCCTCCAGGTTGCCCCCCTCGATGTCGAGCAGGGCGACCTTCCAGCCTTCCTTCAGAAGAAGCTCCGTCGTGGCGAGGCCGATGCCCCGCGCCGCGCCCGTCACGAGGGCAACGCGGCCTTTGTCAGACCCTTGGGTTTCCTGCACGATGCGATCTCCGTCGCGGGGCGGGCCTCGAAGGCCCTTCATGGCAATGGGGCGGGCCTCGAAGGCCCTCATGGCAATCAGGGGATGCGGACGCTCGCCTGCACCCGTTCCTCGGCTGCGCGGATCGCCTCCGGAGTGCCGACATGGAGCCATTGCCCGTCGAGGCGCATGCCGTAGAGGCGCTGCGCGGCGATGGCCCTGTCGAACAGCAGGTTGAGGGAGAAGGCCCCCTCTGGCGTGTCAGCGAAGAGAGCGGGCTTCAGGATCACCACGCCCGCATAGATGAAGGGCGCGACCTTGCGCTCGCCCCGGCGTTCCAGGCGCCCGTCCGTGTCCATCACGAAGTCGCCCGCGCCCTCGTAGCCGAGGCTCGTCGTGGTGGGGGCGACGAGCAGGAGCGCGTCCATCCGTGCCCCGTCCCAGGCGGCGACGAGCCGCGAGAGGTTCGGAGCCGGGCCTTCGAGCCAGAAGGAATCGGAGTTCAACACCACGAAGGGCGCGTCACCCATCAGCGGCAGCGCCTTGCGGATGCCGCCGCCGGTCTCGAGCAGGGCCTCGCGCTCGTCCGAGACGGTGATGCGGGGCGGACCGCTCCGCGCGGCGACATGCGCCTCGATCTGCTCCGCGAGCCAGTGGACGTTGACCACCGCGTCCGTCAGCCCGGCCTCGGCGGCCCGGTCGAGGGCGTGGTCGAGGAGCGACTTGCCCGCCACCTTCACCAGGGGCTTGGGCATGGTGTCCGTCACCGGCCGCATGCGGGTGCCGAGCCCTGCAGCGAGGACGAAGGCGCGGGTGATGGGGGTTTCGGAGGCGTCGCTCATGGATAAACGTCCTGGCCGTCGCGCGGGGTCAGGCTTCGGGGCTGTCGGCGACGGTGCCGGGCAGGTGCCGCAGGTGCCAGTCCCGTACAGCCGCCAACGCCGGGTGGGCGAGGTTGCGGGCGAGATAGCCCTCGATCCGCGGGAGGTGCGCGAGATAGGCGGGCTTGCCGTCGCGCCGGTCGAGTCGCGCGAAGATGCCGAGGATCTTCGTCGCTCGCTGCGCCGCCAGCAGGGCGTAGGCGGTGGCGAAGGCGCTCATGTCGAAATTCGGATCACGGGCGCGGCGCTCGCGGACATAGAGGCCGAGCAGCCGCAATTCGAAATCGGCGCTGGCATCGACGCGGGCGTCCTGCAGCAGTGAGGCGACGTCGTAGGCCGGATGGCCCATCACCGCGTCCTGGAAGTCGATGACGCCGACCCGCTCCAACCCCTCGCGGCCCGGGAGCCAGATCAGGTTGGGCGAATGGTAGTCGCGCAGCGTCCAGGTCGGGCGCTCGGGAATCGCGCCGTCCAGGGCCTCGCGCCACAGGGTGATGAACTCGTCCCTCGCCTCCTGCGGCAGCGTTACGCCGCGGATAGCCGGGGCGTACCATTCGGGCAGCAGCTCCGCCTCGAACAGCAGCGCCTCCTTGTCGTAGGGCGGCAGGACGTGGTCGATCCCCTCGGCCACCGGGAGCGTGGCGGGCAGATCGGTGGCGTGGAGCTTGGCGAGCAGGCGCACGGCCTCCGCGTAGCGTTCCGGCCGGGGGGCACCGTTCTCGACCACCGGCTCGTTGCCGAGATCCTCGAGGATGAGAAGCCCCTCGGTCAGATCCTCGCCGTAGACCTTGGGGGCCGAGAAGCCGAGCGCCCGCAGGCCCCGGTCCAGGGCCACGAAGGCGTGGACGCTTTCGGCCAGATGGACGATCGCCGAGTAGGGCTTGCCGTCGCGCACCGCAGGTCCGTCGGGCCGCGCCGGGGAGATCATCAGCACCGCCGTGGCGCCGTCGGGCTTGCGCAGGCGCTCATAGGCGCGGGACGAGGCGTCCCCCTGCATCAGGATGCGCTCGGCCTCGTCCCAGCCCGCGCGGGCCAGGAGCTTGCGCACCGCCCGCGCCCGGTCGATGCGGGCGCGCATGCCGCCCAGGCCCTCGATCCGGGCGAAGCGCGAGCCCTCGCCGAATTCCGGCCGCAGCGACAGGGAGATGGACAGGACCGGCCCGTCATGCGGCGGCATCTTCTCCGGCCACTCGACCAGGGTGATCGCCCCCTCGGCCATCTCCTCGAAGCCGAGTTCGACCAGTTCGTCCGGGTCGCGCAGCCGGTAGAGGTCGGCATGGACGATGGGGTGCCCGTCGCGGGAGGTGTAGGGCTGGATCAGCGTGAAGGTCGGGCTCGGGACTTCCAGGGCCGGGTCGCCCGCCAGTTCGCGGATGATCGCGCGGGCGAGCGTCGTCTTGCCGTCCCCGAGGCTGCCCGTGAGCAGCACGCGGTCCCCCGGAAGCAGGACCTCGCACAGGAACAGGCCGAGATCCTCCGTCGCCGCCTCATCGGGCAGCACGAATTCCCAGGCGGATGCGGCTCCGCTCGTTCCCTCGCGTCCGTCCTGATCGTCGCCGCCCAAAACCACCTCCGCGAGCCTGCCGCGCATCGTCCGTAAAGCAGAACCCGATGCAAGCCCAATCCCACCGCCGCGCCCGGAAGGCCGCACGGCGGTGCAGGGAAAGCACGCGCCCGGACCGGCCTATAGCAGAGGATGGCGGAGCCCCAATGCTACAACCGGCGCGCGAAGGCGCAACCTGACGAAGGGATGACGCGCGGTGTCAGCGGGCGGCGGTGACGCTGAGCATCGGCAGCGTGACCGACAAGGCTGCTTCCGGGCCCCGCGCGGTACCGAAGCTCGCCAGCGCCGCGAGACCGAGGCAGAGCGTTACGCCGAGAAGCGACGTCTCGAAGCCGCGATAGACCCATTCCATCGTCACCTCCCGCATTGAGCAGCGACGATGAGCGGAAAAGATTACGATCAGGCTTACCAGCCCGACGCGACGAGGGCGGCTCCGGCGGCGATCAGCGCGACACCCGCCCAGGCCGTCATGCTCAAGCTTTCGCCCAGCAGGCTGGCCCCGAGGACCGCCACCAGCACGACGCTGAGCTTGTCGAGGGGTGCGACGCGGGCCGCATCACCGAGCGACAGGGCACGGAAGTAGCACAGCCAGGAAGCGCCTGTGGCGAGGCCCGATAGGATCAGGAACAGCAGGCTCCGGCCCGAGATCTGCCCGAGCGCCGCCCCCTGCCCCGTCGCCGCGACGAGCGCGGCGGCAAAGAGCCCGATGACGATCGTGCGTACGAGGGTCGCCACGTCGGACGCGACGCCCGAGACCCCGACCTTCGCCAGGATCGCGGTCATCGCCGCGAAGACCGCCGAGAGGATCGCCCAGAAGCGCCAGGATTGCAGCAGCACGGTCTTTCCCCCTCCTCACTCGTTGCGAATGCAAGTGAAGCAATCCGGGGCGCGGAACGCCTCTTGACGGAGCGCCGACCCTGGATTGCTTCGCCTTCGCTCGCAATGACGAGGGGAGAAGCCTGCTCTTACAGCAGCTTCTCGATGGTGATCGGCAGGTCGCGGACGCGCTTGCCGGTGGCGTGATGCACCGCGTTGGCGATGGCCGCCGCCGTGCCGACGATGCCGATCTCGCCGACGCCCTTCACGCCCAGCGGATTGGCCTTGTCCTCCTCGTCCACGAAGATCACGTCGAGGTCGTGAATGTCGGCATTCGCAGGCACGTGGTACTCGCCGAGGTTCCGGTTCATCCACCGGCCGAGGGTGTGGTCGAGCATCGACTCCTCGTGCAGCGCCGAGCCGATCCCCATCACGGTGGCGCCGATGATCTGGCTCCGGGCCGTCTTGGGATTGAGGATCTTGCCCGCCGCGATGGCCGAGACCACCCGCGTCACGCGCACCTGGCCGAGTTCCTCATCGACCTTCACCTCCACGAACACCGCTTGGTGGGTGAAGCACTCGAACTCCTTGGCGAAGTCCGAATCCGGCTCGGCCTCGCCCGTCACCTCGATCCGGTCGTGACCGCCCGCCTTCATCGCATCGATGATGGCGACCGAGCGGGACGGGTCGTCGGCGAGCGCGATGCGCCCATTCGTGAACACCACCCGCTCGAAATCGGCATTGGCGAGAGGTGAGTTGTCCATCCGGCGGGCGAGCACGAAGACCTGCGCCGCGATCTCGCGGCAGGCCTTCATCGCCGCCGTGCCGGAGGAGGCCGCCGTCCACGAGCCGCCCGCGACGGGGGCCTCGGCAAGCGAGGTGTCGCCGAGCTTCGTGGTCACGTCCTCCATCGGCAGGCCGAGCGTGTCGGCGCCGATCTGGGTGAGGATCGTGTAGGTGCCCGTGCCGATGTCGCCCGTGGCGTTGCCGAGTTCGAGCTTGCCGTCGGCCGTCAGGACCGCGCGCACCTTGGAGGGCATCATCAGCGCCTCCCAGATGCCCGAGGCGACGCCCCAGCCGACGAGTTCGCGTCCGTCGCGCATGGAGCGGGGCTCCGGGTTGCGTTTGCCCCAGCCGAAGCGTGCCGCCCCCTGCTCGAAGCAGGATTTCAGCGCCTTCGAGCCGAAGGGCTTGTCCTCGATCGGCTCCCGGTCGGTGTAGTTGATCAGCCGTAGTTCGATCGGGTCCTTGCCCGTCGCCTGGGCCAGTTCGTCGATCGCGCTTTCCAGGGCGAAAAGGCCGGAGACGGCGCCGGGGGCGCGCATGTCACCGGGCGTGGCCGTATCGAGCTTGGCAAGCTTGTAGGTGAGCTTGACGTTGTCGCAGGCATAGAGCGTGCCTGCCCAGTTGACGATGTTCTCCTGGTAATCCTCGTAGGTCGAGGTGCCGTGCACGGCATCGTGCCGGAGGGCCTGGAGAGCGCCATCCTGGCCCGCACCCAGCGAAACGGTCTGCACCGCTTCGGCCCGGTAGGTGAAGCTCCACATCTGCTCGCGGGTGAGCACGATCCGCACGGAGCGGTTCAGGTCGCGGGCCGCCAGCATCGCCAGGAAGGCCTGGAATTGCGGGCGAAGCCCTGAGCCGAAGCCGCCGCCGAGATAGGGGTTGAGCACCCGCACCTGCTCGGGCTTCAAGCCGAAGGCGCCGGTCAGGTAGCCCTGCGTGTTCACCACGCCCTGGACCTTGTCGTAGACGGTATAGCTGTCGTCGCCCTCGACCACGACTGTCGTGGCGTGCGGCTCCATCGGGTTATGGTGCTCGTTCGCCATCCGGTACTGCTGGCGGACCTTGATCGGTGCCTTGTCGAAGGCGCCGTCGGCATCGCCCCATGGCTCCGGCGGCGGCTTGATGCCGTCGCGCTTGGTCGGCGGGTCGTAGGCCTCGCCGACGAGGGCATCGATGTCGGTCTTCGGCGCCTCGGCCTTGTAGCTGACCTTCACGAGCGAGGCGGCGTAGCGGGCCGTCTCGAAATCCTCCGCCAACACGACCGCCACCGGCTGGCCGGAGAACAGGATGGTCGCGTCGAGGAGCGGACGGTAGGGCACACCGGGTGGGCCGACCATGTCCTGATAAGCCTTCGGGTCCTCCGACATGTCCGGCCGGTTCTCGTGGGTCAGAACCTTGATGACGCCGGGCACGGCCTCGGCCTCGGCGCTGTCGATGCCAGTGATCGCGCCGCGGGCGATGGTGCTGGTGACGACGTAACCGTGGGTGAGGCCGGGCGCGGAGAACTCGGCCGCATACTTCGCGAGGCCGGTCACCTTGGCGGGGCCGTCGACGCGGCTGCGGGGGCTGCCGACATGCCGGTCCGAGCCGGCGGCGGGGCTGATCTGAATGGTCATATCCGTGACCTCACTGGATGCGCTTGTCGCTGAGCGACTGGGGCGTGCCCGCGGCGGCCTGTTCGAGGCCGCGCACGATGGCGCGCCGGGCGAGTTCGATCTTGAAGCCGTTCTCGGATTGGGGCTTCGCCTCGGCGACGATCATGTCGGCGACCTTGGTGAAGGTCTCCCGCGTCGCCTTCTTTCCCGCGAGCTCGGCCTCGGCCTGCATGTTGCGCCAGGGCTTGTGGGCGACACCGCCCAGCGCCAGCCGCGCGGTCTTGATCGTGTCGCCGTCGAGTTCGAGGGCGGCGGCCACCGAGACCAGGGCGAAAGCGTAGGACAGCCGGTCGCGCAGCTTCAGGTAGGTGTAGTTCTTGGCGAAGCCGTTCTCCGGCAGATCGACCGCGACGACGATCTCGCCGTCCTTGAGGGTCGTGTCCTTCTCCGGCTCGTTGCCGGGCAGGCGGTGGAACTCGGCGAACGGGATCGCGCGCGCTCCGTTCGGCCCATCGACCTGCACCGTCGCCTCGAGGGCGGCCAGCGCGATGCACATGTCGGACGGGTGCGTCGCGATGCATTTGTCACTGGTGCCGAAGATGGCGTGGATGCGGTTCACCCCACCGATCGCTGGACAGCCAGAGCCGGGCTCGCGTTTGTTGCAGGGCGTGCCTGCATCGTAAAAATAGTAGCAGCGGGTGCGCTGGAGCAGGTTGCCGCCGGTCGTCGCCGCATTGCGCAGCTGCGCCGAGGCACCGGCCAGGATCGCGTTGCGCAGGAGCGGATAGCGCTCGGCGACGCGGGAATCGTAGGCGACCGTGGCATTGGTGGCGAGCGCCCCGAGGCTCAGGCCGCCGTCCTTCTCCTCGATGCCCTTGAGGGGCAGGTTGGTGATGTCGATGAGGCGGCCCGGCTTCTCGACCTCGTACTTCATCAGATCGATGAGGTTGGTGCCCCCGGCGATGAAGCGGGCCCCGGCCCCGAAGGCGCCGACCGCCTCCGCCACCGTACCCGCACGGACGTAATCGAAGCGGTTCATCGGGCACCCCCGTGCTGCATGACGTCTTCGATGGCGTCGACGATGTTGGTGTAGGCGCCGCAGCGGCAGATGTTGCCGCTCATGGCCTCGCGGATCTCGTCGCGGCTCTGGGCGTGGCCCTCGTTCATCATGCCGACCGCCGAGCAGAGCTGCCCCGGTGTGCAGTAGCCGCACTGGAAAGCATCGTGCTCGATGAAGGCTTCCTGGATCGGGTGCAGGGCGTTGCTGCCCTTGCGCTCGCCGAGGCTCGCCAAGCCCTCGACGGTCGTGATCTCGGCGCCGTCCTTCATCACCGCCAGGGTGAGGCAGGCATTCACGCGGATGCCGTCCACCAGCACGGTGCAGGCGCCGCACTGGCCGTGATCGCAGCCCTTCTTGGTACCGGTGAGATCCAGGCGCTCGCGCAGCAGATCGAGGAGGGTGGTCCAGGGAGCCACCTTCGCTCCCGGCGCTGGCCGTTGATGGTGAGCGTGATGCCGATGGGCGTATCCGCCGAAACCGGCGGACTCTGTTCGAGCAGCATGGCGTCGTCCGCGAAAATGGGCCGGCAGGGCCGGCGAGGAGGATCGGGTTCCGACGGGCCGGCCACGCGAGGGGCCGCCCATGGCCGGGCACGTCGATAACCATTCCAAACTGAGGCTGTTCCGGGGATGGATGGTCTCAGGGCGCCTGTGCGCCTCGCCCCATTGCCGCCCGCCGCCGCCCTCGGCTAACCGTGGGGCACTTCCCGGCAGCCCGGAGTTTCCCGATGCCCGCCCTCGACGCGATCCTGAACGACATCGACGTGGATCTCGACAACGCGCTCGAACGGCTCTTCGCCTTCCTGCGCATTCCCTCGATCTCGACGGACCCGGCCTATGCCGGCCAGTGCCGCGAGGCCGCCGCGTGGCTCGCCAAGGATCTGACGGCTTTGGGCTTCGAGACCTCGGTGGAGGAGACCTCGCTCCACCCGGTGGTGCTCGCCCACAAGCCGAAGCCGGGGGCGCCGCATGTTCTGTTCTACGGCCATTACGACGTGCAGCCGGTCGACCCCCTGGACCTCTGGACGCATCCGCCCTTCGAGCCGCGGATCTCGGAGGACGAGCAGGGTGGCAAGAAAATCGTCGCGCGCGGCGCCTCGGACGACAAGGGTCAGGTAATGACCTTCGTGGAGGCCTGCCGGGCGCATCTCGCCATGAACGGCGAACTGCCCTGCGGCGTCACGATCCTGATCGAGGGCGCCGAGGAGAGCGGCTCACAGGGCCTCCCCGAATGGGTGACGCAGAACCAGGACCGGTTGGGCTGCGACGTGGTCCTCGTCTGTGACACCGGGATGTGGGACCCCAGGACCCCGCAGATCACCTCGTCGCTGCGCGGCCTGTGCTACTTCGAGGTGAAAGTCACCTGCGCCGACCGCGACCTGCATTCGGGCTTCTTCGGTGGCGCGGCGCGCAATCCGATCCATGTCCTGTCGCGCATCGTCGCCGACCTGCACGACGCGGACGGCAAGGTGACGATCCCCGGCTTCTACGAGGGTGTGCACGAGCGCCCGGCGGAGGTGATCGAGCAATGGCGCGGCCTCGGCATGACGCCCGAGACGCTGCTCGGCCCCATCGGCCTGAAGGAGCCTGCCGGTGAGAAGGGGCGCCTGCCCCTGGAGCTGGTGCAGTCCCGGCCCGCCTGCGACGTCAACGGGATCTGGGGCGGTTACACCGCCGAGGGCACCAAGACGGTGATTGCTTCCACCGCTTCGGCCAAGGTCTCGTTCCGTCTCGTGGACGACCAGGACCCGGCGGCGCTCGCCAAGAGCTTCGAGGCCTTCATCCGCGAGCGCGTACCCGCCGATTGCTCGGTCGAGGTCATCACCTACAAGGGCTCGCGGGCGATCAGCCTGCCCTTCGACATGCCCGAACTCGCCACTGCCAAGGCGGCGTTGCAGGAGGAATGGGGCGTGCCCGCCGTGACGGTGGGCGCGGGCGGCTCGATCCCGATCGTGGGCGACTTCAAGCGCATCCTCGGCAAGGACACGCTGCTCATCGGCTTCGGCCTCGACGATGACCGCATTCATTCGCCGAACGAGAAGTACGACCTCACGAGCTTCCACAAAGGTACCCGCTCCTGGGCGCGGATTCTGTCCGCGTTGGGCGCGCGGGCCTGACCGCGCCTGTGCCGTAGGACACGCGGCCCGCCTCCATCCCGAACCTGCAGGGATGGGGTGCCGAAGCTGAGCCGTCTCATCGACTGGGACGGTAAGCACAGGCGGTGCGGAATGCGGAATGTCGTGAAGCGGGGCGCGGCCCTCGGCCTGGGACTGAGCGCGGCCCTGACGGGAGGTGCCGCGCAGGCGGGCTCGGCGGCACAGCCGGGCCAGACCATCGGCCTTCCGACCGGCGCACAATTGCCGGTCGGCATCTACTTCGTGAACCTGTCGAGCTTCGGCGTGCGCGATACCTCGCCCGCCTCCTCGGAATCGAACGTCAACCTGCCGACGCTCGCCATTTCGACCCCCTGGACCGTGCTCGGCGCGCGGCTCCAGTTCTTCTTCACCCAGCCCGTGGTGGCCTCGAGCCCGCGCGGGGGGCCGTACCAGAGCGGCATCGGCCAGCAATTGCTCGCCGGACAGCTGGCCTGGGACCTCGGCAACGATTTCGGCGTGAGCTACCTGTTCGGCGGCTACCTGCCGATCGACACCCGCTTCCTCACTCAGGAGGCCTCGCTCTCGCACCGCTTCGCGGCGAGCTACACCGGCAACGGCTTCAACCTGACAGCGAACTTGCTCTACGGCACGTTCCTCAACGAGCGCTCGCCCTTCGGCGTGCTCTACCCGGACTATTTGAACCTCGACATCACGGCGACGAAGAAGTTCGGCAAGCTCGAGATCGGCCCGGTGGCCTTCGGCTCGACCGATCTGCCGACCCGCGTGACGGGCTACCAGCGGCAGGGGCAGATCGCGGTCGGAGGACTGGTCGGGTACAATTTTGGCCCGGTGAACCTCCAGGCCTATGTCACCCGCGACCTGATCGAGCGCAATTATGGGGGCTACGAAACCCGCGGCTGGCTGCGTGCCATCGTGCCGCTCTACCAGGACAAGAAGGACGTCGCCCCGAACCGCACCCTCGTGACCCGCGAACAGGGGGGCTGAAGGTCTTTTCTGTAATCCCTGGATCGCTCTCGCACCTCCGTCATTGCGAGCGAAGCAAAGCAATCCAGGGAGCCGCTTTCCCTGGATTGCTTTGCTCGCAATGACGACTTGGCATGGAAAAACCCCCGCGATCCGAGGATCGCGGGGGTTTTCGTGGTCACACCGTCTCAGCGACGGGGCGCGAAGCCCGAAGCCCAGTGGGGGGCGACGAGGTCGCCGCGGCGGACCGTGCCCCGGGCACCGTCATTGAACATCGGCGCGCCGGCGATCTGGCCCGAACCCATCCGCTGAGAGTGGAGCGACTTCGGGTTGTGGTACGGGTCGCTGATGTAGCTGCTCATGTGGCCGCCACCCGCCGACTGGCGGCTGCCGTCACCGCCTTCGGCATGGGCGAGGCCCGGCATGGCGAGGGCAGCGGTGGCGAGGCCAAGGATCAGGAAGCGCTTCATCTCTACAATCCCTTGAGAAAGACTTGCGCTGGACCCTTTGTCCTGCGCCGATGAGAGGAATGTAGATCAGATCTTCAAACGTAGAAGTGCGCGCACGCACAGTATATCTCGCTGTATTTTAATCCGAATATTATTCCTGCCCGGTGCGTCCACGCACACAGGCGCTCGTCATCGCGCACGGCGCGGGATGACGGGCAGGGGAGAGGAGTGACGCGTCAGCGCGGCGCGATCCGCTGATCGATCCAGGACCAGAGGCTGCGGATCTCGGATGCCGCGTAGCCGCCGGGGGCGTGCTCGGTGACGCCCAGGCCCAGGGCGATGGCGTCCTGATGATCGACCCGCTGCAGGATGGCGGGCTCGGCCATCATCCCGAGTCCCGCGAGCTGCCGTGCATAGAGCCCGGTGCGCGGCGAGGGCGGCGGCGGGCATTGGTTGAGGACGAGGGCGAGGCGCTCGCCCATGCCCTGGCCCGCCAGCAATTCGATGGTCGGCAGGGCGGCCATGAGGTCGAGGCGCGAAGGGCGGATCGGGATGAGGACAAGATCCGCGAGCCGCAGGATCGCGGCGATGCCGCCGATGGAGGCGCCGGGCGTATCGATGATGGCGAGCGTGCGCGCCTGCTCGGCCTGCTGGTCGAGAATCGGCTGAAATTGCGCGAATTCCCAGGGGCGCAGCAGGTCGACCGCCGGTTCGGGCTGCGTCCGCAGCTTACCCCAGGCGGCGAGGGATCCTTGCGGATCGGAATCGAACACGGTGACCCGCTCGCCCGCCTGAGTCGCCGCGACGGCCAGGGAGGCGGCGAGCGTCGTCTTGCCGGTGCCGCCCTTCTGGACGGCGATCGCGACCACGCGGGGTCGGGGGCGGAGCTCACGCTCGGCCGTTCTTCGGTTCGGGGCGTGTACGCCGGGAGTCCATCGTGCGGTTCCGTCACCCGGGGCGGACGGAGGAGCCGCCTATAGTCCGGGCGGCTCTGCCTTTAAGCCACGCGCGGCCTGCGGGAAACCGCACGCCGCGCCTCGCCCACAATCTGCGCGAACGAACCGGCGATCAGTGAATCGCGTCGATGATCTTCGCCTTGGCGCTGGCATCCGGGGCGGGCGAGGAGCCCGCAATCAGGGTGCTGCCGGGTCTGGCGATGGTCAGCGCGATGGCGATGAGGGCGAGGATCGCCGCGAGACCGGCGGGGAACAGGAAGGCCAGCTCGCCGAAGCGGTAATCGAGCAGGCCGCCGAGCACGGCGCCGGTGCTGAGGCCCGCCCAGAGCGGCGCCTGGATCCAGAACGAGGGCGCCACCGTGCCCATGAGCAGGTTGGCGCAGCCCGTGCCGAAGCGAACCACCGCGCCGGTCACGTAGGTGAGCGCCAGGGAGCGCCCGGCCTCGTCCTGAAGGGTCGCGTTCTGCAGGCCGAGCGCCAGCACGATCGGATAGGCGTGGAGCGGATAGGCGAAGGTGCCCCAGGGCATCAGAAGGCCGACGGACATCAGCGCCGCTTGCAACGTCAGCAGCACCGAGAGCCGCCAGCGTCCCACCGCCGCCGCGATGAGCGTGCCGAGGAAGGCGCCGAAGCAGAACACCGCGATGGTGCTGGCGACGCGGGTGACGTTCTCCCAGTCGCCGTTGGACACCGCCACGCCGAAGCGGGTGGTATTGCCCGACATGAACGACATGAAGAGCTGCGAGAATTCGAGGAAGCCGATGGAATCGGCGGTGCCCGCGAGCATTGCGAGGGCGATGGCGAAGAACAGCCTCGTCCGCGGATCGGCGGGAAACGACTTGTCGGCCGGTGCGCCGGATTTGTCCTTATCGATCCGCTCGTTGACCATCCATCACCCCCCGCGACCTTGGCCGCAAAGGTGCGGCCGACCATTAATGGACGGCGCCGCCGGAGGTTTCATCCAACCCCCGATTGCAATGCGGCGATGCGGCCCGGTACGGGGCGACCGCCTTCGAAGCGAACGGCGGCCTCCTGCAACACCCGGACCGACAATCCTGCCGCCAGCGCCGTATGGAGCAGGTAGGCATCCCCATGAGCGTAGCGTCCGTCCGTGCCGAGGCGCACGGACGGGCCCTCCCCGTCCGGTGATTGGATCGTAAAGGCCGCCCATCCGCCCGGTCGCAGCACGCGGGCGATGCCGGATAGGACGGGCGCGAGATCGGCACAGTAGATGAACACGTCCGCCGCGACGCAGAGGTCGGCCGAGGCTTCGGGTTCGTCGCGCAGGAAGCCCACGAGGTCGCCTGTCACCAACCGGTCGTAGCAGCCCTTGGTCCGCGCCTGAGCGAGCATGGCGGGGGAAAGGTCCACTCCCGTCAGGTGCCCCACGCGGTGGGCGATGGCTGCACCCGCGAGGCCGGTGCCGCAGCCCAGGTCGAGCACCACCGGGAACCGGGCGGGCTCTTCGGGCAGCACCTCCGCCACCAGGGCCGGGCCGACATAACGTAGTCCCTCCACGAGGTGCCGCTCGAAGCGCGGGGCATAGCCGTCGAACAGGGCGCGGACATAGGCAGGCGTCAGGGCGACACCCGCTTCGGCCCCGAGCCGGGCGAGGTGCAGCCCGGCGCCGATCGTATCCTCCGGATCGAGGCCCCGCGCGGTCTCGTAGGCCGCCCTCGCGGCCTCCCGCTCCGCCGGATCGCGGGAAGCCGAGAACAGCGCCTCCCGCGCCCGGCCGAGCAGCAGCCATGCGGGCGCGTAGCGCGGGGCGATCTCCACGGCCTGGGCGGCGAGGTCGGCGCAGGCCGACGCATCGCCCTCCGCGAGACAGGCTTCGGCGTAGCGATAGCGGCGGTCGGCGAGGAGATCGCCGGAACTCTGGGGGACGTACATGCGTCGATCAAGGTTTCGAAAGGGCGGGCCCTTTCGCGGGTGCAGGGTAGAACCCTGCATAACGTCGGGGCCTGGCCCCGACACCCCACCAAAGGGCTCGCCCTTTGAGAACCCCATGGGAACGAGGGTCGATGTCCACACGCGCGAGCGACCTGCTCACCCTCACCCGCGAGGGGCTCTACTGCCCCCTCGGGGATTTCCACGTCGATCCGACCTGGCCGGTGAAGCGGGCGCTGATCACCCATGGTCATGCCGACCATGCCCGCGCCGGACACATACAGGTCATGGCCACCCCCGAGACCCTGCGCATCATGGCCGTGCGCTACGGCGAGGATTTCTGCACCACCTCGCAGGAAGCCGCTCTGGGCGAGGCGATCCGGATCGGCGACGTCACCGTGCGCTTCGTCCCCGCCGGGCACGTGCTCGGCTCGGCGCAGATCGTCATCGAGCGCGAGGGCGTACGGGTCGTGGTCTCCGGCGACTACAAGCGCGCTCCCGACCCGACCTGCCTGCCCTTCGAGGTCGTGCCCTGCGACGTGTTCATCACCGAGGCGACCTTCGGCCTGCCGGTCTTCACCCATCCCGACACGCGCGGCGAGGTCCGCAAGCTCCTCGATTCGCAGAGGCTGTTCCCTGAGCGCACCCACATCGTCGGCGCCTATGCGCTGGGCAAGGCGCAGCGGGTGATGGCGCTGCTGCGCGAGGAGGGCTGGGACGGGCCGATCCATCTCCACGGGGCGATGGAGAAGCTGACCGAACTGTACAAGCGCGAGGGCATCCCGCTGGGCGAGACGCGCAAGGTGGTGGCTGCCGAGCGCAAGGACCTCGCGGGCGCCATCGTGATCTGCCCGCCCTCCTCCATCCAGGACCTGTGGTCGCGCAAGTTCCCCGATCCGGTGACCTGCTTCGCGTCCGGCTGGATGCGGGTGCGCGCCCGCGCCCGGCAGAAGGGTGTCGAACTGCCCCTCGTGATCTCCGACCACGCCGACTGGCCGGACCTGTGCCGCACCATCCGTGAGACCGGCGCGGGCGAGGTCTGGGTGACCCACGGACAGGAAGACGCCCTGGTCCATTGGTGCGGGACGGAAGGCATCCGGGCCAAGCCCCTGCATCTCCTTGGCTATGGCGATGACGGCGAGGCCGAGCCCGCCCCGGCGGAGGAGGCGGCGTGAACGACTTCGCCCATCTGCTCGACCGCCTCGGCTACGAGCCTCGCCGCAACGCCAAGCTGCGTCTGCTTCAGGATTACTTCGCCAGGACGCCCGATCCGGAGCGGGGCTATGCGCTCGGCGCCATGACCGGCACCCTGAGTTTTCGCGAAGCCAAGCCCGCGCTGATCCGGGGGCTGGTGGAGGAGCGCATCGACCCGGTGCTGTACCGGCTGTCGCACAATTACGTCGGCGATCTCGCCGAGACCACGGCGCTGATCTGGCCGGGGCCGCCCCCGGTGGAGGCGGGGATCGGCCACAACAACCCGCCGCCGCCGAGCCTCGCCGAGGTGGTCGAGACCCTGGCTTCGACGGCGAAGAAGGACCTGCCGCAGCATCTCGCCACCTGGCTCGACGCCCTCGACGAGACCGGGCGCTGGGCGCTTCTGAAGCTCGTGACCGGCAATCTGCGGGTCGGTGTCTCGGCACGGCTCGCCAAGACGGCCGTCGGGGCCCTGGGCGGGCACGAGGCCGACGCCGTCGAGGAAGTCTGGCACGGGCTGGAGCCGCCCTTCGAGACCCTGTTCGCCTGGGTCGAGGGCCGGGCCGAGCGCCCCGAGACCCTGAACCCGGCTCCGTTCCGGCCGCCAATGCTCTCGCACCCGATCGAGGAGCGCGACGACCTCGACAAGCTCGAGCCGGAGGCCTTTTCCGCCGAATGGAAATGGGACGGCATCCGCGTCCAGCTCGTCGGGGGGCGCGACCGGGCGGGGGTCCAGGTCGGGAAGGTCTATTCCCGCACGGGCGAAGACATCACCGGCGCCTTCCCCGACCTTGCCGAGGCGATCACCTTCGAGGGGGCGCTCGATGGCGAGTTGCTGATCCTGCGCGAGGGCCGCGTGCAGAGTTTCAACGTGCTGCAGCAACGGCTCAACCGGAAGACCGTGACCGCGAAACTCCTCGATGAGTTTCCGGCCCATGTCCGCGCCTACGACCTGCTGGCGAGCGAGGGAGAAGATCTGCGCCCGGAGCCGTTTTCGGACCGCCGGACACGGCTGGAAGCGGTGATCCGCCGCCTCGACCATGCCCGCATCGACATCTCGCCCCTCGTGCCCTTCGCGGATTGGGATGCACTTGCCGCCGCCCGGGCCGATCCGGCCTCCGTCGGCGCGGGGGAGGATGCGGACGCGATCGAGGGCGTGATGCTCAAGCGCCGCAACAGCACCTACCTGCCGGGGCGCCCCAAGGGTCCGTGGTGGAAGTGGAAGCGCGAGCCGCACATCGTCGATGCCGTGATGATGTATGCCCAGCGCGGGCACGGGAAGCGTTCGTCCTTCTATTCGGACTACACGTTCGGCGTGTGGCGCGAGGCGCCGGAGGGCGGCGACGAGCTGGTGCCGGTGGGCAAGGCGTATCACGGCTTCACCGATGCCGAACTCGCCAAGCTCGACCGCTACGTCCGCAACAACACCACCAAGCGCTTCGGCCCCGTGCGGGAGGTCGCCTATGGGCGCGAGGCCGGACTGGTGCTGGAAATCGCCTTCGAGGGCGTGCAACGCTCCACCCGCCACAAATCGGGGGTGGCGATGCGCTTCCCCCGCGTCAGCCGTATCCGCTGGGATAAGCCCCCGGCGGAGGCCGACCGGATCGACGTGCTGGAGCGCATCCTCGCCCGGGGCGAGAAGGAGATCGCCCCCGGCGCCAGCCTGGAGCAGGACGCATGAGACAGGGCCAGATCGGACGCGTCGAAACCTTGGCCTCGGGCCCTGTGACGCGGCAGGCGAGCGGGCGGCTCACCATTGGCACCGCCGGCCAGGGCTTCACGGATTTCACCGATGCGGTGGCGGGCTTCGTGCGCGAGAGCGGCCTCACGAATGGCCTCGCCAGCGTGTTCTGCCGCCACACCTCGGCCTCCCTCACGATCCAGGAAAACGCCGACCCGGACGTGCAGACCGACCTGCTCACCGCCCTCGATGGCCTCGCCCCCCGGCACGGTGCCTATGTCCATGGTTGCGAGGGGCCGGACGACATGCCCGCCCATATCCGCACGATGCTGTCCGATTCGGGCCTCCTCATCCCGATCGTGGGCGGGCGTCTCGGCCTTGGAACATGGCAGGGGATCTACCTGATCGAGCATCGCGACCGCCCCCACCGGCGGGAGATCCTTCTGAACGTCATCGGCGATTGATGATGCTGCGGCCGTTCGCGAAACATTCAGGAACACACCTGCGCTTAACAGTTTCGAAACCATAAGATCTGGCCGGATGATCCCGGCCAGGACGACGCCTATGAGCCTCCTCGACGCGGTCTCGAACTCCACCAGCGGCCTCTCGGCCCAGGCTTTTGCCCTGAACACGATTTCCGGCAACATCGCCAATACGACGACGGCAGGCTTCAAGAGCACCGACACCCACTTCGCCGACCTGCTGGCCGAGACCGGGTCCAGTCCGCAACAGGCGGGCGGCGTCTCCCTCAGTACCCGCTCCAGCCTGCAACTATAGGGCACCATCGCCTCGACCGGGGTTTCGACGAACCTCGCCATCTCCGGCGACGGCTACTTCATCGTGAAGCCGAATACCGGCTCGGCCAATGCTCCGAGCTTCAACGGCCAGACGGGCTATACCCGCCGGGGCGATTTCGCGCCCGATGCCAACGGCTACCTCGTGAACGGGGCGGGCTACTACCTGTTCGCAGGCCCCTCCGCGAGCACGCCCGTACAGGTCTCCACCGGCAGCGCCTCACCCGCGAGCCTCACCGTCTCGCCGACCGGCGCCCTCACCGCATCCAATGCCGACGGCAGCACCCGGAGCCTGGGGACGATGACCCTCGCTCAGTTCGACGGACCGGAGAACCTCGCCCCCTCGACGGCGGCACCTACCTCGCCACCGATGCTTCGGGGGCGCCGAGCTACGGCTTCTCGGGATCGAGCATCGCCACCGGCTCGATCGAGCAATCGAACGCCAACATCTCGGACCAGTTCGCCAAGATGATCGAGACGCAGCAGGCCTACAGCGCCAACACCAAGGTGCTGAACGCCGCCAACGAGATGCTGCAGGACGCCCTTACGATGTATGTGTGAGGCGGCTCACAGGAACTTCAGCGGGTCCGTCTCGGGCGGAGCCGGGGCGACGTCGTTGCGGTTCCACCAGCCGCCGCCGAGAGCGACGAACAGAGCCGCCGTGTCGGCATATTGCGTGGCGCGCGCACCAGCCGAGGTGATCAGCGCCGAGAGATAGCCCTGCTGCGCGATCAGCACCTGCGTCGAGTTCACCGCGCCCGCCGTGTACTGCTTGCGGATCAGTTCCAGGCTCTTGCCCGTCGCCTGCTCGGCGGCCTCGGCAGCGGCCACGGCCCTGGCGTCGGCCTGGAGGGCGCGGAGCGCGTCGGCCACGTTCTGGAAGGCCGTGATCACCACCGCCTTGTACTGGGCCTGGGCCTGGGTCAGCGTCTCCTCCGCCGCCCGCTGCCGCCGGAACAGCGTGCCCGCGTCGAAGATCGGCGCCGTCGTCTGGCCGATGATCGTGAAGAAGGACGCCCCCGGATTCACGACCTGCGCGAGGCGCACGGCGCTCGATCCGCCGGTGACGGAGATGTTGAACTGCGGCAGGCGGTTGGCCACGGCCACGCCGACATTCGCGCTCGCCTGCTGCACCAGGGCCTCGGCCGCCTTCACATCCGGCCGCTGCTGCACGAGGCGCGAGGGCAGGCTCACCGGCAGCCGGGTCGGTAGGCGCAGGGCCGAGAGGGTGAAGGTCTCGGACACCTCGTCGGACGGAAGGCGCCCGGCCAGGGCGGTGAGCAGGTCGCGCTGGATCGCGAGCTGCTTCTCCAGCGGCGGCAGCAATTGCTGCGACAGGGCGAGGGCCGCCTGCTGCTGCACCACGTCGGCCCCGGCGATCTGCCCGAGGGATAATTGCTTGTTGTAGAGGCCGAGCACCTCGGTCTGGGCCTGGATCACCTTCCGGGTGGCGTCGATCTGCGCCCGCAGGGAGGCTTCCTGAATGGCGGCGGCCACGACGTTGGCGGTGAGGCTGAGATAGGCGGCTTCCAGCTGGAAGCGCTGGTTCTCGGTCGTCGCCTCCAGGGATTCGATCTGCCGCCGGTTTCCGCCGAACACGTCGGGGCTGTAGGAAACCACCGCCTGCGGCGTGAAGAGCGAGTAGAGATACTGGCTCTGGTTGTTCAGCGGCGATTGCAGGTTCAGCCCGGGCGCCTGCGCCTCCTGCGCCTGCGGCGTGGCGGTGAGCGTCGGGTAGAGGGTGCCCTTCTGCGCCAGTACGTTCTGCTGCGCGATCCGCAGGCCCGCCTGGGCCGCCTCGAGATTCGGGTTGTTGGCGAGCGCCTGCTCCACAAGGCGATTCAGCGCCTTCGAATGGAACAGGGTCCACCACTGGCCGGGAATGTCGGCGCCGGACACGAAGCTCTGGTCGGCCGAGCCGCCCTGGCGGGTGCGCACCGAGTCGGCGGCCGAGGGGTTCGCCAGGGTTTCCTTGGTGTAGCGCGTAGCCGGGGGGCCTCTGGCGGCACGAAGTTCGGCCCCACGGCGCAGGCCGACAGCCACGCCGCCGCAAAGGATCCGGCGACGACGCCGCGCGTCGTCCGGGCCGCCGCGATCCGCGCGGCTCCGTTCCGGCCCCTCCTGGTCATCATGCCCCCGCCGCGGTCGAACACCCGCTCAGATCCTCGCGAGAAGCGCCGCCGGGGCGACGCAAGTCAATGCGGCGCGTCCCGCCGGCGCCCGGGGACGCCGCGCCTGTGTCCGGTGCGCCACGGCGATGACCATCACGCCGCCATCCGGTGCTCGCGGAGCGCCCGCGCGTCGGGGTTGGTCTTCCGCCGGGAGAACAGGGAGATCAGGATCGGCACGATCACGAGGATCAGGTTCGGGGCGAGGATGATGCCGCCCACCACCACCAGCGCCAGGGGCTTCTGCACCTGCGAGCCGATGCCGGTGGAGATGGCGGCAGGCAGCAGACCGACGCAGGCCGCGACGCAGGTCATCATTACCGGGCGCATGCGCACCACGGCCGCGTTCCAGATCGCCTCGGACCGTTCCCAGCCCTCCTCAAGAAGCTGGTTGTAATAGGCGAGCAGGATCACGCCCTCCATGGTCGAGATTCCGAACAGGGCGATGAAGCCGATCGCCGCCGAGATCGAGAAGGGCGTGCCCGTCGCGAACAGGGCGAAGATGCCCCCGATCATCGCCATCGGGATCACCGAGAGCGTCAACAGCATGTCGGTGACGGAGGAGAAGTTCACGAACAGCAGGAGCGCGATCAGCAGCAGCGTGATCGGCACGACGAGGCTCAGCCGCGCTGCCGCCTCGGTGAGGTTGGTGAACTGGCCGACCCATTCCGCATGGTAGCCGGAGGGCATGTCGACCTCCTGCTCCACCCGGCGCTGGGCTTCGAGCACGGTCGAGCCGAGGTCGCGCCCGCGCACCGAGAACTTCACCGGGATGTAGCGCTCCTGATCCTCCCGGTAGATGAAGGAGGCGCCGGAGACGAGGTCCACATCGGCGATCTCGGAGAGGGGCACGGGCACCACGCCGCCATTGGGGTTCTGGGCGCCCACCGAGATGTTGCGGATGGTGGCGAGCGACGAGCGGTACTCCTTGGCCAGCCGCACCCGCATGGGGAAGTGCCGGTCCGAGCCGTATTCGTAGAGGTCGCCGACGATCTGACCGCCGATGGCCGCCTGGATCGTCGTGTTCACGTCGCTGATCGTCAGGCCGTAGCGGGCGGCCTTGTGCCGGTCCACGTCGATGCGCACCGTCGGCTGGCCGAGGCTCTCGAACACCGACAGGTCGGTGATGCCGGGCACGGTGGAGAGCACGGCCTTCACTTGGTTCGCGGTCTTGGTCAGCTGCGCGAGATCGGTGCCGTAGATCTTCACCGAGTTCTCACCCTTCACGCCCGAGGCCGCCTCTTGGACGTTATCCTCGATATACTGGGAGAAGTTGAACTCGATGCCGGGGAATTCCTCTGCGAGCTTGACGCTGAGGTCGCGGATCAGGGTGTCCTTGTCGAGTCCCTTGCGCCATTGATCGATGGGCTTGAGCGGCGCCAGGATCTCCACGTTGAAGAAACCGGTGGCGTCGGTGCCGTCGTTCGGCCGCCCCTGGTGCGAGATGACCGTGATCACCTCCGGCACGTCCTGGAAGATCTTCCGCAGGCGCTGCACGTAGGCATTGCCCGCCTCCAGGGAGATCGAGGACGGCATGGTGCCACGCACGTAGAGGTTGCCCTCCTCCAGCTTCGGCAGGAATTCTAGGCCGAGATGGCGGGCGGCGAGGCCCGAGCCGAGCAGCACTGCGATCGTCACGGCCACGGTGATCACCCGGTTGCGCAGGCCGAAGCGCAGGGCGGCCTCGTGGGCGACGCGCAGCACCCGCACGATCAGCGTGTCGCGCTCCTCGACCTTCTTCGGCAGCATGAGCGCCGAGAGGGCGGGCGAGACCGTGAAGGTGGCGATGAGGCCGCCGACCAGGGCGTAGGCGTAGGTCTTGGCCATCGGCCCGAAGATGTGGCCCTCGACCCCGGTCATCGTGAAGAGCGGCAGGAAGCCCACGATGATGATGGTGGCCGAGAAGAAGATCGCCCGGTTCACCTCCGCGCCCGCGATGGCGATGGTGCCGAGCCGCCCCTTCAGGCCCCCCGGTGCCGCCTGCCCCTCGGAATGTTCCGGCTCCGCGAGGTGGCGGAACACGTTCTCGACCATGATCACCGTCGCGTCGACGATGAGGCCGAAATCGATGGCGCCGAGGGAGAGGAGGTTCGCGGAATCGCCGCGCACCACGAGGATGAGGATGGCGAAGCCCAGCGCAAAGGGGATCGTCGCCGCCACGATGATCGCGCTCGTGAGCGAGCCGAGGAACAGCCACTGCACCACGAAGACCAGCACCACGCCGAAGACGAGGTTGTGCATCACGGTGTGCGTGGTGGTGTGAATCAGCCCCGAGCGGTCGTAGATGCGCTCGATCTTCACGTCCGGCGGCAGGACGGTGGAATTGTTGATCCGGTCGATCTCGGCCTCGACCCGCTCCAGGGTCGGCAGGCTCTCGCCCCCGCGGGTCATGAGCACGATGCCCTCGACCACGTCCGGCTGGTTGTCGTGGCCGACGATGCCGAGGCGCGGCGCGTTCGAGACGCGCACGTCGGCCACGTCCCGCACCAGCACCGGCACGCCGTTGACGAGGCTGATCAGCGTATCCCTGATGTCGTCCATGTCGCGGATCAGGCCGACGCCACGCACCACGGCCGATTGCTGGCCGACATTGAGCGTCTGGCCGCCGACGTTGATGGACGCGTTGTTCAGGGCGTTCGTCAGCTGCACCAGGGTCAGGCCCTGGGCCTGGAGCCGGTTCAGGTCGACGGCGACCTCGTATTCCTTGGCCTTGCCGCCGAAAGCCGTCACGTCGACCACGCCGGGGATCGCCTTGAAGCGGCGCTGCAGCACCCAATCCTGCAGGGTCTTCATGTCCGTGGGCGAGTAGCCCTTCGGCCCGACGAGCTTGTAGCGCATGATCTCGCCGACGGGGCTCGTCGGGGAGATCGAGGGCTGGGCGCCGTTGGGCAGGGACGGGGCCTGCGACAGGCGGTTGAGCACCCGCTGAAGCGCTTCCTCGTAAGTGTAATTGTAGTTGAACTGCACCTTCACGTCGGACAGGCCGAACAACGAGATGGTGCGCACCACCTGCGCGTTGGGGATGCCCGCCAGCGCGACTTCCAAGGGAATCGTGATGTAGCGCTCGATCTCGTCCGCCGACTGGCCGGGATTCTGGGTGATGACGTCGACGAGCGGCGGCACCGGGTCCGGGTAGGCCTCGATGTTGAGCTTCGTATAGGCGGCGTAGCCGATGCCGAGCATCAGCACGAACAGCAGGCAGACGAGGACGCGCTGCCGGAGCGCGAAGACGATCAGAGCGTTCATCGCGCCTGCCTCATGAGGCCTTGTCGCCCGAAGCCGCCCTGTCGATGAACAGGGCACCGCGGGTCACGATCTGCTCCCCGGCTGCGAGACCCGAGACGACCTGGGCATTGTCGCCGTTGATCAGCCCGAGTTGCAGGTCGCGGGCCTCCACCGCCCCGTCCGGCCGCGCCACCCAGACATGGGTGCGCCCGCCCTCGTAGACGACCGCGCTGAGGGGCACGCTGGGCGAGGGCTCGCCCTTGCCCGTGACGATCGTGTAGGTGGCGAACATCTCCGGCCGGAGCACCCGGTCGGGGTTGTCGACCTCGCTGCGCACGGAGAGCCGCCGCGTCGCCGGGTCGAGGCTCGCGGCCATGTAGTTCACCCGCGCCTTGAACACGCGGTTGCCGAAACCCGCGACCTTCGCCTCGACCTCCTGGCCGATCTGAATCTTCGGGATCTCGCTCTCGCGCACGTTGGCGACGAGCCAGACGGTGGAGAGGTCGCCGATCACGAATTGCGGATCGCCCGAGGCGCTGATGTACTGGCCGATGCCGACCTTGCGCTGGACGATGGTGCCCGCGATCGGCGCCCGGATCTGCGTCTCGGGGGACAGCGTGCCGTTCTTCTCGTAGGCGGCGATCTCCGCATCGGTCTTGCCGAGGAGGCGCAGGCGGTTCTTCACCGCGTCGAGGGTGGATTGAGCGGTCTTCAGGTCGCTCTGCGCGGCGATCACGTCGTTCTGAGCGGATTGGTAATCCTTCAGCGCCACCGCCTTGGCCTGGAACAGCTCCTGCTGGCGGGCGGCGATGGTCTGGTCGAGCCTCAGCAGTGCCTGCTGCTTCTGGAGATTGTTGAGCGCGGCCTGATAGTCGTTCTGCGCCTGGACCATGTCCGAAGCCTCGACGACGAACAGCACGTCCCCGGCCTTCACGGTGTCGCCCGCCCGCACCAGAACCTTGGTGACGCGGCCCGAATAGGGCGAGACGACGGGCACGTTGTCGTCCTCGTTGAGGGCGATGCGCCCCTCGGCCGACCCTTCCGGCCGGAAGACCTGCGTCGCCACGGGCAGGATCTCGAAGGAGGCGCGCTGCTCCTTGCTCGGGCGGAACACCCGCTCGACCGGGGCGGCCTTGGTCACCTCGATCCCGTCATCCTTGTCGTTCGAAGCGAACAGGGCCTTGCCCGCCGCCACGATCCGCTCCCCCCATTCATGCGCCTCGTGCGGGCGCAGGGCGGCGAAGGCGCCGAGCCCACCGAGGACGAGGAGAAGGACGAGCAGGACGAGGCCGCGCCGCCGCCGAGCGGGCTGCCCGTGCGCGGTGCCTGCCTGATCCTGATGAAGGGGGTTCCGGGCGTCCATAGGCGTCGTTTCAGCCGGGCGAAGTGACGTCAGCCGCGATTCGCGCCTGCCTCGGATGCAAGCGTTGAACCGAAGGTTGGCGCTTTTCCAAGGCAATGACGCGAAAGCGCTCGCGCCACCGTCTCGGCACGGGGGTTAGAACCTCGGCTGCCGCGCGGCAAACGACGGTTTCGTGAGGGGCCGTCCTCGTCTGTGATCGAGCCGCATGACGCACCTGTGACGCTGCCCGCGCCGTGCTGGGTACAGGGGGCCTTCCGTTGGCGGGGTCTCGTGACAATGTTACAGGCCCGACCCTACGAATTCCGCAAACTGGCAGGCCGACATGGCGAATTCCCCGGCGACCCTTCCCCAGACGGACGGCAAGATCCCGGTCACGGTGCTCACCGGCTATCTCGGGGCGGGCAAGACCACGCTGCTCAACCGCATCCTCACCGAGAATCACGGGCGGCGCTACGCCGTCATCGTCAACGAGTTCGGCGAGATCGGCATCGACAACGACCTCGTTGTGGGCGCGGACGAGGAAGTGTTCGAGATGAACAACGGCTGCGTCTGCTGCACAGTACGCGGCGACCTGATCCGCATCATGGACGGGCTGGTGAAGCGCCGGGGCAAGTTCGACGCGATCATCGTGGAAACCACCGGCCTCGCCGACCCGGCCCCCGTCGCGCAGACCTTCTTCGTCGATCAGGATGTCGGCGAGGCCGCGCGCCTCGACGCGGTGGTGACGGTGGCCGACGCCAAGTGGCTGACCGAGCGCCTGAAGGACGCCCCGGAGGCGAAGAACCAGATCGCCTTCGCGGATGTGATCCTGCTCAACAAGTCCGATCTCGTCTCGCCCGCCGACCTCGACCGGGTGGAGGGCGAGATCCGCACGATCAACCCGCTGGCGAAGCTCCACCGGACCACGAACTGCGCGGTGCCCCTCGACGCCGTGCTGGAGCGCAACGCCTTCGATCTCGACCGCATCCTCGACATCGAGCCCGACTTCCTGGAGGAGGGCCACCACCACCATCACGATTCGGACATCCGCTCGATCTCGGCCAAGATCGAGGGCGAGGTCGATCCCGAGAAATTCATGCCGTGGATCTCGAACCTCACGCAGGTCCAGGGCCCGGACATCCTGCGCTGCAAGGGCATCGTCGCCTTCCCGAACGAGCCGAAGCGCTTCGTCTTCCAGGGCGTGCACATGATCCTCGACGGGGACGTGCAGGGCGATTGGGGCCAGGACGAGACGCGGGTCAGCCGCGTGGTCTTCATCGGTCGCAACCTCGACGCGGAGGCGATCCGCGAGGGGTTCGAGGCAACACGGGCGTGAGTGATTCCCCTCTCCCCGCCGGCGGGGAGAGGGAGCTCGCCGATCTACACCACCACCGTGATCGCCTGCGCCGCCCGGGTCAGGCCAGTATAGAGCCACCGGGCACGGTGCTCGCGGAAGGCGTAGGACTCGTCGAACAGGGTGACCTTGTCCCATTGCGAGCCCTGCGCCTTGTGCACGGTGAGGGCGTAGCCGTAGGTGAACTCGTCGGTCTCGCGGCGCTGGTAGAGCGGGATCTCCTCGTCAGAGCCGCTGATCATCGCTCGCAGCACCTTGATGTCGGTGGGGCGGCGGCGCAGCGCCGGATCGTCCTCCGGCACGATGTCGAGGCGGATCATGTCCGGGCGGGGTGGAGCGCGCAGCGCATGCACCGTCCAGGTCGAGCCGTTGAGTAGGCCCTTCACCCGGTCGTTGCGCAGGCAGACCAGCTTCTCCCCAACCGCCGGCATCGGATCGGTGTGTCCCGCGATCTCCCGCAGGCGGTTGTTGTAGAGGCGCCGCGTCTTGTTCAGCCCGACCAGAACCTGATCACACTCCATCACCTGCGCCGGATCGAGGTCCCGCCGGGAGACGACGCGGCTCTCCCCGAACTCGCCCCGTTCCAGCCGTCCGCCCTCGCGCACGGTCATGGCCATGCGCACGATCGGATCGTCCTTGGCCTGCCGGTGGACCTCGGTGAGCATCACGTCGGGCTCGGCTTCGGTGAAGAAGCCGCCGCCCCGCACGGGGGGCAATTGCGCCGGGTCGCCCAGCACCAGCACCGGCTTGTCGAAGGACAGGAGGTCGTTGCCGAGGTCGGAATCGACCATCGAGCATTCATCGATGACAATGAGGTCGGCCTTGGCCACCGGCCCGGAGCGGTTGAGCGTGAAGGTCGGCCCGCCCTCCTCCGCCTCCTTGGTGCGGTAGATCAGCGAATGGATCGTCGCCGCGTCGTGGCAGCCCTTCTGGCGCATCACAGAGGCGGCCTTGCCGGTGAAGGCACCGAACACCACCGTCCCGTCGACATCCTCCGCGATGCGCCGGGCGAGAGTCGTCTTGCCGGTGCCGGCATAGCCGAACAGGCGGAACACCTGGGATCCGCCGTCGCGCCGCCACCGGTCGATGGCCTTCAGCGCCTCATCCTGCTGCGGGGCGTAGGCGCCGGGCAGATTGCCGCTCACGGCCACCGCACGGTCGGCGGCATGGAGGACAGGATGGAGGCGACGTTGCCGCCGGTCTTCAGACCGAAGATCGTGCCCCGGTCGTAGAGCAGGTTGAACTCCACGTAGCGCCCGCGGCGCACCTGCTGCTCGTGCCGGTCCTCCTCCGTCCAGGGCGTGCGGATGTTCCGGCGCATGATCGGCGGATAGGCCTCGAGGAAGGACAGCCCGACCGTCCTGGTGAAGGCGAGGTCGGCCTGCGGCTCCTCGCTCCAGCGGTAATCGTAGAAGATGCCGCCGATGCCGCGCGGCTCGTTCCGGTGCTTCAGGTGGAAATACTCATCGCACCACGCCTTGTAGGCGGCGTAATCCGCCCCGTGGGCCTCGCAGGCCCGGCGCAGGCAATCGTGGAAGTGCAGGGTGTCCGGGTCGTCCTGGGTGCGGCGACGGTCGAGCACGGGGGTCAGGTCAGCGCCGCCGCCGAACCACGCCTTGGTCGTCGCCACGAACCGGGTGTTCATGTGCACGGTCGGCGCGTGGGGGTTCCAGGGATGGGCGATCAGCGAGATGCCGGTCGCGAAGAAGCGCGGATCCTCCGAGGCGCCGGGGATCTGCCCCCGGAATTCCGGGGCGAACTCGCCATGCACCGTCGAGATGTGGACGCCCGCCTTCTCGAAGACGCGGCCCTTCAGCATCGCCATCGTGCCGCCGCCGCCCGGCGCGCCGCTATGGTCGGTGCGCTCCCAGGGCGTCAGGACGAAGCGGCCGGGCTCGCGCGGCGCATCCGGATGAAGCGGTAGGTCCGCCTCGTCCTCCAGCGCCTCGAAGGCAGCCACGATCCGGTCGCGCAGGGAGGCGAACCACGTCGCAGCCTCGGCCTTCATGGCGGCGACATCGGCCTCCCGGACCGGCAGACCGAGGGCGGCGCGAGGATCGGCGGGCATGCTCATACGTAATGGCTTTCCCACCCCGTAGAGCGGGCGTCAATCGGGAGCGGGCTCCCGGCGCGGCGTGTATAAGGGTGGCGACCGCGCGTCCTTCGCGCCCCCCGAACCCCGATCTCCATGACCGCCCGTCAGGCCGTCTTCACCGTCACGCGTGGCGTCCCGTTCCTCCCGGCCCTGGCCGATGCCCTGCTCGACGGGCGCCTCGTCGGGCCGGTGGCCCAGGATCCGCTCGCGCTGGCGGCCGTGTCCGTCTACCTGCCAACCCGGCGGGCGGCCCGCGCCCTGTCGGCGATCCTGGCCGCGCGCCTGGGGGATGCGGCCCTGCTCCCGCGCACCGTGCCGCTGGGCGAAGCGGACGAGGCCGAACTCGACCTCGCCACCGATCCGCTGCTCGGCGCCGCCCCGGCCCGCCCGCCGATTCCTCCCCTGGAACGGCGGCTGATCCTGGCCCGCCTCGTCCGGGCCTGGGCGCAGAACGTGGACCGCTCCCTCCTGCCGCTGCAGGACGAGGTGCCGTTCCTCGTACCCTCCTCCCCCGCCGATGCCGTGGGGCTGGCGGCCGACCTCGAAGGGTTGATGGACGCGCTGACGGTGGAGGGCCTGCCGTGGTCCGAGATCGCCGGGGCGGTGGAAGCTGAATATTCCCGCTATTTCGGCCTGACCCTGGATTTCGTGAAGATCGCCGCCGAGAACTGGCCGAAGCTCCTCGATGCGCGCGACCTCGCCGACCCGGTCGCCCGCGCCCGCAGCCTGATCCTCGCGGAGGGCGAACGCCTCGCCAAGGCGCCGAGCGATCCGGTGATCGTGGCGGGCTCCCTCGGCTCGGTCCCCGCCACCGCCAAGCTCATCGCCGCCGTGGCGAAGCTGCCGCGCGGGGCAGTGGTGCTGCCGGGGCTCGACCTCGACCTCGACGAATCCGGCTGGGACGGGATCGAGACCGGCGAGGGGTTCAACCGCACCATCGCCCATGGCCACCCCCAGGCGATCCTTCACCGGCTGCTCGGGCCGGGGGGCCTCGCCATGAAGCGTGCGGACATCGTCGCCCTCGGCACGCCCAGCGACGAGGGGGCGGCACGCGGAAAGTTGCTCTCGCAGGCGTTGCGGCCCGCCGACACCACGGATGCATGGTCGATGGTCGATCCGGCCGAGCGCGAGGCCACGGCCCGTCTCGGCCTCGACGGCCTCGCCCTGGTGGAGGCCGCTGACGAGCGCGAAGAGGCGCTGATCGCCGCCCTCGCCCTGCGCGAGACCCTGGAGACGCCCGGCGCGACGGCCTTTCTCGTCACCCCGGACCGGGCGCTCGCAGGCCGGGTCGCCGTCGAGTTGCTGCGCTGGGGCATCGTGGCGGAGGATTCCGCCGGGCTCGCGCTCGCCGCCTCCCCGGCCGGGCGCCTCGCCCGGCTCGCGGCGGAATTCGCCGCCGACCTGTCGCGGGAGCAGGCGGATTCGCTGCCCGCGCGGCTCGTTGCCCTGCTCTCGCACCCGATGGTGCGCCTCGGTCTCAGCCGCTCGGACCTCGTGCGCGGCGGCGCCGCCCTGGAGATCGGCCTGCTGCGCGGCCCCGCCCCGGCTCCGACGCTCGCGGGCCTGCGCCGGGCGCTCGCGAGCCGCCGGGCGGGGGAGGATCCGGACCGGCGTCCGCCCCGGGCCGAGCGCCGCCTGACGGAGATCGACTGGGAGCTGGCCGCCCTGGTCCTCGACCGGCTCGAGACCGCCTTTTCCGCCTTCCCCGGGCCGGACGGCGCGGTGGAATGCGACCTCGTCGCCGTAGCGGCTGGGCACCGGCTCGCCTGCGAAGGCCTGCTCGCCGGGCCGGAGGGTGACGAAGGGCCGGAAGCGGAGGCCTCGCTCTCCTGCCTCGACGCCCTGTTCGATGATCTGGACATGGCCGAGCCCGGCGGGATGGAGGGCACCTTCGCCGACTATCCGAGCTTCTTCACGGCGCTCACCCGGGAGCGGAAGGTCGCCTGCGCGGGTCCCTCGCCGCATCCGCGCCTGCGCATCCTCGGGCTGATCGAATCGCGCCTGCTGCAAGCCGACCGCATCGTGATCGGCGGGCTCGACGAGGGCGTCTGGCCGGTTCGCACGGTCACCGACGCCTTCCTCAACCGCCCGATGCGCGAGCGGATCGGCCTCGATCCGCCCGAGCGGCGGATCGGCCAGATGGCGCACGATTTCACCGAGGCCCTGGGGTGCCGCGACGCGGTGATCACCCGTGCCCTCAAGCGCGACGGCGCGCCGACCGTGCCCTCACGGCTGATCCAGCGGATGCGCGCCTTCGCGGGCGAGGAGGCGTGGAGCACATCGCTGGCCGCCGGACGCCGCCTCGCGGGGCTTGCCGCCGCCCTCGACGCCGCCCCGCCGCAGCCACGCCTGAAACGGCCCGCGCCCAAGCCCGATCCAGCCCTGTTCCCGCGCACGCTCAGCGTCACCGAGATCGAGACGCTGGTGCGCGACCCCTATTCCATCTTCGCCCGGCACGTGCTCGGCCTCGATCCGCTGGAACCGCTCGCGGCGCAGCCGGGGGCTGGCGAACGCGGCACCCTGGTCCACCGGATCTTTTCGGAGTTCACCATCGCCCATCCGCAGGCGCTGCCACAGCAGGCCGACCAGCGCCTTGCGCAGATCGCCGCCGATGCGTTCGGGCCGATCAACGACGCCTATCCGAGCCTCTATGCCGAATGGTGGCCGCGCTACGCCCGGATGGCGCAATCCTACCTGCCCTGGGAGGCGGCCCGGCGGCCGGATTTGGCCCAGATCCACGCCGAGAAGTTCGGCCGCTGGACCATCCCCCTCGGCCGCGAGACCTTCACCTTGCGCGCCCGCGCCGACCGGATCGAACTCCGGCCGGACGGCACCGCCTGCATCGTGGATTTCAAGACCGGCCGGGTGCCGAGCGCGAAGGAGATCTTCACAGGCTTCTCGCCGCAGCTCACGCTGGAAGCGGCGATGCTGATGCACGGCGCCTTCAAGGACCTGCCGCGCACGGCGACGACGCCGGACCTGCTCTATGTCCATGCCTCGGGCGGCCGGAAGGCCTTCGTGCCGATGCCGGTGAAGCCGCCGCGCGGCGAGGAGCGCAGCGTCGAGGCCATCGTCGCCGAACACGCCCAGCGCCTGCGCGGGCTGATCGCCCGCTTTCTCACGGGCGAGGCTGCCTATACCGCCCGCCCCTACCCACAATACGCCAAGGGCACCGGGCCCTACGACCATCTCGCACGGGTGAAGGAATGGTCGCTCGGCGGCGAGGGGGACGAGGAGGAATAGGGCGACGGGTCTGCGCGAACCCACGCCGTCATGGCAGGCGCAGCGAAGCAATGACGGGAAGGGAGGGAAGACCCCCTACCCGCAGCCGCAGGACCCCGAGCCGCATCCGCCCGACTTGGCCGGAGCGGCCGTGTCGCGGTCGAGCCCCCGCTCCGCGAGTTCGCCGAGATAGGTCTCCCAGCGTCGCACGTAGTTGCGGCCGGCTCGTGCAGATAGCCCCAGCCATAGATGCCGGTATCGTGCATGTCGTCGAAGGTGAGCTTCACCGCGTAATTGCCGATCGGCTCGACGCCGAGGATCGCGACGTTGCGCTTGCCGCCGAGCACCTTCCGCTCGGCGGGGGAATGGCCCTGCACTTCCGCCGAGGGGCTGGAAACCCGCAGGTATTCAGCGGGCAGGGCGAAGCGCGTGCCGTCCTCGAAGGCGACGTTGAGAAGGCGTTTGTCCGGCGACAGCCGAAGCTCGGTCGGCCAGAAATCCTGGTCCAGGGCAGGGTTCAAGGGTCACACCTCGTGGCCAATCGGGGGTTGCGCTCACAGGGCGCGCTTGCCCAGGGGCTCTTCCCCCATCATATCCAGAAGCAATGGCCGATGACATCTCCTTCCCGCCGGCGCCGCTGATCGACCCGTTCCAGCGGGCGATCACGTATTTGCGCATCTCGGTGACGGATCGCTGCGACCTCCGCTGTGCCTATTGCATGTCGGAGACCATGCAGTTCCTGCCCAAGCGCGATCTCCTGAGCCTGGAGGAATTGGACAGGCTGTGCAGCGTGTTCATCGCGCGCGGTGTGCGAAAGCTGCGCATCACCGGGGGCGAGCCGCTGGTGCGGCGCGACATCATGCACCTGTTCCGGCGCCTTTCCCGGCATCTCGATTCGGGCGCGCTGAAGGAACTGACGCTTACCACCAACGGCACGCAGCTCGCTCGTTTCGCGCCGGAACTGGCGGCGCTCGGGGTGAAGCGCGTCAACGTGTCCCTCGATACCCTCGATGCGGGCAAGTTCCGCGAGGTGACCCGCCGGGGTGATCTGCCAGTGGTGCTCGATGGAATCGAGGCCGCGCGCAAGGCCGGGATGCAGGTGAAGATCAACGCCGTGGCGCTGCGTGACGTCAACGGCGACGAGATCCCGGACATGATCGCCTGGGCGCACGGCCTCGGCATGGACATGACGCTGATCGAGGTGATGCCGCTCGGCGAGATCGAGGCGGACCGCACCGACCAGTTCCTGCCGCTCTCCGTGGTGCGCCAGCGCCTGGAAGGCCGCTACACCCTCACGCCTCTGCCCGACCGTACGGGTGGCCCGGCGCGCTATGTGCGCGTGGAGGAGACCGGCGGGCGGCTCGGCTTCATCACGCCGTTGACCCATAATTTCTGCGAAAGCTGCAACCGGGTGCGTCTGACCTGCACCGGCCAGCTCTACCTCTGCCTCGGCCAGGAGGATTCGGCGGATCTGCGCGCCGTGCTCCGCGCCACGCAGGACGATGCCGTCCTCGCCCGTGCGGTGGAAGAGGCGATCACCCGCAAGCCCAAGGGCCACGACTTCGTCATCGAGCGCCAGCGCCCGGCGGCCGTGCCGCGTCATATGAGCGTGACGGGGGCTGAACGCCCCCCATCTGGATCGATGCGCTAGAACGGGATGTCGTCGTCCAGATCGTAGCCGCCGCGGCCACCGCCGCTGCTGCTCGGCGAGGAGGACGGAGCCGGGCGACGCTCGCCACCCTGGGCGCGACCACCACCGAATTCGCCACCCCGGCCGCCGCCGCCGAAATCGCCGCCACGGCTGATTTGGCCGCCGCCTTCCTCGTCGCCGCCGAACTCGCCGCCACCGCCGCCGCGCCCGTCGAGGATCGTCGAGCTCACCGCGGAAGCGCTGGAGCACCACCTCGGTCGTGTACTTCTCGACGCCGGACTGGTCGGTCCATTTCCGGGTCTGGAGTTGGCCCTCGACATAGACCTTCGAGCCCTTGCGCAGGTATTGCTCGGCCACGCGCGAAAGGTTGTCGTTGTAGATCACGACCGAGTGCCACTCGGTCTTCTCCTTGCGCTCGCCGGAGGCCTTGTCCTTCCACGATTCGGACGTAGCGATCCGCAGGTTGCAGACCGGGTCGCCCGAGCCGAGGCGACGGATCTCGGGATCGCGCCCGAGATTGCCCACCAGAATCACCTTGTTAACGCTGCCCGCCATCGATCTCTCCTCGCGTTCCGCATCTCACGGGGCTGCTGTGACCGCCTACACATGCGCCCCCGGCTCGCCTTGTTCAATGGCGGCCGGAGGGGTGCCCACAGACACCTGTGGCGTCCAAAATGTTCTACTTTTGTTCGAATTATTCGCCAACCCCAGGGTGCGAAAACTGTCCTAGATCTTAACCGTCCGTCAGCACCCGGTGCCGTAGGGGTGCGTCATAGTCACTCGCACCGCGCGCATCCTGGTGAGGATCATGGTCCCAGTCGTCCGTGTTCTGGTTCTGCTGGCGCTGTCATGGGGCACGGCCTTCGCCGCCGATCCCGTGCGCATCCCATCCGGCGTGCAATACGAGATGATCGGCCGATGGGACGCCGACAAGCTCAACCACATTCTCACGGTCGATACCCCCGCTTTCGCAGGCATCCCCGTGACCTACACGCCGGCCCAGAATGCCGTGCGGCTCTATCGTGTGACCTACCCGTCGGTGATCCCCGAGCACGGAAACAGGCCGACCATGGCGACGGGCCTCGTCGCCGTACCCGAAGACGCGCGGGGCAGCCTGCCGATCGTGTCGTACCAGCACGGCACGGTCTACGGAAAACGGCAGGTGCCCTCCTTCCCGGAGGAATCGCCGGAGACGCAGCTGATGCTCGCCCAGTTCGCCGGGCAGGGCTACGTGCTGATCGGTGCCGATTATTTCGGCCTCGGCCTCTCGGAGGAACCCGAAGGCTACATGGTGAAGGCGAGCCACCAGCAGGCGACCACCGACATGCTGACGGCGGCTCGCGCGGTGCTCGCCGACCTCAAGGTCGCCACCACCGACCTGTACCTCGCGGGCTGGTCGCAGGGCGGCTTCGTCACCCTGGCGATGCTGGAAAAGCTCGAAGCCTCGGGCGTGACGGTGAAGGCCACCGCCACCGCGAGCACACCGGCCGACGTCTTCGTGGCGCTGAGCGGCTTCCTCGATTACCCGCGCAAGAACGACGCGACCTGGGTGCCGACCCTGTTCATCCTGTCGGCCTTCTCGTTCGAGAATTACTACGGCGTGCCGGGTCTCGCCCGCTCGGTCCTCACCGACGAGACCTACGATCTCGCCAAGCGGGCCTACGAGCGCCTGCCCTTCGATGCGAACGCAGTGCCGACCGACCTGCGTAAGGTCGTGAAGCCCGCCTATTTCGACCCGCGCTACTTCGCGGACTCGGCCTATGGCCGCCTCGTGGCGCAGACGCAGAGCTACCGCTGGGTGGTGAAGACGCCCGTGCGCACCTTCTACGGCGAGACCGACGAGGCGATCCGCACCGAACTCGGGCAATTGCCGATGACCTACCAGAGGGCCCTGGGCAACGACCGGGTGGAGGCCGTCTCCGCCGGGCCCACCAGCCACCGGGGCACCTTCGCCAAGGCAGCGCCTCGGTGGAAGGCGTGGTTCGACGGGCGGTGAGCCCCGCTCACTCCTCCCGGAGGATGCGCAGGCGTCGCACGGTCAACTCGTCGATTTCGAGGGAGCCGATCCGCGCCCGGCCGATCGACAGGCGGCCCACGGCGAAGGCGCCGAACACCACGACGCCGAGGGCGAGGGCTCCCAGCGCATAGGCCCCCGCCGCCCCCGCGCCGAGGGTGTGGGCTCCCGTCGCGCGGGTGCCCCGGATAAGGGTCCGCTCCTCCGGGAAGGGGACGTCTCGTATCGAACGGGTCATGGCGCGGGCTCCTCTGCCCTGTTCATATAGCGTGCCGGGGGGCGGGCTGCGTCCGGGGGGCGCCTGGACAAGCGTCCCGAACTTCGCTTGAGAACGGTGACGCTCTCCTTCGAACGGGCCGCCATGCTCCTCCTCATCCTCGGCCTCGCGCTGTTCCTCGGCACACATGCCTTCACCATGCTGCGGGCCAAGCGCGCGGCGGTCGTCGGCGAGATCGGCGAGAACCGCTACAAGCTCGGCTACACCGCCCTGTCCCTGCTCGGGCTGGTGCTGATCGGGGTGGGCTTCCACGATTACCGGCTGTCGGGGATGATCCCGGTCTGGGATCCGCCGGTCTGGACGCGCCATCTCGCGCTGCTCCTCGTACTGTTCGCCTTCATCAGCCTCGCGGCGGCCTACGTGCCGAGCCATATCCGCGCCAAGGCGAAGCACCCGATGCTGCTCGCCGTGAAGATCTGGGCCACGGCCCACCTCCTTGCCAACGGCGATCTCGGCTCGATCCTGCTGTTCGGCGGCTTCCTGGCCTGGGCGGTCTCGGCCCGGATCAGCCTGAAGCGCCGGGAGCGGGCGGCGGGCATCCCCGCCGGGGGCGGCGCCGCCGTCGCCGTGCCCGCAGGCTACCGCAACGACATCCTCGTGGTGCTGGTGGGCACGCTCGCGTGGTTCGTGTTCGCGCGCTACCTGCACTACCCGGTGATCGGCGTCCCGGTCTGGCCGGGGAGCATGTAGCCCCCCGGCGCGGGTTTCCTCAGAACCGGGCCACGACCTGCGCGCGGATCGTGCGCGGGGCACCTGGGGTGATGTTGTTGTTGTTGTCGGCGGTCGCGATGTAGCGGCGGTCGAACAGGTTCTCGATGTTGACCTGCGCGCGAACGGATTCGGTGATCTGGTAGAACAGGCCGAGGTCGAACCGCGTGTAGCCGGGGAGCCGAACGGTGTTGTCCGAGGTCGCGAAGGTGTGGGCGTAGCTCAGCACCCCGACGCCGACCGAGAAATCCGGCGTCACGTCGAACTTGTTCCACAGGGTGAAGGCGTTGAACGGCACGAGCCCGACCCGGTTGCCCGCCACGATCGTCGCCGAGGTGGCGCTGGCGATGCGGGCATCGGTGAAGGAATAGCCGCCCGCCACCTGCCACCAATCGGTGACGTAGCCGTTCGCGCCGATCTCGACGCCCTCCGTATGGGTCTTGCCCGAGAGGATGAAGAAGCCGGGATTGTTCGGGTCGGCCAGTCGCTGGTTGTAGCGGTCGAGGCTGTAGGCCGCCGCCGTCACCTGGAAGCGCGGGTTCACGTCGTATTTGACGCCGACCTCCGTGTTCTCGAACTGCTCGGGCTTGGCGATGACGAGGCCCGGCGTGAACACGCCGATCTGGTCGCCCGAGGACGGCAGGTAGGAGACGCTGTAGCTCGTGTAGAGGGCGAGGTTCGGCAGGGGCTTCAGCACCAGCCCGGCCCGGGGCGAGATCGGATCATCGACCCGGTTGTTGGTGACGAGGGTGCGCCGGTCCGTCGATGAGAAGTCGAAATGGTCCCAGCGCAACCCGCCGACGAGTTGCAGCCAGTCGGTGATGTCGACCTGATCCTGCGCGTAGAGCGCCGCGAGGCCGAGGTCGTAGCGCGAATTGGCATCGGTCGTGCCGTTGTTGCGCAGGAAGACCGGCGCGAAGGTCAGGGGCCTCAGCGGGTTTACGGTGATGTTCGGCGCGAGGTTGCTGCCGAAGAACAGTGATTGCCGGAAGGCCGTGCCCTCCTGATAGCCGAGTTCGAACCCGCCGAGCAGCGTGTGCTTCACGTCGCCGGTGCTGAACCGGTAGGTGAAGTCGTTCTGACTGAAGTAATTGGTCCGCGTCGTGTCGTTGCGGTAGCCGGTGATGGTCACGGCGGTGCCGGCCGCGTTCACCGCGCCGCCGGGCAGAGTGTTCACGTAGTAGCGATCGTAATCGGCGATGCGCAGCTGGCTGTGCATCTCGACGCCGGACTCGAAGAGATGGTCGAGCTGCACCGTGGCGATGTTGGCATCGACCTTGGTGTGGTTGACGGTCGGGTTGCCGAAGAAGGTGCGGGTGTTCTGCCGGTAGCGGTAGGGCCGCCCGAATTGCGAGGGGATGCCGCGATCGGGGAAGCGGTCGTCGTGGAAGAACTCGTAGGACAGCTTCAGCGTGGTCTGCGGGTCGATGAGGAAGGTCGCGGTGGGGTTGATCCCATAGCGCCGCAGATCCCCGAACTGCCGGTAGGTACCGGAATCCTCGACCATGCCGTTCAGGCGGACGAACGCGGTGTCGCTGAGCCGGTCGCCGATATCGACGGCGAGCCGCTTGTCACCGAACTGCCCGCCGCCCGCCACGATCTCCCGAACGCGGAATCCGTCGGCTTCCTTGAGCACGCGGTTGATGATGCCGCCGCCGCCACCCCGGCCGAAAATCAGCGAATCGGGGCCCTTCAGCACCTCGATCCGCTGGATGTTGTAGAGATCGCGGAAATACTGAACGTCGTCGCGGATGCCGTTGATGTAGAAATCTGCGCTGGTGTTCTGCCCGCGGATCACGACCTGATCGCGGTTGCCCTCCCCTTGCGCGGGCACGAGGCCCGGCACGAAGCGCAATTGCTCCGTGAGGTTCTGGTAGTTCTGATCGAGGATCTGCTCCTTCGGCACCACGGTGATCGATTGGGGAATGTCGAGGACCGGCGTCGCGGTCTTTGTGGCGCTGCGCGTCTGCTTGGTGAGGTAGCCCACCGTCACGCCGCCCTGCGGCTCGGGGCGCCCGGTGGCGCTCTCGACGGAGATTTGGTCCAGGGTGACGGCGCCGGGATCCTGCGCCAGCCATTCGGCCTGTTGCGCCCGGACGGGAGTCACCAGGCAGGTGCCGGCCAGCAGACAATAGGCAAGACGCCTCTCGAAAGCCCAAGTCATCCGATACTCCGCGGCTCCTCGGGGAAGCCGTTCGATGGCGAACCGTGTTTGTGGTCCGCCGCCGGGATTAGGCGGAGCATCTCGACGTGATCAATGTTTAATCCTTGAGTGCGAAACTCTTTTCTGAAACGTGCTCATCAGAAGAATTCTATAAAAATCTCGATGGGCCTGTGCGAATTTGGATTTCCTGAGGGTTTTTATCTGGAATAGATAAAAACGGGAAATGTTTCGTCGGCTCTGTTGCTGGGCTGCAACGCCGGGGGCGGCGGCGTGCCCGGAAGGAGGCGCGGCTCGCCACAGGTCGCCAAGTCGGCGGCCCTGTGTTAGGCGCACCACCTTCGAGGATCGCGAGGTGGTCCGGCGCTCGCCGCCGGCCGGGATACGATGGCCGAGAACAACGAATTCATCCGCGAGGTCGACGAGGATTATCGCCGCGAGCAGATCCTCAAGATCTGGCGCCGCTACAGCGGCGTGATCATCGCGCTGGCGGTGCTGCTCGTGGTGGGCGTCGCCGGGTGGCGCTACTGGCAGACGCAGCAACTCGCGGCGGCCGAAGCGGCCTCCGTGCGCTTCGATGCCGCCAACCGCCTCGCCCGCGACGGCAAGGCCGAGGAGGCCGACAAGGCGTTCACGGCGCTGGAGCAGGACGGCACGACGGGCTACCGCCTTCTGGCCCGCTTCCGCGCGGCGGCCGAGACCGCCAAGACCGATACGGCCAAGGCGGCGGGCGAGTACGACGCTCTCGCCAACGATTCGAGCCTCGGCGGCGGCCTGCGCGACCTCGCCCGCCTGCGTGCGGCCCTGATCCGCATGGATGGCCCGAACCCGGATCCGGCGCTCGCCAACCTCCAGAGCCTCGCCGCCGGCAGCCCCTATCGTCACACGGCACGGGAGATGCTGGGCCTCGCCTCGCTCAAGAAGGGCGATTACGAGGAGGCGAGCCGGTGGTTCGACCAGATCGTCGCCGATCCCGACACGCCGCGCTCCCTGCGCGAGCGCATCGAGGTCTACGCCGCCATCGTGGCGGGTGGCCCCGTCACCGTGACGGAAGCCAAGCCCGAGCCCGCCGCTCCCCCGCCCCCGATCACCCGCTGACGGACACCGTCGCGCACCGTAGGAACTGACCCGATGGACATGCCGACCGTCGCGATCGTCGGCCGGCCGAATGTCGGCAAGTCGACCCTGTTCAACCGCCTCGTGGGCCGGAAGCTCGCCCTGGTGGACGACCGTCCCGGCGTGACCCGCGACAGGCGCGAGGGCGACGTCGCCTTCGGCGGCCTGCATTTCCGGGTCATCGACACAGCCGGCCTGGAAGAGGCGGACGACGATACCCTCACCGGCCGGATGCGGATGCAGACCGAGGCTGCGATCCTCGCTGCCGACGTGGTGCTGTTCGTCATCGACGCCCGCGCCGGCGTGCTGCCCGCCGACCAATCCTTCGCCGAACTGACCCGCCGGGCGGGCTGCCCGGTCATCCTCATCGCCAACAAGGCCGAGGGCGGGGCCGGGATGTCGGGCGCCTACGAGGCGTTCTCCCTGGGTCTCGGGGATCCGATCCCTTTCTCGGCCGAGCACGGCGAGGGCTTGGGCGAATTGCACAACGCCCTGATCGAATCCCTGCCGAAGCCCGATACGGACGAGGAGGAGGACGAGGATGGCCCCGGCGGCCGGTCGCTCCGCGTCGCCATCGTCGGGCGGCCCAATGCGGGCAAGTCGACGCTGATCAACAACATGCTCGGCGAGGAGCGGCTGCTCGTCGGCCCCGAAGCGGGCATCACCCGCGATTCGATCTCCCTCGATTGGGAATGGCGGGGGCGCCGGATCAAGCTCCACGACACGGCCGGCATGCGCCGCCGCGCGCGGATCGACGACAAGCTCGAGAAGCTCGCCGTCTCGGACGGCCTGCGGGCCGTGCGCTTCGCCGAGGTGGTGGTGGTGCTCCTCGACGCCACGATCCCGTTCGAGAAGCAGGATCTCACCATCGTCGACCTCGTGGAGAGCGAAGGCCGTGCGCTGGTGATCGGCCTCAACAAGTGGGACCTCGTGGCCGACCAGCCGGGCCTGCTGAAGCAACTGCGCGAGGATTGCACCCGCCTGCTGCCGCAGGTGCGCGGCGTCTCGGTGGTGCCGCTCTCCGGCCTCGCGGGCGAGGGTATCGACAAGCTCATGCAGGCGGTGGTCGGCGCGTCCGAGGTCTGGGACCGCCGCGTCTCGACCTCGCGGATCAACGACTGGCTGGGCGACGCCCTGTCGCGCAACCCACCCCCGGCCGTGTCGGGCCGCCGGATCAAGATCCGCTACGCCACGCAGGTGAAGAGCCGTCCGCCGCATTTCGCCCTGTTCGGCAACCAGCTCGACGCGCTGCCGAAATCCTACACCCGCTACCTCGTCAACGGCCTGCGGGAGGCTTTCGACCTACCCGGCACGCCGATCCGCCTGAGCCTGCGCACCTCGCAGAACCCGTTCGACAAGAGCTGAGCGCGGCGGGAGCAGCCCACCGCGTCACGTTTCGTTACCCGACGATACGAAGCCGCCATCGTGCGGATGCGTCGGGGGCGTCTCATGCCGGTCCCGGCCCGCGAATGGGCCGCTTCAGGAGCCGCGCATGAGACCCTTCCTCCGTTCGTTCCTCGCCCTCGCCCTGCTCGCCGGTCTGTCCGGCGCGGCTCTCGCGCAGGAGACACCGGCTCCTGTGCCCCAGGCGGGCCAGGCGACATCGGCGCGGGCGCAGTGCAAGGCGCAGATCGACAGCCGCAGCCTGACGGGTCCGGAGCGCAAGGCGGCGATGCGCGATTGCATGAAGCCCCAGCGCGATGCCTGCCGGAGCCAAGCTGTGGCCAAGGCGCTGCCCAAGGGCCCGGACCGCAAGGCGTTCATGCATCAGTGCCTGCACGGCGCCGTGGCGGAGACCCACTGACCGGATTTCAGATCGGTTCCGGGTGGACGACCCAGTTCGACTCGTCTGCCGTCATTGCGAGGCGGAGCCGAAGCAATTCAGATCGCGACCTGTCCGGATGAGGCGGTGCCGAGTGGATTGCTTCGCTCCGCTCGCAATGACGGCGGGGCCTTCCGAAACCATTGACCAGGAAGGCCTTCACCCCTCGATCAGGCTGCGGATGCGCACCGCGAGCGTATCGAGGGAGAAGGGCTTGGTCAGCACCTGCGTACCGGGGGCGAGATGCCCGTGGTTGAGGGCTGCGTTCTCGGCATAGCCGGTGATGAACAGCACCTTTAGGTCCGGGCGACTCGCGCGGGCGGCATCCACCATCTGCCGTCCGTTCATGCCGCCCGGCAGTCCGACATCGGTGACGAGGAGGTCGATCCGCGCCTCCGATTGCAGCAATTTCAGGCCCGCGGGCCCATCCGCTGCCTCCAGCGCGGCGTAGCCGAGATCGCCCAGAACCTCCGCGACCAGCATCCGCACGGTCGGCTCGTCATCGACCACCAGCACCGTCTCGCCCGCGCGGGCCGGGGCCACTTCGGCGGGCGCGGAGGCTTCCTCTGGCTCCTCGGCCTCGCCGAGATGACGCGGCAGGTAGAGGCAGACCATGGTGCCCTGCCCGACCTCGGAATAGATCCGCGCCTGCCCGCCCGACTGGCGCACGAAGCCGTAGATCATCGACAGCCCGAGCCCGGTCCCCTCGCCGAGCGGCTTGGTGGTGAAGAACGGGTCGAACGCCTTGGCCTTCACCTCGGGCAGCATGCCGGTGCCGTTGTCCGAAACGCAGAGCGACACGTACTGGCCGGGCGCCACGTCGCGCTCGGCGGCGGCGCGGTGATCGAGCCAGCGGTTGCAAGTCTCGATCACGATGCGCCCGCCTTCCGGCATCGCATCGCGGGCATTGATGCAGAGGTTGAGGAGGGCGTTCTCCAGCTGGCTCGGATCGACCAGGGTCGGCCAAAGCCCCCCGGCAGCGACCACCTCGACCGACACCGAGGGGCCGACCGTGCGGCGGACCAGATCCTCCATCCCCACCACCAGCCGGTTCACGTCGGTGGGCTTCGGGTCGAGGGTCTGGCGGCGGGAAAAGGCAAGGAGCCGGTGCGTCAGGGCCGCTGCGCGCTTGGCCGCCCCCTGCGCCGCGCCGATATAGCGCCCGAGGTCGCCGGTACGCCCCTGGAGCAGGCGGGTCTGCATCATTTCCAGGGAGCCGACGATGCCTGCCAGCATGTTGTTGAAATCATGGGCGAGCCCGCCCGTGAGCTGGCCCACCGCCTCCATCTTCTGCGCCTGCCGCAGGGCCTCCTCCGTGCGCGCCAGGGCCTCGGCCCGTTCACGCTCGGCGGTGATGTCGCGCCCGACGGCGTTGATCAGCCCCTCGCTCGGCCGCGTCGACCACGCGATCCAGCGGTAGCCCCCGTCGCGGGTCCGGTAGCGGTTGTCGAACCGCGCATGGGACTGGCCGCGAGAGAGTTCGGAGGCGGCCTCCAGGGTGCTGTCCAGGTCGTCAGGGTGGACGAGGTCGAAGAGCGGACGGCCGATCAGTTCGTCCTCGCGCCAGCCCAGCATCTCCGTCCAGGCCGGGTTCACGGCGGTGACGAGACCCTCGAAAGTGCAGCGGAGCATGAGGTCGCGGGAGAGCTGCCACAGGGCATTGCGGTCGGCGGTCCGCTCGGCCACGAGCTTTTCCAGGGCGACCGCCCGGCGCTTACCCTCATCGATATCGACATTGGTGCCGACCCAGCGGGTGATCGCTCCCTCCGCGTTGCGGACCGGCTCGGCCCGGACGAGGAACCAGCGGTCGTCGCCGTTCGCCCGGCGCAGGCGCACCTCGCGCTGGTAGACGCTGCCTGCGGCCAGCGCCTGGGCCCAGTCCGCGCTGGTGGCCTCGGCATCGTCGGGATGCGCGATCGCCCGCCACAGATCACCGCCCGCAAAGCCGCCCGGCGCGAGCCCGGCGAAGGCGTACATTTGTGCGTTGAACCACGTGACGGTGCCGTCCGGGCGCGCCGACCAGACATGGTTCGGGATCGCTTCCGCGAGGATACGGAACTGCTCCTCGCTCTCGCGCTGCCGCGCCTCGGCGCGCTTGCGCTCGGTAATGTCGCGGAACAGCACCGAGACCTGCCGACGGCTCGCGGGTTCGACTCGCGCCGCCGAGACCTCGATATGCCGTCCGGCGGCGACGAAGGCCCGCTCGAACCGGATCGGCCTGCCGTTGCGCAGCACCCCGCCATAGAGATCGAGCCAGCCCTCGGCCTCGTTCGGGGCGATCTCGCGCAGGCGCTTGCCGACGATGTCGGGGATGCCCGTGTGGCGCTGGTAGCCGGAATTGGCGACGATGTGGACGTAATCGCTCAGGGTTCCGTCCGGCCCGTCGATGAATTCGATGATGCAGAAGCCGTCATCGACCGCCTCGAACAGCGCCCGGTAGCGTTGCTCGCTCTCGGCGAGGGCGCCGCGCACGGACCGCTCCTCCGTGACGTCTCGCGCCACCCCCTGGAACCGCACTGGGACGCCTCGCGCGTCGCGCTCGATCTCGCCCTTGCGGGCGATCCAGCGGATCTCGTCCGTGTCGGGGCGGCGGATACGATACTCGACGTCGCGGGGCGGCTCGCCGCTCCGGCGACTCTCGGCCGTGGAAACGAGGTGGGAATCCTCCGGCAGGACCAGGGTCTCGAAGGCTTTGGCCGGGTAGCTCTCGCGCTCGGGCATGCCGTAGAGGCGGCAGAAATGCGGAGTCGGGTGCAGGATCCCGTCCTCGATGCCCACGGAGAACAGGCCGATGCCGCCTGCCTCCTGCGCCCTCAATAGACGGGCCTCGGCAACGCGCAGGGCATCCCCCGCCTCGCCCGCCACGGCGCGAAGCCGGGCCGCCTCCGCTTCCAGGGCGTCGGCGCGATGCAGGAGCGTCTCGGTGTTTGGCCTGTCCATGAGGTTATGCTGAAGAAAACCTTGTGCCCGTCCTACACGACAAGCCTTACCGAAACCGGCGCGGTCGAGTCGTGTTGTTGCGCAGAACGCGGAGCGGCAAAGGTCGTTGCCGACTATCCCCTCACGACCGATTTCGCCTCTGAGTTGTATCCTTGGTCATTTCATCGCTTTTCTGCCGGGCATTTCCGGGATGCCTTTGATCCATGTGATTGTTGCTTCCCGCGTCCTCGCCCATCGTTCGGGCGTCGGATCCGTCCGACCGGCCCCGCCGACTTTGGCATCCCCCCGTTCATGGTTGGTGGGGCCGCTCCTCGCCTGTTTGGGCGTTTTTTGATCACGTCAATCTATTTTAAGTTGCATTGCTATTAGCGGCCTCCTCTCTCGTTTTCAGTATTGGGGGTCAGAAGTAGAGCTTAGTTAGGATTTCCCGTGCCAGTATCTGTCCCGTTCCGGCAGGGGATCGGGAAGATGTTATTCTACGGACGGCGGGGCAGCGGCTGTCATGTCTGAGGTCCTGCTGATCAGCGATGATCTGCGTCATGCCGAACGGCTGGCCCGGGGTCTCGACGATCCGCATTCCTGCCTGATCCACGACCTCTACGACGCGGACGTTCCGGCCGTGCGTCCTTCACTCGTCGTCAGCGACGTGAAGGACCTCACCTCGGATGCATTTTCGCGCCTGCGCCGTTGCATCGACGGCATCCACGGGGCGGGCCTGCCGCATATCCTTCTCGTCCATGGCCATGCCGCGCGCGCCGAGATGCATGCGCGGCTGATCGGCGCCGAGCCTGTCGCCGCCGCCGCCGCATTGCGCCTCTTGCAGATGCGGATAAAGAGCCAGCCCGCTCCGCCGCCGCTGCCTGCCGCCACCGTGGCGGCACGGCGCCATGCGGGCGAGGCCAAGCGATTCCTCGACGAGGTGTTCTTCTCCGACGCGGCGATGACGCCCGACCTCGCCGATACCGGCTCAGAGCTGGTGGCCCAGGCGATTCTCGAAACGGGCATCGCGGACTGGGTCCGGGCGGTGCAGAGGTTCGATGACGTGACGCACCAGCACATCCTGCTGGTCGCGGGGCTCTCGGCCGCCTTCGCCTGCAGCCTCGGATTCAACGCGACCGACCGGCATCACCTCGCCAAGGCGGCGCTGCTGCACGATGTCGGCAAGACGAAGATTCCCGCCGCCATCCTGAACAAGCCCGGCCGGCTCGATCCGGAGGAGCTGAAGGTCATGCGCACCCATGCGGCGCTCGGTCACGCGATGCTCCTCAATTCAGGTTTCGACGCCGCGACCCTGACCGTGGTCCGGTCTCACCATGAAATGCTGGACGGGTCCGGCTATCCGGACGGGCTGCGCGGCGCTGAAATCCCAGACCTCGTGCGCCTCGTGACCATCAGCGACATCTACGCCGCCCTCATCGAACGGCGGCCCTACAAGGCTCCCATGAGCGGCACGGCGGCTCTGGCGATCATCGACGATATGGCGGGCCGGCTCGATCCGGCACTGGTACGTGCCTTCCGGCCCGTGGCAGACGCCTTCGACACGGCTTCCCTAGAGGCGACGGCATGACGGAAGCCAGCGAGGCCGAACTTCTCTTTCGGGACATGCGCAGCGAGGAGCGCAAGGAGACGAACTGGATCGCCAAGATCCGCATGTTCGACGGTCGTGAGATCGCGACGTCGGTCAAGGACATCTCGCCCTCCGGCGCCCGGCTCGCCGTGCCCGAAGGAATGGAGCTGCCCGAACGCTTCATGTTCCGGGTCATCGGCCGCGATTTCGTCTGCGCGGTGAAGGTGGCGTGGCGGCGTGGCTCCTATGTCGGCGTCAGGATCGAGAAGGTCGGCAAGCTGGAGCCCAAGCCGGTGAAGCCGGTCGAGGAGCCGGTCCACGTCGAGGAGACGCAGGGCGGCGACGCGATGCATCGGCGCGGGAGCCGGATCATGCAGGTCTGACAACGCTCACCGAACCCGCCATCCTTGCGAGCGATGTGAAGCCATCCAGGGACGCGAGCCACTTTTGGATATGGCCCGCCTCACCGGATGGCTTTTCCATGCTCGCAAAGACGGGAATGGATACGACATCTCCCATCCGACACGGAGATGCCCGCGTGGAGAGGACCCCATGACCCTGCCGACGTCGCAGAGCGAAGACGGCGGCGCGGTTCGGGCGCGGCTCTCGATCCGCATCGATCTCGGCCCCGGCCACCGGATTGGACCGGGCAAGATCGCTCTCCTCGAAGCCATCGCGGAGCAGGGCTCGATTTCGGGAGCCGGACGCGCGCTCGGCATGTCCTATCGCCGGGCATGGCTTCTGGTGGAGGCGATGAATACCGGCTTCGGGAGACCGGTGGTGGAGGCTCAGACCGGCGGTCGCGCAGGCGGCGGCGCTCGCCTCTCGGCCTTCGGCGCCGACCTCGTCGCCCGCTACCGGGCCCTCGAGCGCGCGGCGGAGGAAGCCGCAGCGCCCTTCCTCGACGGACTCGCCTAGAAAGCTTTACGAGACCACAGCCCCGGCGATCCAATCCACCGCCGCCGCGAGGGCGGTCCGCTCGTCCCGGCCCTCGGCGCGGGCCGCGTCGGCCGCGGCGATCTGCCGGTCCGCGCTGGTGCCCTCCGCCACGATGGCACGGGCGCGGGCGACGTCTCGCTCGCAGCCCAGGGCCTGCGCATCCTCGGTGATGAGGTCGAGCACCGAATCGAGGGCCTGCGCGAAGGGCACGGCGTTCCCGCGCGCCTCGTCGATCAGTTCGGCCCGCACACCGTCGCGCTGGGCGCGCCACAGGTTCTCGGAGGCCAGTGCCCGAGAGACGCCGTCGAGCCCGGCATTGAGGTCGGGCCGCCGCACGCAGAGCCGCACGAGGCAGCGGAACAGGGCCGCGAGGCAGAGGGAATCGTCGATCCGGGTGCAGGCATCGGCGATGCGCAGTTCCAGCGTTGGGAACTTGATCGAGGGCCTTAAGGACCACCACAGATAACTCGCATCCGCGATGGCGCCTGCGCGAGTCATGATGGTGACGAGCCGGTCATGGGCGGCGGCATCCGCGAAGATTTCGGGGAAGCCGGTGCGGGGCATCTCCCCGAAGATGCAGAGTCTGTAGGCCTGCATCCCCGTCGCCTCGCCCTGCCAGAACGGCGAGGAGGCCGAGAGGGCGAGCAGCATCGGCTGGAACGGCAGCAGCCGGTTCATCAGGTCGATCCGCGCATCGGGATCGGGCACCTCGACATGGACATGCATGCCGGAGATCAGCGCCCGGCGGGCGGCCATGCCGAGATCGGACAGGATCTCCTGATAACGCTCGCCGTCCGAGGCGGTCTGGCTCCGGCGCCGGGCCAGGGGCTGCGTGCCGCAGGACAGGAGCATGAGACCGTGGTTCCGGGCGACGTCCGCGAGCCGGGCGCGCTGGCCACCGAGATTGTCCCGCGCCTCGTTCATCACCGTGAGCGGCGGGGTGCAGACCTCGATCTGCGCCGCGACCAGCTCGCGCCCGGTCTCGGGCAGGCTCTCCTTCGCCTGCGCATGGAAGGCGGCGAGATCACCGCGCGGCGTGTCGCGGGTCTCGGCATCCGCGAGAAAGTACTCCTCCTCGATGCCGAAGCTGTAGGGATGCGTGCTCATGCCGTCCGCAACGCGCCGCCGACGAGCCAAGCCGGATCGAACCAGCGGTCGGCGTCGCCGTCATAGGGAAGGCGGGTGATGTCCCATTGCTGGATGAATGGCGCGTAGACGTTCCACACGGCGATCCCACCCCCGACGAAGATCCGCCGCCCCGGATAACGGGCCAGGACTGCCTGCGGATCCTCGTGCGAGCGGATGATGTCGATGGTGCGGTCCTTGAAGGCGAATTCCGGCACGGCCTCGATCGTCTTCGGGCCGGCGATGAGGACATGGCCCTGCGTCTCGGCGAAGAACCGCGTCACGTCCTCGACGAAGAGCGGATCGGTATTGCCCTCCCAGGGCAAACGCCCATGCAGGCCGAGCTGGCCCCGCTGCCCGATGGCGCACATCGCCCGCACGTCGATCATGGCGCGTCTTCTCCCCTCAGGCCGTGGTGGTATGGTGAACCGTCAATCCGGGCGGCGCGGCGTCAGCACCCGGTCCTGGGTGAAATCGTAGATCAGGCCTGTATCGGTCCAGTCCGGCGAGGCCAGACGCACGAAATGGGGCGCCAGATCCTCCGGCGTGCGGAGCGTCTGCGGATCCTCGCCCGGCATGGCCGAGCGGCGCATGCGGGTGCGCAGGGCGCCGGGGCTCACCAGCATGGCGCGGATCGCGGTCGATTCGGTCTCGGCGGCGTAGGTGCGCACCAGCGCCTCCAGCGCCGCCTTGGTGACCGCGTAGGGACCCCAGTAGGCCCGGCAGGAATGGGCCGCGCCGGAGGTGACAAAGATCGCCCGGCCTGCATCGGACATCCGCAGCAGCGGATCGAGCGAGCGGATCAGCCGCCAGTTGGCGGTGACGTTGATGTCCAGCGCGCTCGCCCAGATCTTCGGGTCGATATGCCCGAGCGGCATCAACACGCCGAGGATGCCGGCATTGCCGACGAGAATGTCGAGCTTGCCCCAGCGTTCGTGGATCGCCCCGCCGAGGCGGTCGATGGCCTCGAAATCCTTGAGGTCGAGGGGGACCAGGGTGGCGCTGCCGCCGATCCGGCGGATCTCGTCGTCCAGTTCCTCCAGGGCCCCCTGGGTACGGGCCACCGCCACGACATGCGCGCCCGCCTCCGCGAGGGCCAGGGCGGCGGCGCGGCCGATGCCGCGCGAGGCACCGGTGACGACGGCGACGCGGCCGTCGAGGGGCAGATCGGCCATGGGGTCAGCCTTCCGGATTCGGCCTTGAGGGGCCTTGAGGGGCCTCGGGCGATCAGTCGGCTTCGGCGAGCATCGCCATCTGGCGGGGGCTGGCGATGGACAGGTCCGTCAGCCCGGTGGGGTATTCGCCGGTGAAGCAGTGATCGGTGTATTGCGGGCAGGCACTGCGCCGCTCCGTCTCGCCCATCGCCCGGTAGAGGCCGGGGATCGAGAGGAAGGCCAGGGAATCGGCGCCGATATACTGGCGCATCCCTTCGAGGTCGTGGGTGGCGGCCAGCAGCTTCTCCCGCTCCGGCGTGTCGATGCCGTAATAGTCGGGATGGGTGATCGGCGGCGAGGCGATGCGGAAATGCACCTCCGCCGCGCCTGCTTCGCGCATCATGCGCACGATCTTTACCGAGGTCGTGCCGCGCACGAGGCTGTCATCCACCAGCACGATGCGCTTGCCCGCGATGGCCGCGCGGTTGGCCGAGTGCTTCATGCGCACGCCGAGTTCGCGCACCGACTGGGTCGGCTGGATGAAGGTGCGCCCGACATAGTGGTTGCGGATGATCCCCATCTCGAAGGGGATGCCGGTTTCCTGGGCGTAGCCGAGCGCCGCCGGCACGCCCGAATCGGGCACCGGCACCACCACGTCGGCCTCGGCCCGCGACTCGCGGGCCAGTTCGTGGCCGATCGCCTTGCGCACGGCATAGACGCTCTTGCCGTTCACCACTGAATCCGGGCGGGCGAAGTAGATGTATTCGAAGATGCAGGGGCGCATCGGCTGCGCATTGGCGAAGCGGATCGACTCGACGCCTTCCTCCGAGATGACGACGATCTCGCCATTCTCAATGTCGCGGACGTAGCGGGCTCCGATGATGTCGAGGGCGCAGGTCTCCGAGGCGAGCATGTAGCACCCGTCGAGCTCTCCCAGGACGAGCGGGCGGATGCCGAGCGGGTCGCGGGCACCGATGAGCTTCTTGTTGGTGAGCGCCACCAGAGCGTAGGCCCCCTGGATCGCCTGCAGCGCGTCGATGAAGCGCTCGATGATGCGGGGCTTCCGCGAGCGGGCGGCGAGGTGAAGGATCACCTCCGTGTCCGAGGTGGACTGGGTGATCGCCCCGTCGCGCACGAGGTCGCGGCGGATTGAGAGGGCGTTGGTCAGGTTGCCGTTATGGGCCACCGCGAGGCCGCCGCCCGCCAGCTCCGCGAAGAGCGGCTGGACGTTGCGCAGGATGGTTCCGCCCGTGGTGGAGTACCGGACGTGGCCGATAGCCGAGCGGCCCTTCAGGCGCTCGATGGTCGCCCCGTCCGAGAATGAATCGCCGACGAGGCCGGGTCGCCGCTCGGAATGGAAGACCTTGCCGTCGAAGGAGACGATGCCCGCCGCTTCCTGGCCACGGTGCTGCAGGGCGTGGAGCCCCAGCGCCACGATGGCCGAGGCGTCCGGGTGGCCGAAGATGCCGAAGATCCCGCATTCCTCGCGCAGGGTATCTCCGTCAAGGTCGAAACTCGCGGTATCGAAATGCTCGGACGCGTCGACGGGGGCTCGCGACATGATCGGGCTCGGTCACTTCCTGGGGGCGACGGGCATGGGGCGCGCGCGTCACGCCGCCGTCATGTAACCGCTCCGGCACCCCAGGCCAACGGCGTTGGCCGCAGGGCAGCATTTCCTATCGCCATCCTTGCGGAGGAGTCGGGCGGCCCACCCTGGATTACCGCTTCGGCGCCTCGGTCCGGCGCTGGGTCGCGGTATCGTCGGCGGGGGCGTCGGCCGCCTCGTTCGGCGGGCTCACCGGCTTGGCCTTCTTGAACTGCTTCAGGAAGCCTTCCGGGTTCTCGGGAAGCTGCGCCACCAGCGCGTCGCCGGACTTCTCCAGCATCGGCCGCGAGCGGGCCTGCGCCGCCCAGTCCGGCACCTTGCCCTGGACCAGCCAGGACAGGAACACCCAGCCGATCACGCAGATCAGGAAGCCCCGGCCCGCGCCGAACAGGAAGCCGAGCGAGCGATCGACCGCGCCGATGCGCGAATCGAGCACCACGTCCGAGATCTTCACGGTGATGATCGAGACGATGATCAGCGTGACGAGGAAGATCGCCGCGATGGAGCCCACGAGCGCGACCGTGTCGCTGCTGACGTGCTGCTTCACCGTGGGGAGGAGCATCGGGAAGAACGACCACGCGGCTGCCGCTGCGACGACCCAGGCGACGATCGCCAGGACCTCACGCGTCACGCCACGGACGGCCGCCAAGAGCGCGGACACGGCTACGATGCCGAGGACCACGAGATCAAGGACTGTGAACGGCATGGCCTCACTTCAGGAACGCACGGGAAGCGCCGACGAGGCCCGTGCGGCTCTCCCGACCACGACCTCAGTATATCTTGCCGAACCTCGGCCGTCACCCTCACCCCGCCGACGGCGCGCGCCCTGTATCACCGATGCATCAGCGGATGGCTAGAACACGCCCCCGCTGCCTATGCAGGCGCCTGCCATCGTGGTAGCGCAGGGGTCGTTGGCCGCGCTGGCCGGAGCACCGGAAATGCCCGCGCCGCCACCCCCGCCTCCACCGCCAGAGGCGGCCGGAAGGGTCTGGCGCGTGGGATCGACCGTAGCGCCGGTGGCGATGCCCGCCCCCGATCCACCGCCTCCACCTGCGCCGCCCGCCCCGAGACCCGTGGTGGGGACGAGGCCCCGCGTCGTCGTCGAGGTGGTGCCAAGGCCAAAGGTCGTCAGACCGTTCGTGGTGCCGATGCCCAGCCCGGTCGAGCCGGTGGCCCCGATCCCCGCCGAGGCCGTTCCGGTCGAGATACCGAGTCCGCCGCTGCTCCCCAGGGAGGAGGTCCCGAGCCCGCCGGAGAACGAGCCGACATTTCCCGTCGCCCCGATCGACAGGCCCGTGCCTGCGGGCGTCGGGAGACGCCCGAGGGAGACGCCCGAGCCGAAGCTCAGGCCCCCGGCATTGAGGATGCTGCCGGTCTGCGACGAGATGCTCGGAAACGCACCGGAGGCGCTGCCGCCGAGGCTCAAGCCTCCGGGATTGGAAATGGCCCGCTGCGGAACGGCGGACGCCTGCTGATTCGTGAAGCCCGGCGCGGCGGGGGCGACGCTGACCGATCCGATGGCCGATCCGGAGGGGCCCAGCGGCGTGGTCTGCGCCAGGGCCGCGCCCGGCCAGGGCAGCAGCGCCGCAACGGCGAGAGCGATGCGCATGACGGGCATCCTGTGGCGCGTCTTTGTTAGAAGGGACCTACGCGGAAGTCGGAGGCGGAAGCCGGAGTTCCATCGTTGCCGAGCGGTGGGGTGTGGCCCTACGTCCGGGGTGTCGGTGTTCGGAGGAGGTGGCGTGGCGGGGTCGCAGCGGAGCGGGAGCGAGGTGCATGGCGGTCGGCTGACGGTCGATCTCTGCGCGCTCGCCGCCAACTGGCGCCGCCTCGCCGATGCGGCGCGAGGCGCCGAATGCGGCGCCGTGATCAAGGCCGACGCCTACGGCACGGGCATCGGCCGCGCGGGCCCTGCCCTGCGGGCGGCCGGGTGCCGCACCTTCTTCGTCGCTCATCTCTCGGAGGGCCTGAGCGCCCGCGCCGCGTTGCCCCAGGCCCGGATCTACGTGCTGAACGGTCTGCCGCCGGGCTCGGCGCCCGCCTTCGCGGAAGCCGACCTGCGCCCGGTCCTCGGAAGCCTGGACGAATTATCGGATTGGGCGGCCTTCTCTCAGGGGCGCCATGCCGCCGCCCTCCATGTCGATACCGGCATGAACCGGCTCGGCCTGTCCGTGCCGGAAGCCCTCGCGCTGACGGGCGATTCGCGCCTCGACGGCGCGGGGATCGATCTCGTGATGAGCCACTTCGTCAGCGCCGAGCAGGCCGCCGATCCCGTGAACGCCCGCCAGATCGCGGATTTCGCAAGGGTGCGCGAGGCGCTGCCCACGCTGAAGGGCTCGCTCGCCAATTCCTCGGGAATCTTCCTCGACGGCGCCGGGCACGATCTGGTGCGGCCGGGCTATGCCCTGTTCGGTGGCAACCCGACGCCGGGGACGGAGAACCCCATGCGGCCGGTCGTGCGGCTGGAAGCGACCATCGTGCAGGTGCGCCAGGTCGAGAAGGGGATGAGCGTCGGCTATAACGGTCGCTGGACCGCCCCCGGCCCGCGCCGCCTCGCGACCCTGTCGCTGGGCTATGCCGACGGGCTGCCGCGTGCCCTGAGCGGACGAGGCCATGCGCTGGTCGGCGGGGTTCCCTGCCCGATCCTCGGCCTCGTCTCCATGGATCTCATTATCCTCGACGTCACCGACGCTCCCGCCGCCCGGCGGGGAGCGAGCGCCGTGCTGATCGGGGACGGCCTGGACGTCGATGCGGTCGGCCGTGCGGCCGGGACCATCGGCTACGAGATCCTGACCGGACTTGGTTCTCGTTATGTTCGAGATTATGGTGGGTAGACGGCGCTTTCCATCCGCCTCCTCGTCCTGAGGTGCCGCCGCGAAGCGGTGGCGTCGAAGGAGACCTCCAAGGCAGCCGCGCGATCCCTGGAGCCCTCCTTCGAGGCCGCTTGGCGGACCCTCAGGATGAGGGCAACGGATGGGAAAGGGGCAGGCGGAAGAGTCCGAAGAGAATGGCCAAGATCCACCAGACCTTCGTCTGCCAGTCCTGCGGGGCGGTCTACAACCGCTGGCGCGGGCGCTGCGAGGCCTGCGATGGATGGAACACGATCCAGGAGGAGACCGCGGGCGGCCCCGGCCAGTCGGGCCCCGCAGCCACGAGGCCGAGCCGGGCCCGCGGCCGGGTCTTCCCCCTGGAAGGCCTGACCGGCGAGGCCAAGGAGGCGCCGCGTACGGCGAGCGGCATCGGCGAGCTCGACCGGGTGACCGGCGGCGGCTTCGTGCGCGGCTCGGTCATCCTGCTCGGCGGTGATCCCGGCATCGGCAAGTCGACCCTGCTGATGCAGGCCGCCGCCGCCATGGCCCAGCAAGGGGCGGGCGTCGCCTACATCTCCGGCGAGGAAGCGGTGGGGCAGGTGCGCCTGCGGGCCGAGCGCCTCGGCCTCGCCCAGGCCAACGTGCAGCTCGCGGCGCAGACCAATGTCGAGGACATCGTCGAGACCCTGAGCCAGGGGAAGCCCCCGGCGCTGGCAGTGATCGATTCAATTCAGACCATGTGGACCGAGACCGTCGAATCGGCCCCCGGCACGGTCACGCAGGTGCGCTCCTCGGCTCAGGCGCTGATCCGCTTCGCCAAGACCACCGGCACGGCGGTGATCCTCGTCGGCCACGTCACCAAGGACGGGCAGATTGCGGGGCCCCGCGTCGTCGAGCACATGGTCGATGCGGTCGCCTCGTTCGAGGGCGACCAGGGGCATCATTTCCGCATCCTGCGCGCAGTGAAGAACCGCTTCGGACCCACCGACGAGATCGGCGTGTTCGAGATGACGGATGCCGGGCTCTCGGAGGTGCCGAACCCCTCCGCGCTGTTCCTCGCGGGCCGCGACCAGCAGGCGGCGGGCACGGCCGTCTTCGCGGGCATGGAGGGCACGCGACCGCTGCTGGTGGAGATCCAGGCGCTCGTCGCCCCCTCCTCGCTCGGCATGCCCCGACGGGCCGTGGTGGGCTGGGACCCGAACCGCCTGTCCATGGTGCTCGCGGTGCTCGAAGCCCATGCCGGCATCCGGCTGGGCTCGCACGACGTCTACCTCAACGTCGCGGGTGGTCTGCGGGTGGTGGAGCCTGCCGCCGACCTCGCGGTGGCCGCAGCGCTGGTCTCGTCCCTTTCCGGCGCGGTACTCCCGGCCGAGACGGTCTATTTCGGCGAGATCGGCCTGTCGGGGGCGATCCGCCCGGTCGCCCAGGCGGGTGCAAGGCTGAAGGAGGCGCAGAAGCTCGGCTTCGCCAAGGCCCTCATCCCGCAAGGGCGGGGCGAGGGCGAGAAGGTGCTGTCCGTCGAGACGCTCCGCCACATCGCCGACCTTGTGGCCGGGATCGGCGCGGGCTCTACCCGCAAGGGTGGGCGAGGAAGAGCCCCCACCCGCGAGTACGAGGACGAGTACTGACGTCCCCGTCCCACGCGCCCTCAGGCGATGTAGGGGGTGTGCTTGTCGCCGCCCGTGAGGTGGGTTCCGTCATTATGGCCGGAATTGGCCGCGTTGATCTCGCTGCGCTGGTCGCGCGGCGGATCCGGGAACTGGGTGAGCGGACGCCAGGGCGTCGAGGGCGCCCCCATCCGCAGGGCGCTTGGCAGGCGGAACAGCCAGACCGCCAGCACCATCCACGGAACGACGAAAAACACGAAAGCGGCCAGACCCATTGCGATCCCCTGTGAAGTCCCCTCCACGCGTTAAATGCGGCCCTGGTTGTGCCGGATCCAGTCCCAAACGAGATAAGCTGGTACCGGAAGCATGATTGCGAAGAAGATCCAGTCGAACATCTGTGGCATGGGGGGCTCCTCGGCCTCGCAGGAGAGATACCGGGTCAAGTGCCTCACCCCTCCGCCCAGCTTCCCGCCTTTTCCCACGCGGTGGACGCCCGGCCCCCGGCCTGCGTAAGAACCTGGGGGTGAGCGCGCGACAGCCCTCCCCCGGAACGACGGCCGAACCGGAGGTCGGCTCCATGGCCGCGAAGACCCGCGGGAAGCGGGTGCATGGCCCCTTGGTCCAGGCACCAGGACGGCTGCGTGCCTTCGTCCGGCGCAGCGAGGGTGGCCTCATCCTGCTCGCGACCTTCGTCGGCGCGGTCTCGGGCCTTACCGTTTCGGGGATGACGCTGCTCACGCAGACCCTGCGCGAGGTCCTCTACCGGCTTCCACCCGGAAGCCGCCTGAGCGCCATGGGGGCGGTCGATCCGCTCCTGCTCCTCGTCGGCCCCTGCCTCGGCGGCATCACCCTGGGGCTCCTGATCCTGCTGGCCAACTACGTGCGCGGCCCGCGCAAGCGCCCGGCCATCGATCCGATCGAGGCCAACGCCCTGCATGGGGGGCGGATGTCGTTGCGCGACAGCCTCTATCTCGGCCTGCAGAACATCATCTCGAACGGGAGCGGCGCCTCGGTCGGGCTGGAGGCGGGCTACACGCAGATCTGCTCCGGCGTCGCCTCGCGGCTCGGCATCGCCTTCGAGGTGAGGCGCGGGGATCTGCGCACGCTGGTCGGCTGCGGCGCGGCGGCCGCCATCGCGGCGGCCTTCGGCGCGCCGCTCACGGGGGCGTTCTACGCCTTCGAGTTGATCATCGGCTTCTATTCCATCGCCATGCTGACACCGGTCGTCGTGGCCGCCCTGTGCGGCAGCCTGATTTCGCAGGCGATCCTCGGCACGCAGCCCCTCGTCGCCTTCGACAACATGCAGGCGGTGACGACCTCGCACATCACCAGCCTTGAGATCGTTCCGAGCCTGATCCTCGGCCTGTTCTGCGCCATGCTCGGCATCGCGGTGATGCGCGGCGTCACCCTGGTGGAGCAGGTTGTGCAGGCCTCGGGCCTGCCCCGCGTCGCCGGGCCCATGGTCGGCGGCCTGTGCGTCGGGGCGCTGGCGCTGGCAGGCACGCCACAGGTTCTCTCGGGCGGGCACGGCGCCCTGCACATGCACTTCGCCGAGGGGGCGGAGGGTTATACCGGCCTCGCTCTCGCGGGCCTGTTCGCGGCCAAGGCCGTCGCCTCGGCCATCTCCATCGGATCCGGCTTTCGCGGCGGCCTGTTCTTCGCCTCGCTGTTCCTTGGCGCCATCGCGGGCAAGTTCTTCGCGGTCGCCGCGCCGCTCCTCGTGCCCGGCATGGCCGCCTTCGGCCTGACGCCCCTGGCCTATGCGGTGATCGGCATGAGCGCGCTGGCCGTCGCGGTGATCGGCGGCCCGCTCACCATGACCTTCCTGGCACTGGAGGCGACGGGGAGCCTGCCGATCACCGGCCTCGTGCTCGCGGCGGTGATCGCCTCCTCGCTGACGGTGCGGAAGACCTTCGGGTATTCCTTCGCCACCTGGCGCTTCCACCTGCGCGGCGAGAGCATCCGCAGCGCCCACGATATCGGCTGGATCCGCTCTCTCACGGTCGGGCGTCTGATGCGGCGGGACGTGAGGGCCGTTCCCCTCGACACGCCGCTCCCCACCTTCCTGCGCGCCCATCCCCTCGGCTCACCCTCGCGGGTCGTGGTGGTGGACGGGAAGGACCGCTATGCCGGCATCGTCTCGGTGCCGGAGGCCCACGCGCTGGCCCGGGAGGCGGCGTCCGGCGACCAGCCCGCCCTGGCCGACCTCCTGCGCTCCACCGACGCCTTCCTGACGCCGGAGATGAATGCCAAGGAGGCCGCCGCCGCCTTCGACCGGACGGAGAGCGAGGCGCTCGCGGTCCTCGATGCCTCGCGGAACGTGCTGGGCCTCCTCACCGAGAGCCACACCCTCAAGCGCTACAGCGAGGAACTCGACCGTCAGCGCCGGGCAATGGTCGGGGAATCGGTTTGAACGTCAGGCGGGCGGATTGACCCCGCGGCCCTTGTCCTCACCTTGGGCCGCAGACGAGAACAGGCGGAGGAAACCATGGCAGAGCGCAGCTACCGCATCGCGGTGATTCCGGGCGACGGCATCGGCAAGGAGGTCGTGCCCGAGGGCGTGCGCGTGCTCGAGAAGGCCGCCAAGCGCCATGGCTTCTCGCTGACGCTCGATTGGTTCGATTTCGCGAGCTGCGACTACTACGAAAAACACGGCCGGATGATGCCGGAGGACTGGAAGGCGCAGATCTCCGGCCACGACGCGATCTATTTCGGCGCGGTCGGCATGCCCGACCGGGTGCCCGACCACATCTCCCTGTGGGGCTCGCTGATCCTGTTCCGGCGGGAATTCGATCAATACGCCAATCTGCGCCCGGTACGGCTGATGCCCGGCGTGAAGTGTCCGCTGGCCGACCGGAAGCCCGGCGACATCGATTTCTGGGTGGTCCGCGAGAACACCGAGGGGGAATACTCGAACGCGGGCGGGCGGATGTTCGCGGGCACGGACCGGGAATTCGCGATGCAGGAGACGATCATGACGCGCCACGGCGTCGACCGGATCCTGAAATTCGCCTTTGACCTCGCCCAGACCCGGCCGCGCAAGCACCTGACCTCGGCCACCAAGTCCAACGGCATCTCGATCACCATGCCGTACTGGGACGAGCGGGTGCGGGAGATGGCCAAGTCCTATCCCGGCGTCACCTGGGACCAGTACCACATCGACATCCTCACCGCGCATTTCGTGCTGAACCCGGACCGGTTCGACGTGGTCGTCGCCTCGAACCTGTTCGGGGACATCCTGTCCGACCTCGGGCCCGCCTGCACCGGCACGATCGGCATCGCGCCGTCCGGCAACATCAACCCGGAGCGGGTGCATCCGTCGGTCTTCGAGCCGGTCCACGGCTCGGCCCCCGACATCGCGGGCCAGGGCATCGCCAATCCGATCGGCCAGATCTGGTCCGGGGCGATGATGCTGGAGCATCTCGGTGAGCGCGAGGCCGCGGCCGAGATCGTCACCGGCATCGAGCGTGTCCTCGCCGAGCGGACTTTGCGCACCCGGGATCTCGGCGGCAACGCCGACACGCAGGCCTGCGGCAAGGCGGTGGAAGAGGCTTTGGGCTGAGGCCGATCCGTCGCCGGTACTACGCGGTGACCCCTCTCCCCGCCTGCGGGGAGAGGCCCGTTTGCACCTCGTCGTGCAGACGGGAAGGGGAGGCGAAGCCGCAGCGGCGGTGAGGGGGGCTCAGCCCGCTCCCCGCAAGATGGGGAGAGGGGTCCCGAACCCGGCTGCGCTGTCCCTCGCAACGACGGTGTTTGTTACCGCGGACGGCGGCGGACGCTGACCACGTTGTCGGCGATGTCGCCCTTTCCGGCCTTGTCGGACGGCAGCGTCTCGTTGACGACCTTTGCGATGCTGTTGGCGTCGAGACCGGCCTCGGCGTACATCTTCTCCGGGCTGTCGTGGTCCTGGTACAGGTCCGGCAGGGTCATCGTCCTCACCCGCACCCGGCCCGCATCCAGCGCGCCGCGCTCGGCCAGCAGGTGCAGCACCATCGCCCCGAACCCGCCGCGCGAGCCCTCTTCCACCGTCACCAGAACCTCGTGACGCGACGCCAGATCCAGGATCAACGCCTCGTCCAGCGGCTTGGCGAAGCGCGCATCCGCGACCGTCACGGCCACGCCCTGGTCCGCCAGCAGGTCCGCCGCCTTCAGCGCCTCGGCCAGACGCGTGCCCAGCGACAGGATCGCCACCCGCGCATTCGCATCCTCGCGCACCATCCGGCCCTTGCCGATCGGCAGCGCCACGCCCTTCTCCGGCAGTTCCACCCCGACGCCCTCGCCGCGCGGGTAGCGCAGCGCGATCGGGCCGCTGTCATGCGCGTGGCAGGTCGCCACCATGTGCACCAGCTCCGCCTCGTCGGCGGCGGCCATCACCGTCATGTTCGGCAGGCAGCACAGATAGGCGAGGTCGAACGCGCCCGCATGGGTCGCCCCGTCCGCCCCCACCAGGCCCGCCCGGTCCATGCAGAACCGCACCGGCAGGTTCTGCAACGCCACGTCGTGCACGACCTGATCGTAGGCCCGCTGCAGGAAGGTCGAGTAGATCGCCACGAACGGCTTGTAGCCCTCCGTCGCCAAGCCGCCCGCGAAGGTCACCGCATGCTGCTCGGCGATGCCGACGTCGAAGGTCTTGTCCGGGTGCGCCTTGCCGAACAGGTCGATGCCCGTGCCCCCCGGCATGGCGGCGGTGATCGCCACCACCTTCGGGTCGGCATCGGCCGCCTTGATCAGGCTCTCGCCGAACACCCGCGTATAGGCCGGCGCGTTCGGCTTGGCCTTGGCCTGTACGCCCGAGACCACGTCGAACTTCACCACGCCATGGTAGCGGTCGGCCGAGGCCTCGGCCGGGGCGTAGCCCTTGCCCTTGCGCGTCACGACGTGGAGCAGGATCGGGCCGTGCTCGGCGTCGCGGACGTTCTTCAGCACCGGCAGCAGGTGGTCGAGGTTGTGGCCGTCGACCGGGCCGACATAGTGGAAACCCATCTCCTCGAACATCGTGCCGCCGCCGACCACGAGGGAGCGGGCATATTCCTCCGCCGCCGCCGCGCGCTGGTAGATCGCCTTGGGCAGGAGCTTGCCGAGCTGCTTGGCCGCGTCGCGCAGCGTGCGGTAGGTGTCGCCCGAGGCGAGGCGCGCGAGATAGGCCGACATGGCGCCGACGGGCGGCGCGATCGACATGTCGTTGTCGTTGAGGATGACGATGAGGCGCGAATGCAGGGCGCCGGCGTTGTTCATGGCCTCGTAGGCCATGCCCGCCGACATCGAGCCGTCGCCGATCACCGCGATCATGTTCCGGCGCTTCGCGCTCTGGCCCTTGGCCTTGGCGGCGGCGACGTCGAGGTCGCGGCCGACCGCCATGCCGAGCGCGGCCGAGATCGAGGTGGACGAGTGCGCCGCGCCGAACGGGTCGTAGACGCTCTCCGAGCGCTTGGTGAAGCCCGACAGGCCGCCGCCCTGGCGCAGCGTCCGGATGCGGTCGCGGCGTCCGGTGAGGATCTTGTGCGGGTAGCACTGGTGGCCGACATCCCACACGATGCGGTCGTCGGGGGTGTCGAACACGTGGTGCAGCGCCACCGTCAGCTCGACCACGCCCAGCCCCGAGCCGAGATGGCCGCCGGTCACCGACACGGCGTCGATCATCTCCGCGCGCACGGCATCGGCCACATTCTGCAGCTCGCCTTCCGGAACACGCCGCAGATCCGACGGCTCGTTCACACGATCCAGCAACGCTGATTGCTCAGGGGTGATCGCCACGGTCACAACCTCATTTCCCACGGGACCGACCCGAGAAGCCTTACGATACGTCGAGGGGCGCGACACCATCCGGCCGCCCATCGGCAGTCAGGGTGATTCGCTGAATGCGCGCCTCGGCCTGCTTCAGCAGGGCCTCACAGCGCCGCTTCAGTGCCTCGCCCCGTTCGTAGATCGCCACCGATTCGTCGAGCGGCACGTCGCCGCGCTCGAGCTTGCGCACGATGTCCTCGAGGTGCTCGAGGGCCTTCTCGAACGGCAGGGCGTCGATCGACGGGTCGGTATCGGGTTTCTCTGCAGTCATCCCTTCACTCGTTCTTTGTCCGGTTCTAAGGCGGCTTGCGAAGCGGGGACAACCCGCCATGCCCGAAGCCGGGGTCGTCATGCGCCGCTTTTGCCCGCCACGGGCGCGTTTGCGCCACACCCTTGGGTGGTACGGTCAGGTCAAGGCAAGCACGAAGGGGGTCCCCTCGTAGGCATCCGCCCCGCGCCCGATCCGCGCGATGGCGGCGACCATCCGGCCCTCGCGCCCGAGCAGACGATCCGCGATCTCCACGAAAAGCCGGTTCGGGGTGGCCGAGGGCGAGGCGGCGCGCAAGGCCTGCGCGATCTCGTCCTCGTCGCGTTCAGGCGCCAGGGCGCAGGCGGCGATGTAGGCGGCGGCGGGCGAACGGCTGATGCCTGCGTAGCAATGGATGACCAGGGGCTTCTCCCGCGGCCAAGCCCGGACGACCTCGAGGAGCGCGGCCACGTGCTCGTCGCCCGGCAGGATATGGCCCGCCTGCGGTGCGGCGATATCGCTCACACCGATCACGGTGTGGTTCGCGGCCGGAATGGAGGCGGGACGCTCCACCGGCATTCCGACCGTAACGATGGTGAGAAGATGGTTCGCCCCCGTCGCGAGGACGGTGTCGGGGACACGCGAGAGGGGGCAGACGTGAAGGGTCGGCATCGCCCGCCCCTGCCGTGCGATCATGTCCGATCGAGGGCGGGAGCAATGTCGGGGCGGAGCCCCGACGAATGCCCGGTCAGGCGCTGAGAGCGAGAGCGTGCGGGTTGCCGGCGAGACCCGCGCAGAGATCATCGATCTCGGTGAGGTCCAGGGCCTCGCCGGTCTGCCCGGCGATGGTGTCGATCAGGTGATCCTGACGCGGATCGAAGGGGTGACCCTGCATCCGGTAGAATTGGTAGTATCGCAAAGCGGCGAGGACGGTGTCGCGTTCTCGGTCGGTTACGGTGAAGTTCTGCATGGGTCTTCGCTTCCCCTTGTGGCTTCAACGAACGCTCGGTTCGGACCGCGACGCCTCGAACCAAGCTTGGCCATTGTAGCGCGCATGTCACAAGCTGGACAGTTCTTGACAGGTCGCGTGGAAGTGATTCGTTTTCATTAGGATTTTTGGCCGCCCGGTTTCGTCAGCGTCGACGAGACTGCGCGAGACTTTAAGCCGCTGGCTTTTTCGCCTTGCATGACGGCCCGCCGGTTCCACCTCGATGCGGAATGGGGCGACTTGACCGGAGCCGATGGCCACCTTCTTCACCGCCGACACGCATTTCGGCGATCCCCATGTCCTGCGGCATGGCCGGGCGCATTTCGGCTCGGTGGCGGTCCATGACGAGGCGCTGATCGCCCACTGGAACGCGGTGGTGGGGCCCGACGACACGGTCTGGCACCTGGGCGACTTCGCCGTCGATTCGAGCCGGCAGCGCTGCGCGGAGATCTTCTCGCGGCTGAACGGGCACAAGCATCTCGTGCGCGGCAACCACGATTCGAACCGCATCCTCGATCTGCCCTGGGCCGAGCCCCCGATGGAGAATGCCCGTCTCACCCTGGCCGACGGGACGGGCCGCGACCGGCGCCTGTTTCTCTCCCACTACGCCCACCGCGCTTGGCCCGGCCTCTGGCGGGAAACGATCCACCTCTTCGGCCACAGCCACGGCTGGCTCCCCGACACCAGCCGCTCCTGCGATGTCGGCATCGACGCCTGCGAGGCGCGACCGGTGGGGCTCGATGATATCCTCGAACGGCTGAACGCGGCCGAGTTGGCACCCGAGGAACTGGCGCGGCACGGGTTGCGGTGAGGGGGTATTGCCTCGCGGCTTCAAACAGACGACGTCACGCGCGAAAGCAGTCGGCACGCCTCTCGTCGCAATGGCTCTGCCTTCACTTAGGTGAATCATCGCCGATCTTTTGTCGTCAAATTGTTCGCAAAAATTCCGGCTGTTCCTACTTAGTCACAATGTATCAAGGGTGCACATTTTGCTTCGAAAGAACGCTAATCACTCAAAGTTTGTGAGCACGCAGTGCATGAACCGCACCTGATATTTAACTTACATCAAGCAATCTTCATTAGCTTACTTTTCAGCTAGGGCGCGGAAGTGTCAAAATGAAGATCCTCAACAACGCCAATATCATCACCAAAATAGCGCTTCCGCTGGTGATCGTCGCAGCTATCTCGGGAGGACTGGTCTTCTACGCACGCTCGAACCTGCGAGAGATGGCCACTCAGACCCGCCAGCTGGTCGATGTGCAGATGAAGCGGCTGGAGAACATCCTGGCGGTTCGGCTCAACGTGAATGAGGCAGCCGTCCAGAGCCGCAACATGGCCATGGAGACGCGTGATGAAGAGATGGCGGGATACAAGGCCCGTTACGAGGCCGCGCAGAAGGCTGCCATCGGCAGCGCCGACACGCTGATTGCCTTATCGGATTCGGAACAGCGCAAGGCCGCCAACCAGAATCTTCGCAATGTTCTGGTGGAGTTCTTCGCGATCAGCGATCGCGCCAACGTTCTGGGGCTGACCAACAAGAACGAGGCGGCCGGAAAGGTCCTCCTGATCGAGGCGGCGCCCCTTCGTGCCAAGGTCCGCGATATCGTGCAGCCGCGCATCGATTTGCTGACGAGGGGCTCAAGGAGGCCAGCGACAGGGCCGATCAGGCTGCGGCCGACACCGGCACGCTGCTGATCGGCTCCACCGTCATCGGATTGCTGACGGCCATGATCCTGGCGGCGTTGATCGCGGTCTTCGGCATTACCCGGCCTTTGGGCAGCCTCGTGGTCGTCCTTCAACGGATGGCGAAGGGCGAGATCGATGCCGAGATCGTCGAGGCCAAGCGCGGCGACGAGATCGGCGCGGTGGGCAAGGCGGTCGAGGGCATCAAGGCGATGGTCGCGCAGAAGGCGGCCGAGCAGGCCGAGATCAAGCGGATCGCCGACCAGGCGGCCGCCGTCGAGCGCAAGCGCACGATGACGGAACTGGCCGACAGCTTCGAGCGCGCGGTGGGCGGTATCATCGGTACGGTCTCCTCGTCGGCGACCGAATTGCAGGCGACGGCACAGCAGATGACCTCGACCGCCAACGAGACGGCCGCGCAATCCACCTCCGTGGCGGCGGCCGCAGAGGAGGCCGCCTCGAACGTCAACACCGTGGCGGCGGCCGCCGAAGAACTCGGCGCATCGGTTCAGGAGATCGGGCGGCAGGTGCAGGGCTCGGCGGGCCTTGCGCAAGTGGCCGTCGGCGAGGCGGATCAAACCGCCATCCTGGTTCAGGCCCTGCGGCAGACGTCGTCCAAGATCGGCGACATGGTCGGCATGATCTCGAACATCGCCGGGCAGACGAACCTGCTGGCACTCAACGCGACGATCGAGGCCGCCCGGGCCGGCGAGGCAGGTCGAGGCTTCGCGGTGGTGGCCACCGAGGTGAAGGAACTGGCCTCGCAGACGGCCAAGGCGACCGAAGAGATCGCAACCCAGATCGGTGAGATTCAGGGTGTGACGGAGCAGGCGGTTTCGGCCATCGGAGGCATCACCAACCGCATCCGCGAGATCAACGGCGTTGCGTCGAGCATCGCGGCGGCGGTCGAGCAGCAGGGTGCGGCCACCGCAGAAATCGTGAGGAACGTCACTCAGGCCGCCAGCGGCACCGGCGAGGTGACCAGCAATATCGCTGGCGTGGCGCAGGCCTCGGAGGAGACCGGGGCAGCTGCGGGCCAAGTTCTCTCGGCTGCGTCCGAACTGTCGCGTCAGTCGGAGCATCTGGGGGCCGAAGTCACGCGCTTCCTCGCGACCGTCCGCGCCGCCTGATCCGGCAAAAGGTGGCCGAACATGGCCACCGGCCGAGGCATCGACAATCCGGCGCGGCGCCTTCCTTCGTGAGGTCGCCGCGCCCCGAAAACTTGCCTTCCGGCCCCTCTTTGTGTATCGCCACCCGGCGCCCCCGAGACACCCTTGGAGGCAGGGGCGCGCCGGGAAGGCTTAAGCCGTCCGTTATGGGCGGCTTTTTTACGTTCCGGCTCCAACTATCTGAAGGATCACGCCTATGAGCGCCATCAAGTCGCTTGAGGCCGTGGCACGCGACCGGGTCGGCAAGGGGGCCGCCCGGGCCGTTCGTCGCCAGGGCCAGATTCCCGCCGTCGTCTACGGCGCGGGCCAGCCGCCGGTCTCCATCGCCATCGACCTCATCCGTGCCCGCACCCTGATCTATGCCGGTGGCTTCAAGACCACCGTGTTCGAGATCGCGGTCGGCGGCCGTAAGCTGCGCGCCATCCCGCGCGACTTCCAGCTCGACCCGGTTACCGGCGTCCCGCTGCATGTCGACTTCCTGCGGGTCGTCTCGGGCCAGACCGTGACGGTCGCCGTGCCGGTGCACTTCATCAATGAGGACGAGGCCCCCGGCATCAAGCAGGGCGGCGGCACCCTCAACATCACCTCGCACACCCTCGAGCTCGACGTGGCTCCGGATCGGATCCCCGAGGCAATCGAGGTCGACCTGACGGGCCGCCAGATCGGCGACGTGATCCACGTTTCCGACGTGAAGATCCCGGCCGGCACCTACACCGGCGAGCCGACCGATCCGGTCGCCAACATCGTCCCGCCGACGGTGCTGGGCGCCGAGGTCGAGGCCGAGGAGGCCGCGATCGCCGAGGCACAGTCCGCTGAGGCGGCCGAGGAGAAGGCCGAGGCCGAGGCTGCCGCCGAGGAAGAGAACAAGGGCGAGGACGAGAAGTCCGAGGACTGATCCTCCGGATCGTCATCACCCTACGAGAAAGCCCCGGCCTCGCGGCCGGGGCTTTTTCATGCCCTTAGGGATAGAGCCGCGTCCCCCGCCAGCCTTCACCGTCGCGGACGAAGCGCACCCGGTCGTGCAGGCGGAAATCGCCGTTCTGCCAGAACTCGATCGTCGTCGGCAGGATGCGGAAGCCGGTCCAGTGCGGCGGGCGCGGCACCGGCCCCTCCCCGACCCGCTCGGTCACGGCGGCGACCTCGTCCATCAACGTCTGGCGATCCGGGACCGGCCGCGATTGCTGGCTGGCGATGGCGCCGATCCGGCTCTCCCGGTGGCGGCTGGCGAAATAGGCGTCGGCCTCCGCGTCCGTCACGCGCTCCACCGGGCCGCGCGCGCGGATCTGCCGCCGCAGGCTCTTCCAGTACAGCACAAGCGCCGCCTGTGGGTTGGCCGCCAGCTCCTCGCCCTTGGTGGACTGGGTGTTGGTGTAGAAGACGAAGCCGCGCTCATCGAAGGCCTTGAGCAGCACCACCCGCACGTCGGGCAGGCCATCGGCATCGGCGGTCGCCAGCGACATGGCGTTGGGATCCTCCGGCTCGGCCGCCTCGGCCTCCTTCATCCACGCTTTGAACAGCGTCACCGGATTCTCGGCACGCGTGAAATCTTCCGGAATCGAGGCATCCGGGCCACCGATCGTTAACTCGTTCAAGCGAACACTCCTGACCACCAAGTCCGGGGCCTGAGGGGGCAACGGCGCATCCGTCGAACGGACGACCGCCGTGGGTCAGGTGTGATGGTCTGATGGTCTCGCGTCACTGTAAAGAGTTCCGGATCCTCGTTCCGGTAGGAGCGGCTTTGTGCCTGTGTCTTGGCTTGGCCGGGTGCAGCCAGCCCCTCCTCCTGTTCCGGGGAACGCCCGAGCCGGAGGCTGCCGTGAAGGAGCCGACGACTACGGGAAGCATCGAGCAACCCAAGACGTTCGGGTCTGATCTCAACGGCGAGGATTGGCGGCGCGCGCATGCCGCGCTGACGGTCGCGCTGGATCCGCAGGGGAACGGCCGTCCGGTCAAATGGGACAACCCGGATACGGGCCTCTACGGTTCGGTGAACCCAACCGGATTGCCCTTCGTGTCCGACGACAGGATCTGCCGGAACTTCCTGGCTTCTGTGGTCGGCTCGGAGAAGAGCCGCTTCGTGCGCGGCACGGGCTGTAAGCCCTCGGGCGGGGAGTGGTCCCTGCAGGCGATGCACAGGGCGGCCGCGCCAACGTCTTCCATGCCGAAAGCCTCCGCACCCAAGCCGACGGGCGGCAAGGGCAAGGAGGCCAAGGGCGCGATCGAGGACCCGGCCGAGTAGGCCGGGCCTGAAACCCTTAGTAGGGCTGGCCGTAATAGGGCCGCAGGCGCAGCCGCCGGGCGGGCTCGGGCTGCGGGCCGGGAGGCGCCGCGTAGCCTGCCGCCGCTTCCGGCGCATAGGTGCGCAGATACGGGTCGAGGGCCGGGTCGCGGTAATTGCCGTTGTTGACGCCCGCCGAGCGATCATTGCCGTTCAGGGCCGAGTACGGCGAGAGGCCGCTGCCGGAACCCCCGCCGCCGCCGCCACCGCCACCGAAGGCCAGGGCCGCGCCGGGCAGCATTGCGAGCAGGACGCCGCCGAGGGCGAGGCCGATCCGAGTGCCAGTCATTCCGGGTCTCCGGGGTTTCGAACTTGACAATTCAACGGGGCCGCCGGTGCGGCGGTTCCTGTTCAGGGCCTGCGGAAGGAGGTCACGGGGCCGTAGCTGTTGGCCAGGATCCGCGCCCGCGCTTCTACCAGGGGTTCCACCGCCACCGCCATATGGTGGCCGTTGGCGTGGATGAGGAGATCGCGGTCGAGCATCAGCCCGACATGGCCGCGCCAGAAGACCAGATCCCCCCGCTCCAGCGCAGCGGGGTCGTCGGGCAAGGCGGTGCCGAGGGCGCGCTCCTGCATATCGGCGTCGCGCGGGCATTCCCGCCCGGCCACGTGCAGGGAGAGTTGCACCAGCCCGGAGCAATCGAGCCCGAGGCTCGTGCGGCCCCCCCATAGATAGGGCGTACCGACGAGACGCTCGGCGGTGGCGGCATGGTCGGGGACGGTGAACTCCGCCTCGCGGCAATGCGGAGCGAAGACGAAGCCCAGCGGTGTCGCGAGGTAGTCGCCCTCCCGCCCCGTCGCGGCCAGACGAGCCCCCAGGCTCAGGTGCCCGAGCGGCGGGCGCTTCAGGTCCGGTGCGGGGTAGACGAAGGTCCGCACGGCCGTGACCACATGGGTCGGTGCGGGATCCGCCGGGCCGAGGCTCTCGACTGGGAGATAGCCGACATAGCCGTCCCGCTGGAGTTGCACGAAGGCGTGATCCCCTTCCTCTGCGTAGAAGGTGACGGCGTCACCGAGCAGAGCCTCGGTCTCGGTGCCGGATTGGAGCGAGGGCGTCCGCCGAAGCGGGGCCGAGGGGACGCGAAGCCGCCGCTCCTGCCCCTCGACGAAGCGTGTGGCCTCGACGATGCCGCGCAGGCGTGAATCCGCGAGATGCGGCCGGGCGGGAGTGAGGCGCGGATCTTGCGACATCGCGGCACTGTCGAAAAGGCTCATGAGAAGAGGATAGGCGCGGGCAGGTTAACGCGAAACGCGGCTGTCCCCGCACGCATTGACGGAAGCGAGGGCCCTCGGGATACGACGCCGTCCCTGTGCGGCCCGGTGTCGCATGAGGATGCCGGGGTCCGGCTCATCCGTCCAGCACCGAAGGGCGTCCCGATACGTCGCCCGTTCGTCGATCATCTTCTTTTGATGCACTGCACAACCAGCCCTGGGCGCGCTATGCTGAGGGCTATGAAGACCGCGAGTCGCCCCGTGAAGAAGACACAGAAGAGCTACGCCGACCTTCCCCCGATCCGGGTGCGCCGCGAGCCGCCGACGATCGTGGAAGCGGTGGCCGCTGCCCAGGACCTTGCCGACGATGTCGAGCAGCAGGTGGAAATTGCCGCCGGGCTGATCGGCTTGCCGGCAGAGGAAGTCCGCCCGCACGTGCTGTCCGCCCAGCGGGCCAAGCCGGAGCGGATGCCGGAACGGATCCTCAGCCATGCGAGCCCGAGCCGCGCCCCGCGCACGGTCATCGTGGAACGTCGCGCCCGGCCGACTGTGGTGGTCGAGCGCCGCAGCCGCCCCCTCACGCCGCACCGCTGAGGCGGGTCAATCCCCCGTCGTCTGGCTCGTCCAGGTGGCGTGGCGGATGCCGGGAGCCTTCTGCAGCTCGGCGGTCACGGCGTCGAGTTCGTCCGGCTCGACGGCGCTCGCCGTCAGAGTGGCGATGACGTCCACCGCATCCTCGCCCCGCTCCTCGATCTCGATGGCGCTGACGGGGTAATTCGCGGCCTCCAGCCGCTCGATCAGCAGGTCCTGTGCCGGGCCGGTCTCGCCGGGCACCGTCGTGACCTGCACCTCGTAGGTGGCCTCCGTATCCGATTCGCGGATCGGCAGGCGGTCGATCAGCTTCACCAGCGGTCGCAGGGCCGTGTTGCAGGCCAGCACCGTCGCGGTGACGAACAGGGCCTCCAGCGGCATGTCGGATCCCGCGAAGGCGCCCACCGCCGCCGAGCACCAGAGCGTCGCGGCCGTGTTGAGGCCGCGGACGTTCATGCCCTCCTTCATGATCACGCCGGCCCCCAGGAAGCCGATGCCGGAAATCACGTAGGCCACCGTGCGGGTGCCGCCCTCGGGCCCCGTCAGCCGCATGCCGAGATCGACGAAGGCCGAGGCGCCCACCGCCACCAGCACTGCCGTGCGCAGGCCCGCCGTGCGCTGGCGATACTGTCGCTCGGCGCCGATCAGAGTGCCGAGGCAGAAGGCAATCAGCAGGCCCAGGGCGGATTTCGCCGGCTCGGGCAGATCGACATAGGAAAAGGAGGCAAGGATCATGGCGGCCGCTCATCCTCCGGCCCTGTGAAGAAAACGTGACACGATGACCCCGGCGGCGCGAAACACGCAGGATTGACGGCCTTCCGCCCGGCGGGCACACCGGCTGCGGCAATCGAGGATCCCGGCCAAAGCGGGACCCGGCCGCGAGGAGACGTGCAGGATGCCGGATTCGGCCGACGTGTCGGGAACGAACCAGCAATGAGCGGCGCAGTCCTGGCCGACCGTCCCTCACCGGGCACCGACCCCACCGACCTGCATGGGCGCGTCCTCGCCCTCCGGGACGGGCTCGAGACTGGCCTCATCGGCGCCTCGGGCCTCGTGGAGCGACTTCTCATCGGCCTTCTCACGGGTGGGCACCTGCTGATCGAGGGCGCGCCGGGCCTTGCCAAGACCCGCGCGGTGAAGCGCCTCGCGGAGGGGCTCGACGGCTCCTTCGCCCGCATCCAATGCACCCCGGACCTGATGCCCGCCGACCTCACCGGCACCACCGTGTGGCGGCAGGACAGCGGCCATTTCGAATTCCTGCCCGGCCCCCTCTTCCACGGCCTCGTGCTGGTGGACGAGGTGAATCGCGCCCCGCCGAAGGTTCAGTCGGCCCTGCTCGAATCCATGGCCGAGGGGCAAGTGACCGTCTCCGGCGAGACCCACCGCCTGCCCGACCCGTTCATGGTCGTCGCGACGCAGAACCCCATCGAGCACGCGGGCACCTTCCCCCTGCCCGAGGCGCAGCTCGACCGCTTCCTCCTGCATGTCGTGGTCGACATGCCCGATGCCGCCTCAGAGCGGGCGATCCTCGACCTCGTGGAGGGCGAGATCACCCACCGCATCGCGCCGATGCCGATCCGCCTGTCGATGGAGGATGTACGTGCGGCCCGCGAGGCGGCGCTCGCCACCTACGTCTCCCCGGCGCTGAAGGACTATCTGGTGCGTCTCGTGGCGGCGACCCGCACCGACGAGGCCGCTCCCGACCTGCGGGCGGCGATCGAGCATCCCGCCTCGCCCCGCGGCACCCTCGCGCTGATGATGGCGGGCAAGGCGCAGGCATGGCTGCGCGGGCGCGACCACGTGATCCCCGAGGACGTGACCGAACTCGCCCGTGACGCCCTCTCCCACCGCATCGGCCTCACCTGGCGGGCCTCCGCCGAGGGCAAGACCGCGCGCGGGCTGATCGAGGACCTCGTGCGGCGGGTGAAGGCCCTTTGAGGACATCGCCGCCGTGATCCACCTCTCCGGCGAGGCGCTGATGGGCTTGCGCCACCTCGCCCGGCGGGGTGCGGCCCCCGTCACCCGCACGCTCGCCGGCCTGCCGGGCGGCATCGTCACCAAGCGCCGAGGGCGCGGGTCCGAGCCTGAGGATGTGCGCCTCTGGGCGGAGGGCGACGACCGCCGCCACATCGACCGCAACGCCACCGCCCGCACCGGGCTGCTGCACGTGCGCACCCACCACGACGAGCGTGACCGGGCGGTGATCCTGCTCGCTGATTTCCGGCCCTCCATGCTGTTCGGCACCAAGCGGACCCTGCGCTCGATCGCGGCGGCCGAGGCCCTGGCCCTGCTCGGCTGGCGCATCGTCGCCGATGGCGGGCGGGTCGGCCTTGCCATCGCCTCGGCGGGGGAGCCCACGGTGCTGCGCCCGGCGGGCGGAGAGCGCGCCATGGCGTCCGTCACCGGCGCCCTCGCCGTCGCCCACGCGGAGGCGCTGGAGGCGGCAAGCGGGGAGGACGCGCCCCTCGAACCCCTGCTCGGCATCGCCGCGAGCCTGCTTCCCTCCGGCGGCCATCTCGTGATCGCCAGCGCCCTCGATGCGCCGGGCCCAGATTTCGACCGCCTGCTGGGGCTCGTGGCCGAACGGGTCTCGGTGCGGCTGCTCCTGGTGAGCGACGCCTTCGAGCGGGCGCGGCGGCCGGGCTTCTTCCCCTTCGCCCTGTCCGACGGGCGGCGCGGCTCCCTGCGCGCCGACGGTACGGGCGAGCGGGTGCTCGACGCACGGCTCGCCGATTATGCCGCGCGGGGCATCGCGGGCCTGCGCCTCGATGTCGAGGCGGGACCAGAAAGCTACGCCCCGCTGATGGAGCGGCTCGATGCGGTGCTGTGATCGCGCGGGAGCTCCGCGATGAATCCAGCGGAGGCCCCCGCCACCCTCGACCAGCTTCGCGCCCTGCATCTGCCGGGCGGCGCCACCGGGCTCGTGCCGGGGGAGGTGCTGCTGGCGCTGATCCTCGGCTTCTCCGCCGCTCTCCTCGTCGGGCTGCTGCGCTTCCTTATCGGCCGGGCGCGGGCCAGCGTCCGCCGGGCGGCGCTGGCCGAACTCGCCGGCAGCCGGAGCCTCGACCCGCCGGAGCGGATCCTCGCCCAGGCGCGGCTGCTGCGCCGCCTCGTGCGCACGGTGAGTGGTGACGAGGCCGCAAGCGCGCAGGGCCGGGACTGGGCCGCGCGGCTCGACGGGCTGATGCGCACCGATTTCTTCTCCGCTGGCGCCGGGCGCGTGCTGGTGGACGGGCTCTATCGCCGCGACGTGCCCGACCCCGCCCTGCTCGATGCCGAGCTCGACCCGGCTGATCGGAAGGCTGAAGGCATGACCGGCGCCCTGCCCGGCTGGCTCGCCGCCTTCGTCTCGGGCTTCGACCTCGCCGCCCCGTGGTGGCTGATCGCCCTGCCCCTTCCGCTCCTGGCCGCCCGCCTTTTGCCCCGCGAGCAGGTGGAGGGCGGCGCCCTGCGCGTGCCCGGCACTGTCGCCACCAGCACGGGGACCGGCACCGACGCGGCGGGACGGGGCCGCCGCCGGGCTGCCCTGGTCTGGGGGCTGTGGCTCTGCCTGATCGCCGCCCTAGCCGGCCCGCGAGTGGTTCTGCCCTCCGCCGCTCTGCCCGCCTCGGGCCGGGAGATCATGATGGCCATGGACCTGTCGGGCTCCATGGAGCGGCGGGACTTTTCGCTCGATGGCGAGACCGTCAGCCGCCTCGCGGCGGTCAAGCGCGTGGGCGCCGACTTCATCCGCCGCCGGGCGGGGGACCGGATCGGCCTCGTGCTCTTCGCCGACCAAGCCTATGTCGCGGCCGGGCTCACCTTCGACACGGCCTCCGTCGCCCGCGCCCTGGAAGAGGCGACGATCGGCATTTCGGGCCGCTCGACCGGCATCGGTGACGGGCTCGGCCTTGCGCTCCGCCGTCTCGACCCACGCGACGCGCACATTCCGGAGGGACGCCCCGCCGTGACCAAGGCCGTGGTGCTGCTCTCGGACGGCGCCAACAATGCGGGCCAGACCGCCCCGAAGGACGTAGCCGACCTCGCCCGCGAGATCGGCGTGCGCGTCTACACGATCGCGCTGGGCCCCCGCGACCTCGCCGACGCCAACGGCGAGCAGGACGTGGTCGACAGCGAAACCCTGAAGACCATGGCCGAAACCAGCGGCGGACGCTTCTTCCGGGTGAAGACCACGGACGACCTCTTCGCCGTCGCGCAGGCCATCGACTCGCTGGAGGGCGGGCGCACGCCGCCGCCGCCGCTTCCCCTGCGCAAGGACCTGTGGGTCTGGCCCGGCACCCTGGCGCTCGCCTTCGCCATCGGTCTCTTGGCCGCGAGGAAGTCCACATGACGCTGGCCGGCCTCACGCTCCTGCGGCCCTGGTGGCTCGCTGCGCTCCCCGTCGTGGTGGCCCTGGCGCTCTATGCGGTGCGCCGGGCGGCGCCTTTGGGGGATTGGGGCCGGGAGATCGATCCCGCGCTGATGGCCTATCTCTCGCGTACCGGGTCGGTGCTCGGGGGCAAGCGCGGCGCCAACCTCGCGGCGGGGCTCTGCGCGGCGGGGCTCGTGCTGGGTCTCGCGGGCCCGGCCATCGAGCGCCGGGACACCGGCACCTTCCGCAACCTCGATGAGACGATCCTCGTGGTCGACCTCTCACGCTCAGTGGCCGAGGGCGGCAACCTGCAGGGCGTGCGCGAGGCCGCCGCTGCCGTCGCGGAGGCTGCCGGAACGCGCCCGGTCGCCCTCGTGATCTACGCGGGCGACGCCTATCTCGCCGTCTCGCCCACCACGGACCGGGACAGCCTCGGCACGACCCTCTTCGCCCTCGACGCCGACACGGTGCCCGACCGGGGCAGCCATCCCGAGCGCGGCCTCGCCCTGGCGAACCGCGCGCTGGCCGAGGCGCAGGTCATCGCCGGTAACGTCGTGCTGATCAGCGACGGTGACGGCATCGGCGAGGCGGCCATGCGCGAGGCCGGGGCGATCCGCGCCCGGGGTTGGCGGCTCGACACCCTCTACGTGCCTGCTACCAAGACCCTGCCGCCCGGCGTCCCCCAGGCCGGGCCGGACCCGCTGCGGCGCCTCGCGGAGGCCGGGGGCGGCACCAGCGCGGACGTCGCCGTCGCGACTCCCGTCCTCGACGCGGTTGCGGCGCCGACCGCTCAGCATCTCGCGGCGGGCGGCTACGGCGTGATCGCCTTCGCCGATCTCGGGCGTTGGCTCCTGGCGCTCGCCGCCCTGCCCGCTCTTCTCCTGTTCCGCCGGAGCGCCTGATGGCGGCCACCCTCGCCCCACCTCGAACCCTCAGCCTGCCGCCTGCATGGCGCCGGACGGCGCGGATCGCCGGGCTCGTCCTCGTCGCCCTCGGGATCCTGGCCCTCGCGGCCCTCTCGCAGCCCCGCACCGGCCTGGGGCGGCTCCTGATGAGCCTGCACCTCCCGAGCCTTGCCGTGCCCGTCTTCGACGATCCGGCCTGGCGTGGGGCCGCGCTCTATGAGGCGGGCCGCCCGCAGGACGCCGCCGCCCTGTTCCGCAACGGCGGACGCCGGGCGAGCTACAACCTCGGTAACGCGCTCGCCCGTGCGGGCGATCTGCCGGGCGCCATCGAAGCCTACGACGAGGCCTTGCGCTACAACCCCCGGGATGCGGATGCCCAGGCCAACCGCTCCCTCATCGCGCGCATGATGGAAGAGGCGATCGATCGCGGCCCCGGCGGCGGCATCGCCAACGGCACCGCCCAGTACGGCGCCCGCTACAACAAGACCGCCAACAACGATCCGAACAACGACATCAACGCCTCCTCGAGCGGCGAGGGTCTGGCGGGCAACCGCGAGGCGAACAGCAGCGCCTCGCTGCCGGGCAACAGCGCCGTGGCCCGGCGCGGCAACTCCGAACAGGCGGCCGTCGATTCCAAGGGGGGCAAGGCCCGGGGTTCGGTGGGCGATGCAGCCGGCAAGGGCCGCTCCGGGACCGGCCCCGCCATGAGGGCCGAGGCGCCCGAGCGCGAGGCCCGCCGGGTGACGAAGAGCTTCGAGGCCCACGAGATCCGCCCCGACCGGCTCTGGCTCCAGACCCTGCCCGACGATCCCGGCCGCTACCTCAAGCTGCGCCTCAAGGCTGAACAGACCCGCCGCGTCGAGGCCGGCACCGCCATGCCCGCCGGGAGCAATCCATGGTGATTTTCTGGGACTTGGCCGGAGGCGGGTGGCGGAGAGGGAGGGCGCGCCTTCTGGCCCTCTCGTTCCTGGCAGCCGCGTTCCTGCCCGCTGCCGCCCGCGCGGAGATCGAGCCCGGCGACCTGACCCTCACGGTCACGCCCGAACTGAACGGCGGCGCGGAGCCCTATACCCGCGAGATGGTGCTGTTGAAGATCCATGGGGTCTACAAGCAGCCGATCCTGCTCGAAGAGGTCATTCAGCCCTCCCTCGCGAACTTCACCTGGACGCAGCTCGGCCGCGACCATTGGAGCAAGACGCGCTTAGCGGATGGGCAGACCGCCATTGCCTTCGACCGGACGGTGGCGGTGTTCCCGCACCATTCCGGCGACTTCACCCTCGAACCCTTCATCCACCGCCTCACGATCAACGATGTCGGCGAGCGCAAGGTGGTCGATGTCCGCTCGGCGCCGATCCCGTTCAAGGTCGCGGCCTGGACGGGCGAGACCGGCGGACCCGACGCCAAGGATCCCTGGTGGCTTCCGGCGAAGGATGTGAGCGTCACCGATTCGTGGAGCCGCGACCCGGAGACCGTGAAGATCCACGAGACCGTGCGCCGGACGGTCGTCCTCGAAGCGCAGGGCATGCTGGCGGAGGGCCTGCCGCCCCGCCCCGTCATGCGCACCCGCGGCATCATCACCTTCGCGGGGCCCGTTACCCGCGAGACCATCATCACGCCGAGCGGACCCGTCGCCCGTGCCACCTACGTTTGGGATGTGAAGCCCGGCGTGCCGGAGGTGATCCCCCTCGACGCCATCGTGATCCCCTGGTTCGACACGGTCTCGCGCACCCTGCGCGAGGCGGAGATCCCGGCGCGTCAGATCGGTGGCGGCCTGCCCGATCGCGAAACCAACGTCACGGGAGCGGCGTCCGGTCCTCTGCTCGCCGTCGCGTCCGGTGTGCTGGCCTTCGGCCTCGGGCTCGTCCTCCTCGGCTTCCGCCGCGAGCGCGGTACCCTGCGGCTCCCCCGCTCCATCGCCCGCGATCTCCACCGCGCTGCCCGTGCCCGCGATGCCGCGACCTTCCGCGCCGCCGTGGCGGCGGGCGAGCGGGCCATGCCCGAACTCGCCCGGCGCTGGCGAGAACGGCCCGAGACCCGCGATGCCCTGAACGCCCTGGACCGGACGGTCTACGGACCTGTCTCAGGCGAGACGCCGGACCTCACCGTCCTGGCCCGCGCCCTCACCCGCAGCGAAGGCCGTGCCGCCTCGTCGTCCGCCCTCGTGCTGAAGCCGCTGGACGGACCTGCATGATGTTGCCTGATTTTCAGGCAGGCTAAGGTTTTAAGCAGAAGCACAAGTCCTGTGCAAGCATCAATGTTTTGCACTATCTTGCGTCAACTGCATTCGCTCCGTACACCTCGAATCAACGGACGAAACAGTCCGGGTTTTCGATGTTTCCCGGAGAGAAAGACCATGGCACACCTCAACGAGGTCAAGGACCGCTTCCGCACGCGCCTCGCCGCTGCCGATGCCCGCAGCAACGGCTTCCGCCAGAAGCTGCTCGAGGACGGCACCCGTGCTCTTCAGCCGGTGATCGAGGTCCTTCGCCTCATGTCCGAGGTGTTGAACGAGGAAGACAACGTTCACGGCGCCATTTCCGGGATCGATCCGGTGATCGACACCGACAACTTCGTCACGCTCTGCGCCAAGCTGCGCGGGTTGGAGACCGAGCAGAAGATCAAGATCAAGTACGGCCCCGAGCTCGGTGGTACGAACTATATTTCCGTTTCCGGTCTTCATGCCCGCTATAACGAGCGCCTCGTGCCGGGCTCCAGCGCCAGCGCGCATATCGGCCGGGTGATCGGCAGCGACATCCATCTCGACGAGCATCGCGGCAACGACCTCGCCAACGTCGTGCGCGACGTGATCGAGGATTTCTACGTGGCGCAGATCGAGCAGCGCAGCCAGTTCGCCATCGCGGCCTGATCGACACGCCGATCCTGCGGAAGGGGAAGGCCACGCGCCTTCCCCTTCTGGCATTTCTGTCCTATCCTTGCTGTCGATGGGGATGGAGCCCCGACAACCGCCTTGCCTCGCGAACGGCCAAGGCTGATGGCTCCTACCGTAAGGGCGGTTTCCGCCCGCGGTGGGGGCATGCCCGCATCGCGGCCGGGCCGCCCGTCCAACCAGGACGGGACAGGCATGATCAACACCCTCATCGTTTTCCTCGGCGCCGGGATCGGCGGCGGCTTCCGCCATGGGATCAATGTCGCCGTGTCGCGGCTGCTGCCGGGACTCGGCTTTCCGCTGTCGACCCTCATCATCAACGTGCTGGGCTCGTTCCTGATGGGCGTGCTGGCCGAGGGCTTCGCCCTGCGTGGCGCGGCGGGTCATCCGGCCCGGCTGTTCCTGACGACCGGCGTGCTCGGCGGCTTCACCACCTTCTCGACCTTCTCGCTGGACGCGATCAGCCTCTACGAGCGCGGTGAGACCATGGCTGCCGTCGGCTACGTTGCCGCCTCGGTCGCCACCGGCCTCCTGGGCCTGATCGCCGGCATGACGCTCGTCCGCACGGTCCTGAGCTGAGCGTCGGGATCGGGATCCCAAAGGACTGAGTCCTTTAGTGGGGTCCAGGGGCAAAGCCCTTGGGATATCCCGGCCTATTCCGCGATGAACTTCATGCGGTGGTCGCGGTGCAGGTCGAGGATGGTAGCGGCCGTCTCCTCGATCGAGCGGCGCGTGACGTCGATCGTCGGCCAGCGGTTGCGCAGGAACAGGCGGCGCGACGAGGTGATCTCGTCCGACACCGCGTCCCGATCGACATACATCGGCTCTCGTCGGCGTTGAGGCTCGACAGGCGGTTCTGCCGGATCTGGATGATCCGCTCCGGCGAGGCGAACAGTCCGACGACCAGGGGCTTGCGCGCGGCCTCGATGCCCGGCGGCACCGGCACGCCGGGCACGAGCGGCAGGTTCGTGGTCTTCAGGCCCCGGTTGGCGAGGTAGATCGAGGTCGGCGTCTTCGACGTGCGGCTGACGCCGAGCAGGATGACGTCCGCCTCCTCCAGATCCTCCGGCAGGTTGCCGTCGTCATGGGCGAGGGTGAAGTTCATCGCGTCGATGCGCTTGAAGTACTCGGCGTTCAGCATGTGCTGGGCGCCCGGCCGGGCCGCCTTCTGCGTGCCGAGATAGGATTGCAGCAGGTCGTGCACCGGCTGCAGCACCGAGAGGCAGGGAGAGCCGGATTCCCGCGCCGCCATCTCCAGCCGCTGGCCAAGATCGCCGCCCACCAGCGTGTAGAGCACGAGACCCGGCGCCGCGCGGATTTCCGAGATCACCCGCTCCAGCTGCGAGGCGGAGCGCACCAGCGGGTAGACGTGCTCGATCGCCGAGACGCCTTCGTACTGCGCCGCCGCCGCCCGGCCGACATTGATCAGCGTCTCGCCGGTGGAATCGGACACGAGATGGAGGTGGAAGTAGCTGCGGCCCATGCGCGGCGTCTCCGGCCGGTTCCGGTTATCCACGGCGACTGCCGGGGGAGTCGATGAGTGTGGATAGGCAGGCCTGTCCGGCGGGTCCAGAGCGGAAACACGTCCAGCTATCGACTCTTGCATACACAGGCCGTCAAATCGGGACGGATTCAGCGCCCCGTTCGGGAAAAGCCGGACACAGGAGACCCGACTCGCCCTCCCGCTCGGCGCAAAGCCTTGAGCAGGAACCCTCTTCCATCATCTTCGCGCAAATCCTTTAAACGTCCGTTAACGGCGCGGATCCGGGGATCGGGTGTGGATACGGTTGCGCTCCCGTGATCCAGCCTCCAAGAGAAAAAACAGAGTCTAAGATTCTCTCTTTTCTCTATGAGAGATCCCCTGGGGATCCGTCGCGACCGGGCCGGTTGGCGGAAAGCGGGTGCGGGAGCGCATGACGGTTCAATCTGACAGGGCGATGCTGCGGGTGCTCTCGGGCGAAGCGGTCTGGCCACCTCCCGCCTGGATGATGCGTCAGGCCGGACGCTATCTGCCGGAATACCGCGCCACCCGTGCCACGGCCGGCTCCTTCCTCGATCTCTGCTACACGCCCGACTTCGCGGTGGAGGTGACTCTTCAGCCGATCCGCCGCTTCGGCTTCGATGCGGCCATCCTGTTCTCGGACATCCTCGTCGTGCCCCATGCGCTCGGCCAGGACGTGCGCTTCGTGGAAGGTGAAGGTCCGCGCCTCGACGCCATGGGCGACCGCGCCGCCTTCGAGCGTCTGCGTGAGGCGGGCGACCCTGCCATCCTGTCGCATCTCGCCCCGGTCTTCGAGACGGTGACGCGCCTGCGGGCCGAGCTTCCGAACGAGACCACCCTGCTCGGCTTCTGCGGCGCGCCGTGGACGGTGGCGAGCTACATGATCGGCGGGCGCGGGACGCCCGACCTCGCGCCCTCGCGCGCCCTCGCCGCCGCCGATCCGGCCCTCGTCGAGGCGCTGATCGACCGGCTCGTCACCGTGCAGACCGCCTATCTCATCCGCCAGTTCGAAGCGGGTGCCGATGCGGTGCAGATCTTCGAATCCCATGCGGGCGTGCTGCCGGAGGATCCCGAGGGCGGCGATCCGCTGGCGCGCTGGTCGCTGCGGCCGATCGCCCGCATGATCGAGGGGATCCGCGCGAAGGTGCCGGGCGCGAAGATCATCGTCTTCGCCCGTGGGTCCGGCCTCGACGGCCATACCCGCGTCGTGCCCGAAACCGGTGCCGACGCGGTGGGGGTGGATTGGGCCGTGGACCTTGCCGCTTTGCGTGGCCGGATTCCGGCCGCCACCGTCACGCAGGGCAACCTGCACCCCGAGACCCTGATCGAGGGCGGCGCGGCCCTGGACGCGGCCGTGGACGCGATCCGCGCGGCGGCCGAAGGCAGGCCCCACGTGTTCAACCTCGGCCACGGCATCACGCCGCAGACGCCGATCGCCCATGTCGAGCGCATGCTCGCCCGGCTGCGGGGCTAGAGGCGTGCTCTACGACTGGATCAAGGCCGGGCACATCGTGAGCCTCATCGCCTGGATGGCGGCGATGCTCTACCTGCCCCGGCTCTTCGTCTACCACGCGAGCCTTCCGCCGGGCTCGGGCGCGCAATCCGAGACCTTCAAGGTCATGGAGCGGCGCCTGCTCAAGGCGATCATGACACCTGCCATGATCGCGACCTGGCTCTTCGGACTGATCCTCGTCTGGATGAGCGGCTACTACGCCGCCCACTGGATGCAGGCGAAGTTCGCCCTAGTGGTGGCGATGTCCGGCATCCATGGCTGGCTCGCCAAGATGGTGAAGGACTTCGCGGCCGACCGGAACACGCGCGGGCACAAGTTCTACCGCGTGCTCAACGAGGTGCCGACGCTCATCATGATCGTCGTCGTCATCCTCGTGACGGTGAAGCCGGGGTTCTGAGAGGGAGCTTCCGGCAGGCTCGGCCGTTATGAGCCCATGCTGCGCACGACCTCCGGCCTTGCCCTCCTCTTCGTCGTCCTTGGCGGCTCCGCCGAGGCGGCGAGCTTCCCCTGCGACAAGGCCGAAGCTCCCGACGAAAAGGCGATCTGTGCCCACCTCCCGATCAACGACCGGGACGTCGAGATGGCGACCCGGTTCGAAATCCTGAAGGCCGTGCTGCCGATGGGCGGCCAGTCCAAGCTCCGCGAAGACCAGGAGACCTGGCTGACCGAGCGCCGCAGCTGCGGCGCCGACGTGGAGTGCCTGCGCACCACATACGACGCCCGCCTCAAGGTGCTGCGCGCCGTCCTCTCGGAATTCGCCAAGCAGGGTCCGCAATAGATCCGGGATCCCAGAGGACCGGGTCCTTTGGTGGGGTCCAGGGGCGAGGCCCCTGGGCGTTCTTCCGCAGGGCGCGGCCCCGCACCCGCCAAAGGGCTCTCCCTTTGGAACCCCGTCCTACAGACGCGACAGAAGCCGCTCTGCCAGGGGGTTCTCCGCCGAGAAGGCGTAGTCGATCTTGCGGACGCTCACCGCCCGCGCGCTGGCCCGTACCAGGGCTTCGGCGAGGTCGAACACCGCCGCCTCGGGGCAGCGCAGGACGATTTCTCCATCCGGTCCCGTCGGGGCGCCGTAGGGCAATTCGGCTTCGTGCAGGCCCGCGAGCGTCGCGAGGTCGATCGTGCCCGAATCCGGCATTCCGGCGCGGACCTCGCGGGTGGTGCGGGCGCGTTCCTCGGCGCTGATCCGCCCGAGCACCGCGCGGAGTGCTCCGCGCTGCGCCTCACCCCACTTCGCCTTCAGCGAGGCGACGAGGTTCGCCTCCGAGCGCAGGATGATCCCGTCGTCGAGGATCTTGAGGGCGTTGGCCGCGAGCGTCGCGCCCGTGGTGGTGATGTCCACGATGATCTCGGCCGAGCCCGCCGCCGGAGCGCCTTCGGTGGCGCCGAGGCTTTCCACGATGCGGTAATCCGCAACGCCGGTCTCCGCGAAGAAGCGACGGGTGAGGTTCACATATTTCGTTGCGACCCGCAGGCGGCGGCCGTGGCGGGTGCGCATGGTGGCCGCGACCTCGTCGAGATCGGCCATCGCCCGCACGTCGATCCAGGCCTGGGGCACGGCGACCACCACCGTGGCGTTGCCGAAGCCGAGCGGCGTCAGCAACTCGACCTGTCCGCGCACGTCGGGCAGGGTCTCGCGGATCAGGTCCTCGCCGGTCACGCCGAGATGGGCGGCGCCGGAGGCGAGCTGGCTCGCGATTTCCGAGGCCGAGAGGTAGCGGACCTCGACGCCCGGCACGCCGATGAGCTTGCCGCGATAGTCCCGCGCGCCCGTACCCTGTGCCAGCTTGAGGCCGGCGCGGGCGAAGAAGGCGTTGGCGTTTTCCTGCAGGCGCCCCTTGGAGGGCACCGCCAGCACGAGGGCGTCGCTCATCGGCCGGCTCCCATCGCGCGCTCGATCCAGAAAGTGCAGCCCACGGCCGGGAGCGGCGCGGCGCTGCCGAGATGGGCGAGCAGGCCGTCATAGCGCCCGCCGCCGACCAGAACCGGCCCGTCTCCCTCGGAGACCTCGAAGATGAAGCCGGTATAGTAATCGAGGTTGCGGGCGAACCCGCCCTGGAAGCGGAAGCTGTCGAGGGGCAGGCCCCTGGCGGCGATGAAGCCGCTGCGCTCCTCGAACAGGTCGAGGGCCGCCTCCACCGCGTCGTGGCGCAGGCCCGCATCGGCGACCAGCGCCCGCAGATCCTTGGCCGCGGCATCGGGATCGCCCGAGACCAGGCGGTAGCGGTCGAGGATCGCCCGGTTCTCGGCGTTGAGCCCGGCGCCCCCGTTGGCCTGGGCAGCCGCCTTGCCGAGGAAGCGCTCGGCGATCTCGCCCGCGCTCCGGCCGCCCACCGCCGAGATCCCGGCAATGGCGAGCACGTCCTCCACGAAGGCACGCACACCCTTCGGATCCTGCCCCTGGATGGCGGCGAGCAGGCCGGCATGGCGGTCCTCGCCCGGCGTGCCCTCGGCCCCGTTGGTTACGGCATCCAGGGAGCGCCCGGCCGCGAGCGCCCTGAGGGTTCGTCGCTTGGCGGCAGGCGGGACGGCGAGCCCGTCGAGCAGGGCGACCGTCATCCCCATGTCGCCCAGACGCACGGAGGGGTTGGTCCGCCCGAGCAGGGTCAGGCCTTCGAGGGCGAGACCCAGCACCTCCGCATCGGCGGCGGGCGTATCGGTGCGGCCGATCGATTCGATCCCGGCCTGGAAGAACTCGTCGGGCTCCCCAGCGGTCAGCCGGAAGACCGGCCCGCAATAGCTGTAATCGGCCTTAAGCCCATCGGCCCGCTGCTGGTGCAGGCGGCAGACGGGAATGGTGAATTCCGGCCGCAGGCACAGTTCGGCTCCGCCCGCATCCTGCGTGACGAAGATCCGCCGCCGGATATCCTCGCCGGACAGTTCCAGGAAAGGCTCGATCGGCTGCAGCACGGGCGGCGTCACCGGCGCATAGCCGGCGGAGGCCAGATGGGCGATGAGCCGCGCCTGCATTGGCTCAGCCGTTTCCGTGTCGGGCTCCGGTCTCGTCATGGTCATCCTCTTGCGGGCGCTCTGTAGCAACCGCCGCCCGGCTTGGCGACACGCCTCGCGCAGGGGAGACGCGCGCGACGGCGCGCGGGAATGCGGAGGGGACGCCCGCGCGCATCCCCCTGCACGCGGGGGATGAATCCTGTGGCCTGGATTTCCCGCGCCCGTCCGCCTAGACGTTGCAGTGCACCGACGGGACATCCGCCCATCGGGACCCCCGCGCGACAGTGAGGCTCCGACAGTGGCCCTCTCCCCTAACGACCGTCGGCGCATCATGCTGCTCACGGGTGCGAGCCGTGGCATCGGCCACGCCACCGTGAAGCGGTTCTCCGCCGCAGGCTGGCGCGTGATCACCTGCTCCCGCCATCCCTTCCCCGAGAATTGCCCGTGGGAGATGGGTCCGGAGGATCACCTCCAGGTCGATCTTTCGGATGCCGCCGACACCGTGCGCGCGGTGGAGGAAGTGCGCGGGCGGCTCGCCGCCGAGGGAGGCGTGCTCCACGCCCTCGTCAACAATGCGGGTATCTCGCCCAAGGGACCGCAGGGCGAGCGCCTCGGCACCCTGGCGACCGAGTTTCCCGATTGGCAGCGGGTGTTTCAGGTGAACTTCTTCGCGCCGATCTTGCTGGCGCGGGGCCTGCGGGCGGAACTGGCCCAGGCCAAGGGCTCCGTCGTGAACGTCACCTCGATCGCGGGCTCGCGGGTCCATCCCTTCGCCGGGTCGGCCTACGGCACGTCCAAGGCGGCGCTCGCCGGACTGACTCGCGAGATGGCGGCTGATTTCGGCCCGATCGGCGTGCGGGTGAACGCCATCTCGCCGGGCGAGATCGATACCTCCATCCTCTCGCCGGGGACGGAGAAGCTGGTGGAGCAGATTCCCCAGCGGCGTCTCGGCACCCCGGATGAGGTCGCCAAAGCAATCTACTTCCTGTGCACCGAAGCCTCGTCCTACGTGAACGGGGCCGAACTGCACATCAACGGCGGACAGCATGTCTGACGCGCCGATGCGCGCCGTCGACCGTGTCCGTTCCCGCACCGCTCGTGCGGGCCTTCTCGGCCTCGCCCTCCTGCTTGTGGCCACTCCCGCGGCTGCCGAGCCGACGGTGCGTCTCCTCGAACTGCCGTTCAAGGTCCGCGAGATGCGCGGGCCCAGGACCGAGGTCGCGACCGCCGTGGCGACGTCCGGGCTGCTTCCGATCCTGCGCGCGGGCAAGGGTCCCGTCCCGGTCGTCCTCGTTTGGGGCGAGGAGGGCGGCGCAGTGTTGATCCTCGAGAACGGCTCCGTCGCGGTGAAGCCCGTGGGCCGTGAGGCGGTGGAGGATCTCGTCGCATCCGAGACGCCGCGCGGTGCGCTGCCCGGCCTTCGCCGTGCCCTCGATGGGCCGCTCAGCGTCTTCCTTTCGGGCCGCACCCGGAGCGCGGACGGCGCCCCTGCCGCGACGACCCTGACCTTTCGCGAACGCCAGCCCATGGCCGTGAGCACCGATCCGAAGCCGGTTCCGATCGCCACCGCCACCCTCACCGCCGGAGAGGGAGCGGTGTTCGCCGCGAACCCGCCGCGGATCGTCTCCGTCGCCGGGCGACCGGCCGTGCTCGCCGCGACCCTTACGGGTTCCGACGCGGGTGGCCTCGTTCTGGCGACACGGACCTCGTCCGATCCCGCCTCTTGGACCTTGAGTGCCCGCGCCCCATCCGGCCCGCGACCGGCCATCGCGGCCGTGGGCGATTTCACCGGCAAAGGCACAGGCATGGGCGCCGCCACGGTGGATTCCACCGGGCGGCTGACCCTCTGGACGCTCGCCCCCGACCGGATCGAGCCCGGCCCCCAGGCGGCAGGCTACACGATCGGTGAAGGCGAAGCCGACCTCGCCGAGACGCTGCCGCGTGAGGGCGGAGCCGACCTCGCACTCCCCGTGGCGGGGATTCCGGCGCTCGCCATCGTCTCGACCCGGGACGGTTTGCGCGAACGCGCCCGCGTGACCCTGCCTGCGCCCGCCGGCACAGGCGTCGCCGCCCTGGGTGAGCGGCTGATCGTCGGCCTGAGCGACGGGCGCGTGGCGGCCATCACCCTCGACGGAGGAAAGCCGTGAGCGAGGCCGACTCCCGCACCTTTCCCGCGCGTCCCTTCGTGGGCGCCTCCATCGCGGTGATCCGCGAGTCCCATGTCCTGCTCGCCGCCCGCGCCAACGAGCCGATGCGCGGGGTCTGGACCCTGCCGGGCGGCCTCGTGGAAGCGGGCGAGACCCTGGCCGCAGCGGCCCTGCGCGAACTGGAGGAGGAAGTCGGCCTGACCGCCGAGGTGGTCGGCGTGCTCTCACCGACCGAGATCATCGTGCGCGACGAGGAAGGCCGGGCGCGGCACCATTACGTCGTGCACCCCCATGCCGCCCTGTGGCGGGGCGGCGAGCCCGTGGCGGGGCCCGAGGCGCTCGGTGTGCGCTGGGCGAGCCTCGATGAGATCGCGGATCTTCAGACGACGCCGGGCCTGATCGGGACCCTGCGGGAGGCGTTCGAGCGGGTCGCTGCGCGGGGGGCGGAGTGATCCTGTCCCGTCTCTCCCTCGCCACGGCGCTGCTGGCGACGAATCTCGCTGCGCAGCCCGCTCTGGCCCAGCAGCGGACGAAGCCCGCGCCCAAGGAGGCGCCGAAGGAACAGCCCAAGGAGGCTCCTGCCCCCGCCGATGTGCCTGCGCCCTACGACCGCGATCTGATGCGCATGGCCGAGGTGATCGGCTCGCTCGCCTTCCTGCGCAACCTCTGCGCCATGCCGGACGCGGCGGAATGGCCCGCGCGGATGAAGGCGCTGATCGAAGCCGAGGGTATCACCCCCGCCCGGCGGGACAGGCTCGCGGGCGCCTACAACCGTGGATACAAGGCCTACGCCCTCACCTACCGCGTCTGCACGCCCGCGGCGCACGAGGCGACGGCGCGCTTCCTGGCGGAGGGCGAAAAACTGTCCCATGCCCTGGCCGGGCGGTTCGGCGGATGAAGTTGATGCATCTCCGCCACAGGGGTGGGTGAACCGGAAGAAGGACCGTATTCGAACGGTCGCGTTAACCGATTCGCAATTACCGGCTAGGCGTCCCGCAATGAGCCGCCTATCATCCATGTTGTCCGCCGGCCTGTTTCAGACCGGCGCAATGGAAATGTCGGACCATGCAGACCATCTCGCAAAGCGCCCCCCTCGAGGCCGATGTCGAGGAGAAGCGTGCCGCCCTGAGCTATGTCTCTGAGGCGTTCGCCGAGGGCTGCCTGGACGGCCTCGATGGGGATTGCATGGCCCAGGCGGCTCTCTTCGCCGCCTTCCAGGAACTCGTCACCACTTACGGTGAGGAGGCGACCGCCCGCTACGCCGAGGGTTTTCCGGACCGGATCCGTGGCGGCGCCTTCACCACCACCCTGCAGCATTGATTGATGGCGGCCCGCCGGTTGAGGCGGGCCGCTTTCCCCCTTACCTCCCGGCTGACGCCTGCCGTGTGAGGATTTTCGCGAATGCCCATCGCCCTGTTGCCGGACCGCGCCCTCGTCACCGTGACCGGGCCGGATGCCACGAGCCTCCTGCAGGGCGTGCTGACCTGCAATGTCGAGACGATTGATGAGGGTGAAGCGCGGCTCGGGGCGCTGCTGACGCCGCAGGGCAAGATCCTGTTCGATTTCCTGATTTCGCGCGTCGCCGACGGTTTCCGGCTCGATGTCGCCGCCGACAAGGCCGCCGATCTCGCCAAGCGTCTGACCCTCTACAAACTGCGTGCCCAGGTCGAGATCGCCGCCGATCCGACGATTGCCGTCGCCGCCGCCTGGGATGGGGCGACCACCGCCGCAGAGACCGCCCGCATCGCCGATGGCCGTCACCCGGACCTCGGGGCGCGTCTCTATGCGGCCGAGGGCGCCTTCTCGGCCGATGCCTCCGAGGCCGATTATCATGCCCATCGCCTCGCCCTGGCGGTGCCGGAGGGCGGGCGCGACTTCGCCTATGGCGACGCTTTCCCGCACGAGGCGCTGATGGACCAACTCGGCGGGGTCGACTTCCGCAAAGGCTGCTATGTCGGCCAGGAGGTCGTCTCGCGGATGCAGCACCGGGGCACCGCCCGCACCCGTCTTCTCGCCGCCGAGTATCCGCAGGGTGCGCCTGCGCCGGGCTCCGAGATCCAGGCCGGGCAGAAGGTGGTGGGCCGGACGAGCGGCGCCGCCGGTTCCCGCGGGCTCGCCATGGTGCGCCTTGACCGGCTCGGCGATGCGCTGGCGGCGGGTGAGGTTCTGGCGGCCGAGGGCAAGCCCCTCGCCGTCGGGCGGCCCGCCTATGCCACTTTCGCCATGCCCGAATCCGGCGGCGAGGCCGCGGTCTGACCATGGCCGAGCCATTGCCCGCGGGGCTGATCCTCCACCCTGACGGGTGCCCCCGTTGCTGGTGGGCTGGGCAGGACCCGCTCTACGTCGCCTATCACGACACCGAATGGGGCGTGCCGGAATTCGACTCCCGCGCCTTGTACGAGAAGCTGATCCTCGACGGGTTCCAGGCGGGGCTGTCGTGGATCACGATCCTGAAGCGGCGCGAGGGATTCCGCGAGGCCTTCGACGGCTTCCAGCCTGAGATCATCGCCCGCTACACGGACGACGACGTCGCGCGGCTGATGGGGGATACCCGCATCATCCGCAACCGCGCCAAGATCGTCGGCACCATCGCGGGTGCGAGAGCGTGGCTGCGCATTGAGGAGAGCGGCCCCGGCTTTTCGCGCTTCCTCTGGGATTTCTGCGATGGTGGGCCGATCCAGGGGAACCCGCATAGCCGCGCCGATGTCCTCACGGAGACCGATGTCTCGAAGCGGATGGGCAAGGCCTTGAAGGCCGAGGGTTTCTCGTTTTGCGGCCCGACCATCATCCATGCCTTCATGCAGGCGGTGGGGATGGTGAACGACCATCTCACCGGATGCCATCGCCATGCGGCCTGCGCCGCCCTTGCTTCAGCATGAGCGTACCCCGGACGAAGGAGCCACCTCGGGCTTCGAAGACCGTGCCGCGGGCCTGGCAGCGGATGCTCTCCGGGCGCCGTCTCGACCTGCTCGACCCATCGCCGCTCGATATTGAGATTGCCGACATCGCCCATGGTCTCGCCCGCGTCGCCCGCTGGAACGGGCAGACGGCCGGGCCGCATGTCTTCTCAGTGGCGCAGCATAGCCTGTTGGTGGAGGGCGTCGGACGTCACCTTGCCCCTGCCTCCACCGATGCCGAGGGGCTCGAACTCCTGCTGCACGATGCGCCCGAATACGTGGTGGGCGACATCATCTCGCCCCTCAAAGCGGCGATCGGTGATGCCTATAGGGGCGTCGAGAAGCGCCTGCTCGCCGCCGTGCGCCAGCGCTTCGGCGTGCCGGCACCGTCCCCCGCCCTCACCCGGCTCGTGAAGCGGGCCGACCGGATCGCGGCCCATATTGAGGCCGTCCGGCTCGCGGGCTTCTCGGAGGAGGAGGCCGCCCGCTATTTCGGCCCGGCAATCCCCCTTTCGGAGACGGTGCTCGCCCTCGCCGACCCATGGCCGACGGCGAGGGCGCAGGAACGGTTCCTCGCCCGGTTCGCGGTGCTGGCGCGGCGCTGATCGTCAGGCGGGTGTCGGCTACGGCGCCTTGCCGAGCTGCGACTTCGCCCGCTCGATGGCCGCTTCACAGCCCTTGGCGTCGCCCTTCTTGTCGGCGACCTTGGCCTCTTCCAAGGCGACCCGGGCCTGCTGCGCGGCATCGGCGCCCTTGCCCGCTTCGGCCGACTTCTCCGGCGGGGCCTCGGGGGCATCGTCCTTGCGCTGGCCCTCGGTGCCGGTGACACCCTCCCCGCCCCGCTTGGCGGCGGCGGCCTGTCCGCTCGTGTTGGCGGCAATCGCGTCCTTGGTCTCGGCCTTCACCTTGCCCGACAGGGCGTCGATCTGCTCCGAGCACGGAGAGGCGAACGTCGGTGTAGCGAAACTAGCGGCAAGGCAAAGGCTGGCCAGCACGGGGGCAAAACGGTTCATCGATCCTCGGTCCGCGACCGGCAGGAAGCCTGCCTCACGTCCTTAACCAGCGGCAGCCCGGCCTGGTTCAAGCGTCGCGCCGTTCAGGCCACGATCTTCGCGACGATATCGGGATGCTGTCCGATCACCCTAACATACGCCACGGCGAAATCGGGCGCAGTTGCCCGCGCCTGCTCCCAATCCCGCAAGGTGCCGACCGGGACGCAGAATCGCTTGGCGAACTCTGTTTGGGACAGGCCGAGTTGTGTCCGCGTGCGGCGGATCAGGCGGGCACGCTGGCCACGATCGATCGCTTCTACACCAGCGTCGAAATCCTCATCGTCACGAATGTCAGCCGGAAGCGCGGTAGGCACGGTCTTCATTCCTGTTGCTCCTCCTCACGGACATGAAACGTGGTCGATCGGATCTCCAGACAAAGACGCCCGTATACAATTTATCGCCGACCAAGCCGACGATCTTGAACCTTTCTTCCCCGTCTCGTTCGCGGATGGAAGGAATGATGAGGTGATCCTCATCTTCAAAGATACGGTCACCGAAAGCCAGGGACAGGGCATGCTTCTCGCGATTGATCGCGTCCTTGCCCGGATCGAATCTGCCTTCCATGAAGCAGGTATACGGAATTTCCGTATACGCTCCAAGCTCTGAAACGAATGTGGGGAGGCACACCCTTCGGGCATGCCTCCCCACTCATCGTTCGATGCTGATCGCGGCCGGGTTCAGGCGCTGGTGGCCTGATCGCGGATCGGCAGTTGCCGGATGCGGCGGCCGGTGGCGGCGAAGATCGCGTTGGCGATGGCGGGCGCCACAGGCGGGACGCCTGGCTCGCCCACACCGCCGAGCGGACCGTCGTAGTTGCCCGTCGGCACGAGGTGGACGCGAACGACCTTCGGGGCGGCGTCGATCCGAATGATCTCGTAGCCGTCGAAGTTGTTCTGCTGGGCGCGGCCCTGCTTGAAGGTGATCTCGGAGGTGAGGGCAAGCCCCATCCCCATGACCACCGCGCCCTCCATCTGCGAGCGGATGCGCTCCGGGTTCACCTGCGGCCCGCAATCGACGGCGATGTCGATGGCCTGCACCTTCACCTGACCCTTGGCATCGACCTCCACCTCGGCGGCGACCGCCGTGTAGGTGACGAAGCTGTAGTGCCCGGCAATGCCCAGGCCCCTTCCCTTCTCCAACTTACGGCCCCAGCCGGCGCCCTTGGCGGCGGCCTCGATCACCCCGCGCAGGCGGCCCGTATCGATCGGGTACCGGGACGGGTCCTCGCCGTAGTTCCACACGTCGCCGATGGAAGCCGGATCGATCTTCTTCGGCGGACCGATGAGATCGAGCAGGTAATCCTTCGGATCCCGGCCCGCCTCATGCGCCAGCTCCGAGACGAAGGACTGGATCGCGAAGGCGTGCGGGATGTTCGAGACCGAGCGGAACCAGCCGATCCGCACATGGGCGGCGGCTTCCGGGTTCTCCATCCGCATGTTCGGGATCGAGAACGGCGTGTTCACGAGGCCCATGCCGGCTCGAACGGCAGTTCGTGCTTCGGATCCGGCGCGAAAATCGAGCCGATCGTCGGCGCGCACGACCGGTGGAGCCACGCCACCGGCATGCCCTTCTCGTCCAGCCCCGCCTCGATCCGCTCGGCCGAGATGGTGTGGTAGTAACCGTGGTGGATGTCGTCGTCGCGGGTCCAGGACAGCTTGACCGGCGCACCACCGACCTCGCGGCTGCACAGGGCCGCCTCGACCACGTAATCGGGCTTGGACTTGCGCCCGAAGCCGCCGCCGAGCAGCGTCACGTTCACCGTGACCTTGTCGTCCGGCAGGTTGAGGGCCTTCATCAGCCGGTCGTTAGCCGCCTGCGGACCCTGCGTGCAGGCCCAGGCCTCGCAGACGCCGTCCTTCACCCGCGCGACGGCGGCCGGAGGCTCCATCGGCGCCTGGACGAGATGCGGCACGAAATACTCGGCCACCACCTTCTTCTTGGCCTTGGCCATCGCGGCATCGACATCGCCCTGCGTCCGCACGACCTTGCCGGGTTTGCGTGCCGTCTCCTCCAGCTCCTTGCGGAACACGTCGGTGTCGTAGGAGGCGTTCGGGCCGTCGTCCCAAGTGATCTTGAGGGCGTCCCGGGCCTTCAGAGCCGCCCAGGTGTTCTTGGCGACCACCGCCACGCCGCCGAGCGGCATGAACTCGGACGGAATCTCGCCGCCGTCGATCTTGAAGATCTTCACGATCCCGGAGACCTTCTTGGCCTCGGCATCGTCGAAGGACTTCACCTTGCCACCGTAGACCGGCGGGCGGGCGATGGCCGCGTAGAGCATCCCGTCGAGCTTGGTATCGGCGCCGTAGATCGCCTTGCCCGTGGTGATGTCGAAGTTGTCGATCAGCCCGATCTTGCCGGTGCCGATGTAGCGAAACTCCTTCGGATCCTTCAGCTTGACCTGCGTCGGCACGGCAAGCTTGCCCGCCGCCTCGGCCACCACGCCGTAGCCCAGCGTCTTACCGGACTTGGCGTGGGTCAGCGTGTGGCTCTTGGCCGTGACCTCGGAAGCCGGCACGCCCCACTGCTTGGCCGCCGCCTCGATCAGCATCAGTCGCATCGCCGCGCCGGCGTGACGGAAGTGCTGGAAGAAGTGGCGAAGCGAACGGGAGCCGTCCGTATCCTGGTTCCCGAAGCGCTCCTCGTCGCCATAGGCCTGGACGACCTTCACCTTCGGCCAGTCGGCCTCGAGCTCGTCGGCGACGGTCAGCGCGATGGAGGTGCGCACGCCCTGGCCCATCTCGGAGCGATGATTCGTCACCGTCACGGTGCCGTCCGGCGCGATGGCGATGAACACCTTCGGGTCGTCGCGCCAGCCATGCGGCATGCCGTCGGCGCCGTACTTGTGCTCCTTCTGCTCCTGGGTCTGCGTCTCGTCGGCCTTGGCCGGGGAGCGCAGGGACAGGGCGAGCACCAGCGCGCCCGCACCGCCGAGGATGCCGCGGCGGCTGACATTGGCGAGCGCCGGACGGGTCGCCGATTCTTGAGCGGCCTGTTCAGCCATCAGCTTGAGATCGTGAATCACAGGCGCTCTCCCTTCGGGGCGGCAGTCTGACCTGCGGCCTGGTGGATGGCGGCGCGGATGCGCGGATAGGTGCCGCAGCGGCAGAGGTTGCCGCTCATGGCGTCGTCGATCTGCGCATCGGTGGGCTTGGGCGTCTCCTTGAGGAGCGAGGCCGCCTGCATGATCTGGCCGCCCTGGCAGTAGCCGCACTGCGCGACGTTCTGGTCACGCCACGCGACCTGGACCGGGTGGTTGCCATCCGGCGACAGCCCCTCGATCGTGACGACCTCCTTGCCCTCGGCCTCCGAGACCGGGGTCACGCAGGAGCGCACGGCGGTGCCGCCGAGATGGATGGTGCAGGCGCCGCAGAGCGCCGCGCCGCAGCCGAACTTCGATCCGGTGAGCCCGACCTCGTCGCGCAGGTACCAGAGCAACGGCATGTCGGGGTCGCCGTCGAAGCTGCGGGCAGCTCCGTTCACGGTGAGCTTGATCATTGGTGTCCCTCGCGTCGGGACCGCTCGCGAGGCGGTCCGAAGGGCAGCGGCCGGAGGCACGCCGTCCGGAAAGATGGAATGCAGCGAATGCACTCAATTGGAACGGGTGTAAGGAGGCACCGGTTCGGTCGCAATGCGCGATCACCGTGCATGTGCGGTGGCGCACGTCGGTGGCGGAGCGTTGACGCCGCACGCCCATGCCCCCATCCTCTTGTCAGGCCCCCGCGAACCACGAACATGAGCACGGTCAACCTCGCCGAAGTGGAAGCCCACCTGGAGACGTTGCTCGACCGCGTCGCGGCGGGCGACACGGTGACGATCACACGCCATGGACGTGCGGTCGCCCGGCTGACGGCGGTTCGCAGCGAGCCGCGCAAGCCCGTCGACCTAGACGCCTTGCGAGCCACAACGATGGGGATGCCGGCGCAGGCTGAAGGCGCCGCCGAGTTCGTGCGGGCCATGCGCGACGGCGCCCGTTACTGAATGCCCTATCTGGACACTTCTGTGCTGGTCGCTGCCCTGACGGCGGAGACCGAGACGGCACGGATGCAAGCCTGGATCGCAGCGCAGGATCCCGACGATCTAATCGTTAGTCCGTGGGTCGTCACGGAATTCTCGGCCGCGCTCTCGATCAAGGTGCGGATGGGCCAACTTGGGACTGGTCATCACGGTCGGGCCTTGATGGCCTTTTCTCGACTCGTCACCGAATCCTTCGTGACGGTGCCGATCTCGGATTATGCCTTCCGCGAAGCGGCGCGCCTGGCCGACCGCTCCGAGACTGGGCTGCGTGCGGGCGACGCCTTGCATCTCGCGATCGCCGCGGGGGAGGGGCTGGTTCTGGCCACGCTTGATCGCAAGCTCGCGGAGGCAGGTAGGTTGCTGGAAGTCCCCACGACCCTCCTCTGACGGCAGAGCAGCAAAGCCCTACACCGTCACCTGCGTCCCCACCTCGACCACCCGCCCCGTGGGGATCTGGAAGAAGTCCGTCGCGTCGTTGGCGTTCTTGGCGAGCGTGATGAAGATCCGGTCCTGCCAGAGGGGCATCCCGGAATGGGCAGCCGGGCGGATCGAGCGGCGCGACAGGAAGAACGACGTCGCCATGATGTCGAACTTGAAGCCCTGGCGGCGCAGCAGCGTCAGCGTCTTCGGGATGTTCGGCGTCTCCATGTAGCCGAACTTCATCACCACCCGGTAGAAATGCGGGCCGACGGGATCGATGCGTACCTTGTCCGCCTCGTTCGAGCGCGGGGTGTCGACCGTCTCGACCGTGAGCACGACGTTCTTCTCGTGCAGCACCTTATTGTGCTTCAGGTTGTGCAGGAGCGCCGCCGGGGCGATCTCGGGATCGCTCGTCAGGAACACGGCGGTGCCGCGCACGTGGTGGGGCGGGCTTTTCTCCAGCATGGCGACGAGCTCGGTGAGCGGCACGTCGGTCTTGCGGGTCTTGTTGAACAGGATCGTCACGCCCCGCACCCAGGTCCACATCAGGATCACCAGGGCGCCCGCCAGCAGCAGGGCACGTAGCCGCCCTCGACCACCTTGATGAGGTTCGAGAGCAGGAACAGGAACTCCACCACGATGAACGGCAGCATCGCCGCCGCCGCCGCGATGGGCGACCATTTCCACATCCGCCACATCACCAGATAGGTCATGGAGGCGGTGAGCAGCATCGTGCCCGTGACCGCGATGCCATAGGCCGAGGCCAGCGACGACGAGGTCTTGAACAGGATCGCCAGCAGCACGACGCCGATCAGCAGGAGCGAGTTGATCTGCGGCAGGTAGATCTGGCCCGCATGGGATTCGGAGGTGTGGCGGATCTCCAGGCGGGGCAGCAGGCCGAGCTGGATCGCCTGCCGCGACAGCGAGAACGCGCCGGTGATCACCGCCTGGCTCGCCACCACGGTGGCGATCGTGGCCAGGACGACCATCGGCAGCAGGCCCCAGGCGGGCACCATCTGGAAGAACGGGTCCGAGGTCTCGGGCTTCTCGATCACCAGGGCGGCCTGGCCCAGATAGTTCAGGGCGAGCGCCGGGAAGACGAGACAGAGCCACGCCACCTGGATCGGCTTGCGCCCGAAATGGCCGAGATCGGCGAACAAAGCCTCGGCCCCCGTCACGGCCAGGAACACGGCGCCGAGTGCCACCAGGGCGCCCGTGCCGTGCCCGAGGAGGTAGTTCACCGCGTGCCAGGGGTTGGCGGCACGGAACACCTCCGGGTGAAGGGCGATGTGCGGCAGGGCCGCCGCCGCCATGGCCAGGAACCAGATGATGGTGAGCGGGCCGAAGAAGGCCGCGACCTTGGCCGTGCCCCGGTTCTGCACGAGGAACAGGGCGACGATGATCGCCACCGTGATCGGCAGCACGTATTCCTCGAAGGCGGGGGTGACGAGCTTCAGCCCCTCCACCGCCGAGAGTACGGAGATGGCCGGGGTGATCACCGCGTCGCCGTAGAACAGCGCGGCGCCCATCAGCCCGAGCATGAACACCACGCGCGAGCCGCCGAGCGCCTTGCGAGCCAGCGCCATGAGCGAGAGGATGCCGCCCTCGCCGTTATTGTCCATGCGCAGCAGGATCGCGACGTATTTCACGGTCACGATCAGGAACAGCGCCCACAGGATGAGCGAGACCGTACCGAGCACTTCCTCTGGCAGGAGGATGTTGTCGCTCTTGGCCGGGCTCAGCGCCTCGCGGAAGGCGTAGAGGGGGCTCGTTCCGATGTCGCCATAGACGACGCCGATCGAGCCGACGAGCAGGGTGCCGAACTTGGCATGGCCCTGCCGGGTCTCCGCCCGCTCAGGGGCGTCCAGGGCGCCGGAGGGCGTGGGCCCGTCCGTCTCTCCGGGCGCTGCGTCAGGCTGGGCGGTGGAGCCCGGTACGGCAGTCTGGTTCATGGGGATGTCGAAATTGTCCGCTCGGCCAGCGGCGGGCGGTGCGGCTCTTCGCGGTCCGGTTCGTGGGCCATCGGGGCGCGAAGGATCCGCCGGGCTGGCCGGCACTTGGGGTCTTGTCGCCTGACTATCACGCTCCCGTGCGGGCGGGAACCATGTGGGGTTGCGGAGTCGCTCCGCTCACCCGAAGAATGCCGCGCCCGGGGCTCTGCCCCCGGGCGTTACCGAAGGGCGTCGCGCACCCTTCGAGAAAAAGAGTGAACCGTGAGGTCCTACTCGGCGGCGGTGCGGCTGCCCTGGCCGAAGCGGCGCTCGATATAGTCGATGACGATGGTCTCGAAGTCCTTGGCCAGCGTCGCGCCGCGCAGCGTCATCGCCTTCTTGCCGTCGATGAAGACGGGGGCGGTGGGGCTCTCACCGGTACCGGGGAGCGAGATGCCGATATCGGCATGCTTCGATTCGCCCGGCCCGTTCACGATGCAGCCCATCACGGCCACGTTCAGACTCTCGACGCCCGGATAGGTCTTCTTCCACTCCGGCATGGAGGTGGTGATCCAGTTCTGGATGTCGCGGGCCAGTTCCTGGAACGTGGTCGAGGTGGTGCGCCCGCAGCCGGGGCAGGCCGCGACCAGCGGCACGAAGGTGCGGAAGCCCATCGTCTGCAGGAGTTCCTGCGCGACCTTCACCTCCACAGTGCGGTCACCGCCCGGCTCGGGGGTGAGCGAGTAGCGGATCGTGTCGCCGATGCCCTCCTGCAGCAGCACGCCGATGGCGGCCGAGGCGGCGACGATGCCCTTGGTGCCCATGCCCGCCTCGGTGAGGCCGAGATGGATCGCGTAATCCGAGCGGCGGGCGACCTCGCGGTAGACGGCGATGAGATCCTGCACCGCCGAGACCTTGGCCGAGAGGATGATCCTGTCCTTGCCGAGGCCGAGCTCTTCCGCGCGCTTGGCCGAGCCCAGGGCCGAACGGACCATCGCCTCGCGCATGACGGCGCGGGCATCGATCGGACGCGGGGACTTGGCGTTCTCGTCCATCAGGTGGGTGAGCAACGCCTCATCGAGGGAGCCCCAGTTGGCGCCGATGCGTACGGTCTTCCCGTACTTGATCGCCTGCTCGATGATGGTCGAGAACTGGGTATCCTTCTTCTCCTTGAAGCCGACATTGCCCGGGTTGATCCGGTACTTGGCCAGCGCCTCGGCGCAGGCCGGATGCTCGGACAGGAGCTTGTGGCCGATATAGTGGAAGTCACCCACGAGCGGCACGTGGACGCCGATGCGGTCCAGGCGCTCGCGGATCTTCGGCACGGCGGCGGCCGCTTCATCGCGGTCGACCGTGATGCGCACCAGCTCCGAGCCCGCGCGGGCGAGCTGGGCGACCTGCGCGACGGTGGCGTCGATATCGGCCGTGTCGGTGTTGGTCATGGACTGGACGACGATCGGTGCGCCGCCGCCCACCGTCACCGCACCTTCACCCTCGCCGACCGTGACGCCGACCGTGCGGTGGCGCGGGGTGGGGCCGGCGATCTCCGGGCCGAGGCCGGCCAGGGAGCCACCGGTGAAGAGGTTCTCGCTGTCGCTGCCGGCTTCCATGATGTTCCGTTTCCTTAGACTTCCGCCGTGCCCCGCGCACGCCACGCCCTCTTCCAGAGCATGGGCACGAGGGCGGCCGAGGGGATCGATTCGGGCGATCCCGAGCCGCGCAGCGCGAAGACAGAACCGCGCAGCGCGAAGACTGACCTATACAGCATCTTAGCTGCGAACGGCGCGGCGCGGAGTCAAGGCGGCCCGGCCCATGCCGGCTCTGCGTGCCTCATGTCCCATCCCCGCGTCGATGTCGAGGTTGATGGGGCGATTTGCCCTTCCTGTGGCGCGGGCGCGACGCGCTCACACCCCTGCGAACAGCTCCCGCGCACCCTCGACCTCGCTCGCGATGAAGGCCGCCACCGCGCGGATCGGGGCAGCCTGCCGGTGATCCTCGTGGATGTGCATGTGAAAGGCGCGCGTCAGCGACACCGCTTCCGGCAGCACTGCCCTCAGGCCCGGATGGGCAGCGGCAATGAAGGCGGGGAGGATGCACAGGCCCGCCCCGGCGAGCGTCGCGTGGACCTGCGCCAGCAGGTTGGTGGAGCGCAGCCGCGCCGAGACCGCCGGACCGAGCACGCCGAGATAGTTCAATTCGCGCGTGAACAGCATGTCTTCGATGTAGCCGACGAAGGGATGCCCTTCGAGGTCGGCGACGGCCTGGATCGGCGGGTGCTTCGCGAGGTAGCTCTCGGCGCCATAGACGAAGAGCCGGTAATCGGTGAGGCGGCGCGCCACCACCCGCGCCTGCTGCGGCGGGGACAGGCTGACCACGATGTCGGCCTCTCGCTTCGACAGGCTGAAGATCCGGGCGGTGGCCATGATCTCCACCTCCAACCCCGGATGCCGCCGTGTCAGCCGGTGCATCCGGGCTGCGAGGAAGACGCTGCCGAACCCGTCCGGCGCGCCGATCCGCACCGTGCCGGACACCGTGTGGGCGGCCTCCGTCGCCGCGCTGGCCGACACGAAGGCGCTCTCCATGCTCTCCGCGGCGGCGAGCAGGTTCTCGCCCGCTTCCGTCAGCGCGTAGCCGAGGTTGCTGCGGTGGAAGAGCTGCGCGCTGAGGGTGTCTTCCAGCGCGCGGATGCGGCGCCCGACCGTGGTGTGCTCCGTACCCGTCTGCCCGGCGGCGGCGCTGAGGGTCCCCGTTCGCGCGACCGCGAGAAAGAAGCGCAGATCGTCCCAGCTTCCGGTAACCCTTCTCGCGACCATCGCCCGAACCAAGCCTGTGACAAACGCCGTGCATCGATGCACGACCGCTGCGAGCCGGTCCAGCTTTATCGTTCAGCGCGCTCTGCTAACCTTGGTCAAAAGCCGGATTCGGCAGACTTCATAGGGAGGTGCGCCATGCGCAACGTCGGACATTTCATCGGCGGCCGTATCGTAGGCGGCGAGAGCGGCCGGACGGCCGATGTGTTCCACCCCTCGACCGGCGAGGTCCAGGCCAAGGTCGCGCTGGCGAGCCGCGCCGAGATGCGCGCGGCAGTCGAGAACGCCAAGGCAGCCCAGCCGGCCTGGGCGGCGACCAACCCGCAGAAGCGCGCCCGCGTCATGATGCGCTTCCTGGAGCTGATCCGCGGCTACAACCAGGAACTGGCCGAACTCCTCGCCTCCGAGCACGGCAAGACCGTGCCCGACGCCAAGGGCGACATCCAGCGCGGCGTCGAGGTGGTCGAGTTCGCCTGCGGCATCCCGCACCTGCTCAAGGGCGAGTACACCGAATCGGCCGGCACCGGCATCGACGTCTACTCCCTGCGCCAGCCGCTCGGCGTGGTCGCGGGCATCACGCCCTTCAACTTCCCGGCCATGATCCCGCTGTGGAAATGCGCCCCGGCCATCGCCTGCGGCAACGCCTTCATCCTGAAGCCGTCCGAGCGTGATCCTGGCGTGCCGATGCGCATCGCCGAGATCTTCCTGGAGGCGGGCCTGCCGCCGGGCATCCTCAATGTCGTGAACGGCGACAAGGAGGCGGTCGACGCGATCCTCGATGACGAGGACATCTCGGCCGTCGGCTTCGTCGGCTCGTCCTCGATCGCCGAGTACATCTACGTCCGCGCCGCGCAGACCGGGAAGCGCGCCCAGTGCTTCGGCGGCGCCAAGAACCACATGATCATCATGCCCGATGCGAACATGGACCAAGCGGTCGATGCGCTGATCGGCGCGGGCTACGGCTCGGCGGGCGAGCGCTGCATGGCGATTTCGGTCGCGGTGCCGGTGGGCGAGAAGACCGGCGACCGCCTGATGGAGCGGCTGATCCCCCGCGTCGAGGCTCTGAAGATCGGCCCGTCCCATGACGAAGCCGCCGATTACGGCCCGCTCGTCACCCGCGAGGCGGTGGAGAAGGTGCGCGGCTACATCGAGACCGGCGTGAAGGAAGGCGCGAAGCTTGCCGTCGATGGGCGCGGCTTCAAGCTCCAGGGCTACGAGAACGGCTTCTACCTCGGCGGCTCGCTGTTCGATCACGTGACCCCGGACATGACGATCTACAAGGAAGAGATCTTCGGGCCGGTGCTCTCGGTGGTGCGGGCGAAGGATTACGAGGAGGCCTTGGCCCTTCCCTCGACGCACCAGTACGGCAACGGTGTCGCGATCTTCACCCAGGACGGCGATGCCGCCCGCGACTTCACCACCCGCGTGAACACCGGCATGGTCGGCGTGAACGTGCCGATCCCGGTTCCGATCGCCTACCACACCTTCGGCGGCTGGAAGCGTTCGGGCTTCGGCGACCTGAACCAGCACGGGCCGGACTCGATCCGCTTCTACACCAAGACCAAGACCATCACGCAGCGCTGGCCGAGCGGCATCAAGAGCGGCGCGGAGTTCTCGATCCCGACCATGCGGTAAGTTCTGGGCATCCCCTCTCCCCGCCTGTGGGGAGAGGGGGTACACCCGCGCTTCGTTCCGAGACCGGGGAGGACCACCCATGCAATTCGGCCTCGACGAGGACCAGACCGCGATCCGCGACATGGCCGCCGCCTTCGCGGCCGACCACATCGCCCCCCACGCGATCGAGTGGGACGAGACCAAACATTTCCCCATCGGCACGCTCCGTGAAGCCGCCGCGCTGGGCATGGCGGGGATCTACGTCCGCGAGGAATCCGGCGGAACCGGCCTCGGGCGGATCGAGGCGGCGTTGATCTTCGAGGCGCTGGCACAAGGGTGCCCGACCGTCTCGGCCTTCCTGTCGATCCACAACATGTGCGCCTGGATGATCGACGCCTACGGCTCGGACGAGCAGCGGGCGCGGTTCCTTCCCGGCCTCACCGCGATGGATACCATTGCGAGCTACTGCTTGACCGAGCCGGGCTCCGGCTCCGACGCGGCGTCGTTGCGCACCCGCGCCGAGCGCGACGGCGACCATTACGTCCTGACCGGCGAGAAGCAGTTCATCTCCGGCGCGGGCGCCAGCGACCTCTATGTCTGCATGGTCCGCACCGGTGAGCCGGGGCCGAAGGGCATCTCGGCCGTCGTGGTGGAGAAGGACACGCCCGGCCTCTCCTTCGGCGCCAACGAGCGCAAGATGGGCTGGAACGCGCAGCCTACCCGCGCCGTGCGTTTCGACGGATGCCGCGTACCGGTGGCCAACCGCCTCGGCGCCGAGGGCGAGGGATTCCGGATCGCCATGAGCGGCCTCGATGGCGGGCGGATCAACATCGCCGCCTGCTCCCTCGGTGGTGCCCAGGCGGCGCTCGACAAGGCGCTGGCCTATATGGGCGACCGCCGGGCCTTCGGCGGCAAGCTCACCGATTTCCAGGCACTGCAGTTTCGCCTCGCCGACATGCAGACGGCGCTCACCGTCTCGCGGACCTTCCTGCACCATGCCGCCAGGGCCCTCGACGCCAAGGCGCCGGAGGCGACGCAGCTCTGCGCCATGGCCAAGCGCCATGTGACGGATGCCGCCTTCGAGGTGGCGAACCAAGCCCTGCAGCTGCATGGCGGCTACGGCTATCTGGCCGAGTACGGCATCGAGAAGATCGTCCGCGATCTGCGCGTTCACCAGATCCTCGAAGGCACCAACGAGATCATGCGCGTGATCATCGCCCGCGCCCTGATCGGAGGCCGCTGATGGACGAGGTGATCGTCGAGACCGAAGGCGCGCTCGGCCGCATCCGCCTCAACCGTCCGAAGGCGCTGAACGCCCTGAACCACACGATGGTCGGGCTGATCGACAAGGCGCTCGATCGTTTCGCCTCCGATCCCGCCATCGCCGCCGTGCTCCTGACCGGCGAGGGCGAGCGCGCCCTCTGCGCGGGCGGCGACCTGCGCTCTCTCTATGAGGACGGGACGGCGGTGGCCGCCGATTTCTGGCGGGACGAGTACCGGCTCGATGCGTGCATCAGCCATTACGGGAAGCCGTTCGTGGCGGTGATGGACGGCATCACCATGGGCGGTGGCGTCGGGCTGTCGGGCCATGCCGCGCACCGCGTCGTCACCGAGCGCTCCCGCGTCGCCATGCCGGAAACCGGTATCGGCTACCTGCCCGATGTCGGCGGGACGTGGCTCCTACCCCGCGCGCCGGGCGAACTCGGCACTTATCTCGGCCTGACCGGCGCGCAGATCGGCGCTGCCGATGCCATCCTCTGCGGCATGGCCGATGTGTTCGTGCCCTCGGCCTCGCTGCCGGACCTGATCCAAGCCCTGGCCGGAGGCGAGGACACGGACGCCGCCCTCGCCCGCTTCGCAAAAGACCCCGGCCCGGCGCCCCTGGCCGCCCACCGCGCCGTGATCGACCGCTGCTTCGCCTTCGACATGATGGACGAGATCGTCTCGGCCCTCGACGCGGACGGTTCCGGCTTCGCCGCCGAGACCAAAGAGGTTCTCCTCACCAAGGCGCCATCGAGCCTCGTACTGACGCTCTGCCTGCTGCGCCTCGGCCGCGCGGCGCCGACCCTGGAGGCCTGCTTGGAGCGCGAGTTCCACGCCTCGCTCGCAGTGCTCGAAGAGGGCGATTTCCGCGAGGGCATCCGCGCGGCGGTGATCGACAAGGACAAGTCACCGCGCTGGAACCCTTCGAGCCTCGACCAAGTCGACCCCGCCCGGATCGCCCGATGGCTGGAGACGCGGGCGGAGCCGGTGTTTTCGAAGGATCGCACCGGGCCGGTGTGAGGTGAACACCAATTGCCTCTCACTCTCGGCCTCATCCTGAGGTGCTGCGAAGCAGCCTCGAAGGAGGGTTCCGGGATTCTCGGAGCGATCTGGAGCCCTCCTTCGAGGCCCGCCAACGAGGGCGCCTCAGGATGAGGGTGTGGGTGGGAGACCATCAGGGACAGGGAGGACGACAATGGCACGCACGATCGGCTTCATCGGGCTCGGCAACATGGGCGGCCCCATGGCCGCCAACCTCGTGAAGACCGGGCATCGCGTCCGGGGCTTCGACCTCGTGCCCGCCTCCCTCGACCTCGCCCGCGAGGCGGGCGTGACGGTGGTCGGCTCGGCCCTCGAAGCTGCCCAAGGCGCCGAGGTGGTGATCACCATGCTCCCCGCCGGGCGCCACGTCATCGAGGTCTGGACCCAGATCGCCGAGGCCGTTCCCGAGGGCACGCTGCTCATCGATTCCTCCACCGTCGACGTCGAGAGCGCCCGCAAGGCGCACGCCCTGGCGAAGGCGCGGAGCTGCCTCTCCGTCGATGCGCCGGTCTCCGGCGGGACGGGTGGCGCCAAGGCCGGGACGCTCACCTTCATGGCGGGCGGCGAGGAGGCCGCCTTCGCCGGGGCCGAGCCGCTGCTCAAGGCCATGGGCAAGAACGTGTTCCATTGCGGGCAGGCCGGGGCCGGTCAGGCGGCCAAGATCTGCAACAACATGATCCTCGGCATCTCGATGATCGGCGTCTGCGAGGCTTTCGCACTGGGCGAGAAGCTCGGCCTGTCGCACGAGGCGCTCTACGACGTCGCCTCGGTCTCCTCCGGCCAGTGCTGGTCTCTGACGAGCTATTGCCCGGTGCCGGGTCCCGTGCCCGCCTCGCCCGCCAACAACGGCTACAAGCCGGGCTTCGCCGCCGCGCTGATGCTGAAGGATCTGCGCCTCGCCCAGGCCGCCGCGCTGGCGGCCGGCGCCTCGACGCCGCTCGGCGCCGAAGCGGCACAGATCTACGGTTTGTTCGACGGCCTCGGCCACGGGGGTGAGGACTTTTCCGCCATCATCCGTATGCTCCGCGGCACGGAAGGACAGGCGTGATGAGCTACGAGACCATTCTCACCGAGACGCGGGGGCGGGTTCTCCTCCTCACGCTCAACCGGCCGAAGGCCCTCAACGCGATCAACGCGCAGCTCACCGCCGAGGTGATTGAGGCGGTGACCAAGGCCGATGCGGACCCGGAGATCGGCTGCATCGTCATCACCGGCTCAGAGCGGGCCTTCGCGGCGGGTGCCGACATCAAGGAGATGCAGCACCTCACCTATGCCGAGGTCTACGGTAAGGATCGCTTCGCCGATTGGGAGCGGTTCAACGCCGTGCGCACGCCGATCATCGCGGCGGTGGCGGGCTACGCGCTGGGCGGCGGCTGTGAACTGGCGATGATGTGCGACTTCATCCTCGCCGCCGACACGGCGCAGTTCGGTCAGCCGGAGATCAAGCTCGGCGTCATGCCCGGCATGGGCGGCAGCCAGCGCCTCGCCCGCTATGTCGGCAAGGCCAAGGCCATGGAGATGTGCCTGACCGGGCGCATGATGGATGCGACTGAGGCTGAGCGCTGCGGCCTCGCCTCGCGCATCGTCCCCGCCGCCGACCTCGTCGAGGAGGCGGTGAAGACCGCGACCATCATCGCCGGCATGTCGAAGCCCGCCGCCATGATGACCAAGGAAGCGGTGAACCGCGCCTACGAGACCACCCTCGCCGAGGGCCTGCGGCACGAGCGGCGGGTGTTCCACGCCATGTTCGCCACGGACGACCAGAAGGAGGGCATGGCCGCCTTCGTGGAGAAGCGCCCAGCGACGTTTTCTCATAAGTGACACCGGGTTTCCCCTCTCAAGCCTCATCCTGAGGTGCCGTCGCGCGAGCGGCGGCCTCGAAGGAGGGCTCCAGGACCTGCTGAGACTGCTGGGCTCTCCTTCGAGGCCGCTTCGCGGTACCTCAGGATGAGGGAGGGGGAACGCGAGACGAACAAAGAGAGGGGAGGACGACCATGCCGAGCTTCCGGGAAGCCCGCGATCTGCTGCTGGCCCATCGCACGGATTACGCCGCCGCTGTCGAGGCCTTCGCATGGCCCGATCCGGTGCCGTTCAACTGGGCGCTCGACTGGTTCGATGCCGGCCTGGCCGCCGACTATCCCGACCGCCCGGCCCTGCGCATCGTGGAGGCCGCCACCGGGGCCGAGCAATCGCTCACCTTCGGCGAATTGAGCCGCCGCTCGAACCAGGTGGCGAACCACCTCGCGGGCCTCGGGCTGAAGCGGGGCGACCACCTGCTCCTGCTGCTCGGCAACGTGCCGCCCCTGTGGGAGACCTTCCTCGCCGCCATGAAGCTCGGCGTGGTGGTGATCCCCGCAACCACCCTGCTCACCGCCGAGGAACTGGCCGACCGGCTGGAACGCGGCCGGGCCAAGGCCATCGTGGCCGGGCCGGAGCAGATTTCACGCTTCGCCAAGCTGGATACGACGGACGTCATCCGCATCGTTACGGGCCCGGCGACGGATGGCTGGCGCGCCTTCGACGAGGCATTCGCGGCCTCCGAAAGCTTCTCCCCCAGCCAGCCGACCGGGGCCGAGGATCCGCTGATCCTCTATTTCACCTCCGGCACCACCGCGAAGCCGAAGCTGGTGCGCCACAGCCACCGCTCGTATCCGGTCGGCGCCCTGTCCACGATGTACTGGCTCGGGCTTCAGCCCGGCGACCAGCATTGCAACGTCTCGTCCCCCGGCTGGGCCAAGCACGCGTGGTCGTCGCTGTTCGCGCCCTGGAATGCAGGGGCGACGATCCTCGTGATCAATCAGGCGCCGTTCAACGCCCGCATCCTGCTGGACCAACTCGAGAAGACCGGTGCCACGACGCTGTGTGCTCCGCCGACCGTCTGGCGCATGGTGATCCAGGAGGAACTGAAGGGGCGGACCCTCAAGCTGCGCGAGGTCTGCGCGGCGGGTGAGCCCCTGAACCCCGAGGTGATCGAGCGGGTGAAGTCGGCCTGGGGCCTCACCATCCGCGACGGCTACGGCCAGACCGAGACCACCGCGCTGATGGCGAACACGCCCGGCCAGCCCGTGGTGCCCGGCGCCCTCGGGCGGCCCCTGCCCGGCTACCGGGTGCGGGTGCTCGATGCCGACGACCAGCCCGCCAGCGAGGGCGAGGTCTGTCTCGAACTCGGCGCCCACCGCCCCGCCGGGCTGATGCAGGGCTACGATGACGGGCGCGGGCGCCTGACCGGCGCCGAAGGCGACCTCTACCGCACCGGCGACGTCGCCTTCGTGGATGCGCAGGGCTGCTACACCTTCGTCGGCCGGGCCGACGACGTGTTCAAATCCTCCGGCTACCGGATCAGCCCGTTCGAACTGGAAAGCGTGCTGATCGAGCACCCCCTCGTCGCCGAGGCGGCGGTGGTGCCGGTGCCCGACCCGCTTCGCTACCTGATCCCCAAGGCCTATGTGCTGCTCACCGCCTCGGCCAAGGCCGGGCCGGAGGCGGCCCTCGACATCTTCCGCTTCACCAACGTCAAGCTCGCGGGCTTCAAGCGCCTGCGCGCCCTGGAATTCGTGGACGAGCTGCCCAAGACCATCTCCGGCAAGATCCGCCGGGTGCAGCTGCGCCGCCTGGAGCATGACGGCGTGACCGACGATCCGTATCGCGGCATTGCCTTCACGCAGGCCGATTTCCCGGAACTGAAGGGCGAAGCCGAGCGCAAGCCCGACCAGACGGCGGGGTGACGCCCCACCCGCGCGTCGCCGGTGAAACGGAATCCCCACGGTTAACGACACCTCGCCGCGATCAGGCGAATTTAGCGGATCCGGCGAGGGGCGCATCGACTCTGCATCGTGCTCCCGCCCCTCGAACGGCCGATGCATAAAATTGTCCGCATTCGCTTCAGCGCGAAGGAGGGGGTGAGCGCAATCCTAGGTCTATAGAGACACGGGATTACACGCGATGGGCGCGGGATTTCTCAAGGCGATGCGGGGCGCGGTGATCGCGGTGGCAGCCCTGATGGGCGCCGCGACCGGCGTGCAGGCCCAATCGCTGGCGAGCCTGCCGAGCGAGCCCGGCATCATCCCGAGGGCCGAAGCGAGGCCGATCGCGGCTTGGGTGACGTTCTGCGAGACCTACGCGGCGGAATGTGCCGTGGACCGCAGCGAGCCTGCGCGCATCGCCCTGACGCCCGCGATCTGGACCACGATCGTCGCGATCAACAAGCGCATCAACAAGGCGGTCGAGCCGCTGACCGACATGGAGCATTTGAACGTCGCCGACCGCTGGGATCTCGCGGAGGACGGTTCCGGCGATTGCGAGGATTACCAGCTTCTGAAGCGGCATCTGCTCGCTCTGTCCGGGTTGCCGCGCCGGGCCATGCGGATGACGGTGGTCATCGACGAGAAGGGCGAGGGTCACGCGGTGCTGACGCTGCTGACCGACCGGGGCGACCTGATCCTCGACAACAAGACCGATCTGGTCCTGCCGTGGCATCGCACCGGCTATGTGTTCATCAAGCGCGAGAGCCAGGACGCGGTGGCCTGGGTCTCGCTGGGCGGGGCCACCTCGCCGGTGACCACCGCAAATCGCTGAAACGATCAGGCCGCGCGCGGCAGGTCCGTGCGGGCGAGCCCGGACACGTAGGTCTCGACCCGGCCGATGAAGGCGGCAAGATGCGGCGCGATCCCCCGCAGCGAAGCGAGATCACGCGAGAGGATGTCGAGGGACAGGGCGCGGTCTCCGGCCGAGGGGGAACCCTCGAGGTAGGCGTTCACCGCGTGCTCCGCGAGACCGAGGGCCCCGACCCGGCCATCCTCGGCGAGGGCTCGAATCACCTGCTGGATAGCGGGCTGCATGGTTGACGTCCTCAACTCTGGGTCACGGTGCCGTGCCGTGGCCGCATTCTTGCGACGAAGTTCGATAGGGCACCGCGCTCGGCCGCGTCGGGCGGCGCATTTCAAGCCGGCAAAGGGGCAGAAAAGCAAGGGGACGAAAGGGTTACCGGACCGTTCGCAGGGCCGATATTCCCTTGACGCATAGGTAAGGGCCGAGTCCTGCGTCAAAAAATGCTGCCCTCTACGGAACTCCTGCTGCTGCCGGCGAGTTAATTCCCGTTCATTTTTCGGTTGTCTGTTCAATCAGAGCGTGCAAGCCTCCCATCGTCATGCGGCGCTGGGATGGAGCATGGTCAAGGGAGCGGGAATTCCGGGCTTTCCCTTCGGCGATTGGACCGCCGGGCGATGGCGCGCCGGTGCCTGTCTCAGCCGGGCGCGGCAGGGCCTCAGCCTCGCCATTGTCGGGCTCATTCTCACCCTCGGCAGCGCAACTACCCACGCCCATCGCGGCACCGACCTTCCCGACAGCGTCTTCGAACCGGGCGGGCCGCCGACTCGCAGCATCGCGGGCTGGGCCGATTTCTGCCGACGCATGCCCGAGGAATGCACCATCGATCCGGCGCAGCCCAAGGTGATCCCCCTGACGCTCGCCACATGGCGAACCCTGCGCAGCGTGAACGCCCGGGTGAATGGCCGGATCAAGCCGATGACCGACAAGGCCCATTGGGGCGTGGTCGATCGCTGGGACTTCCCCGATGACGGCTTCGGTGATTGCGAGGATTATCGAGCTGCTCAAGCGGCGTATGCTCGCCGAGCGCGGCCTGCCCCGGCGGGCGCTGCTGATGACGGTGGTGATCGACGACATCAACGAGGGCCACGCGGTGCTGACCGTGCGCACCGACCGGGGCGACTTCATCCTCGACAACAAGACCGACGAGATCCGCCCCTGGAAGCGCGTGCCCTACAGCTTCGTGAAGCGCGCAGGACAGGAAGGCGTGGCTTGGGTGTCCCTTGAGGAGGATGGCCGGGGAGAGGGTGCGAAAGTCGCGACCGCCGAGCCGTAAGGGACGTCACACCCCGGCGATCATCGCCGCGAGGTTCAGGGCAAGGCGACCCGACAGGAGGCTCCAGCCGCAGGCGATCATCGTCGCCAGCATGATGAAGGGGACGGGGCGCCCCTCGATGCGACGGCCACGCACGGTGTTGCGCAGGATGATGAAGGGCGCCGAGAAGGCGAGGAGCGGCAGGGCCGCCACCGCCAGGATGCCGCCCCGCTGCAGCAGGTTGAAGCTCGCTCGCCGCGCGGCGAACAGTTCGAACGCGCTGGCGAGCAGCCCCGACAGGGCGAAGCCGATGCACAGGGTGCGCAGGGAATCGAATGCGGCGGGGCTGATCGTCATGGCACGCGGTCCCGGAATGGCCCGCGTACTCTGGTCCATCGTTTACCGAACGTTAAGCAGAGAGTTTACTTAGCGTTAACCGGTGCACAGGCGGTTCGCGCCTCAGACGTCCTCGAGGTCGATATCGAGGATGGCCATGCGGAACACGAAGGAATCGTCGCCGTCCTCCTTGTCGTCCGCGACCACGCCGATCGACTCCTCGCCGATGAACACCTCGGCCGTGTCGCCGGTCTTCATGGCCTGGATGCGGATGTTGGTGTTCGCGAAGGTGCGGCGCATGTAGGCTTGCAGCTTCGCGATCTCGGATTTGGTCACGCTGTCTGTTCTCCGCTGGCGGCGTGGAGCGAGGGGCAGCGATTGCCACGGGGACATCCCCATCGCAAGCGGTGCCGCAGGGAAGGCGGCTAGATCCCCTCTCCCACATGGATGAACGCATCCAGGGCGACGAGCTGGTCCATGGCGCGGGCCGGATCGTCACAGCCTGCCGTCCCGACGACGCGGGCCGGCACGCCCACCACCGTGGTGTTGGGCGGAACGGGCCGGAGCACCACCGAGCCGGCAGCGACGCGGGCGCAGGCGCCGACCTCGATATTGCCGAGGATCTTGGCCCCGGCGCCGATCATCACGCCGCGGCGGATCTTCGGGTGACGGTCGCCGCGCTGTTTGCCGGTGCCGCCCAGCGTCACCGCGTGCAGGATCGACACGTCATCCTCGATCACCGCCGTCGAGCCCACGACGAGGCCAGTGGCATGGTCGAGAAACACGCCCCGGCCGATCCGCGCGGCGGGGTGGATATCGCACTGGAACACCTCCGAGACGCGGCTCTGGAGGTAGAGGGCCAGATCGCGCCGCCCGCGATTCCACACGTGGTGGGCGAGGCGGTGAGCCTCGAGGGCGTGGAAGCCCTTGAAATACAGGACCGGCTCGAGGGCGCGCAACGTCGCGGGGTCGCGGTCGATCACCGCCCCGATATCGAGCTCGGAAGGCAGCGCCGATGGAGGGATCGGCCTGGATCGCCTCATGGAAGGAATGGGCGATCAGTTCCGCCGGCAACGAGGGATGTCCGAGCCGCGCCGCGACCCGATGCGCCACCGCCGCCTCCAGCGTCGGATGGTTCAGCACCGTGGCGACCATCAGCGAGGCAAGTTGCGGTTCGGTGCGCAGCACCTCCTCGGCCTCGTCCCGCACCCGCGACCAGACGGGGTCGCAGACGGCGAGGTCCGTCTTGGTGTTGAAGGCTGGACTTGCGCTCATGCTCCCACGCCCGTGGTGACCTGTCACTGAATTCAGGGGTCTTACTCAACCCAGGGGTTTCATCCCTGGACCCCACCAAAGGGATCATCCCTTTGAACACTTGTGAGACAGCGTGGTGTGCCGCACCGATGCGATCAAGGGCGGCAGGTGCGCAGGGCTGATGTGCGCCGGGCTGCTGTCACTCGGCCCGGGCGAGGCCGAACCGGGTCTCGATCGTTGCCGTCAGCCGGTCGAGCATCACCGACACGGGGATGTCCGAGGTGTCGACCTGCGCGGCGGCACGGGCATAGAGCGGCTCGCGGCTCGCCAGCACGGCCCGCAGTTCCTGCATCGCCGAAGCGTGGTCCCCGGTGGTGGGCAGGTGACCCTGCTCGCGCACGCGGTTCATGTGCTCTTCCGGCCGGGCACGCAGCCAGACCGTGTAGAAGGCTTGAAGCAGCAGATCGTAGGTCAGCGGCTCGGCGACGATGCCGCCGCTCGTCGCCAGGATCAGCGGGCCAGGCTGCTCGGTGAGCCGCCGCAGGGCCGCCTGCTCCAGGCGGCGATAGCCCTCCTGGCCGTAGATCGCGAAGATTTCCTGCACCGAGAGGGCGTTCTCACGCTCGATCTCCGCGTTGAGCTCCACGAAGGTCCAGCCGAGGCGCTCGGCCGCGAGCTTGCCGAGCGTGGACTTGCCCGCGCCGCGCAGGCCGATGAGCGCCACTCGCGCCCCGTTCGAGGCTTCGTTGCGGTTGCCGCCGGACAGGATGTCCTTGGCCGCCGCGATCTGGTTCGGATCCGCCTTGGTGAGAAGGTCCCGGATCACGGGCCAATCGGGGACGCTGTCGTCCCCGGTGATGAGGTCGTCGAGGCGCACGCCCATGGCGTTGGCCACCCGCCGCAGCAGGATGATCGAGACGTTGCCCTGCCCGCCTTCCAATTGCGCGATGTAGCGCTCGGACAGGCCCGAGAGCTGCGACAGCACCTTGCGGGACAGGCCACGCACGGTACGCGCATGGCGCACCCGGCGGCCGAGATCCGCAAGGAAGTGGTTCTCCTGGTCGATCACGCCGGCCATGGCGCCGTTCGCTTTCCTGCCATTGGGGGACGCCGGTCCGCCCGGACGCGTACGGCAGCCAAGCGTTCCGACAGGGATCGGAAGGCGCGACGCGGCGCGTTCGTGCCAGTTTACCCGACCCCGGATGAATTCGATGTTACCGCATCCGCCTCTCACGGGCGCACAGGCACCTCTAGGGGCCTCGACTACGGTGTCGTGTCTATGTGTTGCGGAACGACCCGGTGGTCAAGCCTCGGGAATGCCGAAGGGCAATACCTTTTGCGCATTGCACAATTCTATTGCGGCGGAAGGGCCACGGCCTCCTGCACCGTCGCCGTCACGGGGGCCGGACGGGCCGGAGCCGAGAAGGCCAGGAGCTTCGGCGACGGGCGCCGGGGCGGCAGCGGCACGGCAACCGCCTCGACCTGCGGGGCACCGACGATCTCGGCCGTGGCGACCGGGGCGGTGGTCGGCGATAGGCGAAGCTCGCTCAGGGCGGCGGGCGTCGTCTCAACCGAGGTGGCGGAGGCAACCTGCACCGCGGCGCCGAAGCCGGTCGGCCGCCGGGGCGGCAGGGGTACCTCGACCGCCGCGACCGCGGCCTGCACGGCCGCGGCGGCGCCGGGGGACGGGGCATCGGTGGTCAGGCTCGCGAACTGCACCTGCGCGCCACCGGCGAGGGCGGCGGGCCGACGCGGCGGCAGCGGCACCTCGACCGCCTCGACCTGCACCGGCTCGGCCGCGGCATAGGCCATGGCGACGGGCGCGGGAGCCAGGGGCGTGCGGCCGGTGAACAGGCTCGCCAGGGCGCTGGCGGAGGCCGCCACGGGCGCGACGGTCGAGGCGACGACCGTCGGGATGCCCTGGCGCTTGGCGGCGTAATAATAGCCGCGGTTGTAGTATTGGTAGGCTTGGTGGAGGTTGCCCTGCGCGGTGCGGTACGCCCCCGCGAGATAGGCGACCCCGTAGCGCAGATTGGTCTCGGGGTCGTAGAGACCCGCCGCGTCGCCCGTATAGCCTAGGGACCGGGCCGTGGCGTGCTTGATCTGCATGAGGCCGAGGGCGCTGCCGCCCTTCGCCTTCGGGTTGTAGTTGCTTTCGCGCTTGACCACGGCGTGCACGAAGCTCGCCGGCACTCCATTGGCCTTTGCCTGCTGCTCGATCAGCGCGTCGATGTTGTCGCGCGGTGTCTGTGCAAAGGCGGACGCTGGCGCGACCGCGATGGCGGCAGCAAGGAAGAGGCGGTGCATTCCGAGACCCGGGTGCTGCTTATTCTATGGTCAAGCTGGGTCGCCGGAAAATGAGGCCGGAAAACGGCCTCGAGCTGGCGGAGTGACGGCGGAATGGGGGACGCTACGGCTGCTTCCCCGCCACATCGCGCTCTCGCCACAGCCTGTGTTCGCACCGCCACAGAGCGCTTCAACCTCCTGTGGAGGGCGGGGAACCACGCCCTTATCTCTCCGTTAATAGAACAATTCAGGAACGGAGGGCCCTATGGCCAAGCAGACCACGACCGAGGCGCAGAACCCCAAGATCGATCCAAAGGACAGTTCGAACCAGATCAAGGATCCGGACCAGTGGACGACCGGCGGCGAGCCGATGACCGGCGCACAGGCCTCCTACCTCAAGACCTTGTCCGAGGAGGCCAAGGAACCCGACGCGTTCAACGATGACCTCGACAAGGCCGAAGCGTCGAAACGGATCGATGCGTTGCGTCATAAGGCGGGTCACGCCTGAATCACGTTAAGTCCGCAGCAATCCCGGTGGGTTATGCCATGGAACCACCACCGTCCGCGAGACGGGGCGGCCCACCGGTTTCGGGACGATGTGCGAGCCGACAGCAAACCCAACCAGAGGTTTCCTCACCGGCCGCCATCCCGGGCTGCTTAGCCTCGCGCGCTTCCTCGGTGATACGCGCGGCGCCACCGCCATCGAATACGCCATGATCGGCGGCTTGATCTTCGCGGTGATCGCCGGGACGCTCAAGCTCTACGGCGCCAAGCTCGACGGCGTCTACGACCGGATCGGCACGACGATCGCGCAGGTCAACTGAGCCTGACTTCACCGGAATAGTGGGGGTAGCGAGGATTATCGCGCTTTCCCCGGCGTGCGGCAGCCAGTGTGGCGGGCCCGCTACGGACTCACGCCAGCCCATGGGTTAGGCACGACATCCGCGGACCCGAATGCTGCGGACCCATGGATACCGGCCGGATGCGCACCTTTCCGATCATCCTGCTCGCCACGGTGGCGATGTCGGGCTGCACGCTCCTGCCTGCGGCGGGGCCGACGGCCAATGCGATCCAGGCGGGGGCCGAGGTGCCGGGAACCGGCGGCGGCCTGCTCGCCCGCTACGAGATCATCGACGTTACCCCCGCCGTCATCGAAGCCCTGCGCGGGCGTCCCCTCGACAGCCTGCTCGCCTCCTTCGGCGATCACCGCCCCTCCGCCGAGCCGCTGATCGGGGTCGGCGACATGGTCGCCGTCTCGATCTGGGAGGCCGGGTCCGGCGGCCTGTTCTCCGGCCCGCTCGTGGCCGACCGCTTCTCGGCGGGCTCGAAATCCGCCCTCATCCCCGAGCAGCCGGTGGGCCGCGACGGCGCGATCTCCGTTCCCTATGCCGGGCGGATCCAGGTCGCCGGGCGCAGGCCGCAGGACGTGCAAGCGCTGATCGAGAACGAACTCGCGGGCAAGGCCATTCAGCCGCAGGTGCTCGTCTCGGTCACCAAGCCGATCTCGCAAACGGTCACGGTGACCGGCGAAGCCGTATCGGGCGCCCGCCTGCCGCTGTCCGGCCATGGCGACCGCCTGCTCGATGTGCTCGCGAGCGCCGGAGGCGTGCGCTCGCCGGTGTCCGAGACCTTCGTGCGGCTGTCGCGCGGGCCGGTGACGGCCACGGTGCCGCTGACGACGGTGGTGTCGAACCCGAAGGAGAACATCTTCCTTCGGCCGAGCGACGTGCTGACGCTGGTGCGCGACCCGCAGACCTTCCTGGCGGTGGGTGCGCTCGGCAATGCGACGGAGCTGCCGTTCCAGGCGGACGGCATCACCCTGGCGCAGGCGCTGGCCAAGGCGCGCGGCCTGTCGGACTTCCAGGCCGATCCGGCGGGCACCTTCATCTTCCGGTTCGAGCCGGCGGCCATCGTGCGCCGCCTCGCGCCGGGCTCGAAGCTGACGGGCACGCCGCTGGTGCCGGTGGTGTACCGGATCGACATGCGCGATCCGAACAGCCTGTTCACGGCGCAGGCGTTCCGCATGCGCAACCGCGATCTGGTCTACGTCTCGAACGCGCCGTTCACCGAGGTTCAGAAGGTGCTGGGCGTGTTCTCCACCATCACGGGCCCTGTCGCCTCGGCAGCGGCCGTGTACAGCTACGCAAAGTAGCCGAGAGATACGGAAAAAAAATCGCGTTCTGGCATGACCTCGCGTATGGGCTGCGGCTCGTGGGTCTCAAGGCCCCGCCCGCAGCCTGCGAAGAGGGTGCTGAGCAGAGCCCGATGAAAGCCGGACGTGTCGTCCCCGCCCGCGGGCTCCTCGCCACCGCGTTGATCGTCTCGGGCCTGTGCCTCGCCCAGCCCGCCCTGGCCGATGTGACGGTCGGCGTGGCCGTGCCGCGATCCGGCCCCTACGTCGCCGTGGGCGAGCAGGTTTTGCGCGGCGTCGAGGCGGCGGCCCGCGAGGCCAACGCCATGGGTGGGCTCGACGGCCAGCCTGTCGTGCTCGACGTGCAGGACGACGTCTGCGATTCGAATTCGGCCACGGCCGTGGCCAACCACTTCATCCGCTCGAACGTGCGCCTCGTGGTGGGGCATGTCTGCTCGAACGCGTCCATCGCCGCGTCCGATCTCTACGCCGCCAACGGCATCGTCATGATCACGGCGGCCTCCGTGGCAGCCAAGCTGACCGACCGGGGCCTGCCGACCATCTTCCGTGTGTGCGGGCGCGACGACGATCAGGCCCGGCTCTCGGCGGCCGTGCTGGCCGAGCGTTTTCGCGATCGCAAGATCGCCCTGCTGCAGGACCAGTCCGCCCCCTCGCGGATGCTCGCCGCCGCGACGAAGGATAACCTCAACCGCATCGGCGTGAACGAGACCCTGTTCCTGTCCTTCCAGCCCGCCGAGAAGGACGACGAGGCCCTGGCCGACCGGCTCAAGGCCGCCGGGATCGAAGTGGTCTATTACGGCGGCGACGCCACGGAGATGGGGCGTCTCGTCAAGATCGCCTCCGACCGGGGCTATCGCCCGCAATGGTTCGGCACGTCCTCCATCGCCACGCCGGACTTCGCCAAGACCGCCGGCCCGGCGAGCAACGGCGTGCTGATGACCTTCTATCTCGACCCGAGCCGCCAGCCTGCGGCGGCGGGCGTAGTGAAGACGTTCAAGGCGCAGGGCATCGACCCGACGGGCTCGACCATCTACGGCTATGCCGCGATGCAAGCCCTGGTGGCGGCAGGCAATTTTGCCCATTCCACCGAGCCGCGCCCGATCACCCAGGCGCTGCACAACGAGCGGTTCGACCTCGTCCTCGGCACGGTCGGCTTCGATTCCAAAGGCGACGTCACGGCCCAGGGCTACGTTCTCTACGTCTGGAAGGACGGCAACTTCACCCCCGCCGGAAAATAGGGGTCCCAAAGGGCAGGCCCTTTGGCGGGTGCAGGGGAGCGCCCTGCCTTCACGCGAGCGCCGCCTCGACTTCCTCACCCCGCCCCAGCCCCCGCAACAGGTCGGCCAGATGCGGTCGCACCCGCAATTGCAGGGCGTGCAACCGCCGCACCGCCTCGCTGAGGTCTCCGCCCCGCCCCAAAGCCGCGTCGGCGAAGGCGATCATCCGCGCGTTCGGCCAAGCGGGCTCGCGCAGGGCATGCAGCCGCTCGACCAGGGCCGTTGCGTCCGTCCCCGTCTCCTCTTGAGCGAACAGCATCAGCAGGGCGGCCGTCGAGCGCGACAGCCCGTAATGGCAATGCACCAGCACATGGGAGGCGTCCCCGAGATCGCGTCCGAAGGCGAGGATCGCGTCCACGTCACTCCGCTCCGGCGGGATCAGGACCGTGCCGTGCTTGTCCGTGCCGGGGCCGAGACAATCGTGGAAGAACAGCGTCGTGCGCCGATGCACGCCGTAGCCCTCGAAGGCGGTCGGCTCCGGCGTCCCCGGATCGAGGAGCGAGAGCACATGGCTCACCCCGGCCTCGCCATGGCCGGTCAATTCCTCCAGGCCGCAGACGGTGTGGAGGGTCAGGGCGGGTTCGGGTGAAAGCATGGATGTCCTTGATGGGTCGCGCGGGCGGTATCGGCTCGCTTCATCCGAAACGCCATCGCGAATGAAACCGGCGGATCCGACCGCAAAGATCGTCCTGGCGCTGAACCGTCCGGGCCGGTGATCCGTTTCGGCACGGGTGTCGGCCATGCTACCGACCCCGGCCGATTCCCTGCGGCACGGACGACCAGCCCGGACGAGATGCCTTCGGACGATACACACGCCCCGCTCCGCCCCGCCTCCCCGGCCCGGCGGAACCTCCTCTCGGCCGGCCTCGGCGCGGCCCTGACCGCCCCGCTCGCGGCGCCCGCCCTGGCCCAGGCGGCGCCCGAGCTGCGCTGGCGCCTGTCCTCGGCCTACGCCAAGAATCTCGACATCCTGTTCGGCGCGCCCGAATCCCTCGGCCGGATCGTCGCGGAGGCGACTGACGGACGCTTCCAGATCCAGGTGCAGGGGCCGGGCGAGCCGGTGCCCGCCGAGGGGCTGCTCGATGCGGTCGCCGCCGGCACGGTGGAGATGGGGCATGGCCCGGCCTCCCTGGCTGCGGCGAAGGACCCGACCTTCAGCCTCGCCACTGCCATCCCCTTCGGGCTGAACGCCCGCGGGCAAGCAGCCTGGTGGCATGCGGGCGGCGCGGCCGAACTCTTCACCGAAGTCTTCGCCAAGGCGGGCCTCGTCTGCCTGCCCGGTGGCAATACCGGCGCGCAGATGGGCGGCTGGTTCCGCAAGGAGATCAAGACCCTCGCCGACCTTCAGGGCCTGAAGCTGCGCATCGGCGGGCTGGGCGGGCAGGTGCTGACGAAGTTCGGCGTGCAGCCGCAGGCGGTGGCCGGGCCGGATCTCTACGCCGCCCTGGAATCGAAGAAGCTCGACGCGGCCGAATGGATCGGCCCCTACGACGACGAGCGCCTGGGCCTGCAGAAGGTCGCCCCGATCTATCACTATCCCGGCTTCTGGGAGGGCGGCGCGATGCTCCATGTCTGGATCAACGCCGAGAAGTGGAAGAGCCTGCCCAAGACCTATCAGGCGATCCTGCGGGCGGCCTGCGCCCAGGTCAGCACCGAGGTTCAGGCCAAGTACGATGCCCGTAACCCGCGCGCCCTGCGCCGTCTGGTGGCGGGTGGCGCGCAGCTGCGTCCCTTCCCGCAGGAGGTGATGGAGGCCGCGCTCAAGAACGCCAACGAGGTCTATGCCGAGATGGCGTCCAAGAACCCGGATTTCCGCCGGGTTTACGAAGCGCTGCGGATGTTCCGCAACGAGGAGTATCTCTGGTTCCAGGTGGCGGAATATACCTACGACAACTTCATGATCCGCGCCCGCGCCCGCGGCTGACCCGTCATCGACCGGTCACGCGGGCCGGGTAGGCCCCGGACCAAACGGGATAGGCCTTATGAGACACATCACCGCCCTCTCGCTCACGGCCCTGTGCCTCGCCGTACCGGTCCCGGCGTCGGCGCAGAGCACCGCCAACCTCAGCGCGCTGCGCGGACTCGTGCCGGTGGCGCGGCTGCTGGCAAGCCCCGAGGGCAAGGCCGCGCTCGACGCGAACCTGAAGGTGACGGGCGACATCCAGAGCGGCGCCTCCAGCCAGCCGGCGCTGCTGCCGCTCACCGAGCGGCGCCAGCTCGCCCTGAAGGATTGCTTCATCACCGACGGCAACGCGACTCAGCTCGCCGACGGCCTCGGCACGCGCATCGGCGACGCCTACCAGTCCAAGGCGCGCTATGCCGACTACAAGACCTTCACCAGCGTCTCTCCGGCCGTGGCCAAGCTGATCGGCTACACGAACAACGTGACGAAGTCCGATTCGGGCGCGGGCAAGTACTTCTTCGCCAACGCCACGTCGCATGGGAAGAAGCCCGTCTCGGAGGAGGCCGCCGCGATCCTCGGAAACGGTGCGGTGACGGATGCGTTCGGCCGGGCCTATGGCCGTCTCGCGGGCACACCGGGCTCGGACGCCTACGGCAATCCCCGCCCGTTTCAGACCCTGCCGGTCCTCACCGCCTACCGGGGCGAGGATTACTTCGGGAAACCGTCGCATAGCCTCGACTGGCTGCGCGGCCCGGGCCAGGACCTCACCGACAGCCCGTCCTATCCGAGCGGCCACACCACCTACGGCTACACCGAGTCGATGATCCTCGCGATCCTCGTGCCCAGTCGCTACCGGCAGATGGTGGTCCGCGCCGCCGAGTACGGGAACAGCCGTATCGTCGTGGGCGCGCATTACGCCATGGACGTGATCGGCGGCCGGGCGACCTCGCTGCACGCCCTCGCGCATCTGCTCGCCAACGATCCGACCTATGTCGGGCAGATCCGCACCAACCCGGCGGTCATCGATCCGGCGAGCGCCGACACGGCCAAGACGGTGACGCTCACCGACTATCCGGCCGTGGTGAAGGCCGCCCGCGCCGAGATCGACGCCTTCGTGACCGAGACCTGCGGCGCGGACGTCGCCACCTGCGCCGCGCAGGACCAGAGCCGCTTCAAGGATGAGGCGACCAACGCCGCCTTCTACGCCTCGACCCTGACCTACGGCCTGCCGGTGGTGCATCCGGCACAGGCCGCCAAGCCCCTCGACATCGCGGCCGTGGCCCCCGAGGCCGGGCATCTGCTGACCGCCGCCTTCCCCGAAGTGACCGTCGCCGAAGCCAACCGCATCCTCACCGAGACCCAGGGGCCCGGCGGCGGCTTCCTCGACGACGGCTCGGAATTCGGCGCCTATTCGCGGATCAATCTCTACGAGGCGGCGGGCAAGGTGGCGGCCCTGGCCGAGAGCCGCCGGAACGGCGCCGCGCCCAGCCGCTAGAGCATTGTCGCCGAAGACACGCTCGCGCGCAGAAAAAGGCCACCCCCAAGGGAGCGGCCCGAAGTCTAGGGAGGAAACGCCCAAGGAGGGCAGCGGGAGAGCGACGCCATCGCGCTCCCGCAATGCAAAACTGAGTGCAGGGGCGGCGGAAGACAAGTCCTCGCGAGACAAGTTTCTGGCTCACGGGGGCATGTGACGGGGATTCCGGGATCGCCGTGCCGAAAATGTCGCACTGCAATCGCGGATTGCGAATGCTGGGTACCCTTTCGATAAGATCAGTCGAACAGGCGCTGCATAGTGCCAAGTCTACCCGAGTCCGGCGAGGATAGGCTGGCAGCGTCTCTGCCGCGGCGATTTGCGCCGTCATGACTGGGGAACTGTTTGCGCCTGTAGCTCCCTTTCGTCCGCCCCCGCCCTAGCTCGGCCGGGTGCGGAAGGCAGCGGAGGCGGCGTGGCGATACAGGGCGAGCGGGTCCGGGTGCTCAACGACGTGGAGCCGCATGAAAGCGGGCGATACGTCCTGTACCTGATGCAGCAGGCCAACCGCGCCCGCTTCAACCCCGCGCTGGAACTCGCCATCGAGGAGGCGAATCACCTGAAACTGCCCATCGTGGCTTGTTTCGGCCTGCTCGACGGCAAGAGCGGCTTCCCCGAAGCCAATGCGCGCCACTACGCCTTCCTGCTCCAAGGTCTCGCGGAGGCCAAGGCGGGATTGGAGAAGCGCGGCATCGCCTTCGTGATGCGAAAGGCCTCTCCGGCCAAGGTCGCCATCGACCTGTCGGACGAGGCGGCGCTGGTGGTGCTCGACCGGGGTTACCTCGCGATTCAGAGGGCGTGGTACGCCGAGATCACCCGTCACGTTCGCCGCCGCATCGTGCAGGTCGAGGGCGACGTCGTGGTGCCGGTCGAGACCGCCTCGAACAAGCACGAATTCGCCGCGCGCACGCTCCGCCCGAAGCTCAACCGGCTGTGGGACCCATTCATCGAGGAGGTGAAGGCCCGCACCGTGCAGCACAAGGCCGAAGGTCTGAAGCTCAAGAGCGAGATCGACGTCTCGGACCCCGAAAAAGTATTGGCGGGCATGAGCCTCGACCGGGAGGTCGGGCCGGTCAAACGCTTCGTGGGCGGCGAGGGCGAGGCGCGCAAGCGCCTGCGCTCCTTCCTCAAGAACGGGTTCGAAGGCTACGGCGCCGGGCGCAACAAGCCCGAGGCCTCGGCGGCCTCGCATATGAGCCCCTACCTGCATTTCGGGCAGATCTCGCCCGTCGAGATCGCGCTGGCGATCCGCGAGAACGAGGCGGGCGATGCCGACGACCGGGGCGCCTATCTGGAGGAGCTGATCGTCCGGCGCGAACTCGCGATGAACCACGTGTTCTACACGAAGGGCTACGACGACTACGACAAGGCCGTGCCCGATTGGGCGCGCAAGACCCTGGCCGACCATGCCGAGGACGAACGCCCGCACGCCTATTCGGAGGCGGACCTAGCGGCGGGCAAGACCCACGACCTGTACTGGAACGCGGCCATGCGCGAGATGCGCGAGACCGGCTACATGCACAATCGCTGCGGATGTACTGGGGCAAGAAGATCCTCGAATGGTCCCCCTCCCCGAAGGAAGGCTTCGCCCGCACCCTGCGGCTCAACAACCGCTACTTCCTCGATGGCCGGGACGCGAATTCCTTCACCAACGTCGCCTGGGTCTACGGCCTGCACGACCGCCCCTGGCAGAAGCGCAAGGTGTTCGGCACCGTGCGCTACCAAAGCGAGAACTCGCTGAAGAAGTTCGACGCCAAGGCTTATGTGAAGGCTGTCGAGAAGCTCTGCGCGGCGGAAGGGTAGAACCTCTCGCCCTCGCGCCCGCACCCGGCTAAGCCTGATTCCGGAACGGGACCGAAGGACGGCGATGTCGGGGCAGGACGGGTTGCAGACGGACGAGCCGCGCAGGGCACGCTCCCGCACCGGTCGTTCCATCGCCCGGCTGCGCTCGGCCTCCATGGACGCCTATCCCCTCTGGCGTTCGCGGATGCTGTTCCTCGTGGGCGGTATCTGCGTCGGCCTCGCGGCGGTGGTCATGGCCAAGGGGGCCGACCTCGCGCAGGAGGGCTTCAAGGCGCTCACCGCCCCCTCCCCGTTCATCGCCCTCGTCCTGACGCCCGCGGGCTTCGCGCTCGCGGCGTTGCTCGCCCGGACGGTGTTTCCGAACTCGCAAGGCTCGGGCATCCCGCAGGTCATCGCCGCGCGGCACGCCCGCGATGATCGCTTCCGGCAGGGCCTCATCTCCCTCCGGGTCGGGTTCGGCAAGGTGGTGGTGCTGTTCCTCGGCCTGCTCTGCGGCGCCTCGGCGGGCCGGGAGGGGCCGACCGTGCAGGTCGGCGCGGTGATCATGGCCGCCTTCGGCCGCCTGACGCCGGACCGGCTGCCCGGCCTGCTGCTCGCGGGTGGAGCTGCGGGCGTGGCGGCCGCCTTCAACACGCCGCTCGCCGGCATCGTGTTCGGCATCGAGGGCTCGGGCGGGCCTACGAGGCGCGCTCCTCGGGGTTGATCGTGGCCGGGATCGTGGCGGCGGGCCTGACCTCCGTCTGGCTCATGGGCAATTACACCTATTTCGGGACGACGCCCGCCGCGATGCCCCTGTCGGCGGGGTGGATCGTGCCGGTCATCGCCGTGATCGGTGGTCTGGCGGGCGGCGTGTTCAGTCGCCTCGTGATCCTGTTCGCCCGCGGCGTGCCGGGGCAGGTGGGACGGCTGATTGCCGCCCGGCCGATCCTGTTCGCGGCAGCCTGCGGGCTCGCGGTGGCCCTGTGCGGCCTCGCCACCCACGGGGCGGCCCATGGCACGGGCTACGAGGAGGCCCGCGCCATCCTCCACGGCGACGCCCCCGCAAGCTTCGCCTACGCGCCGCTGAAGTTCCTCGCCACGGTACTGAGTTCGGTGAGCGGCATTCCCGGCGGGCTGTTCGCCCCCTCCCTCGCTGTCGGCGCGGGGCTCGGGGGCATGATGCACGCGCTGGTGCCGGACGTGCCGGTGGGCGCCATCGTCCTCGTCGGCATGGTGGCCTATCTGACGGGCGTGCTGCAGGCGCCGATCACCAGCTTCGTCATCGTCACCGAGATGACCCAGAACCACGCCCTGATGATCCCGCTGATGGTGGCGGCCCTGATATCGGACGCGGCCTCGAAGGCGGTCTGCCGCTCGGGCCTCTACCACACGCTCGCGGAGATCATGCTGGAACGCGCCGACGTGGCGGCCGCGCCCGTCGCGCGCACCGCCTGAGAAGAAAAGCTCCACCGGAGGCTTCGGGACGGAACGGTCGCGCTTGCCGCCGGTTGTGACGGCGATCGTACGTCGCCTGGCCACCGCGCTGGGCCAGCGGAGGACGGCTGATGACGCTTCTGAAATGGGCTCTGATCTGCTTCGTGATCTCACTGATCGCAGGCGGCCTAGGCTTCACCGGTATTGCAGCGGGCGCGGGTTCGCTGGCGCGCATCCTGTTCGGCCTGTTCCTGATCGTGGCGATCGTCATCGTCGTGATCGCCCTCGCCGTCGGGCAGGTGGTGTTCTGACGCCCATGCGCGGGCGGGTCTGCCTCGTTACCGGGGCAACGGGCGGGATCGGCTACGAGACCGCACTGGGCCTCGCGCGTCTCGGCGCCCGGGTCGGGCTCGTCGGGCGCGACGCGGACAAGCTCGCCCGCAGCGCGGAGCAGATCCGCGCGGCGGCGCCCGAGGCGCAGATCGATACTTACCGCGCTGATCTGTCGTCCCAGGCCGAGATCCGGCGCCTGGCGGCGGAGGTCCGTGCCGCCTATCCGCATCTGCATGTCCTCGTGAACAATGCGGGCGCCATCTTCGACCGGCGCGAGACCACCGTCGACGGGATCGAGCGCACCTGGGCGCTGGACCACCTCGGCTATGTCCTCCTGACCCTCGAACTCCTCGACACGATGGCGGTGACGGCCGGATCCGGCGGCAAGCCCCGGATCGTCAACGTCGCCTCGGCGGCCCATTACCGGGGCCACATCGATTTCGCGGACCTAAGTGGGGTGAAGTCCTTCGGCCCGATGCGGGCCTATTCCCAGGCCAAGCTCGGCAACGTGCTCTTCACCTATGCCCTCGCACGGCGGGTGTCCGGGCGGGGCATCACCGTGAACTGCCTGCATCCCGGCGTGGTGCAGACGGGCTTCGCCACGAACACGGGCGGCCTGTTCGGCACGGCCTGGAGCCTGATCCGCCCCTTCCTCATCAGCCCTGAGAAGGGGGCCCGCACCTCGCTCCATGTCGCGACGGCGCCCGAACTCGACGGCGTGACGGGCCGCTACTTCTCCCATGGCAAGCCGAAGACCTCATCCTCGGAGAGCCGCGACGAGGCGGTGCAGGAGCGCCTCTGGCGCGTGAGCCTCGATCAGGTCGGCCGGGACGCCTGAGGCGATCCGGCTTCCGCTACGCAGTGACGCCAAGGTCGGCCGAGCGGAAGCAACAGGAAGACGCCTCAGGCCGCCACCTTCCGCGCCCCGTCCCCCTTGGACTGGATCTCGATGAACACCCGCTTCACGTCCTGTGCGCGGGCCTTGAGCGCCTTGTCGAGGCGCGAGACCGTCTCTTCCACGGCGCCCGCGCTGAGGTCGTCGGCCATGTCGAGGCTGAGGTTCACGAGGATGTCGCGCGGACCGAGATGCTGCGTCAGCACCTCGTTCACATGCATCACCCCCGGCTCGTCGCGCACGATCTCCTCGATCGCCTTGACCAATTCGGGGTCGGCGGCCTCGCCGATAAGGAGGCCGTGGGTCTCCACCATCAGGAAGATCGCCATGCCGACGAGGACGAGGCCGATGCCGATGGAGGCCGCGCCGTCGAGGGCCGGCATTTCGAGCGAATGGGACAGCAGTACGCCCGCAAAGGCGATGACGAGCCCGATCAGGGCCGCCGTGTCCTCTGCCAGAACCGTGAACAGGCTCGGATCCTTGCTGCGCCGGATGGCGTGGAGCGCCGTGCGCTGGCCCTTCTCGGCCCAGAACTCACGCATCGCGACCGAGAAGGAATACCCCTCCGCGAGGATGGCAAAGCCGAGGATGCCGAGATTTACCCACAGGCCGGGGATCGTGTAGCCGAACAGGTGCGCGTCCTTGTCCGGCTCCGGGTGCCAGACGCGCTCGTACCCCTCGTAGATGGCGAAGAGGCCGCCGCCGAGGAAGATCATCAGCGCGACGACGAAGGCATAGAAGTAAATCTCGCGCCCGTAGCCGAAGGGATGGCGCGCATCGGCCGGTTTCTCGGACCGCTTGATGCCGACGAGAAGGAGGATCTGGTTGAGCGTGTCCACCACAGAGTGGACGCCCTCGGCGATCATCGCCGTCGAACCGGTGAAGAAGCCGCCCACGAACTTCGCCGCCGCGATGGCGAGGTTCGCCCCGGCCGCAGCGTAGATCGCCCCCGTACTCTCGTGTGCCACCGCGCGCGTCCTCCCGCGCCCGCCCGGCGCGGCAGAAGAAGAAGCGTAGCCTGCTCCCGGTTCCCACCCGGTGGACGCGAGCGCCCGCGCCGTGCATCGTGCCCGCTCCTGTGGGGAGGCAGCATGGCGGACACGGCCTACGATCCGAACAACGTCTTCGGTAAGATCCTGCGGGGGGAGATGCCCGCGCACAAGGTCTACGAGGACGAGCACGTCCTCGCCTTCATGGATGTGATGCCCCAGGGTGAGGGCCACACCCTCGTCATCCCGAAGGCTCCGTCACGCGGGCTGCTCGATGCCGAGCCGGAGACGCTGGCCACGCTGATGCGCGGCGTCCAGACCGTCGCCCGCGGCGTGAAGGCGGCCTTCGCGGCCGACGGGCTCACGATCTTCCAGTTCAACGAGGCGGCGGGCGGACAGACGGTGTTCCACCTGCACGTTCACGTCATCCCCCGGAAGGACGGCGTGCCGCTCAAGCGCCACGAGGGCGGCATGGCCGATCCGGCCGTGCTGGCCGCCCATGCCGAGCGCATCCGCGCGGCTCTGGCGAGCTGAGCGTTCGCGCGGGAGATGCGGTGCGGTCCGTCAGACGGCGGACGCCTGCACTTTCATCATCTGCGTCAGGGTGGTGCGCAGCGCGGCGTTCTCCGCCTCCAACTCGCCGACCCGGCGCAGCAGCGCGGTCATGGTCAGGTCCGGGGCGGTCTCGGCGGGCTGCTGCTCCGCCCCATGGTCGAAGGTGACGCCGATGCCGTCCTCCCGGCGCCAGCGCAGCTGCGCCCGGTAGGTGCGTTCCTTCTGCGGAATATAAAGGTCGAACTTCTCCGGCAGCGTCGCGGTCTCGCTGAGCAACAGCCGCGCGCCCGTGGTCGACATGTCCCGCACCAGGCAGTCGATGCTCGACGAGCCGTTGTTGAAGTGAATGCGTCCCTTCAACAAAACCCGGAGGCGAGGTTGCCTACGCTGTTCCATGGACATGCGGCGAATTCCGATAAGCGTACCGGACTCAATGATGCCCAAGGCGAGTTAAGGAATATTCGCCGCGATGCGTGACTCGCTTACGCGATGAAGCGACGATCGACCGTCTGGAACAGGTAGAAACCGTTGAAGCGCACGGCGGTATCGGCGGCGCGTCCATCGAAATCGAGCGGCGTGCGGCAGCCGTCCTCGAGCTTACCGGTGAAGGTCCATCGCCCGGAGCCGATGAAGGCCGGAACCGTGCTCGATTCGGGCACGGCGCAGCACATGCCCTCGACCTCGCTCAGACGGAAGAGGTTGTAATTCCGCATCGGAAACCCTCCGCTTGCCCGCCTCCGGACGCCGCTCTCCGCTGCAATGCGAAGAATCAGCTTGACCGTTGTCATAATGGCACAATGAGCCGGGTTTGTGACGCTCAGGTTTCAGGGATGTTACGCTCCCATTCTTCCAGCCAGATCCGGGCCGAACCGTCGGAGGGCGCGCGCCAGTCGCCCCTGGGCGACAGGGCTCCGCCCGCGGCCACCTTCGGCCCGTTCGGGATGGCCGACCGCTTGAACTGGCTGAAGGCGAAGAACCGCTTCAGGAACACGCCGAGCCAGAGCCGGATCTCCGGCAGGCCATAGGCGATGCGCTTCTCGGCGGGGAAATCCGGCGGCCATTGCCCGCGCTCCGCATCGCCCCAGGCATGCAGGGCGAGGAAGGCGATCTTCGAGGGCCGGAACCCGTAGCGCAGGGTGTAGAACAGGGTGAAATCCTGCAGGGCGTAGGGGCCGATGGCGGCCTCCGTGCTCTGGGGCGCTTCGTCCGCTTCGGCGGGGACGAGTTCGGGCGAGATCTCCGTGTCGAGGACGGCACGCAGCACCCGCCCCTCCTCGACGCTGAAGGCATCCGTCGAGATGACCCAGCGGATCAGGTGCTGGATCAGGGTCTTGGGCACGCCCGCGTTGACCGCGTAGTGGCTCATCTGGTCGCCGACGCCGTAGGTGCACCAGCCGAGCGCCAGCTCCGACAGATCGCCTGTGCCGATCACGAGGCCCCCCGCCTTGTTGGCGAGGCGGAACAGGTAATCGGTGCGCAGGCCCGCCTGCACGTTCTCGAAGGTGATGTCGTAGACCTTCTCGCCCGCCGCGTAGGGGTGGCCCATATCGGCGAGCATCCGCTCGGCGGCGGGGCGGATGTCGATCTCGGCCGCCGTCGTGCCGAGCCCCTTCATCAGCGCGTGGGCGTTGGACTTGGTGCCCGTCGAGGTGGCGAAGCCCGGCATCGTGTAGGCGAGGATGTCCGAGCGCGGATAGCCCAGCCGATCGAACGCCTTGGCGGCGACGATGAGGGCATGGGTCGAATCGAGGCCGCCCGAGATGCCGATGACGACCTTCCTGGTGCCGGTCGCCTCCAGGCGCTGAGCGAGGCCCGCGACCTGGATGTTGTAGGCCTCGTAGCAATCCTGCGCGAGGCGGGCGGCGTCGCTCGGCACGAAGGGGAAGCGCTCCACCGCGCGCATCAGGCCGAGATCCCCGGCCGGGGGATCGACCCGGAACGGCACCCGGCGCCAGGGCCCGGCGGCGCGGCCCCGCGCATCGTCATCGAAGCTGCCCGCCTGAAGGCGCTCCTGGGCGATGCGATCGAGGTCGATATCGGCGAGCGTCGCCACGGGGCCCCAAGCGAAGCGCTCGCCCTCCGCGAGCCGTGACCCGCATTCATCGATGCTGGTCTGTCCGTCCCAGGCGAGGTCGGTGGTCGACTCGCCGTGGCCCGCGGCGGCGTAGAGATAAGCGCAGGCCCCGCGCATGGAGGCCGAGCGGGTGAGGAGCGCCCGCGATTCCGCCCGGCCGATGGTGATCGGGCTGCCGGAGGGGTTGGCCAGCACGGTGGCCCCCGCCAGCGCGGCCTCCATGCCCGGCGTCTGCGGCACCCACAGGTCCTCGCAGATCTCGATGCCGACGACGAGGCTGGGCACGTCCTCCCCCTCGAACAGAAGGTCGGTCCCGAAGGGAATCGTGTGACCCGCGACCCTGATCGTCTCGCCCGCGATTCCGGCACCGGAGGCGAAATGGCGCTTCTCGTAGAACTCGCGGTAGTTCGGCAGGAAAGTCTTGGGCACCGCGCCCAGCAGCCGCCCGCCCTGGATGGCGAGGGCGCAATTATAGACCCGGTGGCGCCAGCGCAGGGGCGCCCCGACGATCAGCAGCGGCCGCACTGCGCCCGAGCGCGCGGCGAGATCCCCGGCGGCGGCTTCCACCGCGTCGAGCAGGGTCTGCTGCAACAGCAGATCCTCGATGGCGTAGGCCGAGAGGGCGAGTTCGGGGAACAAAGCCACCGCCGCCCCGGCTTCGTGGCAGGTCTCGGCCAGGGCGAGGATCGCCGCTGCATTGCGCGCCGGGTCCCCCGGATGGCTCCGGCCGGTGCAGGCGGCGACACGGGCGAAGCCGTGGCGGTAGAGCGACCGGAAGCCGCCTTTCACATCGTCTGGGTTCGACACGTCACCGGCCCACGCTCGCATACCCCGCATCCTTAATATGGTGCGGCGCGAGGCTCCAGCGAACGCCCGCCGCGAAAGCCCCCGTTAACGCTGACGCTTCTAACTCTACCAAGCCGCCGACGGCCGGCGACTCCATGTATCCAGCGTCTATCGGATAACCATGCGCGCATCGGGACGACCCCCGCATTCCCACCGTGACCCTGCCCGCCCGGTGCGGGGCGGTGACCGTTCCGGGCTGTCGCTCGGCGCCCTGGCTCACCGCCTCATGGCGTTGCGCGCAACCCTCACCCGCCGCCTCGCGGGCAGCGCTGCCGGTCCCTCGCGGGTCGGCTACGGCACGGCCGGCCGCCGCGCCGAGCCGAGCTGGCTGACGCCCCCGACGGTCATGGTCGGCCGCGAAGGCTATGAGCGCGCCCCGCGCCCCTTCGGCGCGGGCCAGGATTGGGCCGACGAGGCGTTCTCCACCCCGCAAGTCTGGCCCTCCGAGGTCTTCGACGACCGGGCGGTCCAGGGCACCCCGCCGCGCGCCGAGAGCCGCATCGACCGGCAGGCCTCGACCCCCGGCGTGCTGGTGCGCCAGCCCCGCCGCCCGGACGCGATCGCTCCGGAAGAGCCCGTTATCGCCCCCGTTCCGGCCGCGCCGCAGGCCTCGTCCGTCCGCTATGTCCGTACGCCGGATGCCGTGTTGCAGGAGCGCCGCCAGCGCGCCCTCGAGGCCGAGCGCGTCGCCCTGGAGCGCGCCCGCGCCGAAGCGCAGGCCGCGTTGCAGGCCGTCGAGGCCGAGCGCCGCGCCCGTGAGGACGCCGAGCGTGAGGAGGCGCTCCGCGAGGAGGCCGTTCAGAATCAGGCCGTGAGCGAGGAGGAGGTCCGCGTCGCGGGTGGCCTGCCGCGCTGGCAGCAGCCCTTCGTCGCCAATCCCGGCGTCCGCTATTTCCGCACCCCGGACCGCCGCCCGCCCGCGCCCGTGGAGGCCGAGCCCGCTCCGGCTGCGGTGCCTGCGCCGGTCGCCGTTCCCGAGACGCGCGACTGGTCCGACCTGTCCGACTGGTCCCAGTCCCAGCCGTGGTTCGGCGGGGACGATTGGTCCTCCGTCGATGCGTGGTCCTCTGTCGATACGTGGGCCTCCCTCGACGCTCGTGAGCCCGAGATCGAGGCGCTTGCGCCGCCGGTTCAGGAGCCCGAGCCCGTCCTGTCCCTGCCGGTGGACGTCTCGCTGCTGCGCGCCCCGTCGGCGGCCCCCGTCTACGGGCTCGACCGCCTCGTGCGCTTCGACCAGCCGCCGCGCCCCGCCGACGCGCAGGACAATGCCCGCGAGCCGGAGCCGCAGCTTGCCGCCCCTGCGCCGGTGTCCGCTCCGTTGCCCGGACTCTCCCTCGTCTTCGGGCCGCACAGCCCGGTTCAGGCGGCGCCTGCCCCCCGCAAGCCGTCGATGCCCTGCGCCATGGCTGCCCGCGCGGCGATCCGCACCGCCTCGACCCCGGTCGCTCCTGTCGCTCCCGTTGCGGTGACCCCCGCTCCGGTTGCTGCTGTCCCCGCCCCTGCTCCTGCCTTCGTGCCCGCCCCTGTCGAGGCCCGGGTTCAGGAGGAGCGCGTGGTGATCCCGCTCGCCGCCCGTCCGGTGCTGCTGCGCGGTCGCGCCGCCCCGGCGCCTGAGCCGATGGCCGAGCCCGAGGCTGCCGCAGTGATGCCGGTCGCCGAGGCCGAAATCCACGCGGCCCCAATCCACACGGCCCCTGCCCAGGAGATCCTGCCCCCGGCCGCCGTCGTCCCGGAGCCCGCCCCGACCAACCTGCCCCTCGTGGCGGCCCGTCCGCGCATGATCGCGGCGCCGCGCCACCTCGAGATCGCGTCTTTCGACAACGCCGATTACGAGCTGCCGGCCCTCGACCTTCTGGCCCTGCCCGCGCCGGGCGCGGCGGAGGAAGTCGATGCGGACGTGCTGGAGCAGAACGCCCTGAACTTGCAGCAGACGGTGCAGGATTTCGGCGTGCGTGGCGACATCCTCGCCGTGCGGCCGGGCCCGGTCGTCACGCTCTATGAGCTGGAGCCCGCCCCCGGCACCAAGTCGAGCCGCGTCATCGCCCTGTCGGACGACATCGCCCGCTCCATGTCCGCCGTCTCGGCCCGCGTCGCCGTGGTCCCGGGCCGCAACGTCATCGGCATCGAGCTGCCGAACGAGGTGCGCGAGACCGTGTACCTGCGCGAACTCCTCGCCTCGGAGGATTTCGTAGACTCGAAGCACAAGCTGGCCCTGTGCCTCGGCAAGAATATCGGCGGCGAGCCGATCATCGCCGACCTCGCGCGCATGCCGCACCTGCTCGTCGCCGGCACCACCGGCTCGGGTAAGTCGGTGGCCATCAACACGATGATCCTGTCGCTGCTCTACCGGCTGAAGCCGGAGGAGTGCCGCCTGATCATGGTCGATCCGAAGATGCTGGAACTGTCCGTCTATGACGGCATCCCGCACCTGCTCTCCCCCGTCGTCATCGACCCCAAGAAGGCGGTCATCGCCCTCAAATGGGCCGTGCGCGAGATGGAGGAGCGCTACAAGAAGATGTCCAAGATCGCCGTTCGCAACATCGACGGCTACAACGCGCGGATGAAGGAGGCTCGTGAAAGGGGCGAGACCATCACCCGCACAGTGCAGACCGGCGTGAACCGCGAGACCGGCGAGGTCATCTACGAACAGGAGGAGATGGACCTCTCCGCCCTCCCCTACATCGTGATCGTGGTCGACGAGATGGCCGACCTGATGATGGTGGCGGGCAAGGACATCGAAGGGGCGATCCAGCGGCTCGCACAGATGGCGCGCGCGGCGGGCATCCACCTGATCATGGCGACGCAGCGTCCGTCGGTGGACGTGATCACCGGGACGATCAAGGCGAACTTCCCGACCCGGATCTCCTTCCAGGTGACGAGCAAGATCGACTCGCGCACGATCCTCGGGGAGATGGGCGCGGAGCAACTGCTCGGCCAGGGCGACATGCTGTTCATGGCCGGTGGCGGTCGCACGACCCGCGTGCACGGCCCGTTCTGCTCGGACAACGAGGTCGAAAGCGTGGTCGCCCACCTGAAGCGCCAGGGCCGCCCGAGCTACCTCGACGCGGTGACCGCCGACGACACGCCGGAGGACGCGCCCAAGGAGACGGGCCGCCGGGGCAAGGCAGCCGAGAAGGCCGAGCGCACCGAGGAGCCCGAGGAGGACGCCCCCGTCTTCGATATCAGCGCCTTCGCGGCGGCGACCGGCGGCGATTCGGACGATCTGTACAAGCAGGCGATCGAGGTGGTGCTGCGCGACCAGAAGGCCTCGACCAGCTACATCCAGCGCCGTCTCCAGATCGGCTACAACCGCGCCGCCTCGATCATGGAGCGCATGGAGATCGAGGGCATCGTCGGCCCGGCCAACCACGCCGGCAAGCGCGAGATCCTCGTGAACGGCGGTACCCACGGGGCCGGCATCACTTACGACGACGACTGAAGCCGGTCGCATCTTCGCCACAGGGCGGGGCTCTAAGAGCCCCTCACAAAACTCCCGCTGAGCTGTCGAGGCCAGAGGGAGAACTCCCGGCGAACGGGAGTTTTGTGAGGAGCTCTCAGCGGGCTCCGCCCTTTTTGTCCCGCCCGAGCCGCGCACCCGTCTGGTGCAAGGAGTCCCCGGATGATCGGCCGCCGCACCCGCAACGCCGGCACTCTGCTCGCCCTGAGCCTGTGCCTCGCGCCTCTCCGGGCGGAGGCGCAGGTGTCGTCGTTCCTGGATGGCCTGTTCGGCCGCAAGGAACAGGCGGCGCCCGAGCCGGAGACGGCGCCCGAGGCCGCTCCGGAGGCGGCCCCCAAGAAGCCCGCGCCCAAGGCCGCCGCCCGCGAGGCGAAGCCGACGGACAAGACCGGCAGCGTGAAGCCCGGCGCCCCTAAGGCGACCGAGAAACAGGCTGAGAAGCCTACCCGCGCGGCCGAGCCCAAGGTTGCGACGGTGGCGACGCCCAATTCCACCGTCGCCGAGCCCGCCGATCCGGCGACCGTGCTCGCCCAGGCCAACGCCTATTTCAACGGCATCTCGACGCTCACCGGCTCGTTCATGCAGATCGGCCCGGACGGGCGGCGCATTGGCGGCAAGCTGACGCTCGCCAAGCCCGGCCGCCTACGCTTCGACTATGACGCCCCCTCCCCCTCGAAGTGGTGGCGGACGGCACGTCGGTGGCGGTGCGCGACAAGAAGCTCGCTACCCAGGACCTCTACTTCATCGCCCAGACGCCCCTGAAATTCCTGCTGCGCGAGAAGATCGATCTCGCCCGCGACCTCTCTGTGACCGACGTGTCGAACGACCCGGCGGGCGTGCGCATCAGCCTGGAGGACCGGGCGACCTTCGGCGGCACCTCACGGATCCAGCTTCTGTTCGACGCGGACGTGAAGACCCTGTCGCAATGGCGGATCACCGACCCGCAGGGCTACGTCACCACCGTCCAGCTCTCGAACCTCCAGAAGGGCAAGCCGGTCGAGGCGAACCTGTTCTTCATCAATTACGGCCGGGCCGAGGACAAGGCGGCGCAGCAGGCGCTCCAATCCTCGCAGCGCCAGTAACCCGAAAAACCCGTGCGCCTCACCGTCACCACCTGGAACATCAACTCGGTGCGCCTGCGCATCGACTTGGTCCTGCGCTTCCTCGCCGAGCACAAGCCGGATGTGCTCTGCCTTCAGGAGACTAAGTGCCCAGACGACGCCTTCCCCCTGAAAGCGCTGCGGGGCTCGGGCTATGAGCACGTCGTGTTCGCGGGGCAGAAGGGCTATAACGGCGTCGCCATCCTCTCGCGCCTGCCGCTCCACACCCGCGACGTGATGGGTTTCTGCGGCAAGCCCGATGCCCGCCATATCTCGGCGGTGCTGGGGCCGGAGGCGGGTCAGGCGGCGGGCCTCGTGCTGCACAATTTCTACATCCCGGCCGGGGGCGACGTGCCCGACCGCGAGCTCAATCCAAAATTCGCGCACAAGATGGACTTCCTGCAGGAGCTTCGCGCCTGGGGCGGGAAGCGGCCCTCCGGCCCGGCGATCCTCGTGGGCGACCTCAACGTCGCGCCCCTCGAACACGATGTGTGGTCGCACAAACAATTGCTCGACGTGGTGAGCCACACCCCCGGCGAGACCGAGGCGTTGGAGACCCTGCGGGGCGAGGCGGGCTGGATCGACGCGGCGCGCCACCTCACGCCGGAGCCCGAGAAGATCTACACGTGGTGGAGCTATCGCTCGCCCGACTGGAACGCCGCCAACAAGGGTCGGCGCCTCGACCATGCCTGGGTCTCCCCCGATCTCGCGGGCACGGTGCGTAGCGTCGACGTGCTTCGTGACGCCCGCGGCTGGGAGCGCCCCTCCGACCATGTGCCGGTGACCCTGGCGCTGGACCTGTAGGACGGGTCTGCGCACTCCGTGCCGCAGGGCACCGGGAGAACGGAACCTCGGCGAGTCTCGCGCGCTACCCGCTCACACATCCGTGAGGCGAGGTTTACCATGCGCAAGATCCTGATGGCGTTCCTGCTGCCGAAGATCGTCGAGGTCATCCGCCGCCGCTACAGCCGGTCGCACTCCGCCCGTACCCGCTCGTTCTGAGCGCAGAGGGGACCGGCGACGCCATGACCGACGATCCACGCGAGGCCGGTCCCCGGCCGCCCTACCCGGGCGAGCAGCAACAGCCCCGGCCGGGGCTGGTGTCCAAGATGACACCCCGCCCCGATCACGGCGAGGAAAGTTACGTCGGCAAAGGATTGCTGACGGGCCATGCTGCTTTGATCACCGGCGGCGATTCCGGCATCGGCCGGGCGGTCGCTATCGCCTATGCCCGCGAGGGTGCCGACGTTGCGATTTCCTACCTCGAAGCAGAGCAATCCGACGCCGAGGAGACGAAATCCTGGGTCGAGAAGGCGGGACGGCGCTGCCTGCTCCTGCCGGGCGATATCCGTGACGAAGCCCATTGCAAGGCGCTCGTGGCGCGTACCGTGGAGGCGTTCGGGCGCCTCGACGTGCTCGTCAACAACGCCGCCGCGCAGGTGGTGAATGACGGGATCGAGGACCTCAAGGCCGACGACATCGAGGGTTCGTTCCGGGCCAACGTCTTCGCCATGTACTACCTCGCCCAGGCGGCTGTGCCGCACATGAAACCGGGCGGGGCGATCGTGAACTCCACCAGCGAACAGGCCAAGATCGCCGACCCGACGATGCTGATCTACGCCGCCACCAAGGGCGCCATCGCGAGCCTGACCATCGGCCTGTCGAACCTCCTCGCGCCGAAGGGCATCCGGGTGAATTGCGTCGCCCCCGGCCCGGTCTGGACGCCGATCCAGCCCATCGTGAAGAGCCCGGAGCAGCTGGAAAAGCTCGGCACCGACACACCGCTGGGCCGCGCCGGGCAGCCTGCCGGCTCGCCCCGGCCTACGTGCTGCTGGCCTCCCGCGAGGGCAGCTACATGTCCGGTGCCCTGGTCCCCGTCACCGGCGGTGTGCCGATGCTGTGAGAAGGGTGGCGTGAAACGGCGATACTCGCCTTGAAATACGTTCGGACCCGCGATACACCCCCGCCAGTGCCGCCGTAGCTCAGTTGGTTAGAGCACCAGATTGTGGATCTGGGGGTCCCCCGTTCGAGCCGGGGCGGTGGTACCATCGAATTTCCGGGATGGACGAAAGGGTTGGCGCGCTGCCGACCCTTTTTCGTTTTCAGCGGCGGCCGACGGCCGAGGCCCGGCCTACACGAATGTCCGCTTCAGGTAGGCCGCGGTCGGCACCATCCCCTGTTCGAACGTGTAGCGTGGCCGGTAGCCGAGCCGCGTTCGGGCGTGATCGCAGGCGATCACGTAGGTCGCCCGCAGGGAGGCCAGATGCGAGAGCGACGGGTCGTGGCGATGGCCCCGCCGCCGCTCCAAGGGCGAATCCAGCCAGGAAGTTACGATCTTCCGCACGGAGCCGGGCGCGAGCGACAGGATCGTCCGCCCGATCTTGTTCCGGAGAACGCGCCGCAGGAGCAGTCCCGGATCGGTCAATTCCCGGATGAGCTTGCTCTTGCGCCCGTTGCGCGCGGCGATCGTGGCCGAGGGCTCGTAGACGGGCCCGGCCGCTCCGACCGCCGCCGCCATTCCCTCGTAGAAGCGTCTCCACGTGACCGGCGTCTCGCCGCTGATCAGGAACCGCTCGCCCCTGGCGGGCTCACCGGCGACCGCGAGCATCAGGGCGTCGACGACATCATCGACATAGACGGCGTTGCAGAGCCCTTCGGCGTCCGAGGGAAGGACCAGCGAGCCATAGGACAGCATCATGGCAGGCTCGTCGGTCCACGTGCGGGCCCGGGGGCCGTAGACGATGGTCGGCTGGATGATGACCGCCGAGATCGACCCACGCTCCGCCGCGTCGATCACCTTGCGTTCGAGCTGGTGCTTGACCTGGCAATAGCCGGCAGGCTCCCGCGTCGGCGGCGTCTCCTCGCTCACGCGGCCGCTCGCGGGCAGATCGTAGACGACGAAGCTGCTGACATGGACGAGCTTCGTGCGCCTGTCCGCCACCGCCGCGATCAGGCTGTCGAGGGCCGTGGCGTTCCAGGCTTCGTCGTTCCAGTCATAGGCACAGTGGACCAGGGCCTCCGCTTGGCCCAGCGCCGCGCGAAGCCCTGCCGGATCATGGATGTCGAGGGCGGCGAAGGTAATCTGGCCCGACGGCGAGGCGTTTCGCTTCGCCCTCTCGACGTCGCGCACGAGGCAGACGACCTGCGCGCCGTTTTCCACCAGCCGGTCGACCAGACGGTTGCCGATGAACCCCGTCGATCCGGTGACCGCGTACGTCTTGCCCCGGTAATCGTTCTGCGAAACCATCAAGACGCCTCAGACAAAGGGAAGCTCGCCCCGTCTTGCCGCATCGGATCATGCCGCAGGACCTGGATTCCCATCCGTCCGATGCACCGATCGACACGTCATGCGGCGGCGAGTTTTCCGCGCAGGTGATGAGCCAGACGTAGGGCGAGGGCGACGATCATCAAAGTCGGGTTGGCATGGCCCGCGGTCGGGAAGGTGGAGCTTCCCGCGACGTAGAGGCCTTCGACCCCGTGGACTTGGCAGTCTGGATCGACGACGCCCGAACGCGGATCCGCCGACATCTTCGTGGTGGCGGTTGGGTGGCAGCCGTCGGTCAGGAAATCCACGTTCCCCTTCCAATCCTGAACCCAGTCGGCGAGACGCGCGTCCAGGCCGTGGACCCGACGGCACTCCTCGGCGATGTGCCGGGACAGGGCGATCTGCGACTCGACCTCGCGGGCATTGATCCGCCAATCGGTCCGGGGAACCGGCAGGCTCAGGCGGTCGAGCCGATCCGTCAGGGTCACCCGGCTGTCGGGATCGGGGACTTGCTCCGAGCCGACATACAGGCCGATCTTCTCCGGCTTCCGGCGGATCGGATCGCGGGAGACGAGCGAGGAGTGCAGCGCGCGGGCGAGGTAATCCGCGTTGCCGAGGATCGCGCCGACATCCGCCTTCCGGTCCGAGGATCGGTTGCGGACCAAGCGAACTGCGGCGCGCAAGGGATCCTCGTGCGCCATCTCCTCTTCGGGCCAGGCCGCGCAATTGAGAAGTTCGTGCCGCCGCTGATAATCCGGGCTGAGGACGAAGCCCCTCACGAACGGACGGCGGCCCGCGCCGCTCTCGTACCGGAACGGCCCGAAAAGCGACCAGAACGTCGTGGCCTGGCGGGGGTCGAAGGTCACCGCCATGGACTTGTCGCGCGGATGATCCATCAGGTAGCGGCCGACCTGATCGTGATCGTTGCCGATCCCGTTGCGCTTCTGCTTGTTGGAGTAGAGCAGGATCCGGGGGTTCTCCAATCCCCCGGCGCAGAGCACGACCGCGCGGGTCCGGATGGTGCGGCGGCGGCCTTCCGCATCGCTGACCTCAATCGATTCGATCGCGCGTTCCGATGGGGTGAGGATGATCTGCGACACGGTCGCGTGGATCAGGATGTTCAGGCCCGTGCTGTCCGCCTTCAGGACCTCATTGTAGCGAACCGGCTTCCGACCCTCTGTGCGCCCGAAATTCCACCAGATGTAGCGGACCTTGTCCTCGTTCAGGCGCGGCAGCGAGGCGATGTCCTTCCCCTCCGCCAGCTTGGCCCGGGGCGCGATTTGGCGGCCTGCTCCGAGATAGTCCGAGGCCTGCTCCAGATAGGGAGCCACCGCCTCGTGGCCGATGGGCCAGCCCGAGTGGGGCACCCAGGGGCGCTCTTCGTAATCGATATCGTCGAAGGAAATGCAGCGGTTGCCCCAGTGGGGCGCCTCCGTGGTGCCACCCAGGACGCGGCATCGGGCGTTGGTGATGGTGGTCCCGACATCCTCGACAGCGTTCAAGGCTTCGGTCTCGTCGTTCATATCGAGGCCGCCACTCTCGATCAGCAAAATGTCGAGGCCGCTGTCCTTGAGGTTCCTGGCGATAGCGTAGCCGGCGGGGCCACTTCCGACGATGCAGAGATCCGCTTTCAGGCTCGTCGTTGAGTCGATCGATCTGAGATCCTGGATGGGCATCGCCGACGAAACTCGTTCCGCATTGAGATGACGGACACAGTGGACCGCAAAACTTGAGAAATGAGCCTAAGAGCCTGCCGATGTGCGGACAATCCGCAACAAGTCGCACACATGGGAAACAACCATAACAGTTCAGCGGGCGAGCCTGTGGACGTCAACGGCGGTTTCCGCGCCGGATCGGCCTCCCCTCCCCCGCTCGCCATGGAGCGGGAAAGCGTTGACCTTGCCGCCGAAACCCTTCAAGGCTTCGCCTTAGGCAGGTCGGCATCCGTGCCCGGAGCAGGGGTCAGGCTGCATCGACCTGCGGATTCATGACCAGTATTGGCCATTGGTGACACGACGCGGCCCTCGTGCGCGCCGCCCGGCGAGAGGACGGGACAGCCCGACCATGAACAGCCCCGTCAAACCCGTCCGTACCCTCTTCGATGAGAACACCATCGCCCGGCGCAATGCCGAGCTGGCGCAGGACATCGCCGCCGCCAACCCGCAGGACCTGCTCGTGGTGGCGGTGCTGAAGGGCAGCTTCATGTTCGCCGCCGACCTTCTGCGGGCGATGCACCGGATCGGGCTCGCGCCGCAGGTCGAGTTCGTCCACCTGTCGAGCTACCGCACCGGCACCGTCTCCACCGGTCAGGTCGAGATCCTGCGCGACGTGCAGAGCGAGGTTCGCGGACGCGACGTGCTGCTCGTGGACGATATCCTCGAATCCGGCCGGACCGTGGTCTTCGCCAAGGATCTGCTGATGGCCCGCGGCGCCAAGCGGGTGCTGACGGCGGTGCTTCTGGAGAAGCCCGGCAAGCGCGCTGTGTCGATCGATGCCGAGTTCGTCGGCTTCACCTGCCCCGACGTGTTCGTAGTCGGCTACGGCATGGACGCCGCCCACGCCTACCGGCAATTGCCCTTCGTCGGTGTGGTGGACTACGGAAGTGCCGACCCGGATCTGTTCGGCGGGACCTGAGACCGCGACATTTTTACGGTTTGCTGCATTGCGAAGCAGCTTTTCCGGGCAGAGCGTCTTGACAGGACGAGGCATCCGTCTGCGTTCTAGCCGCAGGGTTACCTATTCCCTTGTCGAAGCGAGATGATTCCAGGTTATCATGGCGCGCATCCTTCTGGTGGATGACGAAGAGACGGTGCGTGGCTTCCTGAAGCGGGGGCTGGAGATCGATGGCCATGCCGTCGTGACGGCCACCGATGGCAGCGACGGGCTCGACCGGCTCAACGAGGCGGGTGGCGCCTTCGATCTGATGCTCACCGACATCCGCATGCCGTTGATGGACGGTATCGCCCTGGCGCTCGCCGCCAAGCGCGATTTCCCGGACCTCACCATCCTGCTGATGACCGGCTTCGCCGACCAGCGCGAGCGCGCCCGAGGCCTCGACGCCATCGTCACCGACGTGCTGACGAAGCCCTTCTCCCTGGCGGACCTGCGCTCGACCGTCCGCCGCGCCCTGGCCGCCTGACGTCGCGCCTTAACCATCTCCCTTAGCCTCGCCTTCACGACGGCATGACATCCTACGCGTGTATCGAGGCGGGCCGTGCTACCGATCCGGGGCCGGGCGATCTCGGCCGGACGGGGTCTGGGGATGGGCGAGCGCGACGAGGATGGGGAGTGGGAGGATGACCGCCCCCGCCGCCGACCGCGCCGCCGCAAGGGCCCCCTGAGGCGGATCTTCACCCTGGTGAAGCTCGCCCTGTTCCTCACGCCGCTGGGCCTTTTCCTGTTTGGCAGTTCCATTTTCGATTGCCGGGCGCGGCCGTCCTTCGCCGATTGGACATCGATGATCGGGGCCAGTGCCTGCGCCCGTAACGGGATGATGGGCAACGCCACCATGGCCGGGGACAACCTCGCCATCCTGCGCCGGTTCATAGACTGATCGGATCGGACGATGCAGGTCCCCCCTCACAGCACGGCCGAAGCGGACGCGCTCGAAGAAGCCCAGTTTCGCGCCCGTATGAACCGGGTGAGCAAGGGCGCTTCCCTAAGCGGGCGGCGCCGCGAGACCGACGAGGACGAGAACGGGAGCCGCTTCCGCCTCGGTTGGTTCGGCTGGCTCCTGATCGATGCGCTCGTCGTGGCCGGAACCATCCTCGTCGTGCTGACCTGGCCGCCCCTCGACACATGCCGGACGCAGGGCAAGACCGTTGGCTTCCTGGCGGGCGATTCGGTCGAGAAGTGCGTCAGTCGCGGCATCGGCGAGCGCCTGACCAGCGCCGACCAGAACCTCAAGATGATCCTGCGCGGCTCGGGGCATTAGAGCCTTTACTGCCTGCGCGGATGCCGCTCGGTGGCGAGAGATCGCTTGGTGGGAGGGGGCCCCTCCCCTCACCCTTCGAAGGAGAGCAGCGCCCGCGTGCCCCGTTCCGCCGGGGAATAGACCAGGGCGCTGCGCAGGTTCGTGGCCATTGCCTTGACGATGCGTGAGCCGAGCCCCGTGCCGCGCGGTTTGCCCTCTCCGGTCCACCCGACGCCGTCATCCTCCACGGCAAGTTCGAGCCGGTCGGCCGAGCGGCGCAGGGCGACGCGGATCTCGCCCGGCTCCTCCGCCGGATAGGCATACTTGTAGGCGTTGGTGACGAGTTCGGTGACGACGACGCCCACCGAAACCGCCTTGTCGGTGGCGAGCCTCACCGGTTCGGCGTGCAGACGGATGGCGTGGTCGCGCCCCGCCGCCTTCATCGCCGCCTGCAATTCCTCGACCAGGCTGCCGAGATAGGCGTCGAGTTCCACCGCCTCCACGTCCTCGGAGGTGTAGAGGCGGCGATGGATGCCCGCGATCGCCGAGATGCGGGCCTGCATCTCCTCCAGCGCCGCCTTCGCGGCCGGATCGGCGACCGCAGTGGTCTGCATCCGCGCCAGGGCCGCCACGAGGGCGAGGGAATTGGCGACGCGGTGGTTTACCTCGCGCAGCAGCAGCTCCGCCCGGTCGCGAGCGGCGCGCACCTCGGCCTCGGCCCGCTCCTTGTCCCGGCGCATCGCCTCGGCGCCCAAAGCCGTGGCGATCGCCTCCCCGAGCAATTCGCGGAACTGGCCCTGAAGGTCCTTCCACACGTAGTCGGCGGCGCCCGCCTTCAGGGCGGCGACGGCGACACGGCTATCTTCCGACCCGGTGACGTAGACCACGGGGGGCGCATCCGGCAGGGCGCGGATTTCGGGCAGCAGATCGAGTCCGGTCTGGCCCGGCATGTGATGGTCGAGGGCAACGAGGTCGATGCCCCCCTCGCGCAGGCGTGCGAGACCCGCCGCTCCGTCGGCGGCATGCTCCACCGCGTACCCCCTCACCCCGAGGCTTCGCTGCACGAGGCGTGCGAGGCCCGCATCGTCGTCGATGTAGAGGATGCGGATGCCGGTCTGCCCCGAGCCGCCTGGGCCTGTGGTCATGGGGTCTCTGGGATCTGCATGACGGAGAAGAACAGGCCGAGCTGCCGGATGGCGTTGGCGAAGCCTTCGTAGTTCACGGGCTTCGTCACGTAGACGTTGGCACCGAGATCGTAGCAGCGCTGGATCTCACGGGCATCGTCGGTGGTGGTCAGCACGATGACGGGCGAGCGCTTTGTATGCGCGTTGGCCTTCACCTTCTCCAGGATGTCGATGCCGGTCATGTCCGGCAGGTTGAGATCGAGGAGGATCAGCAGATGGCGGCGCCGGCTCACCTCGCCCGAGCCGTCCGGCCCGAACAGGTAGGTCAGCGCCGAGGTGCCGTCGCGGAACGGCACGATCTCGTTGTTCACGCCCGCCCGGCGGATGTTCCGTTCGATGAGGCGCGCATGGCCCTCGTCGTCCTCGATCATCACGATGCAGACGGGATGCATGGCGGGCTCTCGCTTCACTCGGCGGCGATCGACAGGGGAGCCGCCGCCGCGTGCTCCATAGACGCCCCGCGCGGCAGCGTCACGGTGAAGGTCGAGCCCCGTCCCGGCTCGGATTCGAGATCGATCCGCCCGCCGAGCGCCCGCACCAGCGCCTTGACGTGGGCGAGCCCGATGCCCTCGCCCGGCCGGTCCTGCGTGCCGGACCGGCGGAACAGCTCGAACACCCGGACATGATCGTTCCGGGGGATGCCCCGTCCGTTATCCGCCACTGAGAAGCGCACCCGCTCGGTGCCGAGCGCCTGCGCCGTGACGGTGATGCGGCCGGGCCGGGCCGGGTCGAGATATTTCAGGGCGTTGTCGAGGAGGTTGCCGAAGATCTGCTCCACGGCGAGCCGGTCCGCGACGATCTCCGGCATCCCGGGGGTGACGGTGACGACGGCGTTCTGCGATTCCGCCTGATGCTGGTTCGCATCCGCGAGGCGACGGATGACGGCGGACATGTCGAGGGGTTCCGGCTCGAACCGCCGCCGCCCCTCTCGGCTGAGCTTGAGGATCGCCGCGATCAGCCGCTCCATCCGCGTGACGGCCGCGCCGATGAAGCCCAGGGCCTCGCCGAGTTCGGCATCGATCCGCTCCGCCTGGGGGTGGCCGGTCAAGGCGTGCTGGAGCTCGACGCGGGTCTCGGCGAGCTCGCTCGTGAAACCCATGATGTTGACCAGCGGCGCCCGCAGATCGTGGCTGACGATGTAGGCGTAGCGCTGGATCTCCTCGTTCGACTCGCGCAACTCCGCCTCGGCCTCGCGCTGGGCGGTGATGTCGGTGTGCACGCCGACCCATTCGTGGATCGAGCCGTCGCGGTTCAGCACGGGCACGGCGCGGATCGCATAGTGGCGGTAGCCGCCCTCCTTCACCCGCACCCGGTGCTCGAACACGAAGGTCTTGAGCGCGGCGACGGTCTCGTTCCAGGCGGCGATGCTGGGGGCGGAATCGTCCGGGTGAACGGCATCGGCCCAGCCGAAGCCCTGGTACTCGTCCGGCGTCTGCCCGGTGATGGCGGACCAGCCCGGCTGCGGTCCGACCATCCGCCCCTCGGCATCGTTGGTCCAGAGCACGCCGCTCACGGCCTCGATGGCCGCCTTGAACCGGGCTTCGCTGGCCACCAGCTCGCCCTGGATCCGGTGCTGGTCGATGGCGATGGCCAGCATGCCGATGAACAGGATCAGGAAGGTCGCCCCCGTGACCGCGAAGGCGAGGGTCTGGGGCGCGGCGGAGAAGGTGTCCGCCCCCGCATGGACATGCGCGTCCCCGGAGAAGGTCGCCGCTGCCATGCCGGTATAGTGCATCCCCGCGACGGCCAGCCCCATCACGAGCGCGGCGGCCAGCTTCTCGGCTACGGTGTTGCGGCGGAAAGCCAGCCAGAGCGCGGTGGTGGAGGCCACGACCGCGATGGCGATGGAGGCCGCGACGAGGAGGGGATCGTAGGTGATGTGGCCGGGCATCCGCATCGCGGCCATGCCCGTGTAGTGCATCAGTGCGATGCCCAGGCCCATCAGGGGCCCCGCCACCCATTCGGCATGGCGCCCCGCCCCTTGCGGCCGACCCAGGCGAAGGCCGCGCCGGTCACGCCCACGGCGATCAGGAAGGATTGCAGGGTCAGCCCGAGCCATAGGCCGTCGGCATGCCCATCTCGAAGGCGAGCATGCCGATGAAGTGCATCGACCAGATGCCGCCGCCCATCGTGACGGCCGCGCCGGTGATCCAGATGGCGCGTGACCCCGAGCGGACGGTGCCGTCCGCGATGCCGCGCGCCCGCGCGGCCAGATCGAGGGCCGTGTAGGAGGCGAACATCGCGATCGCCACCGACAGGGCCACGAGGGCGGGACTGAAACCGGGGGTGGGCATCGGAGTCTCGGACGGCGGACGACTGAGATTTGCGCGTGCAGTCCCCTTATCGCGGCATTATGCCGTTGTATAAGGGACTTTCGAGCGAATTCACGGCGCGATGCCGCGTCAGTCGTGGGAAAGGCCGTCCGGACTCCTTTGGCTTTTCAGGTCGGGTGGAAGACCACCTTCACGCAGCCATCCTGCTTGTCCCGGAACGTCTTGTAGAGATCGGGCCCGTCCTCGAGGTTCTTCGAGCGGTGAGTGATCAGGGACGAGGTGTCGATTTTGCCCGCCTCGATCAGCTTGAGCAGCGGCTCGAGGTAGCGCTTCACGTGGGTCTGGCCGCTCTTCATGGTCAGGCCCTTCTGCACGATCGAGCCCATGTTGATCGGGATCGGGCCGCCATAGACGCCGGGTACGGAGACGATCCCGCAGGGCCGCACCGCCTTGATCGCGTCCGCCAGCGCCATCGGCCGCTCGGTGCTGGTGAGCTTCTCCTGCACGGTGGTGAGCAGGCCCGAGAGGCCATGGCCGCCGCTGGCCTCCATGCCGACGCAATCGATCACCGCATCCGGGCCCTGGCCCTTCGTGATTTCCTTGATGCGCTCGAACACGTCCTCGCTCGCGAAGTCGATGACGTCGGTGGCGCCCGCGCGCTTGGCGAGCGCGATCCGCTCCGGCACGGTCTCGATCACGATGATGCGCTCCGCGCCCATGATCTTGGCGGCCTGGATGGTGAAGAAACCGACCGGCCCCGCGCCCCAGATGGCGATGGTCTCGCCGCCCTGGATCTCGCAGTGCTCCGCGCCCTGCCAGCCGGTGGGCAGGATGTCGGTGAGGAACAGGGCGGCCTCGTCGTCCATGCCGTCCGGCACTTTCATCGGCGCCACGTCGGCGAAGGGCACGCGGACGTATTCGGCTTGGCCCCCGGCATAGCCGCCGGTGAGGTGCGAGTACCCGAAGAGCCCTGCGGTGGTGTAGCCGAACTGCGCCGCCGCCATGTGCGCGTTACGGTTCGACCGCTCGCAGACCGACCAGTTGCCGAGCTTGCACTGGCGGCACTCGCCGCAATTGATGTTGAACGGCACGACGATGCGGTCGCCCTTGCGGAACTTGGAGTGCCCGCTGCCGGTCTCGACGACCTCGCCCATGAACTCGTGGCCGAGCACGTCGCCGGATTCCATGGTCGGCATCAGCCCGTCCATGAGGTGAAGGTCCGAGCCGCAGATGGCGCAGGACGAAACCTTGATGATGACGTCACGCGGATCCTCGATCTGCGGATCGGGAACCGTGTCGCAACGGATGTCGCCCTTTCCGTGCCAGCAGAGTGCCTTCATGATCGTGGATCCCTCGCGTGCCGGGCATGACGTCATGAAGCTCAGCGCCTGATGCCATAGGTCTGGCGCCGAGCTTCGTGACTACCGCTGAGGCAAGGCAGCGTGGCCACGGCCAAGTTCCGTGGACGCCCCTGGGAAATGGGCGGCACGATCCACAACACATTTTTTATTGTGTCGGCTAAGAGACGAGTGTCCGGTGTTCCCCCGCCGCCGTACCGCAGCCGCTTGACGCCGGGTGTGATCCTGCGGCCTCATCAGAGGTTGTAACGGTTGAGTCCGCCCGGTGACGCGCGGCAGGCTCGGGCGTGACGGCCCTGGTAATATTTAGCCGACATGGCCAAGGATCGCGGATGCCCAGCCGCCCGCGCGAACGCTTCACGACCTTCCTCGTCGCCCTCGGCACCGCCCGTAGCGACGTGCCGGTCTATGCCGTGCGGACGGCCACCCCCGCCGAGGCTCTCGCCGCCGTCGCGGAGAAGGCGAAGAAGGGTGAAAGCCCGGCCATCGTCGGCAGCCTCTCGACCCGTACCGCCAAGGCAATGGAGCTCAAGCCCGGCGAGATGCGGCGGGTCTGACCGGTCCGGACAGTCTTAGCCGATGCGCAGAAAGGTCCGGGAACCGACGCGGCGCAGGAGCTTCAGCAGGTCGGCGCGGGTCAGGGCCACGCACCCTTCCGTCGGGCGGTAGCCCTCGCGGGCGATATGCATGAAGATCGCCGAGCCTCGCCCCCGGCGGATCGGGGCACGGTTGTAGTCGATATCCAGCACGAGGTCGTAAAGGCCGTCGTCGCGCCACATCCTCTCGGCACTGATGCCGGGCGCGGGCAAGCGGATCGGCCGGTTGTAGCGGCGGTCCTTGCGGTCGTCGCACCAACCGTCGTCCCGGCGCAGCGCGCGGAGTGGCAGGGCGGTGCGCGGACGGGCGGTCCAGTGATCGGGCCGGTAGAAGCCGCCGCGTAGTCGGAACCGTCCCCTGGGCGAGCCGCCGTCGCCCTCTCGCTTGGCCATGACGATGCCGCAGGCGCCCAGCGCACAGGGAATGATGCTCGTCCCCACAAGGAGTTGCCCCTTGCGCCGGTCGCCGACGAGGGCGCGGACCCGCAACTCCGGCACCGCCGTCCGGACCCGACGAACCTTGGCCGGTAACGGGAATTTGGGCGGTGAATTGCGTGCAAGCCTCTTTCCGGTCACAAAGCTCATCCTTTGCAAACTCGAACCATCCGAACCGGCGATGTCCCGGTGTAGAACGTCGGAGACGAACCGGCGCGCGCACCGTCTCTCATCACGGGGGGATTTCGTGGGTGAACGGTTTTACGCTAAGGCTTCGTAACGATGTCGAATGCCTACCGCCTGCTGATCTGTGACGACGACGATATCCTGCGGGATACGTTGATCGAGCAGCTCGCGCTTTCCGAAGAATTTCAGGTCGTGGGCGAAGCCTGCGCGGCCGATGCCATGCGCCGGGTCGCGGAGGATCGCATCGACCTCGCCGTGATGGATGTCGGCCTGCCCGACATGGATGGCCGCGAGGCCGTGCGCCAGATGCGGCAGGCGGGCTTCCGCAGCCCGGTCATCATGCTGACTGCGCAGGATTCCGAGGCCGATCAGGTCGAGGGGCTGGAGGCGGGGGCGAACGACTACGTCACCAAGCCGTTCAAGTTCGGCATCCTGCTGGCGCGCATACGGGTCCACCTGCGCAGCCACGAGGCGTCCGAGGACGCGGTGTTCCAGATCGGCCCCTACACGTTCCGGCCGAGCGCCAAGCTCCTGATCGGCGAGCGGGGCTCCAAGCTGAAGCTCACCGAGAAGGAGACGGCGATCCTGCGCTTCCTGTATCGGGCGGGCCGCTCCGTGGTGAATCGCGACACGTTGCTGGCGGAGGTGTGGGGTTACAACGCCCACGTCACCACCCACACCCTCGAGACGCACATCTACCGCCTGCGCCAGAAGATCGAGCCGAACCCGGCCACCGCCGCGATCCTCGTGACCGAGGGCGGTGGTTACAAGTTGCTTCCCTGATTTATTAGGCTTTTTCCTTTAGATCGTCCTGCCGGGGGTGCCGGAGACGGAGCGGCGGGACAGAGTGGGGCTCGACGACGACATCGCGATCCTCGCGTCCGCGCCCGTTTTCGGGTTTCTGGACCGTGACGCCCTGCGCCTGCTCAGCTTCGCCGCCGAGCGCCGGGAGCTGCGCGATGGCGACCGGCTGTTCGCCCGCGGCGACTCGGCCGATGGCGGCTTCGTGGTGATGTCGGGCCTCCTTCGCCTGGATCCGGCCTTCGGCGAGCCGGTGAAGGCGGGTCGCTCCGCCCTGATCGGCCACCTCGCCCTGTTCGTGCGCGGCGAGCGCCCCTGCGACGCCCATGCCGAAGGCACCTGCGAGGTTCTGCGCATCACGCCGACCCTGATGCGGCGGGTGCTGGAGGAATTCCCCAGCGCGGCCCAGGCGATCCACGATTCCCTGGCGATGGACCTCGTGACCTTCACGGGCGATCTCGAGCGCGTGCGGGCCCTTCTGGGCGAGGCGTGAGCGGCGCCCCCGTCGACAGCCCCGGCGGGCGCCTGTAAGCACGCTCTTCCCTTTCTCGGAAGACCGCTGCACCCATGTCCTACGCCGATCTTGCCCGGACCATCGAGACCGCCTGGGAGGAGCGCGCCGGCATCTCGTCCGCCACCACGGGCACCGTGCGGGAAGCCGTGGACGAGGCCCTGAACCTGCTCGATTCGGGCAAGGCCCGCGTCGCGGAGAAGTCCGGCGACCAGTGGCAGGTCAACCAGTGGCTGAAGAAGGCGGTGCTGCTTTCCTTCCGCCTGAACGACATGACGCCGATCTCCGGCGGCCCCGGCGGTGCGACCTGGTGGGACAAGGTTCCGTCCAAGTTCGACGGCTGGGATGCGGGCCGCTTTCAGGAGGCGGGTTTCCGCGCGGTGCCGGGCTGCTTCGTGCGCCGTGGCTCCTTCGTGGCCCCGAACGCCATCCTGATGCCGAGCTTCGTGAACCTCGGCGCCTATGTCGGCGAGGGCACCATGGTCGATACCTGGGTGACGGTCGGCTCCTGCGCGCAGATCGGCAAGAACGTCCACCTGTCGGGCGGCGTCGGCATCGGCGGCGTGCTCGAGCCGCTGCAGGCCAACCCGGTCATCATCGAGGATGATTGCTTCATTGGCGCCCGGTCCGAGGTGGTCGAGGGCGTGATCGTCGGCCAGGGCTCGGTGCTCTCCATGGGCGTCTACCTCGGCGCCTCGACCAAGATCGTGGATCGCGCCACGGGCGAGGTCACCTACGGCTACGTGCCGCCTTATTCCGTGGTGGTCTCGGGCTCCCTGCCCGGCAAGGCCCTGCCGGACGGCTCCCCCGGCCCGAGCCTCTACTGCGCGGTCATCGTCAAGCGTGTCGATGCCGGCACCCGCGCCAAGACGGCGATCAACGACCTGCTCCGCACCTGAGAGCAAAGGGCATGGAGACGGGCGGCACCTTCGATCTCACGCTCGGCGGCCGGCGCGTCTGCGTCCCCTACGACCTTTACGGTCACGGGCCGGGAGCGCTGCTCCTGCCGGCCCTCTCGACCATCTCGTCCCGGCGGGAGGTCGCGGGGCTGGCGGGTGAACTCGCCCGCGACCATCGCTGCCTCGTGCCGGATTGGCCGGGCTTCGGCGCCCAACCGCGCCAGCGCGTGCCGCTGGAGCCCGCCACCTTCCATGCCTTCCTCGATGCCCTGCTCGAGGCCGCGCCCGGCCCCTATGCTCTGGGCGTCGCGGCGGGCCATGCGGCCGGTTACCTCGTGGCGGCGGCACGGCGGCATCCCAACGCGTTCGGCCGCCTCGTGCTCGTGGCGCCGACTTGGCGCGGCCCCCTGCCGACCGCGATGCCGCAGAAGGCCGCGTGGTTTCCCCGCATCCGCGCCGCCGTGGAGGCGCCGCTCATCGGGGAGGCGCTCTACCGGATCAACATCAGCCCGCCGATCATCGGCCGGATGATGCGTGCCCACGTCTACGGCGATCCACAGGCCGTGACGCCGGATCTCGTGCGGGCGAAGCATGCCATCACCCGCCAGCGCAATGGCCGTTTCGGCACCGCCGCCTTCGTGACCGGCGGCCTCGATCCGGTCGAGAGCCGCGAGGCCTTCCTCGCCCTGTTCGGTCCCGATTTGCCGCCCGTGCTGATGCTGCGGCCGGACGGGGCCCCTCGCCGCTCCGGTGCCGAGATGGACGCCCTGGCGGCGAGCTGGCTCGTTACCGCACGGCCGGTTCCCGGGGCGCTCAGCCCGCACGAGGAACATCCGGGCGCCATCGCTGCGGCAATCAGAGGGGCGTGACCCGCGGCGGCCTGGACACACGCCAGTGTGGCAGGCAGGGATTTCCCGGCACCCGTGATCCGTCTGCCTCTCGTGCGAGGCTCACCAGACGGTGACCGCTCTGCAAGGATACGAGATGCGCCGCCTTCTGCTCACGACGGCCCTGTCGCTCGCCGCCATCCTGTCGGTGTCGTCACTCCGAGCCGCCCCGGACCAGGGGGCGATGCCACAGGGCGGAACACCACCCTCCGCCCCATCGGTGGGGGCCGAGCCGCTGAAGCCCGGCAAGCCCGCCGTGAAGCCCTATCTGTCCGATACGGCGCTGCCGGACCCGTTGAAGATCCTGCCCCCGCCCCCGGCGCATCATTCGCCCCTCGACAATGCCGACCATGCCGCCTTCACCAGCACCCGTGCCCTGAAGGGCACCGCCCGCTGGAACCTCGCCGCCAACGACGTGGCCGAGGGCGCGGCGGCGGTGCTGGAGAATTTCGCCTGCGTGCTCGGCGTGCGCATCGATGCGGGCAAGGTGCCCGCGACGATCAACCTGCTCGAACGTGCCCGGCTCGACCTCGCGCGGATGACGCGCATTCCCAAGGTGCATTACCGCCGCCTGCGGCCCTTCGTCGGCAACGAATCGCCGATCTGCGTGCAGCGGACCCAGGCGCTGGCCGACAGCTTCAGCTATCCCTCCGGCCACGCCACACAGGGCTGGGCCTATGCCCTGATCATGGCTGCCCTGGTGCCGGAAAAGTCCACGGCCATCCTCGCCCGCGGCCGGGCCTATGGCGAGAGCCGCGTGATCTGCGGCGTCCATTGGCTGAGCGATGTCGCGGCGGGGCGGACCAACGGATCCTCGACCTTCGCGGCCCTGATGGGTGATACGGGCTTCCGCAGCGATCTCGACAAGGCGCGCACGGAGTTGCGGGGCGCCCTGACGGAAGGATCATCGCCTCCGGATGTCGCCTTCTGCACCCGCGAGGCGGAAGCCCTACGAGAGCCGCCGCTCGAATTTTGAGTTAGAACAGCTTCAGTTTTGAAGCGTTTTAACTGTGTGATTTACAACACGTTTTCGAGTTGATCGCGATCGCGTGATCGGGAAAGTCGGGGCCGGGCGCCGAAGGTTGCGCCCGGCCGGATTCCGTCATGCTCGTTCGCGTTCCCCTCCCCGCCCTCCTCCTGACTGCGACCGCCCTCACGGCGCCGGCCTTGGCGCAGGAGGCCCAGGTGCAACTCAACGAGATCTCGGTCGAGGCGGTGCGGGCGTTGATCGGGAACGTCGCGGTGTCCGGGAACAGCGCAGCCACGAGCGGCGGGGGCGGTGGCCCGTCCGGCGTGACCGGCTACACGGCCCGTGTCTCGCCCACGGCGACGAAGACGAACACACCGCTGATCGAGACGCCGCAATCGGTCTCGGTGATCACCCGCGAGCAATTGAACGACCGCAATGTTCAGGATGTGAACCAAGCCCTGGCCTATGTGCCCGGCACGTCTACCAACGTGTTCGGCTTCGATCCGCGCTTCGACGGTTTCTACATCCGAGGCTTCGACGCGACCTATAACGGCATCTTCCGCGATGGCCTCCGGCAATCGGCCGTCGGCCTCGCCGTGCCGCGCATCGAACCCTACGGCACGGAAGCCCTGACGATCCTGCGCGGTCCGTCCTCGGGCCTCTACGGCCTCGGCTCGCCCGGCGGCATCGTCGACATCACGACGAAGCGTCCGGTCTTCGTGCCGTTCGGCGAAGTGTGGTTCCAGGCGGGCAATTACGACCGCTTCCAGGGTAATTTCGATTTCGGCGGCCCGGTCGAGGGATCGGACGGCACGATGGCCTACCGGCTGACCGGCATCGTCCGCCAATCGGACACCTTCCTCCCCGGCGCCACCGACGATCGGGTGAACATCGCACCGGCCTTCACGTGGAAGCCCTCCGCCGACACGACCCTGACGATCCTGACCGAATTCCAGAACTCGCGCCTGCCCGGGACTGCGGCCTTCTACAACGCGCCCGGCTTCCAGGTGACGCGGCTCTATCAAGGCGATCCGGGCTTCAACGCCTTCACGCAGCAACAATACCGGATCGGCTACGCCTTCGAACATAAGTTCACGAACGATCTGATCTTCCGCCAGAACTTCCGCTATTACGGCGTCGAAGGCGATTTCCCTACACGCAGATCAACAGCATCACCGGCCTCACCGCGCAGCGCTCCGGCGGACTCTTCCGCGAGAACCTGCAATCGGTCGCCCTCGACAATCAGCTGGAAGGGCACTTCGTCACCGGCCCGGTCGCCCACACTGTGGTCGGGGGCGTCGACTACATCCACTACGACTGGACGCGGCGTTTCGGCTTCCCGGACGTGCCCGACCTCGACCTGACGGGCGTGACGAACTTTCGGAACTTCCGTTACCGCACCTTCATCCCCCGCCCGGCCCTGACCTCCGGGGCGACGCAATCCCAGGACCAGATCGGCGTCTACCTTCAGGAGCAGGCGAAGTGGGATCGCTTCGTGCTGACCCTGACCGGGCGGCACGATTGGGTTTCGCAGAGCACGACGAGTTTCGCCAATCTCGGTCCCGTCACCGGCTCCACGCAGAACGACAGCGCCTTCTCCTACCGGCTTGGCCTGAACTACCTGCTGACCCCTGATTTCGTGCCCTATGCAAGCTATGCGACGACCTTCTCGCCCCGCTCGGCACCGATGCGAATGGCAGGCCCTTCAAGTCCGCGACGGGTGACCAGATCGAGGCCGGTGTGAAGCTGGCGATCCCGAACACCAACATCACCGGCTCGTTCTCCGGCTTCGACATCGTTCAATCGAGCATCCTGCGGCAGGATCCCAACAACTTCGCCAACCAAGTCGCGACTGGATCCATCGAGTCCAAGGGCTTCGAGGCCGAGATGACGGCGAACTTCGCGCCCGGCACGAACCTGACCCTGGCCTTCACGCACCTGAACGTGCGCTTCCTGCGGCAGACGTCCTTCGTGACGCAGGCGCCGATCGATGGGAACGCCCTGTCTGGTATTCCGGGCAACACGGTCTCAGCCTTCGGCACGTACCAGTTTCCGCCGGGCTCCTGGCTCTCCGGGCTGCAGATCGGCGGCGGTGTCCGTTATGCGGGCACGAGCTTCGCGGATGACGAGAACACCGTCCGCAACCCGACCGTGACCCTGTTCGACGCCCTGGTCGCGTACGACTTCGCGGCGCTCGATCCCAAGTACAAAGGCTTCCGTGCCCAGGTGAACGCCTACAACGTGTTCAACCGGGATTACGCGACCTGCCAAGCCGGGTTCTGCTACCGCGGCGCACCCGCGACGGTGATCGGGAGCCTGATCTACCGCTGGTGAGTTTTCCCCGGAAACACCAGGACCATCCTCTCGCCGTAGAGGAATCGTAAGGCCCGCTCGTCAGAGTCGTGGCGCGGGCCCCCCGGTCCGCGCTAAGACCGGAGAGAAGCGGGGCGGAACGGCGTGATGAGGCGTGACGTGGCATCGGTGGCGGCGCGGGTTGGACGGCTCGGCCTCGTGGCGGCCTTGAGCATGAGCCTGTCGGCCTGTTTCCGTCCCCTCTATGGACCGACCGCCTCGGGCGCATCGGTCCAGGCGCTCCTCGCCTCCGTGCAGGTGGACGAGATCGTGATGGCACAGGGCCAGGAACGGCTCGGCCATTACCTGCGCAGCGAACTGGTCTTCGACCTCGACGGTTCGGGCCAGCGCGTCCAGAAACAGTACCGCCTGAAGCTCTCGGGCTCGGAGACGGTGCAGACGCCCATCGTCTCCTCCACGACCGGCCGCGCGGAAGCGGGCACGATCGTCGGCAACATCCGCTACAGCCTGGAAGACCTCAGTGGCACCAAGGTGATCGCAGAGGGTGTCGCCACCTCGACGGCGACCTACGACCGGTCGATCCAGCGCTTCGCCAGCCAGCGGGCCGCCCGCGACGCGGAAATCCGCCTCGCCGACACCTTGGCGGACCAAATCAAGACCCGGATTGCCTCGGTGCTGGCGGCCAAGCCGTGAGCCGTCGGTGACGGCTGTCCGTCCGGGGGATATCGAGGACCTGATCCGGCGCGGACCCGATCCGCGCATCCCGGTGATCCTCGTCTACGGGCCTGATACCGGCCTCGTCACCGAGCGCGCCAAGGCTTTGGCCGAGGGCTTCGTGCCCGACACGTCCGATCCCTTCGCCCTCGTCCGGATCGACGGCGACGTGATCGCCTCCGATCCTGGCCGCCTCTGCGACGAGGCGGGCACGGTCGGCCTGTTCGGCGGTAAGCGGGCGATCTGGGTCCGGCCGAGCACGCGCAACATCGCCCCAGCCGTCGAGGCGTTGCTGGGCATCTCCATCACCGATACGCGCATCGTGGTCGAGGCGGGCGACCTCGCCAAGGGCAATCCCCTGCGCGGCCTCTGCGAGAAGTCGCAGCGAGCGCTCGCCATCCCGTGCTACCCGGACGACGAGCGGGCACTCGGCGATCTCGTGGACCGGACCCTGAGGGCGCATGACCTGCGCCTCGATCGGGACGCCCGGGAGGTGCTGGTCCGCAGCCTCGGCGGCGACCGCCGGGCAAGCCTGATGGAACTGGAGAAGCTCGCTCTCTACGCGGCGGGCAAGGGGACCGTGACTCTGGACGATATCGAGGCGGTGGTGAGCGATGTCGCCGCCAGCGTTCTCAACACCCTGGTCGATGCCGCCTTCGATGGCCGCATCGAGGTGGTGGAGCGCGACTCGCGCCGCTTCCGGCAGGAGGGACTCGACCCGGCGCAAGTGCTCGGTTCGGCCCTGCGTCATGCCACGACGATGCTGGCCCTGCGTCTTGACAACCCCGACAAGACACCGGGCGCCATGGCGGCCGCATGGCGCGGCCTGCACTTCAAGCGCAAGGGCAGTATCGAGCGCCAACTCGGGTTGTGGGGACCGGCCCGCCTGCGGCAGGCCATCGACATCCTCTCGCAGGCCGTCCTGGCCTGTCGCCGGGCCGATGCGGCTCTCAGCGAAGCGCTCGCCTCGGCGGCGTTGCTGCGGATCGCCGAGGCGGGGCGTCGACGTTAGGAACCCAAGGGCTTCGCCCCTGGACCCCACCAGAGGGCTTGCCCTCTGGACACCCGGTCTTAGCCGTCCGCTTGAACTTTGAGGCGATCGAGAAGGCTCTGGAGCTCCGCGCGGCTGCCGTAGCGCAGCCGGATCTCGCCCGTGTCTTCATCCTTCGGGCGGTAGCTGACCGTCACGCCAAGGGCTTGGTGGAGGCGGAGTTCGAGGGCGCGCACCGGGGCGGGGCGTTCCGCAGCGAGCCGGGGACGGCCGGGGCGCGGGGTCTCCGAGGGCTCGGCCTCGGCCGCCGCCAGGGCCTCGACCTCACGCACCGACAGACCTTCCGCCACGATGCGCCGGGCGGCGCCTTCGGGATCACGCAGCGCGAGAAGCGCGCGGGCATGCCCGGCCGTGATCTCGCCCGCGCTCAAGCGGTCTTGAACCGGCTGCGGCAGGTTGAGGAGGCGGAGCGTGTTCGCGAGGTGACTACGGCTCTTGCCCAGAATCTCGGCCAGTTCGCGCTGCGTGTACGAGAAATCGCGCATCAGCCGCTCGTAGCCCGATGCCTCCTCAATCGGGTTGAGATCCGCCCGCTGGACGTTCTCGAGGATCGCGAATTCGAGCGAGGCGCGGTCGTCGATCTCGACGACCACCACCGGCACCTCATCGAGCCCGGCGCGCTGCGCGGCCCGCCAACGACGCTCGCCCGCGACGATCTCGAAGGCGCCGGGCACATCCGCCAGGGGCCGCACGACGATGGGCTGAATTAGGCCGCGCGCCTTGATGGAGCCCGCGAGTTCGGACAACTCCTCCTCGCCGAAATGGCGGCGGGGATTGCGTGGGTTCGGACGCAGGAACTCGACCGCGACCTTGCGCTGGCCTTCGAGCTTGGGTGGCGGCGCTGCCGGATCCCCAAAATCGCCGATCAGGGCCGCGAGTCCGCGCCCCAGCCGGGGCCTTGCGACCTCTTCAGCCATCGTCTCACCTGTCCTCAAAAACTCACGCCGCCGCCGGTACGCGGCCTTCCCGCTGAATCACCTCGGAGGCGAGGCGCAGATAGGCTTGGCTGCCAGCGCATTTCAGATCGTACAACAAGGCAGGCTTGCCGTGCGAGGGCGCCTCCGACACACGCACGTTCCGCGGAATCATGGTCTCGTAGACTTTGTCGCCCATGAAGCCGCGCACATCCGCTACGACCTGGGCCGACAGGTTGTTGCGCGGGTCGAACATCGTCAGCACGATGCCCTGGATGGTCAGGCGTGGGTTCAGCGCCGTGCGCACCTGCTCGACGGTGCGCAGCAACTGGCTCAAGCCCTCCAACGCGAAGAACTCGCATTGAAGCGGCACCAGCACCGCATCCGCCGCCGCAAGGGCATTGATGGTCAGAAGGTTCAGCGAGGGCGGGCAATCGATCAGCACGTAGCTGATGCGCTTCAGGCTCTCCGATTGCGCCATACTTCGCAGGGCATTGCGCAGGCGGTGCGCCCGGTCCTGTGAGGTCGCCATCTCCATTTCGAGACCGAGCAGGTCCATGGTCGAGGGCGCGATGGACAGACGCGGCACGGCCGTGGGGATGACGGTCTGCGCGAGGCTCGCCTCCCCCGCCATCAACTCGTAGGTCGAGACCCGGCGGCGAGCCTTCTCGATGCCGAGCCCGGTCGAGGCGTTGCCCTGTGGATCGAGGTCGATCACCAGCACGTCCTCGCCGATGGCGGCCAGCGCCGTGCCGAGGTTGATGGCCGTGGTCGTCTTGCCGACGCCGCCCTTCTGATTAGCCAGGGCCAGCACCCGCAGGGGCTTCGCCGGAAGGCCGGTCTCGGGGCGCTCGGAGGCGTCGACGGTCGTCGCGTCGCTCATCGGGGGCTCGGTTCGGTTAGGGCTGTGACCCGCACGATCCGGGCGTCGGACTCTGTCCGACTCGGCACGAGATCGTAGGTGAATGTCCACCGCGCGGCGGCCTGGGTCAATTCCGCCTGCACATCCCGGCCCTTCGGAAACAGCCCGGTGGTGCCTGATTTCAACAGCGGAGCCGACCAGTCGAGGAGCTGATCGAGTGCGGCCAGCGCCCGCGCGCAGACGATGTCTGCCCCCGCCTCGGCACCGATCACCGCTTCGATCCGGGCATTTCTTACGGTTGCCGGGGCACCCGTGAGACGCGCGGCTTCGGTAAGGAAAGCGCATTTGCGCGCGTTGCTCTCCACCAGCGTGACGTGGATCCCCCTCTCCTTCCCCGCGATAGCGAGGATCAGACCGGGAATGCCCGCCCCGGAGCCGAGGTCGATCCATCGTTTCGCGTCGGGAGCCAGAGCGAGAAGTTGGAGTGCATCCGCGATATGGCGGCTCCACACCTCGGAGAGTGTCGAGGGGCCGACGAGGTTCTTTACCGTCTGCCAACGCGTCAGTTGCGCGACATAGATGTCGAGCGCCTGCGTTGTTTCACGTGAAACATCGTAGGCTGAGAGGACCTGCGCTCGCCCCTCCCCGCTCATGCGGACCGCCGGGCGGACCGCTCGCCGCGCTTCGCATGAGCAGCCAGCAAGGTCAGCGCTGCCGGGGTTACGCCCTCGATCCGCGCGGCCTGACCAAGCGTGCCGGGCCGGACGCTTTCAAGCTTCACGCGCATCTCGTTCGAAAGCCCACTGATCCCGGCATAGTCGAACCCATCCGGCAGGCGGACGGCCTCGTCCCGGCGGAAGGCGGCGATATCGGCGCTCTGACGATCAAGATAAACGGCATAGGTCGCGTCAGTCCGAAGGCGATCCGCAATGCGTGGTGGCACCTCGGTCAGTTCCGGCCAGACTGCGGCGAGGCGTGACCAGTCGATCTCCGGATAGGACAGAAGCTGGAAGCCGCTGCGCCTGATGCCGTCCCGGTTGAGGGCGATACCATGCGTGGCGGCTTGGCTTGGAGTAAGGCTCAGGCCATCGAGCCGAGCGCGTGCCGCATCGAGAGCGGCGCGGGACTGGCCGAAATGCCCGGCCCGGTAGGAGCCAACGAGACCCAGCGCGATACCGCGCTGGGTCAGCCGTTCATCGGCATTGTCGACACGCAGGCTGAGCCGGTACTCGGAGCGTGAAGTGAACATCCGGTACGGTTCGCTGACCCCATGGGTGATGAGGTCATCGATCATCACGCCGAGATAGGATTCCGCCCGGTCGAAGGTTGCGATCTCCTGGCCCGCCGCCACACGCGCGGCGTTGAGCCCGGCTACGAGCCCCTGCCCCGCTGCCTCCTCGTATCCGGTCGTGCCGTTGATCTGTCCGGCCAGGAACAGGCCCGGCTGTCGCTTGACCTGAAGTCCCGCATCGAGCTCGCGCGGATCGACGTAATCGTACTCGATGGCGTAGCCCGGCCGCACGATCTCGACCCGCTCCAAGCCGGGAATGGCGCGGACGATGGCGTGCTGCACCTCTTCCGGCAGCGCGGTCGAGATACCGTTGGGGTAGACCACCGGATCGTCGAGCCCCTCGGGTTCGAGGAAGATCTGGTGCCCCTCGCGGTCCCCGAACCGGACCACCTTGTCCTCGATGGATGGGCAATAGCGCGGCCCCCGGCTGGCGATGCCGCCGGAATACATGGGCGAGCGGTGCAGATTCGCGCGGATCAGGTCGTGGACAGCCTGGGTCGTCCGCGTGATGCCGCAGGCGATCTGCGGCGTGGTGATCCGATCCGTGAGGGTCGAGAACGGGACAGGGTCCTCGTCCGCCTTCTGCATCTCCAATTGGTCCCAGGCGATGCTGTCGCGGGCGAGGCGAGGGGGCGTTCCCGTCTTCAATCGACCCAGACGCAAGCCGAGCCCGTCGAGGCTGCGCGCCAGTCCAATCGAGGGCGCCTCACCTACCCGGCCCGCAGGGATCTGGACCTCCCCGATATGGATGAGACCCCTTAGGAAGGTGCCCGTGGTGATCACCACGGCCCCCGCCGACAGGGTCGTGCCATCGCCAAGCACGATGCCCGCGATCGTCCCGCTTTGATCCCGCACGAGATCTTCGCAGGCACCTGCCACGACGTGAAGGTTGCTGGTCTCGGCCACGGCCGCCTGCATGGCCGCTGCATAGAGCTTGCGGTCGGCCTGCGTGCGTGGGCCACGCACGGCCGGCCCCTTTCGCCGGTTTAGAAGGCGGAACTGGATACCCGCTGCATCGGCTACGCGGCCCATCAGACCGTCCAGGGCGTCGACCTCGCGGACCAGATGACCCTTGCCCAAGCCACCAATGGCCGGGTTGCAGGACATGGCGCCAATGGTCGCTGGATCGTGCGTGACGAGGGCCGTCACAGCGCCACAGCGGGCAGCGGCCGCAGCGGCTTCGACGCCGGCATGGCCACCGCCGACGACGATCACGTCGAAGCGGGTGGGGCGGGAAATGGGCATATCCGTGCTTACGCGCGCGGGCGGGTGTGGGTCAACGCGGACAGAGTGATTCGGGGGCCGATCCGGCAGGTGCTGCTTTCAGAATGGGCGCCTCTGCACAGTGGCTCGGCAATGGATGCGAAGATTGTGCAGGCGTATTGAATAATGCTGCCGAAAGCGCCTGGTTGTATTGCCCCAAAGGAGAATGTGGCGAGATCTTGCAGGTAGCACCTGGCGTCGGTTACAAGAACGTCACGGTATAGGTGGGGTGAAGAATCAATGCTTCGCCTGCGGTGAGCGTGAGATCCGCAGCATTTCCGGCTCAGGCGATGTGAATTTTGGAGCCTTACGCCGGACAACAATCCCTCGGGAGGGAGGCGGTGATGTCGTCGGTTGTCATCGGTCTGGGCACAGCTTGTTGCGCGGCGGGAGCCGCCGCTCACTTCCTTGATAAGACGCATCGTCAGGAAGGAGCCTTCGGGCTAGCGGGTTTCACATTCCTGATGATCGGAATGTACCTGACTCGCGCCTGAGTCAGCCCTGGTGTTTCACGTGAAACATCGTCGGCCCTGGCCAAGCCACAGCTGGTAAAAATCGTGCGCCTGGCCCAACGACGGGCTTGCCGCCGGTGGACACCTCGGCAACAACTGATCTCGCTCAGCATCCGCGCGCTCATCGCGTTCCGGATGCTCTTGATCGCGACGGATGATGGTGACGATGGCCCGGGTCTTCGGCCGGAATATAGGGCTGTGGACTGCCGGAATGGTCGGCCTCGTCACGATCGGCCCTGTGGCCGTGTTCTCTCCAAGCGCCGCCGCCCTGACCCTGGCCGTAGCAGGAAGCCTCGCAGCGGGAACGGCCCTGGGACGGATCTCGACGTTGAACGCACGCTGCGAGACGCTGTCGAAAGAGGTGGATGTCCTGTCGCAGCGGCTGTTGAAGGTCGAAGCCGCGCCAGCGCAACGCCCCCTTTCTGCCGAGGCCGGACAGAGCGACCTGCGCAGCGAAGTGCGTGAGCTCACTGTGGAGATCGGCCTCCTCAGCGGCATCGTCCGTGATTTGAGCGCGGTCATCCGCAGCCAGGACGATGAGATCGCCGCGCTGAAAGCGAGGCCGGTCGCCCCCCTGCCTTGCCGGCACCCATCGCGCCGCCGCCGCCCTCACCGGCGGTTGTGGCTACTCCCCCGATCCCGGTGCCACCGGTCGAGACCGCGTGGACGCCCCCGGCCATTGCCCGTCCGGTCGAGCCGCCTGCGCCCGCCGCCATTGTGCCCCCGGCTTCGCCCGTGCTCCGGCCGATCCCGCCCCGCCCCCTGGATCCTGCACCGGGACCGGACGATAGGGCCATTCTTGCGGCTTTCGACAGGGACCAGATCGAGGTCTACCTTCAGCCGGTCGTCACCCTGCCCCAGCGCAAGGTTGTGGCCTACGAAGCCCAGGCGCGGCTGCGGGTCGATGATCAATCGCTCGAAGCCGAGCAGATCCTGCCCGCGCTGGAGCGGCACGGCCGCACCACCGAACTCGATCGGCGGATGCTCGCGCGTACGGGCACCATCGTCCGCCACCTCGCCCGGCGCGGTAGCGATGCCCGTGTCACCTATGGTCTGTCGCCGCTCTCCCTGTTCGAGCTCGGTTTCCTGAAGGAGATCGGCCGGATGGCGAGCGATGAGCAGGGGCTGGCGGGGCTCGATGTCGCCTTGTCGCAGGCAAGCTGGCGCGGGCTCGATAGCGGCCAGACCAGCCTGCTCTCGGCCCTGCGGGGCCGGGTCGGCTTCAGCCTCGACCGTCCCACTGATCTGCGATTCGATGCACGTGATCTCGCCGACCACGGCATCGCCCAAGTGAAGGTGCCTGCCGAGCTGCTGCTGCGCCCGACCGTGGCACGGGGTGCGCTCACCGACATCGCCGTAGAGGATCTGGCCCCGGCCTTGGCCCGTGCCCGCGTCCGTCTCGTCGTCACGGACGTCAATGCCGAAGCCGATGTGCCGGATCTTATCGATCTCAACGTGCCCTATGCGCAGGGTGGAGTCTTTGCCCCCGCCCGGCCAGTGCGCGGCGATATCCTCGCCTCCCTCCCGCCCGAGCCGACGCCTCCGCCGCCTCAAAATGATCCGGGGACGGAGCGCCGCTCGTTCCGCTCGCTCCTGCGCCGGGCGGGATAGGCGTCAGACCGGCACGTTGTCGATTAGTCGGGTCCGCCCGAGATAGGCCGCCACGAGCACGCGGGCCGGGCCGGCCACGCGCTCGACCGGGACAAGGCTCGTCGCATCGCAGACCGACAGGTACTGCACGCTGAAGCCTGCTGCTTCCAGGTTACTGACACCCTTCGCTACGGGCTCGGCAACTGGGCCGCCCGTGCGAACCTGCCCGGCGATGCCGGCGATGACCGCGTGAAGCTGTGGTGCGCGGCTGCGTTCCTCAGCGGAGAGGTAGCGGTTGCGAGAGGAGAGGGCGAGGCCGTCCGCCTCGCGGATGGTCGGTACGCCGCGGATTTCCGGTTCCATGTCGAGATCGGCCACGACGCGGCGGATCACCTGCAATTGCTGGAAGTCCTTCTCGCCGAACAGAGCGAGATTCGGTCGAACCTGGTTCAGGAGCTTGGTCACCACGGTCGCGACGCCGGAGAAATGGCCCGGCCGCAGGGGGCCGCAGAGCCCCTCCGTCAGTCCCGCCACGTCGATCCGCGTGGCGAAGCCCGCCGGGTACATGGTCGCGACATCCGGCGTCCAGGCGGCGTCGGCCCCCGCACCCGAGAGGGCGGCGAGGTCGGTCGCGACATCGCGCGGGTATTGCGAAAAGTCCTCCGTGGGGCCGAACTGGGTCGGGTTCACGAAGATGCTCACCACCACGCGGCTCGCGGCCCGCTTCGCCTCGGCGACGAGGGTGAGGTGACCCTCATGCAAGGCGCCCATCGTGGGGACGAGGGCGACGGTTTCGCCTGCGGCCCGCCACGCGGTGACGGTCTCGCGCAGGGTCAGGAGATCGGAAACATGGAGCGGGGTGGAGGCTGTCACGGCCGGACCTTTGTTGGTTCGGCGCCGGTCTAGCCGATTTTTCCGCTCAGGGGAGGCGGGATCGCCCTATGGACAATAGGGCAGCAGCGAGCGCCCATACGGATCATCGACGCCCAGCGGCGGAGTGAAGCCGTAGTAGCTCGGCTTGCCGAGGCCGTAGGGCGAGCCGACATAGCTCGGATCGTCCGGCGCGTTGGTCGGCGTCGGCACCCGGCGCGGGGTACACACGACCTTCACCCGGCGCTTCACGACGGCGACGGTGCTGCCGTCCGTTCCGTCGCCCCTGGGAAAGTAGCGGGGTGCCGGGCCAGGGCCCGGATCGCCGTAGGTCTCGGTCAGGTCGGCGGCGACGGCAGGGCCGGCGAGCATCACGAGCGCCAGCGCCATTCCTCCGCCCAGCCGCACAGCCTCGCTCCCTCGTCCCCGTAGAGGCTTCGACCTTGGCGGCGGATGGTAAACGATCGGTTAGCCATGCCCCAACGTCAGACCAGCGCAACGACCTTCGCGGAAAGCGCCGCCACGAGGTCGCCCTCGGCCAATCGGATTTGAAGTCCTCGGCCACCTCCGTTGACGTGGATCTCGTCCCCAGGCTCCGCGAGCGATCCGGCGTCGATGGCAGTGGGGAAGGGGCGCTTCTGGCCAAGGGGGCTGATGCCGCCGACATGGTAGCCGGTGAGCCGCTCCGCATCGGCGGGCTTCAGCATCGCGGCGGCCTTGCCTCCGAAGGCAGCGGCGACGCGCTTCATCGACACTTCCTTGTCCGAGGCGACAAGCAGGCACACGGTGCGCCCATCGACGGCAGCCATGAGCGTCTTCAGCACGCGGGACGGCGGCACGCCTAAGGCGTCGGCTGCCTGAAGGCCGATGCGCGGCGCATCTGCGTCGTAATCGTAGGTGTGGAGGCTGTAGCGGAGGCCCGCCTTGTCGAGGGCAAGCGTCGCGCGGGTCGTCTTCGGGGCCATGCCGCGAGTTCTAAAGCATGGCCGTTTTCGACGGCAATGCGAATCGGTTCACAGGCCGACATGCCGGGCGATCAGGCGGCCGACCTCCGCATGGGCGGCGTCGCAGGCAGCCTGGGGGGCGCCCGCCCCAGTGAGATAGACCGCAGCCACCAGGGGAGGGCGGCCCGGTGGGCGCAGGATCGCTACGGTGTTGAACGTGCCGTTGTCGCCGCTACCGGTCTTGTCACCGACGATCCAGGCAGAGGGCAGGCCCGCGCGAAGGCGCTTGAAGCCTGTCTGAGCACCCACCATCCAGCTCTCCAGACGCTGGCGCGAATCCGGGGTGAGAGCGGCGCCGAGGAGGATTTGCGCCAGCGTGGTGCGCATTGCCATCGGGGTGGTGGTGTCGCGCGGATCGTCCGGGATCGCGGTGTTGAGGGTCGGCTCGGTCCTGTCGAGGCGCGTGACGGTATCGCCGGTGCTGCGCACCCATTGCGTCAGTCCCGCCGGACCGCCCACGAGAGATAATTGCAGGTTCGCGGCGGTGTTGTCACTCCACTCCATGGAGGCGGCGCAGAGGTCGGCGACACTCATCCGACCGCCCCGCTCGGCCAGCGCCTTGCGGGAGATGGGGGCGTAGCTCAAGAGGTCCGCTTCCTGCACGTTGAGCGATCGTTCGAGCCGCTCGGTGCCCGCGTCGACGCGGGCGAGGACGGCTGCCGTCACCAATGCCTTGAAGGTGCTGCACATCGGGAAACGCTCGTCCCCCCGGTACGCCAGTGCCGCGGTCCCCTCGCCCGCGACGCTGATCCCGAGGCGCCCACCCGTCCCGTCCTCGATGGCGCGAAAGCGCGCATCAGCCTCATCGGCGGCGTAGGAGGGTAGGGGCAGGGAGACCGGCAGGGCCGCCGCAAGGAGACTTCCGCAAAGCGTGCGGCGCGTGACGAGCGACATGAAGCGATCCTCTCCCCGAGGTCTGTTGCGCCAGACCTCGCGCGGCCTTGCGGCTGTTCCGTGGCATTGGCCGTGATAGGAGGCCGCGACGGTTGCGGCGGAGGTTCGACCCCAATGGCAGAGACGCTTTTCGCCCCGGCGAGCGGTTTCGGCCGGGCGGCGGTGGCGGTGCTCCGCATCAGCGGGCCGGAAGCGGGTGCCGTGTTGGCCGCCCTTGCCGGATCGCCGCCCTCGCCCCGGCGCCTGTCGCTGCGTACCCTGCGCGATCCGGCGGATGGCACGGTGCTCGACCGCGCCCTGATCGCCTTCTTTCCCGGCCCCGAGACCTATAGCGGCGAGGACATGGCCGAGCTGCACCTGCATGGCGGCCTCGCCGTGCGAGCGCGTGTGCTGGCGGCTCTGTCCCGCCAGCCCGGCTGCCGTCCGGCGGGGCCGGGCGAGTTCACCCGTCGCGCGGTACTCAATGGGCGGATGGATCTGGCGGAGGCCGAGGGCGTCGCGGATCTGATCGACGCCGAGACCGAAGGACAGCGGCGGCAGGCTCTGCGCCAACTGGAAGGAGCATTGAGCCGCCAGGTCGCGGCATGGCGGGACGAGGCGATCGATCTGCTCGCGGGCGCCGAAGCGGCCCTCGACTTCTCAGACGAGGGCGATGTCGATGAGGACGGGCTCGATGCCGCCCTGATCGGTCGCGCCACGACCCTGCGGGATGCGATTGCGGCGGCGCTGGCTGACGGACGGCGGGGCGAGCGTCTGCGCGACGGGTTCTGGGTCGTGCTGGCCGGCGAGCCCAATGCGGGCAAGTCTACCCTGTTGAACGCCCTGGCCCGTCGTGAGGCGGCCATCGTTTCGGAGATCCCCGGCACCACCCGCGATGCCATTGAGGTGCGGCTCGATCTGGAAGGCCTCCCCGTGGTGCTGGTCGATACGGCGGGCTTGCGTGACACGGAGGAGGCCGTGGAGGCGGAGGGCATCCGCCGTAGCCGTGCACGGATCGCCGAGGCCGATCTCGTGCTCGCATTGGTGCAGCCGGGCGGCGTTGCCCCCGATCTCGGCGCGGCTCCCACACTCCTCGTTCACACGAAGGTGGACCTGTCGGCTGAACCCGTGGAGGGTCTCGCGGTCTCGGCCCGGACAGGGGAGGGGCTAACTGCCCTGCTCGACGCCTTGCGTGAACGGGCTGAAGCCGGAATGGGCGAGGGCGATGCGCTCATCACCCGTGCCCGGCATCGCGAAGCGCTGGATCGCTGCCTCGACCATCTCGACCGTCTCTGCGCCGGGGGCGCGGGCGGGCTGCCGGAACTCGCTGCGGAAGATCTGCGCCTTGCCGTACGCGCGCTCGGCGAAGTCGGGGGGCATGTCGGCGTCGAGGATGTGCTGGATCGGTTGTTTGCCGGCTTCTGTATCGGGAAGTGAGGCCGTCAGGCGTCGAGGGCCAGCAGGGCGAAGCTCGCGAGCCAATGCGCCCCCATATAGTCGCCTTCGAGATGGGGCATCGCGGCGTCGAGATGGATACGCGCGGCTTCCTGCATCGGTGCGCGGCGGGAATCGCCTTCCGGCAGCGCCTCGGCGAGGTTGCGCAGGCACCACGCGCGGCTGAGATTGAGCCCGTCGAGATGGGCGATTTTACCATCGCTGCGGTCGGTCACGCGGGCGGGCTTGAACAGGGTGGCGGGCTCTCCCCTTGTGAGGCGTGGCAGGAAGCGGCCGAACCATTCCGCGAAGGCGTCCGGGGGGAGGAGCCGCCGGAGGCATTCGGCTTCGATCAGCGTGGGCGAGAGGAAATCGTCTCCGCTCGGCTCGCCCCAGGCGGGGCAATCCGCATCGGCCCCGTACCACGCGAGCGCCGTCTCATAGATCTGTGCCAGCAGCGCATCATCGGCGTAATCGGCGGCGAGGCGCAGGGCGAAGGCCGTGTTGAAATGCGTGCCCACACGGACCGGGTAGGGAGCGATGGGCAGGAATTGTGCAAAGCGCCTTGCGATCCGCTCGGCGAGCGGGGCGAGGGCATGGCCCCAGCGCAGCGTTTCGGCGCGATCGAGTTCCGAGGCGAGCTTCAGGAGCCACGCCCAGCCATAGGGCCGCTCGAAGCCCCGGGCCGCCGGAGAATCGAGGGTTGCGCATTCCCCGGCGATCCTTTCGGGCACCAGGGACCTGTCGAACAGGGCGCGAATGTCCGCTGCCCGGCTCGAGTCCGGATAAAGCCGGAGCAGCCGGGCAAGCAGCCAATAGCCGTGGACGCAGGAATGCCAGTCGAAGCTGCCGTGGAAGACTGGGTGCAGGGCGGCGGGCGCCCGCACGTCCTCCGGCCCGGCGAAGACGATGCCCGGCTTGTGCGGGTATTCGCGGGTGACGTGCGAGAGCGCGATGCCCGCGAATCGCTCCGCGATCTCCAGCGTCACCATGTAAGGTTCGCCCTCAGCTGCGCAGGCCCGGCGCCTCCCGGCCCGTGCTGGCGACGTATTCCGTGTAGCCGCCGCCATATTGGTGCGCGCCCTCGGGGGTGATCTCAAGCACGCGGTTCGATAGGGCGGCCAGGAAATGCCGGTCGTGCGAGACGAACAGCATCGTCCCCTCGAAGGCGGAAAGCGCTTCCACCAGCATCTCCTTCGTGCCGATATCGAGGTGGTTAGTCGGCTCATCGAGCACGAGGAAGTTTGGCGGATCGTAGAGCATCAGGGCCAGCACCAGCCGGGCCTTTTCGCCGCCCGAGAGCACACGACAGCGCTTCTCGATATCGTCCCCGGAGAACCCGAAGCAGCCCGCGAGCGTGCGCAGCGACCCCTGTCCCGCCTGCGGGAACGCATCCTCAAGCGTCTGGAACACGGTTCGCTCGCCGTCGAGCAAATCCATGGCGTGCTGCGCGAAATAGCCGAGCTTCACGCTGCCGCCGACAGTGACGGAGCCGGAATCCGGCGTCGTGGTGCCGGTGACGAGCTTCAGGAGCGTCGACTTGCCGGCGCCGTTGACGCCCATGACGCACCACCGCTCCTTGCGGCGGATCGCGAAATCGAGCCCGTCATAGATAGAGCGGCTGCCGTAGCGCTTCTCGACGCCCTTGAGCATCACCACGTCGTCGCCTGAGCGCGGCGGTGCCTGGAACTCGAAGGCCACCGATTGGCGGCGCCGGGGCGGCTCGACGCGCTCGATCTTGTCGAGCTTCTTCACCCGGCTCTGCACCTGGGCCGCATGGGAAGCGCGGGCCTTGAACCGCTCGATGAACTTGATCTCCTTGGCGAGCATCGCCTGCTGGCGCTCGTACTGCGCCTGCCGTTGCGCCTCGTTCTGGATCCGCTGCTGCGCGTAGAAGGCATAATCGCCCGAATAGGTGGTCAGCGTGCCGCCATCGATCTCGATGACTTTGCCGACGATGCGATTCATGAACTCCCGGTCGTGGGAGGTCATGAGCAGGGCGCCGTCGTAGCCGCGCAGGAAGTTCTCGAGCCAGATCAGGCTCTCGATGTCGAGGTGGTTCGAAGGCTCGTCGAGGAGCATCACGTCGGGGCGCATCAGCAGGATGCGGGCGAGCGCCACGCGCATCTTCCACCCGCCGGAGAGGGCGCCGACATCGCCTTCCATCATCTCCTGGCTGAAGCCGAGCCCGTCCAGCGTCTCGCGCGCCCGCCCGTCGAGGGCGTAGCCGTCCAGTTCCTCGAACCGGCCCTGCACCTCGCCGTAGCGCTCGATCAGCGCCTCCATCTCGTCGGCCCGGTCCGGGTCGGCCAGGGCCGCGCCGAGTTCGGCGAGTTCGGCCGCGACCTCGCTCACCGGCCCCGCCCCGTCCATCACCTCCGCGACGACGCTGCGGCCCGCCATCTCGCCAACATCCTGGCTGAAATAGCCGATCGTCACCCCACGCTCGGACTGGACCTGCCCCTCATCGGGCTGCTCCTCGCCGGTGATCATGCGGAACAGGGTGGTCTTGCCCGCCCCGTTCGGGCCGACGAGGCCGATCTTCTCGCCGCGCTGAAGCGCCGCGCTGGCCTCGATGAAGACCAGTTGTTTGCCGTTCTGCTTTGTTATGCGGTCGAGGCGTATCATGATGGGGGCGGCTGTCCGGCGGGTCTGCGGCGGCAGTTACGTCATGGACGGCTCCAGCGCAAAGCTCGGCAAGCATGGCTGCGCGGCGTCGCACCCGGGAAACGGTGGGCGCGCCGCGAGTTGCCAAGCGCAACAAGAGGACAACGATGCTGTTCGGCTGGTGGAAGACGGGCATGGACATGTCCATGCTCGCGATGGAAGCGCAGGGCGTGATCCTGCAGCGTCTGACGATGCTCTCGATGGGCGGTCCCGCGGCGCAGGTGGAGGCGCAGCGCATGGTGACCGAGAAGGTGCTCGCGGCGGGCGAGGCAATGATGATGATGGCCTCCGGCGCCTCGAACCAGAAGGTGATTCACTCCTACCGCCGGAAGGTGCAGGCCAACGCGCTGCGGTTGAGCCGCCGCTAGGTCTCGTTCGTCGGTGCATCCCCTCTCCCCAGTCGCGGGGAGAGGGGAAGGACCGTCGTTCAGTTGTTCGCGGTGCGGAACGTATCGCAGGACTTGGTTTGGCCGCTCTTGTAGCCGGCCATGAACCAGCGTTGGCGTTGAGCCGACGAGCCGTGCGTGAAGGAATCCGGCACGACATAGCCACGTGAGCGCTGCTGCAGGGCATCGTCGCCGATCTGGGCGGCGGCGTTCAGTGCCTCGTCGATGTCGCCCTGCTCCAGTTCCGCGTACTTGTCATTGGAGTTCTTGGCCCAGACGCCCGCGAGGCAATCGGCCATCGAGCTCGATCCGCACCGAAAGGGCGTTCGCCTCGGTCTTGCTGGACGCCTGCTGCTGGCGGGCCTGCACCTTGCCGAGGATGCCGAGCACGTCCTGTACGTGGTGACCGACCTCGTGGGCGATGACGTAGGCGTAGGCGAAATCGCCCTTCACGCCGAACTTCTGCGCCATTTCCTTGAAGAAGCCGGTGTCGAGGTAAACCTTCTTGTCCAGCGGGCAGTAGAACGGCCCCATCGCAGCCTGGGCCGAGCCGCAACCCGAGCGGGTGCCGCCCGAATAGAGCACCAGGGTCGTGGGCGTGTAGGCCTTGCCGGTCTGCTGTGGCAGGATCTGACTCCACACGTCTTCGGTATTGCCGAGGATCTTCGAGGCGAAGCGCCCGCTCTCGTCGGTGGGGGCCTGGCGCCGCTTGGCCTGGGTCTGGGGGTCGACCTGCTCCTGGCGCTGGCCGCCGCCACGCCCGATCTGCTCGGCGCCGCCCATCAGGATCGCCGGGTTGATGCCGGTGAAGTAGCTGATGATCAGCACCACCACGATGGCGCCAATGCCGAGCCCGCCCGCGCCGCCGCCGGGGAAACCCATCCCGCCACCGCCGCCGCCACCCTCACCGCGACGGTCCTCGACGTTGTCAGAGCCCGAAGATCTTCCCAGCGCATGATCCCGCCATCCGTGCCGCACCGGCCGCATCCGGCTTGGTCTAATGGCGGGAGGGGAGACCCGGTTCCGAGCCCACCGTCAAGCTTTCCCGTCGAGGGCTGCACGCAGGGCGCGGAAATCCCGCCAAGCGAGGCGCTTCTGGAGCGGCTGGCGCAGCAGGAAGGCCGGATGCAGCGTCGCCAGCAGCCGCGTCTCGCGAGAGGGGAGGGCGTAGGTGAAGAACCGCCCGCGCGTCTTTAGGATACCGTCCTTGGTGCCGCTCAGCGTCTGCGTCGCCGGGGCGCCGAGACAGACGATCAGGTCGGGATCGACCAGTTCGATCTGCCGCTCCACGAAGGGACGGCACATCGCCACCTCCTGCGGGGTCGGGTTGCGGTTGCCCGGTGGGCGCCAGGGTACGACGTTGGCGATGTAGGCCGAGGTGCGGTCGAGGCCGATCGCGGCCATCATCTTGTCGAGCAATTGGCCGGAGCGGCCCATGAAGGGCTTGCCGATCCGGTCTTCGTCGGCGCCCGGCGCCTCGCCGAGAAACATCACCCGCGCCTGCGGATTGCCGTCTCCGAACACAAGGTTCTTGGCGGTGAAGCGCAGGGGGCAGGATTCGAACCCCGCCAGGATCGCTTCCAGTTCCTCCAAGCTCTTGGCGTCGCGGGCCTGGGCGCGGGCATCGCCCGCCGCCGCCTCGGGCTCGGCCGAGGCGGCGCGGCCGTAAGTCGCCCGCTGCGGGGGAGGGGAGGGGGTGGCGCGAGAGGGATGGCCTGGGGAGCTGCTTGCCGCGGCACCGTCCTCCGGGGGCGGGGGGCTGGCTCCGGCGCATCCGCCTCCGTGAAGCGGTCATGCGGCTTCTCGTCGAGCGCGACATCGACCCCGGCCTCCGTGTGGAAGTCGAGGATGGCGATCAGGTCGGCCTGCGCATCGGCGGGATCGGGCATGGAGGGAAGATGGGGTTCGCTCACCCTGTGGACAATTCCCGTTCGCCCCGATGCGTCAAGGGGATGCGGGCCACCCTCCGCCGTCTTCGCGCGTCCGGAGGAGCGTGCCGGTGGAACACCCGTCAATCTACCAGCTTGCGTTTCCAGCTTGGAATCGGTTCAGACGGCAGTCAAAGCTGAGACAAGAAGATCAGGAGTGGTGAGGATGGCGCTGCCCGAACGGGAAAGCATGGATTTCGATGTGGTGATTGTCGGCGCGGGGCCTGCCGGTCTGTCGGCCGCGATTCGCCTGAAGCAGCGCGCCGCCGAAATCGGTGAGGAGATCAGCGTCGTGGTGGTGGAGAAGGGCTCCGAGGTCGGCGCCCATATCCTCTCCGGCGCCGTGGTCGATCCGATCGGCCTCGATGCCCTGCTGCCCGAGTGGCGCACGGATCCCGAGCGTCCGCTCAAGACCGCCGTCGAGCGGGACGAGTTCATGATGCTCACCAAGAACAGCGGCATCACCCTGCCGAACATGTTCTTCCCCAAGCTCATGTCGAACCACGGCAATTTCGTCGGCTCGTTGTCGAACGTGTGCAAGTACCTCGGCGCGCAGGCCGAGGCGCTCGGCGTCGAGATCTATCCGGGCTTCCCGGCCTCCGAGGTGCTGTTCGACGAAGCGGGCGCGGTGGTCGGCATCGCGACGGGCGATCTCGGCATCGGCAAGTCGGGCGAGCCGCGCGACGACTATACCCGCGGCATGGAACTGCGTGGCAAGTACACCGTGTTCGGCGAGGGCGCGCGCGGCAACCTTACGAAGGGGCTCATCGCTCGCTACGGGCTGAACGCGAACAGCGATCACTTCAAGTACGGGCTCGGGGTGAAGGAGCCTGGCGGCTCGCCCCGAACAAGTTCGAGCCCGGCCTCGTCCAGCACACGATGGGCTGGCCCCTGCCGAACAAGGCGGGCGGCGGTAGCTGGCTCTACCATTTCGACGATCATCTGCTCTCGGTCGGCTTCGTCACGCACCTGAACTACGAGAACCCGACCCTGTCGCCGTTCGAGGAGTTCCAGCGCTTTAAGACCCACCCGATGATCGCGGAGACCTTCGAGGGCGCCAAGCGCATCGGCTATGGTGCGCGCGCGATCATGGAAGGCGGCTGGCAATCGGTGCCGAAGCTCGTCTTCCCCGGCGGCTGCCTCGTCGGCTGCTCGGCGGGCTTCGTGAACGTGCCGCGCATCAAGGGCTCGCACAACGCGGTGCTCTCCGGGATGCAGGCGGCCGATGCCATCGCCGATGCGCTCAAGGCGGGTCGCCAGGGCGACGAGCTCGACGGCCTACGATCAGGGCTGGCGCGACAGCCCGATCGGGCAGGACCTGAAGCCGGTGCGCAACGTGAAGCCGCTCTGGTCCAAGTACGGCACGCTGGTCGGCATCGGCCTCGGCGGCATCGACATGTGGGCGACGAGCATTCTCGGCGCATCGCCCTTCGGCACGCTCGGCCACGGCAAGCCGGACCATGCCTGCCTCAAGCCGCTTTCCGAGGTGACGCCGATCACCTATCCGAAGCCGGACGGTAAGCTGACCTTCGACCGGCTCTCCTCGGTCTACCTCTCGAACACCAACCACGAGGAAGACCAGCCCCCGCACCTGAAGGTCCGCGACATGGAGCTTCAGAAGCGGTCCGAGCACGACGTGTTCGGGGGACCCTCCAACCGGTACTGTCCGGCGGGCGTCTACGAGTGGGTGGAGGACGCGGCAGCCTCTGACGGCGTGCGGTTCCAGATCAACGCGCAGAACTGCGTCCACTGCAAGACCTGCGATATTAAGGACCCGAACCAGAACATCGACTGGGTGACGCCGGAAGGTCCGGGCGGCCCGAACTACCCGAACATGTGATCGGGGTTGTTGGGGTGGAGATCGCTCACATTCGAGCGATCTCCTGCACCCGATCCTCACGCATCAGCGGCATGCTGACTTAGTGAGGTGACGATGTCCGATGCCCTGACGATCGCGACCGGCGGCATGAACGCGGCGGCCCAGCGGCTCGACGCCGTGGCCGGGCGCGTCGCCACCCTCGGCACGGGGATGATGCCGGACGGAAGCAGCAGCGCGCTGCCGCCCGCCGCGACCCTCGACCTCTCCACGACGGCGCTCGATCTCATCTCGGCGGAGGCGAGCTTTTCGTTGAACGCTGCCGTGGCGCGCACCGCCGACGGCATGATGAAGCGCACCCTCGACATCCTGGTCTGAGCCGGGCCCGCGACGCCCGCGCCATCCTTTCGCCTTGCGGGGATGGCGGGATGAGTCCAGTCTCCGGGCGCATTTCGCCCGGGCCCCTTGCGCCCAGCATGTTTTCAGGCGTCCGGCCCTTCCGGGCCCGGCGCCTCAGGAGCCGGAACGGTTCATGACCCATTTTCGCGCCCGCCGCACCGCTTCGGCGCTCGCCCTCCTGCTCGCCACCGGTCTCGTCCCCGGCGCGTACGCGGCCCAGCCGAAGGAGACCGTCTCGTCCCCGGCGGGCGATTACGAGCCGGCGGAATCGCTCGAAGGCAACTTCCTCTCGGCCTACATCGCCGGAGCGGCGCGCGACACGACGGCGGCGGCCACCTTCTACCGCGAGGCGGTGCGGGCAGACCCGCGCAACGCGGAGCTCGTCGAGCGCGCCTTCATCTCGCTGCTGGCCGACGGCGCCTTGCCGGATGCGTTCCGCCAAGCCGAGAAGCTCGTGTCGCGCGACCCCACCAACGGGCTCGCGAACCTGTCCCTGGGCGTCCGCCAGATCAAGGCGAGCCAATGGTCCGCTGCCCGCCAGAACTTCTCGCGCAGCGGCCGTGGCGCGGCCACCGACCTCACCGCCACGCTCCTGACCGCGTGGTCCTTCGCGGGGGCGGGCGATGGCAAGAAGGCCCTCGACACCGTCAACAAGCTGCGGGGCGAGCGGTACTACAACACCTTCCGCGACTATCATGCCGGCCTGATCGCCGCCGTGACCGGTGACGACAAGGAGGCCGAGGCGCGCCTGAAGGCCGCCTACGAGGGTGACCGCAACACCCTGCGCATCGTCGATGCCTATGCCCGCCAGGAGGCCAGCATGGGCCGCACCGACGTGGCGATCCAGGCCTATTCCGACTTCGACAAGCTCTCCCCGCGCCACCCGCTGGTGCGCGACGCCCTCGACAAGCTGAAGGCGGGCAAGCCGCTCGGCAAGCTCGTCACCAACGCGCAGGAAGGCGCCGCCGAGGTGCTCTACGGGCTCGGCTCGGCGGGCTCGACGCAGGGCGACGAGTTGCCCGCCGTGATCTACCTGCGCCTCGCGCTCTACCTGTGGCCGGACCACGGCCTCGCCCGGCTGACGCTCGCCGACACCCTCGACCGGATGAAGCAGCCCGAGCGCGCGAACGAAGCCTATGCGCAGATCCCGGCGAACTCGCCCCTGAAGCTCAACTCCGACATCCAGATCGGCCTCAACCTCGAGCAGATGGGCAAGAGCGACGAGTCCCTGGCTCAGCTCAACGCCGCCATGAAGGCGCATCCCGACGACATCGACGTCATCACGGCGCTCGGCAACGTCCAGCGGGCACGCAAGCAATATGCGGATGCCGCGCAGAGCTACACCCGTGCCATCGAGCTGATCGGCGACCGCCCGGTCACGAACTACTGGACCACCTACTACTTCCGCGGTGTCGCCTACGAGCGCGCCAAGCAATGGCCCAAGGCTGAGGCCGACCTGAAGAAGGCCCTGTCCCTGGTGCCGGACAGCCAGCCCGCCGCCAAGGCGCAGGTGCTGAACTACCTCGGCTATTCCTGGGTCGACCAGAACATGAACATCGACGAGGCGTTCAAGCTGCTACAGCAGGCGGCCGATTCCGCCCCGCGTGACGGCATGATCGTCGACAGCCTGGGCTGGGCCTATTTCCGCCTCGGCCGCTGGGACGATGCCGTGCGGGAACTGGAGAAGGCCGTCGAGCTGAAGCCGGGCGATCCGACCATCAACGACCATCTGGGCGACGCCTATTGGCGCGCGGGCCGCCGCCTGGAGGGCAAGTTCCAATGGCAGCACGCCAAGGACCTCAACCCCGATCCGGATGATCTCGCCAAGATCAACGAGAAGCTGAAGGACGGCCTGCCCGAAACGAGCAAGCCGACCACCACGGCCGAGAACCCGCCGGCCCCCGTGGCCGCGCCGCATAACCCCGATAACCCGGAACTCCCCAAGGGTGCGCCCCAGCCCCACGAGGCACCGGGCGCGGCCGACAAGGCCAAGAAGTCCGGAGGTTGAGGGGCGGGCATCGATTCCCCTCTCCCGCGAGCGGGAGGGGGGACCGGATCCTGTCGCGGTCACACTTTTCGAGGACCGGCGGCCTTCTCCCACAGGGCAAGAGCTTTTTGTCCGCCACTTGAGAAAAATCGACGCGCATTTCCCTGCGCTTTGCCTCACATTATGGCCACGATCGCACCGTGCCGCCCTTCGAGCGGCGACCGCGCGCGGCAGCGCCGCCGGGGGCAGTGTGCGTGTGACAGGGAGGGAAGCCCATGCCGTCCGATATCGAAATCGCCCGCGCGGCGACCCTCAAGCCGATCGCTCAGGTGGCCGAGAAGCTCGGCATCCCGGACGAGGCCCTGCATAATTACGGCAAGCACATCGCCAAGCTCGACCACGGCTTCATCGCCGGGCTCGAAGGCCGGAAGGAGGGCAAGCTCGTCCTCGTGACGGCGATCTCGCCGACGCCCGCGGGCGAGGGCAAGACCACGACGACCGTCGGCCTGGGCGATGCCCTGAACCGCATCGGCGAGAAGACCATGATCTGCCTGCGCGAGCCCTCGCTCGGGCCGTGCTTCGGCATGAAGGGTGGCGCGGCCGGCGGCGGCAAGGCTCAGGTCGTGCCGATGGAGCAAATCAACCTGCACTTCACCGGCGACTTCCACGCCATCACCTCCGCACACAGCCTCGCGGCGGCGTTGATCGACAACCACGTCTACTGGGCGAACGAGCCAACATCGACGTGCGCCGCATCCACTGGCGCCGCGTGGTCGACATGAACGACCGGGCGCTGCGCGCCATCACCCAATCCCTCGGCGGTGTCGCCAACGGCTTCCCGCGTGAGGACGGGTTCGACATCACCGTCGCCTCCGAGGTGATGGCGGTGTTCTGTCTCGCCAAGGATCTCGCCGATCTCGAGGAGCGGCTCGGCCGCATCGTCATCGCCGAGACCCGCGACCGCAAGCTCGTGACCCTGAAGGACGTGAAGGCCACGGGCGCCATGACGGTGCTTCTGAAGGACGCCCTGCAGCCGAACCTCGTGCAGACGCTCGAAGGCAACCCGGCCCTCATCCATGGCGGCCCCTTCGCCAACATCGCCCATGGCTGCAACTCGGTCATCGCCACCCGCGCCGGCCTGCGGCTCGCCGATTACACGGTGACGGAGGCGGGCTTCGGCGCCGATCTCGGAGCCGAGAAGTTCCTCGACATCAAGTGCCGCCAAGCGGGCATCAGCCCCTCGGCGGTGGTGATCGTGGCGACCGTCCGCGCCCTCAAGATGCATGGCGGCGTCAACAAGAAGGATCTCGGCAGCGAGAACGTCGACGCGTTGGAGAAGGGCTTCGCCAACCTCGCGCGCCACGTCACCAACGTGCGCAATTTCGGCCTGCCGGTCGTGGTGGCAGTCAATCACTTCTACGCCGACACCGACGCCGAGCACGCCAAGCTCAAGGCCCTGTGCAGCGAGAAGCTCGGCGTCGAGGCCATCACCTGCAAGCATTGGGCGGATGGCGGTGCGGGCGCCGAGGAACTGGCCCGTGCGGTGGTGAAGTTGTCCGAGGGCGGCGCGCAGGCGATCCGCTACACCTACGAGACCGAGTCGAAGCTCTCGGACAAGATCCGCGCCATCGCGACGAAGCTCTACGGGGCGGCCGATATCCAGATCGAATCGAAGGCCGCGCAGAAGCTCGCCGCCTTCGAGAAGGACGGCTACGGCAACCTGCCGATCTGCATGGCCAAGACGCAGTACTCGTTCTCGACCGACCCGGCACTGATCGGTGCGCCGGAGGGTCACGTGGTGGCGGTGCGCGACGTGCGCCTCTCGGCGGGCGCGGGCTTCGTGGTGGCGATCTGCGGTGAGATCATGACGATGCCGGGCCTGCCCAAGGTCCCCGCCGCCGACACGATCCGCCTCGACGCCAACGGGCAGATCGACGGGCTGTTCTAGGCGTCCGCCTCTCGGCGCGACGGTCGATGACAGGAGGGACGGGGCCGATGCCCCTTCCCTCCTGTCAGGCTTGACGGGCCTCGCCCGCGCTGAGAAACGTCACGGGTACTGACCTATCGCCCGTTCGGGGAGCGGCCGCGCCGTGACACCGATTGCACCGCGCGAGGAGCCTTTCGTCGCGAAATCCGTCGTCGGCACGGTGCGGCACGAGCCCGCCGGGGACGACCTGATCGAGCTCCTGTTCTTCGCCTATCGTGACTTCGTCGGCGATCCCGACCGGATCCTGTCGGCCTACGGCTTCGGCCGGGCGCACCACCGGGTGCTGCACTTCGTCGACCGTTATCCCGGTCTGACCATCGCCGAACTCCTCGACATCCTGCGGATCACCAAGCAGAGCCTCAACCGGGTCCTGAAGGATCTGATCGGCCAGGGCTATGTCGAGCAGCGGCCGGGCACGAGCGACCGGCGCCAGCGTCTCCTGACCTGCACCGAATCGGGCGCGGCGCTCGCCGCCGACCTCACCCGCGTCCAGGCCCGGCGCCTCGCGCGGGCGCTCGCCTCGCCGGACGCGACCGCCTCACCGGAGGATTTCCTGATGGCGATGATCGAGCCGGAGGACAGGCCGGCGGTGCGCCGCCTCATGGCCCGCCGGAGCGTGCGGCCCGTGCGCGACGGGGGAGGCGCCTGATGGCTCACCCCGTCCGGACCGAGGCCGACCTGCCCGACGAGGCGCCGCACATCCTCGTGGTCGATGACGACCGGCGCCTGCGGGAATTGCTGGCTCGGTACCTCGCGGAGCAGGGCTTCCGCGTGACGGCGGCGGCGAGCGCCGAGGAGGCGCGGGCTCGCGCCCAGGCCCTCGTCTTCGACGCCATGGTGCTCGACGTGATGATGCCCGGCGAGAACGGGTTCGATTACGCCCGCAGCGTGCGCGAGACCTCGAAGGTCCCGATCCTGATGCTCACGGCCCGCTCGAACCCCAACGACCGGGTGATGGGGCTGGAGATCGGCGCCGATGATTACCTGCCCAAGCCCTTCGACCCGCGCGAACTGACGCTGCGGCTCAACAACATCATCAACCGAGGCCCGGTACGCCCGCGCGACGCGGATGCGGCGCCCGTGGCTTTCGGACCTTTCGTGTTCCGCCCGGACCGGGGCGAGTTGCGCCGCGACGGCGAGACCCTGCGCATCACCGAGCGCGAGCGCGAGATCCTGTCGATCCTCGCCCAGGCCGCTGGGGCGGCCGTCGAGCGCGAGCACTTGGCCGGGGTGGGCGGCGCCGCGGCCGAGCGCGCCATCGACGTGCAGATGAACCGCCTGCGCCGGAAGATCGAGGTCGATCCCGCCAACCCGTCCTTCCTGCAGACGGTGCGCGGCGTCGGCTACCGGCTGGTGATCGACTGAAACGGGGATCCCAAAGGGCCGGGCCCTTTGGCGAGTGCAGGGCGGAGCCCTACGAACCTCCAGGGGCGTCGCCCCTGGACCCGACCAAAGGACTCGTCCTTTGGAATCCTGGATTTCAGGCCTTCTTGAGCCGCTGGCCGAAGATGGCGGTGCCAACCCGGACATGGGTCGCGCCGACCTGAATCGCCGCCGGGTAATCGCTGCTCATGCCCATAGACAGGATCGGCAGATTGCGCTCGCGGGCGAGCTTCGCCAGCAGCGCGAAATGGGCCGAAGGCGGGTCCTCCACGGGCGGGATGCACATCAGCCCCTGAATCGCGAGGCCATGCGTGTCCCGGCACTCGCTGAGCAGGGTGTCGAGCTGATCGACCGGGACACCGCCCTTCTGCGGTTCGTCTCCGGTGTTCACCTGGATCAGCAGCTGCGGCGTCCGCCCGGTGCGGGCGATCTCCTTGGCCAGGGCGGCGGCGAGCGAGAGCCGGTCGAGGGAATGAATCACATCGAACAAGGCGACCGCCTCGCGGGCCTTGTTCGATTGCAACGGGCCGACGAGGTGCAATTCCACATCCGGGAATCGCTCCTTCAGCGCGGGCCATTTCGCGGCCGATTCCTGCACGTAATTCTCGCCGAACAGCCGCTGCCCGGCCTCGAGCGCAGGAAGGATACCCTCGGCCGGAATGGTCTTCGAGATGGCGATGAGATGGACCTCGGCCGGGTCCCGGTCGCTGTCGCGGGCGGCGCGGGCCACGCCCTCGCGCACCTCCGCGAGCCCGGCGGCGACGTCGGCCTCACCCACCGGCGGGATGTGTCCGATGTCGGCGCGGGGGGCGGTCCGGGCAGGGGGGCGGCCATGATCGTGTCTCCTTGGGTCGAGCGAGCCGGGGCAAGCATGGACGGAGCGGCCATGCAAGGCCCGTTGACCCGCCGCCTCTTGGATATGCTACTGCGCCGCAAGACGCCCGTTCCCGCGACAGACCCCGCCCGATGACCGACGCACCCACCCCGATCGAACGTTACAACGCCAAGGATGCAGAGCCGCGCTGGCAAGCGGCGTGGTCGCAGGCCAAGATCTTCGAGACGGACAACGCCGACGGCCGTCCGAAATACTACGTGCTGGAGATGTTCCCCTATCCCTCGGGGCGCATCCATATGGGCCACGTGCGCAACTACGCGATGGGCGACGTGGTGGCCCGCTACAAGCGAGCCAAGGGCTTCAGCGTGCTGCACCCGATGGGCTGGGACGCGTTCGGCCTGCCCGCCGAGAACGCCGCCATGGAGCGCAAGGTCAACCCGCGCGCCTGGACCTACGACAACATCGCCACCATGCGCGGGCAGCCCAATCCATGGGCCTGTCGCTCGATTGGAGCCGTGAGATCGCGACCTGCGATCCGAGCTACTACAAGCACCAGCAGCGCATGTTCCTCGACTTCCTCGAGAAGGGGCTTGTGACGCGCCGCACGGCGAAGGTGAACTGGGACCCGGTGGACCATACCGTGCTCGCCAATGAGCAGGTGATCGATGGCCGCGGCTGGCGCTCGGGCGCGCTGGTGGAGCAGCGCGAGCTGACCCAATGGTTCTTCAAGATCACCCATTTCGCTGAGGATCTGCTCACCGCCCTCGATGGGTTGGACCGCTGGCCGGAGAAGGTCCGGCTGATGCAGAAGAACTGGATCGGCCGCTCCGAAGGCCTGGAGGTCCGGTTCGGCCTGACGCAGAGCGTTGCCGGCTACGGGGATAGCATTACGGTCTACACGACCCGGCCGGACACGCTGTTCGGTGCCAAGTTCCTGGCGATCGCGGCCGATCATCCGATCGCGGCGAGCTTGGCCGAAGGCAACGAGGCGCTGCAGGGCTTCATCGCCGAATGCCAGCGCATCGGCACGGCGCAGGCGGCCATCGACACGGCGGAGAAACTCGGTTTCGACACGGGCCTGCGGGTTCGCCATCCGCTCGATCCGTCCTGGGACTTGCCGGTCTACGTCGCGAATTTCGTGCTGATGGAATACGGCACAGGCGCCGTGTTCGGCTGCCCGGCACATGACCAGCGCGATCTCGACTTCGCCAACAAGTACGGGCTCGGCAACACACCCGTCGTCTGCCCCGAGGGCCAGGACCCGGCGAGCTTCGTCATCACCGACACCGCCTATGACGGCGATGGGCGGATGATCAATTCGCGCTTCCTCGACGGCCTGGGCACGCAGGCCGCCTTCGATGCGGTGGCGAGCCGCCTGGAAGGGGAGGGCATCGCGACCCGTAAAGTGCAGTTCCGCCTGCGCGACTGGGGCGTCTCGCGCCAGCGCTACTGGGGCTGCCCGATCCCGATCATCCATTGCGACAGCTGCGGCCCGGTGCCGGTGCCGGTCGAGGACCTGCCGGTGAAGCTGCCGGAGGAGGTCTCGTTCGACCAGCCCGGCAACCCGCTGGAGCGGGACGCGGCGTGGCGTCAGGTCCCGTGTCCGAGATGCGGGGCCGCCGCCCGGCGCGAGACCGACACGATGGACACGTTCGTCGACTCGTCGTGGTACTTCGCGCGCTTCACCGCGCCGTGGCTGACCGACCAGCCGACCGACCCGGAGACGGTGAACCGCTGGCTGCCGGTTGATCAGTATATCGGCGGCATCGAGCACGCGATCCTGCACCTGCTTTACGCCCGCTTCTTCACCCGTGCGATGCGCGAGACCGGCTGGTCCGGCGTGTCCGAGCCCTTCGCGGGCCTGTTCACGCAGGGCATGGTCGTCCACGAGACCTACAAGGACGCGGCGGGCGCCTGGGTGCCCCCGGCCGATGTGCGCCTCACTGCGGAAGGCGGGGAGCGGCAGGCGTTTCACGTGAAAACTAACGGCCCGGTAACCATCGGGCCGATCGAAAAGATGTCGAAGTCGAAGAAGAACGTGGTCGACCCGGACGACATCATCGCGAGCTACGGCGCCGACACCGCCCGCTGGTTCATGCTCTCGGATTCACCACCCGAGCGCGATGTGATCTGGACGGAGGAGGGCGTGCAGGGCGCAGCCCGGTTCGTGCAGCGCGTGTGGCGCCTTGTGAATGCGGCTTGCGCGGCTTCAGGCGACGGCGCGGCCGACTTGGCCCTGCGCAAGGCGGCGCACCGGGCGCTGGCCTCGGTGGGCGAGGACGTGGAGCGGCTGCGCTTCAACCGCTGCGTGGCCCATATCTACACCCTGGCCAATGCCCTGGATGAGGGGCTGCGGGGCCCGGTCTCGCAGAGCGCGGCGCGAGAGGCTGCGGGCATCCTCGTGCAGCTCATCGCACCGATGATGCCGCATCTTGCCGAGGAATGCTGGACGGCGCTCGGCCGGGACGGCCTCGTCGCGGCGGCGACATGGCCGGAGGCCGAGGCTGGGCTGCTGGTCGAGGACGAGATCACCTTGCCGGTCCAGATCAACGGCAAGAAGCGGGCGGACGTCACCGTCCCGCGCACGGCCGACGCCAAGGCCGTCGAAGCTGCCACCCTGGCCCTTGAGGCCGTGCAGAAGGTGCTGGAGGGCAAGGCGCCGAAGAAGGTGATTGTCGTGCCCGGCAGGATCGTGAACCTCGTCGTGTAGGCTTGGCGACCATCAATCGACGCTCTGCGACGCCGCCTCCACGGGCGCGTCGCAGAGCGGGATTGGCTACACAGCGCGCGAGCAAGGCACATCAGCGCTACCCTCGGCCATGCTGTTCAATTTCCGCAGCTAAGCCCCGCGCGGCCGAACCCTTGCACTCCCCCTCTGAGGCGGGCATCGCATGCCCGCGCGAAGAGGAAATGGAACGAATGACCGGCAAGCCGACAATCGCCTTCATCGGCACGGGCGGGACGATTTCGTCCCTCGGCCGAGATTCCTCGACATCCTCGACTACGTCGCGAACGACCGGCGGCTCGATGCCGCCGAGATCGTCGCCGCCGTGCCCGAACTCGCCGAGGTAGCGAATGTCGTGCCGGTGCCGTTCCGGACGGTCACGAGCCCCGGGATCGGCTTTGCGGAATGGCGCGACCTCGTGCGGCTTTGCGAGCAGGTGGCAGGCGAACATCCCGATCTCGCGGGCATCGTCATCGGCCATGGCACGGCGACGCTGGAAGAGACTGCCTATGCCTTGAGCCTGACGCTGACGGTTGATCTGCCGGTGGTGATCGTCGGCTCGCAGCGGCCGATGACCGCCTTGTCCACCGATGCCAAGCTCAACCTCGTGGCGGCGGTTCGGACGGCCGCAAGCCCGGCGTCGCGCGGACGCGGCGTGCTTGTGGTGCTCAATGACGAGATCCAGGGGGCGCGCGAGGTCACCAAGACCTCGGTCACCCGTCTCCAGACCTTCCGCACGCCTGATTTCGGCGTGCTCGGCCATGTCGATGGCGAGAGCGTGCGCTACTACCGGCGTTCCGAGCGGGCGCATGCCCCCGGCACGCCCTTCGATATCCGCACCATCACGGCTCTACCCCGGGTGGACGTATCCTACGCCTATGCCGATGCGGACGGGACGGCGGTGCGTGCTTTCCGGGCGGCAGGCGCGAAGGGGCTCGTCGCGGCGGGTCTCGCCCCCGGCATGGTCCCGCCCCTGGAGGCCGATGCTCTGGCTGAGGCGGTCGAGGCGGGCTTGATCGTGGTGATGTCGACCCGCGCGGGCAGCGGCGTCGTGCCCCTCAGCACCCGCCTGCGCGAGCGCGGTATCCTCAGCGCGGATAACCTGACGCCGCAGAAGGCGCGCATCCTCCTGTCCCTCGCCCTGACGGTGACGCAGGATCGCGGGCAGATCGCCGACTATTTCGCCGCCTATTGAAGCGCGCCCATGCTGCTGCCCATCGACGCCACCCGCTCGCTCCTCGTCCTGATCGACATTCAGGCGCGGCTCGTCCCGGCCCTCGCGGAGCCGGAGGCCCTGATCGCCAATGCCCGACGGCTCAAGGAGGCAGCGTCGATCCTCGATGTGCCAGTTCTGATCACCGAGCAGAACCCCGGTGCCCTGGGCTCGACGGTGCCGGCGCTGGCGGGCGGCGAAGTGGTGGACAAGATGGCTTTCGACGTGACGCGGGAGGAAGGCTTCCTCGCCCGTGTCCCGGACGAGGCCGAACTCGTCCTGGCCGGCTGCGAGGCGCATATCTGCGTTCTGCAGACGGCGATGGGGTTGAAGGCGGCGGGCCGCCGGGTGCGCGTGGTGCGGGATGCGGTGGCCTCCCGGCGCACGGAAAACCGCGAGGCGGCACTGGCTCGCCTCGCGGCCCATGGGATCGACGTCGTCACCACCGAGATGGTCGTGTTCGAATGGCTCGGCAGTGCCGCCCATCCCCGCTTTCGCGACGTAGTGCGGCTCATCAAGTAGAGGCGCTCAGCGGTCCTCGAGCGCCGCCCGCGTCGCGCCGTCCGCGCCGATATCGTCCGTGCCCTGCATGCCGAGGCTCTCGATCAGCCGCACGCGGGCGCGGCTCACCCGGCTCTTGATGGTGCCCACCGCCACGCCGCAGATCTCGGCCGCTTCCTCGTAGGTGAAGCTCTGCGCACCCACGAGAATCAGGGCCTCGCGCTGGGCGTGCGGCAACAGGTTCAGCGCCTCCTGGAACTGCGCCATCTCCATGCGCACCTCCTGCTCCGGCAGGGCGGTGAGGCGTCCGGCATGAAGGCCATCCGCATCCTCCACCTCGCGCTTGCGCTTGCGCTGCTCCGAGTAGAACAGGTTGCGCAGGATGGTGAACAGCCACGCCGTGAGGTTCGTGCCCCGGCGAAAGCTCTCCGCCCGGGTCCAGGCGCGCACCAGCGTGTCCTGAACGAGGTCGTCGGAACGGTCGAGGTCGTAGGTCAGCGAGAAGGCGAAGGCCCGTAAGGCGGGGATCGCGCCGAGCAGAAGCTCGCGCATCTCCGCGTCGGCACCCGGCGGCGTCCCCACCGGCGGGGCGGACGGTGCGAGGGAATGCATCATCGCGAGGTCTCCCGTTCGGCGCGTCCGGTCGCCCTGCCGTCCTCGGCAAGGCCCTCCACGAGGGCGCGCAGGTGGTCGGGGATCGGCAGGGCGAGGACCTGCGCATAATGGCGCTGCAATTCGCGTCCGATCCGGGCACGCGCGGCGGCATCGACCGAGCCACGCCGCCCTTCCGCGGGTTCCGGCCCGGCCCTGATCGCGGCCGTCGCAGCCGCCGCAATGTCGTGCTCCTCAGTCATTGTCTCGTCCTGACGGACGGGCCGACCGGCTCACCTCCGTCCGGTCCGTCTTACGGTCCGTGCGGCTGCGTCTCGGCGCATCGCCCTGATGGCGGCGCTGATATGATCTGGGGATTTAATCGGCTCTGAACTCTGTATTCAGGCACCATTAATAGCCAATACGAATTAGTATCGGCAAATGTTTCAGCAATGTAACAAGAAATGATCTAGAAACAAGCGAAAGCTTGGCAATGACTATGTGGGACCGAGGATGAACGTTCCCTGAGTGGTAAGCGTGGCCGAAACAAGACGAGGGCCCTAGCGTTCCTATGCGCAAACAGCGAGGATTCCTCGCGGCTCCGGGGAGACCCCTTCATGGCGTATGCAACCACCATCGAAGGCACGCGCTTCAGATTTCCGGATCTCAAAAGCCTGCTCGCCAAGGCGACGCCGGAACGGTCGGGCGATCAACTCGCGGGCATCGCCGCAGAGGGGCCGGTGGAACGGCTCGCCGCGCAGATCGCGCTCGCCGACCTCCCCCTCAAGACCTTCCTCGAACAGGAACTGATCCCCTCCGAGGACGACGAGGTGTCGGATCTCATCGCCCGGCGGCACGATCGCGAGGCCTTCGCGCCAATCTCGTCGCTGACGGTTGGCGCCTTTCGGGAATGGCTGCTCTCGCCGGAGGCGGACGCGCGGGTGCTTGCGGCCCTAACGCCCGGCCTAACGCCGGAGATGGTGGCCGCGGTCTCGAAGCTCTGCCGCCTCCAGGATCTCGTCGCCATCGCTGCCAAGCGGCCGGTGGTGACACACTTCCGCTCGACCCTCGGCCTGCCGGGGCGTCTCTCCACCCGCAACCAGCCGAATCATCCAACCGATTCGTCGGAGGGCATCCTCGTTTCCGCCCTCGACGGGTTGCTGATGGGTTCGGGCGACGCGGTGATCGGGGTCAACCCGGCGACCGACTCGCTGCCGGATTACATCCGCATCGTCGAGTTGCTGGAGACCCTGCGCCTTCGCCTGACTGTGCCGACACAGCATTGCTGCCTCGGCCACGTGACGGTGGCGATCGAGGCCATGGCCCGGGGGGCGCCGGTCGATCTCGTGTTCCAATCCGTGGCGGGCTCACAGAAGGCCAATGCCGGCTTCGGCGTCGATCTCGCGGTGTTGCGCGAGGCGGAGCAGGCGGGCCGGGCCCTCGGCCGCTGCCCGGCGGACGGCCAGTTCATGTACTTCGAGACGGGCCAGGGCTCCGCCCTCTCGGCCGACGCCCATTGGGGTGTCGACCAGCAGACGATGGAGGCCCGCGCCTACGCGGTGGCGCGAGAATTTTCGCCGCTTCTCGTCAACACAGTCGTCGGCTTCATCGGTCCGGAATACCTCTACGACGGCAAGCAGATCATCCGCGCCGGGCTGGAGGACCATTTCTGCGGCAAGCTCCTCGGCCTGCCGATGGGGGTCGACGTCTGCTACACCAACCACGCCTCCGCCGATGGCGAGGACATGGACGCCCTGTTGGTCCTGCTCTGCGCGGCGGGGGTGAACTTCGTCATCACCGTGCCGGGGGCGGACGATGTGATGCTGAACTACCAATCGCTGTCTCATCACGATGCGGTCTTCGCCCGCGAAACGCTCCGGCGCCCCCCGGCCCCGGAATTCGAGGCGTGGCTGCGCGAGGTCGGCCTCACCGACGAACAGGGGCGCCTCAACGGCGCGGCGGGCGAATTGCCCGGCGCCTTCGCGGACGCCTCCCTCCTCCTTCCGGGGAAGGCGGCATGAGTGTCCCCACCCGCCCGAGCCTGCGCGATCTGCGTTCCCTCACCCAGGCGCGGATCGCGCTCGGCGCCCATGGCGCGGGCCTGCCGACAGCGGCGGCGCTGGCCTTCGGCCTCGACCATGCCCGTGCCCGCGAGGCGGTCTGGACGCCCCTCGATACGGATGCGATCCGCGAAGCGTTGACCGCGCACGGGCTCGATTCCGTGGAAGTCCGGTCCAACGCGACGGACCGGGCGGAATACCTGAGGCGGCCGGACCGGGGTCGCACGGTGAACCCGGAGAGCGAGGCCGCGCTCGACGGCGCGGGATGCGACCTCGCCATCGTGATCGCCGATGGCCTCTCGGCCACGGCCGTCGCCCTCAACGCAGTGCCGATGGCGGCCGCCCTGGCGGAGCGGGCGAACCGCGCCGGGTGGCGCCTCGCTCCGGTGGTCGTCGCGACGCAGGCGAGGGTCGCCCTGGGCGATCCGGTGGGAGCCCGGCTGAAGGCACGGGCGGTGGCGGTGCTGATCGGCGAGCGGCCCGGCTTGTCCGCTTCCGACAGCCTCGGTTGCTACATCACCTTCGCGCCGGAGCCGGGCCTGCCCGATTCCCGGCGCAACTGCATCTCCAACATCCGGCAGGACGGTCTCTCCATCGAGGCCGCCGCCGGGCAGATGGAGGCGTTGCTACGCGCCATGTTCGTGCAGAATGTCAGCGGCGTCGGCCTGCGCCGGGACGAGGGGGCGCTGCCCGGTCCTGAGGCGGCGTGACATTCCGCTGCATTCCGAAAACAAGAAAATACGCATGTTTCAACGCGAGTAATTCAAAATAGTCGTGAATCTGGAACCGATCAATCGCGTTACGGTTGTATACACTCGTCAGATTTTTCTCAGGTTTTCACTATTCAGTGATCGACGTGGGGCTGCCAATTCGGCATAGACGCCCGCAGGCATCGCAGTAGAGGACAACGATGACTCAGGAACGCGATCCGGCCCTCGTCCGGACCGGCGCGATGAGGGTTGCGTCGGCCATGGAGACGGCATGACCGTGTTCCGTCCGCAGACGGTGGGGGATTGGGAGAAGACCGGGCATCGCGGCCTGCGTATTCCCCGCTGTCCGACCTGCCGTGCCTCGACCTGGGCCAGTTGGAGCCAACTCCAGGCTAGCGCCGATGAAGATATCGTCGCCGTGGCACAGCGCCTGCGCTGCACGTCCTGCGGCGAGTTGCCCGCCGGTCTCCCCATCGTGGCGAGCACGCATCCGTCCGTGCAGTAACCCGCCCCATTCACCCTAATTCCCTCGCAGCGCATCATCCCGGTGACGATGCCGCTTCGAGGGCTCGACCCGCCGCGTGCAATGCGGCATGACAAGATATGACCTCGTCCCGAATGCCTGGATTGTCTGTCTCTCGCAGATAATCCATGGGATATCGGGCAAGAGGCAGGGGCGACTTTCATTCTTCAACCGGGCATTTTTGCTTCCGGGCTTAGAGCTCGCAAGTCATCGGATCGCCAGGGCATGTTGTCCGCCGATCCAGTCCGGAACCGATGCGACAGCAGGAGAGAACCGATGTCGGGTGACACCACAGATCTCATCCATCCGGTCATCCTCTGCGGCGGCTCTGGCACGCGCCTGTGGCCCGCCTCGCGCGAGAGCTTCCCGAAGCAATTCATCCCGCTGGCCGAGGCGCACCGCTCGTCCTTCCAGGCGACCGCCGCCCGCGTGACCGACGGGAGCGTCTTCGCGCGTCCGGCCATCATCACCGCCAACGATGCCCGCTTCATCGTCGCCGAGCAGCTCGCCCAGGCGGGCCTCGCCGCCGACATCCTGCTCGAACCCGCCCGGCGCGATTCCGCCGCCGCCGTCACGGTGGCCGCGCTCCACGCCGCCGCCCGGAACCCCAACGCGCTGGTGCTGATCCTCGCCGCCGACCATGTGGTCGGCGACGATGCCGCCTTCCTCAGCGCCGTGCGCGCCGCGAGCCTCGGCGCCAAGGCCGGCTTCATCATGACGCTCGGCATCGTGCCGACTTCGCCCTCGACCGCCTACGGCTACATCCAGCCCGGTTCGCCCCTGCCGGGTGCTGCCGGAGAGGCCGGGTCGCGCAAGGTCGAGCGCTTCCTCGAGAAGCCCAAGGCCGACCGCGCCGAGCAGCTGATCGCCGAGGGCGCCCTGTGGAACAGCGGCTACTTCCTGTTCCGGGCGGACGTGATGCTCGACGAGTTGCGCACCCACTCCCCCGAGGTCCTGGCGGCGGCCGAAGCCTCCCTCGCGGCGGCCACACGCGACCTCGACTTCCTGCGCCTCGACACCGAGGCCTTCCTGCAATCGCCGCAGATCTCGGTGGACTATGCCGTGATGGAGCACACGACCCGTGCGGCGGTGCTACCGGTGTCGTTCCCATGGTCGGATATCGGCACCTGGGGCGCCCTGTGGGAGGTCTCGCCGCAGGACGCGGACGGGAATGCCACACGCGGCCGGGTGGCCCTGCACGGCACCCGCAACAGCCTCGTCCACAGCGAGGGCGAATTGCTCACCACCGTGGTCGGCCTGGACGACGTGGTGGTGGTCTCGACCCCCGATGCGGTACTCGTCACGAGCCGCGAGCGCGGCGGCGAGGTCAAGAACCTCGTGGAGCAGCTTCGCGCCCGGAAGGAGCCCGAAGCCGACGCCCATCGCCTGATGTACCGCCCCTGGGGCAATTATCAGCGCATCGATATCGGCACGCGCTTCCAGGTGAAGCGCATCACCGTGAAGCCTGGCGCCCGTCTCTCGCTGCAGAAGCACTTCCACCGGGCCGAGCACTGGGTGGTGGTGCATGGCACCGCCGAGGTGACCGTCGACGACCAAGTGACGCTCGTCCACGAGAACGAGGCGATCTACCTGCCGATCGGCTGCGTCCACCGCCTCGCCAACCCTGGCAAGATCCCGCTGGAGCTTATCGAGGTCCAGGTCGGCTCCTACACCGGCGAGGACGACATCATCCGCATCGAGGACGTCTACGGCCGCTGAGGCGCCTTAACTCGGATGCGGGACACGCCCCGCATCCGATTGCCGCCGCCGGATCTCGCGCCTCACGAGGCTCCACAGCACCCGGTCGCGCGCCCGGCTGCGATGCCACGCGGCGTGCTCCTCAAGAAGAGCCTGCTCCTCCGGATCGTCCGGATGCTCGCGCATCAGCCTCTCGGCCAGGGCCTCGATCTCTTGAGGGGGGATCCTTCGGGCGATGAGCCATGGCTCGGCGAGGATCCCGCCGATCACCAGGACGAACGCCGCAACCGCTACGAGCACCAACCCGAACAGGGAAAACCATAGCCAGTGGGGCATGGAGGGCGCTGCCCAATCCTCTTGCCAGGATTTGGTACTTATATTACGGCTTTTTTCCGAGTCGCAATGATAGTCCCTTCTGCCGTCCCCCTTTGCCGCGGAATCCCCGTCCCGGGAGGTACGGCGTGTCGCTTGCGGTCATCTTTGGAGCGAACCTGCGGCATCACCGGAAGGGCCGACACCTCACGCAAGCCGAGTTGGCCGAGCGCGTGAAGCTCTCGACCGAGATGATCAGCAAGATGGAGCGCGGCATCGCCGCGCCGTCGATGGTGACGATCGAACGCCTTGCCAACATCCTCGACGTGCCCGCGGTCGCCTTCTTCGGCGTCGGCACGGTGCTCACCCACGACAGCGAGCGTTCGCGCCTCCTCGGCAAGGTCCACACGCGCCTCTCGCGCCTCAACGAAGCACAACTCGCCCGCGCCAACCGGATGCTTGCGGCACTGACGGATTGAGGGGCTACCCGAAGAAGGCGCCGGTTCTCGCTCTCCCCACCTGTGGGGAGAGGCCCCCCAACACCTCGTCGTGTCGGCGGGAAGCGGAGGCGAAGCCGCAGCGATGGTGAGGGGGCATCCGAAAGAGCCTCCTACGGCCATTCCCCCTCACCTTCGGCTGCCGCCTCGCCGCGCCGACGACAGGGTCGTCGCGGCCCTCTCCCCGCAAGCGGGGCGAGGGAGTTCCCGACGCACCCACGTTTGCCAACATCCTCGTTCCAAGATTGAGAACGAAACGTACTGGTTAGACATAACATATCGTACATAGACGGGGATAGGGCTGACGGAACATTTCGTTCCCATGCATCCCCTTGGCTCCCATCTGCGCCGCAGGGCCGAGGCTCTCGGCCTGTCCAATGCCGAGGTTGCGCGCCGGGCTGGGCTCAGCGAGCGGCGCTATGCGAACTATGTCGCCGGGACACGCGAGCCCGACCTCGCGACGCTGGTTCGTATTGCTGCGATCCTCGGTCTGACGCCGGACCAGTTGCTGGGGGTGACGGGCTCACCGCCCGCATCGATCCTGATGGACCGCCTCATCCTGGCGGCGCAGGCGATGGGCGACAGCGATCTGGAAAGCTTGGTCGTCCAAGCCGAAGCCGTAGCGAGACTCCGGGCGAAAACCTGATGGTGCCGGATGAGGGGATCGAACCCCCGACCTTCGGTTTACAAAACCGCTGCACTACCGCTGTGCTAATCCGGCCCCGGTCCCCGTGGGCTCCCGCTTGCTAGCAGCCGCCGGGCGACGGCTCAAGCCGGGGCGAGCAGAGCGGCGCGGCTGTCGCCGGGGCGCAGGGTGCCGGTGAGCAGATCGACCTGGGCGGCCAGCCGGGCCAACGAAGGCCCCTGCGCCGCCTCTGGCCGCTGGGGCAGGGTGGAAGCATCTGCGCCAAGGGCCGCGAGGGTGTCGCCGATCCAGTCCTTCCAGGCGGGCGCGATGGGAGCGGTGGCGTCCGGCGCGTGCCGCAGGACCGAGAGCCGGGCGCTGATTCGCCGGAGCGTCGCGTCGGCCACCATCGCGGCCTCCACCTCCGGGTGGTGCCCGGCGCGGGGCTGCTGCAGGGCGCGGGACAGGGCCGCCTCCAGATCGTTGAGGGCAAGGCCCGCCTCGCGGGCGGTCGTGTCGATGGCCGCCTCACGGCCCTCACCCGCCGCCAGGACGGCGCGGGCGAAATCGGCGTGGGTGGAGAGCGCGCGTCGCAGTTCCTGACGGACCTGATCCGGCTCCCAGATCGGCCAGAGCACGAGGCAACTCGCCACCGCGATGAGCCCGCCGAGGATGGTGAACCCGGCTCGCTCGGCCACGATCTCCCAGGAACTATGGCCCGGCTCCAGAACCTCCACCAACAACACCACGAGGGGCGTCAGGCAGGTCACGAACACGCCGTAGGAGATCTGCCGCGCAGCGAAGCCGACGATGCTGAGGGCAAGGATCATCCCGGCTTGCCACAGGGGCGTGGCGGCATAGTAGGCGAGAACGGCGCCCACCAGCCCGCCGAGCACCGTCCCGCCGATCCGCTCCAGCGCCCGCTGCCATGTCGCCGCGTAGAAGGGCTGCATGGTCAAGACCAGCGTGATGACCAGCCAATGCGCGAAGGTGCCGCCGAAGCTGAGGGTGGCCGCGAGTGCGGGCGCCGCCACCAGCGTCGCCCGCAGGGCGTGGCGCAGGTTGGGCGAAGACGGAGTGAAGTTCTGCACCAGCGGATCGAGGGAGCGCGCCCGCCAGCCGAGCCGCCCGCCCTCGTCGAGGCCGCCGGGTCGATAGCCCTCCGGCGTCGACAGCTTGGCGGCGATGCGCACCCGGCCGACGATCCGCTCGGCGAGGCGTGCCAGGGTCGGCTCATCGGCGACGTCCCTCGCGACGCGCACGAGGGATGGCTCCAGCCGCGCGAGGTCGAGGCTGGCATCCTCGCGGATCGCGCGGGCGATCACCGCGAGAAGCGGGCGCAGCCGCCGCAGGACATGCTGCGCGGCGGCGCGCTGCGCCGGGGAGGGGCGGCTGTCGAGGAGTTCGGCGATGGCGATCAGGTGGGAGAAGATCTGCTCCGCGCTCTCCAGCCGTAGCAACGCCTGCGCGGTACGCTCGGACACGCGCTCGCGGCTGCGGGCAAGGTCGAGGATCATCGCCCGTGCGGTCTCGATGCCGAGACGGACGCCCCGGCGATGGGCGCGGGCATGGCCATCGAACGCCTCGGCCTGCGGCTCGGGCAGGGCGGCGAGGCGTTCGAGGTCGCCCACCAGCCGGGCGAGGCTGCGCCACACCTCGGCCACCGCCCGGTGCGCGGGGCGATAGGGGTGGAGCCGCCAGATGACGAGGGCGAGCAGGGTCGCCCACAGGCCCCCGGCGGCGAACATCAGGGCCACCGTCCCGGCCTCGGCCGGGCTCAGCGCCCGATCAAGGGCGATGCAGACCACCACAACGAGCACATTGCCCGCCGCCTGGGCCTGGATGCTCCACACGCGGATATAGGTGCAGGCGAAGATCACCGCGCAGGCCACGGGCACCACCACCGGCAAGCCCATTGGCCGCAGCAGGCCGAGCCCGCCCCAGAGCAGGCCACCAATCAACGAGAAGGTGGTGAGCACCCGCAGGCGTGCATGCATCGGCCCGCCCGTGTCGCAGAAGCAGGCGAGGTTGGCCGCGAAGGCCATCGACAGCAGCGGCGGCCAGGGAAACAGGGCATGGAGCAGGAAGACGACGCCGAAGGCGAAGCCCGCCCGGACGCCCTCGGAGATCTGGATGCCACGCAGATCGAGACCGATCGGCAGGCGGGTCAGGTCGGCGCCGGGCTGCGCGAGGTTGCCGCGCCCGGTGCTCACCCGGCGCCGGACGCGGCGGGGAGACGGGGCCTGCGGAGAGGGGGCGGACACGGGGAGAGGGATCCTTGCGGCGGCGCCCGTCAGGTGTCGAAAACCCGTCCCGTCCGCAAGCCCTTCGAGAGCTGGTACTGCGGATGCCTTGACCGGCGCGCTCCCCCGTGGCTTTTCGGTCCGGCTGGCATCCGACTCCGTAGCTCAGCTGGATAGAGCAGCCGCCTTCTAAGCGGCAGGTCGTAGGTTCGAGCCCTACCGGGGTCGCCAGCCGGAACCCGCTTCAGGACGCCGAGAGCCGTTCCTTCGCCCGCGCGAGGCGGGTGGCGCGGTAGATCTGCCCCGCTGCTGGCGCGCGGCTCGCACGGGCGGTGCCTGCCGCTCGGCCTGCGCTGCGTGAATGAGCCTGAGCACGGAATCGACCGAGCGGTGCAGGCGCCGCTCGGCATCGATGCTGTTGTGATCCTGCATGGTCTTGGCCCCGTCCGCATCCCGGTGTCCCGGGGCGCGCAGTGTCGGGACCGGGCTTGGCCGGAAAAGGGCAGCTTGGCCGTAAGGCAAGCCGCCGCCCCGGTTCTTCCCCTGCGCTAAAGCCGCAGTTCCTCGTGCCAAGTGCGTCCGTCGCGCTCGATCAGGGCGATGGCGGCGGTCGGGCCCCAGGAGCCCGCCGGATAGGGACGGGGCGATTCGGGCCGCTCGGCCCAGGCGCTCAGGATGCCGTCGGCCCAGGCCCAGGCGGCCTCCACCTCGTCGCGGCGCATGAACAGGGTGGCGTTGCCGCGCACCACATCCATCAGCAGCCGCTCGTAGGCATCGGGGTAGCGCTGCTTGAACGTCTCCTCGAAGGAGATGTCGAGGTCCGTCGGGCGCAGGCGCAGGCCGCCGGGACCGGGATCCTTGGTCATCACCTCGAGCTTCATGCCTTCCTGCGGTTGTAGGCGGATCACCAGCCGATTCGGCTCCCGGCCGAACGCCTCGGTGGGGAAGATCGAGAAGGGCGAGGCACGGAACTGCACCACGATCTCGGACAGCTTCTGCGGCAGGCGCTTGCCGGTACGCAAGTAGAACGGCACCCCCGCCCAGCGGCCGGACTGGATCTCGACCTTCATCGCCACGAAGGTCTCGGTGCGGCTCTCGTGGCCGAGTTCGTCGAGGTAGCCGGTCACTGGCTGCCCGCCCACCGCGCCCGCCACGTACTGGCCGCGCACCGTCGCCGTCTGGATGTCGTGGGCGGTGATCGGCTTCAGGGCGCGCAGCACCTTCAGCTTCTCGTCACGCACCGAATTCGCTTCGAGATTGAGCGGGCTCTCCATCGCCGTGAGGCAGAGCAACTGCAGGATGTGGTTCTGCAGCATGTCCCGCATGGCGCCGGACGTGTCGTAATAGCCCGCCCGGCCCTCGACGCCGACGGTCTCGGCTACGGTGATCTGGACGTGGTCGATCACGTCCGCGGTCCAGAGGCGCTCGAAGATGGTGTTGGCGAAGCGGAGCGAGAGCAGGTTCTGCACCGTCTCCTTGCCGAGATAGTGGTCGATCCGGAAGATCTGCGATTCGGGAAAAACCTCCCCGACCGCGTCGTTGATCGCCTTGGCGGATTTGAGATCCTTGCCGATCGGCTTTTCCAGCACGACGCGGGATTTCTCGCCGATCAGCCCGTGCTTGTTGAGGTTGCGGCAGATCGAGCCGTAAAGGTCGGGTGAGGTGGCGAGGTAGTAGGGCCGCACCTGATCCGGCCGCTCGTTGAGCTTGGCCGTGAGGTCGTCCCACCCCTCGTCGCCCTTACCGTCCACGGCGACGTAATCGAGATGGGCGAGGAAATCGTTCAGCGCGGTGTCCGGCAGATCGTGGCCCGGCACGAAGCGCTTGAGGGCGTCGCGGGCATGCTCGCGGAACGCATCCACGGAGAGTTCCGAGCGCGACGCGCCGATGATTCGGCTGGTGCCGGGAATCTGCCCGTCCCGGAAGCGATAATACAGGGCCGGCAGGAGCTTGCGCGCGGTCAGGTCGCCGGTCGCGCCGAAGACGACGCAATCGAACGAGGCGACGGGAATGATCGTCGTGGCCAAAGGCGGCTCCCGGTCTGTGGCGGCATGCCCCGCGCGGCGGCTCCCGAACGAGCCCCTGAGGGGCCGGGCTTACTCCGGTGCAGGACCTGCGCCAAGAGAGGGGGCTACCCCTCCATGTGCCGCTTGAACGCCTCGGCATAATCCGGGTGCCAGCGGGACAGGGCCGGGCGGTTCTTGATGATGTCGCCCATGGCCCAGGCCATGCGCTTCTCGTCCTGCGCGCGGGTAGTCTCGTTGTCGGGGCAGAGGATGTAGAAGTCGCCCGCCTGCAGGCGCTCCAGCATGAACTCGATCGTCTCCTCCGGCGTCCAGGCGCCGGCGGGCTTCTCGGCGACGCCGCGGGCCTTGGCGAGGCCGGTATAGACGAAGCCGGGAATCAGCAGGTGCGCGCTGGTCTTACAGGTTTCGCGGCTGCGCAGTTCATGGGCCAGGGCCTCGGTCACGGCCTTCACGCCGGCCTTCGAGACGTTGTACGGCGCATTGCCTGGCGGCGTGGTGATGCCTTGCTTCGAGCCGGAGACGATGATGGCGCCGGGCCGCCCGGATTCGGCCATGGCGGGGGCGAAGGCACGGATGCCGTTCACCACGCCCCAGAGGTTGGTGCCGATGATCCGCTCCCAGGTCTCGGCGTCGGAGAAGAGCTTGCCTCCGGCCTCGACGCCGGCATTCAGCATCACGATGGCGGGCGGCCCGCCGCGCAGCACGGCGGCGGCCAAGGCCTCCATGGCGCCACGATCGGAGACGTCCGTCGGCACGGCGCGGACATCCACGGCGGCGAGCGCTCCGACCTCCGCGCGGGCGGCGACCAGGGCCTCGCCCGGCAGGTCGGCGAGCCAGACATTCATGCCCGCCGTGGCGAAGGCCTTCGCGGCGGCGAGGCCGATGCCGCTCGCGGCGCCCGTCACAACCGCGCTGTGGCCGGGGCTGATCGCGGGGTGTCGAGACATCGAAAGGGCTCCATCTTGGGCTGGCAGGCGTGAGATGGAGCAGGCCCACGGGAAGGCCACCGCTTCGCAAGGCCGCTGGCGGCAAGGATGGGCATGTCGATCTCCCTGAAACGCCGGAGCCTGCTCGCGGGAAGTGCGGCGAGCCTTCTCTCCCGGCCCGCTGGGGCGGCGGATTTCGGGCCGCTGGGTAAGCCCTCCTGGGCGGCGGATGGGCCGCAGGGGGTGGCGATGCGCAAGGGCCTCGCCTTCGGGGCGGCGGTGCCATCGAACCTGCTGAACCGCAGCGCCGAGTTCAGAAAGATCCTCGCGCGGGATTGCGGCCTGCTGCTCGGCAACAACGAGTTGAAGATGGCGGTGGTGATGCCGGAGCCCGGCCGCACCGATTTCGCCCCGGCCGATTCCGTGGTGCGCTTCGCCCGCGCACATGGGCAACGCCTGCGCGGGCATGCCCTCGTCTGGCACGAAGCTCTCCCGAGCTGGGTCGCAGAGCAGCTCGCCAAGGCGAGCCCCGCCCAGGCGGAGGACTTCCTGCGGCGCTGGATCGACACCGCCATGGGGCGCTACCGGGGGATGATCGAATCCTGGGACGTGCTCAACGAAGTGCTGGCGGGTTACGGGCCGGTGCGTCGGGAGGACGGCCTGCGCGAAACGCCCTGGCTCGCCGCCCTCGGGCCGGGCTATCTCGACCTCGCCTTCCGCCTCGCGCACGACGCCGACCCCAGCGCGGTGCTGACCTGGAACGAGGATTCCCTGGAGCACGATTTCGGCTGGGTGGAGGCCCGCCGCGCCCGCGTGCTCACACGGCTCGAGGCGATGCGAAAGCGGGGCGTGCCGGTCCGCCGCTTCGGCATCCAAGCCCATCTCGTGAGCGACCATCCGTTCGACGCGGCGAAGTTCCGCCGCTTCCTGCGGGAACTCGGCCAGCTCGGCGTCGGCATCGCGATCACCGAGCTCGATATCGATGACAAGGCCTTCCCCGCGGATCCGGCAGCACGGGACAAGGGCGTGGCGGATTTCGCCCGACGCTTCCTCGATGTCGCGCTCGATGAGCCCGCGCTCCTCGATGTCGTGACCTGGGGCCTGTTCGACGGCGATACATGGCTCAACGATCATCCCGACCATCGCCGCCCGGATGGTCGCCGCCAGCGTCCGTTGCCCCTCGACGAGGCGATGCGCCCGAAGCCGTTCCGCGAGGCGCTGATCGCGGCCTTCCGTCACGCGCCGGACCACTCCACCGTGCGGGCGCGCCTGCGCGGTACAGCATGAGCGTGCACGCCGGAGGGGATTGGTAACCATCGCACCCGCATTCTCTCGCCAGACCGCGCCGCCTCCGGCGCCGTCGGGAGAGTCGCGTATGGTCCCGACCCCGAGCCGCCCCCGTGCCGCCGTTGCGGCCGGCCTCTGCCTGTCCGCCCTGTTGACCGGAACGGCCGCCGTCCATGCCCAGGACATCGCCGCTGCCCCGGTGATGCAGCAGCCAGCCACCGACGCTGTAAAAACAGAGCCGGCAAAAGAGATTGCTGCAAAGCCACTCGAGCCCGCGCCGAGCCCGGTTCAACCGGTTGTAGAGGCTGCCCCTGCCAAGCCGCAGGATACACCACGCAAGAGCCGCGAGCCCGCCCCGCTGGTCTACGCGAAGGTCTCGACCGATCCGGTTCCGACCTTTTCGTCACAAACTTTCCTGAACACCCTGCGCGCTGCCGAGCGCTATGCCGCCTTCGTGGAAGCGGGCGGTTGGGAGAAGGTGCCCGACACCCTGATCAGCCTGAAGCCCGGCGAGCGCCATCCGGCGATCCCGGCTTTGCGCCATCATCTGACGCTCGAGGGGGATCTCCCCGCCGATGCCCCCCCGAGCGACCGGCTCGATCCGCCTCTCGTGACTGCGATCTCCGCCTTCCAGGCCCGTCACGGCCTGCCGGATAGCGGGATACTTGGCCGGCTCACCATCAACGCGTTGAACATTCCGGCTGAGATGCGGCAAAAGCGCTGGCCGCGTCTGCGGCGCGTCTCATGGGCATCAAGTTCGCTTTCGGTGAGCGCTATGTCGCCGTGAACATCCCGTCCGCCACGGTCGAAGCGATCGAGAATGGGCAGGTAGTACGCCGCTACGTCGCCGTGGTCGGCTCGCCCGACAAGGCGACCCCCACGATCGAGACCCGCATCACCGACATCAACTTCAACCCAACCTGGACCGTGCCGGTCTCGGTTGTGAAGAACGAGATCATTCCGCAGATGCGGAAGAACCCCGGCTACCTCGCCAAGAACCGGATCCGCATCCTAGGTCCGGGCGGGACCGAGGTGGACCCGACCAAGATCGATTGGGCGAGCGAGAAGGCCGCCGATTATACGCTGCGGCAGGATTCGGGGCTCGATAACTCGCTGGGCCAAGTCCGCATCGACATGCCCAACCGGTTTGCCGTCTACATGCACGACACCCCGGCCAAGTCGCTCTTTGCGCGGTCGGTACGGTTTCACAGCCATGGCTGTGTCCGCGTCGGCCAAGTGAAGGAGCTGGTCGGCTGGCTGTTGCAGGGGGTCGAGGGGCCGAACGGGCCGGGCTCGACCTGGGGTGCCATGGAGATCGAGAGCGGCATCGCGGATGGCGAGCGGCGGGATATCAAGCTCCCAAAGCCTATTCCCGTCGCCTTCGTCTATCTCACCGGCTATGCCGGACCGGACGGGCGCGCCCAGTTCCGCGACGACATCTACGGCCTCGACGGCCCCAAGCCAGAGAATGCCAAGCCCGACAGTGCCAAGCCCGCATCGGCTTCGGCGTCGAAGCCTGCACCGGCGGCGCAGGCAGCCCCCAAGCCCGCGCCCGCCGCTGCCGTGACTCCGAAGTCTGCGGAGCCTGCGACGACCGGGTCCCTGGGCCCTCGTTCGCCTGCTCCCCGTCCCATACCTCAGAAGGCCGCGGCGGAGCGCCGCAACAGCGAGCCGACGCCGCTGGTTCGCTGATCGCGGGCCTGCCATGCGGGAACCTCGCGTTCGGAACCATCCCGCCGCGCTGCGATTGCAGGGGAGAACGTGGCCAGCCCGGTTTTTCCGGGGCGGGCCAGCCCTTCAACGCCTGCAATAGGAGCTTGAACGATGGCCAAGGCCAACCCGGTCAGCCGTATCGAGAGCGATCGCCTCAACACGCCGACCGATCTCGACCCGAACGATACCAAGAAGATTGCCGAGGGCCTCACCGTCCTGCTGTCGGACCTCTTCGCCCTCTACATCAAGACGAAGAATTTCCACTGGCATGTCAGCGGGCCGAATTTCCGCGACTACCACCTGATGATGGACGAGCAGTCGCAGCAGATCTTCTCGATCATCGACGCTGTGGGCGAGCGCGCCCGCAAGATCGGCGGCACGGTGCTGCGCTCGCTGGGCCAGGCCAAGACCCTGACCCGCGTGGCCGACAACGATGCCGAGTATGTGAGCCCGCTCGACATGCTCAAGGAGCTGCGCGACGACAACAAGGCGCTCACCGCCCATATGCGCGAGCTGCACGAGGTGACCGACGAGGCGAACGACGTCTCGACCACCTCGCTGCTGGAAGAATGGATCGACCAATCCGAGGAGCGGACGTGGTTCCTCTACGAGGCGACCCGCAACGCGACGGATAGCGGCCACTGATCTTTTAGTCGGCTAATGTAAGGGGCCCCGCGCAGCGATGCGTGGGGGCTTTTGCTATGCTGATCATAGAGGGAAGGTGACGATCAAGAGCGGCTCTGCGCCTCCCTCGCCTCCGACAGATCGAGCCGAACCTTCATCACCCCCGGATCGTCCGGATCACGCTTCTGCGTGAAGCCCAGGCGGCGGCAGACGGCGAGCATCGGGCGATTCTCGGACAGGACCGTTCCTTCCACCCGGCCGATCCCTTCGGATCGCGCCCAGTCGATCATCAGCCGCATCAGTGCGAAGGCGAGGCCGGTGCCGCGCGCGTCCTGGCCGACGCCGATGGCGTATTCGCCGCTGTCGTTGTTGGCATCGGCGTGAAGGCGTACCGCGCCGAGCATCCGCTCGCGACCATCGGGCCCGATCTCCACGGCCACGAAGGCGATGGCGCGGGCGTAGTCGAGTTGCGTCAGCCGGGCGAGGAAGGCGTGGCTGAAGGCCCGGACCGGGCCGAAGAAGCGCAGGCGCAGGCTCTCGGGATCGAGGTTCTCGAAGAACACCCGGAAGAGCTCTTCGTCCTCCGGTCGCACCGGTCGCACCCGCACCGTCCGGTCCTTCAGGTTGAGCACCCGCACCCATTCCACGGGATAGGGGCGGATCGCGAAGCCCGGATGCCCGCCGCCGCGACGGTCGCGCTCGCCGTAGCGGCTTTGCGGCACGCGGCCGATCCGCACGCGTGCGTCGAGGGCGAGAACGCCGGTCTCGTCGGCGAGAAGGGGGTTGATGTCGAGTTCGCGCACCTGCGGCAGGTCGGCGGAGAGTTGGGCGATCTTCACCAGCGTCAGGGCGATGGCGGCGAGATCGGCGGCGGGCACGTCGCGATAGGCGTCGAGCCGCCGAGCCACCCGCGTGCGGGCGATGAGGTCACGGGCGAGGATCAGGTCCAGCGGCGGCAGGCCGAGCGCCCGGTCGTCGATCACCTCGACGGCGGTGCCGCCCCGGCCGAACACCACCACGGGACCGAAGACCGGATCCTCCGCGAGCCCTGCGATGAGTTCCCGTCGGCGGCCCCGGCGCACCATCGGCTGCACCGCGAAGCCGGTGACGCGAGCATCGGGCCGCTCCCGGCGCGCACGGGCGAGGATGGAGCGCGCGGCCTCGCGCACATCCGCCTCGCTGGTGAGGTCGAGATGAACGCCGCCGATATCGGATTTGTGCACGATGTCGGGGGAGACGACCTTCAGCGCCACCGCCTGCCCCCCGGCGATCAGCGGCCATGCCGCCGCCGCCGCCGCGTCGATGTCGGGGGCGAGGATCAGGGGCACAGCCGGGATGCAGTAGGCCTCCAGCAACTCGCCCACCGCGATGGGGTCGAGCCATGATGCGCCCTGGCGGAGCGCGTCGCCCACGATCCGCCGCGCCCGTTCCGTGTCGGGTGAGAAGTCCCGCGGCAGCGAGTCGGGGGTGCGCATCAGGTCGTCCTGCGCCTCCCGGTAGCGCACGAGGTGCAGGAAGCCTTCGATCGCCTCCGTATCGGTGGAGAATTGCGGGATGCCCGCGCCCGCGAAGGTCTCTCGTACCGTCTCGGCCTCGCCCAGCGACACGGCGAAGACCGGCTTCTTGCGGCTCTGGCCCTTGCGCGCCTGCGTCACCGTCTCGGCGATGGCCGTGGCGACCGCCCGCGCATCCGAGCGGATCGTCGGAACGTGGATCGCCAGAACGGCGTCGCTCTCCTCATCGGTCAGCAGCGGCTCCAGCGCCTGCGCGAAGGCAGGGCCGCCCGCATCCATGCCGAGGTTGACCGGGTTGCCTTGCGGGTTTCGGGCCAGGATCCCGTCCCGGTCGGCCAGCCTGTCGGCGGCCAGGAGCCCGATGCCGAGCCCGTTGGTGAGAATCGAGAGTCGCTTGCCGGGAAAGGGCCGCTGCCGCCCCAGGGTCTCGATGGCGGCGAACATCTCGTCGAGATCCTGCACCGCGAGCAGGCCCGCCCGCCGGAAGGCGGCGGCGTAGACCGCATCGGGCCGGGCCAGCGCCCCCGTATGGGTGACGGCGGAATCGGACGCCGCCGGAGCATCCGGCCGCCGCCGTCCGGCGCGCAGCACCACCACGGGCTTCGCCCTCGCCGCCGCGCGGGCGGCGGACATGAAGCGCCGCGCATCCTCCACGCGATCGAGGCAGAGCAGGATCGCGCGGGTGCGGATGTCGGCCGCGAAATGGTCCAGGCAATCGGAGGCATCGACATCCATGGCGCTGCCGAGCGCCATCACCGCCGAGAAGCCGACCTCCCGGCGGCTCGCCCATTCCGCGATCGCCGCCGCCACCGTGCCCGATTGCGAGATCAGGGCGAGGTCCCCCGCCGAAGGAGCGTGCGCGAACAGGCTGGCATCGAGCTTCCGCCCGGGCACGCAGAGGCCCGCGCTGTTCGGCCCGATAAGGCGCAGGCCGTGATGACGGGCGGCCCTGCGGGCGCGCGGCCCCGGATCCTCCGGTCCCGTGCCGAGCCCGGCGCTCAGGATGATGGCGGCTGCAGCGCCGATTCGCCCCGCCTCCTCGACCACATCCGGGACGTGCGCGGGCGGCACGGCGATCACGACGAGATCGGGCACGGCCGGCAGCGCCGAAAGGCTCGGAGCGGCGGGAAGGCCCTCGATCTCGCCTTCCGTCGGATGAACCGGCAGGATACGGCCCGGATAGCCCGCCCGCATGAGGTTCGACAGCACGCTGCGGCCCACGCTGCCCTCGCGGGAGCCGGCGCCGACGAAGGCGACGGCGCGCGGGGCGAGAAGCCTGTCGAAGCGATAGGTGCTCATGCCGTCCCCGGGCGCGTCGGGCGATCCACAGCTTTTCCCCGCTGCTTCAGGATCGGGCAAGGGGGGCTTGCGAGGGTCATGGACATCACGAACGATCGAGTTGCCGATGCCGATGTCGTCCGCGCGCCCTGGTTCGCCCGCTGCGGCCTCGGCGGGCGAGGCGCCTGCCCGTCCGCCGAGCCTCGTCACCCGCCTGTTCTGGACGGGGGTGACCGGGGCGTCCATCGCCTTCTGGTACGGACCCCCGGCCTTTGCCGGGACGGGGGTGGCGCTCATCGCCGTGCTCGCCCGCCATCTCGACCGTCCCCGTCGCCTGCGGCGCCGTGTCCGACGCATCGCCCGGCACCATGCCGAAACTCTCGCGCTTCGGCGCCGCCAGGAGCGGTTCGAGGATGCCTACGGCAACCTGATCGAAGATGGCTGGCAGCGTGAATGCCATTATTTCCTCGACCGCACCGTGCTGCCGCAACTCGGCACCCGCGATGCGGATCTGTTCGCGCGGGAGCGTCCGCGCATGCTCGCCCTGATCGAGGACGAGGCCGCCGCGATCGATCTGCCCGACGAGGACGAGGCGCCCGAGGACGGCATCGATTACGAGCGGTTCTGCGCCGGGCTCCTCACGCGGGCGGGCTGGCGCACCCACCGCACCCCGCCGAGCGGCGACCAGGGCGCGGATGTCGTGGCCGAACGGGAGGGGTTGAGGCTCATCGTGCAATGCAAGCGGCTGGGCCGCCCGGTCGGCAACGCCGCCGTACAGGAGGCCGCTGCGGCGCTCCGCTATTGGGAGGGCGACCGCGCGGCCGTCGTCTCGAATGCCGGCTTCACCCCCGCCGCCCGCAGGCTCGCCGCCGCGACGGGCGTGCTCCTGCTCCACCATGGGGAGTTGGCGGATCTCGAAATCGACCCGGATTGACGCGCTGCTGCTCGACCCTCGGTCACGTCGCGAGCCGTCAGACCAGCGGCCCCGGGATCGCGAGTTCGGCCTTCGAGACCAAGCGGGCCTCGTGGCGGCGCACGAAGAGCCAGAGGGCGATGCCGCCCAGGATCACGAGGCCGAGCAGGGTGAGGCCAACCGGCCCGGCGATGGTTTCGATAGAGCGGCCGAAATAATACGACCCGAGGCCCATGCTCGCCGCCCAGACGATGCCGCCCAGTGCGTTGAACACGAAGAAGCGGCGGGCATCCAGGCGGTTCACCCCCGCGAGCAGGGCCGCGTAGGCGCGCAGCATCGCGGTGAAGCGGCCGAAGAACACGATCTTCCCGCCGTGGCGCCGGAACAGGTACTGGCCAAGCTTCAGCCGCCCATGGTCGAGGGCGATCAGGTGGCCGTAGCGCAGCAGCAGCGGCATCCCCCAGCGGCGCCCGGCCCAGTAGCCGAGGTTGTCGCCCAGGATCGCCGCTCCGGCGGCTGCGGCGATCACGCCCGCGATGTCGAGCTTGCCGGTGCTGCCCGCATAGACGGCGGCCGAGATCAGCGCCGTCTCACCGGGGCAGGGGACGCCCGCGCTCTCCAGCGTGATGATGAGGAAGATGAACAGGTAGCCGTAATTCGCGATCAGATCCGCGATCGGCAGGTCGTGCAAGAAGGTCATTCGATCCCCGGGGCCGGCGGCGCGCATCGACACGTCGAGCCGCGCCGCCTTATCCCGGAGATCGTGGCCTCACGAGGGCCGGACCCTTATAGGCTCAGAGCAGCTTCAGGATCGCCTCGGCGCCCGAGGCCTCGGCCTTGGAGGGCGATTCCTCGACGTTGAGCACCCGCACCACGCCGTCTTCGACCAGCATGGAGTAGCGCTTCGAGCGCGTGCCGAGGCCGAAGCCCGTGCCGTCCATGTCCAGCCCGATGGCCTTGGCGAAATCGGCATTGCCGTCGGCCAGGAACTCGATGCCTTCGGCCGCGCTCGCCTTCGACCACGCGTCGAGCACGAACACGTCGTTGACGCTCGTCACGGCGATGGCGTCGACGCCCTTGGAGAGGATCTCCGCCTTGTGCTGCACGAAGCCCGGCAGGTGGTTGCGGTGGCAGCTCGGGGTGAAGGCGCCGGGAACGCCGATCAGCACGATGCGGCGGCCCTTGAACACGTCATCCGTGGTGCGCGCCATCGGGCCTTCGGGGCCGATCACCCGGAAGGTCGCCTGAGGCAGGTGTTCGCCGACCTGGATCATCTCTGGTGTCTCCGGTGGGGCGGGATTCCCCCGCGTACTTGCGGCTGACCTAGCGTGCGGGTGTGCCAGTGTCGAGGCGGCGTACGTGGCGCGCACAGCGAACACTTTGTCCGCTGGACAAGATGAGGGCGGAAGGCCAGCATAAGCTCATGCCGACATCCCTTCCTCCCCGGCAGACGGCGCTCTCCGGCACCAATTTCCTCGACGGCCAGTTTCTGGTCGCGATGCCGGGCATGGCGGACGAACGCTTCGCGCGTTCCGTGATCTATATTTGCGCGCATTCCTCCGATGGGGCGATGGGGATCATCGTCAACAAGCCCGCCATCGACATCAGCATGCCGGACCTGCTGGTGCAGCTCGATGTGGCGCCCGAGGCGGATGCGATCCGCCTGCGCGAGCGGGTCGGCCACATGCCGGTGCTGATGGGCGGCCCGGTGGAGGGGCGTCGCGGCTTCGTCCTCCACTCGGACGATTTTCACATCGCGCAATCGACGCTGATCATCGATGACGGCATCTGCCTCACCGCCACGGTGGAGATCCTGCGCGCCATCGCCAGCGGCGAGGGCCCGGCCAACGCGGTCCTGGCGCTGGGCTATGCGGGCTGGCAGGCGGGCCAGCTCGAAAGCGAGATCATGGCCAATGGCTGGCTCAACTGCCAAGCGGATCCGAGCCTGATCTTCGCCGCCGATCTTGATGCGAAATACGATCGCACCTTGCGCGAGAACGGCATTGATCCGGCCATGCTCTCGGCGAGCGTCGGGCGGGCCTGAGGCGCCGGGCCTATTCGGGCTCCGGCGGGCTGAACACGTCCGGATTCATGCCGTCGACGGAAGGCTTCGGGCGGGGCCTGCGCGGGGCAGCCGTCGTCGTAGTGGCTGCCGTCGGCGCCGCCGTATTCGCACCCAGGCGTGTCGCCAGCGCAAGGGAGCGGTTTTCCGTGAAGCGCAGGTGGCAGAAGCCGTGGGTGCCCTCGCGGGCGTAGCTGCGGCAGAACTGCTCCCGATCCGCCGAGAAGGCCGCCTGCTCGGCCACGATCGGGCGCACGTCCTCGCGGCGGGCGCGCTGGGTCATCAGCTTGTAATTGTCCCGCACGGACTTGTCCGCGACGCCGCGCGCCGTGTCGAACTCGCTCGCGCGAGGCACCAGGGTCGCGGCGGGCGGCCCCCAGAGGCCCACCGGCGTGGTCGCGCAATCGGCCGCCGTGAAGGTGCAGGTCGCGCTCGAATCGAGGGCGGTTACCAGCACGCTGCCCTCCGCTACGTCGAAGCGCAGGGGGCATTCCGCGGCGGAGGCCTCGTAGCGCGGCACGCCCTCCGGGCGACCGGAGGAGGTGAGCGGGATCGGCTTGCCGCCGCCGAGCTTCACACTGCAACTCTCGGTGGGCTGGGAGATCTTGGTGCCGGGCAGGGTCATGGTCGCGGTGACGCCGGTGCCCGCCCGTTCGAGCTTCAGCGCGCCTGCGCCACCGTTACGCTGGAGGTCCTGCCCGATGACGCTGTCCTCGCTCGGCGCCTTCAGCACCACCGGGCCGCGCGGCACGGGAGCGGGGCGGGACGCCTCGGGCGCGGCCTGGCCCGGCTCCTCCGGAGCGGCAGGACCGGGCGGCGGGGCGCCCTCGGGGACCCGCAGGGGCGGAACGGGGGGCGCTCCGGCTTGATGCCGAACAGACGTTCCAGAAAATTCTGCGCGTGAGCCGGACGAGCGGGAGCCCCGAGGGCGAGACCGGCGGCCACGGCGGAGAGCAGAAGGAGGCGGGTCGGACGAAGGGGGCGCGCGGGCAAGGACGGCTCTTGTCTGGATCTTCCTGCGGGGCCGGTCACGATCCCTCGCGACTGGGTTAACACGGCATCGGTGGCGCTGACGTGGCAGCGAAGCAACAAATTGCAGCGGCGCAGGTGGGCCTTGACCACCGGGAGAGTTGAAAACCTCAAGGCTCCGAAGGCGCTGGCGCTCCGGGTGCCCTTCGTGCCAAGGCTTCTTGCGAGGCAGAGCGGCGGTTCTTATATCGCCGACGACGCGGGATTATCCGCCGGATTGCAGCCGTTCGCGGCCCTCGATCCGGCCCGAGTCCCGTACTCACGTCAGATGCGTCAGTCTCCACCGCGAGTTCTGAAATGCCATGGGCCGAGCTGCTTCGGGGCTCGGCGGTCTGCTTGAACGCGACAGAAGAGGGATCCCACCATGGGTAAGGTAATCGGTATCGACCTCGGCACCACCAATTCCTGCGTGGCCGTTATGGAAGGCACGCAGCCCAAGGTCATTGAGAATTCTGAAGGCGCCCGCACCACCCCGTCGATCGTGGCCTTCACGGATGACGGCGAGCGGCTCGTCGGCCAGCCGGCCAAGCGCCAGGCGGTCACGAACCCCGAGCGGACGTTCTTCGCCATCAAGCGCCTGATCGGGCGCACCTACGACGACCCGATGACCCAGAAGGACAAGGGTCTCGTCCCCTACAAGATCGTCCGCGGCGACAACGGCGACGCCTGGGTCGAGGCCGACGGTAAGAAGTACTCGCCGTCGCAGATCTCGGCCTTCACCCTTCAGAAGATGAAGGAGACGGCGGAGGCCCATCTCGGCCAGCCGGTCACGCAGGCGGTCATCACCGTTCCGGCCTACTTCAACGACGCCCAGCGTCAGGCCACCAAGGACGCCGGCAAGATCGCGGGCCTTGAGGTTCTGCGCATCATCAACGAGCCGACGGCGGCCGCACTGGCCTACGGCCTCGACAAGAAGAAGGCGGGCACCATCGCGGTCTACGACCTCGGCGGCGGCACCTTCGACGTCTCGATCCTTGAGATCGGTGACGGCGTGTTCGAGGTGAAGTCCACGAACGGCGACACGTTCCTGGGCGGCGAGGACTTCGACAACCGCGTGGTCGAGTACCTGACCGCAGAGTTCAAGAAGGAGCAGGGCATCGACCTGACGAAGGACAAGCTCGCCCTTCAGCGCCTCAAGGAGGCCGCCGAGAAGGCCAAGATCGAGCTGTCGTCCTCGACGCAGACCGAGATCAACCTGCCCTACATCACCGCCGACCAGACCGGCCCGAAGCACCTCGCGCTCAAGCTCTCGCGCGCCAAGTTCGAGTCGCTGGTGGACGATCTCGTCCAGCGGACGATCGAGCCCTGCCGCAAGGCGCTCAAGGATGCCGGCGTCTCCCCCGCCGAGATCGATGAGGTGGTGCTCGTCGGCGGCATGATCCGCATGCCGAAGATCCAGGAGGTGGTGAAGTCCTTCTTCGGGAAGGAGCCCCACAAGGGCGTCAACCCGGATGAGGTCGTGGCCATCGGCGCGGCGGTGCAGGCCGGCGTGCTCCAGGGCGACGTGAAGGACGTGCTGCTCCTCGACGTCACCCCGCTCTCGCTCGGCATCGAGACGCTGGGCGGCGTGTTCACCCGCCTGATCGATCGCAACACCACGATCCCGACCAAGAAGTCCCAGACCTTCTCCACGGCCGAAGACAACCAGAACGCCGTGACGATCCGGGTCTTCCAGGGCGAGCGCGAGATGGCGGCGGACAACAAGCTGCTCGGCCAGTTCGACCTCGTCGGCATTCCGCCGGCCCCGCGCGGCATGCCGCAGATCGAGGTGACCTTCGACATCGACGCCAACGGCATCGTCAACGTGACGGCCAAGGACAAGGCGACGAACAAGGAGCACCAGATCCGCATCCAGGCCTCGGGCGGTCTCTCGGATGCCGATATCGACCGGATGGTGAAGGACGCCGAGGCGAATGCCGAGGCCGACAAGCGCCGCCGCGAACTGGTCGAGGTGAAGAACCAGGGCGAGAGCCTTGTCCACTCCACCGAGAAGTCGGTGAAGGAGTACGGCGACAAGGTCTCGGCAGCCGACAAGGGCGGTATCGAGACGGCGATCGCCGCGCTGAAGACCGCGCTGGAAGGCGACGACGTCGAGACCATCAAGGCTCGCACCACGGACCTGATGCAGGCGTCCATGAAGCTCGGCGAGGCGATGTACGCCGCGAGCCAGTCGGCCGGGCCGGACGGCGCGGCGGCGGGTGAAGCCTCCGCTGAGAAGAAGGACGACGTCATCGACGCCGACTTCCAGGAGGTCGACGACAAGGATCAGAAGAAGCGGGCTTAATCGCCACGCTCGTCTGAAAATTGCACGGGGCCGGAGCGATCCGGTCCCGTCTTCTGTTGCGGTGGCCTCGAATGCAGGTACAGCAACAAGTCTAAGGCCGAGGTGCCGCCCCTTCCGCCCCCATGACCTCTTTGGAGTGTCTGGCCGGGCTGGTCGGAGAGGCTCCTGAAACTCTCGCTGTCCTTGCGAGCGGAGCGAAGCAATCCAGGCCAGCGGGACGTTCTGAAGCCGTGGCGCGTCCCTGGATTGCTTCGCTCCGCTCAAAAGACGGGGGCCTTGACCGTTCTGGTCGGGCCTTGTGGCCGCGCTAGGGATTGTCCGGGGACGGAACGGGATGTCGAAGCGGGACTATTACGAGGTGCTGGGGGTCGCAAAGACCGCCACGGAAGGCGAGATGAAATCCGCGTTCCGCAAGCTCGCGATGACCTACCATCCCGACCGCAATCCCGGCGACAAAGAAGCCGAGATCAAGTTCAAGGAGATCAACGAGGCCTATCAGTGCCTCTCCGACGGTCAGAAGCGAGCCGCCTACGACCGGTTCGGCCATGCCGCCTTCAGCCAGGGCGGTGGCGGCGGACCGGGCTTCGGCAACGAGTTCGGCGACTTCATGTCGGACATCTTCGACAATTTCTTCGGCGATGGCCGGGGGCGCCGGGTGGTGGCGGGCGCCGGGGCGGCACGCCGGGCCGCGAGCGCGGCGCCGACCTGCGCTACAACCTCGAAATCACGCTCGAAGAGGCCTTCGCCGGCAAGGCCGAGACCATCAAGATCCCGACCTCGATCACCTGCGACACCTGCTCGGGCACGGGTGCCAAGCCCGGCTCCAAGCCGCGCCCCTGCACCACCTGCGGCGGATACGGCCGGGTGCGCGCGGCGCAAGGCTTCTTCGCCATCGAGCGGACCTGCCCGAATTGCCACGGCCGCGGCGAGATCGTGGACGATCCCTGCACGAACTGCCAGGGCGCGGGCCGGGTCAACCGAGAGCGGACGCTGTCCATCAACGTGCCGGCGGGCGTCGATGACGGCCTGCGCATCCGCCTCGCGGGCGAGGGCGAGAGCGGCCTGCGCGGCGGCCCCTCGGGGGACCTCTACGTCTTCCTCTCGATCAAGCCGCATGAGTTCTTCCAGCGCGACGGCGCGGACCTGTTCTGCCGCGTGCCGATTTCCATGGTGACTGCCGCCCTGTCCGGCGAGATCACCGTGCCGGTCATCGACGGTTCGCAGACCCAGGTGCGCATCCCGGCCGGGACCCAGACGGCGAAGCAGTTCCGCATCAAGGGCAAGGGCATGCCGGTCCTGCGGTCGCGCGAGATCGGTGATCTCTACATCCAGGTCTTCGTCGAGACGCCGCAGAACCTCACCAAGCGCCAGCGCGAGCTGCTGCTCGAGTTCGACGAATCGGCCTCGTCCGAAAATCATCCTGAATCGGCAGGGTTCTTTTCCAAGGTTCGCGAGTTCTTCGGGGGCGCCGCCAAGGCATGAGCCGCCTTCAGGCCATGCGCACACGGCGTCACGCCGTGGCGCGTAGGACCTAGGCGGCGCCTTGGCTGGACGATAGATACGTTAGCCTGCCACACACCTTCCGTCTCTCCACGGCATCGGGAATCCAGGACTTGCCGCCGCTGCGCCACTCCAGTGCAAAGGTCTCCGGCATCACGGGCCGCCTCCGTGGGCCGCGCCGCGATCCCCTGGAGGACGAAGCGAGGTTCCTCCGCTCATGGTTGGAGCGCCCCCTCGTCACCGGGGCGGTGACCCCCTCGGGGCGGATGCTCGCCCGGACGATGGCCTCCTACGTCGATCCGCAGCAAGAAGGTCCGGTGATCGAGCTGGGACCGGGCACGGGGCCGGTGACCGAAGCGTTGATTCGCCGGGGCATCGCCCCCGAGCGGATGATCCTCGTGGAGTTCAACCCGGATTTCTGCCGCCTGCTCGCCCGGCGCTTCCCTGGCGTCACGGTGATTCGCGGGGACGCCTACAACATCCGCGACACGCTGGGCGATGCGCTCTCGGCGCCGGGCGCGGCGACCATCTCCAGCCTGCCGCTGTTCACGAAGCCGCTGGAGCAGCGCCTCGATCTGCTCAACGCCGCCCACGACCTGATGCGGCCGAGCGCGCCCTTCATCCAGTTCACCTATGCCGTGGTGCCGCCCATTCCCGCCAAATGCGAGGCGGGCAGCTACACCGCCGCGCCGTCGAACCGGGTGTGGCTGAACCTTCCGCCCGCCCGGGTGTGGGTGTACCGGCGGCCCTGACTTTCGCTCGTCTTGCCGTCATTCCGGGCCAGCCTGCAGCCACCCGGAATGACGAGGCGGCCCGCTAACCGAACTGCTCCCGCAAAATCCGCTCGTCGAGGCTGTGCCCCGGATCGTGCAGCAGCACGAGGTCGGTGGAGCGATCGAGCGACGTCTCCACCGTGCGGACGCGGCGGAACTCCGTGTGGTCAGCCACCGCCGCCACCGGGCGGTGACCCGCATCCAGCACCTCGATCTGGATGCGGGCGTAATCCGGCAGCAGGGCACCACGCCAGCGGCGGGGGCGGAAGGCCGAAATCGGCGTGAGCGCCAGGAGTTTGGCGTCCAGCGGCAGGATCGGGCCCCCTACCGAGAGGTTGTAGGCGGTCGATCCGGCGGCGGTGGCGCAGAGCACCCCGTCGGCGATCAACTGCTCCAGCCGTACATGCCCGTCGACGGCGATCTTCAGCTTGGCGGTCTGATGCGTCTGGCGCAGCAGGTACACCTCGTTGATCGCCCGCGCCTTGTGGGCGCGACCCTCCGTGTCGGTCGCCTCCATGAGGAGCGGGTGGATGACGCTGCGATGCGCCTTGTCCAGCCGCTCGCGAAGGTCGTCCTCCCCGAACTCGTTCATCAGGAAGCCGACCGTGCCGCGGTTCATGCCGTAGATCGGCTTGGGCGCATCCATGAAGCGGTGGAGCACCTGCAGCATCAGGCCGTCACCGCCGAGCGCCACGACGACGTCCGCCTCCTCGGGCGGCACGTGGTCGTAGCGCCGCATCAGGATGGCGGCGGCTTCGCGCGCATCGCGCGTGGGGCTCGCCACGAAGGCGATGGACTTGTTGCGCATGGTGCTAAAAGGGGATGGGCCGGCGCATCAGGGTCACGTCGGGGGCTCCCAAGCTGTCGAGCGGACCCGCCCGGTTGACGTCGGCCAAGGTTGACGTCGGCCAAGGCGGAGCCCCACCTGGGGCCTCCGCATGATGGAGGCATAGCATGGAGCGCCCGCTCCTCGTCTATACGACCTTTCCCGATGAAGCGTCCGCCCTCAACATCGGCGAGGGCCTGGTCCGCGACAGGCTGGTCGCCTGCGTCAACGTGCTGGCCGGGATGAAGTCGGTCTATGCCTGGAAGGGCGCCGTGGAGCGCTCGAACGAGGTGAGCGCGATCCTGAAGAGCCGCGAGGGCCTCAAGGACGCGCTCTTCGCCGCCGTGAAGGCCCGCCACCCCTACGAGACGCCGATCCTCCTTGCCTTGCCGGTGGACGAGGTCGACCCCGGGACCCTGGCGTGGATCCTTGAGGAGACTCAGGCGCCGCCCACCGGATAGCTGCGGCCCTTCCACGTCGCCGCCCCGGCGCGCTCCCGGCGCAGCAGCACGTTCCACTGGATCGCCAGGGCGACCGCGATGGAGGCCGGGTGAAGGGGGATGGTCGCGATCGGCTCGCCCGTCGCCAGGGTGATCGCGGCGCGGGTGGCGAGCGACACGCCGAAGGCCAGGGCGGCGAGCACCGTGGCGGCGGACGGCATGAGGCCGAGAAGTCCGGCCAAGAGGAGCAGCGGCGGCAGCAGGTGGCCGAGGCCGAGCAGTGCCGTCCAGAGGGGCAGGGCGCGGGGCGTGGCCAGACCCTCATGGGCGTTCTTGGAGAAGCCCGCCCATGCGGCGGGGAAGCCGTCATACATCCGGCACGTGGCGATCCTGGCGCCCGCCACCAGGTCGGTGCGGTAGCCCGCCCTGCGGAAGATCGGCGCGAGGCGCACCCCGTCATGCAGGAAACCACGCACCGCGCCATGGCCTCCGGTGACGCCATAGGCGGCGGCATCGAACAACACCAATTGGCCGCAGGCGGTGGCGAGCGACGGGTTCGGCAGCCGCCGCATCAGCAGCATGGGCAGGTAACCGAGAAGCAGGAAGTTGATCATCGGCACGGTCAGCCGCTCGCCGAGCGTGTCCATACGCTGGCGCGGCACGGCGCTCACCAGGGCCGCTCCGGTTTGGCGGGCGCGCGCCGAAAGAGCGGCTGCGGCCCCGGGCTGCAAAGTCACGTCGGCATCAATGAAGAGAAGCCAGCGCCCCCTGGCCTGGCTCGCGAGATGGGCGCAGGCGTGGTTCTTGCCGGTCCAGCCCTCGGGCAGGTCGGGGACGGGGGAGAGGCGAAGGCGGGGATCGCCTATGCCCGTTACGATGGCGGCGGTGGCGTCCGTCGAGTGGTCGTCGCCGACGATCACCTCCACCGGCACGCCCGTGCTGGCCAAGGCCGCGTGGACCGTGCCGGCGATGTTGCCCGCCTCGTTGCGGGCGGGGATCAGGATCGAGACGAGGCCGTCATCCGGCTCGGCCTCGGGCGTGCGCAGGACCATGAGGTTCACGACCGCGAGCCCTGCCGGCAGCAGGGATGCGAACAGGCACAGCAGGGCGAGCAGGGTGAGCATGGCCTCGCTCAGCGAGTGGGGCTGCGATGAGCGGGATCGAACGAGCGCCCGCGCAGGCGCGCAGCAATGCGCCGCCATAGGTCGTAAAGGCCGCCGACCCCCTTCTTACCCGCCAGGATGGGCCGAAAGCGTTCGGGCTCGCGAGTCATCACGTCAGCGCCGAGCCGGTCGAGGGTGTCGGTCAGCGCTCCTTCGAGACGCGCGAGGCGTTCGGCCCTCGGCAGGGCGGCAAGGTCGGCACCGGTCATGGGCGGGCCGAAGGCAGCGAAGGCTTCGGCCCCCCGCTCCTCCCAGAAGGCGTATTCCAGGGCGAGCGGCACGAAAAGGGCGCCGGGCGCCAGTTCCGGCAGGCGGGCGACGCCGGGGCGCAGGCCGAGCGGACGCACGCGCACATCCTGGAAGCGCCCCTGCGCGGTGATCCAGAGCACGGCCTTCGGATCGGACAGGATGGTCCGGGCGGCGGCGAGGAATTGCGCCCCGCCCCGCGCGGTCTCGAGATCGACGCCGAATGCGCCCATCCGCTCGAAGATCTTGTACCTGGCGAGCATCGCCGCATCGAAGGGCGCCCGGTGGTCGCGGCCGGGGTAGAGCTTCCCGGCGAGCAGGATCACCACGGCCGCGTCCCACCATGACGGGTGGTTGCAGTAGATCACCAGCGGGGCGGGATGCCCCGCCGGGGGCGGGACGCTCCAGAGGGGCTGGCTCAGCCCGTCGAGGTGGCGGCGCAGGTAGCGGTCGAACCACGCCACCATGAAGCGCCAGAAGGCGGGGGACGTGCGGGGCAGGGATCGCCCGTCCCTCACGCCCTCGCGCCTCACGCCGACTTCCGCTCCTGTGCCGCGCCCTGGCCGCGCGCGTCGGTGTCGAGGGCGTCGGCGGCGATCCAGCCGGACATCATCACCATCGGCATGCCGGGGCCGGGATGGGCGGCGCCGCCCGCGAGGTAGAGGCCGCGCACCTGCCGCGAGCGGTTGCCCGGCTTGAATGCACCCATCACCTTGCCGTGCGAGGCGAGGCCGTAGATTGCGCCGTTCAGCACCTTGTAGCGCTCGTGGATATCCTGGGGCGTCAGGTGACGCTCCACGACGATCCGGTCTTCGAGGTCGGTCAGACCGGCGGTGCGCTTGAGCTTGTCGAGAATGGTGCGGCGGTAGTTCTGGAATAGCGGCCCGTCCGGGCGCCAGTCGTGATGGGGGCGCAGGTACGGCGTGTGGACGAGGACGTAGAGCGCCTCGCCCCCTCGGGCGCCACCGACGGATCGGTAGAGGAGGGGGCCGCGAGATACGCGGTCGGGTCCGGCGCAGGTTCGCCCTTGCGGTAGATGTACTCGAACTCCTCCTCGGGGTCGCGGGAGAAGACGAAATCGTGGTGGGCGAGGTGCTCGTAGCGCTCCTTCAGCCCGAGATAGAGCACCACGCCGGAGCAGGCCGGCTCGGGGTTCTTCTTCTCGAAGGATTTTCCGGGTTCGCCGCCGATGAGTTCCTTATAGGTCCGCACCGAATCCATGTTGGAGATCACCGCGTCGTAGGACGCATCACCCGCCGTGGTGCGTACGCCGCGCACGGCGCCGTTTGCGGTGTCGATCCCCGTCACCTCGACGCCGGGCTTCAGCGTCGCGCCGAGTTCCCCGGCGAGCTTGGCCAGACCCTCGGCCACGGCGCGGGTGCCGCCCATCGGGTACCAGACGCCCTCGGAGGTCTGCATGTGGGCGATGGCGCACAGCACGGCGGGCGCGCCGTAGGGCGACGAGCCGACATACTGGACGAAGTGGTCGAGCATCTGCGCCAGCCGCGCGTCCTTGACCTTGCCCCGGATGGTGGAGGCCACCGAGGCATGCATCCGCAGGGAGAGAACATCCCGCAAGGTGCCGGGGTTCATGTTCTCGCGGATGTTGATCGTGTCGAAGAGATCCTCGACCGGCTTCCAGAAGAAGAATTTTTCGGAAACGCCGTGCAGGTGCTCGGAGATGGAGATGAATTTTTTGTAGCCCTCCCCGGTGCCGGGGGCGAAGCGGTCCATCTCGGCGGCCATGGTGGCCACGTCCTGCATCAGGTCGATGCGGGTATTGTCGTCGAAGAAGCACCGCCATTGCGGATCGAGACGGCGCAGGTCCATGTAATCGTGCACGGAGCGCCCGGCCTCGGCGAAGATCCGCTCCAGCACGCGTGGCACGGTGAGGATGGTCGGCCCCATGTCGAAGCGGAAGCCGCCTTCGTGAAGCACGGCGGCCTTGCCGCCCAGCCAGCCGTTCTTATCGTAGACGGTGACGCGGTGGCCCCTGGCGGCGGCGACGCAGGCGGCGGCGAGGCCACCGAGGCCTGAGCCGATGACCGCGACCCTCGAATCCTGGCTCATGAACTGGGCACGCTCCGAACGGGCTTGGCGAATGGCCGAACCCTCAAGGTGAAGCTAGATGCGAGCGGGCGGCGGTCAACGCGCCCTCCCGTCGCGGCGGGAGACATCCACGGCCTTTCAGCACGGGCACGGGGATGGGGAACCACGGGCGGCATCAGATCGTCCGCCGCGAAACGCTTGCCAGCGCCACGCCGATGCCCGTGAGCGCCAGGGCGCCGAGCACGGCCAGGGCGGGCAGGGCGGCGGCGAAGCCCTCGCCGAGGGCGGCCTGATAGGCTTCGATCGCCCAGGCATTGGGGGTGAGCCAGCCCGCCTGCTGCAGCCAGGGCGGCATGAGGAAGCGCGGCACCATCGAGCCGCCGATGGCCGAGAGCAGCAGCACGCCGAAGGTCGCGGCGAGATGCGCCTGCTGGCGGGAGGCGGCGATCGAGCAGGCGGCGAGCGCCAGCCCGGCGGCCATGGCCGAGACGAGGAGGCAGGCGGCCAGGAAAGCAGGCCAGTGCGGGCCGATCTCGACGCCGTAGAGCAGCCCGGCGGCGAGGAAGATCAGCCCGGCCTGGACGATGCCCTGAAGGGTCAGGAACAGGAACTTGCCGAGCACCACCACCGGTAATCCGCCGGGCCCGGCGGTCAGCCGGTCGCTGAGGCCGGATTCGCGCTCCTCGACCAGGGACAGGGCGCCCTGCATCGCCGCGAAGAGCAGGAACACGGCGGTGATCGCCCCGGCATAGTAGCTCACCCGGGCGTTGGCGGTGCCGGAGGCGGTGCTTACCCGCTCCACGAGGTCGGCGAAGGAGAAGGGCTCCTTCTTGGCGCGCTGCTCGGCGAAGGCCTCGTCGAGGAAGCGCCGTTCATCCGCGCCGATCTTGCCGGTGCGCTCCACGTCCGCGATCACCCGCGAGAGCACCACGTCGGGCATGGCCTCGTTCAGCACCCGCTGGAGCTGGCCGAGGGCGATGGGGGTGGCGAGCGCCTTGGCCGGGTTCTCGACCAGCACGATAGGCTGGTCCGCCGGAGCGGGCTTCTCTCCAGACGCACCCGCGATCAGGTCGCCGCGCAGGATCAGGGCAACATCGACCTCACCCGAGCGCACTTCGCGCCGCACGTCCTCAAGGGTGGCGACCGGCAGGCGGGTGACGCGCAGCGTCGGGTCGGCGGCGAGCGCATCCACCAGCCGGTGGGTGGCGGCGGTGCCCGCGAAATCGGCGAGCCCGAGATGGATGCGGATCCGATCCCCGATGGCGCCGGAGAAGATCGCGGCGAAGATCGAGAAGATCACGGTGGGCAGGACGAAGGCCATCACCAGCGCCGCGCGGTCGCGCAGCAGGGTCAGCAGCATCACCCGGAAGGCCGCGCCGATCATCGGGTCAGCCCCGCGGTGAGGGGGCGTGCGGCGGCGGCTCCGGCCTCAACGACGTCGCGGGGGCGCAGGGCCTCGACATAGAGGGTTTCGAGGCGCGGCGAACGCACCCGCACCTCGCCCACCGGCACGCCCTGGGCGCGCAGCGTCCCGAGGAGCGCGGCCCCGTCGAGGCCCGCCCGTTCGCTCGTGCGCCAGCGCAGCCCGGAGGCCCCGGCGGGGGTGAAGTTGGCCCGGCGCAACACCGCCTCGGCGGCGGCGTCGGGGGCGGCTTCCAGGATCAGCTCGCGCTCCGGCGGGCCGGTGCGCAGCCGGGCGAGGAGATCGGCGAGGCGCCCCTCGCGCACGATCCGGCCCTGCGCCAGGAAGGCGACCCGGTCGGCCAGCCGCTCCGCCTCGGGAAAATCGTGAGTGGCGATCAGGATGGCGGTGCCCTGCTCGCGCAGGCGCTGGAGCACGGCGTGGATCGCGGAGCGCGCGGCGAGATCGACGCCGTTGGTCGGCTCATCGAGGAGCACCAGGGAGGGCCGCCCGATCAACCCGGCGGCGATGTTCACCCGGCGCTGGTAGCCGCCGGACAGGGCCGCCACCACGCGGCCCGCGACGGTGTCGATGTCGGCCAGCGCCAACACCCGGGCCACGGCCTCCCGTCGCTCCCGGCGGGGCAAACCGCAGAGCTGCGCGAAGACCGATAGATTCTCGGCCACGGTGAGGCGGGGATAGAGAGCGATCTCCTGCGGCACCCAGCCCACCGCCCGGCGGGCCTCGCCGGACTGGTGCGGGTTGGCTCCACCCACGCGCACGCTGCCCGCATCGGGCGCAAGCCGCCCGGCAACCAGGCGCATCAACGAGGTCTTGCCCGCGCCGTTCGGGCCGAGCAGCGCCAGGGTCTCCCCGGCGCCCAGGGCGAGGTCGATCCCGTCGAGCACCGTCCGGCCACGCAACGCCAGGGAGACTTGGCCGAGGACCGCCACCGGCCCCATCGTGCTCAACGCCTCGGCAGGGCGCGGACGAGCCGCACGCGGATCAGCGCGCCGGGCTCGCGCAGGGAAAAGGCGGCGTCCCGGAAATCGGGGCGGCCCCGTCGGCCCGCATCGTTGGAGAGACCATAGGGTTCGAGCGGCAGGCCGAGGCCGGTGCGGTCGAGCTGGCCGTTGCCGTTCGTGTCCTGGAAGGCCGCCACGGCATAGGTCCCCGGCGGCACATCGCGGAACAGGAAGCGCCCATCGCGGCTCTTGTCGCCCAGGCTGCAGGCCGCGCCGGACAGGCCGCCCTGGCAGATGGTGACGAGGATGGGGCCGCCGCCCGGTTCCGCGCCATCGACCTCGACCTGGATCGCCGCCGCCCGGGCCGCCCCCGGAAGGGCGAGGAGGAGCAGGGCGCCGCAGAGGCGTGCGAGGCGGGGACCCGTCAAGACGCCTCGCCGGGCGCCGCGAGGGGGGCCGTTTCGGGTATACCGGCATTCTCGGCGGCACGGGCGCCGGCCAGTTCCTCGATGAGCAGCTTCGCCGAGATGCGCGCGCCCTCGTAGATCACCGGCAGGCCGGAGCCCGGATGCGTGCCGCCGCCGACGAGGTAGAGCCCCGGCCCGAACCGGTTGTGCGGCCGGAACCACAGCATCTGCATCAGGTCGTGGGCGAGGTTGAAGGTCGCCCCCTCGTGGACGGCGAAATCGCCCTCCCATTGGGTCGGGTCGATCACCCGCTCGTAGCGGATGCGCTCCTCGATATCGTGGATGCCGAGAAGCTTCAGCCGCTCCAGGGCCAGCGCCCGGTAGGATTGCCGGATCGAGGACCAGTCGATCCCGGCCTTCAGGTTCGGCACCGGCACCAGCACGTAGAGGGCGGTGTGGCCGGGGGGCGCCATGCCGCCGTCGGTGTAGCCCGCATGCTGGACATAGAGGGAGGGCTGCATCGGCAGCGTCCCCTCGGTGATCTCGCGGATGTTCTGCTCGTAATTCTTCGCCAGCAGGATCGTGTGGTGCGACAGGCCAGGCGGCATCGGGCCTTCGATGCCGAGATACAGCATGAAGGTCGAGCAGGAGAGCCGGGCATCGGCGATCTTGGCGTCGCGCCAGCGGGGGCGGCGCTTCTCCGGCACCAGGGCCTTCACCACCTTGGCGAAGTCGCCGTTGATGACGACGGCATCGGAGCGGAAGGTCTCACCGCCGACCACGACGCCGTTGGCGCGGTCGCCCTCGAAGGTCACGCGCTCGACATCGGCGTTCAGGCGCACGTCCACGCCCATCCGCCGGGCCAGACCCGCCATCGCCTCGGAGACCGCGCCGCAACCGCCGACCGGATGGTACACGCCGTGCTCGTATTCGAGGAACGAGAGGATCGTGAACAGGCTCGGGCAGCGGAAAGGGCTCATCCCGAGGTATTTGGTCTGGAACGAGAAGGCGAGGCGCACCCGCGGGTCGGCGAAATAGCGGCGGAGGTCCCGGTCGACGCTGCGGCCGGGATGGAGATGGGGCAGGGCGGCGAGCATGGCCGGGCTCGCCATGCTGAGGAACCGGTGGAACGGCTGTTCCAGCACCGGCTTGAAGTATTCGAGCTTCTTGCGGTTCTCCGTGAAGAACTTCTTCACGTTCTTCGCGTCGTCCGGGGCGATGCGGGCGATCTCGACTTCCAGCCGGTCGAGGTCGCCGGTGGCGCGGATCTCACCGGAAATGCCGTCCTCGCCCTCGAAGACGAGGTGATATTGCGGATCGAGCCGTTCCAGCTTCACATGATCTTCCAGCCGCTCGCCGCAGCTGTTGAAGATGTCCGCCAGGATCTGGGGATACAGGAAGAAGGTCGGGCCGATATCGAACTTGTAGCCGCCCGGCGCTTCGACGGTCTTGGTCCGTCCGCCGACCTGCCCGTCCTTCTCGAACAGGGTGACGTGGATGCCTGCGCGCGCCAGGAGCAGGGCCGTCGCCAAGCCTCCGGGACCGGCGCCGACGACGGCGACCCGACGCCCGGACAGCGCCCTCAACCCTTCACGCGCCTGAAGCAACGCCACGTTCTCCCATACGACCCCGGTTCGTAGGGCCAAGCTAGACGTAGAGCACTCCTCGGCAATTGCAGCCCATTGTCGCGCGCAACGGAAGGATGATTTTTCTGGGGATAGAAAGGCAACGCTTGGTCTTGCGGGACGGGCCGCCAGATTCGGCGACTGAATCTCGTTCGTCTCCCGCAAGCCCTGAACCGTCAGGTCTTTTCCCTCACCGCTATTGCGCGCTGCACGAAGCAAGCCGGTGATGCGCGATATCTAAAGAAGTCCCGTCCGCGTGGAAGGCTCCACTTCGTTTACCAACACAGTGTGTGTTTTCGCACAGATTTCGATCAGCGCGCCCCGTTCGCGCCCGGAGAAAGCCGCCCCTGAGCCTGTGCCAGCGCGTGGAGAACGATACCCGCCGCCGTAGCGACGTTCAGCGAATCGAAATCGCCCGCCATGGGAATCCGCAGGGCGCGCGCCCGCGCCAGCAGCCCTGCCTCCAGGCCAGGGCCCTCGGTGCCCATGATGAGCAGCGCACGCGACGGCAGCGGCTGCTCGCCCAGATCCTCCCCGGCACCGGGGCTGAGCGCCACGGCTTCAAGGGACAGGGATTCCGCCAGCGTCAGCCAGTCGGTTTCTGCTTCCAGCCGCGCGAAGGGCGTGACGAGGGCCGCTCCCGCCGAGACGCGGATCGCCTTGCGGTAGAGCGGATCGCAGGTCGTTGCGTCGAGAAGCACCGCGTCCGCCCCGAAGGCGGCCGCGTTGCGGAAACAGGCGCCGACATTGTCGTGGTTCGTGAGACCTGCCAGCGCCAGCACCAGCGCCGGAGCCGGGGCGGCGGGGACGATCGCGGCGGGGGAGGGCTCTTCTCCGCGCAAGCCGATCGCCAGAACCCCGCGGTGGATCGGGAAACCCGTCACCGCGCTCATCACCGGCTTCTCGGCCACATAGACGGGGGCCGGGCAATCCCGCAGCGCCCCCGCGAGGCCGGGCAGCCGCTCGGGGGCGAGGAGCAGCGATTCGGCCCGGAAGCGCGAGCGTGGGCCGAGCAAGAGCCGCAGCGTCACCTCGCCTTCGACCACGAACCGCCCGGCGCGGCCGACGAGATCGCGCTCGCGCATCCGGGTGTAGGGATCGAGGCGGGGATCGGCGGGATCGCCGATCGTCTCAGATGTCACTGGGGGCGATGCGGCTCTTCTCCATGCGCACGGCCAGCGGGTCGGCCTCGGCCTTGGTCGGCACCTTCACCCAGGCCTCGCCATCGAGCACAGATTCGCCGCTGACGGTGCAATTGCAGGCGAGCCGCGCGCGGCGGCGCTCGGGGATCAACTCGGCCACCGTCACCGTCACATCCACCGTGTCGCCGATGCGCACGGGCGCGCGGAAGTTCAGGGTCTGCGAAATGTAGACCGCCCCCGGTCCCGGCAGGCGGGTGCCGAGCACTGCCGAGATCAACCCGGCCGTATAGAGGCCGTGGGCGATGCGCGTGCCGAAGGGCGTGCGCGCGGCGAAATGCTCGGACAGGTGGATCGGGTTCCGGTCGCCGGTGATCTCGGCGAAGCCGACCACGTCGGAGGAGGCGATGGTCTTGGTGAGGGTCTCGGACAGACCGACTTCCAGATCCTCGAAATACAGGACGCGCAGTTCCGGCAGCATGGCTCGACAGGACCTCCGGTTGCGGCCGCTCGTTCGTGTCGGCCCGATCGGTAGGGGGTCGCACAGGCGCGGCGCCGAATCCACCTGTACCAAGGCGCAACTTTCTTGAGGCAGCCGCAGACTTTTCTGACGGCGGGCGCCTCGACAGAGCCGCCGCGCCGGGACAAGAGGCGGGCTCTCGCCCCCTCCACCGGATCCCGGATGAGCGCCGCCCCCCTCACCACCCCGCCCGCCGCCCTGCGCCCGGTCGTGGCGCGCGTGGCGGCGCTGAACGGCGCCTGCTTCTTCATCGAGATCGCCGTGGCGCTCGCCATCGCCTCCGTCTCGCTGGTGATGGACAGCCTCGACTTTCTGGAAGACGCGGCGATCAACCTGCTGATACTCGCCGGGCTCGGCTGGAGCGCGCGCAACCGGGCGCGGCTCGGCACGGGGCTGGCCTTTCTCCTCATCCTGCCCGCCCTCGCCGGGGCCTATGCCGCCTGGGACAAGTTTTCGGACTTCACGCCCCCGGCCCCGGTGCCGCTGGCCCTTACCGGGCTTGGCGCCTTCGCGGTCAACCTCGCCTGCGCCACGATGCTGGCCAAGCACCGGACGGGCTCGGGCAGCCTGACCCGCGCCGCCTATCTCTCGGCCCGCAACGACACGGTGGCCAATCTCGCCGTGGTTGCGGCGGGGCTGACCACGGTGTTCGTGCCCTCGCCCTGGCCGGACCTCGTCGCGGCGGGGCTGATCGCCATCATCAACGCCGACTCGGCCATCGACATCCTCCGCGCCGCCGCCGCCGAGCGGCGCGCCGCCGGGTGAGGAGACGCATGCGCATCTTTCCCCTCTCCGACCTGCACCTCGAACGCCGCCGCCTCGACCTGATCGCCCTGCCGGTGGATGCGTTCGACGTGCTCGCCTGCGCGGGCGATCTTTACGAGGGCCATCCCGAGCGGGGGCTCGCGGCGCTGCTGCATCTCGCGCAGGGGCGGCCGGTGGTACTGGTGCCGGGCAACCACGAGCATTACGCCCCGACCGGCGATCCGCGCACCGCGCCGGAATTGCTCGCCGCACTCGTCGCCGAGGTGGAGCGCCTGAACGAACTCGGCGCGCAGATCCATCTGCTCCGGGGTGGCCAAGCGGTGGTGATCGACGGCGTGCGGTTCGTCGGCACGACCCTGTGGAGCGACTGGCGCCTTGCCGGGCGCTGGCTCACGCAGGACACGCCGAACCCCCCGGCCGACCCGATCGCCTTCGCCGCCGCACGGATGACCGATCCGGTCACCGGCTCGCGGGAATATCGCGGCTCGATCCGCAAGACGGACGGTACCCCCTGGCAGCCCGACGACGCGATGGCGGCGCATCTCGCCGAGCGCGAGACCCTGCTCGCCGCCCTGGCCGCGCCGCATGAGGGTAGAACGGTGGTCATCACCCACCACCCGGCCAGCCCACTGGCCGCCGACCGGTTCCGCGACGCTCCCGGCGTACCCTGGTGGGTGCCGGCCTTCTACGCGACGACCGTTCTGGATGATTTAGCCGACGAAACACGGCCGGATCTGTGGATCTCGGGCCATTTCCATGCCGGGCACGATCTGAGAATCGGCCGCTGCCGCTGGGTCGCCAACCCGGTCGAGGGTTCGACCTACCGGGCGGATGCCATCGTCACGGTGTAAGGGGTTTCGCCGCTCACGGCCGCGCCGGGGTGGTCACCTACCCTGCGTTTTCGCGCGCAAGGAGGGTCTAGCTCTCAGAACCGGATCGCGGGGGCCGTGCCCGTCAGAATCGCGGAGGTGGTGGGCGCGACCAGCAGGCCGAACCTCCGGCGCAGCTCCGCCTGCTTCGCCCGCACCATGCGGGGAATCAGGAACAGGTCGATGACCAGCCAGACGAGGCCGATGAGCAGCAGGTTCAGCACAAGCTGACAGATCGCGCTGCCGATTCGCCCGAGGTAGAACCGATGGGCGGAGACGAAACCGAGGAAGAACCACAGCAGATAGGCCGCGACGACGCTCGGCCCCTCGTTCGTGACCCGTTGTTCGATCAGGATCTTCTGTTCGACCGTGGCGCCCATCGCCGCTTTCCCCGCAGGAACGGCGCAGCTTGGAACGCGTCGCCGCCGATGACAAGACGCCGCCGCCCCGGATGACGGGACGGCGGACGAGGCTTCGCTCAGCGATGCACCAGCACGTTCCGGAACTGCCACGGATCGCTGGTGTCGATGTCCTCCGGGAACAGGCCCGGACGGTCCGTGAGCGGGGTCCAGTCGGTGTACACGCCGACGACCGGGCCGAGATACGGCGTCTGCACCTCGAGGCAGCGGCGGAAGTCGATCTCGTCGGCCTCCACGATGCCCGCTTCCGGGTTCTCGATCGCCCAGACCATGCCCGCGAGCACGGCCGAGGTCACCTGAAGGCCGGTGGCGTTCTGGTAGGGGGCAATGCGGCGGGTCTCTTCGATGGAGAGCTGCGAGCCGTACCAATAGGCGTTCTTGGCGTGGCCGTAGACCAGCACGCCGAGCTCATCGATGCCGTCGACGATCTCGTTCTCGTCGAGGATGTGGTGCTTCTCCTGCACCTTGCCGGCATTGCCCCACATCTCGTGAAGCGAGAGCACGGCGTCGTCGGCCGGGTGGTAGGCATAGTGGCAGGTCGGGCGGAACACCGCCTTATCGCCCTCGCGCACGGTGTAGTAGTCGGCGATGGAGATCGCCTCGTTGTGGGTCACGAGGAAGCCGAACTGCGCGCCCGCCGTCGGCACCCAGGTACGGACACGGGTGTCGGCGCCCGGCTGGAGCAGGTAGATCGCGCAGCGCGAACCCTTCTCCTGCTCGCGGGCATTCTCCGGCTTCCAGGTCTCGTTGGTGCCCCAGCCGAGCTCGGCGGGCTGGTTGCCCTCGGAGACGAAGCCCTCGACCGACCACGTGTTCACGAAGACGCCGCGCGGCTTCGGGTTCTTGGCCCGCTGGGTGTCGCGCTCGGCGATGTGCACGCCCTTCACGCCGAGCTTGTGCATCAGCCCGGCCCATTCCTCGCGGGACTTCGGCTCGGGATCCGTGACACCCGTGTCCTTGGCGATGTTGAGGAGAGCCTGCTTCACGAACCACGAGACCATGCCCGGGTTGGCACCGCAGCAGGACACGGCGGTGGGGCCGCCCGGCTTCTGGTTGCGGGCGTCGAGGATGTCCTGGCGCAGGGCGTAGTTGGTGCGGTCACCCTGGCTGCGGTTCTTGTCGAAGTAGAAGCCCGGCCACGGCTCGGCGACGGTGTCGACGTAGAGGGCGCCGAGTTCCCGGCACAATTCCATGATCGCGCGCGAGGAGGTGTCGACCGACAGGTTCACGCAGAATCCCTGGCCACCGCCCTCGGTCAGTAGCGGGGTAAGGACGTCGCGGTAGTTCTCAGGGGTGAGCGCGACGGTCTCGAAGCGCAGCCCATGCTTTTCGGCGAGCGCCTTGTGGGTGTCGACCGGGTCGATCACCGTGAAGCGGGCCTTGTCGTACTCGAAATGGCGCTCGATCAGCGGGAGCGTCCCGCGCCCGATCGACCCGAAGCCGATCATCACGATGGGGCCGCTGATGCGGCCGTGGATCGGCCAGCGCGTGGGCGCGTCGGTCATGCTGCAATCCTCGTCTGGTGGGCGGCACCTGGGCCGCGACTTCGCACAGGCGGCGGTAGGCCGCGCAGGTGACAGTTCAGCGACGATCAGGCCTCAAGGCCTATATCGCAATGGTCCGCTCCATGGCGTCTCGCCCCGGCAGGGTCAACAGGGGGCACATGCGCGGGGGTATTGCGAAACGGTAAAGGCTCCCCGCGATCAGGTATGCACAAAATGCATGTGTCCGCAGCATTCGTATCGGTACGCAGCTAAAATCGAATGGCTCATATTGCGTTGCAGCAGACGCACAAGCCGTCGCGGAAACGTCCGAGCCTTTCGACACTGGAATCGACATGCTCGCTCTCATCGCCTCCCGCGTTCCAAATCCTGCCCAGGAAGCCGCCGATCGCGATCCTGGCCTCCTCACCCTGGTCTTCGCGCTGGTCCGCGCCATCCGCCGCGAATCCGCCGGCGCGGTCGCACGCCACTGTGAACTCCTCTCCCGCTCGGGCGGCCCGATCCCCCTCTGAGACCAGCGCTTTCCTGAGCCGGAGCCGATTGCGTCGCCCCGCCTCAGAGGCTAGGCGGCTTCGCGTCCGATCCGCGTACCGGGGAACCGAAGTCATGCCGCCGATCCGTTTGCCCGCCCGTCGCGCGGCGCTGTTCCTCGCGGCGCTGCTCACCTTCACGGGCGCCACGGCGCAGGAGGCCGACCAGGGCGGTGAGGCCCCGGCGGCGGCGGAGCCGGCTGCGCCACAGAAGGCGAAACCCAAGCCGAAGCCGGCCCCGAAGCCCGTCGCTAAGCCTGCGCCGACGGCGACTCCAGCAGCGGCCACCGCGCCTGTTGCGGCTTGGCCCACAGGCGCATCCACCGTCAGCGAGAGCTACGGCGACTGGACAGTGTCCTGCGTCCGTCCGGAGGACAAGGTCAGCTGCATCGTCGTCCAGTCCCAGGGTGATTCGAAGACCGGCCGCCGCAAGTTCGGCTTCGAGCTGAGCACGCCGAAGGACGGGCGGTCCGAGGGGGTGATCCTGATGCCCTTCGGCATGGCGATCGAACCCGGCGTGACCTTCAAGCTCGATGAGCAGGCGCTCGGCAAGGGTGCGCCCTATTCCACCTGCACGAGCGAGGGCTGCCTCGTGCCGATCAGCTTCCCGACCCTGGCGACGGATGGGATGCGCAACGCCAAGGCCCTCACCGTCACCGGCCAGAAGAGCGGCAACAACGAAGCCGCGTCCGTCGTCGTGCCTCTCGTGGGCTTCCCTCAGGCGTTCGATCGCGCGGTCGCGCTCGGCGGTTAAGCCGCTATTAGCCGTGCTGGTGCAGGGTTCCCCCATGTGGCGTGAAGGCGTGGCGGGTGTCGCCCGCGCGCCGGGAGCGGGTCTCAGCAGGCGATGGGAGCTTTGCGCGGGCGAAACCGGAAAGGCCGCGGCCTGCGCGCCCGCTCGGTTCCGTTCGTGGCCGCCCTGCTCGTCGCAGCGGGGTTCGATCCGGCGCTGGCCGCGCGCCTCGTCTCGGCCAAGGGGTCAGAGACCGACGGCTACGGCCGCCTCGTCCTCACCTTCGACAAGCCCATCACCGTCAAGGCGTCGGTCTCGGGCGGCGTCCTGATCCTCGGCTACGGCGAGAAGGCCACGGCGGGGCCGGAGCGCCTGTCCGAGGAGATGGCGACCTACGTCACCGCCGTGCGCCGCGATCCCGATGGCACCGGCTTGCGCCTCGCCCTTCAGCGGCCCGTGCGGGCCAATGTCCAGCTCGCGGGCGAGCGCGTCTTCGTCGATCTTTTGCCCGAGAGCTGGCGGGGCCTGCCGCCGCCCCTGCCGCAGGATGTCGTCGCCGATCTCGCCCGCCGGGCGCGGATTGCGGAGGAGGCTCTGCAGGCGCGCATCCCTACGCCGCCGCCCAAGCCGCTCGCCCTCGAACTCGCTCACCTGCCGACGCTCACGCGGTTCTCCATGCGGGTGCCGGAGGGCGTGCCCATCACCCTGACGAACGAGGGGGCGGCCACGCGCCTGCGTGTCACCGGCCGCTACGCGATCGATGCCGGTAACGTGCGCGGAAGGCCGCGGCCCGGCGTGTCCGCCCTGGCGACCGATGCCGACGAAAACTCCGCGAGCCTGATCCTCACCCCCGCCGAGGGGTTCGTCGTGACCGGCGAGCGCGAGGATGGGATCTACACCCTCGACGTGACCCGCAAGGCCCCGCCCGCGCCGCCGAAATCCACCGAGGTGGCGGTGCCCGATGCGCCCGCGCCTCAGGAAGCTCCTCCGAAGGAAACGCCTCTCAAGGAGGCGGCGAGCGCGGTGAAGGTCATTCCCGCCACGAAGGAAACCGCGCCGAAATCCGATACGGTTCCGACGCGCCCGGCCGGGTCCGGCCTCGTCTTCCCCTTCGCCCACTTGCCTCCGGCGGCTTTGTTCGAGCGGGGCGGCATCGCCTTCCTCGCCCTCGAGACGGCCGATCCCGTCGCGGTGCCGTCGCCGGGCACCACGGGTCTGCGGGCACTCGGCGAGCCGAAGCGGTCCGGGGCCCTCACGCTCCTGCGCTTCGCCCTGCCGGCGGGCAAGCTCCTCGACCTCGCCGCCGTCGCGACGCCGAACGGCCCAGCCTGGGAACTCTCGGCGGGTGAGAGCCTGAGCCCGAGCGCCACCCTGGAACCCGTGCGCCGACCGAGCCCGGCGGGGCAGGTCTCGGTGGCCGTGCCCATGCCGCGGCCGGGTGCGACCGGCTGGCTCGACCTTGACGGCGAGCGCATCGCGGTGGTGGCGTCCTCCGCGTTGGAGGCGGCGGGCAACCCCAAGAGCCGCCGCTTCGTCGATTTCGAGATCCTGCCGAGCCGCCACGGTCTCGCGGTGCTGGCAACGGCGGACGATCTCGCGGTGCGGTCCGACCTCGACGGGGTGCTCATCGCCCGCGAGGGTGGGCTTGCCGCCTCCGGAACCCCGAAGAAGCCGGAAGCCGCCCTGGACGCGCCCGGCGCCCTCGTCTTCGAACGGGCGGCCTGGGACAAGATCCGCCTCGGCAACGTGCGGCAGACGCTGCGTGACCTCTTCACCGCCGCCGCCATGGGGCCCGCCATCGAGCGGGGCCCGGCGCGTATCGCCTTCGCCCGCGCCGCCTTCGCCAATGGCTTCGACGTCGAGGCCCTGAGCGCCCTGGAGGCCGCCGCCGCTGACGATCCGCTGGTGGCCGACACTCGCGAGACGGCGATCCTGCGCGGCATCATGCTGGAGCATGTCGGCCGTCACGCGGATGCGCTGAAGGCGCTCTCCGTCCCGGTCCTCGCCGCCGATCCCGAGGCCGCCCTGTGGCGCGCCCATGCCTCGGCCGGTCTCAACGACTGGACGGCCGCCGAGACCGGCTTCCAGAAGGTTCTCCCGGTCGCCGAGCGATACCCGCCCGAAATCGCCGACGAGATGCGTGCCACCGCCGCCGAGGCGGCGATCGAGACGGGGGATACCGAATCCGCCGCCGCTCGCGCGGGCGATGCGCGCGACTTGCAACCGCTGACCCGCGACCGCCTCGCTCTGGTCCGGGCGCGGGTGGCCGAGGCGACCGGCCAGGACGCCGCCGCCATCGAGGCCTATGCCAAGCTCGCGGACAAGGCCGAGTGGCCGGTCGCCGCCGCCGCGACGATGCGCGGGACGCTGCTCGCCCGGGCCACGGGCAAGATCGACGTGCCCACCGCCATCGAGCGGTTGGAACGCCTCGCCATGATGTGGCACGGCGGGCGCCAGGAAGAGGCGATCAATGCCGGCCTCGCGCGGCTTTACCTCTCGGACGGGCGCTGGCGCGCGGCCTTCACGGCGGTGCGCCGGGCCAACATGCTGGCGCCGAACTCGCCGCTCTCCCGCGCCCTGACCTCCGAGGCGCAGGGCGCGTTCGAGGATCTCTACCTCGCCGGCAAGGGCGACAGCCTCTCCGGCGTCTCGGCGGTCGCCCTGTATTTCGACTTCAAGGAACTCGCCCCCATCGGTCGGCGGGGCGATGCCGTGGTGCGCCGCCTCGCGGACAGACTGGTCGGCCTCGATCTCCTCGATTCGGCGGCCGAGCTGCTGCAATATCAGGTCGATAACCGCCTCACTGGCGCGGCGCGATCGGCCGTGGCGGCGCGGCTCGCCACCGTCCTGCTCATGGACGGCAAGCCCCTCCGGGCGTTGTCGGCCCTTGAATCGACCGACATGCCCGAGCTGACCGCCGAATTGCGGCGGGCACGCTCGCTGGTACGGGCGCGGGCGCTCTCGGATCTGACCCGCACGGATCTCGCCCTCGAAGCGATCGAGGACGAGGCCGGTCCCGACGTGGCGCGGTTGCGCGCCGACATCCTGTGGAGCGCGCGGCGCTGGCGTGAGGCCGGCGAGGCGCACGAGGCCCTGCTCGGCGAGATCTGGCGCTCCGGCACGGCTCTCGACGAGACCGCCCGCGCCGACGCGATCCGCGCCGCCATCGCCTATGATCTCGCGGGGGAACGGCTCGGTCTGGAGCGGTTGAAGGCCAAGTTCTCCGGGCCGATGGCCCTGGGGCCCGATGCGCGCACCTTCGCGCTGCTCACGAGCGACGGAGCCACCCGCAGCCAGGGCTTCCGCGCCATCGCGGCCCGGGCGACCAAGGCGGAGACCCTGTCGGCCTTCCTGGCAGAATACCGGAAGCGCTATCCCGAGGCCGCCGTGCCGGATCGCGGCACGGAGACCAAGACGGGCAACAGCCAGAGCCGCGCCGACACCCCCGCCACCCCGCCGCCGGGCTGAGGCTTTCGCCTCAGTGCGTGATACGGGCGACCTTCAGCGCTTGGTCGAACATCGCGCTCAGGGCGCTGTCGATGTCGGCGGGGCTGTTGGCGGTGTAGAAATAGCCCGGCGAGGCGCAGGATTTCAGCGGCGTCGCCAGGGTGGGGCTGAAGCTGTTCACCCGATTGTTCTCCCAGGCGATGCCGCCGCTGTTATTCACGAAGTTGATCTGGTTGTACGGAATGTACAGGACCGAGATCGTCGCGCCCGCGTTCTTCAGTGCGGCGCAGTTGTTCGGGTCGATCTGCGACGGCTGCGAGCCGTCCCACCATGCCGCATTATAGCCGGTGAATTTCGACGGGTTGCCGGGATAGGCGTATTTGCTGTTCACGGTGGTCGAGAAGTGCTGCCCGTTCTGCATCCCGTCGGTGATGAGGAACACGAACGGCTTCGGCTTGGTCGCGGTGGATCCATCGCCATAAGAGGCGACGGTCGATTGCATCTGCGGCATCGACACCTCGAAATGTGTGCCGCCCGCACCGGTCCCCGTGGTCGGGTCGTTGTTGGTGTAGAGCTGCGTCGTGCCCGTATCGAGGAGGTTCGTGAAGGCGAGCGGTCGGGTTTGGCCGCACTGCGCCGTGGTGTTCAAGTTCGCGATGGTGCTGGTGAGCCCGGCCAGCGTCCCGAGTTGGTTGATGAACGGGTAGATGCCGACCCTGTACTGGTTCGGCACGACGGGAGCCGCAGCCCGCTTGAGCAGGTTGCACACGGCGGTATTCACCGCATCCGTACGCAATTGGACATTGTTCTGTATGGCCAGAGACCAGCCGTTGTAGCCGGGGAAATGGCAGGCGAACTGGCACCCCTGCTGATAGTCCGACCACATGTCGTTGTTCACGCTGGCGAGCTTGTTCATGTCCGCCTGCGTCGCGGGCAGGCCCATCGAACCCGAGACGTCGACCATCAGGTAGAAATCGAGATAGCTCGGCAGGTCCACGGAGGCGGTGACGGTGCTGCCGACGGTCGTCGAGGGCGAGCGGAACAGCTTGCCGAAGCTGTTCTGCACGACCGCCGAATAGACGACCGTGGAATCGAGCCGTTGTCCGGTGCGCGTCACGACCGGCGTCGGAGACAGGTTCACCGTGGTGTAGGGCACCTTGCCCGCATTCACGTTGAACGAGTTGATCGCCTGCCGCTGCCCGGCGGCGATGGCGTTGGCGTTGAGGTTCGGATCGGTCGGGTTGGCCGCGATGTAAGCCTTCGTCGTCACCACGGCGGCGAGGGCGGCCGCATCGGCGGCGGCGTTGAGCTTCGTTTTCGTTGACATGGCCATGCCGTAATCCACGCCGAGCCCGACGAGGCCGACGATCGGGATCAGGCTGAAGCCAAAGAGGATGCTGAGGTTGCCGCCGGTGGCGCGCGGAAGCGCGGCGGCCTGCGCGGCGAGCCGGTTCAGGCCGGTCAGTATCCGGGACATTTGGTGGCGATCCCGTCGTTGCTGGTGGTGTCGTAGTTGATCAGCGTCGCGTAGCGGGGCTGGACGTAGGCGCTCCGCGAGATCGTCAGGGTCGGAAGAAAGCCCACCCCGAAGGTCGGGGTGAACTTGAACACGACGTCGATCACGATCAGCGAGGCGGGGCCGTAGACCGAGCGAGGCAGAAGCGCCGGGTTCGGCGCCGCCGTGTTGTCGGTGGGCAATTGGGGCACGACGCAGGGCCGGTACATCTGGCCATAGGGCTGGGACGTGCCGGTGCTCGTCCAGACGACGTTGGCGACGTAGCAATTGCTCTGGTCGGCGGGATCGCTGCAGGTGCCGGTGGTCTTCGTGAAGGCGATGCTCGCGAAGTTGATGGCGATGTTGCGCCACCACGCCACGTTCTGACGCTTGGCGTCGTTCAGCAGGTAGGGGAAGATCACCATCGTGGCGTCGTAGCCGAAGTGCAGATCGAGCGCGCTGACGGTGGCCGTGCTGGAATTGTCCGGCGGTTTGACCTGCGAGATCATCTGGCTGATCGAGCGCGCTACCTGCCCGACCTTGCGGCTGGCATTGATGTACAGCACCAGCTGGATGCCCGTGAGCAGCAAGACCAGCAGGATCGGCAGGATGACGGCGAACTCGATCGCCGCGACCCCGCGCTCGGCCCGCATAAAGCGATGCAGCGACCCGCCCGCGGCGGCCGGAAGGGCACGCTCCGGTCCCATCAGTATTGTTCGTTCCGGAAGGCCGCCGTCGCGGTGGCGAGATAGGCGGCCTGACCGTTGAAGGTGGCGCCCCCGCTCAGCATCGCGGCGAAGCCCGAGGGCAGGAAGGTGACCGGGTAGATCACCTGCAGATATTGGAAATCGCCCTGCATCCCGAGGTCGAACTGGCCGGATCCCGGCGTCAGGTTCGGCACGGTCAGCCCGCTCGTGTCGGGCTTCACGTAAGCGTAGTAGCCCCCCGGACCGGAGGCCTTGGTCACCTTGTACAGGTTGATGATGAGGTTGTTGCACTGAATGCCGGCCGGCAGGCGGCTGCACAGGCTCTGCTGGAAGGTGCCGAGGTTGGCGGAGTTCGCCTGGGCCGCGCCGATCAGGATGTCGCGGGCGGCCGCGTTCGTCGCATATTCCACCGCCTGCGTGATGTACACGATCGCGCCAACGACCATGACGAACAGCGTCGTCATGATGAACAGCGTCCCAACGAGCGCGAATTCAACAGCCGCAGCGCCTCGCCGGTCGCCCAGGAATCTCCGGACTCTCGTCATGGCCATTTTCTAGGCTGAGAGAGCTTAAATCCTGGATAATTTGATTGCAGACGCCCGAACACATTCTCGGGAGAGTTGCAAACCTGCTGCCGAACAGGCCGGTAACCTTTAGCTTCCGTAACTCTGCACCAGAGATCCGGCGACCAGACCCCAGCCGTCCACGAGGACGAAGAAGATCAGCTTGAACGGCAGGGCCACGGTGGCGGGCGGCACCATCATCATGCCGACCGCCATGAGCACCGAGGCGACCACGAGGTCGATGATCAGGAAGGGGATGAACAGGAGGAAGCCGATCTCGAAGGCCCGTCTCAGTTCGGAGATCATGAAGGCGGGGGTCACCACTTCCAGCCCGACATCCTCCGGCCCCTTGGGCACGGGTGCCTTGGCGAGGTCGAGGAACAGCTTCAGGTCCTTCTCGCGGACGTTCTTGAGCATGAACGCCTTGAACGGGGCCGAGGCGCGCTCGAAGGCCTGCGCCTGGGTGATCCGCCCGGCGATCAGGGGCTCGATGCCGACGTTGTAGGCCTCGCGTCCGGTGGGGGCCATGACGAAGGCGGTGAGGAACAGGGCGAGGCTGATGATCACCGCCGTGGGCGGGGCGGTCTGTGTCCCGAGCGCCGAGCGCAGGATGGACAGTACCACCACGATGCGCGTGAAGGCCGTGGCCATCACCAGCACGGAGGGCGCCACCGCCAAGACGGTGATGAGCGCGACGAGTTGCAGGGCGCGCTCGGTCGTGCCACCCGCGCCGAGATCGACGGTGACGCTCTGGGCGAGCGCGGGCGAGGCCAAGAGCAGGCCCGTGAGCAGGAACAGGTAACGGATCATCGCGGCGTCGCGGCCGGGCCGATGCCGGACCGCCGCGCCTCAAGGTTCTGCCAGATCAGCAGGGCGGGGAGGCCCAGCACCACGTCCGGTACGCGCTTGGCGAGCGAGAGGGCAAGCGCCGTCCCACCATCGATGCCGAACAATCCGCAGACCAGGACGAAACCACCCTCCTGCACGCCGAGCCCGCTCGGCACGAGGAAGGCGACCGCCTTGATCGCTTGCCCGAGGGCCTCGATCACCACCACCTCCGTCAGCGCGACCGGATGGTCGCCAATGCAGGCCAGCACGATCGCCACCTCGGCCACGCCGAACATCCAGGCCAGGGCGTGCAGGCCGAAGGATTGGGCGAGATGCCCGCGCCGCCCCCGCCCCCAGATCGCGTCGAGGGCACCCTGGACCTGCGGACGGGGCTCGGGCTGCACCTCGGCCTCGCGCACGAAGCGGCGGCCGAGCGCCGCGATCTTCTCCTCCAGCACCCGCACCAGCCCCGTGCGCTGAAGGGCGAAGAACCCGATGAGGAGCAGGCCCGCGACGCCGAGCGTCCGCGCGGTCCATTGCGCGAGTTCGGCCGCCGCCGCGCCCTCGATCTGGCCGAGTAAGGCTGCGCCGACGCCCGCGAACAGGGCGAGAGTGCCGACTTGGAACAGCATGTCCGCGAGGACGGAGGCCGCCGCCAGCGCGCCCGGCACGGCCCAGAAGGTGAGGAGGCGCGCGCCCAATACGTCGCCTCCCACCGAGGCCACCGGCAACAGCACGTTGATGCCCTCGCGCACGAAACGGAGGACGAGGCAGGCTCCGGCTGACGAGGGGACCAGCCCATCGAGCAGCCGCGCCCAGGCGAGGCCGCAGACGATGATCGCCGCCACCCGCATCAGGACGACTCCGGCGAGCCCGAGGAACCCGATCTTGCCGAAGGCGGAGGCGACGGCGGCGAGGTCGTTCGTCGCCACGAGCCACGCAGCGAGGCCGAGCCCCACCAGTGTACCGGCGAGCGGCAACCGCCGCAGCACCGCACGACCGATGCGCGCCCGGAAGGACCGGTTCGAAGCAACATCCAAGGGCGGGGCGTCCTCGGGTCTGATGTCAGCGGGGCGGGGCCGTCTCGTCCACGGCCCCCGGAGTATCGCGATCCGCCGCTAGACCGGCAATGGGGCCGAATTCGGGGAGCAGGGCCGCGCGGGCGGCCTCCGTGCCCCCCTCGGGATCGAGGAGCAGCACCCGGCCGGAGGCAAGGCTCGCCGCTGTCCCGATCGCCACCGCCCGTTTGGGGCAGGGGCCGAGGCAGCTGCTCTCCACGATGCAGAGCTTGCGCCGCTTGCCCTTCGCGCCGTCTCCCTCGGGCCGGAGCGTCGCGTGCGCGTCCTTCAGGAGCTTGCGGATCGCCTTCGCGGGCAAACCCTGGCGCTTGGCGCATTTGGTGCAGACCACCGCGACGCCGCCGAACTTCGATTTGGCGGTCCGGGTTCTGGCTGACTTCGGTGAGGCTGTCGTCATGATACCTTTGGCCCGGCCGGTCTAAGGACGAAGGGCCGGAGCCTCCATGTGGTGCTGCGACGCGCGGGGGCGATGCCTTAAAATCGGCCGAAAAGAACCGGATCCCGACGGGGCGCACGGCCGTCGGTGGCCGGCTCCCCCGTGAGGGACCGGCGCAGAGCGGGAACAGCGAGCGGATGAGCTTGGACGACGTCAAGGAGGACCGGCGCGAGGGCGAGCTCGTCGCGTTCGTCCCGCCGACGATGACCGACCTTCGCCGCGAGGCGGAGACGATCCGTCCCGTCCCCCCGAAGCGGGGGGCGCTGGCGCTCCTGCGCTCGGCCACGCAGGTCGATTGGCGCCGCCTGCCCGGCTTGCGCCCGTCCCAGCGGGAGGAGAAGCAGGCTCAGCTACGGCGGCCTGCTGTTGCGCAACGTCGGGCTGTTCGTCCTGCTGCCGACGGCGGTGGTGGCGATCTACATGTATGTCTTCGCCTCCGACCAATACACTGCCACGGCTCAGTTTGCCGTTCGCGGCAATGTCGAGCCGATGGAGCATGCGAGCCTCGGCCAGTTCACCTCGCTCATCCAGAAGCACAACAGCCAGGACGGCTACATCGTCCGCGACTATATCCAGAGCCAGGCCATGGTCGAGGAGCTGGAGAAGAGCATCCATATCTCGCGGATGTATTCCCGGCCTGAGGCGGATTTCTGGGCGCGGTTCGATCCGTCCGATCCGATCGAGCGGCTGACCAAGTATTGGCGCAAGCAGACGAGCGCCGAGATCGATGCCATCTCGGGCGTGATCCGTCTCAACGTGCGCGCGTTTACGCCGGAGGACGCCCTGACCATCTCCCGTGAGGTGGTGACCCGCGCCGAGGTGCTGATCAACGAGATCTCGAAACGCGCCCAGGCGGACATGGTCTCCCAGGCCAAATCCGATGCCACCGCTGCCGAGGAGCGCCTGCGCAAGGCGCATCTCGCCCTCCAGACCTTCCGCAACAAGTGGGGCCTGATCGACCCGATCAAGTCCGCCGAGGGCACGCTCACCACGCTGACCCTGCTGCGCAAGGAAAAGATCAAGCTCGAGGGCGACCTTCAGGTCCTGCGCAGCTCGAATCTCGACGAGCGGTCGCGCTCGATCCAGACCCTGGCGGCACAGGTCGCCGCCCTCGACCAGCAGATGAAGGGCCTGCAGGACGAACTGACAAGCAGCGGCCCGGCGGATGGCCAGCAGAACCTCACCGAGGCACTTCTCGCCTATGAGGGGCTGACGGTGGAGCGCACCATTGCCGAGAAGCTCGAGGAATCCGCGCACGTGCTCTACGACCGGGCGCGGATCTCGGCCGCCAAGCAGCAGATCTTCCTGGCGACCTTCGAGCGTCCGGTCCTGCCAACCGAATCGCTCTACCCCGAGCGGGCGCGCACGGTGTTCGTGATGCTGTTCTGCTTCACCGTGCTGTGGAGTTCCTTCACCCTGGTCAAGGCAGGCATCAAGGACCAGCGTAGCTGAGCGGGCGCCGCCCGCACGAGGCGGATACCGTTTTCGCGCGGGCTGATTTAGAGGACGCAGCCATGGCCGCTTCGTCACAGCCCAAGCCTTCGGCTCCGCCGATGTCGGACTTTTCCGTTCTCGTCGCGAAGGCGATCAATCCCTCCATGTCGCGGGAGGAGCGCGAGAACGTCTACACCATGGTGCGGACGGCCGTGCTGCGGTTGCAGGAGCGCGATGGCCTCGACCCGTCCGATCCCCGCGCCGCCTATCGCCGTCATCTCGTAGAAGAGACGATCCGCGACATCGAGAGCGACGTCGCCCGCTTCGAATCCCTCCGCAAGCTCGACGAGGCCTTCGCCGCGCAGGCGAAGGAGCACAAGGCGCAATCGCGGCGGTGAGGGCGCGAGGCGCCTAACCGTCCCGAAGGAGCGCGGTGATGTCCTCCGGGCGCGCGAACAGGTGCTCGGGCGCCAGGGCTCCCAGGGCGTGCGCGTCGGTATAGCCCCAAGCCACCGCCCCGAAGGCGCAGCCCACCGCGCGGGCCGCCTCCGCGTCGCGGACCTCGTCGCCGATGCAGAGCACCCGTGTGGCGGGCAGGCGAGCCCTCGCCACGAGGCGGCGCAGCTTGGGGGCCTTGCCGAAGATCGAGGCGCCGCAGGACCACGCGCCGATCCGCGAGGCCGCCTCCGGCCCCAGCACCTGCCGCACCACGTCCTCGCGGTTCGAGGTCAGGATCGCCAACGGCATATCCATGGCCGCAAGGTCGGCGAGCATCGCCGAAATGCCGGGGAAGGGGCGCAGCGTCTCGGCGTCCCGGGCGGCGAGGGCGTGCATGTGCCGGGCGATGAAGGGCACCTTCCAACGCGGAATGCCGAGGTGGCGCAGGATCTCGCGGGCGCCGAGGCTGCGCAGGGTGTCGACCTCGTCCGAAGTCACCCGGCGGAAGCGGTAGCGGTCGGCGACGCCGTTCAGGACTCCGCAGAACCAGCCGAAGCTGTCCACGAGCGTCCCGTCCACGTCCAGCACCACCAGGGAATAGGGGCGATCCGGCTCTCCGCCGCCGCGCATCAGAAGCGTAAATTCGCCACCGGCACGTCCAGGCGCATCACGAGGCCACCCGGCGCCCATTCGTGTTCCAGCATCCCGTCGAGCTGCCCGGCGACGCTGCGCTCCGCCAGCACCGTGCCGAATCCCTTCCGCGAGGGTTTCGCCTCGACGACCGGACCGCCGCTCTCCGCCCAGGTCAGCACGTAGCGTCCGTCGCTCCGGATGCCGGTAAGGGCGACCTGCCCGCCCGCGCGGGACAGGCCGCCATATTTCACGGCGTTGGTGGCCTGCTCGTGCATGATGAGGGCGAGCGCCGTGGCGGTGCGCTCGCCGATCTCGACATCGTCGCCGGTGATCGCCACCCGCTCGCGGCCACCCTCGGTGTAGGCCGCCATCAGCAGCCGCATCAGGCCGAGCACCGTCTGGCCCGCCACGGCGGGGGCGCTATCGGGCGAGTGCGGGCGGACATATTCATGCGCGCGGGCCAGCGCCCCCAGGCGCTCCCGGAACGCCGCCGCGAAGGGCTTCGAGGCCGGATCGCTGCGCGCGGTCAGGGCCGCGAGCCCGCCCACCACGGCGAAGATGTTCTTGATCCGGTGCGACAGCTCGCGGATCAGCAGGTCTCGGGCCTCTTCCGACCGTTTCGCCTCGCGCAGGTCGCGGGTGACGGTGGCATAGCCCGCTACCGCCCCGGTGGCGTCACGCACGGTGAACAGGGTCGAGCGCACGGCGATGCACTCGCCCGTCGCGACATGGCGCAGGGACAACTCGCCCTCCCACCAGCCGTCGCGACGTACCGCCGGCATCACCGTATCCTGAAGCGCGAGGCGGCTTTCGGGGGTGAAGAAGTCCGGGATCGAAAGGGCGCGGGCCGCCTTCAGATCGGGCAGCCCGACAAGGGCCATGGCCGCCTCGTTGAGGTGGTCGACCCGGCCATCCAACCCAGCGAGGCCGATGAAGTCCTTCGAGGCCGAGACAATGGCCGCGAGCTTGCGCGCCTCGCCCTCGGCCCGCTTCAGGTCATCGATGTCGGTGCAGGTGCCGAACCAGCGTTCGATCTTGCCGTCCGCGTCGCGGATCGGCATGGCCCGGCCCAGCGTCCAGCGATAGGCGCCGCTATGGTGGCGCAGGCGGTATTCGATCTCGTAGGGCTCGCCCGTTTCCAGGGAGCGGCGCCAGCGCGTCCAGGCTTCCTGCTGGTCCTCCGGGTGGAACATGTCGTTCCAGCCCTCGCCATCCGTGGAGCCGGAGGGGACGCCCGTGAACTCGTACCAGCGGTCGTTGTAATAGTCGTGGAACCCGTCAGGCAGGGTAGTCCAGACCATCTGCGGCATCGCCGAGGTCATCACTCGGAAGCGACGCTCATTGGCGGCGAGTTCGGCCTCACGCTTGGCGACGAGGGCCAGCGTCCGGCGATTCTCGAACAGGGTGGAGATCTGCCGGGCGAGGGCGGCCAGCGTCGCTTTCTGTCCGGCCGTCAGCCCTTCGGGCCGCGGCACGTGATCGAGCACGCAGAGCGCGCCGAGGAACACGCCGTTGCGCCCCGGGATGCCCGCCCCGGCATAGAACCGGTAGCCGTCCTCCGTAACGAGGGGGCTGTTCGCCGTGCGGGGGTCGACGGTGAGGTCAGGGATGGTGAGCTCGCCGCCAGAAGCGAGGGTGTGGACGCAGATCGTCCGGTCGAGGCCCAACTCGCGCAGGCCCAGGCCGATCTCGGCCTTGAACCACTGCCGGTCGGAATCGAGCAGGCTCACCAGGGCGACGGGAGCCGCGCAGACATGGGCGGCCACGGCGGCAAGGTCGTCGTAGGCGCGTTCGCTCGGGGTATCGAGGATGCCGAGTTCGCTCAGCTCCGCAGCCCGGTCCGCGGCGTCCCGCGGGGTTCCGGCGATGTCGGGAAGGGCGCAGGCGCCGGGCGTCGGCTGGGTCATGGTTCGCCCGTCACTTAGTCACCGCATACGGCCATGCCTAGGGCACGTCGCGGAAAAGTGGTCGGGTTGGTCTACGAATCAATGAGAGAGTGCAAACACCTGGGCATGCCGGCCCGGTTCGGGGGCCGGCATGCGGAAGACTGCTCAGATCAGGCTCAGGCGGCCTTCTGCTCGGCCAGGGTCGGGTAATCCACGTAGCCTTCCGGGCCCTGCGAGTACCACGTCTTGGCGTCGTCCTCGGTGAGCGGCGCGCCCTTGGCGAATCGCTCCGGCAGGTCAGGGTTGGCGATGAAGGTCCGGCCGTAGGCGATGGCATCCGCCTCGTTCCGGTCCAGGGCTTCCTGACCGCTCTTGCCGTCGTAATCCGCGTTCAGGATCAGCGGCGCGCGGAACACTTTGCGCATCGCCGGGGCGATCGGCGGATGGTCCGCCTTGCCGAAGGTGCCCTCGTAGCCGGGCTCGCGCATTTCGAGGAAGGCGATGCCGATCTCGTCCAGCGCCTTGGCGGCGGCGACGAAGAGGGGCTCCGGGTTCGAATCGTTCGTGCCCTGGATCGCGCCGTTGGGCGACAGGCGCACGCCGGTGCGCTCGGCGCCTGCGACTTTCACCACGGCCTGCGTCACCTCGCGCAGCAGACGGACGCGGTTCTCGATGGAGCCGCCATACTCGTCGGTGCGCAGGTTGGTGCCGTCGCGCAGGAATTCATCGATCAGGTAGCCGTTCGCGGCATGGATCTGCACGCCGTCGAACCCGGCCGCCAGGGCATTGGCGGTGGCCGTCTCGTAATCGGAGAGCAGACGCGGGATCTCCGCGACCTCAAGGGCACGGGCTTGGCTGTAGGGCTTCTTGCCCTCGTAAGTATGGGCCTGATCGGGGGCCGTGGTCGCCGAGGACGAGACCGGCGGCTTGCCGCCCAGGAAGTCCGAATGGACCATCCGGCCCATGTGCCAGATCTGGCAGACGATCTTGCCGCCATGGTCGTGGACCGCCTTCACCACCGGGCGCCATGCATCGACCTGCGCATCGGACCAGATGCCCGGCGCGAACGGCCAGCCCAGGCCTTCCTGCGAGATGCCGGTGGCCTCCGTGAGGATCAGGCCCGCGCCCGCGCGCTGCGTGTAGTACTGCGCCATGATCGGCGTCGGCACGTGCTCGCGGGTGGCGCGGCCACGGGTCAGGGGGGCCATGAAGATCCGGTTCTTCGCCTCGATGGCGCCGATGCGGATCGGGTCGAACAGAGAAGGCATGCTGGATCGTCTCGCTGGTTGGAAGTCGCTCGGGAGGCGAGATGGCGCGTGGCCCGGTATGCGCCAGGGCAAAGGGCACATGGGCGCACCCTCTGGAGGGAATGGCTCGCCGTCTCGCCGGGAATCGATTATTGTAGCGGCCGCTACGGATCTTATATCTGTAATGGTCGCTACATTGCGTCAAGGCGGCGGAGCGATCCTGGCCGCAGGATGTGCGGCACGACACGTGGGGAGGAGATGAGCACGATCACGCCGATCAGGGGGAAGGGGCGCCCACGGGGGTTCGACCGGGATCAGGCCTTGCAGAAGGCGCTGGAGGTCTTCTGGACGCGTGGCTACGGCCCGGCGACCGTGGCGGAACTCTGTGCGGCGATGGGGATCAACCCGCCGAGCCTCTACGCCGCCTTCGGCAACAAGGATGCGCTCTTCCTCGAAGCTCTGCGCCATTATGAGGACACGTACTGGGCCGCCCCGTGGAAGGCGCTCGACGAAGAGGCTGACCTGCGGCGGGGAATGGAGCGCTTCTTCTTCGAGGCGGCGGCGATCCTGTCCTCACGCGACGTGCCGTGCGGTTGCCTCGTCGTGCAGAATTCCGGGAGCGTCTCGTTGGATTCCGAGGAGGTCCGCGACGCCCTCCGCATGCTCCGGGAGGCGAGCAGAACCTCGTTCCTGACGAGGCTCGCCCAAGCCCGCGCCTCCGGGGATCTGCCACCCGACGCGGATATCGAGGCCTTGGCCGCAGCCTTTGCGGCCGTTCTGCAGGGCATGTCGGCCCAGGCGCGTGACGGTGCCTCGCGGGAGTCGTTGGAGCGCTTGGCAAAGGCTTCGCTGGCGATGCTGTCGGGGTGAAAGCACCTGCCCTGTGCGAACCCCGTCTTCGCTTCGCTTTGCTCGCGATGACGGCGGTGATTGAACGACGCCCGGCGCGGAACCCGCGCCGGGCTGTCATGGTCACGCGTGCGCCAGCACCGCCAGGAGCAGCAGGGCGATGATGTTGGTGATCTTGATGGCCGGGTTCACGGCCGGGCCGGCGGTGTCCTTGTAGGGGTCGCCGACCGTGTCGCCGGTCACGGCGGCCTTATGGGCCTCCGAGCCCTTTCCGCCGTGATGGCCGTCCTCGATGTACTTCTTGGCGTTGTCCCAGGCGCCGCCGCCGGAGGTCATCGAGATCGCGACGTAGAGCCCCGTGATGATCACGCCGAGCAGCATCGCGCCGACCGTCGCGAAGGCTTGGGATTTGCCCGCGATCGGCTGGATCACGAAGAACAGCACGATCGGCGACAGCACCGGAAGGAGCGAGGGGATGATCATCTCCTTGATCGCGGCCCGGGTCAGCATGTCGACCGCCCGGCCGTAATCGGGCCGGTCGATCCCCTGCATGATACCGGGCTTCTCGCGGAACTGGCGGCGCACCTCCTCCACCACGGCCGCGGCGGCGCGGCCCACGGCGGTCATGGCGATGCCGCCGAACAGGTAGGGGATCAGGCCGCCGAGAAGCAGGCCCACCACCACATAGGGGTTCGAGAGCGAGAAATCGACGTTCACCCCCTGGTAGAAGCGGTACTGCGTCGGGCTCGCATTGGCCGTGAAGTAGTGCAGGTCCGACGTGTAGGCCGCGAACAGCACCAGGGCGCCCAGGCCCGCCGAGCCGATGGCATAGCCCTTCGTCACCGCCTTGGTGGTGTTGCCAACCGCGTCCAGCGCATCGGTGGACTTGCGCACATCCGGGGGCAAGCCCGCCATTTCAGCGATGCCGCCCGCATTGTCCGTCACCGGCCCGAAGGCATCGAGCGCCACGATGAAGCCTGCCAGCGCCAGCATGGCGGTGACCGCGATGGCGATGCCGAATAGGCCCGCCAGGGCGTAGGTGCCGATGATGCCCGCCACGATCACGATGGCCGGCAGCGCGGTGGATTCTAGCGAGATCGCCAGACCCTGGATCACGTTGGTGCCGTGGCCGGTCACCGAGGAGTCCGCGATGGACTTCACCGGCCGGAAGTTCGTGCCGGTGTAGTATTCGGTGATGACCACGATCAGCGCCGTGATGGCCAGCCCGATCACCGCGCAGCCGAACAGCCCACCCGCCGTGAAGGTGAGACCGGTCGAGGTGGTGAACGAGGTCGAGAACCCGCCGAGCAGCGTGTAGGTCACGGCGGCGATGGCGACGATGGACAGCACGCCCGCCGCGATGAGCCCCTTGTACAGGGCGCCCATGATCGACTGGTTGGCCGAGAGCCGCACCGCGAAGGTGCCTGCAATCGAAGTGACGATGCAGGCCGCTCCGATGGCCAGCGGGTAGAGCATCATCGGCTCCAGCACCGCCCGGCCGCTGCCGGTGGGGCCGGAGAAGAAGATCGCCGCCAGAACCATGGTGGCGACGACCGTCACGGCGTAGGTCTCGAACAGGTCGGCGGCCATGCCCGCGCAGTCGCCCACGTTGTCGCCGACGTTGTCCGCGATGGTGGCGGGGTTGCGCGGATCATCCTCCGGGATTCCCGCCTCGACCTTGCCGACGAGATCGCCGCCGACATCCGCGCCCTTGGTGAAGATACCGCCGCCGAGGCGGGCGAAGATCGAGATCAGCGAAGCGCCGAAGCCGAGTGCCACCAGCGCGTCGATCACCTCGCGGCTCGACGGATCGAGCCCGGCGCCACGGGTGAGGACGAGGTAGTAGAGGGCGACGCCCAGCAGCGCGAGGCCCGCCACCAGCATCCCCGTCACCGCGCCGGACTTGAACGCCACGTCGAGGCCCGCGCCGAGCGAGAAGGACGAAGCCTGCGCCGTGCGCACGTTGGCGCGCACCGAGACGTTCATGCCGATGAAGCCCGCCGCTCCCGACAGCACCGCTCCGATCAGGAAGCCGAACGCGACCTTGAGCCCGAGGAACGCGGCGAGCGCCACGAACAGCACGATCCCGACGACGCCGATGGTGAGGTATTGCCGCTTCAGATAGGCCTGCGCGCCCTCGGCGATCGCCCCCGCGATCTCCTGCATGCGCTGGGTCCCCGCGTCACGTTTCATCACGTCGGTGATCGTGACGATGCCGTAGGCGATGGCACAGAGCCCGCCTACGATGATCAAAATCAAGGGAAGCATTCGACCGTCCTTTGTTATGATGCCTGGCTGGGGCTTGTCGTTGGCGAGCTCGGCCTTTTGGCCGCGGGACGTGACGCTCGGATTCGGGCTTTCCTTCCCAGAACCATGCATTGATTGCCAAACTTCGCCGCAGAGCGCAAACGTGGCCTTCGTCGCGGCGGATGAATGCTGCGTTGCGAAATAAAACTCAGATTTGGCCGGTATGTTCTTCGCAGTTGCGACGGCCGACAACTTGCGGTTTGATCTCGGCGATGTAGTCGGACGCCGTACGACAGAGCTCGGCCCGATCACTGACCTCAGGATGAGGGCGAGGGTTGGAAAACCGGTGTCTCCGTCAGGCTCTCAGGCGCCCGTCAGCGTCGCGACGATGCGGGACACCTCGGCCTCGGCGGTCGCGAAGCCGCCTCCGGTGTCGATGACGTAATCCGCCCGCGCCCGCTTCTCGGCATCGGGCATCTGCTTGGCGAGGATCGCCGCGAAGGTCGCTTCGGTCATGCCGGGCCGGGCGAGGACACGCTCGCGCTGGATTTCGGCCGGGGCGCTCACCACGGCCACCGCGTCGCAGCGCGCCTCGCCCCCGGTCTCGTAGAGGAGCGGGATGTCGAGGAGGGCGAGCGGCGCCTCGGCATGGCGGGCGAGGAAGGCATCGGCCTCGGCCCGCACCAGGGGATGGACGAGGGCTTCGAGCCGGGCGAGCCGGGCGGGGTCGCCCAGCACCGCCGCCCGCAGGGCCGCCCGATCGACCCCACCCGCCGCGTCGAGCACGCCGGGGAATTCCCGGCCGATGGCCTCGGCCGCCGCGCCGCCGGGCCCGTAGAGGGCGTGCACCGCTGCATCCGCATCGTGCACCGGGACGCCAAGCTTGGCGAACATCGCGGCGGTGGCGGATTTGCCCATGCCGATCGAGCCGGTGAGCCCGAGCACGAAGGGCCTGCCGCGCCCGGCGCTCATGTCGCGAGATCCGCGACGATCCGGTCGCGCAGGGCCGCCGTCACCTCCGGGCGCACTCCGAACCATGCGGCAAAGCCTGGGACCGCCTGATGCAGCAGCATGCCGAGCCCATCGACCGCAGCGAGACCCCGTCGCCGGGCGGCAGCGAGGAGATCCGTTTCCAGGGGCGCGTAGACGATGTCCGCGACCGCCGCCCCTGCCGGGAGGGGGGCGAGGTCGAGGGCGAGGGGCGGCTGGCCCTTCATGCCGAGCGAGGTGGTGTTCACCACAAGCCCTGCTCCTTCCAGGGCGGAGGACAGGTCGTCCCAGGCCAGCGGCTCTGCCACGCCTGGCGCCAGGGCGGCGACGGCCGCAGCCCGCTCAGGCGTGCGGTTCGCCACGCGGATGCGGGCCACGCCACGCTCCGCCAGCCCGACCACGATGGCCCGCGCGGCGCCGCCCGCGCCGAGGATCACCGCCTCGCCCCGCCCCGGCCATTCCGCCCCAAGGCTGTGGTCGAGATGGGCGCAGAAGCCCGGCGCATCGGTGTTGTCGCCGTGGACGCGCCCGTCCTCTGCCACGATCAGGGTGTTCACCGCGCCGATCTTTTCGGCACGGGGCGTCAGCGTGTCGGCCAGCGCGAAGGCCGCCTCCTTGTGCGGGATGGTGACGTTCCCACCCCGGAAGCCCGATTCACGGAGCCCGCGCAGGAAGGCCGGGAAATCGGAGGGCGCCACGTCGATGCGCTCGTAGGAGCCGGCGATGCCGTGCTCGGCGAGCCAATGCCCGTGAATCAGCGGGGAGCGCGAATGGGCAATGGGATGCCCGGCGACGAAGGCTTTGATCATGCGGCGCAAGCTCCGGCAAGGCGGCAATCGGGGCCGCCCGCCTCCTCGATCTGCAGGGTGGCGTGGCCGATGCCGAACCGCTCGCGCAGACCCTCGCAGGTCTCCACGAGGAAGCCGTTGCCCGGGTGGCCCTGCGCCATCACCAGATGGGCGGTCAGTGCCACGCTCGTCGTGCTCATCGGCCAGATATGAAGGTCGTGCAGGTCGGCGACGCCCGGCCTCTCGCGCAGGAAGCCCTCGACCGCATCGGGCGAGATCTGGGGCGGCACCGCGTCGAGGGACATGGCCACGCTGTCGCGCAACAGGCCCCACGTCGCCCAGACGACGAGCCCCGCCACTGCGAGGCTCACCGCCGGGTCGATCCAGGCGAGACCCGTCGCCCAGATGACGAGGCCCGCCACCACGACGCCCGCCGACACCGCCGCGTCCGCCGCCATGTGCAGGAAGGCGCCGCGAATGTTGATGTCGTCCTTGGCACCGCTGACGAACAGCCACGCGGTCAGTCCGTTCACGAGGATGCCGATGGCGGCGACCACCATCACCGTCACCCCCGCCACCGGCTCCGGATTGCTGAGACGCAGGATGGCCTCCCAGATCACCGCGCCCATGGCGATCAGCAGGAACACCGCGTTGAACAGGGCTGCCAGGATCGAGGAGCCCCGCATTCCATAGGTGAAGCGCGCCGTCCGCTGGCGGCGCACCAGCACCGAGGCGATCCAGGCGGCCAGCAGACCGAGCACGTCCGACAGATTGTGCCCGGCATCGGCCACGAGCGACATGGCGTTGGCGGCGTAGCCGTAGCCCGCCTCCACCACCACGAAGACCGTATTCAGCGCGATGCCGATCGCGAAGGCCGTGCCGAAATGCTTCGGCGCGTGGGAATGGCCGCCGCCATGCCCCGCATGGGAATGGCTGCCGTGGCTGTGGCCGTGGCTTCCATGGGAATGGTCGTGTCCGGCCACGGGCAAACCCTTACGCTAGAACCTGAGGAGACCGGCGGCCCGCAGCCGGGCCAGCAGTGGCAGGAGCGGCAGGCCGAGCACCGTGCTGTGATCGCCCTCGACAGTCTCGAACAGGTGAATGCCCGGCCCTTCCAACTGGTACCCACCGACGCTCGCGCGCACGCGTGCCTCGCCGGCACAGGCGAGGTAGGCCGCGATCCCCTCCTTTGCGAGGGGGCGCATCGTCAGCTGCGCCGTCTCCACGAAGAGATCCGTCGATCCGTCTCTGACCAGGGCAACGGCGGAATGCAAAGCGTGGGTCCGACCGGCGAGCCGGGCGAGGTGATCGCGCGCGGCCCCGAGATCGGTGGGCTTGTGGAAGACCGTGCCGTCGAGGGCGAGCACCTGATCGGCGCCGATCACCACCCGGCCGGGATGGCGGGCGGCGACGGCCTCGGCCTTGGCGCGGGCGAGGGCGCCTGCCAATTCTACTGGTGAAAGGGACCCTGCCGCCGCTTCGATCTCGCGCTCGTCGACACCGGGCGATTCGGTCTCGACGGGTAAGGCCGCGCTTTCGAGGAGAAGCCGCCGCGTGGCGCTGGTCGAGGCGAGGAGGAGCGGCGCCGGGCCGAGCCAAGGGGAGGTCATCGCCCCAGTGTCACGGATCGTCCGGCCGGTGCAAGGGTAGTGCGAAGGAGGCGAAAGCCTGTGCGACCCGCCCCACCGACGGATTCGAACCGCGGCGGGGCTGTCGCTGGGGCCGATACGCTACCTGGCCCCTGCGGACACCATGGCAGGAAACGGTTAGCCGAAGGTCAACGCGCGCGCCGCGAAAGACCCGGAACCGGCTTGTCGCTGATCACGTGACGCTCGGCGATAGCCGTGTTGATCTCCCACAGGAGCAAATCGGCTGCGAGGCGGAGCGCGCCGTGGCCGGTGCGGCCCAACGATTTGCGAAGCTCTACGGCCAAGTCGGCCGCTTCCGCCAGCGGATCGTTCGGCTCGGTGGCCGCAGCCACGGGCGGATGACGCCTCGTAAGGGGGGCCGCCTGGCTCGGAATCGGGCCGGACCACGCATGGATGTTCGTGACGTCGATGAGGACGCCCCGCCCGGTCATCGCGCCACCTGTGCCCAGTGCATATTGGCCGCGGCACTGAATCCAGCTCGACATCGCCCTTTTCATCGAAGACGCGGAACTCGCACAGGAACGGACCACCGCTCCGCGTCAGATCAAGATGGATCTCGCGGATCAGAGTACGGTCTTCATCCTGCACATGATTCAGCGCCTCATCGAAGTCGATGGGATGCTCGGGGATGTACCCCACCATCTGCAACATTGCGGCGGCATGGGCGTCGAGCGACACGACCGACTTGCTCGCATCAACCTGCCACAGCCCGACAGCTTGGCTGCCCATGGCCTGCGTGATGCCCGAAGCCTCGGGCACCGTCGACGACGTCGCCTCGCGGCCTGACCAAGCCGTCATCAATCACTTCCTCGGAACGTAACCCAGGGCGAGTATCTAGGGAGTCCTGGGTGCGAGGCAAGGCATGATTAACGCGTCTTTCCACAATTCTACGTGTTCATGGAATCGAAGAAATCAGTGTTCGTTTTAGTCTGCCGCAGCTTATCCAGCAAGAATTCGATCGCGTCGGTCACGCCCATCGGGTTGAGGATGCGACGAAGCACGTAAGTCTTCTTGAGAGAATCCGGCGGAACGAGAAGTTCTTCCTTCCGTGTGCCCGACCGGGTGATATCGATCGCGGGGAAGATTCTCTTGTCGGAAACTTTACGGTCGAGGATGATTTCGGAGTTGCCGGTGCCCTTGAACTCTTCAAAGATCACCTCGTCCATGCGCGAACCGGTGTCGATCAGCGCGGTGGCGATGATCGACAACGACCCGCCTTCCTCGATGTTGCGGGCCGCGCCGAAGAACCGCTTTGGCCGCTGCAGAGCGTTGGCATCGACACCGCCGGTCAGCACCTTGCCGGAGGACGGCACCACCGTGTTGTAGGCGCGGCCGAGCCGGGTGATCGAATCCAGCAGGATGACCACGTCGCGGCCATGCTCCACGAGGCGCTTGGCCTTCTCGATCACCATCTCCGCGACCTGCACGTGGCGGGTCGCCGGCTCGTCGAAGGTGGAGGCGATGACCTCGCCCTTCACCGAGCGCTGCATGTCGGTCACTTCCTCCGGGCGCTCGTCGATGAGCAGCACGATGAGGTAGCACTCGGGGTGGTTGAGGGTGATCGACTGCGCGATGTTCTGCATCAGCACGGTCTTACCCGTGCGCGGCGGCGCCACGATCAGGGCGCGCTGGCCCTTACCGATCGGGGCCACGATGTCGATGATGCGGGGCGAGAAGTCCTTCTTGATCGGGTTGTCCAGTTCGAGCTTGAACCGCTTCGTGGGGAAGAGCGGCGTCAGGTTGTCGAAATGGACCTTGTGCTTGATCTTCTCAGGGTTCTCGAAATTGATCGTGTTGACCTTGAGCAACGCGAAGTAGCGCTCGCCGTCCTTGGGTCCGCGAATCGGCCCCTCAACGGTGTCGCCGGTCCGCAGGCCGAAGCGGCGGATCTGGGTCGGCGAGATGTAGATGTCGTCCGGCCCCGGCAGGTAGTTCGAATCGCTGGAGCGCAGGAAGCCGAAGCCGTCCTGCAGCACCTCGACCGTGCCGGCGCCGATGATCTCGACATCCTTGGAAGCGAGCTGCTTCAGGATGGCGAACATCAACTCCTGCTTGCGCATGGTCGAGGCGTTCTCGACCTCGACCTCTTCGGCGAAGGCGGTGAGTTCGGTCGGCGTCTTGGCCTTCGAGCTCGGAGAGCTTCACTTCGCGCATGCCGGCGAGGGCTGCGACAGTGGTCTCGGCCGGTTCAACGGTCTCGAGATCGGTCAGGGCGTCGGAGTCTGGCGTCATGGAATGTCTTGGACCGACGAAGGGACGGGACAGGGAGGTCGGTTTCGCGCCAAACGCCCGGGGAGGGGCGCCGGAGGGCGGGCCGCACCGCGGCGTGTAGCCCGTACATCGACTTTGGCGAACCGTCTTGGCAGGACCCTGCGGGCTCACGGGCGCGCTGCGGCGCAGACCTTGTGAGGAGGGCAGAGCCTGCATAGCCCGTTTCGCGCAGGGGCTCAAGGGCCTATTGGACATCGCGCGCGATCGCGAGGAGAGATGGGCGGCGTGGGGATTCGGAACCGGCCCGGCGCCGGCCCGTTCCCCCTCCCGTTCACCGCGCCGCAGCGAAGTCACCGCGCGGCCCGCCACCGCAGTGGGGCGGGAACTGGAAAGACGCGTTCCGATGCTCGAAGACACCACCGGCCGTACGATCGTCGCCCACGAGCCACGCCGGATTCCCTGGCTCGATCTCGTGTTCGGCTTCGGCCCGATGGTGCCGATCGCCGTGGGCGCGGCTGCGGCGTGGTATCTCCAGGGGCAACCCCTCGACTATCTCGTGATCCTCGTCACCCTTCTCTACTCGGCCTCGATCCTGTGCTTCCTGGCGGGCGTCCACCGGGGCGTCAGCTTCCGCACCGAGGGCGGTCCGCGCCTGTCGCAGATGGTGACGATGCTCGTGCTTTACGGGCTCGGCCTCGGCAGCCTGATCACGGTGGTGACCGGCAAGATCGTGTTCGGCCTGTCCATGCTGATCCTCGGTTATACGCTGGTTGCGGTGCTCGACCCGCTGGAGGCACGCAGCGGTGCCGTGCCCCTGGCCCATGCCCGCCTGCGGCCGATCCAGATGCCGATCGCGGTGATCAGCCTCGCCGTGGTGATGTGGATCCAGCTCAACGCCCCCTACTGAGCCGCGGCGCTTGCCGCTTCCCGACCGCCTGCGCTAGAGCCCGGCGCGAGAGGCGCCTCCGCGGCGCCGCAGGAAGCGAACGATCACAGCCATGTCCAAGGCCGAGAGCAGGGCCGACACCCTCAAGCCCCGCCTGCCGCGGGGCTTCGTCGACCGGCGCGCGGGCGAGATCGCCGCGCAGGCGCGGATGCTGGAGACGATCCGCACCAGCTTCGAACTCTACGGCTTCGAGGCGCTGGAAACGCCCTTCGTCGAGTACACGGAGGCGCTCGGCAAGTTCCTGCCCGATCTCGACCGGCCGAATGCAGGCGTCTTCTCGTTCCAGGACGATGACGAGGCGTGGCTGTCGCTCCGCTACGACCTGACCGCGCCGCTGGCGCGCTTCGTGGCCGAGAATTTCGATTCGCTGCCCAAGCCCTATCGCAGCTTCCGCAACGGCTACGTCTTCCGCAATGAGAAGCCGGGGCCCGGCCGCTTCCGCCAGTTCATGCAGTTCGACGCCGATATCGTCGGCGCGCCGACGGTGGCGGGCGATGCCGAGATCTGCATGCTGATGGCCGATACCTTGAACCGTCTCGGCCTCGCCGGGCAGTTCGTGGTGAAGGTCAACAACCGTAAGGTGCTCGACGGCGTGATGGAGGCCGCGGGCCTCGCCGGGCCGGACAAGGCTGCCCAGCGTCTCACCGTCCTGCGCGCCATCGACAAGCTGGACCGCCTCGGCGTCGACGGCGTGCGCGACCTGCTTGGTGCAGGCCGCAAGGACGAGAGCGGCGACTACACCAAGGGCGCGGGCCTCACGCCGGAGGCGGCCGAGCGCATCCTGGCCTACGTGTCGCTCCAGGCCGATCCGGGTGAAGGTGCCGACCGGGTGGCCTTCTGGGAGAAGTTCTTCGAGGGCTGGCACGCGGCGGTCGGCGATTCCGAGACCGGACGCGAGGGCATCGCCGAGTTGCACGCGATGATGCGCCTCTGCGGTGCGGCGGGCTATGGCCACGACGTGATCCGCGCCGATCCGAGCGTCGTGCGCGGCCTCGAATACTATACCGGCCCGGTCTACGAGGCCGAGCTCGACCTTCCCCGTCACCAACGAGGATGGGCAGGTGGTGCGCTTCGGCTCGGTGGCGGGCGGCGGGCGCTATGACGGGCTCGTTGGACGGTTCCGCGCGGAGCCCGTTCCGGCGACCGGCTTCTCCATCGGCGTGTCGCGGCTGTTCTCGGCCCTCCAGCTCGTGAAGAGCCCGCTGCTCAAGGGCGCCGAGGCGCCTGGCCCCGTGGTGGTCCTCGTCCTCGACCGGGAGAACATGGCCGATTACCAGCGCCTCGTCGCGGCCCTGCGGGTGGATGGCATCAAGGCCGAGCTCTATCTCGGCACCGCCGGCATGAAGGCGCAGATGAAGTACGCCGACCGCCGCAAGGCTCCTGTGGCGATCATCCAGGGCTCGAACGAGCGTCTGGCGGGCGAAGTCCAGATCAAGGACCTGATCGAGGGCGCCCGTGCCGCCGAGGGCATCGCCAGCAACGCCGAATGGAAGGCTGCCCGCCCGGCGCAGTTCTCCTGCGCGGAGATGGACATGGTGGCCCAGGTGCGCGCGGTGCTGGCACGGCATTTCTGAGACGCGTCCTTCACACGCGCCGTCATCACGAGCGCAGCGAGGCGACCTACGGCAGCGGGCGACATCCAGAGGGGGGGCACCTGGATTGCTTCGCTGCTTTCGCACGGACGACGAGAGGACGGACTATGGCCGAGGCTTCATCGATGACCGACCGCATGCCGGAACTTCCGGCCGAAGCCCTCACCGACGCTCAGAAGGTCGCCGCCGAGACTTTCCTGGCCGAGCGCGGCGTGCCGGTCTTCGGGCCGTTCACGCCGCTGCTGCGCAGCCCGGACATGATGCAGTGCGCGAGCCGGATGGGGCTCTACCTCCGCTACAACAGCGTGCTGCCCCTGCGGATCAGCGAGTTCACGATCCTGATCGTCGCGCGTGAATGGAGCCAGCAGGTGGAGTGGCACATCCACCATCCCATCGCCCTGAAGGCAGGCGTCGCACCCGAGACCGCGCAAGCCCTGGCCGAGGGCCGCCGCCCGGCCACGATGAGCGAAGACGAGACGCTCGCCTACGATTTCTCGATGGAGCTTCAGCGCTTCAAGGCGGTGAGCGACCCGACCTACGCGGCCGTGGTTGCCCGTTTCAGTGAGCAGGGTGCGATCGATCTCACCGGCATCAACGGCTACTACGCGCTCCTGGCCATGACGATGAACGTCGCCCGCACGGCCCTGCCGGAGGGAGCGGCGCGGCCGCTGGCCCCTCTCACGCCGTAAACCATGACTTTGGCACATGGCCCCGCTTGTGGCGGCGCCCGCTTCGGTCTAACCCCCGCCATCCTTTTCCCTCCGGCCGGACGAGAGCCATGGTCGCCCAATCTCGCGCCGATGCGGCGCGCCGCCCTGCCGACCCGAGCGTCGCGGGAGCCCGTATCCTCGTCGTCGAGGCCCGCTACTACGACGGCCTCGCCGACGAGTTGCTGAAGGGCGCCCGCGGCGCCATCGAGGCGGCCGATGCGGTTGCCGAGGTGGTCACCGTGCCGGGCGCGCTCGAGATCCCCGCCGCCGTGGCGATCCTGTTCGAGACCGGCGCTTACGACGCCGTGGTGACGCTGGGCTGCGTGATCCGTGGCGAGACCGGGCATTACGACATCGTTGCGGGGGAGAGCGCCCGCGCCCTGATGGACCTGTCGGTGGAGCGTCACATCCCGCTCGGCAACGGCATCCTCACCGTAGAGAACGAGGAGCAGGCCTGGGCCCGCGCCCGCGTCTCCGAGATGGACAAGGGCGGCGGCGCGGCCGAGGCGGCCCTCGCGGTGCTGGCGATCAAGCGGGCGGCGACGCGATGACGGAGAACCGCATGGCCGACGGCCAGACCACCCAGGCCGGTCAGATCGCGCCGGAGGAAAAATCCCCCGCGATTAACCCGCGCAGCGGCGCCCGGCTCGCCGTGGTGCAGGCGCTCTACGACATGGACATTTCCGGCAAGGGCGTCCTCGACGCGCTGGCCGAGTTCGAGGCCCACTGGATCGGCCGAGAGATCGATGGGATCGCCCATCCTCCCGCCGAGCCGGCCTTCTTCCGCGACCTGCTGCGCGGCGTGGTGGACGAGCAGCGCGCCATCGACCCGCAACTCGACAACGCGCTGAGCGAAGGCTGGCCGCTGCGGCGGATCGAGACCGTGCTCCGGGCGATCCTGCGCGCGGGCGCCTATGAGCTGATGTTCCGCCCGGACGTGCCCGCACGGGCGGCGATCTCGCAATATGTCGACGTCACGCACAGCTTCTACAGTGCCGACGAACCTGGCCTCGTGAACGCGGTGCTCGACCGCCTCGCCCGCCAAGTCCGCCCGGCCGAGGTGGCCGAGCGCGCGGAGACCGGCAAGCCCGGCCCGAAGCGGGGCTGAGGGTGACGGGCGGGGCGCCGCGCCCGACCGAGGACGGGCTGATCGCCCGCTACTTCGCCCCCCTCGCCGGTCCCGGCGCGGACGGGATGCGCGACGACGCCGCCACCTTCACACCCTCGCCGGGCCATGACCTCGTCCTCACGGCGGATGCGGTGGTGGCGGGCGTCCATTACTTTCCCGACGATCCTCCCGCTTCCATCGCCCGCAAGGCCTTGGGGGTGAACCTGTCAGACATCGCCGCGAAAGGTGCGGTGCCGCGCGGCTTCCTGCTGACCCTGGCCCTGCCCGACGACTGGACCGAGGCGTGGCTCGCCGCCTTCACACAGGGCCTCGGCGAGGCGGCCTCCGCGTCGGGCTGCGCGCTGCTGGGGGGTGATACCGTGCGTTCCGGGGGCCGGCGCTGATCGGCGTCACCGCCTTCGGAGACGTGCCTTCGGGAACGATCGTGCGACGGACCGAAGCGCGCATCGGTGACCGGCTCTGCGTCAGCGGCACGGTGGGCGATGGCGCCCTCGGCCTGCTCCTGCGGCGGGACCCGGCCTGGGCCGCGATCCTCGACGGGCCGATGCGCGCGCATCTCGCCGACCGCTACCTGCATCCGCGCCCGCGCCTGTCGCTGGCACCCCTCCTGCGCCGCTTCGCGCGGGCCGCGATGGATGTGTCCGATGGCCTCGCGGGGGATCTCGCCAAGATGCTTGGCGGGGGCCGCAGCGCCCTGATCGATGTCCCCTCCGTGCCGCTCTCGCCCGCGGCCGCCGCTGCGCTCGACGCCGATCCCGGCCTGATCGTGCCGATCCTGACGGGGGGCGACGATTACGAGATCCTCTGCGCGGTGCCGCAGGACGCCCTCGACGCCTTCGTGGCGGCGGCTGCGGGGACGGGCATTCCGGTGACCCCGATCGGTACCGTCACCGCAGGCGAAGGCCCTCCGGCCTTCGCCCTGGCCGACGGCACGCGCCACGTCTTCGCGGCGGGGTCGTTCAGCCACTTCTGAGGGGCGGGCTCGGCCGCTCAACCCATCGCCGCGCTCACCCGGGCGCTGCCGGGTTCGGCGACATCGAGGCCGGCGGCGACGTACTCGTTGAGCTTGTTGCGTAGGGTACGGATCGAGATCCCGAGGATCTTGGCCGCATGGGTGCGGTTGCCGAGGCAATGGTCGAGGGTGTCGAGGATCAGGTCGCATTCGACCTGGGCCACGGTGCGCCCGACGAGACCCCGCGTCACCGCCTCGGCGGCCTGGGCCGCGCGGGCCGCCGGGCCCTCCGGCGAGAGGATGTCGCCATCGGGCGTGAGCAGCGCCTCGGGGCCGATCTCGGCACCGGTGGCGAGCAGCACGGCCCGGTGGAGGGTGTTCTCCAACTCGCGGACGTTGCCGCGCCATGGGTTCTTCAGCATCAGCGATTGCGCCTGCGCCGAGAGCGGCCGGGCGGGCAGCCCGTTGGACTCGGCGTAGCGGCGGGCGAAATGCGCCGCGAGTTCGAGGATGTCGCCGGGCCGCTCGCGGAGCGGCGGCAGGCGCAATGACACCACGTTCAAGCGGTAGAGCAGATCCTCACGGAAGGTGCCTTTGCGGACCTCCTCCGCGAGGTTGCGGTTCGAGGTGGCGAGCACGCGGATATCGACCTTGACCGGCGCCGTGCCGCCGACGCGGTCGATCACCCGCTCCTGGAGGGCGCGCAGCAGCTTGGCCTGCAACCGCACATCCATTTCGGAAATTTCGTCGAGGAGCAGCGTGCCGCCATTGGCCTCCTCGAACCGGCCGATGCGCCGGGCGACGGCGCCGGTGAAGGCGCCCTTCTCGTGGCCGAACAGCTCCGATTCGAGCAGCGCCTCGGGGATCGCGGCGCAGTTCACCGACACGAAGGGCTTGGCCGAACGGTTCGACTTGGCGTGCAGGTAGCGGGCGAGCACCTCCTTGCCGGTGCCGCTCTCGCCAGTGATGAGCACGGAGGCCTCCGCGCGGGCCACCTGCTCGGCGAGGCGCACCACGCGCTCCATGGCCTGGTCGCGCCAGACGAAGGGGCTGCGGTCGGCGGCCACCGCCTCCAGCACCGCCGCAATCATCTCCGGATCGGGCGGCAGGGGAATGTATTCCCGCGCGCCCGCCCGGATCGCCGCGACTGCCGCGTCGGCATTGGCCGAGACGCCGCAGGCGACGACCGGCGTGCGGATCCGCTCGGCCTCCAGTGCGCCGATCAGCCCCGCGATCGGCTGGCCGACATCGACCATCACGAGGTCGGCGCCCTTGGCCCGCAGGACGGTGAGGCCCTGGGGCACGCCGTCCGCCTGGGTCACGGACGCGCCGCGCGACATCGCGATCTTGGACGCGGTGATCAGCTCGCCGTTGAGCCGCCCGATCATCAGCAGCCGCATGGTCCCGGTCCTCTCACATGGTCAAAAATGGGGGTCCCAAGGGACGAGTCCCTTTGGGGGTCCAGGGGCGAGGCCCCTGGGATCGCAGGGCGCTGTCCTGCACCCGCCAGAGGGCTCAGCCCTCTGGACACCCCGGTTCATTCACCCTTGACGATCTCGGTCATCGTCACGCCGAGCCGATCCTCGACGAGGACCACCTCGCCGCGCGCGACCAAGCGATTGTTCACGTAGACGTCGATGGCTTCGCCGACCTTGCGGTCGAGTTCCAGCACCGTGCCGGGGCCGAGCCGCAGCAGGTCGCCGATCGGCATCCGCGCGGCGCCGAGAACGGCCGAGACCATCACCGGCACGTCGAACAGCTGTTCGAGATCGGCGGCGCTCTTGGGCGTGGTCGGTGCGTCGCGGATCGATTCGGGTGCGAAGTTGGCGTCGGTCTCGCCGAGCTGGGGCAGGTTGAAATCGTCGCTCATGGCACTGGCCCGCTAGCTGAGGGACGCGAGGCCGAGGGCCTCGGCGACGGCGGCTTCGATGCGGGCGCGCTCGCGCACGACGCCGCCATCGGCCCATTCAATCCGAGCATCGCCCGGCAGGGTATCGGGATCGCCCAGCACCACGAGGCGGCCCTCGTAGCCGCGCTCGCGGGCGAGGCGCTTCACCAGCGCCTCGGCATCCTCCACGAGGCTGTCATGGACGCGCACCACGAGATGGGGCACCCCGCGCAGGTGTTGCAGCGCGCTGCGGGCGGCCTCGCCGATCCCGGCGAGCGGCTGCGCGTCGAGGGCGTCGCCCGCCACCTTGCGGGCGATCATGATGGCGAGTTCGACGGCCTGCGCCTCGCGTTCGGCGTCCCGCGCGTCCGAGGCGGCCAGCAGTCCCGAGGCGGAGAGGGCGAGGCGCGTCATCGCGTCGGCGAGGCGCGCCTGCATCTGCGCCTCGGCTTGAAGGCGGCCTTCCTGCACGCCGCGCGCGAATCCGGCCTGCTCGGCCTGGGCCGCGTCCTCGGCAGCGCGCGCTGCCTCGGCGCTCGGCTGCGGGCGGCGGAAATCCGTGTCGAACAGGAAGGGGGTCGTCCGGCGGGCGGGGCTCAATAGACCAGCTCCTCCTCGGCGCTGTTCTTGGCGATCATGATCTCGCCCTTCTCGGCGAGATCCTTGGCCGTCTCGGTCATCTTGGCCTGGGCCTCATCGACCTCCTTGAGACGCACGGGGCCGAGAGCCTGCATCTCATCCGTCAGGTTCTTGGCGGCGCGGGTCGACATCTGAGCCAGGAAGAAGGCGCGCGTGCGCTCGTTGGCCCCCTTCAGGGCCCGGACCAGGGTTTCCGCCTCGACCTTGCGCAGCAGGGTCTGGACGCTGGCCGGATCGAGCTTCAGCAGATCCTCGAAGGTGAACATCAGGTCGCGGATGCGCTTGGCCGAGCCGCGGTTCGCCTGATCGAGGGCGGCGAGGAAGCGGCCTTCCGTCTGCCGGTCGAAGGCGTTGAACACGTCGGCCATCATCTCGTGGGCGTCGCGCCGCTGGGTCTGGGCGATGGTCGAGACGAACTCGACGCGCAGCGTCTCCTCGATGTGGCGCAGGGCCTCCTTCTGCACCGTCTCTATGCGCAGCATGCGGTTCAGCACATCAATGGCGAATTCCTCGGGCAGGATCGTCAGCACCTTGGCGGCGTAATCCGCCCGCACCCGCGACAGCACCACCGCGACGGTCTGCGGGTATTCGTTGCGCAGGAAGGAAGCCAGGATCTCGGGATCGACCTGGGCGATCGAGGCCCAGACCCGCTTGCCCGAGGCACCCTTGATCTCCGCCATGATCAGGGAGACCTGATCGCTCGGGAAGATCTTGAGGAGCAGCGCCTCGGTCCGCTCGAAGTTCGACGAGATGCCGCCGCTGTTGCCGAGCTTCGTGACGAACTCGATGATGAGCTTTTCGACCGTCTGCGCCTCGAGGGCGCCCAGCTGCACCATCGCGGCGGAGACCCTCTTGACCTCCTCCTCTTCGAGGGCCTGCCAGATGGGTGCGCCCTCCTCGTCTCCGAGCATGAGCAGCAGCGCTGCGGCGCGCTGCGGCCCGTCGAGCCGGACGAGTTCGCCGCCGCCGCCGCCGTTCTCCGGAGTGCCTATTCCTGCCGCCATGGCCTGTCTTCAGCTCCCGCTCAGTCTTCGTGGATCCAGGAGCGGAGCACCTCGACCGTCTCGGTCGGGCTCGCGCGCACCATGTCCACCACGCGTTGCACCGTTTCGGCCTGCACCTGGCCGTTGATCTTGGCGAACTCCATCAGCCGCGCGGTCGGGCTGTCGCGATCCACCACCGTCACCGTGCCTCCGCCGGCGCCCGGAAGCGTGATCGTCGCGCCGGGCGGAAGGCCCTCGATCATCGTGGCCGCCTTCGCGTCGGTCGCGTCGGCGGACGGAGCCAGCACCTGCCGCACCAGCGGACGGACCACGGTCAGCAGGACGATGAGGGTCAGGAGGGCGAGCACGCCGAGCTCGCCCATGCGCATCACGTCCTCCTTGGAGGGCGCGAGCAGCGATTGGATCAGCCCCGGCTCGTCGAATTGCGGCTGGCCCGCGGGCCCTTCGGCGAAGCGCAGGTTCACCACCTCGATCTGGTCGCCGCGCGCCTTGTCGAAGCCCACGGCGCTGCGCACCAGGGCGGCGATACGCTCGATCTCGGCGGGCGGACGCGGGGCGTAGGCGGGCTTGCCGTCCGCGCCGGGGGAGTAGACGCCATCCACCACCACCGCCACCGAGAGGCGCTTGATCCGGCCGCCCTCGGCCACCTCGGTCTTGGTGACGCGGGAGATCTCGTAGTTCGTCGTCTCCTCGTTCTTGTTGGTGGCGTCCTTCTGGCTCGGCGGCTTCTCGCCGCCATTGGCGCCCGGAAGCTCGTTGCCGACCGTGGTGGCGCCCTCGGCGCCGCCGGTCAGCGAGGATTCGGTCCGGGTCTGGCTGGAGCGCACCACCCGGCTCTCCGGGTCGAAGGTCTCGGACCGGCTCTCGATCCGGTTGAGGTCGAGTTCGGCGTTGACCTGGACCTTCGCCCGGCCGGGGCCGACGATCCCCGCGACCACGTCCTCGATCTGCGAGCGCAGGCGCCGCTCAAGGCCGACCTGACGGTCTTCCATGGCGGCGACGCCCTCCTGCTCGGCGCCCTTCGCGCCGTCGGCCAGCAGGCGTCCGCGCTCGTCCACGATGGACACGCGATCGGGCCGCAGCCCCTCCACCGCCGAGGCGGCGAGATGGCGGATCGCCCGCACCTGCCCCGCATCGAGCTCACCCATCAGCTTGAGCACGATGGCCGCCGAGGGCGCCTCGCGGTCGCGCTCGAACAGGCGCCGCTCCGGCAGGACGAGGTGGACGCGGGCCGCCTGGACCCGGCCGATGGCCCGGATCGAGCGGGCGAGCTCGCCTTCGAGCGCCCGCAGGTGATTCACGTTCTGCACGAAATTGGTGGAGGAGAACGCGTCCCCCTTGTCGAAGATCTCGTAGCCAACACCGCCCTGGGCGGGCAGGCCCTTGCCCGCGAGGTCCATGCGCAGGCGCGGCAGATCGGCGCGGGGCGCCATAATGGTCTGCCCCATCTCTCCCCGGGTCTCGTAGCGGATGCCGCGCGAATCGAGATCGCGGATCACCGCGGCCGAATCCTGCATCGACAGGTCGGAGAACAGCACGCCCATATCGGGCCGCGACACGCGCAGGATCAGGAAGGCGAAGAAGCCGATGAGCGTCAGCGTCACCGCCGCCATCGCGGCGAGCCGGGCCGGGCCGAGCTTCGTAACGAGATCGATGATCGGCTTCACGGGTGGGACGCTCGGGACGCGGGCGGCCCCGGATCGGGACCACTCGGCAGAAATTGCCCGGTTTGTGGTTAGCGACCCGTTAATGCCGACGCTCGAGGCCTGAACACGCGAAAGCCGCGCCGGAGGATGTCCGGGCGCGGCTCTGGGCAGAACGGATGGTTGAAGCGGGCGGCTGCCGGGACCGGCGGGCACGTCCCGCCCCAATCAGTGCCGGTAATGCTGGATGCGCGTGGTGCGCAGGCCGGCGAGGCCGTGCTGGTCGATCGAGAACTGCCAGCTCAGGAATTCCTCGGTGGTCAGCGTATAGCGCTTGCACGCCTCTTCCAGGCTCAGCAGCCCGCCGCGGACGGCGGCCACGACCTCCGCCTTGCGGCGGATCACCCAACGCCGGGTGGTGGGCGGCGGCAGATCCGCAATCGTCAGAGGACTGCCGTCGGGCCCGATCACGTACTTCACTCTCGGGCGGTGGGGTTCTGTCATGATACGCTCTACACTCGACTAACCCGTCGAGGGATGAAGCTACTTGCGCTCACCTAAGAGATGGTGAAGCGGATCGCTCGGATGTGATTCGTTACGCGCCGCTTGTGGACAACCCGATCTGCTGGACGCTCGAAAGGGGAACTTTCTGCGTCCCAATCAGCAGCATGGGGCTATCTCCGCTGAGATCGACTTCCGTCACGGTGCCAGACACGCTCGTATCCACGGCGACGTTGGAACCCGTCGCGTCGATCGCCGCGACCTTGATGGAATAGGTGCCGGCGGGCGCCGTAAGACCGGCCGAAGTCTTGCCGTTCCACGTGAAAGCCTGACTTCCGGCGGTGAGGGCGACGTTCTGCGTGGCGACCACGTTGCCCTTCGAATCGCTGATCGTGATCGCGGCCTTGGGCGCGGCGCGGGCGGGATCGAGGGTCCAGGTCGCCGAGCCCGACTGGAGCTGGGCCGACACACCGTCCGTCGTCACCGTCTTGCCGATGTAACTCGTGGCCGAGGCCGTGCTCGCCGATTTCGAGGCGGCGAGGATACTGTCGAGCCGGTCGTTGGACTTCAATTGCTGTTCGACGCCCGCGAACTGGACCAGCTGCTGCGTGAACTGGTTGGTGTCCATCGGGTCGAGGGGGTTCTGGTTCTTGAGCTGCGTCGTGAGCAGCGTCAGGAATTGCGAGAAGTTGTTGGCGATGCCCGCCGCGCTCGATGACGAACTCGACGATGTCGTCGCGTTGCCGCTGTTGACGAGACTCGCGATGCCCGAGGTCATGGGGTGGTCTCCTGGATCGGGTGAGGGGTGCGGACGCGATCCGCGCCGTTAAATGCGAATGTCGAGGCCGCCATAGCCGCGCAGCCTCTGATAGGGTCCGGCGTCGGCCGGGATGTCGGCGCCTTCCGTGCCCCAGGGAGTCTGCGGGCGGCCGTCGCCCCCCGCCTGTCCGTTCTGTCCGCCCGCCGCACCGCCGCCGTCGCCGCGCAGGGACAGGTTGATGCCGCTGGCGCTGGAATCGAGCCCGGCCTGAGCCAGGGCCTGCTGCAACTGGCCCGCATCACGCTGGAGGAGGGCCAGCGTGTCGGGGCGATCAACCACGAGATGGGTCGCCACCGTGCCCTTGGCCTTGTCGATCTCAAGCTTCACGTCGATCCGGCCGAGTTCGATAGGATCGAGCCTGATCTGGAATTCGCTGGACCCGGCGAGCGAGCGCAGGCCGATGGTCATCGGCACCTGCCCGAGCGGCACCGGCGGTGGCGCGGGTGGCGCCGCCTGGGCGGCATGGGTCGGCGCCGTGGACACCGTGGAGGTGGCCTGCGTGACGCCCGGTGTGGCGTTACCCTGTGGTGTGGATTGCACCGGGGCATCCGCCTTGACCGCGCCCTGGCCGCTCTCAGCCATGACGGTGAGGAACTCCTTCGCCTCGGCGCCCGCCTTGCCCTCGGGGCCGCCCTTAGTGGCGTCGGTTCCGCCGGATCCGGCGGCCTGCGGTACCTCGGCGGCCTTCGCGGCGGTGCCCGCGACGGATTCGGCCTGCTGGATGGCGGGGTCGGTCCCGGAGGCGTCCGCCGTCGTCGGTGCGGTTTGAACCGGGCTGGTCTGGATCGGCAGGAAGGGGGTCGGCACGGGAGTGGCTACGGCCTCGCCCGCGACCGCTTCACCCTTGCCGCCATCCGTCTTCGCGGCCTCGCTCTTGGCCTGCGTCCCGGCGGCGGTCTTCTCGGTGTCCGGAGCGGTTTCGGCGGCCTTCGTGTCGTTCGTCTTTGTGTCGTCCTTGGCCTGGGCCCTGTCCCGTATGGATTTCGTGTCGCCGGCATCGCGCGCGGCGCGGGGGCCGTCATCGGTCGCAGCGTGAGGCTTCGGCTTGTCCCGGGTCTCGGTCGCCGGGCGCTCCTGCGTCGAATCGCGCCGCTCGGCTCTCGGCCGGTCCTCGACCCGTCGAGGCGCGACCGGATCCGGTTTGGAAAGCAAGGTATCGAAGCGCGAGGACCTCGAGTCGGCCGCGCGCCATGCCTCGCTCGGGCGACGGTCCTGCGAGCGCCACGCCGTCGTCTCCACCTTGTCCGTCGCGCCGAAAGCCATGCACCTGCTCCTCGGCTGCCATGGAGCAAGCGCCGAGCCAGTCCTAACGAATTCCTAAACCACTGTTTTCGCGAGAGTTTTGCTGGGAGGCCCTATGGTCTCTCCCCGCCTGCGACGGCGGAACCTGCCGTCCGGGCGGCAGGATCTGCCGGGTGGCGGTTTTCAGCGGAGCCCGCAGCGGCTATAGACGCACCCGGCGGACCGGCTGCCTCGGGCGCTTGGCCGCCTGACATTGCCCCCGAATGAACGCCCTGGATCTTCCGAACCCTCCCCACGAGACGCGCATCGTCGTCGCCATGTCCGGCGGCGTGGATTCCAGCGTGGTCGCCGGGCTGCTCAAGCGGCAGGGGTTCGACGTGGTCGGCGTGACCCTCCAGCTCTACGATCACGGCGCGGCGACCCATCGGCGCGGCGCCTGCTGCGCGGGGCAGGACATCAACGACGCCCGCGCGGCGGCCGACCATCTCGGCATCCCCCATTATGTCCTCGATTACGAGGACCGCTTCCGCGACGCGGTGATCGACAAGTTCGCCGAGAGCTACCTCGCGGGCGAGACCCCGATCCCCTGCGTCGAGTGCAACCGCACCGTGAAGTTCCGCGACCTGCTGGGGCTTGCGAAGGAACTCGGTGCGGACGCGCTGGCCACCGGCCATTACGTCGCGAGCAGGGCGCTGCCGGGGGGACGGGCGCTGCACCGGGCCAAGGACCCGGCGCGCGACCAGAGCTACTTTCTTTACGCGACGACTCCCGAGCAACTCGCCTTCCTGCGTTTTCCGCTGGGCGAGCCTGGGCAAGGACGAGACCCGGGCGCTCGCCCGCGACCTCGGCCTCGCCATCTCGGAGAAGCCGGACAGCCAGGACATTTGCTTCGTGCCGCAAGGGCGCTACAGCGACGTGATCGCCCGCCTGCGCCCGGACGCCGCCCGCCCCGGCGAGATCGTGGATCTGTCCGGCCGCGCCCTCGGGCGCCACGAGGGCATCCTGCATTACACCGTGGGCCAGCGCCGGGGCCTCGGCCTCTCGGGGCGTGAGCCGCTCTACGTCGTGCGGCTGGAGCCGGACACCGCCCGCGTGGTGGTCGGCCCCCGTTCGGCGCTCGCCACCAGCCGCATCCGCCTCACCGAGTTGAACTGGCTCGGCGACGGGGACCGCGCCTCCGTCCGCGACCTGCCGGTGGCGGTGCGGGTGCGCTCCACCCGTCCGCCCCGGCCCGCGCTCCTCACCCTCGACGCCGAGGGAGCCGAAATCGTGCTCGCGGAATCGGAGGATGGCGTGTCCCCCGGACAGGCCTGCGTCATCTACGACGACGACGATCCCCGCGCGCGGGTGCTCGGCGGCGGCACCATTCGCCGCGTCGATGCGTTCTCGGCCAAGCCGCTGGAAGCGGCATGACCGTGAGCCCCAAGCCGCCGGAAGCGGCCTAGCTTCTCCCAATCCAGGACCATCCCACAGCCATGTTGAGTGAGCCGCAGGTGGCCGGGCCGAGCACGGCCCTGATGCGCAAGGCCTATGCCCGCTGGGCCCCCGTCTACGACGTGGTCTACGACAAGCTCACCGAGCCCGCCGCGCGGGCGGCGGTGGAGGCGGCCTCGGTCCACGGGCCGCGCATCCTCGAAGCGGGCGTCGGCACCGGGCTGGCGCTGGGCTACTATCCGAAGGGCAGCTTCGTTTGCGGCGTCGACCTGTCGGAAGACATGCTGAAGCGCGCCCGCGGCAAGGTCCATCGCAAGGGCCTGTCGCATGTGCGCGGCCTTCAGGTGATGGACGTGTGCCACCTCGGCTATGCTGATGCGAGCTTCGACGCGGTGGTGGCACAGTTCCTCATCACCCTCGTGCCGGATCCCGAGGCGGCGCTCTCCGAGTTCCTGCGGGTGGTGCGGCCGGGCGGCGGCATCGTGCTCGCCAACCATTTCGGCCAGGATGCCGGGGCGCTCGCTAAGGTCGAGGAGATCGTGGCGCCTCTCTGCACCAAGATCGGTTGGTCGTCGGACTTCAAGGCCTCGCGGATCGAGGCCTGGGCGCGGCGCAACGGCGTCGAGGTCCAGGGCCTGAAGCCGACCTTCCCCGGCGGCTTCTTCAAGATCCTGCGGATGCGCAAGGCCGGGTGAGCACGGCGCCGCCACCGGAGAGCCGCTGGCGGCAGGTCCGTCGCTGGCTGCCCCTGATCCTCCTCGTCGGCATCTCCGTGGCGGTGCTCGTCTCCGGAGCGTCACATCTCCTCAGCCTCGACAAGCTGCTCGCCTCCCGCGCGTGGCTGAAAGGCTTCGTGGAGGCGGGCTACGTCCGCGCCATGGTGGTGGCCTACCTCGTCTATCTGGGCGCGGTCATCGTCTCCGTACCCGCCACCTTGTTCCTCACCATGGTCTGCGGCTTCCTGTTCGGCATCGTGCCGGGGGCGCTGCTCGCCGTCTGCGCCGCCACGACCGGAGGCTCCCTGGTCTTCTCCATCGGGCGCGGCCCCGGCCGGGACCTGTTGCAGCGCTTCGGCGGCCCGCGTCTGGACCGGTTCGCCGCCGCGTTCCGGCGGGATGCGTTCGGCTACATCGCCACCTTCCGGGTGCTGCCGCTCTTCCCCTTCTGGGTGACGAACCTCGCCCCTGCCGCCTGCGGGGTGAAGCTGCGCACCTTCGTCGCTGCCACCTTCCTCGGCCTCCTGCCGGGCGCCCTGGTCTATGCCACCACCGGCTCCGGAATCGAGGATGTCGTGGCCGCCCACGAGACGGCCCGCGTGGCCTGCCTCGCGCGGGGCGAAGGCGGCTGTGACGCGGCCCTCTCTCCCGCCGCGCTCGTCACGCCCAAGATGGTTGTCGGCCTCGGCCTTCTCGGAGCGTTCGGCCTCGTGACCCTGGTTCTCAGCCGCCGGATGCGCCGCCGCGCCTGAGGCCACACGCTGCGGCTGCGTTGTGCAGGGAATTCGAAGCCACCCGCAATTCCCGTCCCTCGACGCTGGCCTCGGGCGGGTCTATCGAATGGGCTGCTCCATCGCTCGGCCGTCCTCTGACGGGATCAACGCCCGGCGTAGTGGGGTCGGGGGGCGAGGGTAGGGTGAAAGCGGAGACCGACAGCCTTGTCGGACTGCCCCATGATGCGTCGTCCGCGCGTCAGGGCGATGGCTTGCGCCCGCGTCGGCTCGGCCTCTCGGGGCGGCTGTTCCTCGTCACCGTCGCCTTCGTGGTGGTGGCCGAGATCCTGACCTTCGTCCCCGCCGTCGCGAATTACCGCATCGAGTGGATGGAAGACCGGCTGGCCGCCGCGCAGGTCGCGGCCCTGGTGCTCGACGGCCGCACGGCCGAGCCCGTGTCGGAGGATCTGGAGAGCCGCCTTCTGGCCGGCGTCAACGCCCGCGCCATCGCCGTGCGTGGCGGTGGGGCGCAGCGCCTGCTCTCCATCGAGCCCCTGCCGGAGCGGATCGCCGACACGGTCGATCTCGGGGAGGTCTCGACCTGGACGGCGCTCCGCGGAGCGTGGCGGACCCTGGTCTCGCCGGTCACGGAGCCGATCCGCGTGATCGGCCTCGGCAAGGCGAATTTCGCGCGGGTGGAGATCCTGCTCGACGAGGCGCCCCTGCGGACGGCGATGATCGACTATGCCCTGCGTCTCGCGGTCTCCTCGCTCATCATCGCGGCGGTGGCGGCGGGGCTCGTGTTCATCACGCTCCAGATCCTGATTGTGCGCCCCGTGCGGCGGCTCGCCACCAACATCACCGCCTTCGCGGACGCGCCGGAGGATGCCGGGCGGATCATCGCGCCCTCCGACCGCACGGACGAGATCGGACAGGCCGAGGTCGCCCTGGCGACGATGCAGCGGGGGCTGGCGGACCAGTTGCGTCAGAAGCGGCGGCTGGCCGAGCTCGGCCTCGCGGTCAGCAAGATCAGCCACGAGCTGCGTAACCTGCTGACCGGGGCGCAATTGCTGGGCGACAGGCTGGAGGGCACCGCCGACCCCTCGGTGCAGCGCATCGCGCCGCTCCTCGTCGGCACGCTGGCGCGGGCGATCCGGTTCTGCGAGGGCACGCTGGCCTATGGGCGGGCCATCGAGCCGGAGCCCCGCCTCGCCCCCACGCCCCTCGCGCCGCTCTTCGCCGACCTCACCCATGTGGCGGCTCTGGCCTCGCGGCCCGTCCGTGTCGCCACCGACGCGAGCGGGCTGTCGGTCATCGCCGATTCCGAGCAATTGTCGCGGGCACTCGCCAACCTCGTGCGCAATGCCGTCCAGGCCCTCGACGGGGCGGGCATAGACAACGCGACGGTGAGGGTGACCGCATCGACCGCACCCGAGGGCAAGGTGACGATCCTCGTGTCGGATAACGGGCCGGGCCTGCCACGCCGGGCGCGGGACAACCTGTTCGCCCCGTTCCAGGGCTCGGTGAAGGCGGGCGGCACCGGCCTCGGCCTGCCCATCGCGGCCGAACTCGTCGAGATGAACGGCGGGACCCTGTGTCTGGACGAGACGCAGAGCGGCACCCGCTTCCGCATCGTATTGCCTGCGGCGTAGTCAGCGCGGCGATCGGCTCGTTCGCGCTGATCTGACTGATCGAGGGGGTGGCCGGCTATTCCGCCGCGACGCGAGTCTCGACCGCCACCCGGATGCCGAGATCCGCGAGGAGGGCCACGTCGGCATCCTCGTCCGGGTTCGCCGTGGTGAGCAACCGATCCCCGTAGAAGATCGAATTCGCCCCGGCCAGGAAGCACAGGGTCTGCGCCTCGCGGCTCAAGGCCCGGCGACCGGCGCTGAGGCGAACGCGGGAGCGGGGCATTACGATGCGCGCCGTGGCGCACATGCGCACCATCTCGAACGGATCGACCGGCGCGGCGGCATCGCCGAGCGGCGTGCCCGCTACCGGCGCCAGGGCGTTGATCGGCACGCTCTCGGGGTGCGGTGCGTGGTTCGCCAGAACCTGCAGCATCGCCACCCGGTCGCTCGACTCCTCGCCCAGCCCAATGATGCCGCCGCAGCAGACGCCGATGCCCGCCTCGCGCACCCGCTCCAGGGTCGCCAGCCGATCCTCGTAGGTCCGGGTCGAGACGATCTTGTCGTAGTAGTCGGGCCCTGTATCGAGGTTGTGGTTGTAGGAGGTCAGGCCTGCCTCGGCGAGGCGCTCGGCCTGGCTCGTGGTCAGCATGCCGAGGGTGACGCAGGCTTCCATGCCGAGCCCGCGCACGCCCCGCACCATGGCGAGCACGGCGTCGAATTCCGGGCCGTCCTTGGGCTGGCGCCACGCGGCGCCCATGCAGAAGCGGTGCGCCCCGGCGGCCTTGGCGGCGGCAGCTTCGGCGAGCACGGTCTCGACCGGCATCAGGCGCTGGCGGGTGAGGCCGGTTTCCTTGTGGTGGGCCGATTGCGAGCAGTAGCCGCAATCCTCCGGGCAACCGCCGGTCTTGATCGAGAGCAGCGAGGCCCGCTGGATGTCCGCGGGGTCGTTGTAGCGGCGATGGATCGTCGCCGCGCGGAACACGAGGTCCATCAACGGCGCGTCGTGGATCGCGCGGATCTCCTCCACGGTCCAATCGTGGCGGATGTCGTCCCGGAGGCTCAGGGCAGGCTCGCTCATGGCTTTTTCTTGCAAGCCTTGGCCGGGAAAAATCAAGTCCCCGATCTTCAGGACCCCGCAGCGGCCCGCGCGGTCCAGGCGTCGAAGGCCACCACCTTCTGGCGCTGCTCGCCGAGCCCTTCGATGCGCAGCACCATCTCGTCGCCCTCCTTCAGGTAGGTCGGCGGATCCATGCCGAGCCCGACGCCGGGGGGCGTGCCGGTGGTGATGACGTCGCCCGGCTCCAGCAACATGAAGTGCGAGCAATAGGCGACGATCTGCGCCACATCGAAGATCATCGTCGCCGTCGAGCCGGTCTGTCGGCGCTGCCCGTTCACGTCGAGGCTCATCGCAAGGTTCTTGAGGTCCGGGATCTCGTCCAGGGTGACGAGCCAGGGGCCGAGGGGTCCGAAGGTCGGGGCGCTCTTGCCCTTGGTCCAGGTCGGCCCCCGGTTCATCTGCCAGTCGCGCTCGGACACGTCGTTGCAGATGCAGGCGCCCGCCACGTAGTTCAGCGCCTCGTTGGCGTGGACGTAGCTCGCCGGGCGGCCGATCACCACCGCCAGCTCCACTTCCCAATCGGTGCAGGACGAGCCCTTGGGCAGGATCACCGTGTCGTTCGGCCCGCACAGGCTCGACGGGGCCTTGTTGAACACGATCGGCTCGGACGGGATCGGCGAGCCGGTCTCGGCGGCATGGTCGGCATAGTTCAGGCCGATCGCAACGACGTTGCGGGTGCCGCCGACGCAGGGTCCGAGCCGCGTGCCCTGCGGCAGGAGCGGCAGCCGCTCCGGGTCCACCAGCTTCAGCCGAGCGAGGGATTCGGGCGAGAGCGCCGGCCCGCAAATGTCGCGCACGAGGCCGGACAGGTCGCGAAGGCCTCCCTTCGCATCGACGAGACCGGGCCTCTCGTCTCCGGGGGCGCCGTGGCGGATCAGTTTCATGCTCCGACCTCTCTGCTCGGGCGTCCGGGCCCGTCAGGACCGGACGCGAACGTAGGTGCCCGGTGCCGGGCCGAGGGAGGGCAGGGCGCCGCCGCCGGGGCTACGGGCGGGCACCCGCTCGGGCGCCTGCGCCTCCATCCAGCGGAGCCAGTAGGGCCACCACGAGCCCGGCGTCTCGACGGCCTGCTCCAGCCATTCCTCGAACTTGCCCTTCACCGGGCCACCGGTCCAGAAACCGTATTTCGGCTTGGCGGGCGGGTTGACCACCCCGGCGATGTGGCCGGATCCCGCGAGCACGTAATCGACCGGGCCGCCGAACCGCTTCGAGCCCTTGAACACGGACAGGGCCGGGGCGATGTGGTCCTCGCGGGTGGCGAGGTTGAAGACCGGGATCTTCACCCGCTTCAGGTCGAGGCGCACGTTGCCGATGACCATCCGCCCCTTGGCGAGGTTGTTCTCCAGGTAGCAGTTGCGCAGGTAGAAGGAATGGTTCGCCGCCGGCATCCGGGTGGCGTCTGAATTCCAGTAGAGCAGGTCGAAGGCCGAGGGTGCCTTGCCCTTGATGTAGTTGTTGACGACGTAGGGCCAGATCAGGTCGTTGGGCCGCAACATGTTGAAGGCGTTGGCCATGCGCGCGCCTTCGAGATAGCCGCGCTCCTCCATGTTCTTTTCGACCTGCCGGATCTGCTCCTCGTCGGCGAAGACCTTCAGGTCGCCGGCATGGGTGAAGTCGACCTGCGTGGTCAGAAGCGTCGTGCTGGTGATGCGCTTGCGGCCGGTGGCGGCCTGCATGGCGAGCGTCACCGCCAGCAGCGTGCCGCCGACGCAATAGCCCGCCGCCGCCACCTCGTTCTCGCCGGTCGCGGCGCCGATCGCGTCGATCGCCGCCTCGATTCCCTCGTTCATGTAGGATTCGAAATCCTTCTCGGCGTGCCGCTCGTCCGGGTTTACCCAGGAGATGCAGAACACCGTCAGCCCCTGGTCCACCATCCACTTGATGAAGCTCTTCTGGGGGTTCAGATCGAGGATGTAGAACTTGTTGATCCACGGCGGCACGATCAGCAGAGGGCGCTTGAACACCGTCTCAGTGGTGGGCGCGTACTGGATCAGCTCGATCAGGTCATTGCGGAACACGACCTCGCCCGGCGTCACCGCCATGTTGCGGCCGACCTCGAACCCTGACGGATCGGTCTGGCGCACGCGAAGCGACCCGTTCCCGGCCGCCATGTCCTCCTCGTACATCTTGAGGCCGCGCACGAGGTTGGCGCCGTTCTCAGCGAGGGTGTGGCGGATCAGTTCGGGGTTCGTCGCCAGGAAGTTCGACGGCGAGAGCATGCTCGTCACCTGCCGCAGGTAGAACTGCGCCTTGTGCCTTGTGTGCTCGTCGATGCCCTCGGCATCCTCCACCAGATCCTCCGCCCAGCGGGTGGCGATCAGGTAGCCCTGCTTGATGAAGTCGAAATACGGGTTCTCCGACCAGTCGGGATGGGCGAAGCGATTGTCGCGCGGCTCCGGCGCGGCCACGGGGGGCGTCTGCTGCCCTTGCAGCTTCTGATAGGTCGAGCCCCACAGGGTCAGGAATTCCTGCGACAGGCGCGTCTGCGCCTCCACGGTGCGGTTCGGGTCCGTCAGCCAGGATTCCGCGACCTTGCCGAGGGTGCGCACCATCTCGCCCACCTCGGCGGAGGGGCCGACCTGCGTTTCGGGCTTCAGGTAGCGGGCTGCGCTGCGGCCGAGCGCCTCGACAAGCTGACCCGCATTGCGGGACATCGCCTCGAAATCAGGCAGGGCGGGCGCGTTGGCCTCGACGGTCGCCGTGGAATCGCGCGCGGCCTTCTCCGTCGCCTGCCTTTGCTGCGGGCTTGTCACCGGGCTGCCTCCCTGGACCGCTATCGCCCGCCTGTGGTGACGGACCTCGTTTCCGCTACATTAAGGAGTGAGCCGGAGGTTTCGCCACCCCGGTGCGGGGTTCCCCGCGACATCCGACCCATGTTCTCATCGCGCAAACGATATCGCGCGCGGGAGGATCCTTCATGACGACCGCCCTGCGACACTGCCTCGTCCTCGCCTGTCTCCTTGCCCCGCTCGGCGCCTGTTCCGGCGACACCGTGCGCACGCTCGCCGCCGATGCAGGTTATGGGCCTCGCAAGGTCGATGCCCCCGATTTCGTGACGGGCTCGCGCCCGAAGGAGACGCCCGACTTCATGGCCGTGGGTGTGGATGCGCCCAAGCGCACCATCCGCGCCAAGAATGCCGAGGGGCAGAAGGCGCTCGAATCCGAATTGGAGAATGCCCGCGGTCGCAACGTCGCCCGCGGCAAGGCCGCCGAGAGCGCGGCCAAGGGCGTCGCCAAAGGCATCGCGCCGCCGCCGGATCCGGCGGGCAAGCCCGCCTCGTCCGCGCCGCAGTGACTGATTTTTAAGGGTCGGCGAGCGAGTCCGGCTCTGCTATACGCAGCGGTTCGCGCCCTACAGGGACCTCACGAAACGGGTGCGCCCATGGAAACGCCGATGACCGACTTTCACCGCATCAAGCGCCTCCCGCCCTACGTGTTCGAGCAGGTGAACCGGATCAAGGCTGCCGCCCGAGCTAACGGCGCCGACATCATCGACCTCGGCATGGGCAATCCGGATCTCGATGCGCCCCGGCACGTCATCGCCAAGCTGTGCGAGACCGCGGGCCGTCCGCGCACGGACCGCTACTCCGCCTCCAAGGGCATCGCGGGCCTGCGCCGTGCCCAGGCCGGGTACTACGCCCGCCGCTTCGGCGTGAAGCTGAACCCCGACACGCAGGTCGTGGCGACGCTCGGCTCGAAGGAAGGCTTCGCCAACATGGCCCAGGCGATCACCGCGCCGGGCGATGTGGTGCTGGTGCCGAACCCGAGCTACCCTGATCCACGCCTTCGGCTTCCTGATGGCGGGCGGCGTCATCCGCTCGGTTCCCGCCGAGCCGACGCCCGCCATGTTTCCGGCCCTCGAGCGCGCCATGCAGCACTCGATCCCGAAGCCGGTGGCGCTCGTCGTCTGCTATCCGTCGAACCCCACGGCCTATGTCGCCGGGCTCGATTTCTACAAGGACCTCGTGGCCTTCGCGAAGAAGCACGAGCTGATCCTGCTCTCCGACCTCGCCTATGCCGAGGTCTATTTCGACGGCGAGCCGCCGCCCTCCGTGCTGCAGGTGCCGGGCGCCATGGATTGCACGGTGGAGTTCACCTCCCTGTCGAAAACCTACTCCATGGCCGGCTGGCGCATGGGCTTCGCGGTGGGCAACGAGCGCCTTCTGGCGGCGCTCACGCGGGTGAAATCCTATCTCGATTACGGTGCCTTCACGCCGATCCAGGTGGCGGCCACTGCTGCCCTCAACGGGCCGGACGATTGCATCCACGAGATGCGCTCCATCTATAAGAAGCGCCGTGAGGCCCTGGTCGATTCCTTCGGCAAGGCGGGCTGGAAGATACCGGCCCCGGCCGCGTCGATGTTCGCCTGGGTGCCGATCCCCGAGCGGTACCGCTCCATGGGCAGCCTGGAATTCTCCAAGCTCCTTCTGGAGAAGTCCGACGTGGCGGTCGCCCCCGGCATCGGCTTCGGCGAGCATGGGGACGATTACGTCCGCATCGCCATGGTCGAGAACGAGCAGCGCATCCGTCAGGCCGCGCGCAACCTGCGCCGGTTCTTCGATGCGGCGGACAAGTCCCTGCACAACGTCGTGCCGATCGCGAAGGCGGTCTGAGCCCGCACGAGCCCTGTGGCCATCCGGCGACAGGGCTCGCCAAAGGGTTGTTCTCCCCAGCGGCGGCGCTTGTCAGGCGCCGCCTGCCTGCGCAGGGTTCGTGCGGGGGTATTCCGTCCCGGTCCCGAGAGCCGCATGCGCCGTCTGTCCACCATCGCTGCCCTGCTGCTCGCTGCTGCTGCCTCGGCTTGCGCGCCCAATCCTATCATCGCGCGGGATCCCGTTCCGGCCCCCGGGCCGACGGATGCCTATGCCTGCCAGTCGCGCCCGCTGCCGCTGAACGCCTTCACCACGGGCTGCCGTCCGGTGCCGACCTCGCCGCCGGTCGTCCTCCAGTCCCGCGGCTGATCCACCGGGTCGCGTTTGTCCGGGGCGGCCGATCTGCTACGCTCCCGCCCCAGTTGAGTGACCGGAGCATCGCGTGAGCCTCTCGATCCGCAAGGCGTTGTTCGCCGCCCTTCTTGCCCCGGCCGCCTGCGCCGGGAGCGCCTGGGCACAGGACGTTCCGGTGCCGGTGCGTCCGCAGGGATTCGTCTTCGTGGCCCCCGACGCGCCGAGCGTGCTCGAAGGCACTCTCCTCGGCCCCGTGGCGCCCGCGAATCGTCCCGATCTCGTCCAGCCCGCCGTTCCGGTGGCGCAGGTGATGAATGGCGGCGGCTTCGGGCTGACCGGGTTCGACTATTACCACGACCAATATTCCGAGGGGCGCCTCGGCCAGCGCAAGCGCCCGAAGGAATACGTGATCGCCCCCGCCTGGATCGTGCCGCCGCGTTACTGAGCGGGGGGAGGGCAGCCTCAATCCTTCAGCGGATCGTGGCCCCAGTTCATGAGTGACAGCCGCCAGGGCGAATCGGGATCCTTCCGGGAATCCCCGCCCTGCTTGAGGTGGCGGTGCACGTAGCCGACCACCTTCTTCATGGCAGCGTAATCGTCGTCGTCGAGATCGGCCTTCTTCTTGTCCTTGATCTCGAGGATGCGGCGGCCCATCGCGTGGCCGGTGGATTCACCGCCACTCTTCTTCTGGCCGACCTCCTTGCTCTCCTCGCTGTCGAGGTGCTTACGCAGGGCGGCCGGCGTCATGTTCACCGCCTCCTTGAACTCGTCCCAGATCGCTGCGTGATCGTCCGACATCGGCCTCGCCTGTCCGCTGGAAAAAGGATCCAGCGGGCAACGCCCGATGCCCGGTACGGTCCCCGCGATGCGCCGCCGCAGGGTCAGGCAGCTCGCATGTCAGGCGGCTTGGCGCCGCTCGGGGTACAGGCCGAGCAGCCCCTCCGCGCTCGCCTCGCAGACGCCGCGCTCGGTGATGATGCCGGTGACGAGCCGGGACGGCGTGACGTCGAAGGCCGGGTTGGCGACGGGGCTTCCAGGGGAGACCACCTGCACGGTGGCGAAGCCGCCATCCTCGGTGCGCCCAGTGAGATGCGTCACCTCGCGGGCGTCGCGCTCCTCGATCGGGATCTCGGCGACACCGTCGCGGAGGGTCCAGTCGATCGTGGAGAAGGGCAGGGCGGCGTAGAACGGCACGCCCGTATCCCTGGCGGCGAGGGCCTTCAGGTACGTGCCGATCTTGTTGCACACGTCGCCCTCGGCGGTCGTGCGGTCGGAGCCGACGATGCAGAGATCGACCTCGCCGTGCTGCATCAGGTGGCCGCCGGCATTGTCGGCGATCACCGTGTGCGGCACCCCGTGGCCGTGAAGCTCGAAGGCGGTAAGCGCCGCGCCCTGGTTGCGGGGCCTCGTCTCATCCACCAGCACATGCACCGGCACGCCGTTCTCGTAGGCATCGTAGATCGGGGCCAGGGCCGTGCCCCAATCGACGGTGGCGAGCCAGCCCGCATTGCAATGGGTCAGCACCCGGATCGGCCGCCCCTTGGCCTTATGCAGGTCCGCGATCAGCCGTCCGCCATGGGCGCCGATCGCCCGGCAACTCGCGACATCTTCCTCGGCGATGCGGCCCGCCTCGGCGAAGGCACTGGCGAGCCGCTCGCCCGGCTGGACTTGGCGGAGGGTGGCGGCGACGCGGTCGAGCGCCCAGCGCAGGTTGATCGCGGTGGGCCGGGTAGCGGCGAGCGTCGCGCAGGCACGGTCGATCCCCTCCAGTGAGGCATCCTCGCGCATGGCCAAGGCCAGGCCATAGGCGGCGGTGACGCCGATCAGCGGGGCCCCGCGCACGATCATGGTGCGGATCGCGACCGCCGCGTCGTCCAGCGTGGCGAGGCACTTCAATTCGAAGGCGAAGGGCAGACGCGTCTGGTCGATGACCTGGACGCTGACGCCGTCCGTGTCGGCGAAGATGGTGCGATAGGGACGGCCGTCGATGTTCATGGGGCGGGATGTGCCACAACGGGACCCGCTTTGCACGCGCCCGAAGACGGGACTGCTTCGTGCGCGTCCACTCAAGCCTTCCTCAACCTTAGCCGGTCGTTAAGCCCTCTCTGCCAGCGTCACCGACGAGTCCTTCGTTCTGCGTCCGGTCCCGCATGCGCTCGCTTCGCCGCCCCGCGTCGCCCTACGAGACGTTCGTCGATGGTGTCCGCCCCTTCCTGGGTAAGCGCCTGACGGAGCTCGGTGGGCTCGTGCTGTTTACGGCCGCCGTCGCAATGACGGTGGCGCTGGCCACGTGGTCCGTCGAGGACCCGAGCCTGAACCATGCCACCGAGCATGCGGCCCACAACGTGCTCGGCCAGCCGGGCGCGGTGATCTCCGATCTCGCCATGCAGTTGCTCGGCCTCGGCTCGCTGGCCTTCGTGCTCCCGCCGGCCCTGTGGGGCGTGCGGCTGATGCGCGAGCGCGACCTGCCCGGCGGCGGTGCGCGCATCGCCCTCTGGATCATCGGCTTCTGCGCCGCGAGCGCGGTAGCGAGTGCCCTGCCGCCCACCGCCCGCTGGCCCCTGCCCACCGGACTCGGCGGCGTCGCCGGGGACGGGCTGCTCCATATCGTCCGCCGCATCCTCGGCAGCATGTTCTCCGGCCTCGCGCCGCTGTCCGGCTTCGGTTTCGCGGCGATCGCGATCCTCTGCCTGACGGGCGCCTGCCGCTTCGTCCCCGCCGAGGAGGAGAGCCCGGAAGAGCTTTACCCCGCCCGTCGTGCCGCCGATCGCCACCGTGATGTCCGCGAGGGCGACAGGGACGAGCCCGGCCTCGGCCTCGTCGGCATCGGTGCCGTGGCGCAGGGGCTGATGCGCGCCCGCGCCTCGGTCGCCGAGCGGGTCGAGGGCTGGCGCAGCGGGAAGGGCGAGGATCTCGATGGCGCCTCTCCGGCGCTCGCCGCCAAGCGCGCCTTCTCCGATTCCGACCTGCCCTGGGCCGATCATCTCCCCGAGGCCGAGCGTGGCGCCCCCAAGCGCCGCGAGCCGGTCTTCGACGCGGGCCCGCGCGCCGAGCCGGACCGCCCGGCGCCGATCCTCCACGACGAGGACGATATGAGCGAGCCCGAGCCTGTCGCGGCCGTGCCCGCCGCCCGCGCCGTCGCCTCGCGGGTGGCGCCGCCGCCCTCGGGGCCGGCCCCCGCCCGGCGGCCCGTCGCGCCCCCGCGCGAGCCGCATGAATATGAATTGCCGGCTCTCGATCTCCTGGCCGAGACCCGCGGGCCCTCTCAGGCGAGCCTCGTCTCGGCCGATTCCCTGGAGCAGAACGCCACGCTCCTTGAAGCGACGCTGGGGGATTTCGGCGTGCGTGGCGACATCCTCGCCGTGCGGCCGGGCCCGGTCGTCACGCTCTATGAGCTGGAGCCCGCCCCCGGCACCAAGTCGAGCCGCGTCATCGCCCTCGCCGACGACATCGCCCGCTCCATGTCCGCCGTCTCGGCCCGCGTCGCCGTGGTCCCGGGCCGCAACGCCATCGGCATCGAGCTGCCGAATGCCCGCCGGGAGATGGTGTTCCTGCGCGAGCTCCTCGCCTCCGAGGACTTCGTGGACACCAAGCACAAGCTGGCCCTGTGCCTCGGCAAGAATATCGGCGGCGAGCCGATCATCGCCGACCTCGCGCGCATGCCGCACCTGCTCGTCGCCGGCACCACCGGCTCGGGCAAGTCGGTGGCCATCAACACGATGATCCTCAGCTTGCTCTATCGGCTGAAGCCGGAAGAGTGCCGCCTGATCATGGTCGATCCGAAGATGCTGGAACTGTCCGTCTATGACGGCATCCCGCACCTGCTCTCCCCCGTCGTGACGGACCCCAAGAAGGCGGTCATCGCCCTCAAATGGGCCGTGCGCGAGATGGAGGAGCGCTACAAGAAGATGGCCAAGATCGCCGTTCGCAACATCGACGGCTACAACGCCCGCGTGGCCGAGGCCGCCGCCCGCGGCGAGGTTCTGACGCGCACCGTCCAGACGGGTTTCGACCGGCAGACCGGCGAGGCGGTCTACGAGGACGAGGAGATGGATCTCGCGCCGCTCCCCTACATCGTGATCGTGGTCGACGAGATGGCCGACCTGATGATGGTGGCGGGCAAGGACATCGAAGGGGCGATCCAGCGGCTCGCGCAGATGGCGCGCGCGGCGGGCATCCACCTGATCATGGCGACGCAGCGTCCGTCGGTGGACGTGATCACCGGGACGATCAAGGCGAACTTCCCGACCCGGATCTCCTTCCAGGTGACGAGCAAGATCGACTCGCGCACGATCCTCGGGGAGATGGGCGCGGAGCAACTGCTCGGCCAGGGCGACATGCTGTTCATGGCCGGTGGCGGTCGCACGACCCGCGTGCACGGCCCGTTCTGCTCGGACAACGAGGTCGAAAGCGTGGTCGCCCACCTGAAGCGCCAGGGCCGCCCGAGCTACCTCGAAGCCGTCACGGCGGATGACGAGGAGCCCGGCGACCAGGGCGGCAAGGGGAAGGGCAAAGGCGCGGCGTCCGCCGATCTCGACATCGACGGTGCGGTGTTCGACGCGGGATCCTTCGGCGAGACCGGCGGCGACCTCTACGATCAGGCGGTGCAGGTGGTGCTGCGCGACCAGAAAGCCTCGACCAGCTACATCCAGCGTCGTCTCCAGATCGGCTATAACCGCGCCGCCTCGATCATGGAGCGCATGGAGACGGAAGGTCTCGTCGGCCCGGCGAACCACGCCGGCAAGCGTGAGATCCTTGTGGAGGGTGCAGCGGTCTAAGGCGCCGTCGCTTCGCGCTCATCCGATCGGGCGCGATGCCGCGTTTGCCGGCCAAGGCCAGCAATCTATGTTGCCGGGGCTGACCGGAGCCGGATGCCATGCGCAGGCTGCTGAAGTTCCTGCATACGATGGGCTCCATCGGCCTCATGGGGGCGATGGCGACCTTCCTGGTCCTGTTCTCCGTTACGCCGCCAACCTCGGAACTGGCGGGCTACGCCCTGATCCGGGGCGCCATGGGCGCAGTGGCGACGTGGATGTTCCTGCCCTCGCTCGCCCTCGTTCTGATCGCGGGCCTCCTCGCCATGGCCTTGCACCCGGTCTACCGCATCGCGGGCTGGGCGTGGCTCAAGCTCGCTACGGGCGTGCTGATGTTCGAGGGCGGGTTCGTCTACATCCAAGGTCCGATGCAGCGCGAGGCCGCCATGAGCGCGGCGGCGCTCGCCGGAAAGCTCGACCCCTCCGCCCTCGGCGCCTCCATCGGGCCGGAGCGTAACAGCCTCTGGGTGCTTCTTGCGGTGGCCGTCGCCAACGTGGCCCTCGGCATCTGGCGCCCGCGCATCCTGCGCCTGCCCGTGAGCTAGCGTCCCAGCAAACCGGTGATCCGGCGGACGGCCTCCCGCGCGAGACCGGGGCTGATCGCGTAGCATAGCCGCACGAAGCCCTCGCCCTCGGGGCCGAAGGCGGTGCCCGGCGCGACACCGACTTTCGCTTGGTCCAGCAGGCGAAGCGCGAGAGCGAGGCTCGCCTCTTCCTCGACCAGACGCGCCATGAGGTAGAACGCCCCCTCCGGCGGGGCGATCGAGGCCCCCGGCAATTGCGACAGTCCCTCGATCAGAATGGCGCGCGCCTCTGCGCATCGCTCCACCATGGTGCGGATGAAGCCGTCTCCCTCATCCAGGGCCGCGACGGCGGCGTGCTGTACGAAGGTCGGGATCGAGGTGGTGTTGTATTGCCCGAGCTTCTCGAAGGTCCTGGCGAGACCCTTCGGGTAGATCAGCCACCCGGCCCGCCACCCGGTCATCGCCCAATTTTTCGAGAAGGTGTTGGTGACGATCAGCCGGTCGTGCTCCGTGCAGATCTGCAGGAAGGACGGCGCGATGGGCCGATCATAGGTGAAGTGCGCGTAAACCTCGTCCGAGAGGATCCACAGACCGCGCGCCCGGACGAGGTCGCGCAGCGCCACCATCTCGTCCTGCGGCATGATCCAGCCGGTGGGGTTCGAGGGCGAGTTGACCACGATCACCCGTGTGCGCTCGGTCAACGCCGCCTCGATATCGGCGAGAGGCAGGGAGAAGCGGCCCTGCGTATCCACCCGGTAGGGGACCGGGACGGGCACGCCGCCTGTGATCCGCACCGCCTCGCCCATGTTCGGCCAAGCGGGGGAGGGGATGACGATCTCGTCGCCGGGCTCCAGCAGGGCCTGGGCGGCCTGCATCACCGCGTTCATCCCGCCTGCCGTCACCGCGAAGCGGTCGGGCGGGATGTCCACGCCCCAGTGGCGGGCATGGTAGGCGCCCAGAGCCTCCCGAAGGCGCGGCAGCCCCAGCGATGTCGCGTAGCGCGTATGCCCCGCCAGCATCGCCCGGTGGGCCGCTTCCACGATGAAGGGCGGCGTCGGCAGGTCGCCTTCGCCGATCCAGAGCTTCACCACATCGGGATCGTCCCGCCCGCGATCCGCGACGAGGCCGATCTGGCTCGTGCGGATGCCACGCATGCGTGGGGAAAGCAGACCGGAGGCGTCCTGCGTCTCCGGCCCCGTGGCCAAGCGATCCATCGAGGGGACGATCCGCTACCAGCAGGAACGGGGCAGGCGGGCCTTCCACCGCTGCCCGGCGGGCAGGGCGGCGCGCCCGGTCCGGTCGGTCCGCACCGGGAAACGCGGCGTGGCGTGCTTCGGCTCGGCGGCCACCGGGGCGGCGGTCCTCGCGACGGGGGCGGGCGGCGCAGGCGGGGGCGCCTGGATCGTCACCTCCGCCTTGACCGGGGCCTGACGGGGCGCAGGCGCGGCGCGGGGCTTCACCCGGCGGACGCGGGGCAGCGGCGGCTCGGCGACCTGAACCTCGGGCTCCGGCTCGACCATGACAGGCTCGGGCGGAGCCATGATGTTGGGAAGGATGCGCCGCGCCGTCACCGGCTCGACGGGCGTGGTCACCGCGGCCCAGGGATCGAAGAGGGGACGTGCCGCCTCATCGCTTTTGAACTGGGGGCGAGGTGTTGGTGGCACTCGCTTTGGGATCGCGATGGAATTGCCATCACGATTGCTGCCACGGGATTCGACGATGAAAGGACGCCGCACACGAGGGTGGCGCATGGACAGGATGATCTCGAGGAAAGAGGGTAAGATCCACGTTTTCGAAGCGTGGGGCACCGCTCGAGCTTCGTGGTACCGGAACAAACTTTGAAGAAGTGCTTGCGTAAAATCAAGCCGCCCAACTCTCGAAAGCACAGAATAAATCTATCGTTCGCTTTCGGGTGCCTCGAACGAGCTATTTGTGATCCGGTCGGGCTTCGTTGCGAATCTGGTGGGAAAAGTACGTGCGGTCGGCTGCTTTGATCGCAGGAGCCGCATGAAACTGCCAGAAAAGGCGGACGGAAGCGCAATAAGCCCCGCCCATCGGCTTGAGCTGGCGATAAGATGGGCAAGCCCATGAGGCCCCAGCACCACGCTGGGCTTTGCTTCGATCGCGATATGTTGATGATCTTCGTTTCGCGGCTCTCGACGGTCATCCGCCGGTATTCGCCGCTGTCAGGCACCAACTGTGTCGAGAACAGTTGGTGCGGCCAAGAGGACTCGAACCTCCACCCCTCGCGGGACTAGCACCTCAAGCTAGCGCGTCTACCAATTCCGCCATGGCCGCATCGGATAAGACCGAGGTCCGTCCGATCACTCCGTCGTCCCGCGCCCCGGAGGGCGTCGCGTCGTCCGGCGCGGGAGGCGATAACAGATCGCTTCCGCCCCGACAAGCGAATGTTCAAGCTGCGAGCGGTCCCTCGTCGAGGAAAGGTGCCGCGCCGTCGCCGATGGTGACGGTCGGATCGATGATGGCGGCTTCCTTGCGGATGAGTTCCGTCACCTCCACGGAGATGCGGTCGCCGGTCACGACGATCTGGCCCCTGGCCACGGGGTGGTCGTTGGCGAGAATTTCGACCATGTCGGCATCCGAGGCATCGAGGGCGATGACGGCACCGCGGCCCATGCGCAGCAGCATGTGCAACGGCATCCGTGCCCGGCCGAGCACGACGGTGAGATCGACCTTGAGGGTCTCGAACACGCCCACGCCCAAACCGACCTTGCCACCGTTCATCCGGAATGATCAGGAGACTGTCCCTCGATGATGGTGAAGTCTTGGTAAACGCCGCCCGCCTCGCGGTCTCCCCGGCCGCCTTTCTGCCCGTTCCCGGCTCGCCCCCCGTGGCATGGCGCGTGAGCGAGGGGCTCGTCGACTACGCCGAGGCGGTCGCGCGGATGGAGGCGCGGGCGGCGGCGATCGCGGCGGGGAGCGAGCCGGAATGCGTCTGGCTGCTGGAGCATCCGCCGCTCTACACGGCGGGCACCTCCGCCCGCGTCGAGGACCTCGTGGCGCCGGAACGGTTCCCGGTCTTCCCGAGCGGGCGCGGCGGGCAATACACCTATCACGGGCCCGGCCAGCGGGTAGCCTACGTGATGCTCGACCTTTCCCGCCGCCGCACCGACCTCCGGGCCTATGTGGCGAGCCTGGAGACCTGGCTGATCGCGACGCTGGAGGCGTTCAACGTCCGCGCCGAGCGGCGCGAGGACCGGGTCGGCGTCTGGGTTCGGCGGCCGGAGAAGGGCGCGACCGTCGAGGACAAGATCGCCGCCATCGGCATCCGCGTGCGCCGCTGGGTGAGCTTCCACGGCATCAGCCTGAACGTCGAGCCGGATCTCACTCACTTCACCGGCATCGTGCCCTGCGGCGTGCGTGAGCACGGCGTGACGAGCCTCGTCGATCTCGGCCTGCTCGTAAGCATGCCAGAGGTCGACATGCAGCTGCGCGCGGCGTTCGAGGCGGTGTTCGGGGAAACGGTCGTCGAGGGCTGAGGCCGGCCGATCCTCGTCCTCAAAAATCCGCGTGGAGCCGCGATGCGAAGAAATGCGCCGGCCCTCGATCACGGTTGTAACCGGGGTTAGTCACGAACTGATAATCGAAGGTCAGCGTCACGAACTTCGTGAGGTTCAGGGCGTAATAGCTCTCGAGCACGCGCTCGGTGCCGTAGCGGAGTTGGCCGTCGCCGATCAGCAGGCCGAAATAGCCGTTGGCGAAGGCCGCGCGGTGCGAGGGCGTGAGGCCGTTCATCGCCGCGCCGAGGCCCACCGTGTCGTCCGGCCGGTCCCAGGCCTTGCCCTTCAGGGAGAGGCCGCCCGAAAAGCTTTGATCGATATCGGTGAAGGAGATGTTCTCGGTTCGCCCGTCGCCGATGCTGGCGCGGGCGAACAGGCCGAGCTCCGGCGTCAAAGCCTGTTCGAGGTTGACGTAGCCACCGCTCTTGCGGCGCGGACGGCGTGTCAGCGTCGCCGCATCGTTGATGTCGCCGAATGCACCCAACTGCGTGAGCGTGACGATGTCGCGGTAATTGGCCGAGTTGCCGACATTCGAGAACAGGCCGATGCGGACCTTGCCCGGCTGGTCGAGGATCGGAAGCACGTGGCGCTCCTCGAATTCGATGTTGAGCCCGGCGCGCTCGAACACGCGAGGATCGAGGACATCGCTCGACGGCTGCTTGGGCACCTGCGTGTAGGCGGCACGGACGGCAAATTCCGGCCGGTTGTATTCGGCGTAGACGCCCTGCGTGAAGCCGGGAAGGTTGGCCGGGAAATCCCAGGCCGAGGCGCCCCACAGCGACCAGTTGAAGAAATCCACCCGCGGGTCGTGGGCGTAGACGTTGCCGTCGAAGAAGTCGCCCAGCGCGAACTTGCCCGCGATCAGGGTGATGCGCTCCGCATCGTAGCGGGTGGCGACCTGGTTCGGCCCGTCCGGCACGTCCACGGTCTCGCCGCCGAGACCGATCGTCTGCTTGATGTAGTAGCGGTTGGAGCGCAGCTTCGGGAACGGCGCGCCCGCCTTCTGCGCCTCGCCGTTGACGAAGCCCGCGACGCCGAGCGTCCGCGACAGGCCGAAGCCCTGGCTGAACTCCGGGTTGTAGTAGAGCCCGTACCCTCCGCGAGCTTCAGCCCGAGGAAGATCGTCGCCGTCGTGGTCTGGCGTGCCTGATGCGGCACAAGGCTCTGATCGCCGAGATAGGGCGAGCGGAAACCCGGCACCCCTTGGGCGATCAGGGTGGTCTGCCCATGCAGGGAGAACCTGTCGGAGGTGGCCGTGTCGGGATCGTGAGGCGCGGTCTCGTCGAGGTCCGGGGCCAGTTTCAGGCCGCCCGGAAACCACATGAGCCGCAGGAACATCTGGTTCGAGGTGAAGCTCGCGCGGCTCGAGACCGGCCCGAGGCCCGGCACGCTGCCGAGCGCGAAGCGCGGGCTCTCGCCGAGATCGACGTAGCGGTAATCGAGCCCCAGGGCGAGGGTCTCGGAGATCGCGTATTGCACCCCCGCGCCGAGGGTGAAGCCGAGGAAGCTCAAGTCCCGCCGGGCGGTGTTGAGCCCGCCGGTGCCGAGATCCGGATAATTCGCGATCAGCCGCGCATTGGCCCCCGCGAGGCCGAAAGTGGCGTAGACGAGGTAGCGGTCGAAGCTGTAGCCGAGCCGCCCGCGCAGGGTGCCGTACACATCCGTCTTGGCGCGGATGATGTCGAAGGCAGGGTCGATCGCCTCGTAGCCGAACCCGGCGATGGTCGATGGCACCGGGCGCTTGAGGTTGGCCGCATCGATGGCGGCTTCGATGCCGTAGAGCCACGGGCCGTTCTGCCAGTTCCAGCCCGCATAGGCGCCGCCCAGCGCCGTGGTGGCCTCGCGCGCCCGGTCGCTGCGGCCGGTGGAATCGCCCGACTTGAAGGCCGGCACTCCGCGACCGCCGACCGTCGACGGCCCGAAATTATAGGCGCCGTAGGAGCCGCTGGCGCTGCCCTCCAGGCCGAGATACGGGCCCGACCAGTCGGTGTAAGGGGGAGCCGCCGCGGTGGGCGCCCGGGCAGGATCGGCTGCCATGGCGGCGCCGGGCCACGCGGAGCCCGCGACGGCAACGCCAGCGATGAGACGGCGCAGGCCCGTGCCGCGAGCGGCGGAGCCCGCCGTCGCGTGCGTCCGGAGTGCGTCCGCCCCCTTCCTGCTCATCCCGTCGTCCTCGCCAACGCCCTGATATAGCACTTGCTATAAAGATGATGCTTAGCGATGCCTTTGGGAAAGGGCAAGGCGCATGGGCTGCCTTTCCCTGCTCCGTCGGCCTCGCTCATCATGGACCATCATCGCTTCATGACGACACCCGGGTGACACGCCCGTGTTGATCCCTGGGGACAGGATCTCGTGCCTGAATCCGGCGACGGCATGCCACAGCCATGCGGCGAGTGCTCTTCACGTTGAGGATAGATGCGAAAACTTGCACACTTCTCTGATGCCGCGGATGACGACTTCCGGAGATGGTGTTCTTTGGAACTATTATGATTTGATTGTACGGCGGAGGGACTTTGAACTTTGGCCGGACGGGCTTATGTGGCGCAACCATGCGCGCCATCGCCCCCTTCCGCCTCGCCCGACTCCGCCTCCCTCTGGTGGCCTCGTCCCTGCTGATCGCCGTCGCCACGGCGAGCGCGAAGGAAGTGCCGATCGGCCCTCACCTGACCAAGAACGGGCTTGAGGTCGCCGCCGTCTATCTTCAGCCCATCGAGATGGACCCGCCGGACATGATGCGCGCCGCCGCGCAATCCGACATCCACCTCGAAACCGATATCCGCGCCGCCAAGGATAATCGCAACGGCTTCGCAGAGGGCGATTTCGTGCCCGCCCTCGACGTACGCTTCAAGCTGGTGAAGCTCGATGGCGACAAGCCGACCGATCAGAAGGTCGAGGGCATGCTGATGCCGATGGTGGCCAATGACGGCCCCCATTACGGCGACAACGTCAAGCTGTTCGGGCCGGGTCGCTACCGCCTCACCGTCTTCGTGGCCCCGCCCGGCAAGAACAGTCATTTCGGGCGTCACGTCGACAAGGAGACGGGGATCGGCCCGTGGTTCGACGCCTTCGAGATGACCCAGGACTTCACCTTCGCCGGCACCGGCAAGAAGGGCTCCTACTGACAGGATGAACGCTCCCGTGATCGCGCGCCTCGCCGTCTCCGCCCTTCTCCTGCTGTGCGCAGGCGCGACCGCTCGCGCCGAGGATATGCCGGTCATCAAGGTCGAGATGCGCGACGGGGTCATCCTGCCCGCGATCATTGAGGTACCCGCCAATACGCGCTTCAAGCTGGAGATCTCGAATACTGGGCAATCGCCTGTGGAGTTCGAGAGCCTCGAACTGAAGCGCGAGAAGGCACTCGCTGCCGGTTCGACCTCCTCGATCGTGTTCCGCACGCTCGATGCGGGCAGCTACGACGTATTCGACGATTTCCATCCGGAGGCGAAGGCCAAGCTGGTGGCCAAGTGAGTGTAAGAGCGGGCGGATCGATAGCCGGCGACGTCTCGCTGGCCCCGGGCGTTCCGGCGCCGGTCCGGACTCGCGCGCTCGATGCCGGGCTCGCGCGGCTTGGGGACTGGCTGCGCGCCCATGCGGGTTCCATCCGCGCGGTGCAGTGGATCGTGGTGGCGGTCTACATCCTGCTGGTGGCGGTACCCGCCTTCCTGCCCCTGCCCGACAACGCCCAGCACATCTGGACCAACCTGACGCTCGCCGCGCAATTCGCGTTCTGGGGCATCTGGTGGCCGTTCGTGCTGGTGAGCATGGTGCTCGTTGGCCGGGTCTGGTGCGGGGTGTTCTGCCCTGAAGGCGCGCTCTCGGAAGTCGCGAGCCGGTGGAGCCGCGGTTATGCGGTGCCCCGCTGGATCACGTGGAGCGGTTGGCCGTTCATCGCCTTCGCGGGCACCACGGTCTACGGCCAGATGACGAGCGTCTACGGCTATCCGAAGCCCGCGCTCGCGGTGCTCGGCGGCTCGACCCTCGCGGCGATCGTGGTCGGCCTGCTCTATGGCCGCAACAAGCGGGTCTGGTGCCGCTATCTTTGCCCGGTGAACGGGGTGTTCGCGGTGCTGTCGAAGCTCGCCCCCCTGAGCTTCCAGGTCGATCGCGCCGCCTGGGCGGCGTCGCCGAAGCCCGCGCGGGGCGCGGAGAGCTTCAATTGCGCTCCCCTCGTGCCGGTGAAGACCATGCGCGGGGCGGGCGCCTGCCACATGTGCGGGCGCTGCTCCAGTCACCGGGGCGCGGTGCGCCTCGCCCTGCGCTCGCCCAACCGCGAGATCGTCCACGTGGCGGGCGACGAGCCGTCTTGGGAGCAGACCAGCTTGATCCTGTTCGGCATGCTGGGTCTGGCGGTCGGCGCCTTCCAATGGTCGTCGAGCCCCTGGTTCCTCGACATGAAGCAGGTGGCGGCGACGTGGCTGATCGAGCACGGCATGACATGGCCGCTCGAAGCCTCCGCCCCCTGGTTCGTGCTGACCAATTATCCTGATCGCAACGACGTGATGACGCTCCTCGATGGGGCGGTCCTGCTCGTCTATATCGGCGCGGCGACCGTAGTGCTCGGCCTGGGCCTCGCCGCCCTCGTCGCCCTGGCCTCGCGCGCCCTCGGGCCGTTCTCCCTGAGGCGCTTCCACCATCTCACCCAGACGCTGATCCCGATCGCGGGCTGCGGCGTCTTCCTCGGCCTCTCGGCACTCACCGTCACGTTCTTGCGCGGGGACGGGATCGTCGTGCCCTACGTGGCCGAGATCCGCGCCACGTTGCTCGCCGGGGCGGCCCTGTGGAGCACGTGGCTCGCGTGGCGGGTCGCGGGGCTCTCGGCGGGCGGTCTGCGCCGCGCGGTGGCGGCTTCCTGCATCGCCGGGGCCGCCACGGTCTCGGTGGCCAACTGGGTGCTGCTCTTCTGGATCTGGTAGCGCGGGTTCCGCGCCAAGCATGGACATCGCATCATGATCGGTGCCTTCGTCATCGCCTTCCGCGAGGTCATCGAGGCGGGCCTCATCATCTCCATCGTGCTCGCCGCGACGCGGGGCATTCCCGGCCGGATGCGCTGGGTGTTGCTCGGCGTGGCGGGCGGGCTCGGCGGCGCGGCTCTGGTCGCGCTGTTTGCCGAGAGGATTTCCGACGCCTTCGAGGGCAGCGGGCAGGATATCCTCAACGCGGCGGTGCTGATCGTCGCGGTCATGCTGCTGATCTGGCACAACACCTGGATGAGCAAGCACGGCCGCGAGATGGCGGGCGAGCTGAAGGCCGCCGGTGAGGCGGTGCGCAGTGGCCAGCGGGAGGCTGCGGCGCTCTCGATCGTGGTCGGCGCGGCGATCCTGCGCGAGGGCGCGGAACTGGTGCTGTTCCTCTACGGGCTCGTGGCCTCGGGCACCTCGGGGGCCGACATCCAGTTCGGCGCGCTGGCCGGTGTCGGCGCGGGAATTGTCCTGTCGGCGGTGAGCTATCTCGGCTTGGCCTCGATCCCCGCCCGCTACGTCTTCACGGTCACGAGTGTGCTCATCACCTTCCTCGCGGCGGGCCTCGCCTCGCAGGCGGCGCAGTTCCTCGCGAATGCGGGCGTGATCGAGGTTCTCGGACGCACCGTGTGGAACAGCTCGGCCCTGATCGCCGAGAATTCCTGGACCGGCCGCGTGCTGCATGCCCTCGTCGGCTACACCGACCGTCCGACCGCCCTGCAGCTCGCCGTCTACGTCGCCACCATCGCGGTGATGGTGGCGCTGATGCAGTGGGTCGCTGCCGACAAGCGCCGGGCGGTGCGGACGGCTTGAGGCGGGCTCAGCCCTTCTCGACGGGGCGCTGCGGATCGGCGCCCCATTCGGACCACGAGCCGTCGTAGAGGCCGCGGGCCGGGTGGCCCATCGTCTCCAGGGCGAGGCTGATGATCGCCGCGGTCACGCCCGAGCCGCAGGTGGTGAGCACCGGGCGGCGCGGATCGACACCCGCCGCGGTGAAGACTTCGGCCAGTTCCTCCGGGCTCTTCATGCGGCCCTCGCGTTGGAGCGAGGCGTAGTGGAGGTTCTTCGCCCCCGGCATGTGGCCGGGGCGGACGCCGGGGCGCGGCTCCGCCTCTTCGCCTCGGAACCGGGGCGCGGAGCGGGCATCGACCACCTGGGCCGAGCCGGTTTCGAGGGCACGGGCGATGTCGCCCGCATCGGCCACCGCGCCGTTGTCGAGGCGCGCGGTAAAGTGGCGGCGCTCGCGCGGCTGGGCCTCACCCTCCTCGGTCGGATATCCGGCTGCGATCCAGGCAGGGAGGCCGCCGTCGAGGACCAGAGCATCGCGCATGCCGAAGGTCTTCAGCATCCACCAGACGCGCGGCGCCGAGAACAGGCCCATCCCGTCGTAGATCACCACCTGCTGTCCATCGCCGATGCCGAGCGCCCGCATCCGGGAGGCGAAGACCTCGGGCCGGGGCATCATGTGCGGCAGGCTCGATTCGGTGTCGCTCATCGCGTCGAGGTCGAAGCGGATCGCGCCGGGGATATGGGCCTCCCGGTATTCCGCCTCCGGGTCGCGGCCGGCGGCGGGCAGGTACCATGAGGCGTCGAGCACGACGATGTCCGGCGCGGAAAGACGCTCGTACAGCCAAGCCGGCGTCACGAGGGGCTGGTGCGTCATGGTGGCTCTCGTCTCCGAAGTTCGCCCGAGCAAACCACAGGGCGGCGCTTGATGCACCCCGGGGGCCGCGTCAGGGCGCGCGAACCGGGCGATCCGTCATGCGGCGCCCGCGAGCTACGCATCCGCCACTGTGGTCAATTGCGTGCAACGCAGGACGCCCTTGTTTTCAAGGCGCTGGACCCCAGCTACGACACTACCATGACAGCTCTGCGCCGGTCGCGAACCGGCTCCACGCGGGGGCAGGAGCATCACGCTGCCGTTTACGGCCGGGCTGCCCCGCACAGCGGCAGGGCGTTCCAGCACCGCAAGACACAGGGGCGGCCAAGCGGTCGCCGTTCAGGACACGACCGATGAACCAACTCGTCCGCATGTCGCAGATCGGGGAAGCCGAGAACATTCAGGAGCCGTCCGCGGAACTGCGCGTGCCCTTCGCCCAGTCGGGCGCCTTTGTGTGCAAGTACATCATCGGCGAGCCGAGCGATCAGGCGATCTGCTGCGGCGCGCCTGTGCAGGATGGCAAGAGCTGGTGCGCCTTCCATCGCCGCATCGTGTTCGAGCCCGCCCGCCCCGGCCGGATCCGCTGATCGCACTGCAGCGATTGCATCGCGGGGTTCGCCTCGGGCATGATCGGCCACCACACCGGAGATGCCCACCTTGACCGAGCCCCGCCAGCCCGACCACGCGATCGACCCCCTCTTCATCGAGCGGCACTCGCCCCGGGCCTTCACCGGAGAGGCGGTGCCGGAATCCGAGCTGATGCGGATGATCGAGGCGGCGCGCTGGTCGCCTTCGGGCTATAATTCGCAGCCCTGGCGTTTCCTCTACGCGCTTCGCGACGACGCTCACTGGCAGACGTTCTTCGATCTCCTCGTGCCCGGCAACCAGAAATGGGTGGCCGATACGGGGGCAATTCTGTTTCTCGTCTCCAACGCGCGCATGAAGGTCGGCGACGAGTTGAAGCCGTCCTACAGCCATTCCTTCGATACCGGGGCGGCGTCGCTCGCCTTCCAGTTGCAGGCGATTCGCCAGGGCTGGCACGCCCACGGCATGACCGGGTTCGACCATGCCCGCGCGCCGGAGGTGCTGCGCCTGCCCGAGCATCACCGCATCGAGGCGGCCTTCGCAGTCGGCCGCAAGAAGGCGCCCGCCGACCTCACCGAGGAGCAGCGTCCGCGCGAGGCACCGAACGGTCGCCGTCCGATCACCGACTTCGTGGTCGCCGGCCCGTTTCCGGGCTGAGGCGTCACGGTCCGGGTTCGTGCCCGTGTCGGTCTTCTCACTGCTCAAGATTTTTCTGGACGATGCCATGATGCGGATGGACGGGCCCGGTTCGGACTTTCTCGACGGAGGCGGGTTCGACCACGCCTCCGGCCTGCAGACCGTCGCGGATCGCCATGGGGTGAGCCTGGATGCGGTGCGCCATCTCGTACAGGCGCTGGAGCGTGGGCACGGACGGATGGCGCAGTTCGACCATCCGGATCTCGGGGGCATGGGCCAGTGGAGCGCGGGCGGCATGACCATGGTCGGCCGCATGTTCGATGATGGGTTGCGGGCCAAGGTTGCCTCGCTCTGCGCCGAACTCGCCTCGACCCTCCCGGCCGAGGGTTTCGCCTCCGGCGCGACCCCATCCGGCGTGTGGTGGCCGGACGATCTCGGGCGCCCCTCCGCAACGGGATCGCAGAACGGGATGCGCTACGCCTATTTCCCCCAAAGCCGCCGTCTGGCGGTCGAGGAGCCGTCGGGAACGGTCGTCTACGATACGGATGGCCACGACATCACGGGCGTGTCGCAATCCAACGGTGCCTTGAGCTTCACCGGCTCGGCGGGCGCGGTGGCCTTGAATGCCCTGAGGCGGGTCGATCCGGCCCAGTCTGCGCCCCGGGCCGAACCACAGCCACAGGTTCAGCCGCAATCACCCCTCGCGCCCCCTGCATCCCCTGCGCCGTCGCAGGGCTCGGGCGATGTCCTGTCGACGATCGAACGCCTCGCCGATCTGCACGCCCGCGGCGTGCTCACGGCGCAGGAATTCCAGGCCAAGAAGGCCGAGTTGCTGGCGCGGCTCTGAGCGATACCGCGCCTTCCGTTTCGGTCAGGCGATCCCGGCGCGGAGCAGGTCGTGGACGTGCAGGATGCCGACCGGCCTGCCGTCGGCCACGGCGAAGACGGCCGTGATCAGGCGGCGGTTCATCAGTTCGAGGGCCGCGTGGGCCAGCTTGTGCGGCTCCAGGGTGATGGGGTCGCGGGTCATCACCTTGTGCACGGGCGTAGCGAGGATCGACGGGCCCATGTGGCGGCGAAGGTCGCCATCCGTGACGATGCCGACGAGGCGTCCGTCCGGTCCGGTGACTCCGACGCAGCCGTAGCGGCGGGCGGCCATCTCGATCAGCACCTCGGACATCAGCGCGTCTTCGTGCACGAGCGGCATCTCGGAGCCGCCATGCATCAGGTGCTGCACCGTCTTCAGCCGCGCGGCCAGCGTTCCGCCCGGATGGAGCGTGTGGAAGCGCGCCGAGGTGAATCCGCGCCGCTCCAGCAGCGTCACCGCCAGGGCGTCACCCAGCGCCAGCTGAATCAGGCTAGACGAGGTCGGGGCAAGGTCGTGCGGGCAGGATTCGCGCACACGCGGCAGTTCCAGCACCACGTCGGCGGCCTTGCCGAGCGTGCTCGCGGCGTTGCGCGTCACCGCGATGAGCGGGATCGAGTATCGGCGGGAGAAGCCGACGAGGTCGGAGAGTTCCGCCGTCTCGCCGGACCACGACAGGGCCAGGATCACGTCGTCGCGGGCGATCATGCCGAGGTCGCCGTGGCTCGCCTCGGTCGGGTGGACGAAGAAGGCGTGGGTGCCGGTGGAGGCGAGCGTCGCCGCGAGCTTGCGCCCGACATGGCCGCTCTTGCCGATACCGCTGACGATGACCCGGCCTTCGATGCCGAGGATCGTCTCCACCGCGCGCTCGAACGCCTCGCCGAGGGCCCCGTCGAAGGCGGCGGTCACTTCCTGAAGGGCGCTGATGCCGAGGTTGAGGCTGCGCAGCCCGAGGGTTCGCGCGCCCTCGGCGTCGAGGGCGACAGTCGGATCGAAGGCTTCGTCGAAGAGGGCGGGCGCAGCCGAGGGCGTCATGGCGTTCCGTTTCGCATCGAGGCCCTTCACGCCCTTACGCGTTCACGCCCCGGAGGCTGCGACGCTTAGGATCCGCCCGTGGCCGGATTGTGACCCGGCTATCGCGTTGCGGAGCCCCCCGGCGCGGGTGCATGATGGTGGATCGACGCCAGACCACCTCGCATGAACGAGGGACCGACATGACCATCCGCTTTCCCGAGCCCGATCAGGCCATCCTGGCCCGCCGCGACGAGATCGTCGCGGGCCTCGCTCCCCTCGTCGCCCCTGAGGCGCTGATCACCTCCGAGGATGAGCGCCGCGCCTTCGAGACGGACGGGCTCACCGCCTATCGCCAGATGCCGCTCGCCGTCGTGCTGCCCTCCACCACCGAGGAGGTCTCGAAGGTGATGGCCTATTGCCACGCCAACGGCGTGCGGGTCGTGCCGCGCGGGGCGGGCACCTCGCTCGCGGGCGGGGCCATCGCACAGGGGGACGCGATCATCCTCGGCACCGCCAAGATGACGAAGATCCTCGATATTGATTATGCGGATCGCGTGGCGCGGGTGCAGAGCGGCATCACCAACCTCGCCATCTCCGGCGCGGTCACGCATGAGGGCTTCTTCTACGCCCCCGATCCGTCGAGCCAGCTCGCCTGCACCATCGCGGGCAACATCGCCATGAATTCCGGCGGCGCCCATTGCCTGAAATACGGCGTGACCACCAACAACCTGATGGGCGTCACCCTGGTGATGAACGACGGCACCGTCGTCGAACTCGGCGGCGACCATCTCGATTCCGCGGGCTACGACCTGCTCGGCCTCGTCTGCGGCTCGGAGGGGCAGCTCGGTATCGTCACCGAGGCCACCGTGCGCATCCTGCGCGCGGCGGAAGGGGCGCGGCCCGTCCTCGTCGGCTTCTCGAAGGTCGAGGATGCGGGCGATTGCGTTGCGGCGATTATCGCGGCGGGCATCATTCCCGTGGCCATCGAATACATGGACCGCAACGCCATCCTCATCACCGAGGATTTCGCTCAGGCCGGCTATCCGCGCGATGCCGAGGCCATGCTGATCATCGAGGTCGAGGGCTCGCAGGCCGAGTGCGATGCCATGCTGGCGCGCATCGAAGCCATCGCTGCCGATTTCCGCCCGACCAGCATCCGCGTCTCCCGTTCGGAAGCCGAGTCGGCTGCGATCTGGAAGGGCCGCAAATCCGCCTTCGGCGCCACGGGCCGCATCTCGGATTACATCTGCATGGACGGTACGATCCCCACCGGGCAACTCGGGCCGGTGCTGGAGCGGATCGAGGCGATCTGCGCGGGCCACGGCCTGCGGGTCGCCAACGTGTTCCACGCGGGCGACGGCAACCTGCACCCGCTGATCCTGTTCGACATCAACACCCCCGGCGAGTTGCAAAAGGCGGAAGCGGCGGGCGACGAGATCCTGAAGCTCTGCGTTGAGGTCGGCGGCTGTCTCACCGGCGAGCACGGGGTCGGTATCGAGAAGCGCGACTTGATGCGCTTCCAGTACGCCCAGGAGGATCTCGAGCAGCAGATGCGGGTGAAGGCGGTATTCGACCCCGATTGGATGCTGAACCCCGCCAAGGTCTTCCCCCTGGACGGACGGATCGCGGCCTGAAAACGGAACGGGGCGGCGCAACCTGAGAGAGTTGCGCCGCCCCGCCGCCGAACGATGTATACTTAAGTCTTACTCGGCGTCGGCCGTCTTGCGGCTGGACTTCGCACCCGTGGACTTGCGGCGACCGCGCGGGGCGGGAGCGGCCTCGACCTCGGTCTCAACCTCGATGTCGGCCTCGTCCTCGATCTCGCTGCCCTGTCCCGTGCGGCCGGGCTGGCCGAGGCCGAGGCTTTTCGCCAGGGCGGAACGCTGGGCGGAGTAGTTCGCCGAAGTCGTTGGGTAGTCGGCGGGCAGGCCGTAACGGTCGCGATAGGTATGCGGGTCGAGGCCATGCTTGGTCAGATGCCGCTTCAGCGTCTTGTACGACTTGCCGTCGATGAAGCTGACCAAGCCATCGGGACGGATCGACTTGCGAATCTGGGCGGGGGTCGGCTTCTCGACGGTCTCGGTCGCCTGCGCGACGGGACCGGAGGCGACCCGGTTGAGCGCCTCATGCACGCTGGCGATCAGCGCGGGCAGCTTCTGCCGTGGGCACGGAGTTGTTGGAGACATAAGCCGCGACAACGTCGACGGTACGTTCGATGTAGTCCAGTTGCGATGTCGGCGCGGTTTCTGACATCCGTGATACCCTCTTTAATTTTTGGGAAATTGGCCCCCCGCGTCGAGTTATGTGGATCCTCGAAAAAAGCAAGGTCATTTGGCCAGGAGACCTGTGAACCGTTGATAGTTTACGCGCCGTTCCTTTGCAGCGCATGATCGGGGAATGCTCCACTCACGATCTTTCGTCATTAAACCATCAATGGTTCAGGCTTTTTCCTATCACGCATCCGAGAAGATTTTTCTTCAGAGAAAAGAGACCGTTAAGCGCGGCTGAAACAGAGTGCGACCAGCACGGTTTTGCCGTTCTAGGCGCTAAACGTTGCATCGGGTCCGCGCGGTGGGGTTGGAGGCACGCAAAGGAGCATGCAGGCCGCTGCGTGCCTGCGACAATTTGCGCCTCCGCGGGCGGGGAATGGCCTCAGGCGAATGTTTTGCGTGGGTCGAACGCATCGCGCACGGCCTCTCCCGCAAAGACGAGGAGGCTGAGCATCGCCGCGATGACGACGAATCCCGTCAGGCCGAGCCAGGGCGCGGTCAGATTATCCTTCCCCTGCGCCAGCAACTCTCCGAGGGAGGGGGAGCCGGGGGGCAGGCCGAAGCCCAGGAAGTCGAGGGAGGTGAGCGTCGTGATCGAGCCGTTGAGGATGAACGGCATGAAGGTCAGCGTCGCCACCATCGCGTTGGGCAGCAGGTGGACGCGCATGATTCGCGCATTCGACAGGCCGAGCGCCCGCGCCGCACGAACATACTCGAAGTTGCGCGCGCGCAGGAATTCGGCGCGCACCACGCTCACCAGCGCCACCCACGAAAAGAGCAGCATGATGCCGAGCAGCACGAAGAAGCCTGGCGCGATGAAGGCCGAGATGATGATGATGAGGTAGAGGGTCGGGATGCCGCCCCAGACCTCAATGAACCGTTGAAAGGCCAGGTCGACCCAGCCACCGAAATAGCCCTGCACCGCCCCGGCCAGCACGCCGATCGCCGACGAGACGGCAGCGAGGATCAACCCGAACAGGACGGAGATGCGGAAGCCGTAGATCACCCGTGCCAGCACGTCGCGGGTGGTGTTGTCGGTGCCGAGCCAGTGCCAGGGGATGTCGGCACAGGTCTTCCCGCCGAGCCGTTCCGCCACCGGCTTGCATTGCTCGTCGGTGAGCATCCAGGTCGGCGGGGACGGCGAGGGGGTCGGAAGGTTCTCGTTGATCGTGCCGTAGGAATAGGGAATCGGCGGCCAGATCGCCCAGCCATTCTCGGCGATCTCCTTGCGGATCTCGGGTGAGCGGTAATCCGTAACGGCGAGGAACCCGCCGAATTTCTCTTCCGGGTAATCGACGAGGACCGGGACCAGCCATTCGCCCTTGTAGGAGGCGAAGATAGGCCGGTCGTTGGCGATCAGTTCCGCGAACAGGCTGAGGACGAACAGTGCCGTGAAGACGACGAACGACCAATAGCCCAGGCGGTTTGCCTGGAAGTTGGCGAGTCGCCGCCGGTTGAGGGGCGAGAGGCCCCCGCGGACGAGGGGCGCCTGAGCGCCGGGCATCGGGACGGCGTCGTTCATCCCAGCGGACTTGCCGCCACGGGCGCCGTTGTCAAGGCTCGGGCGCCCGCTGCCTCAGCCGGAAATCCGCGTGGCGGTGCCGTCGATCTCCGTCGGACGCAAGCCGCCGCTGCGCTCCATCCAGCGGCGAAGCAGGCGGACGTTGCGACGGTTCGCCTTGAAGGCGGCGTCGAAGATGTCACCCGCCAGAGGCACCGCGCCGACCACGCCGTCGAAGGCGACGTTCAGCGCCATCCGGCCGATCAGCCAGCGCGGGGCACCGAGACGGCGCGCCTCGTAGACGATGAAGGACGAGATCACCATGCCCGCTACGTCGCCGACGAGGGGCACGAGGCCGATCAAGGCATCGAATCCCACCCGCCGGTTGATGCCGGGGATGACGAAGGCACTGTCCATCAGATGCGCCAGGGTTTCCAGCCGGGCGAGGCTGGCCTCGCGACCGAGTTCGAGCGCCTTGAACGAGGCGTCGCGGCCGAAAGACCCGGCCTGATGGGGGAAGTCCTTGTGAGGGAAGTTCCCGGGGGGAATGCGTGCGCTCGACATCGACATGGAAAGGATGTGGCCGCACCCCCGGTTCCTTGCAAGACGTGCGGCTACGCGGCGACGCGTGCGAGGCCGGACATGCGGTCGAGGGCCGCGTCGAGGGTCGGATCGGCCTTGGCGAAGCAGAGGCGAACGATGTGGCGCACCGCCTCCTCCGGGTAGAAGGCGCTCACCGGGATCGCAGCCACCCCGTGCCGGGTCACCAGCGCCTCGCAGAAGGCCACATCGTCGTGGTGGCCGAGCGGCGCGATGTCGATGTTGAGGAACCACGTCGCGGCGGCGGGGAGCACCGTGAAACCGCGCTGCCTCAACCCCTCGGCGAGGTGGTCCCGCGAGCGGGCATAGCCCGCGCGCATCGCTTCGAACCACGCATCGTCCTTACCCAGGCCCAGGGCGACGGCGGCCTGCAGGTTGGGCGGCGTGGTGAAGGTCAGGAACTGGTGCGCCTTGGCGAGGACCCGCATCAACTGTGCATCGGCGGTGACGAAGCCGACCTTCCAGCCGGTCAGCGAAAAGATCTTACCCGCCGAGCCGATCTTCACCGTCCGCTCGCGCATGCCGGGCAAGGCCATCAGCGGCAGATGGCGGGCGCCGTCGAACACGACGTGCTCCCACACTTCGTCGCATAGGGCGATCACGTCGTGGGCGCAGCAGAAACGGGCGAGCAGGGCGAGATCCTCGTGCCCGAACAAGGTCGCGCTCGGGTTGAGGGGATTGTTGAGCAGGACGAGCTTCGTCCGGTCCGAGAAGGCCTCCGCAAGGGCGGCTTCGTCGAGCCGGAAGGCGGGCGGCAACAGGTTCACGATCCTCGGCACCCCGCCCGCCCGGCGCACCAGGGGCAGGTAGGCGTCGTACATGGGCGCGAACAGCACCACCTCGTCGCCGGGCTCGATCAGAGCCAGAAGCGCCCCGGCCAGGGCTTCCGTGGCGCCGGAGGTCACCATCACCTCCGTGTCCGGGTCGAGGGTCAGGCCCTGGTGGCGGGCGTAATGGACCGCGATCGCCTCGCGCAGGGCGGGCAGGCCCATCATCGGCGGGTATTGATTCGGGCCGTCCATCACCGCGCGGGCGGCGGCCTCGCGCACATCCTCTGGGCCGGGATCATCCGGGAAGCCCTGGCCGAGATTAACGGCGCCATGCTCGCGGGCGAGCTGCGACATCCTCTCGAAGACCGTCGTGGGGAGTTCTGCGAAGACCCGATTCATGGCGGGCCTCTAGCACGGGACAGCGTGGCTCTACGAATGTGTGTTTCCGCACTGTGCCGGTCCGTCGTCGTTCAGGAACGACTGACGAATGTTGACATTCATCACCCCGGGAATAGGTTGGTGATGCGGCCCGAGCGATGCCCGTCACAGGCGGGGCTCTGCCCCCTCGCTCCGCCTCCCCGCGGTGCACTCTGTGGGTCGCGTGTGAGGGCCATCGGCTTGTTAGCCGGTGGCCCTTTCCACATCCGGAGGCTATCGGTCGCGTCTCGCGGCGGGCTTTCCCTTCATGATGCGGTGCGCACTCCTCGCCCTGGCCTTCGTGGGCCTCGGGCTCGTTCTCAGGCTGTCGCTGGCGCCCCTGCCGGTGGATGAGGCTTATCGCGACGTCCTGCGTTCCTATGGCGCCCTGGCCAGCAATACCTCCGAAACGTCGTCGCCCTAGAGCAGGCTCAATAGACGCCTAGTTGAGAGGGGCGTCACCGGTTTCGTGCGGCGCCGTTACAGTCGAATTGTCATCGCTGTCCGGGCGACGCGGCGATCTGCCGATGGGTGACGCCTCCACAATGTGCTTGAGTCGGGAATGAACGAGAGTTCGCCGATCCGTACCGAGACTGCTCGTGCCTACGAGCCGGGGCCAAGCGAGGCTCCGGTCCGCACGCGCCGTCGTTTCCGCCCGATCCGCTGGCTCGTGCTGCTGGCGATCCTGGCGGGGCTCGGCGCCGTGGCGCACCGCTGGTACGACGCCCGCAGCCAGAAGGGCGCCGAGCAGGCCGCCGGTCCCACGGGCGGGCGGCATGGCGGACGGCGTGGCGGCTCGGATATGCCCCAGGCGGTCGGTATCGCCCCCATCACCACCGACGACATGCCCGTCGTGCTCCAGGGCCTCGGAACCGTGACGCCGCTCGCCACCGTGACGGTGAAGTCGCAGATCAGCGGCTACCTCACGGAGATCAAGTTCCGCGAGGGCCAGATGGTCAAGGCGGGCGATCCCCTGGTGCAGATCGATTCGCGCCCCTACGAGGCCCTTCTCGCGCAGTATCAAGGTCAGCTCGCCCGCGATCAGGCGCTGCTCCAGAACTCGAAGCTCGACCTGCAGCGCTATCAGACCCTGAACCGCCAGGATTCGATCTCGAAGCAGAACGTCGACACCCAAGGCGCCCTGGTGAAGCAGAACGAGGGCACGGTCGCCGCCGATCAGGCTCTCGTCGATCAGCAGAAGCTCAACATCGCCTACACGCGCATCACCTCACCCGTGGATGGGCGCGTCGGTCTGCGGCAGGTGGACCAGGGCAACTACATCTCCGCCGCCTCGACCGCGATCGTGGTCGTAACGCAGCTTCACCCGATCTCTGTGGTGTTTACTTTGCCGGAGGACGACGTCGCCCGCGTGATGCGGCGCGTGCGCGCCGGAGCTAGCCTGACCGTGAAGGCCTACGACCGGGGCGATTCCCACGAGATCGCCACCGGCAAGCTCGACACGGTCGACAACCAGATCGACACGACCACCGGTACGGTGAAGCTGCGCGCCCTGTTCGACAACGGCGACGAAGAGCTATTCCCGAACCAGTTCGTGAACGCTCGCCTCACCGTCGAGACGTTGCACGACGCGACCCTGGTGCCGAATGGCGGCATCCTCCAGGGCAGCCCCGGCGCCTACGTCTATCTGATGGACGGCGACGACAAGGTCGTGGTCCGGCCAATCAAGACCGGCGAGACGGATGGGACGCGCACGGTGGTGCTCTCCGGCCTCAAGCCGGGCGACCGGGTCGTCACCGACGGCACCGACCGTCTGAAGGACGGGGCGAAGGTCCGCGTGACGGAAGGCGCGCAGGCCGCCACCGGACAGGACAAGGCGACCCAGGCCGCCGGCCCGCAGGCCCCCGCCGCCGACGCGGCCAAGGAGACCCCCTCCGAGGGAGCCCCGCAGCAGGGCCAGCGCCCCGAAGGTGGCCGCAAGCGTCACCGGCAGCAGGGGCAGTAAGGGCACGCGCCCATGAACCCCTCCCGCCTCTTCATCCTGCGCCCGGTCGCGACCACGCTGCTGATGCTGGCGATCCTGATCGTCGGCGGCGTGTCGTACCTGAACCTGCCGGTCTCGGCCCTGCCTGCCGTCGATTACCCGACGATCCAGATCCAGACCTTCTATCCCGGCGCCAGCCCGGAGGTGATGACCTCCTCGGTGACGGCGCCTCTGGAGCGGCAGTTCGGCCAGTTGGCCAATTTGAGCCAGATGACCTCGCAATCCTCGGCGGGCGCCTCGGTCATCACGCTGCAATTCGCCCTCGATTTGCCCCTCGACATCGCGGAGCAGCAGGTCCAGGCGGCGATCAACGCGGCGGGCAACCTGCTGCCCGCCGATCTGCCCGCGCCCCCGGTCTACGCCAAGGTGAACCCGGCCGACGCGCCGATCCTGACGCTCGCGCTCACCTCGAAGACGCTGCCGCTCACCCAGGTGCGCGACCTGTCCGAGACGCGCCTCGCGCAGAAGATCAGTCAGGTGGCGGGCGTCGGCCTCGTCAGTATCTCAGGCGGCCAGCGCCCGGCGGTGCGGGTCCGGTTCAACGCAAGGCGCTCGCGGCCTACGGCCTCAACATCGACGACCTGCGCACGACGATCACCAACCTCAACGTCAACACGCCGAAGGGGACGATCGACGGGCCGAAGCAATCCTACGCGATCAACGCCAACGACCAGATCCGCGACCCGAAGGCCTACGATTCGGCGATCATCGCCTATCGCAACGGCGCGCCGGTCCGGCTGTCGGACGTGGCCGAGGTGGTGGATGCGCCGGAGAACACCAAGCTCGGCGCCTGGGCGGACGAGACCCCCGCCGTCATCCTCAACATCCAGCGCCAGCCGGGGGCGAACGTCATCGCCACGGTCGACAAGATCAAGCAGCTGCTCCCTCAATTGCAGGCGAGCCTGCCGCAGGCGGTGACGGTGGCCCCGCTCACCGACCGCACCACGACGATCCGCGCCTCCGTGGAGGACGTGCAGTTCGAACTCGGCCTCGCCATCGCCCTCGTGGTGCTGGTGATCTTCCTGTTCCTGCGCAGCCTGTCCGCGACGCTGATCCCGAGCCTGTCGGTGCCGCTCTCGCTGATCGGCGCCCTGTCGGTGATGGACCTCTACGGGTTCTCCCTCGACAACCTGTCGCTAATGGCGCTCACCATCGCGACCGGCTTCGTCGTGGACGACGCCATCGTGGTGATCGAGAACATCGCGCGCCACGTCGAGGACGGGGATTCTCCCTCGAAGCCGCCTTGAAGGGCTCGCGCGAGATCGGCTTCACCATCATCTCGCTCACCGTGTCGCTGATCGCGGTGCTGATCCCGTTGCTGTTCATGGGCGACGTGGTCGGCCGCCTGTTCCACGAATTCGCGATCACGCTTGCGGCGACCATCGTCATCTCGGCGGTGGTCTCGCTGACGCTGGTCCCGATGCTCTGCGCCCGGCTGCTGAAGCATGTCCCGGAATCGGCGCGGGGTGGGCGGCGGGAAGGCCCGCTCTCGCGGATGGGCCGCAACGCCATCGAGGGGACGATCGACGCCTACGGGCGGGCGCTGAACGTGGTGCTGAACCACCAGGGGCTGACGCTGATCGTCACCCTCGGGACGGTGGCGCTCACCGCCTACCTGTTCGTGGTGATCCCGAAGGGCTTCTTCCCCGTGCAGGATACGGGGGTGATCCAGGGCATCACCCAGGCCGACCAGTCGGTCTCCTACGCGGCCATGGCCGAGCGGCAGCAGCGGCTCGCCGCGATCATCGTGAAGGACCCGGACGTCGCGAGCCTGTCGTCCTTCATCGGCGTCGATGGCCAGAACGTCACGCTGAATTCCGGGCGGATGCTCATCAACCTGAAGCCCCGGGACGAGCGCAGCGCCACCGCGAGCGAGATCATCCGGCGGATCAACGCGGCCACCGCCGTCGAGCCCGGCATCCGGCTCTACATGCAGCCGGTCCAGGACCTGACCATCGATACCGCCGTCTCGGCGACGCAGTATCAGGTGATCCTGGAGAGCCCGAACCTCGAGGATTTCGAGACCTGGGTGCCACGCTTCACCGCCGCGCTCGCCGCCTCGCCCGTCGTCGCCGACGTGACGAGCGACCATCAGGGCAAGGGTCTGTCGGCCTACGTCACGATCGACCGGCCGACGGCGGGCCGCTACGGCATCACCCCCGCGACGATCGACAACGCACTCTACGACGCGTTCGGCCAGCGCATCATCTCGACGATCTTCACCCAGTCGAACCAGTACCGGGTGATCCTCGAAGCCGATCCATCGCTGCACACCACGCTGGAAAGCCTGAACGGCATCTACCTGCCGTCCTCCACGGCGGCGAACGGGCAGGTGCCGCTCTCCTCCGTGGCGCGGATCACCGAGAAGCGGGCGCCGCTCCTCATCTCGCATCTGGGCCAGTTCCCGGCCACCACCGTCTCGTTCAACCTCGCCCCCGGCGCGGCCCTGGGGCAGGCGGTGGAGGCGATCGAGACCGCCAAAGCGTCGATCGACCTGCCGCCGTCCTTCCGGATCGTGCCGCAGGGCTCGGTCTTCGCCTTCCAGGCGGCCCTCGGAAACGAGCTGTTCCTCGTTCTGGCGGCCATCGTGACCGTCTACATCGTGCTGGGCGTGCTCTACGAGAGCTTCATCCACCCAATCACCATCCTCTCGACCCTGCCCTCGGCCGGGATCGGGGCGCTCCTCGGACTGATGCTTTTCGGGCTGTCCCTCGACATCATCGCGATCATCGGCATCGTGCTCCTGATCGGCATCGTGAAGAAGAACGCGATCATGATGATCGACTTCGCGCTCCAGGCCGAGCGCGAGGACGGGATGGCGCCGCGCGAGGCGATCTATCAAGCCTGCCTGCTCCGCTTCCGGCCGATCCTGATGACGACGCTGGCCGCGCTGTTCGCGGCGGTGCCGTTGATCCTCGGCACGGGCGTCGGCTCGGAACTGCGCCAGCCGCTCGGCATCTGCATCGCCGGCGGCCTCATCGTCAGCCAGGTGCTGACGCTGTTCACCACCCCGGTGATCTACCTCGCTTTCGACCGCCTGGAACGCCGCATCGCCGGTCGCGGGCCGGGGCTCGAGGGTGGGGAGGTGGCGCGGTGAGGCGGCACCCGTGAACATCTCCGCCCCGTTCATCCGGCGGCCGATCGCCACGACGCTGCTCACCATCGGCGTGCTGCTGGCCGGGATCTTCGCATTCCTGCGGCTGCCGGTGGCGCCGCTGCCGCAAGTCGATTTTCCGGTCATCCTCGTCCAGGCGCAGATGCCGGGCGCAAGCCCCGAGACCATGGCGCAGACCGTGGCCGCGCCCTCGAACGGCGACTCGGCGTCATCGCCGACGTCAACGAGATGACGTCCACGAGTTCGCTCGGCACCGTGCGCATCGTGCTGTTGTTCGGCCTGAACCGCGACATCGACGGCGCCGCCCGCGACGTGCAGGCCGCGATCAACGCCGCGCGGGCCGACCTGCCGACCGCTCTCCGCCAGAACCCGACCTACCGCAAGTTCAACCCCGCCGAGACGCCGATCATCATCCTCGGCATGACCTCGGATACGCTGACTCGAGGGCAAGTCTACGATTCCGCCGCCACGGTGGTTCAGCAGAAGCTGTCGCAGCTGCCGGGCGTCGGCAACGTCGATGTCGGCGGCTCGTCCCTGCCCGCCGTGCGGGTGGAACTCGATCCGACCGCGCTGTTCAATTACGGCATCGGCCTCGAAGGCATCCGCGCGGCGCTCGCCTCGGCCAACGCCAACTCGCCCAAGGGCGAGATCGATGTCGGCCCCCGCCGCTACCAGCTCTATGCCAACGACCAGGGCCGCAAGGCCGAGGATTACCGCGATATCGTCGTGGCCTATCGCAACGGCGCGGCGGTGAAGCTCACCGATGTCGGCCAAGTGGTGGATGGCGTCGAGGACAAGCGCAACCTCGGCATCGTCAACGGCAAGCCCGGAGTTCTGCTGTTCGTCTACAAGCAGCCCGGCGCCAACGTGATCGACGCGATCAACGGGGTGAAGGCGGCCCTACCGCAAATCACGGCGGCCCTTCCCGGCGGCATCGACATCAAGCTCACCGGCGATCGCAGCGCCACCATTCGCGCCTCGCTACACGCCACCGAAGAGACCCTGATCGTGGCGGTCGGGCTGGTGATCCTCGTGGTCTACGCCTTCCTGCGCTCGGGGCGGGCGACGCTCATTCCCGCCGTCGCGGTGCCGATCTCGATCATCGGCACCTTCTCGGCGATGTACCTGCTGAACTACTCGCTCAACATCCTGTCGCTGACGGCGCTCATCATCGGTACGGGCTTCGTCGTGGACGACGCCATCGTGGTGCTGGAGAACATCCAGCGCCATATCGAGGAGGGCAAGCCCCGGTTCCAGGCGGCGCTGATCGGCGCGCAGGAAGTCGGCTTCACCGTCATCTCCATGAGCCTGTCCCTCGTGGCGGTGTTCCTGCCGATCCTGCTGATGGGCGGCCTCGTCGGGCGCATCTTCCAGGAATTCGCCGTCACCCTGTCGCTGGCGATCCTGATCTCCCTGGTCCTGTCGCTCACCACGACGCCGATGATGTGCTCGCGCCTGCTCCGGCGGGAGGGGCACGGCATGGGAGCCAAGCCGAACGTTGTGGCGCGGATGCTGGAATCCGGGTTCGACGCGATGCAGGCCGGCTATGCCCGCACCCTGGCGGTGGCCCTGCGCTTCCCGCGCCTCGTGCTGCTGACCCTGCTCGCGACGGTCGGGCTCAATGTCTACCTCTACGTCATCGTGCCCAAGGGCTTCTTCCCCGAGCAGGATACGGGGCAGATGATGGGCGGCATCCAGGCCGACCAGCGCATCTCCTTCCAATCCATGGAGAAGAAGCTCACCGAAGCGACGCGGATCGTCGGTGCGGACCCGGCGGTGGAGAGCGTCGTCGGCTTCACGGGCGGGCGCGGCACCAATTCGGCCAACGTGTTCGTGGGCTTGAAGCCCCTCAGCGAACGCGCGCCCATGAGCACGGTGACGGCGCGCCTGCGCCCGAAGCTCGCCCAGGTCGCGGGCGCCCGGCTCTACGTGTTCCCGAGGCAGGATCTGCAGATGGGCGGGCGCCAGAGCTTCGCGCAGTACCAGTACACCCTGCAGGGCGACACGCCGGAGGAACTGTATTCCGCCGCGCCGAAGCTGCTCGCGGCCCTGCAGAAGGACCCAACCTTCTCCGACGTCACCTCCGACCAGCAGGAAGGCGGGCTGGAAAGCCGTGTCGTCATCGACCGCGCCACCGCCTTCCGCTACGGCATTACGCCGGACAAGATCGATCAGACGCTCTACGACGCCTTCGGCCAGCGGCAGGTCTCGACCATCTACAACGCGCTCAACCAGTACCACGTCGTGATGGAGATCGCGCCGCGCTACCTGGAGACGCCGGAGACGATCAAGCGGATCTTCGTCTCGACCTCCGGCGGCAAGGCGCGCGGCTCGGCCACCACCAACGCGGTGGCGGGCACGGTCGCGGCGGGGGGCGCGGTGAACACCAACGCCGCCACCGGCACGAGCACCCCCGGCGCAGGGGCATCCTCGGGAACCGGCGCCGTCGGCGGCGGTACGGCGGGCGCCATCGCCGCCGCGACGGCGGCCTCCTCCGGCACCTCGGCCGATGCCGGAAGCAATGCGGTGGCCATCGCTTCCGATTCGGCCCGCAACGCGTCGGCCAATGCGCTGGCCGCCAGCAAGGGCGGCGCCTCGTCCAGCGCCCCGGTTTCAGCCTCCAAGGAGACGATGGTGCCGCTCTCGGCCTTCGCCAGATTCGAGACCGGCAGCGCCCCCGTCCAGATCAGCCACCAAGGCCTGTTCGTGGCCACCACGATCTCGTTCAACCTCGCGCCGGGCAAGAGCCTGTCGGACGCCACCGCCGCGATCGACCGGGCGATGGCGGACCTGCGCTTGCCCGCGAGCATCCACGGCGAGTATGCGGGCGCTGCCAAGAACTACGTGGCCAACGCGTCGCGCCAGCCCCTCCTGATCCTCGCGGCGATCCTCGCCGTCTACGCGGTGCTCGGGATTCTCTACGAGAGCTTCGTGCATCCGCTCACCATCCTCTCGACACTTCCCTCGGCCGGAGTCGGCGCGGTGCTCGCCCTGCTGGTGACGGGCACAGAATTCACGATCATCGCCCTGATCGCCGTGTTCCTGCTCATCGGCATCGTGAAGAAGAACGCGATCATGATGGTCGACGTGGCCCTCGACTCGCAGCGCACCCGCGGCGCAAATCCGGTGGATGCGATTCGCGAGGCCTGTCTCCTGCGCTTCCGCCCGATCATGATGACGACGCTGGCCGCGATGCTCGGCGCCGTCCCCTTGATCATCTCGACGGGGGAGGGCGCGGAACTGCGCCAGCCCCTCGGCATCGCCATCGTCGGCGGCCTGATCGTGAGCCAGATCCTGACCCTCTACACCACCCCCGTCGTCTTCCTGAGCCTCGATCGCCTCCGGCAGCGGTGGCAGGACCGTCGGCGCCGGTCCGGCGGGGCGGCGGCGCTGTCGGCGGGCGAGTAATGCAGGTGTCGTCTCGGGTCATCGCGGCGATCACCCTCGCCGCAGCGCTGTCCGGCTGCGTCGTCGGCCCCGACTATTCCCGCCCCTCGGTGGAGACGCCGCTGGCCTACAAGCAGGGCGGCGTGCGCGAGGACAGCCCCGGCTACGTCGCCGCCCGCAAGAAGGGCTGGCGCGAGGCGCGGCCCGCCGATGGCGTCGAGCGCGGAGATTGGTGGCGCGTGTTCCGCGACGCCAACCTCGACCGGCTGATCCGCCTCGTCGATGTCGACAACCAGTCGCTGCGTCAGGCGGTGGCGAATTACCGGCAGGCCCGTGCCCTCGTGGCTTCGGCACAGGCGGCGCTCTATCCGACGGTGATCGGCGCCCCCTCCCTCACGCGTTCGCGCGCGAGCGGAGCGGAGCGGACCAGCGTCTCGATCCAGGGGCAGGCGAGCTGGGGCTCGACCTGTTCGGCGGCACCCGCCGCAACATCGAGAGCGAGACCGCGCTCGCGCAATCCGACGCGGCCACCATCGCCCTGACGCGCCTCGCGATCCAGGCCGAGGTCGCCGCCAACTACTTCTCGGTGCGTTACGCCGACGCCCTGCAGAAGGTGCTGGATGAGAATGTCGAGAACTTCAGGAAGACCCTGAAGATCACGGAGAACCAGTACGCGGCGGGCGTCGCCGCACGCTCGGACGTGATCACCGCGCAGACGCAGGTCCAGACTATCCAGGCGCAGGCCATCGCCGTGCGCCTCACCCGCATCCAGTTCGAGAACGCCATTGCCACCCTGGTCGGACGCCCGCCCTCGGAGCTCGCGATCTCCGTCGCGAGCCTGTCGCGGACGCCGCCGGAGGTGCCCGCCGGAATCCCCGCCGATCTTCTGGAGCGGCGGCCGGACGTCGCCCAGGCCGAGCGGCTGGTGCAGGCGCAAAGCGAGCGGATCGGCGTGGCCGTGGCTGCCTTCTTCCCCACCGTGACCATCTCGGCCTCCGGCGGCTTGTCCGGCCTGACGCGAAACGGTCTCCTGTCGCCGATCAACCAGGTCTGGGCGGTGACGGCAGCGGGCAGCGAGGTGCTGTTCGACGGCGGCGCCCGCGTCGCGGCGGTCCGCGCGGCTCAGGCCGGGTACGACGCGTCGGTCGCCAATTACCGGCAGGTGGTGCTCGCCGCCTTCGCCGAGGTCGAGACGCAGATGGCGGCCCAGCGCATCCTGCGCCAGCAGCAGCGCGCCCAGGACGAGGCCGTGGCCTCCTCCCGCCGCGCGGTCGAGATCACCCTCAACGAGTACCGCGCGGGCACGCAGAACTTCACCACCGTGGTGCAGGCCCAGGGGCTGCTCGTGAACAACGAGATCAACGCCCTCCAGATTTTGTTGAACCGCTACACGGCGGCCGTCACCCTCATCCGCGGCCTCGGCGGCGGATGGGATGCGCGCTCCCTGCCGAGTGATTCCGACTTGAAGGGCCCGAGCCTCCCCATCGACGTCAACGGACAGGCCGTACGCCCGGACGAGTGAGGAACGCCCACGCTGACGCGGGGTTGTCCCGCCGATTTCGCTGTTGCGCCGCAACCGGAAGGGATCGCCGATGCCCGAGACCACGCCCCTGAAGGACCAGGCCGCCTGCGGCACCGAGCCCGCACCGCCCTGCACACTGGTCATCTTCGGTGCGGGCGGCGACCTCACCAAGCGACTGCTGATGCCCTCGCTCTACAACCTCGCCGGGGCCGGGCTGCTGCCGGAAGGCTTCTCGATCATCGGTGTCGATCACGGCGATGGTGACGACCAGTCGCTGCGCGACGCCCTCACCAAGACGATGGAGGAATTCAGCAAGGACCCGACCTCCGAGTTCCACGCGGCGAGCATCGACCCGAAAAGCTGGGGCTTCATCCGCGACCGGCTGCATTACCTGAAGGGCGATTTCGAGGAGCCCGAAACCTTCCAGGCCGTGAAGGACAAGGTGCAGGGCAGCGCCGTCTTCTATTGCGCCGTGGCCGCGCGGTTCTTCGGCACCATCGTCGAGGGGCTCGGGCAGGCGGGGCTACTGAAACAGGACGGCGATACGTTCCGCCGGGTGGTGATCGAGAAGCCGTTCGGCTCCGACCTCGCCTCGGCGCGGGAGTTGAACGCACGCATCCTCAAACAGGCGGACGAGAGCCAATTCTACCGGATCGACCACTTCCTGGGTAAGGACACGGTCCAGTCGATCATGGCCTTCCGCTTCGCCAACGGGTTGCTTGAGCCGGTCTGGCGGCGGGAGTACATCGACAGCATCCAGATCACGGCGGCCGAGACGGTGGGCGTCGAGGAGCGCGGCGGCTTCTACGAGCCGACCGGCGCCCTGCGGGACATGGTGCCCAACCACATGTTCCAGTTGCTCTGCATGGTCGGCATGGAGCCACCGAACTCGTTCGACGCCGAGGCGGTGCGAACCGAGAAGGCCAAGCTCGCCGAGGCCGTGCGGCCGATTCCGCCGGAGGATGCCGTGCGCGGCCAGTACACGGCCGGGACCAGCGAAGGCCGGGACGTGCCCGCCTACCGGGACGAGCCTCACGTCGCGAAGGATTCGGTGACGGAGACCTATATCGCCCTCAAGCTTCATATCGAGAACTGGCGCTGGGCGGGGGTGCCCTTCTACATCCGCACCGGCAAGCGGATGACCGGGCGGCGCACGGAGATCGCGGTGCTGTTCAAGCCCGCCCCGTTCAAGATGTTCGAGGATACCCCGACCGACGATCTTCGCCCGACGGTGATGCGGATCACCATTGACCCGGAGCATGGGATCAGCACCGAGTACAACGTGAAAGTGCCGGGGCCGCAGATGAAGATCGGCCGGGTCCGCACGGCCTTCAAGTACAGCGACTTTTTCTCCGACACGCCGAATGTCGGCTACGAGACGCTGCTCTACGATTGCATGATCGGCGACGCGACGCTGTTCCAGCGCGCCGACAACATCGAGGCCGGCTGGGCGGCAGTGGAGCCGCTTCTGAAGGGGTGGCCGCAGGCAAACCCCGCCCCCTATGCTGCCGGCAGTGCCGGGCCGAAGGAGGCCGACGCGTTACTGGCCCGCGACGGGCGGCACTGGCTCGGGATCGACGGGACGACGGATTGACGGTGGTCGCTACCGCCGCTTGAAGGGCGCCATCGCGGCGACCGCCAGGGCATCGACGCGATTGTTGAGCGGGTCGCTGGCGTGGCCCTTCACCCAGTGCCAAGAGACGTCATGGCGCTCGCGGGCGGCATCTACCCGGCGCCAGAGGTCCTCGTTCTTCACGGGCTTCTTGTCGGCGGTGCGCCAGCCACGCGCCTTCCAATTGTGGATCCAGCCGGTCACGCCCTGCCGCAAGTACTGCGAGTCCGTGAAGAGATCGACCCGGCAGGGCCGCTTCAGGGCTTCCAGCGCCTCGATCGCAGCGAGCAATTCCATGCGGTTGTTGGTGGTGTGCGCCTCGCCGCCCGAGAGTTCGCGCTCGGCCTCCCCGTAGATCAGGATCGCGCCCCAGCCGCCCGGCCCCGGATTCCCGGAGCAGGCGCCGTCCGTGTAGATCTTGACCGTGCCTTCCTCGCTCATGCCGCGCGCCCGTAATCGGCGGCGCTCTGGGCTCGGCGGTGGAAGGTGAGGCGGCGATCGTATTCGCGCGGGTCCTTCGGCTTCACCAGCGCGCCGGGGGGCACGTTCAGCCAGTCGACCAGACGGGTCAGCATGAAGCGCAGGGCCGCGCCCCGGCACAGGATCGGCAAGGCCTCGATCTCGGCCGCCTCGAGGGGGCGCTGAGATTCGTAGCCGGCGATCATGGCGGTGGCCATGTCCCGGTGGAAGGTGCCATCGGCATCGAAGCACCACGCGTTGAGGCAGATCGCGAGATCGTAGGCGAAGGCGTCGGTGCAGGCGAAATAGAAGTCGATCAGGCCCGACAGGTCGTCGCCGATGAAGAACACGTTGTCGGTGAACAGGTCGGCATGGATCACGCCGCCCGGCAGGCCCTTCGGCCAGTTGCCTTCCAGCACGGCGAGATCGTCGAGGGTGCGCTCGGTCAGCCCGGGGGAGACCGAATCGGCTTGCCCACCGGCCTGCGCGAAGAGCGGACGCCAGGAATCGACCGAGAGGGCATTCGCCCGCACCATCGGGAAATCCCGTCCCGCCGCATGCAGGCGGGCGAGGGCAATGCCGACTTCCCGGCAATGCTCCGGCCCCGGCGCCGAGAGCGAGACGCCTTCGAGGAAGCTCACGAGGGCGGCGGGCCGTCCGCACAGGCGACCCAGGGCCGTGCCGCTGCGGTCGCGAATCGGCTGCGGGCACGCGAGGCCGTTGCGGGCCAGATGCTCCATCAGGCCGACGAAGAACGGTAGATCCTCTTCCCGCACCCGCTTCTCGTAGAGGGTGAGGATGAACGATCCGCCGGTCGTGTGCAGGAAGTAGTTCGAGTTCTCGACCCCTTCGGCGATCCCCTTGCAGGAGAGCAGGGTGCCGATATCGTAGGCCGCCAGGAACTCTGCGAGCGCCGCGTCGGATACCTCGGTGTAGACGGCCACGTCGTGCGCTCGAAATCTCTGAAGAGGGGGATGCCCCTCCTCAAACCTCATCCTGAGGTGCCGCGCAAGCGGCCTCGAAGGATGGCTCCAGGCATCATCGAGCGATCTGGAGCCCTCCTTCGAGGCCCGCGAGCGGGCACCTCAGGATGATGGCGCGATGGGGAAGGGGCCGCCGCGAAGGCGGCCCGGATAACGCCTATTCCGCCGCTTCGCTGCGCAGTTCGCGCGGCAGCGGGAACACCATGTCCTCGACCACAGTCGAGACCGTATCGACGGTGACCTCGTAGCGGGCGGCGAAGGCCTCGATAATCTCCTCCACCAGGACCTCGGGGGCCGAGGCGCCAGCAGTGAGGCCGAGCCGGGTGATGCCCTCGAAGGCCGGCCAGTCGATCTCCTCGGCCCGGTTGAGGAGCCGGGTGATCGGGCAGCCGACGCGCTCGGCGACCTCGCGCAGGCGCTGCGAGTTCGAGGAATTCGAGGAGCCGACGACGATCAAGGCGTCGACGAGCGGCGCCACATGCTTCACCGCCTCCTGGCGGTTGGTGGTGGCGTAGCAGATGTCGTCCTTGTGCGGTCCCGTGATGTTCGGGAACTTCCGCTTCAGGGCCTCGACCACGTGGCGGGTGTCGTCCACCGAAAGGGTGGTCTGCGTGACCCAGGCGAGGTTGTTCGGATCGGCCGGGGTCAGAGCCTCGATCTGATCGACATCCTCGACGAGGGTGATCGAACCCTTCGGCAACTGGCCCATGGTGCCCACAACCTCGGGATGGCCGGAATGGCCGACGAGCAGCACGTGGCGCCCGCGCTTGTGGTGGATCTCCGCCTCGCGGTGGACCTTGGTCACCAGGGGGCAGGTCGCGTCGATGGTGGTGAGCCCGCGCGAATCGGCGTTGGCCGGCACCGTCTTGGCGACGCCGTGGGCGGAGAAGATCACCGGGGCGTTGCCATCCGGCACTTCGTCCAGTTCGCGGACGAACACGGCGCCCTTCCGCTTCAGGCTCTCGACCACATACTTGTTGTGGACGATCTCGTGGCGGACATAGACGGGCGGGCCATGGATGGCGAGCGCACGCTCGACCACGTCGATGGCGCGCACCACGCCGGCGCAGAAGCCGCGCGGGGCGCAGAGCAGGATGTGGAGCGGGGCTTGGCCGCGCCGGACTCGGAGGTTGTCGTTTCGGCGTTCATGAGGTGGATGTGGCGAGGGCAGGGCTATCCTGTCAACGGTCATGACCCGCGAACCGGGCAGGAACGAGGCCACGGAGCGCCGCTGTTACTGGTTTGCCGCGGGAAATCCCGATCGCATTCACTGATCCGGCGCCGTTTCCCGCGCGGCGCGATACTGCGGTGTCCCCGCTTTCCCGTCGGCCGGGGGTGATCCTCGGCGGGGAATGGCTGGACCTCGCCCCTCAAATCCACAATGATGGTCGGCGACAGGACCGTTGCGGCTGCGGAAGGTCTTGGCGAAAACAAGAATTGGGCGGCCGGGGCCGGTTGAGATGACGGGACGAGAACGCCCAGCTTTCCGCCGGAAGGCGTGGAAGCCGCGGACGGACGTCTCGTCGCCCCGCAAGATCTGTCGATGATTTCCTTGGAGAGTTCCGCCCCCGCTGCGGCGTGGGATCCGTCCGTCGTGTCGCGGCCCGTGCGCCACGTGCGCGTGCGGTTCGACCGCGCAGCCCTGCGCGGCTGGCACCTGCGGCTTCTGGAACGCCTCGCCCAGCGAGACGATTGCCGGCTCAGCATCGAGACGGTGGAGGGCGTCGCTCCCGCCCTGCCGGACAACGCCGAATGGCTGTTCCGGCTTGAGGCGACGATCCACGGCCTGCCGCGGCCCGGTCTCGCCACCCCCGCCGCCCCCCTCGCGCTGGCTCCCTACGAGGTTGCGGATGCGGGCGCGCCCGATCTGGTCATCGACCTGTGCGGTGGGCGGCCCATGAACGATGCCGCCCGGACATGGCGGCTCGATGTCGATGGCGTCCCCGGCGAGGCGGGAATACTCGCAGCCCTCTTCGCCGGTCGCGCACCGGTCTTCGCCCTGCGCGAGCGCGCGGGAGAGACGGTCGCCGTCGGGCGTTTCGGGGCGGAATCGCAGAGGGTGATGCTCGTCGCCTTCGAGGATTACCTCGCCCGCACCATCACGCTTATCGAGGCCGCCCTGTCCGGGGGCGCTTCGCGCGATCTGCCGGAGGGTCATGTCCCCCGGCTCACCCGGCCTGCCCCCTTCGACATCGACGCCTGGACCGCCCGGAGCCGGGCTGCCCGGAATCTCGGGCGGCAGATCGCCCGCCGTCTCTACAGCCTGTGCTTCCACGGCGAGCGGTGGCGGGTCGGCTGGCGCCGAGTGGAGGGGCCGGACCTCATCGACCTGCGCCGTCATCCGCCGGGCGGCTGGACCGATCTGCCCGATGACGGGCGGCGCTTCTATGCCGACCCGGTCGCCATCGCCCGCGACGGAGTCGTGACGCTGTTCGTGGAGGAGTTCGAATATGCCCGCGCCAAGGGCGTGATCTCGGCGGTGCGCTTCGGGCCGCACGGCCCGGTGGGCCGCCCTGAGCCGGTGCTCGAACGCGACACGCACCTCTCCTATCCCTTCGTGTTCGAGGCGGCCGGGGAGGTCTGGATGATCCCCGAATCGAGCCGCTCGGCCACGATCGACCTGTACCGGGCGACGCAATTCCCCGGCGGCTGGGTTCACGAGGCGGTGCTGGTGGCGGGCGTGGTCGCGAGCGACGCCACCCTGCTCCGCCATCAGGGGCGCTGGTGGCTGTTCGCCACGGTTCGCCCGGGCGGTGGGTCCTATTCGGATTCGCTGTATCTCTGGTCGGCGGACGACTTCCGGGGGCCCTGGACGGCCCATCCGCGCAATCCCGTCCTGATCGACGTCGCCTCCGCGAGGCCCGCAGGCCCCATCGTCCTGCGTGATGGGAAGCTGATCCGTCCGGTGCAGGATTGCCGGGGCAGCTACGGCGCGGCGCTCGGCCTCGCACGGATCCTGCAACTCGATGAGGACGGATTCGCCCAGCGCATCGAGACTTACCTGAGCGCGGGCAGCGATTGGCGGGGATCGCGCATGCACATGTACAGTGCGGCGGGCGGGCTCGAATTCATCGACGGCTCCCACCGCCCCCGGATGAGGCTGCCGCTATAGCCCCGCCCATCACGCGCGCAATGACGGCGAACTGATCGCCTCCGTGCGCCTTGGTCATCGAACCGTCACAGACAACCCGCCAAGGCACGGGACAAACCGCTTTGCCAGAGGGCTCCCGCGCATGGACTTCCACCGCCGCTTTACCGTCCTGATGTGCACCCCCGCCTTCGACCCGGACGATCTCGAGGGCGCGCGCGTCAATCAGATCGTGTCGGCGGTCGAGCAGCGCGGCTTCGAGGTAGTGCGCGCCCGCCGCGTCGAGGACGCGGCCATCGCCGTGCAGACCGATGCGGCGGTGGGCTGCCTCGTGGTCGATTGGGGCAAGCGCGGCCTCGACGGCAAAGCCGCCGCCCTCATCGACATGATGCGGCGGCGCGGACTGGAAATGCCTATCGTCATCATGGTCCGCCGCAAGCGGCTGGAGGACATCCCGGTCGAGCCTGCTCGACTTCATCGACGGCTACATCTTCCTCGCCGAGGAGACGCCGGAATTCATCGCCCGCGGCCTCGTCAGCCGCGTGACGCAATATGCCGAGACCCTGAAGACCCCGTTCTTCGGCGCGCTGGTCGACTACGCCGAGAAGGGCAACCAGCTCTGGACATGCCCCGGCCATAACGGCGGCATCTTCTACAACCGCTCGCCGATCGGCCGCATCTTCGTGGAGCACCTCGGCGAGGCGATCTTCCGCGATGACCTCGATAATTCGGTCCTCGACCTCGGCGACCTGCTGACCCACGAGGGCCCGGCGCTCAAGGCGCAGAAAGAGGCCGCCGCCATCTTCGGCGCGGAGAAGACCTACTTCGTCCTCAACGGCACCTCGGCCTCCAACAAGATCGTGCTGTCGTCCCTCGTGGCCGAGGACGATCTCGTCCTGTTCGACCGTAACAACCACAAGGCCGCCCATCACGGCGCCCTGTTCCTCGGCGGCGGCATCCCGATCTTCCTGGAAACCGACCGCAACGCCTTTGGGCTCATCGGTCCGATCTGCCACGAGGCCCTGGACGAGCAGCGCATCCGCGAAAAGATCCGTACCAACCCGCTGGTGAAGGACCGGGAGGCGTGGCGCCGGGAGCGGCCGTTCCGCGTCGCGGTGATCGAGCAATGCACCTATGACGGCACGATCTACGATGCGCGGATGATCGTGCAGAAGATCGGCCATCTCTGCGACTACATCCTGTTCGACGAGGCCTGGGCGGGCTTCATGAAGTTCCACCCCCTGTTTCAGGGGCGCTACGCCATGGGCCTCACCGGCCTCGACGAGACCTCGCCGGGCATCGTTGCCACGCAATCGACGCACAAGCAGCTCGCGAGCTTCAGCCAAGCCTCGCAGATCCATACCAAGGACAGCCACCTGCGCGGCCAGACCCGGCGGGTGGAGCACAAGCGGCTCAACGAGAGCTTCCTCGTCCACGCCTCGACCTCGCCCTTCTACCCGCTCTTCGCCTCGCTCGACGTCGGCGCGCAGATGATGAAGGGCCGCTCGGGCATGATCCTGTGGGACGACACGATCCGGCTCGGCATCGAGTGGCGCAAGAAGGTCCGCGCCATCCGCCGCGAATTCGAGGAGAACGAGGCCGATCCCGCCCGCCGCTGGTTCTTCGATCCCTTCGTGCCCGACCGGGTGAACGGACCGGAGGGCGAGCAGACCTGGGAGAGCCTGCCGACCGACGTGCTCGCCTCGGATGCCCGCTACTGGGAGCTCGACCCCCGGCGCGTCCTGGCACGGCTTCACCCACGTGGCGCCGGGCTACGCGATCACCGATCCGAACAAGCTGACGGTGCTGACCCCCGGTTTCGACCGGAAGACCGGCGCCTATGCCGCGCATGGCGTGCCTGCGCCGATCGTGGCGCAATACCTGCGTGAGAACCGGATCGTCGCCGAGAAGAACGATCTGAACTCGCTGCTCTTCCTGCTGACCCCGGGCGTGGAATCGTCCAAGGCCGGCACGCTGATCTCCGGGCTCGTCGCCTTCAAGCGGCTGCACGACGACAACGTGCTTCTGGAGGAGGCCATGCCGCAATTCGTCGGTCGGCGCCCGAACCGCTATCGCGGCGTCCGCCTGCGCGACCTCTGCGCCGACTTCCACACCTTCCACCGGGAGCACGGCACCTCGGCGCTCCAGCGCAAGCAGTTCATGCCGGAGCACCTGCCGGAAATGGTGATGCCGCCGAAGCAGGCCTCGCAGATGCTCACCCGCAACAAGGTCGATTACGTGCCGATCGCGGAAGCGGAAGGCCGGATCGCCACCACGCTCATGCTGGTCTACCCGCCGGGCATCGGCACGGTGCTGCCGGGCGAGCGTCTGGACGAGCGGGCCAAGCCCATGCTCGACTATTTCAAGATGTTCGAGGCCTCGGCCAACCTGTTCCCCGGCTTCGAGGCCGAGATCCAGGGCGTCTACCGCGAGGTCGATCCGGACGGGCGCATCCGCTTCCACACCTACGTCCTGCGTGAGGGAGCCTGATGGGACCGGGCGAACCCTGCCCTGAGATCGTGATCCGCCCCTCCTCCGACGCGGACGTGGCGGCGATGATCGCGATCTACGAGCACCATATCGGCAAGGGCGTGGGGGATACGGGCGACTTCGAGGAAGAGCGCCTGCTGCCCGACGACCTGAAGCGCCGCCGCAAGACCATGCGTAAAAAGCGCCTGCCGCATCTCGTGGCCGAGCGGAACGGCGAGGTGGCGGGCTATGCCTACGCCGTGCCGTTCCGGAAGCGGCCCGCCTATCGCTACACCCTGAAGCACTCGATCTACGTGCACCATGGCCATCTGCAGGCGGGCATCGGGCGGCGGCTGCTTCCCGCGCTGATCGAGGCCTGCGCGGCGGGCGGCTACCGGCAGATGATCGGCTATATCGATGCCGCCAACGAGGCGAGCTTGCGCCTGCACGAGACCTGCGGCTTCCGCCGCGTCGGCTATCTTCCGTCGGTCGGCTACAAATACGGCCGCTGGACGGACAGCGTGATGGTGCAATGCGCGCTGGGCACCGGCTCGGAGGACCAGCCGCAGCCCCGCATGGTGCGGCCGGTGGCGGAGCCCTCCGGCGAGGTCTAGGACCCCCTTTCCCCGCAAGTCGGGGAGAGGGGCAAGCGTCGGAATTGACGAAGCCCCCGCGTGTCGAACGACACGCGGCCACGCTCGCTTCCTTGAGCCGCCCGCGTTAAGCGGGAAGGATCTTCTCTGAAGACACCTTCGGAACGGCATGGCGAGCCCCGGCGAACACGCGAGCTTTCTGCCCCCGGTCCTGACCTTCCTGGCGGCGGCCGTCGTCGGCGTGCCTATGTTCCGCTGGCTGGGGCAGAGTGCCGTCCTCGGCTATCTGGTGGCGGGCGTGCTGATCGGGCCGTCCGGCCTGTCGCTGATCGCCGAGCCGGAAACGGCAGCGAGCGTCGCCGAGATCGGCGTGGTGCTGCTGCTCTTCATCGTCGGGCTCGAACTGCACCTGTCGCAGCTCGTCTCCATGCGCCGGGATATTTTCGGATTGGGCGCCGCCCAACTCGTCCTCTGTGCCGTGGTGCTCGGCGGCGCCGGTATTCTCGCCGGGCAGCCCCTCGGGGCGGCAGCGGTGGTGGGCATCGCGCTCGCTCTCTCGGCCACGGCAGTGGCACTGCAACTGCTCGAGGAGCGCGGCGACCTCGGCAGCGCTTATGGCTCGCGCGCCTTCGCGGTGCTGCTGTTCCAGGATCTCAGCGTCGTCGGCATCCTGGCCCTGATGCCGCTCGCTGCCTCGGCGGGGCATGGCAGCGGCGGGCCGTGGCTCGGTGAGGCGGCCCTGTCGACGGGCCGCGTTCTCGCGGCGATCCTCACCGTGGTGCTGGTCGGCCGCTACGGCCTGAACCCGTTCTTCCGCCTGCTCGCGGCGAGCGGTGCCCGCGAGGTGATGACCGCCGCCGCCCTGCTCGTGGTGCTCGGCACCGCGATGCTGATGGAGAAGGTCGGCCTCTCTATGGCCATGGGCGCCTTCCTCGCGGGAATCCTGCTCGCGGAATCGAACTTCCGGCACCAGCTGGAGGCCGATATCGAACCGTTCCGCGGCATGTTGCTCGGCCTGTTCTTCATGAGCGTCGGCATGTCGATCGACGGCAGCCTCGTGAAGGCGGTCTGGCCCGCCCTGTTCGGCGCGACCTTCGCGGCGATCCTCGTGAAGGTGGCCCTGGTGGCGGGGCTGTTTCGGCTGTTCGGCTCGGACATGGTGAGCGCCCTGCGCGGCGCGGCGGTGCTGGCACCCGCCGGTGAATTCGCCTTCGTGCTCCTGCCACAGGCGGCCGATCTCGGCCTCACCGGTCCGACTGCGACGCGCTTCGCCGTGGCGCTCGCCGCGCTCACGATGCTGGTCGGCCCGATCATGGCCAAGGGGCTCGACCGGCTGCTCGATGCCCGCCTCTCGCGGGAAGCGGCTGAGGCGGCGGCGGATTCCCCGCCGAACTCGCCGAGGGCGCCGCCGATGCCCGCGTGCTGGTGATCGGCTTCGGTCGGTTCGGGCAGATCCTCACGCAGGTGCTGCTGGCCGAGGGCATCCCCGTCACGGTCATCGACAAGGACGTGGCGCAATTGCGGGCCGCGACGCGCTTCGGCTTCCGCATCTATTACGGCGACGGGACGCGCCTCGACGTGCTGCGCGCGGCCGGGATCGGCAAGGCGGAACTCGTCTGCCTGTGCGTCGATGACCGCGAGGCGGCCCTCAAGATCGTGGACATCGTCCACGAGGAATTCGCTTCGGTGCGCACCTTCGTGCGGGCCTACGACCGGCTCCACGCCGTCGAGCCGATGAACCGCGACGTCGATTTCCAGATCCGTGAGACGTCGGAATCGGCCCTCGTCTTCGGGCGGGCGGCCCTCGAAGGGCTCGGCCTTTCGGCTGAGGCCGCCGCCGCGCGGGTCGATGACGTGCGCAAGCGCGACATCGCTCGGCTTGTGCTGCAGCAGGCCGATGCCCTGCCGGAAGGCGCGGCATGGCTCGGCGGCAGCGAGGCGGGGGAGGTGCGGCCCGAGCCGCTGACCCAGCCCGCACGCCCCGCCCGAGCCCTCAACGCCGAAACCCGCGATCTGCTGGGGCAGGACCGGCGAGATGCGGCCGAGCGCGTTCTCGCCAAGACCGCCCCCGAGCCGGTGACTGACGCGGCCGAGGCCGATGAGGCGGACGAGACCGACGAGGTGCGCGGCGAGGCCGAACTCGAGACGGAAGGCGGCGCTCGCAATGTCTGACGGACCGCCCCTGCCGCCTGGCACGGGCTTCGCCGAGCAGGGACGCTTCGTCGTCGGCTCGATCATGCGCCACGTCCTCGTGATGAGTGCCACCGGCTCGGTGGGGCTCATGGCGATCTTCGTCGTGGACCTGATGACCCTGCTCTACGTCTCGCGGCTGGGCGATCCCGCTCTCACGGCGGCGGTGGGTCTCGCCTCGGTGGTGCAGTTCTTCGCCACAGCCGTGAATATCGGCATGATGATCGCAGCGGGCGCCCTGGTCGGCCGGGCCATCGGTGCCGGGGACAGGCCCCTCGCGCGGCGGCTCGCGGCCTCCTCCATGGCGCTCGGTGTGCTCGTCTCCGGCTTGCTCGCCGCGCTGATCATGCCCTTCGCGGACAGGCTGCTCGGCCTCGTCGGTGCGCAGGGCGAGGCTTTGCGCGTAGCCCACCTGTTCCTCATGATTACCCTGCCGTCGAACGTGCTGCTCGGCCTCGGCATGATGTTCACCGGCCTCCTGCGGGCGCAGGGCGATGCGGTGCGCGCCATGTGGGTGACGCTCGGCGGCGCCATCGTCACCGCCATCCTCGACCCGCTGCTGATCTTCGGGGCCGGGCTCGGCGTCGAGGGGGCGGCGATCGCCGTCTGCATCGCCCGCGCGACCTTCGTCGCGATCGGCTGGCGCAACCTGTCCCAACACGGCCTGATGCGTCGGCCCAGGGCAGCGGAGGTCGTGGCGGACGCGCCCGCCATGGCGTCGATCGCCGGGCCCGCCGTCCTGACCAACCTCGCCCCCTCGGTGGCGAGCGCCTTCCTCACCCATCTTTTCGCCGGCTACGGACCCGATGCCATCGCGGCGGCGGCGGTGATCGACCGGCTGACCCCCGTGGCCTTCGGCGGGCTCTTCGCCCTGTCCGGGGCCATCGGCCCGATCCTGGCGCAGAACTGGGGCGCGGCACGGTTCGACCGGATGGGCGAGACCCTGCGCTCCTGCGTGACGGCGACGCTCGTCTACGCCGCCGCCGTATGGCTGCTGCTGATCCTGTTGCGCTGGCCGCTCGCCGGGCTGTTCGGCCTGAAGGACGAGGCAGCGGACCTGTTCGCCTTCTTCTGCCTCGTCGGCGGGGCGATCTGGTTCTTCAATGGGCTCCTGTTCCTGGGCAATGCGGCCTTCAACAATCTCGGCTTTCCGCTTCGTTCGTCCCTGCTCAATTGGGGCCGGGCCACGATCGGCACCGTGCCTCCGGCCTATCTTGGCAGCGCCCTGTTCGGCCCACGCGGGATAGTGGCGGGCATGGGCATCGGCTCGCTGGTCTTCGGCCTGCTGGGGTTGTTCCTGGCCCGCCGGGCGGTGGCGAACCTCGCCGAACGCCCCGCGAAGCCCTGTGCCGGGCAGGGATCGACAGCGATTGTCACCGGGGAACTGGCGTTTCCGCACGCGGCGGGTCACGATGTAGGCAAGAGTTGAAACGACCCGATGGGTCGCAAGGCGGGCGGAAATCGAGGCGTCATGTTCAATCCGCTCGACATGGTCCAAGTCCCTGGCGGGCCCGAGATGCAGGCGATGGCGCGGCAATTCGGGCTGACCGTGGATCAGACGCAGCGCGCCTTCGAGGCGCTGATGCCCGCCCTGACCCTCGGCTTGCAGCGCGGCGCGGGGCTCGATCCCACCGGCTTCGCCCGGATGTTCACGGCACCCGAGGCGGCGCGAACGGCCGCGCCGCTCGGCCTCGATGCCCTCGGCCAGATGTTCGGCAGCGCGCAATTGATGCAGGCGGTGCTGCAGCAGGCCTCCGCCGCGAGCGGCGTGGGGTCGCAGGTGCTGCGACAGATGCTGCCGATGATGGCGGGCGCCGTGGTGGCGAGTATCGTCCACGTGATGCTCAATCAGCCTCAAGCCGAGGCCGCCCGCCCGGCGGCGGCGACGTCACCCACCTCGCCGCTGCCCTTCGTGGCCCTGTGGACCGACATGGCCCGCGCTTTCATGACGCCGCCTCCGTCCGCGCCTGCTCCGGCGCCGCGCTACACGCCCCCGCCGCCCCAGAGCCGCCCGCAGGTGGAGGCACCTCGCCCACCCCAGAGCGAGACGAGCGGCGCCGACGTCATCAGCCAGATGATCCGGACCGGCGCGGAGGTTCAGGAACAGAACCTCAAGGCGATGCAGCAGCTCTTCGAGGCGTTCTGGCCCAGCGCGGGGGCGAAATCGGCCACGCCCACCGGCGGTCCGGGCGCCGCTCCGAGCCGTAGCACCGGCTCGGGTTCCGCTCCGCAAGAGCCGCGTCCGACCCCGCGCGTCCGGCGAGGGCGTCCGGGGGAGGGGGCCTGAGTGCCTGTCACAAATCTCCCGCTGCGCTACCGAGGCATGTGAGAAAGCTCTCCTTGCCCGGGAGTTTGATGAAGCGCTCTGAGTCCGGCAGCGAAGTGTGGAGTGGCTCCGTTCAGTGTTGAGTGCGGCCCATGATGGCGAGGACTTCATCCACGGTCCGGTGGGCGTACCGCACAGCTTCATCGGGTTTTAGGATGAGGCTTTCCTGGGGTTCGAAGAACCGTCCACCTGTGCGATTTACGATGGCTACCCCCGCCATGATCGCTCCGGCTAAACCACTAAAGCTTGATCCGGTATACATGACGTAGGCATTCGGCCATGTCTGCCCGAAGTCGATGTCGAAATAACATTCTTGGATCTCGTCATAGGGAAACGCCGAGAACTCGAAGACGACTGGCTCCCCACGCCACATCGCCGTCATTGCACCGTACGCCGTTGCTACATCGCGGGTAAGCGGAATTTTTAGGTTGAAGCCAAGGTCATCGATTGCGGACTGCCATTCTTCAGCCGATATGAGCGGCCGATTACAAAGCATGTAAAAGTCCATCGTCATTTTGATTTCCTATAACTGAGTGATGTTGTGGTTGTATTTTAAACTGTTCCAAACTATTCGATAATATTGGGACAAAAAATTGGATTTAAGCGCCAGTAACAACGATAAGAGAGCGATTGTTATTATATATCGTGATTCTTTACGATTATTCCAAGATTTATGTGGATATCGATTACAGGCACGTCGTCGCTTATGTTCAGATAGTTTCTGATTTTGGCCACTCGCTTCGGACTCAGCCTTTGACTACCTGTTTTAATGTCCCAGACGGCCAAAATTTCGCCAGTCTGATCGTTCCGCAATAAGGCGTCGGTTCGGATGCTGTCGCTGAGCCCGTAGCGGACGAGATCGCCAAGACTAAAGCTTTGTTCGATACCATCCTTGCCGATTCCAGGAATGTTTATTCCACGCAAGAGTTTGGCAGCAGAGCTGTGTACGTATGTTCCGTATAATGAGCCACTTCCTGGCCCAAGTTGAGATAACACCACATCGAGTGCGTCCGTAATTTTCTCTGTTATGCTATCAATTTGTTTATTACCTGTTGTATGTCGCTCTGAAATGACGTATTTACCGCCGCCTATGATCCATCTTCCGTCGGGTCCGCGTGGCTGTTCGTCGCGAAATACTGCTTTCCATTCATCAAATGCAATCTTAAAAAGAATAATTTTGACGATTTGCGCAGAGAGATTGTATTTTTCCCTGAGTACTTCCCAGCCTTGCATCGGAAGCCCCCTAATTAGAAGGCTTGTTTACCATATGTTCTTTTAAGCGGTCAATGATCCTATACAAAATTTTTAATCCTAGCCGCGGGCGCCTCATTAGCTCCGGCCACACCGGTCGGCTGGGCTCTTGAATTTTTCTCACCCAGTCGGAAAAATGCCTGCGCTTGGCCTTGCGCGGCCCGGCGTGTAGGACTCGGCGTTAGAAACGCCCGCCCGTGCTGTGCGACAAAGGCCGGGCTCCCACCAATGAAAAACAGGGAAGCCTCATGAGCGCCGGTTCCGCCACCGACAACCACCTGTCCAACAGCTTCTTCGCCGCTCCGCTCACGGAGACGGATCCCGAGATCGCCCGCGCCGTCGAGCAGGAGCCGGCCGGCAGCAGCACGAGATCGAGCTGATCGCCTCGGAGAACATCGTCTCCCGCGCGGTGCTGGAAGCTCAAGGGTCGGTGCTCACCAACAAGTACGCGGAAGGCTATCCGGGCCGTCGCTACTACGGTGGCTGCCAGTTTGTGGACATCGCGGAAGATCTCGCCATCGAGCGCGCCAAGCGCCTGTTCGATTGCGGCTTCGCCAACGTGCAGCCGAACTCGGGGAGCCAGGCCAACCAGGGCGTGTTCCTCGCCCTCATGCAGCCGGGCGACACCTTCCTCGGCCTCGACCTCGCGGCCGGCGGCCACCTGACGCACGGCGCCCCGCCGAACGTCTCCGGCAAGTGGTTCAAGCCGGTCTCCTACACCGTGCGCCGGGAAGACCAGCGCATCGACATGGAGCAGGTCGCCCAGCTCGCGCAGGAGCATAAGCCGAAGGTGATCATCGCTGGTGGCTCGGGCTACCCGCGTCATTGGGACTTCGCCAAGTTCCGCGAGATCGCCGATTCCGTCGGCGCCTACTTCATGGTCGACATGGCCCACTTCGCGGGCCTCGTCGCGGCCGGCGTCCATCCGTCGCCGTTCCCGCATGCCCACGTCGCCACCACCACGACCCATAAGACCCTGCGCGGACCGCGCGGTGGCATGATCCTCACGAACGACGAGGCGCTCGCCAAGAAGTTCAACTCGGCCATCTTCCCCGGCCTCCAGGGCGGCCCGCTGATGCACGTGATCGCCGGTAAGGCCGTGGCCTTCGGCGAGGCGCTGAAGCCCGAGTTCAAGATCTACGCCCGTCAGGTCGTCGAGAACGCCAAGGCGCTGGCCGACACACTGATTTCCGGCGGCTACGACATCACGTCGGGTGGCACGGACAACCACCTGATGCTAGTCGATCTGCAGCGGAAGGGCCTCACCGGCAAGGCGGCGGAAGCCGCGCTGTCGCGGGCTCACATCACCTGCAACAAGAATGGCGTGCCCTTCGACACGCAGAAGCCGACAATCACGTCGGGCATCCGCCTCGGCACCCCGGCGGGCACTTCGCGCGGCTTCGGCGTCGCCGAATTCAAGCAGATCGGTCAGCTGATCGTGGAAGTGCTGGATGGTCTTGCCGCCAAGGGCGAGGGCGGCGACAGCGCCGTCGAGGAGAGCGTGAAGCAGAGGGTTCACGCCCTCACCGACCGCTTCCCGATCTACGGCTAAATCCGGGATCCCCAAGGACTAAGTCCTTGGGTGGGGTCCAGGGGTGAAACCCCTGGTGTTCGCAGGGCTCCGCCCTGCATCCGCCAAAGGGCATAGCCCTTTGGGAGCCCCTTTGTTACGAGACGGCCGCGGTTCACTCGAACCGCGGCCGTTTTCATTTATCCCGAGAGATCGCGCCCGATGCGGTGCCCCTATTGCGGCGGATCCGACACGCAGGTGAAGGATTCGCGCCCCTCCGAAGATGGCGCCGCCATCCGCCGCCGCCGGGTCTGCCCGGATTGCGCGGGGCGCTTCACCACCTTCGAGCGGGTGCAACTGCGCGAGCTCGACGGTGGTCAAGCGGTCGGGCAAGCGCGTGCCCTTCGACCGGGACAAGCTCCAGCGTTCCATCGACGTGGCCCTGCGCAAGCGCGCCGTCGAGCCCGAGCGGATCGAGCGGCTGGTGAGCGGCATCACCCGCCAGCTGGAGAGTGCGGGCGAGGCCGAGGTCGCCTCCGAGGCGATCGGTGAACTGGTGATGGCCGGACTCAAGGGCCTCGACGACGTCGCCTATGTGCGCTTCGCCTCCGTCTACAAGAATTTTCGCGAGGCCAAGGACTTCGAAGAGCCTGCTCGGCACCCTCGGCGGGACCCTCGTCGCCGCCATCGAGCCGGAGCCCGAGCCTGGATCGGAGGCGAAGCCCGCCCCCCGCCGCCGTGGGCCAAAGACGTGAGCCGCGACGCCAGCTTCATGCGCCTCGCCCTGGCGCTCGGCCGCCGGAACCTCGGCCGGACCTGGCCGAACCCCTCGGTCGGGGCGGTGGTCGCCGCCCCCGGTTCGGACACGATCCTCTCGGCCGCCGCCACGGCGCCGGGTGGGCGGCCCCATGCCGAGACGCAGGCCCTCGCCCTGGCGGGTGGGTCGGCGCGGGGCGCGACGCTCTACGTCACCCTCGAGCCCTGCTCCCATCACGGCCGCACGCCGCCCTGCACGGAGGCGATCATCGCCGCTGGGATCGGGCGCGTGGTGAGCGCCCTCGAAGATCCTGATCCCCGTGTCGCGGGGCGAGGTCATGACCTGTTGCGCCGGGGTGGCATCGCGGTGGAGACCGGCCTGTGCCGGGAGGAGGCCGCGCGCGACCATCGCGGCCACATCACGCGCGTGACCCAGGGGCGGCCGATGCTGCACCTGAAGCTCGCGCGCACGCGGGACGGCTTCGCCGCCGGGGCGGGCGCCGAGCGCCTGCGCATCACCGGGCCCGTCGCGGATGGGGCGGTGCATCTGTGGCGCGCCCATGCGGATGCCATCCTCGTCGGCATCGGCACGGCGCGGGCGGATGATCCGTCCCTCACCGTGCGGTTGCCGGGTCTCGCGGAGCGGTCGCCCCTGCGGATCGTGCTCGATTCGGAATTGCATCTCTCTCCCGCGAGCGTCCTCGCCCGCACCGCGCACGATGTGCCGGTGCTGGTGCTCACCACCCGCTCCGCCCCCGCCCATGCCCGGCGCGCCCTCGAAGCCTGCGGAGTCGAGGTCGTGGCCGTCCCGGCGGACGGGATGGGGCGGATCGATCTTCCCGCCGCCATGGCCTATCTCGGCGAGCGCGGCCTGACGCGCCTGTGCAGCGAAGGCGGCCCCCGCCTTGCGGAAGCGCTGGCCGAGGCCGATCTCATCGATGCGGTCACCCTGATGACCGGCCCGGTCGAGGCCGGTCCGGCGGGCGGGCTGCCCGCCCTCGGCCCCGTCCTGACGCGCCGCATCGCCCGGTTCGACGTCGTGGACGATCTCATCCTCGGGGCGGACCGGGCCGTCACCTACGAGCGGAGCGTCTGAGGCATGTTCACGGGTCTCGTCAGCGATGTCGGCACGGTGCTCTCCGTCGAGGGGGAGGGCGACCTACGCCGCATCGCGATCCGCTGCTCCTATGATCCTGCTGGCATCGCGCTCGGCGCATCGATCGCCTGTTCGGGCCCGTGCCTTACGGCCGTGTCGATCGTGCCGGAGGAAGGCGGCTGCGTCTTCCACGTGGATGCGGCCGCCGAGACCCTGGCCCGCACCAATGTCGGCGCCTGGGCGCCGGGGCGGCGCATCAACCTCGAACGGTCGCTGAAGATCGGCGACGAACTCGGTGGCCACCTCGTGACCGGGCATGTGGATGGCCTCGCTGACATCGTCACCCGCGAGACCGTGACGGGCGGGGCCTGGGGCCCGAGCGAGCGCTTCACCCTGCGTGCCCCGGCGGGCCTCGCCCGCTTCATCGCCGAGAAAGGTTCCGTCTGCCTCGACGGCACGTCGCTCACCGTGAACACGGTGGAGGGCGACCTGTTCTCGGTGCTCCTTATCCCGCACACGCTGCAGGTGACGACCTGGGGCGAGCGCGAGGCCGGTAATGCCGTGAACCTCGAGGTCGATCTCATTGCCCGCTACGCGGCACGGCTGACCGAGGCGCGGGCCTGACGCTCAGCGCGGCGGGATCGAGTAGGTCCCCGTCGCGTGGCAGACGATGTCCTCGTGGCCCACGGACGTGATCGCGACCTCGCCCACTGCGAGGCGTCGGCCGAGCTTCAGGAGGCGGCATTCGGCCATCAGGTCGCCCGAAGCGGGCTTGCGCAGGAAGTTGAACGTTAGGTTCGTCGTCACCGCCAGCGCGACCGGGCCGATATTGGCGAGGATGGCCGCGTAGAGGGCGTAATCGGCCAGCGCCATCATGGCCGGGCCCGACACCGTGGCGCCGGGGCGCAGAAATCGCTCGTGCGCTTCGAGCCGCATCCGCGCCGAGAGCGGCCCTACCGCTTCCAGATGGTAAGCGCGCCCGCCCGCCTGCATCTGCGGGAATTCGCTGTCGAGGAAGGCCTGCGTCTGCGCGAGGCTCATGATCGTGGCGCTCATGCCCCCATGCAGCACGGCCATGGGCTCCGCGCAATCGGCTGTGAGCCGGGCCGGTGGCGGTCCGCTTCCCGAGGCCAATCGCCTACATCTGCTACATTTTGGGTGAAATGACAGGTTTTGCTCTGAATCTTGAATTTTCAACCAGCATTCACTGCCGCACCTTCACCACTCGTTGTACGATCATCGCTATACCCGCTTGGCGAGCCCTGGATTGAGCTTCCGCTCGTGGCGGTGGTGCCAGGGCCGATGCGGACTGGTATGCTGGCGGCGATACGAATTCAGCACCTTCAATGGATCGTGGGGGCGGCGGCGGCCATCGGCTGCTCCGCGCTCGGCGGTGTGCTGGTCTCGAACAACGTCGCAGAGTTGCGCCGCGCGTCGCACGCAGTGGACGATGCGTCGCAATTCGCTCTGGTGCTCGCCGCGACGGATATGATCTCCGCGGAGCGCGGACCGTCCAACGTGGCGATGGATCCCCACGGGCCGACTTCGAGCGACGCCCTCGCCAAGCTCGCCGCGACGCGTGCCGAGACCGACCGGCGCCTCGCCGCCGCCCGGGTGAGCACGCACGAGACGAGTGTCTTCGACGCGGTCATTCGTCGTCTGGCAGAGGGACGGGCCAAAGTCGACGCGGTCAGTGCCAGGCCGCCGGAGGAGCGGCCGGGGGCGATGATCGCCGAGGCGATTCAGGCGATGTTCGCCGCAGCGGACGAGGCGGCGGCCCTGCGCATCGAGTGCGGACGACGCCTTCTGCGCCATGCGCCGGAAGTCGGCGCCGAGGTTCTGTTGCAGGCGGAGGCGAGCGCCCTTCGCGAGCAGGCAGGGCGCCTCGGCTCCTATGCTGTCATGACGTTGACGGGCGGTCTCCCGATGCAGGTGGCCAGCGCCTCCGTCACGCGGACACAGGATAAGATCACCTATCTGTGGCGGAAGCTTTCCGCTTTTGCCCACAACCACGGCGACGATCCCGGTATCCGGGAGGCGCTGGCGCGGGTCGAGACGGAGTATTTCGGCCACAGCCTGCCCATGGCGATGGAGGTGTTCGCGGAGCCGAGCCTGCGGGGCAGTGCGGCCGAGTTCACCCGGCGCTACGTGCCGGGCCTCACCGCATCGACGGAGTTGAAGGAGCGCCTCGGCGCGTTCACCCTGCGCAAGATCGAGAAGGCCCGCGAGGCGGCCATCGCGGCGACGGTCGCCTCCGCCGGGGTCACGCTGGCGGTCGTGCTGGCGCTGCTCTGGCTCGGCCTCACCTTCCGGAGGCGCCTGTTCCTCCCGCTCATCTCCGTGCGCGAGGAGATCCTGTCCCTTTCCGTCGGGGGATTGGGCAATCCGCCGTCCCGGGCCAAGGCGGGTCCGGAGGTCGATGAGATGTTCGCCGGTCTCGCCGTTCTGCGCGACGAGTTGCGGCGCAAGCAGGTTCTCGAACGGGAGCGGCGGCGCACCAACCAGCATCTGAAGCAGCTGGCCGAGACCGATTCCCTGACCGGTCTCCTGAACCGCCGCGCGGCCGCGGAGCAGGCGCCCGGCGTGATCGAGGCCACGCGGCAGGCCGGCCAGCCTCTCGGCGCCATCCTCCTCGACATCGATCATTTCAAAACCGTCAACGACGTGTACGGCCATGCCGGCGGCGATGCGGTGTTGAAGCGGGTGGCAGCGGTGCTGACCTCCCTGGCCCGCCCGGGCGATCTCGTGGTGCGCTACGGCGGCGAGGAATTCCTCATCCTCGCCCCCGGGCTCGACTCGGCCGCCGCCGCCGATCTGGCCGAACGGATGCGCCTGCGCCTCGCGGCCGGACAGGGGGATCGCGCGGCCATTCCGAATGTCACCGGCAGCTTCGGCGTGGCCGCCCATGGGACGGAGTCCGACCGCGATTGGGAGGCCCTCGTCGCCCGCGCCGACGCGGCCCTCTATCGGGCCAAGCGCCTCGGCCGGAACCGCGTGTGCTCCGACATCTCCATGCCGGAGGGCGCCCGCCGGACGATGCGTCAACGGGCGTAAGGGCGCCTTCCGGCCATCCTCAGAAGAAGATCGGCCGGGCGCTGGCGCTCATCTCGCTGAGGACGGCGCCGGTGGCGGGTTCGACCTCCTTGAGCACCACGTCGTAGCCCCAGAGGTCGGCGAGGTGCTGTAGCACCCGCCGGGCATCGTCCTTCTGCAGGGTGATCTTGTTGAGCGTCTTGTGGTGCAGGACGAGCTTGCGGTCACCCTCCAGATCGACATCGACGACCTCGATGTCGGGATCGAGCCACGCCACGTCGTATTGGCGGGCGAAGGCGCGGCGGAGGCGGCGGTAGCCACGCTCGTCGTGGATCGCCTCCACCCGCAGGGCCTGCTCCTCGGGATCGTCCACCACATGGAACAGGCGCAGGTCGCGCATCAGCTTGGGTGAGAGGAACTGCGCGATGAAGCTCTCGTCGCGGTAATTCTCCCAGCAATCACGCAGGATCTCCATGCCGTCGCCCCGCCCGGCGATGTCGGGGAACCACTCCCGGTCCTCGTCGCTGGGGTTCTCGGCGATGCGGGCGATGTCCTGCATCATCGCGAAGCCGATCGCGTAGGGGTTGTGACCGCCATAGGAGCGGTCGTTGTAGGTCGGCTGGCGGATGACGTTCGTGTGCGATTGCAGGAATTCGAGATAGGCGGCCTCGGTGATCTGGCCGGTCTCGGACAGCGCATTCATGATCCGGTAGTGGACGTAGGTGGCGCAGCCCTCGTTCATCACCTTGGTCTGGCGCTGCGGGTAGAAATACTGCGCGACGAGACGCACGATCCGCAGGATCTCCCGCTGCCAGGGCCGCAGTCGCGGAGCGACCTTTTCCAGGAAGTAGAGGATGTTCTCCTGGGGAAGCTCCAGCAGCGCCCGGCGGCGCTCGGCCGCCATGTCGGAGGGGGCGGCACCCGGTTTGTTCGGCAGGGTGCGCCACAGGTCGTTGTAGATCTGCTCGCCGTGCTCGACGCGCTCGCGCTCCCGGCGCTGCTCGGAGGCGAGGTCCGGACGCTTCTTGCGGGGATAGCGGTGAACGCCCTGGCTCATGAGCGCATGGGCGGCGTCGAGCACCTGCTCCACCGCCTGATGACCGTAGCGCTCCTCACAGCGCGCGATGAAGCTCTTAGCGAAGTCGAGATAGTCGAGAATGCCCTCGGCGTCGGTCCACTGCCGGAACAGATAATTGTTCTTGAAGAAGTGGTTATGCCCAAAGGCGGCATGCGCGATGACGAGCGTCTGCATCGTCGCCGTGTTCTCCTCCATCACGTAGGAGATGCACGGGTCGGAGTTGATGACGATCTCGTAGGCGAGCCCCATCAGGCCCCGCCGGTAGCCGGATTCGTGCTGGGCGAAGTGCTTGCCGAAGGACCAGTGCTTGTAGAACAGCGGCATGCCGATGGAGGCATAGGCGTCCAGCATCTGCTCGGCGGTGATGATCTCGATCTGGTTGGGATACCACGACAGGCCGAGCAGCCGCGCCTGTTCCTCGCAGGCATCGTGGATGCGGCGGATGGTGTCGAAATCCCAATCGTTGCCGGTGAACAGGGGTTTGTCGGCGCGGACGATCTTCTGGGGTGCGAGGCGTGTCATGGCGTCTCCCGAAGAACCGCGGCCTTGTCCCCGCGAGGGGAAGCGAGCCGTTTCAAACAGCTTACCGTCATTGCGAGCATGGCGAAGCAATCCAGAGCTGCGGGACGCTTGTGAACGTGGCGTGTCCCTGGATTGCTTCGCTGCGCTCGCAATGACGACGGAGCGAGGTGCATCCGCTCACGCCTCTGCCTTGTCCTTGCGACCGAACAGCTCGCGGAACACGGGGTAGATCTCCCGGCGGTGGTTCACCTTGCGCATGGCGATGGGACCGCCCGCCTTGGCGATGGCTTCGTAGGTCCGCCACAGGGTCGTGCGGTGCTCCACGAAACCGGCCCGCGGCCCGTTCTCGTCGCCCACTTCGAGATAGGCGAAGTGCTGGCAGGCGGGCAGGATGTTCGCCCGCAGCAGATCGGTGGCGGTGGGACCGTCGCTCGACACGTTGTCGCCGTCGGAAGCCTGCGCGGCGTAGATGTTCCAGTCGTTCGGGTCGTAGCGCTCGGCGATCACGCGCTTCATCTCGATCAGCGCGGAGGAGACCAGCGTGCCGCCGGTCTCGCGGGATCCGAAGAAGGTCTCCTCGTCCACCTCCGTCGCCCGGTCAGTGTGGCGGATGAAGACGATCTCCACGTGGCGGTAGCGCCGCGTGAGGAAGATGTGGAGCAGGATGTAGAACCTCTTGGCGAGGTCCTTCATGTGCTCGGTCATCGAGCCCGACACGTCCATCAGGCAGAACATCACCGCCTGCGCGATGGGGCGCGGATAGGGCTCGAAGCGCCGGAAGCGCAGGTCGATCGGATCGACATAGGGGATGCGCTTCGCCCGCTCCCGCAGCAGGGTGAGGGAGGCTTCGAGATCGGCCCGCGTCACGTCGCCTTCACCGAGGGCGGCGATGCGCCTCTCCAGGGCCTCGACCTCCTCGGGCTTCGGCCGCTTGAGGGCGATGCGCCGGGACATGGAATTGCGCAGGGTGCGCGTCAGCGCGAGGTTCGCCGGGGAGCCGGTGATGGTGTAGCCCGCCCGGCGCATGCCCTCCGTCTCGACCACGGAGAGCCGCCGCTTGGCGAGGTCCGGCAGTTCGAGATCTTCGAGGAAGAGTTCGAGGAATTCGTCGCGGGTCAGGACGAACTGGAACGCGTCCTCGCTGTTCTCGCCGCCATCCCCGCCCTCGCCGGAGCCGCCGCCACCCCCGCCGCCGCCCGGCGGGCGCTCGATCATGTCGCCTTCGACGTAGGTCTTGTTGCCGGGCAGGATGTGGTCGTGGCGACCGCTGCCGGGCTGGCGGCTGAAGCGCGGTTCGCGCACCCCGTCCGCCGGCACGGTGACGCGGCCGTCCTTGCCGAGGTTCTTGATGTCGTTTTCCCGGGCGGATTCCCGCACTGCCCGCTGCGCTACATCCTTGACGCGTCGCAGGAAGCGCTGGCGGTTCGGGAGGCTCTTGCCTCCCGGATTGAGGCGTCGGTCGACGATGTGCATCAGGTGCTCAAGCCCTCGCCCGCGTATCCGGCCGGCTCGTAACCTCGCCCGCCGTTCGTCCGAAACTGTGGCGGGCGAGGGGTCGTGAACCCACTCCTCAGCCGGCCTGCTTCACCCGCATGTACCATTCCACCAGACGGCGGACCTGCCGCTCGGTGTAACCGCGCGACACCATGCGCTCGACGAATTCGCCGTGCTTCTTCTCGGTGTCGCCGTCCTTCTTGGATCCGAAGGAGATGACCGGCAGGAGTTCCTCGACCTGGGAGAACATCCGCCGCTCGATCACTTCGCGCAGCTTCTCGTAGCTCGTCCAGTTCGGGTTGCGCCCGCCATGCTGCGCCCGCGAGCGCAGAGCGAACTTCACCACCTCGTTGCGGAAATCCTTCGGGTTGGCGATGCCGGCCGGCTTCTCGATCTTGGTCAGCTCCTGGTTCAGAAGCTCCCGGTTCATGAGCCTGGCCGGTCTCGGAATCCTTGAAGTCCTGATCCTCGATCCAGGCGTCGGCGTAGTCGATGTAACGGTCGAACAGGTTCTGGCCGTAATCGTGGTACGATTCGAGATAGGCCTTCTGGATCTCGTGGCCGATGAACTCGGCGTAACGGGGCGCAAGCTCCGTCTTGATGAACTCCAGGTACTTCTTCTCGGTTTCCGGCGGCAGCTGCTCGCGGCGGAGCGACTGCTCCAGCACGTACATGAGGTGCACGGGGTCGGCGGACACCTCGGTCGTATCGTGGTTGAAGGTCGCAGCCAGCACCTTGAAGGCGAAACGGGTCGAGATCCCGTCCATGCCCTCATCGACGCCCGCCGAGTCCTTGTACTCCTGCATGGAGCGGGCGCGGGGGTCGACCTCGCGGAGCGACTCGCCGTCATAGACCCGCATCTTGGAGAACAGGTTCGAGTTCGCGTGCTCGCGCAGGCGCGACAGCACCGAGAACCGGGCCAGCATCTCCAGCGTGCCCGGCGCGCAGGCCGCGTCGGACAGTTCCGACCCGGTGATCAGCTTGTCGTAGATCTTCTGCTCCTCCGTCACCCGGAGGCAGTAGGGCACCTTGATGACGTAGATACGGTCGATGAAGGCTTCGTTGTTCTTGTTGGTCTTGAACGATTGCCATTCGGCCTCGTTCGAGTGCGCCAGGATCACGCCCGTGAAGGGAATGGCGCCGATATTCTCGGTGCCGACATAGTTGCCCTCCTGCGTCGCCGTGAGCAGCGGATGGAGCATCTTGATCGGCGCCTTGAACATCTCGACGAATTCGAGAACGCCCTGGTTCGCCCGGTTCAGGCCGCCGGAATAGGAGTAGGCGTCCGGGTCCGCCTGGGAGAGGGTCTCCAGGCGGCGGATGTCCACCTTGCCGACGAGGGACGAGATGTCCTGGTTGTTCTCGTCGCCAGGCTCGGTCTTGGCGATGCCGATCTGGCGCAGGCGCGACGGGCGCACCTTAATCACCTTGAACTGGGAGATGTCGCCTTCGAATTCGTCGAGGCGCTTGAGCGCCCAGGGGCTCATCAGGCCGGTGAGGCGGCGGCGTGGGATGCCGTAGCGGCGCTGGATCTCCTCGCCCATCGTCTCGGGGTCGAACAGGCCGAGCGGGCTCTCGAAGACGGGGGAAACCTCGTTGCCCGCCTTCAGCACGTAGATCGGGTGGACCTCCATGAGGGCCTTCAGCCGCTCGGCGAGGGAGGACTTGCCGCCGCCGACCGGGCCGAGCAGGTAGAGGATCTGCTTGCGCTCCTCGAGACCCTGCGCCGCGTGCCGGAAGAACGAGACGATCCGCTCGATCGTCTCCTCCATGCCGTAGAATTCGCGGAAGGCCGGGTAGGTCCGGATCGTCCGGTTCATGAAGATGCGGCCGAGCCGGGAATCCTTGGCCGTGTCCACGAATTCCGGCTCGCCGATCGCGGCCAGGATACGCTCCGCCGCCGAGGCATACATCAGCGGCTCGTCGCGGCAGGCTTCGAGATATTCGGAGAGGCTCATCTCCGTGTCTCGGCGGGCTTCGTACCCTCGTGCGAAGCTCTGGAAGAGGTCGTTCGTCGCTTGCATAGGCATTCGCGTCACCCTCTCAGACCGGGACAGCTTCATCCTGTCCCGGCTCGGATGCAACCGACAGGTCCGCCATTTGTCGCAGTGCGTCGAACACGCCGCAATCACGTTGATTACGTGCAACACCCATAGACTGGAATTCCAGCCTCGCCGGGAAACGAGACTGAAATTCTCCGTAGAACTCGATGATGAGCGCCGAAAAACGGTGCATTCGACGATTCTGATTGCCTAAGGATCAGAGATCGGTGCCTTCTTTCTTGGCATCGCCCGCCGGCTTGGAATTGGCAGCGCCGACAGTGATCTTGATGTTCTGGGTCTGCACCGATCCGTCGGAAGACTTGACCTCGAAGGTCACCTCGTCCGATCCGGTGTAGCCTGCATTGGCTTGGTAGAAGAGCGCCTGAACGGCGGCCTCCTTGTTCGGGCAGCGATAGCTGGCGGGCGTCTTCAGCTTGCCAACCTTCGTGATGACCGATCCGTTCTTGGGCGCGCCGGACACCTTGAATTCCGGCATCGGGCCGGGGCTGCAATCCTTCTTCAGGTTCGGCGCGATCTCCAACCGCACGGTCTGGCCGGATGCCACGGTCTTGGAGCGCGTCACCGTCGTCTGCGCCGCCGCGGGACCGGCGATGAGCAGGACGCCGAACAGGGCCGAGAGGCAGCGGCCGGGGAGGGCGGTGGCGATCGTCACGGGGCATGTCTCCATCGCGGCCCGGCGGCGGGCGCTCCGCCCTGTCCGGCACTCCGTCCGCATGATGGATGTGGGAATGGCAGAGCCGCGCGTCGAGGGGCGCAGCCCGCAATCAGTCCTGCAGCGCCGCCGCGACGATGCCGGTGACGCGGGCGATCTGGGCGGGCGAGAACTCGCCGCTCATCGCTGCGGCGAGCCGCTGCTCCACCCGCGCGCGCTCCCCGGCATCGGCGATGGGCGAGGCCGGGATGTCCTCTTCCTTCAGGCGGCAGACCTTCCGGATCGTCTCCGCGGCGGCGAGCAGGCGCTCGCGGTCGGCGGGGCCCATGTCCCAGAGCGGCGCGCGCAGCCGGGCGATGACCCGCCGCGCGTCGCGATAGCGCGGATCGACGGCGGTGGCGGCCTCGACCTGACTGACCAGGGTGATCAGCTCGAGCACCTCAGAGGCCGCGTCGGGGCATGCCCGTACGATCCGCAGAATGCGGGCCATCAGCTCCTGGCTGGGCGACAGTTTGTTCGGCGGAGCGGCCATCGGGCGACAACGCCGGTGCTTCGGCAAAGTTCGGCCGATGCGCCAATCCCTTGCTACGCTTTGGCCGGGGGGCCGCTTCGGCTAGTCCGGCGGCTGGCGGAGCTCGTCCAAGAGGGCGCGGCAGGTCCGCAATTCGTGGAGCGCATCCTCCAGCGCCGCCTGATCCTCGCCCGGCAGGGCGATCACGGTGGTGTCGTCGGGCAACTGGCCCTCGACGCCCCCATCCAGATCCTGCAGCGGGGGTGGCGCGGCCACGACCTCGCCCCGGCCGACGGCTTGGACGAAGCGGATCCCGTTGTCCTTGATGATCCGCTGCGCGCCCTTGATCGTGTAGCGGCGGACATGGAGCAGATGCTTGATGCCTGCCACGAGGTCGACATCCTCGGGCCGGTAATAGCGCCGCCCTCCGGCCCGCTTCATCGGGCGGATCTGACCGAAGCGCGTCTCCCAGAAGCGCAGGACGTGTTGCGGCACGTCCAGGGCCTCGGCCACCTCGCTGATCGTGCGGAAGGCGCCCGCGCTCTTCTCCCGCGCCTCGGTGGTGTCGTCGGGTGCGGCAAGGGCTGGTGGCATCGTGATTCGACTGGAGCGGGCCTGTGCCGGTGATCTTGCAGCCCCAGCGGGCAACGCTCAAGCCTCGATCGACCGTGAGACTAGTCCTCGTCCTCCACGGCCTCGCCGTTGATGCGGGCCTTGAGCACGTTCGAGGGCTTGAACACCATGACCTGGCGCGGCTCGATGGCCACTTCGACGCCGGTCTTGGGGTTGCGGCCGACGCGGCGGCCCTTGCTGCGCACCACGAACGAGCCGAACGAGGAGAGCTTCACCGTCTCGCCGTTGGCGAGGCAGGTGCAGATCTCCGACAGAACGGTTTCGACCAGAGCGGCCGACTCGGTCCGCGACAGCCCGACCTGATGGTAGACGGCCTCGCTCAGGTCGGCACGCGTCACCGTCTTGCCCGCCATTCCTTGTTTCCTTGCCGGCTCGCCCTCGTCCCGACCGCGCTCTTCGGGCGGGTTCGCCGCCTGGGCTTGTTGGGACGTATCTCTATGATCCGCCACGCTAATCCGCCGTGGCGGCCCGGTCAACCGTGGGTTTCGGGCTTGACCGTCACCAGCGAATCAGGGCTGCGCCCCAACTGAAGCCGCCGCCGATCGCCTCGATCATCACGAGGTCCCCCGGCCTGATGCGCCCGTCGCGCGCGGCGACGTCGAGGGCCAGCGGAATCGAGGCGGCGGAAGTGTTGCCGTGCTGGTCCACCGTGAGCACGATCTTCTCGCGGGCGATGCCGAGCTTGTCGGCGGAGGCCTCGATGATCCGGCGGTTGGCTTGGTGCGGCACGAACCAGTCGAGATCGTCGGCGGAGAGGCCCGCCTTCTCGAAGGCATCCACGATCACGTCCGTCACCTGCCCGACGGCGAAGCGGAACACCTCCTTGCCCTCCATGCGCAGATGGCCGGTCGTGCCAGTCGAGCCGGGGCCGCCATCGACGTAGAGCTTCTCCCGGTGGCGCCCGTCCGAGCGGAGGGAGGCCGAGAGCACGCCGCGCTCACCGTCCTCGCGGGCTTCCAACACGATCGCCCCAGCGCCGTCGCCGAACAGCACGCAGGTGGTGCGGTCCTCCCAGTCGAGGATGCGCGAGAAGGTCTCGGCCCCGATCACCAGGGCGCGCTTGGCGGCTCCGGTCGTGAGGAACTTGTCGGCGGTCGAGACCGCAAAGACGAACCCTGCGCAGACCGCCTGCAGATCGAAGGCCGCCCCTTGGGTGATCCCGAGCGCCGCCTGGATCTGCGTCGCCGTGGCGGGGAAGGTGTGGTCGGGCGTCGAGGTCGCGCAGATCACGAGGTCGATCGCCTCCGGCCCGAGGCCCGCCGCGTCGAGGGCGGCCTGCGCCGCGCGGGTGCCGAGCACGGAGGTCGTCTCGTGCTCCCCAGCGAGGAAGCGCTGGCGGATGCCGGTGCGCTGGACGATCCACTCGTCCGAGGTCTCGACCCGCTCGGCGAGCATCGCATTGGTCACCGCCCGCTCGGGCAGGGACGAACCGGTGCCGACGACGACGGAACGCAGGGCTGACATCGTGTGTACCTTTCCGGCGGACCCGTCGTACGGCCCGCCCGTCTCCTCTAGTGCATCGATCCAGACGGGGGCGTCAGCCGTGTCTGAAACAGGTGATGCAAAGACAATGAGCTAAAACAGGGATGCCTGGACGGAATCATGGCGTCCCTACCTCGGCAGGCTCAGGCCGGGGCCAGGGCCGGCGTCTGGTCGAGCATCTCGCGGATGGTGCGGATCATGTCGTGGCGGGCCATGTCGTGCGCGAGGTCGATCGCGGCAGCGAAGCCCTGCGCGTTCTCGGAGCCGTGGCTCTTTACCACAATGCCTTCGAGCCCGAGGAATACGCCCCCGTTCGCGCGGCTCGGATTCATCTTGTCCTTCAGGGCCTTGAAGGCGTGGCGGGCGAAGAAGGCGCCGATCTTGGCAGAGAGGGTCCGCGTCATGGCCGAGCGGAGATACGCGCCGATCTGCTTGGCGGTGCCCTCGGCGGTCTTCAAGGCGATGTTGCCAGTGAAGCCCTCGGTGACGACGACGTCGACCGTGCCCTTGCCGAGATCCGTGCCCTCGACGAAGCCGTGATAGGTCAGGCCCGCCGCGTCCATCTCGCGCAGGAGCCGGGCGGCTTCCTTCACCGCCTCGTTGCCCTTCATCTCCTCGGTGCCGACATTGAGCAGGCCGACCGTCGGCCGGTCGAGGTCGAACACGATGCGGGCCATGGCCGAGCCCATCACCGCCATCTCGACCAGATGCTCGGCGTCGGTGCCGATCGTGGCGCCGACATCCAGCACGACGCTCTCGCCGCGCACCGTCGGCCACAGGCAGGCGATGGCCGGGCGCTCGATGCCCGACATGGTCTTCAGGCAGATCTTCGACATCGCCATCAGCGCGCCGGTATTGCCGGCGGAGACGCAGGCTTCGGCCTGACCGTCGCGGACGGCCTGGACCGCCTGCCACATGGAGGACTTGCCGCGGCCCTGGCGCACCGCCTGGCTCGGTTTGTCGTCCATCGCCACCGAGACGGTGGTGTGGCGGATCTCGACGCAATCCTTCAGCCGGGGCTCGGCGGCCACCAACGGTGCAAGGATCGCCTCGTCCCCGAACATCAGGAATGTCATGTCGGGATGGCGCTCGCGGGCGAGGGCGGCTCCGGGCACCACCGTGGCGGGGCCGTGATCGCCGCCCATGGCGTCGAGCGAAATGCGGACGCGGTTGGACATATGAACTCGGTTCGCGGCCTCGGCGGGATGGATTCCGGCGGGAGCCGCCGGGCGCGGCGGACCATAGCGATGCCCGCCGCTTGGGCAAACGAAATCGGCGCGGGGCCGGGTTCCGCGGTTCAGGCGTCTTCGTCGCGAAGGCGGCGAAGGGCCTCGAACGGGCCGCTCTCCGGGCCGCTGGCGACGGGTTCGAACGTCACGCCGGGCTTGCGCGGATAGGGGTCAAGCCCCAGCGCCAGGAACTCGCCGGTGAGCGCGCCGAGGTCGACGCGCCCGTTCACGATCGGATCGGGCGGCTCGGGGGCGCCCTCAGGCGGGCCGTCCTCGGGCTCCTCGTCGGGCGGCGGCGCGTCGCTGAACACCACGTCGACCGGCTCGCGCACGGCCGATTCGAACGGCTCGAGGGTCACGGTGCAGACCTGCGTCGCCACGGCCTCCACCGTGCCGGTCACGGTCAAGCGCGTCGAGGTCCCGCTCAGGACGAATCGGCCCACGAGGTCGCGCACCGCCGGGATGCCGAAATCACGCGCGAGGGCGGCGCATTCCTCGGGGCTCGCCTCGACCGTGACCTCGGCCCGGCCGCGCGGCAGGCGGCCGATCTCGATGGGACGCGAGAGGGGAGGGGTGGTCTTGGCACTCATGCCGGCTGGTCCGTGTCAGGTCGTGCGGCCGCGAAGGCGGACGGGTCGGGGAGGGGCGGTCCTGCCTTGAGCAGGGTTTCGAAGTCGACGGCGGACAGCGAGGTCTCCGCCGCGCGGACATAGGAGGCGAGCCCGGCCGGGTCGGAATCCGGGCCGACGATGTTACGGGCGAGGGCAGCCTGCAACGCGGCATCGTCGGGGGCCGCCAGGGCGGCATCGTAGCTTCGCGCCCGCCCGTAGAAGGAGGAGGCGAGCTTCTTCATGCGCTTGCTCACGCCGACATCGCTCACGCCGAGTTCGCGGACATTGGCATCGAGATTGGCGAAGACCGTATCCACAAGCTCCTGCGCGAAGTCGGCGGCAGGGGGTGGCAGCCGGTCGAGCCGCCGCAGGACGAGGTAGGCGTGCAGGCACAGGGCCTCAAACCGGCCCTCGACCGTGTCCGGTACATGCAGGGCGGTGTAGAGCGCGGGCTGCCGGGCCGCGCCCACGATGGCGGCGTGCAGCGCCTCGACCGGCCGCCGCCGCTCGGCACCGCGCCGGAAGAACCGGGCGATCACCGGGGAGACCCCGTGTGCGGGTAAATAGTATGGTCGGCCCGGTGTGGCCACGCTTGCCTTGTCAAAGCCATACCCACGCGGTAGGCCAACCCACGCCCAGGGCGCAAGCGCCACCGCACAGCATGTGCGGGCGCGCTGTCGCGCGCTGGCCGTCAACGGAATTCTTGGGGGGCCGATGCGGCGCCGTTTCGTCTCGTCTTTCGCGCGCCTTGCCCTGCTCGGCCTCGTCGGCGCGGGTCTGTCCGGCTGTATCGGCGAGGAGCTGCGCCACGGCTATCAAGTCGATCAGGCCGCCCTCGCCACGGTGAAGCCGGGCATGTCGCCGGATCGGGTCCTCCAGACCCTCGGCACGCCCTCCACCGTGTCCACGGTCGGCAACAAGTCCTGGTACTACATCTCTCAGAACACCAGCCGCACGGTGATGTTCCTGGGCGAGAGCGTGCAGGACCAGAAGGTCATCGCCGTCTACTTCACCCCCGGCTTCAAGGTGGAGCGCGTGGCGCTCTACGGCCTGCAGGATGGCCGTGTGTTCGACTTCATCGAGCGCACGACGCCTACCAGCGGTCAGGATCGCGCCTTCCTCAGCCAGCTCTTCCGCGGCCTCACCCGCTACGAGCCCTTCGGCTCCGGCCGTGGCGCCAGCGTGGTGCCGGGCGCCAACCGCGGCCAGTAACGATCGGCGGAGCCCCGCCTTCGGGCGGGGCGCCTCACAGACCGCCGTCCCACGGCCGTGGGGTGACTCCGGGTGGCCGAACGGCGTAGGGTGCTGCCTTCCGGACCGGCAGGACCCGACATGCTGCGTGAGATCGTCCTCGACACCGAGACCACCGGTACTGAGGCTCAGAACGGCGACCGGCTGATCGAGATCGGCGCGGTCGAGCTGTTCAACCACATCCCGACCGGCCGGGAATTCCACTGCTACATCAACCCGCAGCGGGCGGTCTCCGAGGGCGCCTACGCGGTGCACGGGCTCTCGGACGCGTTCCTGTCCGACAAGCCGGTCTTCGCCAAGGTCGTGCCCGACCTGCTGGACTTCCTGGGTGATGCCCGCCTGGTGATCCACAACGCCCCGTTCGACGTGGGCTTCCTCAACATGGAGTACGCGAGGCTCGGGGCGGAGGCCCCCCGCCGATCCGGCTCGAGGATGTGGTCGATACCCTGCCCATGGCCCGGCGCAAGCATCCGGGCGCGGCCAACAACCTCGATGCGCTCTGCTCGCGCTACGGCATCGACAATTCCCGGCGCACCAAGCACGGGGCGCTCCTCGACGCGCAAATCCTGGCCGAGGTCTATGTCGAACTGCTGGGCGGCAAGCAGACGAGCCTCGGCCTGCTCGTCGCGGAGGCTGCTGCCCCCGCCGCCACGAACCTGCCCGGCGCGGCGGGGAGCGTACCCCGCACCTTCCGCAGTCGCCTGACCGATGCCGAGCGCGAGCGCCACGACGCCTTCCGCGCGAGTCTCGGCGCCCAGGCAATCTGGTCGGACTATATCAGCGGACCCGAAACCGCCTAAGCCTCCGCGCGGTTCTGCTGCAATGCAGCAGGATCCTATTGCAATGCAAAATTCACCCTCTATATACCATCCGCGTGGATGGTGAGGTTGGGTGATGCGACAGGTCCAGGGGCTCGCTGGCGCACGGGTGCCGGAGAGCGAGAAGATCACGATCAACCTGGGCCATGTCGACCTCGGCTACGTCGACCTGCTTGTGGCGGAGGGCGTCTACGCCAACCGTAGCGACTTCATCCGCACGGCGATCCGCAACCAGATCGGCCGCCACGCCGACATCACCAAGCAGTCGGTGGAGCGGCGCAGCGTCGAACTCGGCCTGTGCCGGATCGGCCGCACCGAGTTGGAGGCGGCCCGTGCCGAGGGGCGGATGCTCGACATCAGCGTGCTCGGCCTCGCCACCATCGGAGCCGACGTCACTCCCGAACTCGCCCGCGAAACCATTGGCACGCTGACCGTGCTGGGCAGCCTTCAGGCCACCCCGGCGGTCCGTGCCGCCCTTGCGGACCGTCTGCGCTGACTGCAACCCGAGACGAGGCGACACCCATGTCCGACATTTTCGGCAAGTTCGACCCGAAGTCCGGGAAGCGAGGCTCCGGCGATCCCCTGGCCGATCTCGCGGAGGCCACGCGGCTGACCGGCCTCGGCCGGTTGGAAGAGGCCACCGCCCTGATCCAGCGCACCCTCACGGGGCGGGGGGCTCGTCGCCCTCGACGCCGAATCCTCAACGCCACGGGGCCGAGGCGTCCTCCAGCCTGCGCGTGCGGGAGGTGGTGGAGACCGTGGTGCGCGGTCTCGCCGCCCCGGTGCTGAAGGGGCTCGGCCAACGCCAGCCCTCTCCCGCTCCGGAGCGAGGCCCATCCTCCGGCTCCTTCGTGGTGCGCAGCCATGCGGTGGCCGCCGGATCGCGCGATTACAAGCTGTTCGTGCCGGGCACGCCGCAGAAGTCGGCCCCGCTCGTCGTGATGCTTCACGGCTGCACCCAGAACCCGGACGATTTCGCCGCCGGCACCGGCATGAACGTTCTGGCCGAGCGCCTCGGCATCTTCGTGGCCTATCCCGCCCAGAACCGGTCGGCCCATCCGCAGAAGTGCTGGAACTGGTACGACCCCGCCGACCAGTCTCGCGAGAGCGGCGAGCCCGCGATCATCGCAGGCATCACGCGGGCGGTGATGGCGGCCTATCCGATCGATCCGGCGCGGGTCTACATCGCGGGCATGTCGGCGGGGGGCGCGGCAGCGCTCAACATCGCCCATGCCTATCCCGATCTCTACGCCGCCGTGGGCGTGCATTCCGGCCTCGCGGCGGGCTGCGCCCGCGATCTCGGCTCGGCGATCATGGCGATGCAGGTCGGCGCGCCCGGCTTCGGTACCGGCCCGAATTTCGGTGCGACCGTCACCCCGAAGCGCATCCCGACCATCGTGTTTCACGGCACCGACGACAACACGGTGAGCGTGCGCAACGCGGACCAGATCCTCGCCCAGGCCGAGGCTTCGGGCCTGGAGGCCAGCGCCGAGCGTTTCGAGGGGGCGGGGGACCGTTTCGGCGGCCACCCGTTCATCAGGACGCGCTATAGCGACCGCACCGGACGGGTCGTGCTGGAGGATTGGCGCATTCGCGGCGTCGGCCATGCCTGGTCCGGCGGCAGGCCCGAGGGCACCTATACCGACCCGGCAGGGCCGGATGCTTCGCGGGCGATGCTGGACTTCTTCGCCGAGCACCGGCTGGCCAAGCCCCATTGAACACCAGGGACCGAACCGCACCATGACCACGCCGATCCCCACCCTCTCCGGCCTGTCCGGGATCGCCGAGGGGCGCGACCTGATCCTCTGCGACGTCTGGGGCGTGCTCCACGACGGGCAGAAGGCACATGTCGCGGCGGGTGAGGCGCTCATCCGCTTCCGCAACCTGCCGGGCCCGCGGCGGCGGCGGGTGGTGCTGGTCTCGAACGCGCCCCGCCCGGGCGACGGGGTCGGCCGCATCCTCGACCGGTTCGGCGTGCCGCGCGAGGCCTATGATGCGATCCTCACCTCGGGTGACCTGACCCGCGACCTGATCGCCGCCCGCCCCGGCGCGCGCATCCGCCATATCGGGCCGGAGCGCGATCTGGGCGTGTTCAAGGATCTCGACCTCACCCTCGTGCCGGAGGACGAGGCCGACCTGATCGTCTGTACCGGCCTGTTCGATGATCGCAACGAGACGGCCGAGGATTACCGCCCCGAGCTGACCCGCCTTGCCGGGCGCGGCCTGCCGATGATCTGCGCCAACCCGGACCTCGTGGTGGAGAGCGGCAACCGCCTCATCCCCTGCGCCGGATTGCTCGCGGCCGCCTATGCCGAGATCGGCGGCGAGGTAATCTATGCGGGCAAGCCGCACCGGCCGGTCTACGAGGCGGCGCTCGCCGTCGCTGCGTCCCTCGACGGCGGCGCCCCCGACGAGAAGGGGCGGGTCATCGCCATCGGCGACGCGATCCGCACCGACATAGCCGGGGCGAGCGGCTTCGGCATCGCGAGTCTTCTCGTCGCCCGCGGGATCCATGCCGAGGAACTCGGCGTCACCGCCGATCACCACACCCTCGGCGACATCGCCGAGTGGCTCGGCCGGCAGAGCGTGCATCCGGACGCCGTGATCGAGCGGCTGGTCTGGTAGGGCTGGCTAACCCAGCACGGCCCGCAGGGATTTCATCACCTGCGGGTCGGCGCAATGTCCGACATTGAAGCGCAGGAAATCCTGCCAGCCGCCTGAGGGGCTGAACACGACCCCCGGGGCGAGCAGCATGTTGCGCGTTAGGGCCCGGCGGGCCACGTCCGCCGCGTCGCGCCCATCCGTCAGCCGCATCCAAAGGAAGTAGCCGCCGCGCGGCTCGGCCCAGATCCGCAGGCCGCACTCCGAGAGGTCGCGGGCCACCTGCGCCATGGCGCCCGCCAGTCTTCGGCGCGTCTCGGCCAGGGTGCGCCGGTAGCTGCCATCGGTCAGCAGCCCGTGCGCCAGGGCGGCGCAGACATGGCCGTTTCCGAGGCTGAGGGCGAGCTTCAGATCGACCAGCGGCTCGACCCAGTCCGGTCGGAGGGCGATCCAGCCGCAGCGGGCGGCGGCGGTGAGCGTCTTCGAGAAGCCGCCGATCTGGATCACCCGCTCGAACCCATCGAACCCGGCAAGGCGCGGGGCCGCGTCGGGTTCGAGATCACCGAAGATCTCGTCTTCCACCACGAGGGTCTCGTGCGCCTCGCACAGGCGCAGGATGCGGTGCGCCGTAGCGGGCAGGAGGCTCGTGCCGGTCGGGTTCTGCAGCGCCGAATTGGTCAGGTAGAAGCGCGGCCGGTGCTTCGCCAAAAGGGCCGCCAGGGCCGTCAGGTCAGGGCCCTCCGTCGTCATCGGCACCCCGATCACCGTGGCGCGCTGGGCGCGAAGAAGAGCGACGAAGTTGAAGTAGCAGGGATCGTCCACCAGCACCGTGTCGCCGGGCTGAAGCAGGAACCGGGCGATCAGGTCCAAGGCCTGCGTCGCGGAATCGACCAGTACGATCTGGTCGGGGCTCGCGACGACGCCCTTCTCCGCGCCTCGCCGGGCGATGAGTGCCCGCAGCGGGGGAAAGCCCTGCGGCTGGTCGTAACGGGTGACGATGGCGGTCTCGGCCCTGGCGACGGCGCGCAGGCCCCGCCGCACGGCATCGTCCGGCAGCCACGCCTCGGGCAAGTTGCCGCCGCCGGGCATCATCATGGTGGATCCGGCGAGCGCCGATTGCCGGGCGAGCCAGAGCGGGTCCACCGCGCGGTCGAGCTCCGGACCCATCGCCTTCAGGCATAGGGGCCGGGTCTTGCCCGCCACGTAGAAGCCGGAGCCCGGCCGCGAGACGATGGCGCCCTCGGCCGCCAAGCGTTCATAGGCCTCCACCACCGTCGATTTCGACACGCCCATCGCCTCGGCCTGGGCGCGTACCGAGGGGATCCGCGCGCCGGGGGCGAGCACCCGTGCAGCGATGCGCTGGCGGATGCCATCGGCGACCGCCTCCGTGCGGCCGAGCTGGTCGGTAAGCAACATCCGTACTGGTCCTGGCAACGGACAATTCGAGCGAACCGTACGAAATCGTCCCTGTCTTGCCCAGGGTCGGGCCGTCATCCTGGCCCCTCATTCGAAGGGGAGAGGGCGATGGCGGGGGACAGGTTGCGCAGGATGATACAGCGGGTGGCCAATGGCCTCCGTGAGGAGTTCGGACGCCCCGCGATGAACCGCCGCATCCTTTATCGGCTTTCGACGGCTCCCATTCACGAACTCGCGAGCCTCGGCCTCACGCCCAGCGATGTGCGGGAAGCCGCCGCTCCCGGCGTCGCCGATGCGGTCGGGTTTCTGAGGGCGAAACGGGCTTTGCGGCAGAGCAGGGGAGAACTGTTTTCATGGTAAAAAACAGCAGAGATCAAATGTAAGAGCCAAATCGTACCGTTAGATGCCGCCTTTCGAGTTTCGGCTTCACCCCGTCTTAGGTGATTTGTGGTTCGTTGTGGCCGCAAGAGGTAGGCGCAATGACCAAGGCGACGATCGTTCAGTGGCGGAAGGGCGAACTCTACGAAACCCTCTGCCTGCTCCTCATCGGGGCGGGCATCTGGTTCGTGGGCATCACGCTCGGCTCCTTCGACGTGCTGCACGAGGCGGTTCAGAGTTACCGGCTCGGCGATTTCATGATCCTCGGCGCCTGCATGGGCGTCGCGATCTGCGGAGCCAGCATCCGCAAGTCGATCCTGATGCGCCGCCTCATGCTGGAGCGCGACGCCGCCGCCGCCAATGCCGAGGCCATCGCCCGGCATGACGGGCTCACCGGCCTCGCCAACCGCCGCCGCTTCCTTGAGGAGATCGAGCGGGTGCGGGGGCAACTCTCGACCGAGTTATCGGCGGTGCTGCTCATCGACCTCGACCGGTTCAAACCGGTCAACGACCTCTACGGCCATGCCGCCGGTAATGCGGTGCTTTGCGCCGTCGCGGAACGCCTGACCGCCCTGCTGCCCCCGGGCGGCGTCGCGGCCCGGCTCGGCGGCGACGAATTCGCCCTCCTGGTTCCGCTCTCCCACGGCAGCGAAGGGCTGACGCGCCTCGCGCAGGGGGTGATCTCCTCGATCGCCGCGCCCATCAACTGGAGCCAGAACGAACTGAAGGTCGGCGCCACGGTCGGCGTGGCCGCCGTGTCGCCCGACTACATCGACGCCGACGCCATCCTGCACGCGGCCGACCTCGCCATGTACCAGGGCAAGAAGGAAGGGCGCGGCACTTACCGCTTCTTCCGCAGCGCCATGGATGAGGAGCTTCGCGCCCGCGCCCGCCTGGAGGCGGAACTGCGCACGGCGATCGAGCAGGGGGCGATCGAGCCGTTCTACCAGCCGGTGGTCGCGCTGCCGGACAAGCAGATCGTCGGCCTCGAAGTGCTCGCCCGCTGGCGCCACCCCGAGCGCGGCCTCGTGAGCCCCACGGAGTTCATTCCCGTGGCGGAAGAGACCGGCATGATCGCGGAACTCAGCTACAACCTAATCCGCCGTGCCTGCATCGACGCACGGGATTGGCCCGCCCACCTCATCCTGGCGGTGAATATCGCGCCGCACCAGTTCCAGGACGTGTGGCTGGCCGAGCGCATCCTCGCCATCCTCACCGAGACCGGCTTCCCGCCGGGACGGCTGGAGGTGGAGATCACCGAGAGCGCCCTGATCCAGGATCTGGAGGCGACGCGGGCCACGCTCACCTCGCTGCAGCGGCTCGGCGTGCGCATCGCGCTGGACGATTTCGGCACCGGCTATTCCAGCCTGTACCATCTGCGCGAACTGAAGTTCGACAAGCTGAAGATCGACCGCAGCTACGTCGATGCCATCACCATGAGCGACGAGCGCGCCAAGCTGGTCGATGCCATCATCAAGCTCGGCTCCAGCCTCGGCCTCGCCACCACCGCCGAAGGCATCGAGACCGATGCCAGCGTCGAATGGCTCTCCGACCAGGGCTGCGATTTCGGCCAGGGCTACCTGTTCGGCCGCGCCATGCCAAAATCCGAGATGGACGATGTTCTCGCCGCCGTGGCGTCGGGCAAGCTGCCCGCCGCCACCATCGCCCCCGAGGCGGTGCCGCGGGAGGCGATCATCACCCTCGCGCGGGCTTCGTAGGCCGCGCGCCCGTCGGGGCGGGGCTCGTCAGCGAGCCTCACTCACTTTGCGGGTGGCCTTCTGCTCCTTCTTGTAGGCGGTGATCGCCGTGGAGCAGTCGGGCGAGAGCTTCTTCATGTTGGTGCGGAAGCAAGCCTCGACCTCGGGGCCGCCCGGCGCGAAATCGCTACAGAGTTCCATGTAGTCGCCGGTGCAGGCCCGCTTCAGCGCGTCACGCGCGGGCGAGGATTCGGCGAGGGACACGGCGGGGGCTGCGCCAACGGCGAGGGCCAGCAGAGCCGCCAGGGTCTTGGACATGACACATCCTTCTACTCACTGCCGCTTGAGCGAACCCTCGCGGCAGTGCAGCGGATGGCGTCCGACGATGGCATGAGAGTGGCACGGGCCTAGGGCGGTCCCTCATTGTGACCATGTCTGCGATGCAACGTGTGCATGTGCGATCTGACGCAGGGACAGGCTCGCTGCGTTCACACTGTTGCCTGCTTTGAGGCGCTTCCTGCGAATGAGCGGCGCGTTGTGGCCGCAGTGCCACGGAGGCCGCCGTGTTCAAGACCGTTCTCGCGATCCTGACCGTTCTCGCCGTCGTGGCTCTGGGGGGGCTGATCAAGCTTCCGCTGTTGCCCTTCCGCATGGTGCGCGATCTCCTGCGTCGGCCGTCCGCCGCCTGAGAGCATCCTTCGGCCGTCACCCGGCGGCCTTGAAACCTCCGCCGATCTTTGCTCCGCTCCGGGCAAAGACAATGGCAACGCTCCCAATAAGGGGGCGGGGAGGAAATCCGTGGTGACCCATCCGACCATCACCCTGAACGCGGCGGATGGGGTGGTGATCGCCCGCGCCGCCATCGAGCCCGGCACCGCCGTGGCTGCGGGCGTGGCCGCCTCCGAGCGGATCCCCGCCGGACATAAGGTCGCCATCCGGGGCCATGGGCCCGGCGAGGCGGTGCTGAAATACGGCCAGGTGATCGGCTTCGCGACGCAGCCCATCGCGCCCGGCCAGCACATCCATACCCACAATCTCGCCATGGGCGATTTCGCCCGTGATTACGCGTTCGGGCGCGATGTGAAGCCCACGCCCTTCATCGCCTCGCCTGCCACCTTCGCAGGCATCCGCCGCGCTGACGGGCGGGTCGCGACGCGCAACTACGTCGGCATTCTCACCTCGGTGAATTGCTCGGCCCATGTCGCGGGGTTGATCGCCGACGCGTTCAAGCGTCACCCAATCCTCGATCTCGACCCTTTGGCGGGCACGCCGAACGTCGATGGCGTCGTGGCGCTCACCCACAAGACCGGTTGCGGCATGGCGATGGGCGAGCCGCTGCGCCTCCTGCGGCGGACGCTGGCGGGTTACGCGCGCCACGCCAACTTCTCGCACATCGTGATGATCGGCCTCGGCTGCGAGGTGAACCAGATCGGCGCCTTCCTGGAGGAGCAAGGTCTCGGCGATCGCATCCGCAACATGAACATCCAGAGCATGGGCGGCACCCGCAAGACGGTCGAGGCAGGCATCGACTTCGTAAAGGAGGTTCTGCACGAGGCGAATTCCGTCCGGCGCGAACCGGTGCCCGCGAGCGAGTTGACGGTCGCCCTGCAATGCGGCGGCTCGGACGGCTATTCCGGCGTGTCCGCGAACCCGGCCTTGGGCATCGCCAGCGACCTCGTCGTCCGCCATGGCGGCAGCGTCATCCTCTCGGAGACCACCGAGACCTACGGCGCCGAGCAATTGTTCACCCGCCGGGCCGAGAGCCCGGAGGTCGGCCAGAGGCTCGTGGACCTGATGCGGTGGTGGGAGGAGTACACCGCCAAGGAAGGGGCCGAGATCAACTCGAATCCGACACCGGGCAACAAGGCCGGCGGGCTCACGACCATTCTCGAAAAATCGCTCGGCGCCATGGCCAAGGCGGGCAGCACCAACCTCGTGGACGTGGTCCGCTATGCCGAGCCGGTGACCAAGAAGGGCTTCACCTTCATGGACACGCCCGGCTACGACCCCGTGGCCGCCACCGGGCAGGTGGCGGGCGGGGCGAACCTCGTCTGCTTCACCACGGGACGGGGCAGCATGTTCGGCTGCAAGCCCGCGCCATCGATCAAAATCGCCACCAACACCCCCATGTACCGGCGGCTCGAAGAGGACATGGACGTCAATTGCGGCACGATCGTCGATGGCGACGAGACGGTTGAGCAGGCGGGCCAGCGGATCTTCGAACTGATCCTGCGCGTCGCGGGTGGTGAGCGGACCAAGAGCGAGGCGCTGGATTTCGGGGCGGACGAGTTTGCGCCGTGGCAGATCGGAGCGACGGTTTAACCTGCCTGTCGGCCCGCGCGGCGATCTGCTATGCGCGGGCCTTTCCCGCCGCGCGCTGGCCCTTCGGGCGAGCGCCCCATAGGAGGACGGGGCGGCCGATCCGTCGCCCCGCAACAGGATGCGCCTGATCGTCGGTCTCGGGAATCCGGGCTCCCGCTACGCCGCCAACCGGCACAATATCGGCTTCCTCGCCATCGACGAGATCGCCCGCGTCCACCGGGCGGCCCCGTTCCGGCGGCGCTTCCAGGGCGAGGCGGCGGAGGTGGCGCTGGGCCCCGAGCGGGCGATCCTGCTCAAGCCGCAGACCTTCATGAACGAGTCCGGGCGCTCGGTTGCGGAGGCGCAGCGCTTCTACAAGATCGCACTCTCCGACGTGATCGTGCTCCACGACGAACTCGATCTCCCCCGGCCAAGCTCCGGGTGAAGCAGGGCGGCGGCAATGCGGGCCATAACGGCCTGCGCTCGATCACGGCGCAATGCGGGAACGAGTACCGCCGGGTGCGCCTCGGCATCGGCCATCCCGGCGACAAGGCGCTCGTCCATTCCTACGTGCTCAACGATTTCGGTAAGGCCGAGATGCCCTGGGTGGACGACCTCTGCCGGGCGGTGGCCGACCACGCCGCCGTGCTCGCGGCGGGCGAGGATGCAAGCTTCCAGAACAAGGTCCACCTCGCCATGGCCGGACGCGGCTGGGACGAGGTGAAGACGCTGGGCGCCAAAAATTGACACGAAAACACGGGGACACGATATCGACGTTTGCGGAGCCGGACCGATGACGAACGTCACTGTGAGCTTGGATGAGGGGGTGCTTCAGCGCGCGCAGGCGGATGCGGCACGCGAAGGCAAGAGCCTGCCCGAATTTCTCGCCGAGACGATCGAGCGGCGTGTCGGACGGCCGGTGATGTCGCAGCGCGAGGCGATGAAGCGGTTCCTCGCGAGGCCGCCGTTGCATGTCCTGGACGAGAACGGGAAGGCACCGACCCGCGAACAGATGTACGATGACGACTGATCTGGTCTTCGTCGATACGAACGTCTTCCTGTATGCCCGTGACGACCGTGAACCCGCCAAGCTAGACGCGGCGGCCCATTGGCTGACATCGCTGGCAAATCGGGAGATTCTGGTCGTCAGCCCGCAGGTGCTCGGGGAATATCTCCACGTCACACTGAGGGGAAAATTGCCGATTACGGCGGAAGAAGCACGACAGGCGACCCTCGAGTTCGAAACCTACTCCCGGGGCGCCCTCGATCTTGAGTTGATTCAGATGGCATGGTCACTCCGGCAGGAAACCTCTTTCCAATGGTGGGACTGTGCCATCCTCGGAGCGGCTATCCGCGCCGGGTGCCGGTATCTGCTGACCGAAGACTTTTAGCACGGTCGGACGCTTCGCGGCGTCACGATCCTCAACCCCTTCACTGTCGGCCCTGAAGCCGTCGGCGTAGAGCACTAGGACACGTCATGGGCTTCAAATGCGGCATCGTCGGCCTGCCGAACGTCGGCAAGTCGACCCTCTTCAACGCGCTGACGCAGACGGCGGCGGCGCAGGCGGCGAACTATCCCTTCTGCACCATCGAACCGAATGTCGGCGAAGTGGCGGTGCCCGATCCGCGCCTCGATGACCTCGCCCGCATCGCTGGTTCGAAGGAGATCATCCCGACCCGCCTGACCTTCGTGGACATTGCCGGCCTCGTGCGCGGCGCCTCGAAGGGCGAAGGGCTCGGCAACCAGTTCCTCGCCAATATCCGCGAGGTCGATGCCATCGCCCATGTGGTGCGCTGCTTCGAGGACGGGGACGTGACCCACGTCGAGGGCAAGGTCGATCCGGCCGCCGACATCGAGACCATCGAGACCGAGCTGATGCTCGCCGACCTCGACAGCCTGGAGCGCCGCGCCACCGCCTTGGAGAAGAAGGCCAAGGGTTCCGACAAGGAAGCCAAGGAGGCCCTCGACCTCGTGAACCGCGCTCTGCCGCTCCTGCGTGATGGCAAGCCCGCGCGCCTCGTGGAGCGCAAGCCCGAGGAGGAGCGGCTGTTCCAGACCCTCGGCCTGATGACCGCCAAGCCCGTCCTCTATGTCTGCAACGTGGACGAGGGCGATGCCGACAAGGGCAATGCGCATTCCGCGGCCGTCTTCGCCCGGGCAAAGGCCGAAGGGGCCGTGGCCGTGGTGGTCTCGGCCAAGATCGAGAGCGAGATCGCGGTGATGCCGCAGGGCGATCAGGCCGAGTTCCTCGAAGCGGTCGGCCTCGCCGAGCCCGGCCTCAACCGGGTGATCCGCGCGGGCTACGATCTGCTCGGCCTTGTGACCTACTTCACGGTCGGCCCGAAGGAGGCCCGCGCCTGGACGATCACGAAGGGCACCCGCGCCCCCGGCGCGGCGGGCGTGATCCACTCGGATTTCGAGAAGGGCTTCATCCGCGCCGAGACGATCGCGTTCAAGGATTACACCGCGCTCAACGGTGAAGCCGGAGCGCGCGACGCGGGCAAGCTCAGGCTTGAGGGGAAGGATTACGTGGTGCAGGACGGCGACGTGCTGCATTTCCGTTTCGCCAACTAAAGATCCCCCGGGACTTGTGATGTCCGAACTGGCCTTCGAGGATTACTCCGTTGGCGATGTGCTGACCGGCGAGCCGATCACGGTCAGTCGCGACGACATCGTCGCCTTCGCGAGGCAGTTCGACTTCCAGCCCTTCCACCTCGACGAGGCGGCGGCGGAGACAACCTTCGCCGGCCGGCTGATTGCCTCGGGCTGGCACACGGCGGCGCTCGGAATGCGGCTCCTGCAGCAGGGGCCGTTCCGGGGTGGTTCCTCGCTCGGCGCGCCCGGCATCGACGAGTTGCGCTGGCTCGCACCGGTCCTGCCGGGCGATACGCTGACGGTGAGCCTGACGATCACGGGCCTGCGGGATTCATCCACCAAGCCGGGGCTCGGCTTCGTCAACGCTCAGCTCGCCCTGCAGAACGGGCGGGACCAGACGGTGATGACGCAGCGCTTCACCTTCATGCTGGCGAGGGCCGGCACGCAGCCCCTGCCGCCGCGTCCGGTCACGATCGGCGAGCCCGCCTCCGTCGCAGAGCCGGACGAGGGTGAAATCCTCCCCTTCCTGCGCGACCTTGAGATCGGCGCCACCCGCGACCTCGGGGCCTATGCCTTCGATGCGGAGGCGATCATCGCCTTCGCGAAGGCCTACGATCCGCAGGCCTTCCATCTGGATGACGCGGCGGCGCGGCGGACGCATTTCGGCGGGCTCTGCGCCTCGGGCTGGCACACGGCGGGCGCCTACATGAACCGCCTGCTGACCACGCGCGCCCGCGATGCCGCCTTCACGGCCGAGCGCGGGCCGGTGCCGGAGACCGGCCCGTCCCCCGGCTTCTCGAACATGCGCTGGATCCGGCCGGTCTATGCGGGCGACACGATCCGCTTCGCCACGAAGCTCACCGACAAGCGTGCCTCCGGCTCGCGTCCGGGCTGGGGCCTCGCCTTCGCCCGCAACACGGGGGTGAACCAGCGCGACGAGCCGGTCTTCGCCTTCGACAGCACCGTGTTCATGCAATGGGCGCCATCGTAGCCAGCCGCCTTCGCCCATTTACACTGCCGGGCCCCGCCGGTATCACCCCGGCCCTGACACCTCACACCGAAACACCAGATGCGCGCCGAGATCGAGCAAGCCTCGGATGCCGCCAAGCAGTCTATAGGACTGCTGAGGAGGCATCTTTGACTGGGATACAGTCGATAAACGCCTCGCGGAGCTGAACGCCCGCTCAGAGGACCCCGAGTTGTGGAACGACGCCGAGGCCGCGCAGAAGGTCATGCGCGAGCGGCAGCAGCTCGATGAATCGGTCCAGACCATCCGCAAGCTCGAACGCGACCTCGAGGACGCGGCGACGCTGATCGAACTCGGTGAGATGGAAGGCGATGCCGCCTCGATCACCGAGGGCGAGCAGCAGATCCGCGCCGTCGAGAAGGAGGCCGCGAGCCGCCAGGTCGAGACGCTGCTCTCCGGCGAAGCCGACGGTTTCGACACCTATGTCGAAGTCCATGCGGGCGCGGGCGGCACCGAGAGCCAGGACTGGGCCAACATGCTCCAGCGCATGTATGCCCGCTGGGCCGAGCGGCGGAAGTTCAAGGTCGACATCGTCGAGTGGACCGACGGCGAAGAGGCCGGCATCAAGGGCGCCACGCTCCTGATCAAGGGCCACAACGCCTATGGCTGGCTCAAGACCGAGTCCGGCGTGCACCGTCTGGTGCGGATCTCGCCCTACGATTCCAACGCGCGGCGGCACACCAGCTTCGCGAGCGTCTGGGTCTATCCGGTGATCGATGACCGGATCGAGATCGAGATCAAGGAATCGGACTGTCGGATCGATACCTACCGCTCCTCCGGCGCGGGTGGCCAGCACGTCAACACCACCGACTCGGCGGTGCGCATCACCCACAACCCGACCGGGATCGTGGTGGCGTGTCAGCAGGAGCGCTCGCAGCACAAGAACCGGGCGACCGCCTGGAACATGCTGCGCGCCCGCCTCTACGAGGCCGAGCTCGAAGAAGCGCGAGGAGAAGGCCAACGCCGAGGCGGCTTCCAAGACCGATATCGGCTGGGGCCATCAAATCCGGTCCTACGTGCTCCAGCCGTACCAGCTGGTGAAGGATTTGCGCACGGGCACCCAGTCCACCGACCCGGACGAGGTGCTGGACGGGCATATCGACCCGTTCATGGAAGCCTCCCTCGCCCAGCGCGTCTATGGCGGCGGCGAGGCCGTCGAGGATATCGACTGACCGATCGAAAGGGCGCCTCGGGCGCCCTTTTCAGTCTGCGGCCACCGTCCGCGCCGGTCGCAGCCGAGCCGTGATCTGGGTCCGCAGTCCCGCAATGTCGAACACCCAGACCAGCGCGCCGTAGAGGCCCATTCCCACCGGCACCAGCACCGCCAGCGCCGTAGGGGGGAGGGCGCGGAAAGGGGCGAGGGCGAGGCCCATCACCGCGCAGGCCGAAGCCGCCGCACCGATCTGGCCCCAGGGGAAAGTCAGTCTCTCAGGCCCGGTGAGCACCCGCCAGCCGAGCCAGAGACAGGCGCCGGTCAGCCCGAGGGTCTGCGCCAGCGCCACGCCGAGCCCGCCGAAGCTTCGGGGCAGGACCAGAAGGCCGATCCCGTTCAGGCCGAGCGCCACCAGGGCGGCGACGATCACCGGCATCGTCCGGCGGCGGATCTGCACGCCGGGGCTCACCGCGTAGAGCATCATCGCGAAGCCGAACAGGCCGGGCAGGAGCGCGAGGCTGTAGGTCTCGAACGGGCCGCGATACGCCTCCGGAACGACGAGGGCCTGCAACGCGGGCAGCACCGCCCAGAAGCCGACCGCGCAGGGTGCGAGAAGGGCGAAGACCATCGCGGCGTTGCGCGCCACCTGCGCCTCTGCCGCCGCCCGGCCGTGATGTTCTTCCGCCTGGACCGCGATCTGGAACAGCAGCAGATCGAGGGCCATGCCCAAGGTCGTCAGCACCCGCGAGGTCACGTCGGCGGCCAGCGCGAAATACCCCGCCTCCTCGAAGCCCGCATGGCTCGCCACCGCGCCCCGGTTCACGAAGGATAGGAGCTGGTAGGCGGCGTTGGCTGCGATCAACGGCAGGCCATAGCGGGCGAACACGCCCCAGGTGCTGGAGAGCCGCGCCCGCTCGAAGGTCGCGGCCGGGTCGCGCAGCCAGCCCCGCAGCAGGACGACGGCGAGGAACTGGCTGAGCCCGGCCGCCGCGAGCACCCAGGCGGGCTGCGGCAGGAACCACGCGGCCCCCGCCATCAGCACGAAGGCCAGGACGTTCTTCAAGGCGACGAGGCCGAGATAGAGCTTGCCGTCGAACCGGGCGCGGGCCAGCGCGGCATGGTAGTCGAACACGCCGATGCCGAGTGCGGCGACCCCGGTGCCGCACAGTACGGCCTCGCGCGCCTCCGCCCCCTGGCCGAAGCCGAAGGCGCCGCAGATGGCGGCGGCCGCGGCGAGCAGCAGGCCGAGGCGGAGATAGGCCCGGTCGAGGCCGTGGCGGATCCACGGCTCGTCCACCCGCACCCGGCCGGAATAGAAGCGCGTGGCCGACAGGCGCAGCCACTCGAACAGCACGGTGTTGATGACGATGGCGCCTGTCGTCGCCAGGGCGAAGCGGCCGAAATCGGCCGGGCCGAGGAGCTTCGCGATCAGCAGGCCGAGGACGAAGTTCAGCCCCGCATTGATGACGAAGGCGGCGATGACGGCCAAGGGGTGAGACTCGTGCGGTGCGTCGGCGCAACGAATGTCGCGGCTGCCCCGTAAGAATCCCCTAATCGGGCGTCTTCGGGGCGGCGCCTACAGCGTGCGCTCGTAGCGCCACGCTTCCATCCCATCCTCATAATAATCCGGCCGCACGGCGAAGCGGGTGTAGCCGCGCCGTTCGTAGAGGCGGATACCTGCCCCGTTATCGGCTCGGACTTCGAGGCGCAGCCGGTCGCAGCCATGGGTGCGGGCGGTCTCCTCTGCCGCGTCGAGCAGGCTTCCACCGAGACCGAGCCCGCCCCGGTTGGGAGCGACGGCGATGGAGGCGAGGCGGGCGATGCGGCTCGCTTTCCGGCGCTCCAGCACGGCGGCGCCCACCAGCACGTCGCCGTCGATCAGCGCGACCAGCACATCCATGGTGGCGGAGCGGATCGCGTGGCGGATCGCCCGGCGCTCGGCGCGGTCGGTGGCGAAGGCGGCATGTTCCAGAGCGACCAGGGCGTCGAGGTCGCCGAGGGTGGCCGGGCGCAACACGGGCACCGGCCGGACCGGCGGCATCTCACGGAGAGGCGCGGTCACGCGGCGGCCCGCGTCTGTCTCGACTTCGGTTCTCTCGGCCCTGCCATCGCCCGTCCGCCGGATCCCGCCTGCCGCAGGGAGATGCCCCGGATGCGGCGCGGCTGCAACACCTCTGCTGCGCCCGATTGCATTTTGGGGATAGGGCACAATTCGGTCTTGCCCTCCGGGTCGAGGGCGATTATGTCCCGCCTGCCCAATTTCGCACGTGCCTGTGGCCGCGTGTCGGTTGGTGGGTATCCGGTCAACTGCCGGACAGCCGCCAGGGGTCTTAGGATCGATGGTCGTGGGGGTGGATCCCCCGCTTCCGGCAATCCAGGTGGCAACACCGGACCCCGACAACAACCGGCAGCCGGAGGCGAAACCGGCGAACCCCGCTCTCCACGGGGGACGCAGCTTAAAGCAACGACGAACGGGCTTTTTGGTCTCGCCGACCCTCCAAAGGTCGGCACCGAAGAGGCTTGTTTCTCTTTGCCCGGCGTGCGGTGGGGATTCTCCCTTCCAATCCACGGCAGCTTCCGGGTGCTCTGCGCCCGCTCGGATTTGCGCGTCTCCAAAGCGTGCCGGTCCCGCGCGGTGCATCGCCCCCTGACGCCGACGGCCTGCGAAGCCGTCTGATTTCGACAACGCGCCCCGTCAGAGGGCGCTCTCGAGACGTGGTGGGAGCCCGACCATGACCGACCGGATCCGCGATTTCCTGCGCGTGCGCCGCGACCTTGGCCGCGACGAGGGGCCCGTGATGGTGCTCGACCTCGATGTCGTGCGCGAGAATTATACCGCCTTCGCCCGCTCCCTTCCGGACACCCGCGTGTTCTACGCGGTGAAGGCCAACCCGGCCCCCGAGGTGCTGCGCCTGCTCGCCGAGATGGGCTCCTGCTTCGATACGGCCTCCGTCGCCGAGATCGAGATGGTGCTGGCCGCCGGCGCCACGGCAGAGCGGATCTCCTTCGGCAACACGATCAAGAAGGAGCGTTGCATCGCCCGTGCCATGGCGCTCGGCATCCGCCTCTTCGCGGTGGATTGCGAGGCCGAGGTCGAGAAGATCGCGCGCGCCGCTGCCGCTGCCGGTCTCGAGACGGGCGCCGTGCAGGTGTTCTGCCGCATCCTCTGCGATGGGGCCGGGGCCGATTGGCCGCTCTCGCGCAAGTTCGGCTGCGTGCCGGAGATGGCGACCGACGTGCTGGAGCACGCCCACCGCCAGGGCCTCCAGGCCTACGGCGTGTCGTTCCATGTCGGCTCGCAGCAGGGCAACACCGAGGCGTGGGACGGGGCGCTGGCCTCGGCCGCGACGATCTTCCGCGAGTGCGCGGAGCGCGGCATCTTCCTGTCGATGGTCAACCTCGGCGGCGGCTTCCCGACGAAGTACCTGAAGGCCGTTCCGGGCGTGGAGAGCTATGGCGACGCGATCTTCCGCGCGCTGACCAAGCATTTCGGCAACCGCATCCCGGAGACCATCATCGAGCCGGGTCGCGGCATGGTCGGCAATGCCGGGATGATCGAGGCCGAAGTCGTGCTCGTCTCGAAGAAGTCCACGGACGCGGACGAGGTCCGATGGGTCTACCTCGACATCGGCAAGTTCGGTGGTCTCGCCGAGACGATGGACGAGGCGATCCGCTACCCGATCCGCACCCGCCACGACGGCGAGCGGACCGAGCCCTGCGTGATCGCCGGCCCGACCTGCGATTCGGTCGACGTGCTCTACGAGCGCCAACACTACCCGCTGCCGGTCTCGCTCTCGATCGGTGACAAGGTGCTGATCGAAGGCACGGGCGCTTACACCACGACCTACGCGGCAGTGGCCTTCAACGGCTTCCCCCGCTTCAGCAAATCGTGATCTGATCCGACACGAATTCCGGGACCGTTCAGGCCCCGGACTTCATTTCTGCCGAGTGCCGGACGGGCGGCCCGTAAGCCAGCCCGCGAGGATTGTCGCTGCTCCCGCTGAACACCCTGGGAGGGGACGGTCATGATCGAGATCCGCGCGGAATTCCCGCACGACGTCCCGGCGCGCGAGCGTCTGCTGGACGTGTGCTTTCCCGGCAACCGCCGGGCCAAGACCTCCGAGCGCCTGCGCGAGGGGCGCCTGCCCGCGCGCGGCCTCGCCTTCGCCGCGACTCGCCGGGGTCGGCTCGTCGGCACACTGCGCCTGTGGCACGTCGAGGCGGGCGAGGGCTGCCCGGCGCTGCTGCTCGGGCCGCTCGCCGTGGATCCGGCGGTGCAGGGCCAGGGGCTGGGCTCGGTGATGATGCAGGCCGCCATCGGCCGGGCCGAGGCGCTGGGCCACGGCGCGATCCTGCTCATGGGTGATGCGCCGTACTACACGCGCTTCGGCTTCCGGGGCGACCTCGCCGCCGGGCTTGCCATGCCGGGCCCGTTCGAGCGCGCCCGGTTCCTGGGCCTCGAACTGCGCGAGGGCGCGCTGGCGGGTGCGCAGGGCATCCTGCGGGCGACCGGTCTGCCCGAGCCGATGGCGGTGCCCGCCGCCGGAGCGGCCGCGCGACGACACGCGGCCTAACTGATCACTCGTCCTTGCCCCATATCTCCCGGCACGACTGGGAGATCCCTGATCCATGGCCGACGTTTCCGATGCCCGCCGCTTCATCCCCCTGGGGATCGCGGTGCTCACCGTCTCCGATACGCGCTCGCTCGATGATGACCGCTCGGGCGATACCCTCGCCGGGCGGCTGACCGAGGCGGGCCACCGCCTCGCGGGCCGTGCCATCGTGCCCGACGAGGTCGCGCGGATCCGGGGGCAGGTGGAGCAGTGGATCGCTGATCCGGCCGTCGACGTGGTGCTGACCACGGGCGGCACCGGCTTCACCGGGCGGGACGTGACGCCCGAGGCGCTGGAGCCCCTGTTCGAGAAGCGGATGGACGGCTTCTCGGCGGTGTTCCACCGCATCTCCTACGACAAGATCGGCACCTCGACCCTGCAATCGCGGGCGACGGCGGGCGTAGCGGGCGCGACCTACATCTTCGTGCTGCCGGGCTCCCCCGGCGCCTGCCGGGACGCCTGGGATGGCATCCTCGGCCAGCAGCTCGATTACCGACACCGGCCGTGCAACTTCGTGGAGATCATGCCCCGCCTCGACGAGCATCTGCGGCGGGGGTGAGGCCCGCCCTCAGGCCGTCGTCCCGTTCTTCTTACGCAGCACCGAGTGCTTCCGCCCGTAGACGAAGTAGACGACGAGGCCGAGCGCCATCCAGATCACCAGACGCAGCCACGTATCGAGGGGCAGGCCCGCCATCAGGAGCAGGCAGAACCCGATGCCGAGGATCGGCACCAGCGGCACGGCCGGAACCTTGAAGGGGCGCTTCATCCCCTTCTCCGTGCGGCGCAGGTGTATCACCGCGCCGCAGACGAGGCAGAAGGCAGCGAGCGTGCCGATGCTCACCATCTCGCCGAGAATGTGGATCGGCACCAATGCAGCCACCAGCGCGACGCAGGCGCCGATCAGCGCCTGGCTGCGATAAGGCGTCTGGTAGGTCGGGTGAACGTGGGAGAAAAGTTTCGGAAGCAGCCCATCCGAGGCCATGGTGTAGAAGATCCGGCTCTGGCCATAGAGCAGCACGAGGATCACCGTGGTGAGGCCGGTGAGGGCGCCGAGCTTGATCAGCGCCCCGAACCAGCCGATCCCGATGGCGTCGACGCCCTTGGCGATCGGGTCGGGCACGTTCAGGTCCTTGTACGGGACGAGGCCGGTGAGGACCGCCGCCACCAAAACGTAGAGGATCGTGCAGACGGCAAGCGAACCGAGGATGCCGATGGGCATGTCCTTCTGCGGCCGCTTGGCCTCCTGCGCCGCCGTCGAGACCGCATCGAACCCGATGAAGGCGAAGAACACGACGCCCGCCCCGCGCAGGATGCCGCTGTAGCCGTAATGGCCGAAGGTGCCGTCGTTCTCGGGGATCAGCGGGCTCCAGTTCGCGGATTTGGTGTAGCTCCAGCCGAGCCCGATGAAGGCGAGCACCACGGCGAGCTTCACCGCCACCATCACGTTGTTGAACCGGGCCGATTCCTTCGTGCCGCGCATCAGCATGAGCGTCAGCACGGCCACGATCAGCACGGCGGGCAGGTTGAACAGGGCGGTGCCGCCGCCCTCGATCTCGGTGCCCGGCGCGTGGGCGAACCGGGCCGGGATGACGATGCCGACATCCTTCAGGATGCTCGTCACGTAGCCCGACCAGCCGACCGCTACGGTCGCCGCGCCCATCGCGTATTCGAGGATCAGGTCCCACCCGATCAGCCATGCGAAGAACTCGCCGAGCGTCGCATAGGTATAGGTGTAGCTCGACCCCGCCACCGGGATCAGCGCGGCCATTTCCGAGTAGCACAGGCCCACGAAGGCGCAGGCGATGCCGCCCAGCACGAAGGAGAGCATGATGCCCGGCCCCGCATATTGCGCGGCGGCCGTGCCGGTGAGCACGAAGATGCCCGCGCCGATGATGGCGCCGATACCCATGGCCGTGATGGAGAGCGCCCCCAGCGAGCGCGACAGGGTCTGCGACTCGGCCTCCCCACCGGCGACGATGTCGTCCACCGACTTTCGCGCCATCAGGTTGGAAGCTTCCATCGGCGTCATCCCAAAAGCGGCGCCGCCGGCTTGGCGCTGATCGTTGCCGGCAACTGAGCAAGTTTCGGGCTGTTCCGCCAGGGAGGCGCGCGAGAATTACATTTGACGGGTTTCTGAGAAGAGATTTCGCCCGGCCAATGATCAGTTCAGGACCGGTCGATCCGCGCATGCAGGGCGCGGACCCGCAGCCGCTTCGTCCGGCCGGACAGGTCCTCCCGCCGCACCACGTCCCCAGCCCGGATCGTCCGCGTGCCGAACAGTCTGTCGAGGCGGTTACGGAGACGGCGCAGGGGCTCGGGGCGGTCGAGGCGGCCGATCCCGATCTCGGGTTTGGCCATGCCGACGAACCGATCGAGTGTGCGGATCCAGCCCTCGGCGGGCACGTCGCCCGCGTCGAGGCAGAAGATCCAGTCGCGCCGGGCGATCGCCGCGCCGGCGCCGAAGGGATCATTGCCCGTATGCACCACCAGCACCGCGCCGGTCGCCTCCGCGACGGTCGCCACGGCGGGGACCTCACGGGGCACGACGATGATCGCGTCGCCGACGAGGCCGCCCGCCACGCCCGACACGAGGGCGCTGAGCGTGTCGGCCAGCCGGTCGATCGCGTCCGGGTCGGCCGGATCGTCCAAATGGGTCACGGCGGAGAGCATGCGGGGCGCATACCCGATTTTGCGCGAGGAGAAACGCTATTCCCGCGCCACGGGCCGCAAGTCTCTCGGTTTGCCCGCATTTTCCGCAGACTCGCTCAAATCGTTCGTGTTATGTTCCTAAGGCCAGCGAGGCTTCATGCGTCAAGATTCGCCGATCACCCTTCGCCTGACCGAGAGCATGCCCCTGCCCGAGGGCCGGAAGGGGCGGGGTGCCACGGCGAATCCGAGTGGCCGGTTCGAAACCGCCCGGCGGGAGGCTTTCGATGATGGCTGGGAGAGCGAGGCGCCCGCGCCCCTGCGGACGGAGGTCCGGCCGGAGCGGACGGCCTCGATCATCGCCCGGAATACCTCGCCGGATATCCCCTTCGATCGCTCGGTCAACCCGTATCGCGGCTGCGAGCACGGCTGCATCTATTGCTACGCGCGGCCGACCCACGCCTATCTCGGCCTGTCTCCAGGGCTCGACTTCGAATCGCGCCTTTTCACCAAGCCGGAGGCGGCGCGGCTGCTGCGGAAGGAGTTGTCGGCACCGGGCTACCGGCCGGAGACCATCGCGCTCGGCACCGCCACCGATCCCTACCAGCCGATCGAGCGGGAGCACCGCCTCACCCGGGCCGTGCTGGAGGTGCTGGACGAGGCCCGGCACCCGGTGGGCGTGACCACGAAATCGGACCTCGTGCTGCGCGACCTCGATCTTCTCTCGAGGATGGCCGCGCGAAACCTCGCCCTCGTCGCGATCTCCCTGCCGACCCTCGATCCGGCCCTGTCCCGGCGGCTCGATCCCCGCGCGCCGCGTCCGGAGAAGCGGCTCGCGGCCATGCGCGCCCTGGCGGATGCGGGGGTGCCAGTCATGGTCAACATCTCGCCGATCATCCCCGGCCTCACCGATCACGAGATCGAATCGGTGTTGGAGGCTGCCCATGCGCAGGGGGCGAGCCGGATCGGTCACGCTCTGCTGCGCCTGCCCGGCGAGGTGAAGGATCTCGTGGCCGATTGGTTCGCGGAGCATTACCCCGAGCGCCGAGAGCGCGCCCTCGCGCTGTTGCGCCAGTCGCGTGGCGGCAAGGAGAACGATTCGCGCTTCGGCCACCGCTTCCGGGGCGAGGGGCCCTACGCCGAGATGATCGGCCAGCGGGTCCGCCTCGCGGGCAGGAGGCTCGGGTTCTCATTCGGGCGCATGGCCCTGAACACGGACGATTTCCGGTCGCCGGGGGCGCAGCTCAGCCTGTTCTGAGACGCTCTACCCGAACGTCTTCGTGAAGCTCACCCGGTGGTGGGCGCTGCGGCCGAGGGTGGCCAGACCTTGGCGGTGGAGGGCGGTGCCGTAGCCGACATTGCGCTCCCAACCGTAGCCGGGATGGGCGCGGGCCAGCCGCCGCATGAAGGCGTCGCGCAGAACCTTCGCGACGATGGAGGCGGCGGCGATCTGCGGCACCAGCCGCTCGCCGCCGATCACCGCCCGTCCCGTCAGCCCGGGGAGGGCGTCGCGCCCATCCACGTAGACCGGCGCGTCGAGGCCGAGCTTGGCCACGGCCCGCGCCATGGCGTCGAGGGTGGCGGCGCGGATGTTGATCCGGTCGATCAGGGCGGGCGAGCCCGCTGCGAGGGCGACGCGCCCGTGCCGCCGGATCAGTGGGGCGAGGCGGTTGCGCGTGGGTTCGGGCAGCTTCTTGCTGTCGTCGAGTGCGCCGAGCAGGTCCGCCGGTATCGCGGCGGGGTCGAACCAGACGGCGGCCACCACCACCGGTCCGCTCAGCGCGCCGCGACCGACTTCGTCGCAGCCGATGACGGCGGGGTAGCTGGGGGCGCGGGCAGGATCGAAGGGCGGCATGGCGCCCTCCTGGCATCTCCAGCGCGCCGCGTCACGCCGCCTGCGGTACGGCGAGGCGGCGGGCGAGGAGGATGTTGCCGAAGAACTGCCGGGCGCTCTCATCCCAGCCCCGGCGCAGGGCATCCTCGCGGCAGGAGGCCCGGGGAATCGTCAGCGCCCGCAGGGCCGCCGCGCGCAGGTCGTGGTCGAGCACGCCGACGCCGCTCGTGCCGATCACGTCGAGGGGGCCGGGCACGGGAAAGGCCGCCACGGGCAGGCCGCAGGCCAGGGCTTCCAGCAGCACGATGCCGAACGTGTCGGTGAGGCTCGGGAACACGAACACGTCGCAGGCGGCGTAGAGCGCAGCGAGGTCGGCGCCCGTGCGGGTGCCGAGGAACCGCGCCTGCGGGGCGAGGCTCTCCAGCCGCGCGCGGTCCGGCCCGTCGCCGATCACCACCTTGGTGCCCGGCAGGTCGAGGGCCAGGAAGGCGGCGACGTTCTTCTCGATGGCGAGCCGCCCGACGAACAGGAAGAACGGACGGGGCAGCCCGGCGAGCGCGGCGGGCAGCGCGGCGCCCGGCACGGCGGGCGCGAAGAGATCGGTGTCGACGCCCCGCGTCCATTGCATGATGCGGCCGAAGCCGCGCGCTTCCAACTCGCTCTGGAGGCTCTTCGTGCTCACCATCGTGCCGTTCGCGGCCCCGTGGAAGCGGCGCAGATAGGCGTAGGACCACGCCTCCGGCACGGGCGCGCGGGCGGCGAGATATTCGGGGAAGCGCGTGTGATAGCTGGTGGTGAAGGGTAGCCTCTGCGCGAGACAGCGCCGACGTACGGCGAAGCCCACCGGCCCCTCCGTGGCGATGTGCACATGGGTCGGCGCCGCCTCGTCCCACCGGCTGGCGAGGCGCCCCGGGACCGGGCAGGCGAGGCGGATCTCGGGATAGCCCGGCAGGGGCATGGACGGGAATTCGGCCGGGCTCAGAATGGAGGCGGCGAAGCCGTGGGCGGGCGCCCGCCGCATCATCTGTTCGAGGGAGCGCACCACGCCGTTGACCTGCGGGTGCCACGCATCGCTCGCGATCAAGAGTCTCACGCGACGGCTCTCCGCCCTGGCGGAAGCTGGGGCTGGGCCTGCGCCTGATTCTCCGCCTCCTTGGCCCGCAGCAGCGACGGGTAGTGGATCACCTCGATCCGGCCGTCGTAATGCTCGATGATGCCGGTGCAGGATTCGACCCAATCGCCGGTATTGAGGTAGCGCAGGTCGCCGATGGACCGGTCGGCCGCGTGGTGGATGTGGCCGCAGATGACCCCCTGCGCCCCCCGGCGCTTGGCCTCCTCGGCCAGGATCTCCTCGAACTTGCCGATGAAGCTGACGGCGTTCTTCACCTTCAGCTTGGCCCAGGCCGACAGCGACCAGTACGACAGGCCGAGCCGCCGCCGGAAGCGGTTGAGGATCGTGTTCAGCCACAGGGCGAGCGTGTAGGCGCCGTCGCCCAGATGGGCGAGCCAGCGCTGGTGGCGCATCACCATGTCGAACTGGTCGCCATGGATCACGAGGTAGCGGCGTCCGTCCGCCGATTCGTGGATCGCCGTGTCGGCGATCTCGATGCCGCCGAAGGTCGTGCCGACGTAGTTGCGCAGGAACTCGTCGTGGTTGCCCGGCAGGTAGACGACATGCGTCCCCTTGCGGACCTTGCGCAGGAGCTTCTGCACCACGTCGTTATGGGCTTGCGGCCAGTACCAGCCGGATTTCAGCTGCCAGCCGTCGACGATGTCGCCGACGAGGTAGATGGTGTCCGCATCGTAGTCCCTCAGGAAGCCCAGCAGCATCCCCGCCTGACACCCGCGCGTCCCGAGGTGCAGATCGGACAGGAACAGGGTGCGGACGCGGATCGGCCTGTCGTCGTCCTCTGCCACGGCGGTCTCCCTGCGAGTTGCGCGGGGATCCAGAGCGCGATTACGTCTCGTTTTGATGACGCTGCCGGTCACATGACCCGGCAACATTCGTGAAATCGTTGACTCAACCTTCCTGGCCGACAGGTTGCACTGCACGCCAAATTTTTTTGCCCCTTGTCCGAAGATTTTCCGGTTTTCCTTTCGAGCGATGCCAACCCATAATACATGAGATCCGACGGCCCCGGCCGGGCCGCCGGTGGGGCCAGCGCGGAAGGGAAGGCGGCGCGAATTCCGGCGCCGCGAGGATAGGACGGCACATCGGAGGCGACCGGCGCGGGCAGCGCCGCGACGCGAGCGGCACACGCCGCCTGCCGCTCCGCAGCGCCCAGGGTCCAGGGCAGGCAACGGCCGCGCAGGCGGACGGGGTCTTCCCGGCAATTCCCCGACGCTTACAACCCCGACACGCGCGACAGATCCCGCGCCGGGCCCGATCCCGCGCGCGAAACCATTCGGAGGAGACATCATGGCCGCAACCCGGCGCCCCGGTCGCAACCACCTTTTCATCCCCGGTCCGACCACCATTCCCGACCGGGTGATCCGGGCGATGTCGGTGCAGTCCGAGGATCACCGCTCGCCGAGCTTCCCCGAGCTCGCCAAGCCGCTCTTCCAAGACGCCAAGATGGTCTACGGCACGACCGACGGCACGATCCTGCTCTACCCGTCCTCGGGCACGGGTATCTGGGAATCGGCGCTGACCAACACCCTCTGCCGGGGTGACAAGGTGGTCGCGGCCCGCTTCGGCCAGTTCAGCCACCTCTGGGTCGACATGGCCCAGCGCCTCGGCCTCGACGTGATCGTCCAGGACGAGGAGTGGGGCACCGGTGCCGATCCGGAGAAGATCGGCGAGGCGCTGCGCGCCGACAAGGATCACGCCATCAAGGCCGTGATGGTCGTCCACAACGAGACCGCGACCGGCGTCACCAGCGACATCGGCGCCGTGCGCAAGGCGATGGACGCCGCCGGTCACCCGGCCCTGCTCTTCGTCGACGGCATCTCCTCCATCGGCTCGCTGCCGTTCAAGATGGACGAGTGGAAGGTCGATTGCGCGGTGGCGGGCTCGCAGAAGGGCTTCATGCTACCGGCCGGCCTCGGCCTGCTCTGCGTCAGCCAGAAGGCGCTGAAGGTCGCCGAGGGCGGCCAGGGCGGCAGCAACGACCGTCTCGGCCACGTGTATTTCGCCTGGGCCGACCAGCCCAACGCGAACAAGGGTGGCTACTTCCCCTACACACCGGCCCTGCCGCTTCTCTACGGTCTGAAGGAAGCGCTGACCGTGATGAAGGAGGAGGGGATGGAGAACATCTACCACCGCCATCACGTGCTCGCCGAGGCGACCCGTCAGGCCGTGGCTGCCTGGGGCCTCAAGCCCTGCGCCAAGGAGCCCAAGTGGAACTCCGACACCGTCACGGCGATCGTCGTGCCGGAGGGTGTCGATGCGGCCAAGATCATCAGCCACGCCTATGAGCGGTACAACCTCTCCCTCGGCGCCGGTCTGTCCAAAGTCGCGGGCAAGGTGTTCCGCATCGGCCACCTCGGCGATCTCAACGAGCTGTCACTGCTGGGCGCCATCGCGGGCGCCGAGATGGCGATGATCGATTGCGGCATGAAGGTCACGCCCGGCTCCGGCGTCGCCGCCGCGTCGAGCTACCTGCGCGAAAATCCGCTGCACAAGGCGTGATTGAAGGCCGGCGGAGGGCTCGATCCCTCCGCCGGACCCCCATAAGAAAAGACGTCTAAAACAGACCCGGCCGCCGCCCGGCCGCCGGAGAGGGAGCCGACGACCCATGGCGAAGAAGATCGTGTTCCTCGACCGGGAATCGCTCGACGCGACGCTGAAGCCGTTCAGCTTCGAGCACGAATATGTCGAGCACGAATCGACCTGGACGCCGGAGGACATCGTCTCGCGGCTTCAGGGTGCCGAGATCGCCCTCATCAACAAGGTGCCGATGCGCGCCGACGTGCTGAAGCAACTTCCCGATCTCAAGCTGATCGCCGTGGCCGCCACCGGAACGGACGTGGTCGACAAGGCTCAGGCGAAGGCGCAAGGCATCACCGTCGTCAACATCCGCAACTACGCCTTCAACACCGTGCCCGAGCACGTGGTCGGCCTGATGTTCGCCCTGCGCCGGGCCATCGTTCCGTATGCGAATTCGGTGAAGCGGGGCGATTGGGCGAAGTCGCGCCAGTTCTGCTACTTCGATTACCCGATCTACGACATCGCCGGGTCCACCCTCGGCATCGTCGGCTACGGGGCTCTCGGCAAATCCATCGCCAAGCGCGGCGAGGCCCTGGGCATGAAGATCCTGGCCTACGACACCTTCCCGCAGGAGGGCCTGTCCGACTTCGAGACGGTGCTCACCCAGTCCGACGTCATCACCCTGCACGTCCCGCTCACACCGGAGACGAAGGGCCTGATCGGCGCCGCCGAACTGAAGCGGATGAAGAAGAACGCCATCCTCATCAACACCGCCCGCGGTGGCCTGGTGGACGAGGCGGCCCTTCTCGAAGCCCTCAAGGACGGCACCATCGCCGGCGCAGGCTTCGACGTGGTCGCGCAGGAGCCGCCCAAGGACGGCAACATCCTCTGCGACGCGGACCTGCCGAACCTCATCGTCACACCGCACGTCGCCTGGGCGAGCAAGGAGGCCATGCAGATCCTGGCCGATCAACTCGTCGACAACGTCGAGGCGTTCGTGGCGGGCAAGCCGCAGAACGTGGTCGAGGGGTAATCCACATCCGTCATCGCGAACGCAGTGAAGCGATCCAGGGAAGCGGGCCGTTCCCGAAGGGAGCACCGCCCTGGATTGCTTCGCTCCACTCGCAAAGACGGTGAGCGTCCATAGAACACCGACGGATCAAAGATCAGGACCCGCACACTCATGAAAAAGCTGCTGTTCCAGTTCGACACCGATTCCGCCCCCAGCGTCTTCGACGTGGTGGTGGGCTACGATGGCGGGGCCGATCACATCACCGGATACGGCAACGTCACGCCGGACAATGTCGGCGCCTATGTCGATGGGACGATCTACACCCGTGGCGGCTCGGAGAAGAAGTCGACCGCGATCTTCGTCGGCGGCGGCAACATGGCCGAGGGCGAGGCGGTGTTCGAGGCCGTGAAGAAGCGCTTCTTCGGCCCGTTCCGCGTCTCCTGCATGCTCGATTCCAACGGTTCGAACACCACCGCCGCCGCAGGCGTCGCCCTGGTGGCGAAGGCCGCCGGTTCGCTCAAGGGCAAGACGGCCGTCGTGCTCGCGGGCACCGGTCCGGTGGGCATGCGCTCGGCCGCCCTGCTCGCGGGCGAGGGCGCCGAGGTCGTGATCGCGGGCCGCGCCCTCGACAAGACCCAGGCCGCCGCCGACAGCATCAACAAGCGCTTCGGGGTGAACGTCTCCGCCGCCGCCACGCCGGACGAGGCGTCGCGCATCGCGCTGGCCAAGGGCAAGAACCTGATTTTCTCGGCGGGCGCCATCGGCGTCGAGCTGCTGCCGGAATCGGCCTGGGCCAATGATCCGGCCGTGGAGTTCCTGGCCGATTACAACGCCCAGCCCCCGACGGGCATCGGCGGCCTCGATGCCATGGACAAGGGCAAGGAGCGCCACGGCAAGTCGGCCTTCGGCGCGCTCGGCATCGGCGGCCTCAAGCTGAAGCTGCACCGGGCCTGCATCGGCAAGCTCTTCGAGAGCACCGACAAGGTGTTCGACGCCGAAGAGATCTACGCGCTCGCCAAGGAGATGGCGTGATGGGTGACAAGGCCCGGCCCGAGAACGACTCGATCCAGACGTTCCTGACGGAACTCGCCAGCGCCGCCCCCACCCCGGGCGGCGGCGGAGCGGCGGCCATCTCCGGGGCCATGGGCGCGGCCCTGGTCTCGATGGTGTGCAACCTGACCATCGGCAAGAAGAAGTATGCCGAGGTCGAGGAAGAGCTGAAGGACGTGCTGGCGCGTTCCGAGGGCCTGCGCGCGGGCCTCACCGGCATGATCGCCCAGGACGTCGCGGCCTTCGACGCCGTGATGGGCGCCTACGGCCTGCCCAAGGGGACGGACGAGGAGAAGGAGGCCCGCAGCAAGGCCATCCAGGCGGCGCTCAAGGAAGCCTGCGACGTGCCGCTCTCCTGCTGCCGGGCCTGTCGGGCGGTGATCGACCTCGCGGCGATCACGGCGGACAAGGGCAACCTCAACGTCGTGTCCGACGCGGGCGTGGCCGTGCTCTCGGCCTATGCCGGCCTCAAGAGCGCGGCGCTCAACGTCTACGTCAACGCCAAGGGCCTCGAGGACCGGGACTTCGCGCAGGAGCGCTTGGACGAACTCGAAGGCATCCTCGCCGAAGCCGGACCGCTGACCGAAAAGGTCTACGAGGTGGTCAAGGCCAAGGTGAACTGAGGGCGACCCAAACCCCTCTCCCCGACGGACCTCGGGCTCGCCCGATTTCCGTCGGGGAAACCGAAGTCGGGCAGGTTCGACTTCGGGCGGGGAGAGGGGTCCACTCTCTCAATCCACCCGCCGCAGGCCCTTCTTGTACCGCTGGCCGTTCTCGACGTAGCGGCGGGCGGCGTCCCGCAGGCCTGTGATCGCCGCCTCGTCGAGGATGCGGACCGCCTTGGCCGGTGCTCCGACGATCAGGCTGTTGTCCGGGAATTCCTTGCCCTCCGTCACCAGCGCGTTGGCGCCGACGAGGCTGCCCTTTCCGATCTTTGCCCCGTTCAGGATCGTCGCGCCCATGCCGATGAGCGTGCCGTCGCCGATCGTGCAGCCATGGACGATGGCGCCGTGGCCCACCGTGACGTCCTCGCCGATGGTCAGCGGGAAGCCGGGATCGACGTGCATGATCACGCCCTCCTGCACGTTGCTGCGATCACCGATGCGGATCGGCTCGTTGTCGCCGCGCAGGGCCGCTCCGAACCAGATCCCCACATCGACGCCGAGATGCACCTGGCCGATCACCTGCGCGTCCGGCGCGATCCAGGTGCGGTCCGGCTCGGCCAACTGCGGGATGTGCTCGTCCAGGGCGTAGAGGGGCATCGAATCTCTCCGGGAAGGGGGCTACCACCAATTGGCGTTCGTCGGCGCCGCGTCGGCCCGGGCGGGGGCAGGCTTCAGCGAGCGGTCGAGGGCCGCGAGGATCGAGCGCACCGCCGCCTCGCTCTGTGGCGAGGCCGGGTCGCGCGGTCGGGGCAGGGCGATGCGGAGGGTCTCGTCCAGACGGCCGGGGCGTGGGCGCATCACCACCGCCCGGTCGGCGAGCGCGACCGCCTCGCCGACATCGTGGGTCACCAGCACCACTGTCGGCCGGTGCTCGGCCCAGAGGGCGAGCAGATGGCCGTGCAGATCCTTGCGGGTGAAGGCGTCGAGCGCCGAGAACGGTTCGTCGAGGAGCAGGACGCGGGGCTCGGCCACGAAGGCGCGGGCGATCGAGACGCGCTGCTGCTGGCCACCCGACAGGTCGCGGGGCCACCGCCCGGCATGCTCGGCGAGGCCGACCCGCTCCAGGGCGTGCATCACCCTTGCGCGCCGCTCACCGCGCTTCAGCTCGGACAGGCCGAAGCCGACATTGGCCGCGACATCGAGCCAGGGCAGGAGGCGGGGTTCCTGGAACACCAACCCGACGCCGGGATGGGGCCCGGCGATGGTTTCCCCGTCGAGGGTGATGGCGCCTTCGCTGGGCCGATCGAGCCCTGCGATCAAGCGCAGTAGGGTTGTCTTGCCGCAGCCGGAGCCACCCACAAGGGCGAGGATCTCCCCCGCCGGCACGGTGAGCGCGATCCGCTCGAGGGCCCGCGTACCGTCGGCATAGGTCTTGGACAGGTCGTCGATGGCGAGCACGCCGCGCTCCGATCTTGGTGGGCCCGACGGCCTTGTCTCTCCCTGTCGCGGGAATGGCACAGGTCCGCGCGCCCTGCCAATGCTAAGTGAGCCCTCTCAGGAGGGCGCGATGACCCGTTGGAACCTCGTCTTCGGACTCGCGGCTCTGTTCGCCGCCTCGCCTGTCCCTGCGGCTGACTTGTACCGGCCCGTGCCCATGGGGCGGTTCATCGCCACCTGCGAGGATCTCGGCCACTTCTGCTTCGCGCAGGCCTGCGGGCGAGATCAGATCGCCGCCGCCGAAGGATGCCGGGCTCAATGCCGGGGCGCGGTGGTGATGACCGTCCGGCCCGCCGCGTGTCCTGTCACGATTCCACCCGCCGACATCATCCTTCGCAGCCGTGGATGATGTGTTCTGCCTCACATGGCCAAGGCTCGGCCTGATGATGGATTAAAAAGCATCATATTCAAAAGAAACATGAATTGCCGGGCAACGAAGCTCCGTATGCCGCATTGTCGCAGCGTAGTCTTCTAGCGCTGTGATGGCCGGTGTTCGCCACCCGTCGCGAGAACCGGATCATGTTGATGCTCAAGAGCGATATCTGCCCGCCGCGCGAAGGCCCCAGCGCCGACCCGATCCTCTATGGGGTCGCCACGGCGCTGGCGCAGCTCTTCCCCCGGTCACATCCTCCGAACCCCGGCAGTCGGTGGAGCGACTGTCCGCCAAGCCTTGCGCCAAGCAGCCCGCCAAAGCTGGCGTCGCGCGCTGATCAGAGCGAATCGCGTGCCGTATCCTGCCAGCGAACCAGCGGCCCGGTGAGGGTGACGAGCAGCGCATCGGCGAGCTTGCCCACCACCGCGAAGGTAATGATCGCGGCCATGATCTGATCCGGCTTACCGAATTGCTGACCATCGACCAGCAGGTAGCCGAGCCCTTCGGAAGCCCCCATCAGTTCCGCCGCCACGACGAATAGGAAGCCGAGGCCGAGCCCCGTGCGCAGCGCGGTGAGGGTCGCGGGCAGCACAGCGGGCAGGAGGATGCGGCGAACCTGCGCTGCCTTCGACAGGCGGAACACCCGGCCCACTTCCACGAGCTTACGGTCCACCGAGGCGATGGCGCCCGCCACCCCGACATAGACGGGGAAGAACACGCCGACTGCGATCAGCAACACCTTCGGCGTCTCAAGGATGCCGAACCAGAGGATGAACAACGGGACCCAGGCGAGGGAGGGCACGGCCCGCAGGGCCTGCAAGGACGGATCAATCAACCAGCGCAGGCGCGGCAGGGTGGCGACGAGGGCGCCCGCCAGGATGCCTGCCAACGCCCCGAAAGCGAAGCCGAGGCCGACGCGCACCAGCGTCGCCTGGACATGCATCGCCAGATCGCCCGAGGCGGCCAGTTGCCAGAGGGTCGCCGCGATCCGGCTCGGTGGCGGCAGCAGGCGGCCGGAGAACAGCCCCGCATCGACGCCGCCTTCCCAGCCCAGGGCGAGCACGAGCGGCGGCAACAGCCCGAGCAGCAGGCGTGAGCCGCGCTCGCGCGCCGCGGGCTTCGATTCGGCGTCGGAGATGGTGGTCACTCGCTGGGCAGTCCGCCCGAGGGCGGCCGGTGAGGATCAGGCGGCCAGCCGGACGAGAAGGAGAAGGGTTGCAGCCACCGGCGCGGCGGCGGCGATCCACAGGGCGAGGGGATGGAATCCGCTGGGCCCGGCCGACCGCACCGGAGCGAGGCCGTACCCGGAAAGATGAGCCTGTCCAGAACCCGAACCGACCGGCATACGCCACCCCCCTGTCACCGGGAGATAGAATACCCGCACCCCTGAAAGCCGCCTGAAGACCGGCGGCTTTCGGTGAGCGTTATGAACAGATTCTTACAGGGCGCGGTCGAACTTGAGCTCGCCGTTCGGGCTCTTCAGCACGAGCTGCGACCCGACGATGTCCCAGGCGCCCGCGGTGCGCAGGGCGACGAAGAACGCCTGCTCGGTAGCGGCGATGGACTTGTCGCAGGGACGCTTGGTCAGCGCCAGCGGGCCCACGGCGAGGTGCTGCTCGCGCAGCGGGAAGGCGGTGGCCGCGAAGGTGTTGCAGCCACCGTAGCCGCGGGCGCGGTACTGCTTGTCGACGATGAAGCTCGGACGGTCGTTGCCGCCGAACGGCTTGCCGTTCAGGCTCACGGCGGTCCAGGTCGAATCGAGCGGGAAGTTCTTCTCCTGCGCCTTGGCGCCGGGAACGTACTGGGGCTTCTTGCCGTCTTCGCCACCGGGACGGCGAAAGCCCTTACCGAAGCCCGTGCTCTGGCCGCCCATCTGGGCTTGAGCCTCGCCCGTGGCGAAGATGCCCGCGGCCATCACGGTACAGGCCAGCGTGGCGATCAGCACCGCTCTCATCGTTCTGCCCCTTTGTCGCGCGTTCGCGCTGGTTGGACCGTCCGGTCCCGCCCCCCGGCGATTCCGGCGTCGGGCTCCATGACGTTCAATTTCAGCACAATTATGATCACGGGCCACTTGAAAGGGAAACGTTGCCGGTCCGGCATCGTTGTGGACCACGTTGACAGGAGGTTTGACGTGACGGGATCCGACGAAGGCGTCCAGAGCGGAGAGGTGCCCCTGGTGATGACTCCGGCCCAGTCGCGGGCGGCGCGGGGATTGCTCGCTTGGTCCGAGGCCGATCTGGCGAACAAGGCCGGATGCGACCCATCTTTGGTGAAGACCTTCGAGTCCGGCTACGGCGATTCGCCCTCCGGCCAGATCGAGGTGCTGCGCAGCGCCTTCACGGCGGCGGGCATTGTCTTCACCGAATCACCCATGCCGGGCGTCCGCCTCGGCGAGGCACGGGGCGTCGATGAAGGCACGCGGCTCGGCAACCTGACGACGGAGAACGATCGGTAGGGCTGCTCAGGCACCGTTCAGCCGGTTTGCCCGATGGTCCCCGCTGTTCGTTCCGGCCGGGGCCGCCGGGACCGGAGACCCCGCACGATGCGTGCCGACGCCTTTCTCGCCGCCGCCGATACCCTGCCGCTGGCTTCCCTGGACACGCTGGTCGGGCCGGGCGGCCTCGTAGTGGTAGCGCCCCATCCCGATGACGAGAGCCTCGGTTGCGGCGGTCTCATCGCCGCCGCCCGTGCCGAAGGTCGCGATGTGCGTCTCGTGGTGGTGAGCGACGGCTGCGGCTCGCACACCCATTCCGCCCTCTACCCGCCGGAGAAACTGCGGACGCTGCGCGAGGACGAGACCCGCCGCGCCGTCGCCGTCCTCGGCATGGACCCTGCGCGCGTCACCTTTCTGCGCTTGCCCGACGCCCATGTGCCGAGCGACGGCCACCGGGCCGAGGCGGCCGCTCTGGCCGTGGCTGAGGCGGCGCGGGCCTGCGTGGCGAGCGCGGTGTTCGTGACATGGCGGCACGATCCCCATTGCGATCACAAGGCCGCCGCCGCCATCGTCGGATTGGCCCGGCCTAGGATGCCGGGGGTGCGGACCTACGAATATCCCGTCTGGGGTTGGACCCTGCCGCCGGAGACGGAGGTCGGCGGGGCGCCGCAGGGGCTGCGCCTCGACGTGTCCGCCTTCAGCGCTATCAAGGCCAAGGCGGTCTATGCCCACGAATCGCAGACCACGGACCTGATCCACGACGATCCGACCGGCTTCCGCCTGGAGCCCGCGATGATCGACCGCCTGTGCGGGCCGAGCGAGCGCTTCGTGGCGATCACGGAATGAGCATCGCGGTCGTTACCCTCAACAAGGGGAGAGGCGCGCATCTCGCCCGCCTGCTCGAAGGGCTCGGGCGGGGACAGGCGCCGGATCGTTGCATCGTCGTGGAGATGGGCGGGGACGATTCGCCTCTCCCAACTCTGCCCTTTCCCGTGGAGCGGGTCTTTCTCGCGGGGGAAGGCCTGCCCCTTGCGGCGGCCCGAAATGCGGGGCGCCGCGCGGCGGGCGATGCCGACGTGCTGGTCTACCTCGATGTCGATTGCATCCCCTCGGCGGATCTTGTCGCGGGTCTCTCCGCGGCGGCGCGGGACCATGACGGGCTGATCTGCTGCGCGGTGCGCTACCTGCCCGCAGGGGCCGTGCATGATGGCTGGACCGAGGCGGACCTCATCGCGGCGGGGCATCTCCACCCGGTGCGGCACTTCCCTGTCTCGGGGGTCGCTCCCTCGCCGCAGCCCGGCCTGTTCTGGTCGCTCGCCTTCGCGGTGCGAGCCTCGACCTATGACAGGCTCGGCGGGTTCGACGAGAGCTTTTCCGGTTATGGCGCCGAGGATACGGACCTCGCCTTCCGCGCGGAAGCGGCAGATGTGCCGGTGCTGTTCCTGGGTGGCCCGCTCGCCTTCCACCAGCACCATCCGGCCTTCGACCCGCCTCTCCAACATTTTCGCGACATCGCTGCCAACGCGCAGCTTTTCCACGATCGCCACGGCATCTGGCCGATGGACGGCTGGCTCGACGGGTTCGCCCGGCTCGGGCTGATCGCACCGGAATGGCGCGAGGGGATCAGGCCCCTGCGCGATCCGACGCCTGAGGAGATCGCGGCGGCGCGGCTGCCGGACGACCGGCCGTTCTCGTAATACCGTGAAGTCGATTGGCGAAGCGCGCGAATTCGCTTATATTCGGGAGTGGAGCCGGTGATGGCTACACCGGCTCCTGGCGATCACTCGTTAGGGTTTAGCCACGTCAGACCGATGACCATTCGTTCGACTCCCGGCCGCAACCGGCCGCGTGAGGCCCATCACGGACGGGCTGGTGAAGCCCGCGACAATATCCCTATCAAGGCGGAATAAAGAGGCGCAACCCAGGTCGCGCCTCCTATAATCCTTACTTCATCGCATCGGCCTTCTCGATCAGCGCCTCGGCCATGCGGATCGAGGCGATGTCGATGAGACGACCGTCGAGGGAGACGGCGCCACGGCCGGCCTTGGCGGCCTCCTGCATGGCTTCGAGGATACGGCGGGCCTTGGTCACCTCGGCCTCGGAGGGGGTGAACACCTCGTTGGCGAGCTCGATCTGGCTCGGGTGGATCGCCCACTTGCCCTCGAAGCCGAGCGCCGAGCAGCGGCGGGCCGCCGAGCGGTAGCCGTCCGGATCGGAGAAGTCGCCGAACGGGCCGTCGATCGGGCGCAGGCCGTAGGCGCGGCAGGCCACCAGCATGCGGTTCTGGGCGAACAGCCACGGGTCCTGCCAATGGGTCTGGCGATTGCCGGACTCGTCCTTGTCGGTCAGCACCGAGAAGTCGGGGTTCACGCCGCCGATCACGGTGGAGCGGGCGCGGGTCGAGGCGGCATAGTCGGCCACGCCGAAGGACATGGCCTCCAGGCGCTTCGAGGATTGCGCGATGGCCTCGACATTCGCCATGCCGAGCGCGGTCTCGATCAGCACTTCGAAGCCGATCTTCTTCTCACGCTTCTTGGCCTGCTCGATCTGCGTGGTGAGCACGTCGATGGCGTAGACGTCCGCCGGCACGCCGACCTTGGGGATCAGGATCATGTCGAGGCGCGGGCAAGCCTCCACGATGTCCACCACATCCCGGTACATGTAGTGCGTGTCGAGACCATTGATGCGGATCATCATGGTCTTGTTGCCCCAATCCAGGTCGTTCAGCGCCTGGATGATGTTCTTGCGGGCCTGTTCCTTGTCGTCGGGGGCGACGGCGTCTTCCAGATCGAGGAAGATCACGTCTGCGGCCGAGGACGCGGACTTCTCCATGAAGGTCGGGTTCGAGCCGGGGACGGCCAGTTCCGAGCGGTGCAGGCGCGCCTTGGCCTGTTGGATCAGGGTGAAGCTCATGTCTGTGTTCCTCCTTGGGGTGGTCTCGTCCCGCGCGGGTCGGGTGTGGCGCGCCGGGGGTTCAACTGGTGTTCCTGGCTGTTTCGGACAGGGTTCAAGCCGTCATTGCGAGCAGAGCGAAGCAATCCAGGGATGCGTTACGTTCGGGAATGTTCCACTGCCCTCATCCCGTCGCCCCGAACCCCACGGCGATGCAGTTGATCGACAGGAGCAGGGCGGATTTCACCGCCTCCTTCCGGTCCTCATCCGTCTCGCTACGGTAGCGGGCGAGCAGTTCGACCTGCTCGCGGGAGACTTGGTTGATCGTCGGCAGCCGCCCCTTCAGGCGGTCACGGAATAGGGGGAAGCGCTCGGCCAACTCCGAGCCGCCGCTGACGCGCAGCACCATCTCGCGGGTCAGCGCGTACTCGGCCTCGATGGCGGAGAAGATCCGCTCGCGCACCCCCGTATCCGGCACGAGGCCGGCATAGGCGCGGGCGATGTCGAGATCGACCATCAGGAGGGTCTTCTCGACCTCGTCGAGGACGAGGCGCAGGACACGCGAGTCGTTGAACATCCGCTTGAGGGTGGCCTCGCCCTCCCGGCCGCGCACGTCGATGAAGCTCGCGAGCCCGGAACCGACGCCGTACCAGCCGGTGACGACGTGCCGGTTCTGCGACCACGCGAACACCCAGGGGATCGCCCGCAGGTCGGAGAGGGAGCGGGCGCCGAAGCGGCGGGCCGGGCGCGAGCCGATGTTGAGCAGGGCGATCTCGTCCAGCGGGCTCGCCGCCTGGAAGTAATCGACTAGCCCATCCGTGTTCAGCAGGTTGACGTAGGCCGCCCGCGAGGCGCCCGCGAGGGCTTCGAGGGCGTCGTCGTGGCCCACGGCGTTACCGTTGCCCTCGCCCGCCAGGGCATGCTCGAACACCGAGGCGGCGAGCAATTCCATCTGGTAGGCGGCGGTGCCGCGGTTGGCGTATTTGAACGAGACGACCTCGCCCTGCTCGGTGATGCGGAAGCGGCCCCGGATCGAGCCCGGCGGCTGGGCCGCGATGCCCCGATGGGTCGGCACGCCGCCCCGGCTCACCGAACCGCCGCGCCCGTGGAAGAAGGCGATCGGCACGCCGAGTTCCTGGCCGAGCCGGGTGAGCTTGCTCTGCGCCTTGTACAGCTCCCAGTTGGCGGCGACGTAGCCGCCGTCCTTGTTGGAATCCGAGTAGCCGATCATCACTTCCTGCACCCCGCCCTGCCAGCGGGTGGAGCGGCGCACCACCGGCACGGCGAGCAGTTCGCGCATGATGGCGGGTGCGGCGCGCAGGTCGTCGATGGTCTCGAACAGCGGGACGATGGGCAGCGGGCAGATCTCGGTGCCCGAGGCATCGAGGAATACGCCCGCTTCCTTGGCCAGCAGGTAGGCGCCGAGGATGTCCGGCACCGAGCGGGTCATCGACAGAACGAAGGAACCGAAGGCCTCGCGGTCGAGGTTCTCGCGCATCTCCGCCACCAGGGCGAAGGTGGCGAGTGTCTCGCGCGCCGCGTCGGGCAGGTTCTCGAAGGAGCGCTCGGGATCGCGCGTCCGGGCGAGGCTGGCATCGAGCCAGGTACGCCAAGCTGCTGTATCAAGCGCGGGCGGCTCGCCGTCGCCGTTCTCCTGGCGCCACAGGGCGCGCAGCGTGTCGGTGGTGCGGGTGGTGTTCTCGCGCAGGTCGAGGCGCACCGTCGAGAAACGGAAGATCTCCACCATCCGCCGCACCGGCCGCACGAGATCGCGGGCCAGAGCGCCGCATTGTGCCTCGGCAAGGCCGCGCTCCAGCACCCGCAGGTCTTCGATCAGGCCATCCGCGCTCGGATAATCCGGGCCGGAGGGATGCCGCCCCTCGTTGCGGGCGATGGTCGCCTCGATTTTGCGCAGGACGCAGGAGAGGTACTGGCGATAGGCCTCGCCGGGGTTGCGCCGTTCGATGGCGCGCGCCTGCCCGCTCTCGGTGAGCCTGGCGCGACAGGGCCTCCCGGAAGGCGGTGGGCACGGCGAGCGTCCGCTCGGTGAGCGAAAGCGTGCGGCCGAGTTCGCGCACGCCGTCGCGGTAGCGGGTCAAGGAGGCCAGGGCGTTGCGTTGCAGAGTGGTGCGCGTCACCGCGGCCGTGACGAAGGGATTGCCGTCCCGGTCGCCGCCGATCCACGAGCCGAACTGGAAGAAGGGCGGCACCTTGAAGGTGGCGTCGGGATAGGCCTCGCTCAGGGATTCCTCCAGGGAATCCATGGTCTCCGGCAGCATCTCGAACAGCGATTCATCGAAGAAGTGCAGGCCCCAGGCGACCTCGCGCTCGACGGTCGCCTTCTCGAGGTGCAACTCGCCGGTCATCCAGACCAGCTCGATCTGGTCGCGCAACTCGTTCATCAGGCCGTTGCGCTCGCGATCGGTCCAGCGCGGCATCTCCAGTTCGCGCAGCACGAGATAGATGCGCCGGAACTTCTCCAGCACGGTCACGCGCTTGCCCTCGGTGGGGTGGGCGGTGATCGTCGGGCGCACCCGAAGGTCGTTCAGCAGGGCCTGGATCTTTTCCGGCGGTATGCCGCGCGCACGGGCCTCCGTGAACACCTTCGCGAAGGATCCGCCGAGCGCCGCGCGGCCCTCCGTCCGCTCCGTGTGACGGCGGCGGCGCATCGCGGCATTCTGCTCGGCGATGGAGATCAGCTGGAACCAGATCCCCTGGACCTGAAGGGCGCGGGCCAGCATCTCGGGCGAGAAGCGCGAGATGTCAGCCGTGCCGTGCAGGACGGCCTCCAGTTCGGGATCGTGCCGACGGGCGACGTCGAGCAGCGCCTGGAACAGGATGTCCAGCGCCACCTCGGACGAGGTGCCGGTGATGACCGGCGGCGCGAAGCCGGTGACGGAGGCCGAGGGGCTGGCGTGAAGCGTCGTGGGCATGGGGGAGCCCTTCTTTCCTGTCGTTCGTCTCGTCGATCGCGGCGGCTCCCGCGCGCGCTCTCAGTCCGCACCTCGGTCCTTGCGAGCGCAGCGAAGCAATCCAGGGAGGCGCCAAGGCTGGAGACGTCCCGTTGCCCTGGATTGCTTCGCTACGCTCGCAAAGACGGGAGGCTTTGGGTGGCGGCCTGGGCCGCCACCGGGCCTCTGCGGCTACGCCGCCCGGGCGAGCACGTCGGCGACGGTCTGGCCGAAGGAGCCCGGATCCGGTGCCACGGTGAGGCCGTAGCTCTTCATGATCTCAGCCTTCTCGGCGGCGCTGTCGCCGGTGGCGGAGATGATCGCGCCGGCATGGCCCATGCGGCGGCCCTTCGGGGCGGTGAGGCCCGCGACGAAGCCGATCACTGGCTTCGACATGTTGTCCCGGATCCAGGCCGAGGCCTCGGCCTCCTGCGGACCGCCGATCTCGCCGATCATCAGCACCGCGTCGGTCTCCGGGTCCATCTCGAACAGGGCGAGGTGGTCGAGGAAGGATGAGCCGTTGATCGGATCGCCGCCGATGCCGACCGAGGTCGAGATGCCGAGGCCGAGTTCCTTCAACTGCGAGGCCGCCTCGTAGCCGAGCGTGCCGGAGCGCGAGATCACGCCGACATTGCCCTTCAGGTAGATGTGGCCGGGCATGATGCCGAGCATCGACTTGCCGGGGGAGATGATGCCCGCGCAGTTCGGGCCCACCACCATCGTCCGCCGCTCCTTCGGGTAGCGGTAGAGGTAGCGCTTCACGCGCATCATGTCCTGCGCGGGGATGCCGTCCGTGATCGAGCAGACGAGGCGAAGCCCCGCATCGGCCGCCTCCATGATCGCGTCCGCCGCGAAGGGCGGGGCGACGAAGGTGATCGAGGTGGTGGCGCCGGTTGCCTCCACGGCCTCCTTCACAGTGTTGAACACCGGCAGGCCGAGATGGGTGCGTCCGCCCTTTCCGGGGGTGACGCCGCCCACGACGTTGGAGCCGTAATCCAGCATCTCCTTGGCGTGGAAGGTGCCTTTGTCGCCCGTGATGCCCTGGACGATGATCGGCGTGGATTCGTCGATGAGGATGCTCATGGCGTGATCTCCCCTTAAGGCTCAGCGGTTGTTCTTGGCGGCGTTGCAGGCGTCGACCGCCTTGCGCGCGGCATCGGTCAGCGTGTCGGCGGTGATGAGGTCGAGCCCGCTTTCGGCCAGGATCTTCTTGCCCGCCTCCACGTTCGTGCCGGCCAGCCGCACGACCAGCGGCACATCGATCTTCACCTCGCGGGCGGCCTTCACGACGCCCTCGGCGACCCAATCGCAGCGGTTGATGCCCGCGAAGATGTTGACGAGGATCGCCTTCACGTTGCGATCCGACAGGACCAGCCGGAACGCGGTAGCCACGCGCTCGGGCGAGGCGCCGCCGCCGACATCAAGGAAGTTCGCCGGGTCGCCGCCCGCGTGCTTGATCATGTCCATGGTCGCCATGGCCAAGCCCGCGCCGTTGACGATGCAGCCGATCTCACCCTCGAGGCCAATGTAGCTGAGGTTGTGCTCGGCGGCCTGGGCCTCGCGCGGGTCGCCCTGCGAGGGGTCGTGCATGTCCATGATGGTCGGGCGACGGAAGAGGGCGTTGTCGTCGAAGGACATCTTGGCATCGAGTGCCAGCACCCGGTCGTCCTTGGTGATGACGAGCGGGTTGATCTCCAGCATCGTACCGTCGCAATCGCGGAACGCCCGGTAGGCGTTCATGATCGTCTTCACGGCCGCCGCGACCTGCTTGATGTTGAGGCCGAGCTTGAACGCGATCTCGCGGGCCTGGAACTGCTGAAGGCCGACGGCGGGTTCGACCACCACCTGGATCAGCGCCTCCGGCTCCTCGGCGGCGATCTGCTCGATCTCCATGCCGCCGCGCTGGCTGGCGATGACGCGGACGCGCTCGGCCTTCCGGTCGAGGACGTAGCCGAGATACGGCTCGCGCTCGAACGGGTCGGCGGTCTCGACGTAGACGCGCTGGACCGGCTTGCCCTCCGGCCCGGTCTGGTGCGTGACGAGGCGCTTGCCGAGCAGTTCCTTCGCGGCATCGCGGACGTCGTTGTAGGTGCGGCACAGCTTGATGCCGCCCGCCTTGCCGCGGGCACCGGCATGGATCTGCGCCTTCACCGCGCAGAACGAGCCGCCGAGTTCGGTGGCGGCGTAGACCGCCTGGTCCGGGCTGAACGCGATGGCACCTTTCGGAACCGCGACGCCGAAGCTCGCGAGCAGCTCCTTGGCTTGGTACTCATGGACGTCCATGCGGCGCCTCCTCCCGTGTCTCTTGGTGACCCGTTTTCGGCGTTCATCTTACTGGCGGCGCACGATTTCGCCCGTCAAATTTTTTGATTTGCTGCTTCAGCCTGTCTTTCTCGCGCGCGCAGCAACGATTGTATGCAATGGTGCGTTGCGATATGCTTGAAACGACGAAGCCGGACGCGATGAGGCGCCCGGCTTCGACTTGAACCAATGTCAAAAAATCTTTAGCCGGGCGCTAAGTTGCGTTTTTGAACCTCAAGCGTGAGCGCGTCCCGCCTCGCCGTCATCGCAAGGCGAGCGCTACCCCAGCAGATCGATCAGGAACGGGATCAGCGGCGCGTCCGCCGGGGGCATCGCTAAGTCGCGGAGCGCGCGGGGCTGCACCCATTTGAGCGCCTGCCCTTCGAGGGAGCGCGGCGTGCCCTCCCAGCGGCGGCAGACGTAGAGCGGCATCAGCAAATGGAAGTCGGGATAGGCGTGGCTCGCGAAAGTGAGAGGCGCCAGACAGGGCTCCTCGACCGTGATGCCGAGTTCTTCGGACAACTCGCGGATCAGGGTCTCCTCCGGCCGTTCGCCGGGCTCGACCTTGCCGCCGGGAAACTCCCAGAGCCCCGCCAGCTGCTTGCCCGCCGGGCGCTCGCTCACCAGCACGCGCCCGTCGGCATCCACGAGGGCGACGGCGACGACGAGGAGAAGGCGAGGGCCGTTCATGGCGCGATCGCGAAGGTCGCAGTGACGGAGGCCGTGCTCTCGATGGTCCCAGCCTCCACCGGAACGGGCGCCGCCTTCACCGCGCGGCTCGCCATGGCGCGCATCGGGTAGGGCGGGGGAGCGCCGTCGAGGGCCGAAAGCGTGCAGAGCGACCCGAGCTTGGCGCCCACCGCCTCGGCAACGGCCGCAGCGCGGATGCGTGCATCCTTGGCAGCAGCGACCTGAAGGGCAGCGCGGGCGGCCTCGGGATCGCGTAGGCCGAAGGTGATGCCGTCGATGCGGTTCGCGCCCGAATCGAGCGTACGTCGCAGGAGGTCACCGAGTCGGCCCATGTCGCCGACGCGCAGGCGAACCACGTTGGTCGCCATGTAGCCATCCGGCTCCTCGCTGACGCCGCCGCCCGGCCGCGTCACCGGGCGGGTGACGGGCTGGAGGCTGACCGCCGCCGTACCGATATCGGCGGGTGGAATTCCGGCCTCGCGAGCGAGGGCGGACATCCCCGCCACGGCTTTCGACGCGGCGTCGAGGGCGGTCGCGGCATTCGCGCCCTTGGCTTCGATGCCGACCGCGATCTCCGCGAAATCCGGGGCCTGGGCGGACGAGGCGTGGCCGACCACGCTGACGTGCCGGGCGCAGGGCGCCTCGTCGGCCACGGCCCCGCCGCCGAGGGCGGCCAGGACCAGGGCGAGGGGAGCCGCCCTCACGAGCGGTAATCCCCATTGATCTCGATATAGGCCTTGGTCAGGTCGCAGGTCCAAACGCGGGCCTTGCCCGAACCGAGGCCGAGATCGACGCGGATCTCCACCTCCGGTTCGCGCATCACGGCGCTCGCCGCATCCTCGCTGTAGGCGGGATCGCGGGCGCCTTCGACGGCGACGCGCACATCCCCGAACCAGATCGCAAGGCGATCCCGGTCGGCGGGCTCTCCCGCCTTGCCGACCGCCATGACCACGCGGCCCCAATTCGCGTCTTCGCCCGCGACGGCGGTCTTCACCAGCGGCGAGTTGGCGATGGACAGGGCGATCCGGTGGGCCGAGGCGTCGCTTTCGGCGCCGCTCACCTTCACCGTCACGAACTTGCGCGCACCCTCGCCGTCGCGGGCGACGAGTTGCGCGAGTTCGATCAAGAGGTCGTCGAGGGCGGCCTTGAAGCCCGCCAGCGCCGGATCGGTCGCCTCCGCGACCTCGGCATTCCCGGCCTTGCCGGTGGCGAACAGCATCAGCGTGTCGGAGGTCGAGGTGTCGCCATCGACCGTCACGCAGTTGAAGCTGTCGTCGGCGCCGCCCTTCAGCAGGGCTTGGGCCGCCGACTGAGAGAGGGCGGCGTCGGTGAAGACGAAGGCCAGCATGGTCGCCATGTCCGGCGCGATCATCCCAGCGCCCTTGGCGATGCCGTTGATGCGCACCCGCTTGCCGCCGATCTCCGCCTCGCGGGTCGCGAGCTTGGGGAACGTGTCGGTTGTCATGATCGCCTTGGCCGCCTCGGCCCAGGCCGCCGCGCCGTCCTGCGCGCGGCCCGCGCAATCCGCGAGCACGCCCTCGAATCGCTCGGCCGGCAGCGGCTCGCCGATCACGCCCGTCGAGGCGATGTAGACCTCGTTCTCAGAGCATCCGGCGGCCTGCGCGGCAATCGTCGCCGTCTTGGAGACCGCCTCGCGGCCGAGGCGGCCGGTGAAGGCGTTGGCGTTGCCCGAATTGACCACCAGGGCACGGGCCGAGCCGTTGCCAAGGGCTTCACGGCACCAATCGACCGGCGCGGAGGGGCACTTGGACCGCGTGAACACACCCGCCGCCCGGGTGCCCGCGTCGAGCCCGACATACAGCACGTCCGTGCGCCCGCTGTAGCGGATTCCCGCCTGGGCCGTGGCGAGGCGGACGCCCGAGACGGGCGGCAGATCGGGATAGGTCGTGGGCGCGAGGGGCGAGACGGGCGACGGCTTGGACGACATCGAATCGAGGACTCCGTGATCCGGTATGAGACCGGCCGCGGCGAGGTGTTGCCCGCCGTGGCCTGTCGGCGTCAACCGATCCCGGAGCGGTTGCCCAATTCCGCGCCGCTTCCCGTGCATGCCTGCCCCTTGGGCACCGTGGGGTCCCTTTGGGGCAAATTCGCGCGCCGAGCCCTTGCGCGTTTCTCGGTGTGCGGCATACCATATCGCATTGCAACGCGAAGTGGTGGTCTTGCACGATGGGATCAGCCGCCGTCGGACCCGCCGAACGGTTTCCTTCCGTCGCCGGGGGTTGTTACCGCATTCAGGTGCTCGTCGTCGGGCACAACAAGCGCTGGCGCGATGAAGCGGCGGCGCAGGTTCACCGGGTCGGTTTCCAGGCCACTGTCTGCGATCGCGGTGTCGATGCGATGACGGTTCTGGCCCTGGGGCTGCCCGTCGACATCATGATCATCGATGCCGCTTTGAAGGGCAATCTCTGCGGCGCCCGCCTTGCGGTGGAGGCCCGTGAGTTGCGGCCCAACCTCCGAATCGTGTTCGCCAGTGACGACCTCGATGACGAGGCCGCCGACTTGATTCCCGACGCCCTGACCATCGAGCGGGACCGTCTCACCGGCGGCGAGATGGTCGGCACGGTTCGCGACGTCCTGTCCGGGCGGCTGTCCTAAGCCTAATTACGGCGTCGGGGGCTCGTCGCGCAGGCGATCCTCGCGGTCTGAGCGGGAGCGGCGCTCCAGCAGCGATCGGCCGATGGCGCGAAGCGGAGCGGTGAGGCGCCGGGCATCCTCCGCCCGCTCCATGAAGCGCTCGCCGTTGCGGATTTCCTTGTCGAGCTTCGCCATGGTCCGGGCCAGCGCCGGATCCTCGTCATCCAGCCAGACCTGGGTGACGCGGGCGAAAGCGATCACGACGCCCTGCAACTTCAGCTCGACCCAGCGGGCCCTCCGTGTCGATGCCGGCTGCAGCCAGCATGTAGCGATGCGAATTCAGCATCACCCCGTTGAGGGCGAGCAGCGAGAAGGGGTCGCCACGCAGGGAATAGGAGATCCGCCGAAGGGCGGTCTTGTACGGCGTCATCGCGTCGAGGCGGCGCATCAGCACGTCGAACAGGCGCTCCCGTGTCGGCTCGTCGGCGAGATCGGTCCCGTCGCCCTCCAGTACCTTGCGGTCGATGATCCGGGCGAGGCCACCGAGGACCGCGCCCTTCGACGGGAACAGCTCGCGCAGTTCCGCCAGCGTCAGCCCCGCTTCGCGAGCGACGTCGCTGACCTCGATATCGTTCCAGGGCTGTTCGGCCGCCAGCCGCATCAGCGCCTCGACCGCAGCCTCGCGCGGCGAAACCTTGGGGGCGGCGGCCTCGGGCTTTGCCTCGCTCCCGGCGGAAGCCTGGGTCTCGATTCCGGCGGCGGCCTTCGTCTCGGGGGATGCAACCGGCTCCGCAGCCTTGCGGGTCCGCTTGGTCGGGCCTTTGGGTTCGGTCATCGTCCCGTCGTCGCTCGATTGGTCGTGCTCCTCATTTAGGAGCCGATCCCGCCGCTGTCAGGGGGCGCGCGCGGGATGCCGCAGACGATCAGCCCGCGAGTTCACCCGCCCGGTGCTTTGCCGCCGCCACGGCCCGGCGCATCAGCGGGGCCATCCCATCCTCGGCCATGAGCACGGCGAGCGCGGCCGCCGTCGTGCCGCCAGGGGAGGTCACGGCCTGCCGCAGGGCGCCCGCTTCGGTCGGGTCCGCATCGAGAAGGGCGCCCGATCCGGCGACCGTCGCCCGCGCCAGCCGACCTGCGACCTCGGCGGGCAAACCCGCTGCGATGCCCGCCTCGGTCAGGGTCTCGACCATCAGGAAGACATAGGCCGGGCCGGAGCCCGACACGGCGGTGACGGCGTCGATCAACGCCTCGTCATCGAGCCACGCAGTCGCCCCGGCGGCCGAGAGCAGCGATTCCGCGCTGGCCCGCTGACCGGAATCGACGGCTTCGTTCGCGAAGGCGCCCGTGGCCCCGTGCCCGATGCTCGCCGGAAGGTTCGGCATGGCCCGCACCACGGCCCGCGCCGAAGGCAGGCGCCCGCGCAGGTTCGCCACCGTCTTGCCGGCCAGAACGGAGACGAGGAGCGTCCCGGGTCCGATCAGCCGGTCGAGATCGGGCGCCGCCGCATCGAGCCCCTGTGGCTTGATCGCCAGGACGAGCACCGCCGCCGGGGCCGGATCAGTGGGGTTGAGGGCCACGCCGCGCTCGGCGCAGAGCCGCGTCATCGCCTCGGAGGGGAACGGGTCGATCACCGTGGTCGCGGCTGGATCGAGCCCGGCATCGAGCCAGCCCGCCAGCATCGCCCCGCCCATCTTGCCCGCGCCGACCAGCATCAGCGAGGCGGGCATGCCCTTCCAGGTGGTGCTCACGCCTCGCCTTCGGTCTCGAACAGGGCGGCGTCCAGCGACTCACGGGCATTCTTGCCCGCCCAGAGGACGAACTGGAACGCCTGGAAGTAGCGCTCGCAGGCATCGACCGCGCATTTCATCATGGTCGCGCATTGCGGCTGGGTCGGCGCCACGCCGCCCGCCAGAAGCAGCGAGTGGCGGAACATCACCACATTGTCGCTGGACCACAGGTCGAAGTGACCGATCCAGAGTTGTTCGTTCACCAGAGCAATCAAGCGCTGAATTTCAGCGCGTCGACGCTCCGGCACCTTCAGGTCGAAGGCGCAGGCCACGTGGAGGGCCTCGACATCCTCGATCCAGGTGAAGGCGACATGATAATCCGTCCACCGGCCGGGGCTGGTGACGGACATCTCGTCCGTCTCGGCCCGGTCGAAGATCCAATCGCGCAGCGAGGCCAACCGTTCGACCACGTCGAGCGGGTGCTCGGTTCGATGCGGATCGAAATAGTCGATGTTAAGCAGCGGCATGACGATCCAGCTTGACGGCGCGGGTTGACTCCGTGCCGGCACCATGAAGACTTGAGCGGAGGCGCCATGACGCCCCGAAATCGAGGTTAGTTTGGCCTTAAAGAGAGAAGGACGAAGAGAACGACTGGGAAATCCCCCAACTCATCCTTCCGCCTCCCCCGAATCAGCCCATGGCCCAATATAGACCGGGCGCGACTCACGACACAAAGCCGATTGCGGGATCGGTGAACAGGAAACGGAATCGCCGCCGCCGCTTCCTGTGCAAAACCGATTCCCGTGGAATCAGACGCCCTCGCTCAGGCCCGCAGCGCCCGCCGCAGGGGCTGCCGTGGTGGTGCTTTTGGCCTCCAGAGCCGCGACGCGGGCGGTCAGGGCCTCGTTCTGGGTGCGCAGGGAGGTCACGAGATCGCGCAGCACGTCCAGCTCCTCGCGGGAGGCGACGTCGAGGTCGCGGATCAGCCGTTCGGCCTGGGCGCGCACGACGGTCTCGGCTTCGCGGCGGACGCCCTGAGCGGCGCCGGCGGCATCCGTCATCAGGCGGGCGAGGTCGTCGAACAGACGGTTTGAGGGGGGCATCTCGGTCTCCCGGATCGGTCGCCGGAGGCCGCGCCGGCGGCGCAGGCGGATCCGGGACCGGCAAGCGCTCCGACATAGGAATCTCGCGCGGCCGGGGCAATGTCGGTGGCGCGCGATGCCCCTGAAACGAAAACGCCCCCCGGCGAGGCCGGAGGGCGAGAAGGGCTTTACATGCCCCGGCGCATCATACGGCGCTCCATGTGGCGGCGCATCATGCGGCGCTCCATGTGCCGGTGCATCATGCGACGCTCCATGCGACGGTGCATCATGCGGCGCTCCATCGGGGTCATCCGCACGGCTTCGGTCATCGTCTCCGGGGCGGCGATGCCGGCGGGGGAGGCGGGGACGGCCAGGGCGGGGGTCGCCAGCGCCGCGCCGAACAGCGACGCGAAGGCGGCGGCGGTCAGGGTCAGTTTCCTCACGAGGGAGACTCCAATTCTTCCGTTTGCCGGGATCAGGCCCGGTTCGTCCTCCCGCAAGGGGAGGTTCGAGGGAGAAGTCTCGTGCCGAGTGGGCACGGCGGACCTAGCCGGTCCGCCGTGAGTAACGGTCAAGTCAGAGATTCGTTTCCTCGAAAGCTGCGACCCATTCGGCGCAGATGCCGGAACGGACGATGTCGCTGCGGGTGAACTCCACGATCGGGATCGGCATCATCCGGCTCTTGATCAGGTGGATGACCGTGCGCAGGCCGGAGGTTTCACGAAGGTCGGTCTGCGAGACGTCGCCGTTGATGATGACCTGGCAATCGTCGCCGATGCGGGTCAGGAACATCTTGATCTCGTTGGTGGTGGTGTTCTGCGCCTCATCGAGGATCACGAGGCAGTTCTTGAAGGTGCGCCCGCGCATCACTTCGAAGGGCACGATCTCGATGTCGCCGGCCTTGAGGGCGATCTCGAAGGCGCCTGCGCCCATTCGTTCCTTCATCGCCTCCGTAAGGGGGCGACCCAGGGGGCGATCTTCTCTTCGAGGGTTCCGGGGAAGAAGCCGAGCGACCGTCCCGAGGGAACGTTGGGCCGCGTGATGACGACCTTGTTGATGCGGCGCTGACGGAGCTGATCGGCGGCGCGGGTTCCGGCGATGAAGGTTTTTCCGGTGCCGGCGGGGCCGAGGACGATGACTTGCGGAGAGCGGCCGAGGGCTTCGAGATATTCGGCCTGACGGTCCGTCAGGGGTTGGATCGGGCTTAAATGCCGTTCTTCGTCGAAGCGTGTGCGATGGAGGCGGGACGTACGATCTTCAACCAGTTCAAGGCGTGCGCGGCGTCTCTTCATGGGTCAACACTCCAACGGGACGGGCCTATCTGGACGTGTTACTGAAATGACGTAGTCTACGTACTCCTGCTGTTCACAAGCATTTCGACGAGCCAATTCTTGTCGCTCATCGAAGTTCCGGGCCTTCGAAGGTTGCCTGTGGAGTGTAAATCATTTCACACCCGGAACGGAGCCGACGAAGCAACCGACGCACCAAAATCGGCTGCGCGGCAGATTTGTTCGCCGGGTGTGACTCGCGGGTGACGGTTTCCGGCCTCGGCGAGGAAAAGGCGAAGCTTGCCGCCCCGCCGTGTCCCTGCGGCCACGTTCAGGCAGGCTGGACGAAGCTTTCCAGCACCATCTTGCGGCCCGCCTTGTCGAAGTCGACGGTGAGCTTGTTGCCGTCCACCGCCGCGACGTTGCCGGGGCCGAACTTGGTGTGGAACACCCTCTGGCCCTCGCTGAAGGCCGAAGGCGTGCCCGTCGATTTGGCGATCAGCTCGCCCTCGATCTGCCGGGGGCCGGAGGAGACGCCCCGTCGGCCGGGGGAGGCGCCGAAGCCGCGCCCGCCGGAATTGGCGTTCGTCCGCTCCTGCGTCCGCTCCTGGGCCCGCTGCCAGCCGGGCGTGCCGTAGCTCGATCCAAACGGCTGCGGGTTGCGGTCGAAGCGCGAGGCGCCCGCCGAGTAATGGGCCGGAGCTTCCACCACGTCGACGGAGGCGGCAGGCAGTTCGTCGATGAAGCGCGACGGGATGGTCGAGGACCAGAGCCCGTGGATACGGCGGTTCACGGCGAAGGAGAGCTTGGCGCGCTTGCGCGCCCGCGTCAGCCCGACATGGGCGAGACGGCGCTCTTCCTCGAGCCCGGCCCGGCCGCTTTCGTCGAGGGCGCGCTGGTTCGGGAACAGGCCGTCCTCCCAGCCGGGGAGGAACACGGTGTCGAATTCGAGCCCCTTGGCGGCGTGGAGCGTCATCAGCGAGACGCGCTCGGCGCCCTCGGCCTCGGAGGCTTCCATCACCAGAGAGACGTGTTCGAGGAAGGCCGCCATGTCGGGAAATTCCTCCATGGAGCGGACGAATTCCTTCAGGTTCTCCAACCGTCCGGCGGCGTCGGCCGAGCGGTCCTTCTGCCACATCTCGGTGTAGCCAGACTCTTCGAGGATCGTCTGCGCAACCTCGCTATGCGGCTGGCTTTCCACGAGGCGCGCCCAGCGGGAGAAGCTCTCGGTCAGCGCCCGCAGCGTCTGGCGGACCTTGGGCTTCAGCTCGTCGGTCTCGCAAAGGCGGCGGGCGGCGACGAGCAGCGGCACCCGCTCGGCCCGGCCGAAGGTGTGCAGTTGCTGGAGCGTCGCGTCGCCGAGGCCCCGCTTCGGCGTGTTGACGATCCGCTCGAAGGCGAGGTCGTCGCTGACATTCATCGTGACGCGCAGATAGGCCAGCGCATCGCGGATTTCGGCCCGCTCGTAGAAGCGGGGGCCGCCGATCACCCGGTAGGGCAGGCCGAGCTGGACGAAGCGGTCTTCGATCTCGCGCATCTGCGCCGAGATGCGCACGAGGACGGCGATCTCCGAGAGCGGATGCTTCTTGGATTGAAGCGACTCGATCGCCTCGGCCAGCAGCCGGGCCTCCTCTTCCGAATCCCAGGCGCCCGTCACGGTCACGGGCTCACCCGGCTCGTCCTCGGTGCGCAAGGTCTTGCCGAGTCGGCTCTCGTTCTTGGCGATCAGCCCCGAGGCGGCGGCGAGGATGTGGCCCGTCGAGCGGTAGTTGCGCTCCAGGCGCACCACGGTGGCGCCGGGGAAATCGTGCTCGAACCGCAGGATGTTGTCGACCTCGGCCCCGCGCCAGCCATAGATCGACTGGTCGTCGTCACCGACACAGGCGACGTTCTTTCGCTTCTGTGCCAGCAGCCGCAGCCACAGATACTGGGCGACGTTGGTGTCCTGATACTCGTCCACCAGGATGTAGCGGAACCGGTCCTGGTAGCTTTCCAGGATGTCCGTGTTGTCCCGCCAGAGCTTCAGGCAGAGCAACAGGAGGTCGCCGAAATCGACCGCGTTGAGGGTGGCGAGCCGGGCCTGATAGGCCGTGTAGAGCGCGCCGCCCTTGCCGAAGGCGAAGGAGGTCGCCTCGCCCGGCGGCACCTGATCCGGCGTGAGGCCGCGATTCTTCCAGCCATCGATCAGATGGGACAGGGAGCGGGCGGGCCAGCGCTTCTCATCAATGTTCTGGTCGGCCAGCACCTGCTTCATCAGGCGCAGCTGGTCGTCGGTACCGAGGATGGTGAAGTCCGACTTCAGCCCGACCAGTTCCGCGTGGCGACGCAGGATCTTGGTGCCGATCGCGTGGAACGTGCCGAGCCACGGCATGCCCTCGCCCGCCGGACCGATCAGCGTGCCGATCCGGTGCTTCATCTCCCGCGCGGCCTTGTTGGTGAAGGTCACGGCCAGGATGTCGAAGGGCCGTGCGCGGCCGGTCGAGATGAGGTGCGCGATGCGCGTGGTCAGAACCCGCGTCTTGCCCGTGCCCGCACCCGCGAGGACGAGGATCGGCCCCTCCGTCGTCTCGACGGCGAGGCGCTGTTCCGGGTTCAGCCCGTCGAGGTACCCATCCGAATCCCGCCTCAGCGCGCCGAGGGCGCGGGCGGTGATCGAAGCGGAGGGGCCGTCCGCGGCGGGCAGGGCGTTCGGGCGGTTCTGCATCGTCCTTCACTGGACCAAATCGCGAACGGCGTCGAGGCCGCAGCCGCCCGTGCGTCCCCTGCGCGCGCCCGGAACCCCGTTACGGGCCGAGGCTTGTTCTCCCATACGCCCACCCGACAGCCGGAAGGCCGAGACATGTCCAACACGAACCGCCTCGCGGGGATCGCCCTCGCCGCCGCCATTCCCCTCGCACTCTCGGCCGCCCCGGCCTTCGCGCAGGTGCAGCCGAGCAACCCGAACGCGGCCAACCAGTCCATGTCGACCATGAGCAACAACCGCGCGGTGCAACAGGATTCCACGAGCCAGAACAACACCACGATGATGAACATCCAGCGCAGCCAGAACGCGGCCCCGCCGCCGCCGCCCGCGCCGATCCCGCGCGTCGGCCGCTAGTGCATCGATCCAGATGGAGGCGTCAGCCGTGTCTGGAAAAATTGATGCAAGAACAAAAACCTAGGGCAGGGACGCATGAACGAAGTGAGTGCGTCACTGCACTAAGACGCTATCAGGCGACGCGGGATTCACCTCGGCGCAAAATGCCTTGGCGAGGCTCGCGCGGCCTCACGCTCGTCATGCTATAGGCGCGGTCGGGTGGCCCATGGGGGCACGCGGTCGCGCGCCCTACGGCGCGTCGCGATGTGAGGTCTGGAACCGGAACGGTGCGTGATCTGCTGACCGCGCTGGCAGGCGCGATCGTCCTCGTCCTGATCGCGGCGCTGGCCGTTCCGCCCTTCATCGACTGGACGGCCCATCGGGCCTTCATCGACCAGACGCTGTCGCAATCCCTCGGACTGCCTGCGCAGAGCCAGGGCCGCATCGAGGTGCGGCTCCTGCCATCCCCACGCCTTCGAGTCGACCGGCTTGTCCTCGGCGCGAAGGGCGGTCCTTCCCTCGATGCCCGCTTCGTGAAGGCCGAGATCGCCCTGGCGCCGCTGCTCAAGGGCGAGGCGCGCTTCACCGAGACCCGGATCGGCCGGGCCGAGATCCGCCTGCCGCTCGGCGAGGGCGAGGCGATCCGCCTGCCCAAGGGGCTACTCGACGGGCTCCGCGACCGGGACCTTGCCATCGAGAACCTCCAGATCCAGCAATTCCTCGTGACCACGGCGGTGGTCACGACCGGGCGAACCGACCAGTTCACGGCCGAAGACGTCCGGGTGCAATCGCCCGCCCTGATCGGCCCGTGGCGGGTCGAGGCGACGAGCGGCGGCGTGCCATTCCGCGCCGTGAGCGGGACGCCCGATCCCGAGGGCCGCCTGCCCGTGAAGATCTCCGGCGGCGGCGACGCGACACCCGTGTTCGAGGTGGATGCCCGGTTCGGCCTGACCCCCGACCCGGGTGAGCCCACGGCGAGCAACGTGACGGCAGAGGGCAATGCGAAGCTCGTCGTCGGACCGCCATCACAGGCGGCGGGGGCTTATCTCCCCTTCACCCTGGCGGGTGCCTTCAAGTCGCGTGGGACGCAGGTGCGCTTCGATCAGGCGAGCCTGGACATCGACCCCGGCGGTAAGTCCCTGCGCCTCGAAGGCACTGGGCGGCTCGATCTGCACCAGTGGCGCGCGGCCGTATCGCTGAAGGCGCGGCGGCTCGACCTCGATGCCTTCCTGACCTCGACCGAGGGACAGGCGCTGCTGGCGCGCGGCATCCCGCAGGGCGGTTGGGGTCTGCCGGTGATGTTCGATTTCGACGTCGCGGTGGAGAGCGCCGCCTTTGGGGTCGCCGAATGGCGAGATCTCATGGTGGCGGGCACGGCGGAGCGGGGCGGCGGGTTGCTGCTGCGGCGCCTGTCGGCCACAGCCCCCGGCGAGGCGAGCGTGTCGCTGAGCGGAGAGATCGAGGGCGCGCCCCTGCGCTTCACCGGACCGGTCGCCATCGGCGCCCAGCAATCGGACGGGCTCGGGCGCCTGCTGCGCCGCCTTGGCGCCGAAGGTCCCCTGGTCGGCCTCCTCGACGGGCGACCCGTCGATCTCGCTGCCGATGTCGCGGCCTCGGCCAAGGACTTTTCCCTGCGTAACCTGCGCGCCGGGTTTGGGCCTGCGCGGATCAGTGGCAATGCCCGCTATCTCGGCCCGAATGGCGGGGCGAGGGGCCGGTTCGAGGCACAGCTGCTCGCGAGCAACCTCGATGTCGCCGCCCTGCCGCCCCTCGGCACGACCCTGGCGGCCCTGCGCGACGTGGATCTCGCCCTGACCTTGCAAGCCAAGGATGTCCGCTTCGGTGCGGTCGGATCCGGCGCAGGCACGATCGCGGCGCGAATCGAATCCGATGGCCGCAGCCTCGTCGTCGACAGTCTCGACGTCAGCGACCTCGCCGGGGCGAGCGCGACGCTCTCCGGCACGATCGCGGCGGACGGGACCGGGCGCATCGCAGGGCGGCTCCGGGCCCCCGCCGCCGCGCCCCTGATCGGCCTGCTTGAGCGGGTCTGGTCGGACGACATCCGGGCGGTGCCTGATTTCCTCCGGACGGCCCCCCTCGACCTCGCCGTGGTCATCGACCGGTCCGCCCAGGACGATGGCGGCCTGCGGGTCCAGGCCAAGGGCAATGCGGGGGGCGGCACCCTGGACCTCTCCGTGCGCAGCCGGGACGGTCGCCTCGCCGCCGGAAGCGGCACGCTCACCACCGCGAAGGCGGGCTCGTGGTTCGGCCGAAGCGACATTCCCGGCCTCCAGCAGCCTGCGGACCTTCGCATCACCGCCGAGCCCCGTCGCGAGGGGTTGTCCCTGACTCTGGCAGGCACCGTGGCGGGCCTGAGCCTGACCACCGGCACGCCGATCCTGCTTCCGGCGCGAAGCCTCAAGCCCGAGAGCGGGCAGGTGACCCTGCGCGCCGCCGACCTCGCCCCTTTCCTGACGCTCGCTGGAGCGGCACGGCTCGAACCCGGCGCGTGGCCCGCCGACCTCACTTTGGTTCTCTCAACCGACGCGGGCGATCCGCAGGTAGCCGTGACCGGACGGATCGCGGGCGGCGCCGTGGAGGCGACCCTGGCCCGTGCGGAGGATGGCGCCACTCGCGGCCGGGCGAGCCTCGCACGCCTGTCCCTGCCGCGCCTCGCCACCGCGCTCCTGATGCCGCAGGAGGGCGGACGTGCCGCGCCCTTGCCGAACCGGCCGCACGGCACCTTGGACCTGCGTGTCGGACAACTCGACCTCGGGCGGGGGCTGATCGCGACCGACGCGGCGCTCACCTTCGGGCTCGAACCCGACACCGTCAGCCTTGGCGGGCTGACGGCGCGCCTCGCCGACGGGCGCCTGTCGGGCACCGCAACCCTGGCGCGAAGGGCCAACGCCCTCGCGGTGACGGGCGAGGGCAGCGTGGAGGATCTTTCCCTGTCGAGCCTGTCAGGTGGTCGGGCGCTCGGCGGTCGCCTCGCTGCCGATCTGCGCTTCGCGGCGAGTGCCGAATCGCTGTCGGCGCTGGCAGCCAATCTGGCCGGCAGCGGTCGCCTTACCCTCAAGGACCTCAGCGTGTCGGGGCTCGATCCCGCAGCCCTGGGCCGCGCGCTCACCGTCGCCAGCGAAGCCGAGGATCCTCTCCGTGAAGGACGGCTCCTCGCCATGGTCACGCAGGAACTCGGGAAGGCGGGTGCGCAGGCGACAGCGCCGGTCTCGGCCCCCGCCACCATCGTCGGCGGCGTCCTGCGGGCCGGGCCCCTCGATGTGGATCTCGGCCCTGCCCGCTGGACCGGCAGCGTCACCGCCGATCTCCGCGACGGCCGCCTCGATGCGCGCGGTACGCTCGCCGGCGGCACGGTCCCGCAGGGCTGGCCGGCGGGTACGCCGTCCGTGCAATACGCCCTCAGCGGCAGCCTCGCCGATCCGGCCCGCGCCGTCGATGTCGGGTCGCTCTCGTCGGGCCTCGCGGCCTTCGTGCTCCAGCGCATGCTGGAAACACTCGAACTGAACGAGGCGGATCAGGTGGAGCGCCAGCGCCGCCGCGACCGGATCGAGTTCGACAAGGCCCGAGCCACCGCCCTCAAGGCCTACGCCGACAAGCTCGCCGCCGAGGAAGCCGAACGCCAAGCCCGCGAGCGCCTGGAAAACCAAGCCCCACCCGCGCCGGAGCCGGTAGCGCCACAGCCGTAACGCGCACCGTCATCGCGAGCGCAGCGAAGCGATCCAGGGCAGCGGGACCGATTCGAACGGAGCGCCGCTGGATTACTTCGCTACGCTCGCAAAGACGAGGGCGGCGCCTCCTCGGCTACTCCACCCCCGCTGCCTCCAGGGCGAAGGCGTAGATCAGCGCGACCTCTTCCAGGCGGTCGAAGCGGCCGGCAGCGCCGCCATGGCCCGCTTCCATATTGATCTTGAGGAGGATGGGACCGCCTCCGGTCATGGTCGCTCGCAGGCGCGCCACCCATTTCGCAGGCTCCCAATAGGTCACGCGCGGATCGGTGAGGCCGCCCAGGGCCAGGATTGCCGGATAGGCCTTCGCCTGCACGTTGTCGTAGGGCGAGTACGACAGGATCGTCTGGAAGGCGGCTTCGCTCTCGGCCGGGTTGCCCCATTCGGGCCATTCCGGCGGGGTGAGCGGCAGGTTCGCGTCGAGCATCGTGTTCAGCACGTCCACGAAGGGGACGTCCGCGACGATGCCCCCGAAAAGCTCCGGCGCGATGTTGGCCACCGCCCCCATGAGCATGCCGCCCGCCGAGCCACCATGCGCGACGATGCGCTTCTCCGACGTGTAACCCGCTGCGATCAGGGCGCGGGCGCAGGCCACGAAATCGGTGAAGGTGTTCGGTTTCTTCTCGCGCTTCCCGTCGAGATACCAGCGCCAGCCCTTCTCCGTCCCGCCGCGCACATGGGCGATGGCGTAGACGAAGCCACGATCCACAAGGGACAGAAGGTTCGTGCGGAAAGCCGCCGGCATCAGCGTGCCGTAAGAGCCGTAGCCGTAGAGCAGCAGCGGCGCCGAACCGTCGAGGGGCTGACCCTTCCGGTGCAGCAGGGAAATCGGCACCTCCTGCCCGTCGGGTGCGGTGGCGAAGAGGCGGCGCGTCACGTAATTCGCCGGATCGTGCCCGCTCGGCACCTCCTGCCGCTTGCGCAGGTAGCGTTCGCGGCTGCGGCAATCGTAGTCGAAGGTCTCGGCCGGGGTCGTCATCGAGGAATACACGAAGCGGATCCGCGCCGTGTCGAACTCGAGCTCCGGGCTGGAGGCCGAGGGAATACGCCTCCTCCTCGAAAGCGACCAGATGCTCCTGTCCGTCGAGCAGATCGCGCACGACGATGCGGGGCTTCGCGTTCTCGATCTCGAGCCGCACCATGTGCCCTGACAGCACGTGCAGGTGGCGGATCATCACTCCCGCCCGGTGGGGCACCAGATCCCGCCACTGGCCGCGCCCCGGATCGGAGAGCGGGGCGGTGACGACCTTGAAATCCTCGGCGCCGTCCGCGTTCGTGCGGATGAACAGCGTCTCGCCGTGGTCATCGACCGAATAGATCAGCAACGGCTCGCGAGCCTGAACGAGCAGAGCCGGGGCCGTGGGCGCGGCACGATCGATGAGGCGCACCTCCGAGGTCTCGTGGTCGCTCGCGGTGATGGCGAGGAACCGGCCAGACTGCGTCTCCGAAATGTGGACGAAGTAGCCCGCATCGGGCTCGACATAGACCGTGTCGTCCTCGGCCTGCGCCTGTCCGAGCCGGTGCAGCATCACCCGCGCGGGGCGGTGGTTGGCGTCGAGGGCGACATACCAGAAGCCCGTGCCGTCCGCCGTCCAGACGGCTTCGCCGGAGGTCGCCTCGATCAGGTCGGCGCCGTCCTCGCCCGTGGCGAGGTCGCGCACGCGGATCGCGTGTAGTTCCGAGCCCTTGGTGTCCGCGCCCCAGGCGAGCAAGCGGTGGTCGTCCGAATGGGCGGCCGAGGCGATCTCGAAGAAGGGCAGGCCCTCGCCCTCCCGGTCGCCGTCGATGAGGATGGTCTCCTCGCCGTCCCGGCCCAGAGGCGCCTCGGGCCGGGTGGGACGGCGGCAGACCAGCGGGTGCTGCCCGCCATCCCGGTGGCGGGTGTAATAGGCAAAGGGACCGTCCGGCTCGGGCACGCCGCTATCGTCCTCGCGGATGCGCCCGCGCATCTCGGCGACGAGGCGCTTGCGCAGGTCGGCGGTGTCGGCGAGCGCCGCGTCGGTATAGGCGTTCTCGGCCCGCAGATAGGCGGCGATATCCTCCGGCAGCTCGGCCGGATCCTTCAGAACCGCCTGCCAGTTCGCAGCCTTCAGCCACGCATAGTCGTCCTGGACCTCCTGCCCGTGGACGGTGACCGGCGCCGGGCGGATCTCGGCGACCGGAGCGTTCCCGCCCTTACCCTTCAGCATTTGCGCCAGCTCCGTCTTGGATTGCATCGCGCCGGGTGTGCCGCGACCGGCCGACGGAGGCAAGCGGGGGGGCGAATAGGTCGCAAAGCAACCACGGATAGTACTCTAAGCAATATTTCCACCAAAAGAGAGATTTACCAAGTCAAATTCGCATTCTCTGAAGCAATTGATTCGTCAATTTTCGCCTATCCGTGTCTTGCAGCGTGTTTTTTGATGACATAATCGACGTGAGCGCCGCATGATGCGGCTACATCGAAGTCTGGTTCTGGACGATGCAGCAGGTTTTGCCGTCGATAACTCAGTCAAAGCGTTAACTAAGACAATTTCTATCGGCGTTAAGCTTGCATTTTTCATTATCGAGAGAGGGGTGGGGATTTAAGGACATGCAAAGACAGCAAATCGCGCTCGATCGGACGCGGATGACGATCAAGATCGCTACATCCTACGTCAGCAGCAGGTCCGTGGCGGCGGACGAACTCGTGCCGCTGATCGAGCGCATCAATCAGGCGCTGGTCGGCGTGGCCACGGGCAAGGTCGTGGCGCAGGCCCTGGCCCCGGCACCGGAGCCCGCAGTGCCGATCAAGAAATCCGTGACGAACGAGTTCATCATCTGCCTGGAGGACGGGCGGAGCTTCAAATCTCTGAAGCGGCACCTGCGCGCCAAGTACAACATGAGCCCGGAACAGTACCGGGCGAAGTGGGGCCTGCCTTCGGACTACCCGATGGTGGCGCCCAACTATGCCCAGGCGCGTTCCGACCTCGCCAAGGCGATCGGTCTCGGCCAGCCGCGCGACAGCGTCGGCCGGGCTGCCTGACCACCGAGCCCCGGATCACCATCCGGAGCGGAACCGCAACGCTTCGGCCCGCCCTGCGTTTCAGACGGGCCGAGCCTGCGGCGAGTGGTGGTGCGAGGAGCGAAAATGGCGCGCGATCCCCTGACCGGCGAGGCGCATCCCGCCGAAGACCTCGAGGCGGTGAATGCCCGTCTCGCCGACTGGGCGGCCCGCTCGGCCGAGACCAGCGAAGCGCTGGTCGATCGGTTCGAGGCCATGGGCTACGAGGTTCGTGGCAAGTCCGAGGAGGAGGTCGCAGAGGTGCTGCGCCATCCGCCGACGCGGCCCCAGCAATAGAGAGCCTGTGGACGGAATACGTCTATTTTCTTGACTTAAGACTTTTGTCTGGTACGTTCCTGGGCGGTCGACCGGCGCAGCCCGATTGAGGAACAAAACATGAACAAGCGCGGAGACGTTCCAGGGTTCCGGCCGATCCGCCGGTCACTCGGTAAGAAGATGGAGACCCGCGACGGCATCCTGCGGAAGCCTCAGAGGCCTCGGGAGCAGGCGGGTGCGATCCTGTCGCGAGAGGCCACACGCCTCCTGGCGGCGCTCGCCACGCCCGGAGCCGATGCGCGGCCTGACCCGTTCGACGGGGCTGCCTTGATCATCCGCCGGGAAGAGGCGGGGGTGTCGGTCGGCGGCGGGCGGTTCACGCGTAAGGCGGGGCATGAGTTGCGGGAGGCCGATCTCGTCGTAGGGGAGGAGGGCGGGCGACTCGTCCTCGCGACGGCGGGTCTCGCGCGGCTGCGGCGTGAGCAAGGTGGCGAGATCGAGCCGTTCCGGGCGCAGCATCTCGACGTGGTGCGGGGCCAAGTGGCCAACGAACCGCCCCTGCGCGATGCCAGTGAGAGTCCGCTCGCCTGGATGGCCCGGCGGCGGGACCGCGACGGACGCCCGATGATCGATCCGGTCGAGTACGAGGCGGGTGAGCGCTTGCGCCGGGACATCACGCAGGCGCTGATGCTGCCGAAGATGGGCACGGATTGGACGGCGCCGCGCGTCGATGGCGGCGGCGCGCGCGATGTGGCGGGGGCGTCCGACGGTGCGGTGGCAGCCCGCCAACGGGTGCGCGCGGCGTTGGCAGCAGTGGGGCACGACCTGTCGGACCTGCTCCTCGACCTGTGCGGCTTCCTCAAGGGGCTCGAACGCATCGAGGCGGAGCGGCGCTGGCCGGCGCGATCTGCCAAGGTCGTGGCCCGCATCGCGCTGGCCCGCCTCGCCGAGCATTACGGCCTGGAGCGCGAAGCCCGCGGCCCCGACCATGCCCGCACGCGCCAGTGGCGCGACCGGGCCTGAGCCGAAGTCCTGGTTTCAGAAGGTCCGAGACCTTTTGCAGGGCGCCGCGAGGTCTCCCGGTCAGGCCGCGAGCCGCACGGCGTCGCGATGGATGCGCTCGACCATCGCCCGAACCCCGTTAGACCGCTTGGACGTCACGTGCGCACCGAAGTGAAGCTGCCGGAACAGATCCAGGCCATCCAGCTTGGCAGCCTCCTGCGGGGTCTTGCCCGTGTAGTACGCGATCATCAGCGCGACGAAGCCGCGGACGATGAACGAGTCGCTGAAGCCTTGCAGCACGAGGTGCGGCGTGCCGCCGTCCTCCTCGACTGACGTGTTGATCCAAACCTGGCTTTCGCAGCCGTGAACGCGATTGGTCTCGTTGCGGAGGGCTTCGGGCAGCGGGGGAAGGGCCTTGCCGAGTTCGATGAGGTACTCGAGGCGCATGTCCTCGTCCTCAACGATCTCGAAGTTTTCGATGATGGTCGCGATGGGCGGCAGCATGGTCGGAAAGTCCGAAAGAGGCTCGCCCCTATAGGACAGGCAAACCGTGGTGACGAATCGGCATCGCGCCGCAACCCCCGCCTCAGGCGTTCTCGTCCGCCCGGGGCAGGGGGAGGAGCAGGCGCAGGGGGTTCGCGGGCGTCGCTTCGCCGCTCGCGACGATCTCGGCCTGGGACGCGTAGGCCGAGATCAGGCGCGGGCCGAGCTTCGGCACGTTCGGCCGGTTGGGCTCGGCCACATCGCTGACGTTGGAGACGACCGAGACCGTGGTCGGCCCGTCCGGCGGCGCCTCGATCCCGATGGCGATGGAGCAGGCGACCGTCTCGGCGGTGGCGTCCAGACATTCGGCCACGATCTCGGCGACGATCATGCCGAGGGCGTTGGCGGTGCGAGGCTCCACCAGCCCGTTGCCGTCGCCATTCACCTGCACCCCGATCCGCCCGGCGCGGCGCAACTGGCCAAGGCCGGAGGCGAGGCGGCGCAGATAGTCGCGCAGGTCGATGGAGGCGATGTGGGGCGCCTCGTGCAGATGCTGCTGCACCAGCGCGATGGCGCGCACGCGCTGGCCCAGGGCTTCGAAGCTGCCCCGGCAGGCCTCGGGGGCGGCACGGCCGTAGAGGCCGATCAGGCTCACCATCACCTGAAGGTTGTTGCGCACCCGATGATAGACTTCGGCGAGCAGAGCCTCCTTCTCCGCGAGGGAGTGCTCGATATGCTCCTCGGCATGCTTCCGGTCGGTGATGTCGAAGCAGGAGCCGAGATAGCCGAGGAACCGGCCGTCCTCCACGAGGGGGCGGGCCGTGTCGAGCAGCCAGCGGTAGACGCCATCGTGCCGCCGCAGGCGGAATTCCACGGTGAAGGGCTCGCGCGCTTCCAGCGCCTTGGCAACGATCTCGGCGTGCCGGTCGAAATCCTCCGGATGGAGCCCGTCGCGCCAGCCCTTGCCGAGCTCGTCCTCCGGGCTGCGCCCGGTGAAGTCGAGCCAGCATTCGTTGTGATGGACGACCTGACCGGATGGGTCGGAGCGCCACAACATCAGCGGCACCACGTCCGCAAAACGGCGAAAGCTATCGCTCAGCGCAGCCGCGCCCGCATCGTCCGACACCTGGGATCCGCTCCGTCCGGCCGATGATGGGGTTTCGCCCATGCTCTACTCATATGCGCTATCGGGATGGGTGGCCGAACAGGACGCGCCGGTCAACGTGCCGGGTAGGGTGCCGTTCCGGCTGCGCACACAGGACATGTGTGCCTAGCCAGTGCTGCAGGACGATAAACTTTGATTATGATTTTTATCGTTGACAGCCGGACGCTGGTTCGGTAGACAAGAGGCACGCTCAAGAAGTGTGGGGGCGGCCGATGGCATCCAATGTTGGCCGTCAGGCCGGGGCGCGCCTTCCCCGCCCTCAACGGCGAACTCTCGAAAAATGGCCGGTGGTTCGGCGGGACGCCATGTCCCGTCTGCTGGCTGTGGCAGAGGTCGATCCCGGCGATCTCGCCGAGGCGACGGGTTTTTCCCGCGAGGCCGGTCCTCTCCTGCGTGACACCTTCGGATCGGCTGGTGATGCGCTGGGATCGCACCGGTTGCGGGCAAGGCTGAGGGCGCATGTCGCCCGGCAGATCGCCGTCCTCGACGCGGCCCTGTCGGAGCCGAAGCCGGTCATAGATTCGAGCAAGGTGCTGCGCGATCTCGGCGGGCTGAAGAAGCTTCTGGACGATCTCGGATCCGGTGACGAAGGGGAGGGCGAGCCGCGTGACGAGCCTGTCCGATCCGACGATGCCCCCGGCGATCTCGGCGCACTCCGGGAGGAGATCGCGCGACGCTTTGATCGCTTTGTCGCGAGCGGGGAGACTGGCTGACTTTCTCGGGGGCCTGCCGCCGACGGTGCTGTGCGGGCTCGACGCGGATTGGATCCACCGGGCGCGGCCCGATCAACTGCCCCCGGAGGGCGACTGGACGACCTGGGCGGTGATCGGCGGGCGCGGCTGCGGCAAGACGCGGGCGGGGGCCGAATGGGTCGATGCCCTGGCGCGGGGCGACCGGGCCTTCACCGCCGAGCCGGTGGGGCGCATCGCCCTGGTCGGCGAGACGCTGCACGACGTGCGCGACGTGATGATCGAGGGCGAATCCGGCCTGCTCAACTTGCCTCGTCGGGGCCGGGCGCGGCCCCTTTGGCTGCCAAGCCGCCGCCGGGTGGTGTGGGATAACGGGGCGATGGCCCAGGCCTTCTCGGCCGAGGAGGCGGATTCCCTGCGCGGGCCACAATTCGGCGCGGCATGGTGCGACGAGATCGCCAAGTGGCGGGAGGCGGAGGCCGCCTTCGACATGCTGCAATTCGGCCTGCGCCTCGGCGCCCGGCCCCGCAGCCTCGTCACCACCACGCCGAGGCCGATCCCGCTGATCCGGCGGCTCCTGTCGGATCAGCGCACCGTCGTCACCCGGGCCCGCACCCACGACAATGCCGACAACTTGGCACCGGATTTCCTCTCGGCCGTGGTCGGGCGCTACGCCGGGACGAGGCTCGGGCGGCAGGAACTCGACGGCGAGCTCATCGCCGACCGCCCGGATGCCCTTTGGTCGCGAGAGGGAATCGAGGCGTCCCGGATCGCTGCGGCGCCGGACTTGTCGCGGATCGTCGTGGCGGTGGATCCGCCCGCGAGTTCGGGCGCGCGCTCGGATTCCTGCGGGATCGTCGCCGCCGGGCGGCAGGGCGAGCGCGCCTTCGTGCTGGCGGATGAGAGCCTCGCCCGCGCCACGCCGACGGCATGGTCGGCGGCGGCCCTCGCGCTCTACCACCGGCTTCAGGCCGACGCGCTCGTGGTCGAGGTGAACCAGGGGGCGAGATGGCCGAGGCGGTTCTCGCCCAATGCGATCCCACCGTGCCCGTGCTGCCGGTGCGGGCCAGCCGGGGAAAATATCTGCGGGCGGAGCCGGTCTCGCTGCTCTACGCCCGCGGCCTCGTCCACCATGTCGGCGCGTTGCCGGTCCTCGAAGATGAGATGTGCGATTTCGGGCCGGACGGCCTGTCGAGCGGCGCTTCGCCAGATCGCCTGGACGCTCTCGTCTGGGCTCTCACCGAATTGATGCTCGGGCAACGGGCCGAGCCGAGGATCAGGCGGTTGTAGGGCTCGCCCGGTGGAGAGGTCCGCCGGGCGAGGGGATGTGGCTTACTTCGAGTTGCCGCCGCCCTGCGGCACGGCGCGGGAGGGCTGGCCTGCATTGCCGCCCGCCGAGGAATTGGTGGTCACCGTGTCGGCCGGGTTGCCGTTCGGCGAGATGGTCGCGGCGTTCGGCGAGCCGGTCGAACCGGATTGCGGCGCGACGACGGGCGCCGAGGAGGCGGGGGTCTGGGCGGGAGACGTCTGCGCCAGGGCGGCCCCGGTCAGGCCGGCGAGGAAGGCGGCGGACACGGCGATGTGACGAACGAGCATGAAGCGATCCCTTTGCGTTGGGTGTCGCTGTCCAACGTCCCCCGGCGCAAAGAAGTTCGCCGTGCCATCGACCCGAGAAAAAACGGCGCGCCCCATCGGAGGCGCGCCGTTCAGTGGGTCCGTGGTCTCTGGAACGAACCGTATTCCGAATACAGCATCAGGCGCCGGGCTGCTGTTGCGAAAGCAACACGCTCGTCCGCATTGCGACAATATCTCGCGGCCGACGCCGCCGGGCTCATTCATCTTCCCCCGCACGAGGCACGCTCATGCCCAAGCTTTTCGCCCGGCTCGCGAGAGCCGCCGGACGCGTGCGCCCGGCGCTCGCCACCAAGGCGTCGCCACCGGGCTTCGCGCTCTACGCCGATTGCCGCCCGAACTGGACGCCACGCGATCCCGCCTCGCTCGCGCAGGCCGGCTATCAACGCAACCCGGTGGTCTACCGGGCGGTGCGGCTGGTGGCGGAATCGGCTGCAAGCCTCCCTCTCACGCCCGTCTCGGGCGAAGGACGGGACCTGATGGCTCTGCTCGCCCGGCCGAACCTGCGCGAAAGCGGCACGGATCTGCTGGAAACCCTCTACGCCGACCTGATGCTCTCCGGCTCGGCCTATCTCGAAGCGGTGAGCATCGAGGACCGGGTCGTGGGGCTGCAGGCGCTGCGGCCCGACCGGATCCGCGTGGTGACCGGCCCCAACGGGTGGCCCAGCGCCTATGTCTACACGGTCGGCGGGCGCAGCCGCCGGTTCGACATCGGCGAGGGGGTGGTCTCGCCGATCCTCGCGCTCAGCCTGTTCCATCCGGGCGACGACCATGGCGGCCTGCCGCCGATCGAGGCGGCGGCCTCGGCACTCGACATTCACAACGCGGCGGCGGCCTGGAACAAGGCGCTCCTCGACAATGCCGCCCGTCCCTCCGGTGCCCTGGTCTTCGCGGGGGCCTCCCTCTCCGAGGCGCAGTTCGACCGGCTCAAGGGCGAGTTGGAAGCGAATTACCAGGGAGCGGGCAATGCGGGCCGTCCGCTCCTCCTCGAAGGCGGGCTGGACTGGAAGCCCCTCGCGCTCTCGCCCCGCGACATGGATTTCGTGGAGTCCAAGAACGCGGCGGCCCGCGAGATCGCCCTGGCCTTCGGGGTGCCGCCCCTGCTCCTCGGCCTGCCGGGTGACAGCACCCACGCCAACTACGCCGAGGCCAACCGGGCGCTCTACAGGCAGACGCTGATCCCCCTCGTCCGGCGGACGGCCCAAGCCATCGCCCATTGGCTGGAGCCCGTCTTCGGCGCGGTGGACCTGGAGCCCGACCTCGACCGGATCGAGGCCCTGGCCTCGGAGCGGGAATCCCTCTGGCGGCGGGTGCAGGCCGCCGACTTCCTCACCCGCGCCGAGAAGCGCGAGGCGGTGGGCTACCTGCCCGAGGCGCCGACGGCCTGAGCGGCCGGACACCGACGATCCCACAGCGAGGACGATTTTCATGGATGGCCTCATCAGCGGCTACGCCAGCGTGTTCGGCGTGCCCGATCTCGGCAGGGACGTGGTCATGCCCGGCGCCTTCTCCGGCAGCCTCGCCCGGCGCGGCGCGGCAGGCGTGCGCATGCTGTTCCAGCACGATCCGGCGGAGCCAATCGGCCGTTGGCTGTCGCTCCGTGAGGATGCGCGCGGCCTCTACGCCGAGGGCCAGCTCAACCTCGGGGTCCAGCGCGCCCGCGAGATTGCGGCGCTGATGAGCGAGGGCGCCCTCGACGGCCTTTCTATCGGCTTCCGCACGATCAGCGCCCGCCCCGGCGCCGATGGCTCCCGCCGTCTGCAGGGGATCGAACTCTGGGAGATCTCCGTCGTGACCTTCCCCCTGCAGCCGGGGGCGCGGGCGAGCCCGAGCCCCAGTCCCGAGGCGATCCGCGGCCTCGCCCGCCGGATCGCCCCCGCGCGGCACCGCGCCGCCTGATCCTTCCTTCACCCCCCAGACGAGGTTTGCCCATGACGCGCCACGCCGCCATCGAGACCCAGACCCTGGAAACCAAGGCCATCCTGCCGCCGCTCGAGAACAAGGCCGCCGGGCCCGGCCCGATCCGCTCGGCCGTCGATGACTTCGCCGTCGCCTTCGAGGCCTTCAAGGAGACGAACGACGACCGTCTGCGCCAGATCGAAGGGTGCCTGGGCGCCGATGTCGTGACCGAGGAGAAGCTCGCCCGCATCGACGCCGCCCTCGACGCCGCCCGCACCCGGCTCGACCGGATCGGCCTGGAACGCGCCCGCCCCCGCTTGCCGATCCGCGCACCCGCGACGACGGCGCCTCGCAGGAGCACAAGGCGGCGTTTGATCTCTATGTCCGCGCTGGCGAGAGCGGCGGGCTGAAGCGGCTGGAAGCCAAGGCGATGTCGGCGGGGTCGGGGCCGGATGGTGGCTACCTCGCCCCCGATAATCTGGAGCGCACCGTGCTGCAGCGCCTCGCCGCCCTGTCGCCGATCCGGGCCATCGCCAGCGTGCAGCAGATCTCCGGCGGACAGTACAAGCGGGCGGTGTCGATCGGCGCGCCCGTGACCGGTTGGGTGGCTGAAACCGCCCAGCGCCCCGGCACGGACGCGCCGAACCTCGCGCAGATCGCCTTCCCGGCGGCGGAACTCTACGCCATGCCCGCCGCGACCCAGACGCTCCTCGACGACGCGGTGGTCAATGTCGAGGAATGGTTGGCGAGCGAGGTCGAGACCGCCTTCGCGGAGCAGGAGGGCATCGCCTTCGTCAGCGGCAGCGGAAATGGCCGTCCGAAGGGCTTCCTCGCCTCCGATACGGTGGCGAACGCCTCGTGGGCGCCCGGCAAGCTCGGCTTCGTCGGCACGGGCAATTCGGCGGCCTTCGCCGCATCGAACCCGGCCGACGTGCTGTTCGATCTCGTCTACGCCCTGCGCGCGGCCTACCGGCAGAACGCCCGGTTCGTGATGAACCGGAAGACCCAGAGCGCCATCCGCAAGTTCAAGGATGCGGACGGCAACTACCTCTGGCAGCCACCGCTCGCCGCCGACCGCGCCGCGACGCTGATGGGCTTTCCCGTCACCGAGGCCGAGGCCATGCCCGACATCGCGGCGGGCAGCCTTTCCGTCGCCTTCGGCGATTTCCGGCGGGGCTATCTCGTGGTCGACCGCACGGGCCTGCGCGTGCTGCGCGACCCTTACTCCGCCAAGCCCTACGTGCTGTTCTACACCACGAAGCGCGTGGGCGGCGGGGTGCAGGACTTCGAGGCGATCAAGCTTCTGAAGTTCGCCTGATCGCGGCAGTGACCGGCCGGTGCGCGTCAGCGCCGGCCGGGACGGGCCATCCAGTCGCTGCGGTGGCGGCGGGGCATCTCGGTGCCGGGCTGGACCTGTGCCAGCTCGGCCGACCGCGAGGCGATCCAGCCCGTATGCTCGGCCACAGGCGTCACGGCGGTGAAGCCGCCGCAGGCGGTGCGCCGGGCGCCCTGCTGGATGGCACCGCTCGACCAGCTCACCACCCCGGCGATCCGGTAGCCGCCCGGTCCGCCGGTCAGGATCGGCCCGCCGGAATCCCCGAGGCAGGCGCCAGCCCCCGCCGTCTCGGCGAGGCGGCGGCGATCCGTCACCACGGTGACGCGGTTGGCGACCTGAAGGGAGCCGATGGAGACGAGGGCGGCCTGACGCAGCACCCGCGCGCTGCCGCGACGATTCTCAGCCACCACACCGTAGCCGGCGATCTCCACCGTATCGCCCGTGCCGATGGACCCGGCGCTGCGCGGATCGAGGGGGAGATAGTCGGCCCCGAGAGGCTGGGAAAGCTTGAGGAGCGCGAGGTCGACCCCCGGCTGGTCCTCTGGCGTCGTGCCGGGGACGAAATCGGGATGCATCGTCGCGGCGATGACGTTGACGCGGTGCTGCCGGAAGGCGCGATCGACGCTGACCACGCGGTAGCCCGCCGGGCGCATGACGCAATGGGCGGCGGTGAGGACGAGGTCCGGGCCGATGAGCGTGCCGGAGCAGATTTCGCCATCCGTGCTTTCGACACGCACCACGAAGGTGCGGGTGCCGTTCGGATCACGGGCGACCTCGCCCTGGATCACCGCCTGCGCGGCGGGCATCGTTCCGAAGAGGCCGGCAAAGGCCGTCAGACCCGCGGCGAGACGGAGGCTCGTCCTGCGCGGTCCGGTCGTGCGGGGCAAACGGGCAGGCATCGGGGACTCCGGATATGGCCAAGGTGACGCAACGCGAACCGAGCCCAGACGACGGTAGACCGGACAAACCGGTCGGCCAAGCTCAAGTTCCGCAATACTCAAGGATGTGACGGATTGCTTCTGGACATCTCAAGGTCGCCAATGGGCCGAGAGGCTCCAGCGACTTAATGTTCTGTCGATCCAGTCCCGTTGCGGGGCGACACGCACCGCCTGGGTCAGGCCGCCGCAGGTCCCGCCGATCCAGGCCGTGATCGCGAGGACCGCGCCGTCCGCGCCCGTGACCGGCCCGCCGGAATCCCCCTGGCAGGCCCCGGCCCCTCGGGCGCCCTGCATCCAGACCAGGAGCTTGCTCGGGCCGTAGGGCTCGACCACCGGTATCGCCACGTTGCGGAAGGTGCCGGTCGAGCGGGGATCGCCGGGCTTCGCCGCTCCGTAGCCCGACAGAGTGAGGGTCTCGCCCGCCCGCGCCTCGCCCGCGCCGAGATCGGCCGGGGCGAAGCGGGCGGGGAGGGGCTCGGACGGGCGCAGCAGCGCGAGATCGACCGAGCGCCGACGCTTGGCGACCGCGCCCGCATCGTAGCCTGGATGGATCGCGCGCGCCGCCGCCTCGACGAGGACGGGCGACCCGTCTGGGCCCCGATAATGCACCCGCAGGGCCTGGGGCCCGGCGGCGCAATGGCCTGCCGTGATCACCGCATCGGGTGCCAGCACCACGGCGCTGCATACGCCGCCCGCCGAGTTCAACACCATCACCGCGCTCTGCGGCGGAGCTTCGGTCCCGCCCACGATGGCCGCCGCCGGTAGGGCGGGCAGCATCAGGCAGAGGGCGAGCACGGCTCTGGGCAACGGCATCGAACGTCCTGAAGGAGACCCGCGCGATGACCCCGATACGCGCCGCGACGACCCCCGTCGAGCCGGTGACCGTAATGGAATTGCGGTTGTACCTGCGTCTCGATGCCGACGATGGCGGGGTCGAGGACGCGCTGCTCGCCAGGCTCATTTCGGCCGCGCGGGTCAGCCTGGAGACCGAGGCGCGCCGGGTGCTCCTCCCCGGGCGCTTCCGCATCGCCCTCGCACGCTGGCCCGCCGAGGGCTGGCTGCCCGTGCCGCTCAGCCCCCTCGTTGGCCTCGTCCGCACCGGGCTCGCGGCCCCCGACGGGACGATCACCGATCTTCCGGCAGGCCTCGTCGCGATCGGACCGGATCCTCTGGAAGCGCCCGGCCTGTCCTTCACCGGCATCCTGCCCGATCCCGGCATGGCGACGATCGTGATCGAGGTCGCCGCCGGGTTCGGCGGGGACGGCCCCCCGATCCCCGAGGATCTGCGGCTGGCCGTGCTGCGGCTGGCCGCCGCCCGCTACGAACACCGGGGCGACGAGGCCGACGCGCCCCCTGACGACGCCCGTCGCCTTGCCGCGCCTTCGCGCCGCCTGCGCCTCTGACTTCCCACCCGACAGGAGCCCCCCATGGCATCCTTTGACCGACGCCCGCCTCTCGGGGCGCGGCGGCGCCGGTTCGTGCTTGAACGGCCTGTGGAGGAACCGGACGGGTTCGGCGGCGTGCTGCGCCGCTTCGTGCCGGGACCCGTCCTCTGGGGCGCGATCGCGACCCTCGGCGCCGTCCCGCGCCTGCGCGGGGGGCGGGCCGACAGCCTCGTCACCCACCGCATCACCCTGCGTGCGCGCACCGGGCTGTCGCCGTCCATGCGCCTCAGCGCCGGGACGCGCCGCTTCTCCATTCGCAGCGTCGCCGATCCCGACGAGCGCGGGCGCGACCTCGTCTGTGAGGTCGAGGAATTGCCGCCGGAGGTCTCCGCATGAGCGATCCGAGCCCCCTTCTCGCCTTCCGCGCGGGCATGCTCACCCGCTTCGCCGCCGACGCCGCCTTGAAGGCCCTGCTCGGCGGGTCGGTAAGGCTCTACGACGAGCCGCCGCGCGGGGCCGCGCCGGTCTACGCACTGTTCGGCGAATCTGAGATCCGGGACGATTCCGTCGATGGGGCCGGACGCCATCGCCACCGGCACGAGGTGGCCGTGATCGCCAAGCCGGGCTCCGTGCGCACCGCACTCGATGCCGCCGCGCGCATGGCCGCGCTGCTCTCGACCCCGGACATGCCGCTCCAGGGCTGCCGCCTCGTGACCCTGCGGGTGAGCGTCCTGAAGGCCAGTCGCGACGAACGCACGGGCGAGGCCCGCGCCACCCTGACGGCCGAGGCCGTCACCGAGACGATCTGACGAGGAGGACGAGATGGGCGCGCAGGCAGGCAAAGACCTCTTGATCCGGGCAAGCGATGGGGCGGGCGGCTTCGTCGCGGTGGCGGGTCTGCGGACCCGGCAATTCACGCTCAACGCCGAGGCGGTGGATGTGACGAATGCCGATTCCGCCGGGCGCTGGCGGGAACTGCTCGCCGGCGCGGGGGTGCGCCGCGCCTCGGTCTCGGGCTCCGGTGTGTTCCGTGACCAAGCGTCGGACATCCGCCTGCGGCAGATGTTCTTCGACGGGCAGATCGCCGCCTTCCAGATCGTAGTGCCCGCCTTCGGCACGATGGAGGGGCCGTTCCAGATCGCGAGCCTCGACTATCGCGGCGACCATACGGGCGAGGTCACGTTCGACATGAGCCTCGAATCCGCAGGCGCGATCGCCTTCACGGCGGCCTGAGCGGGGGCGATCCATGGCCAATCGCAGGCGCGGAGAGGTGCCGCTCGCCCTGGGCGGACGCCGTTACACCCTTTGTCTCACCCTCGGGGCGCTAGCGGAACTGGAGGATGCCCTCCGGGCCGAAGATCTGGCCGGGCTCGCTGGGCACCTCGCCTCCGGCCGACCCCGGACCGGCGATCTCATCGCCCTTCTCGGCGCGGCCCTGCGCGGCGGCGGCCATGACCTTCCGGACGAGGAGGTCCGCCGCCTGCCCCTCGCGGGTGATCTCGGCGCCGTCATCGTCGCCCTCGGCGAGGTTTTGGAAGCCGCCTTCGGCATGGGTCAGCCGGAAAACCCTCCGCTGCCGCGGGGGAGGAGAGCGGGGCTTGAGCCCCGCCCCCTCGCGGCCCTTTCCCTGGGACGAGGCTTTGGCCTTCGCCCTCGGGCGCCTCTTCTGGCGACCCGCCGATTTCTGGGCCGCCACGCCCCGTGAATTCGCTGCCGCCCTGCCTCGCCCCGGCGGCAGTGCGCCCCTGAGCCGCTCCGCCCTCGAGGGTCTGCTCGCGGCCTATCCCGATCCGTCACCCGCAGGGAGCACGCCATGAGCGACCAGACCGATGCCGACCGTCAAACCGCAACACGCATCGCGCAACTGGGAACGCTGAACCGCCTCGCCGAGGATTTCGGCCGCAGCCTGACCGGCGCGCTCGCCCGCAGCGCTACATCCGGCCGCAGCCTCGATGGCGTGCTCGGCACAATCGGGGCGCGGCTCGCGACCCTGGCCGCCAAGGCGGCCAGCGGCCCGCTGCGCTCCGGCTTCGAGAGCCTGTTCAAGTCCCTGACGGAACCCGACACGGGGGACGCCACACCCACCTTCGCCCGGGGCGGCGTGTTCCAGGGCGGGCGGGTCACGCCCTTCGCGGCAGGCGGGGTCGTGGCGGCGCCGACCTATTTCCCTATGGCGGGCGGCGCCGGGCTCATGGGCGAGGCGGGGCCCGAGGCGATCATGCCGCTGGCCCGGGGGCCGGATGGGAAGCTCGGCGTCGCGGCGGGTGCCTCACCTCGGCCGGTCTCGGTCAACGTAACCATCACGACGCCCGACCCGGGTGCCTTCCGCCGATCCGAGGCGCAGGTCGCCGCCACGCTCGCGCGGGCGGTGGCCCGCGGCCAGCGCGGCCTCTGACTGGGAGGGCGCCATGGCCGACGACTTCCACGAGGTTCTGTTCCCCCTCGACGTGGCGCTGCGCGGCGGCGGCGGTCCGCAGAGGTTGACGGAGATCGTCACCCTGGCCTCGGGGCGGGAGCACCGCAACGGACGCTGGGCCGATTCCCGCCGCCGCTACGATGCCGGCTTCGGCATCCGCAGCCTCGACGCGCTCCACGCCGTGATCGCCTTCTTCGAGGAGCGGCGCGGGCGCCTCTACGGTTTCCGCTACCGCGACAGGGTCGATTTCCGCTCCGGCCCGCCGGGTCAGACGCCGGGCCCCTTCGACCAGACCATCGGAAAAGGCGACGGGGCAAGCGTCGCGTTCTCCCTCGCCAAGACCTATGGCGGCGGCTTCGCGCCCTATCGCCGGGCCATCGCCAAGCCGGTGGTGGGCAGCGTGCGCGTGGCCGTGGCGGGCGTAGAGCTTCCGGCCTCCGCCTTCGCCTGTGATGCCACGACAGGCCTCGTGACCCTCGCCAAGGCCCCCGCCGCGAACGCCGCCGTGACGGCGGGCTTCGCCTTCGATGTGCCCGTCCGCTTCGACACCGACGACCTCACCGTCGATCTCGCCGCCTTCACGGCGGGGGAGATTCCGAAGGTGCCGCTCGTGGAGATCGTGCCGTGAGAGATCTGCCCGCCGCCTTCGCCACGCATGTCGCGGGGGGTGTCACCACGCTGTGCCGGTGCTGGTCGCTCCGCCGCCGCGACGGCACCGCCCTCGGCTTCACCGACCATGATCGCGACCTGACCCTGGCCGGGCTCGTTCACGCCGCCCGCACGGGGCTCGAGGCCGCCGAGGCGAGCGCGGAGGCGGGCTTCGCCGTCTCCGGCGGCGATGTGGCGGGGGCACTGTCCTCTCTCGGCCTGACGGAGGCCGACATCGCGGGCGGCCTCTATGACGGGGCGAGCGTCGAGACGTGGCTCGTCGACTGGACGAACCCGCAGACGCGCCTTCTGCTCGATATCGGTACGATCGGTGAGATCCGCCGCGAGGGCGATGCCTTCGTCGGCGAGTTGCGCGGGGTCGCCGCGCGGCTGGATGCGGAGGGCGGGCGCAGCTGCCGGGCGACCTGCGGCGCAAATCTGGGCGATGCGAGGTGCCGGGTCGACCTGTCGCCTTGGCGGGCCAATGGCCGTGTCCTCGCCCTGCCCGAGCCCGCGACCTTGAGCGTCGCCCTCGACGGCAACCACGCGGAGGGGCTGTTCACCGGCGGGCGCCTGGCCTGGACCGGAGGCGCCAATGCGGGCCTCTCCGCCGATCTGCGGCTTCAGGCGGGCGCCCTGGTGGAATTGTGGGAGCCGCCCCCGCGCGCCGTGGCTGTCGGCGACACGTTCACCCTCACGGCGGGTTGCGACAAGCGCCTCGCCACCTGCCGCGACCGCTTCGCCAATGCCGTCAACTTCCAGGGTTTCCCGCACATGCCCGGCAACGACGTGCTTCTGCGCGGCGCGCCCGGCTCGGACCCTGTCCTCGATGGCGGGAGCTACTTCCGGTGAGCGCCAACGAGATCGGGATGGAGGCGGTGATGCGGGCGCGCCTCTGGCTCGGCACGCCCTATCGCCATCAGGCGTCGCTCCGGGGCATCGGCTGCGATTGCCTCGGCCTGCTGCGTGGGGTCTGGCGCGATCTGTACGGGCACGAACCTGAATGCCCGCCGCCCTACAGCGCCACCTGGGCGGAATCCGCGCCGCCGGGCAGTGACCCATTCATTGAGGCCGCCACCCGCCATCTCCTGCCGGTGGACGAGCCCTTGGGCAGTTCTGCGCCCCGGCCCGGCGACGTCCTGCTCTTCGCCTTCCGCCCCCACCTGCCCGCCCGCCACTGCGCCATCGCCTCCGGCCCGGACGCGATGATCCACGCCCATGACCGGGCGGAGGTGACGGAGGTCGCCCTTACCCCCTGGTGGCGGCGCCATCTCGCCGGGGCCTTCCGCTTTCCGCCGCGCCCCTGACCCGAACGGAGCCCGCCATGGCGACCCTGGTCCTCTCCACCGTCGGCAACGCCCTCGGGTCCGCGATCGGGGGCCCTATCGGCGGCGGGCTCGGCCGCGCCGCCGGGTCGGCGCTCGGGTCGGTGATCGACGGCGCCCTGTTCGGCTCCGGCCGCAAGACGAAGTTCGTAGAGGGGCCGCGCCTCACCGACGTCTCGGGCATGACTTCGACCGAGGGCGATCCGATCCCGCGCGTCTATGGGCGGGCGCGGATCGGCGGAAGCCTGATCTGGGCGACGCGACCCTTGGAGGTCGCCAACACGACCGTGGAGCGGGCGGCGGCGCCGTCGAAGGGCGCGAGCGGCCAGCGCACGGTGCGCACCGCCTATGCCTATTTCGCCAACCTCGCCGTGGGCCTTTGTGAGGGCGAGATCGCCTTCGTCCGCCGGATCTGGGCGGACGGGGCCGAGATCGATCTGACCCGTGTGACGTGGCGCCTGCATACCGGCACGGCGGATCAGGCGGCCGACCCGCTGATCGTCGCCAAGGAGGGAGCGCAGAACGCCCCGGCCTATCGCGGCCTCGCCTACGTCGTCTTCGAGGGGCTGCCGCTCGCCGATTACGGCAACCGCATCCCGCAATTCTCCTTCGAGGTGGTGCGGCCGGTGAACGGCCTGTGCCGCCTGATCCGCGCCGTCGATCTCATTCCTGGCGCGGGGGAATTCGTCCTCGATCCCGCCGCCGTGACCGTCGATCTCGGCTGCGGTCGCACCCAGAGCGCGAACCGCCACCAGCAGGCGCGCACGAGCGACGTGCTCGCCTCCCTCGATGCGCTTCAAGCCCTGTGCCCGAACCTGCGCCGGGTCGCCGTGGTGGTGGCGTGGTTCGGGGACGACCTGCGCGCGGGCCATTGCCGCGTCGCGCCGAAGGTCGAGACCGGCACCAAGACGACGACGGGCGACGAATGGAGCGTCGCCGGGCTTACCCGCGCGGCAGTCGGCAGCGTGTCCCGCCTAGCCGACGGCGTCACCCCCGCCTATGGCGGCACGCCGTCCGATGCCGGGCTCGGGCGCCTCGTCGCCGAACTGTCGGCGCGGGGGCTCGACGTGGTGCTCTATCCCTTCGTGATGATGGACGTGCCGCCGGGCAACGCCCTGCCGGATCCCCGCAATCCGGGCGCGTCCCAGCCCGCCTATCCCTGGCGCGGACGCATCACCTGCGATCCCGCCCCCGGCATGACCGGCAGCCCCGACGGCACCGCCGCCGCCGAGGCGCAGGTCGCGGCCTTCTTTGCTGGAGGATACCGCGCCCTCATCCTGCATTACGCGGACCTCGTGGCCGGTTGGGTCGCGTCCGGATGGCGGGTGGCGGGGCTGCTCATCGGCAGCGAACTCGTCGGGCTGACGCGGGTGCGTGGCGCTTCCGGCTATCCGGCGGTGGCGGCGCTGCGGATTCTCGCCGCCGAGGCGCGCGCCAGGGCCGGGGCGAGCGTACCCCTGATCTATGCGGCCGACTGGACCGAATACGGCGCCCATGTCCTCGATGGCGGGGCGACGATCCGCTTTCCCCTCGACGACCTGTTCGCCGATCCGAACATCGCGGCGGTGGGCATCGACTGGTATCCGCCCTTCACCGATTGGCGCGATACCCCCGCCCATGCCGACCTTGCGAGCGCGGGCGACATCCATGACCGCGCGTTTCTGAAGGCCGCCGGGGCGTCGGGCGAAGCGTTCGACTGGTACTATCCGGACGGCGCTGCCCGCGCCGCCCAGAACCGGGTGCCGATCACGGACGGCGCCTATGGCAAGGCGTGGATCTTCCGGCCGAAGGATCTCGTCGGCTGGTGGTCCAACCGCCATGTCGAGCGCGAGGGCGGCGTCGAAACCCGCGCCACCGCCTGGGTGCCGGGGGGCAAGCCCATCTGGCTGACGGAACTCGGCGTTCCGGCCGTCGACAAGGGCATGAACGGCCCCAACGTCTTCCCCGATCCGAAATCCTCGGAGAATGCCTTCCCGCCGGAATCGAGCGGCCTGCGCGAGGACCTGATCCAGTTGCGTGGCGTCGAAGCGGTGCTGTGCCGGTTCGATCCCGCCGCGCCGGGCTTCTCGGCCTCCGATAATCCGGTCTCCACGGTCTATGGCGGGCGGATGGTCGATCCGGCCTGCCTATTCGTCTGGTGCTGGGACGCGCGACCCTTCCCGGTCTTCTCGGACATGACGTCCACCTGGGCGGACGCGCCGCAATGGCGGCTCGGGCACTGGATCACCGGCCGGATCGAGGGCTGCGACCTCGACCTGCTGATCGTGCGCATCCTCACCGAACTCGGCTTCGACGCCCCCGTCTCGGTCCAGGCGGCGGCCTATCTCGACGGCTACGTCATCGACCGGCCGCTCACGGCGCGCGGCGCCCTGGAGCCCCTCGCACAGGTCTATGGCCTGGATGTCTCGGCGAATGGCGGCACGCTGCGGCTGCGCGGGCCGCGACGCGATCCGCCCGTCATCCTCGCGGAGGCGGATCTCGTCCGGGTCTCCGAGGCGGCGGCGACCCTGCGCCGGGTTAGGGCCGAGGAGACCGCGCTGCCCTTGAGCGTGTCCATCGCGGTCACGGAGTCCGACAGCCTCGAGTATCGCCGGGCCAACGTCGCCGCGTCGCGCCCGGTCGGCGGACGGCGGGGGCAGACGAGGATCGAGACTGCCATCGTCACCCGCCGCGAGGTCGGGGATGGGCTCGCCGAGGATTGGCTCGACAGGGTCATCGCCGCCCGCGACAGCGCGGTCCTCACCCTCAGCCCGCGGCGCCGGGAGGTGGAACCCGGCGATTGCCTCGCCTTGCCATCGGACGGGCCGGGCCCGGCGATGGTGGTACGGGTCGAGCGGATCGATGACAGCCCCGCCGGACGGCGGATCGAGGCGAGCCGCGTGCCGCCCCGCGCGGGCCCGGCACGCTTGGTCCCACACAGCCCCGCAGCGCCGAAGCCCCCGTCGGTGCCCGCTCCAGGCGCGCCGTTCCCCGTCGCCCTGAACCTTCCGGCGGATTGGGGCACGCCCACCGGCCTCCAATACCTCGCCGTCGGCGCCGAGCCCTGGGCGGGCTCCCTGACCGTCTGGCGCGCGGAGGCCGGGGGGCCTTCGCTGTCCATGGCAGCGTCGATTTTCCCGCCTGCCTCGGGTTTACCCTGTCGGAGTTGCCGCCCGGCCCGGTCTGGCGTCGCGACCGGGGTGCGAGCCTCGCCGTCATGCTGCGGCGGGCCGGGGCGCTCGCTTCGGTCTCGCTTCAGGCCATGCTGGCAGGCGGCAACCTCTTCGCCATCCTGGCGCCGGACGGCACGGTCGAGATCCTTTCGGCCATGGACGCCGAGGTGACGGGGGGCGATACGTTCCGCCTCTCCGGGCTGCTGCGCGGGCTCGCGGGAAGCGAGGCGGGGGCGGCGAGGGGCGCGCCCGCCGGAAGCCTGATCGTCCGGCTCGACGACGGAGCGGTGACGCCCCTGGTCGATCGCCTCGAGGAGGCGGGACGAGCCTTTCGCTATCGGATCGGGGCAGCGGGACTAGACCCCGCCGATCCAGCCATGGCCTCCCTCGACGCCACAGCCGGACTCGGTGCGCTCAAGCCGCTGCGGCCGGTGCACCTGCGGGCGCGGCGGGTGAAGGGCGATGTCCGTCTGAGCTGGATCCGTCAGGCGCGCCGCTCGGCCGATGCCTGGGAGCCCGTGGACATCCCGCCCGACGAGCCGTCGGAGAGCTACCTCGTCACGTTGTTTGCGAGCGGCCGGGCGGTGCGATCGCTGACGGCCGACGCCCCCGCGCTTGTCTATGCGGCCGACTCCGAGACGGCCGATTTCGGCGGCCCGCAGCACGCCCTCGACGTGGCGGTCGCCCAGGTCGGCGCGACGGCGGGCCCCGGCCCGGCCACCCGCGCCCTCATAACCGTTCGCAGCGCCTGATCCCGGAGGTTCAAGCCATGTCCGACGTCACGACCCATCTCGGCTTGCCGCTGCTGGCGGCGGGGCAGGCTCAGAAGCACGTGACCCATAACGAGGCCTTGGCTCTGCTCGACGGCCTCGTGCAACTCGCCTGCCTCGACAAGGATCTCGGCGCGCCCCCCACGAGCCCGGCCGAGGGCGACCGCTATCTCGTCACTGCCCCCTCTCCCACAGGCGCCTGGGTTGGGCTGTCGGGGCAGGTGGTCCGGTTCACGGACGGCGTCTGGGTCGGCGCCGTGCCTGCTACGGGCTGGATCGCTTACATCGCCGACGAGAAGCGCGCCTATGTCTTCGACGGGCAGACCTGGGCGCCGCTGACCTCCTCCGGTGCGTTGGACCGGCTCGGCATCAACACCCAGGCCGACGCCACGAACCGGCTGGCTTTGAAATCCGATGCTGCCCTGTTCTCGTGGGACGATGTCACGCCCGGCTCGGGCGACGCGCGTTTCACTGTCAACAAGAAGGCGGCGAGCCGGGACGCCGGCTTCGTCTTCCAGACCGGCTGGTCGAGCCGCGCCCTGTTCGGAACCCTCGGCGGCGACGATTTCGTGCTGAAGACGTCCTCCGACGGCTCGGCCTTCGTCACAGCCCTGAAAGCTGCGGCGGCGACGGGCATCGTTTCCTTCTCGAAAAGTCCGGTCGCCCCGACCCCCGCCTCTACGGACAGTTCGACCCAGATCGCGACGACCGCGTATGTCCAGCGGGCCCTGGCGCCCTCACGGGTGGCGGTCTCGGATGCCGACTACACCGTCCAGGCGACCGACCGAATCGTTGCGGTCACGAAGCTCACGGCGTCCCAGACGCTCACCCTGCCATCCGCCTCGGCGTTTCCTCCGGGTACGAACCTCACGATCCTGGACGAGACCGGCGCCTGTTCGCCCGCGCGGCCTCTCACCCTTCACCTCACATCGGGCGATACGATCAACGGCATGCCGGGCCTGGTGCTCGACACACCCTACGCGTTCCTTTCCCTGCAGAGCGATGGCGTCAGCCGCTGGACGGTGGCGGGCCGGAAGCCGATGGCGAACCGCAGCACCTTCACCTCGGTCGCCTATCCCGGCCCGAAACAGGTGCTGGATAATGGGTTCCACCGGGTCGTGATGCCGAACATCCTGTCCGATGACGGGCAGAACTGGGACAGCGCCAACAACTGGTATGTCTGCCCTCGTACCGGGATCTATCAGGTCGACGCCAATCTCCGGCTTCTCGACCACACAGCTTCCGGCACCCAATACGGTCTCGGCGTCTATATAGACGAGGCAGATGGTCCCTGGTTCCTCTGGCATTGCACCGGCACGGGCAGCGCCTTTCGCTCGACCTTTGCCTATAGCCGGATGACCTTCCAGAGCGCGGGTGATCGCCTGCGTCTGTTCTCTTACACGGAACCGACGGCCTCCGCGGATTCCGCCGCCCTCCAGATCTGCCTGATCTCCGAGGCCCTTTAGCCCGGCCGTAGACCCCTCCCGAACCTGTCCCGAATTCCGGAGCGTGCCATGGTGCGACCTCCTTCTCCCGGCGTGTCCGCTGTCGACCCATTCGCCGCCCGGTGCGCGCGGCTGGGGCCCGCGCTGATGCGCGACCTCGCCCTCACCGATGTCCAGGCGGCGGGGCTCCTCGGCAATCTGGGCCATGAGACCGGAGGCTTCCGTCACCTCCAGGAGATCGCGCCGCTGAAGCGCGGCTCCCGTGGCGGCTGGGGCCTCGCTCAGTGGACCGGCCCGCGCCGGGTGGCGATGGAGCAATGGAGCAGGGTGCACGGCCTCGACCCCGCTTCTGACGCCGCTAACGAAGGCTACCTCGTCGCGGAGTTGCGCGGGCCGGAAGCCGACGCCCTGGCGGCCCTGAGGCGCAGCGTAACCCTGGCGCAGGCGACCGAGACGGTCTGCCGCCTGTTCGAGCGCCCCGGCATTCCAGCCCTGCCGCGCCGCCTCGTCTGGGCGCGTCGGGCGCTCACGGCGATCCGTGGGCGCCCCGCCCAATCCCTTTCCACACCGCCAAGGAGACGCCGATGACCCATGTTTCGTTGATACTCGCTCTGCTCTGCACGATCGTTCCCGCCCTCGCCGCCGGAACGGAGCAGGCTGCCGCGATTCCCTGGGGCGAGTATCTAAGTGCCGTCTTCTCCACCTTGACCTCGGCGCTCGTGCCTATCGCGGCTGCGGCGGCCACAGCCGGCATCGCCCGCGCCGCCCCCTGGGCCGCGTCCATCCTGACCCGCGAGCGGGTCGAGGCGGCGATCCGCGCGGGTGTCGCTTACGGCCAGAACGCCGTCTCCGGTGCCGTGCGCGGTCAGAGGGTGGGCGTCGATGTCGCCCCGGCGGTGGTCGCGGAGGGCACGAAGCACGTCCTCGCCACCGCTCCTGCCCGCGTCGTGCGTGGAGCGGGCGGTCCTGCGGGCGTGGCGGCTCGGATCTTCGGTGCGCTGCCCCTCGATGAGCGGGCCAGCAAGGAGACGGTCCTCGAACCCGCCCTGCGGCTGCTCGGGGCCGAACCGCCCCGCCGAGGGTGAGACAGGGGTTGGGGGGCACGGAGGATCGCGATGAGTGTCGAGTCTTCCGAATCCCCCGAACCAGAGGAGGGCGATGCGGCGCAGGGCGGTCACCTCCGCCCCATCCGCCTTCCGCCGCATTGGCACCGCTGGTTCGCGCGCCAGGACGAGCGGCGCCTCGCCCTGCTCGATGAGCTGGTGGACGAGCGCATCGAGCGGCAGGTGCTGAGCAACCTCCTGCGGCGCCTCAAGCACGCCGTCGTCGTGGCCTTCCTCGGCGCGGCGGCAGTAGCGCACTGGTTCTCGGATCAGGCGGCCTGGATCGCTGAGCGGCTGCCGGTGCTCCGGTCCCTCTGGAGGATCCTCACGGGAGAAAGCTGATGCCTTTCAGAGCCGATCGCATCCTCACGCGGCTATGGCTCACCGTCGCGGCGCCCCTCGTCCTGGCGGGCAGCCTCCATCTCGGCGCAGAACTCGGGCTGAGATCCCATCCCCAGGCAAAGAGGGAACCGGAGGCGGCTTCGCTCGTCATGGTGTGCAGCGCACGATCATCCCATGAGAAGTTTTGCCGCCTCACTCCTGAGAACTGAGCCACGACCCGCGGATCCTCGCCGTATGGGCCGGGACGGCGCCCCTATTCAGGGCCTATTCAGTGCCTGGGGAACAAAGCTCGGCCCAATGCGCTACGCCATCGCCCTCTCTGCCATCTGCCTGACCGTCGCGGCCTTCGCCGTGGGCGGGATCGGCTCCATGGCGGAGGACGCCCCGGCGATGCAGACCGCTCAGGCCGCCCTCGCCCCCGCCCCCCGGATCGAGACCTGCCTCTCGCCTGCCGACATGCGCGAGGAAGTCGGCGAACGCCGGGTGATCGAGCCTATCGCCGCGATCCGCGCCGCGCGCACGGTCATCCCCCGCGCCGAGATCCAACGGGCGAGCCTGTGCCGGATCGAGGACGGCCTCGTCTACATGCTGACGGCCTTGCGCCGGGACGGGCACTTCGTGCACGTCATCGTGGATGCGCGAACCGGTAAGGTCGCGGGTCAATACTGACGGCGCGCCGCTCGAAGCGTGCCGACCGGAATGGAGTGAGACGTGCGGCTGCTCGTCGTCGAGGATGACAAGGACATCAACCGGCAGGTCGTCGCCGCGCTGGAAGAGGCGGGCTACGTCGCCGACAAAGCCTATGACGGCGAGGAGGGTGGCTATCTCGGCGAGAGCGAGCCCTACGACGCCATCATCCTAGACATGGGCTTGCCCAAGGCGGACGGCGTCACCGTTCTGCAGAAGTGGCGCCGCGCGGGGGTCAAGACGCCCGTCATCATCCTCACCGCTCGCGACCGCTGGTCCGACAAGGTTGACGGATTCGATGCTGGCGCGGACGATTACGTCACCAAGCCGTTCCACATGGAAGAGCTGATGGCCCGCGTGCGCGCCCTGCTGCGCCGTGCGGCGGGCCATGCCTCCAGCCAGATCACCTGCGGCCCCGTTACCCTCGACACCCGTTCGGGCAAGGTCTTCGTGGACGGCGCTCAGGTGAAGCTGACGAGCCACGAATACCGTCTGCTGTCGTACCTGATGCATCATACTGGCCGGGTCGTTTCCCGCGCCGAACTGACCGAGCACCTCTACGACCAGGATTTCGATCGCGACTCGAACACAATCGAGGTCTTCGTCGGACGCCTGCGCAAGAAGCTCGCGGTCGATCTCATCCAGACGGTCCGCGGCCTCGGCTACCTCGTGGATCCGAACCACCCGGCGGCCAGGGTGTGATGGGCGTAGCCCGGTTGCCGGTGTGGGGTGAGGTGGTTTACGACGCCGCCGCTCCGGTGTGAGCGATCCCGGATCCGGCGCGCCGATGCACCGCCTCTTCGACCTCCTGGCCCTGCGGCGGCGCTCCATCGCTGTCCGCCTCGCCGTCTCGGCCTTCCTCTCGAGCTCGGCGATCCTGCTGATCGCCGCCTGGATTCTCACGACGCTCTATCGCGAGAACACCGAGCGCGCCTTCGACAGCCGCCTCCTCGTCTTCACCAACAACCTCGCTACCGACCTCGTCACGCCGAACGACCCCGAGAGCCGCACCTTCTCACTGGGCGATCCGCGCTTCGACCTGCCCCTGTCCGGCTGGTACTGGCAGGTGGGCAAGCCTGATGCGAAGCCGCGCGACGTCCGAACCTCGCGCTCTCTCGTCGGCGTGCCGCTGCCGCCCGCCACCGACGCGGACGGGAAGGTCGGCGTCGGACAGATCCGTCAGGGCTACGGCAAAGGGCAGGACGGGCGGCTCCTGCGCATCATGGAGCGCGACGTCGATCTCGGCGAGGAGGGCCGCTACACGGTACGCGTCGCCGGGCCTGCGGATGAGATCGTCAACGACGTCGATCGCTTCCGCAACGCCCTCTACATGACCTTCGCGCTGCTCGGAGCGTCACTCGCGATCACGACGCTGCTGCAGATCCGATTCGGCCTCGCACCCCTCAAGAAGATGCGCGCGGCGCTGGGCGCCATCCGCCAGGGCGAGGCCGACCGCATCACCGGGACTTATCCCCGTGACATCGCGCCGCTGACCGGCGAAGTGAATCTGCTGATCGAGACGAACCGGGAAATTCTGGAGCGCGCCCGCACCCAGGTCGGCAACCTCGCCCATGCCCTGAAGACCCCGCTTTCGATCATCGTGAACGAGGTCGGCTCGTCCGACGCACCGGAGGATCTCGCGCAGAAGATCCGCGAGCAGGCGGCGGTGATGCGCGACCAGGTGAACTACCACCTCGACCGGGCGCGGGCGGCGGCGCTGGCGGGGACCCTTGGCACATCGACGGAGATCGAACCGGCGCTGGCAGGCCTCGTGCGCACGTTCGGCAAGATCTACCGCGACAAGGACATCGCCTACGACGTCCACGTGCCGCCGGGCCTGCGCTTCCGAGGCGAGCGGCAGGATTTCGAGGAGATGGTCGGCAACCTCGTCGACAACGCGTCGAAATGGGCGCACGGCCGCGTCTCGATCCGCTCGGAGGTGATCGCCCGGGAGGGCTACCACCATCTCGTCGTGACCATCGAGGATGACGGGCCGGGCCTGCCCCCCGACGCGCGGCAGGCCGTGCTCGGCCGCGGGCGGCGGCTCGACGAGTCGAAGCCGGGCTCGGGGCTCGGCCTCTCGATCGTGGCGGATCTGGCGACCCTGTATCGCGGGCGCTTCAGCCTCGATCAGGCGACGCTCGGCGGGTTGCGGGCGGTGCTCGAAGTGCCGGGGGATGCTCCGGCCGGGGTGGCCGGGCATTGAGCGGGCGCCTCCGTCAGGGCCTTACGGCAAGGGTTGTCAGCGGCGCTCACATGAGTGACACCGTACCGCTCGTCCGAGGCATGACGTCAGGTCGGAGCCGCCACCATATGAAGACCGGATCCATCCGGTTCGTACGCGGGATCTGATGACGGCGATCTGGTTCATCCTGGCGGGCATGACTGCCGCGGCCGTGTTTTGTCTGTTGTGGCCGATGTCGCGCCGCGTCGCGGATCCGCGCAGCGAGGAGCCCGAGGCTCTCGTCGCCACCGAGACCGCATTCTACGAGGATCAGCTCTCCGAGATCGCCCGCGACGTGGAGCGCGGCTTGATGGCGCCCGAGGAGGCCGAGGCCGCCCGCGCCGAGGCCGCCCGCCGCCTGCTCCGGGCGAGCCGAGAGGTCGGGCCGGCCGAGGATACGCCGACGCTCGCCGAGCCGCGCTTGCGCCGCCGCCGCGCGGCCTCCGCCTTCGCCCTGTCGACCATCCCCCTCGTCGCCCTGATCGCCTACGGCCTCTACGGTTCGCCGGAACTGCCTGCGCAGACGGAGGCCGACCGGGTCGCCGCACGGGGCGGCAACGACGAACTGACCAAGGCGGTCGGTCAAATCGAGGCCCGCCTCGCCCGTGACCCGAACGACGCCCGTGGCTGGCAGGTGCTGGCGCCCGTCTACATGCGCACGGGCCGCTTCGATGACGCCGCCCGCGCCTACGGGCAGATCGCCCGGCTGAAGGGCGATTCACCCGAGACCCTGGCTGACTGGGGCGAGGCCCTGACTGCCGCCGGGGACGGCACCGTCTCCCCGCAGGCGAAGGACCTGTTCGAGCGGGCGCTCGCCAAGGACGCCAAGGCAGCCAAGGCACGGTTCTATGTCGCCCGTGCCGCCGAGCAGGCAGGCGATACCGGCGAAGCGATCCGCCAGCTCACCACCCTCGAATCCTTGAGCGCGCCCGATGCCCCCTGGCTCGGAGCCGTCCGGTCGACCCTCGCCCGGCTCAAGGGCGAGCCCGCTCCCCCACCCGCGCAGGGGCAGGCACCCCGGACCATCCCCGCGGAGCAACAGGCCGCCATCCGCGGCATGGTCGATGGGCTCGACGCCCGCCTGAAAGGCGGCGGCGGCACGCCGGACGAGTGGATCCGGCTGATCCGCTCGCGCAGCGTGCTCGGCGAGCGTGACCAAGCCCAGGCCGCCCTGGTGCGGGCGCGCACCGCGCTCGACGGCAACCGTCAGGGTCTTTCTGAAGTCGAAGCAGCGGCGAAGGAGATCGGTCTCGGCCAGCCGCAGGTTGCGGCCCCTCAAGCCGCATCGCCGGAGGCTCGCGCCGACACGGAGGCCGCCATGGCGGCCATGCGCGCCATGCCCCCGGCCGAGCGGGATGCCGCCGTGCGGGGCATGGTCGAAGCCCTGGACCGGCGCCTGGGGGCGAAGGGTGGCAGCCCCGACGAGTGGATGCGGCTCGTGCGGTCCTACAGCGTGCTGGGCGAGCGCGAACAAGCCGAAAGAGCGCTCGACCGGGCTCGCATGGCGCTGGCCGCCAACGGCGAGGCAGTGGCACGGCTGGACGGCCTCGCCCGCGATCTAGGCCTTTCTGGCCCTGATGCCAAAGGTCGCCCCTGAGGGGGCTGACGCCCTCCCGCCCTTGACCGGGCGGCCGTCGCGTCCGACACCCTCTGGTCACAGTTGGAAGTCCGGCACCGACCGGATGTGGGGGAACGATCCGTCGTGACGCGCAAGAAGCGCCGCCTCGTCCTGATCCTGTCCTGCGGCAGCGTGCTCACGCTGGCCGTAGGGCTGATCCTGTTTGCGATGAGCGGCTCCATCGTCTTCTTCAAGTCGCCCTCGGAGATCGAGGCGCAGGCGATACCCGTGGGCACGCGCCTGAGGCTGGGCGGCCTCGTTCAGGACGGCTCGCTAAAGCGCGGGCCGGACCAGACGATCGATTTCGCCGTCACCGACCACGGCGCCACCATCGCCGTGCAGTACAAGGGCCTCCTGCCCGATCTGTTCCGAGAGGGGCAGGGCGTGGTAGCCGAAGGCGTGCTGGAGCCGGGCCACCGGTTCCGCGCCGATACCGTGCTGGCAAAGCACGACGAATCCTACATGCCCCGCGAGGTCGCCGACGCCCTCAAGAAGCAGGGCCGCTGGCAGGAGGGGGCGCCCAGGGCGCTGCCCCCGCCGCAGCCCCTTCGGCGGCCGCGAACGGCGGCACCCTCGGACCGCGCAGCGAACGGTGAGGCGGACGTGATCGTCGAGACCGGACATTTCGCACTCGCCCTGGCGCTCGCATTGTCGCTCGTCCAGACGGCCATGCCGATCTGGGCGGCGCGGTCGAACGACCCAACCCTGCGGCAGGCAACCTTCCAGGCGGCGCTCGGCTCGTTCGCCTGCGTGCTCTTCGCCTTCGCAGCCCTGACCTGGGCGCATGTGACGTCGGACTTCTCGGTCCAGAATGTGGTCGAGAATTCGCACACCCAGAAGCCGCTGATTTACAAGTTCTCCGGCGTGTGGGGGAACCACGAGGGCTCGATGCTCCTGTGGGTGCTCATCCTCACGCTGTTCGGGGCCTGTGTCGCCGCCGCGCGCAATTCCGTGCCGCCGCGCCTGCGGGCCAATACCCTCGGGGTGCAGGGGCTGATCACCTTCGTCTTCGTGCTGTTCATCATCACGACGTCGAACCCCTTCACCCGCGTCGTGCCCGCGCCTCTGGAGGGCCGCGACCTCAACCCGCTGCTGCAGGATCCCGGCCTCGCGATCCATCCGCCGCTGCTCTACCTCGGCTATGTCGGCTTCTCGATCTCCTTCGCCTTCGCGGTCGCGGCCCTGATCGACGGGCGGATCGATGCCGTCTGGGCGCGGGCCGTGCGGCCCTGGACGCTCTCGGCGTGGTGCTTTCTCACCCTCGGCATCGCGATGGGATCCTACTGGGCCTATTACGAGCTGGGCTGGGGTGGCTGGTGGTTCTGGGATCCGGTCGAGAACGCCTCGCTGATGCCGTGGATTGCGGGCACGGCCCTGCTCCACTCCACCGTCGTGATGGAGAAGCGCGACGCTCTGAAGGTGTGGACGGTGCTGCTCGCCATCCTGACCTTCTCGCTCTCCCTCGTGGGCACCTTCATCGTCCGTTCGGGCGTCCTGACCTCGGTGCATTCCTTTGCCACCGATCCGACGCGCGGCGTGTTCATCCTCGCCATCCTCGTGCTGTTCATCGGCGGCTCGCTCACGCTGTTCGCGTGGCGGGCGCCGCTGCTGCGCCAGGGTGGGCTGTTCGCACCGATCTCGCGGGAGGGATCGCTCGTCCTCAACAACCTGTTCCTCGTCGCCGCCTGCGCGACGGTGTTCGTCGGGACGCTCTATCCGCTGCTTTTGGAGATGCTGACCGGCGACAAGATCACGGTCGGTCCGCCCTTCTTCAACGCGACCTTCATTCCCCTGGCGATCCCGCTGCTGCTGATCGTCCCGTTCGGGCAGGCGCTCGCCTGGAAGCGCGGGGACATGCTGGCGGCGTCGCAGCGCCTGTTCTTCGCCCTCGCCCTGGCTCTGGCGGTGGGGCTCGGCGTGCTCGCCATGAGCATCGGCGGTCCGATCATGGCGCCGGTCGGCATCGGCCTCGGGGCTTACCTGATCATCGGCTCCGCGCTGGAGATCATCGGCCGCGCCCGCGGCTACGGCGCCCGGCGGACGCGGGCTCCTTCCGAGATCGCCCGCCGGGCCATCGGCTTGCCGCGCTCGGCCTGGGGCACCGCGCTCGCTCATGCGGGCGTCGGTGTGGTGGTGATCGGCATCGCCGCCCAGGGCTGGGCGAGCGAGGGGCTGGCGAGCATCAACCCCGGCGGGACCCTCGCGGTCGGCCCCTATGAGGCGACCCTCGATCAGGTCGCCCCGCGCAAGGGCCCGAACTACGAGGAGGCGGGTGCCTTCCTCACCATCCGCGACAAGGCCGGAGAAGAGATCGGCAAGGTCGAGACCGGCCGCCGATTTTATCCGAGCCGCCAGATGACGGTGACCGAATCCGGGCTGCTCACGGTTGGTGCGAGCCAGGTCTATGCCAGCCTCGGCGAGGTCGGGAAGGATGGCTCCATCGGCCTGCGTCTCTACTACAAGCCCCTGGTGCTGCTGATCTGGATCGGCGCTGTGGTGATGGCGTTGGGCGGCGGCTTGTCTCTCACGGACCGTCGGATGCGGGTCGGCGCCCCGGCTAAGGCGAAGGGCCGCGCGCTTCCCGCAAGCGTGGTGCCTGCGGAATGAGCGCGAAGACCCGTTACGCGCTCATCGCCGCGCTTCTGCTCGCGCCTCTTCCGGCGGTGGCCGTCCAGCCGAGCGAAGTGATGAAGGACCCCGCCCTGGAGCATCGGGCGCGGGACATCTCCGAGGGGTTGCGCTGCCTCGTTTGTCAGAACCAGTCCATCGACGACTCGGACGCTCCCCTCGCCAAGGATCTGCGCCTGCTGGTGCGCGACCGTCTCGCGAAGGGCGACAGCGACGCGCAGGTGCGTGACTACGTAGTGGCTCGCTATGGCGAGTTCGTTCTGTTGCGTCCGGTGTTTGCGCTGCACACGCTCATCCTGTGGCTGACCCCCGCCCTGGCGGTGCTCCTCGGCCTGTTCGGGCTGTGGCGCCTTTCACGGCGTCGCACCACGAGTTCGGCACGCTCTCTATCCCCGGCGGAGGAGGCGGAGGTCGCGGCGCTTCTGAGACGGGAGTAGGCTCTCCCGCATCGGCCTGATTCGCCTATCCGGACCGTTCGGCACGAGTCTTGGATCTGCCTCGCGAATCGACGCGATGTCGGAGGGGACGATGAACGCCGCGACGCTGACCATCTCCAGCCGCAACTATTCCTCATGGTCCCTGCGGGGCTGGTTGATCTGCCGGATGGCGGGGCTCGACTTCTCCACCGAGGTTTTGTCCGGCGACGACTCGACCAGCCGCGCCGAGTTGCTGCACCTTTCACCGTCCTTCCTGGTCCCCCGCCTGCGCCACGGCGACATCGTCGTGTGGGATACCCTCGCCATCACCGCCTACCTGAACGAAACCTTCCCGGAGGCGCAGTTGCTGCCTCAGGGGCGGTCCGAGCGGGCGCATTGCCATTCGATCTCAGGCGAGATGCATTCGGGCTTCGTGAACCTGCGCTCGGCCCTGCCGATGAACCTGAAGGCGTTCCATCCCGGCTTCCGGCTGTTCAACGGCGCCAAGGCCGATATCGAGCGAATCGTCACCATCTTCGACGATTGCCTGGACCGCTATGAGGGCCCGTTCCTGTTCGGGCAGACGCCCTGTCTTGCGGACGCGATGTTCGCCCCCGTCTGTACCCGCTTCCGCACCTACGACGTAAAGCTGCCGCCGGGCGCCACCGCCTATCGCGACACCATCCTGCACTGGCCGCTGATGGTGGAATGGGCCGAGGCCGCCGCGAACGAGCCTGAGGAGATCGAAGAACTCGACATGGAGTTCTGACAGGCGGCATTTTTTTGCATGTCTTCTGGGGGCCTCGACAGCCGATCGCAGTGATGCGGAACGGCCTGGAAAGACCTGAAGGCAGAGGGAAAGGTTTCGTTAAGGGCGGCTTCGCTCAGCGCATCGCACAATCCCGTCGCCCGCGAGGTAACAGTTCGACAGACGTCCTTTGTCGCTCCACCGGACAGCGCGATTGAAGCCAACCTGCAATTCTGTTCCACTTGGACTTAGAAAAGGAACAGACTGGGCAGGAAACCTATGCCGCGTCACGAGCCCTGGAGCGCCGACCGCGCGTCGGGCATCATCGCCGAGCACAGCCATCTGGAAGGCGCTACGCTGCCGATCCTGCACGCCTTGCAGGAGACCTTTGGCTACGTGGATTCCGGCGCGATCCCGCTGATCGCCGATGCGCTGAACATGTCGAATGCCGAGGTGTTCGGCTGCGTCAGCTTCTATCACGACTTCCGTAAGGAGCCTGCCCACGGGCGGCACGAGGTGAAGCTGTGCCGCGCCGAAGCCTGTCAGGCGATGGGGTCGGACGCTCTGCACCGGGAAATCCTCGGCCGTCTCGGCTGTGACTGGCACGGCACGGCCAGGGATGGATCGGCCCATGTCGAGCCGGTCTATTGCCTTGGGCTCTGCGCCAACGGCCCGGCCGCCCTGGTCGATGGCGAGCCCGTCGCGCATCTCACCGCCGACGCTCTGGAAGCCGCCCTGACGGAGGTACGCCAGTGAGCGTCACCCTTTATATCCCCCGCGATGCCGTGGCCCTCGGCCTCGGCGCCAACAAGGTTGCCCGCGCGCTGTTCGCAGGCGCCGAGCGGCGCGGCCTGGATGTCACCATCGTCCGCACCGGCTCTCGTGGCCTGTTCTGGCTGGAGCCGATGGTCGAGGTCGCGACCCCCGAGGGCCGCATCGCCTACGGGCCCGTGACCCAGAAGGACGTGGACAGTCTGCTCGACGGCGGCCTGCCCACGGGTGGCGAGCATCCCCTGCGCCTCGGCAAGCCGGAAGAGCTTCCCTTCCTCGCCAAGCAGCAGCGCCTGACCTTCCACCGCTGCGGCGTGATCAATCCCGTCTCGGTGGACGATTACCGGGCCCATGGTGGCTATCGCGGCCTCGAGAACGCGCTGAAACTCGATGCCGAGGGCATCGTTACGGCAGTGCGTGAATCCGGCCTGCGCGGGCGCGGCGGCGCCGGCTTCCCGGCGGGCATCAAGTGGAACACGGTGATGCTCGCCAAGAGCGAGCAGAAATACGTCGTCTGCAACGCCGATGAGGGCGATTCCGGGACGTTCGCCGACCGGATGATGATGGAGGGCGATCCCTTCAACCTCATCGAGGGCATGACCATCGCGGCCGTCGCGACGGGGGCCACGCGCGGCTACATCTACCTGCGCTCCGAATACCCGCAGGCCTTCGAGACCCTGAAGGAGGCCATTGCCAACGGCGTGAAGGCGGGGGTGCTGGGTGAGAACATCCTCGGCTCGGGCAAGACCTTCCACCTGGAAGTTCGCCTCGGCGCCGGCGCCTATATCTGCGGCGAGGAGACCTCTCTGCTGGAGAGCCTGGAGGGCAAGCGCGGCATCGTGCGGGCGAAGCCCCCGATCCCGGCGCTCAAGGGCTTCCTCGGCAAGCCGACGCTGGTCAACAACGTCATGACCTTCACGGCCGTGCCGTGGATCCTCGAGAACGGCGCCAAGGCCTATGCCGATTACGGCATGGGGCGGTCGCTGGGCACCTTGCCGATCCAGCTCGCAGGCAACATCAAGCATGGCGGCCTGATCGGCTCGCCTTCGGCATCACGCTGCGCGAGGTGATCGAGGATTACGGCGGCGGCACCCGCTCGGGCCGTCCGGTCCGCGCGGTGCAGGTCGGCGGTCCGCTGGGGGCCTACTTCCCCGATCACCTGCTGGACACGCCCCTCGATTACGAGGCGATGGCCGCCAAGAAGGGCCTCGTCGGCCACGGCGGCATCGTGGTGTTCGACGACACCGTCGATATGGCGGCCCAGGCCCGCTTCGCCTTCGAGTTCTGCGCCACCGAATCCTGCGGCAAGTGCACCCCCTGCCGCATCGGCGCGACGCGCGGCGTCGAGACGATGGACAAGGTGATTGCGGGCATCCGCCCCGAGGCGAACCTCAAGCTCGTCGAGGATCTCTGCGAGGTCATGACCGACGGCTCGCTCTGCGCCATGGGTGGCCTGACGCCGATGCCCGTGATGAGCGCCATCACCCACTTCCCCGAGGATTTTCACCGCGCGGGCTCCCTGCCTGCGGCGGCTGAGTGAGGAGGCTTCCATGGCCCTCATCAAGGAAATCGACTACGGCACGCCCATCCGGGTCGCCGAGCAGACCGTTACACTGACGATCGACGGCATGGAGGTCACGGTTCCGGCCGGAACCTCCGTCATGGCGGCTTCGACCATGGCCGGGACGCAGATCCCCAAGCTCTGCGCCACCGACAGCCTGGAGCCGTTCGGCTCCTGCCGCCTCTGCCTCGTTGAGATCGAGGGCCGTCGCGGTACGCCGGCCTCCTGCACCACGCCGGCCGAGAACGGCATGGTCGTGCACACGCAGACCGACAAGCTCGCCAAGCTCCGCAAGGGCGTGATGGAGCTTTACATCTCCGATCACCCGCTGACCTGCCTCACCTGCGCCGCCAACGGCGATTGTGAGCTGCAGGACATGGCCGGTGTCGTCGGCCTGCGCGACGTGCGCTACGGCTACGAGGGCGACAACCACGTCATGCCCACGGCGGAAAAGTACCTCCCGAAGGACGAGTCCAACCCGTACTTCACCTACGACCCGTCGAAGTGCATCGTCTGTAATCGCTGCGTGCGCGCTTGCGAGGAGGTACAGGGCACCTTCGCACTGACCATCGCCGGTCGCGGCTTCGATAGCCGCGTCGCCGCCGGGCCGACGAACTTCATGGAATCCGAGTGCGTGTCCTGCGGCGCCTGCGTGCAGGCCTGCCCGACCGCAACTCTCCAGGAGAAGACGATTCACGAGTTCGGCCAGCCCGAGCATGCGGAGGTCACCACCTGCGCCTATTGCGGCGTCGGCTGCTCGTTCAAGGCGGAGATGCAGGGCACCCGGGTGGTGCGCATGGTCCCCTACAAGGGCGGCAAGGCCAATGAGGGCCATAGCTGCGTGAAGGGCCGCTTCGCCTACGGCTACGCCACCCATAAGGACCGCATCACCAAGCCGATGATCCGCGAGAAGATCACGGATCCGTGGCGTGAGGTGTCTTGGGAGGAGGCGATCGATCGCGCCGCTTCCGAGTTCAAGCGCATCCAGGCCAAGTACGGCAAAGACTCCGTCGGCGGCATCACCTCGTCCCGCTGCACGAACGAGGAAGCCTACCTCGTCCAGAAGCTGGTTCGCGCCGCCTTCGGCAACAACAACGTCGATACCTGCGCCCGCGTCTGCCACTCGCCGACCGGTTACGGCCTGATGTCGACGCTCGGCACCTCGGCCGGCACGCAGGACTTCAAGTCCGTCGAGAATTCCGACGTGATCCTCGTCATCGGCGCCAACCCGACCGACGGTCACCCGGTCTTCGGCTCGCGGATGAAGAAGCGCCTGCGCCAGGGCGCGAAGCTCATCGTCGCCGACCCGCGCAAGATCGACCTCGTGAAGTCGCCGCACATCAAGGCGGACTTCCACCTGCCGCTGAAGCCGGGCTCGAATGTCGCCTTCATCAACTCGATGGCTCACGTCATCGTCACGGAAGGCCTGATCGACGAGGCTTATGTTCGCGAGCGGTGCGACCTGCCGGAATTCGAGTCCTGGGCGCGCTTCGTCGCCGAGGAGCGGCATTCGCCGGAGAACCAGCAGCAATTCACCGGCCTCGACCCCGAGGCGGTGCGCGGTGCGGCTCGCCTCTACGCCAAGGGCGGCCCGGCGGCGATCTATTACGGCCTCGGCGTCACCGAACACAGCCAGGGCTCGACCATGGTGATGGGCATGGCCAACATCGCCATGGCCACCGGCAACATCGGTAAGCTCGGCGCGGGCGTGAACCCGCTCCGCGGCCAGAACAACGTGCAGGGCTCCTGCGACATGGGCTCGTTCCCGCACGAGCTCACCGGCTACCGCCACGTCTCGGACGATGCCACCCGCGAGAGCTTCGAGGCCCTGTGGGGCGCCAAGCTCGACAACGCGCCGGGCCTGCGCATCACCAACATGCTGGACGAGGCCGTCGATGGCTCGTTCAAGGGCATGTACATCCAGGGCGAGGACATCGCGCAGTCGGACCCCGACACGCACCATGTCACCGCCGGCCTGATGGCGATGGAATGCATCGTCATTCAGGACATCTTCCTGAACGAGACGGCGAAATACGCCCACGTCTTCCTGCCGGGCGCTTCGTTCCTGGAGAAGGACGGCACCTTCACCAATGCCGAGCGGCGCATCAGCCGCGTGCGCAAGGTGATGCCGCCGCTGGGTGGCTACGGCGACTGGGAGGGCACCATCCTCCTCGCCAAGGCTCTCGGCTACGAGATGAACTACAGCCATCCCTCCGAGATCATGGCTGAGATCGCGAGTCTGACGCCGAGCTTCACCGGCGTGTCCTATGCCAAGCTCGACGAGCCGGCTCGATCCAGTGGCCGTGCAACGAGAAGGCGCCGCTCGGCACCCCGATGATGCACGTCGACCGGTTCGTCCGCGGCAAGGGCCGGTTCATGATCACCGAGTTCGTGCCGACCGAGGAGCGGACGGGGGCGAAGTTCCCGCTTATCCTCACCACGGGCCGCATCCTGTCCCAGTACAATGTCGGCGCGCAAACCCGGCGCACCGAGAACTCCCGCTGGCACGAGGAGGACGTTCTGGAGATCCACCCCTTCGACGCCGAACTGCGCGGCATCGTGGATGGTGACCTCGTCTCCCTGGAAAGCCGCTCCGGCGACATCGCCCTGAAGGCGAAGGTCTCCGAGCGGATGCAGCCTGGGGTAGTCTATACGACCTTCCACCACGCCAAGACCGGCGCCAATGTCATCACCACCGATTACTCGGATTGGGCGACCAACTGCCCCGAATACAAGGTGACAGCGGTGCAGGTGCGGCGGACCAACCGGCCCTCGGACTGGCAGGCGAAGTTCTACGAGGAGGACTTCTCCCTGACGCGGATCGCTCAGGGCGCGGCCAAGGAAGCGGCGGAGTAAGCGCGATGGCGGCTGCGACCCAGGAGGACAAGCTCCTCCGCATGGCGAACCAGATCGCCTCCTTCTTCCGGTCCTATCCGGATGAGGAGGCGGTGGCCGGCGTCCACAAGCACATCCAGGCGTTCTGGACGCCGAAGATGGTGCACAAGCTGGAGGCCGCTCTGCCGGCCTTCGGCGACAAGGCGGATATCCTCGTCCGCAAGGCCATGCATATCGACGAGCCGTCGGCCGAAAGCCCAGTCCGTCCCGCCACGCGAGATCCGCAGAAGCTCGGTGAAGGGGCGAGCGACGCCGGTTGAGTGGTCGCGAAGAATTTCGGTGCTTTGTCTGGGATTAACCCGGCAACGTTCTTCGTGCGGTAGCCTTGCGCGCCCTGGAAGGCTAAACGAATTCCATGCCCGGCCCAACAAGAGGCCGGGTGTGGAGGATTTCGAATGACAACAGGTCTTGCGGGCGCGGTCGCGCCCGATGTTTCACATGGCTTCCTGTCACGTGAACGGATCGTTGCAAGGCCCGGCTTCAATCGCTGGCTCGTTCCTCCTGCCGCTCTCGCTATTCATCTGTGCATCGGCATGGCCTATGGCCTGTCGGTCTTCTGGCTGCCGCTGAGCCGCGCGCTCTCGGTTGGTCAGCCGACCCCGGCTGCCTGCCCGGACATGGGCGTGATGACGGCCCTGTTCACGACGACCTGCGATTGGCGGGTCAGCGATCTCGTCACGATCTTTTCCATCGGTATCGTCGTGCTCGGCCTTTCGGCGGCCCTGTTCGGCGGCTGGTTGGAAAAGGCGGGTCCGCGCAAGGCCGGGCTCGCCGCCGCCCTGTGCTGGGCAGGCGGGTTCCTTATCGGCGCCTTCGGGGTCTACATCCACCAGCTCTGGCTGCTCTGGCTCGGCATGGGCCTGATCGGCGGCATCGGCCTCGGGCTCGGCTACATCTCCCCGGTCTCGACGCTGATCAAATGGTTTCCCGACCGGCGCGGCATGGCGACCGGCATGGCGATCATGGGGTTCGGCGGCGGCGCGATGATCGGCTCGCCCCTCGCCGACCTGCTCATCAAGAGCTTCCGGACGCCGGATTCGGCCGGTGTCTGGCAGACGCTGGCCGTGATGGGCGTGGGCTATCTGCTGTTCATGATGGCGGGCGCCTTCGGCTATCGCGTGCCTCCGGCCGGGTGGAAACCCGAGGGGTGGACGCCGCCCGCCGCCACCTCCAACAAGATGATCGCCGCCGGTCACGTCCACCTGCGGGACGCGCACAAGACCGTCCAGTTCTGGATGATCTGGCTGGTGCTCTGCCTCAACGTGTCGGCGGGTATCGGCGTGCTGGCGCTGGCTTCGCCGATGCTTCAGGAGATCTTCGGCGGCGCCCTCATCGGCCAGCCGGGTACGGCGCTCTCCGCCCTCGATGGCGGGCAGAAGGCTCAGGTCGCGGCCATCGCGGCGGGCTTCGTCGGGCTTCTGTCGCTGTTCAACATCCTCGGGCGGTTCTTCTGGGCCTCCCTGTCCGACCGGATCGGTCGTAAGGTGACCTACGCGACCTTCTTCCTGCTCGGTGCCCTGCTCTATGCCGCTGCCCCCAGCGCGGCCAATGCAGGGGCGCAGGCGCTGTTCGTGGCGATCTTCTGCGTCATCCTCTCGATGTATGGCGGAGGCTTCGCGACCATCCCGGCCTATCTCGCCGACATCTTCGGCACGCAGTTCGTGGGCGCCATCCACGGGCGGCTGCTCACCGCATGGTCCACGGCCGGGATCGTCGGGCCGTTCGTCGTGACGAAGATTCGGGAGATCCAGGCCGCCTCGGGCGTACAGGGGGCGGATCTCTACGGCCGGACGATGTACATCCTCGCAGGCTTCCTCGTGGCGGGCTTCGTCTGCAATCTCGCGGTGCGCCCGTTGGCCAAGCGTTGGTTCATGGCCGATGCCGATGTCGCGGCGCTGGGGGCCGTCCCCGGCACCCGTCAGGTGGCTTCCGGCTCCTTCGGCATCGGCCGGGGCGGGTTTAGCCTCGGGGCGTTGCTCGCTTGGGCGGTCGTCGGCATCCCGATCCTGTGGGGCATCGGCATTACCCTGTCGAAGGCACTCATCCTGTTTCGTTGACGGGGATCGGCGCCTGGATTGTGCGAAGGCGGCCGGGCGCTTAACTCAGCTTGATCCGATGGGCCGGGAAAGACCTAGGTGATCGACAAGCTCGACTTCCTGCTCGCGCTGGCCCGCGAGCAGCATTTCGGCCATGCGGCCGAGACCTGCGGTGTCACGCAGCAGACCCTCTCGGCCGGAGTGAAGCAGCTTGAGAATCGCTTCGGCGTGCAGCTCGTGCTGCGCGGCTCGCGCTTTCAGGGCTTCACGCCGGAGGGAGAGCGGGTCCTCGCCTGGGCGCGGCGCATCGTGGCCGATGCCCGGGCCATGCACGAGGAGGTCACCGGCCTGCGCCGGGGTCTCACGGGGCATCTGCGGATCGCGGCCATCCCCACGGCACTGCCGATGGTGGCGCGGCTGACCACGCCCTATCGCGAGCGCCATCCGGATGTTCGCCTGACGATCGAGTCGGCTACCTCGACCGACATCTTTTCCCTGATCGAGAACCTGGAGGCCGATGCGGGTCTCACCTACCTCGACAACGAACCCCTGGGGCGCGTGGTCTCGGTGCCGCTGTATCAGGAGCGCTACCGCTTCGTGACGGCGGCGGGCGGCCCCTATGACGGCCGCAAATCGGTGACCTGGGCCGAAACGGGTCAGGTGCCCCTGTGCCTGCTGACACCCAATATGCAGAATCGGCGGATCATCGATCAGCAGATCCGCGCGGCGGGGGGCGAGCCTGCCGCCACCCTCGAATCGAACTCAATGATCGTTCTGATGAGCCATGTGCGCACATTGCGCTGGGCGTCGATCATGCCCGCCGTGCTGGTCAATGCGCTCGGCGCGATCGAGGGTCTCCAGGCGATCCCGATCACCGCCCCCGATGTCGTTCACACAATCGGCCTCGTGGCACCCCGGCGGGAACCCTCGACGCCCATGGTCACGGCCCTCGTTTCGGTCGCCCGGCACTTGGCGCAGGCGATGGAAGCCGAGACCAGCGCATGAAAAAGGCCGCCCGGAGGCGGCCTGACGTTCGGCGCGGGTGAAGCGCTTACTTGATCTTGCTTTCCTTGAACTCGACGTGCTTGCGCGCGACGGGGTCGTACTTGCGCATGGAGAGCTTCTCGGTCTGCGTCCGCGAGTTCTTCTTCGTGACGTAGAAGTAGCCCGTGTCGGCGGTGGAGACGAGCTTGATCTTGACGGTGACGGCCTTGGCCATGGCGGTTGCTCCTGAGCGGGTGGCATTCCGCCGCTTGAGCGAAACGCAAAAGGGCCGGGAAGGCCCGGCCGAATTCGGCCGGTTGCATGCCCGATCGAGGCGGTCAGGTCAAGGGGATCGCCGCGTCCGGGCCCGTGCCAGGATGGCCGCCAGGGGCAGAGCATAGGCCAGGAACAGGACGAGCAGGGCGTAGGCGAAGCCGTCCGGGGGCATCAGGTCGAGCCCGCCCCCGATGACCGGCGGCCCGAGAATCAGGCCTACATTGTAAAGCACCACGAAGGTTGCGTTGGCGCCCGCGAGATCGGCGGAAGAGGTCCGCGCGCCCAAGGCCGCGAGGCCGACCGTGTAGAGGGTGCCCGCGAGCCCGCCCCAGAGGAACAGCAGGATGCCAAGCGACATCGCCGAGCCGGAGGCGGCTGGAATCAGTGCCGAGCCCAGAGCGCAGCCGAGGCAGGTGCCCAGCAGCACGAGCCCCCGGTCCACCCGGTCGGCAAGCCAGCCGAAGGGAATCTGGAACAGCACGTTGCCGAGCGCGATCAGGCTCACGAGCCCGGCCGCGCCCTGCGCGTCATAGCCGATCCGCAAGCCGTAGAGCGGCAGGATCGCGAAGATGCCCGTCTCCACGGCGCCGTAGAGCAGGGCGGCGAACAGGGCGGCGGGGGCGAGGCGAATGTAGCCGAACACGCCCCGGCCGGCCCCGCTCTGGACGGAGGGCGACAGGCCACGGGCGAGGAGCACGGGCAGCAACCCGGCCAGAACGAGAAGCGCGCCGGTCAGGTAGGGCCACAGGCCGTTCGTGCCGACGAGGGCGAGAAGCACCGGGCCGACCGCGAAGCCCAGCGCCAGGACGGTGGTGTAGATCCCAAGCACGAGGCCCCGCCGCTCCGGGGGCGCTGCCGCGTTGATCCAGTATTCCGACAAGACGAACAGCGCCCCCAAGCCCGCCGAGAACACGAAGCGGAGTGGGAACCAGGGCAGGATGCCCGGTAGAAGCGGGAAGGCGACGAGGCTCGCCGCCGAGACGATCAGCGAGAGGGTCAGCAGGGGTACGACGCCGAAGCGCGCCGCGATGCGCGGCACGAAGGGCACGAGGCAGATGCTGCTGATGCCTGCCATCGCGGTGTTGAGGCCGATGAGCGTGCTCGACGCGCCCCTCCGCTCCATCTCTATGGACAGCAGCGGGATCGACAGGCTCAGGCCGATCCCGACGACCGCGACACAGGCGATGGCCGCCGCGATGGCGGCGATGCGTTCCCGGTCGCTCGGCTCCCAACCCCGTTCTCCGGCCGCCGCAATGGAGCCGGATCCATGCGTTTGTGTCACAAAAACTCCCGCTCGCGGCGGCCGTAGCGTTCGAAGTGGAAGGGGATCTGCCGGTACGGCGCGAAGTCGACGGCGATCTGCGCCTCGAGCTCGTCGAGGATGGCACGGGTGATGTAGGGCAGATCGAGCTTGCGCGCCGCATCAAGGCGCACCCAGGCGAGTTCGGTGAGTTCGCTGTCCTCGCTTACCCGGCCCGGCTCCTCGGCGGCGACGCAGGTGCGGTCGATGGCGAAAAAGCGCGTGTCGAACCGGCGGACGCGCTTCGGCGGCGTGATCGCGCGGGCGACGACGTGCAAGGCTTCGAGATCTGGTAGGACGCCGTGGCGGTGGAAGGCCTCCCAGCCATCGGGCACCTCCTCGGGCGGGCCATACTCGGTGGTTCCGAGCATCAGTCCCGTCTCCTCGTAGGTTTCGCGGATCGCAGCGAGCGCCAGGGCGCGTCCGAGATGGTGCGGCGGCCGGGTGATGCGCCGGGAGAGCATCGTCTCGGCATGGTCGGACAGGGCGCCCACCACCGGCATGGAGCGATCACCGAGTTCGATTCGCCCGCCGGGGAACACGAACTTGCCCGGCATGAAGGCGAGCCGGGCGTTGCGCCTCCCCATCAGGATCTTCGGACCACCCCGGCCGCGACGGTCGAGCACGATCATCGTCGCTGCGTCGCGGGGGCGGAGGCTCGCGGCCGGACGCGCTGCCTCGGGTGCGGCCTTAGGGGCGGCCTGCGGCGCCGCCGGGTCCGGCTGGGGCAAGGCGTGTCTCCTCCGGCCCCGGAGCGGGGCGGCCCCGCGGTAGCGCGGAGAAGCCGTGCATGCCAAGGGCGTATTGCAGGCCGACGACGGCCCCCTTCACGGGCTGGAGCAGGCCGAGCGCCAGAACCAGGGTGAAGACGGGCCAGATACCGAGTTCGACCCAGAGCGGCACGTCGTAAGCGCTCTCCGTCTCCAGGATGAGGTAGCCTACGATGTGGGCTACCACGAAGATCACCACATAGGGCGGCAGATCGTCGGCGCGGTGGTGCGACAGTTCGAGTCCGCAGGACACGCATTCGGGCCGGACCTTCAGGAAGCGGCCGAACAGCTTTCCTTCTCCGCAATGCGGGCAGCGGCCGATGAAGCCGCGCGCCATCGAGCGAATCAGGCCCGTGCGGACCGGGGCGGGAGTCTCGGTCATCGGCATGCAGCCTTCATTCCTTCTGCCGTTCGCGCACCCGTCGTACCATCCCGGCCCTCAGCGGCGGGAGCCCCGATGGCGCGACCCCGAGTTGCGGATACCCGCCGGGCGGCTGGGCGGAGCCGCCTTGAATGGCCGTCCGAGACCCTTGCGGGTGCCACCGCCCCTCGACCCCTGCCGCCCCTCGCTCAGAAGCTCGAAGCGCAGGGCACCCGCCACGGGCGCCGCCTCCACGAGCCGCACCTCGACCCGGTCGCCGAGCCGGAACGTTTCGCCCGTGCGCTCGCCGACGAGGGCGTGGCGGCCCTCTTCATGGCGGAAATAGTCGGCGCCGAGTTGCGAGATCGGCACGAAGCCGTCGGCCCCGGTCTCGTCGAGCTTGATGAACAGGCCAGCCCGGTTCACCCCCGAGATCTGCCCGGCGAAGGTCGCGCCGACCTGGTCCGCGAGGTGGCCCGCGATGAGCCGGTCGATCGTCTCGCGCTCGGCGGCCATGGCCCGCCGCTCCGTCGCGGAGATGGTCTCGCCGATGGCGGCGAGATCCCCCGCCGAGATGTCGGACGAGAGGCCTCCTGACCCGAGCTTGCAAGCCGTGATCAGCGCCCGGTGGACGATGAGGTCGGCATAGCGCCGGATCGGTGAGGTGAAATGCGCGTAGCGGCGCAGGTTCAGGCCGAAATGGCCGAGGTTCTCGGAAGCGTAGACGGCCTGGGCCTGTGAGCGCAGCACGACCTCGTTGATGAAGATCGCGTGCTCGGTCTCGGCCACCGAGCGCAGGATGCGGTTGAACAGGTCGGGCCGGAGCGCGCCTTCCTTCGGCAGCTTGATGCCGACCGACCCCAGCACCTCGCCCAGCGCACGCATCTTCTCCAGGGCGGGCTCGTCGTGGATCCGGTAGATCAGCGGCTGCTTGGCCGATTCCAGGGTTTCGGCGGCGGCGACGTTCGCCTGGATCATGAACTCCTCGATCAGCCGGTGGGCGTCGAGGCGTTCGGGCACGATCACCCGGTCGACGCCGCCCTCGGGCGTCAACAGAACCTTGCGCTCGGGCAGGTCGAGGGCCAAGGGCCCGCGCCGGTCACGGGCGGTCTTCAGGGCGGCATAGGCGGCCCAGAGCGGACGCAGGGCCCGGTCGAGAAGCGGGCCGGTCTTCTCGTGGCCATGCCCGTCGATGGCGGCCTGCGCCTGCGCGTAGGAGAGCTTGGCGGCCGAGCGCATCATCACCCGGTGGAAGCTGTGGCGGCGCTTCACCCCGTCGGCGGCGATCACCATCCGCACGGCGATGGCCGGGCGGTCCTCACCCTCGCGCAGCGAGCAGAGATCGTTCGAGATGCGTTCGGGCAGCATCGGCACCACCCGGTCAGGGAAATAGACCGAGTTGCCACGCTCCAAGGCCTCTCGGTCGAGGCTCGTGCCGGGGCGGACATAGGCCGCGACATCGGCAATCGCGACGGTGACGACGAAGCCGCCCGGGTTGCCAGGGTCCTCGTCAGGCTCGGCCATCACGGCGTCGTCGTGATCCTTCGCATCCGGCGGGTCGATGGTAAGCAAGGGGCGGTCGCGCCAATCGTCACGGCCTTTCAGCGTCGCGGGCTTTACCGCGTCCGCTTCGGCAAGCGTCGAATCGGCAAAGACGTGCGGGATGCCGTGCAGGTGCAGGGCGATGAGGCTCACCGCCTTCTCGGAGCCGAGGGAGCCCAGGCGCTCGCGCACCCGACCGCGCGGCAGGCCAAAGCGGGTCTCGCGTTCCAGGGCGACGCTCACGAGGTCGCCGTCCTTGGCCTCGCCTTCCTCGCCCGGCGGGATCAGGATCTCCTTGCCCTGTGCCTTCTTGTCGACGGGCACGATGCGGCCGCCCTGGGCGCCTGCACGATAGACCCCGATGATCTCGGCCTTGTTCTTTCCGATGACCTTGATGACGCGGCCAGAATAGCCACCCTCGGCGTCGCGCTCCACGCGGATGAGGGCGCGGTCGCCGATGCCCGGCGCGGGCCGCTTGGCGCCGCGTCCGCCCCGCACGGGCATGAGCACGATAGACGGCGGCTTGCCCTCGCCCGTCCATTCGGCGGGCACGGCCAAAAAGTCGCCGTGGCGGTCGCGGGAGCGGATATCGGCCAGCACCACGGGGGGCAGATGCCCGGCGGCCTGGAATCCGCCGCGCCCGCGCTCGAGACCGCCCTCGGCCTCGATCTCCTTCAGAACGGCCTTCAGTTCAATCTTCGCCGCGCCGCCCTTCAGGCCAAAGGCCTTGGCGATCTCGCGCTTGCCCACGCGTTCCTTGGATTCGGCGATGAAGGCGAGGATCTGCTCGCGCGTCGGGATCGTCTGGGGGAGGGCGGTATCCGCCTTCGCGCGGGTGCGGGGTGCCAACGAATCCGTGCCGTGTCTCGAGAAAGGGCGGGGCATGCCGTGCGGCCTGCGCCAACCTCAAAGGTGGTGGCACAGGTGGCGCAGGGCAACGCCTCATCCGTGTTCCTCAACAGATGCCGCAGGTTGGCTTCGGTCAAGCCATTCCCGCGTCACCCCGTCGAGGCCGACTTGCGGATGCGTTCCACCGCCTCGTCCCGGTCGAAGTTCGGCGCCAGCATTTCATTGAGGGTAAAAAGGCACTGGCGCGGTAAGGTGAGGCTCACTTGGCCCTCCTCCGGCGTGAGCTCCGGCGTCTCGGCGTCCTGGATGGCGAGCGTCCAGGCGCCGTCCATCCTGACATGGGCGGGGTCAGGCGGGTTCGCTTGCACGGCGGCGATCTGGGTGGACGCCTCTTCCCGGCAGGCGAGGCTCTTCGCGTCGTCCGATAAGAGGGCCGCCTTGATCAGTTCCGCCAGGACACTCCTGATCCGTTCGACATCCGCGTTCATGCCCATTCCCGGTTTCCGATCCTTGCGACGGACTGGCAAGGCTGGTGCCAGCCACTTCGGCTTCCCTCACGGGCCGCCGGGTGTAGAACGCGTCGCATGATCCCGGTTCTTACCCGCACCGCCGATGCGGTCCCCCTCTACGAGGCTGCCTGCGCCGAATTGCTGGCGCGGGGCTTCGAAGGCGACCTGTCGCTCACGCCCGCCGACCGCACGGTCTTTGCCACCGACAACTCGATCTATCAGGTCGAGCCCGGCGCCGTGGCTTTCCCACGATCCCGCGACGACCTCGTGCGCATCGCCCGCCTGCTGGATGATCCGCGCTTCACCGAAATCGTGATCCGCCCCCGCGGCGGCGCGACGGGGACGAACGGCCAATCGCTTGGGCACGGGCTCGTGGTCGACACCTCGCGGCACATGAACCGTATCCTAGAGATCGACGTCGAAAACCGGATCGTCCGCGTCGAGCCGGGGGTGGTGAAGGATCAGCTGAACCGCGAACTCGCCAAGTACGGGCTATTCTTCGCGCCGGAACTCTCGACCTCGAACCGTGCCACGATCGGCGGCATGATCTCGACCGATGCTTGCGGTCAGGGCTCCTGCCTCTACGGTAAGACACGCGACCACGTGCTGGCGCTGACCTGCGTGCTGACCGACGGCACGGTCTGGACCGCCGAGCCTCTGGACGCGGAGGGCCTCGCCGCCGCCAAGGCGCAGCCTGGCCGTGTCGGGGAAATCCACCGCGCCGTGGACGCGGCGATTGTCGAGAACGCAGCGCTGATCGCGGCGCGTTTTCCCAAGCTCAACCGCTGCCTCACGGGCTACGACCTCGCCCATGTCCGCGACGCGGAGGGCCGTTTCGACCTGAAGAGCCTGATCTGCGGCGCTGAAGGAACGCTCGCCCTCATCGCCGAGGCGCGGCTCAACGTGCTGCCGATTCCGAAGGCCTCCGCCCTCGTCGCCCTGTCCTACGTCGATTTCGACGCCGCGTTGCGCGATGCGCAGGCGCTGATGCCCTTCGGCGCAGCCTCCGTCGAGACCATCGATTCCACTGTGCTCGGCCTCGCCCGCAAGGACCCGATCTGGGCCGAGGTGCGAGCCTTCTTCCCCGATGATCCGGCGGGCCGGACGGTCGAGGGCATCAACCTCGTGGAATTCGTGGGTGACGAGCCCTCAATCGTCGAAGAATCGTTGAGCCGGCTGACGGATGCCCTCGACGCCGAGAAGCAGAGCCACGGCAAGCGCGTCGGCCACACGATCGCCAGGGGCGCGGCGATCGAACGGCTCTGGACCATGCGCAAGAAGGCGGTGGGCCTTCTCGGTGCGGCCAAGGGCGATGCGCGGCCGATCCCCTTCGTGGAGGATACGGCGGTGCCCCCGGAGGTACTGGCCGATTACATCGCCGAGTTCCGCGCCCTCCTCGATGCCAAGGGGCTGCGCTACGGCATGTTCGGCCATGTCGATGCCGGGGTGCTGCATGTCCGCCCCGCCATCGATCTGAAGGATCCGGCGCAGGCGCCGCTGATCCGCGAGGTCACGGAGGGCGTCGTCGCGCTCACCAAGCGGTATGGCGGCCTGCTCTGGGGCGAGCACGGAAAGGGCTTCCGCTCGGAATTCGTGCCGGAGACCTTCGGGCCGCTCATGCCCGTGCTGGAAACGGTGAAGCGCGCCTTCGATCCCGGCGACCGGCTGAATCCCGGCAAGATCGCCTCGGCTTCCGGTCACGCGCTGACGCGGATCGACGGCGTGCCCCGGCGCGGCGAGGCCGACCGCACCATCCCCCCGCGATCCGCGCCGAGTTCGACGCGGCGCTCCATTGCAACGGCAACGGTGCCTGCTTCTCCTACGATACGGACGAGGCCATGTGCCCGTCCTGGAAGGCGACTCGCGAGCGGCGGCACTCGCCCAAGGGGCGCGCCTCGCTCATGCGAGAATGGCTTCGGCTCGCTGCTGCCGCTGGGGCCGATCCCACTGCAGCCCTGCGCCGGGAGCGGCCGAGCCCTTTGCGCGACCTCCTCCGCAGCCTGCGCCCGGCGGGCGACCGGAGCGACTTCTCACACGCTGTGAAGGAGGCGATGGATGGTTGCCTCGCCTGCAAGTCCTGCACGGGCTCCTGTCCGATCAAGGTCGACGTGCCGAGTTTCCGGGCGAAGTTCCTGGCGCTCTACCACCAACGCTATCCGCGCCCTCTGAAGGACCACCTGATCGGCGCCCTCGAACACGTGCTGCCCCTCGCCGCGCGGATGCCTCGTCTCGGCAACGCCCTGGCGGCGAACCCCGTGGCCCGCGTGGCCCTGGCCAAGCTCGGTCTCGTGGCGATTCCCGCTCTCTCGACCCTCGACCTCGTGGGGACGCTCGCCCATCTCGGTGTTTCCACCGCGACGCCTGCGGCTTTGCGCGCCTTGAGCGCTGAGGAGCGGAGGGCGTCGGTCGTGATCGTGCAGGATGCCTTCACCACGCATTTCGAGGCCGAACTCGTTGCCGACCTCTGCGCCTTGCTGGTCGAGCTTGGCTTCCGGCCATGGCTCGCGCCCTACCGGCCGAACGGCAAGCCGCTGCATGTCCACGGCTTCCTCGCCCGGTTCGGAAAGGTCGCCGCCGACGGAGCTGCCTCCCTCCGGACGCTTGCAGCGGAAGGGGTGCCCTTGATCGGCATCGACCCGTCCATGACGCTCACCTACCGCTCCGAATATGCCGCCGCCCTGCCGGAAGGGGCGGCGCCGAAGGTCCAACTCGTACAGGAATGGCTGTCCGGACGGCTCGATGCGGTCGCGCCGAGAAGCGGCGGCGGCACCTTCCGCCTACTGCCCCACTGCACCGAGCGCACCAACGCGCCGGGCGCCGTCAAGGATTGGCAGGCCGTGTTTCTCCATCTCGGCCTGCGGCTCGATGTGCCCGCCTCGGGCTGCTGCGGCATGGCCGGAACCTACGGCCACGAGGCCCGGAACCGGGCGACGTCGGAGATCATCTATGCGCAGAGCTGGGCGCAGCGCGTCCACGAGGGCGCGGGCGATCTCCTGGCCGATGGCTATTCCTGCCGCTCTCAGGTGAAGATTATCGACGGCATCCGCCTGCGCCATCCAGTGCGGGCGCTGCTCGACCATGTGCGGACGAGCGCCGTCGCGGCGCCGGAGACCCTGGCAGCATGAGCCAAACCCGGACACGACGCGTCGCTGTCATGGGGGCGGGCGCAGTCGGCTGCTATTACGGCGCCGTACTGGCCAAGGCCGGGCATCCCGTCACGTTGATCGGCCGACCCGCCTTGGTCGAGGCCGTGGCCGAACGGGGGCTCGTGCTCGACACCGCCGAGGGACGCGAGACGGTGCCGCTCGCCGCATTGGCCGGGCCGGAGGGCGTGGCGGGGGCGGATCTCGTCCTCGTCTGCGTGAAATCGGGTGATACCGAAGCGGCGGGACGGGCGATGCTCCCGCATCTGGCGCCTGAAGCGACGATCCTCAGCCTGCAGAACGGTGTCGATAACGGTGAGCGTCTGGCGGCGGTGACCGGTCGGCCGGTCGTGCCGGTAGCGGTCTATGTCGCCACCGCGATGGAGGGTGCGGGCCATGTCCGCCACCACGGGCGCGGCGATCTGATCCTGGGGACGGGCGGCGAGGCGGCGGCGGATTGGCTCAACGCCGCGGGCATCCCGGCGAGCGTGTCCGACCGGGTGCGCGACGCGCTCTGGGCGAAGCTGACGATCAACTGCGCCTGGAATGCCCTATCGGCCCTCGGTGGCAAGCCCTATGGGCGAGCTCTTCGCAAGAGAGGGTGTGGCGAAGGTGTTGGCCGAGGTCACGGCCGAATGCGTCGCGGTGGCCATGGCCTGCGGCATCCACCTACCGGAGGACATGCTCGCCCAGGTCGAAGTCATTGCCCGGACCATGGCGGAGCAGCGCTCCTCGACCGCGCAGGACCTCGCCAGAGGCCGCCCCACGGAGATCGACCACCTCAACGGCAAGGTCGTCCGCGAGGGAGAACGCCTCGGCATCCCCACCCCGGCCAACCGGGTGCTGCACACGCTGGTGAAGCTGGTGGAACCCGACCGCTAACCCTTCGCGGCGTTCGCCTTCCGCGTCGCGGCGGCCTTCTTCGCGGAAGCCGAGCGGTCTGCGGCGCTGCGCTTGGCCGAGGCCGCACCGCCGGTCTTGCCGCCCTTGTGCGCAGCGGGATGGCCCGTATTCTTCGCCCGGCCCGACCCGCCGGGATGCTTGCCGCCGCCATCGTCCTTGTTGACCGTCGCCCAGGCGCGGGCTTCGGCCTCCTTTTCCGGCACGCCGCGACTCTCGTAGGACTCCGCGATGTGCTCGGCCTTGCGCTTCTGCTTGTCGGTGTATTTCGACTTGTCGCCCTGAGACATGGATCGCTCTCCAGTGGGCGACGGCCTCACGTGACGCCGGTGGGGCCGTCGAGGATGGCCCGAACCCGCCGGATCAGCTCCGTACGGCGGTAGGGCTTGTTCAATATCTCGAATTCCGAACCCCCCACATCGGTTCGCTCAAGGCTCGCTTCCGCGTATCCGGTGGCCAGCAAAACCTTCAGGCGCGGCTGGCGGCGGCGGGCCTCGCGGGCCAGCACAACACCGTTCATGCCGCCGGGCATGATCATGTCCGTGAACAGCAGATCGATGCGCTCGCTCGAATCGAGGATTTCCAGGGCCTCCTTGCCGCTGCCCGCCATCAGCACCGTGTAGCCGAAGTCGCGCAGGATGGTCCGGGCCAGTTCCGCTACGTCCTGCCGGTCATCGACCACGAGGATCGTCTCGGTACCCTCCCTGTCCACGGTGCGCAGGGTGACCTTGGCGGGCATGGCCTGCTCGCCCTCGATGGCCGGGAAGGACAGGCTGACCGTCGTGCCCGTGCCGACGCTGGACTCGATCTGCGCCGCCCCACCCGATTGCTTGGCGAAGCCGTAGACCATCGAGAGGCCGAGTCCGGTGCCCTTGCCCTCTTCCTTCGTGGTGAAGAATGGGTCCATCACCCGCGCCAGCACGGCGGGCGGCATACCGGTGCCGGTATCGCTGACGGCGATGGAAGCGTAGCGCCCCTCGCGCAGGGGGCCGATATCTCGGTCCGTATTCACGGTCACCGTGCGGTTGGCCGTGGAGATCCGCACGGTTCCGCCGCCGGACATCGCATCGCGGGCGTTGATCAGCACGTTGAGGATCGCGACCTCGGCCTGGGTCGGGTCGACGCGGCAATTCCAGAGGTTCTCCGCGAGGTCGAACTCAACCTGCACCGCGTCGCCAACCGAACGGGTGATCATCTCCCGCATGCCCTCGATGAGGGTGTTGAGGTTGACCGAGCGCCCATCGAGACGCTGCTTGCGGGCGAAGGCGAGGAGCTGCTGCGTCAGCGTCGTGGCGCGCTCGGCCGCCTGCCGGATGTTGTCGGTGGCACGCCCGAGCCGTGCCCGGTCTGCGTCCGGCTTCTCCAGGCCCGCCGAGAGGATGTCGACATAGCCGACGATGACCTGAAGCAGGTTGTTGAAGTCGTGGGCGATGCCCCCGGTCAGCTGGCCGAGCGCCTCCATCTTCTGCGCTTGGCCCAGCGCCTCCTCCGCGTCGCGTCGGCGCGACACATCGAGCTGCGAGGCGAAATAATAGACGAGCTCACCGGCGGTGTTGTGCACGGGCGAGACGAACAGGGCGTTCCAGAACGTCGAACCGTTCTTGCGGTAGTTCAGAATCTCCGTGGCGAATTCCCGCCGTTCGGCGATGGCTTGGCGGACCTGGGAGACGGTCTCGGGGTCGGTCTCGGGGCCTTGCAGGAAACGGCAGTTCCGCCCGATCAATTCCTCGGGCGTATAGCCGGTCATCGCCAGGAACGCGCGGTTGGCGAAGATGATCGGGTTGTCCGGCTGCCGGGGATCGGTGACGATCATCGGCATCCGGGTCGTCTCGACAGCGGCGAAGAAGATCTCGCTGCGCGGATCGGACACCTCGGCGGGGGCGTCGTCGTGGACGCGGGTCCCGGGCGGCTCGGACATGTCTTCTGTCTCACACATCCCGGGCGGCTCGGGCGACGGTGGGAATCGCGCTACCGGCGCCAACGGTTCCCCGAAGCTTGGGGGGAATCCACATGGCTCAGGCGACGGCTCCCGCCGTGAGGGCGGCCCTCGGCGCCGAGAGCCCGGCAGGGCGGGCACCGGGCGCGGAGCCCGGCTCGCTTCGAGCGCGGCCGAGAGCGCGTCGCTCAACGATGTGACGAGGTAATCCGCCGAGGTCGCCCGGCGCAGGCGAGCGAGGCTCGCCGGGTCGCGCTCGCGCCAGAAGCCCACGAGCACGCGCACCCCGGGAATCGCGGCCCGCGCCTGCCGCACCGTGAACCGCACCTGCGAGAGGCTGACCGGTTCGAGATAGGAGAAGCACACCATCGCGATGCCCTCCTGTTCCTCCGGCCGGTCGCCGCCACGGATCGCGGCCATGGACAGGGTTTGCGAGGCGAGGCCGTGCCGGGCGAGGATCTGGCTCAGCATCAGCGTCGCCGCCTCATCGAACGGTCCCCGGCTCGACACGCACAGCACGGGCCGTGCGCCGCGCCAAGCCGGAGCCAGATCCTCCGGCCCGAGCACGATAGCCGCTTCCTGCCGGTCGGGGCCGATGGCGTCGAGGGCGGCCACCGTCTCGGTATCCGCCCCCCGTCCCGCCTTGCCACGCCGCGGGCGACGGGCGACCGGGCTCGTGCCGAGCCGCGCGACGACAGCGCGGATCGATGCGCCGACCTCGTCCTGACGCTCGCGGACCAGCGTGCCGCGCGACAGATCTTCCTGGGCCAGCAGCAGGCCCGCGAGCACGACCTGATCGTAATAGGTGACGAGGGCGCGCTCCTTCAGGAACTGGCGGCCCTGCTCGATCGCCTCCGCCGGGTCATTGGCGAGCATGCGCTGATAGAAGATCTCGGGCGGCGCCAGAGCCGGCCGGTCGCCCAGCAGGATGTCGAGATACCACAGCCGGTCGACATGGCGGCCTAGCACCACGAGGCACACCGTCAGCGGCGTCGCGAGCACGAGGCCGATCGGGCCCCAGAGAAAGGTCCAGATCGTCGCCGACAGGATCACCGCCACCGGCGAGATGCCCGTGGAATGCCCGTAGAGCAGGGGTTCCACCACGTGGCCCGCCAGGGGCTCGACCACGAGGAACAGGATCACGGTGGAAATCACCATGGACCACCCGGGATCCACCGCCGCCGCCAGGATCACCGGCAGCAGGGCGCTGATTGCCGCGCCGATGTAGGGGACGAAGCGCAGGATCGCCGCCAGGACGCCGAACAGGGTGGGGCTCGGAACGCCGATCAGCCCCAGGCCGACACCGATCACCACGCCGAAGGCGATGTTGAGGGCGAGCTGCGCCAGGAAGAACTTCGACAGGCGGCTCGTGGCATCGTCGATCGCGGCGGTGGTGCGCCGCAGATCGCCCGGCCCGATCAGGCGGATGGCGCGGTTCCGCAGATCCTCCCGCTGCATCAGAATGAAGATCGTGAAGATCAGGATCAGGCCGGTGGTGGCCAGCGGGTGAAGAACGGGGCCCGCGAAAGTCTGGAGCGTGTCGAGCACGCTCGTCCGGGCGGGGCTGAGTTCCACGGTGAGCGGATGGGTCGGCGAGCCTGGATCGCCCTTGTACTCGGCGGCCGGCGGCGGCTGGATCGCCGCGCCGAGGTCCTGCACCATGTCCACGAGGCGCGAGAGCGAGCTCGACCCGTCCGTCGCACCGCGTAGGTCGCGGATCTTGTCGCGCATCACCATCGTGTAGCGCGGCAGATCGGATGCGAGCTGCGACGCCTCGCTGGCGATCAGGCTGCCGACCCCGAACAGGGCGGCGAAGACGGTCACGACCACGATCAGGACGGCGGGCGCCCGTGGCACCCGCACCCGACGCAGCATGCGCACGAAGGGTGCGAGCACGAAGCTCAGCAGGATCGCCAGCACGACGGGCACGAGGATCTCGCGCCCGAAATACAGCGCCGCCATCACCCCCACGACGAGGAGGAAGGAGGCGAGCGCCACCATGATCGGCAGGCCCTGCTTCAGGCGCTGCGCGGTGACCGGATCCTCGCTCACTGACACGCTTCCCTCAACCCACTGACATCACCCATGCCGTCCCGGCCTCAGCCGGTCTGCGCCGTCTCCCCGAGGGCCGTGCTGATTTGGCTGAGCAGCTTCGAGAAATCGACGGGTTTGGGATGATAGTCGTCGCAGCCCGCCTGGATCGCCTTGTCACGGTCGCCAGACATGGCGTGCGCGGTGAGTGCGATGATCGGGATGGAGCGGGTATCCGCCCCGGCCTTCAGCGCGCGGGCGGCGGACCAGCCGTCGAGGACGGGAAGGTTCATGTCCAGGAGGATCACGTCCGGCTGTCCGGCCCGCGCCTGACGCACGCCCGCCTCGCCGTCATGGGCCAGGATCACTTCATAGCCCCGCCGTTTCAGGCGCCGGGACAGGAAGTCCCAAATCTCTTCATGATCCTCGACAAGTAGTATCTTCGCCATCCGGCAACCCCCCATCGCCCCGTGATTGCTCTGCGCCATCGCGCGGCGATGCACAATGTCCAACACCTCCCAACGCGGCGGGGGCCTTTCCGGTCCCGGTGGGTTCACTCTTCCACACGACATTCCTGCGGCACCGCCGCCCAGGATCCCGTGAGGGCGAGCTGCGCGGCGGGTTCAGGCAGGCTCCAACGGAAGGGGAGGGCCGCCGGGCGGCGCCAGCCCCGGCGGACATGCAGGCGCCAGATCCGCTCCGCGCCGGCGAACCCACTGGCTGAGGGGAGACTCCAGTCGATCTCGGTCTCGCCCTGCAGCACAAGCAGGTCGCCGGTCTCGAAATCCGGGACCAGCAGGCTCGCCCGCGACTCCCCGAGGAGGTTGCCGAAGGTGTTGAAGAAGCGGTTGCCCGAGAAGTCGGGCAGGGTCAGCGTCTCCCCCTCCACCCGTATGAAGCCCGGCCGCCCACCCCGGTGCGAGATGTCGGCACCGCCGATCCCCTCTCGCGCGCGGCTTGCGACGAACACCGTGTCCGCCGCCTCGATGAGGCCGCGCGCCGCCTCGTCGAGACCCGCCAAGCGCTGAGTCGCGCCAGGCTTCCGCGCGAGGAGCCGATGCTCCCGCCGCTGGATGTACTTCGGGCAGTTCCCGAAGCTCTCCTCGATCGCCACGGTGAGACCGCCTCCCTCGCGGTCGACAACGGTGCCGTTCGCCCGGTTACGACGGCGGGTCGCCAGATCGATGCCGAGCAGGCCGACCTGCGCCCCCACGGCGAGCGCCGCGGCAGCGGGGTCGTCGGGGCCCGGCGCCGCCGCGATGGTGAGATGCGTCGCGTCGGGCGATTGGACAAAGCCGGGCTCGCCGGTCAGCACGGTGGCGATGGGCGAGCCCGTGTCGTCTACGGCGCCGAGGAACAGCCACGACAATCCGGCGAAGAACGTCCGGTGCTGGTCGGGCATGAAGGGGCGGATCGCCGGATTGTCCGCGAGAACGCGACCGGCCAATGCCTGCGCCGCGCGCTCATCCGCATGAAACGTGCCCATCGTCGCCTCACGCCGCCGTCGGGAGTGGAGAGGACGGCATGGCGACGAAGCCCGGAAGGGCCTCGACCCGGCCGATCCAGGCCCGGATCGCCGGATAGGGATCCAGCGAGACGCCGCCCTCCGGGGCATGCGCGACATAGGCGTAGCATGCGAGATCGGCGAGGGTCGGATGTGCCGTCGCCAGGAAATCGCGCCCGGCGAGATGACCGTCCATGAAGGTCAGCACCCGCTCCGACAGGGCGAGCGCCGCCGCGCGGTCGCCCGGGGTGCCGAACACGGCCATCACGCGCGCCCGCGCCGGGCCGAAGCGCACGTCCCCCGCCGCGATCGACAGCCACCGCTGTACCTGTGCCGCACCGATGGCGTCGGCGGGCATCCAATCGCCCCCCGGAGCGTAGCGGGCTGCGAGATAGACGAGGATCGCGTTGCTGTCGGCGATCACCGTGTCGCCGTCGGTGAGCACCGGGATCTGCCCGAGGGGATTCAGGCGGCGTAGCTCATCCGTAGGCGGAAAGGCCTCGACGAACCGGTAGGGCAGGCCAAGCAGCGCGAGGAACAGTTCGGCCCGGTGGGAATGGCCCGAGAGGCGTAGGCCATAGAGGGTGATGTCGGGGGTCGTCATGGCGGAATCTCCTTCCGCCGGGAAAGATCGTCCTTGCCGGTCTCCCGCGAAACGGGCTCTCTTCGGCGGTCAGAATTTCAGGTGCCGCAACAATCGAGCGAGTCATGGATCGGCTGGAGGAACTCGCCTTCTTCGTGGCGGTGGTCGAGACCGGGAGCCTCGCGGCGGCCGCGAGACGGATGAACCGCTCTCCTGCCGCCGCGACGCGCGCTCTCGCAGGGCTCGAGGCGCGGGTCGGCACCCGTCTCGTCGCCCGCACCACCCGCCGCCTCGCGCCGACCCCGGCTGGACTCGCTCTGGCGGAACAGGCGCGCGGACTTGTTGCGGGCTACGAGTCGGCGATCTCGGGGGCCGGGGAGGGCACGGTGCGCGGCCTCGTGCGCGTCACGGCCCCGGTGCAGTTCGGCCGCAGGCACGTTGCGCCCGTCGTCTCGGCCTTCCTGGATGCCTTCCCGGAGACGCAGATCGAGCTGAGGCTCGCGGACCGCAACGTCGACCTCGTGGAGGAAGGCCTCGACGTGGCCGTGCGGATCGGGTTGCTGGCCGAATCACGGCTGGTCTCTCGCAAGGTCGGGCAGGTCAGCCGCATCCTCGTGGCGAGCCCGGCCTACCTCGCTGCCCGCGGAACGCCCGTCCGCCCCGCCGATCTGGCGGCGCATGAGACGATCCAGGGTCTGGTCCGGCCGGGGCCGAGGGAATGGCAGTTCGGCAGGACGCGGGTGCGGCTGGCGCCCCGGCTCATCGTCAACGACGTGGAGGCCGCTCTCGGCGCCGCGCGGGCCGGGCGCGGCATCGCCCGGGTGCTGTCGTATCAGGCTGCGGAGGATCTGGCCGAGGGGCGGCTTATCCGCTTGCTCGGCCCGTACGAGCCGCCGCCGCTGCCGGTCCAGATCGTCACGCAGGGGGCGGAGTACCGGCCCGCGCGGGTCGTCGCCTTCCTCGATCACGCCGCCGGAATGCTGAGGAGCCTGCCCGTGCTCAACGAGCGGTCGCCAAGCCCTTGAGATCAAAGGCCGGATCGGCGGCTTGATCGGGAGCGAGCGGGGTCCCGGCGGTCAGGAGGCGCCGGGCGATCATGTGGTCGCCCGCCCGGTTGACCGACTCGACCGCGCAGAGCCGCCCGGCCCTGAAGCGGAACACCGAGAAGGCGGTGCCCGTCCCCCTCACCACCGCCTCGTCGCCGGGGGCCGACAGGCCCGCGATCTGGAGCTTGTGTGCGCCCTGGTCGCTCCAGAACCATGGCAGAGCCCCGTAGGCCGCCGGTCTGCCGGTGAGCCGGGCCGCGAGGCAGCGGCCCTGATCGATGGCGTTCTGGACCGACTCGATCCGCACCGTGCCGTCACCGGGCAGGCCGTGGACGAAGGGGCTCGGGAAGCGGGCGCAATCGCCGATGGCCGAGATCGCCGGGTCGGGCGTCGCCAGGAAGGCATCCACTCGCACGCCGTCCGTCGCGGGCAGGCCCGCTTCGGCGGCGAGATCCGCGTTCGGCAGCACGCCGATGCCGATCACGACGAGGTCGGCGGGAAGCTCCCTGCCATCCGCCAGGGACACGGCGCTCACCCGGCTCTCGCAACCCAGAAGCCCGCTCACCCCCGCGCCGAAGGCGAAGCGCACGCCCAACTCTTCCTGCGCCCTGCGGAAGAAGGCGGCGGTGTCGGCCGAGACCGCCCGCGCCATAGGCCGGTCGGCAGCCTCGACCACAGTGACGTCGAGCCCCCGACCGGCCGCCACAGCCGCGAATTCGAGCCCGATGAACCCCGCCCCGATCACGACGATGCGCGGCGAGTCCACCAGAGCCGCCTTCAGGGCGTCGGCATCGGACAGGCCGCGAAGCTGGCGCACCCCGGCGAGTTCGGCGCCGGGCACCGGCAATGGTCGGTTCCGCGCGCCGGTGGCCAGGACGAGGTGGGCGTAAGGAAGGGCGGTGCCGTCCGCGAGCACGAGACGGCGGCCTTCCCGGTCGATGGACCGGGCGAGGCTCCCGGCGTGCAGGGCGATCCGGTGCTCGGCGAAGAACGAGGCCGGGCGCAGGGCCAAGCCTTCCGCATCGGTCTTGCCCGCGAGATAGGCCTTCGACAGGGGCGGGCGCTGATAGGGCAGGGCGGTCTCGTCGCCGACCAGGGCGAGGGGCCCGGCATAGCCGCCCTCACGCAGGGATGCGGCGGCCTGGAAGCCTGCCTGACCTGCGCCGACGATGACGATGCCCGGTTCCACGCCTATTTCTCCCGCGCCGGTTTGACCGGCGTGACGAGGTCGAGGCCGGGCAGCCAACGCTCCCCATCGCTCATCAGGTAGCTCCAGACGGCCGAGGCCGCCGGGCCGAGCACCTTGTCCGCACGCCGCACTACGTACCAGTCGCGCCGGATCGGCAGGCCCGCCACGTCGAGCACGGCGAGTCGCTTGCTCTCCACCTCCGCCGCGACCGAATGGGCCGAGAGCAGGGCGAGGCCGAGGCCGGCGATCACCGCCTGCTTAATCGTCTCGTTCGAGCCGGTGTCGATATCGAGGAGCGCGCGCTTCACCAGCACGCCGCTCATGAATTCCTCGAACACCGTGCGCGTGCCCGAGCCCTCCTCGCGCATGAAGAAGGCTTGGTCCGCCAGATCCGTGCGGGCGAGCCCCTTGCGCCCGGCCAGCGGATGATCCGGCGCGGCCACGAGCACGAGCGGGTGCGGCCCGAAGGTCGCAGCCTCGATCGGGAAGTCGCGCGGCGGGCGTCCCATCACCGCGAAGTCGATCTCATAGCCGCGCAGGGCCTCGACCGTCTGGCCGCGGTTGCGCACCGACAGGCTGATCTCCACGCCCGGATGCAGCTTGGAGAAGCCCGCGATCACCTGCGGCGCAAAGTATTTGGCCGTCGTCACCACGCCCAGGGCGACGCGCCCGCCGGAAATTCCGCGCAAGGAGCGCAGGCGATCGGTGCAGGTCTCCAAGATGGTGTTGATGCTGTCGATGGCCCACAGCATCTCGCGCCCCGCATCCGTGGGCTTCAGCCCGGACGGCGTGCGGTCGAACAAGAGGAGCCCAGCCTCCTCCTCCAACTGGCGGATACGGGCGTAGAGAGCCGCCGAGGTGACGTTCAGTTCCTGCGCGGCCCGCGTCATGGTGCCGAGCTTGGCCACCGCCGCGACCGCCTGGAGTTGCTTCAGGGACAGGTTGCGCATGGCGGCGTTCTCGTTTTTTTGACCCAAGTCGCAAGGCTGTGCACATTTCTTGACGAGGGTAGCCGACGGTTCTTATCGATCCACCATCATGGCCGTCTATGATGGACGGCTCCGGACGGCTACAGGTCCGAACCCAAACGTAACAGCCCGGAAGAAGGACAGGCCGATGGCGGATCTAGCGGTCGGGACACCCCTCGACGCCTACCTCGCTCAGGTGGTGCAGGCCGATGCGGGCCTGCGGGACACCGCGGCGGTGGTCACAGCCGTGGCCGAGGCGGCCATCGACATCAGCGCCGTGATCGGGCGTGGCGCGCTCGGCGGCGACCTCGCCGCCACCGGCGACCAGAACAGCGACGGCGACGTGCAGAAGGCCCTCGACGTGATCGCGCATGATCGCGTCACGGCGGCCCTGCGTGGCGCCCCCGTCGCCACCGTGGCCTCCGAGGAAGCCACCGACGTCATGGTGCTCAACCCTGGCGCGCCGCTGGCCGTCGCCATCGACCCGCTGGACGGCTCGTCCAATATCGGCGTCAACATGGTGGTCGGCACCGTGTTCGGCATCCGCCCGGCGATCCAGGGCGACGACGTGGAGGCCAGCTTCCGGACGCCGGGCACGACGCAGCTCGCGGCGGGCTTCGTCAATTATGGCCCGGCCACGACCCTCATCGTCACCTTCGGCAAGGGTACTCAGACCTTCGTTCTCGACCGGGAGCAGGGTCAGTTCCGCCTCACCGTCGCGGCCATGAAGATCCCGGCCGCCGCCAAGGAATACGCGATCAACGCCTCGAACGCCCGGTTCTGGGACCCGCCGGTCAAGGCCTTCGTCGAGGATTGCCTGCGCGGGTCCGAGGGACCGCGCGACAAGGACTACAACATGCGCTGGCTCGGCTCGATGGTGGCCGACATGCAGCGCGTGCTGACGCGCGGCGGCGTGTTCCTGTACCCCGGCGATTCCCGGAAGGGCTATGCCCGCGGTCGCCTGCGGCTGCTCTACGAGGTCGCCCCCGTCGCCATGCTGATCGAGCAGGCGGGCGGTACCGCCACGGATGGTCAGGAGCGCATTCTCGACCTCGTCGCCACGGGCATCCACGAGCGCGCCCCGCTCATCTGTGGCTCGGCCGAGGAAGTCGCCTGCGTCGGCACCTACTACGCCGGCGGCAAGCCGGATGCTGGCCGCTCGCCGCTGTTCGGCCAGCGCGGCCTGATCCGGCCCTGAGGACGTCTCCCTCGGTTCGGACAGGGCGATGTCGGCGCGCCATCCCATCATCTCGGTCACCGGCTCCTCGGGAGCCGGGACCACCTCCGTTCGCAACACCTTCGAGCAGATCTTCCGCCGGGAGGATGTCCACGCCGTCTATATCGAGGGCGACGGGTTCCACGCCTTCGACCGGGACACGATGCGCCAGATGATGGCGCGCGAGGCGACACTCTCGCATTTCGCGCCCAAGGCGAACCTGCTGCCCGACCTGGAGGAAGTGTTCCGCACCTATTCCGAATCGGGCGGCGGGCGCACCCGCCATTACGCGCACGATGCGCACGATGCCCGGCTCTACGGCATCCCCGAAGGCACTTTCTCGGAGTGGGAGGAGTTCCAGGCGGGCTCTGACCTGCTGTTCTACGAGGGCCTGCACGGCTGCGTCGTGAACGATCAGGTCGATATCGCCCGCTATGCCGACCTGAAGATCGGCGTGGTGCCGGTGATCAACCTCGAATGGGTGCAGAAGCTGCACCGGGACCGCTCGTTCCGGGGCTATTCCACGGAAGCCGTGACGGACGTGATCCTGCGGCGGATGCCCGATTACGTGCAGACCATCTGTCCGCAATTCTCCTGGACGGACATCAACTTCCAACGGGTGCCGACGGTGGACACCTCGAACCCGTTCATCGCCCGGTGGATCCCCACGGCGGACGAATCGATGGTGGTGATCCGCTTCAAGAATCCAAAGGGGATCGACTTTTCGTACCTCGTTTCGATGATCCACGACTCGTTCATGAGCCGGGCGAATTCCATCGTGATTCCCGGCGGCAAGCTCGATCTGGCGATGCAGCTCATCCTGACGCCGATCATCATGCAGCTCGTGGAGCGGCGGCGGCGTTTGGCTTGACGTTCGTAACGGTCCCGCGCCAAGAGCCGGCCTGAACAGCGCCCCGTCATTGCGAGCGAAGCGAAGCAATCCAGGGCAGCGGGCCGCCTCCGAATGGGGCGTTTCCCTGAATTGCTTCGCTCGCAATGACGGCTGGGGCCTACCGGCAAAATCCTCGAAAGACGTCCGATGCTTCCTCCCGTCATCGCCCCCTCGATCCTCTCAGCCGACTTCTCGCGGCTTGCGGAGGAGGTTCGCGCCGTCGAGCAGGCGGGCGCCGACTGGATCCATCTCGATGTGATGGACGGGCATTTCGTGCCCAACATCACCTTCGGCGCTCCCGTGGTGAAGGCCCTGCGTCCGCACACTCAGAAGTACTTCGACGTCCACCTGATGATCGCCCCCGCCGATCCCTACCTCGCGGCCTTCGCCCAGGCGGGGGCGGACGGCATCACCGTCCATGCCGAGGCCGGGCCGCATATCCACCGGTCGCTCCAGACGATCCGTGATCTCGGCAAGCGCGCGGGCATCGCGATCAATCCGGGCACGCCCGCCACCGCCGTCGAGCCGCTCCTCGACATCGTGGATCTCGTGGTGGTGATGACCGTCAATCCCGGCTTCGGCGGTCAGAGCTTCCTGAAGAGCTCCCTCGAAACCGTGTCGCGGGTCCGCGCCATGATCGCGGGGCGGGATATCCGCATCGAAGTCGATGGTGGCATCGACGCGGAGACGGTGCGGCTTGCGAGCCGGGCCGGGGCGGATACGTTCGTGGCGGGCAACGCCGTGTTCGGCGGCGGCCCGGCGGCCTATGCCGAGCGCATCGCCGCGATCCGCGAGGGTGCCGAGGGGGCTTCCGGCCGCAGCCTGTCGGTGTGAGGCCGAGGGCCCCCATCCTTCTGCCCGTCTCGGCTCTCCTGACGGGAATGGTCTCGCTTCAGGGTGGAGCGGCCATCGCGAAGTCGCTGTTCCCTGTGGCGGGCGCCGCAGGTACGTCGAGCCTGCGCGTTGGCTTCTCGGCCTTGGTGCTGATCGCGATCTGGCGCCCGTGGCGCCGGAGCCTGTCGGCGCGGGATGCCGGATGGATCGCCCTGTACGGGGCGGCGCTCGGCGTGATGAACCTGCTGTTCTACCTGTCCCTAACGCGGCTCCCCATCGGCCCTGCCGTGGCGGTCGAGTTCACCGGGCCGCTTCTCCTGGCCATCGCCGGGTCGCGGCGGCGCTCGGATATCGCCTGGATCGGGTTGGCCGTGCTCGGCCTCGGGCTGCTCCTGCCCCTCGGCGGTGCGGGCGGCCTCGACCCGATCGGGATCGCCCTGGCGCTGGCGGCAGGCGTCGCCTGGGCACTCTACATCCTGTTCGGGCAGCGGGCGGGCCGTGGCGATGGCGGTCAGGCCGTCGCCCTCGGCATGCTGGCCGCCGCCCTCGTCGTGGCGCCCTTCGGTCTGGCAGAGGCGGGCATGGCTTTGTTCAGCCCGGCGATTCTCGCCCTGGGCCTCGCCGTGGCGCTGCTGTCGAGCGCCCTGCCGTATTCGCTGGAAATGGTCGCCCTGCGTCGCCTCGACCGGACGACCTTCGGCGTGCTGATGAGCCTGGAGCCCGCGGTGGCCGCGCTGCTTGCCTACCTACTGATCGGCGAGGCGCTGACGCCGGTGCAATGGCTCGCGATCGGTCTGATCATTTCGGCCTCGGCGGGAATCACCGCAACGCGCCGTCCGGCTGCGGCCGAGCCTATTTCCCCGCCAGAACCCGCGACGCGACGTTGATGTATTTGCGTCCCGCTTCCTGGGCGTGAAGCACGGCGTCGCTGAGGCTTTCCTCGTCGCGGACGCTCGCCAGCTTGATGAGCATGGGCAGGTTGATGCCCGCCACAACCTCGACCGAGCCGCCGTTCATACACGACAGGGCAAGGTTCGACGGCGTGCCGCCGAACATGTCGGTGAGGACCACGACGCCTTCGCCCGTGTTCACCCGGCACACCGCGGACATGATGTCCCGACGGCGCAATTCCATATCGTCTTCCGGACCGATCGTGATGGTTTCGATCTGATCCTGTGGGCCAACCACGTGTTCGAGAGCGGCCTTAAACTCGGTCGCGAGCAAACCGTGGGTGACGAGCACCATGCCAATCATCGACACGTGTTCCGACATCCTGTGTCGGCCGCCATGTTGTGCATTGCACAGATTCTCACAAGGCGATCGCGACTCTTTGCCCGCGCAATCCTCGAATCATGCCATGCCCGGAAGGCAGACGCTACGGGTTGCACGAAGACAAATCAAAACGCCGAGCGTGTGCGGCTGCGAAGTCACGCTTGCCTCCCCCGTAGGGCAGCCCTCACCAGCAGAGGCGCCAGGCCTGCGCGCCTGACCTCGCGGTCGAGGATGAGGCGTCGGAGGGGTATCCCCAGGATTCGCGCATCCTCCGGCTTTTCGGGCAGCCGCGCCTGCGTCTCGACGAGGTCGATGGTGAGGGCAAGCCGTATCTCCGGCCGACTCGCGAGCCCGAGTGATTCCACTGCGAGCAAGCCCTGGCCGCGAATCTCCACCCGTCCCGCCTCGGCGGGATGAGGCCGCGCGAAGAGATGCCCATCCTGCACGGTCATTTGAACACGGTCGTCGGCGACGAAGGCCCCGCCCGGCGAATCGGCGAGGAGAAGAGCGAGCGTCGACTTGCCCGCTCCCGAGGGACCCATGATCAGCACACCCGCCTCGCCGAGAGCGACGCAGGCAGCGTGAAGGCTCTCCATCAGGCCGCGTGCTGTGAGAGTTGCCGGGGCGCGGCGGGCAGGCGCACGATGAAGCGGGCGCCGCGCACGGTGGGCTCGCCCTCCTCGTTCGGGGCCCCCGGCCGGTTCTCGGCGCGGATCGTGCCACGATGCGCCTGCACGATCTGGCGGGAAATCGAGAGGCCGAGGCCGGAATTCTGGCCGAAGCCCTGTTCAGGGCGATCGGTGTAGAAGCGCTCGAAGATGCGCTCGAGCGCATGCTCGGGGATGCCCGGCCCCTCGTCCTCGCAGACCAGCTCGATTTCGTTGCGCACTCGGCGCAGGGCTACCCGCACCTTGGCATCCGAGGGCGAGAAGGAACGGGCATTGTCGAGAAGGTTGTTCACCACCTGACCCAGGCGGCTGTCGTGCCCGATGATGGCATAGGCGCTCTCTGGGTCGGCGGGGTCGAGGTCGAGCTGGATCAGGCAATCCTTCGCCCGCCGCCGCTCGTTCGCCACCGAGACCACAGTCGAGAGAAGCTTCTTGAGATCGACGCGCCGTGCCTCGGCGCGGGCGAGTTCCGCATCGAGCCGCGAGGCGTCCGCGATGTCGCTGATGAGGCGGTCGAGGCGCTTCACGTCGTGCTGGATGATCGCCATCAGCCGCCCGCGCGAGTCCTCGGTCTTGGCGAGCGGCAGAGTCTCAACCGCGCTGCGCAGCGAGGTCAGCGGGTTCTTCAACTCGTGGCTGACATCGGCGGCGAAGTTCTCGATGGCGTCGATGCGCCGGTACAGCGCCTGGGTCATGTCGCGCAGGGCACCGGAGAGGTGGCCGATCTCGTCGGTGCGCTCGGTGAAGTCGGGGATCTCCTCCCGGGTTTTGATGCCCATGCGGACCTTCTCGGCGGCCTCTGCAAGGCGCCGCACCGGCCCGGCGATGGCGCCGGCCAGCAGGAAGGACAGCACCACCATCACCAGGGCGGCCACGAGGAACACCTGAAACAGGCCGAATCGCTCGGAGGCGATGACCCGGTCGATGGCGTCGCCCTGGGTCGAGATCAGCAGCGCGCCGCGCACGGCGCCCGCCTTGTGGATCGGCACCGCCACCGACACGGTGGTCTCGCCGAGCGTATTGCGTCGCACGAGGCTGCCACGGGCGCCGTTCAGGGCCGCCTGGACCTCGCGCAGGGAATGGCCGTTGGCGGGCCCTGCTTCCTCCTGCGGCGCCGGGCGCCCGAAGAGGCCGGTGATCTTGGCGTGCACCGTGTCGAAGGCTGATTCGAGCAGCCCCGCCTTATGGGGGCGGCCCGCCGCAGGCTCGGCGCGTGAGGCGTCGCCCCGCTTGAACAGGGTGCGGGTGTCGAACAGCAACCCACCCTCCTGATCGTAGACGCGGGCGCGATTGCCGGTGGGCGTCACGAGTCGGGCAAGAAGCGGGGCCACGCGCTCGGGATTCAGGGAGAAGGCGAGGGATTGCGCTTCCTCGTCACCCTCACCCGCCTGCTGCTGCAGCAGCTTGTCGGGATCGACGCGAATCGTATCCGTATCGACCGAGGCCGAGGTGGAGATGGCACCCGCGATGATCTCGCCCTGGATGGCGAGGCTCTGCACGCGGGCCTGGATCAGGCCCTGCCGGAACTGGTTCAGGTAGAGGAAGCCGACGAGCAGCGCGATGAGCCCGACGAGGTTCAGGACGACGATGCGCCGGGTGAGGCTCGACGACGCCCGCTGGCCGACCGCATCCCACAGGGCGCGAGGCAGGCGGAGGGGATAGGACAGCGCGTGGCGCGTCCAGGGGCGTGACCAGGGACGGGTGGGAGCGTCTTCGGCTGGGGCGGCGTGGGCCTGAGAGGCGGGCTGCGACGACACGTGTGAGCGATCCATCCTGATCGGGCTCACGCCTCCTTGAACCGGTAGCCGACGCCATAGAGCGTCTCGATCATGTCGAAGCTCTGGTCGGTTGCCTTGAACTTCTTGCGCAGGCGCTTGATGTGGCTGTCGATGGTGCGGTCATCGACGTAGACCTGATCGTCATAAGCCGCATCCATCAGGGCGTTGCGGCTCTTCACCACGCCGGGCCGGTGAGCCAGCGCCTGGAGGATCAGGAACTCGGTCACGGTCAGCGTCACCGGTTCGCCCTTCCACGTGCAGGTGTGGCGCTCCGGGTCCATCATCAGAGCACCGCGCTCGAGGGAGCGGGCGGCGGCCTCGGCCTCGCCGCGCGGCGGGGCGCCGGGCGCTTCCTTGGCGAAGCGGCGCAGCACCGCCTTCACCCGCTCGACCAGCAGCCGTTGCGAGAACGGCTTATGGATGAAGTCGTCCGCGCCCATCTTCAGGCCGAACAATTCGTCGATTTCCTCGTCCTTGGACGTCAGGAAGATGACTGGCAGGTCGGATTTCTGGCGCAGCCGCCGCAGCAGCTCCATCCCGTCCATGCGCGGCATCTTGATATCGAAGATCGCGAGATCGGGGGGCGAGTGGCGCAGCCCGTCCAGGGCCGAGGCCCCGTCCGTGTAGGTCTGGATCCGGTAGCCCTCCGTCTCCAGCGCGATCGAGACGGAGGTCAGGATATTCCGGTCGTCGTCGACGAGGGCAATGGTGGGCATGCGCAATCCCTGGCTGAACGGGATCGTGCGCGGTCGCCGAAACGGCCGCGTCGCATCCCGGCCCCTGCGGGGCTGGCTGTCGACACGAGGGCATACCGCCGCAAGAAGCGGTTCCGGCTCGCGCCGAGGGGGATGGGTGCTTTAATATGTTCCCTTAGAAAAAGCGAGCGGCGGTCATAGCTTGGCCGTAATCCTCAGGACCGCTCACGAGAATGGGAGCAGGCGATGGCTGAAACGGGCGGCGTTACGGAAGGTCCGAAGGGCCCAGCCCGGCCTCTTCCGGCGTCGGAGGCGCCCTTCGACGCGATCGGTCTGTCGCGGATGCTCCTGCGTACAATCCGCTCCGGTGCCCTGGCGACCATCGACGCGGAGGGTATGCCGTTCGCCTCCCTCGTCACCATCGCCACCGATGCGGACGGGACGCCGCTGATGCTGCTGTCGCGCCTTTCGGCCCACACCCGCAACCTCTTAGCCGATCCGCGCTGCTCGCTGCTGTTCAGCCAGGGCGGCAAGGGCGATCCGCTGGCCCATCCCCGTCTTACGGTCAACGGACGGGCGACACAGACGTCCGAGCCGCGTGTGCGGGAGCGGTTTCTCGCGCGCCATCCCAAGGCGAAGCTCTACGCCGACTTCCCGGATTTCGGGTTCTTCGCCCTGGCGCCGGAGGCCGGGCACTTGAATGGCGGCTTTGCCAAGGCGGCGACCCTCACCCCGCTCGAGCTCCTGCTCGACCTGACCGGCCGGGAGGCGATCGTGGCCGGTGAAGGCGGCGCCGTCGAGCATATGAACGCCGATCATGCCGATGCCATCGCCCTCTACGCGGCGGGGGCGGGGGAGCCGGAGGCGCCGTGGCGCCTCAGCGGTCTCGACCCGGAGGGTATGGATCTGATGGCGGGCGACCGGACGGCGCGGGTGCTCTACCCCGAGCCGGTCTCGGATATGGGCGGGCTGCGCAAGAGCCTCGTGGCCATGGCCACCCGCGCGCGAACGTCCGGGAACGGGTAATCGTGCGCTGAGCACAACTGCGGTATGAAAGGATTGCGTTGCCGGGATGGCAAATGGCGTCCAAACGCCCCATATGGACGCCATGAACGATACGCATTCCGACACCTTCCCTTTCAGCCTCGAAGTTCACCCGGTCGGCGAGAGCGGCGCGCTCTACCAGTGGAGCATCCGCAAGCACGGCAAGCTTCACCAGCGGTCGGACCGGAAGCATCCCACCGAGGCCAAGGCCCGCTCCCACGGCGAGGCCGAAATCGAGCGTCTGATCCGCGATCGCGGCCGGTAAGCTCGGTTCGAACGACAGGCGAGCCGCCCGAAGTCCACGCTTCGGGCGGTTTCGTTTGTCCATCTGGGATCGGGGTGGGCCTTGCGACCGGTCGCGCGCTCGACGCTGTGGCCCGTCGCTGCTATCTCGCTGGCGCCCGGTCGGCCTCTCGCCCGACCTCCGCGATTTGACGGCATGCGCCCCGGTGCGGACGCGCGCCCGAACGGAACATCGATGACCGCCCCGATCGACACCATCCGCAACTTCTCGATCGTCGCCCATATCGACCACGGGAAATCGACGCTCGCTGACCGGTTGATCCAGGCCACCGGCACCGTCGCCCTGCGCGACATGAGCGAACAGATGCTCGACTCGATGGACATCGAGAAGGAGCGCGGCATCACGATCAAGGCGCAGACCGTGCGCCTCGAATACCCGGCCAAGGACGGCCGGACCTACATCCTCAACCTCATGGACACGCCCGGCCACGTGGACTTCGCCTACGAGGTCTCGCGCTCGCTGGCCGCCTGCGAGGGTTCGCTGCTGGTGGTCGATGCCTCGCAAGGCGTCGAGGCGCAGACGCTGGCCAACGTCTATCAGGCGCTCGACGCCAACCACGAGATCGTGCCCGTCCTCAACAAGGTCGACCTTCCCGCCGCCGAGCCGGACCGGGTGAAGGAGCAGATCGAGGAAGTGATCGGCCTCGACGCCTCCGAGGCGGTACCGATCTCGGCCAAGACCGGCCTCAACATCGAGGCGGTGCTGGAAGCCATCGTCACCAAGCTGCCCGCACCCAAGGGTGATCCGACCGCGCCGCTCAAGGCGCTGCTCGTGGACAGCTGGTACGACGCCTATCTCGGCGTCGTGGTACTGGTGCGCATCGTGGACGGCCAGCTGAAGAAGGGCATGACCATCCGCATGATGGGCGCGGATGCCGTCTACGGTGTCGACCGGATCGGTGTCTTCCGCCCGAAGATGGCTGAGATCGATGCCCTCGGCCCCGGCGAGGTCGGCTTCTTCACCGGTTCGATCAAGGAAGTCGCCGACACCCGCGTCGGTGACACCATCACCGAGGACAAGCGCCAGACCACCAGCATGCTGCCGGGCTTCAAGGAAGTTCAGGCGGTGGTGTTCTGCGGCCTGTTCCCGGTGGACGCGGCCGAGTTCGAGAACCTGCGCTCGGCCATGGGCAAGCTCCGGCTGAACGACGCCTCGTTCTCCTATGAAATGGAGAGCTCCGCGGCGCTCGGCTTCGGCTTCCGCTGCGGCTTCCTCGGCCTGCTGCACCTGGAGATCATCCAGGAGCGGCTGGAGCGCGAGTTCAACCTCGACCTGATCTCCACGGCGCCGTCGGTGGTCTACCGCCTGCAGATGCGCGACGGCTCGACCAAGGAACTGCACAACCCGGCCGACATGCCGGACGTGATGAAGATCGAGACCATCGAGGAGCCGTGGATCCGTGCCACGATCCTCACGCCGGACGAGTATCTCGGTGGTGTGCTGAAGCTCTGCCAGGACCGTCGCGGCATCCAGATCGACCTCAACTACGTCGGCAAGCGCGCTATGGTCATCTACGACCTGCCGCTCAACGAGGTGGTGTTCGATTTCTACGACCGGCTGAAGTCGATCTCGAAGGGCTACGCCTCGTTCGACTACCACGTGTCCGACTACCGCGAGGGCGACCTCGTGAAGATGTCGCTGCTGGTCAACGCCGAGCCGGTGGATGCCCTCTCCATGCTCGTCCACCGCACCCGCGCCGAGAGCCGTGGCCGGGCGATGTGCGAGAAGTTGAAGGATCTCATCCCCCGCCACCTGTTCCAGATCCCGGTCCAGGCGGCGATCGGCGGCAAGATCATCGCCCGCGAGACCATCCGGGCGCTGTCCAAGGACGTGACCGCCAAGTGCTACGGCGGCGACATCTCGCGCAAGCGCAAGCTCCTCGACAAGCAAAAAGAGGGCAAGAAGAAGATGCGCCAGTTCGGGCGAGTCGAGATCCCTCAGGAGGCGTTCATCGCCGCGCTCAAGATGGACGATTGAGCCTCACGACCGCCTTCATTGCGAGCGCAGCGAAGCATTCCATTGATGCGCTCCGTTCTGAAGCGTCCCGCTGCCCTGGATTGCTTCGTCGCACTCGCAATGACGGCGTGAGGCTTAGCCCGGCGGTAGCACATCGATCTGAATGCCAGCGTAATACGCCGCGAGGTTCGCGATATCCGCGTCGGACAGCTCCTTCGCGACGACGTTCATGATCTCGTTCTGGCGCTTGCCGTCGCGATATTCGGTGAGCGCCTTCACCAGATAGGGCTCGACCTGACCGGCGAGGTTCGGCGCCTCCGGCAGTTTCGAGAGGCCGTCCATGCCATGGCAGGTCTGGCAGGCGGTCGCCCGCTTCTTGCCGGCCGCGGCATCGCCCGCCCGGGCCGTCAGCGGCACGAGAGTCGCTGCGAGAATGAGGAACAAACGGGTCATCGAATCCGGCTCGGTTGACGCGACGCGGCTCCCCTCCACGAGGGAGGGGAGCGACACTCCAAAAACCTACTTCTCGTAGGAGATGCGGTAGATCGCACCGGCGGAATCGTCGGAGACGAGCAGCGAGCCGTCGAGCATCACCGCCACGTCCACGGGACGGCCGAGATATTCGCCGTCACCGGTCAGCCAGCCCTCCGCGAAGGGCTTGACCGACTCGACCTTCCCATCAGCGCCGAGCTTGGCGAACATCACCCGCGCGCCGACCGGCTGGGTGCGGTTCCACGAGCCGTGCTCGGCGATGAAGATGCCGCCCTTGTACGTCTCGGGGAACATCTTTCCGTTGTAGAAAGTCATGCCGAGATCGGCCGCGTGGGGCGGAAGCTCGGCCATCGGGGGCACCGCGTCGGCGGGCGGGGTCTCGTCCTTGTACTCGACGGTGCGCACCGCGCCGCCGCCGAACCACGGGAAGCCGAAATTCTGTCCCGCCTTCGTGGCGTGGTTCAGCTCGCCCGGCGGCTTGTCGTCGCCCATGCCGTCGACTTGGTTATCCGTGAACCAGAGGCTCTTGTCGGTGGCGAAGTCCATGCCGACGGAGTTGCGGATGCCGGTGGCGTAGACTTCCTTGTTCTTGCCGTCGGCATCGATGCGCACGATCCCGCCGATCCCCCACTTCTTGTAGGTGTCGGCCTTGGCCGCGGGCGGCACGTTATAGGGCTGGCCCAGCGCGATATAGGTCTTGCCGTCCGGTCCGACGCGGCAGACCCGGGCGGTGTGGTTGAAGCTTTCCTCGGCCGCCGGGATCAGCTCGCCCTGCTTGACCAGTACGCCCGCCGCCACGTCTGGGTTCTCGTAGAAGAACTCCGCCGCCGGGAAGGCGAGGACGCGGTTCTGTTCCACCACGGTCAGCACGCCGTCGCGGGAGAAACAGACGCCGTTGGGAATCTTGAAATCGATGCCGGGGGCGAAGACCTTCACCTCGTCGGCCACCCGGTCCTTGTCGCGGTCGGTGACCGTGTAGACCTTCGACTTGCGCGTGCCGACGAAGACCACGCCCGCATTCGGCCCCACCGCCAGCGAGCGGGCATCGGGCACCACGGCATAGAGATCGATCTTGAAGCCGTCCGGCAGCTTCACCTTGGCTAGCGTCTTGCGGATCGCGTCGGCGCGGCGTCCGGTCTGCGGGATTTCCGGTGCGGCCTGGGTGTTGGTGCTCTGGAAGCCCTGGAGCTTCTCGAGATCGTCCGTCTTGGCCTTGGTCTCGGCCGGGGCGGCTCCCTGTGCCAGAGCCGGCAGGGCCACGCCGGTAAGCAGCGCGGCGAGAATCAGCGTACGCATGGAGCGGTCTCTCCCGACCCGCCCTGTCCTCCGGGCGGCATGGCGCAAAGGATAGAACGGCATCTCTCGCGCACAAGGGATTAGGGTGACGGGAATTGTCCGCCGTGACGCCCCTACCAGTTCCACTCCTCGAAGCCCGGCTCGCGGCAGCGGTAGCCGATCGGGCATTGCGGGTTGTCGCGGGTCGGCACGAAGCGCAACTCCGCGATCTCCGACAATTCACACTGGCTGCGGTCCCGCACGAGGCGCTCGGGCACGGACCCGGCGGCGATCATGATGTCGCCCTCGCGCTTCACCAGCGCCATCGCGTCGGCGCAGGTCATCCGGGCCGTCACCGAGCCTCGGGGCGAGCGCATCGGTTCGGCACGGGCGGGAAGCCCGGCCGCGACGGCGGCATGCGAGGCCATGAGCAGGGCGAGGACCGACGGCCTCATCGCGGGTGGTACCGGATCCAAGTTACGCACGCCCCGCGACAGGCCGCGGGTCCGGTCATCCTGCACGGCACCGCGCCCGGCGACTGTCACCGGAATGTGCCACCTCACCGCTTTCGCCGTCTGACCGCCGCATTCGGCCGACTAAATGCCGGGGGCCGAGTCATGTCGGCCCTAACAAATCGTGAATGCGATCCGCTTGCGAGGGCACTCGCCGCGTGATTCCCGTTTCGCGACGCTTTGAAGTCCAGGGGCACCCAGCGATGTCGGCTCTTTCGATCCTCGACGTTCAGGCGATTCGCGCCGCGCCGCTCGCAAGGGAGCCCTACCCGTACACACTGGGCACCAACGTCCTGAACCCGGCAGCGATCGACGAGATCCGCCGCGATTTCCCGGAAATCGGCAAGCCCGGCTACCTTACGGTGGACGAGGTCTCGCTGCAGGGCCGGTTCAAGGCGCTGATCGATGAATTGGAGAGCGACGAGTTCTCCCGCATCCTCGGCGAGAAGTTCGGGATCGATCTCGTCTCCTGCCCGCGCCTCACCACCATCATGAAGCGCAGCCAGCTCAAGTATGGCGCTATCCATACGGACGGCCCGTCGAAGGTGCTGACCCTCCTCGTCTACATGAACGATGCCTGGGACGCCCCGGCCGCCGGGCGCCTGCGGGTGCTCTACGACGGCAAGAACTTCGAGCCCTTCGCCGTCGAGGTGCCGCCGACCATGGGCACGATGTTCGCCTTCCTGCGGGCCGACAATTCCTGGCACGGCCACGAGCCCTTCGAGGGCGAGCGCCGGGTGGTGCAGGTGGCGTGGCTGAAGGATGCCTCGGAACTGGAGCGCAAGCGCAAGCGCAATCGCACCGCCCAGTTCCTGAAGGGCATCTTCGGGCGCTGAGGCCATGGAAATCGCGCTCGACAGGGCCGAGTGGCAGCACGCGCCGACCGGCATCGTGGTCTCCCCGGAACGCCTGCCTGCAGAGCAAGGCGGTGGCGCCCTCGTCTTGGCGGCACCTCCGGCGGACGAGCCGCGCGTGCCTGCCGGAAAGGTCGGCGCCCGCCATGTGATCCCGGCCCTGCTCGTCGCGGGCTGGGGCGGTCTCTTCGCCTATTGCGCGACCTATCTGCGCGAGGACCTTCCTTTCCGCCCCTCGGCTCCGGCCGAGGACACCCGTCGCCCCGACGACGCCCGGCGGAAGGTGGTGGTGCTGCCGGATCTGCCACCGGACGTGGCACCCGCTGCGCCCCCGGCCGAGACGCGGCTCGCAATCGCCGCGCCGGTGCCCGCACCTGACGCGATCCAGGCCGTGGTGCCCGCCCCCGCCCGTCGTCCGGCACAGGCCAGTGCGGAGTATGTCGGCACCTGGGGGCCAACGTCCGCCGCCTGCCTCAGCCCGACCCGTCGCAGGGGCTACCTGCCCGCCACGATCTCGACCGACCGGGCGCGGGCGGGGCGGACCATCTGCACCTTCCATGACGGCCATCGCAGCGGCGCCGCGTGGCTGATGGCGGCCGAGTGCAGCGATCGCGGCCGCCGCTGGTCGTCGCAGGTCCGCCTCCTCGTGGAAGGCGATCGGCTGACTTGGACCAGCAATCGCGGCACCTCCACCTATGTCCGCTGCGGTCGCCGCGCCGGTTGATCGGCGCGGATCACCCCGTGCGGTGACATAAGACACGTCGAGCCCCTCGACGATGGCGCCCGCCTGCGCGAGAGCGTGGGCTTCTCCCCCTTCACGGCCCGTTCCGGCGCCGCAGGAGCGCGCAGAATGGCTGAGAACGCGGCCGGGACCGCCGCGGCCCCCTCGCAGGATGGATTGCCGATCCGCGAACGGCGCCTCGCTATGGCGGCCATCGCGTTGGCGATGACCATGGCGGTCCTCGACGGGGCGATCGTGAACGTCGCCCTGCCGGTCCTGGCCAAGGACCTCTCGGTGCAGCCGTCGGACGCGATCTTCGTCGTCAACGCCTATCAGATCGCCGTCACCGCGAGCCTGCTGCCCTTCGCCTCGCTCGGCGACATCTTCGGCTTCCGGCGCGTCTACCTGCCGGGGCTCGCGGTCTTCATCGCGGCCTCCCTCGCCTGCGCCCTCGCACCGACCCTGCCCTTGCTCGTCATGGCGCGGATCGTCCAGGGCCTCGCGGGGGCGGCGATCATGAGCGTGAATATCGGCTTCGTCCGGTTCATCTACCCGCACAAGATCATCGGGGCCGGGGTGGCCAACGTCGCGCTGGTCGTGGCGGTAGCCTCTGCCGCCGGGCCGACCGTCGCTGCCGCCATCCTTTCGGTGGCTGATTGGCCGTGGCTGTTCCTCGTCAACGTGCCGGTGGGCCTGCTGGCGCTGGCCGTCGCTTCGCGGACCCTGCCTGCGACGCCCGAGAGCCGTCGCCCGTTCGATGCCTTGAGCGCGCTCCTCAATGCCCTGACCTTCGGCCTTCTGATCGTCGGCATCGACCGTCTGGGCGATCCGGGCGCGAAGGGGCAGGCCATCGCGGAGATCATCGGCGCCCTGGTCTTCGGGGTGATCTTCGTGCGCCGTCAGGTCCGCCTGCCCGCGCCGCTCCTGCCGGTCGACCTGTTGCGGATCCCGGCCTTCGCCCTGTCCATGGCCTCCTCGATCTGCGCCTTCGCGGCGCAGATGGCGTGCTACGTGGCGCTGCCGTTCTACTTCCAGGACGTGCTCCATCTGTCGAGCACGCAGACGGGCTTTCTGATGACGCCGTGGCCCATCGCCGTGGCGGTGATGGCGCCGATCTCGGGACGCCTTGCTGACCGTTACCCGCCGGGGCTGCTCGGCGGCGTCGGGCTCGTGGTCATGGCCGTGGGCGTCGCGCTCCTCGCCCTGCTGCCGGAGGGGGCGCCGCTCATCGACATCGTCTGGCGGCTCACCCTCTGCGGGCTCGGCTTCGGCCTGTTCCAGTCGCCCAACAACCGCATCATCGTCACCTCCGCCCCGCGTGAGCGCAGCGGTGGGGCGAGCGGCATGCAATCGACCGCACGGCTGACGGGGCAATCGCTCGGGGCCGCCATGGTCGCCGTGCTGTTCGGGCTCACCCACGGTCTCGGGGCGAGTTGGGCGGTTACCCTGTCCCTCGGCGTGGCCGTCGTGCTCTCCGCCATCGGTGCCTGTACCAGCGCCCTGCGTCGGCCGCAGGGCGCCTGAGCCCTGGTCTGGAGCACTGCGCACCCCACCTTGCCGCGACGGGGCTTCCTTCACGGACAGGTGCGGTGATGAATCTCGATCTCAGCGGACGAAGGGCCCTCGTCACGGGCTCCACCGGAGGCATCGGCTACGCCATCGCGCGGGCCCTGTGCGATCTGGGGGCGGAAGTCGGCATCAACGGGCGAACAGCGGAGCGGGTCGATGCGGCCCTGGCCAAGCTGCGGGGCGAGGCGAGCGCCGGCCGTGCCTTCGCGGCGGTGGGCGATGTTTCCGATGCGGCCGGAGCGGCGGCGCTGGTCGAGGCGAATCCGAGCGTCGACATCCTCGTCAACAATACCGGCATCTTCGAGCCGAAGCCGTTCTTCGACATTCCCGACGCCGATTGGCAGCGCTTCTTCGACGTGAACGTGATGAGCGGCGTGCGCCTGTCGCGGGCCTACACGCCTACCATGGTCGAGCGGGGCTGGGGCCGCGTGATCTTCATCTCCAGCGAGTCGGCCCTCAACGTGCCGACGGAGATGGTCCATTACGGGATGACGAAGACGGCGCAGCTCTCCATCGCCCGGGGTTTGGCCCAGACGGTGGCCGGAAGCGGCGTGACGGTGAACAGCGTCCTGCCCGGCCCGACCCTCTCAGAGGGCGTCGAGACCTTCCTGAAGCAGATGGGCGACGGTGCCACCGGCGATATCGAGGAGCTTGGCCGCCAATTCGTGGCCGAGCACCGGCCGACCTCGCTGATCCGCCGTCTCGCCCATGTGGACGAGGTTGCGAATCTCGTGGCGTACCTGTGCAGCCCAGCCGCCAGCGCCACGACAGGCGCGGCGATGCGGGTCGACGGCGGCGTTCTACAATATCTTGCCTGAACGGAACCGCCGACCGTGAGATCCGCCGCGACCGGCCCTGGGGTCGGTCCGGCGGGCCGGAGGATCTCAGGCCTTGAGGTGCGCGGCGAGGTGCTTGTTCATCTCGAACATGGAGCACTTATCCTTGCCGAAGACCTTCTTCAGCTTGTCGTCGGCGACGATCTCGCGCTTGTTCTCGGGGTTCTGCAGGTTGTGCTTCTTGATGTATTCCCACACCTTGCTCACCACTTCGCCGCGCGGGAGCGGGCTGGTGCCGACGATGGCGCCGAGCTCGGCCGAGGGCTTCAGCGGCTGCTGAAGAGCGTTCGGCTTCGCGGCGGCCGACTTGGCTGCCGGCTTTGCGGTTTTGGCGGGGGCGGATTCAGAAGCAGCCTTCGTGGTCTTGGCCGCCTTCGGCGCAGCCTTCTCCGTCTTCGTCGCCATCAATATCCTCCGATGCTCGGACCTCACCGGGGCGAACCGCGCCCCGTCGCCGCGTCAGCATAGCAGCTTCAACTAAGCGGTGCCGCGCCCGTTCCAAGGGGAAAACGGGTGCCGACCGCCTCAATCCACAGGGCGGACCTGACTTCCGCCCGTTCGGCAAGTGCGCCGAACCGGAATCTTATCGCGCAGGTTGGGATATGAAACATGAACGAAACCATGATTTGCAAGTCTTGGTGACAGGTTCGCACGGTTCTTTTCACCTCGGCACGCTCTGAGAGCCTTCCGGAGGCCATTGGACCAGTCTCCGCATGACCGTTCGGCCCGCTGCGGACAGCATTCCTTCACCCTGCGAATCGCTTCTTGCGCTCCCACGAGGGAACCGGCGACGGCGGTGCTCGTATGTTCTGAGCATCTCCCTTCGCGGTGCAGCGTGGGAGCGCAAGAGGAGAGATTATGCCCACCGATCTGCCGACCGAACGCGCCGTCAGGAAGCCGGGCACGATGGAACTCGATCCGGCGGGCGAGGGCATCGCCCTGGACGAGACCCCGCGCCTCATCGCCTCGAACAAGGTCGAAGGCACGGCCGTCTACGACAGCACTGGCCGACACCTCGGCTCGGTCCACAATTTCATGGTCGATAAGGTGTCGGGGCAGGTGGCCTACGCGGTCCTGGCCTTCGGCGGTTTCCTCGGCCTCGGGGAGAACCACCATCCGCTGCCCTGGCGGGCCCTTCGCTACAGCACTGAGCCTGGGCGGCTATGTGGTCGATATCGATCCCGGCGCCCTCGCCGGGGCGCCGAGCCACGGGCCGGGCGAAGACAGCTTCGCCGACCCGGATTACCAGAAGCAGCTCGAGGACTATTACGGCAGCCGGTTCCAGGCGGCCTGAGGCCCCTTAGAACTTTCCGCCGAGGCCGACGGCACCGCCGGGGGTGAGTGCGGGGGCCATGCTGCTGGAGCTGCCGCTGCGCCCGTCGCTGCCCTCGAGATCCTCCCGGCGAATGCGACGCTCACTCGCATCGGCGGAGCGGCTCGCGCTGCCCGCGTTCTTCGGGATAGCGATGTTGCGGGTCGGCGCGGCCGGGAGGGGGCGGCCCTCCTCATCGACGCTTGCCGAGTGGGCCTGACGGTTCGGCATCGCGCCGCGCAGGGACGGGGGCAGGCCGACCTCCGTCTCGGGCATGACGCCAGCGGTGCCGCCGAGCGCCTGACAGCCCGCGAGACCGCCCGCGGCCAGGGACACGGCGAGAAGCAGGGCGGGCGCGGTGGCCGACGACGAGATGCGCGACATGGACTGTTCCTCACGCGGACCCCGATCGTCCGGGCCGCAGATCATGTCATCGGATCTAAGCTGGGGTTGCGGCGAAAAACAGACGCAACCCGGCCAACGAGGCCGCCGCCCAACCGGTGCGGGGCCCGGACGGCGCGGATCTTGCGGCCTGTTGCCCTGAGCCCACAGAGCTGATCCATAACTTCGCCCAGGTCGGACGTTACCCCCGTCCTGCCGCGCCGGATTCGGGCGGCACGGCTCCCCGCCTGGCCGCCCATCGGATTTCACAGAGGACGACGCGTGCGTACTACCAGTCGGATGATCGCGGCCCTGATGCTCGCCCTGGGGGCGACGGGGGCCGCCGCCCAGACACCGCCGCCCGGCGGCGAGGGCGCCTCCGGCCCGGGTGCCGCGCCCGCACCGGTCGTCGCGCCGCCTGCCGTCGCGCCGTCCGCGCCTCCTGCCACCCCGGTGTCTCCGGCCGTGCCGCCCGCTTCCGTCCCCACGACGCCTCCCGCTGCCGGGCCGGCCGCCGGGGCACCGCCGCAGCAGGGCACGCCCGCGACCGTCCTCGACACGTCGGATTACGAGAGCCTGCTCGGCCGCAGCGTTCGCAGCGCGCAGGGGGACGAACTCGGCCGGGTGATCGACGTGATCATCGACAAGGAAGGCCATCCCCGCGCGGCCATCATCGATTTCGGCGGCTTCCTCGGCGTCGGCACCCGCAAGATCGCCGTGGATTGGCGTGCGCTGCGCTTCACCTCGGACGGTAAGGAGCGCCGCCTCTCCGTCGCGCTGACGCGCAATCAGGTCCGCGTCTCGCCGGAATACAAGTCGGGCGAGCCCATCGTCGTGCTCGGCCCTGCGAGCGGGACCACCCCGCCGGAGAGCGGCGACCAGGCGGGCGCGAACCCCGCCGGGCAGACGACCGCGCCCGCGAACCCGCCCACGCCTGCTGTCCCGCCGACCCCCGCCGCTTCGGCTCCGGCCGTACCGCCTCCCGGCTGCGCCGCCCTCCGCAGCGGCTTCGCCCGAGAGGGCTCAAGATAAATGACGGTGGCCGGTTTGAAGGCACGGCCCCTCGTTCCGGCGGCTCCAGCGCGTAGCGTCCGGGGTGATGAGGCGCGGCAGGAACTCCGCCAGGAGCTTCCGGCCGAGATGCGCCCGCGGATCGTCGCGTCGGCGGAGCCGGTCGCGGGGCCTCCCGCCCCCGAGGGACAGGGGGCTCCGGTCTCGACCGTGAGCCGCCGGGGCCTCGACGCGTTCGCCTTCTTCGTGGCCAACCTTCAAACCGGATTCGGGCCCTTCCTGGCCGTCTATTTCTCCCAGGCGAAATGGACCCAGTCGGATATCGGCTTTGCGCTGACGGTCGGCAGCCTCGTGGGCCTGCTCGGGCAGGTTCCGGGAGGCGCCTTCGTCGATGCCGCGCGCTCCAAGCGGTTCGCCGCCGGGGTAGCGGTCATCGCCGTCGCGGGCAGCGCCCTGGCGCTCGCCGTCTGGCCGAGCTTCCTCGTCGTGCTCCTCGCCATGGCCCTGCACTCGGCGGCGAGTTGCGTCCTCACCCCGGCCATCGCCGCCATCAGCATCGGCCTCGTCGGCCATGCTCGGGCGGGTGAGCGCCTCGGGCGCAATGCGAGCTTCCAGGCGCTCGGCAACGCCATCGCCGCGGCGGGCATGGGCGCCTGCGGATATTACCTCTCGAACGGGGCCGTCTTCTATCTCACCGCTGCCCTCGGGGTCCCTGCGGTGATGGCCCTGTCGGCGATCCGCGCCAGCGAGATCGAAGCCAATTCGCGCATCTCCGAGGAGGCGAGCCCCGCTCCGTCCGAGGGGCGCGGGGGCCTGCGGGCGTTGCTGGCCAATCGCGGCCTGCTCAGTTTCGGCGCCTGCATGATGCTGTTCTTCCTCGCCAACGCGGCGATGATGCCCCTCGTCGGCAGCGTCCTGACCCTGCGGGCGAGCGAGACGGCGACCGCGCTGGTGGCAGCCTGCATCATGGTTCCGCAGGCGGTGCTCGCCGTGTGTGCACCGGCGGTCGGGCGGGCGACGGAACGGTTCGGGCGATACCCGGTGCTGCTTGTCGGCTTCGCGGCCCTGCCGTTACGCGGGCTTCTCCTTGCCTCCACCACGAATCCCTATGCCCTTGTGGCGATCCAAGTGCTCGACGGCGTGTCCGCCTCGGTGCTCGGGGTGATGGTGCCCCTCGTCGTCTCGGACCTGACGCGCGGCACGGGGCGGTTTAACCTCGCGCTCGGCGCCGTCGGCACCGCCATGGGCATCGGCGCTGCCCTCTCGACCTCGATCGCGGGCATCATGGCCGACAGGCTGGGGAGTCACAGCGCGTTTCTCGGTCTCGCCTTCCTGGGCTTCGCCGCCTTCATGCTCGTGGCCCTGATCATGCCGGAGACGCGCCGATCGCGCCTGCCCGAAGGAACGGCGGCGGAAGCCCCTTGAACCGCGCGGCACCGCTTTCGCTTGAGGAACCTCCTCAAGCTCTGTTCAGCTTGAGGTACTAAAAGCACGCGATCCGGAACGCCACGCTGCAACGTATGGCAACGCTGATGCGTTGGCGCTACGGGATGGACTTGCCCTCAATACCGCATGCTCGCACGGTTGCCGCCTGCCGGTCACGCGAGAACGGAATGGTCGCCACGATGGAAGAACTCCACCGATACGCCGAACGGCCCTTCGCCTTCGTCGGACGGTACTTGCGCCGCCGCTGGCTGCCGCATCTGATCATCCTCATCTCGGTGCTCGGCGCGGTCGGCTTCTCGGTCTCGACCGACTACGCCCTGAAGGGCGTCGTCGATGCGCTTACCAAGGGTCCGGGTCCGGCCAATACCGGCATCTGGAGCGCGTTGACGGTCCTCATCGTATTCATTGCCGTCGACAACATGCTCTGGCGCGTGGCCGCGCTGACGGGCGCCTTCACCTTCGTCGGCGTCACGGGCGATATCCGCCGCGACCTGTTCCGGCACCTGACCGGACACTCGCCGACCTTCTTCTCGGACCGTCAGCCGGGTACCCTGGCAAGCCGCATCACCGCGACCTCGAACGCGATCTTCACGGTCGAGAACATGTTCGTGTTCAACGTGATGCCGCCGACGGTCGCGGCCTTCGGCTCGATCGCCTACATCGCCACCGTCAGCCTGCCCATGGCCGGAATCCTGGCCGGCATCTTCGCGGCGGTCGTCGTGCTGATGTTCAAGATGGCCTCGGCGGGCAAGCCGCTGCACCACGACTTCGCCGCCAAGGCCGCGAGCGTCGATGGCGAGATGGTCGACCTCGTCGGCAACATGTCTCTCGTGCGCGCCTTCTCCGCCTTCAAGCGCGAGGGTGTCCGCTTCGAGGGCACCATCGCCACCGAGATGCGGGCGCGCCGTTCGTCGCTCCTCTACCTGGAGAAGCTGCGCATCGTTCACGCGATCCTCACCGTGCTTGCGATCCTCGGCCTTCTCTACTGGTCGATCCGGCTGTGGGAAGTCGGGCAGGCGACCAACGGGCAGGTGGTGCTGGTCTGCACGCTCGGCATCCGCATCCTGGCCGCCACCCGCGACCTCGCCGTCGCGCTGGTCGATGCCACGCAGCACACGGCCCGCATGTCCGAGGCCCTGCACACCCTGCTTCAGCCGCACGATCTCGTGGACCATCCCGAGGCGCAGCCGCTGGCAGGCCAAGGCGCCAAGATCGAGTTCGAGCACGTCGCGTTCAATTATCCCGACGGGCGCAGCGTCTTCACCGATTTCGACCTGACCATCGAGCCCGGCCAGCGGGTCGGCCTCGTCGGCAAGTCGGGCGGCGGCAAGTCGACCCTGTTCTCGCTGATCCAGCGCTTCTACGACGTGCAGTCGGGCTCGATCCGCATCAACGGGCAGGACATCGACCGGGTGACGCTGGACTCGCTGCGCGAGTTCATCACCGTCGTGCCGCAGGACGTCTCGATGTTCCACCGCACGCTGCGCGAGAACATCCGCTACGGGCGGCCGGACGCGACCGACGAGGAGGTCTGGCAGGCGGCCGAGGCTGCCCATTGCACCGACTTCATCAAGGCCCTGCCGGAGGGTTTCGACACCATCGTCGGCGACCGGGGCGTGAAGCTCTCGGGCGGCCAGCGCCAGCGCATCGCCATCGCCCGCGCCATCCTGAAGAACTCGCCGATCCTGCTTCTCGACGAGGCGACGTCGGCGCTGGATGCGGAATCCGAGCAGGCGATCCGCCACGCGCTGGCCAATCTCATGAAGGGACGTACGGTGATCGCCATCGCCCACCGTCTCTCGACCCTTCAGGATTTCGACCGCATCGTCGTGCTGGAAGGCGGCCGGATCGCGCAGGACGGCTCGCCGGAGAAGCTCACCCATCTCGACGGCTTCTTCCGCGAGCTCGATGAAGAAGGAAACGATGGGCGCGACGCTCGCCGCCGCGTGACGCCAGTGCAGTGGCGCACTCACGCCGTTCATGCGCCTCTGCACCGGCTCATTGTCTTTGCATCGTTCCTGACACGGCTGATGCCTCCGTCTGGATCGATGCACCAGGCCCGGTCCTTGCTTAGGAGGACCGGGATCCCAGAGGGATCATCCCTTTGGTGGGGGTCGGGGCAAAGCCCCGATCATGGCAGGGCTTGAGCCCTACACCCGCAAAAGGTCTCCGACCTTTGAAACCACGACTGGCCATGCCCGATCTCGACACCGTCGTCCGTGAAATCTCGGAGGAGATGGCCGCGCGCGCGGATCGCGGCACGGTGGCCGATTACATCCCCGAACTCGCCCATGTGGACCCGAACCGGTTCGGCATCGCGGTTGTCCAGGCGGACGGGCGGATCAGCGCGGGCGGAGACAGCGAGGTGCTGTTCTCGATCCAGAGCATCTCGAAGGTCTTCACGCTGACCCTGGCGCTGGGCATGATCGGCGACCGCCTGTGGCGGCGCGTCGGCCGGGAGCCCTCGGGCAACCCGTTCAACTCCATCGTCCAGTTGGAGCGGGAGCGCGGCGTGCCGCGCAACCCCTTCATCAATGCCGGGGCCATTGCGGTGACGGACGTGATCCTCTCTGGTCACGAGCCGCGCGAGGCGCTGGGCGAGATCCTGCGGTTCATGCAGTTCCTCTCGAAGGACCCCACCGTCACCATCGATGAGAAGGTCGCGGCCTCCGAACGACGCACCGGCTTCCGCAATTCGGCGCTCGCCTATTACATGAAGTCCTTCGGGGTGATCGAAAACCCGGTCGATTACACCCTCGGCGTCTACTTCCACCATTGCGCCATCGCGATGAACTGCCGCCAACTCGCCACGGCAGGGCAGTTCCTGGTCCATAACGGCATGAACCCCGCCACCGGCTTCAACGTCGTCTCGCCGGAGCGGGCGCGCCGCATCAATGCGATCATGCTGACCTGCGGCCATTACGATGGCTCGGGCGATTTCGCCTACCGGGTCGGCCTGCCCGGCAAGAGCGGCGTGGGCGGCGGCATCTTCGCCGTGGCACCGGGCAAGGCGTCCATCGCCGTCTGGTCGCCCGGCCTCGACGCCGCCGGGAATTCGCATCTCGGCCGCATCGCCCTGGAGCGTCTGACGCAGCGGATGGGGTGGTCGGTCTTCGGAGTGTGACCTTCGCCTTGCGCCCCTGCTCTTTCCGGGGCAAGCGGCGCAGCGATCCCACGAACGAGCCCCCTCCATGACGACACGCGCGGCTTCCTACGATCCGGGCCTGATCGTCGCCCGGCTTGATCGGCTGCCCGCGACGCGGAGTGTCTGGCGCATCGTGGCGCTGCTCGGCCTTGGCTTCTTCTTCGAACTCTATGATCTGCTCTTCACCGGCTACGTGGCGCCGGGCCTCGTCAAGGCGGGGATCCTGACGCCGACCACGCCGGGCTTGTTCGGGGCGACCGGGGTCGCGGGCTTCATCGCCGCCCTGTTCACCGGCCTGTTCATCGGCACGGTCGCCTGTGGCTGGCTCGCGGACCGGTTCGGGCGGCGAGCGATCTTCACGTGGTCGCTCCTGTCCTACACGGCGGCCAACGTCGTCATGGCCTTCCAGACCGAGGCATTCGGGCTGAACCTCTGGCGGCTCATCGCCGGGATCGGGTTGGGGCTCGAGATGGTCACGATCGGCAGCTACCTGTCGGAACTGGTGCCGAAGGCGATCCGGGGCCGGGCCTTCGCCCTGTGCCAGGCGATCGGCTTCTGCGCGGTGCCCGTCGTCGCATTCCTGTCCTACCTGCTGATCCCGCGCTCGCCCTTCGGGCTCGATGGCTGGCGCTGGGTCGCGCTGATCGGCGCCTCGGCGGCTTTGCTGGTCTGGTGGATACGCTCCGGCCTGCCCGAGAGTCCCCGCTGGCTCGTGGGGCGCGGGCGGATCGCCGAGGCCGAGGCGGTGATGGCCAGGCTCGAAGCGCGGGTCGAGGCGGAATACGGCCGTCCCCTCCCGCCACCGGCTGCGCCCAAGCCTGCCACCCCGCGCGGCGCCTTCCGCGACATGTGGGTGCCGCCCTATCGCCGCCGCACCCTGATGATGGCGGGGTTCAACATCTTCCAGACGGTCGGTTTCTATGGCTTCGCCAACTGGGTGCCGACACTGTTGATCGGGCAGGGCATCACCGTCACGTCGAGCCTCGCCTACACGGCGCTCATCGCGCTGGCCGCGCCCATCGGGCCGCTGATCGGTCTCCTCATCGCCGACCGGTTCGAGCGCAAGCACGTCATCGTGGCGGCGGCGCTGGTCTACATCGCCTGCGGCCTCGCCTTCGCGCAGATGCGCGACGTCACCGGCATCGTCGCCCTCGGCATCGGCCTGACGCTCGCCTCGAACGTCATGTCCTACAGCTTCCACGCCTATCAGGCCGAGCTGTTCCCCACCGGCATCCGGGCGCGGGCGGTGGGCTTCGTCTATTCCTGGAGCCGCTTCTCGGCGATCTTCACGGGCTTCATCATCGCCTTCGTCCTGCGTGAGCAGGGCACGGCAGGCGTGTTCGTGTTCATCTCCGCCGCCATGCTCGTGGCAGGCGGCCTCGTCGGCTTGCTCGGGCCGCGCACGCGGGACGTGGCCTTGGAAGAGATCGCGGGGTGAGATGACCGCCGAGTCTTGATCCTGCGGGCGCCCGGTGTCACAGCCGCCGGAATTCTTGGCAGACGGATCAATTCATGGCGGCTTCCCTCGACCTCCTCGTCCTCGGCAACGCCATCGTCGATGTGATCGCACGCACCGATGATGCCTTCCTGGAGAAGGAGGGCATCGCCAGGGGCGCGATGACTTTGATCGACGAGCCGCGTGCGGAATCGCTGTTCCAGGCCATGGGTCAGGCGACGATCGTCTCCGGCGGCTCGGGCGCCAACACCGCCGTGGGCGCCGCGATGCTCGGAGCGAAGACCGCCTTCATCGGCCGCGTCCGCGACGACGAGTTGGGCCACCTGTTCCGCCATGATCTCAAGGCCACGGGCGTCGGCTTCGATGTGCCCGCCGCCACGGACGGTCCCGCTACGGCCCGGTGCTTGGTGCTGGTGACGCCGGATGGCGAGCGCACCATGAGCACCTATCTCGGCGCCTGCCAGGGTCTGGGACCGGATGAGGTCGATAAGGAGACGGTCGCCTCCGCCCGCGTCGTCTACCTCGAAGGCTATCTGTGGGATCCGCCCGCCGCCAAGGACGCGTTCCGCAAGGCGGTCGAGATCGCCCACCGCGCGGGCAACGCCGTGGCGCTGACCCTCTCCGACGCCTTCTGCGTCGGCCGCTATCGCGACGAGTTCCTCGGCCTCATCCGCGACGGCAGCATCGACATCCTGTTCGCCAATCTCGGCGAGCTGAAGAGCCTCTACGAGACCGACGACGAGGAGAAGGCCGTTGCGGCGCTCCGCGACGAGCGCAACGGGCGCGGCATGCACATGCTCGGCCTCGTCACCCGCTCGGAGAAGGGCGCCCTCGTCGTCCATGGCGGCCATGTCCGCGAGGTGGCGGCGAGCCCCGTGGAGCACGTGGTCGATACGACCGGCGCAGGCGATCTCTTCGCCGCCGGCTTCCTGGCCGGCCATGCCCGCGGGCTCGACCACGCCGCCAGCGCCCGCCTCGGCGCCCTGGCGGCAGCGGAGGTGATCCAGCATATCGGTGCCCGGCCGCAGGCGGATCTGGTGATGCTCGCGCGGGAGAAGGGGCTCCTCTGAGCCCTATACCTGCAGCAGGACCTTCCCCACGGCTTCCCGCCGGATGAGCACCCCGAAGGCCTCGCGGTACTCGTCCAGAGGATAGACGCCGTGGACCTTGGCGGTGAGCTTGCCCTCCGCCACCCAGGCGAGCAGCTGCTCCTGATCGGCCCGGTGTGCCTCCGGGTCGCGCTCGGTGAAGGCGCCCCAGTGGACGCCCTGCACGTCGAGTTCCTTCAGCAGGATCAGGTTGAGCGGCAGGCGGGGAATCTCGCCCGCCGCGAAGCCGATCACGAGGTAGCGCCCCCGCCACGCGAGAGACCGCAGGGCGGGCTCCGCGAAGGCATCGCCGACTGCATCGTAGACCACATCGACGCCCGCTCCGCCGGTGAGGCGGCGCAGGTCGTCCTTGAGGGTCTCGGGCTTGTAGACGAGGCCCTCCGCGGCCCCGTGGGCATAGGCGGCGGCGAGCTTCTCCTCGGACGAGGCGCAGGCGATGACCTTCGCGCCCATCAGCGCCCCGAGTTCCACCGCCGCGAGCCCGACGCCGCCCGAGGCGCCGAGCACCGCCAGCCACTCACCCGCCTTGAGCTTCGCCCGGTTGGCGAGCGCGTGGAGGGTGGTGCCGTAGGTGATGGTGAGCCCGGCCGCCTGCTCATCCGGCACGCCGTCCGGCACGGGGGTGAGCTTCGTCGCATCGATGGCGATGCGCTCGGCGCAGCAGCCGTATCCGGCATGGATCACCACACGCTGCCCGACCGCGAGACCGGTGACACCCTCGCCCAACGCCTCGACCACGCCGACACCCTCGCCCGCCGGCGAGAAGGGCAGGGGCGGCTTTACCTGATAGCGCCCGGCGACGATCAGCGTGTCGAAGAAATTCAGCGCCGCGAGGGTGACGCGCACCAGAGCCTGCCCCGCGGCGGGAGCGGGATCCGGCCGCTCACCAAGGGCGAGGGCCTCCGCGCCGTCGAGGGTGCTGCAGAGAAGTGCGCGCATCGTTGGCTCCCGTGATCTCGTGTCGTCGGTACAACTTGCGGACGTCGCGGAGCCCTGGATTGCTTCGCTTCGCTCGCAATGACGATGGATAACGAAGAAGGATCCTGTGGACACAACGCTTCCCGTCTTTGCGAGCAAAGCGAAGCAATCCAGGGATCCGCGACCTCCAACGCAAGCCATGGCAGGAGCCGCATTGCGTGCGCCGAACGTCTACATCATGGCCAGCCGCCGGAACGGTACGCTCTATGTCGGCGTGACGTCCGATCTTGCCCGGCGGGCCTACGAACACCGGGAAGGATTGCTTCCGGGATTCACGCGACAATACGGCTGCAAGCTGCTGGTCTGGTACGAATCCTATGGCCTGATGACCGAGGCGATCGACCGCGAGAAGCAGATCAAAGCCGGATCACGCAAGCGGAAGATCGCGCTCATCGAGGCGATGAACCCCGATTGGGCCGATCTGTACCCCGGCCTTGCGTGACAGCGTGCGTCGTCGCGGAACCCTGGATTGCTTCGCTTCGCTCGCAATGACGGCGGCGATTCGGCCTCAATGCGCCTCCTGCCAATTCCCCGCTGCCTTGGCTTCCACCACCAGCGGCACCCTGAGCGTCAGGGCCGGGGAGGGGGCCTCTTCCATGATGGAGGAGATGATCGGGATCGCCGTCTCGACCTCGTCCTCGCGCGCTTCGAACACCAGTTCGTCGTGGACCTGCAGCAGCATGGTCACGCCGAGGCGTTTGGCTGCAAGGGCAGTCTCCATACGGGTCATCGCCCGGCGGATGATGTCGGCCGCGCTGCCCTGGATCGGGGCATTGATCGCTTGCCGCTCCACGCTCGCGCGCTCGGATGGGTTGTTCGAGCGGATCTGCGGGTAGTGGCACACCCGGCCGAACAGGGTGGTGACGTAGCCCTTGTCCCGGCAACTGCGCTTCGTCGTGTCGATGTAGTCCCGGATGCCGGGGAACTGCTCGAAATACTGCTTGATGAAGGCCGAAGCCTCCTCGCGGCCGATGCCGAGGCGGTCGGCGAGACCGAAGGCCGAGATGCCATAGATGATGCCGAAATTGATCGTCTTCGCCCGGCGGCGCAGATCCGGCGTCATCTCCTTCAGCGGTACGCCGAACATGGCGGAAGCCGTGGCTGCGTGGATGTCGATGCCGTCCTCGAAGGCTTTGCGCAGTTCGGGGATGTCGGCCATGTGAGCCAACAGCCGCAACTCGATCTGCGAATAGTCGGCCGAGATCAGCTTCATGCCCGGCGCCGCCACGAAGGCCCGGCGAATGCGGCGCCCTTCCTCCGTGCGCACGGGGATGTTCTGCAAATTCGGCTCGGAGGAGGAGAGCCGCCCCGTCGTCGTCGCGGCCAGCGAGAACGAGGTGTGGACCCGCTGCGTCTCCCGGTCGGCATGGGTCTGGAGCGAGTCGGTGTAGGTCGATTTCAGCTTCGAGAGCTGCCGCCATTCGAGGATCTTCTTCGGCAGCTCGTGCCCCGCCTGGGCCAGCTCCTCCAACAGCGTCGCGGGCGTGGCCCATTGGCCGGAGGGCGTCTTCTTGGCGCCGGGCAGGCCCATCTTGCCGAACAGGATGTCGCCGATCTGCTTCGGCGAGCCGACAGAGAATTTCTCCCCGGCATCCTCCTGGATCTCTTCCTCGAGACGCACGAGGATCTGGGAGAAATCGCCCGACAGGCGGCTCAGCATGTCCCGGTCGACGCGGATGCCCGCCATCTCCATCCGGGCGATGACCGGCAGGAGCGGCCGCTCCAGCGTCTCGTAGACGGCGACGCGCTTCTCGGCGACGAGGCGTGGCTTCATCATCCGCCACAGGCGCAGCGTCACGTCCGCATCCTCGGCGGCGTAGGCGGTGGCCTTGTCGAGGGCGACCCGGTCGAAGGTGACCTTGGCACGGCCGGTCCCGGCGACATCCGAGAAGGTGATCGGCTGGTGGCCGAGATGGCGGCGGGCGAGTTCGTCCATGCCGTGCCCGCCCTTGCCGGCATCGAGCACGTAGGAAATCAGCATCGTGTCGTCCAACGGCGCGACCTCGATGCCGTGCCGGGAGAACACGACCCAATCGTATTTCAGGTTCTGCCCGACCTTGAGCACGCTGGGATTTTCGAGAAGCGGCTTCAGCCGGGCGATGGCGTCGGCCAGCGGGATCTGGCCGGGCACCGGCTCCACCACGTCGCTCGCCGCCGCGCCCTGACCGAACAGGTCACCGGCATCTGTCGTCGGTCCGGTCGCGGTCCGCAGATGGGCCAGGGGAATGTAGCAGGCGCGCCCGGGCGCCACCGCCAGGGACACGCCGACGAGCCCCGCACGGAAGGAATCGAGCGAGTCGGTCTCGGTATCGACCGCGACCACCCCGGCTTCTTCGGCCTCGGCGATCCAGGCGTCGAGCTGCTCGATCGACATCACCGTTTCGTAGGCGGCGGTATCGAACGGCTTCACCGCCTCGCCCGCCCGTGCCGCCACGAGGGCCCCCGGCGTCGGCTCGGCGGGACCACGGGGCTTCGGCGCCTCGTCCGGCAGGCCGAGATCAGCGAACGGATCGACCTCGCCCGCCTCGGGCGGAGCTGCGCCCGGCGGACGCTCGGCCCCGGCCGCAGCGGTCTCGGGGTCCGGCGGCACGCTGTCGCCGAAGAACGGCACCGCTTCGCCGCCTTGCCCCTTCGCGCCAGGCACCAGAGACGGGTCGGGCTTCACCTTCTCCGGATCGACATGGAGCATCTGCGCGATACGCCGTGTCAGGGTGTTGAACTCCATCGCCTTCAGGAAGCCGACGAGCTTCTCCGGGTCGGGCTTCGGCACACCGAGGTCATCGAGGTCGACGGGGACCGGTACGTCCTCCATCAGCGCGACGAGCTTTCGTGAAAGCTTGGCCTGATCGATGTTGGCGAGCAGCGTCTCCCGGCGCTTCGGCTGCTTGATCTCGCCCGCCCGCTCCAGCAGCGCGTCGAGGGAGCCGAACTCCTTGATGAGGGCGGCGGCGGTCTTCAGGCCGATGCCGGGGACGCCGGGCACGTTGTCCGAGGTGTCGCCGATCAGCGCCAGCGCATCGCCGATCTGGTTAGGGCTCAGGCCCTCCCACTTGGCGATGATCGCCTCGACATCGAGGTTGCGCTCGGGCCGGTAGCCCGGCTTCCCCTTGGCGCCGGATTCGAAATCGTAGAACCGCACCAGCGGCCCGACGAGCTGCATCAGGTCCTTGTCGGAGGAGACGATGATGACGCCCGCGCCCCGCGCCTCGGCCTGCCGGGCATAGGTGGCGATGAGGTCGTCGGCCTCGTAGCGCTCCAACTCCACGGCGTGCAGGCCGAAGGCGCGCACCGCGTCGCGCATCAGCGGCATCTGACGCTTCAGGTCGTCGGGGGCATCGGGGCGGTGGCCCTTGTAATCGGGGAACATTTCCTTGCGGAACGAGCCCTCCGACTTGTCGAAGACGATGCCGAGATGAGTCGGCATGATACCTGCCGCGCCATCCTGCAGGAACTGGGCGATCTTGGTACAGAACAACCGCACTGCCCCGGTCGGCAGGCCGTCCGAGGGTCTAGAATTGTACTTCTGGTCCTGGTTGATCGACTGGAAATAGGCCCGGAAAATGAACGACGATCCATCGACCAGGATCACCTGATCGCCGGGGCCGACTGGCTTCGAGGCGGGAGCGGTCTCGGCGGTCATGGAGGCTGGTGGCTCGCGGGATTTCATCAACGATTTGGCGCGCGCCCGAGTTCGGCCTCGGCCGCCGCGACGAACGACGCGCCCTGTCGTGGCGGCTTCGCCGAAGGTTGTCCAGCGGATGGCAAACGCAAAAACAAGCGGCGGGGCACTTGCGCCCCGCCGCCTCGCTCACTCCCGGTCGCAACGTTCTCAGCAGCGGTTGCCGCCGCTGGTCTGACCGTATTGCTTGACCGGCCGGGTCTGCTGGTTGGCGTTGCCCTCGGCGGCCGAGCTCGGGCGGCAATAGCCGGGATGGGCCTCGTAGAAGGGGGTATCGTGGACGCCGATCGAGCCGGTGTAGAGCGGGCCGGTGTCACGAGCGAACGGATAGGCCATCGCGGAGGTGACAGGAGCGGCGGCGCCGATGACGAGAGCGGCGATTGTAGCGGCAATGCGGGTCTTCATGGCTATATCTCTCTCCGTGTGCAGCACGGATCGGTTGTTCCGCCCGCTTCGTCTGTCATGAGAGAGATATGGATGGCTCTTTCCCGGAGCGACGTGCCTGCTCGCACGCGGCACGAGGGATTAAAACGGTTCGCTTAAGCGGCAAGCTCGGCGCCGAGCGCGGCAACACGCTTCAGGTCCTCCAGAAAGGCGGCGTAAGCCTCCTCTTTCGCTTCGTCGGGCAGGCGAAGCAGATAGGAGGGGTGAACCGTGATGTAGCCCTGGAAGCGGTTGTCCAGCCGGTCGAAGCGGAACGGTCCTCGTGACCGGGTGATCGGGATCGACTTGCCCGTCAAGGCCAGCACGGCGGTGGCGCCCAAAGCCACGACGAGCTTCGGCGCTACGAAATCCAACTCCCGGTCGAGCCACCAGCGGTAATGGCTGACTTCGCCGGCCGTGGGCTTCTCATGGATGCGGCGCTTGCCGCGCAGCGTGAATTTGAAGTGCTTCACCGCGTTGGTGAGGTAGCTCGCCTCCCGATCGATCCCGGCTTCCGCCATGGCGCGGGTCAGGAGCTGGCCCGCCGGGCCGATGAAGGGGCGGCCCTTCAGATCCTCCTGGTCGCCGGGCTGCTCGCCCACGAAGGCGACCGTGGCGCCGATCGGGCCTTCGCCCAGCACGGCCTGGGTCGCGCCCGGCACGAGGGGTTCGGTGCGGGCGATGATGGCGTTGAGGTCTTTCAGGCTCTTCGGGTCCTGATCGGCCATCGCGGCGACGGCTCGGGCGGGTTCGCGGCGTGCGGGCACGGTGGGCTCCCTCTCGATCATCTGCTCGGTCCGGGCCGAGGCCCCGCGTAGCAGGGCGGGAATGGCGGCCGTTTCCGGCATGTTGTGCCAGTACTTCTTCGGCATCTCGGCCTTCATCGCTCTCGGATTGACGCGAGCGGGGTTGAAGGTCGTCTCGTAGTAGGTCTGCCAGCCGGCTTCGAAGCCGTCCCCCTCGGGCAGGTCGGCCTTGCTGCCCGGCGGGCCATAGGACAGCACCTCGCCGTCCCAGATGGCCCGTCCCTCGGGCGTCAGGATGGTCCAGCGCATCCCGGCGAAGCGCCGCACGAAGAACGGCGCGGCGGCTTCGAGGATATGATGGTCGGGCTCGAACCACGCGACATAGCGCTCGCCCGCCTCACCCTCGATCCGGCGAAAGCGGAGGAAGGCGTGCATCTTGTGCAGATCTCGGCCGATGGCCTTCGCCATCCGGTGGAGGCGATGGACCAGCGGATCGCTCGCCACCTCCATCAGGTGCCGCTCGCCGTGGAGGCTGCGCCAGATCAGGCTGTAGAGCAGCCCGTACCGCTCGGGATCCCGGTGCGGCACGACGCGGGGGATCAGGGCGGCCACGGCCTTCGGCAGGACGAGGGGCGTCGCCGCGGCCGGAGGCGCATCGTCGCCGAACAGAGATGGCGTGGTCTCGACGGAGAAGGTGACGGCCTCCGGCGGCACGCCCTCGGCCGCGAGGCGCCGGGCGGCATCGCGAAACCCGGTGAGGTCGGCGCCGGGGCCGAGGAGGATGGTGCGGGAAACCGCCACGCCGTCATTGCGAGCAAAGCGAAGCAATCCAGCGGCGCCACCTTCGGAGACGTCCCGCTGCCCTGGATTGCTTCGCTGCGCTCGCAAAGACGGACTGGTTTTCTCCATCAGAACAGGCTCAGTTGCTCGGCCGGTTCCACGAGGCGTGTGCGCAGGTCTCCCCGGTCGATGAGCCCCACCGGCCGGTGATCTGCGGCCACGAGGAAGGGGCGCGCGCGCTTGAGGCTCGATGTCAGCCGGGCCACGTCGTCGAGGCGCAGGGTCGTATGCTTGCGCGCCTTGACGATCTTGTCGACGGCCCGCGCCCCGAGGCCGGGCACGCGCAGAAGCATCTCGCGGTCGGCCTTGTTCACATCGACGGGGAACTTGTCCCGGTTCTTCAGCGCCCAGGCGAGCTTCGGATCGATGTCGAGGGCCAGCATTCCGCCCTCGGAGGCCGAGGCGACCTCTTCCGCCGAGAACTCGTAATACCGCAGCAGCCAATCCGCTTGGTACAGCCGGTGCTCGCGGGCGAGCGGCGGCGGCTTCAGGGGTAGGATCTGCGACCCATCGGGGATCGGGCTGAAGGCCGAGTAATAAACCCGCTTCAAGCCGACGCTGCCGTAGAGGTTCTCGCTCTTGGCGATGAGCGCCGCATCGGTGGTGTCGTCGGCGCCGACGATCACCTGCGTCGAGTGCCCGGCGGGGGAGAAGCGGCGGCGCTCGGCCTTGGCCTCCAAGATCCGCTCGCCGATCTGCGCCATGGCGCCCTGGATCGCGGCACCGTCCTTCTCCGGCGCGAGCCGACCGAGGCTCGCCTCGGTCGGAAGCTCGACATTGATCGACAGACGGTCGGCATAGAGCCCCGCCTCCTCGATCAGCCACGGGCTCGCCTCGGGGATCGACTTCAGGTGAATGTAGCCCGCGAATCCGTGGTCCCGGCGCAGAGACTTGGCGACACGGGTGAGCAGTTCCATCGTGTGGTCGGGCGACTTGATGATGCCCGATGACAGGAACAAGCCTTCGATATAGTTGCGCTTGTAGAAGTTGACGGTGAGGTTCACCACCTCCTCGACCGTAAATTTCGCCCGCCGCACGTTCGAGGAGCGCCGGTTCACGCAATAGGCGCAATCGAACAGGCACCAATTGGTAAGCAGGATCTTCAACAGCGAGATGCAGCGCCCATCCGGCGTGTAGGCGTGGCAGATCCCGGCACCCGTCGTGGAGCCGAGCCCGTCCTTGCCCGCCGCACGCTTGGGCGCGCCGGACGATGAGCAGGAAGCGTCGTATTTCGCGGCATCGGCGAGGATGCGCAGTTTTGTCGCGAGAGCTTCGTCCATGGAACGGAAGATGAACACTCTATCCGGAGACACAAGGGGTAGACTCGGGGCCCGGGGCAATGCTCCCGAGCCGGATCGCCGCACCCCTCAGGGAACGTCGTCCGCCTCAACGATCCGCCGGGCGAGGGCGAAGGGAAAGCCCTGCCGTGCCAAGCTGCCGAGGTCGCGTTCGCGGTACTCGGCCCGCCGCGCCGCCGGGCGATAGGGACCGAGGCGGCGTCGTTTGGCATAAGCCCAGGCCGCCTTCTCCTCGCTGTCCTCCTCGCTCAGCGTCTCGCGCTCCGCCTCGATCACCGCCTCGACCACCTCGCGCGGGACACCCTTGGCCGCGAGCTTGGCGCTGGCCCCGCGGCGCGAAGAGCCCCGGCGGCGCAGGGCGGCGAGGCGCCCCTCGGCGAAGCGGGCATCATCCACCAGACCCGCCGAGACGGCGCGGGCGACGGTCGCCTCCACCATCGGCGCGAAGTCGGACGGTTCTTCGCCCCGCGCCCGCGCCCGCTTCTCGACCCGCCGGAGAAGCGTCCGGCGCAGCATCTCGGTGGAGGCGCTGTAGCGCTGCAGATAGTCGAGTGCAGCCCGTTCCAGCCATGCCGCGCTCACCGGTCGCGGCGGGGTGGGAGGTGTCTCCGGCCTGGAAGATGCAACGGAGGGGCGCTTCACGTGTTCTTCACGATCTGGACAGGTTTGCGCTTCATGAACGACCCATGGAACGCGCGCAACGCGACAGGCCGGGCTCCGTCCCTCCTCACGCCGTGCCGGGGGCACTGCAGAGGAGGCTGCGCTCTGCCGCAGCCATCCTGATGCGGCGCGAATGGCTCCTCCTGATGGTGGCGCTCGGTCTCGTCGTCCTGGCGAGCGGAGTGTTCTACCTGTCGCGCCCGACCACGCTCACCGTGGCGGTCGGTCCGCAGGATGGGCCGGAGGCCTCGCTGATCGACGCCTATGCGGCGGCCCTCGACCGGGCCCGTGAGGATGTCCGCCTCAAGGTGGTTCGCTACGAGGACGTGCGCGACAGCGGTCTCGCGCTCCAGCGCAACAAGGCCGACCTCGCCGTGGTGCGGCCCGATGTCTTCCTGCCCGAGAACGGCCTGACGCTGGCGATCCTGCACGACGAGGCCCTGCTCGTCGCCCGGCCGGAGCAGAGCGAGATCGACGACTTTCCCGATCTCGCCCGAAAGCGCCTCGGCATCGTGGTGCGGCACGGGGCGGATCTGCCCTTCCTCGCCAACGTCCTGTCCTTCTACGATCTCGTGCCCGATACGGCGACGGGCGAGGAGGCGGCCGAGCCGGGAGCCGGCCACGTCACGGTGGTGCCGCTCAAGTCCGGCGAGATCGCCCAAGCCATCGCGGACAAGCGCGTCGATGCGGTCGCGGTGATCGCGAGTCCGACCTCCAAGGTGGCGTCCACGGTGGTGCGGGCCGTTGAAACCGGGTCGCCCGAGCGCAAGATCGGCTTCGTCTCGATCCCCGACGGCGATGCCATCCTCCAGCGCTTCCCGGAGCTGCAATCGGTGACGATTCCCGCCGGGACGTTCGGCGGGCGGCCCAAGCGGCCCGAGGAAGAGATTCGCACGGTGGGCGCGTCCTACCGGCTGATGGCGCGGGGCACCGTGAGCCGGGTCGCCGTCGCCTCTGCGACGCAGCATCTGTTCGAGTGGCGCTCCCGCCTCGCCGCCGCCGCACCCATCGCCAAGCTGATGAAGGCGCCCGAGTTCGACACCACCGTCGCGGCCACCTCCGCACGGCTGCCGAACCACCCCGGCGCGGTTGATTATTTCGAGCGTGAGCAGCAGACCTTCCTCGATCGGTACGAGGACTACATCTACCTCGTCGCCTTCTTCGGCGGCACGATCGGCTCTGGCTTCGCGTGGCTCGGCCAGCGCCTCGCGCGCAAGCGCCGGGAGCGGATCGACATCGTCCTCGACCGGCTGCTCGACATCCTGCGCGAGATCCGCGCCGCCACGACCATGGCCGGCTCGATGCCATCGTGCTCGAGATCGACGACCTGATCGCCGACGTCGTCGCACAGACCCGCGAGCGTTCGATCGACATGCGCACCGTCAGCGCCCTGATCCTGGCGGTGGACGGCGTCCACGAAGCGGTGGGCGATGCGAGGCGGCGGATCGGCCTGCCCCCGGGTGACGTGCCCGAGCGCCGCCGCTCGGCCCAGCTCATGGCCCTGCACCTGCCCGCTGCCGAATAGCAGGGCACTCTAAGGCCACGTCTGCGTTGGGCCTGCGCACGCGTGCAGGACTAGCCCTTCCCCATGGCCTCTCTGACAGCCTTCGTGATGCGCCGCGAGGTGCTGCTCGTCGCCAGCGTCCTGCTGCTCGGACTGGCGGGCGCGGCAGCATGGTACCTGCTGCGGCCGACGACGCTCATCATCGCGGTCGCTCCGAAGGACGGCACCGAGCCGGGGCTCATCAAGGCCTATGCCGACGCCCTCGACGCGGGCAACGAGGGTATCCGCCTCAAGATCCTGTCCTTCGACGACGTGCGCGAGAGCGCCGCCGCCCTGCAGGACGGGCGGGCCGACCTCGCCGTGGTGCGGCCCGACGTGCTGCTGCCGACCAACGGCCTGACGCTGGCGATCCTGCGCGATCAGGCGATGATTCTGGCCTCGCCCGAGCCCTCAGGCATCAAGACCTTCGCCAAGCTCGGCGGTAAGCGCCTCGGCATCGGGGCGCAGAAGGACGCGGATTACTCGCTTCTCCGCAATCTTCTGTCCTATCACGGTCTTACCCTGGAGACGGCGCCCGCGGCCGGGCATCTGGGGGCCACCACGGTGCAACTCGTGCCCGTGGAGACGGAGGCCGTCGCGGCGGCCTTCAAGGAAAAGCGGATCGATGCCTTCCTCAGCATCATCGCGCCTTCGGCGCCCAAGGCCATCGCCCTCGTCGGCGCGGTGCGGTCGGTGGCGAAGGACGGCAAGGTCGAGTTCGTCGCCGTGGAGGACGACGACGCCATCATCGAACGCTTCCCGAAATTGCAGGCGGTGACGATCCCAGGCGGCCTGTTCACGGGGCGCCCGAAGCTCCCTGCCGACGACGTGAAGACGGTTGGCGCCTCCTACCGGCTCATGGCCCGTTCGACTCTCAGCCGGGTGGTCGCGGCGGATATCACCCAGCAATTGTTCGAAAAACGCACGGCGGCGGCGCTTCAGACCGATGCCGCCGAATACGTCCTCGCCCCGGCCTACGAGACGACCGCTGCGGCCACCAGCGCCCGCATTCCGATCCACCCCGGCGCGATCGACTATTACGAGCGCGAGCAGCACGGCTTCGTAGAGCGATATGGCGACACGCTTTATCTGCTCGGCGCCCTGGCGGGCGGCCTCGTCTCGGTGCTCGCCTGGGTGCGTCAGCGCCTGTCGAGCTTGCAGCACGAGCGCATCGACGACGTGATGGACCGGCTGATCGAGATCACCGGGCAGGCGAGATCGCTCACCGATCCCGCCGCCATCGAGGGGCTCACCATCGAGGTCGATCGCCTCGCCGCCGATGTGGTCCGCTATGCCCGCGAGCGGGAGCCAGATTCGCGCACCATGTCTGCGGTGGCGATCGCCATCGATACGGCCAGGGCGACGATCCACGATTGCCGCCTCGCCGCAACGGGCGAGATCCGCACGGCCCGGACGACCCATCTCCGGGTCGCGGAGATGGGCGAGGGATAGCTGGGGCCTCTTACGGGTTGAAGGCGGGGTCGATCAGCCCATCGACCGCCTTGGCCACGTCGACATCCGCCGCGATCACCCCGGCCTGCTGAAGGGCCAGACCGGCGGCGCGGATCGCGTCCGCCTGCGTCTTGCCGATGGCGGGTTGCGACAAGTCCGTGCGCTCCAACTGGCGGGCGACGACGGGCTCCGGCAGCTTGGTCGCGGCGACCAGGGCCGCCTTGAGGGCCGCCGGATCCTTCAGGGCCTCGGTGCGCACGCGCTCGTAGGCGGCGATCACCACCTTCACGAGGTCGGGATTCTCCTTGGCGAAGGCCTCGCGTACGTCGAGCACGCCCCAGGTGTTGGCGGCGGCGTCGCGGAAGAACAGCACGTCGTTGTTCTCGATCTCGGCGGCGGCCATCATCGGGTCGAGGCCCGCCCAGGCATCGACGTCGCCCCGGTCGAGGGCGGTGCGCCCGTCCGGATGCTGGAGCAGGACGAGCTTGGCGTCCTTCTCCGTCAGTCCGGCGCCTTGAAGAGCGCGGATCAGGAAGATGTGCGGGTCCGTGCCGCGGGTCACCGCCACGCGCTTGCCCTTCAAGTCGGCGGGCTTGGTGATGCCCGTATCCTTGCGGGTGACGAGGGCGGTCCATTCCGGCCGGGAGAATGCGTAGACCGCCTTGATCGGGTTGCCGTTGATCCGCGCCACGAGGGCGGCGGCCCCGGCGGTGGAGCCGATGTCGATGGCCCCGGCATTCAGGAATTCGAGGGCCTTGTTCGAGCCTAGGGACTGGACCCAGCGAACCTTGATGCCCTTCGCCTTCAGGGCGTCCTCGACGTAGCCACGCTCCTTGAGGAGGAGGCTGAGGGGGTTGTAGGTCGCCCAGTCGAGCCGGATCTCGGACGGGTCGGCGGCGGCGGCCGGGCCGCTCCCGCACAGGGCCAAGGCCAGGGCGGCGGCGGCCCCCAGGATCGAGCGGCGGACCAACGGCATCGAATCGTCTCCTCGGCTTGTCGTTTATACTGCCGAGCTAGAGCGCTTCGTTCGTTTTGTCAAACGTTTCGTCCGTCTTGCAGGACGAGAGACGGAGTTGTCCGCTGCGTCACGCAGGCATGACTGGCAACGTAGGCATATCATGCTAACGGGAGGCATGCTCGACCCCGTTGCAGAGCTCGACTCGCTCATCGCAGGCCTCGACCGGGACATCCGGGAGCCGACCCGGCTGCGCGCCGTCCTCGTGCCCGAATTGCGCCGGGTGATCGAGGCCGGCCACCGCCAGGCCGAAGAACGGCTCCTGCGCGATCGTAACGGCATGGAATGCGCGCAGAGCTTGTCGCGCCTCACCGACGCCGTGGTCCGTGCCATCCACGACGCCGTGGTCTGGCGCCTCTATCCCAACGACAATCCGACCACGGGCGAACAACTGGCGGTGGTGGCCACCGGCGGCTACGGCCGGGGCACGATGGCGCCGGGCTCGGACATCGATCTGCTGTTTCTGCTTCCCTACAAGCAGACCGCGTGGTCCGAGAGCGTCGTGGAGGCGATGCTCTACGTCCTGTGGGACCTGAAGCTGAAGGTCGGCCACGCCACCCGCTCGGTCGAGGAATGCCTGCGCGAGGGGCGTGCGGACATGACGATCCGCACGGCCTTGCTGGAAGCCCGCTACCTGTTCGGCTCGCGCATCCTGTTCGAGGAACTGGTGACGCGCTTCGATGCCGAGGTCATCGTCGGCTCGGCCTCCGAATTCGTCGAGGCCAAGCTGCGCGAGCGCGATACCCGCGTCGCCAAGGCGGGCATGTCGCGCTACCTCGTGGAGCCCAACGTCAAGGACGGGAAGGGTGGCCTGCGCGACCTCAACACCCTGTTCTGGATCGCGAAGTACACCTACCGGGTGCGCGACCAGAGCGAGCTCGTCGGCGCCGGGCTGTTCACGCCCGAGGAATACGCTTTGTTCGAGCGGTGCGACGAGTTCCTGTGGCGGGTGCGTTGCCACATGCACTTCGCCACGAAGCGCGCCGAGGAGCGCCTCTCCTTCGGCCTTCAGCCGCGCATCGCCGAACGGCTCGGCTACGAGTCGCGGGGCGGCCTGTCGGGCGTCGAGCGCTTCATGAAGGCGTATTTCCGCGTCGCCAAGGATGTCGGGGATCTCACCGCCATCGTCAGCGCCGAGATGGAGGCGCGCCACGCCAAGCGTACACCCGTGCTCGACCGCTGGATCGGCAAGTTCCGCGACCGTTTCCGTGCGACTTCCGTGGAGGCCGAGGATTTCTGGATCGACCACGGCCGGGTCAACCTGCGCTCGGAGGATGCGTTCGAGCGCGATCCGGTCAACCTGATCCGCCTGTTCTGGCTGGCCGACCGGCACAACGTGCCGATCCATCCGGATGCCAAGCGGCTCGCCACGCGCTCGCTGCGCCTCATCACACCCTCGCTGCGCGGGGACGAGGAGGCGAACCGGCTGTTCCTGGATATCCTGACCTCGCACAACGCCCCCGAGGAGGCGCTTCGCGAGATGAACGAGGCGGGCGTGCTCGGCCGGTTCATCCCGGATTTCGGCCGCGTCGTCGCGATGATGCAGTTCAACATGTACCACCACTTCACGGTGGACGAGCATCTCCTGCGCACGGTCGGCGTGCTGGCCGCGATTGAATCGGGCCGCGTCGAGGAGACCTATCCGCTGGTCACCCGGCTGATCCACGCGCACCACAACCGTCTGGCGCTCTACGTCGCGATCCTGCTGCACGACATCGCCAAGGGGCGGCCGGAGGACCATTCGGTGGCGGGTGCGCAGATCGCGCGCAAGCTCTGCCCGCGCTTCGGCCTGACCCCCGCCGAGACCGAGACGGTGGCGTGGCTGGTGGAGCACCACCTGCTCATGTCGATGACGGCCCAGAGCCGGGACCTTTCCGATCACAAAACGATCGAGCGCTTCGCCTCCATCGTCCAGAGCCTGGAGCGGCTGAAGCTGCTGACCATCCTCACCGTGGCGGACATCACCGCCGTGGGGCCGGGTGTGTGGACCGCGTGGAAGGGTACGCTGCTGCGTACCCTCTACGACGAGACCGAGGTCTATCTCTCCGGCGGCCATTCCGAGATCGCCCGCACCGACCGGGTGCGGCTGATCCAGATGAGCCTGCGCGAGCAGTTGCCGGATTGGGATTCGGCGGTGTTCGACGCCTACGCCGCCCGCCATAAGCAGGCCTACTGGCTGAAGGTCGACACCAACCGGCAGATCAAGAACGCGCAGCTCCTCCGCCGCACCGAGGAGGAGGGCCGCACCAGCGCCACCGAGGTCGGCCTCGATCCCGTGCGCGGGGTGACGGAGGTGACCGTCTATTCGCCGGATCATCCCCGTTTACTGGCCATCGTCACGGGAGCCTGCGCGGCGGCGGGTGCGAACATCGTCGACGCGCAGATCTTCACCACCACGGACGGCTTCGCCCTCGACACCTTCGTCATCTCCCGTGCCTTCGAGCGGGACGAGGACGAGTTGCGCCGCATGAAGCGCATCACCGACGTGATCGACCGGGCGCTGAAGGGCGAGATCCGCATCGCCGAACTGGTCGCCGATAAGCATCCGCCGACCAGCGCCCGTGCCAAGACCTTCCTCGTCGCGCCGGACGTGACCATCGACAACGCACTGTCGAGCCGGGAGACGGTGATCGAGGTGACCGGGCTCGACCGGCCGGGCCTGCTCTTCGATCTGACGAGCGCGCTCGGCGCGCTCAACCTGAACATCACCTCGGCGCATGTCGCGACCTTCGGCGAGCGGGCCGTGGACGTGTTCTACGTGACCGACCTCACCGGCACCCGCGTCACCCAGCCGGACCGGCAGGTCGCGATCCGCAAGTCGGTGTTGCAGGTCTTCGCCGCCGACGTGGCGATCCTGAAGGCCGAGGGGCTGGAAGCCCTCGTGACCACACCGCCGCTGCGGGAGACATGACCGAATCGGTCGCGAAGGCCTCTCATTGCAACGGCTTGGGTTGATTTCACGGGGGCGCGGCCTGATATCACGCCCGGTTTAACCCTGGACCGCCACTCTTTCGAAGATGCGATGACGAACGACGAGAAGTCTCAGGACGTCCCCTCCCAGGACGAGGCCGCGTCGGCTCCCGCCGACGCCTCCGTCGATCCCGTGGCCGAGGCCCTCGCCCTGCTCACCGCCGAGCGCGACGAGCTGAAGGATCGGATGCTGCGCACGCTCGCCGAGATGGAGAATCTCCGTCGGCGCACCGAGCGTGAGGTCGCCGACGCGCGCACCTATGCCGTGACGAACTTCGCCCGCGACATGCTCAACGTGGCCGACAACGTCCGCCGGGCGCTGGAGAGCGTGCCCGTCGACCAGCGCAACGCCGCCGAGGGCGCCCTGAAGGGGCTGATCGACGGCATCGAGCTCGACCGAGCGCGACCTCGTGAAGAACCTCGAGCGCCACGGCGTGAAGCCGGTGGAGCCCCAGGGCCAGAAGTTCGACCCGAATCGCCATCAGGCGATGTTCGAGGTGCCGAACGCCGAGGTGCCCGCCGGCACGGTCGTGCAGGTGGTCCAGACCGGCTACGTCATCGGCGACCGGGTCCTGCGCCCTGCGCTCGTCGGCGTCGCCAAGGGTGGCCCGAAGGCCGCCCCGAACCCCGCCGACGCGGCCTGAACTGTCGTTCCTAGCGGCCCGCCTGCAATGCGGCGGGTTCGCAAGGAAGGGCCGTTGCGAAATCCGAGATGAAGCGCGCGGTCTCGCGCGTCTTCTGCGGCGCGCGCGGGTCGCGCGCCACCCGGCCCGCCTCGACATGCAGCCTGTCGTTGCAGGTGCAGGATGGCAGAACGGCCGGATCGTCCGGCCAGCAGGCGTCGTGGTGCATGCAAGCCGTGTCGAGGGCGTCGATCGGCCGATAGGCAGGGCCGCGATTGCCCGGTCCGCAGTAATTTCCGTAGATCAGGAAACCCGGCCCGCGGGGGTGTTGATCGCCTCCTGAGCGATGGCGGCGGGTGCGGCCCCGGTTAGGGCGGCGGCGAGCGAGGCGCCGAAAACGCGGCGCAGGATACGGGTTCGAACGTTCGGCACGGCGTGGATCTCCGGCATCGCCCACTCTCCCTGCGAGCTAGGCCGGATCGGAACCTCGGCAATGACGTTCGGCCGGCTAACCGAAGATCTCACACTTTTCGCGACACGCATCCACTACTGAGAATTGCGCAACCGAAGTAGTTGAGCCGACGAAAAGCAATGTATCGATGCTTTCTCGGATACCTGCGCCCCGGAGGTTCTACGGCACACCCTCGCGGGTGAGGAGGTCGCGCTTGCGGGCGACGCCCCAGCGGTAGCCAGACAGGCTACCATCCGAGCGCACCACCCGGTGACAGGGAATCGCCACCGCGAGGGCGTTGGCACCGCAGGCGAGCGCCACGGCGCGCGACGAGCCCGGCGCCCCGATGGCGCGGGCGACGTCCGCATAGGTCGCGGTCGTGCCGGGCGGGATCGCGCGCAGGGCCTGCCAGACGCGCTGCTGGAAGGCTGTGCCGCCGATATCGAGGGGCAGGTCGTGGGCGAGACCCGGCGCTTCCACAAGCCCGACCGCCCGCGCCATCCAATGCTCGAAGGCGGCATCCCCACCGACGAGTTCGGCGGCGGGGAAGCGATCCTGAAGATCGCGCACCAGCGCATCGGGATCGTCCCCCAGCAGGATCGCGCAGAGGCCTGTCTCGGTCGCCGCGACGAGGATCGCGCCGAGGCTGCAGGCACCGACCCCGAACCGGATGCGCGCCCCGGCGCCGCCCTTCCGGTAGCGCGAGGGCGCCATGCCCAGCCTGTCCCCCGCTTCGGCATAGAACCGGCTGGGGGCGGCGTAGCCCGCCTCGTAGAGCGCCCCGGTGACGGAGCTCGCGCCCGGCAACGCCTTGGCGAGACGGCTCGCTCTCTGCGCGCGGGCGAAGGCGGCGGGCGTCACGCCCGTCACCTCGCGAAAGATCCGGTGGAAATGGAACGGGCTCATCCCCGCGGCGCGGGCGAGGTCGGCCAGGGCCGGCGGCGTCTCGGCCGATTCGATCACGCGGCAGGCGCGGGCGACGGCCTCGCGACGGCGCTGGGCCTGGGGCGGCTCGTCCGGTCGGCAGCGCAGGCAGGGTCGGAAACCCGCCGCGCGTGCGGTCGCGCCGTCCGCGTGGAAGGTCACGTTCTCCCGGCGGGGCGTCCGGGCGGCGCAGCTCGGGCGGCAATACACCCCCGTCGTCCGCACCGCGTAGACGAAGCGCCCATCGGCCCGTGCGTCGCGGGTGAGAAGCGCCTCCCAGCGCGCATCCGTGTCGCTGGGAAGGAGTGTCGGTGGCATGGCTCGGGCTCCGTCGAGGGCGTCCGCCATGGTGCGCCGGCCCTCACAGGTCGGCATCCCGCGCCTTGCTCCGCAATTCGCGCGAAGGATCAGCCTTCGAGCTTCGCCATCAGCGCCGGGGACAGGGCGAAGTTGACGTAGACGTTCTGCACGTCGTCCTGATCCTCGATCACCTCCACGAGGCGGATCAGCTTTTCACCGGTCTCATCATCGACGTCGATCGTGTTCTGAGCCTTCCAGATCAGGCCCGTGCGGGTCGGATCGCCGAAGCGGGCTTCGAGCGCCTTGGTGACCTCGCCGTAGGAATCCTGCGCGCAGATGACCTCGTGGCCCTCTTCGCCGGAGGATACGTCGTCGGCGCCCGCCTCGATGGCGGCTTCCAGCATCGTGTCCGCATCGGCCACGCTCGCCGGGTAGGTGATGACGCCCACGCGGTCGAACATGAAGGCCACGGCGCCGGTCTCGGCGAGGCTCCCGCCGGACTTGGTGAAAGCCGAGCGAACATCGGAGGCGGTACGGTTGCGGTTGTCGGTCTGCGCCTCGACGATCAGCGCAGCGCCGCCGGGGCCGTAGCCCTCGTAGCGGATATCCTCATAGTTCTCGCCATCGGCACCGGTCGCCTTCTTGATGGCGCGCTCGATGTTATCCTTCGGCATGTTCTCGGCGCGGGCGGCGAGCACGGCGGCGCGAAGGCGCGGGTTCATCGCGGGGTCCGGCGTGCCGAGCTTGGCCGCCACCGTGATTTCGCGGGCGAGCTTGCCGAAGATCTTGGACCGGACCGCATCGACGCGGCCCTTGCGGTGCATGATGTTCTTGAACTGGGAATGACCGGCCATGTGCCTTCGGACTTGCGAGTAGCGCGGCGCGGGAGAGAGAGCCCCCGGTGCCACTGACGGAACTGCGGTTTTTATAGGCCGCCGGGCTTAGGCGAGGCAACGCGCACATTCCCGGGGGAAGTGGGGAAAGAACGGCCGTCATGGGCGTTGGGCCGGCGAATCGTCCTGTCCCGGAGACCCGATGCCCTCGTCCCCGTCGAACCGCAGAACCGTCGTGGTGGCTGGTGCCAGTGCCGGCGTCGGCCGGGCCATTGCCTGCGAATTCGCCCGCCATGGCTGGAATGTCGGCCTCGTCGCGCGCGGCGAAGTCGGGCTGGCGGGGACGATCCACGACGTGCGGCGCTTGGGCGGCAACCCCATCGCCTTCGCCGCCGACGTGGCCGATGCGCAGGCCATGCAGGAGGTGGCCGATGCCGTCGCCAAGACCTGCGGCGGCATCGACGTGTGGGTCAACAACGCGATGGTGACGGTCTACGCTCCCGTTCAGGAGACGACCCCGGCGGAGTTCCAGCGCGTCACCGATGTGACCTATCTGGGCCAGGTCCACGGCACGCTCGCCGCCCTCAGGCACATGGTGCCCGCCAACCGGGGCACCATCGTCCATATCGGCTCGGCGCTGGCCTACCGCTCAATCCCCCTCCAGGCGACCTATTGCGCGGCCAAGGCAGCCGTGCGCGGCTTCGTCGATTCCCTGCGATCCGAATTGCTGCACGATGGCAGCCGGGTGCGCTTGACGATGGTGCAATTGCCGGCGGTGAACACGCCGCAATTCGATTGGGCGCGCTCGCGGCTGCCACGCAAGCTCGAACCCGTCCCGCCGATCTATCAGCCCGAAGCCATCGCCCGGCATGTCTACCGGGCGGCCCATGAGGCGCCCCGCGAACTCTGGATCGGCGCCTCGGCCTGGAAGGCGATCCTCGGCAACATGCTGATCCCGGGTTGGATCGACACCTACCTCGCCCGTCACGTCTACCAAGGGGAAATGACCAGCGTGCAGGCTTCGAAGAACCGCCCCGACAACCTCTACGAGCCCGTCGACACCGATCCCGGCGCCCATGGCCGGTTCGATTCGCGCTCGTCCTCCCACGTCACGGCGGCCAATCCCAAATGGCTGAAACTCGGGATCGCCGCCGCATTGGGGCTGGCGGCGGGGACGATGCTCTTCGCCACCGAAGCGCATGGGCGCGACGAAGAGCGGCGGCGTCTGCGCCGCCGCGCCCCTACAGAATGAACCGGCTGAGGTCCGCGTTGGCGGCGAGGTTCTCGACCCGCTCGCGGACATAGGCCGCGTCGATCGTCACCGTCTCGCCGGAGCGGTCGGTGGCTGTGAAGGAGATTTCGTCCAGCACCCGCTCCAGCACGGTCTGAAGGCGGCGGGCGCCGATATTCTCGACCGAACCGTTCACCTCCACCGCGACCTTGGCGAGGGCGTCGATGGAATCGTCGGTAAAGTCGAGGGTCACCCCTCCGTCGCCATCAGGGCCAGGGTCTGCTTGATCAGGCTGGCCTCGGTGGCGGTGAGGATCTGCTTGAAGTCGTCCACCGTCAGGGGCTGCAACTCCACGCGGATCGGCAGGCGGCCCTGCAACTCGGGGAGCAGGTCGGACGGCTTCGAGACGTGGAAGGCGCCGCTCGCGATGAACAGCACGTGGTCGGTCTTCACCGGCCCGTGCTTCGTGGCGACCGTGGTGCCTTCGATCAGCGGGAGCAGATCGCGCTGTACGCCCTCGCGGGAGACGTCACCGCCGCTACGGCCCTCGCGGGCGCAGATCTTGTCGATCTCGTCGAGGAAGACGATGCCGTTATCCTCGACCTCGCGGATCGCCTCGCGGGTCAGGGCCTCGTCATCGACGAGCTTGTCGGATTCCTCGGCGAGCAGGGGCGCGTAGGCGTCGCGCACGCTGATGCGGCGGGGCTTGCCCCGCTGCCCGGACAGGGCCTTGCCCAGCATGTCGCCGATGTTGATCGCGCCCATGGAGGCGCCGGGCATGCCGGGGATCTCGAACATCGGCAGGCCGGCGGGCGACCCGGCGGCGAGTTCGATCTCGACCTCCTTGTCGTCGAGTTCGCTGTTGCGCAGCTTCCTGCGGAAGCTGTCGCGGGTGGCCGCGCTGGCGGTGGGGCCGACCAGGGCGTCGAGGATGCGGTTTTCGGCCGCCGCCTCGGCCTTGGCCTTCACCGCCTCGCGCTTGGCTTGGCGGGTCAGCCCGAGCGAGACTTCCACGAGGTCGCGCACGATCTGCTCGACGTCGCGGCCGACATAGCCGACCTCGGTGAACTTCGTGGCCTCGACCTTCAGGAACGGGGCGTTGGCGAGCTTGGCGAGGCGCCGCGCAATCTCGGTCTTGCCGCAGCCGGTCGGCCCGATCATCAGGATGTTCTTGGGCGCCACCCTCGCGGAGCGGCCCGGTGAGTTGCTGGCGCCGCCAGCGGTTGCGCAGCGCAATGGCCACCGCCCGCTTGGCCTCGTTTTGCCCGACGATGAAACGATCGAGTTCGGACACGATCTCGCGCGGAGAGAACGTCGTCACCGCCTGACTCTTTCCTGGACCCCGGCCCCTGTGCCGGCCTGCCGGGAATGGGGTCCCGGCACGCGCGGCGCAAGGGGGCGCGGTGGCAGGACGCCCCGTCAGTGATGCGCGAGGGGCGTGGAAACGGCCTTGTCGTGGGTGCCGAAGCGCTCGACGAGGGTCGCGCTTGCTTCGTTGAGGCCGCGCACTTCCACGATCCGGCCACGCTCGCGCGCCTTCAGCACCACCTTGTCGAGGGCGCCCACCGCCGAGATGTCCCAGAAATGCGCGGAGCCGACATCGATCACGAGGCGCTCCACCGGCTCCAGCACGTCGATCGCCTCCGAGAAGGTCGATGCCGAAGCGAAGAAGACTTGGCCCGTGACCGTGTAGGTGCGGGTCTTGCCGTCGGGCGACAGGGCCGAGTCGATCCGGCTGAGGCGCGCCACCTTGCCCGCGAAGAACACGCCCGACAGCAGCACGCCCACGAGCACGCCGATGGCGAGATCGCGGGTCGCCACCACCACGGCCACCGTTGCGAGCATCACCACGGACGAGGGCAGGGGGTTGGTCCGCAGCCGCGCGAGGGAGCGCCAGGAGAAGGTGTTGATCGACACCATGATCATCACCGCCGTCAGCGCCGCCACGGGCACCACGGCGAGCAGGCCCTGGAAGGCGACGAGCAGCACCAGCAGCACGGCGCCCGCCACGAAGGTCGAGAGCCGCCGCCGCGCGCCCGACGAGACGTTGATGACGGATTGGCCGATCATCGCGCAGCCGCCCATGCCGCCGAACAGCGCCGAGGCGATGTTGGCGAGGCCCTGGCCGTAGCATTCGCGGTTCTTGGAGCTGCCCGTATCCGTCAGGTCGTCCACGATCTGCGCGGTGAGCAGGCTCTCCAGCAGGCCGACGGCGGCGAGCGTCGCGGCGTAGGGCAGGAGGATGCGCAGCGTTTCGAGGGTGAACGGGACCTCCGGGAGCGTGAAGCTCGGCAGGGCCGAGGGCAGGGCACCGAGATGGGCGACGGTGCGCACGTCGAGCTGGAGCCACGCCGTCAGGGCGGTGAGCACGGCGATCGCCACGAGCGGCGAGGGCACGGCGCGGGTGAGGTAGGGGAATCCGTAGATGATCGCGAGGCCCAGCGCGACGAGCCCGTAGGTCGCCGGGCTGACTCCGGTCAGTTCCGGCAGCTGCGCCATGAAGATCAGGATCGCCAGGGCGTTGATGAAGCCGGTCATCACCGATTGCGAGACGAAACGCATCAATCGCCCGAGCTTCAGAAAGCCCGCGACGATCTGGATGAGCCCCATCAGGATGGTCGCGGCGAAGAGGTATTGCACCCCGTGGTCGCGGACGAGGGTGGTCATCACCACAGCGGTGGCAGCGGTGGCGGCGGAGATCATCGCCGGGCGGCCACCGGTGAAGGCGATGGTGCAGGCGATCACGACGGAGGCGTAGAGGCCGACCTTCGGATCGACGCCCGCGATGACCGAGAAGCCGATGGCTTCCGGGATAAGGGCGAGGGCGACGACGAGGCCGGACAGGATTTCGGTGCGGGCGTCACGCAAACGCGCGCCGAGTCCCGCCACAGGGGCGGTAGGGGAAGGTGAGGTCATTAATTGAAACCGCAGGGAGACCGCCGCGATGAGCAGGGGCGCGTCTCGAATGCGTGGTCCGGCGGATCGGCGGCCGGAAGAGCCACCCGGGCTTGCACCGGGTCCTTGCGAATAGAACCTTGTTACGCAAACCCTCGCTGCAATGCAACGCAGGCGAGGTTTACAGCCCCGGTCCCTTGGCCGCGCCCAGGATACGGCCGAGTCGACCCTCACGGCCATGCTGCAACAGCACGACCCAGCCATCGGCGTCGGGCACGGCTGCGGCAGAGACGGGCACCTCGAACCGGGCCGGCTGGCCGGTCCAGGGGCCGATCCGCACAAGGCCGCGCACCACATTGACGTAGCTCGCCACCCGGCCGCCGCTCTCGCCGCCCTCGATCTTGACGTCGCGGCGCTTCAGCACCGGGACGAGCCAGACCTCGTCCTTGCTCTCGGGCTTCGGCTCGGGTTTCCCGGCGGGACGGGCCCCGACCTCGACGATGATCTGGTCGCCCTTCACCTCCGCGCTCACGGGCACCGGCAGGGGCGCGGTGCGGCTGGAATCCTGCACCAGCCGCTCGACGGCCTGCCGGTTGGAGCCGACGGCACTCAGACTGCCGTCGACCACGGCCTGCGGCGTCACCACCTGCCGGGCTCCCCGCGCCCGCGCATAGGCGCGCTGACGCTCGTTGAGCACATGAAGGCCGAGCGTATCGCGCCAGCCGAGATAGTCCCAGTAGGTCACGGGCAGGGTCAGGGCGATCAGGCCGGGCTTACGCGCCAGGTCGCGCATGACCGGATCGGCAGCGCGGCAGGCGGTGCAACCCTGGCTCGTGAACAATTCGACCACCGCCGCGACCGGCTCGGCCCGCGCCCCGGCACCGGTGAGCAGGCAGCCGAACCCCGCCAGGGCGCAGGGAAGGGCGCGCCGAACCGGGGACAGGGGGTGCACGGTGGAATGCCTCATGCCGCGTGATCAGATCGCGGTCGGCTCGACCTGGGAAGTCACGTTGCCTTGAGAGGCGGCTTTTCGCGGCGCGGTCTTCGGCAGCATATCGGGGCGCCAGCGGCGGTGCATCCACAGCCATTGGCCGGGATTCTCCCGCACCCAGCCCTCGATCACGTCGGTCATCGCCTGCATGGCGCCCGGCACGTCGATGGCGCCGTCGGCGTCGCGCGGCAGGTCGAGGGGTGGGGTGAGGTCCAGGCGGAACCGCTCCTCGGGCAGGCGCACCACCCGCACCCCGTGGACCGGGCAATCGTAGTGCCGGGCGAGCTTGGCGAGCAGCGGGTTCACGAGGCAGGGGCGGCCGAAGAAGCTCACCACCACGCCGCGGGTGAAGTGCTGGTCGATCAGCTGGCCGAGATGGCCGCCTCGCTCCACGACGCCTTGCATGGAGAAGGCCGAACCGGGACCGGACGCCGCAAGCCCGCCCATCGTGCTGCGCCGAACCTCCTCGACCAGCCGCTTGGCGGCCGGGTTGTTCGGCGGCCGGAACACGGCGGTCGCCTCCAGGCCGAATTTCGCCGCGCAGATCGCGGGCAATTCCCAGTTGGCGAGATGGGCCGAGAAGATCAGCCCCGGCTGGCCGTCGTCTCGTAGGGAGAAGAAATGCTCGATCCCCGTCACCTCGCTGCGCAGCGGCCCGGTGGCCTCGGGATCGTAGTCGAGCAGCGTGTCGAGATGGGCGTATTCCGCCCCCGTCCGCCCCAGATTGTCCCAGGCCGAGAGGGCGATCGTCTTCACCTCCGCCTCCGGCAGGCCGGGAAAGGCCGCGCGGATATTGGCGAGCGCCGTCCGGTGGGCGGGCAGGAGCGGGCCGATGCGGCGCAGCAGCCGACCGCCGAAATCCGCCGCCCGTTCCGGCCCGAGCAGACGGGCCAGAAAGAAGATCAGGCGGATCAAGGGAATGCTGGCGAAGCCGGCAAGTCGCGGAAAGGACCGCTTCAGGATGAGGGCGAGGCGCAGCAAAGGAGTCGGGTTCCGGGGCGAGGTGCGCCCTTAGACCATGTTTTACGGTGCGGTGCGAACGTCAGTCGTCCGCGCCTCACAGTGAAACGAGAATCTTGCCGAAGACCTTGCGCGATTCGAGCCGCTCCAACCCTTCGGTGAACTCCGCCATCGGGTAGACTGTATCGACCACGGGCCGGATACCCTGCGCCATCTTGTCCAGCGATTGGCGGATGTTGGCGAGGCTGCATCCGAACGAGCCGGTGATGCGATATTGCTGCTGGAACAGCTGCATCAGGTTCATCGTCGTGCTGGGGCCGGAGGTCGAGCCGCAGGTGACGAGCCGCCCGCCGCGCTTCAGGCAGAGCAGGGAGCCGTTCCACGTATCGGCGCCGACATGCTCGAACACCACGTCCACGCCCTTGCGCTTGGTCAGGCGGCGCACCTCGCCCTCGAAACGCTCGGTGCGGTAGTTGATCACGTGGTCGGCCCCGAGTTCAGCGGCCTTGGCGCCCTTCTCGTCGTCGCCCACCGTGGTGAACACCGTGCAGCCGATCGCCTTGGCCATGCGGATCGCGGCGGTGCCGATGCCCGACCCGCCGGCATGGACGAGCACGCTCTCCCCTGGTTCGAGCTTGGCGTTGTCGAACAGCATGTGCTGCACCGTCCCGAACGCGATGCCCGCACAGGCCGCCTCCGCATCCTCGACGCCATCCGGCACCGGCACGACGAGACGGGCGGGCATGGTGACGAGTTCGCGGGCGAACCCGTCGATGTGGAAGCCCATCACGCCGCCGACATCCTCGCAGAGGTTGTCGCGGCCCTCACGGCAGGCGCGGCACTGGCCGCAGGTCAGCGCGCCGTAGGGGACGACGCGGGTGCCGACAGCAAGACCGGTGACGCCTTCGCCCACCGATTCGATTTCGCCCGCCGCCTCGGCGCCGACGATGAGCGGCATCTTCCGCTTCGCGAAGGCCATGCCGCGAAAGCCCCAGACGTCGATGAAGTTGAGCCCCACGGCGCGGATGCGAAGCCGCACCTCGCCGGGTCCGGGAGGCGGCGGTGACTCGACCTCGGTCAGGCGCAGGTCGCGGTCGCCGAAGAGTTGCAGGGCTCGCATGGGCATGTTCGCTGATATGGATCCGATCGATTGCGGCTCGGCCCGCGCGCAATGACGGTGAAGGGGGTTATCACAGCGCCGCGAGCACGGCATCCCGGCTCAATCCGGCGTGAGATACCGCCGCCGTGCCCAGCCGACCGTGCGGCCGACGCTGACGCGGCACCATGTGGTGCGGCTCGGGGTGTCGTTGGTGCAGCCGAAGACCAGGGCGCGTCTGCGGATCTCGCCGACCACCTCGGCGGCGGCATCCGGCTCGGCGCGGATGCTCAACGGTTCGCCCGGCGCGAGGCCGGTGACGCGGTAGGCTTCCGGGTCGGCATGGGCCGCCCCCGCGCCGAAGACGGCTGGGAGGAGGAGGAGGGCGAGGCGGGGAAAGGTCATCGGCCGATCAGATGCGGTGGACGCCCATCATTGCGGTCAGGCCGCCATCGACGGGCAACACGGTCCCGGTGATGTAGGCCGCGCCCTCGCTCATCAGAAAGGTCGCCAGCGCCGCGACATCCTCGGGCTGCGCGAAACGCCCGGCGGGGATCTGCTTCTCCATCCCGGCCCGGTAGGCCGCGTAGGGGGCGAGCATCGCCGTGTCGATGAAGCCGGGGGCGATGACGTTGACCGTCACGCCGCGCTTGGCCGTCTCGATGGCGAGCGTCCGGCAATAGGCGATCAGCGCGCCCTTGGTGGCGGCATAAGCCGCGTTACCGGTGTTCGCCTGAAGCGCCGCGACGGAGCCGATGGCGACGATCCGCCCCAAGCGGGCGCGGGTCATGCCACGCACCAGCGACTTGGCGATGCGAGTCAGCGAGAAGAAGTTCACCTGCATCGCCGCCTCGGCCTTGTCCTGGTCGAACATGGCGGCGAGCCCGTCGGCCGATTGGCCGGCATTGTGGACATAGCCGTGATAGCCCGCCTCCTCCGCGCTCGCACAGAAGGCGTCGAGCGCCGCCTTGTCCGCGAGATCGAGGGCATGGGCCCGGATTTCGAGGCCGGGATGGGCCTCGTTCAGTTCGGCAGCCAGCGCCGCGGCGGCTTCGCCCGAGGCGCGGTAGGTGAAGTCCACCGCGTAGCCCGCCTGGGCGAGGTCGCGCACGATGGCCGCGCCGAGCCCGCTGCCACCCCCGGTGACGAGGACGCGCTTGACCGTTTCCGCGCTCATGCCGGCTCCGCCGCGAGGACGAGGCAGGTATTCTGGCCGCCGAAGCCGAAGGAGTTCGACAGCACCGTGCGCACGGGCAGGTCCCGCGCCTCACCCACGATGTCGAGGCCGAGCGCCGGATCGGGGGTGCGGTAGTTGATCGTTGGCGGGATCCGCCCATGGCGGATCGAGAGCAGCGAGGCAGCCGCCTCGATCGCCCCGGCGGCGGTGAGCGTGTGGCCGATCATCGACTTGTTCGAAGTGACGGGCAGGCTCGCGGCGCGTTCGCCGAACACGGCGGCGATGCCCATGGCCTCCATCCGGTCGTTTTCGGGCGTCGAGGTGCCGTGGGCGTTCACCGTGTCGATGGCCTCAGGCGCGAGGCCGGCATCGTCGAGGCTCGCACGGATCGCGGCGATGATCGGCGCGCCGTCCGGGCTGGAACGGGTGCGGTGGAAGCCGTCGCCCTTCTCGCCGCAGCCGAGCACGTAGCCGAGGATCGTCGCCCCCCGCGCCACGGCCGCTCCGGCATCCTCCAGAACGAGGGCGGCGGCGCCCTCGCCCATCACGAAGCCGTCCCGGTCCTTCGAGAAGGGGCGGGAGGCTTCCTCTGGCACGTCGTTGCGGGTCGAGAGCGCCGAGAGCAGAGAGAATCGGATCAGCGATTCGGGGTTCACCGAGCCGTCCGTGCCGATGCACAGGGCGGCGGAGGCCTCGCCCCGGCGGATCGCCTCAACGCCGAGCTGGATCGCCGTCGCGCCGGAGGAGCAGGCGGTCGAAAGGGAGATCGGCGAGCCGCGCGTGCCGAACCGTTCGGCGATGCGCTCGGCAACGGTGCCGAACAGGAACAGGTCGTGCCACGCATCGAACCGGCCGGTGGAAACCGCCCGGAGCAGACCGGCATAATCGACATCCCCGTCGCTGCCGGTTGCCTCGGCAAGCGCCCGGCGCTGCGGCCATTCCATCTCCACCGGGGGGACGGCGATGAAGAGTGGACCCGGAAAGTCACCCTTCGTCCCAAGGCTCGCTTGTTCGAGCGCCTCCTCCGCCGCCACGGCGGCGAACCGCTCCGAAAGGAGCGGGGCCACCAGCGGGTCGGTGTCGAGGAAGTCGACCGTCCCCGCGATGCGCGTGCGCAGCCCCTCGGTCGAGAAGCGGGCGATCTCGCGGATGCCGGAGCGCCCCTCGGTGAGGGCGGCCCAGGTGTCGGCCTGGCCCCGGCCAAGGGAGGAAACCAGGCCGATGCCCGTCACCGCAATGAGCGGTCGGCCCCTGGCGTCGCGATAGGCGCTTGCGGTCATGAACGGCTCTGTACGAGATTTTTCGCCGACGCACAGCCGGGTGAGACGAAAAGGGGACCCGCGCCCAGCCTGCGGCCCCCGATCGCATCGCTGCCGCCCGTGATGACGGGAAGGGTCAGTTCGCCAGCCGCAGAATCGTCTGAAGCAGGACGTCGGCGCCGGCTGCGCAATCGCCCTCTGTCGATGATTCGGATTCGTTGTGGCTCACGCCGTCCTTGCAGGGCACGAAGATCATCGCGGCGGGAACCTTCGCGGCGAGGTTGCACGCATCGTGGCCCGCCCCCGAGATGATCCGCCGCCGCGACAGACCGAGCCCCTCGGCCGCCGCATCGACCGCCGCCACGACCTTGGGATCGAACGGCACCGGCTCCTTGCGCCAGATCCGCTCCAGCACGATCGACAGGCGCCGGCGCTCGCCGATCTCCCGGGCGGCGGCGCGCAGTTCCTCCTCCATGGCGGTGAGGGTCTCCGAGCGCGGGTCGCGCGTGTCCATGGTGAAGGCGACACGGCCCGGTACGACGTTGCGCGAGGGGGCCTGGATCGTCGCCTCGCCGATCGTCGCCACGGCGCTCGGCCCGTGAGCCAGGGCGATGCGCTCCGCCGCGAGGGCGAATTCCGAGAGGCCGAGCAGGGCGTCCCGGCGGCGGGGCATCGGCGTCGTGCCCGCATGGCTTTCAAAGCCCTCCACCGAGCCGTCGAACCACGCGATGCCCTGGCCGCCCTCGACCACGCCGATGGTCTTGCCTTCGGCCTCCAGGATCGGCCCCTGCTCGATATGCAGTTCCACGAAGGCACCGATGGCACGCTCGCCCACCGCCTCGCCACCGCGATAGCCGATGGTGTCCAGCGCCTCGGCCACGGTCGTGCCCGCCACGTCGCGCTTGGCCAGGATCTCGTCCGTAGTGAACTCGCCCGCATAGGCCGCCGACGCCATCATGGCGGGGGCGAAGCGCGAGCCCTCCTCGTTGGTCCAGTTCACGAGCAGAAGGGGCGCCCGCGTCTCGATGCCCGCATCATTCAGACTGCGCATGACCTCGAGACCGGCGAGCACGCCGAGCACGCCGTCGAACTTGCCGCCGGTCGGCTGTGTGTCGAGGTGAGAGCCGAAGGCGATCGGGGGCAAGCTCATGTCCTTGCCGGCTCGCAGAGCATATTGGGTGCCCAGCGCATCCACGCTCACCGTCAGGCCCGCCGCCTCGCAGGCATCCCGGAACCAGTCCCGCACTCGGCCGTCCTCGGCGGAGAGCGTCAGCCGGTTGATGCCACCCTTGGGCGTGCCCCCGAATCGCGCCGTTTCGTGGATCGTCGCCCAGAGGCGCGAGCCATCGGCGCGCAGGTTGTGGGTGCTGCTGGGGCTCACGTCACTCATACCAGATCCTCGTCGCTTCGCGCGGCCGACGCATGATGGCATCTAGCATGCCAATTAGCTCTGCAATTCACGCATGACGATGCCGGGCACGCTCGTCGAGAGCGAATTTTTCTCCGGCACGTGGCCTCAAGGGACGTTCAGACATCGACCGGCAACATGAGCGATTCATGATCACAACCGGTCGCGCTCCCCCTCGCGCGGCCGACAGGACGAACCCTTCCAATCCCTGGTCGGGTTCGTCCTTGTCACGTTAGCGCCGGAGCGGAGTGCGGCATGCCCCAGAGCCGCGCCGTTCCGGTGCTTTCGTGTGACCGCCTCAGTGCCAGAACGGCTTGACGTCGAGGAGTTCGGCGCGCGCGTCCGCCGCCTTGTCGAGCAACTCCGTCACCTGCTTCTCATCGATCTCCGGCATGGCCGGCCCGTCTTCGCTCGCGATCCCTAGAGGCAGGCTGCGGGCGGTCTCGATGTCGTTCAGCGTTCCGAGATGGTCCTGCAGGTCCGAAAGGGCACTGCCGAACGCCTTCTGGCGCCGCTGGGCCTTGGCCTTCGGGAACAGGCCGCCGAAAAACTCCGCGCCGTAGCGCAACTTCTTGGCAGAAATCCGCGCCCGGTGGCGGGTATGGGCGTCGAGGTGGCGCAGGCCGCGCCCCTCTTCTTCAAACGGCCGCGGGCCTTGTCGAGGATGCCGGCTGCGAAGTGCCGCCCATCCTGCCGGGCCGCGTCCTGCTCCGTCCAAGGACCCGCCTCGACCCAGCCCGCGATGTCGAGGAGCAGGCCGCGCCATTGTGCGCTGGCCAGGATCTCGTTGACGGCGGCATAGGCCTCCTCCCGGGCGGACCGGGCCTTCTCGCCGATCTCGGCGATGCCGGGGTGATCCGGGTTGTGCTCGGCCAGGACCGGCAGCGTATCGTGCAGGAACACGTCGAGGTTGCGGGCGTGGCCGAACGGCTCCGTCACCCGCTTGATCTCGTCGCCTAGAACCAGGGCACGCGGGTCGTCCTCGAACAGCGGCGCGCAAAGCGAGAGCGCCGAGCGGAGCCGCCGCAGGGCAACACGCATCTGGTGCAGGGCGCTCGGATCGCGCGGGCCGTAGAGGAAGGCGGTCTCGTTGATGCGCAGGTGCCGGAGGCACGCGCGGGCAACGGTGCGGAATACCGTTCCGGCATCATCCTCGGGCGACAGGTCCACCGCGTCGGCCTTGGCCGGGGAGGGGCTTCGCGGTCGAGCACCGCGAAGCCGCGTGCGCTCTTCGACAGAACGGCGAGCCGCAGCGGCGCCGCTTCCGAGAGCGCCTGGGCAAGGGAGAACAAATCCGCGACCCGGCCGCTCTCCAGTTCGAGTTCGACCTCGCAGAGCAGCGCGTCGCCGGACGCGCTCTCGATCCGGCCGTCATCAAGGGTCACCGCGATGCGCGATTCGCCGAAGCTGATAGGGTGGACCCGGCGGGCGATGACCGTGGTGAAGAGGGGCTCCAGCGCCTCCTTCGCCTCGGCCAGCACGGGCTCGGCGGCGGTGTCCGCCCAGGCTGCGGGATCGGGGGCGTCGCCGGGAACCTCGCTCTCCCACTCCGCCCGGTCGAACAGGCCGATCTGGTCGGAGCCCGCCTTGACCGTCTGGACGTGGCGGCCGTCCTTCGTACGGATTCGCAGGGTCAGGTCCGCCTCGCGCAGCGCTCGGCCGGGCGTGTCGTAATAGCATGTGCGCAGACGCTGAGGCTCGGCGGCGGCGACGTCGCCGAGCAGGGGGTGCGCCATCAGGGCCATGAGGCCGGCGCCATCGCATTCGAGCTTCAGCTCGACCTCGCGCGGCTCGTCCGTCCCTTGCACCGCCTCGTTCATGGGTTCCTCTTCCCGAATGATCGTCAGACAGGACGATACGTCGCTCTACCACGTCGGGCCGCGACCGTCCGCCCCGGTCTCGTCTACGCTTGACGGGGCCAAGCGATCCGATGTTATCGGCCTCGTTGCCTGATCGTCTCAACACCGGAAAGTTGCCGTGAGGCATTAAATCGCTTGCAATTTAATTGTCCAAAATAGTATCCGGCACCCAAACCCAGCCTGCATGCCCGCCCCTTGACGGTGCGGGGTCCGCTCACCTCGTGTGAGCGCACGGCCTGTCAGTCGAGCATCCTTCGTGACTGTGTTGAAGACACTCCTCGTCGGCGTCATCGGCCATGTCGATCACGGAAAGACCGCCCTGGTGCGGGCGCTCACGGGCGTGGAAACCGACCGGCTGAAGGAGGAGCAGACCCGGGGCGTGTCGATCGTCCCGGGCTTCGCGCTGCTGTCCGGCGAGGCCGGAGAAATCGACCTCGTCGATCTGCCGGGACACGAGCGCTTCGTGCGGGCAATGGTCTCGGGCGCGACGGGCATGCGGGCCGTGCTGCTGGCGGTGGACGCCAACGAGGGCATCAAGCCCCAGACCGTCGAGCATCTTGAGATCGCCCGGCTGATCGGCGTGCGCCGGGGCGTCCTGGCCTTGACCAAGGCCGATCTCGCCTCGCCGGAGACGATCCAGGCCCGTTCGGCCGAGATCGCTGCCGCCGCCGCCCGGGCGGGGATCGAGGCAGGGCCGGTCATCGCCACCTCGACGCTTTCGGGGCTCGGTATCCCGGCGCTGTCCTCCGCCCTTCTCGGCCTGCTCACGGAGTCACATCCGGGCACGGATGACGGCTTCCCGTATCTGCCGGTCGACCGGGTGTTTACCCGCGCGGGCTTCGGCACCGTCGTCACCGGCACCCTGCGCCGGGGTCGCCTCGCCGTGGGCGACACCGTGGAGATCGTGCCGGGCGGACGCAGTGCCGTCGTGCGTGGTCTCCAGATCCATGGGCGCAGCGTCGAGGCGGCCGAGCCCGGCCGCCGCACGGCCGTGGCCCTGCGGGGCGTCGGGCTCGACGAGATCGCCCGGGGCCAAGCGCTCAGCCTCCCGGATCTTCTCGTGACGAGCCGCTGGCTCGACGTCGCCTTGACCGCCGCCGCGAGCGCCGAGGCCCCGCTGCCCAGCGGCCTCGCCTGCCGCCTTCTCTTCGGCACCACCGAGGTCGAGGCGCGCCTGCGCCTCCTGGACCGCCCGAGCCTGGAGCCGGGCCAGACGGCGCAGGCGCAGCTCCACCTGGCGGAGGATGTGGCGGTGCCGGCCCGTGAGCCCTTCGTGCTGCGCCTCGATTCTCCCGCTGCCACGGTAGCGGGCGGGCGCATCCTCGACCCCGCGAGCCGCCGCCGCCGCCGCCACGATCCTCGGGTCACCGCCGATCTCGCGGCCATCGCGGCCGGTCGGCCTGCGGAGGCGCTGACGGTTCGCCTCGGGCAGGCCGGAGCACTCGGGGCACCGCTCGCGGAACTCGCCCGCCTCGCCGGCACCGCGCCGGAGCGCGTCCGCCGCCTGCTCACCGCCGCCGGAGCGCGGGAGATCGCGGATCGCTTCGTCGGGGCACCCGCCTTCGCGGCGGTGCGCACCGGGACGCTGGGCGCGATGGCGCAGTTTCACCGGGAACGCCCGATGGATCATGGCGCGTCGCTCGATCAGGTGGCGCGACTGCTCGCCCTGCCGGAGGCCGTGACGGGGTCGGTTCTGCGCGATCTCGTCGCCACGGGGGAGATGACCCAGGTCGGCACCCTGTGGCGCCGGACGGATTTCGACCCGGCCCGCAATGAGACCGAGACGGTCCGCCGCCTGGAGCAGTCCTTCCGCAAGGCCGGCCTCAACCCGCCCGACGAGGCCGAGGCGATCGGGCGGGACATCCGCCGCCGCGACGCGCTGAACTACCTCATCGGCTCGGGGACGATCATCCGCGCGGTCGATAGGGTGCAGCGCCGGGCGGTGCTGTTCCACCGGGAGGCCGTGGCGAGCGCCCGTTCACGCCTGCGCGACGCCTTCCCCGAGGCGACGGATGCGGAGAGCGGCTTCCTGGCCCGTGAAGCGGGGGCGGCGCTCGGCATCTCGCGCAAGTTCTCGATTCCCCTGCTGGAACATCTCGACGCCACCGGTTTCACCCGCCGCGCCGGGGACCGGCGGATCATCATCGGGCAAGGGACGGGGCAAGGGGCGGGCTCAGGGGCGGGACCAGCCGCTGAGCCAGAGACCGGGGACGCGCGTCAGAAGTCGCTGCCCAGCCAATCGTCCCGGCTCGGCTCGTAGCAGGTATAGCCGATCAGGCAGCTGGGATTGTCCCGCGTCGGCCGGAACGCCCGCCGGGCGATCTCGGTCGGCTCGCAAAACGAGCGGTCGCGGACGAAGCGGTCATAGGTCTGGCCGCCCGTGCCTAGCACGATAGCACCCTGTGCATTCACGAGACGCACCGTCTGCGCGCAGCTCATCGCGACGGTCGAGGGCCGTCCCTGCGCAAGGGCGGGCGTCGCCGAGAGCAGAAGGGTAACGATCAGGATCGAACGGGACGGCATGGCATGAGGCTCCGTAGAGGCTCAAGCAGGCTCCTTCGACGGGAGTTCCTGGCCTTTCCGACGCACCCCTCTCAGCCCTGCCGACGCTCCTTGTCCCGGCAGGCACCGCAATCACCCTCCACTTCGAGGATGCTGTGGCTCGGGGTGAAGCCCGCGCGCTTGAGGGTCTTGCCCAGCCCGCTCTCCATCTCGGGCGATGTCGTCTCGTCGATGCCACCGCAGGTCTTGCAGATCAGGAACACCACGTTCTCCGCCGATCCGTGCGCGTGGGCGCAGGGTACGAAGGCGTTGCGGCTGGCGATGCGGTGGACGAGGCCGAGTTCCGTCAGGAAATCGAGGGCGCGGTAGACCGAGACCGGCGCCACCCGCCGCCCCGGCCGGCTCAGGCGCTCCGCGATGTCGTAGGCGCCCGGCGGCTTCTCGCTATGGACCACTGCGTCGAGCACCTCGCGGCGCAGGGCGGTGAATTGCACGCCCTTCTCGCGGCACAGATCTTCGGCGCGGCGCAGGATCTCGGCAGGCTCGGCCCGGCAGGACGAGCCATGCGCATGATCATGCGCGTGGTCGTGCTCTTTGTGATGTCCGGCGGCTGGCAAGGTGGCGGTTCCCGATGGCGGCTCGGCGGCCCGCCTGTTGTGCGGCGGCTTTGTTACAGTGTATCACTCCTGGCCGGGACCGCACCAGGGGTCGGCGCGACGCCGGGACGCGGCCACCCCGCCGCGCTGGCCGATCGCGCGGCCCGCCCGTCCCTCGTCTCGTAAAGTTTGCGCCCCTTGTCCCGCTCGTCCGTCACGCCCCGTCCGACGCTGTACCGCAGCGGGCTGCCCGCGCGCCTCGTCCTGGCGGGGGCCTTGGCGGGGTTGGTCTGGCTGGCGATCGCCTGGGCTTTGGCCGCGTGAGCGCCGCCGCCTCCACGCCGATCCACCTGCATGGGCTGACTCTCGGCTATGACAGGCACCCGGCCGTCCACCATCTCGACGGAACGATTCGGGCGGGCGATCTCCTCGCCCTGGCGGGTCCGAACGGAGCCGGAAAATCGACCCTGCTTAAGGGTTTGACCGGAGAGATCCCGGTTCTCGACGGGCGGATCGAACGTCCGGACGACATCGCCTACCTGCCTCAGGTCGATGCCATTGACCGCAGCTTCCCGGTGAGCGTCATGGACCTCGCCGCGATGGGTCTGTGGCGGCGCCTCGGCCCGTGGCGCGCCCTGCGCCGCACCGCACCGGCGGTGCGCGAGGCCCTGGCGACCGTCGGCCTGTCGGGCTTCGAGGCGCGGCCCATCGGGACCCTCTCCGGGGGGCAGTTCCGCCGCGCCCTGTTCGCCCGGCTGATCCTGCAGGATTGCCGGACGATCCTGCTGGACGAGCCCTTCACTGGCATCGACGCGCGGACCACCGACGATCTACTCGGCCTCGTGCGACGCTGGCACGAGGAAGGACGCACGGTCGTGGCGGCCCTTCACGATTTCGCGCAGATCCGCACGCATTTCCCGACGACCCTGCTGCTCGCCCGCGAGCCCGTGGCCTGGGGCCCGACCGCGCGGGTGCTGACGCAGGACAACCTCGCCCGCGCCCGTAGTCTCTCTGAGGCCTGGGACGAGGACGCACCCATCTGCGACGGGGCGCGGCACGCCCATCCGCGAGCGGAGGCCGGCCCGCCGGATCATGCCCACAGTCACGGGCATGATCACGAACACGATCATGGGCATTCCCACGGACATGCTCACGTCCATCCGCATGCTCACGGTCGCGAGGACGCCGCGTGATCGATCCCCTCGCGCCGTTCATCGAGTTCGGCTTCATGCGCCGGGCTTTGGCGGGCTGCCTCGCCCTGTCGGTTTCGGCGCCGCCGGTCGGCGTGTTCCTGATGCTCCGGCGCATGAGCCTGATGAGCGATGCCATGAGCCACGCCATCTTGCCGGGTGCGGCGGCGGGCTTCGTCGTGGCGGGCCTGTCCCTACCCGCCATGACCATCGGCGGCCTCGTCGCCGGGCTGGCGGTGGTACTGCTTGCAGGCGCGGTCACCCGCACGACGGTGCTGCGCGAAGATGCGAGCCTCGCCGCCTTCTACCTCATCTCGCTGGCGAGCGGCGTCCTGCTCGTGTCGCTGCGCGGGTCTCAGGTCGATCTGATGCACTTCCTGTTCGGCTCGGTCCTGGCCCTGGACGATCCGGCGCTGATGCTCCTCGGGGGGATCTGCACGCTTACGCTCGTCACCCTGGCGCTGATCTACCGGCCGCTCGTGCTGGAATGCGTCGATCCGCTGTATCTGCGCAGCGTCAGCCGGGCCGGGGGCCGGTCCACTTCGCCTTTCTCGGCCTCGTCGTGGTGAACCTTGTGGGCGGCTTCCAGGCGCTCGGCACGATGCTCGCCGTGGGCCTGATGCTGCTGCCCGCCGTGGCCGCGCGGTTCTGGGCGCGGGAGCTCGGCTTCATCATGGCGGTGGCGGTGGGCATCGCCTGCCTCGCGAGCGTCGGCGGCCTCAGCCTGTCCTACCATTTCGATCTACCGAGCGGCCCGGCCATCGTGCTCGCGGCGGGAGGCTTCTACGTCGCCTCCGTGCTGGTCGGACCTCAGGGCGGGTTGCTGCGTCGGCTCGTGCGGCCCCGGCATCTCGAAGCCTGAGCGGCGCTACTCCCCCGCCAGCGCGGCGAGCCCTTCGCGATAGGTCGGGTAGGCGAGGCTGACGCCAAGTTCCTCGCGGATCAGCCGGTTCTTCACCCGCTTGTTCTCGCCGTAGAAGCTGCGCGCCATGGGCGAGAGGGCGGCCGTCACGAAATCCACCTCGGGTGGGGGCGGCAGGCCCGCCAGGGCGGCGGCATGCTCGATCACGACCTGCGGCGGCGTCGGCTCGTCATCGGTGACGTTGTAGATCGCGCCGGGCCGGGGCCGGTCGAGGGAGGCGAGCAGCGTGGTCGCGATGTCGTCCACATGGATGCGGTTGAAGACCTGCCCCTTCTTCACGATGCGCTGGGAGCGCCCCTCGCGCACCTTCACGATTGGGTTGCGGCCAGGCCCGTAGATCCCCGACAGGCGGAAGACCTGCACGGCCTTGCCCGTACGCTCGCCGAGCGCCAGCCATGCCGCCTCGGCGGCGAGGCGGGAGCGGGTCCGCTCGCTTCGAGCGGCAGGTGGGGTGGTCTCGTCGATCCAGGCCCCGCCCTGATCGCCATAGACGCCGATGGTGGAGAGGTAGCCGATCCAGCCAATGCGGCTCGCCGCGATGGCCTCGGCGTAGTGCGGCAGCACGGGGTCTCCCTCGGCATCCGGCGGGACCGAGACGAGGAGCGCGTCGCTCTCGGCGAGGTCGGCCGCGATGCGCGGGTCGTCCGTGTCCGGCCCGAAGGCCCGCATGAAAAAGCCCGTCTCAGCCTCGATGCGCGCGGCGCCAGAGGCCTCCGTCACGGTGCCCCGGATGGTACCGAAGCGATCGCGCGCGGCTTCCGCGAAGCGGCGGCCGGTGAAGCCGAGACCGAAGATGAAGAGATTCATGGATCCGGGTGTCCGGGAGGCCGAAGCCTCCGTCAAGCCGGATGGGCGACTATTCCGCGACCGGCTTCGTCACCTGCACCGGACCCGCATCGCGCAGGATCGATTCAGCGGCCGCCGAGGCGAGCAGGGCGTAGCCTCTGTCGGCCATGTGCAGGCCGTCCGAGGCGAAGAGCCGCTTGGGGGTCAGCTTTCCGTCGCGAACCCAGCCATGCATCAGGTCGGCGCGGCGGATCACGGGGATGTCGAGCTCGTCGCCGATCTCGCGCACCGCATCACGGAAGCGGTTGGCGCCCGGCGTCGCTTCAAGCTTCGGGCACCATTGCGGCTCCATCAGTACCACGTCGATGCCGGCGTCGCGGATGCGGCGAAGGCCGTCGAGGGTGGCGGCACGGAAATGCTCCAGCGAGACGCCGCGCAGGGGATCGTTGCTGCCGGTCTGCCAGATGACGAGCTGCGGCTCGGGCCCGATCACGTCGCGCTCAAGGCGGGCGAGCATGTCGTCCACGTGCTCGCCGCCGATGCCCCGATTGATCACCGTGACCTCGACGCCGTGCAGCTTGGTGCGCAGGTCCGCCTGGAGGCGGGCTGGATAGGCGTTGGCCGGGCTCGATGCGCCGATTCCCTCCGTCGAGGAGGACCCGAAGGCGACGATCCGCAGCGGAGCGCCGATGGCGATCTGCCGGGCGACGTGCGGCAGATCCGGCGTCTCCTGCAGGTCGATGCCGAGCATATCGAGGGATTCGGGCAGCAGATCCGCGTAGGCCAGGACGGCGGTGGGGACGATCAGCAGCCCCAGGGCCAATACGGCGCGCCGCATCCAGCGGCTGGCGGTAGCACGGGCAGGGCTGGACAGAGGGAGCGTCGACACGGGGACCGTCGGGTTCGGCGAGCAGCTTGAATGACTACAGTGTGGCGGAGCACCGCGGAAGGAACACTTCCGGATTCACGGTGAAAGCCAACCGAATTCGTAACTCATTGTAAACGAATTTGGCCTGCAGCACAAAACAGCCCTACCGGACGACCATGGCGGCCCCGTGGCAGCGGAACCCCGCAGGCCCTCGCCCGCCTCGTGCATCGATCCAGACAGAGGCGTCAGGAAGTGAGCACGTCACTGCACTAGCGGACGAGGGCGAAAGCGGCCTCAGTCGGCCTTGCGCTTCACGATGGCGAGCGTCTTCGGATCGAGCTTCAGGTCCACCTTCTTGCCGTCGGCGCCGATCGCGTCATCCACTTCGATCATGCCGTCATCGAGTTCGATTTCGCTCCACTTGGTGAACCCTTCCTGACGCAGCATCGCCTCGACCTTGGCCTGTTGCTCGGCCGGGAGCGGGGTATCCGCATAGGCGGCGGGGGCGAGGGTCAGCGCGAAAGCGAGGGCGGCGAGGCCGGGGATCAGACGCATGGCGGTCTCCGTTTCTGGTTTGTAACACTGGCCGAACCGATCAACGCGGCTTGGGTTCCAAATGGCCGACCGGCTTGAGCCGCCATCGATTTTCCCGCAGAGGTGCGACGCCCGGTCGCGGGCATTCGCACCGGAGCGCTTGCCAGGATGGTCACCCGCGTCGCTACCGTCGCCTTCGAAGGGATCGAGGCGCGCGCCGTCGATGTGCAGGTGCAGATCCTCCCGGGCTCGGTGAATTTCACCGTCGTCGGCTTGGCGGACAAGGCGGTGGCCGAATCGCGCGAGCGGGTGAGGGGAGCACTGATTGCCTCCGGCCTCGCCCTCCCGGCCAAACGGATCACCGTGAACCTCGCCCCGGCCGATCTGCCGAAGGAGGGCTCGCATTACGATCTACCGATCGCACTGGGCGTCATGGCCGCCATCGGGGCGATCCCGGCGGATACGCTGGCGGGCTATTGCGTCCTCGGGGAACTGGCGCTCGACGGCACTCTCACGCCGGTCAGCGGCGTTCTCCCCGCCGCGCTGGCGGCGGCGGAACGCGGGCTCGGGCTCATCTGCCCGGCGGCGACGGGGCCCGAGGCGGCCTGGGCCGGGGGCGATCTCGACGTGCTGGCCCCTCGCTCGCTCATCCAGCTCGCTAACCATTTCAAAGGCAGCCAGGTCATGGCCCGGCCGAGCCCTGCTCTGGCGGCGGCGGACGAGGATCTGCCCGACCTCGCCGACATTAAGGGTCAGGAAGGCGCCAAGCGGGCCCTGGAGATCGCAGCGGCCGGAGGCCACAACCTGCTGTTCAATGGGCCGCCGGGGGCGGGGAAGTCGATGCTCGCCGCGCGGCTGCCCTCGATCCTGCCGCCGCTCTCGCCCCGGGAATTGCTCGACATCGCCATGGTGCGCTCCGTGGCAGGCGGGCTGAAGGGCGGCGCCCTGTCGAACCGGCGGCCGTTCCGCCAGCCGCACCATTCCGCTTCCATGGCGGCGCTCGTCGGCGGCGGCCACGGCGCGCGGCCGGGCGAGGTCTCCCTCGCTCATGGTGGCGTGCTCTTCCTCGACGAACTGCCGGAGTTCAGCCCCCAGGTGCTCGATTCCCTGCGTCAGCCTTTGGAGACGGGCAATGTGATGATCGCGCGGGCGAACCATCGCGTGACCTATCCGGCGCGGTTCCAGCTAGTTGCGGCCATGAACCCCTGCCGCTGCGGGCAGGGTCTGGAGCCCGGCTTCGCCTGCCGCCGGGGACCGAACGTCCGCTGCATGGCGCAGTATCAGGCCCGCATCTCCGGCCCCCTCCTCGACCGGATCGATTTGCGCATCGAGGTGCCCGCGGTCTCGGCCGCCGATCTGATTCTCCCAGCCCCGTCAGAGGGTTCAGCCGAAGCCGCTGCCCGCGTCGCCGCCGCCCGCGCCCGGCAAACGGCGCGCTACTCTGCCCTCGACCTGCCACCCGAGACCACGAACGCCACCTGCCCGGCCAAGGTGATTGAGGCAGTGGCGAGCCCCGACCCGCAGGGGACGGCCCTGATCCGGCAGGCGGCCGAGACGATGCGGCTCTCCGCGCGCAGCTTCCACCGGGTGCTCCGCGTCGCCCGCACCCTGGCCGATCTCGACGGTGAGGAACCGGTGAGGCGGGCGCATCTCGCGGAAGCTCTGTCCTATCGCGGACGGGGCGAGGGGGTGGGAGGCTGAGACCGAGCCGCCCCTTCACCCATCCAGTTCGGGGTAGCGCCGGAAAATGCCGTCCTCGTTGAAAGGGATGCGACGCCCGCTCGCGAGATAGGTGGCCACCCGCGGAATCCCCCGCACCGCATCGCGCAGGGACGCCACGCGGGGCGTGCGGCCCAAGGCGCGGTGCGTGGCTATGGGAAAGGCGTAGGACAGCCCCTCCACCAACTGGAACAGGGACAGGTCGGCATAGGTCGTGGACCGGCCGACGAGCCATCCGCTCCCGTTGCTGTCGAGCACCCGCTCGAACCATGCGAAGAACTTCGGGATGCGATGCTTGCGGAAATCCTCGGCCCTGCGCAGGGCCTCGGGCTTCTGATCCTCGTAGTACAGGCCGACCCCGACCGGATGGTGCGTGTCGTGCGCCTCGTCCACCACGTCCTCGATGGTGAGCTGGATCTGATGGGTCCAGATCCTATCGGTCTCGTCCTGGCCGACGAGGCCGAGCTTCGGCGCGAGATACAGGAGGATCGCCGCCGTCTGGCCGATCACTCGATCGCCGTCGCGCAGGAAGGGTGGGGCGAAGGGAGGACGCGGGAATTCCGAATCGGACAGGCGGGCGAGCATCGGCTCGATTCCGCCCTCGTCGTCATCCCGGCGGGCGACATCGACATAGGCAGCGCCCGCTGCTTCCAGGGCAAGGCGGACGAACTCGCCGCGCCCCTGGATCATCGGCCAATAGTGCAGCTCGTAGGCCATGGCGCGCTCCTCTCAGCCAGAAGCGCGGCCGGGAAGCCCGGTTCCCGTTACTCGGCCGGCAAGGTCTCTTCGGCGGAGGCCTTCTCGGCGGGCGGCTCGGCGCTCGCCACGGCTTTGCGCTCCAGCATCGGCTGAAGCCGCTCGGCGAGCTGCTTGTCGAGATGGCGGGCATAGGCGCCCTTGAAGTACCGCTCACCGGTGCGGGCGCCGAACAGGCGGTCATGCGCCTGGATCATCGACGCGACCTCCGGACGGCACAGGAAGCCGGTGACGCTCGCGGCCTCGTACCAGTGGCCCGCGCGAGCCTCGCGGATCGCCTTCGGGTTCGACATCACCGTCTCGGCGAAGCAATCCGTCGCGGCCTGCCGCAGGGGAGCCATCACCTTCTCAGCCGCAGCCGGATCGGGCGATTTGCCGACACGGTGCGGGCGGGCCTCGGCGGCCGACACGAGCGTGAGGACGGCGAGCGTGGCGAGGATCGGGGACTTCATGCGGGCGGCCTCGTCGGGGTGTCCGAACCGGGTTCCAGAATCCCCCCGGATTGCGTCGGGAACAGGGCCGGGGCGCGGTGTCGACGTGTCGATTTAGGACATCGCAAGAACCGCGCCGGGGGCCTTGGTCAGCTTCGCCGCACGGCGTTCCAGCGGCCCCGGCATTCCAGCGTGCCGGAGGAAGTCCAGGTGCCCCGGCCCCGGCCATCGGCGCCGAGACGGCCGACGACGTTCGCCGTCGCGAGGCCGGAGGAGACCGAGCCTCGGATCGCCCCGTTGCGGGCGACCTGTCCGCTCACGGTGAAGGCGGTGCCGACGAACCGGGCCTGCCCGTTCTCGATCCGCACGGGGTAGCTGTAGCTGCGGTCGCAGGCGCCGGATTCGGTGAGAATCTCGACGCTCCACGTCCCGTCGAACCGCGCCGGTACCGCCACCCGTCCCGGCGCCGCCAGGCCAGGGGTCGCGCACAAGGCGAGGCAGGCCGCGAGGCGGGGGGCGAGAGAGGATGTACCGATCATCGTGTCAGCCTGATCGCCATCAGCGGGGAGCGGCGCGTAAGCCCCGGCGCAATGCATCCTCGAGCAGTGCCAGAAGGTCGCAGCCCGCATAGAGGAAGCCGTGGACGCCCGCTGCCTTGAGCGGGGCCTCGAGATCGGCCGGGCGGCCTGCGAGGTAGATCGTCCCCGCACCCGCCGCAGCCAGCGCCTCGGCCGTCTCCACCGCCCGCTCGGCATAGACGGCGTCGGAGGAGCAAATGCAGGCCAGGGAGGCACCGGATTCCTTGTAGGCTGCCACCAGCGCGGCCGTGTCGGAGAAGCCCTCGTTCGACAGGGCTTCCAGACCGCCCGCCGCGAAGGCGTTGGCAGCGAAGGTCGCCCGCATGTTGAAGGCCGCCAACGCGCCGAGATTGGCCAGGAACACGCCGGGGCGCTTGCCCGTCTTGGCGAGGGCCGCGTCGGAGGCGTCGCGCAGGGCTTCGAAGGGCTCGGAGAGACGCTGCGAGGGCAGGGGATCGCAGGCCACCGCCGCGCCCAAGCCGAAATTGGCGGGCTTGCCGGGGGATACCGGGGGCACGTCGAGCACGGCGACGGGCTTCTCGGCGATGTTCGGGAACTCGGTGGCGCCGGTCAGCGGCATCTTGCGGGTGGCCACCGCCTTGGCACGGGCCTCGCGCAGCACTTCGATCCGCCGCTGGATCTTGCCGACGCTGAGGGAGGCGACGATGCCGCCCTCGCCCTCGATGGCCCGGAAGGCATCCCACGCCGCCTCGGCGATCTGACTGGTCAGAGCCTCAAAACCGCCCGCGCCTGCGGCCGGATCGGTGACACGGCCGAGATGCGATTCCTCGATCAGCACGATCTGGCTGTTGCGCCCGACCCGGCGAGCGAAGGCATCCGGCAATCCCAGCGCCTGGGTGCAGGGTAGCAAGCACACCGCGTCGGCCCCGCCCATGCCTGCGGCGGCGGCGGCCATGCCGGTGCGCAGGATGTTGGTGAAGGGTTCGCGCTTGGTCATCATCCGCCACGCCGTCTCGGCGTGGATCCGCAGCGGCTTCGGTTCGAGGCCGCAGGCCTGCTCCACCCGTGCCCAAAGGCGCCGCATGGCGCGGAACTTCGACAGGGTCACGAACTCGTCGGCATCCGCCACGAGCAGCACGGAAATCCGGTCGCGAGCCGTGTCGAGGTCGATGCCCCCGGCTTCGAGGGCGCGCAGGTAGGCGACCGCCGTGGCGAGCACGGCGCCGAGTTCGGCAGCCTCGCCCGCGCCGGCCTCGTGATAGGGGCGGCCATCGGCCAGCAAGGCACGGCCGGTGAAGCCCGCCGCGTTCAGTTCGGTGACGGCCTCGGCGAGGCGGGGGGCGATCTCCTGCCACACCGCGCCCAGGCTGCCCGTGGCGGCCAGCACGCCAACGGGATCGATGCCGAGGTCGAGATCGTAGCTCGACAGGTCTTCGCCGCGCTTGGCCGCAAGATCGCGAACCCAGCGGGCGGCGTCGAGCGCGCGTCCGCCCGCATCGAGCCGCAGGCCGATCAGCGGCAGCATCACGCCGGACAGGGCGGCATCGAGCCCGTCCGCATCGGTCACGGTTAAGCCGTAGCCGCGCGCGCCGGGTGCTCCGGCAAAGGCAAGGACGAGGGCATCCGCCCCGCCTTCGAGGTCGGTCATCACCTGCCGCGCCGCGGCGGCGCTGTCAGGATGGTCGACGCGCTGAGCGATCTTCCACGGGCCTGCGGCGCGTACCGGCTGCGCCTCGGCGTCGGCCGGGCTGTAGAGCGGCTCGATGCGCAGGCCGTCGGCGGTACGCGAAACGAGCTTCTTCTCGAAATCGGCGCCCTTCAGCGCGGTCTCGACGAGGGACAACCACCGCTTGCGGTCGGCCGGTTCGAAAAGATCGGCGAGCGGTTTGTCTTCCATCGGATCTGCCGAGCCCCCTCAAGGCGCTTCCGCACCGGGGTTGAGGCCGGTCGGCAAGCGGGTCGCAACGTTGATGCCGCGGTTCATTCGCCGCGGTCATTGCGCTGCGTCGCACGAGAACCCGCCCCGATGCAATTCCCGTCTTGGGTGATTCGCCTCAGCCGAGGATGATCAGACCTGCCAGCCCCAGCGCGCCGACGATGATGCGCCACCACGCGAACAGCCGGAACCCGTGGGCCGACACGTAGTCGAGGAGCTTCCGCACCACGAACAGGGCGGAGATGAAGGACACGACGAAGCCGATCACGATCAGCCCGACATCGTTGCTCGACAGGTTCTTGTAGTTGTCGAGCAGGTCCTTGGCGAAGGCGCCCGCCATGGTCGGCATGGCGAGGTAGAACGAGAATTCGGTGGCGGCCCGCTTGTTGGCGCCCATCAGCATCGCGCCGACGATCGTCGCGCCCGAGCGCGACACGCCGGGAATCATCGCGAGGCATTGGAACAGGCCGATCTTGAAGTCCATCGGCAGGGTGAAGTCGTAGACGTCGGTCTTCTTCACCTCGAGATCGGTATCGTCGATGACGAGGAGGACGAGGCCGCCCGCTACCAGGGTCGCGCAGACGATCCAGGGGTTGAACAGGTAGGCCTTGATCAGTTTCGAGAAGAGACCGCCGATGATCGCGGCGGGCAGGAAGGCGATCAGGATGCCGAGAACGAAGCGACGCGCCTGCGCATTGTGCGGCACGGCGGTGGCGATGTTCAGCAGGCGGCGGAAATACACCAGCAGGATCGCCAGGATGGCGCCGAGCTGAATCAGCACCTCGAATGTGTTGTTGGGCGAGTGGAAGCCGATGAAATGTCCGACCAGCAATTGATGTCCGGTGGAGGAGACGGGAATGAACTCCGTCGCGCCTTCCACGAGGCCAAGCAGAACCGCTTTTCCGATGCTGACCGGATCCATGCCTGTCCTCGCGCCATTCGGCGCACGCCACAGGCGCCGCCCCACACCCACAACCACTCGTTGGCATCGCCCATCGCGGTTGACGGGCGGTTACCGAGCTTGGCGACGCGTGTTAATGGGGCGGCAAGAAACCGGCAATAACGCTCGAACCGAAGCCCTGCCCGACAGGGCGGACGGCGCGAGAAGGAGCCCCGCGCCACATTCCGGCATGTGACCGTTCCGTCCTCAACGCGGCTTCGATGGCGAACCTCTATCATTTCCCCTTCTGCGCGAATTCCCGCTTCGTCCGGCTGGTGCTGGCGGAGATGGGTCTTGAGCCGACGCTCATCGAGGAGCGCAGCTGGGACCGTCGCGACGAGTTCCTGATGATCAATCCGGCCGGGACCACGCCGGTCCTGCTGGAACAAACGGGCACCGTCATCCCCGGCGCGGGCGTCATCGCGGAATATCTCGATGAGACGCGCGGCCTCGGCCTGAGCGGGCGCCGCCTCCTGCCGGAGGACCCCACGGGCCGGGTCGAGGTGCGCCGCCTGCTCGACTGGTTCCTCGTGAAGTTCGAGGGCGAGGTGACCGGCTATCTCGTGGCGGAGAAAATCGCCAAGCGGTTCATGTCGTCGAGCCAGGGCGGCGGACCGCCGGACATGAACGCCATCCGCGCCGCCCGCGCCAACGTGCGTTACCACCTGAAATACATAGGCTATCTCATCGCCCGGCGCCGCTGGCTCGCGGGCGACGACCTGTCCTATGCCGATCTCGCGGCGGCCGCCCATCTCTCCTGCGTCGACTATCTCGGCGACGTGCCCTGGGAGGAGGACGAGATGGCCCGCAACTGGTATGCGCGGGTGAAGTCGCGGCCTTCCTTCCGCGCCATCCTCGCCGACCGGGTCGCCGGCATGCCGCCGGCCGCCCATTACGCGGATCTCGATTTCTGAGCGTCAGGCGGATCTATCACGGGGACAAGCTGCGTCGGCTGGTCGAAGACCGCGCCCGGCACCTGGGCTTTTGCGCCCTGCGCATCACCCGCCCCGACCGCGTCCCCCATTTGCCCGAGCGGCTATCGAGCTGGCTCGCCTCCGGCGCACACGGCACCATGGAGTGGATGGAGGAGCGCGCCGACCAGCGCGCCCGGCCCACCACCCTCTGGCCGGGCGTGCGCAGCATCCTCGTCCTGGCCATGAGCTACCGGCCGGAGCAGGACCCGCTGTCGTTGCTGGCGCTGCGTGGGCAGGGGGCCATCGCCGCCTATGCCCAGCGACGGGATTATCACGAAGTCTTGAAGGGCAAGCTCAAGGAGCTTGGCGGCTTCCTGTCGGCCAAGGCCGACGCGCGGGTAAAGGTCTTCTGCGACACCGCTCCGGTCATGGAGAAGGCGCTCGCTGAGGCGGCGGGGCTTGGCTGGCAGGGCAAGCACACGGTGCTCATCTCCCGCGAGGCGGGCAATTGGCTGTTGCTCGGGGCGATCTATACCAGCGCCGAGTTCGAGCCCGACACGCCGGGCACGGATCGCTGCGGCTCCTGCCGGGCCTGCCTCGACATCTGCCCCACCGATGCGCTGCCCGAGCCCTACCGGCTCGATGCCCGTCGCTGCATTTCCTACCTCACCATCGAGCATCAGGGCCCGATTCCAGCCCCGTTGCGGCCCGCCATGGGCAACCGGGTGTTCGGCTGCGACGATTGCCTCGCGGTCTGTCCCTGGAACAAGTTCGCCCGGCAGGCGGCCGAAACGCGCCTCGCCGCCCGCGACGACCTCGCCGCGCCTGATCTGCGGTTTCTCGCCTCCCTGGACGATGCGGGGTTCCGGGCCTTCTTCGCGGGCACGCCGGTCAAGCGCACCGGGCGCGACCGCTTCCTACGCAACGTGCTGATCGCCATCGGCAATTCCCGCGAGCCGGATCTCGCTGCCAGCGCGCTAGTGCATCTGTCGGATCCCTCGCCGCTGGTGCGCGGCATGGCGGTTTGGGCCTGCGGACGGTTGCTGCAAGCCGGAGATCTGCGCGACCTGCACCAAAGCTTCGGCGAGGCCGAGACCGACGGGCATGTCCGCGAGGAATGGCAGATGGCGCTCGGCGCAGAGATCGATTCTGGACGCGCGGGGGATGGTCCCCATCTGCGCCCCACCACGACACAGGAGCCGACACGTGAGCCACGACGAGCGGGGCGGGCTGCCCAGCATGCACGCCACTACGATCCTGATGGTGAGGAAGGGCGGTCGCGTCGTCATCGGCGGCGACGGGCAGGTGAGCCTCGGCCAGACGATCGTGAAGGGCAATGCCCGCAAGGTGCGCCGGCTGGCCAAGGGCGCGGTGATCGGTGGCTTCGCCGGGGCGACGGCCGATGCCTTCACCCTGTTCGAGCGCTTAGAGGCCAAGCTGGAGCAGTATCCCGGCCAGCTCACCCGCGCCTGCGTCGAGCTCGACGAAGGATTGGCGGACCGACCGCTACCTTCGCCGCCTGGAAGCGATGATGCTGGTGGCGGACAAGGATGTCAGCCTGCTCCTGTCGGGCTCCGGCGACGTGCTGGAGCCCGAGAGCGGCGTCATGGCCATCGGCTCGGGCGGCAATTATGCGCTCGCCGCAGCCCGCGCGCTGGAGGACGGTCCGCTGAATGCGGAAGAGATCGTCCGCCGGGCGATGGGTATCGCGGCGGAGATCTGCGTCTACACCAACGGCAACCTCGTCATCGAGGCGCTGGAGGACGCGGCGGGGCGCTAGTCCCCGATCAGGCTCAGGCGGCGGCGCGCGACCAGCGGATGTCGCCGAGCCCTTCGCGGAAGGCGAAGCGCAGGAGGTGGTCGGAGACCACGTTCTCTAGGCGGGTGAGGTTCACCGGGTCCGCGCTCTCGATGCGCATGACGAGGGCGTCGGGCTCGGCGTCGAGGGTGCAGACGCGGTCCGCGCCGAACGGCACGGTGCCGTGATCGGTCGTGGCCTCGACGTCGAACTTGTGGCTCCAATGGCGGCAGAGCTGCTGCAAATAGCGGCTAGCTTCGGTGGTCTGCACGCGGGCCAATGAAGTGGGCATGCGGATGACTCCGGATCGATGGCGCTCGGCGGTTTGTCTCGCAACTGCGAGACGCCCGACGGCGAGAAGCAAGGGGCGGGCCTTTTCCTGGGGATGCAGGCCACGCCCTCACCAGAAGGTCGGATCGACGCCTTAGCAATGAGTTAATGCCAAGGTTCGATTGCGGCAGGTGTGTCCCCCGCGTCCCCGTCTTCCTCCGTCAGGGGAGCCGAATTATGGCGCGCCGCACAAAAGTCGACCCCTGTTACGCAGTCGTCTCGGCGGGCGGAATCACCTTGCCGGGGTTGAGCAGGCCGCGCGGATCGAGGGTGTCCTTGAGCCTGCGCATCAGGTCGAGCGCGACGGGCGGAGCGTAGAGGGCCAACTCCTCGCGCTTCACCAATCCGACGCCGTGCTCGGCGGCGATGGAGCCTCCGAGGTCGTGCACGATGTCGTGAACGATGCGGTTGAAACGGGTCCAGTGCGAGAGGAACTCCGCCTTGTCCATGCCGACCGGCTGGCTGAGGTTGAAGTGGATGTTGCCGTCGCCGAAATGCCCGAAGCCGCAGGGGCGCAGGCCCGGCATGGCGGCGAGGCAGGCTGCGTTCGCCCGTTCCAAGAACTCCGGCAGGCGGGCGAGGGGCACCGACACGTCGTGCTTGATCGAGCCGCCCTCGCGGGTCTGCGCCTCCGGCACCGCTTCGCGGAGATCCCACAGGGCGTTCGCCTGCGCGCCGCCGGCCGCGACGGTGGCATCGCCGATCAGCCCGGCTTCGAGGGCTTCATTGAGGGCGGCTTCCAAATCATGGCGCGCCTCCGAACCGGGGCGGCACGAGGAGAACTCGATGAGGGCATAGGCTCCGTGCTCGCCCGTCAGCGGCTTCACGGCGCCGGCCTTGTGCTGCAGGGCGATCTCCAGAGCGAAGGGCGGCATGTATTCGAAGGCGGTGAGTTCGCGGTCGGCCCGGTCGCGCAGGAAGACGAACAGGTCGAGGGCCGCCTGCGCCGAAGCGAGCCCGGCGAAGGCGACGCCGAGGGAGCGCGGCTTCGGGAACAGCCGCAGAGCGACGGCGGTCACGATGCCGAGCGTGCCCTCCGAGCCGATGAAGAGCTGCTTCAGGTCATAGCCCGCATTGTCCTTGCGCAGGGTCTTCAACCCGTCCCAGACCCGCCCGTCCGCGAGGACGGCTTCGAGGCCGAGGGTGAGTTCGCGGGCATTGCCGTAGGCAAGCACGTTGAGCCCGCCGGCATTGGTGGAGATGCCTCCGCCGATCCGTGCCGATCCGCGCGAGGCATAGGTGAGGGGAAACAGCATCCCCGCCGCCTCGGCGGCCTGCTGCACGGTTTCGAGAATCGCCCCGGCTTCGACAATGATCGTCGCGCCGATGGGATCGACGGCCCGCACGGCGGTCAGGCGCTCCAGGGAGAGGACCACGCCGCCCTGGGGCACGCCGCCACCGGTGAGGCCGGTATTGCCCCCTGGGCCACGAAGGGCACGCCCGCCTCTGCGCAGAGCGTGACGCAGGCCGCCACCTCCGCCGTCGAGCCCGGCCGCAGCACGGCCCGCGTGGTGCCCGCATAGAGCCCGCGTCGCTCGGTCAGGTAGGGCGCGACCACGCCTGGATCGGTGAGGACATGGCGCTCACCGATGGCGCCACGCAGGGCGTTCAGGAAATCGGCGGGGGCTGGCTCTGACATCGCCCGAATTTTGCGCTGTGGCGTACATACAGCAAGCCCGGTCGATGGCCTACAAAGGGTCCATCGCGGCAGAGTTTCTGCCAGAGACGACGCGAACCACCCGAGGATCCCGATGCTGTCCGTCATCCAGAATCCGCCCCGGACCACGCTGCCCATCGTCGGCAGCCAGGATTTCTTCCCGGTGCGGCGGGTCTATTGTGTGGGCCGCAACTACGCTGCCCATGCCCGTGAAATGGGCGCCGATCCGGACCGCGAGCCGCCGTTCTTCTTCATGAAGCCCGCCGACGCGCTTCAGGTGGTCGGGACGGAACCGGCGGAGCACCCCTATCCGCCCAAGACCGCGAACTACCATTTCGAGGTGGAGATGGTGGCGGCGCTGTCCGGCGGGGGCAGCGACATCCCGGTCGAGACCGCGCTGCATCAGGTCTACGGCTACGCGGTCGGCCTCGACATGACCCGGCGCGACCTGCAGGACGAGGCTAAGAAGATGTCCAGGCCCTGGGACCTCGGCAAGGCGGCCGACTTTTCCGGCCCCATCGGCCCGCTCCATCCGGCCTCGGTGATCGGGCATCCGGACAAGGGGGCGATCACCCTCACGGTCGATGGTGCCGTGCGGCAGAAGGGTGACCTCGGTGAGATGATCTGGTCGGTGGCCGAGCAGATCGCCTACCTGTCGCGCTACTTCGTCCTCCAGCCCGGCGACCTGATCTTCACGGGCACGCCCTCCGGCGTCGGCGCCGTGGAGCGCGGGCAGCGGATGGTCGCCGCCGTGGCGGGCCTCGGCGAGATCACCCTCGACGTCGTCTGACCCGCCGGATGCTCCTCGACCGGCCCGTCTTCCGGCGGCTCTTTCTGCTCGGCGCCCTCGCCACCCGCGGCGTTACCCTCGGCGTGCGCGGCATCGCCCTCGACAGGGAGGGCCACGTCTGTCTCGTGCGCCATACCTACGTCGCCGGCTGGCACCTGCCGGGCGGCGGCGTGGAGCGCGGCGAGACCGCCCACGACGCGATGGTGCGGGAATTCCGCGAGGAGGCGGAGATCGAGGCGCAGGCGCCGCTGCGCCTCCTCGGCCTGTTCCACAGCGAGGTGGGGGCCGCCCGCGACCACATCGCCCTGTTCCAAGCCCCCGCTTTCAGCCTGCGGGGGCCGAAGGCACCGGACCGGGAGATCGCGGAGAGCGGGTTCTTCCCCCTCGACGCCCTGCCTGAGGGCACCACGCGGGCCACCGCCGCGCGGCTGCGGGAGCTGCAAGAAGGACTTTTTCCAGCTTTGCAGTGGTGAGGCGGAAAAGGGGGTTGCGCCGGCGAAAGGAATGGTGTTTAGAGAGCCGCGCCGGGGGACGCCGGCACGGACTTCCGGAGACGGACTTCCGAGGCGTCTCAGGCACTAGAGAGCGGGTGTAGCTCAGGGGTAGAGCACAACCTTGCCAAGGTTGGGGTCGAGGGTTCGAATCCCTTCGCCCGCTCCAAAACTTCAATTATTGCAAGTACTTGCAGGATCGTTGCAACACCTCACCCCGGCGTTGCAGCTTTCCAGGCAGCACCAAGGCGGCACCGGGTATGCCACGCTGCGGGACCCGCGTGTGGGTCCGCTCCCGAAGGAATGGGCAAGCGACGGCTCACTCCGATTTTCCGGTTTCGGCCGCGCTGGATCTCCCGACGCCTTAGGCGCCTTCGTAGCTCGATCTCGACCTAGGTGCGGGACACGGGACCTGCGCATTCCTTCCGACCTGCTCAGAAATCCACTGCCTTCGGTCCAGGCGGGTGTGCCGCTCGTCGATCGGCGATATCCAGGGTCGGAGGCGTTCGACGTTCCAGACGTCGTCCGCGGCTATGCCGATCCAGGGTACGCTGGTTCCTTCGGTGCTCCGCGGTCCATGCGGGCGCCTCCTCCGCCCGACGGCGAACGCGGTTCAAAAGTGGGCCGGTGCTTCCTATGCACTCGACACGGGCACATCGGCGGCCGAGATCGCGCGCCGGGCGCGGTCACTCGGTGGGACATCGAGGAGGTCCTGCCGTTCTTACGCGCACGAGGTCGCCGTCGGCCCACGAAAAAATCGAAACACCCTTTTGATGGGGGTGCCTTCTCGGCTCACGTGCGGATCGGGTCGATCCACCAACGGGCCGAAGCGTCGCACGGCGTCCTTCGCCCGCATCCGGATCTCGCATCGCGTATCGACCTGCCGCTCGTCGCGAGGCGGGCCGGGTGTGCGATGCGTCGCCTGAGGCAGCACCGTCGACCGAGATCGGTCGTCGTGCCATCGCCGCGGTCAGCAGGGCGGGACACGGCGCGACCAGTTGCAGGGCCGCGTGGCGTTCTAGTCCCGAGGCCGGATGATCGCGGGTTCGGCACGTCGGGTGACTGATCCGTTCGGGCTTGGGTCCGGCGTCTTCCTTGTCCGTAACTTCCTCGGCAACCTATCGCGAGGCCATGGAAGGTACGGATCGGCGTCGTGCCACCGGTCCGAAATCGGATGCGGCATTTCCGATACGCTTGGCCGCGATCGGTCGTCCAACGCTTTTGCAGGGCGTCCGCAGCCGTTTCAGGTCGCATCCTGATCGCCGCTTGCATGTCGAAAAATTCGACATTATTGTTCTTGGAAAGTCACGGATTTCGACAGGCCATGACGCTCGCCACGTTCCCCGCTCCATCCGTGTCGTCCTTCCCGACGGCCGAAGTCGAGAAGTGCCTACGCGACGAGCTGATCGAGGCGGTCAAATCGGAGGCGGCCGTGAAAGGCGACGCCCTGCCGCCCACGCCGGCGGCGATCGCCACGACGAAGTTTCAGATCGACTCCCTGGTGGTCGTCTCGCTGCTCACGGCGGTCGAAAGTGTCGTCGGCTGCAACCTGCCGGATACCGTCGTACGCGCGGGTGGCTTCACGTCGGTGGAGCAGGCGTTGGAACAGCTTGTTCCACGGATCGAGAAGCACTGGGCCAAGATCAACGGAGTGAAGACGTGAACCAAGCCTCGAGCCCTCCGGGCAGCGACGAGGAGGAACGCAGGAAGCTGGGCGATCGGCTGAAAGAGGCCAGGAAGTATCTCGGTCTGAAGCAGGAGGAGGTGGCGAACTACCTCAAGATCCCGCGCACTGCCTTGACCGATATCGAGAGTGGCCAGCGCCGTGTGGAAGCCATCGAGCCGACGCGTTTGGCCAGACTCTACCGCCAACCTGTGGGCTACTTCACCGGAGAAGACGAGGCCTCCTCACAACTGCCGATCGACGTCGCCCACTTGGCGCGGCAGGCGGCGGCGCTCTCGGAGAAGGACAGAGAGGAGCTCGGTCGCTTCGCGGAGTACCTGCGGGTCAGAGCGCGGCCGGATCGAGGCTGAGCGATGGTCGCGACAACCTACGCAGGAGCGGTCCGGGCCGGTACACAGGCCGCCGCGCGGCTTCATCGGGATCTCGGCATACGATCACGGGTCGAAGCGCATGGGGGCAATGTCGACGTATTCGGATCGATCGGAGCGCTCGACCTGCCACTCCTTCTGCGTCCTCTGCAGGGACTCCTCGGAGCCTATCTGAACGATCCGGCTCCGGGAATCCTCGTGACCACACAGCGCGCCATGAGCATCCAGCGCTTCACGGCAGCCCACGAGCTCGGGCACTTCTCCCTTGGGCACGAGCCCAGTCTCGACGACGAGGGAATTCTGCGGCGCATGCCGATGGCTGGTGAGAGGGCGCCGAAATTCCAGGAGGTCGAAGCGGATGCCTTCGCGGTCGAGTTCATGATGCCGCGTTGGCTCTTCTTCGCACACGCATCGCGTCAGGGCTGGACGGCGAGGGACTTCGTCCGACCCGATCGCGTCTACCAGCTTTCTCTGCGTCTGGGCGCCAGCTACGCGGCGACCTGCTACACGCTCGCGAGGCATCGTCTGATCACCTCCGGACACGTCGACGCGCTCCTCGAGACGAAACCGCGGGAACTCAAGGCCGAGCTTCTGGATCCCTACCGCCCAGACGACTATCGAGGCGACGTCTGGCTTCTCACGGAACGCGACGCCGGAACCCGCATCGATGGAAGCCGCAACGACATCTTCGTGCTCCGCCTGAAGGAGCACAGCGGCGGCGGATATCTGTGGGACATCGATCAGCTCAAAGACAGCGGCTTCGCGATCGTCGGGGACGAATTGTCGGAGCCACCCGAAGACAGCGTCGGCGACAACGTGCTTCGGCGCGTCACGGCCGCGCCGCCGGACGACTTCCGCGGACTGATCGAACTCGCCGAGTTTCGGCCCTGGGATCCCGACGCGCTCCTAACCAAATTGGACGTCGAGATGGACCTGACCGGCCCCGAGGAGGAAGGCCTCTCTCGTGCCGAGCGGCGGAGCTTGCTTGAGGCGGCATGAGCGGCGTCGAGGTTTTCGTAGACCTGCGGCCGCGCTTCGGTCATGCGCGCGATCAGGGCCCCCGGCCGACCTGTCTCGCGTTTGCTGCGAGCGACACCCATGCCGGGGTTCGGCCCGGATGGCTCCCCCTTTCGTCCGAGTACGCGTTTCATCGGGCTCAGACGCGCATGGGTTTCGGTCCGGATGAAGGAGCGACGCTGGCGTCCATGCTGGACGTACTGCGTGAGGACGGGCAGCCGGAGGAGGGCGGTTGGCCCTACCTTCCGGCGACGCCGGTCGATGCTGCGTCCTGGGTCCCGCCGGGCGACGTCGGCCTTCTGTTCAGACGCGGATCCGAACGTCGCCCGGTCGCCTTCGACATCATCGTGGGCGAGATCGAGCGCGGCCAGCCGGTCATCGTCCTGATCCAGCTTTCCCGCTCCTTCTTTCGACCGGATGCGGACGGCATGATCCATCCCGCCACCGGCGAAACGCCGGAGCCGCAGCGCCGTCACGCCGTGGTCGCCGTCGGCCACGGAAAGGCCGGCGGCCATCGTGCGATCCTGGTGCGGAACAGCTGGGGCGCGAAGTGGGGCAAGCGAGGCCACGCTTGGCTCACCGAGACGTTTATCGCCCCGCGCATCTACGCTGCCGCGAAACTGACGGAGGATGTCGTTGTATCTCCCGATCCCCCAGCAGCCTGACTGCATCAGCGCTTGGCGCGAGGCCGTACGGATGGTCGAAGCGCAGCCGAGCCACTGCGCCTACAACGTCGTCCTCGACATCGCGGACCCGACGAGGAACACGACGCTGCAGGATCCAGGCGTCGCTCTGGTCGATGACTTCCTCCGCCAACAGGGTCAACAGGCGGTCGGGACCGTGGCGAACACGATCTTCCCTGCCAGTCTTTACCACCGATACGGTGCCCCGGCCTTCTTCGACGTCTTCCAGGAACGGGTGTTGAGAAGGGTTCGGCGCAACGAGCGGTGGTCTGGCTACTACTTCGAGCGGATGATCGACGTTTCGGTGCCGGAAGGGAAGAGCCCGAATCAGCTTTGGGATATCGTCGGACGGATCAACGACAAAAAAGTCAAATCCCTCAACAAATTCGAGCTTCCATTGTTCGATGCGGCACGCGACGTCGACAATTCACCCTACGGAGGACAATGTCTCAGCTTCCTGAGTTTCAAGGTGGTGCCCGGAGCGAAGAACAGCGGAAAGAAGCTTGGGCTTACGGCGATGTATCGTAACCACTTCTACGTTGAAAAATTGCTCGGAAACCTCATCGGCCTTGGGCGTCTGATGGATTTCGTCTGCCGTGAGACGGGCCTCGATCTCGGCGAACTCACGATCGTCTCCACGCGTGCTGAGGTCGATTTGCCGAAGGGCACCCGTCGCAACGACATCAAGACCCTTCTAAGCCGAGTCCGGGATGCCGGCCAGAAATACGCGGCCTGACCGATGCCGGATCGAGGGGGCGCCGCGACCACGTTCGTCCCGTCGCCGCCGATCGTCTCGGACGGAGTCGCCGGAGCCCTTCCGCAAGGCCCGCATGCGTGTTCAGAAGGGCAGGCTCGCAGGCGTCGGCCGCTCCTTGGTCGTCTGGGCGACACCGTAGAGCGAATGCACGCCAGAGATGAACTCCGCCTGTCCGCCGTAGCTCGGGTGGCGGACGACTGAGAGCGGGATGTCGATACCAGAAAGAGCCAGAGCCGCATCGCGCCCGATCGCGACGATGCGCTTGGGCGCGACCATCGCGATCAAGGCCTCCATGAGGCACCACGTGGCGTCGCGCTCGGCGCGGGTGTGGCATCGGTTCGAGAACGGGTTCTTCGGCTCGTGTGGGTGGAGCGGGAAGACGTTCCATAGGATCGCAGGCTCGCCTATCCGGGCGAGAACACGCCAGATGATCGCCGCGGTGCGCTCGGCGACGACGGGACCGCGGGTGGCGCGCTTGAGGTCGATGCCGCCCATAAGGGCGCCGGCCGGCTCGAGATGGACCTCGTCCGTCAGGGGCAATCCGGTCCGGCGGCCGCCGCGATATCCGAGGTCGCGGGCGATCCAGATCGTATCGACGTTGGCGTCGAGCGCCGCTTCCAGGCAGCGCGTGAGATTGCGTCGACGCACGGTGGCGGCATCGGCGCGATCATGTTCCGGGCAGACGTCTCCGTACGGATTGAAGACCGAGGGCAGCCGAACTTCGGCGAGCGCTGCAGCGAAGGATGCGGGCGTTCTCAAAGCAGGTGCTCGATCGAGAGGCGGTGGTTGACCATGTCGATGTGGATACGCCCGCGCCGATGTTCGCGCAGGAAGCGGAAAGCCGCATAGCCCTGAAGAATGGCTTCTTCCCACATCCAAAGCGGGCAGCGCTCCGCCTCGTAGCCCGCCGCGAACTGGCGGACGTGCTTCAGGAGGTCGAACGGGATGTCGCCGGGCCGAGCGCCGGCGAACAATTCCAGGTCCACTGCCTGCCCGAAGATCCAGGTCGTGATCCCCTCCTCGATCAGGATCGCCCGTGCGCCGTCCTGCGCTTCGTCCACTTTCGGCGCGCTCTTGCGCTTCACCCGGAGCAGGGCCCGGACGACCGGCGACCAGCCGAGCACGGCGACGTAGGCGTAGTGGAAGACGTCGTGGAAGCGGTAGTCGTCCTGAAGCATGGCGTTGTCCGTCAGCCGGTCGCCGATGTTGATGCCGTTGCAACGCTGGTAGACGAATTTGCGCTCGCGGACGTCGCGCTCGAAGATGTCGACGTACAGGTCTCGCGGCAGCTGCTCCGCCGGATCGGACTGCGCATCGAGGGGCACCGGATAGATGCGCTCGTGCGGCCACCTGTCGAAGATCTTCTCCAGGTTCTTCACTGCCGCCGCCTCGAGCGTCACTCCCGCTTCGGTGGCGGCCTCGACCAGGGACCGTGTGATCGATCTCAACCGATCCGCAAGCAGATCGCCTTGTCCGAGCCGCTCCTCGTGCTGGTCGGCGAGCAGCACACCGACCTCGCTGGCAAGCTGGAGAAGCGTCCTTTCGAAAGCCGCGTTCGGCGCGTCCTGATGCGGCATGATCGCGGGCTGGAGGGATGCGAAGGTCGCCGCACCGGTCTGGGTCGGGCTTGCGAAGATCTCCTCCAATCGGAGTCCGCCGCGTGAAGCGACCGCGGTCACGTACCAGAGGACATCGCCGAGTTCTTCGACGACGGCGCTGGCGTATCCGAGATACGAGGCCCGATCACGTTGCTTCTTTTTGACTTCGCTGAGAAGGCTGCCCGTTTCCCCGAAGAGCCCGAGCAGAGGGAACGCCAGCGAGCCACCGTCGCTTCGCTGGTCGGTGGACGAGGCGAGCGAGGCGTAGCCTGCGATCGTGAGAGGTGAGAATTCATCCATCGGCGCAGTCATGGAGAGGATCCTAGCCGTGCGGCCGTAGCCTGTCGCCAGCTACAATGACGGAATCCGCGATGGGCGCTGGTGCCGTCGCAGCGACCGTCGCAATCGATACGATCGCTGCAAACCCGAGCCGCCCTTCGCCGGCCTGGGGTTCCTCGACGAGGATTGGTCGGGCTGAACCGACGTCAGGGGGAGATCGCGCGAACTGCCTTCAGGACCACCGTCGCGTCGATTTCCAACGCGTCCGCGATCTCGAGAAACTCGACCAGATCGATCCGCCTTCCCCCTCCTTCGATCGCGGCGACGACCGATTGATATCGGCCAAGTCGCGAGGCGAGCTCGCTTTGAGTCAGGCCTGATCGCTCACGAGCTTCGACGAGCAGTTCGATCAATCTTCGATGACGTGCGCTTCTGAGGGTCTTGGGCATTGGCCCGTCGGCGGGATCGAGAAAGCCGACCAGCCAGCTAGACCGGATGGAAGATTATCAGAAAATCTGGTTTTCTAAGTGGGCGCCGATCGCGACTCAGCAGGCGCATGGGGGAGGGAGCCATGACCCTCTGGTTCACGGCAGATCACCATTTCGGCCACGCCAACATCATCCGCTTCTGCCATCGTCCATTCGCCGACGTGGCCGAGATGGACGAGGCGATGATCGAACGCTGGAACGCCGTCGTCGAGGACCGCGACGAAGTCTGGCATCTGGGCGACTTCGCCTACCGCTGTGGTCCCAATCGGCAGGCGGAGATCTTCGGTCGCCTACACGGTCGGGCGATCCATCTGGTGCGCGGCAACCACGACCGTGGAAGAACCCTGGCGCTGCCTTGGGCTTCGGTGCAGCACTACGCCGAGATCGACGCGAATGGCCGCCTGCTGGTCCTGTTCCATTACGCATTGCGCGGGTGGAGGGGATCCCGCCGCGGATCTCTGGCTTTGCATGGACATAGCCACGGAGCCTTGCCGAACCTGCCAGCCACCTGCGACGTCGGAGTGGACGTTTGGAATTTCAGGCCGGTTTCGTTGCCCGAAATTCTCCGGAAGATCGAATCCGCTTCGCCACCTTCGTGAGGCGGCGCGGGTGCACGTGGAGCCGCTCTCCGGCCGATCTCGCGGTCGAAGCGGGTCCTTGCCGTTCCCGGGAGCGTTGGGGTGGACGCCCCCTGACGGCATCGGCGTGCCAGAGTGGAGGTGTTGTGACACCACTGCAGGAGGCGTCCATGGGCGAGGTTAGCACGGTCGGAATCGATCTGGCCAAATCGGTTTTCCAAGTTCACGGCTCCGGTCCGAGTGGCGCAGTCGTGTTCCGCAAGAAGCTGCGGCGTGATCAGGTGCTGGCGTTCTTCTCGACACTTCCGCGATGCGTGGTCGCGATGGAGGCGTGCGCCAGTGCTCATTACTGGGCGCGCGAGATAGCCGTGGCAGGTCACGACACGCGGCTCATCCCACCAGCCTACGTGAAGCCGTTTGTGAAGCGGCAGAAGAACGACATGGCCGACGCGGAAGCGATTTGCGAGGCGGCGCAGCGCCCGACGATGCGGTTCGTCCAGGGCAAGAGCGCGCAGGCTCAAGCTGCGGCAGTGGTGTTCCGTACGCGCGACCTGCTCGTGCGTCAGCGGACCCAGTTGATCAACGCGCTGCGCGGGCACCTCACCGAGTTTGGATACGTCGTTCGCCAGGGGGCCGGGCACGTTGGCCAGCTCGTCGCGATCGTCCGCGACCCCACATCTGACGTTCCGGCCGAGGCACGGCCGGTCCTGGCCGTCATCGCGGACAGCCTGCAAGCGCTCCAAGCGCAGATCGCGCGCCTCGACCGCGCGATCGCCCAGCGTGCGAAGGACGATGCCGTGGCTAAGCGGCTGATGACGGTACCGGGTATCGGCCCGGTGGTCGCGACCGCACTGGTGGCACTGGCACCGGCCGCCAGTACCTTCCGCCGCGGGCGCGACTTTGCGGCCTGGCTCGGCCTCGTCCCGCGGCAGCACTCCAGCGGCGGCAAGGAGCGGCTGGGGCGAACGACTAAGATGGGCGAGCGCAGCTTGCGACGGTTGCTGATCCTGGGCGCGAGTTCTGCGACCAAGGTCGCGGCGCGCGCTCCCGACAAAGCTGGGGCGTGGTTGGCCGGTATGCTGTCGCGCAAGCCGCGCATGCTGATCACCGTCGCCCTGGCGAACAAGATGGCGAGGATCGTCTGGGCGTTGATGGCCCGCGGCGGCTCCTACAGAGCTCCGGCCACGGCGTGACCGCCACGGCCTGAGGCGTCAGGGAGGCAGGGAAGGTCAGGCGAGAGGTATGGCGCAACGGTCAGAAGACGGGGTCGGGAAAACCAGTGAACGTCCAAGCGCCTCGAGCGCGCCAAAGCGACTTGGACCCGATCCGCGATCTCCATACAGGCCAGCAGCCGTGAGGATGGCTGCATCGAAAGGCCGGACACACGGAAGCACCTGAACCTGCGCGCACAGATCTCTCAAACACCCCCTTGAATCCGATGGGGCGTCCACACACGGACGTTCAGGCGCATCTTGCCAACTCGCGTAGCCGGCGCATCCAGCGAGTTCGTTGGCGCAGTATGCTAGTTTGTCGCCGCGAGGTCGGGTCCATTGTGATGAGGCGCTGGCACACGAGATCGAAGTGGCAGGTGTCGCGAACTCCGGCTGCATTGGCCGTATAGCGCGAACTGAACACCTTTCGTCATCGGTGCGGGCCGAATTCGGAGCCTGTGCCACTCCGCCGTGTCTCGCGATTTCTGCCCCCTCATCGCGAGACGTCGGGCAGGGACCGGGCCGGAAATCTTTTCGGAGGCTGACAGCGCCCGGTCCGTTGTCGGATTTTGACAATCCGCTTTCCCGACTTCCGCTGGTAGCCGGGCCGGCCGATGAACTGCGCGGTACCGAACGCGTGGCCCTGCCGCTCGCGCGATCTCATGCGAGGCGAGGCAGTCCGAAGGCAGGTTCGGAGCGGCTCATGCATTCCACGCAGAAATCCGGAGAGCGGTAGAACGCGCCTCGCTCGACCAGGCTTCCGGGATGTACGTCGGAGCGGGCGCCGCCCGTCGGGAGGCGGAAGCGACACTCCTTGTGCACCGCTCGCGTCGGAGGCTCGCTTCGGGGTCTCGAACCCTTTGCGCCGCAAGCTCGTCAGGTTACGCGGTGTGCCACCCGAATCCGCGTCTGCGGCCGAAGCGCGTCGCCCGGCCGTTCGCACAGGCTCGGACGCAGCAAGGAGGTCCCGCGAACAGCGCGGAACGGAGCAGGGCTGCACACGAACATGCGGATAGTCGAACGGATGGAGCAGCTTCGACCAATCGAACTAATTCTCGTCGACGAGCTGTTCGGCATGAGCTCGGGCTACGTGGTTGATTTTACCAACAACACTTTCGCGGATTTCTTCAACCGGGAGGTCGGGGTCGATATCGATGATGGCGCCTACGCGATCTATGGCGGCAGCAAGGGTAAACGCCTCCGCGCATTCTTGACGGTCGGGCAACCGCGGGCGATCGTAAGAGCACTGGCCGCGTTATGGGAATACTGTGAGACGAAGCGAGTCGCTAGCCAGCAGATCGAGATGGCCGTCGATGCACATCGGCGTCTAAGCCTAATCGTGGAGCGATTGGGCGGACCTCTACTTCCAGATTACGAAATCGTTCGGAGCGGCGTCGATCCGAATCCGCCGAACACTCGGAAAGCACTACGTTCGAACGAGCAGGAGTTGCGACGACTTGAGGAGCGCTTTCTTGCTCTTCACGAATTGTCGGATGATCCTCAGGCCCGAGGGCGCCATTTCGAGCGGCTACTTACGGACCTCTACAACGCATGGGACATGGATGCGCGCGGAGGTTTCACCGTTGTCGGCGAGCAGATCGACGGTTCGTTCCAGTTGAATGGCAACACGTATCTGCTCGAGGCGAAGTGGCACCGCGTGAAGACCGACGCCAGTACTTTGCGCGGTTTTCAAGGTAAGGTGAACGAACGTCCGAAATGGACGCGCGGTCTTTTCGTTAGCTTCGCGGGATTCACCGAAGTCGGTCTGCAGGCGTTCACAGTCAGGAAGATCATTCTCGCAGACGGAATGGATATCTACGAAGCGCTGGCCCGGCGCCTCTCGATCCCGGATATCATCGCAGCAAAGATCAGGCACGCGTCGGAAACCCGAAGGTATTTCAAGCGGGTCCGTGGTCTTTTCCTATTGTGGAAGCGACTGCTCTAGGTTACTGATCTTACTCTTGAATTATTTCACTTTAGAGAATCGGATCTAAGCGGATGCTGTTGAGTAATTTCAGCATAAGAAATTTCAGAAATTTTCTACAGGTCGATATCCCTCTCTCGGGAAACATCGTTATCCTGGGGGAAAACCGCATCGGAAAGAGCAATCTCCTGTTCGCGATACGCTTGGTTCTCGATCCTACGCTTCCGGACTCGGCGCGTCAGCTCAAGATGTCGGACTTCTGGGATGGTGCGGCGCCCGACTACGGCAGTCCGATCGAAATCCATCTGGATTTCGCGGAATTCACGACCGATTTCGGTCTGCTCGCCTTATTGACGGAGTATCGTGTCGCCGGCGATCCGACGATTGCGCGACTCAGCTACATCTTCCGGAAGAAGGCCGACGTCGCTGGAATTCCGCAGTCGAGCGACGACTTCGAATTTGTCGTGTTCGGCGGCGGCGAGGAGTCCCGGCCGGTGCCCAGCAAGGTTCGACGCCGGATCGCAATCGACGTGCTCGACGCGTTGCGCGATGCCGAAGGGCATCTCGGCACATGGAGAGGTTCGCCACTGCGCCCCCTTCTTGAGGACGCGATTTCGAGCGTGACCCGCGAGGATCTCGCCGCGGTCGCGGCCGATCTCGACAAGGCCACGAAGACGCTGGAGGCGTTTCCGACGATCAAGGTGCTGGAGAACGAGCTGCGCGCCGGCATCCTTCATCTCTCCGGCGAAGCGCATGATATCGATCCACGTCTGGGATTCGCGCCGTCCGACCCGCTGCGACTGTTCCGGGCGATCGCGATGTTCATCGACGGCGGCAAGCGCGGCATCGCGGAGGCGAGTCTTGGATCAGCCAACGTCGCCCTGCTGGCGTTGAAGCTGGCCGAATTCGCATGGCGCCGGAGGAAGAACGAGCGCAACTTCTCCCTGCTGTGCATCGAGGAACCGGAGGCGCACCTTCACCCGCAGCTGCAGCGGTCCGTCTTCAAGAAGCTGTTCGCTTCTGCGGATGCCGCACAGGCATTGATCGTCACCAGCCATTCCCCGACGCTCGCCGCGGTCACGCCGCTGCGGTCGATCATCCAGCTGAAAGGACGGAACCGGTCGACGCAGGCATTCTCCCTTGCCAACCTGCCGGTGACGTCCGACGAGTTGGACGATCTCGAGAACTACCTCGATGCCACGCGAGCGGAGCTGCTCTTCGCCCGCGGCGTGATATTCGTCGAAGGCGACGCCGAGGAGGCGCTGGTTCCCGTGTTCGCCTCGGCTCTCGGACAAGTATTGGATGATCTCGGCATCACGGTGTGCAACGTCGCCGGCACGAACTTCGGTCCATACGTCAAGCTCGCCGAAGCTCTGGGCATGCCCTACGCGGTGATTACCGACTGGGATCCTTTGGATGGTGCCAAACAACCGCTCGGAAAAAAGCGTGTGATCGATCTCTGGAGCGATGTGCTGAAGGTGCGTGGGCAGCCGCCCATCCATCCCGCGCAGCGGACAGCGTGGGAGGCGCTCCAGTTCGTGTCGTTCGCATCGACCTGGGCCGGTGCCGGCATCTTTCTCAACGAGCAGACATTTGAAGTCTCCGTCGCGAATACGCCGTCGCTGCTGAAGCCTCTCCTCGACATCCTCGATGAGCAGGGCTTCGGATCCACCCGAAGCACCCGCATAGCGAACTGGAGGGCAGGCTCGGCCCCCGTCGACGCGTCGCAGCTGCTGGCCATGGTGGCGGACATCGGTAAAGGCCGGCTGAGCGCGAAGCTCGCGAAAAAGGCGGTTGGTCTGGCTCCACCCGACTACATCACCGATGCAATCCGCTTCGTGGCCGGCCGTGTCCAGTAGTCGGTTGCTTCTTCAGGCGCTCGAGGAACTCGCCGCGAATCCGGAGCAGTCGGCGGCCGTACGCGAGACCGGGCATTGCGTGGTGCTGGCGGGCCCAGGCAGCGGAAAGACCAAGACGCTGACTACCGCAATGGCGCGCGCGCTGGCGGAGGACGTGGTTGAACCACGCGGCGTGGCATGCATCACCTACAACAACGAATGCGCGATTGAGCTCGAAATGCGGCTGGCGCGCCTCGGCATGGAAGCTGGCGACCGCGTCTTCGTCGGTACGGTTCACGGCTTTGCGCTTAGCCAGGTGATCGCGCCGTACGCCCGATGCGTGCCGATCGGACTGCCCGCCGATTTCCGGGTCGCGAAGCGCGCCGAGATGCGCGCGTCGGTGGAAGCCGCCTACGCGGTCGCGATCGCCGGCACGGACGACCCTCATCGCCGATGGAGCTTCGCCTCGGAGAAGCGTCGTCGGGACGTGGATCGCACCCGACCGGAGTGGCGGGGACGCAATCCGGGCTCGCGATGTTCATCGAAGCATACGAGTTCAAGCTTCGGCAGCAAGGCTTGATCGATTTCGATGACATGCCACTACTGGCCTATCGCATGATCAAGGAGCATGACTGGATACGCGACGCGCTTCGCGCCCGCTTTCCCATCCTGTTCGTCGACGAATATCAGGATCTCGGCCATGCACTGCACGGCTCGTTCTCCTGTCGTGCTTCGGCGGAGGCATCCGATTGTTCGCGGTCGGCGACGCGGACCAGTCGATATATGGTTTCACGGGAGCGAACCCGGAACTGCTCGAGGGCCTGACCGAACGACCGGATGTGCGAACGATCAGATTGCGCTTCAACTATCGGTCCGGCAGGAAGATCGTCCGCGCCTCCCTAGCCCGACTTATTCATTGGGCTTCGGCGGACGGTGCGTTTTGGGCTGATGGCGAGCGGGATCGCACGTCTGTTCTGACGCGTGTGGATCTGGAGTGTTCTGTCGGCGCTGGAGGGATGGAAGCGGGTTCGTCGGGGCGTCACAGCCCCGTGGTTCAGGCCGGGGCCGGAGCAAACGCGGTCGCGAGGTGGCGTAGCAGGTCGGCCTCGGGACAGGCGGCAGCGAAGGCAAGACGGACACGGGCAGCGGTCTCGCGGATGCGGGCCCCGAGCTTGAGTAACCGCAGCCGGATCGTCGCGAACTCGGCTCTGGCGAGACGATGGGTCTTCGGGATGGCGTCGCGGACGGTCAGCATCAGCCAGTAAGCCGCCGTGTGCAGCACGAGCCGCATCTGGTTGGCGGCAGGGTTCCGGCAGGAGGTGCGGTCGGAGGCCAACTGCGTTTTGTGGAGTTTGATCAGGTTCTCGGCCTGACCGCGGGCGCAGTAGAGGTCGGCGTAGAGCCATTCGGGCGTGCCGGTGGTGATGTTCGTGACCACGTAGCGGATGTCGAGGCCGAGCCGCGTGGCCTCGATGCGGGCAGCGACGCGGCGTTGCTGTCGCCAGGACTTGGCCGCGTGCGTGGTCTCGGCAAAGCCGCGCACCGCATCCTTGTCGTCGATGGCCCGCGCCACCCGGATAGGGTCGGCGGTGTCCTCGACCTTGGCGGCGAGCGCCTTGGTGCCGGTCAGGCCGAAGACGTAGGTGACCCCATTATCCTCGCACCAGTCCATCGCCTCCGGCCGGCCGTAATGGCCGTCACCCCGGATGGTGATCGCGGTGTTCGGCCAGTGGCGGCGGATCGCCCGGACGAGCCGACGCAGATGGCCCCGCACCTCGCGACCCGAGGGCGTCTTGCCCGGGCGCAGGATCATCGCGACGGGACGGCTGGTGGCGGTGTCGTAGACGTGGATCGGCAGAAAGCAGCGCTCAGCGTGATGAGCGTTGAACAGCGACAGTTGCTGCTGGCCGTGCACCACATCACAGGTGTCGTCGATGTCGAGAGTAACGGCGGCTGGCGGCACGGCGTAACTGGCGCAGTAGAGGTCGACCAGCACCCGCCCGAGCCGGATGAGGTCGCGCAGGCCCGGCGTGTTCTCCAGCCGCGAGACGGTGGGTTGGCTCATCAGGTCCGCGCCGCTGTCGGGCAGGCGGCCGCAGGCGAGCTTGAAGGCTGGATCGGCGCGCAGATGGTCGAGGTCATCGGCATCCTCGTACCCGCAGGCGATGGCCAGGATGCGTGCCAGCAGGATCTCGGGCAACGGATGCAGAACCCGGCTCGGATCACGCCGGTCCGGGATCACCGCGGCGAGCTTCTCGGCGATGCCCAACCGTCGGGCAGCCTGGGCGAGCAGCAGGACGCCGCCGTCCGAGGTCAGGCGTCCGCCGTCAAACGCAGCTGTGAGCTTCTTGCCCCAGACGGATGGAAACGCGAACGGGAGACACGTAGGATCGGACATGGCGGGCGTGGCGGGCTCGATGCGGTCTGAAGGCTTGGCAACAGCACCCAATCCCTAAGCCATATCAATGGCCTACGCTACGCTCGCCACCTCAGATCCACTGCCCTCATGAATAAGACGGGCTAGAAGCGTTCGCGTTCGGCCGGTCAGCTAAACTGCTGATACGAACGCGATGGGTGTATTCCTGCCAGCCCAGTTTCGCCTGGCAAGACAGGAAAGCCAAAGTTCACTTGATGGCGGCGCTAGGCAGCTCTGCGCCATAAGCGGTCTTCCGAATGGAGCAGCTGGAATGGCCGCTTAGCTTCCGAAAGCTGCCATTGGCATGGAATGGCAGATTTGGGCTGCAGGTCCGCGCCGGAAACACCCGCCGACGGCTCGATGCCGCCGGCGCCTTCCCTGAGGCCTCGAACCCCGCTGCGCCTCAGATGCGCGCCGCGGGGTTTCCTTTTGCCGGACGTCGGATTGTTCATCGCCTAGGGATTGGTGGTCCTACACCCAGAGGACGACGTCATTCGGCTTGTACTCGGCCATGTTCGCAAGCCTCGGGTCGTCGTGCGGCCAAGCCCGGAGGCGGGTGAGGACCTCGCCGGGGATCGGCCTGCCACCATCGCCGCCGAACAACACGTTGGGGAGCGCCCGGTCGTCGCCGAAATCCAGCCCATGGCGCCGGTCGAACAGCGGCGCGTCCCCCGCCGCCCGCACGAAGTTGTGCAGGTGTCGGACCACGACGACGGCATCGACGTCGGGGAAGCGCAGGGCGGCACCGTCCTCGCCCTTGGCGAAGCTGTTCGGCGTCAGGAGGCCGGACCGGGGGTTCACCAACGTCGATATCGGCTCGTAGATGTGGTCGTCCCAGACAATGACGAGCAGGCCCGCGGTTTGGCCGTCGGACCGGAAACCCCGAAACTTCCGGTCAGCGTCCTTCAGGAAATCCAGGATCGGGTTGTCCCTCGGTAGCGTCAGTCCGCCGGCCCCCAAGGCTTCCCGCGCCCCCTCCAGCGGCAAGCCCTCGCGGTAGGGCAACTGCACGCCGTTCTCCCCGCGCTGGCGGGCGTGCGCCAGGAGCGATGGGGTCTTCACCTCGACGACAAGGCGTTCCTCGAGCGCGACCACGAGGAGCTCGGGTCGCGGGCCGCCCTTGAAGGCGGCCGGCTCGTGCTGGAACTTCGCGGTATTATGCAGCAACCTCACCCAAAAGCGTTGAGGTTGAGGTCTGTTGCTTCAGTCTCCTGGCTTTGAACAGCGTCCTTGCGCCTCGACGACTTTGCAGGAGGAGAGGCTTGCTACGCAGGAAAGCTCAGCGACTAACCCAAATCATCATACACTGTTAAGCGCATTTTGTACTGACATAGCTATGTCAGCTTCCGGGGTCGGATTTGTACTTGTTACGATACCATTCAAAGAAAAATCGAATTCTTTGAAAAAACTTCCGTTATTAGCATCAGCGCTAGGACCTAACGAGTACATTTTTTTCGATCCGTTACGAATGATGTAGTTATTCTCAAATTGAAGGCAGAGTGGATGGATCTCGGAAATTCCATTTTGTGGTATTAGGCGATCCGCCCTCCAGCCTAATTTACTCTTATCGTATATACTTGGTTTCCTTGATTGTGAAATCGTTCTCTTGAAAACAGAGTCGATATAAGATTGACAGATAACCAACTGGCTTCGCAGCCTTATGCGCTGGAACATTGTTAAGAGCACAATGTCAGTTATAAGACTATTCGTCGTAAAGTCAGCGACGTCGCCATGGCATCCAGGTACCCAAATCTGTTCGAGATTGACAGGCAGATTGATTGAGTCTTCTTCTGCGATGCTCTGAAATGGATCGTAATTGGAATTTGACGCGAACCATATATTTGGGATGAAACTATCTCTCCTCTCGTTGAGAGCAAATATCTCAACGGCGTGCCGCACAAGGCTACTCACGTTGTCGTCTATTCGAATACTAATTCTGTAATTCTCTGGACCCATTACAGGATCATATAATCCCACAAATTCTATAGGCATCTTTCGTATTCTGTCTACCAGGAACAGCCTGTCTATATCCAGGCGGTTCATATAGTACTGGTAGGCCCTATCAAGATATTCTATTTGAGATCTTTGAAGTATACCAGAGGCATCAATCATCGATATCAACGCTTTTGCAACTATAGCGCCTCGAGAATAGCCAAATATATATATCTTATCATGTTCCATCGAATTTAGATTGAGACATAAAGCTAGGTATACTTCGCGAACCAAGGCCTCCATTTCGGCGCCCGTGGCTGCATTCAGTACCTTGCCGTATACATCTCGATTTGCAGGGCCCGGGTAATAAAGTACAACGGGCTCATCGCCGACAGATCGCCCGCCTAAAATACAAGCTTCTGCTATGCAGAATGCATTTGTAAAATATTGCCGCTTGCCACGCGCAGCAGAGTTCGTTGTCCCATCAATAATGACAATAATATTTGTCATTATTGAAACTTGATATAAAAGATATAAGCAACTAGGGTGAGCGCAAGCACAGATGCGAGCAATAAAGCCCCCGCCAGAGTATAAATTGTTAGCTTTTGTTTCGTGATTTCCGATTTGTATTTTTCTACTTCTACAGCCATAAAAAGCTCAGCGTCGAATAAATCTTTATAACCGGCCATCAATCTTGGCAGGTAATTCTTCTTCAGTGACTCATATAGCTCGTGCCGTTTTTCGCTATCTTTTCTGGCTTGTTCAATCTTTTTTGGCATTCTCTAATAGCAGAACGCAACTCTCTGTATGGTGGATATGCTCGCTCAATCGAAAGGCCGCCAAATCGCGCATTTAAATCGTCAATTCGTCTTCCAATAAACATAACCAAGGAGTCGGCAATATCATGATCCGCATTGGTCAAGCACTGCTCAGCATTATATAGAGCTTTATCATATACATCTCTGTCTGCTAAATTTCTACTTTGGCTTATCGCTCTAATAATCTGGCGACCAGCATACCTAAGCTCGTTGATTGCGGGAACCGTTACCTTGCCTTGAAATAACTCGGCCGATTTAATAGAGGCCTCAACATTGTCCCACCGTACCAGGATTGCCTCAAGACGATTGTCAAATTCAAGAATATTCACTAACCGTCTCTTTGATTATGTTAGCTGCGCGTGAGTTTTAATGAGCCCGCCATGGAGCAATTCCGCCGTAACATTCATCTAGTTCTGTCGCAGTTATGTACTGGCCCGCTTGAAGAGATACGTTACCACGCGAAAATCGCTTCGTTACATCAATAGAGCGTGCTTCGTGCAGCTCTTTAATGCGTTGCTCCAAAGCTTCAGCGCTTGGAAGCGATCTGACTGCCTTCAAGAGACGTAAATATGATAATAGGAAATTTGGCATTTGACTAACGCGAGTTAATGGCATGGAAAAATAAGTTAAGATCTCGACTAGTGGTAAAAACTTTGATTTCACTAAATCTGTGTGGAAACGTTCCGCCCATGGCCAGCCTCACGTTCTTTTTCTAAACGACTGTGAGATATTTATTACATCGCCAGTAGAGACGGACGGATTGGCCGATGGTTCGGTTTGAACGACCGGTGCGTCACTTTGGTCATTTGCACTATTTGTTTGAGCAGGCATTGAAGCGATCAGACATAGTTGTAGCAATGCAATGTTGCTTTCACAAAAAGCTTCCCAAGCTTTATCTGTCCCGATGGATTGAATTCGTTTTTTAGCATCTGGGAATTTGAAAAACGTGTCGTTTATGCCGTCAGTAAGAGCGAGGAGCAGGACGTAGCGCTTAAGAACTCCGATTGAATATTGTTTTTTGTTCCTGCTGCCCTTTTCCTTGGTCGGGAAGAAGGTTTCGTCGGAGCCTACGTGCGATCGAGCTTTGCCTTTACGTAGCTCCAGTAACTCGTCGATATCAGTTAATGAAAAAAGCGCATCCGCGCTCAAGGCGTTGACGCGTTTGGTGATGGTGCCGTGGTTCGAAGGCGTGACTAGCATAACAGTCCAATGGGTCGACGAGTCAGCGGTTCAGCTGCTAAGCAGGTTGGCATGTGGGGCTGCATCCGACAGAGTCAATCGTTAATTGTCAATTGCGAGTTTGAATTTTTCGCCTCTGGTCGACGCCGCCGACTTTGGTGTTTTTGTGGAAGCGAGGCTTTCGGCCTCTGATATCGCCGGAACATAGATGCCCTAGGGCAGTCGCCATACGCGCACATTAGCTCGCTTGCCGGCATCCCCAATTCGCCCTTGGCGGCATGCTGTCGTTAGGGACTGAATTAGGCGGTAAGCCACTGCCTTCCGAAGCATCATATCCCGTTCATCCCAGCGCTTCGCTTGGATAATCGCTAGTGCGATCTCGCGTGTTGTGAGCGGCTTACCCGCTTGGGTAATTGTTGCCTTCGCAAGTGTGAACATCTCCCCATACGCGAATAGCCGGTTGAGGTGGGCGTAGGCTGGGGTAGCGGTAGCCGAAGCAGGTTCGCCAGGGCGAAGGTCGGTCCGCGCCGGAACTGGGCGCCCTTGAAGTTGCCCGCAGCCTTCCCGGCGATGGCCTCGATGGGCGACCGGACGGACCGGGGGTCGTAGTCAGGGGCGTCGCCGACCGGCCGGTAGGGTTCGATGACACCCTCGGCCATCGCGATGCGCCTGCCCTCGCCGACCTGGCGCTCCAGCTCGATCTCGACCTCCAGCGCTTCCATCATCATCTCGGGGAGCCGTTGCGGCGCCGTGACGATGTCGCGCGACTTGACCTCCAGGTAGAAGTAGAGCGTCACCGTCCGCCCCTGCCGGACGACATCGAGTTCGCACGCGAAGTCCGGGCCGGGCTCGGACGTCTCCGGGATCTTGGTGATCCTCAGGCGGCCCCCGAGCCGCTCCCAGAGCAGGCGACAGACCAGGGCCTCCCCGTAGACGTCGAAAACCTGCCGGAGCACCTCGTGCCGGGCCAACTTGCCCGGCGCCAGCCTGGTCCGCATGTCCCGCACGAACTCCTTCAGCGACGGGTCCGCCGCGGCCTCGTCCTCCAAGAGGCGGACCTGCCCCAGGTCCATGCAGCCTGACGCCGGCGAGGGCGCCCAGCTCACCCGCGACTTCCTCAGCCGCGTTACCGATCGGACCGTCCGGCTAGTGAAACGGCTTGGTCAGCCCAACGCGGATGCTCCTGTCGGGCGCGAGGGCACGCTCGGCGGCCTCATCCGCGGTCGGGAATTCGCGCAGCTGCTCCGGCGTGAAGTCCAGCACGGCGAGATGCTCACCGAGGAGCGCGACGGCCTCGACGGGCACGGCGATCAGCCTCGTGCCGAAGCCGAGAAATCCTCCGAACCGAACGACGATGTCGACTCCGCCTCGCGCGTTCTGATCAACCGATGCCACGCGTCCGAGCACGTGCTGAGCTGGAACCGGCTCTAGCACCTGACGACCGATGAGGTCGCCGACCCGGACCGGCTGCGGGTAGCGGCGGGCGGACTTGTCCGTGAGCGTCGAGGTGGCGACGGCCGCTTCGGAGACGATGGCGGTCGAGACCAGTGCAGTCAGGGCGATCACGGATAGGCGAAGGGTCATGGGGATGCTCCGTCGGCGCGCGGCGCACAAGCGTCGGTCTTGGCACCGAAGGGGCTTCATGATCGGCCAGACCAGCTTGTTTTAGCAAGATGTGACGAGGCCCCAACAACGATAATATTTGTGCATCTTCACGATTACAAAATGTCATCATTCTTATTTCAGCTCGCATGGTAACGAACCGCGTTTTCACGACGAAAAGGTGGTTATGAGCGTGACAATCTCCCATCACTTCGCCTCTGGCGGAAAACGGCTGCATCCCTGGCCGGTGCGGATCATGCACTGGATCAACGCGGTCGCGATGATCGTGATGATCGGATCGGGCTGGGGCATCTACAACGACTCGGTGATCTTCGGATCGCTGTACTTCCCGCAGCCAATCCGGCTGGGCAGCTGGGCGGCCGAGAGCCTACTCTGGCATTTCGCCGGGATGTGGGTGCTGGCCCTGAACGGCGTCGCCTACCTGGTCTACGGCTTCGTCACCGGACGGTTTCGCGAGCGGCTTTTCCCGATCCGTATCGCCGACTTGATCCAGACCGTGCGCGAGACGCTGCGCTTCCAGATCTCGCACGACGATCTCACCGTCTACAACGCGGTCCAGAAGATCCTCTACCTCGTCGTCATGATCGCCGGGGTGACGCAGGTGATCACCGGTCTGGCAGTGTGGAAGCCGGTCCAGTTCTCCTGGCTCGTCGACCTGTTCGGCGGCTTCCAGGGTGCGCGCCTGGCGCACTTCCTCGGCATGGCCGTCATCGTCGGCTTCCTGCTGGTGCATGTCACTCTGGCCCTCCTCGTGCCCCAAACAATCTGGGCGATGCTCAGCGGCGGTCCGCGCCTCGCCCCGTCCCGCCTCCGGAACCCCACCCTTGGAGAGCATCGATGAGGTCGCTGTTCCGTCCCCAAACGCTCCCGAACCCGCGGATCCTCGACGACCACCGTCCGGAAATCCGTTCACTGGAGCGGCGCGGTCTACTGCGGGGCGGCCTTTCGCTAGGGGCGCTGACGATGCTGACGGGCTGCGACGTCGGCGATTCCAGCGCCATCGGCAAGGCCTTGCGAGCGGTCTCGACCCTCAACGACGGCGTCCAGGCCGCCTTGTTCGATCCAAACAAGCTCGCTCCCGAATATCCCGAGAGCCAGGTGCTCAAGCCGCCGCGCTTCAACGCCTATTATCCGATCGAGGAGCCTGCGCCCGGTGAACGGCGAGACCTGGCGCCTCGAAGTCGCGGGCCTCGTCGAGAACAAGCGTCCCTGGACGAGTCAGGACATCGCGGCATTGCCGGAGAAGGAGATCATCGTCCGGCACATCTGCGTCGAGGGCTGGGACTATATCGGCCAATGGTCGGGCGTGCCCATGCGGACGTTCCTTGAGCGGATCGGTGCCGACCTGAAGGCCAAGTACGTGTCCTTCAGGACCGCCGACGACTATCCGAGCAGCATCGACATGGCGACCGCTCTGCACCCGCAGACGCTGCTCGCGACCAAGTACGCCCGTGAGACGTTGCCCGACCCGTTCGGCTACCCCTTACGCCTGCGCACGTCGACGAAGCTTGGCTTCAAGAACCCGAAATGGATCACCGCGATTGAGGTCGGTAACGTCTACCAGGCCGGCTATTGGGAGAGCCGCGGCTTCAACTGGCATAGCGGCCTGTGAGCGCCGCCGACCGCCCCGCGGCCGACGGCACGCGCTCTCCGACCTGCGCCATCGGCATCATGGCGAAGGCGCCCCAGGCCGGCCGCTCCAAGACCCGCCTGTGCCCGCCGCTGACTCCGGACGAGGCCGCCGCGCTCAGCGGAGCTTTCCTCCGGGACACCGCCGCCAACATCGCGGACGCATCGCGATCCGCGCCAATCGCCGCCTACGCCGCCTATGCGCCGCGCGGGACGGAGGCCTTGATCGCAGCCCATGTCGGTGCCAAAACTGGCCTCGTTCTTGCCGACGGCACAGCCCCGATGCCCGGGGACGTTCAGGGATTCGGCCGCTGCCTGCTTCACGCAATCAAGGGCATGCTGGAGCGCGGCCACGCGGCGGCCTGCGTACTCAGTTCCGACATCCCGACCCTGCCGACGCGCCTCCTGATCGAAGCGGCCGAGCACCTTCTCGCCCCAGGCGATCGGGCGGTGCTGGGAGCTTCTGACGATGGCGGCTACTACATCCTCGGGCTGAAGGCGGCGCATGCCGAGATGTTCGCCGACATCGCCTGGAGCACGGCTTCGGTCGCCGAGGCGACACGGGAGCGGGCGCGCGGGATCGGCCTCCCCTTGATCGAGCTCGATCCTTGGTACGATGTCGATGACGCGCCGTCCCTGTCCGTCCTGATCGCCGAGACCGACGGCTACGCGGCTCCGGCCACACGGGCGGTCCTGGGCGAACTTGAACGAACCGGGGGTCTCGCAGAGCTCGTGGCCCTCGCATGACCTCGCCGCTGGCACGTCTGACCGGCCTCGGTCTTCTGCTCGCCCTCATCATGCTCGGTGCGCTGATGCTGCACGTGCCCGGCGCCGACACCGTCGGCTCACCGGAGCGGGCAAATATCTTCGTCGCCGTGCTGGCCCTAGGCGTCGCCGTCTATTTCGTCGCCGTACGGCTCGTGCTGCGGACCATTCTCCCGCCTCAGGCCTTTTGGATCATCATCGGCATCGCATTCGCCCTACGCGCGGCGCTGCTGCCCTCGCTGCCGTTCCTGTCGAGCGACATCTACCGCTATGTCTGGGACGGCCAGGTCCAGGCCGCCGGCATCAATCCCTACCGCTACCTGCCCGTCGATCCGGCACTCGCGCATCTGCGCGACCCGGCGGTGTTTCCCTGGATCAACCGCGCGACCTACGCGCTGACGATCTACCCGCCGGCGGCCCAGGCCGTGTTCGCCCTCGTCGGCGTGATCACGCCGACAGTGCTCGGAATGAAGGTCGCCATGGTCTGCTTCGAGGCCTTGGCCGTCCTCTGCCTCCTCCGAGTGCTGGCGCTGGCACGGCTCCCTCGGGAACGCGTCCTGCTCTATGCGTGGAATCCCCTCGCGCTCTGGTCCTTCGCCTGCGACGGCCATGTCGACGCAATCGCCATTGGTCTGCTGGCCGTGGCGCTCCTGTGCCGGGCGCGGGCACGAGAAGGCCTTGCCGGCGCGATGCTGGCGGCGGCTATTCTAGTCAAGTTCCTGCCGGTGGCCGCGGCCCCCGCCCTGTTGCGCGGCGGGCGGTTCTGGAAACCGGTGCTGGCCGGCCTCCTCGTCATCGTCCTCCTATACGCACCCTACCTCTCGGTGGGCTCAGGCGTCCTCGGCTTCCTCTCCGCCTATGGTGACGAGGAGGGCTATCGCTCCGGCAAGGGGTTCTGGCTGCTGTCCGGCATGTCCCATCTCGTGCCCCTGCCGGACGGAGCGGGACGGATCTACCTGATCTGCGCCGCGATCCTGCTCGGGGCCCTGGCCTTCTGGATCGCTCGCAGGCCGGCCTTGCGGGGGCCGGCCGCGACCATCGCCCTGTGCCGGGACACCGCGATCCTCGTAACCTGCACCACCGCGGCGGCGAACCCCCATTATGCCTGGTACTACGCCTGGCTTGCCCTGCCGGCGGTCGTCGCGCCGATTCCGGCGGTGGTCTGGCTCTCGGCCGCGCCGGTCCTGTTCTACGTCGACCCCTTCAACGAGCGGTTTCTCTGGCCAAGCCTCGTCTTCGTGCCCGCGCTCGCGCTCGCCCTTCGCGGCCTGCTCCAGGCCCGCGCCGTCACCCCAGTTCCAAGCCCGGAAGGACCGCGCTGATGTCAGCCTCCGCTGCGATCAAGGACCCCCGCCGCTACTTCGAGGAGGTCGGTCGAGAACGTTCCGGCGCTACGGAGAGCGCGCCGGTCTGCCTCTACCTGGAGGTGACGAACCGCTGCAATCTCCTCTGCGAGACCTGCCCGCGCACGTTCGAGGAACTCGAGCCGCCGGCCGACATGAGCTGGGAGCTGTTTACCCGCATCGTCGACCAGGTTCCGAATGTCGCCCGCGTGGTCCTGCATGGGGTCGGCGAGCCGATGCTGGTCGCGGACCTGCAGCGGATGATCCGCTACCTCAAGGACCGTGGAACCTACGTGTTGTTCAATACGAACGGCACCCTGATGCAGCCCAAACGCTTCCAGGAGCCATCGATACGGGCCTCGACGAGTTGCGCGTCTCCCTCGATGCGGCAGACCGCAAGTCCTACGCGAAGGTGCGCGGCAAGGACTTCTTCGACCGCATCGTGCGCGATGTCGGCAAATTCATCGCCTTCAAGAAGCAGGTCGGAGCTGCGACTCCCGCTGTGTCGCTGTGGCTGACCGGCATGAAGGAGACGGTGGACCAGCTCCCTGCCTTCGTCCGCCTCGCCGCCACGATGGGCGTCACCGACGTCCATCTCCAGCGCCTCGTCTTCGACGAGGTCGGGTACGGCATGGCCCGCGCCGACCTGTCGCTGTTCGAGTCGACGCAAGGCGAGGAACTGGCGGCGATCGAGGCGGCGCAGGCTCTCGGACGTGACCTCGGCGTCAGCCTCGACGCCTCCGGTGCCACCGAGCCCGGCATGAGCCTGAAGCGCCAGAGCGAGGACCAGCCCTGGGCGACCTGCCGAAGGCCGTGGTCGCTGATGTACTTCACCGCTCATGGCCGGGCCTTGCCCTGCTGCATCGCCCCCTTCTCGGTGCGCGGCTACAGCAACTACACGCTGGGCGACGCCACCCAGCAGAGCCTGCGCGAGATCTGGAACAGCCCGGCCTATCGCGACTTCCGCACCTCGCTCCTCTCGAGCGCGCCGCCCGCGCCCTGCCAGAATTGCGGGATGCGATGGAGCCTGTAAGCGTCGTCATTCCCACGCTGAACGAGGCCGGCTCGATCGGCAGCGTCATCCGCGAGATCCCAGCAGCCTATGCCGGCGACATCATCGTCGCCGACAGCGGCAGCCAAGACGGCACCGCCCGCATCGCCCGCGAAGCGGGGGCGCGGGTCATCGACGGAGGACGCGGCTACGGCCGTGCCTGTGCCCGCGGTGTCGCTGCCGCCGATCCGGCGAGCCGCGTCATCGTCTTCATGGATGGCGACGGCGCCGATCGTGGCGACCTGATCGCGACGATCGCCGGCCCGGTGCTGCACGGCGCACGGGATTTCGTCCTCGCCTCCCGCACACGTGGAGATCGAGAGCCCGGCGCCATGCTCTGGCACCAGGTTCTGGCTGGTCGGCTGGCGGGCTTCGGCATCGGCGCGCTCTACGGCGCGCGCTACAGCGACATGTGCGCCTTTCGCGCCATCGAGCGCAGCGCGTTGCAGGGGCTGGCCCTGCGCGAGATGACCTACGGCTGGAACATCGAGATGCAGATGCAGGCGGCTCGGGCAGGCCTGCGTATCGAGGAAGTGCCGCTGCCCTATCGCTGCCGGATGGCCGGCGACTCCAAGGTCGCGGGCTCGGTCAAGGGAACGATTCGGGCCGGGACCAAGATCGTCACGACGTTCCTGCGCGTGGCCGCGACGCCGGCACCGCCCCACGGGGTGGCGCGACCGTGAGAGAGCCCTTCGCCCTGGCAAACTTCCTGAGCCGGTGGGTCCCCTCGGTCCGGCACGACCTCGCCTCCTCGGATTCCGAGACGACGACCCTCTCCGACCTCCTCGATCTGGCGGGGCAGGACGATCTCGAGCGCTGGCACGAGCTCGGCTTCGGCTACCTCGACCCGCGCGGGGCGGAGTGGCTGCGGCACACCGTGGCGGCTCGTCATGAGCGGCTGGCGGCCGACGACGTGGTCTGCTGTGCTGGGGCGCAGGAGGCACTCGCCGCGGTGGTGGCAGCGCTTTTGACTCCGCACGACCATGCGGTGGTCGTGCTCCCGATCTACCAGCCCTCCGAGGAGGCTGTCACCGCGCTCTGCACCGCCACGGGCGTCGCGCTCCGCGCGACCGATGGCTGGTGCCTCGATGTCGGCGCGGTCGAAGCCGCGCTCCGGCCGCAGACAAAGCTCGTCCTGATGAACATGCCGAACAGCCCCACCGGCGCGACCCTCGACGCGGCGACCATGGACGATCTCGTCGCGCTCTGTCGCCGCCGCGGCCTCTGGCTCGTCAGCGACGAGGTCTATCGGCATACCCTGGACCGCTCGCACGGGCTTGGTGCAACCCCTGCGGTCGCCGACCTCTACGAGCGCGGCATCTCCATCGACAGCCTGTCGAAGGGGTATGGGCTCGCGGGGCTCCGCGTCGGCTGGATCGCGTGCCGCGATCGGCGGCTCCTGGCCGCCGCCCTCAATGCCAAGAACCGCATGTCGAGCTCGCCTGTCCGCGGCGAGCGAGATCCTGGCCCAGGTGGCCCTCCGCGCGGAGGACCGCATCCTTGCCCGCAGCCGCTCCGTGGGTGAGCGGAGCCGCGCACGCCTCGATGCCCTGATTGCCCAGCATCCGGAAACCTTCGGGGCGGATGCCTCGCACAACCTCGCCTTCGCCTTCCCACGCTATCTCGGAACCGAAGGCGCTGACCGCTTTGCCAACGATCTCGCCGGCCGGGCCGATATCCTCGTCCTGCCGGCGAGCCTGTGGCGCTCGCGGCTGGGACAGGTCCCGACAGATCACCTGCGCATCGGCCTCGGCCGTCTCGGGGCGGTTCCGGCTTTCGATGCGCTGGATCGATACCTCTTCGTGGCTGTGCAGTAGCGTGACTTTTGGCCGACCCGCGAACCGCCTTCAGATGTGTGGCAGCTCGCCCGCGCCGAGCCTGTCCGGCTCCATTCGGTCGTTCGTCCAGACGTAGCGGTCGAGTGCCGAGAGCAGGGCCGCCATCGGCGGCGACGGACGTCGCTGGGCGATCGTGACGATGCAGACCTCGCGCGAGATTCCAGGGTCGACGACGGGCAACTGCACGAGGCCGGGGACCGTCGCCGAAAACGACGGCAGGAAGCAGACGCCCATGCCGGCCGCCACCATGCTCTGGATCCAGTCCTCGCGCTCGCTACGATGAGCGCGCCGGATGGTGATGCCGCGGTCGGCCAGCATCTGCGCGAGGCGGTCCCGGTACTCGCAATGGATGCGCTGGAGGTAGATCTCGCCCTCCAGGTCCTCCGGCGTGACCGCCTTCCGTGCGGCGAAGGCATGGGTCGGTCCGCAGGCAAGAACGAAGGGCTCCTCGTAGAGCACCCTCGCAAGGAGCGGCGGCTCGAATCCGTCGGGATCGGAAATGACGGCGACATCGAGGTCGCCGCTGCGCAGGAGATCCTTGAGCTCGGATGACATCCCCTCGATCAGCGTCAGCTCGATGCCGGGATGCGAGACGCGGAACTCATTCAGGAAGCCAGTGAACCGGACCGGTCCGACGGTGCACATCACCCCGAGCCGGATCGGTGCACCGGTCAGGCTCAGGAAGCTCTCGGCAGTGCGCTTCGCCTCTCCCGCCTGGACGATCATCTCCCGCAGGCTCGGCTCGAGGAGGCGGCCGAGATCGGTGAGATGGATGTTGCCTCGCTCACGCGACACCAGCATCCCGCCGAGCTCCTCCTCGAGCTTGCGAATCGCGCGCGTCAGCGCGGGCTGGGTGATGCGGCAGGCGGCTGCGGCTTTGGTGAAGTTGCGCGTCTCACCGACCGCCAGAAAGTAGCGGATCTCGTGAAATTCCATTTCCCTGACCTTCCGTGATCTCGCCTTCGCCAGCCGGCTCCGGCAGAGCTTCCCGCGCGGGAGCGATTGGAACGTTGGCGGATATCGCGATTTCTGCGGCCTTAGCGGGCGTAAGGCAAAGAAGCGGCGAATTGGGGCCGTTATCCGTAAACGATCTCAGCAGCCGGTGCATACGGCCGCGCGCACAACTCGGTCGAGGCGCCTGTCGGCTGGTGCCCGAACCATTCCGAACACCGGACGGGTGTTCAGAACGGCACCGGAGACCTTTGTCGCTTGATCGGCGACCATATGACGGAACAGGATTGAAGCCGCCGGAACCGGCAAGGGCCCGGGCTGTTTCGCGGAGGCCGGACCGACGAACAGGGCGAAGGCCGTCGCGTGGGTCAGGGCGGCGGCAAGTAGCGCGGCGCGACGAACGGCGATCATGGCATGTCTCCTGGGAATCTGCCGGGAATTCGCAGGTGGGGGCCACGCGTTACGCGACGAACGCGAAGGCCGTGCGGTCTCGCACCTCTGGGCGGTTGCTTCCGCGTCACGCCGCTGGCCCCGGCGCCGTGATCAGAGGGCGGCGAAGTGGTCGTAAGCGCATGCGTACTCTCGGCGATCTAAGCTCGACTTTGGCCAATTTGACGGGCGGTTGAGGGGTGGGGTGACGAAGCGGACATGACGGGTAGGTTCGGGGCGTCCCGACCAAGAAACACCTGATGCCTGATCTGCCCGCCCGCTTCGCCGAACTCATCCTGGCGTTCGCGCCGCTGTTCGTCCATCGCTCGTGGCGACACGCTCAGGTTCTACTGATCGGCGCGATCCTCACCCTCGGTCGGCGCACGGTGACCAGCGTCCTGCGGATCATGGGCCGTGCGCAGGAGCGACGGTTCGTGAACGTCCACCGCGTCCTCGATCGGGCAGCGTGGTGCCCGCGCACTGGCAGCCGCATCCTGCTCGGTCTCTTAGTCAACGCGTTCGCGCAACGCGGCCCCGTGGTCCTGGGACTGGACGACACGAGCGAGCGCCGCCGCGGCAAGCGGATCACCGCCAAGGGCCTCTACCGAGATCCGGTTCGCTCCTCCAACAGCCATTTCGTCAAGGCGAGCGGGCTGCGCTGGATGAGCCTGATGCTGCTCGCCCCACTCCCTTGGGCGGGGCGCGTCTGGGCGCTGCCGTTCCTGACCGCGCTGGTGCCGTCCGAGCGTGCCTGTCGCGAACGAGGCCGTCGGCACAAGCCGTTGCTCGACGTCGGACGTCAACTCGCCCTCCAGGCCCGCCGCTGGCTACCGGGGCGCGACCTCGTGCTAGTCGGTGATGGCGGCTTCTCGGCCCTGCTGTTCCTCGACGCGATGCGCCGTGCCCGCATAACAGCGATCACCCGCCTACGGCTCGACGCAGCCCTCTACGACCCCGCTCCGCCGCGGTTGCGCGGCACGATCGGACGCCCGCGCACCAAAGGCGCACGGCTGCCGACGCCAGCCGCAACCCTCGCGTCCAAGGACACGCGCTGGCACGCAGTTGTGGTGCCGGGCCGGTACGGAGCAGGTGAGCGCACGATCGAGATCGCCCCGGACACCGCAGTGTGGCGGCACGGGGGCCTGCCCGTCGTACCGATCCGCTCTCGTACTCATCCGCGATCCCGAGGCGCGCTTCCCGCCCCAGGCCCTGCTCTGCACCTATCCGATGCGCGAGCCCGCGCAGATCGTAGGATGGTTCGTGCAGCGCGGGAACGTCGAGGTCACGTTCCAGGAAGTGCGCGCCCACCTCGGCGTCGAGACGAGAGCGGCAGTGGTCCGACAAGGCGATTGCCCGCACCACGCCCTGCCTACTCGCCCTGTTCTCGATCATCACACTGCTGGCTGCACGGCTCCCGGCCCGCCAACGGCGACGCATCGCAGCCGCCGCGTGGTACCCAAAACCGCGCCCGACTTTTGCCGATGCGCTCGCCGCCGTGCGCTGTGCGATCTGGCGCGAGAGGACTTTGGCAACATCACCGCGCCGACGCGCTCGAACAAAACACCCCTTCCGATTGCCTGCACCCTGGCTCTATGCGCTCTGCCACGCCGCATGAATGGCCAAAGTCGAGCTAAGTCCCTGGTCGAAGCGCATAGGAAAAGCGCTTATTCACACCATGCACGATCGCTCGCCACTGCACGGATCTGGGCACGCCCAAGCAAGAAGGCGGATTGTGTCGCTAATTTGCAGCGGCATACGAGTGTCGCCCCGGGCACGGGAATCGTTGCTCCATGCAACAAAGATCGTGGTCGGGGCATACACGATTCTGAACCCACCACTCGGTGGGCCACTGCTCTTTTGCGCACGTCCTTGATCGTTCCGGATGCCACAGCCGACACTATCGCGCCTTTGGCAGGGGACGGCTCAAAATAAGCAACGCCTATGATTTCGATGCTTAAAAGGCATGAGCATCGAGCCTGCGCAATGGCTAAGCTGGAGATCTCATGACCCACTGAACGAGGATCGATACATTTATGGGAAACTCGAACGTGGCACGCCGCCGATTGTCGCGATGAACGTTCCGATGCCGGCACTTGGGCAGTCGAACGTGACAGCGCCAGTCGTTGCCTCAGCCTTCGATGCCCGACCGATGGATCCACCCGGTCCCACGGTGTGAAGAGGCCTCGTCGCAAACCGCGCCGGATGTCGTCGCGCGCATGATGACTGGCGAAGGCCGGCATTAGACCGCGTCCGAGCAAGAGGGCGGAACAGGGTGCGGAGGCGCACGCACGAAACAGCGCCGGCGTAACCATTCGATGTCCAATCGCGAGAACCCAGCATTGCAACAGGTGAACCGAGGACGTTTCGCCATGAAGGTGCTGATCGCAGCCACGGCCCTGACCGGGCATATCAATCCCCTTCTCGCCGTCGGCCGGCGGCTCACTGCGCGAGGGGATGATGTCGTCGTGATGACCGCCGAGCGGTTCCGGACGAAGATCGAAGCATCCGGCCTCCGGTTCGCGCCGTACGACGACGGCGACGCCGCCGAGTATCGGGAGACGGCCCTGCCAGCGGGCCCGGAGCGCTACCGCATCGAGTTCGCCCGCCGCTTCATCGATCCCATTCCTCTGCAGACCGGGGTGTTGCGGACACTGATCGCCGCGGAGGAACCCGACGTCATCATCGCCGGAAGCATGATGCTCGGGGTTCTGCCGCTGCTGCTCGCGTCTGACCGACGTCCACCAATCATCGTCCTGAACGTGAGCTTCCTGTTCCTTGATCGGCCGGACCAAGCGCCCGTCGGCCTCGGTCTCCCGCCGGCGCGGACCGAGGCCGAGCGCACCCACTATGCCCTTCTGAAGGTCGGCATGGACGCGGCGTTCGCAGATCCCGTCCGCTCTGCTACGGACACGCAGCTTGCGCGCCTGGGAGCCTCCTCCCTGCCGGCCTCGCTCCCGCACTCGATCGCCGTCCTGCCGGACCTGTTCCTCCAACCAACCGTTCCAGCCTTCGAGTATGATTTCGGACGACTGCCGCTCAATCTCCGCTTCGTCGGTCTGCTCCCGGCGCCCAAGTCTGAAGCCCCGCTGCCCGATTGGTGGCATGCGCGCGATCCCGCCAAGCCCGTCGTCCTGGTCACACAGGGCACGTTGGCAAACGCGGATTTCGGCGAGTTGATCGAGCCGACCCTGGCTGCCCTCGCCGACCGCGACGATCTCCTTGTCGTCGTCACGACAGGAGGGCGCCCGGTCGAAGCCCTCGAGATGCCGCTGCCCGGCAACGCTCGCGCGGCCTCGTTCCTGCCGTTCGACGCTCTCCTTCCGCAGATCAACCTTCTCGTCACCAACGGCGGCTATGGCAGCGTCTCGCAGGCCCTGGCGGTCGGTGTGCCCATCGTCTCCGCGGGGCTCACCGAGGACAAGGCCGAAGTCGGTGCCCGCATCGGCTGGGCAGGAGCGGGCCTCAATCTCGCGACCAACACCCCGACGCAGGGCGCCCTTCGCACGGCGATCGACACGGTTCTCGGGAGTCCCCGCTTCCGAGCCCGCGCCGCAGCCCTAGCGCGCGACTTCCAGGGGCTGGATTCGAGCCGGCAGATCCTCGACGCGATCGACGAGGTAGTTGGGGTGCACGCCGCGGTCGAGGAGGCCGTCGCATGAGCGCGCTCACGTTCGTCAGTGATCTCGGAGCCGATACGAACCGGCCATGGGCGCTGCGCGCGCCGCGAGTGGTCGGCTTCATTGCCGCTCTGGTTCTGGTCAGCACTACGCGCCTGCCTTGGACTTCCGTCGCCCGCCTGGTTCCGCAGGCGGACGATCACACCGATCCCTTCATCGGTATCTAACGATGAGCGAGGCACGACCCATGACGCATGTCGCCGATGCGACGCCCGGCCAGCCCGCTCCCCTGCGGGTCGTGGTCGACCTCAACCGATGCCAAGGCTACGCGCAATGCTGCTACGCGGCACCCGGGGCCTTCGAAGTTCGGGGTCACGAAATCCTGTTCTACGATCCTGCTCCGCCGCGCGCGCGACGAGGTGAGATCGAACGGGCCGTCCAGGCCTGCCCCGTCCGCGCCATCAGTCTTCAGGTCGACTTCGGAGAAGCACCGTGAGCACAGCGGAGTCGGCCGGCTTCGTCGTCGTCGGCGCCTCACTCGCCGGCCTCCGGGGCGCGGAGGCCCTGCGCCGCAACGGCTACGCCGGACGGCTGACGATCGTCGGCGACGAACCACATCGTCCCTACGACCGCCCCCCGCTGTCGAAGCACGTGCTGTCGGGCGCGTTGACACCGGACGCCACCGCGTTGCCGGAACTCTTCGCCCTTGAGGCCGACTGGCGCCTGGGGCATGGAGCCGTCGCCCTTGAGCGCGATGCGCACCGGATCCGCCTCGCTGATGGGGCGGTGCTCGCCTACGAGCGCCTGCTCGTCGCCACCGGCGCGCAGGCGCGCCCCTGGCCCGTACCCTCCGGTGGCGGGTTGGCCGGGATCTTCACGTTGCGCGGCCGGGACGATGCCGCCCGCCTGCGAACCGCGTTGGCCGAGGGGCCCCGCCGCGTCCTCATCGTCGGCGCTGGTCTGATCGGTTGCGAGGCGGCGTCCTGCTGCCGCGATCTCGGACTGCCCGTCACGCTGGTCGATCCCAACCCGACGCCGCTCGCCCGCTCGCTGGGCACCTGGGTCGGCGGCGTGATCGCGGATTGCCTGAGGGATGCCGGCGTGGCCTTTCGCCCAGGCGCACAAGTTCTTCGCTTCGAGGGCGATCCGGCGGGTCGGGTCGTTCGTGCCCATCTCGCGGACCGGAACGTGGTGGAGGCCGACCTCGTGATCGTGGCGCTCGGCGCGACGCGGGCCACCGAATGGCTTTCGGGCGCGGGGCTGATGGCCGATTCCCGCGGCGTGACCTGCGACGGCGCCTGCCGGGTCCTCACCACGGATGGGACGCCATGTCCGGACATATACGCGGCCGGAGACGTGGCGCGCTGGCCGAACCCCCTCTACGGCGGCCGGTTGATGGCTGTGGAGCACTGGGGCAACGCCGTCGCGCAATCCGCGCACGCCGCCCGCAACATGCTGGCGCCCGCCGAGGACCAGAAGGCCTACCGGCACCTGCCGGCTTTCTGGTCGAGCCAGTTCGGCATCAACATCAAGGCCGTGGGCCTGACGGAAGGTGCGGACTCGGTCGCGATCGTGCAGGGTTCGCGCTCGTCGCATCGCTTTCTCGCTGTCTACGGTCGCGCCGGCCGCAGCATCGGTGCCGTGTCGTTCGATCAGGCGCGGTGGCTTCCCGCCTATGCCGAGGCGATCGAGGCCGGCCAGGCATTTCCACCGATCCGCGATGCGAGCGACCAGGGCGAACTCCTCTCCAGGGCACCCGCCTTCCCGCCGCCGCGTGCCGATTCGCATCCCATCGAGGCACGCCATGGCTGAGGACACGCTGTTTTCCGAGGTGCTCGACCCCGCCAACCGGGCCGATCCCTATCCGATCTACGCGCGGCTTCGCGAGAATCCTGTCGCGCTTCAGCGCGACGGCAGCATCGTGGTGAGCACGCATGCGGCCATCCGCAGCCTGATCTTCGATCCACGCCTCAGTTCCGAGGACCTGCCGCCCTCCCACCGACCGCGTACCGGCAACCCACTCAAGGATTGGTTCCTCAATCCGATCAAGGACCGCATCGCCACGGCCCATCGCCCGCTGATCTTCCGCGATCCGCCCGATCACGACACCCTGCGCCACGCCGTGATGCGCGAGTTCTCGGTGGCCCGGGTGCAGGGCCTGAAGCAGCGCGTCGTCCGGGACGTGGACGCCCTCATCGACGCATGCCAAGGGCGCGAGGAGGTCTGCCTCGTGGAGGATCTGTCCTATCCGCTCCCGGTCTCGGTGATCTGCGACATGCTCGGCGTACCGGAGGCGGACGAGCCCCAGTTTCAGGCCTGGGCGACGCAACTGGCAACCGCTCTGGAGCCCGATGCCCGCCACGACGAGGCCAGCCGGCACCGGACGGTCGCGGCCTTCGACGCGATCTCCGGCTACATGCGCGCCCTGATCCGCGAGAAGCGGCGACGGCCAACGGCCGACATGCTCAGCGCACTCGCCGCACCGGGTCCCTCCGGCAAGCCGGTGATGGGTGATTTCGATCTGATCTCGACGGCGATCCTGTTGCTGGTGGCGGGCCACGAGACCACGGTGAACCTGATCACCAACGGCATGTTGACCCTGCTCCGCCACCCCCGAGAACTGGAGCGCCTCCGCGCCGATCCCGAGCGCGCGCCGCGTGTCATCGAGGAACTTCTCCGCTACGAGCCACCCGTACATTTCCGGACCCGAAAGGCCCTCGGGGCGATCGAGATCGCGGGACGCACCATCCCGAAGGGCGCGCCGGTCATCCTGCTCTTCGCCGCCGCGAACCGAGACCCGGACCGCTTCAGGGAACCGGACCGTTTCGACCCGGATCGTGAGGACAACCAGCACTTCGGTTTTGGCGGCGGGTTGCACTATTGCATGGGTGCGCCGCTCGCGCGGATCGAGGCCGAGATCGCCCTGGTGGCCCTCTGCCGCCGCCTCGTCGCTCCGCGGCTCTTGGCCGATCCGCCTCCGTATCGTCCCGGTGCGTCCCTGCGCGGTCCCGAGACCCTCGGCATCCGAATTGGAGGGATTGCGGTAGGGATTTCCTGAGGAGGTGCTTCGGTGAAAAGCGTCTCCTGGGCACGGGTTGCCCGATATGCCTCAATCCAAGCTGCCTCAGGGCGCAGCGAACGCGTTCGAGGCGCCCCTGATGAATGATTGCAAGCCGACGCGGACAGGCATGGTTGTGGTCTGGAAACGCCGATCCGCCGGCGTTCGCCGCAAGGCAATTTTGCCCATGAATAGGACCAGCCTGACGTCTCAGCGGAAGGGCGACTGAGTCCTCATCCCGGGGCAAGCACGCAGAGCAAGGCATAGAAGCCCGACCCGGTGTCTGCAGCGATCTTGCCTTTGTAGAGTTGGTTGATTTCCGATTCGGTGATTTGAATCGGGATTGGTATCTGCAGGGAATCTGATCGCCACGATACCAACTCGGCATTGTACGGACTAGCCATCGAACCGCTACCGCGAAGCGGGGCAGGTCGCCTCGGCGTCAATCCGATGCGTGAGCGGCTTGCCCTTTCGAGGTCACAACTCTTCCTAAGGATGTGAGACATGAAGCGCACGGCACTCGCGATGGGGTTCTCAGTCATCGTGACGGGAGGATCCCCGGTTCTGGCTCAAACCTACGGATCGATCGATGCCTACGGCTCGAAATTCGAGCTCGACACCGTTCGAGAAGATGGAAGCGTCCGTCGCCGTCGCATCCGACAGGAACGGCCGCAAATTCAACGTCGTCAAAGCACCGAATGGAAAAATGATGGTCCTGCTCCCGGTGGAGAAAGTGAAGAATTTCTCGCCTTATGCCGACGACTCGGAGATGATGTTCGGCGGCACCAAAGGTTCGACCCGATAGTTCGTCGCGGCTCCGGGCTCGTGCCTTCCGCGTTCGACAGATGGAGGAGGCGGCGACCGGAGCTTCCTGGGGGTGGCGGGCGATGCGCCAGCACGTGAGCCTTCGGGGCATCGGAGAGGGCGACCCTCCATTTTCCTACGCGTCCCTGCCACATTTGCGGTACTTTGCCGACGTCCTCGACGAGAGCCGGTACGCGCCTGTGCCGAACGACTGGGCGGTCGGTCTCTGCGACGTGGTCGATTCGACCGGTGCGATCGCGCAGGGGCGCTACCGCGCCGTGAATTTCGCCGGCGCGGCCGTGATTGCTGCGGTCCGGAATGCGCTGAAGGGTGTTCCTTTCGGCTTCGCCTTCGGAGGCGACGGCGCGAGTATTCTCGTGGCACCGTCAGATCGCGCGGCGGTTGGCACAGCGCTCGCCGCCACGGCGGCTTGGGTCCGCGCAGAACTCAAGCTCGACTTGCGTACGGCCTTGATCCCCGTCGCAGCCCTGCGGGCCGCTGGAATGGACCTGCGGGTAGCCCGCTACTCCGCGTCCGAACATGCCGACTACGCGATGTTCACGGGCGGTGGTCTGACTCTCGCCGACACGCTGATGAAGCGGGGCGACTACACCCTGGAACCCACAGCCGACGGACCGCGGCCGGATCTCACCGGATTATCCTGCCGCTTCGAGCCCCTTGCGGTGAAGGACGGGGTCGTTCTCTCGCTGATCGTCGTCCCGAGGCAGGGTGCAGATCGCGTCCGAGTCCGAGAGACCCTCGCGGCAGTGTTGTCCGCGGTGGAGGCGAGCCCGGCCGCGGGGCGGCCGCTGCCGCCACAGGGACCATCGATGCGCCCGCCCTGGTCGGGCATCGAGGCGGAGGCCGCCGCGGCGGGCCCCCTTGCCGGATCGCGCATCCTCCGGCGCGTTGCCGTCTTCGTCCGGGCCTGCCTCGCCTATGCCGTGTTCCGGATCGGCCTGCCACTCGGCGGATTCTCACCACGCACCTACCGCCGCCATCTCGCAGCCAACGCCGATTTTCGAAAGTTCGACGACGGCCTTCGCCTGACCATCGCCTGCCCCCACGCGACCGCTGATGCGATCGAAGCGCAGCTTACCGCCGCCCGGGCAGCAGGCCTGCTCCGGTTCGGCCTGACCCGACAGGATTCGGCCGTGGTGACCTGCATCAGCCCCTCGGTGATGAGCGCGGGCCACGTACATTTTGTCGACGGAGCCGACGGTGGCTATGCACGAGCCGCGCAGCAGCTGAAGGCCGACCTGGCATGAGCCTTCGCGACATCCCGTTTCTCGCTGGTTTGGACCCCGCAATCTCGGAGGCCGTCGCCGCCAACATGGTGTCCCTCGCAATCCCCGGCGGAGCCACGCTCTTCGATGAGGGCGATGCAGGCGACGGGCTGTATACGCTGGTCTCGGGATGCGTTGGGATCTCGATGCGCGATCCGCACACCGGCACCCTGAAGCGGATCGCCCGCCTCAACCCGCCCGAGACCGTCGGGGAAATGGCCCTGCTCTCCTCCGCGCCGCGCTCCGCGACCGCGACCGCCCTGCGCGACAGCCATGTTCTGTACCTAGCGCGGCCGGCCTTCGAACGAATCATCGCGCAGCATCCGGAGACGCTGCTCTACTTCAGCCGTCTGCTCGTCGAGCGCTTGCGAAGCGTTTACGAGGGCAGGCCCCTGGACGACCGGCCGCGCACCTTCGCGGTACTGGCCGTGACGGAAGGCCCTGCCACGACCGGGTTCGGTCATCGCCTCGCCGAAGCGCTCGATGCCGTTCTGCCCGGCACGACCGGATGCCTCGCGGACTGGCCGGCCGAGGCGGACGAGGCGTGGTTTCACGCCTTCGAGGCGGCGCATGCCCGTACGATCTTCGTCGCCCAGCAGATCGACTGCCCCTGGTGCCAGCTCTGCCTGCGCCATGCCGACCACGTCCTGCTGCTGGCCGCGGCCGGTGCGCCGCCGCGACCCGGGGTGGCCGAATACGTGGCCCGCATCCGTTCCGATTGGGTGGAGACGGACCTCGTCGTCTGCCAGGATGAGGCGGCGCGCCTGCCACGACCGCTCCATCCGGAGATTGCAGCCCTTTCCGCCTCGCTCACCATCCATGTCCGCCAGGGGCGTGCGCCCGACTTGGTCCGTCTGGCGAGGCTCGTCAGCGGCTGCGCGCGTGGGCTCGTCCTCGGCGGGGGCGGGGCGCGTGGCCTGGCGCATCTCGGCGTACTCGAGGTTCTCGAAGAGGCGGGCCTGACGATCGACCTGATCGGGGGCACAAGCATGGGGGCGATCATCGCCGCAAGCGTCGCCATGGGATGGAACCTGGCTGAGATCCGCGAGCGCACGATCGAGTCCTTCGTCGGGCGAAACCCACTCAACGATTACACGCTGCCGTATCTTGCCCTGACGCGTGGTGCGAAGGTCGATGCCGGGCTCGCCGAACGGTTCGGAAATGCCACGATCGAGAACCTGTGGCTGCCGTTCTTCTGCATTTCGTCGAATCTGACCACCGGCAGCGCGATGATCCATCGCGCGGGCAAGGTCGCGGCTGCCCTGCGCGCCAGCATCGCAATTCCGGGCCTCCTGCCGCCGGTCTGTTCGCCCGAGGGCGTCCTCGTCGACGGCGGGATGATGAACAATCTTCCCGCCGACGTAATGGCACGCCTGAAGCGCGGCCGGGTTCTCGCGGTGGATGTCGGGAGCGACCTCGCGTTCCAGTCCATGCCGATGCGGTCCTGGCGCGGCCGCACCCTGCGTCGCTGGCTCGGTGCTCCCGACGCGATGCCCGCGATCGCCCCTCTGCTCCTCAGGGCCGCAACCGTCTCGAGCGACGCCCAGAGCATGATGGCGGTCAGCCAGGCGACCGTCGTGCTGAAACCAGCCCTTGCCGGCGTGGACCTTCGCGCCTGGTCCAGCTTCGAGAATATCGCCGCGCTCGGGGCGGAATGTACCCGTGACGCTCTCGCGTCCGGTCGACTTGCGGCCTGGGCCGATCCTGGCGAGTGAATCCGTCACTATCCGTCACTGCCGAGCATGGTGATCGTGCGGGTTCACCGCGATAGGCCGCCGCTCAGGTAGCGCGCAGCCCTGGACCACTTCTCCAAGCATCGACAATGGGAGACCTGTCATGATCACCATCATCCGCCCGTTCCTCGTCGGCCTCACCTTGATGGGATCGGCATCCCTCGCCAACGCCCGAACACCGAGGCCGCCGCTCGACCAGTAGGCGCCGCCCTTCCCACCATGACGGCCCTGTTCCGCCACCTGGCCGTCAGTCAGCGCCGGGACCGGTTGTCGTAGGTCGTGTCGGATCCGTAGTGCGCTGGGATGTCGGCCTAAGGATACGTCCGTGGTTTGCCGCTGGAAGATCGTGAGCCCCCGCCGGTCGTGCACACGATCCTCGTCATGTACGTCCGTCGGCAGATCCGTCTTGATCAGCGCCATTCCGCGTCCGTCAGATTAAGCGGCGCCATCCTCGTTCATCCGCTCAGAGGCCCAACGACGCCTTGCCCAAAGCATGCCAGCTGTTGAGGGTTCACGACTTGGACCGCCGGCCGCGGCCTGAAATCATTTTGTAGCTTGAGGCCAGCATTGAACCTCGATGGCCGGGGAGAAGCGCGTGCCACACCCCAAGCCTGTGGCCGACCGGGCCTCACGCTCTCAATCCGGACGGAGCCAAGATCCAAATGAAACATGACATCAGCGCCGGCTCTGTGGCCCAACGTCGGAGCATTCGTGCCGCGCTCGGAAGCATGACTGCGACGCTGCTCATGCTGGCGTCCCTCGCCACTTTCGCGCCGGCCAGCGCCGAGACAGGCGCCAGACACGGCTCGCGCACGGCGATCCTGTGCGCCTACGAGCCGGAATGGCAGGCGCTGTTGCCATCGCTCACGGACCGGCAAGATGCGACGTATGCTGGTGTGACCTTCGTCCTCGGGCGGATCGAGGGCACGCCAGTCGTGCTCATCGAGAGCGGCATCAGCCAGGTCAACGCGGCCATAGCCACACAGACCGCGATCGACCACTACAACCTCGACGGCATCATCGTGATGGGCATCTCGGGCGGGGTCGACCCCGATCTGCACGTCGGTGACGTCGTCGTCCCGACCCAATGGCGCGAATATCTGGACTCCGTGTTCGCTCGGGAGCAGAATGGCCAATACACCTTGCCGAGCTACTTCGCGGTGCCGCAGACCGAGCACTTCGGGATGATCTTCCCGCAGCCCGTGCGGATCCAGAAGCCTATGGGCGGAACCGATCTTCACACGTGGTTCCCGGCGGATGCCCGTCTTTTGGACGCTGCTCGGAAGGTGTCGGCCGACGTGACTCTGGAAAACTGCACGGCCGACCGCAAATGCCTGCCATCGAAGCCCCGCGTGATCGTGGGCGGCAATGGCATCTCGGGGCCGGCCTTCGTCGACAACGCCGCTTTCCGTGAATTCACGCGCCGCGCCTTTCAGGCCGAAGCCGTCGACATGGAGGCCGCTGCGGTGGCGCACACCTCCTACATGAACAAGGTGCCGTTCCTATCGATCCGCAGCTTGTCAGACCTAGCTGGCGGGAATGCCGGCTCGAACGAGATGGAGGCTTTCCAGAGCCTGGCATCTAGGAACGCCTTGGCGGTTCTGCGCGCGCTCCTCGTACAACTGCGGTCTGAACGATAGCCGATTAGAGACAGTCCTCGGTCCCGAATGCATAGCCGCTTTTGGGTCGCGCTCCGTAGCGCAGCGGCAACCGAATTGGACTGGAAGCGGCGCGTCCGCACCCGCGAAGATGCGTTCCGGATTGCCTTCGTGCAGCTTGCTCTGCAATCAGGTACGGCGTCAAATCCCAGCAACCCGCTAAGTCGCTCCTCAAGAAATCTTGGCCGGCAGATAGAAGAGATCGACGAAGGACCGTGCGAGATCGGCCTCGCCAACGAAAGCAAGCGTGCCGCCTGCACCGTCTTTGGCTAAGGGCGCCTTGCCATAGATCGTGCGGCGCATCGCCATCGTATCTCCGGTAAAAGCGAGGTTGGATGCCTCTATGGCACCACGGCTCACAAGGATCTCGCCGCCAGTCACCGTCGCGCCAAAGTCCTCACCGGGAAAGTGGAAAGCGACCGACACTGGGAGTTCTGCAGCGCGCTTTCGGTCGATCAGGGCTTGGAGCGACATCATGGCTGAGGCCGCCGACATGAAGAGGCTCCGGTCATGCCGCGGCGAGCGAGCCGCCCAGCGACCCAGGTCGCGCATCAGCGGCCCGGCTTCGCGGCCCCACTCCGTCAGATCGTAGACCTGCACGTTGGCCGGTGATGGCAATCGATAGCGCTGGACGATGCCTGCATCTTCCAGGCTTTCCAGGCGCTGGGTCAGAACGTTCGCGCTGATGCCCGGGAGGTTTGCCCGGATCTCACCGAAGCGACGCGCACCGAAGACCAGTTCGCGCATAATCAGCAACGACCAGCGCTCGCCGACAAACTCCAGGGCGAGCGCAGTGCCGCACGCGTCGTCGTACCGACGCTCTCGTGGCGCAGATGCCTCGTTAGTTATTTTATCTAACTTCATGGTTGTCTTGTGTAACCGAGAATGCCAGCCTTGGCAAAGCGGAGCCTTCAGCGGTGCCGCGATGCGGACGACGGGCCCATCGACATGGAGGAATACGCTCAATGCCAGCTGTCGAGGGTACACCCATCTGGTTTGAACTGAACGCGACGGACCAGGACGCGGCGCAGGCCTTCTACCAGGCTATCACCGGCTGGTGCGTCGCGCCGTCGCCAATGTCCGAGCATGGTGGCTACCGGATCGCCGAGGCGGACGGACGCCCCGTCGCAGGGATCCGGCAAACGATGCCGGAGGCGCCCGGCTTGCCCGGCTGGGTGGTCTATCTCGCGACCCGCGACGTCGACGCCACGGTCTCTCGGGTGGTGGATCTCGGCGGCCGGATCCGGTTCGGGCCTGTCGACATTCCCCATGTCGGGCGTTTCGTCATGGTCAGCGACCCGCAGGACGTGGTCTTCGCCCTGATGGCTGCGACGAGCCCCGGCGAGAGCCGGGCTTTTGGGCCGGTGCCCCTCGGGATGGAGCAAACCCTCGGGCACGGCGTCTGGATCGAACTCGCGACCCCTGATCCCGAAGCTGCCTTCGCGTTCTACGGAGCGCTGTTCGGCTGGGAGAAGCTCGGGGCCATGCCAATGGGCGGGATGGGCGAGTACGCCTTCATCGGCCGGGGCGACTTACGGCCTGGCGCCGTGATGTCGAGTGCCGCTATTGGAGCGCCATCCCGTTGGAACTGGTACGTACACGTGGCCGACATTGATGCCGCGCTCGCGACGGTCCGCGATAAGGGCGGCACGGTGCTTCAGGGACCAGATCCGATCCCCGGAGGCAGCTACTCAGCCAACATTGCCGATCCGTCAGGCAACAGACTCGGGCTTGCCGGCCCGCGCCAGGCAGCGTGAACGGAGGCTAGCGATGACGAACGAGACGCTGATGCACGCAGGCAGACAGAGTGCGCCCGCGGCCAGCAAGGCACGCACGACGGTAGAGAGGGCATCGGACAGGGGCTCGCCGTCATGCGAATTGTCGACGGCCCGGCGCAGATCGTCTTCGAAGCATGGTCGAGGCCGGGCTGTTCCAGAAATGGTGGGTGCCCAAATCCTGTGGCGTCTCCCTGATCTCCTTCGAGGCCGACATCGTCACGGGTGGAGCGTACCGTCTGCTGATGGGCCACCCCTCAGCGGAACGACCCATGGCGTTCTTCGGCCGATACATCGAGGTGGCGCCCCATACCCGCCTCGTCTGGACCAACGACGAAGGGGGCGAAGACGGGCCCATCACCACAGTGGCGTTCGAGGACACTGATGGCGCGACACGCATCGTCGTGCACGAACTCTATCCCTCGAAGGAAGCGCTTGATGACGCCGTAGCCTCCGGAAGCACCAGCGGGTGGAGTGAGCAATTCGAACAGCTGGACGAGCTTATCATCAGCCTGGACGCGAAGGTCTGATCGCTATGAGCAAGGTGCGCGTAAGAGGTTTCGCCGTGTCCGTCGACGGCTTCGGGGCCGGCCTGGACCAGAGCATGGAGCATCCGCTCGGCAAAGGCGGGCCGGAGTTGATGCGTTGGTTCTTCCCGACGCGAGCCTTTCGATCAATGATCGGGCAAGACGGCGGGACTGACGATCGCTTCGCCGAAACCGGGATGGAAGGTTTTGGCGCCTTCATCCTCGGCCGCAATATGTTCGGCCCGATCCGAGGCGAATGGCCGGACGACGCCTGGAAGGGCTGGTGGGGCGACAATCCCCCGTATCATGCGCCGACCTTCATCCTCACCCATCACGCTCGCGCGTCCATCGTGATGAAGGGCGGGACGACCTTCCATTTTGTGACCGGGGGGATCGAGGCGGCGCTCGCCCAAGCCAAGGCCGCCGCTGGCGACTTGGACGTCAAGATCGGAGGTGGCGTGTCCACCGTCCGGCAGTATCTGCTCGCTGGGGCGATCGACGAAATGCACCTGGCGGTGTCGCCCATTGTTATGGGCCGGGGCGAGCACCTGTTCGCAGGCATCGACCTGCCGAGCCTAGCCCGTCTTATTCATGAGGGCAGTGGATCTGAGGTGGCGAGCGTAGCGTAGGCCATTGATATGGCTTAGGGATTGGGTGCTGTTGCCAAGCCTTCAGACCGCATCGAGCCCGCCACGCCCGCCATGTCCGATCCTACGTGTCTCCCGTTCGCGTTTCCATCCGTCTGGGGCAAGAAGCTCACGGCTGCGTTTGACGGCGGACGCCTGACCTCGGACGGCGGCGTCCTGCTGCTCGCCCAGGCTGCCCGACGGTTGGGCATCGCCGAGAAGCTCGCCGCGGTGATCCCGGACCGGCGTGATCCGAGCCGGGTTCTGCATCCGTTGCCCGAGATCCTGCTGGCACGCATCCTGGCCATCGCCTGCGGGTACGAGGATGCCGATGACCTCGACCATCTGCGCGCCGATCCAGCCTTCAAGCTCGCCTGCGGCCGCCTGCCCGACAGCGGCGCGGACCTGATGAGCCAACCCACCGTCTCGCGGCTGGAGAACACGCCGGGCCTGCGCGACCTCATCCGGCTCGGGCGGGTGCTGGTCGACCTCTACTGCGCCAGTTACGCCGTGCCGCCAGCCGCCGTTACTCTCGACATCGACGACACCTGTGATGTGGTGCACGGCCAGCAGCAACTGTCGCTGTTCAACGCTCATCACGCTGAGCGCTGCTTTCTGCCGATCCACGTCTACGACACCGCCACCAGCCGTCCCGTCGCGATGATCCTGCGCCCGGGCAAGACGCCCTCGGGTCGCGAGGTGCGGGGCCATCTGCGTCGGCTCGTCCGGGCGATCCGCCGCCACTGGCCGAACACCGCGATCACCATCCGGGGTGACGGCCATTACGGCCGGCCGGAGGCGATGGACTGGTGCGAGGATAATGGGGTCACCTACGTCTTCGGCCTGACCGGCACCAAGGCGCTCGCCGCCAAGGTCGAGGACACCGCCGACCCTATCCGGGTGGCGCGGGCCATCGACGACAAGGATGCGGTGCGCGGCTTTGCCGAGACCACGCACGCGGCCAAGTCCTGGCGACAGCAACGCCGCGTCGCTGCCCGCATCGAGGCCACGCGGCTCGGCCTCGACATCCGCTACGTGGTCACGAACATCACCACCGGCACGCCCGAATGGCTCTACGCCGACCTCTACTGCGCCCGCGGTCAGGCCGAGAACCTGATCAAACTCCACAAAACGCAGTTGGCCTCCGACCGCACCTCCTGCCGGAACCCTGCCGCCAACCAGATGCGGCTCGTGCTGCACACGGCGGCTTACTGGCTGATGCTGACCGTCCGCGACGCCATCCCGAAGACCCATCGTCTCGCCAGAGCCGAGTTCGCGACGATCCGGCTGCGGTTACTCAAGCTCGGGGCCCGCATCCGCGAGACCGCTGCCCGTGTCCGTCTTGCCTTCGCTGCCGCCTGTCCCGAGGCCGACCTGCTACGCCACCTCGCGACCGCGTTTGCTCCGGCCCCGGCCTGAACCACGGGGCTGTGACGCCCCGACGAACCCGCTTCCATCCCTCCAGCGCCGACAGAACACTCCAGATCCACACGCGTCAGAACAGACGTGCGATCCCGCTCGCCATCAGCCCAAAACGCACCGTCCGCCGAAGCCCAATGAATAAGTCGGGCTAGGCGCGTTGGGCGAGGAGCGCGATTACCGGGAACGTGCAGGCGCGCCCGAAGGCGAGCTCACCTTCTGGTCGACGACCCAGGGCCTCGATATGCAAGCGCGGGCGATCGCCGAGACGGTTGTTCCCAAGCTCGTGGAAAAAGGCATTCCGCTCGACGAAATCGCCGTGCTGTACCGAGCCGCATACCTCGGCGACAAAGTCGCGGACGCCCTGAAGCAAGCCGACATTCCCTTCGTGCGGACGGATGGAAATGCGCTCGTACGACGTAGCTCGCGTCTCGCTCGCTTCATCGAGGACTGTGCGCGCTGGGTCGTCGGGGGCTGGCGGGATGCGGACCCGCGATACAGTCGTCTGATCTATCGAGCATCGCTGCTCGTCTTCGGCAGGCACGCCACCGCCGATGAAGAGCGATTTCTGTCGGAGCAACTCATCGGCTTCCTTCAATCGACGATAGGACATGTCGACGGCACGCATGCTTGGCTGCAACGCTTCGATCGCGAGCTCGATATCCTCTTGGCGGTCAATTGGCCGTAATTCGGAGCAGGAGTGGGATGTCTGCGTCGAGATGATCGCCAACACCGATCCGGCTTCGAGTCTCGATATGCCGCTCGGCCATTTCGCCGGCCGCGTGGGCGGAACCGGTCGCGTCAATCTGAGCACGTTGCACAGCGTCAAGGGAAGGGAGTTCGATGCCGTAGTCATGTATGGCGTGAATGCACGAGACTTTCCCAGTGAACGCGACAAAAGGACCGCCGGAGCCCTGCGTGAGACTCGCCGCCTGTTCTATGTGGGAGTTACCCGACCACGGAAAGAGCTTGGGTTGATATTTCAAGAAAATCAACAATCACCCTGGGTGAACGAACTATACCAGAGGAGTAAAGCCGATGACTCGGACGCGGGAGTTGGTCTCTGAAGGATCTGACGAATTGTACCGGTCCTCACCGTTCCGATCGGCTGTCTGGATTCCTGCCGAAAGCATGAGCTGCACCGGACCGGCCTCCGGATTGTCTCGCCGCGCCTGAGGCCGCGCGAGCAACGGGCAACGAACTCCGCCGACAGCCCAGACCTCGACCGCGCCGCGTACCCTGCATGCCGCCCCGCGTGCAGAGGCCGAGATCACCACGAACGCCGACCTTTAACGTTTGTCGACACGGCTCGGGTCGATTTGTTCGCGCGAAGCTTGAAACCCGTCGATACGGGCTGGCGGTCAGATCGGAACCGGCTCACGAACGCGACTGTTCACGTCGGTTCCGCCTGGGACGGAACTCCGGCTCGTCGCGGCCGTCCCTGTCGCTGCGGGCGAACGCCCGCGAGAAAGAGCGCGACGGCTGCCCGACAGCGCTTCTCCTGCGCCTCCGGGTCGCCCTGGATGCCGTACAGCGCCTGCTTGGAACTGCGTCCGGGCACAAGGTTGAGGAACAGGTCCGCGGCGATCTCGACGTCGTCGACGGCGATCTGGCCCCGTGCGGCCATGACCTCCAGGAGCGGTGCAACCGCGCGCACGCCACCCAACCATCCTTCCTCGTAGGCGAGCCGCGCGAGGTTGGGAAACTGCAGCGCTTGCGCGACGATGTAGTGCGTGAGCGTGGCCGATCCTGGATCCTGGCTGCAGGCGAGCAGGAACCGGCTCAATTTGTCCAGCACAGCCTTCGCCTCCTGCGGTGCCGCCTTGAGAGCCTGCACTTCGGCCGCAGACGCGATACTTCGGCCTCAAAGGAACATAGCGTTTTCTTTCATATTCACTTTCCGATGCTCGCCGCGGCGGTTGCCCAGCCGGCACGAAATGCGCGGCGTTGATCGGCCGCCGCGCGCGGGATCATGGACGTCCTGCCGTCCTGCACGCACGAAGTCGCCTCCGGTTTATGAAAGGATCGGAGTTGGCCCACAGCGGCGCTGCCCCAGCGTGCGTGCGGATGGGCGGAGGCTCACCGGAGGATCAAAGCGGCGGCTCTCGGCGAATGCCGCCCCCATCCGGAGCTCGCTCGGGGCCCCGCGCGCCCGCCAACCGCGAGGCGGGCACGGTACGAGGGATGTCGTCTGGGGCTGCACCTCAGGCCGAAGCTCCTCGACTGGCCGCTCGCGCAGCCTCAGGCGACACGAGACAGTTCAGAGAGCGGTGAGAAAATTCCGGTGCATTCCACACCGAAATCACCTCAGCCCTTCATCTCGTCGAACCGCGGCTTCGATCCGTGGGCGAACTTCGAAGTTTTGAAAAGCTTGATGCCGACACCGTCGGCGTCGGCGTTCCGGAATTCTATGCCGCCGGCCGAAAGCGTGGCAACCAAACGCTCGAGGGTTTCGGGCTTCGGTGTGCTGGTACCGAGTTCCAGTCCGGCGATACTTCTCTTGGCGACGCCGGAGCGGACGGCGAGCTCCTTCTGTGTCCAGCCGAGCATCGCCCTGGCGCCTCGGATCTGCGAAGCTTCCACTTTGGCCGCGGAAGATACTTGACGCGGACGCATCTCTGGTGCAGCCTGCGAATCGCTGGAAGACGGAGCCGGAACGCCAATTGCGGAAGGCGTCTGTCCAGAAGACCTGATCTTTGGCCGACCTGCAAGTCCGTCGAAATGGGTCCACGCCGTTGCTACGGCGATTCCTTCGATGCTTGTCGAAGACGACGCGCTTCCTTGGCGCCGCAGGCGAGAGGAAGCGACGGCACCCCGAAACTTGGCAGCCTTGTTCCTCCGCTCCTTCGGCGGATCGGGAGATTGTGCCATGTCGAAGTCGTACACCGGATCTGGTGACGCCATCGTCGGCGGCATCCATGACAGCCTGTGTCGCAGCATCCGCATCGCGGGCGAGCGCATCCGATTGGCCCGCGAACTCGAGATCGTCGCGAGATCGCGCGACGACGTCCTGTCCGTCCTTCCCAGGGGGTTGGAGGACATCCAATCCTACAGGAAGCTCGCCGACCACGGCTTGGCGCACGCAACAGTCCGGCGCGCCCAAGGAACTGTGATCGTCCTGGCGGCGGCCGGTCGCGTCTGGCGGCGGCCGGATCTGAGACGTCGGCTGATCGCGGTCAAGCGCGACGCCCGCCGTATCGGCCGACGCGTCGTGCTCGTCACGGGAAGGGGCTTGCTCCGCTTGGCCGGGTGCAGACGCGACCCGCGAAGCCTCTCGCCGTCCCGTTCCCTGGACTGACCCTTTCGTCGTCCTTCGAGCGGCTTGCTTCGATCCTGGCGCGCGAACGCTATCGAACCTTTCCGGACCCGACAGGTGCCTCATGCGGAACGAGAACGTCGTCGTGTTCCCGACCGGACGACCGATGCCACGACTCACGAACGACCGAGGAAGAGTCGCGACCATGGCACGGAAGCTGGCGTCCGCACTTCGGCGCCGGCAGTCCGTATCCGGGCGCCAGCCTCTCTCCATCGAACTTCGCGATCTGACCGGCGTGGCCGACGAGACGGTGGACATGTTGTCGGCTCTCGCCCGAAGCCGGGTCCTCACGCCTGCCACGGCGGCGAGACTAGCGATGCGTCATGCTTTCGAGATCGGGCGCCCCTGGTCGGAAGCCGCCGGTGCGCACGACGCGCGGCCTCACGGCCAGCGATTCATTTTCGCCGGTGACGTGTTCGGGCGCTTCGCGATCAGAATCGAGGACCGGGCGAGCTGTGCCTGGGTGGCTCGGAGCGGGTTCGCCGATCTCGACCTGCTGTGCGGTCTGTGCCCTCCAGAAAGCGGTACGCTTCAGCTGGTGCACAGCCTGGATCCGAACGGCCGTCCTACGATCGATGTGAGCATGGCACGACTTCGGCTCGACGATCAGAGGCGCGCAGACCACGGACAGGATCCATCCGAGAAGCGGCAGGTTGTTTGGGTGGGCGGGCTGCCTCTCTCGGCACAGCGCCGGGCCCTGGCCGTCGCCGGCATCGAGGACGCGCTGCGGCACGGCGGAACGCAGGTTCGAACCGCCGCGCCGTGGTCATGCAACTTTCCAGCCGGGGAGGTGGAGCGCGCACGCGAAGCCCGCCGTCACCTCTTTCTCATCGGAATCGCGTGTCCCGGACTCGTCGGAACGACCGGGGGAACGAGATGAGCGGCCAGGGTCCGATCCCGTCCCTCGGCCGTTCGAAGGGCACGCAGCGGCCCGCGGAAGGCGGGCCGACGACAAGCGTCGCCTTCGCGGAAGATCGCCCGTCAGGCATCCTCGCGATGCTTCGGCTTCTCGACTCTAGCCGTCGAGCGGTCGATGTCGACCCGGACGAGGCCGAGCCGGGTGCCTCTTCGTCCCACCTACCCGACGACCCGGCCGAAATCGCAGCGGCGATCCTGTTCGGTCGCGCCATCGAGCGGGACCCCGCGATACTGGATCGGATCCGGGAGCGCTCGCCGGTACTCATCGTGGATTGCCCCGACGACAGCTGGCTCGAACCGATGACGAACGTCCTCGTACGAGGTTTCGGGTCCGGATCCACGCTATGGAAGCGAACGCCCGGCATGCAGCGAAGTGCCGGCCAGGCGGTGGTCGTGAAGGGGCGGTCCGACGACGTTCGGATCAGAGCCGAGACGCCGGGCGTCGACGTCGGACGAGCGTTTCGGAACTTCCAAGCCTTGATCTGCGTCGCGGCCCCCGGCCGATCACGGCTGCCCTTCGAAGTGGAACGATCGTGGGAGGAGCGGATCCCGCTCGGCCCGCTCGAGCCCGACGATTTGACCATGATTGCAGCCCGGATCGTCGGGTCGGATCCGAAGACGACCGTTCCTGCTTCGATCGCGGCGCGGGTCGACGCGACGGATCTCCGGATCGCGCTGCATGCCTCCCGGGGAGCGGACGGGTCCATCGACCGGCTCAGGGCGATCGTGGAACGCAGAGTTTCGAAGCCGCCGGCCGCTCCTACGCCGCGTCTGTCGCATCTATCGGGTTACGGCGCTGCGGCCGAATGGGGGATCGCTGCAGCGGCAGATCTGGCGGCGTTCGGCAGAGGTGAGCTGCCCTGGGCGGATTGCGAGCCCGGTGCGCTACTGAGCGGCCCGCCGGGCGTCGGCAAGACCATTTTCGCATCGGCACTGGCGAGAGAAGCGGATGTACCTTTCATCGCAGGTTCGTTGGCACAGTGGCAGGCGGAAGGCGAAGCGCACCTTGGGACCACGCTAAAGGCGATGATCGGCTTCTTCCGCGAGGCGCGAAAAATGGCGCCTTGCGTCGCGCTCGTCGACGAGCCGACTCTTTCGGAGATCGCCGCAAACTCGCGGATTACAACCGCAGCTACGGGGTCCAGGTCATCAACGGCTTCCTGGAATGTCTCGACGGCGATGGCGGCCGGGCCGGCGTGCTGATGATCGGCGCGACCAACGACGCCACTCAGATCGATCCCGCGATCCTGAGAGCGGGACGATCTCGATCGGGTGATCGCGATCGCCCGGCCCGCCCTCGAGGAACTGCCCGCCATCCTGCGCCACCATCTCGGATCGGATCTCGTCGCCTCCGATCTTCGGCCCATTGCCCGAAAGGCGTTGGGCGGAACCGGCGCCGACTGCGCCGCCTGGGTGCGGCGCGCCAGAGGCCGGGCCCGCCGCGCCGGACGGCCTCTCGTCGAGAACGATATCCTCGTGGAGATCGCAGGCTCAGCCGGACGCGCACGAGTCGAGGACGAGAGACGGGTGGCGATCCACGAATGCGGGCATGCCGTAGCCGCGCGGTCGCTCGGCCTGTCGATCGGCGATCTGGTCCTGCGCTCGCCCGGACACGGGGGGCGGCTACATGGGCTTTGCGCCCCCCGGGGTCGTGACCCGACACGTGCTCCGGAACATGCTCATCGTTCTCATGGCGGGACGTGCGGCCGAGATACTCGCGTTCGGCGACCCTTCCGCCGGAGCCGAGGCGGATCTCCTCGCCGCAACGACGCTCGCGCGCGACATGCACGTCCGCTGGGGTTTGGACCGGCGGCTGTCGGCGGATGGCGGACGCATGGTCGACCCTGCGGTGGGGACTCTCGTCGAGAGGGCGCTGCGGTCGGCGGCGAAGTCCGCGCTGGCCCTCCTGGGGACCCGACGTGAACGACTCCTGGAACTGGCCGAGATGCTCGAATCGCGAAGGTCGCTCGCCTCGGTCGAAGTCGAGGAGTTTCTCCGCTGACGTTCCGATGATCGGCGACGCGACCCGCCGGTCCTCGATGCGGTCGACGACCGGAGGTGCGTCGCCGACCGGTCGGTCCTTCCGATCCAAGTAGCGCGATCGTCGCGACGAACCGATCGCGACTCCCAACATGATGTGCAGGAGGAATCGCGATGCTGGAGAAACGTCCGCGTCCGTTCCGAGGAATGATGGCCGGCACACGGGACGAAGGGTACGTCTCACTCGAGTTCGTCTCATCGGGCGTCGCGCTCCATGCATGTCCGATATGGTCGATGGATCGTCTGCTGGACCTTCCTGCAATGCTTGGTCCCGGCTTGTACATCCTGGTCGGGATGCCGGCACCGCAATCGACGAAGCTCAGAGCTGTAGTCGGCGAATCGGGCATGCTTCAAGAGCGTCTCGCCGCACACGCCGCTGACCCGACGCTCGATTTCGTTTGGGACGCGTGCGTCGCGACCGGGCCGCGCATCATGAACGAGACCGTTCGACTGATCCTCCAGCGCGCGTTCGTCGACGAGATCGCCAACCATGGTTTCGCGACGATTGCGAACAGGCAGGACGCGGAGAGGTTCACGGCCACGGAACACGACATCGCCACGGCGGCGCAGGTGACCGAAGATCTACGCCCGCTCCTCGACATGGCGATGCCGGGACTCGTCGCGGCGGTCGAACCGGTGAAGGCGCCGATCGGCGCGCGTGTGGTCATGGCCCCGCGCGGCCTCGATCCCCTCGGTCTCGTCCGAACCACACATACGATGCGTTGGCGGGGCGCGCTGGCGACCGCGACGATGCGCGGCGGTGAAACCGTGCTTCTGCCCGGCTCGCGGATCGTCGCGGACGTATGCGCGAACACGCAGTGGTTGCGGGAGAAGCGGATCGAACTGATCGGATCCGGCGTCCTCGTGCCCGGCGACGACGCGCGGTACCTCACCGTCGCCGCCTTCGTCACTTTCCGCAGCGCACGCGAAGCGACCGCCTTCGTCACCGGCGGGGCGTCCGCGTCCGCGCGTCTCACCTGGATGCCGATCGATGAACTCTGAAGCTCCCGGCCCGGATCCGGACGCGTTCGGAGGCGACCGGCCTCGGGCCGCAGACCGCGGCCAGCGGCATGAGCGTCCAAGCCGCGGCCGGATCGACGACCGTGCGGATCCTCTTCGACGCCTCGTCGGAAGGCCGGCGGTCGATCAATGGGCCGACGACGAGATCGTGACCCTCGAAGAGGCGCGCGCTCTGTTCTTCCCGAACGGCCCGCTGACGGTCAAATCGCTTCGTTCGGCGGTCCGTCTCGGTCAACTCGCATCCGCTTCGATCGCAGGCAGGCTCTACACGACGCCTTCGGCGGTCCGCTCGCTTCTCGAGCCGCAGCTTCGTCGGGATGCGAAGGACACGTGCGGATCGGCCGAAAGCATGGACGACCGAAGGAGCCCGCGATCGGATCGAGAGGCGGAGGTGCCGTCCGTCGCCCGCCGCCGGGGTCGCAAGCCGAAGCTGCTCCATCGATCCTGGTAAGTCGCGCTGAATCTCTACCGCCGGCTTTTAGAAGTGAGACTATGGTCTCATCAACCAGACTCCAAAGCGAGGTCCGGCGGAGGGAATAGAAGATCTTCCCGTTAACATCTCGAGAACGACTGCACCTTGATGTTCCGCTGACCGAAGCAAGGGATCGGGCCATGGCTGGAAGAAGGAAACAGGCGGGTGCGCGGCTCTGGTTGCGCAAGCGCGACGAACAGGATTCTTCAACGTGGATGTGGTATATCATCGACGGAAAAAATCGCTCAGTCTGGGCCTGTTCTGGGATCCGCATGACCCCGACGGTACGAAGGCTGATCTTCTGCTTTCCGAGTACAAGGTGGACAAAGCGAAAGGGCCGCGAACGGCGGCGGCGCCATCCAATGCGGATGAGATTCCCCTCGACGACATCCTCGACCACATGGAGGCGTCCAACCCTGAAAAGGCGGGCGCGACGGATGCAGAGATCCGCAATCGCACGAACCTCCTGTTCTGCATTTCCGAACTTCGAAAATACTGGAGCGGAAAGTACCTGTCCGATGTCACGGCGCAATCCAGTGTTGAATACCGCAACATCAGAACGGGTGTGCGCTGGAAGAATCAGACGAAGGAGTCCGATTCTTCCAAGATCCGCGTAACCGGAACACAGTCGGCTCGCAGAGAGCCCGAGGTTTTGAACTCGGCGATCCAGCGCTATGCGCGCGAGAAGAACCTAACCGCGATCAGACAGGCCGAGCTTCCGCCGAAAGCTCAGCCTAGGGACGAGTGGTTGACCTACGACGAGGTCGCCCGCCTCCTCCTAGCGTGCCGTGGGCGTCGTTGGGATCCCGAGGCGGACGACTGGATTCGCGACGCTCGCGGCCGTCTCGTCATCAAGGATCCCTACACACGGCGCCGACGTGCCGGGATCGCCCGTTTCATATTGCTGGCAGCTTGGACCGGAACACGGCACGACTCGGTGCTCCGATTGCGCTGGAAGAAAAACGACTCGGCCGGATACGTTTCAGGCGATCTGAGGACATTGTTTCGCAGAGGTGATCGCGAGGCCGATACCTCGAAAAGCCGCAATCCTTGCAGAATCCCAACATCGCTTCAGGCACATATACGTCGTTGGCAGGAGAACGACGACAAGCGCGATCTTCTGAACATCGTCCATCAGCAAAATGGTACAGGTTACAATGCGTACATTCAAATAACCTTCAAGCAGATCGTCAAAGACGCCGGACTGGACCCCGAGCGCATCACCCCTCATACTCTCCGGCACACTTGCGCGCACTGGATGAAAAACGAGGGGGTGCCGATCTGGGTTGCGGCGGACTACCTCTCGATGACGGTGGAAACTCTCGAGAACGTCTACGGTTCGCATACGCTCGACTCCCACGAGTTGGTCGTGGACGCATTCGCTCATCGAAAGCGGCAGGTGTCGCCGGACCGCCGGAGCAATGCATCCGCAGCTCCCGTCACATTACGGGTGCCGAGCGACCCCGGCAGATCCAATGGTCGTGGTGACAGATGGACGCGCGATTGGCGCATGTCCAAGCGACCGAACCGGCGACGTACGCCATGATCCCGTCGTTCGCGGCTCTGCCGTTCGACAGGGCGACCGCTCTGGCGCTGATCGATCCTGTCGTCCATGCACGACCGGACGTTCCTCCCTCAGCGCAACGCTGTCTTGCGGCTGCTCTGGCCGTCTCCATAGGAACAGGGGCAGGACCGGACGAGCTATGCGCCGTCCACCCTCACGATCTCGGGACAGAAGCCGGCATCGCGACGATCGTGGTCGGTGCGCGCCGCTCGATCCACGGCCGGGACGCCGCCAGAACGGTTCCGCTGCTCAAGCCCGTCCGGAACGTTCTGGAAGCGTACATGCGCGACCGCCGGAAATATGCGACCGGCGGGAACGGCCTGTTCATGTTGTCGGCGAAGCAACCACTTGGCGCGGCCGATCTCAGGACTGCGATCGCGCGCTGCGCTCGGGACAGGTCGCTCGGAAAGGGTGCGCAGATCCGGTCGGCGCGGCTCACCTTCGCCGCGGCACTCATGCGGGCCCAGGCGACCGAGGATCTCGTCGCCTACCTGACTGCGCGCGGCGGACGGGCCCGACGCTCGAGAGAGGAGTTCTATCTGCGGCAGAGGTCGCCGCACTTCGTACTGCGCCTGCTCAATCGGCATCACGTCTTCGGCGCCCGTTACGACGAAGTCGCAGGTTCGGCGGCGGCTCGGTCGGTCGGCGAAGCTCCGGTATCTCGGTCCGGGGACGATCCGGATTCCGTTCCGGCTCCCGGGCTGTCGACCTGGAAGGTCGGGACTCAACGATGAAAGGCGATCTCCGGCGAGGCGGTCGGTTTCGAAGCCGCCCGGAAGTCCGTGTCGCCGAAGGCGATCGGCAGTCGCACGCCGGGATCCGGCGCTGGCTTCGGACGGGACCGCTCGGTGACGTCGTTCGAGCCGCGATCAAAGGAATCGCGCCCGTGCGAGTTTCGGGCGCGCGCGGGAGGATCGGGGCCCAGTTGCCGCACGATCCGTCCCGACGACGGCCGACGATGGCCGATGTCGCATCGCCGCGTTCGGAGGCGCGATCCTGCCGACCTCGATGCGCTCTGTCGCCCCCCATCCGACCACGGTGTCGGAACGAAGGACATCGATCATGTCGGTCCTGCACAAGGGTCCTGGCCCTTTTCCCGAACTCGCCCGCATCGCTGCCCGCCATCGTCGGTTGGCGGAGGATCTCGAACGCATCGCCGGCGGCCACCATCCCGGTGCCGACGATTTGAGGGATGCGCCACTCCTGATGGAATGGAGGCTTCGCTTGGCTCCCGCGCCACACCTCGTCGGCATCGTGCTCGGTCATCCTGTCATACCGGACGGAGAACTCTGCAGAACCAGCGAACTGTTCACGCTCGAACCGGACTTGGGTTACGCGCGCACGAGGTCGAGGTTCTACAGGCTGGGAGAAAGGGCCAACTGAACTCCGCTAGGCGGCGCGACGATCGTGGCTGCAGGTCGCTCCTGGCCGGTTCTCCTGCCGGCCTTGCCGGCGGCTTCCGGAAGCCGGCTGTTTGCATCTCGGGTCGGACGCCTGGGGATCCCGATTCCCTTCTCCGTGCGGGCCCACGTCGCCTGCGAACGCGTGGGCAGCCCAGCGTGGTCGGCTCGGCCGAGACCGTTGCCGATCGGAAGCCGGACGGCGCCGCGCCCGGCACCCGCCGCCGAATCGCGAATTGCGCGAACGAGGCTCCGGGCACGACGTCCGACGCGAAGTGGCGATTGCTGCCGCATAGAATGGCCGGCGCTTCATGAGGCTTCGATGGTTCCGTCGCGGATGAGATACGGGGAGGCGGCGCACGCTCAGGTTGGGCGCCCCGTCCGATCGGGCCGCATGGGGCTTAAGTGCCGTCGCCCGTCCGCCCGGCCGCGCCACTCCTTCGGATCGCGCGGCCGGACGTCGATCGGACGCGGGCCGAGGTTGCCGGCCCGCGTACGCACGAACGGGGCATCCAATTGCCAAAACCATTGCCAAAACCCATTTTTCGGCTCGGTTCCGCTCTGCGTGATCGCGATCTACCTCATGGGGCCAACCTCGCTCGACTCCGGCGCCGCACATCGCGGCCCCGCCTGGAGCGGCGGTCGAAGTGCGGCCTCCGCTCCTTCCGGTTCCTTCCGGTGCCCTCCCGTGCCACGGTATCGATTGCCTGGCAATGGATTGCCCTGTTCCTTTTGGCCGTCCAGACCTGATGGAACGGTGCACCAAACCCGCCGGCCTCGGCCCGATGCACGATCGCGCAATAGTCTCGGTCGATCGTTCCTTTGTGACGGCCGCGAAGTCTGCCTCCGAACGTACTACCTCAGATTGCGGAGCGCCCGAATGAGGGCGCGAGGTCGGAAGCGGATCGAGTGCCGGAAGTTCGGCATTTAGCTTCGCGTTCGGCGTACCGTCGTCCGATGAAGTTCTCGTGGAAGGGACATGGTGGCTTCCGAGTAAGGTCGCTCTCCGGCGCGGCTACCGGCCGGAAATCAATGCTTGGTATCCGTAGCGAGGGGCTGCTTCCGACCAGGCTTTCGGATGGTCTGATTGCCGGCAATCTGATTGGCGCCGGGACGACCGAGAATGGCCGAAAGCCGCTGATCCGCTTTGCCGTAAGTACGCCGGAGAAGCGGGCAGTCGGGCGCCTGCACCCGCTTGCACGATCGACAGCGGATCCCCGCGGTATGTGCAGCACAAAGACAACGCACCGACGCGCCTCGATGAGCCGCGCGTCCATGGTGGTCGTCATGTCCGGCTCCTCTCCGCCTGCGCATCGGCCTAACCCACCGGAGGATGATCCAGGCGAATGAAATGGCGGCCGAGCCTGCGTCCAGCCGCCTCAGGACTGGTCATCCGGAGCTCAAGCGTCGGCGAGAACCGGAGCGCGGTCCTCGGTCTCGGGCGCGTTCAGGACGAACGTCACCAGCAGCACCGCCGCGCCATTCGCCCAGTAGTAGATCGCGTCGAGGCCCTCGAAGCCAAGCACGAACGGCGCGACGATGAAGGTGGCGCCGACCAAGCGATCGACCGCCACATGCAGCCAGTAGGGCAGCACGCGGATGACGCCGGTCTTGTGGTCAGTGAGGAAGGTCAGCGCGAAAGCGGCGACGCCAGTCGCGACCGACAGCCACAGCGCCAGCGGGTTGGTCTTGCCCAGTCCCAGCAGGAACGGGGTGATTATCAGGCTCAGCGCCACCGGATAGTCGAGGTAAGCGTGGACGGTCTTGGTGACGAAACGGAAGTTCATGACACTCTCCTGTTGGCTTTGCGAACGCTCGTCATGGCGAGGCCGCAGTTGATGGACGTCGAGGGAGTCGGACGCGGCGGCTAGTAAGACGCCGCGTCCGCCGTGGGTCAGGCCGCCAGCGCGACGTCGACCTTGGGGAAGTCGATGTCGGTCAGCGCGACGTTGTTGGTGAAGTTGGTGAGGACATTGATCGCCACATTGGCGATCACCTCGACGAGCCGGCCATCGTCGAGGCCGGCCGAACGGGCGGCGGCGATGTCGGCGTCGCTCACGTGGCCCTTCGCCTCCGCCACGCGCTGGGCGAAGGCGGCGACCGCGTTGTCGAGCGCGTCCTGCGCCTTGCCGTGGCGGGCGGCATGGACGCCTTCGGGCGTCAGGCCCGCGCCCTTGCCCATCAGCGTGTGGGCGGACAGGCAGTAGTGGCAGCCGTTGGCCTGTGCGACGGCAAGCGCGATGATCTCGCGCTGCTTGGCCGTCAGCGCGCCCTTGGCGAGCGCGTCGGAGAAGCCGAGATAGCCGTTCAGCACGGCGGGCGACTGCGCGAAGGTGGTGAACAGGTTCGGCACCATGCCGATCTTGGCCTTCACGGCCGAGAGCGTCGCCTGGACTTCGGCGGCGGCATGGGCGGTGTCGATGGGAGCGATACGGGGCATCGGCGAGATCCTCGTCTTGGTTTGTGCGGCTTGCACGCCCGCTCTATGCCGAACGACGCGGTAGCGTAGGTCCCGAGAACGTTGCCGATCGTCCCGATGGATCACCTCGCCGCCCTCTTCGCCCACGCCACGCCCACCGCGCGGACCTTCTTCACGGGCAACCTATGCCAGGCGGTAGAATTCGCCGAAGGCGGCCATCTGCACTTCCTCAACGCCGGCACGCTGACGCTCGCGCAACGTGGCGAGCCCGACCTTATGCTCTCAGAGCCGACGCTGCTGTTCTTCCCGCGCAGCCGCACCCACCGCTTTCTCGTCGACCCCGAGCGTGGCGCCGACCTTGCCTGCGCTGCCGTCGACCTCGGCGGCGAAGCGGGTAGCCCGATCGGCGAGGGGCTGCCGGCGTTCGTGGTGCTGCCGCTCGCCAGCCATCCCGCGCTCGGGCCGACCTGCGACCTGATCGTCGACGAGGCCTTCGCGGAGGGCGACGGCCGGCAGACGGCGCTCGACCGGCTGTTCGATTACCTGCTGATACTGATCGTGCGGCACGTGGTGAGGAGCGGTCTCGTCGACGGCGGCGTCCTCGCGGGGCTCGCCGACACCCGGCTGGCGCGTGCGCTCACCGCGCTGCACGAGGCGCCGGGCAAGCCTTGGTCGCTCGAGAACCTCGCCGAGGTGGCCGGCATGTCGCGCACCCGTTTCGCGGAGCGCTTCCGCGTCGTTGTCGGCCGGACACCGATCGACTATCTCACGCTCTGGCGGATGACAGTGGCGCGCCAGCGCCTCGCCAAGGGCAAGTCTGTCAAGAGCGTGGCCGCGGAGGTCGGCTACGACAGCCCCGCTGCGTTTTCGCGGGTGTTCTCCCGCATCGTCGGGCACTCACCGCGCGAACAACAGGACAGCGCATCTCCTGAGTAAGCCTGCTTTGATGCATCCGCCCTCCGGGAGCGGTCGGGCGGAAATCCACCCGTCCAAGGCGTTCAGCTACCCCTTGACGTCAGCAGGAGCTGGCCGATTCGGTCCGCCCGCTTCGGAGAAGGGCCGCCGGAACAGCGAACGCTCCGCTTCCGACCCAAGTCAGGCGAACACGCCGCCGCCCATTGAGCGCCGTTGCGTCTGAGGGTCAGCCCGCCCGCGTGATCGGCCGGGCGAAACGTTGCTCCAGCACCTCTACCCCCCATTGCTGTCCGGGCCGCTCCTCTACAAGCCGGAAGCCGTGCGACTCGTACAGGTGACGGGCGGCATGTAGGCCCTGGAACGTCCAAAGGTGGACGGCGTCGAAGGCCCGCAGCTCGCAGAAGCCCACAGCGGCGGTCAACAGCCTTCTGCCGACGCCGCCACCGCGCAATCCGTCATCGACGATGAACCAGCGCAGATGCGCGATGCCCGCGCCGATGTCCTCGCCGTCGATGGCCACCGTGCCGACGATCTGCCCCCGGCGAACCGCGAGCCAGAGGCCGTTGCAGGGATGATCGAGTCGATCTGCGAAATCGGCCAGACCTGCGGCGATGCGTGCCTCGAACGCGCGTCCGAACCCCGCAATCCTCGCGTAGTGCTGGGCGTGCATCTCCGTGCAGCGCGCGAGAGCACCGCTCTGGTAGCCGGCCACGAGGGTCACTTCGGGCGGATGCGTCGAGACCTCGGGCGCCCCATCCGTCTGTCGCAGATCGTGCGTCATCGTTCAGCTTAGTCCCCCGGGCGGTGCGCCGACATCATGTTATCCAACCCTCGCCATTCCTGGTCTGGAGTCCTCCGCGACCCGACCGATCCGCCTGTCATGGGTGAAGGCATCCGATGAACGAACAACCGCGCCGGCGCTTCTCGGCGGTCTCCCGAGCCTGCGGGCTGGATCGTCCAATAACGCCGTGCTCTTGGCTGTGGCCCAACCAGGCGATCACGGCTTGAGCCGCCGGGCGCCGGCAGATCGATCGAGATTGCGGCGCAAGAAGCGGGATGCGCGACCCCGTGGACGCGGTGCAGACCGGATGGCCTTCCGCGACTGAACCGTCCCGCCAAGTCCACTTCCGTGAACCGCAGCATGACCGCGTCCGAGCAGACGATTCTGCTCGCCCTATCCGTACGTTGGGGCGGATCGTTCTTCCTCACGCGCGTCGCGCTCTCGGTGCTGCCGCCGACGACCCGCTCCGCCCGAGGCGGGAACCTCCGGCCGAGCCGTTGCGGAGAACGGCGGCTGCGCCTTTCTCGTATGCCATCGTGAACCCCGATCGTTGCTGTGGCTGCATTCTCCGGGACCTGGTCGCGCAATGCCGGTGCTGCTCAGCCGCGCGTCCTGGCCTGCTCGCCGAATCGGGGCGATGCCGTCATCCGGGGGAAGGCGCGCTCGACGATGTCACCCACGCGGTCGGGCGCGCAGATCGGTCCGAGCACCTCACGATAGAGCGGATCGGAGATCACCGTGGCCGACCCGACCAGGGTCGCCACGAACTGGAACATCAGGAGGTCGAGGTCCACCTCGACCATCCATCCTGCGGCCTGCGCCTGCCGCAAAGTTGCCCTCTGCTTCTCGGCGAACCGCATCATCTTGGCCTTAAGGCCCGGGCTCGCGCATCGGACGACCTCCGGGTTCCGGACCGCGTTGTAGTGTGCGGGGTGTTCGTTGGCCCATTGCAGATAGGCGCTGGCGAGCGAGCGAAGCTGTTCGACCGGATCACCGCCCGATGCGGCCATCGCCGACTCAGTCGCCGCGATCAGCCTGTCCACGCCGTCCTCCGCCAGCGCGGCGAGGAGGTCCGTCCGGGTCTGGAAGTGTCTGCCGGGTGCAGCGTGCGAGACGCCGAGGTCGCGGGCGAGCGCCCGCAGACTCAGCGCCTCGATTCCCTCCGCACCTATCACCTCGGCCGCCCGTTCGAGCAGCGCATCGCGCAGGTTACCGTGATGGTAACGCCGCGCGCCGGATGGGCAGCAGGATTCGCGATCCAATGTTGACACAGCCTACAAAGGCTCCCAGTTGTGTGTTGTCGCTGACAACATAGCGGGTCGCGGCGCCGTGGCAATGATCCGAGGAGATCATCGTGTCGTCCCTTCCTCAAAGCACCGAAGTCCTTATCTGCGGCGCCGGCCCCGTTGGCCTCACGCTCGCTCTCGGCCTCGCGAAGAGGGGGCGTCAGGAGCATCGTCGTCGATCAGAAGCGGGAGCTGGACACTCACTCCCGCGCAATCGCGCTGTTTCCACGGACGCTGGAAATCTTTCGGTCGCTCGGCGTGGTCGAGGATTTGATCGTCAGCGGCGAGCAGTCGTCCCACCTCCGGCTGCGCCGCGCGTCAGACCGCAAGACCCTCATCGACTTCGACTTCGGAACCTACGACCCGATCACGCAGTGTAACTACTTGCTCGCCATCCCTCAGAACCGCACGGAGCGCGTCCTCTTCGAGCACGCCCAGCGCAACGACAGGATCGAGCCTGCGTATGGGATGCTCGTTCGTTCGATTCGAGGACGATGAGGCCGGCGGGTGCGTGCATGTTCGTCTTCGCGAAGGGGAAGGCGTCGAGAGCGTCGTCGAGGCGCGATTCCTCGTGGGGGCGGACGGTTCCCACAGCAGCGTTCGGCAGCAGCTCGGCTGGGAGTTGCAGGGTAAGACCTACGCGACTCGAGCCGTCCTTGCCGATGTCGAGGTGAGCGAGGAGGCGGACACCGCGGACGGGTGGCTCGCCGAGCCCGATCGCCCGTCGCTCCTTATGTCGATCCGGTATGCGCCGCGGATATGGCGCTTGATCGAGCAGGGCATTCCCGACACGCTGACGGACGCCGAGCTCGCCGATCACGCGCGAGAGCTGACAGAGGTTCTGTTCGGCGAGGGGGCCTGGCGGAAGACGGTGTGGACCTCGGCCTACCGCAAGCACGAGCGCGTGGCGCCTCATTTCCGGAGCGGGCGCGTGCTGCTGGCGGGGGACGCCGCGCACCTCAACAGCCCGGCCGGCGGGCAAGGTCTGAACACGGGCATCCGCGATTGGACTTGCTTCAGTTTAGTGGAGAGCGGTGTGGTGGGCGATGCCCCTTTCGAATTGGGTGGGGCTGGTGAAGCCGAGCGCCGAGTGACGGCGTCGGGGATTGTAGAAGCCATCGATGTAACGGGCCAGCGCGTCGATGGCCTCGGCTCGCGTCTGGAAGGCGGTGCGCCAGACCAGTTCGCTCTTCAGCGTCTTGAAGAACGTCTCGACCATCGCGTTGTCAAAGCAATTCCCCTTGCCAGACATCGAAATCACGATGCCATGTCCTCGTAGTTCCGCCTGATACTCATTCGCACAGTACTGACTGCCGCGGTCGGAATGATGCAGCAAACCTGGTCCGGGCTGCCGGACGACGAGGGCACGTCGCAGCGCAGTCAGCGCGAGCTCCTTGTGAAGACGGTCGCCCACCGCCCAGCCCACGACCCGTCGAGAGTACAGGTCGAGGACCACCGCCAGGTACAGCCAGCCCTCCCGCGTCCAGATGTAGGAGATGTCGCTCCCCCACTTCCGATCCGGCCCAGCCGCCGTGAAGTCCTGGTCGAGGTGGTTGGGCGCGATCGGGAAGGCGTGGCCGCTGTCCGTCGTGCGTCGGAAGCGGCGCGGCTGGCGGGCCTTGAGCCCGTTCTCCCGCATCAGCCGGGCCACGCGTCGCCGGCCTGCCGCCAAGCCCTGCTCGCGCAACTCATGCGTCATGCGCGGGCTGCCATACGTCTCGTGCGAGAGCGTGAAGGCGGAGCGAACATGGGCAAGCAGCACGAGGTCCTCGCGCTGCCGTGCCGAAGCCGGACGATTCTTCCAGGCAAAGTAGCCGCTCGGACTGACGTCGAGGACCTTGCACAGGCGCGCGACCGGGAAGTCCTTCTTCGCCGCGTCGACGAGGCGGAACCTCATCGACTTCCCTCTTTGGCGAAAAAAGCCGTGGCCCGCTTCAGGATCTCCCGCTCCTGGCGCAGCACCTCGTTCTCGCGGCGCAGGCGCTTGGCTCGGCGGCCATGTCCTCCTGCCGTTCCGCCGGCGGGTGGTCCATCTCCCGCTCACGTCGGCCGTCGATCCAGTTGCGCAGCGTCGAGAGCCCGACGCCTAGATCGGCGGCGACTTCCCGGCGGGACCGCCCGCTCGTCTGCGCCAGTCGCACCGCCTCGGCACGAAACTCAGGGGTAAAGGTTTGCTTCCGGTCTGACATCGGAACCCTCCTCCTTCAGGAAAAGAGCTCTCCACTTTTGCGAGGCAAGTCCAATGTCGGGCTTGTTCTGGTGGTCGGCGCCGACGATCCGGATGGCGACCCCGGGCAACAGCGCCGCCGCCTCCTCCGCGGTCATGCGGGCGGCCAGCTCCGAGCCCGCGCCCGACTTGTCCGCGTAGACGCTCGATCGGTCGCCGAGCACACCGATCTTGACGACGCCGTCGGAGAAGGCCTCCGCGGCCGGAGCACCGGTCGGGACGAGGGCCGCCGCGAGCGCGCGGAACGCGGCGGCGCGGCCGCGCGCGCCGAACCGTCCGGTCATGGTCGTCCTCCCCGTGTCGTGACGCTCGGGCTTCGGAAGCGTGGTCGCGGCGCTCAGCCGCCGCGGCGTCCCTGGCCGAACAGGATGGCCTTCGACTCCTCGGTGACGGTCGGAGTCGAGTTGACGGCCTTACCGGCCGCGTAGGCGCGCTGCACGGAGGGGCGCACCGCCAGGGCATCGAGCCAACGGCGGACGTTCGGGTACTCCTCGATCCGCTGACCCTGCCGTTCCCACAGCAGGCATCACGGGTAGGCCGCCATGTCGGCGATGCCGTATGCGTCGCCTACGATGAAGGGGCGATCGGCCAATCGCTCGTCGAGGACCCCGTAGAGGCGCGACGTCTCCTTGACGTAGCGTTCTATCGCATAGGGAATGCGCTCGGGCGCGTAGTGGCTGAAATGGTGATTCTGGCCGAGCATGGGGCCGAGCCCGCCCATCTGCCACATCAGCCATTCCAGCGTGGTCTTGCGGCTGCGCCGGTCGTCGGGCATCAGGCCGCCGAGCTTCTCGGCGAGGTAGATCAGGATCGCGCCGGACTCGAAGACCGGAACGGGCTCGCCGCCGTCGGCCGGCGCGTGATCGACGATGGCCGGCATGCGGCCGTTCGGGGAGATGCGCAGAAAGTCGGGTTCGAACTGCCGGCCCTCGCTGATGTTGACCGGCACGATCCGGTAGGCCGCTCCAGCCTCCTCCAGCGCCAGCAGGATCTTGTAGCCGTTCGGGGTCGTCCAGAAATGCACGTCGATCATGGCGGAGAATCCGATCCTTCGTTGGAGAGGTGGGCGCGAGCCGCCCTCGCAGCCAGGCCGTCGAAGAGGGCGAGCGACCGGTCGCGCCAGGCCGCGACCGGGTCGTCCGCCGCCAGGAGTCCGCGCGGCGACGAGCATCGAGCCCACTGGAACGCGGCGAATACGATGTAGTCGGCAAAGTTCGGGCGCTCGCCCCCCAGGAAGGGTTGCGACCGGATGGTCGCGCGGAGCGGCTCGAGGGAGGCCCGGAAGGCGGGCAGGGCCTGATCGGCGCCCGCCGCGACCGCCTCGAGCGTCGCCCCGAACCGCGCCTCCCGCGTGCGCCTGAAGTATTCTTGGTCGCGCTCGTGCAGGATGGTCCAGACGTCCAGCACGATCTGGCGCCCGATCCCGGGAATCACGACCCCGTCGCACCAGTTCCTGACGAACACGATCCCGGCTCGGGCCTCGCGCGGACCCAGCAGGGACGGCCGGTCGGGATACTTGGCGTCGAGATGACAGGCGATCGACCAGGAATCGACGATCACCGCGCCTTCGTCCACTAGGACGGGAACGCGATCCTGGCCCGAGAAGGCGATGGTCGCCTTGTCGGTGAAGCGCCACGGCACCGTGTCAGCCGAGAGGCCCTTGTGCGCAAGCGCCAGACGCACGCGCCAGACGAACGGACTGAACCGGACGCGCTCGTCGGCCGCCGCGAGATCGTAGAGCTTCAGCGCCATCGGACCCGTTCCACCGCGCCATTCAGGCCGCGTCGGCCTGCTGGACGGGTTCGGGCTTGCTCCACGCGTAGGCCTCGAACGCCGCGTCGAGGGGCGTGGCCGCGACGTGATCGATGTCGTTGCCGAGCACCTCGTACCCGATGGCGACGATCGCCTCGATCAGGTTCTCCCGCGTGTAGCCCGCCGCTTCGAAGCGATCGAGCTCGGCCTGCCCGACTTGGCCGCGAGTCCGGGTCATGGCGGCGGCGAAGCTGCGCAGCGTCTCGAGCTTCGGGTCGGCCAGCGGGTCGCCGTGGCGCAGCGCGGACAGGATTGCCCCGGGAATCCTCTCGCGCGTGGCGATCGGCGAGTGCACCGCCATGCAGTGATGGCACTCGTTCTCGTAGTCGATCGCCCGCAGGACGATCTGGCGTTCGAGCACGGACAGGGTGCGCCTGGCAAAGGTCGCGCCGGTCTGCCGATAGATTTCGTACATAACCGGCGACTCGGCCATGATCCCGTGCAGGTTCGGCAGGAAGCCGTAGCGCTCGAGCGAGTCGGCCGCGATCGGCTTCGACCGCTCGGGCGCGGTCCCGGGGGTGTGGATGGTCAGGTCCATGACGGTGCCTTCCTGCGATCAGTGGACGGGATTGAGGGCTGGCTCGCCGCGCAGCGCCGGGGCCACCTCCTCGGCGGTGCGCCTCTGGAGATCGACCAGCGATTCCTCCGAGTAGAAGGCGAGGTGCGGCGTCACGATGAGGTTGGGAACGGTCCCGATCCAAGTCTCCGCCGTCGGCGGCTCGGTCTCGAGGACATCAAGCGCGGCGCCGCCTAATCGCCCCGATGCCAGCGCCGCGCACACTGCGGGAAGGTCGACGAGGCCGCCGCGGGAGGTGTTGACGAGGAGGGCCCCGGGCTTCAGCCGCGCCAAGCTCTCGGCGTTGACGACGTGGTGCGTCTCGGCCTCCAGCGGCACGTGGAGCGAGAGGATGTCGGCCGCCTCCCAGGCCTCGTCGCGTTCGACGCGGCGGGCCCCCAGCCCCGCGATCGGGTCCTGAGGGACGAACGGGTCGCACACGAGGATGTCCAGGCCCAGGGCGCGCGCGATGCGCCCGAACCCGAGCAGGACGAGCGTGCGTCCGCGGAGGCGGTGGAGAGGCGCGACGGCGGCCACGTTCCACACGCCCGCGCGGGTCTGGTCGATCCCGCGGACCAGCCCGCGGGCGAGCGCCAGCATCAGCGCCAGGGTGTGATCGGCGACTTCTTCGATGCAGTAGTCCGGGACATTGGTCACCCGGATGCCCTTGTCCCGCGTCGTGGGCAGCGGGATCGTGTCCACGCCGATGCCGTAGCGCGCGATGATCGCGCAGCGCTCCAGTTGCTGGACGAGGGTCGGCGGAAGCCTCGCGTAGCAGTTCAGCAGAGCGTCGGCATCGCGGCAGACCTCCAGCAGAGCTTGCGGGTCCGTGGACGGCGCGACGACCAGATCGGCCAAGCCGTCGAGGATTGCGCGTTCGGGCTCCAGGTTCGGGAATACGTGGTCGGTGACGACGACCTTCCGCCTTGTCATGGTCAGCCCCGCCACGGCTCGAGAATGGCAAGGAGTTCCGCGTTGACGCGGTCGGGCCGCTCCTCTGGAGGCAGGTGCCCGCATTGCGGAATGGCGACGCCGCGCACGTCTCCGGCCATGCCCTGCCACACGGCCAGGACGTCGAAGGTCCGGCCCACGAGGTCGAAGTCGGCGCCCCAGATCGCGAGGGTCGGGCACGCGATCAGCCGGTCGGCGTCGGCCTCGTCCTGCGCGAGGTCGACCGGTCCTGCCCGGTAGTCCGCGAAGGCGCCGCGGAAGGCGCCGGGCCGAGAATAGGCGCGGACGTACTCCGCCACCGCCTCCTCGCCGATCGCACCCGGCGCGTAGGACCAGCTATCGAAGAAGTGCCGCAGGAACATCTCCTCGCGCCCTGCGACCAGCGCCTCCGGAAGATGCGGCACCTGCTGGAAGTAGAAGAACCAATAGAGCTTGGCGAGCCGCGCGTCCGTGGCCTGGAAGACCACGCGCGTCGGTATGTTGTCGATCACGACGAGGCGGTCGATGGCCTCCGGGTAGTCCTTGGCGAACCGTGTCGCGACACGGGCGCCGCGGTCGTGACCGACGAGGGCGGCACGCCCGATGCCGCAATGCGCCATCAGGGCCCGGACGTCTCCCGCCATCGACCGCTTGTCGTATCCCGTATCGGGCTTGTCGGTCGCGCCATAGCCGCGCAGATCCGGAGCGATGATTCGATACCGCTCGGCCAGGACGGGCCACTGATGGCGCCGCGCGAAATGCGTCTCCGGATAGCCGTGCAGAAGCAGCACGGCCGGGCCCGCACCCGCGTCGAGGTAGTGCATCCGGATGCCGTTGACCTGGGCCGTATGGTGCCGTGCATCCGGAGTCATGAGGGTCTCCCCTTTGCAACCAGCGTGCGGACAACCGGGAGTCGTGAGAAGAGGTGACGCGGGAATAGGATCTATACGCGACCTGTATGAGTACGTGCTGGAAGATCCTGGGCGCTCGTGGCGACGGGGACCGTGGCGACGGGGACCGTGGCGGCGCGAGCGAGCGGCGCGTGCCGAAGGATGCGTCGGTCTCGCGGGCGTCGTCGCCCGCCGGAATCCACCGCCTCGATCGGCAGTCATCGGTGACCGGTCCGCCGCGGTCGGCTACGGGGTGTCGGAGCTCCGGACGATACGGGGACCGTATGGATGAACGACCTGATCACGGCCATGCGGACCTACGTGCGGGTCGTGGAGGCCGGCAGCTTCACCGCCGTGGCGGCCGAGCCTGTACCACCCAGCCGACGATCAGCCGGCAAGTGGCTTCGCTGGAACAGCATCTCGGCACGCGGCTCATCACCCGCACGACCCGCGCGCTCGCCGTGACGGAGGACGGTCGCGTCTTCTACGAACACGCCCTGCGGTCGCTCGAGACGCTGGCCGAGGCCGAAGCCGCGGTCGGCAGGCGCAAGGGCCGGCCGTCCGGAACGCTGCGACTCACCGTGCCGGTCGTGTTCGGGCGTCTGCACGTCGTGCCGCGCCTTGCGCTGTTCGCGGAGCGCTACCCGGACATCCGCGTCGATCTCATCATGAACGACGCCTTCTCCGACCTGGTCGAGGAGGCGATCGACCTCGCGATCCGGGTCGGCGAGATCACCGATCCGGGCCTCGTCGCGAAACGGATCGGGATCACGCGGCGCGTCACGGTCGCCGCCCCGGCCTATCTCGCGAAATGCGGCGAACCCACGTGCCCGGGCGACCTCGCCGCCCATGACTGCATCGTCTACACGCGTCTCGTCGCCGGCCACCGCTGGTCGTTCACGAGCCCGGATGGACCCGTCTCAGTCGACGTCGCGGGTCGTTTCCGGGTCAACAATTCGGAAGGGGTGCGCGAGGGCGTCATCGCGGGCCTCGGCATCGGCGTCGTGCCGATCTGGGCGTTCCGCGACGAGATCGAGACGGGACGGGTGAAGATCATCCTCCCCGCTCACCGGCCGATGCCGTTGCCGATGCAGGCCGTCTACCCGTCGCGCCGGTTCGTTCCGCTCAAGGTGCGGGCAGCCATCGACTACCTGAGAAGAGAATTTCTGCAGGACGCACGGATCTCTGGCGCCGGTTGAGAGCGTTCGAAGGGCTTGGCCTTACCTCGGCTCGAAGGGAAAGTTTCCGCAACTGGTCGATCATCGGTCGTTTGAATGAGCGACGAGAGTCGGGATGTCGTACAAGTGCCCGACTCGCGGATCCACGCGTTTGCGGCGGTCCTCGTCGTGTGCACGGTCGGGGACCATGCCGATGGCCGATTCGCGAGGACGTATCCGCGGAAGGCCGATGAGCGGGTCGTCGACCGATCTTTCGACGCCGGCGTCTTCGCGAACCTTCCACCGTCGATCCTACGGAACGGGACCAGGATCGCGGTGGTCGAAGTCTGCGTCGACGGGCGGAGCGAGCGCGCGGACCTTAGCCGATCCGATAAGCCATGACCTGATGCGCTCCCTTCATGGGCGCGTACGGCCCGGTGCGTCCCATCCGGCGTTGCACCGGGTGACGAGCCCACGAGTTTCTTGGCTATCCGGATTGCGGTGTGGAATGCATCAGGTGCTCCTATCGGTCTCCCGGCTGTTTCACCCCCTCAAGCAGCCCACTCGGCCGGGTGACAAGTCCCGGTCGAGGGCGCAGTCCCAGACGACGCGCCGCGTACACTGCCCGCCTCGCCGCAGGCAAGGGCCCGATCATCGCCGCTGCGGATCGGCACGAAACACAGGATCTGGCCCACCCGATAGAAATGGTGCCTCGACAAATGAAACCTTCTCCGACCTATCCTTCTCGCCACGTTCTTGCCGACACGAACGCGGCGTTTGATATTCGTCGGAGATGGAACACACCTTTGCTCAACGTGGAGGGTTTGCATCAGCGGCCCTATGAAGCGTCAACTGCACGAGATCTCACGGTCTCCGAAAATCCTCGTCCTTCAGGGCGGGGAAGATGTTGACTGCCTTCGACTGTGTAACGCGGCGAGCCTTGCAAGCGAAGCGGCCTTTACCGAGAGGATGGCGGAATGATCGACCTGATCGAGTTCGCGGGTGGCGATGCAGGCCCTTGGCGGGTGACGCGCGCGGAGTCGCCGCTTGGGGAGCGTCTGCCCAGCGCAACCCGCCTTTCCGTCAGCCTTCCGATCGGCAACATGGGACAGCGGACCGGTCCTTCGACCGGCACGATCTGGCGCTTGCGCGGGGTGGTGAGCAATCTGCGCTATACAACCAGCAACGAGGCGCAGCGGCTACGCGCCGTGCAGCCACCTCTCGATCGACCTTCGGCGACGCGGGCCGCCCTGATCCCGATCAGGAAGTCGGCGCGCTGGTGGGAGCTGGCTCAGGACGAGCGCCGGGCGATCTTCGAGGAAACCTCGCACCACACGAGCATCGGCCTCGGCTACCTGCCGGCGATCGCACGGCGACTCCACCACAGTCGTGACCTCGGCGAGCCGTTCGATTTCCTGACGTGGTTCGAGTTCCCGCCGGAGCACGAGGTAGCCTTCGAGGCGCTCGTCGCAGCGCTACGCGCTACCCGCGAGTGGACCTTCGTCGAGCGCGAGGTCGACATCAGGTTGACCCGTGATGCGCCAGGCTGATCCGGTGATGACGGCCGATCTGGAACCGAGCGACGACCTGCTGCTTCCGCGGCTTCGGCTCGGCGAGGAGGCCGCTTTCCGGATCCTCGTGCGGCGCTATCACGTGCGGCTCGTGGCGATCGCCCGTGGCGCACACCTGACGCGGGAGGCGGCGGAGGAGGCGGTGCAGGAGGCCTGGATCGCGGTGATGCGCAACATCGCGGGATTCGAGGCGCGCTCGTCGCTGCGCACGTGGCTGACCGGGATCGTCCTGAACATCGCGCGCAAGGCCTCGGTCTCCGCCAGGCGCACCGCGACCTTCGCGGAACTCACGCCACGGCATGACGAGGACGAGGGATCCGGTTTCGACGCCGATGCCTTCCTCGCCGACGGCCACTGGCGTGAGGCGCCCTGGCACTGGAGCGAGATCGACTTGGAGCGCGGGCTCGCGGGGCGGCAGGTCTGGCAAGCGGTCGAGGCGGCCATCGCCGCTCTGCCGCCGGACGAGGCCGCCGTGATCCGGCATCGCGACATCGAGGGTTTCGGCCCGCGCGAGACGGAGGAGTTGCTCGGCCTCGGCGAGGCGCGTCAGCGCGTGCTGCTCGATCGAGCGAGGCTGAAGATCCGACGGGTGTTCGAGGCGTTGACCCGCGACGCGGCGCGAGCGTGACGAGCGGAACGGGCGAGGATGATCGGATGCGGTGTCGAGAGGCGGCGGAGCAGGCAGGCGCGTTCGTGGACGCGGAGGTGTCCGGACGCGTTCGATGGCGCATCCGGCTTCATCTCGCGACCTGCAGGAATTGCCGGCGTTTCGTGCGGCAGATCGCGCTCACGCGCGACGCTCTCGGCCGGCTCCCGCCTCCGCCCCTCGACGCCGCCCGCGAGGACGAACTCGTGGCGGCCCTGCGGGAGGCATCGCGGTGAGCGCCGGTCAGCAACCGGTACAGATCGAGGTCGCGATCAGGTTGTGCAGAGCGCGACTCTTCCGGTCGAGCGCCGCGGTGGTCCCACTGCGCCCGTCGAGGGCCGAGCCCCCGGCTTCGTCGTACCGTTCGACGTCACTTGGCGGAACAGCGCCTGTGGCATCGTCGATGCCGAGCCGACCGCGGCCGGCAAATGGTCGACCGGCGCGGCACTGACCGGGAACGCAGCGAAGGTGATGAGAGCGATGGCGGCGAAAGCGGGGCGGGTCATGATCTTTGTCCCTACGTGGTTTGGAGCGGGAAGCGTTCAGACGAAGGCGACGACCATCAGGCTGAAGAAGGCCGCGATCGCGCCGACGATCGGAGGAAGGGCGCGGGCTGGATCGAACATCGAGGTTCTCCGCGGCGCGTCGATCGCGCCATGATCCTGAGTGCCTGCAGGAGGCCGGATCCGCGTGCGGCTGCGCACGCCGGATGCCGCGCGGACGGAGCGGGACACCGGGATGCCTGACGCGATACCCCTGCCGGGCGAGGCGTTCGAGTGGCTGGAGGCCGACGGGCTCGGCGGTTTCGCCTCGGGCACCGTTTCGGGCGTCCGGACACGCCGCTACCACGCGCTCCTGCTCACGGCGGCGAATCCGCCGACCGGGCGGACGGTGCTCGTCAACGGCATCGAGGCCTGGATCGAGACCGCGGCCGGACACACCGATCTCAGCGCCCAGCGCTACCTGCCGGACGTGATCCATCCGCGCGGTTTTGAGCGAATTACGAGCTTCACTCACGAGCCCTGGCCGTCATGGACATTCGGCCTGCCGGATGGCACCGAGATCACCCAGGAGATCTTGGTTGATCCCGATGCCTGCGACACGCTGCTGCGATGGCGGCGGATCTCAGGCGCTGGTCCTTGCACGCTCGTCGTCGTCCCGCTGCTCTCGGGACGGGACTATCACAGCCTGCAAACCGCAAATCCCGCTTTCGACTTCAAGCCACAAATCGGCGGCGCGGAGACCGGAACCTGCGTCACGTGGCATCCCTATCCGGATCGACCGGCGATCTCCGCCCTGACCACGGGCACCTATCGACATGAACCGGACTGGTATCGCCAGTTCCTCTACGCGGCGGAGCGGGCGCGGGGACTCGACTGCGTCGAGGATCTCGCCGCGCCCGGCAGCTTTCGCTTCGATCTCGCGGGGCCCGAGCCCGGGCTGATGCTGCTACGCGCTGGCGAGAGCGGGCCGGTCCGCGTCCGAGCCTTGGCTGACCGGATGATCGCCGCGGCGCGCGCGACGCGGGCCGGTCCGGATCTTCGCCGAAGTGCCCTGAGCTACCGGGTTGATCGAGGACGGGGCAGTACCCTGGTGGCAGGCTTCCCCTGGTTTACGGATTGGGGGCGTGACACCTTCATCGCGCTGCGCGGCCTGCTGCTGGCGACCGGCGAACTCGACACCGCGGAGAGCATCCTCAGAGCCTGGGCGGGCGTCGTCAGCGAGGGCATGATGCCCAACCGTTTCCCGGATTCCGGCGAGGTACCGGAATACAATTCCGTCGACGCCTCGCTCTGGTACGTGGTCAGCGTGTACGACTTCTTGGCAGCCTGCAGGCTGGTTGGGCGCTCCGTCCAGTCCGAGCCAGCTCTGCGTACAGCCTGCCTCGCGATCCTCGATGGCTACGCTGCCGGTACCCGTTTCGGCATCCGGGCCGATGCGGATGGTCTGATCGCGGCCGGTCAGCCCGGATGGCAACTCACGTGGATGGACGCCAAGGTCGGCGATTGGGTGGTCACGCCCCGTATCGGCAAGCCGGTCGAGATCCAGGCCCTCTGGATCAACGCCCTCCACATCGCGGCGACGCTGTGGGAGCCGCGCTTCTCCGAGGCCGAGACCGCGGCGCGAGCGAGCTTCGCGCAGAAATTTCCAAACCCGGTGGGTGGCTTATTCGACGTCGTCGATGTCGACCACGTCCCCGGCACGCACGATGCGGCGGTGCGTCCGAACCAGATCTTCTGCGTCGGCGGTCTCCCGTTTCCGCTCCTGACTGGGGAGCTCGCCAAATCCGTCGTCGATGCGGTCGAGCACAGGCTTCTGACGCCGCTCGGCCTGCGCACCCTGTCGCCGGACGATCCCGCCTATGCCGGTCATTACGGGGGCGACGCGCGGACGCGAGACGGTGCGTACCACCAGGGCACGGTCTGGCCCTGGCTGCTCGGTCCCTTCGTCGACGCGTGGCTCTCGGTCCGCGGCCGCAGCGAGGCGGCCCTGACGGAGGGGCGGGCTCGCTTTCTGCCGCCGCTGGAGCAGCACCTCGGCGAGGCCGGCCTCGGTCATGTCAGCGAAGTCGCCGACGGCGATGCGCCCTATCGACCCGGCGGCTGCCCGTTCCAGGCCTGGTCGCTTGGCGAATATATCCGCCTGCGCCGGATGCTCGGCCTCAAAGCGTTCTGAGGGAGACCGCAATGCCTGAGGGCCCGAACGCATCCCACCTGTTCGAGACCGAGGAAGGACGCCGTCTTCGGGCCTGTGCCGCGGACGGGTGGCACCGCTGGGGACCGTATCTCGCCGAGCGGCAATGGGGGACGGTCCGCGAGGATTACAGCCGGGACGGCACCGCCTGGGACTACCTGCCCCATGATCACGCGCGCTCGCGGGCCTACCGCTGGGGCGAGGACGGCATCGCCGGGTTCAGCGACGACAAGCGGCTCTGGTGTCTCGCGCTGGCCCTCTGGAACGGGCGGGACCCAATCCTCAAGGAGCGGATGTTCGGCTTGACCAACGAGGAGGGCAACCACGGCGAAGACATGAAGGAACTCTACTGGCTCCTCGACGGCACGCCGACGCACTCGTACATGCGGATGCTCTACAGGTACCCGCACGCGGCGTTTCCCTACGCCGAGCTCGTGGCCGAGAACCGACGGCGCAAGGGCCGCGACATGCCCGAGTACGAGCTCGCCGACACCGGTGTACTGGCGGAGAACCGCTGCTTCGACGTCACGGTCGAGTACGCCAAGGCCGCCCCCGACGACGTGCTGATGCGGGTCTCGGTCGTCAATCGCGGGCCGGAAGCGGCCGAAATCCACGTCCTGCCCCATCTGTGGTCGCGCAACACGTGGTCGTGGCGCGAGGATCCGAAGCGGCCGCTCCTCCGGCTCGTCGAGGGGCCAAGCGTCGAGGCGACCCGCGCCGCGGGTCCCTGTCGGCTGTTCAGGGCCCTACAGCCGGCCGAGTTCCTGTTCTGCGAGAACGAGACCAACACTGCTCGCCTGTTCGGCGTGAGCGGATCGTACCACCCCAAGGACGCGATCAACGACGATGTGGTGGCGGGAACCCGCACGCGGGTGAACCCGCTCCACGAGGGCACCAAGTGCGCGGCGCTGAGCCGCCACACGCTGATGGCCGGCGAGACGATCGTCTTGCGCTACCGGTTGTCCCCGGCCGACGCGCCGGGTCTCGACGACGCGGGTTTCGAGGCGGTGTTCGCGCGTCGGGTCGCGGAGGCCGACGCCTTCTACGCCGCCCTTCAACGCGACATGACGGACCCCGACGCACGCCTCGTCCAGCGCCAGGCCCTGGCCGGCATGCTCTGGTCGAAGCAATTCTACCACTTCGACGTGCGCCGCTGGCTGATGGGCGATCCGACGCAGCCGGAGCCCCCAGCGGAGCGGCGACACGGACGCGACAGCGAGTGGGCGCACCTCAACAACGCCGACATCGTCTCGATGCCCGACACCTGGGAATACCCCTGGTACGCGGCCTGGGACCTCGCCTTCCACTGCGTGACCTTCGCGCTGATTGACCCAGAATTCGCCAAGGGCCAACTCGTGCTGCTGACGCGCGAGTGGTACATGCACCCCAACGGCCAGCTGCCGGCCTACGAGTGGGCCTTCGGCGACGTGAACCCGCCGGTTCATGCCTGGGCGGCGTTGCGCGTCTACCAGATGGACGCCGCGCTCACCGGGCGACCCGACCGGACATTCCTGGAGCGGGTGTTCCACAAGCTGATGCTGAACTTCACCTGGTGGGTGAACCGGAAGGACGCGGACGGGCGCAACGTCTTCCAGGGCGGCTTCCTCGGACTGGATAACATCGGCATCTTCGACCGCTCGGCGCCGCTGCCCACCGGCGGCACCATCGACCAGGCCGACGGCACCGCCTGGATGGCGATGTACACGCTCAACCTGATGCGGATCGCCCTTGAACTGGCCGCCGAGGACCCGGTCTACGAGGACATCGCGACCAAGTTCTTCGAGCACTTCCTCTACATTGCCGAGGCGATGACCGACATCGGCGGCAGCGGGGTCGGCCTCTGGGATGAGGCGGATGAATTCTTCTACGACGTGCTGAACCTGCCCGACGGCAAGATGCTGCCGTTGCGCGTCCGCTCGCTGGTCGGGTTGATCCCGCTTTGCGCCGTCGAGGTGCTCGACATTTCCTTGCGCGACCGATTCCCCGGCTTCGCGCGCCGGGCCGAGTGGATGCTGCGTAACCGTCCCGACCTCGCCGCCTTGGTCTCGCACTGGAGCCAAGGCGAGGGTGAGGACCGCCGCCCGGCCCGGGCGGCGACCGGATGCTGCTCTCGCTGCTGCGCCGGCACCGCATGAAGGCGCTTCTGGCGCGGATGCTCGACGAGACCGGCTCTTCTCCGACCACGGTATTCGCTCTCTGTCGAAGGCGCATGCCGAGCACCCGTTCGTTCTCGATTGGAGCGGTGCCCGCTACTCCGTCGACTACGAACCAGCGGAATCGACGACCGCCACGTTCGGGGGCAACTCGAATTGGCGCGGTCCGGTCTGGATGCCGATTAACATCCTCCTCATCGAGGCGCTCGACCGCTTCGGGACGTTCTATGGCGACGACACCCGCTTCGAGTGCCCGACCGGCTCCGGCCGTTATCTCAGCCTGCCCGAGATCGCCGACGAGTTGAGCGAGCGCCTCTGCAGGCTATTCCTGCGCGGGCCAGATGGACGCCGGCCGGTGCTCGCCTCCTATGGCGCTCTCGCCGACGATCCGCATGTGTGCGACTGCATCCCGTTTCACGAGTACTTCCACGGCGATACCGGCGCAGGGCTCGGCGCGATGCATCAGACGGGCTGGACAGGCCTCGTAGCACTGCTCCTGAGGCCCGGGCGCCTCACCGCACTGCCGATCACCCGCGCCATCCCGTCCTGACGATCGGGCCCCCCGGCTCCGGTGTCTTATCCTGCGGGGGAGACACCGCGTCGCTGAAGTCGTCCATCGCCGGCTGGTTCGGCGCGCAGATGAAGGAGGACCGCTCCCGGCTCCTCGATCCAGACGTAACGACGAGCAGCATCCAGACCGACGCAAGTCCAGAGCCGACGTACCCCGCTCCGCAAGACGACCGCGCTTGGCTCTCGCCATCGTCTCATAACCGTTCGCGCCTGTAGGATCACGCGATCCCCGCTATGGCGATGCCGAGGTGCTGTGGACCGCGGAGGGAAGCGCCCGGTCGGTAAGGCGGCGGGTCGTCCAGGAGCCTCGGTGCGATGAGGCGCCGGCAGAGCGTGACAAGGGCGATCTCGGCCTCGATCCGCGCGAGGGGCGCGCCCACGCAGTAATGGAGGCCACCGCCGAACCCGAAATGCTGGTTGTCCGTCCGGTCCGGATCGAACCGGTCCGGTTGCTCGAACCGCGCCGGGTCGCGGTTTCCGGCCGCAAAGAGCAGCACCACCGACGATCCCGGCGGGATCGTCGTTCCCGCCACCGCGATGGCGCCGAGCGCCTTGCGGGTGCGGAAATGGACGGGGGCTCGTAGCGCAGCATCTCCTCGATCACGCGGGGTGCCCGCTCGGGGTCGGCCTTCAGCTTTCGCAGCTCCTCCGGATGCCTGAGCAGTGTGAGCATGCTGTTGGTGATGAGATTCACCGTCGTCTCGTGACCCGCGACGAGGAGCAGGATCGCCGTCGAGATCAGGTCTATGTCGCCCATGGCCGCGCTGCCCCGGCCACCGTGGGCGGCGAGCCCGCTGAGCATGTCGTCGGCCGGATGGCGGCGCTTCTCGCGGATCAGCCGACGCATGTAGTCGGAGATCGCGTCGAAGGTTGCGGCGATCTCCCGCCGCCCCGCCTCGTCGTGGCGCACGTCGGGCTCCAGGGCCGTCGCGAGGCGGATCGCCCAGACGTGGAATTGCGCCTCATCGGCCTCGGGCACGCCGAGCAGCTCGCAGATGACGGCCACCGGCAGCGGATAGGACAGGTCCTCCACCAAGCAGACAGTGTCGCGGCCGTGGCACTTGTCGATCAGGGCATCCACGAGCTTCGCAACCTTGGCGTGAGATTCCCGCACCCGGGCGATCGTGAACTCCTTCATCACGAAACCGCGCAGGGTGTCGTGGTCGGGCGGATCGCGGAAGATCAGCGGGCGATGGCCGTTGACCACCCGATTCCGGATCGGGTTGAGGATCCAGTCCTTCAGAGGGTTGCCCGTTCTGGGTCGCCGCGAGGGCGGCAGGTCTTCCGAGCTCAGCCGGGGATCGAAAATCAGGCTCTTCAGCGCGGCATGGGTGCTGACGACGTAGCTGCCGTCCGCCTGCCGGGACACGGGCGTCTCGCGCAAGCGCGCGTAGAGGGGATAGGGGTTCGCCCTGTTTCTCGGATCGAGAACCTGCGCGAACAGCGTCTCGTCAGGCATGGGCCGTCTCCAGAGCCGTAACCGATCGGCCGGAGGATCGCCGCGGGCTGGGAAAGCCGGGCTCCAGGGTCTCGATCCGCGGCTGGTCGGTGGCGCCGAGGATCGGCGGGAAGGCCGCCCCGTCAGCCACGGCCTCGGCATAGGCGGGAAGCCAGCGTGCCTGATCGAAGGAGAGGGCCGCGACGGTTCGCCCGGCCCGGCCATAGACGGCGAGGAACCGGTGCGAGGCCCGCGATCCCTGGACGATCGCGAGCGCCTCCGCCCCCTCGGTCAGGCCGGCGAGCTTGATGTTGAGACCGAACTGGCTCGACCAGAAGGAAGGCACGTGCTGGTATTCGACCTGGCCCGTGGGCGGAGCAAGCATGTTCGCCGCCGCGTGCCGGGCCTGGTCCACCGCGTTGCCCCAATGCTCGACGGTCACCAAGCGGCCGCCGGTGAGTGGGTTCGGCCAGCGCGCGACATCGCCGGCCGCGTAGATGGCGGGATCGGGCTCCCCCGTCGTGGTCAGGGCGCGGCAGGCCGCGTCGCAGGTCAGGCCTCCCGGGTCGGCGACGAGGGCGGCCGCGGCGAGCCAACCCGTGTCGCGCGTCGCGCCGAGGGCGACGATGACGAGATCCGTCGCGATGTCCGCGCCACCCGCCAAGTGGGCGCGGCGGACTTGTCCATCCTCGCCGGAGAAGGCCACCACCTTGACGTTCGGGCGGAGGTCCACTCCGGAAGCCCGCATCCGCCCGGCGAGTGTGGCCCCGATCACCGTCCCGAGGAGGCGGGCGAGCGGCGTCGGGTTGGGATCGACGAGCGTCACCGCCAGGCCGAGATCGCGGCAGCAGGAGGCGGCCTCGCAGCCGATCAGGCCGGCGCCGACGATGAGGACGCGGCTCGGCCGCAGCGCCAGCGCGCTCCGCAGGGAGCGGGCATCCTCCAGGGTCCGGATCGTGAAGATCCCGGCGAGATCGGCGCCTTCTCCGGGCCATGGCCGCGCCCTGGCGCCGGTGGCGATCAGGAGCGTCTCGTAGGGAAGCGTCGCGCCGTCGGCGAGGCGCACCACCCGGCGGTCCCGGTCCAGGGCGACGGCCGGCAGGCCGAGCCGCCACTGCGCGCGCAGACGGGTGAGTTGCGGAAGTGCGGTCGCGTCGGGGTGAAGCTCGCCCGCCAGGACGTGCTTGGACAGAGGCGGCCGGTCGTAGGGCCGGTGCGGCTCGTCCCCGACCAGGGTCAGAGGGCCGTCATAGCCGCCGTCCCGCAACGCCTCCGCGCCCCGCAGGCCGGCGAGGGAGGCGCCTACCACGACGATGCCCGGTCGCTGCCCGTCCGTCACGGCTCGTCACCCTCGGCGAGTCCGGCGGGCTCGATCGCGATGGCCCGGACGGGGCAGGCCTGCTGCGCCCGCTCGACCTGCGACCTCTTCGCCTCGGGCGGCGCCGGATCGTAGAACAGGATCTCGTGACCGCGCACCTCGAAATGCTCAGGGGCGGCGTAGCAGCACTGCGCGTAGCTCTGGCAGCGGTTGAGATCGACCACGACACGCATTCAGGGGCTCCGAAGAGATGTGCGGATGACCGGTCGGTCGGGATCTGCGCCTGCCCGAACATCGGAGCGGCTCATGTCCAGGCTCCCAGGCGGCCCGACTCCAGCGCTTCCCGGGCGCAGCGATAGCCGAGTTCGGCCGTCGTCTCGAAGCTCGACCACGCCCGCAGATCGACCCCGGCCAAGGAGGGCTTGAGCAGGACCGCAGCCCGGGTGACGGCCGCCATGGTCTGGGCGTCGCTCGACACCATCGCGGAGCGCAGGAGCAGGTGCGCGATGCCGGGGAGCTGGTCCGAGATGCCGAGGAGGCGCCGGAACGCCTGCGCGCTCCGGCCCTGCCGCGGCATGACCTGGAAGGCGGCGTCGCTGCCGACATCCACGGCGAGAACCGGCCCGCGGTCGAGATCGGCCATCACGTCGGCAGGCAGGTTGTTCATCATGCCGCCGTCCACGAGGATGCCGTCCGCACTCGCCACCGGGGGCAGCAGGCCGGGAATGGCGATGCTGGCGCGGATCGCCCGGTCGAGGGGGCCCGCCCAGTGGACCATTGCGGTGCCGGTCGTGAGGTTCGAGGACACGCAGAAGAACGGGCGCCAGAGATCCTCGACGCGGGCATCGCCGAACCGCTCGGCCAACCCCGCATCCACCTTGGCCCCGCGCGTCAGGGCGTGGAACGGCAGGGTGTAGTCGTCGAGGGGGTTGCGTCCGACGAAGGAAGCCACCGTGTGGGTCTCGATCGCGTCGAGGCTCCAGTCAAGGGCGACGCTGGCGGCCAGGATCGAGCCCATGCTGGTGCCGCCGACGAGATCGATGTCGAGCCCGGCCTCGCCGAGCGCCCGCAGAACGCCGAGATGGGCGAGGCCGCGGGCGCCGCCGCCGCCGAGGACGAGGGCGCGGGCATGGCCGGACGCGATCCGGGCAAGCCGGGCGAAGTCGCCACCGTGGTTCTCGCGAACCTGGAGCCGCAGGGAGAAGGGCAGCGCGGCGACGTCGGGATGCAGAGGGCGCGGCAGGCGCGCCTCGGCGGGCTGCGCCACGGCGAGGTCCATGCGGATCCAGTCGGAGCGGATCGAAGCGAGATAGTCCGCGGCGCCGGGCCGTGGCGGCGCGCCTGGCTCGGCCAGCAACAGGACGTGGTCGGCGTGGCGCAGGCAGAGCCGGCACCAGGGGCAGTCGATCTGGTGGGCGACGAAGACCGTGCGGTCGTGCGTTTGCTCGTAGCGGTGGAACCACGCCTCGTCGGCCTCGGGGGGCCATTCGGAGAGGCAGCCGGTCCGCCCCGGCAGCGCGGCATCGAGGGCCTGCGCCAGCCGCTCGCCGAAGGCCGTCGCCTTGAGGCCCTCGGTCACCGCCAGGACGGCGAAGCTCCGCGGCGCATGGCTCAGGGTCACGCCCGTATGGGCGGTGCGCAGCCGCGCGGCCAGGATCCGGGCGAAATAGAGCAGCGTCCCGGGATGGGCGGCGATCAGATCCTCGAACGACGCGCGGGAGAGCCGCAGGAGGTGCGTATCGCGCAGGGCCGTTGCCGTGACCGAGCGCGGCTCGCCGGTGAGCAGGGCGAGTTCGCCCACGGTATCCGGAGGGGCGAGTCGGATGAGGCGGCGCACGCTGCCGTCGCGCGGGTCGCGGATCGAGAGGCCGACCGCGCCGCTCACGAGCGTGTAGAGGGCGTCGGCCTCGTCCCCCTCCTCGAACAGCGTCCGCCCTCCGGCGACGGCGACGGAGGTCATCCGCGCCCGGATCGCGACGTCGGCGTCTCCGTCGAGGGGGGCAAGAAACGGAATCTCCGTGCGCCCCGAAGCCCGGGCGGCAGGGACGGGCGCCACGTCGCAGGCGCCGAGGCGTTCGGCCTCCGTGGGTGGTGCGGATAGGCCGCCGAGCCCGGTGAGCCTCGGGGAAGCGGCTGGGGCCGCGCCCGGAGGAACGGAACCGGGGTGCTCGATGCTCCGGTCGCGTCCGATCTCGGCACTCATCGGCCGGCGCGCCGCTGCAGATGATCCCCGAGGATCCCGAGCGCCGCGCCGCTGCCGACGCGACCGAGGCCGAGGCGCAGGCGGTCCGTGGGGACCGGCGCCAGCGCCGAGTGCCACAACGCGGAGGGCAGCACGAGGACGCCGTCCTCGGACGCGAGAGCCTTCGAGAACTCGGTCGCACCCTCTCGCCCACGGAAGCGGGGGCAGGCGAAGGCGAGATTCGTCGGTTCTTCCGGATCGAACAGGTTCGGGTAGCGATCGAGCAGAGCACGCAGACGGTGGTGGTTGCGCCGCCCGATCGCGCGGGCGCGGCCGGTCAGGCGCTGCTCGGCCCGCAGCGCGACCTGCGCCAGGATCTCGCTCGGTCCGGCGAGGCGAGCTCGACAGCAGGCTCTTGACCGCGAGGACGCGGTCGAGCGCCCCGCGGTCGCGACAGGCGGCCCAGCCGACGCGCAGGCCCGGAAGCCCGAAGCCCTTCGACAACCCGTTGATGGAGATCCCGCGCTCGTACACGTCGACGACGGGTGGGACGGCTCGGCCCGGGTCGAGGTCCGTCTGGCGATAGACCTCGTCGTTGACGAGCCAGAGCCCGTGTCGGCGACAGAGGTCGACCAGCCTCTCCAGAGTCGTTCGATCCAGCGACGCGCCGGTCGGGCTGTTGGGAAAATTCATCAGCACCAGCCGCGTGTTCGGCCGGATGGCGGCGACCAGCCCGTCGAGATCGAGGGTCCAGGCCGGTTCCGGTCGGAGGGCGACGCCATCGGCCGCGCACAGCCGCGACACGACGAGCTCCGAGGGTTGGTAGATCGGCACCACCACCACCGCGTGATCGGCCGGACCGAGCAGCGCACTCAGCACGCAGGCCACTGCTTCCTGCGCCCCTGCGCTGACCAGCACGTCGTCGGCAGCGAGCCGGCGGTAGCAGCCGGCGATCGTGGCGCGCAGCCAGGAGGCGCCGCGCGGGTCGGCGTAGCCGAGGTCGGCCCTCCGCCAGCGCCGACGATCCTCCGGGCCGGCAAGGCGCAGCAAGGCGGCGAGCGACAGCGGCTCCGAGTCCGAGGCGGCGAGGTCGTGATGCGCGCAGGCCGACCAGCGATCCAGGTACGCCGCCAGCGCGAACGACCCTGCGGGCGCGATCCCGTGGTCCGTATCGGGGCCGGGCGCCTCCGTCCGGGCGCCGGCCCAAAGGCCCGGTGCAGCGTCGTCCTTGAGCGCCATCGCCGGCCTCACGCGCGCCGCTCCGAGCCGGCGGCGACGCGCAGGTAGGTCGCGCCGATCCGAGCGGCGGCCCGCATCGTCCCACCGAGCGAACCCGCGACCTTCGAGGATCCGCCCAACCGGCGCCGGTAGGGCATAGGCACCTCGCGGATGCGCAGGCCGGCTCGCGCGGCCTGCATCTGCATCTCGATGTTCCAGCCGTAGGTCGGCTCGCGCAGGGCGAGGGCCCGCAGCACGGCGCGGTCGATGGCGCGGTAGGCGCACATGTCGGTGTATCGGACGCCGTAGCGTAGGCCGATGCCGAGGCCGGCGAGCCGGCCGGCGAGCACTTGGTGCCAGAGCATCGATCCGGGCTCGCGGCTGCCCAGCGTGCGCGAGGCGAGGACGAGGTCGTGGCGGCCGGCGAGCACCGGCCCGGCGATCCGGTCGATCAGGTCGCCGCGATCCGCGCCGTCGCCGTCGAGATAGACGATCACGCGCGAGGCCGGATCGGCCGCGGCCGCCCCGAGCGCGCAGGCCCGGCCGTAGCCGCGTCCGGCCTCGATCACCCGGGCGCCCGCGGCCCGGGCGACGTCCTGCGTCCCGTCGGTCGAGCCGCTGTCGGCGACGACGACGTCCGCCGCGTAGGCCGGCGGGATCTCGCGGATCACCGCGCCGATCGCTTCGGCCTCGTTCAGGGTCGGGATGACGATGCTGACCGGATGCATCGCTCAGAGACTCCAGCGCAGGCCGCAGTTCCGGCACGGGGCGGGCGGCACGTCGGAGAGGAGCGACGTCCGGAAGTCGCGATAGGCCGCGCCGTTCCAGATCTCCCGGAGCGTGGCCTGCGTGGCGTCGCCCAGCGTGTAGTTGGAATAGCCGCGCACCGAGAACGGCGCGATGCAGCAGGGCAGCGCCCGACCGTGGGCGGTGACGTACATCAGGGACCAGGGTCGCCGACAGGTGGCCCAGGCGCGGTCCTCCTGACGCTTCAGGCTGATTCCGGGCTCGGTCGCGCCCGAGGCGTCGAGCGTCACCCCTAGCGAACGGCCGATGGCCTCGGCCTCGGCGATGGCGGCGGCCTCCGCCGCCTGGGTGCTCTCGAACAGCGACAGGTCGGCGCGGGCCATACCGTACCCGGCCTCGTCGAAGACGAGGCGCTGCAGGTGCACCTCGGTCACGCCCATCTCGGCGGCGAGCCGCACGAAGGTCGGGAGCTGGTCCACGGTCTCCTTGAGGCCCGTGAGCCAGAGCGAGACCCGGGGGGTCGCGGCGCCGGTCGCCTTCTGGAACGCGACGAACTTGCCGACGTCGCGCACGATGCGGTCGAAGAAGTCCTTGCCCCGCACCCGGCGGTACGAGGCCCGGTCGGCGGCATCGAGGGAGACGCGCAGCTCGTCGAGCCCGGTATCGATCAGCTCCTGAAAGCGCCTCGGCTGCATCAGGGTGCCGTTGGTGTTGAACAGGACGTAGGTGCCGCGGTCCTTGAGGTAGCGGACCATCCGCGGCAGGTCCTTCACCAGCATCGGCTCGCCGACCCCGTGGAGCACGACCCGGGCGACGTCCGGAACCTGGTCGACGATCCGGCTGAACAGCGCCCAGCTCATGTCGGCCGGGGGCTCCAGGGTCTCGAAGGTGCGCGGGCAGGTCTCGCACAGCAGGTTGCAGCGGTTCGTGACCTCCAGATAGAGGCAGACCGGCGGCGCCAAGGCCTCGGAGGCGCGGTCGGGGCCGACCGCCTCGAAGTAGCGGCGCGGGTCCTTCACTGCGGCTGAGGCCGTCATGGTGCGGTTCCTTCCGGGAGAGCGGAGAGGGGTGCGGTGCAGGCCTGCCGCAGGGAGCGGGCGGCTAGGAAGAGGGCCGGGACGAAGACCAGCGACGGCCACAGGAAGCGGTCGTCGAACGGGTCGATCAGGAACAGGATCGGCGCCGAGCCGAGCCAGATCAGGGCCGGGGCCGGCGCGACCACCGCGGGCAGCGCCAGCCAGGGATAGTACCAAGCGTAGTGTGGGCTCGCCGCGCAGGTGGTGAGGGCTGCGAGGAGCCCGGCATCGCGGCACAGCGCGACCGCGTCGGGCGCGGTCTGCCGGTTCGGGCCGAAGGCGATCCGGAGCGCGAGGGCGGCGAGCGTCAGTCCGGCGCAGACCAGGTAGGTCCGCAGCAGGCTCGGGGGCTGAGCCCGAGATGCCCGAGACCGGCGAGCAGCCAGTAGCCCACGCCGGTGTCGTAGCCCTCCTCGGCCCCGTAGCCGCCGGCGAAACCGAACACGTTCGGGCCGGCAGCGAGGTAGGGCAGGTACAGGACGGCGATCACGGCCACCCCGGCGAGCATAGGCCGCCACAGCCGGCCTCCACGGACGAAGGCGGGCGCGACCGCGACAGGCAGAACCTTCACCAGCGTCGCCGCGCCCAGGAGCGCGCCCGCGAGCCCGTACCGACGACGGGTGCGGGCCAGCAACGCGATGCCGAGGAGGCCGATCGCCACGGCATCGACGTGCCCGTCGCGCGCGAAGGACCACAGGGCCAGCGGATTCCAGGCGTAGATCAGGATGCGGGCCGAAGGCAAGCCGGCGCCGCGCAGAACCGCGAGCATGGCCAGCATGCCCAGGGCCTCGAAACCCAACATCGCCAGCTTCATCCCGGTGACGCTGTGCGATACCTGCCCGACGGCGGCGAAGACCAGCTGCGCCGCGGGCGGGTAAATCGTACGAGCGTAGTCCTTGCGGTTGATCAGCGGGTAGACCGCCGGGTCGCGCAGCCGCTCGAGGGCGGGGTCGGCCGGGATGTAGCGGTAGGGGTTGATTCCGGCGGCCTGGACCTGCCCGTCCCAGACGTAGCGGTAGATGTCGGTCGACAGGAACGGCAGCGCCGGCAGCAAAGCGGCCCGCAGCAGCACGGCGATGCCGAGGATCGTCCATAGGGCCGCGCGCGGCAGCCGCTCCCGCAACACGAGGCGCACGGCGAGGAGGTAGACCGCGAGGCCGACCGCGACCACGCCGATGAAGGCGTTGGATTGGGGCGCCGCGCCGACGGTGTCGGCGCCCGGCACCTGGATCGCCAGCGCGCCGACAGTGACGGCCAGAAGCAGGAGGCCGAGGGCCGCGAGCCGATGAGCGGGGCTGGCGAGAAGCCGGATCATGCCGGCACCAACTCCGACGCGCGCGCGAGCCGCGCCAGGACCGAGCGCGTCGCCGGGGCCGCGTAGCCGGTCCTGTCGGCGGCGAGCCGCGCGAGCGAGGCCGCGTCGTCGACGTCGTACCAGGGCTCCAGCTCGACGAGATCGAGGCCGATCTCGCGCGCCCGGGCGCGGGTCGCTTCGGCGACGGTGTCGGTGCTCCAGGCGATGTCGGCGAACAGGCGGGCATGGGCCTGCTTGAGGCCGAGGATGTAGTAGCCGCCGTCGTCGCAGGCGCCGAACACGCCCCGCTCGCCCGGTTCGAGCAGGATCCGGGCCGCCTGGATCAGGAGCCGCGTCGGCAGGGTCGGGATGTCGGAGCTCAGCACGCAGGCCGCCGCGTGACCGTGCGCCAGCATGCCCTGGACGGCCTGCAGCAGGCAACGGCCGAAGCCCTCGACCTGCGCCGCGGTTGTGACGCTTCCATCCGCCAGGACGAGGTCGGTTCCCCGCGCAAGATGGGGGATCACCAGAGCCTCCGCGCCCGGCGGCGCGAAAGCCGCGTAGGCGGCAATCGGCGCGGCGCGGGCCGCCTCTTGGATGTTGGCGGTCGTGTCGCGCAGGAAGGCGGCGCTCAGAGCCGCTGCGTCGTCGAGGGTCAGCGGCGGGCACAGCCGCGTCTTGGAGCGCCCGCTTCGCGGCGCTTTCGCCATCACCCCGATCGCGCAGGTGGGGGCCGGTCCGGAGGTCGGTCCTCGTGCCATGTAGAAGGCTCCCGCGTGGTCAATGGAAGGGGCGGACGATCCCGAGGCGGATCGTCTCGTCCGGCGGTATCTCGGTGGCGGAACCGGGCGTGAAGGTCGGCAGCGCGCGCAGGCGCTCGGGCGTCAGGCCCATGAGGGCGACGTGCTCGCCCAGGAGCGCCACCGCCTCCACCGGCACGGCCACGAGCCGGGACCCGAATCCGCTCCAGGCGACCGCTCGCAGGCCTAGCCAGCCCAGCCCCAACGCACCGTCGAGGCGCACGGCCATCTCGCCCGCGCCGTCGCCGCGGCGCACGAGCCCCGTGACGCGGCCGAGGACGGACTGGGACTCCTCCGGCCGGAGCAGGAGGCGGCCGGCGAGGTCGCCGACGCGCACCGGCTGCGGAAACCGGTCCGCCGCGCGACCCGCCATCTCGGGCGCGGTCATGCCGGGCTTCGGCATGTGGTCGGGGGCCGGGGAGGGGCCCGGCGTCTGCGCCTGCGCCGATGCGGAGAGCGCCAGCGTGAGCAGGCAGGTGCCGACGGCGCACCGGATCGCGCGGACGCTCATAGGCCTGCGAACCAGCCGAAGCCGCGGCTCTCCCAGTATCCGCCGGGGTAGGTGTTGGTGACTTCGATGACCGTGATCCACTTCGGATTCTTGTAGCCGAGCTTGACCGCCATGCGCAGGCGCAGCGGGTATCCATACGGGTCAGGCAATTCTTCGCGGGCGTATCTGGTCGCGAGCAGTGTCTGGGGGTGCAGCGCGGTCGCCATGTCGATGCTGCTCGGGTAGTCGTCCGCCGTCTTGAAGGCGACGTACTTGGCGGTGAGGTCGGCGCCGACGCGCTCCAGGAACGCCCGGAGCGGTACGCCCGACCACTGCCCGATGTAGTCCCAGCCCTCGACGCAGACGTGGCGAATGATGATCTCGCGCTCGGGCAGCTCCGCGATCCGGCGGCGCGTCCAGGGCCGCTTGTCGGAGATCAACCCGGCGAGTTCCAGCCGCCACGCGTCGCCGTCGATCGGCTTGACGTCCTCGACGTCGTAGTAGGCGTTGAAGCGCGGCGGCTTCAGCACCTGGGACCCCGGATACTCGGGCGCGAGCTTTCGGGGATCGAAAAGGGCGGCCTGGACGCCGTCGTTGAAGTCGGACATGGCACGGAGCGCCCGCCCGACCGCGCTCGTGTCCGTCACGTCGCAGCCGGTCAACATCGTGAGCGCGCCGAGCGACAGGCCGCCCCGCAGGAGGCCGCGACGCTCGATCCTCCGGACCAAAGCGCGGTGGTCGTCGAGGATGCCGGGATCCGGCACCTTGAGGGGGCGGAACGGCGACCTCATCGCGTCGCCTCCCGCGCCGTGGCAGGGAGGGCCGGGCGGCGTACGGGGCCGCCGGTCAGCATCGCCCACAGCGTTCGCGGCACGAGCAGGGACAGCACGACGTGAACGACGAGGAAGCCGACCAGCACCGCCATGCCGGCGAAGTGGACGAGGCGCGCGCCCTGGAACCCGCCGAGCAGCGCGACGAGCCCGGAGAACTGGACCGGCTTCCAGATGGCCAGGCCGCTGACGACCTGGCCGATGCCGGCCAGGATGGCGACGATGTAGAGGATCTTCTGGACGGCGTTGTAGGTCGTGAGGTCCTCGTGCGCGAGCTTGAGCCGCAACGTGTCGCGGACGGTCTGCACGATTTCGCGCGGACGGATCGGCAGGAGGCGCTCGCGCAGGCGCCCGGTCGCGACGCCGTAGACGAGATAGGCGGCGCCGTTGGCGACCAGCACCCACATGGCGGCGAAGTGCCAGAGCAGGCTCTCGGCCGCCCAGGATCCGATCCGGGCCGACTTGGGGAAATAGATGCCGTGGATGATGACGGAATCGTCGTAGATGCCCCAGCCGGACCCGATCAGCACCACCATCGCCGCGGCGTTCGTCCAGTGCATGACCCGTACCGGCCAGGGATGCAGCCGGCGAGGCACAGCTGTGGACTGCGTCGGCGCAGTTCCAGGGTTGCCTCTCAACACGGACATGAACCGTGATCGCGTGGAAGGACGTCGAGCATCCCAGCGTGGCTTATGCTGCGTGCGTGCTTCACGGGTGTGGTTTGTTGTATCATGCTACAACTCCTAATTCATTTCGTCTTCCGGCACGATATCGTTTAAATCCGTTGCGCTTTGATTCGGTCGGCACACATGTCAGATCATGTATTAGTCAAATTACTATCGACTTTGACGGTGAGGGTTCATGCCTTCGCATTCTGCGAGATTCAATCGGGGTGGCGATTGCGGAAGCAGGGCATCGCTGACGCCCTGCTCGTCCATTATGTCTTGTCAGGCACCGGGACTATCGTCGTCGGCGACCAGGAGCCCGTGGCCTTCGGGCCGAACAGCATGGTGATTCCGCCGCGCGGCGTTCCTCACTCCCTCGGTTTCGCCGGGGCCATGCACACGGTTACAGCTCGAGATGCGCTCAGGGTGCTTCCCGACGGCCTCGTCGCGCTGACGGCCGGCGACGGCAGTCGCGACATCCTCGTGGCTTGCGGCGCGATCTCGGCCAGTTACGCCGGCGCGCTCGGCCTCTTCGACCGCCTGCAGGGCGCATTGATCGAGGACCTGTCGGGCAACGACCGACTGCGGCACGCCTTCGCCTTCATGATCGAGGAGTTGGTCCAGCCCGGACTCGGCACGCAGGAGGTGACGAGCGCGCTGATGAGGCAGTGCCTCGCCATTCTGCTGCGGGTTCACCTGAAGGAGCGGGGTACCAGTTCGCCAATCTTCGCGGCGCTGCGGGATCCGCGGCTCATGCGCGCCGTCGCGGCGGTCCTCGACGCACCCGGCGCCTCCCACACGGTCGATAGTCTCGCTGCACTCTGCGGGATGAGCCGGTCCGCGTTCGCCGAGCGGTTCTCCGCCATCTTCGGCGAGGGGCCCATCGAGTACCTGCACCGGGTCCGCCTGCGCCTCGCGGCACAGTTGCTGACGACGTCGCCCATGCCCGTGAAGGTCATCGCCGCAAGTGTGGGCTACACCAGTCGAAGCTACTTCTCGCATGCCTTCAAGGCGGCCTACGGCGTCGATCCGAGCGCATACCGCGGTCGATGCGCGGACGCGGCCAAGGCCATCGAACCCGGATCCAACGCGACCTTCGACTCCGCACAGGATGTCACGGGCGAAGATTGAGCGCGCGCTGGCCTGGAGAACCGGCAGCCCATGCGACGACGACATCGAGCCTACCATCTTCGCGATTTCCCGCTCGATTTTGCGGATCGAAGGCAGGCATGGAAGCGGACTGGCGTGCGTTATCGTCCAAAACAGGTGCTGCGCCGCATATCCCGTGTCGACAATTTCAGATCGGTCGCAGTCCTATGGCGAGCGGCACCGTTGCGACGTGCGCGGCGGCCGCACGTGCATGAGGCGCCACATTCGAGGTGATCGCCTGACATGCGATGGAACAAGGCTTGTTTCACGTGCCGTCCGACCAGCGACGGACGCGGTGCGGCTTCCTGGTTCCCCCGCAGGAGCGAGTTCGCATCACCTTGGCCGAACTTCGCAACGCCGATTGCGAAGGCGCCAGCCGATACTTGCGGAACCGCTGGTAACGGACCGAGCGACACACGCGAAATAAATGTGACTAACCCTGATCGAGGATTGCGCCGGATGTCGGCATGAAAGTTTTGATTGCAGCCAGCCCCCTTACGGGCCACGTCAACCCCCTGTTGGCTGTGGGACGACTGCTGGCCAGGCGCGGCGACACCGTCTTGGTGGTGACCGATCCTTCGTTTCGGCAGAAGGTCGAATCTTCGGGTTTGCGCCTCACAGCTTACGAAGACAGGGGTGCGGCGACCTATCTGGAGCCGCACCTGCCGCCTGGACCGGTGCGGTGGACGCACGAATTCGAGCACCGCTTCATCGAACCGATGGCGACGCAAGCCGCGGTTCTGCGCGAGACGATCCGGACGGAGGCTCCGGATGTGATCGTGGCAGGCAGCCTGTTTCTTGGGATCTTGCCGCTTCTTCTCGATGCGACGACGTGCCGGCCTCCGATCATCGTACTCAACATCAGCTTTCTGTTCCTCGACCGTCCCGACGATGCGCCGGTCGGCATGGGGCTGCTCCCGGCCCGGGACGACATCGAGCGTGCTCGCTACGCCGCATTGAAGGTGGGTCTCGATGCCTCATTCGTCCGACCGGTTCGCGCCCTCACCGACGCCCGCCTGGCCCGGCTCGGCGCGCGACCTTTGCCAGCCTCGTTGACCCAATCGCTCGCGATACTGCCCGACGCATTCCTGCAGCCGAGCGTCCGCGAGTTCGAGTACGATTTCGGTACGTTTCCTCCAGGACTGCGTTTTGTCGGGCTGCTGCCGACCACGCCGATGGCGGTCGCGGTACCGGAATGGTGGCCGGATCTGGAGAGCGGCAAGAGCATCATCCTAGTGACACAAGGCACGCTCGCAAACGCTGATTTCAGCGAACTACTTGAGCCGACGCTCCAGGCGCTTGAGGGGCGCGACGATCTTCTCATCGTTGCAACAACTGGCGGGAGATCCGTAGAGGAGATACACTGTGAAATACCGGCTAATGGCCGGGTCGCCACCTTTCTGCCTTTCGACGTGCTTCTCCCCAAAATCGATCTCCTGGTAACCAACGGGGGCTACGGAAGCGTCTCACAAGCTCTCGCCGCTGGCGTTCCGATTGTCTCCGCCGGCTTGACCGAGGACAAGGCCGAGGTCGGAGCCCGGATCGAGTGGTCGGGCGTCGGCTTGAATCTTGCGACGAACCGCCCGACCGTGGACGCCTTGCGTTGGGCCGTCGAGAGGGTGCTCACGGAGCAGCGGTTTCGCGAACGTGCTCGTGTGATGGCACGGGCCTTCGCCGATCTGGACCCAGGGCGCGAGATCCTAGCTGCCATCGACGCTCTCACCCACGTGTCGGGGTAGAGTTTCGACTTTCGCTCTTAGCGGAACGCGCGCCAATCCCTCTTCTTTCAGGGAGAGGTTGTAGGCGCGCTCGCGGCGACAGCCGCGATCAGCGACCTTGGTTCTCGATGTACTGCTTCAGGATCGAGAGCGGGGCGCCGCCCACCGACCCGGCGAAGTAGCTCGGTGTCCACAGCACGCCTCGGCTCTTCCTGACAGACCAGAACGAGGCGATCTCGGGGAACTCCTTCTTCAGCAGGCGGCTCGACACTCCCTTCAAGCTGTTGACCAGTTCCGAGAGCCGAACCTTCGGCGGATAGAACACCAGCAGGTGAACGTGGTCCCGCTCGCCGTTGAACTCGCGCAACTCGACCTCGAAGTCCGCACACACGCTGGCGAAGATCGCTTGGAGCCGGTCGAGGTGCGCACGGGTCAGCACCTTGCCCCGCCGCTTCGTCGTGAACACTAGGTGGGCGTGCAGGGTGAAGACGACGTGCCGCCCGGTGCGAAGCTCCATAGACCAAACCGTCTCGATGCCCTATGTCAAGGGCGTGACCACCCTTACAGACCAAACGGTTCTGAAGACCTTCAGCTTCCGCGTCAAGGACGCGACGAGCGGCTGATCGCGCTCGGCGATGCGGTCAATACGGTCTGGAACTACTTTAACGAGATCAGCATGCGCTCGGCACAGCGTGGTCCGATCTGGGCGGCCAAGAAGCAGCTTCGCGTTCTGACCAAGGGCAGTGGCAAGCTGCTCGGCCTTCCGTCGCAGGTCGTGCAAGAGATGATCAACCAGTACGTCATAAAACGGAAGGCTGCGCGCCGTCCGAAGCTTCGCTGGCGTGCGAGCCGTGGGCCCAGGCGGGCGCTCGGGTGGGTGCCGTTCACGAACCAAGACATCGCCCTCGACGGAACAACCGTGCTCCTGCGTGGCCAGCGCTTCCGCCTGTGGCTGCACCGCGCCGTCGAGGGGCGGATCAAGTCGGGCAACTTCAGCCAAGACGCGCGCGGCCGTTGGTACTGCAACCTCGTGTGCGAGGTGCCCCGTTCGCAGGGGCGCGGGCGCGATGACATCGGCGTCGATCTCGGGCTCAAGTCCGTCGCCAAGTGCTCGGACGGCACAGGACTTGAGCAGGCGCAGTTCTATCGCTGCCTCGAACCCAAGCTCGCCGAAGCGCAGCGCAAGAGGCGCAAGCGGCAGGTCAAATCGATTCACGCCAAGATCGCCAATCGGCGGAAGGATGTGCTTCACAAATTCTCTCGGGCGCTCGTGGATCGCGCCCGCAAGATCACGGTCGGCGACGTGTCGGCCTCGGCTATGACGAAGACCCGGATGGCGAAGAGCGTGCTCGACGCCGGATGGTCTACGCTACGCGGCATGCTCCGGTACAAATGCGATCACGCAGGGGTCGCCTACGCCGAGGTGAACGAAGCCAACACGACACGGACCTGTTCGTTCTGTGGGCGCCTCAGTGGACCCACGGGGCTGGCCGGTCTCAGCATCAGGCGGTGGACGTGCGGCGAGTGCGGATCAGAACATGAGCGCGACCAGAATGCCGCGCGGAATATCGCTCGTCTCGGATGTGAGACGCCGTGCCCGTCCGGGCATGGAAGCCCCGGCTTTTAAGTCGGGGAGACATCACGAAGGTGCATCATGACAGCGCGATGACGCCTTCACATAACGTCATGCAGGTGATCGAGAGCCCGTTCGATTCCTCGCACCGGTCGAAAAGCGCCGTCGGTTGGATCTGCAGCCCCGAATGTGGCGTGCACGATCGATGCACCTTCCACGCCTGACGTCGACGAACGGAAATCGGGACGGCCGCGCTGTCCCGATCCGGGCGGGCGAGCGGGAAAGAGCTTTCGGACGCTGTGAAGGCCGGGCAAGGACTGCACGGCTATCCAGAGTGTAAATCATCAAGATTCATGTTCCGCGTTCCGGTTTCAAACGTCGAATGTCTGTAACAGACCCGTGTTCAGGAGCTCCAGGTGCGGATTTTCGCACGCACGCATGACTTGAGAGATATCGCTAGCCGGCTTATCGCTGCGGTTTTTGTCACCGATCCAATCGGTTATTCAGAAATATTTAGCGAATTCGGCCAACGGTCATTCGCCCGCATCCGCCAGAACGCTCTTCGCGCCATGTCGCCTCAGACCAAGCAACGACCGCCTGGACTCGCGGGCAGTGCTGCCCACATCCTGAGCCAACGTTGGCATGCCGCTCGGAAGCCGGGTATGGCGTTGCCGCCTTACGAAGAGATCGCTCTCGGCTCGCTCGGTCGTTTCGCCGATGGCACGGTGCTGGTGCGCCTCGACGGGCCAGATCTCGTCCACCTGCAAACGGCATCAGCCGTCGCTACATGGCTCGAAGGGACGCCCCGTCATGCCGCCGGACACCAGCGGAGCGACTGCGCGCGGCTCTTGGATCAAATCGTGCGACGCGCCCTCCGGACCGGCCAGCCAGAGCGGCAGGTTGCAAGCCGCGTCGAGAACGGCATCGTCGAGGTTCACGAGATCCTCGCGTTGCCCCTGCACACGCACTGGGGCTTCCCGGTCGCCCTCGTCCACGTCAGCGAACCCCAGACCCGATCCAGTCTCATCGAACAAGTCTACCAGTCGACCCGGGAAGGGGTTCTCGCCCTCGCGCCCGTGCGCGACGCGGACGGACAGCTGTGTGATCTGCAGATCGTCACCCTGAACGCCGGCGCCGCGCAGCTGATGCGCCGGTCGTTGGACAGCCTGTTGTGGCAGCATCTTTCCGAAGTCTACATGGGTCATCACGCGCAGGAGATCACGGCTCGCCTGTTCCGTGTCGTCGAGAACGGCGGAAGCGACAATTTCGAGCTGGAATTCATCGGGGACGATGCGGAATCCTACCTCAAGATCGCCGTAGCCCCACTCGGCGACCTGCTCGTAGTCACCCTCGTCGACATCACGGGCTGCGCACCCGCGAAGCCTCCTTCCGGATGTTGTTCGAGGCCAACCCGGTTCCGATGTGGGTCTTGGACGCCGGATCCTTGCGCTTCCTCGACGTCAACACCGCCGCCGTCGAGCACTACGGCTACAGCCGCGACCGCTTCCTGGCGATGACAGCCCACGACATCCGACCGGAGGCGGACCGTGCCGAACTGCAGATCGTCTTCGCGAACCGGACGAAGCCCTACGATGGCGAGCGGATCTGGCGTCATTGCAAGGCGGATGGATCGGTGATCCAGATCCTGCCTTACGTGCGTCCGCTCATGCTGCGGGGCCGGCCGGCCGTGCTCGCTGCGAGCATCGACGTCACCGAGCGCCAGCTCGCCGAGGCGGAACTGCGCCGCACGCGCAGCTTCCTCGACACGGTGATCGAGAACATCCCCGCGATGCTCTACGTGCAGGATGCGGTTGATCACCGCCTCCTGCTCGTCAACCGTGCCTGCGAGGCCCTGCTCGGCGTGCCGCGCGACGAACTGATCGGAGGGCCGTCGCATGCTCTGTTTCAGCACACGACGGCCCGGGCCGTGCTGGATCAGGACGCGGCGCTGTTTCGCGCCAGCGGTCGGGACGCGATCGTCGAGGAGCGTCAATTCGAGACGCGCGGCAACGGTACGCGCCTCCTGCACGTCAAGAAGCTCGCCGTGAGCGACGAGGAAGGGCGACCGCAGTACCTGCTCGGGATCGCCGAGGACGTGACGGAGCGCCGCGCCGTTGAGGCGCGGATCGCTCACATGGCACACCACGACCCGCTCACCGACCTGCCGAACCGTGCCTGCTTCCGCGAACGTCTGAGCGACGCGCTCGAGCGACAGCATCGTCATGCCGAGCCGGCGGCCGTGCTCTGCCTCGATCTCGACGGGTTCAAGGCAGTCAACGACACGCTGGGACACGCAGCCGGCGACGCGCTGCTGCGCGCGGTGGCGGATCGCCTCCGGCACTGCGTGCGCGAGGAGGACTTGGTCGCCCGCTTCGGCGGTGACGAGTTCGCCATCCTGCAGGCGAGCGCGCCGTCGCCTGAAGCTGCGGGCCAGCTCGCCGCGCGCCTGGTCGAGTGCTTGGCGCAGCCGTTCTCCATCATCGGTCAGAAGGTGGTGATCGGAGCGAGCCTCGGTATCGCGATGCTGCCGGGCGACGGGACCACGCCGGACCTTCTGCTCAACAACGCCGACCTCGCGCTGTATCAGGCCAAAGCGGAGCGACGCGGCACGTTCCGGTTCTTCGAGCCGGAGATGAACGCCCGCATCCAGGCGCGTCGTACGCTGGAGCGCGAGCTGCGCGAGGCGCTGAACACCGGCGCCTTGGAGCTGTTCTACCAGCCGCTCCTGAACCTGCGGGAGAACCGCATCAACGCCTGCGAGGCGCTGCTGCGCTGGCGCCATCCCGAGCGTGGCTTCGTCTCGCCGGCCGAGTTCATCCCGATCGCCGAGGAGACCGGCCTGATCGCGCCGATCGGCGAATGGGTCCTGCGCGAAGCGTGCCGGGAGGCGGCAACCTGGCCGGGCGAGATCAAGGTCGCGGTCAATCTCTCGCCCGTGCAGTTCCGTCAGCAGAGCCTCGTCCCGGCCGTCGTGTCGGCCCTGGCGAACGCCGGGCTCGATCCCAGCCGACTGGAGCTGGAGATCACGGAGTCGGTGCTGCTCGCCGACAGCGACGCCAACCTGGCGGTCCTACACCGGCTGCGCAACCTCGGCGTGCGCATCGCCATGGACGATTTCGGGACGGGCTACTCCTCCTTGAGCTATCTCCGGACGTTTCCCTTCGACAAGATCAAGATCGATCAGTCCTTTGTGCGCGAGCTCGGTGTCAACCGCCACTGCGCGGCGATCGTGCGGGCGGTGGCCGGACTCGGTGCCGATCTGGGCATCACGACAGTGGCCGAAGGTGTCGAGACCGCGGCGCAGCGCGATCACCTGCAGCATGAGGGTTGCGACGAGATGCAGGGCTACCTGTTCAGCCGTCCGCTGCCGGTCGCCGATCTGCGGCAGCTGATCGCGGCGACTGAACAGGCCGCGCGAGCCGCCTGACGATCGCGCGCGCAACCCGGTTCGGACGAGGGCCGCATATGAACCTGCAGCCTCGTCGCACGTCGCTCAGGCTGTGCGCACGCGTTCAGGAAAGGCTGGTATCGCGCTCCGCGGGATGTGAGAGCCCTGATTCGCTGCCCGGCGTCCGCTCGCACCGCGCCCGCTCGGACCCCCGTTGGAGGCGGCCGCCGCTCGCATCGTCCCGATGCGCCCGGCGATGGTCTGCTCGGCCGCACTCGCGATGGCACGGGCGATCTCCTGGCCGACCTGATCCTGGTCGTCGGCGGCAGCGGCGACGGCGCGCGCCGTGCCACTCGACTGCGCGATCGTCGCCGCGATACCGCCGACCGCGTCCGTTGTGCTTTGCGCTGCGGCATGGATCGCGTCGACCTGACCCATGCTCCGGATCGTGAACGTCGCCTCTTTTTCGTGAACGCAATCGCGCGTCGGCGCGGGCACCCTTACGCGTCGCCTGCGAACCGGGCGTGATCTTGCAGAGGGCTGGTCGTGTGCCTCATATCTCGGGCTGGCCCGGCAACCGGCCAGGAACACGCGCGCGTGCCGAACCGTCGAGCTTCGCCCTGACGCGCCGTTCGGGCCATGCCGCAATCCGGAGGATCCGAAAATGTTCTTCATGTCTCGTCATCGCTGGACGCTGCTTCGGACGGCCGGGGCTGTCGCCCTGATGGTCGGCTGTGGCGGGATCCAGAGCCCGAGGCGCAGACCACGCCGCCGCCCGCGGCCGGTACGGCGCGGTCGGGGCAAGTACCGCCGCCCCAGCCGAGCGGCGAACCGCAGCCCCGACAGACCCAGTCGCAGGAGCGCACCCCGGAGCAGCTTAGGCAGACGCCACCCCCGCAGCAAAGCGGCGCAGCCTGGCAGAACCAGCCGCAGGAGCGGGCTGCGGCCGCGGCCGAATCCGGTCGTCCGCCGGCCCAGCCGTACACGGTCGACGGCAGGCGGACCCCGTACGTCGCCGAGTACCTGCCGGACGGCCGGCTGGTGCGCCCGATCGGCTGGCGCGAGTGGCCGTTCATCGGCACGCCGCTGACGCCGAACCGGCTCAACCTACCGGAGGCGCCATTCCCGGAGTTTCACATCGTCTATGTCGAGCCGACTGCTTGGGAGCACTTCAAACGGACGGGAGAGTTCCGCGAAGGTACTGTGATCGTCAAGGAGCTCGTGCGCCAGCAGATCAACAGCACGACGGACCCGGCAAACGGCGCGATCACGGAATCGAGCGGCAAAGGCTATTTCATGGCAGAGTATGCCGGTCTCGAGGCGGCTGTGAAGGACTCGCGTCGCTTCGCGAACGAACCGGGTCAATGGGCCTACTTCTCCTTCGGTCACGTGCCCGAGGCACAATACGCCTCGGCGACCGAGGTAAAGGCCGTCGAGACCTGCAATGCCTGCCATGCTGCAAACGCCGGCCGGGATTTCGTATTCATTCAGCACTACCCGGTGCTGCGTGGCTTGCTGGAGCGCGTCGGCAAGAACTAGGGGCCCAAGCGCTCGGCGTTGTCAGTGGAGGATCATATGTTCCGTCGCCGTCTTCCCTCGGCTACTCTTCTTCTAACCTGCGGAGCGACGCTCGCCGCGGCGACAGGCTTGCTCGCCCAACAGGTACGGTCCGCGAACGTTGCAGAAACCCCGAGGGCGTCGGTTGGGCTGGTCGACGTCGCCGGCACCATGCGTCTACCTCTCGACTATCGAGCGGCTTACCAGTTCCTCGGCACCTGGGCTGTCGCCTCCGATACCGTGCCAGGCTCGAAGGAGATGCATACGGTCTACGTCTCTCCGGGCGCGATCGACGAGTATCGAGCCAACGGCCGGTTCAAAAATGGCACCGTCTTGGTGAAGGAGGTGTTCAACGCCGAGAGCGAGGACATGACCACCGGCCGGGTGAGTCGGGCCGCCGGTCTAGCCGGTTGGTTCATGATGGTGAAAGACGATCGCGGCAGCTACCCGGGCAATCCGCTTTGGGGTGACGGGTGGGGCTGGGCATGGTTCGACAAAGGGAGCCCGGACAAGACCAAGACGCTCGACTATCGCCAGGAATGTCTGGGCTGCCACACCCCGGCGCAAGCCACCGACTGGCTGTACGTCAAAGGTTACCCAGTCCTTGCCCGCTGAGGCCACGCTGCTGCTCGATCAAGCTGGATGGCACATCACGACGAAGCTCGCGGTTGTTGTCATCATCCTAGCGCCATTGCCCTCGACCTCTGCTGCGACGCCTGCAACGGGCTCGTCGACTGATCCCCGCGCATCACCTCCATCAGCCTGAGCGAATGGGCCAGGCGCTCTGTTCACTAAGAGGTCCGAACAACCTGCCGCCGCGTGATCTCGTAAGTTTCATCTTTCTTATTTATTGGCAGGGGGCATTTATTGTCTTCGATTGATAAAACAAAAAATATCTAGTTAATGTATATCATAATTACAATATCGATATATCACGGGACAAAAGTAATTATTTAATGTATCAAATTAACTAAAGCAATATGCAATACTCGTTGCTGGAATTTATCCAGACGTGCATGCAAAGTCCTCTCCGAAAAAATTGAGAATCCTGCTGCAGCCGTCGCTTCGGTGTGGAGTGTCAGAAAAATTCACGAGAGCCGCTCCCGTCGATATGCACTCGGCGTACAACCAATCTGCTTGCGAAACCTGGTCGCGAAGTGCTGCGAGGAGTGGAATCCGCACGCAAAGGCGACCTCGGTGATCGAGCGGCGCGGATCGAGCAGCATTTCGCACGCGCGTTCGATACGACGGCGCATGAGCCAACGGTGGGGAGGCAAACCCGTTGCCTTGGCAACAAGAGTCGTGAGCTTGCGTGGAGATAGCTGCGCCGCGCGAGCCACGTCCACCAGCCTGATATCGTCGGCCCAACGCGATTCCATGTACTCGATCGCCCTTCCGACGGCGGGATCGAAACGGCTACGGCGCGGACCGAGGGATTCCCAACGGACTGCGCCGTTCATGGACGAGTGCTGCCGAAGAAGATGGACCGCAACCTCCAGTCCCAACGTATCGATGCGAAGACGCGATAAAGGTCGAGCCATGCGCATTTCAGCCAGCATCTCGACTTCAAGGCGACGAAGTTGCCAGTCAGGAACGGCTCTGGGGTCAATCGATCCTGTTGGCGCAGCAGACGAAACTGAATCCCCGGACTCGACTATATCGCCAAGCGACGGTTCAGGTACGTAGATATTCAGGGTGCGAAATCCGCCGATCGGAAGCCGCGGGTGTTCATCTAGACACACCAAGTAAATGCTACTTAGTGATTTTTGAGTATGAAATTGATAATTATCGTCTTGCAAAATGTCGCAGTCGAATGTGCAGAACCGAAGTGTCAAGTCATGGTGCTCGCGGTTCGGCTCGGCCCAAGGCTTCCAAGCCTCATCGTCGTTGCGCGTCTGGAACGCCACGGATTCGGTGTACTCTGCTCGTCCCTTCGGCCGCTTGACTGGTTGGCTATCCCGGCCTTGTGCCAAAAGGGCGATGATCGCCGGCGTGTTCACGAGCAGTCCCCCTCCGATCCGGGCGCCCATAGTTCAGCGCACGCGGCACGAAGCCGAGCGCCTGTTCGACGTCGGCGAGCACCACCTTCGAAGCTCCGGAGCAGAGGTCGGTAGTATGGACGGTGAACTGGATCATAACGGGGTCTTCCGGCGATCTTGGGCGGGGGCGTGGATCGCCCGGAACGGCCGCTAGTGCACAGACGCCAACGAACGCACCACGTGCCTGTCCGTTAACTTGCTGCTATCGATGCGAAAACGGCGCTGCCTTGTGTACGCTTTGTCGGCGTCAGAGCACTAGCTGGACCTCGTCATACGATCGGAGAACGCAGCGCGTCGGGCTGGAGCGCTCTCCGCCGAAATGAATGACGGTCCGGTTAAAGAGAGTGCGTCGAAACGGAGCCATGCGCCCCACGGCGGTGATCCGCACTCCCACGACGGAGCCAGAGCCCATGTGCCGAGGCTCCGGCTCCGCTCGACGTCAGCCCGCGATGCGCGTGGCAGGCCCGATATGCGGGAAGTCGACCTCGGTCTTGAACACCTCGTTGACGTAGTTGGTCAGCACGTTGACCGCGACATGAAGCACGATCTCGACGATCTGCGCGTCCGTGTAACCGACCCTGCGCAAAGCCGCGAGGTCGTCCTCAGCGACATCGGCGCGGGTGACCGCGATCTTGCGGGCGAAGTTGACCGCCACATCCGCGCGGGCGTCGGTCGAGCGGCCTGTGCGGTTGGCCGCGATCTCCGCCTCATCCAGCTTGCGGTGCTTGGCGAGCGCCGTGTGGGCGGCGTTGCAGTAGTCGCAGCCGTTGACGTTCGCAATGGCCAGCGCGATGCGCTCGCGCGTCGCGGGATCGAGCGTACCCCGTGCGAGAGCACCGGAGAAGGCCAGCACGCCTTCCAGGCCGGCCGAGCTCTGCGCGAGGACCTTGTGAAGGTTCGGTACGACACCGAGCTGCGTTCTCACACCCTCAAGCAGATCTTTGACGCTACCGGTCGCCGTGACCGGGTCGATGGAAGCGATGCGTTGCATGGTGGGTCTCCTCATTAATGGTCGGTATCCGAGGCCGGCGACAAATCAGTCGCGACGGTGACGGATCGCCTTGAGCGAGTCGGCGGCAATCCAAAGCGAAATGGCGAGCAGGCCGACATCCTTGAGGAGGAACTGACCGATCGACACCGAGATGGCGGGGAAGCCGAGCCCGGCGCGGCGACACCGGGCGTCGACGCCATAAAGCTCAGGGTCGTGACGAAGAGGCCGGCCGACAGGAGACCGCCGAGCGCGGAGAGCTTGGGGTTGACGAGCCGCGCGGCGACGAGGGCGCCGATGCTGAGTTCGAGCACGCCGAGGAAAGCCGAGAAGCCACGCACGCTGAAGATGCTGTAGAACCAGCTCAACAGCGGGCTGTTGCCGACCAGCGGAACCAGTCCTTCCGCTTCATAGGCTGTAAACTTCATTCCCCCGAACCAAGCGTAGATGACGGCGAGCGAACCGTAGAGCGCCGCTCGGGTCAGGTGATCCCCGTACCGCTCGATCGCAGTCAAAGCCGGACCGACTTCGACAAAGGCGCCGCTTCGGCCGGAAACAAGAGAGTGATTGGACATGGGAATCGAGCTTTCTATTGCGAAGTTGTGCCGGCGGAGACGAGATGCACCTTCGCCGTCCAGGAGAGGGTACGACGCATCACCGCGCCGGAACTTCAAAGCGGGCGCCCCGGACGTCGATGGCTCGCGTCGGGTTCCGAGCCGTCGATGCCGTGGTCGCAGGCTGTCCGGAAGAGGCGGTGTAGGCGGTGGTCCGACCGTTGCTGCGCAACGGGGCAGGGCCCGCGCCGTTCGGGGCGGCGGGCGTGATCTCCCGGGGGTCGATCTCCGGCGCGACGAATTCGTGGCCCCAGGCGGTGAAGGTGCGGCTCTGCTGGGCCGCGGCCGGCAGCGTGGTGGCGGTCAAGGCAAACGCGACCGTGAACGCTGACATCGTGCGCATGAACATCTTGGATCTCCGTCGAGCCTGAGCGGGTCTCTGCCGCGATTGATTCGAGGCGGCGAATGGCGCCGCTCGTTGAACAAGTTTTATATAAAACCATTTTCGTCCGCGGCACGTGCGCCGGCGCACATGATGTGATATCAAACTTCTTGGAGGTCCGGCTCGGCGGCTCGCATGAGCGCTCGCTCGATCTATATCCTAGAACCAGCTTCCGTTTGGAACCACGACGTGCCCTCGTCCTTCAAGCTGACCCCCGTCGCGGCTGCAGCCATCGAGCAGGCATGCATCTGCGTCGCCGTCCAGCGCGCCGCCCGCGTGATCGGGCGCGAGTTCGACGCGGCGTTCCGAGCCGTCGGTCTTTCGAACTGGCAGTTCACACTTCTCACCGTGCTCGCCTGTGCTGACGGACCGACGATGCGTGAATTGGCCGATGAGCTTGCCCTCGATAAAAGCACGCTCACGGCCAACATCAAGCTGCTCGAGCGGCGTGGGTTGATCACGATCGAACCCGATCCGGACGATCGGCGTGCCCGGCGCGTTCACCTAACAGAGGTGGGCCGTGCCCGTCTCGACGAAACCGTTCCACTGTGGGAGCACATGCAGGCGGAGTGTTTGGCTCGTCTCGGCGAGGCAAATGCGGGCTCGCTTCGCCGAGCATTGGCGAAGTTGGCGGACCGTGATCAAGTCTGAACCCAAGTAGGCCGTCCGTATGGTCGTTGTCGATACTTGCATGAGTCGGGCTGTACGCGTCGAGAAGCTGACACGCTTGTCCCGCGGCGATGGCTGCGACCAGCTCCCCGAAGCGATCCCATTCGATCTATGTCGAGGGCGAGTGCGGAACGAACCGTGTGTTCGGAATCGACGATGATGGACCGTGCAGCACTCCGCAGCCGATGCCCGGCGATCGTCGGCTCTACGCCACGAGCCGACCCATCGAACAGCGAAACCGGCAGCGTGTCCTCGAGCGCACGAATTCGACGGCTCACTACGGACGCCGGCGATCCGAGTACCTCGGCGGCGCACCGAATGCTTCCAAGCTCGTTGACCTGAAGCGCGATATGCAACGATACGAGATCAATCGGGGTGGCTTCAAGCCGGCCTCCCGATCGCACGGTGCTTCCAGCCCGACGAGCCAAAGCGTCATCCGATCCGAGCGGGGCTCAGCCCCACGTCCTCCGCGGACCGGCCGGCTCGATTTGGCAGGTCGCTATCGCCGGCGGCCGGCATTAGGGCGAAAATCCGTGCGGGAAAGCCCGCGCTCTGCTTCATCTTTGGCCAACTCGCGACCGGCAGACAGCCGCACATGTGCACCTGATCGAGATTGACCGTCGAGCTCGACCTGCCGGCGGGGCAATCCGAGAGCGTAGGCTTCCAAGAACACGGCGCCTCCGCTGACGATCACGTCCGGGTCGGTATCGGTGGTGTCATACCCGGAAGCGGTGATGTCTCGTTCCTCATGCACGTAGGCAGGAACGTCGCGGCTCCAGCCGGGAAGTGGCACATGCCGGCCACATGCCGGTTCAGCATGCCCTCCTGGCTGGGCCAGCGACGCGACCAGTCGGTCCGCGGCGCGACGAAGGCGCCCGCCGGCATGGGTCCGTTGTGTCCTTCCCAGGCTCGGACATCCTCAAGCCTCGCACGGTAATCCGGATCGGTTACCGTGTGCTCGCCGATGATCGACACGACGAGCGGAAAGACCAGCTCTGCACCGCTATCCGATGCAGGAAGCGGGGGACCCGCACGAACTGAGCTGGCGGGTCGACATGCGCGCCCCACTGGCCCTGCAATCGCCACTCCTCGGCAAGGAAGCCGTGTTTCTTGCTGCCCACGCCGGGATCTTGGTGGTAGATCACCGTCCGCTGCGCCGGGGCGAAGCTCGAGCGGTGGAGAATGTCCACGTCGAAGGCATGCGCCAGGTCCCCCAGCGCGCCGCACGCAGTTGCGGCAGCAGCGCCCAGAGATCCTCGACCGAATGCGGGTCGTGCCCCATCAGGCGACCCGGCCGAGCTCGCGAATGGTGTGCTCATTCTCGACGTTGCCGGTGTTCAGCGTGGTGTTCGGCTCCAACAGCACGACATGGCACTCGTCGGTGAGCGCCTCCGGCAAGTGCTCGGTCCCGTGAGGGACGATGATGAACTCGCCCGGATCGAGATCAAGCGCCGGCCGGTCGCGGAAGCTCATTCGCAACCGACCCTCGACGACGAGGAAGAGTTCGTCCTCCTGGTCGTGCTGGTGCCAGTGAAAGGAACCCCTAAACTTGGCGAGCTTGACCTGAAAGTCGCCCAGGTCGCCGGCGATCTTGGGGCTCCAGTGGTCCGAGAACGTGCTGAACGCCTTCGCGAGGTTGACCTTGTCCATGATGTCGCTCCTTGCTGTGGAGGGCTCTTGTTGCAGCCCCACGCGGCCGCGAGCGCAGCCCGGATGGCCTCGAACTGGTCGGCGAGCGCGGACGATTGGGCCTGGAAGACGCCATCCAACACTGCCGTGCCGACCGTGAACGCGACGGCCCCCGCGCATAGGGCCTCTATCACCCGCTCGGGCCGATCGATCAAGCCCGCGACGACCACCGGTTCGGCACGGTGTCGAGGCCGCGTTGCCCGCCTTGCGCAGCAGGCTCTAGGACGTGAACGCCGAGGACGCTCCGTGCACCTTGTCGCGCAGCATCGGAGCGGCGAGCGCGTCACGAGGTGGCATCGCCCCCCTTCAAGCCTCGACCCGGATCGCGGCGGGTCCGGCCTCGAACCGGCCGACGATGGCGGCCTGTGCGAAGCCCGTGTCGGGCTCGGAATAAATTGGCACCGAAATAATCTGGTTTCCTCAAGCGATCTCACCGCCGACGACACTCTTATTCTGTCACCGAATGCCGGCGAATTGACACCAAAAAGCAGTTCGAACAAATATTCTGACACTGGATCGACCGCACGATAGCTCCTCATTGACAGGGTGAAAGCCAGCTTTATTGAACCGACCGATAGACACCGAGCGCAGAACGGTTAAACAGCTGTAGCTACGCACGCTCTAGCCAGATTTCGGACATATGGATTCGGCGCGGCGAGCCTGTTCACATCACGACTCCGCACCTGATGTTGCAGCAGTTGAGAGACTGATTTCGAGGGAGTGGGACATGGAAAGGGCATCACCCGCGCAGCCGCCCCGCCGTAGCACTCGCGCGGAACCCTCAAATCAAAATACGAGCAAGCTTAATATTTTCGACGACGCATCCGGCCGTCCACAATGCAACATGATCTCTCAACTTGCGCGGGAAGATCTGTTTTTCAAGGCATTGTACCACCCAGGAGTGAGACTCCTGCTGGAATTCATCTCGGATGATTACAAGACGATGCGCGACATCGAACGAGAGATATTAGGAAAAGACGAAGCCGAGTCCTGCCTCAGGAGAGTCGCAGAACTCGAAATTGTTGAAAAAATCAAGACTGAAATGGGCCCGGCATATCGATTACGCCCACGGGCAATGATTCCGGTTCACGATTGGCTGGGACGCCTCTCAGGAAACTCTGGTATTTAAAGGAAATTGATCGCCAAGATTCCGAAGAAAAATCAGGCCTGACCCTGCGAACAACCATGTAGTTTTTCTCGTCAATTCCCATAATTCTAAAGATACGCCTCTCCATCGATCGCTTAAGCTTTCCGGAAGGGAGCAATTTTACTCGACAACGTACTTCCATGAACGCCGCAAACCAGCCCAATTTAATGCTACATTCTTCATGAGACCGGACTATATCTGCGATTATGCCATCGAGACAAGAGGGATATTCGAGCGCAAGCTCAAGGCCGCGGAAAGTTGCAAATGCCCCATGTGGCAAGATACGGCCTGCGACAATGAAGGATAGACTGGCGAGAACCGAGAAGAAGGCGAGTTGCTCGCGGGCAGTTGAATGCGCAATTATGGCCGGCAACTGCGTGAGGGCGTTCGCGTCGCGACGCAGCACGCCGACCATTAGCTTGGCCAACTCCTGTTTCCTCTCTGAGGCGTACCGGGGCGCGACCATACGCAAATCGATAGCGCAGTTTTGACACAGATAGACACTCTCGATTCCTACCCAAGAAAGCGACTTCTGACATGTAGGACAGATTTGAACAAAACATTCCCCAGTGTCCGGATCGCATGGAAGGCAGGCGACTTGCCAGTGCGCCCTGATCCAGGGAATACCATCCGATTTGAGCATGCCGGGTGCCACTCGCCGCCGATGTGGCTCGATGACGTCCAAGCCAGCGTCCTGACCGAAAAGCTCAAAGCCGTTCTTACCTTCGGCAAATGCATCATTTGCAAGCTTTTGCGCTCGAGACCCGCAAGGTCCGCAAACGTCTCGAGTTGGTATCTGCGAAGCGGGACAGAAGCTAAGCTATTCGCGTCTACCTGCAGGCCAAAACGCAGAAGCATCTCGACCGATATACGTTTTATCCGAGCGTAGCGCACGACTACACTTCTTAGGTCCTCCCCAGGTTGTGCTTGTACGGTTCGACGCAGCCGCGCCGCTGAAGGAGGCACGTCACTCATCGTAAAGCGTCCTTCCTTTGCGTCGCTTCCTATCGTCCAAATTGATGCGCATTGCGTCCTCGACCGACAGCGGAATATTGGGAAGTTGGAAATCTTTGACCCAAGGATTTACGCCATTCATTGTAGGATCGTCGCCATGAAGTAGATCGAAAGCTTGATTTAAATGCTTGATAGACAACGTCGAAGGCATCGTTCCCTCAGCGCAATCGGCGAATGCCAAATCAGTCGCAGCGCGAGTGAGCAGGGTGAGCCGCCCAAGACGGCCGCGCGTTGCAAAAAATGTCGACTGTAACCAATCCTTCGTCGACAATCCCGGCTTCTGCAAGAACGGTAGCTTGTCTTCAAATTTTTTAATTACACTAGCGAACGCAATTTGTTCTTTCCGCGCACGGAACGGCAGCGGCTTTAAGAGTACTCTTGGACCCGCACGTTCCTTAACTGCCTCATGTCGCGAGAACAATTCCTCTAGGAGCGGAGAACCGGTGATTGCGATCGGAAACGTTGCTGCATTCTGCATGGTTATGAGCATACTTCTGGCTGCATCGACTGCCGCAGAAGATCCACTTCTGAACAAATTCTGGTACTCGTCGAGCGCGACAAGCGTGACGTTGTTGTCATTGGAAATATCTATAGCGCGCTGAATCGCGTCACGCTCACGTAGGGGCGGCTCATACCTGCGGCCCCGTGCGCTCACACGCAAATCCTCGAAGAGGCGCAACCATCGGGTCGCAACACCTAGCGGTGTTTCCCCGGCAGAAAGCTCGAGGTAAACGATCAAATGGCCGTTGCCTTCGATGAGCCGCTGAAGCCCCTTTCCGACCTGTGTGCCAGTAAGTTCTTCGATGTGACGTTTTAGAATTTCGCTTTTGCCGCAACGTGAATATCCGCGTATATATCCTACGGATCCTTCCCTGCGCCGATTCGGAGCGAACGTGAGGTGCTGGAGAGCCTGTGCGGCGATCTTGATCGCATCATGCCGTATAAAGATCCTGTCTATGTAATCCAGCCGCTTCTTGTGCGGAAGCTCGTGAGGGAATATTGCCACCTCAATCCTCCTCACCGAGGAGATCGCTCATATCTATTTCATCGGCAGGCATGTCATCGTAGATATCGACGATGTCCTCATCATCCGTATTTATTGCATTTATATTTTCTTCGCAGACCGCCTGGCTTTTATCTTGCGCCGCCAATTGGCCGAACAGATCAAGCGCAGTGCCGTCACGAACCAGACGCGTCAAAGCATGTTTACATACGCCGTCGACCATCACGCCGGTAAATCGTGCAGCGGTAACTGCACCGCGAGATGAACCAAGCTTCGAGGCTTTGTCGGTTTTGATGCCCATGCATCCAATCGACCGGCGGAACAGCGCCGAAAATCCATCCTCATAGTCGATCTTCGATTGCGGATTCTTTTTCTTCTGGCGAAGAAGCGCCTGTACAACTTCGTCCTGCCAAACAGTCCTGCCGTGTGCTGCCGCTGCGGTACAGGGAACAGCAATCTCTGAGGGAGTATCAGTATTAGGAACGGACACGAATATAACGCCGACGTCTCGTAGTGAAATTCTGCCAATCAGCGGAGTCATAGAGTTTTTGCGAACTCCGAAATTACCCGACGTACGGCGGATGCTCTGAAGCTCCGGGGATTGATAATGCTTGTTGCGCCACTGTATCCCCTCCCGGCCAGCGTTCACCTTTACCTCAATGGAGGCAAGAACGTCTACGCGAGCTTGTTCATCAGGAGTCAGAAGCCTAGGCTTATAGTTTCGCAGACCTCGCAGCCAGCGTTGCTCCGGGGTTTCCCAATCAAGACCTCTTTGGGGTCTGCGAGCGTAAACAGTGATAAAATATTCGTGCAGAAGCGCAACGAAATCATCTAGTTCAATAGCCGCCTCCTTCGCGGGGTTTGCAGCACCCCTGTCACGAGGGCTTGATCCGGTTCTTCCTTTAAGCCAAGAGACGAAATCATTCTCGAGCGTTCCAAAAAATCGTTCAATGTATGGTTTATCGTCTGGAAATCTGGGTCGCGCCAGCTCGAAGCCAATTCCAACTCTGCGGAGAGATCTCGCCATCTGTCTGCCGACGTACTCCCGTGCGCGATCGAACCGGACCTTGGTAGGCTTGCCATGTGCGAGCAGTGAGCCGCTGATATGCGGGAAGCGTTGAGCCACGTAGGTCTTTTCCTGAACGCCATGAGCAATGCACATCAAAGAAGGCAGCAGACCAGTACCTTCGAAAGACGGGTAGAATCCAACGGGATAGCCCGAGTAAACGTCTATCGCTAAAGTTATGTCCAATCTGCCTAACGCCGATTTTGACAACATTTGCCCGAGTTCTGTGCTTCCTAAAATGGGGATGAGGTCGATCGAGTGATGGTCAAGCTCCCAATGCTGATTGATACGTGTTGGCCGGACGAGTTTTCCGACGGCACCGAATTCCAAGTCCGCCGCATGTTTACCCTTTGTAGCTGCAAGCCGTATCCATCCGTCGTAACGATTGAACTCTGAAGTCACAGTTGTTGTTCTTACTGGCGGTATTTGGAGACTCTCCTCCAAATTTATTTCTTTAATTTTGGTGTTTACTTGACCGCGGATAATACCTGGCCGCAAGGCATGAGGTAGAGTGTCGGCTTGTTCACGAATGATCGTGGCAATAAGGTCCAGCACACGTTGGGATATTTTACGGTTGTATGGACGTTGGTAGTTGCCGTGGACGTTCGCCATCGGAGAGCCCTTCTTAAGCTCCGATCTCTGCAACCAACGCAAAATGCTGCGGGCCGATCGCATGGCCGGTGGATGAACGTCCTTTGGTAGAGCAGCATCTACGATTTCGCGAACAATCAATGCATTCGTTTCGTTTCGCGCGAACCTCTCACCTCGTTCTTCGGCGTCTCGGATCCTGCGCGCAAACTCTTCGACATATAAATCCTTCAATCCTGCAACTTCTCGCGCTTTTTTAGGAAGCGCCTCAAATTTCTCGTCATGCCTATACGACTCAGGCTCTGCATTTAGTCCGGCGATGTTTTTTCTACCAGGCCTTTTTATTTCGCCGAGCGCAATTTTGTGAATATATTCGGTCGGCAGCAGCTCAATCAGCCGAGGAGGGCCGGTTTCGGATTTGAAAATAAGTGGCGCACACCCTTCATCTTTATGAAGGAAACTAAACGGCCTTCCTTCGTAGATAATGAAAGCCCCGACCTCAAGATCGTCAGGTACAATATGATCTATGGTGACCGGCTCGATTGAGTCTTCGCTGCTCAGGTCCGCTTCCATGACGTCCGTCATACCTCGTCCCTCCGTCTGCCGGTGAGGAAGACAAGGCTCTCGTCTCTAGGGATTTCGTGGAGATCGATCCCGAGGAGGCCCTCACTTACACGCGCCAGAACCGTCCCCCGCGGGTCCTCTGCTTCACGCAGAACAGCGGACGCGGCATCCAGCGTCGTGGCGTTTTCGGCTGCGATAATATGTTCCCGGAGGCGGCGCCAATCCCCCTCACTAATCGGACGTCCGCCATGTGAGACCAGTTCGTCCACTACCTCCGGTGCAGCCATGTTGGCGATATGAAGGTCTAAGACCAATTTCCATTGTAGGCCGCAGCGTGTGTAGGCTTGCCGCACGGCACGGAGGCGAGCGCGCACAAGTGCGGCTTTCTCCCATTTCCGGATGCCCGACTCGTCGTAGCGGTCGGCCGGTTTCGGTGGCCACAGATCACAAGCACGCTTATTCTCAAGTCGGAACCTTGTTCCACCTAAAATGCTTAGAAAGTCCGGAGTGTACTCGAAGGAATTGCCTTCGGTACCCGTAACGCGGATGGTTTCAGGCTGGGCGTAGAATGCGTCAACGGCGGAGTGAACGTCCATCAGCATGCTGCAACGCTCTTCGGTCACAGACTCGAAGACGGTGTGGTTCATCATCTTCCACGAGTAGAACCCGCCAACTTTCCTTGAGCCACCTTGAGTGATGATCCGCCGTACGGGTTCGCCAGTTGGATATCTGAATACCTCTACGCCCGGACCAAGGCTTTCCAGACTTTTTCGGGTCCAGATTTATGCAGTATTCTTTTGTCAGCGCTCCTAAATACACGAGGTTGAAACATGACATCTCCTCCGATAAACTAAACCTCTCCTTCTGCGATCGGCAGTTCAGTCGCTTGGCCCGATAAATATGCTTATTTCTACAGGGAAAATTTTTCGTCTACTGCTGCCAATCCACACTCAGCCGCGCGCCATCTGCTCGCCGTGCTGTGCCTGCTGCCGTTATTGCCCGCGCCCCGGAACGGCTTGAGGAACGGCTACGGACCAACACGACGCGAGCTCGATGCATGAGGGAGTCGATGACACCTCTTGGCGGGGGCCGGTCCGGCACCCACTTCGCCGCGCTCGATATCCAAGGTTGGGAGCCGGATGGACGGGCCTTCCAACCTGCTGAGCTGTTTGCCCGCGGAACACAGGGGCGCGTGCTGAAAGCCGTCGACCGCCCAGTACCGACCGATCCCACAGGGGAGAGGCTTGCCTTTGACGTCAAAAATGCCAAAGTCTCAGCGCTCGGCCCGTGCCTCTGCTTGCTACAGCGGCATGGTACCTGCAGAGTGTCGGTCGAAGTCCCTGCTTGCCACAGGGGCTTCGAAACAGACGAATCGAAAGTGTCTGGAGGTGCGAAGCTGGTTGCTAGCCTGAGATTCGCACCTGGAAGGCGCGGCCCAAAAGGCCGCGCCTTCGCTTTGCGCTATTGCGCACCACCTTTCCGGCGGCCTCCCGCTGTAAGCCGGTGAATTCATGCTTCCTCCGCTGCACAGTCATGCTGGCACGATTGCCAAACCTGGCGACTCGGAGTCAGTTGGCGCTCCTTTGATGGACCACCTCTGATCTACCCGACTAAATGACACGAGCTGAGACCGATGGAGAGCCGTCTTGCACTTCGCAAGCACGGATATCGAGACGGTCCCATCTTCAGCGAATCGAGAATTGATCTCCGCAGATGTGACGCTTGAAGGATACGCTGCTTCGATCATCTCGACGACCAGAAGCACGGCTTTTTGACGCGCTGGACACAGTTGGCGCGTCAATTCAGCCAGCTTGTCTCTATCAACCAACCGCTTCTTGTCAGTGGGTGCAGTCGTAGTATTTTTTCCCTTTATCGGCCGACTTCGCTGCTCAGAAGGACCACCTCGCATGTCGCCATTGATGGGTATGAGAGGTAAATGCCCTTGTCGCTCCTGATGTGGAACGGCCGCGGTCTCGAAAAATTCCATGGCTTCGAGCGTTCTCATACGCAGTACTGCGACTGCTCGCTTAGAAGCGATCTGCTGAACCTGCTGCTCCATGGCAGCGATTTCAGCCTCAAGCTGCTCAATCTCTCGACGTCGTTTCGACATCTGGGTTCGCTCCCTCAGGCGGAGACGAAGAGCAATCCTCGGCATTTTGTAGAGCATTGGACAGCGGTGGCAAGTGGCTTGGATGGACATGGACGATTGATCTCCGCTGCCCTCCAAAAGCTCCGGACACATTCGGATCGGCCCCGCTCCGGAACAATCAGCTGATTATCCGTACTCAAGGACGCGAGCTAGGACTTCAAAGCTGTCTTGGGTCCACAGTCCGATCTTGGATTCAAGGAACGTCGGACGGTTGTGCTTGGTGCGATTGGCTTCTCGATATCGAGAGTGACCAAGCCCTGGCATACAAGAGCAAGGATTGCATCGACTGGGTCGACTCGTGACGTCGAGATGCATGCGAGCAACTCCGCCAACTTGAGGCCATTCGGCGCAGCATCTAGCTTTCCTAAAATTCTCACTCTGTCTCCGATAGATACGATGCTCTTTCGAGTGGCCCATATTGCTCTTGCATTACTCGCTCTTGGCTCCCGCAGAATCGTCGATCTGCTGATTCTTATCTGGTCTTTCGCTTGGTTTGAGTCAGTGCTGTTGGTGTGGTCCCGAACGAGGGAAACACGCATCTGCCCGCCCAAAATGGTAACGATCAAGTTCAGCACTTCGTGGGGGAGCGGCTCGGACTCGGCTTCGAATGCTATCACAGACGGATCAAGGGATAGTTGGACAAGGGCATCACGGTGCCAGCGCTGATTATATCTGATCGGCCGCATGTTTTTTATCGATACAAAACTGTGACGACTCGCTTTCCGTCCAAATTCGTTCCTTAGTTCAGCTGGGGAGATTGGGTCCATCTTGATTGCCTCCATGCCTGCTCAGCTCGCACCGGCAACGCACGGATCGGCGAGACATTAACTCATCGCGGCGGCAATCATCGCGAGCCAGCTGCCATCATTAACATCCGACATCCGGCGGCATTGCCTCCGATCGGCCCCGAAATACCAGCATGGATACAGTATAGACAAAATGGCGCACCACCAAATGAACGCTTCTGGCGGATCTGTGAATCATGGGGATGCCCGTCACCGGTTGTTACTGTAACCGCTTGAGCCGTCTGATGTAATGAGCGACTTGTCCACGCTGCTCGGGATCGGTGCTATCGGAGGCGCAACGGGCAAATCGGAGTGGGAGCCCGCAGAATTTTTCGCTGCGCCTTCTCGGCCATCTTCTGGCGGATCCAGACCGAAGCAAGCGGCGCGCTGTGGGAGTCGAGCCTGGACCTTGGCGATGGACCGCCCAGCTCTCCATCTATTGAGCCCGCGCTTGCGTTTGGAAGCGGCTCCTCAGCCTCTCAGGAGTACGGCTCGCAAGGCGGCGCGGTTTCTCTCGACGGAACCAGCGGGCTCGCTCCGGAGAATGGGGCCAGTGGTTGCGAAATGACGGAGTTTGCAGCTGAAACCGAGACGATCGTTAGGCTCATGGCCGATCACTTGGTGGGTGTGCCACCACGGTGCGCGTGATCGCTGATGGCAAGGCCTCGCGACAGCCTTGATTGTGCCGGCGCAGGGTATGAGTGGCCGCTTGCGTTCCCGCTGCTCGATCAGCTTCCGGGCATGCTTAGGTAGGCTGTCGGCAATCGCGACCATGACAGCTACTTCTTCCGCGAGCACGTCTGGAGCAAGGACGCTCGGCCCGCGATCCCGCCGCCGAGGAATGAGTCTCCCGCCGCTTGCCCGAAATGACGCCTCAACGGCTGCAACCGGGTTGAGCAACTCTCAGCTCAACTGAAGGACCGACGTGCGGCGGCCAGCCGCTGGGGGAAGACGGCTACCAGCTTGGACGGTGCGTCCGTCTTCCCGTTGACCTCGAGACGTCGCGGGCGTTCGCGTGCGATCGACGACTGCGAGATGCTAACTTTCACCAGTAGTACTTCTGCTCATCTTGACATATTGGTGCTCTAACCAGCGGCGCATACTCGCAATCAATTCGGATTTTCGGCCACTTATAGCTGCGCGCGCAAGCATGTCGTCGAACACGATATCAAAAGCGTCCTTTCCCGCACCTCCTTCCGGCGAAATGGGTGCGCCGATATGCAACTCGAGAGTCAGCAAGAGGTCGACGAGATAGGCGATTTCGGGCGGTGGCCCTTCGCTGACCCATCGGCTCACGCTGCGAGTTGAACTGCCGACCTCCTCCGCGAATGCTGCATCCGTTCGCCCTAGCTCACGGAGGCGCGAACGGAATTCCGCGCCGGTCATATTCGTCAGATGACTCTTGGAACGCCCGACCACGCAGGTTCCTTCGATCGCAGGTGCATCGCAGCCACCTGCGAAGGTGCCTCGCTTGGAGCATAACATCATTCCTTCGTGGATGTTTGTCACTCCGCGTCGGCACTTGTGCGGGCTCGCTCGGGAGCTGGTGCAACGGCTCGCCTCCGCGCTCAGCTGGTATGAGGCTACGTGTGGGGCAAAGCCCGAGTGGGCGCAGCCAGCCAACTGGCGGATCAGTCGCGCGAGCTCGACGTCCCCCCATCGCTTTGGTCCGGCGTGAGTGCGAGTTTTCCGGTTTTGTGAGGGTCCCCCGGATTTTGGTCCGGCCGAAAGGTGAGCCTCCGGATCTCATTCGGCGGCCTGCAGGGCCGCCGCCAGGGCGAATTCCTGGGGTGTCAGCCACCCCAGGGCGGTGTGAGGACGGCTCTCGTTGTACTGCCGCCGCCACGTCTCGATCTTGCTCCTGGCGTCGGCCAACGACAAGAACCAGTTCGCGTTCAGGCACTCGTCGCGCAGGCGGCCGTTGAACGACTCGACCAGCGCGTTGTCGGTCGGCTTGCCAGGGCGCGAGAAGTCCAACGTGACGCCGTTCTCGTAGGCCCAGCGGTCGAGTGCTTTCGAGACGAACTCAGGCCCATTATCGACCTGGATCGCGCACGGTGCTCCGCGCAGCATTGCCAAGCGGGCGACGACCGCCACGACCTGCTCGCCCTTGTTGCCTTGGTCGACCTCAATCGCCAGGGCCTCGCGCGTGAACGCATCGACGACCGTCAGAGCCGCAGCCGGCGGCCATCGAACAGCGCGTCGGAGACGAAGTCCATCGACCAGCGTTCGTTCGGCCGGAGCGCGGCCGGCTGACGCTCACGGTGTGCCGCACTGACGTGCCGGCGGGGCCGCTTGAGCCGCAGGCTAAGGCCCTCATCCCTGTAGAGGCGGTGGACCCTTTTGTGATTCACCCGCCAACCTTCCCGGCGCAGCAGGATGTAGATCCTGAAGTAGCCGTAGCGCACCCGGCTCTTGGCCAGATCGCAGATGCGCATCCGCAGTGGTGCCTGATCGGGCTTGGTCGAGCGGTAGCGGACGCCCGACCGGCCGACGCCGAGCGCGGCGCAGCCGCGCCGCTCGCTCACCCCGTGCGCCTCCTGAACCTGGTGCACGAGTTCGCGTCGCCGAGCAGGCGTCAGAGCTTTTTGCGAGCACGTCCTGCAAGATGTGCTTGTCGAGGCTCAGATCGGCCACGAGTTGCTTGAGCTTGCGGTTCTCGTCCTCAAGCTGCTTCAGCCGCCTCGGCTCGCCTGTGCCCAAGCCGCCGTAGAGCTTCTTCCAGCGGTAAAACGTCTGCTCGGAGATGCCCATCCGACGCAGCACCTCCGCGACCGGTGTCCCGGTCTCGGCCTGCTTCAGCGCGAAGGCGATCTGCTCCTCGGTGAACCTGCTCTTCTTCACGGCTCTGCTCCTCCCCTCAGGGTCTCACAAAACCGGAAAACTCGCACTCACGCCGGACCAAAGCGATGGGGGGACGTCATCGGCTCGTGTCTGGAACGCGGTGCGCCAGACCAACTCGCTCTTCAGCGTCTTGAAGAACGTCTCGACCATCGCGTTGTCGAAGCAATTTCCCTTGCCAGACATCGAAATCACGATGCCATGTCCTCGTAGTTCTGCCTGATACTCGTTTGAACAGTACTGACTGTCGCGGTCGGAATGATGGAGCAGATCTGATCCAGGCTGCCGGACGACGAGGGCTCGTCGCAGCGCGGTCAGCGCGAGTTCCTTGTGGAGACGGTCGCTCGCCGCCCAGCCCACGACCCGCCGAGAGTACAAGTCGAGGACCACCGCCAGGTACAGCCAACCCTCCCGCGTCCAGATGTAGGAGATATCGCTTCCCCACTTCCGATCCGGCCCGGCCGCCATGAAGTCCTGGTCGAGGTGGTTGGGCGCGATCGGGAAGGCGTGGCCGCTGTCCGTCGTGCGCCGGAAGCGGCGCGGCTGGCGAGCCTTGAGCCCGTTCTCCCGCATCAGCCGGGCCACGCGCCTTCTGCCTGCCGCCAAACCCTGCTCACGCAACTCGTGGGTCATGCGCGGGCTGCCGTACGTCTCGTGCGAGAGCGTGAACGCGGATCGGACGTGGGCAAGCAGCACGAGGTCCTCGCGCTGCCGCGTCGAGGCCGGACGACTCTTCCAGGCAAAGTAGCCGCTCGGACTGACATCGAGAACCTTGCACAGGCGCGCGACAGGGAAGTCCTTCTTCGCCGCGTCGATGAGGCGGAACCTCATCGACTTCCCTCCTTGGCGAAAAAAGCCGTGGCCCGCTTCAGGATCTCCCGCTCCTGGCGCAGCACCTCGTTCTCGCGCCGCAGACGCTTGGCTCGGCGGCCATGTCCTCCTGCCGATCGGCCGGTGGGTTGTCCATCTCCCGCTCGCGTCGACCGTCGATCCAGTTGCGCAGCGTCGAGAGCCCGACACCGAGATCGGCGGCGACCTCGCGGCGGGACCGCCCGCTCGTCTGGGCCAATCGCACCGCCTCAGCACGAAACTCAGGGGTAAAGGTCTGCTTCCGGTCTGCCATCGGACCCCTCCTCCTTCAGGAAAAGAGCTCTCCACTTTCTCGAGGCAAGTCCAGATACCCTCATGTGTGCCTGTAGTCCGCCGCTACGATGGAGCGGGGCTCGGCCTCGCGAGCGCCATCTAGCCAGCCTATGCAGGGCGCCCAGCAGGAGGATCTATGGGTTACATCATCGCTGGCGCCAACCTCGCCAACACCGAGAAGCCGAGCGTCGTCCATCAGGCCGAGACAGCCACCGAGGCGCTTCAAAGAGTCCAGGAGCCGAGGGAGACGGCTACCACGTGCGCACATCCACCGCTGAGGGCGAGGACCTATCGATAGCCACCCTGGCAGCCAGCATCGTGCTTGATGAGGCTTGATGAGGCACGCGAAAAAGCCCGCGCCGGCGAGCCGGGGGTCCGAGAGAGGGAAAGCGCTTCCAAGCGTCCTCGATAGCGCTGAACCGGATCGCCGCTGAGTACCTTTTTGGACATCCTGAAACGCGAAAACGGTGCCCCAGCCGAACGTCGACGGCGAGATTACCGGCTGAGCGGGCAGCCCCCCACATGCTCGCACGCGTCCAAGCAGGAGCGGCCGATTGCTCGGCGGCCTACTCCTCGCCCACTCGAAAACAGGCATCACGTCGCCCACCTGGGCAACACTATCTGGCAGGGCCGCGGCGGGCGAGGAGCGTGCGTGCGTAAGTTGGCATTTCCGGTTGGCCGGGAAGCATGGCTTCTTCTCGGTCTGGCGTTCCTTGTCGTCCTCGGGATCGCCGCCGCGCTCCACCTGATGCGGCCTACGGCGCTGACCATCGCGGTCGCCCCGAAAGGCGGCCCCGAGCCGGCCCTGTTACGGGCCTACGCCGACGAACTCGCCCGCAGGAAGCTCGGCATCCGGCTGACGGTGTCGGCTTTCGACGGGGTGCGCGAGAGTGCAGAGGCGCTCAAGACCGAAGGCCGACCTCGCGGTAGTCCGTCCGGACGTCTCGATGCCGGGGAACGGCCTTACCCTAGCCGTCTTGCGAAGGCTGGCGGCGTTCGTTGTCGCCCCCGCGCAATCCGGTATCAAGGATTTCCCGGATTTGGCGGCCAGGCGACTAGGCGTGCTGTCGAACAGGACCGCCGATAGGGCGCTGGTCGGCACCTTGGTCGCCCATTACGAAATGGAGCTTCTGACCGGCGCTCCAGGCGGCCCCCTACCGCAGAAGGCTGTCGCCCTCGTGCCGGTAGAGGAGACCGATGTGGCGGCCGCGCTTGGGGACGGCCGTATCGACGCGATGGTGCTGTTGACGACGCCTACGTCCTCGGCCGCGCGGCGGGTTGTCGGGCTGGTTCGAGAGGCGAGCGCCGATGGCGAGGTCGCACTGTTCGGCGTACCCGACACCGCCGCGGTGCTGGCGCGCTGGCCGCGCGTGCAGCCGGTCACAGTGCCGGCCGCCCTGTTCGGCGGCCATCCGCGCCTTCCGGCGGAGGACGTGGCGACAGTCGGCTCGTCTTACCGCCTGATGGCGCGGGCCGACCTGTCGCGCAGCCTCGCCGCGGAGGTGACGCAGCACCTGTTCGAGATGCGCGCGGCCCTAGCCGAGACCGTCCCGGCAGCGGAAGACGTCAGCCATCCGGATTATGAGGATACGGCGGACGCTACCAGCGCCCGCTTGCCCATCCACCCAGGCGCCATCGACTACTACGAACGCGAGCAGGAGACCTTCATCGAGCGCTACGAGAGCTGGATCTACCTCGTGGCCATCCTGGGTGGCGGCCTGGGCTCGACGGCGGCCTGGGTGAGGCAGCGCCTCGGGCGCATCCGCCGGGAGAGGATCGAAGTGGCCACCGCGCGGCTGCTGGAGCTCCGGTCCGACGCACGCCGCGAGACCGACCCCGAGCGCCTGGAGAACATGGCCGGTGAGGTGGAAGACCTCGCGGGCAGCATAGCGCGCCACGCACTAAACAGGCCAACCGAGGCGCGGACGCTAGGCGCCGCCACGCTGGCCATCGACGCGGCCCGCTCGACGATCCGGCGCGCTATCGTTCGTGAGGGATACCCCTCGCTAAATGACCAAGCCTCACCCCTCGACGTCTGCTTCCAGGATACAAGCAAGAATGGCTGAATGACCGGGATGGTCGCGAAGCAGACGGCCGGAGTTGGCCGAAGAACGAACCCGCTGCGCGGGAGGGTGCGTGTGGTGAGGGCGCGGTAGGGTCGGGACCGTCGCGCATCGTTTGAGGCCCGTCGGAGGCGGGTCGAGCATCGAGGCTCCTTCATCCGAGGAGCCCCACGATGCACGATCTTCTCCCCGCCAGCGCGGTCAGCCCCCTGCGCCAGCGCCTGATCGACGACATGAGCCTGCGCCGGTTCTCGCACGAGACCCAGCGCAACTACATCCGCGACGTCGGCCGCCTCGCCACCTTCCTCGGGCGCCGGCCCGACACGGCCACCGCGCAGGACCTGCGCCGCTTCCAGGTCGAGCAGCGCGAGGCCGGCGTGCCGGTGCCGACCCTCAACGCCATCGTCTCGGCATTGCGCTTCTTCTTCACCCACACCCTCGACCGGCCCGACCTCGCGCGCCAGCTCGTCCGGCTCGCCTATCCGCGCACGCTGCCGGTGGTGCTCAGCCGCGACGAGGTCACCCGGCTGCTCGACGCCACCACCTGCCTCAAGCATCAGGCTGCTCTGTCGGTGGCCTATGGCGCCGGCCTGCGCGTGGCCGAGGTCGCAGCGCTCAAAGTCATCGACATCGACAGCGCGCGCATGCTCATCCGGGTCGAGCGCGGCAAGGGCGGACGATACCGCAACGCGCTGCTCCCGGCGGACCTGCTCACCCTGCTGCGCCAGTGGTGGAAGGTCGGACGCCAGCAGGGCGTCATGCAGCGTGACGGCTGGCTGTTCCCGGGCCAGCATCCGATGAAGCCGATCAGCACCCGCCACCTCCACCGCATCGTGGTCGAGGCGGCCCGGGCGGCCGATATCGCCAAGCGGGTCGGCCCGCACACCCTGCGCCACAGCTTCGCCACCCACCTCTTGGAGGACGGCATCGACATCCGGGTGATCCAGGTCTTGCTCGGGCACGCCAAGCTGGAGAACACGGCGTTCTACACCAAGGTCGCCACCCGCACGGTACGCACCGTGACCAGTCCGCTGGACAAGCTGGGTCTGTTCAAGACGGGAGAGATCGCGCCCGGCTGAGACGGTGCGCGCCGCGATCGAGGTCGCCGACGTCTTCCGCGCTGCTGGGCCGGCCTACCGGGCGGCCCAGGCCGGCCACCTGAGCCTGCGGCAGCTCAAGGTCATGGCGGCGATCGAGCACTGCCGCACCGCCGCGCTCGGCGGCCACGTCGAGGGCTGCGGCGACTGCGGCCACCGGCGGATCGCCTACAACTCCTGCCGCAACCGGCACTGCCCCAAATGCCAAGGGGCGGCGGCCCGCACATGGCTGGCCGAGCGCGAGGCCGACCTGCTGCCGGTGGGCTACTTCCACGTCGTGTTCACCCTGCCGACGCAGGTCGCCGACATCGCCCTCCAGAACAAGGCCGCCGTCTACGACCTGCTGTTCCGCGCGGCGTCGGAGACGATGCTGACCATCGCTGCCGATCCCAGGCACCTCGGCGCCCGCATCGGCCTGACCGCCGTGCTGCACACCTGGGGCTCGGCGCTGACGCATCATCCCCACGTCCACATGATCGTGCCCGGCGGCGGCCTCTCGCCTGATGGTGCACGGTGGGTGTCGTCGCGGCCGGCCTTCCTCCTGCCGGTGCGGGTGCTGGGCAAGCTGTTCCGCCGCCTGTTCCTGGTCGGGCTGAGCGCGCTGCACGCGGCCGGACGGCTCGTCTTCTTTGGCGGCCTAGCGCCCCTGGCCGAGCGCCGCGCCTTCCTGCGCCATCTGTCCCCGGCCCGGACGAAGCGCTGGGTCGTCTACGCCAAAGCCCCGTTCGCCGGTCCCGCGGCGGTGCTGGCCTACCTGTCGCGCTACACCCACCGTGTGGCGATCTCGAACAGCCGGCTGATGAGCTTCGATGAGGCCGGCGTCACCTTCCGCATCAAGGACTACCGTCGCGACGGGCCTGAGCGCTACGGCACCCTGACGCTGGGCCCGCACGAGTTTATCCGGCGCTTCCTGCTGCACGTCCTACCCAAGGGCTTCCACCGCATCCGCCACTACGGTCTGCTCGCCAGCGCCGGCCGCCGGGCCAACCTCACCCGTATCCGAGCGCTGCTCGCCGTCCCGCCGCCGGTCATCCCGCCCGAGCCCACGGCGCCGCCCGACTGGCGCTCACCCTGCCGGTGCTGCGGCGGCCGCATGACGGTCGTCGAGACCTTCGGCCGCTTCCTGCAACCGCGCGGTCCGCCGACCGCGTCCGCCCTGACCGGGATGAGAGCACCGTGACCCGGCACGTCGTCAGCCACCATCATGCCGCCGGCCTTCGAGCCGCGGCCGGAGGAGCGTTGCGCCCCGACCGCCTCGACCCGCACTTCCGGCCGCCCGATCCAGACCGAGACCCGCCGGCCATCGCTCCGACCACCCCGTGCTGGCCGTCGGCCTGTCCCGGCGGATCACCCCGCCATCTCCGCCGAGCCCCTCGCCGGCCATCGCGCTCGCCCGCGCCATCAGGCCGGATCGCTCAATCCCCATAGCCGACTGCCTCGGTCTCCGCGGGTTCGTTCCTCGGAGACTTTCGTACGCCTGCCGGCGCCCGAAACTCTTCACGAAAGCCGACTGGCTGATTTCGGCACCGCGAGGCGCTAAACCGGACATCGCAGCATTCTTGCTACAGGCGTCTGTGACGCGCGTTTTGCCGACGTTTGAATAGCCGACACGGTTCTCCGACGCGGTTGCAATCGTTTTGGTCGACCGAGCATGCGTGGTCAGTGATCGTCGGGAAAACGTTCGTTTTTTGTACATAACGGTCGAAACAGCTGAATGACCGCTCCGGGTGGTTTCCTGCCTGTCCGCTTACGAGGACCGACGCAACCAAACCGGACCTGCAAACAGATCGTGCTGTTTGGCTGGTCGTGCGCTCGACCGTGCTGGATGAGTTAACGACCAACTTCTTTGTTCCGAATGATCTTAGTCGATGCAAAGGTGCCATCCGGTGCGTCGGCCATCATAGTCAACATCGCGCCAAACGGCCCAGCATGCTCGCTTTGTACGGAGAGGAACGCGCTCAACTCTTTCGGATCGCACTTTCGAGCCAGATGTGGAACGTTAGCCATTGAGGCGATCGCCCCAATATTGCAGGCCATACCCTTGGCTGCAGCCGCGAGGAACACGTTGAAGGGCTGCGGATCGAAGATCTCGATCAATACGGCTGGGCGGTCGAGGCGCTTGGCGTTGCAACACAGGATTGCTGCCACCGCCAAGATGACGCCGTAGCTCATGTTGCGGGTCAGGCCGAGCCAATTCCTTGTGTCGTCGGTGGCAACGCGACGGAGGGCGCTCATCGCTCGGAACGCCTCGCGCCGGCCGGGGCTGACAAATGCGTCGCACAGATGGTCGGCCGGTCGGCGCAGTGCATCCGGGCGCGTGTCGCGCCGCGCAGGTGCAATGAGTGCCATCGACCCGGTCATCGCGATGATCGCATTCACGCGCTCATCCATCCTCGGGTGTGTCGCCAGTCCGCCCTCGGCCGCGCCGTCGATCATCATCGCGTCTTGACCGGACGGAAGCCCAGCAATCGCGCTGTGGCCGTGCACCTTCCGCAAGGCCGAGATGAGGGCGGCCGGGTTTTGCGTAGCCTCCACGGCGACTGCGTCGGCGATAAACTCCCGGGATGAGGAGATCAGAAGCCGAACGAGCCGGCCCGCCTTCAGCGCCGACTGGGCGACGAAGCTGACGATCAGCACGAACACGAGGATCGGCGGAAACCACAACGTCAGGATCGGGAGACCCACGAGTTCCTTAAGCGGAGTGGTTTCCTTCATCCGCGGCGTAATCAACAGATCGAGCAGGCGCAGGCACACGTTGGCGGCCGCCATCAGGCGGATGTCGCCATTGCGGATGTGCGCGAGTTCGTGCGCGACCACTCCCGCCAGTTCGTCGTCGTCGAGACCATCGATGAGCCCACGGGTCACCACGACGACCGCGTCCTTGCGTCGGATGCCGCAGGCGAACGCATTCAGCGCACTTGAACGGATCACGCCGACATAAGGTACCGGCAATCCCATACTGAGCGCCAGCGGTTCGACGATGCGGCACAGGCGCGGCTCGTCCTGCTCGTCGACGAACGTGAACGCCATGACCCTGCGCACTGCGTGAACGTGCCAGAGCAGTAGCGCAACGAACAGGATGATGCCGGCGAGCGTCACCAGAACCAGGTAGCGGCTCGCGTAGCCGACCCAGGTGAAGACCGGCGCATGCTCTGGATCGAGGGCGGCAAGCGGCAAGTAGAGCGCTAGTACGGCTCCAACATGGAAAGCGGCGAGAAAGCCGGCGAACAGGACCAGCGAACGCCGGTCATTCGCGGCGATCCAGCCGAACAGGCCGTTGACGCGCAGCATATGGATCTCGCAGGCAAGTCAGAACTTGAAGGCGACAGGTTCGTCGATGAGGACGCGCTCGATGCCAAGGTCGAATGGCTTGCGCAGCTGCATCTTCCAGAGCCGCGCGATGAGGCTGCCGGGGAACTGACGCAGCGTCGCCCCATACTCGCCGACAGAGAGGTTGTAGAAGCGGCGCGACGCCGTGATGCGGTTCTCGGCGGCGACAAACTCGTCGCGCAGCGCCGTGAAGTGGCTCGATGCCTTCAACTCGGGATAGCGCTCGGCCGCCCCGATCAGGGCATTGATGGTCTGTGTTAGGTTCTTCTCAGCCTCAAGGCGTGCCTCGGGCTGGATCGCCGCGAGGGCGGCGGTGCGGGCCTGGATGACGCTGAGCAGGACATCGTGCTCGTGCTTGGCATAGCCTCTGACCGTCTCGACCAGCCCGGGGATCAGGTTCTGCCGGTGCTTGAGGTGCGCATCGATGTCGGCGAAAGCCGTCTCGCAACGCTGATCAAGCGCCACGAGCCGGTTCCGTGTCGCTACGACGATGTAGAACGGAGCGGCGGCCAGCGCGATGGCCAGCAGGACGAGACTGGTATCAATCATAAGGGCAAGCCTCTCCCCAACACACGTGCCAGGATAGAGGCGCCGGGTATAGAAACTGTTTATCTCACCGATAATTACTGTTCGGTATTAATTTAAATTCAATGGGCGACAGGCGATCCTGCTTCATGGATGCTGTTGAGGTGAGCCATGTCTGAATCCATCTTTTCACGGATATCGCGGATTTTATCGGCCTCTGTCGAGGACGCGATCGACAGGCTGGAAGCCGCAGGTGGCCCGGCTGTGATGCGCGAAGCCGTCCGTGAAGCGGAGCGGGCCATCGATCAGGCGAAGGCGGAACTCGAAAGCATCACGGTGCGTCGGCTGCAGGCAGCGCGCCAGCAACAGCTGCTCGCGAAACGCATCGAGGATCTGGGTGGTAAAGCCGCCTTCGCCGTCGATGAGGGCCGAGAGGATCTCGCCGAGGCGGCCCTGTCCCGGCAGATCGACTTTGAGACCCAAGCCAGGGCGCTCGATGATGTGCAGGCGCAGGTTCGGGTTGAGGAGGCAGAACTGGAGGCCGGCCTCGCGGCACTGGTGGCGCGCAAGGGGCAGATGGAGGAAGCGCTTGCCGCCTTCGAGGTCTCCAAAGGCGAGGCGGGGAATGGCTCCGGTTCCATGCGTCGTGAACACACGCCCGGTCAGCGGCTCGACGTTGCGGAGAAGGCGTTCGAGCGCGCCATGAAGGGTGTGGGCGGCGTCGGCTTCACACCGGCTGAAGCAGGGACGATCCACCGGGTTGCGGAGATCGACGCATTGCAGAAGAGCGCGGCCGTCGCCCAGCGGCTGGCTGCGCTCAAGGCAGGGCGGGCAGCCTGATGATCCGCAAGCCGACCGAAGTCTGGGGACGCGAGAGCGCAGTCGTCACCGGGGCACGATCCGCGGCCGTCGCCGGTGCTGCGGCGGCCAGAGCTGGCACGTACTATATGCGCGGCCTGATCTGCTGGAGTTTTGCCCTGCTTTGGGGCTTCGCGGCGCTAGCCGGCGGCCTCCTCGCTGGCAGCCTGCCGACGTTGCTCGGCGTCGGCGCCATGGCAGCCTTCATGGCTTGGTCCGGCAAACGGTTGTCCTCCGCCTCCCGGTTGCTTGAGACACCCCGTTAGCGGACGGTCGCCGCGACAGGGGTGAGGATGATGAGCACGGATACGAGGGCAGATGCAGGCGCAGTCGGTCCTGGTCGCGGCGGGCGCATGTCCCGGCAGCGCAAACGGGATGCAGTGCTGCGGCTGCTACGCGGCGAGGACCTGGAGAGCGTCTCGCGCAGTCTGGGCGTGACCGCCGCGACCCTGTCGGGCTGGCGCGACGCGTTCCTGACGGCGGGCGAAGCGAGCTTGGCGACCCGGCCCCTTGATGCGGACGCGCTGGAGAGCGGGCGGCTGAAGGCCAAGCTCGGTGAGATGCTGATCGAGCGCGAGTTGCTGGAGGCCAAGATCGCCGCCCTGGAGGCGCGCGGCCCCGGCCCTTTGGCCCGCAGGCGGTCGCGGCCATGAGCCGGGCCGTCTCGCCTGCCAGCGGCAAAGTTTACGGACTGGCCCGGGTGTGCCGGATCTGGCGCGTGTCGCGCGCTACCGTCCACCGGCACCTCTCACCCGCCCGGCTCGTGCCGTCGCGGCGTCCCGGCCCAGTCGGGCCGATGCCGGATGCGGCGCTGCTCACGCAGATCCGCGCCATCATCACGGACTGCCCCTTCCACGGCGAGGGTCACCGCAAGGTCTGGGCGCGGCTGCGCCTCAAGGGCGTGCGCACCTCCAAACGCCGCGTGCTGCGCCTGATGCGCGCCCATGATCTGCTCGCCCCCTCTCGCGTCGGCACACCGCGCGGCCCGCGCAATCACGACGGCACCATCATCCCGGAGAGGGTGGACACGATGTGGGGCACGGACTTGACCACCACCTGGACGGCTGAGGGACAGGTCGCGGTGTTCGTGGCCGTCGACCACTGCTCGGCCGAGTGCGTGGGCATCCATGCGGCGCGTCGGGCCACACGGTTCGAGGCGCTGGAGCCGATCCGCCAGGGTGTGCGGCAGCGCTTCGGCGGCTTTACGGCCGAGATCGCCTCCGGCCTGAGTGTCCGGCACGACCACGGCAGCCAGTACATGTCGGACGATTTCCAGGCGGAGCTGGCGTTCCTGGGTATCGCGAGTTCGCCCGCCTTCGTGCGCGCACCGGAAGGAAACGGCTGCGCCGAGCGCTTCATCCGCACGCTCAAGGAGAACCTGCTGTGGGTGGAGCACTTCGACACGGTCGAGGACCTGCGTCGCGCGCTGCTGGCGTTTCGCGACCTCTACAATGAGACGTGGCTGATCGAGCGGCACGGGTTCCGACCCCCAGCCGCCGTTCGTGCCGCGCAGCTTCCACCCGCGGCCTTGGCCGCGTAGGCTTCAGATCGGTGTCTCACAATCCGCGGGCGGTACAGTTGTTCGCTAAAGCGCGGGGCTAACGTCCCGTCCTCGCTGAAATGTTTAAGTCCCGCTTACGCACCACAGCTGCACGCATCGCACAGCTATCGGAGGCAGACAGATGGTTCGGACCCTCCTGTTCCTTGCCGCCCTAACGTTCACGCTCGTAGGTCCTCTGGTGTACGCAGGACCACAGCTCGCGAGCGATCTGCAAGTCGGCGGACGCTGGGTACTGGTCGACGACCTGGCGATCAAGGAGTCGAAATGCACGCGCTGGTACTATCTCGTGTCGACGTGCCACATCGAGTACGTTGCTCGACGTGATCCAAGCCGCGTCGGCGGGACGCTCAACTATCTCGTGTTTGGCAGTTGGTCCGGTGAACGTGCACGCCTGCTGCGCGCGACCATGGATCCTAGTCGGATCGGGACCACGCTCGGGATAGAGCACATGCAGCAGCGGATCATCTCGTTTGGCGCTTTTGTGTTGATGCTGACCGCCTTCCTGCTGACGATCATCCGATCCGGCTTTTCAATCTCGCGGACAAGCAAGCCTCCTGTAGCCGACCTGAAGGTTGAGGAGCCTGCGCTGGCCACTGGCGTCCGAGCCTTTGGCCGAAGGCAGGACGGACGTGCCAAGCTAACGTGATTGCAAGCCCCTGCGACAAGCTGAGGAGAGCAGGCTCGGGTGAAGCCTCTTGGGTCCGAACCGTAGATCCGACGGTTTGAAGGTGGAGTCAGCCACGACTCGTCGTGCTGAAGTGGGTCGCTATAGGGATCCTACTGGTTGGTCGGCCCATAAAATTGCAGAGCGTAAGGCCTGAGTCGATCTAACATTGACGCACCACGAAGGATGCTCCCGCCACCTGATCGCTCGAAATCTGCTATTCTGCATTCGAGCAATCGCAGTCATCCGCGGCCATAGATTCCGAAGTCCGCTTTTAGCCGGATGAAGCACGAGCCTGGGTGACCGGTTTGGGTCGGCAGCGGATCCTTAAGGGCCGATCCGCACGTCCCCGAAGGTCTCACGGACGCGATCCAGAATGCCCACGTCTTCCGTCTCGACCTCACACTGATCCGCCCCCAATGAAGTGGTCCGCCCTTTGGTATGGCTTTGAGCCTGGAGGACGGATCGATGTCGAGGAAGCGACCCAAGCCTGAGGAGATCGTCGCCAAGCTGCGGCAGGCGGACGTGCTGGTCGGGCAAGGCCAGAGCGTGGCGGAGGCGATCCGCGCGATCGGCGTGAGTGAGGTGACCTACTACCGCTGGCGGCGTGAGTACGGCGGCCTGAAGTCGGATCAGGTCCGGCGGATGAAGGATCTGGAGACGGAGAACCAGCGGCTCAGAAAAGCCATCGCCGATCTCACCCTGGACAAGCTGATCCTGCAGGAAGCCGCCCGGGGAAACTGACCAGCCCCGCGCGCCGACGCGCCTGCATCGAGCATGTCCGGACCGTGCTGAAGGTCTCCGAGCGTCGGGCCTGCAAGGCACTCGGGCAGCATCGCTCGACACAGCGCAAGGCGCCGCGGGGCAAAGATGACGAGGCGGCGCTCGTCGCCGAGCTGATCGAATTTGCCCGTAGCTACGGGCGCTACGGCTATCGGAAGGTCGCCGCCCTACTGCGGGCGGACGGCTGGCTGGTCAACGACAAGCGGGTCGAGCGCCTATGGCGGCAGGAGGGGCTGAAGGTCCCGGCCCGCCAGCCCAAGCGCGCACGGCTGTGGGACGGGGATGGTTCCTGTATCCGGCTGCGCCCGGAGCACCGCAATCACGTCTGGTCCTACGACTTCGTCGAGACGCGCACCCACGACGGGCGCAAGTTCCGGATGCTCAACGTCCTCGACGAGTTCAGCCGCGAGTGCCTGGCCATCCGAGTGGATCGCAAGCTCAAGGCGGCCGACGTGATCGATGTGCTGTCCGACCTGTTCATCCTGCGCGGCGTGCCGGCGCACATTCGGTCAGACAATGGTCCGGAGTTCATCGCCAAGTCGGTGCAGTCCTGGATTGCGGCCGTTGGCGCAAGGACGGCCTACATCACCCCTGGTTCGCCGTGGGAGAACGGATATGTCGAGAGCTTCAACGCACAGATACGCAACGAGCTGCTGAATGGCGAGATTTTTTACACGCTCAAGGAGGCGCAGATCATGATCGAGGGCTGGCGACGGCACTACAATACGGTTCGGCCGCATGGCGCATTGGGCTACCGGCCGCCAGCGCCAGAGGTGTTCGTGCCAGCTATAGCCGCTAGGCCGGCTGCACCGGCCAAGCTCGCCGTGGTCCAGCGACCAACCCTGCACTAACTTTGACCTTGGACCACCTCGTGGGGGCCGATCAGCCTAGTCACTCCATCACCCCTCCACCTGTCGAACAGGTCCGACCGACGACAGCAATCGCGCGCTGCGTTCCCGCACACCTGTCTCGTGCAACATGACCCGAAAGGATTTCGCCATGACTACCACCACTCCGCATCAGTCCTGGTTCGTGACCGCCGAAGGCCCCGCCGGATTGAGATCCAGTCTCTCGCCGCTGCGCTGGTCGCTGGTCGTCATCTTTCTCTGGTTCGGCTTCATGAAGTTCACGGCCTATGAGGCTGGCGGGATTGCCCCGTTCGTGGCGAATAGCCCCATCATGGGCTGGTTGCACGACGTCTTCGGCATTCAGGGAACAAGCCGTGTGATCGGCATCTTGGAGCTGTCGACCGCGATCGCGCTCGCAGTCGGCGCCTTCGTTCCAGTGGTTTCGGCCCTGGGTGCCGCGATGTCGATCACGACGTACCTGATAACACTGACGTTCTTTGTGACCACCCCCGGCGTGGCCGAGCACACCGCCGGTGGATTTCCCGCAATCTCCGCGATGCCCGGACAGTTCCTCCTCAAGGATCTCGTCCTGCTGGCGGCGTCGATAACGCTGCTGCTGGCATCCGTGCGACGGCCCGACGGTCGGCCGCGCGGCTGACGTCACGATCTCGATCCACCTTACGATCGTCGGATCGGTGAAACGACAGACGATAGGGGGCAGCCTCGCTACGGTTGCCCCCGCACAGATCTACTGTCCAACCCCGATCTTATGGATCGGGGTTGTAAACTTCGCCTTCTTGTATCGCCTTTCGATTTCGATACTCGCTCGGATCGATCAGGTACGTCTTCTTGAAGGCTCTCGAGAAGCTGCTGCGGTTCCGATACCCGACAGCTTGAGCGATCTGATCGATCGGCAGTACGTTCGTGGACAGAAGTGCCGCCGCGTGTCGTATGCGCAGCTGCCTGAGCGTCGACATCGGCGAAGTGCCGAAGGCCTTGGTGAAGCGAGCCAGGAAGGCGGATCTGCTCAGACCGGCGACATGGGCGAGGGACGATACGGTATGGTCCGCCGCTGGTCGCGCGGCCATTTCGGAGAAGGCCCGCGAGATCTGCGGATCGCTGAGCAACGAGAACCGCTCCGCCCAAACTTGCTGCGAGACGAGCGATCTCCGGAATATCGCAATGAGAACAAGCTTGAGCAGGCCTGCGGCCATTGCTCCGGTGCCGACCTCCTGTGCGGCGAGCTCGTCGACCGCCTCACGAAATTTGTGGTCGATTTGATCGATTTCGTCGAAGTATTCGACGATGGGCACCCGAAGCGTGTCGAAGACGTCGATCGATGTGCCATACAGCGCCCGAAAGTAACCGCAGACGAGGACGAGGTGGGCCGCACTCGGGCCGGCTGTGAAGCGTCGGACCGATCCGGGCGCCGAACTCAGAGGCCCCCGGTTGACGGTTCGCATGGGTAATGCGCCGGGGGTTTCGAGGGCGAACGCCGTGTGCCTCGGAAGAATGACGAGGGTGTGCGGCCGAAGATCGATGGGCGCACTCCTGCTCGTGATGAGCGTGCCTCGACCGGCTATGTTGTAATGGATGCTCGGTGCATCGGTGCCGGCCAACTCGAGGCGCCAGCCGGATGCGACGAGGCACTCCACCAACTTGACGAAGCTCACTTCAAGTACGTCGATGGCCGCATCGACGGTGTGTCGTGAAATCGTAGCTGGCACAATAGGAACTTTCAATTCTCCGTACCTAGCCCGACTTATTCATTGGGCTTCGGCGGACGGTGCGTTTTGGGCTGATGGCGAGCGGGATCGCACGTCTGTTCTGACGCGTGTGGATCTGGAGTGTTCTGTCGGCGCTGGAGGGATGGAAGCGGGTTCGTCGGGGCGTCACAGCCCCGTGGTTCAGGCCGGGGCCGGAGCAAACGCGGTCGCGAGGTGGCGTAGCAGGTCGGCCTCGGGACAGGCGGCAGCGAAGGCAAGACGGACACGGGCAGCGGTCTCGCGGATGCGGGCCCCGAGCTTGAGTAACCGCAGCCGGATCGTCGCGAACTCGGCTCTGGCGAGACGATGGGTCTTCGGGATGGCGTCGCGGACGGTCAGCATCAGCCAGTAAGCCGCCGTGTGCAGCACGAGCCGCATCTGGTTGGCGGCAGGGTTCCGGCAGGAGGTGCGGTCGGAGGCCAACTGCGTTTTGTGGAGTTTGATCAGGTTCTCGGCCTGACCGCGGGCGCAGTAGAGGTCGGCGTAGAGCCATTCGGGCGTGCCGGTGGTGATGTTCGTGACCACGTAGCGGATGTCGAGGCCGAGCCGCGTGGCCTCGATGCGGGCAGCGACGCGGCGTTGCTGTCGCCAGGACTTGGCCGCGTGCGTGGTCTCGGCAAAGCCGCGCACCGCATCCTTGTCGTCGATGGCCCGCGCCACCCGGATAGGGTCGGCGGTGTCCTCGACCTTGGCGGCGAGCGCCTTGGTGCCGGTCAGGCCGAAGACGTAGGTGACCCCATTATCCTCGCACCAGTCCATCGCCTCCGGCCGGCCGTAATGGCCGTCACCCCGGATGGTGATCGCGGTGTTCGGCCAGTGGCGGCGGATCGCCCGGACGAGCCGACGCAGATGGCCCCGCACCTCGCGACCCGAGGGCGTCTTGCCCGGGCGCAGGATCATCGCGACGGGACGGCTGGTGGCGGTGTCGTAGACGTGGATCGGCAGAAAGCAGCGCTCAGCGTGATGAGCGTTGAACAGCGACAGTTGCTGCTGGCCGTGCACCACATCACAGGTGTCGTCGATGTCGAGAGTAACGGCGGCTGGCGGCACGGCGTAACTGGCGCAGTAGAGGTCGACCAGCACCCGCCCGAGCCGGATGAGGTCGCGCAGGCCCGGCGTGTTCTCCAGCCGCGAGACGGTGGGTTGGCTCATCAGGTCCGCGCCGCTGTCGGGCAGGCGGCCGCAGGCGAGCTTGAAGGCTGGATCGGCGCGCAGATGGTCGAGGTCATCGGCATCCTCGTACCCGCAGGCGATGGCCAGGATGCGTGCCAGCAGGATCTCGGGCAACGGATGCAGAACCCGGCTCGGATCACGCCGGTCCGGGATCACCGCGGCGAGCTTCTCGGCGATGCCCAACCGTCGGGCAGCCTGGGCGAGCAGCAGGACGCCGCCGTCCGAGGTCAGGCGTCCGCCGTCAAACGCAGCTGTGAGCTTCTTGCCCCAGACGGATGGAAACGCGAACGGGAGACACGTAGGATCGGACATGGCGGGCGTGGCGGGCTCGATGCGGTCTGAAGGCTTGGCAACAGCACCCAATCCCTAAGCCATATCAATGGCCTACGCTACGCTCGCCACCTCAGATCCACTGCCCTCATGAATAAGACGGGCTAGCACAGTGAAAGCCGGAACTCGGGAGGCGAGCCGCTCCGCGCGGCCGCGCCAGATCTCCACGGCGGCCGAACTGCAGTAGAGTGTCGCCACGGCCGAACCATATAGGATCCGCAGCGTAACTGACGCGTAGAAGGCCGGAACCAGGCAGAGGACACACCAGAATATCGCGCCGACGAACGCAACGCCTAGGCGGATCGAACGACCCTCGAAGGAGCGGACGCCGCTCCAGATCAATCCATAAGCGGCCTGAACGAGCACGTTGGCCAGCCCGATGGAAAGCAGGTCAGGGACTTGGTCGCGTAGAGCGATGCCGACGGAACCGATGGCGCCAATGAGATGTGCCGCTCCCCAGAGGCTCAGAGAGCGGGATCCCTGCGACTCACGCCCCGCTACCAGAAGTAACGTGCCAACCAGGAAAGTTGTCGCAGAGCTGGCGATCAGCAAGGTGGCCGGATCAAGGTACATGGAAGTCGCCAACACTTAGTCTGAACAGGTGCGCGTCTATGCACTTCATTTCACTTCCGAGCCGATGAGATCGCTGACGCTCCGCTTCAACTATCAGTATAGCATGTCTTGATTGTGGCAGTAGACCGGCTCGCTCCGAAGCGCTGCATCGCGGAGGTGGACGTTTGCCGCTGCTCAGCCGACCGCCTCGCTGATCCATAATGAGTCTGGGCAGTATGTTTCCGCCTGATCTGGTTTGGATGGCCTGCGCGCCAAGTGCAAATCCGAAGCAGCCCTATGCGATTGAAGGATATTGCTCGGTACCTTGAGTATGATGGCTCTTAATATTGACTTTAATATTCATTCTTTGCAATCGCTGTTTGGCAATCATAACGATATGGGCGTTTTAATTCATAATGTGTCGAGGCGATTTTGCCAGCTATCCTTAAGGGTAGCGCAACGGATGCCGGTGCAGGGACCGGCGCATCAACTCGGTATTTGGCAGTTCCTGATGCGTATCTCCCTGGCCCATAAACTCGTGGCCGTGATCAGCCTGCTCGGCCTCGTCGCCGCCGGCATCTCCGGCTTTGCCCTCCGCCAAGCCGATCAGGAGCAGCAGCGCGCAGCAGCGACCGAAGCGGCCTGGAACGCCGGCCTGCAGGCGCGGACCTTGGCCCAGGCCATCGAGCACGCAGTGGTGCAGGCCACCGCGGTCTACACCGCCGAAGACACCCAGGAGGCCAAAGCCCGGCTCGCCGGGCTCCAGAGCGCCCTCACCGATGTGGAACAGGCGCGCGGTCCCTTTCTCACTGCCATGGACGCGCAACTCTCGCCCGAGCGCAAGCGCAAGCTCGACCTCGCAGTGAAGGAGTTCATCGCCTATTGATCGGCCCCCACGAGGTGGTCCAAGGTCAAAGTTAGTGCAGGGTTGGTCGCTGGACCACGGCGAGCTTGGCCGGTGCAGCCGGCCTAGCGGCTATAGCTGGCACGAACACCTCTGGCGCTGGCGGCCGGTAGCCCAATGCGCCATGCGGCCGAACCGTATTGTAGTGCCGTCGCCAGCCCTCGATCATGATCTGCGCCTCCTTGAGCGTGTAAAAAATCTCGCCATTCAGCAGCTCGTTGCGTATCTGTGCGTTGAAGCTCTCGACATATCCGTTCTCCCACGGCGAACCAGGGGTGATGTAGGCCGTCCTTGCGCCAACGGCCGCAATCCAGGACTGCACCGACTTGGCGATGAACTCCGGACCATTGTCTGACCGAATGTGCGCCGGCACGCCGCGCAGGATGAACAGGTCGGACAGCACATCGATCACGTCGGCCGCCTTGAGCTTGCGATCCACTCGGATGGCCAGGCACTCGCGGCTGAACTCGTCGAGGACGTTGAGCATCCGGAACTTGCGCCCGTCGTGGGTGCGCGTCTCGACGAAGTCGTAGGACCAGACGTGATTGCGGTGCTCCGGGCGCAGCCGGATACAGGAACCATCCCCGTCCCACAGCCGTGCGCGCTTGGGCTGGCGGGCCGGGACCTTCAGCCCCTCCTGCCGCCATAGGCGCTCGACCCGCTTGTCGTTGACCAGCCAGCCGTCCGCCCGCAGTAGGGCGGCGACCTTCCGATAGCCGTAGCGCCCGTAGCTACGGGCAAATTCGATCAGCTCGGCGACGAGCGCCGCCTCGTCATCTTTGCCCCGCGGCGCCTTGCGCTGTGTCGAGCGATGCTGCCCGAGTGCCTTGCAGGCCCGACGCTCGGAGACCTTCAGCACGGTCCGGACATGCTCGATGCAGGCGCGTCGGCGCGCGGGGCTGGTCAGTTTCCCCGGGCGGCTTCCTGCAGGATCAGCTTGTCCAGGGTGAGATCGGCGATGGCTTTTCTGAGCCGCTGGTTCTCCGTCTCCAGATCCTTCATCCGCCGGACCTGATCCGACTTCAGGCCGCCGTACTCACGCCGCCAGCGGTAGTAGGTCACCTCACTCACGCCGATCGCGCGGATCGCCTCCGCCACGCTCTGGCCTTGCCCGACCAGCACGTCCGCCTGCCGCAGCTTGGCGACGATCTCCTCAGGCTTGGGTCGCTTCCTCGACATCGATCCGTCCTCCAGGCTCAAAGCCATACCAAAGGGCGGACCACTTCATTGGGGGCGGATCAGTCCTCGCCGACCCATCTGCTTGCGGCGCCGCTCTCGTCCTCGAGCACCATGAAACCGTCCCTTTCGGCGGTGGCGCTGCCGCCGTGGGCGACGATCACCACTGCGTCATAGGCATCCCGCTCGCCGAGAGCGCGCCTCAGCGAGCCGCGTGTGGCATGCGGAACCATGTTGCAGGTCGCCTGAGGTATCGCGTCGATCGCCTTCCGCAGTTCGCCGACTACCCGATCGTGGTCGAAATCGGGGTGATCGGTCGGGTTCGCGACCGCGACCAGGAAATGCCGGAAGCCGTGCGATCTGGCATCCTGGGTCGAACCGTCGTTGATCCAGCGAAATGGGATCCTCTCGCCTCCGGCGAGGTACCGATCCCCGTCGTGCAAAATCTCGAACGGAAGCAAGTGCATTTCCGGGGAAGCCGTACTGAACGCCAGAAGAACACGACTTGCGGCTCGCGCGCGTTCGAGCGCGGTCGGCATTGTCCTTCCAGGTCGGCCTGCAAGGAGCAGGTCGTAGAGCTGACGACCGAGCTCCATCGGCGACGCACGTTCCGCGCTTTGCCAAGCCTGGAGCATGGACGAGACTTGTTCCGGCAAGGGCCAAGAGAACGAGCCGAATCCGCTCGCCCCGACCGGAGAGTCTTGGATGTTCGAGAGGCCGCCTGTCGAAGCGAGCCGGTCGACGTTCGTCGCGATGAGCGTCGTGGTTTTCGTCAAGCGATCAGTCCCGGCTGCTCGTCTGAGACCAGGAAACGCTGAACCGCTCCTTGAGAGCGGCGATCCCCTCCGCCCGCACCCTCTCGCCGTCGTATCCCAACTGGCGGTAGAAGTTGGGCCGGAGTTGGAAATCCGCAGCCCGCCGGATGACGCTGGCCTGCTCGCCCAAACGCTGGAAGCGCGAAGCGAGCTTCAAGGCTGTATCCCAGTCGTCCGCGGCCATGGCAGTTCTGATCGCGGCCAGCTTGGTGTCCGACGAAAGCGTCTTAGGTGCTTTGCCCTTCGACGACGCCACGGCATCTCGTCTCTGATCCGTTGTCACGATATCGGCTCCTGAGCCTTCCGGCAGGCGGTCGGCGAAAGATCGGTGTCGGGAACGAACCGGTCGGATGCACTCATCGTCCCGGGTTCAGATAGAGTCGTCGTGCCGACTCGTCGATGCAAGCCCGTTGCAACCGAACCAGTGCGCGCAGGCTCCGGTTCGACGGAGGTCGCCAGCCTCCGTAAGCGGATTGCGAAAGGAGGCCGCGGTCAAGCGCGAGTCTCGGCAGCGGTCGCCGGTAGTTGGCTCGGCCGAGAACGATAGGCGATCATATCGTCGACGCTTAGAGTGGCCCGAGCGCCCGGACACCGACGGTGCAGTCGAAGATTGCGGGGCACGGTCAGACGAGGACTGGCGAATGACGCCCGACCCGGTAGCGGCCGAGCACCGCGCATTCGTGACAGCCGGGTTCGCAGCAAGCGCCGATGCGGGCTTCGCTTCTCGCAAACCGAGAGTCCTGCGCGGGGCCGGAGCGATAACCCACACGGTCGCGTCTCAGGTCGCCGAAGACTGGAGGCGACCGGACGGCGGGAAGGCGCGCGTCGTTCGCCCCTGTGGCACACCGGCACGTTTGAGCCGCAGCGCAGGACGCCGAAACTCGGCTGAATGTTCAAGGCCATTACGCAAAAGGGCCGTGGCCGGCCGCCGCCCCGCCCGCCCAGTCGACGTCCCAATCCACCTGTCGGCGATCACGTCCGGATCGTCCGTATGAGAGTGGACAAAACGAAGAGGCGACCGCTTGCGAATCGGCGCCGAAGCACGCGCCTTGGGCGACACTGCCTAAGCGGTTGCGGGCTCGACCGGAATCCCATGAAGGTTGCGGTCGCGATCGGCGCCGATCCTGACCCCACCGAAAACCCGGATTCGTTGAACTTGTAGGAGATCGGGGATCGACTCCGCCAGGGGCACGCTTTGGTGTTGAATTGGACTTACGCCCGACGTTGGCGCCCGAAGCCGCGCTGATTCACATAGACCCACTTGCTCCTGCCCGACTTCGGTTTCCGTCATCGTCTCGATCGCGCTCAGCTGGTCCGGACCGACATTCCGACCAGACCGGTTCAACGCCATCATACAACGGAGATCTGTAAACGAGCGTTCGTTCAAATCGAACGACCCGGGTCCCGACGTCGGTTCCGCCATCCCTCGAGTTCGGACTTGAGATAGCGCACGCGGGCTCCGATCCTGTGGAACGGCGGGCCGTTGCCCGTCAGCCGCCACTTGTCCAAGGAGCTTTTGCTGACACCCAGGAAGCGACTTGCCGCGCGGACGTCCATGCCTTCCACGTCGCCGGTCGAAACGACCCCCGGCGCACCGACGTCGCACGGCGTCTGCCTGCCGGTCGCTGTCGGGCCGCCCTCGTCGCCGGGGCGCGGCGAGGGCGGTTCCGACCGGGCGACGTGGATCGAGAAGTACACATGGCCGTCCGGCGACGTGCACGTTCCGGCGGCCCAATCGATGGACGAGGATGCCCATACGTCGGCAGGCACCTCCCTGAAGCCGTCGACCGGTCTGGGACCGCCCCTTGCATGGACGGCCAGGACGTCGCCGACGATCAGAGCCGAATGGCGGCTGATCAGCGCCGACCAGAAGGCGTCGACGAGGCCGGCGCACAGCATCGCCGATGCGGACGGCGACGTTCGCGATGCCGCGGATCGGAAAAGTGCGGGATGCGAGCTCACGCACACGCGGTAGCCGTCACCCGGCCCCATGTCGTCGTCGACCGGATCCCGGGCGAGCACCTCGATCAGTCCGGCGGACCAGTCCGCCCGAACGAGCATGTGATCCGGCGCGTCGACCGCCAACGCGCGCTCCAACTCCGCATCCAGCTCGAGATCGCGAGCGCACGGCTCCTGCATCCGGCGCAGAGTGAACGGAGCGAGATGCAGCGGGATCCAGTGCGGACGAATCTTGGTCGGGTATCTCACGACCGTTCTCCGCCATCGGCCGCGTTCGACCGTTCTCCACCGAACGCGTCGCGTGTCGGCGCGCCCAGCGCCGCTGCGAAGTCGGTCATGCATGGGCCGGCCGCTCTGGCCGCGACGTCGTGCTGGACGTGGGCGTAGATCAGCGTGGACCGAAGGTTGGCGTGTCCCAGCAGGGCTCCGGCCAGGGGGATGCTCAATCCCTGGGAGATCGCGTTCGATCCGAAGGTGTGCCGCAGGAGGTGCGGGAACAGCCTGTCGAGTCCGGCGAGGCGCATGATCAGTGGCAGGTACCTTTTCGTACCCGTAAACCAGCCGTCGCCTCTTTTCGCCGGGAAGACGTAGGCGGAGTCGGCTGTCTCCTTCAGCTTCCGCAGGAACGCCACCGCCGGGGGCGTGAGAGGCCGTTTGGTCTCGCTCTTGGAAGTCTCGAGTTCCAGGCTTTCATGTTCCAGCCTGACCTCGCTCCATTTCAACGCGGCTCCTTCGTTCCTCCTCAGGCCGGTCAGCAGCCAGAGACGGATCTGGTCCGTTGCGACGCGCGGGACGCCGTGACTCGTCTCCGCCTCGACGAGTGCTCGCCCGAGGCGCTGCACGTGCGCAGTCGTCAGGTAGTCCTTGCGCTCGTTGTCCACCTTGTTGACCCGCGCGTTCGCGACGGGATTCGCCTTCATGAGATTGTTGTCGACTGCGAACGTGCAGACCGCCGATAGATCGCGGACCACCTTTCGCGCGGCACCGCGTCCGCCGCGGACGACCGCTCCCCTGCCGGTCCGCTCCTCAGTCTTCGCGGCTGTCGCTCCGGAGCCGACCTTCCTGAAGAGCGACTCGACGTGCGTCTTGTCGAGTTCGACGAGCCGGAGCTGGCCCAGGACCGGTACGACGTGGTTGCGCAGCCGCGCCATTGTGTACTTTGCGGTCTCCTCCGTCATGTCCTCGCCCTTGCGGCGTCCTTTCAAGCGGACGAGGCCTTCCGACCCGTATAGGTCGATCAGTTCGTGCACGAACAGGCAGTTCTTCGCCGCGACCCGCTCGGCTGCCGGATCCTCGCCCTTCCGGGCAAGCACGAGCTTCTCCGCCGCTTCGCTCCGCGCTTGGCTCACACTCATGCTGCGCACGTCGCCGAGCTTCATCTTCTTGGAAGGAAAGCCGCGGCCTCCGAGACGATAGTGGATGTAGAAGGATTTCGCGCCGGTCGGCTCGATCCGCAACCCGAACCCGGGCTGATCGAGATCCCAGATGAAATAGGAGGTGGGCTTTGCGGCCGCCTTTTCGATGGTCCTGAGCGTCAGGCGAACGGCGTTCCTTCGCTTCATGGTCTTGCTCCTTCAGGACGCACGCAGGCAGCACCGTGTCGGAAACGGGCGGCTACGCCATGAAACGGCGCAAAGCGAATGCAGTCAATACTGCAACGACTTGCAATGATGAATGAAAACTTTTGAAATCGGCGGAAACACAGGGAAACGACTTCATACATCCTTGCCAAGGTTGGGGTCGAGGGTTCGAATCCCTTCGCCCGCTCCAGTTTTCCCAACCATACGTCAGACTAACGATAAGCCGCCTTCGGGCGGCTTCGTCGTTTCTGCGGTCTGGCGGCTTGGGACAGGCTCTTCAACCGCGCGCTGCTTGCGGCGGATCAGCGGTCGCCTCACCTCAATGGCATGGCGAGACTTTATGATCCTGATGCAGGAAAAGGGATCATTCGAGCTCTGGCAGAGAGCCGTCACCGGCTGAGTTGATTTAGGGGATCGACCTCTCGCTCTCCCCCCTCATCCTTCGAGGCCCACCAAGGCGGAAAGCTCAGGATAAGGTCGGGGATGGGACCGTTGGCTCTTCGGCCCGGCTCGGAGTCCCCCGCCCACCTCACACCCGCGCGGCCGCTCCATCCAGCGCGGCGCGGATCTTCGGCAGGGCGGTGCGGGCGGCGCGGTAGCCGAGGGCGATACCGTCCTCCGCGCGGTGGAAATCGAACAGGCCGAAGGCCGCCACGTCGGGACCGATGGCGACGTCCGGTGGGTCGCGCTCCAGGCGGGCGCGGGAGATGCGGTCCTGGGTGATGTTGAAGGCGTCGAGCACGACGCGGGCGATGCCGGGCACTTGCGGTTCCGGCGGCGTGCGCGACAAGCCGGGCAGGCGCCCGCGCAGGGCGTGGAACACGCCCCTGCGCGGAGCGGGGGCCGTCACCTCGTGGGTGACGGGGCCGCCGGTATCGCCGTTCAGGTTGACGCAGACGACGACATCCGCCCCAAGGGCGCGGGCCAAGGCGACGGGCACCGGATTGACGAGGGTGCCGTCCATCAGGAACCGCCCGTCCAGATCGACCGGGGGAAACAAGCCGGGAATGGCGTAGGAGGCCCGAACGGCTTCCACGAGCGGACCCTCGGTCAGGGCGACTTCGCTGCCAGTACCGAACTCCGTGGCGACGCAGCCGAAGGCGATCCGCAAGGTCTCGATCCGGCCGTCGCCCAGATCGGACATCAGCCGCCGCCGCAGGCGGTTGCCCGCGATCAGTCCGGAGCCGGGCAGGCGCGGATCCACAAGGCGCACCACCCGTCCCCGCGTGAGGGAGCGGGCGAAGGTCTCGAGCCGGTCGAGCCGTCCCGCCGCGTAGCACGCCCCAACCACGGCGCCGATGGAGCAGCCCGCCACCACGGTGGGGACGAGGCCTGCCTCTTCCAGGGCGCGGATGACGCCGATATGCGCCCAGCCCCGGGCCGATCCGCCGCCAAGCGCAAGGCCGAGGCGTGGCGCGGCTGCCGCCGGGCGGATGGGTTCGACGGTGCCGGGCGGGAATTCCGGTTCGCCCCGCGCCGCCCGGCGCACCGCCTCGGCGGCCCGGGCGCGCGGCGCCTCGGCCCGAGACAAGGAGGGAGGGGGGCGATGAGGAAGCTCGCGCCGCTCCGGGAGGCGGCTCATTCCCCGGCGGGCCGCAACCGCACCTGGCCGGTCTCACGGTCGTAGGCGACGGTGCGGTAGAAGCAGGCGCGGCGGCCCGTATGGCAGCAGCCGCCATCGCCGCCGACCTCGACGGTGATCATCACGGCGTCCTGGTCGCAATCGGTGCGCATCTCCACGACGCGCTGGATCTGGCCGCTCGTCGCGCCCTTGCGCCACAATTCCTGCCGTGAGCGCGACCAGTACCAAGCTTCGCCGGTCTCGAGCGTCCGCGCCAGCGATTGCGCATTCATATGCGCCAGCATCAGCACGCGCCCATCCCCGGCATCGATGGTGATGCAGGTCACGAGCCCGTCCCGGTCGAAGCGGGGCATGAAGACCTCCCCTTCCTCGATCTCGGCCTTGCTGCCGGGCGGGGGAAAGGAGACGCCGGTGGAGGCGGAAGAGTCGGTCGCGGACATGGCGCTCGAGAAAGCCGCGAGGGCCTATTTGGCTCCGCCGCGAACGAGGGTGAGAAAGCGGACCTGCTCGTCCGCCGAATCCTTGAACACGCCGCGGAACTGGGTCGTCAGGGTTGAGACGCCCGCCTTCTGCACACCGCGCATGGCCATGCAGAGATGTTCGGCTTCCACCATCACGGCGACGCCGCGCGGCTTGAGGATGCTCTCGATGACGTCGGCGATCTGCGCCGTCATCGTCTCCTGGGTCTGCAGGCGCTTGGCGAAGGCATCGACCACGCGGGCGAGCTTCGACAGGCCCACGACGCCCTTGGACGGGTAATAGGCGATATGCGCCAGCCCCATGAACGGCACCATGTGGTGCTCGCAATGGGAGTGGAACGGGATGTCCCGCACGAGGACGACATCCGAATAACCCTCGACCTCCTCGAACACCCGCTCCAGCAGCGAATCGGCATCGACCCGGTACCCCGAGAAGATCTGCTCGTAGGCCTTGGCTACGCGGGCGGGGGTGTCGAGGAGCCCCTCGCGGGTTGGATCGTCACCGGCCCAGCGCAGCAGGGTGCGCACGGCGGCCTCGGCCTCCTCGCGGCTGGGGCGACCGGTCTCGATACCCTCGGGCACGCGTGTCGCGGAGGCAGGCTCCGGCGCGATTTCAGCCACGGGGGCGGTGCCGTCACGAAGAGGCAGATTATCGTTGCGCATACCGTTCAGGGGCTGGCCGTCGACGCGGTAGGAGAGGGATTTGAGGGCGGCGTCCATGGCATCTCCGGCCCGCGCCACACGGGTCTTCATCGTGGTGCTGTCGGGCTTGGCATACATGAAGTCAGGCTCAGGCTCGTGGGTGGGACCCGCGCCCGCTTCTCGCGCACGGGCCGGTGCCCCGGTTACGTTTGGGCCAATGAGCCCGACCTCGGCCTTGGGCGCGACCTCGGTCGATCGGCCGACTCCTCGCGAAGCAGCGGCACATCGCCTATATCGTGTGTCCTGAGCAAACGCGCAATCCGAGAGCGGCTGCGCAGGCGGTCCCAATGCCGTTATGCTTGCTCAACTGAGGCTTTAATGCTGGACGACATATACAACCGACGCATCCTCGAACTCGCCGCCGACATCCCACGGCTCGGGCGTCTCGACGCGCCGGACGCGAGTGCCACCGCCCATTCTCGCCTGTGCGGATCGACAGTGACCGTCGATCTCACCCTCGGCGAGGACGGGCGGGTGACTGATTTCGCGCAGGATGTCAAAGCCTGCGCCCTCGGTCAGGCCTCCTCATCATTGATGGGTCGCCACGTGGTCGGCACGTCGGCGGACGATCTACGCGCCCTGCGCGAGGGAATGCGCGCCATGCTGAAGGACGGCGCGGCCCCGCCCTCCGGCGCGTTCGCGGATTTCGCGGTGCTGGAACCGGTGAGGGACTTCAAGGCGCGCCACGCCTCGACACTCCTCGCCTTCGACGCCGTGGTGGATGCCCTCGACCAGATCGAGGCCAAGCGGCGGGCCGCCGCGTGAGCGTGCCGCGTCGCGCCGCGCGTTTGGCGCTGCGCACTTATCAGCTCAGCCTGTCGTCCCTGATCGGGCGACAGTGTCGTCACTGGCCGAGCTGTTCGGCCTATATGGACCAAGCCATCGCGAACTACGGTGTCTGGCACGGGGCGTGGATGGGCTTCGCCCGGTTCTGCCGCTGCGGTCCCTTCGGTACGCATGGCATCGACCTCGTGCCCGGCCGTCTGCCGGAGGGCGCGGCTTGGTATCGGCCCTGGTCCTACGGACGCTGGCGCGGGGTCGAGGCGCCGCCCCTGCCGGAGGGCTCGCTGCTCTTCTGCGACGCGGTCGAGGAGCCCGAACCGGAGCGGGAGCGGGAACCGGAGCCCTTGCCCCGTCCCCGCACAGACCTGCCTTTCCGCTCGCCCCCGTTCCGCTGGGAGTGACAGGCGCACCGGATCCACACCGGGTAGTGAAACCGAATCTGAAGCCTCCGGTTGACCCGGAAAGAGCCCGGTCCTGCCGGGCACTCCTCAGATCGGGATCGGGCGCATGACGACGGGTACCGAAGGCAAGAGCCACGTCACCATTTTCGACCGCAGCAGCCGCCTCGCCTGGGCACAGCATTTCGGGGTGACCGAAGCGCGGCTGCGCAAGGCTGTCTCCATGGTCGGCACGCGCGTGACCAGCCTCACGGCCTATCTGCACCGGCCGGGATCCTGAGCCGAAGGGCAAGCCGGTTCGGTTGGGCACCATGATCGACGAACGGAAGACGGACGGGGACACCCGCAACCGCGACGTCATCACCTTCGAGCAGATCCGGGAGCGCGCCTACGAATTGTGGGAGCGCAACCACCGGCCCGAGGGTCTCGAAATCGAGTTCTGGCTGATCGCCGAGCGGGAATTGCGCGCCGAGCGCGAGCGCCGCAAGGAGAGATCCGGGGGCGGGACCGGGGCCTGAGGCTGCCCTGGTCCCTTTCTCGCCTCAGGCGGCGGGCTTGATGAAGCGGAACATGTTTCGCCGGGCCTCGTCGTCCATTTCTGCCTTGAAGGCGTGGCGCGCCCTCAGCCCCTCCGCGCGCGAGGCCGCGGGGCGGGCATTGATCGAATCGAGCAGGCGCTTGACGTTCGGCAGGGTGCCGAAGGCCTCTTCGCCCAGCACGAACGGCACCATGCGGGCCCAGCCCCACACGGCCATGTCGACGATGGAATACGTGTCGCCGAGCATGAAGGCCCGTCCCTCGAGGTGCGCCTCCAGCACGGTCCAGTGGCGATTCGCTTCGAAGATGTAGCGATCCATCGCGTAGGCGCCCGCATCCTTCGGGGCGAAATGGCGGAAATGGACACATTGCCCGGAGAACGGGCCAATGCCGGTCGCCACGAACATCAGCCAGGAGAGCATCTCGCCCCGCGCCGTCGCGCCCTGCGGCAGGAAGCGTCCCTCCTTCTCGGCGAGGTAGAGGAGGATGGCGTTCGAATCGAACACCGTCGCCTCGCCGTCCACGATCGCGGGCACCTTCGCGTTCGGGTTCACCGCCGCGTAGGCCGCGTCGAACTGCTCGCCCTTGCGGGTGTCCACCGGAACCGGCTCGTAGGGCAGGCCGAGCTCCTCCAGGCAGAGGGCGACCTTCATCGGGTTCGGCGAGAGGTTGTAGTAGAAGCGGATCACGGCAGGGTCTCCGGCGACGCCTATTCGGTGACGATCTTGTAGCTGCGGCCGGGCACCAGCGCGGTGCTGCGTTCCAGCCCGTTGAGCACGAGGAACCGGTCGAGCGGACGGTCGGCCACGATCATCCGCCGGGCGAGTTCTTCGGCATTGGCGCCCGCCGCCTGGACGATCTGGATATGGGTCGGCCGCAGGGCGGCGATCTCCTCGGCGGAGACCTCCTCCAGGCTCGACACCCAGCGTTGAAAGGCGGCCTCCGGGTCGGCGCTGCCCTTGCCCGCCATGATCATGCGGTAGGTCGCGCCGCCGAGGCGGATGGCGGCGAGGCGGAACGTCCAATCCTTGCCCCGGGACAGGGCGAAGGCCGCCGGGTGGCCGTTGACCTCGCGGGTCTCGAAGCCGGCTGGATCGAGGCTGTCGTTCCACGTGGCCTTGAGCATCGCGTCGAGGCCCTGGCCTTCCTTCGCCTCGATCTGGTCGAACAGCAGGCGCCGCCCGCCATCCGCCGTGGTGCCCAGTACGGCCGAGCGCGTGTTCTCCAGGTTGAAGCCCTCCGGCACCGCGAAGGCGATGCCGAGGCCCGAATGCAGGAAGCGCCCGCCGCGCACCACGCCGTCGCGGGGGCTGTCGCCATAGGCCAAGCCGTCGATGGCGGCGAGGAACCGGCTGCGGTCGTCGGTGCCGATGCCCGGCGCGCCGACCTTGCGGGCGGCGCGGGTGGCCAGCGCCACGCGCTCGGCCGTGCCAGGATGGGTGGCGAGCATGTCCGGCGTGCTCGCGCTTCCGGCCCCCTGCTTGAGCTGCACGGTGCGGTTCAGCGCGGTGAGGAAGCGGGCCGCCGCGAAGGGATCGTAGCCCGCTGCCGCAAGGGTCTTCACCCCGGCGGCATCGGCTTCGAGTTCCTGCTCGCGGGAGAAGCGGGCCAGGGCGAAGCGGGACTGGTTCTTCAGCTGCGCGCCGGTATCGGGGTCGTTCAGCACGTCTGCCACCACCTTGCTCACCAGGGCGGAGCGCAGTTCCAGCTCGCTGCGGGCCGTGGCGTGGTTCAGGGTGACGTGGGCGATCTCGTGGGCCAGCACCGCCGCCACCTCGGAGGTGTCGTTGGCGAGCGCCACGAGGCCGCGCGTGGCGTAGAGGCGCCCGTTCGGCAGGGCGAAGGCGTTCACCACCGGCGAATCGAGCAGGGTGACGACGTAGGTCTGGTCCGGCCGGTCGCTCGTCCGCACGAGGCGGTCGGTCACTTCGGTCAGCAGGCGCGTGACGGCCGGGGCCTTGGCCTCGCCGCCGAAGGAAGCCACGAGCTTCAGATGGTCGGAATCGGTCGCGCGCTCGCGGCCCGTCACCTTCGGTGCCTCGGCGGGAACGCGCACGGCGGCGGGCGCGCTCACCGAGCCGGTCTGGTCGGCCACGCAGGCGCCCAGCACCAGGGCGGCAAGGCCCAGACAGGCCGCCCGCCGGAAACCGACTCCCCCCGCATCACGTCCATCGCGCTCAGCGCCGCACCCCAGAATCGTCCCGCCCGTCCAGCATCTCGATGGCATCGGGCGTCGCCGCCACGAGAACGGGGCCACGCCGCACATCGATGACGCCGCGGACCCGCACGCGTGTGTCGTGCAGCGAGTCGGCAGTCAAACCATGGGCGGCCATCCTTCGCCAAGTGCGTTTCGTTACCGTGACAGTAAGCCCGTCGCCGCCGCGAGGGACGAAATCGAGGTAGGTGCGCGTGCTGCGCTCGCCGACATGGCGCACCTGGCCTTCGACCACGGCGTAACGCCCGGCGAGACGCCGCAGGGCCGGGCCGTCCTGCGCGTCGATGGGATCGTCCCGCCACAGGCCGAGCCGCCGCCGCCGGGCCGATTGTTCGAGCAGGCGGAGCGCCGGACGGCAGAGTTCGTCCGCCTCGCCCGGATCGACGGGGGCAGACCCGCCGCGACGAGGTCCCCGGCGAGGTCGGCGCCATCCGTCAGGGATTCGGCGCCGACGCGCTCCCTGCCCCAACGGTCGGGCCCTCCGCGCGGGCTGACCGCGAGGCGCTGGCCCGCCCGCGCGCCGATCCGCTCCCGCGCCGCCGTATCGTCCTCGGGCCAACGCAGCGAATCGAGCACGGCCCGCCCGCCCGAGGCGAAGCGGAGTTCGCCGCGTGGCCCGATGCCCTCCAGGGTCTCCATCCGGGCCGGGGCGAGGGCGCAATCCGGGTGAGGCGCAGGCTCGGCTCCGGCAGGAACGGAGAGGGCTACGAGCGCGACAGGCGCGAATCGCCGTCTCAGCCCCATGGTCCCGGCCTCCGGCGGTGTTGGCCGCGCCCCGTGGAGATGCTAAGGACGCGCGGTTGTCTCCGTAGCTCAGCTGGACAGAGCACAGGTTTCCTAGAGGTTCAAATTGGGCGTCGCGCCGGGAAACCGCGCGGCGGATCCGCTCAAAGTCGGGGAAAGCTCCCGGCCCGGTGCTCCGGCACCACGGCCCTGCCGATCCCGAGCCAAGCCCGCCCTGGCGGGAAGGTGTAGAGACTAGACGGGCGGCACCTACAGGCCGAAAGGCCCATGGTGAAGGGATAGTCCAGACCACGAACGCACCGGCACCGGCCGGTCGGCGGCGAAAGCCGAAGTGGTAAGAAACCTGGGGTCGCAGGTTCGAGCCCTGCCGGGGACACCACTTTTCTTTCTTGCCATTTGTGAATGGGGCGCCGCCCTTTCCCGGGCGCGAATCCCCCCGCTGCCACGTAACGCAGCCTGTCGGACTCCGACGGACTTCCGTTCGACTGAATCTTGAATACAATTCTCGTCGCAGAGCCCGGGCGAGGCTCGTAAGGGGGGAAGCGTGGCGGCAGGGACGGTCGAGACACCTTGCGCGGCGGCGCGCAAGGGAGCCGGGCTGGCGCGGCGGCTGGCCGAACGGCTTCAAGGCGAAGCGCGCTTCGACGCGTTCACACGCGGACGCTACGCCACCGACGCCTCGATCTACCAGATCACTCCCGCGGGCGTAGTTCTGCCGCGCTCGGAAGCGGATATCGTCGCGACCCTGCAGATCGCCGCCGAGCACGGCGTGCCCGTCATCATGCGGGGCGGCGGCACCTCGCAGAACGGCCAGCCGATCGGCACCGGGCTGGTGGTCGATTGCTCGCGCCACTTCAACCACGTGCTCGATTACGATGCCGAGGCGGGCACCGTCACGGTTGAGCCGGGCGTGGTGCTTGAACGGCTGAACGCGCGGCTGAAGGCCGATGGCTGGTTCTTCCCCGTCGAGCCCTCAACCGCGACCCGCTGCACCATCGGCGGCATGGCGGGCAACAATTCCTGCGGCGCCCGCTCGCTGCGCTACGGCACGATGCGCGACAACGTGCTGGCGATGCGTGCCCTGCTTCATGACGGCGAGCCCTTCGCCTTCTCGCTCACCGGCAACGATGCCAGCGGCGTGTCCGGTTCGGCGCGGGCCGAAGACCTCGCGGCGCGGATGCTGCGCCTCGCCCACGCCCACCGGGACGAGATCGAGGCACGCTACCCCAAGGTCCAGCGCCGGGTCGGCGGCTACAATCTCGACGCGCTGGTCATGGACCGGCCGAACCTCGCCCATCTGTTGGTGGGCTCCGAGGGGACGCTGGCCGCGACCACGGCGGTGACGCTGAAGCTCTCGCGTCTGCCGATCCACCGGGTGATGGGCGTATGCCACTTTCCCTCGTTCCGTGCGGCGATGGAGACAACGCAGCACCTCGTCGCCCTCGATCCGGTGGCGGTGGAGCTCGTGGACAACAACGTCCTCGTGCTTGGGGCCGACATCCCCCTGTTCCGCACGACGCTCGCGGACATCACCCGCGGCAAGCCGAACTGCCTGCTGCTGGCGGAGTTCGCGGGCGACGACCTCGATGCTCTTAAGCGCGACCTGAAGCGCCTCGATGCCTGCATGGCCGATCACGGCTTCCCGAACGCGGTGGTCGAAGTCATCGAGCCCGCCCGGCAGAAACCGGTCTGGGAGGTGCGCGAGGCCTGCCTCAACATCATGATGTCGATGAAGGGCGACGCGAAGCCGGTCTCCTTCATCGAGGATTGCGCCGTCCCCCTCGAACACCTCGCCGACTACACCGATGCGGTGACGGAGGTGTTCTCCAAGCATGGCACGCGGGGCACGTGGTACGCCCACGCCTCGGTGGGCTGCCTGCATGTCCGCCCGATCCTCGACATGAAGCTCGGCGGCGATGTCGCCAAGATGCGCGCCATCGCTGAGGAGACCTCGGGCTCGTGCGCCGCTACAAGGGCTCGTATTCCGGCGAGCATGGCGACGGCATCTCGCGCTCGGAATTCGTGGAGCCGCTGTTCGGCGCGACGCTGGCCCGCGCCTTCGAGACGGTGAAGGACGGGTTCGACCCTGAGAACCGGCTCAACCCCGGCAAGATCGTGCGCCCCCTGCGCATGGACGACCGTAGCCTCTTCCGCTTCAAGCCGGATTATGCGGTGACGACCCCGGCCGGGACCGCCCTCGACTGGTCGGATTGGGGCGGCTTCGGCGCGGCTGTCGAGATGTGCAACAACAACGGCACCTGCCGGAAGCTCGCGGGCGGGGCCATGTGCCCCTCCTACCGGGTGACCAAGGAGGAGCAGCATCTCACCCGCGGCCGGGCGAATTCCCTGCGGCTCGCCATCTCCGGCCAACTCGGAACCGAGGCCTTCACCAGCCCCGAGATGAAGCGGACCATGGACCTCTGCGTGTCATGCAAGGCCTGCCGCCGGGAATGCCCGACCGGCGTGGACATGGCCAAGATGAAGGTCGAGTTCCTGCACCATTACCATGCCCGGCACGGCCTGCCCCTGAAGGACCGGCTGATCGGGCTGATGCCGCATTATGCCGGCGTGGCCGCGCGTCTCGCGCCGCTCCTCAACCTGCGCGACCGTCACCCCGCCCTGGCGGGGCTGTCCGAGCGTATCGCAGGGTTCTCGGCCCGTCGCAGCCTACCGCGCTGGCGGCGGCCGTGGAAGGAGACCGGCGAGCCTGCCCACCCGTCGGACGTCACGGGCGCGTTCCGCGACATCGTGCTGTTCGGCGACACGTTCAACCGCGCTTTCGAGCGTGAGAACCTGGAGGCCGCCGAGCGGGTGCTGGTGGCGGCGGGCTACCGCCTGCACCGGGTCTTCCCGGCCAAGGGCCGCCGCCCCCTGTGCTGCGGCCGGACTTGGCTCGCCTCGGGCCAGACCGACCGGGCGCGGGCAGAAGCGAAGCGGACGCTCGACGCGCTGCTGCCATACGTCCGCGCCGGGGCGCGGATCGTCGGGCTGGAGCCCTCCTGCCTGCTCACCTTCCGCGACGAGTTCCTGTCTCTGTTGCCGGGCGACGAGGCGAAGGCGCTGGCGGAGCAGTCCCTCCTGATCGAGGAGTTGCTGATGCGCGACCTCGGGGCTGGGCGGATCAGCCTGCCCTTCGCCCACCAGGGCGGGCGGGTCGCGCATGTCCACGGCCATTGCCACCAGAAATCCTTCGGCCTGATGGGCTCGGTAGAGACGCTGCTGCGGGCGGTGCCGGGGCTCGACGTGCGCGTCATCGAGTCGAGTTGCTGCGGCATGGCCGGGGCGTTCGGCTACGGCAAGGAGACGGTGGATACGTCCTTCGCCATGGCGGAGCCTGTCCCTGTTCCCGGCTTTGCGGAAAGCGGGGCCGGACGATCTCGTCGTGGCCGACGGCACCTCCTGCCGCCACCAGATCCACGACGGGCTGGGGCTCGGCGCGCGACATGTGATCAGTGTGCTCGACGAGGCACTTACGCCTCGACACTGAATCACGCTGCACCTACACATATTGTTCTACCTGCCCGGCCATTTCTGGCCGCCGGTTCTGTGTGTGTGCATGAACAAGATTGAATCCGGCTTCGGCATCAGCCGCCGCTACCTGCACGACGAGGTTGCGGACCGTCTGCGCGAATTGATCCAGTCCGGCGACATGGAGCCGAAGGAACGGATCAACGAGAGCGAACTGACCGAACGGTTCGGCATCTCGCGCACGCCGCTCCGCGAGGCGATCAAGATCCTCGCCACCGAGGGGCTGCTCGAACTCCTCCCGAACCGGGGTGCACGCGTCGCGAGCATCTCGCAGGACGAGCTGGAGGACGTCATCGAGGTCATCGCCGGACTCGAGGCGACGGCGGGCGACCTTGCATGCCGCACGATCACCGATTCCGAGATCGACGCGATCCAAGTGGACCACGACGCCATGGTCGCGGCCTTCAACGGAAACGACGAGGCGGGCTACTTCGCCCATAACCGCCTGATCCACGAGGCGATCATGGCGGCGGCGCGCAACGCCACACTCTCGAACGTCTATCAGAGCCTGTCGGGCCGGGTGCAGCGCTCGCGCTACCGTGCCCACCAGACCGAGGAGCAATGGCAGAGGGCGATGTCGGAGCACGAGCAGATGATCGTGTTCCTGCGCGCCCGCGACGGCGTCGCCCTGGGCAGCCTGCTGCGCGAGCATATCCGCGGCAAGAAGCGCGTGATTGCCGCCAATTACGTGGACCACAGCGCCGCTTAGGGGTTGGCTATACCCATTTCCGTGTAGGTCTCTCGGGGGCCTCTCACGCCGCGTCTGACGCCCGCAGGCCGGAGATCAGGTCGGCGAAGCGGTCGCCTTGCACGAGGACGTGGGTCCGCAGGCGCTCGGCCGCCGTCGCGTCGTCGCCCGCCAGGATCGCCTCGACGATGGCCCTGTGCTCGGCCAGCGATTGCGGCAATCGCTGGCGCACCCGCAACTGCAGCCGCCGGTAGGGCGCGAGGCGGCGGTGCAGGCTCAGCGCCTGCTCGGCCAGGAAGGCGTTGTGGCTCGCCCGGTAGATCAGGCTGTGGAACACGTAGTTCTCGGCGTAATAGGTCTCGCAATCGTCCGAGGCTGCCGCGCAGGCGGCGAGCGCCGCCTCCAGGGCCGTCCGATCCGCCGCGCTGAGGCGCCTCGCTGCCAGCCGACCGCAGGCGGCCTCGATCTCCGCCATGGTCTCGAACATCGCGATGAGATGATGCGGCTCCGGCGCGCTCACGATCGTGCCGCGCCGGGGCTTCGTCTCCACGAGGCCGCTGACCGCGAGTTGCAGCAACGCCTCCCGGATCGGCGTGCGTGAGACGCCGAAACGCGTGGCGAGCTGGACCTCGTCCAGCCTTGCCCCCAGGGCTAACCGCCCCTCGACGATCTCGTCCTCGATCGTCTGCCGGAGATCGCGAGCGCGGCTCATCTCCCTCCCGTACGTTCGCCCGGGTTCGTCGACGCCCGGATTCGTTCCAGCATTATGCGAGCCGGTTGACAAAATATACAAGAGCCCGTTTTCTGCATACTTGAGCGGTACAGATGAATACCGCACCGCAAAAATAATCGCCGCAATATTGTGCGGCGCGGGAGATGCAGATGACGCCGACACGACGCAACTTCGTCGCCGCGACCCTCGCCGCACCCGCGCTCCTGCGGTTCGGCCTCGGCGCCGCCCAGGCGGCCACCACCCTCAAGCTGTCGCACCAGTTCCCCGGCGGCACAATCGACGAGGGCGATTTCCGCGACCGCATGTGCCGGATGTTCGCCAAGCAGGTCGGTGAGAAGACCAAGGGCGCGCTCGACGTGCAGGTCTATCCCGGCTCGTCGCTGATGAAGACGAACGCCCAGTTCGGCGCCATGCGGAAGGGCGCCCTCGACATGTCGCTCTACCCGGCGCCCTACGCGGGCGGCGAAGTGCCGGAGATGAATATCGGGCTGATGCCGGCGCTGGTGACCTCCTACGAGCAGGCCGTCGCCTGGAAGAACGCCCCCGTGGGCCGCAAGCTCACGGAGATCCTGGCGGCCAAGGGCATCGTGCTCGTGTCCTGGGTGTGGCAGGCGGGCGGCGTCGCCAGCCGCGAGCGTCCGCTGGTCGGCCCTGCCGATGCCAAGGGCATGAAGGTGCGTGGCGGATCCCGCGAGATGGACATGATGATGAAGGAGGCGGGCGCCGCCACCCTCTCCATCCCGTCGAACGAATCCTACGCCGCCATGCAGACCGGCGCGTGCGATGCGGTGATCACCTCCTCGACCAGCCTGATCTCCTTCCGCCTGGAGGAGCTGTCCAAGGCGCTCACCTCGGGCCGGAAGCATTCCTACTGGTTCATGCTGGAGCCGATCATGATGTCGAAGATCGTCTTCGACGGGCTTCCGAAGGACCAGCAGGACGCCATCATGGCGACCGGCGCCGAGCTGGAGGCGTTCGGCCAGTCCGGTGCCAAGGCGGACGACATCCGCGTCGAGGAACTGTTCGGCAAGGCGGGTGCCAAGGTCGATCAGCTCGACGAGGCGACGCTCGGCAAATGGCGCGACCTCGCCCGCAGCACCGCCTGGAAGGACTACGCGGGCAAGAACGCCAATTGCGCCGAACTCCTGAAGCTCGCCGAACAGGTGGCCTGATCGTCATTGTCAGCGATCGGCCGCGCGAACGGGGATGAAACGCCGTCGCGTGGCCGTTTGAGGGTCTGCCGCAACGTCGGCCGACGGCGAGATAGCGTCGCGTCCAATACAGGGGGAAGCCGGTGATCACACGACGCCATATCCTTGGCGCGGCCTCGGCCGTCGGCGGCCTCGTCGCCTGCCCGGCGGTTCTGCGCGCGCAGGACGCGAAGGTCCTGAAGCTGTCGCACCAGTTTCCGGGCGGCACGCTGGAAGAGGGCGATGCCCGCGACCGCATCGCCCGCCGGTTCGCCGCGGAGGTCGAGAAGCGCACCAGCGGCGGGCTCAAGGTGCAGGTCTACCCGACCTCCTCGCTGATGAAGACGCTTGCGCAGTTCAGCGCCGTGCGGAAGGGCGCGCTGGACATGAGCCTCGTACCGCTCTCCTACGCGGGCGGCGAGGTGCCCGAGACCAACCTCGCCCTCATGCCCGCCGTCGTGGCGAGCTATGGTCAGGCCGCCAAGTGGCGCGATGCCAAGATCGGTGAGGAGTTCTCGAAGACGCTCGCCGAGAAGGGCGTCGTCATCATCACCTGGGTTTGGCAGTCGGGCTCCGTCGCCTCGAAGGTGAAGCCGATCCTCGCGCCCGAGGACGTGAAGGGCGTGAAGATCCGCGGTGGCGGGCGCGAGATCGACATGATGTTCCAGGCGATGGGCGGCATCGTCTCCACCATGCCGTCGAGCGAGATGTATATCGGCATGCAGACCGGCGCCCTGGAGGCGGCGATCAGCTCCTCCACCAGCCTGATCTCGTTCCGCCTGGACGAGATGACGAAGAATCTCACCGCCGGCCGTGGCCGCTCGTTCTGGTTCGTGCTGGAGCCGCTGATCATGTCGAAGATCGTCTTCGACAGCCTCAGCCCGGAGCAGCAGAAGGCGGTCCGCGACGTGGGCCGGGAGCTGGAGTCCTTCTCCTTCGCCGCCGCCAAGGCCGACGACGAGGAGCTCGTGAAGATCTACGGCGCGCGTGGCGTGCAGATCCACGATCTCACCGACGCCAACATCGACAAGTGGCGCGACCTTGCCCGGGGTACGGCCTGGAAAGACTTCGCGGGCAAGAGCGCGCGTTGCGCCGAACTCCTCAAACTGGCGGAGCAGGTTTCGTGAGCCACGGTTTCGACGCGGCCACCGCCGCATCCGAGGTCCATGCCGCGCCCGAGCCGCGCATTCCGGGGGCGCTCGGCGTTCTCGACCGCGCGTCGAAGGGGATCAACCGTCTCATCATGGGGCTCGGCGGGCTGGCGCTGTTCGGGGCCTGCCTCGTCCTCAGCTACAGCGTCGTCGTCCGCTACGTCTTCCACGAGCCCACCGAGTGGCAGGACGAGATGGCGGTGTTCCTCATCGTCGGCGCCACCTTCGGCTCGGCGGCGGCGGTGCAGGCCAAGCGCGGGCACGTTGCCATCGAGGCGCTGACCGGGCTGCTGCCCGCCTCGGTCAACCGGGTGCGCCTCATCCTCGTGGATTGCGTCAGCCTCGCCTTCTGCCTGTTCTTCACGTGGAAGAGCCTGGTCCCTCGACCATGAGGCCTGGGTCGATGGGCAGGTTTCGCAATCGACCTGGGGTCCTCCGCTGTGGATCCCTTACACCCTCATGGCGCTCGGCATGAGCCTGCTCTGCCTTCAGCTCGCGCTCCAGATCGCCGAGGCGATCCGCTTGGGCCCGAGCGGCGCGGGTTGGGCCCGCCCGAAGGTCGGCCTCGGCGCCGACATCAACCGCGATATGAAGGGGCGGCCCGACGTGACGCCCGCCGGTCCCGATCCGATGGGCAACGCCGTCCGCCCCGGCACGCAGGCCGCCAAGGCCCGGACCCAATCAGGAGTGAAGCGGTGAGCGTCGCAACGATCGGCTTCCTCTACGCGGGGGCAACCCTCGGGGCGATGCTCTCGGGCATCCCCATCGCCTTCGCGCTGGGCGCGGTGGCCCTCGCCTTCATGCTGGCCTTCATGCCCGCCGCCTCCCTCGATACGGTGGCGCAGAACGTCTACGAGGAGATGGCCTCCATCACCCTGCTCTCGATCCCGCTCTTCATCCTGAAGGGCGCCGCGATCGGCCGCTCGCGAGCGGGGCAGGATCTCTACTCGGCCATGCATGCCTGGATGCACCGCATCCCCGGCGGGCTGGGCATTGCCAACGTCTTCGCCTGCGCCTTGTTCGCGGCCATGGCGGGCTCGAGCCCGGCCACCTGCTCCGCCATCGGCTCGGCGGGCATCCCGGAGATGAGGAAGCGCGGCTACTCGCCGGGCTTCGCGGCGGGCATCATCGCGGCGGGCGGTACGCTCGGCATCCTGCTGCCGCCCTCGATCACCATGATCCTCTACGCGGTCGCCGCTGAGCAATCCCTCGGGCGGCTGTTCCTGGCGGGCATCGGGCCGGGTCTCCTGCTCGTCGCCCTGTTCGCCACCTGGGCGATGTTCCGCTTCCGCAAGGAATACGCGACCGCCAAGGAGGTGCTGGAGCGCGGCGGCCCGGCCTCGCCGATCCTGGCCGACGAGAATTACAGCATGGCCCAGCGTTTCTCGACGCTGCCGCGCGTGCTGCCCTTCGTCGTCCTGCTGACCGGCGTCATGGTCGCCCTCTACGGCGGCTACGCCACCCCTCCGAGACGGCGGGTCTCGGCGGCCTGCTGGCGCTCGCCCTGATCGCGGCGATCTACGGCGTGTGGCGGGCGAAGGACGTGAACCCGATCCTGACCGCGACGCTGCGGGAATCCACCATGCTGATGCTGATCATCGGCATGTCGCTGCTCTACGCCTACGTGATGAGCTACCTGCACATCTCGCAATCGGCGGCGGCCGCGATCGTGGCGATGCAGCTCTCGCCCTGGCTGCTGTTGGTGACGATCCTCGGCCTCGTGATCGTGCTCGGCTTCTTCCTGCCGCCGGTCTCGATCATCCTGATGACCGCCCCGATCATCCTTCCGCCGCTCAAGGCGGCCGGGTTCGATCTGGTGTGGTTCGGCGTGGTGATGACCATCACCATGGAGATGGGGCTCATCCACCCGCCGGTCGGCCTTAACATCTTCGTCATCAAGAACATCGCGCCGGACATCCCGCTCTCGGACATCATCTGGGGCACGCTGCCCTTCGTGCTGCTGATGGCGGTGGCGATCCTGATCCTCTGCCTCGTGCCGGGCATCGCGATGTGGCTGCCGGACCTGCTGCTGAGCTCGACCCGGTAGGGGGTTGTACCCCTCTCCCCGCAAGCGGGGCGAGGGGACGCTCACAAAAGCAAACGCCTCAGGCCCGCTCGATCCCCGTCCGGTCGAGCTTGGCGAGCGCGTCGCGCACCTGCTCGCCGCCGATCGTCAGGTCGGGGGCGAGGTCGGCGAGCGGCACCAGCACGAAGGCCCGCTCGCGCACGTAGCGATGCGGCAGGACGAGGCGCTCGTCCTCCACCGAAGCACCCTCATAGGCCAGGATGTCGATGTCGATGATCCGGGGTCCCCAGCGCTCCTCGCGCACCCGGCCCAGATCCCGCTCGATGGTCTGGCAGGCGTCGAGCAGGGCGTGGGGAGGGAGGTCGGTCTCGATGGCGACCGCGCCGTTGAGGAACCACGGCTGATCTGTCTTGCCCCAGGGCGGGGTGCGGTAATCCGGCGAACGGGCCACGACCCGGATGCCGGGCACAGAGGCGAGCAATTCGACCGCCTTGCCGAGGGTGGCGGCCATGTCGCCGATATTGCTGCCGATCCCGAGCCACGCCTTCACCGCGCCCCCTCCCGGCGGCGGGTGATGGTGACGCCCGCACGGTCCAGGATCGCCGGGATCGGCGCGCTCGGCTTGTCGACCCGTACCGTAATTGCGGTGATCGCGGGGAAGCCCGCCAGGATCTCCTGCGCGATGGTCTCGGCCAGGGCTTCGATCAGCTTGAACCGACGCTCGGTTGCCACCGACACCGCGATGGCCGTGAGGTCGGCGTAGCTCACCGTCAGGGTCACGTCGTCCGCCCGGCCGGCGGGGGCGAGGTCGAGCTCGGCGTCGAGGCCGAGATAGAAGCGCTGACCCAGCACCTCCTCCTCCGGTAGCACGCCATGCCGCCCGAAGACGGCGATCCCCTCGACGCGAACATGATCGCTCATCGGCGGCTCTCCGGCCGCATCACCGCATCGACGACGCGCATCGCATCGACATGGGCAGCGACGTCATGGACGCGCACGATGTCGGCGCCGAGCGTTCCCGCCACGGCATGGGCGGCGAGCGAGCCGTAGAGCCGGTCGGCGGGCTTGGTCTCCTTGTCGTGCAGCCGCCCGAGAAGGGATTTCCGCGAGACGCCCACGAGCAGTGGGAAGCCCAGGGCGCGGATCTCGGGAAGGCGGCGCAGGGCCTCGAGATGCTGCTCCCAGGTCTTGCCGAAGCCGACGCCTGGATCGAGCACGATATCCCCGTCGGGGATACCCGCCTTCCGGGCGATGGTCAGCGATCGCTCGAAGAAGGCGAGCATGTCGGCGACGATGTCGATCGCGGGATCGATCGACTCGCGGTTATGCATGATCATGACCGGCGCCCCGTGTGCGGCGGCGACGGTGGCGATGTCCGGCTCGCGCTGAAGGCCCCAGACGTCGTTGACGATCTTGGCTCCGGCCGCGAGGGCGAGCTCGGCGGTGGAGGCCTTGTAGGTGTCGATGGAGATCGGGATCGGCAGGCGCCCGTCGAGCGCGCGGATCACCGGAAGGACGCGCGCCTGTTCCTCCTCGGCGGGAACGGGCGTATGGCCCGGCCGGGTCGATTCACCCCCGATATCGAGGATCGCCGCGCCCTCGTCGGCCAGTTGCTGGGCCTGGGCCAGAGCCTCCGCCTCTCCAGTGAAGCGGCCGCCATCGGAGAAGGAATCGGGCGTGACGTTGAGGATGCCCATTACGAGGCTGCGCCGCCCCAGATCGGGCAGGAGCATGGGCAGGGCGGGGGAGCGGGGCGTAGGGTCGGTCACGGGACCGGTGTGAGGGAAACGGGGGCGCCGCGCAACGGGCGGGCACCCCCGAAGAAGGGCGCATCAGCCCCGGTAGCAGCGGATCTCCGCCTCGGCCTGGGCGCGGCGCAGGTCGGCGACCTTGTCGTCGAACACCTTGGTCGATTTGAACTCGTTCGCCCGCTGGCCGATGCCCTGGCGCATGGACAGGATCGTGCTCGCCTGGACGTACTTGTCGTAAGGCAGGATCGCCGCGAGCTGATCGACCGAGCAGGAGCACTTCTCCAGGCTGTCGCGGGTCTGCCCGTTGGCGGCCATGCAGCCGAACACGTAATCCACCCGCGCATTCGTCGGGTAATCGTTCTCCTCGGCAGCCTGGCCCGGCACGGCGGCGACGCCGAAGCCAAGGGCGGCGAGGATCGCGAGACTAGCCAGCCTTCTGCTCATAGCCGAGCTTCTCCTCCAGCAACTCGCCGCCTTCGCCGTTCTTCGAGGCGGCTTCCATGGACACGATCTCGCCCGGCACGGAGGGCGAGGTCACGAAGGTGTAGGTGAGGGTGTCGAGGCCGCGCATGCGCTGGCTCTGCGCATCGCCCTCGAAGGGCCTCATCTCGATGCGCCAAGCATCGACGTCCTTGTCGCCGAAGCTCACCTTGATCGGCGTCACGGTGGCCTTCTCGCGCAGTCCTTTACGGATTGCGAGCTTCAGGTAGCGCGGATTCGCTTCCAGCACCTTCGAGAGCGCCATGATGTGGTTCTCGAGGAAGAGCGGCACGATCGGGTTGCCGGTCATATCCTCGAACGGACCCGCCGGGCGGCGGTTCAGGCCGGAGAACATCGTCACGTCCATGTCTCGGGCGTCGGGCTGCTTGCCCTTCTCGACCTTGATCGTGATCGTGTCCTGCAGCGGGGCGCCGAAGGGGCCCTTCGCGATGCCGGAGCGGCGCAGGTAATCGTAGGTGATGGTGCTGCCGGGAGGCGCGTTCTTCATCTGCGGTTGCTCGAACAGCAGGTCGCCGGCATTGGGCGAGCCCGTCTTCGGCGCGTTGACCACAGCCGGTGTCGTGGCGTTGGCTTGCGCCGGGGCGGCCGTCTCCGTGGCCGAGACCAGGGTCGGCGCGCAGAGGATCACGGCGAGGGCGGTCGCGACGTGCGTCAGTCTCACGAAGGGGCACCTTCTTTCAGCGGCGAGCGGATGTTGCTGCCGATCGTGCGGTAGACATAGTCGGGAGGCGTTTCGGCGGCCTCTTCGACGGCGAGGGAACGCACCTTGGCGTGCAGCGGGGAGAGGGAGCAGGCCGGATCGGTCGCCGCCGCATCGCCCGCGAGCGCGAGCGCTTGGCACCGGCAGCCGCCCCAATCCTTCTCCCGGCGATCACAGGAGCGGCAGGGCTCCTTCATCCAGTCCGTCCCGCGATAGGCGGTGAAGGCCGGTGACTCGCGCCAGATCTCCCCGAGGGAATGATCCGTCACGTGCCAGAATTCGAGGCCGGGGATGGTCTCCGCCGCATGGCAGGGCAGCACCTTGCCCTGCGGCGTGACGTTCATGAGCTTGCGGCCCCAGCCGCCTGCGCAGGCCTTCGGGTATTTCGCGTAGTAATCCGGCACCACGAGGTCGATGACCAGCTGGCCCTTCAGCCGTTCGCGCGCCGCTTCGACGATCCGGATCGACTCGTCCACCTGGGCCTTGTTCGGCATCAGCGCGGCACGGTTCACATAGGCCCAGCCGTAATACTGCGTGTGCGCCACTTCGAGGCGCTTGGCGCCGAGCTTCACCGCGAGGTCGATGAAGCCCTGAACCTCGTGGATGTTGCCCCGGTGGATCACCGAGTTCAGCGTCAGCGGCAGGCCGAGTTGCACCACTTTCTCGGCGAAGATCATCTTCTGCGGCTGGGCGTTCTTCAGCCCGCCGATCTTCTCGGCATTGGCCGCGTCGACGCCCTGCACCGAGAGCTGGACGTGGTCGAGCCCGACATCGTAGAGCGCCTGGAGCTTCTCCAGGGCCCCTCCGACACCGGAGGTGATCAGGTTCGAATACAGGCCGAGATCGGCGCAGGTCTTTGTGATCTCGACGATGTCGTTGCGGGCGGTCGGCTCACCGCCCGACAGGTGGACGTGCAGCACGCCAAGCCCGGCCGCCTCCGTCAGCACCCGTTGCCACGTCGCCGTGTCGAGCTCGCCAGAACGCCGGTCGAGTTCGAGCGGGTTCGAGCAATAGGGGCAGCGCAGGGGGCAGCGGTGGGTCAGCTCCGCGAGGAGCCCCACCGGTGCCGGCACATCCGGGCGGATCGGCGTGTCTGCGTTCATCGCTCCAACACTCGCTTCTCGGCGAGGCCGTCGAGCATGGTGCAGATATCCGCCTCGATCGCGCGCGGATCGGCGGCGTAGATCTTGCCCAACTCGTCGGCGATCTGGGCCACGTTCCGCGACCCGTCCACCAGCTTCAGGACGGCAACGGCGTTGTCATCGAGGTCGAAGGTGCGCTCGGGGGCGAGCAGCACGTATTTCCCGCGGGTCTCGTCGTTGCGCAGGCGCACGCCGCGCGGCAGGCGCGGGACGTCCGTTCCCTGCGTCTTCTTCGCCCCGGCGGGCTGCGGCGCGCCATCGGCCCCGGCCACGAGGCCGACGCCCGGCTGCCACGCATCCGGCGGGATCATGCCGGGGGACACGTAGGCGAAGTAGAGCGCGTCGAGCTGCACCCAGAGCACGTTGCATTTGAAGGTCAGCGCGGCCATCGCCTGGCGCTGCAATTCCGGCGTCGTCGCGTGCCGCTTCACGTAGTCGAGGGCGAAATCGGCATCCCGCGGCGCCTGGGTGAGACGCTTATCGAAATAAGCCAGCGTCTCCTTCGTAATGAAGTCGTAGTTCTTCAGCATCCCGGCGACGCGCTCGGAGATGATGGTCGGCGAGAACATCTCGGTGAGTGAGGACGCGATCGCCTCGAGCAGCGTCCGCTCGGACACGAAATGGACGTAGGCTTCCACGGCGAACTTCGTCGCCGACAGGATGCCGTCCGTGGAGAGCACATAATCGCGCGAGAAGCCGACGCCTTCCGCCAGCTTCAGCCAGCGTTCGATTCCGCCGTCGCCGGGGGCGTCGCCGTCATGGTCCACGATCCGCTGCCGCCAGATCCGGCGCAGCTCGGCATCGTGCATCCGGGCGAGGACGGCGGCGTCCTTCACCGGGATCATCGCCTGATAATAGTAGCGGTTGAGCGCCCATGCCCGGACCTGATCCTTCGACAGCTTGCCGTCGTGAAGCAGCCGGTGGAACGGATGGAGGATGTGGTACCGCCGGGCGCCGATGTCGCGCAGGGCCGCTTCCAGTTCCTCCGGGGTCAGGAGGCGTTCGCTCTCGGCGGCATCCGGGGTCGGGAAAATGGCGTTCATGGCGTTTCCGGCGTCCGTTCTCGGCTCGTGCCCGATGAGGTTCTTTGTCCGGCCCCTTGCGGGACCACCGATGCCTTGTTGCACAATGTAGGAATGCCTCGCGCAGACTCAAACCGGCGCGGCTTTCGTACTCACCCCGTCGCTCGCGCGAGGGGAGCTACAGATCCAGGCTCAGCCCGTCATGGGCGACCGTCCAACCCGCGGCTTCCACGTCGGCCCGCTCGGCCGAGCCCTCCACGAGGACCGGGTTGGTGTTGTTGATGTGGACGAACACCCTCCGCCCGATCGCCACGCCCGACAGGGCCTCGATCGAGCCGTTCCCGCCGCGCATCGGGACATGGCCCATGCGCCAGCCGGTCTTGGTGCCGACTCCGGCGCGGATCATGTCGTCGTCGTGCAGAACCGTCCCGTCGAACAGCAGGGCATCGACGCCGGCCAGGCGGCCTCGCAGCTCGTCGTTCACCAGGGCACAGCCCGGCACGTAGGCGAGGCGCTTGCCGCCCGCCTCGATCATCGCCCCGACCGTCGTCTCGGTCGCCGCCCCGATCTCCACTTCGGCCCCTTCGAGCCAGAGCGGCACCTTGCCCGGTACGGCAAACAACGTCACCGTGAGGCCGGGCAGAGGTTCGAAGGGGGTTTCCAACGCCACGTTTCGGCGGGCGACGACGCCCTCCGCCATCACGTCGAAGACGCGGTTGGCGTTCACGGATTCAAGGATGCCGGACGTAGCGTAGAGCGTGTAGGGCTGGCCCTCGCGCAGGGTCAGGAGCCCGGCCACGTGGTCCACATCGCCATTCGTCAGCAGAACCGCACGGATCGGAGAATGGCGAAGCCCCTCGCGCGGGTGCATCGCCGGATTGTCGAACAATTGCTGTCGGATATCGGGCGAAGCGTTGATCAGCAGCCAATCGCCGCCATCGGCCGAGACCGCGATGCTCGACTGTGTCCGGGGCCGGACGCGCTCAGGCTCGCTGCGGGCGAGGGAGCAGATGGGGCAGCGGCAATTCCATTGAGGAAGGCCGCCGCCCGCGGCGGAGCCGAGAACTACGACGCGCATGATGCGTCTCCCGTGTTCCCGGTCCGCTTGAACTCAGTTGAACGTGTCGATCTCGGCCGACTCGTAGCTCGTCACTTCCATGCCGACGCAGATCTCGGACACGACGGGGGCAGCCCAGGCCATGGTGTTTCTCCTTAGTAATTAGTTCACCACCATCGAAAGATCGTTCCTAAGAAGACCCTAAGACACTGATGGCGCTCTCGTTTCAGGCGCAGGACCGATATTGTCCATTTGCCAGTCGTATTCAAGCACCAAATTGCCGGATCATCCCAAATTTTTCGTGACGGAAGGCAGGAAAGGCTTGATCCATCGGCATAATTCTGCGTGGCCGCCACGTCTTGGACCAAAGTTCGAGAATGGGGACATCATTGCCGGAAATCCGGCCCCCTCGACTCGAGCATGAAGCCCTTGCCGCGCACGGTGGTGAGGACCGGCCCGCCATAGCGGACGAAGTCGGACATCTTCGAGCGGAGATAGCCGATATAGACGTCGACCACGTTCAGCGAGAGCCCACCCTGGCTGGCCCAGAGCCGGTCGAAGATTTCGGCGCGGGACACCGGCTTGCCGAGGCTTTCCATGAGCATGGCCAGCAATTCGGCCTCGCGCGGGGTCAGCCGGGCATTGGCCTCGCCGCAGGTTACGAGCCGGGTGTCGAGGTCGAAATGCAGCTTTCCGGCGACGAGGCGCGAGCGCGGCGCCTCCGCCTGCTGGCGACGCATCAGGTGCGTGCGCAGCCGCGCCACCAACTCGTCGAACTCGAACGGCTTCACGATGTAGTCGTCGGCGCCGATGGCCAGGCCCTCGGCCCGGTCGCGGATCTCGTCGCGGGCGGACAGGAACAGGATCGGCCCCGCGAAGCCGCCCTCGCGCAGGGACCGGCAAACATCGTGGCCCGACCCATCGGGCAGGCCGACATCGAGCAGCACGGCGCTCGGGGCGGGATCGCGCGCGGCCTTCAGCGCATCCCCGACGCTGTCGGCGGTGCCGACCTCGAACCCCTCCGCCTCAAGCCCTCGGGCCAGAAGCCCCCGGATGTCGATATCGTCCTCGACGATGAGGATCCGCGTCATGCGGCCGGCTCCCTCAGCTGCCCACGGATATCCGGGTGCCCGGATGCGTGTTCCATCCACGAAGTCTCCGCGGTGGGCATGTCGAGGTCGACACGCGCACCCCGTCCCGTCTCGGCCTGACCGAGCCGCATCGCGCCGCCATGCTGTTCCACCACCCAGCGCGCCAGGGCGAGGCCGATGCCGAAGCCGGTCTCGTCGGGAGTGGGCGCCCCGTCCACGCGCTTGCCCCGCTTGAACCGCTCGGTCAGTTCCGCCTCGTCCGCGCCGAAGCCGGGACCGTCGTCGCTGATCGTGATGCGCGCCGTCCGCGCCTCCACCCGCGCCAGCGCGACCTCGACGCGGGTGAGCCCGGTCGCGTGGCGCAGGGCGTTGTCGATCAGGCTCTCGATCGTCTGGCGCAACCATTCTCCGTCGGCGACGCATTCCACGTCCTCTGCGCCGGGAAGCAACGTGAGGGCGACGCGCCGCCGCGCCGCCTCCGAACTCATCGTGTCGACCGCCTCGGCCAGTACGGCGCCGACGCTGAGCGGGCGGCGGTCGAGTTCGATCTCGCCCGATTCGGAGCGGGCGACCCGTAGCAGATCCTCCACACGGCGCTTCAGCCGCTGGGCGCGCTTGCGGATGGTGGTGAAGGCGGGAACCGGATCGCTGGCGCGGGCGGCGCCGCGCATGGCGATGTCGCATTCGCCCAGGATCACGGTGAGCGGTGTGCGCAACTCGTGACTGACATCGGCGAAGAAACGGCGGCGGGACTGATCCACGGCCTCCAAGCGGGCATTGGCGGCCCGCAGGTCGGCGGTGCGGGCGGCGATGGTCGATTCGAGGGCGGCCCGGTCGGCGGCGACATGGTCTTCGCGCCGGGACAGGCGGGCGGCCATGCGGTTGACGTTGGCCATCAGGAGGCCGAGCTCGTCGCGGGATTGCACGGGCAGGCGCGTGTCGAGGGCGCCGCGCCCGATGGCGCTGGCGGCAAGCCGCACCTCGTTGATCCGCGCCAGGATCGGCCGCGTGAGGGTGCGGTAGAGGATCACCAGCAGGGCCAGGGCGACCGCTACGGCCACCACCGATGCGAGCCGCAGGCGGCTCGATAGGTCCCGCGCGGCCTCGGAGCTCTGCGTCATGCTCCGGCGCTCGGCCTCGATCAGGAAAGAGAGCGGCTGTCCGGTCATGGCGCCGAAACCGTTGAGGGCGCCCTTGATCGAGTCCTGCCGCTTCTCGGGGTCGGTCTGGCGGCTGATCAGCGACACCTGCCGGTCGAGCACCGCCCGTGCCCCGCGCAATTGCGACATCGGTCGCGAGCGCATGGCGTATTGCATCCGGTCACTCGGATCGGCGCTCGGCGGAAAGCTGCGAGCCATGGCCTCATCGACAGCGACGAGCGCCTTGTCGACGTTCACGCGGGCAATGGCCATCGCCTCGGGCTGCCCGTCCGGGTTGCCCACCGTCTCCACGGCGGCAAGGCCGAACTGGGTCAGGCGGCCGGAGAGTTCGGCCAGGAGTTCCAGGCGTCCCTGGGCGGCGAGCGTCCGGTCGACCGTGCGCTCGGCCACGCCGATCGAGGCCAGCACGGCCGCCGCCGCCAGCAGCACGAGGACGGCGCTGCCGGCGAACAGGATCGCGAACCGGGCCTTCAGGGAGCCCATGGCGTCACGGTGCCATGGCTGAGGTCACGGCTTCGGCGCGGGTGCGCCGCGGGCCGCGCAGCGCCACTTCTCGACGTGCCAGCAGGGATGCTCGTCCTGCCATTGGGCGAGGACGCTCTGCGAATTGCGGAGACAGATGAAGGCGTTCGCCGCACCCCCGCCCACCGGGATCTGCTCGTCGCGGCAGGTGGCAGGCTGGGCAATAAGGCAGGCGGACAACAAGAGTAGCAACGCGAGACCTCCCGGATGCCGGCCATCGTCTCGGGCCGGCTTGAGGCGCAGCATAATCCGGCCCGTCCCGTCCTGGACAGGCCCGGTGCCCGCGCTCCGGCGGCGCAGGCACCACGAGGGCCCTCAGGCCGAGGCCCAGATCTCGCCCTTGGCGATCGTCGCGAGGTCGCCGGAATAGCGCCGCAGGGGCTTGGCCAGCAGGGCCGCATGGGCCTCGCTGAGGCTGCCGAGCTGCTTGGCGAGGAGACGCAGGAACACGAGGTCATGGCTGCCGGTCTCGACGAAGGTCGGCGACAGGGCGCCGTGCTTGCCGACGACCAGGGTGCCCCGGCGCATGCCGTAGCCCGGCAGATCGCCCACTTCGAGAGCCGCGATCGTACCCGCGATCATGCGCGATCCGGCATGGGCGCCCGCCCGACCCGCGAGGATCAGCCCCCGGCGCATCCGGTCGCCCAGATGCGCGCCCGCCCGGCCCCGGATCACGAGGGTCGCCCCGTCGAGCCCGGCCTTGGCGGCGTAGACCGCGCCGCCCGCATAATCGCCTGCGTCACCCTCGATGGTGATGGTGCCGCCCGTGGCGCCCGAGCCCGCATAGGGACCGGCATTGCCGGTGACGGTGAGGGTGCCGCTCGCCATGCCCGCGCCGAGGCGCTGGCCGACATCGCCGACGACGCGGATCGTGCCACCCGAGAGGGAGGCGCCGACACGGTCGAGCCGCTCATGACCGCCCTCGATGGTCAGGCTGTCCGATCCGTCGAGGGAGACGGAGAAGCAGTCGCCGAGCTTCACGCTCTTGCGGCTGGTTCCGATCTCGAGGCGCTCGGCCTCGGCCTGGGACAGGCCGCTGAGCGACAGGGGGGAGATGGAGAGGAAGTCGAGGCGCTCCGGGGGCGCCTCACGTAAGGAGAGGGTGCTCAAGGCTCAGCCCTCCTGGCCGCCGGTCGGCGCGAGAAGATCGCGCAGATGGTAGTGGTGGCGGCCGAGATTGCCGCCGTAATTGCCCGCCGTGACGGCGATCAGCCCGTGCCGTTCGCCCACTTCGGTGGCGGCGTGAAGCCCCGCGCGCATCGAATCGGATACGGCTTGCGAGGTCAGAGCGTCGATGACGATCTCCAGCACCACGCCGCATTCGGGCGGCAGCGCCGATCCGGCCCGGCCCTTCAGGGTCGGGCAATAGGCGTCGTTGGTGGAGGCCATCATCCCCTTGGTGCGACCGCCGACCTTCGAGCCGGAGCGGACGATGCCGCCGGGGAAGGGCAGGATCGCGCCGGGAATCGACGAGGCTGCCTCCACCGCGATCTCGGCCACCTTCAGCGTCTCCGCGTGGGTGCGGCCGAGGAACAGCAGGTTGCCGCCACCCACGGCGCCCTCGACGGCGCGGACCGAATCCTCGCAGAGGAATTCGCCGTCCATCACCGGGATGCGCCAATAGCGGCGCTCCTTGCCCGTGGCGTCGGGCACGCGCTTGGCGATGGCGAAGCCGTCGCCGAAATAGCGGATCGCGCCGCCGAGCTTGATCTTGTTCGGACCGTCGACGCCCGCGTAGCAGGCCGTGCCGGGGCAGGTGAGGATGCACTGCCCGACCCGCTTGATGAGCTCGATCCTTCAGGCCGTTCGGCTCGAAGCCGAACAGCAGGATGCGCACGCCCGGCCGACCGTCCGGCGTGTCCTCCGGCGAGAGGATGGCGTCGATGCCCGCCTCGGCGCCGCAGCCGATCACCGAAGTGGCGAAGCCGGTCATGGTCGTGGCGGCGATCATCGCCCACTTCGCCGTGTCGTTGGTGACGACGATGGCCGTGCCGGCTACGTCGAACGCCTCGGCAAAGGTGTCGATGACGCGGATGCCGTTGAGGGTGAGGTCACTGGACATCAGACTTCGGTTCCCCGCGGGGCGATACCTTGGCCCCACAGCCCCGCCGTCGCTGCGCTCGCACTGACGGGGAGGGGGAGGGTCGTGCGCATCACGCCCGGCATGGCACGGCCTCGAAAGTCGGGCCGTCGAAGGCGGCATCCGGCACCGTGAAGCTGTCGAGCCCCGTGCCGAATCGTTCGGTGAGGTAGGTGTCGGTGCGCTTTTCCATCGCCTTGTCCGACTCGACCGTGAGGGAGAGGGTGCGACCCGCCCGCCATTCCACGACCTCGCCGTCCTCGATGATCGGCACGCCGTCCTTCAGCACCAGCTTGGCGGCGGTGAACATCGCCGTGCGGTTCGGATCGTCCCGGTAGACCGCCACATCCGCCCGCGCCCCGGCCCGCAGGTGGCCGCGATCGGTCAGGCCGAGGAGCTTGGCCGGACCCGAGCGGGTCAGCTGCGCGATCTCGGAGAGTGAGTATTCCCGATCGATTCCCGGCAGCCCGCTGCGCTCGCCGACGATGCCCGGAAGTGCCGCGATCTCGCGCTCGCGTTCGCCCTTGTCCATCAGGAGATGGATGATGCGCGGATACTGCGTGAACGGGCCACCGTTCGGATGGTCCGTGGTCAGGATCGTCCGCTCCGGATCCGGCGACAGGAGCATGATCTCCAGGCCGATCGCCCATTGCAGCGACGAGGTCGGGCCCTTCGGCCGGTACAGGAACGGCACCACGCCGCCGCCTTCGGCATCGCCCGCGTTCACCACCCACTTCTTCGGGTTGGCACCCTTCCTCCCTGCGAACTGGCGCAGAATGTCGAGGGACACCGTCACCGTCTGGCCGAACACCACCTGCCCGATATCGAGCGTGGCCTGCTTGTTGTCGCCGATGGCTCGGGCAATCCGCTCGGCGGCCGAGCGGAAGCCCTTGCCGTCATCGGTGGCGCCGTAGGCGTAGAATTGCGCATGGGCGAAGTGGATGCGCCGCCCCTCGGCGGCGTCCAGCGTCGCCATGAACGAATCGTCCGCGCCCGGCAGGCCGAGATTGTTGCAGTGGACGTGCAGCGGATGCGGCACGCCGATCTCCTCCACGGCGTCGAGGAGCGCGCCCATGATCTTCCGGGTCGTGAGCCCGTAGCAGGGAATCTCGTCATCGAGGGAGAGCTTCAGCGCGCCGTCCTTGAAGGCCGAGGCGCCGCCCGCATTGATGCACTTCACCCCGAGCCCGCGCGAGGTCGCGACGTTGAGGGCCACGAGGTCGCGAACGGCATTCCTGCCCTCGCCCTCGCGCAGGATCTGCAGCAACTGATCGTCGTTGCCGAGCACCGAGAGCGCGCCCCGGTCGAGGAGCGGGATGTCGGCCAGTTCGAGCTGCGTGGCGAGCGCATGGGTCGGCGGCATGGCCGGCTCGACGGCGGTGGTGTAGCCCATCCGCGCATAGGTCGAGCCGATCCAGGCGGCGGCCCCGCCCGCATGGGCGAAGGGATGCCCGTCGGGCGCGGCCTCGCTCACGTAGAGCTCGGGCAGCAGCAGCCGCGAGGTGATCACGTTGCCGCCTGCGATGTGCGAATGCACCTCGACGCCGCCCGCCATCACGACGCAGCCCGCCGCGTCGATCACCCTGTCGGGCTCGCGCCCCGGCGCATCGATCACCGTGCCGTCCTCGATCCAGACATCGCCGACGGCGTCGCGGGACGCGGTCGGATCGACGACGCGCCCGCCCCGGATCACACTCAGCATGCGGTGCCACTCCTCGCCGCAAGACGCTCGTTCAGCCGCCCCAGAACGGAGGCGGCCGAGGGCAGGTCCGCCGGGGCGGATCCCCCGTCTGGGCCGGCCAGTAGGTCAGGGCGCCCCGGGTCTCGTTCCACAGCACCCCGCCGATGTCGCGGCCGGGCACGCCCACTGCGATCACCACCTCGGCGGCATCGGGGTTGGCTTCGCCCACCAGCGCGATCGACGGCACCTGGCCCAACCAATCCGGCCGGTCGGTGGGCAGGGAGGCGATCCACAGGGCGGCATCGGCCTCGCCGGAGGCCACCTGCCGCGCGGCGTCGAAACGCCAGGGATCGTGTTCGGGCACACGGCGGCCGAGGCCGACGCGCGGCGCCTGACCCGTGGTCCAGGCCGACACGGGCACCACGGCCCGATCCTGGTTCCGCCCGCCGGACACAGCGAGGGAGAAGGCGCGCGTCCTGTCGTTCAGATCGACCACGAGACCCTGCACGGTCTCGACGCCCATCTCGCCAATCTCGGCGGGGTCGTAGAGCACCGCCACGTATTGCGCGGCGGCGAGCGTGGCCGCCAGCGCGCCGATGGGCGATTCCTCGGCGAGATGCCCCCGGAGATAGGCCCGCAAGCGCGCCAGCTCGGTGAGCACGCCGCCTTCGTTGGTGCTGTCCAGCCGCAGCAGCTGGCGAGCGGCGCCCGCAGCACGGCCCCGCGTCGGTGCGGTGGCCTCGATGCGGCCGAGAAGCTCGCTCTTCGCAGGGGAGGTCCCGAGCACCAGCACGGCATCGGCCCGTCCGACCACCTCGGCGGGGGTCGAGGTCATGGCGCCGACGCGGCTCAGCGCGCCGAGCCCGGCATAGGTGCCCGCCGCGCCATCGGTGTCGAGGGAGGCGCCCACGCGCCCGGCGAGATCGAAGGCCGCGCGGATCGCGGAGACTTCGGCGTTGAGGCCGGCGATGACCGGCGTCCTGGCCGCGCCCAACAGATCGGCGGCCGCTGCGATAGCGGCCTCGATATCTGTCGCCGCGCCTTTGACCCAGGCTGGCATAGCTCCCCTCGCTCGATCTTTCTTTCGATCCGGGGACCGGAGGGCCCGAGGAATCGTGAATGTCTGTCGGGCGGGCGACGGCCGTAAGACCGGATGAGCGGGCTCCCTTGGGAAATCCCGCCGGCTCGGAATGGCCTGCCCGCCCCGTGGTGCGGGGCGAACGGCAAACTCGGCGCGCCGTCGCGGCCGTAGGTTTGCCTTCATCGAACGCATCCGGCAAGGGCTCTTCGCCGGGAAACCCCCACTCGCCGGGAGCGGTTGCCCCGCCGGAGCTACCGTGTGAGAAGCGCGCCGGATTCGCCGCGAGGACCGGGAGGAAGGGGATCGCCGTGACCGACGCCCCCGATCCCGATACCGGCACCGTGCGCATCGAGGCGCCCGCGCGGCTGCATTTCGGCTTCCTCGACCTGCATGGCGGCCTCGGCCGCCGCTTCGGCAGCGTCGGGCTCGCCATCGATTCGCCCTCCCTGTCGCTGACGGCGCGCCGTGCCGCCTCCCTTCACGTCGAGGGAGAGGAAGCCGAGCGCGTCCGGCGCTACGCCATCGCGGCAGCCGACCATCTCGGCATCGGCACGGAGGTGTCGCTGCGCCTCGAACGCGCCATTCCCGCCCATGCGGGGTTCGGTTCGGGCACGCAGCTCGCGCTGGCCGTCGCGGCGGCCCTGGCGCGGCTCGCCGGAAAGCCGTTCTCGCCGGAGGATTTCTCCAACGCCCTCGATCGCGGCAACCGCTCGGGCGTGGGATTGCGGGCCTTCACCGAGGGCGGGCTCATCGTGGATGGCGGGCGCGGGGCCGATTCCGCTCCGCCGCCGGTCATCGCGCGCTTGGCCTTCCCGGAGGCGTGGCGGCTGGTCCTGATTCTCGACACCTCGATGGCGGGCGTCCACGGCACGCGGGAGGTCGAGGCGTTCCGCGATTTGCCGCGCTTCCCCGAGGCGCAGGCCGCCGAGATCTGCCGCATCGTCCTGATGCAGGTGCTTCCAGCCTGCGTGACCGGCGATGCCGACGCCTTCGGCGCGGGCATCACCCGGATGCAGGATCTGGTGGGAGATCATTTCGCTCCGCACCAGGGCGGACGCTATGCCAGCGCGGCGGTGGCCGGGGTGCTGGAAGAGGCTGCGCGCCGGGGCGTCGCGGGCTACGGGCAGAGTTCATGGGGCCCGACGGGCTTCCTGCTGGCGCGCTCCGAGGAGGAGGCGCATCATCTCGTCACCTCCCTCGACAGGGGCGGCCCGTTGCGGTTCCTCATCGCGCGCGGTCGCAACACGGGTGCAACGGTCGCCGGGGGGATCCGCGCCTGACGCGGGTCCGCTTCGCTTGACCGGGGCGCCGGTGGAAGACTTCCTTGAGGGAAACGCCTGTAAAAGGGCTGAAGCACGACAAAAGGGAGAGGTCGAATGGCCCGCTCGATCCTGCATATGCTCACGCCGCTCCGGCACATGAGCCCGTTCGACGTGAACATGGCCGTCGATGCCGGCTTCGAGACCCTGGTCACCTATACCGAGGTGAGCCTGTCCGACGTGGTCTCGCTGACCCAGGATTCAATCTTCTCCCGCTCGCCGCAGGACGGCACCCGCACCGGCATCTTCATCGGCGGCAAGAACGCCGAGGACGCCCTCGACATGGTCGACCGCGCGAAGAAGGCCTTCGTGCCGCCTTTCGTGAACCACGTCTTCGCCGACCCGGCGGGGTCCTTCACCACCGGCGCGGCCATGGTGGCCCAGGTCTCCCGCGCACTCCGTGTGAAGTTCGGCACCGATCTGAAGGGCAAGCGGATCGTGATCTTCGGCGGCGCGGGCGTGGTCGCCTACGTGGCGGCGGTGATCGGCGCGCTGGAAGGTGCCCAGACCGTCCTCGTCGGGCATGACGGCGAGGAGCGCGTGTCCAAGATCGCCTTCACCATGAAGTGGCGTTTCGGGGTCGAGGTCGGCGCCGTGGACGGCACCACCCCGGCCGACCGGCGCAAGGCGATCCAGGATGCCGACGTGATTCTCTCGGCCGGTCCCGCCGGCATCCCGATCCTCACGGCGGACGATCTGGCCCACGCGCCAAAGCTCCTCGTCGCTTCGGACGTCAACGCGGTGCCGCCCGCCGGCATCGCCGGGATCGACGTGAACGCGGTGGATGTCGAACTGCCCGGCGGCCGCGGCTTTGGCATCGGCGCCCTGGCGGTGGGCAACGTGAAGTACCAGACGCAGCGTCGCCTGTTTCAGCGGATGCTCGAATCGGACACGCCGCTCTGCCTCGATTTCCGCGACGCCTATCCTCTCGCCGTCGAGATCGCCGGCTGATCCGGGCCCGGATGGGGGATGCGATCCTGATCGCGGCGCAGTCCGGCCGTGCCCTCGCTCAGGCGGCGCGGCGGGCGGGCCTGCGCCCCTACGTGGCCGATCTGTTCGGGGACGACGACACCTGCGAACTCGCCGAATCAGTCCGGGTGATGCCCGGCCGGTTCGGCCGGGGCATGGTGCCGGAGGCCGCGCTGCACGCCATCGACGCCCTGGCGGACGAGGCGGGGGCGAGCCTCGGGCTCGTTCTGGGGAGTGGCTTCGAGGACGATCCCGGCCTCATCGCGGAACTCTCGCGGCGGCACCGTCTCCTCGGCGCTTCGGCCGAATCGGTGGCGCTGCTGAAGGACCCCTTCGCCTTGGCCGCCCTCTGCGCCCGGCTCGGCATCCCCCATCCCGCCGTCACCACGGAGGCGGTCGCGGATCCGGCGAACTGGGTGATGAAGGCCATGGGCGGTTCGGGCGGCGGCCATATCCGCGCCGCGAGCGAGGCGCCGCCGGAGCCCGGCCATTACCATCAGGCCCGCGTCGCCGGTCGGCCGTACGCGGTGAACTTTCTCGCCGGGGTGGGACGGATCGAGGTGCTGGCGGTGACGGCACAATGGGCCGCGCCCGCGCCGGATCGCCCGTTCCGCTACGGCGGCGCGCTGGCCTTCGCGGCGGGCGAGCCGCATCCGCTGCCGGGCCCTCTCCGTGATTCGGTGATCGAGGCAGCCCGGCGGATCGCTAGGGCGACCGGTTTGACCGGCCTCGCCAGCGCGGATTTCCTCAGCAACGGGGCCACGTGGTGGCTCACCGAGATCAACCCGCGCCCGGGTGCGACCCTTGACCTGCTCGACCGCCGCGCCGTGCCCCTGCTCGCCGCCCATGTCGAGGCATGCGTTTGCGAGGGCGCGCCGCTGTCAATTGGCTCGCCGCCGGAGGATGCGGCAGCCTCAGCGATCTGTTACGCCCTCGCGGACCATGCGCCGGTCCCGGCCGTCGCGTGGCCCGCCCATATCCGCGACCGGCCCGCCGCCGGAAGCACCGTGCGGCGAGACACGCCGCTCTGCACCGTCTTCGCCACCGGTGCCGACGGCGAATCGGCCCGCGCCGCCCTCGCCCTGAGGACGGAGCGGCTGCGGTCGGCCCTGAACGAGAACACGAGAACCGAGGAAGCCCGAGTATGAGCGACAGCCAGAGCCACCCGAGCCTCAACGCCCTGAGCGGCCCCCTGGTCGAGCGCCTTGTCGCCGATGCGCAGGCCCTGCGGCTTGCCGTCTCGCAGGCGCCGGGCGGTGCGCGGATGGTGGATGCGGGTTCGACCGCGCGAGGCTCGATCGAGGCCGGACGGCGGATCGCGGAGATCTGCATGGGCGGTCTCGGCACCGTCACGGTGGTGCCCACCGGCCCGGTCGCTTCCTGGCCCTACACGCTCACGGTCCACTCGGCCGATCCGGTGCTCGCCTGCCTCGGGAGCCAGTATGCGGGTTGGAGCCTCGCGGACGAGACCGGCGGCACGGGCTTCTTCGCCCTGGGCTCCGGTCCCGGCCGCGCCGTCGCCGCCGTCGAGGAGCTTTACGGCGAACTCGGCTACCGCGACACCGCCACCAAGACCGCCCTCGTGCTCGAATCGGCCGGTGGGCCGCCCGAGAGCGTGGTCGCCAAGGTCGCCGAGGCGTCGAACGTGCGCCCCGAGGACCTGACCTTCATCTTCGCCCCGACCCAGAGCCTTGCGGGCTCCACCCAGGTCGTCGCCCGCGTGCTCGAAGTGGCCCTGCACAAGGCGCACACGGTCGGGTTCGACCTGCACGCCATCCTCGACGGCATCGGCTCGGCGCCGCTCTCGCCCCCGCATCCGGACTTCATCAAGGCCATGGGCCGCACCAACGACGCCATCATCTATGGCGGGCGGGTGCAGCTCTTCGTGGATGCGGACGATGCCGATGCGAAGCAACTCGCCGAGCAGCTTCCCTCCACCGGCTCGGCCGATCACGGCGCGCCCTTCGCGGAGATTTTCTCGCGGGTGAACGGCGATTTCTACAAGATCGACGGCGCCCTGTTCTCCCCGGCCGAGGCCATCGTTACCTCGGTGCGCACAGGCGCGACCTTCCGCGGCGGTCGCCTGGAGCCGTCCCTGGTCGAAGCGTCCTTCGCCTGAGCCGCGATGAGGATCGCCCTCGCGGCCGATAACGGCAACTGGCACAAGTCCCGGCTCCTGGCGGCGCTGCGGGCGCAGGGCGTCGAACCGGTGTTGTTCTCGCTGGCCGACGTCACCATCGAGACCGGCGCCGGAGAGCCCCTGCGGGTGCCGGGCTTCGACGGCGCCCTGCCGGACGGGGTACTCCTGCGGACCATTGCGGGGGGCACCTTCGAGGCCACGACCATGCGGCTCGGGGTGCTTCACGCCCTGGTTGCGGCGGGCTGCGTGGTGTGGAACTCGCCCTCCGCCATCGAACGCTCGGTGGACAAGGCGGCGACGTCTCTGCTCATCGCCCGCGCGGGCCTGCCGACGCCGCAGACCTGGGTGGTTTCCACCCGCGAGGCGGCCTCAGGTGTCGCCGCGCGGGAGGCAAGGCCCGGCAATCCCCTCGTGCTCAAGCCGCTGTTCGGCTCGCAGGGGGAAGGGCTCGCCTTGATCGAGCGGCCGGAGGATCTCCCGGAGGAAGAAGCGGTCTCGCGGGTCTATTACCTGCAACGCTACGTCCCCCGGCGGGACGGGCTGTGGCGCGACTACCGCGTGTTCGTGTGCGACGGGCGGGCCATCGCGGGGATGATTCGCGAAGGTGATGGCTGGATCACCAACGTTCACCGGGGCGGCCGCCCGCTGCCCTGGGCCATGCCCGCCGCCGCCGCCGAACTGGCTGAGGCCGCCGCCGCCGCCGTGGGTGTCGCCTATTCCGGCGTCGACCTCGTGGAGGACGGGGAGGGCGGCTATGCCGTACTCGAAGTGAACTCCATGCCCGCATGGTCCGGTCTCCAGACCGTCTGCGAGACCGATATCGCGGCGAGCGTGGTGCGCGGCTTCCTCGCGGCGGTGCGGGGGCAGATGCGTCCGCGCCTCGTGGTTGCCTGACAGGTCGCCTGACTTGCCATCAGACTTGGATCCAGCCCGGATCGCCGATCTCTACCGGTCGGCCTGCCTTGCGGAGCTCGATGCGCTGAAGGTCGGCAACGTCCATTCCTATGCCGCCGGGCACCGGATGGAGGTGGCCGACTTCGCCCGCAGCGCCGAGGTTTCGGCCCCGGCGCTCGCCCGGGCGGATGCTGGGATCGGAGCGCGGGTTTTCGCGGGCGTCGCCGCCACACGCGAAGCGGTGGGGCAGAACACCAATCTCGGTATCCTGCTTCTCTGCGCCCCTCTGGCTTTCGCTGCCGAGCACGGCGTGACCCTGGTCCAAGCCCTCGATAGGCTCGGGTCGGAGGATGCGCGCGATGTCTTCGCCGCCATCCGCCTCGCCTCGCCGGGAGGGCTCGGGCAGGCCGCGCGCTACGACGTGACCACCGAGACGGCCGAAACGCCACCGCTTCTCGCCGCCATGGCCGAGGCGGCCCCACGCGACCGGATCGCCCGCGCCTACGTCACCGGCTACGAAGACGTGCGAATCGTCGGTTTGCCGGCTTTGGCCGCAGCCGAAGCCGCGGGGCTCGACGAGTCCTGGCGCGCGAGCACCGTTCATCTCGACTATGTCAGCGCCTTCCCCGACAGCCACATCCTTCGGAAGCACGGGGAGGCCATCGCCGAGGAGGTTCGCGCCGAGGCCCAGCGTCTCAAGGCGGGGATCGACATGGTGGCGAAGCCGGTCGCGCAGCTGCTCGCATTCGACGCGGTTCTGAAGGAGCGAGGCATCAATCCGGGGACCAGCGCCGACTTCACCGTCGCCACGCTGTTCTGGCAGGCGCTGATCGAGGCAGGCGCTCGGCTGGCCTGAACCCCTCCCGGTTCGCGCCGTTCCTACGCCGGCATAAAGATATTCCTCAAAATCAGGGCGTTGCGCGCCTTGTGACAGCAGGGGCCCCGCTGTAGGGTCCGCCGCGCTATCCGGCCCAACCGGCCCAGCCAGCTCCCCCGGGGGCCTGCGGGGCGCCGATAACAAGGATGGCTTTTCGGCAGCGGCTCAGCCCGGCGCCGCAGCCTCTTTAACGGATTCAGGGAGAGACACCGAATGGCGAAGATCAACAAGGTCCTGGTCGGCGAGGCTCTCGTCGGCGATGGCAACGAAGTCGCCCACATCGACCTCATCATCGGACCGCGCAACTCGCCGGCCGAGACGGCCTTCTGCAACGGCCTGATCAACAACAAGCACGGCTTCACCAGCCTGCTCGCCGTGATCGCGCCGAACCTGCCGTGCAAGCCGAACACGCTGATGTTCAACAAGGTCACCATCAACGACGCCCGTCAGGCCGTCCAGATGTTCGGCCCGGCCCAGCACGGCGTTGCCAAGGCTGTGCAGGATTGCGTGGCCGAGGGCATCATCCCGGCGGACGAGGCCGACGACCTGTACGTGCTGGTCGGCGTGTTCATCCACTGGGAAGCGGCCGACGACGCCAAGATCCAGCAGTACAACTACGAGGCCACCAAGCTGTCGATCCAGCGCGCTGTAAACGGCGAGCCGAAGGCTTCCGTGGTCACCGAGCAGCGCAACTCGGCCAAGCACCCCTTCGCCGCCAACGCTTAGATCGGGGACGGCCCTGGGCAGAGCGCACCTCCGCCCGCACCGCGGGGTCTGCTCCAGCGGCTGGCTTCGATCTTCCTCGGCCGTTAAGGCGTGACGCGAGAGACCGGGATCCGGTTTTTCGCTGAGCGATGCTGAGGAAAACAAGGACACGCTGACGCCCGTGAGGGTGACAGCGTGGTCCGGGCGGTGCTCCGCCCGGGGCGTTTCAGGGTTGGGCCGAAGGCCCCGACGGAACACGACTCAACGGGGTGGCGCGAGCCATCCCGTTTTTCGTTTTCGCCGCCTTCGTTGCCGGGGAAGCGGGGCGACCCCATGTGTGGGACGCGTTCCCCGTCACGCGCTCCCAGCGCCCAACTCCGGTTGCCCCGATGCCGAAGCCCCTCATCGTCGACATTCCGCACGATCTCGGACAGGCCGAGGCCAAGCGCCGCCTCGTGGAAGGTACCGAACAGGCCCGTGCCATGCTCCATAAGAGCGGTATTACCATCGATCAGCTCGGCTGGAGCGGCGACCGGCTCGATTTCGGCGTCTCGGCCGTCGCCCAGAAGGTGGCGGGGACCATCGATGTCGGGCCCGAGAGCGTCCGCCTGGAGGTCAAGCTGCCGTTCCTGCTCGCCCTGTTCGCGGAGAAGATCCAGAAGGTCGCGAGCAAGGAAGGAAACCTGCTTCTCACCAAGAAATAGGCGGAACATCCGGCATTCGCGGGCCGTTCGCTGGTCCAAGTCGGCCCCGCGTGAAGGGGCCCGCAGCGAGGAGGCCCGCCATGGCGAATCCGTCGAATCCCGGCACCATCCCCGAGGTGCCGCAGCCCGCGCCGACCCCGGCGCCGGACACGCCCTACGATCCGCCGCAGGTGCCGACGCCCAGCCCCGCGCCGGAAATCCCCGGCAACACCCCGGCCGAGGCACCGGGCATCCACCCGCCGGAGATTCCGGTGAACGATCCCGGCAGCCAGCCGATCAGCCCGCCCGGCCCGGCCAATCCGACGGCGTGAGTCCCGCCGTCATTGCGAACGCAGTGAAGCAATCCAGGGCGACGCCCCGTTGGGTGAGGACGCCTCCGCCCCTGGATGGCTTCGCGAGGCTCGCAATGACGGTGAGTGTTTGAAGAGCCAGCGCGGCGCTGCCATAAGCTCGCCATGGCCGCACCCCCGCTTCTCACCCTTCAGGATGCCGCGCTGACCTTCGGCGGTACGCCGCTGATCACCCGCGCCGACCTCACCATCGCCCCCGGCGACCGGACCTGCCTCGTCGGCCGCAACGGCTCGGGCAAGTCGACGCTGATGAAGATCGCCGCCGGGCTCGTCGAGCCGGACAAGGGGCACCTCTTCGTCCAGCCGGGCACGACGATCCGCTACCTCGCGCAGGAGCCGGATTTTTCGGGCTTCTCCACCACCCTCGACTTCGTGGAAGCGGGCCTCGCGCCCGGCGATCCGGTCCACCGTGCCCGCTATCTCCTCGAAAGCCTCGGCATGACCGGCGAGGAGGACCCCACCAAACTCTCGGGCGGCGAGGGTCGCCGCGTGGCGCTCGCCCGTGCGCTCGCGCCCGAGCCCGACGTGCTGCTCCTTGATGAGCCGACCAACCACCTCGACCTCCCAGCCATCGAGTGGCTCGAATCCGAGTTGAGGGGCATCCGCGCCGCCCTCGTCCTGATCAGCCACGACCGGCGCTTCCTCTCGTCCCTGTCGCGGTCGACGATCTGGCTCGACCGGGGCGAGACGCGGCGGATCGAGCAGGGCTTCTCCAGCTTCGAGGCTTGGCGCGATGCCTTCCTCGAGGAGGAGGAACGCAATCAGCACAAGCTCGAGCGCAAGATCGCCGACGAGGAGCATTGGCTCCGCTACGGCGTCACCGCCCGGCGCAAGCGCAACGTGCGGCGTCTCGGCAACCTCCACGCCCTCCGCAAGGACCGGCGTGATCATCGCCGTCCGGTCGGCTCGGTGAGCATGCAGGCGGGCGAGGCGGAATCCTCCGGTGCGCTGGTGATGGAGGGGCGGGGTGTCTCGAAATCCTATGGCGAGCGCCGAATCGTCGACACCCTGTCGCTCCGGGTAATGCGCGGCGATCGCCTCGGCATCGTGGGCGCGAACGGCGCGGGCAAGTCCACCCTGATCAAGATGCTGACCGGCGAGCCCAGCCCTGATTCGGGGGACATCGTGCTCGGCACCAACCTCAAGCCGGTGATCCTCGACCAGGGCCGCGCCGCCCTCGAACCGGGCATGACCGTCACCGATGTGCTCACGGGGGGCGGGGCGACAGCGTCGTCGTGAACGGTCGAAGCCGACATGTGATCGGCTACCTGAAGGACTTCCTGTTCTCGCCGGAGCAGGCCCGCACGCCGGTCTCGGTTCTCTCGGGCGGCGAGCGCAACCGACTGCTGATCGCCAAGGCCCTGGCGCAGCCGTCGAACCTGCTGGTGCTCGATGAGCCGACCAACGATCTCGATCTCGAAACCCTCGATCTGCTTCAGGAGATGCTGGACGATTACGAGGGCACCCTGCTCCTCGTGAGCCACGACCGCGACTTCCTCGACCGAGTCGTTGGCAGCGTCCTCGTCTCGGAAGGGGAGGGGCGGTGGGTCGAATATGCCGGCGGCTATACGGACATGCTCACCCAGCGCGGCAAGGGCGTCGAGGCGCGGGCCGTGGCGGGCAAGAAACCCGAGAAGGCCGAAAAGGGCGAGCCGCGTGAGCGCGCCGCCCCGCCAGCGGGCAAGGCGAAGCTCGGCTTTAAGGACCAGCACGAGCTGAAGACCCTGCCGGACCGCATCGCCAAGCTCGAGGCCGCGATCACGCAGCTTAAGGGCATCCTCGACGATTCCGGCCTCTATGCCCGCGACCCGGCGCGGTTCGAGAAGGCGAGTACGATGCTCGCCCAGGCGGAGACGGAACTCGCCGCCGCCGAGGACCGCTGGCTGGAACTGGAAATGCTGCGCGAGGGGTGAAACCCGCGCTCGCCCTCATGCTGCCGGAAACGGTCTGTGCTATAGGGGCGAGCCTTTCAGTCGGACCCCATCCGTGCCGCAGACCGAGACGTCCGCCCGAGCCCTGCGCCGCGTCGGCTGGCTGGTCGGCCTGGTGCCGCTCGCCGGCCTCTGGGCCGGTGTCGCCTTCTGGGCCGCGCCCGGCATCGCCACGCGGGTCACCGGCGAGGGCGAGGGGATCGCCGCCGCCACGGCGGCGGGGAACGGCGAGCCCTGGCTGCGCATCACCGCGCGGGGACGGGACCTCGTCGCCCTGGGTGAGGCGCCCGACGAGGCGTCGCGCGCCATCGCGCTCGCCCGGCTCAATGCCCTCGAAAGCCCCCGCCGCATCGTTCCCGAAATCGGCCTCGTGGAGACCGCCGCGCCGTTCCAATGGGCCGCCACCTGGACCGGGCATACCGGCGTGACCCTGGAGGGCAGCCGCCCTGTGGAGATCGGCCGCCGCGCCCTGGAGGTCGAAGTGACCGGAGCTATCGGCGCGGGCACGCCGTTGCGCGATGCCGCCCGCGCCGCCAAGGGCGCCCCGCCGGATTTCGCCGCCGCCGCCGCCTTCCTCGCCGCGCGCCTGCCGAGCCTCGCTCCCGGCGGTAAGGCCGTGCTCACCGACACGGTGCTCAGCCTCTCCGGCGAGGCCCTGGATCTCGCGGCCTACGATGCCCTGCGCAGCGCCCTGGCACGCCCACCGGAGGGTTTCAGCCTCGGCCGGATCGACGTCCTGCCGCCGCGCATCACCGAGTACCGCTTTGCCCTGGCCCGTACGGGAGCGGGCGTGACGCTCTCCGGTTTCGTCCCGTCCGAAGCCGTCCGCCAGGCGGCCCTGGCCCTGGCTCGTCTGACGACCGAGGGCGGCCGAGTGGAGGATCGTCTCCAGGCCGCACGCGGCCTGCCCTCGGGGGTCGATCCGCTGGTGTTGATCGACTTCATGGGCAAGTTCGCCGCGCTGATCCAGGCGGGCGAGGTTGCCTACGAGGGAGGCGCCGTCTCCGTGCGCGGCGATGCCATCGACCCGCAGGCGATCCCCGACGCACAGGCGCTGATGCGTGAGGCCCGCCCCGCCGGGATCGGCGCGGGCACCGTATCGCTGGTGGCGAAGCCTCTCTCGCCATACCGGGTCAGCCTGCGCCGCACGGCCGAGGCGGTGACGGTGAGCGGCCACCTGCCGGATGAGGAAACCCGCCGGAGGGTCCTCGCCGCCCTGCGCCAGAAGATCTTCCGCGAGCCTGTGATCGACCGGACCCGTATCGCGGAGGGCGCCCCCGCCGGGCTCGCTCCCGCGCTGGAAGCGGGCGTCGGCCTGCTGTCGACGCTGGCCACGGGCGAGGCGACGGTGATCGACCGGACCCTCAATTTGTCGGGTGAGAGCCTCTACCCCGAGGCTGCCGCCCGCGCGCCCGAGAAGGTCGCCGCCGTCCTTCCGCCCGGCTGGACGGGTGAGGTCGCCGTCGATGCGAAGGAGCCGGAGGCGCGACGCGACGGAGATTCGTGCCGTCAGGGCGTAGCCGCCGCCACTGCTACGGCGGATCTGCGCTTCCCCGTCGGCAGCACGGCCCTCACGCCCGCCTTCTACCCGGCCCTCGATGCCCTGGCCGCCCTGGCCAAGACCTGCCCGGACCTGAAGGTGGCGGTGTCCGGCCCCGCCGACCCGCCGGGTGCCAAGCCGCCGCCCTCCGATGATCCGAAGCCGCCGGAGAAGAAGACGGCTGCCAAAGCCAAGGCGGAGAAGGGCAAGGCGGAAAAGGAAAAGCCTGCCGAGCCCGTCGCCGAGGCCAAGCCGCCGGAGGACGAGACGTCCGGTCTCGCCCGGCAGCGCGCGCTCGCCCTGGTGGAATACCTGCTTCAGGCGGGGATGCGGCCGGGCCAGATCGCAGCCGGACCCGATAAAGGCGCGGGGCCCGCTACGGTGGCGCTGGCGCCGTGACGCTCCTCCTTTCCGCGTTCTGGCCCGGCCTTGCCGGGGCAGCGGCGCTTGGCGTCTTCGTGGGCTTTCTCTCCGGCTGGCCCACGGGCAAGACGGTGCCCCTCGGCCTTCTCAGCCTCACTGTGTTGCTGATGCTGCTCGCTGTCTTCCGGGTCGTGCCGGGGGCGGTCGGGCTCTGGCTCGAAGGCGCGGCGTTGATGATGCCGCTCTATCTCGCAGGCTGCGCCCTGGGCGCCCTGGGGAACCGAACCACCGGCACGGGCCGTTGAAGAGGCTCCGCGCGCACAGGAACGGGAGAGTGCCATGGGCATGCTGGAATCGGTGATCGGCGGCGTACTCGGCCAAGTCTTCGGCGGAAGTCGCCAGGGCGGGGGGATGTCGCCGCTGGTGAAGGCGCTGCTGATGCTGCTCCTCGCGAAGGGCGCCAGTGGTGGCTTCGGCGATATTTTCGGCCGTGGGCACCAGGGCGGCGAGCCCGGCCCCGAGGCGGACCGTTCCGGTGGACCGCAGCGCGCGCCGCTGCCGCGAGACGATTCGGGCGATATCGGCGGGTTCGATCAATATGGCGGGCGCCGCGACACCGGCCCGGCCTCTCAGGCGCCTCAGGACGATTCGCTGCCCGGCAGCGGCTTCGATGACCTGTCGGGCATGCTCGGTGGCGACGGTCCCGGCCGGCCGCAGGCGGAGGAGGTCGGCGGCCTCGGCCCCCTGGTGGATCGCTTCCGCAATGCCGGCCTGGGCGACGTGATCGGCTCATGGATCGGCCACGGCGCGAACCACGCGATCGACCCCAACCAACTCGAACAGGCGCTCGGCGGCGATACGGTCTCGACCCTGGAGCGCGAAACCGGCATGGATCGCTCCGCGCTACTCAGCGAGTTGGCGCAGGTGCTGCCTGAAGTGGTGCACCGCCTGACGCCCGACGGGCGGGTGCCGCGCTAGATGCATCGCACGGGATAAAGTTCGCTCTTGCAGTCCTCCACCTTAACCTAGGGGCTGGCCGAGAAGGTCTGCATTCCCCTCGCCCCGCTTGCAGGGAGAGGGGAACTCGCGCCTTTCCGGCCGGTCTCTGGGGTGAGGAGCGGGATCAGCGTGCCTTGCCCCTCCTACAGACGTGAGACATCAGCCTCCCCTTGGGAACGGATACCCGTTTCCCCTTGACCGTCCCCCGGTCCGGGGGCCTCTTGGCGGGTGGGGCGGTACGCGCCGCCCTGGGGTTGGGAAGCCCCTCACAAGACGGCTTGGAGCCCGCTGGCTTGGGTTCCGTTGTCCTTGACCCTTACGGTCGGGGAGCCTGCGACGCATGTCCAGGCGCTCCGGTGCTAAAGGTCGTAGGAGCCGGTCTTGTGCGGTTTTCCCACTCCCCGACTATGGGTGGTTCGAGGCTCGTTTGCGGGGGCGCACCGCGGACACGGGCCTTTCGGATACTGGGGATGACGAATCTTATCGAATCCACGCAACGCCTCGCGCTGCTCCGCGCTGCCGTCGAGGCCTTGCCTGCCTCCTGGCCGCAGGATCCGACCCGCTGCCGCATGCGGTTGATGCTGGCACACATCATGACGCTGCTCGCCCGGCACGCCGAGGGGCCGACGCGACGGATGTAAGGGCGGCGCGGACGGACGGGCGTTCCATACCCTCCGACGTCTCTGTGAACGGAACGAAGCCAACCAGGGACCCGCGATGTCCTGAGACGTCCCGCAGCCCTGGATGGCTCCGCTCGCTGAGACGGACCTGTCCGCGATCTGTCGGGGACGCCTCAGACCCGCCGCATCACCAGCGAGGCGTTGGTGCCGCCGAAGCCGAACGAGTTCGACAGCGCGATGTCCACGCGCTTGCGCTTGGCCTCGTGCGGAACGAGGTCGATCTTCGTCTCGACGCTCGGGTTGTCGAGGTTCAGCGTCGGCGGGATCACGCCATCGCGGATCGTCAGGACGGAGAAGATCGCCTCCACCGCGCCCGCCGCGCCGAGCAGGTGGCCGACCGAGCTCTTGGTGGAGGACATGGTGGCCGTGGCCGCCCCGTCGCCCAGCAGGCGCTCCACCGCCTTCAGTTCCAACTCGTCGCCCATGGGCGTCGAGGTGCCGTGGGCGTTGATGTAGTCGATATCTGCCGGGTTGATCCCGGCACGCTTCACGGCCGCCGTCATGCAGCGGAAGGCGCCATCGCCATCCGGCGAGGGCGAGGTGATGTGATAGGCATCGCCCGAAAGGCCGTAGCCGATCACCTCGGCATAGATCTTCGCGCCGCGCGCCTTGGCGTGCTCGTACTCTTCCAGCACCACGATGCCCGCACCTTCGCCCATGACGAAGCCGTCGCGGTCCTTGTCGTAGGGGCGGGAGGCCTTTTCCGGGCTGTCGTTGAAGCCGGTGGACAGGGCGCGGCAGGCCGAGAAGCCCGCGATGGAGAGGCGGTTCACCGGCGATTCGGCGCCGCCCGCGACCATCACGTCGGCATCGCCCAGCGCGATCAGGCGGCTGGCATCGCCGATGGCGTGCGCGCCGGTCGAGCAGGCGGTGACCACCGCATGGTTCGGACCCTTCAGCCCATGCTTGATCGAGACCTGCCCCGAGGCGAGGTTGATGATGCGGCCGGGGATGAAGAACGGCGAAATGCGGCGCGGCCCCTTGTCGTGCAGGGTCACCGAGGCGTCGTAGATGCCGCCGATGCCGCCGATGCCGGAGCCAATCAGCACGCCCGTGGCGCAGCGCTCGTCCTCGGTCTGCGGGTGCCAGTTCGCATCGGCCAGGGCCTCGTCGGCCGCCGCCACCGCATAGACGATGAACGGATCGACCTTACGCTGCTCCTTCGGGTCCATCGCGGAATCGGGGTTGAACGTGCCGTTCGTCCCGTCGCCGAAGGGGATCTGGCAGGCGATACGGCAAGGCAGATCGGCGGACTCGAAGCCCCGGATGGTCCCGGCGCCGCTATCCCCCGCGATCAGGCGGCTCCAGCTGTGTTCCACTCCGCTCCCGAGCGGCGTGACCATGCCTAGACCCGTGACCACAACCCTCCGCATCGCGTCCGTCCCGTTTTGACCCTTAAAAACGAAGAACGGCGCGGGGGCGAAACCGCCTCAACCGCGCCGCGTGAAAACTCGCGTCGACCCCTCAGGCGGCCGAGTTCTTCTCCAGGAACTTCACCGCGTCCCCAACCGTCTGGATGGTCTCGGCAGCGTCGTCCGGAATCTCGACGTTGAACTCCTCCTCGAAGGCCATCACCAGCTCGACGGTGTCGAGGCTGTCGGCACCGAGGTCGTCGATGAAGTTGGCGCTCTCGACCACCTTCTCGGGCTCCACGCCCAGGTGCTCGACAACGATCTTCTTCACGCGCTCAGCGATATCGCTCATCGGTCTTGCGTCCTCGTCCTTGCTGGTCTCTGTTCGCGTCTTTTTGTGTGCCGTGGCTCATCATGCCTGAGGGCGCTTCTGAGCCGGTGTTCGATCGCGCGTGTTTCGAGCTGAACCGGGTTATCCCCGAGTCAGGGGCCTTGGACTGAAAACCCGCTGAACCGTCAACCCCCTGTACGGCTGAACCGGGTGGTAGCACAGGGTTCCGGCCCTGGCGAGAGCCCGTTCACAAAGCGTTCAGAGGTGTGGTTTTTCAGTGCCTTGACCCCGTTTACACTCAGATCATTGCCATGCCGCCGTTCACATGCAGGGTCTGACCGGTGACATAGCCCGCCTCCGACGAGGCCAGGTAGAGCGCGGCGGCGGCCACTTCCGCGCCCTCGCCGAGGCGTCCGGCGGGCACGCGAGTCAGGATGCCCTCACGCTGCTTCTCGTTGAGAGCGTCGGTCATCGGCGAGGAAATGAAGCCCGGCGCGATGCAATTCACGGTGATTCCGCGCGAAGCCACTTCGCCTGCCAGCGCCTTGGTCAGGCCGACAAGTCCCGCCTTCGCGGCGGCGTAGTTGCCCTGGCCGGGGTTGCCGGTGGTGCCGACCACCGAGCCGATGCCGATGATCCGGCCATAGCGGCGGCGCATCATGCCCTTCACGGCGGCCCGCGACAGGCGGAAGGCGGCGGTGAGGTTCACGGCGATGACCGAATCCCACTCCTCGTCCTTCATCCGCATGAAGAGGTTGTCGCGGGTGATGCCCGCATTGTTGACGAGGATGTCGAGCGGGCCGATCGCCTCCTCGGCGGAGGGCACCAACGCCTCCACGGAGGCGGTGTCGGCGAGGTTCGCGGGCACGATCGCCGTACGCTCGCCGAGTTCGGCGGCCAGGGCCTCCAGCGCCTCGGCGCGGGTGCCCGAGAGGGCGACGGTGGCGCCCGCCGCGTGGAGGCTACGGGCGATGGCCCCGCCGAGGCCGCCGGTCGCGCCGGTGACGAGGGCCTTGCGGCCGGTCAGATCGAACATGGGTCGGGTTCCGTTCGTGTTCAGAGCGCGAAGGCGGCCACGTCGGCCGGAGTTCCGACCGAGACGGCCGTCGCGCCGGGGGCGATGCGCTTGACGAGGCCCGCAAGGACCTTGCCCGCGCCGAGTTCGACGAAGCTGTCCACCCCGGTCGCGGCCATGGCGGCGATGCTCTCGCGCCAGCGGACGGTTCCGGTGACCTGCTCCACCAGGGTGGTGCGAATCTCGTCGGGTCCGGAGACCGACGCAGCGGTGACGTTGGCGTAGAGCGGCACGCGCGGGGGGTTCAGGGTCACGGCCGCGAGCGCCTGTGCCATCCGCATGGCGGCCGGCGCCATCAGGCGGCAATGGAACGGCGCGGAGACGTTCAGCATCACCGCGCGCTTGATGCCCTTCGAGGGGGCAAGGGCGACGGCGCGCTCCACTGCGGCGCGGCTGCCGGAGAGCACCACCTGCCCACCGCCATTGTCGTTGGCGACATCGCAGATCTCGCCCTGCGCGGCCTCTTCGGCCAGGGCGTGGGCGCCGGTCAGATCGGTGCCGATCAGCGCGGCCATGGCGCCCGCACCCGGGGGCATCGCCGCCTGCATGGCCTCGCCCCGGATGCGCAGCAGGCGCGCGGCGTCGGTGATGGACAGGCTGCCTGCGGCGGCAAGCGCCGCGTATTCGCCGAGCGAATGCCCGGCGACGCAGGCGACGTCGCGGGCGAGGTCGAGGCCCTTCTCGGCTTCCAGCACGCGCAACGCCGCGAGGCTCGCCGCCATCAGGGCGGGCTGGGCGTTGGCGGTGAGGGTCAGCTCCTCCACCGGACCCTCGGCCATGAGATGGGAGAGCTTCTGGTTCAGGGCCTCGTCGACCTCGTCGAGCACGGCCCGTGCCTGCGGGAATTCCGCCGCAAGATCCTTGGCCATGCCGACGGCTTGGCTACCCTGACCCGGAAAGATGAGTGCGCGCATCGCTGCCGCGGCGCCCGGCGCCGCCCCCTCCTGGGTGCCCCTCCCGGCGCGGCGGAGACCCCTTCGTTAACGAAGGCGGCGCAGTCGCACCCGTTGCGGCGCGTTGTCAACAACGCGGCGCACAATCGAGGCGATGATCACGGAGGCTGCCAAGCGCTCGCGCCCGTGTCAGAGAACGGGGATGATCGTTCGCCCGCGCCCCACGCTCGTCACTGTCATGTTCGCCCTGCGCGGCTCCATCCTACCGCAGGTGGCGCCGACGGTGATCACGCTCACCGCCTTCTCTGTGGTGGTGGTCGCCGCCGAGCAGCGCTGGCCCTGGGCCTTCCCTGTCACCGCCGGGGTCGGGCCCTTCACCTTGATCGGCCTCGCTCTGTCGATCTTCCTCAGCTTCCGCAACAACGCCTGCTACGACCGGTGGTGGGAGGCGCGGAAGGTCTGGGGATCGCTCATCGTCGAGACGCGCGGCCTCGCCCGGACGATCCCCGCGCTGCTGCCCGGCGAGGAACATGCCGCCCTGCGCCGTGCCTGCCTCCTGAGGGTGCTCGCCTTCACCAGCGCCCTGCATGCCTGCCTGCGCGGCGGCGACGAGGCAGAGGCGGCCGCCCCATGGCTGCCGGAGAAAGAGGCCGCGTCCCTGCGTGAACGGCCGAGCCCCGTGGATGCCACGCTCCGCCCGATGCTTGCGGATCTCGCGGCGGCGATGCAGGCGGGGGCGCTGACCGACGTGCTGTTCGGGCTACTCGAGCGAAAGGTCTCGGATCTCTGCGCGATCCAGACCGCCTGCGAGCGGATCCGCCATACCCCGGTCCCCTTCGCCTACACGCTGCTCGTCTACCGCACGGCGTGGCTCTATTGCCTGTTCCTGCCGGTCGGGCTCTCGGGCTCGCTCGGCTGGGCGACACCCTTCGCCGTGGCGCTCGTCACCTACACGTTCTTCGGGCTCGACGCCCTGGGCGACGAACTGGAGGAGCCGTTCGGCACCGCGCCGAACGATCTCCCCTCGATGCGATGCTGCGCACCGTCGAGCGGACTGTGCTCGACGCCCTCGGCGACCCGCTGCCGCCGCCCGTCGCGGCGGACCGCTACTGGCTGCGGTGAGGCGCGCAGCGTCGCGATCCTCATTGCTGCCAGCGGTAAATGTCGAAGACGGTCTGTTTGAGCCTGAACCAGCGAGCGCCGGTTTTCGCGTCGTGCCCGTTCGTGCCGAAGGATTTCGCGATCTGACGAACCAGACGGTTTGCCAGGGTTACACTGTCGATGTCGTAGGCGATCAATTCCGGAGGACGGCTCGTCCCGGCCTTCCGCTCTCGAATGAAAATGGAATGCGGCATTGAGATCACCTCTTGAAGATGGCGATGCCTGCTAACGTGAAGCAAATTCCGATGTTCATTTTGAAAAGACGCATGGGTTAATACATAGAATTGCATCCAATTGCCTGAAAGGCAAAATGTCTGAAATCTAACTTGTATTGATTTAGGGCAGCGCGAAACGCCGAGCCCAATCTCCCGCCCGAGCCAAGCTCAGAGGGCGGAGGAAGCGTCCAGGCGGATTCTCGATGGATTGGCGGGCCCGCCGGTTATTCGGGCCCTGTCCCTTCGAAGAGAATGGTCGGAGTGGCGGGATTCGAACCCACGACCCCTAGTCCCCCAGACTAGTGCGCTAACCGGGCTGCGCTACACTCCGACGCCCCGAAGGGTCCGCGGCTCTTAGCGTCTCCGGAGCGCACAAGGCAAGCCCTGAAACGCAACTCGGCGTGCATCTGGCCCCGACCCGCCGGGACGGCTAGGCAGGAGGCTCCTTCGGCCGGCATGCGAGGCACGCGCCCTGACCCTCACGATCCAGCGTCCCAAAGCCTTCGACCTCACCCGCCTCCTCACCCGCTTGCGGCATTCGAGCCCATCGGGGATCGATCGGGTGGATCTCGCCTATGCCCACGCGATCCTCGACGGGCCGGGTGAGAGCGTCGGCGTGGTCTCGACGGTGCTCGGGCCGCGCGTGCTTCCGCGCGAGGAAGCGCGGGCTGTGGTCGCGACGGTGGAGGCGGGGTGGGTCGAGGATCGCCCGGCCGAGCAGGATCCGACGTTCCAGCGGCTCGCTGCGCGCCTCGGCTCGCCGCTGACCGGAGAGCGCGTGACCCACTCGCCTCCTCCTTCCTCCGCACGAAATCGTCGCCTGATCCAGGCCCGGACGGCGGCGCGCATCCTCGCTCGCTCGCGCCCCATCGCGGCGCTGCCGCGCGACAGCCTCTACCTGCACACGTCGCACCTACGGCTCGATATTCCAGGCCGGTTCGACTGGCTCTACGACCGCCGCGACGTCCGCGCGGCCTTCTTCGTCCACGACGTCATCCCGATCAGCCATCCGGAATACGGGCGCGACGGCGAGGCCGCCCGCCACGAGACGCGGATGCGCACGGTAGGGCGGCATGCGGCGGCGATCCTGGTCAATTCGCAGGATACGGGGCGACGCACCCTCGGCCTCCTCGAAGCCTGGGGTTTCCCGCGCCCGCCCGTCGCCGTGGGGCATCTGGGGGTGGAGCCCGCCTTCGCGCGAGAGGGCTTGCGTCTCGCCCCGCCTAGGCCGGTCTTCCTCGCCTGCGGCACCATCGAGTCGCGCAAGAACCACCTGCTGCTGTTCCAGCTCTGGCGGGAACTGGCCGAGCGGCATGGGGCGTCGACGCCGATCCTCGTTGTCGTCGGGCGACGGGGTTGGGAGGCCGAAAGCGCCATCGACATGCTGGAGCGGTGCCCCGGCGTGAAGGCGCATGTCGTCGAGGCCTCCGGTCTCTCGACCCATGGGCTCGCGGCCTTGATGCGCTCCTGCACCGCCCTGCTGATGCCCTCCTTCACCGAGGGCTATGGGATCCCCGTGGTCGAGGCGGCCGCGTCCGGTCTTCCGGTCGTCGCTTCGGATATCCCGGCCCACCGGGAGATTGCGGAGGGGCTGGCCCTGTTCCGTCATCCTCTCGACGGGCCCGGCTGGCTCGCGGCGATCGAAGCGCTGTCCGAATCGGGCTCGCCCCAAAGGGCGGACCTCGCTTCGCGTCTCGACGGCTACCGACCGCCGGACTGGGCTGGTCATTTCGCGGCGGTGGGGCCGACCCTCGCGGCCCTGTGATCCGGTGAGTTGCGTCCCCCGGCGCTGACGAATATGAAAAAGCGTCAGCACCACGGATCGGCCGTGTGGGGGAGCGACGTCGGATGAAGGTGGTCGACCTCGATCGCGAGACGGTCAAGCAAGGTCTCGCGGATGGGTCGGTTCTCGTGATCGACGTACGCGAGGCGCACGAATTCGAGGCGGGCCATATTCCCGGCGCTGTCTCCCATCCCCTCTCGGAATTCGACCCTGCCGCCCTCGGCGATCTGGTCGAGAAGGATGGGCGCAGGCCTATTCTTTCTTGTGCCGCCGGCGTCCGCTCGGTTCAGGCTCTCGCCCTTGCTCAGAGGGCAGGACTCAATCTCTCCGAGCACTACCGGGGTGGTTTCAAGGATTGGTACTTAGCGGGCGAGGATATCGCCTAGAGTTTCCTGAGCGGTTGTGTTGCGAATGCCGTCATGTGTGTTCGCGCACAAGCGTTTTGGCCGGCGCGGGAGTAGCGCGCTATTGCCAAGGGACCCCAGAAGAACGATGCGCAGCCGGCTCGCACGCACTCTCACGCTCCTCGTCGGCTTCGCCGCGGCAGCGACTTCCGCTCACGCCCAGGCTCCGGGCGGTCCGCCGCCGAAGGTGACGGTGGCCAAGCCTGTGTTCCGCGAGTTCGTGGAGAAGGACCAGTATACCGGCCGGTTCGACCCGATCGAATATGTCGAGGTCCGGGCGCGCGTCACCGGATATCTGGAGAAGATCAACTTCGTCGATGGCCAGACGGTGAAGAAGGGCGACGTGCTCTTCGTGATCGACCGGCGGCCTTACAAGGCTGCGTTGGAGCAGGCCCAGGCGGCGCTGGCCTCGGCCAAGGCGCGCCAGAACTTCTCCGTCACCGACTTGGAGCGCGCTCAGACGCTCTCGAAGAGCGGCAACATCTCCGAGCAGGTCACCGATCAGCGTCGGCAGGCGTCGCAGACCGCGCAGGCCGATGTCGACAGCGCCCAGGCCGCCCTCGACAACGCGCAGCTCAATTTCAACTTCACCGAGGTGAAGTCACCGATCGACGGGCGGATCAGCCAGCGTCTCGTCACCGAGGGCAACATCGTCATCGCCGACCAGACCATGCTGACGACGATCGTCTCGCTCGATCCGATCTATTTCAGCTACTTCGTCGATGAGAAGTCGTTCCTGAAGTATCAGAGCCTCGCTGGGCATCGGCATGGGTCAGACCCAGCGTGGCAAGGGCGCGCCTATCCTGATCGCCCTGTCCGGCGAGGCGAAGCCGACCCGCAAGGGCACCCTCGACTTCGTGGACAACCGGGTCGACAACGCGACCGGCACGGTCCTGCTGCGGGCCACGGTCGAGAACCCCGACAAATTCATCAAGCCCGGCCTGTTCGGCATCGTCTCCATGCCCGCGACCAAGCCGATCAAGGGCATCCTTCTGCCCGACGAGGCGGTGGCCGCCAACCAGGACAAGCGGATCGTGTACGTCGTGGGGCAGGACAACGTGATCCAGCAGCGGGACGTGAAGCTCGGGCCGAAGGTCGACGGCTACCGGGTGATCCAGGAGGGCGTGAAGCCCGAGGACGTGGTGGTGGTGAACGGGCTGACCCGCGTCCGCCCCGGCGTCAAGGTCAGCCCTGAGACCACCGAACTCCCGCCGAGCAAGACCTGAAACGGGACGAGGCGCCTCCGGCCCATGAGGGCCGACGCGACTCCATGAGGTTCGACCGATGCGTTTCGCCCATTTCTTCGTCGACCGGCCGATCTTCGCGTCCGTCACGTCGATCGTCTTCCTGATCCTGGGCTTCGTCGCCTACGAGACGCTGCCGGTCTCTCAGTATCCTGAGATCGTGCCGCCGACCGTGACGGTGCGTGCCTCCTATCCGGGCGCCAATGCCGAGACCGTGGCCGCGACCATCGCGACCCCGATCGAGCAGGAGGTGAACGGCGTCGACAACATGCTCTACATGACGTCGTTGTCGACCAACGACGGCAACATGCTGCTGACCGTGACCTTCAAGGTCGGCACCAACCTCGATATCGCGAACGTGCTGGTGCAGAACCGCCTGTCGGTGGCCCAGCCGCGCCTGCCGCCGGACGTGCGCAACCTCGGCGTCACCGTGCGCAAGGCTTCGCCCGATCTGATGCTGGTCGTGCACTTGCTCTCGCCGAACAAGACCTACGACCAGAACTACCTCGCCAATTACATCTACCTGAACATCCGCGACGAGCTGCTGCGCCTCGACGGCGTGGGCGACATCACGATCTTCGGCGGCAACGAATACGCCGAGCGCATCTGGGTCGATCCGAACAAGCTCGCCGCCTACGGCCTGTCCGTCACCGACGTGACCACTGCGCTTCAGGAGCAGAACGTGCAGGTCGCGGCCGGCGCGCTCAATTCGCCGCCTGCCGCATCATCGGCGGCGTTCCAGCTCGTGGTGCAATCCCAGGCGAGATTCAAAACGCCGGAGGAGTTCGCCGAGGTCATCATCAAGGCGCAGAATGGACGCCTCGTGCGGGTGAAGGACATCGCCCGCGTCGAGATGGGCCAGAAGGACTACACGACCAACTCGTTCCTGAACGACACGCCCGCCGTCGGCATCGGCGCGTTCCAGCGGCCCGGCACCAACGCCCTCGACGCCGCCGCGTCGGTCAAGAAGGTGATGGAGCAGGTCAAGAAGAACTTCCCGCCCGACGTCGAGTACCGCATCGCCTACAACCCGACCGAGTTCATCGAGGAATCGATCCAGGAGGTCTACAAGACCCTCTACGAGGCGGTGGGCCTCGTGGTCATCGTGGTGCTAGTCTTCCTCCAGAGCTGGCGGACCGCGCTGATCCCGGTCATCGCCATCCCGGTCTCGCTCATCGGCACCTTCGCGGCGATGGCGGCCTTCGGGTTCTCGCTGAACAACCTCACCCTGTTCGGACTGGTGCTCGCCATCGGCATCGTGGTCGATGACGCGATCGTGGTGGTGGAGAACGTCGAGCGCAACATGGCCGAGGGGCTCTCCCCGGCGATGCCGCGCACAAGACCATGGATGAGGTGGGCGGTGCGGTCATCGCCATCGCGCTGGTGCTGGCGGCGGTGTTCATCCCCACCGCCTTCATCCCCGGCATCTCGGGCCAGTTCTACAAGCAGTTCGCGCTGACCATCGCCGCATCGACGCTGATCTCCGCGTTCAACTCGCTCACCCTCTCGCCCGCGCTCTGCAAGCTGCTGCTGAAGCCGCACCACGAACATAAGCCGCCGCGCTTCTTCCTGACGCGGTTCGTGAACTGGCTGGCGAACGGCTTCAACCGCGCCTTCGACGCGACCTCGAATGCCTATGGCCGGGTGATCCGCGGGCTCACGGGAGGCATCGTGGGTCTCGGCGTGATGCTGCTGGTCTATGCCGGCGTCATCTGGGGCACGCTCCATCTCGCGCAGACGACGCCTACGGGTTTCATCCCGGATCAGGACCAGGGCTACCTCATCGGCGTCGTGCAATTGCCGGCCGGTGCCTCCCTCGACCGCACCACGAAGGTGGTGCTGCGGGCGGCGGCGGAGGCCCGCAAGGTCGACGGCGTCACCAACGCCGTCATCATCGCCGGGTTCGACGGCGCGACCTTCACCAACACGACCAATTCGGCGGTGATGTTCCTCACCCTGAAGGGCGCGAAGGAGCGGGCCGAGCACGGGCGCAGCGCGGGTGTCATCACCGGCGACGTGATCAAGGCCACCGCCAACATCGAGGAGGCGCGGGTCATTGTCATCCCGCCGCCTCCGGTGCGCGGCCTCGGCCAGGGCGGCGGCTTCAAGATGCAGGTGGAGAGCCGCCAATCCTCCGACATCAACCAGTTGCTCGCCGCGACCGGGGAGATGCTGGCCCAGGCGAACCAGAGCCCGGACGTGACCCGCGTGTTCACGACCTTCGGCAACGACACGCCGCAGCTCTACCTCGACATCGACCGCACCATCGCGCGGATGCTGAACGTGCCGCTGGCCAACGTCTTCTCGTCGTTGCAGGCCGATCTCGGCGGCACCTACGTGAACGACTTCAACACGCTCGGCCGCATCTATCAGGTGCGCCTGCAGGGCGACGCGCAGTTCCGCTCCACCGAACAGGACATCTCGCAGATCAAGGTCCGCTCCTCGACCGGGGCGCTGGTGCCGATGGGGACGCTCGCGAGCGTGCGCACCGTCTCCGGTCCGCAGATCGTGCAGCGCTTCAACCTATACTACTCGGTGCCGGTGCAGGGCGTGGCCAAGCCCGGCGTCTCGACCGGCCAGGCGCTCACGGCGATGGAGGAGATCGCCAAGAAGGCCCTGCCGGACGGCTTTGCCTACGATTGGACCGAGATCGCCTATCAGCAGAAGGCGGCGAGCGGCACGGCGGGCCTCGTTTTCGCCCTTGGCGTGCTCCTCGTCTTCCTCGTGCTGGCCGCGCAGTACGAATCCTGGGCGCTACCGCTGGCGATTCTGCTGGTGGTTCCAACGGGCGTGCTCGCGGCCTTGGGCGGCGTGCAACTCCGGGGGCAGGACAACAACATCCTCACCCAGATCGGCCTGATCGTGCTCATCGGCCTCGCGGCCAAGAACGCGATCCTGATCGTGGAATTCGCCCACGACATCGAGCAGCGTGAGCGGCGAGGGCCGGTCGAGGCGGCGGTGGAAGCCTGCCGCCTGCGCCTCCGGCCGATCCTGATGACCGCCTTCGCCTTCATCCTCGGCACCTTGCCGCTGGTGATCGCAACGGGGCCGGGCGCCGAGATGCGTCAGGCGCTGGGCACGGCGGTGTTCTTCGGGATGATCGGCGCGACCTTCTTCGGCCTGTTCCTCACCCCGGTCTTCTACGTCGTGATCCGCCACTTCTCGATCTGGCTCGGCAGCTTCCGGCGCAAGAAGTCCGACCACGGTGGGGGAGGGGCCACGCCCGCTCACACCTGATGCGCCTGCTCGGGCGCATCCTCCTCGGCGCCTTCGCCCTGCTCCTCGCGGTCCCCGCGGGGGGCATCGCGCTGAGTGTAGCGCTCCTGTTCGATCCGGGGGCGAATGCGTGGCTGACGAAAGGCGCGCTGGCGGGCCTCGATGTCGCGCTCGGCGATCTCGCCGCCGGGTTGCCGCCCGAAGGCTTCCTCCTCCTCGTGGCGGGGCTCGCCAAGGCTCTGTTCGTGCTGCTGTTCATTCCCCCCGCCCTGGTGGGGCTGGGGGGTGGCTCTCGGGAGCCCGGAGTCTCGTCTGGTATGGCGGCGGCTGCGGCCTGCTCACGGCGGCTCTGCCCTGGCTGATGCGCGGGTCGCCCCGGCCCGCCGCGTCCGGACTCGCGGCGGCTGAGGCGCGGCTGACGCTCATCCTGTTCGTGGTCGGCGGCTGCGCCGGGCTGGTCTATTGGATGATTGCAGGCCGCAGCGCCGGAAACGCGCCCTTGGAAGCAGGGCAAGCCCCGCGCTAAAGGGAGCTAATGCTCGCCCTGCGCTCCCTCGCCTTCAATCTCTGCTTCTACCTGACGACGACGGTGGTCGCCATTCTGGGCCTGCCGTTCCTCGTGTCGAGGCCGGGCGTGTTGCGCGTCGCGCGGGTCTGGGCGCGGACCACGCTGTGGTTCATGCGGGTCGTCGCTGGCACCGAGGTGGAGTTCCGGGGGCTCGAGAACGTCCCGCCCGGCCCGATTCTCGTGGCGGCCAAGCACCAATCGGCGCTGGAGACCCTGGCGTTGTGCATCGTGTTCCCGCACTTCGCCTATGTGCTGAAGAAGGAGCTTCTGGCGATCCCGCTGGTCGGCTGGTTCTTCCGGCGCGGTGGCATGGTGGCGATCGACCGCTCGAAGGGCACGCGGGCCATGAGCCTAATGAACGCCGCCGCGGCCGACGCCATCCGCGAGGGCGCGCAGCTCATCGTCTTCCCCGAGGGCACGCGCCGTCCGCCGGGTGCCCCGCCCGCCTACAAGCAGGGCCTGTCGCATCTCTACACGGCGCTGAACGTGCCTTGCCTGCCGATCGCCCTGAACACCGGCCTGTTCTGGCCGCGCAACGGTTTCATGCGTCGGCCGGGCAAGGCGATCATCGACATCCTGCCGCCCATCGCCCCCGGCCTGCCCCGGATGGAGTTCCAGGAGCTGGTTCAGGAGCGGATCGAGACTGCCTCGAACGCCCTCGTCGGGAACGGTCTCTCTGGCCTCTCGGGGGCCGGTTACGAGGTCTCGGCAGAGGAGGCTCCGGCCGCCTCATCGCGCCGCTGAAACCCCGCCGGACTACCCCCGCCAGCCTTGTGGATAACTCCTATCGACACCACATCTCCGTTAGCGCCTCAGCGTCCTTGACGCCTGGGGAAAACTCGTTCTAATTGAGAACAAATGACGAACAGACGGGCCCTGTCCTGGTCGGCCGCGCTCCGCGACCTGAAGGACGATCGCTTACGGAGGCAGGACGTGCGTGAGGAACGCTTGAGGACGGCTCAAGGCCTGCGGGGCTCTCCGGCCCTGGCCCTTTCAGCCTGGCGTGGCCGCTCCGGCCGCCGCTATGTCGTGGGTGTGCATCCTGCGGTCGAGTTCGACCCTGAGGACATGTCCGATTCGGTGGCGATCGCCGTGCGGCGTGACGGGTCGGGCATCGCGCAGATGGTCTCGGTGGCGAGTTCGGGCGAGAGCCCGCGCGAGCACCTGCGGCGGGTCTGGCTAGACCGTGTGCGCAAGGGCGGGGCGACCGAGCTTCACATCCACCGCCTCGCCGAGGACGAGCGTGAGCGCGGCGCCATCGTGGACGACCTCCGCTCGGAGACGGCCGAGCCGCGCCAGTTCTGATTGGGCGGTCTGATCCGGCGACGCACGGTCGCTCGTCACGGCCCCTTGCGCCGCAGCGGCTTGGCGGGATAGGCCCCCGGCCTGGACTGACGGCCCTGGGGAGGGACGGCGCGCATGACGCAGGGGATGGACGGCCGCAACGGGACCGCGCAGCTACAGGCTCGCACCCGGCGGCGGGGGCGGCTCGGGCTGTTCCTACCCTACATCCTCCTCGCCCTCATCGTGGCGGCGTGGTCGGTGGCGTGGTTCTGGATCCGCGGAAAGGCCGAGGGCGAGATGGACGCCTGGATGGCCCGCGAGGCGTCGGCAGGCCGAACCTGGACATGCCAGGACCGCAGCCTGACCGGCTTCCCCTTTCGCCTCGAACTGCGATGCGCCGGGCTGACCCTCAGCCGTTCGGATGGCAGCTTCCGCCTCGGCCCGACGACCGTGGTGTCGCAGATCTATCAACCCCGCCTCGTTGTGTTCGAGAGCAAGGGACCGTTCCATGCCGAGCAGGGCGACCTGACCGGTGACGCCTCATGGAGCGCCCTTCAGGGCAGCTTCCACGGCACCGCCGACGGCTTCACCCGCGCCTCCCTGGTGGTCGACGCACCGAAGGTGAGCGTCGCCGGCGCCGAGCCTCAGCCGATCACTGTGCAGGGGCGGCACCTCGAGCTTCACGCCCGGCCCTCTCCCGCCCGCTACGCGTCGGACGGCGCCGTCGATACGAACCTCCAGCTGTCACAAGCCGCGGTCCCGGCCCTCGACGTGCTCACCGGCAGCAGCGCGCCAGTCGACGCCTCCCTCGATGCCACGATCACCCGCGCGACGGTGATCGGTACCCGCGCCGTGCCGCGCGAACTGGAGACATGGCGCCAAGCCGGCGGTGTCTTGGAGCTGACCTCCCTCGCCCTCGCCAAGGGCGACCAGCGCGTACAAGCCAAGGGTGAGATCGCCCTAGACGACGCGCACCGGCCCACCGGCCAGATCGATCTGCGGGCAGCGGGTGTCGATGCGCTGATCGGCAACGTGGTCGGCCAGCGGTTCGGCTCCAAGGAAGGCGCGCTGGTGGGCCAACTGGTCGGCGGCCTTCTCGGGCTTGGCCGCGGCGCGGCGCGGCCGGATCAGGCTCCTCAGGGCTCCGGCCCGCCGCTGAAGCCGCTGCCGCCCCTGAAGCTCATGGGCGGACAGGTGCTGTTTAGCGGCTTCCCGCTGCCGAACGTGCGGGTGCCGCCGCTGTACTGAGTGAGATTCAGTGTAGTGTCGGTAACCCCAGAGTATCTTCCGTAACCCTGCTTCGAGGTCGGTTGAGATCGGGCTCAGGGATTGTCACGCCTTGGCGCCGTCCTCCGCCGGGCGTGGGCGTCCGAAATCCGGGGCCGCCGTGTCCTGGCCCAGCGCGACGATGCTGCGGCGGATGGCGCGGGTGCGGGTGAACATGGCGTGCAGGGCCTCGCCATCGCCCCAGCGCACGGCCTTGGCCAGCGCCGCGAGATCCTCGTTGAACCGCCCGAGCATTTCGAGCACCGCGTCGCGGTTGTTGAGGAAGATGTCGCGCCACATCGTCGGGTCGGAGGCGGCGATGCGGGTGAAGTCGCGAAAGCCGCTGGCCGAGAACTTGATTACCTCGGATTGCGTCACCGCTTCCAGATCGGCGGCGGTCCCGACGATGTTGTAGGCGATCAGGTGCGGCACGTGGCTGGTGATGGCGAGCACGAGGTCGTGGTGCTCGGGGCTCATGGTCTCGACCAGCGCGCCCATCCCCTCCCACAGGGCGCGCACGCGCTCGGCCGCGTCCTCGGGCGTGCCCTCCGGCGGAGTGAGGATGCACCAACGTCCGGCAAACAGGGTCGAGAAACCGGCATCCGGCCCGGAATATTCCGTGCCCGCGATAGGATGGCCGGGCACGAGATGGACGCCTTCCGGCAGGTGGGGCTGGATCGCGGCGACCACCGAGCCCTTCACCGAGCCGACATCGGACACGATGGCGCCTGGCTTCAGATGCGGCGCCATGGCCTCCGCGACCGGGCCCATCGCGCCCACGGGCACGCAGAGTACGACGAGGTCGGTGCCCGCCGCGCCCTCGGCCGGATCGCCCGTGACGACATCGGCGATGGCGAGTTCGCGGACACGGTTCCGCACGGCCTCGTCGGCATCGACGGCGACGATCTCCCTGGCGAGGCCGTAACGCCGCGCCGCACGGGCAATGGAGGAGCCGATCAGTCCGAGGCCGACAATGGTGATCCGGCCGAAGATCGGTGTGGCGGTCGCGGCCTCAGGCACGAGCGCCTCGCACGAAATCCCCGAGCGCGGCGAGGAAGGCTTCGTTGGCCTCCGCGCCCGCCACCGTCACGCGCAGGGCGTTGGGCAGGCCGTAGGCGGTGACGCGCCGGGTGATCAGGCCGCGCTCGGTCAGGAACGCGTCGGCATCGGCGGCGGAACGGCCGGGCTCGTCGGGGAAGTGAATCAGCACGAAGTTCGCCACGCTCGGCGTCACGGTCAGTCCGAGCGCCCGGGCGCCCTCCGTGAGCTTGGGGAGCCATTCGGCATTGTGGGCGGCGGCGGCGGCCATGTGGCCCTCGTCCGCGATGGCCGCCGCGCCCGCCGCGATGGCGAGGCTCGACATGTTGAACGGGCCCCGGATGCGGTTCACCGCGTCGGCCACGTGGGCGGGAGCGAGCATCCAGCCGATCCGCACGGCGGCGAGGCCGTAGATCTTCGAGAAGGTCCGCGTCATCACGACGTTCTCGGCTTCGAGCGCGAGTTCGAGCCCGGCCGTGTAGTCGTTCGCCTTCACGTATTCGGCATAGGCGCCATCGATCACCAGCAGCACGTGCGGCGGCAGGGCCGCGTGCAGGCGGCGGATCTCATCGAAGGGCAGGTAGGTGCCCGTCGGGTTGTTCGGGTTGGTGACGTAGACGATCCGCGTGCGCTCCGTGACGCGGGCGAGGATCGCATCCACATCGGCCGTCAAGTCGCGCTCGGGGGCGACCACGGGCGTGCCGCCCGAGGCGAGGATCGCGATCCGGTACACGAGGAAGCCGTGCTCGGAGTAGATGCCCTCGGCCCCCGGCCCGCAATAGGCGTAGGCCAGCAGCGACAGCAACTCGTCCGAGCCCGCGCCGCAGACGATCCGCGCCGGGTCGAGCCCGAACCGCTTGCCGATGGCCGTGCGCAACACGGTGGCCTGCCCGTCCGGGTAGGTTTCGAGCTTGGTCGTGGCGTCGTGCAGCGCGGCGACGGCCGCCGGGCTCGGGCCGAGCGGCGTCTCGTTGGAGGAGAGCTTGTAGACCTTGCCCGGGCCTGGGCGCCCGCTCTTGCCGGGAACGTAGAGGTCGACCGCCATCACGCCGGGGCGCGGCTCGGGGCGGTTCAAGGAGGCGGGCTTCGGGTCGGAGAACATGGCAGGAGGCCGGTCGGCGTTTCGGATGCGACGATGCGGTCCCTGTACAGCATTTCGCCCGGCGGTGAAGCTCGGCCGTTCCGCGATGACGCTTCCGACGGATCCTTGTGAGGGCGAGACTTCACGGGACCCGGAAGAAATGTCGCGGGGCACCGGCCATGTTTCGGCCTGTTGTCTTTCCGTAATGCCCTTTTCCCGCTCGCCTGTTGGGCGCCGGGTCCGCCTGGGGTGCGCCAACGATGCTGGACGATTGCCTTCCAAGCATGCTCTTCGTTCTCGGAATTCTCGTCTCCGTGGCGGCTGAGTTGCGTCTGCGACGGGGCGACAAGGGCTCCTTGTCGAACGGTTTCATCACGGCGGCCGGTGTCGGGCTCGTCTTCGTGGCCTGCGCCACGGCGATCCGCTGACGGAGCGGCGGCGCGTTGACGCTGCGGGGGTGGGCGATTACCTCCGGCCTGTGCCGCAGGGCGTTCCGCTGACGGCGGCGCCGTCGAAGACCCGGACATGGATACCCGATTGGACACGGCCCCCCGGCCGGACGCCCCCGAACGGATGGCCCCGCCCGCTGCGGAGGCCTCGCAATCCCTCGATCCGAAGAGCCTCGTGGCGCGCTTCGGTCCGGACAGGCCGCTCCTGACGGATGCGGGCGTGCGCCTCGCGCCGTTCCAGATCGCGTACCAGACCGCAGGAACCCTCAACGCGGACCGGTCGAACGCCGTGCTGATCTGCCACGCGCTGACCGGCGACCAGCATTTCGCGCATACCCACCCGGTGACGGGCAAGCCCGGCTGGTGGGAAACCCTGGTCGGCCCCGGTAAGCCGGTCGATACCGATCGCTACTTCGTCGTCTGCTCGAACGTGATCGGCTCCTGCATGGGCACGACGGGCCCGGCCTCGATCGATCCCGCGACCGGCAAGCCCTACGGGCTTGGTTTCCCCCTGGTGACGATCCGCGACATGGTCCGGGCGCAGGCCATGCTGCTCGACCATCTCGGCATCGATCGGCTGTTCCTGTGCATCGGCGGCTCGATGGGCGGGATGCAGGTCCTGCAATGGGCGGCGCTCTATCCCGAGCGCGTGTTCGCCGCCATGCCGATCGCCACGGGCGCGCGCCATTCGGCGCAGAACATCGCCTTCCACGAGGTCGGGCGGCAGGCGATCATGGCCGATCCCGCCTGGATGGATGGCCGATACCTCGAAGAGGGCACACGGCCTTCCAAGGGGCTCGGCGTCGCGCGCATGGGCGCGCACATCACCTATCTGTCGGAGCCTGCGCTTCACCGGAAGTTCGGCCGCCGCTTCCAGGGTGGTTCGGCGCCGACCTTCTCGTTCAACGCCGATTTCCAGATCGAGAGCTACCTGCGCCACCAGGGCCTGAGCTTCGTGGAGCGGTTCGACGCCAACGCCTATCTCTACCTCACCCGCGCGATGGACTATTTCGACCTCGCGGCGGACCATGGCGGCGTGCTCGCCAACGCCTTCAGGGGTACGACGACCCGCTTCTGCGTGATCTCTTTCACCTCGGACTGGCTGTTCCCCACGGCCGATTCGCGGGTCATCGTCCACGCGCTCAACGCGGCGGCGGCGCCCGTCGCCTTCGTGGAGGTCGAGACCGACAAGGGCCACGACGCCTTCCTCCTCGATGAGCCGGCGATGTTCGCCGCGGCGCAGGGTTTCATCGACGCCGCCGCCAGGGCGCGCGGCCTGTGAGCGGCGGGACACCGAAGGCTCGCCCCTGGGAGGCGGCGGAGGAGCTGCCCCGCGAGGGCGCGGGCGCCCGCGTCGATCACCTCGTGGTGCTCGATCTCGTGCCCGCCGGGGCGCGGGTGCTCGATATCGGCTGCGGCGACGGCGCCCTGCTCGCGCTGCTGCGCGACCGGCGGGGCATCGACGGGCGCGGCATCGAATTGTCGCGGGAGGGCGTGAATGCCTGTCTCGCCCGTGGCCTGCCAGTGATCCAGGGCGACGCGGATACCGACCTCGCGAACTACCCCGACGGTGCCTTCGACGTAGTGGTGATGTCGCAGACCATCCAGGCGACGCGCCAGCCGCGCGAGGTGCTGGAGCACCTGTTGCGCATCGGGCGGCACGTCATCATCTCCTTCCCGAATTTCGGGCATTGGCGCGTGCGGACCGAGCTCGCCCTGCGCGGGCGGATGCCGGTCACCGATCTCATGCCTGACGCGTGGTACGAGACCGCCAACATCCACCATTGCACCATCCGCGACTTCGTCGGCCTGTGCCGGGTGCTGGGCGCGCGGATCGAGACGGCGGCGGCGCTTGATTCGCGCGGGCGCGCCATGCGTTTCGCGCTGCCGTGGTGGGTGTGGAACCTGTTCGGCGCGCAGGGCGTGTTCCTGCTGAGCCAGGAGGGGCGCCACCGCGCCGATGAGAGTCCGCTCAGGCCTGGCGGCTCTCTTCAAGCCACGCGATGACCTGCCGGGCGCTCTGATCCGGCGGGAAGACCGGATAGAACAGGTGCGTGACGACGCCATCGTCGATCACGAGGGTGAGGCGCTTGAGCAGGGTCTCACCGCCGGCCTCGAAGGTCGGCAGCCGGGCCGCCATCGTCAGGGCACGGTGTGCATCGGAGAGGATCGCGAAGGGCAGGTGCAGCCGCGCGACCGCTTCCTCCTGGTAGGTGCTGGTCTGCGTCGACAGCCCGTAGACGTGATCGACCCCAAGACCCTTCAGTTCGTCGAAATGATCGCGAAAATCGCAGGATTGCGGGGTGCAGCCCCGCGCGCCCGGGATCGTGTCCCAATCGGGGGTGAAGGTCGGTTTCCCCGGTTCACCCGTGCGCGGATAGGCGTAGGCCACCGTGCGGCCCTTCAGCTTGGCCAGGGAGATGGTGCTGCCATCGGTGGCACGGAGCGCGACATCCGGCAGGCGTGAGCCGCGCAGGTGAGCGGCGGCGCCATCGTCCTCCGGAACCGGTAGGTTGTCCGGCAGAGTGTTCGGATTGGCGCTCATCCCGTTCTCCCCGGCGCTAGCCCCGGTCGCGCAGCAGGCGGGCCTGATCCCGCTTCCAGTCGCGCTCCTTCGTCGCCTCGCGCTTGTCGTGGGCCTGCTTGCCCTTGCCGAGGCCGAGTTCGACCTTCGCCCGGCCCTGCTCGTTGAAGTAGATCTTCAGCGGGACGACCGTGTAGCCCTGGCGCTGCGTGGCCCCGATCAGCTTGTTGATCTGGCGGCGGTGCAGCAGCAGGCGGCGGGGCCGCTTCGTGTCGTGATTGAAGCGGTTCGCCTCCAGATACTCCGGAATGAACACGTTGAAGAGCATCAGATCGGTGCCGGAGGGGCCAGCATAAGCCTCTCCCAGCGTCGCCTTGCCGCTACGCAGGGATTTCACCTCGGTGCCGGTCAGGGCGATGCCGGCCTCGAACGTGTCCTCAATGGAATAGTGGTAGCGGGCGGCGCGGTTGTCGGCCACCACGCGCCGTCCGGGCTCCGTCTTCGGCGCCATGCGATGCGGTCTTTCTCTGTCTCGATCAGCCTTCGATCAGGCCGGCATGACTCAGGGCGGCATCCACAACGCGGCGGGTTTCCGCCGAGATCGCCACGAGGGGAAGCCGAAGCTCCTCGCTCATGAAGCCGAGCCGCGACAGCGCGTACTTGACCGGACCGGGATTGGCCTCGGCGAACAGGTTGGTCTGGAGCGGGAACAGCCGGTCCTGGATGGTCAGGGCCTTGGCGTAGTCGCCCGAGAGAGAGGCGTCCTGCAAGTCCGCGCAGAGGCGCGGGGCAACGTTCGAAACCACCGAAATGCAGCCATGACCGCCCTGGGCATTGAAGCCGAGCGCCGTCGCATCTTCGCCCGAAAGCTGGACGAAGCTGTCACCCATGGCCTGTCGCTGAGCACTGACGCGGTCGATCTTCGCGGTCGCATCCTTCACGCCGACGATGTTCTTCAGTTCGAAGAGCCGGGCCATCGTCTCGACGCTCATGTCGATGACGGATCTGGGCGGGATATTGTAGATGATGATCGGAATGCCGATGGCATCGTTGATCGCCTTGAAATGGGCGTAGAGACCGCCTTGCGTCGGCTTGTTGTAGTACGGCGTCACCACGAGGACGGCATCGGCGCCCGCCCGCTCGGCGTGCTGCGCCCGCTCGATGGCCTCGGCCGTCGAATTGGAACCCGCGCCCGCGACCACGGGCACGCGCCCGCCGGCTTCGTCGATGCAAGCCTCGACCACACGGTCATGCTCGGCATGGGTGAGCGTGGGGCTCTCGCCGGTCGTGCCGGTGGGTACGAGGCCGTGCGTCCCCTGCTCGATCTGCCAGCGCACGAACTTTCGGAAAGCCTGCTCGTCGAAGGCGCCATCGCGGAAAGGCGTCACCAACGCGGTCATCGAGCCCCGCAAGCGGGCGGTCGTCTCGGTCATCTCAGGCGTCCCAGGGGAGTCTTGCGGTCGTGGCGCCGCGATTTACCCGCGCCCATCCGGCGCGAGCGCGCAGACATAGGGGTTCGCGCGCGCCTTCGCAAACGGATCCCGGACACGGTTAACGGGCTCTTAATCACTGATTGTCCAAGCTGTGTCCTTCTTGCTGCCGTTGCGGAGGGGTGAGGTCGTGATCCGAGCCATCGCCTGGAAGCGCCCACACCTCACGCTTCTCGCCCTTGCGGCGGGAGCCGGGGCGGCCCTGACAGGGCCGAACCTCGCCGGGGCGGCGGGGCCGGAGGCCTCCGCCCTGCACGCGCAGGAAGCCGCCGAGTCGGCACTCGACACGCCCAAGGCTGTCGCGGAGGAGGCCGAGCACAAGCCAGCCGCCGCCTCGGCCTATGCCTCCGCCGATCCCGATGCGCCGATCACCTTCCCCCTGCCGGATGCGGCTGTGGCGCCTGCCGCTCCGGTGCCGGACGTGCCGGACATCGCCCGGCCCAAGATATCCGGCGAGACCGATCTGACGCTCCTGCGTGGCGCGATCGACCTCTACCGCAAGGGCAAGGTCGCTGATGGCGACCGGATGAGCGAAGGCTTCTCCGATCCCGCCGTGCGCGCCCTGCTGCAATGGGTGGCGATTCGCGCCGGCGCCGGAATCGGCTTCGAGCGCACGGTCGCCTTCACCCGCGCCAACCCGGAATGGCCGGGCGGCCCGCTCCTGCGCCGCCGGGCGGAGGAGACCCTTCTCAGCGAGCGCAAGGCGCCTGCCACCGTGCGCGCCTTCTTCGCCACGGCCAAGCCGTCGAGCGCGCCGGGCAAGTTCGCCCTGGCGCTGGCGCTGCGCGCCGATGGCCTCGAAGCCGACGCCGCCGATCTCGTGCGCGACCTGTGGCGGAGCGAGAGTTTCGGCCGCAATCTCGAAGCGAAGGTGCAGGACGCCTTTCCCGCCGTGCTCACCAAGCAGGACCATCGCTACCGGATGGAGCGGGCGCTCCTGAAGGAGGATTGGGAGATGGCGGGCCGTGCGGCGGGCTATGCCGGGGGTGGCTATGCCAGCCTCGTGCGGGCTCGCCGGGCGGTGGAGGACAAGAGTTCCGGCGCCGCGTCGGCGCTCGCCGCCGTGCCGCCGTCGCTACGCAACGACACCTCTTACATCTTCTCGAAGGCGCAGTTCTTCCGCCGGGCCGACAAGCCGGTGGAGGCCGCCGCCGTGCTCGCCACCGCCCCGACCAATCCGGACGTGCTGGTCGATGGCGATGAATGGTGGGTCGAGCGCCGCATCGTCGCCCGCAAGCTGCTCGATGCGGGCGATGCCAAGACCGCCTATGCGGTGGTGAGCGGCCACGGCTCCCGCACCCCGGAAAAGAAGATCGAGGCCGAGTTCCACGCGGGCTGGATCGCCCTGCGCTTCCTCAACGATCCCGAGCGGGCGTCGGGGCATTTCGCGCAGGTCGCGGCCCTGGCCGAGAGCCCGAATTCCCTGGCGCGCGGCGCCTACTGGCAGGGTCGCGCCGCCGAGGTGATGGGCCGGGCGGACGAGGCGCGGCGGTTCTTCGAGAAAGCTGCGGCGCAGCCCGTCGCCTATTACGGGCAGGTGGCGCGGGCGAAGCTCGGGCAGACGAGCCTTCCGCTGCGGGCCGCCCCCGCCCTGGAGGGTGCCGAGCGGCAGGGCTTCGAAGACAGGCTGTCGGTTCGTGCCCTGCGCCTGCTGGAGCAGGCCGGTCTCACGGACCTCGCGCTGCCGCTCTTCATCGATTCCGCGCGGGCCCTGAACGACCCCCGCGAGTTGCAGGCGCTCGGAGATGTCGCCACCGAGACCAAGGATGCCCGTGCCCTGGTGGCAGTGGGCAAGCTCGCCCTGCACCGGGGGCTGCCCCTCGACGCGCATGCCTTCCCGACCATCGGGATTCCGACCTACGAGACCTTCACCGCCGTGCCGCAGGTCGAGCGGGCGATGGTCTATGCCATCGCGAGGCAGGAGAGTCAGTTCGATCCGCGGGCGCGCTCGGGCGTTGGGGCGCGCGGGCTGATGCAGATGATGCCCGCTACCGCCATGCGGACGGCCAAGCGCGTCTCCACCGCCTTCGACCCGGACCGCCTGACGAGCGACCCGGCCTTCTGCGCCAAGCTGGGTCAAGCCCATCTCGGCGAGCTGATGGAGGATTGGCGCGGCTCCTACATCCTCGCCTTCGCCTCCTACAATGCGGGCGGCGGCAACGTGAAGAAGTGGATCGACGCCTACGGCGATCCGCGCAAGGGCGAGGTCGACGTGATCGACTGGGTGGAGCGCATCCCCTTCACGGAGACGCGCAACTACGTCCAGCGGGTGATGGAGAACCTTCAGGTCTACCGCACCCGCCTCGACAGCCGCAGCGCGCTGCTCATCGACGGCGACCTTCGCCGGGGTGCGAAATAGGCGGAACCGGTTCTCCCGGTCCCGCCCCGCTCGTCAGTCGTCGTCCTGGTCCGGCTGACGGATGCCGTAGCGGTTTTCGAGAGTCGCGCCCCGCGGCTCCGCCCGGTGGCGGGTCGGGGTCTCGCCGGCGGGGCGAGCCTGACGCTCGCTCGGCTCGCGCCCGATCCGGGAGGCGAGGGAGGAAAGATCCACGAACTCGTCGGCCTGACGGCGCAACTCGTCGGAGATCATCGCGGGCTGCGTCTGGATGGTGGAGATCACCGTAACGCGGACGCCGCGCCGCTGCATCGCCTCCACCAGCGAGCGAAAATCGCCGTCGCCGGAGAACAGCACCATGTGATCGAGGCGCGGGGCGAGTTCGAGGGCGTCGATCGCCAGCTCGATATCCATGTTGCCCTTGAAGCGGCGGCGGCCTGCGGAATCCGTGAATTCCCGCACGGGCTTGGTCACGACCCGGTAGCCGTTGTAGTCGAGCCAATCGACCAGCGGCCGGATCGAGGAATACTCCTGATCCTCGATCATTGCCGTGTAATAGAAGGCCCGGATCAGGTTTTCGCGGGTCTGGAAATCTTTAAGAAGCTTCTTGTAATCGATATCGAAGCCAAGAGCTTTGGTGGTCGCATAGAGATTGGCGCCATCAATGAAGACGGCGCACCTTTGTGCTGATGACATGAAGAACTTTCCAAAGAACGAGATGATGAATATCTGGCGATCGGTTTTGTATTCTCACTGATCGCTAAACGATTGCTAAATGACTCTCACGCAATTGAAGGAACAAACATACGATAAGAGGCACGACACGCTGTTCACGCGCTTCTCAAGATCGCGGACAGCTTCCTATGAGTCAAGCTGGCTCTAAAACCAACCTAGGATCCCCTCGAGAATTGGTTTTGTTCACCCGTTCACCCGTTGGACGCTGCTGACCGGGCGCTTGCTGCGAAGCTCCGCGACGATGGCGTTGAGATGCTGGAGATCCCAGACCGACAGGTCGAGGGTGATGTCGGTGAAGTCCTGCGTCCGGCGCTTCATCGAGATGTTGTCGATGTTGCCGTCATGGTCGGCGATGACCTGAGCGATCTGTGCGAACACGCCGGGCTCGTTGATGGATTGCAGCGAGAGCCGCGCGGGGAAGCGCTCGCCGCTCGAGGCTTCCGTATCCCAGCGCACGTCGAGCCACCGCTCCGGCTCGTTGTCGAAGGCGGCGAGTGCCGCCGACTGGATCGGGTACACCGTCACGCCGACGCCGGGGGTGAGGATGCCGACGATCCGGTCGCCGGGAACGGCGCCGCCATTGGGGGCGAAGGTCACCGGCAGGTCGCCCGCGAGACCGCGGATCGGGATCGCATCCATCGACGCCTCGTCCGACCCGTTGAAGGTCAGGCGCATGGTCTGGTCGGGGGAGCGGACGAGCCGCCCCGCGCCGTTGATCGGCGCCTGCCCGGGGGTGGGGCGGCGCTCGTCCCGGTGGTCGGGATAGACCGCGCGTACCACGTCGCCGGAGAACATCTCCCCCGTCCCACGGCGGCGAAGACGTCCTCGACGGACGACCGGGCGAGTCGGGGCAGGGCGCCGCGAAGCTTGTCCTCGGAGAAGCTCTTGGCCGCGCGCTCGAAGGCGCGTTCCAGGATCTGCTTGCCGAGACCGGCATATTGCCGCCGCACCGCCGCGCGGGTAGCGCGGCGGATGGCCGAGCGCGCCTTGCCCGTCACCACCAGCGATTCCCAGGCGGCCGGGGGCGAGGCGCCGTCCGAACGGCTGATTTCGACCTCGTCGCCGTTCGAGAGTTCGTGCAGCAACGGCACCATTCGGCCGTTGATCTTGGCGCCGACGGCGGAGTTGCCGACATCGGTGTGCACGGCATAAGCGAAGTCGATCGGTGTCGCGCCGCGGGGCAGGGCGATGAGCCGCCCTTTCGGCGTGAAGCAGAACACCTGATCCTGGAAAAGCTCGAGCTTGGTGTGCTCGAGGAATTCCTCCGGACTATCGCCTTCTGCGAGCAGTTCGATCGTGCGGCGCAGCCATTGGTAGGCGCCGCTCTCGGTGGCGAGCTTCGGGTGGACACTGCCCTCGACATCGCGCCCGCTCACATCCTTGTAGTGGGCGTGGGCGGCGATGCCGTATTCGGCGATGTCGTCCATCGCCTGGGTGCGGATCTGCAGTTCGACGCGCTGGCTCTTCGGCCCGATCACGGTCGTATGGATCGAGCGATAATCGTTCTGCTTCGGGGTCGAGATGTAGTCCTTGTACCGGCCGGGAACCATCGGCCAGCTCGTGTGGACGATGCCGAGCGCCGCGTAGCAATCCTCCAGGGTCCTCACGATCACCCGGAAGCCGAAGATGTCCGACAATTGTTCGAAGGCGAGCGATTTCCGCTCCATCTTCGACCAGATCGAGTAGGGCCGCTTCTGCCGGCCGGTGACGTCGGCCTCCATGCCCCGTGCCGAGAGCTTTTCGGACAGGACCTGCTCGATATCCTCGACCATCCGGCCGGATTTGGCGGTGAGCCGCGACAGGCGCTCGGTAATGGTCGCGTAGATCTCCGGTTCGAGGTAGCGGAAGCCGAGATCTTCCAGTTCCTCGCGCAACTCCTGCATACCCATGCGGGCCGCCAGCGGCGCGTAGATGTCGAGGGTTTCCTTGGCGATGCGGCGGCGCTTGTCGTCGCGCATGTGCTCAAGGGTGCGCATGTTGTGCAGGCGGTCGGCGAGCTTCACGAGAAGCACGCGCACATCCGCCGCAACGGCCAGCAGCAGCTTGCGGAAGTTCTCGCCCTGTGCGGCCTGCTTCGACACGAGGTCGAGCCGCTTGAGCTTCGTCAGCCCATCGACCAGCGCGCCGATCTCGTCGCCGAACAGGCGGCGGATCTCATCGAGGGTCGCCTCGGTGTCCTCGACCGTGTCGTGCAGGACGGCGGCGATGATCGTCGCGTCGTCGAGATGCAGGTCGGTGAGGATCGCCGCGACTTCGAGGGGATGGGCGAAGAACGGATCGCCGGAAGCCCGCTTCTGCGTCCCGTGAGCCTGCATCGCATAGACGTAGGCGCGGTTCAGCAGATCCTCGTCGGCCGCCGGGTTATAGCGCTTGACCCGTTCGACGAGTTCGTACTGGCGCATGATCCGCCGGGAAATCGTTGCCTCCTGAACGCAGCACGCCCCCTCGGCCGCCGGGAAATTCTCCCGCAATGCGGTGGCCGACACCAGAGGCAAGGCGCCGCAATCGGCCTGCCAATCGTCTTTTTTCTGAGGCTGCGGCCTGAGGGCGAACACAACGAAGCGATCCAGGGCGGCGCCCCGCCCTGAGACGGCACGCTGCTCTGGATCGCTTCACTCTCGCTCGCGATGATGTGTGTGAGATAAGCCTTCAGCGAATCGCTTCAGGCGATCACTCGGCCTCTTCGTCGGTCTCGACCGGCGGGGCGAGGTTCTCAAGGCCGCGAAGCAGGTCTTCCTCGCTCATGCGGTCGAACTGAACGCCCTCGTCGCTGGACGATTGCGGCGCGTGGGCGGCGGCGGCCGGCGAGCTCGACAGGAGCGGCACAGCCTCGGCCTCGGGCTCGTCCACCTCGACGTACTTCTGGAGCGAGTGGATCAGCTGCTCCTTCAGATCCTCGGAGGTGATGGTGCCGTCGCCGATCTCGCGCAGGGCGACGACCGGGTTCTTGTCGCGGTCACGGTCCACGGTCAGCGGGGCGCCGGCGGCGAGGAGGCGCGCCCGGTGGCTCGCCAGCAGGACGAGCTCGAAGCGGTTCTCGACCTTTTCGATGCAATCTTCGACGGTGACGCGCGCCATGCCTGACGGCTCCTTCGCGGAACGAATTCTTTCGGGATGGGGCGCGTCTTACACCGGATGCGGTTTGGCAACAAGCTGAGAGACTTGACGGTGAGCACCCAGGCCGGGCCTCATGTCCGCTCAAGGCTTCCTTAAGGGCACAGGGCCAGAGTTCGGCCGCAAGCCTTTTTAAGTTGCGCACCACGCACGCAGTTGCCCGGCTTTGACGCGCCGCGGCATTCGGTCTAAAGATTAGGCATAAGATAGAAGCAAGAACCGTGCCGGGGCGTCGCGCCTGGCTCATGCAGATGCACGTGCGGATCGGGGCGGTGTTATGAGTCTGCTGCAAAGGCTGGAGGTGCGTCAGGGCCAGGCCCTGGTCATGACCCCTCGCTCCTGCAGGCGATCAAGCTCCTGCAGCTCTCCCACCTCGACCTCGCGGCCTATGTCGAGGCGGAGCTTGAGCGGAATCCCCTGCTGGAGCGCGCCGAGGCCGAGGCTCCCGCCGAGCGGGACGCCACCGAGGCTCCCGATACCCGTGACGGTCCGTCGGGAGAGGAAGGGTTCGACGGCGCGGAAGCCGATTCGTGGTCTCCGGAGGAGCTGAACCCGAGTCGCGGCGAGATCGAGCGCGACAGCGACGTCCGGCTCGACAACGTCTTTCAGGACGAGACCCCGACCCGCACCCGCGAGTCGGAGGCGGGCGACATGCTGAGCCTCACGCCCGCCCCTTACGGCAATACGGGCGGCAGCTTCGATTCCGAAGCACCGGATTTCGAGGCGACGCTCACCGCCGAAGTGAGCCTGCGCGAGCATCTGGCCGCGCAGCTCGACCTCGCCACCCGCGATCCCATCGAGCGGCTGATCGGGGGCTTCCTCATCGATGCCGTCGATGAGGCAGGCTATCTGCGCGAGACGGTGGAGGCCGTGGCCGAGCGTCTCGCGGCGGATCCGGCGCTCGTCACGAAGGTGCTGGGCGTCGTTCAGAGCTTCGACCCGGCGGGCGTCGCCGCCCGCGATCTCGCGGAATGCCTTGCCATCCAGCTCCGCGAGAACAACCGGTTCGATCCGGCGATGGAGGCTCTGGTCTCCCGCCTCGACCTCGTGGCCAAACGCGATTTCGCGGCGCTCCGCCGCCTCTGCGGCGTCAACGACGAAGACCTCGTGGACATGCTTGCCGAGATCCGGCGCCTCGATCCCAAGCCCGGCCGGGCCTTCGGGGCCAGCGCGGTGGAGGTGCTGGTGCCGGATGTCTTCGTCCGCGCCGCGCCGGACGGTTCGTGGCTCGTCGAACTCAACGGCGAGGCGCTCCCCCGCGTCCTCGTGAACCAGAGCTATTACGCCCGCGTCTCGCGCACCGCCCGTGCCGAGGGCGACAAGGCCTTCCTGTCGGAGGCGTTGCAGAACGCCAACTGGCTCACCCGCAGCCTCGAACAGCGGGCGCGGACTATCCTCAAGGTCGCTACCGAGATCGTGCGCCAGCAGGACGGATTCTTCGCCCATGGCGTCGCGCATCTGCGCCCGCTCAACCTGAAGACGGTGGCCGAGGCGATCGGCATGCACGAATCGACCGTCTCGCGCGTGACCTCGAACAAGGCCATCGGCACCAGCCGGGGCACGCTGGAAATGAAGTACTTCTTCACCGCCGCCATTCCCGGCGCGGCGGGAGCGGCGGCCCATTCCTCGGAGGCCGTGCGCCACCGGATCAAGCAACTGGTGGACGGCGAGACCGCCGACAACGTGCTCTCGGACGATGCCCTGGTTCAGAAGCTCCGGGACGAGGGCGTCGACATCGCCCGCCGGACGGTGGCCAAGTATCGCGAGTCCCTGCGCATTCCCAGCTCCATCGAGCGGCGGCGCGAGCGGTCCGCCCAAGCCGTCCGGGTGCTTGCCTGATCGGCCGGTTCGGCCCATGCGTGGCCGAGCCTTCGATCGGACTTCGTGATGACGACATCTTCCTCGCCGCGCAGCCTCACCGCCATCGTCCTCGCCGCTGGCAAGGGCACGCGGATGCGCTCCGACCTGCCGAAGGTGCTCCATAAGGTCGCCGGGCGGACCATGCTCGGCCATGTCCTCGCCGCCGTGCAGGCCGCCGGGGCGACGCGGGTCGGCGTCGTGGCCGAGCCCGGACGCGCCGACGTCGCTGCCGAGATCGAGCGGCAGGCGCCGGGTGCGGGCGTCTTCGCCCAGGCCGAGCGGCTCGGCACCGCCCATGCGGTGCTCGCCGCCCGCGCCCTGCTCGCGGAAGCCGACGACGACGTGATCGTCGCCTTCGGCGATACGCCGCTCGTCACCGCTGCGACCTTCACCCGCCTGCGCGCGCCCTTGGCGGCGGGCGCCTCCGTCGCGGTGCTGGCGTTCGAGACCGAAAGCCCGGCCGGATACGGACGGGTGCTCACCGAGGGGGATCGGGTCCTGGCGATCCGCGAGGAGAAGGATGCGACTCCGGCCGAGCGGCAGGTGCGCCTGTGCAATGCAGGGCTCATGGCCCTGTCGGGCGCCCAGGCCCTCGCCCTGCTGGACCGGATCGGCAACGACAACGCGGCGGGCGAATATTATCTCCCCGACGCCGTGGCTCTGGCCGTGGCGGACGGGCTCTCGGTCGCGGTGGTGCCGGTAGACGAGGCCGAGGCGCAGGGCGTCAACGACCGGGTGCAACTCGCCGCCGCCGAGGCGGTGGTGCAGGCCCGCCTGCGCCGGGCGGCGCTGCTGGGCGGCGCGACCCTGGTCGCCCCCGAGACGGTGTACTTCAGCCACGACACCGTGCTCGGCCGCGACGTGACCGTGGAGCCGAACGTGGTGTTCGGCCCGGGCGTGAGCGTGGCTGACGGCTGCACGGTGCGGGCCTTCGCCCATCTCGCCGATGTCCGCCTGGAGGCGGGGGTGAAGATCGGCCCGTTCGTGCGGATGCGCGGCGGCGCGGTGCTGGAACAGGGCGCCGAGATCGGCAACTTCGTGGAACTCAAAAACACCCGCATGGGGCCGGGCGCCAAGGCCGCGCACCTCACCTATCTCGGGGATGCCGAGGTGGGGGCGAAGGCCAATGTCGGCGCGGGCACCATCACCTGCAATTACGATGGCGTGTTCAAGCATCGCACCTCGATCGGGGCGGGCGCCTTCATCGGGTCGAACTCGGCCCTCGTCGCCCCCGTCACGGTGGGAGCGGGCGCGCTGGTCGGCGCCGGGTCGGTGATCACCAAGGACGTGCCGGACGGCGCGCTGGCGGTGGCGCGCGCTCGGCAGGATACGAAGCCCGGACGGGCCGTGGCGATGCGCGAGCAGCTTCAGGCGCTCAAGGAACGCCGCAAGGGCCGGTGATCGCGGAGAGCGAGGGGAAGATCCGACATGGCTCATGAATTCCGCGTGGTCGAAGGCGGCAAGGTCGACCTCGACGCCATCGACCGGGAAGCTCTTTGGCAGGCCCGGGTGGACCTCGCCGCCTGCTTCCGCATGGCTGCGCGCTACGGCCTGGAAGAGGGCATCTGCAATCACTTTTCGGCCATGGTGCCGGGGCGGAACGACCTGTTCCTCGTGAATCCCTACGGCTTGGCCTTCTGCGAGGTCACGGCGTCGAGCCTGCTCGTCTGCGATTTCCACGGGCGCGTGGTGGAGGGCGAGGGCCAGCCGGAGGCGACCGCCTTCTTCATCCATGCCCGCCTGCACCGGAACCTGCCCCGCGCGCGGGCGGCGTTCCACACGCACATGCCCTATGCCACGGCGCTCAGCATGACCGAGGGCGAGCCCCTGGCCTATGCCGGGCAGACGGCGCTGAAATTCTACGGCCGCACGGCGGTGGACGACGCCTATAACGGGCTGGCCCTGGACGAGGCCGAGGGCGACCGCATCGCCGCGACCCTGGGCGACGCCGACATCGTGTTCCTGCGCAACCACGGGGTGATGGTCACCGGCCCGACGATCGCGGAGGCCTGGGACGACCTTTATTATCTCGAGCGCGCTGCCGAAGTGCAGGTGAAGGCGCTCTCCACCGGCCGGAAGCTCCTGCCGGTCGATCCGGCCATCGCCAAGGCCGCCGCCGCGCAGATGCGCGAGGGCGATCCTGAGAGCGCCCGCCTTCACCTCGCCAGCATCAAGCGCGTGCTCACCAGCGACGGGGAAGACTTCGACTCCTGAGGGATGTGTTTCTCTTTCTCGTCATGGCGAGCGTCAGCGAAGCCATGACAGATCGTGTCCGGTAGCCGGAACTGTCCCCATCTGGTGCGATGCGGTAACCTCGACCGCATATAAGGGCCGGGCCCCGGCCGGGCGGGCCTGCGAATGGAAGTCGGAATATGTGCGGCATCGTCGGCATCGTCGGGCGCGACGCGGTAGCGGGGCAGGTGATCGAGGCGCTTCGGCGACTCGAATACCGCGGCTACGACTCCGCCGGCATCGCCACCCTGGAGCATGGCAGCCTCCAGCGTCGGCGCGCCTCGGGCAAGCTCGTGAACCTCGAAGCCAAGCTCGCCGAGCAGCCGCTTACCGGCACGATCGGCATCGGCCATACCCGTTGGGCGACCCACGGACGCCCCACCGAGGTGAACGCCCATCCCCATGCCACGGCGCGTCTCGCCGTCGTGCATAACGGCATCATCGAGAATTTTCGCGAGTTGAAGCAGGAGCTTGAGGCGGATGGCATCCGCTTCGAGAGCGACACCGACACCGAGGTCGTCGTCCAACTCGTCAGCCGTTTGATGGATCACGGGAAGGGACCAGTCGAGGCCGTGGCCGCCGCCCTGCCGCGCCTGCGCGGTGCCTTCGCCCTGGGCTTCATCTTCTCTGGCGAAGAGAACCTGTTGATCGGCGCACGGCACGGTGCGCCGCTGGCGGTCGGCTACGGGCATGGCGCGAATTATCTCGGCTCCGACGCCTTGGCGCTCGCCCCCTTCACCGATGCGATCGCCTATCTCGATGAGGGCGACTGGGCGATCCTGACCCGCGACAGCGTCGAATTCCGCGACGCCTCCGGCGCCGTGGTCGAGCGTGCCCGCCAGACCATCGCCACCCAGGCGTTCCGGGTCGACAAGGGCGAGTACCGCCACTTCATGGCGAAGGAGATCCACGAGCAGCCGGAGGTCGTCGGCCGGACGCTCGCCCATTACGTCGACATGGCCGAGGGCCGGGTGATCCTGCCGGAGGCACTGCCCTTCGATTTCGCCAAGCTCAGCCGCGTCTACATCACCGCCTGCGGCACGGCCTTCTATGCCGGGCTCGTCGCCCGCTACTGGTTCGAGCAGATCGCCCGCCTGCCGGTGGAGATCGATGTCGCCTCGGAGGCGCGCTACCGCGAGGCGCCCTTGGAAAGGGACGGGCTGACCCTCGTCATCTCGCAATCGGGTGAGACCGCCGACACCCTGGCCTCCCTGCGCTACGCCAAGTCGATGGGCCAGCACACGCTCAGCGTGGTGAACGTGCCGACCTCGACCATTGCGCGGGAATCCTCCGTCGTGATGCCGACGCTCGCCGGGCCCGAGATCGGCGTCGCCTCGACCAAGGCGTTCTCCTGCCAGCTCGACCGTGCTGCTCTGCCTCGCCATCGCGGCGGGCCGGGCGCGGGGCACCCTCGACGCCGAGGGCGAGCGGCGGCTGATCGACAGCCTCATCAAGGCGCCTGGGCTGATGGCCGACGCGCTGGCGCACGAGCCCGCCATCGAGGGCCTCGCCCGCGAAGTCGCGAAGGCGCGGGACGTGCTCTACCTCGGGCGCGGGACGAGCTACCCGATGGCGCTGGAAGGTGCCCTGAAGCTGAAGGAGATCAGCTACATCCACGCCGAGGGCTACGCGGCGGGCGAACTGAAGCATGGGCCGATCGCGTTGATCGACGAGAGCGTTCCGGTGATCGTCATCGCGCCGCATGACGCGGTGTTCGAAAAGACCGTCTCGAACATGCAGGAGGTCGCGGCGCGGGGCGGGCGCATCGTGCTGATCGGCGATGCCAAGGGGGCGGCCGAGCACGGGCTCGAAACGCTGGCGACCTTCACCATGCCCGCCCTCGATCCCGTCGTCGCACCCATCGTCTACGCGGTGCCGGTGCAACTGCTCGCCTACCATGTCGCCGTGGTGATGGGGAAAGACGTCGATCAGCCCCGCAACCTCGCCAAATCCGTCACGGTGGAGTGAGCGCTCACTTCAACTCGTGCGGGTAGAACTACTGACTTTGCAATTGACCATGCGCGGGGCGAGACGCCAATGTCCGCCCCGCCGCCCGACCGGCGCGGCATTCTTCCGGATAGAGCATGCGCGCAGCCCTCGTCCTGCCGATCCTGTTTGGTCTCGCGGCTCCGGCCGCCGCGCAGCAGGCGGCCCCCGATCCGAGCATGGCCCCTTCGGCACCCGCCCAGACGTCCGCCCGCCGCGCAGCGCGTAGCCGCCGCAGGCGCCATCCCAGCCGATCATGGTCTACGACGCCCGCATCGAAGCCGGCGACCTGCGCCTGTCCGGTTCGGTGCGGAAGCCCGGTGCCATCGTGGAGATGGACGGCGATATCTCGATCCAGGCCGACAAGCGCGGCCGGTTCGTGTTCAAGCTGCCCTACAAGCCCTCGACCTGTGTCGTGACGCTCAAGAGCGGCGAGGACGAGCGCGAGGCGGTCGTAGCCAATTGCGCGCCGGAAGGCGCCCCCGGTCCCGCCGGTCCGCAGGGCATTCCAGGCCCGGCCGGTGAGAAGGGCGAGACCGGTCCGCGGGGCGAAGCCGGTCCGCAGGGAGAACAAGGCCCGCGCGGTGAAGCGGGCGCCCGTGGCGAGCAGGGTCCCGCCGGGCCTCAAGGAGAGACGGGCGCGAAGGGCGAGGCCGGTCCCAAGGGAGAGGCTGGTCCCAAGGGAGAGGCTGGTCCTAAGGGCGAGGCGGGTCCGAAGGGTGAGGCCGGTACCCCCGGCCTGCCTGGCCCGAAGGGTGATACGGGCTCTTCCGGTCCCCGCGGTGCCGTGGGTGCAACCGGCCCAGCCGGACAGCCGGGAACGTCGGCCTCATCTCCGATCAGGATGCTGCGGAAGACCGCTTGCAACGGTCCCTGCATCGCCACCTGCGAGCCGGGCGAGGCGCTGGTCGCCGCCCGATGCCTCGGTGTGGGGGCTCCGGCCTATGATGGCGAGGGCGCATCCTGCCCAGCCGAGGCTGTCGGCATCGTGGGCTTCTGCCTGAAACCCTGATCCGGCCCGAGCCACCGCAGCAGGCCCTCGGCGGCCGCCCGGCCGCCGGAGATGGCGCCTTGCAGGAGGTAGCCGCCGGTCGGCGCCTCCCAATCGAGCATTTCCCCTGCCAGGAACAGGCCAGGCTGCGCCTTCAGCATGGCGTTGCCGTCCAGGGAATCGAGGACGACGCCACCCGCTGTCGAGATGGCCCGGTCCATCCCCATCGTTCCGGTCAGGGTGAGCGGCGCGGCCTTGATCCATCTCGCGAGGGCGGTGGGCTCGGTCGGCAGGGCGGCGCCCGCCGCCTCGCGCAAGAGGCCGATGGCGACGGGGGACAGGCCCGCCGCCTTACGCAACCGGGCCGAGAGGGAATCGCCCTTCCGGCCACCGGAAAGCCGGCTGGCCAGCGCCTCCGCGTCGAGATCGGGCCGCAGGTCGATGACGAGACGCGCCTCGCCCGTCGCCAGAACGGCCTCGCGCAGTTCCCGCGACAGGGCATAGACAGCCCCGCCTTCGAGCCCCGCCTGCGTGACGATTGCCTCCCCGCGCACCGTACGGCCGGCGAAGGTCAGTGCCACGCGCTTCAGCGGCGTGCCGGCGTGCCGCTCTCGAAAGGGCGCCGACCAGGGGCATGCGAACCCGGCATTGGCCGGGCGCAGGGGTGAGACCGTCACACCCAGGGCTTCGAGGAGTGTCACCCAGGCGCCGTCCGAGCCGAGGCGAGGCCAACTCGCCCCGCCGAGCGCCAGCAAGGTTGCGGCGGGGCGGACGGTTTTGGGGCCATCAGGAGTCTCGAAGGTCAGATCCTGTCCGGCGATCCCCGTGAGCCGGTGGCGCGGGCGGATCGCGACGCCGCGTTCGTCGAGGCGCGCGAGCCATGCGCGCAGCAGGGGCGAGGCCTTGAAGCTCTCCGGGAAGACCCGGCCGCTCGACCCCACGAAGGTCGTCTGGCCGAGGCCATCGCACCATTCCCTCAGGGCTGTGGGTGGGAAGGCGCTGATGGGGCCGTCGAGACTCCCGGCCGGATGGTAGCGGCCGAGGAAGGTGGGCAGGGGCTCGCTATGGGTGAGGTTCAGGCCGCCCCGTCCGGCCATGAGGAATTTCCGGCCGAGTGAGGGCATCCGCTCGTAGACCGTCACCGCGCGGCCGGATGCCGCGAGCACCTCTGCCGCCGCCAGACCGGACGGGCCGCCACCCACTACGGCGATATCGACACCTTGCACCATGGCGCCGAGAGGCGCGCCGCGTCCGCGCCTGTCAAGCCGGGGCGCTGCGGGCGCGCTCTGCGGTGGGCATCTGCAGGCGCGCCCTTGATTCGCCGCCTTCTGCTCCTTAGGTCGCCGCCATCGACTGCGGGCCCCTCTGGCGGACGTTCCTTGAAGCGTCCGTGATGTCGGAGTCGATGCTTTCCTCCCGGAAGGAACATCAGGTCCCGCCTATGCTCGATTTCCTATTCGTCGAATGGCTCGGCAAACCGCTCTGGATGTGGCTCGGCTTCCACGTTTTGATCGCGGCGCTTCTGGCTTTTGATCTCGGGCTTCTGCACCGTGACAAGGAGCACGAGATCGGCGTGCGCGAGAGCCTTGGGCTCACCGCCTTCTATCTCACCCTGGGGCTGGCCTTCGGCGGCTTCGTCTGGTGGCAACTCGGCTGGCAACCGGCCGAGGAATACGTGACCGGCCTCGTGGTCGAGAAGTCGCTGTCCATGGACAACGTCTTCGTCATCGCCATGATCCTCACCGGCCTCGGCGTGCCGCGCACGGCGCAGCACCGGGTGCTGCTTTGGGGCATCCTGGCGGCGGTCCTCCTGCGCGGGCTGATGATCGGCCTCGGCGCGGCCCTGGTGCATCAGGTGCACTGGATCCTGTCGCTCTTCGCCGCCTTCCTCATCTATGCGGGGCTGAAGATCCTGTTCTCCGGCGAAGAGGAAGAAAGCGATTTCGGCAACAGCGCCACGGTGCGCTGGATCAGGCGCCGTTTCCGCGTGACCGAAGAACTGCACGGCCAGAAGTTCGCCGTGCGTAAGACCGATCCGAAGACCGGCCGCAAGGCCCTGTGGTTCACGCCGCTGGCGCTCGCCCTGGTTCTGGTGAACGGCGCCGACGTGATCTTCGCCGTCGACAGCGTGCCCGCGATCTTCGCGATCACCACGGACACGTTCGTCGTCTACACTTCGAACATCTTCGCGATTCTGGGGCTGCGCGCCCTGTATTTCGCCCTGGCGGCGATGGTCGACCGCTTCGCCTACCTCAAGACCGCGCTTGCCTTCATCCTGATCTTCATCGGCGCGAAGATCGTGGTGGCGGATACGTTCGGCCTCCTGAAGGTGCCGCCGTGGGTGTCGCTCGTGGTCACCTTGGCGCTCCTCCTCGGCGGCGTTGCCTACAGCCTGTGGCGGACCCGCGGCGAAGTGAACAAGGAGCCGAACAAGGCTCTGCCGGAACGCGAGGCCAGCGCGCACCGGGCCTGAGGCTTAGTGGGCAGGTAGAGCCGCCAACAGGTCGCGCAGGGTGGTGATGGTGGAGCTATCGGCGACGCCATCGACCCTCGCCTGCCGAAAATGCCGCTGGAAGGCGGTGACCACCGCCTTCGTCTGGGCGTCGAAGGTGCCATTCACTCTCAGGTCGTAGCCGTACAGGCCGAACATGGCCTGGAGTGCCTCGACCGGCTGGCCGAAATCGCCCTCCGCAAAGAAGCGTCCGTCCCGCAACGGGGCGGGCGGCACGCAATGCCCTAGTCCGGCTTGGGCGAGGCGCAGCCACGGAAAGGTCTCACCGGGATCTTCCTTCCGATCCGGCGCGATGTCGGAATGGGCGAGCACCCGCTCCTTCGGGATGCCCCAACGCCCCACGATATCGAGGCCGAGCGCGAGGACCGCCTCGATCTGGGCATCGGGATAGGGCGGCAATCCCCCGGCATGGCCGGGATGAACGATCTCGACGCCGATGGAGCGCGAGTTGATGTCGCCCGCGCCCCTCCACGACCCCGCCCCCGCGTGCCAAGCCCGCGCGGCTTCGGCTACGAGCTGCATCGTGCCGCCATCCTCGAACACGACGTAATGGGCCGAGACTTCGCTCAGCGGATCGCGCAACCGTGCCAAGGCCGCCGCCCCGCTCTGCATGCCGGTGTAGTGCAGCACCAGCATATCCGGCCGCAGCCCGCCGCGCCGCTCGCCCTGGTTCGGGGAGGGCGCCACCTTCCGGGCGAGGGGGGTGTCGGGTGTGAGGGTCATGGGTGGCTTCTGTCCTGTGCCGCAGCCCTTAGCACGTCGGAGCCGGAATGCGATTGACATGATACTTCGGTGTACGCATCATGCGTACACCGAACACGAGAGGCATGGCTGAACGGGGAACAGAATGGCACCCCAGCAAGTAGGGATCCGCGCCTTTCGCGAGCATCTCTCGGGCTATCTGCGCCAAGCCCGTGACGGTGAGACCTTCCTCGTGACCTCGAACGGCGAGGTTCTAGCCGAGATCCGCCCACCCTCCGCTCAGGTTCGTCCACCGCGTCGGCCGGGGGCATTGCGTGGCCGGATCGTGCTTGCGCCCGATTTCGATGCACTCCCGGCGGACGTGCTGGCCGCGATGGAAGGCGATGAGTGATCGGGCGGGCATGCGCCTTCTCCTCGACACCCACGCCCTGCTCTGGTGGCTGAACGACGATGCGGCCCTCGGGCCCGGCGGGCGAGACCTGATCGCCGATCCCGCCAACGACGTGCTCGTCAGCACGGTGTCACTGTGGGAAATCGTCGTGAAGACGCGGATCGGCAAGCTTCAGGCCGATATCCGCGCGATCGCGGCGGCAGTGGCGGAGGGCGGGTTTGCTCGCCTCGACCTCGCGGTCGATCATCTCCTCGCCCTCGACCGGCTCCCGGTCGACTCCGCGCATCGCGATCCGTTCGATCATCTGCTCGTCGCGCAGGCCATCGCCGAGGATGCGGCGTTCATGACCGCCGACCGGCGCATGGTGCACTATCCGGTGCGGCTTCTGTCCTGTGCCGGGCCTGACTTACCTTAGGCCCCGCTCCGCCGCGATGAGGTCGTAGGCGGCATTGATCGCGGCGAGGCGCGTGCTGGCGATGGCGACCGCCTCGGGCGGCAAGCCCCGGGCGAGGGCGCGGTCGGGGTGGTGCTCCAGGACGAGGCTGCGGTGGCGGGCCTTCAGCGCGGCATCGTCGGCGTCTCGGTCGAGACCCAGCACTTCGTAGGGATCGTCCTGCAGCCGCACGTGCCGGGCGGCGATACGCCGGAACGCGGCCTCGTCGAAACCGAAGATGGCCGAGACGGCGCGCAGATACTGCTCCTCGGACGCGTGGATGGCGCCGTCCGCCCCTGCGATCTGGAACAGGCCGTCGAGCACATCCTCGAGCAGACCCGGCTCGTCGCCGAAGGTCACGGCAAGCTGCCGGGCATAGGCCTCGAAACCGTCCGTGGTGCGCTTGGCGAGGTCGAACAGGCGGGTCACGCCTGCCTGGGCGGCCGGCTCGACATGGACCACACGGGCGAAGGCATCGACCTCGGACGGGGCGACCACGCCGTCCGACTTGGCCATCTTGGCCGCGAGCGCCACGAGGCCCGTGGTGAAGATCACGTCGCGCGGGGTGGGGCCGAAGGGCGCGCCGACCCGGTCCACGAGGAAATGTCCGGCTACGCCGCCGATCAGGGCGCCGAGGGGGCCGCCCACCGCGAGACCGATACCGGCGCCGCCGAGCTTTCCCCAAATTCCGGAGGCGCGGGGCGAGAGCGTCCGGCTGTCTTGCATCATCGGGCGGCTTGTGGGGTCATCCGCCGGGATGCCCCGGCCGCCCCCGGATAAACCGGCGGCGTCCGGGGTGGAAGGGCCGGGATGCGCCTGGCCCTATGCCGATTAGCGGCAGTACACGTTGCCGTAGGCGTCGCGGTAGGTGCCGTAGGGGCAGCGCGGCGCGGTCGAGGCGCCGACGATGGCGCCGCCGGCGCCGCCGATGGCCGCACCCGCGAGGGCGCCGCCGGCCCGGCCGGTCGCCGCCGCGCCGATGGCCGCACCGGTGAGGGCGCCGAGGCCAGCGCCGCCGAGGGCGCGATCCTCAGGCGTGTTGCAGGCGCCGAGAGAGAGCGCCGCGAGCCCAGCGAGGGCGGCCGCAATGGTCTTCTTCATATCTCTACAACTCCCCTATGCACCCGTTTTCGGGTTTTGCCGTTGTGGATGCGAATCGAGCTTAGCAGGAACCGAACGCCTTCCTAAGGCCAAGGTTCCGCCGAAGCTTGGCGCTTTGCGAGAGCAGTTGCGTCTCGTGTTCCTCCGGCCCTATGCCACTGGTCTGAAGCGGCCCGCCCGCGCCGCCGCCGGATTCCGAGGCCTCCATGCTGAAAGCCACTACGATCGTCCGCCGCCCGGCCGTGCGCGCCGACCGCGTGACCGACACGGTCGAACTCGATCATGGCGCCCGCGCCGCCCTTCCGGAGACGCTGACGGCGATGGGCGGCCTCGCCTTCGCTCCGGCCCTGCCCAAGGCCGGAACCCTGGAAGATGGCGATGCTCTGCGCCTGGAGGACGGCCGCCTCGTCCTCGTGAAGGCGGCCGCCGAACCCCTCCTCGAAGTGCGCGCCGAGAACCCGGCCCGGCTGATGCGACTTGCCTGGCAGCTTGGCGGCAACCACGTTCAGGCCGAAGTCGGCGCCGATGTACTTTATATCCCCGCCTCGCCCGCCAATGCCGAACTCGTCCGTGGCGGCGGCTGCGTCGCGACCCCGGTGAGCCGCGCCTTCAGCCCGGAAAAGGCTGCTCACGATCACAGCACCTGTGGCCACGATCATTCGCACGATCACGGCCACCACCATCACGACCACGACCACGATCATGCCCATCACGGGCACGAGCATTCGCACGATCATGCACACGGCCATTCCCATGACCACGATCACGGTCATTCGCATGGCCACGCGCACAGCCACGACCACGATCACGCGCACGATCACGGACACAAGCATCACGGGCATGAGCACTGAGGGGCCGCGCAGGCGGCGGATCGCACTCTCGGCGGGGCTGATCGGGCTGGTGCTCGCCTTCCCCGCCGCGGCGGGACCCGACCCGACCCGCGATGTCCTCTGGATGGCGCTGAAGACCTGCGTGCTGGCGAAGAAGGTAGCCAACCGCACCTTCCCCTGCCTTTCGGTCGATCTCGGGGGCGAAGATCGGCCGGGCACGGCGGTTCTGCGGGCGCCGGGAGAGCCGACGCATCTCGTCCTGATGCCCACCGATACGGTCTCGGGCCTGGAATCCGCGCGTCTGCGCGGAGCGTCCGGATTGGCCTATTGGCGCGCGGCGCTGGCGGCCCGGCGTCTCGTATCCGACTCCCTCGGGGACCGCGTGCCGGTGGCCGATATCGGTCTGGCGGTGAATTCCGCCTGGGGGCGCAGCCAGGATCAGCTGCACATCCATCTCGATTGCCTGCGTCCGAAGGTGTTGGAAGCGCTCGGTGCCCATGGTCGCGACGTGCGCAAGGCCTGGGCGCCGTTCCCCGTGCCCCTGGCCGGCGACCGCTTTCAGGCGATGCGGGTGCGCGCCGCCGAGGTCGAGACCTTCAATCCCTTCGCCGCCATCGCGAGCCTGCCCGGGCGGCGGGACCTGACGCGCACGAGCTTCGCGGCCGTGGCGACCCGGCCCGACGACCCGGAGCCCGGCGTCATCCTCCTCGCCTATCGCGCCCGCCGGGCGAGCGCCGAGGACATCATGGACCACACCTGTGCCATCGCACAGCCCCGCAGCCCGCGCCCGACAGGTTAACGGCGGCCGGCGTTCCCCAAGACTGAGCTTGTCAAGTCTTCACGGGGGCGAAGCGGAACCATTAGCTTGGCCGCTCGTTGAAGCGCCATGGAACACTTCAAGTCCACCATCGCCACGACAGCGATTGCAGCTTTCGGCCTCGTCGCCGCAGCGCATATCCTGCATCCGGGCAACTTCGAGCGCACGACATACCCGTCGCGGCCCGTCGCGACGGTGGCGTCACAGGCCACGTCCTGGACCAACCCGCCCGCCCTCCAGCCGGTTGCCAAGCAGGCCGAGCTTCCGGCGCCTGTGAAGGTTGAGGCTCCGGCTCCCGTGGCCTGGACCTCGGCCAAGGCGGACGCCTCTTCATCCGCTCCGGCTCGCCTTGCCGAAGCCTCGCCTGACCCCCGCCGGAAGGCGGGCGCCCACCGCCGCAAGGTCTCGCAGCGCCCGGCCCCGGTCCGTCAGGCAGCCCTGGAGCGCCCGGCCCAGCCGGTGGCCGCCGCCCCCGCTCCGGCGCCCAAGGAACAGCGCATCGACCCGATCGGCGACATCATTCGCGGTCTCGGGCTCGGCAGCGACAGCTGAGCCGCCGAGCCCGGTCCCGTTACCGCTCCAGGCGGGCGACGAGGCTCGACGTATCCCAGCGGTTGCCGCCCATGGACTGCACCTCGGAATAGAACTGATCGACCAGCGCCGAGACCGGCAGCTTCGCGCCGTTGCGCCGGGCCTCGTCGAGCAGGATGCCGAGATCCTTGCGCATCCAGTCCACGGCGAAGCCGAAATCGAACTTGCCCTGGTTCATGGTCTTGCCGCGGTTCTCCATCTGCCAGGAGCCGGCGGCGCCCTTCGAGATGACATCGAGCACGGCCTCGACGTCGAGGCCTGCGCGCTTGGCGAAGTGCACGCCCTCCGAAAGGCCCTGAACAAGACCCGCGATGCAGATCTGGTTGACCATCTTGGTAAGCTGGCCCGAGCCCGCCGGGCCCATGAGACGGCAGGCGCGGGCGAAGCTCGAAATCGCCTCTTCGACCTTCGCGTAGGTCTCGGGCTCGCCGCCGCACATCACCGTCAGCACGCCGTTCTCGGCACCGGCCTGTCCGCCCGAGACGGGGGCGTCGATGAAGCCGAGCCCCTTCTCCTGCGCGGCGGCCGCGAGTTCGCGGGCGACTTCCGCCGAGGCGGTCGTGTGGTCCACGAAGACCGCGCCCGGCTCCATCCCGGCGAGCGCCCCATCCTCACCCAGGACGACGCTGCGCAGGTCGTCGTCGTTGCCGACGCAGGCGAACACGATCGAGGCGCCCTTGGCGGCCTCGCGCGGCGTCGCGGCATGGGCGCCGCCATGGGCCTTCACCCAGGCTTCCGCCTTGGCGCCCGTGCGGTTGTAGACCGTGACGTCGTGGCCCTTCTTCGCGAGATGCCCGGCCATCGGCCCGCCCATCACGCCGAGCCCCAGGAAAGCGACCTTGGCCATCATCCGTCTCCACCCGAACGCCGCAGGCCTTATTGGAGTGGCCCGCGTCTCCATCCCGCCGGTCGGCGGCGGGTAATCGACCTATAGCAGCCCGCCGCGGGCGAACAACGAGCCCCCGTTTGTCTGTGGCGGGATGCGTGAAAATCTTTGCACGGCGTAAAATTTCCGGCAGAACGCGGCCAGATCACGGGCCCTGTCAGGGGCAAGCGAGTGTGGGCCGGGGAGGCCACGCCATGACCGCCATTCAGAAACACGGGCCATGGGCCCTCGTGGGGGCGCTCGGTGCCGCCGCCCTGTCCATCGTCGCCACCGAGCGCGGCGAGGCGGTCAACGCCCTCTGGATCGTCGTCGCGGCGGTCTGCGTCTACCTGATCGCCTATCGCTATTACTCGAAGTTCATCGCCGACAAGGTGATGCGCCTCGATCCGAAGCGCGAGACCCCGGCGCTGCGCCACAACGACGGTCTCGACTACGTGCCCACCAACAAGAGCGTGCTGTTCGGCCATCACTTCGCGGCCATCGCGGGCGCGGGCCCGCTGGTCGGCCCGGTGCTCGCCGCGCAGATGGGCTACCTGCCCGGCATGCTGTGGATCCTGGCGGGTGTCGTGCTCGCGGGCGCGGTGCAGGATTTCGTGGTCCTGTTCGTGTCCATGCGCCGGGACGGGCGCTCGCTCGGCGAGTTGATCCGCTCGGGCTCGGCCCGATCCCGGGCGTCATCGCCCTCATCGGCACCTTCCTGATCATGGTGATCCTGCTGGCGGTGCTGGCGCTGATCGTCGTGAAGGCATTGGCCGAGAGCCCGTGGGGCACCTTCACGGTCATGTCGACCATCCCGATCGCCATCTTCATGGGCCTGTACACGCGTTACATCCGCCCCGGTAAGATCGGGGAGGTCTCGATCCTCGGCTTCGTCCTGCTCATGGCCGCCATCTTCGGAGGTGGGCAGGTCGCGGCGGACCCGTATTGGGGCCCGGCCTTCACCTTCACCGGCACGCAGCTGTGCTGGATGCTGATCGGCTACGGCTTCGTCGCCTCGGTCCTGCCGGTGTGGCTGCTGCTCGCCCCGCGCGACTACCTCTCGACCTTCCTCAAGATCGGCACCATCGTCGGCCTCGCGCTGGGGATCGCCGTCGTCGCGCCGCACATGCAGATGCCCGCCATGACCAAGTTCGTGGACGGCACCGGCCCGGTCTGGGCGGGCAGCCTGTTCCCGTTCCTGTTCATCACCATCGCCTGTGGCTCGGTCTCGGGTTTCCACTCGCTGATCTCATCGGGCACCACGCCGAAGCTCATCGCCAACGAGGCGGATTCCCGCTTCGTCGGCTATGGCGCGATGCTGATGGAATCCTTCGTGGCGATCATGGCCCTGGTCTCGGCCTGCGTGATCGATCCGGGCGTCTACTTCACCATGAACTCCCCGGCCGCCCTCGTCGGCACCACGCCGGAGACCGCTGCCGCCGCCGTCACCAAGCTCGGCTTCGCGACGACGCCGGAAGTCATCACCCAGACCGCCGCCGATGTCGGTGAGCACACCATCATCTCCCGCGCGGGCGGCGCCCGACGCTGGCGGTGGGCATGGCGCACATCATCTCCTCCGCCATTGGCGGCAAGGCCATGATGGCCTTCTGGTATCACTTCGCCATCCTGTTCGAGGCGCTGTTCATCCTGACCGCCGTGGATGCGGGCACCCGTGCCTGCCGCTTCATGGTGCAGGATCTCGTGGGGTTGATGGCGCCGGGCTTCAAACGCACGGATGCCTGGGTGCCGAGCATCCTCGCCACGGCCATCTCGGTCGGCGCGTGGGGCTACTTCCTGTATCAGGGCGTCACGGATCCGCTGGGCGGCATCAACACCCTGTGGCCGCTCTTCGGCATCTCGAACCAGATGCTCGCGGCCGTGGCGCTGACCCTCTGCACCGTGGTGATCTTCAAGATGAAGCGCGAGAAATACGCCTTCGTCACGATCATCCCGACCGTGTGGCTGTGCATCTGCACCCTGACGGCGGGCTACCAGAAGATCTTCTCCGCCGACCCGAAGATCGGCTTCCTGGCCCATGCCGACCGCTACGCCACGGCCGCGGCCGAGGGCAAGCTGCTGCCGCCCGCCAAGAATGCAGGGCAGATGAGCCAGATCATCCTCAACGACCGGATCGACGCGGTGCTCGCCGCGTTGTTCATCGCGCTCGTCGTGGCGATCGGGGTGTTCGGCATCATGGCCTGCGTGAAGGCCCTGCGGGCCGACCGCTGGACCGCGCTGGAGACCGAGCCCCGCATGGTGGCGGCGGAGTAAGGCGATGGCGCAGGCGCTTGGATTTCGCGACCGTCTCAAGACGCTGTCGAAATGCGTCTGCGACGGAGCCCGGCTGATGGTGGGGCAGGGCGATTACACCGCCTATGCCGAGCATATCCGCCGGACCCATCCCGACCGGGAGCCGATGACCGAGACGGAGTTCTTCCGCAACCGGGAGAACGCCCGCTTCGGCGTCGGCAACACCTCCGGCTTCCGCTGCTGCTGAGGGGAAGCTTGACTCTGGTGCCCCTTCTCCCGCCATCTTCAATCAACGGGAGAGGGGCATGAGTATTTTTCAGGACGCCATCCTTCGCTTCGGCCGGACGATCATGTCCTATGCCGGTGATGCGATGTTCCTCCAGGCGGCGGTCTCGGCGGCAGCCAATGTCATCGTCGCGGATGGCGACGTGGCCGAGGAAGAGGTCGAGGCGGCGATCGTCGGCATCCGCGCCAACCCGATTCTCGAGAAATCCTACGACACCCTGCGCGTCGAACAGGAATTGTACGAGGCCATCGCCCGCGCCAAGACCCGCGCCGGGCGGATCGAGAACTTACGCGCCGCTTCGGCCATCGCCGGGCGGCCGATCGAGCAGCGGCAGGACGTGTTCCTGATCGCCGCCGACGTCGCCGATCTCGGCGGCATCAGCGCGGTGGAGCACACGGCGCTCGATGAGATCGCGACCTCGTTGGATGTGGAGAAGTCGGCGCTGCTGCGCTGACCATTCGCCATCATTGCTTCGGGCTGCTGGCAATGGCCGTTCCGATACAGTGTTTCCGCCAGAAACAACTCAAAGATCCCTGCGGCATTGCGGGACAGTGCTTGCGGAAAAGGCTGCGCTAGCTCACTCCTGTTGGTCGTCGCGCCGGTTCGGATGGCGGCCCCGGAGATCGCATGGGCCTCGTCCTCTATGCCCTGAAGTTCCGCATCACGACCTACGTGCTCGCGGTGCTCATGATGCTCGGCGGCCTGGGGGCCGTCGTCGTCATGCCAAAGGACGTGCTGCCCGTCGTCGACATTCCCGTGGTCGTGGTGGTCTGGACCTATAACGGCCTGTCCACGCCGGAGATGGAAACCCGCGTCACGACCTATGCCGAGTTCGGCATCTCCAACAACGTCAACAACATCCGCCGCATGGAATCGACCACCTTGCAGGGCACGGCGGTCCAGCGGATCTATTTCGAACCGAGCGTCAGCATCGACCTCGCCATCGCGCAGGTGGTGTCGTCCACGAATTCGATCCGGGCGGCGATGCCGCCTGGCATCCAGCCGCCGGTGATCGTGCGCTATTCGGCCTCCTCCGTGCCGGTCATCCAGCTCGCCCTGTCCTCGGCGCGTCAGAGCCTGAACGAGATCTACGATTACGCGCAGTACCGCATCCGCCAGACCCTGGCGCAGGTGCCGGGCTCCACGCTGCCCGCGCCCTTCGGCGGTGCGCCGCGCCAGATCATGGTCGATCTCGACCTCAACGCCCTTCAGGCGCTCGGGCTGACGCCGCTCGACGTCACCAACGCCATGACGGCGCAGAACCTTACCGTGCCCTCAGGCCTCGCCAAGATCGGCGAGCAGCAATACCCAATCCAGCTCAACGCCACCCCACCCTCGATCGAGGCGCTGAACGTCGCGCCGATCAAGGTGGTGGCCGGTCAGCCGGTGCTGGTGCGCGACGTGGCCTTCGTCCGCGATGGCGGCCCGCCGCAGATCAACGTGGTGCGCGCGGACGGCAGCCAGGCCGTGCTGATGCAGGTGATCAAGAACGGCAACGCCTCGACGCTAAGCGTCGTCAACAACGTCAAGGCGTCGATGCCGACGATCCACGCCGCCGCCCCCGAGGGCATGAACATCAAGCTGCTGTTCGACCAGTCGGTCTTCGTGTCGAACGCCATCGAGGGCGTGCTGCATGAAGCGGCCATCGCCGCCGCGCTCACCGGCCTCGCGATCCTGCTGTTCCTCGGCTCCTGGCGCTCGACGGTGGTCGTGCTGATCTCGATCCCGCTCTGCGTGATGACCTCGCTGGCCGTGCTGGCGGCGCTCGGCCAGACCATCAACATCATGACGCTGGGCGGCCTCGCTCTGGCGGTGGGCATCCTCGTCGATGACGCGACGGTCGCCATCGAGAACACCTACCGCCTGTTCGAGGAGGGCGAGGAGTTCCGCGAGAGCGTGGTTCACGGGGCGGCGGGCATCGCCAAGCCCGCGCTGATCTCGACGCTGTCGATCTGCGCCGCCTTCACCGCCGTCTTCGCCCTCACCGACACGCCGAAATACCTGTTCACGCCGCAGGCGCTCGCGGTCGTGTTCGCGATGCTGACCTCCTACCTGCTGTCGCGGACCCTGGTGCCTCTCCTGATCGACGTGATCGTCGCGCCGGAATACGCGGCCAAGCACGCGAAGGACCACAAGACCGGCGGCGAGCCACCGCGCAGGACGCGGATCGGCCGGGTCGCCGGCGTGCTGGGAGCCCCCGTGCTCCGCTTCGCGGGCGCCTTCCACCGCAGCTTCGAGCGTCGCTTCGACCGTTTCCATCGCGGCTATGTCGGGCTGCTTCATGCCACCCTGCGCCATCGCCTCGCGACCCTGGCGGTGACGGGTGTGGTGCTGGCGCTCGGCGGGACGCTCTTCGTCTTCACCGGGCAGGATTACTTCCCGGAGATCGAATCGCGCCAGATGACGATGCATCTGCGCGCCCGCGCGGGCCTGCGCATCGAGACGACGCAACAGGTCTTCGCGCAGGTCGAGGACGTGGTGCGCGAGATCATCCCCGAGCACGAGCTGGAGCAGATCCTCGACAATATCGGCGTGCCCTCGATCAACTACAATTTCGCGTTCTCGGACGGGTCGTTCGTCTCGTACAACGATGGGCAGATGCTCATCAGCCTCAAGGAGGAGCACGGCTCGGTGGCGGGCTACAAGAAGCGCCTGCGCGAGGTGCTGATGCAGCGCTTCCCCGACCTGATCGTCTATTTTCAACCCGCCGACATCATCACACAGATCCTGAACTTCGGCGTGATCACGCCGATCGATGTGCAGGTCTCAGGCCGCCACAAGGAGAAGGATCTGGAGGTGGCGCAGAACATCGTCCGCCGCCTGCGCGACACCAAGGGCCTCGTGGACGTGCATCTCCAACAGATCGTCGACGTCCCGCAATTCTATGTGGACGTCGACCGCCGCCTCGCCTCGGAACTGGGCCTCACCGAGCAATCGGTGGCGCAGAACATGAACATCTCGCTGTCGGGCAGCTATCAGGTCACGCCGAACTTCTGGCCCGACCCGAAGACCGGTATTCCCTACCAGCTCTGGGTGCAGACGCCGGAATACCGCAACGCCTCCCTCACCGATCTGCGCAACACGCCGCTCTTCGTACGCGCGGGCGTGACGGCGGGCTCGGGGCCGGGGGTACTCACCCTACTGTCGAGCGTGGCGGATCTCCGCCGGGTGCCGACGCAAACGGTGATCAACCACGTCAACATCCAGCCGACCTACGACATCTTCGCCTCGGTCCAGGACCGCGATCTCGGTTCGGTCGCCCGCGAGATCGACCGGATCGTGCAGGAGGAGCAGAAGAACCTTCAGGCCCCCGACAAGATCACCGTGCGCGGCCAGATCGAGAACATGCGCTCGGCCTTCCTGCGGCTCGGCATCGGCCTAGGCATCGCGCTGGTGGCCGTCTACCTGCTGATGGCCGTGAACTATCAGAGTTGGGGCGATCCGTTCGTGGTCATCGCTGCGCTGCCCATCGCCTTCTGCGGCATCACCACCGGCCTGTTCGTCACAGGCACGACCTTCTCGATCCCGTCGATCTTCGGGGCGATCATGTCGGTGGGCATTGCGTCGGCGAACTCGATCCTGCTCGTCACCTTCGCGAAGGAGCATCGAGAGGCGACCGGGTGCAGCGCCTGGGAGGCGGCGATCGCTGCGGGGGAGACGCGGCTGCGGCCGGTGCTGATGACCGCCTCGGCCATGTTCCTCGGGCTGATCCCGATGGCCCTTGGGACGGGGGAGGGCGGCGAGCAGAACGCGGCGCTCGCCCGCGCCGTGATGGGCGGCATCGCCTTCGCGACGCCCGCGACCCTGCTGCTCGTGCCGTTCCTCTATACGCTGATGCGCGGCGGCCCGGCGCAGCCGGTGGAGGATTACCTCCCTGTGGATCACGCCAAAGCAGGCTGATCGCGGAGGCTCGTCGCTCCAGGGCTTGCCGGAGGCCGAAGCACCGGCTCCTGAACCGCGACGGGGGGCTTCGAAAGCACAGAGCCCCGACCGGTGAAGGTCGAGGCTCTGAGTCCGGGTTCCGCTGTGCGGCCCCGGAATGACGGTCTTGGGTCTTTGACGCTTAGGCCGCCGCGGCCTGGGCCTCGGTGAGGGCGGCCTCGAAGGCTTGGAAGGCAGCGCTGGCCTGATCCCAGCGAGATCCCTGGACGTGGGACATCATCGCGCGGCACTCGGTGCGGGCCTTGGCGAGGGCCGTCTCCACCTTGCCCTCGAAGGCTGGGTGGGGGGCAATCTCGCCCTGGTCGAGATCGGCCCGGCGCATGCCGATCAGCACGGTCGCAAGGCGGCGGCGCCAAGCGGCGCAATCCGCCGGCAGGCGCGCCCGCCGCAATTGCATCGTGTCGCCGGTCTGCTTGTCGAGGAGCGCTTGGCTCAGCGACTCGATCCGGTCGATCCGGTCGATGGCGTCAGTGATCTCCTTGCGGGCCTTCTCGGCTCCGGCCGAGACCCGCCCGACGCTCTCGGCGATCTCGCTCGTCGCCTGGATCTGCTGGTCGAGAAGGCTCGCGGCGACGCGCATCTCGCCCGAGACAGCCGCGACCTTGGCGCTTTCAGTCTCCACGCGGGCGCTCGCCTGCGACATGGCCTGGGCGCCGGACTTCACCGCCTCGCGGCTCTCGCTGACGGCCTCCCGCATGGCGGACATCTCGTCCCGCAGGTTCTTGATGCGCTGGTGGATCTCGTCGGTGGCGCGGGCGGTCTGGGCCGAAAGAGCCTTCACCTCGGCGGCGACGACGGCGAAGCCCCGTCCGGCGGCCCCGGCGCGGGCGGCCTCGATCGTCGCGTTGAGGGCGAGCAGGTTGGTCTGGCCGGAGATCGCGGCAATGGCACCGGCCATCTCCTCGATACGCGCGGCGGCCTGCGAGAAGCCATCGAGGCGGCGGCCGATCTCGTCGGCACCACCCTCGATCCGGCGCATGCCGTCGGAGGCACGATGGATATCGTCGGCGCACGCGGCGATGCCGCCGCTCGCCTCCTCGGCGCCGCTGGCCACATCGGCCGAGCGAGCGGCAATCTCGCGGGTCGTCGCGGCCAGTTCCTCCGTCGCGGCGGCCATCAGGCGCGCCTGCTCCGCCATGCCCGACGAATCGAAGGCCATCCAGCCGAGCGACGTTCCCGCCTCGGAGGCCGCCGCCGACAGCAGGCCCGGGAGAGCCACGAGTTCCTTGTCCACGATGACAGCGACCGGGGCTGCAACCGGAACGGGCGCGAGGGTGGCCGGGGCTGCGGCGGAGGTCTCGCTGATCGAACCAGGTGCTGTGACCGGGCTCAGCTCGGCGGTTCGAGATTTTCTCTGGAGACCGAACATCCGGTGCCTCACCTCAGATTTATACGCTTCTCCCGAAACAATGCTGGATGGCAGTGAAGGAAATGTTCACGGCGCGTGAAATCCGCGGGGCCCATTCTGGTGGACTGGATGCCAAGCATTCATGCCGCCAGCCACCGCAGTTGGAGGCTTTCGCTCAAGAAAGGCGTGTCGTGCTCGGGCTATAGAGCCCGACACCCCCAAATGAGAGCGCCCCGCCCTGGACTGATCCGGGACGGGGCGCCTTGTGGACAGAGAGATCACTCTCCCGTGAGGGCGGCCTTCGTCCGAGACCACCAGCCGGCCCGCTTCGGGCGGTTGGGGTCGGAAGGTGCGCTGAGGACCACCGCCACCGGCTCGGCCGGGGGCTCGACGGGCGCCGGGGCGGCGGGTTCGCCCGAAGCGGCTTCCGCCGGAGCAGGCTCTGCCGGGGCGGCTTCTACCGGAGCGGCCTCGACCGGGATCGACTTGGCGGAGGCCTGCCCGACCTCATCGGCGCTTACAGGCTGCTCGGCCGGGCGGGGCGGCGCGGAATCCGCGACGGCCTCGATGGTCTCGGCGCTCACAGGCTCCTCGGCCGCGAGGACGGCGGCCACCGGCTCGTCCGAGCCTTCTGACGACTCGCTGTCGCCCTCGGCCTCGTCCTCGCGCTGGCCGTTGCGATCCATCCGGCCGCGACCGCCACGGCGGCCCCGGCGGCGGCGGCGGCCCTTGTCGCCGTTCCCGGAATGCGACTCCTCGCCCTCGGCGGGAGCCGCGTCGGCAGCCTCGGATGCCTCGCCCGATTCCTCGTCGCCCTCGGCGGAGGCGGCCTCGTCCTCGGACTCGTCATCGCCCTCGTCGGCGCCCGCTTCCCGGGCCTCCTGGCCATCGGTGCGACCACCACGGCGGCGACGGCGACGGCGGCGGCGGCGGCCCTCGCCATCCTCGCGCGCTTCCTCGGTCCCGGCCTCACCGGAGGCGGCTTCGGATGCCTCGGCGGTCTCGGGCTCGTCGGCCTCGATCTCGTCCTCGAACTCCATGGACGGGGAGATCGCGGTGGCACGCACGCCCGTCACCGGACCCTCGGCCCGCTGGGCGGGATCGCCCCGGTCGAGCCTGGAAGGCGGAGGTCGCGGGCAGGCGCTCGTCGGCGGCGATGGTGACCGTGACGCCGAAATGGACCTCGAGCTCGCGCAGATGCGCGCGCTTCTGGTTGAGGATGTAGAGCGCCACCTCGGTCCGGGTGCGCAGAATGAGGTTGTGGCTCGCGGACTTGAGCAGAGCCTCCTCAATGGAGCGCAGGATGTGGAGGGCGACCGAAGCGGTAGCGCGCACGAAGCCCGAGCCGCCGCAATGCGGGCAGGGGATCGAGGAGGATTCGAGCAGGCCGGTGCGGATACGCTGGCGGCTCATTTCCATGAGGCCGAAGGGCGAGATCCGGCCGACCTGGATGCGGGCGCGGTCGTTCTTCAGGCACTCGTTCAGCTTCTTCTCGACGGCGCGGTTGTTCCGCTTCTCCTCCATGTCGATGAAGTCGATGACGATGAGGCCCGCGAGGTCGCGCAGGCGAAGCTGGCGGGCCACCTCCTCGGCGGCCTCCAGGTTCGTCTTCAGGGCGGTATCCTCGATGTCGTGCTCGCGGGTCGCGCGGCCCGAGTTCACGTCGATCGAGACCAGCGCCTCGGTCGGGTTGATGACGAGGTAGCCGCCCGAGCGCAGGGAGACGTGGGTCGAGAACATCGCGTCGAGCTGCTGCTCGACCCCGAAACGGGCGAAGATCGGCGTGGTGTCGCGGTAGGGCTTCACGACCTTCGTCTGGTCGGGCATCAGCATCCGCATGAAGTCCTTGGCTTCGCGGTAGGCGTCGTCGCCCGCGACGAGGACTTCGTCCAACTCCTTATTGTACAGGTCGCGGATCGCCCGCTTGATCAGCGAGCCCTCCTCGTAGACCAGCGTCGGCGCGATGGAGGTGAGGGTCAGTTCCCGCACCGATTCCCACAGGCGCATCAGGTACTCGAAGTCGCGCGCGATCTCCGGCTTGGAGCGCGAGGCGCCCGCCGTGCGCAGGATGACGCCCATCCCCTCCGGCACGTCGAGATCGGCCACGACCTCCTTCAGCCGCTTGCGATCCGCCGCGGAGGTGATCTTGCGGGAAATGCCGCCGCCGCGCCCGGTATTGGGCATCAGCACGGAATAGCGCCCGGCGAGCGACAGGTAGGTCGTCAGGGCCGCGCCCTTGGTGCCGCGCTCTTCCTTGACAACCTGCACGAGGATGATCTGGCGGCGCTTGATGACCTCCTGGATCTTGTAATGGCGGCGGGGCGCACGGGGACGCTCGGGGATCTCCGCGAGCGCGTCGCCGTTGCCGCCGACCTGGGCGATCTTGGGCTCGGCGTCCGGATCGTCGGAATCCTCCTCGCCCTCGTCCTCCTCGTCGTCTTCCTCGTCCTCGTCCTCGTCGTCCGCCTCGTCTTCGTCGTCGTCCTCGTCGGACTCGTCCTCATCCTCGGCGGCTTCGTCCGCTTCGTCGGTCTCGACGGCGTCCGGCTCGGCAGCGGTCAGCTCCTCGGTGACGGCGATCACCGCCTCCGGGGGAACCTCGGAATCGAGTTCGGTGGCGGCGGCCACGGGCTCGCCCGGTGCGGGCTCCTCAGTGGCGGCAGGCGCTTCGGTGCCCTCGACCGGCTGACCCTCGGTCGCCAGTTCCTCGCGCACGGCCTCGGCGTTGTCGGCCAGGGCATCCGGCAGACCGGCGGCCAGGATCTCCTCGCCCGCGACGGCCGGAACGGCCTCGGCGTTGTCCTCGGCGCTCACGGTCTCGTCGCGGCGCGAACGGGCCTCGGCGCGGCGTCCGCGCGAGCGGCGGGGCGAACGGCGGCGGCGCTCCTCGCGCTCACGATATTCCTCGGCCTCGCGGGCCTCCTCCTCAAGGAGGGCCTGCCGGTCGGCAAGGGGGATCTGGTAATAGTCGGGGTGGATCTCGTTGAAGGCCAGGAAGCCGTGGCGGTTGCCGCCGTATTCCACGAAGGCGGCCTGGAGCGAGGGCTCCACGCGCGTGACCTTGGCGAGGTAGATGTTGCCCCGCAGCTGCCTGCGGCTGGCGGATTCGAAGTCGAACTCTTCGACCTTAGAACCTTGGACCGTGACGACCCGGGTCTCTTCCGGGTGCATCGCGTCGATGAGCATCTTGTTGGCCATGACGAACTCTCGGCATGGCGGCCGACGTCTCGTTCCGTGCCCGGAGCCCCGGCGGCGCCTCGCCAGCGGGCAAAGCCGCTCGGCATGGTGCCGGCCTCGTCACCGAGGCCGCGGGGAGGAGGGATGGGATTGTGCCGTCAACCGCCTTCTGGCGCCCTGGGCGCCTGGGGTTGAAACTGGCCGGGTGGATGAAGACGACGGCGCGGCGCGACGTGCGTGCGCGCGGAGCACGAGCAGCGGCAAGCGGTGCTGTGCGTCCCTCCATCCTCTCCCGACCTCACGAAAGCATCTCGGCCGGTCTTGTGCCCGGCCGTGAATTCCTGTGCGGCGAACATCGCCGCATCGTCCGACCCCATCCGGACTTTGAAAGGTCCGCCATCGACCGAGCGGGCTAAAGCCCACCCCGACGCCGCGTCCGTCTTCACATCGAAACTCGGCCGCGTCCGCGGGTCGCATTGGCGACAGGCGAGACCGGAAAGGGGTCCATACCATTACAAACCGTGGCAGCGGTTTGGCAAGGGCCGCCCGCGCGATCATGTCACGCGTTTGTCATTCCGCAGCCGCGAGATGCGGGCGGTGAGCCACGAGCGCGGCGGGCTTCGGACCGCCGGTCGCCCAATCGAGCAATTCCACCGTGTGAACGATCGGGATGGCGGTTCCCTTCCCGATCTGCGTCGCGCAGCCGATATTGCCGGTGGCGATCACATCAGGGCGGATCCGCTCGATATTGGCGACCTTCCGCTCGCGCAGCTTTTCCGCGATCTCCGGCTGGAGGATGTTGTAGGTGCCCGCCGAGCCGCAGCAGATGTGGCCCTCCGGCACATCCTTCACCGTGAAGCCCACGCGTGCCAGCAGCGCCTTCGGCTCGGTGCGCAGACCCTGGCCGTGTTGCATTGAGCAGGCCGAGTGGTAGGCGACGACGAGGTCGCTCTCCACCACCGGCTCCGACAGGGGCAGGGTGGCGCAGAACTCGGTCACGTCCTTGGCCAGGGCCGACACCCGCGCCGCCTTCTCGGCATAGGCGGGGTCCTCGCGGAACATGAAGCCGTAATCCTTGATCGTCGTGCCGCAGCCGGAGGCCGTCACCAGGATCGCATCGAGGCCCTTGGCGATCTCGGCGTCCCAGGCGTCGATCGCCTGCTTGGCGAGGGCGTGGGAGGAATCCTCCTTGCCCATGTGATGGGTCAGCGCCCCGCAGCAGCCTTCCTGCGCGTGCACGACCTCGACGCCGTGGCGATTCAGCAGGCGGATCGCCGCCTCGTTGAAGTCGGGTCGCAGGACGCTCTGGGCGCAACCGCGCAGGAGGGCGACGCGCTTGCTCGCCGTGCCGCCCAGTGCCGGGAAGGTACCGGGACGGTTCGTGGCGTTGGCGGCGGGCATCGCAGCCGGGGCGAGATCCAGCATCGCGGCAAGCCGCCGCCCGACCTGCGGCAGGCGGGCGACGAGGCCCTTGAAGGGCTGGCCGAGCTTGGCTGCATACAGCGCGACCCGGAACCGCGCCGGGTAGGGCAGCACGAAGGCGAGCAGGGCTCGCAGGAGCCGGTCGCCGAGGGGGCGGGGATAGGTCTCCTCGATATGCGCGCGGGCATGATCGACGAGGTGCATGTAGTGGACGCCCGAGGGGCAGGTCGTCATGCACGACAGGCACGAGAGGCAGCGGTCGACATGGCGCACCACCTCCGCGCTCGCCGCCTTGCCGCCCTCCAGCATGTCCTTGATCAGGTAGATGCGGCCGCGCGGGGAATCGAGCTCGTCACCGAGCAGCAGGTAGGTCGGGCAGGTCGCCGTGCAGAAGCCGCAATGCACGCAGGTGCGCAGGATCTTCTCCGACGCAGCCATGGCGGGGTCGGCGAGCGGGCGAGGGTGAAATTGGTTTGCACGGTGTGATCCTGCGTCGTCTCGTCCGCGTCGTCGCGAGGGTCGGAGGGCGGCCTAGACGCCCGCGTACATCCGGCCCGGATTGAAGATGCCATGCGGGTCGTGCGCCGCCTTGATCCCCGCCGTCACGCGCATCAAGGCGTCCGGCAGCGGCTCGAAGACCGGCACGGCGGCGCGTACCGCATCGGGGGCGCGAACCAGCGTCGCGTGGCCCCCTTGCGCCCGCACCGCAGTGCGGATCGCCTCCGCCCCGGCATCGCCCGCAGCGGACGTCGAGAGCCACACGAGCCCGCCGCCCCAATCGAAGAACCACCGCGCCTCCCGCTTCGCGGCGATGGCGGCGGTGAGGGCAGGGCCCTTCGAGGGCGCCGTCGAGATCCGCCACAGGGCGTCCTCGCGCGGCTCGGCCAGTGGCAACGCGTCTCGCACCCCGCGCCACAGGGCAGCGCCCGCCTCGCCATCGAGGGTCTCCGGCGCGCCGAACCGCCTCAGCAGACGGCGCAGCTCCCCGAGCCGGTAGGTGATCGAATCCGAAAAGCCCTCGATCCGCACGAGCGTCCGCGCCTCGCTGCCGCCGATCCCGGCGGGCAGGTGGGCCGCGCCGGTCGGCTCGAAGGGCGAGCCCAGGGCCGATGCCAGGGCCTCGATCGCGCGGGCATCGTCCAGGCCGGGGATGACCAGGGTCGCCACCCGCTCGTTGGCCGGCAAGACCTTGAAGGTCACTTCGGTCAGCAGCCCGAGGGTGCCGTGTGCCCCCGCCATGAGCTTCACGAGATCGAGCCCGGTGACGTTCTTCATCACCCGGCCGCCCGACTTGATCGCCTCGCCCTTGCCGTTGACGAAGCGCACGCCGATCAGGCTGTCGCGGGCCGCGCCCGCGTTGATGCGGCGGGGGCCGGAATTGTTGATCGACGCCACGCCGCCGATCGTCGGCTCGCCGGTGCTGCCGTAGAGGCCGCGATAATCCATGGGCTCGAAGGGCAGCATCTGGCCTTTCGTGGCGAGCAGGGCCTCGACTTCGGCGAGGGGTGTGCCCGCGCGGGCGCCGATCACCATCTCGGCGGGCTCATAGAGGGTGATGCCGGTCAGGCCCCGCGCCGACAGGCTGGCCTCGTCCTGTGGTGGGCGCCCGAGGCCCGCCTTCGTGCCGCTGCCGACGATCCGCAGGCGCTCTGGCCGGGCGGCCGCCGCGCGCACACGCTCGCACGCTTCCGCCTCGGTACCCGGCTCGGTGCCGCCCATCGTCTCCCGCCCTTCGTGTCTTTTGGATCAAGTCCAGAGAAGGGGTGTCGCCGGAACGGCAGGCGGTTTCAAGCCGGGCAACGGGCCGCGCTTGTCAGGTGGCGGCTTTTCTCTCGCGGGTGCGCAGATTCGCCGCGTCCGGCCAGAGGGAGACTTGGGCCTTTCGGATAGATGAAAAGTTCTCGGTTTGTTGTTAGTATTGGCGCTATGGAGAGGATTGCAGCAAGTATCGCACAGATTGCGGCGGAGGCTTTGCTCGAGGCGGGCGCTCAGGCCAAAGCTTCGGAGCTTCCCGCCTCGGTGGCGGAGGGTCTGCGCGCCTGGATCGCGGACCAGCCTGAGCCCCGGCCGTCCGTGCAGGAGGCCATCACGCGTGGCCTGTCCGAATGGCTCGCGGCCAAGGGCTACTTGCCGCCCAGGCCCTGAGGCGGGTTTCCGTAGCGCGCCAGGAACAGGGCGACCGCCTCATCGACCCGCTGGTCGATCTGCTGCCGGGTCATGGGCCGTTCCACAGGCCGCAGCAGGTTCATGAGCGTGGCGTTGCCCATCACCGAGCCGATGTAGAACGACGCCGCCATCGCCGGATCTTCGCCGTGGAAATCCCCGCGGCCTTTCGCCGCCGCGAGACAGTCCGCGAGCCGCCGTGCCGTCTGATCGGGTCCCGCGGTAAACAGCGCGAGGCCCAGTTCCGGATTGCGCACGGTCTCGGTGATCACGATGCGCAGGAGCGGGATCACCGACGCCCCGCCCATGCGTTCCAGCAACCTGCGACCGGTCTCGCGCAGCACCACCGACAGGGGCGCCCCGCTCGCGAAACTCGCATCGAGCGCCTTGCGCAGGTCGCTGGTGCGGGCGAGCACGATCTCGAGGAGCAGGTCGTCCTTGCTCTTGAAGTGGCGGTACAGGGTCTCCTTCGAGGCGCCTGCTTCTTCCGCCACGCGCTGCATCGTCGTCTCGGCAAACCCCTGATCGAGGATCAGCCGCTCGGCCACGGCTAGGATCTCTTCCCGCCGCCGCCGCCCCCTCGGCACGGGGCTTTTGCGCCGCCCTGGAGGCGGCGTGTCCGCAATTGACATTCTCTTCGACGCCCCTCTTATAAGCGTACCTAACGGTTCGGATATGCCGCGGCAATCAGCCTGCGGACCGATCCCACGACGAGTTCCGGGCATGCGTGAGAGCGACGACGACGAGCGTGTTCAGCGCCGGGAGCGTAGCCGCTCGGCTGCTCGGCGTCGGGACTATCTCGATCTCGGTGCCGCCCCGGATGACGAGGACGATGGCGACGCCTCGTCCGACGAGAGCCCTTCCGCCAACAAGAATGGAAAGGGCGGCGGCGAATCCGCTAACAAGAAGTCTGCCGAGAAGGATGCTTCCTCCCCCGCTCAGGACGACGAGGAGGAGGGGCAGGCGCGGCGTAAAAAGCGTCGGCCGCTGGTGCTCGGCATCGCAGCGCTCGTGGTCCTGCTGCTGGCGGGTGGCGGCGTCTATTACTGGCTGGCGAACCGCGGCAAGGCCTTCACCGACGACGCCTATACCGACGGCAACATCGTCACCATCGCGCCCCAGGTCTCGGGACAGGTCGTCAGCCTCGACGTCACGGACAATCAATTCGTCCACAAGGGCGATCCGCTGTTCCACATCGATCCCCGGCAATACCAATTCAGCCAGGAGCAGGCGCAGGGCCAGCTCGACACCACCAAGGCGCAGGCCGTGAGCCAACGGCTCGGCGTTGAGATCGCCCGCAAGAACTTCCCCGCCGCCTTCGAACTGGCCAAGGCCAATCTCGACGCGGCGAAGGCCAACCTGCAATTGCAGCAGGCCAATTACGACCGGCAGAAGAGCCTGCCGAAGCTCGCCACGACACAGCAGGAGATCGACACGACGGCGGCCAACTTCGCCCAAGCCAAGGCGCAGGTGGAGCAGGCGCAGGCCCGCCTGATCCAGGCCGAGCCGGTGAAGCAGAACATCGCTCAATCCGAGGAGCAGGTCAGCCAGACCGAGGGTCAGATCGAGCAGGCGCAGGGGCGCCTCGATCAGGCGAAGCTCAACGTCGAATGGACGGTGGTGCGCGCGCCGCAGGATGGCTGGGTGACTCGCCGCAACGTCAATGCCGGCAATTACGTCTCGTCGGGCACGCAGGTCATGTCCCTCGTGACCACCGACGTCTGGGTGACGGCGAACTACAAGGAAACCGAACTCGACGGCATGCGGCCGGGCCAGAAGGTCACGATCACCGTCGACGCCTTCCCCGATCTCGACTTGCACGGCCACGTGGATTCGATCCAGCGCGGGTCCGGCTCGAAATTCTCCGCATTCCCGGCCGAGAACGCCACGGGCAACTTCATCAAGATCGTCCAACGGGTACCGGTGAAGATCGTGATCGATTCCGGCCTGAAGCCCGAGGAGCCGCTGCCGCTCGGCATCAGCGTGGAGCCCACGGTGATGCTCAAATGAGCGCGGCGGCGGACCAGCCCTGGAAGCCTGCCCACAATCCTTGGTTGATCGCCATCGTCGTGACGATGGCGGCCTTCATGGAGATCCTCGACACGACCATCGTCAACGTGGCGCTGCCCTACATCGCCGGTTCGCTGGCCGCCTCGAACGACGAGGCGACCTACACGCTCACCGCCTACCTCGTCGCCAACGGCATCGTGCTCACCATCGCCGGCTGGCTCTCGGACACGATCGGGCGCAAGCGCTACTTCCTGATCTGCATCGCGATGTTCACAGTCTCGTCCTTCCTCTGCGGCATCGCGCAGAGCCTGGGCCAGATCATCCTGTTCCGGCTGATGCAGGGCTTCTTCGGCGGCGGTCTCCAGCCGAGCCAGCAGGCGATCATCCTCGACACCTTCCCGCCCGCCAAGCGCGGCGCCGCCTTCGGCGTGACGGCGGTGGCGACCATCGTCGCGCCCGTGCTCGGGCCGACGCTGGGCGGCTACCTCGTGGAACACCTCGACTGGCGCTGGATCTTCTTCGTGAACGTTCCGGTGGGCATCCTCGCGGTGATCCTGAACGGCATCCTCGTGCAGGACCCACCCCACGAGCAGGCCAAGAAGAACCGCAAGCGCGGGATCGACTATATCGGCCTGTCACTCATCGTGATCGGCATCGGCTGCCTGCAGATCGCCGTGGATCGCGGCGAGGACGACGGCTGGTTCGGCTCGCCCTTCATCGTGACGATGACGATCATCGGCGGCCTCGGCGTGTTCTTCGCGATCTGCTGGCTGCTCATCGCGAAGAAGCCGATCATCGACCTCGATGTCTTTCGAGACAAGAACTTCTCCATCGGCTGCATATTGATCGGCGCGATGGGTTTCGCCCTCTACGCCAGCGCCGTCATCATCCCGCAATTCGCGCAGAACGTGCTCGGCTACCCGGCCCTGCAGTCGGGCCTGATCCTCTCGCCCGGCGGCATGGTGGTGATCGTGATGATCCCCCTCGTCGGGCAACTGATGAAGGTCGTCCAGACCCGCTATATCGTGATGTTCGGCTTCTCGCTGATGGGCGTGGCGCTCATGTATTCGAGCAAGCTCAGCCCCACCATCGACTTCAAGACCCTCGTGATCATGCGTTCGCTGCAGACGGCGGCGCTTGGCTTCCTGTTCGTGCCGATCTCGACGATCACCTACCTGACGCTGCCGCAGAAATACCGGAGCGACGGGGCGGCCATGTTCTCGATGTTCCGCAACGTGTTCGGATCGCTCGGAATCTCGCTCTCGACCGCCGCCGTGACCGAGCGGCGGCAGGCCGACCAGGCGCATCTCTCGTCGTTCATGACGCCGCTGCGTCAGGGCTACAACACCTTCGTTCAGGAGAGCGAACACACCCTGCGCACGCTCGGCCGCGCGGCCGATTCCGTCCACCAGCAGGCGGTGTCCTATACCTACCAGACGTACATGAAGCAGGCCTCGATCCTCGCCTACGGTAACGTCTTCCAATACACGGCCATCATCGCCTTCCTCGTGGTGCCGTTCTGCTTCCTGATCTCGGCCAAGACCGCCCAGGGCGGCGGTGGCGGAGGGCACTGACATGGCGATCCGCTTCCTCGATACCCTTCTTGCGGGCGTCACGGCGCTGGGCCTCGCGGACATCCTCGGCGGCTGCGTCGTAGGCCCGGATTTCGTGCGCCCCGTGCCCTCGGTCGCGGCGTCGGCGACCTATGTCGAGCCTTCGCCGGGGCGGCCGGTCCACACCTCCCTCCCGCTTCTGCGCGGCACGACGGAGGCCCCGCCGGACGTGGAATGGTGGCGCGCCTTCCGCGATCCCGTCCTCAATGGGCTCGAAGCGCGGATCGCCGCCGAGAACCTCGACGTGCAGACGGCGGGCGCCCGGCTTCTCCAGAGCCGCGCGCAACTCGGCACCAGCGCGGCGGCCGCCCTGCCGACGCTCTCCGGCACGGGTTCGGCCTATCGCCAGCAATTCAGCAAGAACGGCACGATCGGCCTGCTCTCAGGCTCCCTCGGCGGCCTGACCGGCGGCACCGATCCAACGGCGCCGCTCACCAACGGCTTCGAGAGCTACACGCTGGGTTTCGACGCCTCCTGGGAGCTCGATCTGTGGGGCCGGGTGCGGCGCTCGGTGGAATCCGCCCAGGCGCAGGCCGAGGCCTCGGCCGAGCGGCGTCGGGCTTCCCTGGTCTCGGCGCAGGGAGAACTCGCCCGCGACTACATCCAGTTGCGCGGCACACAGGATCTGATCCGCATCTATCAGTCCTATGTGCGGGTGAACCAGCAGATCCTCGACGTGGTCCGCATCCGCCAGCAGAAGGGCCTCGTCACCGGGCTCGACGTGGCGAGCGCCGCCTCGCAGGTCGAATCGATCCAGGCGCAGATCCCCCCTTGCAGCAGCAGGAAATCCAGCAGATCAACGCGATCTCGCTGCTGCTGGGCGAGCCGCCGCTGGCCCTTGCGCAGGACCTGACGGGCGCACGCGGCATCCCGCCCGTGCCCCCGAAGGCACCTTTGGGCATCCCCTCGGGCTCCTGCGCCGCAGGCCGGATATCCGTCAGGCCGAGGCCAGCCTGCACGCGGCCATCGCCGAGATCGGCGAGGCCGAGGCCGAGTTCTTCCCGCGCGTCACGCTCACCGCGAGCCCGACGGTCAACGCCATCGATCCGGCCAAGATCTTCCGCGGCTCGTCGCTGCAATACATGAATATCGGCCCGTCCATCTCGATCCCGCTCTTCGAGGGCGGGCGGCTCCGGTCGAACCTCGTCCTGCGGCAGGCGCAGCAGCAGGAGGCGGCCATCGCTTACCAGAAGGCGGTGCTCCAGGGGTGGCACGAAGTCGTCAACGCCCTGGCCTCGCTCCAGGGCGATGCCGGGCGCCGCGCCCGCCTCGCCCGGCAGGTGGGCGATGCCCGCAGGGGCCTCGACCTCGCCCGGGCGCGCTACACACAAGGCGTCGAGATCTTCACCACCGTGCTCCAGAACGCGCAGGTCGTGTTGCAGGCCGAGACGAACCTGTCTCAGGCCAATGCCGCGCTCTCGACCGATTTCGTCGCGCTCTCGAAGGCGTTGGGCGGCGGCTGGGAGGGCACCTTCCCGACGCAGCCGACCCCGCCCGGTCCACCGGATTCAGCGCAGGTGCCGGTGGCCGAGATCATCCCCCGGCCAGTGGTGCCGTAGCCGGGGAAGGGCGGTGGACGACGTGTTCGCTCCCTTGAGCCACCGCACCGGAACGTCCTAAGAACATCCGCGCCATACGGGTCCCGGATGCCGAATTTTCAGTTCCTCCACGCCGCTGACCTCCATCTCGGCAGCCCGTTGACTGGGCTTGCCGGGCGCGACGCGGACCTCGCGCGGCGGCTCTCGGCGGCGGGGCGGGGGGCGTTCGAGGATCTCGTGACCTTCGCCATCGAGAAGGCGGTCGCCTTCGTCGTTGTGGCGGGCGACATCTACGACGGCGATTGGGCGGATGCCTCGATCGGCCTGTTCTTCGCCCGCCAGGTCGGGCGGCTGGACCGGGCGGGCATCCCCATCGTGATGGTGCGCGGCAACCACGATGCCGAGAGCGTCATCACCCGCTCGATCACCCTGCCAACATCGGTCCACGTCTTTCCCGCGAACCGCGCGACGACCCACAAGCTCGAAACCTGGAAGGTCGCCCTGCATGGGCGCAGCTTCCCGAACCGGGCAGTAGAGGAGAACATCGCCCTCGGCTACCCCTCGGCTCTGCCGGGATGGTTCAACCTCGGCGTGTTGCACACCTCCTGCACCGGCAGCACCCAGCACGCGACCTACGCGCCGTGCTCGGTGCAGGATCTCGCTCTGCGCGGCTACGATTACTGGGCACTCGGCCACATCCACGAGTATCAGGAACTGTCGCGCGATCCGTGGATCGTCTTCCCCGGCAACCTCCAGGGCCGGAGCGTGCGCGAATGCGGCCCGCGCGGCGCCGTGCTCGTCTCGGTCGAGGAGGGGCGGGTGCGTGAGGTCGAGCGGCTGGTTTTCGACCGGGCGCGCTTCGAGCGGCTGTCGGTCGATCTCTCCGGCGTGTCCGAGCCTTCGGCGGCGCATGAGCGGGTGGAGGCGGCGCTCCGGCCGCTCGCGCCGGTCGCCGCCTCGCGCTTGATGCTGGTGCGTGTGCACCTGACCGGCGAGAGTGCCGCCCATGACCGGCTCTGCGCCGACCGCGACGACCTCGCCGCCGAGGTGCAGGCCGCCGCCCACCGGGTGCACGAGGAGATCTGGCTGGAGCGCCTGAAGGTCGAGACGCGCCGTCCCCGCGCCGCCGCGCCCGCCCTCGCGGCGGGGTTGGACCCCGGCGAACTCATGGCCGAACTCGAACGCGATCCCGATTTCCGCGAGCGCGCGAAGGGCATCCTCGCGGAGATCGTACGCAAGATGCCCTCGGGCGTCGCGGAGGAGGCCGGGATCGAGGCCGAGTTCGACGCCCTCTGCGCCGAGGCGCAGGCCCTCGTCCTCGGACGCCTGTCCGGCCGGACCTGCTGATCATGCGCCTGTTGAACCTGAGCTTCGAGCGCTACGGCGCCTTCACCGACCGCACGCTCACGTTCCGGCCGGATGCGCGGCTGCACGTGGTGCTGGGCGCGAACGAGGCGGGCAAGAGCACGGCTTTGTCCGCGGTGACGGACCTGCTGTTCGGCTTCGGCAAGGCGACGCCCTACGCCTTCCTGCACGACATGCCCACGCTGCGGATCGGTGCCGAGATCGTGGCCGCGGACGGGCGCCGCCTCGCCTTCCGGCGCCGCAAGGGCAATGCCCGCACGCTGGTCGATGCGGCCGATGCGGCCCTGCCCGACGACGCCTTGGCGCCCTTCCTCGGCGGCCTTACCCGCCCGGTCTTCTGCCGCGCCTTCGGCCTGGATGCCGAGGCCCTGCGGAAGGGCGGCAAGGAGATGGTCGCTGTCGAGGGCGAGGTCGGCGCCAGCCTGTTCGCGGCGGGGTCCGGCCTGCGTGGTCTCACCGAATTGCAGGCCGAGCTCGACGGGCAGGCCGAGACGATCTTCACCCCACGCAAGGCCGGGCACCGCACCTTCTACCAAGCCCTCGATCGCTGGCAGGATTCGCGCAAGGCCGAGCGCGAGAATGGCCTCTCGACCGCCGATTGGCGGCAACTGAACGAAGCCATCGACGCCGCCGGGGCCGATCTCGACGCGCTTCGTGCCGAGCGGGGCCGCCTTGCCGCCGCCCGCGCCCGGTTGGAGCGGCTGAAACGCGCCGGACCGGTTTTGGCCGAGATCGACGCGCTGGAAGTCCGGCTCGCGGAGGACCCCCTCACCGTCGAGGCGGATGGCGCCTGGATCGCGCGGCTCGGCGAAGCCCTGGCCGAGTGTCGCGCGGCGGAGGCCGAGGCGACCCGCGCCGCCGCCGCCCTCGCCAGGGCGCGCAGCGAGGTCGAGGCCCTGCCGCAGGTGCCGCCGCTGGCGGAACGGGCCGAGGAGATCCTTGAGGCGTTCCGGGGCATCGGTCGCTTCGAGAAGGACGGGGCCGATCTGCCGCGCGTCACGGCCGATACCGACCGGGCGGTGCAGATCCTCGACCGGCTCTGCACCCGCGTCGGCCTCGCGGATCGCGAGGCGCTCGCCGCCAGCCTGCCGACCGATGCCGCCCGCGCGCGGGTCGAACGACTCCTGCGCGAGGGCCGCGACCTCGACGCCGCCGAAGCCCAGGCCGCCCGGCAGGCGGACGCCGCCCGGGCCGAATGCGAGCGCCTGACCCGTGAGGGCGAGGCGGCAGGCGCCGTCCTCGATCCGGCCCCCCTCCGCGAAATGCTGCGCCCCTTCGCGCGACTGCGGGAGGTTCTGGCCCGGCGCGACGAGTTCGAGGACGGCCTGCGCACGTCCGTCACCCTTCAGCGCAACCGCATCGGACGCCTTTCGCCGCCGGTCTCGGATGCGGCGACTCTCGCCCGCGCCCCGCTTCCCTCGGGCGAGGTCGTCGCGACCTATCAGGCGCTCCTCGACGGCAAGGCACGCGAGCGCGAGCGCGCCTCCGACCGGCATGCCGCCGCCCTGCGCCGGGTGACCGAAATCCGCGCCCGCCTCGCCGAGCGCGAGGCCGAGCGCCCCGTGGCGACGCAGGAGCGGCTGGATGCCCTGCGCGCCGCCCGCGAGGAGGCCTTCGCGCCCCTGCGCGATGCCTTACTTGCGGGCCGCACCGCGAATCCGGCCGATCTCGGCGCCTATGAGCGGGCTGTGGCGGCCGCCGACCGCCTCGCCGACGAGCGGGCCGCCGACGCGGCGCGAGTCGCGGCGCATGCCGCCGACCTTCACCGGCTCGCGGGGGCGGAGGCCGAGGTAGACGAGGAAGCGAGGGCGCTCACCGCCATCGCCGACGAACTCGATGAGGGCGAGGCCGCTTGGCGCGCGGAATGGGCCGGGGTGGGCCTCGTTCCCGCTTCGCCCGCCGAGATGGTGCGCTGGCTCGCGGAGGCGCAGGTCGCCATCGAGGCCGAGCAGGACATCCTGGAGCAGGGCATCAACCGCGATAGGCTCACGGCGCAGATCGAGGCCGCGCGGGCACCGCTCGCCGCCTTGAGCGAGCGTGTGGGGCTGGAGCCGTTGTCCGGCCTTGAGATCGGCGGCGTGCTTGAGCGGATCGAGGCGCGGCTCGCGGCCCTGGCGACCCGCTGGGAGGCCGAGCGCGAGAAGATCGGCCGCCTCGACGCCGCCCGGCAGGCCGCCGATCGTTTTGCCGCCGCCCTGGACGAGGCGCAGACACGTCGCGCCGCGTGGCGCGAGGCGTGGGGACAGGCCCTGTCCGCCCTCGGGCTGTCCTCCGGGGCAGGGCTCGACGAGGCCGAGGGCGCCCTCTCGGCGTGGCGCGAGGTGCCGGATGCTCTGGACCGCCACGCTGAACTGGCCCGCCGGGCGGCGGGCATCGCCCGCGACAGGGAAGCCTTCCGCGCCGCCGCCGCCGGGCTCGTCGCTGACCTCTCCCCCGATCTGGCGGAGATGTCGCCCGGCGCCGGCCTGCGGACCCTGCAGGGCCGCCTCGAAGCCGCCCAGGCCGAAGCGGTGCGCCGCACCGAGCTGACGCGGTTGCAGGATGCGGCCGGGCACGCCGCAGGCGAGGCAGCCCGAGGGGCCGAGGCGGCGCGGGATCGTCTGTCGTCCCTCGTGGCCGAGCGTCTGTCCGAGGCGGGACCGGATTCCCTCGACGGCATCGCCGCCCTGCACGGGCGGCTCGATGCGCGGGAACGCCTGCGGGTGGACCTCGCGAAGCTGCGGTCGCGCGACCTCGCCGCTGCGGGCGACGGGGTACCGGAGGCCGACCTGCGCGCCGGTCTCGCGGAGACGCCGCCGGAAGCGATCGAGGCCGGTCTCGCCGCCCTCGCCGCCGAGGCCGAGGAGGTCGAGGATCGCAGTCGTGTGGTCTATTCCGACCGGGAACGGGACCTCGCCCGGCGGCTTGAACTCGAAGGCGGCACGGGCGCCGAACTGGCGCTCGCCACCCGCAAAGGCGCCGAGGCCGAGATGCAGGAAGCCGCGCGGTCCTGGGCGGTGCTGCGCCTTGCCGGGCTGATGCTCGGCGCGGCGGTCGCCAAGCATCGGGCAGGCCAGCAGGATCCGATGATCGCCCGCGCGGGCGATCTGTTCCGCCGCCTCACCGGAGACGCTTTCTCCGGTCTCGCTCAGAGCTATGACGAGGACGACACGCCTCGCCTCGTCGGCCGCCGGGCGTCCGGGGGCGAGCCCGTCGGCATCGAGGCCATGAGCGAGGGCACGCGCGACCAGCTCTATCTCGCCCTGCGCCTCGCCCATCTGGAGGATTACGCGGGCCGGGCGGAGCCTGCGCCCTTCGTGGGCGACGACCTGTTCTCGACCTTCGACGATGCGCGCACCGCCCATGGTCTCGAAACCTTGGCCGAGATTGGTGGATCGGTGCAGCCGATCCTGTTCACGCATCACCGCCACGTCGCGGATATCGCTACCGCCCGTCTCGGCTCGGCCGTGGATGTCCTGACGCTGTAACGAGGCAAGTCGTTTGCCGACTTAAGCGGCTCATCCAACTCTATTGGGCTATGAGCCGGCTAGTCAAAACTTGCAACGGCCGGACCAATAGTGCGCTCGCCGTGCACGGTGTCACAGAACATACAAAAATCACCCATACATCTGCTGTCGGCTTCGCATCGAGGCGGGCGGGCTCGAAGCCTGACGCCACCGCCTGAGAGAAGGTTTCGACACTTGGCCATCGGATTGGACAGCCGGGATCCCTCCCGGCCGGGCGCGCTCGGCGCTGCCTTGAACCGTGACGGCGTGGCGCGGGCCTATGGGCGCTGGGCTCCCATCTATGATCTGGTCTTCGGGCCGGTCTTCGCGCGGGGCCGCAGCCTCGCCGCCTCGGCAGCCGAGCGGGTCGGCGGCCGGGTGCTGGAAGTCGGCGTCGGCACCGGCCTGTCGCTCCCGGCCTATGCCAAGTCGCGCAGCGTCTTCGGCATCGATATCTCGGCGCCGATGCTCGACAAGGCCCGTGCCCGTGTCGCGCGGCTCGGCCTGCGCAACGTCGAGCGCCTCGCGGTGATGGATGCCGAGCGTCTCGAACTGCCTGACGAATCCTTCGACGTGGTGGTGGCGCAGTATGTCGTGACGGCGGTGCCCAACCCCGAGGCCGCCCTTGATGAATTCGCTCGCGTGCTCCGGCCCGGCGGCGAGATCATCATCACGACTCGCATCGGGGCCGAGCGCGGCCTGCGCCGGGTCATCGAGCGCACCTTGATGCCGATCACCAGCCGCCTCGGCTGGCGGACCGAGTTTTCCTACGCCCGATACACGAGCTGGGCCGCCACCGCGCCTGGCATCGAGATCGTCGAGCGGCGCGCCCTGCCGCCCCTCGGCCACTTCTCCCTCATCCGCATGCGCAAGACGGCCTGATCGGCCCTCAGCATCCCCACGGCAACGATTGAACGGAGTGACGAGGCATGGCCAGCTTCCGGGAGGCGCTGCGTACCCAGCGCTGGGATGACCACCGCTACTATCACCACAACATGATCAACCAGAGCCTGCATGTCGTCAGCGCGATCTGCTTCCTGGTGGCCTATGTGCTGGCCTTCAAGGACCCGGCCAAGGCCGCCCTTGTCGGCTGGCTCCTGGCGATGACCAGCCGTCAGGCGGGGCATCTGTTCTTCGAGCCGAAGGGCTATGACCACGTCAATCAGGCGACCCACGAGCACAAGGAAGAGATCAAGGTCGGCTACAACTTGCAGCGCAAGATCGTGCTGCTCTCGATTTGGGTTCTGTCGCCGCTGCCGCTGTATTTCGATCCGAGCTTCTTCGGTCTGCTCAGCCCCGCGCAGGATCTGAGCGGCATCATCCACAATGTCGGCTGGATCTGGCTGTGGCTGGCCCTGGCGGGCCTGCTGTTCCGCGTCGGCCAGCTCTGCATCCAGCAGAGCGTGCAGACCGGCGTGGTGTGGGCGACGAAGATCCTCACGGACCCGTTCCACGACATCAAGCTCTACCACAAGGCGCCCCTGCGCCTGCTCCAGGGCAAGTTGATCGACGAGGAAGAGCAGGCCGAGCACCACGCCTGATCGACCGACGCCTTTAAACCGGAAGCCCTCTCCGCAAGGGGAGGGCTTTTGCTTTGCCTCTGACCTTCCCGTCTTTGCGAGCGTAAGCGAAGCAATTCAGGGACGCGGGCGCTTGCCAAATGTGGCGCCGCCCTGGATCGCTTCGCTTACGCTCGCGATGCCGGGTTGGCCTATCGCGGCGCCAACCCAAGCCGCACCCGCGCGGCTTCCTTCAGCACCGAGCGGCGGATCGCCTTGTTCGTAGTCTCGGGGCCGTCCCACCAGCCATCGGCCATCATCGCCGCGCAGGCGGCGGTGAACCGCTCTGCCACCGTGGCGAATTCCGCCTCCCCATAGGCGAGGCTGAAGATCAGCCGTCCCGTGCCGACCCAGGACAGGTGAAGTCCCGCCGCCCGCAGGTAGAATTGCAGCATCCAATTGTAGCGGGCGGGCTTCGTGTAGAGCACGGTCCAGACGGTCGAGAGGTTGGCGACCCGCACCGGTAGGCCTGCGCCCTCGAGGCGGCGGTTGAGCGCGACGGCACGCTCATCCCAGGTGGTGTCGAGATCGGCGTAGAGCGCCGTCACCTCCGGTGTCTCCAGCCTGTCGAGGAAGGCGGCCATGGAGCCCATCACCTGCGGATGCGCGTTGAAAGTGCCACGGGCGAAGCAGATGTCGACCGGCCGGTCCTCGCGGTAGCGTCGCATCAGATCCGCACGGCCGCAGAGCACGCCGACCGGCAACCCGCCGCCCAGCGTCTTGCCGTAGGTCACGAGGTCGGCCTTCACGCCGAAATACTCCTGCGTGCCACCCTTCGCGAGGCGAAAGCCCAGGAAGACCTCATCGAGGATCAGCACGATGCCCCGCTGCGTACAGACCTCGCGGAGCTTGGCGAGCCATTCGGTATAGGCGGCGCGGTCGAAATGCGCTGTCCGGGCGCTGTCGACGAGCGACGAATCGGACGGCGCGCCCGCATTCGGATGAAGCGCCTGAAGCGGGTTCACGAGAACGCAGGCGATGTCCTTGCGGGTGGCGAGCACGTGCAGCGTCCGCTCGGATATTTCGGCGAGCGTCAGCGTGTCGTTGGCCGCGACGGGGTTGCCGATGCCCGGCTGCACATCGCCCCACCAGCCGTGATAGGCGCCGCAGAAGCGGATGATCCGCCGCTTGCCGGTGTGGTAGCGGGCCAGCCGCACGGCCTGCATCACCGCCTCGGTGCCGGACATGTGGAACGACACTTCGTCGAGGCCGGAGATCGCTTTCAGCCGGGCCACGTTGTGCGCCACCACCGGATGGAGCGACCCGAGCACCGGCCCCAGGGCGGCGACGCGGGCGGCGCCTTCCTCCAGGCAGGCGCGGTAGAAATCGACCCCGAACAGGTTCACGCCGTATGACCCGGCGAGGTCGTAGAAGGCGTTCCCGTCGAGATCGGTGATCGTCACCCCGTCCGAGGCCGCCATGAAGGCGCCCGCGCCGAGGTTTCGGTGCACGGGCTCCGCGAACTGGAACGGCACCCGGTAGAGACCGGTGAACTGAAGGTCCGACAGGCCGGAGCGCACGCCCTCCGTCTCCGCCCGGCTCGTCGCGTATCGCGTGCGGAACAGGTCCGACAGCCGGGCGAAGGCGGCTTCGCGCGCCTGCGCCACCGTCTCCGGCGGATCGTCGGCACGGAAGAACTGTCGCGAATCGTAGGCATAGGCGGGGATCTGACGGGCGATTCGCCGGGCCATCCGGGCATGGCCGGTCAGCGACGGGTGCTTCGCCCGTGAGAGCTGCAGGCGCCGCACGGCGGGCGGCAGAGCGAGGGCGACCGCCGCGGCGGCCGACAGGGAAGTGAGAATCGGATCCATCACGGATCGCGGCTAACGGGAACGGTTCACGGGATGATGACGCTTCGCGAAGGTCTCGGCCGCATCGGCGCGCAAGAGGATCTGAACTTCCTCCTCACCAACCGGCTGCCCCGCCGCCTCGCCACGCAGGTGATGGGCAAGGTGAGCCGGATCGAGCAACCCCTGGTACGGGACGCCTCCATCGGCCTGTGGCGGCTGTTCTGTGATGTCGACCTGTCCGATGCGAAGGAGACCCGCTTCAGGAGCCTGCACGACGCCTTCATCCGCGAACTTCGCCCCGGCGCCCGACGAATCGACCCTGACCCATCCGTGCTCGTCAGCCCCTCGGATGCGATCCTCGGGGCGAACGGCATTGTCTCCGCCGGGCAGGTTCTGCAGGTGAAGGGCAGTGCCTACCGCCTCGCCGACCTCGTGCAGGACGAAGCCCTGGCTCGCTCGCATGAGGGCTGCGCCTACGCGACGCTTCGCCTGACGGCGGGGATGTACCATCGCTTCCACGCACCGGCCGATTTGCGGGTCGATTCGGTGCGTCATCTCTGGGGCGATACGTGGAACGTGAACCCCATCGCCCTGAAGCGGGTCGAGGCCCTGTTCTGCCGCAACGAGCGCGCGGTGATTCGTGTGAGCCTAACCGATGGCGCGGCCATGACACTCGTGCCAGTGGCCGCGATCCTCGTGGCCGGCCTGAAGCTCGGCTTCCTGCCGGAAGGCCACGCTCTGCGCGAGACGGGCGGGCGCACGCTGCCCTGCGGTGCCGCTCTGGCGAAGGGCGCGGAGATGGGCTGGTTCGAGCACGGCTCGACCATCGTCGTGCTGGCGCCTCCCGGTTATACGCTCGTGCCTGGTTTGGCTGAGGGCGCGCGGCTGCGCATGGGCGAGCAGCTCCTTCTCAGCCCCGGAGCCTCCCGATGAACCAACCCCGTTACGCGATCTACGCTCTACCCGAGCCGGGCTCGGCGCTCGAAGCCTTCGGCCGGGCGGTGCTCGGTTATGACAACGTCTCCGGCGAGGCCGTGCCGCAAAGCCCGGGTCTTGCGGAGGTGACGGCCGGAGCCCGCGTCTACGGCTTCCACGGGACGCTCAAGGCGCCGATGAGGCTCGCCCCCGGCATCCGTGAGGACGATCTGCTGGGCGAGGCCGCGCGCGTTGCCGCCGCCCACCCGCCGGTCGAAGTGGGCACTCTCGAAGTGGCCGCCCTCGGCCGATTCGTTGCTCTGATCCCCGCAGTGCCGCCACCTGCCCTCGGACTTCTCGCAGCCGAATGCGTGGCGTCCTTCGAGCCCCTCCGCGCCTCCCTCACCGAGGCCGAGCGGGCCAAGCGGAAGCCGGAGCGGCTGAGCCCCCGCGCCCGCGCACTCCTCGACAGGTGGGGCTATCCCCACGTCTTCGAGGAATTCCGCTTCCACATGACCCTCACCGATGCGCTGCCGCCGGAGGCGCAGGCCGAGTGGCAGGCCCGCCTGACGGAGACGTATCGGGATAGCGGCGCGGAGGCGCTCACGATCCGGTCCATCGACATCCTGCGCCAGGACGGGACGGCGCCGTTCCGCCTCCTCGCGCGCATCCCGTTCGGCGGGCGGCATGGTTGAGCCACACCATTCCTTTCACGAGGTCGTCGCGACTTCGGATGAGGTGAGTGTTCGCGCCCCGCTCGAATGACGGCCGCCAAACTCAAGTGGGTGTCTCCAGCCGGAAATCCGGGAGAGAAGTTCGGCGTCATCGCTCCGCAATGCAGCCATGACGTTGGCTTTCCTAAAAATTACTTCGCCGGCAATCGTCATCTAATCGTCGTGCAAGATCTGTCTACGGAACTACACAAGTTGTGGGTTCGTAAATGCTCGTCATCGACAACCTGACGCGCCACTATGGTGACCGTCGCGCTTTGGACGGTGTGTCCCTGCGCATCGAGCCGGGGAGCTTCGTCGGGGTGATCGGCCGGTCCGGCGCGGGCAAGTCGACGCTTCTGCGCCTCATCAACCGCCTCGCCGAGCCGAGTTCCGGCCGCATCCTGCACGGCGAGACGGATGTCACTGCCCTGAGCGGCCATCAGTTGCGGGACTGGCGGGCGCGCTGCGCCATGATCTTCCAGCAGTTCAATCTCGTCGGGCGTCTCGACGTGATGACGAATGTGCTGATGGGCCGCCTCAGTCACGTGCCGAGCCACCGCTCGCTCCTGCGGATGTGGTCGGAGGCGGACAAGGCCATGGCGCTGGCCGCCCTCGACGGGTTCGATATGGGCCAGTTCGCGGGTGTACGGGCCGACCAGTTGTCCGGCGGCCAGCAACAGCGCGTCGCCATCGCCCGCGCCCTGGTACAGGAGCCCGAGATCATCCTCGCGGACGAGCCGGTCGCCTCCCTCGATCCGCGCAACACGCGCCTCGTGATGGACGCCCTGGCCGAGGTGAACCGGCGCTACGGGATCACCGTGATGTGCAACCTGCACTCGCTCGATCTGGCCCGCGCCTATTGCGACCGGCTCATCGGTCTCGTCGCCGGGCGGGTCGTCTTCGACGGGCGCGGCTTCGACCTCACCGAGGATGTGGCCCGTCGCCTCTACGGCCTGGAGGCTGGCGAGGTGCTGGACGACGAAGCGTCCATGCCGCCTCCGAGCATGACGATTCCGGCGCGCCCGGCCCACCACGCGGCCATCGGCGCCTGACAGACCGGACCTGAGGAAACGCCCGACTCTCGCCCGGCACCAGCCGGAACGATGACCTGCGAACGGAGACGATCGATGATCACGAGACGCACCCTGGCTGGCGCCGCCCTGGCGCTCGGGCTCTTCGGTGGCGCGGCCCATGCGGACGAAGCCTGGAAAGCGCAGTATCCGGAGCTGACCCTGGCCGTGATCCCGGCCGAGAACGCCTCCGGCACGACGGATCGCTATGCTCCGCTCACCGAATACCTGACCAAGTCCCTCGGCGTGCCGGTAAAGCTGCGCGTCGCCAACGATTACGCGGCGGTGATCGAGGGCCAGCGCGCGGGCAACATCCAGATCGCCTTCTACGGCCCGGCCTCCTTCGCCCGCGCCGTGCTGACGGGGGTGAAGATCGACCCGATCGTCAACCAGAAGCACGAGACCGGCGTCTCGGGCTATTACTCGGTGATCTATGTAAAGGCCGATAGCCCGTACAAGACGATCGAGGATCTGAAGGGCAAGAACCTCGCCCTGGTCGATCCGAACTCCACCTCCGGCAACCAAGCGCCGCGCTTCTTCCTGAAGCGGGCGGGTTACGAGGTCGACAAGTTCTTCGGCAAGACGGTCTTCGCGGGCAGCCACGAGAACGCGGTGCTCGCCCTGACGCAGGGCACCGCCGACGCGGCGGCGAACCTGTGGAACTCCGAGACCGACACCATGGTCACCCGCATGGCGGCCAAGGGACTTCTGAAGAACGCCGACGGCACCCCGATGAAGCAATCGGATTTCCGCGTGGTCTTCAAGTCGGACTTCCTGCCCGAAGGCCCCTTCGCGATGCTGGACAGCCTGCCCGCCGATCTGAAGGCGAAGCTCCGCGCCGCCTTCGAAGAGCTGCAGGCCAAGGACAAGACTGCCTTCGACCGTCTTTCCGACGGGAAGGACAAGGGCCTGACCCCGGTGACGATGAAGGATTACCAGCCGATCATCGACATGCTGAAGTTCAACGACGAGCAGCGCCGGAAGTCGTAGCGCCCAACGGACCCCGTCCAAACCCGTCATTGCGAGCAACGCGAAGCAATCCAGGGATACGCCTCATTCCGAGACGTCCCGCTGCCCTGGATTGCTTCGCTGCGCTCGCAATGACGGTCTGACACTTTCGCGTTTCTTCTCACCAAACGGCGAGCGACCGTTGCAGCGCCTGACACCCCTTCCGCCCCAGCGGGCCGCCGGCTCGTCGGACGCTACGCCGCCGAGCGGGCGGGCACCCGGCGGCGAATCCTCATCGGACTTGTGGTGATGGCGGCGCTCGTCGTTCTCGCCGCCGTCGCGGCCGAGGTGCGCCCGCTGGTGCTCATCGGGAATATCGACAAGTTCACCGCCTACATCGCCCAGATCGTGCCGGTTTTGCGCCCCGCCCATCTCGGAGGCGATCTCGCCGAATGGTATTGGGGCCTGCCGAAATGGCTCGCGCTCCTCGGCGAGACCCTGCTGATGGCCTATCTCGGCACCTTGCTCGGGGCGCTCGGCGGCTTCGTCCTGTGCTTCGTGGCCGCCGGAAACCTCGTCCGCAATGCCGCCTTGCGCTTCGGGGCCAAGCGCTTCCTCGAAATCTGCCGCACCGTGCCGGAGATCGTCTTCGCGCTGATCTTCGTCATCGCCTTCGGCCTCGGGCCGATGGTCGGCGTGCTGGCGCTGTCGATCCACACGGCGGGGGCGCTCGGCAAGCTGTTCTCCGAGGTGGTCGAGAATATCGACATGAAGCCCGTCGAGGGGCTCACCGGCACGGGGGCGAACTGGGTCGAGACCGTGCGCTTCGCGGTGCTGCCACAGGTCCTGTCGAACTTCGCCTCCTATGCGCTGCTGCGCTTCGAGATCAACGTGCGCGGCGCGGGCGTGATGGGCTTCGTTGGCGCGGGCGGGATCGGGCAGGAATTGCTGATCGCGATCCGCAATTTCTACTATTCGGATGTCAGCGCGATCCTGCTGATGATCGTGCTCACGGTCTTCGCCATCGATCTTGGCACGGAAAAGCTGCGCCATCGTCTGATCGGCCACGAGGAGCGGCGATGAGCGCGCGCGAACCGTCATCCCTCCGCAGGACGGCGCTCGCGGAACTCGCCATCCTGCGCGCCCGGCATCCGGAGCAGTTCCGCACCGACATCGCGGGCCGTCTGCGGGTGCTGGCGCTGCTCGCGGCCCTTTTCGGCTCGGCCGCCTACGGAATGTGGGCGCTCGATTTCTCGTTGGCGCGGATTTTCGGCGGGCTTGGGCGGCTCGCGGGCTTCGCCCTGGAGATGCTGCCGCCGAGCGCAGGCGGGCGGTTCAGCCTGTTCCTCCATGCCCTGGCAGAGACGTTGGGCATCGCCTTCCTCGGCACGCTCACGGCTTCGCTGATCGCGTTTCCGATCGCCTTCCTCGCCGCGCGCAACGTCGTCCCGAACCCCTTCGCGCGCTTCGCCGTCCGCCGGGGGCTCGATGTCATGCGCTCGGTCGATGTGCTGATCTGGGCGCTCATCTGGATCAACGTGGTCGGGCTCGGCCCCTTCGCCGGGGCGCTCGCCATCGCGTGCTCGGATATCGGCGCGCTCGGCAAGCTGTTTTCCGAGGCGATCGAGACCTGCGACCGCAAGCCTTCCGAGGGCGTCGTCGCCTCGGGGGGCTCGTCGCTCCACCGCATCCGCTTCGGGCTCATCCCCGGCGTGCTGCCGGTGCTGGCGAGCCAGGTACTGTACTTCTTCGAATCGAACACCCGCTCCGCGACGATCATCGGCATCGTCGGCGCGGGCGGCATCGGGCAGTACCTCACCGAGTTGATCCGCGTGCTGGAGCTCCAGCAGGTCGCCTTCCTCGTGCTGATGATCCTCGTGACCGTCTCGGCCATCGATTGGATCTCGGGGCGGCTGCGCCGGGCGATCATCGGCGGCCCGGCGCATTGAGGCGCCGGGTTCTCCCGTTAGGGACTCACCACCAGTTCCACCCGGTCGGCGGCGAAGGCCGAGCGGTTGGCCTGGATCGGAATGCCCGCCGCATCGACGTTGACGCTCGACACCACGATCACCACGCGCCCCGGCGTCAGGTCGAGCCGAGCGGCCTCGGCCGGGTCGGCCGGGCGGGCGCGGATGCGCGTCGAGAGGCGGGTATAATCGGGCACTCCGCAGGCCGAGAGCGCCCGCGTGATCGAGCCGGACGCCGCGTAGGCCTCCGCGAAGCCGGAGAAGCGCGGCAGCGGCAGCCACGTCCGCGCGGTGGAGAGCGGCACGCCATCCGCCCGGTGGACGGTGACGAGTTCGAGGAGCGGCGCACCCTCGCTCACCCCGAGCATCGCCGCGCCGTTCGCGTCGGCCGTCACCTCGGTCTGCGCGACGAGTTCGCCCCAGGGCTCGCGCCCGGCGCCCGTTACGATCTCGGAGAAGCGCGTACGCCGCCCGATCGGGTAGGCGAGGGGAGCGGCCTCTACGAAGGTACCCCGTCCCTGGCTCGCGCGGATCAGCCCGCGCTCGGCGAGCGTCGCCAGCGCCCGGCGCACCGTGTGCCGGTTCACGCCGAAGCGTGCCGCCAGGGCCGCCTCGGTCGGAAGCTGCGTTCCCTGCGCCAGCTTGCCCGCCGCGATCTCCGCTTCCAGCGCATCCGCGATCTGCCGCCACGCGGCCAGACCTGCCCCACGGCTCAACGCCTCGACCGTCTCGCTCACCCGCCAACCCGTCCATCTCGTGAGGCGTCATACAAACTTCATTTGCGCGGCTGGCGCCAGTTGTCTAAACATATAGACAAGATCGGAGGCCGCGATGCCGGTGACGAGTCGGGACACGGAGACGGACGCACGCAGGGCTATGATGGCCCTCTGCGCCGCTGCGACGACGGACGAATTGAGCCGCGCCCTGACCGGGCTCGGCGCTCCGGAGGCCGAAGATCTGCGCACGCCGGAGATCGGCTTGGTCATGGCGACCGGCCGGATCGGCGGCGACGGGCGTCCCTTCAACCTCGGCGAGGTCAGCGTCACCCGCGCCGCCGTGCGGCTCACAGATGGGCGGACGGGCTTCGCCTACCACCTCGGCCGCGACCGCCGCCGCGCCCGGCAGGCCGCGATCCTCGATGCCCTCTGGCAGGGCGACCGGCTCGGCGTCGAGGCGGCCTTGGCCCCCGTCGCCCGGCGACAGGCCGAGGAGGCGGCCGCCGAGGCACGGCGCACGGCCGCGACGCGGGTCGATTTCCTGACGCTCGCCCGTGGGGAGGATTGAGATGCTGCGTCCCGGCTTCACCGATCCCGTCCACGAGGCACAAGGGATCTTCCGCGCGGTGCTCGATGCCCTGGCCCGGCCGGGGACCATCCAATCCATAGCGGCCGAGCTCGACCCGCCCGCGCCGTTGACGCCCGAACTCGCGGCGGTCGCCCTCGCCCTCACCGACGGGGACACGCCGGTCTGGTTCGATCCGGCACTCGCCGCTGCACCGGATGTCGCCGCCTATCTGCGCTTCCATACCGGGGCGCCCCTGACCGACGATCCCGCGCGGGCGGCTTTCGCCCTGGTGCGGGAGGCTGGTCGCTGCCCGCCCCTCGCAGAATTTGCGCAAGGAACACCCGCCTATCCCGACACCTCGACCACGCTGGTTCTGGCCTTCGACGCGATCGAGGCCGGGCCGGGCCTTCGCCTCGCCGGGCCGGGCATCCGCGGCACGGCCGATCTCGCCATCTCGCCGCTGCCGCCCTCCTGGCCGCAGGACCTGCGGGCGAACCACGACGGCTTCCCCCTCGGGGTGGACCTGATCCTCACCGCGCCCGGCCGCCTCGCCGGCTTACCGCGCTCGACCGTCCTGGGGGCTTGAGCCGATGTACGTGGCCGTGAAGGGCGGCGAGGCCGCCATCGATAATGCCCACCGGCTCCTTGCGGAGGTGCGCCGGGGCGATCCGGCGGTGCCGCAACTGACCGTGGCGCAGATCCGCGAGCAGATGGCCTTGCTGGTGGACAGGGTGATGGCGGAGGGCTCGCTCAACGATCCCGATCTCGCGGCGCTGGCGCTCAAGCAGGCCCGGGGCGACGTGGTGGAGGCGGTGTTTCTCGTGCGGGCCTTCCGCACGACGCTGCCGCGCTTCGGGGCCTCCGAGCCCCTCGATACCGGGGCCATGACGTTGCGGCGGCGCATCTCCGCGACCTTCAAGGACCTGCCGGGCGGACAGGTGCTCGGGCCGACCTTCGACTACACCCACCGCCTCGTAGATTTTACCCTGGCGGAAGAGGGGTCTGCTGAGCCTGCCGCCGAGGCCGAGCCCCGCGCGGATGCCGCCGCCACGCCCCGCGTCACGGATCTCCTCGGTCGCGACGGGCTGATCGAGCCCTCGCCACAGGATGACGGCTCGCCGTTACCCGACATCACCCGCGAGCCGGTCGATTATCCATGCGATCGGGCGACGAGGCTCCAGGCGCTCGCGCGGGGCGACGAGGGCTTCATCCTGGCGCTCGGCTACTCGACCCAGCGCGGCTACGGGCGCACCCATCCCTTCGTGGGCGAGGTCCGGGTCGGCACGGTCGCGGTCGAGTTCGTGCCGGAGGAACTGGGCTTCCCCGTGCCGCTCGGCACCGTGCAGGTCACGGAATGCCAGATGGTCAACCAGTTCAAGGGCTCGCGGGAGGCGCCGCCGCAATTCACCCGTGGCTATGGGCTGGTCTTTGGCCAGAGCGAGCGCAAGGCCATGGCCATGGCCCTGGTGGACCGGGCCCTCCGGGCGGGCGAACTCGGCGAGCCGCTGGCGAGCCCGGCGCAGGACCAGGAATTCGTCCTCGCCCATTGCGACAGCCTGCAGGCGACGGGCTTCGTCGAGCACCTGAAACTGCCCCACTACGTCGATTTCCAGGCCGAGCTGGAACTGGTCCGGCGGATGCGCGCCGAGTTCGAGGCTGGGCGGGAGGCTGCGGAATGAGCGACGCCTACAACTTCGCCTATCTGGACGAGGGCACGAAGCGGATGATCCGCCGGGCGCTGCTCAAGGCGGTGGCGGTGCCGGGTTATCAGGTTCCGTTTGCCTCCCGCGAGATGCCGATGCCCTATGGCTGGGGCACGGGTGGCGTGCAGGTGACGGCAGCGATCCTCGGCCGGTCGGACGTGCTCAAGGTCATCGACCAGGGTGCGGACGACACGACCAACGCCGTCTCCATCCGCCGTTTCTTCGCCAAGACCGCCGGGATCGCCACCACGACCCGAACGGGCGAGGCCACGGTGATCCAGACCCGCCACCGCATCCCGGAGACGCCGCTCACCGAGGGCCAGACTCTGGTCTATCAGGTCCCGATCCCGGAGCCCCTGCGCTTCCTCGAACCGCGCGAGACCGAGACGCGCCAGATGCACGCGCTCGCCGAGTACGGGCTGATGCATGTGAAGCTCTACGAGGACATCAGCCGCCACGGCCACATCGCCACGACCTACGCTTACCCGGTGGAGGTCGCGGGCCGCTACGTGATGGACCCGTCGCCGACGCCGAAATTTGACAACCCGAAGATGGACGATTGCCCCGCGCTCCAACTCTTCGGTGCGGGCCGCGAGCGGCGGATCTACGCCGTGCCGCCCTACACGACGGTGCGCAGCCTCGATTTCGAGGATCATCCGTTCCGGGTGCAGCACTTCACCGACCCCTGCGCACTCTGCGGCGCGAAGGGCCACTACCTCGATGAGGTGGTGACCGACGATGCGGGCGGGCGGATGTTCATATGCTCCGACACCGATGCCTGCGAGACCCGCCGGGAGGACGCGCGATGACCCCGCTGCTCTCGGCCCACGGGCTCACCAAGACCTACGGCCCCCGCACGGCCTGCGCGGGTGTCGATATCGACGTCACCGAGGGCGAGGTCCTTGCGATCGTCGGGGAATCGGGATCGGGCAAGTCGACCCTGCTCTCGATGCTGGCGGGCGAACTCGCCCCCGATTCCGGCGAGGTGCGCTACCGCGACCGGGAGGGGCGCGTACGGCCGCTGGCCGAGATCGGCCCGGCGGAACTCAGGGCGCTCGCCCGCACCGATTGGGGCTTCGTCCGCCAGGACGCGGCTCAGGGCCTGCGCATGGCCGTCTCGGCCGGCGGCAATGTCGGCGAGCGGCTGATGGGCCTCGGTGCGCGCCATTACGGAACCATCCGCTCCCAGGCCCTGGACTGGCTCGGCCGGGTCGAGATCGCCGCCGACCGGATCGACGATCCGCCGACGCGCTTTTCCGGCGGTATGCGGCAGCGGTTGCAGATCGCCCGCAACCTCGTCACCGCCCCGCGCCTCGTCCTCATGGATGAGCCGACCTCGGGCCTCGACGTCTCGGTGCAGGCGCGGCTCCTCGACTTGATCCGGCGGCTGACGGGAGAACTGGGCTTGGCGGTGATCATCGTCACCCACGATCTCGCCGTGGCGCGGCTCCTGTCCCACCGCATCGCCGTGATGCGGGCAGGGAGGGTGGTCGAGACCGGCCTGACCGATCAGGTGCTCGACGATCCCGCCGACGCCTACACCCAACTCCTTGTCTCATCGGTGCTTGCCGCATGATCGCCGCCCTCGAATTCCGCGACGTCGCCAAGAGCTTCACCCTGCACCTGCGCGGCGGCACCGTGCTGCCGGTGGTGGCGGGGGCGAGCTTCTCCGTGGCACCGGGCGAGTGCGCCGTCCTCTGGGGGCCCTCCGGCGCTGGCAAGTCGTCTCTCCTGCGCATGGCCTATGGCAACTACCGCTGCGATGCGGGCGACATCATCGTCCGCGACGGTGAGCGGGTGGTGGACGTAGCGCGTGCCGCCCCCCGCGATGTGCTGGCCCTCCGGGCGCGGACCATGTCCTATGTCTCGCAATTCCTACGGGTGATCCCTCGTGTCTCGTCCCGCGACGTGGTCGAGGTGGCGGGACGCGAGGGCGGCCTCAGCGAGGATCAGGCGCGGCAGCGCGCGGGCGATCTCCTGGCCCGGCTCAACCTGCCCGAACGCCTGTGGGGCCTGCCGCCCGCGACCTTCTCAGGCGGCGAGCAGCAGCGCGTGAACATCGCCAAGGGGCTGATCGCCCCGCGCCCGATCCTGCTTCTGGACGAACCCACCGCCTCGCTCGACGCGCAGAACCGCGCCGTGGTGGCGGAACTGGTGGAGGAGCGCCGCAAGGCGGGCGCCGCCATCCTTGGAATCGTCCACGACGCCGCCATGCGCGAGGCGATCGGCGGGCGGATCATCGACGTGACACGGTTCGGCACGGCACGGGCGGCGTGATGAAAAGACGAGGCGAGGGTGAGACCCCGATGAAGGATTTCGTGATCGAGAATGCCAGCCTCGTGCTGCCCGACAGGGTGCAGCAGGGCTGGCTCGCCGTGGTGGACGGGCGCATCGCCGAGATCGGTGAGGGGCAGGCGCCGGAGCGCGGGCTCGACCTCGGCGGCGATCACCTGATCCCCGGCCTGATCGAGTTGCACACCGACCATCTGGAAAGCCACTACGCGCCTCGGCCGAAGGTGCGCTGGCATCCGCTCGGCGCCGTGCTCGCCTACGATTCGCAGATCGCGGCCTCGGGCATCACCACCGTGTTCGACTCCCTGCGCGCGGGCAGCGACCCGGATGGGAGCGGCCTCGGCTCCGAACTCGATGCGCTCGCCGAGGCCATCGAGACTGCGCGGGCGGGCGATCTGCTCCGAGCGGAACACCGCACCCATCTGCGCTGCGAGTTGCCCTCGGAGGACGTGATCCCCACCGTCGAGGCCTTCGCCGCCCGCTACGCGATCGACCTGATCTCGCTGATGGACCACACGCCGGGACAGCGGCAATTCCGCGATATCGGCAAGTACGAGACCTACGCCACGCGGGGCGGTCGCTCGATCGATCAAGTCCGCGAGGCGACCGCGTGGAAGATCGCGAAGGGTACCGAACTCAACGCCGTGAACCGCCCGGCCTTGGTGGACCTCGCCCGGTCCAGGGGCATAACCCTCGCGAGCCATGACGACACGACGCTTGCCGATGTCGCTCTCGCCTCGGACGAGGGCGTGGCCCTGGCCGAATTTCCCACCACCCGCGAGGCGGCCGAAGCGGCGCATGGGCAGGGCATTACCGTCATGATGGGAGCGCCGAACCTGCTGCGCGGCGGCTCCCATTCCGGCAACGTCGCGGCGCAGGATCTGGCAGAGGCCGGGCTGCTCGACATCCTCTCCTCGGATTACGTGCCCGCGAGCCTCGCCATGGCGGCCTTCATGATCCCAGAGCGGGTGCCCGGCATCGGCCTGCCCGCCGCCATCGCTACGGTGACCTCGAACCCCGCCCGTGCCACCGGCCTTACCGACCGTGGGGAGTTGCGGCCGGGCCTGCGTGCCGATCTGGCGCGCGTGCGCCTCGCCTCCGGCGTTCCGGTGATGCGCGAGGTCTGGCGCGCCGGGATCCGGGTCGTCTGATGGGCTTCGTCCTCGTCGTCGGCCCAAGCGGAGCGGGCAAGGACACGCTGATCCGCATGGCGCGGGACAGCCTCGCCGGCGAAGTGGGCATCGTCTTCGCGCAGCGCCTCGTCACCCGGCCGCCCTCGGCGGACGAGGACAACGCGCCGATCGACGCCGACGCCTTCGCGCGCGCCGAGGCGGAAGGGCGCTTCGCCCTGTCCTGGCGGGCGCACGGTCTCGGTTATGCCGTGCCGAAGCGGCTCGGCCGCCTCGCCCGCAGCGGGAGCGTGGTGGTGTGCAACGTGTCCCGCCGCATCGTCTGTGAGGCCCGCTCGCGCTTCGCCCGGACGCAGGTCGTGGAGATCACCGCCCCGCCTGAGGTGCTGGCGCAACGGCTCGCCGCCCGAGCCAGGGCGGAGGACGGAAACCTCGCCGCCCGCCTCGCCCGGCGGGGGAGCGTGGTGCCCGATCTGACCATCGATAATTCGGGCGCGCCCGAGGTCGGGGCCGCGACATTCATCGACTACTTACTTCGACAAGGATCAAGCCGATAAAGCGGAACCGTAAGGCGTTACTTCCCGTTTCAGGGCACCTGTAAGTGCAAGGAGCCCACGATGCGCCTTATCGCCCCTGCCGCCGCGATCCTGCTGGCCGGCCTGACCCCGCATTTCGCCGCCGCCCAGACCACCGTGATCGAGCGCGACCGCCCCGATGTGGTGGTCGACCGTCCCGCCACCGAGAGCAAGACCGTCGTGCGCCGTGACGATGGCGATGGCTGCTCCTCGAAGACCGTGACGAAGACCAACGAGCTCGGCGACCGCAAGACGGTCCACAAGGAGAGCTGCGACTGATTCAGCGGGCGCGCCGGGGCTCACGCCCCGAGGTAGCGCGCCTGGAGATGCGACCGGAATGCCGCCGTCCCGAGCGGCGCGCCGGTCGCATCGCTGAGCAGGGCGTCGGTGGAGCGCAAGCTCCCGCGCTCGTGGATGTGGGTCCGCAGCCACGTCCGCAACGGAGCGAAGTCTCCCGCCGCCAGACAGCCCGGCAGGGCAGGTTCGGCAGCCTTCGCCGCCTTGAAGAGCTGGGCCGCCGAGAGGGCGCCGAGAGTGTAGGTCGGGAAATATCCGAAGGCGCCGCTCGGCCAGTGGATGTCCTGGAGGCAACCGCGACGGTCGTCCGGAACGGTGAGCCCGAGCAACTCCCGCATCCCATCGTTGAACGCGCCCGGCAGGTCCGCGATGGCGAGATCGCCCGCGATCATCGCCGTCTCCAGCCGGTAGCGCAGCAGGATATGCGCCGGATAGGTCGCCTCGTCGGCATCGACCCGGATGAAGCCCGGCTCGACGCGGGTATAAAGGCGGAACAGGTTCTCCGGCTCCCAGGCCGGGCCGGACCGGCCGAACGCCTCGCGCAGCAGCGGGGCGAGGTAGGCCATGAACTCGCGGCTGCGGCAGGCCTGCATCTCCACGATCAGCGATTGGCTCTCGTGCAGGCTCATGCCCCGCGCCGAGCCCACCGGCTGGTGGCGCCACGCGGCCGGGCGTCCCTGCTCGTAGAGGGCGTGGCCGGTCTCGTGCAGCACGCCCATCAGGGCGCGGGAGAAATCCGTCTCGTCGTAACGGGTCGTGATGCGCACATCGTCCGTGGCGCCGCCGCAGAACGGGTGCAGGCTGATATCGAGCCGCCCACGCGCCTCATCGAAGCCGAGCGCCCGCATCAGCGTCAGGCCGAGCTGCCGTTGCGTCTCGACCGGGAACGGACCGTCGAGGGGCAGGGGTTCGCCCGCCGCCGCCTGCCGTGCCCGCGCCTCGGCGATCAGCCCGGGGAGCCAGGAGGTGAGGTCCGCAAACAGCGGATCGATGATCGACCGGCGCATACCGGGATCGTAGCCGTCGAGCAGCGCGTCGTAGGGATCGAGGCCGAGCACCGCGCCCTTGGCCTGCCCGATCTCGCGCTCGAGCCGCAGCAATTCGGCGAGGTGGGGAGCCAGCCGCGCGAAATCGGAATCCCGCCGCGCCTCGCGCCAGACCATCTCCGAGCGGGACCGCACCCGCGATTCCGCTTCCACCAGCTCGCGGGGCACGGCCGCCGCGTGGATATAGGACCGGCGCATCTCCGCGAGGTTGGCGGCCGGCCAGCCATCGAGCCCGCCCGCCCCCTCGGCTTCGGCCAGGGTGTCGGCGGTCTCGGGGGCGGTCAGGATTTCGTGGGCGAGCCCGCGCAGGGCCGCCAGCTGCTCGCCACGCGTCTCGGCGGCGCCCTCGGGCATAAGGGTCTGCGCGTCCCAGCCGAGGATGCCCGCCGCGCCCTCGATGGCCGAGAGGCGGGCGAAACGTGCTTCGAGGGAGGAATAGGGGGTCATTCGCAGTTCCCGTCTCAGTAACCCAGCGCGCTGCCGTCCTTGCGCGGGTCGGAGCCCGCCGAGAGCGTGCCCGCCTGCCGGTCGATCCAGATCACCTGCCCTCCGCCCAGGGGAAGCGGCGCCCGGAGCACCGGATGGCCGCGCTTCGCAAGCCCCGCCATCACCGCGTCGGGAATGGCGCTTTCCAGTTCGAGGCCGCCGCCATAGGCGAAGCTCCGCGGAGCGTCGAGGGCTTCCTGCACGTCGAGCCCCCGGTCGAGGAGGCCGCTCAGCAGCTCGACATGGCCCATGGCCTGGTAATGGCCGCCCATCACGCCGAAGGGCGCGACCGCTTGGCCCTCCTTCATTACCATGCCGGGGATGATCGTGTGCATCGGCCGCTTGCCAGGGCCGATGCTGTTCGGGTGGCCGGGATCGGTGCGGAAGGACAGGCCGCGATTGTGCAGCAACACGCCGCTCTCCGGCGCCAGGATGCCCGAACCGAAGCCCTGGAAGATCGAATTGATCAGCGAGAGCGCGTTGCCGTCGCGATCGACCACGCAGAGATAGACCGTGTCCTTGTGCGCGACGGTCTCGGCGGCTTCGGGGTAGAGCACAGGCTCGCGGGCGCGGCTCAGGTCGATGTCACCTCGTGCCGCCGCGTGCCACGCATCCGAGAGCAGGTGCGAGATCGGCACCTTGGCAAGGTCGGCGTCGCCGAACAGCGCATCACGGTGGTGGTAGGCCTGCTTGCACGCCTCGGCGAAGAGATGGATCCGGTCGAGGTCAGACAGGCTGCCGACATCGTAGGGCGTCAGCACGTTCAGCATCATCAGCGCCGCGAGCCCCTGGCCTGCGGGCGGGCATTCATAGACGTCGTAACCCCGATAGCGCGTCGAGACCGGCGTGACCGTGTCGGCGCGTGCGCGAGCGAAATCCTCCAGCGTGTGCAGGCCGCCGAGGCGATTGAGCTTGGCGACCATGTCGCGGGCCACCGGTCCCTCATAGAAACCCTTCGGCCCTTCCTCGGCGATCCGCCTGAGGGTGTCGGCGAGGCGCGGCAGGCGCATCACGCTGCCGACGAGGGGCGCCTGCCCGTCACGGAGATAGACCGCAGCGGCATCCGCATCGCCCGCGACGCGCGGCACGCAGCGCGCCCAATCCCATCCGACGCGCGGCTGCACCACGAAGCCGTCCTCCGCGTAGCGGATGGCGGGCTGCAGAATTTCGCCGAGGGATTTCGTGCCGTGCTCCCGCGCCAGCATGTCCCAGGCTGCGACGGCGCCGGGCACGGTGACGGCATGGGGCGAATCCGGCGCGATGCCCACGCGGTGCTCAGCGTACCAGTCCGGCGTCGCGGCGGCGGGCGCCCGGCCCGACCCGTCGATCGCCACCGGCACGGACGCGCCCGCCGGGGCATAGAGGCAGAAGCAATCGCCGCCGATCCCGGTCATCAACGGATCGACCACGCATTGCACAGCCACCGCCGCGAGCCCGGCATCGACGGCGTTGCCGCCCGCGCGCAGCATCTCGATCGCCGCGAGCGTCGAGAGCGGATGGGACGTCGCCACGGCCGCATTGGCCGCGAAGACGGGGGAACGGCCGGGGCGGGAAAAATCTCTCAAGCTCGGTCTCGCGCGATCAATCGGCCTCACGGCCTGAGGCAATGTTCCAAGGCGATGGTGCTCGGGTGGGATGCCGTATGCAAGGGCGGCGCGATGGATGTGCGGCCGAGTCCTCGCCCCTTCACCTCATCGTCACGGCCGCTAGCTAGACAATTCCCCTCATGGGAGGTTCGACCATGCGCAGCTCAGGCCTCGCGACCGGCCTTCTCCTCCTGCTCGGGGGATGGGCCCACGCGGCCGACACGGCACAGCTCGGGCCGCGTCCGTTCTACCTCGTGGACCGGCTCGCGCCCGGCCCGCTGAAGGACAAGCTGTCCGCCTGCGGCATCGACCGGCCCTATACGCCGCGCAGCTTCTCGATCTCGCACCGGGGCGCGCCCCTCATGTTCCCCGAGCACACGCGCGAGGGGATCATGGCCGCCGACCGGATGGGAGCGGGTATCATCGAGTGCGATGTCGCCTTCACGAAGGACCGGCAACTCGTCTGCCGTCATAGCCAATGCGATCTGCACACGACGACGGACATTCTCACCCGTCCCGATCTCGCGGCCAAATGCACCAAGGGTTTCGAGCCCGCCGATCCCGCGACCGGCCGCAAGGCCTCGGCCAAGTGCTGCACCAGCGACCTGACTCTCGCCGAGTTCAAATCCCTCAACGGCAAGATGGATGCGGCCAATCCGGACGCCACGAGCCTCACAGCCTATCTCGACGCGACGCCGCGCTGGCGCACCGATCTTTATGCCACCACCGGCACGCTGATGTCGCACAAGGAGTATATCGCGCTGGTGAAGTCGCTCGGGCGGAAGTTCACTCCTGAACTGAAGGCGCCGCAGGTGCCGATGCCCTTCGATGGCACCTACACGCAGGATTCCTACGCCCAGCAGCTGATCGACGAGTACAAGCAGGCTGGCATCCCGGCCGCCGACGTCTATCCGCAGAGTTTCCAGCTTCGCGACATTCTGTATTGGCTGGAAAAGGAGCCTGCTTTCGGAAAGCAGGCGGTCTTCCTCGATGACCGCGACGAGCGCGACAAGGCGTTCGATTCCGAGAAGCCCGAGACGTGGAAGCCGGGCATGGCGGAGCTGGCCGCCAAGGGCGTGAAGATCCTCGCGCCGCCGCTCTGGATGCTGGTGCGGCCGGGGCCGGATGGGGAGATCGAGCCCTCAGCCTACGCGCGGGAGGCGAAGGCGGCCGGGCTCGGGCTCATCGCGTGGTCGCTGGAGCGTTCAGGCACGCTGGCCGATGGCGGCGGCTATTACTACAAGTCCATCAAGCCCCTGGTGAAGGGCGACGGCGACATCCTGCGGCTGCTCGATGCGCTGCACGGGAAGGTCGGCGTGATGGGCGTCTTCTCGGATTGGCCGGCGACGGCCACCTTCTACGCAAATTGCGTCGGAGCGCCGTAGCAGCCGGGGTGGGCGGAGGCGTGTCGCCCCCGCCCCATCGGCCTCACACGAAGTGCTGGCCGCCGTTGATCGTGAGCGTCGAGCCGGTGACGAAGCCCGCCTCGTCGCTGGCGAGATACTCGACCGCGTGGGCGATCTCGTCCGCCTCGCCGAGGCGGCCGGTCGGGATGGTGGAGATGATCTTGTTCCGGATGTCCTCCGGCACCGCCATCACCATCTCGGTGGCGATGTAGCCCGGCGCCACGACGTTGACGGTGATGCCCTTCGAGGCGCTTTCCTGCGCCAGCGCCTTGGCGAAGCCGACCACGCCCGCCTTCGCGGCGGAGTAGTTGGTCTGCCCGGCCTGACCCTTCTGGCCGTTGATCGACGAGATGATGATGATGCGGCCGAAGTTGCGGCTGCGCATGCCGTCGATGAGCGGACGGGTGCAGGTGAACATCGAGTCGAGGTTGGTCTTGATGACCGCCTGCCACTTCTCGAAGGTCATCTTGTGGAAGGCGCCGTCGCGGGTGATGCCGGCGTTGTTCACGAGGACGTCGATCGGCCCGACTTCGGCCTCGATCGCCTTGATGCCGGCTTCGCAGCTCGCCATGTCGCCGACGTCGAACTTGAACACCGGAATGCCGGTCTCGTCCTTGAACTTCTGGGCGGCCTCGTCATTGCCACCATAATTGGCGGCCACCTTGTAGCCCTTGTCCTTCAGGCGCTTCGAGATCGCCGCGCCGATGCCGCGGGTGCCGCCGGTGACGAGGGCGACGCGTCCTTGAGCCATGTGTTTCCTCCTATAACCGCACAATCTGTGCTGCGTGCGGATGACAACCGCACGTCATTTTTTTCGCACCGATCTTCAAGACAACTTTTGGGGCACGCTCGAACGCTGTCGAGCGTGCCCCGTTACAAAACGATCAGGGCCGCTCGATGCACATGGCCACACCCATGCCGCCGCCGATGCACAGCGTCGCGAGGCCCTTCTTGGCGTCGCGGCGCTTCATCTCGTGGAGCAGGGTGACGAGCACGCGGGCGCCGGAGGCGCCGATCGGGTGACCAATGGCGATGGCGCCGCCATTCACGTTCACCTTCGCGTCGTCCCAGCCCATGTCCTTATTCACGGCCAGCGCCTGGGCGGCGAAGGCCTCGTTGGCCTCGATCAGATCGAGGTCGGAGGGCTTCCAGCCCGCCTTGTCGAGGGCCTTGCGCGAGGCCGGGATCGGGCCGGTGCCCATGATCTTCGGGTCGACGCCCGCCGTCGCCCAGGACTTGATCTTGGCGATCGGGGTGAGGCCGCGCTTCTCGGCCTCCGAGGCCGACATCAGCACGATGGCGGCGGCGCCGTCGTTGAGGCCCGACGCATTGGCGGCGGTGACGGTGCCGTCCTTCGAGAAGGCGGGCTTCAGCTTGGCCATGGCCTCGATGGTCGCGCCGTCACGGATGTACTCGTCGGTGTCGACGATCGTGTCGCCCTTGCGGCCCGGCACGGTGACGGGGACGATCTCTTCCTTGAAGCGGCCTTCCTTACGAGCGGCCTCGGCCTTGTTCTGCGAGCGGGTCGCGAACTCGTCCTGCTGCTCGCGGGTCAGCTGGAATGCCTGGGCGACGTTCTCGGCGGTGGTGCCCATGTGGTAGCCGTTGAACGCGTCCCACAGGCCGTCCTTGATCATCGTATCGATGAGCTTGATGTCGCCCATCTTCTGGCCAGCGCGCAGGTACTGGCAGTGGGGTGAGAGGGACATCGATTCCTGGCCGCCCGCCACGATCACCTTGGCGTCGCCGTTCTGGATCTGCTGCATGCCGACCGCGACCGTCCGCAGCCCGGAGCCGCACACTTGGTTGAGGCCCCAGGCGGTCGCCTTCTCGGGGATTCCCGCCTTGATGGCGGCCTGACGCGCCGGGTTCTGGCCCGCGCCCGCCGTGAGCACCTGCCCGAAGATTACCTCATCGACGTCGTCCGGCGAAACCTTCGCGCGCTCCAGCGCGGCCTTGATCGCCGTCGCGCCGAGCTCGTGGGCCGGTACAGCGCCGAACGCGCCGCCGAACGAGCCGACCGGGGTGCGTGCCGCCCCGACGATGACGATCTCTTCGCTGCCTGCCATGACGTTCTCCTCTCGCGGCCACGCGTCGCCTTCACTCGCGCGCGCTTTTCGAAAGCCGTTCCAGCGATGAAGTGCGCCGTGCGGTTGAAGTCAAGCAGGTCATCCGGGTGAGGCCCGCCCCTGGCGGTGTTCGTCAACTGCGATACCGTGCATGCGGCACCGCGGAGGCTCCCGTTCTCGCGCAGGTGCAATATTCTGCACTGGACGGAGGCACTTTGCTGTTTTCTGCGCTTATGGAAGGTCTTATGCTTGTGTGCGGGCGCGATATCGCGACTGCGATGTGAACCGGCGGCGCGCCCCGCGCCGCCTGAGTTGTTCGAGTTCAGAAAGGCCGTTCTGCGATGGCGGATACTGTGAAGACGCCTCAGACCGTCATCAAGAAATACGCGAACCGGCGGCTCTATCACACCGGAACGTCGACCTACGTCACGCTGGAAGACCTCGCCACGATGGTCCAGAACGGCGAGGATTTCGTGGTCTACGACGCCCGCACCGGCGACGACATCACCCGCTCGGTGCTCACGCAGATCATCTTCGAGCAGGAGAACAAGGCAGGCGCCGAGAACCTCCTGCCGGTGGCCTTCCTGCGGCAACTGATCCGATTCTATGGCGACAGCATGCGCGCCATGGTGCCGAGCTTCCTCGAATTCTCGATGGCGAATTTCGCCAAGGACCAGGACGGCCTGCGCGAGAAGTTCTCGCAGAGCTTCGGTCCCTCGGCGTTCCAGCATGCCATCGAGCAGCAGGTGCGCACCAACATGAACTTCTTCGGCGATGCCATGAAGATGTTCACGGGCTTCGGCCCCCCGGCGTCATCCCGACGCCGCCCGCCACCAATCCCGCCCCCGTGCCGGGCGCCGAACTCGACGATCTGAAGCGGCAGATGCTGGAGATGCAGGCGCGCCTCGAACAGCTCGCCCGCAAATGAGGGTGCGGCCGTTAACCTCGAAAGGTTGACGAAACGTTACCGGCGGCCCCACGCTTGCTCCTTGAGCCATCGACGATGGCGAGGGTGCTGCGATGGAACGAATCGGGCCGGTCGGAAGTGCCAGAATGGGACGGGTCGAGACGATTCGACCGGTCTCATCCACGTCCGCCGCGGACACGCCGCCATCGCGGGCGCTGACACTCATCGCGGGCGGGCGCCCAGAGGAGGCCCCGCGCGCCTCGGCCGTTTTCCGTGACGGGCGTACCGAATCCGCCTTCGTCACGCAGCTTCTGGTCGGGGCGGATCCCACCCTTCAGCCGTCACGCAGCGCACGGGCGCAGATCGCCGCGACCCGCTACGCCGAGATGGCCCGCCGCCTCGCCTAAGAAGGCGGCCGGAACGCCCTCGGTCCCAGCGCCACCCTATCTTGAGCCCTTCTCGGCCGGGCCTGAAGGCATCGCACAACGAAAAAGGGCGCTGGCCTCGTCGGCCGCGCCCATTCTTCTCGAACCTTCGTCCGTAAACGTGTCCGAAGCGCCGTTTCAGGCTTCGGCCGACTTCACCTTCAGCACCTGACGGCCACGGTACATGCCGGTCTTCAGGTCGATGTGGTGCGGACGGCGCAGCTCGCCGGAATCCTTGTCCTCGACATAGGTCGGCGCCTTGAGGGCGTCGGCCGAGCGGCGCATGCCGCGGCGGGAGGGGGAAGTCTTTCGCTTCGGAACGGCCATGGCGGGGATCCTTCAGATATGCCGGCGGACAAAGCGGTGCGCGGGCGAGTCCCGCCTCGGGGAGCCGCCATGCACACCGCAGGATACGGATGAGGGGGCGCTTATAGCGATGACGCCCCCGCCTGGCTAGAGCACTCGGCGCTGCCGCACACCGGCGGATGCGTCAATGCAGATCCGCATGGGCCGAGGCGTCGGTCAGCGTTTCCTCGGCCAGATCCTCGCCCAGGCGCCGCAGGGCGGATTCGACGGCCTGCAGCGTCGCCGGGCGACCCGATCGGGCGATCAGGCTATGGGCAGCCAACAGATAATCGGCGGCCTGTTCCAGGGGCGAGCCATCCTGCCAGGGGGCTCCGGCGGGCGCAGCTGGCCCTCCGCTTTGGTGATGTCGCCGGGCGGTTCGTCCAGGGGCGTCAGCGAGCCGAGAAAGCCGAGGAAGGTCCGGCCCGGCGGTCCGAAGGAGGGCACCGCCCCGGACATCACCCAGCGGAATTCGCCATCCGGGCGGCGCAGGCGGAACCGCACGCAGAAACCGCTGAGGGTGCTGATTGCCTCCTCGACGAGGCTTCGTACGGGGTCGCGATCCTCCGGGTGCAGGGCGCTCACCCAACCGAAATTGCGTGCCTCGGCCAGGGTCTGGCCTGTCAGTTGGCGCCAATGCCGCCCCAGATGGGTGAGGTGCCCTTTGGCGTCGGTGACGTAGACCATCCTCCCGATTCCCTGTTTTGATCGAGGCGTATGCCGTCGCCCCGCCTCCTTACCGAACAAGCGAGCCATCTCTCTACAAGTGCAAGCAATGGCGGTCGTCATCATTTGGTAGGATGAGGGCCCGGCTGACGGGTGAAGTCGACAAATCTGTTAAGCGAGGGTTCAAATCGAAAGGCCGACAAGCGGAGCAACGGTTCCGCAGGGCGGGCCGTCACTGCCAGGAGTAACCCCATGGCTTCCTCCAAGACGTCGTCCACCCTCCGCGCCTTCGCCTTGCTCTCGGGACTGCTGGCCGCGCCAGCCTTGGCCCAGGCGCCTGCGCCCGCCCCCACCACCGCGCCGACCGCTCCCGCCAAGCCGATGGCGCCGAGCGCCCCGGTCGCCGGTGCGCCGAACGCCGCCAAGGCGCCCCTGCTCGATCTGAACAGCGCCAGTGCGGAAGAGCTCGACAAGCTCCCCGGCATCGGTGCCGCACGCTCCGCCGCGATCATCAAGGGGCGGCCCTACAAGGGCAAGGACGAGCTCCTGCAGAAGAAGATCATCCCGCAGAGTGTCTATGACGGGATCAAGGACAAGATCATCGCCAAGCAGAAGTAACCGCGACGTCTATTCGTTGACGGCGCCCTGGGGGATGGTGAACCCCTGGGGCGTCTTCTCCGGCTTTGCCGGAGCTTTCTTGCCTTGAGCTTCCTTCGTCTGGGTCTTCTTGCCGCCCTCGCCGGACGCCTTCTGCGTCTTGCCGCTCTTCTTGGCCACCTGCGGCTCCGGCGCGAGGACCGGCGGCGTCTCGCACAGCTTGAACGACAGGTCCGCCAGCGGGGCCCCGTCCTCGGCCACGATGCCGAGGGTGTCGGGCAGCGGCGGAAGCTTCGTCTCCCAGGTGATGGGCCCGCCGAGGCTGCCCTGCATCGCCCCGGGCGACCCGCCCCGGCGCAGGCTGGTGAAGTCCGGCCCGTAGGCGGTGGCGCGCTTGCCCCCGATCGCGACCTCCAGCACCTGCGTGACCTCGGGCGTGAGCGGGCGCAGGGGATTGACGATCCGCACCTCGCCCGAACGGATCACGGACAGGGTGAAGCCCTGGCCATTCTCGTAGCGCGCCGCCTGAGTGCCGCAGGCTTGCACGGCTCCGCCCGGCGCGGCCTGCGCGGCGTTCGCCGCTGCCACGAGGAGCAGGATCGACCCGATGCCAGCCCTCACCGTTCGCCTCCGCGCGATGCGGGCTCGGTGGGGCGCGGTTCCGGTGTGATGTCGATGACCTCCGCATTGCGGTCGATCGGACTCGCCCGGCGTCGGCTGAGAGGGCCGATCAGCAGGTCCGTATCGTCATGGTGGAACTCGCTATCCATCTGCAGCGGCGCACGGCGGCCACGGGCGGCCATCACGGCCACCATCGCCCCCACCGCGATGAGAACAAGGACGGCGAGGAAGATCAGCAGTCGCTCCATCAGGGCGCCAGTGATAACGCCATGCGGGGTGCCCGTCACCCGACAACGACGCCGGAACGCTCCTTGCGTAACCGGTGCCGGGTGGCGGACGCGCAACGAGGGCGGAACATGCAGCAGGTCGGTCGCGGTCCCGAAGAGCTTGAGGCGCATCTGCTCGGACTGATCGAGTCGGCGCGGGAGCAGGCGAGCGAGGATCCGTTCCGCAATCCGGTCCTGGCCGTGACGCTCGCCATCACGCGATCCTTCGACCGGGGAGAGATCGCGGAAGGAGATCTCGACGGGTTGTTCGAGCGGCTCCGCGCCGAGGCGCTGGATGCGCGGGCGCAGCGCCTTCGTGACTATGTCGGCCTGAGCCAGCGGGCCGACACCGGTGTCGCCGCCGCCCTCGTCTCCGCGGTGCCCGACAAGACCGGCGCCTTCGAGGACTTCGCGGCCTTCATCCACCGCACCGCCTTCGCCGTGGTGTTCACCGCTCACCCAACCTTCGGCATGCCCCGCGCCGTGGCAGAACTGCTCGCGCAGGCAGCGTGCCTGCCCGGCGCGACGGCACGGGCCGAGCCGATCGCCAAGGCCGCCGCCCTGTCCACGCGACCGGATTCGCCGGTCAGCCTCGATCTCGAATTCGATCAGGCCTGCGCCGCCGCCAACAATGCGCGCCTCGCCCTCGATGCGTTCAACGCCGCCCTGTTTGATGCCGCTCGCGCCCGCTGGCCCGATCGCTGGTCCGACCTTCGTCCGCGCCCCTTCGCGGTGGCGAGTTGGGTCGGCTGCGACACCGACGGGCGTACCGATATCGGCTGGTGGGACACGGTGCGCTACCGCCTGATCTCGAAGCGCATGCAGTTCGACCGGGTGCTGCGGGACCTGCCCGCCATCCTCTCCGCCCACGAGGCGCGAAGTCTCGCGGAGGGCGCTCTGAGCGCGGTGAACCGGCAACTCGCCGTCGCGCCGCGGCTGGGGGACAAGCCGTCCCTCGAAGCAGTGCATCGCTTCGCCCTGGCCCTCATCATCGAGCGCGAGCGGGCGCAGACCGACGCCGCCCCGCTGGTCGCCGCCCTCGACGCGGCCCTCTCCGGTGCGGAGGACGAGGCCGACAGGCGGGCCATCGCGGTTCTGCGGGCGGGGGTCGAGACCCATGGCCTGTCGAACGCCCTGCCGCATTTCCGGCTGAACGCCTCGCAGATCCACAACGCCGTGCGCCGGGTGATCGAGCTGGAGGGCGAGCCGACCGATTCCGCCCAGCGCCGTTCGCACCTCGCCACGATCCACACGCTGCTGAACGATGTGACGCCCGTCGCGGTGGATTTCGGCGCGCTCGCCGCCGAGCGAGCCTCCGCCGCCCGGCTGATGATGACGATCACGCAGATCCTCAAGCACGTGGACGGCACCCACCCGGTGCGCTTCCTCATCGCGGAGACGGAGACCGGCTACACCCTCCTGGCCGCCCTCTGGCTCGCTCGTCATTACGGCATCGCGGACAAGGTCGAGATCACGCCGCTCTTCGAGACGGCGAGCGCCCTGGAGCAGGGGATCCGCGTCCTCGACGATGCTCTGCGTAACCCGCATTGGCGGGCCTATCTCAAGCGTATCGGCCGCCTCACCGTGCAGTTCGGCTATTCGGATTCGGGCCGCTATGTCGGCCAGCTCGCGGCGACCTTCTGGATCGAGCGCCTGCGCCTGCGCATCACCGAGATGCTGGTGCAGAACGGCCTGTCGGATGTCGAGCTCGCGATCTTCGACACGCACGGCGAATCGATCGGCCGGGGCGCGCACCCGACCTCGCTGCGCGACCGTCTCGCCTATCTCGCCCCAGAGGATGCCCGCGACCGCGCTCGCAAGGCGGGGCTGAAGGTGCGGCTCGAATCGAGCTTCCAGGGAACGGACGGCTATCTGCTGTTCGGCACGCGCGAACTCGCCCAGGCCAGTGTCGCGCGCATCGCCGAGCACGTCTACGCCCTCGATGTGTCGGAGGACGACGCCTTCGCTGGCTATGCCCTGGACGATGCGAAGGAGGGCGGCGACCCGGCCGACGATCCGATCTATTCCGAGCCCGATTTCGCCCTCGAGTTCTTCACCGTCGTTCGCCAGGACATGGAGGCGCTGGTCGATGAGCCGGGCTACGCAGCGCTGCTCGGCACCTTCGGCCCGAGCCTCCTCGACCGGACCGGCTCGCGCCCGGTGGCCCGCCAGACCGATTCGGGTGGCCCGGCGCGGATCACCCATCCCCGCCAGATGAGGGCGATTCCCAACAACGCAATCCTGCACCAGCTCGGCTTCCTGGCGAATTCACTGCACGGGCTCGGCCGGGCGGCAGGCAGGGGGCCGGACCTGTTCCGCGAGATGCGGCGGGATTCGCTGCGGTTCTCCCGCGCCTTCCGGCTCGTGCAATATGCCGCTTCCGTCGGCGACCTCGACGTGCTGCGCGCCTATATCGACACGCTCGATCCGGCCGTCTGGCTGGAGCGCGCCCGCCGGACCCAGAAGGATTTCCGCCGGGACGAACTGGTGGTGATCGCGGGCGCCCTGGAACGGCTCGATCTCGCGCCGGACCTGCGCCGCCTGTTCGGGCGTCTCACCCGCGATTGGCTGGCGCTGCGTGCCGCCGCACCGGACCTGAACGGCATGTCGGCCCGGCTGACCCTGCTTCACGCCCTGCGGCTCGCCTTGATCCACCGGATCTGGTTCCTGGCGGTGCACATCCCCGGTTTCCGGCCGCAGGCGGGCCTTTCCCGCGAGCAGATGCTGGAGCGGTTCCTGCGCCTCGACATCGACGGGTGCCTGACGATGCTCGACGCGATCTTCCCCAACGAGCCCGATCCGACGCTAGGCCTCAACTTCGGTGAGCCCGCCGGCCCACGCGATACTGGTACCTACGAGACCGAGCACGCCACCCTGTTCCAGCCCATCCGGCGGATGTTCGCGCAGGTGCGGGAGATTTCGGGGATGATCCAGCATGAGGTGGGGGCGTTCGGGTAGTGCTCCGGCGACCTTGCTTCGTGTTGCGCGCCATGACGGCAAGGTCTGGGATCGCCCGAGGTTTTTCTCATTTGGCGATGTGGCGTGGCAGCGCCCACACCTGAACGTTCGCTTTACCGGTACGATCATCGATCGTTCAGACCCGGGCGGCTAGACCGTTCCGGCATGCTTGCCCTGTGCGGAGCTTCGGCTCCGGGCTTGGCGGGTTTGTCCATAACAACATGTGCGTGATAACCGCCGAACCCGCCACAGACCTACCTCTCGTCTCGTACGTCCGGCAGGCCCGTCGTCATCTCCCACAACCGTATCGGTGCGCGCGTGAAGATCGCTGTCCTCGCCCATCTCAAGTATCCGATCGGTCAACCGCATGCCGGTGGCCTCGAGATGCACACGCATCTCCTCACGGCCGCCCTGCGTCGGCGCGGACATGAGGTCGTTCTGTTTGCGAGCAAGGGTTCTGATCCTGCTCTCGATCCGGTAATGCTGTGCGAGCCGACCGGCTGCGCCGTCGCCAATCCCGAGCGTGAGGACGAGATCGACCGCGCCGAGGCCGAGGCCTACCGCGAGATGATGGATAGGGTCGCGGCGGGCGGGTTCGACCTCGTCCATAACAACTCGCTGCACGCCCTGCCGCTGCAGGAGAGCGCGCGCCTCGGGATTCCGTGGGTCACCGTGCTGCACACACCGCCCTTCGAGAGCCTGACCAAGGGCGTTGTCGAGGCCGACCCGGACATGGCCTTCCTCGCCGTCTCCGCCTCGCTGGCCCAGGAATGGGGGAAATCGTCCCCCACGCCCAGGTGGTCGGCAACGGCGTCGACCTGTCGACCTTCGCCTATGGCGCCACGCCGGATGATCCGGCCTACGCGTTCTGGTCGGGCCGGATCGTGCCGGAAAAGGGCCTGCACCTCGCCATCGACGCGGCCCGCGCCGCTGGTCTGCCGCTGGTCTTCGCCGGGCCGAAAATGAATCCCGGCTACTGGGAGCAGGAGATCGCCCCCCGTCTCGGGCCCGACCTTACCCATCTCGGCCATCTCACTCACCGCGATCTCGCCCGCCATCTCGGCCGGGCGCGGGTGGCGATCGTGTCGCCGCGCTGGGAGGAGCCCTTCGGCCTCGTCGTCGCTGAGGCTTTGGCCTGCGGCACACCCGTCGCCGCCTTCCGCCGGGGCGCCATGCCCGACATCCTTGACGAGACCTGCGGCCGTCTCGCCGAGCCCGACGACGCGCAGAGCCTCGCCGAGGCGATCCGGGGCGCTGCGGGCCTGTCCCGCCGCGCCTGCCGCGACCGGGCCGAGGCGCTTTACGACGCCGAGGAGATGTTCGGCCGGTATTTCGAGATCTACGAAGAGGTGGTTGCCCAGGCCGCCGAGCGCGCCCGGCCGAGCCTGCGCCGGGTGGCTGGCGGGCGCGGCTGAGGGGAGCCCACAATGATGCGTCCCTGCGTCGTCTGCGTGCCGGCCCGTAACGAGGCCGCGCGCCTGCCGCTCCTCCTCGAAACCCTGGCGAGTCAGGATGTCGAGGGGCAGGTTCGTGTGGTCGTGCTGGCCAACAACTGCACCGACGGGACGGTCGAGGCCGTACGCGCCGCCCAGGAGGCCGGTCGCCTCGATCGGCTGAACTTGCGGATCGTCGAGGCCGTTCTGGAAGGCGCCGACGCCCATGTCGGCACGGCCCGGCGCATGGCGCTCGATGAGGGTGCGACGTGGCTCGAACAGAGCGGTGAGGACGGCATCCTGCTGACCACCGATGCGGATGCGCGCCTTCCGGCCCATTGGCTCTCCGCCAACCTGCGGGCCCTGGAGAAGGCCGAGATCGTCGGCGGCCGTCTCATCATCGACGGCGACGAGGCGATCGCCCCGGCCGTGGCCGACCTGAATGCGCGCGTCGAGCGCTATTGGGCGGGCGTGAGACGGCTTGAGGAACTGCTTGATCCGGCGCCTCACGATCCGGCGCCGCGCCACGGCGACCACACCGGAGCGAGCCTCGCCTTCCCGGTCTCGCTCTACCGCGCGGTGGGCGGCCTGCCGCCGCTGCCCTGCGGCGAGGACAATGCCCTCGTTGGCCTGATGCGCGATGGCGGTGCCCGGCTACGCCATTGCCCGGAGGTGAGCGTGCTGGTCTCGGCCCGTCGCGATGGCCGGGTCTCGGGCGGCATGGCCACCGAGATGGAACGTCGCGCCCGCGCCGCCGACGGCGAGGCCTACCTGCTGCCGGAGGCTGCCTTCTGGGAAGCCCTTGTGCTGCGTCGGGCGGCGCTGCGCCGGGCCTTCACGCTTCCCGATGCGGAGCGCGAGGCGGCCTGCGCCGAGATCGGGCTCGGGGCGGGCGACCTCGCGGCGGTGCTCGCCACAGGATGCCCCAACGTCATCGCCTTCGTGGAGCGCGCCGACCGCCTCATCGGAACGCGCACGCCACCGGCTCCGGTCTGCGACATCGACAAGGCCCTGGAAGATCTCGCGTCGCTCGCGGCGGAGATCGAACGGCGCGACAAGGCCACAAAGAAATCCGCGAGGAAGGCCGCGTGACGCGCGGCATCGGCTGGTACGTCCATCACCAGGGCGCGGGCCATCTTCAGCGCGCCCGCGCCGTCGCCGCGCATCTCGGGCGACCCTGCACGATCATCGGCACCCTGGCCGGGTTCGACACCGGCGGCCTCGACATCCTCGACCTGCCGGACGACCGGCCCCTTGCGCAGGGCGCGGGCTTCGACGGGCAGGACGGTGAGGCCGAGCGGCCGGACGCGTTCCATTACGCGCCCCTGCGCCATCCCCGCCTGCGCCAGCGCATGGCCCGCATCGCCGCCTGGGTGGAGCGGACGGACCCCGCGCTGATCGTCGTCGATGTCTCCGTCGAGGTGGCTCTGTTCGCGCGCCTCCTCTCGGTGCCGACCGTAGTCATGCGGCTCGCGGGCGAACGGAACGATCAGCCGCACCTCGAAGCCTTCCGCAGCGCGACTCGCGTGCTGGCTCCGTTCCCGGCGGTGCTCGATGCGCCGGGCACGCCGGGCTGGGTGCGCGACAAGACCTTCTATGCGGGCTTCCTCGGCGGCACTGCGCCAGCGCCGACGCGAGACGGGCAGGACATCGTCGTGGTGTTCGGCCGGGGCGGGGAGGGCGGTTCCCAGGCGGCCCTCGCGGCGGCAGCCCGCGCCGTCCCTGAGCGGACGTGGCATGTGCTCGGCCCCGTCACGGATGAGGCGGAATGCCCGCCGAACCTTCGGCTGCACGGCTGGGTCACCGATGTTGGCGCCTTCATGCCCGGTGGGGCGATTCTCGTCGGTGGCGGGGGGACGGTCTGGTCGCGCTCGCAGCCTCGCACGGCAAGCGCTTCCTGTGCCTGCCCGAGCCTCGGGCCTATGGCGAACAGACGGAGAAGGCGGAGGCGCTACGCCGTCTCGGTGCGGCCATCGTGCGCACCGAATGGCCTGTGGCGGAGGACTGGCCGGGTCTGCTGCAGGAGGTTCTGGGACTGGACCCGGCGATCATCGTGGGCCTGCACGATCCTGAAGGCTTGGCGCGATGCGCTCGCTTCCTCGATGATCTGGCTGAGAGCGGGGACACGCGGCGGTCGCGCTGACAAGCGGGCGACCGCCGTTCAAGGAAATCGAAGACTTACGAAATCAGGTCGAGCTTGTCGGCCTGGACGCCCAGTCCACGCAGGGTGTCCGGAAGGGCTGCGAAATCGCGGTATCCGGCCTCGCGGGCCATGGCGTCGAGAGCAGCCTCTTCGCTCGGGGCAGAGCCGGTCCAGAGAACGGCACCATTGTCCTTCTGTCTGATCTGGAAGATGCTCATCGTGTTCTCCCTGCGGGGCGCGCTTCTTGTTCCGTCAACGCGGTGTGACGGCCCCGGTTGCAGCTTGGCCATACTGTCGTGCCGCGGCGAGACACTGCCTTCAAAACGCCGGGCTAATCGGCAAGGACGCTTCCCGTGACCTCAGCCCGGCGCCAGCGAGCTTTCATCGTGACGATCCGCCCTTCGCACGCCGTGTGCATCCTGGCCCTGACGGTGCTCGGCGTCCCGGCCCTCAACGCCCCCGCTCTGGCCGTCGAGCCCGCCTCCGTGCCGGATCCCGCCGCGCTTGCCCCGGCGGTCACCGTAGTGAGTGCGGCACGGCGGGAGATCGTGGAGCGCGCCGTCGTCACCGGCACTCTGGTGCCGCGCGACGAAATCCTTGTCGCGCCGGAGGTCGAGGGCCTGCGCATCACCGAATTGCTGGTGGAGGAGGGCGATCGCGTTGCCCAGGGGCAGGTGCTGGCCCGGCTGTCGAGCGAGATGATCGCGACGCAGGAAGCCTCCAACGTCGCGGCCATCGCCCGGGCCGAGGCGGCCATCGTCCAGGCTCAGAGCCAGATCGTCCAGGCCGAGGCGGCCGAGACTGAAGCGCGGCTCTCCCTCGAACGCGCCCAGACCCTGAGCAAGACCGGCAACGCGACGGCGGCCGTCTTGGAGCAGCGCGCCTCCGCGTCACAAGCCGCCACCGGCCGCCTTGCTGCCGCCCGCGGCGGCTTGCAGGCGGCCAAGGCCGACCTCGCCACGGCGAAGGCGGCAAGCGCCGAGATCGCGCTGCGGCGCGCCCGCACCGATATCCGGGCGCCGGAGGCGGGCATCGTGAATCGCCGCACCGCCCGTATCGGCGCCACGGCCACCGCCATCGGGGAACCTCTGTTCCGCCTCATCGCCCGCGGCGAGATCGAGTTGGAGGGCGAGGTGCCGGAAACTTGGCTCGCCCGGATGAAGGCGGGCGATCCTGCGCGGCTCACCCTCGATCAGGGGCGCGTCGTCGAAGGCAAGGTCCGCCGGGTCTATCCGGAGGTCGACCGCATGACGCGTCTCGGCAAGGTGCGCATCCGCCTTGCGGACGATCCGGCCCTGCGCATCGGCGCCTTCGCCCGGGGCAGCGTCGAGATCGCCCGGCGCGAGGGCATCGCTGTCCCCGTCTCGAGCCTGCTCTACGCCGCCGACGGGCGGGCGAGCCTGCTCATCGTGAAGGACGGCCGCGTCGAGGCACGGATTGTCGTGCCCGGCCTCTCGGCCGAGGGGTTCACCGAGATCCGCGACGGTGTCGCCGCCGGGGAGCGGGTCGTCGCCCGCGCGGGCAGCTTCCTGCGCGACGGCGACCGGGTGCGGGCGGTCGACGCCGCCTCGGTCGCGGCGCGCTGAGGACGAACGATGCGCCTCAACGTTTCCGCCTGGGCGATCCGCAAGCCGCTTCCCTCCATCGTGCTGTTCCTGGTGCTGATGGTGCTGGGGCTCGTGACCTTCCGGTCGCTGCCGATCACCCGCTTCCCAAACATCGACATCCCGATCGTCGCCGTGACGATCACCCAGTCTGGTGCGGCGCCCTCCGAACTGCAGACCCAGGTGACGAAATGGGTCGAGGATTCGGTGGCGGGCGTGAAAGGCGTGAAGCACGTCCTCTCGACCATCACCGAGGGCATCTCCACCACGACCATCGAGTTCCGGCTGGAGATCAACCAGGACCGCGCCGTCAACGACGTGAAGGATGCGATCTCGAAGATTCGCATCAACCTGCCGCGCACGATCGATGAGCCGATCATCTCCCGCGTGGAGATCGCAGGCCTGCCGATCATGATCTATGGCGCCTCGGCGCCCGCCATGACGCCCGAGGACCTGTCGTGGTTCGTGGACGACGTCGTCGCGCGCGGGCTCCAGAGCGTAAAGGGCGTCGGCGGCGTCGAGCGCCTCGGCGGCGTCGCCCGCGAGGTCCGCGTCACCCTCAAGCCCGACCGGTTGCTGTCGCTTGGCATCACGGCAGCCGACGTGAACCGTCGAGCTGCGCCTCACCTCCGCCGACATGGCGGGCGGGCGCGCCGAGGTCGGCGGGCAGGAGCAATCGATCCGCACGCTCGCCGCCTCCGCGAGCCTCGACACCCTGGCCGCGACGTCGATCGTCGTGCCGGGCAACCGCAAGGTGCGGCTGGACGAACTGGCCACTCTCTCGGACACGGCCGAGGAGCCGCGCACCTTCGCGCGGTTCAACGGCGAGCCGGTGGTGGCCTTCGCCATCTCCCGCGCGACGGGTGCGAGCGACGCGGACGTCTCGGTCGGCGTCGCCAGGAAGATCGAGGCGCTGCACGCGGCCAATCCCGACGTGCGCTTCGACCTGATCGACACGAGCGTTACCAACACGATCGGCAACTACCATTCCGCGATGCTGGGCCTCATCGAGGGCGCGGCGCTCGCGGTCGTCGTGGTGCTGCTGTTCCTGCGCGACTGGCGCGCGACGGTGATCGCCGCCCTGGCCCTGCCGCTCTCGGTCATCCCGACCTTCTGGGCGATGGGGGCAATGGGCTTTTCGCTCAACGCCGTCAGCCTGCTGGCCATCACGCTCGTCACCGGCATCCTCGTGGACGATGCCATCGTCGAGATCGAAAACATCGTTCGCCACATGCGCATGGGCAAATCGCCCTATCGCGCCTCGCTCGAAGCCGCCGACGAGATCGGCCTCGCCGTCATCGCCATCACCGCGACGATCATGGCGATCTTCGCGCCCGTCTCCTTCATGGGCGGCATCGCCGGGCAGTATTTCAAGCAGTTCGGCCTCACCATCGCGGCGGCCGTGTTCATGTCGCTGCTCGTGGCGCGGCTCATCACGCCGCTGCTCGCCGCCTATTTCCTGCGCGACCACGGGCCGGACCACAGCCACGAAGGGCCTGTGATGCGGGGCTATACCCGCCTCGTGCGCTGGTCGGTGCGGCACAAGTACATCACACTGGTGCTCGGCCTCGCCTGCTTCGTCGCCTCGATCATGTCGACGGGCCTGCTGCCCGCAGGCTTCCTGCCCGCCGAGGATCAGGCCCGCACCTTGTTCGTGGTGGAACTGCCCCCCGGTGCGCGCCTCAACGACACGATCTCGGTGAGCGACCGGCTGGTCGACCGGATCCGGACCCTGCCGGAGGTGAAGAGCGTCTTCGTCGATGGCGGACGGCAATTACCCGGCAAGAAGGAGGTGCGGCTCGCGAGCCTCACGATCAACCTCACGCCGAAGAACACCCGCCACCGCACGCAGAAGCAAGTGGATGCCGAGGTCGCTGCGATCCTGCGTCAGGAGCCGGATATCCGGTTCTGGGCCCTGCGCGAGGGCGGCCAGCGTGATCTCGCGCTCATCGTCGCCGGGCCGGACAAGGCGGTGGTGGCCGATGTCGCGGCGCGGCTCCAGCGCGAGGCGGCGCAGGTGCCCCACCTCGTCAACGTGATGTCGACGGCGCCCCTCGACCGCACCGAGATCCGCATTCGCCCCAAGCCGGCGGTGGCCGCCGATCTCGGCGTCTCGACCGACACCATCGCCGAGACGGTGCGCGTCGGCACGATCGGCGACATCGGCCTGAACCTCGCGAAGTTCAACGCCACGGACCGGCAGATCCCGATTCGCGTGCAACTGCCCGAGCGCCTGCGCGGCGACCTCGCGGAGATCGGCGCCATGAAGGTTCCGGTGAAGGGCGGGCAGGCCGTGCCGCTCGCCACCGTCGCCGATATCAGCCTCGGCCAGGGGCCGACCGCCATCGACCGCTACGACCGCGCCGTGCGCGTCGCCATCGAAGGCGACATGCAGGGCTCGGATGCCCTCGGAGAACTCATCTCGCAGGTGATGAAGCTGCCTGCGGCGACGAACCTGCCGCCCGGCGTCACCATCAAGCAGACCGGCGACGCCGAGGTGATGGGCGAAGTGTTCGAAGGCTTCGCGCTCGCCATGGGCGCGGGCCTGATGATGGTGTTCGGCGTCCTGATCCTGCTGTTTGGCAACTTCCTTCAGCCGCTGACCATCCTGTTCTCGCTACCGCTCTCCATCGGCGGCGCGATCCTGGCGCTGCTCATCGTGCAGAAGCCGATCTCGATGCCCGTCGTCATCGGTATCCTGATGCTGATGGGCGTGGTGACGAAGAACGCGATCATGCTCGTGGATTTCGCCGTCGAGCAGATCCGCGAGGGCGTCGACCGCACGACGGCCATCGTCGATGCGGGCCGCAAGCGCGCCCGCCCCATCGTGATGACCACCATCGCCATGGCGGCGGGCATGGTGCCCTCGGCCATGGCGCTCGGCATCGGCGGCGAGTTCCGCTCGCCCATGGCCATCGCGGTGATCGGCGGCCTCATCGTATCCACCGGCCTGTCGCTGGTCTTCGTGCCCGCGATCTTCGTGCTGATGGACGATCTCTCGCGCTTCATCGGCCGCCTGCTCGGCCGCTTCGTGGGCGAGCGCGACGATCCGCTCGACGCGCCCGATTACGCCCATCCGTCCGCCTCCAACGACGGACACCGCCCGCCGCCCCGCGTGGCTGCGGAGTAGGAGCGCGCGCGGGACCCTTGCGCTTCCCGCCGGGATAGGGTGTCTCCCCGGCGGGATTCACGAGGGGAGCGGTGAGCGATGTCGGGTGGACACGGGGCAGGGGGAAGTTCGAACAAGCGCGTGGCGCTGCTCATCTCGGTGCTGGCGCTCTTCCTGGCCTTCAGCGAGACCCTGGGCAAAGCCTCGCAGACAGAGGCGCTCGGCGCCAATGTCGAGGCCTCGAATCTTTGGGCCTTCTTCCAGGCGCGGACGATCCGCATGACGGTCATCCGCACGGCCGATGAGGCCGTCGCCCTGCTGCCGCCGGGCACCAGCCAGGACGCCATCCAGGCCAAGCGCGCCGATTGGGCGAAGACCATCGCGCGCTACGATTCCGAACCCGCCACGGGCGAGGGCCGCAAGGAGCTCGCCGCCAAGGCCAAGCTCGCCGAGGATCGCCGCGATCTCTCGCTGCTGCGCTACCACCATTACGAACTGGCTTCGGCCGCCTTCCAGATCGGTATTGTGCTCGCCTCGGCCGAGGTGATCACCGGCATCGCCGCCCTCGTCATCGCGGGTGGGGCGCTGGGCATCGCGGGAGCGGCGCTGCTGGGCTTCGGCTACCTCGCACCGCACGCTCTCCCGTTCCTGCATTAGGTCAGCGGGACCGGGCGACCGGTATTCCCTTCCTTCAGCCGCGCTCTACACCGTCTTGGAACGGGGGAACGTCATGGCTGAGCAAGAACAAGAGGATCAGGGCCGGCTTACGCGGGTCGCAAGCTTCATCTTCCTGCATACCGAGCACGCGATCTACGCGGCGCTCGGTCTGCTCCTTGCCCTCACGGCGCTGGCTGCGCTGACCGAGGCTGTGGTCCTCACCTGGGAGGCCCTGCGCTCACTCGGCGGCGCGGACCAGATCCTGGAGGTGGTGGACCGGCTGCTGTTCCTGCTCATGATCATCGAGATCCTGCACACGGTGCGGGTCTCGATGCGGTCGGGCAAACTGACCTGCGAGCCGTTCCTGATCGTCGGGCTCATCGCCTCGATCCGGCGGGTGTTAGTCATCACCCTGCAATCCTCGGAACTGACCCACGCCAAGGACCTGCCGCCCGAGAAATACGCCCTGTTCCAGGCGGCGATGATCGAGCTCGGCGTCCTCGCCGGACTGATCATCGTCATGGTCGCGGCGATCTTCATGCTCCACCGCGCCCGCGACGACGGAAAGCCCGCGGGCGAGGAGAAGGACGAGCATGCGGGCGGCTAAGCCTCTAGTTTAAGCGCAGTACCGCCGCGTTGAGGATCGTCGCGAAGGCGACCCAGGCCGCATAGGGCACGAGCAGCCACGCGGCGGCCCGGTCGAACCGCCATGTCAGACGGATCGTCCACAACACCATCACCAGCAACGCCGCGACCACGACCAACCCGAGGCCGATGGCGTGCGCGCTGAAGAAGACCGGTGTCCAGGCCGCATTCAGCGCCAGTTGAACGAGGAAGGCGCCGAGGGCGAGCCGCCAGCCCTCGCGGCTCGGCCCCGTCACGGGGCGCGCGCCCAGGAGCCGCCATAGCGACACGGCAATCATCGCATAGAGAAGCGTCCAGGCGACGGGGAACACCCAGTTCGGCGGGTTGAACCAGGGCTTGTTAAGCCCGGCATACCACCCGTCGATCTCGGCTTGGGTCGAGAGCGAGCCGATCATCGCCGTCGCGGCGACGGGCAGGATGGCGCAGGCGAGACGCAGCCAGGGCCTCAGGGCCGGGCCTTCGGGGACGTGAGTGGCGGCTGGCATGGCGGCTCGTCGGCTCGGTGGGTTGCGGCCGTCCCGCCACCGTGGCAGCGCAGGCGCGGTTCGGCGAGGGACGTGTGAATGTCAGGAACTAACGCACCAGATGGGACCGGTAGCATGCCGGACGAGACGTCTCCGGTGGATTTCTCGCGCACGAGCCTCGCCGCGCAGGCCATGGGTCATATCGATCCCACTACGCGCGGTGTGGTGATGCCCCTCCACGTCGCGACGACCTTCATTCGCGATCCGGACAATGGCTATAGCTCCGGCTATTCCTACGCCCGGCCCGACAACGCCACCGTCCGCGAGGCGGAGGCCGTGCTGGCGATGCTGGAAGGCGCCCAGGCCGGGGCGATGCTGTTCGGATCCGGCATGGCGGCCGCGACCGCTGTGTTCGGCGCCCTCGAGCCCGGCGACCACGTGGTGGCCGGGGCGGTCATGTACTGGGCGCTCAAGCGCTGGCTGCGTGCTGAACTGCCACGGCGCGGCGTCACGGTCGATTTCGTCGGCACCGACGATCTCGCCGCCCTGAAGGCCGCGATCCGCCCCGGCGCGACGAAGCTCGTCTGGATCGAGACGCCCGGCAATCCGCTCTGGACCGTCACGGACATCGCCGCCGCAGCGGAGATCGCCCATGCCGCCGGCGCGCGCCTCGCGGTCGATTCCACCGCCGCCTCGCCCTTCCATACGCGGCCCCTGGGCTCGGCGCCGACATCGTGATGCATTCGGCGACCAAGATCCTGAACGGCCATTCCGACGTGGTGGCGGGCGCTCTCGCCGCAGCCAAGGCCGATGCGTTCTGGGAGCGGATCGGCGGCATCCGTGCGGGAAGCGGCGGTATCCTCGGGCCGTTCGAGGCCTATCTGCTGCTGCGCTCGCTGCGCACGTTCCCTCTGCGCGCGGCGGCGCAATCGGCCGGGGCGCACCGTCTCGCCGAGCGCTTCGACGGGCATCCGCATGTCGCGCAGGTGCTCTATCCGGGCCTGCCCGGCGATCCCGGCCACGCTGTCGCCGCCCGTCAGATGCAGGACGGGTTCGGCTTCATGCTGTCGCTGCGCGTCGCGGGCGGTGAGGCGGCGGCCATCGCCACCGCCGCTCGGGTCAGATTGTGGAAGCGGGCCACCTCCCTCGGCGGGGTCGAGAGCCTCATCGAACACCGCGCCTCGGTGGAGGGGCCGGACAGCCCTTGTCCGCCCGACCTGCTGCGCCTGTCCACCGGCATCGAGTCCACGGACGATCTCTACCGCGATCTCGATGCCGCCTTGACGGCCGCACACGCGAAGTAGGGCAGCAGAACTCTCGCTGGTGCCGAAAGCGGGGCTGGCGCGTTGTCGCGCACAATCCCGTTCGAGGCATGCCTCCGACATCCGCGAGAGTTCCCATGAGACCGCTTCTGCCCGCCTCCGCCCTCTTGATCGTTCTCGGCGCCGGTGCCGCCCTGGCCGACACCGTACCCACCCTCGACGTGGAAAAGACCTGCCGGTCGGCCCAGGTCGCCGGGTCGAGCGTGAATGACCGGGCGAGCTATGACGGCTGCCTGCGCTCCGAGAAGGATGCCAAGCGTCAGGCCGAGGAGAATTGGGGCAAGTTCACGCCCGCGGCCAAGAAGCAGTGCGAGGCGCAATTCAAGGCTGGTGGTTATCCGTCCTATGTCGAGATGATCACCTGTCTCGAACTCGCCACCGGCGTCGTCCCGAACCAGAACCCGGGCGATACCGCCGTGGGCGGAGAGGGCACGCCGAAGGCCGCCCGCGTTCAGCAGGAAAAGTCGCAGAGCCTGACCAAGGAGCCGAGCCCGAGCCAGCGCACTGACCCGATCAAGGTTCTCAACAAGGACTGAGGGCTTGGGCAGCCGCGCAACTTCCAAGTGGAGTTGCGCGCGCCAATACAAGATGAATTTGAAAAATTACCGAGAAATCCGCTCAAAGGCCATGCGATCTTGAGAGAATTACTTTCCCGTGCAAGACGGGCGGCGTGATTGAGCGGAAACGCCAGGGTGTCCAGACCCCGTGCCCGGTGAGCCGCCGGGTGCCTGCGGGCGACGGCATCGCTCGGTCATACGGAGACGCCGACATAAGGCTCCTGCCACGGATCAGCGTTCTTGTGGTTGTTAAACGAGTGCGGAGGACCAGTTGGCACCTGATCCTCCGCGTTAAGCTCGGATAACAACATCAAGAAGGGTCGGGGTGGCGAAAGCCGCCTCGGCCCGCTCCGCAAATATGAGGCCGGTCCCGGAGGCCGGTCAAGACCTCGCCCGGCCGTCTTTCCAAGTCTTTCCCGCGTCTTCGTGCGCCCGTGCCACGTCTGTCCGTGCTATGCGCCGGCAAAGCTCGTCGCCGAACCACGTGCAAGATTGCCGGATCCGTGAACGCCCTCTTCATCATCGCCCCGATCTTCGGGATCGTCCTGATCGGCTGGGGTGCCGCTCTGGCGGGTCTTCTCTCCGAGAAGGTGAGCGACGGACTTTCGGAATATGTCTTCGCGGTGGCGGTGCCAGCACTCATCCTCGCGACGCTGACCCGGCCGGGCATGAGCGGCGAGATCGCGTGGTCGTACTGGATCTCGTATTTCGGCGGCGCCGCCGTGTCGTGGTTGACGGGGACGCTGATTGCCAAGCGACGGGCCGGCGTGGAGCGGCGGGGGGCGATCCTGCATGGCTTCGCGGCAAGCCAGTCGAACACTGTGTTCGTCGGTGTGCCGATGATCTTGCAGGCCTATGGTGACGAGGGCGCCTTTCCCCTGTTCATGCTGCTGGCGGTCCACCTGCCGCTGATGATGGGCAGCGCGACGTTCCTCATCGAATCCGATTCCGACAAGCCGATCCTCGCGCGGCTGCGTGGCCTTGCCCTGGTTCTCCTGAAGAACCCGATCTTCGTCGCGCTCATCATCGGCATGGCGCTGAGGGGGGCGGGGATCACCCCGTCCGGCATCCCGAAGGCGCTGATCGATGCCTTCGCGGGCACCGCCTCGACCTGCGCCCTCGTCGCTCTCGGCGCGGGGTTGAAGCGCTACCGGGTGCTGTTCGATCTGAAGGGCGCGGTGGTCATCGCGCTCCTGAAGAACATGCTGCATCCCCTCGCGGTGTGGCTGCTCGCTTTCCACGTCTTCGCGATGCCGACGGCCTATGCGGGTGTAGCGACTCTGTTCGCGGCCATGCCCGTCGGCATCAACGCCTACCTGCTGGCCTCACGCTACAAGACCGAGACGGGCATGATCGCGGCCTCGGTGCTTGTGTCGACGCTGATGGCGCCGCTCTCGGCGCTGTTCTGGCTCACGGTGCTCGGAAAAGCGTGACCGGGTCGGCGATGCGCGCCGCCGACCCGTCAACTCGTCAGTACAACCCTCCGGCCTGGGCCGCGCTGTCGGCGGCGGGCTGCGGCGCAGCGGCGGGAGTGGCCGGGGCGACATAGGCATCCGGCGGGGCGGTGCCCGGCTTGAACGCCTCCAGGATCGTGCCCGCGCCTTCGCCCGACCCTGCGCGGGTGCCGGAGGCGAGGTTCACGCGGATCAGCTTGATCCCCGCCGGCACGCGGAACGGCGTCGGCGGCTTGTCCTTCAGCGCCTGGCGCAGGAAGTCGAGGGCGATGGGCGCGGCGAGGCCGCCACCAGTCGCCCGGTCGCCCAGCGAGCGCGGCTTGTCGTAGCCGACATAGATGCCCACCGCGAGATCGGGGGAGAAGCCGACGAACCACGCATCCTTCGCGTCGTTGGTCGTGCCGGTCTTACCAGCCAGCGGCTTGTTGAGCTGCTTCAGGATCGTGGCGGTGCCGCGCTGGACGACGCCTTCCATGATCGAGACCATCTGGTAGGCGGTCAGCGGGTCGAGCACCTGCTCGGAATCGTCGACCAGCTTCGGCTCGTCCTGGCCCGACCACTTCTCCGCGTCGCAGCCGATGCACTTGCGGTTGTCGTGCCGGTAGATCGTCTCACCGATCCGGTCCTGGATGCGGTCGATCAGCGTCGGGCGGATGCGGCGTCCGCCGTTGGCGAGCATCGAGTAGGCCGTGGTCATGCGCATGACCGTGGTCTCACCCGCGCCGAGGGACATCGGCAGCACCGGCAGCAGGTCGTCGTAGACGCCGAAGCGGCGGGCATACTCGGCGATGAGCGGCATGCCGACATCCTTGGCCAGCCGCACCGTCATCAGGTTCTTCGAATGCTCGATCCCGTAGCGCAGGGTGTGCGGGCCACCGGACTTGCCGTCGTAGTTCGAGGGCGTCCACGCCTCCTGGCCGGGGCCGGCCTCGATGGTGATCGGCGTATCGAGCACGATGGAGGACGGGGTGTAGCCGTTGTCCAGCGCCGCCGAATAAACGATCGGCTTGAACGACGAGCCGGGCTGGCGCATCGCCTGGGTGGCGCGGTTGAACTCGGATTCGTCGTACGAGAAGCCACCGACCATCGCGTGGACGCGGCCGGTATTGGGGTCCATCGCGACGATGGCGCCAGACACCTCGGGACGCTGGCGCAGGCGGAACTGGCCGCGCGTGCCCTCCATGGACTCGACATAGATCATGTCGCCCTGCCGGAGGTTCGGGCGCCCGGCCCAACGCATGCCCTCCGGCGGGATCACGCCGGTATCGCGGTCCTTGGAGAACTGGCCGGAGGCTTCGCGACGGGGCTGAAGCCCGACCTGGATGCCACCCGCCGTGTTGCCGAGCACTACCGCAAGCCGCCAGGGTGCCACGTCGCCGAGGGCAGGGACCTCAGAGGCGGCCTGCCCCCAATCACGCCCGGCCAGTTCGACATGGCTGACAGGACCGTGCCAGCCGCGCGCCTGATCGTAGCGTACGAGGCCGTCCACCAGCGCCTTGCGCGCCCAGGCCTGCATCTTCGGATCGAGGGTGGTACGCACGGAGAGACCGCCCTCGTAGAGCTTCTTCTCGCCGTATCGCTCGGAGATCTCGCGGCGGACCTCCTCGGTGAAGTAGTTGGCGATGGTGCCGTTCGGGAAGGCCACGCGGGGGTTCACGCCGAGCGGCTGCTTCTTGGCGTTCTCCTCCTCCTCGCGAGTGATGTAGCCGTTCTCCCGCATCAGGCGGATAATCTCGTTGCGCCGGTCCAGCGCCGCCTGGGTCTTGCGATAGGGGTGGTAGTTGTTCGGACCCTTCGGCAGCGCCGCGAGATAAGCCGCCTCGTTGATCGTCAATTCGTGGACGGACTTGCCGAAATAATCGAGCGCGGCAGCAGCCACACCATGGAGGTTGCGGCCCGGGACGATGGTGCCGAGGAAGATCTCGTTCAGGTAGAGCTCGAGGATCTTGTCCTTCGAGTAGGCCGCCTCGATGCGCAGCGCGACCAGCGCCTCGCGGATCTTACGGTCGAAGGTCTGCTCGGAGGAGAGCAGGAAGTTCTTGGCCACCTGCTGCGTGATGGTCGAGGCGCCCTGGCGCTTGCCGCTCTTGGCGTTGGTCAGGGCGGCGCGCACGATGCCCTCGGGATCGATGCCGCCATGCTTGTAGAAGTTCTTGTCCTCGGCCGAGAGGAAGGCCGCCACCACGATCTTTGGCATGGCCTGGATCGGCAGGTAGAGGCGCCGCTCGCGGGCATATTCGGCGAGCAGCGAGCCATCCGCGGCGTGGACGCGGGTCATCACCGGCGGCTCATAATTGGCGAGCGCGGCGTGGTCCGGAAGATCCTGGCTGTACTTCCAGTAGAAATAGCCCGCGACGACGGCGCCGACGCAAAACAGCACCGCGCCGGCACTGAACAGAATCCCGAAGAAACGAAGGATCAGACGCATCCGGTTTTCCGCTCGCCGCCAGCCCGGAGCCGCACCGAATCGCGGCGCAATCGGCTCCCGGACGCTGCCCTCAGGAGCCCCACGGGGAGCCACTTTGCAACCACGCGTGCCGGGGCGTCCGAACGCCCCGTATCCACACCGGATCTATGGTGAAACTGGGGCGATGGCCGCCGAGCGGCGCGTCCCCGAGCCCGGCTTGCCGATACTCGTGCGGGTTGCAAAGAATTGCTCGACCGCCTTGGCCATCGAACCCGTCACCCCGGCACGCCACTCGGGGGCCTGCAACTTCTCGAGGTCGCGCTTACTCGACAGGTAGCCGAGTTCCACCAGCACGCTCGGCACGTCGGGGGAGCGCAGAACCACGAAACGGGCCTCGCGGTGGGGCTTGGTGCTCATCTCCATCACGGGGGCGAGCTGCCCCATGAGGTTGCGCGCGAAGCTCGACGAAAAGCCGCGGGTTTCGCGTAACGTCAGTTCCTGAAGGATGTCGGCGATGTCGGGCGTGGCCTCGGCCGCCTCGGCTCCGGCGGCGGCATCGGCCCGGTTCTCGCGTTCGGCGAGCTTGGCCGATTCGGCGTCGGTCGCCTTCTCGGAGCCGGTGTAGATCGTCGCGCCGCGCACCTGCGGTGCCGAGGAAATCGAATCCGCGTGGATCGAGATGAAAAGGTCGGCCTTGGCCTCGCGGGCGATGCGCACCCGCTCGTTCAGGGGCACGAACACATCCCGGTCTCGCGTCATCTGCACCCGGTAGCGCCCGGCGGCATTGAGCTTCTCGGCGAGATCCTGCGCGAAGCCGAACACGATGTCCTTCTCGAATACGCCCGTGCTGGCGATGGCGCCGGGATCGGTGCCGCCATGTCCGGCATCGATGACGATGAGCGGGCGCGGATCGGTGTTCGAGGTCTTGGCCGCCTGCGCGGGAGCGGGCCGGGGATCGGACGAGGCCGCCGCCTTGCGGAAGGTGTCCCGGTCGACGCGTTGGAGCGGGATCGTCATCAGTACGGCCCCGTCGCGGGGGCGGGTCACGGTGTCGATCCGGCCCACGGTCGCGGGCGAGGCGAGATCGATGACGATGCGCGAGCGGCCCGGCGCGAACAATCCGTATCGGAAGGATTGCACCACGCCGTCACGGCGGCGGCCGCTGTCGGAATCCAGTTGGAAGTTGACCTCGGGAAGGTCGATCACGACGCGGTCGGGCCGCTCCATGATGAAGGCGCGGGCCTCCACGACCTTCGACAGGGTCAGCGTCAGCTTGCTCTGGGCGCCCTGGCTCGACAGGTCAGCCGCAATCGCCACCGCCGAGCCGCGCTCGCTGTCCTGCGCGCGGAGCGGCAGGGCGAGGGCCAGGGTGGCGGCAAGCCCGAAAAGGGCAGAACGGATCAGCTGAACGCGGCCAAGCATCGGACCATGTCGTTTCCCATGCGCCTCGATAGGCAATAGGAGCGGGATGGTTAACCGAAGCTTTCCACCACAGGTTCGATCGGCCTGGAACCGTTGCAGCGATGCGACAGGTGTACGCAACCCAAGGTTGCGCCACCCGCTCCGAATCCGCTTCAGCGAGCGGAGAAGGTCCGGCTCGCCGACACGGTGAGCAGACCCCAGCAGGTCAGCGTCGAATCCGCCGCGCGCTGGAATTCGCCGATCTGGATGCGGACATAATCGGCCATGGTCCGCGCACCGGCGAGTGCCCGCATATGGGCAGCGAACGCCTCTCCCTCGCCGATGAAGTAGTTCATCACCGTGGTGCCGATGGACTCGGCGCTCAGGACGCGGGGGGATGTTGCCGCGAAAGACACGGCAGGAACATGCGTCGGGGGCATGATGTCGGCGACCGGGGCGGGAAGGCTCTCGATGGCCGGAGCGGCCTCGTCGGATGCGACCTCGTCATAAGCGGCTCCCAGAAGGCCGGCTTCCTGGAAGGCGGTCTCCGGAGCCTGCTCGAACGCCGGTGCGGGCTCGTCGGCTTGGTCGAGAACGTGCTCGACAAGGGTCGCCTCGGCAGCAGGCGTTTCGGTCATGGGAGAGGCCGGAGGCGCGTCCTGCACCGTCACGGGCTTGGCCACTGGTCTCTGATATTTTGGTCGACGCGGCTTGGACATCGCGGGGCTCCTCGTCACAGGCTCGCTCAGCGACATTGCGCGTCAGCGCGCCCGCCAGGTCCGGCTCCCGGTTGGAAAAGCCGGACGGCAAGGGGATGCGCCGCCCAGGAGCGGCGCACCGGGATCGGCCGACTTAGCGGGCGACGTTCTGTGCCAGCGAGCCGAAATCCTTCGCCTGCGACTGGAGCGCGGCGAACTGGCTGCGGACGAACTCGGACTGCAGCTCGAAAGCTTCACGCATGTCGCGGGTGCGGACCAGCTTCTGGGCGTAGTCGAACGCGGCGTTCGCGTTGTTCTGGGCGTGATCGAAACCCTTCGAGACAGCCGCGGTGAAGGTCGACTGGAAGGTCTGACCGGCCGTCTGCATCTGCTCGCTGGCCTTGATGGCGTTGGCCATCATGGTGCCGACGGCGGTGCGGGCCTGATCAACGCTCTTCTCAGCGAAATCGCGCATCTCGTTCGGGATCTCGAAGTTCGGGGTCTGCATGGCAGTCTCCAGCCAGAATGACATCAGGCGGGAGCACTCGGGCTCCGCCGTTGACGCAACCGATTTATGTTGCGGTGCAATAAATGTCAATTGGCTTATTGAACAAAATTATTGTGCCACCTCGGCCGAATTCATGCAAGCCCAGGCCGTCGAATTCATGCGCCTCCCCAGACCTCAGGCCTTCACGGCGCGGTTCATGCCGAAACGACCCCAAGCAGCATGAAGCAGTATTCTCTATTCAAGCTGAGGCGAAGGTCGCCTGTACGCCGTCAGGCAACGGCGTTGCAAGCTTGGCCACAAAGAATGACTGGTCGGGCTCCGAGTAATGGGGTGCGCTCGGCGCAACTGATTCGTGCGGCGGGGCCCCATTGCTATTGTGCGGCGCACCAGAGAGTGGGTCTGTGCGGTTCAACTTCTCGGCGACGGGACGACTCACAAAGTCGGGGCAATTTCGGAAACACCGGCAGCGCCTCGCGTTGACCGGCACTCGCACCCTTAGCGGTGCGCCCGGACTACGAGAGGACCCGAATGATGGGCGACGCACAGAAGAATCAGGACAAGGCCGGTTTCCAGCAGGACAGCGCCAAGGCCGGCGACAAGCACAATCCGGAGAACAAGCAGGAGAAGATGAACGAGCGTCTCGACGAAGCCCTTGAGGAGACGTTCCCGTCGAGCGATCCGGTCTCGGTGAAGATCACGAAGTGATCACGGCCTAAGGGCTTCCGGAAACGAAAAAAGCGATCCGGGGGCTGCCCGGATCGCTTCTTTGTTTCAGTTATCTCGGTATAGGCGCCCCTCCCGACGGTGAAGGGCACTTTGCGGTTATGCTGCGTCGAGCAGACGGCGAGCAATGACCTGGGCCTGGATCTCGGCCGCGCCCTCGAAGATCGAGAGGATGCGCGCGTCGCAGAGAATGCGGCTCACCGGGTATTCCAGAGCGAAGCCGTTGCCGCCGTGGATCTGCAGGGCGTTGTCCGCCGCCGCCCAGGCGACGCGGGCGCCTAGAAGCTTCGCCATGCCGGCTTCGAGGTCGCAGCGCCGGTCCTCATCCTTCCGCCGGGCGGAGAAGTAGGTGAGCTGGCGGGCCATGTTGATTTCCACCGCCATCATCGCGAGCTTGTCGGAGACGCGGGGGAAGTTCACCAGCGCCTTGCCGAACTGCACGCGCTCCTCGGCGTAGCGCAGGCCGACGTCGAGGGCCGCTTGGGCGACACCGATGGCGCGGGCGGCTGTCTGGATGCGGGCCGATTCGAAGGTCTGCATCAACTGGGCGAAGCCCTTGCCCTCGACCTCGCCGAGCAGGTTCGCCGCCGGAACGGAGAAGTTCTCGAAGGCGAGCTCGTATTCCTTCATGCCGCGATAGCCGAGCACCTCGATCTCGCCACCGGACAGGCCCTCGACGGGGAAGGGATCCTCGTCGGTTCCGCGCGGCTTCTCGGCGATGAGGAGCGAGAGGCCCTTGTGGCCCTTCTCTTCCGGCTTGGTGCGCACCAGCACGGTCATGATGTCGGCGCGGACCGGGTGGGTGATCCAGGTCTTGTTACCGGTGATCTTCCACGTGTCGCCCTCCTTCACCGCGCGGGTGCGCAAGCTGGCGAGGTCGGAGCCCGTGTTCGGCTCGGTGAAGACGGCGGTCGGCAGAATGTCGCCGCTGGCGATCTTCGGCAGGAAGCGGTGCTTCTGCTCCTCGGTGCCGCCGCACAGGATCAGCTCGGCGGCGATCTCGGAGCGGGTACCGAGCGAGCCGACGCCGATATAGGCGCGGGACAGTTCCTCCGAGACCACGCACATGGCGGCCTTCGGCATGCCCATGCCGCCGTATTCCTCGGGGATCGTCAGGCCGAACACGCCGAGTTCGGCCATCTTCGCGATGACCTCCATCGGAATGTAGGCGTTCTGCAGGTGCCACTCATGGGCATGGTCGGCGACCTCGGCCTTGCCGAAGCGGCGCATCTCGGAGCGGATCGCCTCCATGTCCTCGTCGAGGCCCGACGCGCCGACGGTGGCGCCACCGCTGCCGTCGCGCATATGGGTCACCAGGGCGGCCCGATTCTCGGGCGTGTTGCCCTCGGCGATCAAGGTCTCGACCGCCTCGGTGCGGAATTCGGCGACCTCCTTCGCGGTCATGCCCAGCGAGCCGATCGGGCGAACCATCTCGCCCTGGCTCATCGGGATGCCGGAGAACATCTGGTCGAGGTACTCGCCCGCGCCGATGCGCACGAGCAGATCCTCGGTCTCACCGAATTGGCCGGATTCGGTCAGGCGCTCGGCATAGTCGCCGAGTTCACGCACGGCTTCGGCGTAGGTGGCGAGCCACGCGATGCCGTGGGCGGCATGTTGCTGCGCTTCGAGCTTGGCGGCGTCGATCTTGCCGTCGGCGCCGATGACGCGGGCGCGGATCCGGCGAATCGCTTCATCGCTCAGCCGCTTGGCGGCTTGGCCGGCGGCCTTCGTCGTGGCGACCGTGTCGAAAGGCTCGGTCTGGATGGCGGGGGATGCGGACATGGCATTCTCTCGCGTCTGGCGTTTGTTGTGACGCCCTTCTAACCGCTCCGCGGCGTGCGTCGAAATAGATTCGATTGCTCCACGCTTGAACCAAAGTTCAAGACGCGTTCACTTCTTCCGCTCGCAACGGGTCTTCACATAGGCACCGTCCTCGCCGCGAAATCCGGAATTCGCGGCCAGAACCGGCCCCTGCATCAGGCATTCCTGGAGCGTGTGGGCCGGAGCGGTGATGACGTCGAGGGCGGTCTCGCGCGAGCAATCCGGCCCTTGAACAGACGCGCCGCAGATCAGCGCGACGACGATGATGGTATTCATGGCGCTTCCCCTGCGCCGGAGCGGCGCGAGTGCAGAGAAGCACTATTCCTGGATGCCGGTTCCGCGTCTCGCTGACGCAGCAGGGACCGCTGCGTCTCCGTTATGCGGCGTTTTTAGCCAATGCGGGAAGGTCCGCTCCCGCCTCGATCTCGGCTGCGGAGGGCAGCCTTCCGTGATCGAGCAGGTGCAGGAAGGCGGTGAAGGCCGCGTTGCGTCCGATGCTGCATGCGGCGGTCACACGCTCGCCCTTCACGTAGAACGCGATGAAATCCAGTGCGGCCGGATCGCCTTGCATGATGATGCGGTCGAAGCCCTTGGCGTAGCCGCCATAATCGAGGCGCTTGTCCCCCTGGTTGCTCCAGAAGAACGGCGCGCCCGAAAAGTCGCCGCCGTAGCCCAGGATAGCCCGGGCCACATGCGTGCCGTGCTGCTGCGCCAGCCGCCAATGCTCGATCCGCGCCGTCTCGCCGCTCGCCCGCTCCGGGAAGGCGGCGATGTCGCCTGCGATCCAGACGCGATCGGCGAGGCGCAGGTCGCCGCCGACCGGTAGCCCGCCGCTCTCGTCGGGCTCGACGCCCGCCACGATCCCCGTCTCGGGCTCCGCACCCGCACCGACGAGGACGAGATCGGCGGGCAGGCGCCGTCCTTCCTTGGTCTCGATCGCCTCGACACGGGACCCGCCCGCGATCCGGGCGACGGAGCCCTGCGAGAACGCGACGCCGTTGCCCGCGTGGTACTGTTTCAGGGCTGCGCCCACCGCCTCGCCGAAGCGCTTGGCGAAGGGCACCTCCTCCCGCGCCAGCACGGTCACGGACAGGCCTCGCTTCGTCAGGAACGCGGCGGCCTCCATGCCAATGAAGCCCGCACCGATCACCACGACATGCTTGGCCTCGCCCGCGGCCTCGCTCACGCGCACCGCGTCGTCTAGGCTGCGGAGGGTGTGCACACCGTCCAGGTCCTTGCCGGGAAAGTCGGGCATCGCCGCCCGGCTCCCGGTCGCGATGAGGACGGCATCGGCGGTGAGCGTCCGGCCCCCTTTCAGCGTGACCTGCCGCTGAGCCGGATCGACCCGCTCGACCTCACCGGTGATCCGCTCGACGCCGTTGGATGTCTCGAAATCCGGTTCGATCAGCACCTTCTCCGGCGGGGTCGGCTTCGCCAGGAACTGCTTCGACAGCTTGGTGCGGTCGTAGGGCGGGTGCGCCTCGCGACCGACCATGATGATGGCCCCGGCATAACCCTCCCGGCGGAGTGTCTTCACGCAGGCGACCGCCGCCGCGCCAGCCCCGACGATCAGCACACTTTTGACGGAGGTCTCGGCCTTGGCCGTCTCGGCGGGTTCGGGCGAGAGGGTCGCCACCGCCTCGGATCCCTCGATCCGCACGGGATAGCGGGTCAGGCCGTCGAGGGCCGGGGGCTCCAGCACGCTGCCGTTCGAGAGTGCGAAGGCCGCCTTGTGCCAGGGGCAGTAAATCCGGTCGCCGCAGATCTCGCCCTTGGCGAGCGGTGCGCCGAGATGCGGGCACTTGGCCTGGAAGGCCCGCACGCCCGAGGCGTCGCGCACGAAAAGGGCCTTGTCGTCCCCGGCCGCGCCCTCGGCCATGCCCCCCATGGGGATCGCGTCGAGGGCAAGGCGGATTTCCGTGGCGGGCATGGCGGCTGGCTCCTCGCGGGCGCCGATCCGCCCGCCGGACAAGTCGCGGAAGCCGATCCGGTTGCGGGCCGAGTCGTCGCGTCCTCAGCCGCGATTCGCCACAGCGACGCCGATGGCCGCCACAGCCATTCCCGCGATCTGCACCAGCGTGAGGGTTTCGCCGAACAGCAGGTAGCCCATCCCCGCCGAGACCGGCGGCACAAGGAAGAACAGCGCGGCTACCCCGGCCACTGCCCCACGCCGGATCAGGAACAGGAACAGCAGCACCCCGGTCACGGAGTTCACGAGCACCGCCCAGCCGAGGCTGAACCAGAGCGGCGCGACCGCATCGAATTGTCCGCTGCCGAAGGCCAGCGCCAGGGGGACGGCGCAGGCGGTGCCGCCGAGGAATTGCAGCACGGCACTCGCGAGCAGATCGCCCCCGCCGCCCGTGCGCTTCTGCCAGAGGGTGCCGAGCGTCAGCGCGACGACGCTGCACAGGGAGATCGCCAGCGCCATGGGCGGGATGCCCGCCGGATCGGTGGCGCCGAGCTTCGGCATCAGCACCAGCCCGGCCCCCAGGAAGCCCACCGCGATGCCCGCCGCCCGGCGCGGGCTGACCCGCTCCCCGAGGAGCGGCCCGGCGAGGGAGGCGGTCAGCAGGGGCTGGAGGCTCCCGACCAGGGCCGCGATTCCGGCGGGCAGGCCGTGGCTGATCGCTTCGAACGTTCCTGAGAGATAGACCCCCTGCATCAGGAAGCCCGCGACGAGCGGACCGCGCCACGCCTTCCAGCCGCTGGGGAACCGCGCGCCCACCACCAGGGCGATGAGTCCGAGGATGATCGCGACGGCGCTGAACCGCACGGCGGTGAACGCCAGCGGATCGGCATGGGGCACCGCCCCGCGCGCGCTGATGAATCCCGTCGACCAGATCAGGACGAACAGTCCCGGGATGAGGGCGGTCGCGACCGGCGACGGGGAGGGGGAACGCGACGGGCTCACGGGTGCTCAGAATACGCAGACCAAGCGCAAGGCCAAGCATGGCTCAACAATTCCGGCAACCATGTTCTCACCTCCCGGCGTTGCCGGAAGGCGTCACGCCGGCGCGAATGGCACCGCTCTGGACGGGTGGCGTTGACGCGGGGGCCGCCGGGCCGTCATCGACGGTGGCGCATGACACGGCGAGGACGGACCGGACCGTTGAGTTTCCTTCGCAAAGGGTTCGGCGTCGCGGGTCTGGCCGCCCAGCGATTCGTCTCGCATGACGGCTGGGCGATCGCGAGTCACATCGCCCTGTCGATCCTCACGTCGCTCTTCCCGTTCCTGATTCTGCTGGCAGCCCTGGCGGGCCTGTTCGGCACGGCGTCCCTCGCCGACGAAGCTGGCACGCTGATCTTCGAGGCGTGGCCCCGCGAGATCGCGATGCCCATCGTGTCCGAGGTCCACCGGGTGCTCACCACCCAGCGGGGCGGCGTCCTGACCCTCGGCGCCCTCTTTGCCCTCTACTTTTCCTCGTCGGGGGTCGAGAGCCTGCGGGTCGGACTGAACCGCGCCTACGGCCTGCGCGAGAGCAGGCCGTGGTGGCTGACCCGCCTCGAATCCATCGGCTACGTCATCTGCGGCGCCTTCGCGATCCTCGCCTTCGCACTCCTCGTCGTGCTCGGGCCGTTGATCTGGAGCCGCCTGATCCTCGTGGCGCCGGGGCTCGAACCGCTCGGACTCACCGTCGCCATCGCGCGGATCGGCATCACGGCGCTGCTCCTCGCCTTCGTGCTGGTCATCGCTCACAAGTTCGTTGCGGCGGGGCGGCGCTCCATCGTCTCGGTCCTGCCGGGCATCGCCGTGACGCTGGTCCTGTGGTTCCTCGCCGGGCTCGGTTTCGGCTTCTATTTGGAGCGTTTTTCCAACGCCTACGCCTCGACCTACGGGGTCTCGCGACGGCGATGGTGTTCCTCGTCTTCCTCTACTGGCTCGCTGCGATGTTCCTGTTCGGCGGCGAGATCAACGGCACCGCCATCGCCGCCCGCCGTAGCCAGCTCCAGGCCCGGATGCGCGCCCGGCAGGCAGCCGCGCTGGAGGCGCAGCGCCAGGCCGAGAGCGGCTGAATGCCGGTTTGACCATCACCGGCCAAGACGGTTAGCCCTTTCGCAAGAAGACAACCGAGAGTTGATATGAGCGATGACGCCAATGCCGGTCTCGACGGTCTCGTGACCTCCCCCTGTCGCGGCGGGGTTTCGTGATGACCAGCCTGATGAGCGGCCTGACCCTCGCGACCACGCGGGTCGAGGCGCAGGCGATCAAGACCGATGCCGAGGGGATCGAGGCGGGCGAGGTGGCGATTCCGGCCGCCGACGGGCCGATGCCCGCCTACAGGGCGGTGCCGAAGGGCGAGGGCCCGTTCCCGGTGGTCCTCGTGGTCGAGGAGATCTTCGGCGTCCACGATTACATCAAGGACATCTGCCGCAGGCTCGCCAAGGCCGGATACTGCGCCGTGGCGCCGGAACTCTACGCTCGCCAGGGCGACCTTTCGAAGATGACCGACGTGAAGCAGATCATCGCCGAGGTGATCTCAAAGACGCCGGACGCGCAGTGGATCGGCGACCTCGACGCGACGGTGGCCTGGGCGACCTCCGCGGCCAAGGGCGACGGCAAGCGCCTTGCGGTGATGGGCTGGTGCCGGGGCGGCCGGGCGGCGTGGCTCTACGACGCACACCGCACCGACCTGAAGGCCGCAGTGGCTTGGTACGGCCCGCTCGGCGGCGAGCGCACAGGCATCCAGCCGCGCACGGCGGGTGACGTGGCAGGCGAGATCCACGCTCCCCTGCTCGCCCTTTATGGCGGAGCCGATACCGGCATCCCCGTTGCCTCCGTGGAGGCGGCTCGCGACGCGGCCAAGGCGGCGGGCAAGGAGGTGGAACTGGTGATCTACCCGGAAGCGCCGCACGGTTTCCACGCCGATTACCGGCCGAGCTATCGCAAGGAGGCGGCCGAGGATGGATGGAGCCGCGCGCTAGCGTTCCTCAAGGCACACGGAGTCTGACCAAGCGCACAAGCTTTGCTTTTATCCTGGCTCAGACCCATGGAGCACTGATCGGCTGCAGAAGTTGTTCCGTCGTTAGACGGGCGCTGTGTTCGGAATGACACGGCCCTTTGCTGCCGGTTGTGCGATGAAACAGACAGGATCTGTGGGTGCGCGGGTCCGGCGGGGTGCGACGACGCTTTCACGTGAACCGATCGACGCGTCCGCCGTTCAGACCTAGTGGATTGGCGGCTCTATGAGCGACGCGCGACAGCCTGGACGGAAGCCTGTCATCCTCGTCGTGGAGGACCAGCCCGACGAGCGATTCCTCGCGGCCACCCTCCTGGAAGACACGGGCTTCACCGTCATCGAAGCCGAGACGGCCGACCGGGCCCTCGCCATCCTGAATGACCGGGCGGACGAAGTGAGCGTCGTCTTCTCCGACGTCCGGACCCCCGGCCCGATCGGTGGCTTCGAACTGGCCCGCATCATCGGCGTCACCTGGCCGAAGGTCCGCGTGCTGCTCACCTCCGGCGATGCCGGTGACCAGCCGAGCGATTTGCGCGTCTCCGCCACCTTCATCCCCAAGCCCTGGCGCGCCGAGGACATCCTGGAATGGGTTCAGGAGGCGGCGGGCAAGCCTCCTGCGGCAGGCGGAACCGAGGTGATCGGCTCCAACGGCAAGCTTCAGCAGCAGGCCTGACCTGCCGGAAACGCCTGGCAGCGGTGAAACTTTCGATCTGATCTCGCGTTCGTGGCTCTCCACCACATCGCGCTGCCGTGAGCAGGCTCCCTCGCTGCCAGATTATTCCCCATGAAGATCGTTGCCGAAAATCACGCCGAACGACTGCGACGACCGGGATGCCTCTCCTCGGATGCGTTGATCGCGGCCGTGATCGGCGAGGGCTTGCGAGAGAATTACGGCCACGAGCCGATCGAATTGCCGGATAGCCTCAAGGCTCTCGTTCTGTCCCTCGATAGGGTCAGAAGGGATCAGGCGACGGATCACGCGGCAATCTCTTGACGAAGTCAGGCGTCGCTCCATCGCCATCGGCGCCGAATCTGTTATGGGGACCACCACCGGTTTGAGCCGGCCTGGAAGTACCCGTGCCCGAGACCGCCATGCGTCTGAAGATCCTTCGCGCCACGCTTGCCGCCGGGCTGCTCGCCGTGGCCGCCACCGCCCAGGCGGCGGCGCCGCCGAGCCAGCCCAACGAGGGACCGGGCGGCGTCGGGGATCGCAAGGCCACCATCGTCAAGCGTGCCCTCGGCCGCCCGAGCGCGCCGACCTTCGCCTTCCATGCCGCCGGTCCTGCCCCAGAGGCTGGGCGCCCTGTCGCCGTGTTCCTGCATGGTTGGGGTGCAACGAACCCACAGGCCTATGGTGCCTGGATCGATCACCTCGCCCGGCAGGGCTGGCTGATTCTTTTCCCGCGCTTCCAGGAAGTGAACCGCACCAAGCCGTCCGACGCCCCTGCCATCGCCGGGGCGCTGGTGAAGGCTGCCCTGGACGAGGTCGCCTCGGACAAGGAGGCCAAGCCGGACCGGTCGCGGGTCGCGATGATCGGTCATCTCGCGGGTGCGCCGCTCGCCATGGATCTCGCCGCCGACGCGGTGAAGGACGGCCTTCCCGTTCCGAAGCTGATCTTCGCGGTGACGCCCGGCGGCATCGCTAGCGGCCCGAAGTCCCGCGGCATCGCCCTGCACGATCTGGAGAAGATCGCTCCCGAGACGCTCATCGTCACCATGGTTGGTGACAAGGATGCACGCGCCGCCGATATGGCGTCCCGCCGCCTGTTGCGTGAGGCCAGCGCCGTGCCGCCGGAGCGCAAGCTGTTCGTGCGCGCGCTCTCGGACGATCACGGCTTTCCGGCTTTGACCGCAACGCTCGCCTCCCCCGCCGGGCTCGATACGGCCTACGATTCGGGTGCCATCAAGCTACCGCCGGAGCCGAAGGACGCGCCCAAGCCGCCGCCTTTCCGCTGGTCGGCGGAGATGGCCCTGACCGGTGAGCAGCAGACCCTGGTCTCGCAGATCAATCTCGCCCGGTCCGATGCCCTCGATTATCTCGGCTTCTGGAAGACCTTCGACCTCGCCGCTGCCGCTGCCTTCTCAGGCGCCGACGCGGTGTCGCTGAAGGCCAATCCCCGGCTCGCCGACATGGAGCGGTGGAGCGACGGTTGGCCGGTGAAGCGCCTCTCGGTCGAGGTCCCGAAGCCGACCAAGGCGCCCGCCGTGGCGAACGGGGCCGAGACCGGCCGCCGCTGATCGCCTCTGGCCACTGGCGCAGGCTTTGCTAAGCTTAGCCGGCATGGCGGCGAGAGCCGTCCATGCGGACCCGAACCAAGGGGACGCGCCATGCCGGAATTCGTCGCTACGCTGCTCGCAGCCGCCGCCTTCTGCTTCACCCTGCTCGTGCTCAACGCCGCGACGCGGCTTCTCCTGCAAGCGCATCTCGGCCCGCAGGATTTCTGCGAGAACGGCTTCCTGCAATATGGCGGCGCCTTGGTCGCCGCTCGCGCAACCTATCGCCGGGCGCCGCAGCGGCGACTTGGCTAGAGCGTTTTCTGTAATCTTTGGATCACAGAAAACGCTCTGAACCATTGTTATTGACGCATTTTCTTGGGCCGAACCGGCGTCCACTTCGGCGGAAAATGCTCTATCGCAGGAAGTCGCCGAACGCCCTCGGGCCATTGCCGGTGGCGATGGGCGAGGCTGCCTTCAGGGTGCTCGCATCGATTACGCTGAGGCGGTTGTCGCCCCAATCGGCCACATAGAGCCGCCCGGTCGCGGGATCGGCGGCGATGCCCTCTGGGTGATCGCCGACATCGATCTCGTCGATCGGCTTGAGCGTCTTCAGGTCGAAGGCCGTCACGCTGTTTGCGTATTGGTTCGTGACGAAGCCGCGCCCGTTAAGGAGCGCGATGACGTAGGGGCGCCGCCCGGTCGGGATGCGGCCGACCTCTTTGTTCGCCGCGAGGTCGATCACCGACACGTCGTCACCCGTGACGTTGGCGGTGTAGGCGCGCCCGGCTTGCGCATCGAGGGTGATGCCGAAGGGATGCTGGCCCACCGGGATCACGGCGGTCTCCCGCCGCGCCGCTGCATCTACGACGGAGACGGTATCCGCCTCGCGGTTGGCGACATAGAGCGTCGCCCCATCCGGGCTGACGGCGATGCCGGAGGGGGATTTTCCGACCGCGATCTCCCCGTCGAGGCTCAAGGCTCCATCCCGCCCGGAAAGGACGAAGATCCGGCTGCCGTACCAATCGGCCACATAGACCCGGTCGCCGCGCGGGTCGGCCGCGACGCCGAGCGGCCCGCCGGGAAGGGGGATCTCCGCGCGTACCGTCCCGGCATCGAGGTCGAGCACGGCGAGGCCGTGGCCTTCCGGGCGTGTGACATAGGCGAGGCGACGATCCGGCGAGAGGGCGATGCCCGCAGGGGCGCCATCGACGGCGATGCGGCGCACCACCTTACCGGAGGCGAGGTCGATCACCTCCACCGCGTTGGCGAGCTGCGCCGTGACGATCGCCTCCCGCGCCGGCCCGGCCTGGGCCGGCACGAGGGTGAGCCACAAAGCCGCGAACCCGGCGACGAGCGCCGGGCCGAGTTTGAGGTGGCTCAAGAGCCCTTCTCGACCTTGTTCTTCAGGTTCTGAAGGCTCGCCTTGACCCAGTTGCCGACGCCCTTCTCGGAGGCTTCGTCGTTCAGGTCCGGCGGCGGATCGTTGTTCATGTAGCCGCGGTAGAAGGCCGACTTCCACTCGACCTTCGACTTGCTGTCGCCGGCGGGTTCGACGGTGATGGTGCCGGAATAGTCGTTGGCCGGCAGGTCCTTCACATCGACCTTGTCGATGTAGAACATGAACAGCTTGTCTTCCGGCTTATACTTGCCGCCGGTCTCGCTCATCGTGTTGCCGCTCTTGAGCGTCAGGGTCCGCTTGGACTTGGCGGGATCGTCGCCCAGGGTCTCGGTCTTGGTGACGTTCTCGAGCCAGTTCGCGTCCTTCCAATTGCCGACGACAGCCCAGACCTTGTCGGCCGGAGCGTTGATCTCGATCGACTCCGAGACCTTCCGCCGGGTCGGGCCGTGCGCCTGGGCGGTAAAGGCGACGAGGGCGGCCATCGCCGCCGTCGCCAGGGTGATTTTCTTCATCGTTACTCTCTCCTGCCGCCTTTAGCGGTCCTCCCGGCCGAGGATGCGGGCGTCCGGCCCGAGGGCCGCCGCGATCTTGTCCTCGATCCAACCCCAGGCCTCACGCTCGCGCGGCCCCGCCGTTTTGGCGATGGCGATGGCGAGGTAGGTCATCTCGCTGAGAATTTTAGCGGGCTCCAGCATGTGCAGCCGCGTCGACAGCACCGCTGCCTCCAGCACCGCCGCCTGCGCCCGGTTATAGCCGATGAACGGCGCGTGGGCCGCCATGTGCCGGATGCGCCCCCGGAAACGCGGGCGCTGGTCGTCGTCCTGCACGGAGGCCACTTCGAATTCGGCATGGCCGAAGCTGTCCGCGAGCCGTCGGCCGGGAATGGCCTCACAGGGCTCGGTCGGCCAATCGCGGCGACCGGTGACGGCACCCGCGATCACCCGGATGTCGCGCGGGCTCGACGCCGCGAAATACGGGCGGGCCTGCAGGTTCTCGATGGTCGGCGAAGGGCGGAACGGCGCGAGCACGTAGGCTTCCGCCTCCGGCGCGTCGTCTTCCCGGATCAGCCCGAACGGCACGAGGTGGAGCTTCCCCTCGGGGGAGACCGTCGTGACGATTGTTTCGATGATCAGCGGCATCGGCTCAGGCTTCGTCCGACGGAACGAGGCGGCCGCAGACGATCCTCTCGCCCGTTCGACCCGGCTCCGAGCCGGTGCCGGAGACCGTTTCCGGCTGTTCGGCATCGGCCTCGGGCCGTGCGTCGCGGGTACCCGGTGGAGGGGCGCCGGGTCCGGAATGCTTGGTGTGCCCAGCCTTCTTGAAGGCGGTCGTATCCTCGTCCGGCCTGTCGGCCGAAGCACCCCAATCGAGGGGCTCGTCCTGAACGTAGCGCTTGCCGAGCCGCCAAGCCGTCTCGGCCTTGGCGAGTTCGCCGCCGAGATAGAAGGCGTGCGCCCCGTCGCTTCTCACGTCGAGATCGGGGAAGAAGGCCATCGCGTCGGTGCCGACCTTGTGGATGTCGCGGTTGTAGACGTGGATGCCGTCCTCGGCCACGGCGATCCGGTAATTCGGGTCGCGGACCTCGGACGCAGCCTGGGCGATCTCCTCAGGGCTCTGCACGAACGGGCGCTTGTCGTGAAGTGCCAGAAGTGCCCGGCCATAGCCCTTCGGCAGGGCGGCATCGGCCTTGGCTGCGTACATGACCCGCCGGGCGGCGTCGTGCTCCTCCACCGTGCGGCGGGTGTGGTTCGAGACGTGGACGATCAGCACGTTGCGGATCGCCAGTTCGGAGCACATCCCCATAAGGAGGGCAGTGACGCCGAGGCTGTCGGCCTCGGTGAGTTCGGTGAGGTTGCCGGTGCCCATCATCATCTCGATGTCGGGCCAGCGGGCGCGGGTGTCGCGGTAGCGGGCCACCGAATCGACGAGCCCGTGGTGGATCGGCTCTAGGATGGCGTCGGCAATGAACGGCTTGCCCGCCGCGAGCATCCGCTCGATCGCCCGGTCGAGGGAGTCCAGATCGTCGGGCCGGGTCGGCACGAGGATCGGCACCGCATCGGTCTCGAAGGCGAGGTCGAGGGTGTCCTCGTTGAGGCTGAGCAGGAAGTCGGCCCCGGCCATCGCGCCCCGCGAGAGCTCGTCACGAGAGAAGGAATCGACGCTGACCTTCAGCCCCGCGCCCTTCAGGGCCTTCACCGAGGCTTCGAGATGGGGAAACGGCGTATCCGGCAGTCCGCCGAGGTCGATCACGTCGGCGCCGCGCCGGGCGAGGTCGAGGCCGCGCGCCAGGATCTCATCGGGCGTCATCTTCGAGGCATCGACGATTTCGGAGAAGATCCGCACGTCGTGGCCCGACAGGTCGAGGCTGCGCCCGGCGAGGCCGAGCCAAGCGGGGAGATCCACGATCTCATCCGGTCCCCGTTCGACGGGCAAGCCGAAATGGGCAGCCAGCGCCTCCGGGTTCGCCCGGCAGCGGCCGGGCAACACGATCCGCGTCGCGCCCTCCGGGATCTCGACCCGGCGCTTGATGATCTCCTCGGTCATCAGCGCGGCGACCTTCACCCCGGCATCCGCGATGCTCCAGCGGAGATGCGCGGGCAGGCTCGCCGCGATCTTCTCCAGGCGCGGCCGGGCGAGGCGGCCGGTGATGAAGACGATATGCTCGGCTGTGCCAGTCTCAGGGGCGCTCATGCGGCCCTCCTGCGCTGGATCGGGACGGTGCGCCCCGGTCCCCGGATCGCGATGCTCCCCGGGAAGCAACGCGCGAAAGCGGGGAAGGCGGCATCGACGAGGCCGCTCGATGACAGAGCCTCGGCATCGAGACCTGGCGCGGCATCGACCGATTTCACCACGAGGCAGGCGGGGGCCCGCATACGGGCGGCGAGCCACAGGGCGAGGCTGTCGGAGGTGACGTCCCAGGTCTCGGGGATGTCGGGATGTCCCCCTCTCAGGGCGGCAGGGTCCCAGACCAGCGCGGTTTCGGTGGCCACGCCGTCCCAGGGTGATCGCGTCGGGGCGAGGCGCGGCTCTATGGCGCGGAAGCGGGACGCGGTGCTGCTCATCGCATCGAGCGCCCGGCGATGCGCCTCCGCGTCGGAGAAGCCCTCATCGCGTTGAGCCGCGCGGACGGCATCGGCATCGGGGCCTCCGCCCGGCACCACGATGCAGGGCCCTTCGTCGCCGTCGGCGAGACCCGCGAGCACGCCGCGCAGGCGAGTGCCGTCTCCGAGGAGGCTACCGCCGACCTTGACCACAACCCTCACGCGGCATCCTGCGTCTGCGGACGAAGCGCACGAACCGCCTCGGCGATGCGCAGGGGGTCGATGCCGTTGGTCCGGTCGAAGCCCCGGCACAGGCCGCCCCGGAAACCGAGATAATCCGGCCCGGCGGCCGACAGAGTGGGGATGTCGCCGATGCGCAGCGAGCCCGCGAGGCCGCAAAGGAGTGACGCACCGCGGCAGGCCGCGACGAACTCGGCCAAGTCCTTGGGGCCCAGCAGGTCGGGCAGGCGCCCGCCGCTCTTGCCCGCCGTGTCGATCATGGCCCCGGCGAAACCGGCCTCGGCGAGAGCGGGCACGCAATGGGCCCCCGGCTCGTCCTCCGCGAACAGCACCGCAATCACCCGTCCGGGGACCGAGCGGGCGATCTGCGCGAGCCGCGCGGCATCGTCCCATTCCGCGCGGGTGATGCCGTGCTTAACCCAGCGTGCGCCGCTTGCCGCCATGGCCGCGAGGCTCTCGGCCGAATCCGCCACGGCGCTCGTCTCGACGCCCTCGCCGGGCAGGCGCGCCATGATCTCGGCTACCGTCTCCGGGGCGAGGGCGCCCAGCGCGCCGCGCTCCGGATCCTTGGCGTCGATCAGGTCGGCGCCCGCGAGCAGGGCGGCTTCGGCCTCGGCCGGGTCGCGTACGCTCACGAGGAGGCGGGGAGGGGAAACAGGGCTCACGATGAAACGCATTCTGGGATCACGCTCCTGGGCTAGCCCAGACTCCGCCCGAGGGGAACACGTTTCGCGAAAACTCCCTTCTCACGGTTTGGCGGGCAGGGGTTCGGCCAGCAGCCGGTTCTTCACCAGCCAGCGCATGGCATGCGCCCAGGTGTTGTCGTCGTCGGCGCGGACCGTGACCTGCCCGCCCCGGATGAGCTTGCCCGTCGCGGCCTCCGCGATCGTGACGTTGAGGTTGAAGATCTGGTTGGCGCCGCGCTGGGCGTAGCCCGTCACCGTCAGATCCGCGCCGAGACCCTTGGCGATGTCGTCCGCGCAGCCGTTGCACTTGTAAAGCGGTCCCTTCTGCTCGACCTCCTTCGCGGCGGGGGCGGTGTCGATCACCTCCACGCCGCTCTGGGCCTTCAGGGCGCTGCGCAACTCGTCGGTGACGAGGGTCAGCTTTTTCGCATCCGCCGGGCGGGTGCGCGCCCCATAGGTGGCACCGGGATCGTTCATTTCGATCGGGAAGACGGCCGCCTTCTCCGCACCCGCCTCGGCGGCGCCGATCCAGGCGCAGGCCGCCACCGCCGCGATGATCGCGCGGGGAAGGGCCGGTGGGCGGGTCGTCGCTCGCATGCTGCGTCTCCTCCGGTCGCCGGCCCTCGGGGGCCGTGTCGTGATGACAAACAATTCGGTCGCTGGGACGTTTTGGCAATGGACGGATGGCCCCGGACGCCCCAACTCCCGGATCCGTGAGCGTTTTTCCCCTCGGCCTTCCTGCCCGGACAGGTTGAGCGGACCCCTCCGTTGCTGATACAGGCCGCGTGCATGCAAGATCGTGCAGATCACTCCGGTCCCGCTGCGGCCCTCGCCGCCCTGATGCTCGCCACCGGCTTCGTGAGCCCGGCCCTGGCGCAGCAGCCCGCGCCCGCGCCCATCGAGACCAAGATCGGCCTGATCTACCGTCCGCAATCGGCACCCGCCTCCTACGATGCCGAGGCCGTGCCGGAAGATGAGGGCGTGGCGGGGGCCCGGATGGGCATCGCCGACGACAACACCACCGGTCGCTTCACCAAACAGACCTACGTGCTGGAGGAGAAGGCTCTCTCCGATGACGCCGCTGACCCGGTCGCGGCGGCGAAGGAGTTGGTCGGCAAGGGTATCCGCTACCTCGTCCTGACCCTTCCGGCGGATCAGGTTCTCAAGGTCGCCGACGCGGTGAAGGACACGGGCGCCGTGGTGTTCAACGCGGGCGCGCCGGACGACCGCCTGCGCGGGGCCGATTGCCGGGCCAACGTGTTCCACGTCCTGCCCTCACGGGCGATGATGACCGACGCCCTGGCGCAATACCTGACCGTGATGCGCTGGCGGAAGGTGTTCCTCATCGTCGGCCCGACCGAGGCCGACAAGGCCTACGCCGACGCCATGCGCAATTCCGCGCGGAAATTCGCCCTGAAGGTCACGGCCGACAAACCCTGGACCTTCGGCCCGCTGGCCAAGGCGCGCGGCGACACGCCGACCCGCGCCGAGGCGATGGTGTTCACGCGGGGGCTCGATTACGACATGGCCGTGGTGGCCGACGAGGAAGGCGATTGGGGCGATTATGTCCCGTATCGCACCGTCGATCCCCGCCCTGTCGGCGGCACGCAGGGGCTCACCCCGACCACGTGGTCTCCCGTGCTGGAAACGTGGGGGGCGGCCCAGGCTCAGAATCGCTTCCGGCGCATGGCCGGGCGGCTGATGCGCCCTCTCGATTATCAGGCGTGGATGGCGGTGCGCACGGTGGGCGACGCCGTGACGGCCAAGAAGGCCAACGATCCGGCGACCATCGCCCCGTTTCTCACTGATCCCGCCTTCGGCCTGCCGGCTTACAAGGGCGTGCAGTTGAGCTTCCGCCCCTGGGATCACCAGATGCGGCAGCCGATCATCGTCGTGCAGCCGAAATCGATGGTCTCGGTGGCGCCGGAGCAGGGCTTCCTGCACCAGCGCACACCCCTCGACACATTGGGAATCGATCTGCCCGAGACCACCTGCAAGTTCCCGTGAAGGGCTGACCTGCGGCGCTGTCCGGTCTCGCATCCGGCGGCGGAGACACTATCATCATGCGCGAGAAGCGCCCCACGAGGGCGCCCAAGGGAGGAGAACGGATGGGCCGCCAGCAACTGGCAGGATGGGGCAGCGCCGCCCTCGGTCTGTGGCTCGCATCGAGCGTTCCGGCTTTCGCCTTCACGGCCTACGTGACCAACGAAAAGGCCAATACGGTCAGCGTCATCGACAGCAACACGCTCGCCGTCACCGCGACGTGGAAGGTCGGGCGGCGACCGCGCGGCGTCACCGTCTCGAAGGACGGCAAGGAACTCTTCGTCTGCGCCAGCGACGACGACCGCATCGACGTGCTCGACACCTCGAACGGTAAGGTCGTGCGCTCGCTCCGCTCCGGGCCCGATCCGGAGCAGTTCATCCTCGATGCCTCGGGCAATCCCCTCTACGTCGCCAACGAAGACGACAGCCAAGTCACGATCATCGACATCGAGAAAAACAAGGTGCTCGCCGAGGTGCCGGTGGGCGTCGAGCCGGAGGGAATGGGCCTGTCGCCTGACGGGAAGATTCTCGTGAACACCTCCGAAACCACCAACATGGCCCATTTCATCGACACCAAGACCTTCCAGGTGATCGACAACGTGCTGGTCGATGCCCGTCCGCGCTTCGCGGAGTTCACGGCCGACGGCAAGTTCCTCTGGGTATCGGCCGAGGTCGGCGGGACGGTGAGCGTGATCGACGTCGCCACCCGCCGGGTGGTGAAGAAGATCACCTTCAAGATCCCGAGCGTGAACGACGAGGCGATCCAGCCGGTCGGCATCCGCATCACCAAGGACGGGACGAAGGCGTTCGTAGCGCTCGGGCCCGCGAACCGCGTCGCGGTGATCGATGCCAAGTCCTACGAGGTTCAGAAGTACCTGCCGGTCGGCCAGCGGGTCTGGCAGCTCGCCTTCACCCCGGACCAGAAGCAGCTCTTCACCACCAACGGCACCTCCAACGACGTGTCGGTGATCGATGTCGAGGCGGAGAAGGTCGTGAAGAGCATCCCCGTGGGTCTTCTGCCCTGGGGCGTCGCGATCTCGCCGAACTGATTTCTTGAGACTTCCACCGCTCGCGATCGACGGAGTGCGGATGACAGGTTTGTTTCGCATGGCGGTGCTCGCCGCCACAGTCACGGCATTGGTCGCCCCGGCCTCGGCCCTCGACCTCACCAAGAAGCGGGAGAACCTCCCCGATCTCGTGCTTGGCAACGACCAGGGCAACGACTTCGTGGTCGAGAACAAGGATATCGAACTCGAATCCGGCAAGGCCTACCGCCTGCGGATCGTTGCCAAGGGTGGGCAGGAGTACAAGTTCTACGCGCCCGAGTTCTTCCGTTACATCTGGCTCAACCAGATCGTGATCGAGCACAAGGAGATCCATGGCGGCGGCCCGCCCGATCACCTGGAGTTCGACGAGCCCGGCGAGATTGCCATCGAGTTCGTCGCGATCAAGCCCGGCGCCTACAAGTGGGAGGCGCGCGGCCTTGAATCGAAGGGCATGACCGGCACCCTGACGGTGAAGTGATGAGGGCCATCGCATTCGCCCTCGTGACCATCGGCCTGACGTCGCCTGCCTTCGCGGCGGACGACGCCTCGTCCTGCGCGGAGGGGATCACGATGATCCGCGACGCCATGGCCAACAACCCGCCCGAAGCCGCCGTGACGAAGCTCAAGAAGGCGCTGAAGAACGCTGAGCGTGAACAGCGCGAGGGTGAGTTCGATGAGTGCCTCGACGCGGTCGCGGATGCCCGCAAGGCGCTCGGCCAATGAGCGGGGACACGCCCGCCCTCCTGGTCGCCAATGTCGGCCATCGCTTCGGCGCCCGCGCGGCGCTGGACGACGTGTCGATGCGCGTCGAGAACGGCCGCTTCACCGCCTTGCTCGGCCCTAACGGTGCGGGCAAGACCACGCTCTTCTCCGTGATCACCCGGCTCTACAACAACCAGAGCGGCCGGGTCGCGATCTTCGGCCACGGGCTCGACCGGGAGCCGTCGCGGGCCCTGGCCCGCCTCGGGGTGGTGTTCCAGGCCCGCACCCTCGATACCGACCTCACCGTGGAGCAGAACCTGCTCTACCATGCGAGCCTGCACGGTATCCCGCGCAAGGCCGCTAAGATCCGGATCGGCGAGTTGCTCGACCGGGTCGGCCTCGCCGACCGGCGCGGGGACAAGGTGCGCACCCTTTCGGGCGGCCAATCCCGGCGCATCGAGATCGCCCGCTCCCTCGTCCATCGGCCGGACCTGCTGCTTCTCGACGAGCCGACGGTGGGGCTCGATCTCGAATCCCGCGCCGGGATCGTCGCCATCGTCCGCGCGCTGGTGCGCGAGGAGGGCCTGTCGGTCCTCTGGGCCACGCATATCTTCGAGGAAATCCGGCCTGAGGACGACGCCGTGGTGCTTCATCTCGGCCGCATCGTCGCGCGCGGCACGGCAGGCACGATCGCTCAAGGGTCCGAGAGCTTGGAGGAAGCCTTCCGCCGCCTCGTGGCCGAGCGCGGGAGGCAAGCGGCGTGAAGGTGGACCAGCCATGACCTCGTCGTCCCGCGTCGCCGAACTCGACGCAAAGACCCACACGCCCTCGCGTCGAGCTCGGACGGCTCGATGCCGTCGGCTATCTGATCTGCCTCGGCGGCATCGTCCGCCGAGAATTGCTGCGCTTCTTCAACCAGAAGGAGCGGTTCTTCTCGGCGCTGGTGCGGCCCCTCGTGTGGCTGTTCATCTTCGCTGCGGGCTTCCGCAACACGCTGGGCGTCTCCATCGAGCCGCCGTACCAGACCTACGTGCTCTACGAGGTCTACGTGGTGCCGGGGCTGGCGGTGATGATCCAGCTGTTCAACGGCATGCAATCTTCGCTTTCGATGGTCTACGACCGCGAGGTCGGATCGATGAAAGTGTTGCTTACCTCGCCCTATCCGCGCTGGATGCTGCTGCTCGCCAAGCTTTTCGCCGGTGTTTCGGTGTCGATCGTCCAGGCCTATGCCTTCCTGGCCGTGGCGTATTTCTGGGAAAGCGACATTCCGACGCTCGGTTATCTCGCCGCCTTGCCTGCCTTCCTCGCCTCGGGACTGATGCTCGGCGCCATCGGCCTGTTCCTGTCGTCGCTGGTGCGGCAACTGGAGAATTTCGCGAGCGTGATGAACTTCGTGATCTTCCCGATGTTCTTCGCCTCATCGGCTCTCTATCCACTCTGGCGGATCCGGGAATCGTCCGAGACGCTGTACTGGATCTGTGAACTCAACCCCTTCACCCATGCGGTGCAACTGGTGCGCTTCGCCCTCTACGAGCAGCTGGAGCCCCTGTCCTGTGCCGTTGTCATCGGGACGACCCTCGTCTTTTTCGCGATGGCCGTGATCGCCTACGATCCGGGCCGGGGCCTCATGGCCCGGCGCGGCGGGCCGGCCGGAGAAGCCTCATGATCAGAACGTCCGCTCTCATCCTCCTCCTGTCCGCGACCGCCGCCGCGGCGCAGCCTCGTCCCGACCCGGATTGGCCCTGCGTGCAACGTAAGGTCGAGACCCTGAGCCCCGGCCAGTTCTGGACCGGGCCCGACATCGCCGCCGCAGGCGAGTGGGGCAGCGACAACGACGCCGCCGTGCTGGCGCAGAAGATCGCCTCCCGCCGCACCGAGCTGTCCCAGGTCGACCCGCTCCTCAACGAGTTCGCGGGCAAGTTCGGATCCGACAAGGATGCCAAGGACAAGGCGCTGACCCGCGTCTATGCCGGTGTGTTCGAGGTGCTGAACGGCGAGCGCAACAAGATCATGAGCGGTATCACCCGCTACGCGCAGGGCCAGCGCCGCATGGCCGAGCGCATCCGCGACGAGGCCGACAAGATCAGCCAAATCAAGGACGCGCCGAGCAAGGGCGACGAGACCGAGTTGCCCAAGGACCAGACCGATCTCGAGACCAAGTTCGCCTGGGACCGGCGCATCTTCCAGGAGCGCAGCCAATCCCTGACCTATGTCTGCGAGGTGCCGCAAATCCTCGAACAGCGGCTCGGCGAAATCGGCAAGCGGATCCAAGCGCACCTCTAGGCTTGCCGATTCCTCCCGGCTACGCTTGCCGTTAATGCCTTAAGTCTTTGATTTTGTAAAGCAAAACTGTGGCGGCGTGGACACGCGGCGCCTTAGAATGACCCGCGAGGCGCGAAAGTCCTGCACGGGTCGCGGCCCGGTGATTGAAGTCGTTCCGGCTCCCGGACACTAGTGGTCGCAAGCCCGTCGGAATCGGGTCTGCGGTTTAAGTGTCGAGGGAGTGGGGAATGTCGTTGCGGGCGCTCAGGAGGGGTTTGACGGCGTCAGCGTCGGTTCTCGCAGGCTCGATGGCGGTCGGCACGGCCCACGCCCAGCAGGCGGTCACCCTCGGTGAGATCAGCGTCGTCGCCACGTCTCCGGTCGGCTCGGGCGGCGGCAATTCCAGCCGCGTGCAGAACTTTAACGAAGCGGCTCCCATCGCAGCCAGCACGGCGCCCGCCGGGACCGTCGTGGCCGCTCCGCGCCTGCGCGGCAGCGAGCAGCCGCTCTACAAGATCCCCAGCACCGTCGAGACGGTGACAGCCCAGGACGTTCAGGCCGATCTCGGCACCAACAACGTCGTGGCGACTCTCGCGCGACGGACTCCGGCCCTCAACATTTCGGACAGCCAGGGCAATTCGAACCGCCCCGACGTGACCTATCGCGGCTTCGTCGCCTCGCCCGTGCAGGGCGTGCCGCAGGGGCTCGCCGTCTACCAGAACGGCGTGCGCATCAACGAAGCCTTCGGCGACATCGTCAACTTCGACCTCATCCCGCCGCAGGCGATCCAGCGGATCGACGTGGTGACGGGCAACCCGGTCTTCGGCCTCAACGCGCTCGGCGGCGCGGTAAACATCCAGATGAAGAACGGCTTTACGTGGCAGGGCACCGAGATCAGCGCCTGGGGCGGCTCGGATGCGCGCACGGCGGGCTATCTCGAATACGGCAAGGTCTCCGGGCCGTGGAGCTTCTACTTCACCGGCGACGGCCTGAACGATCGCGGCTGGCGCTACGAGAGCCCGAGCACGATCGGCCGCATGTACGGCGACATCGGCTACCGCTCGCAGGATGCCGAGTTTCACCTGATCGGCATGGCCGCGCGCAGCTACTTCGGCGCCGCCGCCGCAACCCCGGTGGACTTCACCCGTAACGATCCACGCGCGATCTTCACCTACCCGCAGACCACGACGACCGAGGTCGGCACCATCCAGCTTACCGGCCGGGTCGATATCTCCCCGACCTGGGATCTCGCGGGCAACGCCTATTTCCGGCGCTTCCACCAGACCTACGTGGACGGCAACGACGGCAACTTCGAGCAATGCAGCCGCCAGAGCAGCTTCCGCGGATTCCTCTGCTTCGAGGATGACGGCTTCACCCGTGCGCCGAACCAGACGCAGCTCGCCTTCCGCAACCAGTTCCTGATCCTGGGCCAGCAGAACCGGGCCGTCCCGTTCACGGCGAATGTCCCCTACGGCACCCTGGACGTCACGAACACGCAGGCCACCGGCTACGGCGGCTCGCTCCAGGCGGCCAACCGCGACACGCTGTTCGGCTTCAACAACGCCTTCATCGTCGGCGGCAGCATCGACGCGGCGAATTACTCGTTCAAGTCGTCGAGCACGCTCGGCGTCATCAACCCGAACCTGTCGATCACCACCGATCCGAACAACCCGTTCTACGGCACAATTCCGGGCCTCGGTACGTCGTTCATCCGCACGGCCGGGGCACTCGGCATCGCACCGAGCTCCGTCAACGGCTCGAACCTCTATCTCGGCCTCTACACGCAGGACACGCTGGACCTGACCGACCGCCTGTCGGTGACGGCGGGCGCCCGCCTGAACTTCGCACGCATCCAGAGCGAGGATCTCACCGGCTTCTCGCCGGACGTGACGGGCACGCATTACTTCAACAAGATCAACCCGGTGGCGGGTCTGACCTACCGGTTCTTCGATGCGCTGAACCTCTACGGCAGCTACTCGGAATCGAACCGCGCCCCGACGCCGCTGGAACTCGCCTGCGCGAACCCCGACCGGCCGTGCCTGCTGCCGAACTCCCTGGTGGCCGATCCGCCGCTGAAGCAGGTGACGGGCAAGACCTACGAGGTCGGCTTCCGCGGCCAGCTGCCGAACACCTATGACGGCGGCATCATCACCTACAAGATCGGCGCCTTCCGCACCGACCTGTCGAACGACATCCTGTCGATCGCCACCCCCGGCAACGCGGCCCGTGCCTACTTCGTGAACGTGCCCGCCACCCAGCGGCAGGGCATCGAGGTCGGCGGCGAGTACACGGCCGATTACCTGCGAGTCTACGCCAACTACGCCCTGGTCGATGCGACCTTCCAGTTCAACGGCACGCTGTCCTCGCCCAACAACCCGCTCGCGGTGGACGGGGCGATCCAGGTGACGCGGGGCAACTCCGTGCCGCTGGTGCCGAACCACCAGATCAAGGCGGGCTTCGACTATTACATCACGCCGGAATGGCAAGTCGGCCTTTACCTTCAGGCTTTCTCCTCGTCCTTCTACCGTGGCGACGAGTCGAACCTGAATCGCAAGCTGCCGCCCTACTACGTGATGAACTTCCAGACGAAGTATCAGGTCACGAAGAACCTCGAGATATTCGGCCTGATCACGAACCTCACGAACAACCGCTACGCCACGTTCGGCACCTTCGCCGAGCCGGGCCCGGTAGCAGGGAACCTCGTGATCAACAACGCGCGCACCACGACGCTGTCGCAGCCGTTCTCGGTCTATGGCGGCTTCAAGTACGCCTTCGGCGCCGACCCGGTGCCGATGTCGCCGGAGCCGATCATCCGCAAGTACTGATCGTCACCGAGATCAGTCCGGGGGCCGCGACTCGAAAGAGGCGCGGCCCTTTTTCGTGTCGTGGCGCGGCGACCTGTCTCGGGAACGTGTTCGCGGCGTCTCGCGTCGCCATCCCGAAGGCGGCCCGGTCTGATCCGCGCCGCCATGGGAGATGCTTCATGACGCTTCGCTTCGTTCTCGCCCTCGCCGCCGTGGCGACCGCCACCGCCGGACCGGCCCTGGCCACTCCCTGCGCCGATGAGGTGAGCACGCTGGAGCGCCGCCTCAACAGCGCGGGTGCGGCGGAAGTGACGGGCACGACCCCGCCCGGCGGCCCGACCTCGTCCGATAGCCCGAAGGCCCTCGCCAACCCGCCGAAGCTGACGCCCAGCGACAAGGACGTGAAGCCCACCGCTTCGGGCGTCGAGGAGGCGAAGAAGCTCGTCGCCCAGGCCCGCGAGGAGGACAAGGCAGGCAAGGCGGAGGAGTGCCGCCAGACCATCATGAAGGCGAAGGAGAAGGCGGGCGCGCTGCCGTAGCGTCATCGTTCTTGCGAGCGCCGCGAAGCAATCCAGGGATTCGCCACGCTTGGAAGCGTCACGCAGTCCTGGGTCGCTTCGCTTTCGCTCTCGATGACGAAGGTCGGTTCGGCCCTCAGGGCCGACCGAAATCCCGCCGATGCTCGCCGACGATCCGCCGGATCGTCCCTGCCTCGGAGCGGAAAACCAGCGTCTCCGTCTGGATCCTGTCCTGGCGGAAACGCACCCCCTTCAGGAGCGAGCCATCGGTAACGCCGGTCGCGGCCACGATCACGTCTCCGCCCGCGAGGTCAGTCAGCTCGTATTTCCTGTCGAAGTCGCGGATGCCCATCTCCTGTGCCCGGCGGCGGCGCTCGGATGTGTCGAGGATCAGCCGTCCCTGCATCTGCCCGCCCATGCAGCGCATGGCGGCGGCGGCAAGCACGCCCTCGGGGGCCGCTCCGGTGCCGAGATAGATATCGACTCCGGTCTCCTCCGGGCTCGCGGTGAAGATGATCCCGGCGACATCGCCATCGGTGATCAGCCGCACCGAGGCACCCGCCTCGCGGACCTCCGCGATCAGCGCGGCATGGCGCGGGCGATCGAGGATCAGCGCGGTGATCTGGTCGGTCGGGCAGCCCTTGGCGCGGGCCAGCGCCCGGATGTTTTGCATCGGGCTCACATCGAGATCCACGAGGCCGGACGGGTAGCCGGGCCCGATGGCGATCTTCTGCATGTAGACGTCGGGCGCGGCGAGCAGCGAGCCGCGCTGCGCCAGGGCCATGACGGCGATGGCGCCGGGCATGTCCTTGGCGCAGAGGGTGGTGCCCTCCAGGGGATCGACCGCGATATCGACCTCCGGCCCCTCGCCGGAACCGAGTTTCTCGCCGATGAACAGCATCGGCGCCTCGTCGCGCTCACCCTCGCCGATGACGACGGTGCCGCTGATCGGCAACCCAGCGAGTTCGGCGCGCATGGCGTCGACGGCGGCTTGATCCGCCGCCTTCTCGTCGCCCTTGCCGCGCAGCCGGGCGGCGGCCACGGCGGCCCGCTCCGTCACACGGGCGAGTTCGAGGGCAAGCGTCCGCGGCACGGGCTGCGAACGCGAGAGTCCAGTCTCGGTCATCGTTTCCTGTCCCTCACCCGGGCTCGGTCTTTTCGCCGAATCCCGGTGCGTTCCATCATGACGTCGGCGCCCCTGCCGCGTGCTAAACTATGCTAGCCGCAGCACACCTGAACATCCGCTGTCCGACACGCTTGGCGTTCTACTCTCTCTCGATGCGGATCAACTGCGGCGATTCCGCCAGCAGCCCATCCTTTGCGATGGCATCGAGGGCCTCGCGGATCGCGCCCTCCGTGGCGGCATAGGTAATCAGCACCAGCGGCACCGGGCGGCCGGAGCGTCCGCGCGGATCGCTGTCCGCGCCCTCGACGCGCCGCTGGAGAATGCTCTCGATGGAGATCTCCCGCTCGGCCATGCGCTGCGCGACGCCCGCCGCGACGCCCGGCCGGTCATGGACGGTGAGGCGGATGTAATAGCCGCCCTCGTGGCGCTGCATCTCGGCGCGGGGCGGCGGCGCCATGGTCGCGGCGGCTACGCCGAAGGTCGGGCGCAGGATACGGCGGGCCACGTCGGCGATGTCGCCGAACACAGCCGAAGCGGTGGCCTCGCCACCCGCGCCGGGGCCGATCAACGTCAGCTCGCCCACCGCGTCCGCATCGATGGTCACGGCGTTGGTTACGCCCATCACCTGCGCGATGGCCGAGGATTTTGGCACCATGGTCGGATGGACGCGCTGCTCGATCCCCGCCGCGGTCGCCTGCGCGACGCCGAGCAGCTTGATGCGGTAGCCGAGTTCGTCGGCCATGCGCAGATCCAGGGGCTGGACGCGCGAAATGCCTTCCACCGAGACGCCCTCGGCATCGACCTGCGTCCCGAAGGCGAGGCTCGTGAGGATCGCGAGTTTGTGAGCCGTGTCGAAACCCTCGACGTCGAAGGTCGGGTCCGCCTCGGCATAGCCCAGAGCCTGCGCGTCCTTCAGGCAGGCCTCGAAGGTCAGGCCCTCCCGCTCCATCCGGCTGAGGATGTAATTGCAGGTGCCGTTGAGGATCCCGTAGACGCGCTCGACCTTGTTGCCCGCGAGCCCTTCGCGCAGCGCCTTGATGACCGGAATGCCCCCCGCGACGGCGGCCTCGTAGGTCAGGGCCACGCCGGCCTTCTCCGCAGCGGCAGCGAGCGCCGCGCCGTGCTTGGCCAGCAGCGCCTTGTTGGCGGTCACGACCGGCTTTCCGGCGGCGAGCGCCGCCTCGACCGTGTCCTTCGCCGCGCCCTCGGCGCCGCCCATCAGCTCCACGACGCAGTCGACCGCGCTGGAGCGGGCCATGGCGACCGGATCCTCGAACCACTCGACGCCCGAAAGGTCGAGGCCGCGGTCGCGCGAGCGGTCGCGGGCGCAGACCGCCGTGACGGTCAGATCGAGGCCCGAAGCGAGCATGGCCTCCCGGCGCCGGGCGATCATGCGGACGACGGACGCGCCGACGGTGCCGAGACCGGCGACGCCGATGCGGAGAGACTGCGACATGGGACCTTCCGTAGTCGCGGTTCGCAGCCACCGTGCCGCGCCACCCGCGATCCTGGGCTCATCGCCCGTGCGGCGCAGTTCTGCAACCTTTCCCTCGCGCCCGCAAGGAGTTGAACCCTCGTCCCTTGGGTGGTGCGGCGGGGGAGAAGGCGACGGTCGAGACCGGAAACGGCTTGTCACCCGGCCGCGAAGGCCCGATGACGGGCCGCCTGCCGGACGAGGCCGATGCGCATCACCACCTGGAACGTCAATTCGATCAAGCAGCGGCTGCCGCACCTGCTCGGCTTCCTCGACGAGGCGAAGCCCGACGTGGTGTGCCTGCAGGAGCTGAAATGCCAGGACGAGTCCTTCCCCCGGGCGGAGGTCGAGGCGGCGGGCTACGCCGTCGAGACCCTGGGGCAGAAGGCTTATAACGGCGTCGCCCTGCTGGTGCGCTCGCCGCTCGCGCTGTCCGAGATCCGCCGGGGGCTGCCCGGCGACGAGGAGGATGTGCAGGCGCGCTACATCGAGGCGCTGATCGGAGGCGAGGATCTGGCGCCCGTGCGCGTCGCCTCGATTTACCTGCCGAACGGCAACCCCGTCGACAGCCCGAAATACCCCTACAAGCTTGCCTTCCTCGAACGGCTGCGGCGTCATGCCCGCGCCCTGGCGGAGGTAGAAATTCCGGTCGTGCTGGCCGGTGACTACAACGTCATTCCCGAGCCAGAGGATGCTGCCGACCCGGAGGCGTGGCGCAGCGACGCGCTGTTCCTCGCGCCCTCCCGCGCTGCTTTCCGCGCCCTGCTGGCCGAGGGCTACACGGACGCGATCCGCGCCTGCGACCCGCGCGACGGGCTCTACACGTTCTGGGACTATCAGGCCGGATGCTGGCCGAGGAACCAGGGGATCCGCATCGATCATCTCCTGCTCTCGCCGCAGGCCGCCGACCGACTTATCTCCGCCTCGGTGCAGAAGCACCTGCGCGGGCTCGACAAGCCCTCGGACCATGTGCCCGTGACCGTCGAACTCGCCCGCACCTGATACGACACTTGAGGTCTCGATGATCGTTTACGGTACCAGCGTTTCGCCCTACGTCCGGAAGGTCCTCGTTTCGCTCTTTGAGAAGGGCGTCTCGTTCGATCACAAGCCCGTCCCGTTCCATGCGGACGATCCCGGCTTCCAGGCGGCGAGCCCCACGGGCAAGATCCCGGCGCTGGACGATGACGGCTTCCTGCTGCCCGATTCGACCGCGATCCTGAACTACATTGAGGCCAAGCACCCGGAGCCGGCGCTGATCCCCGCGGAGGCGAAGGCGCGCGGCCGGGCGGTGTGGTTCGACAAGTATGGCGATACCGAGCTCTTCCCGGTGCTCATCATCCCCTTCGTGGAGCGCTTCCTGAAGCCGAAGCTGATGAACAAGGAAGGTGACGAGGCGCGGGCGCAGAAGACGATCGACGAAAAATTCCCGCCGCTGCTGGACTACCTCGAAAGCCAGATCGAGGGCGAATACCTCGTCGGGAACGCGTTCAGCATCGCCGACATCGCCGTGGCAACGAACTTCCACAACCTGCGTCTGGCGAAGTACGAGATCGATGCTGGCCGCTGGCCCAAGCTCGCGGCTTTCGTCAACCGTACCCTGGAGCGGCCCTCCTTCGTGAAGGCCATCGCGGCGGCGAAGAACTGAGACTGCGCCGTCTCTGCGAGCGAAGCGAAGCACGCCGGGGATACGCCACCGTCGTCGCTGTCCCCCTGCCCGGGTCGCTTCGCTATCGCTCGCGATGACGGGGAGCGGGTTCCCCGTCAGTTCTTCCGCTTGATCGACCCGACGGTCTGGAGCTGGGTCTGCGCCTCGTTCCGGTCGTCGGGGGAGGCGGCGGCCCAGTTCTTCTCGTAGAGGGCGACGATCCACTCATCCTTGCGGCTCTGCACGCCGTCGCGGGCGAGGGAGAGCCAGACGAGGCCCTTCACGCGTTGCTGCGGCAGGCCGCCCGCGCCGTTGACGAGCATGTCGCCGAGCAACGCCTGGGCCGGATGGTGCCCCTTCTCCGCGGCGAGGTTGAACCACCGTGCCGCCTGCCGCGGATCTGCCTCGACGCCGTTACCGTCGAGATAGAGCCGGGCGAGATTGTACTGCGCGTTCGGGTCCCCGTAGTAGGACGCGGCGTAATTGAACATGTCGTAGGCGCGCTCGGGATTCGGGCGCACATAGGTGCCCTTGATCCCGTCGAGGAAGTACGAGCCCAGCGCCGTAAAGGCGCTGCCCGTTACCGCTGCGTTCTGCGCATCGCCGCCGTCATCCGTGCTGGCATCGGCGATGCGCGAGAAGAACTCGAACGCCTTCAGGTCGTCGTGGGGGACGCCGTCACCCTCGGCATACATCCGCCCAAGCTTCCACAGGGCCAGGGCGTGGCCCTGCCCGGCGGCGTATTCGAGCGCGCGGGCGGCGCCTTCCTTGTCGCCCGCATTGTATTCCCGAACGCCCGCCCGAAGGGCATCCCGCGCGGAGCGGTAGCTCTTCTCGGCGGCCGGAACGGGGGTGCGCACGAGAGCGTCGAGCGCCTGAGCCGCCGGACCCTGCAGGAGCAGGGCACCGGTCAGGGCCACCAGGGCGATCACGCGACGCCGGCGCGCGGACGCACCGGCCGGTCCACACCGGCTCCGTGCAGCCCTAGACGTCAGCATAGCTCTCCGTCTCCTGAGCCCCGCCCGGATGGGTCACGGCGCCGTACACCGCCGGGCCGACGCCCTGCGCGTACTTCCAGAGGTAGCCGGAGGTGGCGGCGTTGGGGCGCGGCGCCCACGCCTTGCGGCGCTCGGCCAATTCCTCGTCGCTCACCGCCACCGACAGCGTGCCGTCGATCGCGTTGAGGGTGATCATGTCGCCGTCCTTGACCAGGCCGATCGGCCCGCCCACGGCAGCCTCGGGCCCGACATGGCCGACGCAGAAGCCGCGCGTGGCGCCGGAGAACCGCCCGTCGGTGATGAGCGCGACCTTCGAGCCCATGCCCTGGCCGTAGAGGGCGGCCGTGGTGGACAACATCTCGCGCATGCCGGGACCGCCGCGCGGGCCCTCGTAGCGGATGACCAGCACATCGCCTTCCTTGTAGGAGCGCGACTGCACGGCGGCGAAGCAGGCTTCCTCACCGTCGAACACGCGGGCCGGGCCGGCGAAGACCTGGGCCTCCGGCGGCATGCCTGCCACCTTCACGATGGCGCCCTCGGGGGCGAGGTTGCCCTTCAGGCCGACGACGCCGCCGGTCGGGGTGATCGGCTGGTTGGCCGGGCGCACCACGTCCTGATCGGGGTTCCAGGTCACCTTCTCAAGGTTCTCGGCGATGGTCCGGCCGGTGACGGTCAGGCAGTCGCCGTGCAGGTAGCCGTGGTCGAGCAGGGTCTTCATCAGCAGCGGAATGCCGCCGACCTCGAACATGTCCTTCGCGACGTAGCGCCCACCCGGCTTGAGGTCCGCGATGTAGGGCGTGCGCCGGAAGATCTCGGCCACGTCGAACAGGGTGAACTCGATGCCGCATTCATGGGCGATGGCCGGCAGGTGCAGGGCCGCGTTGGTCGAGCCGCCGGAGGCCGCCACGGTGGCGGCGGCGTTCTCCAGCGCCTTGCGGGTCACGATGTCCCGCGGGCGAATACCCTTGGCGAGAAGCTCCATGACCTTCTCGCCCGCCGTGGCGCAGAACTTGTCGCGGATCTCGTAGGGGGCCGGGGCGCCCGCCGAGTAGGGCAGGGCGAGGCCGATCGCTTCGGAGACGGTCGCCATCGTGTTGGCGGTGAACTGCGCGCCGCAGGCACCGGCGGAGGGGCAGGCGACCTGCTCCAGCTCATCGAGGTCTTCCAGGCTCATGTCGCCGACGGCGACCTTGCCGACCGCCTCGAACAGGTCCTGCACGGTAACCGGCTTGCCCCGGAACGAACCGGGCAGGATCGAGCCACCATAGATGAAGATCGACGGCACGTTGAGGCGCACCATGGCCATCATCATGCCGGGCAGGGACTTGTCGCAGCCCGCGAGGCCGACGAGCGCATCGTAGGAATGGCCACGCATGGTCAGCTCGACCGAGTCGGCGATGACCTCGCGCGACGGGAGCGAGGCGCGCATGCCGCCATGGCCCATGGCGATGCCGTCCGTGACGGTGATGGTGCAGAATTCGCGCGGCGTGCCATTGGCGGCGGCGACGCCCTTCTTCACCGCCTGCGCCTGGCGCATCAGCGAGATGTTGCAGGGAGCGGCCTCGTTCCAGCACGAGGCGACGCCCACGAGCGGCTGGTGAATCTGCTCACGGGTGAGGCCCATGGCATAGAGATACGAACGGTGGGGCGCGCGATCCGGCCCCTCGGTGACGTGACGGCTCGGAAGCTTCGACTTGTCGTTCACACGCCCGTCCATGACCAGCACCGCGATCCTGCTTCGTCCGTCGGAGGGTGCGACGCGGAGCGGCACGTCGCCCACGGCGATGTGCCGATACTTTGCCCGCTCACTCCGAGGCTTTCGTTTCTGTCAGGTAAATCTTTGGCAAGACTGCCGTTTACCGCAGGTGCCGAAGTGGGCTTGGACTATGGCGGGATCGCGGCGCGCTCGCGCAGGATCGGGGGCGGTACCGGGATGCTTTTGCGGTGTTGCGACCTCGCCACAGCCACGCTTTGGCGGCGGATCTCATCCTGGGGTTGTCTCTCCCGACGCGCGGAAACGAGCATGAGTTGAATGTGGCGGGTGGGCTCGCGAGGAGGCCGCCCAAGCCCTTGACGGTGCTGGTTAAACGTCGCTTAGATCGCCTCGGGGCGGTACGCGTCGCCCTGGGGTGTGGAAGCCCCTCACACGACGGCTTGGAGCCCGCTGGCTTGTGCTCCGTTCTTCTCGACCATGCGGTCGGGGAGCCTGCGACGCATGTCCAGGCGCTCCGGTGCTAAAGGTCGTAGGAGCCGATCGTGTGCGGTTTTCCAACTCCCCGACTGGGGATGGTCGAGGTCCATTTGCGGGGGCGTACCGCAGACACTGACCCCGCGAGAGCTGGTCATGCGAGACACGGATAAATCCGACGATCCCGCGGAGCTCGCCGCGAGCCTGCGCAGCCTGTTCGATTCCGTCGTCACTCTCCCCGTGGACGATCCCCTGAAGGTCAAGACCCGCGACTTCCTCGCCGGATCCTCGGCCTGCTCGAAGAGGGCCACGAGACCCCGCGCCAAAACGCGGGGTCGTAGGGCTCACGCCGCCCCGGCATGAGGGGCCGGGACCTCGGTGGAGATGGCGTCGACGGTCCGCGGCATCGGGCTGCCCTGTCCGTCCGACCGCTGGATGCGGATCTGCTGGTTCACCGGTTGCATGTTGCCGAAGGGCGTTGAGAAGGCGATCTCGGCCGCATCACGCCCGACGCCGATCCGTACGAGGCCGTCCGGGTCGGCCTGTCGCGTGGCATCGAACAGCCACCAGCGCCCGTCGAGATAGGCTTCGAACACCGCGTGGAAGTCGCTCGGCACGAGGCCGTGGGCATAGCAACTGACGAAGCGCGCCGGGATGCCGAGCGCCCGGCAGAACGCGGTACCCAGATGCGCGAAGTCGCGGCACACGCCCGCCCGCTTCAGCAGCGTCTCGTGCGCCGTCGTCTGCTCGTCGCTGGAGCCCGGCTGATAGGCGAGGTGCTCGTGGATCCAGTTGCAGATCGCGTTCACCCGCTGGTGCCCCTGGGGCAGGGCGCTGAACTCGGCCTGGGCGAAGGGCGTCAGCCGGTCCGAGGACACGAAGCGGCTCGGCAGCAGGTAGGGCAGGATGTCGATCGGCAATTTGGCGACCGGCGTCTCGCCGATCTGCGCCGGATCTCCCCGGTGGACCGTCAGATCAACCTCGGCCTCGTATTCCAGCGAGAAGGGGCCGGTCGGCACGTTGACGCCCAGATAGCGGTTCTGCGTGTCCGGGTGGATGTAGATCTCCCGCTTCAGATCGGGGCTCAGCGTCAGCGTCTCGCGCAGAATCTCGACACTCTGAAGCTTGGCGACCTCCAGGTTGAAGATGAACGTGGTGTCCGCGAGGATATTATAGGAGAGGCTGCAACCCAGCGTGTAGCGCATCGGATGGTCTCGAACGGTGTGGCTTCCAGCCTCGGCAAAGCGCGGCGGCTGGCCGCAGTTCCGCAGGCCCATGCCCGAAAAATCGCCGATGTGACAGGCTTTTGCGCAACGGAGCAACGTTCGGCCCGCGCTGCCACTGGAACGCGCTGGGGAACGTGCGCCGCTTTTCCGGGCTCTCCCCATCGCGCTTGATTTCCCCGATGCCACGGGGGAAGGACAGATTGGACTTCCTCCAAACGAGACTCCTGACCCATGGAAGAACTGCTTGCCCGCGTCTGTACTCGGACCGGTCTCGATGCCGCGACGGCGCAGACCGCGATCGGCCACATCCTCGCCTTCCTCCAGAAGGAGGGGCCGCAGCCTCAGGTTGGCCAGCTCATGGCGGCTCTACCCGGCTCCGCGGAACTGGCGGCGCAGTCCGACGCGGGCGAAGGCAGCAGCGGCGGCGGTGGATTGATGGGTATGCTCGGCGGAATGCTGGGCGGCGGGGGCGGCGTCATGGCGCTCGGCCAGAAGTTGATGGCGGCAGGTGTGCCGATGGGCCAGATGCAGCCGCTCGGGCAGGAATTGTTCGCCGTCGGTCGTGAAAAAGCCGGCGAAGATGTCATGGGCCCGATCGTAGGCTCAATTCCTGGTTTGAATCAGTTCGTCTGATTACGATCACTGTTTTCGCGGCGCAAAAGTTAACGCGCCGCGGAGATTGTGCATTTTCGCACTGCGGCCAGGGCTGGTTGCGCGGAGAATGAAAAAACGTTCCACGGCGAAAGCTTAACGGAACCGTTCCGCGTTATCCCCGTTGTTCACACGTGCGGTCGAGCTCACCGGAGAGAAGCTTGCCGCGACGTCCCGCAGGCCCGCCATGCCCGTTTTCGAAGCCAAGAACCTGGATCGGGAATTCGAGGGGCAAGCTCTGCTCGGAGCGATCCTTCATCCGACGCGCGGCGCCCGCACGCGCGCCCTTCGCCTGGGGCGTCGGCGCGCCGAGCGGAATGCGATGATGGCTGACCCCTTCGCCATCGAGCCTCGCTTCCCCATGACGGGGGACGACCTCACACCGATGACCGTCCCCTCAACCTGAAGTTGGGTTTCTACCACTCCTGAGGAGTGACGAGGCCCTGACGGGTGACGACGACCCACTGGCGTCCCTTACGCTCGATCGCCTCGACACGGCCCGCCCCCGGCAGCGTATCGCCGGGCATCACCTGAAACAGTCGCCGACTGCGATTCTCGATGATCGCCGCGCCGTCGAACACGTCGCGCACGGCATATTGCTCGAGCACAGGCGATTTCGCGGGCGCGGCCGCCTTTGCCGGCTCCGGCTGCTTAATCTCGGCGACCTTCTCGGTCGGCTTCGCTTCCACGACCTTCGGTTCGGCGGCCTTGGTCTCGCGCGGCTCCGCGAGGCTGCCGGTCTGCGTCGGCTCAGGCCGCGCGGCGGGGCGTGCGGTGAGGGTCGCGATCCGGGCGGCGTGCTCCTTCTCGGCCTGCTCGATCTTCTCGTTCAGGCTCGCGAGCTTGGCGGTCAGGCTGCGGTCGAGCTGCGCGATCTTCTCGTTGAGGCTCTTACCGCCGTTCTCCTTGCGGGCGCTGTCGGCGACGGTGCGAAGCTCGCCGACATTCTGATCCAGCTTGGCGAGGGAGGCGGCGAGCTTGGCCGTGTCGCTGCGCCCGGATTCGATGGCGGTGGCGAGGGAGGCAATGGCTGTGGCCGAGCCCTGATCCCGTGAGGCCGCGCCGAAGCCCAGCATCGCGCCGAGCGCCAGGGCGCCGCCCGCCACGGCGACGAGGCGGGCCTCGGCCCGCATCATCGTCTGCGCGAACCGGCGCGGGGCCGAGAAGAACGGCGGCTTCTCGGTGATGATCTCGACCTTGAGGCCCTTCTTCGGGGCCCTCTCGACCACTTCAATCTTCGGCTTCGCGTCGGTCGATGTCGTCGGCTTCGCTTCAGTCATCGTCCGTCGCTCCCGCTTCCAGGCTGTGCTGTAAGCAGTCGTTAAGGACGTTTCTTTACGAAATCCTTACCGCTGGGAGAGGCGGCTCAAGCCGCCAGCCCCCGCTTCTTAAGCAGCGGCGCGATGCTCGGCATCCGCCCACGGAAGGCGGTGTAAGCCTCGCGCGGGTCCCTGAGGTTGCCCGCCCCGTACACGTAGGTGCGCAGGCGTTTGGCCGTCTCGGGATCGAAGATGTTCCCCGCTTCGCGGAACGCGTCGAATGCGTCCGCATCCAGCACCTCCGACCAGAGGTAGCTGTAGTAGCCGGCCGCATAGCTCTCGCCACCGAAGATGTGCGCGAAGTGCGGGGAGCGGTGGCGCATGCCGATCTCGGCGGGAATCGCGATCCGCCGCAGGGCATCCGCCTCGAAGGCGGGCACGTCGAGCCCGGCCTCGCCCTCGGCGGAGAGGTGCATCGTCATGTCGACCAGCGCCGAGGCGGTGTATTCCACCGTGGCAAAACCCTGGTTGAACGCCCGCGCGGCGAGTAGTTTGGCCAACAGATCCTCCGGCATCGGCGCGCCGGTCTCGTGGTGGCGCGCATGGGCGCGCAGGATCTCCGGCTGTTCGAGCCAATGCTCGTAGAGCTGCGACGGCAGTTCCACGAAGTCCCCCGAGACGGAGGTGCCCGCAAGCAGCGGATAGGTCACGTCCGAGAGAAGGCCGTGCAGGCCGTGTCCGAATTCGTGGAACAGGGTGCGCGCGTCGTCGAAGGAAAGAAGTGTCGGCTGGCCCTCCGGGGCCTTGGCGAAATTCATCACGTTGACGATGATCGGCGTCACGATCCCGCTCAGCTTCTCCTGCGAGCGGAAGGCGCTCATCCAGGCCCCGGAGCGCTTCGAGGCGCGGGCGAAGTAATCGCCCAGGAACAATCCGACCTCGCGGCCGTCCGCATCGTTCACCCGCCACACCCGGACATCCGGGTGGTAGCGCGGCACCTCGTGCAACTCTTCGAAGGTCAGGCCGAACAGGCGCGTGGCGGTGTCGAAGGAGGCCTCGATCATCCGCTCCAGCGGCAGGTAGGCCTTGATCTCACCCTCATCGAGATCGTGCTCGGCCCGGCGCAGCTTCTCGGCATAGTGGCGCCAATCATGGGCCCGCAGGGCGAAGTTGTGCCCCTCCTGCTGCACGATGGCTTGCAGCCGGTCGCGCTCCTCGATGGCGCGGGTGCGGGCCGGGGTCCACACGTCGCGCAGCAATTCCATCGCCGCGTCGGGGCTCGCCGCCATCGTGTCCGCGAGCTTGAAATGCGCGAAGCTCTCGTAGCCGAGCAGTCTGGCCCGCTCGGCCCTGAGCTTCACGATCTCGGCCATGAGGGCGCGGTTGTCGGTCGGTCCGCCTGATTCGCCCCGGTGGATCCAGGCCTCGTAGGCCTTCTCCCGCAGGTCGCGGCGTGTGGAGAAGACGAGGAACGGCTCGATCAACGAGCGCGAGAGCGTGATGACGTGGCCGTCGAGACCCCGCTCCTTGGCTGCGCTCGCGGCGGCGGCGCGGAGGAAGGACGGAAGCCCGGCGAGGTCGTCCTCGCTCTCCAACGGAAGGGTGAAGCCGCTCTCGTCCGCCAGCAGGTTCTGGCTGAACTGGGTCGCGAGTTCGGACAGGCGCTCCGCGATGGCCGCCATCCGCTCCTTCGCCTCGGGGGCGAGTTCAGCGCCCGCCCGGCGGAACCGGATGCGGTAGCGCTCCAGCACTCGCCGTTCCTCCGGCCCAAGCCCCTCGACCTCGGCCTCGACGGCCGAGATGCGCGCCCAGAGCTGCGGGTTCAGGTAGATGGCGCTGCCGTGCCGGGCGAGCCTGGGGCCGACCTGCCGCTCGATCGCCTGAAGCTCGGCGTTCGTATGGCTACCGGTGAGGTTGTAGAAGACGCCCGCTACGCGATCGAGCGCCTGGCCCGCCCGTTCCATCGCGGCCACGGTATTGGTGAAGCTCGGGGGGAGGGATCGGCCGCGATGGCTGCGATTTCCCCCTCGTGCTGGGCCAGGGCGGCCTCGAAGGCAGGCAGGTAGTGCTCCGGCCGGATCTGCTCGAAGGGCGGCAACTCGTAGGGCGTGCCCCATTGCGCCGGAGCGAAGGGGTTGTCCTGCGGAAGGCTGTCGAGCCCGGCGGCGAGAGTGTCCGGCATTCGCATCCTCGGTCGGGGCGCCCCGCCCCGTCTTGAAACGATCTCGGGCCCGTCGCCCGTCGCCCCTGTTCTGGTCCGTTCCGGTGCCTGCGGCAACCGTGCCGGGCGATCCGAACGCCGCCTCGGCCGTTATGGCTCAGGTGGGGAAGCACAGAGGGGCTATGACGAGGCATCTAGCGAGCGCGGCCGGAGGCTGCGCCCTCTGGCTCATGCTCGGCTCCGTGCAGGCTGCGCCGCTCGCTCCCGAGGTGGTGCCGAGCCCGCCCGAGCGCCCGGCCGAACTGACGCCGCCGCCCCCGGCGGAGCCCGCCCCGGTCCCGCCGCCGCGCCCGCCCGAATTGACGCCCGCGCCCCCGGCCAATGTCAGCGCACCGGAGACACCCGCTCTGCCAATCCCACCTCCGGTTCCGCCGAGCCGTCCGGCCGACCTGTCCGGCGAGGCCGCGCTCACCCTGAAGGTCGCAGCTCCCGACGACGAAGCGTGCCGCGTCCGCCTCAAGCGGCTCGGCGCGAGCTTCGAACCGCTGCCCGCCATCGCCGAGGGCCAATGCACCGCGCCGCTGCCCTTGAAGGTCACAGCGCTCGCCGACGGCATCGCCCTGCGGCCCGCCGCGACGCTGACCTGCCGCGCAGCCGAGGGTCTGGCACGCTGGGCGAGCGAGGTGCAGGTCGAGGCGCAGCGAAGCTTCGGCAAACCGCTGGCCGCCCTGGATCTCGGCGGCACCTATGTCTGCCGGGGTCAGAACCACGATGTCGATGCCAAGCTCAGCGAGCACGCCTTCGCTGATGCGATTGACGTGATGAGCTTCACCTTCACCGGGCGCCCTCCTATTGTCGTACGGGAGGCTGTCAGTGATCCCGCCGAGGCGGGGTTCCTGAAGGTGACGCGGGCCAAGGCCTGCACCGTCTTTCGCACCGTCCTCGGACCTGGATCCAGCGCCACCCACGCCAACCATTTTCACTTCGATGAGCGCGAGCGGACAGCCGGTCATCGCCTCTGCGAATAGGTGCGACAGATCGGCTCGGAACGGGCGCGAGCCTCCAGCGCTTGAGGGCGTCGGAGCCCTCCGCTCCGGGAGCGACCGACGATGACGCGTGCCTGGCTGACGATGCCCGTCCTCCTGGCGGGCTTAACCTTGCCGGGATTGGTCGCCGCCGCGCCGGGCAAGGAACCGGGCCGGGAGCCAGGTAAGGACAAGGCGGCATCGGTTTTGACCGAAGACGCCGTCAATGCCGCGACCTTCATCGAGGGCGCGAAACCGGCCGAGACCAAGGACGAAGACAAGAAAGGTAAGACGGGCAAGCGGGCCAAGGCGGCCGAGCCCCGATCGAGCCCATCACCGTGCGGGCGCAGGTGCTCCTCGACCGTGCGCGCTTCTCGCCCGGCGCCATCGATGGACGGGAGGGCGACAATTACCACCGGGCCATCGCGGCTTTCGCCGCGGAGCGGAAGCTTCCGGCTGCCGACCACCTCACCAAGGAGATCTGGGACGCGCTGCAAGCCGGTGATTCAACCCCCGCCGTCAAAAGCTATACGATCACCGAGGACGACGCGAAGGGCCCGTTCGAGCGGCGCATTCCATCGAAGATGGAGGAACAGGCCGAACTCGACGCGATGAGCTACACCAATGCCCGCGAGATGCTGGCCGAGCGCTTCCACATGAGCCGCGACCTCCTCATTGCCCTCAACCCCGGCAAGGCGTTCGACAAGCCTGGCACGACGATCCTCGTCACGGGGGTCGAGCCCATGGGCACGGACAAGCCGAAGGCCAAGGACCTGCCGCAGGATCCGAAGGTCGAGCGCATCGCCGTCGACAAGACGAACCGCGACGTCCGCGCCTTCGGGGCGGACGGGGCGCTTATCGCCTATTATCCCGCATCCATCGGCAGCAGCGAGAAGCCCGCGCCGAGCGGCGAGACCACGGTGAAGGGCGTCGCCTTCGATCCGGTCTACACCTACAACCCGAAATACGCGTTCAAGGGCGTGAAGACGAAGCGCGCCTTCTCCATTCGCCCCGGCCCGAACAATCCCGTTGGCCTCGTCTGGATCGACCTCGCCATCCCAAGCTACGGCATCCACGGCACGCCCGAGCCCGAGCGGGTGAGCAAGACGGAGTCGCATGGCTGCATCCGGCTGACCAACTGGTCCGCACGTGATCTGGCGAAGCATGTCGCTCGGGGCGCCAAGGTTGCGTTCACCGACAACTAATGCGTGGTACGCTTATACCAGAGGTGCCATCGAGAAAGCCCGTCGCGGGATTTCGCGAGCCCTTCCTGTAAGTTGCATTCAAGACGCATCTTGCCGAAAATGTATCGGAGCTTAACATAGGGTGGAGGGCTGAGCCCGGGCGTGGCGTGCTGTCGCTTGACACGTCAGCCCGGACGGGCGACCCACCCATTGGTTCTGCAAGGTGTGCCACGGCAAGTCGCGCACCGGGGACCGACGTTATCGCACGGAAGCGGCCCCGTCGGGGTCGGCGAAGGGAAGACGGCCCGGCGTGAGTGCTGACCTCAACGACGAACTGCTCAACGGCGTCCGTGTTCTCGTAGTCGAGGACGAAGCCGCGATCTCGATGCTGCTCGAGGACATGCTGCTCGACTTCGGCTGCACGGTCGTGGGACCTGCCGCGCGCCTGTCGACGGCCCTCGAAATGGCGGCGCAGGAGACGTTCGACGTCGCCATCCTCGACGTGAACGTGGCGGGCGAGCCGATCTATCCGGTGGCCGAGGCCATCGTCGCGCGTGACCGGCCATTGGTCTTCTCCACCGGTTACGGTGGTGCGGGCATCCGCGAGCCCTTCCGCGACCGGCCGGTGGTCCAGAAGCCGTTCAGTCAGGCGGATCTCAAGCGCACCCTCATCGGGGCCATGCGCAGCGTCAAAGGCTGAGGCGCTTCCGGTATGGAAGGTGCAGGGCGCTACTTGAGGTAGCCGCTCGTCAAAGGCCCTCGATGGTGAAGGCGGCCGGGCAATGCTCCGGCCACAGCCCACGTCCGACGAAGACCGCATCCGCCCTCAGGGTCAGCTCCCCCGCGCAGGGATGGCGGGCCACCCAGGCCCGCACGGCCTTCGAGAAGCGCCGCCGCTTGGCCGCGCCGATCGCCTCGCGGGCATCGTCCAGCCGCGCCCGCGCCTTCACCTCCACGAAGACCAGCGTGCCGCCCCGGCGGACGATCAGATCGATCTCCCCGCCCGCGAGCGAGACCCGACGAGCCAGCGGCCAGTAGCCGCGCAGCATCAAGGCCAGCAGCGCCAGCCATTCAGCTCGGTGGCCCCGCCGGTGGGCGGCCTGCCGTTCCGGACTCGGGGCTGCCGCCCTCACGCCTCTTCCTCGCGCGACAGCGCCAGCGCGCGGGCATAGACCTGTCGGCGCGGCTGGCCGGTCTCCTCCGCTACGAGGGTCGCCGCATCCTTGATCGAATGCCGGGCAAGGGCGGTGCGCAGGGCGGCATCGAGGGCGGCATCGTCTTCCGGTCCCGCCGCCTGCGCCGAGGCCGGGCCGATCACCACCACGATCTCGCCCTTGGGCGGTCCCTCCGTGGCGAAGCGTTCTGCGAGGCTGCCCAGGCTGTCGCGCCGCACGGTCTCGTAGAGCTTCGTGAGTTCGCGGGTCACGGCGGCGGCCCGATCGGCGCCGAGAACCGCGGCGGCATCGGCCAACATCTCGATGAGCCGGTGCGGAGATTCGAACAGGACCAGCGTGCCCGGCATCTGCACCAGCGCCTCGAGCCGATTGCGCCGGGCGCCCGCCTTCTGCGGCAGGAAACCCTCGAAGAAGAAACGGTCCGTGGGCAGGCCGGCCGCAACGAGGGCGGTGGTCACCGCCGAGGGGCCGGGCACCGGCACGATGGTGATCCCCGCCTCGATCGCCGCCTGCACCAGCTTGTAGCCGGGGTCCGAGACGAGGGGCGTGCCCGCATCCGACACGAGGGCCAGGGCTTCCCCCGCCTTGAGGCGCGCCACCATCCGCTCGCGCACGGCATCGGTCGAGTGCTCGTGGTAGGCGACGAGCGGCGTGGTGATCCCGTAATGGGCGAGGAGCGTGCGGGTGACACGGGTATCCTCGGCCAGCACCGCATCGGCGGCGGCCAGCGTCGCCAGGGCGCGGATGGTCACGTCGCGCAGGTTGCCGATGGGCGTGGCCACCACATGCAATCCGGGGGAGAGGGGCTCCGCCTCGCTCGCGAGGCCGAAGGCGGTGAAAGTGGCGCTGCGGGCCGAAGCCGGCCGCGCGGGATCGATTCGACGGTTCATCGCTGACGAGATTGCCACAGGGAGGCCCCGACGTCGCCGCCGGGGAGGTGGAGAATGGGGGAAGAGGGGCAACCGGCATTTACAAGCCGTTGCAGGACCGACAGGCTTCCCCCGGAATCGTTGCAGGAAGGATCTCCGATGGCGCAGACGACGCGCGCGCGGGGTGTCGTTCTCCCGGTCGTGCTCATCGGCGCCACGGCCCTGGCCGGCTGTGTCGCCAGCGAGCGCACGGCCCGCAACCGGCCGCCGCCCGTCGTAGCTGCTCCCGCCGAACCGGCCGCCGATCCGGGGGCCTGCCTGCCGCAGCGGCCGAGCGCATCGGCCAGGGCAGCGTGAAGGTCGCTCTGGTCGTCCCGCTGACGGGGCAGGGGGCGTCGATCGGCGCGGCCCTGCGCAACGCCGCCCAACTCGCCTTCGATGAGGGGCAGCAGCCCGACCTCACGATCCTCGTCGAGGATGACCGCGGCACCCCGGCCGGGGCGGCGGAGGCCACCGAGCGCAGCCTGAAGGCGGGGGCGGACCTCGTGCTCGGTCCGCTCTTCGCAGCCAATGTCCGCTCTGCCTCGGTGGCGGCCCGCGCGGCGGGCAAGCCGATCATCGCCTTCTCGACGGATGTCGGCGTCGCCTCGCGCGGGGTCTATCTCCTGAGCTTCCTGCCGCAGCCCGAGGTCGCGCGGATCGTCGAGGAGGAGATCGCCTCCGGCCGCCGCTCCTTCGCCGCGCTCATTCCGGAAACCGCCTACGGCAACGCGGTCGAGGCGCAGTTCCGCGAGGCGGTGGCGAACCGGGGTGCGCGCATCGCGGCGGTCGAGCGTTACCCTGCCGGCGCGCCCGACGCGGCTGTCAAGCGCTTAGCAGGCGTCATCACCGGACCCCGTGCCACGGCCGACGTGCTGTTCATTCCGGAGACGTCCGAAGGGCTGACCACCGTGGCGACGGCTTTGAGCGCGGCGAAGTTCTCGCCCGAGCGGGTCAGGCCGGTCGGCACCGCGCCCTGGAACGAGCCGTCGCTGTTCGCCCTTCCGGCGCTGCAGGGCGGGCGCTTCGCGGCACCGGACCGGAGCGGCTTCTCGAATTTCAGCGCGCGATATCAGGCGCGGTTCGGCGCCATCCCGCCGCGCGTCGCCTCGCTCGCCTACGATGCGGTGATGCTCTCGGCGACGCTCGCCCGGCAATTCGGCGCGCAGCGCTTCGCCGAGCCGACCCTGACCAACCCGTCCGGCTTTGCGGGCATCGACGGCACGTTCCGGTTCGGCGCCGAGGGCACCAGCGACCGGGCGCTCGCCGTCTACGAGATCCGCAACAACGCCGTGAGCGTGGTGAGCCCGGCTCCGAGGGTTCTCGGTAAGCCGGGCCTCGCGGCGGCGCCTCAATAGGCCGCCTCGTCGGAAAGCGTTCTAGGCCATTGTTATTGGCGCATTTTCTTCCGCCGAACCGGCGTCCGCTTCGGCGGAAAATGCCCTAGAACGCGTTCTCGGCCTTCAGCAGGGCGAAGGGTGTCATCGCGAGGATCTGGATGTCGAACAAAACGGACCAGTTCTCGATGTAATAGAGATCGTGCTCGACGCGGCGCTGGAGCTTCTCCTCCGTGTCGGTCTGGCCGCGCCAGCCGTTGATCTGCGCCCAGCCGGTCATGCCCGGCTTCACCCGGTGCCGGGCGAAGTAGCCGTCCACCACCTGATCATAGAGCGTGTCGGCCGTCTTGGCGTGGAGCACATGCGGGCGCGGGCCGACGAGGGAGAGGTCGCCCTTCAGCACGTTGAGAAGCTGGGGCAGTTCGTCCATCGACGATTTGCGGATGAGACGGCCGAACGGCGTCACGCGGGGGTCGCCGCGCGACACGGTGCGCTGCCCGGCGACATCGCACAGGTCGGTGTACATCGAGCGGAACTTGTAGACCTCGATCACCTCGTTGTTGAAGCCGAGGCGCTTCTGCTTGAACAGGATCGGCCCGCGCGAGGTGAGCTTCACCGTCAGGGCGATGGCCAGCATCACGGGGGACAGCGCCACCAGCGCGAGGAAGGCGACGATGCGGTCGAAGGCCGCCTTCACCACCACGTCCCAATCGGCGATCGGCTTATCGAACACGTCGAGCACCGGCACCGAGCCGAGATAGGAATAGCTCCGGGGCCGCAGACGCAGCTTGGTCGCATGGGCCGAGAGGCGAATGTCGATCGGCAGCACCCAGAGCTTGGCGAGCATCTGGAGAATGCGTCCCTCGGCCGAGATCGGGATCGTGAACACGATCAGGTCGAGATGGTGGTTACGGGCGTAATTGACCAGTTGATCAACGTTGCCGAGCTTGGGCACGCCCGCCACCGTGTCAGTCGAGCGGTCGTCGTTGCGATCATCGAACACGCCGACGATGCTGATACCCGATTCCGGCTGGGCGGAAAGCGCCTTGATCAACTCCTCGCCCGCATCGCCGCCGCCGACGATGGCCGCGCGACGGTCGAAGCGCCCGGCGCGGGCCTGGGTCTCGACATAGCGCGACACGGCGATCCGGCCGCCGAGCAGCAGAGCGAGGCCCCCGGCATAGTAGGTCGCAAGCCACAGGCGCGAGGTCTGGTCCGCGAGTTTGGCCAGGACCAGCAGGGCGGCCAGAACGAGGAAGGTCGTGGTCCAGGCCGCCGTCAGGCGGATCGAGGTCCGCACGAACTGGCGCAACGCGGGGAGCCGATAGGCCCCCGCCGCCTGGGCGAGGGCGATAGTCACGGCGGGCACGAGGCAGATCGCGGCGGCATAGGTCGCCACCGACGCGATGCGGCCGTGAAGCATTACCGCGTAGAGAAGGACGCCGAAGCCGAGAAGGGCGGCGCCTTCGAGGATGCGGACCGTTCCGCACAGGACCAGAGGCGACATTGCCCGCGGTCGTGCCGCCGGTCTCTGCACCGCCGGCATGGCCGCCTCGGCATAGGCCGAGGAGGGGCCCACCGCATTCATGATGTCGCGGACGTCGAAAGCACTCATCGCGCCGTGTTCCAGCCCTGGGTGACTGATCGTGTCGCCCGAGACTCGCACGGTTGTTTCTCGGAATGCTTAAAGCCTTTGGTTGTATCTTTCGCGGTGGATAACGAAAGGCTCAGGTGACCGGCAGGCCCTGCAGGCTCCACCAGATGGTGCCGTAATGGCAGGCCGTCGCCACGAGCACGAAGCCGTGCCAGATCGCGTTCTGGAAGGGCAGCGTCCGCCAGACGTGAAACACCACGCCGATGGAGTAGAGCAGGCCGCCGATCGCGAGCAGGCAGAAGGCCGTCGGCTGGAGCGCCGCGATCACCGATTCATAGGCGAAGAGGCCGCTCCAGCCGAGGATGAGATAGAGACCGATCGACAGGCGGTCGAACCGGCCCGGCAGGAACAGCTTCACGGCGATGCCGATCAGCGCAACGATCCAGATCACCGCCAGCAGAACGTAGGCGACAGGGCCGGAGCCGACGAGGATCACCAGGGGCGTGTAGGTGCCCGCGATCATCAGGTAGATGAGCGCATGGTCGGCACGACGCAGCAGCCATTTCCGCGGACCGACCGGATACAAATTGTAGGTGGCCGAGACGCCGAGCATCAGCACGAGGGCGCAGGCATAGATCGCGAGGGCAGCCTGTGCCCCGAGGGCGAGATGCGCGCTCAGTGCCGTCAGCATCAGAGCCGCGGCGCCTGTCACGCCGAGGGTGACCCCCAAGCCGTGGACGATGCCATCGGCCAGTATTTCGCGGGGCGTGTAATTCCACGTCAAGGAAAGTGGACGTCCGTCCTCGGCCAGAGACATCGCGGAGCCTCCTGCACAACGCGCAGGAGTGTAATCCTGAACCGATAAACCTGTTCCACCGTAAGACTGCGCAAATAGCGGTGGAACTGGGTTTATCGTGGATAAGCAGTATTTTGTGCTCTGCGGGAGAATTGTCGCAGGGCGAAAAGCTTGTTCAGGCCCCGCGTGTTGCGAGCCCGGCATAACTCTGCGACGGCGCCGCGCGCGTTGCCGCGCCGCTCCCGATACCCTGGCTCAGCCGCGCATGGAGGGTCGCGGCGGTGAGGACGATCATTGCTAGCACTTGATGTGCCAGCGCCGCCCAGAGCGGGACGGCGAGCAGCAGCGTCGCGATACCGAGACCGGCCTGTGAAAGGACGAGCCCAGCGACCGCCAGAGCGCGTCGCGCGGTTCCGGTGCCCCGCGCCGAGCTCACGGCGTCGGCGGCGTGCAGCAGCGCGAGCGTGAGGAGCAGGTAGGCGACGACCCGGTGGTCGAACTGCACGAGGAGATGGTTGTCGACGAAGTTCTCGATCCACGGCGTCACCGCGAACAGGTGCTCTGCGGCGGGGATCATCACGCCGTCCATGTCGGGCCACGTGTTGTAGACGAGCCCGGCATGGGAGCCCGCGACCAGGCCGCCCAGGAAGATCTGGGCCAGCACCAGCGGCGGCAGGATCAGGGCGGTGATGCGCAAGCGTGAAGGGGCGGGCGCCAGGACGGACGGGCGCTCGCCTGCCGCGAGCCAGACGAGCAATGCGAGGATGAGGCTCGCCGTGGTGAGGTGGAGCGCGAGCTTCAGCGGGGCGACGGCAGTCATGCCCGGCTGGAGGCCGGAGGCGACCATGATCCAGCCGATGGCGCCCTGGAGGCCGCCGAGCAGACCCAACCCCAGCAAGCCCCAGCCGAGGCGGCGGCGGATCATGCCCTTCCACCAGAAGACGATGAGCGGCAGGAAGAAGACGAGGCCGAGCAGGCGGCCGAGGAAGCGGTGGCCCCATTCCCAGCCGTAGAGCACCTTGAAGGCCGAGAGGCCCATGCCCTGGTTGAGGATGTTGTATTGTGGCGTATCGCGGTATTTCGCGAATTCGGCCGCCCAGTCGGCGTCCGACAGGGGCGGGATGGCACCGGTCACTGGCCGCCACTCGGTGATGGACAGGCCCGATCCGGTCAGCCGCGTCGCACCGCCGACCGCGACCATGGCGATCACCAGGGCCGCGACCACGGCCAGCCAGAGGCGAACCGCGCCCGATGTCCGATCCGGAATTGCGCTCATCCATCCCTCCGCGCCGCCCGACGGGCCGGGGTTAAGGGATCGGCCGGGCAGGGGCAACGTGCAGGGCGACGCAGCCCGATGCGCGGCAACGCGCCGGTTGCCTCCGTCGCTTCAGGAGGTTAGCCCCTGCCCGGCGCAACGATGGGAGGGGACGATGCCGCGACGCCTGCGCCTGCTGATCGGGACGGTGGGCATGCTCGCCTTCGTCTGCCTCTATGCGCCCATCGCCATGGCACTGGCCGACAGCCGCATCGCCGAGACTCCGCCCGCGATCCAGGCGGTGCTTTATTCCATCCTCGGCATCGGCTGGATCCTGCCGCTGATGCCGCTGATCAAGTGGATGGAACGTCCGGATTGACCGGTGCGAGGGCGCACCTCCCTCGTTTTCGCCGCACTCACAGCCGAGACAGAGCTTGAGCGATTCGCACGTTGCGGTCGCGCTCCCCGCCCGTGAGTTCCGGCCGCATGCCCTACACGCGTTTCGTTGCGTCGATCCTGTGCCTTGTCCCGTTCGCCGCACTGGCGCAGGGGACTCCCCGCAGCATCGGTGAGTGCGAGCGCCTGAAGAACGATCTGGCCTACAACCAGTGCTTGGCGATGTTCGGCCCCGCGGCCAAGAACGTCGCGGCGGGCTACGCCTCGGCCGATGCTGCCGCCGCGCCCGCCCTGCAGGAAGCTTCGCCCGCCGAGGCTCAGGCCGAGGTGGATGCTGCCCCCGCCGGGGCCGCCGGTCCTATCGCGGCCGCCATGGGCGCCAATACGCCATGTTCTCCACCGGAGAATATCGTCGTCACCGCCGTCGCTGACGGGCATCGCAACCAAGCGTTACCCAAACCAAGTGATTACAGGCTGTGAGTGGTGCTCACAGGACCATTGGTAAACCCTCGCTTCAGCTGCGCCGCCTCAGATCGTGCGGCTTCGGCGGAGGGCACGATGGCGGCGATCGTACACGGGCGGATTGAGCGCGGCAGCGGACACGACGTCGCCAACGCCCTGCCGATCCTCTTCCCGATGCTGAATGCCGAAATGCTTCCAAGCCTTGATGCGGCGGAAGCTTTGTGGCGCGGGCTGGAAGCATCGCCCGATTGCCTTGCGACACCTTACCAGCGCCACGCATGGTGCTCGGCCTATCTGCGCGAGACCGGTGAACTCGACTCGGCCCGCGTCGCGATCCTGCGGGATCAATCGGGGCGGATCAGGATGCTGCTCCCCCTGGTGCTGCGGCGCAGGCACGGCCTCGTCCTGGCCTGCACGGTGGGGGATACCCACGCGAACTATCATCTGCCGGTCTTCACCCGCGATGCCGGTGCCATGCCGGTGGAGGAGATCCGCGCTGCCTTGGCGGAAGCGGGCAAGGGCGCAGGCATCGACGCCTTTTCCTTCGCGCATCAGCCGCGCATCTGGGAGGGCACGCCCAATCCTCTCTCGCGCGGCGGCGAGCCCGCACAGAGCGACGCCTACGGTCTCGTCCTCGGTCCGGACCCGGATTCGACGATCAAGCGCGTGTTCAGCGCCGATGCCCGCAAGAAGCTGCGCTCCAAGGAGAAGCGCCTGATCGAGGCGTTCGGCGTCATCGATTACCACCGGGCCGCTGACGGTGAGGAGGCCCGTGCCATCCTCACCACCTTCTACCGGCAGAAGGCGGCGCGCTTCGCCGCCATGGGAATCCAGGATCCCTATGCGCCAGACGCGATCAAGCGGTTCCTCGAACTGGCCGCCTCGGGTGAGAACCCAGCCATGGAGGTTCATGCTCTGCGGCTGGCAGAGGGGGGCCGTATCCTGGCGGTATTTGGCGGGGCGGTGAACGCCACCCGCTACAGCGGGATGATGACCTCCTTCGATGCCGATCCGGAGGTGGGGCGGTTCAGCCCCGGCGATCTGCTGCTTCACCATCTCGTCCGCGAACAGACGGCGAGGGGGCGGCTCAGTTTCGATCTCGGCGTGGGTGAGGCGCGCTACAAGGCGAGCATCTGCGACGAGACTATCGCGCTGGTCGAGACGATCTGGCCCGTGAGCCTGCGCGGCCATGCCTTCGCCCTGGCCAGCAAGGGCCTGAAACGCATGAAGCGGCGGGTGAAGGGCGATCCTCGCCTCTTCGCCGCCGCTTCGCGCGTCCGTCGTCTGCTGCGCCGGAAGGGCTGAACCCCCGGTTCAGGCCGCCCGGCGGCGGAACTCGTAGACGTTGCTCGGCACCTCGATCACGACCGGCGCCTCGACGGTCGGCCGGTCCTGGGCGATGAGCACCTGACCCGCGCCCGCCTGGGTGGCGGTAGCGTAGAGGTCGGCGAGCGCCTCATCGGCCGGGTCGGCATTCGATGCGATCACCACGGAATCGGCCAGCGTCGCGACGAGGCCCAGGATCTCCGCAGCTTCGGCTTGCGGATGCAGGTGGCAGATCACCCAATCGTAGGCCTCGGCCATGGCTTCCAGGGTAAAGGCCAGGGCACGCGGCTCCTCAAACAGCACGTCGCTCGAGGCCATGCCGGCCGCCACGTGATGGGCGCCGCCGGGTCCCTCGGCCTGGATCGCCTCCACGAAGTCGGCTTCGCCGCAGACCACATCGGTAAAGCCACGCGGGCCGGTCTCGTCCGCCTCCTTCGACAGGAGATCGACCACCAGCACGCTGCCGGAGCGGCCGAAGGCGGCGGCGAGGGCGGCGGGGAGGGCGTCGGGACCGGCTTCCTCGGTCTCCATCAGCACGACCATCCGGCCCTGCGGTGCCCCGGCGATGACCGGGCGATTGGAGAGGCGCTCCAAGAGCGGTGCCAGATCGAAGGCGCTCTCCGCGATAGCGAGCAGGGGCTTCTGAGGCGAGACCGGTTCGGCGATGAGCGAGGTCGCTTCGGCTTCTGTCGGCTCCCCCTGCGGGGTCGGCTCGCTCACGGCCTCGGCCACCGGCTCGGCGCGCATGTCCATCACCGGCTCGGTGACGGGCGTTTCCTCCGTCGCCTTGGCGGTATCGTGGTCGAGGCTCGCCTCCGGCAGCATGAACGGGTTCGCGGCAACGATCGGCTGGACGGTCTCGCCCGCCTCCTGTGCGTGCGGCTCGATACGCACCCTGGCCAGGGCGGCCGTGCCATGTCCGATCCGGTGGCGCAGGCCACGGGCCAGAACACCGCCGAGGGACACGAGCAGGGCCAGCAGCGTTGTGAAGCCGACGATCGGCAGCTTCTGCGGGAAGGACGGAAGGGTTGGCGTGACCGCGCGGGACACGATGCGCGCATCGGCGGGCGCGGCGCTTTCGGCTTCGCGGGCCGAGGTTTCGCGGTAGCGGGTCTGGTAGGCTTCGAGCTGCTCGCGCTGGACTTTCGCGTCGCGTTCGAGGGCGCGAAGCTCGATCTCGCTGGCATTGCCCTTCACCACCACGTTCTGCTGGCCATCGACGGCGGCCTGAAGGCTCGCCACACGGGCGTCGGCGATCGTGGCATCGTTCTCGAGGATGCGGACGGCGCGCTCGGCGGCGCCCTTGATCTGCGCGTCGAGGTCGGCGAGCTGCGCCTTCAGATCCTTGATGCGCGGGTGGCCGGGAAGGAGCGAGCGGGACTCAAGCGCGAGCTGCGCCCGCACCGTGATCCGGGTCTCGATGGTGCGCCGGAGCATCTCGTTGTTGGCGACATCGGTGATCTCGTAGGCGCGACCGTCCTTCAGGAGGTCCTTGATCGCGGCGACGCGCCCGGCGATGTCGGCGCGCAGCACGCGGGCCTGGGTCAGCTGGCTCGAGAGTTCGGACAATTGTTGCGCGGTCAACGGCTGGCCGGTCACGCCCGCCGAGCCGACGAGGCCATGCTTGGCGCGGAAAGCTTCGACCTTCGCCTCGGCCTCGGCCACCTTCCGGCGCAGGCTCTTGATGTTGCCGCCGAGCCAGCTTGACGCTTGCTTCGCCGTGTCCACCTTCTCAGCCTCCAGCGAGGCGAGATAGAGCTGCGCCACCGTATTGGCGGCCTCGGCGGCGAGCGCGGCGTCCTTGGACCTGAACGCGATGGCGATCGTCCGGGACTGGTCGGGCTGGCTGACATCGAGATGGTCGAAGTAGGATTCGATCACCCTATCCTCGGCCGTCCGATCGAACGGGTTTCCGCCAATGCCAAGCAGCATCAGCGCCTGACGGACGGGGCCGATCTCACCGGCAGTCGGGTCGAATTCAGGATTGCCTATGAGCTTGAGGCGCTGGATCGCCTCGCGGGCGATGTCGCGGGACATCAGAGCCTGCACTTGGCCCGCCACCGCCTGCCCATCCAAGGCTTCGCCAGCCCCTGACCTGTTCTCGAAGGCCAGCTTCGCCTCGCCGGTATAGGTGGGCGGCACCACCGAGACGAAGATCCCGGCGCCGATCGCGGCGGCGAAAGTGGGGATCACGATCCAACTGACGGAGCGGCGCAGAACCTGGGCCACCGAGACGCCCTCGGGACGCGGGGCCGCCGGGAATGCGGGGGCGGCATTGCGCATTCTGATCCGGGACATAAGCAGCTCTTCAACGCGGAATTGTTGCGAGCGGTGCAGAGACCGCAACCCACATTTGAAAGCGTTAAGGTTGCTTGAGGGTTAATCAGCTTCCGAATTCTTTTGAGACAACTGAAGTGGGCCTTGGATAGGGTTCGTTAACCTTAACGCCGTACCAGCAGTTGTATCGACAGTCACAACACGGCGATGGTGATGAACCGGCGCGCATTCGTCTTCGCACTCGGCACCAGCCTGGCCCTCGGCGGTTGCCTGCGGCCGACCTTCCGCACCAACGAACTCGATGCGACCGGCACGGGCTCGATCAGCGCGCGCTACACGCTCGCTGCGGGGGACCGCCTGCGGGTCATCGTCTTCGGCCAGGACAACCTGTCCAACATCTACACCGTCGACGGCGCGGGTAAGATCGCGATGCCGCTGATCGGTGCGGTTCAGGTCGGCGGCCAGACGACGGGTCAGGCGTCGAAGGCCATCGAGGCCAAGCTGTCCTCGGGCTTCGTGCGCGAGCCGCACGTCACCGTCGAGATGGATGCCTACCGGCCGTTTTACATTCTGGGCGAGGTCACGACCTCGGGCCAATACGCTTATGTCAACGGCATGACCGTCGAGACGGCGGTAGCCATCGCGGCCGGGTTCGGCCCGCGCGCCGCCCGCGATTACGCCGTGCTCACCCGCACGACGCCCTCGGGTCTCGTCTCCGGCATCGTGCCGATGACCTACTCCGTGCGCCCCGGCGACACCATCGTCGTCAAGGAACGGTTCTTCTGATCACTGGGCCGTCCGCCAGGGGTTGATGACGCGGATCTCCTCCGAGCGCGCCATCTCCGCTTTGACTTGGGTCTGGGCTTGCGCCTGGGCCGGAACACCCTTCTTCATCCGCGACACCATCCGTCTCGCCTCGTCGGCGGGGAGGGTCCCTGCCGGCTGGGTCATCGCGGTGAGCAGCTTGCGAGTCTTCTTGTCGATCGCCGCCGATTGGCGGACAGGCTCGAAGTCGCCCATCGTGTGCTGACGGCCTGTTCGCCCGGCGAAGACCTGCGCACCGCTTTTGAACACCACGATATCACCGGGCCGCAGCGTCTCGTCCTTCAACAGGGCGGCGGCGGGCCCGGCGCTCATGTCGAGGGGCTTCTGCCGGTCGCTGACGCGGATCTTCACGGGCAGCGCGGCGTAACGGGTCTTGAGTTTGTGGCGGCCGTAGCCGATGTGCCGCGACCGGACGGCGGATTTCGCCCCCGCATAGGGGTCGTAAGCCGGAGCCTGCGGTTGCGGTTGCGCCGGGGCGGCAGGCCGCACGCCGAACAGCATTTCGAGGAAATTACCTTCGGCCGCCTGGACCGTCGCCACGTGAATGCCGGTGCAACCGGCGATCGCGATCGCGGCGATGTACGCCGTCTTTGCCGTCCACGATGGCATCAGTCCCGCTCCGGTTGCGCAGATTTGTCGCTACAACCTGTGCGGGTGGAATGCGGTTCCGGCTCAGGCCGGGGCGACCTGCTCGCCTTCGCCGACGCAATCGAGGGCACGCTCGACCGCCGAGATGGCGTCGAGGAGGTGCTGCACCGTCCGCTCCACCTCGATGGGGGGCGGCCCGTGGCGGCGGCGCGCGCACTGACGTCCTCAAGCTGCTCCAGCAGGGTGAGGAGGTCTCCAGCGACGGCGACAACCTCGCAGCGGGCGAGGGTCGCGACGGCGGGACGTGGGCGGAAGGGCAGGACGTTGCTCATCGCCAGCCTTTCTCGCCCGAAACCGCCCCTCTTCGCCAGGGGGAAGGCGGGGAGTCCCCCATTTTGGGCGGCGACAGGGGCGTGAAAGCACCGAAGTGGTTTGTTTTCCGTGGCCGCAGAGCCTCGCACATCGTGCAACTGCTTCACGGGATGGGAAGAAGCCTTGACGCAGGTCCCCCTGTCCTGACCTTACGATGACGTTCGAGTAAGCATTGGCCGCCTGCCGGAATTGGCTCCGTGCCAGACTTGCCGCCTGCCAGATCTGCCGGGGTTCGCGATGCGTCTTCTGTCCCTCACCGTTGCTGCCCTCGCGGCCCTCGCCCTCGGCGCCTGTTCCAGCACCGATGGGGGGCGCAGCGGCCTTTCCGACAGCCTCAACCTCAGCAATTACCGCGCGTCGACCGACACGAACGGTACGCAGACCCGGCGCGACGTGAACCGCGCCTACACGCAGCCCTCGCTGCCCTCGATCGCCAACCGCGGCATGTGATGAAGCGGGGCGGGCTCAGCGCCCGCCGCCGTCACCGCTTGCCGAGCGCCGCCGCGAAGGCGGCGATGCGGTTGCGGGCGTAGACCGGCAGCCCGGCGCTGATCGAGTTGCCGGTGTTGAAGCTCGACTTGCCCATCAGCACCTGCGCGGGCAGCAGGTTCTTCAGAACGGGCACGCGCGCATATTCGGCCTTGCGGTCGAGCACGTCCCCCTTGATCGCCAGAGCGACGTAGGCGGTCACCACCGTCTTCTGCGGGTCGTTCGGCATCGGCTGGAACACCGCCAGGAATTTGCCGAAGCGCAGGATCTGGTTGACCCAGAAGATCGTCTGTTCGAGCCCGCCTGCCGGAGGGGTGTCGACCTTCGTGAGCGCCGTGAGTGAGGCCGCCTGCGCCGGATCGAGCAGGCGCAACTCGCTCTGGAACGAGACAAACTCCGCGATCTTCTTGGCCGAGCCCTCTTCAAGCTTGTTGGCGAGGCGCACGCCGAGCGGGAGCTTGCCTTCCAGATCGTAGCGGGATTCGATGCAGGCGGCTGCGCCCTCGCACCAGGGCGTGCCGGGCCGCTGGGCGAAGGCGGCGGCCGGGTCCTTGGTCGGCGTCACATCGGCGGGGGCGATCACGCGGTGCTTGATCGCCGGGTCCATGGCCTGGATGAAGCCGAGATTGGCCAGGGCCTTGAGATCGATCGACTCGGCCGGACGCGCCACCACGAACCGCCCTTCCGCGACATAGACCTTCAGGGTCTCGTGGCGGGGCTTTGAGACGCCGTTCAGCGTCACCGTGTAGTCGGGCTCCTTGTAGCCGGGGAAGGGCGACAGGGCCTGAGCCTCGGCTGGCCGCGCCTTCAGCCAGTCCAGATAGGGGATGAGGCCGCTCTCCGCGCTGCCACCCTTGTCCTGATGATCGGTGAACAGGATTTCGCCGGGCTTCAGCGTCGCCGGATCGACGGCGACCACCGAAGACACCTCCCGAACCGGCGCGACGGCGGTGGCGGGGCTCGCGGCGGGCGTGGCGGTCTGCGCCCGTGCGGCGCATGGCGCGCCGAGGCAAAGGGCGAGGGCGAGGGCGGCAGGAATCTGCGGACGCGGCATCAGCGGAGTCTCGGGAAGGGGCGTCAGAAGCCGGGATCGTCGCCGAACAGGTAGTCGGGATCGCGGCGCCGGGGGCGGCGGGGCGCATCGTCCTCGCCGAAGGGGGAACGGTTGGTCTGGCCGGGCCAGGGGCGATACGGATCCTCGGGAGCGCCGTAGCCATAGCCGTAGGTATCGGCGCCGGCCCGGCGGTTGCGCTGCTGCGCGGGCCGGTCCCCGAACGGATCGAGCAGGTCGGGCTGCGCGCGCTCGCCGGTCATGTTGCCGAGATAATCGCCGCGGACATCCGCGCCATCCTCGGACCCGGCGAGGTCGCCATCCTCGGAATCCGGCCGCATCGCGTAGAGGGTCTCGCGCGGGATCAGCTTGTAGCGGGTGTCGGTCATCTGGCCGCCCCCGCCCAGGCGGAAATGTTCCACGAAGCTACCCGCGCCCGGCGTGCCGCTGCGCGGATCGACGGAAACGTCCGCGATCAGCGGCCGGGTTTCGGGGGAGGGGCCGCGCAGGGGCGTGCGTGGGATACCGTTGGCCCAGGCCGCCTGGAAGATCGCCCCCGCGATCGGCACCGAGACGTGGCCGCCGGTCTGGCCGCGCCCGAGGGTGCGGCGGGTGCCGTCCGCGTTGTCGTAGCCGACCCAGACCACCACGGTGATCTCGTTCGAGAAGCCCGCGAACCACGCGTCGTTCTCGTTCTCGGAGGTGCCGGTCTTGCCCGCGACGCTGTTCGAGAACTTGGACAGGGCGGCGGCTGTCCCGTGCTGCGTCACGCCCTGGAGCATGGTCTTGAGCTGGTAGAACGACACGCGGTCGGCCGAACCGATCCGCACCGGCTCGCGGTCCGAATGGGTGAAGACCGGCTTGCCGTCCTTCTCCACGGATTCGAGCGCATAGGGCGTGGGGCGCACGCCCTCGTTGGCGACGGCCGCGTAGAAGCCCGCGAGGTCGAGCATCCGCACCGGCTGCGCGCCGAGGACGAACGGATAGTATCGCTCGCATTCGGCGTAGATCTGCGCTTCCAGGGCGATGTCGCAGACGCGCTTCAGGCTGTCCGGGGCCTTGGGCGCGATGCCGCCCTGAAGCAGTCGCGCGGTGACAAGGTTCTTCGAGAATTCGAGGCCCCGGCGCAGGGTCGTCGGGCCCGAGCCGCCGCCCTCGTAGTTCTTCGGCGACCACGAATCCCCGGCTCCTCCGATGGGCGGCAGGGTGACGGGGCTGTCGAGCACCAGGGTGTTCGGTTGCAGCCCGGAATTGAGTGCTGCCAGATAGGTCAGGGGCTTCAACGTCGAGCCCGGCTGGCGCACGGCCTGCGTCACCCGGTTCAACTGACTGAGCGGATAGGAGAAGCCGCCCGCCATGGCGAGAATGCGCCCGGTCTTGTTCTCCAGCACCAGCGCGGCGCCCTGCACGCCAGGGCGGACGCGGATTTGCGCGCGAGGGGCGCCGCGCCCTTCGGTCAGCTTCACCCGAACCACGTCGTAGAGCTGAAGCTTCCCGCGAGCGATGCCGGGATCGAGGGTCGCGATGCGCCCATCCTCCAACCCGACCTTCACCCCGGCGCGCCCGTTTTCCAGCACGACGGCCAGCGGCCAATGCACGTCGTAGAGCACCGGCCGGGCGCTCTCCAGCGCCCGCCGCCACGCGGGCTTACCGGCCACCGGCATGGAGGCGGCGGCCTTGGCCGCCCGGGTAGGCTTGCCCTTCTCGGGCTTCGTGCTCTGCTCCGGCTTGGCCGGCGCATCGGGCTTGGCGCCCGTCACCCCCGGGAGGGCCTGGGCCGAAGCTTCCGGTGCGGGGGCGGCGGCCTCGATCCGGCGGATGCTGTCGGCGAGGTTCAATTCAGGTCCGGCGAAGGTCTGGCGGCCGATGCCGCGCTCGTAGGTCGCGAGCCCGTCCTGAAGAGCGGTCTCCACCGCGCGTTGAAGCGGCGCGTTCACCGTCGCCTTCACAGTGAAGGAGGCGGCGGTCAGCGAATCGAGGCCCGCGACCGTGCGCGCCTCCCGCGACAGGTAATCGACCAGGTAGAAACCGGAATCGCGCCGGGCGATCTCCACCGGCTTGAGGCCGAGATCGGCAATATTCGCCTTGGCCATCTCGGCTTCGGTGATCACGCCCTCTTCCTTCAGGCGCGCGAGCACGTAGGAACGGCGCTCGCGGGCGCGCTCGGGATATTTGTCGGGGCTGTAGAAGTTCGGGCCCTTCGGCATGCCCGCCAGCAGCGCGGCCTCGGGCAGGGTGAGCGCGCCCACAGGCTTCCCGAAATAGCTCTGCGCCGCCATCTCGATGCCGTAGGCGCCCCGGCCGAGATAGATGCCGTTGAGGTAGAGGCCGAGGATCTGCGGCTTGGTGAGGAGCTTTTCGAGCCGCGCCGCCACGATCATTTCGCGGATCTTGCGCTCGTAGGTGACGTCGTCGCCGACCGAAAGGTTCTTTACCACCTGCTGCGTGATGGTCGAGCCGCCCGCCGGACGCCCCGGTGAGGCGAGGTTGGCGATGAAGGCGCGGATCACGCCACGCTCGTCGATGCCGTGGTGGCTCTCGAAGCGCTTGTCCTCGGCGGCGATGAACGCCTTCTGGACCAGGGTCGGCACGGCGTTGATCGGAACCACGAGGCGCCGTGCATTCGGCTCGAAGGTCTCGGCGAAGGGCTTGCCCGAGGCGTCGAGGATGCGGCTCATCCCCGGCAGGGCCTTGTCCCGCAGGGTCTCGGCGGCGGGCAGATCCTTGGTGGCGTTGTCGTAGAACTCGATCACCGCCTTCGCGTCGAAGGGGGAGTTCGGCGGGTCCTCGCCCTTGCAGAACTGTTTGTAGCTCGTGTTCAGCTCGTTGATGTCGAGCCCGTGCAGGATCTTCGGCGCGGATGGACCCGCCACCGTGGAGGGATCCTCCATCGCCGTCGAAATCAGATCATCGAGGTTGATATCCTCGATATCGAATGCCTTGCGCATGTGGGCGCAGCCATCCCGCAGGATGCGGATGACCTCCGGCCCATCCTTGGCGGGGTCGAATTGCGTCCGCAGCGAGTCCGGCCGGGTTGTGACCTGGCTCAGCGTCAGCGCGGTGGCGAACAGCTTGATGAGGATGATGTTCATACAGGCCGGGGCGGCGGGACGCGGTGGTCGGCAGGACGTTGAGGTGTCCGAGCTCGAACAGGGCGTGCACAACGCGGCTGATTTATGATGAGCCGCGGATGTCGCCCGCGCGGTGAGCCGCGAACATGGCGGGCTTGTGGCGCCGCGCCGTCGCGGCTAAGTTCCGCGCCCCGGACAGAAAAAAGGCCACCCCCGAAGGAGTGGCCCGAAGTCTAGGGAGGAAACGCCCAAGAAGGGCAGCAGGACCGCGACGCCATCGCGTTCCTGCGATGCAATAAGTACGATGATGCGCTGCACCCAGCAAGAGACGGGGTGTCGCGCCGGCATTGCGCCCAGCGCATGGCTTGGCCGTTTCAGGGCGTCGGCAAGTCTTCCGTGAGCCGATCGATAGATAAGAGATAGGTGATCAAGACCCGCTGGTCGGCCTCGGTGAACCCGGCGGGCTCATCCGCCCAGTACCCATGGCCCTTTCCGGTTGCCCGTGCCGTGCGGGCTTTCTCCGATCCCTCGTTGGCCGCAACGATCCTATCCCGGATCCGCCGGTCGATCAGGGCGCGCAGGCTGTTTGCCGGATCGGGAGACACGCCCTTCTCCAGGGTACCCGGCAAGCCAAGATCCTTCTGCGCATCCGGCCCCACGGCGACGCCGGAATCGTGCAGGTAAGGGGCACTCCACGCGAGGCCGACGAGGTTCGGCACCTTGTACCCGCCCTCGGTGCCGCCCTGTCCCCAGGCGAGCAGCAATTGCGGAAGCTTGTCCTCAGGTATCGGAAGGGGAACGAGCTTCGGATCCGTGGGCAGGGGGAAGGGCGTGTCCGTAGCGAACATCCCGGGGGCTGCAAGCCGCGCCTCCATCTTCGCGCCCGCCTTGGCGCGGGTCGGCTCGGTGCCGATATCAGCGGCGGGGATGACCCGGTGATTGGTCAGGGCGGGGCCGGAATGGCACCCGGCACAGCCCGCCCGCTCGAACACGGCCCGGCCCTGGCGCACGCGCTCGGGATCGGCCCCAACCTGCGGTGGGCGCAGCAGGTTCTGGAAGGCCGACATGGCGTTGTTGGCGTGGTTGGCCGCCTCGCCGGGTACGGAGGCGAAGAGACCGTTATCGGTCATGTAGTTCGTGGCCGGGTAGGTCGGCAGCACCGCGTAGCTGTTGAGGCCGGGGGCGCCCGGCGTCGGGTCGGCGGCGTTCAGCACCTCGGAGGGCCTGCGCTGACCGGCGGGATCGTAGCGCAGCGGCCCGTCAGGCGCACCGCGCAACAGGATGCCGAGATAGGTTTCCGGCTCCATGCCGAAGAGCCAGGACGCGGCGGCGGCGAGCTGCGTCGTATCGGAATTCGCCGCATGGACATTGTTGTTCAGCGAAGACAGGCCCGAGAACGGTCCCAACGCCTCGCGCCCGCTCCAGCTATAGGGCTCGCCATAGGCGGAAAAACTCGAAGGGATGGAGGTCGGGTTCGTCACCCGGTCTGCAGAGGAATCGAAGCTGCCGGGCGGCCAGCTTGCGACCTGCACCTTGGTCGCCGCCTCCACCGCCTTCGCATCGGGCAGACCGCCCCCTTGCCATCGCCCCCCTTGCCATCGCTGCCCTTGGCATCGGCCTCCGGCACGCTCGCATGCATGAAGTAGGCGGAGGAATTCTTCGCAAGCGCCATCAGCAGCCCGGCATTGAGGTCGGTGTTGGGTGCGCCCTCCACCACCTTGCCGCTGCCCGCATCCACCGCCGCGTGGCAGAGGGCGCAGGTGATGCCCATGCGCAGATGGCCCTGATCGTAGAAAGACTTGATCCCGATGATGAAGGCGCCGCCCTTCGGCACGTCGAGGCCGGTCGGGACCCGCTCGCCCTTCTTGTATGTCCTGTCGCCGATGGTGATGTCGTGGGCGAGCGGCACCTGAAGGTTGGTGGTGGCCTCGCCCTTCAGGGCGGCCACGGCGCGGACGACCTCGAAGGGCGTGATCGCGCCATCGAGCATGCCCATCACGTCGGTGAGGAAGACTTCATTGCCGAAGGTCTCGCGGTAGAACGCCTCCCGGCCGCGGGCGACGAGGGCCGCATCGATGGCGACCGCGCCGCTTGCAGGCGAGAGGGTCTGCCGTCCCTCCTCGGTCTGGCGCAGGGTCTGCGCTTCGGCCTCGGAGATCCGTCGTCCCAGGACGTCGAAGGCGGTGGTCAGCGGTGAACGGCCTGGATTGGCAAGGTCGGCCAGATCGGGCATCGGGGCATAGCTGAACCGGCCGAGCAGGGCTGTGGCTCCGAGCCCGGCGACAAGAACGGCGCCGGTCAGGGCGAGGGCGGTTCGGGTGCGTCCCAACGGGTGGCCTCGGTGTATCGCCGCGGGTGTCGGCGGCCTCCTTAACCGCCGGGGCACGGGGAAGTTCGCTCGGGCCAGGCGCGGGCGGGGTGCGGGCGGCGTTCCGGCGCGTTAGAAGGGGCGACCCTTCCGATCACCCACGAGCCCGCCTCCATGCCAGGAACGCCCCGCGCCGGGATCATCCCGGTCACGCCCTTTCAGCAGAACTGCACGCTGATTTGGGACGACGCCACCAAGGTCGGCGCCGTCGTGGATCCCGGCGGCGACCTCGACCGGATTCAGGCGGCCATCGCGGAACAAGGCGTCGCCGTAGAGAAGATCCTTCTGACCCACGGCCATGTCGATCACGCCGCCGGAGCCGACGAGCTCCGCGAACGGCTCGGCGTGCCGGTCGAGGGGCCGCACCTCGCGGACAAGTTCCTGCTCGACTCCCTGCCGATGACGGCGGCCCAATACGGGCTCGACCCGGCCCGGCCGGTCACGCCCGACCGCTGGCTCGACCAGGGCGACGTGGTGCAGGTGGGCGAACTGACCTTCGACATCCTGCACTGCCCCGGCCATTCGCCGGGCAGCGTCGTGTTCGTGAGCCGCGACGCGCGCTTCGCCCTCGTCGGCGACGTGGTGTTCAAGGGCTCGATCGGTCGTACCGACCTGCCGGGCGGCAACCACGAGCAGCTGATCCGCGCCATCAAGGAGAAGGTGCTGCCGCTGGGCGACGACGTCGCCTTCATCCCCGGTCACGGCCCCACCGGCACGCTCGGCGAGGAGCGCGTCTCCAACCCCTTCCTTCAGGGCTGAATCCCATGGACAAGCGCCGCATCGGCCGCTCCGCCCTCTCGGTCGCCCCGTTCTGCCTCGGCGGCAACGTCTTCGGCTGGACGGCGGACGAGGCGACCTCCTTTGCGATCCTCGACCGGTTCGTGGAGCAGGGCTTCGACTTCATCGACACGGCGGATGTCTATTCCCGTTGGGCGCCGGGCCATCGCGGGGGCGAATCCGAGGCGGTGATCGGCCGCTGGCTCGCCGCGCGCCCGGGGGCGCGCGAGAAGATCGTTCTCGCCACCAAGGTCGGCATGGATATGGGAGAGGCGGGCAAGGGCCTGTCCGCCGCCCATATCGAGCGATCCTGCGAGGCCTCGCTCCGCCGTCTGCAGACCGACCGGATCGATCTCTACCAATCGCATGTCGACGATGCCGACGTGCCCTTCGAAGAGACGCTCTCCGCCTATGACCGGCTCGTCAAAGCCGGGAAAGTGCGGGTGATCGGCGCCTCGAACTTCGAGGCGGGGCGGCTCGCACAGGCGCTCGCAGTCTCGCGGGAGAAGGGGCTTCCGCGCTACGAATGCCTTCAGCCGGAATACAGCCTCGCCGCGCGGGGCTACGAGGCCGAGCTGGAGCCCCTATGCCGGGCGGAAGAGATCGGCGTCATCGGGTATTTCTCCCTGGCGGCGGGCTTCCTCACGGGCAAGTACCGCGAGGCCGGGGCGGCCGCCGGGCGGGCACGGGAGAACCGCGTGGCGCCCTACCTCAACCCGCGCGGCTTCGCGCTCCTCGACGTGCTCGACGCGGTGGCGCGCGACCACGGGGCAAGCCCCGCCCAGGTGGCACTGGCCTGGATCATCGCCCGGCCCGGCATCACTGCTCCCATCGCCAGCGCGACCTCCGTGGCGCAACTGGACGAGTTGCTGGGCGCAGCGCGGCTGGCCCTCCCGGCCGAAGCCATCGCCCGGCTCGACGCGGCAAGCGAAGGCGGGATCGGCAACGCGGGGTAAGCGTCCACAGGCTGCCGAGAACGCGTGCATGGCCGGGCGATGTCCGGCCATAAGTGCGTGCATCGGCAGCACAAAACCCCTATATTGGGCGAACAGGAAGCATGAGCAGGCTGGCGCCTCCGCCGCGTACACGCACAGCGCGAGATGTCCGCCGCCTGCCCGAGGAAGTTCATGGCCGATACACCCGAGACCCAGCCCGCCGAGTACGGCGCTGAATCAATCCGTGTACTCAAGGGGCTCGACGCGGTCCGCAAGCGCCCCGGCATGTACATTGGTGATACCGACGACGGATCCGGCCTCCACCACATGGTCTACGAGGTGGTCGACAACGCCATCGATGAGGCGCTGGCGGGCCATGCAGACCTCGTGACCGTCACGCTGAACGCCGACGGCTCGGTCACCGTCACCGACAACGGCCGCGGCATCCCGGTGGACATCCACAAGGAGGAGGGCGTCTCGGCGGCCGAGGTCATCATGACCCAGCTGCACGCGGGCGGTAAGTTCGACCAGAACTCGTACAAGGTCTCCGGCGGCCTGCATGGCGTCGGCGTCTCGGTGGTGAACGCCCTCTCGCAATGGCTGCGACTCCGCATCTGGCGCAACGACCAAGAGCATTCGATGGAGTTCCGCCACGGCGACGCCGTAGCGCCGCTGAAGGTGGTGGGCCCCGGCGAGGGTAAGCGCGGCACGGAAGTGACCTTCCTGCCCTCGACCGAAACCTTCACGATGATCGAGTTCGATTATCCGACGCTGGAGAAGCGCCTGCGCGAGCTGGCCTTCCTCAATTCAGGCGTGCGGATCGTGCTGACGGATGCCCGCCACGCGGAGAAGAAGCGCGAGGAGCTTTACTACGACGGCGGCATCGAGGCCTTCGTGCGCTACCTCGACCGGTCGAAGAAGCCGATCGACGGCATGACGAATCCGGTCGTCGTCCGCGCGGACCGGGACGGGATCCGGGTCGAATGCGCCTTCTGGTGGAACGACTCGTTCAACGAGACCGTCCTGCCCTTCACCAACAACATCCCGCAGCGGGATGGCGGCACGCATATGGCGGGTTTCCGCGCCGCCCTGACCCGTCAGATCACCGGCTATGCCGATAGCTCCGGCGTGTCGAAGCGCGAAAAGGTCTCTCTCACCGGCGAGGATTGCCGCGAGGGGCTGACCGCCGTCATCTCCGTGCAGGTGCCGGACCCGAAATTCTCGTCGCAGACCAAGGACAAGCTCGTCTCGTCCGAAGTCCGCCCAGCAGTGGAGAACGTGCTGAACGAGGGGCTCTCGACCTGGCTCGAAGAGAACCCACAGCAGGCCCGCGTGGTGATGAGCAAGGTCGTGCTCGCGGCCTCGGCCCGCGAGGCGGCGCGCAAGGCGCGCGAAACCGTGACCCGCAAGGGTGCGCTCGACATCGCTTCGCTGCCCGGCAAGCTCGCCGATTGTCAGGAGCGTGACCCGACCAAATGCGAGATCCTACTGGTCGAGGGCGACTCGGCCGGCGGTTCGGCCAAGCAGGGGCGGGACCGCGCCTTCCAGGCCGTTCTTCCGCTGCGCGGCAAGATCCTCAACGTCGAGCGCGTCCGCGCCGACCGCATGCTGTCCTCGGCCGAGATCGGCACGCTGATCACGGCCCTCGGCGCCGGGATCGGCCGGTCCTCGACCGACCGCGAGGGCTTCAACCCGGATAAGCTGCGCTACCACCGCATCATCATCATGACCGATGCCGATGTGGACGGCTCTCACATCCGCACCCTGCTGCTGACCTTCTTCTTCCGGCAGATGCCGGAGCTGATCGACCGCGGGCATCTCTATATCGCGCAGCCGCCTCTCTATAAGGCCGAGCGCGGACGCCGGGCGATCTACCTGAAGGACGAGCGGGCGCTCGAAGATTACCTGATCGAGCAGGGCGTCGAGGGCGCTGTGTTGCGTCTCTCCACAGGCGCCGAATTCGCCGGGCCGCAGTTGCGGGCGCTGGTGGACGAAGCGCGTGCCTTCCGCGGCATCCTCCAGGGGTTGCACACCCGCTACGACCGCTCGGTGGTGGAGCAGGCCGTGCTTGCGGGCGCCTTCGAGCCCGACCTCGACAACAGGCCCGGTGAGGCCGAGGTTCTGGCGGACATGACCGCCAAGCGCCTCGACAACATCGCCGACGAGATCGAGCGCGGCTGGCAGGGCGAGACCGCCGAAGGCGGCTATCGCCTCAGCCGGACGCTGCGCGGCGTGAAACAGGTGGCGACGCTCGACGCCGGGCTCGTCACCTCACAGGAGGCCCGCCGCCTCGCGGAGCGCGCCGATGCGTTCCGCGAGATCTACGGCGAGGCCGTGACTCTCGTGCGCAAGACGGACGAGACGGTGCTCCACGGGCCGGTCGGCCTGTTCGAGGCGGTGATGGCCTTCGGCCGCAAGGGCCTGCAATTGCAGCGCTACAAGGGCCTCGGCGAGATGACCGCCCAGCAGCTCTGGGAGACGACGCTGGACCGCGACGTGCGCTCGCTGCTCCAGGTCAAGGTGAAGGACGCCACCGATGCGGGCGATCTCTTCGTCAAGCTGATGGGCGATGTGGTCGAACCCCGCCGGGAGTTCATCCAGGAGAACGCGCTCACCGTCTCGAACCTCGACGTGTGAAGTGAGCATCTGTAATTTCTCAGTAAAACATGTCCCGGGAAGCGATTTATTTGGACCGATTTACTGAGAAGCCTGACCCCGGTGGCATATCCGCCGGTCGGCACAAGCTGGGAGAGCATTGATTCAGAGATGCTCTTCGCTGTCAACGTCGACCTTTCGTTGGTGCTTTGGGAGACCGACATCCAACGCTTCGAAGGCGGTTACCCGCTGAGCGCCGTGGCCACCGAGGCCTTCGGGGTATGGATCGCCTAGGTCCGGGACTTTAAGACCCCGACGTTCCGGTTGACCCGCCGGGGCGTGGACTCGGATGCTTCGGAATCCGGGCATTGTGCGATGTCATCGATCCCGGGTGCTCCCGCCTTCGAAGCGCGACGGGTTCCGGTCCGCCCGGGACGAATGCGGTCTCCGGCATCCCTCTCCATTTTGCCGGGGCGCGGGATCACCACCGCGTCGTGGACCATCTCAAGCTTACGGAGGCCCTCGATCAGCTTCGGGTGCTCCTCCGTGCGGAACGAGTCGTCCCATACGAACGGGATCAGCACGCGCCATTTCGGGTCCACGCGGTAGAGCGCCGCGTCGGCCGCGATCTCCTCGACGATCTTGGCGAACGATACGCCCGCCCGGACGAACTTCACCTCGATGACCAGGCCCAGGCTCGGTACGGTCAGGTCCATCCGAGGGTTCTTGTGCCCGACCGGCGGCGTGTACTCCTCCGCGTTGAGGTCGGGGAAGAGCGGTGCCAAGGTCGTCCAGAGCAGGTTCTGGACGTGGTACTCGTTCTCGATATCCCAACGGACCAGCGCTGACCTGGGCGTGCGCGGTCGCTCCTCCCAGGTCCAGAGCCGCAACGACCGCTCCACGCCCTGCAGCACCCGCAGGACGTCCCCTGGTTCGAGACGCCCGAGGCGGGCCGGCATGTTGGTCTCGCACAGGGCTTCGAAGGCCCGGAGGGTTAGCGCCGCCCGCGCCGGGTCGCCCATGGCGGGCTCGAAGCGCAACACGTTACGCCAAGCGGGCCGTCGGCATTCCGCGTCGGCCGGGACGATGCCGAGATCGGCGAGCGCGACCCGTGCCTCCGGCAGCATCGTCGCGAGGTCGCGCCGGGCGGGCGCTTCGAGGATGTGTGCCGCCGCGACCATCAGGGAACGGTTGAGATCCGAAAGCCCCGCGGCCGTGGCGCCGCGCACCACCAGCGCGCCGAGCCACGCGGCATCGCGGCGGTGGAGCAGGCGGTTCACGCCCAGCGCGAGGCCGAGGGCGGACAGGCCGTCGGCCTCAAGGGTCGGTGGCAGATGCGGCCTGAACCAGCTCCGCGCCCCGAGCCACGCGACGCCTTCGCGGAACGTACCGGAGAACGCCTCGGCAAGTCCCGGGTCGGTCGCGCCGTAGCCGAGGATCGCCACGTGCCCGGCGGAGCGACCACCCGGCGACCCGAGGGCCACCGCGGCAGCGGCGGCGAGATCCCCCATCGGACCCGCGGCCCCGAGGACCCAGGCCCGAAAGGCCTGGACGAGGGGGGACGCGTCCCCTTCACGGGAGGCGGCCGCTAGGCCGGCCCGGATGTCGGCGACGCCGGGCCCGTCGCTCAGAGGAACCACGGCTTCCTCATCACGCGACCGCCCTCGGCGGCATCCGCGTCCCAGCCCGGCGTCCGCTCCAGGCCCGACAGCTGCTTGGCGATCTCGTCGGCGTAGACGAGCGGGATGGGCAGGCCGGACGGCCCGAACGTGCGCCAGGAATGGAACGCGAAATCCGACGCCTGACGCACGAGGACCGCCATGTCCCGATAGGTCGAGCTGTCGTGGAGGCGGAGGAGCACCGGACCGGGCAGGCCTTGCGAGGCCGACTTCACCTCCTTGCGTCCTGTCAGCGAGAGGAGCCACTCCCGCTCGCTCAATCGCACCGCCTGCCCCCGCTCCGGCGCGAAGGCGCCCTTGCCGTCGGGCCAGGCGCGGTCGAACAGCGTGAACGGATGATCCTCGACGACGTGCAGGAACGCGAAGCTCACGTTCGTCGCCCCGATCCCCGCGACCGCCGTCTCGACGGCCTGCACCGTCTCCCGGCTGAGCTGCGTGAACGCGTGGAAGACGAGCCTCACCGCATCGCCGGGACGCCACGCCTCCTCCCGGCCGATGCGCCCGATGGCGTCGACGATGCTGTCGCTCAACGCGGCAGGGAAGGCCTCGAACGGAACCGCCCCCGTCCGGGCGTCGAGGAGATAGTGGCCCTGGCTGGAGAAGACCGTCGCGATGCCGACGAACCGCTCGCCGGGGCCGCGGCGACCCTCCTTGACAGTGTGCGACCCCAGCCCGACGACCAGTTCATGATCGGTCGGCGAACGCGCGACGAGCAGCCAGGGAGCGCCGCCGAGCTTGGCGTAGGTCGCCAGGCTCATGTTGGCCAGCGCGTTCGCGTACCCGAACGCGTCGAGGCCCAGCATCTCGGTCGAGAGCGCCTGGACCGGCACGTCCCGCTTGAGGAAGGTCGCCTTGCTCATCCAGTACGGGCTATCGGCGTGCGGCCGCTCCTGCAGGGCCCGCTCCACCTGCACCATCGCGAGGTCCCACGGCTCGTCGCGCGCCGCCGCATCCCTGAGGGCGGTCCGTGCGGCGTCGGCATAGGCCGGACCGCTGCGACCTGCGGCCTCGAAATAACGGATCTCGGGCTCGTCCAGCCTGAACCGGCCGAGCAGCCCGCCGCCGTGGGGGACGAGGCCCGTTTCGCTCGCGATGTCGGGCCTGCCGTGCAGGAAATCTTGCATCGCAGCGGCGACCTCGTCGCGGCGTCCGGCCTGGTGAAGGACCGCGATGCGCGGCCTCTTCGGCTCGAACGTCTGCCGGTCGAACGGTCCGATGCGGTCCAGGCTCTGCTGCTTCCAGCCGTTCGAGGTCTCGGACGAACGGACCGGGTCGAACGACAGCTTCGGTCTCCACACGGCCTCCGCGGGCGGGAAGGAGGCTGCGTCGACGGCTTGGTCGAGCAGCCCTCCTAGACGGAGCGGGACGCCGTCGGCCAGGTCCATCGCCCGGTTCCCGAGCTGGGTCAGCACCCCGTGCACGATCTCCATGGTCCGCGCGCCGCCATGCCACTCCGCCTCGGCTCTCTGGACCGCCTTGAGCGCCCGCTCGGACTGCCCCTGCGTGATGACCTCGACCACCTTGTTGAAGTTGGCGCGCGTGGGTTCGAGGAAGACCTCCCCACTCGACACGACGGAGGGGCCGGCGCCGTGATCGTCCAGGGTCAGCGTGTCCCGCCCGACCTCGACGACGCGGCCCGCGTAGGCGAGCCGCCGCGACACCTTCGGGTCGGGATCCTCGCGCCAGGACGAGACCGCGGCGCCGGTCAGCGGCACGCCGAGTTCGAGGAGCGTCCGGCACGACGCGTCGATGATCGTGCGCAGCCGCTTGGCGCAGGTCAGGACGACGTAGGCGTCGCCCCGGGGCGGCCGCAGGATGCGCGTGTCGAACTCCAGGACCAGCCGCTTCCTCAGCCAACCGGGCAGGCCGACGTCCTCGGCGAGGACGTTCTCCCGCTTTCCGGCGACGGTCGGCGGCCTCCTGCGGATCAGGAGGCCGGCCTCCGGGGAGGCCGCGAGCAGCCGGAAGACCGCCTCGCGGGTCAACGCCGACACGAGCCGAAGGTGCTCGGCCGCGGGCAGTTCCATCCTGTCAGTCGGGAGGTTCGCCCCGGCGATGAGGGGCACGACCGCCATGTCCGTCCCGTCGTGCCGGGTCGCGAACACGTCGTTCTCCGGCCGGTCGAGGTAGGCGTGGAGCAGCGCACGGTCGAACGGGACCACCGAAGCCGGGATCGAACCCGGAGGCGTCAGGACGCGGATCGCGTTCAAGGCGAGTTGCGGGCGGACCCTTTCGCCGGGACGGAAAGCCATGCCGCACTATACGCGGTAGCCGCCTCCAGACGAGGCGTAACCGTCCCGAGGCGCGGCCGTCCACACCCTATGCTGTTAAAAACGGTCATTCGTCATTTGGGGTTGATGGCCCCTCGTGACGTTCTCCAGCGCCGCCCTTAGGCGGCGAGGAGCGTCCCGGGACGACGCACGGCCTGACGGCCCACGTTGGCGTCCCCGAGGGGCTGACCCCCTTCGCTCGCGGCGAGCGCCGCAAGACCTCGACCGAGGATCACCCCGGCCGCGTTCACGTCTCGGTGCTCGTCCGCCCCGCACGGGCACACGTGCCGGCGCAGCGATAGCGGCTTAGCTGCCACCGCCCCGCAATCCCGGCACTCCGCGGACGAGTTCCGCGCGTCGACGAGGATCAGCTTACCACCGGCTCTCACGGCCTTGTAGCGGACGAGCCCCACCAACTTCCCCCAGCCCGCGTCCAGGATGGACCGGTTCAACCCCCGCTTCTGCGCCACGTTCGTACCCGGCTCGTCCACCGTGCCCGCGGCCGAGCCGGTCAGGTTGGCGATGCGCAGATCCTCCAGCACGATCAGGCTGTGCTCGCGCGTCAGCTGCGCCGAGACCCGGTGCAGGTGCGTGTCGCGGGCGTTCGCCACGCGCCGGAGCTGTCGGCCGAGCCGCGCCTTGACCTTGCGCCGGCGGGCCGAGCCCTTCTTGCACCGGGCGAGCGCCCAGCGCGACACCCGGATCTCGCGCTCGCGCCTGGACGCTGGCCGGATGTTCGGGATTCGCTCGCCGGTGGACAGCGTCAGCAGCGCCTCGCCGGCAGGCGGCGTGGTCGCGACGACCTCTGAGGTCTCGACGGTGAAGCCGGCGTACCAGTGCCGCCCGACCTTCGTGAACGTCACGCCCAGGATCTTGGCGTCGCCCGGCAGCGGTCGGTCGTGGTTGAGCCGGATCGGCCGGTCCATACCCTTCAGCCGGATGCGGTCGCCTTCGTGGCGCAGCCCGGTGGCCTCCAGCAGGCCGAAGCTGCGCCAGCGCGACAGCGGCTTGAACCGCGGGAAGCCGGCCTTGCCGCCCTTCTTCACCCGGCCGAAGAAGCCGGTAAACGCGTCCTCGACGCGCTTCAGCGTCCACCGGCCCATATTCACTGGATCGGCGCAGTGGCCGTCGGGATCGTCGGCACGGATGACGGTGAGGCTCTTCTGCTGATCGATGCGGGTGATCGGCTTGCGCGCCAGACGCCAAGCGTCGCGCCGCTCCTGGAGCGCGGCGTTGTACAGGAGGCGCTGCCGCTCCAGCCGCTCGTCGAGCAGACGGTGCTGGGGCGCGGTCGGCCGAAGCTTCTGGCGGTACGTCAGGATCACACGGCAAAGCTAGAACAGATGCGGAACACGTCAAGGCCAAAACGGACGCTCATCAACCCCAAACGACGAAGAACCTTAAAAACCTTGGAGCGATCAAAGCCGAAAGCCCCCGTACGTCGACCTTCGGCACGTCGCGCGAGCGCTTCGACGGAATGCCCTTCGGCCCGGGCGCAACTCGGATGCGCCCGGGCCGAATACCTGGGGCGGCGACCGCGTCGTCGGTCGGTCGGAACATCCTGGCCCACGGGCCCCGACCGCAACGCCCGGTTCCGTACCCGCCGTGCGCGCAGGTGAGAGCAAGTTCCGGCCCGGCTCCCGGCCGTCATCGACACGGGGACGTCGAAAGTCGCCCGATAGGGTAACGGCTCCGGCATCGCGTGGAGTCATGGTCCCATCCCGCCCCGGGATGGGAAGGCCATCCCCGCGCCAACGGCGGCGCCAGCCTCGGGGGCTCGATCCGGCGTTTCGGGCACGCCGGCCGGAAACGCCCCGACGCTCCGTCCGGCGCGCTTCGGGCTCCTCGGTCAGGTCATCCGCCGTTTCCGGTGAGGACGAGCGCGTCGTGAGGCTGAACCTTCCAGACATGTTCCCCGTCGCCGAACACGCCGCGCAGGGTCTCGTCGAGGACATCGACCTCGGGGATGCGGTTGACCAACACGATAGTCGACGACCGACCCGGAACGCCGTCCTGTCCGACGACACGCGCCATCGCCTCCCGCACGGATTGCCGCCGCTGCCACCGGGCCGACTGGTCCCTGGGTGGACGCAGGTCGATCGGCGCGTGCAGGTAACGGCACGACAGATCTTCGAACAGGCGGAAGACGGACGGCCTGCTCAGCCCGGGAAGATCGAAGTACGGGTAGAGTCGGGCGTCGACCACCAGCGCGTGCCGGCTCATGGAGACCGCGCGCGTGAACGTCACGCCGTGGACGTCGGCCATGGGCAGGCACGAGACGCGGCGAACGGGACGATGATCGAAGAGCGAGAGCTGTCGAACCGGCGCCGAAGACCCTGTAAAACCCTCGGTTTCCCAGGGTGTTGTCTCGACGAGGCGGAGGAGTGGTTTGCTCACGCTTGCAGCGCTCCCAGGCCCGATTCGAGATCCAGATAATGTACCCGCAGCACTTCCGAGTGACCACCCCAAACCGGTTCGCCGACCCGGTAATCCCCGGTCAGCTTGTCCTTGTAGTCTCGGTCCTTCAGGAAAGCGCGGGCATACATCCTCGGTGCGACCCCGACGAACGGGTGGAACAGGACCTTGGCGTTGGCCCGGGCGGCCGGGACACCGGGCCGTGCGGAGCCGACAGTTCCCGAACCCTGTACGCTTGAGGGCGGTTCCCACCCATCCACACCCGTCGTGATGGCGTCGCAATGGAGGCCGATCGCCCGGCTTTTCGGATAGGGCTCGATGTACTGCACCTCGTCGATCCCGGCGGCGACGATGTGGCGGGCGCAGTAATGGCAGGGGAACGTGCTGACATAGAGCCGGCATCCCCTCGGCGAGGTGCCGGTCCGGGCGGCGGTCAGGATCGCGTCCATCTCCGCGTGGACCGCCCGGCTGAACTCGATCAGGCCACCGATCTTCGTGCGCCGAAGCTCGGCCACCGCCTGTCCTTTCTCCCTTCCCTCGGCCAAGGCGGGGTATTTGTCGATGAGCTCGCCGATGATCTCGTTCTGCTCGCGGTTGCTGCTGCAGAACTTGTCCGGCCGGAACGCGCAGCGATGGTCGGGGGCTTCCCCGTCGAGATCGGTCCCGTAAAGCCCTCCGCCCGCCCTCGGCACGTCGTTGGTGCCGGTCGCGACGATGTTCCCCTTCGCGTCCACGAGCGCCGCCCCGACCTGTCGCGACAGGCACGCGCTCCTCAGTTGGGCCGAATGGGCTTGATGCATCGCCGTCTCGGCGACGTTCGGTCTGATGACGTCCGACGCCGTGAGGATCCGCACCAGGCGCCGCAGCGGCTCGTTCATCCCGGTGTTCTTCGGGTCGTCGCCGGCATCCTTCGAATTGTCGACGAAGAAATCCGCCTCGTGGAAGGTGTCGACGACGTGCTGGCCGTGCCTCTCCGGCGCGTCGCCGTCGCGATCCATGAAGGCCGTGACGGCCCGGCGCGTCTCCTGGCGGCCCCGGTCGTTGAAGTCGAACAGCTCCCGGGTCAGCCGGCCGTGGCGGGCATCGTCGTCGCACACGACGCCGACGAGCGTGAAGGCGTCTTGGTAGATCCGGCGGAGGAGGTGCGCCTCCGCAGGATGGCGCAGGGAGTCGATGATGTAGGCACGCGGCTTCCCGTCGATCTCGCCCTCCGGCCTGCCGCTCGCCTCCGCGCGGAGGGCGCGGATGCGCGCGATGACGGCGCGGGCGACTGCCGCATTGTCGTCGAAAGCCAGCCGCATCGCGTCGCCGAGGTCCTGCATGTGCACGACGCCGGCGAGCGTCTTGCGACCGCCGGCCGGGCCGAGGTCGCGCCCGTTGTTCCGGGCCCAGGCCTTGATCTCCGCGCTCGCCTTGACGATGCGGACCTCGTATCCGCCGTCCTCGACCGACTGCGTTTCGAGGAACTCCTTGACGATCTGGGCTGCCCGGCCCGCCCCGGAACCGCCCGGTCCGACGACCGCGATGAAAAGCTCGTTCGCGCGGAAGTTCCGGAGCAGGCTCTGGCTCGTCTCGCCAGGGCGCGGGCCGGCCGCGGTCGGCAAACGTCCGGTCGTCGCTGCATCGGCCATTGGGGGTCGACTCTTGGAATGCCGTGGTCACGGCAGCAAAGCTGGAACGCCGCGGAGATGCCACGGCGGCACAGGCCTGTGAAGTGGCTATCCAGGGTCGTCTCCCACCGCCCAGCCGGTTTGGAGCATGTTCCGCTTCCCCGGACGGCCGGTCCGCGCGGGATCGCGGATGCGCTGCGCGGAATCGGCCTCACGGGCGCGCCGGCGGGCGGAGCGACCCGTGGCCGTTCGGCGCCCGCACGGGAACGTCCGGGTCACCGCGACGCCTGTGCTCCCTCTGCCGGATGCCGACCGGCCCTTTGCGGGACCAGGACGATGAGCGCGACGATGAAGGCCGCGATCACGACGGAAGCGAGCGGCCGGCTCAGGTTCAGCCCGCCGTTGGCGACCGGCTTGTCGAGGAAATCGCCCACCGTGGCCCCGAGCGGGCGGGTCAGGATGAACGCCGCCCAGAAGAGCGTGACCCGTGAGACGGAGGTCCGATAGTACAGGGCGATGACGACCGCGAGCGCCGCCGCGAAGACGAGGGCGCCACCCTCGTAGCCGAGGCCGCCCGTGTCCGCGAGCCAGTCGCCGAGCGCGGTGCCCAACGTCTGCGAGAAGGTGATCGCTCCCCAATAGAACGCCTCGACCCGCGGGGTCGAGACCGTGTCCACCGACACGGTGCCCTCGGTCGCGTACCAGAGCCCGAGCACGGCCGCGAGGCAGGCGAGGAGCAGGGTCGACCCGCCGGTGTATCCGATGCCGAGCGAGCGGTCGGCGAAGTCCGCCATCGTCGTGCCGAAGGTGGTCGAGGCGACGATCGTGGACCAGTACAGGACCGGGTGGAACCGCTTCGACATGACCTGGGCGACCACGAGCGCGACCAGCAGCACGGCGAACAGGGCGGTGCCGGCGAGGTAGCCCCAATTAAGGGTCATTGTGACGGTGTCGCCGCCGGTCTCCCCGAGCGTCGTGGCCAGGATCTTGATGATCCAGAAGCCCAGCGTGACCTCGGGGACCTTGCTCAGGGCGCGTTCGTAACGGTCGTCCATGGGACCTGCTCCTTCTTCGAGGGGAAACCTCACGGCGCGTCGGCGCAGGCCGCCCGGCGGTCGGCACGCTGCGGGATGAGGAGGACGAACCCGGCCAGGACGAGCGCCAGCACGCCGGAGATCGTGATGTCGTCGATGCCCAGGCCGCCGGAAGCGACCGGCTTGTCGAGCGAGTTGGCGAGGGTGGCGCCGAGCGGCCGCGTCAGGACGAACGCCGTCCAGAACAGCATCGGCCTGGAAACGCGCGTTCGCAGATGGAGGGCCGTGACCACGGCCAGTGCGACGAGGATGAGGAGCGCGCTCCCGATGTACCCGAGCCCGCTGCTGTCGGCCATCCAGTCGCCCAACGCGGTGCCGAGCGTCTGGGAGAACATGACCGTTGCCCAGTAGAAACCTTCGGCCCGCGGGGACCGCACCGTCTCCACGGCGACCGTGCCGAGCGTGCGCTTCCACAGGATCAGGGTCGCGACGACCGATCCGAGCAGCACCAGGGACCCGCCCGCGTAGCCGATGCCGAGGGACCTGTCGCAGAAGTCGGCGAGGGTCGTGCCTGCGAGCGTCGTCGCCGTGACCACGGCCCAGTACAGGATCGGATGGAAGCGGTCCGCCCGGACCTGTGCGGCCAGCAGCACCGCCAGGGCGGCCCCGAAGATCGCCGTGCCGGCGAGATAGCCGAGGCCGAGCGTCAACGTGACGGCGTTGCCGCCGACCTCGCCCAGGGTCGTGGCTACGATCTTGATGGCCCAGAACCCGGCGGTGGCTTCTGGCACCTTGGCGGGTTCGACCTGTCCGGGTCGCTCGGTCGGTTGCATCGGGCTGCCGTGGGAGAGCGAGGGCCGGCTCAGCCGGTGTGGGTCTGGTCGATGATGGCGAGCAGGTCGTCGACCGCGCGACGGCAGGCGGCGGGATCGGGGTTCGACGCCCGCAGCGCGTCGAGGGCGCGGTCGATGGCCTTGTCCACGACGTGCCAGTCGGCGGCGGCTCGCGGCTTCAGGCCGGCCTCGGACGCGTCCCAGGACAATTCCAGGTCCTTGATGCGCGTCTTGGCGGCGGCGAGGTCGCCCCGGTCGGCCAGCGCCTTCACGTCGACGACGATGGCCCGGAACTTGGAGAGGTCGCCGAGCTTCGAGGCCGCCATCGCCGTGGGCGTCGCTCCGACCGCGGCGTCCTGCATCGCCAGCAGGCCCAGGGGGGCGGCCGTGGCACCGATGACCGTCGCGGCGATGGCGGCGAGGAGGATGTTTCGCATGGTCGTTCGCTCCGTGTCGTGCGGCGTTGGAAGGACTGGAGGATGGGGATGCGGGAGGCGGCGGGCGGTCAGGCCCGCCGCTGTCCGGCCGGCTCGCCAGGGCGTCCGGAGACGAGGCTCAGGGACGTCACCAGGGCGACGATGACGGCGAAGAAGGCGAGGCTGGTGGAGGCCGTGCCGAAGCCGAGGCCGCCGTATTCCCGTGCCTGCGACAGCAGATCGCCCAGCGATGCGCCGAGGGGGCGCGTGACGATGTAGGCGAGCCAGAAGGTCGTCACCGGGTTCGCGCCGAGGCGCCAGGCGAGGGCGAGGGCGGCCAGGATCGTGCCGAAGATGACGACGCCGAGATTGAAGCCGAGCCCCAGCGCCTCCGTGGCCGGGTCGCCCGCGGCCGTGCCGAGCGCGAAGGTCAGGAGGATGGCGAGCCAGTAGAACGCCTCGCGGCGCCGGGTCACGATGGCGTGGATCGAGAGCGTCCGCTCGGTCGCGTACCAGAGGGCGAACACGGCGGCGAGGGCGGCCGCGAACACGCCGGTGCTGACGAAGAGGCTCACGCCGAGCTTGTCGGTCAGGATGTCGGTGACCTGCGTGCCGACCACGCTGACGAGGACGACGGTCGACCAATAGGTCCAGGGCACGTAGCGCCGCTCGCGCACCTGCAGGGCGAGGACGGCCGCGAGGAGGCCGGCCGTGAGGGTGGCGGTGACGGCGGCACCCAGGCCGACGTTCACCGCGAGGTAGTCCGCGCCGGTCTCGCCGACGGTCGTGGAGAGTATCTTGATGACCCAGAAGGCCGCGGTGACCTCCGGTACCTTGTTCAAGACCTGGCGCTGGATCTCGCTCATCCCCGTCTCCCGTCCGTCATGGTCGGTCACGGTGATAGCGAGCCAGAATGAGGGCAGAATGAGCTTCGTCCGGCGGAGCCGCGGGCTCGGCCTCAGGCCGGCAGTCTGACCGTTGCGAGGGTCCCCCGTCCGTCCCGTCGGTTTTCGACCGTCAGGCCGAGGTCGTTGCGCTCCGCGATGCGGCGGGCGATGGCGAGCCCGAGCCCCGTGCCTTCGACTTCCGGTGGCGCGGCCCGGAAGAAGCGGTCGAACAGGCGGCCCTCGCTTCCCGGCGGCAGCCCGCAGCCGGTGTCCCGAACCGTGACGACGCACGCACCGTCCCGGTTCAGCAGACGGACGTCGACCTGCCCTCCCGACGGCGTGTAGCGCAGGGCGTTGTCGACCAGGTTGGCGAACAGGACGCGGACCTCGTCCTCCGACGCGTGAAGCGTCGCGGGCGTCTCGATGTGCACGCCCAGGTCGATGTCCTTGCGCTGGGCGAGCACGACGTGGTCGGCGACGCAGTCGAGCAGGAGCTGGCCGAGGTCGACGGATGCGGGACGGGCCTCGGCACCGTCGTCGAGCCGGGCGAGACGGAGCAGTTGATCCACCAGCCGGTTCGCCCGCCGGAGGCCGCCCGCGAGAGCCATTCGCCGCGCGTCGCCCCCGCCACCGGCAGGCACGCCGAGGGCGTCGAGCTGGATCTGCATCGCGGCAAGCGGCGTACGCAGTTCGTGCGCGGCGTCGGCGACGAACCGTCTCTGGGCGGCGAGAGCGGCCTGCAGGCGCAGGATGAGCCCGTTCATGGCCTCGACGAGGGGCGCCACCTCCGTCGGCACGCCGCGCGTCGGCAGGGGACCCTGGGCGGTGGCCCCGCGCCCGGCGAGGTCATGCACCAAGCCGTCGAGCCGCCCGAGCGCCCGGTCCATCGCCCAGCCGACCACGATCCACGACAGCGGGACGAGGAGCAGCAGGGGGGCCACGGCGCCGAGCGCCGCATTGCGTGCGAACTCGGCCCTCACCACGTCACGCTGGGCCACCCTGACGGTCATGGTGCCGTTGACGGTCGTGTAGGTACGCCAGAGCTCGCCGCCCATGACGGCGTTCGCGTATCCCGTGCGCCCGGGGCGGCGGACGTCGGCACCGCGGTCGCCGCGCAGGACCTGCCCGTCCTTCCAGATGGTGACGGCGAGTTGGTCCTCCGGGTCCTGGTCGGCGGCGGGCGGCGCGTCCGCATTCGCGTCCGGGAGCCCGGGACCGGCGTTGAGGGCGACCTGCCGCAGCTGCCCGTCGAGGAAATCGGCCGCCTCGATCCGCGCGAGGGCATAGGCCGCGACCATCGCGGCCAGGCCGATGCCGGCCAGCAGGGCGGTCATCCAGCCGAGTGCCGTGCGGCGCACGGAGGCGGCCCTCATGGCTTGGGCACCATCCAGCCCGCGCCGCGGACGTTGAGGATCGCGCCCTTTCCGACCTTGCGGCGGACCGTGAGGATCAAGGCGTCCACCGCGTTGCTCTCGACCTCCTCGCCCCACCCGTAGATGCGTTCCTCGATCTGCGCCCGCGAGAGGATGCGCCCCGGTCGCTCCATGAGCGCGTGCATGAGGGCGTATTCGCGCGCCGACAGAACCGCGACGGTCCCGGCGTGGGACAGCACATGGCTCTCCGTGTCGAGTTCGGTCTCGGCGGCCAAGAGCCGGGCGCTCGCCCGCCCGGCCCGGCGCCGCAGGATGGCCCGCATCCGGGCGAGCAGCTCGCGCATCTCGAAGGGCTTGACCATGTAGTCGTCGGCACCGAGGTCGAGGCCCGCGACGCGGCTGTCGAGTCCGTCCCGCGCCGTGATGATGAGCACCGACGTGTCGTTGCCCGCCGTCCGCGCGGAGCTCGAGAACCTGCAGTCCGTCGGCGCCGGGCAGGCCGAGGTCCAGCAGGACCAGGGCATGGCCGCCGACCCGCAGCGCCGTTTCGGCCGTGGGTCCGTCGCGCACCCAATCGACGGAGTAGCCTTCGGCGGCAAGGCCGTGCGACAGCCCTTCGCCGATCATGCGGTCGTCCTCGATCAGCAGCACGCGCATGGGTCGCTTCGTTCGGCTCGGGGCCTCCGCGGCACGGCGCAGCCCGCCCCCGCTCGGCGAGCCGCGACAGGGACGGATCCGCGCCACGGACCGGCCCAGCCTGCAGCCCGGCAGCCGCGACGGCAAGACCGCTCGACGGACGACCATTGTGGGCTTGCCCGGGGTCGCGGTGCGCGGGCGCACCGGACTTCCGTGACCGCCGACACGCCTTTCGCCCCGTGCCGTCACCGGTCAGGGCGGGCGGCATGGCCCGACCCGGATTCGCACCGTCGGAGAGGCCGGCGTCGAGAATGCGGCGGAGAAGGGTTTCCCGTGTTGTGTCACCTATGACCCAACATGGTCGCCCTTGCCAAGGTCGACCGACGTTTCGAATACCGGGGTGCCACCATCGGGTAGTCGTCGGGCAAGCCGTAGCGTTCCCGGTACGCGCTGGGGGGCAATCCATGGCTAGCCAAATGCCGCTTGAGGAGCGCGTAGGCCTTGCCGTTGATGAAGCTGACGAGCGCGTCGGGCGTGATCGAACTTCTCACCTCCGCCGGCGAGCGTCTCGGCGGCCGTTCGCACGCCGCGGCGGCGGGTTCCGACAAGCCCGTCAAGGCCGAGTGGACGGACGCGATCAGGTTAGGCAACTCGCGTGGTGCGGCGGCATTGTTTCGCACATAGGCGCAAACTATGCTGATGGTGAGATTCGCGCGAATTTCGGTCTCTGGGGCTGAAAGTTTGGCATATCCCGAATCCTCATCGGTTAAAAAATTGTCAGTCTGCATTTCTATCTTGAGTATGAGTTGGGCGAACTATAAACGATAAAGATCTTATCTTGCGCCACTCCGGTGTATAGGCCTGCGTCGACCTCATAGTTCGATGCCGCCCCATCTTCGACTGAGATAGCGTAGACCAGGCAGCTGTGGCGAGCTGCACCCCTCGGAGCCACCTCCCGGAGGCCTCGGACGCTTTCCTCACGGGCGCACCACCATCGGGAACTTGCTGGCCAGGCTGAGGCAGAGCGCGTCCCGATTGCGCACGGCCGCCATCCGGTCGTACTCCGACGCGCCGGCGTACATCTGGCGGGCGCCCTCCCGGGACCCGACCGCCTCGAAGCAACTCCTCGCACGCTCGACGATGGCGGGGTTGTAGGCGGAGTAGCCGCAGATCGCCGCGGCACGCCGGAGCAATCCATGCATCCGTAAGAAGTCCGAGCACGCGAAGGGAGCAGCGACGGCTGCAGGTGCAGCGGCGCCACAGACGGCGACCACGGTCAGGGCGAGTGGGTACGATGCCGCCCTCCTAGGCATCGGACCCGACCCGGCGCTTGGCGTTTGGGGGACGGACGTCACGGTGCGGATCGCCGCCTCCGAACGGCAGCCGCAGCCCGGAGACGTAGGGGTAGACGGCCGGCAGCACGACGAGCGTGAGGAGCGTCGCCGTGATCAGGCCGCCGATCACCACGGTGGCGAGCGGACGTTGCACCTCGGCGCCGGCGCTGGTCGAGAGCGCCATCGGCAGGAAGCCCAACGTCGCGACGAGGGCGGTCGTCAACACCGGGCGCAGCCGCATCTCCGCGGCCTCTGTCGCCGCCTGGACAGCGTCGAGGCGCGAGCGCTCCAGGTCCCTGATGTAGCTCGTCAGCACGACGCCGTTCAGCACGGCGATGCCGAAGGTGGCGATGAAGCCGATGGCGGCCGAGACCGAGAAAGGCAGCCCGCGCAGGTACAGCGCCAGGATGCCGCCGGTGGCCGCCACCGGCACGTTGAGGAAGATCAGCCCGGCGAGCCGGATGTCGCCGAACATCACCACGAGCAGCACCAGGATCGCCGCCATCGCGGCCGGGACCACCACGGAAAGCCGGCTCGTCGCCTCCTGCAGGTTCTGGAATTGCCCGCTCCACCGCAGGGCGTAGCGCGGCGGCAGGCTGACCTGGGCCTTTACCGTCGCCTGCGCCTCGGCCACGAAGCTCTGCACGTCGCGCCCGCGCACGTTGGCCTGGACCGAGATGCGCCGCTGCAGGCGCTCGCGGCTGATCTGGGCCGGACCGGTGGCGACGTCGACCGACGCCACGAGGGAGAGCGGGACGAGGGCCTTGCCGCTGCGTCCGACCGGCAGCGCGCGGATGCGCTCAAGGTCGCCGCGGTCGGCGGCAGCGAGCCGCACCACGATGTCGGTGATGGCGTTGTCGTCGCGATAGACCAGGCCGGCCGGACGCCCGCCGATCGCCTCGACGGTGTCGAGGATGTCGCTGACGTTGATCCCGTAGCGGGCGGCCGCCGCACGGTCGACCTGGATCGACAGGGCCGGCATCCCGGCCTGTGCCTCGGCCTTCACGTCGGCCGCGCCCGCCACGCCCGAGACGGCGCGCACGATCGCGTCGGCCTTCTCCTTCAGCACGGCGAGGTCGTCGCCGTAGAGGCTGATCGCCACGTCGCCGCGCACGCCCTCCAGCAGGTCGTCCATGCGCATCTGGATCGGCTGCGAGAAGCTGTAGGCGACGCCCGGCACCTCCTCCTTGAGCCGCCGGTCGAAGGCCGCGACGAGACCGTCCTGCGTGTCGGCGGTCGTCCAGGTGGCGGGGTCGGTGAGGGTGATGAAGCTGTCGGTCGATTCGACGCCCATCGGGTCGGTGGGGATCTCGGCGCTGCCGGTGAGCGAGACGACGCGCTTCACCTCGGGGAAGGATGTCAGCACCGTCTCGATCCGATGGACGGCCTTGAGCGAGGCGTCGAGGTTGATCCCGGGCAGCTTCTCCGAGGTGACGACCACCGACCCCTCCGAGAGCTTGGGCAGGAATTCGCCCCCGAGCCGGGTGGCGACGAGGCAACTGCCCGCGAACAGGGCGATGGTGACGAGCACCGTGGCACCGGCCCGGCGCTGGGCGAGCCGCAGCACCGGCGTGTAGAGCGCCCGAACCCCGTGGACGAGGCGCGTCTCGCGCTCGCCGACGCCCCGGCCCGCGAGCGCGAGGGCCGCGAGCGCGGGCATCAGGGTCATGGTCAGGACCAGCGACCCGGCGAGCGCCAGGATGACGGTCAAGGCCATTGGCCGAAACATCTTGCCCGCCACCCCTTCGAGCGCCAGCACCGGCAGATAGACCAGGATGATGATCGCCACCGCGAACAGGATGGGCTTGGCGACCTCGGCGGTGGCGTCGCGGATGACGTCGAGGGCCGGTCGCCCGGGCTGCCCGCCGCGGGCGCGCAGCACGTTCTCGACCATGACCACGGCGCCGTCGACGATCAGGCCGAAATCGATGGCGCCCAGGCTCATCAGGTTGCCGGACAGGCCGATGAGCCGCATGCCCGCGAACGCCATCAGCATGGAGAGCGGGATCGCGACCGCGACGACGAGGCCGGCGCGCAGGTTGCCGAGCAGGAGGAGCAGCACGACGACGACGAGCGCCGCTCCCTCCAGCAGGTTGTGCTCGACCGTGTGGATCGTGCGTTCCACCAGGGCCGAGCGGTCGTAATAGGGCAGGATCTCGATGCCGGGCGGCAATTGCGGGCGCAGGTCCGTGATGGCGGCCTTGACCCGCTCCACGACTGCGCTCGCGTTCTCGCCCTGCTGCATCATGGCGATGCCGACGACGGTCTCCCCGGCCGCGTCGCGGCTCACCGCGCCGAGGCGGACCTTGGGCGCCTCCACCACCTCGCCCAGGGTGCCGACGGTGACGGGCAGGCCGCCCGCGTTCGTGGCCACCACGATGTTGGCGATGTCCGCGGGACCCTTGGCGAGGCCGAGGCCGCGGATCACCTCCTGCTGGTCGTTGTGCTCGATATAGGCGCCCCCGCGCGCCATGTTGTTCTCGGCGAGCGCCGCGTAGACCTGGCCGAGGGTCACGCCGTAGCGGTGCAGCGCCTCGGCCGAGACGCGCGCCTCGTAGGTCGGCAATTCCCCGCCGTAAATGTTCACGTCCGCGATGCCGGGCGTCAGCTTCAGCCGCGGTGCGATGGTCCATTGAAGGATGCGCTTGAGCTCCATCGGCGAATAGGCCGGCCCGCGCAGCTCGAACTGGTAGATCTCGCCAAGCCCGGTCGCCATCGGCCCCATCTGCGGCTCGCCGACGCCGGCCGGCATCATCGCCCTGGCCTGGGGCAGGCGCTGGAAGACCTGGGCCCGCGCCTCCGTGACGGCCATGCCGTCCTCGAAGGTGACGTAGACCGCCGAGACCCCGAAGCGGGAGATCGAGCGGATGCCCGAGAGGCCCGGCGCGCCCGCCATCGCGTTCTCCACGGGGAAGCTGACGAGGCGCTCCACCTCCTGCGGGCTGAGGCCGGGCGAGAGCGTCAGGATCATCACCTGCTTGGGCGAGATGTCCGGCACCGCGTCGATGGATAGCCCTTCGAGGTTGACTATGCCCCCGGCGGTCCCTGCGAGCGCGACGGCGAGGACGAGCCACCGTCGGCGGATCAGGAGGGCGAACCAGGCCTTCACCGGGTCAATCCGTCGAGCCGAGCAGGGCGCGAAGCAGGACGGCCTTGAGGCCGAAGCTGCCATCGGTCACCACCGTCTCGCCGGCCGCGACGCCTTTCGTGACCTCGACCCAGTCGGAACGCTGCACCCCGAGCTGCAGCACGCGCCTCTCGAAGCGGTCCTCCGCCGTGCGCACGAAGGCGATGGGGCCGCTCTCGGTTTGCTGCACGGCGGCGGCCGGGACCGTCACGCCCTCCCGTCCGAGGTCGGCGGCGATCTCGACCCGGACGAACATGTTGGCGCGGAGTAATCCCCCCGGGTTGGCGATCTCGATGCGCGCCGGGGCGGTGTTGCTGGCGGGATCGAGCGCGGCGTTGACGGAGCGCACGCGGCCCTCGAAGGCGGGGTGGTCCGGCACCGGCGCCCGGACCTCGGCCGGGTCACCCGCTCTCACCCTGCCGATGTCGCGCCCGTAGAGGTTGGCAAGGACGAGGATGCGAGAGGGATCGGCCACCGTGAACGCGTCGCGGTTGCTATCGACGACCTCGCCGAGCGTGATGTTCGCGGTCGTGACGACGCCGTCGATGGGCGAGACGATGGCGCTGGTGCCGACAGGCGCGCCGGGCTCGGGCGCGAGGCGCTCGTACTGCGCGGTGTAGAGCTCGACCTTGGCCTGCGCGGAGAGCGTGGACGCGTGCGCCTTGGCGAGGTCGACCTGGCGCCGGTCGACGTCGGCCTGGGCGACGCCCGAGACCTTGAGGAGGTCCTGGCCGCGCTTCAGGTTCGTCGCGGCGACCTTCTCCGTCGCTTGCGCCTCGACGAGGCTCGCCTTCGCTTCGGCGAGGCCGTTGCGGGCGTCGAGCACGCCGGCCGCGTCGAGGGTCGCGAGCGTCTGCCCGGCGCGCACGGGATCGCCCGGCTGGACCGCGAGACTGAGGACGCGCCCTTGCGTCCGCGGCTTGAGATGGGTGACGCGCCGCTCGTCGAAGCTGACCGTGCCAGGTGACCGGACCGGAAGGACGATCCTGCGGACCTGCGCTTGCCCGAACGCCAGGCCCAGGCGCTTCTGCCCGGCCGCGTCGAGTACCACGAGGTCTGAATCCGCCTGTCGAGGCGCGTCGGCCTGCTCCGCCCGCGTGGCCTGACCGGGGGAAGGGGCTTCGACGCCGAGCCAGGTGAGCGCAGGTCTGAGATAGGCTTCCGTGACCCCGCGTTGCCACCAGCCCACGGAGGCGAGCGCCACCGCCGCGACCAGCAGAACCCAGCCTCGGGCCGACGGCTTTCCCATCGGACCCCGTGTGGAGGGGTCCGGCTTGGCCCGGGCCCTCGCGTCGAACGGCTCGGAGACGGGGTCACCGTCGCCGGCGAGGCGCGAAACTGTCTCGACGGTCAAGAGCACGCCCGCATTCGTCCCGCTAGATTAGAGCCGTTCCAACACCTACGTTGAATGCTGCCCGTCGCCACTAAATTCGCGTTCAGTCTCACGTTTCGCCGAGACGGCGGCGGCTCGTTGCGACAATGGATCGTATGATGGCCGAAAGGGCGTTTCAGGCAGGCTGAAGCACGTGGCGAGACTTCTGCTGATCGAGGACGATGCCGAGACGGCACGCGAGGTGCGTGGCGACCTAGGCGGGCGCGGCCACGTCGTCGGCTGGGCTTCGACCGGACCGGAGGGCGCGGCCTACGCGCGCGACGAGGCCTGGGACGCGATCATCCTCGACCGCATGCTGCCGGGGCTCGACGGGCTCAGCGTGCTGCAGGACCTGAGGCGCGCAGGGAACCGGACGCCGGCCCTGGTGCTCAGCACGCTCGGCGACGTCGACGAGCGCATCCGCGGTCTGCGGGCGGGTGGCGACGACTACCTTGCCAAACCCTTCGTGCTCGCGGAGCTCGCGGCGCGCATCGAGGCGCTCCTGCGCCGTCCCGTCGACGCCCGCGAGACGATCCTGCGGGTCGGCAGCCTGGAGATCGACCTGATCGGCGGCACGGGCCGGCGCGGGGCCCGCGACCTCGGCCTTCTGCCGCGCGAGCTCAAACTCCTTGAATACCTGATGCGCCGTCCGGGTCAGGTCGTGACCCGGACGCTGTTGTTCGAGGAGGTCTGGAACTACCGGTTCACGCCGAAGTCGAACCTCATCGACGTCCATGTCGGGCGCCTGCGCCGCAAGTTGGAGGCGGTCGGCGAGCCGCCCCTCATCCACAACGTGCGCGGCATCGGCTTCACGCTCGCGCCCGATGACTGACCTGCTGCGCTCCACAACCTTCCGTTGGGCGCTGGGCATCGCGATCTGGTCCGTCCTGCTCGTGTTGGCGACGTTCTCCTTCGTCTACTGGCAGACGGCCGCCTATCTGCGGGAGGAACTGGCCGAGACGCTCCGGCTGGAGGTCCGGGCGGCAGCGGCGGATCCGGCCGCGACCGCGATGCGCGCGGAGACCTGGATTGCCATGGACCTGCACGCCACGCATTTCGGCGGCCTTTTCGGACCCGACGGCAAACGTCGCTCCGGCAATCTCGACGCCGTACCGGATGGCTTGGCGCGCGACGGGGACGCCCACCGCGTCAGCGCCGACCTCGACATCGCGGGCCGCGCGCTGCGCGACGAGATCTGGGCGGCCGCGCTCTCGCTTCCTGACGGAAGGACGGTGGTCATCGCACACGACACCGACGAGATCGACCGGGTGCAAGCCACCACCCTGCGCGCGCTCGGCCTCGGCCTGATGCCGACGCTCGCGCTCTCGGGGCTCGGGGGATTGCTGCTCGCGGGCCGGGCGCGACGGCGCCTGGCGGCGACGGAGGCCGCGGTGGCCCAGGTGATGCGCGGGGACCTGCGCAAGCGTCTGCCGGTCGGCGGCGGGAACGACGAGTTCGACCGGCTGGCCGGCAACGTCAACCGGATGCTCGACGAGATCGAGCGCCTGCTGGGCGAGGTCAGCAGCGTCGGCGACGCGGTCGCGCACGACCTACGGACGCCGCTGACCAGGCTGCGGGCGCGGCTGGAGCGAACCCGTGAACAGGCCAGCAGCGTCGCGGAGTTCCGCGAGGCGGTGGACCAGGGGCTTGCCTGGATCGACCAGACGCTCGCGATGGTGACGGCCGTACTGCGCATCGGCGAGATCGAGCACGGTCGGCGCTGCGCGGGCTTCGCGCCGGTCGACCTCGCCGCGGTCGTCCGCGAGACGGCGGAGTTCTACGCGCCGGTCGCCGAGGACAAGGCCGTTTCCCTCGATGTCGCCGTGGAAGCGGGAATCCCGCCGGTCGACGGTGACCGCGACCTTCTCTTCGAGGCCGTGTCGAACCTTGTCGACAACGCCGTGAAGTTCGCACCGCCCGGCGGCCGTGTCCGGATCGGCTTGGCGCGAGAGGTGAAGGGCGTCGTCATCCTCGTCGAGGACACCGGGCCCGGCATCTCTCCGGCTGAGCGCGACCACGTGTTCCAGCGTTTCTATCGGGCGGAACGCGCTCGCCAGACGCCGGGCAACGGACTCGGGCTCGGCCTCGTCGCCGCGATCGCAAAGCTGCACGGGTTCACGGTGGAAGTGCGGGATTCGCCCGAGGGCGGCGCCCGCTTCGCGGTCCTATGGCCTCTGGGAAAGCCGAGAGGACAGGAAGGGCCGCGCGATGCGGGGGCGGGCGGCAAAACCGCTGTTCGGGTCATCGGCGAACACGCGAGATAACCCTGTCTCCGCGACGGACAGAACCTGCACCTGCGACGGCGTCCTGTTGCATGGCGATGCCAGCGGCTCCGAGCGCGGCCAGGATCGCGACGGCGAGACGGAAAAACCTGGATCGCGGCAGGAGGGGTACCTGGCGATGCGGCGCGGCATCGTGGGTCTGAACGGCACCCGTAGGGCGCTGCTGTCGAGCGGGTTCGGGCCCTAACCGCATTCCCGTTCGACCTCGGATCGGCGCGGCGTTCGCTGCCGGACCGCGGTGCGGACGGAGCCTTGTCCCGCCGGCGCGAGGATCTCGACCGCCTCCGTGCGGAAGCCGCGCCACCTGGGGCTCGCGCTCGGCTACGACGTCTGGATCGCCTCGAACGACGGCGACCGCTCCGATGCGCCGGGCAAGCTGTCGCACGGCTGCCTGCCGGATCGCCTGCGGCCACCAAAGGCTCGACCGAGACGGTGCGGCTGACCGCCGTGATCCGCCTCGACAAGGCGAGCCGCGACGTGGCGGCGGCCGTCGAGATCGAGCATGCGACCGGCATCTACTCCGGCATCGTGCGCATGCTCGACCTGGCGCTCGGCGTCGAGGAGGCCGTCGCCCGCAACTCCTCACTGGTCGCCCCCGACGACCGAGAGGACGATGTCCGTGCGCGGTCCGCGCGGCCCGCGTTCTCCCGGGTCGCCGAGCTGGCTTTCCCTATCGCTCCTACGGGGCGCGCTACGGCGCCGCCGTGACACCATCACCCGCTTCGGCAGTGGCCTGAAGGGCGTGCTCACCATCGCCAAGTCGATAACGCCGCGAGGGGGAAGGCCGTAGGAACGCTTTTCGGACCGGGCACGTCCCCGTTGCGCGGTCGATGGCTCATGGGGCGCGAGGCGAATGACCGGGGCGGCGACGAAGCGGCTCCCGCGACCGTTGGCGTGCTCCTGCCGATGCGGTCGCGCTTCGGCACGTATCGGAGGCAGGAAGCGTCCCACGTCTCTCGTCGGACCTGACGCCCCCGCCGGAGAGCTGCCGGTCGATCAGGAGCCGCGATAGCGGGAAGCGTCCGCCGCGGGAGGGCCGGCCCGAATCCGGTCCCAAGGGATCCGAACCCATCCTCCGCCGAGGCCGTCAGCCAGCCGACGACGTCGAACTCCGCCGACGTCGCCCGGGCCCTGGCCGCCGGCGGCGCGTATGCCAAGCACAGGAACGTCGCTGTCGGGTACCCGCGGGACCACGAGCATGGTCTGGGGTCCTACGCCGTCGTTTCGCGGCTACGGTCCACGCCGCGAGGGACGCTCATGCGAAATCCGATGCCGTGGTCGCGCGACGGGCTGCCGGTGATCCGGACGTCGACCTCCGGTCCGGCCCAGGTCTCCGCGAAGGCATCCATCGCCTTGGCGTCCATGGACACGAAGGCCCGGGACCGGGGCCCCCGGCATTCCTGGAATGGATGTCCGACGCCGTGAACGAACACGTTCCGGTCGTCCCGGTCGATGCTCATCTTCACGTCGCCGCATGTCGTCAGGAGGAAATGGCTGAGCGGCTCGACCAGGGCCATGTAGTCGGCCTTCTGGGTTCGCAGCCAGTCCGGATAATCCACCACCACCTTCGAATTCGTCAGCGCATAGGCCGAGTTGACGACCTCCCTGATAAGCGTGAGGCCGCTCTTGCGTGCAGCCTCATACGGGCGCGGCGAATGTGCCTGGACATCCAGCAGGTTGTTCAATGCCTCCTTGATGGCCACGATCTGCAGGTAAGGTATCTCCTCGCCCTGCCGTGCGGCGGAGATCGTCTTGGGGAAACGCTCATGGACGAGGCTGGCCATGCTTCCGAGACGTCCCACCGCACGTTCCCGAACCATCTCGACCGAGAGGTGCTGGCGGTGAAGGCGTCGCTCCGCCGCCGCCGCGTTCGCCTGTGCCTTGGCGAGGGCCTCCCTCAAGCCGGCGACCTTCGCCTCGGCGGCCGACGCCCGCATCTCCGCCTCGGCCAAGGCGAGGCGAAGGTCGCTGACGTCGACCCAGACGGACGTCATCCCGCCTTCGGCCTCCCCGGCCTCGATCCGGCGGGCCCAGCGGTTCTCCGCCGTTCCGACATCCTCGACGCCCGTCCCGGCCGAGACGGCGGCGAGCGCCACCTCGGCCGAGGTGCCGACCACCCGCTCGAACTCGCGATTTGCCGACAGGACCGTGCCATCGCCCGTGGAGACGCAGATGCCGATCCCGCACGCCTGCCAGACGGTCTCGGGTCGCACCGGGGCAGCCTCGGTCCCCGGCCGCGCAACGGCGGCCCTGCCCGACGCCGTGAGGGCCAGCTCGGCTTCGCGCCCCGACCTATCGCGCCGGACCAGCCCGTGCCCCTCCAGCATCGTGAGCATGCGCGAGAGGTTGGACTGGCCGAGGCCCGTCGCTTCGAGGACGGCCGCGCGGCTCATCCGGCCCGCGCTCCCGGCCAGCAGCCGGAGAACGTCCAGGACGTGCCGCTTACCCAGGACCTCGCCGACCGGCTGGGCCTCGAAGAAGCGGGCGTTGCGCTCGACGATGTCGGCGAGCGCCGCGACCTGGTGCGCGGTGGCCTCCGCCCCGCCTTGGCGCATCAGGACGCTCGCCCGACCACAGGTGTCGAGCCACTGCGCCGTCTCGGGACCGGCCACCCGGTTCGCGACGAGGCGCCAGACGACCTCCTGGAGGGCCAGATAGACGCCCCTGGCGAACTTCGGCGCGTCCTCGGACAACAGGTCCCTCAGCAGGGCGAAGGCATCGACCGGGCCGACCTCGCCGAGGGCGATCTCGTCGAGGCGACGCTGTCTGGGGTCACCGCGCATGGCCATCTCCGGAGCGACGTTTCACAAAGGTTCACATTGGAGTGTGGTGGCCGCAAGTCAACGGGGCGTTTACGGCAGGACCGTATAAACGGTGAAAGATTGTGAAACGAGTAGGTCGGCCTCGCGGAGGTCGCCCACCCGCTCCGGCGCGGCGAGGACGTAACCGAAGCCGCCGTCCTCCCGCTCCGGGTAGACCTGCTGGACGACGAAGCTTCGCGTGTCGAAGCTGACCTGGAGCTGGTGCGCGGCGCCGAGGTGATCCCTCATGGTCCGCCAGTCGCCGCAGGACGGGATGATCATCCAATCGACGTCGAGTTCGGTCAGGACGGGTGTCACCCTCTGGCAGAAGTCGAGGCAGACGCCGAAGCCGAACAGGCCGCGCCGCGTCACGAGCACTTCCAGCGCCTCCCCCAGTTCGATCTGTTCGAAGCGGCCATCCTTGTCCCTGTACGGGAAGAGCTTGCGGAAGCGCAGGAGTTCCCGGCCGGCGCCGTCGTAGACCACGGCCTCGTTCCAGGCGCTCTCGCCGTCGCGCACGTGCCATGAGCCGGCGACGACGAGGTCGGGACCGAGCCTGGTCTCGCCATCGCCGTTCCAGTCCGCGCGCGCGAGCGTCCCGGGCACGAGCTCGCGCAGGTCCGGCATCAACGTCGAGCTCCGGGAACACGTGCGCGAAGCAGGAACGGCGCGCGGCCTCGGCGACGTCGGACCTGACGGCCTCCGGCGTCGGCCCGACCGCCGCCCGCGCCAGGAAGTATCGCTCGTCGTCCTCGTCCTCGGGCAGCACATCGAAGCCCGGGAACAGCGACGCCCCGAAGGTCAGGGCCGAGCCGTCGAGGCCGGTCCGCGGGTGGACGGTGAAGCGGACCGGGAGGCCTCGGATCACCGCCGGAACGATGCGGGACAGCAGCAGGGCGCGACGCGTGTACGGCCGCGGCAGGGCTCCCGGCAGGTAGGGAGAGCGCCAGGCGCTGCGCGGCAACGGAACGAGAAAGAAGCCCTGCCCATCGACCGCGTGGTACCAATCGTCGTTCGGGTCCCGGACGGGCCGGCCGGTGTCCATGTCGGCGATCTTGCGCTCGGCGGCCCGCAGCCAGCCCCCCAACTTCGTCAGGCGGACCGCGTCGCTGTCGCTTCCCGGCAGGTTCAACGCCCCCGGCGCGAGACCCCCGAGGGCGTAGGCCGCGTCGCCCGCAGCCACGATATCGGCCTCCGGGAGCGTCCCGTAGGTACCCTGCGCCGTCACCGGCGCGAGCGGCAGCAGGGTCCAGACGCGCACGAGGGCGAGCCGCCAGGTCTCCACGTCGTCAGGGTCGATCGACAGGTTCGCGGCGACGTCGGCGATCTTGGCCAGCCACGCCGACCGGGTCAGGCTCTGCATGAGGGACCTTGCTGCCAAGGCACCAGCACGGACAGCCGTGCGCGAGGGGACGGCTGGGGGACACGCGCCGGGCGGAAAATCGACGTCCGGGGGCCAGGACATCGGGGCGCACGTCATCGACGTGACGGCTTCCGCCGTCAAGGCGCCTCGCGACCGGCTGACCGGGCCGCCGGCGGCCCGGCGGTCGGTCGGGGCCGACCTGCGGTCCGCATCGGACCGCCTCCGGAGCAACGACTGAACCGTATCGTCCCGGATCGCCCAAGGCGCCGCGCCGGCAGCCGCCTTGTTGCCGGTGCGCCACACCGGATCGGGAAGCGCGTCACCGGAGGGGCGCCGAGCTTGATCCTCCCACGTGGGAAGGCCGCAACTTCGCGAGATCTTGGCCTCTAGCCCGGCTCTCCGCCGCGGCCCAGGAAGGATCGCATGGTGGCACCGCTCCTGTGGGACGGTCCGGCGCAGACGCGCCGCCGGTTCATCTCCGGCCTCGGCGCCTGCGCCGCCGCGGGTCTCGCGGCGCGCAGCCGCTCCGCGTTCGCCCTGGCGAGCCCCGGCGAGGCCACCGTGCCTCGCGCCGCGAGCTACGACCTCACGCTGGCCCGCGGCACGGTCAACAAGACCGGCGCCACGACCTGGGCGAATACCATCAACGGCGGCGTGCCGGGCCCGGTGCTGCGCTGGCGCGAGGGTGACGTCGTCACCATCAACGTCCGCAACGAATTGCCCGAGATGACGGGCATGCATTGGCACGGCATCATCCTGCCCAACGACATGGACGGCGTGCCCGGCCTGGAGTTTCCGGGCATCCAGCCGGGCGAGTCCTTCACCTACCGCTTCCCGGTGCTGCAGAGCGGCACCTACTGGTACCACAGCCACATGGGCTACCAGGAGCAGAAGGGCGTCTACGGCGCGCTGATCATCGAGCCGCGCGGCCGCGACCTGGTCCAGGCGGACCGCGATTACGTCGTGCTTCTCAGCGACTGGACCGACGAGGACCCCGGGCGCATCCAGAACAAGCTGAAGTACCAAGCCGACTACTACAATTTCGGCAAGCGCACTGTCGGGACGTTCTTTGCCGACGCCGAGCGCAGCGGGCTCGCCGACACGATCAAGGAGCGCTGGCACGAGTCCGAGTCGCGCATGGACCCGTCCGGCCTGGAGGCACCGTCCGGCGAGACCTACACCTACCTGATGAACGGACAGCCGCCCGGGGCGAACTGGACGGCCCTGTTCCGGCCCGGCGAGCGGGTCCGGCTGCGCATCATCAACGCCTCGGCGGCGACCTACTACGACCTGCGCATCCCCGGCCTGACCATGAGCGTGGTCAACGTCCACGGCAACGACGTCGTCCCGGTGTCGGTCGACCAGTTCCGCATCGGCGTGGCCGAGACATACGACGTGATCGTGCGCCCGCGCGAGGCGCGGGCCTACACCATCTTCGCGCAGGACCTCGGCCGCTCCGGATACGCCCGCGGAACGCTCGCGCCCCGGCCGGGGATGGAGGCGGAGATCCCGCCCTTCGACCCGCGGCCGCTGCGGACCATGACCGACATGGGCATGCAGGGCATGATGGGCCGCGACCAGATCGGCGCGTCCCATCCCGACGGCTCGCGCATCGGGGGCATCCTCGGCGAGCATGCCCGCGAGATCGTGCCGGACGAGCGTCGCCTCGCGGGCCACCAGCCCATGGCGAAGCCGCCGCCCGGCGTCGAGCTCGACGAGACCGGCGTCGAGGTCCAGATGAAGCCGAAGATGCTGAGCGACCGCACCCGCATCCCCGGTGACGGCCTGAACCAGCTGAACCGTCGTGTGCTCACCTACTCGGACCTGCGCTCGATCAACCCCGGCGTCGACGACCGCCAGCCGACCCGCGAGATCGTGCTCAGGCTCAGCGGCAACATGCAGCGCATGATCTGGGGTTTCGACGGCAAGAAGTTCACCGAGGTCGGACCGATCGACGTGACCGTAGGGGAACGATTCCGGCTCGTGATGATCAACGAGACGATGATGAGCCACCCGATCCACCTGCATGGCATGTGGATGGAGCTGGAGAACGGGCACGGGCGGCATCGACCTTACCTGCACACGGTCAGCGTCGCTCCGGCCGAGAAGCTGTCGATGCTGGTCACCCCCGTGGCGACCGGGCAGTGGCCGCTGCACTGCCACATCCTGTATCATTTCGAGGCCGGCATGTTCCGTACCCTGCGCGTGCTGCCGAGGGGGCGTGATGCGCGCGCCCGCCACCCTCGCGCTCGTCGTCCCGCTCATCGTCCTCGCGCCCTCCGGCGTCCTGGCGCAGAGCGTGACCGGGCTGCTCAACGGCGGCACGCGCCTCGGGCCGGATACGCTGCAGGGCGCCGCGCCCTACGGCAACCCGATCCTCGACGACCGGGTGTACGCCCATGCCTTCCTCAACCAGTTCGAGGGTCGCTTCGGGGACGGGAGCTACTTCCGTTACGACGGACAGGCATGGATCGGGGACGACTACAACAAGCTGTGGCTGAAATCGGAGGGTCGCTACAACGCCGGCAATCGTGGACGTTTCTCGGACGGCGACCATGAGGCCCTCTACACCCGGCCGATCTCGACCTATTTCGACATGCAGGTCGGCGTGCGCTCGGACATCGACAGCCTGCGCAACCGCACCTGGGCGGCCTTCGGCGTCCAGGGGCTGGCCATCGGGTTCTGGAACCTCGAACTGACCGGCTACGCCAGCGACAACGGCCGCTTCGCGTTCCGGGGAAACGCCTCCTATGACCTCTACCTGACGCAGCGCCTGATCCTGCAGCCGCAGATCGAGATGAACGCCTACTCGAAGGCCGACCGCGGCCGGGGCTCGGTTCGGGGGTATCGGACATCGATATGGGCCTGCGCCTGCGCTACGAGTTCACCCGCGAGATCGCACCCTACGTCGGCCTTTCCTACCAGCAGTTCCTGGGCGGCACGGCGAATTACCGGCGCCGGTCCGGCGAGGGCACCGGCGACGTGCGGGCGCTGGCCGGCCTGCGCCTCTGGTACTGAGAGGGTCCCGGGCCGGCCGATCCCCCATCCATTGCCACGCGGAGGTAGAGGGGCCGCCTCCTGACACGTCCGTGGCGGTGCCTTCCTTCGCCGAACCGTGGAGATCGGCCGTGCCTTACACCTCTCGACCACGCCTCGCCGCGCTCGCGCTCCTGGCTGGCCTCGGATCCGCTCAAGCGCAGGCCGTCACGGAGCCGGGTATGAAGGGCTACGGAATCAGGGCGGTGGACGGGAGGACGCTCAACGAGATGTTGGGCCGCTGCGCCGCCGCCGACCACGGCGAGGCCGTCCTCGCGCCGGGCGAGACCCCGGCCTTGCTGGCCGCGCGATGCGGTCAGCTCCGGCGTTCCCTCCGGACCCAACCGGGCAACACGGCGCAACGGCGCTGACCCGCGTCCCGCGGACGTCGACCATGCGCGCGGGGTGAGCGCACCCGTGCCCCGGATCGTCTCCGACCCGTAACGCGCCCGTCATTCGGTCGGACCGGCCTCGATCCGCGCGGGCCGGGCTGAGGTGGGTCCTCCGCCCGCCCGGGCGGGCTCGCGGGCGAGGGCGTCGAGCAGCGGGCATTCCGGACGGTCATCGCCGGGGCATATCCCGGCGAGCCCCCGCAACGAGGCCGCGGCGTCCGCGAGCGCGGCGGCGCGTCTTTCCAGGTCGGTCGCGCGCCGAAGGGCCAGGTCCTTCACCCCGGCGCTGGCACGCGCCTCATCGCGCCACAGGCGCAGAAGGGTGGCGGTGTCGGCGACCGAGAAGCCGAGGAGGCGGGCGCGGTGCACGAACCGCAGCGTCCGCACCTCCTCCTCGGCGTAGACGCGATGGCCCGAGACCGACCGGGTCGGCGATGGGATCAGACCGGTGCGCTCGTAGTAGCGGATCATCTTGGGCGAGATCCCGCAGGCGCGTGCCGCCTCCCCGATCCTCATCGCCCCACCTCCCGTCGCACCGGGTCCCATCGGCGCTCGCGGCCGAGCTTGAACGCCGCGACCGATCCGACCTCGCGACCGTCCCGCGTCGGCGGATGCCGGGGAATTCCGCGGTACGGTCGCATCCTGGGCGGTCGAACGGGGCCGGGCGGGCGCAGGCCCCGCAGGGTTGTCGCGGCTGGAAGCACCGAAGGCGGCACCTCGTCTCCCGCGAGCGGCTTCGCGACCCGAGACGGCCGCGGCCGAGCCTCGTCCGGCGCGGGCCCCCGGGCGGCGGAAGAGGAGCGTCCGCGTTCGGGGAAACGCATGGCGTGAGCGCGCATCGGCTAGGCCGCCTCCCGTGCCGACGCCGGCCTCGCGATACCTGGCTGAACGGCGGCCGGAATGTCGACGGCCCGCGTGACCTCGGCGAAGCGCGCGGTCGCGTCCGACCAATCCTGGGCGAAATCGAACAGCTCCCTGAGGGCCGGCGCGATTTCCTTGTAGGCCGCGAGCGCCGCCACCAGGGCGCCGAGGGTGAGGCGGCCTTGCACGACGAGATAGCCGCCGATCAGGAAGAAGAAGAACGGCGTGAGGTTGGACGTGTAGTTGTACAGGCTCTTGATGCCGCCCTTCATGTCGTTGATGGCGACGCGGAGCCGCTCAAGCTCTTCGACGTGCGCCATGTGACGCCGCAACGACGAGGCGGGTGGATCGCGCTCCGCCGCGGAAGGGGCGAGGCCTGGGCGCCCGGCGACCTCGGGCGTGGTGACGAGGGCGCCCAGCGTCCGCGTGGCGAGGACGCGCTGCCGGACCTTCGCGTTCAGGCGCCTTTGGAGGCGCGGCAGGACCGTGAGCTGCACCGGCAGCATGATCAGCGCGGCAAAGGCAAGGGCGACGTCCTGGAGCAGGAGGAAGGCGACGCTCGTGACCAGCACGCCCCCCTGCACGATGGGGACCGCGACAAGGCTGCCGCCGAAGTAGCCGATGGGCTCGACCTCCTGGACCGCCACGGCGGAGAGCGTCGTGCGGCGTTCGACCGAGCGCTCCGTCCGCACGCGCCGCAGGACGGCCAGGCGCAGGCGGCGCACGACGCGCTCGTTGACGCGTCCGCGGACCCGGTTCGCCGCGTACTTCAGGAGGCCGTTTACGGTGAGGACGGCGAGGTAGCCGGCGCACAGGGCGAACAGGAGTTCCGTGCGGCCGAGGGGGAGTCCCAGGAACGTCATGCCGGGATGCCCGTCGCCCCGCGCGTCGTCGAGCGTGTGGTTGACGATGTGCTTGGGTATCTCAAGGGTCAGCCAGGCGGCCGGCAGCGTGGCGAGAGACAGGAAGACCAGGCGGACCTGAATGCCCGCCGTGGCACCCAGGACGTATGCCTCCAGGCGCCGTCCCGGCCGGAGCGCGAAGCCGCGATGCCGACGGCTACGGGACGGAGCGTCCCGCAGGGCATCGGTGGCTCCCGCCGCTGCGATAGCATCCGCCGTCCGCCGACGGCGGCGCAGTGCGGCGCGGCCGACGAGCCACGCGGTCCACGCGGGCGCCACGACGAAGACGAGGAGGGCATCGGCGACGATCCACCAGTGGCCGTGTGGGTAGTCGAGGCCCGTGAGCCTGTGGGCGAGGGCGTGGATGGCTTCGATTGCCGTCACGGGGCGGATCGGTCCGAATTTCCGGGAGGGGAGGGCGCGCTTCGCGGCCCGGCGTTCTTGATGGGTTCAGTCGGCATCCGGCGGCCCCACCTCTCGTGCGTCCACCTCCGAGGGCATGCCATCCCCTGGGAGAGCGCCGTCGCCCTCGTCCCCCAGCGCGGCGCGCGCGCCGCGACCCACGGCCCCCGCCCTCGTTTCGAATCGGACGGTTCGGAACGTCCCGAAGGCGAACTGGCGTCTCGTGCGGATCGAACAGGGTCTGAAGCCCGCCCGTTCGACCGCCTTGAGGGAGGCGGCGTTGTCGGCGTCGACGAAGGCCACCAAGCGTCCCTTGCCCTGTGACCGGGCGCGTTCGGCGATCAGGTGCACGGCGGCGGCCATGACGCCCAGGCCGCGGAAGCCCTCCGGCGTGAAGGCGTTCTCCAGCATGGCCTCGTCGGCCGCCAGAACCGGCAGGGCCCCGGACCGCCGGACCGCGTCGCCGTAACCGGGGTCGGTGAGCCACTGGACGTGGCACGGGCGGCCCGACCCGACCTCGTCGAGCACGTAGCAGCGGCTCGGCAGGACGCCGTGCGCGGCGGCGCGCAATCGCCACTCGACGTCAGCGCGTTCGCGCTTCGCCGCCTCGTCGCCGCCAGCGGGGAAGAGGGCCGCGAGGTCGTCCGGCCGGAAGTCGCGCAATCGCACCGGGATCCTGGCGACCGGCGGTTCGATGGCGACCGACAGGTCCCGCCCAAAACCTATCGAGACCCGCCTGGAGTAGGGGCCCAGGGCGATGCGCCGGGCCACCCTGGCGCGCAGCATCGCCAATCCATCGCCGAGGGAACCGTCGCCGCGCGTGCGCGGGTAGGGCTTGAACGTCATGCCGAGCCTCCCTCGTTCCGCCGGCGGCGCGCCAGGGCGGCCATGCGTCGACGCGCACGGGTGACCGGCGCCTTCCGGCGCACCCAGGGGAGCGGCGGGAGCGCCGCCCATTCGGGCCGCATCAGCCGCCCCCCATGATCCGGGCGGTCCGGCTCTCGACGGCCCGGACGCGCGCGACGTGCGCGGCCCAGAACCGGTTCGCGAGGAGCGTGACGGCCGTCGGTGCCGAGCGGGGTTTCGATGCGGATGTCCGCGGGATGCCGGGACCGGCCGTCGCCGCGACCGCCGCGAGCGGCGACCCCATGGCGGCCAGCCGGTCGTGGGCGCGCCGGCAGTAATCGACGGAGCGCGGCGTCATGCGCTCCTCGCCGTGGCCGGCGCGATACTTGGCGAGTGCACGGCAGACGTCGCCGCCCGCGAGGTTCCAGGCCCGTGCGAGGTAGGCGACGCCGAAGCGGATGTTCGTGGCCGGGTCGAGAAGTTCCGCAGCCGGCCCGCGATGACCGAGCATCGCCGCCGTGGCAGGCCGGACCTGCATCAGCCCGAGTTCGCCGACCGTTCCGACCGCCCCGGCGTCGTAGCCGCTCTCGACGAACGCGACCGCCTCGGCGAGCGCGGGCGGGACCCCGCGTGCCGTCGCCTCCCGCAACAGGAGTTCGCCATAGGCGGTGCGACCGCCGGCCGTGGCGTTCCCGTCGACGACGCCCGTCGCGAATCGTCCCGCGGTGCCCTCCGTCCCCTCCGCCGCGGCCGACCCGACGCCGGCGACCGCCGCGAGGCCGAGGAGGACGCCCAGGGCGCGAGGCGCCGCGGCCGGGCGTGGGCCGTTCCGGCCGAATGCCACTACTTGGCTTTCTGGATGCGGGTGACGGCGATCGAGCCGTTCACGCGGTCGGCCGAGAACCGCACCCGCTCGCCGGGCCTCAGGCCCTTGAGCATGGCCGGGTCCTGGACCTTGTAGGCCATCGTCATCGCGTCCATCCCGATATTCGGGATGGCCTCGTGGTCGAGGGTCACCTTGCCCGCGGCGTCGTCGACCTTCTTGACGGTTCCGGCGACGAGCGGGGCGTTCGACGGCGTCGCCTGCGGAGTCGGCTGCGGGGCCGCCTTCTCAGCGGAGGGTGTATCCGGCTTACCCTGGGCCGGGTCGCCCTTCGCCTGACGGTCCAACGGTCCCTCGCCCGACGGCGTCTGGTTCGGCTGCGGCCGGTAGCCGGCCTCGCGGCTGCGGACCTGCCACTGCTTCAGGGCGTCGATCTTCGCCTGCTGCTCGTCCTGGATCTTCTGCGCGATCTCGCGCAGCTGCCGGTCACCGCCGTAGTCGAGCTGCGTCTTGGCAAGGAACAGCGTCTCCTCGTAGCTGGCGATGAGCAGCTCGGCGAAGTCCCGGTCCGGGTCGCCGGTCAGCTTCGTGCCCCGGAAACGGTTCGTCATCGTTTCGCGCGCCCGCTCCAGCGCTGCGGGCGCGCCCTTGGCCGGCTGCGCGCCGGCGTGCTGCGGGGTCGGGCCGACGAGCGCGGCCACGAGCGCGGCGGTCAGGATCAGGCGTCGCATGGTTGCTCCATCTCAGGGCTCCGAAGCCATCGCGCGGGACCGGGCGGAAGCCGCGCCAGGGCTTCCCTCCAGGGCGCTACCTCGCCTTCTGGATCTTCGTGACGGTGTAGGCGCCGCCGGTCCCGTCGACGTCGAAGTCGACCTTGTCCCCCGCCTTGAGATCCTTGAGCATCGCGGGATCCTTGACGGGGTACGCCATCGTCATCGCGTCCATGTCGAGCTTCGGGATCGCCGCGTGGTCGAGCGTCACCTTGCCCGCCGCCGGGTCGACCTTCGTCACCGTCCCCTTCACGGACTGCGCCCATGCAGGCGCCGCGACCGCCAGGAAGGCCGCCGAAAGGACGGCGAGCGGGAACTTGCTTCTCATGGCTTCTTCTCCTCAGGTCGATTGAACCGCCACGCCGGCGCCGTTGAGGGGACTCGGCGACCGGCGCGGCGGACTTCGGACGGGATCGCTCCCGTTCCGAACGGGTTCGCCTGCCGCGCCCGTGGCGCTCGGGCAGGCCTTCTGGCGCGTTGCGGGCGTCCGCCTAGTGCTCGTGGCCGCCCGAGTTCGCGGCCGTACGGCGCGTCCGGGGATCGACGACCTGCAGGTCGGTCTGGCTGGCGCGGCGGCCCTTCGGGGTATTCGGGGCCCGGGCCGGCTCCGGCATCGGCTCGCCGGTCCACTCGTAGGCGAGGGTGCCTTCCGGGTGCTTGTACCAACCGGGGTCGCGGTAGTCGCCGGCCGCCAGAGCCGGACGGACCTTCAGGACCGTGAACATCCCGCCCATCTCCACGGACCCGAACGGGCCCGTGCCGGTCATCATCGGCAGCGTGTTCTCGGGCAGCGGCATCTCCATCTCGGTCATCATTCCGCCGCCGGTGGACCCCATCGGCATGTAACCGGGGGCGATCTTCTGGATCTGCTTGGCCGTGCTCTTCAGGTTCACGCCGATGTAGGTCCGCACGTTGTGGCCCATGGCGTTCATGGTGTGGTGCGACTTGTGGCAGTGGATCGCCCAGTCGCCCGGGTTGTCGGCGTTGAACTCGATGGCCCGCATCTGCCCGACCGCGACGTCGACCGACACCTCCGGCAACTGATAGTTTTCGTTGATCCAGCCGCCGTCCGTGCCCGTGACCTTGAAGTCGACGCCGTGGACGTGGATCGGGTGGTTGGTCATGGTCAGGTTGCCGAAGCGCATCCGGACCTTGTCGCCCTGTCGCGCGACCATCGGGTCGATGCCCGGCCAGACCCGGCTGTTGAAGCACCACATGTTCATGTTGAGCATCGTGTTGACCTTGGGCACGTAGGACCCGGCCTCGATGTCGTAGGCGTTCAGCAGCCAGACGAAGTCGCGGTCGACCCGCCGCTCGGCGGGGTCGCGCGGATGCACGACGAAGAAGCCCATCATGCCCATCGCCATCTGGACCATCTCGTCCGAGTGCGGGTGGTACATGAAGGTGCCGGAGCGCCTGAGGATGAACTCGTAGACGAAGGTCTTGCCCGGCGGGATGCCGGGTTGGGTCAGCCCCGCGACCCCGTCCATGCCGTTGGGCAGCGTCTGCCCGTGCCAGTGCACGGCGGTCGCCTCCGGAAGGCGGTTGGTGACGAAGATGCGGACCTTGTCGCCCTCGACCGCCTCGATGGTCGGTCCGGGCGATTGCCCGTTGTACCCCCAGAGCCGGGCGTCCATGCCGGGCGCCATCTCGCGCACGACCGGCTCGGCGATGAGGTGGAACTCCTTCCAGTCGCCGCGCATCCGCCACGGCAGCGTCCAGCCGTTGAGCGTCACCACCGGTTGGTAGTCCGGCCCGCTCGTCGGATAGAGCGGCGGCTGCATGGTCGCCTTGTCCATGATCGGGGCTTCCGGAAGCCCTGCGGCCTGGACGCGCCCGCTGATCATGGAGGTGCCGGCGAGCACGAGGCCGCCCGCTCCCAGGATCCCTCTGCGCGAGATGTCGGTCATGGATTCCCTCCGAATGTCATGGGCAGCCTGGGGCCCGGACCTCAGCCGCCGGGCGTCGCGACGGCGAGGCTCGTGCCCGGGGTGCCCCCGGCGGCCTCGCCGCCGAAGTTGCCCCCCGAGAACCCGCCGCCGACGGTCGCCGCCTTGAGGTCGGTCGCCGCGATCCAGAAGTCGCGCTGCGCCTCGATCGCCTGGATGTTGCTCAGGATCCTGGCCCGGGCGTCGACGATCAGCGTCGTCACGTCCAGGAGCATGCCGCTGTACTGGAGCAGGGCCTGGTCCTGGATCGTCCTGCGCAGGGGCAGCACGCTGGTCTGGTAGTGCCGGGTGATGTCGTACTGCCCGCGGTAGCGCTGGTAGGCCTCGCGGACCTCGGAGCGGGCGTTGACCGCGCGCTCCGCCAGGCGGTTGGCGCTGGCGAGGTAGCTTTCCTGCGCGCCCCGCACGGCGGTCGTCCCGAAGTCGTAGATCGGGATGACGAGATCCGCCGAGAACCCGTTCAGGCTGGCCTTGTCGACCTTCGGGGCGGCGCCCTCGCCCCCCGCGGTCCTCGACTGCGAGAACCGGTTCGCGAAGCCCGCGTCGAAGACGCTGACGAAGCCGCTGGCCTGGTTCAGGCCGAACCGCCCGACGAGCGATTGCAGTTCGAAGCGGGCGGCCTGCACGTCGGCCCGCTTGCTCATCGCCTCGGCCTCGATGGCGCGCCCGTCGACGAGCCTCCCGGGCAGGGACGGGAGGCCGTTGGGCAGGCGAAAGTCGACGTCCCGTCCCCAGAGACCGAGCAGTCGGGTCAGCCGCTCCCGTTCGGCGCGTTGCTGCACCCGCGCCTTGGCGAGCTGTGCGCCCAACTCGCTGTAGAAGGCGTGCTCGCGCGCCTGTTCCAGCTTGTTCAGCGCGCCCGTCTCGCCCAGCTGCTTGGCCAGCGTCGAGGCGGATTCGGCGCCGGCCAGCGCCTGTTCGAGGAAGGCGGTCGCCTGGTTGGCCGCCACGGTCCGGTAGAATTGCCGGCGCGCCTCGCCCCCGAGCCGCAGGACCTGCTCCGCCGCGTTGTACTGGTCGGCCGTGAACCGCTGCCGCGCGATCTCGACGCGCACCGGGAGCGTCGCCAACTCCAGCACGCTGGCGGCGACGGCGCGCTCGATCTCCGTGTTGAAACCCAATCCCCACTGCGTGATCGAGAGGCGCGGCGAGGGCGGCAGCGTGGCCTGCACGTACTGCGCCTCGGAAACGCCGAGGTCGTTGAAGGCGGCCTGCAAGCCCCGGTTCCTCAGGAGCGCGACCTGCACCGCGCCGTCGGCGGTCAGGGGACGGCGCAGCAACGCGTCCACGCGCGCGTCCGCGCTCGGCGCGACGCCCTGGTCGTCCGCCTTCACGATGTCCTTGCGCAGTTCGAGCGCCGCGTAGCCGCCGGCGACGGAGAGGCCTGCGTCCGGCGAGAAGCTCGCGCAGCCTCCCAAGGCGAGGCCGAGGCCGGTGACGCCCGCGGCCACGCGCACGAACCGCCCCCGGACGGCCTCGTCCGGCGGTCGCGCGGTCGTACCGGCGTGTCCCGGCGCGGTCGTCGTGCCACTCATGTCCGGTAGTCCGGCGGCGCCGCCCGTTTCGTTACAGCGACGGGCCATCACCGCCCTCCCGAATCGCGCTTGCCGCCCATGCCGGGCATCCCGTCCATGCCCGGCATGCCCCCCATCCCGCCGGACCCGGCCTTCGGCGTGACCTGACGATTGAGCTCGCGCCAATCCTTCGGGTCGACGACGCCGAAGTCCTTCACGCCCTGCGTCACCTTGGCGTAGCGGGGCGGCCGCACCGGGATGTCCGGTTCCGAGGGGAGGACCAGCCCGGCGGGAACGGCGGCGGGCAAGCAGCCGGCGAGCGGCAGGACCGCCGCGAGCGCGGCCGGTCTCGGCAACTTGAACATCTTGGATTTCCCGGATTGAGGCGGACGGCCGAAGGCACGCCCAGGCGTGGCACGAGCCGCGGGTCCAGCGGCGACGGCGTCGCGCCCGGCGAAGGCGTCGGCTCGTTGGAGGTGTGCGAGGCCGTCCCGTCGGAGCGGCCGAGGGCGGGCGCTAGATCCGCCCGCGCGTCACGCTTGGCGCCTCGGCGGCCGCTCGATCCGTAGCGGATGCGCGTCGACGGCTCCGTCCACCTGGACGATCAGGACCCGCTCCGACGGATGGAATTCCAGGGCGATGCTTGCCCATGGCAGGGTCGGAAGCGCGGCTTGGCACGCGAGCGGGCAGCATGTCGCCGGGCAGGGAGGATGCTTGGGGCGATGCCGATGGCCAGGGCACCCTTCGTCGGCGGCCGCCGCCGGCACGGCGAGGGACATCCCGCGTATCCCAGCCTCGTCCGGCTCGTTCTGGCCGCCCAAGGCGCCGGCGACGTGCGCGAGGGCGTCGCCGCGGCGGCGGCCATGTGGCGGTGAGCCATCGACTGCCGGCCCATCGTGCACGGCGCCGCCGGCGCGATGGCCAAGGCCAACGCGAGTACGGCAAGCAGCAATGCGCGCACGACATTCACTGATCAGGGCCCCTGCCTAATCTTCGCGGACATTCTCACGCCTGGGTGGAAGCTGCAATCCGTGGCGCTCAACCGATGTCCCACAAACTCAGCGTGTTGGAAGTTCGCCACATGCCGGTGTCGACGGCGAAGTCGCACGCCGCGGATTGACCGCAGCACCGGTTCCGGAACCTCCGTGGCGTTCATGCGAGGGACGTTGGCGCTACCCGGGTCGGGTATCGCCGCGGCACGTCCGTCAATGAGCGTGTTCGTGCGGTGCGGAGGGAGCGTCCGGCGCCGGGCGCGTCTCTACCTTGCCCGCGGCGGCATCGGGCGTGGTCGGGGCGTCCGCGGTCTCGTGGTCGTCGCCATGGTCGTGGGGATGGCCGCCGCTTGCGGGGTGGACGTGGTCGCCCGATTTTGGGAGCGCCATGACGCCCAGGCCGTAGCGGTAGACGTTCTCGCCGCCGAGCCAGCCCGTGACCGCGAGGGCCCCGGAACCTCCGGCGAGGAGCGCCAGCAGCACGACGCCCGCGCCGGCGACCTTCCGGCGCTCCAGCCAGGCGACGCCGGCGGCGGCGAGGAACACGAGCGCGGTGGCGATGGCCCAGCGAAGGTGGACGGTCATGTTCGCGTGCGAGGCCGCGTCGTGCGCGACCGTGTTGTACGCCGACCACCCCGTGGCGAGGGTCGCGACCGTGACGGCCGCGCCGATCGCGAGGTTCCATCGGGCGGCGGCCGTGAGCGCGCCCCCCGATGCCGCTTTCCTGAACAGGGTCCCCGCGGCGAAGAGGACGCTGGCCGTGATGAGTAGGGCGACCGTGAAATGGACCGCGACCGGATGCCAGTTCGGGATCACCTCGATCATGATCGTACTCCTGGGAAGACGTCGAAGGCGGGACGGGCCGGCTTCTTGCCCGGACCGCCCCGGGTGGGGGAAAAAGCGACGGCGCCGAACGCCGGCTCCGGGACGAGCCCGCCGTCGTCCCAGGATCGGAGATCGCCCTCTCGGCGGCGCTCTCGGCAGACCTGTCCATGCGAAGGGACAGCGCGGGCGGCGAGGCTCCGGAGGCGTCCCGCCCGGCCCGTGGCGTAGGCCCCGGCGAGGTCTAAGATCGGGGCATAGGCTTGGCAATTATGCCCGGCACATGCCTGCGCTCCCGGGCATGCCGCGAGCGCTGTAACCTTTCGGCGGCCGCTTGCGGATTGTTCTCCGAGCGGCGCGGCCGATCATGCGTCACCTTCGGCCGACGGGCCGCAGGGCTCGGATCGCCGTACGACACGCTCCCGCAGGATGGTGCTGCGGTCTTGGGGACACGGCGGGGTGGCGGAACATGCGACGTATCACCGGCATCCGCTCAGCGGCTACGAACCGGCCCGCCTAGTCCCGGTGCTGCAGACGGAGGAGGAACTGCGCGGGCTGCTCATCGCCAGCCTTGCGGGCAGCGCGGCCGACTACCGGCGCTTCCTGGGGCGGCTCGGGTCGCACCTGCGCGCGTATTACAAGGGCAAGCTAACCCGCTCCGGCCGTCCCGACACCGAGGCGGAGGATCTCGTCCAGGAGACGCTGATGGTGATCCACGTGCGGCGGCACACCTATGACGTCACGCAACCGGTGACGCCGTGGATCCACGCCATCGCCCGCTACAAGCTCATCGACCATCTTCGGCGTACGCGTGCGGCCGCGGCCGACGTCCCGGTCGAGGATGCCGGCGTGCTGGTGGCTCGCGACGATCATGTCGCGGCGGAGAGTTCGCTCGACGTCGAGCGCCTCCTGGCGCACCTGCCGCCCAAGATGAGGAACGCGATCCTGTCGACGAGGGTCGAGGGCCTGAGCGCCGCCGAGGCGGCCGAACGCGCCGGGATGTCCGAGACCGCGATCAAGGTGAGCGTCCACCGCGGCCTGAAGACCCTGGCCAATCTCGTGGGAGGCAAGGCGAGATGAAGACCGACGAACTCATCGGCCTGCTGGGCGCCAGCTTCGAGCGCGAGCCGGTCGGGGCCCCCTGGATGACCCGCCGGCTCGCGCTGGCGGTCGCGGTCGGCGCGACGGCCGCGCTGTGCCTGGCGCTGGCGTTTCTGGGCCTGCGTCCCGGCCTGACCGAGGTCCGGCCGCTGCTGTTCCTCGCCTTCAAGTTCTCGTTCGCGGCCGCGGTCGGGGGTCTCGCGCTCCGGTATCTCGTCAGGGCGGCCAGGCCCGGCGGCGAGAGCCGCGTCCATCTCGGGGTCGCCGCCTTGCCGTTCCTCGTGGTCGCGGCGCTGGCGTGCGTGAGCCTCACGATGACGCCGGCCGAACATTGGCACGGCGTGGTATCCGGTCACACCTGGCTCGAATGCCTCATCTCGATTCCCGTGATCGCCGTCGTGCCGTTCGCCGTCGTCACGTGGGCGGTTCGACGGTTCGGCGCCCCGACGGATCTCGTGCGGGCGGGCGCCCTGGTCGGCCTCTCCGCGGGAGCCGTGAGCGCGCTCGGCTATTCGCTGCACTGCATGGACGACACCGTACCGTTCGTCGCCGTCTGGTACGGGGGGACGATCGCGATGTGCACGCTCGTCGGAGCGCTCCTGGGGCCACGCCTCCTTCGCTGGTAGCGAGCCGGTTCGGAACATCCTCCGGATCGCCTCGCGGGGTCCGAGGGGCGACGCGACGGCTTCAGCGTCTGTCGCCGGCCGACGCTTCATGACGAGGGCCCCCCGCGGTATCGCCGCGGATGGGATCCGGAAAGTCGACGGGCACGAACCCCCACCCGGCTGCGCGAGGCAAACCGGGCGCCGCGCATCCCGCAATCGCTTGCAGGATCGTCCCTCCGGATGAGCGAGGCGCCACCCCGGGCGACCCCGGCCTAATCCTACGAAAGTTCGCAGCGCGCTGTAACGGTACCTCCGAGACATCCGGACTTGAAGACAAGGAGCGTCAAGCTTCTCATCAGGTCAACGGGTTCCGCCATGAAAAGCAAGATCATCCCCGCCTTTGCAGGAATCGCCATGCTCGCCGGACTGCCGGGTCACGCCCTCGCGGGGTGGATGGACAACGTCCCACCCCGTTTTCTGCCCCAGACGCATCAATCGCAACGGACCGCACCGCCTCGGGTCGAAGCTCCGGATGTCGGCCTGACGACCGGATCGATCAGCGCGGTGCCCCGCCGCCCTGCCGCCGGCCGGTCGGCGTCCCCCGCCCGGCACTTCTGAACCTCCCGCGCGGTCCGAACCGCCGGACCGGCCGATTGGGGTCGTGCGGGGTGGGGTTTGGCGCGCCGGCCCGCACCGCCCACCGCGCGCAGGGCCAAGAGTGCGGTGGGTTTCCCGGATGCCCGGACAGCACGCGCGTGGAGGCCGGGGGCGGGACCCTGCGCCCTGGCGATGGGCGGCCAGCGCGACAGCCCGAGGTCGACGACCGGCTCACGCCGGCGACGCACGCGACCGTTCCCTCCATCGGCCGCCTTCCACATGGCGCGCTCGGAAGAGGGCCGCTCCGCCGTCCCGGGGGGTACCAGGGGACCGATGGCGTCGACGCGGCTTCCATGGCGGCCTCGATCCGGCCTCTCGCCGCCGGTCGGCGTCGGCCATGGCACGCGAGGCGGACCGCGCCATGGCACGGTCCGGCGGGCCCGTCGGGGAACGGGTCCCCGGGACGCCCACCCGGCGAGGTCGGTCGGCGGATCGGCCGCCCGACCAAACGGAACCTTGACCTTCTAGACGTGGGACGCGCCCTCTCCCTTCACACTGGCCTTCCGCCCGGATCGAAAAGCTGGCATCGTTCCCGCGTGACGCTCTTGATCGCCCTTCGGCGAGTGTTGCCGCTCCTGGCGGTGCTCAGTCTCGCCCTGACGCCGGTGGCCGCTCCCGCGGCCGCCGCAGGGATGGGTGCGTTCATAATGACGCAAGCCGCGCCTGGGACGACCTCGGCCATCGCACATGCCGGGATGGAGGGTATGGACGCGGGCGACGCGGACATGGCCGACATGCCGTGCTGCCCGCCCGGAGAGGGGGCGCAACCCGACTGCGCCAAGGCCGCTTGTCCGCTGCTGGCGCTCTGCCTCGCCAGCATCGTCTCCCTCCCGCCGAGCGCGGCGTCCGTCCCGGCCCCGGTAGCGACGCGAACGAGCCGGGTGTGGCCCGATGCGGCGTCCTTCGCCAGCGTATCCGGCCGCCCGTTACCCGAGCCCCCCGAGCCTGAGCCCGATGCCGCCGGCGTGAGCGCCGGCACGACGCCGCGCGTCCGCGCGTGGCCACTCATCGCGTTCAGGAGACGAAACCCGTGACCAAGTATCCCTTCGCGCGCGCCCTCGGTGCCGCGCTGCTCGGTGCCGCCCTGTCGGTCCCGGTCCTGCCGGCGCTCGCCGGCATCGAGGACTACGCCTTCGAGCTCGACCAGGACGGAGGCGAAGGTCGGCGAGACCGTCCTCTTGGTGCACCTCATGGACAAGCGCACCGGCAAGCCCGTTCCGGACGCGGTGATCTTCGCCAAGCGCATCGACATGGCGCCCGACAGCATGGACGAGATGACCTCGACGATCGAGCAGGTCCCGTCGACGGAGCCTGGCCTCTACCGCTTCAAGGCGAAGCTCACGATGGCCGGGGGCTGGCGGCTCTCGCTGGGGGCGAAGGTCCAGGGCGAAACAGGTACCGTCGAGGACAGGCTCGTCTTCCGGGCGGTCCTGTGAGCCGCTCGGCATGGCTCGCCGGGATCCTCGCCGCGTCGGCGGCGGGGGGCACCGGGTACTGGGCGGGGCGCGATGGCAGCCCCGTTCCGGTCCTCGTCGAGCGCGCACGGACCGAATCCGCCCACTGGCTTCCGACCGGCATGCCGGGTCCGCAGGCACCGGCGCCGGCGAAGGTCACGGGTCCGGTGGTCTACTACCAGGATCCGGATGGGAAGCCGGTCTACTCCGCGTCGCCGAGAACGACTGCGGAGGGGCACGACTTCCGGGCGGTTCGGGCCAGCGAGGACGTGCGCTTCGACCAGGCACGAGAGAGCGAGGCGACATCCCCCGACAGGGCCGGCCACGACGTGACCGGGCACGGCATGGCGGCGCATGGAACGGCGGCGGCCGGGAAGCCCGACGGGGGCGCGCGCAAGGTGCTCTACTACCGCAACCCGATGGGCCTGCCGGACACCTCGACGACCCCGAAGAAGGATTCGATGGGGATGGACTACATCCCCGTCTACGCGGGCGAGGACGAGGGCGGCGACGTCGTGACCGTCTCCCCCGGCAAGGTCCAGCGGACCGGCGTCCGGACCGAGACCGTGGAGCGGCGGGTCGTCGCCCAATCCGTGCGGGTGCCGGGCACCGTCGCCCTCGACGAACGGCGCGTCACGGTCATCGCGACCCGGTCGGACGCGTATGTCGACCATGTCGAGGACGTCACCACCGGCGACCGCGTCCGCAAGGGCCAGCCGCTGGTCCACGTCTACTCGCCCGAGATCAACGCCGCCGCCGCGCAGCTCATCGCCAACCCGGGCTTCGACGGGGCGCGCCGCAGGCTTCAGAACCTGAACGTCTCAGAAGCCGTCATCGACGAGATGGAGCGCACCCGGAAGGTGCCGATGGCCATCACCTGGTCGTCGGCCAGGGACGGCGTGGTGCTGCAGCGCTCGGCCGTCGAGGGCATGAAGGCCGCCGCCGGTGACACCCTGTTCCGGATCGGCGACATCTCGGCCGTATGGGTGCTGGCCGACGTGCCCGAGCGCGACCTCGCCGGGGTCCGCGTCGGGCAGGCCGTGACCGTGCGCCTCCGCTCGGCGCCGGGACGGACCTTCTCCGGCAAGGTCGGCGTCATCTACCCGCAGGTGAACCCGGACACCCGCACCACGCGGGTCCGCATCGAGCTGCCGAACCCGGACGGCGCGCTGCTGCCGGACATGTACGCCGAGGTCGAGATCGCCTCGGGAACGGGCAAGCCCGTCGTGGCGGTGCCCGACGACGCGGTCATCGACACGGGTGCACGGCAAGTGGTGCTACTCGACAGGGGCGCAGGCCGCTTCGAGCCGCGCGAGGTCAAGGTCGGGGTTCGCGGCACCGGCTTCGTCGAGATCCGCGACGGCGTCGCCGCCGGCGAGCGGGTGGTCACGGCGGCGAATTTCCTGATCGACGCCGAGAGCAACCTGAAGGCGGCGCTGAAGTCCATGGCGGCCCCGAAGGCGGATGACCGGCAGGCGGCGAATGTGGAGGGCAAGCCATGATCGCGCGCCTGATCGGCTGGTCGGCCCGCAACCTCGTGCTGGTGTTGGTCGGGACCGTGTTCGCGGTCGCGACAGGCGTCATGGCGCTCAGGACGCTGCCGCTCGACGCCATCCCCGACCTCTCGGACGTGCAGGCCATCGTCTACACCGAGTATCCGGGGCAGGCGCCCCAGGTGGTCGAGGACCAGGTCACCTACCCGCTGACCACCGCCATGCTGACGGTCCCGAAGGCGAAGGTGGTGCGGGGCTTCTCGTTCTTCGGGGTCAGCTTCGTCTACGTGATCTTCGAGGAAGGCACCGACCCGTACTGGGGCCGCTCGCGGGTGCTGGAATACCTCAACGGGGCGGCGAGCCGGCTTCCCGCGGGGGTGACGCCGACGCTGGGCCCCGACGCGACCGGCGTGGGCTGGGTCTACCAGTACGTGGTGGTGGCGCGTGAGCGCACGCTCGCCGAGCTCCGGTCCCTGCAGGACTGGGTCGTTCGCTTCGGCGCCTCGCGCGCCGAGGGCGTGGCCGAGGTCGCGGGCGTCGGCGGCTTCGTCAAGCAGTATAACGTCGTCGTCGACCCGAACCGCCTGCGCGCGCAGGGCATCAGCCTGAACAAGCTCCGGGACGCCATCCGGGCGAGCAACGCCGACGTCGGCGGGCGCACGGTCGAGCTCTCCGAGTTCGAATTCATGGTGCGCGGGCGCGGCTACCTGAGGGGCGTCGCCGACATCGAGACCATCGTGCTGAAGACCTCGGGCGGCACGCCCCTGCGGGTCCGGGACGTCGCCCGGGTCGAGCTCGGACCGGACGAGCGGCGCGGCCTCGCCGAGCTGAACGGCGAGGGCGAGGTCGCCGGCGGCATCGTCCTGCAGCGCTTCGGCGCGAACGCCCTGACCGTCATCGAGAACGCGAAGGCGAAGCTCGCCGAGGTGGCGAGGAGCCTGCCTGCCGGCACGGAGATCCTGCCGGTCTACGACCGCTCGCGGCTGATCGAGGCCGCCATCGAGACGCTGCGGCACACGCTCGTCGAGGAGAGCGTCATCGTCTCGCTCGTCTGCGTCGTGTTCCTGCTCCACGTCCGTAGCGCGCTGGTGGCCATCCTGATGCTGCCGGTCGGCATCCTGATGGCGTTCGCGGGGATGAAGGCGCTCGGCATCGGCGCCAACATCATGTCGCTCGGCGGCATCGCCATCGCGGTCGGCGCCATGATCGACGCCGCCATCGTGATGATCGAGAACGCCCACAAGCACCTGGAGCGGGCGCCGCCGGGCAAGCGACGGGTCGAGGTCCTGGTCGAGGCCGCCGCCGAGGTCGGGCCGTCGCTGTTTCTCTCGCTCCTCATCGTCACCGTGAGCTTCCTGCCGATCTTCACCCTGGAGGGCGAGGAGGGGCGCCTGTTCGGGCCGCTCGCCGTCACCAAGACCTTTGCCATGGCGGCGGCCGCGCTCCTGTCGGTGACCCTGGTGCCGGCGCTCATGGTGCTGTTCGTGCGCGGGCGCATCGTGCCGGAGCATCGCAACCCCGTGAACCGGCTCCTGATCTGGCTTTACCGGCCGCTCATCGCCGGCGTGCTGCGGGCGCGCATCCCCACGATCCTGCTCGCCCTCGGTGTCCTGGCGGCGACGGTCTGGCCGGCGCGCCAGCTCGGATCGGAGTTCATGCCGGAACTCGACGAGGGCACGCTGATGTACATGCCGACGACGTTGCCGGGCATCTCGGTCACCAAGGCCGCCGAGCTGCTGGCGACCCAGGACCGGATCATCAAGTCCTTCCCGGAGGTCGCCTCGGTCTACGGCAAGGCGGGCCGTGCCAACACGGCGACCGACCCGGCGCCGATGGAGATGGCCGAGACCATCATCAGCCTCAAGCCGAAGGCGCAATGGCGCCCGGGCGTGACCTTGGCCAGCCTCAAGGCCGAGATGGACCGGGCGCTGCAGTTCCCGGGCGTGTCCAACGCCTGGACGCAGCCGATCCGAGCCCGCATCGACATGCTCTCGACCGGCATCCGGACGCCGGTCGGCATCAAGGTGCTCGGGACCGATTTCGGCACCATGGAGAAGGTCGCCCGCCAGGTCGAGGCGGTGGTGCGCGACGTGCCGGGCACGTCGAGCGCCTACGCCGAGCGGGTCGTCGGCGGCTACTTCCTCGACATCGCGCCGGACCGCGACGCGCTCGGGCGCTACGGACTGACGGTCGGGGACGTGCAGGACGTCGTCGCCACGGCGCTCGGCGGCCAGGCCGTGACGACCACGGTCGAGGGCCGCGAGCGCTACACCGTCAACGTGCGCTACCCGCGCGCCTCCCGCTCGGACCCGAGGGCCATCGCCGACGAGGTGCAGGTGCCCCTTCCGGCGGGGGGTACGGTCCCCCTGCGCGAGGTGGCGAAGGTCGAGCTCACCCGGGGGCCGACCTCGATCCGCACCGAGAACGGGCAGCTCGCGGTCTACATCTTCGTCGACCTCACGGGGCGCGACCTCGGCGGCTACGTGGCCGACGCGCGGGCCGCGGTCGACGGCGAGGTCACGCTGCCGCCGGGCACGACGCTGCAGTGGAGCGGGCAGTACGAGTACCTGGAGCGCGCCGCGGCGCGTCTCAGGATCGTCGTGCCGCTGACGCTGCTGGTCGTGTTCCTGCTGCTCTACCTCAACTTCCGGCGCCTGACCGAAACGCTGATCGTCATGCTGTCCCTGCCGTTCGCGCTCGTCGGTGGCGTCTGGCTGATGTGGTGGATGGGCTTCAACATGTCGGTGGCGGTGGCGGTCGGCTTCATCGCCCTGGCGGGGGTCGCGGCGGAGACCGGCGTGATCATGCTGGTCTACCTCGACCATGCCTGGGACGAGGTCCGGGCCGGGTGCGCCCGCGAGGGACGCTCGCTCACGGGCGAGGATCTGAGGCGGGCCATCATGGTCGGCGCGGTCGAGCGGGTGCGGCCCAAGATGATGACGGTGGTCGCCATCATGGCGGGGCTCCTGCCCATCCTCTGGAGCACCGGCTCGGGCTCCGAGGTCATGCAGCGCATCGCCGTGCCGATGATCGGCGGCATGGTCTCCTCGACCGTGCTGACCCTCGTGGTGATCCCGGCCGTCTATGCTTGGGTGAAAGGGCGCGGGTTGCCGCAGGCCGTCGAGGCGGCCGGGGAAGGTGCCCGGATGCCCCTGGCGGCCGAATGAGTGAGCAACGGGAGCGGATGATGAAGTCTGACATGATGCCATCCCGGCGAGCCGTGCTCGTGGGCCTGGCGGCGGCCCTGGCCGTCGGTCGATCCGGCTCGGCAAGGGGCCTGCCGACCGTCGCCGTGACGAAGGACCCGAGTTGCGGTTGCTGCGCGAAGTGGGTGGACCACCTGCGCCAGGCCGGCTTCACGGTGACGGTGACCGAGGGGCCCGTGACCGCGGTGAAGGCGCGTCTCGGCGTGCCGCGGGACCTCGCCTCCTGCCACACCGCCCTCGTCGACGGCTACGTGGTCGAGGGACACGTCCCGGCCGACGCCATCAAGCGGTTGTTGGCCGAGCGCCCGAACGGAACCGGGCTGGCCGTTCCGGGCATGCCGGCCGGCTCGCCCGGCATGGAGGTCGAGGGCAGGGATCCCGCCACCTACGCGGTGATCCTGTTCGGACCCGAGGGGCGAACCGCCTTCGCCCGTTATCGTGGCGGCGAACCGGCCTGAGCGCGGCCGACGTGCGGGTGATCGCCGTCGCCGTCCACGGTGGTGAACGGTCGTCGCGCCGCCGCGCAAGTGCCGACGCCCCGCTTCGTGCCCGGACATCCCTCGAAGGCGGGCCTAGCGCAGGCGGGAACTCGGTTCACAGCCTCGCCCCGACGGAATGAAGATCGGAGTGGCGAAGGGGGCGCCGCAACGCTAGGACTTTGCGGATCCGAGAGAGTTTCGTCACCACCATGAATCGCGCAAGCCTCATCGGGGTCGCTTTGCACTATTTGACGCAATTGAGGATGTCGGTCGGGCACCGCAATAGCCTCAACCTACAAGACATCAACGTCCATGCGGAAGCGTTTTTTCGAGATTTTCTGAACTTGGCGTTTGACTATAAGCTGAAAAACATCAACATAGTAGAGAGGAACGCGCGAGCTATCGATTTGGGCGACGAGGACGAACGGATCGCCATCCAGGTGACGTCGACGTCGGAATTGGACAAGATCAAGCATACCCATAAGGGCTTCGTGGCGAGCGGCCTGGACGGCAAATACGACCGCCTGGTCGTTCTCATCATCGGAGAGAAGCGCAGGTACCGGGAGTCGTTCCTAGGCGGCGACGGCGTGTTCAGCATGTCCCTGGTGGACGACGTCTGGGACATTCCCGAGCTCCTGAGGAAGGTCGGCGACCTTCGCTTGGACAGGCTTGAGCGCTGCTGCGAGTTCCTGCGCGACGAGTTGAAGATCCCCGAGCCCCGGCAGTCCAACGAGGTTGGTACCCTGATCCGCCTCATAGAGGTGCTCAGCGCCGCCGAGGAAGGGATCTCGGTCGGCGACAACCGGGAGGACCCCGATCCCGACAGGAAGATCCGCGACCGATTCGCGGATCACGCCGCCTTCCTCGAACAGCGGTTCGTCGACTTGCACGAGATATATGGACGGGCGCTGGCGGAAGTGAACAGGCATACCGACCTCGGGCACGTGCGTGTGCGCAAGCTCCAGGTCTACCTCATGAATTGGAGCGACCGCGTCCTGACGGAATATGGAGGCGATCCCAAAGCCGCCCTCGACGCGCTGACCGAAAAGGTCCTTCGGATGATGGGCACCAGCGCCGTCGCGTTCGACGATTGCGCCATTCGATATTACCTTGTCGATCAGCTGATTGCCTGCAACGTGTTCCCGAACAAGCGCGCGCTCGATGCCTAGCATCTTCCTCAAGGACGAGGCACTCGACAAGTCTCCGGCAATCGTCGGTTTCGAGATCGCGCGGTACATCAGGCAGTCGGGCAAGGGTCGCGTCAGTATCTTCGACGTGGTGGAGCGTTTCAAACGCGAGAGTTGGTTCGCGTGGAATTCGTTCTTTTATGGCATCACCTTCCTATACGCCGTTGGCCTGATCGATTTCGAAGAACCATACCTGATCGTCCGTGATGTTGATTGAGCGTCTCTACACCGAGCCCGCGACCATCGATCCCATCGTCTTCACGGCAGGGGTCAATGTGATCCTGGGTGAGAGCGACGTGACCAGCTCCAAGAACAACGGCGTCGGCAAGTCGCTCTGCATCGAATTCTTGAACTTCGCCTTGCTCAAACGCAAAACGGAAAGTCGCGTGGCAAAAATCCCGAAGGAGAGCTTCGATCCGCGCACCCTCATCTGCGTCGACTTCCGGCTGCACGGGATCGGTTACACCATCAAGAGATCGCTCGAAGAGGTGGAGCACCCGCGGATCATCGTCGACGGGCGCGAGACGGTCTACGCGAAGCTCAAGGATGCGACCGATTTCCTGACGGGAAGGCTGTTCCCCGACCAGGATGAGCAGGTCGGGTTCCGGGAGATCCTGGGGCCGCTGATCCGGGACGAGCGATCCGAGTTCAAGTCGATTGTAGGCTGCTTCGACACCAAGGCCCGGATACCGGACAACTACGCGCCGCACCTCATGCTCCTCGGCATCGACCTCGGCATCTACCGTGCCGTCAAGGGCATACAGAAGGAACTCGACGCCATCGCCGTCGAGGAGGCTCGCATCAAGGACAGCGTGAGGCTCGTTCGCCAGAAGGACCTGGATGACGCCCGGTCCGACCTCAACGCCCTCGACGAGGAGGTCGAGACGATCCGGCAAGGCATCGATGCCCTGGAGAACGCCCCGGCCTACGACATCGTGAAGGGCGAGATCCTCGATATCGAAGACCGGATGTCGGACCTGCGCCGCAGCAAGGACGTGCTGGTCCAGCGCGCTGCGAACCTGGCGCCGATCGCCCTGGAACCCGGCATAGACAGCGGCGAGATCCGCGACTTCTACGACCAGCTTCGTGCCGGCCTGGGAACCAGCATCGTCCGCGAACTCACGGAGGTGATGACTTTCAAATCCAAGATCGAGCAGTTCCAGCGTCACCTGCTGGACGAGAAGTCGAGGGTGGTGGACGTCGAGATCCGGAACCTCAACAAGCAGCTCGCAGAACTCGATAGGCGGTACGCAAAGCTGGTGGCGGTTCTCGACCAGAAAGGGCAGCTGCGCAACCTACGCCAGACCTATGCCTCCTTCCAGGCGAAGAGCGATGAACTTGGACAGCTCAAGAGCTTCCTCGGCCGTTACGACCAACTGCTGATCGAACGTCAGGCCAAGAAGTCCGAGATCGAGGCCGAAAGGCTGGCATTGCAGGCCAGCATCTCTGCCGCCGGGGACCGGCTGCGGTCCTTCGAGCGGACGATCCTCACCATTCATCACTTCATCCAGGGCAACCGCAAGGCTTCCTTCGAGGTGCGAACCACCCCCAGGAAACACGTCGTCGATATCGTTCTGCGGATCGACGATGACGGCAGTCATAGCGTGGAGAGGGAAAAGGTGTTTATCTACGACATCGCGCTGCTGCTGAACGATTATACTAAATCCCGCCACCCCGGGCTGCTGGTTCACGATAACATCTTCGACGTCGACGACGACACCCTGCGCAAAAGCCTGGAGTTCATCCTCACTCGGGCAAGACTCGACGAGAACCAGCAGTACATCCTGACACTCAATGTCGACCGCATCGAGCATGCACGGGAGGAGGTATGGTATCATGAGCTTGAGCAGAGCGTCGTGGCATCTTTCACCAAAAGCAATCGCTTTCTCAAGGCGCACTACCAGGAGGTTGGCCGGGAGTGATCGTTCGGACCAGGACCCTCCTCGCCGCAAGGCCCATCGATCAGGATCCAAGCGCACGTGCGCAGGCCGATGGACATGATGCTTCAGGGTTGAGCGATGGAACCACGCCAAGCGTCGCCGCACCGGTCGAGGATGTCGAGGGTCGACCGGCTTCAGCGTCAGGACGGCCATGTCGCCTGCAGCGAACGCGCTCCAGCCTGATGCGAGGCGCTCCTCAAGCCTTGACCTTCCCACCATGGGAAGCCCCATCTGGAGGTGACGCCGTCATAGGGAGAGCGTCATGCATCGTTTCAAGGTCGACCAGATGGGCTGCGGAGGTTGCGTCAAGTCCGTGACCCGGGCCATCATCGACATCGAGCCGGAGGCCCAGGTCGCGGTGGACCTCGGGGCCAAGCTCGTGACCGTGTCCGGCGCCGTCGGGCCGGCAGGCCACATCGCACGGGCCGTCACCGCCGCCGGCTACCCGGCCGAGCAGGTACGCGCGACCGCGTGATGGGACGCGCCGGCAACCAAATGCGGATGCAGGCATTCTCGTCCAGGGTGTGACTTCGTCGCGGCATTCAAGATCGGGGTTGGCGACCGGGATGGCCTTCAAGCGGCATGTGGTGCGTTCGATGGCGGCGATGATCCTGGCGATCATCGCCTACGTCGCGCCGTCCGCTGTCGAGGCTCACGATGGCCATGTCCACTGCGGTCACAATCGGCGCGCGGCGGCAATGGTCGATGCGAAGGCACCGCTTGCTGGGCTGGCCCTCGCAACCTCGCTGCACGTCCCAGGGCTCACGGGAAGGTTTCCCGGTGCGCCGCGTTTCTTCGGGACGATGCCGGTTCGGCCGACGGCCTCGCTCAAAGCCGCCGATTCCGACGAGGGTTGCTGCCCCGGCGCCTGCAAGCGCTGCCGCTGCGGGACGGCCGTTTGTGGCACCCTCGGTATTCCCGCCGCCCCGACATCCTTGTCGGCCCCCCTCTTCAAGGCCGTCGTGATGGTCCCGGACGACGTCGCGGGGCACGAGGGCGCAGGGCCCGAGGCGCTTCGCAAGCCGCCACGAACCGTCGCGTGAGGCGTTGCGCGCCTGAGGCGCGCAACGCCTGAGATGCGCCCGCGGCCACGACCTGCGCCCGCTTCCTCGCCGTCGAGACCGATCCCCTGTCGATCTGTCCAATCGCCGCCTCAAGAGCGGCGGCGCCGCTTCGGGTCGCCCCGGCGGGGCGCGCCGAACCGTGGCTCGAAAGGGCGGCGTCCCATCGGGTCGTTCGTGATCGGGCGATCCCGGCGCGCCGGGACCGGTCCACGATGGCCGCGGGACCGTCTTTCCAAACGTGAACGTCACCGCGAAAGATTTTCGTCTTTCGCGTTGAACAAGATGTCAGTTCACCATCTTTATGACTGCGCTGTGCTGAGCAATAAAATCGCTTTTTGGCGTAAAGCTCAGTTTATCGAACAGTAAAAACTACCTGGATGGAGATTAAAAATGCATACGATTTCGAACGAGATGCAGTCCTGCGTCGATGAGTGTCTGCGCTGCTATCAGACCTGCATCGGCATGGCCTCGAACCACTGCCTTCCGGCCGGCGGCAAGCACGTCGAGCCGGCGCATTTCCGGCTGATGTTAGCCTGTGCGGAGACGTGCCGGACTTCGGCTCACTTGATGCTGATCGGCACCCCCGAGCACAAGCATACCTGCCGCGCCTGCGCAGAGGTGTGCGAGGCCTGCGCCAGGAGCTGCGAGCAGGTCGGCGACATGCGGGACTGCGTCGAGCAGTGCCGGCGATGCGCCGAGAGCTGCCGCAAGATGGCCGCCTGAGCCAATCGGGGCGGCCGGCGACGGCCGCCCCTTCCACCAGATGAGAGGAGGCAACCATGCTCGTTCGTTATCTTGTCCTTGCCGCGACCATGGCGTTCGCCGGCGCCGGAGCGGCCGTCGCGGCCGACCATGACCACGATCACGACCACGGCTCGATGCAATCCGCCGTGAGGCTGCCGGACGCGTGCAAGGCGGCCTCGGCGGGCAAGGAGGCGATGGTGAAGGACATGCAGGCGCACATGTCCCAGGCCATGCAGGGCATGGGCAGTCAGATGACCGAGACCCAGAAGGGCCTGCAGCGGGCGATGATGTCGATGAATGGCCCGATGATGCAGGGGATGATGGCGGGCGATCCCGACGTCGCGTGGGTCTGCGCGATGATCCCCCACCACCAGGGCGCCATCGACATGGCCCGAGCGGCGCTGAAGGGCGCCGACAACGCCGAGAGCAAGCGCCTCGCCGAGAAGACCATCGGCGAGCAGGAGAAGAGCATTCAGGAGCTCGTCGCCTGGCTCGACAAGAACGCGAAGAAGGAAGGCAACCGGTAAGGCGCCGCGCGCCGCCGGACCGTTCGCGGTCCGGCGGCCAGGCCCTCGGCCATACGGAAGGAGCGGTGATGAGCGACGCGTCGCAGGGACATCCTCACGCTGCGGGAGGCCACGCCCGTGCCGGCGGCCACGACCATTCCGCGCACGCGCACGGCCACGGGCACGACCACCGTGCGCACAGCCATGCCGCACCTGACTCGTCCGATGGCGCCTTCCGCGTGAGGGACCCGGTCTGCGGGATGACGGTGGACCCGCACGCGACGAAGCACCGGGCCGAGCACGACGGGCATCCGTACTATTTCTGTTCGAACGGCTGCCGGACCAAGTTCGAGGCCGACCCCGTCCGCTACGTCGACCCCGCCTCCGCCGCGGCGAAGTCCGACCCGGTGCCGGCGGGCTCGATCTACACCTGCCCGATGCACCCGGAGGTGCGCCAGGTCGGGCCAGGGGCTTGCCCGATCTGCGGGATGGCCCTGGAACCCGCGATGGTCGGTGCGGACGACGGTCCGAGCGAGGAGCTCGTCGACATGACGCGCCGGTTCTGGGCCGGGCTGGTGCTGACCGTTCCGGTGTTCGTGCTTGAGATGGGCGGCCACCTGCTCGGGTTGACCGACCGCCTCGGCCAGCAGACCTCGAACTGGATCCAGTTCGCGCTCGCCACCCCGGTCGTGGTCTGGGCCGGCTGGCCCTTCTTCGTTCGGGCCTGGCACTCCGTCCTGTCCCGGAACCTGAACATGTTCACCCTGGTCGCCCTCGGGACGGGCACGGCCTACCTCTACAGCGTGGTCGCGACGCTCGCCCCCGGGCTGTTCCCGGAGGCGCTGCGCGGGCGCGGCGGGGCGGTGCCGGCCTACTTCGAGGCGGCGGCGGTGATCACCGTGCTGGTGCTGCTCGGGCAGGTCCTGGAGCTGCGCGCCCGCGAGAGCACCGGCGGCGCGCTCCGGGCGCTCCTCGACCTCGCGCCGAAGACCGCCCGCCGCATCCGGCCGGACGGCGAGGACGAGGAGGTGCAACTCGATGCCATCGAGGTCGGCGACCGCCTGCGCGTGCGCCCCGGCGAGAAGGTCCCGGTCGACGGGACGGTGGTGGAGGGCCGCGGCTCCGTGGACGAGAGCCTCGTGACGGGGGAATCGATGCCGGTCGCCAAGGAGGCCGGCGCCCCCGTCATCGGCGGCAGCCTCAACCAGTCCGGCTCCCTCGTCGTCGAGGCGACCAAGGTCGGGCGCGATACCATGCTGGCCCGCATCGTCCAGATGGTGGCCGAGGCCCAGCGGAGCCGGGCCCCGATCCAGCGCCTCGCCGACCGGGTCGCGGGCTGGTTCGTGCCGGCGGTCATCGGCGTGGCGGTTGTCGCCTTCGCCGCCTGGATGGCCTTCGGGCCGGAGCCCCGCTTCACCTTCGCTCTGTTGGCCGCGGTCGCGGTGCTGATCATCGCCTGCCCGTGCGCGCTCGGCCTCGCCACGCCGATGTCGATCATGGTCGGCGTCGGCCGCGGCGCCGCGGCCGGGGTGCTCGTCAAGAACGCCGAGGCGCTGGAGCGGATGGAGCGGGTCACGACCCTGGTCATGGACAAGACCGGCACCCTGACCGAGGGCAAGCCGGCCGTGACCCGGATCGTGGCGGCGGCCGGCTTCGACGAGGACACGCTCCTGCGGCTCGCGGCGAGCGTCGAGCGGGCGAGCGAGCACCCGCTCGCCCTGGCCATCGTGGCGGCGGCCGGGAAGCGGGGGATCGCGACCGCCTCCGTCACGGATTTCGACAGCCCCACCGGCAAGGGCGCGCTCGGAACGGTCGAGGGCCGCCGCGTGGCGCTGGGCAACGCCGCCTTCCTTCGCGAGCAAGGGGTCGACGTATCCACCCATGACGCCGAAGCCGACGAGCCCGGCGCGACGGCGCCACGGCGATCTTCGCCGGCGTCGACGGACGGGTCGCCGGCGTCATCGCCATCGCCGACCCGGTCAAGGCGACGACGGCCGAGGCGCTGGCGGCGCTCCGGACCGAGGGCATCCGGGTCGTGATGCTGACCGGCGACAACCGCACGACCGCCGAGGCGGTGGCGCGCCGGCTCGGCATCGAGGAGGTCGAGGCGGAGGTGTTGCCCGACCAGAAGGCCGCCGTGGTCGAGCGGCACAAGGCGGCCGGGCAGGTGGTCGCGATGGCCGGCGACGGCGTGAACGACGCCCCCGCGCTCGCCGCGGCCGACGTCGGGATCGCGATGGGGACGGGGACGGACGTGGCCATCGAGAGCGCCGGCCTGACGCTGCTCAAGGGCGACCTCGTCGGCATCGTGCGGGCGCGGCGGCTGTCGCGGGCGGTGATGGGCAACATCCGCCAGAACCTGTTCTTCGCCTTCGTCTACAACGCGGCCGGCGTGCCGGTGGCGGCCGGCGTCCTCTACCCGTTCCTCGGCATCCTGCTCTCGCCGATCGTCGCGGCGGCCGCGATGGCGCTGTCCTCGGTCAGCGTCATCGGCAATGCCCTGCGCCTGCGGGCGACCGACCTCGATCCCGCCCCGCCCCGCTAGGAGTGCCCGTGTTCCCCACTTGGCTCAACACGCTCGCGATCCTGTCCCTGCTCCTGGGGGCCGCCTGCTCGGCGCTGCTGTCGGTGCAGGTGATCCGGCACCCGCAGCACATGACGGTCATGAACGTCGTTTGGCCGGTGAGCGCGCTGTTCGGGACGCTCGTCGTCGTCTGGGCGTACTACCGCTATGGACGGCTAGCCACGATGGAGGCGCACCATCACGCCAAGGAGCGCGGCGAGAAGCCGCCGAACATGACGCAGACCCCGTTCCCGGTGATGGTCGGCAAGGGCGCGCTCCACTGCGGCAGCGGCTGCATGCTGGGCGACGTCGCCGCCGAGTGGCTCGCCTTCCTGGTGCCGGGCGTCGCCGTCTGGTTCGGATGGCACTCCCTATTCGAGGAGAAGATGTACGCGGTCTGGGTGCTGGACTTCGTCTTCGCCTACGCCCTCGGGATCGCGTTCCAATACTACGCCATCGTGCCGATGCGCGGGCTCTCGCCCGGCGAGGGCCTCGTGGCGGCGGTGAAGGCGGACACCGCATCGCTGATCGCCTGGCAGGTCGGCATGTACGGCCTCATGGCGCTGACGCAGTTCTGGCTCTACCCGCTCCTGGCGGGACGACAGGCCCCGGTGGACTCGGTCGAGTTCTGGTTCGCCATGCAGGCCGCGATGGTGGCGGGATTTCTGACCAGCTACCCGGTGAACTGGTGGCTCGTCGGCTCCGGCATCAAGGAGCGGATGTAGGCCGGGCGGCGCCTACCCGCGGATCACGAGGAGCCGGCAGAGGACGGCGCACGAGGTCGTAAGCATGCAGATCCAATAGCCGGCCTCGCTCGGGGCAGGGCGCGTTTCCGCTCCGGCGGCGGCGTGGCAGCACGGGCACCGCTTCGCGTCGGCGTGAATTGTGCGCCCGCGGCGTTCGCACCTCGATAGGAGCATGGGCTCCCTCCACTGTCCCTGGCCGAATCCCGCGCGTCGCCGCACGGCGGCGGCGCCCGTCGCGCAGGCCATCGGGAGCGCATCGCCGGTCCTGGGCACCTGCGTAGCGCGGCGGGCCCGGCCATCGAATTACGCCTTCGGTGGCCGGCGGGCTTACGTCGGTCCGGCGCCGGGGTGCGGCGACCCATCCCGGAGGTACGCGGCGCCTCCGTGGCGTAGGCGTAACGGATAACGTTAGGCGTACGCGTCACGCGACCGGGAGGGCTTCCCCCGGTTGGTTGGGGTCCTTCGGCCCGGGAGCCGGCTCCGGGATGCCGCTACACGGGTCCGGGTGACCGTTGGGCGCCTCCTCTACGCCGAACCGGGGTTCGCGGGCGGGACGCGACCGTTTGTTCACCGCTCGCGGCCATGATGCCGGTGACGGCTTGGGATGGCGGGCATGGTCACGCGAAACGGGGTCTGGAAGGCGGCGGATTGGAGACGGTCCAGGCCGGCGCCGCCCGGCGGCATCTAGGACCGGGTCTCGGTCCGGACGGTCCGGAGGGAACTCGGCTGGGGATCGTTCGGTGGGATCGGCCGCGCGCTTAGGAAGTGGAAGGACAGGGAGGATCAGGCTGTCCCGTAGATGCTGGGAAGCCGGCTGTGGCCTGCACTCAATCAGCTTAGCCGTGTGAAGGGCTGCTCAGGGGGACACGGACATCGGGCGTGCCACGAGAGCCAGGGCACGTAACCGCGCCTTTGCGGCTGTCTCGCCGTCAACGAGCGAGAAGGCCAGCCGAACGGCGGATGGATCGAAGCGGCCGTAGCCACGGGGACCGCTCACAGACCTTTGCCGCCCCCTGGATGGTCCCCTCTGCGGTCGTTTGGCAGGCGATGATCTACCTGATGATCGAGGCACGGGATGAACTTCTCCGGGTTTCTCCATTTAATCCGGCGTACCTGCACCTGGAGAAGCGGGCCGTTGGATGAGCCTTCGCCTACAGCCGGCGCACGTCGCCACGAGCGCCAAGTCACCATCCCGGATCGGGTGGCCGACGCCTTTGCTCGCGTAGATCGGGCCGGAGAGGTGGCGCAGCTTCCGCAGGCTGTCCGATGAGGGCTGCCATTCCGTCCCACGACGTGTTCGAGGCCACTCCGAACCCGTACCTCCTGCTCGCCGCCGATAGCCCCACCTTCACGATCATCGGCGTCAACGAGGCCTACCTGCGCGCGACCATGACCGAGCGCGAGGCGATCACGGGCCGGTCGCTGTTCGAGGTCTTCCCGGACGATCCGGCCACGCCGAAGGCCTTCGGCGAACGCAACCTGCGCGCCTCGCTCGACCGTGCCATCCAGACCGGCCTGCCGGACCGCATGGCCGTGCAGCACTACAACATCCGGGGTCCGGACGGCGTGTTCGTGGAGCGGCACTGGCGACCGCTCTCCGTGCCGGTGACGGGCCCGGGTGGGGAGGTGCTGAGCCTGATCCACTACGTTGAGGATGTGACCTCAGACGTTGTAGGTACGCGCGACACCCAGACGGCGCTCACTGCCAGCGATGCCCGCTACCGCGCGATCGTGGAGAGTTCGACCGATTACGCGATGGTCGCCATGGACCTGTCCGGCACCATCACCACCTGGAACACAGGCGCCGAGCACGTCCTGGGCTGGCGTGCCGAGGAGATGGTCGGCCGCCCCAGCGAGACCTTCTTCACCGAGGAGGACCGCACCGCTGGCATCCCCGCGCAGGAAATGCGCGCGGCTCTCGAACAGGGGCGCGGCATCGACGAACGCTGGCACCTGCGCAAGGACGGCTCGCGGTTCTGGGCCAACGGCGAGCTGATGCCGCTCAAGGACGAGGCCGGCGCGGTGATCGGCTTCCTCAAGATCCTGCGTGACCGCACCAGCCAGCGTGAGGTCGAGCGGGCCCTGGCCGAGCAGACCGACATCCTGCGTTCCGTGACCGATCACGTCAGCGAAGCCGTGTTCCGGCTCGACCCTGACGGCACGATCCTGCTGGCCAACCCGCCGGCCGGTCGGCTGTTCGGCTGGCCCGCCGACGAGCTGGTGGGCCGGAACCTGCACGAGACGCTGCATCATCACCGGGAGGACGGCACCGCATTCCCGGCCGAGGAGTGCATCTTCGTGCGAGCCTTGCGGGAGGGAACGTCGATCGTCGCCGAGGAGACGGTCTTCTTCCGGCAGGATGGCACGCCGGTGCCGGTGACGTGCACCAACGCTCCCTTGCTCCGCGACGGAGAGGTGGTGGGCGCGGTCGTCACCGTCACCGACCTCACCGCGCGCAAGCGTGCCGCAGAGCAGCAGGACATCCTCAACCATGAGCTGTCGCATCGCCTGAAAAACACCCTGGCCATCGTGCAGTCCATCGCCACACAGACCCTCCGCGGGGTCACCGAACGGCACTTGGTCGAGGCGTTCGAGCGCCGGGTGCTCGCCCTGTCGCGCGCCCATGACGTGTTGGTTCAGAAGAGTTGGGCCGCCGCCCGAATGCGCAGCGTGATGGAGAGCGTGCTGGCGATGCAGGCGGACCTCGACCGCTTCGCGCTCGACGGCCCGGACCTGGACATCAGTCCGCAGGCGGCCCTGTCGCTGTCGCTGCTCCTGCACGAGATGGCGACCAACGCGCTCAAGTACGGGTCGCTGTCGGCCGGAGCCGGCAAGGTACGGATCGAGCTGGCGCACCGAGACCGATCCATCGCCGACGCTGGTGTTGGACTGGGCCGAGACCGATGGGCCGCCGGTGGTACCGCCGAGCACCCGTGGCGGCTTCGGGTCGAAGCTGATCCGCATGGGCCTGCTGGGAACGCGGGTGGCCGCCCTCGATTACGCTCCTGTCGGCCTTCGCGCCGAGTTCCGCGCGCCGCTCGCTGAAGTGCTGGTTCATTAACCCCTATGGCTCAGTCCCAAGGCCCACGCCTGACTTACGTGCTTGTCGTCGAGGATGACCCGATCCTGATGATGTCGCTCGTCGACTTCGTCGAACAGGCGGGCTGCGAAGCCGTCGAGGCGACCAGCGTGACCGAGGCGCTCCAGATCCTGGAGAACCGCGCCGACATCCGCACGGTGTTCGCAGACCTGGACATGCGCGGCTCTACGATCGGCATGCAGATGGCCATGACGATCCGGGACCGCTGGCCGCCCATCGAGCTGCTCATGGTGTCCTCGCAGCCCTGGGACGCCGCTCGGATCCCGGAGCGAGGCGTGGTCCTCGGCAAGCCCTTCGACCGCCGCAGGATCGAGGCGGTGATCCGCAAGTTCGCCGCCTGAAGTGGTAGGGCGAACGTCGACTTCCCGGCCGGCCATCGCGCGGGCGGACCTACCGGAGGCCTTCGAGAGGCGGCTCGCGGTGATCGGACGGGGGTTGCTTGAGCTGGGCCGGGTCGAGGCGGACCGGGCGGGTCTGCAGGGGTTCGTCGCGGCCGAGGACCGCGGGGCCATGGCGAGGGCTACGCTCGACGAGGCCCTGGACCGGATCGACCTCCTGGAGGAGCGCGTCGCGGCGCTGCAGGCCAAGCTGGACCGCGTGCGTGTCGACGGCGCCCCGTCGACCGGGAGCGTGCCGCCCGCTTCCGCGGCGGGCGAGGCGGGCTCCGTTCCGCAAGGTCGGGCCCGCACCGGGTTCGTCGATACCGCGCACGGGCTGAAGCTGGCGCGAGCGGCGAACGACTTCCGGGGGCGTGTGCGGGACGCGGTCGCGGCGGCGGCGCGCCAACGCGGACCCATGGCGGTCCACCCCCTCCTGAGGGCTCTGCCGACCCGGCTGGAGGAGGGGGCGAGCGGGCGGGCCACCCGCTCACGGAGGCGTTGGCTGCGCTATCCCCTCCTGCGCCTCATGGACGACCGTAAGGGCTGACCCTCGTCGGCGACCGGCTCGGGCTGGCCGAGCCCGAGCCCGACATCGCGGCGACGACCGGACCGCTTCCTGCCGATGCGGTCGCGGCGATGGCGAAACGGCCGTTCTGGCGCCGGTTCATGCGGGAGGTCCACGCCCTTCTCGTCATGGGCGGGGCGCTGTCGGCGGAGGGGATCCTCGGCGGCCTGGACGCGGAGCTGGACGCGGCGACCGGGCGGTTCCAGAGGATCACGCCCGGGCTGCTCCGGTGGAAGCTGCGCCAGCTTATAGCCGAGCGGAGGCCGTTCGCGGACCTCCCGGACGGACGCTTCGCCGTCCTCGCGGGCGAGGTACCCTGGGACGGCGAGAGCCCGGTCGGGGGCCGGGCCGCGAGGTCCGGACGACGCCCCGCGGCCGCGGTTGGCGGCGAGCGGGGTCGACGCGGCGCGGCGGCCGACTGGCCCGGTTACCGTCCGGAGCAAAACGAGCGTTCCCGGCCGCCGAAGCGAGAACGGTCTCGCCGTTGCCGGTGTGTGCGCGGATTCGGCCGTGGTGGCTCGCGCCCGGCCGATCCAGTTGCGCGGGTGCGGCGTCGTCGTCCCGCCAACGTTCCGCTTCCGGGGCGGCGACGTCGGCCGGCCACTGCGATGGCGCCGGAATCGGTAGGGTCGGCTCCGTCGGACCGGTCACCGGGCTCAGCGCGGACGCCCGACGGGCTTGGCGATGGCGAGCATGCCCTTCAGGCCGCTCCCGAAACGGGCGATCGACTCCCTGTGTCCGCGCAGCTCGCTGTAGGGCAGGTAGCGCAGGTCGAGCTCGGCCACCCGCGAGAAGGCGGGCCGGGCGAACTGGGCGCGCACGTCATCCTCGCGGTTGTCGGGCGCCACCAGGAAGAAGTTGCGCGCCGCCCCGCCCTCGACCCCGAGCGCCAGGTCGAGCATCCGCACGATGCCCGAGTAGATGCTCGTCGTATGCTCGACCTCGAAGGCGGCCGCCACGTCGCCGCCCGCCTTGTCCAGCCAGATCACGTCGATGAGCCGGACCGTCTCGGCCGAGCCGTTCGCCGTCGCGCGCCCGGGCAGGCGGTCGAGGCAGCCGTCGGACAGGCGGCCCGAGCCGTAGGGGCGGTTGCCGTCGTTCGACGCGATCCAGACGTCGAAGCCGAGGGCGAGGCCGAGGTCGCGCAGCCAGCCCTGGACCTCGGTGTGGGTGTGGTCCGCCTCGCGCGCGGCCAGCGCCGCCTTGGAGGCCGTGGCGGCGGCCTCCGACCGCACGCGGTCGAGGTCCTCGCGCCAGCGGGCGAGCGCGGCGGCCCCGTCGCGCTCCGGCAGCGGGTATCGCCCGGACCCGACGTCGAACAGGAAGCCCGCGATGGCGCCGTAATCGTTGGAGAGCAGGCCGCGGTGGCCGGCGTTGAGGGCGACGATGCCCCGGCGCATCGCGAGGTACTCGTCCCACTTGCCGAGCTTCACGTTGGCGCCGGCGACGGCGTTGTAGCCCTTCACGATGGCCGTGTTGAACGGGGGCACGAGGGTGGGGTGCAGGAAGTACAGCAGGTTCGCCGCGGCCGGGCCCAGCCCCTTGATGCGGTGCCGGTCGAGCGCGTGGATGGCGGACAGCACCCCGTCCTCGGCGCTGCAGCACAGGCAGGCGTCGAGGAACCGCCCGAACGCGACCTGGTTCGTGCGGTCCTCGTAGATGTCGGGGATGCGCAGCTTCGGCTTCCAGAGGAAGGCGTGGTCGGCGCCCTTGAAGACCTGGCGCTGCTCCGCGATGGAGTGGACAACCGTCTCCAGCGACGAACCACGATAGGCGTTGCCGAATGCGTCGGCCCGGATCTCATCGATGACCGCCTGGAGGCCGCGCCGGATCGAGCGGAAGTTCTTGATGCGCTCCTCCCACAGGAACCAGGTCCGGTAGGAGGCGCCGGGGTCCTCGCGCCAATGCCGGATCAGGTTGCCGATCCAGGCGTCGTCCAAGGGGCGCGTTCCGCGCCAGTGTCATTTATCAGGCGCATCGGCGCAGCATTCCCGAAATCCGGCTTCGGTCCGGAGCATACCATCCAAGCCACGGTTGCCGCTGTCATCGGGAAGTCTCACGGGCGCGGTTCACGCCGAGCGAAGCCGGGCGGCCTCCGCCACGGACTGGCCGTCGAGCCGATTGGATTCGAACGGCGCCTCCTTATTCGAGGTCACCGGCACCGACTGGCCGTCGAGCGTCCGCTAAAGGTCGCCGGCCATCCCACCGAACTCGTCCGCACGACCAGGGTCATGTGCCGTCGGCCTCGGCCCAATCCGCGCCGAGGAACAAGCCTGACGAAGTTGCGTGATGGTGTAGGCGCGGCTCCTGCCGCTGCGCCAACGGAGTGTGCGGGTTAAAGCGCTCGACAACAGATCGATGAGCTGCCGGCAGTATTCAGTCTCCTCCTCGGCCATGTCGCCGAACATGCGGGCACCGTCGAGCTGTTCGTTTTGCAGGTCGCGAGCGAAGTCATCGTAGCCTCGACCGTCCTCCTCCTCGTCGGCGACAGCCAACGCCAGCTCACGCCTGGTCAGGTTTGGGTTAGCGCGCATCGTATGGTGGATCTGAAACGTTCGAGTTGCCCGCGGCGTCACGGGGCAAGACTATCGACTGAGCATGGAGCGGCCACGACGAGCGAAGTGTTGTTCATCGCGGCGCCAATAAGTCCGGACGGCTAGCACATCAACGCTCACCTCAAGGCGGCACGTCCGAAGCAGCAACAGGTTGGGCCTCGCGATGATGCCAGTCCTGGGACAGATAAAGCGTGAACAACTTTTTAGTAGCATCGATCTCACGTGCGCCTATGTAGGCACGGCTGCCTTTCGCCCGTCCTTTTCAAGCTTGTGCGAGCGTCAGCCGCCGACTCGTGCGGTCTTAGCTCTGCTCGGATATGTGGATCGGATTTCCGCGCATGCTCAGTTTGCACGCCCTCCGCAATCCATATCTTTTTGGAACACCGGTCCTGTCAGAAGCCGCCGGCCTGGTCGATTGCTTCGTTCGAGAACCGCGCACATGGTCCAGGGACCTACAAGTCGCGGGCCTGTTCTTGTCTCTCGATCCCCCAATCTTCTGCGCCCAACCGCAACCGAGGCCGTTCGGGGCTGCAAGCTACCTCGCCGCGCGCTTTCCCGAGACGCCATTCGTTTTCCTTCATGCGGTCACCCACAGCCTGGAGCGGCCGACCTTCGCCTTATCAGTCGCTCAACAATACAGACGTTTTCGCAAAGCCCATCGCCGAGCGCGCCTGATCGTCATGGCGAACACGCCGGGGGAAGAAGAGTCGCTGCGCAGGTTCGGCGTCGACGTATACCTCGCGCCGCAGAACATGTTCGTTGACGAGACCATGTTCCACCCGATCGTCGACCGACCGCGGACGTACGATGCAATCTATAATGCGCAGCTCGTCCCGTTAAAGCGGCATGAATTGGCGCGGCTTGTGCCAAGCTGCGCCTATGTGACAAAACTGTTCGGTCGCTGGTCTCCAGATCTGAAGAAGGCACAGCTCCATAAATTCCTCCACGGGCTGCCCCGCGGTCACGTAATCATCAACGAAATCGAGGACGACAATGTCGTGTTCATGGATCACGTCCAAGTGAATGAAGCAATGGCGTCGGCTCACGTTGGCTTATGTCTCTCAAAGCTGGAGGGCGCCATGTACGCGAGCATCGAGTATCTTTTGGCCGGATTGCCTGTCGTTTCAACCCGCAGCAAAGGCGGACGCGATACGTTCTTTCACCCGGACACGACCTTGATCGTGGATGACAATCCTCGGGCAGTCCAAGAAGGCGTGGCTGCGATGAAGGCGCGCGCCATTCCGGCAGATTTCACGCGCTCTACAACCCTGCGCCTGATGACAATCGAACGAGAGCGCTTCAACACCTTCATCGATGGCTTGCGAGGAAAGCAGGTCGCGCGCACCGATCAACGCTGGTCTTTCAACTATTGCCCAAAACTTGCGCAACTCCGCACGATCTCCGACTTCGAAGCGCAACTTTCGCAAAAATTCACTGTCTGAAAATTGCGCTCGCCCTGACTGCAAGCCGCTTTTCACATCGGTGATACCAGTCCGTCCTAAGGGGGCGGATGACGCACGCAGACGGCCAGAGGCCTGCGGCGCATCACTATTAGCCCGACTTATTCATCGGGCATCGGCGTACGTTGCGTTTTGGGCTGATGGCGCGCGGGATCGCGCGTCTGTTCTGACGCGTGTGGATCGGGATTGTTCGGTCGGCGCTGGAGGAAGGGGAGCGGGTTCGTCGGGGCGTCGCAGCGCCGTCGTTCAGGCCGGTGCCGGGGCGAGCGCAGTCGCAAGATGGCGGATCAGGTCGGCTTCGGGACAGGCGGCGATGCGATCGCGCACGATCTCCGAACGCCCCTGACGCGTCTACGCGCGCGACTGGAACGCAGCCGAACGGGCGCGCACTCCCTGGCGGAGCTTGAGGAGGTGATCGACCAGAGCCTCGTCTGGCTCGATCAGACCCTGTCGATCATCACCGCCGTCCTGCGCATCGGCGAGATCCAGCATAAACATCGCTGTGCCGCATTTTCGCGAGTCGACGTGGCGCAAGTCCTGGCGGAGGCCGCCGAGCTTTATGAGCCGATCGCGGAGGACAAGAGCATCCGGATCTGCCTTGAGGTCACTCATCCGTTTCCGTTCCTCACCGGCGACCGCGCCCCCCTGTTCGAAGCCGTGACCAACCTCATTGACAACGCTGTCAAGTTCACACCGGCGTGCGGTTTGGTACGCCTTGAGGTGTCGCGGCGAGGCGCGATCTGCATCCTGGCCGTCGAGGATACGGGGCCCGGCATTCCTCCGGCGGAACGTGATCAGGTCTTTCGGCGGTTCTATCGCGCCGAGCCCGCACGTCACACCGTCGGCAACGGCCTCGGCCTTGGGCTCGTAGCCGCTATCGTCGAGTTGCAGGGTTCAGGCCGTCATCACCGATGCGCCCGGAGGTGGCTGCCGATTCGACATTCTCTGCCCGGCGACGATCGACCGGGGTGATCTTCCCACCGCCGCCGATATGTCCGCGTAGGTCGTCTCAGCTAAACTCTGGTTTAGTTTGGAACGGCTCTGATGTAGCGCCGGTTTTCGGCCTGTGTTGCTGCTGCCCTGGTGCGTGAGCAGAGCACAAACCTCTGCCATCAGCCGCGAGTCTTTTCATGCAATTTTTTCGCCTGCTCCCGGTCGTTCTGCTTGCCGGATCCGCCCTCTGCACGCCGGCCCTTGCACTGTCCGGAGCGACATCGGACTCCGGCGTGAGCACGGGTGCTGGCGGCCCGCGCACCGGGGTACGCTCGGCTCCCTCTTCGGCGCAGAACGCCATGACGGTGTTCTCGCGTATCGAGCTTGCACAGGCGAGCCAGACCGAACTGGGCGGCCAGAAGTCGCCAACCGAGCGACAGCAGGGGGCAGGCGGTCAGATCGGCGACATCCGTCAATCGTCGCAGACGCAGGTGACCAGCCAGCAACCGATCGGGCCCTTCCCGACGAACGAGATCAGCCAGCAGCCCTGGATCGATCTCGGGGCCGGCGAAGAGGGACACAAGAAGGACGTGGCTGCCCTGCAGCAGACCCTGACCGAGCTGCAGCAGCTCCAGCTTCAGACCAAGCAGGCGCACTGGAACGCATCCGGCACCCTATACTACCCCCTGCACCTCCTGCTGCAGGAGCACTACGAGGGCCTGTCGAAATACGCCGACACCATCGCGGAGCGGCTCCTGGCCGTCGGCGCCTCGGCGGACGGGCGGCCCAACACCATCGTGAAGACCTCCGGTGTGCCGGAGATCCCCGGCGGCTTCCTCGACGATGCCCAGATCCTGGTGTGGTTTACCAACGCCTACAAGCGGGTCGGCGAGGAGGTGAATACCGCCATCAAGGCCACCGAGAAGGTCGATCCCACCACCTCGAACCTGTTGCAAGAGGTTGAGCACGGGGTCGCCAAGTACCAGTGGCAGATGCGGGCCCAGCTCCAGCGCACGGGCACGGACCCGAATACCGGCTGGGATCTCAACAACAACAAGCCCGTCGAACTTCCGTCCCATGCCCCGGCGGGCAGCCTGAACCAGCGCTGACAAACAGGCAGCCCGGTCCTGCAAGCCAGGACCGGGCTGCCGTTCGTCACCGAACGCCTAAGCTAGGACGGCCCCATCCATGCGTGCCTTCATCGACCTGACCGAGCGCGAGTTGCTCGCCCTGGCGATCGCCAGCGAGGAGGAGGACGGCCGCATCTACGCCGACTTCGCCCATGAACTGCGAAGCGATTACCCCGACAGTGCCCAGATGTTCAGCGACATGGCCGATAAGGAGAACGAGCATCGCCGCAAACTGATCGACCTGTTCCAGTCCCGCTTCGACGCGCACATCCCGCTCGTGCGACGCCAGGACGTGCGGGGCTGGGTGCAGCGCAAGCCTGTCTGGCAGGTCCGCGCTCAAGGTATCGAGGCCGTGCGCCGCCACGTGCAGCAAATGGAGCACGACGCCGCGCGCTTCTATCAGCAGGCGGCAGCCCGCGCCTCGGATGCCGGCATACGCAAGCTGCTCGGTGACTTGGCCGCCGATGAGCCGCAGCACGAGCGAGCGGCCGAGGAGATCCAGCAAAAGCGCCTGCCCGGCGAAGTTCGGACGTCCGAGGATGAGGGCGCGCAACGCCGCTTCGTTCTGCAGGTGATCCAGCCCGGCCTTGTCGGTCTAATGGATGGCTCGGTCTCGACGCTCGCGCCGGTCTTTGCGGCGGCCTTCGCTACGCGTGATCCCTGGAACGCCTTCTTGGTCGGCTTAGCGGCTTCGCTAGGGGCGGGCATCAGTATGGGGTTTGCCGAGGCGCTGGCCGACGACGGCAAGCTGTCCGGTCGGGGCACTCCGCTGCTACGAGGTTTGGTGTGCGGCCTGATGACGATCGCTGGCGGCATCGGTCACACGCTGCCCTACCTCATCAACGATTTCGTGATGGCCACCGTCGCCGCAGGCGTCGTCGTGGTCATCGAGCTGTTGGCCATCGCCTGGGTGCAGTGGCGGTTCATGGAGACGCCGCCCTTCGCGGCTGCGGCCAAGGTCATGCTGGGAGGAACCCTCGTGCTCGCCACCGGCATCCTCATCGGCAACGCGTGAGGTTTCGCCATGCAACCTGTGAACCCTCGTGCGGACCGCTACGATGCCGTCACCATCGCGTTCCACTGGGCGACGGCTGTGTTGGTCGTGGCTCAGTGGATCGGGGCTCAGGTCATCGACCTGTTCCCGGCTGGTTCTCCCCGCGTCGACGCGCGCTCGGTGCACATCACCGGAGGATTGCTCCTGGCCGTGCTGCTCCTGATGAGGCTCGCTTGGCGCGCCACACGCGGGCGTCGCTTGCCGCTGCCGGATACCGGCGCCCTCAACCTGCTCGCAAAGGGCACGCACTGGGGACTCTATGCGCTGCTCGTGATGATGGTGCTCGTGGGCATGTTTCTCGTGTGGGTGCGCGGCGACAGCCTCTTCAACCTAGTCAGCATCCCCGCTTACGACCCTGGAAACCGCGTCCTGACCCACCAGGTGCAGGAACTGCACGGGACCATCGGCTGGATGATCTTGGCGCTGGCGGGCTTGCACGCCGCAGCGGCGCTGATTCACCGCTACGTCTGGAGAGACGCCGTGCTCGGCCGCATGCTGCCGGGGAGCTGGGCTCGCCGTCCGACGCCCGTCCTTTCCGCGGCCGGTGCGCAATCTCAGCCCGCGAGTCTTGCGACGGGCGCAGCGTCACAGGCCGGCCGAACGCCGCAGCGCCAGCCGTAGGACCGCTGACGCGAGCAGGAAAAGCCCACCTCCCTTTGCCGACGCCGATGCAGGCTTAGCCCGAAACCGGAGATCCGAATGGCTGCCGATCCAAACGCCCACAAGCTCGTACCCGCTCACATCGGTGACGCGAAGATCCTGCGCGGCCCAGGTGGTGAGACCCATCAAGTCGCCGGTGGTGACGTTCCGTTCCTGACCACGCAGCAGGGCGTTCCCGTTGCCGACGATCAGAACTCCCTGAAGGTCGGCGCCCGCGGCCCAACCCTGCTGGAGGATTTTCACCTTCGCGAGAAGCTCTTCCATTTCGACCACGAGCGCATTCCGGAGCGCGTCGTGCATGCTCGGGGCTTTGGCGCACACGGCTACTTCGAGACCACCGAGGCGCTGTCTGAGATCACGCGTGCCGATCTCTTCCAGCGTGTCGGCGAGCGTACACCTGTCTTCGTGCGCTTCTCCACGGTCGCCGGCAACAAGGGATCCTCCGACCTTGCGCGTGACGTGCGCGGCTTTGCCGTCAAGTTTTACACCAAGGAAGGCAATTGGGATCTCGTCGGCAACAACATCCCGGTCTTCTTCATCCAGGACGCGATCAAGTTCCCCGACATGGTGCATGCCGCCAAGCAGGAGCCGGACCGCGGCTTTCCGCAGGCACAGACGGCGCATGATAACTTTTGGGATTTCATCTCCTTGAGCCCGGAGGCCATGCATATGGCTCTCTGGATCATGTCCGACCGGACGATCCCGCGTTCCTTCCGCTTCATGGAAGGATTCGGGGTCCATACCTTCCAGCTGGTGGACGGGACGGGAAAATCCACGTTCGTCAAGTTCCACTGGAAACCGAAACTCGGCCTGCAGTCGGTGGTCTGGAATGAGGCCGTGAAAGTAAATGGAGCAGATCCCGACTATCACCGCCGTGATCTGTGGAATGCAATTGAGGCCGGTGATTTTCCCGAATGGGGCTCGGCCTTCAGCTCTTCGACGAGGATTTCGCCAAGTCGTTCGATTTCGATGTCCTCGATGCCACGAAGCTCATTCCGGAAGAGCTCGTGCCAATCCAGCGCGTCGGACGGCTCGTCCTCGATCGAAACGTGGACAACTTCTTCGCCGAGACCGAGCAGGTGGCGTTCTGCACGCAGAACATCGTGCCCGGCATCGGTTTCACCAACGACCCGCTCCTACAGGGGCGTAACTTTTCTTATCTTGACACGCAGGTGAAGCGGCTGGGTGGCCCGAACTTCACGCACATCCCGATCAATGCGCCCAAGTGCCCGTTCCACACGTTCCAGCAGGATGGTCACATGGCCCTGCACAACCCGAAGGGCCGGGCAAATTACGAGCCGAATTCCTGGGGCGGGACGGCGGGCGGGCCCCGGGAGTCCCCAGATCGCGGCTTCCGCAGCGCTCCGGTCGAGGAGAGTGGCCACAAACTGCGCATCCGGGCCGAGCTGTTTGCCGACCATTACAGCCAGGCGCGGCAGTTCTACGTGAGTCAGACGCTGCCGGAGCAGACCCACATCAAGGATGCATTCGTGTTCGAACTAAGCAAGGTCGAGACACCCGCCATCCGTGCGAGGATGATCTCGCATCTACTGAATGTCGACGAGGAACTGGCCAGGAAGGTTGCCGACGGTCTTGGGCTGAAGACGCTGCCATCTGCGGCGGAACCGGCGCGTCCGGTTCGAAAGGACCTTCCGGCCTCGCCGGCCCTGAGCATCGTTCAGAACGGACCAAGGAGTCTCAAGGGACGCAAGGTGGGGCTCTGGTCACGGACGGGGTCGATGCCGAACTGCTGAAGACCTTGCAGAAGGCTCTCGCGGCGGAGGGCGCAATGCTGGAACTCGTCGCGCCGACCGTCGGCGGTGTAACGGCGAGCGACGGTAGTACCGTTGCAACGCAGCAGAAGATCAACGGCGGTCCTTCGGTTCTGTACGATGCCGTGGCACTTCTACCCTCCGGAGCGGGCGGAACGCTGCTGGCGCAGGAGGCCACAGCGCGAGATTTCGTCAGCGATGCCTTCGCGCACGCCAAGTTCATCGCTTGGGTAGAGACCGCACAGCCGCTCTTCGAGAAGGCGGGTGTCACCGAGCTGGATGACGGTTGCATCGAGTTGAAAAGTCCCAGCGACATCACGGCGTTCGTTCTGCGGTGTGGCAAGCTGCGGTACTGGGAACGCGAGCCGGCGGTGCATGCCGGCTGTCCGTGACATCGGCAGCAGGCCCATCGGCAGCAGGCCGTCGCCCCCCCGAACCGGTCCCGTCCGTTCGTGAGACCATAGCTAGCGAGGGCCATAGCTGGGGCCGCGAGACACCCGCCCGAACGACCTTCGAAAATTGGCTACGGATCGAAACGCGAACGGGAGCACCGTAGGGTCGGACATGGCGGGCGTGGCGGGCTCGATCTGGTTTGGGGGCTTGGCGTCAGCACCCAATCCCTAAGCCCCATCAATGTCTTACGCTACGCTCGCCAACCAAGGTCCACTGCCCTCGTGAATAAGACGGGTTAGAACGACTCCAGTCTGCTCCGGAATGCGCTCAAGCTCCGCCGTGCTTGCTCACGAAGAACACAGCACGTGACCGGGGTGCACCTTGTTTGACCGGTCTGACGGTGGGGTGGAGCGATGCACTTCGGCTGAGCATCTCTCGGACAAGGGCATGCGCAGGCCGGGGTGCAGACGAATGGTGTTACAGCCTACCTTATGCCAGCCCGACGCCGCCGGGCGACACGTTCGCTCGCACCCGACGATCAAGCGACCGCGAAGGCCCGGGCCGGTAGGCGCGACATATTCGGGGAGGCGGCAACCATGCCGGCGATCTCGACCCGCAATGCATTCTTGCCCGACGCCTTCACCGCGTACATGACATGGTCGGCTGCCTTCGGCGCAAAGACCCAGTCGTGACGGCGTTCCGGTTGCAGGACCAGCGCACCGATGCTGGCCGTCGCAGGAACGGTCGCGGACCCGAGGTCATCCGTCAATCGCCGGTGCACGGCCTCAATCCTGGACCGCGCGGCCTCCACCGTATCGGCTTCCAGCAGCAGCACGAACTCGTCGCCACCCAGCCGCCCAAGCCGTTCCCGGCCGTCGAGAGACGCTGCGGCGATTTCAGCGAACGCTCTCAGCACCGCGTCGCCCGCGGCATGCCCGCCCGTGTCGTTGACGACCTTGAAGTCGTCGATGTCAGCGAGCGCCAGTACGGCGACGCGTTGATCGCACGGCTCGGCCTCCAGAATCGCCCGCGCATGCTCCTCGAAGGCCGCCCTGTTCAGCGCACCCGTCAGTCCGTCGTGCCGGGCCGCGGTCCGCTCGCGGTCGTATGCCGAGCGCAGGGTGCAGACGGCCCAGACGACGAACGCGTTCGTGCCCAGGCGCAGGATGCTCTGGAGGACCGCAAGGACCGGCGGCAGCCCCGCGTCGCCGGCGTGCGGCGTGGACACGTTCAGCAGCGCCGCGGCGAGCGCAACGCTGCAGGCCTCGCGCGGACCGAGTCGCCAGCCCGCGAGGGTAATGAGCGGGATGAAGAGCGCCGCCATCCCCGCCTCCGGGACGCCGCGGTCGGCGGCGGCGAGGATCAAGCAGGCCGCAACCAGCGCGGCCCACGTCCCTACCTTCCGCCACGCTTGGAGCGTGTCGAGCGGATCTCGTGTCGTCGCTTCTCTGCAGGGCATGGTTGCCGCTCCCGCTGGATCATCCTTGGCGGCACCCGCCATCTCGATACGACGATCGGAGCGAAATCTTAACGTAATCCTGGGCGCATCGGCCGAACGGCCCGGACCCGTGCCTTTTACCTGGCCTTTCGGATCCTCGCGCCGAGCCGTCCTGAAGGTCGCCCGCGACCGCCGTCCCGATTTCGGCCCGTGTTCGGGATCTCGCCTTGATCACCTGCCGGAACGGGCACGTCTCCGGCCGCGCTTGTTCGTCGGCGGGCGGCGGGCGGCTAGGCGAATGGTCGTCAAACCGCGGTGCACCAACGCAGCGATGGAACGAAAGCCACGGCGTCGCTCAGGACGGATTTTGGAGCTATCCGACCGCTGACCGGCATGGTTCGCCGTTACGACTGGGCTTCGCGCTGCGAACACTGCCGGATCGCGGCGCCAGCCGGGCACTTGGAACCGCCACTGCCATTGGCTGGCTGCGCACGAGTGGGCCAAGGGCGGTTTCCTCACCGGACGGGCCCGTGACGGGCGAGCGCTTCCGCGCCTACGGGGCCGACACGCTGGTCCAGAGCCTGACGCGGCGACACACTCATCCTGGACAACCTCGGCGCTCACAAGGTCGCGGGCGTACGCGAGGCCATCGAGGCAGCCGAAGCCTGGCTCCCGTACTCCCGCCATACTCCCCTGAGTTCAATCCGATTGGATGTACCTGCGCGAAACCGGAAGCGCTCCTGCGCCGCGCGGCGGCCCACACCGACGGCGATCTCTGTGAGACGGTCCACAATGTCTTCGCTTCCAGGCGGAGAAATGCCGCAACCACTTCACGGCTGCCGCCTCCGAGGATCATGCTTGTTCTTCCGGCTGATCGGGCCCTGCAGTTTCGGGCGCCTACGGCGTTGCGGTGTCGCTGATGACGATCAACACCGTCTTGGCAAGGCTGATCGCCCTGCGCTGAAGCTTGCGCCCATTGTTCGTACTGGCATGCAATGGCTTCTTTCTGATTGTAAACCGAACCTTCTTCAGCGCTTGCACGCTGAAGCTATTCGAAGGCGTCCGGTTACCGCTGCCGGTGGCGGCAGGGGTGGCCTGCCTGATGCTGACCAGCCGGCACCCCACGTAGCCCCTGGTGGCGACCCGGGCCAACTACCGGCCTGGTCCAGTGGACCGCGAGGTTGTGGAAGAGCGTAGCGGTTATCATGGGCCACGACGGTTCGGGCATCGCCCGGTGGGCTATGACTACGGTCCGGTTTCATGCCCCTTCGCCTGACGTCGAGCAGTCGACTTTCCGGCTGTCGACGACTCGTTGCCTCCCGTGCCTTGAGGCCGGTTCAGGATCCACGCCGCCCTACGGCGACCCCCTGTCGGTTGACCGGTACCCGCGGAGCCAGCCCGAAATCCACCCTGTCACCCAGAACGCGGCGACCGGACATGATCCGCTGTAACGTTTGGCTGTCGGCCCCCCCCAGGCGGGCCTCGTCCTCCATGCGGCGCAGCCGCTCCACCATCAGGCCTACGGCTGCCCCGGAGACGTCTGCCTCTTCGGCCAGGGTCAGCACCAGCCACGTGATCTCGTCGTCCGCATTCTCGGTCATACGCATAACACGGGTTGAGGGAAAGGGCCGGCTGGCGGCCGGTGGCAGATAGGCATCGACGTCGCGGACCGCAGCGGGGCCACCCGGCAAGCCTGTGCGGCCAGATGCCCGGCCCGGTGGGGGGAACTCTGACCGCGAGCGAGCCGGGCCCGATGCTGCGTCCAAGGCCTACGCGGCGGACGTCTCCGCCAAGCCGAGGGACTCGACGAGGAAGGAGCGGGCACGGCTGACCCGGCTCTTCATGGTGCCGACCTGGCACCCCATCACCTCGGCCGCGGCCTCGTAGGTCATGCCCCGGGCCGCGACCAGCATCAGAGCCTCACGCTGCAACGGGGGCAATCCGCCGAGGTGCTCCCAGACAGCCCTGAGGTCGGAGCCGTGCTCCTGGGCGGCTGGCGCCGTCAGCTTCGCCGCCAGGGCACCGTCGGCATCCTCGACCTCGCGCCTGCGCTTGCGGCACTCCGTGTAGAAATGGTTGCGCAAGATGGTGCACAGCCAAGCCATCAGGTTCGTGCCGGACTGGAACCGGTGCTGGTTGGCCCACGCCTTCATCAGCGTCTCCTGCACGAGGTCCTCCGCCTGCGTCGCGTCGACCCCGAGCGATAGCGCGAAGGCCCGCAAGCCCGGAACGGCGCTCATGAGCCCGTCCCGGAAGGCGGCTCCGGCGGCCGCCGCCTCGCGCGAGAGGGCGCCGTCCAGACGGGAAAGCAGGTCGAGCATGCGGCCCGGGAGGTCGCCCGCTTCGAAGCCGGCGTAGGCTGCCCGCAACTCGGCGCCGATGTGGTCGCGCACCGACGCAGGCAAACCGCGAGCCGACCTCGCAGACGCGCCGACTTCGCCCGCGACGGGCCGGTGACAGTGTTTCCCGGAACGCATCGAAGAGCCTCCTCCTGACGCCTGCCGGCCTTTCTCGGAGCCGGCAATCGAGCCGGGACCTTCTGGCAACGCGTCGTTGAACGGAGACTGAGGCCGCCGTTCAGGTCGGCAACCGGCCGGGCGTCACGGACACGGCGCCGTGGGGATGGCTGCGCCCCCGGCTTCCGGCACGGCCGTCCCGCCGAGCGGGAAGGTGATGACGCAGAACAGGCCGGCGGCTGCGAAGTTGAGCTTGATCCCGCCCCCGAGTTCCTGCGCGAGGCCACGCTGTACCAGCCGCGGGCCGAACCCCCTCGTGTCGGCGGCGTGACGGGCGGGCCGCTGTTCTCGGCCAACTCGATCAGCAGGTGCGGCGCGCCCTCGATCCGCACCATCCTCCAGCGTACGGAGAGGCGCTTCTCCGGAACAGACGGCGCGCCATAAACCCCGTAGACGCCGAATTCGGCCGCGTGCACACGCCGGATCGCGACCACGAGCGTCGCGTCCCGCTTGACCCGAGCCGGCAGCCTGCCGGGATCGGCCGTCGCGCGGCGTGGGCGTGGTACGTCGACGGGGCGAACGGCAGCACCCAGCAGATCGGCTCGACCCCGTAGGGCGCGCTGTGACCGTCGATGAAGGCGATCATCGCTTGGACTGGCGGTTGAGCTTCGAATGGGCAAAATACGCCGATGCCCTCCTCATGATCTCCTTAGCTTGCCGGAGTTCACGCACCTCCCGCTCCAGCACCTTGATCCGCTCGCGCTCTTCGCTCGCGGGACCGGCCCGCCTTGGTCCCTCTCGGCTTGCCGGATCCAGTTGCGCAGCGTCTCACCTGTGCAGCTGATCTTGGCGGCAATCGACCGGATCGCGAACCATCGCGAGCCGTGCTCGCTCCCGTGCTCCCGCACCAGCCGGACGGTCCGCTCGCGAACCTGAAGGGAGAAGGGCGGGGTATGCTTCGTCATGGCTATGGGCCCCACGACGGCCGGCGTGCTCGATCTGGGCGCGGACCGCTTCGGCCCCGGGATTTGCGCCCCCCGCTGCGAGCATCCCGCGCCGGTCAAGGTCCGGGCCGCCCGCCCGCGCGCAAGTGCGCGGGCCACGACGGGCCGCCGCGGTCGAACAGCGCCGTTCGAACGACGCTTCCATGCCCCGTCGTCGTCTCGTACTCATCACGTCCTCACGAAGCGGATCCGGCCGATCCCCCGCCGTGCCCTCCCTCGCCGAGGAAGCCGACCAGATCGGTCATCGCCGGATAGGCCGCCCGGCAGATCAGGGTCGTGGCTCGGCGCTCCTGGACGACCAGTCCGGTATGGATCAGACGGTGCAGATGATGGGAGAGCGTCGAGGCCGGCACGTCGACGCGCTGCTGGAGGGCACCGACCGGCAGACCGTCATGGCCCGCCCGGACGAGCGTACGGTACACCTTTAGGCGGGTCAGATTGCCGAGCGCCTCCAATTGTCGTGCCGCTAATTCGATCTCCATGGAATTAGCATGAAGAAGCGTAACGGGCCGCGCAACCCCTTACTCGATGCGTCGAGCACGACCGCACCGCTATCGGCATTCGGCGAGGCGCGTCGATGCCGGAGGGTGCGATCCTTCGCGACCGCGGCGGGGCTGCTTCGCGTTCGGAAGTCTCGCCCCATCAGCTCGGCGCGACGTCGTGAGGGTATCGGATCGACCGACATCGGCGCCGAGATCGGCCGCGAGCCGACGTGTGACCACGCCGCCCGGCTCCATACTCCGGCACGCCGGGCGGACCCGAACCGTCGCCGATTCCACCGTCTACCTCGGTCATTGGCGGCAAAGCGGCAATCCCGACGCGGCGATTCCGAGGCGCCCTCATGGGGACGGCTCGGGCCGCACACGACCGAGCGCTCTCCGCTCGCGGCCAATTTCCCCATTCCCCGGCTCTCGGATCATGCCCGGAAATCGCAACCCGAAACGGATTATGCGTAGCGATACCCGTCACAGGTGCCATACGGATTCCGGAACCCGGAAGGCTGATCCTTCGCCGGGCCGCGGCTCCCGCGGCGAAGCGGAAGCCGGCCTGTCCCGGCCCGCGTCGTCCGGACGCCGGTCGCGGGCCGCTCGGAAGAACGGTCACGTGTCGTCCCGCTCGCCGCCACCGTTCGGCGCCAGGCCGACGAGGACGCACGGGTCCAAGTCCCAGTCGTCGAACCCGGGATCGAGCAGGCCCACCCCGTCCGCCGACAAGGCGTAGAACGCCTCGTAGGCGTTCGCGTCCCGGCGCGGGGCCGCCGTCGGCGCCCGGTCGCGGGATAGGTCGCCCTGATTGATCCGGGCGTGCGAGGAGCCCGCCCCGGCGCGCACCCGGCGAGCGCTTCCGGAGCGACCGGGACGAGCGGTCCCGGGCGAGGCGACGCGCGGCCGGGGAGCCAACGAGACGCGGTTCGGCTTCGTGCGGTTGATCATCGCTCTGGTCCTTTTCGTCAGGCGCGAAGGCGGGCGGGTTGCGTGGCGCGGAGGCGAGCGGTCGCCACCGGCGTCGGGCGGGCTTTGCGGACGCGGTCGCCGGCGGCCTCGGCGGTGTCGACGGGCGCGTCCCGGAGAACCGGGTCGCCCAGGGCGGCGGCGCAGTCGAGGAGCCGCTCGTGCAGGGCACAGTCCCGGGCCGGCGCGAGCGGCGACATGAGCGCGGCCAGGTCACCCGCCTCGAAGCGCTCGGCGTCCGGATCCGCCGACACGGCGAGGAGGGTGGCGGCGAGCGCGACCGCCGCGTACCGCATGCCCTCGCCGAGATCGCCCGCGAGCAGCCGCATCTGTTCCAGCGGCGAGAGCCTCGGCAGCCGGAGCGGCAGGACGCGCGGGGCGATCCGCCAGGCCGGCTGGCCGAGCTCGCTGTCGCACCGAAGGTGCCACGCCCCCGACGCGGTCGCGTGCAGGGCCTGGGCCGCGGTCAGCCGGCACGCCGTGGCCACGACGCGCAGGTGTCCGGGTTCGCCCGGACCGCCCTCGCGAAGCAGGTCCGTCGGCAGGACGGCGATCACGTCGCGTTCCGACCGCGCCGCCAGGCCCGAGAGGATGGCCGCCGCGTCGCGGGGATCGGGGCGGAGCAGGTCGAACGAACCCGAGAGGCGTGCCAGGCCACAGGCCTGGGCGCCGTTGGCGCCGACGGCGACGACGGTCGGACGGGTGCCGGCGGCGGTCAGGCCGCCGGCCACCAGCGCTGCGGCCAGGAGGCCGGTGCGGTCGTTGGAATGGATGGTCGCGATCACGGCGTCCTCCTTTGGGCCGATGCATCGAGGGAATCCTGCCACCTTTATTTCTATAAATCTAGAAGTATCGAAATTACTGGTTATCGGATCCCTGGCCGCCCAAAGCGCACTGTCCATCGCGCCTCGCGCAATCCCGCGCTCGTGCCGACCGCCGTCGGCGTCCCGCCCTCCTCGGAGGCCGGGTCGTGGGCACGGCGCCTTGTCGCGTCCGTCAGCGCCCGCGACATCCGCACCCGTCAATCTCTGAACGGACTGAGGTGTGGTCCCGCCGTGCGACGCGGCCGCCGGCTCGTCCCGGCATCGGCGCCTGAACGGGCGCCCGTCGCGCCGAACCGGCGGTCACGACGGTCGGTCAAGGCCGGCTCTCAGGGGCGCAGCGGGTCATCCGCGCGACGACGGCGTGGGGCGGGGAAATCCAAGGACCGGCCGGCTTCGACCGCGGTTAGCCGCTCGGGTCGCCGGGCGCGGTCCGGAAGTGTCACACGATGCCTCTCGCCGGTCGCGGGGAGCGGACCTCCGGCGCCGTCACGCCGGCCTACCAAGCGCGTATGCGTAAGTAATCCGAGGCACCCAAGACTGTACGCCACGCCGCCGTTAACTATCCCGAAAATATGGCTCTTGATGACAGGCAGAATATGCTGTTCATTTCCGCTCTTTTGCCTTAAGATTCACGGATCAATCACAACGTGTCCGACGTCGCACGCCCGGTGGCCATTCCACCGGGCGTGCCGGCGTCCGGATTCCGTCATGGAGATTGCCCTTGATCTCTGCCTTCTTCGGTTCCGCTGGCCGGACCCATGCCGCCTACGCCGCGCTCCTCCTCGCCGACGCCTATGGCGTTCTCGGCCGCCCCGTCACGTTCCTGCGCGTCAAGTTCCCCGAGGACGCCCCGTTGCCGGGCCGGACGGTCACGGAGGAGGGCCTCACCGTCAGCGAGCGCGAGGCGCGCGACGCACGGGAGGCGGGCGAGATCGCGGCCGAGGCCGTGGGGCGGGACGATGAACTCGTCCTCGACCTGCCCGCGGCGTGCCTGGGCAACCTCGGGCTGAGGGCGCGCATCGACGCGCCGGTGCTGCCGGTGGGCCCGACCCCCTTCGAGGAGCATGCCGCGGCGTCGGCGCTCGCGGGCATGAACCCGTCGGAGGATTTCGGTCTGGACGTGGTCTCGCCGCCCTGGCTCCTCGGGTGCGGGCGCAGCGGCGGCGCCGCCGCCGCCGACGCGTTCGGCCGCGTCATGCGCGGGCACGAGGCGCTCGTGCCGGGTCGAGGACGTGTCCGGACCCTGCCGACGGTCGTGCCGGCGTTCGGCCGCGGGGAGGCACAGCGCATCGCCGAAGGGGATCGCACGAGCCGCAGCCTCGGGGCCTCCGTCACGCTGCTCGCCGCCCTGCGCGCCGCCGCCGCGAACCCGCACGCCGCCGAGGTCGACCCCGCCGCGTTCGCCGCGAATCTCGGTGTCGACGTCGAACAGTCTCGGGCGCCGGACGAGCGCGAGGCCGGTGACCGGCTGCGCGACCTCGCCGACGAGCCCAGGGGATCCGTGACCAAGTCAAACCGACGCGGGAGGACCTGCACGGCGCCCCGCGCCTTGAGCGATGGCGGGCCTCCACCCGGTCCGTGAGGGTGCTCACCGGCGAGGTCCACGGGCATCCGAACTTCCCCGACGGCCGCCGCATCACCACGAGCGATCTGTACGCGTCCGATGGCCGGCGCTGGGCGCGCACCCTGTCGAGGTATTTCGTCCTGGGCCAACCCGACACGGGCGCCGAGCGCCTCGACCGGCACTAGCCACCGCCATCCCGTCCGACGAACCCCGCCCGCGCGCCTCGGCGCGCGGGAGCGGGGCCGTCTTGCCCGCCACGAGCCCGGAGGACGCATGCGCGCGAGCGACGATTCCCATCCCTGCGACCGGACCCTCCCGCGCCGCGAGCCGCCCACGGGAAGCCATCCGCTCGCGCTCTGGCGCACGGAACGGCTTCCGGACATCGAGCCCTCCGCGATCCGGGAGGTCCGCCGAGCCCTCGCCGGCGGCGTCTGCCTGCATCATCGGTCCTGGCCCGCGGCCCGGAGGGGCGAGGCCGCGGCCGCCATCGCCGTCACGCTCGACCTCACGCGGCGCGCCGAACCGGACCCCGCCGTCGTGGACCTCGCGCTCTCGACGGTGCTCGTCGCCGCCTGGCGGGGCGATGCTGCGGCTCGCACCGTCCTGGCCCACGTCCTCGCCGGCCTGCCGCCGGACCTGCGCGGCGGGCGTCCGGGCCGACCCGGAAGGAGGCGGCCCGGGCGCCGCCCCCCGTCGCGGCGGTGACCACCGCCGCCTCCCGAACAGCGGGACGATGCCGAGAAACCAGGAGTCGATCACGTGCGGATCTGGACCTTCAGCGACTTGCACCGCGACCTGTCGCGGGCGCCGTGGACGCCCGGGCACATCCCCGACGCCGACGTCGCCGTCGTCGCGGGCGACGTCGGGCAGGGCCTGGCGGACACCATCCTTTGGCTGGGCCAAGCCATCCGACCGATCATGCCGGTCGTGGTCGTGCCGGGAAACCATGAATTCTACGGCTCGGCCGTGGACGAGGAGCGCGCGCTCGGACGCCGGGCCGCGGAACGGCACGGCGTGACCCTGCTCGACGACGACACCGTCGAGATCGGCGGCGTCGCCTTCTCCGGCGGCACGCTCTGGACCGACTACGGGCTCGACGGCGCGGGAAACCGCCGGCGGGCCATGGCGGCCGCGCAGGCCGGCCTCAACGATCACCGTTGCATCGCGACGACGCGCAACCCGGGCTGGCGCACCTTCCGGCCGGGGGACGCGGCGGCCCTGCACGCCGCCAGCAGCGCCTTCCTGGAACGCGCGCTGCTGGAGGTCGACCCGCCGGGCGCGCGGGCGCGACCGCACGTCGTGGTCACGCACCACGCCCCCGCCCGTGCCTCGCTCGACCCGAGCTTCGCCGGCAGCGTGCTGAACCCGGCCTTCGCGAGCGACCTCGGCGGCCTCATCGCCGCCAGCCGCCCGGACCTCTGGCTTCACGGCCACGTCCACGCCAGCCGCGACCACCGGATCGGTCCGACCCGGATCCTGTGCAACCCCCTCGGCTACGACGGCGAGAACCCCGCCTTCGACCCGGCCTGCGTCGTCGAGGTGCCGTCGTAGGCCGTCGCCGGCGGATGCCTGCCGCGACCCGGGCCCGACGTGACCCGGCCCCGGACCTCGACCCATCCTCGGAGCAAGGCGACCATGCCCCACCTGACATTCCTGCGCGACGACCTGAACGAGGCGGAGACCGGGGACGTCGCCGCCGACGAGCGCCGTCCCGCGACCGAGACGCTCGCGGCCTTCGCGCTCGAAGCGGCGCTCTCGCCCGCCCAGCGCCGCCGCATCGCCGCCGACCCCGCCTTCGCCCTCGTCGTCCAGGTTCCGGCCGCAGACTGGGTCGAGCCGGTCCGCGAGGCGTGCGGGCGCCTGGCGGCGTGGGGTTACGTGGCGGCGCGCACCGGCGCTTCGAGAAGCGAGGACCGTGCGGACCGCGGAAACGACCGGGTGGCGGACCGGCTCGCCCGCGGCGACCGGGTGCTCGGCGTCTCGCAATCGCCCGCGCGCTACCTGCCTTCGGCCCTCGTCGCCGCGGCGGACCTGCACGTGCGGCTCCCGGGCGCGACCGACGCCGTGATCGCGCGGGTCGTCCGGGCCGCCACGGGGCGGCGTCCGACCCTGCCGCCCGGGATCGCGCGCGGGCTGGACTTCTTCGAGATCGCCGCCGCGGTGCGCGGGACGACGGCGCGGGCCTGCGTCGCGCGCCTCGCCGCGGCGGCGCGCTCGAAGGCCACCGCGGATCCCGCCGTCGGGTCGGCGCCCGATTTCGCGACCCTGGTCGGCTTCGGCGATGCCCACGCCTGGGGCACGCGCCTCATCGACGAGATCGCGACCTGGCGCGCCTCCGGCGGCGCGCCCGCGTTCCAGCGGCTCGATAGGCACGTCGCCCTCAGCTCCGCCCCGGGACTAGGAAAATCATCTTTCGTCCGCTCGCTCGCGAAGGCCGCGGGCCTGCCGCTGGTCGCGACCTCGGTCGGCGCCTGGTTCACCGGATCCGACGGACACCTGGGTGGCGTGCTCCGCGCCTGGGATGCCGCGTACACGCACGCGTGCGCGCTGGCGCCGAGTATTTTATTCCTAGATGAAGCTGATAGTATTCCTAATAGGGCCACGATGGACAACCACGCACGCGAGTGGTGGACCCCCTTGTGCACGAGCATTTTGCTCGGTTTCGATGCGCTCAACGCGCCCGGCGCCCCCGAGGTGTGCATCATCGCGGCGACGAACTACGGCGATAGGCTCGATCCCGCCTTGATCAGGCCCGGACGGCTGGGCCGGGTGATCGAGATCAAGCCGCCCTCGGCCGCCGACCTGGCGGTCATCTTCCGGCAACACCTCGACGACGGCGAGGTGCCCGACATGGACCTCGCGCCGCTCGGCGCGCTTGCGCTCGGCGCCAGCGGCGCCCAGGTCGCCGGGTGGGTGTCCGAGGCCCGTGCCGCCGCGCGCGCCGCCGGACGGCCGATGCGCCCGGAGGACCTGCTCGGCCGCGTCGCGCCGCCGGATCAAGGGAGCCCGGCGGACCGACGTCGGAGCGCGTACCACGAGGCGGGGCACGCCGTGGCGTTCGAGCGGATCGGCGCCCGCGTCGCCCAGGTCGACTTGGTCCCGCGCCGGGATTCGCTCGGCGCGACCTCCGTGGCGACCCGCCTCGGCCAGTCGCCGACCCGCGCGGAGATCGAGGGCCTCGCGGTCGCGCTCCTGTGCGGACGGGCCGCCGAGATCCTGTTCCTCGGGGAGCCGAGCGCCGGGGCGGGCGGCGATAGCCGCTCGGACCTCGCGCGCGTGACGACCCTGCTCGCCGGCAACCACGCCTCGCTCGGCCTCGGCGACCGGTTGGCGTATCGCGGCGCCCCCCACGAGGTCGCGGTCGCGCTGTCGCTCGACCCCGCCCTTCTCGGGGTGGTCGAGCGCGACCTCGACCGGCTGAGCGGCGAGGCCTTGGCCGTCATGGAGGCGAACCGCACCGCCGTGGCGGCCGTCGCCGAGCTGCTGATCGCGCGGCGCCTGGTCTCGGGCGACGCGCTCCGGGCGCTGATCGCCGAGGCGGACCAACACCGCGCCGCGCAGGACGGAGGACAGCCGTGACGCTCCACGTTCCCGATCCGGTGGCCCGGGCCGAGGTGCATGCACCGGTACCGACGGAAGGCCCGTCCGCCGTGCCGGCCGCCCCCGGGGCGCGGTCCGCCCCGTCGGAGCCCGTCCCGTTCCGTCTGTGGACCCTGTCCGATCTCAGGGTCGACCGCGCGCCGCACGTGCTGCCGGACCCGCTGCCGGACTTCGACGCCTTGCTCGTCCCGGGCGGGATCGCGCCCGGCCTGTGCCGGTCCGTGCGCTGGCTTGCGGACGCGCTCGGCGGCCGCCAGGGTCGGCGGCCGGTCGTCCTCGTCCCGGGACCGGCGGAGTACCTCGACGGCGAACCCGTGGGCGAGGCGCTCGCCGAGGCCGTGCCGCTCGGGGCGGCGCTGGGCATCACCGTGCTCCACGACGGCGCCGTTCGCCTCGGCGATCCGCTCCGGCCCGGCCTGATCATCCTGGGGGCGACGCTCTGGACCGACTTCGCCCTGGACGGCGTCGAGAACGCCCGGACCGCCCGCGCCCACGCCCGCAGCCGCTGGACGGTGACGGACAGGGCGGCGAGCGCGCCCGGGGTGCCCTTCTGCCCGCACGACGCGGCCGGCGCGCACGCCCGCTCGCGGGCCTTCATCGAGGACGCCCTCAACGCCGTCGCCGTCGGTGCCGGCTCGTACGGCCATATGCCGAATCCGGTCCTGCGCGACATCGGCCCGGGCGACCGGGCCGCGGTCGTCACCGCCTTCGCCCCATCACGGTCCTGCCTGCCGCCCACCCTGGCGAGGCCCGTGCTCGACCCGTGGCGGGTCTGCTGGCACGCCTCCGCCCTGGAACCCGTGATGGAGGGGTGGGGCGCCCCGGCCGTCTGGATCCACGGGAACGTGCCGCAGGCCTGCGACCTGCGGCTCGGGCGCACGCGCGTCGTGAGCAACCCCTACGACCCGGACGACCCGACGAACGGGTTCGACGCCAGCCGCACGATCCTGGTCTGACAGCCGCCCCGGAGAACCGCCCCATGCACGAGACCCGCTCCCCGTCGCCCCGGCTTCGGCTCCCCTCCATGTCCGACGCGAGCGCACCCGCAGCCGGCGCGCGCTCCGCCGTCCGCCACGACCGTCGGCCTGCGGCGGAACCCGGCGCGGATGCGGACGCGCTCCTCGTCGTCGATATCGAGACCGTGCCGGACGAAACCCTGATGCCGCCGCCCGAGGTGTGGGCCAGGGACAGGTTTCCGAAATGCGCGTGGCACGCCGTGGTCGCCGTCAGCTTCGTGCAGGCGGAGATCCTGCGCGACGGCGATACGGGACTGGAGGAATATCGGGTCACCGCCTGCAGGAGCGGCGGCGAGGCGGGCTGGGACGAGGCCCGCATCCTGCGCGGCTTCTGGCGGCATTTCGCCTCCGGCAGGTTCCGGCTCGTCACCTGGAACGGCCGCGGCTTCGACATGCCGACGCTGCTCCACCGCACGATGCTCCACGGCATCTCGGCGGAAGCCTGGTTCCGGCGCGGCACGCGCTGGTCGGGCTACGGCAACCGGTACGGCGGCGCCCACGTCGACGTCATGGACGAGATGTCCGGGTTCGGGTGCGCCAGCCGGCTCACCCTGGAGGAGGCCGCCGCGCTGGTCGGCATGCCGGGCAAACTCGGCGAGCACGGGTCGCTGGTGGCCGACATGGTCGCCGCCGGCGAGATCGAGCGCGTCCGGGCGTATTGCGAGACCGACACGATGACGACCTTCGGCATCTACGTCCGCCATGCGTATCTCGCCGGGCGGACCGACGCCGCGGCCCACGACAGGGCGATCGCGGGCCTCCAGGATTACCTGGGCTGGAGCGGACCCGCAGACCGCATCTCGGCGCCTACCTCGACGCCTGGCGACGCCTGTCCGACACGCGGCCGGCGTTCGTCGTCGACAGGGACCGCCGGGGCGGATGACCCTCGCCCTCGGGTCCCGGCCCCGTCTCCCGAGGGCGCGGGGCGCGGCACCCGGATCGGGCTCGGGGCCCCGGTCCAGATCGCCGCGTCTCGGGCCCGGGCCGCGCGGCGTCGCCGGCACAACGGACCGGCCGGCGGCGCCCGCGCCCGGACCGGTGACGCCCACCGCGGGCGCCGTCGTGCGACGGATGCCGAAGCGGCGCGCCGCGGTCCGGCGCCCCATGCGTTCGCGCCGGGCCGCCTGAGGCGGCCCGGTCCCCGAGAACCCCTGGATGTCGAGGCGGGACATGGCGGAACGCGCGAGCGGAACTTCACCGGGCTTGCCGTCGGGAACGTCGCGGCCGACGGCGGCGCGGCGGCACGTCCCGGCAGGGTCGGGGACGGCGTTTGTGCCTTGCCGCGCGCCTCGCACAATGGGCTGTGCGCCCGATTCCCGGGCGCCGTCCAAGGACAGGACCGACCCGGCCCGGCCTCCGCGCACAGTCCCGGTGCGAGGCCGTGCCGTGCGCCTCGACCGGACGCCCGCGCGCCTGGGGCACCGTCCGGCCATGCATCCCGACCCCGACTTCCCGCTTTCCCCCGCCGACGTCCGCCCGATGCGGGCGGACGTGCACGAACTCGCGCGGGCGCGGCAGGCCATCTCCGCCCTGGCCCATCCCGACACGCGGCCCATCGTCGACACGGCCATGGGCACCCTGCATGCGGCGCTCTCCGGGGGCGGTCTCCAGGTCTCCAAGATCCCCGGGCTGCAGAGCGCCATCCGCAAACACGTCAGGCAGGCCTGGATGGACGGCATCGTCGCCCCCCTAGCCCGGTCGCGCCATCCGGCCGACCGCGCCGTGCTCGACGCGATCCCGAAGGATTTCGCCCTGAGGGCCCACGCCGAGGTGCTGGCCGCCCTGGAACGGATCGCCCGTTGGGTCCCCGAGGATGCCGACGGCACGCGGGCGCAGCTCGGGCGGGCCTTCGAGTACCTGCGGATGCTGCCGCTCATCCTACAGGCCCTCGCCGATCTCGAAGGCCTCGCGCCGGGCGCCACACGAACGGGCCGCCCCGCATCCGGACCCGGTTCGTCGGCCCTCGCCGACGCCGCCGCACTGGTCCAGCGCCGGCTCAAGGCGGCGCTGTCGCCGGGCCTTCCATCCTTGATCGGCGACCTGGCCGACCTGGTTCACCGCGGCCCCGCGGCCGCGGCCGACGTCCCCGCGCTGCGCTGGACGGCCGCCGCGCTCCTCGCGCCGCCCGCGCGCGGCACACGGACATCGGACCGGGGCGGTCCGCAATGGCGCCGGAGCCTCGCCGGCGCGCTCTCGCGCGACCTGATCGACGAGGCGCTCGCGCCGGCCGCAGGTCGACTGCTGCGCCGGCATGCCGGCCTGGAGATCGGGGACGCCCGCTATGCCCGGGGCGAGGGACACGGAGGCCGGCTGGACCTCGCCCTGTCCCGCGCCGGCGTCAGGCTGCTCCTGGCGGTCCGCTTCGACGTCGCCGCCGGACGGTTCGAGCAATCATCCGCGGTCGTCTCGTCGGACGGCGCGCCGACGACGCTCGCGCCCGAAGACGCCGATGCGCTCCTCGATGCGTCCATCCCCGACGAGCTCAACACGCCCGCACATCGCGCGATGCGTCGCCTCTCGCGGCTGGACGGCGCATCACTCCTCCCCATGCAAGTCAACGGGACCGGCGAGCCCAGGTCGCTCCGGAGGCCGTTCACGCGCTGGATGCCGGGCTGCTGGAGGAGCTTGTCCGCACCGCCGACGAGGAGGGGAGCGCCGTCAGGTTCGACCCGGTCCGCGACCTCGTGCTGGCGTCGGGCCTGGTCGAGATCGGCTTCGAGTGGCACGACGGGCCGGCCGGTCGGTGCCTGTTCCGCGCCCCCGTTCAACCCACCGGTCGGCCAGGCCCGTGACGACCAGGTCCGAGACGTCCCGGCCGGGTCGCCGGCCGGATCGGGGGCCCTGTCGACGGCAATGCCGCTCGGCCAATGCGAGGGTCGCGCTACCCGCCGACCCGCGAGGGCCAGCTCGATGAAATGCGGCATACGCCTTCGTCTCGGCGCCGATGCTGATCAGAATACGGAGACCGACATTTGTTACGGCGGCCTGTGCTCGAATGAATGCTTCGTCGATTTGAAGATCCACGAACGCGGACGTCGCGTTTGCGGGTGTCCTAGGGTACGTCGACGGCCGCCCGCCGTTGGAGACACGCGACACTCGGCCGGAGGATGACCCGGGGACGGGACGGACAAGGTTGGCCGGGGGCGCGACCCGGTTTTATTCAGCCACTCAACCGGGTCGACCGGGTCAGCTTCCGTTTACCACGTCCGGTGGACCTGGGCGAAAGAACTTGCGGCTGGGCGGGCACCCGGTCTATGGTCCGATCATCAGGTCGCGGAGCTCCTCCGGACCTGGATGCGGACCTGGACCTGGTCGGGGGTGTCGAATGGATGTGATCACCCAGATGTGCCAGGAGCGCGACCGGGCCCGGCAAGCCGCCGCGGACAGGACGCGGCAGCTTCAGGGCTCGTGTTGGAACACGTGAGCGCCATCGCGGCGGAGACCGCCAAAGCGGCCCGCCTCGACCAGGTGATCGCGACCCTGCGGCAAGGGGCGGCATACGCCCCGGAACCGGCCCAGGCGGCCGACCAGGCCGAGACGAAAGCGGAGGCCCGGCCGGCGCCGGACGACGAGCCGGTACCGGACGAGGCCGAACGGATGCCGGCGCCGAAAGTCTCCGGCCTGGTCGCCCAGGTCATCGTCGACGCTCTCGCGAAGGCTGGCGCCAAGGGGTTGTCGGGGACTGAAGTCAACGACGCGGTCCGGGACGCCGGCTTCACGCTCGATGCCTCGGAGAAAAACAAGACCCGTCTTAAGAATAAAAACCTCGTTTACCATGATCGGAAGGCACAACATTGGTATCTAAAAGATCCAACGAAGTCCTCAGCATCATAAGATCAGTCTAGATCCAACAACTCATCAATCATCGAGGAGAATTCCGATGCGCAACCGATATCGCGCAGCCCTCCGCGCGCGCTCCCGCGACCCACCAGGCCAGGGAGTGATCGTCGAGGCAAAATAAAAGCGCACGGCCCGATCCGGGCCGCACGCTTTGAGCTTGCCCGCTACGCAGCCGAAAGGCTGTAGCGGATAAGGTCCGGCACGCCGGACGAGAGCTTGAGCCCTCTCGACCACGTCACCGCCGGACCTCGTGATCACGACCGCCGCATACCAGACCGGCCAACCACCGGGATCAAGGCCGACATTCGAGACCGATGACGTATGCCAGCTCTCGCCTGCGAAAGCAAGCGGGCTGCGCTCCGCCTCCTCGGGATCCGCCGGCCCAAGCCGGCCGCGCCCGGACCGTCCCCGCGACGGATCCGGACCGGCCCCGCGCGACCCCATCCGAGGAGAGCACCATGAACGAGCCGTACCGCGTCGAGCCCCTCACGGCCGACTTCCAGCCGCCCCTCGCCCCCCTGATCGACCGGGCCTTCGATGCCTGGGACGGGGACGTCGCCGCGCTGCTCGGCGTCCCGCGGGGGTCGTTCGAGCCGGAGACCGAGGCCAGCGAGCCCACCGAGTTCTGAGCCGCCGCCGAAGCCCCGGCCTCCGGGCCGGGGTCACCGCCCATCCCACCACCAAGGCCGGCCCCGTCCGCCTTTCGAGGATCCGCGCGATCATGACGCAGCTCGAACTCTTTCCCCCGACGACCGCCGACGCCGACCGGCTCCGGGCCGAGATCCAGGCCCTCGACGAGATGACGGAGCGCGAGCGCGCCGCCGCGCTGCGCCGCCACCGTTACGTGCGGGCGGTCGAGGACCTCCCGCCGGGACGGCGGGGCGACCGCCACCTGCGGGCCGCGATCCGCGCCGTCTGCGAGCTGAGCGACGACGTCGATCCGCCCACGCCGCGCCAGGTCAGGGCATGGGAAGCGCGGCTCCGGGAGGCCGGCGGGAACCCGGCCAGCCTCGTCGACCGGCGGATGGCGCGGTCGCCCCGGCAGCAGACCCACTGGGCCCCGTGGATCGGCGAGCTTGTCGACCAGGTCGTGGCCGAGGCCGACCCGCGCCGGGGCGTCACGCTGACGGCCATGGCCCGCCTCGCACAGGCGAGGTGCCTGGAAGCGTCCCATGCGCGGGAAGGCGCGGCCGCTGACGTTCCCGCTTTCCGCACCCTCGTGCGGATGGTCGGCGACCGTCTGCGTCCCCTGCAGCAGGCGTACCGGTTCCGGCACCTCTCGTGCGGGCGTCCCCTCGCCGAGGTCGTCGTCGCCCGGGAAGCCCTGCGGCTCGCCATCCCGGAACTCGGCGCCGACCGCGTTCACCTGGTCACCGCACGCGACATCTACAGCGGCGTGATCGTGGCGGCGGCGCTCGGCACCGCGCCGCCGGACGGGGAGGACCTACTCGGCCTGTTCGGGGCGCGGACCGCGACGGCGGCCCCGGAGCCGCTCGGCGCCGCCCGCCTGTGCATGGGGCTGCCGGAGGTGCTCGTGCTGGACCGGGATCCCGCCTTCCACGGCGCCACGTTCCGGCATTCCGCGGCGGCGCTCGGCATCCGGCTGCACTTCGCCGGGGTCGACCATCCGGGCGCTCCCTGCCGGGTGGCGGGCCTGCAGCGCTGGCTGACGGCCCGGGGGGAGGCGGTCGGGGACGCAGGAAGCCTGATGGCGGGGGCCCACGCCTGGCTCGCCGATCTGGACTTCCGCCGCTCCGGAGCGGACCGGCGGACCCCGCTGGATCGCTGGCAGGAGGGGGTCGCTCGCTATCCCATCCGGCTGCCGCCGGGGACCGCTTCCGCGATCCCGGCCGGCGAGGAATCGGGCGGCGCCGACGCGGCCCAGGGGCCCGACGGCCGCGACGCCCGGCGGAGGCCCTGATGGCGGCGACCCTGCGAAGCCGCCATGTCGGCAAGCCGAGCCCGTCGCGCCCGGTCGTCACCGGCCGACGGGACTGCATCACGGGCGAGGTCCCCTCCGGCAAGGCGGGGATGGGCTACCGCATGGTGGCCTACGAGGGCCTCCTCGCGCGGGACTTCATCCTGATCCTGGAGCAGGACGATGCCGTCCTGCGCTACCAGGAGGAACCCGCTCCCTTCCGGTGGCACGACGGCGTGCGGTGGCGCAGCTACACGGCCGACTTCGCCGTCGAGATCGACGACGGGCGGCGCGTCGCCGTCGAGGTCAAGCCGCGGAAGCGGGTGATCAGGCTGGGCTGGGACGGGTTCCGGCCCCGCATCGAGGCCGGCGCCAGGGCCGCCGGCTACGACGGCTTCGAGCCTGGACCGAGGTCGAGATCGACGCGCTCCGCGTCGCGAACGCCGCGCTCGTCGCGAGCGAGCGCACCTTCGTGGCCGACGAGGCGGAGCAGCACACCATGCGCGTCGTCCTCGACCGCTTCGGCGGCCGGGGTCTCGTCCGGGAACTCCGGGCGGCGTCGGGGCTCCAGGCCCGCGCCTTCCGGGCCGTCGTGGCCCTGGTCGCGCGCGGCGAGGCCGAGCTGGCCGACCCCGGCCGGCCCTTCGACGACAACGCCGTGATCCGCCGTCCCGCGAACCCCAGGAGTGCACCTTGAACAGGCTCGACCAGCAGTTCCGCCTTCCCATCGGCGCGGTCGTCGTCGTCGACGGCGTCCCCTACGCACCCGTCGCCCGCGAGCGGGCGGGCCTCGCCCTGCGCAGGCTCGCGGGCGGTTCCGAGACCGTCGTCCTGAGCGACGCCGTCCTGGTGGACCTCCACCGCGGCGGGAGGGTGCGCATGGCGGGACCCGGCGCATGCGGGGGGCGGCGCTGACCATGGGCGCGTGCCAGATCCGTCTCCAAGCGGACGCGCTCGTCATCGTCGAGGGCGTCTACCACAAAGTGCTCTCGCGCGACGAGGCCGGCGTCACGCTGCGCACCCTCGGGGCGAGGCCGGTCACGGTCACGAAGACCCATGCCGAGTTGGCCGACCTCTACTTCGGCGAGCCCAGGCGGCTCCAACTGGTGGAGGACACCGCCGCCGGGCTCCCCCAAGGCGTCAGGGACAACCTCCTGCGCAACATCGACACCTTCGACGTTCGCCAGCAGGACGCGGCGCTGATGCGCCTCGACTACGTGCAGGCGTGCGACCGGTGCTTCGCCGAGCGGACCCACAGGAAGGTCCCGAAGGGTTACGCCGACATCGCGAGGCTCGTCGCGGCCGAGCGCCGGCAGCGGGCCATCGAGAACGAGGGCTCCCATCCCGACGACGTGCCGCTCGAACGGGTGAGCGGCTCCTCGCTGAAGGGCTGGTACGGGCGCTGGCGCAAGGGCGGCAAGTCCATCGTGGCGCTGATCCCGCTGGACGACCTGAAGGGACGGGCGGGTTTCCGCCTCGATCCCGAGGTCGAGATGATCATCGCGGAGCGCGTGCGCGAGGACTGGCTCACCCGGAACGGACCGCCGCTGAGCCATGTCATCGTCTTCATCCAGGGTAGGATCGAGCGCGAGAACAAGACGCGCACCGTGCCCTTCGACGTGCCCGACGGCATGACGATCCGGCGCTGGGTGAAGGCGAACGTCAGCCAGTTCGACGTGATCTACCATCGCGAGGGCCCCGCCGCGGCGGAGCAGGCCTTCCGGCACGTCAAGAAGGCCCCGCAGGCGACGCGGCCGCTCGAAATCGTCGAGGTCGACCACACGCCCCTCGACGTGTTGGTCCTGGAGGGCGACGGCACGCCGGCGCGCGACCGGCGCCGCAAGGACAAGCGCACGAGGCGGGTCTGGCTCACGGTCGCGATCTGCGCCGCGACCCGCATGATCGTGGGATTCCACCTCAGCGACGAGCGTCCCTCCTGGACTTCGGTGATGCACTGCCTGCGCATGGCGGTGCTGCCGAAGGACCTGACCGGCATCCGGGTCGACACGGCGTGGCCCGTGTTCGGCGTGCCGGAGGTGGTCAAGCTCGATAACGGGAAGGAATTCCACTCCCGGTCGATGAAGGCGGCCGCCGGGCAGCTGCGGTTCGAGCTCCGCTACATGCCCCGGCGCAAGCCCCACCTGAAGGGCAAGGTCGAGCGCGCCCTCGGCACCATCGCGCGTGACTTCTGCGCCTACCTTCCCGGCCGGACCTTCCGCGACGTGCGCGAGCGCGGCGACTACGACAGCGTCGGGCAAGCCGCCCTGACCCTGGCCCAGCTCGTCGAGTTCTTCACGATCTGGGTCGTCGACATCTACCACAACCGCAAGCACGGCGGGCTGCTCGGACGAACGCCCCTGCTGCGCTGGCAGGACCTGGCGGGCTACGGCACGCGCCTGCCGCCGTCGGCCGACGACCTCGACCCGCTCATCGCCCTGGTGGTCCCGCGGACCATCCAGCGGAACGGGATCACCTTCCTCGGCCTCACCTACCAGTCCGACGAACTGAAGGGCGTCCGGCGCAGGAAGGGCTTCCACTTCGGCGACGAATTCCTCGTCAAGGCCGACGCGTCCGATCTCGGCCACCTCCTCGTCCTGGTGGACGAGGAGGCCGGTGGATCAAGGTCCCCTGCGAGGACGGGTTGGCCGACGGGACGTCCCTGGCGGAGTGGCGAGACGTGGTCCGCACGGCGCGTCGGATGACGCAGGAAGGCCAGCGCGTCGCCCGCGCGACGCTCGTCCGCGCGATGGAGCTGCTGCGCGCCGAATGCCGCAAGGCCGGCGTCAAGCCGAAGCGCCTGGCCAGCGTCGACGTCGACTGGTTCCGCGACCATGCCGACGACCCGATGTTCGAGGTCGCCTGGGACGCCGCGGACGAGGGCGCCCACGAGGAAGAGCGGCTGCGGACCCGACGCCCGCGGAAGGCCGCGCCGCCGGCCGCGGCCGACGCGGCACCCGCGCCCCGGGTCGGGCAGGGTGGCCGCAAGACCGCCCCGCGCCCGGCCAGCGCCCCGCAGGACGCCGCGCCGGCGGCCCGGCCGGCCGGTCCGAGGCCCGTCGCCGCCGAGGCCGATCCGCGGAGCGTGACGGCGGACGTCGGCGCCGAGTTCGACCCCGACGATCCCGACAACTGGACTGCCGAGTGAGGGCCATCGCATGCCGCAAAGCCAGGACGGGGAGATCTTCCGCCCCGACGTCACCATCCTCCCCGGCCCCCAGGCCGCCCCGGTCCGCCGTGAGCGGTTCGCGATCCGCTTGAGCCCGCAGGACCTCGAACGGCGGGCCTGGAAGCGACGCGTCGACACCATCCACGTCAACACCGACGTCGTGATCAAGACCGTCGCGCGCTTCGACGAGATGCTCAAGGACCTCGGCGACGATGTCGAGGGGCAATGCCTCGTCATCCCGGCCGCTTCCGGGGCCGGGAAGTCGCATCTGCTCGCCCGGTTGCAGATCCGCCCGGCGCTCGTGCCGTTCCGCGACGAGTTCGGCCCCGTGCGGCCGCTGGTCTACATCAAGGCGCCGAGCCCCTGCACGCTGAAGACGCTGGGTCTCGCGCTGTACCTCGCCATGACGGAGAAGGAGCTCAGCGCCAACCTGAAGGAGCACGACATCTGGACCCGGGTGCGCCACCAGATGCACGCCCAACTCGTCTCCATCATCATGATCGACGAATTCCATCATGCCTTCCGTGGACGCACCGGTGACGAGCGGCGCACCCTGGTCGAGACGCTGAAGAACCTCGTCATCCCGGATCCGGACGACCCGCTTCGACCGCCCGGCGCGGAGTTGCGCCCCGTCTCCCTCGTGCTCTCGGGCATGCCCTGGCTCAAGAAGGTGCTGAAGGAGGATTTCCAGGCTCCTCCGGCGCTGCGTCTTCAAGCCGATCAAGCCGCTGGGTCACTCGGAAGCCTGCGTGAAGAAGGCCACGAAATTCCTGTCGCTGGTCGAGGCAAGGCTCGGCTTCCCGGCCGCGTGCGGCCTGTCGGAGCACGACATGGTGCAGCGCATGCTCAAGGCTTCGAACGGCTACACCGGTCGCATGATGCACCTCGTCAAGAAGGCGGCCTTCCGCGCCATCCAGTCGGGCAAGCCGAGCATCGGGCAGGTCGACCACCTCGGCTTCGTCTTCGAGGAGATCTTCGAGCTCGGTCCGCGCAGGAACCCGTTCCTGGTGGTCGATATCTCGACCCTGCCGAAGATGAAGGAGATCGAGTTCGAGAGGCTCACGCGCCTGACGGGGACCGCCGAGGCCGGGGTCGAGACGCAAGCCGACGACGCGTAGGGGAAAACCGATGCGGCTGACAATCATCCCGCCCGTCATCGACGGGGAATCCGCCGCGGCGCACCTGCTGCGCGCCTTCGACGTCAACGGCGAGCCGTGGAGCCGCGAACGCCTCAGGACCGCGGGCCATTCCATGAGCGACATCCTGCAGGGTCGCGCCGCCGGCCCCCTCGCGGATCGGCTCGGCCGTGGCGAGGACGCGTTCCGGGGTTGGACGCCCACCGAGATCACCAAGAAAAAGGTGGTGATCGCGGACGAGGTGGTCCACCGGGACGATTGGACGACGAACGTGCGGCGGTGGTGCCCCTGCTGTTGGCAGGACGACCTTCGCAGGACGCCGTCGGGACGACACGCGCACTGGAACATCCACCGGCGCTTCTGGTGGGACGTGGCCGCCGTCGGCACCTGTCCCCTCCATCATGTCCGCCTGGAGGCGTCCTGCCCGATTTGCCGGACGGGCGTCACCTGGGAAGCCGGCTCGCTGACCCGTTGCAGGAACGGCCATTCCCTTCTCGCCTGCGACGGCGCCAGGGTCCCGCCCGCGACGACGCTGGCGGACGCCTACGTGGTCGGCCGACTCGGCGGCATGGCCCGGACCAGCGTGCCCCTCCTCGACGGCCTGACGCTCGCCGAGGCCTGCGACGCCATGGAGCGGTTCGGCGTCGCCCTGCTCGGCGGCGCCGACGGGGCCCTCTCGAAGTTTCCGGCGGAGCGCCATCCGGAGGTGTTCTCGGCCGGTCTCGCCACCGCCCGGGACTGGCCGCACGCCTTCGACGCCCTGCTCGACGGGATGGCCCGAGCCGACCATGTCGGCCTCGGCGCCTGGGGGGCCGAGCAGGTCTACGGCTACCTGTATCTCTGGGCGAAGCGGCTGCCGACCGGAGCGAGCGGGGATGCGGTTCGGGCGGCGCTTTACGCGCATCACGCCGCCCGGGGCCCGGTTCACAAGACCTCGGTGGTGATCCGGCATGCCGACGTCCCGTTGGTCAGCCTCGCCGACATCGCCGCGGAATGCGGCCGCAGGCCGGGCTCATCGCCGGCTACGTCAAGGCCCTGGGCGCCTGGCCGGAACGGACGCGGAGGGGCACGCCCATCGGCATCGCCCGCGAGACCGCCGCCGAGATCCGGGCTATCCTCGACCGCGCGCTCCGCGCGGAGGATCTGCCGGCGGCGCTCGGGCTGGCGAAGCGCCAGACGCGGATGTTGGTCGCGGCGCGGATCGTCCCGCCCGCCGAGATCCACGCGCGCGCCGGCATCAAGGCCGACGTCTTCGACCGGGATGCCGTGGCCGCCGTGCTATCCCGGATCCGTGGCTCGGCGCCGACCGTCGAGGCCATGCCCGCCGGCCTCCTTCCGCTCGCGCGAGCCAGCCAGCACGGCAAGGTCGACGGCGTGCGCGGCACCTGCGACATGATCCTGGCCGGCCAGCTTCGGGTCAGGGCGGTCCTGCGGGACGTACCCGGCCTCGCGGGCTTCCTGGTCGACCCGGAGGACATCAGGGTCGCGCGGCGTTCGCGCGAAGGTGGGGGTCTCACCCTCGAAGAGGTCGGCCGGCGGCTCACGGTCCCGACGGACAGCGTCGGCCTGATCGTCCGGGCAGGCCTCATGGCGGGGACAGCGATGCCGTGCGGGGAGATCCTCGTCAGGGACGATGCGCTCGCGGCTTACGAGGCCGAGTACGCCACCACGGGTGCGCTCGCCAGGGAGATGGGATCCGGCGCGCGGTGGGTGCGGGAAGCCTTGGATCGGGCCGGCGTCGGGCCAGCCTTCGCGATCACGGGCCGAAAGACCACGACGGTATGGCGCCGGATGGATGTCCCGACGGACCTTCGGCGCCGCATCGCCAGGACCCACGCGCCGCCACCCTAGGAGCACGCCGGGACCGCCGTGCCGCGCGAGCGCCGTCGGCGCAAAGCCAGGAGCGGGGCGATGAGGATCTGCGCGGGGCGTCGACCGAGGAAGGATGTGACGCCGTCTTGGTTCGGGGACCCCGTCGCCTTCCAGGGCACGTGAACGGAATGGATCATCGCCGCGACCGTGATCGCGGCGGCGGCCCATCGGTTCGGCTGGCGCGGCCTCGCGCTCGGATCCGTCCTCGGTGCGACCGACGTCGCGGTGCTGGCGGCGCTGCAGGCGGCGACCTGCCGGATCGCCCGGCATTGGCTGGATCGGATCTCGGTCCTGCCGCCGCTCGGGTTCGGCCTCCAACGCGCTTATGAAGTCACCACCGGCCTGCGAGGCCGCCCCGGTGCCGACGTCCACCCTCGCGGTCAGGCTTGCACCTGCCCATCGACGCCGGCGGGCTCGGTTCGCGCCTCGGGCATCGGCAGCGGCGGGGCTGGTGAGCCTCGTGGTCTGGCCCGGCGTGTCCCGGCGCAACAAGACGGCGACCGCGACCGCCGGAAACGGATCGGGGCTCGCCGTCCTCGTCCGCCGGGCTTGCTGCTGCGGGATGGAGCGCATCGTCCGACGCATGCCGCCCGACGTGCCGGACGCAATCGCGGTGGTGACGGTCACCGGTCACGACGCCTTTCGATTCCGGCTCGGCTACACCGGGGTGGCTTGACGGGGCGTCCGGCTGGACGAAACCCATGTCCGGGACGATCTGACCGGGGCCGCCGTTCCGCCCGGCAGATCCTGCGATCTAGGAGCGGCTCGGGGTCCTGCCGGGCTCGGCTTCGACCTGCGCGACTGCGACCTGCCGAACGCGCCGCGGCAGTTCGCGAGCGAGGGCGGCCTTCCTGTAAGGCGTCATCTTCCGCCACGCGCGTATTTCCGGGACCGTGCGGCCGCAACCGAGGCACCAGCCGGTCCGCCCATCCCACTGGCAAACCCCGATGCAGGGGTCGTCCTTCCTCATGCTAGGGCCTCCCCGCCACGCGACGCATCGGTCGCTGGACACAGATAGGGTACCCCCCTATGTATTGCGAGGACGAGGACGCCATTCATGGCTCACACGATCAAGGACAGGACCAAGCTGCTGGCGCGGGTGCGCCGGATCAAGGGACAGGCGGAGGCGGTCGAGCGGGCCCTGGAGGCCGAGCACGGCTGCGCCGACGTGCTGATGCTGGTCGCCTCGATGCGCGGGGCGATCAACGGGCTGACCGCCGAGCTGATGGAAGACCACATCCGCCACCACGTCGTGAACCCGGACGCCGAGCCGGACGCCGAGCGCGCCCGGGGCGCCGCCGAGCTGATCGAGGTGGTGCGGACCTACCTCAAATGACGAGAGCCGCCCCATGACCCCGTTCGCCGACCTGCTGCAGCAGGGGACCGCGCATGCCTGGCTGTTCGTGCCGAGCGCCATCCTGCTCGGCGCCCTGCACGGCCTGGAGCCTGGCCATTCGAAGACGATGATGGCAGCCTTCATCATCGCGGTCCGGGGCACGGTCACGCAGGCGGTCCTGCTCGGGCTGGCGGCGACGCTCTCGCACACCGCGGTCGTCTGGGTGATCGCGCTGGGCGGACAGTATCTCGGCCAGGAATGGGGTGGCGAGACGGCCGAGCCGTACTTCCAGCTGGCGTCGGCGGTGCTCATCGTCGGCATCGCGCTCTGGATGGCGTGGCGGACCTGGCGCGAGCAGCACCACGGTCACCATCATCACCATGGCGAGCACCGGCACGTCGTGACCGGCGACGGCCGGTTGACGCTGGAGGTGTACGAGGACGGCGTGCCGCCGCGCTGGCGCCTCCGGGCCGAGACGGGTCCGCTGCCCGCGCCGGGTGCGGTCACCGTCGAGACGGTCCGTCCGGACGGCGGGCGGCAGACGTTCGCCTTCGCCGATGGGGGCGAATTCCTGGAGAGCCTGGAGGAGATCCCCGAGCCGCACGCCTTCACGGCGCGACTGCGCCTTGACGGGCCCGCGGGTGCGGAAACCCACGAGGTCGCGTTCGAGGAGCAGGATCACGACCACGGTCACATGAACCTGGGCGACGAGGACGACGCCCATGCCCGGGCGCATGCGGAGGACATCCGGCGACGCTTCGCCGGGCGTCAGGTGACGACTGGACAGATCGTGCTGTTCGGGCTGACCGGCGGCCTGATCCCGTGCCCGGCCGCCATCACCGTCCTGCTCCTGTGCATCCAGCTCAAGCAGTTCAGCCTCGGCTTCGCGCTGGTCGTCTGCTTCAGCATCGGCCTCGCGCTCACGATGGTCTCGGCCGGGGTGCTGGCTGCCCTCAGCGTCAAGCACGTCGCGTCGCGGTGGTCCGGGTTCGGTGCCTTCGCCCGTCGGGCGCCCTACGCCTCGGCAGCCCTGATCGTGCTCGTCGGCCTCTACACCGGCTGGCTTGGCTGGCAGGGCATCCATCCCGACCCCGCGGCGCACGCGGTCGGGATCGTCCCATCGGTCAGCCCATCGTAAGCGCGGTCCCGGCGGGCTTGGTCGCCCCGGCGGTCCTCGCCGCGAAAGCCCACAGCCGTCGAGGCGCCGGTGCATCGGCGGATGTGGCCGAGATGGACGCGGCTGCCCGCTCGGAGCGAACCGGTCGAGCCTCCTGACGCGTGGGGCAAGTCGACGGACTGACCGGGCTGCCACCGCGAAGACCCGCATGGCGGGGTTCCGGCGGCGCATCGCGCCGCACCTTCGCCATTCGGTCGAAGCCGCGGCGCGTGGCATCCACGGCCTCGTGACGGAAGCGCCCGACGAACATCCGGCTCGGTTCAACCCGGCCGGGCCGCGGGCCAGCGTTGGTGCAGGTCGTCGATGACGAAGGCGTGGGCATGCCGGCGCGTCCCGACGCCGTCCAGGTGCGGATGGCCAGATTCGAGGTCGGGGTGCGCGTGCTCGACGACGTCCGGGTCCGAGGCCGGCCAGAGCGCCGCCGCCGCGGCGACGGCGACCAAGGTCAGCGCGCCCAGCACCGCCAGCGTGACCGGCATGCCCGCCTTCGCGCCGAGCCAGCCGGCAAGTGGATAGGTCAAGAGCCAGGCGACATGCGAGAGCGCGAACTGGGCGGCGAACACGGCCGGGCGGTCGCCGGGCGTCGCGGAGCGCCGGAGCAGCCGTCCGGTCGGGGTCTGCGCGGCGGAGTAGCCGATCCCGAGCGCCAGCCAGGCGGCCAGCAGCATAGGCCAGCCGATGACGCCGCCCCAGGTCGTGGCGGCGAAGCCGAGCAGCACGACGCCGAGGAACGCCGCCGCCGGGAGCATGACCGTGCGGTCGGGCAGCCGGTCGAGCACCCGCGGCAGCAGCAGGGCCGCCAGCATCGAGCCGCCGCCGAACAGCCCGAGCGCCACCGCGACGTCGTTCTGGGGCCGTTGCAGGAGGGCCTGCACGATCACCACCGTGTTGACGATGACCATGGAGCCGGCCGCCGCCACCGCGAGGTTCAGGGCGAGAAGCCCGCGCAGCCGCGGCGTGGCGAGGTAGATCCGCAGCCCCCGCGTGGTGCGCTCGTACACCCCCGCCCGGCGCTCGGGCGGCGTCGGGGACGGGAGCGCCACCGAGACGACCAGGGCGGCCGAACACAGGAATCCGACGACCGTGCCGCCGAACAGCCAGTGGAAGTCGATGACCGTCAGCAGCAAGGCGGCCAGTGTCGGACTGAGCAGGTTCTCCAGGTCGTAGGCGAGGCGCGAGAGCGACAGCGCCCGGGTGTAGTCACGCTCGTCCGGGAGGATGTCCGGGATGGTCGCCTGGAAGGTCGGCGTGAAGGCCGCCGAGCAGGCTTGCAGCACGAACACCAGTAGGTAGACCTGCCAGACCTGGTCGACGAAGGGCAGGATCAGGGCGACGCCGGCCCGGACGAGGTCGGTCGCAACCAGGAAAGCGCGGCGGGGCAACTGCCCGGTGAAGGCGTTCGCGATGGGCGCCACCAGCACGTAGGCCACCATCTTGATGGCGAGCGCCGTGCCCAGCACCGCCCCGGCCTCTGCCCCGGCCAACCGGTAGGCGAGCAGGCCGAGGGCCACCGTCAGCAGGCCGGTGCCGATCAGGGCGATGACCTGCGCGGCGAACAGGTGCCGGTAGGTGCGGTTGGCGAGGACGCTCAGCATCGGGGCCTTCACAGGTACTTGGCCAGCGCCTTGAACTCGGCCAGCGCCGCCTTGGCGGACTTGCCGCCGTCCGCGACGCCGTCGCCGATGCAGTGCTCCATGTGGTCCTCGATCAGCGTGCGCTTCGCGTTGGCGATGGCGCTCTCGACCGCCTGCAACTGCTGGGCGAGGTCCACGCAGGGGCGGCCCTCCTCGATCATCGCGATGACGCCGGCGAGATGGCCGTGGGCGCGCCTCAGCCGCTTGATGATCTCCGGGTGGGAGGCGTGCACGTGATCCATGTTGACATGCTATCCCCCCGGAGGGGATAAGGGAAGGGTGTTCGACGCGCCGAGATGGACGGCGCTCGCCGGGAAGAGGGTGTCGGGTGTCATTCGGACGGCGTCTCATGACGGTGGCCGTCGCGTTGCTCCTGGCGGCCGTGACGGTGATGCCGTTGCTCGCCGAGGCCCGGCACGCGGCCTCCGGTCCCGTCGCGCTCGCCATGCCGCCGGTGGCGGGACAGGACGACGCCAAGGCCCACCAGGATGCCGATGACCTGGTCCACCACGCGCAATCGCACGCGCAGGGCGTGATGCCCGTCGCCGCCAAGGCTCCCGCGAGCGTGACCACGTCGGCGGCGCGGTCGTTCGCCCGCCTGGACGACGTCTTCCGAGCCGGGGGCGGGGCGCAGGGACCGTTCGAGCCTCCGAGGACCTGAGGCTTTCCGCCTCTTCCCATCCTCGAACGACGGCGCCGTGCGCGTGCGGCCGCCCGTCCATGGCACCGACATGTCCAGACGTCTCATCCCCGTTCTGCTGGCCCTCGCCGGCGGCGTCCTGATCGCGACCTGGTGGCCCGGCGCTCCCGATGCGGTCCACACCATGCTGGCGGGCGCCAGGGGGCCGCCGCGCCCGCCAAGCCCGAACCGCACGCGGCGGCCGGTCCGGAGCCGGAGAGATCCGGCCTCGTCAAGCTGACGGACGACCAAGTCGGCAAAGCCGGCATCCGCACGGACGGGGTTGGTGGCGGGAACCTCTCGCGCCACCTGCACGTGCCGGGCACCATCGTCCCGAACGCCAACCTGACCGCCCGCATCGCGGTGAAGACCACCGGCACGGTGGTGGAGCTGCGCAAGGGGCTCGGCGACAAGGTCGCCAAGGGCGAGGTCGTGGCGCTCCTCGACAGCCGCGAGATCGCCGACGCCAAGGGGGAATACTTGGCGGCACGCGTGTCGGCCGCCCTGCAGAAGACGCTCTACGAGCGCGACAAGGAGCTCTGGGACAGGCGCATCTCGTCCGAGCAGCAGTACCTGCGCTCGCAGGCGAGCTACCAGGACCTGAAGGTCAAGGAGGACGCGGCCCGCCGCAAGCTGACCTTCCTCGGCCTCAGCCAAGCCGAGATCCAGGCGTTGCCGAACCAGCCGGAGGCGCAGTTCGAGCGCCAGGAGATCCGATCGCCGCTCGGTGGCAAGGTCGTGGAGCGGCGCGTCGACCTCGGGGCGGCCGTCGGCCGGGACAACCTGGAGACCGAGCTCTACAGCGTCGTCGACCTGTCGACGGTCTGGGTCGATCTCGCGGTGAGCCCCGGCGACCTGCCGCTGGTCCGCGAGGGCCAGACGGTGGCCGTGCGGGCCGAGGCGACCGGCGAGGCCGCGCGCGGTCGCATCGTCATCATCGTGCCCGTCCTCGATCAGGCCACGCGCGCGGCGCGGGTCGTCGCGGAACTGGCCAACCCGGACGAGACCTGGCGGCCCGGGTCTTTCGTGGGTGCCGAGATCGTGATCTCCGACAAGCCGGTGCGGGTGCTCATCCCGGCCTCGGCCATCCAGACCTTGGAGGGCAGACCGAACGTCTTCGTGCGGGTGGCCGCGGGCTTCGAGGCGCGGCCGGTGAAGCTCGGGCGGTCGGACGACGCCGCCGTGGAGGTGACGGAGGGGCTGGAGCCCGGCGAGGCCGTGGCGGTGACCAACACCTTCACGCTGAAGTCCGAGCTCGGCAAGGCCGCGGCGGAGGACTGAACCGTGATCCGCCCGATCCTCGCCTTCTCCGTCGCCAACCGCTACGCGGTCATCCTGGTGACGCTCATCGCCACCGCCTTCGGGGCCTGGTCGCTCGCGCGGCTGCCCATCGACGCGGTGCCGGACGTCACCAACAACCAGGTCCAGGTCAACGCCATCGCGCCGGCGCTGACGCCGGTCGAGATCGAGAAGCAGGTCACGGTCCTGGTCGAAAGGGCGCTCGCCGGCACGCCGGGCCTGGAGAGCTTGCGCTCCTTCTCGCGCAACGGCTTCGCCCAGCTCACGGCCGTGTTCAGCGACAAGGTCGACGTCTACTTCGCCAGGCAACAGGTGAACGAGCGCCTGGGCGAGGTGCGCAACACCCTGCCACCCGGGGTCGAGGTCAGGCTCGGGCCGATCTCGACCGGCCTCGGCGAGATCTACTGGTGGGCGGTCGAGTACCAGGCCGCCGGCGACGGCGCCCCGGTCCGCGATGGCCTGCCGGGCTGGCAGTCGGACGGCAGCTACCTGACGCCCGAGGGCGAGCGGCTGAGGTCCGACTTCGAGCGCACGGTCTACCTGCGCACGGTCCAGGATTGGATCATCCGGCCACAGATGAAGAGCGTGCCGGGCGTGGCCGGCGCCGACGCCATCGGCGGCTTCGTCAAGGAGTACCAGGTCAAGCCCGACCCGATGAAGCTCGTCGGCTACGGCCTGGGCTTCGCCGACCTGACCCGGGCCATCGGAGCCAACAACGTGACCCGGGGCGCCAACTACGTCGAGCGCAACGGCGAGGGCTATGTCGTCCGGGCCGGAGGACTGATCGAGAACGTCGACCAGATCCGCGACGTCGTCGTGGCGACCCGGGCCGGGATACCGATCCTGGTGAGGGACGTCGCCGAGGTCGGGATCGGCCGCGAGCCCGGACCGGCTCGGCCAGCGAGAACGGCCGCGAGGTCGTGCTGGGCACCGCCCTCATGCTCATCGGCGAGAACAGCCGAACCGTCTCGGCGGCCGCGGACGCCAAGATCAAGGAGATCAACAAGCTCCTCCCGCCGGGCATCCAGGCCCGGACGCTGCTCAGCCGGACCGACCTCGTCGACGCCACGATCCGGACGGTGTCGAGGAACCTGGCCGAGGGGGCGCTGCTGGTCGTCGCGGTGCTGTTCCTGGCGCTGGGCAACATCCGCGCGGCGATCATCACGGCCCTCGTCATCCCCGTCGCCATGATGCTGACGGCGACCGGCATGCTCGCGGGCCGCATCAGCGCCAACCTGATGAGCCTCGGCGCGCTCGACTTCGGGCTCATCGTCGACGGCGCGGTCATCATCGCCGAGAACAGCCTGCGGCACCTGGCGGAGCGGCAGCACGCGCTGGGACGGAAGCTGAGCCTGGACGAGCGGCTGGAGACCGTGCGCGTCTCGGCCGAGGAGATGATCAAGCCGAGCGTCTACGGGCAGGCCATCATCATCCTGGTCTACGTGCCGCTGCTGACCTTCACCGGCGTGGAGGGCAAGACCTTCGCACCCATGGCGCTGACGGTGCTGATCGCGCTCGTGGCGGCCTTCGTGCTGTCCCTGACCTTCGTCCCGGCGATGGTCGCGACCTTCATCACCGGGCGGGTCGGCGAGGGCGACAACCTGCTGATCCGAGGACTGAAGGCCGCCTATCGACCGGTGCTGGGCGGGGCGGTCCGGACGCCCTTGGCTTTCATAGGCGGCGCGGTGGTCGTCATCGGGCTGGCCGGGGCCCTGGCGACGCGGCTCGGCCAGGAGTTCACCCCGACGCTCGACGAGAAGAACATCGTCATGGAGGCGCGACGCATCCCCTCGACGGCCATCTCGCAGTCGCAGGCCATGCAGCTCGGCGTCGAGGACGCCATGAGCAAGTTCCCGGAGGTGGCCTTCGTCTACTCGCGCTGCGGCACGCCCGACATCGCCGCCGACCCGATGCCGCCGAACGCCTGTGACACCTACCTGATCCTGAGGCCCCAAGCGGAGTGGCCGGACCCGTCCGAGGCGAAGGAATCGTTGATCGCCCGCATGGACGCCGAGGCGAAGCTGATCCCGGGCACGCTCCTCGGGTTCTCGCAGCCCATCCAGATGCGCTTCAACGAGCTGATCGCGGGCGTTCGCGACGACCTCGCGGTGAAGGTGTTCGGCGAGGAGTTCGGCCCGATGGTCGAGGGCGCCCGCAAGATCGCGGGCATCCTGCGCAGCCTGGAGGGCGCCGCCGACGTGAAGGTCGAGGAGGCGGTCGGGCTGCCGTTCCTGGAGATCAAGGTCGACCGGCGCGAGATCGCCCGGCGCGGCTTGAGCATGGCGGACGTGCAGGACGTCATCGGCACGGCGGTCGGCGGCAAGGATGCCGGGCTGGTGTTCGAGGGCGACCGCCGCTTCGCCATCGTGGTCCGGTTGGCCGACGACGTCCGGGGCGACGTCGAGGCGCTGAGGAACCTGCCGGTGCCGCTACCGCCCTCGCAGGCCGCGCCCGCGCGGGCGGGCACCGGGGTCCCGGCCGCTCCCGCGCCGGCCGGCGGGACGAGCGTGCCGCTGCGGCAGCTTGCCTCGTTCGCCTTCGGCGAGGGGCCGAACCAGGTGAGCCGCGAGAACGGCCGCCGCCGCGTCGTGGTCACCGCAAACGTGCGCGGGCGCGACATCGGCTCGCTGGTGGCCGAGGCGCAGGCGCGCATCGCCGCCGAGGTGCGGCTGCCGCCCGGTTACGAGGTCAAGTGGGGCGGGCAGTTCGAGAACCTGACGGCCGCCCGCCAGCGCCTGGCGGTGGTCGTGCCGGCCTGCTTCGCGCTGATCTTCATCCTGCTCCTCGGGGCGCTCGGGTCCGGGCGTGACGCGCTGATCGTGTTCAGCGCCGTACCGATGGCCCTGACCGGCGGCGTGGCGGCCCTGTGGCTGCGCGAGATGCCCTTCTCGGTCTCGGCAGCGGTCGGGTTCATCGCGCTCTCGGGCGTCGCGGTCCTGAACGGCTTGGTGCTGCTGAACCACATCCGCGCGCTCGTGGAGGAGGGAACGGCGATTCCGGATGCCGTCCGCGAGGGCGCCCTGACCCGGCTGCGGCCGGTGGCGATGACGGCCTTGGTCGCCGCCCTGGGCTTCGTGCCGATGGCCCTGGCGACGGGCACGGGTGCGGAGGTGCAGCGGCCGCTGGCGACCGTCGTCATCGGCGGCTTGGCCAGCGCGACCGTCCTGACGCTGCTGGTCCTTCCGGCGCTCTACGTCCGGTTCGGCAAGGCCAAGGCGTCCTTCCGGTCCGCTCCACGAGGCCATGTCGTGGCGTGGACCGACCCACGAACGCCTTAGCCGGACGGCCTCGCGAGCGGTCGGATCAGGGCGACCGCATCACGGCGGGACAAGGTTCCGGGTAAATCGGGACAAGCTGTGTTGAGAGCGTCGCTGTCGCTGAGCCGAAAACGGGACACGCTTTCATGAGAGCGTGTCCTGCGCAGCCGCGCGCATGGATCGGCATCACCGAGGCAGCCCCGGACCGAACGAGGCGGCGCCCACGCGGCGGGAGGGCGTAACCCGACGCGTGCCGCCGCCATCCAACGCCTTCGGGAACGCCCTGTCTCGGATCGCGTGCCGCCGCCGCGTCTCGACGGATCGAGGCCAGATCCAGGGCCACGAACGGCTGTCCGCCCGGACTTCCAGCCGGACCGGATGAAAGGTCGCCGCCCGCCGCCTCTACTCAAGGGCCTCTGGGCATCGCACGGGGCACGGCGGCGGTAGAGGCCTCTGAGCCAGGCTCATTCCGACAGGCGCTGCGCCTTCCGAGGCGAGCCGCCCGTCGGGGACAGCCGGCGCGCGGCGTCGATGTCGCCGAAGGACCGGGGCGAGGCCGCCTCTCCGCGGGTCACGCCCACGGCCTCGCGACCGGGTCCGCGGGCCGTCCTCGCCGGCGATGGGGGCGCCGGGGCGCTCGGCTCTCAGGCTGGCCAGTTCGCCGGCCGACCCAGGAAGCCGCGGCCCGGCATGCCGCGGAGCCATGTCACGAAGGCGCTCACCCGCTCGGGCGTGAACTGGTTCCGATGGCCCTGCGTGCTGTGCACGAGATCGCGCAGTCCCTGGGGGACCAGCGGGCCCGACCCGCCCCAGTAGGCGTACTCGCGCCCGAGAAGCACCCGGTCCGTCCGACCGGTGTCGCGCACCAGATTCGGCAGGCTGGTGACGCCCCCGGGCTCGCTATGGAAGGAATCGGCCTGGACGAAGGTGCCGTCGGCCGAGCGGCGGTAGATGTTGTCGCCGTAGATCTGCATGCGGCTGCCGGACATCACGGGTCGCTTGGCGCCGAAGCGAGCGTCGTCCCAGTACCGGTCGAAGGTGAGGATCTCGTCGACCCGCATCCAATAGACGACACGGTCCTTGATCCCGTTCGGGATCGAGCCGGTCCCGACCACGAAGTCCCCGACGCTCGCGTGCTGCCGGATCAGGGGTTTGCACGCGCTCAGCGTGCACACCCGGTGAAACGGATTGGGCGCGAACCCGAGGTCGTGGTCGATCACGTAGGAGTGGACGCGCACGCCGGCCTCAGCACTTGTTCCGCTTGGTCGGGCGCTCCGCCCGCGGCTGGGCGTCGGGCTTCAACCACTCGGGCTTCGCGTTCCTCCGCGGTAAGGCGCCCCGCAGGCTGCCCGCATCCCAGGGGACGGTATCGCCGCCGTAATCCTCGAACGCGCGCGGCAGCGTCTCGTCCTGGGTTCTAGGAGGCCAGATCCCGATGACGCGACGACCCTGGGCGGCGGCCCGTTGCATCACGCGCCCCAGCTCCTCGTCCGCGAGGCAATCGGGAGACAGCACGATCACCCCCAAGTCCTCGTCGGGCGTCTCGGCGTGACCGGCCCGGACCTCGTCATCCGCGGGCTCGCCGTCTTCCGTCGCAACGGGATCCTCGACGTGCTCGTCGTCTTCCCCTTCCTCGTCGTCCCCTTCGTCGGGCTCGACGGCGGCGACCTCCTCGTCCACGACCTCGCAGCCCGCCTCGGCCAAGAGCTTGAGCAGGGCCGTGCGTTCCTCGTCATCGACAGGACCGAGCACGCGAACCTTCGGCATGTGCGGCTTCTCCCCAATGCCCAGGTCCTTCCGTCGCGCATTTCGCCCGGGAGCCTGGCTTACTAAAGTTTAGGTGGTCAGCCGCGGCCGGTATGGCAAGGGTGATTCCGCCGCGGCGTGTGTGGGCACCGGCACCCTGGACTGAGCGCCGAAAAGGTCCGACGATGGCAACCTGAGGATATGCCAACCCGGAGCGGGGAGGGGACATGGATACGGCGCCGCTTAGCCTGAACGGTTATCAAGCCGGGGCGATCCGGACGGACCGGACGCGCGGGAAGGGCACCGGCCTCGACCTGGCCGTGCTCGGCCTCTTCGGCGAGACGGGCAGCCTGCTGAGCGAGACCAAGAAGAAGCAGCGCGACGCGCGGTCCTATCTCGGCTACGAGGCGAGCGTCGTCGAGGAGATGGGCGACGCGCTCTGGTACCTGGCGGTGATCGCCGATCACGCCGGGCTGCGCTTGGGGGATCTCGCCGGCCGCGACGTCGCCGGGGGACCCGAGCCGACCTTCGCGGACGTGCAGCCGCAGCGCGCCTTGCCTTTGCACGTCCCGACCGTCGCCTTCGAGCACACCCTGCTACAGCTGGCCGGGGCCGTGGGCCGGCTGGCCGCGCTAGGGGCGCGGGGCGACCTCGCGGGAAGCCCGGACCTCCCGGAGCGTCTCTCCGCGGTGTTCGGCCTTCTCGTCGCGGCCGCGAACGAGGCCGGCGTCACCCTGGAGCAGGCCGCCATGCGCAACCTCGCGAAGGCCGAGGACCGTTGGCCGGCGACGCGCGTGGCCCCGCCGCTGTTCGACGAGGCGTTCCCGGACGAGGAACGCCTGCCCCGCGCGTTGACCATCGACATCTTCGAGCGCACCGGCGGCAACGACAGGCGGTACGTCGTGCAGCGATGCAACGGCATCTTCATCGGCGATCGCCTGACCGACAACATCATGAAGCCGGACGATTACCGGTTCCACGACGCCTTCCACTATGCCTACGCCGCCGTCCTCGGCTGGTCGCCGGTGACGCGCGCGCTGTTCCGCCTGAAGAGGAAAAGCGAGGCCCGCGTCGACGAGGGGCAGGACGGGGCGCGCGCGATCCTGATCGAGGAGGGCGTGGCGACCTTCGTCTTCGGTGAGGCGAAGCAGCTCGGCTTCTTCGAAGGTCAGCGCCCGGGCGACCTAGGCTTCGCCTTCCTGAAATCGGTGAGGCAATTCGTGCGCGGCTACGAGGTCGAGGCCTGCCCGCTCTGGCTTTGGGAAGAGGCCATCCTCGCCGGTAACGAAGCGTTTCGTTTCTTGCGGGAGAAGCGCCGCGGGCGCCTTCGTCTCGATCTGGTCGGGCGGAAGATGCTGGTCGAGGACCTGCCGACATGACACCTGGCGCCTTCATCGAGGCCCTCGCGGCGCTTCGCTTCAGCGACACCTTCAACCCCTACGCCGAGGCCTGCCCGGACCACGACGGCGTCGATGCGCCTCAGGTCCGGCGGGAGAACCTGCGCCTCGTCCTGGAGGCGGCGCTCGCCGGAGGTGTCGACTCGATCTGGATCGCGCGCGACCTCGGGTACCGCGGCGGGCGGCGCACGGGGCTGGCGCTCACGGACGAGGCCCACCTCTCCGCCCATGCCGGTCTCTACGGACAGCTGCCGCTCGCGCGCGCCACCCGCGGGCCCGCGATGACCGAGCGCACGGCGACGGTGATCTGGCAGGTTCTCCGGGACCTGCGGCGTCCGATCTTCCTCTGGAACGTCTTCCCGCTCCATCCGCACGCGTCGGGCGACCCGCTGTCCAATCGCTGCCACACCCGTCGGGAACGGCAGGCGTCCCGCCACCTCCTCGAATGGCTCGTGTCGGAACTGCGGCCCAGAGCCTTGGTCGCCATTGGCAGGGACGCGGAGGCGGCCCTGGCGGACTTGGGCATGAAGGCCGAGCGGGTCCGCCACCCCAGCTACGGAGGGCAGACCGAGTTCATCGCCCGAATGGGCGAGTTGTACGGCCTACCCGCCAGAGCTCCGCACGCGGTGCAACTCACGCTGCCGTAAGGAAACCGCAGCCGGATCTTCCCGGCGTTGGTCTGGCGGCCCTCCAGGTCAGGCATGATGCACCAGCACGTGTTCGTATGCTGGCCCGGGATGAGACGCCTCGAACCTTCCCATCGCCCCGGCGGTCACGCGCACCTATGCCGGCGAGACTTCCAGGGTGCGACGCACCGGTGAACCCTAGGGGCGGGCAACGGGAAGCCGGATCACCTTGCTTTACCTCAGGCGTGCCTTCGGTCTATCGCCTTGGCGAAGATCCGGCGGACGAAGGGGGCGGTTTGGACGCGGCGGTTCGTGCGCGATTGCTGCCTCCATGAAAGCCGGGCGCCTCGTCTTCCCCTGCGGCGCCGGCCTATCGATGGCGCCGCCGAGTTCCCTGCCGTCGGCCTGAACCGTGGCCGCCAGGTTTCACGACCGCTATGTCATGAGCATCGATCCAGCGTGCCCGCAGGAAGCGCTCCCTAGCGAAAGGGGGCTTACCGGCCGTTGGATTTGCAGGCTTGGCAGGACCGCATCGGGGCTAGGCTTGCCAAACTCACGGGGAAACCCGGTCAACTCGCCCGGTGGCCTTCTGACGAACGAATCGGTACCTTCATCAGGAGCGTTGCCCCTGTTTCCTGCGGGAGGGTGGCGCATACCGGCGGCGAGGGTGCGGGATACTCACAGGCCCACATAAGTCACTCCGAGCCGGCAGGCGCACCACCGCACGCCGGCGTCCCGTCCCGACGCCAGGTGCCTGTCATGTTCGATATGACGAAGGTCGTGGCCAACGCCCTGGGCGAGCACCCCGCGCTCACCTACCGACACACCTTCGGCAGCCGTGACCCGCGCTACGCCGAAATCATCGAGGCTTCCGCGCGCCTCATGATCGAGGGCACCGTCGGCAGCGACGCGCTCTACCACGACGGCGACCATACGACCCTCGTCACCCTCGTCGCCCAGGATAAACTGCGCGGGCGCTTCCTGCAGCAGGGCGTCACGCCGGAGGACTGGCTGCACATGATCGTGGCCGCCCTCTACCACGACATCGGCTACGTGCGCGGGGTCTGCTCGGGCGACCGGGCGAACGCCTTCGTCATCGACGCGCAGGGCACGACCGTGAGCCGTCGCGCGGCGCCTCGGAAGCGGCGTGGGCGCCCTACCACATCGAACGTTCGAAGCTGGCGGTGCGGGAACGCTTCGGCACGCACGACCTCGTCGACGCGGGACGGGTGATCCGTGCCATCGAGCTGACCCGCTTTCCCGTGCCGGAGGACGACGAGCACCGCGAGACCGGCACGGAAGCGGGCCGGCTGCGAGCCGCGGACCTGATCGGGCAACTCGGCGACCCGCTCTACCCGCGCAAGCTGAACGCCTTGTTCCACGAGTTCGCCGAAGTCGGCCTCGACCGCCAGCTGGGATACGGCAGCCCGGCCGACCTGGCAGAGCGTTACCCGGCGTTCTTCTGGGCGAAGGTCGAGCCGGTCATCAGGGACGCGGCCTGCTTCTCAGACCTGACGGTCGAGGGGCGCGGCTGGTTGGCCAACCTCTACGCCCACGTGTTCGCCATCGAGCACGACCGACGCCGCATGGGCCCGCATGCCGGCGGATCACGGAAAGACCGCCCGTGGCCCGCGACGCCAGGGCCGCCCGGCGGCGCTGAGGCCTCTGCCTCGTGCCCCGGACATGTAACGCGTTCCGGGGAACGCTACGCGGCACCCGCTACCCTCGAAATCTTACTCAACCAACTCCCGGCTGTCCCCTGCACTCCCCGGCGAAGCCGCCAATCCGAACCGCCCTGCGTGGGCCGGGGAGGTCCAGAACAGCCAGGCGTCAACAAGGCCCACCGGCCCGACCCATTAGGCCGGGGGTCTGCTCGGACCGGGCCGGCGGGTGTCCCTCGTGAGGACGGTTCAGAGTGCCGCCTTGGCCGGGCGACGTCAAAGGCGGACGCCGCGCCATCGTCATGATGCAGGGCGCTCTAGGCTACTTGCCGCTCGGCGCCGCGCCACTGCCGGTCGCCCCGTTCCCCATGCTGCTGCCGGCCGGGGCGCCGGGCGTGCTGACGCGAGGGCCGCCACTGGTGCCCGGAGCCATTCCCGAACCCGTCGAGCCCGTCCGTTCCGCGGCCTTTTCGGAATTGCTCTTCACGCTGCCGGGATTGTTCATATTGCCTTCCGTACGACCGCCGCCGGCGGGCGTCTGCGCAAAGACAGACCCTGAAAGAGCAAGCGAAAACAGCGTTGCGAGGCTGAGTGTCCGCGTCAACATGGGCGTTTCTCCAGGATATAAAGCGTTCTACGTCGATCAACGCCGGGACACGTGAAATCGTTCATCGGCATTCATGGTGTGCGCCGCAATAATCCCCGTCACCGGGGTCTCATCATCGCTCCAGTCGTTTCCGCACGAAATCGAGGCATTCGCCTCGTACCTTCGGGTCGTCGATCCTTTTGAAGAGGTCGGCCAAGACCAGGAGCTGCTCGGCGAGCGTGCTGCCGGCTTGCTCCGTCGGCCCCCCTCGGGCTCGACGTCGAGGAACATGCCCACCGGGAGATCGAGCGCAGCCGCGATCCGCTCCAGTAGAAGGCGACCGGTTTCGGTGCCGGATAGCGGACGCGAAGTCATCGGCTCAAGCTTGGCGTTGGTCTTCCTGTAAAAGAAAATTCTCCAAATGCGGGCAATCTGAGGCGCGCCGGACTACCGGCTTCCGGGATGGACAGCCTCCTCCGGCAGGTTAATTCTGCCACCGGAAGGGAGACGTCGCCATGATCTGGGCCGCGGAACTCGATAGATGCGTCACTTACATTTGCGAGGAATGGTCCGCCGTCACGGGCCAGCCGCCATCGGAAAGCTTAGGCCTCGGATGGTTGGAGGCGGTGCATCCCGAAGAGCGGGACATGATATGTGGCGCGTTCCTGCAAGCCTTCGAGCACCGATGCACCTTCACGCTGCGCTACCGGCTGCGGCGATACACCGGCGACCACATGTGGGTGGCAGGTGCGGCCGCCCCCTCGTTCGCCCCGAAAGGCGCGGCGTTCATCGGCTTTCTCGGCATCGTCAGCAGGCTGGAGAGCGGGCAGGACCTCATAGCGGACGCGGAGCTGCGCCATTACCGGGTGGTGCAACCGACAGGCGAGTTCGCACCCATGTCGAAGCTCGACCTGCTCGCGGACCACCTGTTGAGAGCCCGCTCGTCGGCCGTCGATGCCGCCGAATGGCTCCTGCCCCAGATCGATGATGCCCTGTGCGACGTCGGGCGCGAGATTGCGCGTCAGGAAGCCCAGAGGGATGCATCTGGCCTCCTACATTGACCGGTCGCACTCAAGACCTGTTCCGAGCGTCCCGCCGTCAAGCTGAAGCCTAGGGCCGCGCGTCTTCGTGGCGAGCCGGCACATCGAGCCGGTACTTGTCCGTCCTGGACTGGCCGAAGACACGCAGGAACGCTCGCGTGCCATCGATGAAGCGTTCAGCGGCCTCGTCTCCGGTGAGCGGATAATGCGTTTCACCCGTCCGATGAACCAACACCACGTCACCGCCTGGCCGAAGACAGCCTTGGACACGGTCCACCAAGCGCGTTAGGTCCCCTGCATCGAGGTAGTAGACGACCTCCGACAGCAGGATCAGGTCGAACGAGTTCCCCGGCCATTGTCCGGGCACCTGCGCGAGCTCGAAACGTACATGCGACAAGTCCCGGCACCGCTCGCGCGCCCGCGACAGGGCGCGCTCGGCCAGGTCGAGGCTCACGAGGGCATCGCACCGCTCGCCAGACGCCTCGGTCAGTACGCCGATGGAGCAGCCGACCTCCAGCGCGGAAGCGTACCGAGCCTGTGGCAGCGCGGCGCGAGTGGCCGCGTACTTCGCCCGCTCGTAGTCGCTGGTCTCGAACTCCCAGGGGTCCGGGTTTTCGGCGTAGCGCTCGTCGAAGTAGCTCGCCGGCAGGGAATGGACGTACCGGGTCGTCGCGCGGCTCCCGCCTCGAACAGATCTCCCGCAGCGCCGCGGGCTTCCAGGATCTCGGCGGCCGCCGTCGTGAGCGCCCGGTCCGGCGCGGGCTGGCGCAGGTAGGTGGTGAGGTCGCGCGAGAGCCGCTCCAGGGGGTGCTCGCGCAGGAAGCCCTGTAAGCCGACGGAGCGGTGGGCGAGTTGCAGAACTTCTATGCCAGCTCGATCGATGGCCAACCTGGCCAAGTTGACGAAGGCGACAATGCGCTCGGGGGTGAGTTCGTCCTCGGTAACGGTCCGGGCCGCACGCTCGACCCAGCCTCGCGCGCTCTCGACCGCGATGGCACCCTCGCCGAGGCGTGCGAGCTGGTGCGGGTCACTGCCTCGGCCGGTCTCGGCGAGATGCCTCCGCCATGCGTAGAACACCGCCTCGATGCCGCCGAGCTGCACCGCCGCGAAGCGCGAAGCACCGCCCGAGAACGTCGGCTGGCGGTGGTAGTCGTCCCAAGCGCCCAGGATTGGCGCCTGCTCGTTGCAGCCAGCGCTTCACCTCCATGGCGATGAGGTATTCGTCCTCGACGATGAGGACGCGACGGCCATCGAGCGGCAGGGCAGGGTCGGGCGTAAACACTCCTCGCGCAGGCATCTCCCTGAGGCCAACCGAGCTGCACAGATCCCCGTTCACTCAGGTTGGCCGACCGGCATCTCGATCCGGCAGCGCACGCCGTCTGAGCTCAGTTCGTACTCGACATCAGCCTCTAGCACGTAAGCGAGCGCCTCCTGGATCAGCTCGGTGCCGTAGCCGCGCCGCGTCACCGCCTGCGGCCCCACGGCCACCCCGCTCTCAGTCCAGCTCAGCGTCAGGCGCGTCCGCCCACGCCTGTCCTGCACCTCATCCCAAGTGACCGAGAGCCAGCCGTGGTCGTCCTTGAGCGCCCCGTACTTCACGGCGTTGGTGGTCAGCTCATGCAGGGCCAGGGCGAAGTTCTGCACCTGCCGCGCCGTGAGCTTCACCTCCGGACCACCGACGCGTACCCGCACCGATCCTTCCTGTGCATGCGCGGCGAGCTCGGCGCGGACAAGGGCTCCGACTTCGACGGTGTCGCTGCCCTGCTGGCTGAGCAGGCCTTGAGCCCGGCTGAGCGCCTGCAGACGCTCCTCGAACGCCTCGACTGCGCCGCCCTGCTTCATCGTGCGGCTCGCCACGGCACTGACCACGCCGAGCAGGTTGCGAGCACGGTGCTGCAGCTCGTTGACCAGCACTTCCTGACGCTGGGCGGACACTTTCTCCTCAGTGATGTCGCGCCCGACGCCGCCGAGCCAGCACACCCGCCCGGCCGCATCGCGCATCGGGAAGTCGGTGTTGCGCACCCAGCGGACTGCGCCGTCGCCCGGGCGGCGGATGCGGTACTCGAAGGCAACGCGCTGCCCCATGCGCACGCTTTCGATGGCATCGAGAGCGGTCTGACGGTCCTCGGGTACGATCAGGTCGAGCCAGCCCGTTATGTTGTCGCCGCGCAGCGCCGTGTCTCGGTCGAGGCCGTAGATCGTCTCGAAGGCTGGCGTCAGGTAGATCCACCGCAGGGTCTCGGCATCGCGGATCCAGAGGACGTCGGACGAGGCATCACCGAACATTCGCAGCCGCTCCTCGCCCGCACGCATCGCCGCTTCGGCGCGGGCACGCTCCGCCGCTGCCCAGGTGCGTTCGGCCACCTCTCGAACAAGCGATAGCTCGTGGTCGGTCCACGCACGCGGCATCGCGCTGTGCACGCCGAACTCGGCCACCAGTCGCCCGCCCTTGACGAGCGGCGCAACGATGGCGGCCCGCACGTTGGCCGCAGCCCAAGCAGCCCGCTCGCACACGTCAAAGCCAGGGACGGCGTCGATGTCGGCGACCACCAGGAGGTCACCGCGATAGCGCCCCGGCATCGTGCGCTCGCCGTAGGGGCGATAGGCGAACCGCTCCGGGAACGGGGTGACCGACGGCAGGCCGCCATTGGCAGGCCGCACGTACTGACCGCGGATCGTTCCGGACTCGTTGCCGAGTTCGCCATCGACCTCGGCGTACATCGCCCGGTCGAGGTTAAGGTGCGTGCCGAGCAGCCGGGTCGTGGTGGACTGGATCTCGACCGCATCCGCGAGCGGCCGGAGGGCGTCGCTCAGCTTGAGCAGGAACGCCTGCCGCTCCTCACTCTCGCGCAGCGCCGTCTCGGCCTTCTTGCGTGCGGTGATGTCGGTGAAGACAATCGAGACGCGCGGTTTGGTCGTGTCGCCCAGTCGACCGACGTGGACGTCGTACCAACGGCCCGTAGGTTCGTGATAATCCTGAAGCCGCCTGCTCTCGCCAGTTCGCGCGACCTCAGCATAGAGTTCGATCCACCGCGGCTCGGTTCCTGCGATTTCCGAGTCGAGCCGGCCCGTCACGTCCGTGAGGCCCGTCTGCCGCTCGAACGCCGGGTTCACCTCGATGATGCGGTAGTCCGTCGCGTTTCCGTCCGCGTCATGGATCGGCTCGACGACGCAGAAGCCCTCGTCGATCACTTCGAATACCGTCCGGTAGCGCTCCTCGCTCTCGCGCAACCGCGCCTCGGCGCCCTTACTGGCGTCGATGTCGATGTTCATGCCGGCCCACTTCTCGATGTTTCCTCCCGCGTCGAACACGGGAGCGGCGCGGACATTGGTCCAGCGCCACCCTCCGTCGGGCGCGCGAAGGCGGAACTCGGCGTTGACAAGGCCATGCGCGGCGACCGCCTCCCGCCATTGCCGCTCGGCGTAGGCGCGGTCCTCCGGATGGATCGCGTCCAACCAGCCGTAGCCGAGCCACTCCTCCAGAGCCTGCCCTGTATAGGCGCGCCAGCTCAGGCTGTCGGCGACGACGACGCCCTGGGCATCCGTCTCCCACACTGCCTGCACCCAGCTCTCGATCAGGAGGCGGTGCCGCGTCTCGCTCTCTGTGAGCCGACGTTCGAGATCGGCGATGGTCGTACGCTCATCCATCCGTCGAGTGAGCATGGCGCTGCGCCGATGCGCAACCCGAGGTCGGCTTTCGGGCGACAGCCCCAAAACCGCTTGCCACCCTGAACGGCCTCCACGAGTGGGTACCAGGGATCGGATTCGGGCCCCTAGGCCGCCGTCTCGCGGAGCAGGTGCGGCACCTCGCCGGGGAGCCCCGGGCGAGGAACCCGACCGGGCCGACGGAGGCTGCCAGGCGCCTGCCGGCCTCCCCGTGGAGGAACACGCCCCACAGCGCCGCGGCCAACGGCTCCAGACCGCGCGCGAGCATCCCGACGACGATGCCGGCCAGGGCGTCCCCCGAACCGGACGTCGCGAGGCCGAGGCCGCCGCCCTCATAGAGCCAACGCGCGCCCTGCGGGTCCACGATCCAGGTCTTGGCGCCCTTCATCACCACCACGGCTCCCAGCAGGTCGGCCGCCTTCAACGCAGCGTCGAGTGGGTCCGCCTCGACCTCCTCCCGACCGCGGCCCAGCAGTTGCGCCATCTCGCCGGCATGCGGCGTGATCACCATACGGCCCTCGTGCCGGCGGACGGCTTCAGCATAAGCGCCCAGGCCACAGACCGCGGCGGCGTCGAGGATGGAGGACGCATCCGGCAGCGCCTCCAGCAGGTCCACGGCCAGCTTCGTGGTCGGTTCGTCCTCGACCAGCCCGGGGCCGACCAAGAGCGCGTCACAGCCCTTCGTCACCTTGAGCAGGCAGTCCGTGCCGCGCGCGCCGTCGACGCCGCCCGCCGGTGTCTCGGGAAGATCGATGACCATGGCCTCGGGCACCACCAGCCCCATGCGGCCGGCCCTGCTTTCGACGGTGGCGATCTTGAGCTTGCCCGCGCCCGCCCGCAGGGCGGCGACGCCGGCCAGCAGGGCGGCACCCGGGGCCGACCTGGAGCCCCCAAGCACAAGTGCGCTGCCGCGCTCGTCCTTGCTGCCCTCGTGCGGCACCGGAAGCGGGAACGCCTTGAGGCTCTCCGCGGTGAGGACCTCGTGCGTCATCGGGCGGCCACGTTCGCGTCGGGTTCGGAGGTGACCGGCGCCCCGGCCTCGGCGACGGGCGCCACGAAGTTGTAGCGCACGAGCGCCAGCTTGCCGGTGCTGCCCTCGCGCGGCCAAGTTCACGGGTGGTGACGGCCGCGTTCCCGCCCGGTCATCGCAGCGCCCCGTGCACGGGCCTGCCTGCGTCATGCCTCCATCATGTGCCGGATGCGTGAGGTCAGGTCGTCCATCGCGCAGGCACAGTCGTCGGGGCGGCCGGGCCCCTGGCCTGCCGCGGCTGAACGGTCCGGGCCCTGGATATTGCGGCCCCGTGCGAACGACCGCTTCCCCCCGGAGGCCGCATCGGGAAGCAGAATTTCGGCGACCGACTGGCACCAAAGCGTGTCCATTCCCGTTGTGACGATGCCCCAGGGCCGCCCGCGTGCCCTGCGTCTCGATGAGCCATGACGGACCAGCCCGCTCCACCTCCTTCCCCTGCAGCCACAACGCCGACCTCCCCGACCTTGTGGACCGCCTTCCTGGGCGTTGCGCTTGTCGGCCTGGTCGCCCTCCCGAGGCGACGCGGAGGCCCCTCTCGCATTGCGAGCGGATCCGGAAAGGGCGACCGCAAACTCGGCTCTGAGGACGAACCCGTCTCGCACGAGGGCGCGGCGGCCGAGCACGTGGCCGAGCGTGAGCCGGAACGCGGCCGCCAGGCGGACACGCCGTCCGAGATCCCGGCCAAGGGCTGGAAGGACATCGCCCTGCGCCTCTACCGGGAGTTCTCAAACGACCGCATCCTGCTGGTCGCGGCCGGCGTCACCTTCTACGCCATCCTGGCCCTGTTCCCGGCCATCGCGGCGCTCGTCTCCATCTACGGCGCGGTGTCCGACCCCAGCACGATCAACGCGCACCTGAACGAGTTGCGCGGCATCCTGCCGGACGGGGCCATCGACATCGTCGGCGGCCAGGTGAAGCGGCTGGTGGACAAGGGCGACACGGCGCTCGGCCTCACCGCCATCGTCAGCATCCTGATCTCGCTCTGGAGTGCGAACGGCGGGATGAAGGCGGTCTTCGACGCGCTCAACATCGCCTACGAGGAGGAGGAGAAGCGCTCCTTCGTCATGCTGAACCTGCAGTCGCTGGCCTTCACGCTCGGCGCGCTGGTGTTCGTCGTTCTGGCGCTCACCGGCATCGTCGTGGTGCCGGCCGCGCTGCAGATGCTCGGGCTCGACCAAAAGGCTTGGTACATCGCCCTGCTTCGATTCCCGGCCCTGCTGCTCCTCGTGATCGGCAGCCTGGCGGTGCTCTACCGCTTCGGCCCCAGCCGCCGGAAGCCGAAATGGCGCTGGGTGACCTGGGGCAGCGCAGTGGCCGGCACGCTGTGGCTCGTCGCGTCGGGCCTGTTCTCCTGGTACGTGGCCCACTTCGGCAGCTACAACGAGACCTACGGCTCGCTGGGCGCTGCCATCGGGTTCATGACCTGGATCTGGCTGTCCACGACGGTGGTGCTGCTGGGGGCCGAACTCAACGCCGAGATGGAGCATCAGACAGCCCGCGACACCACGGTCGGCGGCGGGAAGCCTCTCGGCGCGCGGCAGGCCCGCATGGCGGATACCGTCGCTGCGTCCGCTTGACTGCGGACGCCAGCCCGGGACGCGGTCCGGCCCATGGCAACTGCGTAACCGGATGGGTTGGCCTACGGCTCGCCTCAAATAACAGGCAAGCGGCTTCCACCTTCGCCGGTCGCCCGCCTTCTCCTCGAACACTCCGCGTAACCTTGCCTTGAACACCTCCTCTCGACCCATGCGCGGCGAGCCGACCCCGGCCATATGCCAGGCGATCTTCAACAGCGGCGTCGACCTCGCCATCATCACCACCGACCACGAAGGGCGCGTCACCGCCTGGAACCCGGGCGCCGAGCGCATCCTGGGCTGGTCGTCCGAAGAGATGGTCGGGCAGCCGGCGGCGAGCTTCTTCACCCCCGAGGACCAGGCAGCTGATCGGCCCGCTACCGAGATGCGATGCGCCTTGCAGACGGGGCGCGTGGCCGACGAGCGCTGGCACATGCGCAAGGACGGCTCGCACTTTTGGGCCAACGGCGAGATGATGCCCCTGCGTTCGCCGGCCGGTGGCGACCTGGGCTTCCTCAAGATCCTGCGCGACCGCACCGAGGCCACAGACACGGAGGGGGCGACGCGGCGGAGCCGCGACGAACTTCAGGTCGTGACCGACGCGCTGCCGGTGCTGATCTCCTTCATCGACAAGGACCACGTCTACCGTTTCGTGAACCGTCACTATGAGACTTGGTTCGGTCTCCCGGCCGGCGAGATCCTCGACCGCCCCATGCGCGACGTCGTCGGCGAGGAGGTCTACCGGGCGCGGCTGCCCTTCATGGCACGGGCCCTGGCCGGGGAGGAGGTCACCTTCGACGCGCTGATGCCGTACCGGGACGGCGCCACCCGCCAATCGGAGATCCGCTACATCCCGCGCCGGACCGCGGATGGGGTCCTCGACGGCATCTTCGTCATGGTCACCGACATCGCCGAGCGCCACCGCGCAAGGGCCGACCTGCAGGTGGCGGAGGACCGGCTCCGGCTCGCCCTGGAGGCGGCTGGCACCGGCACCTACGATTACGACCTCGTCACCGGCACGCTGACCTGGGACGCGCGTACCCGCGCCCTGTTTGGGCTCTCGGACGACGACCCGGTCTCCTACGAAGGCGCCTTCCTGCCCGGGGTGCATCCGGACGACCGAGAGAGGACCGACCGAGCCGTCCGGGCCGCCATCGGCTCGCCCGAGGGTTTCGACATCGAGTACCGCGTCGTCGGCCGGCGCGGCGGTGTGGAACGCACCCTTGCCGCACGGGGCAACACCGTCTTCCGGGATGGCGCGCCCATGCGCTTCGTCGGAACCGTGCTCGACATCACCGAGGCCCGGGTTGCCGAAGCGCAGGCACGCCAGCTTGCTGCCCTCGTCGAGCAATCGAGCGACTTCATCGGCATAGCGGACCTGGGAGGGAAGGCCGAGTTCCTGAATGAGGCCGGTCGCAGGCTCGTGGGGTTGGAGAGCCTGGAGGAGGTGCGCCGCTATGCCATAAAGGACTACTTCGAGCCCGGGGACAGGCCGACGGTGGCGGACGAGGTCCTGCCCGCCGTGGGCGAGGCCGGCTTCTGGGAAGGCGACCTTTCGTTCCGCAACTTCTCGACCGGCGCCGCCGTCCCGGTCCACTACACCATCTTCCCGGTCCGTGACGCGGCGGGCACCGTCACCGGCTACGGCACCGTCACGCGCGACCTGACGGAGCGCCGCAGGCAGGAATCCTTCCGTACGGCCCTCATCGCCATAGGCGACCGCCTCCAGGGATGCCGGGACACCGCCGAGATGGCAGCGGCCGGGGCCGAGATCATGGCGCGCACGCTGGGTCTCGACCGCGCCGGATACGGCACGGTCGACGAGACGCTGGAGCACGTCGAGATCGAGCGCGACTGGACGGCGCCGGGCATTCCGAGCGTCGCCGGTCGCCATCGTTTCGCCGATTACGGCGATGTCCGCGCGGGCCTGGAACTAGGACAGGAGGTCGTAATCCGGGACGTCACCGCCGACCCGCGGACCGCCGGCAACCCGGGTCCCCTCCTCGCCATCGGCGCCCGGGCCCTGATCAACGTGCCCGTGATGGAGCGTGGGCGCATCGTGGCGGTGTTCTTCCTGCACGACCGGCAGGTCCGCGACTGGCGCACCGACAAGCTCGCCTTCGTCCGCGACGTCGCCGAGCGCACCCGCGCCGCCATCGAGCGCTTCCGCGCCGAGGCGCGCCGGCGCGAGAGCGAGGAGCAGTTCCGGGTCTTCGCGCAGGCTATTCCGAACCAGGTCTGGGCCGCATACCCGGACGGGTCGCTGTACTGGTTCAACGACCAGTTCTACGCCTATTGCGGCGAGCCGAAGGGCAGCCTGCTCGGCACCGATGCCTGGGCCCGCATCGTCCATCCGGACGACGTGGGACCGGTCACGGCCGCCTGGGCCCAGGCTCGCGCCGCCGAGTTCGTCTACGAGACCGAGTACCGGGTGCGCCGCGCCGACGGCGCCTACCGCTGGTTCCTGGTCCGGGGCGAGCCGGTGCGCGACGATGCCGGCCGGATCCTGCGCTGGGTCGGCACCAACACCGACATCGACGACCGGAAGCGGGCCACCGCCGAGTTGGAGCACTTGGCCGCCACGCTGGAGGAGCAGGTCGAGGAACGCACGCGCGACCGCGACCGAATGTGGCGCCTCTCGACCGACGTCATGCTGGTGGCCCGCTTCGACGGGACCATCGTCGCGGTGAACCCGGCTTGGACCGTTCTGTTCGGCTGGAGCGAAGCCGAACTCATCGGGCGCTCCTTCATGGACCTGGTGCACCCGGACGACGCGGCCTCCACCGCGGCTGCGGCCGGCGACCTCTCCGTCGGCTCTGTCATCCCGCGCTTCGAGAACCGCTACCGGCATAAGGACGGCAGCTACCGCTGGCTATCCTGGACGGCGGTGCCGGACGAGAGCTTCATCCACGCGGTCGGTCGCGACGTGCAGGCCGAGAAGGAGGCCGCCGAGGCGCTCGCCAGGACCGAGGAGGCTCTGCGGCAATCGCAGAAGATGGAGGCGGTGGGCCAGCTCACAGGCGGCATCGCCCACGACTTCAACAACCTGCTTACCGGCATCTCCGGCTCACTGGAGCTGATGCAGACCCGCATGAGCCAGGGCCGCCTGACCGACCTCGACCGCTACATGACGGCGGCCCAAGGTGCGGCCAAGCGCGCGGCCGCACTCACCCACCGGCTGCTGGCGTTCTCGCGGCGGCAGACGCTCGACCCTAAGCCGACCAGCGTGAACGCCCTCGTCCACGGCATGGAGGAGCTGATCCGCCGGACTGTCGGGCCCGCCATCCACATCGAGGTGGTTGGGGCGGCGGGCCTCTGGCCGGCGCTCGTTGACCCGCCGCAGCTTGAGAACGCGCTGCTGAACCTGTGCATCAACGCGCGCGACGCCATGCCGGCGGGGGGTCGCATCACCATCGAGACCGCCAACAAGTGGCTCGACGACCGTGCGGCGCGAGAGCGCGACCTGCCGCCGGGCCAGTACCTGTCCTTGTGCGTCACCGACACCGGCACCGGCATGACCCCGGAGGTCGTCGCGCGCGCCTTCGACCCCTTCTTCACGACCAAGCCCATCGGAGAGGGGACCGGCCTGGGCCTGTCCATGATCTACGGGTTCGCCCGGCAGTCGGGCGGGCAGGTGCGGATCTACTCGGAGGTCGGCCAGGGCACGACCATGTGCATCTACCTGCCGCGCCACTACGGCAACGCGGAGGACATCGAGGGAATGCCGGACCTCGCTTCGGCCCCGCGCGCCGAGCAGGGCGAGACGGTGCTCATCGTCGACGACGAGCCGAGCATCCGCATGCTGGTCACCGAGGTGCTGGAGGATCTCGGCTACACGGCCATCGAGGCGGCGGACGCGGCCGCCGGGCTGAAGGTGCTGCAGTCGGACGTGCGCATCGACCTGCTGGTCACCGATGTCGGCCTGCCCGGCGGCATGAACGGCCGGCAGATGGCCGATGCCGGGCGCGTGAACCGCCCGAGCCTGAAGGTGCTGTTCATCACCGGCTACGCGGAGAACGCGGCGGTCGGCAACGGCCACCTTGAGCCCGGCATGGCGGTGCTGACCAAGCCATTCGTGATGGAGGCGCTGGCCACGCGCATCAAGGATCTGATCGCGGCATCCTAACGGCCCCGCGATGGCGACCGGTCGAGGATCCCGTGCCTTCTCGGCATCTGGCGCCGGCATAAGCTGCACCGCGCGCCGATTTCGCGCTATCGGGACAGGGTCAAGCGTTGCCTGAACGAAGCGAATGGGCGACGCATGGCCGTATATCCCAGACGCTCCGCGCCCGTCGGTTCCGCGCGGGGCCCCGTAGCGCCGGCCTCTCCATGACCGTATCTGCACCCGCCTTGGATACCCTGGTCGACCCGACCCGGCTCGCGGCCCTGGCCGCTTACGACATCCTCGACACCGCCCCGGAGAAGGACTTCGACGATATCGTCCTGCTCGCCCGCAACAACTGCGAGAATCCGGTGGCCCTGGTCAGCCTCGTCGCCGGCGACCGCCAGTGGTTCAAGGCACGCCTCGGCTTCCCGGAGTGCGGGACGGACCTGAACGCTTCCGTCTGCGCCCACGCACTCGTCGAGCCGGACCTGCTCGTCATCCCCGACCTGAGCCGCGATCCGCGCACCCGGGCTACCCCCCGGTCACCGGTGGGCCCCGCATCCGGTTCTACGCAGGCGCGCCCCTTCGCACGCCGGGCGGCAAGGCGCTGGGGAGCCTCTGCGTCATCGACGTCGCTCCGCGCCCGTCCGGGCTGACGGCGGGGCAGGCCGAGTCCCTGCGGGCGCTGGCCGACCAGGTCATGGCGCAGATGGAGCTACGCCGCGCGTTGGCCGAGCAGCGGCGTCTGCTCGACCGGAGCGAGGAGTTGATCCGCACCCAGGCCGCCATGTCCGTGGCCAAGGGCGACATCGGGGCCATGCTGGACGCCTTGGTCGCGGGCGCGATGGTGGCCGTGCCGCATGCCGAGGGTGCCGTCATCGAGACGCTGGACGGCGAGGAGCTGGTCTACCGTGCCACCAAGGGCGTGCTCGTGGTCCACGCCGGCCTGCGGCTTCCGCTGCGAAACAGCCTCGCAGGGGCATGCCTGCTCTCCGGCGAGCCCATTTTGGTGCCCGACGTTCTGGAGGACCCCCGGGTCAAGCGGGATCTCGTCGCCTCCCTTCGCCTGCGCTCCTGCGCGCTGGTGCCGGTCAGGCGAGCCGGTGAGGCAATCGGGGTGCTGAAGCTAATCAAGCCGGCGCAGCGCCTTCACCGCCTTGGACCTCAAGCTGGCCCAGGTTCCCGCCGGCACCGTGTCGGCCGGCCTCGCCGAGATCGGCGAGGCCGCTGCCCGGCGCGAGGCCGAGACCCGGCTGCGCCGGGCGCAAGAGGCTGGCGGCGTCGGCGTGTTCGCCAACGGGCTGGACGGCATCCTGCACGCCTTGCCCGAGTTCTGCCGTCTCTACGGCCTGCCTCCGCGCGACAGCTACCCCTCCACGGCCTTCGAGCACCTCATCATCCCCGAGGATGCGCACCTCATCTCGACGGCGGAAACGCGGCGGAGCGGTCAGGCCCCGCGGGACGTGGAGTACCGCATCCGCCGGCCCGACACGGGGGAACTGCGATGGATCGCCCGCAAGGGCGAGCTCGAATACGATGAGGCCGGCCGACCGATCCGCTTCGTCGGCGTGGCCCGCGACATCACCGGGCAGAGGGCAGACCGGGACGCGTTGGCCGAAAGCGAGCGGTACAAGGGCGTTCTGCTGGAGCTCGGGGACCGACTGCGACCTGACCGGGGTTGCCGAGGTGACGCGGGCGGCGGCCACGGTCGCCGGCACCGCGTTGGGCGCAAGTCGCGCCGGCTTTGGCGGCCTCGACGCGACGGGCGAGCACGTGACCATCGAGCCGGACTGGACGGCGCCGGGTCAGGCGAGCATCGCCGGCCTCCACCGCTTCGCCGATTACGGCGATTTCCACCATGATTTCATGCGGGGCGAGCCCCTGGTGGTGCACGACGTGGCAACCGATCCGCGCACCGCCTCGTTCGTGCGAGCGCTGCAGGAAATCGACCTAGCGGCCTTCGTCGATACCCCGCTGCGCGAGCGTGGGAGGACCGTGGCGCTGTTCTTCGTGCACGACCGCGTGCCCCGGACATGGACCGCACAGGAGCTGGAATTCATGCGAGCGGTGGCGGACCGCGTCGAGGTCGGCGTCGCCCGGCTGCGGGCCGAGGAGCGGCAGCGCCTGCTTAACCACGAGCTCTCGCACCGCATGAAAAACCTGTTCTCCATGGTGCAGGCCGTGGTGACCCAGACCCTACGGGGCGCCACCGACGTGGACGACGCGCGCGAGGTGCTCTCCCGACGCCTGATCGCGCTCGGTAAGGCGCACGACATCCTGCTCGGCGGCGTTGCCGAACGCGCCTCGCTCGCGGCGGTCGTCCGGGAGGGCATCGGCGTTCTGGAGGGGGCGTCGCAGCGTGTGCGGGTCGACGGCCCCGAAATCGAGGTCGGCGCGAAGGCGGCGCTCTCGCTCGCGCTGATGCTGCACGAGATGACCATCAACGCCGTGAAGTACGGCGCGCTTTCCGTCCCGGACGGGCAGGTCGACCTGTCCCGGTCCGTCTCTGCGCCTGACACCGGCCCGGCCCTGCGGTTTACTTGGCGCGAGCGCGGCGGTCCCCCAGTCGAGCCGCCGGCCCGCAAGGGCTTCGGGACGCGCCTGATCGAGCGCGGCCTGATCGGCCAGGTCGGCGGCGTCCTTTCGCTGGATTACGCGCCGACAGGGGTCACCTGCGCGGTCGAGGCACCCCTGCGCAACTTCCAGGACGAGGGCTGAAGCCGTAATCGGTCGCGGCTACGCAATCTGCTGCCAAGCTGAAACGCACCGCCCGACCTGCCCGTCACGAAGCGCCCCATCTCACCCTGGCCATTTCCGGATGTCCCACCGAACGACCACCGCACGCCCTGCCGTACTCGTCGTTGAGGATGAACCGATCATCCGCATGGTCGCGGTCGACATGCTGGAGGAGGCCGGCTTCGACGTCATGAAGGCGCACACGGTTGACGAGGCATGGGGGATGCTTGAGCGCGAGCCGCAAGTCGACCTGCTGTTCACCGACATCGACATGCCGGGCACGCTGGACGGGCTGGCGCTCGCCGGGCGCGTAGCCGAGCGCTGGCCGCACATCCGGCTCCTCGTGACCTCGGGACGGTTCGCACTGCGGGACGAGGACCCGCCCGACGACGGGCGCTTCCTGCCCAAGCCCTACAGGCAGTCCCAGCTCCTCGACGCCGTCCGGGCGCTGCCGTGACGGACGTGTCCCCCGCCTGCCCGGCGAGCGCCCTACGTTCCGCGTTCGGCCTCTGCCCTCGCCAGATGGGCCTCGTGCTGGCGCTGGCGGTCCTCGAAGGTGGCGAGCAGGGCCTCGGCCTCCGCGACGGGAAGGTTCTCCGCCCTCAGGCGGTCGACCAGCGCCGTCTGCCGGGCGACGTTCATGCCGCCCTCTCGGAGGTGTCGCCTGACCATTGCGAGCTCGGTTTCCTCGGCGACCATGGGGCCAGCATAGCCTGCGGACCGGTGACGCGTCCCGCGCTTGCAGGTGCGCCGGTCCGCCTTAGGTATCCCGCTTCGGCCTGAGCTCCACCACCTTGCCGGAGCCTTCCGGAGCGGTGATTGGGGCTCCGAGGACCTCCGCGACCTTTCGAGCGAGTTGCTCGCGCTTGAACGGCTTCCCGATGAGCTGGACGCCGTCGTCGAGGCGGCCGTGGTGCACGATGGAGTTCTCGGTGTAGCCGGACATGAAGAGCACCTTCACCTCGGGGCGCACCATGCGGACCCGTTCGGAGAGTTCGCGTCCCCGCACCTTTCCCGGCAGCACCACGTCGGTGAGCAGCAGGTCGACGGAGGCCGTGTTCGCCCCGAACACCAGCATGGCCTCCTCGCCGTCGGCCGCCTCCAGCACCCGGTAGCCGAGGTCGGTGAGGATCGCGCAGGCGATCTCGCGCACCGCCGCCTCGTCCTCGACGACCAGGACCGTGCCCGTGCCACGCGGCAGTTCGACGGGCGCGCCGGTGCGCGGAGCCGCGGCGGCCGCCCCGACAGCACGCGGCACGTAGATCTTCACCGTTGTGCCCTCGCCGGGCTCCGAGTAGACCTTCACGTGCCCGCCGGATTGCTTGACGAAGCCGAACACCATCGCGAGGCCGAGCCCGGTGCCCTTGCCGTCCGGCTTCGTCGTGAAGAACGGCTCGAACACCCGAGCGACCACCTCCGGCGTCATGCCGTGGCCGGTGTCGGAGACAGCCACCAGGGCGTAGTCGCCGGGAACGACTTCGGCGTGGTCGCGCGCATACTCCTCGTCCAGCACCTTGTTGCCGGCTCGATGGTGAGCCTGCCGCCGCCCGGCATGGCGTCGCGCGCGTTCAGCGCCAGGTTCAGGACCGCGGCTTCCAGCTGCGCCGGGTCGGCCATCGCCGGCCATAGGCCCGCCGTCTCGACGTAGCGCACCTCGATGTGCTCGCCGAGCGTGCGGCGGAGCAGCGGGATCAGGTCCGGCATGGTTGCGGCGAGGTCGATGGCGGCCGGCGCCAGCGGCTGCTTGCGCGCGAAGGCGAGGAGCTGGCCGGTCAGGGTCGCGCCGCGTTGCGCCGCCCACGCCGCGCGCTCGATCCGCTGTTGCAGCCTGGCGTCGTCCGTCAGCTTGGCGCGGACGAACTCCAGGTTCCCGAGGATGACCTGGAGCAGGTTGTTGAAGTCGTGCGCGATGCCCCCGGTCAGCTGCCCGATGGCCTGCATCTTCTGGGCTTCCCGGAGCACGCCTTCGGCCTGGGCGCGCTTGGTCATGTCCGAGATGGTGAGCACGAAGCCGCCATCCGGCATCGGCGTGCGGCGGATCTCCAAGTGGTGCCCGTCGGCGCGCTCCCGCTCGTAGGTGACCGCCTCGCGCGGGTTTCGTCTCCCGTGCCGGATCTGGTCCTCGGTCTCAAGGGAGGGTCGGTCGGGCTCGCTCGTGTGCTCGACGAAGGCGGAGTAGGTCGTGCCCGGGCGCAGCATGGCCTTGGGCAGGTCGAGCAGGACCACGAAGCACTCGTTCCAGCTCGCGAGCGTGCGGTCGGGCCCGAACACCGCGACGCCCTGGCTCAGGCTGTCGAGGGTGGTGCGCAGGCGCAGCGCCAGCGCCCGCTGCTCGGCCTCGGTCTCGTAGGAGCGGGACCAGGCCTGATTGAGGAGGCGGGCGGCCCAGAGCAGGGTCAGGACGGCGAGCGCCGAGCCGGCGATGACGAGCCAACGCACCCACGCGGCGCGGGCGTCATTCTGGGCGAGGCGCTCATCGAGCAATCGCTGCTCGTCGGTGAGCATGGCGGCGAGCACGGTTTCCGCCGCGCGCATGTGGCCCCGACCCTCGTCGGTGTTGACGATGCGCAAGGCGGCCTCAAGGCCGCCGTCGCGGCGGGCCTGCACGGTCTGCGCGAGTTCCTCCAGCTTGTGCTGGACAGCCGGCGAGAGGGCGCGCAGGCGCCCCTGCTGGGCGGGGTTGTCGGCGGTCAGCTTCTGGGCTCGCCTTGGAGCAGGCCGAGACGGTCGCGGGCGGCGTGGTAGGGGCCCAGGTACTCGTCGCGGCCGGTGAGGAGATAGCCGCGCTGTCCGCGCTCCGCGTCGCGCAGCGCGATGGCGAGGTCCTTCATCGTGGAGAGCACGGCGTAGCTGTGCTGCGACCATTCGCGGGCGTCGCGCGAGGCGTTGAGCCGCTCCCAACTGACAACCCCGATCACGCTGAGGAAGACGAGTGGGACGACGAGGACGAGGACGTTGGCGCGCCTGACGAGATATTGGCTCATGCTCACCGTGTCCGTGCCGTGCCCACCGACGGCCGCGGTGACGTCGCCGATGCACGTGGCTTCAGGGATTCGGTCGCGGCGGCCAAGTGGGCAGGCCGGGGCGATGCGGCACGATTGCGGGTGAATTGCGGACGTCGGGCGCGTTGGACCGCCTAGCCGGTGAGTGCATCGGCGCGGGACCGAGCATCGGACGCTGGCCGGGTGTCCCTGCAGGGCGCCGACAGCAGGACCAGCCTGTCACCCTGCTCCGGTTCGCCGGCTCGTGCTCAGGCGACAGGAAGTCGAGGCGGCCGCCGGACCGGATGACCAGTAGACACGGGTTGGCCAGAACATCCCCTGCGCCGGCGGGCGCGACCGAGAAGCGCCAGCCGGCGCCATGCCGTTCGGCCAGGGTTTCGAAGTCCAGACCGCCGTCCGAGAGCACCTTGCCGCGCAGGTCCCGGCTCACGCCGGTCTCGGCGTGCAGGAGGTGGTTGGCCGAGGGCGCCAGCTGGTACACCCGCTCCCGCCCGAGCTCGGGGCCGAGCCGGGTGCAGACCAAGGCGTTGTAGAGCTCGTCCCGGGTCGCCGCGAGCAGGTAATCCGGCGGCTGATCGGCCAAGCCCTCCTCCGCGTGGCGCGAGAGAAGCTCGGCCTGCAGCGTCGGCACGCCCGCGGACCGGGCCGCGCGCAGGGCTCCGGGATAGGTGTCGACAAGAAGCACCGGAACGCCGGCCTGGTGGAGCGTCACGGCGAGGTCGCTCGACCAGGGCGAGGCGCCCACAATGGCCAGGCGCTCCGCGTCGGCCGCGACCGAGAGCCCAAGCCGACGCGCGAGCGGCGCAAGCGAGAAGCCGTGGGCGAACACCGTCGCGACGATGACGGCGAACACCGTCGGCTGGATCAGGTCGCCGCCGGCGTAGCCCGCCTCGCTCAGTCTCGGGCCGGCCAGTCCGGCGACCGCCGCCGCCACGATGCCGCGCGGGCCGATCCAGCCGACGAACAGGCGCTCGCGCCAGGTCAGGTCGCTGCGCCAGGTCGCCAGCCAGATCGACGCCGGTCGCACCACGAACAGCGTCGCGGCCGTCAACGCCAGGATCGGCAAGGACAGCTTGCCGAGGACCGCGAGGTTCAGGTCGGCCGTGAGGACGACGAACAGGCAGGAGACCAGGAGGACGACGAGGGCTTCCTTGAACCGCCGCAGCTCCCCGATGCCGGGGACGTGGAGGTTGGCCAGCGCGATGCCGAACACGGTCGCGCCGATCAGCCCGGCCTCGTGCATCAGGAGGTTCGGCACGGCATAGGCGACGAGGGCGAGCGCCAGGAGCACGGGCGTCTTCAGGGTCTCGGAGACGAGATCCCGTCTGAAGGCCCAGGCGACCAGAAATGCAAAGCCGACACCCAGGATGGCTGCTGCCACCGCTCCCTCGGCAAGGTGCAGCACCAGGTCGGTCACGGCTTGTTCGCCCGACCGGTGACCCGAGCCGACCAGGATCTCGATGACGATGGCGGTCAGAATGGCTCCGACCGGATCGTTGACGATGGCCTCCCACTTCAGGAACGCGGCCGAGCGCCGCTCCAGGCGAGCATGGCGCAGCAGCGGCAGGATGACGGTCGGACCGGTCACCACCAGAATCGCGCCGAACACGGCCGCCGGTCCCCAGAGCATGCCGCCGATGAGGTGGGCGGCGAGCGTGCCCAACACGAAGTTGATGGGCAAAGCGATAGCCGTGAGCCGGAGCACGCCCGCGCCGGCGGCCCTGAGCTCGCGGAAGTCGAGGGCGAGGCCGCCCTCGAACACGACGACGGCCACGGCGAGGCCGATCAAGGGGCGAAGGTTTGCACCGAAAGCCTCGGAAGGATGAAGAAGCCCAAGCACGGGGCCGACGAGGTATCCCAGTCCCAGCAGGAGGACGATGGCCGGGACGCGGAACCGGGCGGCAAGGACCTGCGCGGTGACCCCGCCGGCGACGATGCACAACACCGCCGTCGCCACACCTTGTTCCATACGCAACGCTCCGGGAATGCGCCGGTTGCGACCGACCCGGTACAACGCTCCCGGACGGTTAGGGTCCCGTGCTTATTACGACTCGGGCAACGCCGGCCGGCTCGGTGCCCGCGTGGCATCGGGAATTGGCGGTGCAGAATCGCGAGGCCCATGCGGCAGTCGCTCGGAAATCGCGGTGAGACGCCGCGGACGACGACGTGAGGCGGCGACGTGCGCGCTCCGTTGGCGTCCTCGTGGTGGCGAGCCGGCAGCGCCTCGACGCCGCGCGGTACTCCTACTTGCTCTTGCCGCCTGTCTTGCCGAGCTCGGCCTGGGCCGACGACGAGGTCCGCGGGTCGGATTTGCCCTCGTGACTGCCTTTGCGTTCGCCTTCTTGGCCGTCGCGCCCCTGTGGCCCTTCTTCTCGGTCATGCTCTACTTCGTCGGTCGGTGACCGGGAAGTCCCCGGCCACCCCACGGTTCCCTATGTCGGCTTCCGACCCGGTCAGGCGTGCCTGAGGTCGTCCGGCACCTTGCCGCCGTTCTCGGCGAGTTTCTGCACCACCTGCTTGTGCAGCCAGACGTTCATCGTGGCCGAGTCCTCCTTGTCGCCTGTGTAGTGCAACTCGTCGGCGAGCTGCTTGCGCGCCTGCAGGCTGCTGTCGAGGTCGAGCAGCTTCAGGAGGTCGACGATGGAGCGCTTGTAGTCGAGGGTCTGGCCCTTCTCGGAGGCGAGGTCGGCGAGGACCCGGCCCACGTCGACGCTTGCCTGACCGGCGCCTGAAGGACCGGCCGCGACCGGGGACGGGGCGCCGCTCATCGAAGGCGCAGCGGCGCTGCTGGCCGAGCCGGTCGGCCCGTCCGAGCGCTGCGCCGCTGCCGACACGCTCGGCGCCTTTGAGGCGTGCGGGGTCGCCGCCTGGGCGCTCGCGCCGCCGCCGAAGATCTTTGATATGATCGACCCGAAGATGCTCATGGGTTCCTCCGTAGTCCTGGGCCCTTGCCCGGGGCGAGCGCTCGACAACGGGATGGGAGCAGGGCGTTCCGGATCGAGGTTGCCGGCGTCACGCGGCCCTGGGCGCAGGGGTTGCGGCGACGGGGCGCGGTATGAGCGTCTGTCGCCGAACGCCCGGTCGGCAACCGGCGGAATCCACACAAGTTAAGTGCAGCCTCGCGGCACCGACACCAACTCGGGGCGCGGCCTTGGAGGTGGGTGAGGATGCGATGGTGGCGCTGCCCGAGATGGAAGTGTTCAAGGCCGCGGTCGAGGTGGCTGGCGAGGCCATCCTCATCACCTCGGCCGAACTCGACGAGCCGGGCCCTCACATCGAACACGCCAACTCCGCCTTCACCCGCATGACCGGCTACGAGGCGCATGAGGTTCTGGGCCGTTCGCCGCGCCTCCTCCAAGGGCCCCGCACGGAGCGGACCGCGCTAAACCGGCTGCGCGCCTCTCTCGAAGCCGGCGAGTGCGCCCAAGGCGAGGCGCTCAACCACCGCAAGGACGGCACGACCTACATGGTCGAGTGGCTGATCACGCCGATGCGAGACATGGACGGCTGCATCACGCGCTGGGTCTCGGCGCCGCGAGACATAACCGAGCGGCGCGCGGCCGAGGACCGCCAGAACCTATTGGTGCGCGAGCTCCGCCATCGGGTAAAGAATACGCTCGCCACCGTACAGGCCGTGCTCGACGCCAGCCTGCGCTCGTCGCTCGGTCTGGCCGAATTCCGGCAAGCGTTCACGGGAAGCATCGCCTCGCTCGCCCAGACGCACGCGCTGATCACGGACGACCGCGCCCAGGCGGTCTCGTTCGAGGGGCTCCTGTCGACGGCGCTCCGCGCCTACGACGAGCCCGGACGGACGCGCATCTTCCTGAGCGGGCCACCGGTCGTGCTCGCGTTGGGCTGGCGGTCCCGGTCGGCATGGCTCTGCACGAGATGGCCACGAACGCCATCCGCCACGGTGCGCTCGGCGACCCGGATGTGCGCCTGGAGGTGAGATGGTCGGTCGAGGACGGTCCCGACGGCCGGTTGCTCCACTGGACCTGGAACGAGCACGACGGGCCACCCGTCGCGTTGCCGACCCGCGAGGGCTTCGGCTCGCAGCTCCTCAAACGCGTGTTGACCCTCCAGGTCGGCGCCAAGGTCGATATCGCCTTCGACCCGGACGGTTTGAGGGTCGCCGTTGCCATCCCTCTGCCCGGGCCTAGGGTCTAGCCGCCTCCCGCCTCGGCCGCGGCACGAGCCGCCTTCTCATGGGCGCGGGCCTCGGCGGCGTCGGCGGCCTCCCGGGCGTCGTCCAGGCGCTCGGCGCGGGCGCGCGTCTCGCAGCGCCGCCGAAGCTCGGCGAGTTCCTCCTCGGTGAGGTTCTCGATGCCGATGTAGCGGTTCTGGGCCGCGCTCGACCGAATGGCTCGTCGAGCTTGGCCTGGATGGCCGCCCCGTCCCGGTTCTGCGAGTTCTGGATCAGGAACACCATCAGAAAGGTCACGATGGTGGTGCCCGTGTTGATGACGAGCCCCAGGTGTCGGAGAAGTGGAAGTACGGCCCGCTCGCCGCCCACACGACGAGTGAGGCCGCCCCGAGCGCGAAGGCGAGCGGGTGCCCGGCCCACTTGGCCACCTTGCCTGCGAAGGTCGTGAAGACGCGTGAGGCCGACATAACCGGAACCCTGCGCCGGCTTTCGGCCGAGCTCGGCATCCGGAACGCCGAAGGTTCGATCCGGGATCCTCGCCGCGCGGTGAAGGCAAGCCTGCCCGGATCGCGTATCTCAGCCTCTCCTCCCGCTTCGGTCGCGAAGGCGTCCCAGGTCGCCGCCCTCGGAAAGCCTCTTCCGCCGATCTTGGTTCAGGAGCCGACCAGACGAAGCGCTTCGACCGGCGCCGCGGTTCGACGGGCACCTCCGGCGCGGCAGGTTCGGTTGCGGCCGCTTTCCTTGGCGGTGTAGAGCGCCGCGTCGGCATCGCGGTAGAGACCGCCGCCGTCAACGTCGTCGCCGAAGCCGCTCGCCAAGCCGATGCTCACCGTGACGGCCCCGGCGCCGATACCGGCCGAAGCAACTGAGAGGGTCGCGACGCCTTCATGCACCTTGTCCGCGACGCGCAGCGCCCCGGCCCCGTCCGTCTCGGGCAGGAGGATGACGAACTCCTCGCCGCCGACCCGCGCCACAAGGTCCTCAGGCCTGTGCACGCTTGTCGAGAGGCAGCGGGCGAGCCCCTTGAGCACCTCGTCCCCGACCGCATGGCCGTAGCGGTCGTTGCAGCGCTTGAAGTGGTCGGCATCGACGACGAGCAGCGACAGCGGCTTGCCCGTTCGCCCGGCCTCCCTCCAGGCGCGCTCGAACACCCGCTCGAAGCGGCGCCGGTTCGGCAGCCCGGTGAGGACGTCGGTCAGGGAGAGCCGGGCGAGTTCCGCCTGCAGCGCGTCCCGCCGGCGCAGGTCTCGCCCGTACAGGAGCGACAGGAATACGGTCACGCCGCACAGGACCAGGACCGTCGCGCCGAGGACGGCGGCCTTGGCGCGCCAGCCGGCCTCGATGTCGGCGGTCGCGAGGGCGACGTTGAGCACGAGCGGCAGGTCGCCGACCTGGGAGAAGGCGTAGTGCCGCTCGACGCCGTCGCGCGCCGAGGTGCCCACGAAGGTGCCGCTGCGCTCGCGGACGAACCGCTCGAAGTTCGGCGTCCCGGCGATGCTCGCGCCGATGTCGGCCTCGGCGTAGGGATGGCGCATCACGCGGCTGCCGTCGCGCAGATAGAGGTTGATCGCACCCTCCGGCCCGAGGCCGATCTGGTCGAACAGGCGGCTGAAGTAGCTGAGCCTCAGGGTGGCCAGAACGATGCCGCCGAAGGAGCCGTCCGCCTTGTCGATGCGGCGGCTGAGCACGATCATGCGGTCCCCGGTCAGCCGGGAGACGAGCGGCCGGCTGATGTAGAGCCCGAGGCCGGCGCTCGCCCGGTGCGCCTGGAAGTAGTCCCGGTCCTTGTAGTTCACCTTGCGGGCGGGGACCTGGGCAGCCTCTACGACGCTGTCGCCGTCCTCGTCGAGCACGAACATCACGCCTAGATCGCGGGCCGTCGCGGCCCTGTCGAACAGGATGAGCTGGCGCATCTCGGGCGTGGCCTCGGCCACGCCGGGTGCCTTCAGGTTGTCTACGACGGCGTGCAGCGACAGGTCGACGATCTCGACGTTCCTGGCGATGTCGCGCTCGATGACCTGAAGCAGGTTCCTCGACGTTTGCTCGGCCTTGTCCCAGGCGTCCCGCCGCAGGTCGAGCAGCATCAGCCCCGAAACCGTGAGCATCCCGATGGGGGCGAGCACGCCCGTCGCGATCCAGGTGCGGGCGGAACGCAGCCGTCGCGCATGACGGAGCGGAAAGGCCATCGGGGCGTCCCCCAAGCGTTGTCGTTGCCTGTTTTATGGCTGCGGATGCCTTACGCGGCGTTTTCGTCGGAGGTTGTCCCTGAACGGTTCGAGGGATCATCCTTAATGCCGCGTTGATGTGGCCGGGAGCGCCCCCGGGCGCCAGGGGCGGCGCCGTCTACGTAAGCGTCCGCCGTCAACGCGGTGACTCCCCTCGCGTTGTCGGTTGCGTCGCCCCCTTCGGAGACCCCATGCTGAACCCCTTCTGTGCCGCGTTCCTGCTTCCCGCGGAGGCGCAGAGAGTCATCGAGTTGCGGCTGGTGCGCATCGCCTGGGGCGGCGCTGACGCGCAGGCCGAGATAGTGTCGATGGTCGGCGAGAAGGTCGTCGCCGCGATGGAGGCCGCCAACACCTTGATGATGGGTGGATCCCACGATCAGGTTGTCGCGCGCTACCGGGAGTTGGTCGCCGCCGACACCCGCCGCCTCATGGCCTGAGCCGTCGGACGCACGGGATCATGGTCAAGCCGGTCGAGTGCCGCATCGTCGACATGCCCGACGGGCTATTTGCGGTCATCGCGGTGCTCGCCTCCGGCAAGGTCTTCCGACGCGTAAGCTTGGGACCCTGGCCGAGGTCGAGGAGAGCGTGGCCATCCTTCGCGACGTGATGGCCGCGTGCGGGACCTGGGTCACGGTCGCGAGGGGCGCCGGCTTCGGGTCACTTGCCGACCGGTCGCGACAAGCGGCGGCCGTGCGCTCCTTGCACTGACGCGCCGATGAGTGGAAGAGCCACCCATCGGCGATGCACGGCAGCCGTTACGCCATATCCGCATGCTTCAGCCCGGCTCGGCGGTTCGCGCGGCTACGGGTGCCCGAAGCGTCGGGCACTCCGGGCCCCGTCGGCGGCACGCCTGAAGCATGAGCCTGGCGAGCGATGGCCGCCCCTAAGTCTCAGTCCCGCCCGTGGATGAACAGGCTGAGCAGGTATCCCACGCCGAGCGCTGCCAGAAGCGCGACCAGCGGTGTCTCGCCCACGTGGCCCCGGACGGCCTCGTTGCCGCGTCGGTAGGCTTCGCTGCCGCGCCGATAGACCTCGTCACTGCCCGGCAGCCTCTCGCGGCCGGTCCGCAGGGCCTCGCGCGCGATGTCGCCCGCCTGTCCGGCGGCCTGGCTCGCCTGGCCCGCGAGGTCGCTTGCCACGTCCTTGGCCTGCCCGGCCAGGTTCTCGACGGTGCCGCGCAGCTCGGTCGCCTGCCCCTCCGCCTTGGTCTGCCTGTCGCCGGTCAGGTCGCCTACGGCGCCCTCGACCTGGCCCGCCACTTTCCTGACCTCGCCGGTCACACGCTTCTCGTCCATGGCTTCCTCCATTGGCGCGATGCGCCTTCGGCGGCTTAACGCGGCAGAGGCCCGTTCGGACCACCGCGGCTCGGGCGTCGGATTGCGGAACCCACTCGGCGGCTTGCCGTTTCCGACGGGCCTGCCGTCCGCTCGCGTGGAGGAGCCTCACTCATGCCGGACCACTCTGGGGACCCTGCGGCCGCTGCCTTGGAGCACGAACCGGCGCCGGGCGTCGGCCTCGCCGGGGCCATCCGAGAGCAGGTCCAGCGCTACGCCGCGAACCGGAAGCAGGACGCGGTTGGGGCGGTGTCGGACGTCGCTGCGGGCATCCACGAGGCGGGCGCGGTCTTCACCGATGCGCCGCGCCTGAAGGCGTTCTTCGACAACGCGGCGGAGGGCGTCGAGGAGCTCTCCGGGGATATCGGACGTCGCACGGTCGGCGAGCTCTACGACGAGGTCGAGGCTGCCGTCCGACGCAGGCCCGGTGTCGCCCTGGCCGCCGCGGCGTTGGCCGGCATCGCGCTCCTCCGCTTCCTCAAGGCTTCCGCGCTTCGGCCGGTCCCGCGGCCGCACGCGGTGGTCCCTGTCGACGTCCTGCCCGTCCCGGACATCGGGGGCCGTCCGTGAGCGAACCCGCCCGGCGAAGCGTTGCGAGGCTGGCTGGCGAAGCAGTCATCACCGAGCGCGTGAACGGATGAGCAAGTCGGCAGACGCGTTGGAGTACGATGTCGAGGCGGCCCGGGGCAGGCTGGAGACCACGCTCGCCGACCTCTCGGCCCGCTTCAATCGGTCGAGCCTGGCCGACGACCTGATCGGGATCCGCAACCCGGACGGCATCACCGCGACGACGGAGCACCTGGCCGCGACGGTGCGGGCGAACCCGCTTCCCGTGCTCCTCATCGGTGCGGGTTTCGCCTTCCTCGCCTACGAGGTCGTGCGGCAGGGCGGTGAGCGACGGCGGCTCCGCATCCTCTCCGACGAGGCGATGCACATGTCCGTGGACGGGGCGTCGCCCGGCGACCATCCGGACCGTCTTGAGGAAAAACTCGACGAGGCGCTCGAAGAGACTTTCCCGGGCAGCGACCCCGTCTCGGTGAAGATCACGAAGTAGTCGTTCGGATCCTCCGACCGACCCCCGCGTCGCGGCCGCGCGCTGCAAGCCTCGCGCGCGCCCGTGCGGCCGAACGACGGTGTAGGCGTCATTCCCGGCTGAGCGGAATGGACCGAATCTGACGTAGGATCGATGGCGAGGTGCCCGGCGCCCAGCGTCCGCTCCGACATGGGATTTGCTTGGCAGGGACTTCTGTCAGGAAGTGTCATGCCGCTTGACCGCCGTACGCTCCTCGCCGCCGCTGCGACTACCATCGCCGTTACCTCCCGCGCCGAGCCCGTGCCCGAACGCCTCCGGCTCTGGCCAGGAACCCCGCCCGGCGGCGGTGGCCCGACGGGACCGCTCCACGAGAGGGACGGGGTGATCACGAACGTCGCCGCATCCTTCCTGGAAACGTTCGTACCGGCCCGGCCGAACGGCACCGCGATGCTGGTCGCGGCGGGCGGTGGCCTGTCGGGCATCAGCCAAGCCTCGGAGGCCTACCCGGCGGCGCGCTGACTGACGGATCTGGGCGTCACGGCATTCGTGCTGACCTACCGCCTCCCGCGGGAGGGATGGCGCGATCACACTCCGGCGCCGTTGCAAGACGGTCAACGGGCCATGCGGACAGTGCGCGCCGCGGCGGCCGCTACCGCCTCGATCCAAGGCGCGTCGGCGTGCTCGGCTTCTCGGCGGGGGGCTACGTCCTCGGGATGGTCGCGGTTCGCGGCGAGACCCGCTCGTACGCCGCTGTCGACGCCATCGACGACCAGTCGGCCCGCCCCGATTGCGTAGTGCTGGCTTACCCTGTCGCGACCCTGGACGCACCCTCGGATCGGACTGCGACCGCCCGTGCCGAGGTGGGCGATCACGCGACCCGTGAGACGCGCGATGCTTTGTCGGTGGATAGCCAAGTGCGCGCGGGCGACCCGCCGATGTTCATCGTGCAGGCCGGGGACGACGCGACCGTAAGCCCCGAGAACGCGAGCCTGCTCGAAGCGAGCTGCCGGGCTCAAGGTGTGCCGGTTGAGGTGCATCGGTTCGGGACGGGCGGTCACGGCTTCGGCATGGGCCGACAGGGGACCCCGACGACGGATCGGCCGAACCTATGCCGCGCATGGCCGGCCAGGCAGGGTTTCGTGCGCTGAACTGCCAGGCGGGGTTGCCGAAGAATGGCTAGGGTGGATGCTCGGACGTGGCGCTACTCATCGAGCCTGCAAACCGGCTCAACCGGTGACCTTCATTCGTAAAGGAGCATCAACCGGCACAGGCATCGTACGGACAACACCCTCAAGCCGTATCACGGGGGCGGCAACTTCGACCTCAAGGGATTTGGGTTAGGAACGCGCCACGCCAGCAGATCGATTCCGCTCAGCCGGCAGCGCTGGGTCCTGAGGCCTCCGTATTATCGGGCTGAGCTAACATGTGTTCGAGAAGAGCGAGCGTAGCGCGCATCTCCAAGCCGCGGACGCGGTACTCCCGGCCCACGCACCGCATCTCGTCGGCGAGGACGTGCTGGCCATCCCGTTCGCACCAGTAGGCCGCCCCGGACATGTCACGCGCGTAATCCTCAAGTTCGAGGATGTCGTTCATGGTCTGGTACATCAGCCGTCGGAGCTGGCGCCGCATCCGTCATCCGCGTTTGAGTGAAGTGCAGCAGATGGCAATGCCATGTCTCTGGACAAGATGGAGACGAATGCCCCTTGCTCGGGAGCGGATTGTGCTACGTGCGCACCGCATTGAGCAACGCCACCCGCAGGGGAGAGGACGGCGAGAGGCGCCCACCCAAGTTCGGCAGACGATTTGGTTTGATTCAGGCGGTCTTGCGGCCGCTCTTGCCCTTGGCGGGGCCTTCCTCAGCCTCTTCCCCTGGGCTCACGACGTTGATGCGCTCGGCAATCTGCGAGAGGAGCGATCGGTCTTCTTCTCCTCTTGCAGGGTCTCATCGAGCAGCTTGGCGGCATCCTCGTAGCCGAGTTGGTACGCCCAGGTCTTCAGCGTGCCGTAGCGGGCGATCTCGTAGTGCTCGACCGCCTGCGCGCAGCCTGCCAGCACGGCATCCGCGGCCGGCGTGCCACCGAAGTCCTCCAGGTCCTCCTCCATCTCCGAGGTCAATCCCTGCATCGCCTCGCAGGTCTTGGCGCGGGCCGGCTTGCCGATGATCTCGAACACCTGCTGCAGGCGCTCAACTTGGTTGGCACTCTCCTCAGCGTGGGTCTCGAACGCTTGGCGCAGCTCCTCGTGCTCGGCCGCCTTGGCAGACTTCTTCAGCGCGCGTACGGATTGCTTCTCCGCGTAGTACACGTCCTTGAGGGTCGCGTAGAACGCGTCCTGCAAGGTTTTCTGCTTGGTGGCCATCTGATCCCATCTCCCTGTTGTCGAATATCCCGGCCGCGGGAGTGGTCTCACCGGGGCCAGCCTCAGAGGAACGTTGTTCCGTATGGCTGGGTCCAAGCTTTATCTTGGGGAAAGCTGCAAAGTTTCGGGAACCGTACGCACCGCTCAGCCCGCGCGCAGCTCGCGAACGACCTCGTGAACCAGGGCGGGCGAGTACGGCTTGTCTATGAACCGAGCCTTGGCGGGCAGGTCGCCGGGTGAGGGCTTGGCTGCGCCTGAGCAGACGATGATGGTGATCCCTGGCCAGCGTAGGGCAACCTCACGGGCCAAACCAAAGCCATCGAGGCGACCAGGCATGTTCACGTCGGTGAACAGCAAGTCGACGCCATCCTTGTCTTCCAGGAAGCGCAGCGCGTCGTCGGCGCTCGCCACCTCCAGCACCGTGAACCCAGCATCGCTCAGCGTGTCCGCGGCCTCCATGCGAAGGAGGAACTCATCCTCGGCGACCAGGGCGACGGCGGGCGGCGGGGTGGTCTGATCCATGTTAGTCCAATCGCGGAGGCGGGCGGATGGTTTCAGCGCTGGTGGGCACGACATGCCGGCGCAGGATGCCGCCACTAGGCCGCGACGGCCTCGCGCGGCTCCTGCATTGAGGCGAGTGGCGCCTCCAAACGGCATACGAGACCCGTCGGCGCGTATGTCAGCCTTACCTCGCCGCCGACCTCGGACGCGAAGCTGCGCTCGATCAGCCGCGAGCCGAACCCCCGACGGGTGGGTTGGCTCAGGATCGGCGGCCCGCCCTGCTCGGTCCAAGTCAGGCAGAACCGCGGCTGCTCGCCCTCGTGCACGACGTGCCAGCGCAGGTCGACCGCGCCATTTGCGGTCGAGAGCGCCCCATACTTGGCAGCGTTGGTGGCGAGCTCGTGCAGCGCCAGCGCCAGGGACAAGGCCGGCTTGGCACCCAGCAGCACGTTGGGTCCGTTCACCCGGATCCGGGACGCGTCCGCCTGCCGGTGGACGCTGAGGGCGCCCTCAACCACGTCGACTATCGGCGCGGCGGTCCAGCTCGCCTGGGTCAGGATGTCGTGCGCCCTCCCGAGCGAGATCAGGCGCGCGGAGAACGCCTCGCGCGCCTCGTCGATGTCCGTGGCGCCGCGCAAGGTCTGGCTGGCAATCGCCTGGACCATCGCCAGCGTGTTCTTGACCCGGTGCTGCAACTCGGCGGTGAGCAGGCGCTGGTGCTTCTCGGCCTTCTTGCGCTCCGTGATGTCGAGCATGGCGCCGATCATCCGCACCGCCTTGCCACCCTCGTCACGCAGGACGTAGCCGCGGTCGAGGATGTCCGCATGGGAGCCGTCGGCCCGCAGGAAGCGATACTCCTCGGTCCAGTTCTCGGTCGCCCCGTCGATGGCTGCGTGGATGCTGGTCTTGATGCGTTCACGGTCGTCCGGATGGATGCGCGAGGTCCACCATTTGCCGCTCGGGCCGACCTCCTCGGGCGCGTAGCCGAACAGCGTCCGCACCGCATCGTTCCAGCGGATGTGGTCGGTGTGCAGGTTCCAGTCCCAGATCGCGTCGTTGGTCGCGCGAGCCGCCAGACGGTAGCGCTCCTCGGTCTCCCGCAGCGTCTGCTCGGCCTGCCGGCTCTCGGTGATGTCGCGGACCGTGCCGATGAAGCGTACGGGCCGTCCCTGCTCGAAGAAGGCCTGTCCCTTGGCCGAGATCCAGCGCTCCACGCCGTCGGTCAAGCCGATGGTGCGGTACGCGATATCGTAGGTGCCGTCACCTGCGGGATCGAGGGTGGCCTTGACCGCTTGGTCGACCCAGTCCCGGTCGCCGGGATGCAGGCCGGCCAGGAACACCTCGTAGCCAACCTCCGCGTCCGGCGGCAGCCCGAACAGGGCGCACACGCGGGCGTCCCAGCCTAGGTCGCCCGTAGCCAGGTCGTAGTCGAAGATGCCGATGTCGGTGGCCGCGACCGCCAGGTGCAGTTGGTCCTGAACCTTGTGCAGCGTCGCGTCGTCCGCCCGCTGCTTGGTACGGTCGCGCACGATCTTGAGGAAGCCCTGCGTCGTGCCGCGCTCGTCCCTCAGCGGCATCATCTCGCCGTTGGCCCAGAACCGCTCCCCGCCCTTGCGCAGGTGCCAGCGCTCGTCGGGGGCGCTGCCGTCACGAAGGGCCAGCGCCATCTCCGTCTCGGGCCGCCCTGCCATGCGGTCTTCCGGCGTGAAGATCACATGGGCTGGGTCGCCCAGGATCTCGTCCTCCCGCCAGCCGAGGACGCGTTCGGCTCCGGCGTTCCAGCGCGTCACATGGCCGTTCCGGTCCATCGCGATGATGGCGTAGTCGGTCGCGCTGCCGAGGATGCGTTCCTGCAGCAGTTTCTGGTCGCGGTACCGCTGCCCGGCTCGCCGGAGCTCAAGGAGCGTCACGACCTGGCGGCCCAAGCCACAGAGGCACTCTCCCTGCGCCTCGGTCAGGCCTTCCGGCCGCGGCGCTGGGTCGAGCAGGCAGAGGGTGCCCAGGACTTCGCCCTGCGCAGTCTTCAACGGAACGGCCGCGTAAAATCGCGTACCGGCTTCGGCGCGAGCCAGCGGGCCGTCGCGATACGCCGGGTCCAGCCGCAGGTCGGGCACGACGAGCAGCCGTTCCGGCACAGGCACCTCGGCACACGCGACCGGCGGGAGCCGTCGGCTCGCCTCCGCGACGGTGTAGGAGGCGTGCACCTGAGGGATTCCGGCATCGTGCAGGCAGATGACCGCCTGCGCCGTCCGGCACAGTTCGGCGGCCAGGCGCGCGGCATCTTCGAAGCTTTGCTTCGGGACGTTGTTGAGGGGATCGTCGGACCAGGGCACGGCTACCGGACCTTCAAGCGAAATCCCTCTCGTTCAAACAGCCTGGCACAGCGGTTTACCGTCGGACGGCAGCGGGCGGAGCGATATTAGCGTGCCGCCGGCGCTGTAGACGGCCCCCAGCACGGCCTCGAAGTGCCGTTTGACTGCCCCGTGGCACTCGCATGCCGACGCCTCCACGGCCGGGCGACTCACGATGATGATGCGCCCGCGCCGGACCTGGATCAGTCCCTGCTGCTGCAGCGTCCTCAGCGCGCGCGACAGATAGGAGCGCTGCACGCCCAGGAGCTCGGCCAGCACCTCGTGGGTGATCGGCAGGACGTTGCCGCCCAGCCGGTCCTGAAGGCCAAGAAGCCATCGTGCGCAACGCGCCTCGATGGTATGGCTGGCGTTGCAGGCCACGGATTGCAGCACCTGGGCGAGCAGGCAGTCGGAGTAGCGGGTGATTAGGTTGCGCAGGCCGGGCGAGGTCTGCTTGATCTTCTGCAGCACCGCCGCCTCGATGCGTAGGACCGAACCGGGGATCTGCACGACGGCACGGCTGAACGCCGGCAGCGAGCCTTGGCTGACCACGCCACCGATGGCACCCTCATGGCCGACCGTGGCTGTCTCTACCGCGCGTCCATCCTGCAGGCCGATGACCAGGGCGGCCACGCACTGCCCAAGCGGGAACGCGATGTGGCCGACGTCCTCACCGGCCTCGAACAGCGCCTCGCCGCGTCCGTACGCTTTCAGTTCCAGATGCGGTTTCAAGAGCGCCTGATCGGGCAGGCGCAGTGCGCTGAGGAGCAGGTTGCCGCTGAGCAGTGCGTCGACGTCGGGTAGCATGTGGGTAGCGGCAGTTCGGTCCAGATCGGCTTGCGTGCAAGCGTTATCGCAACGCTTGCACCGCTGTCTGGTCACAAGTGCTCATACCCGGGCAAGGGCGGCGCATTCTGCAGGCTTGCCCAACCGGCGCGTGCGCGAAATCCAACATATGCAACTTTGGGCGAGCGAGGGGTTTCTAGGTTCGAAACCGCTTGCGTCACGGAGCCCGCGTAGTCCGATGCCCCGTTATTTCCTAGACTTCCAGGACGGCCCGGTTTGGCTGGAGGATGTGGAAGGCCAGGAATACGATAGCCTGCGTGAAGCGCGTGACGCTGCCATCGCCGCCTTGCCCGACATCGGCCGCGAAGGCCCGCCGAGCGACGGCAAGCGCACCTTCGTGGCCTTCGTCCGCGACGAGATGGGCAGCGAGCGATGCACCGTGCGCCTGAACCTGGACGCGGAGTGCCACCCCGAGCCCGATCTACGAGCCATCGACGGCCGCAATGGCTGAGGGCGCCGTCGGCCGGACGCAGCCATGGTCGCCTCGCGCGTTTTCGATAGTCGCGGCAGCTTGCGGGCGGCCAACCGTGGCTAAGGACGCCGGCGTTCCGATGCCCCTCGCACCGAGGTGTTCAGGGCTTCACTCCGCCCGCCCTCGATAGACTGCGACCGGGTCGACTACCCAGTCGAACAGCGGCAGCTCGCGCGGCCGCGTCGTCTCTTGTACCGGGCTCGCTTCAAAAGGACGGTGCCTGACGGACTTCATCGTTAGGCTCGCCACCCTCTCTCCTAGCATCGCCTCCGTGCATGCATGCGGTATCTCCGCAAAGCTCGCCTGCCCGGCACGGATGATGGCGATAATCTCCGCCCGCGTGAGCGGGACTTCCCTTCTCTTGTTCACGAACGACCTCCAGATGAGGCCGGACCGGATCGCCTGTGGCTTGATCGTCACGCGTCGCCATGCGATCACCGCCGCAGACCTGAGCGCGGCGAGCTGAAACGGCCTCGACGACCGACGGTGTCGGGGCTGGACCCGCCCCGGACCGGTGTTTCGACCTGCGGTCCCTGATTTCATGACCTCGATGAAGGAAGAAGGCAGGGAGCTCGACGACCGCCTCGCAAACGCTCCCAGCTCTCCGCAGACCCCGTCCGACGTGGGCGGCGCCCTGCCCGTCGAAAGCGGAGAGCATTCCTGCGCGCGGCAATTCCCGTGAGTGGATGCCCGATCAGGCCGCGAAACCGAAAAGGTTTCGTCCCGGCCAACGGTCCTGGCTCACGCCCGCCACGGGGATCATCATGCTCGCAGAGGGGCGCGCGGTCACGGGCGCCCCTCTGCGGAGGCCACCGGCTTCAAGCACATCCCGGGGCGTGAGGACAGGCTTCCCTGACAATCGGGACAAGCTCTCTTGAGTGCGTACCATTGGCAGGGCCTCAAATCGGGACAGGCTTTCCTGATAGTCTGCCTCGGCTGTCCCAGCCGTCCGGCTCGCCTCGTCCCGAGGCGGCTTCCTCGTGCGAGCCGGGCCGCCGTCCAGATCATCATGGAGCGGACGATCCGACCACGTGAGGACCGCAGCGACGGTTCGGCGAAGCCAGCCGAGCCGACCGCCAAGGCGCCTTCGCGGGCCTGACCGATCAGGGCGCTCGACCGGATGGCAGCCCCCGGCGTTGGGGGCCGGTGGTGTCCTCGCGGCTGATCCGAAAAGAAAGTACGGCAACCCGAAGGGCATGGCCCGGTCCGCAGATCACGATAAGGATGCGGTCTGGACCCATCGACACCATGATCGGGCCGGCATCGGGTTTGATGCCGGCCTCTGTTTCCAAGGGTTGGAACAGGCATTCACGCTTGGGCATGACGGGTCTAGGGAGCGAGGCGGAATACGTTCCCTGCAGATCGAGATAAACTTTAATGAGACCGCCCCTCCGGGAGTAAGAGAAATCGAGACAAATTCTCACGTTAGCTTGCGCCAAGGCGGGTTGTCGGTTCTGCTGCGGACTGTGCTGCGCAGACTCTTTTCCCGAACCAGACTGTGGTGCAGCCGCCTCAATCCGAAAAACTGTGCCGGCGTGACGATGAGACGAGGGCAATCTGTTATCCTCCGAGCCATCGCGGAAGCCGCAGTCGGTCGAGAACGCGGAAACGCAAAGCTGAGCGGACGTGAGGGGCCGTTCGCCAACAAGGTCAAACTTCTCTGTAAGCACGGACCTGTAAGGACAGAGTTCCGTGTGCTTTAAGTCAAACTCATTTGAGAGCACTCCCTGGGGGGATACCTCAAACCAGGACAAGCTTTGCCGAGAAATGACAGCATCCCCTCTCCCCGCATGCGGGGAGAGGGCTTCGGCGACCTTGTCGTCGCCGAAGCAAGGCGGCAGCCGGAGCTGAGGGGTCGCGCCGAACGAGGCTCCTTCGGTTGGCCCCCTCACCTCCGCTTCGGCTTCGCCTCTCGCTCCCCGCTGACAGGACGAGGTGTCAGCGGGCCTCTCCCCGCAAGACGGGGAGAGGGGAGGGCGTAGTGCCCTCCGATGCCATCTCCTCAGCCCGCCGTCGTTCCTGCTCCCGGCCGAGCCACAGGCTGTTGAAGAACCACAGGATCGAGAGCGGAACGGCCACACCCGACACGCCGGCCGTTCCGAGCCCCAGGGCGCCGATGCCGGTGAAGGACCACGCGCCCGCCTGATCGCCCAGGCGGTAGACCACCGTGTCGATGAAGCTCTTGGCCTTGTAGCGGTCCTCGCGCGGGACCACCGTGAACAGCACTTCGCGGATCGGCCGGGCGATGGCGAAGTTGCCCGCCCGGCGCAGCACCTGAAACGCCACGATCACCGCGATGGTCGGGGCGAAGGCCAGGGCCGCGAATCCGAGGATGCTGAAGGCGGGGAGCAGCGCCAGCGTCGCCGCCACGCCGATCCGACCGACGATCCGCCCCGTCAGGAACAGTTGCACGCCGAGCGTCAGCACGTTCACCGCGAGGTCGACGCTCGCGAAGAATGCGGTCTGCGATTGCCGGTCGGGGAAGCTGCGCTTCGCGATGCCGGCCTGCTCGAAATACAGGTACGTCGAGGTGATCGAAAACAGCAGCAGGAACAGGCAGATGTTCAGGAGATAGGGCGAGGCCAAGGTCCGCGTGATGCCGGACCAGATGCTGCCCCCGATGGCGGAATCCCGCGCCTCGCCGGTCTCGGTCGAGCCGGGCATCTCGTGAAGCTGCCGCGCCAGCCGGGCGAGGCCGCGCATCGAGAACACCGCCGCTTCCAGCAGCACCACGGCGCAGAGCATCAGCCCCCAGGTGGGCACGTTCTTGGCGAGCCCCGCCGTGGTCGCGGACCCGGCGATGGCGCCGAGCGTCGCCCCGGCTGCGATGAAGCCGAAGAGCCGCCGCCCCTGCTCGTTGGTGAAGACGTCGACGATGGTCGCCCAGAAGATCGAGACGACGAACAGGTTGAAGATCGACAGCCAGACATAGAAGACCCGGCCGATCCAAACGTCCCATTCCGGCGGCGCCAGATAGAGCGCGGCAGCGAAGCACAGGATGTTCAGGGCGAAGAACCGGTAGGTCAGCGGCACGAACCGCGCCCGTGGCAGGCGCTTCACCAGCCATGCGAAGGGCACGTTCAGCGCCAGCATCCCGATGAGGGTGGCGGTGAACAGCCAGGGCAGGTTCTCGATGCCCCCCGCCACGCCCATCTGGTCGCGGATCGGCCGAAGGACGTAGTAGGCCGCGAGGATCGAGAAGATATAGGCCCAGGACCAGGCCAGAGCCGGGCCTTCGCCCGGCCGGATGTCGATGAGCCGCGCGAGGGGCCCGCGCCGGGGCGCGACCGCCTCGCCGCCACTCAGTCGGTCATTCACTTGGCCATCCCGAGCTTCTCACGCAGTTCCGGCGCGGTGACGTTGTGCCCGAAGCCGGGTGCGCCGATGGCGACCTTGTCGGCGTCCTTCAACCCGCCGATCACGACAGGATCGAACCCGGCATCGCGCACCAGCCCCTCGGCGACCTTGAGCGCCTCCGGGTCGTCACCCGCGATCGGAATCGCCATGCGACCGCCTGCGCGATCCTTGCCGCCATTGGCGCCTTCCTTCGCGAAGACCTTGTAGTTGGCCGTGCTGAACGCCCGCACCAGCTTGGCGCCGGGGAAGTACTTCGCGGAGGTGATCCCGAGGCCGTTCTTCTGCACCTCGTCGTAGAGCTCGCCGTCGCGCTTCTGCGTGGCGTTGCCCGCATCGAGCACGACCTTGCCCTTCAGGAGCGGGCCGACCTCCTTCGACAGGTCCGGATAGGCCTTGTACGGCACCGCCAGGAACACGGCGTCGCCGAACTTGATCGCCTCCTCGGGCGTGCCCGCCTTGGCCTTGGGGCCGAGTTCATCAACGAGCGGCTTCAACTGCTCGGGATGGCGCGAAGCGAACATCACCTCGTGCCCGTCCTTCACCCACAGCCCGCCGATCGTGCCGCCGATATTGCCGCCGCCGATCACGCCGATCCGGATCTTGGCGGCCTTGTCCTGCGCGAATGTGAGGGACGCCGCCAAGGAAAGAACGGCGAATGCAAGCGCCGCGCGGCGCGTGAGCTGATCAAAGCGCATCGATGAAAGCCTCCATCTGCTTGCGTTGCCCGGCATCGGGCAGCGGATCGTGGGCGGCGCCGAGGTTGTCCTCGACATAGGCCGCCTTCGCCATGCCAGGGATCGGGCAGGTCACGGCCGGGTGGCCGAGGACGTATTTCAGGAAGAACTGAGGCCAGGTCGCACAGCCGAACTCCTTGGCGAACCCCGGCACCTCCTTGCCCTGCACCGCCTTGAACAGTCGGTCGCGCCCGAAGGGCACATTGACCATCACCGCGATGCCCTTCTCGGCCGCGAGCGGAAGGACTCGCTCGGCGGCGGCGCGGTTGTCGATGGCGTAGTTCACCTGCACGAAATCGAGCTTCTCGGCGCGCATCACCGGCTCGAGCCCGTCGAACTGGTTGTCCCGCCAGACGGTGACGCCGACATAGCGGAGCGTCTTCTGCTCCTTCAGGCCGCGCAGGACGGTGAGGTTGTTGGCCGTGTCGATCAGGTTGTGGACCGCCACGAGGTCCAGGCGATCCGTGCGCAGACGCTGGAGGGAGCGGGCGACTTGCGCCTTGGTCTCTTCGCTCCCGCGCGTGTCGACCTTCGTCGCCAGGAAAACGTTCCGGCGAAGATCGCCCTCGGACAGGATCATGCCGAGCACGTCCTCGGCGGTGCCGTAGCTCGGGGCCGTGTCGATCACCGAGCCGCCGCGCTTCACGAAGGTCTCGATCGCCTCGCGCAACGGCTTCACCTGCTCCGGTACGGGTGCGACCTCGTAGCGGCGCGACGTGCCGATGCCGATGGCCGGAAGGGTCTCACCGGAGGAGGGGATCGGCCGCCTGATCAGGGGGGCGTCGGCCATGGCCCGCTGCGCGACCGGCGCGAGGGCGGCGGCGGCGAGGAGGGCGCGGCGGGACAGGGTCATCGGGCTCGTCCTTCTGGCGATGAGGGGGCCGTGTCAGTCTTCCTCGGGCGGGTCCTCGAACTCGGCGCCCTCCGTGTCGGGGGCAATGCGAAAGCGGTACTCGTCGATGGCGAGGAAGGCCCGGTGCGCGGCCTGCACATCGATCCCGTCGCGGACGACCAGGGTCTGGAAGTCGATGAACAGCCGGGCGATGCGCTCTTCCTCGGTGAGCTTGGCCAGCGCCGAAGAACTGGCTCCGGCCCGCATGGCGAAGCGTTTGGCAGCGTCGCCCTCGGAGAACGGCAGCACCACGACCTGCCCGGCGGTGTCCGGCCGAAGGTCGGCCCACCGGGCCGGCGTCCAGGCGATAATGGCCTCGAGTTGCTTCATTGTGTCCCGATCCGCTCCCCGCGATCGCCCGTCCCGATCGGGGCTCAGATAGGGGAGGCCTCTCCCGAAGGCCAACACGTTGTCGGGGCCGTTCGGACGTGGTGTCTTGCGCGCAAGGGAATGGACGGGGTTCCATGGACGCCAGGAACACGGTCGCCGACACGGCGGGACGGCACGGACGGGAAATCACCCTGCGGGGGCTCGCGCTCGGCGCCGTCATCACCGTCGCGTTCATGGCGGCCAACGTCTACATGGGTCTGAAGACGGGCATGACGTTCTCGTCCTCGATCCCGGCGGCGCTGCTGTCGATGGGGGCGCTGCGCTTCGTGGGCGGCGGTATCCTCGAAAACAACATCGTGCAGACGCAGGCCTCGGCGGCCGGCACCCTGTGCAACGTCATTCTCGTCTTGCCCGGCCTCGTGCTCATCGGAACGTGGCACGGCTTTCCGTTCTGGGAGACGAGCCTCGTCTGCCTCGTCGGCGGCTGGCTCGGCGTCGCCTTCTCCATCCCCCTGCGGCGCGCCCTCGTGACCGGCAGCAACCTGCCTTACCCGGAAGGCATCGCCGCCGCCGAGGTGCTGCGTGCCGGGCATACGGAGGAGGGCAGAGGCGGGCTGTCGACCCTGCTCGCCGCTGCCGCAGGGTCGGGTATCGTCGCCTTCCTCACCAACGGGCTGCGGGTGCTGGCCGACGGCGTGCTTACGGCCTTCTCGGTGGGTGGAGCGGCCTTCAGCATCGGGAGCGGGTTCTCCCTCGCCCTGATCGGGGTCGGCTATCTCGTCGGCATCGGCGCCTGCCTCGCCCTGCTCACCGGCGTGGTCATCGCCTGGGGCTTCCTCGTGCCGCTCCTGACCGCCTTCGGATCGTCCGCCGGGAGCAATCCGGGAGAGGCGGCCCAGGCAGTCTGGTCCGGTCAGGTGCGCCTCGTCGGGGCCGGGATCATCGCGGTCGGCGGCTTCTGGACGGTGGCGGCCCTGGCCCGGCCGATCCTCGCGAGCATCAAGGCCGCGGCCTCCGCGGCAGGCCGCCCGGCACGGGATCTGCCCCGGCAGGAGCGCGACCTGCCGATCCTCTGGGTGGGGCTCGGCGCGCTGGCGCTGAGCGTTCCTCTCGCTGGCCTGTTCCTGCGTTTCAGCGTCGAGGCCGGGCTCGGCGGCGTGGCGGCGGTGGGAGTCACGGCGGCCTGCGTGCTGTTCTGCCTCGTCTTCGGCGCGGCGATGGCGGCCGTGTGCGGCTATCTCGCGGGATTGCTCGGCTCATCCACGAGCCCGATCTCCGGCATCGGCATCCTCGCCGCGATGGTCGGCGCCATCGCGGTGCCCCTGGTTCTTGGCACAACGGCTTCGCCGGACCTGCAACGCTTCGGCATGGCGGCGGTGCTGCTGGCCGCCTCGGTGGTCGTCACCGCCTCGTCCATCGCCAACGACAACCTTCAGGATCTCAAGACCGGCCAACTCGTCGACGCGACGCCCTGGCGGCAACAGGCGGTGCTGCTGCTCGGCGTGGCGGTGGGCTCCCTGGTGATCGTGCCGCTGCTGTCGCTGCTCTATTCCGCCTACGGCTTCGTCGGCGCTCTGCCGCGCCCGGACATGGACCCCCGCGAGGCCTTGGCGGTGCCCCAGGCGGCGCTCGTCACGCAAATCACGCAAGGCATCGTCCACGCGACTTTGCCTTGGCCGATGCTGCTGCTCGGGGGGCTGATCGGCCTCGCGGCGGTTTGGCTCGAAGTGCGGTTGAAGCGCCGGGGTTTCAGCTTCCCCGCCCTGACGGTGGGGATCGGCATGTACCTGCCCCTGTCGGTGGAGATGACGATCGGGCTCGGCGGATTGCTGGGTTTCCTTTGCGAGCGTGCCTTGCGGCGGCGCGATCCTTCGGCCCTCGAACCGTCCCGCCGCCGGGGCGTCCTGATCGCTTCGGGCCTGCTGGTGGGCGAGAGTTTCGTCGGCGTCGGTCTCGCGGCGATCGACGCGGCCACCGGCCGGACGGGCTCGCTGTCCTTGGCCAGCGCGATGGGGGGCAGCACCGCCCTGTGGCTCGGCCTCGCCGTCTTTGCCCTGGGCCTCGGCGCCATCGCCTCGGCGCTGATGCGGCCCCACACGAATTGAGCAAGAACCGCGACGCGCCCCGTTGACACAAAGCGCATGCTCTCCCTATACCCCGCCCGTCGACGCCGCCCCAAGGGGCCGGCGGCGCTGTGGGGCGGGGTAGCTCAGCTGGTTAGAGCAGAGGAATCATAATCCTTGTGTCGGGGGTTCAAATCCCTCCCTCGCTACCATTCACATCGAACGAAGAACGAGATTCAGCTGCAAGCCCCGAAACAGATTTCGGGGCTTTCGCTTTTCCGGGACGGTGATCCTCGTGAGATCATTGTTCCGATGCTGTCTGTCTGCTCCCTACGAAGAAGCAGATTCAGATCGGGCGCCCCAAAAGTTCGCCAATCGACTCGATCCCACGCTCTACTAGAGAGTCAATCTGTCTCAACCAGTGGGGAGGGGGTTGGAACTTGGTGTGCGCCAGCACCCAAAGAACGATTCGTTCGATTGCCTCTTCAGCATCGGATTCTACGAACTGATCCGCCAACTCATTGGGACGTTTACGGGGTGCACGAGCAACGCTTGTGTCCCATGAGCTTCCCCAATAAGTGGCTGCAAGCCATTCATTCGCTTTACCGTGATAGGCTTCGATCGTCGCGAATGTATCACGTGCGTTGCCGCTAAATTTTTGAGTATCGAGCTCGCGCGCCCGAGCTAAATCATTGATGATTTGTCCGATTCGCCTTGGATGTCCGGAGATCCGTCGATGGAGCCCAAGTGCGTGCAGGCGACGGGAAGCCTCCACAGCCATGGGGCCTGGGCTCTGGGCCGTCTCGTGACAGCCGTGTCGGGGAGACAATAAGTGGATCGCCTGATCCTTGAGATCGAGAGCCTGAACAAGACGGTCCATGATTGGGTCATGGGACCCACAGTCTCGGTACGGCGCAACAACAATGCGATTTTTTGCGGCGCGCCGCCACGTACTCAGTAAAGCGATATGATCGTAGCGCTCGGAAAAGCCATACCGACGAACGAAATTCTGGAAGGTCCGCGATTCAGCAATTTCGTAGGTTCGCTCCAGATAAGCCGTTTCGAGTTGTTCGACCTGCGGCCTGACGACGAGCGCGACGTCCATCGTAAAGTCAAAACGAGCGAACAAATCGCTCATCATGTCTGGGAAGCAGATGTCATGTCGTGTGCTTCCAAAATCGTCGGCGAAGATGATCAAGTTCTTGGCCTTCGAGCGTGCCAACAGGTCGGTGAGGCGCCGGAAAGTCATGTCACTAGTGGATTGAAGAGGTCCTTCGGGAATCCATTCGACGCGTAAGCAGCTTTCGGATAAAGTTAATTCACATGGCGGCGTGATGGTTGATGACGAAAGGCAATCATCCGACTTCACCGATGCCTCATCTGCGATAATGCGATTTGGAAAAAAGATTCCTGTCTCTGCGCGTGACATTCCAACGATGACAATGGCTCGGCGCATATAATCACTGCCAATATGCTAACTTGAGGTAATATGCTGCCTGATATCGAAACTATTTCGATATCAGGCAGAGGAGGTTTGAGAGATATTGAAGAGCGCGCGTTTTTCGCGTGACAATATTTGGCACTGTCAGAGATTAGTCTCTGGAGGGGCGAGCTCATTGGGCTGCGAGTAATGCTGGCATCCCGTGGCTGGGGATGCGCGCATTGCTCACCAGCTTCGGGAGGGCGCGCGTTAACGCGCCCGGCCACGCTCAGAAGCGGTAATTTACGCCGGCTCTAACAACGGCAAAGCCGGCATCTTCGCGTCCCGTGCCGTAGTAGGCGGCTGTGTTCGCGTTGAAGTAGGTTGCCGCCGCGACACCGCGGCCGAGCCGGACGTAAAGAGCCTCGACCTTGGCCGAGAGCTTCTCCGTGAAGGCGTATTCCACACCGCCACCCACAGCGTAGCCTGTCCGCGTCGTGTCTGGCAGCGTGTAGGGATAGGCCGCCGCTGCGGATGCTCGCGAGCCTCCGCCGAAGGCGAAGCCGCCAGTGCCGTAGATCAAGACCCGGTCGAACGTATAGCCGACGCGGCCTCGCACCGTGCCGAAGTAATCGAGGCTCGGCCTCACGTTATAAAAGGGCACACCGCCCAGATAAGCTGCATCGGCCTTGGCGGCAGCGAGACCCTGAATATCGGCCTCCATACCCACGACGAAACCGGAACCGGGCGTGAACTGATAATTGTAGCCGATCTGGCCACCGCCGGCGAAGCCGCCGGATCGGCCGCCGCCGGTGACTTGGCCGTAGGTCGGATCGGTGAACCCCGAACGGCCCGTACCGGTGGCGTAGCCGGCGTTCACGCCCGCATAGAAGCCCGTCCAAGTGAAGATCGGCAGGCTCGGCGGCATCGGTGGCGGAGCAACCCGCGGGAGATCCGCCGCCTGCGCGGCGCACGCGAAGAGGGTCGCTGCGGTGAGCAGCGACGTCGAGACGAAGGATGTCATCGTGAGCTTCTCGTGTTGTGGCGCGCATCGTCGCGCGAGAGACCCTTCGACTGATCGAATGTCGGAGGGTGAAAAGGAGGCCTTGCTGCGACCGCCCTTGATCGGTGCGTCGTCTAAAGGGCCTGCATCAGCACCGCGATGATCGTCGCGGCCAGGATCAGGCAGAGGGCCAGATCGAGGATGATGTCGCCTGACCATTTGTTGGGTTCGCTCAGGCGTAGCGCGATCGGCGATTGCACGGTCCTGTGGCGCTCGGACCCTAGCCGGTCAGACGCCGTGGGAGTGTCGCGCTCGCACATGGGCCATGCGCCATTCCAATAGGTGATCATGGCGGTCGTCACGGCATGCGGATCGATGACAGCCGGTAACGTGGCGTCTGTCGCGGGGCTTTCCCCGTGCGCTCGGCGGGTGGCGTCTCTCCGAGGGCGAGCGGCGCGATAAAACGTGCGTTGCTTCTTGCGACATCGCCCCCGGGAAGGCCGTTCGACAGAGCGAAGCCGAGGCTCGGCAGAGCGAACGCGGTGAGGGCATAGAAGACGCGGCCCACCTGAGGCAGGAAGGCCCGCCCCCCGGAGCGACGGGCCGGTGCTCCTTGCAAGCGCATCGGCGGCAGTGCGGCTGGCGGCACCAGAGTTCGGTCGTTCGCAGGCATCACGTTTAGCCCCATTGCGTGGGAAATTTGCCCACGGATTGGTATGGGGATGGATATGCCACGTCAATCGAGAAAAGATCAGGAAAGGGTGTGCCACCACACTTTGTGGGATTGTTTCCCACGATGAGCTGGCGCATGGGAGATGAATGTCGGAGACCCCAGACACTCCCCCGCAGGGCGCGAGCCTGCACGGCCCCCTGGCGCGGCTGCTTCGCCCTCTGGTGCGCCTGCTGGTCGCCCGGGGTGTCACCTTTCCGACGATCGCGGATCTGCTACGCGAATTGTACGTGAACGTCGCCGAGTACGATTTCGCCCTGCCTGGCAAGGAGCAGACGGACAGCCGGGTGTCGTTGCTGACCGGGATCCATCGCAAGGAGGTACGGCGCCTGCGCGGTTCCGGGGCTCCGGTGAGCACGGTTCCGGCCTCGGTCTCGCGGACCAGCCGGATCATTGCCCGCTGGCTGGCCGATCCAGCTTTCACGGGGCCGGACAAGACACCGCTACCCCTTCCACGGAGTGCCGAAGGCGGTGCGCCTTCCTTCGAGGCTCTGGTGGCGACCGTGACGCGCGATCTGCGCCCCCGCGCCGTCCTTGACGAGTGGCTGGATCGGGGCCTCGCCTTCATCGATTCCGAGGGCCGCATCGTGCTCGCTGAAACGGCCTACGTGCCTCGCGCCGACGGGAATGCCGAGGCGCAGGCCTATTACTTCGGCCGAAACCTGCATGACCACATCGCTGCCGCGACCGCCAACGTGATGGCCGACAAACCACGGTTTCTGGAGCGGGCGGCGCATTACGACGGGTTGTCGCCCGAACTCGCCGCGCGGCTCGAAGCGCGGGCCCGCGAACTCGCGATGGAGGCCCTGCAGCAGGCCAATCGGGAAGCGCACGCTGCCTGCCAGACCGATTCCGGCGGGCCATGCCGCTGGAACTTCGGCGTGTACGTCTACACCGAACAATCGGGGTCGGCTCAGCCTTCCGAGGCCGAGGGAGGCAAGCCGTGAACCGGGCGCCCGACCGGCGGCGGATCCTGGGGCTACTGGCCGGTACGGCGTGGCTCTCGGGATGCGCGATGCTGCCCCGCCTCGCCAGCGCTCAGGCGAATCCTGTCGATCAGGGGATCGGCGGTACCGGCATGATGCGAACGGAACCGCCGCGCGGCGGGCCGCTCGGCGAGCCACCTTTGGGGGAGGGCGATCGCGGCCTCGGCGGGACAGGCGTCATCGGCACGATCCGCGGCTTCGGATCGATCATCGTCAATGGCCTGCGCATCGCCTATCCGGCGGACGCGGCTGTGCTGATCGATGACGCGCCCGCCGCAACGACGGATTTGAAGATCGGCCAGGTCGTGCAGGTCATCGCCCGGCCTGACCAGGGCGGCCTCGCGACGCGCCGCATCGCGGTGACGAGCGAAGTGGTCGGCCCGGTGGAGGCGGCCTCGCCAGGGCGTCTCGTCGTCCTCGGCCAGCGGGTGATGACCGGCGATCTTCCTGCGTCCTGGGCCATCGGCACCCGTGTCGCGGTCAGCGGTCTGCGCACGACCGATGGTGTGATCCATGCGAGCTTGATCGAGCCCCGCACCTCCGGCCCGGACAGGGTCGCGGGTCCGGTCATCCGGGATGCGGCGGGGACGCTACGCATCGGCGGCCTTCGCCTGGAGGGCGTCAACGGCCTCGCCCCCGGCCAGCGCGCCGTCGTCGTCGGCGAGGCTGTCGGCGGCGCCCTCCGGGTGACGAAGGCTGCCCTCACCGGATCCCCGTTTCCGCAGGGCCTGCAGCAGGTCTCGATCGAGGCGTATGTCGGTCGCGCGGGGGCGGGTCTCAGCCTCGGCTCGGGCTTCGCGGTCACGGGGCGTCCGTCACCAGCGATCCCGCGCACGGGAAGCGTCCGCGCCGTCATGACGGCCAGCATCTCAGAGAACGGCCGCATTGCGGTGGAGCGCTTGCAGGTTGTTGAGCGCACGATGCCCGCGACGTCCGACTCACCCCGCTTCGAGCGCGAGCGCGATCAGCTCGATCTCCGAGGTCTGCCCGACCGATCGCCGACCCCATCCGGGCGCCGACCAGGCGACGCGCCCGGCACCGATCTGCGGTCGCTCTCGATCGAGCCTGTTCCCACGCCGGAGAATGGCTCGGGCGGGGTCTTCCGCGATCCGGGCGAGTACGGGGGCCAGGGGGGCTTCGGAAGCGGATCGCGGATGGGTGCTCCTGGCAGTCCTCCGGGCTTTGGCGGGGGCGGCCTCGGAGGCCCCGCGGGACCGGGCGGTCCAGGCGGTGCGGGTGGCCCAGGCGGTCCAAGACCGCGGTGATGCCGCGTGCGTAACGCGATCTTAAAAATTCCGTGGGCAAATTGCCCACGGAGCGCGTGCGAGTCGCTCTGGTTCTCCTAAGACGAGGCAACCGATGAGCAGCGTGTCCACGTCATCGACTTCTCAGATCTCCGTGCAGCGTCCTCCGCCTCCTCACGGAGGCGGGCGTGAGCGGATGTCATCGACGATCAAGGGCGAACTCTCGTCCGGCGCCCTCAGCAGCACGGATGCGACGGCCCTGACGAGTGCGCTCGATGCGATCGACACGAGTCTTTCGTCGAGTGCAGGCCCGGACTCGACAGCCTCGGCCAGTTCCCGCCTCGATCCCGGCTCCATGAAGGACCGCATCGACAGCCTGATCTCGGATCAGGTCGACAGTGGAGCCCTCACGAGCGATCAGGCCAACGAACTCAAGAACCTCTTCGCCAGCGGCGGCAGAAGCACCGAGGCTTCGGGTTCGGCGAGCGGAATGTCCGATATCGACGGCCCGCCTCCTGGTCCGCCGCCCGGTGGATCGCCTGACGGCACCTCTTCCGACGGCAGCTCCTCGACGTCGAGCACGAGCAGCAGCGACTTGCTCTCTGCCTTCATGCAGCAATTGCAAGCGTCTCAATCGAAGAACGCAGCTTACGGGGCAACGGGATCGAGCCAGTACAGCGCTAGCAATTCCGCGCTTTTGATTGACTTTCGCAGCTGAGCCAAGGTCCTTTTTCAAGCGACGGCTGGACCTTCATTTTTGGTTTCGAAAGCGAAGACGCTGGCTGTCCGCGGTCCTTGCCACGAGTGCTGGGGTGCGCCAAGGCCTTTATGCCCTGAGCGCCGTCACCGTGATCTCGACGAGCAAACTCGGCGTGGCGAGCTTGGCCTCCACGGTGGTCCGGGCGGGAGCGCTGCCCTCCGGCATCCAGGCCTGCCAGGCGGCGTTCATCGCGTCGAACTCCGCCATGTCGCGGAGATAAATCGTCGCCGTCAGGATGTGGGCGCGGGAAGAGTCGGCTTCGCCGAGGAGCCGATCGATCCGTGACAGCACCTCGCGGGTCTGTCCCGTGATGTCGGCGATGTCCGTCCCGCCGGAGGCCTGGCCGCAGAGATCGACCAGCCCCTAGGCTTCGACGATCTTGCTCATCCGGGCATTGTTCTCCACCCGTGCTGAAAAGCTCGAGATCTTTCTTCCCGCGCTTCGTCACAGTCGGAACGCGGGTGCCAAGCTTCGCCCCCTGCCTATGAACCGGTGAGCAGGCCAGCGGACTGGACCGCCACGACGACGAGCGTGCAGAGAGCGGCGGCGGCCACCGTGTACGACACGATTTTCATGAACGTCTTCATGGTCTTGTTTCCGAAGCCTAGGGCCACTCATCGTCGGAGGCCGGTTGAGGAGAAGGTGGTCCGCGGATCCGTGATCCAGGGATATCGAGACGCCTCCGGCCGGTTTGGCCGATCCCGCCCCCGGGTCCGGGGACGGGTGACTGACGCGATCAGCGCGACGGCTGCGGCATCAGCTTCTGGGCCTCTTGGACCGCGTCCCGGCAGGACTGATCGCCCTTGGCGTTGAGGTCCGTCGCCCGCTGCAGCGCGCCCTTGGCCTGCGAGATCTTGTCCTCGGTGGAGAGGGTGGCGGAGCCTGACGGAGCCTCGCCCTGTGCCGCCTTCGCGGCGGCGGTCGGCTTGTTCTCGGACTGCGCCCGGACGTCTGCGGGCGAGGTCGCCACCTGTCCGCTTGCAACGGCATCGGCCTGAGCATTACCGGTTGCGGCGGCTACGGGCCCGGCCACGCCGCCGACCGTTCCTGGCGAGCCGCCGCCCTCACGGGTCGTGCCGTTGCCTCGCTTGCCGCCGTCGGCATCGGCGGCGGAGGGCGAACTTGTCCCGGTCGTTTCGGCGGTCTTTCCGGCGGAACCCGGGTTAGGCCCTTTCTGCTGCCCCGCATCGGGCTGGGAGACGGGCGCGCCCATCCCAACCTGCGTACCGAGCTCTCTCTTCAGCTTGGCGATATCGTCCGTGCAGGGTCCGCCTTCCTGCGCAGAGGCCGCACTCGCGGCGAATGCACAGGCGGCGATCGCTGCCGCGCTACAAAACATCTTCAGGCGCAAAAGATTTATCCTTTCTATGTCGGCGGCCATAGAACGGTAATCCGAAGCTTTCGTTCGTCTGAAAAGGCTTATATTGCTCACCAGCGGCAAGTTGCCACTGTAGAGGGATTAAATACAAAATCTCATCTAAACTGAACATTCACTTGGCATCGGCCCAACGGACGGTGCTGTCCGCATCCGCCAGGCGGGAAGGGCGGAGCGGTCTTTCCGCTGCCATTAACCCAACCCGATGCGAACTCCCGAACCGGAAAATGTCACGGCGCACGTTGGCCTCAACGCGGTTGCACATCACCTACGATGTCGCCGTCGTGCCCCTGCGGTAAGACGAAGACCTGTCCGGGATAGATGAGGTCGGGATCCCGGATCTGCTCCTTATTGGCGTCGTAGATCAGGGTGTAGCGCTCGCCCTCGCCGTAGGTGCGGCGGCTGATGCGCCACAGGCTGTCGCCTCGCTCGATGCGTGCCGTCTCGATCCCCGCGATATGGACGTCCGACGAACCCGCTGACGTGCCCGGCGGCACGTTGGCGGCGAGGCTGCCGGTCGTCAGGGGCCGCGTCTGGTCCGCCCGGCTCTTTTCCGACGCTGATGCGTGACTCGAAGCCTTCTGCTCGGCTGCCTGGGTGTCCTCGGCGTGACCGGACGGGCCCTGAAACTGGGCGGAATACTCCACGCCCCCGTCGTGGCCTGGATCGGGCGCCTTGAACGGCACCTCCGCCCGGTCGCGGACCTTGCCTGTCGCGGGGTCGACCGCGTCGAGACGAACCCTGTAATCCCCCGGCTTGACGCCTCGCCCGACCGTGAACGTCACCGTGCCATCGCGACCCACGGTGGCGGGGGCGATCAGCGTGTCGTTCAGGTAGAGCCTGACCGCAGCTCCAGGGGCTCCCCGGGCCGTCACGATCAGCTTCCCTCCGTCCTGGGCATCGATGCTGACCACCGCAGGAGGAGCCGCCGTCGCGCTGCCGAGGGCATCCACTCGGCTTGGTTCGCGCGTGGGGTTTGCAGGATCGGTTCGATCCCCACGATCCTGTCGGCCCGGTTCCTGCGAGGGGCCTAAGACTGAATTGCTCGTTTCAGAACCACGTAAGTTCGCCCCCGGATCAAGCGCGTGACGGTTCTCAGCGACCATGGCATCGCCACGGCTGGCCTCCCCGACGGGCTCGCGGGCAGGTTCAGTGGTCCGAACATCGGGCTGGGACAGGACCATCGTCGGCTTGTTGGGAGCGGTGATGGCCACGAGAGGCTTGGCGTTCCGGCCCGGCGCGATCACCACCGCCATGCGCGCCGTCGAGCGCAGTGTCTCGCCCGCTTCGTCCGTGGCGCGCAAGCCGATCTCGCTGTTCCCCGCGGGGAGCGCCGGGGGCATGAAGGTGAACCGGCCATCGGCATTGGCTCGCGCGCTCCCCATCGGCTTCCCGTCGACGAGCAACTCGACGATGGCGTTCGGCGCGGCCCGTCCGGCGATGACAGCATCGCCGTTCGGCTCGATGCGGACCACGTCGAAGTCCGGCGCGGGTGATGCCGCAGGCCGCGAAAAGGGCAGTCCAGCAGTCGGACCTCGCATGGGCGCCCGGTCGGACGCTCCCGGTATCCCGCGCGCCGGAGCGGGCGTATCGGCTGTGCCGGCGTCTGGAGAGGACAGGGCGGCGAGCGGCCTGCCGTCGCCGTTCGGTGACCGGTGGTCGATGCCAAGGATTGCGTCGCGGCTTTCATAGACGATGCCTGCCAATCCGGTCAGAAGAAGCAGGCACACCAGCCCGACGGCGAGGCCCCGTCCGCGGCCCGATTTCCTGGCGACGAACTGCGGTTTGGCGACGGGGATCAGGACCTCCGTGTCCTGGTCGATGCGCTTTCCGGGCCGCCGACCGAGGAGTGCCGTGACGATAATTGCCGCCCCGGCGAGCACTGCGATGAGCGCGGCAGCGAGGATGCGGCGCAAGATGGTCGTCATGCCAAGTCGATCCCTCGGAGCCGTGGATCGGGCCGACCGCTGACGGCCCGCGTCGAATCTCCGATCACCCACCAAAACAAGTGACCGGGAAGTGCCGACCTTGGGTCAGGCGAAGCGGCGCCCATCGGTCGCGTAACAATCGATGCCCGAGGGCAAATCGCGCGACAGGCGCGAGCGGCTCTCGGTCCGGCTGCGGCCGGTCAGACCGGACGACAGCGACGCAAGAACCGGTTGCGCACAAGCTGGTTCCAAAATTTATTTTATGATCCTGGTACGGCCATACCATTGAAGCGGCGAAGAGTGAGCAGACATTGCTGCCAACCGGCACCGCACGGTCAAAGGTGATCTTCGGCGCTAATCTCAAGACGATGGTGAGCCTAGCCCGTGTCGCATATCGCCGAACAATTTCGTTCGCCCGCCGTTCACGGGGCCGTGCTCTCGGTAATGGGTGCCGAGATCGGGCAAGATCTACGTGATTACTACCCAGAAATTGCGTTCATTGATGATGCCTCGCCGCTGGCGAAGGCGCTTCGCCGCCTGTCCGAAGTGCTGGATGGGCCGAAAACACACTCGGACCAGCAATTTGCCGCCGATCTCGTCGCGGTTGTGCCGAACCTGCGCCGTTACGCGCAGTCGCTGACACGCAACGCCACCGAGAGCGAGGACCTCGTACAGTTCACCCTGCTCAAGGCCTGGGAACATCGTACCAGCTACCGGCCCGGTACGGGGATGAAGGCGTGGCTCTTCACCATCTTACGCAACGGACATCTCAATGGACGGATGAAATACCGCCGGGAGGTGCCGGACCCGGAAGGCATGCATGCTGCCGGTTTGTCCACCCTCGCCGACCAGGAACATCGGCTTGATGTGCATGACGTGCGGGAGGCGCTCGACCGGTTGGACCCAGCCCAACGCGAGGCGCTGCTCCTCGTCGCCGTCGAGGAATTGACCTACGAGGCCGCCGCCGAGAGGATCGGCTGCCCGCCCGGCACGGTGAAGAGCCGTGTGAGCCGCGCTCGGGATCGGCTCGCCGCCGTGCTCGGGGAGGCCTGAGCCGTAGTTGCCGTGCCGGGCACTCCATCCATCGACAGCGCGCTTCCCCCGGAACTGTACCGGGGCAGGATTATTATTCCGGCTAAGATTCCGTGATTACCTTCGCATCGGTGAGGCGACGGCATGCTGGGTTGGTTCCGTGCGCTGATGCCGAAGGAAGACAGGTTCTTCGACCTGTTCGAGCGGCACGCCGCGACGCTGGTCGATGGAGCAGCGGCACTTCGGACCCTGCTCGACGGAACACAGGACCTGGCGCAGGCCTGCGCAGCCATCGCCGCCCATGAAGATAAGGCGGACACCATCACGCAGGAGGCACTCCAAGCAGTCCGACGCACCTTCATCACGCCGTTCGATCGCGGCGACATCCAGGAACTCGTGGGCTCCCTCGATGACGCGATCGATCAGATGCTCAAGATGGCCAAGGCGGTCCGCCTCTTCGAGGTCACCCGGTTCGAGCCTCAGATGCGTGAGATGGGCATCATCATCCAAGAGGCTGCTTCGGTCGTCGCCGAGGCATTGCCGAAGCTGCGCTCACTCAACGAGAACGCCACGGACCTCAACGCCCTGACAGAACGGGTTATCAAACTGGAAGGCCGCGCAGACGACCTTCACGAAGCGGGACTGAAGGCTCTCTTCCAGGCCTCCCGCCAGGATCCGATGGCCTTCCTCGTGGGGTCCGAACTGTACGATCACCTGGAAAAGGTCATGGATCGGTTCGAGGACGTCGCGAACCAGATCAGCAGTATCGTCGTCGAGCACGTCTGAGCCGCCGCCGTGACGCTCCTGATCTGCCTCATCGCCGTCGCGCTGTTCTTCGACTTCCTGAACGGACTGCACGACGCGGCGAATTCCATCGCGACCATCGTCTCCACGCGGGTGCTCTCCCCCGCTACGCCGTCTTCTGGGCGGCCTTCTTCAACTTCGTCGCCTTTCTGGTCTTCGGCCTGCACGTGGCGGGCACGGTCGGCTCCGGCATCGTCGACGTCGCGGTGGTGAACGACCGGGTGATCCTGGGGGCGCTCGGCGGCGCCATCGAGCTGGAACCTGCTGACGTGGTACCTCGGCATCCCGTCCTCCAGCTCGCACGCGCTGATCGGCGGCCTGCTCGGCGCCGGCATCGCGAAGGCCGGTCTCGGGGCGGTGGTCTGGCCGGGTGTCATCACCACGACCGCCGCCATCGTCCTCTCGCCCGCCCTCGGCTTCCTCTTGGCCCTCGTCCTCGTGCTGATCGTGTCCTGGCTGTTCGTGCGCTCTACGCCGGCCGCCGCCGACGGCGTCTTCCGCAAGCTGCAATTCGTCTCCGCCTCGCTCTATTCCCTGGGTCATGGCGGCAACGATGCGCAGAAGACCATGGGGATTATTGCCGTACTGCTCTATGCCCATGGGCAGGAGAACGGCGCCTTCCACGTGCCGCTCTGGGTGGTGCTTTCCTGCCAATCCGCCATGGCGCTGGGGACGCTCCTCGGCGGCTGGCGGATCGTCCATACAATGGGATCGAAGATCACGCGGCTGACACCCATGCAGGGCTTCTGCGCCGAGACTGGTGGCGCGATCACGCTCTTCGCGGCCACCGCGTTCGGCATCCCGGTCTCGACCACGCATACGATCACGGGCGCCATCGTCGGCGTGGGCGCGGCGCGGCGGGTTTCCGCCGTGCGCTGGAACGTGGCGCAGGGCATCGTCGTCGCGTGGGTCATCACGATGCCGGCGGCGGCTCTGGTGGCGGCCCTGGTCTACTGGGTGTCCGGCTTCCTGCTTCCTTGAGCCGGATCGCTGATCCGATCCGGCTCCGGGTCTTGGTCCCTCGGGGGCCTCTCAAGACGCCCTATCGCGCCAGATGCTTGTCGAAGAAACCGGCGATTTCCTCGAAGACGGCCTTGGTCTCGGGGGCGGTGTCGTCGCGGATGTATTGGGCGTGCGACTGACCTTCGCCAACCTGGAGATAGGCCTCGACACCGGCGTCGCGGAGCCGACGATGGACCCGCACGGTGTTCGAGAGCAGCAGGTCGCGGGTGCCCGTCGTCAGGATGGTGGGGGGAAGTTCCTGAAGTCCCCGTAGACCGGCGACAGCATCGGGCCTTGAGGTCGTGTCCGGCGGCGTAGACCTTGGCCCCATCGTCGCAAAAGCCGTCCGGGGACACGAGCACGTTGTCGAGCATGGCGTTCGTCACGAAGCTGTCGCCGACCTTGGTCGTATCGGACATCGGCGTTCCCGGCGCGATCGCAGCGGGCAGGGGCAGTCCTTCCTGCTTCGCCCGCATCACCATCGCCAGGGTCAGCGCTCCGCCGGCCGAGGTGCCGAAAATCGCGGTTTTCTTCGGGTCCGTCGTCTTGGTGACGGCTTTCCACACCGTCATGGCGTCGTCGTGGGCCGCCGGATAGACTGCCTCAGGTGGCATGCGGTAATCGACCGAGATGACCTTGTAGCCGCCGAAGCCGGACATGAAGATCGCTTCCGGCAGCCCGGCTTCACCGGGGTTGAGCACATAGCAGCCGCCGTGCACATGGACGAGAACGCGGTCGCGGTTCTCGGGCCGCATCTGCTCGGGCGTCACGATAAAGGCGCGCACCCCATCGATGGTCGTGCGCTCCACCTTGACGTGCAGCCGCTCCATCATGCCGGGCACGAGCTTCTTCAGCGCCTCCGCACCGGCCTCCGCGACGGGTTTCCAGGCCGCACCGTCCTTGGGATGGATATCCCAGTTGGTGCGGAGCGGCATGCCGATGATCTTTTGCATCTGCGGGCTGACATCGCTCGGCACCGGCACGCTTTTGGCGGGTACTTCGAGCGGGGCGGCCTGTTGCGCCGCAGCCGGAGTGATGAAAAGGCTAGCCGTCAGTGCCGCGCCGATCAGAGCTCGCGTCATGGTCATCCCTGCTTCCCAGCGTCCCGAGCGAGGGTACTTGGCAGGGTCGCTCATGAAGTCACGACGGCGGCCTTCATTGCGGAGGCCCTCTGTAAGACGATGGCTCTGCATCGCGCTTCCGTGGATGGAACGAAACATCCGAGCGCCTGACCCAACGGGGAGGCGGCCGGACCGGTGAGGATGCCATGCCCAGTAAAGACGAGCCGACCTGGCGCGTCGGTGTCCTGTTCTCCCGCAGCGGGGTCAGCGGCATCACGGAGACCGAGCACTTCCTCGGCACCGCCCTCGCCATCGAGGAGATCAACACCGCCGGCGGCGTGCTCGGACGGCCGATCGAACCGATCTGCTACGATCCCGCCGGCGACACCGATGCCTACCGGTCCTTCGCCCGGCGGATGTTGGCCGAGGACGGGGCCGAGGTGGTGTTCGGGTGCTCCCTCTCGGCCAGCCGGAAGTCGGTTCTCTCCACCGTCGAGCGGCACAACGGCCTTCTCTGGTACCCATCGATCTACGAGGGTTTCGAGTATTCCGAGAACATCATCTACACGGGCGCGACGCTCAACCAGAACGTCTTCGCCCTGGCCGATTACCTGCTGCAGGAGCATGGTCCCCGGATCTTCCTGATCGGGTCCGACTACATCTACCCGCGCGAATCGAACCGCGTGATGCGGGACCTGATCGAGGCGAAGGGTGGGACCATCGTCGGTGAACTCTACGCTCCCCTCGATGCGGACGACGCGGCCCATGGGGCGATGATCGCCGCCATCCGCGAAGCCGCCCCGGACGCCGTGTTCTCGACGGTGGTCGGACGCGGGGCCGAGCGGCTCTACCGCGCCTATGCCGAGTCCGGGCTCGATCGGGCTCGCTGCCCCATCGCCAGCCTGACCCTGGCGGAGGGCCAGATCCGGGCGATCGGCCCCGAATTGTGCAGCGGCCATGTCCTCGCGGCCTCCTACTTCGCGGCGCTGCCGGGTGATGAGAACGGGCGCTTCGTCTCCGCGTTCAAGGCCCGGTTCGGGGCGGACCGGCCGACGAGCATGTGGTCGGAAACGGCCTACGCACAGGTGCATCTCTTCGCTCGCGCGCTGGCGGAGGCAGGGACCCTCGATGCCGGGCGTCTGGGCGCGGCGGCCCTGAAGCAGCGGCTCGCCTCACCGGAGGGCGAGCTGGCCTTCGACGGCGAGACCCGCCACATCTGGCTGACGCCCGGAATCGGGGTCGCCCGCACGGACGGCCAATTCGACGTCGTCTGGCGGGCGCGCCGCCCCGTCCGGCCCGATCCCTATCTCGCGTGGTCGCGCTTCGAAACGAATTGGCTGGACGAGGGGATCGCCGCGTGAGCGCCCCTGCCCGCAAGATCCTGGACGACCTCAGGCGCGCCCGCGCCCTCGTCATCCACCCCCGCGACGAGGAGGGCGCCGCCCTGCTGGAGCAACTGCGCCGCCTCGGCTGCGAGGTCTCCCTCGTCTGGCCCCCGCCCGCCGCGCTGCCGCCCGACATCGACACGCTGTTTATCCAACTCGACGATGCGCAGGTGATGCATCTCCTCCCCTCGATCGAGGAGGCGGAGCCCGCCGTCATCGCCATCGTCGCCTACGAGAGCCCGACGTCGTTGAAAGCCATCGCCGACGTCAACGCCCACGGTGTGCTGAACAAGCCGCTTCATGCGAGGGGCGTGCTCACCCAATTCGCCCTGGCCCGATACCGGTGGGGCTACGAGGGGCGGCTCACCAGCAAGATCAACCGGCTGGAAGAGACCATGAAGGGGCGCCGCACCGTCGAGAAGGCGGTGCGCCTCCTGGTGGAGCTGAACCGGATCGACGAGGACGCCGCCTACAAGATGCTCCGGGACAAGGCGACCGCTTCGCGGGTGCCGATGGCGAGTGTGGCGGAGAGCGTGGTCTCCGCCCACGAGGCGATGAGTGGCCTCGGCCTGCGCATCGCGTTGGCGGAAAAGACCTGATCCGTGCAGCTTGCCGCAATTAGCGGCTTGCTCTCGGCAAGAGTACAGCTATCGTAACGGGATCGGGCAAGGTTGCCCCGCAGCAGGATTGCTGCATTACAGCACGGCTTTGGAGCCTCTGGACCGCGGATAACACCCGCGCCCAGGGGCTTTTTGCGTTTTGGAGCAATCATGATCCAAGCGAACGATCCCGCTCGCCCATCAATACGGGTCTCATGCATCCAGTTCGCGCCGGAGATCGGCGCGGTCGAAGCCAATAGGGCGCGTGCCTCTGATCTCGTCCGTGCCGCCGCCGCCGAGGGCAGCCGGCTCATCGTCCTGCCAGAACTCGCCAGCACCGGCTACGTCTTCGAGTCGCGCGAGGAAGCGGCCTCCCTCGCCGAGCCCGTGCCGGAGGGGCCGACCACCCGCGCCTGGGCGGCGCTCGCGGCCGAACTCGGCGTGCACATCGTGGCGGGCATCGCCGAGAAGGCCGGTGACACCCTCTACAACGCCGCCGTGATCGTCGGGCCGGAGGGCTATATCGGCACCTACCGGAAGGCCCATCTCTGGGATCAGGAGAACGTGTTCTTCGCCAGAGGCGATCTCGGCTTCCCGGTCTTCGACACGACGCTTGGCAAGGTCGGGGTGGCGATCTGCTACGACGGCTGGTTCCCCGAGACCTTCCGGCAATTGGCGCTCGGTGGCGCGGAGATCGTCTGCATTCCCACCAACTGGGTGCCGATGCCCGATCAGCCCGAGGGGAGGCCGCCATGGCCAACACCCTGCATCGGGCCGCCGCCCACTCGAACGGGATCTACATCGCCTGTGCCGACCGGGTCGGCGTCGAGCGCGGCCAGCCCTTCGAGGGGCAGAGCCTGATCATCGGGCCCAAAGGCTGGCCCCTCGCCGGACCGGCGAGCCGGGACCGCACCGAGACCGTCTCGGCCCTGGTCGATCTCGATGAGGCCGGCCGGAAGGACCTCAACAGCTTCAACTCCCTCCTGCGGGACCGCCGCACCGACATCTACGGCTAAGCCTCCACCGATCCTCGTCTTTTTCCAAGGAGTCCGTTCATGGTGACACGTTCTCTCATCGCTTCCGCCGCCCTCGTTCTGGCGGCCGCCGGGGCGCAGGCTGCCGAGGGCAAGCCCATCGTCATCGGCGTGCCGATCGGCCTGTCCGGGGCCAACAGCGTGGTCGCACCTTCGGTAGTGCAATCGGCCGAACTCGCCGTCGAGGAGATCAATGCGAAGGGCGGCGTGCTCGGCCGCAAGCTCGTTCTGGAGGTGGCCGATGACGCCTCCGGTGCTGCGGGCGCGCAGAAGGCTTTCGACGGGCTGATCTACCAGAAGAAGGTTGATGTCCTGATCTCGATGGAGACGAGCGCGGCCCGCAACGCCGGTCTGCCCGCCGTCACCAAGGGACGCGTGCCCTACATCTACACCTCATTCTACGAGGGGCATTCCTGCAACAAGAACATGTTCGTGAATGCCTGGGTGCCGGAACAGCAGGTTCCGCCCGTGGTGGACGCCTTCAAGCAGAAGGGCGCCAAGACCTACTTCCTGATCGGCAGCGACTATGCCTTCGGGCGCGGCATGCTCGGCTTCGCCAAGACTTACATCGAGAAGGCGGGCGGCAAGGTCGTCGGCGAGGATTACCTGCCGATGGACGGCAGCGATTGGACCGCGATCATCTCCAAGCTCAAGGAGGCCAAGCCCGACGCGCTGATCACCTCGACGGCGGGCGGCGCCCCGAACGTGACGCTGACCAAGCAGTTGCGCGGCGCGGGCGTGACCCTGCCCTTCGCGAACCTCGCCCTGGATGAGGGCACCGCCAAGAGCATGGGCGCCGATGCGGAAGGCGTCTACCTCTCGGCCTCCTATGTCACCGGCATCGACAGCCCTGAGAACAAGACCTTTCTCGATGCCATGAAGAAGAAGTTCGGTGCAGAACTGCGCACGCCGAACGATCTCTCGGTGCCGGAATACGAGGCGATCTACCTCTACAAGGCTGCCGTCGAGAAGGCGGGGGGCACCGAGACGGCGAAGGTCCTCGAGGCCCTGCCCACCGTGAGCGTGACCGGCCCCCGGGGCACGATCCGCATGAGCAAGCAGCACCACGCGCCGCTGACCATGTATCTCGGCCAGATCCAGGCGGATGGCACGGTGAAGGTCGCGGGCACGTTCGAGGACGTCGATCCGGGCGATCAGTGCCCGAAGCTGCAGTAAGCCCCGATGCTGCTCGCCCTCGACATCCTCACCACCGCCGCGATCCTGTTCGTGGTGTCGATCGGCCTTCTGGCGATCTTCGGCGTGCTGAAGATCATCAACTTCGCCCATGGGGCGTGGCTGACGGTCGGCGCGTACTGCGCCGTCGCGACGGCGAAGCTCGGGCTGAACCCCTGGGCCGCGCTGCCCCTGGCCTTCGTGGTCGGGGCGGCGCTCGGCGGGCTCGCGGAGCACTTCATCATCCGGCCCCTGTACCGGCGGCCGCTCGATGCGATCCTCGCCACCTGGGGGCTCGGGATCGTCGTCGGGCAGCTCATCACCCTGGGGTTCGGGCGTGACGTGCAGCTCACCCCGAACCTCTATGCGGGAACGGTGGCGGTGCTGGGTGTCGAATACTCGGCCTACCGGCTGGTGGCGCTCGGCATCGCCCTGGTGATCGGGACGCTGTTCGCCCTCACCATCGAGCGGACGCGGCTCGGGCTCTCGGCCCGGGCGGTAATCATGAACGAGACGCTTGCCCGAAGCCTCGGCGTGAACACGGGGCGGGTGCGCCTCGTGGTGTTCATGATCGGCGCGGGGCTGGCGGCGCTCGCGGGGGTGCTCCTCACGCCCCTCACCAGCGTCGATCCGAACATGGGCGTCTCCTGGCTGATCGGCGCCTTCATGCTGGTGATGGTGGCGGATGCCTCGTTCCTGGCGCTCGCGGTCGCGTGCCTCGTCTTCGGGGGCGCGCAGGTCCTGATCAGCACCTTCGTGAGCCCGATCCTCGGCAGCATCGCCATCGCGGTGCTCGCAGCCCTCGTGCTGCGCGTCAGCCCGAAAGGATTCTCCCGTGCTTGACATGAGTCCCGCTGCGGCGCGCGCCTCGGCCACTCCGCATTCCCGCCCGCGGCTCTCGCGGGCGGCCCCCTTCGTGGCTGCGACGCTCGCGGCCCTGGCCCTGTGGGTCGCGCCGACCTTTCTCGACACGTTCGCGGTCAACGTGCTGACCCGTTCGATGATCTACGCGGTGCTCGCCGTCACCGTCGATCTGCTCTGGGGATTTGCCGGCATCCTCACCTTCGGCCAAGCGGCGTTCTTCGGCGTCGGGGCCTATGCCGCCGCCATGATCCTCGGCGCCTACGGCGCGACGCCCGGCGGGATCGCGCTCGCCATCGGCACGGCCGTCCTGGCGCCCGCTCTGCTCGGGATCGTGGTCGGCTGGCTGTCGTTCTACCACCGTTCGACGCCGCTCTACGCCTCCGTGATTTCGTTGGTCGTACCCATCGTGGTCGTCCAGCTGATCTATTCCGGCGGCGAATGGACCGGCTCCAGCAGCGGACTCGTCGGCTTCGACGTGATGCCCTTCGAGATCGAAGGCTATTTCCGTCTCGCGGCCCTGGTGTTGATCTTCGTGACCCTGGCGGCGTGGATCCTCGTGCGGTCGGATGCGGGCCGCGCCCTGGTGGCGCTTCGGGACAACGAGGCGCGCTGCGCCTATCTCGGCCTCAATCCGCGCCGCCTCCAGATCCGGCTCACCGCCGCGCTCGCCGCCGTCGCCGGTTTCGCGGGCTTCCTGTTCGCCAATGCCTCGGGAGTCGTCGCGCCGGAAAATGCCGGGTTCCTGTTCGGCACCGAACTGGTGATCTGGGTGGCACTCGGCGGCCGGGGCACCCTCCTCGGCCCGGTCCTCGGAACGATCGCCATCGATTACCTCGCGGCGAACCTCTCCGGCGATCTTCCGTTCCTCTGGCAGCTCCTTCTCGGCACCGCCTTCGTGGCGATCATCATCCTGCTGCCCGGCGGGCTTGCCGATCTCGTTGGCCGCCTATGGCGGGTTCTGCCCTTCGGCCGTTCGGGACAGGTGGCCCCTGCCTTGGAGACGAGGACGGCGACGGCGAAGACGGCTGTCACGGATGCGCCGATCCTCAAGGTCGAGGGTCTCGCCAAGAGCTACGGCAGCCTCACCGTGCTGGAGGGGATCGACCTAACGATCCGGGCAGGGGAACTCGTGAGCCTCGTCGGGCCCAATGGCGCAGGCAAGACGACGCTGATGCGCTGCCTCAGCGACGGGACCGAGCCCTATCGCGGCACCATTGCCATCGGCGGCACGTCCACTACCGGTCTTACCCCGAACCGGATCGTCGGCCTTGGGGTCGGGCGCAAGTTCCAGGTCGCGAGTGTCTTCGAGAGCCTCTCGGTGGCCGATTGCCTGCGCCTCGCGAGGGCCTCGCAGGACGGCCTCAACCCGTTGGGCGAAGCGCCGACGCTCGGGCTGCCTCAGGCCGCCCTCGATGTCCTGCGGATGACCGGCCTCGACCGCCTGCTCACCGAGCCGACGCGTCTCCTCTCGCACGGCCAGAAGCAGGCGCTGGAACTCGCCATGGTGGTCGCCCTGGAGCCACGGCTCATCCTGCTCGATGAGCCGACCGCCGGCCTGACCAAGGGCGAGCGCACGACGATCGGCAGCGTGCTCAAGGCGCTCACCGCCGATGGGCGCATCGCGGCCGTACTGGTGGAACACGATCTCGACTTCGTGCGCGAGATCTCCTCGCGCATCGTGGTGCTGCATCAGGGCCGCCTCGTCCTCGACGGCACGGTGGACGAGGTGGTCGGCTCCGAACTGGTCCGGACCATCTATTCGGGAGGGGCCCATGGCTGAGACAGCACGGCGGAGCGAGGTGGCGGATACGGCGCTGGCACTGACGGACGTGTCGAGCGGATACGGCGCGGTGTCGATCGTGAAGGACGTGTCCCTCACGGTGGGGCAGGGGGAGATCGTCGCCCTGCTGGGCAAGAACGGCATGGGCAAGACGACCCTGCTCAAGACCATTCTCGGCATGGTCGGCTTACGCGGGGGCGGTATCACCATCGGCGGGCAGGCCCTCTCCGGCCTCTCGCCCGCCAAGCTCGTGGCGCTCGGTGTCGGCTACGCGCCGCAGGAGCAGCCCCTGTTTCAGGATCTGTCGATCCGGGACAACCTGCGCCTCGCGCTCCCCTCGGACCGGCATCTGCCGCAGGCCCTAGAGCGGCTGTTCGGTCATTTTCCCTTCTTGAAAGACCGCCTCGCCCAGCGGGCGGGGACGCTGTCCGGGGGCGAGCAGAAGATGCTGATCCTCGGCCGTGCCCTGATGCTGCGGCCCCGCCTCCTCCTGATCGATGAGATCTCCGAAGGGGTGCAGCCCTCGATGGTAGAGCGCCTGCGAAAGGTGCTCCTGGCCGAGCGGGAGGCGGGCCTGTCCATGCTGGTGGTGGAGCAGCACGTCGCCTTCGCCCTGGGCCTCGCAGACCGCTACGCCGTGCTGAAGCTCGGCGAGATCGTGGAAAGCGGCTCCACCAAGGCGCCGGACGCGCAGGCGCGCGTCATCGGTCATCTCGCGGTGTGAGCCATGATGGAACTGAACACCTTCTCCATCGCCGCCCGCTGCCCGCGCACCGGACAACTCGGTGTGGCCGTGGCGAGCGCCGTCCCGGCCGTGGGCGCGATGTGTCCGTATCTGCGAGCGGGGGTCGGCGCGGTCAGCACCCAGTCCTGGGTAAATCCCTACCTCGCCCTGCATGTCCTCGACAGGATCGGGCGGGGCGAGCGCGCGGAGGCGGCCTTGTCCGCGGTCCTCGCCGCCGACGATCGGGCGGATCTTCGTCAGGTCGGGCTGGTGGATGCCAACGGCGCGGCGGCCGCCTGGACGGGATCCGGCTGCACGGAAGAGGCCGGGCACCGCAGGGGTCCGGGCTACGCCGTCCAGGGCAACATGCTGGCAAGCCCGGCCGTGATCGACGCCATGGCGGAGGCCTTCGAGGGATCTGCCGCTCTCGATCTGGACGAGCGGCTGATGCGCGTGTTGGAGGCGGGTGACGGGGCAGGCGGCGACCGTCGGGGCAAGCAATCCGCAGCCCTGAAGATCGTGGACCGGGAGGATTATCCGAGCCTCGACCTCAGGGTCGATGAGCACACCGCGCCCATTGCCGAGCTGCGCCGGATCCTCACCATCGCCCGCCGCCAGCTCGTCCCGTTCGTGGCGGGGATGCCGCGCAAGCACGGCCCGGCAGGCGCCTTGCCGGACGAGGTGTCCGCCATGCTCCTGAAGCCGCCTGGCGAGAGGCCCGGCGCGGTTTCAGATCCGTCGGGCGAGGCCCGGACCACCTCTCCGCAGGACCAGTTCGCCCCGGTGCTGGCCGAGATCCGAAAGCTCCGCGAACTCGACCTCACGGAGATCCATCCGCCGATCATCTTCGATCCGAGCCTCCCCTATCGCCGGGTGCCCCATGACTGACGCGGTCTGGTCCTTGCCGATCACCGGCTCTCGCGGCGGATCGCGGCGCGAGAGCTTTCCAGCGTGGAGCTCGTCCAAACCTACCTCGATCGGATCGAACGCCACGACGGCGATCTGCAGAGCTTCGTGTGCCTGTCGTCCACGGCCCTCGACGCCGCGCGGGCGGCGGATGAGGAGATCGCGCGCACGGGGCCCCGGGGGCCGCTCCATGGGATCCCGATCGGCATCAAGGACAATTACACGACCGCCGATCTGCCGACCCGGGCGGGCACGGCGGTCGAGGCCCTGGCCTTCCCGCAGGAGGACAGCCACTGCGTGGCCAAGCTGCGGGCGGCCGGCGCGGTGATCCTCGGCAAGTTGCGCATGCACGAATTCGCCTGGGGCATGGTCACGCCGCCGACGCGCAACCCCTGGGATCTCGCGCGGGTGCCCGGCGGATCGAGCGGCGGCTCGGGCGCGGCGGTGGCGGCCCGTCTCTGCCCGGCGGCCCTCGGCTCGGACACGGGAGGCTCGATCCGCATTCCGGCCGCCCTGTGCGGCGTTGTGGGTCTCAAGCCGACCTATGGGCGGATCGGCCGATCCGGCATCGTCCCGCATTCCTGGTCACTCGACCATGCCGGACCGCTGACCCTGACCGTGGCCGATGCGGCGCTCATGCTTCAGTGCTTGGCGGGATCCGATCCGGCCGATCCGGCCGCTGCGTCGGCGCCCGTCCCGGACTATGCGGCCGGTCTCGGGGAGCCGATCCGCGGATTGCGTGTGGCGGTGATCCGCAACCACTTCTTCGAGGCGATAGACGAGGACGTCGCCGCCTCCGTCGAGGAGGCGATCCGCTTCTTCGAAGGCCAAGGCTGTGAGGTTCGCGACGTCCAAATGCCCTCCCTGCGCTACGGGCTCGGCGCCATTTTCGCGATCGAACTGGCGTCCTCGACCGCCTACCACGACCGTAGCCTCGCCCAGGGCCATGTGGCGGGCTTCGCTGCGGACGTCCGGGATCTCGTGGAGATGGGCCGGTTCGTCACCGGGCCCGACTATGTGCGCGCCGAGCAGGCGCGGGCGCTGATCATGGCCGAGATGGCCGACATTCTGAACGGCGCGGATGTCATCGTCACGCCGGCCTCGCCGCTCACGGCGTGGCGCACGGACGAATCGACCGTCGTCATCGGAGGCCAACAGGAGAGCGTCCTCGCGGCGTCCTGGCGGCTCACGTATCCCTTCAACCTGACGGGACTGCCCGCCATCGCAATGCCCTGCGGCTTCGACCGCCGGGGCCTGCCGATCAGCCTTCAGATCGCTGCCCGACCCTTCGCCGAAGGGATGCTTCTGCGGTTCGCCCACCTTTACGAGCAAGCCTACGCGTGGTGGCGCCAGACCCCGCCGCACGCCGCCTAGGGCTGCACAGGCCCGGTAGCGTGGGCCCATCCGGCGCTCGAACAGGGACGTTTGCGTCCGAGGTCCTCACTCGGTCGCGAACGCGATCTCCCGGCGCATTTCCGGGATCCGTGCCCATGGCTCGGTGCCCCGCACGAGACCGGCCAGGATTTCGCCGCCCCTGGCCGCTCGCACCGACTGAACCCGGTCCCAGGCCGAGATGAAGGCATCGACGCAATCGGGGTCGAAATGGCGGCCGCGCTCGCCCTCGATGCAGCGCCGGGCCTCCTCGAAGCTCATCGCGTCCTTGTAAGGACGCGCGGTGGTCAGGGCGTCGAACACGTCCGCGACGGCGACGATCCGCGCCGAAAGCGGGATCTCCGCCCCGCATAATCCGTGCGGATAACCAGTGCCGTCCCACCGTTCGTGATGAGCTTCGGCGATCTCCGCCGCCAGCTGGATCAGGTCGGAACCGCTTCCATCGAGGATCCGCTTGCCGACCACGGGATGGTTCTTGATGACGGCGAACTCCGCTTCATCGAGCCGCCCCTTCTTCAGCAGGATGCCATCGGGCACCGCCACTTTGCCGACATCGTGCAACGGCGCGGCGAGATAGAGCCGCCAGGAATAATCGGGATCGAGGCCGAGCGTCTCCGCCATGATCTGGCTGTAGCGCGCCACGCGCCACGTGTGATCGCCCGTGTCGTTGTCGCGATACTCGACGGCCAGAGCGAGCCGGAAGATCACCTCTGCCTCGCGCTCCCGGAGCTGCCGCATGGCGCGTTCGAGTTCGCCCGCGATGCTCGACGCCTCGTCGTCCAGGCGCCGCACCGCCCGCGCCAGCATGATCAAGTTGCGCAGACGGACGGTGAGCTCGATCCTGTCGGCGAACTTGTCGAGGAAATCGGTGGCGCCCGCTTCGAGCGCGGCGAGGCGCAGCGACACCTCGGCCTCGCCCGTGATCATCGCGATCGGAACCTGCGCGTAATGCGGGATGGCTCGGAGCGCCCGAATGAACGCCACGCCATCCATCTGCGGCATGTTCTGATCGACCAGCACGAGATCGAAGGCGTGCGTGCGTGCCTCGAGGAGAGCCTGGACCGGATCGCGGTTCGTGACGACATCCGCCGCGTACTCGTTGACGAGTAATCTTTGTAGATACATCAGCATCGTTGAGCTGTCGTCTACGATCAGGACGTCCATTTAACCAGTTTCCGACTTTCAAATAGATGGCATCGGTTTCTGCCGTGCCTTGCTTTTCGAGAGGGGTCGGGCGGTGAAGCCGTGGGTGAGGCGGCCTCAGGACGTCGTTGCGCCCAATCCTCTCGCAGATGTGGTCGAATACGGTTGCGGGCCTGATCCTCTCGCTCGCGACCGAATCGGTGTGCCGACTATTTTGCTTAAATCATCTCGATCGTCTTAAGCCGCGCGCATCGTGTTGAAGAAGCGGGCGACTTCCGTGTCGAGATGTTCGCCCCCGTCGCCGATGATGCGTGCCGGGCAGGGCCTGATGTCGGGCAAAAGACCCGGCGGGGTTCGAGCACTGGTTTCGGCAGGTATGGCCGATGTCAGGGCATCGTTAACGCTTGGCGACTAGGCTAGCGGGTCAGTTTCCCGAAACGGGATGACGGCTCCGCCGAGCGGAGATCCTGCATCGCCGCCTCCGTAGGGCCAGACCATGCCGTCGCTCAGGATCGCCGCCGCCACGCTCGGTCTCCTGATGTCCGCGCCCTCTTTCGCGGGCGAGCAGGGACCGCTTCCGCTGCCGCAGGCGGTTCCTGCCCCGAGCCTCTTCGCCGGCCATTTCCAACTCGCCGCGCCGGACGGCGCGACGGTCGATTCCGATGACCTCGCTGGCCATCCTTACGGGGTCTTCTTCGGCTTCACGCAGTGTCCCGACGTCTGCCCGACCACGTTGTCGAACCTGTCCACGGCGCTGGCACGCCTGCCCAAGGCAAGCGTCAGGGTCTACTTCGTCTCGGTCGATCCCGAACGGGATACGCCCTCCGTCCTCGCCCAATACATGTCGAACTTCGATCCGCGCATCGTCGCTCTCACAGGCGCGCGGAAGGCCGTCGAGGAGGCGGTGGCGAGCTTCGGCGCGGTCGCGCGGCGCACGGACCTGCCCTCCGGTGGCTACGCCTACAGCCACACCGCCGCGATCATGCTCGTCAATGGCGATGGCCTGATCGTGGATCGGATGATGGCGGAGGACGGACCCGACGCAATGGCGGCCCGGCTCGCCGCGTTGCAGCGGGCAACCGCGCCGTCGCGATGAGTCCCGGCCCAGATCATGACCGGGCGGCGGGCTTCTCGCTAATCGAGATGCTGGTCGTCCTGGCGATCGTGGCGCTCGCCGCGGGGCTCGGCATTCCGTCGATCCGCAACATCGTGCCCTCGCAACGGCTGACCAGCACGGCGGAGCGGGTCGCGAGCGAGATCGCGCTGCTGCGAACGGAGGCGCAGCGTACGGGCCACGTCACCCGGCTCGTCTTCGACGGAGAGACGAACCGCTTCGTCAGTTCCCGGCCCGGCGCGCCCGCCCTGGCGATGGCGGGCTGGTCCGTTCAGTTCGAGGTCGGCCCGGCGAGACGTGTGCAACCCGGCGAGCTTCGGTTCCTGCCGGATGGCGGCTGCACGGGCGCACGGATCACTTTGTCGGGGCGCGGCGGCACCCGCATCCTCACCGTCAGCCGGGCGACGGGGTTCGTTAGGCAGGCGGAGGCGATGCCGTGAGCGGCCCCGTGCGTGGGTGCAAGGCGCCCGGTTCAGGGGAGGGGAGGACGGCTTCACCCTGGTCGAAGTGCTCGTCGCCTTCGCCATCGTCGCCCTGGCGGCGATCTTCGTGCTGAGGATCAGTGGCGAGATCGCCGTGCGCGGCCAGCGCGTCATGACGGTCGATACCCTGATCGACGAGGCGGAGGGCATCGTGCAATTGCGGGTCGCGGCGGGGACGCTGCGGCCGGGCATCGAGCAGGGACGCTTCTCCAACGGAACGGTCTGGACGCTCGAAGCCGCCGATATCGGCCCCCTGCTCGGCTGGCAGAACCTGCCGCCGCTCTGGCGCGTGCGGCTGCACGAGGGAGGCCCGGACGGGCGACTGCTCTACGGCACCCTGCTGGCGGAGGGGCTCGGTGGCTGAGTCCGACGAAGCGGGTTTCACGCTGGTCGAGATGATCGTCTCGCTCGCCGTGACAGCCCTGATCGCGCTGCTCCTGATCCAGTCCCTCCAGGCGACGGGCCTCATCACCCGCAATGCCAAGCGGCTCGCCGCGCAGGAAGAGGTGCAACTCGTGCGGGGGCATCTGCGCAGGACTCTGGCCAGCGTCGTCCGCCGTCGCCAAGACGGGAGCCGCATCCCGTTCCTCGGCCAGGACGGCCAGTTGATGGCCATCGTCGGCGCGAACCGCGAGGCGGAGCGCGATACCGAATTGCAGTTCGGCCTGTCGACGGTGGTGACGCCGGATGGGAGCGGGCTCGTCCTGATCGAGAACACCCGCGCGTCGAACGGCGCGGAAGTGGCTCCGCCCGATGTGCTCCTCGACGGCGTGGCGGGGCTGCGCCTGCGCTATTTCGGGCTCCGGGTCAGGGCGGGCAGGCTGATTGGCAGCCGCGCTGGGTCGAGACCTGGCAGCGAAAGGACAAGCTTCCGGCCCTCGTCGAGGTCACGGTCGTGTTCCCGGCCTCCGATCCGAGGCGATGGCCCGCCCTGATCCTCCCGCTTGGAGCGGGGTCGTGACGCGCGATTCCTCCCCTGAGGCTGGCTTCGTCCTGCCGTCGGTGGTCGCCATCCTCGTGGTCATCGCCGCCGCCGCCGCCCTGGCGACGCAGCAACTGCAGACGCAAACAAAGATCGCGACGGCGCGCCTCGACCAGTTGCGGCTTCAGGGACTGGTGGATGGCGCCACACGGTTCGTGGCGATGTCGCTGATCAACGAGCGGGCCCGGCGCTTGCCCGGCCTGGCGCTTCCCGAGAATGGCCGCGTGGTCACGTGCCCGCTGCCCGGCGGCGTCACGCTCTCCCTCTCCGTTCAGGATCAGGGGGGCTCATCGACTTGAACACCTCGCCGCGACCGCTTCTCGAAGAGGCCTTCCGTGCCCTGGGCCTGTCCGATTCCGATGCCCCGATCATCGCGGCCGAGATCGTCGATGATCGCGATCCAGACGACACGCCGGAGCCGGGCGGGGGCGCGGAGGCACCGCAATACCGGGCGCGCGGCCTCTCCTACGGGCCGCGCAACGCGCCTTTCGGCTCGATCGACGAACTCGACCGGCTCCCGTCGATGACGCCGCGCCTCGCGGCGGCCCTGCGCCCTGCGGTGACGGTGTGGAACGCGAGCGGCGGCCTCGATCCTGCGCTGAATCCCCTGTTGTCGGCCGGGGGCGGCACGAAGTCCGACGGCCTGCGGGCCTATACGAGGCCGTCCCTGCGGCAGTTCTACGAGGTTCTGGTCGTGGCTCAGACAGCGACCGGAAGCCGGTCGGGTCGCGATGCGGTCCTGTCGGTCGATGGGCGCAGCACCGGCTTCGGCCTCCTCGCGTGGAAGACCATGGCCTCGGTGCCGCTCGTGGGAACGGCGCATCCCGCCTGCGAACGGTTGAGGATGGCGCTCGGCGGATAGCCTGCCGCGAACCGTCAGGGGCAGTCCGTCCCGGCCTTCCAGTCGAACGTCGTGCGCTGCTCCCGCGCGTTGGCGGCGCAGGACGCTTGCGGCACGCGGTTCATGCAGGTCTTCTGCTGGTTGCCCCGCGACGTGATCGTGCAGGCGCCCGTCACGTCGGTCTGTCCGGTGCTTCCCGGACTGGCGGTCTGCGTGCCTTGAGCCTGGGCCGCCATGCTCCCCGGAAGTCCGAGGAACAGGGTGAGCGCGACGGCAACGAGTCTCGTTTGCATGGTATCCGTCCTCTTTGGCTGGCACGGGCCGGAGAGGCGTCCTCCGGCCCGCGATTCCTAGCGAATCCGCACGATCTTCGCGACGCTCGGCACGCCGTTCCCGTCGAGGGCAAAGAGCATCCAGTTGCCGGGGGTCACGATGCCAGGATCGGAGGGCAGCGCGAGGTTGTACTTCGTTCCGCTCGAGCCGGAGATCGTGAGCGGCACCCGGCGCTGATCATTGTCCACGGTGTGCGTGGTGCTGCCTACCCGCACGAGCGAGAAGCTCTGGATCGCGCGGTCGGTGCTGGCGGTGATCGTGCTCCCAAGGGAGGCGGTCGTGGGGGCCGAGGTGATGGCCGGACGGCTCGCGAGCTGCCCGTTCGCATCATAGAGGTAAGGCGGGGTCAGGATCTGCAGGTTCGGATGGTCCGCCGCGCAGTTGCAGAGGCCGCCACCCGCCGACAGCACCCGCCCGTCCGTGAGCAGAAGCGCGACGCTGTGATAGGTCCGCGGCACGCTGATCGGAGCGAGCCGCACCACCGTGTTCTTCGAAGGCGACCACAGTTCCGGGTAGTAGACGGGGGTGGAATCCGTGAACGGGATCGGCACGTTCTGGCCGCCGACGAGGATGACGTCGCCGTTCGGCAGCACCACGCTGTTGTGGAAGGCCCGGGCGAAGGCGAGCGACGGGGCAGACGCGACCTTCGGAGTCGCGCCGGGGCCGCCGCTGATGTCGATCGTGTAGGTCGCTCCGTTGGCGGGCTGGTTCTGGTATTGCGACGCGCCACCGGCCTTGAAGATCCGGTTCACGTCGAACATCGTCGCGGTGCCGTTGATCGAGAACGTGTCGTCGGCCCGGTTGCCCGCGCTTACGAAGGAGCCGTTACCGCCGGTACCGATCCAGTGCATCTCGTGGCTTGGACCGGCATGGAACACGTAGCCGTTCGAGACCCCGAACATCCAGAAGTGGTTGTCGGCCCGGTACATATCGACGTTCGGCTCGGCTCCGGCATCGCCAGAGACGTTCGACAGGACGCGCCATGCGCCCGACGAGGCGGACCAGACCTCGGCGTTCTTGCCGCCGATATTACCCGACCACGAACCGCCATAGGTCATGGTCTCGCCGGTCGAGAGCGTGACGTTAGAATTGTAGCCGCGCGGGATCTTGAGGGTCGGACCTGAGGTCCACTGGTTCGTATCGGGATTGTAGATCGAGGTTCCGCCCGCGGTGATGCCGCCGGTGATCATCAGCCGTCCGTCCGGAAGCAGGTTGGTGCCGGGGCAGAACATGTCGTGGTTGGTGTTGGCGACATAGGTGTCGTTGGACGCACCCGAGGCCGGATCGAAGGTGGTGATCCACGTGCCGTTGCCGGACCCGAAGGAGGTCTTCGACTCGGCGGCCCACATCATCACCTTGCCCGAGGGCATCACGGTCGCCGAAACGGGAACGATGCCGATCGTCGTGAGCGGCGTCCAGGCCGAGGGCGGGGCGGGCGGGACGAGCGAGAAGACCGCATTGTCCTGGAGCGTGCAATCGTACTGGATCACAGCTGCATTGGGGTCGCGCGAGCCATTGTTGACGTTGAGACAGCGGCCCGAATGGACGGCAACGACCTCGTAGAAGCCGTTGGTCTTGCGGAAGGTCCAGAGGCCGCCGGTGCCCGCGCCGCAGGTCTGCTGCGAGGTGGCGGCTCCGTTATTCGTGGCGCCGCCGGTCACAGTGAGGCAGAGGCCGGATTTGGCGTTGCGGATCTGGTATCCGGACCCGGCGGGCACGAAGGACCAGTCCATGTGGGTGGCGTTCGGCTCGCAGGGCCACTGGTCGATGCCGACGCCCGCCGCCATCTGGGCGCTCGGGTTTTCGACGCACATCGCAGAGTGGCGGGCGACGATCAGGCCCGTGGAAGCGGGGGGTACATCGCCGGGAGGCAGGCTGCCGCCCGCCGTCGATCCGCTTCCCGATCCCGACCCGGTTTCTCCCCGCTCGTCGCGCCACCGCTGGTGCCGCCGGTGCCGGAGCCGGAGCCGGTGCCCGATCCCGCCGTAGCCGTGCCGCCGATGAAGGTCTGGTTGGCGCCGCCGTGGCAGCCCCATTGGATCAGCTTCGCCCCGCTGGCCGTGCTCCCGCCGAATACATCGAGGCACAGGCCGGAATAGGCAGTGACGAGCGCGTAGCCGGCTCCCTGCGCCTTGGCGGACCACGTCTGCTGAGTGCTGCTGTTGCAGGCCCATTGAAGGACCGATCCACCGGCGGTGTTCGACATCTGCGAGTCGATGCACAGACCATTCGCTTGGTTGACGAGGTTGAAGCCGGTGTTGAACGCCTTCACCTGCCAAGTCTGCGCGGGGCTGCCGTTACAGGTCTCCTGATCGAGCTGCGTTCCATTCGCGGTGCTGCCGTTCGGCACGGTCAGGCAGAGGCCGGAATGCGAGGCCTTGATCGGGCCCGAGCCTGTCCGGTTCGGGAAATCGACGCCGCTCACGTTCGAGCCCGACGAGGACGCCACGGGAACGAAGGTCTGGTTGGCGGCACCCGAGCAGCCCCACTGGATCGCCTTCGTGCCGCTGGCGGTGCCGCCGCCGAAGATGTCGAGGCATTGTCCGGAATAGGCCGTGATGAGGCCGTAGCCGGCCCCCTGCGCCTTGGCGGACCACGTCTGCTGGGCGCTGCTGTTGCAGGTCCACTGGATGACCGCTCCGCCGGCCGTGTTCGACATCTGCGAGTCGATGCACTGGCCGCTCGCTTGATTGACGAGGTTGAAGCCATTGTTGAACGCCTTCACCTGCCAGGTCTGTGCGGGACTGCCGTCACAGGGCTCCTGATCGAGCTGCGTTCCGTTCGCCGTGCTGCCGTTCGGCACCGTGAGGCAGAGACCGGAATGCGAAGCCTTGATCGGTCCCGACCCCGTTTTGTTCGTGAAATCGACGTCGGCGAAGGCCGGTGTCGTCACGATCCATCCGGCAACGAGTGCGACGAGCGGGACGAGGGCCGAGGGGCTTCGGGAAGAATGGCGGAGGGTCATGTCGCAGCAGTGCTCGTGGAGCTTTATCGGCCGCGAAAATCGCCACGAAATCTCTAAATTCGCCTTAAAAAGCTATAGTTTACAGTCGATATCCAGTGATTTACCCCTTATTCATCACGAAAATCGTGATGTTTTATGGGTGATGTCTTGCTTGGCTTGGCCAAGTAATGCCCTGTCTAGGACGGGCGGAGGGTCAATAAGGCGCAACTTACGACTTCCGGTTGAGGCGACGCCGCAAGGACATCGCCTTGAAGGATCAAATGACGCCCGCGCTCAGGCGATCGACATGCGCAGGGGCGGTTCGACCTCCGGGGGAAGCGGCGAGACGTAGCCGTCCGCCCCTCCGCGACGGATGAGATCCTGCCTTGCAGCCTCTCGGAGGTCCGGATCGGTCAGGGCCAGGGTGCCGGTGGCGGCCATCGCCTTGGCAACTTGCACCATCGCCTTGTGGGCCGCCGGGCTCTTGCCCTGGGCCACCACCTGCCACGTGTGGAACGGCGTGCCGATGGCCACGGTCGGCGCATGCGCCTGCACCGTAGGCACCACCCAGCTCACGTCGCCGACATCGGTCGAGCCGACCGCGGGCTTGCGCGGGGCATCGAGGGGCACGATGAAATCGGCGAGCGGCGCCTCGGTGCGCGGCAGACCAACGGCGCGGAACACGGCGTCGATATCGCCATCGCCGAGCGTTCCCCGGATCGCGCGGGCGAAGTCGCGGTCGGCCTCGTCGAAATGCGGTGGGCCCAGCTCCTCCATCACTCCGTGGAGCGCCTGTTCCAGGGGCGTATTCCCGAGGATGTTCGAGACCGCGCTGACGATCCGCATCTCGACGCTGGTCTCGGTCATCAGAGCGGCGCCCTCGGCGATCTTCCGCACGCGCTCCACCAGCGCGAGCATGCCGGGCAGGTCGCCCGCACGGATGGAGTAGCGCACCCTGGCCCCTGCCTGGACGACGTTCGGGGCGATGCCGCCCGCATCGAGATAGGCGTAATGCACCCGCGCGTCGGACGGGATGTGCTCGCGCATGTAGTTCACGCCGACGCTCATCAGCTCGACGGCATCGAGCGCCGAGCGGCCGAGATGCGGCGCCGCCGCCGCATGGGCGGTGCGCCCGGTGAAGGTGAAGTCGGCACGGGTGTTGGCGAGCGCGACGGGAGGCGCGACCTCCCAGAAGCTCGCCGGATGCCAGGAAATGGCGATGTCGGCATCGGAGAAGGCGCCCGCCCGCACCATGAAGGCCTTGGCGGCGCCGCCTTCTTCGGCGGGGCAACCGTAATAGCGCACGCGGCCCGGTGTGCCGGTCTCGGCAAGCCAGTCCTTCACCGCCGTGGCGGCGAGGAGCGCCGCCGATCCGAGGAGGTTGTGGCCGCAGCCATGCCCATGTCCTCCCGCCTCGACGGGGCGGTGCTCGGCCACGCCCGCCTCCTGCGAGAGGCCGGGCAGCGCATCGTACTCGCCCAGGAAGGCGATGACCGGGCCGCCTTCACCCGCCTCGCCCATGAGGGCGGTGGGGATTCCTGCAACCTGCTCGGTGATCCGGAAGCCCTGGTGCCGCAGTTCGGCGGCGTGCTCGGCGCAGGAGCGCGCTTCGGTGTAGCAGACCTCGGGCGTACCCCAGACGCGGTCGGACAGGGCGATCAGCCGGTCCGCCTGCGCGTCGACATGCCGCCACACGGCGTTGCGGTTGTCCATTCGATCCTCACTGGCGCCAAGTCGACGGGGGGAAAATACATGCTTGAGTGGAAGCGTCACTGGCGCAACCCTTGCCAAGAGCATGGCCGGGATGATGCTGTGCGCACGGCGCCGTGATCTGGGAACAGGCTGATCTTCATGGACGAGCGGGATCTGCACCACCTCATCGGACGGGTTCGGTCCGGTGACCTCTCGCGGCGCGCCTTCGTGCGCCGGATGGTGGCCGTGGGCCTCAGCGCACCGATGGCGGGGCTCATGCTCGCCGGGAGCGGCGTGGCCATGGCGAGCGACATCCGCTCTGGCTACAAGCCGGCCAAGGCGGGCGGGGGTGGGGCCCTGAAGCTACTCTGGTGGCAGGCGCCGACGCTCATCAACCCGCATTTCGCCATCGGCACCAAGGACCAGGACGCCTCGCGGATCTTCTACGAGCCGCTCGCCGCCTGGGATCCGGAGGGCAACCTCGTGCCGGTGCTCGCCGCCGAAATCCCTTCGAAGGAGAATGGCGGGATCGCGCCGGACGGACGCTCGGTGGTCTGGAAGGTCAAGCCGGGCGTGACGTGGCACGACGGCAAGCCGCTCACCGCCGACGATCTCGTCTTCACCTGGGACTATGCCCGCGATCCCGCCACGGCGGCGGTGACGAGCGGATCCTACAAGGACTGCAAGGTCGAGAAGATCGACGACCTCAGCGTGCGCGTCCTGTTCGACAAGCCCACGCCCTATTGGTGCGATGCCTTCGTCGGCATCGTCGGCATGGTGCTGCCGAAGCATCTCTTCGGCCCCTACAGTGGTGCCAAGTCCCGCGAGGCGCCGCAGAACCTCGCCCCCGTCGGCACCGGGCCCTACCGGTTCGTGGAGTTCCGGCCCGGCGACATCGTCCGCGGCGAGCGCAACCCGAACTACCACCTGCCCAACCGGCCCTATTTCGATACGATCGAGATGAAGGGCGGGGGCGATGCGGTCTCGGCCGCCCGCGCCGTGCTCCAGACCGGCGAATACGATTACGCCTGGAACATGCTCATCGAGGACGAGGTGCTGAAGCGCCTGGAAGCCGGCGGCAAGGGACGGGTGGACGTCGTTTACGGCGGCAAGCTGGAATTCCTGCTGCTCAACGCCACTGACCCGAATGTCGAGGTCGATGGCGAGCGGTCGTCCATCACCACCAAGCACCCGGCCTTCTCGGACCCGAAGGTGTGCCAGGCGATGAACCTGCTCATCGATCGCAAGTCGATCGAGCAATACATCTATGGCCGCACGGGCAAGGCGACCGCCAACACGGTCAACGGCCCGGAGCGGTTCGTCTCGAAGGATACGCGCTTCGCCTTCGATCCGGCACGCGCCAACGCACTCCTCGACGAGGCGGGTTGGAAGAAGGGCTCGGACGGCATCCGGGCCAAGGACGGCAAGCGGCTGAAGCTGGTCTTCCAGACCTCGATCAACGCACCGCGCCAGAAGACACAGGCGATCATCAAGCAAGCCGCCGCCAAGGCCGGCATCGAGATGGAGTTGAAGTCGGTCACCGGCTCGGTCTTCTTCTCGTCGGATCCCGCCAATCCCGATACCTGCACCCATTTCTACGCCGATATGGAGATGTACGCCTACAGCATGACGCAGGCGGACCCGGCGATCTGGCTGCTCATGTATGCATCCTGGGAGGTGGCGACCAAGGCCAACAAGTGGCAGGGCCGCAACGTCGTGCGATGGCGCAACGCCGCCTATGACGAAGCCTACAACGCCGCTCAGAGCGAACTGGACCCGGTGAAGCGCGCCGCGCTCCTGATCAAGTGCAACGATCTCGCCGTCTCGGAGAACGTCCTGCCGCTGATCCACCGGGCCGAGGTCTCGGCGGTGGGCGCGAGCCTGTCGGCCCCGCGCAGCGGCTGGGACAACGACCTGTCCTTCCTGCCCGAATGGAGCCGGACGACCTGAGCGGGGGCGGCGCGCCATGGGCGCCTACATCCTGCGCAGGCTGCTGATCGCGATCCCGAGCCTGCTCGGCATCAGCCTGATCCTGTTCGTCGTCCTGGCGCTCGCACCCGGCGACCCGTTCGGCGAACTCGCGGCGAACCCCAACGTGCCGCCCGAGGTGCGGGCAGCCCTGCGCGTGAAGTTCGGCCTCGATGATCCGATCATGACGCGCTACCTGCGCTGGCTCATGGCGATGCTCCAGGGCGACTGGGGCTTCTCCTTCGCGAGCCGCGTGAACGTCGACCAGTTGATCCTACAACGGCTGCCGACGACGCTGTTCGTTGTCGGCTCGTCTCAGGTTCTGGCCCTGCTGGTCGCGATTCCGGTGGGTCTCTACGCGGCGCGGCGGCCCTATTCGCTGGCCGATCAGGTCGCCAACACGCTGGCCTTCATCGGGTTCTCCCTCCCGACCTTCTTCACCGGCCTGCTGTTCATCCTGTTGTTCTCGATCAAGCTCGGCTGGCTGCCCTTCGTCTATCAGGCCGACCTGCCCGGCAGCGGGTTCGCCTGGGCCTGGGCGAACATCCGGCAGGCGATCATGCCGGTGGCGGTGCTCGGCTTCTTCCAGGCCGCCTCGTACACGCGCTACGTCCGCGCCTCAGCCCTCGACGTCGCCCGGCTCGACTACGTGACCACGGCCCGTGCCAAGGGCCTGACCGAGGGTACGGTGACCCGCCGCCACATCGCGCGCAATGCGTTGATCCCCGTGGTCACGCTCGTCGCCCTCCAGATCCCGGCGGTGTTCGGCGGCGCCATCGTCACCGAACAGATCTTCCGCATCCCCGGCATCGGCTCCCTGCTGATCGACGCGATGCTCGCCAACGACACGCCGGTGGTGATGGCCGTGACCTTCGTGTTCGCGGGCCTCGTCATCCTGTTCAACCTTGTCGCGGACCTGCTCTATGGCTGGCTCGACCCTCGCATCGCCCTCCGCTGAGGCGATCACCCGCGCTCCGGCCTCGCCCGGCCGTGAGACGTGGCGGCGGTTCCGGCGGCACCGGCTGGCGCTCGCGAGCGTCGGCGTGCTCGCCGTGCTGGTGGGCGGCGTGCTGCTCGGCGGCCTGCTGTGGCCGGTGGCGATCGATGACATCGATTTCGCGGCACAGCTTCAGGGCCCGTCCTGGGATCATCCGTTCGGCACGGACGATCTCGGCCAGGACCTGCTGGCCCGGATGATCTATGGCGGGCGCATCTCCCTCGCGGTGGGCTTCGCCGCCATGGCGGTGGCGAGCGTGATCGGCGTCGTGGTGGGTGCGCTCGCGGGCATGTCCCGGCGCTTCCTCGATCCGGCCTTGATGTGGCTGACCGACCTGTTCCTCTCGCTACCGCAACTGCCGCTGCTGCTCCTCGTGATCTACCTGTTCCGCGACAGCCTGAAGGCGGTCTTCGGATCGCAGGGAGGCGTGTTCCTGATGATCGTCGCGGTGATCGGCGGTTTGCGCTGGATGCCCGTCGCGCGGCTGGTGCGGGCGCAATTCCTGACGCTCCGCGAGAAGGAGTTCGTGGAGGCGGCCCGCTCGCAGGGCGCCACCAACGGGCACCTCGTGCGGCGCCACATCCTGCCGAACGCGCTCGGGCCGGTGATTGTGGCAGCCTCCATCGAGGTGTCCTCTGCGATCATCGCGGAATCGACCCTCTCCTTTCTCGGGCTCGGCTTTCCGCCGGACATCCCCACCTGGGGGCGGCTGCTGTTCGACGCCAAGGACCACTTGGACGTCGCCCCGCATTGGGCGCTGTTCCCCGGCGGGGCGATCTTCCTCACCGTGCTGTCGATCAACTTCATCGGCGATGGGTTGCGCGATGCGCTCGACCCGCGCCGGGTGCTCTAGGAGGCGGCCCCGTGACGGATCCGATCCTCTCGGTCGCCGACCTCACCGTGTCCTTCCGCTCGGATGGGCGGTGGCGCGAGGTGGTGCACGGCGTCTCCTTCGACATCGGCCCCCGGGAGACCGTGGCGTTGGTGGGCGAATCCGGCTCGGGCAAGAGCGTCAGCGCCCTGTCGGTCCTGCGCCTCCTGCCGCGCGACGCGAGCCGTATCGGCGGCAGCGTGCGCTTTCAGGGACAGGATCTGCTCACGGCCTCAGAGGCCGAGATGCGACGGGTGCGCGGCGATTCCATCGCCATGATCTTCCAGGAGCCGATGACCTCCCTGAATCCGGTCCTGACGATCGGATTCCAGATCTCGGAGGCGCTGATCCGGCACAGGGGCCTGTCGCGCTCTGCCGCCGAGGCTGAGGCTCTGCGCCTTCTCGACAAGGTCCGGATCCCGGCGGCCCGCTCGCGCCTGCACGAATACCCGCACCGCTTCTCCGGCGGCATGCGTCAGCGGGTGATGATCGCGATGGCGCTGGCCTGCCGCCCGAAGCTCCTCATCGCCGACGAGCCGACCACGGCGCTCGACGTGACGATTCAGGCGCAGATCCTCGACCTCATCAAGAGCCTGCAGGACGACGAGGGCATGTCGGTCCTGTTCATCACCCACGACATGGGCGTGGTGGCCGAGATCGCCGACCGCACGGTGGTGATGTATCGCGGCAAGGCGGTGGAGACCGGGCCGACGGCGCGGATCTTCTCCGATCCCGCCGAGCCCTACACCCGCGCGCTGCTCGCCTCCGTGCCCCGGCTCGGTGCCATGGCGGGACGGTCCCGGCCCATGCGCTTCCCCGTCATCGACCGGGCGACCGGCGCGGCGGAGCCCACGCCCGAGGCCCCCGACACGGTGCAGGCGATCGAGCGCCCGGTGCTGGAGGTGCGTGACCTGACCACCCGGTTCGACATCCGCTCCGGCCTGTTCAGCCGGGTGACCGGCCGGGTCCATGCGGCAGAACGGGTCTCGTTCAGCCTCGCGGCGGGTGAGACCCTGGCGTTGGTGGGAGAATCCGGTTGTGGGAAATCCACCACCGGCCGTTCCATTCTGCGGCTCGTCGAGCCCCTGTCCGGCTCCGTCTTGCTCGATGGCGAGGACATCACCGGCCTCGACGCCGCGACGCTTCGCAGCCGCCGCCAGCGGATGCAGATGATCTTTCAGGACCCGTTCGCCAGCCTCGATCCACGCATGAGCGTTGGCGCGGCGATCGCCGAGCCGCTCCTCATCAACCGTCTCGCCTCGCGGCAGGAAGCCCGGCAGCGGGCGGATACTCTGCTGTCCCGCGTGGGGCTGTCGCCCGACATGGCCGGGCGCTTCCCTCACGAATTCTCAGGCGGCCAGCGCCAGCGCATCTGCATCGCCCGCGCCCTCGCTTTGAGGCCCCGGCTGATCGTCGCCGACGAGGCGGTCTCGGCGCTAGACGTTTCGGTGAAGGCACAGGTGGTGAACCTGATGCTCGACCTTCAGGCCGAGATGGGGCTGGCCTACCTATTCATCTCGCACGACATGGCGGTGGTAGAGCGGGTGAGCCACCGGGTCGCCGTGATGTATCTCGGCGAAATCGTGGAGATCGGCCCGCGCGCTGCCGTGTTCGGCAACCCGCAGCATCCCTACACGAAGAAGCTCCTGGCCGCCGTGCCGATCCCCGATCCGGCCCGCCGCCGGGCGCGGCACGCCCTTCCGGACGACGAGATCCGCAGTCCGATCCGTTCGCCCGACTACGAACCTCCGGCACGGCTCTACCGGGAGGTCTCACCCGGCCACAGCGTTCAGGAGTGGGGCGAGGAATGGGCGGACGCCGTGGCGCCCGTCCAGGCGGCGTGAACGGAGCCCGTCGCCGTGTCGGGCTTCGACGGGCCGATGAAGATCACCACCGGGCCGTGGGCGTCGCGCCGTGGATCGTAGAAGTCGAGCAGGCCCGGATGGACCCGTTGGATGAAGGCCGGAGACCGCCCATTCCGGCGGAACCAATGGTCGATGACGACCTGATCGCCGTGGACCGCGTTGGGTACGGGGCCGCAGGATCCCGGTGACATCCACCGCTCGGGTTCGGCCGCGAACTCCTCGTAGAGCGGGGCGAGTTCATCCCCGTGCCAGCGGAGCAGGGCGCTCGATAGCCGCCCCGCGTGAAAGTAATCCTCCATTGCAGCGAGGCCGGGCTCGGCCAGAGCATTGGCTGGCCCGGTCAGGACTGTGTCGAGGTCGCAGAGCAGCGTCGGTCCGTCCGTCAAACCAGGGCGGAACGCCTCCATTTTGGCCCACCATGCGGGCCAGTCGTGCCGGAGAGGGGCCCGTTCCACCCCGGCCACCGCGAGCGGCAGGTCCGTGAGGCAGAGGATCCGCTCGAAGGCTGGTGCGTGGCGTCGGACACCCAGTGCGAGGCGTTCGACCCATGTGGCGTCGTAGCGCCCGCCGCCCTTCAGGACCGTGACCAGCGTGGACATGATGGCTCAACCTTGAAGGGGGTGCAGGTGGAGGCGTCCCGCTGCCTCGGCGGCCGAGAACCACGCGCGCTCGGCTTTCCAGGGATGGCCGGGCCAGCCCTCGAACCCGAACCCGTAAACCTCCGCCGCTGGTCCCTGGGCTCCCCGCCCCTGAAGCAACGCGAGGGTCACGAGGAAGCCGGTGCTGGGATTGGGTTCGTGCGACGTCCCCTCCGCGAGGAGGCCGCGCGCCTGATCGTGCAACGCCTCCGGCAGGATGTGGATCGGGCGGCCCAACGGGCGCAGGCGCGCCAGGATCTCGCGCGTCCAGCAGATCGGCTCCGGCACGTTGTGCTCGGCCGGAAGCATCGGGAAGGGCAGGATGAAGGCGCCCGCCGCGCGGATCACCGGTCGCATCAGAAAATGCCGGTCCTCCAGCCATTCCCGCATCTGCCCGCCGCGATTGACGAGAGCGAGATGCGTGACGCGTCGGCCCGTTCCGGCGCCGAAGCCCGGCGCGTTGTTGAAGCGCACGACGCAGGCCGCCGCATCGATCGCGGGCCCTACATCACCGATGCCGGGGGCGTTGCCGACGATGGCGAGCGATGCGCTGGTGACCAGATCAGGCCCGCTGGGGCAAGAGGAATCGGTGTCGGATGGCATTCAGGTCCGCGAGCGCGTCGAGCAGCCGAAGTAAGGCCGGGGCCCGGAACGACCAGAGCACACGCGAACCTGATCGGGCGGGACGATAAAAATGCGCCGTTGCTTCATCTGCGCAGCGGACATGCTTGTGCCCACCGAGCGCAGCCTGACCTATTCCAATGGCCGGACCCGCGCCTTTCCGTGGGCCTGCGGCTCATGCGGGGTCCTGATCGCCGACGATGCGGACCCGGCCGCATGCCGCGCACAGCTCGATGCGCGCCTCGCGGCACCCGTCTTCGAGTCCGATGCGGAGGCTCCCTATGGTCTCGACCTTTACACCCTGAGGATCGCCGCGACGCGCCTCGCCCTCGGGATACGCCCCCTCGGTGAGACGGGCGCAGCGGCACTCCGGCATCCCCATGATCCGCGAGCCGCGCAAGCGGGCCTCTTCGTCCTGGACGAGGCCGACAGGCGTCCCGTTTCGCTGGGCCTGATCTGCCGCGCGGCGGAACGGGATGCCGTGCTGGCCTCGCTGCCGGAATGGGCGGGCTGGACAGACGATGTCGCGATCCTCCTCGACGGGCCGACGAGCGAACCGCGAGCCGTTCCGCTGAATGGCGTCCCGGCTGGGTCCGTGCGCGTGGCGTCCCGGCCCCTCGACGGGGATTTCGCCGCTCAGCGAAACGCGTTGCAGGATCTCGCCCGGCATGAGTGGATGCTCCAGCTCGATGCCGACGAGACCCTTCCGCTTGCCGCCGGGCGGTTGCTTCCGGCCCTCGCCGCGTTGGCCGAGACCGGTGATGTGGTGTCGGTCGGACTCGCGCGTGCGAACCGGGTCGATGGCGTGCTCTCCGATATGTTCCCGGATGTGCAGTACCGGCTGAACCGCAGGACAGTGCGCTATGCCGGGCTGGTCCATGAGCGGCCCATCCTGGATGGCGGATGGCCCCGCAGCTTCATCGCCCTGCATGGGGCCATCACCCACACCCTCAGTTCCGCCCACGTCCGGGCGCGCTCGCGCCGCTACGAAGCGCTCGATCCCGGTCGTGGTCGGCTCGAAGAAGAGGCGGCTTTGCTCCGCCCTTTCGCCGGGTGAGAGGCCGAGGCTTCGATCGCCTGGCGGTAGAGCGACAAGGTCTCCCGCCCGAGGCTCGCCCGGTCGAAGCGGCCCGCCGCCGCGAGCGCACGGCTTCGGTAGGCGAGGCGACGCGCGGGATCCTTGAGCAGCGGGCGCAACGCATCCGCCAGCGCCGCTCCGGTCGATACCTCGGCGAGGGGGCCTGCTCCCGGAAGGCCGACGAAGGCGCGCGCGCTCGCATCCTCTGCGCAGGCGATTACGGGCCGCCCGTAGGCCATGGCCTCCTGATAGACCAGCCCGAAGCTTTCGTAGCGGGAGGGCGCGACCACCGCGTGGGCCTCGGCATAGGCTTCTGCCAGAGCAGCCGCGTCGATGCGGCCCCGGGCGTGGAGGCGCCGTTTTGCGGCCTCGGACAGGTTGGCTGGGAGATCGCCCGGCGACACCCCGACGAGGTCGAGGCGGAAGGGGGGCACCTCGCCCCGCGCCTGTTCGGCACCGAGGAGGGCGATCGCGCCAATGAGTGCATCGAACCCTTTGCGGGCCTCGGCCCGGCCGACGAAGAGCAGGCGTAGAGGCTCGGCGTGGGCCGGATACGTGGCGTCACGGGCGGCCTCCAAGATCTCCGGTGGGAGACTGAGGCCGATCACCGCCGAGGGTTGGCGCCCCGTCAAACCGTAGGTCCGCGCGATCACGGCGCCATGTCCGGCAGTGTTGGCGATGAGGCCCGCGCTGCCCCGCACCTGCCGCCGTTCGAGCCAGTCGGCCGTCCACCCGTCGAGCCGGTTGCGGAGCGTCCCGGCCGGATCACGCGAGAGAGAGGCCGGGGTCGAACTGCGCGTGACGAGGGGCAGGCCCGGACGTCCCGCGAGCAGGGCGGCCGGGGCGTACCAGTTCGTCGCCTCGACGACCGCGAAGGGCGCCTCGGCATGGGCATCCAGAACGGCGCGCCGAAAGGCCAGCGGCGCGGCGAGGTGCCCTGCCGAGCCCCAGAGACGCAGGCGCGCCAACGCGCCGTCCGGCGGCAAGGCCAGGCCGACGAGGCTCACCCCGCCGCTCCGTGCGCGCCCCGTCCGGTCCAGCGTGAAGACCGTGACGTCAGCCCCCGCCTCCGCGAGGCTTTCGGCGATCTCGCGGGCGGCGGTCGAGAGGCCGCTCGGCGCGGGCGGGTAGTCCCAGGTCAGCAGGGCGGTGCGCATCAGGCGGCGAGCAGGCGTTGGTAAAGGGCGAGGTAATCGCGGGCCATCCGCTCCGAGGTGAACCGCTCCTCGAACCGGCGCCGGATCCTGGCGCGGTCGAGCTGCCCGATCCGGCCGAGCGCATCGACCGCCTCGGTTTCGTTCGACACAATGAAACCGGTGACGCCATCCTCGACGATCTCGGGGACCGAGCCCCTCTTCCAGGCGATGACCGGCGTGCCGCAGGCCATGGCCTCGATCATCACGAGGCCGAACGGTTCGGGCCAGTCGATGGGGAACAGCAGCGCCCGCGCGCTCCCCAGCAACGCGGCTTTCGCGGCATCGTCCACCGGCCCCTCATAGACCGCCTCCGGCTCGAGCAGCGGGCGCACCGCGCGGTCGAAGTAATCCGGGTTGCCGACATCGATCGTCCCACCGAGGCGGATCGGAAGGCCGGCGGCCCGTGCTACGCGGATGGCCACGTCCGGACGCTTCTGGTCGGTCATGCGGCCGATGAAGGCGACGTGGGGCCCGGGCTCGATGGTGACGGCGTAGCGGTCCCGGTCGATGCCGTGATGCACCACGCCCATCCGGTTCGAAGCCGGGATCCCGGCCTCCTGCGCCGCCGAGATGGCGGCCACAGGCAGGTCCGAGAAGCCCGCGAAGAACAAGGCCCGGTCGAGTTCGTCCACCCGCCAATGCACCGTCGTTAGGCTGTGACGGCGGCGCTCGCCGAGCAGCGCCGCATGCGCGAATTCGCCGTGGCAATGGATGATGTCGAATTCCCCCAGCCGCATGCGCAGGGCTTCCAGCTGAAGCGCATCGAGCGCCGCGGGCACGCCCGGCGCCACGCGCCCGTGCGCCCGCTCCAACGCGCTCAGGCTCGGATAATTTCCCACGCGTGGCAGTTCTGTCGCACTGTCCGACGGGGCAAACAAAGTTACTTGCACACCCAAGTTACACAGCGCCGTGCTTAGATCGTGCACAACCCGCTCTGTGCCGCCGTGATGGTTGGGAGGGACAGGAAATATGTTCGGCGCGATTTGGGCAATGCGCATCACGGCGACCTCTTTACATAGGTTAAGTCATCGGTTGCGTCCGGAAATTTACGCGGCCGCCTGATGTTTGTGTTGCATATCGCCCTGCAGGGCTGCCTGCGCGGCGACGGAGTCGTCTACGGGCTTACGGCCGATACCGGGGGGCATATCCGGTATCTGCTCGATCTCGTCTCCGCTTCGGCGCAGGATCGCGACGTCACGCGGATCGTGGTGGCGACCCGGCTATTCTCCGGCCCGCTCGGCAGCGCTTACGCCGTGCCCGAAGAAGCGATCTCCGACAAGGTGACGCTCGTGCGGCTCGCGAGCGCGTCTCCTGGCTACCGCACCAAGGAAGAGATGCACGAGGAGGTCGCGGGTTTCGCTGACGGCCTCATTGCGTGGATCGCCGCACAGGAGCGGGCGCCTGACCTGATCCACGCCCATTACGCGGATGCCGCCACGGTGGCGGCCCTGGTGGAGGACAGGCTCGGCATTCCGTTCGTGTTCACCGCCCATTCCCTCGGACGCGTGAAGGCCGCGATGCTGGGCGAACCTACCCCCGGTCCCGATCTCGGCCGGCGGATCGCCACCGAAGAGGCGGCCTTCGCCCGTGCCCAGCTGGTGATCGCCTCGTCGCGCGACGAGGCCGAGGTACAATATGCCGGATACGGCGCCTACGATCCGGGCCGCGTACGCATCCTGCCGCCGGGCAGCGACCTCGCCCGCTTCGCCGCCGCCATGCCCCATCCGCGCATCGATGCGGCGATCGACCGTTTCCTGCACGATCCCGGCAAGCCCGCGCTCCTGGCGCTGGCGAGGCCCGTCGCGCGCAAGAACCTCGCCGCGCTGGTGCGAGCCTACGGGGAGAGCCCGGCCCTTCAGGAGGCGGCGAACCTCGTCATCATCGCGGGCACCCGCCAGGATATCGACACCCTCGACGGCGACATGGCGGCGACCATGCGCGACCTGCTGGTCCAGATCGATCGCTACGACCTCTACGGCCGTGTCGCCTATCCGAAGACGCATAGTCCCGATGATGTACCCGCCATCTATGCCTATGCGCGGGCCAGGGGCGGCTTGTTCGTCAACCCCGCGCTCAACGAGCCCTTCGGCCTGACGCTGCTGGAAGCTTCCGCCGCCGGATTGCCGCTGGTCGCCACCGACAGCGGTGGGCCCAACGACATCGTGGAGACCTGCGGCAACGGTCTTCTGGTCGATCCGCGCGATCCGGATGCCATCGCCACGGCCTGCCTGCGCATCCTCGGCGATCCGGCCCTGTACGCGCGCTGCGTCGCGGGCGGGGCGCGGGCGGCGGCCGCCTATGATTGGGACCGGCACGCCGCGCGCTACCACGTGCTTCTCCGCGCCCTGCTGGCACAGCAGCCGCCGACGCCCGCGCCACGCCAACTCCTCGTCTGCGATATCGACAACACGCTGATCGGCTGCGCGGCGGCCTTGGGGATCTTCCGCCGCTGGCGCAGCCGACAGGCGGGACTCGCCTTCGGCGTCGCCACGGGCCGCTCCTTCCACAGCGCCATGGCGGTGCTGGAACAGCAGGACAGCCCGAGGCCGCAGGTGATGATCACCTCCGTGGGCTCGGAGATCTTCCACCTGGATGCCAACGGCGTGACCTACACGGCCGATGCCGCGTGGCGCCGCGTCATCGCGGCCGACTGGGACCGGCAAGCGGTTCAGGATGCCCTCGACGGGCTCACGGGGCTCGTTCGGCAGGGGCCGCTGGAACAGCGGACGTTGAAGCTGAGCTTCTTCGGCGATGCGGCGGTGGCGCGACGTGTTCGCGCTCGGCTCGAGGAGGCGAGGATCCCCGCCCGGGTGATCCACAGCCACGGCCGTTACCTCGATGTCCTGCCCGCCGGAGCCTCGAAGGGCACGGCGGTCGACCACGTCCGCGCCCTCTATGCATTGCCCGAGCGCGCGGTGTTCGTTGCGGGTGATTCCGGCAACGACATCGAGATGCTGCGCGCCCGCGTCCAGGCGATCATCGTCGCGAACTATTCCGACGACCTCGCCAGCAACGCGACCCTGAAACACTCCTACGTCGCCCGCAGGACTCATGCGCGGGGCGTGATCGAGGGCGTTTCCTACTTCCGCCGGATGCTCGCCCATGTCGGCTGAGGGCAGAGGCCCCAGCGTCCTCACCCTGGTCCGGGGCCGCGCCGACCGTCTGCGCAACCTGATGCGTGGTCTCGCGGCCCAAACGGTACGCCCACGCGAACTTGTCATCGCCTGGATGCAGCCCGAGCCCGCCCCGGACCTGCCCGATGCCGGTTGTCCCGTCCGCCACATCCTCGTGCCGGGTGAGGCGATGCCGTTGGCGGCGGCGCGAAACCGGGCTGCGAGTGCGGCGAGCGCCGACTTGCTCGTGTTCCTCGATGTCGACTGCATCCCCTCGCCGACGCTCATCGCGGCCTATGCGCAGGCCGCCGCGGCGGCGCGTGGGCTGTTCCTGGGCGAGGTCCGCTACTTGCCTCAAGGCCCAGTCGACCTCGCCGCTCTCGATCGGCTGTCCGAAGCCCATCCGGCCCGACCGACCCCACCGGACAGCGGTTTGCGGCGCGAGCCCGATGCCGGGCAACTCTGGGGCCTCTCCTTCGCTCTCTCCGCAGCCGACTGGCGAGCGGTCGGCGGCATGGACGAGACCTATACCGGCTATGGCGGTGAGGAGACCGACTTCGCCGCGCGGCTCGCGGCGACAGGGTTGCCGACCTACTGGGTCGCCGGGGCCCGCGCCTATCACCAGCACCACCCGGTTCACGTGCCCCCGCTCCAGCACTTCGCGCCGATCCTGGCGAACGCGGCGCGATTCCGCGCGCGGCACGGGCGCTGGTGCATGACCTACTGGCTCGGCCAGTTCCGCTCAGCGGGCCTTATCGACTGGGACGAGCGCGCCCCCGAGATCCGCCTGATCCGGTCCCCGAGCGAGGCCGAGATCGCTGCCGCGTTCCGGCCGGATGCCCTCTTCTCCTGACCTGAGACCGATGCCGTCCACCATCAAGAAGCCCATCGCGTTCTTCGTCCATCACCAGGGCCGAGGACATGCCAACCGCACCATGGCGGTGGCGAGCGAATTCGCGCGCGACCGGCCGGTCTCGGTGCTCACCGCCGATCCCAGCCTGTTCGACGGTTTCAGCCGCGACGTGGAGATCGTGACCCTGCCGAACATGATCGGCGCCGCCGTCCCGACGCCGCGCCTCTACGCCGAGCCCACGCCGCAGGTGATGCACTGCGTTCCGCTGGGGCTCGACGCGATGCGCCGCACCATGCGGTGCATCCTCGATCATCTCGATGAGCGCGAAGTCGGCCTCTTCGTGGTCGATGTCTCGGCGGAGATCGCGCTGCTGGCGCGCATCGCCAGCGTGCCCGCCGTGCAGATCCGCATGCACGGCGATCGCTCCGATATCGGCCATGTCGGCTCGTACGAAGCCTGCGTCGGCATGCTCGCTCCCTTCGACGAGCGGCTGGAACAGGACGATTACCCAGCACGGCTTCGTGCCAAGACGTTCTACAGCGGCGGTCTGTGCACCAGCGTCGATGGCGTGCCGGAGCGTGCCGAGGCACGGGCGCGGCTCGGCCTCGATCCCGAGCGCGAGATCATCGTCGCGGTGACCGGCGGCGGCGGCAGCGGCACACCCTACGCGCCGCTCACCGTCGCGGCCCGTGCCGCGCCCGACGCCCTCTGGCTCACCCTCGGGCCGACCCATCGCGAGGGGCACGAGACCGACTTCGCCAACCTGCGCGAACTCGGCTGGGTGCCGTCCGTGACCGACTACCTCGCCGCCGCCGACATCGTCATCGCCTCGGCGGGCGACAACACCGTGCATGAGGTGGCACGCGTCGGTGGTCGCCTCATCGTCATGCCGGAATGGCGCTACTTCGCCGAGCAGACGCGCAAGGCCGAGGCTCTGGTCCGCCTCGGTGCCGCCGTCCAGGCCCCCACCTGGCCGGGCGATCTCGGTGGCTGGCGTGATCTCCTCGCCCGGGCCCGCGCCCTCGACGGCGCCGCCCTGCGCGGCCTCTACGCCCCGGATGCGGCGAGCCGTGCCGCGGCTTGGCTCGAGGGTCTGACCGACGAACTCTGGTCCCACCCCGCCGCAGCCTGATCCCGCACCCACAAAACCCCACCGGAGTCCGAGCCGCCCATGCGCACCGTTTCCGTCGTCACCCTCGCGAAGGGCCGCCCGGCGCATCTTCGCAACGTGGTGCTAGGGCTGGAGCGCCAGACCCAGCCCCCCGCCGAGTTCATCGTCGCGGTGATGCAGGACGAACTCTACGACCTGCCGGAGACGCGCTTCCCCATCCGGCAGATTCTGGTGGCGGGTCGCGATCTGCCCCTGGCGGCGGCCCGCAACCGCGGCGTCGCAGCGGCGAGCGGCGACGACATCGTCTTCCTCGACGTCGATTGCATCCCCGGTGCCGATCTGGTGGCCGATTACGCGCGGGCGCTCGGCGAACTCGATGGCCTGCTCATGGGCGAGGTGCTGCACCTGCCCGAGCGCGCCACCCTGGGGGCCTGGGACGACACAAGCCTCGACGCGGTCGCCGAGCGGCACTCGGACCGTCGTGGCCCCCCGGCTTCCGGTATCGAGATCTGCCAGGATTACCGCTGCTTCTGGTCGCTGAACTTCGCGATCAGGCGTAGCACCTTCGAGGCGACGGGCGGCTTCGATGAGCGTTACGTAGGCTACGGCGGCGAGGACACTGATTTCGGCAAGCTCCTCGATCAGCGCGGCATTCCCATCGCCTGGATGAAGGGCGCCCGCGCCTATCACCAGTACCATCCGCACCACATGCCTCCGGTCCACCATCTCGACAGTGTGGTGCGCAACGCCGAATTGTTCGAGGCCAAATGGGGCTACCGCACCATGGGCCACTGGCTCTACGCGTTCCGCGTGATGGGCTTGATCGACGACACGCCCGACCAGCCGATCCGCATCCTGCGGCGCCCGGACGAGGCCGATCTGGCGCTCACCGGCCAGCAGGGCCACCAGCCCTATACCAACTCGGCCTCGGTCATCCGGGCCATCGAAGCGCGCGAGGCCGCCGGGCCCGTGCCGCTGACGGCATGAGGATCGCGCTCCTCGCCCACTGCCGACACCCCATCGCGGCGCCCTTCGCGGGCGGCCTCGAAGCCTATACCTGGAACCTCGCCGACGGGCTGACCCGCCGGGGGCACGAGATCGTGCTGTTCGCCTCGGGCGACAGCGACCCGCGTTTCACCCTGGATCCTGTGATCCCTGTCCATCAGGAGGGTCGCTTTCCGGGCCTGGAGCACCGGGGCGACACGGCGCTGAGGGCCCATCTCGATGACGGCTATGCCGCCGCCCTGGACCGGATCGGGGCAGGCCGCTTCGACATCCTGCACAACAACAGCCTCAGCCGCCTTCCGCTGGATGCAGCACGCCTCGCTGCCGTTCCGACGGTCACCTCGTTGCACGTGCCGCCCTACGATGCCCTGTGCTGGTTCGTGCAGGCGAGTGCGGTGCCGGGCCACCGCATCACGGCGACCTCGCGCTCCCTGTTGCACGCCTGGTGGCCGGACGGCGCTCCGGCGCAGGCCGAATTGCTTCATAACGGCATCGATCCCTCTGCTTGGCCCTTCCGCGAGCGCGGCGATGGAAGCGCCGTCTGGTCCGCGCGTATCGCGGCGGTGAAGGGCGCGCATCACGCCATCGCCGCGGCGCGCTCGACCGGTCTGCCGCTGACCCTGTTCGGCCCCATCGAGGAGCCGGATTACTGGGACGCGCATATCGCCCCGGGCTCGGCGGTTCGATCCGCTATGGCGGCCATCTCGACGGTCCGGCGCTGGCCGCCGAGATCGCCCGCGCCTCCGTCTTCCTGTTCACCCCACGCTGGGACGAACCCTTCGGACTCGCCGCCATCGAGGCGATGGCCTGCGGCCTGCCGGTCGCGGGGTTCGACCGGGGCGCGGCTGCCGAAATCGTCGGCGAGGCGGGTTGCCTCGTGCCCTGCGGGGACGAGACCGCGCTCGCCGCGGCCATCGGCGCAGCCCTCGCCATCCCGCGCCCTGTTCCCCGGGCGCGCGTGCTGCGCCTGTTCACCCACGACCTGTGGCTCGACCGCTGCGAAGCGCTTTACGCGCGATCCTCCAACCCCCGTGAGACATGACCCGACAGGACCTCATCGCCGCCCTGTGGCACGGACGCGACCCCTTCGCGGATCCGCCGACGGACCTGCGCGCCCTCGACCTTCAGGGCTGGCGCAGCGTGCATCCCTATCTCGACGAAGCGGTGGACGAGTTCCGCCCGGCCATCGTCGTGGAGATCGGCACGTGGAAGGGGGCGAGCACACTTCATCTCGCGCGCACGATGGCCGAGCGGGATATCCCCGGCACCGTGATCGCGGTCGATACGTGGCTCGGTGCCGTCGATCACTGGGCGGATGAATCCCTGTTCGCGGAGCTTGCCACCGAACACGGTTTCCCGAGCCTCTACCGCACCTTCCTCGCCAACGTGGTGCGCGAGGGCATGACCGGCCGCGTCCTGCCGTTGCCGCTCGATTCGGTGAACGCCGCCGAATTGCTGCGCCTTCGCGGCGTGAGCGCCGACGTCATCCATCTCGATGCGGGGCACGAGGAAGCCTCGGTCGCGGCGGATCTACGGGCGTGGTGGCCGGTCCTGCGGCCGGGCGGGCTCTTCATCGCCGACGATTACGACCGGCTCGGCGGTCGCTTTCCGGGGGTGACGCGGGCGGTCGATGGCTTCTGCGCTGAGATGGGGCTGCCCCCGCCGTGGTCGCTGAGGGGGAAGTGCAAGTTCCTGAAGCCCTCGGAATGATTTTGCTCTCACCGTGAGTTCACTCTCACTGTGATTTTGAGCAACTAATTGCTGTCTGACCGGGCGCTCCTCGGCTTCTCTGACGCTGTCATCAGAGGAGGAGCGTATGGCAGACCACGCGACCGGGCTTCCGAACCCGCCTCCGTTCGATCCGGAGGCGATCCCTGAGGCCGCCACCCTGTCGCGCGGCGGGCTCGCCCTGCGCCTTGAATGGCGCGACGGACTCGCCGCGACGCTACCCGCCGAGCGACTGAGACTGCGCTGCCGCTGCGCGTGGTGTACCCGCGATCGGGTCGAGAACCGCTTCCCGACCTCCTTCGGCGACATCGTCGTGACGAAGATCGAGCCGATGGGCGGCTACGCCGTCCATATCGGCTTCAGCGACGGCCATGCCCGCGGGATCTTCCCCTGGTCCTACCTGCGCGCCCTCGCGGCCGAGGCCCCGCCCGCCGCGCTCCAAGCCGCCTGAACTCTATTCCGCCCGCTCCGCCGACGCGCGAGCGCAGCCCCTCCATCGATGCGAGACCCCGTGCCATGAGCGCCTTCGAATCCGCGACGAAGACCGAGATCATCGAGACCGACATCCTGGTGATCGGCGGCGGCACGGGCGGTCCGATGGCCGCGATCAAGGCCAAGGAGGCCGATCCGACGCTGCGCGTCGTCCTGATGGAGAAGGCCAACGTCAAACGGTCCGGCGCGATCAGCATGGGGATGGACGGGCTGAACAACGCCGTCGTGCCGGGCTACGCCACCCCAGAGCAATACGTGAAGGAGATCACCGTCGCCAATGACGGCATCGTCAATCAGAAGGCGGTGATGGCCTATGCCCAGGGCTCCTTCCCGATGATCCAGTACCTCGACAAGCTCGGGGTGAAGTTCGAAAAGGACGGTTCGGGCGAATACAACATGCGCAAGGTCCACCACATGGGGACCTACGTGCTGCCGATGCCCGAAGGCCATAACGTCAAGAAGGTTCTCTACCGGCAACTGCGCCGCCTGCAGGTCGGCGTCACCAACCGCTACATGGCGACCCGCCTGCTCAAGGGCGCGGATGGGCGCATCGCCGGGGCGGTCGGCGTCAACACCCGCACCAGCGAGTTTCTCGTGGTGAAGGCCAAGGCGGTGATCCTCGCCTGTGGCGCTGCGGGGCGGTTGGGCCTGCCCGCCTCGGGATACCTGTTCGGCACCTACGAGAACGCGGCCAATTGCGGTGATGGCTATGCCATGGCCTACCACGCGGGGGCGCAGCTCGCGAACCTCGAATGCTACCAGATCAACCCGCTCATCAAGGACTATAACGGCCCATCCTGCGCCTATGTCACCGGCCCATTTGGCGGATACACCGCCAACAATCGCGGCGAGCGGTTCATCGAGTGCGATTACTGGTCAGGCCAAATGATGCTGGAGTTCTGGCGCGAGTTGCAGGGCGGCAACGGCCCGGTCTTCCTCAAGATGGACCACCTGCGCGAGGAGACCATCTCCGAGATCGAGACCATCCTGCACTCGAACGAGCGGCCCTCCCGCGGGCGCTTCCACGAGCGCCGGGGCACCAATTACCGCAAGCGGCCGGTGGAGATGCATATCTCGGAGATCGGCTTCTGCTCCGGCCACTCGGCCTCGGGCGTGTTCGTGGACGAGTTCGCCCGCACCACCGTGCCCGGCCTGTACGCGGTCGGCGACATGGCGAGCGTGCCGCACAACTACATGCTCGGCGCCTTCGTGAATGGCGGCATCGCCGGGGCCGATGCGGCGGCCTATTGCGCCGCCACCAGCCTCGCTGGGTACGATGACGCCGACCTCGCCACCGAGCAGGCCCGTGTCCTTGCCCCGACCCGCCGGTCGGACGGGCTCACCCCCCATGAGATGGAATTCAAGACCCGGCGCCTCGTCAACGACTATCTCGAGCCCCCGAAGGTCACGGCCAAGATGGGCTCGGCCAGCGGCGCTTCGCAGAGATCCGCGAGGATCTCTCCCTCCTCTGCGCTCGCGATCCGCATGAGCTGCACCGCGCCCTGGAGATGCAGACGATTCTCGACTGCGCCGACATGGCGGCGGCGGCCTCGCTCTACCGCACCGAGAGCCGGTGGGGCTTCTACCACCTACGCGTCGATCACCCGGAGACGAACGACGCGGAATGGGCCTGCCACACCGTCCTGTTCAAGGACGAGCAGGGCCGGATGGCCCACGCCAAGCGCGAGGTCGATCCGTACATCGTGCCCGTCGCCGCCGAGGAGATGAGCGCCTACCACCAGCTCCGCATCAAGACGCCGGCCGCTGCCGAGTAATTCTTTACTAGTTCGGAGATCGATCCATGCCGATCATCACACATGCCAGCAGCGCAGCAGTCGTCATCGATGAGGAAAAATGCATCGCGGAGAAAGGATGTCGCGTTTGTGTCGATGTTTGCCCCCTCGATATCCTCGCGATCGATGAGAAGCGGCAGAAGGCGTACATGAAGTACGACGAATGCTGGTACTGCATGCCCTGCGAGGTCGACTGCCCGACGAACGCGGTCAAGGTCAACATCCCGTATCTGCTGCGCTGAGGCCGACCATGAGCCCCGTATTCGACACCTTCGACGACGATCTGGACGATCTGGCCGAGCGTTGCGCCAGCCCCGATGCCGGCGTCCGCCGCGTCGCCATGATGGAACTGGCCGAGGCAGTCGGCCCCGAGGCAAAGGTTCTGCTCCTGAAAGGGCTGGCCGACGCGGATGCCACGGTCCGCGCCGCCGCCGCTAAGGCGCTCGATGAGCATGACGGCGCCGATGTGGTCGAGGGGTTGGTGCGCTCCCTGGAGGATGCCGACGAGGCCGTCCGCCGCACCGCCGCCGACACGTTGGCCGAGAAGAAGGAGCCCGCCTGCGGCCCGCTTCTGATTGAACGGGCCGAGCATGCCGACCCCTTCGTGCAGGCTTCCGCTCTGCGGGCCCTGCGCGAACTGGTCCTACCGGACGCTTTGTCCGCCGCGCTGAAGGCGTTGCAGAGCCCGAATCCGGAGGTCCGCCGCGAGGGACTCGGCGTCATTGGTTATCTGAAGGCCGAGGAGGCGCTGCCCGCCCTGATCGCCACGGCAGGGGATGCCGATCCGAGCGTCCGTCGCGCGACCATGGCCGCACTGGTTTTCCTGCGGCCCGGCGGGCCTGGCATCTCGACGCTGATCGCAGGGCTCTCCGATGAGAATTGGCAGGTGCGCGAGGAGACGGCCGTCTCCTGCGCGAAGATCCGCCTGCCCGAGGCGACGGCTCCGCTCATTGCAACGATGCAGGATCCCGTCTGGCAGGTTCAAACCAAGGCCGCGAATGCGCTCGGCCGGATCAAGGCCAGCGCCGCCGTCGATGTCCTGGGCCGGGCGCTCGAATCCGATGTCAGCAACCTCCGCAAGGAGGCCGCCGCAGCGCTGGGCGAGATCGCCGATCCCCGGGGCCTCGCCGCCCTGGAGGCCTCGGCGAACGACCCTGACCCCGATGTCCGCAAGCTGATCAACTGGGCGATCGGACGGTGTCAGGGGAGGCCCTGACCCTCTCTCCTCCGTCATGACGGGTGCAAGCGAAGCAATTCAGGGCAGCGGAACGCCGAAAGGTGTCCTGGTACCCTGGATTGCTTCGCTTTGCGCTTAATGGCGGGAGAGTTCGATCGTCTCCCGTTAAACCGTTGCAGCGAAAGTCTTTCCAAAGATTCCCCGACGCGTCCCGATAGGCGGGATGCCCTTGAATTTAGAGCTGGTACAAGGTTTGCTGCGCTGCCGCATATGATGTGCAGGAGCCGGCTATGCAGACCATGGCGCCGATTCGCCCATCCCCGTCGAGGTTGCCCGCACAGGCCAACGCCCTGCTGCTCCCCGAGGCGGCACCGCAATCGAATGGCGGTCAGCGTCCCCTGCTCGAGGGGCTGACCGAACGCGAGATCGCCCTCGTCATGGAAAAGGGGCGGAGGAGGGTGCTCTATCGCGGGGCGACCCTGTTCACGCAGGAGACGCCGAACGACGGCATCTGGCTCGTGGAGAGCGGGCGCATCCGGGTCTTCTACGCGGCACCCTCCGGCCGGGAGATCACCCTGGCCTATTGGTATCCCGGGAATTTCGTGGGCGGGCCGGACGTCTTCGGCACGGGCTTGCACAAATGGTCTGGCATGGCCGCGAGCAATTCGAGCGTCCTGCACCTACCGGGTAAGGCGCTTCGGCAACTCGTAACGCAGATCCCCACGCTGGCGATCGGCGTGATCGAGGGGCTGACCTTCAAGGGGCGCTGCTACTCGACGCTCGCCCAGATGCTCGGCACCCGCTCCATCACCGAGCGGCTGGCTCACCTGCTTCTGCACCTCAGCGACCTCTACGGCGTGCCGGAAGAGGACGGAACGGTCATTGCGGCGACCTTCACCCATGCGGACCTCGCCCACATGGTCGGCGCCACCCGGCAATGGGTGACGATCAGCCTGAAGCGCCTGTCCGAGCAGGGCGTCGTCGCCACCCGGCGAACGCAGATCGTCGTTCTACGCCCGGATATCCTCGCTCAGATGCGCGGTGGCGAGGAATGCGCCTAATCGGAAAGCTGATCGCCCAATTCGGGAGCACATCCAGGGCTGCCCGGCCAATTTACGCAACTAATCGACGCGCGCCGCCCGTCTTCAATTGAATGAGCGTGTGAGTGAGTCCGATCATGCCCTCGATGCCGGTGCGGCATCGGATCGAAACGATGGAGCGGGCGATGGCAAGACGGTTTCCCGGACTCGGGTCAGTATCCGCTCTCGCGCTGATCGCGCTGGCCAGTGCCGGATCGACCGCACCGGCCCGTGCCGAGACCATCACGGTCGGCATCGGCACGCAGGATACAACGACCAACACCGCCACCGTCGGCGTCGTGATCCGGCAACTGAAGCTCTTGGAAAAATATCTGCCGAAGACCGGCAAATACGCCGATAAGACCATCCAGCTTGATTGGCAGAACTTCACCTCGGGTCCGCCGGTCACGAACGGCATGATGGCGGGCAAGCTTCAGTTCGGCGCCATGGGCGATTATCCCCTCGTTGTGAATGGCGCGACATTCAAGAACAACCCCGAAAGCCAATCGCAACTCGTCGCGGTCGCCGCCTACAACCTTTTTGGATCCGGTAACGGCATCGTCGTCCATAAGGAATCTAAATACTTCTCCTTCGAAGACCTGAAGGGGAAGGTGGTCAGCGTACCCTTCGGCTCCGCCGCCCACGGAATGGTGCTGAAGGCGTTGCAGGATAAGGGCTATCCGGCGACCTATTTCCGCCTCGTCAGCCAGAGTCCGGAGGTCGGCTCTACCAACCTGCAAGAGAAGAAGATCGACGCCCACGCCGACTTCGTCCCCTTCGCCGAATTGCTGCCGTTCCGCGGCTTCGCCCGCAAGGTGTTCGACGGCGTCGAGACCAAGCTTCCGACCTGGCACGGCGTCGTCGTCCGCACCGATTTCGCCAAGCAATATCCGGAGATCGTGGAGGCCTACATCAAGGCGATCCTCGATGCCGATGCCTGGGTGAAGGAAAACCCGAAGCGCGCCGCCGAACAGATCTCGGCCTGGACCGGCACCGACAAGGAAGTGGTCTACATTTTCCTCGGCCCCGGCGGGATCATGACGATCGATCCGACGATCAAGCAACCGCTGATCGACGCCGCCCGCGAGGACGTAAAGGTTCTCCAGAAGCTCGACCGGATCAAGGAATTCGACGTCGGCCCGTGGGTCAACGACGAGTATCTGCGCAAGGTCTTCGCCGAGCGCGGGCTCGATTATGAGAGGCAGCGCGGCACCACCACGAATTACGAGGTGAGCGGCGAGGATAGCTTCTGCAAGAAGCCGATCGCCGATCCACGCAGGGCGGGCGAGATCTGGGTGAAGGGCGGGGACATCAAGCCCTATTCCAGCGCGGCCTGCACCTTGGGCGCCTTGAACGAAATGAAGGCCAAGGGGCAGGCCGCGGACGTCGCCTACGTCTTCGACACGGCGCGCGGCATCAAGCTCTTCGCCCGCGAGGCTTTCTACGTCGTCGATGGCAAGGGCGGCATCGCGCCGTTCCTGCTGAAGCAGGATGCGGAGGCGGCCGCCAAGGATGGCGGCAAGGTGATGCCCTACGACGAGGCCCTGAAGGCCGCCGTGACGGGAGGCTGATCCCATGGAAGCCATTGCTCTCCGGCCAGCTCCCGAATCCGCGCCAATGCGCCCGGTTCTCGTCCCGCCGCCACGACCGGCCCATCCCGCAGGGGGCCGCGCCCGCCGCTGGCTGCGCCTGCACAGGGGGAGTTCCGCGCCGCGCTGATCGGGCTCGTCTCGCTCGTTCTGTTCGTCGCGCTCTGGCAATATCTGACCGCGAACCGCGTGGCGCTCTATGTGCGCTTCCTCAACATCCCTACGCCGATGGATGTGCTCGGCCGCGCCGTCATCGCCCTGCGAAGCCCGGTCTTCGGCGATCACGTCCTTATCTCCTGCCGCCGGATCCTGTTCGGGTTCCTTCTGGCAGGAGGGATCGCGGTGCCCCTCGGGCTGCTGATGGGCCGCTATCGGCTGCTGCGTGAGATCGCCTTTCCGATCTGCGAGGTGCTGCGCCCTATCCCGGCCATCGCCTGGGTGCCGATGGCGATCATGCTCTGGCCGACGAACGAGGGCTCGATCGTCTTCATCACCTTCCTCGGCTCGTTCTTCCCGATCCTGATCAACACGTTGCAGGGCATGGCGCAGGTCGATCCGGTGCTGGTGCGTGCCGCCCGCTGCCTCGGCGCCAGCGAACCCGCCGTGTTCCGCGAGGTCTATCTGCCCGCCTCGCTGCCGCAGATCTTCACCGGGCTGACGGTGGGAATGGGCGTCGCCTGGGTCTCTCTGATCGCCGCCGAGATGATCTCGGGTCAGTTCGGCATCGGGTACTTCACGTGGGAGGCCTATTCCCTGGTCCAGTATCCGGACATCGCGCTGGGCATGATCACGATCGGCCTTCTCGGCCTCGGATCGAGTTTCGCGATCCGCCTCGCCGGACGCCTCGTCATGCCCTGGGCCGCCGCCCGCTGAGGCAGAGGCCACACCCCGACATCCATCGAGCGAGGAATCCGCCATGGCCGAACCTAGCCGGGGCTTGATCGAAGTCCGCGACTTCTGCCTGCGTTACGAGACGATGGAAGGATCCGTCGAGGCGGTCTCGAACGCCTCGCTCACGGTTCGGCCCGGGGAGTTCGTCTCGATCATCGGGCCCTCGGGCTGCGGGAAATCGACCCTGCTGAATGCGCTGGCCGGTTTCCTCACGCCGTCTTCGGGCCAAGTGACGGTCGATGGCGAGGCGATTGCGGGGCCGAGCGCCGAACGCGGCATGATCTTCCAGCAATATTCGCTTTTCCCGTGGAAGACCGTCCGCGAGAACGTCGAGTTCGGCCTGAAGATGAAGGGCATCCGCCGCAGCGAGCGCGAGCGGCAGGCCCGCACGCTTCTCGGGCTCGCCGGCCTCACGGCCTTCGAGAACCACTATCCTGACCGGTTGTCGGGCGGCATGAAGCAGCGGGTCGGCATCGTGCGGGCGCTGGCCACCGGGCCGCGCATTCTCCTGCTTGATGAGCCGTTCGGTGCGCTGGACGCGCAGACCCGGCTGATCATGCAGCAGATCCTCACCAACATGTGGCAGCGCCTGAAGATCTCGGTGCTGTTCGTGACTCACGATATCGACGAGGCGATCTTCCTATCCGACCGGGTCTACGTGATGACCGCGCGCCCCGGCAGCATCAAGGCGGAGATCGTGGTGCCCCTGCCGCGCCCGCGCCAGCCCGCCGTTACCCTCTCCTCGGAATTCCTCGGCCTGCGCCGGGGGCTCATGTCGCTGATCCGCGAGGAGAGCATCCGCGCCATGGGCGGCGAGGTCAGCGACGAGGCGATGAAGGGCCTCGCCATCGATCTCGAAGGTCAGGACCTCGCGACGGTGCTGTAGCGCCCTTCGTCTCCGGTCATTGCAAACACTATTGGACGATACGATGACCTATGTCGTCACCGAGAACTGCATCCGCTGTAAATACACGGATTGCGTCGAAGTCTGCCCGGTTGATTGCTTCTACGTCGGCGAGACCATGTTGGTCATCAACCCGGATGAATGCATCGATTGCGGGGTGTGCGAGCCAGAATGCCCGGCCGATGCCATCAAGGCCGAGACCGAGCCGGGCATGGCGGGCTGGAAAGCGTTCAACGCGAAATACGCCGCTCTTTGGCCGAACATCGCCGAGAAGACCGACCCGGCCGCGGACGCCGCCGCATGGGACGGGCGTGACGGCAAGCTCATCGAGGTTTTTGGCGCGGCCGACCCGGCGGCGGCCTGAGCGAGGGAGTTGCAGGGAATGAGCAAGTTTTACGAGGAACGGGTGCTGTCGGTGCACCACTGGACCGACAACCTGTTCTCGTTCCGCACCACGCGGGACCCGGCCTTCCGCTTCCGCAACGGCGAGTTCACGATGATCGGCCTGGAGGTCGATGGTCGCCCGTTGCTGCGCGCCTACTCGGTCGTCTCGGCCAATTACGAGGAGGAACTCGAGTTCTTCTCGATCAAGGTGCAGGACGGTCCGCTGACCAGCAAGCTCCAGCACCTCAAGGTCGGTGACCCGATCATCGTCGGCAAGAAGCCGACCGGCACCCTGGTGCTCGACAACCTGCTGCCCGGCAAGCACCTCTATCTGCTCGGCACCGGCACCGGCCTCGCGCCGTTCCTGTCGATCATCAAGGACCCCGAGACCTACGACCGGTTCGAGAAGGTCGTGCTGGTCCATGGTTGCCGCCAAGTGCAGGAACTCGCCTATGGCGAGACGATCACGCAGGATCTGCCGAGCCACGAGTTCCTGGGCGAGATGATCTCGAACCAGCTGATCTACTACCCGACCGTGACCCGCGAGCCGTTCCGCAACCGCGGGCGGATCACCGACCTGATGGTCTCGGGCAAGCTGTTCGAGGATATCGGCCTGCCGCCGATGTCGATCGAGAACGACCGCTTCATGCTGTGCGGCTCGCCGGACATGATCCGCGACACCCGCCAACTCCTGGCCGAGGGCGGCTACGAGGAGGGCAACCACGGCGAGGGCGGCCACTTCGTGATCGAAAAGGCCTTCGTCGAGAAGTAGGCACCTATCCCGTCAGGCTCGTGCACAGCAGGGTGGGCGAATGGACCGTCCGGAACCCCGCACGGACATAGAGCCCCTCGATCGCTCCTCCTGCGGGGCATTGCAGGAACACGTAGGCCGCACCGCGCGCTCGCGCCTCCCTCAGCGCCGCCTGAACGATGGCGAGGCCCAGACCGCGCCTTTGCCGGTCGATCCGGGTGCTGACATTGTACAACCCGGCCGCTTCCCCTCTCAGGTAGAGGCTGGCGCAGGCGGCGGGTCCGGTGGCGTCTCGAAGGGTGAGATGCAGGGGGACGAGGCCGGGCCGCACCCGTGCCCGCCGCAGGGCGGGCAGGTAGGTCCTTTGCAGGTGCATCCGCACGGCGGGGTCGGCGGTCATGCTGGCGAAGACCCGCTCGAAATCCGCCCCCGGAGACGGGGCGCTTCGCACGCTCACGGCCTCGTCCGCGCCGTTCGTCGCGGGCAGGGGCTTCGCGACCATCCAACTTGCCGGGAAGACGGAGGCGGGCGCGAACAGGCGCAGCAGATCCGCAACCTCGCCGTCATCCTGCGCCAGGAAGGCGGGGGCACGACCGCGCCCGAGGGCGGCCGCTCCTGCCCAGGCGAATTGCTCCGGAGTGCGGACTCCATAGGCGAAGTTCATCGTGGGGTCCGCGATGCCGCGCGACCAAGCATAGCCCGCCTCGCCGGGGCCGCGCTCCGCCCCGTCGATCAACGAGCCTGTTAGCGCCTCGATATGCGTCCTGCGCAGCGTGTCGTAGGTGGGGTCCCGTGGGCGCATCATGTCAGGCGACGTCCCAGGCGAGCTCGCGGCTCGTCAGGTCGGCGATCCGTTCGTGCAGATGCGGCGACAGGACGATGTCGAGGTGGTCGGTGTCCGGCACGGTCTCGACCGAGAGGAGACGATCGGTCAGTGGCCCCCAATCGATCACCGGGAGCGACCGGGTAAGAGACTCCTCGGCGACGAAACTGCGGATCGGGACCGAGCCCGGTTTCAGGCGCAGAGCCCTGAACTGCAGGGCGTGGTCGATCAGGGTCCAGAGGATCCGCTCTCGGCTTCCGACCTCCGGACCGTCAGTCGGAAGCGGCTGCGGCTCGGCCGCCAGGAAGCGCAGGAACTGCCCTTCGGCCTCGGGATCCATGCGGGTCCGCAGGGCTTCCCAATGCGAGCGCATCGGTGAGCGAGCGAGGAAATCCGCGAGCATGGCGTCGCACGTCGCCCGCTCCTGACGATCGATGGGGCGGCCGGCGCCGGGGGCGAAGTTGGCTTCGAGGCCGCAGGCGTCGAGCATGCCGACGCCGTCCAGTGGGAAGGCCGGCCCGAGGAGGCGGGCCGTTTCGTAGGCGAGCACGCCACCCCAGGACCAGCCCAGGAACAGGCAGCGTCCGGACCGGCCGCGCATCAGGCCGCGTACCCGCCTGGCATAGGCCGAAGCCAAGTCGGCCACCGGGGGCAGGGGCCGCACCTCCTCGATGAGGGAGGCGCATAGGAAGCCGTGCGCCTCCTGATCCGGCCCGAGCTTCTGCACCAGCGGTTCGTATTCACGGGTGCTGACGAGAAGGCCGGGAAACAGGACGAGAAGCGGTTTTCCACTGCCTGGCCGACCCGCCGAGAGACGTACCATCGGTGCGAGGCTGTCCTCGTCGGTCGATGCCCCGGCGTCGATCCGGGCAGCGAGTTCGGCGATGCTCGGATCGCGCAGGAGGTCGGCGACGCCGATCCCGCCTCGGGGCGCGATGAGGCGCAGGCGCCCGACCAGCCGCAGGGCCGAGAGGGAATCGCCGCCCAACGCGAAGAAGCGTCTGTCCGCATCCCGAATGGGGTAGCCCAGCACCTCGGACCAGATCCCGGCGAGTCGCCGCTCGGTGGCGGTGGTGGGCTCACGCCCCCCTTCGTCTCCGGCGGCGGGGTTGGGTAGGGCCTTGCGGTCGAGCTTCCCGTTGGCCGTCACCGGCAACCGGGCGAGGAGCGTGAGGCTCGCGGGCACCATCGGCTCGGGCAGCTGGCGGGCGAGGGCGGCCCGCAGGCGTCCGGCTTCCGCCCGGCGCCCCCTGGCAGGTACCACATAGCCCGCGAGGTAGGGTCCGGCGGGGCCTTCGCGTCGGAGCACCACGGCATCGGCCACGGCCGGGAGCTCGCGGAGGGCGGCCTCGACCTCGCCGATCTCGATCCGGTGGCCCCGGATCTTGACCTGATCGTCCGCTCGCCCGGCAAAGGCGAGGCTCCCGTCGGCCCGCCGCTGCACCCGGTCACCCGTGCGATACATCCGGCCGTCGCGCAGCCAGGGGTTCGGCAGGAAGCGTTCTGCCGTCAGCGCGGGGCGCTGCCAGTAGCCCCGTGCGAGGCCCCCGCCGATGTACAATTCACCGGTCTCGCCCTCGGACACGGGTTCGAGGTCCGGCCCGAGCACGTAGACTTCTCGCGCGCCCACCGGGCCGCCGATGGGCGCATAGGCCTCCGTGAAGGTCTCGCCCGGCTTTACCTTCCAGATCAGGGGCGAGATCACGCACTCGGTCGGCCCATAGCCGTTGATCAGCAGCTGGGGCTTCAGGGCGCGGCCGAGCCGGGTGAAGGTCTCGCGGGCCATGGCTTCGCCGCCGAAGGAATAGACCTTCACCGGCGGCGCCTCGCCCAGGCGCTCCGCCCAATCCGCCACTTGGCCAATGAAGCTCGTTGGGAAGCCCGCATGGGTCACCCGGTGGCGGCGGATCTGAGCCAGGGTCTCGGCGGCGGTCCAGAGGTCGGGCCCGCGCAGCACGATGCAGCCGCCCGCGATGAGGGGCGTCATCCAGCGCTCGTGCGCCCCATCGAAGGCGAAGGACAGGACGTGCAGTTCGCGCGAGGTCTCGTCCATCTCGTAGGCATCGGCCGTGGTGCGGCAATGCATGGCGAGAGGGCCGTGCTCGACCAGAACAGCCTTCGGCCGCCCGGACGAGCCCGACGTGTAGATGAGATAGGCCGGGTCCTCCGGCGAGGGCATCCGGGCCGGGGCAGAAGCCGGATCGGCCTGGGCGAGGGCGGCGGGATCGAGCCGTTCGATCTCCGAAGGGAGCGCCAGACGCTCGGCGATTCCGGACGACGTGATGCAATGGGCGATGCCCGCATCCTCCAGCATCATCCGCACCCGTGCTGCTGGATAAGCGGGATCGACGGGCAGGAAGGCCGCCCCCGCCCGAAGCACACCGAGCAGCACGCCGATGAGTTGCGGAGACCGCTCCAGAGCCACCGCGACGAGGCGTCCCTGGCCGATGCCCCGCGCAGCCAGACTGGATGAGATCGCCGCAGCCGCCGCATCGAGTTCGCCCCGGCTCAGGGTCTCGTGGCCGAACAGGATCGCCGGGCGTTCGGGCGACAGGGCGGCGAGGCGAGCGAGGCGTTCCGGCACACTCTCGCGATCCGCATCCGGTGCGATCGCTCGTGCGCGGCCGATGGGCGGAGCATTCGCCGGGTCGGTGATCCATTCGCGAGCCTCCGCGATCCCGCAGGGGCCATGCACGGATCTCCATCCCTCGGGGAGGGGACGCGTCGCGGGCCAGAGCGACCCGTGCCCAGCCTCGCTGAAGGCGACCAGCAGGGCGCCCGAGGTCCAGTCCGCACCGGGTTGTTCGTCCATCCGTCAACTCCCGCGCAATCCGAGGCTTCGACAGGTCTGACGAACGACCCTTCGCGCCGTTCACGGCGGGCTCGCGCAAAAATTCCGCTGAACCGTGCCCAGGCCCATCCGTCAGGGGGATGCCGACGACATGCGGGAGGGCGAATGACCGGTTTGACGACATCGGAAGCAGACGAGGTGACGGTCGCTGGCAGCCGCGAAGCGCCGATCCTGCGCGTGAGCGGCGATCTTACCCCGGGAGAGGCGGTTCGCGCGATCCTGACGCGCGCCGAGGTGCTGACCGCCAGCGATACCCGCGCATACCGCATCACCATCGAGGCCGAGCCGTCCGTTCGCGATCGGCTCATCGCAATGGGCGCGGCGCGGCGGCGCGGCGATGGGGCCGAGATCCTGCCCGGCCTGCTTTGGCAATGCGCCGGACGCTGGCTCCCGGCCACCCGGCCGCCCTTTCCGGAACTGTTCACCGCGACCGGTGGGCGGCGCCACCCGCTACGGCCCGAGACACCGGCGGGGACCGTCTATGCCCGCGCCATTCCCTGGCTCGGCCGGACCCTGAGCTTCCGCACCATGACCGAGCCGGGCGATGTCGCCTTGTTCTCCGCTTGGATGAACGATCCCCGCGTCGATGCGGTCTGGCAAGAGAGCGGCCCCCTTTCGGCGCATGAGGGCTACATCGCCAAGCTTCAGGCCGACCCCGCGTCCCTGCCCTTGTTCGGCTGTCTCGACGGCAAGCCGTTCGGCTATTTCGAGCTGTACTGGGCGCGAGAAAGCCGCCTGGGGCCGCTCTACGAATCCGGTCCCTACGATCGCGGTTGGCATGTCGCCATCGGCGATCCGGATGTGCGGGGGCGCGCGTCCCTGTCGGCGTGGCTGCCCTCGCTCATGCACTACATGTTCCTCGACGAGCCGCGCACGCAACGCATCGTCGGTGAGCCACGGGCGGATCACGCCCAGCAGATCCGCAACCTGCATGCCTCCGGCTTCGGCACGCTGGCCACCATCGATTTCCCGCACAAGCGCGCGGCGCTCGTCTCGCTGACGCGGGAGCACTTCTTCCAGGACAGGCTCTGGGTGCCCGGCGCGGCTGCCGCCGATGCGACGGCGCGACCTCCGGTCGTGCCGGTCGATGAGCGTCCTTCTGCCGATAGAGGCGAACCATGACCGATCATCCCACCACCGACGACATCATCGGCATCGGCTTCGGTCCGGCCAACCTGTCGCTCGCCATCGCCCTGCGCGATGCGATGGCGGGCAGCTCCCTGCGACCCTCCTTCCGCTTCATCGAGCGGCAGGACCAATTCAGTTGGCACCGGGCCATGATGCTGCCCGGCGCGGATATGCAGATCAGCTTCGTGAAGGACCTCGTCTCGCTACGCGACCCGACGAGCCCGTTCAGCTTCCTGAATTACCTGCATGTGAAAGGGCGGCTGACCACCTTCCTCAACCTCAAGACGTTCAACCCGTCGCGTGTCGAATACAACGATTACCTGTCCTGGGCGGCGGACCACTTCGCGGATGCCGTCGCCTATGGCGAGGCGGTCGAAATCGTCCGCCCGGAAACCCGGGACGGGCGCCTCGCCGCCTTCGTGGTGGAGGCGAAGGACGGTTCGGGCACCCGCCGCTCGCGTCGCTGCCGCCACCTCGTCGTTGCGGCGGGGGGCGATCCGGCGGTTCCGGAGCCCTTCGCCGCGCATCTGCGCGACCGGCGGGTGATCCATTCGTCGTGGTATCTGCCTGGCATCGCGCAGGCGCTCGGGGCGCCACGCCTCGACGGGCCGGAGCCGCGCATCCTTGTGGTGGGCGGCGGTCAGAGCGCTGTGGAGATCGTCACCGACCTCGGCCAGCGTTACCCCCGCGCGCGGATCGACCTTGCAATCCGCGCGCCTGCCCTGAAGCCTGCCGACGACAGCCCGTTCGTCAACGAGATCTTCGATCCGGCCTCGGTGGACCGCATCCACAATGCGTCGCCGGAGCTTCGCGCGGACCTCATCGCCGCCCATCGGTCCACGAACTATGCGGTGGTCGATGCGGATCTGATCCAAGCCTTCTACGCCACCCTCTACGAGCAGGAGGTGAGCGGCCATGCACGCTACAGGCTCTTGCGGAACACGCAGACCACGGCGTTGGAGGAGAGCGGGGAGGGGCTGTGCGCGACCCTGCGCGATACCGTCGCCGGGACGGAGGAGCGGCAGGCTTACGCGGCCATCGTCTGCGCAACGGGCTACCAGCGGGCGGCTCTCCCCGCGATCCTCGAACCGCTCCGCCCGTTCCTCGCCAGCGACACCGCCGACCGCCATTACCGTCTGCCGTTGCACCCCTCCGAACCCCGCGTGAGCCTGCACCTGCAAGGCTTCAGCGAGCCGACCCATGGGCTGACCGAGACGCTGCTTTCGATCCTGCCAGTGCGTGCGGGCGCCATCACCCAGACGATCCTCGGGGAGGAGCAGGCGGCCCGATCCGCCATCCGTCCCGCCGCGATCCGCCAGTAGAGCCGAGTGATGACTCGTCCGCGCAGCCGCCCCATCGACCTCGCGGAGGATGGGATTGTCCGCCTGATCCTGAGACTGTCCGGTCCCGCGATCCTCGGCATCTCGGCCCATGCCCTGCAGATGCTCGTCAATGCGTGGTTCGTCGCCGATCTCGGCGCGACCGCGATCGCCACCATCGCCATCGCCTATCCGGTGACGCTGCTCGTCGCGGCACTCGGATACGGCGCCGGGGTCGCCGCGGCCTCTCAGGTGGCGCGGGCTCTGGGTGCGGGCGATGGTAACCGCGCGGGGGCCGCCGCCGCCCTCGGCTTCTGGCTCGCCCTGCCGATGGGGGGCGTCGTCACCGTCGCGATCCTTGCCGACACGCCCGCATGGCTCCGGCTCCTCGGCGCCGACGAGACCCTCGCCACCGCCGCCGCGCCCTACACCGCGCTCTCCACCGTCGGGACGGCACTGATGCTGGTGATGATCGTCGGCGGCTTCGTGGTTCGCGCGCAGGGCCATGCGCGGCTCAGCGGTGCGATCATGATCGGGGGCTTCGGCCTCAACATCCTGCTCGATTGGGTGTTGATCCGTCTCTGCGGCCTCGGCACATCAGGTGCCGGATGGGCGGCAGTCGGGTCGCAGCTCCTGGGCGTCTTGGCCTACGTCGCATGGTTCGCCAAAGGACGCGGAGCCTTGCGGCTACGCTCTCCCTGGCAGGGCACGCCCGGCCTGCTGGGCGAGGCTTTGCGGCTCGCCGTGCCCGTGACGGGATCGAGCCTGCTCGCCGCCTTCGCCATGGCCCTGTTCGTAGAAGCTGCGGCCCCCTACGGCGAGGCCGCCGTGGCGGCCCAGGGCATCGCCCTGCGGCTCACGCTCGTGGCGGCCCTGCCGCTTCTGGGGCTGGTGGCCGGTGCGCAAGCCGTTCTGGGCCACGCCGCAGGGTCCGGACGCAGCGACCGGCTGGCCCACGCCCTCCGCTTCACCGTCGCGGCGTCGCTCGCTTACGGCCTCGTCGTCGGGGGCCTGATGATCCTGCTGGCGCGGCCCCTCGTCTCCCTGTTCGCGCAGGAACCGGAGACGGCGCGAGAGGGCGCTCGCGCGGTCGCGTTCTTTGCGGTCGCCTTCATGCCGGTCGGGCTACAACTCGCCGCGGCGACCCTGTTCCAGGCGATCGGCGCGCCGCGCCGGGCCGCCGCCGTATCCCTGGCGGCGCAGGGGCTGGCGTTGATCCCGCCGCTGCTGATCTTTCCGACCCTGTTCGGTTACGACGGCGTACTCATGAGTCGCATCGTGGCCGAGTTCTGCGCGGATGGCCTGGGCCTTCTGTTGATGCTCGCATGGGCGGCGGAGGCCTGCCGGACAATCGGCGCAGCGCCGGTCGAGGGCCGCGAGGCAGTGCAGGTGCCCCCTTCGCACGAGCCCGCACACCAGGGCGCGTGAGACTCCGAGCTTCCGGGCGATCTCGATCTGCGGCACGCCCTCCACCCGGTGGAGACGAAACGCCGTCTGGGTCGGCTCCGGCAGTTCGGCGACGGCGGCCTCGACCCTCAAGAGGGATTCCCGCGAGGCCGCCGCCGTCTCCGGCGTGCCCCCTGCCGCATCGACCGGATCCGGCGCGACGTCGAGCGTGGAGAACAGCCGCCGCTCGAAGCTGCGCCGCCTCGCGCGGTCGAGGGCAAGGTTGCGGACCATGCGCCCGACATAGGCGGCCTCCATCCCGGCCTCGGCCTGTGGCGGATCTGCGATGATCCGCAGCATGACGTCCTGCACCACATCCTCGGCGAGGGCCGGGCAATCGAGGATGCGACGCGCCTTGTGCAGGTAGGCCGAGCGGTACCGCTCGAGCGTGGCCACGTACTTCGCGGCGGCTGCCGGACTAGGCTCGCCCGCTTCATGGTGAGGAGACGGTAGCACGGCGAGACCCATGTCGTATTCTGACTGTCTCGCAGCTAACACGCCCCCGAATTTGCGAACAACCGCTATGTTTCCAAATTAAAACGATTAAAAACAGCGTCCTATAGTAGTTGATCTGTGTAATATTATCCTAATCTGTAGAAGGCAGCCGACGCTTCTCTTCGTTGCGGAGTGGTGGCGCAACACGCTGACGGCGGAGCCGCCGTTACGGTCGGATCGACGCCCATAACCTGGGATAAGCGCCCCTTGTGAGAGACGCCGGGAGATATTTTGCAGTGCAGTGATGAGTTCAGCGGCGGCGCGGCAGGGGTTATCCCCGGACTACCTGACAGATCGAAGACATTATGCAGGATGGTGCAAGTGACCGCTTGCTTTCCCCCCAACGCTGCTTTGTACTGCTGTCTACGGAGCTGCCGACAGAGCGGCCCTGATCGGGAGGAAGCATGGCCTCGGTGGGAATCCGCGAGGTTCGCAAGGCTTTCGGATCGACGAATGTCCTTCACGGCGTGTCGGTGGACATCCGTGACGGGGAGTTCGTGATCCTCGTCGGCCCGTCGGGCTGCGGAAAGTCGACCCTTTTGCGGATGATCGCCGGGCTGGAAAACATCTCCGGCGGAGAGATCCGCATCAGCGACCGCGTCGTCAACGATGTGCCGCCCAAGGAGCGGGACATCGCCATGGTGTTCCAGAACTACGCGCTCTATCCGCATCTCACGGTGCGGGAGAACATGGCCTTCTCCATGCGGATCCGGAAGGCGCCCGCCGCCGAGATCGACCAGCGCGTGGCCAAGGCGGCGCAGATCCTGGGCCTCGCCCCGCTCCTCGACCGCTACCCGCGCCAATTATCCGGCGGCCAGAGGCAGCGCGTGGCCATGGGCCGGGCGATCGTCCGCGATCCGCAGGTCTTCCTGTTCGATGAGCCGCTCTCGAACCTCGATGCCAAGCTGCGCGTGGCCATGCGCACCGAGATCAAGGAGCCTGCACCAGCGTCTGAAAACCACGACGATCTACGTCACCCACGACCAGATCGAGGCCATGACCATGGCCGATCGCATCGTGGTGATGCATGACGGGATCGTCGAGCAGATCGGGGCGCCCCTCGAACTCTACGACCGCCCCGACAACCTGTTCGTCGCCGGCTTCATCGGCTCTCCCGCCATGAATTTCGTGCCCGGCAAGGTCCGCTCGAACGGGAGCCTCGTCTTCGTGAGCGACGGCGGCCTGACCGTCCCCCTGACGAGCGCGCCCGCTTCCGCCGAGGGGCGTCCCCTCATCCTCGGCATCCGCCCCGAGCATTTCGACCTCGCCCCGAACGGCATCGCCGCCGAGGTCGTGGTGGTGGAACCGACCGGCTCCGAGACCATGCTCGCGGTGCGTGCCGGGGGGCAGGACCTCACCGCCGTCCTGCGTGACCGCGTTCGCGAGCGACCGGGTGAGACGGTCACCCTTCGTCCGAATTGCGTGCATTTCTTCGACGCCGAGACCGGCCGACGCCTGTCGAATTGACCTGCCGAACCGACCTACAAACCAGGCATCGGGGCACGCCATGCCCCGCGAACGACCATTACTCGAGGGAGACGCCCAGGATGACCGTTCTCGACCGCCGTTCCCTCCTCGCCGGCGCCGCCGCCGCGACGGGCCTCGCCGCTGGAGGCGATCTCCTCGGCTTCGCCAGGGCCTGGGCGCAGAGTGCCGAATGGAAGCCGGAAGCGGGCGCCAGCCTGTCGCTGCTGCGCTGGAAGCGCTTCGTCCCCGCCGAAGACGAGGCCTTCATGAGGCTAGTCGATGCCTTCACCAAGGCGACCGGCGTGAAGGTGACGGTGACGAACGAGTCCTTCGACGACATCCAGCCCAAGGCGTCGGTTGCCGCCAATACGGGGCAGGGGCCGGACATGGTCTGGGGCCTATTCTCCTTCCCCGCCCTATTCCCGGACAAGTGCTTGCCGCTGGAGGATGTCGCGGAGTCGCTCGCCAAGAAATATGGACCGTGGTTCCCGTCTGCGGAGGCCTACGGCAAGGTCAAGGGCAAGTGGATCGCTATCCCAGTGGCGTTCAACGGCGGTTATCCGAACTATCGCATCTCGGCGATGAAAAAGGCGGGCTTCGACAAGTTCCCTACCGACACGGCGGGTTTCCTCGAACTCTGCCGCGGCCTGAAGAAGAACAACACGCCCGCCGGTTTTGCGCTCGGCCATGCCACGGGTGACGGCAACACATGGTGCCACTGGGCGCTCTGGTCCCACGGCGCCAACCTCGTGGATGCCAACGAGAAGATCGTGATCAACTCGCCCGAGACGGCGAAGGCTCTGGAATACGTGAAGTCTCTCTACGAGACCTTCGTGCCGGGCACGGTTTCGTGGAACGATTCTTCGAACAACAAGGCGTTCCTGGCGGGCGACCTCTACCTCACGAATAACGGCATCTCGATCTATGCCGCCGCCAAGAAGGACAACCCGAAACTCGCCGAGGACATGGATCACGCTGTCTGGCCGGTCGGCCCCGCAGGCAAGCCGACCGAGTTCCAGCTCGCCTTCCCGATCCTCGCCTTCAAGTATTCGAAGGCCCCGAACGCCTGCAAGGCATTCATCAGCTTCATGATGGAGGCGGCCAATTACGGGCCGTGGCTGGAAGCCGCCCAGGGTTACCTGTGCGAGCCGCTCTCGAATTACCCGAAGAATCCGATCTGGACGAGCGACCCGAAGAACGCGGTGTTCGCGGAGGCCGGGCGGCGCTCGCTGGCGGCGGGCGGGCTTGCCCCGGTGAGCGAGCGCATCGCGGCCGTGCTGGCGGATTTCGTCGTCGTCGACATGTTCGCGAGCCATTGCACGGGTCGCGAGGACGTCAAGGGCGCCATCCGCAACGCCGAGCGCGCCGCCACCCGCATCTTCCGGAACACCTGACGGAACTGGGCGGAGGCGAGACCATGGCGAACACGGCCCTAACCCAGCCCGCTGCGATCGCGGTGCCCACCCGCTCCGGGTGGCAGCGCCTGCGCGCGAGTCGGGGCTGGGCCGGTTTCTGGTTCATGCTGCCGACCGCCCTGATCCTCGGGCTGTTCCTGGCCTATCCGTTGCTGAAGGGAATCTGGCTGTCCTTCACCAATGCGCGGATCGGGCGCGAGGGCGTGTTCATCGGCCTCGAGAACTACGAATGGCTGCTGGAAGACGACGTGTTCTGGCTTTCGGTGTTCAACACCTGCCTCTACACGGCCGTGGCGTCCGCGGTGAAGTTCGGCGTCGGGCTCTACCTCGCCCTGCTGCTCAACAAGAACATGCCGTTCAAGTCGATCATCCGGTCGATCGTGCTGATCCCCTTCGTGGTGCCGACGGTGCTGTCGGCCATCGCCTTCTGGTGGATCTTCGACAGTCAGTTCTCGATCATCTCGTGGTCGCTGCGCCATCTCGGGATCATCGACGGCAACATCGATTTCCTCGGCGATCCGACGATGGCCCGCGCCTGCGTGATCTTCGCCAACATCTGGCGCGGCGTGCCCTTCATCGCCATCACCCTGCTCGCCGGGCTTCAGACCGTCTCGCCCTCGCTCTATGAGGCCGCGACGCTCGACGGCGCCTCGAACTGGCAGATCTTCTCGCGGATCACCCTGCCGTTGCTTACCCCGATCATCGCCGTGGTGATGACCTTCTCGGTGCTGTTCACCTTCACCGATTTCCAGTTGATCTGGGCCATGACCCGCGGCGGGCCGGTGAACGCCACGCATCTGATGGCCACCTTGTCCTATCAGCGCGGCATCCTCTCGGGGACGCTCGGCGAAGGCGCGGCCATCGCCACCGCCATGGTGCCGTTCCTGCTCGCCGCCATCGGCATCTCGTGGTTCGGCCTGCAGCGCCGGGCTTGGCAGTCCGGGGGAGACGACCGATGAGCGCGCCCGCACCCCCGCCCACGCCGATCCGCACATCGCCTCCGTGATCGAGGCGCGACCCGCCGGGATCACCGACAATTCCGAGGGCATGGCCTATCTGGAGCGGCTACCCCGGCGGCTCGTGACCACCTACCTGCCGCTCTTGATCATCCTCGCGGTGCTGCTCTTTCCGTTCTACTGGATGGCGCTCACCGCCATCAAACCGGATGAGCAATTGATCGACATGGAACGGTACAACCCGTTCTGGGTCGTGGAGCCGACCTTCAAGCACATTCACAAGCTGCTATTCGAGACGCAGTATCCGCGCTGGCTCTGGAACACGATGTACGTGTCCGTGGCGGCGACGGTGTTGTCGCTCTTCGCGAGCGTGCTTGCGGCCTATGCCTGCGTGCGGATCCGCTACCGGGGGGCGGGCTGGGTCGGCGCGGCGATCTTCCTCGCCTATCTCGTGCCGCCCTCGATCCTGTTCATTCCGCTCGCCACGATCATCCAGGCCTATGGCCTGTTCGACTCGCCGATCGCCCTGATCCTGGCCTATCCGACGATCCTGATCCCGTTCTCCACCTGGCTGCTGATGGGCTACTTCAAGACCATCCCGTACGAGCTGGAGGAATGCGCGCTGATGGACGGCGCGAGCCGATGGCAGATCCTGACGAAGATCATCCTGCCGCTCGCCTTCCCAGGCCTGATTTCGGCGGGGATCTTCTCGCTGACGCTGTGCTGGAACGAGTTCATCTACGCGCTGACCTTCCTGTCCTCGACGCAGAACAAGACGGTCCCGATTGCGGTCGTCAGCGAGTTTGTGGATGGCGACGTCTATAAATGGGGATCACTGATGGCGGGCGCGCTGCTCGGCTCGCTGCCGCTCGTGATCCTCTACTCGTTCTTCGTGGAATATTACGTCTCGGCTCTGACCGGCGCCGTCAAGGAATAGCCCGGTCAGCGGGGGAGGAGCCGATGCCCGTCCCAGATTGAGCCGCGGGAGACGCGATCAGGCGAATTGCGGGGTCCCGCCGGTCGCGGTGCTCTCGTCCGAAGCGCCAGGGGTGAGCTTGTCGGCGACATGGACGACCAACAGGCACTGAACGGCAGCGAGGAGGACGAAAGCGGAAATAGCGGTAGCGATCATCGGTGCCTCGGTGATTATGTTGCGGTGCGACATCCCCGACATAGACCGCGATATGCGGTATACCAACTGCAGAATGCCAAAATCCCCATGCGCTGTGTGCATGGGCGACTGCGTCTGCTGAAGAGGTGTGCCGGGCGCTCTGCTCTTGGCATGGTCATTTTGGCCACGCGCCATCGTCCCGTAGCCGCATTTGGCGCACCGGGCAGCGTCCATCGCTCACAAATCGAGGCATTTGTTGCAGGTGCACAAGGGATTTTTGAGCGACTGCAATATTGCGAGCAACCGGGTTGCGCTTCTAACCACCCCGGCGATGGTGGCCACGCATTCTGCCGAGTGATCAGTCGAGGTGGTTGCCGTAAGCCTCGACATGAGCCGCGAGACCGAGCCCGTGTTCGCGCACGAGGCGTTCGGCCAAATCGGCGTCGCGGGCTTCGAGAGCCTCGATGATCTTCACGTGCTCGTCGATGGAGGTCGAAGCGCGGTCGCCCTGTCGCAGGGCGGTGTTGCGGATGCCCCGGACATGCATCAGCAGATTGCTGCACAGGCTCTGGATCACCTCGCTCTGTCCGAGGGACAGGATCTTCTGGTGGAAGCGGATATTGGCTTCCGAGTACTCGTCGAGATGCTCCTGCGGCTTGCCCTCGAAGAATTCGGGAAACATCCGTCGGATGCAGGCGAGGTCGTCATCCGAGGCTTGGCTGCAGGCCAGCCGCGCCGCCATGCTCTCCAGGGCCGTCCAGGCCTGGATCATGCCGACGATCTCCTTGCGGGTCTTCTTGACCACGAAGATGCCACGCCGGGGCTCGTTGCGCACGAAGCCTTCCTGCTCCAGCACCGTCAGCGCTTCGCGGATCGGCGTGCGGCTGACACCGAGCGATTGCGACAGGCTGCGCTCGTCCAACCGGATGTCACCGGACTGGCCGTAGATATCCATATTGGTGATGGCGGTTTTTAGCGCCTCATAGGCCAGCGTGCGGAGGCTCGTCGCCGGGACGATCGGGGTGATCGCGAGATTCTGCATTCTGTTCTACGACAATTCTGCGCGGGCCCGGTGCGGCGCCGGCACGGAAGACATCCCGCGCGGTCCAGGAGGATGGCGGCTCACGCCGGGAAACACAAGGCGCAGGCCTCCGTCTTACGGGGACGATGTAGAGTTGCCGAACCCTCCCGGCGATCACATCTTCGTCCGGCATGGAAATGGGGGCGACGGAATGGGTTTGCTCGATGGGTTGCTGGGGCATGGCAGTGCCGTCGATGCCGGGTCGCTACAGCAGCGCCTCGACGGCATCCTGATTCAGGGCGAGACGGCCCGGCTCGCTTTCAAGATCATCCGCGATGTCTTCGTCTTCACCGAGCGCCGGGTGATCCTCATCGACGTTCAAGGCGTTACGGGCAGCAAGGTCGAATTCATGTCGGTGCCCTATCGGGCGATCACACGCTTCTCCATCGAGACGGCGGGAACGTTCGATCTCGATGCCGAGCTCAAGATCTGGGTCTCCGGCGCGGATCAGCCGATCGAGCGCACCCTGAAGAAGGGCGCCGACGTGCGCGGCATCCAGCGCGCCCTGGCCGAAGGGGTCCTCCGCTAGGCGACCCGCGCGGCGTCGCGCCACAGCCAGAGGGCGGAGAGGAGCAGCGACAGGGTCGCGAGGGCGCTCGTCCAGACCATCGCCTCCGTGCCAGAGCCGAGGGCGCGCACCAGGAGTGGCCCGGCGATCTGCCCAGCGGCGAAGGAAGCCGTCATTCGGGCGAGGAGCGGTGTCGGGTTATCCGGTTGCGCCTCTCGCGCCAGTTGCAGGCCTGCCATGGTCGCCACCATGAACGTACCGCCCACGAGCACCGCGGAAGCGGCGATCGCCGGAAGGGTTCGCAGGTAGATCGGCAGGGCGGTGCCGAGCGCCATCACTGCCTGCGCCACGGCCCAGATGCGCTGCCGCGATCCATGAGGGAGCCAGCGGGCGATAGCCGCCACCGACAGGGCGGCGGCAAGCCCGAAGAGGGGCCAAGTGAGGCCGAAGACTAATGGATCGGGGGCGAGATCGCGCGCCATGGCCGGCAGGAACGTCGCGGGCACGATGTAGCCGAAGCCGAACGTGCCGTAGCAGAGGACGAGGGCGAGGGGGCTGCTTCGGCGCGCGGCGCCTGCGGCGGTGACCGCTTTCCCCGGCGCATCCGCCGTGGCCGTGGTCTGCCCCCGTGAGAGGGACCAGACCAGCAGGGCCCCGAGCCCCGCGATCAACCCGAGTTCGAGCCACAGCCAATCCGCCCTCTGGCGCCCCCCGAGCCATGTCAGCAGGCCTGCGAAGGCGATGCCCGCGCCGACCCCGGTATAGATCCAGGCTCCCGACGCCCCGGCCTTCCGGCGGCCGAGTTCCGCGAGGCACCAGCCGCTGGCGCAGACCAGCGCCCAGGCGCTGAACACGCCCGCCGCCGCACGTAGGCTAGCACCCAGGCCCGGGATCGCCACTCGGCCGATAGCGACCATCGCGACCGTCGTCACCGCGACGCCGACCAGGCTGAGGAGCAGTCCCCGGCGAGGATGCCCCGAGAAGCGTGAAGCGGTAAGCGCGCCGATCAGGTAGCCGACGTAATTCGCCGCCGCCCATTCCGCGCCGGAGGCCGCGTCGAGGGTGCCGTCCCTTACCATCAGCGGCATGAGCGGGGTGAAGGCGAAACGCCCGATCCCCATGGCGATGGCCAGGGCGACGAGTCCGCTACCGACCACCGGATGGGCTGAGCGATCCGGTGTGGCGCGGGTGAGACTCAGGGCGTTCATCGGCCCAGGATTGAGCATTCCTATCGCGGGCGCGGAAGCGATCTCGGCGTCACAGGCCTATCGATCCTCGCCTTTCCTCACCGCCGCGGAGCCGGGGCGCCTCTCTCGCACCGGCTCGGACGTGCGTGCTTAAGCCGCCCGCGCGAGGCCGAGGGCGAGCTCCATGCCTTCGCGGGAGCCCAGAACCGCCGATCGTTCTGCCCGCGACAGGCTGGCCCAGGCCGTTTCGAAGTCGTCCGCATCCGCGAGCTTGGCGCAGCCGACGACGAGGTTCGCGTCGATGGCGCCTTGGCCGCGCTGGCGCGGCGGAGGCAGGGAATCGAGATGATGTCGCCGCAAGGCGGGGTCGCGAATGAGGCGCCGCATGGCGTCCTCCTCCTTGGCCTCGCCGAGTTGCCGATAGAGGGCGAGCGCTCTCTGCAGCGAGGGCGGCGGGGCCGCTTCTTCCGGTGTGCGCAGCAGGCCGACCCGGCGCAGGGCCCGGCCCGCGCTGCGGCTCGATGTCAGCAACACCAGCGGCACGGCGAGGCCGAGACCGACCAGCACGGGCGTCATCCAGAGGAAGAGCGGTGTCGAAACCGCGTAGGCCGCTCCCGCGAGGATCAGCCCGAACACGGTATACTGCCAGTAGCCGGCGATCACCGCGCCCACGGGAACACGGCCATCGTCCCGCTTCTGTGCGTTCCAACCTGAATCTCGGCCGAGCAGGACGCCGACCACCGCCGAGGATTGGATCAGCATGGCGATCGGTGCGATCAGACCGCCGATCAGCGTCTCCACCAGCACCCCACCGAAGGCGCGGATGCCCCCGCCGCAGGCCCGCCGAAGCCGACCGTCGAACAGCAGGGCGACATAGGCCATGATCTTCGGCGCCAGCAGCACCGTCATGGTGGCGGTGAAGAGCTGCTCGGCGAGTACGGGATCGACCTTCGGCCAGTTCGGGAACAGCGAAGGCCCATCGCCGAAATAGTCCGGGCGGACGAAGCGCGCCTGCAACGAGATCAACACGCCGAACAGCAGGAAGATCAGCCACAGGGGCGAGGTGACGTAGCTGCCGATGCCCATCATCAGATGCAGGCGGCTCACCCAGTGCAGGCCGCGCGTCGGCAGCACGGCGGCGTGCTGGATGTTGCCCTGGCACCAGCGTCGGTCACGAACGGCGACATCGGTCAGCGACGGCGGGCCTTCCTCGAAGCTGCCGGGCAGGTCGGCGACCATATGCACGGCCCAGCCGCCCCGGCGGATCAGGGCGGCTTCCACGAAATCGTGGCTGAGAACGTGCCCGCCGAAGGGCGCGCGGCCCGGCAGGATCGGCAGGCCCGCCTGCTCGGCGAAGGCGCGCGTGCGGATGATGGCGTTGTGGCCCCAGTAATTGCCCTCGGTGCCGTGCCAGCGGGCGATGCCGTGGGCGATGAGCGGCCCGTAGATACGCCCGGCGAATTGCTGCATCCGCGCAAACAGCGTGGTGCCGTTCACGATCACCGGCAGGGTCTGGATCAGGCCCGTACCGGGCTCCCGCTCCATCATCGCGGCCATCCGCACGATGGTGCCACCCTCCATCACGCTGTCCGCGTCGAGGATGAGCATGAAGGGATAGGCGCCGCCGAAGCGCCGGACCCAATCGGCGATGTTACCCGCTTTGCGCTCGGTATTCTTGGCGCGGCGCCGATAAAAGATCCGGGCCGCACCGCCCGTCCGCTCGCGGAGGGCGAGGAACGACGCTTCCTCCGCAATCCAGACGTCGGGATCGGTCGTGTCGCTTAGGATGAAGAAGTCGAAGTGGTCGAGCCGACCGGTCGCCTCGAGGGATTCGTAGATGGACTGCAACCCCGCCGCGATCCGCGCCGGGTGCTCGTTGTAGCAGGGCATCAGGAGCGCTGTACGCATCGACAGGGCCGGGAGGGCCTCGTCATCCCCTCGCCGCCGCCGGGCGAGCATATCAATGAGGCCGCCGAGTGCGCTCGTGAAGGCCAACGCGATCCAGGCGAACAGCACCACGTAGAGCACGAGCACTGCCCAGCCGAGGAAGCTCTGCCCCGCGCCATTCAGCACCAGATACATCTGGCGGCCACCAATAGCGGTCATCACCACCGCCCCGCCGATGACAAGGGCGCGGCGCAGGGCGAGCCCCCGCGTCGGGGGGATCAAGCCGGTCTCCCGCCGGGGCTCGCCCTTCAGGGACTGGACCGGCATCTCCAGTGGCGACGGCGGCGGAAGGGCGGGATGTTGAGCCTCGGCCGGGGCGGCCTCCAGCGCCTGCATCAGGACGCGGTCCAACGATAGAGCCACGTCTCCGAGACCGGGCCGGATTCACCGAGCAGGACGCAGCGCAACTCCGCGAGCTTGTCCCCGCCATGCTCCAGATGGAAGCTGACGCGCCATCCCCCGGTCTCCGGGTTCGGCAGGGCCAGCACGTTCAAGATCTTGCCCTTGCTGGTGGTGATCTCGGGCTTGAACGTAGCGTCGGCGGATTTGCCCTTCACCGCTTCGCCCACGAGGTCGATGACGAAGATGCGAGAGTTCTCGGCGGTACCCGCGCCGATGAAGGTCTTGGTCACCCGCGCGAGCTGCGTCGGCCAAGGCGTGTCCCACGCCCAATGCATCCGGTAGGTGAAGGTGTACTCGCCGTGTGCGGTCAGCTTGTCCTTCGGCCGCCAGAAGGAGACGATGTTGTCGTTGGTCTCGTTGGCGGTCGGGATCTCCACGAGGTCGATGGCGCCCTGGCCCCAATCGCCGATCGGCTCGATCCAGAGGCTTGGCCGCTTGTCGTAGCGTGCCTCGAGATCTTGGTAATCCGCGAAGATGCGGTCGCGCTGCATCAGGCCGAAACCGCGCGGGTTGGCCTGTCCGAACACGCTGAACTGAAGATCGACCGGGTTGCAGAGGGGGCGCCAGATCTGCTCGCCCTGGCCGGTCCACATCAGCAGCGCTTCGGAATCGTAGACGGCCGGGCGCCACTCGTCGAACCGGCGGGAATCCTTCGGCGAGAGCTGATACATGCTGGTGAGAGGCGCGATGCCGACTTCGGTGATGTCGACCCGTGGGTAGAGCACGCTCTCCACGTCGAACACCGTGGCCGAGCCCGGACGGACCGTGAAGCGGTACGCGCCGGTCACGCTTTCGCTGTCGAGCAGGGCGTAGATGACGAGGGCGGGTGAGTCCGGTTTTGGCTTCTCCAGCCAGAACGAGCGGAAGCGGGCGAATTCCTCGCCCTTCGGGTTGCCCGTGCCGATGGCGAGGCCACGCGCCGAGAGGCCATATTGCTGGCCCTTGGTGATCGCGCGAAAATAGCTGGCGCCAAGGAAGGCACAGAGTTCGTCGCTGTCGCCGCCGCCCTGCGATGGCACGTGGATGCGGAAGCCCGCGAAGCCGAGCGGCTCCGTCACGCGGAAGTTGGGCTCGTCATAGGTGAAGAGGTCGGCGCTGTAGGGCACCGCCGTCGCCTTGCCGTCGACGACCTCGAAGATGTCTACGGCGGGACGGAACAGGAAGCCGCGCGGGAAGAACTGCACCTCGAAGGGCAACTTCTGGTCGCGCCAGAGGGCGCGCTCCTTGCGGAAGCGGATGCCCCGATACTGGTCGTAGGTCAGGGATTTGATCGCGCCGGGCAGATCGGTCGACGGCGCCTTGAAGGGTTGCTTCGCCAGCGCTTGCGCGAGGCGGCGGACGGTCGATCCCTCGAACGGTCCCGGTCCCGGAATGGCGGCCTGCTTGTCGTTGCCCTCGGCAAGGGCGGCCTTCGGCAGAAGGACCGTCTCCAACAGGCCGGACAGGGCCACGCCGGAGCCGCCCAGGAGGACGTTACGTCGATGCACGGAATCACTACTCCTGCGGATCACGGAGCAACAGATATGGCCAAGGTGGCCGTTTGGTTCCGTGAAGAAGTGTGCACCGCACTACAACGGCCGCCGGAGCTTCGTCCAGCGGCCGGGAACGCCGTTTCAGGCGGCCTTCGAACGGGGCGAAGGCTGCTCCGCCGGCCGGCCGAGGCCGAGCGACTTGGCGAGGTTCGAGCGCTTCTCGCTGTAGGCGGGGGCAACCATCGGGTAGTCCGCGCCGAGGCCGAACTTCTCGCGGTAGCTCGCCGGGTTGAACCCATGCGCCGCGAGGTGGCGCTTCAGCGTCTTGTACCGGCGCCCGTCGATGAAGCTGATGATCGCATCCTGCTGCACGGACTTGCGGACCTGAGCGGCACTCGGCTTCTCGACCGCCTCTTCCTCATGGGCGGGAGCGCCGCTGGCGAGCGTACCAAGAGCCTGATGGATGGTGATGATCAGCGCGGGCAGATCGGCCGCAGCGACGTGATTGTTGGAGACGTAGGCGGCGACGATGTCGCTGGCTGCTACGATGAAGTCGAGGCGTTGGCCCTCGGTTTCCTGAGACATTCGCATTTTTCCATGGTTGCACCCTCAGGTGTCAAATGAGCTTCATTTATCGAATAAGCAAGTGCCAAAACCATTATTGACGTGGATTACAGATCAGCGTCGAGGGAATGGCTTCGGCAAAAGTGGCAATTTTGGCTGTGCTTTGGAGCACATGTCACGCTTCTAGCAGGCTTGGTTGCGGAAGAGCGTATGCCACCGGATTGAGCGGCGGATATTGTCTGACGAGCGGTGGATCGCGCCGGTGATTGGTTAAAATGGATTTACTGGCCGGGTGCGACAATTCGATAGATGAATCGCCGGCTAACATAGGTGTTTCCAGACGACGTGGGCGCGGAGTGCAAGCAGAGGAGTGAATGCGTCGAGTGAACGTTCGCCTGGGCCTCAGGTTGGACTGAGGAGCCGCCGAGAACCTCTGCCGTTCTTCGGGTGGCCTGTCCGTCGATGGAGCGTGCCGTGGCCCAGCAAATCCCGATCGATCGAGATGCCCGTGCCGACCGGCCTTCTGGGCAGGGCCGCCTCTATGATGTGACGTCCGACTTGGCCTATCTGCGCCTCGCCATCGTCAACGTGGTGTTCTGGGGTGCCCCTGGGGCGGGCGACCGGGAATGGGTGCTGATCGACGCGGGGCTCATGGGCTCCCGCGCCGCGATCAAGGCCGCGGCGGCCGCGCGCTTCGGGCCAAAGAGCAGACCGGCGGCCATCGTGCTCACCCACGGCCATTTCGATCATGTCGGCGCTCTGGAAGAACTTGCCCAGGAATGGGACGCACCGGTCTGGGCACATACCCTGGAACGCCCCTATCTCGACGGTTCCGCTTCCTATCCGCCCGCTGCCCCCCACGTCGGCGGCGGGGCGCTCGCTCGTCTCTCGACGCTGTTCCCGCGTAACCCGGTCGATGTCGCTAATCGGTTGCATCTCTTACCCGAGGACGGCTCGGTGCCGCCCATGCCGGGCTGGCGCTGGATCCACGTCCCAGGGCATTCGGTCGGGCAGGTCGCCTTCTGGCGCGAGGCCGATCGCAGCCTCATCGCGGGCGATGCCTTCGTCACCACCGCGCAGGAATCGGTCTACGCCGTGACGTTGCAGGTGCCGGAGATCCACGGGCCGCCGATGTATTTCACGGTGGATTGGGGAGCGGCAAGGCGATCGGTCGAGCAACTGGCCGCCCTCGAGCCGCAACGCGCGATCACCGGCCACGGACGGCCGCTGCAGGGCCCTGCACTGCGCTCCGGCCTTTACAGGCTTGCCGCGCAGTTCGACTCCGTCGCCGTGCCGCGCCGGTCGCCGTATCGCCGAGCCCCAGTGCGGGCCGGGGACCGAAGTGCCTATTCCCCGCCGGACCGCAGAACATCCTGGGACGAAGCCGATGACCGTCGCATGGCCCGGGGACTCGCATGGTTCGGCATCGGCCTCGGCGTCGTCGAGGTGCTGGCGCCACGGAAACTCGCGCGCGCCATCGGCCTCGAAGGTCACGAACGCGCACTCCAGGCTTTCGGATTGCGCGAGATCGCCTCGGGTGCGGCGATGCTCGCGGGATCGGAGCCGGAGCGTCGGCTGGGCCTGCGGGTCGGCGGCGATCTGCTCGACGCCGCCCTGCTCGCGCGGGGTTTGGGGCCCTCGAATCCGGAACGCCACCGCACCCTCATGGCATTGGCGGCGGTCTCACCGGTGGTCGTGCTCGATCTGGTCCATTGGCTGCGGGCGCGCGAGCATGTCGAGCGCCAGCGCCGAACGGCCGAGGCGACGCGTGTCGCTTAGGCGCTCTTTTCCCGCTGGGTAACGATGAGTGCCCAGATCGTCGCCGGGATCCAGCCGATCAGCGTCAGATGGAGAATGATGCAAAGGATGCCCTGGAAGATCTTGCCCCGCAGGAACATGGCGAGCCACGGCGCCAGGAAGCAAATGATGATCATGACCATGGGCAAAGGTCTCCTTGTGCCGGTTCAGGTGGGACCGGCCTGTCAGCGGATCACCACCATCCCGATCACCAGAACGGCACAGATAGCCCCGACGATCCCAAGGTAAAGCGGCATGGTCCAGCCCCTGTGGCCGTGGGGATCGGCCGCCGCGCGCACGCGTTCCGACGCCGCCTCGTTGGTCCGCGCCAGCTTCACCTGCTGCGGCGTCGGCGGGGCGCCTCCGGCCTCCTCACAGGTTCCGAGCATGGCCGCGCCGACATCGACATGGGCAATCTTATCGCCCGTGCGGCCGCTGTTGATGTCGCCCTTCAACTGCGCGACGTTCGGCCGGTCGGAATCCGGCGGCTCCTTGAGCCCAGGTTGCCGGGCGGGGGCGGGGTCTCGGAACGTAACATGGTCGGCGCCTCTACGGTCATGCCGGCCCAACGCGAAAGCACCGAAAGGGTGCCTGCATGCTGCTCATGGCTGCCTGCGGCGCGTCGCCACCCGGTTCAGCTCTCCGAAGAGGGGCGGCCCTCGCGGCGGAAGGCGCCGAGGAAACGGTTGAGGCCCGCCACGACGCGGCCTCGCCCGGCTTCGTCCGGCTCCTTCGGCGTCTCTTCCTCGCTGAGATCGTCAGCGACCTTCCGTAGAACCTCGCCGACGAGGTGCGGCCACGGCTCACCGCGCTCCTGGAGCAGGCGCGCCGCATCGATCAGGGCGTTCACCTGTTCCGGCGGGAGCGGACGCTCCACCATCTGCGCATAGCGCAGCCTGGCGGCCAGCTCGGTCGCGAGGCGGTGGACCTTCGCCAGTCCTTCGGCTTGATCGTCGGTGTCCGGGGTGGGCGTCGAACTCGGCGGCATCGCTCAAACGGCTCAAAGGAGACGCCCCCATTTTAGCCGATCTGCCTCACGATGCAGCGTCGGCGGTGAGGGCCATCCACCGCCGCGTGCCGAATCGTCAGTTTCTCAGGGGCATGGCGCCGATATCGAGCCGGAAGATCGTGGTCGGGAACTTCACCGCCGAGGCTTCTCCGCCATTCATGGCGGGCGTGCGGTTCATCTGCGCGGCCGGGATCCATAGCCCGCCCTCCTCATCGATCCACATCGCGTCCACCCAGATGAGGCGAGGGTCCTGAACCAGGGTGCTAGTCGTGCCGTCCGGGGCGATCTTCAGGACGCGCAGGGCGTCGGTGTCGCTCGAATAGATGGTCCCATCCGCCGCGATGGCAGTGCCGCCTGTCGCCACGGTGGGTGCGAAGAGCTTCACATGCTTGGCCCGCTCCTCGTCGCTTGCGCCCTCGTCATCGAGCCAACGGGTCTCGATGCTATAAAGCGGGCCGGTGCAGGCTTGGTAATAGAAGGTCTTGCCGTCCGGGGAGACTTCGAGCTGGTCCGCGTGGATCGCCAAAGGCTTGCCCTTGTCGTCGCGCAAGACGCGCCCCTGACCGGTGAGGGGACGTTGCGCGATCATCGACCAATGGTTGTCCAGCACGCGACGCAGCTTGCCGCTGTCGAGATCGAGCACGACGAGGCCGGGTCTGCCCGCATCGGTGAGATAGACCTTGCGACCGTTGAAGCGGAAATCGTCGATGAAGCCTTTCTCATCCACCGCCGCATCAAGGGGATAGATCTTGCGGATCTCGTTCTTAGCGATGTCGATCTGCACGAGCTTCGCCCCGCCGGGGAGCGGTGCGTCGCCGAGGCCCGGCGCCCCCTTGTCGACCACCCACAGGTCGCCGTCCGGTCCCATGCGGATGGCGTTCACCGCTACGAAGGCTTTGGCCGGGTCGTCACCCTGCTTCCACGCGTTCCAGGCCTCGTTCGGATAAGCGACGGGCTTCCCATCCTTCCATTCGCCGAGCTCGATGCCCTTGTCCTTGGTCTGACGCTGGAACGGCGAGAACACCCGGCCATCCGCCGAACGGGTCACGCCGTTGAAGACGAGGTTGTCGCTCTGGAGCATCGGCTTCAGCGCTGAGCCATCGAACTGCGCCCCTTCCGCCGCGTGGCCCGGCCCGCCCAATCCGAGTGTGAGGAGGATGGTGGCGAAGAGCGGCGTGCGGCGCATGCGATGATCCCGGGTGGTCCGACAGTTTGCGCAAAGCCTCCGCCGGACGCCTTGTTCCGGGCAGCGTCGCCGCAGCATCGGTGAACCAACCCGCGCCCGGTCCGTTGCCGCCCGCCATTCCGACGAACGGATACCCATCCATGCGCCTTGTGATTCTCGCCTTCTCCCTTGCCCTGGCCTCTCCCGCCATGGCGCAGGTCGTCACCGGAGGCGCGGGCAATACCGGCGTGACACCGCCCTCGAGCGTCGGCGGCGTCACGCCCGGGGAGCGTGATCTCGGGCCGAGCCCGATCACCCGAGGGAACGAGGCCAACCCGAGCAATTCGTCGGTTCCCGGCACCACGCCCAACGTCACGATCGGCGGAACCCCCACCAGCGGTCCGCCCGGCACGGGCGGCACGGCCGGTGGACCCTCCCTCAACCGGTGACAGAAATTCGCTCGTAGGTTGTAAAATAACCCATCTTAAAGTTGTCACGGCCAACATGCCCTCCACGAAACGGGCATGTGGGCCACCATGTATCGCGCGCTCTTCTGTCTGACTCATGAGCACACGGCCTGGGCGGTACCCCTTGCCGCCCTGGTCTGCTGGTTCTCGTGTTTCTCCACCCTCTACCTGCTGAGGCAGGCCAGGGCCGGCCTTGGAGCGAGTCGCGCGGCCTTGATCCTGGGAGCCGGTATCGCGGCAGGCATCGGGATCTGGAGCACCCATTTCATCGCCATGCTGGGGTACGACCCCGGCTTCGGCATCGGCTACGATCCGGTCCTGACCTGCCTGTCCCTCGTGGTCGGGATCGCGTCGGCCTGTTTTGCGCTGATCCTGGCGAGCTCCCTTCCGGGCATGTCCGGGGCCGCTGTTGCGGGCGCGGTTCTAGGGCTCGGCATCGGGGCGATGCATTTTACCGGCATGGCGGGCGTGCGCCTGCCGGGCCTCATCACCTGGGACATCGCCCTCGTCGTGATCGCCCTCGTGGCGGGCACTGCGCTCGCCGCCCTGGCCATGGCTGCCGCTCGCCGACCGGGGGAGGGGCGGTCGATGTCGTATCGGCCACGCTCCTCACGGCGGCCATCGCCTGCCTGCACTTCATCGCCATGATGGCCGTCGAGATCGTGCCCGATCCGGCCCGGGCGCCCGAGACCGAGACCTTCCCCCGCGGCGCCTTGGCGCTCGCCATCGCGGCGGGGATGCTCACCATCCTCGCCATGTCGGCGCTGGCCCTGTTCGTGGAGCATCTGCGGCGGACGAACCGCTTCCTGCGCGAGGGCAAGCAGCTCCTGCGCGAGAAGACCGAGTTGCTCGATACGGTCCTCGAAACGATGGACCAGGGGCTGATGATGGTGGACGCCTCCGGCCTCGTCCGGGTGTGCAACGAGCGAGCCGCCACCCTGCTCGGTCTTCCCCCGGCCCTGATGCGTGCGCATCCCTCCTTCGAGGCCGTGAGCTTCCACCAGATCGCCGAAGGCCGTCTCGGCAATGCTCCGGAGGCCCTGCGCCGCTGGAACTTCGAGGATATGGCACCGGGCGAGACCTACGCCTTCGAGCAGGAAGCGCCCCACGGCTGCGTGGTCGAGGTTCGCCTCGTCCCTGTCGTGGAGGGAGGCGCCGTCTTGACTTTCACCGACATCACCGCCCGCAAGCGCGCCGAGACCCAGGTGGCGCAGAGCGAGGCGCGCCTCGCCCTGGCGCTCGATGCGGGCAGCGACGGCCTGTGGGATTCGGATCTGGTGAGCGGGGAAGCGTGGTGTTCCGCGCGCTGGTGGGAGGTGCTGGGCTACACGCCCGGCGAGCTGGAGCCCCATGCTCGCACGTGGCGGATGCTGGTCCACCCCGAGGATGCGGCCAGGACGGAGCGCGTTCTTCAGGATCATATCGACGGCCGCACGCCCCTTTACGAGTGCGAGCACCGCATGCGCCGCAGCGATGGTGGCTGGGCGTGGCTGCTCACCCGCGGCCGGGTGGTGGCCCGCGCCGAGGATGGCACGCCGCTGCGTTTCGTCGGCACGCAAATCGACATCAGCGCCCGCAAGGCCGCCGAGCGACAGATCGCCCACATGGCGCGGCATGACGGCCTGACCGACCTGCCGAACCGCGCCCTGTTCTACGAGCGTCTGGACGACCGCCTCTCCGAACTGCGCCTGCGCGGGGGCAGGGCGGCGGTGCTCTGCCTCGACCTCGACCGGTTCAAGGCGGTGAACGATCGCCTCGGGCATCTCGCGGGCGACACCGTGCTGCGCGCGGTGGCGCACCGGATCCGCGTGGAACTGCACGCGGAGGACGTGGTGGCCCGGCTCGGCGGCGACGAATTCGCCGTGCTCGTGGCCGATGGCGGCGACCTTGCGGCCATCGAGGACCTCGCCCGCCGCCTCATCGGCTCCGTCAACGAGCCGGTCTATTTCGAGGAGCAGCGGATGGAGGTCGGCCTCAGCATCGGCATCGCCCTCGCGCCGGAGCACGGCAAATCCGGCGAGGAGATCTTCAAGCGCGCCGACCTGGCTCTGTACCGCGCGAAGCTGGAAGGACGGAACACGTACCGCGTGTTCGAGGCCGCCATGGACGAGGCGGTGGCCGAACGCCTCGATCTCGAATGCGACCTCCGCCGCGCCATCGCTGAGAACGAGCTGACCCTGCATTACCAGCCTCAGGTGAATACCGGCGGGCGGGACCTCGTGGGCTTCGAGGCGCTCGTGCGCTGGCGCCACCCGACGCGCGGCCTCGTGCCCCCCAGCGTGTTCGTGCCGCTGGCCGAGCAGAGCGGGACGATTCTCAGCCTCGGTGAGTGGGTGCTCCGCGCCGCCTGCCGCGAGGCCGCGACCTGGGACCGCCCGCTCAAGATCGCGGTGAACCTGTCGCCGATGCAGTTTCAGCAAGCGGATTTAGCCGACCGCATCCTCGCCATCCTGGCCGAGACGGGGTTGCCCCCCGCGCGGCTGGAACTGGAGATCACCGAATCGGTCATCATCAACGACATGGCCCGCGCGCTCGGCATCCTCCGGCGGCTGAAGAGCTTCGGCATCTCCATCGCCATGGACGATTTCGGTACCGGCTATTCGTCGCTCGCGACGTTGCAGGCCTTCCCGTTCGACAAGATCAAGATCGACCGATCCTTCGTTGGGCATGTCGAGGGCAGCCCGCAGGCGGCGGTCATCGTCCGCGCGGTGCTCAGCCTCGGGCGCAGCCTCGGCATGGGCGTCGTGGCCGAAGGCGTGGAGACGCCGGACCAGATGCGGTTCCTCACCGACGAGGCCTGCGACGAGGTGCAGGGCTACCTCGTCGGCAAGCCGCAGCCGATCGACGTCTTCGCCCGCTATCTGCGCGGTGAGAACGCGGAATCCGCCTGGATGGTGGACACGCTCGCGGACCAGGAAGAAGCGGGCCCGACACAAACCAAGCGTCCCCTGAAACGCGCCGGGACCAACGGAGGTTAGCCCAAGGAATTCGGGCGCATCCCCGAATGGAACGGGGCCGCCGATGCCGAAGACGACTTCGCGAGATCAAGACGAAACGGCCGCTTCGGCCTCTTTGATCTGGACACTCGGCCTTGCCGCCGCCCTCGTCGGCCTCGTGGCCTTGCCGGGGACGCGCCGCGCCGCCGGGCAGCCCCGTGGCGCTGATCCGGGCGAGGCCCGGCGCCCACCGCCCTCCCATACGGGCCGCAAGGCCGAGGAAGTCGCCCGCCGCCAAGCGGACCGTGGCCGCAGGGCGTCCGCCCCCACCGAGATCCCGGCGGCGGGCTGGAAGGACATCCTGCTGCGTACGTGGCACGATGTCGGCGAGAACCGCATCATGCTCGTCTCGGCGGGCGTCACCTTCTTCACCCTGCTCGCGATCTTCCCGGCCATCGCGGCCCTGGTCTCGCTCTACGGCCTCGTCGCCGACCCCTCGACCATCGCGGAGCAGATCGGCAGCCTTCAGGGTATCCTGCCCCAGGGCGCCCTTGAGATCGTCGGCGAGCAGGTAACGCGCCTCAACGAGAAGGGCAGCACCACCCTCGGCCTCAGCCTGATCGTCGGGCTCGCCCTCTCGGTGTGGAGCGCCAACGGCGGCATGAAGCACGTCTTCGATGCCCTCAACCTCGTCTACGACGAGCGCGAATCGCGCGGCTTCGTGAAGCTGAACCTCATCTCCCTCGCCTTCACCGGTGGGGCGCTGCTGTTCCTCGTCTCGGCGCTCGCCGCCGTGATCGTCCTGCCCATCGTCCTCGGCTTCATCGGGCTGGGGGAGGGGGCGTGGTGGCTGTCGCAGTTGCGCTGGCCGATCCTGCTGGTTGCGGTGCTGTTCGGCCTCGCCCTGCTGTACCGATTCGGCCCCAGCCGGGATGCCCCCGCTGGCGCTGGGCGACCCCCGGCTCGGCGCTGGCGGCGATTCTCTGGCTCGGCGGATCGGGGCTCTTCTCGTGGTACGTCGCCAACTTCGGCAAGTACAACCAGACCTATGGGTCGCTCGGCGCCGCCATCGGCTTCATGACCTGGATCTGGCTGTCCACCACCATCGTGCTGCTGGGCGCGCAGCTGAACGCCGAGATGGAGCACCAGACCGCCGAGGACACGACGGTGGGTGATCCCGAGCCCCTCGGCACCCGCCGCGCCACGATGGCCGACACGGTCGGCAAGGCGGCGGATGAGGGGGTCGATCCGGATACGCCCGCCGCCACCAGAGCCTGACCGGGAAGCGAAGCAGTGCCCCAGAGGTCGCCGCGATTCCCGGAGGCCTCCTGCGAGGCCCGGCAAACCGGGCGCCTCAGGATGAGGAAGCGGCCCGCCGCCCCACAGAACCTGTTGCAACGAAGCCACGGCCGCTCCGGAACCGGCGAAAACGGAGAAATTGTCGTGAGGATTGGCGGGCCCAGGGAAGAAATGACCGTCTCGGCATGATCGCACCGCCCGGATCGGCGCACGAAGATCATGCAGAGACTTCCGCGCAAGGAATCACGCCCGCGGCATACTTGTTGGCGCCATGATCTCGAAGATCGCGCACCCGCTTTATACGATAGCTTAACTTAACGGATGGAATGGCGCGGAAAAAGCGGACTGGATCGCCAGGAATCCGCCCATAGCCCCGGTGCTTATTGATTGCCTGGGGCCCAGCGCCGCCGCGGTAGTGATGAGATGAGCGAGGCGGCGACGCATCGCGACGAGAGGTCTGCCTTCATCGATGGCTGGTCCCGCAAGTGGGCTGGGCCAGTAAAGACCTCGGCTCGTCCCGGCTACTCGCCCCGGAAGACCACTAGAACTCTAGAAAAATCGACTGGCCGCTGATCAGAACCGCGTGAAGCACGCGCGTGCGGAGCATCGAACGGACCGATCCATTGGTGATCGGCCTAGAGACTCCGATGTCCGCCGAGAACCTGACGAAATTTCCCGGAATCTCGCCGTGAAACGACTGTTGATCGCATTTTGGGCCAAGAAATCCCAGTCGTGTTCAGCCGAAAGATCGGCGGGTACTATCTTTTTTGCGCAAAACCAGACCCAGCGCCCGAGAGATCCAAGAGTCCGAAGCAAAAACCCAATCAGCTTCGGCATTTCGACCAATAATTTACAGGTTAACAAAAAGTTAAAATGATCGGATAAAAGCCGTTAAACAGGTGCAGCGCGGTTTCTACCTCGATGAATTGACAGCTATACCGACGCATGCAAACAAAAACCCAGCAAGACTGCGTTTAAGGCGACATAACGCAGAAGTTGCAAGTACTGATTATCAGCAAACTAGCGGTAACATCCACAATTGACGGGGCAAAAGTCAGGGGTGTGCATCGTGGAGTTGCAGCAAACCTGTTCGGAGGGTGCGGCTGTGCGTAGCCAGAGGCCTTCGGAGGCGGTGTCGTTCTGGGGCGAGGGTGGAGTTCGTCGAATGCACGAGCGGAATACCGAAGGCGCCGTGGAGGCCCTGGGCCGGGTCGAGACGGAGGGCGACAGCGGGGCGGCCGTGGTCGGCCTGTCCGCGGCGGCCGTCTCCGGGTGCCTCATGGGCCTCTTGATCCAGGGGCGGATCGCGATGGCGGCCATGGTCGCCGTGGTGGTCCCCGCCATGGGCTTCGTCGGCTGGTGGCTCCGCGGCGCCACGAGGGACAGCGACCTCCACCGCGAATGACGTGAAGCGGCGGGGCTGGGGCGCCCCGGAGCAGAACCGAGACAACGGCCAGGGGAGCGGACGCTCCGCTCTGGCCACCCGAAACAACCGCGACGGCCAACGGCGCGATCATCCTTTCAGGGGCACCATGAACACGAACCGTAAGAATCAGGAAACCACCCGCGCCAACGGCCGCGCCGCCCATCTGGGCTACGCGGTGGGGATCCGCGGCGAGCTAACGGACGGCATGCGCCGCCGCATCATGGCCGTGCTGCGCCTTTCCAGCCTTTGCGTGGCCTTCGGCCGCCGCCCCCGGCTCGGGGCGCTGGGCGCGGGGGCGCTGACGGCGACGTTCGGAGCCGTGGGTGGGCTGATGCCCTCCACGGCCACGGCGCAGTTGTTCATCAATAATCAGCAAGATGGCGCTTGCGCAATGATCCAGGACGGATCACAAAACACGTTCTATGGAAGTCTCACTAACGTTGGCTGCAATCCAAATTTCGCCACGCAGACGGTCCGTTCTGTGTTTTTCGGGGCGGTAGGCGGCGCGGGCGGTGGCGAATCCTATAACCTCAGCCTAGGCGGCCAGCTCTACGTCAACGGTGGCAAGATCACCGTTCAGGATGTCGCCGGCAACGGGTCGATGCGGATTGGTGACACGACCACGACAAGTACGGCCGCCGGGACCAATGCGATGGCCATCGGTACGAGCGCGAGCGCAGCGGGGAGCACCGCCCTGGCGCTCGGTAAGGCGGCCAGCGCCTCCGGACTGAACGCCGCCGCCATCGGCACGAGCGCCGGTGCGACCAGTGACAATACGGTAGCGATCGGTAACGGCGCCACCGCCAGCGTTGCGAATAGCGTCGCGCTGGGCGCGAGCAGCACCACCACGGCCGCGACGGCGGTCCCGTCGGCCACGGTGAATGGCACGGTCTTCAGCGGCTTTGCGGGCACGGCGCCGGTGGGCGTGGTGTCGGTGGGTTCGGCGGGCAACGAGCGCCAGATCCAGAACGTGGCGGCGGGCCGACTCACAGCGACCTCTACGGATGCGGTGAACGGCAGCCAGCTTTACGCAGTGGCGAAGGCGTTGGTCGACGGCGGCTTGCCGTGGAACAGCACGCTCGGCGCCTGGGACGGTGGACGCGGCGTGGGCGATCAGGCGCTGTCGGGTATCTCGGCCATTGGCACAGGCGCGGCGGCGACGGGCATCCAGGCCGTGGCGTTCGGCAACAACGCCAATGCTGCCGGCCAAAGCGCCGTGGCCCTCGGCTACAACGCCAATGCTGCCGCTGACAGTGCGGTGGCCATCGGTAAAACTGCCAAGGCGGCCAGCGGTGCAACGACCGCCGTGGGTAACTCAGCCGTTGCCTCCTTCGTTTACGCCTCGGCGTTCGGCAACTCTGCCAACGCGTCCAACCTCGGCGCCACCGCGGTGGGTGCCTCCGCTGTTGCTTCCGGCCAGACCGCCTCGGCGTTTGGCAACGGCGCGAATGCTTCGGGCACTTCGGCCACGGCTCTCGGCCAGAGCTCTCAGGCCGCTGGGCAGTCCGCCGCGGCCGTAGGCGACTCAGCGAAGGCGGACGGCCTCCAAGCCATCGCGATTGGTAAGTCGTCCAGCGCCTCCGTCCAGAACAGCGTCGCGCTTGGCGCGAGCAGCACCACCACGGCCGCGACGCCGGTCTCGTCGGCCACGGTGAACGGCAAGGCCTTCAGCGGCTTTGCGGGCACGGCGCCTGTGGGCCCAGTGTCGGTGGGCTCTGCAGGCAACGAGCGCCAGATTCAGAACGTGGCGGCGGGCCAAGTCACAGCGACCTCGACGGATGCGGTAAACGGTAGCCAGCTGTACTCGGTGGCCTCGACCATGTTGGACACGACGGCCTCGCTGTCGACGGGTCTGTCGAGCACGAACAGCAATGTCGGTTCGCTGTCGACGGGTGTCGGCTCGCTCTCAACGGGTCTGTCGAGCACGAATAGCAACGTGAGTTTGCTGTCGACTGGCGTCAGTTCACTGTCGACGGGTCTATCGAGCACGAACAGCAACGTGAGTTCGCTGTCGACGGGCGTCGATTCACTGTCGACGGGTCTGTCGAGCACGAACAGCAACGTCGGTTCACTGTCGACCGGTCTGTCGAGCACGAACAGCAACGTCGGTTCGCTGTCGACGGGCCTGTCGAGCACGAACAGCAAGGTGGGCTCGCTGTCGACCGGTGTAAGTTCGCTGTCGACGGGCGTCGGCTCCTTGTCTACCGGCCTGTCGAGCACGAATAGCAGCGTGGGTTCGCTGTCGACGGGCGTCGATTCACTGTCGACGGGTCTTTCGAGCACGAACAGCAACGTCGGTTCGCTGTCGACGGGCTTCGGTTCGCTGTCGACCGGCTTGTCGAGCACGAACAGCAAGGTAGGCTCGCTGTCGACCGGCATTGGTTCACTGTCGACGGGCCTGTCGAGCACGAATAGCAGCGTGGGTTCGCTGTCGACGGGCGTCGATTCACTGTCGACGGGTCTTTCGAGCACGAACAGCAATGTCGGTTCGCTGTCGACCGGTCTGTCGAGCACGAACAGCAGCGTCGGTTCACTGTCGACGGGCTTCGGTTCACTGTCGACAGGTCTGTCGAGCACGAACAGCAAAGTGATCTCGCTGTCGACCGGCGTCGGCTCGCTGTCGACCGGCCTGTCGAGCACGAACAGCAGCGTGGACTCGCTGTCCACGGGCGTCAGCTCACTGTCGACCGGCTTGTCGAGCACGGACAGCAATGTCGGCTCTCTGTCGACGGGTCTGTCGAGCACGAACAGCAATGTCGGTTCGCTGTCGACCGGTCTGTCGAGCACGAATAGCAAAGTGGGTTCGCTGTCGACCGGCGTGAGTTCGCTGTCGACGGGCGTCGGCTCCCTGTCGACCGGCCTGTCGAGCACGGACAGCAATGTCGGTTCGCTGTCGACCGGTCTGTCGAGCACGGACAGCAATGTCGGCTCCCTGTCGACGGGCCTGTCGAGCACGAACAGCAGAGTAGGCTCGCTGTCGACGGGCGTTGGCTCACTGTCGACCGGCCTGTCGAGCACGAACAGCAGCGTGGGTTCGCTGTCGACGGGCGTCGGCTCCCTGTCGACCGGCCTGTCGAGCACGAATAGCAGCGTTGGCTCCCTGTCGACTGGCCTGTCGAGCACGGACAGCAATGTCGGTTCACTATCGACCGGCCTGTCCAGCACGAACAGCAATGTCGGTTCGCTGTCGACGGGCTTTGGTTCGCTCTCGACGGGTCTGTCGAGCACGAACAGCAAAGTGATCTCGCTGTCGACCGGCGTTGGCTCTCTGTCGACTGGCCTGTCGAGCACGAACAGCAGCGTGGGCTCGCTGTCGACGGGCCTGTCGAGCACGGACAGCAATGTCGGCTCTCTGTCGACCGGTCTGTCGAGCACGAACAGCACCGTCGGTTCGCTGTCGACGGGCTTTGGTTCGCTCTCGACCGGCCTGTCGAGCACGAACAGCAAAGTGATCTCGCTGTCGACCGGCGTTGGCTCTCTGTCGACCGGCCTGTCGAGCACGAATAGCAGCGTGGGCTCGCTGTCGACGGGCGTGGGCTCCCTGTCGACCGGTCTGTCGAGCACGGACAGCAATGTCGAGCTCCCTGTCGACCGGCCTGTCGAGCACGGACAGCAATGTCGGTTCGCTGTCGACTGGCCTGTCGAGCACGAACAGCAAAGTGATCTCGCTGTCGACCGGTGTCGGTTCCCTGTCGACCGGCCTGTCGAGCACGAATAGCACCGTCGGTTCGCTGTCGACGGGTGTCGGCTCCCTGTCGACCGGCCTGTCCAGCACGGACAGCAATGTCGGTTCGCTGTCGACGGGCTTCGGTTCACTTTCGACGGGTCTGTCGAGCACGAACAGCACCGTTGGTTCGCTGTCGACGGGCTTCGGTTCGCTGTCGACGGGTCTGTCGAGCACGAACAGCAAGGTGATCTCGCTGTCGACCGGCGTTGGCTCACTGTCGACGGGTCTGTCGAGCACGAACAGCAACGTGAGCTCGCTGTCCACGGGTCTGTCGAGCACGGACAGCAATGTCGGGTCGCTGTCGACAGGTCTGTCGAGCACGGACAGCAATGTCGGTTCACTGTCGACGGGTCTATCGAGCACGAACAGCAAGGTGGGCTCGCTCTCGACGGGCGTTGGCTCGCTGTCGACCGGTCTGTCGAGCACGAACAGCAGGGTGAGTTCGCTCTCCACGGGTCTGTCGAGCACGGACAGCAATATCGGCTCGCTGTCGACCGGCCTGTCGAGCACGGACAGCAATGTCGGTTCGCTGTCGACCGGCCTGTCGAGCACGGACAGCACCGTCGGTTCCCTGTCGACGGGTCTGTCGAGCACGAACAGCAAGGTGGGCTCGCTGTCGACGGGTCTGTCGAGCACGAACAGCAAAGTGGGCTCCCTGTCGACCGGTGTGACTTCACTGTCGACTGGCCTGTCGAGCACGAACAGCAGCGTTGGCTCACTGTCGACGGGTCTGTCGAGCACGGACAGCAACGTCGGCTCCCTGTCGACCGGTCTGTCGAGCACGGACAGCAACGTCGCTTCGCTGTCGACGGGCTTCGGTTCCCTGTCGACGGGCCTGTCGAGCACGAACAGCAAAGTGGGCTCGCTGTCGACGGGTGTGACTTCACTGTCGACCGGCCTGTCGAGCACGAACAGCAAGGTGGCTCGCTATCGACGGGCGTCAGCTCGCTATCGACGGGGCTGTCGAGCACGGACAGCACCGTCGCTTCACTGTCGACGGGTCTGTCGAGCACGGATAGCAACGTTGGTTCGTTGTCGACGGGTCTGTCGAGCACGAATAGCAACGTCGGCTCGCTGTCGACGGGTCTATCAAGCACGAACAGCAAAGTTGGCTCGCTGTCGACGGGCGTCGGCTCGCTGTCGACCGGCCTGTCGAGCACGAACAGCAAGGTGAGCTCGCTGTCGACCGGCCTGTCGAGCACGGACAGCACCGTCGCTTCCCTGTCGACGGGTCTGTCGAGCACGGACAGCAACGTCGGTTCACTGTCGACGGGTCTGTCGAGCACGAACAGCAACGTTGGCTCACTGTCGACGGGTCTATCGAGCACGAACAGCAGAGTCGGCTCGCTGTCGACGGGTCTGTCGAGCACGAACAGCAGCGTAGGTTCGCTGTCGACGGGCGTCAGCTCGCTGTCGACCGGCCTGTCGAGCACGGACAGCAATGTCGGCTCCCTGTCGACCGGCTTGTCGAGCACGGACAGCACCGTCGGTTCATTGTCGACGGGATTGTCGAGCACGAACAGCAACGTTGGCTCGCTGTCGACCGGTTTATCGAGTACGAACAGCAGAGTAGGCTCGCTGTCGACGGGCGTTGGCTCACTGTCGACGGGCCTGTCGAGCACGAACAGCAGCGTGGGTTCGCTGTCGACGGGCGTCGGCTCCCTGTCGACCGGCCTGTCGAGCACGGACAGCAATGTCGGCTCGCTGTCGACCGGCTTGTCGACCACAGACAGCAATGTCGGCTCCCTGTCGACGGGTCTGTCGAGCACGAACAGCAACGTTGGCTCGCTGTCGACGGGTCTATCGAGCACGAACAGCAGAGTAGGCTCGCTGTCGACCGGCGTCGGCTCCCTGTCGACGGGTCTCTCGAGCACCAACAGCAGCGTGGGTTCGCTGTCGACGGGCGTCGGCTCCCTGTCGACCGGCCTGTCGAGCACGGACAGCAATGTCGGTTCACTGTCGACGGGCGTTGGCTCGCTGTCGACGGGTCTGTCGAGCACGAACAGCAACGTCGGTTCACTGTCGACGGGTCTGTCGAGCACGAACAGCAAAGTGGGCTCGCTGTCGACCGGCGTTGGCTCACTGTCGACCGGTCTGTCGAGCACGAACAGTAACGTGGGTTCGCTGTCGACGGGTGTGGGTTCGCTCTCGACGGGTCTGTCGAGCACGGACAGCAACGTCGGCTCACTCTCGACGGGTCTGTCGAGCACGAACAGCAGCGTGGCTCGCTGTCGACGGGGGTGGGCTCACTCTCGACGGGTGTCGGTTCGCTGTCGACCGGCCTGTCGAGCACGAACAGCAACGTGGTATCGCTGTCGACTGGCGTAAATTCCCTGTCGACGGGCGTGAGCTCGCTGTCGACTGGCGTCGTTTCCTTGTCGACGGGCGTGATCTCCCTTTCGACCGGTGTCGGCTCGCTGTCGACGGGCGTGAGCTCATTGTCGACAAGCACGGCATCCCTGTCGACCGGCTTGTCGAATACTGGCAGCGCGGTCTGGAGCCTATCGACGGGTGTCGGTTCCCTGTCGACCGGCCTCAGCAATACGACCAGCTCGGTCATCTCGCTGTCCACCAGCATCGCGGCGATGGGTCAGAATGCTTTGCAGTGGAATGGCACGGAATTCGATGCCACCCGTAATGGCAGCGCACAGAAGATAACTGGCGTCGCTGCAGGCACAATCGGTGCATCGTCGACCGATGCGGTGAACGGCGCTCAGCTCTACGCGGTCGATAGCAGAGTATCGGATCTATACAGCGCCGTTGCTCCGAACGGGCCTGGAAACACGCATGTCGCCATCGGCAGCGGCGCCAATGCAGCATTCACGACTGCAACAGCTGTCGGTGTCCGCTCAGATGCAAACAAGGGTTATTCGACAGCCCTCGGCTATATGGCCACCGCTTCCGGGACCGGCTCGACGGCAATCGGTGCGGGTCCGAATGGCGCTGCTCAAGCTCTGGGCGAAAGCAGCATTGCGATTGGTAGTCAGTCACTGGCCACCGGTTCCAACGACATTGCGATCGGTACCCAAACATCAGCTAATAGCTTCGGCGCCGGCTCGGCTGTGTCCATTGGTTTGGGCAATGTCGCAAAGGGCGCAGGTGCTGTCGCGATCGGCGATCCGACCTTCTCGATTGGTCAGGGCGTCTTCGCTGCCGGCTATAACTCTGGCGCTTCGTCAGATGGCACTATAACTGGTGGTGCTGCGGATGGAGCCGTGGCTATCGGCAACGAGGCCATAGCAGTCGGGCAAGGCAGTATCTCTCTCGGCTATCACACCAATGCCGCCAATACTGGTGCTATCGCGATCGGCAACGAGGCCGTCGTCGCACCGGGCGCAACCACCGGCATTGCGCTGGGCTCAGGTGCCACTGTGTCGGCGGCGCGTAGTATCGCATTGGGCGATGGATCGATCGCAACCGCACCGGTTTCCGTGTCCAGTGCCACGATCAACGGGACGACGATCTCTGGATTTGCCGGTACTGCCCCGATTGGAACCTTCTCCGTGGGGTCTCTCGGCAACGAGCGGCAGATTCAGAACGTGGCCGCCGGGAGGATCAGTGCCAACTCGACCGATGCCGTCAACGGAAGTCAGCTCTACGCGGTGGTGCAAGTCGTCGCGCAACTGTCAACTAGTGTCGCGGGCGGCATTGGATTGCCTGGCGTGGTGACCCCGTCACTGTCGACGGCTCTGAGTTCGACCAGCAGCGCGGTTGCCGCGATATCATCAGGCTTGTCCAACACAGCAAGTTCTGTTGCATCTCTCTCGACAGGATTGAGCGGCACGACGGCTTTGGTTGGTTCACTCTCGACCGGGCTCGCCGGCACGAACAGCTCAGTTGCAAGCCTCGCGAACGGAGAGATCGGGCCACTGAGATATGGCACCGCTGGATCCAGCTCGGGTTCGGGCACCCCGAACGACCTGTTCCTGCAACCTCAATCAGGGTCGGGTCCCGTTGTTCTGCACAACGTGGCAGCCGGTCGCTTGGCGGTCGACTCCACCGACGCGATCAACGGCGGGCAGATGGTCGCCCTCGGCAACAGCATCGCAACGGCTCTCGGCGGTGGAGCGACTCTGGATACAACAACGGGTCAAGTCACAGCGCCTGCCTACAAGGTGCAGGGGTCGACATATACCAGTGTTGGCGGCGCTATCACGGCGCTCGACAACGGTCTGACCTCCCTGCAGAACAACATGTATGCCGTCACGGCGTCCCTCCAGACGCAGATCACACGAAACCGCAACGTTGCGGCGGGAGGCGTGGCTTCAGCCTTTGCCATGAGCCAGATGCGGTTTACCGATCGCCCGGGCTCGCAGAGCCTTGGTATCGGAACCGGCTTCTATGACGGTCAAGGCGCCATGGCCATTGGCTACGGCTTCACCTCCGAGGATGGCGCGTGGCGCGGGACGGCTTCGCTCTCGTACTCGCCGGCCATCAACAAGATCGGTATGGGTGCGGGCTTGTCCTATAGTTGGTAATCACCGGAGGGATCGGGCGCGCGAAGGCGCGCCCGATCCGCATTGGCTATTGCGAGGACAGTGGGGGCGACGACGGGATGTGGCCTCTGGGACGCGCTGCAACTTTCGGTTTAGCGCTTAAACAAGAGCAATCACAAGTAAAAGTTTGATATTGAACGGCTCTATGCTATTGAGAGCTATGCGGTGGTACTTTCTTATTGGGCTGTCGGCAGCCGTCGCGTTTGCAGGATGCAGCAATGTGGTCTTGGCCCAAACGGTGGTAGCAACCCCAGCTATCGATACCAGTATCTTCAAGGATGGGGCAGTTGAAGATAAGAACTTCAAATTCCAGGACTGGGCGGCAAATTGCCGACAGATTGTGAAAATCAAAAAGAGAGTATGCAATCTTTTATCGAACGCCGTGGATTACCGTGGTAATCTCGGCGGATCTGTCGTCATAGCATCTACCGATACTGGCATTCCTGCTATGATGATCACGCTGCCTCATGATTTGGCCCAAGAAAAACCTATCGCCGTTCGGGCGAGTTCGATTGGTAAAGTCGATGGAAAGGTCGTGAAGGTTGAGTTTGAGACGACAACTCGCCCCATGATCTGCGATACAAGTTGTAAGTATATGTTTCCCTTGGATTCGAGATTGGTCTTCATTCTCAACGCAGGTGAAACGGTATCCATCGCTTCCCCCGCTCCGGAAGGGCCGAAGGGAAAGCTCCGCAACGACCGGCCCGGCCAGCTCGTGAAATTTCTCACGATATCTGGGCGTGGATTTGCTGAGGCTCTCACCGAGAGCACTAAGGTTTGGTAGTTCGGCAGACTGTGGCGCTTCGCTTCGCATAACGTTTGCGGTGAGACGAGAGCGCAATGCTTTGCTGTCGAATGACGAACAGGTCTTCAACGGGTCGGTTGCCTAGCGAAAACGAGAGTCATGCAAATGGTTAAGCAAAACATTCTGTTTGTCATCTTCGTCTCTCTGACGGTCAATATCATCGCCTTAACAGGTGCAAATATCTACTCGGCATTTTCAAGTATTCCTCCACGGAATAATTTCGAGATGATTGAGTGCGGGGATGCGGCTGGGCATATTCACAAATGTATCCGCATCGACCCGAAAGCCGGAGAGATCAACGATGCCGCGAAGGGTGCGAGTTACCGCGTCATCTATGGGCAATAAGCCAAGGCAAAATATTGCAATGGTGGCGCCCCCTGAGTTCATTTGAAAGGTTCGAGCATGTCGAAAGCTACTTTGCAACTGCGAGCCTTCTTGATCATTCCCTTTGCGCTCTTCTCTGTGGCGGGTGCGGGGGCTACCCTGGCTCAAGGCGTAGAAGGTGCTGCTCTTGCGGTACACGGAGGCGCGCCGGCTCACGCTCAGTCGGCAGTCAAATCCGTCACGACGCAAAAGCCTAAGGCGAAGGCTGTCTCCCAAGCTTCAACTGGATTCGACATCATTGCCTGTGCTGATGCGAAGGGGATCGTCCATAAATGTATCAGGATCGACCCCGCTGCGGGAGAGGTCAACGATACTACGAGGGGCGCAAGCTACAGGATGATCTACGGACACTGAGCGTGCTGCAAGTCCTTGCCTGTCGCACCTTGTATTTAGTTAGGATCCAAAATCATGAAGCGCTCGATCAATTATACGCCGCTCGTGGTGGGTTTCCTCGGCGCCTTTCTATTGGCACCTGCCTACGTATCTGCGCAGGAGCAGCTTTCTGGAAATCCAGCGCCGAAGCTTCACCGCACTGAGCAGAAGCCGAGAGCGCCAGAGCGTGCGACGCTGAAGCCCGCAGCAACTCCCGCACCAACTGCGGCTGCTGCATCTACCCCGGCGTCTGCCGCAGCCGCTCCCAAGAACGAAACCGCAAACTTTCAAGGATGGTCGGTTGCATGCACGCCGCCCGGCTCTGCTGGGCAGCCGCGGACATGTATGGCGAAGACGACTGTGATCAAAAGCAAAGAGGATCCTCGCCCTATCGTCTTCATGAACATTGTGAAAGCCGACGGAAAGTCAACGCTCGTCATTCAGACTCCGACGGGGATCGATCTTGCGCCGGGCGTTATGCTCAAGATCGGGGATGCTGCGCCGCGGCATCTCAATTATGTCAGCTGTGAGCCTGCCCTCTGCTCGGCAGCTCTTCCCATGGATGAGGCTCTTACTCGTGAAGTGGCCGATTCTTCGAAGGCGAGTGCTTCATGGGTTGGGCTCGGCGTTGGCGAAGTTCGTGTCGAATACCCGTTGCAGGAATCTCGTAACACTATCGCTTATCTTGCTTCACGCTAAGAGCGCTTTGGCTGACACGTCGACAGAATGAAGTGTCGCTCAAACCCTGTCTGCCGATCCAGATGGTCGGCGGCGGGGAACGTTTCGGATGATGGAAATTGAAGGTTCGGCAAGGCGCCGTGCTCCAAAATATTCTGCGCTATGTCAGACGAAGCGAAAGCTTTGTTCGAGCGGGGCATCGCATCAGTGCTGTGGTGATGTCGCGGCGCCCTGAGGTCATGCGGCGGCTTTGAAGTGAGCTCAGGGTGTCGCGGTCAACTGGATACGCGCGCTAGGGTTGTGCCTTCTCAATGTGGCTCGGCATTTACTTGTTGATCAATGGCTGGCCCAGCTAAAAGATTTAGAACCGTATCTTATGTTCATGGACAATTCTCGCACGGCATTGTGCGGCCCGTAAGGATCTAGGATGCGTATCGGCATCTCTATCATGACCGGAAACAAACAGCATGTTTGGAATAACGGTCTTGTCCAGAACATCTATCATTTCGCGGCTCTTCTGCGAAAAATACCGTTTGTTGAACAGGTATATCTGATCAACTGTGGCGATCAGGATTGCCACCCGAACGGTTCGGACGACGAAGCCAAATCGTTGCCGTTGGTGAGGGCAGCAGAGGCCCTGGATCTAATCGATGTCGGCATCGAAATGGGCGGGGCTGTCGATGTCGAGTGGATCCGCCGACTTCGCTTCCAGGGTGGCAAGTTCATCTTACACCTTTGCGGGCAGCCTTACGTCTCGTTGATCGAGCCTACCATTTTCGGCCGCCAGGGCTTCTTCATCGAGGCGCAGCGAGCCGAGGAGATTTGGCTCCTGGCCAAGGACATGATCTTCGCGCCGATGCTGCGGACGATCCATCGGTGCCCCGTCTACGAGGTGCCCTATCTCTGGGCGCCACGGTTCCTCGAACAGACGATCGAGACGGCGGAAGATGGCGGGCCGCGCTACGGCTACCGCCGGGGGTCGCTCAAGCGGGGAACCGCGCGCCCCGCAATCTTCGAGCCCAACCTGTCGCCGATCAAGATGGGGCTCATTCCTTACATGATTTGCGATGCGGTCGAGCGCCGCTCACCGGGCATGCTCGAAGATGTGACGTATCTCAACGGCGACGGTATGATGACGCATCCGACGTTCGTTCATTTCATGCGCAACTCGGCTGTCTACCAAGCTGGAAAGGCGCGGATTACCGGGCGCGATTACTTTGCTCATGTCATGGGTCGTGGATCCAACATCGTGGTGAGTCATCAGATCAATTGTCCGCAGAACTACGTTTATCTGGACGCCCTCCACGGTAGCTACCCGCTGATCCATAATTCGCCGCTGTTCAAGGAGGCGGGCTATTACTATGAGGCGTCGGACGTCACGGCAGGGGCCCAGGCCCTGCGGCAGGCGATCGAGACCCATGACGACGACCTTGATGCCTATTCCGAGCGCGCAAAAGGCGTCGTGGATGCCCTGTCTCCGTCCGCAAGATTGAACGTCGATCATTACGCCCGCCGTCTGGTGGCCCTGACGAGTGCGAGTGCGACCCGGAGGTCGGCATGAGACAGCCGGACGGTTCGCGGGGTCATGGCCGTCCCGAGCGGTTGCGTGTCGGCGTCACGCTGTTTCTGAGGGACGAACATCAGTCGATCTGGGAAAATGGCATTTTCCAGAACAGCTTCTTTCTCCTGGCGACCCTGCGAAAGTCGCCGCTCGTCGAATGGTGTTGCATCATCGCCTCCGGACCTGGGGATCCGGCCAAAGCCAAACATTTCCTGGCCGGGGCGGAGGCCAGCATCATCGATTTGAATGAGGCGATGGAGACCCTGGATGTCGTCATCGAATTGAGCGCCCAACTCGATCCGGAATGGGGGCGTCGCTTTGTGGAGCGAGGAGGGCGGATCGTGGCGATGCGGGTCGCCAGCGATTTCGTCATCGACGCCGAGCGCATGGCATTCGGCCTGTCGCCAGGTCTGTTGATGTCGGGTGTGCCCTATCACGAAGTGTGGACGCTGCCGGCTTTCGAACCGACCTGCCGGACCTACTACGAAATGGGTTTCCGGGCGCCCGTCCGGATCATGCAGCACCTTTGGTCGCCCGTCCTTCTTGAGAGGGCGGCCTCGGGGACAGGCCATCACGAGAAGCTGCGCTACTCGCCCGGACGGTCCCGCTGGCGGGTCGGGGTGCTCGAGCCGAATCTCTGCTCCGTGAAGACCTGCCACATCCCCATGCTGGTCTGCGAAAATGCCTACCGGATGCAGCCCAAATTCCTTGAAGCGCTGCGCGTCTTCAACACGGACGGCATTCGCTCGAACGAGATCTTCGCAAACTTTGCCCGTTCCCTCGATGTGGTCAAGAACGGTCGGGCGAGCTTCGAAGGACGCTTCCCGATCTTCAGCGTGCTCGGGTCATATGTGGATGCGATCGTCTCGCACCATTGGGAAAATGCGCAGAATTATTTGTACTATGAAGCGATCTACCTCGGATATCCGCTGATCCACAACTCGAGATTGCTCGACGGATGTGGGTATTGCTACGGCGATTTCGATCCCGAGGACGGTGGCCGCGCCTTGCTGCAGGCTTTCTTGGAGCACGATCAGAGCCTAGGGGCCTACATGTCCAACGGGCGAAAGCTGCTGTCCAAGCTTGATCCGACGTCGGAAGCGAATGTCCGCCTCTATAGCGATGCCATTGCCGGGCTGTTCGATCCGGATCGCCAAGCCGACCCGACGTTAGCCTATCGCGGCGCGCAGGCGGAAGCGGTGTGAGGCTTCAGCGATGACACGGCGACCGCTGACGATCGGCATCACGATAGGCCTCCGGGATCCCGGAGAGAGTCTGTGGCTCAACGGGATCAAGCAGAACGCCCTGTATCTCGCCAAGCTTTTTCTGCACTCACCCCTCGGGCACCGGGCCATTCTCCTCAACACGACGGCCGTTCCCCTGAACGAGTCCCTTCCCTGGGACCGCAGCCGGTTCGAAACCCGGCCGTTCGAGGAGGGTTGGGAAGGGCTCGATGTGTTGATCGAGCTCGGCGGGCAAATCGATCCCGATCAGACGGCGCGCCTGAAGCACCAGGGAACAAAAATCGTCAGCTATTGCTGCGGACCGGAATACGTACAAAACATAGAGGCGATGATCTTCGGTCGCCCCCTCTACGACTCGATCTTCATCAATCAGCATTATGATTGCGTGTGGATCATCCCCCAGATTTGGGATTTGAATCGGGGCTTCTTCGAGACCTTGCGTCGCTGTCCGATCCAGGCAGTGCCGTTCGTGTGGGATCCGATGGCCCTTGAGGCCGCGACGCGTGACCTCCCGCATAGCGGCGAGTATCGACCCGGTCATAGGGCGAAGCGACTGACCGTGATTGAGCCCAACATCGATGTGATGAAGTTCTGCCTCTACCCGGTCTTCATTGCAGAGCGGGCTTACCGGCAGGCTCCCGATCTGGTGCAGTTTCTCCATGTCGCGAATGCGGACCGGTTTGCGCGGGAAAACCGCGAATTCGCCATGCTCATGCGTCACCTCGATCTGATCCGCGCCGGTCGGGCATCCTTCATCGGGCGTGTCACGACGCCGTATTTCTTGGCCGAGCACACCGATGTGGTGATCTCCCATCAATGGGGGCTGCCGCTCAACTATCTGTATCTCGAATGCTGCTGGCAGGGATTTCCGCTCATTCATAACGCCGATATCGCGAAAGATCTCGGTTATTACTATGAGGGTCATAATCTGGAGGCGGCGGCGGACGGTCTGCTCCGGTCCCTCCGGCATCACGACAGCGAGTGGCAGGCCTATCGTGCGAACCAGCGGAAACGGATCGGCCGCTTCCTCGCAACGGATCCCGCGCTCGTCGCCCGCTATGACGATCTTCTGTTCAACCTCGTGGACGGTTGAACTCCTGGCTTCCCGTCGCGGAAGCGATCATGCCATGGCCAAAGCACCGGCCATGAGAGCGAGGCCGAGGGCGAGCCACGCTACGTAATCGCCGATCAACCCGCTATGCAGAGCTTCCAGCGCCCGCGCGGGCGCGGATTGGGTCGCTTGGAGCGGGCGAACCACGGCGCCGGGCAGGTGCTGCCGGAACAACGCGTAAATCGCGAGCAGCAGTGCGGCGGCGACGGAAAGCCAGCCCGCCCAGGCCGGACCCTCGTGCAGGGCGCCCGTCATCGTTCCACGGGTGAAGGCCACGACCGCGCCAGGGGCAAGAGCGTGCGCCCAGTCCGTAGGAATAGCGACATCGAGTACCAGCAGCAGGCAGCAGGGGGCGAGCATCAGCCAGAGCGGCCGATCGGCCTTCTCGCGTTCCTCTTCACTCGGGGCATGGGCCTCGTCGCCGGGATCTTCGCCGAGGCCGAGGAAGATCCGACCGGCCGCGCGTAACACGGCGGCGCCGGTCAGGGCGGCACCGGCGACATTCGCGGCGAGCGCGAGGGGATGGGCGTCCTCCAACGCTCCGTGAAGAAGGCGTGAGCCGTAGTCGAGGAGCCCAACCGGCAGTCCCGCCAGGAGCAACGCGGCGATCGCCATCGCCGCGCCCGCTGGCCCGATACCGCGCCCAAGGCCGCGTAGGGATATCTCGTCGATGCTCGCGCGCGTCGCGAGAAGGATGCCCGCGATCATGAACAGCGCGCCTTTCACCATTCCGTGGCCGACCACGTAGACGAGGAGCCCACCGGTTCCGGAGGAGGACAGAGCGCCGATGCCGGTCAGCATGATGCCGGCATGGGAGATGGTGGAGAAGGCGAGCAGCCGCTTCAGGTGTCGCTGCAACAGGGCCATCCAGCCCCCGAGCACAGCGCTGACGGCACCAAGGCCGATCATCAGGGTAGGAACGGCCTCCTGGATCTGGGGCGATCCGGCGAAGACGAAGGCGGTGAGCTTGGCGAGGCCGAACACGCCCATCGACACCATCGCACCGGAGAAGATCACCGAGACCGGGCTCGGCGCGACGGCATGGGCGTCGGCGAGCCAGAACTGGAACGGCACGGCCGCGCCCTTGATCATCAGCGCCGCCGCGACGAGGCAGAAGCCTCCAGCCACGACGGGATCACGCCCCGCATGGGCGACGGCATAGGCGATTCCGGCGAAGTCCAGCGTCTCGGCGCGGGCGTAGAGCAGGCCGATGCCCCCGAGCATCAGGAAGCCCGCAAGGCTGTTCACCACGGTGAAGTTGAGTGCGCCCGCAAGCGCCGATTCTTCAAGGTGGTAGGCGGTGAGCGCGAAGGCGGCCACGCTCATCACCTCGAACCATACGAACAGGTTGAAGAGGTCGCGGGTGAAGCAGAACCCGACCATCGCGGCCAGGAATAGCAACATCAGAATGTGGAAATGCCCGTGTGTGCGGCCGAAGAAGCCCCAGGCGAAGACGAAGGTGAGGGTGTAGAGCAGTCCGATGAACGCGGCGATCCAGCCGCTGGCGGCATCAACCGAGAAGCCGATACCCAGCGCGACGCCATCGCGCGGCTCCCACCCGCCGAACCAGTAATCGACCGTGCCGTCCCCAGCCCGGGAGGCGATCAGGGCGCACAGGGCTGTCACCGCGAGAGAGGCGAGGGTGGCCAGGATATCGGGCAGGCGCCCCGGCAACAGATGGGCCGTCGCGAGGAGAGAGGCGCAGACCACCAGGGGTACGGCCACCGGCAGGGGGACGAGGGTCGCCGTCGGCCAGGTCGCGAGCAAAGTGCCGCTCATGGTGCGGGTCGCTCCCCGTTTGACTTGGTTTTCCCCGCCGAAGACTCTCGCCGGCGCCGCAGGGGCTTCAGGTGTTCGGGGTCGAGAGTGCCGCTGCGCTTGAAGATCTGCACGGTCAACACGAGCAGCAGGGCGGTCAGGGTCGCGCCGACGACGATGTCCGTGAGGACCAGCGCCTGCATCACCGGGTCCACGGCAGGCGTGCCGGGCGGGTGGTCGTAGAAAATCGGCGCGATACTGCCCCAGCGATAGCCGAGGCCGAGCAGCAGCACATAGGTGGCCGATTGGCAGACCGAGAGGCAGCCCACGAGGTGAATGAGGTTGCGGCTGGAGGCGAGGCCATAGAGGCCTGCCGCGAAGAGCCATGCGGCGACTGCGTAGGGGAGCCAGGTCACGCGGTATCCTCCCCCGGTTCATCCGGACCGTCGGATTCTCGCGTCTCTTCCAGGAATTCGAGGAAGAGTTGCGTGAAGCCGCCGCAGACCGCCAGGGCCACGCCTGCGTTCTCGATGAGCATCAGCCCGCCGGAATAGAGATCACGGAAGGTGCCGAGGGGCAGCACGTTCTGCATGAAGGCGGCCCCGGTCAGCATCGGCGCGAGCCCGCACAGGGCGAAGAGCAGGGCGCCCCCGCCTTCCATGGCGTCGAGCCAATGGCTGCGGACGACGTCGCGCCATCCCGCATAGCCCTCGCCGAGATAGGCGAGCAGCGTGCCGGAGGCGAGGATGACGCCACCCTGGAATCCCCCGCCCGGCGTCACCGTGGCGTGGACCACGATGTAGAGGCCGAACAGCATCAGGAGCGGCCCGGCGAGGCGGCAGGTCAGCACCACGGCCTCGGAGCGGGGCAGGATCGCCCGGCCGGGCAGGCGCATCGCGCGGTCGGTGGTGGATTCGCCGCGCCGCCCGCGCAGCAACACGACGGTGCCGGTGATGGCGGCAAGCAGCATGAACTCCTCACCCAGCGTATCCAGCCCGCGCACATCGAAATTGATGGCGCTGACCATGTTCGCGACGTGCCGTTCGCCGGGGACGATGGCGTTGATGCTCTCGCCATAGGCGGCGATGGTCGCACCGAATTCAGGAAGGCGGCCGATCACGGCGACGGCGCCCGGCAGGAGGCCTGCAAGGGCAGCCCCAAGGAGGGCGAGGCGCAGGCGCGGGCTCACTTCTCGTTGCCTTCCCCGTTGGCCTGTTCGATCCGGCCCGCCCGCACGGCCATGAGAGCGACGAGGAACAGCAGCGGCACGGCGACCGCGCCGACCGTGAGTTCCGACAGGGCGACGTCCGGTGCCTGAAGGGCGGTAAACAGGATCGCGAGCACGACTCCGTTGGCGGAGATCGCGAAGATCTGGCGATGCGGATCGCGCACCAGCACAACCGCCGTGCCCGATGCGGCAGTGAGCAGGAATAGGAGGCCGAGCAGAACGCTCATGCGGACCGGCCCTCTCGCAGGAGGATGGCCCGGCCCGCCGCGTGCGAGATCACCGCGCCGAAGCCGACGAGGAGGACCGTCATCAGCAGGATCTTCAGGGAGCGCACCGAGACACCGTCCGAGGCGAAGGCGGCAGCCGTGACGAAGGCGCCCACCGCGATGTTGAGGAAGGACACCGCATGCAACCTGTCGAGGGCGCGGGGCATCCGCCACAGGGCGAGTGTCGAGAGCCATGTGGTCGCGACGGCGAGGCCGAGCAGGAGCGCGATGATCGCCGTCATATCCACCGCTCCATGAAGACGGAGATCAGCAGGGTGCCGGGCAAAGCCAGGAGAACGGCGGTGAGGGCGAGGTCGATGACCGAGGCTTGGTCGGTGGCGAAGGTCAGAAGCGTCAGGATCGTCACGCCGATCGTCGTGGCGAGCTGGTAGGCCGCGAGTCGCTGGCCGGGGCGCCCGCGCCAGGTCAGTGCCACACTGAGGACGAGTGGAGGCATCAGGGCCAGGGTCGCCAGAATCCAGACGCTCATCGCCGTGCCTCGCTCTCGCTTAGGGAATGCTCGACGATTCCGGCATCGCCGCCCTTCTCGCGCAGGACGAAGCTGTCCGGCGCCAGCGACTTGGCGATCAGGCCAAGGGCGCGCTCGGCCGGGGCATCCGCCGTGGCCCAGGCGCTGGCAGCATCGCGCTCATAGGTCGTGTGGCCCGGTGGAGCGCCGTGGAGGACAAAGCCGAGCAATTGCCGTCCCACGCGGATCGTCGCGCCGGGCAGGGCGATCAGGGACCGCCAGATCGGGCCGAGAAAGCCCGTCCACCCGGAGAACCGCATGCCGCCGCCCCGGCCGCCCACGGCCCACCAGATGCATGCGAGGGTCGCGGCGCCTGCGCCGGTTGCTGCCTCGTCCAGGCTTAAAGAGCCTGCGAGGAGCATGTAAAGCGCGAACAGCACCACCCAGGCCGCTGCGGTGGTGAGGGCGAAATGTCCGGGTTTAGTGGCGGCGGAAGGCTGGGACATGCCGAAAGCGCCACCGGTTCGGGGGATCGGGCGGCTCCCGACCACCGGCAAGCCTGGCGGCACAATCGAGCAGTCGGCTCAGGGTTCCGCCGAGAGACGTGGCCTCATTGCCGTCTGACTAAAATATGATCGAGCCGCCCGCCGTCGCGATCAGGCTTTCGGCCCTCTGTCACTCTGGAGATAAGCTGCGATGTTGCGGCGGATGCGCTCCAGGGGGTTCTCGGCGGTTTCGGGCAGGGGGAATGCCTGTCCGGTGATGGTCTCGTAGGCGCGGATATAGACGGCGGCGGTTTCCAGGATGACCTCGGATGGGATCTCGGGGATCGGGTCCTTGTAGGGGTCGCAACGGGCGACCACCCAGTTCCGCATGAAGTCCTTGTCGAAACTCTCGGGGCTCTGGCCCGCCGCGAACCGCGCCGGGTAGCTCTGCGCGAACCAGTAGCGGCTGCTGTCGGGCGTGTGGATCTCGTCCGCGAGGACGATGCGGCCTTCGCCATCCAGGCCGAACTCATACTTGGTGTCGGCCAGGATCAGGCCCCGCTCGGCCGCGACCTCCTGACCGCGCGCGAACAGGCCGAGGGCCGCCGCGCTCACGGTCGCCCATTGCTCGGCGGTGAGCAGGCCGCGATCAAGGATCTCGGCCTCGGTCAGGGGCTCGTCGTGGCCGCCATGGTCGGCCTTGGTGGTCGGCGTGATGATCGGCCGGTCGAGCTTCTGGTTCGGGCTCATCCCGTCGGGCAGGCGATGGCCGTACATCTCCCGTTCGCCCGCCTTGTAGCGGGTCAGGATCGAGGTCGAGGTCGTCCCCGCAAGGTAGCCGCGCACCACGATCTCGACAGGCAGGATCGACAGGCGCTGCCCCACGACGACGTTCGGATCGGGATAGGCGATGACGTGATTCGGGCAGATGTCGCCCGTGCGCTCGAACCAGAACCGGGCGGTCTGCGTCAGCACCTGTCCCTTGAAGGGGATCGCCGCCAGGGCGATGTCGAAGGCGCTGATCCGGTCGGAGGTGATGAGGATGCGCCGCCCATCCGGCAGATCGTAATTGTCCCGGACCTTGCCCCGGTAATGGTTCGGCAGTTCGGCGAGGGTCGCCTCCTCAATGACATGCCGGACATAGGGGGCGAGGGCGGCGTGATCCATCATGCGCTCCGGGCGGGGGTCTCGCGATAAGCCTTTGCGCAGAACGGTAGCGGAAGACCAGAGGGCTCAAGCCTTCGCGGCAGGATCGTCCAAGGCTGCGATGCGGTCGAGGGCGGCAAACACGGCGTCGAACTGCTCAGGCGGGACGTCGTGCAGGCCCAGAGCCCGGCCCATGGCGATCCCGAGGATGGCGTAGAACGCGACAGATCCCGCGCCGAAGCCGCCTTCCGCCGCGGCCAGCCGGTCGAGGCGTTCCGCGACGAAGCCGTTGTAATCGGCGAGGGCGGCCGGGTTCTCGATGGAGGCCAGGAGAAGCGCGCGGGAAATCTCGTCGTCGGCGCAGAGGTTTTGCCGGAAATGCGCGACCATGGCCCGCGCGAGGCTTCGGCGCTCTCCCGTCTCCGATACCTCGCACTCGGCGATTCCCGTTCGCAGCTTGGCGAGCTTGCGCGCCACCAGCGCCGCCACGAGCGCGTCCTTCGAGTTGTAATGGTGCAGCACGCCACCCTTGCTCAGCCCCGCTTCGGCGGCGACCGCATCGATGGTGAGCCCGCGTGCGCCGTTGCGCAGCAGCACGGCGTCCGCTGCGTCGAGGATGATCTCCGGTCGCTCCGCGAGCCGCTGGCGCTTAGGCTGCATGACGCTCCTTAGTTACCGACTGGACGGTATGTAGCAAAGGGATTATAGGGAGCAAGGGTTCTCTCGCCGCTTGGCGTTCGTCGCGGTGCTGCTCGCATCATGCATCCTCGCTGCAAGTTCTGCATCTCACTCGCCGCCTTCCTGGCGGCACCGTTCCTCGTCGCCGCTTCGCCGCCGGGGGACGAGGGGCTCCTGCGCGTGCGCGTCGCCGAGGCACGACGCACCTCCATGGCGGAGGATGTCGTCTTCAGCGGCGACATCCAGGCCCAGGCTCAGGTCAACGTCTCGTTCCGCACGAATGGCAAGGTCGCCAAGCGCCTCGTGGAAGTGGGGGACCATGTCGCGGCGGATCAGGTCATCGCCGAACTCGAGCCGCTGACGCAACGTGCCAACCTCGATAACGCCCGCGCGGCGGTCTCCTCGGCCGAGGCGCAGCTCACGCAGGCGAAGCTCACCTTCGAGCGGCAAAAGCAACTCCTCGGCGGCGGGTTCACGACACGCTCGACCTACGACAACGCCGAGCAGGACCTGCGCACGGCCCAGGCCTCCGTCGAATCGACCAAGGCGGCCCTCGGAACCACGCAGGAGCAGCTGAGCTACACCGAGTTGCGCGCGGGCGTGCCCGGCATCGTCACTCGCCGGGACTTCGAGGTCGGGCAGGTGGTGCAATCCGGCCAAACGGTGCTGGTTCTCGCGCAGGATGGACCCCGCGACGCGGTGTTCAACGTCTACGAGGCGCTGACCGCCCGCCCGCCGGGCAACAAGGTCGTGGAAGTCTCGCTTCAGGCCGATCCCTCCGTGAAAACGGTGGGGACGGTGCGGGAAATCTCCCCGACCGTCGATGCGTCGAGTGGCACGGTGCGGGTCAAGATCGGGCTCGAATCGACGCCACCCGCCATGAGCCTCGGCTCGGTGGTCGTGGGGCGCGGGACGTTCGTTCCGCGCGACGTGGTCGTGCTGCCGTGGTCGGCTCTCTACCGCTACGAGAACGAGCCGGCGGTGTGGGTCTACGATCCGGCTAAACGCACTGTCGCGGTGCGCAAGGTCGCCATCGATCGCTACGGGCCGAACGTCATCACCCTGAAATCCGGCATCGAGCAGGGTGAGCACGTGGTGGTGGCGGGGATCCAGTTCCTGCGGCCGGGTCAGACGGTGGCGGCCATCGAACTCGGCGAGACGCCGCTTCAGGGTGCGGCCGTGACGGGCGAACGCCGATGAACCACTTACATCCAGCCGCACTGGCGCTCGCCGCCCTCGCGCTCGGCGCGTGCAAGCCGACCGAGGAGGCGCATGAGGCCTCGCCGATCCGCCCGGTGCTGACGCAGGTGGCGCAGCCGAGCGACAGCGTCACATTCGGCCCCTTCGCGGGCACGGTCGAGCCGCGCTACCAGTCGCAGCTCGGCTTCCAGATTCCCGGCCGCATGGTCGCCCGCGACGTCACGATGGGCGATCTGGTCAAGCAGGGGCAGCGCCTCGCGGCCCTCGATCCGGTGGTGTCGCGCTTCGATCTGACCCGCGCCGAAGCCGACCTCGCGGATGCGCGCGGGCAGGCGGAGAACGCCATGGCGGCCGAGGCGCGGACACGCCGCCTCCTGGCGGGCAATGCCGTCAGTCAGGCATCCCTCGATCAGGCGGTGGCGAAGCGCGACACCACGCAGGCCCGCCTGTCCCAGGCGGAAGCAAGCTTGCAGAAGGCCCGTGACCAGATGGGCTACACCGAACTCAAGGCAGAGTTCGACGGCGTGGTGACCCAGCGTCTCGCGGAAGTCGGGCAGGTGCTGAGCGCCGGTCAAGGCGTCGTCACCGTCGCCCGGCCGGATGCTCGCGACGCGGTGGTCGATATCCCAGAAGACCTCGTCGGTGCCATGCCGGCGGACGGTCTGTTCACCGTCTCGCTCCAGAGCGCACCGGAAATCACCGCACGCGGTCGCGTGCGCGAGACCGCGCCCTTCGCCGAGACCGGGGCGCGAACACGGCGCATCCGCATGACCCTCGAGGATCCGAACCCGGCCTTCCGCCTGGGCGCGACGATCACCGTATCCCTCAGCCGCGCGAAGCCGCGCAGCTTCGTGCTGCCTGCGACGGCGCTCCTCTCCGAGGGCGAGCGGCGCTCGGTCTGGGTCGTGGCGGCGGACGGGAAATCCGTCGTCCGGCGCGACGTCACCGTCGGGCGGCCGCCGGAGAACCCGGACGAAATTGCTGTGACGGACGGGCTGCAACCGGGCGAGCGCGTCGTCGTGGCGGGCGTCCATTCCATCCGCGACGGGCAGGCCGTGCGCCTCGCCACCGCCGCCGAGTGACCGTGCGGGAGCGGGTCGGATCGTGAAGGATTTCAATCTCTCGGATTGGGCGCTGCGGCACCGGTCGCTCGTCTGGTTCCTGATGGGCGTTTGCCTGCTCGCCGGGGTGATGGCCTATGGCCGACTCGGCCGCGAGGAGGACCCGCCCTTCACCATCAAGACGATGGTGGTGCAGGCGATGTGGCCGGGCGCCACCATCACCGACACCCTCGATCAGGTGACGGACCGGATCGAGAAGGAGCTTCAGCAGCTCAACGGGCTCGATTACGTCCGCAGCTACACGACGCCTGGCCAGACCACGGTGTTCGTGCAGTTCCGCGACACCACCAAGCCATCTCAGGTGCAGCCGGCCTTCTACCAGACGCGCAAGCGCCTGGGCGACATCAAGGGCCAGTTCCCCGCAGGCGTGCAGGGCCCGTTCTTCAACGACGAATTCGGCGATGTCTACGGCAACGTCTACGCCTTTTCCTCGGATGGGCTGAGCTACCGGCAGCTGCGCGACTACGTCGAGAAAGTGCGCACCGAGATCCTGAAGGTGCCCGATATCGGCAAGACGCAGATCCTCGGCGCGCAGGACGAGGTAATCTCCCTCGACTTCTCCCCACGCAAGCTCGCCGGCTACGGCATCGACCTCCAGGCGATCACCAAGGCCTTGCAGGCGCAGAACGCAGTCTCGGCTTCCGGCGTGGTCCAGGCCGGGCCGGAGCGAATTTCGCTGCGCGTCAGCGGCTCCTTCGCCAACGAGACCTCCTTGCAGGACGTGAACCTGCGGGTGAACGACCATTTCTACCGTCTCGCCGACATTGCCGAGATCAGCCGGGGCTACGCGGACCCGCCCTCGCCGCTGTTCCGGGTGAACGGCAAGCCCGCGCTCGGCCTCGCCATCGCCATGCGCCCCGGTGCGAACCTGCTGCATTTCGGCGAGGCGTTGAAGGAGCGGATGCACCGCATCGAGGGCGAGTTGCCGCTCGGCGTCCAAGTCCATCTCGTGTCCGACCAGCCGCGCATCGTGGAAGAGGCGGTCGGCGGCTTCACCGAGGCGCTGGTCGAGGCCGTGGTGATCGTCCTCGGCGTGAGCTTCGTCAGTCTCGGCGTCCGCGCGGGCCTCGTCGTGTCGGTCTCGATCCCTCTCGTGCTGGCGATCGTGTTCGTCGTCATGCAGATCATGGACGTGACGCTGCAGCGCATCTCGCTGGGCGCCCTCATCATCGCACTGGGCCTTCTCGTGGACGACGCGATGATCACCGTCGAAATGATGGTCGCGCGGCTCGAACTCGGGGAGTCTCTGAAAAAGGCCGCGACCTACGCTTACACCTCGACCGCCTTTCCGATGCTCACCGGCACCCTGGTGACGGTGGCGGGCTTCCTCCCCATCGGCTTCAACGGTTCGGGGGCCGGCGAATACACCTATTCGCTGTTCGTGGTGATCGCCGCCTCGCTCCTCATATCCTGGATCGTGGCGGTGCTGTTCGCGCCGCTCATCGGCGTCACGCTGTTGCCGAAGACGGTGAAGCACCATGCCGAGAAGCGGGGCCTGTTCACCCGCGCCTTCCTCGCGAGCCTGCGCGTCGCCATGCGCTGGCACTGGACCACGGTCGTTCTGTGCATCGGCCTCATGGCGGCGGCGATCGTCGGCATGGGTCACGTCCAGCAGCAGTTCTTCCCGTCCTCCGACCGGCCGGAGCTGCTGGTCGATCTCACGCTGCCGCAAAACGCCACCATCGCCGAGACCAAGGCTCAGATGGACCGGTTCGAGGCGGGGCTGAAGGGCGATCCCGAGGTCGTCGAGCTGGTCGTCCTATGTCGGCCAGGGCGCCGTGCGCTTCTACCTTCCCCTCGATCAGCAGCTCGAACAACGCGTTCTTCGGCCAGATCGTGATCGTCACCAAGTCGCTGGAGGTCCGCGACCGGATGATGGCCAAGCTGCAGGCGCGCGCCCGGCAGGACTTCGTCGGCACCGATGTTCTGGTCCAGCCCCTGAGCCTCGGGCCCCCGGTGGGGCGGCCGGTGCAGTACCGCCTGAGCGGCCCGGACGTGCAGGACGTGCGCCGCCGCGCCCTCGACCTCGCCAACGTGGTCGCGCAGGATTCCCGCCTCGACGTGCCGACCTTCGACTGGAACGAGCCCGGCAAGGTGCTGCGCGTCCACATCCTGCAGGACAAGGCCCGCCAGCTCGGCGTGACCAGCCAGGACATCGCGGGCCTGCTGAACGGGATCGCGGGCGGGCAGAGCATCACGCAGGTGCGCGATTCGATCTACCTCGTAGATGTGATCGGCCGGGCGCGGGCCGCCGAGCGCACCTCCCTCGACACGCTCCAGAGCCTTCAGGTCGGGCTCGCCAATGGCGCGGTCGTGCCGCTGCTCGCCTTCGCCCGGATCGGCTACGAACTGGAACAGCCCATCGTCTGGCGCCGGGACCGGATGCCGACCGTGACCGTGCGGGCGACGATCCGCGACAACACGCAGCCCGCCACCATCGTCGCCAACCTGAAACCGGGCATCGATGCCTTCACCAAGGCCCTGCCGGAGAGCTATACCCTGGCGACCGGCGGCGCCGTAGAGGAAGCGGCCAAGGGCCAGGGGCCCATCGCCAACGTCGTTCCGGTGATGTTGCTCATCATGGCGACGCTGCTGATGATCCAGCCTGCAGAGCTTCGGGCGGATGTTCCTCGTCTTCACCGTGGCGCCGCTGGGGTTGATCGGCGTGGTGCCCGCGCTGCTACTGTTCGACAAGCCGATGGGCTTCGTCGCCATCCTCGGCATCCTGGCGCTGGTCGGCATCATCATCCGCAACGCGGTGATCCTCGTGACGCAGATCGAGGAGTTCCACGCCGAGGGCAAGACACCGTGGGATGCCGTCTACGAGGCGACGCACCACCGGATGCGGCCGATCCTGCTGACGGCAGCGGCGGCAAGTCTCGGCCTGATCCCGATCGCCCGCGAGGTGTTCTGGGGGCCGATGGCCTTCGCGATGATCGGCGGCATCCTGGCCGCGACCTTCCTGACGCTGCTGTTCCTGCCCGCGCTCTATGTCGGCTGCTATCGCATCCGCGAAGAGAAGACGGCCGCCTCGTAAGCGTCTTTACCGGCGGCGGGCGGACACCTTGACCGCCTGCGGCTGGGACTTTCGGCGGGCCGCGAGGAGCGCTGCGGCGAGCGCAGCGAGGACGGCCGGGGCACCGACGACGAGACCGGGCAACGCGGTGTTCAGGACCGCCATGGCGACACCTCCGAACGCTGAGGGTCAGGATCGCCGGAAGGGATTTAACGAAAGGTTACCGGACGGCGTTAACTGCACGTTTACCATCCCGGCACACCGATGCGGCTGGCGCGGATCGGGGGCGGGCATGGCACGGCAGAGGGGTCCGCGACGTCGCTTGGCCACTCTCACCGGTCTCGCCATCCTCGTCGCTCCGGTGTCGGCCGAGGCGCAGGAAGCCCTGTTCCTCCGCATCCGGCCGCAGCCCGATCCCACCGCCATCGGTGTCGGCGGCGGGGCCATCGACGAACGCGCCGCTCGCGAAGCCGCTTTCGAGCGCAGCAATGCGAGAGCGCGCCGTATCATCGAATCGGTCTGCACCGGATGCTTGGCACCCTGGACGCCGCCGCAGGCCCGGCTCCTGGCCAGTGCGGCCGTGCCTGAAATTCCTGCGGTCCGGGGGCTTGAAACCAACCGCCCTGGTGAGGCATCCGAGCCGACCTTCGAACCATCGATCCCCGAGAGGCGACCATGACGCAATCGCACCCGACCAGCGGCGCCGAACCTGAGATCGACTGCCCGGTCAGCCTGGAGACTCTCGGCTCGGTCTACCGGGCCGACGATTACGACCTGCCACTGATCCTGGAGCAGATTCCGCCCCTGAAGCGCGCGCAGTTCGCCGCCTATCTCTACGGCAAGAGCCACACGCACCAGCTCGGCCTGAAGGTCGCCCGCTCCTGTGATCGCGAGGATCTGATCCGCGTGGCGGGGGAGATCGGCGCGGTGATTCACGGACAGGCCCATCTGAAGCCGTCCCGCCCGGCGGTGGACCCGGCCGCGGCCCTGACCAAGCACAAGCCGATGCCCGGCCAGAAGAAGGTGAGCCTCGCGGGCGCCGCGAAGCCCGCCATCAGCCTCGGCGGCTCGGCCAAGATCCGCAACTTCGACTGAGACCAGTCCCCAGACCGAGCGGGCATGCGCGTTGCGTGCCCGCTCCGCGTCGTTTAACTGCCGCCGATGAATACCGACCACGACAAGATCCTGATCGTCGATTTCGGCTCTCAGGTGACGCAGCTCATCGCACGCCGGGTGCGTGAGGAGGGCGTCTATTGCGAGATCGTGCCCTTCACAAAGGCCGAGGCCGCGTTCCGCGAGCAGAAGCCCAAGGGTGTGATCCTCTCCGGCGGCCCCGAATCGGTGACCGTCGAAGCCTCGCCCCGCGCGCCGCAACTGGTCTTCGAATCAGGCGTGCCGGTCTTCGGCATCTGCTACGGCCAGCAGACCATGGCAGCCCAGCTCGGCGGCGCGGTTGAAGGGGGGCACCACGCCGAATTCGGCCGGGCCGAGGTCGAGATCCTGGCGGATTGCCCGCTCTTCAAGGGCGTCTGGACCAAGGGTGAGAGGTACCCCGTCTGGATGAGCCATGGCGACCGCGTGACGAAGCTGCCCGACGGCTTCACCACGGTGGCCATCTCGAAGAACGCGCCCTTCGCGGCGGTGGCTGACGAGGCACGCAAATACTACGCGGTGCAGTTCCACCCGGAGGTGGCGCACACGCCCCACGGCGCCCTGCTGATCCGCAACTTCGTGCGCGACGTCGCGGGCTGCTCCGGCGACTGGACCATGGGTGCCTACCGTGAGGAGGCCATCGCCAAGATCCGTGAGCAGGTCGGCTCGGAGAAGGTGATCTGCGGTCTGTCCGGCGGCGTCGATTCGGCGGTGGCGGCGGTGCTGATCCACGAGGCGATCGGTGATCAGCTGACCTGCGTGTTCGTGGACCACGGCTTGTTGCGCCTCGGCGAGGCCGAGCAGGTCGTGGCGCTGTTCCGGGACCACTACAACATCCCGCTCGTCCACGTAGAAGCATCGGGCATGTTCCTGTCGGCGCTCGAAGGGGTGTCCGACCCCGAGGTCAAGCGTAAGACGATCGGCCGCCTGTTCATCGATGTGTTCGAGGCCGAATCGAAGAAGATCGGCGGGGCGGCATTCCTGGCACAGGGCACGCTCTATCCGGACGTGATCGAGAGCGTGTCCTTCACCGGCGGCCCCTCGGTGACGATCAAGAGCCACCACAATGTCGGTGGCCTGCCCGAGCGCATGAATATGAAGCTCGTGGAGCCGCTCCGCGAGCTGTTCAAGGACGAGGTCCGGGTGCTCGGGAAGGAGCTCGGCCTGCCGGAGGCCTTCGTAGGCCGCCACCCGTTCCCCGGTCCGGGCCTCGCCATCCGCTGCCCCGGCACGATCACGGGCGAGAAGCTCGACGCCCTGCGCAAGGCCGACGCGATCTATCTCGACGAGATCCGTCAGGCGGGTCTCTACGACACGATCTGGCAGGCCTTCGCGGTGATCCTGCCGGTCAAGACGGTGGGTGTGATGGGCGATGGCCGGACCTACGACCATGTCTGCGCGCTGCGCGCCGTCACTTCGGTGGACGGCATGACGGCCGATTTCTACCCCTTCGACATGGCCTTCCTCGGCCGCGTGGCGACGCGGATCATCAACGAGGTAAAGGGCATCAACCGTGTGACCTACGACATCACGTCGAAGCCGCCGGGCACCATCGAGTGGGAGTGATTCTCACCCCCGCATAAAGCCGGCGCCAGTGCCTTGATTGCCGGCCTGAACTTGGCGAGGTGCAGCCCGTCGCGGAGCGCGCCGGGCTTGGCGTAGCCGGTATCGCCGTCACGAAGGTCGGCGAAGGGGTCGGTGAAGGTGCAGCCGAGCTTTTCGCAGAGCGCCTTCAGCCGCCCCGAATAATCGCCGACCGCCCCGGCATCCACGAAACCCGCGATCTCGCGCCCCACCGGGGGAGGGCGGTGACGACGACCCGGCCGGTCACGGCCTGTAGCCCGCGCACGATGCGCTCGGCCGAGGCTTCGAAGCGGGACGCCGCATCGGTCCCCTGCGGGCGGTTCTTCAGGAGAAGATCGTTGGTGCCGATGGTGAGCGAGGCTGCCTTCGGGCGCACCGGGAAGGTGAGCTTGGCGACATACTCCGCATAGGCCGAGGAGGTCGCGCCGCTCACTCCACCATTGACGAGGGGGATGCCGCAGGGGCGCTGATCGCCGGGCTGCAACTCGGTCTGTGAATCGCCCGCCAGGAAATCGTATTCTGCAGGCGCCTCATCCAGGGCCACCTGCACCGCCACGAGGCGCATGGCGGCGTAGGCGCGGGCATCGGCCGGGGCCTTGTGCGAGGTCCAACCCGCGATGAACCCCGCCGCAAGCATCATGAGCGCGGCGAGGGCGGGAGCGATGAACCGCTTCATTGATCGGCGCCCGCACGGTTCACCTGCGCCTCGGGCCGGGAGTCGGTCGAGGCGTAATAGGGTTTGATATCGAGGAGCGGCGTCCCATCGAGGCAATCGAGGCCGCGCACCTGGAGGGTGTCTCCCTCGCGGCCGAGCAATTCCACAACCGACAGTGCGATGGGGTTGGGCCGGGCCGGAGAGCGCAGGGAGAAGGTGCCGCGCGGCCCGGCGGCGTGGCGCGGCTGCTGGACGAGGAGCCCGCGCGTCGCCTGCTCCATCCAATAGAGCAGGATCAGGTGCGTGCAGCCGGTGACGTTGCCGAGCCCCGTCGCGTAGGCCGGATCGACTTCGACCGTGCAGATTTCCTGTGTCTGGAGCCCGTTCTTCGGGCAATCCTTGCGCTTGGTCCAAGGCGTGCGCAGGCGGCCTATGAAGTGCAGGCCGGCATCGAACGTCTCCGGCAGATCCGCCATCACCTCGCCGGGGCGCACCCCGAATTCGTCTGCCTGCATCGAGCGTGTCCTGCCTTCCCGCCGGGGTGTCGGCCATGGGGCCTGTCGATGCAAGAGCCCCCGAAGGACCGCCTCGCGCCCGCCGCGGCGAGCGTGTAATCCGAAGGGCCGGAGGAGATATGATCGAACGCGAATTGCGGCCGATGCAGGCCGTCCAGAATGCTACGGAGGCGGTGGACCAACTGGTCGCCCTCTACGACGGTGCGACCTCGGCGCTGCGCGGTGCCTTGGAGCGATATCTGGAAGGCGGCGCGCCGCCCGATGCCTCGGAGCGGCTGGCCTTCCGCTATCCGGAACTGCGCGTGACGCACCGGCCGGATGGGCCCCTGCCGCGCCTGCGCCGGGCGACCGCCAAGCTCCAGGCGGCGGGCACCTACGCGACGACGGTCACGCATCCGGCCTTCTTTCGGGATTACCTGTTGCGGCAACTCGAGCCGCTGGTCGCCGATTACGGCGTCTCCCTCGAAGTGGGCCTGAGCGCGCAGGAAATCCCTTATCCCTACGTGCTAGAGGCTGGGCTCGACCCTTCGGCGCGCTCGGTCGAGGCGGCCGAACTGGCGACCTACTTCCCCGTTCCGCTCCTCTCCGTCGTGGGCGACGAGATCGCAGACGGCATCTTCGACATGGTCGAGGGCGAGCCGCGCCCGCTCGCCCTGTTCGACGGGGTAAGGGTCGATTACTCGCTGCGCCGCCTCGTCCATTACACGGGCTGCGACTGGCGCGAGGTACAGCCCTGGATCCTGCTCACCAATTATCACCGCTACGTCGATCAGTTCATCCGGCACGGGCTTGAACGGCTGGCTTCGGGGGAAGAGGGGTTCGAGCGGCTGGTGCTGCCCGGCGGCATCGTGGTGAAGCGTGAGGAGGCGGCGAGTGCCGATCCGGCCGCGCTGCTCGCGGCCTCGCCCTGGCACAAGCATCAGATGCCGGCCTACCACCTCGTCTCCCGCGCCCCCGACGGGTCGATGCAGGGCACGACGCTGGTCAATATCGGCGTCGGGCCCTCCAATGCGAAGACGATCACCGACCATCTGGCGGTGCTGCGGCCGGATTGCTGGCTGATGGTCGGCCATTGCGGCGGCCTTCGCCAATCCCAGACCATCGGCGATTACGTGCTGGCCCACGCCTACTTCCGGCGCGACCGCATTCTCGATGAGCTGGTCCCGCCGGATGTGCCGATCCCCGCGCTCGCCGAAGTGCAGGTCGCCCTGCAATCGGCCGCTGCTCAGGTGACCGGCGAGCGCGACGACGCCCTCAAGCGACGCCTGCGCACCGGCACCGTCGTGACCTACGATGACCGCAATTGGGAGCTGCGCTTCACCCAGGAGAGGCGCCGGATCAACCAATCGCGGGCCATCGCCGTCGACATGGAGAGCGGGACGGTCGCCGCGCAGGGCTACCGCCTGCGTGTGCCGTATGGTGCGTTGCTGTGCGTGTCGGACAAGCCGCTCCACGGCGAGATCAAGCTGCCGGGCGCGGCCAATGCCTTTTACGACCGGGCGGTGTCGGAGCATCTGAAGGTCGGCCTCGCAGCCCTGGATGCGCTTCGCGCCGACCGGGCGGGGCTGCATTCGCGCAAGCTCCGCAGCTTCGACGAGCCGCCCTTCCGATGATCTACAGATCCACCGACATCGACAGCAGGTAGGTGCGCGGGGCCGCCTGGAAGAAGGTCCCGTAGGAAGCGACGCCCGTCCAGTATTTCGCGTTGGCGACGTTGATAACGTTGGCGCGGAACACGGTACGGTGACCGCCGATCAGGGTGGCGTAGCGGGCGCCGAGGTCGAAGCGCGTCCAATCCGGCACCGCCTGCAGGTTGGCGGCATCGAGATATTGGCGCCCGGTATGGACCACTGCCCCGTCGAGGGTGAGGCCCGGCAAGCCTGGAATGTCCCATTCCCCGCCGAAATTCACTTGGACGCCGGGTACGCCGATGGGCTTATGGCCGATATTGGCGGCGGTGACGGTGCGGGTGAGGGTGCCGTCGAAGAAGGTGACGCCGCCGAGAGCCCGGATGCCGGGTATGACCTCGCCGTAGAGGGTGAGTTCGAGCCCGTCGATCTGCTGCTCACCGGTCTGCGCATAGGCGCGGTCGGGGCCGAGTTCGCCGCTCGGCTTGGTGATGCGGAAGGCGGCGAGGTTGGTGGAGACCGACCCCCAATCGACTTTTACGCCGAGTTCGACTTGGCGGGCGACATAGGGAGCGAGCGCGGTCCCCGAATTGGTCGCCACGGCCGGCGCGAAATCGCCCCGGCTCAGGCCCTCGATATAGTTTTCGTAGACCGACACGTTGTCCCACGGGCGCAGCACGAGGCCGACGAAGGGGGTGACGGCGCTCTTGTCGTAGGAGGCCGTGATCACCGGCACGTTCACGGCATAGTTATGCGCCTCGACCGTCTGCCGCCGCACGCCCGCGGTGAGCAGAATGCGCTCGTTCAAGGCGGACATCGTGTCGGCCACCGTGACGCCGGTGAGGGTGCTGTCGAAGAAGCGCGGGCGTCCACCCGTCACCGGCACGGCGAGCGGGGGGACGAGGACGGGATTGTAGATGTTGGAGCGGTAGCTGGACCGCACGGGCGAGAGCCAGCGGCCTATCTCCTCGCGGTAATAGGAGGCCTGAACCGCGACGGCGTGGTGGATCGGGCCGGTATCGAACCCGGTGCGCAGACCGCCATCGGCTGTGAACCGGCCGGACTCCAAGCCGTAGAATTGCGGATTCGTGGTCGTGTCGCCCTGCGCGTTGGTGATGGTCGGTGCCGAGGCGAAGATGCGCGAGACGCTGGTCTGGGACCCGCCAATAGCGGCGAACAGCGTTGTCGTGTCGGTGAGGTCGTATTCCAAGCGGAGCAGCCCGCCGTGGTCATCCACTGTTCCGCTTTCCCAGGGCTGTGTCAGGTTGAGGCGGCCATCGGGCGCCTTCGGCACCGGCACGCCAGCTTTGAGGAGGAACGGACGCAGGGGGCACGAAACTGGTCCGTCTGCGCGAGAAGGTAGAGCCACGTCCGGAACCGTTCTCCCTGGTAATCGAGGGCCAGGGCGCCGACGCCGGTCGTTTCGGCCTGACGGTCGATCGGCGTGTCGCCGCGATGCAGGCTGCCGGCGAACCGGACGCCCCATTCGCGGCCTTCGCCGCCCCGCCGGGCGAAATCGATTTGACCGCCGCCCCGGGCGAGGGAGCCGTAATCGAGGGTGACGCGGGTCAGATCCTCGCCCGCCCGCTTCGGGACGACGTTGACGACACCGCCGATTCCGCCATTGGGCGGCATGCCCGACAGGCCGGCCGAAGGACCCTTCAGCACCTCGATCCGCTCGGCATAATCGGCGAAGACGCGAAAGGTCGGCGCGATGCCGTAGACACCGTCGAAGGCGATCTCGCCGCTGATCCCTTCGCTCATGGGAAAGCCCCGCACGGACAGGGAGTCGAACGGCGCCCCGGTCGTCTGCGTCGCACGGACCGAAGGGTCGAGGGCCAAGGCTTCCGAGACCGTCGAGGCTTGCCGATCGCGAACGAAGGTATCCGTATAGCTTGAGATGCTGAACGGTGATTTTGCCGTCTCGGTGTTGCCGAGGAGGCCGAGGCGCCCGCCCTGCGCCACCTGCCCACCGGCATAGGCCGGCACGACACCCCTCGGTCCGGCTTGCCCCTCTACCGTCAAGGTTTCGAGTGTCACGTCGGTTGGCGTGGCTTGAGGATCCCGTGCATTCGCAGGTTCGGCCGCGCACAACAGGGCAATCATGCAGGATAGGACCGCGCGCGGATGCGTCCGTTCAAGTATTGCGACCATGTCGGTGTCTATCTCAGCGCTGTGCGCGCGATGGATCGTTCGGCGTGGCGTAATGACGCAGATTCGAGATCCGAACACAACGTGGAAACATGAGCGATCAAAAAATTTTAGTTAGATTTCTTACAATGAAAGCTTTTGGGGTCCAGGCATTTAGGTGCTTGAATTTGCGTGCGATCTAACTTGCAGTTGAAACCGGGGCCGATCACTGAGGCCGTCTGCAGCATTCAGCAGAAGGAGTGGCTGGTGCGGCATTGCCGGTATCCTTCGCGGCAAGCGTTGGATTTCCGGTCTAGCGCCCAAGCGAGTTGCATCCAGCCTTCGTCGCGGGCGAAGGCTGGATGCACGGACGACGCATTGCGAATGATTCTGAACAAGGCAGGATCGGCGCCCAACGACAACGGGGGCCTGGCTGTGGGCGGACAGGGTGTTTTGCTCGGCTCGGCTTTCCTGCTCGTCCTGTGCATGGGGCTTTGGGCGAGCGCGCTTCTGCCGGAGATCGTCACCGCGCTCGCCTTCTTCGGGCTGGCGATGCTGTTCAAGCTCGCCCCGGCCGAGACGGTCTTTTCCGGCTTCGCATCGCAGGCGTTCTGGCTCGTCCTGTCGGGGATGATCGTCGGGCAGGGCATGACCCGAACCGGTCTCGGCGCGCGGATGGCACGTGTGCTCGCCCAGCGATTGTCCGGCTCCTACACGCGCTTCATCGCCGGTCTGGTCATGCTCAGCTTCCTGCTGGCCCTGGTGATGCCGTCCAATCTCGGGCGCATCGCCCTGATGATCCCGGTGACGCTGGCGCTCTGCGATGCGTTCGGTCTCGGGGCCGGTCGGCCGGGGCGGGAGGGGGCGGTGCTCGCGGTCGGTGTGGCGACGCCGGTCCTGTCGGCGGCCATCCTGCCGGCCAACGTGCCGAACCTCGTCATGGCGGGCTCGGCCGAGCGGCTGCTTGGGCTGCACTTCTCCTACCTGTCCTATTTCCTGCTGCACGCCCCCGTCCTGGCCTTCGTCAAAGGCGCGATGCTGATCGCCCTGGTGGTGCGCCTGTTCCCCGATCGGGTTTCGGCGCCCACGACAGAGTTGCCCGCTCTACTGCCCCTCACCGGGCCGGAAAGGCGGCTCGCAGCGATCCTCCTCGGGACGCTCGCCTTCTGGATGACCGATAGCTTGCACGGCATTCCACCGGCTTGGGTCGGCCTTGTGGCGGCAGTGATCTGCCTTTTGCCGAAGGTCGGCGTGATGAATGCGGATGCCTTCGGGCAGGTGAGCCTGCGGACCTGCTTCTACATCGCGGCGCTGCTCGGCCTCGTCGCCGTGGTGAACGCCACCGGGCTCGGCGAGCGGCTCGGCCATGCCTTGCTCGCCGTGGCGCCCCTGACACCGGGAGCCACCGCGCAGAATTTCGCTGTGCTGACGGGCCTCAGCACGGCGATCACCCTTCTCGTTACGGCCAACGGCGCGCCCAGCTCTTTACACGGCGCTCGCGCCGGAGATCGTGCAGGCAAGCGGCCTCTCCGCCCTCGCTGTCGTGTCGATCCAAGTGATCGGCTACTCGAACCTGTTCTTTCCCTATCAGGCACCGCCCATCGTCTTCGCCAGCGAACTCGGGCGGGTGCCCTTGCGCCGGGTCACACGACTGACGGTGCCGTTCGGGCTCGTCTCGCTTCTGGTTGCCGCTCCTCTGGATTTCGGATGGTGGTGGCTGTTGGGATGGCCGAAATGACAAAATAGATGAACTGTCAGCAGGTTGTGCGCATTGCGCCGCACCATGCCGCCTTGCGGCTTTCCCGCCCAGACACTACCGGTTCCACCTTAGAGACGGTCCAGTTCGAAACCGCGAGGTTCCCCCGCACATGGCTCCTACAGCCCGCCCGACAGTGGCCCAACCGCTCTCGCCGCACCTCCAGATCTACCGCTGGACGTGGACGATGGCGATGTCGGTGTTCCACCGCATCACCGGCACCGCGCTTTACGGCGGCACGGCGCTCGTCGCCATTTGGCTGGTCGCGCTCGCCTCGGGCCCGGCGGCCTATGCATGGGTCGCGGGCTTCTTCGGCTCGATCTTCGGCAAGCTGATCCTGTTCGTCTACACCTGGATCCTGCTTCACCACATGCTCGGCGGCATCCGCCACTTCGTGTGGGACGCTGGCATCGGCTTCGACAAGACGCAGCGCCTCGGTCTCGCCCGCCTCACCCTGGTCGGCTCGACGGTTCTGACCGTCGTCGTATGGGTGATCGGCCTTCTGGCTCGCTGAGGGGGGACGACATGGCCAAGGAAAACATTCGCCAGAACCCCGCCGTCTCGATCCGCACGCCGCGCGCGCGGGTTCGGGGGCTCGGCGTCTCCCACCATGGCGCGGGCCATTGGTGGGTTCAGCGACTCACCGCCGTCGCCAACGTGGTGCTGATGCTCTCCTTCGTGGTGATCATCGCCCGCATGGCCGGGCGACCCTACCCTGAGGCGATCCGTCTCGTGGGCAGCCCCTTCGTGTCGCTGATCCTCATCCTGGCGGTCCTGTCGGTGACGATCCACATGCGTCTCGGCATGCAGGTGATCATCGAGGATTACGTCCACGCGCCCGCGACCAAGATCGCGGCCGTGTTCGCCAACAATTTCTATGCTGTCGTCGTGGCTGTGGCCTGCCTCTACGCGATCCTGCGCGTGGGCTTCGGCCAGCTGCCCGTCTGACACCGCAAGCTTCGGAGCCGACCATGGCCGTGAACGGAACGAACGGCGGCACGCCCGCCTACACCATCCATGACCACGCCTTCGACGTGGTGATCGTGGGCGCCGGCGGCGCGGGCCTCCGCGCCACGGTCGGCTGCTCGCAGGCGGGCCTGCGCACGGCCTGCATCACCAAGGTGTTCCCCACCCGCTCGCACACCGTGGCAGCGCAGGGCGGCATCTCGGCCTCGCTCGGCAACATGGGGCCGGACGATTGGCGCTGGCACATGTACGACACTGTGAAGGGCTCGGACTGGCTCGGCGACCAGGACGCCATCGAATACCTCGTCCGCAACGCTCCGGCGGCGGTCTACGAGCTGGAGCATTGGGGCGTGCCCTTCTCCCGCACGGAAGAGGGCAAGATCTACCAGCGCCCGTTCGGCGGCATGACCACCGATTACGGCAAGGGCACCGCCCAGCGCACCTGCGCAGCGGCCGACCGCACTGGTCACGCCATGCTGCATACCCTCTACGGGCAGGCGGTGAAGAACCAGACTGACTTCTTCATCGAGTACTTCGCCCTCGACCTCATCATGGATGACGAGGGCCGTTGCCGGGGCGTCATCGCCCTCGATCAGGCGACCGGCGAGATCCATCGCTTCCGTGCGCAGCAGACGATCCTGGCGACCGGCGGTTACGGCCGAGCCTATTTCTCGGCGACGTCGGCCCATACCTGCACCGGTGACGGCAATGCCATGGTGCTGCGCGCCGGCCTGCCGCTGCAGGACATGGAGTTCGTGCAGTTCCACCCGACCGGCATCTACGGCGCGGGTTGCCTCATCACGGAAGGGTCGCGCGGCGAGGGCGGCTACCTCACGAATTCCGAGGGCGAGCGCTTCATGGAGCGTTACGCCCCGTCTGCGAAGGATCTCGCCTCCCGCGACGTCGTCTCGCGCTCCATGACCATGGAGATCCGTGACGGTCGCGGCGTCGGCAAGAACAAGGATCACATCTTCCTGCACCTCGACCATCTCGACCCGAAGATCCTGCACGAGCGTCTGCCCGGCATCTCGGAGAGCGCGAAGATCTTCGCGGGCGTCGACGTGACCAAGGAGCCGATCCCGGTCATCCCGACCGTGCACTACAACATGGGCGGCATCCCCACGAACTATCACGGCGAGGTGCTGACCCTGAAGGACGGCAACCCCGACACCGTGGTGCCGGGCCTCATGGCCATCGGCGAAGCGGCCTGCGTCTCGGTCCACGGGGCGAACCGCCTCGGCTCGAACTCGCTCATCGACCTCGTGGTGTTCGGCCGCGCGGCGGGCAAGCGCTGCGCCGAGATCGTGGAGCCGAACGGCCGGGCGATGGAGCTGCCGAAGGGCGCCACCGACAAGGCCCTCGAGCGCCTGGACCGGTTCCGCTACGCCAACGGCAGCACCGCCACGGCGGAGCTGCGTGCCGAGATGCAGAAGACCATGCAGAACAACTGCGCCGTCTTCCGCACCGGTGAGGTTCTGGAAGAGGGCCGAGGCCTGATCCACAAGGTCCACGACGCCGCCTCGGACGTGAAGATCACCGACCGTTCTCTCGTCTGGAACACCGACCTCCTGGAGACCCTGGAGTTCGACAACCTGATCGGCCAGGCGGTGGTGACGATGGAATCGGCTGCCAACCGCAAGGAATCGCGCGGCGCCCATGCCCGCGAGGACTTCCCGGACCGCGACGACAAGGACTGGATGAAGCACACCCTGGCCTGGATCGGCGATACGGGCGGTGTCACGATCGATTATCGTCCGGTTCATACCTACACGATGTCGAACGAGATCCAGTACATCGAGCCAAAGGCCCGCGTGTACTGAGCCTTCATCTCGGCTGAACCATCAGGCGGCGGATCACTTTACGATCCGCCGCATCGACCTGCCCTTGCGGATCCGATCAAGCCCATGGCCCAGTTCAACCTTCCGAAGAACTCGCAGATCACGCAGGGCAAGTCATGGCCCGCGCCTGCGGGGGCGAAGAATCTCCAGACCTTCCGGATCTACCGCTGGAATCCGGATGACGGGAAGAACCCACGCGTCGACACCTACCTCGTCGACCGGGACGATTGCGGCCCGATGATCCTGGATGCCCTGCTCTGGATCAAGAACAAGGTCGACTCGACCCTGGTCTTCCGCCGCTCCTGCCGTGAAGGCATCTGCGGCTCCTGCGCCATGAACATCGAGGGGCAGAACGCGCTCGCCTGCACGATGGGCATCGATGAGTGCAAGAGCCCTGACAATGCGCTGCCGATCCTGACCCGCAAGGACAAGGACGGCGCCATCCGCATCTATCCGCTGCCGCACATGCCGGTGCTGAAGGATCTGGTGCCGGATCTGACGAACTTCTACGCGCAGCACGCGGCGATCGAGCCCTGGCTCCAGACCGACACGCCGTCCCCGGAGAAGGAATGGCGCCAGACGCCGGAGGACCGCGCCCGCCTCGACGGCCTCTACGAGTGCATTCTCTGCGCCTGCTGCTCGACCTCGTGCCCCAGCTACTGGTGGAACGGTGAGAAGTTCCTCGGCCCGGCGGCCCTGCTCCAGGCCTATCGCTGGCTGATCGACTCCCGTGACGAGAACACGGGCGCGCGCCTCGACAACCTGCATGATCCTTTCCGGCTGTACCGCTGCCACACGATCATGAACTGCGCGAACACCTGCCCGAAGAGCCTGAACCCGGCCAAGGCCATCGCCGAGATCAAGAAGATGATGGTCGAGCGCGAGGTCTGAGGTCCTTCCCCGGCGCCCCTGCGGCGCCGGGGCAACACCGGGGCGAAAAGCCCGCTATTCACGTCGGAACACGGGTTCACCGCGCAGCTCGCCTTGTGGCGAGCGCATTTCCCGCCGAGGCAGGCACACGACATCGCGAGGTGTCCGTCCGAGCCATACTGCCCGAGCCAAGTGGAACGATGCTGCGCCCGAGCCCCTCGTTGATCGCCGTGCTTTGCCTCAGCGCCGGCCTCGGCGCCTGCGCGTCCGACCGGTTGGAGGGCCCTAAGACCCGCGCCCCCGGACCTCGCGCCGATTTCGATGCCCCCATCACCGCGATTCCGTCTGGCACCGTCACGGCGTCGCCGCTCGCGCCCCCGCCGGGCGCCGCGGCGAGCCCCGATCTGCCCCCGCCCGGTCCCGTCGCGGGCCTCAATCCGAGCGCTCCGGCGCCGACCGTCGTGCCTGAGCCGGTGACCCCGCCTCCGCCCCCGCCGCCGGTCACCACCACCGGCCGCGCCGCCGTCGTCGGCGGCTGGGATGCCCGCGACGCCACCGGCGCCAGCCGCCGCGTGACGCTGTCGAGCACGCCCTCCCTCGATCTCTACAAGGCCTCGACCTCGGGTTGTTCGAACAAGGAACTCGGCCGCGTCTCGGCCTGGGATTACCGGGATGGCGAGGTCTATCTCTATCAGCCCGGCGGCACCGTCGCGGCCCGGCTTCGTCAGGGTGGTGCGGGCCTCGACGGCGCGCTCACCAAGTCCGGCGCTTCGCTCGCCCTCAACCGGTAGTCGTCCGGTCGTGGAGTCGCGGTTGCTTGGCCCGCGGCTCCCGGCCCTTACATGAGGGGCTCCCTCCGGAGCACCCGCGTACAGCATGTTTCTCGATTGGCTCGAACGCCGGATCGACCCCTTCGCGCCCTTCGATGAGACGCGGATGCCACCGAAGTCGGTCACCGGCTTCGTGTGGTTCTACCTGCGCCCGGTCCGCTGGGCGCTGGCGTCGCTCTTCGTCATCGCGGTGATCGCGGGCACGGTCGAGGCGTCCCTCTACCTCGTCATGCGCTGGTTCATCGACCTGCTCGGCACGGCCGACCGGGCGACGGTCCTCTCGGACCATGCCACGGGCATTACCCTCGCGCTGGTCCTGGTCGCTTTGATAAGGCCTCTCTCGATCTGGGCGCACGAGGCCCTCTCGAACCAGCTCGTCGTGCCGCAGACGACCAACCTCGTCCGCTGGCGGGCCCATCTCTACACCCTCGGGCACTCGCTCTCTTACTTCCAGGGTGACTTCGCAGGGCGGCTCTCGAACCGCATCGTACAGGTCGGCCCGGCGGTGCGGGAACTGGCGGTCGTGTTCATCGACACGCTGCTCTACGTCGCGATCTACGCGGTGACGGCGGTCGGCCTTTTCGGCTCCATATCCCCCTGGCTCGCCCTGCCCGTAGTGGTCTGGATCGGCGCCTATGCGTGGCTCACGGCGTGGTTCGTGCCCCGCGCCCGGGCACGCTCGCACGCCACCGCGGAGACGCGTTCGGCCCTGATCGGCCGTGTGGTCGACAGCTACACCAACATTCTTACCGTGAAGCTCTTTGCCCGCGATCGGGAGGAGCGCGCGGCAGTGCGCGATGCGGTGCAGACCAACACCGACACGTATCTGTTCCAGTTCCGGCTGGTCACCCTGACCACGACGCTACTGGGAATCCTGAACAGCGCGCTCCTCGTCGCGACCGCCGGGGCCTGCCTGCTCCTGTGGCAAAACGGCGGCCTCACGACGGGTGAAGCCTCGGCCGGGCTCGCCCTGGTGCTGCGCCTCATCGCCATGTCGGGCTGGGTGATGCAGACCGTGCGCGGCGTGTTCGAGAATGTCGGCGTCATTCAGGAGAGCATGCAGACGATCAGCCGTCCGCACGGCCTCGTGGATGCGCCGGACGCGCGCGAACTCGCCGTGACCGGCGGGGAGATCCGCTTCGAGCAGGTCGGCTTCCATTACGGACGAGGTGATGCCTCGATCATCGAGGATTTTTCGCTCACGATCCGAGCCGGGGAGCGGGTCGGGCTGGTGGGCGTGAGCGGGGCTGGCAAGTCGACCCTCGCCTCGCTGCTGCTGCGCCTCTACGACGTCGAGGGTGGGCGCATCCTCATCGATGGGCAGGACATCGCCGGGGTGACCCAGGGGTCGCTGCGCGAGGCCGTGGCGATGGTGAGCCAGGATACCTCCCTGCTGCACCGCTCGATCCGGGACAACCTCGCCTATGGCCGCCCGAACGCCACGGACGCCGAGGTGGCGCAGGCGGCGCGCCTTGCCCATGCGGATGGGTTCATCGCCGATCTCGTGGATCACAAGGGGCGCCGGGGCTACGAGGCCCATGTTGGGGAGAGGGGGTGAAACTCTCGGGCGGGCAGCGCCAGCGCATCGCCATCGCCCGCGTGATCCTGAAGGATGCCCCGATCCTCATCCTCGACGAGGCGACTTCGGCATTGGACAGCCAGGTCGAGGCGGCGATCCAGGACTCCCTGGACACGCTGATGGCGGGCAAGACCGTCCTCGCCATCGCGCACCGTCTCTCGACCATCGCGGCCATGGACCGCCTCGTCGTGATCGAGGCGGGCCGGATCGTGGAGGAGGGCACCCACGCCCAACTCGTGGCGCGGGGCGGGGTCTATGCCGGCCTCTGGGCGCGGCAATCGGGCGGGTTCCTGCCTGCCCGGTCGGCGCCCTTCGAGGACGCCGCCGAGTAGCCGATCAGGCGGCGCGCACGCCGTGGAGGAAGCCTTCCACCTCGGCGCGGAGAGCTTCGGCCTGACGAGCCAGTTCCTCGGACGCCGCGAAGACCTGACCGGCCGCCGCGCCGGTGCCGGACACGGCATGCGAGACCACGGCGATGCTGCTGCCGACTTCGGACGTGCCGACCGAGGCCTGCGACACCGCCTGGACGATCTCGCGGGTGGCCGCTCCCTGCTGCTCCACCGCCGACGCGATGGCGGAGGCGGCGCGGTTGATGTCGTGGATGGTGGTGACGATGCCGCCGATCCCCGACACCGCCCGCGCGGTGGTCGCTTGGATGCTCGCGATCTGCCCCGAGATCTCGGCGGTGGCCCGGCTGGTCTCGGTGGCGAGCGCCTTGACCTCGGAGGCGACCACCGCGAAGCCGCGTCCTGCATCCCCGGCCCGCGCGGCCTCGATGGTCGCGTTGAGGGCCAGCAGGTTGGTCTGCGAGGCGATTCCGTCGATGAGCGCGACGATCTCGCCGATCCGGCTCATCGCCTCCTTCAGTTCGCCGACCGTCATGGCCGACGCCTGGGTCTCGGCCACGGCGTGGGTCGATTGCGCCAGCGAATGATCGACCTGCCGGGCGATCTCGCTCACCGAGGCGCCCAGTTCCTCGGCCGCTCCGGCGACGGAGGTGACGTTCGCCCCAGCCTGCTGGGCGGACACGGCGACCGCCTCGGCCCGCGCCGAGGTGTCGTCCGCCGTCTGGGTGAGGTGCTGGGCGGTGGCCTGCAACTCCGTGGCGGCCGATGAGACGATGCCGACGATGGAGCCGACCGTACCCTCGAAGCCGTGGATGAGCGCGCTCATCCGCTCGGCCTGCCGCATCTTCTCCAGCGTCCCCGCTGCCTTCTCGGCCTCCATGGCACGTTGCTGCACCAGCCCATCGCGGAAATAGGCGACCGAGCGGGCCATGTCGCCGATGGCATCCTCACGGCCCATCGCGGGGATCGCCCGGTCGAAATGGCCGGAGGCGATCTCACCCATGCTGGTGTTCAGGTCCGCCACGGGCCGCCCGATATGCCGGTTGAGGGCGTAGGCCGCCGCCGTCGTGGCCGCCGCCGCTGCCAGGAGCACGCCGGCCAGCACGAACAGTGCGTGATCGCGGGCCGCGATGAGGTCCGTGGCGTCGAGGGCGACTTCCAGCGTGCCGATGGTCTTGCCGGAATAATTCTTCAAGGGGCCGGCGAGTACCGCGAAGGGGCGACCACCGATCTCGCTCATCCGCTTTGGGATCGGCCCGGCCGTCGCCTCGCGCTGCGCCTCGACGGGCAGCAGCGTCTTCTGGGGGAAGGTAGCGCCCAGGGTCTGAACGCCATTCTCGCCCACGAGGTGCATGGCGATGTCAGCGCCGGTGCGGCGCTTGAGGGCGGCGATGAAGTCGTCGCCGAGCACGGCCCCGACATCGGTGACGCCGACGAAGCGGCCTTCCGAGAAGGTGGGCACCACGGCGAAGATGCTGATGCTATCCTTGCCGGGCTCGATGCCGGTCAGGGTCCCACGCGATTGGATGACATCGCGCACCAATCCGCGGCGGAAAAGTACGTCGTCCCCGAACTTCTCGGGAGAATGGGCGCGGGCGAAGGCTTTGCCGTCAGCCCCGTGCAGGGTCACTAGGCCGAGATTGAGGCCCTTGAGAGCCGGGAAGGACGGCGCGAGGCGGGCGAGGGCGTCGGCCCGGTCTCCCCGGCCGAAGGCGTCGGCGATGCCGCGATCGTTGGCCAGAGAGACGGCGGAGGCCAGGGCGCGCTGGCCCTGCTCGTTCATCGCTTCCGAGACGGCGTTGTAGCGTCGCAGCAGGCTCGCGCTGATCGCACTCTCACTGGAGGAGACCTGCGCTTGGTAACTCGCGATGCCAACGGCCGCCGCAGAGCCGAGGGAAACCCCCAGCATCGCCACGACCAGTTTCGATCCGATCGATTTCAAACGGAATTTCAACAGCTGCACGTCGCAACTCCGCTCAACCTATGAGCGACCTTGAGCCATTCTGTAACGAGCGTGCTTAATTCTCGACTAAGGCCCCGTGACGCTGTGCCGTTATTGACGTTTCCAATCCGTTTCTGAGCTCGCCCGCTAGGGCGCGCGGCCCGCTGACACACATCGCGGACTCTTTCCCCGGTTTGGCTTGGCCATAAGGCGACCCCGGCTTGACTTGAGGCGACGGCCGGTCGCATTGCACAGATTAGAACCATAATGCTGTGGTCCCGGCGACCGCCACCCGGCGGACTCGTATCCGTGACACACGACCTCGGAGTGCTGAGCCCTTGGCGAACTCAACCGCCGCTCCCGCCGATGCGTCCCACGACGGCAGCCGTCGTGACTTCCTGTTTCTGGCTACGGGCGCCGGCCTCGCCGTCGGTGCCGGTGCCATCGCATGGCCCTTCGTGGCCTCGATGGCGCCCGACGCCGACGTGATCGCGGCGGGCGCCCCGATCGAGGTCGACCTGACGCCGATCCAGGACGGGCAGATCATCAACGTCTTCTGGCGCGGAAAGCTGATCTTCGTGCGCAAGCTGACCTCGAAGGAGGTCACCGACATGAAGGCCGTGCCCCTGAACCAGCAGATCGATCCTGCTGCTTTCGATACGCGGGTGAAGAACGGCCACGATCAGTGGCTCGTGGTCTACGGCAACTGCACGCATCTCGGCTGTGTGCCGATTGGCCACCAGGGCAACTTCGAGGGCTGGGCGTGCCCGTGCCACGGCTCCCAGTTCGACGCCGTGGGCCGCGTTCGCCGTGGCCCCGCACCGATCAACCTCCCGATTCCGCCCTACGCCTTCCAGTCGGACTCCAAGATCCGCATCGGTGAGTCGGCTGGCGGCAAGGGCGTGGCCTGAGGGTAGAGGCAGACATGAGCGGTACCGCCAGCACCTACGTCCCGAAGAGCCGCGTCGCGAAATGGTTTGAGTCGCGGCTGCCTCTGGTCGGCCTCGTCCACTCGTCGTTCATCGCGTATCCGGTCCCCCGGAACCTGAACTACTTCTGGACCTTCGGCGCGATCCTCGCTGCCTTCCTCGGCATCCAGATCATCACCGGCGTGTGGCTGGCGATGCACTACGAGCCGTCCGCGACGGGGGCCTTTACCTCCGTCGAGAAGATCATGCGCGACGTGAACTACGGCTGGCTGCTGCGCTATGCGCACGCCAACGGCGCGTCGATGTTCTTCGTCGCGGTCTATGTTCACATGTTCCGGGCGCTCTACTACGGGTCGTACAAGGCCCCGCGTGAGGTGCTCTACATCCTCGGCGTCATCATTTACCTGCTGATGATGGCCACGGCCTTCCTCGGCTATACCCTGCCGTGGGGCCAGATGAGCTTCTGGGGCGCCACCGTCATCACCAACATCCTGGCGGCGATCCCGGTGGTCGGCGACACGATCCAGAGCCTACTCTGGGGTGGCTATTCCGTCGGCAACCCAACCGTGAACCGCTTCTTCTCGCTGCACTACCTGCTGCCGTGGATGATCGCGGGCGTCGTCGTCCTGCACGTCTGGGCGCTGCACGTCACGGGTCAGAACAACCCGACCGGCATCCCGGTGAAGAGCGGTAAGGACGTAGTTCCGTTCACGCCCTACGCCACGATCAAGGACGTGTTCGCCACCGTGGTGTTCATGATCCTGTTTGCGTGGTTCCTATTCTTCATGCCGAACTACCTCGGCCATGCCGACAACTACATTCAGGCGAACCCGGCGGTGACGCCCGCGCACATCGTGCCGGAATGGTACTTCCTGCCCTTCTACGCGATCCTGCGGGCCGTGCCTGATAAGCTCGGCGGCGTCATCCTGATGTTCTCGGCCGTGATCATCTTGGCCTTCGCGCCCTGGCTGGACACGTCGCGCGTCCGCTCCTGCAACTACCGGCCGATCTACCGGCAATTCATGTGGGTGTTCCTGGGCGTGTGCCTGCTGCTCGGCTGGCTCGGCTCGCAGCCTCCGGAGGGCGGCTACGTGATCGCCTCGCAGATCTGCACCGCCTACTACTTCGCCCACTTCCTGATCGTGATGCCGCTCTGCGGCCTGTTCGAGACCCCCAGCCCGCTGCCCGGCTCGATCCTCGAGAGCGTGACGGGACCGGGTAAGCAGGTTTCGGGAGCCGGCATGCCGGCGGGCGCTGCTGCGGCGCCGCAGGTCAAGGGCTGAGGGACGACGACACGATGGCCATGACGCGCGTCCTCTCGACCACCCTCGCCGCCACGGTGGCGGCCCTTCTCCTCGGTGCGCCCGCGCGGGCCGAGGATGCCCATGGCGGCCCCATCCCGCCGCGGGTGAAGTGGAGCTTTGCCGGCATGTTCGGCCGCTTCGACGAGGCGCAGCTTCAGCGCGGCTTCCAGGTCTACAAGGAAGTCTGCGCCGCCTGTCACTCGATGAAGCTCGTCTCCTTCCGCAACCTCGCGCAGGAAGGCGGCCCGCACTTCTCGGCCTCCCAGGTGAAGGCGCTGGCTGCCACCTACCAGGTCAAGGACGGCCCGAACGATGCGGGCGAGATGTTCGAACGGCCCGGTCGCCCGGCCGATACCTTCCCGCCGCCCTTCCCGAACGATCAGGCCGCCGCCGCCGCCAACGGCGGCAAGGCGCCGCCGGATTTCTCGGTGATCGCCAAGGCCCGCACCTTCTCGCGCGGCAACCTCACCTTCCTCTACGATTGGCTGCCTTTCGTCGGCTACTCGGAGCAGGGGCCGGACTACATCCACGGCCTTCTCAACGGCTACAAGGAAGCCCCCAAGGACTTCCAGGTGCCGGATGGTGGCCACTACAACCTGTACTATCCGGGCCACATCATCGCGATGCCGCCGCCGATCTCGGACGGTCAGGTGACCTATCCGAAGAACGACAAGGACCAGCCCGTCGTCCCCGAGACGGTTGAGCAGTACGGCAAGGACGTCGCCGCCTTCCTGATGTGGTCGGCCGAGCCGCACATGATGGAACGCAAGGCCCTGGGCTTCCGGGTGATCCTGTTCCTGCTCGTGATGTCGGGGCTGCTCTACTACGTGAAGAAGAAGGTCTGGGCGGGCGCCGGCGGCGAGGTCCACGGTCTTCAGCCGGAGCTGCACAAGGCCTGGTGATCCGGCCGACGCTCGGACGAATATGCGGGCCTCCCCTCGGGGAGGCCCGTCTTTTTGGGCGCGGTCACCATGCTACCGGCGGACCACAACAGTGACGGAGACGCCGGAATGACGGCAGCGGTGCTCGGGGTGATCGGCGGATCGGGGGTCTACGACCTGCCGGGCCTGGAGGATGTACGGGAGGAACGCGTCACCTCTCCCTGGGGTGAGCCTTCCGATGCCCTGCGCATCGGGCGCATCGGCAAGACGACGCTGGTCTTCCTGCCCCGGCACGGACGCGGCCACCGCCTCTCGCCCTCCGGCATCAATTACCGCGCGAATATCGACGCGATGAAGCGCGTCGGCGTTACCGACATCGTCTCTCTCTCGGCCTGCGGCTCCTTCCGCGAGGAGCTACCGCCCGGCCTCTTCGTCCTCGTGGACCAGTTCGTGGACCGGACCGTTGGGCGCGCCTCGTCCTTCTTCGGCGACGGCTGTGTCGCCCACGTGTCCCTGGCTCACCCGGTCGGGCCGCACCTGCAGGACCGCATCGCCCAGGCGGCCAAGGCCGAAGACATCCACGTCCACCGGGGCGGCACCTATGTCTGCATGGAGGGGCCGCAATTCTCGTCGCTTGCTGAGTCGCGCGCCTACAAGGCGCAGGGCTTCGACGTGATCGGCATGACCAACATGCCGGAGGCCAAGCTCGCCCGGGAGGCCGAGATCACCTATGCGACGATCGCGATGGTGACCGATTACGATTGCTGGCATCCGGGCCACGATGCCGTCGACGTCGCCGCGGTCATCGCCGTGGCGCGGGCCAATGCCGACAAGGCGGCGCGTCTGGTGTCGCGCCTCGCCCGCGACTTCCCGGCCGAGCGCGAGCTCTGCCCCGTAGGCTCGCACCGGGCGCTCGATGGCGCGATCATGACGGCGCCCGCCGTCCGGGATCCGGCGCTGCTCGCCAAGCTCGATGCCGTGGCCGGACGCGTGTTGAAGGGCTGACGCCCGCACGAGATTTCCCTTTCCCGTCACGTATTCTAGAAGCACCCGGCGGCCCCTTCGCCGCCGACACCAGCCACGGACACGATGCGCAGCGCGAGTATCAGCCGGAAGACCGCCGAAACCGACGTTTCGGTGTCGGTCGCCCTCGACGGCACCGGGAAGGCGACGATCGCCACCGGCATCGGCTTCCTCGATCACATGCTCGAACTGCTCGCGCGGCATGCCCTGTTCGACCTCGACATCAAGGTCGCGGGCGATCTGCATGTCGACCAGCATCACTCCGCCGAGGATTGCGGCATCGCGCTCGGTCAAGCCTTCGCCAAGGCGCTCGGCGACAAGCGCGGCGTGACGCGCTACGCCGACGTCCATCTGCCGATGGACGAGACGCTGAGCCGCGTCTGCGTCGACATCTCCGGTCGCCCGTTCCTCGTCTTCCGCACGCAGTTCCGGGTGGAGAAGATCGGAAACTTCGACACCGAACTTGTGCGTGAATGGTTTCAGGCCTTCGCGATGAATGCGGGGCTCACCTTGCATGTCGAGACGTTCTACGGCGAGAATGCGCACCACATCGCCGAGAGTTGCTTCAAAGGACTGGCCCGGGCTTTGCGAAAGGCCGTCGCGATCGATCCGCGCGAAGAGGGCCGTGTCCCATCGACCAAGGGAACATTGTAGGGGCCAAGCCTGATGCGCATGCGCAGCTACACCCTCCACCTGCCGCCCGAGGCTCGCCCCGGTGAGGTCGATGGCCTCGACCGGGCCGTTCTCGTGCCCGACGGGTTCTCGCGGCCGGCCTTCGCCTTCTCGGTGCTGTGGTTCCTGTACCACCGGCTTTGGATCGCGGCCCTCATCGTGCTGGCCGGATTGGTATTGCTGGCTTTCGGCGGCTTTGCCCTCGGCCTCGCACGCTGGGCAGGCACGCTGATGACTCTGCTCGCGAGCGTGCTCATCGGCCTCGAAGCGTCGAGCCTGCGTCGCTGGACATTGGCCCGCAAGGGCTGGGTCGCCCGCGACGTGATCGTGGCGCGGGATGCCGCCGAGGCCGAAGCGAAGGCGCTCGCCCGCTGGCTCGACCCGAGCAACGCGTCGTTGCCGCCGCGCGCGCCCTTCCCAGGCGGCCCCGCGCGCCGGGCGGAACCGGTGATTGGTCTGTTCCCCGCCCGTGAAGGGCTGCGGTGACGGCGTGGGACAGGGAATGACCGGACAGACCGTCGCCATCATCGATTACGGCTCGGGCAACCTTCACTCGGCCTTGAAGGCATTCGAGCGTGCGGCTCGCGAGGCCGGCCTCGACGGCACGCGCATCGTCCTGACCGCCGACCCCGAGGTCGTGGCGGCGGCGGACCGTATCGTTCTGCCGGGGGTAGGCGCCTATGCCGATTGCCGGGCCGGGCTCGACGCCGTTCCCGGCATGGTCGAAGCCATGACCGACGCGGTCAAGCGCGAGGGCAAGCCCTTCCTCGGCATTTGCGTCGGCATGCAATTGCTGGCGTCTCGCGGGCTCGAATATGTCGAGACGCCCGGCCTCGGCTGGATCCCCGGCGATGTCGGGCCGATCCGGCCGTCGGATCCTGCGTTGAAGGTGCCGCATATGGGCTGGAACACCCTGAGCGCGGTTCGCCCCCACGCCCTGTTCGAGGGCATCCCGACCGGGGAAGGGGGCTGCATGCCTATTTCGTGCACAGCTTCGCCCTGACGCCCGAGCATCCCGATGACACGGTGATGCGGGCGGAGTACGGCGGCCCGGTAACGGCCGCCGTGGCACGTGACAACGTCGCCGGCATGCAGTTCCACCCCGAGAAGAGCCAGCATCTCGGCCTCGCCCTCATCGCCAACTTCCTCCGCTGGCGCCCCTGACCGGCGCCGCAGGACAGACGAGAAAGACATCCCGGTGATCCTGTATCCCGCAATCGACCTGAAGGGTGGCCGCTGCGTCCGCCTCGTCCAGGGAGACATGGACCGGGCGACCGTCTTCGGGGACGACCCCGCCGCTCAGGCGGCGATCTTCGCCGGACAGGGTTTCTCGTGGCTGCACGTGGTCGATCTCGACGGCGCCTTTGCGGGCGCGCCGCGGAATGCCGAGGCGGTCGAATCGATCCTCGCGACCATCGACATTCCGGTGCAACTCGGTGGCGGCATCCGGGACATGAAGACCTTGGAAGGCTGGCTGTCCAAGGGCGTTGCCCGCGTCATCATCGGCACCGCCGCCGTGCGCGATCCGGCCTTCGTCCGCGAGGCGGCCCGGCTGCATCCCGGTAAGGTGGCCGTGGGCATCGATGCCAAGGACGGGCGCGTCGCGGTCGAGGGCTGGGCGCAGACCTCCAGCATGACCGCCGAGGAGCTCGGGCGTCGGTTCGAGGATGCCGGGGTCGCGGCCATCGTCTACACCGACATCGCCCGCGACGGCATTCTGAAGGGGCTCAACGTCGAGATGACGCTCGCGCTGGCCGAGGCCGTCGCCGTGCCGGTGATCGCCTCGGGCGGCCTCGCCTCCATCGCGGACGTGCACCGCCTGCTGGAGCCCGATTGCGCGTTGATCGCGGGCGCCATCACCGGCCGCGCCCTCTATGACGGCCGCATCGACCCCATCGCGGCGCTCGCCGCGATCGCGGCGGCCTCGCGTTAAGCTCGCGGCGACCTCAGGCAGAACGGAAGCCCGTCCCGTGCTCAAGACCCGCATCATTCCCTGCCTCGACGTGAAGGACGGTCGCGTCGTCAAAGGCGTGCGCTTCGAGGGCCTGCGCGATGCGGGCGATCCGGTGGAGGCCGCCAAGGCCTATGACGCGGCGGGGGCGGACGAACTCTGCTTCCTCGACATCACGGCGAGCCGTGAGGCGCGCGGCACCCTGCTCGACGTCGTGAGCCGCACGGCGGAAGCCTGCTTCATGCCGCTCACGGTCGGCGGTGGCGTGCGCGCCGTCGAGGATGTGCGCGCCCTGCTGCTCGCAGGAGCGGACAAGGTCGCGATCAACACCTCAGCCGTGAAGGATCCTGATCTCGTCGCCCGGGCGGCGGAAAAGTTCGGCGCGCAATGCATCGTGGTGGCCATCGACGCCAAGCGCGTCTCCGCCCCCGGCGAGCCCCTGCGCTGGGAGATCTTCACCCATGGCGGGCGTGACCCGACCGGCATCGACGCCATCGCCTTCGCCCGGCTCGTCGCCGAGAAGGGCGCGGGCGAATTGCTCGTGACGTCCATGGACCGGGACGGCACCCGCTCCGGCTACGACCTGGCGCTCACGCGGGCGATCTCCGATTCGGTCGGCGTGCCGGTCATCGCCTCGGGCGGTGTCGGCGGGCTCGACGATCTTGTGGCGGGTGTCGCCGAGGGCGGGGCCAGCGCCGTGCTCGCCGCCTCGATCTTCCATTTCGGCCAAGCTACGATCAGCGAGGCCAAGGCGCATATGGCCGCCGCCGGCCTCGCCATGCGCCTCGATCCCCTCGCGGAGCCGCGCCCGTGACCGACCTTCTGCTCGCCAACGCGACCCTGCTCGATCCATCGTGCGGCACGGAAAAGCCCGGCGCGATCCTCGTCCGGGACGGTGTCATCGCCGACATCGCGCAGGGGGCCGCGCCCGGTGCGCCCGCGGGCGCCAAGCGCATCGACTGCGCGGGCCGCGTCCTCGCGCCTGGTCTGATTGATCTGCGCGCCTTCGTGGGCGAGCCCGGCGCCGAGCACCGCGAGACTCTGGCCTCGGCCAGCGCCGCCGCCGCCGCCGGGGGCGTGACCACGCTGGTCTGCATGCCGGACACCAATCCGGTGATCGACGGCCCGGCCATTGTGGATTTCGTCCTGCGGCGCGCGCGGGACACGGCTTGCGTCAACGTTCTGCCCGCCGCTGCCATCACCAAGGGCCTCGCGGGCCGGGAGATGACGGAGTTCGGCCTGTTGCAGGAAGCGGGCGCGGTGGCCTTCACCGACGGTCTCCGCGCGGTGGCCGATGCGCAGGTGATGCGCCGGGCGCTGACCTATGCCCGCGATTTCGGCGTGCTCATCATGCAGCATGTCGAGGAAGCGAGTCTCGCCGCCGAGGGCGTGATGAATGAGGGCGAACTCGCCTCACGTCTCGGCCTGATGGGTGTGCCCCGCGAGGCCGAGACCGTGATGCTGGAGCGCGACCTCCGCCTCGTGCGCCTCACAGGTGCCCGTTACCACGCGGCGATGATCTCCTGCTCCGATTCGGTCGAGATCGTTCGCCGCGCGAAGGAGGACGGGTTGCCCGTCACCTGCGGCGTGTCGGTGAACAACCTCGTCCTCAACGAGAACGATATCGGCCATTACCGCACCTTCTGCCGTCTCTCCCCGCCCCTGCGCGACGAGGCCGACCGTCAGGCGATGGTGGCCGCCCTGGCCTCCGGGGTGATCGACGTCGTCGTCTCCGATCACAACCCGCAAGATGCCGACACCAAGCGTCTGCCCTTCGCCGAGGCGGCGGATGGGGCGCTCGGCATCGAGACCCTGCTCGGCGCAGCCATGCGCCTCGTCCATACGGGCGATGTCAGCCTGCCTCGCCTGATCGCGGCAATGACCGCAAATCCCGCGGCCCTCCTTGGCAAGCCCGCCGGGCGGCTGGCGGTCGGTGCGCCAGCCGATCTCGTGCTGATCGACCCGGACCTCCCCTATGTCGTCGACAAGCGGCGGCTGAAGTCCCGCTCGAAGAACTCGCCCTTCGACAGTGCCCGTCTTCAAGGTGCAGCGGTGCTGACCATGGTCGGTGGTCGCGTCGTCCACGCGGTCGATGATCTGGCGGCAGCGGCATGATTCCCGCCGATCTCGCCACGCTCCCCGCCCTCGCGGGCCTGGGTATCGGCTACGCGCTCGGTTCGATTCCCTTCGGGCTTATCTTCACCCGCATCGCAGGGCTGGGGGATGTGCGCTCCATCGGCTCCGGCAATATCGGCGCCACCAACGTCCTGCGCACCGGCCGCAAGGGCCTCGCCTTCGCGACCCTGTTGGGGGACGCCCTGAAGGGCACCGCCGCCGTGCTGATCGCAGCGCAGCTCGGTGAAGGGCCCGCGATCGCGGCGGGGCTCGGGGCCTTCCTGGGGCACCTCTTTCCGGTCTGGCTCGGATTCAAGGGCGGCAAGGGCGTCGCGACGCTGATCGGGCTGCTCATCGCCTTCAGCCCGGCGGCGCTTCTGGCCTTCGCGGTGGTCTGGCTCGGGCTGGCCTTCGCCTTCAAATATTCGTCGCTTGCGGCGCTGGCCGCCTCGGCAGTGACGCCCGTGGTTCTGTGGCTGCTCGGCCTGCCCGCCGCCGCCCTGCTCTTCGTCGTGCTCGGCCTCCTGCTGTGGTGGAAGCACGCTCCCAACATCAAACGCCTTGCGGCAGGCACCGAGGGGCGGATCGGCCAGAAGGGGTGAACGCGCGATGGACCTTTCCGACGCGCAACGGCTCGACTGGCTTCGCCTCATCCGCACCGAGGGCATCGGTCCCCGCAGCTTCCGCCAATTGATCAACCGTTTCGGCGGCGCGGCGGCGGCGCTGGAGGCCCTGCCGGATCTCAGCCGTCGCAAGGGGCGGCCGGTCATCCCTCCGAGCCGCGCCCAAGCCGAGGACGAGGTAGCGGCGCTCGCCCGCCTCGGCGGCCGCTTCATCGCCACGGGCGATGCCGCCTATCCGGCCCTGCTTCGGGCCATCGATGCCGCGCCGCCGCTCATCGCCCTGCGGGGCGATCCCGCGATCCTGTCGCGTCCGGCCATCGCCATCGTCGGTTCGCGCAACGCGTCCGCCGCCGGGGGCGTGTTCACCGAGCGGCTGGCGCGCAGTCTGGGCGAGGCCGGGCTCGTCATCGTCTCCGGTCTTGCGCGCGGCATCGATGCCCGCGCTCATCATGCCAGCCTCGCCACCGGCACGGTGGCGGTGATGGCGGGCGGGCATGACCGGATCTACCCCGCGAACCATGCGGCCCTGGTCGATGCCATTCTCGATGCGGGCGGCGCCGTCCTCGCGGAGATGCCGATGGGGTGGCAAGCGCGCAGCCAGGACTTCCCCCGCCGCAACCGGATCGTGTCCGGCCTGAGTTACGGCAGCGTCGTGGTGGAGGCGGCCCGCCGCTCGGGCTCGCTCATCACCGCGCGCTACGCCCTGGAGCAGAACCGCGAGGTGTTCGCGGTGCCGGGCTCGCCGCTCGATCCGCGCTCGGACGGCACGAACGACTTGATCCGCCAGGGTGCGACCCTGGTCACGGAGGCGGACCACATCCTCGAGGTGATCGGGCCGATCATCGAGCACGGTTCCGTGCCGGAGGCCGCCCCCGCCCGCAGGCGTCCGGATCTCGCGGACCAGCCGGATTTCTGGGAAGAGTTGGATTTCGACGGGGCCTCGGCCCCCGTCGCTGACACGGCGCCGGAGCCCGAACCCGAGCCGCGTGACGAGCATAGCCGAATTCTCGCTCTGCTCGGTCCTGGTCCCGTCGCGATCAACGAACTCGCCCGCGCGGCGCAATGCGAGATCCGAACGGTCCAGACCGTCCTGCTCGAACTGGAACTCGACGGGTATATCGAGCGGCACGGGAGTGGAATGGTGGCGTTGGTCCGCGGAGTGCCTCACGCATGAAAAAGCCCCTCGCTTCCTGGAGGAAGGAGGGGCGAAAACGCGCGGACGGGCCGGTTGGGTCTCAGGCGACGGTCAGGCCGACATCGACGTTGTTGCGCGTAGCGTTGGAGTACGGGCACACCTTGTGAGCCTCCTGAACCAGACGCTCGGCATCCGCCTTATCGAGGCCCGGCAGGCTGACCTTGAGATCGGCCGTGATGCCGAAGCCGCCCTCGGAGCGCGGGCCGATGCCCACGGTGGCGGTGACGGTGGTGTCTTCCGGAACCTTCAGCGAGAGCTGCGGCGCCACGAACTTCATCGCGCCGAGGAAGCAGGCGGAATAGCCGGCCGCGAAGAGCTGCTCAGGGTTGTTGCCTTCGCCGCCGCCGCCGCCCAGCTCCTTCGGGGTGGAGAGCTTCACCGAGAGGCTGCCATCCTCGGTCTTCGCGGAGCCGTCGCGGCCCCCGGTGGCGGTGGCGGTCGTGCGGTACTTCACGTCAACGGACATCGTCGTCTCCCCAGCGAAATCGCGGTGCCGCTTAGATGGCGGACGAATTCGCAATAACCAGAATATAAATTGCGCACAATCTAAATTTGCGCTTCTCGGTCACGCAGGCTTCACGCATCGACCAGTTCGAAGCGGTCGACATCGACGAGGCCGCGATCCGTGATCTTCAGGTGGGGGATCACCGGCAGGGGTAGGAATGCGACCTGAAGGAAAGGCTCCGGCAACACGACGCCGAGGCTGCGCGCCGCCCCGCGCAGATGCCGGAGAGACCCGGCAATACCGGAATGGGATTGCAGGCTCATCAGCCCGGCGAGCGGTAGGGCGATCTCTGCGAGCACCCGGCCCCCCTCGGCCACCACGAAGCCGCCCTCGATCTCGCCGAGGCGGTTCACGGCCACCGCCATATCCGCCTCATCGGCACCGACCACCGTGATGTTATGGCAATCGTGCCCGACCGAGGAGGCGATGGCGCCGCGCTTCAGGCCGAAGCCCTTCACGAAGGCGACGCCGATGCCGGTTTCGCCCGGTCGTGTCCGCCCATGCCGCTCCACCACCGCGACCTTCACTGCGTCTTGATCGAGGTCGATCCTCCGCTCCCCGTCCGAGTAGGGGAGGGTGAGGTCGTGGCGCAGCGTAATGATCTTGCCCGGCACCACGCCGATCACCGGCGTGGAGGGGCCGGAACCGGGCGCCGCGAAATCAGCGGCATTCACCCGGCGGCTGCGGATGCTGTTCCGCCCGATCGGCGCGACCGCCCGGCGCTCGGCGAACGCGGCATCGTCCACCGGCCGTCCGGCGCTAAGGACGCCCGAGACCGAGCAATTGGCCAGATCGTCGAGGATGACGAGGTCGGCCCGCTGGCCGGGAGCGACGAGGCCGCGATCGTGCAGCCCGAAGGCCCGCGCTGCCGACCATGAGACGGCGCGGTAGACGGCGAGCGGAGGGCATCCGAGCCGGATCGCCGTGCGCACCACGAAGTCGAGATGCCCCTCCTCGGCGATGTCGAGGGGGTTCCGGTCGTCGGTGCAGAAGGCCAGGAACGGCGCCGTGCGCTCATCGAGGATCGGCGCCAGGGCGTGCAGATCCTTCGAGACCGAGCCCTCGCGGATCAGGACGGTCATGCCCTTGGAGAGCTTCTCCATCGCCTCTTCGGGCGTCGTCGCCTCGTGCTCCGTCCGGATACCGGCAGCGATGTAACCGTTGAGGGCGCTCCCGCGCAGGAGCGGCGCATGTCCGTCGATATGGCGGTCCTGGAAGGCCGCGAGCTTGGCCAGCGCGCCCTCGTCGCAGGCGAGGACGCCGGGGAAATTCATGAACTCGGCGAGCCCGATCACCTTGGGATGGCTCGCGAAGGGCAGGAGGTCGGCAGCCTCGATGCAGGCGCCGGAGGTTTCGAGATGCGCCGCCGCAGGCACGCAGGACGAAAGCTGGACCCGCAGGTCCATGATCGTTGCTTCGGCCGATTCGAGGAACCATGCGAAAGCGTCCGTCCCGAGGACGTTGGCCATCTCGTGGGGATCGCAGATGCCGGTGGTGACGCCGCGCGGCAGCACGCATCGCTCGAATTCCAGCGGTGGCATCAGCGACGATTCCACATGGAAGTGCGTGTCGATGAAGCCCGGCACCACGACCTTGCCGGTAATGTCGATCTCGCGCCGCCCGCGATAGCTCCCGAACGTGCCGACGATACGCCCGCCGCAGATGGCGATGTCGGAAGGGACGAGGTTGCCTGTCACGAGGTCGAGGAAGCGGCCGTTCTTGAGGACGAGATCGGCTTCGCCCCGCCCCGCTCCCTGCGTGATGGCCCGCCTGAGAAAGTCCACGCTCATGCTCACCTCCGACGGCTGCGCTGCCAGGACTGTGCCAGCTTCGGCGAACGCGTGAGAACCCGGTGCCAACGGTGCCGCATGCGAGATTTTCTCTCTTGCGCGCCGGAACATCGCCGGGCACTGTCAAGCAATGTTGACACTCGCGGCCAGACCGGAGTCGAGGGACACGAGCGATCCGCGGCCTCACGCCGTGGTGATCGGCTCGGGATTCGGCGGATTGGCCGCCGCGGTCCGCCTCGGCGCGCGCGGCTATCGCGTGACGGTGCTGGAACGGCTGGAGCAGCCCGGCGGGCGCGCCCGCGTCCACCGCCGGGACGGCTTCACCTTCGATGCCGGGCCGACCATCGTCACCGCGCCGTTCCTGTTCGAGGAATTATGGGAACTCGCGGGCAAGCGCCTGTCCGATGACGTGACCATGGTCCCGATGGATCCGTTCTACCGGATCCGGTTCAGCGACGGCGCCACCTTCGACTACAGCGGCGACCCGGAGCGGATGCGCGCCGAAGTCGCCAAGTTCTCCCCCGGCGACGTGGCGGGCTACGAGCGGTTCATGGCCCATGCCCGCGCGGTTTGCGCGCTGGGCTTCGAGCAACTGGGCCATGTGCCCTTCGGCTCGGTCGGCGCGATGCTGAAGATCGCCCCCGATCTGCTGCGCCTCTCCGGCCACCGCAGCGTCCATTCGGTGGTGGCGAGCTTCATCCGCGACGAGCGGCTGCGCACCGTGTTCAGCTTTCACCCGCTCCTGATCGGAGGAAACCCGTTCAAGGCGAGCGGTGTCTATTGCCTGATCGCCGATCTCGAGCGGCGTTGGGGCGTGCATTTCGCCATGGGCGGCACGGGCAAGCTCGTGGACGGGCTGGTGCGGCTGATCCGGGGGCAGGGCGGCCGGGTGCGTCTCGGCGCCGAAGTCGGCGAGATCGTTGTCGAGAACGGAGCGGCGCGCGGTGTTCGGCTGGCGGGCGGCGATTTTATCCCCGCCGGCATCGTGGTGAGCAACGCAGATTCCGCCCTGACCCAGGCGAAACTCCTGCCCGAGAGCCTGCGCTGGAGCCCGCGCCGCCTGAAGCGGTCTCGCTCGTCCATGGGGCTGTTCGTCTGGTATTTCGGGACCCGCCGCCGTTACCCGGACGTGGCACACCACACGATCATGCTCGGGCCGCGCTACCGCGAGCTTTTGGGCGACATCTTCGACCGGAAGGTCCTGGCGGAGGATGCGAGCCTCTACCTCCACCGTCCCACGGCGACGGATGACAGCCTCGCCCCGCCGGGACAGGATTGCTTCTACGTGCTGGCCCCCGTGCCGAACCTCGCGGGTGGGCAGGATTGGGCGGCCCTGGCCGAGCCGTATCGCCAGCGGATCGAGGCGATGCTCGAAGAGAGCGTTCTGCCCAACCTACGTGCCGAACTCGCCACAAGTTTCGTGACCACGCCGCAGGATTTTCAGGACGACTTCCTGAGCTTCCGCGGCTCCGGCTTCGGTTTGGAACCGGTGCTGACCCAATCGGCATGGTTCAGGCCGCACAACCGATCCTCGGTGCCGAACCTCTACCTCGTCGGCGCGGGCACCCATCCGGGTGCCGGTCTGCCCGGCGTTCTCTCGTCCGCTCGTATCCTCGATCGCGTGGTGCCGGATGCCCGTGTCACGGCCTGAACCGATCCGCGCCGATGATCGCGCGGCTTGTCGCACCGCGATCCGCGCGGGCTCCAAGAGCTTCCACGCGGCGGGCTTGCTGCTGCCGTCGTCGGTGCGCCAGCCCGCCCACGGACTCTATGCGTTCTGCCGCTTGGCCGACGACCTCGTGGACGAGAACGACGACGTTCATGGCCGCCACCGGGCGGTGGCGCGTCTGCGCGAACGGATCCGCCTCGCCTATGCCGGCTGTCCGGTCGACGATCCCGCGGACCGCGCCTTCGCCACGACCATCGCCGCCCACGCCATTCCCGAGGCGCTGCCGCTCGCCCTGGTCGAAGGACTGGAATGGGATGCGCAGGGGCGCTCCTATGCGGATATCGGCGAATTGCACGCCTATGCCGCCCGCGTGGCGGGTTCCGTCGGGGTGATGATGGCCCTCATCATGGGCGTGCGGGGACAGGAAGCCCTGGCCCGCGCCTGCGATCTCGGCGCCGCGATGCAACTCACCAACATCGCCCGCGACGTGGGCGAGGATGCCCGCATGGGCCGTCTCTATCTGCCTAGAGACTGGATGGACGAGGCCGGGCTCGACGCCGAGGCGTTCTTGGAGCATCCGCGCCCGTCGCCCACCCTGGCTCAGGTGGTGGCCCGTCTGCTTGCGGAGGCCGACAGGCTCTATGCCCGCGCCGAATCCGGCATCGCCGCGTTGCCGCCACGCTGTCGGCCGGCGATTCGTGCCGCCTCGCGGATCTATTCCCGCATCGGCCTGTCGGTCGCCCGTAACGGCTACGATTGCGTCACCCACCGGGCCAGGGTCGGCGATTGGGCGAAGCTCGGCCACGCGCTGGCCGCCTCCGTGCCGCGTCCGGCCGGTCGGGACCTCGCCCTGCCGCCGCTGGCGCAGACGGCGTTTCTCATCGAGGCGGTCGCGGCCTATCCCATGCCGCGCGGCCCCCGCGCCCTGCCGTCATGGTGGGATCTGCGTGGCCGCGTACTCCACGTGCTCGACCTGATCGAGACCCTGCGCGAGCGCGAAGCTTTCGCGCAGGGGGCCCAGTCGGAGATCGCTCGCTAAAGCCGTATCCGGCCTGATTGCATCAGGCCGGCGGCTCTCGCTTTTTGTTTTGATGCGCATTCTTGCGACGAACTGATATCCACTTCGTCGGAATGCGCGCTAGCCCCTTCTACTGAAGGTGCTTGGTGTAGGTGTCGCCCGCCTGCGCCTTGAGCGCGGCGCCCGCCTCCCGCCCGATGCGCTCGGCATCGGCCACAGGGCCTTCGCCCGAAGCCGCCCAATGCTGGCTTCCGTCCGGCAGGAACAGCAGTCCATCGATCCGCAGGCGGTCGCCCTGGATCTGCGCCAGCGCCGCGATGGGGGTCCGGCAGGACCCGTCGAGTTCGGCCAGGAGTGCCCGCTCGGCGCCAACGGCGATGGTGGTGGTCTCGCAGGCGATGGGCGCGAGCAACGCGCGGATCTCCGCATCGTTTTCCCGGCACTCGATGCCGAGCGCGCCCTGCGCCACGGCGGGCAGCATGGTCTCCACCGGCAGGACCGAGCGTGCCATGGATTCCAGGCTGAGGCGCTGGAGCCCCGCAAGCGCCAGAAGCGTCGCGTCGCATTCGCCCGATTCGAGCTTTCGCATGCGGGTATTGGCGTTTCCGCGCAGGGGAACGACCTTCAGATCGGGCCGATGCATCAGCACCTGCGCCGCCCGGCGGAGCGACGACGTGCCGACGCGCGCGCCCTCGGGCAGCGAGAGCAGTGTCTCGGCGTGGGGCGAGAGGAACGCATCGCGCGGATCGTCCCGTTCGAGGATGCAGGCGATGGCGAGCCCTTCCGGCAGCCACGTTTCGACATCCTTCATCGAATGAACGGCGACGTCGACCTCGTTCGCGTAGAGCGCCTGTTCCAATTCCTTGGTGAACAAGCCCTTGCCGCCGATCTCGGAGAGCGGCCGGTCGAGGATCTTGTCGGCCACGGTGGTGACGACGACGAGTTCGGTCTCCAGGCCTGGATTGGCGGCAACGATCTTGTCGCGGACCATGCCCGTCTGGGCGAGAGCCATCGGACTGCCGCGGGTGCCGATGCGCAGGGGGCGGTTCAGCATGTCGAGTGTGTGTCGCTTCTCACGGACGGGGGCGGCAGCGCGACCTTACAGAAGCGAATGCTCCGCTTCCATCATCTTGAGCAGTCCGGTTCAGGCGCCGTCAACCGAAGGTGTTCTAGACCCATTATGGACCAGATGATCCCGCAACGGGAATGGATCGGCGAGGTCATGAAACGAAGCGGAACGAGGTCATGCTGATCCTGCCGAGCCGGCGCCAATTCCTCACCGGTCTCGGTGCAGCCGTCGGCGTCGCGGGAACGACGGGGGCCTATGGCTTCGGCATCGAGCCCCTGCATCGCCTGGTCGTGACGCGCTACGCTCCGTCGATCCCGGCCTGGGCGAATGGCCCGTCCCTTCGCATCGCCGTGCTGGCCGATTTCCACATCTGCGAGCCGTTCATGCCCTTCGACCGGGTGGTGCAGATCGTGGACGCGACCAACGCACTCCGCCCGGACCTCGTCCTGATGCTCGGGGATTATCCGGCCGGAAAGGTCGCGTGGCGGAAGCTGCCCCTGGCGGACTTCGCCCGGCTCGTGGAGGGGCTTCGCGCGCCGCTCGGCACCTATTCCATTCTCGGCAACCACGATTGGTGGGACGACGAGGCGACGCAACTCGCCGTCGGCGGCACGCCCCGTGTTCGCAAGATCCTGGAGGCGCGGGGCATTCCCGTCCTCGAGAACGACGTCATCCGGCTCACCAAGGACGGCAAGCCGTTCTGGCTCGCCGGGCTGGGCGATCAGGAGCCCTTCGAGCACCGGCCGATCAGCATCGCCGATCTCCCCGGCACATTGGCGAAGGTCACCGACGACGCGCCGGTCCTGATGATGGCGCACGAGCCGAAGATCTTCCCTTGGGTGTCCGAGCGCGTCGCGCTTACCCTGTCGGGCCATACCCATGGCGGGCAGGTGCGGATTTTCGGACGCTCCCCGGCCATCCGCCCGGTGGCGGGCCATGATCTCGCCTATGGCCATCGCGTCATCGACGGGCGTCACATCATCGTCTCGGGCGGGTTCGGGGTCAGCCGTATCCCGGTGCGCTTCGGTGTTCCTCCGGAAATCGTGATGGTGGAACTGGGACAATCCGCGCCGGACGCCACGACATCCTGAGGCTCGAGGGCGATCCCAATCCGAATCCCGCGCGCTAAATAGAGCCTATGCGCGCGCTTCTTCTCCTTCCGATCCTCTGCCTCGCTGCCGGGTCCGCACGGGCGGACGAGTGCCAGACCCTGGTCTCGAAGATCATCGCAGAGACCGGCGCCAAGGCCGACCTGCAGCGGTCGGACTACGCCACCTTCACCGTCAGTCCCGACATGACCATGTCGCTCGCCTGCGGCGCGCCCGCGCTCTCCTCGGTGGGGGCGCAGTACAAGGGCGAGACGCCGCCGGACGAGTACTACACCACTTTTGCCAAGGCGGGTCAGGCCGTCACCGGCATCGATGCCAAGGTCATCGTGGATGCGGCCCACAAGGCGCAGGCGACGGCCAGCCGGAAGCGCCACAGCAACATCGATCTCGGCGGGGCGCTGGTGACCTGCTCGTCGATGGTCTCGCCCGACAAGGGGCCCCTGACTTTGTGCGCGGTGATCGAGCACAGCGACAAGAGCTGAAGCGACTTCGGTCGAGCCTGGATCGCAGAAGATGCCCTAGGACCGAGGCGTTACGGGCGTTCCGCCTTCGGGGCGACGGTGGCGTCGTGTTGTCCACTTTTCTCCAGGGCGTCCGCGACGAACCCTGACGCCTTCATCTCCTCGACGAAACGGCTCAGGTAGGCTTGCACCTCAGGGCGACCCGCTGGCGATGCGACAGCCTGCTCGATAGCCATGAACCGACCTGGGAGGATGCGCACGTCCGCGTGGTCCCGCGCATAGGCCTCGAGGGGTTGGCGGACGGAGGCCACCACATCGGTGTGGTCCTGCCGGAACACGTCCAGGGCCGCCGCCGATGTCGGGGCGAAGACGCGCTCGGCATGTTTGAGATGGCGGCTGAGGTACAGGTCGTAGGCCGTATTCCGCCCGACCGCGATTCTCACACCAAGTCGATCAACCTGATCGTTCTGCGTGATCGGCGAAGAAGCGGGCACCATGTAGGCGCCTTCGATGATCACGTAGGGTGGGGTGAAGGCGATGGTCTGGGCGCGCTGGGGATCGATCGCCAGGAACGCCACGTCCCAGGGCTGAGCGCCGCCGACCGCGTCGACGACCTTTCCGGCCGTGTCATAGGTCGCGAAGGCGACCGGGACCTTCAAACGCCGTCCGAGCCCCGGGCTAGATCCGCCGAGATGCCCGCAGGCTCCCCGTCCGCCCCCTTCTGCGCCAGGACGATGTTGCCGTAATTGATCGCGGCACGCAGCGTCCCCGTGGGAGCCATCGCGCGGACCAGGGCAGGGGAGACGTCTTCAGCCATGGCCTTGCCCTCGCAGGCGATGAGAACGGACAGCGTGCCCCACAGAACCGCGCCGGTGACGCGACGTGCGAGACGGCGGCCCGCTGGAGGCCGACCGCCGTCCTTTGCCTTCATCACGCTCAAAGCGGGATGTTGTCGTGCTTCTTCCAGGGCTGCTCCATCTTCTTGGTGCGGAGCATGCCCAGCGCGCGGGCGATCCGCCGACGCGTGGAATGGGGCATGATCACCTCGTCGATGTAGCCGCGCTCGGCCGCCACGAAGGGCGACAGGAAGCGATCCTCGTATTCCTTGGTGCGCTCGGCGATCTTGTCCGAGTCGCCGATCTCGTTGCGGAAGATGATTTCCACTGCGCCCTTGGCGCCCATCACCGCGATCTGCGCGGTCGGCCAGGCGTAATTCACGTCGGCGCCGACATGCTTCGAGGCCATGACGTCATAGGCGCCGCCGAAGGCCTTGCGGGTGATGATCGTGACCAGCGGAACGGTCGCCTGGTTGTAGGCGAAGAGCAGCTTGGCGCCGTGCTTGATAAGGCCGCCGTATTCCTGCGCGGTGCCTGGCAGGAAGCCCGGCACGTCCACGAAGGTGATGATCGGGATTGAGAAGGCGTTGCAGTAGCGCACGAAGCGGGCCGCCTTCCGTGAGGCGTCCGAATCGAGCACGCCCGCGAGCACCAACGGCTGGTTCGCCACGAAGCCGACTGTGCGGCCTTCGATGCGGCCGAAGCCGGTGATGATGTTGCGCGCGTAAGCCGCCTGAATTTCGAAGAAGTCGCCCTCATCGACCACCCGGCGGATCAGCTCGCCCATGTCGTAGGGCTTGTTCGGGTTGTCGGGGATCAACGTGTCGAGCGACATGTCCAGACGGTTCACGTCGTCGAACGACTCGATCTCCGGAACGCCGTCGATGTTGTTGGCGGGCAGGAAGTCGAGCAGGCGGCGGATCTGGAGGATCGCCTCGACATCGTTCTCGAAGGCGCCGTCGGCGATCGAGGACTTGGTGGTGTGGACCTTGGCGCCGCCGAGCTCTTCGGCGGTGACCACTTCGTTGGTCACGGTCTTCACCACGTCGGGGCCGGTCACGAACATGTAGCTCGTGTCGCGGACCATGAAGATGAAGTCGGTCATGGCAGGCGAGTACACGTCGCCGCCCGCGCAGGGGCCCATGATGACGGAGATCTGCGGGATCACGCCGGAGGCCATCACGTTGCGGCGGAAGACTTCGCCGTAGCCGCCGAGCGCGGCCACGCCCTCCTGGATGCGTGCGCCGCCGGCATCGAAGATGCCGATGATCGGGGCGCGCATCTTCAGCGCCATGTCCTGCACCTTCACGATCTTGGCGGCATGGGTCTCCGAGAGGGAGCCGCCGAACACCGTGAAGTCCTTCGAGAACAGGAAGACCGTGCGGCCGTTGATGGTGCCCCAGCCGGTCACGACGCCGTCGCCGGGGATCTTCTGCTTCTCCATGCCGAAATCGGTGGAGCGGTGCTGCACGAACATGTCGAACTCTTCGAACGACCCGTGGTCGAGAAGGAGTTCGATGCGCTCGCGCGCCGTGAGCTTGCCGCGGTTGTGCTGAGCCTCGACGCGCTTCTCGCCGCCGCCGAGGCGAGCCTGGTCGCGGCGCTCGGCAAGTTTGTCGAGGATATCCTTCATGATCGTCGTCCGCCCCTGGGCATGCTCGGCCACCCGGTGTGTCCGGATCGACCTTGAGCGTTGCTATCGGTCGGGCCTTAGCACGGGCTTCGACGGCCGCAAACAGACCACAAAGTGCCGTTTCGGCGACTTCGCGAAGGGCCTCGAACGAAGGGGAGAGATGGTGGACGGTGCAGGGATCGAACCTGCGACCTTTCCCGTGTGAAGGGAACGCACTACCGCTGTGCTAACCGTCCGTTGCGCGACCCGTCAGCAACGGGCGCCGCGCGGAGGCGAGGGCTGATGCCGCCCGCGACCGGATGAGCGGCTTCTATTGCTCTCGCCCCCGCCCCGTCAAGCCGGGATCCGCCGATTGCGTCGCAAGGTTGACTTTCGGCGGCGGCGAGTGCGCTTTGGAACCATGGATCGAGCACAAGAGGGTCCGGCGCCGGGGGAGGCGCGGGGGAAACGGCCACACCGCGGATGCGTGTGGCGATCACCTATTGCGTGCAGTGCAATTGGCTTCTCCGGGCGGGTTGGATGGCTCAGGAACTCCTGTCCACCTTCAAGGACGATCTCGGTGAGGTCGCCCTCGTGCCGGGAACGGGCGGAGCCTTCCGCATCGAGGCCGACGGCGTCCTCCTCTGGGAGAGGGTGCGCGACGGCGGGTTTCCGGACGTAAAAGCCCTCAAGCAGCGAGTGCGAGACCGGCTCGACCCGGCCCGCGATCTCGGCCATATCGACAGGTGATGATGGTGGCGTACGCGCAGGGGCGCATGGATCACCGGCGCATGGATCACCGGCAGCCCGGAGAGCGCAGGCGGTGAGCCCGCGTCAGGATCCGCTGCACGTCCCGCCGCCGCGGCGCGGCTCGTGGCTCGTGCGCCGCCTGCACAGGTTCGGCCGCAACGGGTTCTCCACCCAGGTCTACCTCGTGGCACTGGTCGTGGCGCTGATCGGCCCTGGCCTGCTGTTCACGGCGATCCTGCTGATGCGCTACGCCTCGGCCGAGCGGGCGCGGTTCGAGCAGGATGCCCGTGAGAACGTCCGCGGCATCAGCCTGTCGCTGGACAGGGACGTGGCGGGCCTCGTCTCCGTGCTGCAGACCCTCGCGACCTCGCCCCGGCTGAAGGACGGCGACTTCTCGGCCTTCGATTCCCAGGCTCGCCTCGTTCGATCCTCCCTCGATCTCGATGTGCTGCTGCGCCGTCCGAACGGGCAGGAGGTGGTCAATACCGGCGTGCCGCGTGGGGCGCCCCTGCCGGTGGCGCCCCTGCCGATCGATGCGGAACTCACCAAGGGGCAGGTGCGGGCCCTCGTCAGCGGCTATGTCGCCGCGATGAGTTCGGACGATGCCAGCTACGCCGTCGGCGTTCCGGTGATTTCGGACGGCGAGGTCACCTACATCCTGAGCTTCACGGTGCCGCTATCGCGGCTTCAGGGCATCCTGGCACGCGAGGTCGTACAGGGCTGGACGACCGGCATCTCCGACCGCAACGGCCTCGTCCTGGCGCGCCTGCCGGATCCCCAGTCAGTGATCGGCCGCCCACGCCTCGCCACCCTGCGGCAGGTCCAGACCAGCACCTCCGGCGTGTGGGAGGGGCAGGACCGCCAGCGGCGTCCCGTTGTCGTCGTGGAGGCGCGCTCCCGCCTCACCGGCTGGACCGTAGCGACCAGCATCCCGCAGAACCTCGTGGATGCGCGGGTGCGCCGTTGGATCTGGGCCTTTGCGGGGTTCGGCCTTCTCGTGCTTGCCACGTCCTCGCTGCTCGCGATGAGCCTGTGGTCGCGGGTCTCGCGGCCCCTGCGCCATCTCGCGGCTTCGGGCCCGGCGCTCGCGCGGGGCGAGGCGATCCCGCGCGTCGCCTCGCCGGTCCACGAAATCCAACGCCTCGCGACGGTCCTGTCGGATGCGTCGCTCCGCATCCGCACCCGCGAAGAGGAGCGCGACCGCGCCCTGGAGGAAACGAAGCGCGGCCTCTCGGCGCTGAAGGAGAGCGAGGCGCGCTTCCGCCATATGGCCGACTCCGCGCCCGCCCTGATCTGGATGACCGACGAGACCGGCGAGGTGAGCTTCGCCAACCTGCATTTCGACCACCTGTTCGGCATGCCCGCCGCCGCCCTGGCCGATGCCGGCTGGGAGCGGATCATTCACCCGGACGATCTGGAAGCCTTCCGGGGTGCCTTCGAGGACGCCTTCGCTGCGCGCGGCCCCTTCCGGATGGAGACCCGCATCGTCGACCGGACCGGCGCCGTACGCTGGCTGCGCTGCGAGGGCGTACCGCGCCTGGATGATGCCCAGCGCTTCCTCGGCTACACGGGCTGCAACGTCGACATCACCGATGCCAAGCTTGCGGAGGAGCACCTCCTTCTGCTGATCCACGAGCTGAACCACCGGGTGAAGAACACCCTGGCGACGGTGCAATCCATCGCCATGCAATCTCTGCGCGGCCTCGACGGGCCCGAGGCGGAGGCGGCGAGGGCGGCCTTCGAGGCGCGGCTTCTGGCGCTCGCCCGCGTCCACGACGTGCTCACCCGCGAAAGCTGGGACGGCGCGGAATTGTCGGCCGTGGTCGCGGATGCGATCCGCCCCCTCGACGCGGGCGGCGATGCGCCGTCGCGCTTCCGGGTCAGCGGACCGCCGCTGCGCCTGCCGCCGCGCCTCGCCCTGTCCATCGCCATGGCCTTGCACGAACTCGGCACCAACGCGGTGAAGTACGGCGCCCTCGCGAACGATGCGGGCATCATCACCATCGCCTGGACCGTGCGACGGGGCGAGCCGATTACGCTCAACCTCGCTTGGCGCGAGAGTGGCGGTCCGCCGGTGAAGAAGCCGACGCGCACCGGATTCGGCTCGCGCCTCATCGAGCGCAGCCTTGCCCGCGAACTCGCCGGGGACGTGCGGCTTACCTTCGAGCCGGACGGCGTCGTCTGTACCATCGACGCTCCGGTCCCGCCGCCGGGCCTTTTGGAGCGCAAGACCATCGCGGCGCCCGCCCGGATCGCGCCCCTGCCGCTGGCGGGGTGACCGGTCAGTTGTAGGGATCGGCCGCGTCGCGCAGGCCGTCGCCCACGAAGTTGAAGGCGAGCACCGTCACCAGCACCGGCACCACCGGCAGGAGCAGCCACGGATAGAGCTGCACGGCCGCCAGATTCTGCGCCTCGTTGAGCAGCACGCCCCAGCTGGTGACCGGCGGACGCAGGCCGAGGCCGAGGAAGGACAGGGCGGTCTCGCCCAGGATCATCGTCGGGATCGACAGGGTCGCCGAGGCGATCAGATGGCTCATGAAGTTCGGGATGAGATGCCGCCCGATCAGCCGTGCCGGTGAGGCACCCATCAGTTCGGCGGCCTGCACGAAATCTTCCTCACGCAGCGCCAGCAGCTTGCTGCGCACCGCCCGGGCGAGCCCCGGCCAGTCGAGCAGGCCGAGGATGACGGTGATGCCGAAGAAGACGAGGAGCGGGCTCCAATTCGCGGGGAGCGCCGCCGACAGGGCGAGCCAAAGGGGCAGTTCCGGGATCGAGCGGACGATCTCGATCAGGCGCTGCACGGCGGCGTCCAGTACGCCGCCGAAATAGCCCGCGATACCGCCGAAGAAGAGGCCGAGCACGAAGGAGATCGCCACCCCCACAAGGCCGATCGTGAGCGAAACGCGGGTGCCGTAGACGATCCTCGAGAACAGATCCCGCCCGAGCCGGTCGGTGCCGAGCAGGAACAGCGTTCCCCCTCCGGCGCACAGACGAGATGGCGGTTCATGGGGATCAGGCCGAGCCAGTCGTAGCCGTCGCCCTGGCAGAAGAAGCGCAGGGGCTGGGGCTTCGACGTGTCGGCGACGTAGTCCCTTCGGAACGTGTCGAGGTCGAGCTGCGACTTGTACGGATACACGAAGGGGCCGACGAAGCGGCCTTCGTGCATCAGGTGCACGCCCTGCGGCGGGGCGTAGAGGAAGTCGCCGTCGCGCCGCGCCTGCCCGTAGGGCGCGATCATCTCTACGAAGGGGATGAGCGCGTAGAGCACCAGCAGGACCAGCGCGAAGAACACCGCCAGCCGGTGCCGCAGGAACTTGCGCGCGATCAGGCGCCACGCGGAGGCGCTCCCGGCCGGATTGTCGGCCCGTTCGTCGGGCGCGAAGGGCGCCGGATCGACGAAGTGCCGCTGGTGCAGGGCATCGCTCATCGCAGGCCCATGCGGATGCGCGGGTCGAGCCAGACCAGGGCGAGGTCCGAGATCAGCATGCCGACGAGGGTCAGCGCGGCGACGAACATTAGGATGAAGCCCGCCATGAACTGATCCTGGTTGCGCAAGCTCTCCAGCAGCAGCGGTCCGACGGTTGGCAGGCTCAGCACCAGCGAGACCAGCACGGAGCCCGAGACGAGATGCGGCAACAGGTTGCCGATATCCGCGACGAACGGGTTCAGCGACATGCGGAACGGATATTTCAGCAGCGCCCGCGTCGGCGCCATGCCCTTGGCGCGGGCGGTGACCGTGTAGGGCTTGGCGAGCCATCCAGCAGGTTCGCCCGCATCCGGCGAATCATCGCCGCCGTTCCGCCGAGGCCGATCACCAGCGTCGGTACGATGAGATGGGCGGCCAGCGAGCGGATCTTCTCCCCGTCCCATGGCCGGTTGGTGAGCGAGGCATCGTAGAGCCCGCCGATCGACAGGCCGAACCAGCGGTTGGCGTAGAACAGCATGATGAGGGCCAGAAGGAAGCCCGGCACGGCGAGCCCGATATAGCCTAGCACCGTCACCACCGCGTCCCCGACCGTGTGCCGGTGGGTAGCCGAGTAGATCGCGGCCGGGATGGCCACGAGGTGGACGAAGATCACCGCCGTGACATTCACGAGCAGCGTCAGCCACAAAGCATCTCCGACGACGTCGGCCACGGGCTTGTCATACTCGAATGACCAACCCCAATCGCCCTGCAACAGCCCGGAGAAGCCGGCAGGCCCCGGCATCAGCCCGACCCAGATCAGGTATTGTTCCCAGACGGGTCGATCGAGCCCGTACTGGCGGATCAGCAACTCGGCCTTCGCGACCGAACCCGCTTCTCCCGTGGCGCGCAATTCCATGATCCGGTTCGTCAGGTAATCCCCCGGCGGGAGCTTGATGACGAAGAAGACCAGGGCCGAGATGATCAGCAGCGTGACGGCCATGGTGAGCAGGCGGCGCAGGATCTGGACGATCATCGTGCCTCTGCCCGCTTGTCGGCGGCCTCGTCCCAGAACGTCTCATCGAGGCGCTGCACGCCGATCAAGGCCGTGGGCTCCCAGGAATAGAGCGCCTTCTGCGGAAGGTTCACGAGCCTGTCGGCCGTGACGACCGGCTGCAAGGCTCCTGCCACCGTGCCGATGACCCAGGTGTTCCGCGCGTGATTCATGAGCATCTCACGCCAGATCGCAGCCTGACGCGTGGCGTCGTCGGTGCCGCGCCATTCCCGGTCGAGTTCGAGAAGGCGGCGGGCTTCCGGCATGTCGCAGGCCTCGCCGCTGCGCCCCCGGCTGTCGACATTCATCGACCAGCGCGGCCAGGAATAATGGTCGGGCTGGGCGGGGCTCAGACCGGTCGGCGGCATGATGGCCGTGGGCACGGCGAGATCGAGCCCCTGGGCCGCGACCATCACGGTAAGCCCGCCGATGGAGCGGCGGCGCAGGTTGGTGCGCTCCTGTGGCTTGGTGACGAGGCGGATGCCGACCTCGCGCCAGAATTCCGCGATGAGCGTCAGGCCGTCGAGGATCTCTGACGCTTCGCCGTCGCTCTCCACCACGATCTCGAGGGGGCGCCCGTCGGACAGGAGCCGGATGCCGGAGCCGTCGCGCTTGTCGAGGCCCGCCTCATCGAGAAGTCTGTTCGCCTGTCCCGGATCGTAGGAGGCGTTGAGGGTCCGGTACTCGGGCGAGTAGAGCGGAGATTCCGCGATGATCGTGTCGTTGCCCTCGGTCCCAAGGCCGAAGAGCAGCGTGTTGTTGAGGGTGCGCCTGTCGGTGGCGAGCGACAGGGCGTGCCGGTAGCGCACATCGCGGTTCAGGGCGCGCCAGACCGGATCGACGGTGGTGAGGTTGGGGTAGAGGGCGAGTTCGGAGCCCCGCGCCACCGGCCACAGGTTCGTGCGGTAGCGGTGGGATTTCTCGCCTTCCTTGAGGCTCGGGATGTCGGGCATGGACAGGCCGCGGAACATCAGATCCGCCTCGCCCGCGTTGGTCTTGGCGACGAGAAGACCGGTTGAGGCCACATCCATCACGATGCGGTCGACATAGGGCAGCTGCGTCCCGGCCGTGTCGACCCGGTGATAGGAGCGGTTGCGCTCGAAGGAAAAGCGCGTCGCCGGGGACCGCGTGCGTGGAATCCAAGCCTGAAGAGTCGGGCAGTCCGGGTTCATCAGCTCGTAATTGTCGTCGAGCTTGTTGTGCAGGGCCGCCCAGCCGCGCAGCTTCAGGGCCTTCGCCTTGGCCTCGGCTTCGTCCTTCCCCGCATAGCGTGGGTGGTAGGGCTTCAGGTAATGCGCCGGGCGATAGATGAGCGGGTCGCGCGGGGCGGCGAGCGCGGGCAGGAACATCGGATTCGGACGGGGCCATGTGTAGCGGACCGTCCGTGCGTCCGGGAATTCGACCTGCGGCGGCTTCCCGTCCACCATGAAGAAGGCGGGTGGCCCCTCGGGGCTCAGTTCCTTCTGGTGGGCGACATCCTCCCAATAATAGCGGAAATCCTCGCTGGTAAAGGGATGCCCGTCCGACCAGCGGTGCCCGTCGCGAAGGGTGAAGGTGAAGCGCCCGCCCTCCACATCGACCCTTTCCAGCACATCGGGCCGTAGGGTCAGGGAGGCGTCGTAGCCGATGAGGCGGGTATAGCCGTAGACCGAGAGGTAGCGGACGTCCCGTGCCTTCGCGATCAGCGTACGGATCGTCCCGCCCTGCTTGCCGAGACGCCTGCCCTTGGCAGCGAGGTCAGCGACGAAGGGCGTCGCGGGCGGGGCGGGGGCGTCCTCGGCGAGGGCGCGACGGGGAAGAGCGGTCGCGGCGGCGAGGCCGGCGAGGAGCGTGCGGCGCGAAAACCCGGCGCCACTCACGGGCTGCCCCCGTGCAACTCCACGTAAGTCAGCCGCGCGGGAGAGTAGCCTGTGGCGCGGTGCATGTCGTCGAAGGCGTGGGAACGGACGATCAGGTCGCTGGCCTGGCGCGCTTCCGCGTCTCCGGCGGGCTGCTCGAAGGGACGGCCGTTGCGGGTCCAGCGGATCGGCTCCGGACTCGCGTCGAGCGTCGTGATCATCGCGATGGTCGGATGGGCCGGCCCGCCATGGGCGTGGATCCGGTGGGCCGCCGCATCGTCATCGAAGAGCAGGCGCGTCAGGCCGCGCACATGCGCCTCCACCACCCGGCGGGCCTGGGAGACGTGATCGTCGAAGAACGCCACCGTCCTGGCGGGATCGAGCATCGACCAGTCGGCGCGGGACCAATCCTCCCGGCTGTAGCGCGCTTGGCCGTCGCGGTATTGCAGCCCCGACAGGTCGGGGTCGTGGCAGAAAATCTGCGCCTCCGGGCAGGCCTGCCGGATCACCCAGGTCGTGAGCCCCCGGAACACACCGGATTCGATGACGAAATCCGGGCGCAGCACCCGCATTGCCACGTAGAGTTGTAGCGCCCCGTTGAAGCCGCTGCCCCCGCGCCGCTGGCGCACGGGGGCGGTGGGGATGAGGTGCCAGAAGCGCTCCACTAGGGCGCGAACGTCCTCGTCCACGCGCAGGCCGGAGGCGCGCAGGTCGGAATGAAGGATGTCCGCCGCTGCGTCGAGAAGGCGAGCGACTTCGCGCGGCGAGGTCGGCCGATGGGTCCAGTCCGGCGCGGCGGGCACGAGGTCATAGCCAAGGCGGTCGAACAGCGGACCGAGCACCTTCCGGCGCAGGCGTTCGAGGACGATGGGCGGGCGCGGCTGCATCAGGCGGCGCTCCGCTCGTCGAGGGACCGGTAGCGGGCCCAGTGCCCCTTCTCGACTTCCATCATCATTCCGGCTTCGTGGGGGGCGAGGGCGAAGTCGTCCGGCCAGCGCGCGGGGTCGGAGGCCTCGCCGGTCACCTTCGTGAAATCGAGGGGATGGTCGAGGCTCGGGTCCGGCACGGCGGCGAGAAGCGCCTTCGTGTAGGGGTGGATCGGAGCCCGGAAGAGCGTGGCCCGGTCGGCCTCCTCCACGATACGGCCGCGACACATCACGCTGATCGTGTCGGCCATGTAGTCCACCACCGCGAGGTTGTGGGACACGATGAGGTAGGACAGGCCGAGCGCCTGCTGCAGGTCCTTCAGCAGGTTCAGGATCTGTGCCTGCACCGAGACGTCCAGCGCCGAGACCGGCTCGTCCAGCACGAGGAGGCGCGGTTCGAGGCTGAGCGCCCGCGCGATGCCGATGCGCTGGCGCTGGCCGCCGGAGAACGCATGCGGGTAGCGGCCGAGCGCCGACTCCTCCAGCCCGACCATGGCCATCAGCTCGCGGCACCGCTCCCGCCGCTTGCCCTGCGGCACATCGTGGATCTCCATCGGCTCGGACAGGATCTGGCGCACGGTCATGCGCGGATCGAGGGAGGCGTAGGGGTCCTGGAACACGAACTGGACGTTGCGGCGATAGGTGAAGAGCGCATCGCCCTTCAGCGTGTGCACGTCCTTCAGGCCTGCTCCATCGTCGAAGAGGATGCGACCGCCATCGGGTGGCATGGCCCGCATGATCATCTTGGAGACGGTGGTCTTGCCCGACCCGGATTCCCCGACGAGCCCCAGGGTACGGCCGCCCTGCAGGGTCAGGGACACGTCGGACACCGCGCGCACCGTCCGCGGGCGCGCGAAGAGACGGCCTGCGCGCAGCGTGAAGGTCTTGCTCACGCCCTCGACCTTGAGCACCGGCCCGGACAGTCGCGGCGCCTCCCGCCTCGGCGGGATCGTCGCGCGGGCGGGGCGGATGGGCGTCAGCCGCTCGCCCGGCGCCATGTCGAAACGTGGAACCGCCTCGATCAGCGCCTTCAGGTAGGCGTGGCCGGGTCGGCGCATCACCTCGTCTTTGGGGCCGGACTCGACCAGCCGCCCCCGGTAGAGCACGGCCACGTCGTGGGCGATGTTGGCGACTACCCCGAGATCGTGGGTAATGAGCAGGATCGCCATGCCCGTCTCGTCCTGCAACCGGCCGAGGAGGGCGAGGATCTGCGCCTGGGTCGTCACATCGAGCGCGGTCGTTGGCTCGTCTGCGACGAGGAGGGCGGGCTTCATGATCAGCGCCATGGCGATCATCGCCCGCTGACGCAGGCCGCCCGACAGCTCGAATGGGTAGGTCTTCAGGGCCCGCTTCGGATCGGGGAAGCCGACCCGCGCCAAGGCGTCCTCGGTCTGCGCATCGGCCTCCTTGCGGTCGGCTCCGGTATGGACGCGCAGAGCCTCACCGATCTGGTCGCCCACCGTGTGCAGGGGCGACAGGCAAGTCATCGGCTCCTGGAAGATCATCGCGATCCGGCGGCCCCGGATATCCCGGATGGCCGAGCCTTCCTCGGCCAAGCGCGCGAGGTCGACGGTCTCGTCGCCCGTCGAGAACAGCATCTGTCCGCGCGTGATCTCAGCGGAGCGCGGGAGGATCCGCAGGATCGCCTGCGCCGTCACCGACTTGCCGGAACCGGATTCGCCGACGAGCGCCAGGGTCTTGCCCCGCTGGATGTCGAGCGACAGCCCATGCAGGGCCTCGAACCGGCCCGTTTCGGTGCGGAAGGCGACGGCGAGGTCGCGGATCGACAGAAGTGCGCTCAACCGGCCCTCGGCCACTCGGCAGGAGGGGAGATAGGCGCGGTCCCGGTGGCGTCCACCGCTTCGAGGAACAGGTCGCGCGGATCGCACCATCGTATCGCCGGATGGTCGAGGACCGGCAGCACCTTTTCGAGGAAATCCCACACCGCCTCGTCGTGAGCGAGGTGGTGGGTGAGCAGGCCGAGCGTCGTGCCCGCCCCGGTCTCGGCATGGGCCGCGAGCGCTGCGATGAGGCTTGCGGGATCACGCAGGGAACGGGTGCCCCGCCAATCGATCACGTCGAGGGTAGCATCGGCGCGGGCAAGCCCCGGCACCGGGGCGCCACCCGCCGCCGACAAGCCGAAATAACCGAGACCCGCTAGCTCTGCTGCGAAAGCCGCATCCATGCGGTTCCACGGCGGCACGAAGACCGGCAGCAAGAGGGATGCGGGCAGGGCTCCCCGAGCGAGATCGAGGGCGCGGCGCGCCTCCTCGCGCAGCCGCGAACGGTCGCGGCGGGGGCCGAACTCGGCAGGCTTTTCACCGGATGGCGCGTGGTTGTCGTGCCCGAGCCCGTGGACGGCAACGCTCACGTTCTGCGCCCGTGCCAGTCTTTGGCCGAGGGAGGGTTCGATTCCCGCAGGGATCGCGGCGATTAGAAGCGGGCGGCCATCCGCCAGGCTCAGAAGCCTGTCGAGGGCGGGCGTCGCGGCAACGGCATCGTCGTCCCGCCACCATAGGCACACTGCGCGCCCGTCCCGCGCCGCCCGGTCGAGGGCAGTGCGAAGCCGGTCGAACAGCGTCTCCCGGTGCATCGCCTGGACGATGGCGACCGTGCGCGCGCCGCCATCGAGCGCGATCGCCTGCCCCGCAAGCGCGGGACCGCCCAAGCCGATGATTGCCGCCAGCAGCGCCTTCGCCGACAGCTCTTCCTCAGGGACGATCCGCGCCCGGCTCAAGGCTGCGAGGCGTTCGGCACGCAGGCGTTGTTCCGTCTCGCGGCCCGCTTCGAAGGGGACGAGCACGGCGGGCGTGTCCGTAACCAGAAGATCGACGGCGGTGTTGTAGCCGCATTGGCTGACGGACACGGACGCCTGCGCGAGAAGCGCCCGGTAATCCGGCCGCGCCCGCATCACCGTGCCGGGCGGAAGCGAGCCGGAGAGGGTCGCCAGCGTCTCGTCCGGGATGCCGTGGCCGACGAGGAGGCGCCATCCGAGATCCGGCCGCAACCGCGCCGCTTCGACTGCCGCGCGGAACAGGCCAAGCCCCGCTGCGCTGGAACCGGCCGCCACGAGGATGCCCTTCCGCTCGGCGGTGACAGGCTGAACGCCACCCTCGTCCACGTAGCCGGTGTAGCGGAGCTTGTCCGCAAGGCGCGCATCCACGGGCCAGGACGCATCGAGGGGCACGAGCGCCGGATCGCCGTGGACGAGCACAGCATCGTAGAGCGCCGCGATACGCTCATGGGCCTCGTCCACCTTGGAGGGGCGATCCGGGGCCACGAGGATGTCGCGTACGGACGAGAGGATCAGAGGTCGCGGCTCACTCGCGCGGGCGGCTTCGACCAGCGCCAGGAATTCAGCGGCGAGGCCCCGTCGTCCTAGCGGAAAGAGTTCGGTGATGACCGCGTCAGGCGTCGTCTCGTCCAAGGCGGCGAGGAGAGCGTCCCGACGCGCGGCGAAGAGTTCGGCGGCCGCCGGCTCGCCATCCGGCCCGATCAGGCGGCCGAAATCGAAACCCTCGATCCGCAGGGGTGCAAGCTGCACGAGGCGTACGCCATCGAGTCTTACGAGGGGGCGGGATGCCCGCCCGAGACCAGAGCCGTCTCGTGCCCGGCGGCGGCGAAGGCGCGGGCCAGCGCGGCCGCCCGGGTCAGATGACCGGCGCCGAGCAGATGCGTGACCGCGATGAGGACCCTCACGCTGCGTCCTCGCGGGCAGGCAGGGCGATCCCGGCCGAACGGGCGAGGGCGGCGGCGATCAGGTCGATGCCCGCATCCTCCGAGAAATCCTGCACGAGCCGCGCCCGCGCCGCACGCCCGAGGCGGCGACGCTTTTCGGGGTCGGAGAACAGAGCCGTCATCGCATCCGCCAGCGCCTTCGGCTCGCCCGGTGGCACGAGGATGCCGTGCGTCCCATCCGTGATGAACTCGGGCGTGCCCGCGAAGGCAGTGGCGAGGACTGGCAGTTCCTGGCTTGCCGCCTCCATCAGCACGTTCGGCAGGCCGTCGCGGTCGCCGCCCTCCGCAGGCTTCGTCGGCAGAACGAACAGGTCCGCCTCGCGCATCGCCACGATGATCGCCGGCTGCGGCAGCGCTCCGTGGAAGGTTATGCGCGCGGCAAGCCCCCGCTCCCTGGCGAGCCGTTCGAGTTCGGCGCGTAATTCGCCGGCGCCGATCAGGTCGAGACGCCATTGCAGCCCGGCGGGCAGGGCGCCCAACGCCGCGAACAGGTCGTCATGCCCCTTCTTGGCGACGAGGCGGCCGACGCAGAGTAGCTTGAGCGGCGCTTCGGGGTCTCGCCCGTCTCGCGGGGGCCTGTCTGCGGGCGCTGCCGGAAAGCGCGCAAGGTCGAGGCCGTGATAGGCGAGCCGCGTTCGCCCGGGGCCGAGGGCGTCGAGGCGGGCGAGCCCGTCGCGGGTGCAGGTCACGCCCCATTGCGCATCCGCGAGCTTCTCGGTCAGCTCCCAATCCGGCGTGGTCCAGATGTCCTTGGCATGGGCTGAAAAGCTCCAGCCCCGGGCCGAGAGAAGCGCGGCGTAGCGTGCCACGCTGCCCGGCGTGTGCAGGAAGTGGACATGGAAATGAGCCACCTCCGGCGAGACCTCGCGGGCGAGAACGAGCGCTTGCCCGAGCCGCCGCAGCCGCGATGCGGTCGGATCGCGGCGCAGGTCCTTCAGGAAGACGCGCAGGAGCGCCGCGAAGCTGCGCTGGCGGCAGGCCCAGGCGAGGCCGCGCAACACCCGGCGCGGATCGTCGCGCAAATATTCCGGGAGGTAGGCGACCGGCGCCCTGATTGCCTCGTGCATCGGATGCCGGAACCGGTCGGTCGGGCGCCGTAGCGACCAGATGTCGAGGCCGATTCCCCTCCGTTCGAGGGCCAGGATTTCCTGTGCGATGAAGGTCTCGGACAGGCGTGGGTAGCCCTTCAGCACCACGGCGATGCGGCGCGCGGTCATGACATCGCCCGGCGAGGCGCCTCGGGCGTTTGGCAGGCGAGGTGCCGCATGCGGTGCACCACGGCGTCCAGCCCGTCGAGGAGGCCCGGTACGACCACCCGCGACGGCGCGGGCTGCGCGGGAAGAGCGCGCAGGGCGTCCGCCATGAGCTGCGGCGCGCAGCCATCCTCTTCCATCAGCACCCGCACGAGGCCGAGCCGTTCCGCCGCGAGGGCGCGGATCGCCTGCTCTCGCCGGGGCTCCGTGCGCGGCACCAGCACGGCGGGCCGGTCGAAGGACAGGATCTCGCAGAAGGTGTTGTAGCCCCCCATGGCGACGACGCCCGCCGCCTTGCGCATCAGGAACTCGATCTCGCTGTCGAAGGTGATCGCCGCCACACGCCCCGCCAGCGCGGCGATGCGCCGGTCGAAACCCTCGCGGAGCGCAGGATCGAGGAACGGCCCGAACGCGATCAGGCAGGGCAGGGGGATTGCGAGATCGGCCTCGTAGGCGGCGATCACCCAGTCGATCAGCCCCGCGCCGTCGCCGCCGCCACCCGGTGTGACGAGCAGGAACGGCCGGTCGGCCATGGCGGGCTCGCTTCGGTCGGCCCGCGCCTCCGGCAGATCGCGGCGAAGGTAGCCGGTATAGATGAGCCGGTCTCCGATCCGGCGGGCAAGGTCCGGCGCTAAGGCGAGCCCGGCCAACGGCTCGTGGATGCGGCCGAGCCCATAGACCCAGATCTCGTCGTAGAAGCGGTCCATCGCTTCCACCGCACCCTTGCGCTCCCATTCGGGGGCGAGGCGGTCGGCTTCGTCGAGCACGTCGCGCAGGCCGAGCACAAGCTTGGTGCCCCGTGCCGCCTCGCGTTCCAGCACGGGCAACATCTCGCCCTGGAAGCCTGCAGGCTCCTTGTCCACGATCACCACGTTGGGTCGGAAGGCCTCGGCCGTGCGTGAGAGGGCCGCTTTGCGCGCGGCGATGGTGTCGGCCAGGGTCGCGGTGTCCCCGCTGGCATAGGAGCCGTCGGGCAGCTTCGTCACTGGCGGCAGGCGTACGGCCTGAACGCCGGGTGCGAAGGCGTAGCGATCCACCACGGGCGAGCCCGAGACGATGACAGCCCGTGCCCCGGGGCAGGCGGCCACGAGCGCATGCGCGATCGCCCGCGAGCGACGCAGATGGCCGAGGCCGAACGTATCGTGGCTGTAGATCAGGACGCGCAAGGCGAAAGCCCCGCCTGGCCGTGCCGTGCCCCTGTCAGGGGAAGTTCGGACGATGACCCCATGCCCCTGCCTGGCGGCGCGTATGGTGCGATGCGCTCGTGAGGCGACCATTGCAGCCACATCCAGGCTGCACAAGTGTGACGGCGGCGCGAATCCCATCGTTAACGGCAGCGGAACCCTTGGCGCCTAAGGTTCGGCGGGGTCTTCGCCACGGCCCCTGCCGGGGCAGACCATGGACGCCACCGTTCCGCATGCCGAGCGCGGCCGCAGGGTTGCTCCGCTGGCGGAGCTCTCGGCCATCGTCTTCGAAGATGCGCGACTCCTGGCCTTCGGGCGGCTGGCGGCGATCTTCCTCGTGCCGCTCACTCTGTCACTCGTCGTACTGCTGTTCGGCACCGGCCCGGTGCCGCGCCGCAACTGGTACGGCGAGATCCTGGGCAACGATTTCACGCAAGTGTGGGTGGCTGGTCGCGCCGCCTTGGAAGGACGTGCCGCCGAGTCGTACGACCTTGCCCGCCACCTCGAGAACCTGAAGGCCGCCTTCGGACCGGATTGCCGTTTCGCATGGCACTACCCGCCGGTCTTCCTTCTGCCGTCCGCCGCCATGGCTCTGTTCGAGCCGCAGGCAGGTTATCTCGGCTGGTGTGCCCTCTCGAGCGCCTTGTTCTTCCTCGCCCTGAGCCGCGCAGCGGGCCGTCTAGACCTCGCCTTCATCGCCTTCGCCCACCCGCTCGTCTTCACCAACCTCGCCTATGGCCAGAACGGGCTGTTCACGGCGGGACTGATGACGCTGGGGCTCGTGCTCCTCGACCGGCGGCCCGCTCTCGCCGGGCTGTGTTTTGGCCTCCTCGCCTTCAAACCGCATTTCGCGCTGCTGGCGCCGCTGCTGTTGCTGGTCAGCGGACGGTGGACGGCGCTCGCCTCCTGCGTGGCGACGGTGATCGTCACCTGCCTCGCCTCCCTCGCGCTCTTCGGGGTCGAGCCGTGGATCGGTTTCCTGCACTCCCTGAGCTACACCAATCGCCTCATCCTGGAGGACGCGATCGCCGGTCTCGATCTCAACGCCAGTGCCTTCGGCGCGATGCGGCTTCTGGGCGGATCAATCAGTATGGCCTGGACGGCACAGGGCCTCGTCTCGCTCGTGGTCCTTGCCGTCGTCCTGCGGCTCTGGCGCGGGGCGTTCTCGCCGGGCTCCGGGCCGCCGCGTGCCTCGCCGCCGCTCCACTCCTGTCGCCCTACGTCCCGGTCTACGACCTCGTGCCCGTCGTGCCTGCGATGCTTTTCCTCGGGCTCGCCGCCGCGAAGTCAGGTGGGCTCGCCGCCCATGAGCGGATCCTGCTCGTCCTCAGCCCGTTCGCGTCGCTCGTGCGGATCGTCGCCGACACGACGGGCTTCGCCCTCGGCTTCGTTCTGGCGCTGGCCACCTTCGCCTGCGTCGCGTGGCGTGCGGGGCTCTGGCCCCGTGCAGTCACCCCCCGAGTGGGCGCGGTATCCTGAAGGGCAGCATCAGCTGCACCAGCGGATTGCGGAAGCGATCGAGCGACAGGCTCTCGTGGACCGCGCGCACCGGCTCGCCCGCCAGGGTCGAGGCCAGGAGCGAGCGGGAATAGAACGGCGTGTCCTCGAAGGTGGTGATCACCCGCGCCCGGCCGTCGTCGCTGCGGGTCTCGCGGGGCATCCGCCAGAACCCGGTGGGCGGGAGGCGCGCGGGGACCGGCGGGCGGATATCCCGCCGCGTGCCGTCAAAGGCGAAACCGAGGGACAGGTTTCGCCCGCCGCCGCCCCGGTGGCTCACGTCGTAAAGGATCGCGGCTCCGCTCGGCAGTTCGGCCCGGCACCACGTCCAGCGGGTGAAGGCCGCCGCAAGGGGCTCGTCGCCGTCGTTGGTGTCGAAATAGCCGCTGCCCTGCCAGGACAGTCCGGGTTCGCTCAGCGACACCTCGGCTCGCGAAGCCGGGGCCATGGGCCACCAGCGGTGGCGCCCTGCCGTGTCGAGATGGAACGGTCCGGCTGTGATCCCCGAGGGGCGGAGGCGCACCGTGCCCTTGATCCGCCGGGGCAGGGGCGCGCCGCGCTCGTCGATCCGCACGGTCGCTCGCTGCCGTCCCATTCCATCGAACTCGGGCCGATGGTGATATGGTCGGCACCGCGGGCGAGGGAGCCTTGCTTCCGCTCCGTCATGGCGAAGCGGCTGGGGCGGCCGTACAGCACCACGTTCATCGCGCAATGGTCGAACGGGTTCTTGTCCAGGCTCCAGCCGTAATAGGGCGAGAACACGCTGCCGATGAAGGCGATGATCGTCAGCCCCTGCGTGCCGTCGTCGCTTACCGCGTCGACGTACCACCAGGCATAGCCGTCGCGCCCGACCGCCCCGTCGAACCGAGGTCGGCGAGGATCGCTTCCGCCGCGAGCCTCCCCGATTGCGCCGCCATCGGCACGCCCGGCCCCGGATGGACCGATCCCCCCGCCAGGTAGAGACCCGGAATCTTCGTGCGTGCGCCGGGCCGCTTGAAGGTCGCCGCCCAGCCCTGCGACGCCCGCCCGTAGAGGGCGCCCTGGCTGCCCGGAAACAAAGCTGCGAACCCGTCCGGCGTCGTCACCGTCGCCGGCGATTCCCGTGTCAGGGAAAGGCCGCACGCCTGCAGCCGTGCCTTCAGGTTGCTCTCGCATCGGGCGATCTCCGTGGCTGACAGGGGGCGCTCCGATCCGTCGGCCGGAGCGTTGACGAGCATGAGGAGGCGTTCCGCCCCGCCGGCGAAGGCGCCTTCGGCACTGCGATCCTGTGCGCAGACATAGACCGTGGGGTCGGGCGGCAGGCGGCGGTCGCGCAGGATGGTGTCGAACTCGGCGCGATAGTCGCGGGAAAAGAAGACCGTGTGGTGGGCCAGGGGAAACCCTGCCGTCTCGGCCCGCACGCAGAAGGTCACCGCCGACAGCGAGCGCTCGGCACGGGCGACCCTGTCCCCGGCCGGGACTACCGCGCGGCCCAGGAGACCGGCCCCGAGCGCCGCCACGTCGCCGTTGCAGACCACGATGTCGGCCCGAATGCGCTCGCCCCCGGCCAGGGCCACGCCCGTGACCTTGCCTCCCGAGACCAGCACCTCCTGTACCCGCGCGCCGTAGCGGAACTCCGCCCCATTCGCGACGGCGAGTTCGGCGATCGAGGCAGCCAGCGCGCTCAGGCCCCCGTCCACTGTCCAGACGCCCGCCTGCTCCACATGCGATACCAGCATCAGCGTCGCGGGCGCAGTGAAGGGCGAGGCGCCGCAATAGGTGGCGTAGCGACCGAACAACTGAAGCATCCGCGGATCGCGGAAATACTCCTTCAGCCCCGACCAGAGGGTCGCGAAGGGCTGGATGCGCCACAAATCGCCGATCCCCGTCAGGCCGACCCGCTTGGCGAGGCCCGTCGGCCCGGTCTGACCGGAGCGGATGAAGGGGCCTTCCAGGGTGCGGTAGACTTCGGCGGCACGGGCGCAGAAACGGCGGTAACCCTCGGCCTCCGCGCCACCCGCGAATCGCGCGATGGCATCGGCCGAGGCATCGATGTCGGCATGGAGGTCGAGGCGCTCCTCGCGGCTCCAGGCGTGGCGGGCGAGCAGGCTCGCGGGCCGCAGGCGCACCCGCTCTTCGAGCCGCGTGCCGCATTCGGCCAGCAACTCATCGAAGACCCAGCGCATGGTGAAAACGGTGGGCCCCGCCTCGATGCGGGTGCCGTCCACCGGCACGGAGCGCATCTTGCCGCCCGGCGCTTCGGCGCTCTCCACCACTGTCACCGGCAATCCGGCTCGGGCGAGTTTCAGAGCGGCGGCAAGGCCACCGATTCCGGCTCCGATCACGACGGCGCGCGCTGGCGACACGGTTGCGGAGCCTCCCTGAACGGGATTGATCTTGTCGTTCTCAAGTGTCAATTATAAGTGACACATGGCGATGGCAACCCGCCATGACAGGGAGGGCGGCATGGAGCCCGGCACGAGGATCGAATCGGCCCTGGATAGGGCCGTCGCTCACGCCGAAGCGCCCGGAGCGCCGCCATTGCTGGCGGACGCCATGCGCTACGCGATTTTCCCCGGCGGTCACCGCATCCGGCCCCGCCTCTGCCTTTCGGTGGCACTGGCCTGCGGCGACGACGATCCCGTCGGTGCCGATTCGGCGGCGGCGGCGATCGAGTTGCTGCACTGCGCCTCCCTCGTCCACGACGATCTTCCCTGCTTCGACGACGCGCCGATGCGCCGCCAGAAACAGACGGTCCACGTCGCCTTCGGCACGCCCATCGCCGTTCTGACCGGTGATGCACTGATCGTGCTGGCCTTCGAGACACTGGCGCGCGGCGCTTGGCGGCACCCCCGTCGTCTCTCCCGCCTCGTGAGCCTTCTCGGACGGGCGGCGGGCTCGCCCTCGGGCATCGCCGCAGGGCAGGCCTGGGAATCCGAGGCGCATGTGGATCTGAGCGCCTACCAGCAGGCCAAGACCGGTGCGCTGTTCGCGGCAGCGACCGTGCTGGGCGCGGCGGCCGCAGGTGCCGATGCCGAGCCGTGGCGGCGCCTCGGCGAAGCCCTGGGCGAGGCGTATCAGGTCGCCGACGATCTGCGCGACGTCGCCTGCCGCCAGGAGGAAATCGGCAAACCCGCCGGTCGCGATGCGACCCTCGGGCGACCCAACGCGGCGGCCTTGCTCGGTACGGGTGGCGCCCTCGACAGGCTCAAGCGCTTGACCCGCGAGGCCATCGCGGCCGTGCCGGATTGCCCTGGCGCGGCGCGGCTCACGACCGAGATCGAGGCGCAGGCCCGGCTATTCCTGCCGGCGAGCTTGCGGGCGGTGTCGGCCTGAGCCGGGGCGCGGCCCTGGCCGAACCCCCGGCCTCCCGGCCGCGTCCGCTGTCGGAGCGCTGGCTCGCCTTCCGCAACCGCCTCGTGGCGAATCCGCGCTTCCAGCGCTGGGCGGCAGGCTTTCCGTTCACACGGCGGATCGCCCATCGCAATACGCGCACGCTGTTCGATCTCTGCGCGGGCTTCGTCTACGCGCAGGTGCTGACCGCCTGCGTCCGTCTCGACCTTTTCGCGATCCTGGCTGAGGGGCCGATGGCCATCGATGCCCTGGCTCCGCGTCTCGGCCTGTCGCCGGAGAAGGCGCGTACGCTTCTGCTCGCGGCCCGCTCCCTCGACCTCGTCCGGCTCGTGCCTGGGGACCGGTTTGCCCTGGCCGATCTCGGCGCTGCCGTGGTCGGCAATCCCGGCATCGCCGCGATGGTCGAGCACCATACGCTGCTCTACGCCGACCTCGCCGATCCCGTCGCCTTGCTGAAGGGCCGGCCGGAGAGGACGCAACTCGCTGCCTATTGGCCCTATGCCGAGGGCGCCCCCGTCGCTCCCGGCGAGGCGGCGCCCTACAGCGCCTTGATGGGTACGTCCCAGGCGATGATCGCCGAGGATATTCTCGAAGCCTGCGATCTGTCCCCGATCCGCCATCTCATGGATGTCGGGGGCGGTGAGGGAGCCTTCCTGCAAGCCGCCGCCGCCCATCTGCCCGGCCGACGCCTGACGCTGTTCGATCTCCCAGCCGTCGCGGAAAGAGCCGCGTCCCGCCTCGGACGGGCCGGGCTCGGGGATCGAGTGGAGTGCCGTGGCGGCAGCTTCCACGATGGGCTTCCGATCGGGGCCGATACCATCTCCTTGGTGCGGATCCTCCACGATCACGATGACGCGCCCGTCCAGGATCTGCTGCGGGCAACTCATGCGGCGCTCGCGCCCGACGGCCGCTTGATCATCGCCGAGCCCATGGCCGGTACCCCCGGCGCGGAGCCAGTCGGTGACGCCTATTTCGGCTTTTACCTTATGGCGATGGGCTCCGGACGTCCCCGGACGGCTGACGAGCTGTCGCGGATGGTTCGGGCTGCCGGTTTCGCGGGCGTCCGTGAATACGGAACGCGCCGTCCGCTCCTCGCCCGGGTGCTGGTCGCACATAAAAGCGGCGCTTGAGCGTCAACATCAGTTGACGCGGATTAGTGTCTATCTAGAATGACACATCGAGACGTCGCCCCTGCGGCGCTTCGTCTGAGTCGGGCGGAATTCCTCTGATGGACGCTCTCGCCGTCATCCTCGAACAGCCGGAAAAGTTGGCCCTGCGGCGCCTTCCGCTGACGGATGCGGTTGCTGGAGACGCTGTCGTTGATGTCGCCTGGAGCGGCATCAGCACCGGAACCGAGCGCCTTCTCTGGTCCGGCCGGATGCCGAACTTCCCCGGGATGGGCTATCCCCTCGTGCCAGGCTACGAGACCGTCGGTCAGGTGGCGGAGGCGCCCGCCGGGGCGTCCGTGCGTGCGGGCCAATGGGTCTTCGTTCCCGGCGCCCGCTGCTTCGGCACCGTCCGGGGCCTGTTCGGTGGCGCCGCCTCCCGCCTCGTCACCCCCGCCGACAAGCTCCTGCCGGTCGATGGTGCGTTGGGTGAGCGGGCCTGCCTCCTGGCCCTCGCAGCCACCGCCCACCGCGCGGCCCGCGGCATCGCGGAGGGTGAGCGTCCTCTCGTCGTGGGTCACGGCGTCCTCGGCCGTCTGCTCGCCCGTGTCGCCGTGGCGATGGGCGCCGAGCCGACCGTGTGGGAGACCGACGAGACCCGCCGGGACACGGACGGCACCTATGCCTGCCTCTCGCCCGAGGCCGATTTTCGCCGGGACTATGGGCGCATTCTCGATGTCAGCGGCGATTCCGCCGGGCTCGACGGGCTGGTTGCGCGTCTCGCCCCCGGTGGCGAGATCGTGCTCGCGGGCTTCTACGAGGCGCCGCTCTCCTTCGCTTTTCCGCCCGCCTTCATGCGCGAGGCGCGCCTGCGCATCTCCGCCGAATTCCGGCCGGACGATCTCGCCGCCGTCACCTGCCTCATCGAGGGCGGGCGGCTGTCCCTCGACGGCCTGATCACTCACCGCGCGCCCGCCGCGCGGGCCGAAGAGGCGTACCGGACGGCCTTCGCCGATCCGGCCTGCCTCAAGATGGTCCTGGATTGGAGGGACGCCGCATGAACGTCCAGATCGACAAGGCTGCCCTCGCCAACGCCGAGCGCCTGCGGGCCGAGGCCGCGATCGAGCCGGATCCCGTCTCCACCGCCCCGGCGAAGAAGGAGACTCAGATCATCGCGATCTACGGGAAGGGCGGCATCGGCAAGTCCTTCACGCTGGCCAACCTCAGCTACATGATGGCCCAGCAGGGCAAGAAGGTGCTGCTCATCGGCTGCGATCCGAAGAGCGACACGACCTCCCTGCTGTTCGGCGGCAAGGCCTGCCCGACCATCATCGAGACCTCGACGAAGAAGAAGCTCGCGGGCGAGCAGGTCGCCATCGGCGATGTCTGCTTCAAGCGCGACGGCGTGTACGCCATGGAACTCGGCGGCCCCGAGGTCGGGCGCGGCTGCGGCGGCCGGGGCATCATCCACGGCTTCGAGTTGCTGGAGAAGCTCGGCTTCCACGAATGGGGCTTCGACTTCGTCCTGCTCGACTTCCTGGGCGACGTCGTGTGCGGTGGCTTCGGCCTGCCGATCGCCCGCGACATGTGCCAGAAGGTCATCGTCGTCGGCTCGAACGACCTTCAATCGCTCTACGTCGCCAACAATGTCTGCTCGGCGGTGGAGTATTTCCGCAAGCTCGGCGGCAATGTCGGTGTCGGCGGCCTCGTCATCAACAAGGATGACGGTACGGGCGAGGCGCAGGCTTTCGCCGAAGCGGCGGGCATCCCGGTCCTGGCCTCGATCCCGGCCGACGACGACATTCGCAAGAAGAGTGCGAATTACGAGATCATCGGCAAGCCCGATGGCCGTTGGGGCGACCTGTTCTCGGAACTCGCCGCGAACGTCGCGGAGGCTGCACCGCACCGCCCGACGCCGCTTTCGCAGGATGGGTTGCTCGGCCTGTTCTCCAGCGAGACCACCGGCCGCGACGTGGTGCTGGTGCCCGCGACTCACGAGGACATGTGCGGCGTCGCCCCTCTGTCCAAGCCGTCCCTCGAAGTCGTCTACGACGAGGTCTAGGGCATGGCCGTCTCCCTCGACATCGCCGAACTGCGGGCCCGCAAGGCGGCCCAATCCGCTGCCCAAGGCGCTGCGCAAGCCATCGACATCGCCGCCACCAAGGGCGACGGGCTCGGCTGCCATGCGGGCAAGGACGCGATGCGGGAGGCCGCCGAGGCGGCCGGGATGTCCGAGACCCTGGCGCAGCTGCGCGAGGATTATCCGCAGGGTCCGCACGACCAGCCGCAGAGCATGTGTCCGGCCTTCGGATCGCTGCGCGTCGGCCTGCGGATGCGGCGCACCGCGACGATCCTCTCCGGCTCGGCCTGCTGCGTCTACGGGCTGACCTTCACCTCGCATTTCTACGGCGCCCGCCGTAGCGTCGGCTACGTCCCGTTCAATTCCGAAACGCTCGTTACCGGCAAGCTCTTCGAGGATATCCGCGACGCGGTCCACGCCACCGCGAAGCCTGAGGATTACGACGCCGTCGTCGTCATCAACCTCTGCGTACCCACGGCCTCGGGCGTACCGCTGCGTCTCCTGCCGAAGGAGATCGACGGGGTCCGCGTCATCGGCATCGACGTGCCGGGCTTCGGCGTGCCGACCCATGCCGAAGCGAAGGACGTCCTCGCCGGGGCCATGCTGAAGGTCGCCCGCGCCGAGGCCGAGCAGGGTCCGGTCCAGGCTCCGAAGGGTGGTCGCTCCGAGCGCCCGACCGTCGCGCTGCTCGGCGAGATGTTCCCGGCCGATCCGATGGTGATCGGCAGCCTGCTGGCGCCGCTCGGCCTCGCGGCGGGGCCGGTCGTCCCGACCCGCGAGTGGCGCGAACTCTACGCCGCCCTCGACTGCACGGCGGTGGCGGCGATCCACCCGTTCTACACGGCGAGCATCCGCGAGTTCGAGTCGGCGGGACGCTCCGTCGTCGGCTCGGCCCCCGTTGGCGTCGAGGGCACGGCCGCTTGGCTGGAGCGGATCGGCGCGGCCTGCAACGTCTCCACCGAGACGATCGACAAGGCCAAGGCCGGTATCCTCGCCGGGATCCGCGGCGCCCTGTCGGCTTCGCCGATCAAGGGCCGGATCACGCTCTCCGGCTATGAGGGCTCGGAGCTTCTGGTGGCGCGCCTGCTCATCGAGAGCGGCGCGGAGGTGCCCTATGTCGGCTCTGCCTGCCCGCGCACACCTTGGTCCGAGGCGGATCGGGATTGGCTCGAAGCCCATGGTTGCGAGGTCCATTACCGGGCTTCCCTCGAAGACGACCTCTACGCCTTCGAACATTTCCGGCCCGACCTCGCCATCGGCACGACCCCGGTGGTGCAGAAGGCCAAGGAGGCCGCGACCCCAGCCCTCTACTTCACGAACCTGATCTCGGCCCGCCCGCTCATGGGTGCGGCGGGTGCCGGATCGCTCGCAACGGTGGTCAACGCGGCTTTACGCAACAAGCCGCGCTTCGACGCGATGCATGACTTCTTCGAAGGCGTCGGCACCGGCCACGCGGCAGGCGTCTGGCAGGACGTTCCGCAAATCAAGCAAGCTCCGAAGGCGGAAGCGCCCAAGAAGCCGATCGGGGAGATGGCATAATGCTGATCCTCGATCACGACAGGGCCGGCGGATACTGGGGCGCGGTCTACGTCTTCACGGCGATCAAGGGCCTGCAGGTCGTCATCGACGGCCCCGTGGGGTGTGAAAACCTGCCCGTCACGTCGGTGCTGCACTACACCGACGCCCTGCCGCCGCACGAATTGCCCATCGTCGTGACAGGCTTGGCGGAAGAAGAGCTCGGTCGCCACGGCACCGAGGGCGCGATGAAGCGCGCCCATTCCACCCTCGATCCTGGCCTGCCGAGCGTCGTCGTCACCGGCTCCATCGCGGAGATGATCGGCGGCGGCGTGACGCCGGAGGGCACCGGTCTCCAGCGCTTCCTACCGCGTACCATCGATGAGGATCAGTGGCAGGCGGCCGACCGGGCCATGACCTGGCTCTGGCAGGAATACGGGGCGAAGAAGTTCGCCAAGAAGGGCATTCCCGCGAGGGCCCCCGCAAGGAGGGGGAGCGCCCCCGCGTCAACCTGATCGGCCCTGCCTACGGCACCTTCAACATGCCGAGCGACCTCGCCGAGATCCGTCGGCTGGTCGAAGGCATCGGCGCCGAGGTGAATCTCACCTTCCCGCTGGGCTCGCATCTCGCGGATGTGCCGAAGCTCGTCAACGCGGACGCGAATATCTGCCTCTACCGGGAATTCGGCCGGGGCCTCTGCGAGGCGCTGGAGCGCCCGTATCTCCAGGCGCCTATCGGCGTGCTCTCGACCACCAAGTTTCTGCGAGCGCTGGGAGAGATTCTCGAGATCGACCCCGAGCCGTTCATCGAGCGCGAGCGCCACACCACGATCAAGCCGGTCTGGGACCTGTGGCGGTCTGTGACGCAGGACTTCTTCGGCACGGCGAGCTTCGGCATCGTCGCCACCGATACCTACGCGCGCGGTGTCCGCCATTTCCTCGAGGAGGAGATGGGTCTGCCCTGCCACTTCGCCTTCGGCCGTTCGGCCGGGCTGAAGCCCGACAACGCCAAGGTCCGGGAGGCCATCGCGAAGAACCCGCCGCTGGTGCTGTTCGGCTCATTCAACGAGCGGATGTACCTCGCGGAAGCGGGCGGCCGGGCGACCTACGTGCCCGCCTCCTTCCCCGGCGCGATCATCCGGCGGCACACCGGCACGCCCTTCATGGGCTACGCGGGTGCGACCTACCTCGTCCAAGAGGTCTGCAACGCCCTCTTCGACACCCTCTTCCACATCCTTCCGCTCGCCCGCGACATGGACCGGGTCGACCCGACCCCGGCCCGCTCGCACCGGGAGATGCCCTGGGATGCGGCGGCCCTGTCGGCCCTGGAAGGCGCCGTCGAGGCGCAGCCTGTCCTCGCCCGCATCTCCGCCGCCAAGCGCCTGCGCGACGCGGCCGAGCGCCGGGCGCGTCAATCGGGGGCCAATTCCGTCACGTCCGACGACGTGACCGCCGCCCGTTCCGAACTCGCTGCGGGAGTCCCCGCATGAGCCCGTCCTTTCCGAGAGGAGACCTGTCGATGCGTACGATGGCCCCGACCGCGCGCCTGCATCAGGAGGCGCTCCAGTTCCGTCTGATCCTGGCGGCCACCTATCCCTTCTTCCTGGCCGCCGCAGCGTTCCACCGGCTCTCGCCGGGTCGCGCGGCCCCCCGCGTCGGCGTGCCGACGCCGCACCGCTCGATCTTCGGGGAGGCTCGCGCCATGGCCGTCCAGGCCATCCCCTTCGCGTTCATGGGCTGAAGCCCGTCAGGGCAGGCCTTTCAGGAGACGCTTCCGTCCGGTGACGCGGGGGAAGTGAGGCCGCGCAACACGCGGCAGCACCCGTCGCGCCGTAAGGCGCGGCCAACACACGGAGGTCGAAACCATGGCTGGTGGACCCATCACGACAGAAAGACCGAGCAGCCTGTCCGGGCTGACGGAACCGGAGGCCAAGGAGTTCCACGCGATCTTCCTGACGAGCTTCCTCATCTTCACGGCGATTGCCGTGGTCGCCCACATCCTCGTCTGGCTGTGGCGCCCGTGGCTGCCCGGACCGCAGGGCTACGCCTCGCTCGAAGGCGTGACCGACACGGCCCGCGCTCTTGTCTCGATGATCGGCTGAGGAGGATCGGATGCACAAGGTTTGGTTGCTGTTCGATCCGCGGCGCACGTTGGTGGCTCTGTTCACCTTCCTCTTCATCCTCGCGCTGCTGATCCACTTCATTCTGCTCTCGACCGACCGGTTCAACTGGCTGGAAGGTCCGAAGGCGAACAAGGCCGCGAACGCCATCACGCTCGCGCTGCCGGAAATGCCGGCCTGACAACAGTAACCGGGGGGCGGACCTCGCACGCCCGCCCCTCCGAATATCGAACGGGAGGCCTTCGCCATGGCGATGCTGAGCTACGAGCGCAAATACCGGGTCCGCGGCGGCACCTTGCTCGGCGGCGACCTGTTCGACTTCTGGATCGGCCCGTTCTTCGTCGGTTTCTTCGGCGTGACGGGTCTGTTCTTCACCGTGCTCGGCACGGCCCTGGTGATCTACGGCGCGGCCCTCGGCCCGACCTGGAACATCTGGCAGATCAACATTGCGCCGCCGGACATCTCCTACGGCCTCAAGCTCGCGCCCCTGAAGGAGGGCGGGCTCTGGCAGATCATCACCATGTGCGCGCTGGGCTCGTTCAGCTCCTGGGCGCTGCGCGAGGTCGAGATCTGCCGCAAGCTCGGCATCGGCTATCACGTGCCGATCGCCTTCAGCATGGCGATCTTCGCCTATTTCACCCTGGTGGTCATTCGCCCATTCCTGATGGGCGCCTGGGGCTACGGCTTTCCCTACGGTATTCTCTCGCACCTCGATTGGGTGTCGAACACTGGATACCAGTATCTCCACTTCCACTATAACCCCGCGCACATGCTCGCGGTGACGTTCTTCTTCACTACGACGCTCGCGCTCGCCATGCATGGCGGCCTGATCCTGTCCTCGACCAACCCGGCCAAGGGCGAGACGGTGAAGACCCCCGAACACGAGGACACGTTCTTCCGCGATGCGATCGGCTACTCGATCGGCACGCTCGGCGTGCACCGCCTCGGTTGGTACCTCGCCCTGGCCGCCGGCTTCTGGAGCGCGGTCTGCATCGTGATCAGCGGTCCCTTCTGGACCCAGGGCTGGCCCGAATGGTGGGGCTGGTGGCTCAACCTGCCCGTGTGGCGCTGAAGAATGTCCCGCAGTCCGCGCGGGGTCTGACGCGGATGCTACGAGCCGGGTCGGCACGGCCGACCGGCCTCGGGGGGATCGGACGATGGCTTACTATCAAAACTTCTTCACGGCGGTTCAGGTCCGGCCCCTCGAGCCGGAGATGGGGATTCCCGTCCCCGTCGATGGCCGCGTCGGCAAGCCGTTCAACAGCTACCTGTTCGGCCTGCTGGGCAACAGCCAGGTCGGGCCGATCTACATCGGCTACATCGCGGCCCTGTCGATCACTTGCGGGGTGATCGCGTTCGAGATCATCGGCCTCAACATGTGGGCGTCGGTGAACTGGGATCCGGTGCAGTTCGTGCGCCAGCTCCCTGGCTCGCCCTCGAGCCGCCGCTGCCGAAATACGGCCTGCGCATCCTGCCCCCCTCGCCGAGGGCGGCTGGTGGCTGATCGCGGGCTTCTTCCTCACCGCCTCGATCCTGCTGTGGTGGGTCCACCTCTACCGACGCGCCAAGGCGCTCGGGCTCGGTACCCACGTGCCGTGGGCCTTCGCCAGCGCCATCTGGCTCTACCTCGTGCTCGGCTTCATCCGGCCGATCATGATGGGTTCGTGGTCCGAGGCGGTGCCTTTCGGCATCTTCCCGCATCTCGATTGGACCGCCGCGTTCTCGCTGCGCTACGGCAACCTGTTCTACAACCCGTTCCACATGCTCTCGATCACCTTCCTCTACGGGTCGGTGCTGCTCTTCGCGATGCATGGCGGGACCATCCTGGCCTGCTCCCGCTACGGCGCGGACCGCGAGATCGATCAGATCGTGGATCGCGGCACGGCGACCGAGCGTGCCGCCCTGTTCTGGCGCTGGACCATGGGCTTCAACGCCACGATGGAATCGATCCACCGCTGGGCGTGGTGGTTCGCGGTGCTGACGACGCTTACGGGTGGCATCGGCATCCTGCTGACCGGAACGGTGGTCGACAACTGGTACCTCTGGGCGGTCAAGCACGGCGTCGCGCCGGCCTACCCGCAGGTGTACGGGCCGATCGTCGATCCGGCTCATCTCGCCCCCGTCGTGAAGCCGTGAGGAGAACGCCATGAAGACCGTTCTCTCCGTGGCGGGGGCCGCCCTGGCCCTCTTCCTCACCATCGCGATGTTCGGCGGGGCGGGCTGGACCCACCCGCCCATGGCCAACAAGCAGACAGGCTTCCGCGGCACCGGCATGGACCTCATCCGGACCAAGGCCGGGAACGAGGAACTGGCTGAGGCCAACCGGGCGCCGGCACCCGCCGACCCGGCGGAAGCGGGCGGCGACAAGGCCTCCGCCGTCTACGAGAACGTGCAGGTGCTCGGCGACCTCTCTGCCGAGCAGTTCAACCGGGTGATGGTGTCGATGACGGAATGGGTGGCCCCACAACAGGGCTGCACCTACTGCCATTCCACCGAGAACATGGCCTCCGACGAGCTCTACCAGAAGCGTGTCGCCCGGCGCATGCTCCAGATGACCCAGCACATCAACTCGACCTGGAAGGAAAAGCACGTCCATGAAGCGGGCGTGACCTGCTACACCTGCCACCGGGGCAACCCGGTTCCGGCGAATATCTGGTTCGACACGCCCGCTCCGTCGGTCGGCGCCAAGTTCATCCCGCGCAACAACGGTCAGAACCTCGCTTCCGCGAATGTCGGCCTGACCTCGCTGCCCTACGCCGTCTTCGACGACTACTACGCCAACAAGGACACCCCGCAATCCTACGTGCGGGTGAACGCCACAACCGCCTTGCCCGAGGCCAAGAGCAAGCCGATCCAGGACGCCGAGCGGACCTTCGCGATCATGATCACGATGTCCCAGGCGCTGGGGGTGAACTGCACCTTCTGCCACAACACCCGCTCTGTGGCGCAATGGGACACCAGCACGCCGAACCGGGTCCATGCGTGGTACGGCGTCCAGATGGTTCGCGAATTGAACCAGGACTACATGCACCCCCTGACGACGACTTTCCCGGCCACTCGTCTCGGGCCGACGGGCGATGTCGCCAAGGTCAGCTGCGCCACCTGTCACAACGGCGCCAACAAGCCGCTCAACGGCGCCAAAGTAATCGAGCCCTACCCGGAACTCGCCAAGCCCACGACGCAGGTGAGCCTGCCGACGGGCGAGGCGAAGGACCCGATCCCGGGCACCACCTTGCCGGCCGTCAAGCCGCCGATGTAGAGCCGGGCCAAGCGCAATATCTCTGACGAATGCGGAAGGGGGCCATGCGCCCTCCTTCTCGTATGTTGCGCTGCGGAACCGGGGAAAGCCCCCGGGAGTCTACGTCGTACCGCCGAGCTTGGCGGGAGGGTGAGCCATGACGATTACGATCTCGAACCTGCAACCGGTCATCGCCATCATCGCCGGCATCCTGATCCTCGTGATGCCGCGCCTGCTGAATTACATCGTCGCGATCTATCTGATCGCCGTCGGCGTTCTGGGGCTCGGGTTGCTCCGAGGCCTGACCTGAGGCTCGCCCGTTCCGAGGCCGGAACGAGGGACGATCAGCGGATGCGGGACCGATCGGCGGCATCCCCGGAACTGTCCACACGGATTGGTACTGAGCCGCGTATTATTGTCGTGCGCAATCAAATGAACAGCGTGTGGAAAAAGAGCGTTTTGGACGGGGCGTTTCTGTTTTTCTGACGGTGAAAATTGTCGCTCCCGCGCAAGCCGGTCGTCATCCCCGTTCAGGACGCCTCTTTCGTTTCGAAAATTGGGCGTGTTCAGCCCTTCGTTCATCTTGCGTTGCAGTGCAGGATGGTTCACCCCGCCGTGAAGGGCAGCGACGGCCCAACGGCAAGCGACGAGCGGTATCGAGATGGCTGGCGACGCAAAATGGGTCTACGCTTTCGGTGACGGCAAGGCCGAGGGCAAATCGCAGATGCGCGATCTGCTGGGCGGCAAGGGTGCGAACCTTGCTGAAATGTCCAACCTCGGGCTGCCCGTACCGCCCGGATTCACCATCACCACCGAGGTGTGTACGTATTATTACGATCACGGCAAGCAATACCCGCCGGAGTTGAGGGACCAAGTCGCCGCCGCGCTCGCGCAGGTCGGCACGCTGACCGGCCGCTCCTTCGGCGATGCCAAGGCGCCGCTTCTCGTTTCGGTTCGCTCCGGTGCCCGCGCCTCCATGCCCGGCATGATGGACACGGTGCTGAACCTCGGCCTCAACGACGAGACCGTGACGGCGCTGGCCAAGGAAGCGGATGACGAGCGCTTCGCCTACGATTCCTACCGCCGCTTCATCACCATGTACTCGAACGTGGTGCTGAACGTGGAGCATCACGCCTTTGAAGAGGCGCTGGAGCACTACAAGGAGCAGAAGGGCTTCGACCTCGATACCGAACTCGGCGCCGAGGATTGGAAGACCCTGATCAAGACCTACAAGGAGATCGTGAAGAAGGAGCACGGCTCCGACTTCCCGCAGGGAGCCGATGATCAGCGTGGGGCGCCATCGGCGCCGTGTTCAATTCGTGGATGATTCCGCGCGCGAAAAAGTACCGCGAGCTGAACAGCATCCCCGAGAGCTGGGGCACCGCCGTCAACGTGCAGGCGATGGTGTTCGGCAACATGGGCGACACGTCGGCGACCGGCGTCGCCTTCACCCGCAACCCGTCCACCGGCGAAAAGGCGCTCTATGGCGAGTTCCTGATCAACGCCCAGGGCGAGGACGTGGTGGCGGGCATCCGGACCCCGCAGAACATCACCGAGAAGGCCCGTGAGGAGGCCAAGAGCGACAAGCCTTCGATGGAGAAGGCCATGCCCGACAGCTTCGCGGAGCTGACCAGGATCTACGGGATCCTGGAGAGCCATTACCGCGACATGCAGGACATGGAGTTCACCATCGAGAAGGGGAAGCTCTGGATGCTCCAGACCCGCAACGGCAAGCGCACCGCCAAGGCGGCCCTGCGCATCGCCGTGGATCTGGCGGCCGAGGGGCTGATCTCCCGCGACGAGGCCATCGGCCGGGTTGAGCCCTCCGCGCTGGACCAATTGCTGCACCCGACCATCGACCCGAAAGCCGAGCGCAAGGTCATCGCCAATGGCCTGCCCGCTTCGCCGGGCGCCGCCACGGGCGAGATCGTGTTCAACTCCGAGGATGCGGAAGCCCATCGCAAGGCCGAGCGGAAGTGCATCCTCGTGCGTGTCGAGACCTCTCCTGAGGACATCCACGGCATGCACGCTGCCGAGGGCATCCTCACCACCCGTGGCGGCATGACCAGCCACGCGGCGGTGGTGGCCCGCGGCATGGGCAAACCCTGCGTCTCCGGCGTCGGCACGATCCGCATCGACTACAAGGCCCAGACCATGACGGTCGGCGGCCAGACGTTGAAGGCGGGCGACAAGATCACCATCGACGGCTCGACGGGCCAGGTGATCCTGGGTGAGGTGGCCATGCTGGAGCCGGAACTGTCCGGCGATTTCGCCACGCTCATGGAATGGGCCGACGGCATCCGCTCCATGAAGGTGCGCGCCAACGCCGACACGCCCAACGACGCTCGCACCGCGCGCAACTTCGGCGCCGAGGGCATCGGCCTCTGCCGCACCGAGCACATGTTCTTCGAGGGCGACCGGATCATCGCCGTCCGCGAGATGATTCTGGCCGACCATGCCGAGGGCCGGAAGACGGCGCTGGCGAAGATCCTGCCCTACCAGCGCCAGGACTTCGTCGAGCTGTTCAAGATCATGTCCGGCCTGCCGGTGACGATCCGCCTGCTCGACCCGCCGCTGCACGAGTTCCTGCCGCACACCGATCAGGAGGTGCAGGAGGTCGTGAAGGCGACAGGCGTGACGGAGGACAAGATCCGCCACCGCACCCGCGAACTCTCCGAGCACAACCCGATGCTCGGCTTCCGCGGCTGCCGCCTCGCCATCGCCTTCCCGGAGATCGCGGAGATGCAGGCCCGCGCCATCTTCGAAGCCGCGATTCAGGCCGCCGCCGAGACCGGTAGCCCGGTGACGCCGGAGGTGATGGTGCCCCTGGTCTTCACCCGCGCCGAGTTCGACCTCGTGAAGGGCCGGATCGACGCCACGGCGAAGGCCGTCGAGCAGGAGAAGTCGGCCAAGCTGGACTACCAGGTCGGCACGATGATCGAGCTGCCGCGCGCCGCCCTGAAGGCTGGTGAGATCGCTCAGACGGCGGAGTTCTTCTCCTTCGGGACGAACGACCTGACCCAGACGGCGCTCGGCATCTCCCGCGACGACGCGGCGACCTTCCTCGGCCCGTACACGCAGAAGGGCATTCTCCCGGCCGATCCGTTCATTACGATCGACCAGGAAGGCGTGGGCGAACTGGTGCGGATCGGTTGCGAGCGCGGCCGTGCCACTCGCGAGGGCATCAAGCTCGGCATCTGCGGCGAGCATGGTGGCGATCCCGCCTCCATCGACTTCTGCCAGAAGGTCGGGCTCGATTACGTGTCGTGCTCGCCCTACCGCGTGCCGATCGCCCGTCTCGCCGCGGCCCAGGCCGCCCTCGGCAAGGCCCACGCGGGCGAGGGCTAAGACGCTTGCGGCGCCCCTTGAAGGGGCGCCGCAAAGCTCTGTTCAAACAGAACGGTGCAAAAAACTACGCAACCGGCAATTGTCACGCTTGAACCTTTGCCGTGACGGCACGTTGCATGCTAGCGACCCATACCGTCCGCATGAGCGTGGCCGGATCGTCCGGTCGATGGCGTCGCGGGTGAAGCTTACTCCCATGAGCGACAGCAGCCCGACCCCGTTGGCTCTCGGCCCTTGCGCCCCCGAGACCATTGTTCCGCGCGCCGCAGTGCGCGCGTATCTGGCGCTTTCCGCCGGCCTCGGCGCAATCGTGACCGGTTTGATGCTGATGATGTCGGTAGCCGCCAATAGTGGCGGGGAAGCCGAACGCATCGCCGATACCCGCGATGACGGCTACGCCTTGACGCTGGTTTCCGCCCTGGCGGTGAATCTCGCCAAGCCGCTGCGCTGACGCAGCCGGACGGTTACCTCAAGCAGGCAAGGGAGGGGCGGTGAACCGCCCCCCTTTCGTCGTCAGTCCTGCCCTTCCATTGATTCGAGCTCGATGATCATTCCTTCGATCATGCCGAGCCCGACCTGCCAGAAGCCGGGATCGCGCGCATCAAGGCCGAAGGGCGTCAGCAATTCGCCGTACGGCTTCGCGCCGCCCGCAGCGAGCAGGGCCATGTAACGCTCAGCAAAGCCATCGCCTGCCTTCTGATAGACCCCGTATAGCGAATTCACGAGGCAATCGCCGAAAGCGTAGGCATAAACGTAGAAGGGCGAGTGGATGAAGTGCGGGATGTAGGCCCAGAAGGGCTCGTAACCCGCATCGAGGGTGATCGCTGGGCCAAGGGACTCCGCCTGTACGGAGAGCCACAGGGCGTTGATCTGCTCCGTGGTCAATTCGCCTTTCGCGCGGGCGAGATGGACCTTCCGCTCGAACAGGTAGAATGCGATCTGGCGCACCACCGTGTTGATCATGTCCTCGACCTTCGCCGCGAGCATCGCCCGGCGCTGGGACGTGTTCGTCGTCGCCGCGAGAAGCTTGCGGAAGGTCAGCATCTCGCCGAACACGCTGGCCGTCTCGGCGAGGGTCAATGGCGTCGGCGCCATCAGCGCGCCGTTCGGCCCGGCGAGAACCTGATGCACCCCGTGCCCGAGTTCGTGGGCAAGGGTCATCACATCCCGCGGCTTACCCTGGTAGTTCACCAGCACATAGGGATGGACGGACGGCACGGTCGGATGCGCGAAGGCGCCTGGAGCCTTGCCGGGTCGGGTCGGCGCGTCGATCCAGTTGCGGTCGAAGAACCGCCGAGCAATCCCCGCCATGTCGGGGGAGAACGCCTCGTAGGCGGTCAGCACCGTGTCCCGCGCCTCGGTCCAGGGGATGGTGCGCTGATCCACCTTGGGCAACGGGGCGTTGCGGTCCCAGTAGGGGAGGGCGTCCTTCCCGAACCACTTCGCCTTCAGCTTGTAGTAGCGGTGCGACAGGCGCGGATAGGCAGCCTGTACGGCATCAACCAGGGCCGCGACCACCTCCGGCTCGACCCGGTTCGACAGGTGCCGGGCATCCGCGACATCGCGAAAGCCGCGCCAGCGATCCGAGATCTCCTTGTCCTTGGCGAGCGTGTTGGTGATCAGCGTGAAGATCCGCAGGTTCGCCCGCAGAACCTCGCTCACCGCCCCGGCGGCTTCCTTGCGGATCGCGCCGTCCGGATCCTGAAGCTTGTTCAGGGTCGGCTCCAGCGACAGGCGTTCGCCCTGGACGGTGAAGCGCAGGCCCGCGATAGTCTCATCGAACAATCGGTCCCAGGCGGCGTTGGCCGTCACCGACTTCTCGAGGAACAGCTTCTCGATCCGGTCTTCGAGCTGAAACGGCTTCTCCCGGCGCAGATCATCGATCCAGGGGGCGTAGCGCGAGAGGGGCGCCTGAGCCTTGGCGGCATCGAGAGCGGCATCATCGACGCGGTTCAGCTCGAGCCCGAAGAACAGCAGATCGCCGGAGGCGTTGGTCAACCGCTCGCGGGTGTCGCCGTAGAACTTGGCGCGGGTCTCATCCGTCGTGTCGCCGGAATAGACGAGCCCGGCATAGGACATGAGCTTGCCGAGCAGATCCTCGATCCGCTCGTAGGCCGAAACCGCCTCGGCGAGGCGGGACGAGGCATCCGGACCCTGGGCGAGCCCGGCGATCTTGCCTGCATAGGCCTCGCTGAACCGTCGGCACTCCTCCTCAGCCCGGGTGAGGTCATGGGAGAAATTCGGATCGTCGAGACCGGCGTAGAGGTCGGACAGGTCCCATTCGGGCAGCGGACCGAGAATCTGTCCGAGATCGGCGGCCTTGGCGGCCGCGCGTGCGGCGTCGGCTCCTTCTGCCGTCGCTGCGGGCATCGGGGCGGCGGGACTCAGTCTCATCGGTTCCAGTGTCCTCGGGAGCGCGAAGGGGCGGCGCGCACTCGTGGGATATCGAGCGAAAGGCGCCAAGGTTCAACGCAAGCGCCGCCTTCATGCTCCAAGCGGCCATCCGCCGGGAACACAAAACGTCGTTAAGCGCGACTTTACGGATATCGGCGACCTTACGGCTCGAAACGAAACAGCCAGCGAATCGGACGCACCCCGGCCATCCGGGGCAGAGCCCGATCGCGCGGCCTCAGGGATGCTGCCATGTCGACCGCCGTCCTCATCGTCGACGACGATCCGGTCCAGCGCCGCCTGACCGAAGCCGCCGTGCGCCGGTTCGGCTTCGAGGCGCGCGTGGCCGAGAACGGAATGGATGGGCTCGCGCTCCTCCGCTCCGAGGGCGCCGACGTGGTGCTGCTCGATATGGTGATGCCGGGCCTCGACGGTCTTGGTGTCCTCGCGGAGATGCGTCGCAGCGGCCTCGACACACCGGTCATCGTGCAGACCTCGAACGGCTCGATCGACGCTGTCGTGAACGCCATGCGCGCCGGAGCGGTGGATTTCGTCGTGAAGCCCGCGGGGGCGGAGCGGCTCCAGGTCTCCATCAAGAACGCCCTGCGGGTCGATCACCTGGAGGAAGAGGTCCGCCGGATGCGGCGCCGGGCTTCCGGCGCCCTGACCTTCAAGGACCTCACCTCCCGCAGCCCCGACATGGAGCGGGTGATCCGCCTCGCCGAACGCGCGGCGAAATCCACCATTCCGGTTCTGATCGAGGGTGAGTCGGGCGTCGGCAAGGAAGTGCTGGCGCGGGCCATCCAGGGCTCCGGCGACCGCAAGGGCAAGCCGTTCGTCACCGTCAATTGCGGCGCCATCCCCGAGAACCTCGTCGAATCGACCCTGTTCGGCCACGAAAAGGGGGCCTTCACCGGCGCCACCGAGAAGCATGCCGGCAAGTTCGTGGAAGCCTCGGGCGGCACCCTGTTCCTCGATGAGATCGGCGAGTTGCCCCTCGATGCGCAGGTGAAGCTGCTGCGCGCGCTGCAAGAGGGCGAGGTCGATCCCGTCGGCGGCAAGCGTTCGGTGCGGGTGGACATCCGCCTGATCTCGGCGACCAACCGCTCGCTCCTCGATCTCGTGAAGCAGGGCCGCTTTCGCGAGGACCTGTTCTACCGCCTCAACGTCTTCCCGATGACCCTGCCGCCGCTGCGGGCGCGCCGGGAGGACGTGGCTGATCTCGCGCGCTCCTTCTGCGCCCGGTTCGCCGCCGAGGAGGGCAAGCGCGTCCGGGGCATCAGCCAGGAGGCGATGGCCCTGCTGACCCGCTATCCCTGGCCCGGCAACGTGCGCCAGCTGGAGAACGCCCTGTTCCGCGCGGTCGTGCTGGCCGATGGCGATGAGCTGACGCTCGCGGAGTTCCCCCAGATCGCTGCGCAGGTCGAGGGCTTCGACGTCCGGATCCCAGCCGCGCCGAACCAGCCCGTCATGCCGACCTACGTGCCGGAGCCGGTTCGCGAGATCGTCCGCGTCGAGGTACGCGATCCGCACGCCCTTTCGCTGGTCACCGAGGAGACCGGCGAGATCAAGACGATGGATGCCCTCGAAGCCGACATCATCCGCTTCGCCCTGCAATTTTACCGGGGCCGGATGTCGGAGGTATCTCGGCGGCTCGGTATTGGCCGCTCAACTCTCTACCGTAAGTTGAAAGATCTCGGTCTCGAAGGAGATGAAAAGGCCGAAGACGCCGCCTGATTCTATCGAATCGCCGAACAGAGCCCGAATCGAATCCGCCTGCCCGCAACCCAAGGGCGAGGCGGCAATTCGACTTTGGTACGGGAAATCGCCTGTCGAAGCCCTTCCTCCTTGGAAAAGCTAGCAATTGCGACGATTGAGCCCGTGGGGTAGATAAGCTAACAACAAAAACAGTTGCGCCCAAGGGATCCGCATCAAATGGCCGAGAGTCACACCGTGTCGGGGCACGCCTACAGCCCGGCTATGGACGGGTCGACACACGAGCAGACCTACCGCGGATTCGTCCGTTTCGTTGAAATCGGCACCGGCGTCGTCATTTGCTGGGTTCTCGCCCTTGCCGTTGGCGGCATCCGCGAAGCGTGGATGCTGGCGATTCTCGGCGTCGTCGTCTCTGGCGCGGCGGGCGCCGTCGGCGCTCTGGCCCCGGCTGTCGGCTGGCGCGCCCCGCTCGTGGTGGCTATCCTGCTCGCCCTCTACCTCGCATTCGCCTGACGCTTCAGGCGAACGATGCGAACCGGGGGATCGTTCGATCCCCCTGGAGTGCCCGTCGGCATGACGGCTGACGGGTTACAACGGCTCACAAACTCCTATCGCAACTTGACTAGTTCCCTCGAAAACCTGCTCAGCTTGGAGCATGGCGGGATCTGGTCCGCTTTTGTCTGAGGTACGTCGCATGCGCATCGCTGTGCTGTCCGAAAGGGACTCCGCGGAACCGCGGGTCGCGGCGGTGCCGGAGACGGTCAAAAAATTCAAAGGTCTAGGGGCCGACGTGGTGGTCGAGGCCGGTGCGGGCAAGCGCGCCGGTATCCCGGACGGTGAGTTCGAGGCCGCCGGTGCCACCATCGCCGCGAGCGCCGAAGAGGCCGCCCGTGACGCCGACCTCGTCCTGAAGGTCCGCCGTCCCGCCGCCGAGGAACTGCCGCATCTCAAGCGCGGCGCCGTCGTCATCGCCATCATGGACCCCTACGGCAACGAGGCGGCCCTGAAGGAGATGGCGGATGCGGGCATCGATGCCTTCGCCATGGAGTTGATGCCCCGCATCACCCGCGCGCAGGTGATGGACGTCCTGTCCTCGCAAGCTAACCTCGCGGGCTATCGCGCCGTGGTGGACGGCGCCTCCGAATACGGCCGCGCCATGCCGATGATGATGACGGCGGCGGGCACCGTCCCGGCCGCCCGCGTCTTCGTGATGGGCGTCGGCGTCGCCGGCCTCCAGGCCATCGCCACCGCTCGCCGCATGGGCGCCGTGGTGACCGCCACCGACGTGCGCCCCGCCACGAAGGAGCAGGTCGAATCCCTCGGCGCGAAGTTCGTCGCCGTGGAGGACGAGGAGTTCAAGCAGGCCGAGACCTCCGGCGGCTACGCCAAGGAGATGTCCGCCGAGTACCAGAAGAAGCAGGCCGATCTGGTGAAGGGCCACATCGCCAAGCAGGACATCGTCATCACCACGGCCCTCATTCCCGGCCGTCCGGCCCCGAAGCTCATCTCCGAGGAGATGGTCGCCTCCATGAAGCCCGGCTCGGTGCTGGTGGACCTCGCCGTCGAGCGCGGCGGCAACGTCGCGGGCGCCAAGCCGGGCGAGATCGTCACCACCGAGAACGGCGTGAAGATCGTCGGCCACCTCAACGTGGCGGGCCGCCTCGCGGCGACGGCGTCGAGCCTCTACGCCCGCAACCTGTTCGCCTTCATCGAGACGCTGGTCGACAAGGAATCCAAGGCCCTCGCCATCAAGTGGGACGACGAGCTCGTGAAGGCCACGAATCTCACCCGCGACGGCTCCGTCGTCCACGCCTCCTTCCAGCCTAAGCCGGCCGCCTGATCCGTCGAGGGGATTTCACTCATGGCAAACGTTGTCGTTCCTCCCGATCAGGCAGCCGAACAGGCCCGGGTGTTGTCGGACGCCGCCCGCGCCGCCGCTGCCGTCGCCCGTAACGCCGCCGATCAGGCGCAGGCCATCGCAGACGGCATGGGTCACGGCATTCATGCCGCGACCGGCGGTGCCGTCGATCCGACCGTGTTCCGCTTGGCCATCTTCGTGCTGGCGATCTTCGTCGGCTACTACGTCGTGTGGTCGGTGACCCCGGCGCTGCACACGCCGCTCATGTCCGTCACCAACGCCATCTCGTCGGTCATCATCGTCGGCGCCCTGCTCGCCGTGGGTGTGCCGCTCATCGAGAAGGGTACGGGCGTCGCCCGCTTCTTCGGCTTCATCGGCATCGTGCTCGCCAGCGTGAACATCTTCGGCGGCTTCCTCGTCACGCAGCGCATGCTCGGCATGTACAAGAAGAAGGGCTGAGCCGGTGTCTGAGAACGTCTCCTCACTCCTCTACATCGTCGCCGGCGTCCTGTTCATCATGGCGCTTCGGGGGCTCTCGCACCCGACCACCTCCCGCCAGGGCAACATGTACGGCATGGTCGGCATGGCGCTCGCCATCCTGACCACCCTCGTCGGCCATCCGCCCGCCGGGATCGGCGCGTGGTTCCTGGTGCTGCTCGGCTTGGGCCTCGGCGGCGGCGCGGGCGCGGTCATCGCCAAGCGCGTGCCCATGACGGCGATGCCGCAGCTCGTCGCTGCCTTCCACTCGCTGGTCGGCCTCGCGGCGGTCTTCGTGGCGGCGGGTGCTCTCTACGCTCCGCAGGCCTTCGGCATCATCGAGAACGGCCACTTCCACAAGCAGTCGCTGTTCGAGATGGGCCTGGGTGTCGCCATCGGCGCCATCACCTTCACCGGTTCGGTCATCGCCTTCGCGAAGCTCGACGGCCGCATGTCCGGCAAGCCGATCATGCTGCCGCAGCGTCACCTGATCAACGCCGCGCTGGCGGCTGGCCTCGTGCTGCTGATCGCTCTGTTCATCGGTACCGAGTCGAAGGCCATCTTCTGGCTGATCATCATCGTGTCGCTGGTGCTCGGCGGCCTGATCATCATCCCGATCGGCGGCGCTGACATGCCGGTGGTCGTGTCGATGCTCAACTCCTACTCGGGCTGGGCGGCGGCCGGTATCGGCTTCACCCTGGGCAACCTCGCGCTCATCATCACGGGCTCGCTGGTCGGCTCCTCGGGTGCCATCCTGTCCTACATCATGTGCCACGCGATGAATCGGTCGTTCATCTCGGTCATCCTCGGCGGCTTCGGTGGGGATGCCGCCGCTGCTGCCGGTGGCGGCCAAGTGGAGACGCGCCCCGTGAAGCAGGGCTCGTCGGACGACGCGGCCTACATCATGAAGAACGCCGAGCGCGTGATCATCGTCCCCGGCTACGGCATGGCGGTCGCCCAGGCGCAGCACTCCCTGCGCGAGATGGCCGATATGCTGAAGAAGGAAGGCGTCGACGTGAAGTACGCCATCCACCCGGTGGCGGGCCGCATGCCGGGCCACATGAACGTGCTGCTCGCCGAGGCGAACGTGCCCTACGACGAGGTGTTCGAGCTGGAAGACATCAACGGTGAGTTCCCGCAGGCCGACGTGGCCTTCGTGATCGGCGCCAACGACGTCACCAACCCGGCGGCCAAGACGGACAAGACCTCGCCGATCTACGGCATGCCGATCCTCGACGTGGAAAAGGCCAAGACCGTGCTGTTCATCAAGCGCGGCATGGGCTCCGGCTACGCGGGCGTCGAGAACGAGGTGTTCTTCCGCGACAACACGATGATGCTGTTCGGCGACGCCAAGAAAGTGGTCGATCAGATCCTCAAGGCGTTCTGATCTCCCCAAAGCGGGAGCGGAATCGGGGGCGGGCCTTGTGGCCGCCCTTTTTCGTGTGGGTGGTGCCACAGCATTGCCCGAGCAGGCGGTGTAGGATGCGTGCGTGTCTGCCGCCTCCGCCCTGATCGAACCCACCACATCCCTTCTCGGCGTCGAGTGCTCCGTGACCGGCCGACGCTGGGCGGAACGCTGCGCGGGCCCGGAAAGCGACCGCGCCATTGCCCGCATGGTGCAGGCCCACGGCTTGCCGGAGCTGCTCGCCCGCGTGCTCACCGGGCGCGGCGTGGTGCCCGATGCGGCCGAAGCGTATCTCGCGCCGCGCCTGCGCGACCTGATGCCCGATCCCGACAGTCTTCTCGACATGCAGAGGGCCGTTCGCCGTCTCGCCAAGGCGGTGCGCAAAGGCGAGACCGTCGCCGTGTTCGGCGATTACGACGTGGACGGCGCAGCCAGCGCGGCCATGCTGGCGGAATATCTGCGCGGCTTCGGCCTCACCGTGCCGGTCCATATCCCCGACCGGATCGCGGAGGGCTACGGCCCGAACGAGGGTGCCATCGCGGCGCTCGCCGCCGAAGGGGCGCGGGTTCTGGTCTGCGTCGATTGCGGCACGAGCGGCCATGGCCCCCTTGAGCAGGCCGCCCGGAACGGGCTCGACGTGATCGTGCTCGATCACCACGCAGCGTCCGAGATCCTGCCGCAGGTCCATGCGGTGGTGAACCCGAACCGGCAGGACGATCTGTCCGGCCTCGGGCATCTCTGCGCGGCGGGGGTGGTGTTCCTCACCCTGGTCGCCCTGAACCGACACCTTCGGATCGAGGGCTTTTTCGGCCCCGAGCGGCCCGAGCCGCGACTGACCGATTCCCTCGATCTCGTCGCCCTGGCGACGGTGGCCGACGTCGTGCCGCTGCGCGATCTGAACCGCGCCTTCGTGGTGCAGGGCCTTTCGGTGATGCGCCACCGGGGGCGGACCGGCCTTGCGGCGCTGCTCGATGCCTCCTCGCTCTCCGAGCCGCCGGAGGCGTGGCATCTCGGCTTCGTGCTGGGGCCACGCATCAATGCGGGCGGCCGGATCGGCGATGCCGCCCTCGGTGCGCGGCTGCTCTCCACGCGTGACCCGGTGGAGGCCGCGCGCATCGCCGTGGATCTCGACCGGCTGAACCGCGAGCGGCAGGCGATCGAAGCACAGGCGGTGGCCGCGGCCGAGGCCGAAATGGACCGGGCTCTGACCGAAAATCCTGACCTGCCGGTTCTGGTGATGGGCAATGCGGAGTGGCACCCCGGCATCGTCGGCTTGGTCGCGGCGCGGCTGAAGGAGCGGTTCGGCCGCCCGGCCTTCGCCTTCGCGATCCGGCCGGATGGCAGCGCCACGGGTTCCGGCCGCTCCGTGCCGGGGGTCGATCTCGGGCAGGCGGTGCGCGCCTGCGTCGAGGCGGGGAGGGCGCGCAAGGGCGGCGGCCACGCCATGGCGGCGGGCGTCACCCTGGATGGCGATGCGATCGCGGCGTTCGAGGCGCATCTCGCCTCCAACCTGGGCGCGGCCGTGGAAAAGGCTCGCGCCGCAGACGCCCTGCTCATCGACGGCACGCTCAGCGCCGGGGGCGCGACGGCCGAGACGGTGCGGCTGCTCCAGCGTGCGGGGCCCTTCGGCCAGGGCGCACCGGAGCCGCTTTTCGCGTTGGCCCGCCATCGCATTGTCGATGCGGGCATCGTCGGTACTGGCCATGTCCGCGCCCGGCTGCGCAGTCGCGATGGGCAGGCAGTGGGGGCCATCTGCTTCCGCGCCGCCGAGAGGCCACTCGGCCGGGCTATCCTCGACAGTGTCGGCCGGGAGGTCCACGCCGTGGGTACGCTCTCGCGCGATCAGTGGCGGGGCGCCGATCGGGCGCAATTGCGTATCGTCGATCTCGCCCCGGCGGATTGATTGCCGGAAATGGACGCCTCCCCACCTCCTGCCATCGTGCGCCCGGCGCCGGATTGCGACGGCGCGACCCGCGCCCGCATCCTCGCGCCCCGGAAGCCCGGGGACGACGTCGTCGCGCTCACCTGTAGCCTGCACCTTGGGCGGAATGAGCGCGTGACGAAGCGACTCCTCCTCGAGGGGGCAAAGGCCTCGGGCGTCCGGGTGATCTGCGACGGCGGTACCATCGGCCCCGGTGAGACAGCCACCGGTCTCACCGATTTCGCGGTCGAGATCCGCTCGCGACCGCCCACGCAGGATTTTCCGACCTGGGACCGGCCGGAGGACATCACGATCCGGGCCTGCGCCATCCTCGGGCATATTCGGATCTGGGGAATGGGTATGAACGGCCAGGGTCCGCTGGTGCGGGACTCGTCTCGCAGCCTCGGCCATACAGAGCGTGCCCAAGCGGCGGCGCCGACCCGAGTGAGCATTCTCGATGCGGCGATCACCGCCTTCGGCCGGATCCCGATCTATCTCGGGCCGGGGGTGACGCATTTCACCCTGAAGGGCTCGCGGATCGGCGGCATGTCATCCGCGACCGCCGTCTATCTCGATGCCGAGAGCGCGGACAACGTGATCGCGGACAATGATTTCGAGATCCGGACGGGCCGGGAGATCGTTGCGGTCGATGGTTCGGCCCGCAACCGGATCACCGGCAACCGCTTCGCCCTGCACGGGGAGGGCGGGGTGCGCCTCTACCGGAATTGCGGCGAGGGCGGCACGGTGCGCCACCAGACGCCCTCTGAAAATGTAGTGACCAACAACAGCTTCCGGGGCGCAGGGTACTTCACCGCGCCGATCGTCGTGAATTCCCGCAACGGCTGGGACATCCATTGCTGGGACGATTCCGGCTACCCGTTCGGCAGCAGCGCCGACAACCGTGACAACGGCGCGGGCAACGTCGTCGAGCCCAACCGGATCGAGTGACCGGTCAGCCGCCCGCCATCACCAGAGCCCAGAACCGCTTGTAGCGGGTATCGGGTGCGTCCACCCGCGCGATGCCGATCCGGCGGATCTGCGGAATCAGCATGTTCTTGTTGTGCTCGGTCGAGCGCTTCCAGCGGGCGAACACCTCATCGAAGCTCTCCGCGCCCGCGCTGAGATTCTCGGCGGCGTAAGAGCGGGCAAGGCCCGCCGCGTTCATCCGCGAGGTGAAGCTGCCCCCGACATCGTGGCTGAGCTGCCCATGCCGCGCATTGTTGCCCGCCTGGAACGAGGCGGCTTTCACGAGGCCGGGATCGACGACGACCGGGCTCAGACCGTGCTGCACGCGGTAGGCCGAAATCGCGGCGGCGGCGGCGACTTCGTCCAGCACCGTGGTACGGGTCGAATAGCGGGCCGATGGCTCCTCGGTCAGGGGCAGGCTTCCGCAGCCGGCCAGCGGCAACAGGATGAGGGCGAGGGGGAGAAGGCGGATCGGCGTCACGGGATCGGCTGCTGTCGAAACGGATCGTGGGTCCCTCCGGGGCCGATGCGGCGAAAGCGCGGCGAGAGACGTTCCTACAGTCGCGCGGCGCAATCGCGTTGCGCAGGCGCCACGCCCCTCAGGCGAAGGGCTCGCAGGCCAGCATCGAGGGGGTGAACGCTTTGAGCAGCACTGGATCGAGATGGCCCCGTGTTTCAACCATGATGGCCAGGGCCTCCGCGGGCTTGGCGGGCTGGCGATAGGCCCGGCGCTCGGTGAGGGCGCAGAACACGTCGCAGATCGAGACGATCCGCACGAGGTCGGCGATCTGCGGGCCCTTCAGCCCGTCGGGATAGCCGGTGCCGTCCAGCCGCTCGTGGTGGTGGCGCACCACGTCGATCACCTCGGCATCGTACCCGCCCTCCGCGATGAGAAGGGACGCCCCGATCTCGGGATGGCGCTTCATCAGCCGCATCTCATTCGCATCCAGGCGGCCCGGCTTGTCGAGGATCTCCTTCGGGATGCGGGACTTGCCGAGATCGTGCAGCAGGCCCGCGCGGGCGAGCCGTGTGAGATCCGCCCGCGACAGGCCGATCCGCGCGCCGAAGGACGCGCAGAGGCCCGCCACGCTCAGCGTGTGCTCGTAGATTCCCGCATCGTGCTGCCAGAGTTCCGCAAGCCAAGCCGAGATGCCGGCTTCCGAAACCGCAGCAAGCACCAACTCCGTGCCGCGCTCGATGTCCTGCGGTGGGAGTGCGCCGCCGATGGCCGCGCTGTCGAACAGGTCGGTCACGAGGGTCCTGGCGGCCTTGGCCCGCTCGTTCAGTCGGCGGGACAGGGCCTCGGCCGCCCGCGTGGCCGCCTCGATCAGGACGAAGGCCCGGCTCAGGATGGATTCACGCGTGGCCCCGGCCGGAAGAACGAGGGTGTTGGCATCCGGCTTGATGCCCTCGCCTCTGGCGAGAACGATGCGTGGCACGGCGGGGGTGAAGCGGTCCAGGCGACGGGTCCAGTTCGCCAGTGCCGGAGGCGGGAGATCGAGAAGGGCAAAGACCGGCCGCCCCGGGTGAGGCGAATCTCCCGGCGCATGGGGCCGGCAGTTCGTGACGAAGCCGATCGCTCGCGCGAGAGCGGCGCGTTCCGATGGCCGGTCGGAGACCAGAAGGACGAACGCTTCTCTCACAGGAGGAAGCGTCCTGTCCGTAGACGACGACACGCGAACCTCGTGGGTGTGGAAGAAGGTCGCTGATTGGATAAGACTATCAGTGCCTTCCTATGGAAAGCTTAACTATGTCGCAGTCGCGCTTCGCAGAGGCACCAATTTCAAGGCAGGGCGCGGACACCTTTTCGTGATGCGGAAGCGGCCATAATTGGTGAGATAGTATATCGGCATCAGTGCCGGGAACAGGGATCTTAGCCGACAATTGGCGAAAATTCTCGCTCATTCCTGCTTCAGCTTGAGCAGACAATAGTTATTCGCACGGCTCAAATAGTTGCCCAATGGCACGCCGTGGCTGCCGAGGCCGTGTCCCTCGTCCGCCCCCGATCTCGCTCTGCCTGGACCAAAGCCGCGCGCGAGACTAGGCGAGGCGATCAAGATGCACGGGCATGGCGGCCTCCGCGGGACGCCGTCACGCCTTGAGAAAAACGGGACGGGGCTCGCCATGGATCAGCAGGAGCGGCAGCTACGGGAGGGGGTGGTCTCCGCGGCGCGCGAACTCGACGCGCTGGGTCTGAACCGCGGCACCTCGGGCAACGTCTCCTGCCGCTTCGGCGATGGTCTGCTGATCACGCCCTCCGGCGTGCCGACGGCGGAACTGACGCCGGAGAGCATCGTCCCGATGGGGCTCGACGGCTCCTATCCGGAGGGCACCAAGCCCTCCTCGGAATGGCGCTTCCACCGAGATATCCTCGCCGCGCGGCCGGAAGTCGGCGCGGTGGTGCATGCCCATCCGGTCCATTGCACCGCCTTCGCGATCTGCGGACGGCCGATCCCGGCGGTCCATTACATGATCGCGGCCTTCGGAGGCCCCGACGTGCGCTGCGCGCCCTACGCGCCCTATGGGACGGAGGCCCTGTCCCGCTTGGCGCTGGATGCCCTGGAGGACCGGTCCTGCTGCCTCCTGGCGAACCACGGCATGATTGCCGCAGGGGCCGATCTCCGGCGGGCGCTCTGGCTCGCGCAGGAATTGGAGACCCTGTGCCAGCAATACGCGGTCGCGTTGCAAGTTGGGACGCCGCAAATACTCTCGGATGCAGAGATCGCCGAGACGGTCGAGCGCTTCCGTGGATACGGGCTGAATGCCGGCAACCCGGCAAAGAGCGCGACTTGATTGGGCAGGATCATGCCGCCAGAGTGCGCGCGCACCGGCTCCGCGAAGTCCGGCATCCCGTCTCCGTAGGCAAGACAGACCGATGGCCGCGCGCGATACCCGCGAAACCCAGTACAGGCCGCTTTCGAAGCCCGGTATTTACCTGGCGCGGATGGTCATCTTCCTCGCCCTTGTCGGGTTTCTCGCCTTCATCCTTTTCAAGCAAGTCACACCCGCCTTCCTGGCCAATCCGGGTCTCAACGGTCTGATCCTGGGCGTCCTGCTCATCGCGATCATCATCGCCTTCGGTCAGGTCTTCCGGCTCTCGCGGGAGGTCGCCTTCGTCAACGCGGCAGCGGCGGGCGAGGTCGCGCGCCGGCCCGCGCACCTTCTCAAGCCGCTGTCGCGGGCCATCGCCGCCCGCACCGGGGGCAATGCCGTTCCCGGTACGGTGACGCTCCTCGACACCATCGCCGCGCGGCTCGACGAGGGGCGGGAGATGCTGCGCTATATCGCGGGCATCCTCATCCTGCTCGGCCTGCTCGGCACCTTCTGGGGCCTCATCGACACGCTGTCGGCCGTGGGCGGCGTCATCAAGGGCATGCGCGGCGGGGGCGACGCCGCCGTGATGTTCGATGAGCTGAAATCAGGCCTCGCCGTGCCGCTCTCGGGCATCGGCCTCGCCTTCTCGGCCTCGCTGTTCGGCCTCGCCTCGTCGTTGATCACCGGTTTTCTTGAGTTGCAGGCGGGGCAGGCGCATGCCCGTTTCCACAACGAATTGCAGGATTGGCTGATGGCCGTCGGGGTGGCGTCCGAGCCCAGCGTGGCCGTCGCTGCGCCCGTGCCCGTCCGCGCTGGGCCGAGTTCGCAGGAACTCAAGGAAGCGGTGGATCATCTCTCCGCCGTCATCGCCGAGAATGGCAGCAACCGCGCCACGACGCTCGCCATGACCAACCTCGCGGAGGGTATTCAGGGCCTCGTCCAGCACATGCGGGCCGAACAGCAGATGATCCGCGACTGGGTGGAGGCCCAGGCGAGCCGCGAGCGTGAACTGAAGCAGGTGCTCGACCGGCTCGGCCGGGAGCGGGTCTGATGGCCTCGACCGTCGCCCGCAGCCGACGTGGCATCAATGTCTGGCCGGGCTATGTCGATGCGCTGGCGACGCTGCTGCTGTCGGTCGTCTTCCTGCTCACCGTCTTCGTGGTGGGGCAGTTCTTCGTTTCGCAGGAACTGACGGGACGCGATGCGACGCTTGCTCGCCTCAACCGCCAATTGGCCGATCTGACGGATCTCCTCGCCCTCGAACGCTCGAAGAAGCAGGGCACCGAGAGCGAGTTGCAGAGCCTGCGCTCGACGCTCGCCGCCGTTCAGGCCGAACGGGATCAGGCCAAGACCCAGGCCGAAGCCGCCACGGTGAGCCAGGGCGCGACCGGCGTGCTGGACAAACAGTTGGAGGCCGAGCGCGGCGCCACCAAGCGAGCCCTGACCCAGGTGGATCTGCTCAACGAGCAGATCGCCGCCATGCGCCGTCAACTCGCCGCGCTGGAGGACGCGCTAGCAGCCTCCGAGACCCGCGACCGGGAAAGTCAGGCACGCATCGCCGAACTCGGCAGCCGCCTCAACGTCGCGCTTGCTCAGAAGGTGCAGGAGCTCGCCCGTTACCGATCCGACTTCTTTGGCCGCCTGCGGCAGATCCTCGGCAGCCGCCCCGACATACGCGTGGTCGGCGATCGCTTCGTGCTGCAATCAGAGGTTCTGTTTCCCGGCGGGTCGGCCACCCTCAAGCCGGAGGCCGCGCCGGAACTCGACCGGATCGCAAGCGCCGTGTCCGACCTCGCCAAGCAGATCCCGGCCGATCTACCTTGGGTGCTGCGGGTTGACGGGCATACCGATGCCCGCCCCATCGCGACCGCGCAATTCCCGTCGAACTGGGCGCTCTCCGCTGCCCGCGCCATCGCGGTGGTGCAGTACCTCGCAAGCAAAGGAATCCCGCCGCAGAACCTGCTGGCGAGCGCCTTCGGTGAGTTCCAGCCGATCGACCAGGGCACGACGGACGACGCCTATGCCCGCAATCGCCGGATCGAGCTGAAGCTCACCGAGCGGTAGCGCGTCGCCTACTGCGCCGCCTCGCTCGGCACCGTCCGGCTCCGGCCCGTGTCCAACCCACGCGCCGTCTCGTCGAGGGCGTCGGTGAATTGCAGGCTGGCCAACTGCGCGTAGAGGGCGCCGTAGGCGAGCAGGCTTTCGTGAGTGCCCGATTCCACGATGCGCCCGTCATCGATGACGAGGATGCGATCGGCGGCGCGGATCGTCGCAAGGCGATGGGCGATAACGATGGTCGTGCGCCCACGCATCAATGTGCCTAGAGCCGCCTGCACCGCGCGCTCTGACTCCGCGTCGAGGGCCGATGTCGCTTCGTCGAGGAGCAGGATCGGCGCGTCCTTGAGGATCGCGCGCGCGATGGCGATACGCTGGCGCTGACCGCCCGAGAGGGTCACGCCGCGCTCGCCCACCTGGGTCTGGTAGCCCTGGGGCAGGGCCTCGATGAAGGCATGCGCGTTGGCGAGTTCCGCCGCATGACGCACCTCCGCGTCCGAGGCATTCGTCCGGCCGTAGCGGATGTTCTCCGACACGGTGCCGGAGAACACCACCGGGTCCTGCGGCACCAGGGCGGTCCGGGCGCGCAGCGCCTCGGGATCGACGCGCGTCACGTCCACGCCGTCGATCCGCACTTGTCCGCCCTGCGGGTCATAAAAGCGCAGCAGGAGCTGAAGCACCGTCGACTTGCCCGCGCCCGAGGGGCCGACGAGGGCAATGCGCTCGCCCGGCGCGGCCGTGAAGCTCAAGCCGTCGAGGGCCAGGTGGCCGGGCCGAGTCGGATACGAGAAGCGCACCGTGTCGAACTCGACGGAGCCGCGTGCGGGCTCCGGCATGGGCAGGGCGGGCACGGGGGCCTTCACCGCCGGTTCCGCGCTGAGAATTTCCGTCAGCCGTTCGGCGGCGCCCGCCGACATGGCGAGGTCGCCGTAGACCTCCGACAATTGGCCCAGGGCCCCGGCGCCGAACACCGCGTAGAGCACGAATTGCGAGAGCTGACCGCCGGTCATGCTGTGGCTGAGTACGCCCTGCGCGCCGTACCACATGACGCCGACCACCGAGGCCGAGATCAGGAAGATCGCTACGCCCGTGAGGATGGCGCGCGCCTGGATCGAGGCCCGTGCCGCGCCGTAGGCTTCCTCGGAGGCCGCCCGGAAGCGGGCAGCAGCGTCGGCCGAGCGCCCGAAGGCCTGCATCGTCCGCACGGCGCCGACCGCCTCCGCCGCGTAGGCCGAAGCCTCCGCAAGCCGGTCCTGCGCCGCCCGCGAGCGGCGACGGACCCCGCGCCCGGAGAAGATCAGGGGAAAGACGATCACAGGTATCGCCGCCAGCACCAGCACGGAGAGGCTGGGGCTGGTGATCACCATCATCGCGATGGCGCCGATGAATAGGAACAGGTTGCGGAGCAGGATCGAGATCGACACGCCGAAGGCGGATTTGATCTGCGTTGCATCGGCGGTGAGGCGCGAGACGATCTCGCCCGATTGCGCCTTGTCGAAGAAGGCGGGGTCGAGGACCGTCAGCCGCGCGAAGACGGCGGAGCGCAGGTCGGCCACGACGCGCTCGCCGAGGGTGACGACCGTGTAGACCCGGGCTGCGCTCGAGAGGGCGAAGCACAACACCACCCCGAGCAGAGCGACGAAATAGGCATCGATGACCCCGCTGCCGTCCTCGGAGAAACCGTGGTCGATCACCCGCCGCATGGCGATGGGCACCACCAGGGTCGAGGCCGAGGCGCAGGCGAGCGCCACGAGGCCCGCCGCAATGCGGACCCGGTAACGCAGGGCGAAGGGAATGAGTGGGCGCAACGCCTTGATCGGCGCCTTCGGCCGTGCCGGACCGGCGGCACCGTCGGCGGCTCTACCTTTGCGGGCCATCACGCCTCATCATTCACTCCCCGACGCTTGTTCCGGCGGGACGGCTGGGGTATACGCCGCCCCTTGTCCGATTGCGTGTGTTCAATGGCCGCGGGCCGCCACCCGGTCGGCTTCCGACGCGCGGTTGCCATGAACTCCCCGTTCGACGCAACCGCGTAGACCCGTTTTAAAGTGGCAACCGGGTCGGGCGGCGCCCTTCGTGCCTCCCGCCGAGTGCGAGAACAATAGGGATCACGAGTCATGGCGAAGGCACCGGCGAAGGCACCGGCCAATGTAGCGGCCGTCCCGGCCAAGGCCCCGACGAAGGCCAAGGGCGCGAAGACCGAGCACCCCGATTACCACTTCATCAAGGTGGTGATGACGGACGGCACCGAGTACCGCACCCGTTCGACCTACGGCGCCGAGGGCGACACGCTGAACCTCGACATCGACCCGCTGACCCATCCGGCCTGGACCGGCGGCGAGCAGAAGATGCTCGATCGCGGCGGCCGCGTCTCGCGCTTCACCTCGCGCTTCGGCAACCTCGGCGGTCGTCGTTAAGCGACCCCCGAATTTGCAGTGGATGTTCGAGCGGGCGGTCCTTCGGGGCCGCCCGTTTTCGTTGGTGAAAGGCTTTCCTGCCCAGCGTTATACGTTGGTTGAACGTGGGTGGCGGAGGCTGCCGTGAAGCTCGAGGTGAAGAAGATCGGCAATGCGACGGGGCCATCCTGCTCAAGGAATTTGTGAGTCGGCTCAACCTGCCTCAGGGCGACTGGCTACAGATCACTGAGAATTCTGCGTTGGGTCGCGCGATTGACCGGGTCGCCTACAAGGAACCAGATCTTTCCGAATCGCCCGCCACTTACGCGTTCGGCATTGCGAAGAATCATTACTTCTTGGATGGAGACAAGCGCGTTATCCTTTCGGCTCTCGTCGCCTTTCTCGGTTCGAATGGCCTCGTCTTCGTCACCGACGAAGCGGAAGTCGTCGTGATGATCCGCAGTCTCGCCTCAGGCGAGATCGACGAGGCGAGTCTCACCCGCTGGATCCGGGACTACTGGGTCCCATCCTGAGTTTGCCCCGCGTCCCGGCGTCCCGGTGCCTTTCTGCGGGCGGGGTCGAGCCATATCTCGTTGTCAATCACAGTCGAGATGCCAGAGACGATGTCCAGCGCCGAGAGAGACCGCGAAGCCAACCGCTTCACCGCCCGCGCCGGGCGCTATGCCAGCGTGGGCGCCAATGTGGGCGGTGTCGCCGCGCGCATGGCCATGTCCCGCCTGTTCGGAAAGGAAGGCACGACCAACGCCGCGGCCCTGGCCGAGGCCCTGGGCGGGCTGAAGGGGCCGATCATGAAGGTGGCGCAGCTTCTGGCCACCGTGCCGGACCTGCTGCCGCCCGAATATGCGGCCGAGTTGCAGAAGCTCCAGGCCGACGCGCCGCCCATGGGCGCGGCCTTCGTGAAGCGCCGCATGCAAGCCGAGCTTGGCGCCGATTGGTCGAGCCGCTTCGGCAGCTTCGACCTGAAGCCCGCTGCCGCCGCCTCGCTGGGGCAGGTTCACCGGGCCACGACGAAGGACGGCCGGAACCTCGCCTGCAAGCTCCAGTATCCGGACATGCAATCGGCCGTTGAGGCCGATCTGAAGCAGCTCGAGCTCGCCTTTGCCCTACACCGGCGGATGAATTCGTGGCTCGATACCCGCGAGATCGCCAAGGAGATCGGTGCGCGGGTGCGTGAGGAGCTCGATTACGAGCGTGAGGCCAAGCACGCGCGCCTGTACGGTGCGGTGCTGAAGGACATCGATGCCGTGCGGGTGCCGGAGGTGTTCCCGGATCTGTCGACCGGGCGGCTCCTCAGCCTCGGCTGGCTCGACGGCGAGAAGATCCTCGGCTTCACGGAAGGGTCGGTCGAAATCCGCAACCGCATCGCCCAGGCGATGTTCAAGGCGTGGTGGCACCCGTTCAGCCGCGCGGCGGTGATCCATGGCGACCCGCATCTCGGCAATTACACGATTTTCCGCGATGGCGACGAGCCGGCGGGCATCAACCTGCTCGATTACGGATGCGTGCGCATCTTCCACCCGCGCTTCGTTGGCGGCGTAGTCGATCTCTATCGCGGTCTCTTGGAGAACGATGAGGCGCGCATCGTCCACGCCTACGAGGTGTGGGGCTTCCGCGATCTCGACCGGGAGAAGATCGAGATCCTGAACATCTGGGCGCGCTTCATCTACGGGCCGCTTCTGGAAGACCGTGTGCGCACCGTGGCGGATGGGGTGAAACCCGGCGAATACGGGCGTCGGCAGGCGTTCCAGGTGCACCAGGCGCTTAAGGAGCGCGGGCCGGTGACCGTGCCGCAGGAATTCGTCTTCATGGATCGGGCGGCGGTGGGGCTCGGCGCGGTGTTCCTGCACCTGCGCTCGGAGCTGAACTACCACCGCCTGTTCGAGGCCGAGATCGAGCATTTCTCGACCGAAGCCCTCGCGAAGCGGCAGGCCAAGGCCTTGAACGAAGCGGGGCTTCCCCAGCCCGTGTAAGCCATGGAAGGACGGCGTGCGCCACCGCACGCCGCCGCCGGGTCAGTATCTGCGCCTAGCCCCCAGAATTCGCTGCTGTTCCGGTCTCATTGGCCCCGAACAGTTCTGCATTCTGGCAGGATAAGCGGCGTGAAACGAAAGCGGATTCGCGCCGGGAGACGAGAGCTCCGGGAGCGTTGCCGTCCATCGCCGTTGCTTAAAGCTTGGCTTAAGGGGATACAGCTACCCGTTGGGTGGCGGCAGTTCGGCCGCCGGTGGGAGGATCCGATGCGCATCCCGCGCTCCAACCAGGTCGCGCTGGCTGCCCTCCTTGCCGGGCTTATGGCCGGCGGACCAGGCCTTGCCGCCTCTCCCGAACCGACCCAGGCCTCCGTCGATGTCCCATCGACGCCCACCGTGGTGCCGTCGCCGAATCCGGCTTCCATCACTGGTTCCAACGCGACGGGCGTGGTCAGCGATGACGCGGCGACGACGCCTGCCAACCCTGTCACCGATTACAAGCCGCCGGAACCAGCTCCCGACAGCGCGCCGACCCCGGCGCCGACGGCCTCCGCGCCGACGAGTCCGGCCGAGCCGATCCCGGCAGCGATCTTCGCGCGGCTCGGTGAGTCCGCTCCCCTGCTGACCCGCCTCGGCGCGAAGGAGCGGGCGGCGATCAAAGCCTTCTACGAGGCGCGTGGCGACAAACCGGTCTGGATCGCGGACGGTGCCTGGACGCCGGCCGCCAAGGCCATCGCGTCTCGCCTCGCCGCTGCGGACGAGGATGGGCTCGATCCCCGTGCCTATCCGGTCCCCTCGCTGTCGGAGAAGCCCGAAGACAAGGCCGTGGCCGAGGCCGAACTGCGCCTCTCGGCGGCGGCCGTGCTCTATGCGCGGGACGCGAGGGGAGGGCGCACGAACCCGTCCTCGATCTCCCGTTTGATCACGCCGACGCTCGACCTGCCCACGGACGACGCGGTGCTGAGCAAGCTGTCCGAGGCGGGCCAGCAGGCGGGTGATGTGCTCGCGGCCTATAACCCCGCCTCACAGGGCTATCGTGCGCTGAAAGCACAACTTGCGCGTCTTCGCGGGCCGAAGGTGCAGGAGGCCAAGCCCCTGACCCTGCCGCCGGGTACGACCCTCAAGGTCGGCATGCGCGATCCTCGCGTGCCCGCTCTGCGGACCTATTTCAAGCTCGATGGCAACTCCGCCGAGCCGACTCTTTACGATTCCGCTGTGGCCGACGCGGTGACGACGTTTCAGCGTGCTCGGGGCCTGCCGGGCAACGGGGTGCTCAACAAGCGCACCGTTGTGGCGCTTGCGGAAACGGGCCGCGCGGCCAAGTCGTCCGACGAGCCGGAACTGCTCGTGAACATGGAACGCTGGCGCTGGCTGCCGCACGAGCTCGGGCCGGATTACGTTCTGGTCAACGTGCCGGAATTCCGCCTGCGTGTCTTCCGCGACGGCAAGATGCGGGACGAGACCCGCGTGATCGTCGGCAAGACGGAATCGCCCACGCCGATCTTCTCGGGGATGATGGAATATGCCGTCGTCAACCCGTCCTGGTACGTGCCGCCCTCCATCCTGAAGACCATGGCGCCGAAGCTCGCGAGCTACGGCGGCAAGACCTGGGGCGGGTACGAAATCGTGCGCCGCGGCGGTCACATCTCTCTGCGCCAACCGCCGGGCGAGAAGAATGCCCTCGGCTTCATCAAGTTCATGTTCCCCAACCAGCATGCCGTGTACCTGCACGACACGCCGAACCGCTCGCTGTTCTCGGCTTCGACCCGGGCGTTCAGCCATGGCTGTGTGCGTGTGGACGACCCATTCCGCTTCGCCGACACGGTGCTGCCGGACTGGACCGAGGAGCGTCTGAAGAAGCTCATCGGTAAGGGGGAGCGGACCATCCGTCTGCCGCAGAAGCTGCCGGTCCATATCGCCTACTTCACCACCTACGTGGATGATCTCGGCTCCCTGCGCCGGGCGCCCGACCTCTATGGCTACGACGCGCCGATGCGGGCCGCCCTCGGCCTGCCGGGCGGTGGTGGTCCGGCCATCGCCAAGCTGCCGAAGGAGCCTGCGCGCAAGGTTGCCGAGGAGACCGGATCCACCGCTCCGCACAGCCACGGGCCGTCGCGCCGCGCGGCTCCCGCTCCCGTGCGCGCCCACGCTCGCACCTACGCGCAGCCGGAGATGGACGCGTTCGATTCGCCACGTGCCTCACGTGGCGGGCGGCCGGAATACGGCGAGCCCGGCCTGTGGACCCCGGCGCCCGCGCCCGTCACGCGCTCTTTCTGGTAGCGTCGGCCAAGCTTCCACGCGGAAGCGTGCGGGTTCGCACGACAGGGCACGATTTCGCCACGGTCCATGCTTAGCCGTTTGGGGCAGATGGCCGCGCGGCGGTCTGGTCCCCTCGGTGGCCGGGCCGGACACGGTGCAGCCACGGATCACCCCGCATCGGGCGGGCTCCGGGAGGATGTGCCGTGCCGACCAGTCGCGTGTCCGCCCGCTTCGCCCGCCGATGGTTCGCGGCCGCGTCGGCCGTCCTCGTGGCGATCATCGCGGGCACGGCCGAGACCGAGAACGCCGTAGCCAACGGCGATACGCGCACCCTTTCCATCTACCACACCCATACGCAGGAAAGCGCGACCATCACATTCAAGCGTGATGGGCGCTACGACCGGGCAGCGCTCGACCAGTTGAACTGGCTGCTGCGGGACTGGCGGATCAACGAGCCGACCAAGATGGACCCGCGCCTGTTCGATACGGTGTGGGAAGCTTACCGGCAGGTGGGCTCCGGCCAGCCGATCAACATCGTCTCCGCCTATCGCTCACCCGGCACCAACGCGATGCTGCGGCGGCGCTCCCGGATGGTCGCCGAGTACAGCCAGCACATGCTCGGCAAGGCGATGGATTTCTACCTTCCCGATGTCTCGATCGATCGGATCCGCGAAGTCGGCTTCCTGATGTCGCGCGGCGGCGTCGGCTGGTATCCGCGCGCTCACAACCCCTTCATCCATCTCGATGTCGGCTCGGTGCGCTCGTGGCCGCGCATGACGCATGACCAGTTGGCCCGCCTCTTCCCGGACGGAAAGACCGTGCACCTGCCCGCCGAGGGACGGCCGATGCCTCGCTACGAGGAGGCGAAGGCCGAGATCCTGGCGCGTGGAGGTACGGTTGCGGGGATCACCACTCAGCTTGCCGCTGGGGAGGAGGAGGACGGCCCCGGCCTGATGAGCTTCCTCGCCGGGCTGTTCGGCGGGTCGAAGCCGGAAACGGTCGCTCCGCCTCCGGTCGTGGCCTCGCGCAAGGGCGGACGTGCCCCGATTGTCGCCGTCGCGAGCGCCGACGCCGAAGACACCACCGCCGCCAAGGCCGCCTTGGCCTATGCGGCGCCCGTCGCCGTTGCGCCGCCATCCGCATCGGCCGACGTCCGGTCGATGCTCACCGCCGAGCGTGCCGCCGCACCGTCCGAATCCGCGATGCCCACCGTCGTCGCGCCGCTGCCGCCGCGCCGTCCGAGCGAGACCGCCATCGTCGCCACCGCCGCGCTCACCATGCCGTTGCCGCCGCCGCGCCCGGTCCAATTGGCTGCACTGGATGGCGGCATGGCCCTGCCGCTCCGGCCTTCGACTCCCGCCGTGCCCGCTGCCCAAGTCGCGCCGACTCCGCACGCGAAGCTCGTCGGGCCGGACGCCGACGCCAAGGCGCAGCTTCGCTCGCTGTTCGAGGCGGTCTCAATGGGGTCCGTCGCCAAGCCGGCCGGGCGTGACGTGCCGGTGCGGGTGGCGACCACCAAACCGCGAGCGGCAGCGCCGGATGTACCGGTTGCCGCGACATCGGGCGTGACCACCCGCTTCGCGCGGGACGTGCCGGAAGGCGCGCTTTCCGGCGACCGCTTCACGGCTCCGGGCTCGGCCCCGTTACGCCGGGGCCAGTGAGGCCTGGGCCTCACTCGTCGCCGTCAGATTCCACGGGCCGGTAGTATCGGATCATCCGCCCGTCCGGATATTCGACCGTGCGCCGGTGCATCACGAGGTAGCCTGAGCCGACCGCCGATCCGAGCCGGTCGAATCGCGGATCGTCGTAATCCACCGGCACGCCCGCTTGGCTATAGACCGGATAGGCGTAGCGACGGGGCGCAGGCCGCATCGGCTGCATCGTGACGATCCGGGTGGGATGGCGGATCGTGCGCACCACCACCACCGGCCGGGGCCGCGGGGCGAGCCGCTTCTGCGCAACCACCTTCCTGCGCTGGACCTTTGCCGCTTTCCGCGTCGAGTCGGAAAGCGCGGCCGGAGTATCGGTCGCGGCGGCTTGAGGCGCCGGAGCTGCAGGGGCCGCCTTGGCGGTCTCCGGTGCCCGTGGAGGCGGATCGGTCCAGGTGGAGCCATCCGCCGCATACGCTGTGATCGTGCTGCAAAGAAGGGCAATGACGAGGCTGGAGCGCACGCCGAACGGCATGGAGACCTCCCGAAAAGGTGCTGCCGCACGAGCGGCGCAAGATTGCCAAACTCTATACAGCAATTGCATGATTCGAGATATGGCGCGCCGCAATGAACGACAATCTTTTATAGATGGATTGTCAGTCGATCCGGCATTTAAGTTAATCCCGTCGCCGCGAAAGGATTGATCCCTTTCGACGCACTTCGTCCGTTTCGGCACGAACGTCTCCCCTTCTGGTGCGTTGCGAAGTTCTGGGACGGAACCGCGATGGCTGAGCGCGGTTTGCTGGCCGATGCCAACGGACACTTCACCTGACGCCACCCCCTGAGGGTCAGCGTCGACCTCAACCTCTGCCAGGCGTATGCGCAGTGCTGCTACGCGGCGCCGCGTCATTTTCGCATCGAGGGGCGCGAGGCACTTTTCTACGATCCAGCCCCCTCCGCCGCCGACCGCCTCAATATCGAGCGCGCGCGTCTGGCATGTCCGGTTCAGGCGATCCGCGTCGAGGATCCCAATGCCTGACCGCCCATCCGAACCACCGCCGGAGCGGATCGTCATCGTCGGCGCGGGGCTCGCGGGCCTGCGCGGGGCCGAGGCCCTCCGTGCCGCCGGTTTTCAGGGCACGCTGACCATCGTCGGGGATGAGCCGCACCGGCCCTATGACCGGCCACCCCTGTCGAAGCATGTGCTGCTGGGGCTGGTCCCCGCGGAGGCGAGCCGCCTTCCGAGCGAACTCGATGACACCGTCACGTGGCGTCTCGGCATCGGGGCGCGGTCCCTCGACCGGGTGGCGCGGCAACTCCATCTCGCGGACGGTCAGAGCCTCGAATACGACCGGCTGCTCGTCGCGAGCGGAACGCGGGCCCGGCCGTGGATCCATGACGACGAGGCGCGGCTCGGCAACGTCTTCACGATCCGCACCCGCGACGACGCGGCCTTGCTGCGGCTCGCTCTGGCCAAGCGGCCCCAGCGGGTGCTCGTGATCGGCGCGGGCTTCATCGGTTGCGAGGTCGCCTCGGTCTGTCGCGAACTCGACATTCCCGTCGCACTCATCGATCCGTCGCCCGCCCCGCTGACGCGAGTGCTCGGCGCGACGATCGGAAAGCTGATCGGCGAGGTCCACAAGAGCCGGGGCGTCGAGATGCACTTCGGTACCGAGGTTACGCATCTCGACCATCGGGACGGGCGCGTGACGGGCGCGGTTTTCGCAGATGGCGAGCGCCTCTCGGCGGATGTCGTCGTCGTCGCCCTTGGCGCCGTGCGCAATGTCGAGTGGCTTGCCGGGTCCGGCCTCTCGGCGGATGAGGGCGGGGTCGATTGCGATGAGCACGGCTTCGTCCTCGATGAACTGGGAAACCCGGATCACACCATCGCGGCGGCAGGGGATGTCGCCCGCTTTCCGCACCCGCTCTATGGCGGGCGCCGGGTCGCGCTGGAGCATTGGGGCCATGCGGTCGCGCAGGCGGAGTATGCGGGGCGGCTGCTCGCGGGCGTCGAGCCCGTCGCGCCCTACGCGGCGGTGCCGAATTTCTGGTCGACGCAAGGAGACATGGTCGTGAAGTCGGTCGGTCTCACCGATGGGGCGGATGCCGTCGCCATCGTGCAGGGCGACCCGGCCGAGCGCCGTTTCATCGCCCTCTACGGGCGGGCCGGGCGCTGTATCGCGGCCCTGTCCGTCGACAGCGCCCGTTGGCTTCCCGCCTATGCCGAAAAGGTGGCGACCGCCGCGCCGTTCCCCCCGGTCGAGGCTACCACCGACCGCCCCCTGCGCGAGCCCGAGATCCAGGATCCGGGCTTCGCCTGACCAAAGGGCAAGGAGCCTAGAAAAGATGGCCGACGCCACCCTCCTGTCGCAGGTGAAGGACCCCGCGAACCGGGCAAATCCCTATCCGCTCTACGCGCGCCTGCGCCAGAACCCGGTCTCGCGACAGGATGACGGCACGCCGGAAGGCACGTGGGTGGCTGCGAGTCATAGCGCCGTTGCGAGCCTGCTCGGTGACCCGCGGGTGAGTTCGGAAACGCTTCCACCCGCCGACAGGCCGAAGACCGGCAATCCGCTGAAGGATTACCTGATCAAGCCGATCAAGGACCGGATCACCGACCAGCACCGCCCCTTCATCTTCCGTGATCCCCCCGACCACGACACGTTGCGCGCGGCGGTGATGCACCAGTTTACGCGGGAGCGCGTGCAGGGGATGCGCGAGCGATCCGACCGGCTCGTGGCGGAACTGCTCGATGCCAAGCGCGACGCCCATCGCTTCGACGCCGTGGACGACCTTGCCTATCCCCTGCCGGTAACCGTGATCTGCGAATTGTTCGGCGTGCCCCGCGAGGACGAGCCGCAATTCCATTCCTGGGCGACGCAGCTCGCCACGGCGCTCGAACCCGACAGCCTTACGGATGACGAGACCCGGGCGGAGAACAGCCGGACCTTCGACGCCATCGCCGATTACATGGCGGGTTTGATCAAGGACAAGCGACGCCATCCCAAGGACGACATGCTCTCGGGTCTCGCCAACGAGGCGACGCCCTCGGGGGTGAAGATGGGCGATTACGACCTGATTGCCACGTCGGTGCTGATGCTGGTCGCAGGCCACGAGACCACGGTGAATCTCATCACTAACGGCCTACTGACCCTGCTGCGCCACCCGGATGAGTTCGAAAAGCTGCGAGCCGATCCCGCCCGTGCGCCAAAGGTCGTCGAGGAACTGCTGCGCTACGAGCCGCCGGTCCAGTTCCGGACCCGGACGACTTTGAGCCCGATCGACATCGCCGGCGTGACGATCCCGGAGGGCGCAGACCTCGTGCTGCTGCTCGCTGCCGGCAATCGGGACGCGTCAGTCTTCCCCGAGCCCGACCGATTCAATCCGGATCGGGTCGGCATCCGCCATCTCGGATTCGGCGGATCGCTTCATTACTGCGTCGGGGCGCCCCTCGCTCGGTTCGAGGCCGAGTCGGCCCTCACCGCCCTGACGCGCCGCCTGAAGAGCCCCCGCCTTGTCGAGGACCCGCCGCCCTATCGGCCAGGCGCGGCCCTGCGCGGGCCGAAGCATTTGCATGTCGCCATCGAGGGGATGGAATAGCGGCTTGGCTTCGGGCCGGGGGCTCGGCCCCTCAGCCCTCGCGCCGCCCGAACACGGCATGGAGCAGACCCTGCTGGGCGGCGACCGGGCTCTCCACCGGGCGGGGCGTCGGCCGGTCTTCGGTGATCAGCCCGTCCAAGTGCAGGATGCGCGAGTGCAAGCGGCGGGTGCGCATGATCGAGCTCCTGGAGCCGCAGCGGCAGCAGCGCGAACGCCTCCGCCTTCGGCGGCTCGGTGGCGCCGAGCTTCACCCGGTGCTTTTCCTCGGTCGCCTGGGCGGGCGTCATCTCACCCTCGGCCACGGCGCGCTGGACCAGAAGCCACGAGGCGATCTGCATGAGCAGCGTCGTCAGCCGCATGCTTTCGGCGGCGTAGCTCAGGGTCGCGTCCCGCGAGACCAGGCGCGACTCGTCGCGTCCGTCACCGTCGAGGTAGCCCGCCGTCTCTTCCACGAGGGCCATGCCGTCGCGGAACAAAGCCTTGAACGCGTCCGAGTGAACGTAGCTGGCGCCGAACTCCACCCAGTCCCGGTTGTCCCGAAACGTGACGTCGTATCCGTTCATCGTGCCTCCTGTGCCGCGGAGCGGCCCCGTCTGTCCCGGGCCGGACCAACCCCCGGCGGATCTCGCGGTGGCAACGCAATCCTAGCGCCTTACACGCGCCGATGCGAAGTTGACCTCTCGTTAACCTTAAACCGCCAAATCGGCCGTTCGCCGAATCTGCGAGAGAATTTGAGCAGATCGCTGCCCTCTCCGTGATCGGCGCTGCGTAGCCGCCTGTGGATCGCAAATCCGGCTCATCGACTGTGGCGCGCAGGCCGCACCCGGGGGAAGGCGGACGTCGACGTGCGCCGCCGCACGGCGGCGCCACATTCCGGCCCCTTCGATAGGGAGTATTAAAACCCGACACGACACGGTGCGGCCACCTTCACAGGCCGTCCGTGCCAAACGAAATCTGGACCAGAGCCAGCCACCGATGCGCAATCAGGCACCTACCCGGTTCACCACCCCCCGCCTCACGGCCCTGCTCGGCCTCGCCCTCGGCACGGCCGCGGCGTCCGCCGCCATGGCCGCCCCGGCGCGGGACCAATCCGGTTACGCCCAGGCCGAATGGGCGCAGGATTACGCGGCGCCCGCCGCGATGCAGGTTCAGCGCGAGACCGTGCCGATCCTCTCGCCCCAGACCGTGGCGGCCACCGAGCAGATGGTCGAGAAGTACCGCGAGATCGTCTCGCGCGGCGGCTGGCGCCCGGTGAATGGCGCCGAGCGCCTGCGCATCGGCTCGAAGGGCCCGGCCGTGGCCGCCGTCCGGCAGCGCCTGATCGTGACGGGCGATCTCGACCCGGCCTCCGCCAATACCGGCGTGTTCGATTCCTACGTCGCGGCGGGCGTGAAGCGCTTCCAGGCCCGTCACGGCCTCAGCCAGACCGGCGCCATGAGCGCGGCGACCGAGCAGGCCATGAACGTGCCGGCGGAAATCCGCCTGCGCCAGCTCGAGACCAACGTGCTGCGCCTGCGCTCCTACTCGGGCGATCTCGGACGCCGCTTCGTCATCACCAACATCCCGGCGGCCCTGGTGCAGACCGTCGAGGACGGCCGCATCGTGACGCTGCATGCGGCGGGTGTCGGCAAGATCGACCGCCAGTCGCCGATCATGAACACCAAGGCGACGCAGATCAATTTCAACCCGACCTGGACGGTCCCGGCTTCCATCGTGAAGAAGGACCTGATCCCGAAGATGCAGAAGGATCCGAACTACCTCACGGATAACCGGATCCGCATCCTGTCGAACGGTCAGGAAGTTTCGCCGAAGGCCGTGAACTGGAACTCGGACGAGGGCACCCGCTACACCTACCGCCAGGATTCGGGCGCCGACTTCAACTCGATGGGCATCGTCCGCATCAACATCCCGAACCCCTACGGCGTGTTCATGCACGATACGAACACCAAGGGCGTGTTCGGCGACGACTTCCGCTTCATCTCGTCGGGCTGCGTGCGCGTGCAGAACGTGCGCGAGTACATCACGTGGCTGCTCAAGGACACGCCCGGCTGGGGCCGCGAGCAGGTCGAGCAGGCGATCGAGAGCGGCAAGCGCGTTGATGCCACCCTGTCGGCGCCGGTGCCGGTCTACTGGACCTACATCACCGCCTGGGCGACCCCGGACGGCGTCGTGCAGTTCCGCGACGACATTTACAAGCGTGACGGCGTGAATGTGCCCTCGACCATCAGCGCCCCGACCCCGGTCGCCAGCGCCGAGTCGACCATGCCGCAGACCTTCGAGCCGGGCGACGAAGACGCCAACTGATCGCTCGACCCCCTGAATCGAAAAGGCCCGTGCTTCCCCGAAGCGCGGGCCTTTTTCGTTGTCGAATTGTCATGCGACGGTCGCGTAAATCTGGTGGTTCGGCCGCGCAATCGAGGAGCCGACGATGCCGCCCCTGACCCGTCGCGAGACCCTTGCCGGTACCATCGCCGGTGCCGCCGTCCTGACGCTCGCGGCTGGGCATGCCTCGGCGCAGTCCGGCGAGGCGACGGGCACAGTCTACGCCCTCGACGGTGCGGGCCGCGCGCCGCTGCCGGGCGTGCTCGTGTCGAACGGGCAGGAGGTGGCCCGCACCGATGCGCAGGGGCGCTACCGCCTGCCGATGCCGGGCGACGGGGCGGTCTTCGTGATCAAGCCGCCGGGCTACGCCCTGCCGTGCGACGCCGACAACGTCGTCCGCCACAGCTTCATTCACCAGCCGGAGGGCACGCCGAAGGACCTCGGCCTGCGCTACCGGGGCGTCGACCCCACCGGTCCGCTTCCCTCCGCCATTGATTTCATCCTGACGAAGCAGGACGAGCCGGAGGATTTCGACGTCCTGCTCTTCACCGATCCGCAGCCCGAGAGCCGCCACGAACTCGATCATGTTCGCGACACGGCCGTGAACCGCGCGATGGCCATTCCGGCGGCCTTCGGCATCACTACCGGGGACGTCCTATTCGACGACCTGTCGCTCTACGGCCGGTCGAACGCCATCGTCGGGCGGATCGGCATCCCCTGGTACTCTCTCCCCGGCAACCACGACCTGAACATGCAGGCGCCCGACGCGCGCTACAGTCGCGAGACGTGGAAGCGCGTCTTCGGTGTGCCGTCCTTCGCCTTCCGGCACGGCAAGGCGCTGTTCGTGATGCTCGATAACGTCGTCTGGCTCGGGCCGCCCGTCGCCACGGGGGCGAACACCTACGAGGGGCGGATCGGCGAGCGGAACCTCGCGTTCCTGCGCAACCTCCTGGGGCAGGTGCCGTCCGACACCCTCATCGTCCTGGCGACCCATATTCCGCTGCACACCGATTCGGCGACCGGCAGCAAGCAGAACGAGACCGCCGACCGGGCAGCACTTCTGGAGATCGTGAAGGGGCGGAAGGTGCTTGCGATCTGTGGGCACACCCACACGACCGAGCACCATTACCTGACTGAGGATCTGCACCACCACGTTCTCACCGCCGTCTCGGGATCGTGGTGGAGCGGGCCGGAGACCCGCACCGGTATCCCCTCCGCCGATAGCCGCGACGGGACGCCGAACGGCTTCCATGTCCTCTCGGTGCGCGGCACGGCCTACACGACCCGCTACGTACCCGCCCAAGGTGAGCCCGACGGCACGATGCGGATCGCCTTCGAGAGCCAGATCCGCACGGGCGCTACGGAAATCGTGCGCGCCACGCGGCCGATGGAGGGCCTGCGATCACCGATCCCGCAGGACGCCCTCGCCGATGGAATCGCAGTGGTGAACGTGTTCGATGGCGGGCCGAAAACGCGTCTCACCATACGAGTCGGTGGGCGTGATCCCGAGCCGATGATCCGCACGCGACGACCCGACCCGTTCGTGACCGAACTCTTCGCCCGCTATCCCGAGGCGAAGAAGCCGTGGGTCCAGGCCATTCCCTCGAGCCATATCTGGACGGCGCGCCTCCCGGCGGACCTGGCGCCGGGCGCGCACCGGATCAGTGTGGAGGGAAGCGACGAATACGGACGTCCCATCCGGTCCGCCGCGGTCCTGGAAGTGACCCGCGGCGGGTAGGGTCGATCAGGCCGCGAGCTGACGCTGGCCGTGGCTTCCTTCACCGATTTCCTCGATGATCTTCGCACAGAATGCGTCGAGGTCGTTCGGGTTGCGGCTGGTGATGATGCCCTGATCGGTGACGACTTCCTTGTCGTGCCACTTGCCGCCCGCGTTGATCACGTCGGTCTTGATCGACGGGAAGGACGTCATGTCCCGGCCCTTGGCCGCTCCGGCTTCGATCAGCAGCCACGGGCCGTGGCAGATCGCGGCGACGACCTTGCCGCTCGTCAGGAAGGTCTTGATGATCTCGAGCGCCTTCGGCTCAAGGCGCAGCTTGTCGGGGTTGATCTGGCCACCCGGCAGGACCAGCGCGTCGAAGGATGAAGCATCGACCGAGTCGAGGTCGGCATCGACCTTCACGTCCTTGCCCCAATCGGTCTTATCCCAGCCGCGGATGCTGGTTTCGCCCTGACGGGACTTCGGCGCGGCGACGGTGACGGTAGCGCCCGCTTCCTTGAGCTTCGACTGCGGCACAGTCGAGCTCGCTCTCCTCGAAGCCGTCCGTGGCGATGATGAGAACCTTGGCTTGCTTGATGTCGGTCATGGGGGATCTCCCGTTCGTTGATTTGTCCCGCCAACGGGTCAGCACACCGCACGTTCCCGTCCCAAACCGGGACGCTTGGCCCCATCAGCCCTGCGCCGGAGACGCCGGAACAAGGCCGTGCCGACCCCGTTGGACCCTCACCCGGACGCCTCAGGAGAATTCTCATGGTCAATCCAGGCATCCCCGATCCGATACCCGGAGATCTGCCGCCGCCCCCGCCGCCGCCCGATCAGGAGCCCGATATCGGCCCGACCGGACCGCGCACGCCTTATCCGGTGAACGATCCCGGCGTGGGAGAGCCCGGCGGCCCAGGTTCGGAGCCGGACGTGTTCCCAGGCTCTCCGACCGATCCCGGCACACGGATGTAGCCTTCGGCCCCCGCGTCAGTGCCCGCCATGAGAGGCGCGCACGTCACGGGGCGCATTAAGGATTTCGGAGAGGCTCGTCGCGACGTGACGGGCCTCTTCGTCCGTCAGGCGCAACTGGAATGGCGGCAGCGCCCCCGCCTGGAACGCGACGACGGCCTGTCCATCCTCGTCGGTGCCGACCTCGATGGCGGCCGAGGTCACGTCGAGCATGGCGACGTCCTCTCCCATCGAGTCCGCGCCCTCCGGCTCGTCGCCCTCGTCGGAATCATCGATCGCGGTGAGCAACTGGCCGACCGCCCGCACCAGCGCGCGGGCGGCACGGGCGTCCATCACCACGGCCGTCGCCTGATCGTCTTTCTGAAACGAAAGCTGGATGTTCGCGCCATCCAGCGAGACCGAGATGCCTGCCATATACCGCCCGGAAGCCGATGTGTGCGCCCGCCCCGGCCGACTTTTTCGGTCGGATCGCGGCAAGGCCCTGTCCCAGCCGTAAGAGGCTGTTCCCTCTGTTCTATATGCACCGCCGGGGCGGGAAATCACAGGGGCCGGAGGGGTGCGGCGGATACCCGGTCCAGTTGCGACGTCGGCCATGCCTTGTTGCTGCCGCAGCGGCGGCCTATCTAAGTCCTCGGGGGGCAACACCGGTCGAGACCGACGCTCACGCGAGAGGTTCCATGTCTCGCGCCCCGCCGCTCTGGAAAAAGCCAGACAGACCGTCGTGCATTCGCGGCAGCGATGCTGCGCGCACGAGCTATGGACGAACGAGGTACACTACGTGAATACCGGCACTGTAAAGTGGTTCAACGAGACCAAGGGCTATGGCTTCATCCAGCCCGATGACGGCGGTAAGGACATCTTCGTCCATATCTCCGCGGTCGAGCGCGCCGGAATGCGCAACCTAGTCGAAGGTCAGCGGATTTCTTACGAGATCCTGCAGGACAAGCGCAGCGGCAAGGACGCTGCCGCAAACCTCCAGGCCGCTTGATCGGCCGAGGTTCCGGAGCCGCCTGAACCGGCTCCCTCGACAGCCGTCCCGGGCGCCTGCGCGTCCGGGACAGCGCAGAAGACTCATAACGAGAAACGACGCCGCGCGCGCAGCGACGCGCCGGTCCAGACAAGAAAAGAAGTCGATATTCTAATGCAGTTCGAATACACGCGGCGCCGCAGCGTTCGCTCTCCCGTCACCGACGCGCCCACCTTCAAGGTCGGCCGCCTCGCTGACGCCGGCCGTACCGGCCGGGACATGAGCCACCTGATCGACCGCTCCTACAACTACCATTCCTCGCGCGAGCTTCACTGGCATCTCGCAGACCGGCTCGGCCTTGCGCCGAACGCCGTCTCGCTGCGGGAAACCGTGGCGGCCGCCTAAGCGGAAACGGGGCGCGTCAGGCGCCCCAGGCCGCGATCACGGGATCGCGCAGGGCCGTCGGCAGGGCGACAAGTTCGCCGTGGATCGGTTCGGGCCGGTTATAGACCGTCGCTTGGCCGTTCATCGTGCCGACCAAACCGCCCGCTTCCCGTAAGATGAGATCGGCCGCCGCGAGATCCCAATCTCGCGCGTCCGATGAGATCATCCCCACATCGACCGAGCCTTCGGCCACGCGCACCAAGCGCAAGGCGAGCGACGGAATTCGGTCGATGCGCACGAAATCCGGATCCGGGCCCGCACCGCGGGTCAATCGATCGAGCATCGGCTTCGGGCCGGTGATCCGCGCCGAGCGCAGCGTCGTGCGCGGATCGACCACGATCTTCTGCTCGTCCCGGAAGGCGCCCTGGCCTCGCACCGCCTCGTAGGCCACGCCGAGAGCGGGGGCGTGGACGAAGCCGATCAGCGGCTCGCCCTTGTAGAGAAGCGCCACCGCGATCGACCAGTCGGGGTGCCCCGACAGGAATGCACGCGTACCGTCGATCGGATCGACGATCCAGACGAGGTCACGCCCGATCCGGGCCGGGTCATCCGCTGTCTCTTCCGAGAGCCATGCGGCCTGCGGCACCATCTCGCTCAGGCGGATCTTCAAGAAGGTGTCGACGGCGACATCCGCCTCCGTCACCGGTGAACCTCCCGCCTTCGACCAGATTCGCGCGGTGGTCTGCGAGCCGTGCCTGAAGAAGGGCTTGGCGATGGCGGCCGCCTCGCGCATCACCGCGCGCAGTTCGGGCATCAGGCCTGCCACGCTCGCGTCGGTGAAGGAGTTCAACATCGCGGTCCTGTGCGGGACTTGTCGGCGCCGACGCGGAGCCCGTCGTGCAGGGCACGACCGACGCCGAAATCTGCGATCTAGGGGAAACCGGTGCCGATCCTCACCATCGTTCTAAGCCGCATGACCCATCGCGACAAGCGTGACCGTCAAGACCGTGCCGCCGCACCGGCCGGGCCTGGATGGCCGCAAACGGCATGATGAATCGAAGTTGAAGCTCGCTCGCAAGAAATCGTTGATCATTCAAGGAAGCATTGAGCATTCCGACAGTGAAGTCCCTGTCCAGAATCGCTTAACTAGAGCCCTAAGCCGTAACGAGGAAGAGCGATGCGAATTTGCTGCGCATAACGGATCGCCCGACTGGGGCCGCCACTTGCGAGAATCGCGAAAAGGCGTTGAGGCTCGAACGATGGATATGCGTGACCACCGCAATGAACCGGCCCTGACGATGCCCGCCTTCGCGGTTTCGTCCCTGCCGGTGATCGGTCGCCTCGCCGCCGCCCGCCCGGCCGTCGGCATCGCGCTGGCCTATGCCGACGACGATGCCGAGATCTGCGAAGAGGATCGCTTCCACCTGCTGCTCGTCGACGCAGAGGGGCAAACGCTCCAGCGCCTCGGCCCATTCATGGAAGAGGATGTCGTCGCGACGTGGCGAGACCTCGCCAGCAGCACCGGTCTCTTACGAATGATCGTCCGTGAGGACGGAGTCCTCGTGCCCGTGTCGCAGCAGATCGGCCGTCTCAGCCTCGGGCGTATCCGTATTCGCCGCCGTCATGCCGGTCTCGGCGCCCGCCGTCCGCGCTTCCTGGCCCGCCGCAAGACCGGCCGTCTTCCCGCCCGCCCGCAGATCTTCCGCGGCGAGGCCGAGATCATCGCCCGCTCGTAAGCGGTCCAGTCTTTAGGAGAGTCCCTTCACGAGCGCGTCGGCCGTGAGCCCGACGAACAGGATCAGCCCCGCATCCCGGTTCGACCGGAACAGGCGCAGCGCACCAACGCCGTCGCGCTCCTGAAGCCGCCGGACCTGCCACGCGAGATGTCCGGCAAAGGCGGCGACGCCGAGGGCGCCGACAAGCCCCGCGCCAGCCCGCCACGCGGCGAGGCCCACGAACAGGGCCGCAAGTCCGTAGCAGAGGCCCACCGCCATCTTGAGGCGACGGCCGAAGAGGCGCGCCGAGGAACGGATCCCGGCGATCTCGTCATCCTCGATGTCCTGCACGGCATAGATCGTGTCGTAGCCGACGATCCACGCCACCGTCCCGGCATAGAGCAATAGGGGCGCAGCATCGAGCCGCGCAAAGACGGCGGCCCAGCCCATCAGCGCGCCCCAGGCGAAGGCAAGCCCGAGTACGAATTGCGGCAGGGACATCACCCGCTTCATGAACGGGTAGATCGCCACCGGCAGCAGCGAAAACAGGCCGACCACGATGGCGTGGCCGTTGAACTGCACCAGCACCGCGAAGCCGATGAGGGCCTGGGCCAACAGGAACAGGGCCGCATGCCGTACCCGCAACTGCCCGGAGGGAGGGGGCGCAGGCGCGTCCGCTCGACCTTGGCGTCGAGGTCGCGGTCAGCAATGTCATTATAGGTCGAGCCCGCGCCGCGCATGGCGATGGCGCCGATCAGGAAGAGCAGGCAATCGATCGGGTCGGGAAAGGTCCGGTCGGCGGCGATGGCCGCGAGGGCGGCCGACCACCAGCACGGCAGCAGCAGGAGCCACCAGCCGATCGGCCGGTCGATCCGCGCGAGGCGCAGGTAGGGACGCCACGCGGGTGGCGCGTGGCGGTCGACCCAATGGCCCGCAACCGCGTCGGCGGGGCGCCCGTCCGGGAAAGAGGCCCCGTTGGCGGGTGGAAGCGGGCTCAGAGCGCGCCCTGCGGCAGCTTGAACGAACCGCTGAGGCCGGGTCCGCCGAGCAGGCCGCCGCCGCCGCCATTCTGCGCCTGGGCGCGGGCCTGCGCTTCCATCTTCGCAGCCTGGGCCGCGACGCCGCAGATCTGGGTGCGGATGCCGCTGACCTTGGCGTGGTCGGCCTTGAAGCCTTCCGCGAAGGAATCCGGGATCGAGCACCATTCACGGTTGGCGGCGATCCACTTCATGCCCTCGGCGCCGTTGGAGACGAGGCGCCCGAACAGGCTGCACGCCTCGCCGGGCGTCATCTTCTTCTTGGAGGTCGAGGCCGCATTGGCCCGGCCCACCAGCGCCTTGCGCTCGGCCAGCGTCTTCTGGATGGCGCCGCAATCGCTGTTCCCCGCCGGGGCCGCAGCCTGGGGCGCGGCCTGTGCGGGCGCGGGCTGCGACATCGACGGCTGAGGCATCGGCATGGTCATCGACTGCGCCGAAGCATTGCCGGACACCAGGAGGCCGGCCGTCAGCGACGCCGCTCCCAGCACGAAGCTCCTGTAGGTCATTTCGAGACTCCCTCGGCTCGCTGCCTCGTGCCGCCGAAGCGTTACGAGAACGTTGCTACCGCCTTCGCCATAGGAATGTGGCGTCAATCGAGCGGTCGGGTGCTTCTCTCGTGTGCCCCTGGGGAGGATTGCGAAATCCTCTCTCTGTCGCATCACGGCCACACCCACGGGAGCGTGCTCCGTTGACTCGCGCGTGGGCCCGCGCGACCACCCGGCCATGCCCGCCTACGATTTCAAAGCGCCACGCCTCTTCGTGGAGAAGCCCCTCGCGGTAGGGACGGTGCTCCCTCTGGAGCGGGCCCAGGCGAATTACCTCATCAACGTCCTGCGGCGCGGTGAGGACGACCCCGTCCTCGTCTTTAACGGCCGCGACGGGGAATGGCATGCGAGCCTCGTCGCCACGGGCCGCAAGGATGGCGAGCTTCGCCTCGTGAAGCAGACACGGCCGCAGCATCCCGCCGCCGACCTGCATTACCTGTTCGCCCCATTAAAGAGCGCGCGGCTCGATTACCTCGCCCAGAAGGCGGTGGAGATGGGGGCGGGGACGATCCGCCCGGTCCTGACCCGGTTCACGCAAGGCGACCGGATCAACATGGACCGGCTCAAGGCCAACACCATCGAGGCCGCGGAACAATGCGGCATCCTGGCGATCCCCGAACTCGCCCCGCCGCTTCGCTTGGCAGAGGCATTGACCACGCTCGACCCGGGCAGGCTCCTCGTCTTCTGTGACGAGGATGCGCCGATCTCGGACCCCGTGCGGGCCCTGTCCGAGGCGGCGGATCCCGCTCGACGCCCGCCGCTGGCCGTGCTGGTGGGGCCGGAGGGGGGCTTCTCGGAGGAGGAACGGGTGGCGGTCCGCGCCCGGCCCAACACGGTGGCCCTGTCGCTCGGCCCGCGCATCCTGCGGGCCGATACGGCGGCGGTGGCGGTGTTGGCGCTGGTTCAGGCGGTGTTGGGCGATGGTCGCTGACGACGGAATTTCTGGTGTGCCTGCGCACATCGCGGTTCCAGGCTGGGAATAACGACCTGACATCGCCCACAGCTGCGCTTTCTCGAAGCGGGCGTCTGCGTTGTCCCCCAGGGCGCTCTCAATTATGTGCGTGGTCGGACGCCGCCCGCGCCGCCGACCCGTCGCGGCTGGCGGTCGCCCGTCCGACGTCCCGGTATCGGGGCGAGGTATAGCCGGGCGGGACGACCGGGCGACCGGCGCGCCGCCATCCGAACGATCAGATTTCCTGGGTGGGCAGCGCATGGCGCGCGACTCCGATGACACGACGCCGCTGACCACGCGTGCCGAACTGATCGAGTGGTTCGCCGCCGGCGAGAAACCGCGCGAGCGGTTCGCCATCGGTACGGAGCACGAGAAGATCCCGTTCTACGCGGCCGACCGCCGCCCGGTGCCGTATGCGGGCGAGGCCGGGATCGGTGCGTTGCTGGAAGGTCTTGGCCGCGAGACCGGCTGGGAGCCGATCACCGACCGCGGCGCCGTCATCGGGCTGGCGGCGAGCGAGGGTGGCGCGATCTCGATCGAGCCCGGCGGCCAGTTCGAGCTGTCGGGCGCGGCCCTGCCGGACGTGCATGCCACGGCGGCCGAGCTCGCGACACATCTCGATGCGGTCAAGCGCGTGGCCGATCCGATGGGGATCAAGTTCCTCACCCTCGGCATGAGCCCGAAATGGCGCCGGGATGAAACGCCCGTCATGCCCAAGAGCCGCTACAAGATCATGGCGGGCTACATGCCGAAGGTTGGCAGTCTCGGCCTCGACATGATGCTCCGCACCGCCACCGTGCAGGTGAACCTCGATTTCCGCTCCGAGGACGACATGGCGCGGAAGATGCGCGCCTCCCTCGCGCTCCAGCCGGTGGCGACGGCCCTGTTCGCCAACTCGCCCTTCACCGACGGGCGTCCGAACGGGTTCCTGTCCCGCCGCTCGGAGATCTGGCGCGATACCGATGGCGACCGCACCGGGATGCTGCCCTTCGCGTTCGAGTCGGGCTTCGGCTACGAAGCTTATGCCGACTGGCTGCTCGACATGCCGATGTATTTCGTGAAGCGCGGCGACACCTATCACGACGTGTCGGGCGCCTCGTTCCGCGACCTGATGGAAGGCCGACTGCCGCAATTGCCGGGCGAGCGGGCTACGATGTCCGATTGGGTGAACCACGCTTCCACCGCCTTCCCCGAGGTCAGGCTCAAGCGCTTCCTCGAAATGCGCGGAGCCGACGTCGGCGACCCTGACATGATTGCCGCGCAGGCCGCATTCTGGGTCGGACTCCTCTACGACGAGGGCGCCCTCGATGCCGCCCTCGACCTTGTGAAGGGCTGGACCGCTTCGCAGCGCGAGGCCGCTCGGGCCACGGCACCACGCCTCGGCCTCGCCACGCCGATCGCCAAGCGAACCCTGGGTGAGGTCGCCGCCGAAGCCCTGGCCATCGCCCGCTCGGGGCTCAAGGCTCGCGCGCGCCGCGATGCCAACGGCCATGACGAGACAGGCTATCTCCAGCCTTTGGAGATGATCGTGGCCGCCGGACGCACCCGGGGCCAAGATTGGCTCGACGCATACGAGTCCCGCTGGGAATCGTCAGTCGATCCCGCCTTCAGCGAGTGCGTATTTTAATCCTGATCTCTGGTGCGGCAGACGGGCGCGAAATTTCAGGTGGAACGACTTGGCAGGACTCGTGGTTTTGGGTCCGATACGTTCAACTGAAGGATAAGGCCATGTCTCGCATCGCTACCTTCGCCGTCGGCACGGTCACGTCGCTGGCGCTGGTCGCCGGTACGCTCACCACGGCCCAGGCGGCTCCGCTGCCGGCTCAGAGCGCCGTGAAGGTCGCCGGTGAAAACACCACCGTCGATCATGTCCGCTATCGCGGCTACGGCTATGGTTACGGCTACCGCCGCGGCTACGGCGGCCGGGCTGCTGGTGCCCTCGCGGCGGGTGCCGCCCTCGGCATCATCGGCGGCGCGCTCGCTGCCAGCGCCGCCCCGCGCTACGGCTACTACGATTACGGCTACGCCCCGTCTTATGGCTACGGCTACGCCCCGGTCCGCAGCTACGGCTATGGCTACCCGGCCTACGGTTATGGCGGCTACGGCGGTGGCTACGGCGGTTACGGCGGCGGCTACTACGGCTGGTGAGGTAGCTCTGGCCGACGCGCCAACTCGTGGCTAAGCACTCCCCGTTCCGGCTCGCTCCGGGGCGGGGAGTTTTGCATGAGCGATCCCGTCGAGACCCTTCTCGACCTCGCCGGTCTGAAATGCCCACTGCCGGTGCTTCGCACGCGGAAGGCGATGCGCGCGCTGCCGGGGGAGGCCGCCTCACCGTGGTCTGCACCGATCCGATGGCGGCCATCGACATCCCGAACCTCGTGCGCGAGGAGGGCGCCCGGCTGGACCGGACAGAGCGCAGCGAAGGCGAATTACGCTTTGCCATCACCGTCTTCGCGATGCCGCCGCATTCTTGATCGATCCGCTCAGTCTCACGAAGAGTTGCGGAACGGTCGGACAGAATGCCAGCACAGATCGGCGGCGTGCGCGTCGTCCACGACGGGTGGGCGCGTTTCCTCGTAGCGGAAGTGATCCAGGCCGACGGAACGCGGCTGAGCCGCGAGGTCGAGGATCACGGCCGGGCCGTCTGCGTCCTTCCCTACGATCCCGAGCGCCGCGTCGCGACGCTTGTCTCCCAGGTGCGGGCGGCGCTTCTCTATGCGGGCGGTCCCGAGAGCATCCTCGAAGCACCCGCTGGTCTCCTTGAGGACGAGGCACCGGAAGAGGGCGCCCGGCGGGAGACGGAAGAGGAGGCCGGCCTTCGGCTCGGCCCGTTCGATCCCGTCGCGAGCGCCTGGACGATGCCGGGCATCTCGACCGAGCGCATGGACCTGTTCCTGGCGTCCTATTCGCGTGCCGACTTGGTCAGCCAAGGTGGCGGATTGAAGAGCGATGGCGAGACGGTGACTGTCCACGAACTGCCCCTATCGGAACTCGCTTCCATGGCGGCGCGCGGCGTGCTGACCGACATGAAGACCCTCGTCCTGCTGTTTGCCCTGCAACTGCGCAGGCCCGAGCTGTTCGCCAAACAATAAAAAACGCCGGGACGAAGCTCGCCCCGGCGCCTGTCTCGTCTGTGCGTATGGGCTCAGGCGTCGGCGGCGCGCAGGCTGCGTCCGGTGGGCTGGCTGGCCTGACGCAGGGAGCGGCGGCGGTCGGCATCGGCGCCGAGCAGCAGGGCGACGCCAGCGCCGATAGCGAGGCCGAGTAGCAAGGCCACCGGCAGCACGATCTTCGGCGAGGGCGGGAAGGTCCGCTGAAGGGCGGGCGTCGCCACCGAGATGATACGAACGTTGGTGGTGTTCAGGCGCTCCTGCTCGCTCGCTTCACGCGAGCGGCGCAGGTAGGCCTCGTACACACCCTTGCGGGCTTCCAAGGTGCGCTCCAGCTCGCGCAGGCCGACATAGGCGCGGTCGCTGACGGTCGTCTCGGTCTTCACCCGGTCGAGGCTGGAGCGGATCGCGGCCTCGCTGGCGGCGGCGCGGTCGTAATCCTTCTGGAGCGTGTCGATGATGCGCTCCTTCTCCCGCTGGATCAGCCGCTGAAGGTCGCGCTGCTGGGCGTATTGCTCGGCCATGGCCGGATGGCGTTCGCCGAGGCGCGTGGCGAGTTCGGCGGTGTTGCGCGAAAGCGTCGCGTATTGCTGCCGCAGCGCCTGCATTTCCAGGGATTGCAGCATCTCGGGTAGTGCCGTGCTCGGGTCGGAGGTGCGCATCTTGCGCGCCTGCTCCAGGCGGGACTTCGACTCGGCCGTCTTGATCGAGGCGCCGACGAGCTGCTGGTTCAGGTCCCCGAGCTGCTGGTCGGTCAGGAGGCGTCCGCTCGACGCGACGAGGCGATGATCCTCGCGGTAGCGCACCACCTGCCGTTCGGCGTCCTCGACGTCGCGCTTCAGGTTGGCGAGGCGGCCAGCCAGGGCGTCGGAGGCGCGCTTGGCCGCATCCATGCGAGCGGCGGTCTCTTCGGCAAAATAGGCGTCGCCGATCGCGTTGGCGATCCTGGCGGCCTTGGCGGGATCGCGGGACTGGACCGCCACATCGATCACGAAGGTCCGCTCGGGGCGGCGGACGATCATATTCCGCTGCAGGGTATCGAGGGCGATGTTGGTCGGGTCGCGGCTCACCTCGGGGGAAGCGTACCCATGACGCCGCGAAGCCAATGCATCAGCGGGTTGCTGCTGTCGCCTCTTACGAAGTCCTCGTCCTGATCGAGGTGCAGCTTTTCCACCACCCGGCGCAGGACGTTATCCGATTGAATGACGCGCACTTGGCTTTCGGCGATGGACACGCCGCTATCCGCCTGGGGTGCGCGGGCATTCACGTCGTTCTCCACAACGCGCAGGTCGGTCGGATCGACGAGGATCTGAATGTTCGACGTGTAGCTCGGCGTGAGCAGGCCCAGCACCACCACCGCCAAGGCGGCCATGAGCAGGCCGCCCAGAATGATGAACGGCGAACCGCGCCACAGGCGTCGCGCGATGGTCCGCGCATCGGGACGGGCCGGAGCCACCTCCGGAAGAACCATACGCACCGGCTCACCGCTGATGCGTGTCGAGAAGTCGAACATACGCCTCGCTCCTTGACCTTTCGTCTCGTCGCTCGCCGTCCCTGTAAGGAACAGTACGTTCCATTTTGAGACAGTTGAACTACTATGACGACTTACTCAAGACCGTTGTCGCAAGCGACGTACCGCGCCCTATACGCCAAAGGCCAGTTTAACGACCCCTACGCCGACCCGCCGTTGCGCCCTGACGGCGCGGACGGGAGCCCGCCTCAGGGAATCATGGAATCCGGTTCCGCATAGGCGCGCGGATCGCCGTCGAGCAGGGCGAGCAGGCGGGCGGCATCCCGCGCCGCGAGCTCGTTCCACCGCTCGACATTGGCCCGCGCCGCTTGTGCGGCTTCGGAGAATTCGTGTGAGCCGACCCAGGCCGCGATCGCCCGCGCGCTGGCTTCGACCGCGTCCGGACGGATCAGCAAGCCGGACTGGCCGAGCGCCTCGCGGAAGACCGGCGCGTCCGGCGCGATCACCGGCAGGCCCCCGTGCTGCACTTCGAGCAGCGGGAGGCCGAGGCCCTCCGCTTTCGACGTGGAGAGCAGGGCGTGGCAGGTCTCCGCCAGAGCCATGAGCCGGAATCCGGTAGGTAGCCGTGCATGTGCAGGTAGGAAGGCGGCGCATCGAGGAAGTCGTGCCTCCCCCAGCCCTTGCGTCCCACGAGATGCAGTTCGGCCGGGACGCCGATGCTGTTCAGTGCCTCGACGATGGCGAGGGAGGCCGGGTAGTTCTTGCGTGGCTCGACCGTACCGATGGCGAGCAGGCGCAGCGGATCGCTCGGGTTTCGCGGGCCGGGACCGCGCCGTTTGGCGAGGCTGAACACGTCTCGCACGGGCGGGCGCAGCAGGAACACGCCCGCTTCCGGCGAGCAGTAGCGCCGCAGATCCTCGCCCGTCGTCCGGCTGTTCACGAACAGGTTGCGGCCCCAGCGCATCGCCAGGGCAAAGGCCGGGCTGAGATAGACCCGGCTGCGCAGGCTCAGATCCTCCGGACGGCTCAGAAGGAAGGTGTCGTGGATGTAGAGAAGGCAACGCGCGGCAGCGGGCGCGCACAGAGGCGCGGGTGGGAAGCCGGGGAAAATGAACAGGGCCTGCTGATCCCGCAGGGCGGTCAACGGCAGGCCGAATTGCTGACGCGCGATCATTCCCGGTAGCGACCGGCTGACCACGGGGCGGATGTCATGCGGCGCGAGGCTGTCGGGTGAGAACAGATCGAGGGTGACGCGCTCGATCCCCGTGACGCGCTTCCGGATATGCGTTTGGTCGAGATAGATCCGCTGCCGATGGGAGACGATGCCGTGCATCACGACGCCCTCCGGCGAAGCGAATCGGCGAGGTACAGGCAACGGCGCACGAAGAGCGGCATCCGCCGTCCAAGAACGGCTTGCTTCGTCCGCCGCAGCCGACGGACGATCGGCGAGGACGATGCCTGCACGGTCCCTTCCGCCCCGCGTAGCCGCTCGGCCGCGAAAGGAAAATGCCCGAGCATCGCGGGTTCGAAGAGCGTCCGCTCCGGCCCGTCCGCGATCAATCCGCGCTCGCGCAGGACTGCATCGAGGGACAGCACGGCGGCGGCGGGGCTAAAGCGGTTCTCCAGGGCAATCCGCGCGAAGGCGCCGAGCATGGTCCGCGCGGCGTCGTCCGCGACGAGATCGGTAAGAGACTCGGCCAGGGCGCCGGGGCGCATCTCTACGAGGCGCCCCGACACGCCGTCGATGACCGAGGTGGTGAGGCCGGAAGTCCGATAGGCGAGGGTCGGGACACCGCAGAGCCCGGCCTCGATCGGCGTCTGGCCCAGGGTCTCATGGCGGCTCGCGGTGACATGGAGATCGCAGGCGCCGTACCAGGCCGCCAATTGCTCCTCGCTGGCGATGAGGCCCGGCGCGACGAGATTGTCGATCCCGAGCTTGGCCGGATCATCGAGCCGCCCGATGGCGACCACGCCGACCCCCGGGCGCGCGACCGCGCGCAGGGCGTCCCTCAGGTCGGCGAAGCCCTTGTCCGGACCATCGACGATGACGGAGGACACGAGGATGAGCACGTCGCCCTCGGGTAGGCCGAGGCGGCGGCGCAGGGCACCTTTGTCGCCACGCCGGAAGATGCCGGTCGGGAAGGCGAGGCTCACAGGCCGCGTCACGGCCGAAGCAGGGGCCAGCGCTTCGCTTCGCGCCCGGGTCCAGGCCGAGTTGGCGAGCAGCAGCGGCCCCGCTTCCGCACCGAGCACCGCGCGCTTGCGGCGGTGCATCCCCGCAATGCGGTTCGGCGCCAGCGGCGGATACTCGTCCGGGGTGGGGCAGGTGGCGTCGCAGCCGGTCTCGGCGCGGGTGCAATCGCGCGGGTGGCAGCACCGGCCGGTGAGGGGGAAAAGATCGTGCAGGACGAGGGCGGTCGGGTGCGCGCTTGCCAACCGTCCAACCACGTCGAGACTGCGGGTCGCGCCGTGGACATTGCCGATCAGCACGAAGTCCGGCGCCTTGGCGGCGATGCGCGCCTCGACCTCGGGGAAGGAATCGGTCCACTCGGCGGCGGCCGGGCGGTCGCTCAGGATGTCCTCGGTGACCTTATGGTGCGCCAGCGCCAGGGCATCGGAAAGCCGCCGGTGGGCGACACCCGCTCCGCCCACGGTGCCCGTACCGGTCAGGGAGACGATGGTGAGAGGCTTCGCGACCCGTCCAGCCTGTCCGCGACGCAGGATGACGGGGCGTCCGATCCGGAACTTGGCCGCTGCAGGAAGCGCAGCCCACGCGGCCTCGAGGGCGGCATCGCCCTTCAGCGCGCTTGGCGCCCAGAGGATTTCTCCGCCGATCGTGTCGGGATGACCGGCGAGGGCGGGCACGTCGAGGCCGCTGACCGCCTCGTCATAGAGCACTCGCAGCCCCGCGACGGCCAAGGCACCTCTGTGCGCCATCTCGAACGCCAGGGCCGTGAGTGCGCCCGGCGCCAGCATCTCGTCCTCTAGCAGGACGAGGGTCGCGCAGTCGCCGTCCTGGGAGAGCCGATCCGCCAGGGTCGCAGGGGTGTAGGTCTCGTGGTGGTGCTCGGGATAATCCTGGCCCACCAGGGAAGCCGCCACCTCCGGCGGTGATCCGGCGGGCGACAGCACGCGGATCACCGGCCAGGAACGACCGTCCGGCAGGAACTCCGGGCGCAGGGCACGCGCCGGGGCCGGGCCGAAAGGCCAGCCCGTGACGCCGCACGCCGGAGAGGTGATGGATCCCGACAAACCGGATGACCACTCGCTCGCGCCGACCCCGCCTGGGACAGTCCAAGGCGGTGCCGGTGCCGATCCTCGCCGCGCCTGACCCTGACGGCCTTTGGCCAAGCGATCATAGTAAAGCGCGGGTTTCCGAGCTTATATAACCGTAAGTCGTGAAGATATTCTGTCCAACCCTCGGTTGGCGTGGCTAACCTATGACGCGAATGCGCGGCGTGCCTTCCTCCATCCGGCCGATCACCGCTGCCGCCGGATAACCCGCCGCGCGGATGCGCTCCAGGATCGCCGAGGCGTGGTCAGGCGCGCAGGAGACGAGAAGGCCACCGGATGTTTGCGGATCGGTCAGAAGGTGGCGCCGCCAATCCGGCAGACCCTCCGGCAGATCGACGCTGCCACCGAAGGCCGCCCAGTTCCGGTGCGAGGCGCCGGTGACGAAGCCGTCTCGCGCCAATCCTTCCGCCTGCGGCAGAAGGGGAGGGCGTCGGCTTCCAACACGAGGGTAAGGTCCGCGCCGCGAGCGAGTTCGAGCCCGTGGCCCAGGATGCCGAAGCCGGTCACGTCCGTGATCGCATGGACCGCGTCATCCTTCGCCAGTTCGGTGCCGACGCGGTTGAGCAGCGTCGTGGTGGCGATGAAATCGCGATACCCCCCATCGTCCAGCGCCTCGCGCTTGATCGCCGCCGAATAGACGCCCACGCCGACGGGCTTCGTAAGGATCAGCGCATCACCCGCCTTGGCGTCGGCGTTCCGCCGCACCGCCTCGCGGCGGCAGGTGCCGATGACGGCGAGGCCGTAGATCGGCTCCGGCGTATCGATCGAATGTCCTCCCGCCACGGGGATGCCGGCCTCGCCGCATTTCTCGGCGCCGCCGCGCAGGATCTTGGCGACCACCTCGGGGGCAATCTTGCCGACCGGCATGCCCAGGATCGCGAGAGCCAGAAGCGGGCGCCCGCCCATGGCATAGACATCGGAAATGGCGTTGGTGGCGGCGATGCGACCGAAATCGGCCGGATCGTCCACCATGGGCGTGAAGAAGTCGGTCGTGGCGATGATGCAGCTGCCATCCTCCTGCTCCCACACGGCGGCATCGTCGGCGGTCTCGTTGCCGACGAGGAGCTGCTCGAACCGGGCCGAGGCGGGCTGATCGGCGAGGAGCTTGCGCAGCACCTCCGGGTCGAGCTTGCACCCGCATCCGCCGCCATGGGCAAGGCTCGTGAGACGGGGGCTGTCGGTCATGGCTTGGCTCCTTCGGATCGCACCCCTCGCGGGGGCGTTCGCCTGTGGCGGCAACGTAGTGCGGCGGCGCCGGGACGGATACCGTGCCCGTCGCCGCGCCGAGGGAGACGAGGGTGACGATCTATTTCACCGCCGACACGCATTTCGGCGACCCCCGGGCGCTCCGGTTCGATCACCGGCCTTTCCCGGATCTCGAAGCCCATGACGAGGGTCTGATCGAGGCGTGGAATGCGGTGGTCGCGCCGGGTGACACCGTCTGGCACCTTGGTGACTTCGCCCTCGGACCGCCGCCCGAGCGGATTGCGGAGATCCTCGGACGGTTGAACGGCGAAAAGCACCTCATCTCAGGCAACAACGACGGTCCTGCGACGCTCGCGGCGTCCGGCTGGGCCTCCGTCCAGGCCTATGCGGAGATCGTGGTCGATGATCGCCCGCTCGTGCTCTGTCACTACGCATTCCGCACCTGGAATGGCGGCGGGCGCGGATCACTCAACCTTCACGGCCATTCACACGGCGCGCTGGCGCCAATCCCGAAACAATATGATGTTGGCGTCGATCCGATGGGCTTCCGGCCGGTCGATCTGGCAACGATTCTGATCTCCCCCCGCCGTGGTGCGCCGCGAAGCCGGTCCTGAAAGTGAGGAACCCTTCGCGCAGCTTCACCGTTGAGCGAACATAAGACGGGGCGGCATAGATCTGCTCAAGATCTCGCCAGCTTTCCTTGTGTGTACGCTCACCATCAGTCGATATCATGCGCAACCTCAGATCAAAGCTTTCGGCCAGCCTGCTCGGCATGATCGTCGGTTCGGTCGCAGCGACCTCGGTCCTGGCGGCTCCTGCCTGCATCGAGGCGCGGAGGAAGGTCGACGAGGCGGCGGCCCTGCGCCACCAAGTCCGCCAGGACATGCGGCTCGGTGATCACGACCGGGTCTGCGATACCCTCGACGAGATCGGGGATCGTTACAACGATGCTCGCGATGCCTTCGAAGATTGTGGCCAGGGTGTCATCGCCATCGATCTTCGGGATGAACTGCGGCAATTGCGCATCGCAAAGAAGATTAACCGTTGCGACTGAGAATGCAGCGAATTGTCTAGAGTCGTGTGCTGACGCATAGCGGCTCGAACCATCCTCCAACATTCACATGCAACGGACGGCCTGACGGCCTCCGGGGAGCCTGTTCGATCATGTCCGAAGCCACGACCCAGACCGCCGTCGTCAACGGCCCGTCCTTCGCCGCTGCCCTGTGCGGCTTCGTGAGTTCCATGGTGGCCGCTTCGGCCCTGGTTCTTCTGCTCGTCGCGCTCTGACGCGACCCTCCTGGCCCCCGGTGATCCGGGGGCGGTCCGGCCATTAGGGCGCTACGGACCAGAAACGCTGCCGGTTGAACAGGATGTCCTGGACCTTGTTCACCGATGCCGTCGTCACCGGATCAGGTCGGCATTGCGGCTCCGGCGGACGCGGCGAGGCCACCGCCGTCGTGATCGGCAGGGGCGGCGAGACCAGTCCGAGCTTCGTCTGCAACTCGGGCTGACGCGCCGCGGCGATCGTGAGAGTTCCGGCGATGAGGGCACCCGCCACGGCGCCGAGAGAAAAGTTCAACATACGCGTTACGACCCGTTGGGTCTCGATCTGCGGCCTGTTCGCCTTTTTGCCCGATATGTCGGCTGCAAGATGGCGGCACAGGGCCGATCCCGAGAATGTGACCCTGCCTCAGCATGGCGGGTGATTCTTGCGTTTTCGTGAAGTGATCGAGCGCATGGCTGCGCTAAATTTCTGCAGTTTGTGTGCCTTGAACTTTTTGAACAGAGTATAGGTACTGGTTGTACTGTGCAATTTGTAGTTCGAGGTTCTTCATTTCAGGCTTGGCGTGCTAAAACAAAACCTGGAATTTTCTCAGAATTCCGACACGTACCGGTAACCGAATTTCGGGTTCTCACGACAAACTCAGCAGCAAACTCACGCGTCCTTAACTGGTATGGCGCGACAAGTCGGCTCGTCCGCCCGACTTCGCATCGCCAACCGAGGATTGCGATGAGCTACGCCGCAAACGCCTATGCCAAGACCTCGCGCAGCGTTCTCACCCCGCGAGAGGCAGAATCGGCGGTGCTGACCAAGGCGGCGCAGCGCCTCCAGATGGTGCGCGATGACTGGGCGAACCAATCGGGCGAGCTCGTCGCTGCCCTGAACTTCAATCAGAAGGTCTGGACGATCCTGGCGACCGCCGCCACCGATACGACCAACCCGCTCCCCGCCGATGTGAAGCAGGGCGTGGCCAACCTGGCCGTCTATGTGTTCCGGCAGATGATCGACACCATGGCCGAGCCCGCGCCGGAAAAGCTCACCTCGATCATCTCGATCAACCTGAACCTCGCCGCCGGCCTCGCGGGTCGCTGAGACCGGGGCTTCGCCCGCGCCGAACCAAAGCCGGTTCGGCCGGGGTATCAGGACGCGTCGGCCGTTTCGGCCTTGGCGCTGTTGTTCTCGAGAAGAGAGCGCAATTGCGCCTCGTAGGCGAGCAAGTCTTTCCCACGCTTCAGGGCGCGGTACAGGTCGCCGCCCTGAACCTGTTCGTAGATCGCCGCGATGTAGGGCTTCATGCTCGGCGCCGCCTCCATGAGGGCGTTGGCCTGTTCCACGAAGCTGTTCTCAGCGAGCGTCGCGTCGTCCGCGAGGTACATCAGCGTCAGCGCGAAATAGAGCCTCTTGCACGGGGTGTCGGCCTCCGACTCCGTGATGATGTCGCTCTCGCGCAGGAACTTCGTGTTGGTCTCGATCACGAAGGTTGAGCGGCGCGGACCGTTGCGGATCGCGGCATTGCCGATGATCAGCCGCTCGTCGGGCTTCAGCTCGATTTTCAGGGGCATGGTGCGACATCCCTCGCAGGCTGCCCCTTGGTAGGCGCGGCGACGTTAACGTTGCGCTAACCCTGCCGACCCCGTGGGACGAGAGCCATTTGTCGCCGATTGCCATGTGGGCTGCAATACGGGCTGTATTGTCAATCCATTAACTCAGTTTTTCGGAAGAGCCAGATTCAGAAAAAGCAAATGTCGGTTTTAAGACAGTAGTAAGTCGGCTGGTTCGAAATCACGTCCGTCTCCAAAACGGAGGCGCTTCAACCAGAATGGATACTACGTTATGTCGAACGGCGTTACGCTCACTGCGGCCACCCGTCAGAACCTGCTGTCGCTGCAGGATACGGCGTCTCTGACGGCCACCACCCAGAACCGCCTTGCCACCGGCAAGAAGGTCTCCTCGGCCCTCGACAACCCGGTCACCTTCTTCACCTCGCAGGCCCTCGACCAGCGGTCGGGCGATCTGTCGAGCCTGCTCGACGGCATCTCCAACGGCGTGCAGGCGATCCAGGCGGCCAACCAGGGCATCACCTCCATCCAGAAGCTGGTGGATCAGGCCAAGTCCGTCGCTAACCAGGCGATCTCGACCCAGATCACCACCACGGGGACGGCTTCGACGGCGTTCAGCGCCAACACCACCGCCGCCACGACCATCAACCTGTTCGTGAACGGCACGTCGACCTCGGCCACCATCCCGACCAGCGCCACGATCGATCAGGCCATCACGGCCCTCAACACGGCGGTCGGCGCGGGCAGCTTCTCGAAGGACTCGACCGGCACCAAGATCGTGATGAACGCGAGCCGGATGTCGAGTTCAACACCGCCACCGACCAGACGAACCTCGGCTTCGCCGCCGGTTCGGGTTCGACCACGGCCTACGGCGCCACCACGGCGGTGGCGCAGAGCGCCGACCTTACGGTCTCCGGCGTGTCCGCTCGTTCCGCCCTCGCGACGCAGTACAACAGCCTGCTGACCCAGATCGATCAGCTGGCTGGCGACGCGAGCTTCAACGGCACGAACCTGATCGGCGGTAAGGGCACCAACAACAACCTGACGATCAACTTCAACGCCAAGGGCAACTCGAACCTTACGGTCACCGCGACCGACGAGACCTCGAACGGCCTCGGCCTGAAGGCGATCACCGGCAGCTCCGCCGCCGGTACCGTGGGTCAGGGCAACTTCCTGCTCAACAAGGACATCAACACCACCCTGAACAACCTGACCACGGCGTCGAACCAGCTTCGGTCCGACTCCTCGACCTTCGGCTCGGCCCTCTCGGTCGTGCAGAACCGTCAGGACTTCACCAAGAACCTGATCAACGTGCTCGACACGGGCTCCGCGAACCTGACGAACGCCGACCTCAACGCCGAGGCGGCGAACTCTCAGGCCCTCTCGACCCGCCAGTCGCTGGGCATCTCCGCCCTGTCGCTCGCCAACCAGGCTCAGCAGGGTATCCTCCAGCTCCTCCGCTGATCGAAGCGCCGGGACCGGAAAACGACCATAAATACGGCCGGCGCTTTGCGCCGGCCGTTTTCTTTGTGCCATTTGCCGAACGGCGTCTTTCTCCGAGAAGATCATCGGAAAAGCTGCTTAACGTTTCGGAAAGCATGTTCGTGATCTGATTGGGATAACGCGTGGATAGCTCGCGTATCCATCTATCGGAATCACGCCCATGTCGTCCGACATCACGCTCACCGCAGCGACCCGCCAGAATCTCCTTTCGTTGCAGGACACCGCAGCCCTCCAGGCGACCACGCAGGGCCGCCTGTCGACGGGCAAGAAGGTCTCCTCGGCCCTCGACAACCCGGTCACGTTCTTCACCTCGCAGTCGCTGAACCAGCGCTCGGGCGACCTGTCGAGCCTGCTCGACGGCATCTCCAACGGGATTCAGACGATCCAGGCCGCCAACCAGGGCATCACCTCGATCCAGAAGCTCGTGGATCAGGCGAAGTCCGTGGCGAACCAAGCCCTCGCCACGCAGATCACCACCACCGGCTCCGCCTCGACGGCCTTCACCACCCCGAACACCACCGCCACCACGACCATTAATCTCTTCGTGAATGGCACCTCGACCTCGGCGGTGTTGCCGACCAGCGCGACCATCGATCAGGCTGTTTTGGCCTTGAACGGCGTGGTCGGCCCCGGCAGCTTCTCGAAGGACACGACGGGCACGAAGATTGTCATGAACGCGAGCGCGGATATCGAGTTCGCGACCTCGGGCGATCAGACCAAGCTTGGCTTCAGCGCCGGCTCCGGCACGGGTGCGAGCTACGGCTCCACCGTCGCGGCACCGCAGAGCGCCGACCTCATCGTCAACGGCGTCGCAGGCCGTGCCGCCCTCGCGAGCCAGTACAACAGCCTGCTGACGCAGATCGACCAGCTTGCGTCCGACGCCAGCTACAACGGTGTCAATCTGATCGCGGGCAAGGGGACCAACAACAACCTGACGATCAACTTCAACCCCAAGGGCAATTCGAGCCTGATCGTCCAGTCCACGGACGAGACCTCGAACGGCCTGGGCCTTCAGGCGATCACCACCACGTCGGCGGGGACCGGCGGCCTCTATGGCCAGGGAAGCTTCCTGCTGAACAGCGACATCAACAGCACGCTGACCGGCCTGACCAAGGCGTCCAACCAGCTCCGGACCGATTCATCGACGTTCGGATCGAATCTCTCGGTGGTGCAGAACCGTCAGGACTTCACCAAGAACTTGGTCAACGTGCTCGACACGGGCTCCGCGAACCTGACGAACGCCGACCTCAACGCCGAAGCGGCGAATTCGCAGGCACTCTCGACCCGCCAGTCGCTGGGTATCTCGGCCCTGTCGCTCGCCAACCAGGCTCAGCAGGGCATCCTTCAGCTCCTGCGCTAAGCGCGCTAGGCGGCCACGGTCCGGAAGCCGGCGAGCACATCCCGGCGCTCCGGGCCGAAGAAGTTGCGGTACATCCCCGTCACCATGCGGGCGCGGGTCGCCCAGGCTCCGCCCCGCAGGACTTTCCGCGTGCCGAAGGACGGCTCGGAATATTCGGCGTAAGCATCCGGCGCAAATCCGGGGTAGGGGAGGAACGGGCTCTCCGTCCATTCCCAGACATTGCCGATCATCTGACGGCATCCCCAAGGGCTGTCTCCCTCCGGATGGGCGGCGACATCCACCGTGCCGAGCCGCAGACCATCGAGATTGGCCAGGATCCGGTCAGGCGCTGCCTCGCCCCAGGGATAGGTCCGCTTTGTCGCCGCGAGGCCGCCATCCGGCTCGCGCGCTCCGATCGCCGCCGCCTCCCATTCCGCCTCGCTCGGAAGGCGGCGCCCAGCCCAACGGCACCAGGCCCGCGCTTCGTGCCAGTTCACGTGGATCATTGGACGATGCGGCTTGAGCGGCGCATCGGCATCGAACTCGCGCACCATCCAGTCATTGCCGACGCGACGCCAGTAGATCGGATGGTCCGCGCCGCTTTCCGCGAGCCACGCCCGTCCCGCTTCGTCCCAATGGCGCGGTTCGCGGTATCCGCCATCCTCCACGAAGGCGGCGAACTCAGCGTTGGTGACCGGCGCCCGCGCGATGCGGAACGGCGCGATCTCCACCGGATGCGCCCATTTCTCGTTGTCGAACACGAAGTGAGTCGCATCCCGCTCGGCGCCGAGGCGCAGGAGACCGCCGCCAACATCCACATCTCCCGGATGCGGACCGGCCTCGGCCTCGCCGGCAAGGGCTGCCGCGAAGGTGGGGCGGGGCTGGCCGAGGGTCTGCCGGGTGTAGGTGAAGGCCTCGGCGTGCATGTCCTCGTGCAAGCCGACCAACCGGTAGAGATACGCTTCGTGCGGCTCTGGCTCCCGCCCGTCGAGCCGGGCGGCGAGGGCCGATTGGACGCCGTCCATGTAACCAAGCGTCTCGGCCAGACTGGGCAAAGGAAGGTCCCAGCGCGTTGCATGGGGCACGGCGGCCGAATCATACAGGGCGTCGGCGTCCGCTCTCAGGGGAGGGCGCCCGTCGAGCCCGCGCAGAATGAAATGTTCATGAAACCACGCGAGATGCCCGATCTCCCAGAGGAGCGGGTTCACGATCGACAGGCGCGGTCCCATCAAGGCTTCGTCGTCGAGGCCGTCGACCATTTCGAGGGTCCGCGCGCGGGCATCCTTCAGGGCGGCCATCAGGTCGGAGCCCGTCGCTGTCCGTGTCGCGTCCATCGCCGTACCTCCGCGCAAGCTGCTGTCTGACATGCGCATCGCCATCGCCACACCCATCGCCGCCACACGCCGCACCGGCAACCGCGCCACGGCGACGCGGTGGGCCGGATTCCTCGGCGATCTCGGGCATGAGGCCCTGATCAACCCACCGTCCAGCTGGGACGCGGACGCCCTGATCGCGCTCCATGCATGGCGTAGCGCCGAAGCCGTGGCGCAATTCCGTGCGACCTATCCCAACCGGCCTGTGGTCGTCGTGCTGACCGGCACCGACCTCTACCATTTTCTTGAAAGCGAACCGGAGGCGACTCTCCGCGGCCTCGATCTGGCGGATCGCCTCGTCGGTCTTCACGACGAGGTTGCACGAGCCCTGCCGAAGCGATTCCACACCAAATTGCGGGTGATCCACCAATCCGCGCGAGGAAGGGCCGCGCGCGAGACGCCCGATCCCGAAGTCTTTGAGGTGTTGGTCGTCGGGCATTTGCGGCCCGAGAAGGACCCGTTCCGCACGGCCCGCGCGGCGCGGCATCTCAGACGGGATTCGCGGATCCGCGTTTTGCATCTCGGTGGGGCGCACGAGCCCACCTGGGCCGAGACTGCCCGCAGAGAGATGCAGGAGAATCCGCGTTACGTCTGGCTCGGCGATTGCCCCCCGTCGCGGGTCAGGCGGCTCATGGCCCGCGCCCGGTTGATGGCGCTGTCCTCACTTATGGAGGGCGGTGCGAACGTTATCTCGGAGGCGGTCGTATCCGGTCTGCCGGTCCTGGCCTCGCGCATCGATGGGTCAGTCGGGCTTCTGGGCCCCGATTATCCGGGCTACTTCCCGCCGAGCGACACGAACGCCCTGGCCCGGCTACTCGCCCGCGCCGAGGACGAGCCCGCCTTTCTTGGCCGTCTCGCTGCGGCTTGCGCGGAGCGGGAGCCCCTGTTCCACCCGGAGCGTGAGCGGGCGAAGCTCGGCGAATTGCTCGCCGAGCTTCGATAGCCTTACTTCTTCGAGGCCTCGTAGCGGGCCTTGTTTTCGGCGTTCGGCGGGTAGAGCCCCGGCAGAGCTGCGCCGCGCTCAACCTCATCCATGATCCAGCTTTCGAATCGCTCCTGCTCGGGGGCGAGTTCGAGGACAGTGTCGATCAAAGCGGCGGGGATCAGCACGGCGCCATCCGCGTCGGCGACAACGACATCGTCGGGGAAGACCGCGACACCGCCACAGGCGATAGGCTGCTGCCAGCCGACGAAGGTCAGGCCTGCAACGGAAGGCGGTGCGGCCGCGCCCTGGCACCAGACCGGCAGGCCGGTGCCCAGCACGCCCGACAGGTCCCGCACCACGCCGTCGGTGACGAGGGCCGCGACGCCCTTCTTCGCCATGCGCGCGCAGAGAATGTCACCGAAGATGCCTGCATCGGTCACGCCCATGGCATCGACCACCGCGATGCAGCCCTCCGGCATTGCCTCGATGGCGGCACGGGTGGAGGTGGGTGACGACCACGATTCGGGCGTCGCGAGGTCTTCTCGCGCCGGCACGAAGCGCAGGGTGAAGGCCCGGCCGACGAGGCGTGGCTGGTCCGGCCGCAGGGGCCGGGTGCCGCGCATCCAGACGTTGCGCAGGCCCTTCTTCAGGAGAATCGTGGTGATCGTGGCGGTGGTGACGCCTGCGAGCGTCTCGACGATCCGCGCATCGTTCGACATCCGCGACTTCTCTCTCGTGTCGGGCTGGCTGCCCTTAGCCACCGGTCATCGGCGGGAAGAAGGCAATCTCGCCGGCGCCGGCGATGGGCGCATCGGGCTTGGCGTGAACGCGGTCGATCGCCGCGCGCACGATACCCGGATTCTCGAAAGCATGGGCGTATTCCTCGCCACGTCCCGCCAGCCACCGGGCGAGATCGGCCACGGTGACGACCTCCGGCGGGGGATCGAGGGTTTCCTCGGCCCTGCCGATCCGCTCGCGGACCCAGGCGAAATAGACGAGCTTCATAACGGTCCTATCGCGGATCGTTGATGACGTGGCGGATGCCAGCCCGCATGTAGTCCCACCCGGTCCAGATGGTGAGGGCGGCGGCGAGCCACAGAAGGGCGAGGCCGATGGCCTGCGTGCCCGGCAGAATGATCTCCCCCGCCGGTCCGGCAACGAGGAAGCCGAGGGCGATCAACTGCACCGTCGTCTTCCATTTGGCGATCCGGCTGACGGGAACGCCGACCTTCAGCTCCGCGAGATATTCGCGCAATCCCGAAACCAGAACCTCACGACACAGGATGACGACCGCCGCCCAGACTGAGGGGCCGGTGATCGTGTGGTCGGCGGCTAGCATCAGCAGACAGGCTGCCACCAGCAGCTTGTCGGCGATCGGGTCGAGCATCCGGCCCAAAGCCGAGCTCTGCTGGTATGTCCGGGCCACGTAGCCGTCGAGGTAATCGGTCACGGCGGCGACCACGAATACCACGAACGCCACCGAGCGGGCGGTGGTCGAGTCCGGGTAGAACAGGAGCGCGACCATCACCGGCACGGCGACGAGCCGCCCATAGGTCAGGCAGTTCGCCAGGTTCCAGGCCGGTGAGCGTCGCCTGGGCAGGACGGCGTTCATAGGGGGGTGAAATCAGAGCGCGGCAATCCCGTCAACGGCTCGGCTCCATTCTCGCGCTCCGGATCAGGCGCCGGCATGAAAGAAGTCGTAGACGGCGCGGGCCGTCGCCGCATTCACACCCGGCGTCTTGGCCAGATCCTCGTACGCGGCGCGTTCGATCGCTTTCACCGTTCCGAAATGGTGGAGCAGCGCGCGCTTTCGAGAGGGGCCGACCCCGGCAATCTCATCCAGCGGATTTTTGACCATCTCCCGTTTCCGTTTCGCCCGGTGCGTGCCGATGGCGAAACGGTGCGCTTCGTCGCGCAGGCGCTGCACGAAATAGAGGGTGGGATCGCGCGGCGGCAGCTTGAAGGGCGGCTTGCCCGGCACGAAAAACGTCTCGCGCCCCGCATCGCGGTCGCGTCCCTTGGCGATGCCGACCAGCGGCACATCCTCGACGCCGATGGCCGCAATGGCCGTGCGCGCGGCCTCCAATTGGCCCTTGCCGCCGTCGATCAGCACGAGGTCGGGCCAAGCGGGGAAGGCATCGGCATCGGTTTCCTCTGGCATGGGGGCCGGTTCAGGGGTGCCGCCCTCGGCCTCGGCCATCGCAGCCTCGGGGGCGTTGCGAGGCGCCTCCTTCACCAGCCGCTTGAAGCGGCGCTGAAGCACCTCGCGCATCATCCCGAAATCGTCGCCGGGGGTCAGTTCCTCCGACTTGATGTTGAAGGTGCGATAGTACTGCTTCATGAAGCCGGTCGGCCCGGCGACGATCATGCCCCCGACCGCGTTCGTGCCCATGATGTGCGAGTTGTCGTAGACCTCGACCCGGCGGGGCGGCTTCTCCATCCCCAAGGCCTGTCCGAGGGCGACCAGCAGCTTGCCTTGCGAGGCGGTATCCGCGAGCCGCCGGGCCAGCGCTTCCTTGGCGTTGCGCTGGGCGTAGTCCACGAGATTCTTACGTTCGCCGCGCATCGGCTTGTGGATCTCGACCCGGTACTCGACCCGGCTCGACAGGGCGGCGCCCACCAGTTCGGCATCCTCCACCACGTGGCTCGTCAGCACGACGCGGGGCGCTGGCTTGTCATCGTAGAACTGGCCGATAAAGGAGCCCAGCACCTCGTCCGCCGTCATGCTGCGGTCGGCTTTGGGAAAGTAGGCGCGGTTGCCCCAGTTCTGGAAGTTGCGGAAGAAGAAAACCTCGATGCAGAACTGCCCGGCCTGCTCGTCGAGAGCGAACACGTCGGCTTCTTCCACGCCCTGCGTGTTGACGCCCTGCACGCCCTGGATGGCGGACAGCGCGGCGATGCGGTCTCGAAAGCGAGCAGCCCTTTCGAATTCCAGCGCCTCGGAGGCTTCCTGCATCTCCGTCCGCATCCGGTCCTTCACGGCATTCGACTTGCCGGCCAGGAAGGCGCGGGCGGAATCCGCCATCGCAGCGTAATCCTCCGTGCTGATCTCCCCGGTGCAGGGGCCCGAGCAACGCTTGATCTGGAACAGCAGGCAGGGCCGCGTCCGGTTCTCGTAATAGCTGTCGGTGCAGGTGCGCAGGAGGAAGGCCCGCTGCAGGGCGTTCACGGTGCGGTTCACCGCCCAGACGCTGGCGAAGGGGCCATAATAATTCCCCTTCCGCCGCCGCGCGCCGCGATGCTTCACGATCTGCGGCGCGGGCCCGTCATCCGTCACGAGGATGTAGGGGAAGGATTTGTCGTCCCGCATCAGCACGTTGAAGCGGGGCTTCAACTGCTTGATCAGGTTGGCTTCGAGGAGCAGCGCCTCGGTCTCGGTGGCGGTGGTGACGAACTCCATCGCCGCCGTCTGCGAGATCATCCGCGCGATGCGGTTCGAATGCGCTTGGCCCCGTGCATAGGAGCCGACGCGCGCCTTCAGGTTCTTCGCCTTGCCGACGTAGAGGACGTCGCCCTTGTGGTCGAACATCCGATACACGCCCGGTGAGGGCGGCAGGGTCGACCAGAAGCGACGGATGACCTCCGTCCCTGCCTGCACCGCCCCCGGTTCGAGATCGAAGTCGATCTCGGGGGAGGGATCGGCCGTGAGGGAGACCTCCGGCTCGTCGGCATCTTCCATCTCGGCCGCGCGGCCGTCGTCGAAGGTGTCCGGTGGCAGGTCGTTGAGGGCTCTGCGGCTCATTCCGCGAATGTAGGCGCTTTCCGGCGCCCGTGCATCGCGGAGATGACGATCAATCGAACAGCGCGTCGATATCCGACTGATCGACGTGGCCCGGATCGTCGGGCAGCTTCGGCCCGTTGAGCAGGCTGGCGTCGCCCAGATCCTCCGGCGCGGCCTCCGAGGTCACGAGATCGCGGAAGCTGTCGAGAGCGGACCACGCCGCGATCACGCGGTCGAGATGCTCCTCGATGAACTTCATCACCTGGACGATCTTGCTGATGCGCTGACCGGTCAGGTCCTGGAAGTTGCAAGCCTCGTAGGCGTGAATCACCTGTTCGAGGATCGCATCCACATGCGGGCGCGCATCGGCCGAAAGCTGCAGCGAGCGCAGCACCGAGGCACGGCTCTCGACATCCTCGACCACGGTGAGCAGCGTCGATGTGGCGCGCTCGGTGGATTCGACCACCGCGTCGAGTTCGTCGGCGGCGCGGCGCATGCCCTTGCCGGTCGCGTCCGAGCGGTGAAGCGCGGCGAGGTCGGCCTTCGTACGGACGATAGCGTCCTTCATCGCGTCGAGTTCGCCGCGCAGGGCGAGGGCCTCGTTCAGTTCCTTGCGGCAGGCCTCCACGGTCTCGCTGGCGCTCATCTGCATGATGCGCTTCAGGTCGCCGATGGCTGCGAGGATCTCATCCGTGCGGCCGGTCTCGGGCAACTCGATGGCCGCCGGAGTTTCGATGCCCAGGCTCTGCTCGATACGGTAGCGTTTGGTCTTCATCGGTCGGCTGACGGCCTGCGCTTGCTCGAATGGTGCAGATTTGACGGAAAACCCTTAGCGGACCGTGACCATGGGCCTAAGAACCCTAATGGCTTTCGGGGTCGCGCTGCGCCAGGGCCGCTCAATACTGAATAGCGGCCGAAGCTGCGCAATTAGCAGTTGATTTACGCTGAAAACTTCCACTCGTGGAATAGGCCGACACAATGAGCGGTTTACCATAATCATTGACGCGATTTCGCAGGATCACGGTCGATCCTCCCCGCACAGGACGGAAGAGGTCCGCTGCGGAGTGGCTGCGATGAGGTCTGAGAGGGTAGTGGCGGTTGCCGGCTTGCTGCTGGCGTCCGTGATGTGCGGGCCGGCTTCGGCTCAGCAGGCCCGTTACGCCGAGGCGTCCTCGACGGGCGGCTATGGCGGTGGCCTGATCGAGTATCTTGTGACCGGCCGCGCGGATTCCCGCACCCGGCCGACGTGGCCACAATCCGGCCCCGCCCTGCGTCGGCAGGCCTCGATCTCCCACGACGACCGCGTGCCGCCCTACGGTGAGCCTTCGACGATGCCTTTCGCGGCGCCGCTCGCCGCCGACGAGCCAACGGCTCCCGTCCAGGCCTTTGTGCAGGAGCAGGAATATCGCGTTCAGCGCGAGATGGACCCGAGCTACCTCCGTCAGGAGGTCGCCTTCGACGGGCCTCAGCGGCCCGGCACCATTGTGGTCGACACGGCTTCCAAGCACCTGTTCCTCGTGCAGCCGGGGCACCGGGCGATCCGCTACGGTATCGGCGTCGGGCGGCCGGGCTTCTCGTGGAGCGGCCTGAAAACCGTGAGCCGTAAGGCCGAGTGGCCGGATTGGATTCCCCCGGCCGAGATGCTGGCCCGGCGGCCCGATCTGCCGCGCCACATGGCGGGCGGCCCGGCGAACCCGCTCGGTGCGCGCGCGCTGTATCTCGGCTCGTCCCTCTACCGGATCCACGGCACGAACGAGCCGCACACGATCGGCCGCAACGTATCCTCCGGTTGCATCCGCATGATGAACGAGGACGTGATCGACCTCTATGGGCGTGTCCCGGTGGGCACGCGGGTCGAGGTGCTGTGATCCGTTCCCACGCATGAAAAAGGGCCCGGCTGTATCCAGCCGGGCCCTTCTCGTTTCAAGTCACTAAGGCGAAGCGATCAGGTCCAATCGCTGTCGTCGCCACCGCCCAGGTCGCCGCCGAAATCGCCGCCGCCCTGGTCGCTCCAACCGGCATCCTGGAATCCGCCATCGCCCCCGCCGAGGGCGGAGCCGAGGTCGGAATTGCCAGCGCTGTCGCCGTAGTAATTGTTCACGACGGTCTCACCGCCGCCGCCGAGACCCGCCGAAGCGGCGCTGCCAAGCGAGGAGTGACCGCCCGCGAAGGCGTTTGAGAGGGCGCTGCCGAGCAGCATGCCGCCCGCCGCACCCGCCGCCATTGGCAGCGCGGTGGCGAGGAAGCCGCCGCCACGGGCCGGGGCACCCTGCTGGCCGGCCCACGGACCGCCCTGCTGCGGATAACCACCCTGCTGAGGCGGGTAGCCGCCCTGCTGCGGGTAGCCCTGCTGGGGCGCGTAACCGGGCTGCTGGCCACCCCAAGCGCCGCCGGGACGCTGTTGCGGCTCCGGCGGGCGCTGCGAGCCGCCACCGCCGAAAATGCTCGACAGGAAGCCGCCACCGCCACCCGAGGATTGCGACGACGCCGACTGGCGCTTCGCCTCTTCGAGCTGCTGGTTAAGGCTCTTGATCGCCTCTTCCTGCACGTAGATCAGCTGAGCCATCGCGTAGGGCGCATAGGGCTGCGCGCGGATCTTCTCGGCGATGAACCGCTCGGCATCGGCGTCGCGCGGCTGGCTCTGGGCCTGCTGCAGACGCTGGAAGATGCCGGAGATGATATCGCGTTCCTCGCTGTTCATCGGAACCTCCTCGGATCGAGCGCACAACCGGCGGCGCACCGCTCGGCTTGCGCAGGACATGGGAACGCGGCGACGCTTTGTCAGGGGCGCCTTGCAAAATCTTCATGCGCGCGAGGAGGGATGAAAACAAAAGCCCGGCCGTGCGGCCGGGCTTCCAGGTGAAGGGCCGCGGCCGAAGCCGCGGCGTTGTCGGTCTTAGTACGAGCCGAACTTGTAGTTCACGCCGGCGCGGACGACGGCGAACTCGGTGTCGCGGCGGTTGTTGGCCGGGCCGGAAACCAGGGTCACGCCCGGGGACGTGGTGGTGATGGTCTGGCCGAGGTTGTTGGTGGCGAAAGCGCCGGCGGAGCGGCGGTTCTGCTCGAGGTTCACGTACAGGCCTTCGACCTTCAGCGTGACGGCCGAGGAGCGGAAGAAGTTCAGGAACGAGTCGGTCGGGAGAGCGTACTCGACACCGCCGCCGACAGCGTAGCCGGTCTGGAAGTCGTCAGAGGACACGCCGGTGCCGAACTGACGGCCGCCGCCCGAGCCGTAGGCGAAGCCGCCGGTGGCGTACACGAGGGTGCGGTCGAAGGCGTAGCCGAGGCGACCACGGACGGTGCCGAAGTAGTCGAGGCCCGACAGGCCGTTCGGGTTGTAGACCAGGCTGCCCGGGATGATGGCCGAGCCGGCCGGGGCGGCGGCGGAGAAGCGGTTCCGCTGACGGCCGAAGTCGGCGTACTGGGCGTCAGCTTCGATACCGACAACGACACCCGAGCCCGGGGTGAACTGGTAGTTGTAGCCGATCTGACCACCGCCAACGAAGCCTTCGTTGTTGTTGGTGTTCGAGAAGGCGAGGACGCCGGTGGTCGGGACGTTGCCGGCGGCGAACAGGTTGTTGCCCGGGGAGACGCCGACGACGGTCGGGCCGCGGCTGGAGGAGGCATCGAAGCCGTAACCGGCGTTGAAACCGGCGTAGAAGCCCGTCCAGGTGAAGACCGGCACCGGCGTGAACACCGGCGGCGGCGCAGCGCGGCGCGGAAGGTCGGCGGCGGAAGCGGCAGCGGTCATGCCGGCGAGGCCGACGAGGGCGGTCGTGGCGCGAAGAAGGGCTTTCATTCGTACGGTCCTCACTGGTGGGCCGGCAGCGCCTGCCCGAACTGGTTGATCCAGCGGTTCCGAGGTTGCTTTTCGCTGTGCGAGCCCGCCAACTGCTTATGCAGCCCCTTGCGGCGGTCCGCCTTTGTCCCCGTAACCTTGACCGTCTAAACGCACCCGAATGGTCAAGGTTCGATTGCCGCCACGCTTTTTTTGCGCTGGCATCCCCGACAAGTTGTCGCACCCCCCGGTTTGGGTGGAACCCGGCTCATCCCGCCAAGGAAATCGCGGAGATCAGGCGCCCGTAATCGGGCTCACCGCGATGGGTGGTGCGCCGGAAACTGTAGAAGCGTTCCGCGTCGGCATAGGTGCACAGGTCTAGGATGGCCGCCTCGCCGATCCCCGCTTCCTTCAGCCGTGCGAGGATAAATCCCGGCAGGTCGAATTGCGCGTGGTCCGGTCGTTGGCCGGAGCCGAGGAAGCTTTCCATGCCGGGTGCCTCGGCGGTGAAGCGCGCGATGAAATCCGGCCCCACCTCGTAATTGGGCTGGCTGATGGTCGGCCCCAGCACGGCGACGATGGAGGTACGGTCAGCGCCGAGCCGCTCCATCGCGGCGACGGTCGACTCGATCACCCCCGTCAGCGCCCCCTTCCACCCGGCATGGGCGGCACCGACCACCCGGTTGACCGGATCGGCGAAGAGGATCGGCCCGCAATCGGCGGTGGCGATGCCGAGCGCGAGACCCGGAACCCGCGTTACCATCGCGTCCGCCTTCGGGCGTTCCGCCATGGGAAAGGGCGCCTCGACGGTGACCACATCTGCGGAATGGACTTGATACAGGCTCACCAGTCGGTCGGTGGGCAGGCCGAGGGCTGCGCACATCCGGCTGCGGTTCTCGGCGACCGCCTCTTGCGCATCACCCGAGCCCAGCCCGCCGTTCAAGGAGGCATAGAGCCCCTCAGACACGCCACCCTGGCGGGTGAAGAAGGCATGGCGGATCGCCGGATGCGAGGACAATTCCAGCGCCTGGATGAACTGGCCTGCACTCATGGATTCGACCTCGCCCTCACCTGCGACGCTGCGATAGCGCAACGCACCCCAGCTGGCGATGACATACCAATGCTGCGATGCCGCATTAAGTTGGTGGTGTCGGCTCCGGCCGGCTCCCAACCTAGGAGGACCGCATGCGTCAGACGGACGATACACGCCCGGAGGACTCTGCGCCGCACAAGGTCCCGGGTGCCCTCAGGGCTCCGGTTCCACGCACCGATATCCCGACGAAGAGCGAGGAATCGGACGACGATCAGCCAACGGCGCTGAAAGAGACGACATCCGGTTTCAGCTCGTTCGAGAGCTCGATACGGACCACGCCCGGACATCCCGAGATCTAACCGGGTTGTAGGCCGGGCAGCGGCCCGAGGGCGGGGGCGGACAGGGCCATGACCTTGAACAGCCGCCCCATCCCCTCGGGCCGCGAATCCGTCAGGCGGGCCAGGGCGGTATCGATCGCCTCGGCCTGACGGTCATCGGCCCGCAGGCGAAGCCGCGCCGCACGCTTGTGGAGCCCGAGCGCCGCAAGGAAATCCCCCTGATCCGCCGGTCCATGGACAGCTGCGCCCACCTCGTGTGCTGCCAACGCCAGCGCGGCGAAATCGACATGACAGGTCAGGTCCGCCTCGCCCGGAGCGGCGAGGGGATCGGCGAAGGCGTGGCCCGACAGGGCCTGAAGCGTGTCGCCGAAGCCGGGGCGCGCATGTCCGTAATCGAAGATGAGCACCACGCCGCCCTGTGCGCAGACCCGCCGGGCAAGGCTGCGCACGAGATCGAGGCCGGGCCCCGGCACCGACACCACGGCGCCTTGGGGCGCCTCCGCCTTGAGGCCGGGCGCGGGATCGGGCGCGAGACCGAAGACCAGTTCGCCGTTCTCGCCAAGTCCGATCAGCCGTTCGTGCCAGCCACCTTGGGCGCGAACGAACTGCCGCATTGGTAGGCAATCGAAGAACTCGTTGGCGAGGATGATCACCGGGCCGTCCGGCAGGGTGTCAGCCGCGTCGTGCCACGTCGCCCCGGATCCAGCGAGGCGCCGTTCCTGCGCCGCGCGCAGGACGGGGCTCGTCTCCACGAGATGGGGGGTGACGCGGACACCCGGCGCCGCGGCGGCGAGCGCCCGCAGGGCGTCGGCCATGAGCGTGCCGCGTCCAGGGCCCAGCTCCGCGAGGATGAGCGGCTCCGGTGCGCCCATGGCTTGATGCACATAGGCCGCCCAGGCCCCAACCAACTCCCCGAACATCTGCGTGATCTCGGGAGCCGTGGTGAAGTCGCCCCGCGCCCCGAGGGGATCGCGGGTGCGGTAATAGCCGTGGACCGGATGACCGAGGCAGAGGGCCATGTAGCGGTCGATCCCGATGGGACCGGTCTCGCGGATGATCGCCGCGATCTCACGTCCGAGCGGTGTCACGCCCCGGCGCGCGTCGCCCGCGCCTCCTCGACCGTCTCCGGGGCAGCCGTCTTCTTCGGGCGGGTGCGCCCGGTCGCCGCGAGCACGATGTAGGTCAGGCCGACCAGCGCCATCGGCACGCAGAGCAGCATCCCCATGGTCACGCCGCCGCCCATCGGGCCGAGACCCTTGCCGAACAGGAAGCCGAGCTGCGCATCGGGCTCGCGGAAGAACTCGCACCCCGTGCGGGCCAGAGCGTAGCCCAGCACGAAGATGCCACCGAGCAGGCCCGGCTTCCGGAAGCCGAACCGGTAGGCGCAGATCGCCATGACGATGAAGAGCAGCAGCCCCTCGGTCGCTGCCTCGTAGAGCTGGCTCGGATGACGGGGCAGGGGCCCGCCGGTCGGGAATACGATTGCGTAGGGGAAGTCCGGCGCGATCCGGCCCCACAATTCGCCATTCACGAAATTGGCGATCCGCCCGAAGAACAGGCCGATCGGCACCACCACCGCGCCGATATCGAGCAGGGTGTAGCCATTCAGGCCACGGGAGCGGGCAAAGAGCAGGAAGGCGAGGATGGCCCCCAAGAACCCACCGTGAAAGGACATGCCGCCGTTACGGATCGCCAGGATCTCGATCGGATCGGCGAGATACATCGGCAGATTGTAGAAGAGCACGTAGCCGATGCGCCCGCCGAGAACGACGCCCAGGGCCACCCACACGACGAGGTCATCGATATCGGCCGGAACGGGTCGCTTCACGACGCCCCAAAGCCGGTCGGCCATGACGAGGCGGCGGGCATAGAACCATCCGCCGATCAGCCCGGCGATATAGGCCAGGGCGTACCATTTGATCGTGATCGGCCCGATCGCGATGGCGACGGGGTCGATGGCCGGGAAGGGCAGGGCGAGGAGGGGCATTGGTGTGATCTCCGCGCGGGGAGTGGCGCCGCCGGCCTGCGGCGTCAACCCCGGCGCAGGATGAGGATGCCGTGCCTGTCCGGCCCCGCGACGAAGCAGGCGCTGCCATCGGTAGAAAGGCGCGCTGCATAGCCCGCGCCGCGTAACGTTTTCGCGATGTCCGATGGATCGTCGGCCGATACGACGAAGCGCGTGCTTGCCAGATCGGCGGGGCCGTACGCCTTCGGAGGGTTCGTCCGCGCAGGCTGCCGGTAATGCAGCAACTCCACATGCGGCGCCGGATCGGGCGGCGACAGGGCGACCACATCCACTACCGGGTCATCGAGCCCGTCGAGGCGAGCCTGCTCAAGGCCCCGGTTCAAACCCCGCTCCGAGAGGGTAAGGCCCAGGATGCCGGTGAGGAAGTCGATTGTCCCCTCGAGGTCGCTGACGGTGATGGCCGAATGGTCGATGCCGAGGAACATTCCCGGTGCATCAGCCCAACGCCGGGCTGACTTGCCGCCGGGGAATTGAATCAACTCGAGGGGATGCCCATCGGGATCGCGGAACTTGTAGGCGATTACGCCTCCGGTGGAGGGCGGCAGCACCTGCGGTCCATCTCGGCTGATCGGCGTGGCGGAGAGCCCCGCGCTCGCCGCCTCCATGTCTCTCACGACGATGGCGAGATGCTGGAACACCGGATCGGTCGCATCGGCTTCAGCGGGGTAGGGTGCCCCCGGCGCATCGGGCTGCACGAAGGTGACGTGCTGCGCCCCGAGCCGCATCCGCAGGCGACGCCCCGACACATCCAGCGCTTCGGCTTCGGCAGGCGGCACCGGCTTGGGCGCCCCCTTGCGCACGAAGCCGAGATGGTCGCGGTAGAAGGCTTCCGTCCGGTCGAGATCGGCGACGGTTCTGTCGAACCGCACGATGGCCCGCACGCCGCTCACGGACGGCTCGCCCCGCGCACGTTCGTATAGATGGCGTAGACGCTCCGCGTCGCGCACAGGAACAACCGGCTGCGGTTGCGTCCGCCGAAGGTAAAGTTCGCGACCGTCGAAGGCACGAGGATCTTCCCGAGCAGCTCGCCGCCCGGATCGAGGCAATGCACCCCATCACCCGCGCTCGACCAGAGGTGGCCCTCCTCGTCGCACCGGATGCCGTCGGCATTGCCGGGGGAGATGGTGCAGAACACTCGTCCGTTCGCCAGCTGCCCGTCATCCCGCACATCGAACACGCGAATGTGCTGGATTGGTTGGGTTGCGAACTGAAGCCCCGTCTCGACGATGTAGAGGCGGCGCTCATCCGGTGAGAAGCAGAGGCCGTTCGGCCCCTGGAAATCGTCGGCGACCACGATCAGCGAGCCGTCGCGCGGATCGAAGCAATAGACGTTGGCGGGCAGTTCCGCCTCCTGCTTCCCGCCCTCGTAATCGGTCTGGATTCCGTAATGCGGGTCCGAGAACCAGATCGTGCCATCCGATTTCACGACGACGTCGTTGGGCGAGTTCAGCCTCTTGCCCTCGTAACGTTCGACCAGGGCGGTGATGCTCCCGTCGAGTTCGGTGCGGTGGATGCGGCGGCCCCTGTGGGAGCAGGAGACCAGACGTCCCTCGCGGTCGCGGGTGTGGCCGTTCTCGAAATCACTATTCTCGCGAAAGACGTTGAGGCCCCCGCTCTCGCTCCAGCGCATCACCCGGTTGTTCGGCAGATCCGAGAAGAGAAGCTCGTCGCGATCCCCGAACCAGACCGGCCCCTCGGTCCAGCGGAAACCCTCTGCAAGCGTCTCCAGATACGCGTTCGGCAGGACCAGCTTCTTGAAGCCGGGCTGGATCAGTTCATACCGGTCCATGGCGCGGGGCTTACTTGAAGCGGCCGGGCTGGTTGACCGTCGGCGTCACATCGAGGCCGGTGACGATCATCGCGCAGGGCTCATCGCCGACCGTACCGGAGAGGTGGCCCTTCTTGCCGTCGCGCTCGCGGGTGCCTTGATCCTCGCCCATCATCAATTCGCCCGGTCCCATCTCGACGCGCGTGCCGTCCATGGTCTCCACGAACCAGCGGCCGGAGAGGATCGCGATCCATTGCGGGCGCGGGTTCTCGTGCCACTCGCCGACCCAGCCGACGGGCAAGACGGTGAAGGTGACGCCGGCCTGGGTCTTCTCCTGCTTATCGTTCCATTGCGGCGCCGTCTGCGGATCGACGCCCTCGAACTTGAACTGCGTCAGCTCGCATTTCGTCTGGCGGCTGACCCCGTCCGCGTCGGTGTAGACGTGCCAATAGGCCATCGTTGGAGGGGTCGGCTCGCTCATCGTCGCTCCTTGCACCGCCTCATGCGGTCGTGCGGGCAACGTGGCTGGCGGCGCCGGGTTGCCCGGCATCGCCGCAGCGGGGGTTTGCGCGAAGGAAAGGGCTGCGCCTCCGGCCGCCAGCACAAGGGCGTGGCGACGGCTCAAGCGGTCGGTCAAAGGGCACTCCGTCATGGCTTCTCTCTGCCTGCAATGACGGGTGAGGGACGTGTCTACATCCGGTCGGGCAGCCGCTCATCCTGGGCAAGGTTCGAGAAGCGGGTGATGTTGGCGTCGAATTGCAACTCCACCGTGCCGGTCGGGCCGTGTCGCTGCTTGCCGATGATCACCTCGGCCTTGCCATGGACGCGCTGCATCTCGGCTTCCCAGGCGAAGAACTCCTCGGTGCCTTCGCGCGGCTTCTTGTTGCCGACGTAATATTCCTCGCGGAACACGAACATCACCACGTCGGCGTCCTGCTCGATCGAGCCCGATTCACGCAGGTCCGAGAGCTGGGGCCGCTTGTCGTCGCGGTTCTCCACCTGACGCGACAGCTGGGACAGCGCGATGACCGGAACCGCCAATTCCTTGGCGAGCGCCTTCAAGCCGGTGGTGATCTCGGTCATCTCCTGCACGCGGTTGTCGCTCCGCTTGCCGGAGCCGGAGAGCAGCTGGAGATAGTCGATGATCAGAACATCGAGCCCCTTCTGCCGCTTGAGCCGCCGGGCACGGGCCGACAGCTGGGCGATGGAGATGCCGCCGGTCTGGTCGATGTAGAACGGGATCGTCTGCATATCCCGCGCGGCATCGGTGATCTTGTAGAAATCCTCCGGACGGATATCGCCGCGGCGGATCTTGTAGGAGGGCACGCCGGATTGCTCGGCAATGATACGCGTGGCGAGCTGTTCGGCGGACATTTCGAGGGAGAAGAACCCGACGATGCCGCCATTGGCGGTGCGGGTCGTCCCGTCCTGATGCTTCTCGCCCCGATACGCCTTGGCGATGTTGAAGGCGATGTTTGTGACGAGCGAGGTCTTACCCATGGCCGGGCGCCCGGCGAGGATGATCAAGTCGGACGATTGCAGCCCGCCCATCTTCGCGTCGAGGTCGCTGAGGCCGGTGGCGATGCCTGAGAGCTTGCCATCGCGCTGGTAGGCCTTGGCCGCCATGTCGACGGCGGCGGTCAGCGCGTCCGAGAATTTCTGGAAGCCGCCATCGTACTTGCCCGCCTCGGCGAGTTCGTAGAGCCGCCGTTCGGTCTCCTCGATCTGGTCGCGGGGCGCCTGCTCGACGGGGGCCTCGTAGGCGCCGTTCACCAGTTCCTCGCCGATGGCGATGAGGCGGCGGCGGATGGCGAGATCGTAGATCGTCCGGCCGTATTCGGCCGCGTTGATCACCGTGGTGGCGTCTGCGGCGAGGCGCGCGAGGTACTGGATGACCGTCTGGCCGCCGAAATCGGCGTCGCCCAGATAAGTCTTCATGGTGATGGGCGTCGCGAGCTTGCCGGATTTGATCAGCGAGGCCGCGACGGTGAAGATCTGCTGGTGCGCATCCTCCATGAAATGCTCGGACAGAAGAAAGTCCGACACACGGTAGTAGGCGTCGTTGTTCACTAGGATGGCGCCCAGCAGCGCCTGTTCCGCGTCGATGTTGTGCGGGGCGACGCGGTATTCCGCCTTCACCGCTTCGAGCTTGGCCGTGATCGCGTTGGGCAGTGCCATAGGCGGAACGACTCCCGTCCGGCGCCCCAGCGGCGCACCTCACGTCCCGACCATCGCCTCGATGCGTTGACCGAAGCTTAGCCGATTGCGACGCCCGGAGCCTTTCTCCGAGCACACGAATGCCCGCCGACTCGTCCGAGGGCGGGCATCCATGCTGGAACAAACGTGGAACAAGTCAAGCGGTGAAAGCGGGTGTCCCCGCTATCACCGCTATCCAGGGGCTCAGCCCTGATCGTCGGAGCCCTGCTCGCCGGCATCGGCCAGCGCGGCACCGACCTCGAGACCCAGATCGTCGAGGTTGAACGAGTCGCGCTCGATGATCGTCTCGCCACGGGCCTGACGCTCGGCCTCTTCGGGGCTGCGGGCGACGTTGACGGTGATGTCGACCTCGACCTCGGGGTGCAGCGTCACCGGCACCTTGAACAGGCCGAGCGTCTTGATCGGGTGGTTGAGGACGATCTGGCCGCGCTCGACGCTGAAGCCGTCCTTCGTGACAATCTCGGCGATGTCGCGGGTCGAGACCGACCCGTAGAGCACACCGGTCTCACCGGACTGGCGGATGAGCGTGAAGCTCTGGCCGTTCAGCTTCTCGGCGACGGCCTCGGCCTCCTTCTTGCGCTCGAGGTTGCGCGTCTCGAGCTGGGCGCGCTGGCCCTCGAAATGCTTCTTGTTCGCCTCGGTGGCGCGCAGGGCCTTGCCACGGGCGAGCAGGAAGTTGCGGGCGAAGCCGGGGCGGACGTTCACGGTCTCGCCCATCTGGCCGAGCTTGGCGACGCGTTCGAGCAGGATCACTTCCATTGTCTATCTCCTTCGGGGGTTGGGTGGGGCCGTGCGGCCCCGGGGTCACGGCGCCGCGGGGCCTTTCGGACGGCGGCGGTCGAGGGCGGTATCGGCGAGGCCGAAAATGGTGAGGGCGATCAGGGCGACGCCCTGAGTCACGAACAGGACCATGTACATCGCGAACAGCATCACACCCCTGCCGGGGCGGCCGCGCGAGCGGTCGTGGAAGGCGGCGAGGCCCTGCAGCGCGAACACCGCGGTGAAAGCGCCGACCAGGGCGACGCCGAGCACGCCCGCATAGCCAGGGGCGAAGCTCAAGAGGGCGGCGGCGCCGAGGGCGGCGAGGCAGTTCCGCGGCATCTTGGTGGAAGGCAGATCCGGCCAAGGCCGCATCAGGCGCCCGGAGATCCGCACGATCCGCGCAGCGGCCCACAGGTAGAAGCACAACAGCATCGCGAGGCCGTGCGCGGCGAGCGCGGGCACCACGCTTGCGAAGGCATCGGCCAACTCGTCGCGGGTGACGGTGGACGGGTCGCTGCGCGGCGTCTCGGGCGCGTCGGCCTCGGGCTTGGCCTCGGCTTTGGGAGCGGGGCGAGACACCGGGTTACGGGAATCGACCAAGCTATGGGCAAGCTTCTGCAGCTGCGTCTCGTAGGCTTCGTAGCTCGGCGAGGACAGGACGGCGATGGAGATGAAGGCGAGGGCGGCGGTGGCCGCGATCCAACCGAGGAGTCGCCCGGTCGGGTACCATTCGAGGCCCGCAGGCGTCTCCCGGCCGAGCAGGGCGAGATAGGCGAGCCACCATGCAGGAATGGCGATATAGGCGGCGAAGGCGAGACCCATGAAGGGCTGTATGACGCCCATCAGCACGAGGCTGCCGGTCGCGGCGGCGGCGAGGGCGGCCCGATGGCTCCAGCCCAGGCCGACGATCAGGATCGGCAGCGGGGCGAGCAGATAGAGCGTGACGGCAAGGCCGGTCCCCTTCAGCAGGACGCCGAAGAGGAGTGCGGACACGAGGCCCGCGCCGATGCCGATGACGAGGTTGTTGGTCATGGGTTCCGCTGTCCCCCCGCCCGCGAGGGAGGGGTTAGGGGCCAAATCGAGCCGCCCCAACGATCGAGCGGGTTCGCCGCTCTCTGAGGGAGCCGGCCCGTATCGTCCGGGCCGGCGGATTTTGTTGGACTACTTGATCACGTAGGGGAGCAGGCCGAGGAAGCGCGAGCGCTTGATCGCCTGGGCGAGCTCACGCTGCTTCTTGGCCGACACCGCCGTGATGCGGGACGGGACGATCTTGCCGCGCTCCGAAACGTAGCGCGAGAGCAGCTTCACATCCTTGTAGTCGATCTTCGGCGCGTTCGCGCCGGAGAAGGGGCAGGTCTTCCGACGACGGAAGAAGGGACGACGGCCGCCGCCGCCACCAGCACCGAAAGCCATGATCAGTTCTCCCCGCCGAAGCTGCCGCCGCCGCCGAAGCCCTCGTCGTCACGACGACGGCCGCGCTCACGATCCTTGCGGTCGTCGCGGTCACGCTTCTGCATCATCGCGGACGGCTCGGAATCGAGTTCCTCGACCCGCACAGTCATGAAACGCAGGATGTCTTCCGAGATCTGCATCTGACGCTCCATCTCGGCGATCGCCGCAGGCGGCGCGTCGATATTGAGGAGCGCGAAATGCGCCTTCCGGTTCTTCTTAATGCGGTAGGCGAGGGACTTGACGCCCCACATCTCGATCTTCTCGAGACGACCGCCGTTCTGCTCGATGACACCCTTGTAGGTGTCGATCATCGTCTCGACCTGCTGGGACGTCACGTCCTGACGCGCCAGAAGCACGTGCTCGTAGAGAGGCATACCGGGCCTTTCGTGTTCAAAGGAGACCCGGCCGCTTGCGCGGCTTGTCCGGGCCGGTTCACTTTCACGTTTGCTCGGCGCCAAGCCCTTCGAGCCGTATGTTTCAGGCCCGAGCGGTTGATCGAAGGCGGAGACACGGGACGACGGAGCAAGCTCCTATGCCGCGAGCGGCACCGTCCGTTCAGCCCCCGGCCGGAGCGAACGCGAGCGGCGCGCTTAGACGGTTTCGCGCGTTTCCGCAACCCTCGTGACGGAGCGCGGCGCGGCTTCGCGGAAGGCACTTGCCGTCGGCGGTCTGAGCCGACACCTAGGGAGAAAGCCTCGATAGACGGACTGAATCCGACTGCCATGACCGTTCCGCAGCTTCGCCTCGGCGTCAACATCGATCACGTGGCCACCGTCCGTAACGCGCGCGGCGGCGCCTACCCGGATCCGGTGCGGGCGGCCCATCTCGCGGTCGAGGCGGGCGCGGATGGAATCACCGCCCACCTGCGGGAGGACCGCCGCCATATCCGCGACGCCGACATTGCAGCCCTGAAGGCCAGCCTCACCGTGCCGCTGAATTTCGAGATGGCGGCGACGGATGAGATGATCGCGCTCGCGGTCGCGACCCGGCCGCACGCCTCATGCCTCGTGCCGGAGAAGCGCGAGGAGCGCACCACTGAGGGTGGGCTCGACATCATCGGCGGGCGCGATCATCTCGCCCCGCGCATCCGAACCCTGGCCGAGGCGGGCATCCGCGTGTCGCTCTTCGTGGAGCCGGAGCCGGAGGTGATGGAAGCCGCTCATGCCCTTGGCGCCCCCGTCGTGGAACTCCACACCGGCAGCTATTGCGAAGCGGCGGTCGCAGGCGAACACGCCGCTGTCGAGCGTGAACTCGCGCGGATCCGTCGGGCGGCCGCCCATGGCGCCGGGCTCGGGCTGGAGATCCATGCGGGCCACGGACTGAACACCGACAGCGTCGGCCCGGTCGCGGCCGTCCGCGAGATCCGCGAACTGAACATCGGCCATGCCCTGATCGCCGACGCGATCTTCGTCGGCCTCGCCCAGGCGATCCGCGATATGCGCGCGGCCATGGACCGGGCACGCGGATGATCATCGGGATCGGCTCGGACCTCTGCGACATCCGCCGCATCGAGAAGACACTCGCCCGCCACGGCGAGCGGTTCACGCATCGGGTCTATACCGAGGGCGAGCGCGCTCGCTGCGACCGTCGGAAGGCGCGTGCCGAAGGCTATGCCCGCCGCTTCGCCGCCAAGGAAGCCTGCGCTAAGGCGCTGGGCACGGGCCTGAGCGAGGGCGTGTTCTGGCGCGATATGGAGGTGGTGAACCTGCCTTCCGGTGCGCCGACGCTCCGCCTCAGCGGCGGCGCGGCCGAGCGGTTGGCGGAGATGCTGCCGGCCGGGCACTCCGCCAGGATCCATGTCAGCCTCACCGACGACCCGCCCATGGCGCTGGCCTTCGTGGTCATCGAGGCGCTGAGGGATTAGGGTTGCGCCTCCGCGCGTTGCGGGTGGCCGCAGCATGGTTTAGATCGCCGCACCCAGCGGACACGATGGCGGCGCAATCCTCGCGAATGGATGGCGCCGAAGCCGCTCACGGCGTCTCCCGCTGAGGCGGCGGACGACGGAAACGGTCGATCAGTAGGAACGTGCACGTGAATCACGAGGGTAAGTCGCTCGCCAAGCCGGCGGATACCGGCACCTGGGCGAGCATCCGCGAGACCCTGAAGGTCGGTATCCAGGCGCTGCTCATCGCGCTCGTGGTACGCACCCTGCTGTTCCAGCCGTTCAACATCCCGTCCGGATCGCTGGTGCCGACGCTGCTGATCGGCGATTACCTGTTCGTCTCGAAATACTCCTACGGCTACTCGAAGTTCTCGCTGCCCCTGTCGGAATACATTCCGATCCAGGCCAATGGCCGCGTCTGGGCCGCCGATCCGAAGCGTGGCGACATCGCCGTCTTTAAGCTGCCGAAGGACAATTCGACCGATTACATCAAGCGCGTGATTGGCCTGCCGGGCGATAAGATCCAGATGATCGACGGCGTGCTCAACATCAATGGCCAGCCGGTGAAGCGCGAGCGGATCGCCGATTACGAGACCACCGACGCCTATGGCCAGCCGACCAAGGTGCCGCAATACATGGAGACGCTGCCCGGCGGCGTGGCCCATCGCGTCATCGAGCGCGACGGCGACAACGGCTTCTGGGACCGGACCGAACTGTACACCGTCCCAGCAGGCCACTACTTCATGATGGGCGACAACCGCGACAATTCCACCGATTCGCGCGACCTCGCCAATGTCGGCTACGTGCCGTTCGCCAATTTCGTCGGGCGCGCCGAGATGATCTTCTTCTCCATCGATGAAGGCACTCCGGCCTGGCAGATCTGGAACTGGCCCGCGCAGGTGCGCTGGTCGCGCCTGTTCTCGACGATCCATTGAGCACGGACGCGACACCCCTTCCGCGCGTCTCGGCGCGGATCAAGCGGGCGCACAAACCGCGTCCGCCCCTCTCCGAGCTTGAGCAGCGGATCGGCCATGTCTTCACGGACAAGGATCTGCTGACCCGCGCGCTCACGCACACGAGCAAGGCGACGGGCCGCAACGGCTCTTATCAGCGCCTCGAATTCCTCGGTGACCGGGTGCTCGGGCTTGCGGTGGCCGAAGGGCTCTACACTGCTCTGCCGGATGCCGATGAAGGCGATCTCTCCCGCCAGCTCGCAGGCCTCGTGCGCCGGGAAACCTGCGCGGCGGTGGCAACCACATGGGGAATCGGGCCGCACCTGATCCTCGGCCAGGGCGAGGTAATGGGCGGCGGGCGTCGTAACCAGACCATCCTCGCGGATGTGTGTGAGGCGATTCTCGGCGCGGTCTATCTCGATGCCGGCTTCGCCGTCGCCCGTGCGCTCGTGGCGGCGCATTTCCGCCCCGCCGAGATCGGGACCGCCCCCCGTGGACGCGACGCGAAATCCACCCTGCAGGAATGGGCGATGAGCCGCAGCCTGCCGATTCCCATCTACGCCGTCGTGGAGCGCACCGGCCCCGATCACGCCCCGCATTTCCGCATGGCGGTGCAGGTCGAGGGGCTGGAGCCCGGCTTCGGCGAGGGCACCTCGAAGCGCGTGGCCGAGCAGGCTGCCGCCGGTGATCTGCTGGCCCGCGAAGGCATTACGGCGGCGGGCGATGCCGCCGTGGAGACCCCATGACCGACCACGACACCCCGGAGGACGGCCCCGTCGCCCCCTCGACCCTGCCCGGCACGCCGACTGATTCGAGGGCGGGCTTCGTCGCGCTGATCGGCGTGCCGAATGCCGGCAAGTCGACGCTGCTCAACAGCCTCGTCGGCACCAAGGTCTCCATCGTCTCGCGCAAGGTGCAGACGACCCGCGCGCTGGTGCGCGGTATCGTGATTGAGGGATCGTCGCAGATCGTCCTGGTCGACACGCCCGGCATCTTCGCGCCGAAGCGCCGCCTCGACCGGGCGATGGTCCATTCGGCGTGGAGCGGCGCGGCCGATGCCGACGCCGTGTGCCTGCTAGTCGATGCCCGGAAGGGTGCCGACGACGAGGTGAAGGCGATTCTGTCCCGTCTCGGCGATGTTCGCCGCGAGAAGCTGCTGATCCTCAACAAGATCGATCTCATTCCGCGAGAGAAGCTTCTGGCCCTCGCGGCCGAGCTGAATCAGGCTTCGCCTTTCGCTGAGACCTTCATGATCTCCGCACTGAAGGGCGACGGCATCGGCGACCTCCGCAAGGCTCTGGCTTCAAGAATGCCCGCCGGTCCCTGGCTCTATCCGGAGGATCAGGTGTCCGATGCGCCGCTCCGGATGCTCGCGGCCGAGATCACCCGCGAGAAAATCTACGACCGGCTGCACGAGGAACTACCCTACCGCTCCACCGTCGAAACCGACCAGTGGCAGGTGAAGACGGACGGCTCGGTGCGGATCGAGCAGACCATCTTCGTGGAGCGTGAGAGCCAGCGTGCCATCGTGTTGGGCAAGAACGGTCAGACGATCCGCTCCATCGGGCAGGCAGCGCGGATCGAGATCGCCGAGGCGGCCGAAGCGACGGTTCACCTGTTCCTCCATGTGAAGGTACGCGAGAACTGGGCTGACGACCCCGCGCGCTACCGCGAAATGGGTCTGGAATTCCCGCGGGGCTGACCGGCCGCCGCGGCACTGGCCGCGAAGGGGGCGGCCAGTGTATCAGGGAGGCATCCCCCGATTCCCGTTTCGCGAACGCGCCCCAGGGCCCGCGTGCGGGGATCGGCTTTCCCGGTCGTTCGATAGCCCCATCATGTCCCACGCCGTCTACGGCCTGCCGCCCGTCGACCTCGTCGAGGCCCCCGAGGCGGCGCTTCAGGTCTCTCCCGTCATTCCCGGCTCGGTGCGGCTGGAGGATGTCGCGGACGCCTCGCTTGCGGGGGCCACGGTCTATGCGCCGCCCGGTACGATCGAGCGCCGTTACGTCCTCGCCCATGCCATCCGCGCGCTGGAGCCCGGCGCCCGGCTGGTGGTGCTCGCGCCGAAGGATCGCGGCGGGACGCGCCTTGCCAAGGAACTCGCCGCCTTCGGCTGCCCCGCCCACGATCTGCCGAAGCGCCATCATCGCATCTGCACCGGCACCCGCCCGGCAGATCCGGCAGGGCTCGATGAGGCGATCCATGAAGGCGGGCCCCGGCATATCGACAACCTCGCCCTGTGCACGCAGCCGGGCGTCTTCTCCTGGGACAGGCTCGATCCGGGCACGGCCCTGCTGATGGCGCGCCTTCCGCCGCTCAAGGGGCGCGGCGCCGATCTCGGCTGCGGCCTCGGGGTCCTGGCGCGGGCGATCCTGCATTCCGATGCCGTCACCGAGATGACGTTGGTCGATCTCGACCGCCGTGCCATCGAGATGGCCAAACGCAACGTCTCGGATACGCGCGCCAAGATCGTCTGGGGCGATCTTCGCGCGGCGGCGTCTCTGCCCACGGGCCTCGACTTCGCGGTGAGCAATCCTCCCTTCCACGATGGGGGTGCCGAGGATCAAGCTTTGGGCAAGACCTTCATCCAGCGCGCGGCCGATGCTCTGCGGTCCGGCGGGACGCTGTGGCTCGTGGCGAACGCCCACCTTCCCTACGAGGCGACCCTGCGCGAGCGGTTCCGCTCCGTGGAGACCGTCGCGCAGGAGGGCGGGTACAAGGTGTTTGAGGCCAAGCGATGAGCGCGAAGGCCGTCCGGCTGGACAAGCTCCTGGCCAATCTCGGCTACGGCTCCCGCCGGGAGATCCAGGCCCTGGCGCGAATGGGCGAAATTCGCCTCGACGGCGACGAACTCTCGGATGCAGGCGACAGAATCGCCCTCGACCCCGATCTGCCCGAGCGGCTGACCGTCGAGGGCGAGCGTCTCGATCCCCTGCCCGGTCTGTGCCTGATGCTGCACAAGCCGCTGGGTGTCACCTGCTCGCACAAGGAGGCGGGGCCGCTGGTCTACGGCTTGCTGCCGGAACGATGGCGGCGGCGGGAGCCTCCGCTCTCCACGGTCGGTCGGCTCGACAAGGAGACCTCGGGGCTGCTGCTGCTCACCGATGATGGCGCCCTGCTTCACCGGATCATTTCTCCCAAGGCGAATGTCGCCAAGCGGTATCAGGTGACCCTCGCGAGGCCGCTGAACGGCAGCGAAGCGGCGGCGCTCGCATCCGGTACGCTCATGCTCGAAGGCGAGGACAGGTCGCTCTTGCCGGTCGTGATGGAGGCGCAGGACGCGACCCATTGCGCCGTCACCCTGACGGAGGGCCGGTATCATCAGGTCCGGCGGATGTTCGCGGCGCTCGGTAACCATGTGGAAGCCCTGCACCGCGACCGGGTCGGCGGCCTCGACCTGCCCGAGGATCTGCCTGCGGGAGAGATCCGCATCCTCGACGAACAGGCCATCGCCGCGATCTTCGCGGCTGGCTGATCGAGGGGACGAGCGGAGCGGGCTCGGACTTGCCACGCCCCCCTCATTCTGCTAACCGCCCGGCCCATCCCACACGCGGAGACGTCCCCATGACTCAATGGGGCTCATCCGGTGGCCGGCTTCAGCCCGGTCGCATCCCTCCGCGGCGGATTTAACCGGAGACGAAACAGAATGGCCGTCGACTTTTCCATGCGTCAGCTTCTCGAAGCCGGCGCTCACTTCGGACACCAGTCGCACCGCTGGAACCCGAAGATGCAGCCGTACATCTTCGGCACCCGTAACAACATCCACATCATCGACCTCGCGCAGACCGTGCCCGCGATGCACCAGGCGCTCCAGGCCGTGAGCGACACCGTGGCCCGTGGTGGCCGCGTGCTGTTCGTCGGCACCAAGCGTCAGGCCGCCGACACGATCGCCGAGGCCGCCCGCCGTTCGGCCCAGTACTACGTCAACTCCCGCTGGCTCGGCGGCACGCTGACCAACTGGAAGACCATCTCGGGCTCGATCTCGCGCCTTCGGAAGGTCACCGAGACCCTCGAGACCGGCGGCCCGGGCCTGACCAAGAAGGAGCGCCTGATGCTGTCCCGTGAGAAGGACAAGCTCGAGAAGGCGCTCGGCGGCATCAAGGACATGGGCGGCGTGCCGGACCTGCTGTTCGTGATCGACACCAACAAGGAGCAGCTGGCGATCAAGGAGGCGAACCGCCTCGGTATCCCGGTCGCGGCCGTGGTCGACACCAACTGCAACCCCGACGGCATCACCTACGTCGTGCCGGCGAACGACGATGCGGGCCGCGCCATCGCGCTGTACTGCGACCTGATCGCCCGCGCTGCCATCGACGGCATCTCCCGCGCCCAGGGCTCGTCGGGTGTCGATCTCGGCGCCTCCGAGGAGCCGATGGCCGAGGAACTGCCGGCCAACGACGACGTGGCCGTCTCCTCCGACGCCCTCGACCCGGCCGACGTGGCGATGCTCGCCGAGTCGACCGAGCACTTCGAGCTGCTGGCGGCCCCGCGCGGCGCTCCGGACGACCTGACCAAGCTGAACGGCGCCGGTCCGCAGATCGTCCAGAAGCTCAACGATGCCGGCATCTACCACTACTGGCAGATCGCCGCGATGACCCCGGACGAGGTCGCCAAGGTCGATGCCGACCTGAAGCTCAACGGCCGCATCGACCGCGATTCGTGGGTCTCGCAGGCTCGTGGCTTCGTCGAGGCCGCTGCCGCCGCCTGATCGAAGGCACCGTGGATCGGCCGTCATCGGCCGGTCGCACACCTCAGCATACCGGGCCCGGCCGCTCACCCCGAGCGCCGGGCCTCTCTCATCGAACCGCCCTCAACTGCACGAAAGGAACCGGCCATGGCCAACATCACCGCCGCGATGGTGAAGGAGCTGCGCGAGAAGACCGGCGCCGGCATGATGGACTGCAAGGGCGCCCTCGCCGAGACGCAGGGTGACATCGAAGCCGCCATCGACTGGCTGCGCAAGAAGGGTCTGGCCAAGGCCGCCAAGAAGGCCGGTCGCGTCGCTGCCGAAGGCCTCGTGGCCGTCGAGTCCGCCGGTCATCACGCCGCGGTGATCGAGGTGAACTCCGAGACCGACTTCGTCGCCCGCAACGACGGCTTCCAGGCCTTCGCCCGCGAGGCCGCCAAGATCGCCCTCAACACCGATGGCACCCTCGAAGGCCTGCAGAACGCGACCTTCCCCGGCTCGTCCGAGACCGTCTCGGCCCACCTGCAGAGCCTGATCGCCACGATCGGCGAGAACATGACTCTGCGTCGCGTCGCCAAGCTCGACGTGACCAAGGGCGTGATCGCCAGCTACGTCCACAGCCAGATCTCCGAGGGCCTCGGCAAGATCGGCGTCCTCGTGGCGCTTGAGTCCGAAGGCGACGTCGATGCTCTGTCGACCCTCGGTCGCCAGATCGCCATGCACGTCGCCGCCACGAACCCCGTTGCCCTCGACGCCTCGGGCGTCGATGCCGCGACCGTGGAGCGTGAGTCGAACATCCTGCGCGAGAAGAACGCCGGCAAGCCGGACCACGTCCTCGCCAAGATCGTCGAGAGTGGCCTGAAGAGCTACTATAAGGAGGTCACCCTCCTGGAGCAGCCCTTCGTGCACGATGGCTCCAAGACCATCTCGCAGGTTCTCAAGGAAGCCGCCGGCAAGGTCGGCGGCCCGGTGACCCTGAAGGGCTTCGTCCGCTACGCGCTGGGCGAGGGCATCGAGAAGGAAGAGGGCCCGGACTTCGCGACCGAGGTCGCCCAGCAGGCCGGTCGCGCCTGATCCGAACCCGATCCTGCCGGATCATCGAAGAGCCCGCCGGGTGCCCCCCGGCGGGCTCTTCTCGTTTCGGGGCTGTGCGCCGCAGCACAAGGATTTGGGCGCTTCTAGCGTCCACGGTGCGTTCAACCGCCGATGCGCTGATCTCGCGCCGCCCCAATGCGAGGCACGACGTGACGTCGCGATGTGCAAGTTGCGCAAGCAAATGTCATCTACAGGGTAATGAAATTTGAGCTGTATGGCACTTAACGCCAGCAATAATCGGCGGTTTCGGGAGCAATCAGTAACTTACCCGTCTGTGTCACTGTGCCCTCTACGATCCCATTGCTTCGTTAATCCGCGGCGTTGGGTGCTGCGACGCACAGTCGGCGGCGCTGCGCCACGGTAGGGTGAGGCATGTTCTCGAAAAGCATCAGCTACCTCATGATCGGCGCTTTCGCCTCGGGCCTTCTAATGACGGCTCTGGGCGTCATGGACGTCGTCACCGGCCACTAAACGGGCCGCACACCTTCGGGTGCATCTCTCGACCACCGGGCCGTTCGACGGTCCGGTGGTCTTTTGCTGTCAGGGTTTCCCGGTTGGGGAAGCCTGTGCATGTCGTTTCGGGCCTCGACGTCGAGCCGACCTCTGACGTAGAAGCTGCCGCCCGGCGCTTCGGGCTGGCACGAGGAATCGAGATGCCCGGATCGACGCCGTTTCGCCGTGTGCTGGTCAAGCTCTCGGGCGAGGCCCTGGCCGCCCCCGATGGATACTGGCTGCATCCCCCGACCCTGGCCGCCATGGCCGAGGATGTCGCGCGCTCGATCGCCAACGGGCTCGAGATCGCCATCGTCGTCGGCGGCGGCAACATGATCCGTGGCGCGCGCATTTCGGCAGCTGGCTGGATCGACCGGGCGACGGGTGATTCCCTCGGCATGATGGCCACGGTGATGAACTCCCTCGCCATCGAGACCGCGCTCAACGCGGCGGGCGTGCAGGCGCGGACCATGTCGGCCGTCTCCATGCCGACCATCTGCGAGACCTATGCCCGCCAGCCCGCCCTGCACCACCTCGACAAGGGGCAGGTGGTCGTTCTCGCGGGCGGCACTGGCAACCCGTATTTCACCACGGATACCGCCGCCGTCCTGCGCGCCGCCGAGCTGCGCTGCGATGCCGTGCTGAAGGCGACCCAGGTGGATGGGGTCTATTCGGCCGATCCGAAGAAGGACCCGTCCGCCACGCGCTACGACCGTATCACCCATGACGAGGCTATCGCACGCGACCTCAAGGTGATGGACACTGCCGCTTTTGCGCTGGCGCGGGAAAGCAGGTTGTCGATCGTCGTCGGCTCAGTTCACGCGCCGAGTTCCATCGCCGCGATCCTGTCCGGCGAGGCCCCTTCGACCCATGTGGTCCCCTGAGAGGGGGATGCTGCAACCCGGCGTTTGCGGGCGAGAAAAAATTCGTCCATTGAGGCCGCGACCGCGCGCCCTGCGCCGCGCCCCTTTTCCACCATGCCCGTAGGGACCTGACGCCATGGCCACTCCGGAATTCGACCTCAACGACATCAAGCGCCGCATGACCGGCGCCGTGTCCTCCCTGTCCAAGGATCTCGGCTCGCTCCGCACCGGACGGGCGTCTCCCGGCCTGCTCGATCCGATCCAGGTTGATGCATACGGCTCGATGATGCCGATGTCCCAGGTCGCCACGGTGAGCGTGCCTGAGCCGCGCCTGCTCTCCATCTCGGTCTGGGACCGCAGCATGGTAACGGCGGTCGAGAAGGCGATCCGTGAATCCGATCTCGGCCTCAACCCGCAGACGGAAGGGCAGACCATCCGCCTGCGTATCCCTGAGATGAACGAGCAGCGCCGCAAGGAGATGGTGAAGGTCGCGCATAAATACGCGGAGGAAGCCCGGGTCGCCGTGCGCCACGTCCGCCGCGACGGGCTCGACCACCTCAAGAAGCTCCTGAAGGACAGCGCGATCTCCGAGGATGACGAGAAGCGTCAGGCGGGCGACGTGCAGAAGGCCACCGACGCCCATATCGCCGAGATCGACGGCGTGCTCGCGTCGAAGGAGAAGGAAATCATGCAGGTCTGAGGTCGGCGTGACCGTCGTTCCGGCCCAGACTCCTGTGGAGAAGGCGGCTTCGGCCGCCGTTTCCGTTCCGCCCGTGCGCCGCTCGCGACGGGAATTGTGGCTGCGCGTCGCTTCCGCGGTTGTCCTCGCCCCCGCCGTCATCGCTGCCCTGATCTACGGTGGCTGGGCCTTCGCGGCCGTGTGGCTGACCGCCGGCATCGTCGGCTTCGGCGAATGGATCGTCATGAGCCGCGTCGAGCCGCGCGAGGTGCTGATCGCGCTCGGTGCGGCGACGCTGGCCGCCCTGGTCGTGACGCTGCAGGCCGAGGCTCCGGCGCTCGCCTGCTTCGCCGTGCTGGCACTCGGCGCTGCTGCCTGCGCCACCGTCGCGCGGACCACGGCTGGGCGGTGGCGGACGCTCGTCGGCCTTCTTTGTGCGGGTATCATCGCCTCGGTACCCACCGCTCTGCGGGACGATCCGGTCCTGGCCTTGATTGGGCCGATCTGGATGTTCGCGGTGGTCTGGGCCACCGACATCACCGCCTATTTCGTCGGCCGCAAGATCGGTGGGCCGAAGCTGATGCGGGCGATCTCGCCCAACAAGACATGGTCCGGCGCGCTGGGCGGCCTGGCCGGTGCCGTCGCCGCCGGGACGCTGGTGGCCGTGGGCGCCGACCTTCTGGGCTTCACCCTGCCACGCGGCGCCTCGCTGCCCGTCGTGGCCGGAACGAGCGCTGTAGCCTCCGTGCTCAGCCAAGCCGGCGACCTGTTCGAATCGTGGCTGAAGCGCCGTCATGGCGTGAAGGATTCGAGCCGTATCATCCCCGGCCATGGCGGGGTGATGGACAGGCTCGACGGGTTTTTCGCCGTGGCCGTTCTGGCCGGGCTCTATCTCGTCCTGCGTGGGCAGGGCGTGATCGGTTAGGATTCTGGGAGTTTCGCCCGTGGTGCAGACCGTCACCGTATTGGGGGCCACCGGCTCCATCGGCCGCTCCACGGCGGACCTGCTGACGCAGCACGCGGATCGTTTCCGCACCGGCGCGGTGGTCGGCGGGCGCGATGCGGCAGCATTGGCCAAGGTCGCCCGCGAGTTGAACGCAAGCTTCGCGGCCCTGGCCGACGAGGCCGGTGGCCCTGCTCTGGCTGAAGCCCTCGCGGGTTCGGGCATCCCGAGCGGCGGGGGAGGGGGCCGTGATGGAGGCCGTGGCCCGCGATGCCGACATCGTGGTTGCCGCCGTCAGCGGGGCAGCCGGTCTCAAGCCGACCCACGCGGCGCTGCGCCTGGGGCGCACCGTGGCGCTCGCCAACAAGGAAAGCTTGGTCTGCGCGGGCGACGCCTTCATGCGCGATGCCAAGCGCTACGGCGCCACCATCTGGCCGATGGATTCTGAGCACGACGCCCTGGCGCAGGCCCTGCACGGCCGCCCCCTCGACGACGTGCGCACCTTGATGATCACAGCCTCGGGCGGGCCGTTCCGCACTTGGACGCGGGAGCGCATCGCCGCGGCCTCGCCCACCGAGGCCGCCGCCCACCCGACCTGGTCGATGGGCATGAAGATCAACATCGATTCCGCCTCCCTGATGAACAAGGGACTGGAGCTGATCGAGGCTCATCACCTCTTCGGCATCGAGCCGGAGCGGCTCGACGTGGTGGTCCATCCGCAATCGGTCATCCACGGAATGGTCTATTGGATCGACGGTGCGGTGACGGCGGAACTCGCTCTGCCTGACATGCGTGTCCCGATCTCGCATTGCCTCGGGCTGGGCGATCGCCTGTCGATCGAGCGCGGTCGGCCCCTCGACCTCGTGAAGCTCGGCTCACTGACCTTCGAGGCGGCCGACGAGGAGCGTTTCCCCTGCCTGCGCATCGCTCGCGCGGCGCTGGCCGAGGGCGGGGCGGCGCCGACCGTGATGAACGCGGCCAACGAGGTGGCGGTCGCGGCCTTCATCGCGGGGCGGATCGACTTCTACGGCATTGCCGATCTTGTCGAGCGCGCCTGCACGCATTTCGCGCCGGTCTACCCCAAGGCCCCGGCCGATGTGGAAGAGGCGCTGGCCATCGACGCGCATGTCCGCGCCTGGAGCGCAGAGGCGCTGCCGGAGATGCGCGCGGCGGGCTAGACGGCTCCGCCTCTCAACAACGTCAACGAGGTTCGCCCTCAGGTCGGGGGCGTGCCGTTCGACGCCAGCACCTGACCCGCAAGGTAGAGCGAGCCGCAGATCAGGATGCGTGGCGCCCGCTCGAAACTGATATCGCTGACGGTTTCCAGCGCAGCCTCGACGCTCGGTGCGATCCGCGCCGAGAGACCGGCACGCTCAGCGATCTCCGCGACTTCTTCCGGCGGGCGGGCCGCGACCTGATTGGGGATCGGCACCGCGATCAGCGCGCGGGCGAGGCCCACGAAGTGACGGAGGAAGCCGTCCGCATCCTTGGTGCCGAGCAAGCCGACGATCAGGACGAGGGGCGCATCGCTGCGTTCACCGAGGTCGCCCATGGCGGCGGCCAGGATGCGTCCGCCATCCATGTTGTGGCCGCCGTCGAGCCAAAGCTCGGCGCTGTTCGGCACGAGGTCGGCGAGGCGCCCCTTGCCGAGGCGTTGCAGGCGGCCCGGCCATTCGACACCCGTCAGGCCCCGTTCCAGGGCGGCGGTGCCGATATCCCCGAACCCGGCCGCGCGCAGGGCTGCGATGGCGGTGCTGGCGTTGACGAGCTGGTGACGCCCGGCGAGGCGGGGTTTCGGCAGATCGAACAGTTCGGTTTCGTCCTGGTAGACGAGCCGCCCGCGTTCCTCGTGGACTGAAAAGTCCTGGCCGCCGACGATGATCGGTGTCGCCCCGACTCGCTCGGCCTGGCGGCACAGCACCGTGTCGGCCTCGGCGTAATCCTGCGTGGCGATCACTGCGGGGCAGCCCCGCTTGAAGATGCCCGCTTTCTCGGTGGCGACGAGTTCCACCGTGTCGCCGAGATACTCCGCGTGATCGCGGCCGATGGGTGTCACCACGGCGCAGGCGGGCTCATCGATGACGTTGGTGGCATCTACCCGGCCGCCTAGGCCGACTTCGAGGAGCAGCACGTCGGCCGGATGCTCGGAGAAGAGCAGCAGCGCGGCGGCGGTCGTGATCTCGAAGACGGTGATGGGATCTTCGGCATTGGCCGCCTCGCAGCGGCGGAACGCGTCGGCGAGCTTTTCCTCGTCCACGAACCGCCCGCCGCCGATGGCGCCGAGGCGGATGCGCTCGTGGAACCGCACCAGATGCGGCGAGGTGTAGACGTGGGCCGCCAGCCCCCCGGCTTCGAGGATCGCGCGCATGAACGCGATGGTCGATCCCTTGCCGTTTGTCCCGGCGACGTGGATCACCGGCGGCAGGCGCCGCTCGGGGTGGTTCAGTCGCGCGAGAAGCCGTTCGATCCGCCCGAGGGAGAGATCGATCGTCCGGGGATGTAGCGCCAGGAAGCGCGCCAGCAGGGCGTCGGAAGAGTCCATCGACCCTCAGGCCATTTCGGCGGCGGGTGCGGAAGCCGATTCGGCCTGCGCGGGGGCGGGCAGGTTCATCAGAAGACCGCAGAGGGTCGTGATCGTATCCTTCAGTTGATGCCGGTGCACGACCTGATCCACCATGCCGTGCTCGCGCAGGTATTCCGCCCGCTGGAAGCCGTCAGGCAGCTTCTCGCGGATCGTCTGCTCGATGACGCGCGGTCCCGCGAAGCAGATCAACGCCCCCGGCTCGGCGAGGTGGACATCACCCAGCATGGCATAGGAGGCGGTGACGCCGCCCGTGGTCGGGTTTGTCAGCACCACGATGTAGGGCAGGCGCGCGTCGCGCAGGCGCCGCACTGCTACGGTCGTGCGCGGCATCTGCATCAGTGAGAGGATGCCCTCCTGCATCCGCGCGCCGCCGGAGGCCGAGAACAGGACGTAGGGCGTCTTCTTCTCCACCGCCTTCTCAGCGCCGCGCACGAAGGCTTCACCTGCCGCCATGCCGAGAGAACCGGCCATGAAGCCGAATTCCTGCACGGCCAGCGTCATCGGGATCCCGCCGACGCGGCCGAAGCCGATCTTGAACGCGTCCTGCAGGCCGGTCTTGCTGCGAGCGTCCTTCAGGCGGTCGACGTAGCGCTTCTCGTCACGGAACTTCAGGGGATCTGTGGCGACCTCGGGGAGGGCCACGTCGATCCACGTTCCACCGTCGAACATCATCTTGAGGCGCGCGGCGGCGCTCATCTTCAGGTGATGCTCGGAGCCGGGAATGACCCAATGGTTGGCTTCCACCTCCTTGTGGAAGACCATCTGTCCGGTATCAGGGCACTTGACCCAGAGGTTCTCTGGCGTCTCGCGCTTGAACAGCGTCTTGATCCGGGGGCGCACGACCTCCGAGATCCAGTTCATCGGTTCGACCATGCTGAATCGCCCGTGTCGTTCGATGCGGCGGCGGGGCGCCGAATGGAGTGATGGGTTTAAGCCGTAAGGCTGACGGAGCGGACGCCCTCGGCGAGTTCCCGCACCAGGGAGGTCACGGCCTCGACCGTCCCGTTGCCGGCTCGGCCCTCGCTGTCGAGGGAGCGGTGGAGCGCATCGACCAGGGCCGAGCCGACCACCACGCCGTCTGCGCCCTTGGCGATGGCAGCAGCGTGGGCGCCGCTCTTCACGCCGAAGCCGACCACAACCGGAAGATCGGTGTGCTTGCGGATCCGCCCCACCGCCTCGGCCACGCGCCCGAAATCGGGTGTGGCCGTGCCGGTGATGCCGGTGATCGACACGTAGTAGACGAAGCCTGCCGTGTTCGCGAGCACGGCGGGCAGGCGCCGCTCGTCGGTGGTGGGGGTGGCGAGCCGAATGAAGGCGATGCCCTTCGCCAGCGCCGGAAGGCACAGCTCGGAATCCTCCTCCGGCGGACAATCGACCACGATCAGCCCGTCGATCCCGGCCTCGACCGCATCGGCCAGGAATCTGTCGACGCCGTAAGTATGGATCGGGTTGTAGTAACCCATCAGCACGATCGGCGTGGTGTCGTTCTCGGCCCGGAAGCGGCGGACGAGGCCCAGCGTCTTGGCCACGTCCTGGCCCGCCTTCAAGGCGCGCAGGCCTGCCGCCTGGATCGCCGGGCCGTCGGCCATGGGGTCGGTGAAGGGCATGCCGAATTCGAGGATGTCCGCCCCGGCGCCGGGCAGGGCGCGCAGCACTTCCAGCGAGGTCTCCGGGTCGGGGTCGCCACCCATGATGTAGGTAACGAGCACCGCGCGACCCTCGGAACGGGCCTTGGCGAAGGTGATGTCGATGCGGCTCGGCGTGGCAGACGGCATGGGACGGTGCTAGCGGCTTTCGGGAAACGGATCGCGCTACACCATCCCCGCCCTGCCGTGAAGCGGGGCGGGGAAGAGCGCCGGCTCGGCTAGGGCTCCGCCAGGGGGAGGCCGCGGCTCGGCGGGGAGGGCAGAAGCTCCGGCGTGGCGTCGAACAGCTTGCGGTGCGCGAGCACGGCGTAGGTGTCGGTCATGCCAGCGATATAGTCCGCGATGCGGCGGGCGATTCGTGGCTCGGAGGCTCCGGCGAGGTCGGCGCTCCATTCCGGAGGCATCCGTGACGGGTCTGCCTTGAAGGCCGTGAACAGATCCGTGACGATGGCCGCCGCCTTCTCCCGCACCGCGACCACGCTGGCGTCACGGTACATGCGCTTCCAGAGGAACCGCATCACTTCCGCATCGGCCGCCTCGATCGCCGGCGAGAAGGCGATAACGGGCGCACCGGCCGCGTGGATGTCGGCCACGGTGGCGGGGGCGAGGGCCGTGATCCGCCGCTCGCTCTCGCGGATAACATCCTCTACGAAGCGGGTGATCACCCGGCGCGCGAGTTCGTGGACAATCCGCGCGGGCTCCAATCCCGGATGCAGGGATTCGATCTCGTCCAGAAGCCCCGCGAGGAACGGTACCGCGGAGAGATCCTTCAGGTCGAACAGCCCGGCGCGCAGACCGTCGTCGAGATCGTGCGCGGCATAGGCGATGTCGTCGGCAAGCGCAGCGGCCTGAGCCTCTGGCCCGGCATGGAGCGCGAGATCGAGGGGGTAGACCGCATCGTATTCGAGGATGGCCGCCGGGATGCCCCGCTCGGTGTAGCGCGGCGTCGGAACGCCCTGCGCTGTCAGGAGCGGCCCGTTATGCTTCACCAACCCTTCGAGGGTCTCCCAAGTCAGGTTTAGTCCGTCGAACCCCGCATAGCGGCGCTCCAGCCGTGTGACGATGCGCAGGGTCTGGGCGTTGTGGTCGAACCCGCCATAGGGGGCCATGCAGGCATCGAGCGCATCCTCGCCGGTATGGCCGAAGCAGGTATGGCCAAGGTCGTGCGAGAGGGCGAGCGCCTCCGCCAGATCCTCATCAAGCCCCAAAGCGCGGGCCAGAGCGCGGGCGATCTGCGACACTTCCAGCGAATGGGTGAGCCGCGTGCGGTAATGGTCGCCCTCGTGATGCACGAAGACCTGCGTCTTATGCTTCAGCCGCCGGAACGCGGTGGAATGTATGATCCGGTCGCGGTCGCGCTGGAAATCGCTGCGCGTGGGCGAGCCCGGCTCGGCGATGAGCCGCCCCCGCGTCGCGGCGGGATCAGTCGCGTAGGGTGCTCGCCACCGTTCGCCGTTGGCCCGTTTCGTGTCTTGCACGGTCGCTCCTCACCCGCCCGCATTGCAGCACGGACCGGAGGCCCATATCTTGGTGGTCCGAGGGCTCGGGGCAATCGCCGTCCCGTGCCGCCGCGGATTTGCCTGTGGCTGAAACGATGTCCGAGATCACTTTGACGCCCCGCGCCGCCAAGCGCATCAACGAGATCATGGGCGACGAGCCGCCCGGCTCCCTGCTTCGCATCAGCGTGAATGGCGGAGGTTGCTCCGGCTTCTCCTACGCTTTCGACATCGCCCGCGACCGGCAGGACCAAGACATCGCCATCGAGCGCGATGGCGCGACGGTGATCGTCGACCCGGTTTCGGTGCAGTACATGGCGGGCTCGACCATCGACTTCGTCAACGATCTAATCGGCCAATCCTTCAAGATCGAGAATCCCCTCGCCACCGCCTCCTGTGGCTGCGGTACCTCGTTCTCGCTCTGAACGACCTGCCGCAAACGTTGCGGCCGGGTGACAGGTCCCGTCCGCCACGCTCGTGCCACCATCCAACGATTGTGTCGCGATGCAAAACGCGCGACGCGATCTGTCGCGCCCGTGTCTCGGCAAGTTGGACCTGTCCATGACTTTTCCGGCGGCTCGCCGTCTCCGGTCGGCCCTCGTAGCCTGCGCCGCTGCGCTGGCCTTCGGCCTCGCCGTCCCTCATCCGGTTCGCGCGCAGGAAGGCGCCGCCGCCGTTCAGGACGTGACGCTTACCGATGTGGTGCTGCCCCTCGGCGCCACGGTCATCAAGGTGCCCAAGCTCACCGCAAGTGGCACCCGCCTGTCGCGGGACGATCTGGCGGCGATCTTCAAGGCCGATGCCTCGGAGCCCTGGGCTGTGCGCCTCGCGCGGCTCGATGCGGCGAGCCTGACGGCGCCCGTCCTCGATTCGGAACATGCCGGCCCCGGCGACCAGCGGCAGAGCGCGACCTATCGCGACGTGGTCGCCCGCGACGTGCGCGGCGGCCGTATTGGCGAACTCACCGCGTCGGGCGTCACCCTCAGTTCCAAGGGCACCAAGGCGGCGCCGGATGCGGCGGGCACCTATGGCGCCTTCCGCGCAACCGATGTCGATCTCGCCTCCTTCGCCCGGCTCGCTTTGGAGCCGGGTGACGGCAAGGGGCCGACCTTGCGCGTCTACGGCACGATGCAGCTTTCCGACATCGCCATCTCGGACGCCAAGGGCACGACCGTGAAGGTCGCGCGCTTGGAGGGGCGCGACCTTGGCGCCCGGCAGGTGCCGAAGGGTTGGAACGGCTCCCTCGACCTCCTGTCGCGGGGCTTCGACGATCCCGAGACCAAGCGCGGCGCGGCCTCCGCCACTGCCGACCTGCTCGGCGCGCAGACCGTCGGCAGCATCGACCTCAAAGGCGTCAGCATCAGCGATTCGACCGCGGAGCCTCTGCTCCTCGAAGCCGAGCGGCTGTTTTACGCCTCTGCCGGTCCCGATGCCGGGCTCGGCATCGAAGGGGCTAGCGTGTCCAGCGGGGCCACCCGGACGCGGCTCGGCAAGATCACCCTGACGGGCATGAACCTCGCCCCGGTGATCGCCGAGATGCGGCGCCTCGCCGAAAAGCCGGATACCGCGCCGAATGCCGAGGAGAGCCGTCGCCTCGCGACCGGCATGGGCACCCTGACCCTCACCGATCTCACCGTCGATCTGCCCCCGGCCTCCCCGCCGGTGCAGCGGCGCGGCTCTCTGGATGCGCCGGCCGGAAAGCAGGCGGCCGGTGCCAAGCCCACCGCGCGGACGCGGGTCGCCGAAGCCCGCCCCCGGATGCGAAGGCAGGTGACCCGCTCGCCGTGCCCGCCTCCCTCAAGACGAACCGCGTCGCCCTGCGTAAGGCCGTGTTCGGCGTCGGACCCGCGTCAGATGGCACGCCGCCCTCGACTCGGCTCGCGCTCACCGGGCTCGACGTTCCCGCCTCCCTGGCGGCGGGCCTGCCGCTGGTCGGTGCCCTTCCGGCCTTCGGCTACGGCGACCTGAGCTTCGACATGACGGCCGATGCCGCCTGGGACGAAGCCGCCCGCACCGTCGCCCTGCGCGACGTCACGATCTCGGGCAAGGATATCGGCACCGTCCGCCTCGCCGCTCTGTTCGGGGGCATCGGGCCGGAATTGTTCTCCGGCAGCGTCCCGGCCCAGACCATGCTGTTGTTCTCGGGCAATGCTCGGACCGTCGATATCACGGTAGAGAATAGCGGCCTGTTCGAGCGCTTCCTCGCCACTCAGGCGAAGGAACTGAGCCTGAAGCCCGACGAATTGCGCAAGGAATACGTTACCGCCAGCGTGCTCGGGGTGCCGGTGATCCTCGGCAACGGCCCGGCGGCCAAGACGATCGGCGCGGCCATGGGCCAGTTCGTGATGAACCCGGGTAAGCTGACGATCCGCGTCAAATCGAAGGAGCCCACGGGCATCGGCTTCGTGGAACTCGGCACCGCAGGCTCCCCGGCCTCCGTGCTCGACCGGCTCGACATCGAGGCGAAGGCGAACTGAGCCGGATCAGTCCGCGATCACCTCGGGGTGCCGGGCGGAGAGGCTGGTTCTCGTCGCGTCGGCCCAAGCCCGGTCCCGCAGGCGTCGGGGCCGGTCGAGGGTGATGTCGGCGACCAGCGTCGCCGGGCGGCGGGAGACCAAGAGCAGACGGTCGGCGATGGCGATGGCCTCGGCGACGTTGTGCGTCACCATCAGCACGCTCATGCCCGCGGCATCCACCGTATCGACCACGAGGGCGCGCAGTTCGGCCGCCGCGTTGTCGTCCAGCGAGACGAAGGGTTCGTCCAGCACCAACACCTTCGGGCCCCCGGCCAAGGCCCGGGCGAGGGCGACGCGTCTCTGCATCCCAAGGGAGAGCGCGCGGGGAAAGCTGGCGCGCCAGGGCGTGAGGCCCAGCCTTTCGAACAGGGCATCGAGGTCGCGGCCCCGGTCGGGCTTTGCGAGGCCGAGCCGGACATTGTGCTCCACGCTGCGCCAGGGTAGCAGGCGCGGCTCCTGAAACACGATGCCGGCCTGCTCCGCGCCCGCAACCTCGCCGGTGAAGTCGGTGTCGAGGCCGAGCAGGATGCGCAGGGTCGTGGTCTTACCCGCACCGGACGGGCCAATCAGACAGACGATCTCGCCTTCTCTGATCGTGAAGGCGAGGTCGCGCACCGCCTCGACGGGCGCGGCGCCCTTCGGCCGGTAGGTCTTGCCGGCGACGGCGACCCGCAGGACCGGCTTCGCGTCAGCGCCAGCGACGGACATGGGCTTCGAGCCGCTGGAGGAGGAGCACGTCGATCCCGATCATCACCGCCATGAACACGAGGCTGTAGCCGATGATGGCGGCCACGTCGGTGCTCTGGATGAAGTAGAAATTGATGGCGAAGCCCACGCCGTCCGGCCGCCCCAGCAGTTCGACCACGAGGACGATCTTCCAAGCGAGCGACAGGCCCGAGCGCGCCGCCGTGACGATGTAGGGCTGCAATTGCGGGACGAGCACGTCGCGTACCCAGGTCCAGCGGTCGAACCGGTACGCGCGGGCCATCTCCTCCAGACCGGGATCGAGGTTGCGCGACCCCTCGCGGACGATAACCGCGACGTTCGGCAGCTTGTTCAGCACCACGGCGAGGATCGCCGCCGTCTCGTTCAGCCCGACCCAGACATAGGCGAGCACGGTGATGACGAGGGCGGGCGTGTTCAGCAACACGAGCAGCGGCGTGTCGAGGGCGAGGTCCGCCTTGCGCGAGCGACCCAGGGCGACGCCCAACGAGGTGCCGAGCCCCATCGCGATGGCGAAGGCGATCGCCACGCGCAGCAGCGTGATGCCGACATTGTGGGCGAGGTCGCCCCGCTTGGCTTCCGCGATGATGAAATCGAGAACGGCGAGCGGCGCCGGAAGCAGGCGCGAATGGGCTTCCCACGCGGCGGCCTGCCACGCGGCGATGAGGATCGCCAGGGAGACGATGCGGGTCAGCACGCGGGCAGGGTCGCGCTGGTATCAGCCATCCCGGGACCCGTCGTAGTAAAAGTCCTGCGGCAATCCGTTGCCGGAGCCGACGAGTCGCTCGCCCCCGAGCCGCGACAGCACCGCGTAGAGCTTCAGCGCGTCGGTCCGCTCGGCCGTCACCGGCCTGCGCGGCGTGCCCGCCAGGAATTCGCGCTTGAGGGATTCGAACGTAGCGTCGTCCTTGGCGTCCATCAGCGGGCGCACGATGTCCCAGGTCGCGGGGTCCGAGGCCAGCATGTCCTTCGCCGCGCGCGAGGCACGGTAGAACCCGGCCACGGCCGCAGGCTTCTCCGCGACGGTAGCGGAGTGGAACAGGTAGCCGATCAGCGAGACGTCGCCGCCCGCGCCCAGGGCGCGCATGATGTCCTCGGCGCGGATCAGGCGGCGGAAGCCCTTGGGTTCGAGCCGCGCGCAGTAGGTCCAATAGGTCAGGGCGGCGTCGAGCGCGCCCTGTTCGAGCTTGAGGGTAATGAGCGGAGGCGCCCCGTAGGCGATCTCGCATTGCTTTTCGAGATCGATCCCGGCGGCGTCACGCGCCTGCGCCTTCAACAGCAGCCAGTTTTTGTCGAGGGGGCCGCCCGCCACGCCGAACTTCTTGCCTGCAAGATCCTTCAGGCTCTGAATCGGGCTGTCCTTCGGCACCATCACGGCGCCCTCGGAGGTCGAATAGGGGATGAAGCGCAGCCCCTGGCCCTCGTTGCTCAGGCGGGCCGCCCAGAGCAGGTCGCCGATGATCGTATCGACCTGACCCCCCACGAAGCTGATCCGCGCGGCATCGTTGCCCGCGAGCTTCGTCGCTTCCAGGGTGAAGCCGTTGGCCGTGTCGAGGCTGCGAGCCTTGATCACCGCGGCTTCCCAGGTCGAGGTGCCGAATGGCAGGCTTCCGAGCCGGATCACGGGGAGGTCGCCCGCATGCCCTGTTCGGGCCGCGAACCCGCCGAGCAGGCCGGCGGCGAGCATCGCACGCCGTGACAGCATGAGCCGTTCCTCCTCCGGTAGTCCGGCGGTTCCGGTGGTCACCGGTCCACCTTGGCAAGCCAGCCTCGGGCCGAAAGCCCAGCCAGGCGGCCTTTCACAGCAGCCTTGGGCACCGCCGGGGGCGGGCGCCATTGCCAAAAAGGTCATAGGGCGCACGGGCGGGCTCGTCCACCGGGGCGGAACGACCTTGCACGCGGCACGCGTGCCGGGCACCTTTCCCCGAGACCACGATCACGGAGGGAATGGAATGACCGAGCGGCGCGAAGGAGCCATGGACGACGCGGCGGTAGAGGCGCGGCTAAAGGCCGAGCTTCCCTCCTGGCGGCTGGAGGATGGCTGGATCCGTCGCACCTACAAGACGGCGGGCTGGAAAGGCACGCTCATGGTCATCAACACCGTGGGCCATCTCGCCGAGGCCGCGTGGCACCACCCGGACATCACCGCGTCCTACGCCTGGGTCGAGGTGCGGCTGATGAACCACGCCGCGAAGGGCATCACCGACAAGGATTTCGCACTGGCCAAGAAGATCGAAGAGGTCGTCTCCTGGCAGCCGGGCCTGGAAGGGCAGGGCCTCGAAGGCACGCCGACCGATCCGCGCTTTGCCTACATAAAGTACGAGAAGTAGGTTCGCTCAACGCCGACCGAACAGCCGCTCGATATCGGAGAGCTTCAGTTCCACCGAGGTCGGGCGGCCATGGTTGCACTGTCCCGAATTCGGCGTCGCCTCCATCTCGCGGAGCAGCGCATTCATCTCTTCGGGCTTTAGGCGCCGACCGGCGCGGACCGAGCCGTGGCAACTCATCCGCGAAAGTACCGCATCGAGGCGTCGTCCGAGGGGGCCGGTCTCCGTCGCCGGATCGCCCCCCTCTTCGAGCCCGCTGGCATCCAGCGCATCGAGAATATCGGTCACGAGGTCGCGGAGGCTCGCGCCGATGAGGAGGGCCGGGATCTCCCGGATCAGGACGGCCCCCGGCCCGAACGGTTCGAGGGCGAGGCCCAGCCGCTCCAGGTCATCCGCGCAGGCGCACAGCCGTTCGGCCGCCTCCGGCTCCATCTCCACGACATCCGGAATCAGTAGACCCTGCCGGGCGATGCCCCCCGCCGCGCGCTGCGCCTTCAGACGCTCGTAGACCAAGCGCTCATGCGCCGCGTGCTGGTCCACGATGACGAGGCCGTCGCGGGTCTGCGCCAGGATATACGTGCCGTGGATCTGCGCCCGTGCCGCGCCAAGCGGATGATCCTCCAGGGCCGCTTCCGTCTCGGGTGCGACCTCCGCCTGTGGCGGCAGGGCAGGGGGCAGGCTCAAAGGGGGTTGCAGCAGCTCCTGCACCGCTTCCGCGAGGCCGGGCGTCGGCCGGTAGACGGGGCCGTTGTAGCCCGAAGGGGCCCCATAAGAGGGCATGTCCCGCGGGCGCGGCGCGGAGCCAGTTTGAAACAGGCTCGGAGCCGCGTATCCGGTATGGGCGGTCAGGCGCGGCGCGGCGGGGCGCAGCGCCTCGATGGTGCGCATGCCGCCGGTCGTCGCCGAGCGGGCGCCGCCCCGGCGCAGGGCATCGTGGATCGCGCTGACGACAAGGGCGCGGACCAGGCCCGGTTCGCGGAACCGCACCTCCGTCTTGGCCGGATGAACATTCACGTCCACGAGGTCGGGGGCACAGGCGATGACGAGCCCGAGCACCGGATGCCGATCCGAAGCCAGGGTGTCGGCATAGGCCCCGCGCACCGCGCCCAGGAGCAAACGGTCACGCACCGGACGACCATTGACCACGAGGTGGATATGGCTGCCCGCGCCCCGGTGGAAGGTCGGCAGCCCGACATGGCCGGAGACGGCAAAGCCCTCGCGCTGAAGATCGACCGGAAGGGCGTTGGCCTTAAAATCCGGTCCCAGCACTGAGGCGAGGCGCCGCAGCGACGCCTCGTCGCCCGCCTCGGCCGGGAGCACCAGCGGCTGGCCCGCTTCGGTACGCAGCGTGAAGCGGATGCCCGGCTGTGCGGCGGCGAGGCGGCGGACGATCTCGCCGACGGCTGCGTTCTCGGCGCGGTCCGACTTCAGGAACTTGAGCCGCGCCGGCGTCGCAGCGAAGAGGTCGGTGATCTCGATGCGGGTGCCCCGCGCGGCGGCGGCGGGCACCACCTCGCCCTTGCGTCCCGCATCGACCACGAGGCTCGCCCCGGCCTCGGCACCTTCGGGGCGGGTGGTGATCGACAGGCGCGAGACCGCGCCGATGGAGGGCAGGGCCTCGCCGCGAAAACCGAGCGTCGCGATGGCGCTCAGGTCCCCGTCGGGCAGCTTGGAGGTGGCATGGCGCTCGACGGCCAGCGCGAGATCGTCCGGGCTCATTCCCCGCCCGTCATCGACCACGCGGATCAGGCGGCGGCCGCCGCACTCAATGGTGATCTCGATGGAGCGCGCGCCTGCATCGATGGCGTTCTCCACCAATTCCTTGACGGCTGAGGCCGGACGCTCGACTACCTCGCCCGCGGCGATGCGGTCCACGAGGACGGGGTCGAGGCGGCGGATCGTGGCGGGCGCGGCTGACATGCCCCGCGACGATACCCCCTGGACAGCGCGTGCTCCAGGGGACGTAGAGACCTCAGGCGTGGCGGCTCGACCCGCCAAGGCTGATCCGCGCCGAACCGCTCACCCGCGTGCCGTGGGTCGGCGCGGCGTAGGGACGGCGAGACAGGTCGTAGAGCGCGTTGCCGATCAGCCCGCCCGCCCGGCGCAGGCTCGTGCCGTCGCAGGTCGCGGCGATGCGCACGCCGATCTCGTGGGTATGGCTTCGCCCGTAGAGCCAGACCGCGAGCCGGGCTCGCGTCGACTCGGGGATCCCCTCAACGAGGTCGGGGAGATCGCCCGGCGTCGCCCTCGCGAGGCGGCCGACCGTCTCGGGTGAAACCGGGCAATCCAGGGTGGGGTCGTCGAAACTGCGGGAGCGAGCAGGGGCCATCACGTCACCGATCGTTTGATGGTGAATGATGTGAATCGATTGGTTAACGAAAGGTAGCGTGGCCGTTTTCGCGCTACGCTAGACTTGGCTCCGAACGGGCAAAATCAGCTTTTCGACAGAACTCCAAAACATTCTGGTGCCGGAAAGCAACACAAGCTTGGCCTTAGGGTGTCAGGCGCCGTTGTCAAGGCGTTCAAGACGAAGGCAGCCCGCCCAAGGGACCGCCAGCGAAGCGCAAAATCGCGGCGCTGGGCGCCGCGAATCTTCCGTCCGCCCTACAGCGGCTTGCGCAGCATGCGGGCGATGAGCCCCACGACGCCTTCGCGGAACAGCAGCACACAGAGCACGAAGACGCAGCCCTGAATGACCGTCACCCAAGCGCCGAACTGAGCGAGGTAGGTCTCCATGGTGACGATCACGAGGGCGCCGACGATGGGGCCGAACACGGTGCCCATGCCGCCGACCAAGGTCATGAGCACGACCTCGCCCGACATCGACCAATGCACGTCGGTGAGTGAGGCGAGCTGGAACACGATCGCCTTGGTGGCGCCCGCGAGTCCGGCCAGCGTCGCGGAAAGGACGAAGACCGCGAGCTTGTACTGGTTCACGCGGTAGCCGAGCGAGACGGCGCGGTTCTCGTTGTCGCGGATCGCCTTCAGCACCTGCCCGAAGGGCGAGTGAATGATCCGGTAGATTGCGAGCATCCCGAAGAAGAACACCATGGCGACGAGGGCATACATCACCCGGTCGTCGTCGAGGGGGATCGCCCCGAACAGGGCGCCGCGCGGCACGGCCTGGATGCCGTCCTCGCCACCCGTGAACTTCGCCTGCAGAGCGAAGAAGAACGCCATCTGCGCGAGCGCCAGGGTGATCATCGAGAAGTAGATGCCCTGCCTTCGGATCGCGAGCGCACCGAAAACCAGCCCGAGCAGAGCGGCTGTCGCCGTGCCGAGCAGGATCGCGACCTCAGGCGTCAGCCCCCACATCTTGGCGCTGTAGGCCGAGAGGTAGCTCGCCATGCCGAAATATGCGGCATGGCCGAAGGAGAGCAGGCCGCCGTATCCAAGGAGCAGGTTGAAGGCCAGCGCGAACAGCGCGAAGCACAGCACCTTCATGAGGTAGACGGGATAAAGGACCAGCGGCGCCAGCACGAGCAGCACGGCAAGGCCGAGGAAGATCTTGCGCTGCAGCGCCTTGTCGTCCCGGCTTTCGGGTAGCGCGGCGGCGATGGGGGCGGCGTCGAGGGCGGCGGTGTCGGCCATGATGGTCGCGCTTTCCGTTACGTCAGGCCGTGCGCCCGAACAGGCCGGCGGGTTTGACGAGCAACACCACCACCATGATCACGAAGATCACGGTCGAGGACGCCTCTGGGTAGAAGACCTTGGTCAGGCCCTCGACGAGACCGAGCGTGAAGCCGGTGATCACCGAGCCGATGATCGAGCCCATGCCGCCGATCACCACCACCGCGAAGACCACGATGATGATGTCCGCACCCATATTCGGGTTGACGGAGTAGATCGGCGCCGCGAGCACGCCCGCGAAGCCCGCCAGCGCAACGCCGAAACCGTAGGTCAGGGTGAGGAACAGGGGCACGTTCACGCCGAAGGCCTGGACGAGGGTCGGGTTCTCGGTAGCCGCCCGCAGATAGGCGCCGAGCTTGGTCTTCTCGATGACGAGCCATGTCGCGATGCAGACGGTGAGCGAGGCCACCACGACCCAGGCCCGGTAGTTCGGCAGGAACATGAAGGGCAGCCGCTGCCCGCCCGAGAGTTCGGACGGAATTGCGTAGGGCAGGCCCGACACGCCGTACTGGTTGCGGAACAGGCCCTGGATGATCAGCGCCAGGCCGAAGGTCAGGAGCAGGCCGTAGAGATGGTCCAGCTTGTAGAGCCGCGCGATCAACGCGCGTTCGAGGATGACCCCGAACACGCCGACCACGAGAGGCGCCAGCCCCAGCGCCCACCAATAGCCGAGGCCGAGATAGGTGAGCAGCATCCAGGCCACGAACGCGCCCATCATGTAGAGCGCGCCGTGGGCGAAGTTGATGATGTTCAACAGGCCGAAGATGATCGCCAGCCCGAGCGACAGGATCGCGTAGAACGATCCGTTGATCAGCCCGAGCAGCAATTGGCCGAACAGCGCCTGGGTCGGCACCCCGAATATCGTCATCATGGCCCGACTCCCAGACGCCTACACGCTCAGCCCTTCACCAGCGGGCAGTTGCCCTCGCCCAGCGGGCGGAAGACCTGATCGCCGGGGATCGTCTCAAGCTTCTTGTAGAGGTCCCACTCGCCCTTCGACTCGGCGGGCTTCTTGACCTCGAACAGGTACATGTCGTGGATCTTGCGGCCGTCGGCACGCACCACGCCCTTGCCGAACAGCGGATCGTCGGTCGGCGTCGCCTTCATCTTGGCGACGGTGGCGGCGCCGTCGGCGGTCGATTTCAGCTCGGCCACCGCCTTCAGGTAGTGAAGCACGTCCGAATAGACGCCGGCATGGTTCGAGGTCGGCTTCGAGCCCTTCATCTGCTTCGCGAAGCGGTCGGAGAAGGCGCGGGTCTGGTCGTTCAAGTCCCAATAGAACGGCTCGGTGAGCACGAGGCCCTGGGCGACCTTGGTGCCGAGCGAATGCACGTCCGACGAGAAGACGAGGAGACCGGCGAGGGACTGGCCGCCCTCGGTGATGCCGAACTCACCGGCCTGCTTGATCGCGTTGATCGTGTCCGCGCCCGCATTGGCCAGTCCGATCACTTTGGCGCCGGGCTCTGGGCCTGCAGCAGGAAGGACGAGAAGTCGGCGGTCGGGAACGGCGTCTTCACCGAGCCGACGACCTTGCCGCCATTCTTGTCGATGACCTTGGTCGTGTCGCGCTGGAGCGTCTGGCCGAACACGTAATCGGCGGTGAGGAAGAACCACGTATTCCCGCCGCGCTTCACCATGGCGCCGCCCGTGCCGTTGGCCAGTGCGACCGTGTCGTACACCCAGTGGATCGTGTTCGGGCTGCATTGCGGGCCGGTCAGATCGGCCGTGCCCGCGCCGGTGTCGATGAACACCTTGTTCTTTTCCTTGGTCACCTGGCTGATCGCCAGCGCGACCGAGGAGGTGACGCCGTCGGTGATCATGTCGACCTTGTCGCGGTCGTACCATTGACGGGCGATGGCCGCGCCGACATCCGGCTTGTTCTGGTGGTCGGCCGAGACGATCTCGACCTTCAGGCCCTTTTCCTCGGGCTTGAAATCCTCCAGCGCGAGCTTGGCCGCGACCACGGAGCCCTCGCCGCTGATGTCGGAATAGGCGCCGGACCGGTCACCCAGAACACCGATCTTCACAGCGGTCTGGGCGGAGGCCGGGACGATCATGGCAACGCCGGCCAGGAAGGCCCCCGCGAGTGCGGCGAGCGGAAAGCGTCCGTTCATCGGTGTCACTCCTTGGCGGCCGTTTCGGCCGGTTGGTCGGTCAAACGAAGAGGTGGCTCGCTCATACGCCGAGATAGGCGTGGAGCTTGTCGATGTTCGCATCGAGATCGGCATTGGCGATCTGATCTACGACGCGGCCTTGCTCGATCACGAAGTGCCGGTCGGCCAGGGTCTGGGCGAAGCGGAAATTCTGCTCGACCAGAACGATGGTGTAGCCATCGGCCTTCAGCTTCTGGATCGTCCGGCCGATCTGCTGGACGATGACCGGGGCCAAGCCTTCGGTCGGCTCGTCGAGCAGGATCAGCTTGGCGCCCGTACGCAGGATGCGGCCGATGGCGAGCATCTGCTGCTCGCCGCCGGAGAGCTTCGTGCCCTGGCTGCCCGCGCGCTCCTTGAGGTTCGGGAACAGGGTGTGGATCTCGGCCACCGACATGCCGCCGGGCTTCACCCGGGGCGGCAGCATCAGGTTCTCCTGCACCGTGAGGCTCGAGAAGATGCCGCGTTCCTCGGGCACGTAGCCCAGGCCGAGCTTGGCGATCTTGCGCGAGGCCATGCCGATGGTCTCGACGCCGTCATAGACGATGGAGCCTGAGCGCCGACCCAGGATGCCGATGATGGCGCGCAGCGTCGTGGTCTTGCCCGCGCCGTTGCGGCCGAGCAGCGTCACGACCTCGCCCGCCCTCACGTCGATGTCGATGCCGTGGAGCACGTGGCTTTCGCCATACCAGCCCTGGAGCCCCCGAACCGCGAGGAGGGGCGCCGTCGAAGGCGCTGAAGAGAGTTTCTGCGCAGCCTCAGGCATGTCCCGACCCGATGTAAGCCTCGACCACGCGCGGATCCTTGGACACGGTGGCGTAGTCGCCTTCGGCGAGCACCTGCCCGCGGGCAAGCACAGTGATGCGGTCCGAGAGCGATGCCACTACGGAGAGGTTGTGCTCCACCATCAGGATCGTGCGATCCTTGCCCACCTGGCGGATCAACTCGGCGGTGCGGTCCACGTCCTCGTGCCCCATGCCCGCCATCGGCTCGTCGAGGAGCAGCATTTCGGGATCGAGCGCCAACGTCGTGGCGATCTCCAGGGCGCGCTTGCGGCCGTAGGAGAGTTCCACGGCCTGCGTGTTCGCGAATTCGGACAGGCCCACCGCCTCGACCAATTCCAGCGCCTCGGCGTTGAAGCTGCGCAGGATCTTCTCCGCACGCCAGAAGTCGAACGAGTCGCCGTGACGCCGCCGCTGAAGCGCGATGCGGACGTTTTCCATGACCGTGAAGTGCGGAAAGACCGCCGAGATCTGGAACGACCGAACGAGGCCGAGGCGCGCCACGTCGGCGGGCTTCAGGCCGGTAATGTCGCGATCCTTATAGCGGATCGAACCTGCGGTGGGCTGCAGGAACTTCGTGAGAAGATTGAAACAGGTCGTCTTGCCGGCCCCATTGGGGCCGATCAGCGCGTGGATCGTGCCGCGCTCGACTTGCAGCGCAACGTTGTTGACCGCACGAAATCCCTTGAATTCCATGGTCAACCCTTGAGTTGCCAGGATCACGTCCCGTCCCAAGAGCGGCCCTCCCCGCGTTTGTTTGAAGGCTCTATGGACGAACGTATCTCCTGCCGTCCACCGGTTTCGGCCAGGCGCCCCAAACAATCCACGGTCACTGATACGTCGCCTGCCCTTTAAGTTCGCTGCCGCGCGGGATTAAACGGACCCATCGGCATAATCAGAAGCGAGCGCAGGATGACCGGAGCGGCGAATACGAACGGGATCGATGACGGGCTCGGCACCCTTCAGACGCCCTGCCTGCTCCTCGACCGGCGCAAGCTCGCAGCCAACCTCGCGGGCATGCAGACGCAGGTGTCACGGCACGGGGTCGCCTTCCGGCCGCACCTCAAGACCGCCAAGTCCATCGATGTGGCTCGCATGGCGATGACGAGCCCGAGCGGCCCCGCCACGGTCTCGACCCTGAAGGAAGCGGAGTATTTCGCCGAGCGCGGCGTGACCGATCTGACCTATGCGGTCGGCATCGCTCCGAACAAGCTCGACCGGGTCGGTGAGATTCGCCGTCGTTGGAAGGCGGACCTCGCGGTCGTGCTCGACTCGCTGGTCCAGGCCGAGGCGGTCGCCGCGTGGAGCCGCGCGAGTGGGGACAGGCTTCCGGTCTTCATCGAGGTCGATCCCGATGGCCATCGCTCGGGCGTGAAGCCCGGCAACGCCGAATTGCTGCGCGGCATCGGTGAACGGCTCGCCCAAGGCGCCACGTTGCGCGGCGTGCTCCTTCATGCGGGCGAAAGCTACGGCCTCTCCGATCCTGAGGCGCTGGCGCAAGCCGCCGAGGGCGAACGCAAGGCGGCGCTACAGGCTGCTGAGACCCTGCGGGCGGCCGGGTTCGAATGCCCCGTCGTCAGCGTCGGCTCGACGCCGACCGCACGCCATGCCCGCCATCTCGACGGCATCACCGAGGTCCGGGCCGGGGTCTACATGTTCGGGGATCTGGTCCAGGCCGGGATCGGGTCCTGCGCCGTCGAGGATATCTGCGTCTCGGTGCTGGCCACCGTCATCGGCCATCAGCCCGAGAAGGGCTGGATCATCACCGATGCCGGGTGGATGGCCATGTCCCGCGACCGGGGCACCGCCTCCCAAGCCGTAGACCAGGGCTACGGCATCGTCTGCGACCGGTTGGGCCACGCTTATGCAGATGTGATCGTCGCTCAAGCGAACCAGGAGCACGGCGTGCTCGCCGTGCGGAAGGGTTCGAGCGCCGCGCTTCCCGACCTGCCGGTTGGATCCCTCGTGCGGATCCTGCCGAACCACGCCTGCGCCACCGCCGCGCAGTACGACCGCTACCACGTCATCGACGGCGAAGGCTGCGCCTCGACGGTGTGGGAGCGGATCAACGGGTGGTAACGGCCCTCGGAACCGCTGCCGTCATCGCGAGCGACAGCGAAGCAATCCAGGGCAGCGGCACGTTTCAGATTGGAGCGTGTCCCTGAATTGCTTCACTTCGTTCGCAATGACGAAGTTAGGCTGTCTTAGTACTCGATGACGTCTTCGAGCGCGTAGTGCTTCACGGTCTTACGGTTGGCGATCAGTTCGTCCACCGTCGGCTCACCCTTCAGGGCGCGGGCGATAGCGAGCTTGGTCGCCTCGTAATTGGTCCGGTAAAGATCCTTGCGGTCGAGGTTGTCGTCGTCGGCGCAGCGGATATCGAGCCAGATCATGATGATCATGCAGAGGTCGTCCAGGCCCTCCTTCGGCAGGATGCCTTCAATGATGCAATCCACGATCGCATCGCCCGTCGCGGCCTGCACGACGCCGCCCAGAAGCTCGACGTAATCGGCGCTCTGGATCGTGACCTTGCTCGTCATCATCGTCGCCGGGCGCACGAGCTGGTTGAGGTCGCGCACCACGAACATGCGGGTGTGGCCCACGGCCTGACCCATCATGGAGGCGAAGGCCTGTCCCACCGGGCCCCGGGTAGAGCCGATCAGCACCTCGGGCATCGCGTCGGTATACTGACCCTCGGCGGCCAGCACGGTCGCCTCGCCGGCGCGGAACCAAATCTCTGACATGTCATGCTCCCTTGTCGGCACAGGGGAGACATCATCCCGTTCACGACGTCAACGCAGGCGGGCACATGCCGGTCTTGAGGATTGTAGAGAGGCGGGGCAGGAGGAAGGCACGCGGAGTGCCGCGATGATGGGGCGGGACAGGCCATGGCCGAGCAACCAGGACGCGAGGCAAGCTGGAGCCTTCAGGCCAGCGCCGTGCGAGAGGGCGTGCGCCTCGAACTGACCTTGCCCGATCTCGCCGGGCAACCGATGACGGCGGCGGTCGTGCTGGAGCGGGCCGAGGCGAGGGCCTTCGCCCGCGCGCTGCTGGCAGCGGCGGGCGATGCCGCCGAGCGGACGTTTCCGCGCCCCGAGATCTGAAGCTTACTGTGCTTGAAGGCCGGGCCGACGTCCGGGCAGGCGGGGCACCTTCGCATTGCGCGGCTCGATCGGTGCCGAGCAGGCATAGGCGAACTCGGTCTTCAGCGAGTCGAACACCGTCTCGCCGCGAATGGTGCAATCTTCCCGGACCGTCTCGTCCAGATAGGCGTGCGCAGCGGCGCGGAACCGGCTCACGCGCGTCCCTTCCGGATCGGGGTCGATCCGCAGGTCGTTGATGTTGCAGCCGGTGACCTCGCGCAGGGCATTCGAGACGATGAGCATCCGGCGCTGCTGCCGGTTGTCATAGACCTCGTAAGGCTCCTTACAGCCGATGGTCACGACCTGTGATGGCAGGCCGACATAGGTCTTGGAGATGTAGGAGAAGTTCGTCGCGGTGCAGGCGCCGAGCGCCGCAACCACCACTGGAGCCGCCAGGACGAGGAGCGGAAGCCGCCGCACGATCCGCCATCCCTCTCGCAACCGGATGTCCCGACCCGTTCGGGTTCCATCCTCCGCGCATTGAACCGCGCCCCGTGGTCCGGTCAAGCTATCCGCGCCTCAGCGGGTGGCGCCATCCCCGCCCTGTGGCAGAGCCGCCACCGATGGGCTTCGCAGCATCGCCAGAACGACCCGCGCCGCCGCCCGGCTCGGCGTATCGTCGCCGGGCAGGATGGTGAGTTCGTCCATGCGGTCGAGGGCGGCGATCTGGGCCTCCCTCTCCGGCCCGCCCCGCAGGAGCGGCAGGAGGGCGTTGGCGAGATTGTCCGGGGAGCACTCGGCCTGCACGAATTCCGGCATGGCATTCCGGCCGAGGATCAGGTTCGGCAGCACGATGCTCGGCACCTGGATGAGCCGCCGGGCGATGAACTCCTCCACCCGCGAGACCTTGTAGGCCACCACGGTCGGTACGCCGGAGAGGGCGAGTTCGAGGGTGACCGTTCCCGATGCCGCGAGCGCCGCGCGCCCCGCCCGGAACGCCGCGTATTTCTCGGCCTCTCCGCCGACGATGCGAACCGGCACGTCCCAGCCCTTGGCCAGTTCCTCGATGCGCGCCCGGTGGCGCGACACGGCGGGCAGAACCGCCTCGATGGGTAAGTCCCGTGCGATCCGCGCCAGGGCCGGGCCGAAGACCGGCATCAGCCGCTCGATCTCCGAGCGGCGGGAGCCCGGCAGCACGACGAGAGGGTAGGGGGCCTGCTCGCGCCGTGCTTGCGCCGCCGCATCGGGACGCAACGCGTCCAGGCGCTCGATCAGCGGATGGCCGACATAGGTGCAGGGTGGTCCGCCGAGCCGGGTATGCGCCTCCGGCTCGAAGGGAAGCAGGGCGAGGACGTGATCGATGAAGGGTCGCATCCCCTTCGCCCGCCAGGGCCGCCATGCCCAGACGCTGGGCGAGACGTAATCGACGATGGGGAGCGAAGGCATCGCCTTGCGCACGCGTTTGGCGACCGCGTGAGTAAAGCCGGGGCTATCAATGATGACGAGGATATCGGGCTTGGCTGCGACGATGTCCTCCGCCGTCTCGCGGATCCGCCGCAGCAGGGTCCGCGCCCTGGCGAGCACGGGCAAGTAGCCCATCACCGCCACGTCATCGAGGGGGAAGAGGGAGGCGAAACTTTCCTCCGCCATCGCCTCGCCGCCGACGCCGCCGAAGGTGACATCGGGAGCCGCTACGCGCAGCGCCCGCATCAGCTTGGCGCCGAGCTGATCGCCGGAATCCTCGCCCGCCACGAGCCAGATGCGAGGGGCGCTCACGCGGGGTCCCCAAGGCCGATGACGAAGAGGCCGAGCCGGTCGGCCTCGGCGGCGGTGGCGGCGCGGTCGATGACCAGAGTGCCCCCAGCCCGTAGGGCAAGGCCGGCACAGCCCGCCGCATGGGCGTTGCGGATCGTGCGCGGCCCGACCGCCGGGAGGTCGATGCGAAGGTCTTGTCCGGCCTTGGGCGCCTTCACCAGAACGGTGCCTGCATTGGGCCGCCCCCGGCCGAAGGGCTTGCGCCCGAGTGCGCGGGCGCGGGCGAGCATCTTGTCAGTGCCCTCGGGCCCTTCGACGGCCAGCACGCGATCGCCCGCGACGGCGACGGCCTGTCCGACATCGAAGGGCGAAAGGGCCTTGAGAACACTCTGCCCTGTGGCGATGGAGGCTTGCGCCTCCCCATCCGCCTTCACGACGCCGAGCGGGCCCTCCGGGCAGAGCAGATCGGGCGCGGCCTCATGGACGCCGAGCACCCGGTGCCCGTTCTCTTCCACCAGCGACAGGGCCGCGCGCAGGAGGCGATCGTCGCCGCCGCCTGCTATCTCGCGCAACGTATCCCGGTTCCGCCACGCGGCGCCCGCGTTAAAGATCGCCGCCGCGCTCGGCCGTGCGACACTCCCGGCAGGGACCACCACGGCAGGACCCCACTCCTTCAGAAGAGCCAACGTCGCCGCAAGGTCGAGGAGATCGACCGTCGCATCCGCCCGCCCGCGCAGGGGACGGCCTGTAAAGCCGCGCAGGGCGATCATGCGGAAGGGCTTACTCGCCCTGTCCAGGGAATCCGCGACGAGTTCCGGCAGGCGTCCGGCGCCCGCGATCAGGACGAGATTGCCCTCGCCGGGCGAGACGGCCTCCGGCATGGCGACGTAATCAGGCGCCGCCGACCGGCACCGGAGCCTCACGGGGCGTGCAGATCGACCGCTTTCCGCCCGCTCGGATGAAATCGAGGATCTCGCGCACGGCCGTGTGAGATTCGAACGTCGTGGCCACGTCCTCGACTCTCTCCATCAGCGTGCCCTCCTGCGCGAAGAGCAGCCGGTAGGCGCGGCGCAGGGTGTGGATGTCCTCCCGCGCGAAGCCACGGCGCTGAAGCCCGACGATGTTGAGGCCCGACAGGTAGGCCCGGTTACCCAGCACCATGCCGTAGGGGATGCAATCATTTTCGAGGCCCGAGAGGCCCCCGACGAACGCATGGGCCCCCACGCGGGCGAACTGGATCACCGCCGCGCCGCCACCGAGGATGGCGAAATCGCCCACCGAGCAATGGCCCGCCAGCATCACGTTGTTGGAGAAGACCACGTTGGAGCCGACGTGGCAGTCATGCCCGACATGCGAATTGGCCAGGAAGGCGCAACGGTCCCCGATCGTCGTCGAAAGGCCGCCGCCCGCCGTGCCGGGATTCATGGTGACGCCTTCGCGGATCAGGCACTCCTCGCCGATGGTCAGCGTCGAGGGCTCGCCGCGATACTTCAGATCTTGCGGCGGATGGCCGATGGAGGCGAAGGGGAAAATCCGCGTGCGCGCGCCGATGCTGGTGCGCCCGGCCACCACGACATGGCTGACCAATTCGCAGCCCTCGCCGAGGACCGCATCTGGCCCGACATGGCAGAACGGGCCGATCCGCACCCCGTCGCCGATCATGGCGCCGGATTCGACCACGGCGCTCGGGTGGATCGCGGGCGCGCTCATCGGTTCACTCCGTCACCAGCATGGCGCCGATTTCGGCCTCGGCCACCAGCACGCCATCGACCTTCGCCTCGCCCCGGAACCACCACATCGTGCGACGGTGGTTGATCTTGCGCATCTCGAAGCGGATCTGGTCGCCCGGAATGACCGGCTTGCGGAACTTGCATTTGTCGATCGTCATGAAGAACACCTGCTTCGTGCGAAGCTCGTCCGTCATGATGTGGCGACAACAAATGGCACCCGCCGTCTGCGCCATGCCTTCGATGATCAGCACGCCCGGAAAGACCGGAAGATTGGGGAAGTGACCCTGGAACTGCGGCTCGTTGGCCGTGACGTTCTTGATGCCGACGCAGGACTCGTCCCGGTCGATGTCGATGATGCGGTCGACCATCAGGAACGGGTAGCGGTGCGGCAGCAACTCCAGCAACTTGTGGATGTCGGCCGTTCCGAGAACCTGATCCGCCTCGCTCATCGTGCTGCGCTACCTTCGTTGCCGGCCGACTCCATGCCGGAGGCGGCCTCTCTTTTGCAGAAATGCGTGGATGTGCAAGGCCGCTGGCGCGGTTTCAGATCCAACCCGATCAGGACTTGTCGCCGTCGGCGGCGTCGGCACCCGACCGCTCCGCGAGGCGGGCGAGGGTGGTGAGTTCGCGGAACCACGCCCGGACGGGCTTGGCCGGGGTGCCGCCCCAGCGCGAGCCCGGCGGCACGTCGCGGTTCACGTTGGAGGAGCCCGCGATCTGCGACCCACGCCCGATGCGCAGGTGACCGACCACGCCGACTTGGCCCCCGAGCACCACGTAATCCTCGAGCGTCGTCGAGCCGGAGATGCCGACGCCCGACACGATCACGCAATGGCGCCCGATCACCACGTTGTGCGCGATCTGCACGAGGTTATCGATCTTGGTGCCCTCGCCGATCACCGTATCGCGAGAGGCGCCCCGGTCGATGGTGGTGTTGGCGCCGATCTCGACATCGTCCTGCACGATCACGCGGCCGACCTGCGGCACCTTAAGGTGCGTCGCTCCCATGGCGAAGCCGAACCCGTCCTGACCGATCCGCGCGCCCGGATGGACGATGACCCGGTTGCCGACCAGGGCGTGGCTGAGGGTCGTGCCCGCGCCGATGGCACAATCCCGGCCGATCCGAACCCCCGGTCCAATGACGGCATTGGGGCCGATCACCGTGCCCGAGCCAATCTCCGCGCCGGGGCCGACCACCGCGCCGGGATCGACGGTGACGCCTTCCTCAAGACGCGCGTCCGGGTGGACATGGGCTCCGGAGGCAAGGCCCTTGCCCCCGAATTGCGGGCCGGGCCGCATCGCGTCGGGATGAAGGCGGCCGAGCAGCCCGGCATAGATCCGGTAGGGATCGCGGCAGACGATAGCCACCGTTTCAGCCGGGACGCGGGCAGCGAAGCGCGGCCCCACGAGGCAGATCCCAGCACGGGTCTGAGTCAGCGCCTCAGCGTAGCGCGCGTTGTCCATGTAGGCGAGTTCGGTAGGGCCCGCGCTCTCGAGCGGGGCGGCGCCACCGATCGTCCGGAACGGATCGGCGCCCTCGGGCAGGGCGACACCGGCCGCCGCCGCGACATCGGCGAAAGTCACGCCAGCCGCGGGCGTGAAGAAGTGTGTCTCGGGCATCTCGAACCAACCGCGCCGATTCCGCCCGTCGTCGGGCTCGGCGCATCCGGCGAGGGGGCTCGCCTCGGAAACGAAACGTCCCCGCGTGGGGGACGGCCTGACACCGGGGAGCGTCGCCGCGCTCTATAAACGAGAATGGCCGGCCAGGGCATCCCCGGCCGGCCATTCGGATTTCACGTCAAGCGCCGGATCAGAAGCGCGAGCCGCCCGAGAAGCGGAACGCCTGCGTCTGGTCCTTGCCGATATGGCCGATCCGGTTCGAGCCGGGGATGATGACCTTTTCACCCTCGTCCTTCGTCAGGGCGTAGGCGTAGTCGAAGCGGATCGGTCCGAGCGGCGAGTTCCAGAGGATGGACGCACCGATCGAAGACCGCAGGACGGCCTTGTCGCGGACGTTCACGCATTCCGGCTCGACGCCGATCGTGTAGGCGTTGAAGTTACAGCGGCCGTTCGCGAAGCCGTTGATGAACTGATCGCCGTTCACGTCGAACGAGCGCTGGCCATGGTAGCCGAACAGCGTACCAGCATCGGCGAACACGGCGCCCTTCAGGCCGAGGTCACGCGGCACGCCGTAGAGCGGAAACTGGATTTCCACCGTACCGCCGACATAGGTCGAGCCGCCGATCGCGTTCGAGCGGGCGTCGGCGATGCCGACGTCGCGCGGACCGATGCCGTTCGGGGCGAAGCCGCGGACGAGCGACGGGCCCAGGAAGAACTGGTCGGTGATGCGCAGCGGCTTGCCGTCCAGGGATTCGATGTGACCGCCCTGGAAGCGGACGAAGCCGACGACGTCCTCGTACAGTTCCTTGTAGTAGCGAGCGTCCGCCGTCACGCGGAAGAACTTCGAGTCGCCGCCGATGCCGGCCACGTCGGGCTTCAACTCGGCGTAGACGCCGTTGCGCGGCGCGCCGATCACGTCGAGCGTCGAGTAGGCAAGGGTGAGGCCGGCCAGCGAGGTGAGGGTGTTGCCCTGCGAACCCTTGATGGCGATCGAAGCTTCGCCATCGGTGGCACAGAGCGGGTAGGCTGCCTGACCGCCGACGTTGCGCCCGTTCAGGATCGTGCCGGCCGCATAGGTCTGAGTGTAGCCCGGGATCGGCACCGAACAGTCATTGTACGGACGCTTGAGGGTGTTCGGGACCTTCAGCTCGGTGTTGTACAGCGAGTAACGAAGGGTGACGCCGAATTCCTCGGTGATCGGCAGGCCGATACGAACCTGGCCGCCATAAACGGTCGTCTCGTAGCGCGAGTACCGGGTGAGATCCGAGTACTTGTAGAAGGCGTCGAAGCCCGCCGCGAGGCGGTAGCCCATGAAGTACGGCTCGGTGAACGAGAAGTCGACACCGCGCGAGTATTGGCCGCCGGTACCGGCGAGGCGCACATACTGGCCACGGCCGAGGAAGTTGGACTCGGAGACCGAGACTTCGCCGATGATGCCGTCCTGGGTGGAGTAGCCGCCTGCCACCGAGAACGAACCCGTGGGCTGATCCTCAACGTCGATGTTCACGACGACGCGGTCGGGAGCGGAGCCGGGCTCGTTCGAGAACCGGACCTTCTTGAAGAAGCCCAGGCCGTTGAGGCGGCGCTCGGCACGGTCGGTCAGCACGCGGTTGTAGGCGTCGCCCTCGGCGAAATCGAGCTCGCGGCGGATGACGTAATCGCGGGTGCGGGTGTTGCCGCGAACGTTGATGCGCTCGACGTAGACGTGCGGGCCGTCCTCGACAACGAAGCCGAGGGAGACGCGCTGGGTCGCCGGATCACGCTGACCGGTCGGGCGGACCTGCGCGAACGGATAGCCGGCGCGGTTCACCTCACGGGTCAGGGTGTTGAGCGTCCGCTCAACGTCGTCGGCATTATAGGTGTCGCCGACATTGGTGGCGATGTCGGAGCGCAGCGTCTCGGTGTCGAGGCCCGGCAGGCGGGAATCCACCGCCACGGCACCGACCGAGTATTGCTGGCCTTCATTCACGGTGATCGTGATGACGTAGCCGGCCTTCTCGCCCTCGACGTATTGCGCGTCGGCATTCACCACCTGGAAGTCGGCATAGCCGTTCTTCAGGTAGTAGCGGCGGACCTGGTCGAGATCCTGGCTGATCCGCTCCGGATCATAGACGTCCGACGTCTTCACGAACGACAAGAAGTTCATCTCCGACGAGCTCATCAGCCCGCGGAGGGTCCGGTCGGAATAGGCTTGGTTGCCGACGAAGTTGATGGAGACGATGCCGGTCTTATCACCTTCGTCGATGTCGTAGATCACGTCCACGCGGCCGTTCGGCAGGTTGACCGTGCGGTAGGTGACCTTGGCGAGGCCGCGGCCGAAGCGCTTGTAGACGTCGCGGATACGGGCGAGGTCGGCGTTGATGGCGGCCTCGCTGTACGGGCCGCGCGACTTCGACTCGACGATGCTTTCCAGCGTCGCCTTCTCGACCTTCTTGTTGCCCTCGAAAACGACCCGGTTGATCAGGTTGTTCTCGCGAACGGTCACGACCGTGCGGCCGCCGGATTGCGACACCTTCACGTCCGAGAACATGCCGCTGGCGAGCAGGTTGCGGCGGGCTTCCTCGGCGGAGCCCGATGCGGTGCCGGTGACGTAGGAACGAATGGTGTCGGAATCGACGCGCTGGTTGCCCTGCACGACAATCTGCTGGGCCTGGGCGGCCCCGCCCAGCACCATACCTGCCCCCGTGGAGATCAGGACGATGGTCTTCCGCATCGACTTACGCCGATGCTTCCCCGTCAACGACATCATGCAATCGCCCGTTTCTGATCTGGTCGCAGGGCTTGCCTGCGCGGGCGATCGTTGGTCGATCGTCCCATTCCCGTGGTCCAAGCGTGGCTTCGGTCCAAGCAAAGCTCTTACTGGGATTCCCCCGTCAAGCAAACGCGCCTGGCACCTCCACCAAGGGATTTTGGGGAGACGTGGCCTTCGCGCCACTTAACGTCTGAGGCGGCGTCCGCCTAAAGCCGTGAAGATACTGAACAGATCGTAAATATCTGTAGAGTCGTGAGTTTTTTGGGGCGTTCCGCGTCCCGTGAACCGGGCGTTAACGAAAAGGCCGCTCCGCCGGATCGGGCGGAACGGCCAGGATTGTGGCGAGCGCTGGGCGGTCGGACGGGGGTCGGCGCCTTTATTTTTGCGCCCTATCCACTGCCCGGCTTGGCCGGATCAGGTGTTCTTCAGGGAGGCCCCGAGGTTGAGGATGTCGTTCCAGGCGGCGAACAGCATCAGCATCAGCACCAGCGCGAGACCGATGCGGAAGCCGACCTCCTGCGCCCGCTCGCTGAGGGGCGGCCGCGCACCACTTCGAAGGCGTAGAACAGCAGGTGTCCGCCATCGAGCAGCGGCACCGGGAACAGGTTCAATAGGCCGATGGAGACGGAGAGGAGGGCGATCAGCCCCACGAGGCCACCGACGCCGCCGGTCTTGGCGACCTCGCCCGAGACGCGGGCGATGCCGATCGGGCCAGACAATTGGTCGGCGGATTCCCGGCCGGTCACCAGCTTGCCGAGATAGGTGAAGGTCCGCTCCACCACGAAGTAGGTTTCGCTTACCCCGAGCTTCAGGGAGTCGGCGAGATCGTAATGGACGAGCTTCGCTTCCGTGCCGTTGGGCGAGCGGATGCCGAGGCGGCCGATCCGGTGTCGGCCGAAGGGCGTGCGCTCCTCGATCGTGGCCGGGGTCGCGTTGAGGACGATGTTGCGGTCGTCACGCTCGACGGTGAAGGCGAGAGAGGTGCCCGCCGAGCCGGTCACGATCCGGTACATGGCGTTGAAGTCGCCGACCGGAGTTCCGTCGATGGCCGTGATGAGGTCGCCCGGCTTGAATCCGGCCTGGGCGGCGGCGCTGTTCGCCTCCACGGCCGAGACGCGGGCGGGCAACTCGTAACGGCCCCCGAACCAGATCGCTCCGGCGAAAAGGGCGATGGCGAGAATGAAGTTCGCCACTGGCCCGGCGGCGACGATGGCCGCGCGCTTGGCGACGGGCTGGGTCGGGAAGCTGATCGCCCGCTCCTCCGGGGTCATCTGCGCGATGACTTCGGGGGCCGGCACGCTGGCGCCGTTGGCGTCGCCATGAAACTTCACGTAGCCGCCGAGCGGGATGGCGCAGAGCTTCCAGCGGGTGCCGCGGCGGTCGTTGAAGCCGAACAGTTCGGGCCCGAAGCCGATGGAGAATGCGTGAACCCCGACGCCGCACCAGCGGCCGACGAGGAAGTGGCCCATCTCGTGGACGAATACGACGACGGTGAGCACGAACAGGAACGGGATCAGGGCGCCGAAGAATCCTCCGGCGGTGCCGCCCATTGCGTTGAGAAAATCCATGCGTTCCGTCCCGGCCGTCGGCGCGGGGCGTCTCTCCGGCCGTCCCGCGCGCCGTCAATAGCAGATCGGCGCGCCCGGAGGCCAATCAATACTGGGGGGCGACACGACGCCCCCCGTAATCCACCTCAGTGCCCGCCTGCGGCACCCGCCCCGGCGCGCGGCTTCCGGATCAGCGGTACGGCGCAGGCCATGGCGAGGAAGAGCAGCGTGAGGACGAGGAACACGTCCTCGAAGGCCATCACGAGACCCTGGATCCGCACCGTGTTGGTCATGGCTTTCAGGGCCATGGCGGGGGCGGCGCTGCCGTAATCTACGAAGCCGCGCTGGATCGCATCAAGCCGCTCGAGGGCGGGCGGATGCGACCACGTGAACCGCTCGTGCAGGCGGGTCAGATGCAGGTCCCAACGGTCGTTGAGCAGGGTGTTGATAAGCGCGAGGCCGACCGCGCCGCCGAGGTTGCGGGTTAGGTTATAGAGGCCGGAGGCATTCTTCATCCGCGCCGGGGGCAGGGTGCCGAGCGCGATGTTGTTGATCGGGATCATGCACAGCATCAGCGAGCAGCCGCGCAGCACCTGCGGCCAGAGCAACTCCCAGAAGTCCCAATCCTTGGTCAGTCCGGTGACGATCCACGTCCCCGCCGCGAAGCCGCCGAAGCCGATGGCCATCAGGATGCGCGGATCGACCTTGCCGGAGAAGCGCCCCGCGATGGGCGCCGTCGCAAACATGCAAAGGCCCGAGACGAACATCGTCTCGCCGATCATCAGCGCCGAGTAGCCCCGAACCCGCGCGAGATAGACCGGGTAGAGATAGGTGAGGCCGTAGAGGCCGATACCCATGATGAAACTCGCCACGCAGCCGCTGGCGAAGTTGCGGTCGGAGAAGGCGCGCAGGTCCACGATCGGGTCGCGGGCGGAGAAGACCCGCCAGAAAAACAGCAGCGCGCAGACGGCGCAGATCACAGCGCACGCGAACACCGCCTCGTCCTGGAGCCAATCGTGGTTCGGTCCCTCTTCGAGAACGTATTCGAGGCAGCCGAGGAAGCCCGCCATGGTGGCGAGGCCGAACCAGTCGAACCGGCGCAGCAGCGACAGGTCGGGCTTGTCGAAATCCACGAGGATGGCGGTGGAGATCGTGACGAGGATGCCGGGCACGACGTTCACGAGGAACAGCCAGTGCCAGGACATCAGATCGGTCAGGTAGCCACCGACCGTCGGGCCGATCGTCGGCGCCAGCGTCGCGACGAGGCCGATCATCGGCGAGACGATGGACCGCTTCGAGGCCGGGAAGATCGTGAAGGCCGAGGCGAAGACCGTGGGGATCATACCCCCGCCGATGAAGCCCTGCAGCGCCCGCCATACGATCATCTCGGTGATGGTCGAGGAGGAGGCACACATCAGGCTCATCAGCGTGAACCCGCCCGCCGAGATGGAGAACATCCACCGGGTCGAGAGCACGCGAGACAGCGTGCCCGACAACGGGATCGAGATGACCTCCGCGATCAGGTAGCTGGTCTGGACCCAGGGGATCTCGTCGCCGGAGGCCGAGAGCCCGGCCTGGATCTCGTTAAGGGAGGCCGAGACGATCTGGATATCCAGGATCGCCATGAACATCCCGAACACCATGCACAGGAAGGCCACCATCCGCCGCTTGTCGATGGCCGGTTCGGCCGGCACCGGGACGGCGGCGGGGGAAAGGACGGCTGACGCGGCCATGGCGGGACCTCAGCGCGCCTCAGCGACCCGGGCGTCCGTGAGCCCGCCCGCCTCACGTGTATCGACCTTCACCACAGCCGAAAGGCCCGGACGCAGGAAGCCCTCGCGGGCGACGTCCAGGGGCACTTTCACGCGCACGGGCATGCGCTGGACGATCTTGGTGAAGTTGCCGGTCGCGTTGTCCGGCGGCAGCAGGCTGAACACCGAGCCGGAGGCCGGAGAGAAAGATTCCACCACGCCCCGGATCGGCCGGTCGGGATAGGCATCGACCGTCACGGTCACCACTTGGCCGGGACGCATCCGCTCGACCTGCGTCTCCTTGAAATTGGCGTCGATGCGCACGCTCTGGAGCGGCACCAGGGCAGCGACGCGGGTACCCGGCGCCACGTAGGCGCCCGCCTCCACGGCCTTGTTGCCGACCACGCCGTCGAAGGGTGCGCGGATCACGGTGAAGTCGAGGTCGCGCTGGGCACGGTCCACCGCGGTGCTCAGTTCGGCGGCGAGGTTCTCAGCTTCCTTCTGCTGCGCCCGCAGCACCTCGACATTGGCGCGAGCGGCGAGCAGGGCCGCTTCGGCACCCTTCACCGCGGCGTCGGTGCGGTCGCGGTCGGCCTTGGTCTGATCGATGCGGGAGCGGGCGACGAAATCGGCCTGCATTTGCGTGGCGCGCCGGAAATCGGCCTCGGCCCGCACGGCGTCGGCGCGGCTCGCCTCCACCTGCGCGGCGGCCTGGGCCACCTGTGCCTCGGCCGCTTCAGCCTGCTTGCCGATACGTTCGATGGTGCTGCGTTGGGTCGAGAGCTTGTCCTGCGCGGAGCGCAGGGCGAGGCGGTAATCGCCGTCATCGAGCTTGGCGATGACATCGCCCTTCGCCACCGATTGCCCGTTCACGACCGGCGCGGCTTCAAGATAGCCTGGGACCTTGGCCGCGATGACCGAGATGTCTGCTTGCACATAGGCGTCGTCCGTCGAGACGAAGAAGCGCCCGACGCTCCACCATTGCCATCCTTCGTAGCCTCCCCCGGTCACGGCGGCAGCGAGCACGCCGAGGAGCAGGAGCTTGCGCAGGGGACGCTTGCGCGGCGGCGCGGCCGGTTCGGCAAGCGCTGCCGACTGGACCGGTGCCGCGACGGCCGGGCGAGCCTCCGCCCGTTGCGCGCCGCTGCGCGTGGCGCTCTCGTCGTCGATGGCCTCGATCGGCCGCCCTGCATCCTCGCGGAGGGACATCCGAAAAACTCCGTTTTGACCGAACCGTTCGGTCAATCCGCGGGACGAGCGTTGACGCCGGCCTGCAATTCCCGCAGCATATGTTGACCGAACCGTTCGGTCAATGATGTGGAGAACACACCGTGGCAGGTGCAGCGGCCATCGAGCGCGATGGCGCCGAGACCGAGAAGAGGCGGCAGATCCTTGAAGGTGCGCGGCGGGTTTTCACCGCTTCCGGCTTTGATGGCGCGAGCATGGGCGAGATCGCCCGTGCGGCCGGGGTCTCGAAGGGCACGCTCTACGTCTATTTCGACAGCAAGGACGCTTTATTCGAGGCGCTGACCATCGACCAGAAGCGCGGCCTCGCGGAATCACTGTTCGCGCTCGACGTGGATGACCCGGATATCCGCAGCGTGCTCACGCGGCTCGGGAGAACCTACCTGATGGAGATGAGCAAGCCGGACCATGTCTCGCTCGTGCGCATGGTGATCGGCGCCTGCGAGAAGTTTCCCCATCTCGGGCGCACCTTCTTCGAGGCCGGACCTGCCCTGGGTCAGGGGCGGCTCGCGAGCTACCTCGATGCGCAGGTGGCGGCGGGGCGACTGAAAGCTGCGGACACGAAGCTGGCCGCCAAGCACTTCCTACACCTGTGTCAGGCGGGATTGTTCACACGCCTGCTGTTCTCGGCTGGGGGGATCGAGGACGAGGGTGATCTCAATCACCGGGTCGACGAGGCCGTCAGGGTGTTTTTGCGGGCTACGCGCCCTGAATCGGCACCGGGCCACGCTGGACGCGCAGCCCGGAACCGTCACGCTCAAGCCTTAGACGGTCTGAGCCGAGATCCAGCGGGAGAGGTCGCCCTTAGGGGCCGCGCCGACCTTCTGGTCGACCCGCTCACCGTTCTTGAACAGGAGCAGCGTCGGGATCGAGCGGATGCCGTATTGCTGGGCGATCTGCGGGTTCTCGTCGACGTTGACCTTGGCGATCTTCACCTTGCCCTGGAGATCGGTCGCGATCTCTTCGAGCGCCGGGCCGATCTGCCGACAGGGGCCGCACCACTCGGCCCAAAAATCCACGACAACCGGCTCGGCGGACTTGAGAACGTCCTGCTCGAAGCTCGCGTCGGTAACCTTCACCGTCGCCATCGGAATCACCTTTCGGAAGTCGCCGCCGGGCAAGGCTGCCGGGCGGCCGCGGACGGGCTCCTCGGCCCGAACGGTCGAGGCAGAATTGGCGTCGGGCGTCCGAGCGGTCAAGGAGCACGGCACCGGACGCATAACGGCAGGGCATTCCCATCATGCCCGAAACCGGCGCTACCCGGCGATACCCACCCGTGCGAGGGCGGCGTCCATCGCGGCTTCGTCGAGAATCCGGATCACCGGCCCGGAGGTCCAGACCAGCATCGGCACGATACGCTTATCGGGGTAGATCCGCGACAGGAGCCGGGCGTAGAGGGCGATCTGGCTCGCCTCCGCATCGGGAAGGGGAGCCTCATCCGGTGGCGGACGACCGGTCTTGAAGTCGGCGAGGGTGACGGTGTCGTCGCTGACGGCGAGGCGATCGACGCGGCCGGTCACCGGGCGCTCGATTCCCCCGACGCTTACCCGGCCGGACAGGCTCACCTCCGCACGCGCCCCGTCCGTGAACACCGGCGCGAGGGCGGGATCCTCGATCAGGCGCATCACCGCGCCGAGAATGCCACGAAGCGCGGGCTCGCCGAGGCCCGGCGCACGGGAGACGAGATAGGCCAGCCCTGCCCGGCGCCGCGCAGACGGTTCGACGCGCGGCAGATGCTGCAACAGGGCGTGGACCAGAAGGCCACGGCGGCGGGCGGCAGCATCACCCAGGCGCGGTGGCGGCAGCCGAGCGCCATCAGCGGCATCGAGCATGCCCGACGGGTGCAGCGGCGCTTCCGCGACGGCCTCCGCTTCCACTTTCCGGCGCAGCCAGTCTGGCTCGGCCGGTCGGCTCTCGATGCTGCGGGCGGGCTGGGTCCCGCCCTCGATCTGGGCTCCGTCGCGCCAGAGGATCGCTTGGCCGTAGGCCAATTCGATGGTCTCGCCTGCGCCGATCGTCGCTTCCATCCCGGCGCGGATCATCCGGCACCAAGCGGCCTCGGTCTCGCGGATCTTGCCGCGGAAGGGGGCGACGATCAGCCGGTCGGCAGCACGGGTCATGGCCACGTAGAGCAGCCGGTTGTGTTCCTGCCGCGCCCGTGCCCCGAGCGCGGCGCGGACGCGCTCGGTCGCCGTGCAATCCTGCGACTTGCCCGCCCAAACCGGGGGCAGCACCACGTCGCGCCCGAGCATCGGCAGGAGCGGCGGGTCCTTGCCCGCGAAGGCCTCGCAGCCGTCGAGGATGACGACGACCGGCGCCTCCAGGCCCTTCGACCCATGGACGGTCATCACCCGCACCTCGTCGCGTCCGGATTCGAGGTCGCGCTTCACCGTGTGACCGGCCTCGGCGCCGAGATACCGGGCCAGGAAACTGCCGAGGGAGGGCGCTTCCTCGCCACCTTCGGCCTGGGCCGCCGCGGCAAGGAACACATCGATCGCATCGCCCGCCTCGCCGCCGAGGCGTGACACCAGCTTCGCCCGGCCCTCCATCGGCCCAAGCAGCCGCGCATAGAAGCCGAACGGTCCGAGCGCCCCCGCGAGGTCGATCCAGCAGGCGAGCGCGTCGCGCGCGGTGATGGCGGCTTTGTCTCCGGTTTCGGCGTGCCGGGTCAGGGCGTCCTGCAACGTCTCGGATTCGTCGCGCCCCGCGGCAAGGCGCACGAGATCCTCGTCTGTCAGCCCGACAAGCGGCGTCTTCAGCGCGCAGGCCAGGGTCAGGTCGTCGGCGGGGAGCAGCCCCGCGCGGCCGATGGCGACGAGATCGGCCACCGCGATATGCGCCGAGACCTCCAGCCGGTCCTGCCCCGCCACGGGGACGCCGAGCCCCTTCAGGGAGCGGATCACCTCCTCGAAGGCCGGGCCGCGCTTGCGCACGAGGATGAGGATGTCGCCCGGTCGCCAGATGCGGCCGGTGGCGTCGCCGTCGCGGGTCCAGGTCCTCACGGCGGCCGCGACCCGTCGCGCGACGCGCAAAGCCGGCGAGCCGGGATCGGGCGTGTCGACCGGTGCGGACCAAGCGCTCACCTCGTCGGTCGCCTCGGGCTCAGCGATGTCCCACAGCTCGACTGCGCCCGCCGCGTGCGGCCGGGCGCTGGCATGAACCGGCCTGCGCACGTCCTCTTCCGACAGGCCGTCATTGTGGGCGTCGATGGCGAAGACCGCGTCCACCGCCTTCAGGACCATCGTGGTCGAGCGGAAGGAGAGGGTGAGCGGCACATCCGCAAAGGCAATGCCCGCTGAGCGCGACTCGCTGATCCATGCCGCCCGCGTCACTGCGAATTCGCGGGGGTCGGCGCCCTGGAAGCCGTAGATCGATTGCTTGGGGTCGCCCACGGCGAAGCGGGTGCGGTTGCCTTCACGCGCGCCTTCGCCCGCCGCGAATTCCTGTGTGAGCGTGCGCAGGATCGCCCATTGTTCGGGGTTCGTGTCCTGCGCCTCGTCCACCAGAACGTGGTCGATGCCGCGATCCAGCTTGTAGAGCACCCAGCCTGCGCCGACCCGCGAGAGCAGGTCGAGGGCGCGGCGGATCAGGTCGTCGAAATCGAGCGCGCCGAGGCGGGCCTTCTGCGCCTCGACCCGGCGGTGGATCTCGGCGGCCAGGGTGAACAACGCCTCGGTGCGGGCATGAGCCCGCGCGGCGCGCAGGCGGTCGAACAGGGGAATGAGGCGGTCCCGCTCCTCGATCAACGCGAGCTTCACCGGCTCCGGCACGGATTTCGTGCCGAGGCTCTTGTCGGCCTTGGGGTCGTCCTTCTGCGTGAAGAAGATCGCCTTGTAGGCCTCGATCGCCTCGCTTCGGTCGTATCCCTTCGGCGCCGCCTCCCGCGCAAAGTGCGCCTCGGCGACGGTCTCGGCCAAGGTGGCGTCGCTCGCCTTGCCCGTCTGGAGAGCGGCAGCGATGGCCGTGAGATCGTCGAGGCCATTATCGAGGATCGCCCCCTCGATCCGGTCGGCATCCTCCTCCGCCGAGAGGCCGAGTTCCGCGCGCAGGCGGATGAAGGCACCGTCCAGCCCGTCGCGGCTCACCATGAGGGCGTGGGCGCGGACCGCTGCGCGAACCGCGTCGTGCAGGGCTTCCCCCGTCGCCTCGGCGGTGACACGCGACAGGGCGATGCCCACCGGGGTCTCGGTCGCCTGGGTCGCGTCCGCGAGGACGTTGGCGGTCTCCACCGCGAACATCTCCCGCGCCTGCATCTCGTCCAGCACGACGAACCGTGCGGGCACATTCGCCTCGAAGGGGAACATGTGCAGTAGCCGCTCGCACAGGGCGTGCAGAGTCTCGATCTTGAGCCCGCCCGGCGTCTCGACGGCACGGGCGAACAACCGCCGCGCCATGCGCAGCCGCTCGGCCGAGGGGCGTTCGCCGGTCAGTTCGGTGAGTTCGGCCGATAGGGAGGCATCGTCTTGCGTCACCCACCGTCCGAGGCGCTGAAACACGCGGATCGCCATGTTGGCGGCGGCGGCCTTGGTGAAGGTGAGGCACAGGATCCGGCCGGGGGGCGACCCGTCGAGGAGCAGCCGCACGACGCGGTCGGTCAGAACCTTGGTCTTGCCCGCGCCCGCATTGGCCGAAACCCAGGCGGAGGCGCGTGGATCGGCCGCCCGTCGCTGGTTCTCGCGGGTCAGCGGATCGACGACGATCGTCCGGGTTGTCTCGGGCAGGGTCTGTCCCGCGGTCGAATTCAAGGGCTTCGGTCCGTACGCTCCGGGTGGGGCGCCACTTGTACACGAGGTCTTGGCCTTGCGCGCCGCCTCGGTGCCGCACCGGGATTGCGGCGAAGCCCGAGCCGCCGCATGGATGCAGCAGAACCTTTCGCCGCGAAACCACGCGATCCGCCGGTGACGATGACCCAATCCAGCGCGGCCCGCCCGCCGATCCGCTTCCGCGGCCGTTCCTTCATGGCGACCGTGCTGGCCCCCGTGCCGCCCGTCGCTGACTGGTTCGCGGATCTCGACGCCCTGTGTCGTCGCGCGCCCGCCTTCTTCGCGGGACGTCCGACCATCCTCGACCTGACCGGCCTATCACTCACGCGGGAGGATCTTGACGGGCTCGTGGCGGAACTGACGGCCCGCGATATCCCGATTCACGGCATCGAGGGGGCGCCCCCCGGCATGCTCGGCCCCGGCCTGCCGCCGTCACTGTCGGGCGGTCGCCCGGCGGGAGAGGTTTCGACGCCAGACGCCCCCGTTCCGGAGCCTACGACCCGCACCGTTCCCGCCAAGTCGCTGATCATCGACACCCCGGTGCGCTCCGGCCAGACGATCCTTCATCTTGAAGGCGACGTTACGGTGCTCGGTGCCGTGGCCTCGGGGTCCGAGGTGATCGCCGGGGGCTCCATCCACGTCTACGGCGCCCTGCGCGGCCGGGCGGTGGCGGGGGCTTCGGGCAATCCGACCGCACGGATCTGGTGCCGCCGGTTCGAGCCGGAACTCGTGGCCATCGACGGCCTGTACAAGGCCGCCGACGATCTCGATCCCGCCTTCCACAATCAGCCCGTCGAGGTGCGGCTGGTGGAAGACGCGCTCAAGCTGACACTGCTCGACCAGAACCGGTAGAGCCATCTCGGCTTCGATCGTCGAGCCTCAGGGCTTCGCCTCGGCCTCGACCTTCGTAGCCTTGGCCTCGGCTTCCGCCTTAAGCTTGGCTTCGACCTCGGCACGGATGCGGGTTTCCATCTCGGCCCGGGCCTTCGCCTCCGCCTCGGCCTTGCTCTTGGCCTCGGCTTCCGCGCGCATCTTGGTCTCGATCTCGGCGCGCATCTTCGCTTCGGCCTCGGATTTGGCCTTGGCCTCCGCTTCGGCCTTTTTGACCGCCTCGCGTTCCGCGCTGCGCTTCTCCGCGGAGGCGACGAACGCCTCCGGCCCCTGGTCGATATAGGCCTTCATTTCGGTGTCGAAGGTGGCGGTCTCGGCCGCATCCTTCGGGCAGTCCGGAAGCTTGCCCGCCTTGTTGATCTCCTCCTGAACCGCCGAGTCGATTGCGGCGAACTCGGTCCGCAGGACCTTCACCTTGGCGTCGATGGCGGCCCTCTGCGGCGCGGTCGTGCTGACGGCGCAACTCGCGGCGGTCTTCTGCAGGATCAGGCCCATGAAATAGGCCTGGAGCCGGATCTCGTTCGGTTTCTCGGCCGGGACGGACGAAGCCTGTGGCGCGGGCGTATCCTGAGTGGCGGCGGCGTTGCAGCGCTTCAGCCCTTCATAGGCGTCCGCGAAGCCTGGAATGCTGAAATCGGCCGCGCCATCGTTGAACTTGAGAACGATCTGCTTCCCCTTGATGAGCTTCGGAATCACGGTATCCGGCAATTGCGACCAGAGAAGCTTGGCTTCACCTGTCCAGCCCTGCTTCGGATAGAGAACCTGCTTGTCGATGGAGAAGGACGCTTGGACGGTTTCGTCCTTGTCCCAAACCCAGTTCGCGTAGCCGAGGACGAGGTTCACCTTGCCCTCATCGAGGGAGAGGACGATCGCGTTCTCTGCGTTGTCATCGTCCTTGTCGCGGTAGCTGTAGGAGATCTGGCAGGTATAGCGGCCCGTCTGGCCGATATTGCGCTCGACTTCCCAGCCACGGACATTCTCGAAGAGCTTGCGTTCACCCGACCATGCGGGCGAACCGGCGGCTCCGGCCAGCAGTGCCAGAGTGATCGCGGTGATGACGGGGCGCTTCCTCATGGCTCGCTTCCTTGTGTGGGGTTGCCGAGCCGGTCGATAACCTTTGAGCTGTTGCAGAACCCTAAAAGCGCCCCGTGACTTGGACCATATGCTTAAGGTTGTCCCACGGATGTCGGCCTCTATCGCGCCAGCAGTGCCAACAGCACGATCACCGTCACGCCCAGCACCAGCGACAGGCCGCGCCAGAACACGAGCGGATCGCGCTCGATCAGCGGCACACCCCGCGTCTCGCTGAAGGCTGGATTGGGGTGGCGCAGATCGTGGACGAATTCCGACAGCACATCGTAGCGCCGGGTGGGGTCGGGATGCGTCGCCCGGCGTAAGGAGCCGTCGACCCAGGCGGGCAGGAGCGGGCGCGCGTGGCGGGCCGACACGTAGCGGAGACGCTTCTGCCGCCCGGCCGTGCGCGCGCGGGCGGCCTCTCCGCCATAGGGCAGGCGGCCGGTGAGCATCTGGTAGGCGAGGATGCCCAGCGCGAAGATGTCCGAGCCAGGGGAGGGGGCGTAGCCCAGGAAGCATTCCGGCGCCGTGTACTGGATCGCGCCCTGCGGCAGGGCATCGTCCGTGCGCCCGCCTTCCTCGACCAGCCCCGCGACGCGGGTCGCTCCGAAATCGACGATCACCACCGTTCCGGCCTTATCGATCAGCACGTTCTCCGGGCGCAGGTCGCCATGCACCATCTCCCGGCGGTGAAAGGCCTGAAGGCCTCTCGCGATCTGCTCGATGATCTCACGCACCGTTTCGAGATGCGGCTCGCGGTTGTCGGCCATCCACTGGGCGAGGGTGCGCCCCTCGACATAGCGCATCACCGTGTAGAGGTGGCTGCGCGGCCCATCGCGGTCATGCGCCTTCAGGACATGGGGGCTGTCGAGCCGCCGCGCGATCCACTCCTCCATCATGAAGTGGCGTAGGTAATCGCGGTCCCCGCGCAACTCGAGGCCCGGCACCTTCAGCGCCACCCGCGCCCCGGTCTCGCCATCGGTGGCAAGGTAGACATGCCCACGTCCGCCCGCATGGAGCCGACGCTCGATGTCGTAGCCGTCGAAGCGGCAGGGCGGTTCGAGCAGGGGAGCAGGGGGAGGTCGCCGACCTCGCCTACAACCTCTCCGGGCTCCCCCTCCGGCAATGTGTCGATGCGGACGATCAACGCCGTCAGATTGTCTTCGCTGCCTGTTTCGTAGGCAGCATCCACGATGCGCCGGGCCGCACTTTGGAGATCGGTCCCGGCCGACGCGACGATCTCGGCGATGTCGCGCGCGCGCAGGTGCTCGTGCACCCCGTCCGTGGTGAGGAGAAAGACGTCACCCGCCTGGACAGGCACGGTGAGGCAATCGATCTCGACATGAGCATCCGCGCCCAGCGCCCGCCCGAGATAGCTCTCGCGGGACGAGATCACGACGCGGTGGTCCTCGGTAATCTGCTCCAGGGCGCGCCCGGCGAGGCGGCTGACCCGGCTGTCACCACAATGGAAGATGTGCGCCGTGCGCGAGCGCAGGACGAGGGCCGAGAGCGTCGTGACGCAGCCCCGGTCGGCGTTGCCGGGCTCGGCGGCACGGCGAGTCTGCGCGTGCAGCCAGGAATTGGTGGCGGCGATGACGCGCTTGGCGGCGCTTCGCACCGTCCATGTCTCGGGCGTCGCGTAATAGTCTGTGAGGAAGCTTTTGACGGCTGTCTCGCTCGCCACCGCACCGAGCGCGCTGCTGCTGATGCCGTCTGCGACGAGGGCCGCGATGCCCTTCAGCTTGAGGGCCGGACCGTCCGGCACGAGGGCGCCGTGGAAGTCCTGGTTTTCGTCTTTCCGGCCGCGCTCGCTGTGCTGGCCGATGGTGACCGTCAGTGTCCGCGTCATCGCCCGACCGTGTTGCGGCGCCCCGGACCCGGTCCGGGGCGCCGTTTCTCAGATGAGCGTCAGGCCGCGAGGCGGCGCACACCCTCGGCGGAGGCCGAAACTGGGCGCTTGGGCGCGGTGCGCACATGGGTCGAGTAGATGGTCAGGCCGGTGAAGGCGAGGCCGCCGACGAGGTTGCCGAGCACGGTCGGGATCTCGTTCCAGATCAGGTAATCCATGATCGAGAACTTGGCGCCGAGCATGAGGCCCGACGGGAACAGGAACATGTTCACCACCGAGTGCTCGAAGGTCATGAAGAAGAACAGCATGATCGGCATCCACATGGCGATCACCTTGCCGCTCACATGGGTCGAGATCATCGCGCCGACGACACCGGTCGACACCATCCAGTTGCAGAGCATGCCGCGCATGAACAGCGTCATCCAGCCGCCGAAGCCATGGGCGGCGTAGCCGAGGGTGCGCTTCTCGCCGATGTTCGAGATGAATTCGGCGGTCTTATCGGGCGGGCTGGTGAAGCCGTACGTGAAGACGCAGGCCATCATGAAAGCCACGGTCAGGGCGCCGAGGAAGTTTCCGACGAAAACAAGGCTCCAGTTGCGCAGCACGCCGCCGACGGTCACGCCCGGACGCTTGTCGAGGAGGGCCAGCGGCGTCAGCACGAACACGCCGGTCAGGAGGTCGAAGCCGAGAAGGTAGAGCATGCAGAAGCCGACCGGGAAGAGGGCGGCGCCGACGATCGGCTGGCCGGTCTGCTGCGTGATGGTCACCGCGAAGACGGCGGCGAGCGCCAGGATCGCACCGGCCATATAAGCGCGGATGATGGTATCGCGGGTCGACATGAAGACTTTCGCTTCACCGGCATCGACCATTTTGACGGCGAATTCCGAAGGGGCCAGATAAGCCATCGTGTCTCCTGAAAATCTTGCTGCGAACGTCGGCGCCTCGGCTTGCCATCGACGCTGACGGAAGTCCGAGCGACGGCCGTACCGGCCGCCTCCTGCCGTTGTCGCCAGGTGCCGGAGGGTAAGATGCAAGAGGTGAGCCTGTTTGGAGCCTTTTGTGTCGCGCCGAGTATCTGTCGCCCGAAAGCAACAAAAGGTGGCATCCTCCGCGCGTCGGGACACGATCCAAGGATCCCGGCAAAATTTGCCGGGAGGATCACAAACTTAACCCTTCGGTAACCATACCCGCCGTCAATGGTCCGGTAAGGACTGTTAACGGGCGGCCATGAGCGCAGCTTCACCAGAGCCGATCACTACAGAGCCCGCCGCCTCCGAGCCGCGGGTGACCCTCCGGCCGCTGAGCTTCCGCGGCCGGGTCTTCAAGGCCCTGGCGCTGACGCCGGAGCCCCCGGTCGGAGACTGGCTCGCCGGTCTCGACCTCGCGCTGAAGCGGTCACCGACCCTGTTGAGGGGCCGGGCGCTCATTCTGGACCTTGCGGAGCTGAAGCCGTCCCTGGACGATCTCCAGGGCTTGCTCGACGAGCTGCGCAATCGCGACATCCGCGTCCTCGGCATCGAGGGCACGGAGGAGGCGGGCGAGGGCCTGCCGCCGATCCTCCTGCAGGGGCGCCCCGGCGCCTCGATCGAGGTTCCGTCGATCCCCGCCGAACCCGAGCCGCTGCTCGTCACCTCGATTACCGTCGAGGGGTCGATCCGCTCCGGCCAGAGCATCGTGAACCCGACCGGCGACGTGACCGTGATGGGCCACGTCTCCTCCGGGGCCGAAGTCCTCGCCGGCGGTTCCATCCACGTCTACGGCGCCCTGCGGGGGCGCGCCATCGCCGGCGCCGCCCGCAACCCACGCGCCCGAATTTACTGCCGCAAGTTCGAGCCCGAGCTGCTGGGGATCGACCGCCTCGTGCGGACTGCGGAGGACATGGGATCGGCCCTGCGCGGCAAAGCCGCTCAGGTCTGGCTCGATGGCGGCACCATGAAACTGGCTAAGCTGGATTAAGGGAGAGCGACGCGTGGCAAAGGTTCTCGTCGTCACATCGGGCAAGGGCGGCGTCGGTAAGACGACGACGACCGCGGCCCTCGGAGCGGCCCTCGCACAGGGTGGCCAGAGCGTGTGCGTCGTCGATTTCGACGTCGGCCTGCGCAACCTCGACCTGATCATGGGCGCCGAGCGCCGGGTGGTCTACGACCTGATCAACGTGGTCAACGGCGACGCCAAGCTGCCGCAGGCGCTGATCAAGGACAAGCGGGTCGAGAGCCTGCACCTGCTGCCGGCTTCGCAGACCCGTGACAAGGACGCCCTGACCGATGCGGGCGTCGCACGGGTCATGGAGGAACTGCGCGAGAAGTTTGACTGGGTGATCTGCGACTCCCCGGCCGGCATCGAGCGCGGCGCCCAGCTCGCCATGCACCACGCCGACATCGCCGTCGTCGTCACGAACCCCGAGGTCTCCTCGGTGCGTGACTCCGACCGGATCATCGGCCTGCTCGACTCCAAGACCGCCAAGGCCGAGCGTGGCGAGGAGATGGAGAAACACCTGATCCTCACCCGCTACGACCCGATGCGGGCCGATCGCGGCGACATGCTGAAGACCGAGGACGTGCTGGAGATCCTCTCGATCCCGCTGCTCGCGATCATCCCGGAAAGCCAGGAAGTGCTCCGCGCCTCCAACGTCGGCTGCCCGGTGACGCTGAACAACCCCCTCTGCGCCCCGGCCCGCGCCTACGCCGACGCGGCCAAGCGGCTCAAGGGCGAGGACGTGCCGATGGTGCTCCCCACGGAGCGCAAGTCCTTCCTCGACAAGCTCTTCATGCGGAGGGCTGCATGAGCATCCTCGGGATCTTCCAGAAGCGCAATTCCAGCGCGGTCGCCCGCGACCGCCTCCAACTGATCCTCGCCCACGAGCGCAACGAATCCGGCAGGCCGGATCTCGTGATCCAGCTTCGGGAGGAGATCCTGGCCGTGATCGCTAACCATGTCGCGGTCGAGCCCGACAAGGTGAAGGTCACGCTGGAGCGCGGCGCCGGTGTCTCGACGCTGGGCCTCGACATCGAGCTTCCCCTCGGTGCCTCGGCCAAGCTCGACGCGAAGCTCGCGAGCAAGATCGCGCAGGTCGCTGCCAAGAGCGGCACCAAGAAGGCGGCTTGATCGCCAAGCCCTCTCTCCGTCTCGGCGGGGGAGGGTTTTTGTTTGCAGCCCTCAATCCCGCGCGTGCAGCCGGAAGGCGCCCGGATTTTCGGGCTGCGTCGTCACCACCGCCGCCGGCAAAATCGGCTCCTTGCCAACGAACTCGATGCGGAAGGCCGCGCACAGGCGGGCAAGGGCGATAACCGCCTCGCTCAAGGCGAATTGCGCGCCGATGCAGACGCGCGGTCCCGCGCCGAAGGGCAGGTAGCTGAACCGCGCCGGGGCTGGGCGTCCCGGCAGGAAGCGGCCGGGATCGAACGCGTCAGGGTCGTCCCACAGCTTGCGATGCCGGTGCAGCACCCAGGGGCTGACCAGGACGATGTCGCCTTTGGCGACGGGATGGCCCGCCAGCTCGTCCGGGCCCAGCGCGCGCCGCACCACCACGAAGGCCGCCGGATAGAGCCGCAACGTCTCGTCGATAACCGCGCGCGTCAGCGGCAGTCGACCATCCGCGTGGCAGCCTGTCGGATCGGTGAGGTCGGCAGCCCGTGCCTCGGCGGCGACCTGCTCCTGAATTTCCGGGCACAGAGCGAGCATGTAGCTCGCCCAGAACAAGGTCCCCGCCGTCGTCTCATGGCCCGCCAGGATCATGGTCGCGACCTGATCGCGCAGTTCCTGCAGGTTGAAGGGCTGGCCCGTCTCAGGGTTGCGCGCGGCGGTCAGGAGATCGAGAAGATCGCCGTTGAAATTCGCGGCGGCTTCGGCGCGGGCCCTGATCACCGAATCGAGGAAGGGGATCCACCGCTTCCGGAACCGCGCGCGGGGCCATCCGAGCGGAGTTGGCCAGCCCGGCGGCATCAGCACATCGAGGACGTGTGGGCGGCCGATCCGGACGCTGTACTCGGCGATGAAGGCACGCAATTGCGGGCCCTGCCGGTCCATTCCCACGGAGAACATGGCCCGGCCCGCAATATCCAGGGCGAGGCTATGGAAGGTCGCGAACAGATCGACCGGGCCGGCCGCCGCCACAGGGCGAAGCGCCGCGATGCCGTCCGTCACCGCCCGGTCGATATGCGGCACCAGCCCGTCGATGGCGCGGGGGGTGAAGGCGGGAGCCAAGGTCCGGCGCTGGTGGCGCCATTCCGCGCCCTCGCTGATCAAAAGTCCGTCACCGAGGATCGGCCGCAGGATGCGGATCGTGCCTACGGTGCGGGCGTAATTGGCTTGGTTCTCCACGAGGAAGCGCCGGATCGCCTCCGGATCGTTGAGGATGTAGCTCGATCGTCCGAGCAATCCGCGCCGGGTCACCCACTCTTCGAAGGCCGCCTTCGGGAACCCTAGAAGGCCGTTATCGCGGATCGACCGGAGATAGGCGAGGATCGGCAGGTCGCGGCTGGGGGGCTCGCGTCGAGGCGGCACCATTCGCGGCGCGCGCGCTGCGGCTTGGCCTGTCTGGGCTGCGTCCGTCGGCATGGCATCCATCACGGGCGCGGTCATGGCCGAGGGACGGCCGGGAGTAAACGTCGAACACTCATTCCGCTGCATTCCGCATCGGTTGATCCGAGGGGACGAGGCGAAGGGCGTCGGGGAACGCATGCACCTCGACCTCCGACGACACGGAGGCAAGGAGGGTCGCCGAGGGAATCATCTCTTCCACCACGTCCAGCAGCGTCTGAACGCCCCCTTCGAGATGGTCGGTCACGCGGTCGATCACAAGGATCTCCGGCTGGCGCAGCAGCGCCCGGGTGAGGCCGACGCGGACGCGCACCCGCTCCGGCAGGAGAAGCCCGCGATTGCCCACCTGCCGTTCGAGACCCCGCCGCCGGATGCCGTCTTCGAGATCGAACTCGCGGAACACGGCGAGCACCTCGCGCTGAATGATCTCTTCGCTGTGCATCCGCGCCGTGTCGATGCGGCCGAACAGGATGTTGTCGAGCACGCTGGCCCGCGGATTGATGCGGGCGGGATCGTAGGTCTCGATATCGCAGCCATCCTGCCCACCGAAAGCGTCCTGCACCACGCTGCGCGCACCGACGACCCGCGACTTCAGGATCGGGTCGACGAGGCCGAAGCGCATGCGCGGTTCGACGTAAGCGAGGGAAAGGGCGAGGAACGCCTTGCTGTCCTCCTCCGGCAGGCGGCCCGTCGGGGCGAGGCGGCTGAGGCGAGCCTCGTATTCCGGTACCATTTCCGGTGTGATCAGCGAGAAGCGCCGGAAAAGCGGATGCCCGGGGGGCACGTCCTTGAAGATCTCACTGAGATTCCGCGCGATCTCGACGCCCATCCGGTCGAGGTCATCGAGCAGACGCGTCTGCGCCAGCGCCGTGCGGAACGGGACCGCCGCCGCGAGGCGCAGGGGCTCTGTCAGCGACGTGTCGCGGGGAACACCGAACAGCAGGTTTTCTCCGAGCGTCGCCTGATCGTTGAAGGCGCCCCGGGAGAACGGAATGACGAGACCGGCCAGACCCTGCTGCTCGAAATGCTCGCGGAGATGCTCGCGGGCGAGGATGAACCGCTGTCCGGCCTCCGATTCGTGGGTCACCGAACTCAAGGTTCCGAGGCCGTAGCGATAGAGATCGTCGCCGAGGCCGAGGCGGGAGAGGATCTCCACGAGGCGCCGGTCGAGCCCGGCTGCGTCTTCGACGCCGAGCGCGGCGAAATCGATCCAGGGGTCGGTGATGCTGTCGAGGGGATTGCCCGTGCGGAGCGCCTCGCGGAGGCTCTGCTTCGTGAAGTCCAGGCGACGGCTCGCCTGAGGCTTCACCCGGAGCCCGTAGAGCAGGTTGTCGCGAATCGAGCCGGGGAACAGCACCGGCGTGTTGCCTGCGAACGCCAAGCGCGAGGAGAAGATCGAGCGGGGCAGGGTGGCGAGATCGTAGTGGCCGATTCGCACCGTGCCGCCGCGCGGCATCGCGAGCCCCGCCACCACCCGCGCGAATTCCTGCGACACGGCGCCCGGCGGGACCAAAGCGAGCCGCGCGGGCAGGGGCATGTCGATCGGGGCGATGTCGATGGGCGAGCCCCCGCGCGGGTCGCGAATCGTGAGATCCTCGGTCGAGAGCGGCGACCCGAGCCGTAGGCCGGGGCCATCATCGTCCTGGTAGGGCGTCAGCCGATCCGGGCCGAAATGCGCGGCGACCGTCTCGTACTTCACCTCCACGTCGAGGCGCTGCTGATCCCAATCGATCAGTTCCTTCAGGGGAGGGGTAGGTCGCGATAGGCAGCAAGAACGGCGACGAGCTGGCCGATATCGAGCTCGCCTTTTAGAGCGAAGACGCCGCCGATCGCGTAGAACAGGAACGGCGTGATCTGCGCGATGAGGTTGTTAAGGTACTTCACCGCGAACTTGCGGCGGTAGATTCGCAGGCGCAGATCGTAGAGCGCGTAGAGCCGCCCGCCGATTTCAGCGCGTTCCCACCGCCCGGTATTGTTCAACGTGACGGCGGGCAGGCCGTCGAGGACTTCCGCCACCCGGCCCGCGAAGGCGCGCGACGCGATCTGCCGTTTTCGGCTGAGCACGATGATCTGTCGCCGGAGGCGCGGAATCACCGTCATCTGCACGCCGACCATACCCCCGGCGACGAGGCCGAGCCAGACATTCTGCATCAGGATGAAGGCCAGCGCGGTGAGCGCCTGCGTGCCGAGCTGCGCCGGCACGACGATGGCATCGCCGATGAAGGACCCGATCGGCTCCACCTCGTCGCGGATGATCGTGGCGGTCTCGGAAGATTTCACCTCGCTCTGGGCCTCGGCCGAGAAGCGCAGCATCAGGGCGAAGAGCTGGAATCGCAGCCGGCGGAGCATCCGTTCGCCGAGGATGCCCTTCTGCAGGTTGATCCAGAATTTGAAGGCCCCGTTCACGATCACGAGGCCGAGAAACATGAGCGAAAGACCGAGCAGCAGGTGCAGCCGGTCGACGTGAAATCCCTCGAAAAGCTCCGTGCGACCGCCGCCGAGGAAGCTCGGCCAGTCGATCTTGATCTCGAGGAAGGAGGCTGTCTCCTCCCCGTGGGAGAAGGCGCGGCCGGTGATCGCGTCGTTGACGATGCGCTTCGGCAGGTCGAGCGAGGCGAAATAAAACGGCAGCGACGCCAGCACGACGGCGCAGATCGCGATCTGGTCGCGCTTGGAATGACGCCAGATGTAGTTGAACAGTCGCGGCTCTAGCTCGCGCATGGGGTCCTTCCGGACAGGGGGCGGGGCGACGCCGAACCCGGATCGCGACGCTGCCTATCTATAGCGAAACTCGCCGCCGTCGCGTCCGGAGGCGCACGTCGCCACAGGGAAACCGACGCTGATTTGCCGCCTGGGCTTGCCGGAAGCGGTATGTCCTTCTATTGCAGCGCAACCGCCACACATCTGCCCATGGCCCGGGGCGGACGACCTGATGTCGTCCGATGCACCGGCACTGCCAGGGCCACCGAGCGTGAACCCGGCCCATGGATCTGCGCAACATCGCCATCATCGCCCACGTCGACCATGGGAAAACGACCCTCGTCGACAAGCTGCTCCAGCAGTCCGGCACCTTCCGTGAGAACCAGCGCGTCGAAGAACGCGCCATGGATTCGAACGATCTCGAGAAGGAGCGCGGCATCACCATCCTGGCCAAGGCGACCTCGGTCGTCTGGAAGGACACCCGCGTGAACGTGGTGGATACCCCCGGCCACGCCGATTTCGGCGGCGAGGTGGAGCGCATCCTCTCGATGGTCGACGGCGTGATCGTGCTGGTCGACGCCGCCGAGGGCCCGATGCCGCAGACCAAGTTCGTGGTCGGCAAGGCCCTGAAGATCGGCCTGCGCCCCATCGTGGCAGTGAACAAGGTCGACCGGCCGGATGCCCGCATCAACGAGGTCGTGAACGAGGTGTTCGACCTTTTCGCCGCCCTCGACGCCACCGACGAGCAGCTCGATTTCCCGATCCTCTACGGGTCCGGCCGCAACGGCTGGATGGGCCTGTCGCCCGAAGCCGACCAGTCTGAAGGCCTCGCGCCGCTGTTCGACCTCGTGCTCAAGCATGTGCCCCCGGCCAAGACCGAGCCCGGCCCGTTCCGCATGCTCGGCACCCTGCTCGAAGCCAACCCGTTCCTCGGCCGCATCATCACCGGCCGCATCGCCTCCGGGACGGTGAAGCCGAACCAGTCGATCAAGGTTCTCGACCGCGAGGGCAAGGTCGTTGAGACCGGCCGCGTTTCGAAGATCCTGGCCTTCCGTGGTCTCGAGCGCGCCCCGATCGACGTGGGCGAGGCGGGCGACATCGTCTCCATCGCGGGCCTGATGAAGGGCACCGTGGCCGACACGTTCTGCGATCCGGCGGTCAACGAGCCGATCCAGGCCCAGCCGATCGATCCGCCGACCGTCACCATGTCGTTCATCGTGAACGATTCGCCGCTGGCCGGCACCGAGGGTGACAAGGTCACGAGCCGCATGATCCGCGACCGCCTGTTCAAGGAGGCCGAGGGCAACGTCACGCTCAAGATCGAGGAAGCCGCCGACAAGGACTCGTTCTACGTCTCCGGCCGTGGCGAGTTGCAGCTCGCCATCCTCATCGAGACCATGCGCCGCGAGGGCTTCGAGATCGCCGTGTCGCGTCCGCGCGTGGTGTTCGAGAAGGACGAGGACGGCAATCTGCTGGAGCCCGTCGAGGAAGTCGTCGTCGACGTGGACGAGGAGCATTCCGGCGTCGTCGTTCAGAAGATGTCCGAGCGGAAGGCCGAGATGATCGAGATGCGGCCGTCGGGCGGTGATCGCCTGCGCCTCGTCTTCCACGCCCCGACCCGTGGCCTGATCGGTTACCAGGGCGAACTGATGACCGACACGCGCGGCACGGCGATCATGAACCGCCTGTTCAAGGCCTACGAGCCCTTCAAGGGCGAGATCCCCGGCCGCCGCAATGGCGTGCTGATCTCGAACGACAAGGGCGAAGCCGTGGCCTACGCCATGTGGAACCTGGAAGATCGCGGCCCGATGATGATCGAGCCCGGCGCCAAGGTGTATCAGGGCATGATCGTCGGCGAGCACAACCGCGAGAACGATCTCGAGGTGAACGTGCTCAAGGGCAAGAAGCTCACCAACATCCGCACCACCTCGAAGGACGAGGCGGTTCGCCTGACTCCGCCGATCCGCATGACCCTCGAAAAGTCGCTCGCCTGGATCCAGGACGACGAGCTGATGGAAGTCACGCCGAAGTCGATCCGCCTGCGCAAGACGGTCCTCGACCCGAACGATCGCAAGCGCGCCGAGCGCTCCAAGGAAGCCTGAGGCTGAATAAAAAGCCCGGAGGGTCGAACCCTCCGGGCTTTTTCTTTTCAGCTGCTACCGGGGTCAGTTTCGCTGTTCGACCCCTTCGGGCCTTCGCCCGGCTTGCCGTCCGTCTTCTCGTTCGGGTCCTTCACGGCGTCCGGGGCGATGTTCTCCGGGCGCTTCTTAGGTTCCTCACGCTCACTCATCGCCGTCCCTCCTCTCCGCGCGGGAATGTCCGCCGGCTACCTTTGTATCGGCCCCGGGGCCGCGCGATGCCTTCTGGTCGGAATGGCCGTTCGAAGAGCCGCCGATGGCGGGGGGCGATGACCCGGCGGCCCCGCCGCCCATCTCTCGCCGACGCTCGTCCTCGTCTTTGCCGCCGCTCTCGATGCCGGTGATCGCCGCCTGCTGCGGCGTCTGATGCCCGCCGCCTGCGGGCGGCGAGCCGGGCGAGCCGACCTTGTCGTCTGGCTTGCGGGTGACGGTGGCGGAGTCGCTGGTTTCGCGCACCATCAGCGTTTTCCGTCGTCCTGGCCGACGGCGGCGGTCGCGCGGTCGATGGCCTCGGATGTGGAGGAATCGCCCTCGCCGCGAAGGCGACGCAGATTGTCCGGCGGCGTTTCGGCTTCGGTGGCGTCAGTGGCATCCTGCCTCGGCGTGCCGGATGCGATGCGGGCGGCCTCGGCCTGGCCGGAGGGGTCGCGCTTCAGATCGGCCTGCGTGTTTTGCGGCAGGCCCACATCCAGGGGCGAATCCTGCCCGAGATCCTGACCGTTGCGGTCGGCATAGGCGTCGAAGTCCTTGAGCGATTGACGCTGATTGGTGTCCGCCATGATGGCCTCTCGTGTCCTGTTATGTCGGGACAACGGGGGCGGCGGGTGATCGTTGCGGCCCGGCGCGGAGCGCCGGGCCGCAGGGTTCGAACTAGCCGATGCCGTCGAACAGCGCCGACGAGATGTACCGCTCGGCGAAGGAGCAGGCGATGGTGACGATCCGCTTGCCCTGGAATTCCGGCCGCTTGGCCAGTTCGAGGGCGGCGGCCACGTTGCCGCCGGTCGAGATGCCGCCGGGGATGCCTTCCAGCTTGGCCAGCGCCCGCGCCGTCTCGAAGGCGGTGTCGTTCGAGACCTTCAGGACGCCATCGAGCACGTCGGTGTGCAGGTTGTCGGGGATGAAGCCCGCGCCGATGCCCTGGATCTTGTGCGGGCCCGGCTGGCCGCCGGAAATGACCGGCGAATCGACCGGCTCCACCGCGAAGACCTTCAGGTCAGGCAGGCGCGGCTTCAGAACCTCGGACACGCCCGTGATCGTGCCGCCCGTGCCGACACCGGCGACGAACGCGTCGAGCTTGCCGTTCGTGTCGGCCCAGATCTCCTCGGCCGTGGTGCGGCGGTGGATGTCCGGGTTGGCCGGGTTCGAGAATTGCTGCGGCATCACCGCGCCGGGGATCTCGCGAAGGAGTTCCTCGGCCTTGGCGATGGCCCCCTTCATGCCCTGCGGGCCGGGGGTGAGGGCAAGCTCGGCGCCGAGGAAGGCGAGCATCTTGCGCCGCTCGAGCGACATCGTCTCCGGCATGACGAGGATAAGTCGGTAGCCACGCGCGGCGGCGGTGAAGGCCAGCGCGATGCCGGTGTTGCCGGAGGTCGGCTCAACCAACGTGCCGCCCGGCTGCAGCTTGCCCGAGGCTTCCAGCGCGTCGATCATGTTGACGCCGATACGGTCCTTCACGCTCGCGATCGGGTTGAAGAACTCGAGCTTCAGCAGGATTTCGGCGTCGACGCCGTGCTCCTTGGGAAGGCGATTGAGCTTCACGAGCGGCGTATTGCCGATCGTCTCCGTGATCGAACCGAAGATGCGACCATGGCCGACCTTGGCCGGCGCGTTGAGGGAATCGGCCATCGCGTATGTCCTGTCTGCGTTCGTTCCGATGTCGGATGCGAAAACCCTATGCCAAGGGGGCGGGGCTCACCGGATCCGTTCCATGGGCTGCGATAGACGCTCGATCCGGCCGGAGCAATCACTGTAAGTGCCTTATCCGACAAATCATTTTATTGATGCCGGGGATTAAGCCTCGTCGTGGAAGATTGTATTTTCTTTCTCTGTCCACCAGAGAAAAACCTTCTCAAGCGGGTATCGGTATGAGCCACGAAACGAGATTGACCCGCCGAGCCGGAATCGCCCTCTGCATGGCGATGGCGGCATGGCCGGCGCGAGGCGCGCCTCTGCACGTGACTCTCGCCACCGCGACGCCCGGCGGCGGATTCCCGGCTTTTGGAGAAGCCTTCGCCGCCGCAATTCACGCCGCCGATCCCGATCTCGTCATCGAGACCCGGTCGAGTGGCGGGTCGGCGGAGAATATCGGCCTGCTGACGCGCGGGGAGGTCGATCTCGCTTTGGTGCAGGGCGCTTATGCGCACCCTATTTTCGACAAGCCCGATGGGCCGAAGGTGCTGGCGCCGATGTACTCGACCCCCGGCCTGTTCGTGATGCGCGCCGACAGTCCGGTGCGCAGCATCGCCGACTTGCGTGGTCGGCCCGTCGCGCTCGGAACGCGAAACTCGGGACTGACGGTGATGGGCCGGGCGGTGCTCACCGCGTCGGGCCTGGACCCGGAGCGCGACATCCAGCCCATCCTCCTCGATCATGCCGGCGATGGACCCGCCATGGTTCGCGATGGACGGGCCGCGGCCCTGTGGGGCGGCGGATTGGGATGGCCTGGGTTCCTGGCCGTGGCGCAAGAGGAGGGCGGTGCCCGCTTCCTCGGGCCAGCGGCCGATGCGATCGACAGGCTGACGGCGCAGGATCAGAAGTTGACGCGGATGAGTGTGCCAGCCGGAAGCTTTCCGGGGCAGGACGCTCCAATCGCGACGATCGGTTCGTGGAGCTTCATCCTCGCGCGGCCGAACTTTCCACCCGAGGCCGGCTACCGGATCGTGAAGGCTCTCGCTCGAGCGAATGGAGAAATGCGCTCCCGCCACGCCCAAGGCGGCGAGAGCGACCCACACTTACTCGACGGCCTTCTGCCGAAGGCCGCGGTCGATGCAGGAACGCGGCGTTACCTGTCCGAGGCGAAGCCTTAGCGGAAACCGGCCGCCCGGCGGTCGCGCTTGCGCTCGGTCGCCGGCTGGTAGGCGATTTCGGCGTGGTGCGTGCAATAGGGCAGGCCGGTGATCGACCGGGCGCCGCAGAAGCGGAATTCCGGCGTGGTCGGATCGCCCAGCGGCCAGCGGCACATGGATTCCCGAAGGTCCATGATCGTGACCCGTTGCGATACGGGGATCGCAGCCGGTTCGGGGGCGGCAGCAGCGACTGGAGCAGGCGGGGCCGCCTGCGGAAATTCGGGAGCCGGGCGGTGCGAGACGACGACAGCCGGTTCCGGCGCGGCGGCCAGGATCGCGGCCTTCTCCACCTCAACGGGCTTGCTGGCAACGACCGGCGCATCTTCGCCGGACTTCACGCGGCCCGCGAGACCCAGCCGGTGAACCTTTCCGATGACGGCATTGCGCGTCACCCCGCCGAGTTGCGCCGCGATCTTGCTGGCGCTCTGGCCGTCCTCCCAGAGGCGGCGAAGAAGCGCCACGCGCTCTTCGGTCCAGCTTAAGCCCGCTTCCATTATCCCCCTCCGACCCATCGCCCAGCGGCGCACGCGACGCGTTCGAGCCGGCCAGCGGAAGCCGGGCCAGTGCGACACCGTGTCTCTCCGAGCCGTCGCTGAACCCTACAGCGGCGTTCGCGGCGCTTGCAAGGGCGACGTGACCACGGTTTTGGGCACTCGGCGGCCTGTCCACCGCCAACCGTGGCCCTGGGCCGGATCGTGGCCGCACTGCAACAACCACTCGTCAAGGCGAACTTGGCCTTTGCTTCCGGAACGCGAAACGGCCAAGCTCGGTTCTGCTTAGCAAGTGCGTCGCCTCGTGCGAGCCGGACGTTCGGGATGTTGACGATGGCCACCGTTCGGAATGGTTTGCGCTGCGCCGCAATCCTCGGCTTGGCCGCGCTCGTGGCGGGCTGCGGCTCCGTGCCGCGCACCGCCTATACGGCAGACCAAGCCCGCGATGCGACCATTCCCGGCGTCGCCGACGCTCGCGTCTTTGCGGACGCCTCGGTCGAGACCATCGCGCAACTCGCGGCCAATCCGGAAAAGCGCAGGTCCCGCTTCACCTATCTCGCTCTGTCCGGCGGCGGCGGGGACGGCGCCTACGGCGCGGGCGTGCTTAATGGCTGGACGGCCTCGGGGACGCGACCTGAATTCACCCTTGTCTCGGGGGTGTCCACAGGCGCGCTCATCGCGCCCTTCGCTTTCCTGGGCTCCGGTTACGATTCCTATCTCACCGAATTCTATACGAGCGGCGTCGCGGAAACGCTGGTTGCCGAGCCGAGCATCACGAGCGTGCTCTTCGGCTCCGGCTTGTTCGGGGATGGGCGCCTGCGTGACCTGATCGGGCGATACCTCACGAACGACCTCATGGACGCGATTGCCGCCGAGCATGCCAAGGGTCGTCGCCTCCTCGTCGTGACGACGAACCTCGACTCGCAGCGTGCCGTGATCTGGAACATGGGCGCGATTGCCTCAAGCAATGCGCCGAACCGCCTGGGCTGTTCCGCGACGTGCTTGCAGCCTCGGCCAGCATCCCTGCGGTGTTCCCGCCGCAACTCATCGATGTCAGCGCCGGCCCGACCCAGTTCCAGGAGATGCACGTCGACGGCTCGGTGGTGACACCCGTCTTCACCCTGCCGCAGAGCCTTTTGCTGCGGGACGGCAAGCTGCGCACCAACGGGAAGGGTGACATCTTCGTGGTCATCAACGGCCGTCTCGAGCCGGATTTCGAGGTGACGCAGAACAACACCCTCGCGATTGTCGGCCGGTCGTTCACCACCGCGAGCCGGGCGCGCTCCCGCGCGGCGCTGGCCGCGACCTACGCCCTCGCCCGCGCGAACAATATCGGCTTCAACCTGACTTACGTGGATGAGTCCGGTCCCAAGGCTCCGGCGGCGCAGGGGTTCAACACCGCCTACATGCGCTCTCTCTACCAGGACGGTTTCGAGAAGGCCCGGACGAGCCACCTGTGGGAGCACACCGTTCCCGCGGCGCCCATTACGAAGGCGCAAATCGCGCAGACGGTGAACCCGTAAACTCGAACGATCCAGGGCGGCTCGCCCTGGATCGGTAGGGGCAAAGGCCCGGCTACTTCCGCAGGATCTTGGTCACGAGGCGGCCGATCGGGGAGGCCGTGCTCGCATTGCGGTCGTCGCGGATGACGGGCCGATCCTCGTTGCCGAGGATCTTGGTGACGAGACGTCCGATAAGGCTCATGCGCGGGGTCCTCTCGCATCCTGCGCTAAAACGGCGCAGCTTGTTCATCAACGGGCGACGGGCACCCCTGTTCCGCAATGACCGGCCCGCGCATGTCATGCGAGGGTCCGACCCCGAAAACGCGTCGAGATGAGCATGAAGTCTGCCCCCCTCCTGCTGGCCACCCTGTGGACCGCGATCTTCCCGGTCTCCGCTGCGCAGTCGGACAGCTGCTTCGAGGCCTTGGCGGGGAAGGCGGTCGAGGCCGGGGTGCCGCGCGAGGTCGCACAAGCGCAACTCGGCACCCTGACGCCCGATCCCGATGTACTCGCAGCGACCCGCAATCAGGCCGAGTTCACGAAGCCGGTCTGGGCCTATGTCGATGCCTCCGTCACGCCGGAGAAGATCGCCGAGGGACAGCGGAAGCTTCAGCGATGGGCGAGCACCCTCGATGCAATCGAGGCCCAGTACGGAGTAGATCGCTACACGCTCGTCGCGTTCTGGGGTGTCGAGTCGAGCTACGGAGCCGTGCTCGATGATCCCACGATCGTCCGCCCTGCGGTGCGCTCGCTCGCCACGCTGGCCTGCGGCGATCCGGGGCGGCCGGATTACTGGCGCGCCGAACTCATCGCCGCCTTGAAGATTCTCGCTGCAGGGGATGCCACGCCGGAGCGGTTGACCGGCTCATGGGCGGGCGCGTTGGGCAACACGCAGTTCATGCCGACCGTCTTTCTCTCGCGCGCCGTGGATTTTGACGGCGACGGGCGGCGTGATCTCTGGGGTTCGGTGCCGGATTCCCTGGCTTCCACGGCGAACTACCTCGTCGCAGAGGGCTGGAAGGCGGGCGAGCGGTGGGGCACCGAGGCGACGATTCCCGATGGGTTCGACCTTGCGCTTGCGGACGAGACGACATCGCGAAGCCTCGCGGACTGGCGCACGCTCGGTGTGAAGCCGGTGCGGGACGATGGCCTGCGCGATGAGAACAAGGCGACGCTGTACCTGCCCGCCGGTGCGCGCGGTCCCGCCTTCCTGCTGATGCCGAATTTCGCGGTGATCCTGCGCTACAACACCTCCTTTTCCTACGCGCTCACCGTGGCCCATCTTTCGGACAGGCTGCGAGGCTCGCCGGGCTTCGGGCGGGATTGGCCACGTGGCGACCGGATGCTCGGCAACGAGGAGCGACAGGACCTACAAACCCTGCTCAATGAGCAGGGACATCCGGTCGGCACGGTCGATGGCAAGATCGGGCCGCGCACCCGGGCGGCGTTGCGCGCGTTCCAGAAGGCCGCAGGCCTGCCGCCCGATGGTTATGCCGATGCGGCGATGCTGGAAAAGCTGAGATCACACAAGAAGTGACGCTCAGGCTCGGACCTGGAGGAAGTGGTCCGCCGGGCCCGCCTCATCGGTGAAGACGCCAGCCGTCAGCGCGCCGCCATAGACCGCGCCGGTGTCGAGATTCGTCCGGAAGGGTCTTCGCTCCGGTCGGCCCTCTCGCTGCGGCGTGTGGCCATGGACGACGTGGCGGCCGAAATCATGGTCCCCGTCGAGGAAGACGTCGCGAATCCATAGGCGATCATGGACATCGCTTTCCTCCGGCAGGGTTCCGGGCCGGAAGCCGGCATGGACGTACCAGTGGCGGGCGTCGGAATGCAGGGTCGGCAGGCCTTCGAGCCAGTCGAGAATGTTGCTCGGCAGACCCGAGACATCCCGCGCCCCGAACGATTCGAGGGTCGCGTCGCCGCCATTGGAGAGCCAATGCAGTGCGGCCTCTTCGGTCGTCAGGGAATCGAGCAGCATCCGCTCGTGGTTACCCATCAGGCAGACGACGTGGTCGGGGTCGGACCATTGCAGGCGGCTTACCGTCCGCAAAACCGAAGCGGAATCCGGACCGCGATCGACGTAATCACCGAGGAAGACGATCGTCCGCTCGCGGCCATCGGCATGCGCGTCGATCCGCTCGAGCAGCGCATCCAGCTGCTCGTTACAACCGTGAATATCGCCGATGGCGTACGTCAATGCCGTGGATTGCATCAGCCGTTGTCCACGGGACTCGGGCGCTGTGCAAGACGAGCGACGCCTCAGGCGTTCGGCATCCTCAGCACTATCTTGTCGCCGCCCTCGCGGGACACGTCGCGATAAGCCGCGACGGCATCGGCCAGGGGCACTTCGGTTACTGCGCCGCAGTTCAGCGAACCTCGCGCGAAGAGGTCGCCGATTTCGCGGAGCATCGTCGCACAGGCGCGGCTGTCGTAGAGCAGCGAGTTGACCCCGACGATGGATCCGCCCCGCCGGTAGAGATCGAGAACGGGCGTCTCGACATGGCCGCTCGGCGGCGCGGAGATGATGGCCACGCGGCCGAAGGTCTTGATGGCGCGGATCGCCTCCGGCAGGCGGTAGCCCGTCGTCTCGAAGGCGACGTCGAAGCCAGTCGGAAGGGCGGCATCGGCTGGGTAGGCGGCGGCGTCGAGGCCGATGGCCTTCAACTCCTCGGCCTGTTCGGGGCGGCGGACAGCCACATGCACCTGCGTGCCGCCCGCCCGGGCGAGGTCGGTCGCCGCACGGCCGACCGCGCCTGCGCCGACCACGAGGAGTCGGGTTTCCGCCGTCACGCCCGCACGCTTCAGCGCATCCCATGCGGTGGTGAAGGGAACGCCGAGACTCGCAGCCTGGGCGTAAGAGAGCGCCTCCGGCATGATCGCCACACCGTCGGCGGGAAGGGTGAGGAATTCGGCGTGGCTGCCGTCGCGGTCGAAGCCGAGGTCGCGGCCCGTACCCCATACGCGGCGGCCGAGGAGAGCCGCATCGCCCTCAACCACGATTCCCGCGAAGTCGCGGCCGGGAATGCGCGGCACGGTCGTATAGGGGAAGCGGCCGAGGACGTTCTTCACGTCGCTCGGATTGAGCCCCGCCGCGTGAACGGCCACGCGCACATGTCCGGGAGCAGGGACGGGGTCCGGCACCGTCTCGACCAGCAGCGCATCGAGGCTGCCGGTGGTGTGGAAGCGGACTGCCTGCATGGCGATGCCGTCCTTACGGGGATGTGACTCCGCCCATTCCGCCGCCGCCGCCGGGCCCGGCTCCCTGGGCGTTGGCGCTCGGGCTGCCGCTGGAGGCGAGGGCGCGGCGCTTGTCGGCCTGCACGCTGGCGGGATCGAAGTACTTGGCTGCGTCGCCGAGTTGCGCCGAAGGCTGGCAATTCGGCGTGCAGGACAGGGATTCCCGGTCCATGCCGCGCTGAACGGTGATCGTCGCCTCGCGGGAGGCCTCGACACGGATCATCGTCTCCGCGATCAACGTGCCGCTATTGTCGAGTGCGATCAGGTTGGTCGAGCCGAAGCTCTTGCCGGTGAGGATCAGCACGCCGTTCTTCTGCGGCGTCACCTCTGCGATGAACGGGTTGCCGACGACGACGGTCTGTGTCTTCTCCGGCAGGCGGATCACCTTGGCGTTGTCGACGATCACCGTGACGATGGGCAGGGCTTCCGGCGGTGCGGCCTCCACCGGGGCCGGCAGCAGGCAGAGCATGCTCAGAGCGAAACCCAGCCGTCCGGCCGGTGAGAAGGTGCGACGCATCGATACAAGCCCGTACACGGCGCGCGGCTATGCCGTGCCCTTACAGCAAGCACGGAAGTGGTAAACGTTTCGCTAAAGGATATAGTGCCGATTACGCGACAAAGACCGGTCGTGAATGATTATCAATTCAATTTTTATTTACCGTGTCGCGATTGTGAGCACTTTGCCGCTGGTTGTGAGATCGGGTTAACTCAATTTCAAGGCGTGGCACCCAGTGTGAACGAGCCGCCGATCGAGGCGTAACACTTCGTCGGTCACCGAGCGATATTCGTATTTAGGGCCATCACCATGAAGAGCATCGTCAAGCGCTTTGCCGGCGACGAGTCCGGCGCCACCGCCATCGAGTACGGCATGATCGCCGCCCTCATCGCCGTCGTCATCATCGGCACGCTGAAGGTGATCGGCACGCAGCTCAACGCGAAGTTCGGCTCGATCTCCGCTCAGCTCGAACTGATCGGATAGCAGCCCTTCTCCGATCCGCGGCACGGGGAGTAACCGCCGCGTCCTGAAAGGGACGGGGCGGAAGCTCACCGTGCCGGAGCGGCGAACAAGACCGAGGACCACGATGAGCGGAACCATCATTGCCGAGTTCGGGCTACTGGTGCTGTTCCCCTTTCTCATGGCCTATGCCGCTGCGAGCGACCTGCTGACCATGCTGATCCCCAACCGGATCTCGCTGGCGCTGGTGCTCGGCTTCGCCATCCTGGCGGGCAGCGGCCTGATGAGCTTGTCCGACATCGGCCTGCATGTCGGCGCAGCCGCGGTCGTCTTGGCGACGACCTTCACTCTCTTCGCCCTGAACATCATCGGCGGCGGAGACGCCAAGCTCGCGGCGGCCACGGCGCTGTGGCTCGGCTTCGACGGCTTGCTCGATTATCTGCTTGCGGCGTCCGTCCTCGGCGGCCTTCTGACATTGGCCCTGCTCGCGGCGCGCTCGCACCCGCTCCCGAACCCGTTGGCCAAGCTGCCCTTCGCGCTGCATCTGCACGACCGCAAGACCGGCGTGCCCTACGGCATTGCGCTCGCAGCCGCTGCCTTGCTCGTCCTCCCCGAGACTTCCGTCTGGACGGTCGTGATCGGCGCCTGAGGATCTGGAGCGCGCGCCACGGCGCAGCTACAAGGGCCCATGCCCCTCGCATTCCTGCGACGCCCCGATCCCGACCACCTCGAAGTCCACCACGAGGGCGCGTTGCTACGCGTCGCCCTGCGGCGGCGCGATACCGCCCGGCGCATCACGTTGCGTGTGTCCGCCGCGACCGGCGAAGCCGTGATCACCCTGCCACCACGCCTTGCCCTGAGCACGGCGCAGCGCTTCGCTGCGAGCCATGCCGGCTGGATTGCTGCCCGGCTCGCCCGCGTCCCAGAGCGCACCGCCTTCGAGCCCGGCGCCGAGATCCCGATTCGCGGCGAGCCGCATCGGCTGGTTCTGCGGGGGACGCGCAGCGGCGTGGCGCGCTTCGACGAGGAGGAGGGGGCAAGATCCTCTCCCTTGCTTGCGACGAGGCGCATTTTTCCCGCCGGGTGCGCGACGCCCTGATGCGCGCCGCCCGTGCCGATATCGATGCGTCGATCGAGCGGCACGCCGTGCGGCTCGGTCAGCGGCCGGTGAAGGTCACGTTGCGCGATACGCGCAGTCGCTGGGGCTCATGCACCGCCAGGGGCGAGCTGAACTTCTCCTGGCGGCTCATCCTCGCGCCGCCCATGGTGCTGGACTACCTCGTCGCCCACGAGATGGCGCACCTGCGCGAGATGAACCATTCGTCGCGCTTCTGGGCTGTCGCGCATCACCTCTGCGGCCATGTCGATGCCGCCGAGGCATGGCTGAAGCGGAACGGCACGCAGCTGCACCGCTTCGGCTGACGCTCAGCCCTTCACGCGCAGGACACGCCGCGTGGTGACGACCTCCGCAGGCCACGCCGGACGCGGATCGACCTCGCCGGGGTTCAGCGTGCGCGGCGCGACGCTGTCGCAGACTTCGCGCTGGCGCAGGATAACCGGGTTCCCGAACTGGTCGTGCCGCCGGATGATGCCGCCCTCCCGGCAGAAACCCGCGATGGCGGCCGAGCCACCACGGCGACCATAGGGATTTACGGCGACGGGCGGATGCTCGACGATCAGCGTGTCCGAATGCTCCAGGGAGCGCTCGACATAGGTGGTCTCACCCACCGGCAGGCCCTGTGCGCCGGCTTGGGCGAGGGTGGCGAGGAGGCCAGCGGCCGAGAGGACGAGAAGACGCATTGGACAATCCGAGATTGTGGCGGCGGCGGGGCCTGTTCGCCTTAATCTAGTCCAGAAGCGTGGCTGCGGGTAGCCGTCGTCTGCGCTGCATGGGTCATTCGCTTGACAGCGCATGGGCCCGCATGGTCGGAACACCCTCATTTTCCGGGCCGCCGCCGTCAGGCGCGGCCTTTCCGACAGGGTCAGACGGTGCCGTTCCTCGTGAGGCTCGAACGTTTCCGGCACGCGGCTGCGCTGTCCGGGTTGCTCTTCCTGATGTCGGTTCTCTCCGCCGCGCCAGCCGCCGCGCAGGGGACCGTGCGCAAGACCTTCGACGACTGGCAATTGCGCTGCGAGACGCCTGCGGGCGCCAAGGCTGAGCAATGCGCCCTCGTGCAGTACCTCGCCGCGGAGGACCGGCCGAACCTGACCCTCGTGGTCATCGTGCTGAAGACCGCCGACAATCGCGGCTATCTCCTCCGCGTGGTCGCCCCGCTCGGCGTTCTGCTGCCCTCCGGCCTGGGCCTCAAGATCGACCAGACCGATATCGGCCGCGCCGGCTTCGTGCGCTGCCTCACGACGGGCTGCGTCGCTGAGGTGGTGATGGACAACGGGTTGATCCAGCAATTCAAAAACGGCTCGAAGGCCACCTTCATCGTGTTCCAGACGCCTGAGGAAGGCGTCGGCATACCCCTGTCGATGAAGGGCTTCGCCGCCGGTTTCGACAGTCTCAAATAGTCCTGCTCAAGTAAGCCTGTCCGGGTCCTCGTCATGGTCGGAAAGCGGATCAGTCTCCTCAGTCTCGTCCTTGCAGCGGGACTGTGCGCCTCGCCCGCGAGCGCTGAGGAAGGCAACATCTTCTCGAACCTGCTCAAGTATGGCGGGACCACCGTGCCGCCGTCGCAGCCCAAGGAACTCGAGGCGGCCTATTGCCCGACCGTGGATGTCGCCGAGGGCGGCGCGGCACTCCGCATCATGGCGGGGTCCAATGTCCGCACGCAGATCAGCGTCGGCCGCATGGCACGCGAATGCGCTCGCCGCGAGGATGGCTCCATCGCCCTGAAGGTCGGCGTCGAAGCGCGCGTGCTGCTCGGCCCCGCCGGCTCGCCCGGCCGGTTCGACGTGCCCGTCACCGTCTCCGTCAAATATGACGACAAGGTCGTCGCGAGCCGAGTCGGCCGCACCACCGCCGAGATCGACAAGGGCGAGGCGCAGACGATTGCGCAGATCATAGTCGATGACCTCACTGTGCCCGCAGCGATGACGCGCGATTACGAGATCGAGGTTTCGCTCGGCGCTAGCAAGGCGCCGTCCAAGCCGAAGCCCCGCCGCAAGCCGGCCGCCGCTGCCGCCCCGGCGGGCGGAGGCGACGCTGCTCAGTGAGCCGATCGACCCGATTGCCGGACGTGCTGGGTGGCGGCTCGGACAGCCGGTCGCCTTTCGCCTGGAACCGAGTGGCGATCCCGTCTTCGAGTCTCGCCTGATCCTGCCCGGCCGCTCCTGCGGCTGGTTCACCATGACGTTCGTCGCGGATGCCATGGCGCCGTCGCGTCGGCCGCTCCTGAGAGTCCGACGCAGCGACGGCGACGCGCAGGTTCTCGTGCTGCCCGGCCCGGCGCTGGGCCTTGCTCATTGGATCGGCCTCATCCCTGCCGATGCGGTCGACATCCTCATCTCGACGAGTCCCGGCACCCGGCTCATCCGCGTCGGACGCCGCAGTGAAGCGGGCGTATTGCTCGAATGCGCGTGGCGGAGGCCGGGCAACGCCGCCGCTGTGCTGCTGGCACGGGTAAGAGGGCAGGGGCGACGCGTCCGGGACATCCTGCGGGGCGGCGTGGCGGTAACGCGGCGAACGCGTTTCGCTGCCTGGGCGGCCGAGCGCCGCGTCGCCTTTACGGGCAAGGCGCCCCATCTGCCGATCCGCTGCATCATCCTGTCGGACGAACCCAGCGCCGACGCCCAGGCGCAAACGCAAGCATCCCTGGTGGCGCAGACCTATCCCCTCGCCACGGTCGAGGTCATGTCCGGCGCCTCGATCGGAAGCCCCGCCGAACTCCTCGGCGACGCCGCTGGCCTCTGCCTGTTGCGAGCGGGGGACGTGCTCGATCCGGACGCCCTGGCCATTCTCGCGGCGAGCCTCGGCACGGCGGATCTCGCCTACGCCGACGAGATCCATCCGGATGGATTGCCTCGCCTCAAGCCGGACTGGAGCCCGGATCTGGCCCTGGCCACCGGTTATGTCGGGCGGGTCGCGCTGTTTTCGCGGACGCTGGTCGAGCGCCTACCCCCCGCTCCCCTCGGCCCGATCGCGGAGGCTGCGGAAGCCTTCGGCATTCTCGCGGCCCATGCCTGCCGCCGGGCGGTCCATTGCCCGCGCCCCCTCGCCACTGTGTCTCACAAATCGACGCATCCCCTCGGCCGCTGCCTCGCCGCGCTCGGGTCTTCGGTTCAGGCCGTCGAGCGGGGCGGAGTCACGGACCTGCAATGGCCATTGCCCGACCCGGCACCCCTCGCCAGCGTCATCATCCCCTCCCGCGACCGAATTGACCTCATCTCTGTCGCCTGTCGCGGCGTGCTCGAAGCGACCGATTACCCGGCCATCGAGTTGGTCGTCGTCGATAATGGCTCCGCCGATCCGGCCGTCCTTGCCTTCTACGAAGAATTGCAGCGAGACCACCGCGTGCGGATCGTGCCCTATCCGCACCCCTTCAACTTCGCCGCCATGGTCAATGCCGGCGTGCAGGCCGCCTCGGGTCAAGTGGTCGTGCTGCTCAACAACGATATCGGCGTGAGGGATTCCGGCTGGCTGCGTGAGATGGTGCGTCAGGCCATCCGTCCGGATGTCGGCGCAGTTGGGGCGAAGCTGCTCTTCGGGGACGGAAAACTGCAGCACGCGGGTGTGGTCGTCGGCCTCGCGGGGAGGGCGGGCCATCTCCTGCGTCGGCGCCCGGCCGACACGCCCGGCCATCTCGGCCAGCTCCGCGTCGCGCACGAGGTATCGGCTGTGACGGCGGCCTGCCTCGCGGTCTCCCGCGAAAAGTACCAGGCCGTCGGTGGTTTCGATGCCGAGAGCTTCCCGGTCGATTTCAACGACGTGGATTTCTGCCTTCGCCTCGGCGCGCGTGGCTATAAGACGATCTGGACACCTGCCGCCGAACTCTTCCACTTCGAATCGGTCAGCCGGGGGCCATCCGTCGGGGCGAAACGCGAGCGGTTCGAGCGCGAGGCCGCCCGGTTCACCGAGCGATGGCTCGAGGTGATCCGGCACGATCCCTTCTATCACCCCGCCTTGTCGCTCACGACCTTTGGCGAGGATCTTGAATGACCCGTCCGGATTTCACGGGCGGCGCCTATCTCGGTGAACCGCGCGGATCACGGCGCTCAGTCCAGGCGACGGCGCGTGACATGCTGTGCCAGCCTCGCGCGGCACTCAGCGTTCTGACCGCTCGCCTGATGGGTAAGAGGCTTCGTGCTCGTCAGCGGCTCGCAGCCCTGATCGGTATCGATCACCGCCTCGCCCTGCCAGCCACCGAGATGAATCGGCCCTGCGAGGAAGCGTCCGCCAGAGGCAGCTTCATCATTCTGGGGAGCGGCACGCTCCTGCAAGGTGCGTCCGAACGGATCGAGCGTGCCTTCGCGGACGACCCACATCTCCAAGCTCTCTACGGCGACGGGCTGGTGCAGCGTGAGGCGGGCGGCCCCGTCTTCCCGATTCTGCCCCCGGCCTTCGATCCAGACCTATTGATGTCGGTCGATTACCTCGGTCCGCTCGCCGTCCGTCGGGATGCGCTGTCCTCTCCATCGGACCCGCTTGCGGCCGCCTTCGCCATCGCCGAACGTTATGGTCCGAACGCGGTCGGCCATCTACCGGGGTTGCTCTTCCTCCATCGGCCCGGCGACGAGCCTTCGCGCGATCGCCTGACACCCGTCCGCGCCCATCTCGATCGCACCGGACGTGAGGCCGTTATGCTGATGATGGAGACCGGCGGCATCGTGCGCGTCACCCATCCGCTTCCCGAGACGCCCCTCGTCAGCGTGATCGTGCCGACCCGCGACCGGCTCGATCTCCTGCGCCCGTGCCTCGAAGCCCTTCGCACCCGCACGGCTTGGCCCCGTCTGGAGATCCTGGTTTGCGACAACGAGAGCCGCGAACCCGAGACGCTTGCCTACCTCCGTGCCCTTGCGGGGGAGGGGAGGGGGGCGTCGTGCCCTGTCCGGGACCCTTTAACTTCGCGGCGATGAACAATGCGGCGGCGGCCCAGGCGAAGGGCTCGCTCCTCGTCTTCATGAACAACGATGTCGAGGCGTTCCGGCCGGATTGGCTCGTCGCGATGGCGCGTCACGCGCTTCGCCCGGAGGTCGGCGCGGTCGGCGCCAAGCTCCTCGATGGGGAAGGGCGCATCCAGCATGGCGGGATCGTTCTCGGAACGGGCGGGCTCGTCACTCATGCCCACCGGCACTTCCCGGGCGATGCGCCGGGCTACCTCTCGACCCTGCGCGTGGCACATCGCGTGTCGGCCGTTACCGCCGCCTGCCTGATGGTCGAAGCCCGCAAGTTCCATGCGGTCGGCGGTTTCGATGCGGGTGAGTTCGCGGTCGACTTCAACGACGTCGACCTGTGCCTTCGCCTCAACGCGGCGGGCTACGACACGCTGCAGGTGCCGGAAGCCGTGCTCCATCACCGGGAGGCGGCAAGCCGCCGCTGGACACCGGAGGCACGCCTTCGCCACGAAGGCGAGGTCGCAGCCTTCAAAAAGCGATGGGGGCCGCTGCTGGTGCAGGACCCCCATTACAATCCCGGTTTTGATGCCGGTCTTTCGACCCATGCGAGGCTGGCGAAGGACTTTCCCCGGCAGGGTCCCGTCCGCCGCCCCGCCTGAGCGTTACTGAACGAGGCGTGGGCCGCCCAACTGCACCTTCTCGTTCTCGGCCATGATGCCGAGGCGCTTGGCGACCTCGGTATAGGCCTCGATCAACCCCCCGAGATCCTTGCGGAACCGGTCTTTGTCGAGCTTGTCGGAGGACTTGATGTCCCACAGGCGGCACGAATCCGGAGAGATCTCGTCAGCCACGACGATGCGCATCATGTCGCCTTCCCAAAGGCGGCCGGTCTCCATCTTGAAGTCCACGAGCCGGATGCCGACGCCGAGGAAGAGGCCGGACAAGAAGTCGTTGACTCGGATCGCCAGCGCCATGATGTCGTCGATCTCCTGGGGCGTCGCCCAGCCGAACGCGGTGATGTGCTCTTCCGACACCATCGGGTCGTTGAGCTGGTCGTTCTTGTAATAGAACTCGATGATGGAGCGCGGCAGCTGCGTG
>NZ_JBHSWN010000001.1:2552500-4025000 GCF_042661665.1 Methylobacterium komagatae
TTGGACGATCCGGGCGTGGCACAGGCCCCCGGTGAAGCGCTAATGCGGTCGGTACCGGCCCAACTCGGAGGTTGCCATGTCCCTGAAGTCCAAGACCGCCCTCGTCACGGGTTCGACAAGCGGAATCGGACTCGCCATCGCGCGGGCTTTCGCGGCCCAAGGCGCGGATGTCGTGCTCAACGGGTTTGGCAAGGCCGAAGAGATCGAGCGCAACCGCGCGGCGATCGAGCAGGAATTCGGCGTAAGAGCTATTTATTCCGCCGCCGACATGACCAAGCCCGCCGAGATTGAGGCGATGGTGCAGGAGGCGCAGGCGCGCTTCGGCTCGGTCGACATCCTCGTCAATAACGCCGGCATTCAGTTCGTCTCGCCGGTCGAGGAATTTCCCGCCGACAAGTGGGAGCAGATCATCGCGATCAATCTGTCCTCCGCGTTCTACGCGATGAAGGCCGCGATACCCGGCATGAAGACGCGGGGATGGGGCCGGATCATCAACACCGCCTCGGCGCATTCCCTCGTCGCCTCGCCGTTCAAGTCGGCCTACGTGGCGGCCAAGCACGGCATTTCCGGGCTCACCAAATCGGCGGCGCTCGAACTCGCCCCACACAAGATCACCGTGAACTGCATCTCTCCCGGCTATGTGTGGACGCCCCTCGTCGAGGCGCAGATTCCGGACACGATGAAGGCGCGCGGCCTCACCAAGGAACAGGTGATCGAAGACGTGATGCTGAAGGCGCAGCCGACGAAGGAGTTCGTGACCGTGGATCAGGTCGCAGCGCTGGCGGTATTCCTGTGCTCGGACGCGGCGAGCCAGATGACCGGCTCCAACCTCACCATGGATGGCGGCTGGACCGCGCAGTAGTGCGAAGGGGCGGCCCCGCCACCGAGCGGAGCCGCCCCGAAGACTCAGCGGCGCCCGTGAACCAAGAGGGCGAGGCCGTAGCCGACGGCGCCCGCGATGAGCAGGGCGATCATCGGATTCTCCTCCACCTGCGCCGTCACCGTGCGGTGGCCGCTGCGCAGGTAGGAACTGCCGCGCTCATACGCCTCGTCGGCGTAGTCGCCCGCCCGGTCGTAGGCCTCGCTCGCGTAATCGCCTGCACGGTCCGCGAGATCGCTCGCTGTATCCTTGGCCCGTCCGTAGGCGTTCTGCGCCTGGCCCTGTGCCTCGCGGAAACGGCCCTCGACGGAATCGCGATTCGAGCCGAGCGCGTCGCCAACCGTACCCTGCGCCTTGCCGAGTGCCTCCTTGGCTCCCCCGACGATCCGATCAGTGTCCACCATGGTGATCTCCTCGACGCGGCTTCCTGTGCCGCTCGTGCAGGCGTGTGAGGCCCGCGTCCATCGAACGCGCGAGATGCGATTTGTTCACCGGGTGGGAGCGTTTTTCTTGTGATCGAAAGCCGTCGAACTTGTCGGACGTGGTGCTCGATCTTCGAAGCGTGTCCGCAACTGCTTTGCGCGGCGCCTGAGAGCTCCTCACAAAACTCCCGTTCACCGAGAGTTCTCCCCCTGGCCTCGACGGCTCAGCGGGAGTTTTGTGAGAGGCTTTAAAGTCCGATCAGTTCGGCGATCGCCGCCGCGCCCGCTGCCGGAGATGTCTCACCACGTGAGACACCGGATTCCGCCTGGGCTGTCTTCTGGCGGACCTCGGCGGTGCCGACGAGGCGCTGATGGAGGCGTTCGTGGACTAGGGCCCACATCCACTTCACGTCCTGCCCCCGGCGCTTCTGGGCGATCTCACCGGTCGCCGTCAGCTTCTCGCGGTGATCGACGATCTTCGACCAGAGCGCGTCGAGGCGACGGTTATGGAAACCCGAGATCGTGACGACCGGCGGCGTCCAGGTCGCCGAGGCCGGTGTGAGGATGTGCAGGGCCGCCCGGTATTCCGAGGCGGCCGCATTGGCCCGTGATTCCGCTTCGCCCTCGTCCGCCTTGTTCACGGCGATCATGTCGGCGAGTTCGAGGATGCCCTTCTTGATGCCCTGGAGTTCGTCACCTGCGCCGGGGAGCATGAGGACGAGGAAGAAGTCGGTGAGATCCGCGACCGCGGTCTCCGATTGGCCGACGCCCACCGTCTCCACGAGGATCACGTCGAATCCGGCCGCCTCGCAGAGCAGCATCGTCTCGCGGGTCTTTGCCGCCACGCCACCGAGGGTACCGGAGGAGGGTGATGGCCGGATGAACGCCTTCGGATCGTGCGACAGCCGCGCCATGCGGGTCTTGTCGCCGAGAATCGAGCCGCCCGTGCGCGAGGAGGATGGATCCACAGCCAGCACTGCGACGCGGTGTCCGGCCGCCGTAAGGTTCGAGCCGAGGGCGTCGATCGTGGTCGATTTTCCGACGCCAGGGACGCCCGTGATGCCGACGCGGATCGCGTTGCCGGTCTGGGGCAGAACCGCATCGATCAGCGCGGCGGCGGCGGCCCGGTGGTCGGCCCGCTTCGATTCGACCAAGGTGATCGCGCGCGCGAGCGCCGCCCTGTCCCCGGCCAGGAGCCGATCTCGAAGGGAGTCGATGTCGAGCGGAGCAGTCATACTCCTTCATGGCCGGGGTCGAGCCCGCCGTCGAGAGGCGGATTCCGCCTGCCGGTGAAAACGGCTGCGATCGGTTGTTTCCGGTCAAGGTTAAGGCTGTGCATGGCGGCGGGAAGCCCGTGTTGGGGCTGGCGAATCGCGTCCGGAGCGGCGAGCCGTGCCTGTGGCCGAAGCGGCACGGGACTTCGCAGGCGCAGCAAATCGCCGACGATGCCCCGTCTTGGTCACGATCCTGAGGCTACGGTTCAGCTCAAAGGGCGGCTCGGCCGCTCGTGCGCAGACGGATCATGACGCTTCGGCACCCCTCCCGCCGCTTCCTCCTCCGTGTCGGCGCCGCCTCGGCCGCCGCCGGAGCCTTGCCCATTCTCGGGGGCTGCGTGACCGATGAGATCGGTTCGAGCGGAGCCCTGCCGGAGAAGCAATCGGCCCTCAACGTGATGCCGGTCCTGCTGGTCGCCACCACGCGTAAGCCGGTGGGAAGCCCGCCGCGCTCGCCATGGTTCTCATCCGATCGCGGCCGGGGCCTGAGCTTCGCGGAGGTTCGGCTCTCCCCGCCGGATCGCTCGCTTCTCGGCAAGGTATCCTCGGTGATCACCGGGGATTGGACAATCGGCGCGGTGCCGAAGGTTGAGAGCGGCGCGGGAGCCCGGAAGCCTTCGCTCAGGCGGCGCTGGGCCGCGACGTGCTGATCTACGTCCACGGCTACCGCGAATCGTTCGAATCGGCCGCCGTCAGTGCGGCACGCCTGTCGGACGGCATCCGCTTCAAGGGCGTATCGGGCTTGTTCACGTGGCCATCCGCCGCCGCGACGCTAGATTATGCCTATGACCGCGAGAGCGCGATGTGGTCGCGCGATGCGTTCGAGGATCTGCTGAAGGCGCTGGCGGCGACGCCGAGCGGCGGCCGCATCTTCATCGTCGCGCATTCCATGGGCACGCTGCTGACGCTGGAAACCTTGCGGATGCTGCGCGCGGAGGCGGGCGAGGCCGCAATGTCGCGCATCGGCGCCGTGGTGCTGGCAGCGCCGGATATCGATTTCGACCTGTTCTCGAACGGTGTCTCCCGGCTCGGGCAGGACGTGTCGAAGATCACCGTCATCTCCGCCACCAATGATCGCGCCCTCGAATTGTCGGCGGCCATCGCGGGCGGCACCCGAGCGGGTGCTGCGGATCGGGCGAAGCTGGAAGCGTTGGGCGTGCGCGTCGCCGATGCGTCGGATTACGCGGGCGGGCTCATCAACCACGACCTGTTCCTCTCGAACCCGGAAGTGCAGGGCGTCGTGAAGCGCGCCATCGCGCGGGGCGCCGGCGTATAAGTCACGGGGGCGGGGCGAGAACGGGCTTGGCCCGGGAACGCTTCCCCCTACAGGAGCCGCGTGCGGCGTCGGCGGCCGGATCGGGCGAGGAAGCCGGGGTCGGGCACGCACAACGCACCACGCGCCCTGCCGGGAGCGTGCAGGCAAGGTCTGAAGAGAGGATGCCGGCCATGTTCACCCTGGAAATCGAGGGCACGGCGGTCGCGGTCATCAACAGCGATGAGGCCTCGGCCAAAGACCTGTTCACCTGCGACGGCTTCAAGGAAGACATCAAGACGATGACGAGCGGTGGCAAGCCGCTCTGGGATGGCAAGGCAGCACTCACTGTGCGCCCCTCCAGCGAGGACGAGGTCGAGGTGTTCGAGGACGCCCTCGCCGAGGACGATGGCGAAGGCGACTTCGTGGACGACCCCCGCTACGCCGATGCCGATGATAGCGACGAAGACGAAGCGGACATCGTCTTCCTCGTCGACATCGATGAGGACGACACCGCCCACGCCTGAGCGCGGGGAAGAGTACCGGACCGGTCGATCTGTCGAGGAACGGCCGGTCCGGGCCTCGCCGACGAGCCCTGCTTCGTGGCATATGGTGCGCACGGATCCCGACCGGCGGGAGGCCGCCCGCCGGGGTCGTAGAATGCTTGTGGTGATGCGGCGGGCTCTCGCCCTGTGTCTGACGGCTTTTGCCGTGTCGGTGTCGCCCGCTTCCGCCGCCGATGCCCCTCCGGCTCCGCTTACGCTCTCGTTGCAGGGCAGCTTCTTCGTGGGCGGGCGGGACGTTTCGTCCGAGACGCTCTCCACGCTGCCCGCCTATCCGGCATCCGGGACGGTCACGGTCGATCAGATCTATGTGCGCTACCAGGTGCCGGTTTCGCCCGCGCGCCCGCCGCTGGTCTTCATCCATGGCTGCTGCCTGACGGGGAAAACCTGGGAGACGACGCCCGACGGCCGGATGGGCTGGGACGAGTATTTCGTCCGCCGGGGCTTCCCGGTCTACGTCATCGACCAATCCTGGCGCGGGCGTTCCGCCGGCAACGTCAGCACGATCAACGCGGCGAAGGCGGGCAAGGCCGAGACCGGGAGCCTGCCTCCCGTGTTCTCGGTAGGCCGCGAGGCGGCCTGGGCGATCTTCCGGTTCGGACCTGAATTCCCCAAGACCTTCCCGGGCATGCAGTTTCCCCTGGAGGCTCAAGGCGAGTTCTGGAAACAGATGGTGCCGGATTGGTCCGCTGCCCTGCCGACCCCGAACCCGACCGTGACCGGGCTTTCGGAACTCGCCAAGCGCCTGAAGAGCGCCGTGCTCGTCTCGCATTCGCAATCGGGCATCTATCCGTTCCAGACCGCGGCCCTGGACCGCAACGGCATCCGGGCCATCGTTGCGATCGAACCCGCTGCCTGCCCAGATCCGGCCAAGGACGATCTCGCACCCTACAAGGAATTGCCGATCCTCGTGCTGTTCGGCGACTATGTTGACCAGTCTGCCCGCTGGGCGCCGAGGCTGAAACTGTGCCGCGCCTTCGTAGCTGCCGCGAATGCCGCCGGGGGCCGTGCCGAACTGATTCTCCTCCCGGAGATCGGGATCCACGGCAATTCGCACATGCTGATGCAGGACAAGAACAGTCTCGACATCGCCGACTGGCTGGCAGGCTGGCTCGACAAGCGGGTGCCCGTGAAGGACTGACCGGCAGGCGTGCGCGCTCGCACGCTTCAGGAGCAGAGGTGGCCCATCCAGCATGGTGCATCGCGGGAGGCACCCCAAATGGGGAACGCCACTCGGAGTCATTCCATGAAGGACCGCACCACAGCCGGCCGCCTCGCCATCGCCGGACTCGCGCAACTGATTCTCGCCGTTGCTACCGGCCTGCCGCTTCACTCGACCGACCGGCTGGTGCCGCGGAGCGAGGATCCTACCGGTCCGTTCGTCGGCATCTGAGCCGGTCCGTCACCGCACCGCAATGAACCGGCTTCGCTCGTCCTTGCCTTTTGGCAGCCGATCTTCGTAAACCCGCGCGACGGCTGAAGCTGCGCCATGGTCGGCTGCGCGATTGGCCGGACCGTTTCGGGGACGAGGTATCCGATGCTCGATTACGCGCAGGCGCGGCGGATGATGGTCGACTGCCAGTTGCGGACCTTCGACGTGAACGACAATGCCGTTCTCGACGTGTTCGATTCGGTTCCGCGCGAGACCTTCGTCCCGAAGAGCCAGGAGCCCTTCGCCTATATCGACCAGCCGATCCGGCTCGGCATGGCCGAGCGTGACGTTCGGGTCGCCCCGGCACCGATGGTGCTCGGGCGGATGGTGCAGGCTCTGAAGATTCAGCCGGGTGTGAAGGCCCTCGATATCGGCACCGGGTACGGGTATTCCGCGGCGGTGATGGCGCAGCTCGGCGCCACCGTGACCGCCCTCGAATCGATCCCCGAACTGGTTGCCGCTGCGAAGGAGCGCCTTGCCGGCAAAGCAGAGGTGGTCGAGGGGCGGCTGCGAGACGGTGTCCCCAAGCAAGGGCCGTTCGACGTCATCTTGGTTAACGGCCGTGTCGAGACGCGGCCGCAGGCCCTTCTCGACCAACTCAAGGATGACGGACGCCTCGTTTGCGTTTTCGGCCCAGACCGGGGCGCGAAGGTCACCGTATTCGTGAGGGCAGGGGATGTGTTCGGATCCCGGCCGCTCTTCGACGCCTCTCTTCCGGCCCTCACGGACTTTGCTCAGGAAGCGACTTTTGCCTTCTGATACTCATTCCGTGTGAGAATTCGTGGGTCGGCGAGGTGTCGCCTTTATGCGCCACCCGCGAGGATTCAGGTCTGAGAGCCCTCTCAGTCGATGCCGTTTTAACGACTTCCGGCTAAGGTCCCTTCAGGACGGGCTTGTTCAGGTTGGTGCGGTTCGCCGCACGTTCGCCGAGGAGGCGGGAACCTGAGACACCGAAAGCCGCGAGGGTTGAGCACTGTGAGTCAACGAGTGCCGAATTTCCGCGTTGCGAAGAGCCGTGCCGGCTTCGCCGTCACGGCCGTCGCTGCGGTGTTGGCGACGAGTCAGGTCGGTGCGGAGACGCTCGAAGGGGCCCTGTCGCGGGCCTATCGCGCAAACCCGACCCTCAATGCCAGCCGGGCGACCACCCGGTACACGGACGAAGGCGTCGCCATCGCTCAGTCGGGCTACCGTCCGACCGTGAACCTGAGCGCCGATATCGGCACTCTCTACTCGAATGGCCGCTTCTCGGGCACCAGCTTTCAGCAGACGACGAGGCCCGGCGGCGCTGGCCTGACTGTCAGCCAGTCGATCTTCAACGGCTTCCAGACCGACAACAACGTCCGCAGGGCCGAATCGACCGTCTACAGCCAGCGCGAGACGCTGCGCTTCACCGAGCTCGACGGTGCTCTACAACGCCGTTCAGGCCTACATGAACGTGTTGAGCAACACGGCCACGCTGGAGTTGAACCGCAACAACGTCGAGGTTCTCGAAGAGCAGCTTCGGCAGACCCGCGACCGTTTCAACGTCGGCGAAGTCACGCGGACCGACGTCGCCCAGGCCGAGGCCCGCCTCGCTGGTGCACGGTCGCAGGTCAGTTCGGCGGAATCCGCCCTGCGCACGTCGATCGGCATCTATCGCCAGAATATCGGTGTCGAGCCGCGTTCCCTCGCGCCCGGCCGTCCGTTGGACCGCTTCGTCCCGGCAAACCTCGACGTCGCCATCTCGACCGGTTTGCAAGAGCACCCTCAGATCATCTCGGCAATTCACGCGCTCGACGCGGCCGAGTCTCAGGTCAAGGTTCTGGAAGGCCAGCTCTATCCGCAGGTGACCGTGCAGGGCACGGTCCAGCAGCGTTACGATACCCAATTCTCCGGCGATAACGGCGTGAGCGCCTCGGTGATCGGCCGCGTCAGCATCCCGATCTACGAGGGCGGCCAAGTCTACGCCCAGGTCCGCCAGCAGAAGGAGCTGGTTGGCCAGTACCGCGTGCAGGTGGAGCAGGTCCGCGATCAGGTCCGCGCGCAGATCGTGGATTTCTGGGGCCGCCTCGAAGCCGCCAAGGCGCAGGTCATCGCCGCGCAAGCGCAGGTTCAGGCCAACGAGGTTGCCCTGAACGGCGTGCGCGAAGAGGCCCGCGTCGGCCAGCGCACGACCCTCGACGTCCTCAATGCCCAGCAGGAATTGCTGACCTCGCGCGTGAACCTGATCGTGGCGCAGCGCGACCGGGTCATCTTCTCGTATGGCGTCGTCCAGGCGATGGGCCAGCTGACCGCACGCTTCACGTCGCTGCCTGTCGAGCCCTACAGCGCAAAGATCCACTACGATCAGGTCAAGGATCTGTGGTTCGGCCTGCGCACGCCCGATGGCCGCTGAGCCCATCCGTCTCTGCTGTGAGCGCCGTTCGATTTTTGCAAGACTGTGCTGTCGGGCGGCTTGTCGTAACTCAGTGGCGTGAAATACTGAGTTTCGGCTCCTAACGGGCCACCTTCCGGTTTCATCGCATCCGAGCACGCCGTCGTCATGAGTGCAGCAAGCCCGCAGATTCAGGACAAGGCTGCCGATAAGGCGCATGAGCCGTCGATGGAGGAGATCCTGGCCTCCATCCGCCGGATCATCGCCGACGATCAGGCCGCCAAGCCGAGCGAGCCTGAGCCCGCAGAGACCGACGACATCCTCGACCTCGCAGAGGCGGCCGAGCCTGTGCCGCCTCCGCCGGTCTCCCTGGTTCCGCCGCCCGAGCCGCCGGCGCCCAAGCCGGTGCCCCTCGAATTGGATGAGATCAGCTTCGAGGATCTCGCCATCGAGGACGAGATGCTGCCGGAGCCCGAGCCTGAGCCGGTCGCGGCTGCTCCCGAACCCGCCTTCGTGCCCGAGCCGCCGCCGCGGGTCGAGCGTGCGCCCGAGCAGCCGCGCCCGGCGCCTGCGGCCGACCGCCTGATCTCGCCCGCCACCGATGCCACGGTCGGTCATGCTTTCAACTTGCTGGCGCATACGGTTCTGACCAACAACGCGCGGACGCTCGAGGACATCGTGCAGGACATGCTGCGCCCGATGCTCAAGTCGTGGTTGGACGACAACCTGCCGGTGGTGGTCGAACGCCTCGTCCGGGCGGAAATCGAGCGGGTGTCACGCGGGCGCTGACCCGTCTCCCGTGTTGACGCGGGCGGCCTGACGGCCGAAAGCGGGGGCTCGTTTTTCAGCTCAGCCCGCCTTCGGCCCGACTCTCGCGATGATGGACAAAACCTTCGACCCGGCCTCCGTCGAGGCGCGCATTCGCGTCGCCTGGGAGGATGAGGGCGCTTTCCGTGCCGGACGCCCCGAGCGTGCGGACGCCGCGCCCTATTGCATCGTGATCCCGCCGCCGAACGTGACGGGCTCTTTGCACATGGGTCATGCCCTCAACAACACGTTGCAGGACGTGCTTTGCCGCTTCGAGCGGATGCGCGGACGCGATGTGCTGTGGCAGCCTGGAACGGATCACGCCGGTATAGCCACGCAAATGGTGGTCGAGCGCCGCATGGCCGAGCGTCAGGAGCCCGGCCGCCGGGAGATCGGCCGCGATGCGTTCCTTGAGAAGGTCTGGGCCTGGAAGGCCGAATCCGGCGGTGCGATCGTCGAGCAGTTGAAGCGCCTCGGCGCGTCCTGCGACTGGTCGCGGGAACGCTTCACGATGGACGAGGGCTTGAGCCGTGCCGTGCTCAAGACGTTCGTGGACCTGCACAAGGACGGGCTGATCTACCGCGATAAGCGGCTCGTGAACTGGGACCCCCGCTTCCAGACGGCGATCTCCGATCTCGAAGTTCAGCAGATCGAGACCAAGGGCCACCTGTGGCACTTCGATTACCCAGTGGTCGACGCCTCCGGCACTGAGACGGGAGACATCATCACCGTCGCCACCACCCGGCCGGAAACCATGCTGGGCGACACCGCCGTCGCGGTTCATCCCGACGACGAGCGATACACGGCCCTTGTCGGCAAGTCGGTTCGCCTACCGCTGGTCGGCCGCCTGATTCCCATCGTCGCCGACAGTTACTCCGATCCGGAGAAGGGCACCGGCGCGGTGAAGATCACCCCCGCGCATGATTTCAACGACTTCGAAGTCGGTCGACGTCACTCGCTGGCGATGATCAACGTGCTCGATCCCGAGGGTAAGATGCTCGTGGAGGGGAACGAGGCGTTCCTCGCCGACACCTCACCCGAGGCCGAAGTGCTGGCGCTGCACGGCATCGACCGGGCCGCTGCGCGCAAGCGCGTGGTCGAGTTGATGGAGGAGCGTGGGCGCCTGCGCACCATCGAGCCCAACACCCATATGGTCCCGCACGGCGATCGTTCGGGAGTGGTGATCGAGCCGTATCTCACCGACCAGTGGTACGTGAACGTCAAGCCGCTGGCCGAGCGCGCCATGCAAGCGGTGCGTGACGGCAAGACGAAGTTCGTTCCTGATAACTACGAGAAGATCTTCTTTCAGTGGCTCACCAACATCGAGCCCTGGTGCATCTCGCGCCAGCTCTGGTGGGGCCATCAGATCCCGGTTTGGTACGATGACGAAGGCAATTTCTTTGTTGCCGAGAGCGAGGCCGACGCACAGGCGCAGGCCGAAGCCAAGCACGGCCGTGCCGTTCCCCTGACGCGTGACCCCGACGTCCTCGACACGTGGTTCTCATCGGGCCTGTGGCCGTTCTCGACGCTCGGCTGGCCGGACAAGACGCCCGAACTGGCGCGCTACTACCCGACCAATACCCTGGTGACCGGCAAGGACATCCTGTTCTTCTGGGTCGCCCGCATGATGATGCTGGGGCTACACGTCACGAACGAGGTGCCGTTCGATACGGTGTATCTTCATACGCTTGTGCGCGATGCCTCCGGCGCCAAGATGTCGAAGTCGAAGGGCAACGTCGTCGATCCGCTCGAACTCATCGATCAGGTCGGCGCCGATGTCCTTCGCTTCACCCTTTGCGCGTTGGCTGTCCAAGGGCGCGACATCAAGCTCTCCACCGACCGCGTTCAGAGCTACCGCAACTTCGCGACGAAGCTCTGGAATGCGGCCCGCTTCGCCGAACTGAACGGCTGCACGCTCGATCCCGCCTTCGAGCCCCGCACCGTGACGGGGGCGATCAACAAGTGGGCGATCGGGGAAGCGGCCCGTGCCGTGGGCGAAGTGGAAGCCGCCATTGCGGCCTACCGCTTCAACGATGCAGCGAGTGCAGCCTACCGCTTCACCTGGAACATCTTCTGCGACTGGTATCTCGAACTGGCCAAGCCCGTGCTTCAGGGCGAAGGTGCCGATCCGGCCGCCCGGGCGGAGACGCAGGCGAGCGTCGCATTCCTGATCGATCAGGTCGCCAAGATCCTGCATCCGTTCATGCCGTTCCTCACCGAGGAATTGTGGGGCATCAAGGGCGAGGCCATTGAGGGGCGCGGCCTTCTCGCGCTTGCCGCTTGGCCGGATCTCGCGGGTCTGGCGGATGCGGCGGCCGAGGAAGAGGTCGGCTTCATCGTCGACCTCATCGGCCAGATCCGTTCGGCACGCTCGGAGACGAATGTCCCGGCCGGCGCGCAGATTCCCCTCGTGCTGGTCGGTGCGGAGGATGCGGTGAAGGCGCGCGTCGAAGCGTGGCGCGATACGCTCGTGCGCCTCGCCCGCCTGTCGGAGATCACCTTCACCCAGACGCCTCCGGCCAAGTCGGTGCAACTGCTGGTGCGCGGCAGCGTCGCCGCGCTTCCCCTCGAAGGGATCGTGGATCTCGCCGCCGAGGTCGCACGCCTGAAGAAGGAGAAGGCGAAGGCCGAGGGCGAGATCAAGAAGGTCGATGCCAAGATGGCCAATGCCGACTTCGTCGCCCGCGCTCCCGAGGAGATCATCGAGGAGAACCGCGAGCGTCGCGAGGCGGAGAGCGCGCGGCTCGTGAAGATCGATGAGGCGCTGACGCGCTTGAGCGGGGAGTAAGACTCCGCTCCCGCATCACCAGCGCAGCGAAGCGATCCGGGGCAGCGTGAACCGCGTCATGCGGTTCGTCCCCGGATTGCTGCGCTTCGCTCGCACTGACGGCAGGCAGTCCGCCCACCTGACAAAACGGTAATCTACCCGCCACACCGGGGTGAGTTGGCCCCCCGTAGAACGATCCCATCGACGGCCGCGACAGGCGTCGTCCCGATCGTTTCCAAGGTGTGAGCCACATGACTCAGTCCCGTCTCGCCCGCCGCTACACCGGCCGCGCCCTCGCTTCCGTCGCCGCTGCCGCGCTTGTTGCCGGTGGCGCCGTCGGCGGCGGCTACCTGCCCGCCACCACGCCGGCTTTCGCCCAGGCCCTGCCGAAGTCGCCGATCGAAGCGCCGGAGCATCCGCCGGGCTCGTTCGCGGGGATCGTCAACAAAGTGAAGCCGGGCGTCGTCTCGGTGAAGGTCAAGCTCGATGATTCTGCGAGCGACGACGACGAGGGGGCAACACCGGGCCGAATGGCCAGAACCTTCAGAATGTCCCGCCGCAACTGCGCGAGTTCTTCAAGCGCTTCGGTGAGAATGGCGGCCCCGGCGGCATGCAGCCCCAGCATCGCGGTTCGCGCGGCGCGGTCGGCTCGGGCTTCATCATCTCGGCCGATGGCTATGTCGTCACCAACAACCACGTCGTAGATCACGCCAAGACGGTGCAGGTCACGTTGGACGACGGCCGTACTCTCGATGCGAAGGTCATCGGCAAGGATGCCAAGACCGACGTGGCCCTCCTTAAGATCAAGGAAGGTGGCAACTTCCCCTACGTGCAGTTCGGCAAGACCGCACCGCAGGTGGGTGATTGGGTAGTCGCCATCGGTAACCCGTTCGGCCTCGGCGGCACGGTGACGGCGGGTATCGTCTCGGCCCGTGGCCGCGACATCGGCGCCGGTCCCTATGACGACTTCCTGCAGATCGACGCCCCGATCAATAAGGGCAATTCCGGCGGCCCGACCTTCAACGTCAATGGCGAGGTTGTCGGTGTGAACACGGCCATCGCCTCGCCCTCGGGCGGCAGCGTCGGCCTCGCCTTCGCCATCCCGTCCGATACGGTGCAGGCGGTCGTGGATCAGCTCCGCACGGACGGGAAGGTCGCTCGTGGCTATCTCGGCGTGCAGATCCAGCCGGTGACGCAGGATATCGCCGAGGGCCTTGGGTTGCAGAAGGCCAAGGGCGCGCTGGTCGATCACGCCGAGAACGGGACTCCGGCCGCCAAGGCGGGTCTGAAGTCCGGCGACGTGATCGAGAAGGTCAATGGCGAGTCCGTGGACAGCGCCCGCGAGCTCTCGCGCCGCATCGCTTCCATGAAGCCCGGCGCGAAGGTGGAACTGGGCTACCTGCGCGGCGGAAAGTCGGACACGGCGACTGTCACCCTTGGTACCATGCCGACGGACGGCACCAAGGTGGCGGCGCGAGAGGATGACGGCTCCGGTCAGGTGCGCCTCGGCCTCGGCCTCGCCCCGGCTGCTCAGGTCGGCCTGTCTGACCAGGGTGTCGCGGTGGTGCAGGTCGATCCGGATGGTCCGGCCGCCGCCAAGGGCATCGAGCAGGGCGACCTGATCCTCGATGTCGGTGGCCAGTCGGTCTCCAGCCCCTCGGACGTGGTTGCTCAGGTGCGCAGCGCCGAGAGCAGCGGTCGTAAGGCCGTGCTGATGCGGGTGAAGAGCGCCAAGGGTCAGACCCGCTTCGTGGCGATCTCGCTCAGCAAGAATGCCGGCTGATGCCGGCTGTTAAGGGGGACCCCTCTCCCCCCGGTGACGCCCCTCGACTGGCGCCGGTCTCCCGACCGGCGCCATTTTCGTTTCAGGATTGGGATGGCGGCAGGGGGATGCCGAGCCCGGCGCCGAGACAGGAACGGCAGCGCGCCAGCACGGCGAAGGCTGCGTTCGAATCTCGCCCGAGCCGCATGAGATCGCCGATGCGCGCGCGGCCAGTGACAAGGGCGGACAGCACGCCCTTGATGTCGGGCTCGCCCTCGGGGGTCAGCGCGTTGGCTGCGAAGGCCGGAAGCGCCCGGTCGGCCGGGTCGCAGATCACGCGGATCGCCGCGAAGGGCAGACCGTGCCGACCCGCGAAGGTAGCCGCCACATGGGATTCCATGTCGACGGCGGCGGCATTCGTGGAATCGCGCAAGCTCGCCTTGTCGGCGACCGAGAGGACGGCGGCATCGACACCCGCGAGATCGGCGGAAATCACCCGGTTCGGCAATCCGGCGAGCAGGCCGACCATCGCGGCGGCGGCATCGAGATCGGCGCTGCGTCGGCCATCGCGCGAGACGATGCCGGTGCCGATCACCACATCACCCGGCTTGAGGCTCGGATCGAGGCCACCCGCGATGCCGAAGCTCACCACAGCCCGGCACCCCGGAACGGACCGTCCTTCGAGCAGGATGCGCAGCCGGGCCGGGTCGCCACCCGCGCCTACGGCCTCGACGCCGGTCCCCATTGCGATACGCCGTTCGCGGGCGAGTCCGGTCACGGCGAGAACGGGGAGGGAAGGGTCGATCATGGTGCGGGGCTGGATCAGGTCCGCGAGCAATCCGGCGGGGGGCCTGGAGCGGGGCTGATCGGGTTCGGAAGAGGACAAGGGACGCCCGGGTCGAAAGGGCCGCCGGTCGGGCGTGCGATCGACCTCATATCAGGGCGAGGGCGCCGCGTCCTCTCGCAGAGAGACAGGGCGGCGAACCGCCCCGTCTCGGTCGCACGGTCACATGCCGAAGGCGACGCGGCCGGTATTGCTCTTCTTCAGGTTCCGGTAGCGCGCCAGCGCCCAGAGCGGGAAGAACTTCGGGTAGCCATGGTAGCGGAGGTAGAACACGCGCGGGAAACCCGTCGCCGTGTAGCGCTCCTCGTTCCACAGTCCGTCTGCAGTCTGGGTGCGGGTCAGGAAGTTGATGCCGCGCGTCACCGCCGGCTCGTCCACGGCGCCCGCCGCCATCAGCGCCAGCAGGGCCCAGGCCGTCTGCGAGGCGGTGGAGGAGCCTGCCTCGAAGGCCGGATCGATCTTGTAGGAGGACGCATCCTCGCCCCACCCGCCATCCGGGTTCTGGATGCGGACGAGCCAGGACACGGACTTCTTCACCCGCGGGTCTTCCTTGTCGATGCCCGCCGCATTCAGGGCGTTCAGCACCGACCACGTGCCGTAGATGAAGTTCATGCCCCAGCGGCCGTACCACGAGCCGTCTTCCTCCTGATCGTTCAGGAGGTAGTTCACGCCCCGGTCGAGGGCGCGGCTGGACTCACGGGTCTCACCGAGCTGCGCCAGCATCCCGACCACACGGGCAGTCACGTCGGCGGTCGGCGGGTCGAGGAGCGCGCCGTGATCCGAGAACGGGATGTGGTTCAGATACATGTAGTTGTTGTCGGCATCGAAGGCAGCCCAGCCGCCATCGGCCGATTGAAGCCCGACGACCCACTCGACGGCGCGGGAAATCGCCGCTTTGTAGTCCGGCATGTCGGCCACCAGGCCGTGCTGGCGCATGGCCCGATCCATGGCCATCACCACGACGGCGGTATCGTCGAGATCCGGGTAATGGGCATTGGCATACTGGAACGCCCAGCCACCGGGGCGGACATCCGGCTTGCGCGCCGCCCAGTCGCCGACAATGTCGAGAACCTGCCGGGGCTTCAGCCAGTCGAGACCGGCGCGGGCCTTCGCCTCGGCATCGGGGCCTCCGGCTTCGAGGAAGGCGTGGCTCGCGAGAGCCGTGTCCCATACGGGCGAGACGCAGGGCTGCACATAGGCCTCGTCGTCCTTGATGACGACAAGCTTCTCGATGGCTTCCAGCGCGACCTTCACCTGCGGATGGTCGGGCGTGTAGCCCATGATCTCGTACATCAGCACGGAGTTGACCATCGGCGGGAAGATGGCGCCCAGGCCGTCCTCCCCGTTCAGGCGCTCGCTCACCCAGGCGCGGGCCATCTCCATGGCGCGCTGGCGCGGGCCGCGCGGGAACAGATGCTCGGTGTTCTGAAGAATGCGGTCGATGAAGCCGAAGATCGGCGTCCACGGCCACGTCGCGTGCGGGGAGCCCGGCCAGGAGCGGACGCTCTCCGGCGGCGTCACGAACAGTTCTTGGATGCCGATGCCGCGCGGGTTCTTCGCCCTAGGCTTCGTCGCCTGCAGGACGAACATCGGGACCATGGTGCAGCGAGCCCAGTAGCTCACCTTGTCGATGTGGAAAGGGAACCACTTCGGCAGGAACATGATCTCGACCGGCATGGCCGGCACGGCGCGCCACGGCACCTCGCCGTAGAGGGCGAGGAGGAAGCGGGTGAAGACGTTGGCGTTCGCCGCACCGCCGCGGGCGAGGATCGCCTCACGCGCCCGGCGCATATGCGGGGCCTCAATGTCCTCGCCGATCATCTTCAGGCAGAAATACGCCTTCACCGTCGCGCTCATGTCGAACGGACCCTCGTGGACGAGGGCCCAGCCGCCATGCGGTCCCTGGGTGCGGCGGAGGTAGTTGCCGATCTTGCGCTCGAGATCCGCGGCCGGGGGATGGCCACGGAAATGATGGAACAGGACGTACTCGGACGGGATGGTCGCATCGGCCTCGAGCTCGAAGCAGATGTGACCATCCGTCTGAGCCATGGCGCCCAGGGCACGGGTCGCCACGGTCACGCTGCGCTCGACGGTCTCCAGGCTGATGTCCTGGGTCTTCGGACGCTGCAGCGCCTCTATCTTGTTCACGGCCTCTCTCATGTGTCCTCGCCTCACGGTCGCCTGCAGCCCATCCCGAACGCGCCGCGTCCGGAAACGGCTTCAAGCCCATGTTTCCCGCGCTCCCTCACACCGAACCGGTAACCGGCTCGGTGGCGAGCGCTCAAGTTGCAACCGCCATGCCTCAGGCAGCGCCGCGTGCCGGTGATGCCGCACACATCAGCGTGTGCGCGGCGGTCTTTCCGGAGCGGATCGCCCCTTCGATGGTCGATGGCAGGCCTGTGGCGGTCCAGTCGCCTGCCAGCACGAGGTTTGTGTGCCGCGTGCGTGCCTGCGCGCGCCGCGCAGCCTCCGCCGGGGTGGCCGCGAACGTCGCACGCTTCTCCTTGACGATTTGCCAGCGCGGCAGTTCCGAAGCAAGATTGCCGAGCGTGGCAATCTCTCCCCAGATCTGCCTCGCAAGCTCCTCACGAGGAGTGTCGAGCAGACGGTCGGCGCCTGAAATCGTGACTGAATATCGGTCCGAATAGGCGAACAGCCACTCGGTAAGACCGTTCACCACGCCGAGAACAAGCGGACTTCCCGGCTTCGGTGTGAGCGCGAAATGCGCGTTCACGATGGAGCGGAACTCCTGCGGGGCGGGGATTTCGGGCAACACATCCGAGGCCACCCAAGGCGGCAGCGCGAGGACGACCGAATCATTCGGGCCGACGGCCTCCGGCCCGTCCGCGAACAGGAGCGAGGTCACCCGCCCGCCAGAGGTCTCCAGGCTGCGCAGGCGGCGGCCGAACCGCATCTCCGCGCCGCGCTTCGTCAGAGTTTTGAGGGCCGGATCGACGAAGGCGTAGGAGAGACCTTTTTCGGCCACGAGCGGACGACAGGCCCGGCCTCCGGCGCCCAGGGTCTCACGCAGGATCCGGGCGGCGAGGCCGACATCGCTGTCGCGCGGCTCGGTATTGAGAGCTGCGAGCAGAACCGGGTGCCAGAGGCGGTCGTAGAGCGGCCCCGAGCATTCCATGCTCTGCCCGATCGTCCCGCCCGCGCCTTCCGCCTTGCCGGAGGCGGCGCGCAGTATTCCGAGCGGCGCGAGGTAGTCGCGGGCGCGGGTGCCGGGCACCCGTCGCGACGGGCTCAGCACCCACCAGGGCAGGCGCCCGGCATTGGGGCGCAGCGTCCAGCGCTGGCCGGATTTCAGATCCGCGAAATCGAAGGCGGCCTCGTCAGGGCCGACCAAGGCGTCCGAGGGCGCATTCACCTCGTGCAGGAAGCCCAACGCATCGGCATTGCCCGACAACAGCAGGTGGTTGCCGTTGTCGATCGTCAGGTCGAGGCTCGGGTCGAAATAGGAGCGGCAGCGACCGCCCGCCTGTTTGGCCGCCTCGTGCAGAACGACTTTGCGGCCGCTTCCGCTCAAGGAAACGGCCGCCGAAAGACCGGCGAGGCCGGCGCCGACGATGTGGACCTTTGCCATCACACGATACCGTGTCGAAGGGCGACGAGAATGAGCGGAAGCTTGCCCGGCTTCACTCGGGCGCGGGGCGGCGCCCAACCCCGGCGGATCACCGCCTTGAGATAGAGATGGTAGGCCGCCGCCATGAGCCGTGCCGCCTTGGTCGGCTTGCGCGGGTTGCGGCGAATGATTTCCCAGGTCGCCCGGTAATGCTCCTCGGCCTCGCGGGCGATGGCCGAGCAGACCTCGCCGATGCGCGGATGCATGATCGCCTGCATCGGCGTTGGGTCGGACAGGCCGATCCCGGCGAGCTTCTCACGGGGCAGGTAGAGGCGCCCGCGCTCGGCATCCTCATCGATGTCGCGCAGGATGTTGGTGAGTTGCAGCGCCCGGCCCTGATGCCAAGCGAGCTTGATGCCGTCCGCCTCCGGCATGCCGAAGATCCGCACCGACAGGCGGCCCACGGCGCTGGCGACCCGGTCGCAATAGAGGTCGAGGGTCGCCTCGTCGGGGGCGACGATATCCTCTTCCGCATCCATGGCCATGCCATCGATGACAGCTTGGAAATCCTCGCGCTTCAGGCCGAATTGCTCGATCGGGCCGACGAGATCGCGAGTCCGCGCCACGGGGCGCCCCGCGTAGAGCGCATCGATATCGGCGCGCCAGCGATCCAGTTCGGCGCGGCGCACCTCGCGCGTGCCGCCGTCGTCGGCCACGTCGTCCACTGCCCGGCAGAAGGCATAGACGGCGTACATCGCCTCGCGCCGCTTCTTAGGCAGCAGGCGCATGGCGGTGTAGAACGAGGAGCCTGCGGCGGGCAGCGCCGGGGCTTCGGCCTCGCCAGCCGGAGCGGGCGTCGCGGTGGCGCTCAACTTTTGGCTCCCTGAATGGCCGCGCGGACGATCCGGCCGCGGAACGGGCGTCGGGCGAGGGTGGCGACCACCCCACGCAGGGCGAACAGGGCGAAGGCCGCCTTGCCGTGATGGACTTTCTCGGACAGCGGATCGCGCTCCAGCAGGCCCTTGGACAGCACCACCGCGAGGCGATGGATCGCCGCGATTTCCATGGCGAGGCGCGTGTCGTCGATCAGGTCCGGCAGGCTCGCGCCCTCGTCCAGCAGTCTGAGACAGCCTTCCGCGAGTTCGCGGATCACCGCGCGCAGGGCCGGGGCCGCCTTGGCCTCGCCCAGCATGGCGACGGTGGCACCGTGCCTGTCGAGAGTATCCTGCGGCAGGTAAACCCGGTCGTTGTTTCGGTAATCCTTCCCGCAATCCTGCAGGTGATTGATGATCTGCAGCGCCGCGCAGATCTTGTCCGAGGGGCCGTAGACCCGCGCCGGATCCTCGCCATGCACGTCGAGGACGAAGCGCCCGACAGGCATCGCCGAATAGCGGCAATAGTGGATCAGGCTCGTCCCAATCGGCGTAGCGGTTCTTGTGTGCATCCATCCGGAACGCGTCGAGCAGTTCGAGCGCGTGCCGCGGCGGCAGGCGGCGGATGGCGAGCTCAGCCTTCAGCGGCTCCGCTTCCGGGTCCGACGGGCCTGCCCCGGTGAGGGCGTCGGCGAGCCCATCGAGCAACTCGATCTTACGCTCGGGCGAAAGCCCGGCATGGTCGGCCACGTCGTCGCCCGCACGGACGTAATAGTAGAAAGCCAGGATCGCCCCGCGATGGCGCGGGTGGATCAGATGCGAGGCGACGGGGAAGTTCTCGTCCCGGTGGCCCTTGCCGGAACGCGCGGCGGTCGCGCTGTCGAGGCTGGTCATTTCAGGTATCCCGAGGCCCGGAACCAGTCGATCGCGTCGGATAGGCCCTCGCGATATGGGCGTGCCGTGTAGCCGAGTTCGGCCCGCGCCTTCCTGTCGGAGAAGAACATCCGGTAGCGGGACATGCGAACGCCGTCGATCGTGGCGAAGGGCTGATGGCCCGTGAACCGGGCGGCCAATTGCGCGAAGAACGCCACCGGGTAAACGACGGCACGGGGCAGGCTCACGGTCGGCGGCTTGCGACCGACCATCCCGGCAATGTCCGCCAGCATCTGAGACAGGAACACGTCCTCGCCACCGAGGATGTAGCGCTCGCCGATCCGGCCCCCGTTTAGGGCGAGGAGGTGGCCCTGCGCCACGTCGTCTACGTGGGCGAGGTTGAGGCCGGTATCCACGAAGGCGGGCATCTTGCCGAGCGCCGCCTCCTGAATGATCCGCCCCGTGGGGGTCGGCTTCACGTCGCGGGGGCCGATGGGCGTAGAGGGGTTCACGATCACAGCAGGAAGGCCGTTCCGGGCGACCATTTCTTCCACGACGCGCTCGGCCACGACCTTGCTGCGCTTGTAGGCGCCGATCGCCGTCTCCGGCGTCAGGGGCATGGTCTCGTCGGAAGGTGTCACGCCGTCGGCGGGCGGGCGGATCGTGGCGACGCTCGACGTGTAGACGATCCGCTCCACGCCCGCATCGAGGGCAGCCTGCATGATCAGGCGCGTACCGTCGCGGTTGGTGCGGACGATCTCTTCCATGTCCGGCGCCCAGAGCCGGTAATCGGCTGCGGCGTGAATCAGGTAACGCTGGCCGTGCATGGCGGCAGCCACGCTGCCCGCATCGCGCATGTCGCCCGTGATGATCTCGACATCGGGCCACGTGAGATTGGTGCGGGGGCTCGTCGCACGCACGAGGATGCGCACCGGGAAGCCGGCCCGGCGAAAGACGTCGACCAGGGCCGAGCCGAGAAAGCCGCTCGCGCCGGTGATCAGCACGGGGCCGGTCTCGACCGGGCCGGAAGGGGTGGCCTCAGCCATTCTGTCTCGTCACGTCACAAAAGAAATCGCGGCGGGCGAGGTGCCCACCGCGCTGCGTTCTAATCGGGCCGGGCAGGCCGCGGCAAGGCGCGGCCTGATCCGCTCAGGCGAGCCGGAGCCGCGACCGTCCGTCCTTCCGCTCAGGCAGCGTCTCGTTGACGACCTTTGCGATGCTGTTCGCGTCGAGGCCGGCCTCGGCGTACATCTTCTCCGGGCTGTCGTGGTCCTGGTACAGGTCCGGCAGCGTCATCGTCCGCACCCGCACCCGGCCCGCATCCAGCGCGCCGCGCTCGGCCAGCAGGTGCAGCACCATCGCCCCGAACCCGCCGCGCGAGCCCTCTTCCACCGTCACCAGAACCTCGTGACGCGACGCCAGATCCAGGATCAGCGCCTCGTCCAGCGGCTTGGCGAAGCGCGCATCCGCGACCGTCACGGCCACGCCCTGGTCCGCCAGCAGGTCCGCCGCCTTCAGCGCCTCGGCCAGACGCGTCCCCAGCGACAGGATCGCCACCCGCGCATTCGCATCCTCGCGCACCATCCGGCCCTTGCCGATCGGCAGCGCCACGCCCTTCTCCGGCAGTTCCACCCCGACGCCCTCGCCGCGCGGGTAGCGCAGCGCGATCGGGCCGCTGTCATGCGCGTGGCAGGTCGCCACCATGTGCACCAGCTCCGCCTCGTCGGCGGCGGCCATCACCGTCATGTTCGGCAGGCAGCACAGATAGGCGAGGTCGAACGCGCCCGCATGGGTCGCCCCGTCCGCCCCCACCAAGCCCGCCCGGTCCATGCAGAACCGCACCGGCAGGTTCTGCAACGCCACGTCGTGCACGACCTGATCGTAGGCCCGCTGCAGGAAGGTCGAGTAGATCGCCACGAACGGCTTGTAGCCCTCCGTCGCCAAGCCGCCCGCGAAGGTCACCGCATGCTGCTCGGCGATGCCGACGTCGAAGGTCTTGTCCGGGTGCGCCTTGCCGAACAGGTCGATGCCCGTGCCCCCCGGCATGGCGGCGGTGATCGCCACCACCTTCGGGTCGGCATCCGCCGCCTTGATCAGGCTCTCGCCGAACACCCGCGTATAGGCCGGGGCGTTCGGCTTGGCCTTGGCCTGCACGCCCGAGACCACGTCGAACTTCACCACGCCATGGTAGCGGTCGGCCGAGGCCTCGGCCGGGGCGTAGCCCTTGCCCTTGCGCGTCACGACGTGGAGCAGGATCGGCCCGTGCTCGGCGTCGCGGACGTTCTTCAGCACCGGCAGCAGGTGGTCGAGGTTGTGGCCGTCGACCGGGCCGACATAGTGGAAACCCATCTCCTCGAACATCGTGCCGCCGCCGACCACGAGGGAGCGGGCATATTCCTCCGCCGCCGCCGCGCGCTGGTAGATCGCCTTGGGCAGGAGCTTGCCGAGCTGCTTGGCCGCGTCGCGCAGCGTGCGGTAGGTGTCGCCCGAGGCGAGGCGCGCGAGATAGGCCGACATGGCGCCGACGGGCGGCGCGATCGACATGTCGTTGTCGTTGAGGATGACGATGAGGCGCGAATGCAGGGCGCCGGCGTTGTTCATGGCCTCGTAGGCCATGCCCGCCGACATCGAGCCGTCGCCGATCACCGCGATCATGTTCCGGCGCTTCGCGCTCTGGCCCTTGGCCTTGGCGGCGGCGGCGTCGAGGTCGCGGCCGACCGCCATGCCGAGCGCGGCCGAGATCGAGGTGGACGAGTGCGCCGCGCCGAACGGGTCGTAGACGCTCTCCGAGCGCTTGGTGAAGCCCGACAGGCCGCCGCCCTGGCGCAGCGTCCGGATGCGGTCGCGGCGTCCGGTGAGGATCTTGTGCGGGTAGCACTGGTGGCCGACATCCCACACGATGCGGTCGTCGGGGGTGTCGAACACGTGGTGCAGCGCTACCGTCAGCTCGACCACGCCCAGCCCCGAGCCGAGATGGCCGCCGGTCACCGACACGGCGTCGATCATCTCCGCGCGCACGGCATCGGCCACATTCTGCAGCTCGCCTTCCGGCACACGCCGCAGATCCGACGGCTCGTTCACACGATCCAGCAACGCTGATTGCTCAGGGGTGATCGCCAATGCTCGCACTCGCTAATTCACTGTGCCGCCCGTTGCGCCGATTCAGAACCTGACGCCGCACGGGCCTTGAGCGGGGCGCAACCGTATGAGAATCCGGGATGCCACCGCTATCACGATAGTTCCACGTACGAACGATTGACGCTTCGATCAATGTCGGGATGACGCTTTTTTACGGTCTCGTGCCCTTGCCGCCACATGAGGTTCACCCTTGAGCGTCACTCGTCTGTGCAAAATTTTGCTGATCTCGCTGCTTCCTTTGTCCGGCCAAGCTTTGGCCGACCCGCGCGCGCCGAATGGCAATCTCAGCTTTGCCTGCAACTTCCTCGGCGATTGCCCCCCCGGCCCGTTCCCGGAGGGCCGGACCGCGACGTGCGTCCGTTTTCCCGCAATCTCGGGCGCCCCTGCGCGCGCCGCGACCGGCCGACGCCGGAGGGTCCGCGGCATGTCCGGGCCTGCTGGTGACCCGCCTCCGTTACCTCGTCTTCTTCCTCGTCGCGGCAAGCATTTCTACGGCCAAGGCTCAGGACTGCCCTGCATTGTACGCGGGCGGGCAGGCGCCGGTTCTGGTCAATGCCAAGCTCGCCGAGCGGACGCAGGCGCTGTGCTTCGAAGCCTTCACCGTGCTGCATTCCGGCGTGACCCGCACGCCGCTCTATTCGGCTGAGCATCTCACCCGCGAGAGCATCATGGCCGCCCGCGCGGTGGCGCGCGACGATTCCTTCCATGAAGAGACCCGGCTCCCGCCGGAGGCCCGCGCGCGGCTGGAGGACTACGTTCGCAGCGGCTTCGACCGGGGCCATCTCGCCCCTGCCGCCGACATGCCGTCGGTGAACGCCCAGGCGGAATCGTTCAGTCTCGCCAACATTGTCCCTCAGGACCGGACGATGAACCGCGGCATCTGGAGCGACATCGAGGAAAGCGTGCGGCGACTCGCGACCCGGCGGGGCTCGCTCTACGTCGTCACCGGCGTGGTCTTCTCCGGGGATTCTCTGCGCGAGATCGGGGCGGGCGTCCTCGTCCCGACGCAACTCTATAAGGCCGTCTACGACCCGGCGACCGGAGAGGCCGGAGCCTATCTCATTGCGAACACGGCTGGACGGGACTGGCAGGGCCTGTCCCTTGCAGCGCTTCGCCAAGCGACCGGCGTCGATGTCTTCCCCGCCCTCTCGCCGCAGGCCAAGGCGATGGCCATGACCCTGCCGGACCCGCAGGCAAGCTCGCGCGGCGAGGCGCGGCGCCAGGATGGCTCGCCGGACCACGGATGGCGCGAGTGGCTGTGGCGGGAAGTGATGCGTGAGGTGCGGAAATCGATCCGCGCATTCCTTCGCCAGATCTTTTGAGGCGACGATGACAGACACGTCAAAGGACCGGTTCGAACCCTTTGCCGACGGGGCCAGCGTGCGCAGCGTCGGCGGCCTGTCGATCGAGAACGGCACCGCGCGGATCGCCGTGCACGGCAGCCTCGACATCACGAAAGACCGGATTGGCCTCGATCAGGCCCGCCTCCTGCGCGAGACCTTCGAGGCTGTCGTGAAGGCGCTCGAAGCGGCGGCTCTGCCGGAAAAGGTCGCCGAGGCAGCGGACATCGCCCCCAAGCGCGTGAAGAACCCCTTCGCCTGAGAGCGGCGCAGGCGGCCCGATCCTTGCCGCTCCGGGGCCGTCCTGATAGTTCGAGCAGATCACTCGAAACATCCCGACTCGCGCGACAGGGCCGGCTCAGACGCCCGCCGCCAAACGCCGCGACTCGAACCCCATTCCGAACAAGGACGACCCGCGATGGCCCGCGAATTCATCTATCACATGAAGGGGCTGACCAAGGCCTATACCGGCGGCAAGAAGATCCTCGATAACGTCAACCTCTCCTTCTACCCGGACGCCAAGATCGGCGTGCTCGGCATCAACGGCGCGGGCAAGTCGACGCTGCTCAAGATCATGGCCGGGATCGACACCGATTTCACCGGTGACGGCTGGGTCGCGCAGGGCGCCCGCGTCGGCTACCTGCCGCAGGAGCCGCAACTCGATCCCACCAAGTCCGTCCGCGAGAACGTGATGGAGGGCGTAGCCGAGAAGCAGGCGATGCTCGACCGCTATAACGAGCTCGCGATGAACTACTCGGAGGAAACCGCCGACGAGATGACCGAGCTTCAGGACAGGATCGAGACGCTCGGCCTGTGGGAGCTCGACTCGAAGGTCGATCAGGCCATGGAGGCCCTCGGTTGCCCGAGCGACGAGCAGCCCGTCGCCACCCTCTCGGGCGGCGAGCGCCGCCGTATCGCCCTGTGCCGCTTGCTCCTGTGGGAGCCGGAACTGCTGCTCCTCGACGAGCCGACCAACCACCTCGACGCCGAGACGGTGAATTGGCTGGAAGGGCACCTGCGCCAGTATCCCGGCGCCATCCTGATCGTGACCCACGATCGCTACTTCCTCGACAACGTGACGAGCTGGATTCTCGAGCTGGATCGCGCCAAGGGCATCCCCTACGAGGGCAACTACTCCTCCTGGCTGGTGCAGAAGCAGAAGCGCCTCGCTCAGGAGGGTCGCGAGGACATGGCTCGCCAGCGCTCCATCGCCCGCGAGCAGGAGTGGATTTCGGCTTCGCCGAAGGCCCGCCAGACCAAGTCGAAGGCTCGCATCACCCGCTACGAGGAACTCGTGGCGAAGCAGGCTCAGAAGGTCGATGCCACGGCGCAGATCGTCATCCCGATCACCGAGCGGCTCGGACAGAACGTCATCGAGTTCGACCACCTCTCGAAGGCGTTCGGGGACCGGCTGCTGATTGAGGACCTGTCCTTCAAGCTTCCGCCGGGCGGCATCGTCGGCGTGATCGGCCCGAACGGCGCGGGCAAGACCACGTTGTTCAAGATGATCACCGGAAACGAGAAGCCGGACGCAGGCAACATCAAGGTCGGCGAGAGCGTCCACCTCGGCTATGTCGATCAGAGCCGCGACGCGCTCGATCCGAACTCCACCGTCTGGCAGGAGATCTCGGGCGGCAACGACATCCTGTATTTCAACAAGCGCGAGATCAATTCGCGGGCCTATTGCGCGGCCTTCGCTTTCAAGGGCCCCGATCAGCAGAAGAAGGTCGGCACGCTTTCGGGCGGTGAGCGCAACCGCGTCCACCTCGCTGCGACCCTGCGCAAGGGCGGCAACGTCCTGCTCCTCGACGAGCCGACCAACGACCTCGACATGGAAACCCTGCGGGCACTCGAAGAAGGCCTTGAGGATTACGCGGGCTGCGCCGTCATCATCAGCCACGATCGCTGGTTCCTGAACCGTATCGCGACCCACATCCTCGCCTTTGAAGGCGACAGCCACGTCGAGTGGTTCGAAGGCAACTTCTCCGACTACGAGCAGGACAAGATGCGCCGCCTCGGCGCGGACTCGATCATGCCGAAGAAGATCAAGTACAAGAAGTTCTCTCGCTGAGGCTTCAATCCCGGCGGCGGAAAGCCGCCGGGAAAGGTCTGCGCGGAACCTAAACGGGCCAGCGATCTTGCTTGGCTGCGGCGGCGACGGGATGCAGCGGCCGCAGGAACGCCGCATGCCGGATCGCCGCTCGCTCTTTTTCGGCCTCGCCGCCGCTTTCGCAGTGTCGCCGGCGCGGGCGGTCACGGCACCCGAACGTATGGTTCTGTGGCCTGCGACGCCCCCCGGCGGGGGAGGGCCGACCGGGCCCCTGCGACGCGACGATAGCGGCGCCGTCACCAACATCGCCACCCCCATCCTCGAAGCCTTCCTGCCCGAGAAGCCGACCGGCGTCGCTGTTCTGGTGGCGGGGGAGGAGGCTATGCCCGCATCGGCCTCGTGAAGGAGGCCTATCCCGCCGCGTATTGGCTGGTGGCGCAGGGCATCACCGCTTTCGTCCTCACCTACCGTTTGCCGCGCGAAGGGTGGAATGACGGGTCGAACGTTCCGTTGCAGGACATGCAGCGTGCTTTGCGCCTCATCCGCTCGCAATCCGCGCGGATGAAGGTGGACCCGGCCCGCGTCGGAGTCATGGGCTTTTCGGCAGGCGGGCACCTCGCCGGCATGGCCGCCGCGCGCTCAGCCTTCCGCTCGTATGAACCCGTCGATGGGGCCGACGAGGTGTCGGCCCGACCGGACTTCGCAAGCCTTATCTATCCGGTCGTCTCGGTCGAGGCGCCGAACGACAAGACCACTACGCGCCGCTCCCTCGTGGGCGAGACACCGAGCCTTGCCGAGAGCGAGGCTTGGTCGCTCCAGACCTACCTTGGCACCGGTTGCCCACCGATCTTTCTCGTCCAGACCGATGACGACCGGGTCATCGGAGCGGAGCATAGCCGCATCCTCGATGCCGCCTGCCGAAAGGCTCAGGTGCCGGTCGAATATCATCGCTTCGCCGTGGGCGGGCATGGATTCGGGATCGGGCAGTCTGACACGCCTGTTGCGCTATGGCCCCGCCTCTACCGCTTCTGGCTCTCCAGCATGTCGTTGATGCGGTAGGCGATGGACGCCCTCTCACCGAAGAGGCTGCAGGGCGGGTCGATCGACCCGTCCCCCAAGCCGCAGGCACGCAAGCGCGATCCCCGCGTCGATGTTCTGCGCGGCCTCGCGCTGCTCATGATCTTCATCGATCACATCCCGCGCAACGCGCCCGCGTTGTTCACGCTGCACAATCTCGGCTTCTCGGATGCCGCCGAGCTGTTCGTGTTGCTGGCGGGCTATTCGTCCATGGTGGCCTATGGCGGGCTGTTCCGGCGGGCTGGGGTGGCCACGACACTCCTGCGCATCGCGAAGCGATGCTTCCGGATCTACCTGTACCAAGCGGGGCTGCTGATCGCGACGCTGCTGATCGTGAAGATCTGGATGGAGATCACCGGCCTCACTCCGCGCTTCGGCGTGAAGCCGCTGATCGAGATGGGTATGTGGCAGGGCCTGTTGCGCGGCCTCGCGCTCAACGCCCTGCCGAACTACCTCGATATCTTGCCGCTCTACATCGTGCTGCTGGCGCTGTTCCCCCTGGTCTATCTCGGGATGACCAAGGGGATCTGGGGAACTTTGGCCCTCTCGGCGACGATCTGGCTCGCGGCCAACGTCGATCATCAGCTCAACCTGCCCAATGCGGCGGCCGATGACGGTTGGTATTTCAATCCCTTCGCATGGCAATTCCTGTTCGTGATCGGCTGTGCGCTGGCGGTCGCGGTCCGCAACACGGGCGGATTCCTGCCGCGCCATCCTGTGCTCAAAGCTCTCGCTATCGCCTTCCTCACATTCGCGTTCTTCCAGGCCGGGGCCTGGGGTGAGTGGGGCCTGCCCGACCTGCATCCCTTCGCCATGGAGCCGCCGAACAAGAGCTACGTGCCGCCGCTGCGGCTCATCAACATCCTGGCGCTCGCCTATCTGCTGTTCAGCAGCCCTGCGATCCGAAGGCTGTCGGAACAGCCGTTCCTGCGCGCGGCGGAGGCTTGCGGAAAGCATTCGCTGGAGATCTTCGCCGTCGGCTGCCTCTGTGCCCTGGTCGGGCGCGTTCTCTACCGGTCGTTCGATGCGATCTGGCCGGTACAGGTTGCGGTGAACCTCACCGGCTTGTCGCTGATGCTGGGCTTGGGCCTGTATTTCGATGCGCGGGCGAGGCAGCGCGCGGCGCGCGCCAAGGGAGTTGCCTGATGCCGCCCATGCGCCGGAAGGGCGACCTTCCGACCAAGATCTGCGCCCAATGCGGTCGCCCCTTCACGTGGCGCAAGAAGTGGGAACGGGTGTGGGACGAGGTACGCTATTGCTCGGACCGCTGCCGGAGCGAGGCCAAGCGCGGTGGGGCCAAAGCGCAGGGCGAGTGACGATCAGGCGAAGTTCCGCGCCGCCGCTAGCGCATCCGGCGTGTCGACATCAAGGGTGATGCCGGGCTCCGCTTCGATCTCGATGATGTCCGCGCGTCCGGTGAGCAATGGCCCGGCACCGCGATCCCCGCGAAGCGCGGACAATCCATCGGCCAGGACCCGCAGGTTCAGAAGCACCGGATTGCCCCGCGTACCCTCATGGACGGGAACGACCGCCGCCGCCGTCGATCCGCCATTCTCGAAGGCGTCGGCTAAACGGTCGATCAGCGCTGCACCGACCAGCGGCATGTCGCCCAGCATCACGATGGCCGCGTCGCAGACCGGCAGGGCGGCGAGCCCGGCTTTGAGCGAGCTCGACAGGCCTTCCGAATACGCCTCGTTCCGCACGCAAGTCAGGTCGAGCCCCGTCAGAGCTGCTTCCACCGCGTCCGCATGGGCGCCGAGAACGGCGACGACCGGCCGGGGACGTGCGGCCAGGGCCGCCTCAGCCGCAAGTCTTACGAGTGGACGCCCGCCGAAATCCGCCAACATCTTCGGTTGCGCGCCGAAGCGGGTGCCGCGTCCGGCCGCGAGGAGGATCGTCCCGATCCTAATCATCGGCGTCCGCCGCCGTCCCACCCGCGCGGGGCTGAGGCCGCGACACGATCTCCATGAGCAAGCCGCCGACCCCGAGGGCGACGATATCAGCCCGCCCGACAGGCACATCCGCCAAGAGGCGGTGAAGGATCCAATCGAACCCGTTCTCCTTGGGCGAGCGCGCACAGCCCGGAGCGCCAATCACCGGGACGCCGTTCCGCGTGCCGAGAAGGAGCAGATTGCCCGGATCGACGGGCATGCCGAGATGGTCCACCCGTCCGCCAGCCTGCTCGATTCCGGCGGGGATCACATCCCGCCGGTCCGCGATGGCCGACGCACCGAACACGACGGCCAAGTCGGCGCCCGCTTCGTCGATGACGTCGCGGAGCCCTGCCGCCACGCCATCGGCCGTGTGGGCGACGCGGGTCTCGGCCACGATCTCTGCGCCCGTGGGGGCGAGACGTTCGGCCAGGACGCGGAGCGTCTTGTCGATGGTCGAATCCTTGAGCGAGGCGAGTCGCGTCGAGACGACACCCACCCGCGACCGACGGTAAGGCGCGACCGAGATGGGGCCGCCCGCGCCCCGCGTACTCGCTTCGGCCAGGATGGTCCGGCTCACGGCGTAAGGGATGATCTTCACGGTCGCGACCATTTCGCCCTCGGCCACCGGCTTGAAGGCGGGCAGCGTCGCGACCGTGACGGATTCGTCCACGCCGTTCACGGCATCGATGCGTAACCGGTCGATCAGAAGCAGGCCGGGCGACGTCGCGAAGAGGTTGCATCGGCCGGTGAAGGGCTCTTCGACCCGCAGGTTGTCGCCACGAAGCGCGGCAGCCAGCGAACCCGCCGCTTCGTCTTCCCCGATATCGCCGTCATCGAGGGAGACGGCCACGACCTCTCGAACCCCCTCGGCGGCAAGCCGCGCGGCCATGTCGGTGCTGATGATCGAACCCTTGCGAAGGGTTTCGCCTCCGCTGCGCAGGGAATGCGCGGTGATGAGCCCAGCCGAGTCCGCGACGGGAACGGGGCCGAATCTCACGCAACCCCCGGCCGGGGGGCCCGGCGTAACTCGGCGACGATTTCCGACAGGATCGCCAGGGCGATCTCGGCCGGGCTCACCGCGCCGATCGCTAGTCCGATCGGGGCGTGGATTTGGCCGATCTCGGTCTCCGAAAAGCCCGACTGCGTCAGCCGCCCGACCCGTGCCGCATGCGTCTTCCGCGAGCCGAGGGCGCCGATATAGAAGCAGCCCGCCTTGAGAGCCGCCATCAGCGCCGGATCATCGATCTTCGGATCGTGGGTGAGGGCGGCAAGCGCACAGTAACGGTCCAGGGGCGGGACTGGCCCGGCGAAGGCGGCATCCGGCCATTCGGCCACGAGGTCAATTTCCGGAAATCGCTCCGGCGTGGCGAAGGCGCTGCGTGGGTCGACCACCGTCAGGGCGAGATCGAGCGCGGCGGCCATGCGCGCCATGGCCTGTGAGATGTGGACGGCGCCGATCACCACCAGACGCACAGGCGGCACCTGCACTGTGAGGAAAGCCGACCCTTCCGTCGTCTCGACCAAGCCGCTCTTACCCGAGGCGAGGTGTTTGCCGAGCAGGTCAGACAAGGGATCGGCCGCGATATCCGCCTCGCGCACGAGGCGCTGAGCGCCGTCGGGGATGGAGGTGACGAGAATGGCTGCACGTCGCGCGGCCCGCTCCTCGTTCAGGGCGGCGAGGATGTCCGCGCGCATCAGTCGATCCGTTCCACGAAGACGCGGATGCGGCCGCCGCAGGACAGGCCCGCCCGCCATGCCGTCTCGTCGGCGACGCCGAATTCGAGCACGCGGGGTGTTCCGGCTTCGATCACGTCGGCGGCCTCCACGATCACCTCACCCTCGACGCAGCCGCCCGAGACGGAGCCGAGGAAATTGCCCTCGCCGTCGATGACGAGATGGCTTCCCACCGGCCGGGGCGCGGAGCCCCAGGTTTCGATGACGGTGGCGAGGGCGACATCGCGCCCCTCGCGCCGCCACGCCTGCGCGGCGGACAGGATATCGGAATCGGTGCTGAGCATGGCCATGCGAGCCTGAGGGAGACGGGAGCGCCCGTGCCCCAGAGGTATGGCCCCTACGCGGCAGCGCAAGCCACCCCGTCACGAGGCGACCCCGTCGCCCTTGGCGATGGCGGCACCGGCCGGTAGAAGGTGGGCCCGCTTCGGGCCGGAGCCGAGGCTTACTTCTCCATGCCGTCCACCGCCGACCGGATCCCCCGCCACAAAGGCCGCGGCCCGTGAACGCCGAGGATCCCGCACTCGCGCGGACGGCGCGCTCGACCGAGCCACCCGCCCGTGCTCTCTCCGCGCCGCGCCGCCATTGGAAGCGCCTGTCGCGCGCCATCGGCGATGCGCTGCCGAAGGGCCTCTATGCACGTTCGCTGATCATCATCATTGCGCCGATGGTGCTTCTGCAATCGGTGATCGCGTACACCTTCATGGAGCGCCACTGGCAGTTAGTGACGAAGCGGCTCTCGGCCTCAGTCGTCGCCGATGTCGCCGCGCTGATCGACATCTACGAGAGCTACCCACAGGACAAGGATGCCGAAACCCTCTCGCGGATCGCGGGCGAGCGGCTGAACCTTGACCTCGATATCCTGGAGGGCACGACGCTGCCTGCTCCGGGCCCGCGACCGTTCTTCTCGATTCTCGACGAAGCTCTGTCGGACGAAATCAAGCGGCAAATCCGTCGTCCGTTCTGGATCGATACGGTCGGCCGCTCGAACCTCATCGAGATCCGCGTGGCGATTCCCGGCGGCGTGATGCGCATCACCGCTCGGCGCAGCCAAGCCTACGCCTCGAACTCGCACATCTTCCTCGTCTGGATGATCGGATCGTCGCTGGTGCTGCTCGGCGTCGCGATCCTGTTCCTGCGGAACCAGATCAAGCCGATCCTGCGTCTCGCGGCGGTGGCGGAGGGGTTCGGCAAAGGCCGCGAGATCGAATTTCGCCCGCGCGGCGCGCGCGAGGTGCGACAGGCTGGTCATGCCTTCATCGAGATGAAACGGCGCATCGAGCGGGCGATGGAGCAGCGCACGACGATGCTGAACGGCGTAAGCCACGACCTGCGCACCATCCTGACGCGCTTCCGCCTCTCGCTGGCGCTGCTGGAAGACAGCGACGAGATCGACGACCTGACCCGCGATATCGATGAGATGAGCCGGATGCTCGAAGGCTACCTCGCTTTCGCCCGCGGCGATTCGGCGGAGACGGCGGCGCCGACCGACATGCGTGCCCTTCTCGAAGACCTCCGGACAGATCTCGAGCGGCTCGGCGCTCACGTGGCCGAGGTCGAATTGACGGATCGCCCGATCGTGACGGTGCGGCCGGATGCGTTCCGGCGCTGCCTGTTCAATCTGGCCTCGAACGCGGCCCGCTACGGAGAGACGGTCTCGATCCGCGGGAAGCGGGAGACGCGAAGTTTCCTCGTATCCATCGACGATGATGGCCCCGGCATCCCGCCGGAGCGTCGGGAGGACGTGTTCAAGCCCTTCCTGCGCCTGGACGATGCCCGCCAGGATGCGGGCGGATCAGGACTGGGGCTCGCCATCGCCCGCGACATCGCCCGCGCCCATGGCGGCGACATCACCCTTCATGACAGTCCCCTCGGCGGTTTGCGCGCCACCGTCAGGGTCCCAGCCTGAGGATCACCCCCCCGCCGGGCCACGCAGGCGGGCTATCTCGTTCTGCACGCTGCCGATCAGATGATCGATGGACTGATTATCGAGCTTTGCCTTGGTCAGCCTCTCGAGCAGGACAGCCTCGCCATGCCACGCATAGCCCGCATCGGACGGGAGATGGCGGAGCAGCATCGGGCTGACGATCTGGTTGCGGCGATAGGCGGGGTGCCGCACGAGCCGTGCGATCTGGCGCACGAGCGCATTCAGGTCTCCGCCGGACGATGCGCGCGATACGGACGTAAACACTATTTGGCTCCACCGTACTTCGTGACGACAGTTGTGGAACAGGGGATGTAAACAAATCGCCCTTCGGATCACCCCTGCGGCACAGAGAACCGGGGCAGTCAATCTCCTCCGAAACGGGGGTGCCAACCGTCGCCGTGCGATGCTATGCAGGGCGCCTTGAACCTTCAGGCGCGCTCCGCGCCGGTTTCCGAGTGTCCCGCATGAACCCGCTCGTTCCGCTGTTCATCCTCCTCTCCCTGCCGCTCGCTGCGATCGGCCTGGTGCTCTACACGGATACGGGTATCGAGCCGGCGCTGTTCTACGCCTCGGTGAAGACCTTCATTATCCTCGGCGCCGTCGCGATCGGAATGTCCTTCGCCGCGTCAAAGCTCGCCGAGCGCACCAAGTCCTAAGCGCCGTTTCGCGCCCCGGCTGAGAAGAGTCCATTTTTCGGCCCGGAGGCCGCTATGCTGCATGTCGTCCCGTCCTTCTCGCGCATCGGCGAGGAGAACGCCTTCGCCGTGCTCGCCCGCGCTCAGGCGCTGGCGGCACAGGGCCGCGACATCATCAACCTCGGCATAGGCCAGCCCGACATGCCGACCCCGCCTCACGTCGTGGAGGCGGGGATCAAGGCTCTGCGTGATGGTCACCACGGCTACACGCCCGCCACCGGCATCCTGCCCCTGCGAGAGGCGATCTCGCGCGACATCCTCCGCCGTCATGGCGTCGAGGTCTCACCCGAATCGGTGATGGTCGTGCCGGGCGGCAAGGTCACCATGTTCATGGCGATCCTGATGTTCGGCGAGCCGGGCGCCGAGATCCTGTATCCGGATCCCGGGTTCCCGATCTACCGCTCGATGATCGAGTACACCGGTGCGACGCCGGTGCCGGTGCCGATCCGCGAGGAAAACGGCTTCGCCTTCTCGGCGGCAGAAACGCTTTCTCTCATCACGCCGAAGACACGGCTGCTGATCGTCAACTCGCCCGCCAATCCCTGTGGCGGCGTGAGCCCCAAATCCGAGATCGACGCCCTGGTGAAGGGCCTCGCCGACTATCCCGACGTGGCGGTGCTGTCGGACGAAATCTACGGCACCATGACCTATGACGGGGAGGTGCATCACTCCCTTCTCACGTATCCCGAGATCCGGGACCGGCTGATCTATCTCGACGGTGCATCGAAGACCTACGCCATGACCGGATGGCGCCTCGGCTGGTCCGTGTGGCCGAAGCCCCTCTACGACAATGCCCGCAAGCTCGCGGTGAACGCGCATTCCTGCGTCAACGCCTCGACCCAATGGGCGGGTATCGCAGCCCTCGACGGAACCCAGGATTGCGTGGCCGAGATGGTGGCCGCGTTCGACCGTCGCCGCACAATCGTGGTCGATGGGCTCAATGCCCTGCCGGGTATCTCGTGCATCGTGCCGAAGGGCGCCTTCTACGCCTTCCCGAATGTGTCCCGCACCGGGTGGAAAGCCAAGGCGCTCGCCTCGGCCCTGCTGGACGAGGCGGGGGTCGCCACGATCGGCGGCCCGGATTTCGGCATAAACGGCGAAGGCTTCATCCGCCTGTCTTACGCCAACTCCGCCGAGAATATCCGGCGTGCGCTGGAGCGGATGAAGGGCTTTCTCGAAAGCCGGACGGCGGGGTAGCCTCTACCCCACCACGCGCAGCGAATCCCCGACGGCGAGCCCGCCCCCGGCGATGATCTCCATGTAGACGCCGAGGTCGCGGTGGCCGAGGCGCTTGTCGATCGTCCAGGGAATGTCGAGGTCGCGCAGGCCGGTGGACGGGTCGACGTTGGTTGCTGCGCAGCGCACCGTCCGCTTGGTGACCTTGAGACGGAGGCCGCTCGGCGCCTCGATCACCTGGCCAACCATGTCCAATTCGGCGAAGGGGGCGAGGCCCTCGACCAGCAGGTTGCCGCGGAAGCGCAGGGGATCCACCGGCACGCCGAGTTCATCCTCGAGCATTTGCACGCTGGCACGGTTGATCAGCGAGACGTAGCCGGTCGGTGAATCGGTGAAGCGGTATTGCGGCGGCGCCGCCAGCACCTTCGGCTCGCCCTTCAGCGATTCCGGGACGAAGCGGCGCAGCAGATCTTCCAGCGCAGTGCGACCTTCCGGCGTGTCGAGCTTGGCGTCGAGCGTTTCGCCCTCGCCTTCGATATGAAGGGTCGCGGTCGCGTCATCGTAGCGGGTGCGCAGGCGGGCCAGAGCCTCATCTCGCATGAGCATGAGATACTTGGTCTTCGGCTGGTGACGGGGTGCCACCGGGTTGAAGCCCGATGGGCCGTTCTCGATCGCGTAGAGGCGATCTCCGGGAAAGAATCCGCTGGTTTCCAGCTCTACCCTGTCAAGCCGTTCAGGGCTCAACCCCTTCACGGGGTAGCGGTGCAGCGTGATGACATGAATCAATGCGGTCATGCGTGGATCGTGGCCCTGAAGTGACATGTCGCGCAAGAGCGCCGCCGGGTCTTGTGGTGCGCATATGCAACACCACATCCGGCAAGTCGGCGGTCGCAAGGCGCCGATGCCCTCGCTCGGCAGAGTGCCGGAGGGCGACGTTTCGGTGGCGCCGCGCCTCTCGTGGGCGGCGGATGCCGGTACGGGAAAGGCGACTTATGAATTTTGAGAAATATACCGAGCGCGCCCGCGGCTTCGTGCAGGCGGCGCAAAATCTCGCCATGCGCGAGGGACATCCCCAGTTGCAGCCGGGCCATCTTCTGAAGGTCCTGCTGGACGATCCTGAGGGCCTGTGCGCGGGCCTCATCGACCGGGCGGGCGGCCAGTCCCGTGTGGCACTGGCGCAGACCGAGCAATGGCTCGCCAAACAGCCGAAGGTCTCCGGCAATGCGTCCGCTCCCCAGGCGACGCGTGAACTCGTGCGTCTGTTCGACACCGCCGAGAGCGCCGCTCAGAAGGCGGGCGATTCCTACGTCACGGTCGAGCGGCTTCTGCTCGCCATCGCGGTGGAGAAAGAATCCGAGGCCGGTCGTGCCCTGCAGGCGGCGGGCGTGACGCCCGCATCGCTGAATGCGGCGATCAATGCCCTGCGCAAGGGCCGCACGGCCGACAATGCCAGTGCCGAGAACAGCTACGACGCCCTGAAGAAGTACGCCCGCGACCTGACCGAGGCGGCGCGCGACGGCAAGCTCGATCCGGTGATCGGCCGCGACGAGGAGATCCGGCGTACCATCCAGGTTCTGTCCCGGCGCACCAAGAACAACCCCGTGCTCATCGGTGAGCCCGGCGTCGGTAAGACGGCGATCGTCGAAGGCTTGGCCCTTCGCATCGTCAACGGCGACGTACCGGAATCCCTGAAGGAGAAAAGCCTGCTTGCCCTCGACATGGGTGCGCTGATCGCGGGCGCGAAGTATCGCGGCGAGTTCGAGGAGCGGCTGAAGGGCGTGCTCTCCGAGGTCACCGCGGCTGAGGGCGGCATCATCCTGTTCATCGATGAGATGCACACGCTGGTCGGCGCCGGGAAGGCGGACGGGGCCATGGACGCCTCGAACCTGCTGAAGCCTGCGCTCGCTCGCGGTGAGCTGCACTGCGTCGGCGCGACCACGCTCGACGAGTATCGCAAGCACGTCGAGAAGGACGCCGCTCTCGCCCGTCGCTTCCAGCCGGTCTTCGTTTCGGAGCCGACCGTGGAAGATACGGTCTCGATCCTGCGTGGGCTGAAGGAGAAGTACGAGCAGCACCACGGCGTGCGCATTCAGGACTCGGCCCTGGTGGCGGCGGCTACGCTTTCTAATCGTTACATCACAGACCGCTTCCTGCCGGACAAGGCCATCGACCTCGTGGACGAAGCCGGATCGCGCCTGCGCATGCAGGTCGATTCGAAGCCGGAGGAACTCGATTCCATCGACCGCGAGATCGTCCGCCTGAAGATCGAGGGCGAGGCCCTGAAGAAGGAAACCGATTCTGCCTCCCGCGACCGCCTTTTGCGGCTGGAGAAGGAACTTGGCGACCTGGAGGAGCGCTCGGCCGCGATCACGGCGCGCTGGAAGGCCGAGAAGGACAAGCTCGGCACGGCCGCCGAGCTCAAGAAGAAGCTCGATGAGTCCCGCAACGAACTCGCCGCCGCCCAGCGGCAGGGTCAGTATCAGCGCGCGGGCGAGCTAGCCTACGGGATCATCCCCGGGCTGGAGCGCCAACTCGCCGAGACCGAAAGCACCGAGAACGGGCGCGGCCTCATGGAGGAGGCCGTCACGCCGAGCCACATCGCGGGCGTCGTCTCTCGCTGGACCGGCGTGCCCGTCGATAAGATGCTCGAAGGCGAGCGCGAGAAGCTGCTTGCGATGGAAACCTCGCTGGGCAAGCGCGTCGTCGGTCAGCGTGAGGCGGTGGAAGCCGTCGCCACGGCGGTCCGTCGATCCCGCGCCGGGTTGCAGGATCCGAACCGGCCGATCGGTTCGTTCATGTTCCTGGGCCCGACGGGCGTCGGCAAGACCGAGCTGACCAAGGCGTTGGCGGGCTTCCTGTTCGACGACGACACGGCGCTCGTGCGCATCGACATGTCCGAGTACATGGAGAAGCACGCGGTCGCCCGGCTCATCGGCGCCCCTCCGGGCTATGTCGGCTACGAGGAGGGCGGTGCCCTCACCGAAGCTGTGCGTCGACGGCCCTATCAGGTCGTGCTTTTCGATGAGGTCGAGAAGGCGCATCCGGACGTCTTCAACGTCCTGCTGCAAGTGCTCGATGACGGGCGGCTGACGGACGGGCAGGGGCGGACGGTCGACTTTCGCAACACGCTGCTCATCATGACCTCGAATCTCGGGGCGGAGTATCTCGTGAACCAGCCCGCCGGGCAGGACACGGAAGCCGTCCGTGACGAGGTGATGGGGGTCGTGCGCGGGCACTTCCGGCCGGAATTCCTCAACCGGGTCGATGAGATCATCCTGTTCCACCGCCTCAAGCGTGAGGAGATGGGCGCGATCGTCGAAATCCAGCTTGGGCGGCTGCAGAAACTCCTCGACGATCGCAAGATCACGCTCGAAGTGGACGAAGACGCGCGCAACTGGCTCGCCGACAAGGGCTACGATCCGGCTTACGGGGCGCGGCCGTTGAAGCGGGTGATCCAGAAGAACGTGCAGGATCCGCTGGCGGAACTCCTGCTCGCCGGAAAGGTCCATGACGGGGAGCATGTCCCGGTTCATCTCGGCCCGCTCGGCCTGATGATCGGTGATGTGACGGTCGGCGCGGAACGCCGCCCGACCGATGCGACCCTGAACTGATCGACAGGGGCGCGGCGCTTCACGGCGCCGTGCCCCCTTCGGCCGAAAAAGCGACGCAATCGCCACAGACGAGCGCGGCGTGTCTTTCGTTCGCTCAGATAACTCCTGGTGGCGCTTCGCCCGGGATTGCCTCGCCGCCACCTGTGTGGCCGGGCTCGCCATCGTCGGCTTCATCGCGCTGGCCGATCCTTACGGTCTGCGCGCGGCGCCGGGGCACCCGCCGGGTCCGATCGTCGACACGAACCAGCGGCTGTCCTACCCGGCCATCGCCCGCGGTGGCGATTTCGATGCGGCTGTGTTCGGCACCTCCACGGCGCGCCTCCTCGATCCGGCCTTGCTCGATGCCGCTTTGAGCGCACGCTTCGCGAACCTCGCGATCAATGCGGCCACACCCGATGAGCAACTGCGACTCGCCGCCCTGTTCCTCGCCAGGGGGCCGGTGAAGGCTGTGCTTTTCGCACTCGACGCACCCTGGTGCGCCGCGCGTCCCGCAGCGCGGACGAGCCATGCTTTCCCGGATTGGCTTTATGAGCACGGCGCCCCGTGGGGCGTGCTGCAGCAGGTGAACCTCCGCGGGCTGACGGCGGCCTTCAATGCGGCTCAGGTCCGGCTGGGCCGCGCGAAGCCGCGCATTCGGCCAGATGGCTACGCCGTCTTCACGCCGCCGGAGGCGAGCTACGACCTCCACCGGGCGCAGATGCACATCGCTTCGGCCGAGCCCACGACCACGACGGACCCACCTGAGGCGCCATTCCCGGTTCTCGACGCCCTCGACTCGGTTCTGGCCAGCCTGCCGCCGCAGACCGAAACGATCCTCGCCTTCATGCCCGTTCATGCTCGTGCGCAGGGACAACCCGGTACGCCGGCCGGTGATCGGGAGGCCGCCTGCAAGGCGCGTGCAGCGGAGATCGGCGCGCGGCATCATGCGCTGACTGTCGATTTCCGCATGATCTCATCGATCACGCGGGACGATTCGAATTACTGGGACGCGCTTCACTACCGCCTGCCCATCGCGGCGCGCATCGTTGCAGGCCTGAAGGACGCGGCGCGAACGGGCGCGGACGACCCACAGGGCTTCTATCGGGTGCTGGCGCGATAGAATCTCAGGCGGCAGCCTTTTCAGAACGCGCCCAACCCTCGCGTGTCTCCGCGCAGTAATCGACAAAGCGCCCTTCGCGGATGGCGGCCCGGGCGCCCGCCATGAGGTCCTGATAATAGGCGAGGTTGTTCCACGTCAGGAGCATCATCCCCAGGATCTCGTTCGAGCGGACGAGGTGGTGAAGATAGGCGCGGGAATAATCGCGGGCGGCCGGGCAGGAGGATAGCTCGTCGAGAGGCTCGATGGCCTCGGCCCAGCGGGCGTTACGCAGGTTCACGCGGCCATTGCGCGTATAGGCGAGCCCGTGCCGCCCCGCGCGGGTCGGCATTACGCAATCGAACATGTCGATTCCGCGCGCCACCGCGCCGAGGATGTCGTCGGGGGTGCCGACCCCCATCAGGTAACGCGGCTTGTTCTGCGGCAGGTGCGGCTCGGTGGCCTCGATCATCGTGAACATGACTGCCTGCGGCTCGCCCACGGCCAAGCCACCGATGGCGTAGCCCTTAAGGTCGAGATCCACCAATTCGCGCGCGCTCTCGGCGCGAAGGTCCGTCAGGTCGCCACCCTGCACGATGCCGAACATCGCCTTGCCGGGCTGCTCGCCGAACGCCACGCGGCACCGCTCGGCCCAACGGAGCGACAGGCGCATCGCCTTCTCGATCTCGGCGCGCTCGGCGGGCAGGCGCACGCATTCATCGAGCTGCATCTGGATATCGGAACCGAGAAGCCCCTGGATCTCGATAGAGCGTTCAGGGCTCATTTCGTAGGCGGTGCCGTCGATATGCGAGCGGAAGGTCACGCCCGTCTCGTCGATCTTCCGCAGGGCCGAAAGCGACATCACCTGGAAACCGCCGGAATCGGTGAGGATCGGCCCGTCCCATTGCATGAACCGGTGCAGGCCGCCGAGGCGCGCCATCCGCTCGGCGCCCGGCCGCAGCATCAGGTGATAGGTGTTGCCGAGCACGACGTCGGCGCCCAGTTCGCGCACCTGCGACGCGTACATCGCCTTCACGGTGGCAGCCGTGCCGACCGGCATGAAGGCGGGGGTGCGGATGCGCCCGCGCGGCATGGTGATCTCGCCCGTGCGGGCGGCGCCATCCTGAGCGTGCAGGGAGAAGCCGAAATTCGTCGGGTTCATGCGGCATCTCCGGGTGCAGCCGGGAAGAGCAGGCTCGCATCGCCGTAAGAGTAGAAGCGATAGCCCGTCGCGATGGCGTGGGCATAAGCCGCGCGCATCGTCTCGAGGCCGGAGAAGGCGCTTACCAGCATAAAGAGCGTCGAGCGCGGCAGATGGAAGTTCGTCACCAGGGCATCGACCGCCCGGAAGCGGTAGCCCGGTGTGATGAAGATGTCGGTCGGGCCGGAAAAGGGCGCGATCCGCCTATCCTCGCCTGCCGCGCTTTCGAGCAGGCGCATCGCAGTGGTCCCCACGGCGACGATCCTCCCGCCCGCCTCCCGCGTCCGGTTCAGAGCTTCGGCCGTAGCGGCATCGAGATGGCCGATCTCGCTGTGCATGCGATGGCCTTCGGTGTCGTCGGCCTTGACCGGAAGGAACGTGCCTGCGCCGACATGGAGGGTGAGATGGTGGCGCGCGAGACCTGCGCCGTCGAGGGCAGCCAAAAGCGAGTCGGAGAAATGGAGGCCCGCTGTTGGCGCGGCCACGGCACCGGGCTCGCGGGCATAGACCGTTTGGTAATCGCCGACATCGCGGGAATCGGTCGGCCGCTTACCCGCGATGTAGGGGGCAGCGGCAATTCCCCGAGGGCCGCGATCCGTTCGTCCAGCACCGGGCCCGATACGTCGAAGGACAGCACGATCTCACCCGCCTCGGCCTTCTCCATCACCTTGGCGCGAAGCGTCCCCGCCTCGCAGGCCATGCCCTCGGCGGTATGACCAAAGGTCAGGTCATCGCCCGGCGCGAGGCGCTTGGCGGGCCGGGCGAAAGCGCGCCAGCGATCCGGGGCCTCGCGCATGTGCAGCATTATTTCCGTGCGCTGGCCCGGCGCGCCGGGACGCGTGCGGATCCCGTGAAGCCGTGCAGGGATGACGCGGGTGTCGTTGAAGACGAGGGCATCGCCCGGCCTGAGCAGGCTCGGTAAATCGCGGATCGCGCGGTCCGCGAATTCGCGGCCGGGTTCGACCACGAGCAGGCGTGCGGCATCCCGCGGTTCGGCGGGGCGCAGGGCGATGCTCGCCTCCGGCAGGTCGAAATCGAATAGGTCCACGCGCATCGCCGGGTGCGTGCACCGAACGCACTGACGTTTCAACCGCGTGCAACAAGAAAACCGCCGCGGCTTGTGCCGGGCGGGCTCCGTTTAAACGGGGATAGAGCGTGATCAGCAGTCCTTGTCGGACATCTTGGTGGTCGAGCCGGCGGCAGCGGCATTGTTCATGGCGCCGACGGTGCCCGGCGAGGCCGGCTGCTGGCCACCGGCCATGTTCTTGGCGGCGGGATCCGACTTGTCGGCGGTCTGGGTGCCGCCCGTGGCAGTCGGAGCCTGCGTCGCGCCGACATTGTTCATGGCGCCGACGGTGCCCGGCGAGGCCGGCTGGTTGCCGCCCGCGAGGTTTGCGCTGGACTTGTCCACGTCCGAGCTCTTCGGGTTCATCGCCTGCTTGTCCGGCGTGGTGGTGCCGGTGGAACACGGAGCGGCGAGGGCCGCGCCAGACATAAGCGCGAAAATAGCCGCGGTTCCGAGCGCGCGAGTAACCTTCATGAGAATTTCCTCCGTTGATTGTAATCGTAGAAGCAATCACCGGATATGCATGTTAGTTCCGTAACATTCTTCCCTGTCAACTTTGCCGCAGGAAGCGGCTGCGGCGGCGCGCTGACGCCTTGCCGAGGCGAGTCCGAAGCGGTACGGCTGTCCGGCCGTGGATGGCCGTCGGGGTGTAGCGCAGTCTGGTAGCGCACCTGGTTTGGGACCAGGGGGTCGTAGGTTCGAATCCTATCGCCCCGACCATCCACCGCAGCGCCGAATGCCTGGAGCCGTCAGTACACCCATGCCGAGTGCCCGCATCTACCGCCCCGCCAAGGATGCGTCTCAGTCGGGCGTCGCCCGCACGAAGCATTGGGTGTTGGTCTTCGATCAGACCAGCCCGCGCGAGACCGACCCGCTGATGGGCTGGTACGGGTCGAAGGACATGATGCAGCAGGTGCGGCTGGAATTCGAAACGCGGGAAGAGGCGGTGGCCTACGCGCGACGCGAAGGCATCACCTACCGTGTCGAGGAGCCCGCCAAGGAGACGGCGCGCAAGGGCCTCTCCTACTCCGACAATTTCAAGTTCAACCGCACGGCGCCCTGGACGCACTGACCGTGACGGCGGGAGCGCATCAGCCTCGCTGACGCTCCTGCCACACCGGATAAGGCGAGGGTCCTTCGGGACGAAGCTGCTGGAGTCGCATCGGCTGACGGTCGAGGGGCTGGCAGAGTTCGGCATAGATTTCGGCGCTGCCCGCGCCGTATTGCTGCGCTTCCTCGGCACTGAAGGCGAAATAGCCTTCCTTGAAACCCGAAAGCCGCATGGCCGCGTGGCACATCGGGCACGGGCGACCGCTTGCATACATCACGCAATCCGACAGGTCCTTGCGGCCCAGCGCCCGGCTTGCCAGCCGGATGGCGACCATTTCGGCATGCTCGGTGGCATCGTGGTTCACGTGGACGGTATTGGCGGCCTTGGCGACCACCTCGCCGTTCCGCACGATCACGGCGCCATAGGGCGTGCCGCCTTCAGCGACGTTGGCCGCAGCGATCTCGCACTGCTTCGTCCATGTACTCGTCATGCCGTGCCATCGATTCGTCCTCTCGTCGCTGTGGTGCTTTTCCTGAACGTCGGCGGCGGTGCTGGGTTCAGGATTGTACGAGTGCGCAAGGCATGGGCCAGGCCATCCGCCGAGTAGAGCAAAGTCGAAACTGCTCAATCTCGGACGGGGCTCGATGAGCTTATCGCGGGCATTGCTCCGAACGTGATTGAGGGGCGCACTGCACCGCGGTCAGCCATCTTGGCGTCCGGCTCAGACTTCGATGAATTATTTACGCTCGGGCTCTACACCATTCTTTGCGCGAGGAATGGAAAGATGGCAGCGGTCGCGGGCACAAACCCTGAGCCGAGTATTGTCGACAGCTACGCCGCCCCATCGGAGCGCGTTCTGAAGCGTGCCATCCGCCGCGATCAGCTTGACGCCGCCCGCCGCAGCATTCTGCGTGCCCTCATCATCAACTTCATGCTCGGCCTCGCCTGCCTCGCCGTCGCGATCCAATCGGATCAGACGTTGGCGGGCTGCATCTGGTTCGGAGCCTCGTCGCTCGCCAATATCCTGCGGGTCTACCTCTGCCGTCTCCCCTGCAAGGGGCTCGACGATTCCGCGTCCATCGAGCGGGACGACGTCGCGGCGGCCATCGACCGGCGGCTTCACCGCATGGCGCTCGCGGCTTTGCTTTCCGGAACGGTCTGGGGCTGCCTGCCGATGTTGTGCGCCGGCTATACCTCACCGCAAACGCTGTTCTACCTCACCGTTACCTGCGGCATCACCGCCGGAGCGGTTTGCTACGGCACCTCCTTCGCGCGCATCCCGGTTTCCTTCATCGTGCCGCCGCTCCTGGCGACCGCGGTTTGCCTGGTCCTGACCGGCGGCTTCGAACACAACTGCTTGGCGGCCACCTGCGTGGTCTATCTGCTGGCTCTGACCCGGGCGACCGTCGAGGCCGAGGCGAGCTTCCGGCAGACCAGCGGCCTCAAGAACGAGGCGAGCGCGTTGGCGGTACGCATGGCAATGCGCGCCGTCACGGATGGCCTCACCGGCCTTCTCAACCGCGTCGGCTTCGCGGAGGAGGCGGAGGTGGCCCCCGCGTCCTGCCTGATGGTGCTCGATCTCGACGGGTTCAAATCGGTCAACGACATCTACGGGCATCAGATCGGCGATCAGGTGCTGGCGGAAGTCGGTCGACGTCTGCGCCAGCAGGTGCCTGCAAGTGGCCATGTCGGCCGCCTGGGCGGCGACGAGTTCGCCGTTCTGTACGATCCGGATGCCACGGGTTTGCCCTATCGTGACCTCGCCGAGGCGATCATCGCGGCGGTCGCGGAGCCGTTCGACCGGTTCGAAACCGACCGGGTCGGCGTCAGCATCGGCATTTATCTCGGTGATACCGAAAGCCTGACCGAAAGGCTGGTCCGCGCCGATGAGGCCCTCTACGCCGCCAAAACTTCGGGCCGGAACCACTTCCGCGTCTTCGACGATGCGTTGCGCGCCCGGCTCGACATGCGTCGCGATGCCGAACGCGATCTGCCGGAAGCCCTGGCGGACGGGGTGATCGAGGTCTGGTTCCAGCCGATTCTCCACGTGCCCACCGGCCGTCTCGCGGGGCTTGAGGCGTTGATCCGCTGGAAGCACCCGCGGCACGGCTGGGTGCCCCCGCCGGACATCATTGCCGCCGCAGCGGTCATCGGGCTCTCGGAAGCCGTGCTGCGCTACATCCTCGATCACGTCTACCGGATGAAGCTCCTCCTGCGTGAGCGCGGCCTCGATGAGGTCCGCATCGCCATGAATGTGTGCCCACGCGAGCTGACCCAGACGGCTTTCGAGAAACTCATTCTCGAAAAGCTCGATGCCTTCGGCATTCCGGCGGACGGGTTGGAGATCGAGCTGACCGAGGACACCGCCCTCGATTCCGCCATCGCCTCGGAACGGCTCGCCGTGCTGTCCCGGGCGGGCGTGAGCATCGCCATCGACGATTTCGGCGTCGGATACTCGTCGCTCTCGCGGATCCGGCAGTTGCGGGTGAACCGCGTGAAAATCGACCGCAGCCTCGTCACCGGCCTCCACGAGGCGGGCGACAAGCGCGGACTCGTACAGGCCGTGATCGATCTCGGTAAGGCACTCAGCCTCGAAGTCGTGGCCGAAGGCGTCGAGACCGAAACCGACCTCATCGCGCTGCGCGAGATGGGCTGCCCCTTTGCGCAGGGCTATCATCTCGGACGCCCGACCCAGGCCGCGACGGTCCTCGATGCCTTCGCTCCCCCGTTCTGAAGGTCGCCTGAGGCGTTCAGCGCAGGCGATAATCGGACAGACGCGCCTTTCGGGCGCTGCGCCGGTAGGCAAGCACCGAATCCGGCCAGAGTGTCGTGTTGCGGCCCTTCGCATCCAGATACCAACTGGTGCAGCCGCCCGCCTGCCAGATGCTCTGCTTCATCCGGCTTCGGATGCGGTCCACGAAGCGTGCCTGAACCGGCTCGCGCACCTCGATCGCATCGCGACCCTTCTTCAGCGCCTTCAGGCAAGTGAGGATGTGGGCGGCCTGGATCTCGATCATCGCGATGATCGAGTTATGGCCGATGCCGGTATTGGGGCCGAGCATAATGAAGTAGTTCGGGAAGCCCGCGACGGTGATGCCCTGGAAGGCCTGCATCCCATCCGACCATGCCTCGGACAGGCGGCGCCCCTCACGCCCCACGATTTCGGTGCTGAGCGATCCGCCGAGGACATCGAACCCGGTGGCGAAGACCAGCGCGTCGAGCGTATGGACAGTGCCGTCCATCATCTCCACGCCATCGGCCCGGATCCGAGCGATCGAGCCGGTTTCCAGTGTCACGTCCGGCCGCTGAAGGGCGGGGTAGTAGTCGTCGGAGAGCAGCACGCGCTTGCAACCGAAGCGGTAGCGCGGCGTCAGCTTCTCCCTCAACGCCTTGTCCGGCACTGCTTTACGCAAGTGGTGCCTCGCCATGGCTTCGGCCTGATCGGTCACCTTCGAGACGCGGGTGAAACCGACCAGCGCGGGGAATTCGAGCCGCCAGAACAGGCGCCACCGCTCCAGCAGGCGCGTGATCGGGAAGCGCGCGTAGCGATCCTTGCGCTCTTGCGGGATCGGCCGATCATTCTTCGGCATGATCCAGGGCGGCGTCCGCTGGAACACGGTGAGATGTCCCGCTTGGCCCGCAAGCTCGGGCACGACCTGGATCGCGCTCGCCCCGGTGCCGATGACGCCGACTTTCCGGCCGGTGAGATCTACGGAATGGTCCCAAGCCGCCGTGTGGAAGCTCGCCCCGGCGAAATTCTCTCGGCCGGGAATGTTCGGCAGCGAAGGGTGATGAAGCCCGCCCGCCCCGGAGACGATGGCGCGGGCCAGGATCTCGCCCTTGTCCGTCTCCGCCCGCCAGAGGCTGCGTGACTCGTCCCAGACTGCCCGGCGCAAGGTGGTGTCGAAGCGAATGAGCGGCATCAGCCCGTGCTGATCCGCGACATCGCGTAGATAGGACTCGATTTCGGGCTGCTTGGCGTAGAGGCGGCTCCAATCGGCCTTGGGGGCGAAGGACAGGGAATAGAGATGGGAGGGCACGTCGCAGGCCGCGCCGGGATAGGTGTTCTCCCGCCATGTCCCGCCGATCCCGGATCCCTTCTCGATCAGCGTGATCGGGCCGATGCCCGCTTGGCGGCAGCGGATCGCCATGGCGATCCCGGAGAAGCCAGCGCCGACGATGAGGACGGCGAGGGCGCCGTCGCGATCCGTACCGGCGCTCATCGGCTGGTCTCCGCGCCCGCATGGCGTTTCAGGAAAGTCGCCGCTTCGTCGAGGGACACCTTCGCTTCCGGCAGGACGCGATCCGCGAATTGCCACGCATGGGCGACGACGGGGAAGGTTCGCAGATGCGCATCGACGCCCGCCGCCTTCGCCCGCTCGGCCATACGGACGGCGTCGTCGCGCAGGATCTCCCTGTCGCCCACATGGAACAGCAGCGGCGGCAGCCCGGCCGGATCGCTGAAGACCGGCGAGACCAGGGGCTGTTTTGGATCACCCTCACCGACATAGAGCGGCGCCACCTCGATGATGGAGCGGGCGTGGAACATCGCGTCCCGGCTTCCATTCGCGATGCGCGAGCCGTCGACGGCCGTCAGGTCGGTAACGGGCGAGAACAGGCATGCGGCCGAGGGGAGGGGATGCCCCGGTCCCGCGCCGCAAGAAGGCTGGCGAGGGCAAGGTTGCCGCCCGCCGATTCGCCCGCCAGGCTCGCTGGGCCGCTCGCCCGGAACGCGGTCCAGGCCGCAACGACATCCTCCAGCCCGGCCGGGAAGGGGTGTTCCGGCGCGAGCCGGTATTCCGGTGCGAAGATCGTGAAGCCCCGCCGGGCCAGGGCCCCGGTCAACGGCCGATGCGTCTTCGGCGAACAGGCGACGAAGCCGCCGCCATGGACGTAGAGCAGCCGGTGATCCGCCTTTCCGGACAAGGGCCGCACCCACTCGCCCTTCACGCCGCCGAGGCTGCCGGACTCGAAGGTGACGTCGCGCGGGTCCGGGAAGCCCGCGCCTTCGAGGATGCGGCGGACATCCTCCACGCTCTGGGCCCGGGCGAGCGGAGCCTTGACCCGGCGACGGACCATCCAGGCCCCGATATGAGCGCGCAGGCTCGCCATTGTCACACCTTCCCGCCGGAGAGCCGCAGGATGGCCCGCCAATAGCCCGCGGGCATCAGGCGCTGGATCAACGCAGCGTTGCGCGCATCCTTGCCCACCACGATACGCGGCGCCCGGCGCTCAATGCCGCGCAGTATCTCGGCGGCAGCCGTTTCGGCGGGCATGGTCAGAAGCTTCTCGAATGCCACCCGCCCGGCCTCGGCGGCGAGCCGCATCGTCTCCGCCGCCTCGGGATCGTCATCCGGCACGCGCGGATTGCGGGCATTGCGGGCGATGCCCGTGGCGATGCCGCCGGGATGGACGACACTGACGCCGAGCCCCGTGCCCGCGAATTCGTGGCGTAACGATTCCGAGAAACCGCGCACCGCGAACTTGCTGGTGCAATAGGCGCTCTGACCGGGCGGCGCGATGAGGCCGAACAGGCTGGAGATGTTGACGATCTGCGCCGCAGGTCTCGCCTTCAGCATGGGTAGGAAGGCGTGGCACATGCGCACGACGGCCCGCAGGTTCACGTCGAGCACCCATTCGAAATCGTCGAGATGAGTCTCCTCGAAACGGCCGCCTAGAGCCACGCCCGCATTGTTTACGAGGAGATCGAGCCGCCCGAACCGTTCCGCGACCTGCGCGGGCAGGGCAGCGATGGCGGCCGCATCGGTGAGGTCGATGGTGCAGGTCTCGGTTTCGGCTCCGGCCTGTCGTGTCCGGGCGGCGGTGGCCGCCAGCCCGTCGGCGTCCCGGTCGATGAGCATGAGGGACGCGCCCCGGCCCGCGAGGCCCAAGGCCAGCGCCGCGCCGATGCCGCTCGCCGCACCGGTCACCAGGGCGACGGTGCCATTCAGGCGGAAGATGTCAGCCAAGGGTCTCTCCCGGCTCGCCTCCGGCCAGGCCGGAACTGTGGGTCTGATAGGCGCGACGGCCTTTCCTGTCTAGGGTGATTACCCTAAAACAGTCGAAGCCATGAGCGCCGCGACTCCGAGCCCCACCGCCCTGCGCACCCGCGACCGGATCGTCGCGGCCAGCCTAACTCTGTTCAACGAGCGGGGTATCGGCCGTGTGACGACGGCCGAAATCGCAGCCGCCTCCGCCATGCGGGAGGGGAACCTACATTATCATTTCCCGCGCAAGAGCCTGCTGGTGGAGGCAATTTTCGCCACCTTCGCCAACGAGGCCGAAAAGGTGGCGGGGCATCTGCCTGCGGATCCTGAGGGAGCCGACGCGTTGCTCAGCTATCAGCGCGCGTGGTTCGATCTGGTCTGGCGGTATCGCTGCGTCTACCGCGATGGCATCGCCATGGTGGAGATCGCGCCGTCCCTGCGGGGTGAGGTGAGGGCGCTGCGACAGCGCACCCAGGCCCTGGCACGGCGTGTCTTCGAATCGGCAGCGGAGGCCGGGCGTATTCGGATCGATCACGCCACCCTGTCGCGGCTTCTCGACAATGCCTGGATCGTCTCAAGCCATTGGATGAACTTCCGCCTTCAGGGCAAAGCCGATCTCGACGCCGCCGATCTGGAATGGGGGTTTGAGCAGGTGAGGGCCCTCTTCCTGCCCTACCTGACACCGCCAACCACAACCTGAGCTTGACGTTTGGCCCGATCCTTCCATCCCCGGGAGGATGATCGACCGTCTGTTCCATGCGGCGCTCAGCATCGCCCTGTTGCTGACCATCGCCTTCCTGTTGTCGGTGAACCGCCGGGCGGTACGGCCCCGCGTGGTGGCGAGCGCGCTCGCTCTCCAGATCGGCCTTGGCGCCCTCGTGCTCTTCGTGCCCGCTGGACAGGCGGTCCTGCAGGCGGTGGCCAATGCTGTGGCCGCGCTCCTTGCCTTCGGCGACAAGGGCACAGCCTTTCTGTTCGGCGGGCTGGTCGAGCCCCGGATGTTCGAGTTGTTCGGCGGCTCGGGCTTCATTCTGGCCCTGCGGGTGCTGCCGCAGATCCTGTATGTCTCTGCCCTGATCGGCGTGCTCTACCATTTCGGGATCATGCAGGCCGCCGCCCGCTTCCTCGGCGCCGGACTCAGGCGCATCATCGGTACCTCGCCGATCGAATCGTTCTCCGCGGTCATCACCATCGCCATCGGGCAGAGCGAGATCGCGGTCGCCCTGAGGCCGTTCCTCCCGCTGCTGACTGGGGCGGAACTCTTCGCCGTGATGACGAGCGGTGCCGCCTCAACCGCAGGCTCGATCCTCGCGGGCTATGCCGCGCTCGGCGTGCCCATGACTTATCTGCTCGCCGCCTCGGTGATGGCGATTCCCGGGGGCTCCTCTACGCCAAGATCCTCTTCCCCTCGACCGAGCCGACGCGAATCCAGACGACGCGCGTGACCTTCGGGGAAGAGCGCGCGGCTAACGTTATCGAGGCGGCAGCGGACGGCACGCAGAAGGGCCTCGCCGTCGCCGTCTCCGTTGGCGCGATGCTGATCGCCTTCGTCGGGTTGATCGCTCTGGCTGATGGCCTGCTCGGCTGGGCCGGTGGCATGTTCGGTTGGCCCAGCCTGTCGATCCAGGCCGTGCTCGGCCACGTGCTGGCGCCGCTCGCCTGGGTGCTCGGCGTGCCCTGGGATAAAGCGGGACTCGTCGGCGGGGCCATCGGGCAGAAGCTCGCCTTCAACGAATTCCTGGCCTACGCCGCCCTGTCGCCGACATTGAAAGCCGGGATCCTCGATCCGCGCTCCCAGGCTATCGTCTGCTTCGCCCTGTGCGGTTTCGCGAATTTCGCGTCCATCGCCATCCAGCTTGCAAGCTTTTCGAGCCTCGTGCCGGAGAGGCGGGCGGAGGTCGCGCGCTATGGCTTGCGGGCGATTCTCGCAGGCACCCTGTCAAACCTCACCAGCGCAGCCATCGCAGGGCTGTTCATCGCTTAAAACGAAAAACGCCGCCCCCCGGAGGAGGCGGCGCCCAGAGACCTCTACGGTCGCTGATCGACTTAGTTGAAGGTGTCGATCTCAGCGGACTCGTAGCTGGTGACTTCCATGCCGACGCAGATCTCGGAAACGACGGGAGCGGACCAAGCCATTATAATTCCTCCAGGTAAGACTTCGGGTGATGTTAAGCGACAACCGGGCTGCGATCTTTAGGATCGCAAGCGCCTTAGTTGAAGGTGTCGATCTCAGCCGACTCGTAGCTGGTGACTTCCATGCCGACGCAGATCTCGGACACGACGGGGGCAGACCAAGCCATCTGAACCATCTCCTGCATTAGAACCACGGCGCCGCGGCGCGGACCGTTCGAACTGGCCGCAGAGGTTCCGAACCGACCTGCGCTCCGGCTTTCACCGAACCGCCTGCCTTCCGGCCCTGCGATATGCAAGATATAACCGTTCGTTGGGGCGCAATACAAGCGGACGCAAGCTTATATTTCTCACAGTCGGCTGCTGTTCGCCACGCAAGCTAGGCGCTTTGTGGCGCGGCGGACAGTGCCTCCGTAGACTCCGCGTGGGGTGGCGCGTTTGCGCTTGACGGAACTGGCGCCGGGGCGCACGAGGCAGCCGCACGGCATCGCCCTGGCGAGGCCGCGCCCCCTTTCAATCCTGAGATCAGTGAGCGACGTGCCCGACCGATCGTGCCTGCCGCGCCCGGCCTCGCGCCGTCGCTTCCGCTGAGCCGCCCTTGCGCCGGTCTGCGGGACCGGCGAGCGGCCTAGGAGCGGCCTGACATCCAGCGGCGCGCCGCCTCGTCCCATGAGGCGCGTCATGAACGAGATGGCTCCCTTCGACACCCGCGTCGAACCCGCCGCGCTGGCCGCGAGGCTGGCTGACGAACGCGCGCCCGACATCGTCGAGGCGCTGAACAACGAGGCGCCGGAAGTCGCCTCCGCAATCCTCCTCGGTCTGCCGATGGAGAAGGCGGTCGAGGTGCTCGACCAGCCCGAGCTCGAATCCGTCAGCGAGATCATCGAGATGCTGCCCAGGGACCGGGTGGCCTCGTTCCTGTCGGGAATGTCGGCCGACCGGGTGACCGACGTCTTCCGCGAGATCGAGGAGCCGGGCCGCTCCGATCTGCGCGCGCGCCTCGACGCCGAGACGCGCGGTGCGGTCGACAGGCTGTCAGCCTATGGCGAGGAGACGGTCGGCTCGCTGATGACGACCGAGTTCGTCACCGTGCCGGGCACGTGGACGGTGGGTCAGACCCTCGAATATTGCCGCCATGTCGAGAAGACGCGGGAGACGATCTACTCGATCTTCGTCCTCGACCCGCGCACCCGCGCGCTCACGAAGGCTGTGCCCCTGCGGCGGCTGATCTCCGGCAACCCGGAAGACAACGTGCTCAGCGTCGCGCCGGGCCGGGCGCCGCTCGCCGTCTCGCCCACGGCGAGCCGTGACGAGGCCGCGCGGTTGATCTCCAAATACGATCTGCTCGCTCTGCCGGTGGTGGATGCGGTCGGCCACGTGATCGGCATCGTGACCGTGGACGACATGATCGACGCCATGGTCCAGAAGCAGACGCAGGAAGTCCAGCGCTTCGGCGGCATGGAGGCGTTGCCTGAGCCCTACATGGATATCGGCTTCCTCACGATGATCCGGAAGCGGGCCGGTTGGCTCTGTGCCCTCTTCCTCTCCGAAATGCTGACCGCCTCGGCCATGCAGGGCTTCGAGGGCGAGCTCGAGAAGGCCATCGTCCTAACCCTGTTCATTCCGCTCATCATGAGCTCGGGGGCAACTCAGGGTCGCAGGCGACCTCGCTGCTGATCCGCGCTCTCGCCCTGCGACAGGTGCGCCTGCGCGATTGGTGGAAGGTGGCGATCCGCGAATTGCCGACCGGCATCGTGCTCGGCACCATTCTCGGGATCATCGCCGTCATCCGCATCGTGGCTTGGCAGAAGCTCGGCCTCTACGATTACGGCGAGCACTGGCCGCTCGTCGCCGCGACGGTCGGCGCGGCGCTGGTCGGCATCGTCACCTTCGGCTCGCTCGCCGGTTCGATGCTGCCGTTCCTGCTCCAGCGCATCGGCTTCGACCCCGCGACGGCCTCGGCCCCGTTCGTGGCGACGCTGGTCGATGTGACGGGGCTCGTGATCTACTTCTCGGTGGCGTTGCTGATCCTGCGCGGGACGCTGCTTTAGGAAAGCGACACCTCCGCCAGCCGCTTCCGCTGCACCTTGCCGTTGGCGGTGCGCGGGAGCGCGTCGAGGAAGCGGATCTCGCGGGGGCGCTTGTAGGCGGCAAGCCGTTCCGCGCACCAATCGAGCAACGCCCCGGCATCCGGGGCGGCGCCGGGCTGAAGCACGACGAAGCCGCAGATCACCGAGACGTCGGCCCTCACAGGCAACTCCGCGACACCGACCTCGGCCACGGAGGGATGTGCCGCCAGCACCACTTCGACCTCGTTCGGAGAGACGCGGTAGCCCATCGCCTTCATCAGGTCGTTGTTGCGACCTTCGAACCAGAGGTAGCCATCCTCGTCGAACCGGGCGAGGTCGCCGCCGACGAACCACTCTCCACGCAGGACTTCCGCCTCCTCGTCGGGTCGATTCCAGTAGCCCAGCATCAAAGCGGGTTCGGAGCGGTGGACGGCGAGGAGCCCGCTCTCGCCCACCGGCAACGGCTCGAAAGCGCCATCGACGGGCAGGATCGCCACGCGCCGCCCCGGCTGCGGCTTGCCCGGTGAGCCCGGACGCACGGGTATCGTCGGCCCGGACGAGATGTAGGTCGAAATCTCGCTCATCCCGAGCGCCTCGTAGAGAGGCTTGCCTGTGGCCGAGGCCCAGGCGTCGAGGAGTTCGCTGGAGAGTGCCTCACCCGCCGTGCAACCATGGCGCAGGCTGCTGAGATCATGCGCGGGCAGATCTCCGTATTTGAGGATCTGACGGTAGAGGGTCGGAACGGCAGCGAAGATCGTCGCGCCGTAGCGGGCGATCAGCTGAGGCCAGACACCCGGATCGCGCGGTCCGTTGTAGAGCACCGCCGTCGCGCCGACCGACCACGGGTCGGATAGGCCGACGCCCAGCGTGTAGGTCCAGTTCATGGTGCCCGCATGGAGCATCACGTCGTGCTCGGTGACACCGATCCAATGTTCGAGCATCGGCCGACGGCCATAGGCCGACCGGTGGCCATGCAGCACACCCTTCGGGCGGCTAGTGGTGCCCGACGTGTAGATCAGCATGGCCGGGTCGTCGGCGGCCGTGTCGGCATAGTCGTGCAGCGGCTCGCCCGCCTTGAGATCCGCAATGGCTGCGGCGTCGAGCAAGATGCGGTCGCCGAGCACGGCCGGATCGACGGTGCACCCGCCCGCCAGAGCCACCACCGCCGCGCCGGAATTCTCCATGAGGAAGGCGGCCTCGCCCTCCGTCAGTTGCGGCGATGAAGGCAGCGAGACGAGTCCCGCCGCTATCGCACCGAAATGGAGGAGGGCGTAATCCGCGTCGTTACCCATGCGGATCATCACCCGGTCACCCGGCTTCAACCCGAGGCGAAGCAGTCCCGCCCCGATACCGCGCACCGCCCGGTCCACTTCACTGAAAGTCAGCCGCGCCTCGGAACCATCGCCCACGAGGATGAGGGCGGTTTTCTCCGGGCGGAGTCGGGCATTCTCGCCGAGGCAGTAGCGCGCGGCGTTGAAGCGGGCGGGCGGTTGGCGGCTCTCGGTCAACGGGCGTTCCCTCGCGGGCGCGGCGGATCTCACGTCCGCCGCTGCATCTCCCGTTCTTCCAGGCCCTTGAGCACCTTGTCGAGGGTCATCGGGTAATCGCGGATCCGTATGCCCGTGGCGTTGTAGATCGCATTCGCCACGGAAGCGCCCGCGCCGCAAATACCGAGTTCGCCGAGCCCCTTGCTCTTCAACGGGTTTGCCTTGTCGTCCAGCTCGGGCAGGAAGAACGCATCGACATTCGGCACGTCTGCATGGGTCGAGACGTGGTACTCGGCTAGGTCGTGGTTGACGTAATAGCTGTAGCGCGGGTCGATTACGGCATCTTCCATCAGCGCGGCGCCGACGCCGAAGATCATGCCGCCGATGGCCTGGGACCGCGCGGTCTTCTCGTTGAGGATGCGCCCGCCGGTGAAGCAGCCGAGCATCCGCCGCAGCCGGACTTCGCCGGTGTCGATATCGACGCCGACCTCGGCGAAATGGGCGCCGAACGAGTATTGCGAGAATTTCTTGTCCATCTCGCCGGGCTTGATCTCGCCCTTGGCCTCTAGGCCTTCGGTGCCCACCAGATCCTTGAAAGGGACGCTCCGGCCTCCTGCCGAGACGGCGCCGTCGGCGAACTGTGCCTCACCGGCATCGAGTCCGGCCTTGGCGACCAGCGCCTGCCGGAGGTTATCGCAGGCGACATAGAGGGCCGATCCGGCGGAGGCCGCGCCGAACGACCCGCCGGAACCGGCCGCTTTCGGGAAGTTCGTGTCGCCGAGTTCGACGCGCACCTTCTCCGCCGGGAGACCCATCATCTCACCGCCGATCTGCGTCAGGATCGTGTAGGTGCCCGTTCCGAGGTCGGTCATTGCCATGCGGACGGTGAGCACGCCGTCCGGCCCGAGGCGGACCCAGGCCGCCGATGGCTTCAGCGGGTTCTGCCGGGCGGCGGCGGACATGCCCAGGCCGATCAGCCATTGTCCGTCGCGGGTGGCGCCGGGCTTGCCGCGCTTATCCCATCCGAAGCGGGCCGCGCCCTCCTTCATGCAATCCACGAGGCGGCGGGTGGAGAAGGGCACCTTCTTCTCGGGATCCTCCTGTGGCTCGTTGCGGATCCGCAGTTCGACCGGATCGATGTTCAGCCGCTCGGCCAACTCGTCCATCGCGCATTCGAAGGCTAATTGGCCGACCGCCTCGCCCGGCGCCCGCATGGATGAGGCGATGGGCAGGTTCAGGTTCACCATCCGGTGCCGGGTGATGCGGTTCGGCGCGGCGTAGAGCGAGCGCGTGACGTTGGCCGACGTCTCATAGAACCCATCGTCGATCGCCGTGTCCGACCACGATTCATGGGAGATGGCCGTCAGCCGACCCTCGTTGTCGGCGCCGAGGCGGACACGCTGAATCGTGTCCGTCCGGTGCGTACCGACATGAAATTCCTGCTGCCGGGTCATGGTGACCTTCACCGGCCGTTTGATCACTTTCGAGGCCAGGGCGGCGAGCGTCGCTTCGGGCAGGGATTGCAGCTTTGAGCCGAAGCCGCCGCCGATATACGGCGTCACGAACCGCACCTTCTCCGGTGCGATCTTGAGGACCGAGCCGAGGGAGGGCTGGTTCCGGTTCGGCATCTGGTTGGCCGAATAGAGCACGACCGCATCGCCATCCGGGCCGGATTGCCATTCCGCGATGGTCGCGTGAGGCTCCATCTGCGCGTGGATCTGCGTCGGCGTGGTGTATTCCACATCGATCTGGACCGGCGATTTGGCGAAGGCGCCATCGAAATCGCCGAGCGCCGAATCCGGCTTTACGCCCGGCGAGGTCGGCATCGGCTTCGGCTCGTAGGCGGCGGAGAGGTTCTCGCGCAGCAGCCCCTTGGGCTTCGCCTTGTCGTAGCTCACCTTCACGAGCATCGCGGCGGCCCGTGCCTGCTCGAAGGTCTCGGCTACGACGAAGGCGACCGGCTGGCCATAGAAGTTGATCTCGCGGCCCTGAAGCTGCGGCCAGACCTGCTCCTTCTTCTCGCCCTGCTCCGGCACGTTTTCGTGGGTCATCACGAAGATCGCACCGGGTGCCTTGCGGGCGGCCTCGGCATCAATGGCCTTGATCGTTCCGGCCGCCACCGTCGCGGTGACGATGTAGCCGTAGGCGGGGTTCGTCAGCGCCCGGCTCTCGTAGGCGTAGGGCGCGCGGCCCGTGACCTTCAGGGGGCCGTCGACCCGGTCGAGCGGCTTGCCAACGAGGCCGTCGGCGCGGTCATCGAGCGGCGTGCGGCCGATCGGCTGGTTCATCTCCATGGCGGATGTCCTGCGTTCGGCGTCAGGCGCGCGTCGCCTGCGCGACGACGGCGCGCAGGGTTCGGCGGGTGAGAGGGATCTTGAAGTCGTTGGCGCCGTAGCCGCGTGCGCCCTTCAGCACCGCGTCGGCCGCAGTATCGGCCGAGCCGGTGCGGACCAGAGCTTCCTCGGCGGCCGCGACGCGCCACGGTTTGTGCGCCAATCCGCCGAAGGCCAGCCGGGCCGAGCCGACGCGCCCGTTGCCCTCGGACGCAATCACCGCCGCGATGGAGACGGTTGCGAACGCGTAGGACGCGCGGTCGCGGACCTTGCGATAGATGTGCGTCCCTTCGACCGGTTTCGGCAGGGTCACAGCCGTGATGAGTTCGCCCTTCTTCAGGTCCGTCTCGATTTGCGGCGTGTCGCCCGGCAGGCGGTGAAAATCGGCCATGGCGATGCTGCGCGTCTGGCCATCGGGATTGATTGTCTCGACAGTGGCGTCGAGCGCCCGCATCGCGACGTTCATATCGGACGGGTTGGTGGCGATGCACTGATCGCTCGCGCCCAGCACAGCCATGATGCGGTTGTAGCCGCCGATGGCCGCGCAGCCGGAGCCCGGCTCCCGCTTATTACAGGGCATGGACGTGTCGTAGAAATAGAAGCAGCGGGTGCGCTGGAGAAGGTTTCCGGCGGTGGTTGCCTTGTTGCGCAGCTGACCCGAGGCGCCTGCCAACAAGGCACGCGACAGCACCGCGTAATCCTTGCGCACGCGGGGATGGGCGGCGAGGTCCGAATTCCGAACGAGCGCGCCGATCCGCAGCCCGCCCTCGGCCGTGTCCTCTACCTGCGACAGCGGTAGGCGGTTTACGTCCACGAGGGTGGCAGGCGTTTCGACCTGAAGCTTCATCAGGTCGAGGAGGTTGGTGCCTCCCGCGATGAACTTGGCGTTCGGTCGCTCGGCGACGATCTTCGCCGCCTCCTGCACCGTTGCCGGACGCTCGTAAGTGAAGGCCTTCATCGTGCGCCCCTCACAGCTTCGTGCCGGCGGTGTCGCGGATCGCCGCGACGATGTTCGGATAGGCCGAGCAGCGGCAGATGTTGCCACTCATCCTCTCGCGGATCTCGGCTTCGCTCAGCGACGCCTTGCCCACGAGGTCGTCGGTGACGTGGCTTGGGAAACCGTCCTTCACCTCGTTCAGCATGCCGACCGCCGAGCAGATCTGCCCCGGCGTGCAGTAGCCGCACTGAAATCCATCATGCTGAATGAAGGCGGCCTGCATCGGATGCAGCGTGTCGCCCTCGGCCAAGCCCTCGATGGTGGTGATGTCGTCACCCTCGTGCATCGCTGCGAGGGTGAGGCAGGAATTGATCCGGCGGCCGTCCACGAGGACCGTGCAGGCGCCGCACTGCCCGTGATCGCAACCCTTCTTCGTTCCGGTGAGCGCGAGATGCTCGCGCAACGTATCGAGCAGCGTCGTGCGCGTATCGAGGGTGAGATCGTGAGCCTTGCCGTTGATGGTCAGGCGCACCGGCATGGTCTGGGGCGCGGGGTCACCGGGCGCGGGAGCCTCGGCACGGGCTTCCATCGGCCGAAAGCCGAGGCCGCCGATTCCGAGCGCACCGATGAGGGCGCACCCCTCCACGACGGCACGGCGCGTCGGAGCACCCGCCTTCCCCGGTGAGTGGTCAGTCATGCTGCGATCCCGTTGAGACAGGCCTGCGCGACCGCGCGGCAAAAATCCTGGTGCGCCGAAGTTCTGGAGCACCGGGGAAACGTCCCACCGCTCACGCTGGATCCGCTCAAAACTGCGCCCGATTCGCGCGGGGGTTGAAGCTCGGGCTGGCGCCGATGCTGCCTCCGCCACAGGTGAGGGACTTACCCCGATGCAGGAGAGGCCCCGGAATGGCATCCACCCCGACGCTCGCCCTGAACGACGGTCGCTCGATCCCGCAGGTCGGCTATGGCTGCTGGCAGATCGCGGAGGATCAGGCCCCCGCCCTCGTGACCCAGGCGATCAAGGCCGGGTACCGGCTGATCGACACCGCTGCCGCCTATGGCAACGAGGCGGGGGTCGGCCGGGGCATCAGGGAAGCAGGCGTACCGCGCGAAGAGATCTTCCTCACGACGAAGCTTTGGAACGACCGGCAGGGGCCCGAGGCCGCCAAGGCGTTCGAGGAAAGCCGCAAGAAGCTCGGGCTCGATTACGTCGACCTCTATCTGATCCATTGGCCCTGCCCGCAGCGCCGCCTGTTCGTGCAGACGTGGAAGGCGATGATCGCGCTTCGCGACGAAGGGAAGATCAAGTCGATCGGCGTCTCGAATTTCACCGACGAGCACCTGGCGACCCTGATCGGCGAGACCGGCGTGACGCCTTCGGTGAATCAGATCGAGCTTCACCCATCCTTCCAGCGGCGGCAGGCGCGGGCCTCGAACGCGGCTCGCGGTATCGTGACCGAGGCTTGGAGTCCTCTAGGCCAGGGCAAGCTCAACGATCCAGTGATTGCCGCCGTCGCGAAGGCGCACGGGAAAAGCCCGGCTCAAGTGGTGCTTCGATGGCACACGCAGATTGGCGATGTCGCCATTCCGAAGACCTCGAACCCCCAGCGGATCCTAGAGAATATCTCGATCTTCGACTTCACGTTGAGCGACGACGAGATGAAGAGGATTGAGGCCCTGGACGATCCGAACGGGCGCATCGGCCCCGATCCGGCGACGTTCTGCTGATTGGCGACAGCCTCATCCGCCCAAGGCGGGCCGCTATGCTGCGGCGCACCCTGACAAATGCGCCGCAAACAATTTATGCTCAAACCTAGCATATCTAGACAGAGGCTCTGGAGGCTCATAAGTTAGACGGCACAATGCTCAAAGTGAGCATAATTGGAGGACGCCATGACGGCGACCATCGCGCCCGTCTCCCGCATGCCGGGAGCCCTTCCGCTGCCAGACCTTTACGCGAAGGTCAGCCGCCACGTTCCGGCGATCGAATGGCCCGCGCTTGCGCCGGACATCGAAGCGATCCTGCGCCTGAAGCGCGAGAGGAACGCCGTCATCCTCGCGCACAACTATCAAGCGCCGGAGATCTTCCACACGGTGGCGGATATCGTCGGCGACAGCCTCGCTTTGGCGCGTGAGGCGGTGAATGTCGATGCGGACGTGATCGTCCTCGCGGGCGTCCACTTCATGGCGGAGACGGCCAAGCTTCTGAATCCGTCGAAGACGGTGCTGATCCCGGACATGGGCGCGGGCTGCTCATTGGCGGATTCGATCACGGCCGAGGACGTTCGCGCCCTGCGCCGGAAGTATCCCGGCGTGCCGGTGGTGACTTACGTGAACACCTCCGCTGCCGTGAAGGCCGAGTCCGATCTCTGCTGCACCAGCGGCAACGCCGTGCAGGTCGTGCGCTCGCTGAATGCGCCGCGCGTGCTGATGATCCCGGACGAGTTCCTGGCGCAGAACGTCCAGGCCGAAGTGCCGGAGGTCGAGATCCTGACCTGGGCCGGGCACTGCGAGGTGCACGAGCGCTTCACGCCCGCCGATATCCGCGACGTGCGCGAGAGCTATCCCGGGGTCACGGTTATCGCCCACCCGGAATGCCCGCCGGATGTCGTGGCCGAATCGGATTTCTCCGGCTCGACCGCGATGATGATGGATTTCGTCGTGGAGAAGCGGCCCGCGCAGGTGGTGCTCGTCACCGAATGCTCGATGGCCGACAATATTGCGGCGGCGAACCCGGATATCGAGTTCATCAAGCCCTGCAACATGTGCCCCCACATGAAGCGGATGAGCCTGCGCAATATCCGGCGCTCGCTCGAAACGATGACCCACGAGGTCACGGTGGATCCGGCCCTGGCCGACCGGGCGCGGGCCGCCGTGGAGCGCATGCTGGCGGTCAAGACGCGATGAACGCTCTCTCCCGCAACCCGGCCGACCGCGTGATCGTGGTCGGCGGCGGGGTCGCAGGCCTCAGCACGGCCCTGCGCCTCGCGCTGCGCCCGGTCACGCTGGTGACCGCAGCGCCACTCGGCTCCGGCACGGCGACCGGTTGGGCTCAGGGCGGCATTGCCGCCGCCATGGGCGAGGACGATTCGGCCGTCCTGCACGCGGCGGATACCGGAGCGGCGGGCGCCGGGCTCACCGAGCCGGACGTCGCCCTGCGCATCGCCGCCGAGGGGCCGCGCCTGATCGAATGGCTGGTGAGCCTCGGCGCGCCGTTCGACCGGACGATCGAGGGTGAGCTCGCTCTCGGTCTGGAGGCTGCCCATAGCCGCCGACGCATCGTGCGGGCGGGCGGCGATGCCACCGGCGCGCGGGTGCTTGAGACCCTTGTCGCGGCCGTGAAGGCCGCCCCGTGGATCGAGGTCGTGACGGCCGCCGTCACGGACCTGCTGCGGGACGAGCATGGGGCCGTCGCGGGCATTGTCGCCGAGAGCGATGGGGCGCGGTTCCGTATCCCGGCACGGGCCGTGGTGCTCGCCACGGGCGGGCTCGGCGGGCTCTATGCGTCCACCACCAACCCGCCCGGCGCCGCCGGGCGCGGCCTGGCACTGGCGGCGCGGGCGGGCGCTGTGTTGCGTGACATGGAGTTCGTGCAGTTCCACCCGACGGCCATTGCGGCCGGGCGCGATCCCATGCCGCTCGCCACCGAGGCCCTGCGCGGGGAGGGCGCCCGGCTCATCGACGAGACCGGCGCCGCCGTCATGGCGGGCATTGCCGGAGGTGACCTCGCCCCCCGTGATGTCGTCGCTCGCGGCATCTTCCAGGCGCTGCAGCGGGGCCGCACGGTGTATCTCGACACGCGCGGGGCGCTCGGCGCCGCGATGCCGACGCGCTTTCCCACCGTGGCCGCGCTCTGCGCCTCGGCGGGGATCGATCCGGCCATGCAGCCCATTCCGGTGCGCCCGGCGGCCCATTACCACATGGGCGGCGTGAAGGTGGATGCGCATGGCGCGTCCAGCGTGCCGGGTCTCTATGCCTGCGGCGAGGTTTCCTCGACCGGGCTGCACGGGGCGAACCGCCTCGCCAGCAACTCGCTCCTCGAAGGGCTGGCCTATGCCGGATTCATCGCGGATGGGCTCGATGCGCCGTCGCCGCGCCGGATCCTACCCGACGTGCCGACCTTGCGCGTCTCCTCCGATCTGCCCGCGATCCGCGCGCTCATGGAAACCCATGTCGGCGTGGTGCGGGAGGCAAAGGGCTTGAACGAGGCGGTCGAGACTCTCACCCCGCTCGCGCAGACCTGCGACGCCGCCCTCGTGGCCTCGCACATCGCGCGAAGCGCCCTGTCGCGTGAGGAGAGCCGCGGCGCTCACTGGCGCAGCGATCATCCCCATCAGGCGCCAGCCCGCCACACCGAGACGACGCCCACCGGCATCGCCGCGCCCGCGCTCGCAGAGTGAGACATCCCGTGACCGACATTCTCCCCTGCCGCGGCTCCTCGTGGAGCCGATCGTGCGCGCGGCCCTTGTCGAGGATCTCGGCCGGGCGGGCGACATCACCACCGATGCCATCGTCCCGCCCGGCGAGCGGATGCGCGGTGCCATCGCCGCCCGTCAGCCGGGGGTGATTTCCGGAACCGATGCGGCGGCCATCGCCTTCGCCTTGGTTGATCCTGAAGTGCGCGTGAGCGTCGAGCGGGGCGACGGTGCCCGCGTCGTCCCCGGCGATGTGGTGCTGCATCTTGATGGCCCCGCGCGGGCGATCCTCACGGCCGAGCGGGTGGCTCTGAACCTGCTCTGCCGCCTGTCCGGCGTCGCGACCGCCACGAACGGCCTGGTCGAGGCGGCGCGGCCGCACGGCAAGGCGTCTATCGCCTGCACCCGCAAGACGACGCCGGGCCTGCGTTCCCTGGAAAACACGCGGTGCGGGCCGGGGGTGGCTCGAACCACCGGTTCGGCCTCGATGACGCGGTGCTCATTAAGGACAACCACATCGCCGTGGCCGGTGGTGTGAGGCAGGCGATCGGGCGGGCGAAAGCCCGCGCCGGCCACCTCGTAAAGATCGAATGCGAAGTCGATACGCTCGATCAGCTGCGGGAGGCCCTGTCGGTCGGCGTCAATGCCGTGCTCCTCGACAATATGAGCCCGGCGACGCTTGCGGAGGCCGTGTCGATCATCGATGGCCGTGCCCTATCCGAGGCATCGGGGCGTATCACCGTCGAGACCGTGGGCGCGGTGGCAGCTTCCGGCGTCGATCTGATCTCGTGCGGCTGGATCACTCACTCAGCGGCCATCATCGACCTCGGCCTGGACGCGATTTGAGCCTTCTGTCTTCACTGCGAACGCATTGAAAACGGCCGCGCTCGCGCGCATATGCGCGGCGCTATTTCCTCAATTGAACCGGAGGTTCATTCCGTGAGCGAGACGATCGAGCGGCACGAATTCGGGGCAGAGGTAGGCCGCCTCCTCGACCTCGTGGTGCACGCGCTCTACTCCGACCGCGAAATCTTCCTGCGCGAGCTGGTCGCCAACGCCGCCGACGCCATGGACCGGCGCCGGTTCGAGGCGCTGACCAGCGAGTCGAGCGCCCTCCCGCCGGATGCGAAGGTCCGCATCGCCCCCGACAAGGAGGCGCGCACCCTCACCATCTCCGATGCGGGCATCGGCATGGCCAAGGATGACCTCGCGTCGAGCCTCGGCACCATCGCCCGCTCAGGCACCCGCGCCTTCTCGCAGACGCTCGAATCGGCCAAGGCCGAGGACCGGCCGAGCCTGATCGGCCAATTCGGCGTTGGGTTCTACTCGGCTTTCATGGTGGCCGACCGCGTGACCGTCACCTCCCGCAAGGTCGGATCGGACGAGGCCTGGACCTGGGCCTCCGAGGGCCAGGGCAGCTATACGCTGGAGCCCGGCACGCGTGCCGAGCCCGGCACCGACATCGTCCTCCACATCAAGGAGGACGCTGACGAGTATCTGGAGCCCTACCGGCTCGATCATCTCGTGCGGAAGTGGGCCGACTTCATCACCGTGCCGGTCGCCATCGTGCGCGACGGCAAGGACGAGGCGGCCAACCAGGGCACCGCCCTGTGGCGCAAGTCCAAATCCGAGATCACGGAAGAGCAGTACACCGAGTTTTACCATGCGCTCGGCATGAACTTCGACAAGCCTTGGGCCACGCTGCATTGGCGGGCTGAAGGGCAGCTCGAATTCTCGGCCCTGCTCTTCGTGCCGGGCTCGAAGCCGTTCCAGCCGATCGAGAACGAGCGCCAGAGCAAGGTGCGCCTGCATGTCCGGCGCATGTTCATCACCGATGAAGCCGAGTTGCTGCCGTCCTGGCTGCGCTTCGTGCAAGGCGTGGTCGACACCGAGGATCTGCCCCTCAACGTGTCCCGCGAGATGCTGCAATCGACCCCGGCACTCGCCCGCATCCGCAAGGCGGTGACTGGCCGGGTCATCACGGAGCTGAGCAATCGCGCCAAGAGGGGCGAGGATTACGAGGCGTTCTGGGAGAATTTCGGCCCTGTCCTGAAGGAAGGAATTTACGAGGATTTCGAGCGCCGCTCGGAGATCGCCCCTCTGCTGCGCTTCCGCTCCTCCGCCGTCGAGGGCTGGACGTCGCTGGCCGACTACGTGTCCCGGATGAAGGACGGTCAGGAGGCGATCTACTACCTCGTCGCCGACGATGCCGAGGCGCTGAAATCCTCCGCGCAACTCGAGGGTTTCCGCGCGCGCGGGCTCGAAGTGCTGCTCCTGTCCGATCATGTCGATGCGTTCTGGCCGGACCAGCTCGGCGCCTTCGAGGAGAAGAAGCTTCAATCGGTCACGAAGGGCGGCCTCGACCTGTCGAAGTTTGCCCCCGAGGGCGGAGAGGCCGACCCTGTCGAAGGGCTCGATGCCTTCGTGGCGGCAGTGAAGACGGCGCTGGCCGACGAGGTGGCCGATGTTCGCGTCACCGACCGGCTCGTCGACAGCGCGGTGGTGCTCTCGGCGGGCGGTGCCGGTCCCGACCTTCAGATGCAGCGGCTTCTGCGCCGGGCCGGTCGCGCCGGTGGGGCAGGCAAGCCGACGCTCGAGATCAACCCGCGCCACGCGCTCATACGCACCCTGTCGGTGGTGCCCGAATCACAGGTGCCGGAATCGGCCGGGATGCTTCTCGATCTCGCGCGGATTCAGGATGGCGACAGCCCCCGCGATCCCGCCGCCTTTGCCAGAAAGGTGGCTGCGGCCCTCGCACAGGCATCCCAAACACCAAAAGAGTGACGGCGCGCACCTGCCACGCCCCGCAATGATTGATCATTCGGAAACGTGGGGGTCATAACTTCGCCACCGGCCGGGGTCATCCCGGCCGGATGCGCGGGCGCGGTGGGGGCCGCAGGCGCAAACTCACTGGCATGGCGAGAAACCAGAAGTCTCGCCCATCGGACGCGGCATGAATCTCGTCGAGGCTGAAGCCGGCAATGGACAGGCTGTCGCGGCAACGCGCAGGCGCGTCCATGCCCATGCCTACCGCCATAGCGGTCGGGTCCGCCGCCTGCGGCGTGTGATCCCCGTGGTGGCGGGCGGCGCCACCGTGCTTCTGCTCGCCTATCTGTTCAACCCATTCTCGGCGAGCCTGCCCGGTGTCTCCGTCGGTCCCGTCACGCTGGCGGGCACCAAAGTGAAGATGGAAAATCCGCGCCTTTCCGGCTTCCGCAAGGGCGATCGCGCCTACGAGGTGACGGCCGAGGCAGCGATGCAGGATGTCCGCAAGCCGAGCCAGATCGAACTTCAGCAGATGCGCGGTCATATCGCGACCGATGACAAGGGTGGCATCGCCCGGCTCTCGGCGACATCGGGCCTGTTCGACAGCGCCCGAGAGGCGCTTGATCTGAAGGACAATATTCGCGTCTGGACCGACAAGGGCGAGGAGGCGCGGCTCAAGACGGCGGCCATCGCTTTTAAGACCGGCTCCATCGTTTCGAAGGAACCCGTGACCGTCACGACGCCCAAGGGCACCGTGGATGCGGACGGGCTCGACGTCGTGGAGAACGGCAAGGTCATCTCGTTCATCGGCAACGTGCGCGTCGTGATCAATTCCGAAGTCGCGGACCCGGCGAAGGGGGACAAGCTGAAGGGCCCGATTCTCACCTCGGATGCCGCGGCTGCGGAGCCCCGGCCATGAGCGTCGCTCGCTTTGGCGCGATCGGGCTGGCCCTCGGCCTCGTTCTCGTAGCCCCGGCTCATGCCGAGAAGGCGGCCAAGGGAGATTCCTCCTCGGCCTTCGGCAATATCGGCGGCAGCGGCAAGGAGCCGATCAAGATCGACGCCGACCGGCTCGACGTCTTCGACAAGGAAAACAAGGCGATCTTCGCCGGGAATGTCGTCGCGGTTCAAGGCGAGAGCACGATCCGCTGCACGACCATGACCGTCTATTACAAGCGTGGGAAAGACGCCGCCTCAAAAGACAAGTCCGGCGAGGGCGGCGATGACCAGGCCCCTAAGAACCCGGCCGAGAACGGTATCAAGAAAGTCGAGTGCGCCGGGCCGGTGACGGTGACTCAGAAGGATCAGGTTGCGACCGGCGACAACGCCGTGTTCGACCAAGATGCGAAGCGCATCGTGCTGACCGGCAACGTCGTGCTCAGCCAATGCCAGAACGTCACCCGTGGCCAGCGCCTCGTCTATGACATGGCGAGCGGCCGGGCGAACATGGACCCGGTGGCGGGCGGGCGCGTCTCGGCCATGTTCATGCCGGGCGAAAAGTCCGACGGGAAGGACACGAAAGCCAAGGGGTGTAGCGTCCCGCCGGCGAAGCCGCGGGCGCAAGCCAATTGAGCGACGCCGTGGCTCTTCAGGCCGAGCCGGGGGCGGCGGCGGCCCGCCCCTCGCTGCTCGGGCGGCTGTTCGGCCGTAAGCCCAAGCCGACCGCCACCGCGGCCGCCTCGGAGGAGGTATCGCCTTCTGAAGCAGTAGTAGAGGGCGGTCCTGGGATCCTCTGCGTGCGCGGCCTGCGCAAGAGCTATGGCGCGCGCACGGTCGTCCATGAGGCGGGACTGACGGTCCATACCGGTGAGGCGGTCGGGCTGCTTGGGCCCAACGGTGCGGGCAAGACCACGATCTTCTACATGATCACCGGCCTCGTCGCCGCCGACCGGGGCCAGATCACCCTCGACGGCCTGCCGATCACACATCTGCCGATGTACCAGCGGGCGCGGCTCGGCATCGGCTACCTGCCGCAGGAAGCGTCGATTTTCCGGGGCCTGTCCGTCGAGGACAACATCCGCGCTGTGCTGGAAGTGGCCGAGCCCGACCGGAAGGAGAGGGCGCGCAAGCTCGAATCCCTCCTGGAGGAGTTCGATATCGCCCGCCTGCGCAAATCGCCTTCCATCGCATTGTCGGGCGGTGAGCGGCGGCGCTGTGAGATCGCCCGCGCGCTCGCCTCCTCGCCGACCTTCATGCTGCTCGATGAGCCTTTCGCGGGCATCGATCCCATTGCGGTGGGCGATATCCAGGATCTGGTGAAGCATCTGAAGCAGCGCGGAATCGGCGTGCTCATCACCGATCACAATGTGCGCGAAACGCTCGGCCTAATCGACCGCGCCTACATCGCCCATTCGGGCCGTATCCTCACCGAGGGTACGCCCGAACAGATCGTGGCCGACCCGGAAGCGCGACGCCTGTATCTCGGCGAGGATTTCCGGCTCTAGTGCAGAGCGGGCGAGCCGAAGGCCGGAAGCCCGTTCCTCACCCCTTCCAGTTCTTCAGTGCCGCGAAGGGGCTATCCGAACCGGCAGGCTTCTCCGGGTTCAGCACCGGCTCCACCTGGGAAATGGCATCCGCCAGCGAGAAGGCCGAGCCACTTTGCAGGCGGCCGCCCGCCGCATCGCGATGGCCGCCGCCCCGGAACAGGCGAGCGCCGTCGAGGGCAGTGCCGTCCACCGAGCGGAACGAGAGCGTTCCCATGCGCTGCACGTTCACGACCCTCTTGGTCCGCCCGGCTTCCATGATCCGGTCCGAGACCCGCTGGAACATGCCGGAATCGAGACCGAAGGAGAGAAGCGTCCCGTCCTTCAACGGGCGGAACAGCGTATCCGAGCGGGCGAGCGCACGAGCGAGCCGCGAGCGCGTGGTCAGACCGGCATCGTCGTCGGGCTCGCTGGCGAGCAGGTCATCGACGATGCGCGTCCGGATCGCGACGGCATCCTGTTCGAGATGTGCCGGGCTTGCACCTTCGCGCAGCCGGGCGCCCGCCGCCATCAGCAGCGCCGAAACGAACCAGTCGTGCCAGGGATGGCCGGGCGGGATCAGACCCGTGGCGTTTTCCCAGAAGATTTCATCGAGGGCGATGCCGCCGGGGAAGGCGGGAGATTCCTTACGCCACAGGTCGAGGGCGTCGATGGCTGCGATCAACGCCGTCAGGTCCTCGGCCCGCTCCGGCTCGTGCGTGGCGAAGAGGGCGCGATGAGTCATCGTCATCGCCGTCGCGCAGGAATCCTCCTCGATCAGCAGCGTGATCTCAGAATCGTTAAACTCCGAGCGAGACAGGCCGGGCCGGTCGGCGACCGGCATGGGCTCCAGCCCCTGGCGAGCGAGCCTGCTCGACTGATGAGGCGTGGTGGTCGAGCACGACGAGGCGGTGCTTCTCGCTGTCCCGGCGGCGGTTCATGGTGGCGAACCGCTTGAGCCCGGCGATGGTCTGCTCCTCGAGGCCGAGATCGGTCATCAGAAGTGTTTCCGACTCCTGTGCCTTGCCGAGGCGCTTCACCTCCTCCTCGAAGACCGGCCCGACATCGCTGTAGCGCGGGACATGGATGACGCGCTCCACCTCGGCGCAGGCGGCGGCCACGGTCGAGGCGCCATAGCCGTCGAGGTCGTGATGGGTGATCTGGGTCAGGCGCACGCGCTCTCGGCTCCGGCTGCTTCAGGGGTCGCGCCGTCTGTACGCTGCCGGAACGCCGCAGGCGAGAGAAAGCCTGACGGTTCGGCTTTTCCGCCGAAGGTCGGCCGACCCAGGTAACGTTTCGTTAATCAAGTCCCTCCACCCGGCGGGCCGAGATCCCCGTCATGTTTCCGACCGTGTAAGACCCTGGTATATAACGACTTTGCTCCGAAGCCCAGTGATTTACCTTCGCGAAAAATTGGTTCGACGTGGCCGGAAGTGGCCAAATTGCTGCCCACTCCTCACAGCATTAACCTTTTGTTAAGGGGGCGATTGCGGTCAGGCCTCCGTCGTGAGAGCTTTCGTTAACGAGAGCTAAACGGTTGGGTCACGGCGATGCTGTTCGCGGCTTCCAAGATGCGGGATGCGGTTTCCACGCTGCGGCGTGGGCTCGCCGTTGTCGCCGTCGCCATCGTCGCGATGACGGGCGGGGCCGCCGCACAGACGCTGGCGAGCCTGCCGTCGTCTGATGTGGGAGCCAAGGTGCGCGGCGATGCCAAGCCGATCGCCGCCTGGACCACCTTCTGCCAGGATTACGCGGCTGAATGCGCCATCGACCGTAGCGAGCCGACCCGGATCACCCTGACCCCGGCGATCTGGAACACGATCACCGCCGTCAACAAGCGCATCAACAAGTCGGTCGAGCCGATGACCGACATGGATCATCTTCATGTTGCCGACCGCTGGGACCTCGCCGAGGACGGCATCGGCGATTGCGAGGATTTTCAGCTTCTGAAGCGCCATCTCCTGGCCGAAGCCGGATTGCCGCGCCGGGCCATGCGGATGACGGTCGTCATCGATGAGAAGGGTGAGGGCCACGCGGTCCTGACGCTCATCACCGATCGCGGTGACATCGTGCTGGACAACAAGACCAACGCGATCCTGCCCTGGCACCGCACCGGCTACGTCTTCATCAAGCGCGAGAGCCAGGATGCGATGGCCTGGGTGTCGCTCGGCGGCGCGACCTCGCCGGTCACCACCGCCAATCGTTAACGCAGGAAGGTCGGGGCGATCCACCAGCCCGGATGGGCGGCGCGCAGACGCTTGGCTGCCGCCACCGCCGCGTGACGATCTTCGAACAGGCCGAACACCGTCGCGCCCGAGCCCGACATGCGGGCGAGGCGGCTCTTCTGACCGCGCAGGGCCGAGAGGCATTCACCGATCACCGGGGCGACCGTCAGAGCCGGGCCTTCGAGATCGTTGCGGGCCGGGCCGAGCGCGGCAATCAACGTATCGCCCGTCTGGTCGGCTGGAATCTCAGGATGGTAGGCCCCCGGTAGGGTTTGCCCGACCGTCAGGCCGAGGGCCTTGAAGACCGGCGCGGTCGGGACCGGCACACCGGGATTGATCAACACCGCAGGCAGGGCAGGGAAGTTCAGGGCCGGGCCGACATCCTCACCCGCGCCGCGCATCATCCGCCCGCGCGGGTCGAGGCAGACCGGCACGTCGGCCCCCGTCTCGCGGGCGGCCTCCACCATCGCGGGATCATCGAGTCGCAGCCCATTGAGGCATGCGAGCAGGCGCAGGGCCGCCGCCGCGTCGGACGAGCCGCCGCCGATCCCCGCCGCCACCGGAAGGCGCTTCACGAGGTGGAAGGCACCGAGCTTCAGGCCGGGCACCTTCGCTTCTAGTTTCCGGGCTGCGCGGATCACGAGGTTGTCCGCATCGGGCCCCGCCGGGCCTGCGGTCGGTCCGCTGACCGTCAGGGAAAGCGTATCCCCGGCACGCAGGGTCAGGCGGTCCGCAGTGCCCGCGAAGGCGACGAGACTTTCGAGCACGTGATAGCCATCGGCCGGACGCCGCCCGAGGACGTGCAGCGTCAGGTTCACCTTGGCGGGCGCGCGATCTGTCAGGAGGGTCACGGAGAGTCCGCGGCTAGATGACGGGCGGGCTCGGGCCTACAGGCCGGGCCGGTCCGCGGCAAGGCGCGTCAGCCCAGCGGGTGCGCCCGGAAGGGCAGGAGGTCGCCGGGGCGGATCGCCTCGCAATCCTCATGGAGTTCGGCGAAGCCATCGCTGGCGGCCAAGCCGAACAGAGCGCCGTTCGGCGCTAAGCTGGCCACCGACAGGCCGTCGTCGCCCGGCCGGAGGCAAACGCGGAGGTACTCACGCCGCCCGAGCCGCTTCGTCATGGTGAAGCCGCTGCGCACCAATGGGAGGGGCGCTTCCTCCGCACCGCCGCCGAGCTGCGACAGGACAGGCAAAAGTATCGCGAGCGCGGTCACATAGGCGGCGCTTGGATTGCCCGGCAGGCCCACGAAGGGCGTGCCGGCGACGTCGCCGAAGGCCAGCGGGCGGCCCGGCTTGATGGCAAGGCGCCACAAAGCGATGCCGCCCGCCTGTCCCACGGCAGCGCGAACATGATCCTCCTCACCCACCGACACACCGCCGGAGGTGACGATCACATCGCAACCGGAGGCTGCTTCCGCGAGCCGTTCCCGGACGTTTACAGGATCGTCGCGCAGGATGCCGAGCGGGAGCGGAACCGCGCCCCAGCGCGCCAAAAGGGCGGCGAGCATCGGCCCGTTGGCATCGTGGATGCCGGAGGGCGCGAGTCCGTCACCGGTCGCCGTGACCTCATCGCCCGTCGAGAACAGCCCAACCCGCAGGCGATGCCGTACGGGGAGTTCGCGCAGTCCGAGGGCGGCGGCTAGGGCGATATCGCGAGCTCCCAGACGACGTCCAGCCGGGAGGGCGAGGCTTCCTGCCTTCACATCCTCGCCCTCGCGACGGCAATTGGCGCCTCGGGCCAGACCTCCGGGAAGCCGAACCGCGCCGCCTTCGACGCGGACATCCTCCTGCATCGCGACAGTGTCGGCACCAGGGGGCAGGGGGGCGCCGGTGAAGATGCGCACGGCGCTGCCCGGTGGAACCGCGGGAACAGGCGCCCCCGCCGGAACGCGAGCGGCGACCGGGAGCAGCCCACTCATCCCATCGTCGAGGCGGAACGCGTAGCCATCGACGGCGGAATTATCGAAAGGCGGCAGCGACAGCGGCGCAACCACGTCCTCCGCCAGGATGCGTCCCGGCGCGTTGCCCAAGACCACGCGTTCGACACCAGCCGAGACCGGCAGCCGCCCACGGATCAACGCGAGGGCATCGGCGACCCGCATCGGTGCAGGCTCGTTCGCAGGGGCGTCGCAGCTCCGAAGGCTCATGGCAGAGGGCTAAGGCGAGTTGGGACGCGTCGGTTCATCGTCGCTGTGAACCGTCACGGGATGCGGCATGCGCATGCGGGGATCAAGCCCGGCGCGGGTTTCGCCCGCTGCGAACGATCCCGTAGGCTCATGCCATGGAATCGCTTACGATCCTTCCGAGCCAGCGTCGGCACTTCGAACTGCCCACAGGCGTGAGCTACCTCGACGCCGCCGCGTGGTCGCCGTTGCCCCATACGGTGCGAGCGGCCGGTGAAGCCGGCATCCGGGCCAAGAGCGAGCCCTGGTCTCATCCACGAACGGCTTTCCCTCCGCAGACCGAGCGGGCGCGGTCACTGGCTGCGGCGCTGATCGGCGCCTGCCCGGACGACATCGCCGTCGTCGGCGCGGTGAGCCATGCGATGAGCATCGTCGCTCATCAGCTCGCGCCCGCGCCGGGCGGTCGCATCCTGCGTATCGCGGACGAGTTTCCCTCCCTCTGTCTGCCCTTTGACCGGCTGGCCGCGCGGAGCGGGCTGATCGTCGAGGTGGTCGAACGGCCTGCGGATGGTGGTTGGACGCCGGCGCTCCTCGCGGCCATCGCCCGACCGGGCGCGCCGCCGCTCTCCATCGCGACGCTGACGCCGCTGCACTGGACGGACGGCACGCTCATTGACCTCGACCACATCGCCCCCGCCGTCCACGCGGCAGGGGCCGTTCTCGTCATCGACGCGACTCAAGCGGTCGGCGCCGTGCCCGTCGATGTCACGCGCTGGCGACCGGATTACCTCGCCTTCCCGACCTACAAGTGGACCCTCGGCCCTTATGGGGTCGCCTTCCTCTACGCGGCACCCCACCGGCAGGATGGGCTGCCGCTCGATGAGCACAACGGCAACCGTCCCTCGGCCGTCGGAGCCCGGCGTTACGACAGGGGCGAACTACACGATCCCGTCGCTCTACCCATGGCGGCCGAGGGCCTGTCGCTCATTGCGGAATGGGGTGCGCCCGCCATCTCGCGTCGCCTGAAGGCACTCACCGACCGTCTGGCGGAAGGATGCGCGGCTCTGGGTCTGGAGGTCGCGCCTCCCTCTCTGAGGGTGCCGCACGTCCTCGGGGTGAAGCATCCGGGTGGGCTTCCGGAAGGCATCATCGCGAAACTCGCCGAGCGGCAGATCTTCGCCAGCGAGCGGGGAGGGGGCCTGCGATTCAGCCCTCACGTCTGGGTCGAGGAGGGCGATATCGATTCCTGCCTCGCCGCTCTCGCCGAGCTGTTCCCCGCCATCCACCACTAGGGCATGAGCCCCGCCGTTTTCTCGCGGATCACCCTGGCGCGGAGATGGGTGCGAGGCTACATAGTGGGGGCGGGGCTGCAGAGTTCGTCAGGAGCACTATCCCCGGGGCCTTATCGACTCCCTCGGGAGCTGTCCCTGGCCTCGTCCCTGGACCTGGCCAACACGGCGCCCACCTACTCTGTAGGTTTCCCGGGATCGATCCTCCAACGGCTCACGTGGCTCCGCACCCTGATCCTCATTCGCTGGCGGCCCGCAAGGCCGAGACCCGCCGCGCGGCCCTGGCCGCCCGCGATGCCCTCGACGCCGATGCCCGGCGGGAGGCCTGTTCCGCCATTGCCAGCAAGCTGCTGACAATCCCACCTCTTCTCGAGGCGCCACTGGTCGCTGGCTATTGGCCGATCCGCAGCGAGGTCGACCCCCGTCCGGTGATGACGGCGCTGGCGGCACGTGGCACCCGGCTCGCGCTGCCGCATGTCACGGCCGGCGGGCTCGTCTTCCGTGAGTGGAAGCCTGGCGATACGCTGGTGCGTGGCGGCTTCGGCTTAAGCGAGCCTGACCCCTCCCTGCCGGAAGTCGCGCCCGACGCGCTTCTCGTGCCGCTCGCCGCCTTTGACCGCGCGGGACGACGCCTCGGCTACGGGCGCGGCTATTACGACGGCGCCATTGCCCGGCTCTCGCAGGGTCGACCCCTGCTGACGATCGGTATCTGTTACGCGGCGCAGGAAGTGCCCGAAGTGCCTGTGGAGCCGCACGATAAGTCGCTCTCGGCCATCGTCACCGAAGACAGCCTACTCCAGTTCGAAGGTCCGAGCGTATGAGGCTCCTGTTCCTCGGCGACGTGGTGGGACGTCCCGGACGTTCGGTGGTGCTCGACCGTTTGCCCAATCTGCGTGAGCAATGGCGGCTCGATTGCGTGGTGATCAACGGCGAGAACGCGGCGGGCGGCTTCGGCATCTCGGAGGCGATCTGCGACGAGTTGATCGGCGCGGGTGCCGACGCGGTCACGCTGGGCAATCACAGCTTCGATCAGCGCGAGGCGCTGGTTTTCATTGGGCGGCAGGAGCGGCTGATCCGCCCGGCCAATTACCCGCCGGGGACGCCGGGCCGGGGCGCCACCATCGTGGAGACGCAGGCCGGCGCGCGGGTGCTGGTCGTCAACGTGATGGGTCGGGTTTTCCTCGATCCGATGGACGATCCCTTCGCGGCGGTGGAAAGGGAGATTTCCGCCTGTCCGCTCGGCGCGGCGGCGGACGCCATCGTGGTCGATGTCCACGCCGAAGCGACGAGCGAGAAGCAGGCGATCGGCCACTACCTCGATGGTCGGGTGAGCCTCGTCGTCGGCACCCATACGCACACGCCCACCGCCGACCATCGCATCCTGCCGGGCGGCACCGCCTACATGTCCGATGCGGGGATGTGCGGCGATTACGATTCGGTGATCGGCATGCAGAAGGACGAGCCGATCCGCCGGTTGATCCAGAAGACACCTGGCTCGCGGTGGGAAGTCGCTGGCGGGCCGGGGACATTGAGCGGGATCGCCATCGAGACGGGGGCGGATGGGCTCGCGATCAAGGTCGCCGCAATCCGCATCGGCCCCAACCTCGAAGAGAGCAGGCCGCATTTTTGGGAGTAGGCGCTCAGGCCTGACGCCCTTGTTAGCCGGGCGGAGAGGCGTACTATACCGGTAAGTGCCGTACCACACATGCCTGTGGCAGAGCGGCGGTCAACCGGGAGGACGTTCTCATGCTCACCAGCACGAGCCTCATTAAGTCGTCGTGGATCGCTGTCGAAGTCGGCCGGGAGCGTGCGGAGCGGGTCCTCGTGGTCGAGACCTATATCGCGGTGAGCCCGCTGGAGCCGAATTTTGATCCGGTTCAGTACGACAAGGTCGTGACCTGCGTTCGCAAGGTGCTGGAGCGACATTCCGATATCGACCGCGCCTCGATCCTCAGCATGCATCGCGGCTCGGGCTGCACCGCCTTGTTCCAGGATCGCCCGCTCGAAGCCGCCCGCCCGGCTGCCTGAACGATCCTCGCTCAAGAATACCGATGTCCGATGGCCCGGGGCTCGCCGCTTCGGGCCATTTTGCGTGCTGGCCTGTCATTGACCCGTCATTAGAGCTGTTCTAATTAAGAACTACGGGCGGGGTCGACGTGCTGCCGCCGCAAGCTTTGAGGAGAACGAGCATGGCCGGTACCGCGAACGCGTCCTGCGAGAGCTGCCGCTTCTACGACGAGCACAAGGGCAACGGCGCTGCTCTGAAGGCCGATGAAGGCCTTTGCCGCTTCAACCCGCCGATCAGCCAGCCGGGTCCCGATTCCAAGGGTCTATGGCCGGTCGTCGCCACCCAGGATTGGTGCGGCCACTTCACCGCCGAGATGACCGCCGCGGAGTGATCCGGCGTAACTCATGAGAGTTTCGGAGGGGCTGGTGCCATGCACCGGCCCCTTCGTTTTTCCGGCACCAATGCATCCGACGCAAAAGGCGGTGTTCGAAGGGCGCGCTGTCATCATCCGGCCACCATCGGGCGTGAGACGGCTCACGGCAGCATCGGTGCCGCCCGTCGGGAGTGGCATGAGGCCCGTCGACGAAGGCAGGGCCTGGTCACGGCCTGCGGCGCGCGATGGAGGAGAGTTCAGGGATGATGTTTCGCTTGCTCGGTCGCCGCGCTGCGCCGCTGGCGCTGTTCGCGCTCGCGGCCCTCGCTGGTCCGGCCCGCGCCGCTACACCGACCGACCCCAGCGGCACCTACCTCACCGAGGATGGGCGCGCCCGCGTCCGCCTGGAGAAGTGCGGTGCCGCCAACGATAAGCTGTGCGGCTACGTCGTGTGGCTGAAGGTTCCGTTGAACGACAAGGGTGAGCCCCGGACCGACTTCAAGAACCCCGATCCCAAGAAGCAGGCCCGGCCCTCGCTCGGCCACCAGCTCATCATGGGTTTGAAGCCCAATGACGAGGCCCGCTACGAGGGGCAGATCTACAATTCCGAGGACGGCAAGTTCTACAAGGTGACGATCTGGACGGAGACGCCCGGCGAGTTGACCGTGAAGGGCTGCCTGATCGCCTTCCTCTGCAAGTCGCAGACATGGAACAAGGTGACGGATCTCGTCGCCGGCCAGCTCGGTGGCCCGACCAACGGCCCCAATGGCCCGCGCACCGATCCGGAATACATGCCGAAGCCCGCCGCGACGACCGCGCAGAAGCCGTCGGCAAAGGCGCCCGCCAAGCCCGCGACCGGCAGCGCCGCGCCGCACGCTCCGGCGGCTCAGGCTCCCGCTGCCGACGAGTAGTTTGGCTTAGAGGCTCACGAAAAAGGGCTGCCCCTCGGGGCAGCCCTTTTTCGTTTCGGAGGCGTTCGGCCGGTCAGTCCCGGTCGAGGGAGAGATCCGGCGCCTCGGGATTCTTCATGCCGACGACGTGGTAGCCTGCATCGACATGCAGGATCTCGCCGGTCATGCCAGCGGCCATGCCGGAGATGAGGTAGGCCGCAGTCTCGCCGACTTCGCCGATCGTCACCGTACGGCGCAGCGGGGCGTTGTACTCGTTCCACTTCAATATGTAGCGGAAGTCGCCGATGCCCGAGGCGGCGAGCGTCTTGATCGGCCCGGCCGAGATCGCGTTGACCCGGATGTCCTTCGGGCCCAGATCGGCGGCGAGGTAGCGGACGGACGCTTCGAGGGCCGCCTTGGCCACGCCCATCACGTTGTAATGGGGCATCCACTTCTCGGCGCCGTAATAGGTCAGCGTCAACAGCGAGCCACCCGGCCGCATGATCTTCTCCGCCCGCTGCGCCACCGCCGTGAACGAATAGCAGGAGATCAGAAGAGACTTGGTGAAGTTCTCCTCGGAGGTTTCGAGGTAGCGCCCCGTCGAGCTCGTCCTTGTCGGAGAAGGCGATGCAGTGGACGACGAAATCGATTCCCTCCGGGAAGATCCGCGCCGCCTCAGCGAACACGGCATCGATGGAGGCCGCATCCGTGACGTCGCAATGGCCGATGACTTGAGCGTCGAGCTCCTTGGCTAGCGGCTCCACGCGCTTGCGCAGGGCATCGCCCTGATAGGTGAAGGCCAGCTCGGCGCCGTGGGCGCGGGCGCTCTTGGCGATACCCCAGGCGATCGACCGGTTGTTAGCAACCCCGAGGACAATCCCCCGTTTGCCCGCCAGAATCCCGTGCCCGTGTTCCGCCATGACGCTTCCCGGTGTAACGCGGCGCCGGTAGCGCCGGGGGTTCCCTTACCGGAGGCGCGTCGAGGACGGAAGTCCGGCCCGCGGGTGTGCAGGCCGGAAAGCGACCTCAGCCGACGCGGGCGGCCCGGCGGGCGCGGGCGAATTCGGCCAATGCCTCGTCATCGCCTGCGGGAAGGACGATGGCCGTGACGGCGAAGAGGTCGCCGCGCGTCCCGTCCTTCTTGGGCAGACCCTTGCCGCGCAGGCGGAAAGTGCGGCCCGAACTCGTCATAGGCGGCATCTTCATCTCGACCGCCCCGGTCAGGGTCGGCACGCGGATCGTCCCGCCGAGGATTGCATCGTCGAGGGGGACCTCGACACTGGCCCGCAGGTCGGCACCCTCGACCTTGAAGCGTGGATGCGGCTGGATGCGGATCGTGAGCAGCGCGTCGCCCGGCTCCGTGCGCATGCCGCCCGGATGACCGAGGCCGCGCAGGCGGATCGTCTGCCCGTCCACGACGCCCTTCGGGATCATCACATCGACCTCGCGACCGGTCGGAAGGTTGAGGCGCAGCTTCTCCTCGCCGCCGACCTGCTCCAGCGTCACGATCAGTTCAGCGGCGACATCCTCGCCCTTGGCGGCCTGACGGGCGCCGGGCCCTGCACCGCCGGCGCGAAAGGCCTCCCCGAAGATGTGCGAGAAGATATCCTCGCCCATGCCGCCACCGGGCCCGCCGCGTCCGCCGCGAGCCATGGATTCGAAGTCGAAGCCACGGGCACCGCCGCCGCCACCGCCGAAGCCGCCGAACCCCTCGAAGCCGGTCGCGCGCGGGCGACCGTCGGCGTCGATCTCGCCGCGGTCGAACTGCTTGCGCTTGTCGGCATCGCCCAGGATCTCGTAGGCCGAGTTCACTTCCGAGAAGCGATCCTTGGCTTTGGCGTCGGTCTTGTTGCGGTCGGGGTGGAATTCCTTGGCGAGCTTGCGATAGGCCTTCTTGATGTCGGCCTCGCTCGCAGCCTTGGGCACGCCCAGAACGTCGTATGGGTTGCGCATCGGTCGTAAGTAGCTTTCGGCGAAGCGGGAGTGGCTTCCATGTGGGAGCTCTGTTGCATCTCTGCAACGGTCTCATCGGCAAAAGTCTGCGCGAACGGGGCCGCCGTCAAGCGCAGACTCATCGGGGCCATCCGTCATTCGATGCATCGCCAGGGCGTAGCCATCGACCTAAACTGATTGAGCCCGAAGCCGAGCGGATCCCATGACCTATCGTTGCGATCACGTCCATTTGCGCAGCCGCGATCCCGTCGCTGCCGCTGCGTTCTACGTCGAGATGTTCGGTGCCCGCGAAACGGGCCGTGTCGGCGGGGAGATCGTCCAGCGGGTGATTCTCGATTTGGGGGGCTTGGCCGTCTTCATCGAGCAGGCCCCAGAGGAGGCGCATCCGCCGTTGACGACGCCCTGTCTCGGCCTCGAGCATATCGGCCTGGCCGTGGAAGATATCGAAGCTGCCGTCGCGGAGCTGAAGGGTAAGGGAGTTTCCTTCAGGACCGAGATCATCGCGCGTGGCCCGACCCTGCGTATCGTTTTCCTCGACGGGCCTGACGGCGCGGTGATCGAGTTGCTCCAGCGCGACGCCTGAGCCTTAAGGATCCACGCGAGTGCCAGAGCCTTTGCCGGTCCAGCGGTCGATGCGCCGCCGGGCCTCGGCCTCGGGATCTGTCGCGATGAAGCGCGGTTGGGGCTGGTCGATCGCGATCAGCCCGTGATCGTCGTACACGGCGCCGAGCACGGTGCGGTAATGATCGCGCACCCGCGCATGGCAATCGCAGGAAGCCGCCTCCATTCCTGGGCGGTTCAGGATCGTAATCCTGCCTCGGCCTACCTTGATCAGTCCCTGATCCTGCAAGATCCGCAGAATGCGCGTCAGGTAGGTCCGCTGTACGCCCAGCATCGCGGCGAGCAATTCGTGGGTGATCGGCAGGACGGGTGAGCCGATCCGGTCGTGAAGGGTCTGGAGCCAGCGCAGGCAGCGTTGTTCGATCGGGTGCAGGGCGTTGCAGGCCGAGGATTGAAGCACCTGGGCAAGCATACAATCCGAATAGCGGGCGAAGAGATCGCGCACATGGCGCGACTGCCGCTTGGCCTCCTGAAGGGCAAGGGAGTCCATCCGCAGCACCGGCCCGGCGATCTGCACCACGGCGTGGGTCGAGGCGGGCACGTAACCCTGACTCACCACACCGCCGACAGCGCCCTCGTGGCCGATCGTGGCCGTCTCAGCGCTACGGCCATCGCTGGTGGTAATCACCAGCGTCACCACCGCATGCTCGCAAGGGAAGGCGATGTGCGTGACCGGCGACCCCGCCTCGAAGATCGTCGCCCCCTTCCCGTAGTTCAACGGTTCAAGATGAGGCAGCAGAAGTTCTCGGTCGGGGCCGCGAAGCGCCTTTAGCAGAAGATTCGTTTCGAGGCGTGCAGCGGATTCGGGAGGCATAGGTCGGTAAAAGCGTCGTTTTTCGTCCTACTCCCTACCCACTTTAAATGCGCCCGTCTGTTCACCAATAGACCGAAATTGGAGAAATTCCTGACTCTCGGAGAATTTCTTATGCGTGTTTGAGTATCGACTTATTTATCGGTGCAAATCCCCTGCGATGACAGGCGCTTGTGATCTCTCGGATCACAATCCGTCGTCAAGAAGGACGCCCAATCCGAGGGGGTGCCATAGAAGGCGTTACGGTCAACGTCGCCCCGTACACCAGGAACACGACCGGTTGACGTAAATTGCCAAAGCATCCAGCGCCGGTTCACGAAGCGTTGCTCAGGCTCGGCCGCGGTCGATCGCAGCCAGTGCGGGTAATCGGGCAATTCGCCTTCCAGCACATCCTTGTGGAAGGTGATGTCGGTGTAGATGATCGGACGCTTGCCCGTATAGCGCTCCATCTCGTCGAGCATTTCCCGCACCATGGCGAGGGCTTGCTCCTTTGGGAGCTTGCGCGGGCAGGTTTGCGAGTGGCCGTTCCATTCGACATCCAGCACCGGGGGCAGGGCGGTCGGATCGTTGGGAACGTTCTTCTTAAACCAATTCATCTGGTCGCGGGCGGAGCGGCACCAGAACACGAAGTGGTAGGCCCCACGCGGAACGCCTGCCGCCGCGGCGCCGTCCCAGTTCGCGCGGAACCGCTCGTCCACGTGGTCGCCGCCCTCGGTGGCCTTGATGAAGGCGAACTGAGTGCCGGCCGCGCGCACGGAGGCCCAATCAACCGGGCCCTGCCACTTCGAGATATCGATGCCCTGAATTGGATGAAGCTTGGCCTTGGCCACGCCCGGATGGGGCTTCACATCACCCTTGGTCGGATAGAAGTCGGTGCTGTTGGAACACGCCGCCAGCCCGGCTAGGGCAGCCACGGCGACAACGCGGCGCGACATCCGGATCACCGCCGAGAGAGACGCAGCCAGGGCGCCCTCGCAGAGCGATGAAGACACTCGATCCCCCAACATCAGCGCCACCGCCCGTTTCTCAGAAAAGCGCCAAAGACAGGCGTATTCGATGACCCCTGCTCAGTTAACGGACCTTTGCGATCATTACGGCGGAATTCCGGGAAGCGTGTCCTGCCAGTGACATGGCCGCTTCATCGCAGGGTTGGAGAGAGCGGCGGCAGCGGCTAAGTCCCGGCGGAGCAAGGGAAGTCGGGTCGAGCGCGCGTGAGCAAGACACTGTTTACCATCGGCTACGAAGGCCTCGATCCAGAGAGACTCACAGGCGCGCTTCGCGCGGCGGGCGTATCCGTGCTGGCCGATGTCCGGGCGGTGGCCACTCGCGCAAGCGCGGCTTCTCGAAAAACGCTCTGAAGGCGGGGCTTGAGGAGGCCGGGCTCGGCTATGCCCATCTGCGTGCGCTCGGCACGCCGAAATCCGGGCGCGAGGCCGCGCGGGCGGATGACGCCACGCTGCTGAAGCGGATCTATTGCGAGGAGGTTCTGGAGACGGCGGGTGGCATCGCGGCCCTCGATGAACTGGAGGCTCTCGCCGCGGAGGCGCCGACCTGTCTCCTGTGCTTCGAGCGCGATCCGGCCCGCTGCCATCGCCGCCTGCTCGCCGAGCGGCTGGCGCCGCGCGGCTTCGCCGTCACCGATCTGTTCGGCTGACGCCGCCTGTCAGGGCTGCGCGATAGCCTGGACGCGGGCGCTCACCGCCCCAGCGATGCGCCGCATCGGCTTCAGGGCCGCACCGAGGAAGGCAGAGGGTCGTTCCGTACGCTCTTCGGGCCGACGACGCGCCGGGTCGGCCACGGGCGCGACGGGCAGGTAGAGCGCCTCGAAGAAGGAGATCTCCATCAGGTTCTCGCCCGCCTCGTTCGTGACGACGAGGGACGCATCCAGAAGCTTCGCCTCGCCCCCGTGGCGCTGGACAATTCCGCGCACGACGGTCGACGCGACGAGGCGCAAAGCCGCCGCATCGCCGACCTCCTGGCCGACGCGATCCGGCACGACTTGTCCGTTCACGATGATGTTGAAGAAGGCACGCATGAGTGGCGAGGCTTTCTTGCGAGTAAGGCGTGGCCTGGGGATCAGGCCGCTTCGACGCTGGACGGGGGTTCGGCAGCCGACTTCGGATCGAAGGCATCCGCGAGCAGGCTGATGCGACGGGCCATGTCGCGGACCTCGTTGAGGGCGATGGACTTCTGGCCTTCCTTCACGGCCCGCGTGATGTCACTCACCTGCGCCGTTGCGATGCGCTTCAGTTCCTCGGCAAGTTGCTGGCTTGTCATCATGTCCGCTGTCCGGCGAAGGAATGGCGGCAGGTTCGGCCGGTCGAGTTACCATGACGTATCTTCGGCCGGTGAAAGGCTGTGGATTGAGTGGATCGCCCGCTTAACCACGCTTCCCGTTGCGCACACCGGCCCGTGCGCTACCTCCGCCACCGGCTGCCTCGCTCGCCGAGGCGCCCTCATGCCGCCAGGATCGCCGCGATGGATTGCGCTCTCTTTCTCGATTTCGACGGCACCCTCGTCGACATCGCGCCCACGCCCGATGCGGTGAAGGTGGAGGCGGGGCTGATCGAGAATCTCGAAACGCTGCGGCGGCGCCTTGGCGGTGCGCTCGCCATCGTGAGCGGGCGGCCGATCGCGCAGATCGACGGCTTTCTGGCGCCGAGCCTGCTCGATGCGGCCGGACTGCACGGGGTCGAGCGGCGGCGCGACGGCGACCTCAAAGGGGGCGGCCGGAGGATCACCCAGCTCTACGGGCTCAGGTCGAGCGGCTGCACGCGGAATCCGCGTCGCTCGCTCAGGTGCTCATTGAGGACAAGGGCGCCTCCGTCGCCGTGCATTGGCGGCTCGCCAGCCCGGCGGATGCGGAGCGCGCGGAGGCGCTGGTGAAACAGGCGGCCGAGACGCTCGGCGTGGAGTACCGTCTGCAACTCGGTAAGGCGGTGGGTGAGATCGTCCCCGCCAAGGCGACGAAGGCCGTCGCCATTCGCGCCTTCATGGCCGAGTCGCCCTATGCCGGGCGCCGGGCTGTTTTCCTGGGCGACGACAAGACCGACGAGATCGCTTTCGTCAGCGTCGCGGAGGATGGCGGCGTCGCGATCCGCGTGGGCGACGGGGACACCGCCGCCGCCCGCCGCTTGCCGGACCCCGCCGCCGTGCGGGCACTCATCGCGTCCTGGGCCGCCGGAGAACCGATTGACCCGGACGCTTTGCCGCCCGCTTAGGCCGCGTTTCGGCCCTTCGGCATCCTTAGGGAGCCATGTCCGGAACGGGCTTCACGACCGAATCCGCCGGGGCTTCCGGAGTCGGCATGGAGGCCTCGATCCGCGGGGGCGGGGTCAGCTGAAGCGTCTCGCTGGTCATGGCCAGGGATTCGAAGGCTCGTTGCGGATTGTCGTTGAGCTTCGTGCCGTAGCTCGGGACGATGCGGCGGATCTTCTCCTGCCACTCGGGCGTCGCGACCTTCTTGGCGAAGACCTTCTCGAGGACCGACAGCATGATCGGCGCGGCGGTCGAGGCGCCGGGCGAGGCTCCGAGCAGGCCGGCGATGCTGCCGTCCTTCGACGCGACGATCTCGGTGCCGAGCTTCAGCACGCCGCCCTTCTCGGCATCACGCTTGATGATCTGCACGCGCTGGCCCGCCTGCCACAGGCGCCATTCGCCCTTCTTGGCATTGGGGAAGTACTCGCGCAGGGCCTGATAGCGATCCTCGTCGGAGAGCATCAGCCGCCCAGCGAGGTATTCCACCAGCGGATATTGATCGATGCCGACCCGCATCATCGGCCAGATGTTGCTGGTCGTGGTCGAGGACAGCAGATCGAAATACGAGCCTTCCTTCAGGAACTTGGTCGAGAAGGTGGCGAACGGCCCGAACAGAATCACGCGCTTGCCGCCGAGCATCCGGGTGTCGAGATGCGGCACCGACATCGGCGGTGCGCCGACCGAGGCCTTGCCATAGGCTTTCGCGAGGTGGAGCGAGGTCGTGTCGGGATTGTCGTTCACGAGGAACGAGCCGCCCACGGGGAAGCCCGCGTAATCGTCAGCTTCCGGAATGCCGGACTTCTGGAGCAGGTGAAGGGCCCGGCCACCGGCGCCGATGAAGACGAACTTGGCGTCGATCGCCTCGACCGCGCCGCTCTTCACATTACGGATCGACACGCGCCAGGAGCCGTCGCCGTTGCGGGTCAGTCCCTCGACCTCGGTGCCGGTCTTCAGGTCGAACTTCGGCTGGCTCTTCAGATGGCCGACGAACTGGCGGGTGATCTCGCCAAAATCCACGTCCGTGCCGATGGGAGTCCAGGTCGCGGCAACCTTCTGCTTGGGGTCGCGACCCTCCATCATCAGCGGTACCCAGGACTTGATGCGCTCCGGATCGCTGGAAAACTGCATGCTGGAGAAGAGCGGGCTGACCTTCAACGCCTCATGACGGCGCTTCAGGAAATCCACGTTCTCGTCGCCCCACACGAAGCTCATGTGCGGGGTGGAATTGATGAAGCTGCGCGGGTTCTTGAGAACGCCGTTCTTTACCTGCCAGGACCAGAACTGACGGGAGATCTGGAAGGACTCGTTGATCGCAACGGCCTTGTCGATCGTCACCCGGCCCTTCGTGTCCTCGGGCGTGTAATTCAGCTCGGCCAGGGCGGAATGCCCGGTCCCGGCATTGTTCCAGCCGTTCGAGCTTTCCAGGGCGACGCCGTCCAGACGCTCGACCATTTCCATCGACCAGTCCGGCTCCAACTCGCGCAGCCAGATGCCGAGGGAGGCGCTCATGATGCCGCCGCCGATCAGCAAGACATCGACCTTGCGAGTATCCGCCGCCGCGTCTGCAATCGTCGAGGGGAGGGCGGCGACCGCCGCGCCGGTCAGGGCAGTACCGATAAGTTGCCGACGATTCACGTTGCCGGAATTATCGTGCGCATTAAGGGTCGGATAGCAGTCGTCAGCGTCGATCATCGGGAAGGATCAGCCCCAAGTTGCAAAATTATATTTGTCGAATGGCGAAACAAAATTTACGGCGGTTGATGCGACACGGAGCGGCCAGTGCTCAAGCCTGTGCGCTTGCATCGGGGGGCGCGTCGGGTGCAGAACTGACGCGAATGGCCGGGTGAGCTAAGGCGCTCTTCCCGTAGCTCCCGCCATTTGCCACACAGGGCACTCGGGCCCGTGCGGCAGGGGCGAGGAGGCTAGCGTCGATGTTCGAGTTCCCGGTCCTTATCGGCGACATCGGCGGCACGAATGCTCGCTTTGGCCTCATAGACCGTCAGGGCGCCAAACCGCGCCTGGTCTCGCATGAGGCCACGGCGCGGCATCCCGATCCGTCCTCGGCAATACGCGCCTCTTTGGCGAAGGCGGGGGACGGCGCACCGCCGCCGCGCTCGGCCATCCTCGCCATCGCCGGGCGGGTGGATGGTCCCGAGATCCGGCTCACTAATGCCGATTGGGTCGTGTGCGGCGAGCGCATCGCCGGGGATTTCGGTCTATCCTCGACCGTGATCGTGAACGACTACGTGCCGGTCGCCGCCGGTGCGGCCGATATCGAACCGCATGACCTCACGCCGGTCGGGCGGTGCCCGCCAGTGCCCGGGGGCGCCCGCGTCGTGCTGGGCCCCGGCACGGGTTTCGGCGCCGCGGCCCTCGTCCCCTATTCCGCTCACCTCGCGATCGTGTCGACGGAAGCAGGGCACACCGATATCGGCCCGGCCGACGCCTTCGAGGAAAAGGTCTGGCACGCGCTGGAACGCGTTGAGGACCGCATCACCGTCGAGACGGTCCTCTCTGGGCCAGGCCTCGCGAGGCTTCATGCGGCGGTCGCCCATGTCCGCACCGGGCGTCCCCACGAGAAGATCGATCCTGCCGCCGTGACGGAAGCCGGGTTGAACGCCTCCGACCCGCATGCCGTGGAAACGCTAGCCCTGTTCGCACGGCTGCTGGGCCGGGTTTGCGGCGACCTCGCCCTGACGTTCCTCGCCACGAGCGGCGTCTATATCGGTGGTGGTATCGCTCCCCGCATCCTACGGGTGCTGGAGCAGAGCGGCTTTCGCGACGCTTTCGAGCGCAAGGCGCCCTTCGCCGCGATGATGCGGGACATCCCAACCGGCGTCATCACCGTTCAGGACCCGGCCTTCAACGGCCTGTCGGCGCTGGCGAGCAATGGGCGAAAGTTCGTCTATCACGGGCAGGTCTGGCGCCGCCCGGCCTGATCCAGTCAGGTGCTTTCTTCATGGGAATGCCGGGTATTTCAATATCTCATGCGTGCAGCGCATGGCGAGTGACAGCGGTAATCGTTTGTTTCCCTTCGCATCGGGCATAATAGCGCAGCCCCGCTTGACCTCTCGCGTTTTGTTGCAATGCGAAATTTTCAAACCGCAACGCACCAATTTTGTGTTTTCTTTTGCGGGCCGGGATGTTCCGGCGCCGCATCGGAGCACACAATGCGCACGATCCTCGTTCTTGCGTCGTCCGCCCTCGCCGCGGCGACCCTCGCCGCCGGCTTTGCCTCGGCCGACGACCGGATTCATGTCACCCCCCGATCAGCCGCGAGCATGCCCGCGCGATCCAGGCCGCCCACCCGGCGAGCGACCTCACCGTAACGCCGCAGCCCGTCCTGTCGACGGACGCGCCGCGTCAGGTGTCGGCCGCCACGTCCCGGATCGACGTCGCCAACCGCTGAGGTTTCGCCTCACACCGAAGCCAGCGGCTTCGACACATCCTCAAGGGATCGCCCTTCAGCGGCGGTCCCCCAGATGCCTCCGACGATGCTCGCGATGCCCATCAGCACCGCCCCGAGCAGGTAGCCCGCGAAGACGTATTCGCGCGAACCGCTTTCCACGAGCGTGCCGAACAGGAGCGGTCCCGACACGCCGCCGACGCCCGTACCGATGGCGTAGAAGGCCGCGATGGCGAGCGCTCGGATCTCCAGCGGGAAGGTTTCCGCCACGGTGAGATAGGCCGACGAGGCTGCCGCGCTGGCGAAGAAGAACACCGCCATCCACACGGCCGTCTGGCCCACGGCGCCGAACGCGTCGATGAGGAACAGGTAGCCCGCGCCGGCCAGCATCACGGCCGAGATGCCGTAGGTGAAGGCGATCATCGGCCGCCGACCGACCGTGTCGAACAGGCGTCCCAGCGCCACCGGGCCGAGGAACGAGCCGAGGGCGAAGGGCAACAGGTACCAGCCGACCTGCCCGCCGGGCACGTCGTAGAACTTCTCCAGAACCAGGGCATAGGTGAAGAACAGGGCGTTGTAGAAGAACGCCTGCCCGACCATCAGGCACAGGCCGACGATGGTCTCCTTGCGGCTCGTCACGAACATCGCACGCGCCACCTCGGACAGGGGCGTGTGGTGGCGGACCCGGATCTTGGTGTGCTTCTTCGGGTCCGGCGGGGGAAGGGTGACGCCCGCATCCGTGAACCGCTTCTCGATCTGCGAGACCACCCGGTCGGCCTCCGCCGTGTAGCCGTGGGTCGCGAGCCAGCGCGGGCTCTCGGGAATCCATCGCCGCAGGAACAGGATGACGAGGCCGATGGCGCCGCCGGTCAGGAAGGCGATCCGCCAGCCCCAGGCCGGATCGATCACCTCCGGCTTCAGCAGCACGATCGACATGAACGAACCCAAGGCGGCGCCGATCCAGAAAGAGCCGTTGATCACGAGGTTCGTCCAGCCGCGCGCACTCGCCGGGACCAGTTCCTGGATCGTCGAATTGATGGCGGTGTATTCGCCGCCGATCCCCGCGCCGGTGAGGAAGCGGAAGAAGCAGAAGCTCACCACGTTCCAGGAGAGACCGGTGGCCGCCGTGGCCACGAGGTAGAGCGCCAGCGTGATGAAGAAGAGCTTCTTGCGGCCGATCCGGTCGGTCAGCCAGCCGAAGCCCACCGCGCCGGTCACCGCGCCGACAAGGTAGGACGAGGCGGCGAGACCGACATCGAACTCGGAGAAGGCCATGGGCGGTTGCCGGAGGGCGCCGACGAGAGAGCCCGCGAGGGTCACTTCGAGACCGTCGAGCACCCAGGTGATCCCGAGTGCCACGATGACCAGAACGTGGAAGCGGCCCCAGGGCAGCCGGTCGAGGCGCCCCGCGATATCCGTATCGACGACGCTGCCGATTTCGGCGCGCTCGGGCGTAGTGGCCACCCCCTCCACCTTGGTTGCCATGCAGCCCCATCCTCCGTTCACCACGAATCGTGAGGCGCGATAAACCGCGCCGCCGACTTGCTGTTCGCAACAGTTGCCCGCTCGATTCGGTTCGATCCCGTTTTCACTCCCAGGCTTCATCGTGAGCGCACTCACAACGTGTGATCGTAAAGTCTCTCCCGATGTTGACCCGCCTGCGCTTCGCTCTCCTCGTCACGATCACGCTTGGTGGTCTTGCCGCCATCCCGACCGGCGCCGCCGACGACGTCCCTCACCGCAATGCTTTGGGGTCCGAGCTGCGCTGGACCCTTCGCCCGGGCGAGGCCATCCAGACGCCGATCGACACATCCGCGACCCGTCGCGCGGTGCGTGTCGTCTATCCGCCCCTCATCGCGGAGCACTGAGGCCTGAGCCCCGCTCGCGCCTGAGCGCCGGAGCGCGTACAGCGTCCTTCGCAAACCGTTGGGCGAAGGAGTAGCCGATGGGCGTGACCCTCAATGCGGATCCGCGTGAAGTGGGCCTGTGCCCGCAGCGTCTCGCGCGGATCGAGCCGTGGATGGATCGCCTCGTCGCCGACGGTCGCCTCGCGGGCCTATCGGTCAGCGTGCAGAGGCGCGGCAAGACGGTCTTCGCCCGGGCTTGCGGACAGGCCGACATGGCGCGTGGCACCCCGTTCACCCTCGATACGGTGACGCGCATCTATTCGATGACGAAGCCGCTCACCTCTGTGGCGGTGATGCAGCTCTACGAGCAGGGCCTGTTCCAGCTCGATGATCCGGTATCGCGGTTCCTGCCGGAATTCGCGGAGATGCGGGTTGCGGTGGGCGGCAACCGGGCGAAGATCGAGACCGAGCCGGCTCGCCGCCCGATCACCATCCGCGATCTGCTGACCCACACGGCGGGGCTGACCTACGGCTTCATGGATGCCACGTTGGTCGATGCCGTCTATCGCGAGAAGGGCATCGACTTCCTGGCACGCGAGGGCACGCTCGCCGAGATGACGGCGCGCACGGCCTCGGCGCCCCTCCTCGCCCAGCCCGGCGAAGCGTGGAACTACAGCGTCGCCACCGACGTGCTCGGCTATTTCGTGGAGGTCGTGTCCGGCCGCCCCTTCGCCGATTATCTGCGGGACGAGGTGATCGCGCCGCTCGGCATGGTCGATACCGACTTCCACCTCCGCCCGGATCTGATGGACCGGTTTTGCGCCTGCTACGTCTTCGACCGGGAGCGCAAGCTGCGTCCCTTCGACGATTCCGTTGAGACCGCCTATGCCCGCCCGCCCGCCATTCCCTCCGGCGGCGGCGGCCTCGTCTCGACAGCGGCGGATTACCATCGATTCTGCCGGATGATTCTCAACGGCGGCGAACTCGACGGGCGGCGCCTCCTCGGGCGCAAGACCGTGGCGCTGATGGCGTCGAACCACCTGGATGGTGATCTCGCCGCAATGGGCACACCGCGCTTCGCCGAGACGACCTATACCGGCATCGGCTTCGGCCTCGGCTTCTCGGTGATGCTCGATCCGGCCAAAGCGCAGATCGTCGGCACACCGGGTGAAATCGCCTGGGGTGGCATGGCCTCTACCGCCTTCTGGATCGACCCCGCCGAGGATCTGGCCGTGGTGCTGATGACCCAGCTCGTTCCCTCCTCGGCCTTGCCGATCCGGAAGGAATTGCGGGTCCTCACCTACGCAGCGCTGGTTGACTGATTCAAACGAGGCTCGCCCACGCCGTCATCAATCCTCGACCTTGAGAGACGCGATGTCTTTCGAGGCCTCGGGGAATTGCGGGTTCATGGCGTCGAGCGTATCGGCCACGGTCTTGGCCACCACGTAATTGCGGAACCACTTGCGATCCGCAGGGACGATCAACCAAGGCGCATGGGGCGTCGAACACCGGCCGAGCGCGTCGGCGAAGGCCTCCTGATACCGGTCCCAGGATTTGCGCTCGACCAAGTCGGACGGATCGAACTTCCAGTGTTTGGCTGGGTCCGCGATGCGCTGTTCGAGTCGCTTCTTCTGCTCGTCCTTGGAGATGTGCAGGAAGAATTTCAGGATCGTCGTGCCGCTCTCACTGAGCAAACGCTCGAAATCATTGATGAGCTCGTAACGAGCGCGCCAGACGTCTTCGGGCACGAGGTTCTTCACCCGCACCACGAGGACATCCTCGTAATGGCTGCGGTTGAACACGCCGATCATCCCCCGTCCGGGGACGCGGCGATGGTAGCGCCACAGAAAATCGTGATCCATCTCTTCGGCCGAGGGCACCTTGAACGAGGACACGGTGCAGCCCTGAGGGTTCACGCCCTTCAAGACAGCGCGCACCGTGCCATCCTTGCCGCCCGTGTCGATCGCCTGCAGCACGATGAGCAGGCTGCGGCGACGCTCGGCGTAGAGTTTCTCCTGCTGGTCGGAAATCCGGTCGCGGAGCGTGCGAAGCTCTGCCTCTGCCCAGGCCTTGTCCAAACCGCCATCGGCGCGGGTGTCGATGCGCGCAAGATCCACGACATCGCCGGGCTTTGCCGCGATCAGTCCAGGTGCGGCTACGATCGGGGAGGGGGTGTGCCCCGCGATGGCGCCGGGCTTCACTCCGGCGATCACCCCGGCCGCGTTCGCCCACAGGGATGTCGAGGGTGGGTTCAATTGCCCGTGTGAGAGATCGTCCCGGTCTGCTACCTCGCTGCCTGGGACGGATTGGCCGCTTTCGTGCTTGCCGTTTTTCTTGGACATCCGGTGACGCCTGTGGGGGGCTTTGCTGTGCGGCTTCGGAACGGCCGGGACGTCGGCTCGTTCCGCGTGTCGTGTTCCTCGTAAGGAACGTTGAGTTTGCGGACTATCTATTTCATCCGCCACGGCCAGACGGGCTGGAATGCGGAAGGTCGGCTCCAGGGAGCCCATGATATCGATCTGAACGGCATCGGCGAGGAGCAGGCGGCATCGGTCGCCCCGCGTCTCGCCGCCGTCGCGGGCCACTCACTCGCCGAGGCGGCCTTCTTCGCGAGTCCGTTGATCCGGACGCGCCGGACCATGCAGATCATGCGCGCAGCCCTCGGCCTGCCGCCAAAGGACTACGCCGTCGATCCGCGCCTGCGGGAGATCGGCTTCGGCGCCTGGGAAGGTTCGACCTGGGCCGAGATCCGCCGCCGAGATCCGGCCGGAGCGCATCAGCGCGACCGCAACCGCTGGCAATATCAGCCGCCGGGGCAGGGCGGGGAAAGCTATGCGATGCTCGCCGAGCGCGTCTCGCCGTTCTTCGCCGAGCTCGGCCCGGTCTCCGTCGTGGTCGCCCATGGCGGAGTGGCGCGTGCCATGCTCGTGGCCCTCGGCCAACTCGACATCTACGCCGCCCCGCGTCTCGGCATTCGCCAGGGCGAGGTTCTGGTCGTGGACGAGACCGGTTGGCGCTGGGCCTGATGACCTGCAAGCCACGGTCGTGACTTCGTCAACGCCTCTGAGGCGCTCGCGTGCAAAGCCGCCTCGCTAACGGCACGATCCACGGGCTATAGGGCGCTGGGATGTTGAGCGCCGGCGGGTGTAGCCGGCAGCGGAGCAGCGCATGAGCGACCTCGCCGAGAAGTCCTTGCCCGCATCGGCGGCGCGGGACGCGCGGCCGTCGGACGGTGGGGCGGTTCTCTACGGAGACCGGCGGCCCGACCTGATCCGCAATGAAGTGCTCGGTGAGATCTTCCTCGCCTCCGCGCAGGCGCGGCCCGATCACCCCTGCCTCATCGACGGCGCGACCCTCGGCGCAGGCGGGCTGCATCCGCATTTGAGCTACGCGCAGGTCGTGGCCAAGGCCCAGCGGATCGCCGCCGGGTTGGCGCATCGGGGCATCGGCCCCGGCGACGTGGTCGGCCTCTGGATGGCTCGGGGGCCGGACCTCTTGGTCGCGCAGATCGGCATCACCCTGTCAGGCGCGGCATGGCTGCCCTTCGATGCCGAGGCACCCGCGGACCGCGTCGGCATCTGTCTCGGGGATGCGGCGGCCAAGGCGCTCCTCGTCTCGCCCGCCCTCGAAGCCCAGGCGCCCGCGAACACGCCGGCCCTGACACAGGCCGCTCTCGACAGGGATACCCCGGCCAACGCGCCCCTGCCCGATGCCAGGGCCAAGGGCCTGACCCCCGGCCATCCCGCTTACCTGATCTACACCTCCGGCTCGACGGGCGTGCCGAAGGGCATCGTCATCAGTCACGCCAACATCTGCCACTTCCTCCGCTCGGGGAACGCGCTCTACGGGATGCGCGCCGACGACGTGGTTTTCCAGGGCGCCTCCGTCGCCTTCGATCTCTCGATGGAGGAGATCTGGGTTCCCTATCTCGTAGGCGCGACGCTGTTCGTGGCGAGCCCGTCGATGATGGGCGACGTGGAAGCGCTGCCCGGCATCATCGCGGCGAACGGCATCACGGTGCTGGACACGGTTCCGACGCTGCTCGCCATGATCACGGGAGACCTGCCGAAGGTCCGGCTCGTGCTGCTCGGCGGCGAGGCGCTGCCCGAGCCGCTGATCGCCAAATGGGCGACGGCGACCCGCCAACTCTTCAACACCTACGGGCCGACCGAGGCGACGGTGGTGGCGACCGCCGCCGAGATGCGCCCCGGCGAGCCGGTGACGATCGGTGGGCCGATCCCGAATTATTCGGTCTATGTAGCGAGTGAGGAGCTTCGCCTGCTCGGGCGCGACGAGCAGGGCGAGTTGCTGATCGGCGGACCCGGCGTCGCGGCAGGCTATCTCCAGCGGCCGGAACTGACGGCCGAGAAGTTCATCGAGAACCCGTTCCCGTCCGATGGGTCGGACCCCGTGCTCTATCGCTCGGGCGATGCGGTCTCCCTCGATGCGGACGGACGCATCGTCTTTCACGGGCGCATCGACGACCAAGTGAAGATCCGCGGCTTCCGCGTGGAACTGGGCGAAATCGAATCCCGCATCCGCGCCGTGCCCGAGATCAATCAGGCGGCGGTGGTTCTGCGCTCCGACGACGGGGTCGACCGCCTCGTCGCCTTCCTCATCCCCGAGCGCGGACAGCCCCTCGATACGCCCGCCCTGCGCAAGCGCCTCGCCGCCGAAATGCCGCCCTACATGGTGCCCGGCCATTTCGAGGTGGCCGAAACGCTGCCGCGCCTCACCTCCGGCAAGGTCGATCGCAAGGCGCTGAAGGTGGCCCCGTTGACCGTGGTCGCCGCCGATGGCGAGCAGGAGCCGCCGGACAACGATACCGAAGCCGCATTGCTCGCCGCCGCCAAGCAGGTCTTCGGCGCGCAGCCGATCCCCTTCGAGGGCGACTTCTTCGCCGATCTCGGCGGCCATTCGTTGCTGGCCGCGCGCTTCGTCTCGGCCGTGCGCGAGACACCGGCCCTCGCCGGGATCACGCTGCCCGACGTCTATGCCCAGCGCACCCTTCGGGCGATGGCCAGCACGTTGATCGAGCGGACCGGTGGCGTCGGCGCGGAAGCAGCCGTGCGCGATCTCAGTTTCGCGCCGCCGCCTCTCCTGCGTCGCGCCCTATGCGGGCTCGCCCAGGCGGTCGCGCTGCCGTTCCTCATTGCGCTCGCCACGGTGCAGTGGCTCGGTATCTTCGTCACCTACCTGCTTCTGACGGGCGGCGGATTGAGCTTCTTCGCCGAACTCGGCGTGCTGCTCCTCGTCTATATCGCGATCAACGCGGTGACCGCGGCCATTGCAGTCGTCGGCAAATGGCTGGTGCTCGGGCGGACCAAGCCCGGCCGCTATCCGCTCTGGGGCGTCTATTACTATCGCTGGTGGCTGGCGCAGCGGCTCGCGCCCCTGGTCCACGTGAAGTGGCTCCAGGGCTCGCCCGCCATCGCGACCTACCTGCGCCTCATGGGCGCGCGGATCGGCAAGGATGCGCTCATCTCCGATATCGAGATCGGCGCGCCGGACCTCCTCCATGTCGGTGACGGTGCCTCGCTCGGCGGGCGGCTCGTGATTGCCAACGCGGAAATCGTCGGCAACGAACTCGTCATCGGCAAGGTCGAGATCGGCGCGGATGCCAGCATCGGCACATCCTGCGTCATCTCCCACGACACGGTCATCGGTGCGCAGGCCGAGGTGGCCGACCTCACCACGATCCCGGCCGGCAGCCGCGTCGGCGCCGCCGAGCGGTGGGACGGCTCGCCCGGCCGCAAGGTCGGCACGGCCGACACGAGCGATCTGCCGCCGCAATCGGATGCCTCGCCCGGCCGCCGCATGGCCTTCGGCATCGTCTACGTGTTGCTGCTCGGCGCCATTCCGGCCGTTGGTCTACTGCCGATCTTCCCGGCCTTCTTCATCTTCGACCAGATCTCGGATTCGCTCTCCGACATCACCGACATCGACTATCACTTCTACCTGCCGATCCTCACATGGCCGACCGCCATGCTGATGACCGCCGGAACGGTGCTGCTGATCACCGGCCTGCGCTGGCTGATCCTGCCCCGCACCCGCCACGGGACCTACTCGATCCACTCCCTGTTCTATCTGCGGAAGTGGTCTCTGGCGCTGGCCGTCGAGGTGACGCTGGAGACGTTGGCCTCGCTCTTCGCCACCGTCTACATGCGCGCTTGGTACCGGCTGATGGGCGCCCAGATGGGCGAGGGAGCCGAGATCTCGACGAACCTCGCGGGGCGCTATGACCTCGCGGAGGTCGGGGCGCGCAACTTCATCGCCGACGAGGTGGTGTTCGGCGAGGAGGAGATCCGGCGGGGCTGGATGCATCTCGATCCGGTCCAGACCGGCAAGCGGGTCTTCGTCGGCAACGACGCAGTGGTGCCGCCGGGCGCCGTAATCCCCGATGATGTGCTGATCGGCATCAAGTCGAAGCCGCCGGCCAACGACAAGATGGCGCCGGGGGAGACGTGGTTCGGCTCGCCGCCGATCCGCTTGCCCGCCCGCCAGAAGGTCGATCTCGGCTCAGCCGCCCAGACCTACGAGCCCGGCCTGTGGCCGAAGGTGCGGCGCGGCGTGTTCGAGGCGTTTTCGACCTCGTTCTCGCCGATGCTCTACATCACGCTCGCGATCACGGCGATCGATTGGTACTTCTACCCAGCGATCCTCGAACGCGACTGGTCGGGCCTTGCCGTCAGCTTCGTGACGATCAGCGTCGTCATCGCGCTGATCCAGTCCTCGGCCGTCATCGCGATGAAATGGGCGCTGATGGGTGTCTATCGCCCCGGCATGCGGCCGATGTGGTCGTGGTGGGCCATGCGCACCGAGGCCATCGCAGTGGCCTATTGGGGCCTCGCCGGAAAGGTGCTGCTCGAACACCTTCAGGGCACGCCGTTCCTGCCCTGGGCACTGCGCCTGTTCGGCGTGAAGGTGGGGCAGGGGGTGTGCATGCTCACCACCGACATCACCGAATTCGATTGTGTCGAGATCGGCGATTTCTGCACCATCAATCGCGTCTCCGCCCTACAGACCCACCTCTACGAGGATCGGATCATGAAGGTCGGCCGGGTTGTGGTCGGTCGCGGCGTGTCGATCGGTGCCTTCTCGACGGTGCTCTACGATACCAAGGTCGGCGACTACGCCCGGCTGCGCCCCCTCACCATCGTGATGAAGGGCGAGTCGATACCCGCCAACACCGAATGGGAAGGCGCTCCTGCCGTGCCGGTGATCCACAAGGCCTGAATCGAGTCAAAAGCCCCGCGCACTCGCCCGGTAGTCGCGCGGGGTCAGGCCGTATGCTTGCCGGAAGGCGTGGGACAGGGCGGCCGTGCTGCCGAAGCCGAATGCCTCGCTCAACTCGCTGATCGTGCGCCGTTCGAGCGGATCTTCCAGTGCGACGCGAATGGCTGAAAGCCGTTGCCGTGCGAGGTAGCGCGCCACGCCACCCTCCTGCTCGAACAGTCGGTAGAGCCTGGGAGCGCGACATACCCAGCGCCTTCGACATCGCGTCGATCTTCAGCGGTGAATTCAGGTGGTCCCTCACGAAGCGCTTCGCGGCCCGGAGCCGGGCGTCGTTGATCGGCGCGCTCGCCTCGGCGAAGGTTGCGAGGCTCGGGCGGACGCAGGCCGCGAGCATGTGCAACGTGGCCTGCGCGATGTGGCCGGAATCGGCCGTGGTGATCGTATGGCTGTTCCTGGCCAGCGAACGCAGGTGATCCGCCAGGAGCAGGCCCGTGCCGCCCTGGAGAACCAGCCCATGCAACCCATCTTCATTGGGCATCACGGAGGTCACCGACGCCCGCGGAAGCACGAGGATCACCGAATCCGTCTCCGGCACGAGGCTGCGCCGGTAACTCTGCGACATGTCGTTGAAGCTGACCGAGCCAGCCGGCACATCCACCATGCCGCGTTCGGTATCGGCGCTGTAGCCGTGACGGCTCAGGTGCAGCACGAAGGAATCGAGGCCGTCACGCCGGGTCTGCAGACGGCTCCGCGCCGGACCCTGGCTGACCGCATTCATGACGCGGAGGGACATCGGACCCACTTGCGCCGTCTCGATCCGCGCGGAAAACCCCTCAGCCTCGGCCGCGAGATCATGGGCCGAAAACAAGGAGCGCCACGCGTCCAGACGTTCTCGCTCCGGCAGGGCGTCGGTCGAGAAATGCGCTCGGGGTACGTAAGTCAAGGCCATCGCTGATCGCTTGGGTCAGCCCACACTCAAGCTCACAGCATGATCGAGTTCTTGTCCCTCGTGAAGAAGCGCGAAGGTTACACTGCCGTAAAGCCTTCGGAGCGGATCCAATCCCGTGTCCGGTCGAGCGCCCGGGTCAGGCGGTCGAAGAGGTCATCGATCTCGCTCGGCGTGATGATCAGCGGCGGGCACACCGCCACGCGGTCGCCTGCGAGGAAGCGGACGATCAGACCCTCCTCTTGGGCGTAGGCGACGCAGCGCGCGGCCACGCCTGCCTTCGGATCGTATTGGCGGCGGCTTGCCTTATCCGCGACGATCTCCAGCCCGCCGATCAGGCCGATGCCCTTCGCCTCGCCGACGATGTCGTGCTCCACCAGCGCGGAGAGCCGCCGCTGAAAGTGAGGGCCTTCTCGGCCGCGCCCTCGATGATGCGGTCTCGCCTATAGATCTCGATCGCCTTGATCGCCACGGCGCAGGCGACCGGGTGACCGGAATAGGTGGTGCCGTGGCCGAAGCCGCCGAGTTTCTCGCTCTGCCCGACAAGCACGTCGTACATCGCCGGATCGATGGTGATGCCGCCGAGCGGCACGTAGCCCGAGGTGACCGCCTTGGCGAAGGACAGGGTGTCGGGCCGCATATCGAGGGCCTGCCCGCCGAACCACGTGCCGAGGCGACCGAAGCCGCAGATCACCTCGTCGGCGATGAGCCGCACGTCGTATTTGGCAAGCACGGCCTGGATCGCCGGGAAGTAGCCCTTCGGCGGGATGATGGCCCCGCCCGCACCCATCACCGGCTCGGCGATGAAAGCGGCGAACGTCTCCGGCCCCTCTCGCAGGATGGTCTCTTCCAGCTCCGCCGCGAGGCGGGCCGAATAGGCCTCCTCGCTCTCGCCCGCCTCGGCGCCCCGGTAATGGTGCGGCGTGGAAACATGGAGAAAGCCCGGAAGCGGCAGATCCCAATCCATGTGGTTGGCGGGCAAGCCGGTCATGGAGGCGCTGGCGATGGTCACGCCGTGATAGCCCTTCTTGCGGGCGATGATCTTCTTCTTGTTCGGGCGTCCCACCGCGTTGTTGTAGTACCACGCCAGCTTGACCTGCGTGTCGTTCGCCTCCGAGCCCGACGAACAGAAAAAGATCTTCGAGGTCGGGATCGGCATCAACTCCTTCAGCGTCTCCGCGAGCTCGATCGCCGGATCGTGGCTGCGGCCGGAGAAGAGATGCGTGAAGGGCAGCCGCCCCATCTGCGCCGCGGCCGCATCCACGAGCTCCGCATTCGAATAGCCCAGCGCCGTGCACCACAGCCCCGCCATGCCTTCGATGTAGGGGCGGCCCTCCGTGTCGAAGACATGCACGCCCTCGCCGCGCTCCAGCACGAGCGGGCCGGTGCGGCGATGATTCGACAGATGGGTATAGGGGTGAAGCAGGGTTTCGACGTCGCGGGTCGCGAGGTTCGAGAGCATGCGAACGTTCCTTGGGCGGAGACCGTGCCACACTACCGGCACGATGGGCTCGCAGAAAGGTCCGCCATCCGTGGATCCCTCCGCCCCGGATGCATGCCGGACAGCCGATGCAGAGCCCAGAGAGTTTCGTCGCGCATCCTGCGCCCGGTCGCGCCTGCGGCACCTGCACCCTGTGCTGCAAGGTCTACGACGTTCCGGCGGTCGAGAGCATCGCCGGGCAATGGTGCCGTCATACCGTCTCCGGTCGGGGCTGCGCGATCCACGCGACACGGCCGGACCATTGCCGCGCCTTCCACTGTCTCTGGATGACGGAGGGCTGGCTCGGCCCGGAATGGAAGCCCGACCGCGCGAAGATGGTGCTGACCCTCGACCCGGTCAGCCGCAACATGAACGTGCAAGTCGATCCCGGACAGGCGAACGCATGGAAGCGCGAGCCGTATTACGGCCAGTTGCGCCGCTGGGCCGTAGCCTCGGCCGACAAAGGCAGGCACGTCCTCGTCCATGTGAACAAGACGACGACGCTGGTTCTGCCTGACAGGGACGTTGCTCTCGGAACGGTCGCCCCGGACGAGCGCATCGTCACCCGCAGCCGCATGACGCCCCAGGGCCTGACCTTCGACGTGGAAAAGGTGAAATCCGCCGCCTGAGGCGAACGATCCGGTGGGGATAGCCCCACCCGCTGGCCGGGGGCTCTATGCAGCGTGGCCGCGCCGTGGGATTCGAGTGGGCATGACGACTGTCCATGATTTCACCGTCCGCGCCGCCGACGGCAGCCCCCATCCCCTGGATCAGTATCGCGGCCGAGCGCTTCTCATCGTCAACACGGCATCGCGTTGCGGTTTCACGCCGCAATATGCGGGGCTGGAGGACTTGTGGCGGGAGAAGCAGGACGACGGGCTCACCGTGCTCGGCTTCCCGTGTAACCAGTTCGGCAAGCAGGAGCCCGGCGATGCGCAGGAAATCGCGAAGTTCTGCTCGTTGACTTACGACGTGACCTTCCCCGTTCTCGCCAAGGTCGAAGTGAACGGCTCGGGTGCGGACCCGCTCTTCGCCTATCTCAGCCGCGCCAAGCGGGGGCTGTTCGGCTCATCCAACATCAAGTGGAACTTCACCAAGTTCCTGATCGGGCGAGACGGCATCCCGCTCAAGCGTTTTGCGCCAACAGACCGCCCTGCGAAGCTGCGCGGCGCCGTCGAGAACGCCCTGAAGGGTTAGCGTACTTCGACCGCTTCCAGGGGAGCCGTCCAAATCCTGCGGGTGGCCCGCATGGCCTGATGATGCGCGGGCGTCACCGACTCGCGCAGGATGCCCGCCAGGAACCGGCATTCGGCGACACGGCGCAGGAAGGCCTCGGGTGCGCCGCGCGATGTCAATGATCGTTCCAGATTCGCCAGCGAGTCGAACAACGCGATGCGCGAATCGCGATCACGATGCTCACGCGAGGCGCGGAAAATCGCTCTCAATTCATCGGCAATAGAGTTTTCGTCAGTGCTTTGCGCGGACATCGGGCGGCCGAAACCTTTCGATGCCGACGCTAATAGCATTCCGGCTGGTTCCGCCATAGGGCGTTTTGCGGACCGAGGATTGTGGTGAAAATGGCGCCGGGATGTTGCTGGCTTGCATCGGCGCCACACCGTCAGGGTAGCGATGAGATCGTCTTCGCCGCAGCGTCGAACTCGGCCCGGCGGACGGCCAGACGCGCCTCGGCCTCCTCGTCCCGACCCCAGACAGCGGCCTGATAGGTCTCATCCACATGCGCCGCCTCCCACGCGGCGCCGGGGTCGAGGCGCCCATGCAGAACGGCGAGCGCCAGGATCAGGGAGCCGGTAAGGGTGGTGAGGGTGTGCAGGGCCGCGAGGCGGAACGGGTCGTCCACCCGCCGCACCGCCTCGGTGAGGGCCTGTATCGCCTGCGGAGGCTGAGTGACGGGCATCACGCCCTCGCTGAGAATCAGCTTTGCCCCGAACGTTTCGTAGGCCCAATCGAGCACGGGGTCCCACGCCTTGGCTTGCGCGGTGACGAGGCGATCCGGCTCGGCGGCGCGATAGGCCAGCAGATCGGTCTGAGCATAGGCGCAGAGGTCGTCGGCGACCGCATCGATCCGGGTCGCTACGCCGTCGATGGCGGTATTGGCCAGACGTGTGAGCGGCATCGTCGCCGGATCGATCGATGTGTCCTGTGCGCCCCATTCCGCCGCGACGGCGCCAGCCAGCGCCTCGGTCGGCAGCACAAGCGGGTTGCGGGCGGGTGTGTTGGCCGAGCGACCATCAAGAGTCAGGCGGAACCCGCCCTCCGCAGGGGCAAATCCGGCTTCCTTGTAGAAGCGCCGGGGTAGGGCGGGTTTCGCCCCCGTCCGGGCGGCCCGCATGGGATCCGGCTTGCCCTCATCGCCCGGTTCACCGAGCCAGTCTCGCGTCACGTCGCTCATGGGAGGGACATAGGCGTTCGAGCCGCGCCGCGCGAGAGGGTTTCAGGCCGCGCCGCCGCCGATCAAGCCTTCCAGGGCCAGTGCATTTTCAACCACCGACACCGCTCCGGCGCGCAGAAGTGTGCCGGGCGGATGGTATCCCCAGGCAACGCCAATGGGCGCGACGCCCGCATTCACCGCCATGGTGATGTCGAAGGTCGTGTCGCCGATCATCACGGTCGAGTCCGGCGTGGTGCCCGCCTCTTCCATGGCTTGCAGCAGCATGGCCGGGTCCGGCTTCGAGGGCGCATCGTCGGCCGACTGCGTGGTGACGAAGCGGTCCTCCCAACCGTAATGCTCGATCAACCGGTCGACGCCCCGGCGCGACTTCCCCGTCGCGATACCGAGGACAACGCCCGGCCGGGCATGGAGCCGGTCGAGGAGATCGCCCATGCCGGGGAACAGCGGTTCCTCGTGATCGGGGTCGAGCCGCAAACGGTTATAGGCGTTCTTGTAGGCCTCGGAGAGTTCGGCCACCGGCCCGTCTTCGCCGACGAGGCGCCGGAAAGCCTGCGGCAGCGACAGCCCGACAACGGAGAGCGCGATCCTCCGCTCCGGCGCCGGAAGGCCGACCTCGTTGAAGGCCACGGCCTGCGCGGCGACGATCAGGTGCTGGCTGTCGACGAGCGTCCCGTCCACATCGAAGACGACGAGCCTCATCTACGGCCTCGCTTCGTCATGGCTTACGGGCCGGCGCAGGCGCAGGCGCGACAGGCGCCTGTTGCTGCTGCTGTTGTTGCTGATGTGCGCGGGTGCGCTCGTAGCCGAGACGGCAGCGGATCAGAAAACGCCGCCGCTTCCCGCCGCGGTAGCCGCGCTGATGCGAGGCACGGTTGCAGGCTGCATAGGAGCGACGCCTTTTGTCCCGCCCTACCACGACGGGCGCGCCGGGAGCGCGGGCTTCGGTCTTGGGCGGTTCGGCTTTCGCCGTATCGGCCTTCGGAGCCTCCTGCCGCGCGGAGGTGGGCTTCTGTTGTGCGGCATCGCCCGGCGCCGCCTGGGCGAGGGGTGCCGTCAGGCAGAGGGCGGCGAGGCAGGCCAGAATCGCGAGCTTCATATCCCAGGGTCTCGACCGTCGGATTACCCGGCAGGTAGGCGCACGGCCGAGCAACGCAGCATATGAGGCGGTCAGCGCCGTTGCCAAGGCATCGGCGCCGGTTGGGCTCTCACGACCCGTTCAATCTTCGGGTGCGTCCACCACCGGATCATAGCGGCCCGCGTCGAAGCCGAGAAGATTCCGCTCTGCGCCATGTGTTGCGGCAGAGGGGCGCTCACGTCCACGGGCTTGCCCGTGCGCGGATGAGGAATCACGATCCGCCGAGCCAGAAGATGCAGGCGGTTCTGAATACCGCCGGGCAACTCCCAGTTCTCGACCGAGAAGTATTTCGGGTCGCCGACGATCGGATGGCCGATATGCGCCGCATGAGCACGCAACTGGTGAGTCCGGCCGGTAACCGGCTTGAACGACAGCCAAGACAGCTTCTGCGCCGCCTGATCGACCATGGCGTAATAGGTCAGCGCGTGGCTTGCGCCCTCCTCGCCGTGCTTGGCGATGCGCATCCGCGCGTCGGCATCGGTCGGCTCGTCCTTCGCGAGGTAGGTCGAAACCCGGCCTTGGCGTACGCGCGGAACGCCCGCGCACAGCGCCCAGTAGATCTTGCGGGCAGCGCGAGAACGGAAGCTCTTGGCAAGCGTCGAGGCGGCGAGCCGTGTCTTGGCGATGATGAGGCAGCCCGCCGTGTCCTTGTCGAGCCGGTGCACGAGGCGCGGCTTCTGCCCGTCCGGCCCGATCATCGATTCGAGCAGGCCATCGACATGGCGCACGGTGCCCGAACCACCCTGGACCGCGAGGCCGAACGGCTTGTTCAGAATCATCATCTCCGCGTCCTCGTAGAGGATGAGGCTGCGGATGAAGGCCGCGTCGTCGGATTCGCGGGCGGGATTGCGCGGACGCTCATTCGGCTGGTCGAGGCGCAGCGGCGGCACGCGCACGCTCATCCCCGGCTCCAACCGGTCGTTGGGCTTCGCGCGCTTGCCATCCACACGCAACTCACCCTTGCGGACGATGCTCTGCACGCGGGTGAAGGGCAGTTGCGGAAAGCGGGCAGTCAGGAAGCGATCGATGCGCATGCCCGCCTCGTCCGCCTCGACCGTCAGCGTCTGAACGCCGGAGGCCAGCGTCGCCGAGGCTTCGGCGCGCTGCTCGCGGCGCGTCGGTCCGGGAGCGGACGCCTCGGCTACGGCCTTCGGCTTGGCAGGCTTGCGCGGAGGCGCCTTCTCGCGCGGCTCAGGCGCGGCGGCGGGAATCCACGGGGCGCGCTCGCCCGCATCGTCGCCCCGCGCCCGTGCGGCGCGTTCGGCGGCGTCCTTGGCGCTGGTGCGCGGACCCGTACGGGCGCGATCCGCGCCGTAGGGGGGCTTGCGGCCGGGCCGTCCGTCAGGGCGGCCATTGCCGCCGGAAGGGCCGCCGCGGCGGGGAGGTCGTGTGGTCATGATCTTCCTGGAATGCCCGCCGCATAGCATCGCGGGAGCCACCCGGCAAAGTCTTCCCCTTGGATGAGGGCCGATAAGGGCCACGCCCGCGTTGACGCGTGGCGCTACCCTGGCCTAGCTTAGCCGTGACGGTTCCCCCTCACGGGGATCAAAAGGGAACGCGGTGAGGGGCTTGCTCCGAAGCCGCGGCTGCCCCCGCAACTGTAAGCGGCGAGCCCAGCACCACCGCGTCACTGGATGCATGTCATCCGGGAAGACGGTGCGAGGGCGATGACCCGCGAGCCAGGAGACCTGCCGTCAGCCGTGGTCACACGCGAAACGCGCTGGGCGGGGTGCCCCGGCGGGTGTCGAGGCACTGCCCACGGGCGTGCCAAGGCCTCGTTCGCGGTGACGTGCCACAGCAAGCGCGCCCGCGACCGCCATGTTCCCGTCCCGTCTGCCCGACCCCTTCGCAGGAACACGTCTGCGCGGCCCTGGACATGTAATGTTGTTACATTGCAATGGGAGCGAGGCCGGTCTTCGCCGCGCCGGAGTCCGCCGTCTCATGTCTGCCCGTCATCCTGCCAGTCGCAAGCCACTGCTCGCGGCTTTAGCCCATGCTCCGCTCATCCTCGTCGCGCCGCCCGCCCTGGCGCAGGAGGTCGTGACCCTCGAACAATTGTCAGTCGAGGGGGATAGCGGGGTCAGCCTCACCCGTGCCGCGCCGGTTGGTCTCAACCTGCGCACGCCTGATCGCACGGCGAGCCGCATCGGCCTGACTCCGCTGGAGACGCCCGCCAGCATCGACATCGTGTCGGGGGAGGCGGCTCGCCTGCGCGGCCAGACATCCATCGCCGAAGCGGTGACGCAGGATGCTACCGGCATCACCACCATTGCCGATCCCGGCAACGGCAACGGAGCTTTCACCAGCCGGGGCTTCGCCGGGCCGAACTCGATCCAGCAACTCTATGACGGCACGCGCTTCTACGTGGGCGCGGGCACCGTGACCTTCCCGTTCGACACGTGGAACGTCGAGCGGATCGAGGTGCTGCGCGGCCCATCCTCCGTTCTCTATGGCGACGGGGCGATCGGCGGCATCATCAATGTAGTGCCAAAGAAGCCGGTTTTCGTGCCCATCAACACCGCCCGCGCCGTGGTGGGCTCCAATGGCTTGGCCCGGCTCGCCTTCGATTCGGGGGGCGGCATCGCGCAGGCCGAGTATGGCGATACGTTCGCCTACCGCTTCAACGTCAGCGGCAACCGGGCCGATGGCTGGTTGCGACCGGAGGGGATTTCCGCAACCTCGCCGTGTCGGCAGCCCTGCTGTTCCAGCCGAGCCCCGATCTCGCGATCACCCTCTCGCACGATCTCGGCTACCAGGAGCCCGCGCGCTACTGGGGCACGCCACTCGTGGAGGGGCGGATCCCCGACCTGATCCGCTTCAACAATTACAATGTCCGCGACGCGAAAATCACTTGGGCCGACAACTGGACCCAGCTGAAGGCCGAATGGTCGCCCAGCGCCGATATCACCATCCGGAATACGGCCTACCGTTTGACGTCACGTCGGCACTGGCTCGACGTGGAGCAATACGCGTTCAACCGCGCCACAGGATTGGTCGACCGCGGCAACTATCTCGAAATCTACCACAATCAGGAGCAGGTCGGTAACCGGCTCAACGCCACCTTCCGGGGCGATGTGCTTGGCTTGCCGAATGTCTTCGCGGCAGGCTTCGATGTGAATCACATCGATTTCCGGCACACGAACAATTTCTACTTCGACCAGACCACCTCGGTGCCGCTCACCGGCTATGATCCCGGCCTGTTCCCGCAGGACGGGCGGGCGCGCCCGGCCTATGCGACCCAGACGAGCCAAGCCTCGGTCTTCGCCGAGGATCGTCTGGTCATCACGGACAAGCTCTCCTTCCTCACCGGCGCCCGGCTCGATGTGCCGACGCTGCGGCGGACGGACCTCCAGACGGGGGCGCAGTTCGAACGCACGTTCAATGCTCTCGGCTACCGGTTCGGGCTCGTCTACAACCCGACGCCCGACAGCGCGCTCTATGCCCAGTACAGCTACGCCACCGATCCGGTGGGGAGCCTGATCACGCTGTCGCAGTCGCTGGCGGGCTTCAAGCTCGCGACCGGCGACCAGATCGAAGTGGGGGCGAAGGGCCTCGCCTTCGACGGCCAGCTCGAATGGACGCTCGCGGGCTATCGCATCGTGAAGGACAACCTGATCTCGCGGCTGCCGAACTCGCCTGCCGCGGGCATTCAAGTGGGCAGCCAATCCTCGCAGGGCGTGGAATTGGCCCTCGGCTGGCGCGTCGCGCCCGGATGGCGGATCGACGGCAACCTCGCCCTGCTTCACGCACAGTACGACAGCTTCACCCAGGTGGTGAACGGCGCCGCCATCTCCTACGCGGGCAAGCAACCCATCGACGTGCCGGAGCGGGTGGCCAACCTCTGGCTCACCTGGGAACCGAGCCGGGACTGGGCGGCCCGCATCGGCCTGCAGAATATCGGGCAGGTCTATAGCGACTTCGGCAACACGGCGCGTCGCCCGGCCTATACCCTCGTGAACCTTGCGCTCGACCGGCAGGTGACGGCGGATTCGCGCCTGTCGCTGCGGGTCTACAACCTGTTCGACAAGGTCTACGCCATCAACGGCAACGCCGTGGATGGTGTCGGCACGAACTGGCTCCTCGGTCGCCCCCGTTCGGTCGAGGTCGCCTACACGGTGGCGTGGTGAGCATCGCGGGGAAGGCGGCGCGGCGCTGGCTTCTCCTGAGCCACCGCTGGCTCGGGATCGGCACGGCACTGCTCTTCACCCTGTGGATCGGCTCCGGGCTGGTCATGCTCTACGTGCCGTTTCCCTCGCTAAGCCGCGCGGACACGTTGGCCCGGCTCACGGACCTCGATTGGGACAGTGTCCGAGTCGGCCCCGATGGCGCGATGACCGGACCCGGCCCGGTGGATGCCGCATCGGGCCTTCGGCTGGAGATGCGGGACGGAGCGCCGGTCTATCGCTTCGCCAATTCGGACGGCGCCCGCATCACGGTCTCTGCCGAGAGTGGCGAAAAGCTTGGGCCGGTCGATGAAGAAGGCGCGCGGCGAATCGCGGGGGGCGGCGAGGTCCGATCGGTCGAACGCGACCAGTGGACCGTCACGGCTCGCTACGATCCCCTGCGGCCGTTCCTGAAGGTCATTGCCGGGGACCCAATCGGCACCGAAACCTACATCTCCGTGGCCACGGGGGAGATCGCCCTCGTCACCACCCGCTGGCAAAGGGCTTGGAACTGGGCGGGCTCGGTCATTCACTGGGTCTATCTCACGCCCTTGCGGGCGGCACCGGAGGCGTGGCGACAGGTGGTTCTATGGCTCTCCGGCGTGGCGAGCCTCGCGGCCATCACCGGCATTATCATCGGCATCTGGCGGATGCGTTTGCGGCATCGCTATCGCGGCGGTGCGGTCAGCCCGTATCGCGGCCTTGCCCTGTGGCACCACGCGTTCGGCCTCGCCGGGGGAGCCGCGCTCATCGGATTCATTGTTAGCGGCTGGCTCTCCATGAATCCCAACCGCTGGTTCTCCTCGCTCACGCCCCCCGAGACCATACGGGCCGCCTATGCGGGTAGGCCCGGCGCCGTCGGCCTCTGGCCTGCCGATCTTCGCCGGATCGGCGGGCCGGATCTCAAGCTCATGCGCTTTGCCTCCATCGGCGGGCGCTGGGTCGTCATCCGCGAGACGCGGGATAGCCCGCAGACGACCGGCCTCGATCCTTCCACCATCGAAGCCGCCGCGCGCGTTCCGGGCGGGCGGCTCGCCTCTGTCGAACGGCTCTCGGCCTACGATACCTACTGGTATCCGCAGGGTGACGAGCGCCCCCTGCCGGTGCTGCGCCTGATCTTCGATGACCCCGCCGCCACGTGGCTGCATGTCGATCCGCGCGACGGTGCGCTCCTCAACCGGCTCGACCGCTCGGGTCGGATCAACCGTTGGCTGTTCTCCGCCCCGCACAGGCTCGACATTCCCGGCCTGACCCTGCGCCCCTCGGCCCGGCAGGCGAGCCAATGGTTGCTGAACCTGCTCGGCGGTGGGATCGCGCTGACCGGGCTCGTCGCGGGGGTGCGGCGCCTCGCACGATCACGGACGCCTCATCCGCGATAGGACAACGGTGTGACGCCGGCCCGCGCGCATGGCGAAGAGTCGGTTTTTTCCCTTAGAACCGGGCGGTGAGGAATAGGCGGACATTGCGGCCCGGCAGGAGGATCTCGTCCTTCTTGAACGAAGCCGAGTTGCGGATGTCCGCATCGAGCAGGTTGCGACCCTGGACGCCAAGCGTCACCGAGCTCGCCCCGTAGAGCTTCGGATCCAGCGGTTTGGTGTAGCTCACCTCGGCACGGAGGTCGTCGTAGCCCGCAGTGGGCGTCTCGAACGGTGCGATGTTCCGGTGGTCGAAGGCATGGAGCAGGTTCACCCGGGCGAACCAGCCATCAGCGCGCACATAGACGCCGCCGCCGACGCGGTAAGGCGGAATGCGCGGCACGTTGGTGCCGTCATCGAACTGAGCCCGCACGAAATCGAACTGCCCTTCCACGCCCGCGAAGCCATCGCCGATGGGCAGGATGTCGTACTGGCCGATGATCTCCGCGCCGTAGAACGTCGCATTCTGCTGCTGGTAGACGATCTGCCGGTTTTCCTTGCCCGTGCCACAGGAGGCGAAGTCGTCGTCGCAGAACAGGCCCGTATAGTTGCGGTAGATGAAGCCCGTGTAGCGCGTGTAATATCCGGTGGCGTCGATGCGCAGCGGTCCGACAGCCCGGCGGATGCTGGCCTCGATGGTCCGGGCGCGCTCGCGCTTGAGGTTCGGGTTGCCGATCTCGAACGTTGCCGTGGCATCGTGCGGGCCCTGTGAGAATAGCTCGTAGCCGCTCGGGCCTCGCTCGACATAGGAGCCTGTGAGGCTCGCTACGAAATCGAAGGGCAGATCCTGTAGGGCGCCGAGGCTCACGCTTTTGGGCGCGAAGCGACGCGTGCGGGCAAACTGGAAGGGCTCCGCACCGTTCTCCGGCAGAAAGTTGTCAGGGAAGATCGCCGCCGTGCCCGACACGCGGTCGACCTCGTAGCGGCCCGCCGCCTGAAGGCGGGTGCCCGGGCGCAGTTCGAGTTCCTCGAACAGGTACACCGCGTTGGCGCGCGACTCGGTCTTGGGCAGGAAGGATTCGAGGGCGGTGTTGATGACACGCCGGTCGGACTGGAAGCCGAGGGCGCCGGTCAGCTTGCCGAGCGCGGTGAAGACCGGGACATGCTGGAATTCGACCCGCGCCTCGGCTTCGCGATTCTTGAAGGTCGCCTGGATCCCCTCGATCCCGTCGCCGCCAATGCCGACCTCGTTGTGTTTGTAGACCGAGTAGCCCGCCCAGTACCGGATGACCTCGATCGGCCCGTCCACGGGGCGGTACTCGCCCCGGCTGAGCACGCGGTCCTGATTCGGCGTGAGACGAGTACGGGCATCCGCCGAGACGTCGCCGGGAATGGCGTAGACCGCGTCGTAATGGCTGAACGAGATTCCCGCGAAGCCACGGTCGCCGATCGCGGAGATGCCGAACGCCCCGCCCTGTGACTCGTTGTAGGAGTTGCGCTGGATGCCACCGGGGATGGCGTAATTGTCGGCGGCGGTCTTAAACCCGTCCGCGTGGACCGCGATCCCGTCGCCGCCCGCATCGACAGTGGCCGCGCCGAGCCTCCCGTTATCGACGGTGGAATAGCCCGTCGTCACCTGACCCTGCACGCCATTGGCCGGAATGAAGGTCGGTACGCGATTGTTGTCCGCCGAGACCACCCCGCCGATCGCGCCGGAGCCGTAGCGCAACGTCGCCGGGCCGCGGATCACCTCGATCCGGTCCGCCACCAGCGGATTGACCGGGACGGTGTGATCCTCGCCCAGATCGGACACGCCGCCATTGCCGATACCGTTTTCCTGGATGCGCACCCGCGCATTGTCCAGGCCACGGATGATCGGGCGGGAGGCGGCGCCTGGGGCATAAGTCGTGCCCGAGATGCCGGGCCGGTCGAACAGGGCATCTCCAAGGGTGCGAGGCTGATCGCGGGCGATCTGCTCCCCGGTCACCACCGTGACCGGCGAGAAGGTGTCCGTCGCCACGGGAAGGATGCCGGTCGGGAGTGCCGGTGTGGCCACCGTTACGGGCCGGATCGGTTGCACCGGGGTCGGGCTCGTGACGCTGATCTGGTCAAGGGTGACCGCGCTCTGGCTCAGCGCCGGGCCTGCGCCGAGGAAGGCAGCGCAGGCGAGGAGGGGCACGGCGGGGTGGCGCGCGGACGACATCGGCTCTCGCAACTTGTTATAACGTTTCAATGCCGCGCTGCGGTCGCACCCCGCAAGGGGGGCCGACGCTCGACAGCGCCAAGAATGTGAAACGTTACAAAGTTGCAACTGTCCGCGTGGACGCCGAGCCTACGGTTCGAGGGCGTCGGTCTCGTCTTCGCCTTCCATCTCGGCATCCATATCGGAGGCAGGTCCAGCCGCGCCGGCGGCTTCGGCGAGGCCCTTGGCGGCCTTGCGCAGAAGCTTCCTCAGGCGGCGGCGATCACCCTTGTCGAGATGATCGAGCAATTCCGCCTCGACCTCTTCCTGGATTGCCTCAATCGCCTGAGCCTTGGCGAGCCCAGCCTCGGTCAGGCGCACGCGAACCACGCGCCCGTCTCCTGCCTCGGCACGGCGCTCGACGATGCCGAGGGCGGCGAGCCGCGTCACGGTCTTGGAGGCGGTGGGCGGGCGCACGCGCAGCAGCGCGGCGAGGTCGCCCATGGTCATCGTGCCAGCGGCAGCCAACACCTGCACGACCTGCTCCTGCCCGGCGAACAGGCCGATCTTGGCCAGCCTGTCGCCCGTGCGGGCGCGGTGGAGGCGGGCCGCCTGAATCAGCGCCCAGCCGACGCTGCGAGAGCCCGGAGGCCGCAGCTTCTTCGATCCGGGATCGAAAACGGTGTTATCCACCCCCGCCCCGTGATCGAGCTTCGCTTTGTCGCCCATTGGCGAGCCTGAGTCGGATCCGGCGGCAACCACCGGAAGATCGTAGACCTGCACCCTTCGATTCCCGTCCTTCTCCCGGCACGAGGCTCATGGGGGAAGACCGGTGACGGTCGGATGACAAAGGCCAAGATGGCTTGCGGATCAGCAATCCATCAGATGACGCAAGCGCTGCAGGATGTCTTCACCGCTGCACGGCCGCGCAATGAATTCCGCGTGCCCCGGCATGCGCTCGGGATCGGGCGCGGCACGGCCCGACACGATGAGAATCGGCAGTTGCGGGCGCGCCTCGGCCACCGAGGCGGCGAGATCGAACCCGTCGGTCTTACCCGAAAGCTGAACGTCGGTAACGAGCCCGCAGATATCGGGCCGTGTCTGCAGGATGCTCAGGGCGCGCTCCGCCGAGGCGCATTGAATGGTGTCGTAGCCGCCTTCTTCGAGGACGTCGCCGAGGTCCATGATGGTGAGCGCCTCGTCCTCGACGAGGAGGATCACCGGCCGATCGTCCGCTCTCGTCTGCTCGCTCGTCACGTCATGCTCCTCCCCCGCCGCACTCCCTTCCGGCATAGCCGGTTTGCGGCGTCTCCAGCCCTAAGCCCAACGGGAGAAACGCGACGGAGTTGCAGCGTAGTGCGTACCTCTCGCGCACGCGCTCACGGATTTAAGCGCTGGGCTTCTTCTCGGACGGTGTCCGTCACGGCGTCGATCAGCCGGGTGAGGTCGGCCGCTTCGATCGACAGCGCAGGCGTGAGGTAGAGGATGTCGCCGAAGGGGCGCACCCAGACACCACGGGCCACGAGCCGCTCCTTGAGCGCCGCGAGATCCGGCGTGTTTGCGAATTGCAAGCAGCCGATGGCGCCGAGCACCCGTACATCCGCCACGCCGGGCAGGCCGCGAAGGTCCGCGAGGCCGTCGGTGAGACGGCTCTCGATGGCGCGAGCCTGCTCGAGACGAGGTTCGCGCTCGAACAGGTCGAGGCTGGCATTGGCGGCGGCGCAGGCGAGGGGATTGGCCATGAAGGTCGGCCCATGCATCAGCGCCGCCGCCGGATCGTCCGACCAGAAGGCCGAGAAGATCTCCGTCCGCGCCACGGTGGCGGCCAGGGTCAGGGTCCCACCGGTCAGCGCCTTGGACAGGCACACGATGTCGGGGACGATGCCTGCCTGCTCGCAGGCGAACATCGTGCCGGTGCGGCCGAAGCCGGTGAAGATCTCGTCCACGATGAGCGGCAGGCCGTTTCGCCGGGCGAGAGTGGCGATGCGCGCCAGGACCTCCGGAGGATGCATCAGCATCCCGCCCGCGCCCTGCACCAGGGGCTCCACGATCAGGGCGGCGAGCCGGTCGCGATTGTGTGTCAGGGCGGCGTCGAGGGTATTTGTCTCGGCCTCGGTCCGGGGCAGATCGCAAAAGATCTGTTCGGGCAACCACGCGCCGAAGCGCCGATGCATGCCCTCCTCGGGGTCGCAGACCGACATCGCCCCCATCGTGTCGCCGTGGTAGCCGCCCCGGAAGGCGAGCACCTTCGTCCGCCCCGCGACGCCCCGGTTGATCCAGAGCTGCGCCGCCATCTTCAGCGCGACTTCCACGGCGACCGATCCCGAATCGCTGAAGAAGACGTGGTCGAGATCGCCGGGCAGGAGGGCGGCGAGCCGCGCCGCCAGCCTTTCGGCTGAAGCGTGGGTCAGACCCCCGAACATGATGTGAGGCATGGCCGCGAGTTGGGCCGCCACGGCCCCAGCAATGTGGGGATGGTTGTAGCCGTGCACGGCCGTCCACCACGAGGCGATGCCATCCACGAGTTCACGTCCGTCCGCGAGGCGGATGCGCGTGCCCGTCGTCGCCACCGCCTCCAGGGGAGGGGCGGCGTGCTTCATCTGCGTATAGGGGCGCCAGAGGTGGGTGGATCGTGCCTCGCTCATGCCATGGGGGATGGAGAGAGGCGCCGCCCCGGTCAACCGTCGGCGGGGCGCTCTTGACGGCCTGTCGCGCCCCTGGCTTCTCGCTGCCATGAACAGCCTCGATGCCTTCGCGGAGCAGAAGCTCGCCGCCCTCGAAGCCGGCGCCCTGCGTCGGCGGCTCACGACCACCGGGCGCGGGCCGGATTCCGCCGCAACGCGCGGCGGGCGGGCGATGGTCTCATTCTCTTGCAACGATTACCTCGGCCTGTCGCAGCATCCGCGCGTCATCGCGGCGGCGCAGGCAGCGGTCGCCGCCCATGGCGCGGGCGCGGGCGGCTCTCGCCTTGTGACGGGCAACCACGCGATCCTGGGCGAACTCGAAACGCGGCTCGCGGCCCATAAGGGCAAGGAAGCGGCCATGGTGTTCGGCAGCGGCTACCTCGCCAATCTCGGCATCACGCCGGCCCTGGCCGGGTCCGGCGATCTCGTCCTGCTTGATGACCTGTCCCACGCCTGCATGTGGGCGGGGGCGCGGCTGTCCGGCGCCCGCGTGCTCACCTTCCGCCATAACGACATGGACGATCTGCGATCCGTGCTCGCGGCCAACCGCGCGGGGCATGGCCGGGCGCTCCTCCTCACCGAGCGCATCTTCTCCATGGACGGAGACCGCGCGCCGATGGACGACATTCTGTCCATCGCCAGGGATTTCGACGCCTGGACGCTGGTAGACGACGCCCACGGCCTCGGCGTGATCGAGGATGGGCCGCGCGCGCCCCTCGAAATGGGCACGCTGTCGAAGTCTCTCGGCTCCTATGGCGGCTATCTGTGCGCCTCTCGCGCGGTCATCGACCTGCTGACCAGCCGCGCGCGCAGCTTCATCTACACGACGGGCCTGCCTCCAGCCTCGGCCGCTGCAGCCCTCGAAGCGCTGGTCATCCTCGAGGAAGAGCCGGATCGCTGCGCCCGGCCGCTGGCCCTGGCCCGGCGCTTCACCGCCCGATTGGGACTGCCCGAAGCCGAGAGCGCCGTGGTGCCCGTGCTGGTGGGTGAGGCGCAGCAGGCGCTCGACCTCTCGGCGCAGCTCGAAGCGGAGGGCTTCCTCGTCGTGGCGATCCGCCCGCCGACGGTGCCCGCCGGGACCGCGCGCCTGCGGGTCGCCTTCTCGGCGGCTCACAGCGAATCGCAGGTCGATGCCCTGTCCGAGGCCGTAGCGCGCCTCACCGCCGGTTGAGCCGGGCGGCCCAAGAGGTTAGGCCCAGCCACAACAACGAACCGGAGGACAGGACGATCATGGACGCCACCACCCTGCGCAGCCTACAGGCCCCGCTGAAGGACCAGTATCGGAACGCCCCCGATTCGGCCGTCATCACCCTCAAGGCGAACGGCACGCTCGATGACAGCAAGATCGCCTGCAAGGTCGAGACCGGCCGGGCCCTGGCCGTGGCGGGCCTCCATCCGGCGACCGGCGGCTCCGGCGCCGAACTCTGCTCCGGGGATATGCTGCTTGAGGCCCTCGTCGCCTGTGCGGGCGTGACCGTAAAGGCGGTGGCGACCGCCCTGGAAATTCCGCTTCGCTCCGGAACCGTATCGGCCGAGGGCGACCTGGATTTCCGCGGCACGCTCGGCGTCGATAAGGAAGCCCCGGTCGGCTTCCGCGACATCCGCCTCTCGTTCAAACTCGATACCGATGCGTCCGAGGAGAAGCTGGCCCAACTCCTGAAGCTCACCGAGCGGTATTGCGTTGTGTTCCAGACGCTGAACCACAAGCCGGCGCTCTCCGTGGCCGTAACCACGGCCTGAGCGCGGCCTGTTGCGTCATCGCCGCCGCCGCGCCATCAGCGACGGTGATGGCCGCCGATCCCCATGCCAGCCTCCCGATCGAGGCGGCGCTTCCCGAACTTCGCCGGGCGCTCGAAGCCCGCAACACCGCCGTGCTCGTGGCGCCGCCTGGCGCGGGTAAGACCACCCGCGTCCCCCTCGACCTGCTGGCTGCCCCCTGGCTCGGCGACGGCAAGGTGATTCTGCTGGAGCCCCGTCGCCTCGCGGCCCGTGCCGCCGCAGCGCGGATGGCGCGCACTCTGAACGAAGAGGTCGGCGGAACGGTCGGGCTGCGGGTTCGGCTCGGCTCGAAGATTTCTGCGCGGACCCGGATCGAGGTCGTCACCGAGGGCGTGTTCACGCGCATGATCCTCGATGACCCCGAACTCACCGGCATCGGCGCCGTGCTGTTCGATGAGTTTCACGAGCGCTCCCTCGACGCCGATCTCGGGCTCGCGCTCGCCCTCGACGCACAGGGCGGCCTGCGGGAGGATCTGCGGATCCTCGTCATGTCCGCGACCCTCGACGGGGCGCGGGTGGCGGCCCTGCTCGGCGATGCGCCGGTCGTCGCCTCGGAGGGGCGCGCCTTTCCGGTGGAGACGCGCCACCTCGATCGCGACCCGAACAAGCGCCTCGAAGACAGCGTCACCGACGCCGTGCTGCGTGCACTTCGGGCCGATCCCGGCTCGGTGCTGGTCTTCCTCCCGGGGCAGGCCGAGATCCGCCGCACCGCCGAGGCGCTGGCCGGAAAGGTCGGGCCGGACATAATCATCGCCCCCCTTTACGGCGCGCTCACCCCCGCCGAGCAGGACAGGGCGGTTAGCCCGCCGCCGCCCGGCCAGCGCAAGGTGGTGCTCGCGACCTCTATCGCCGAAACCTCGCTCACCATCGAGGGTGTGCGCATCGTGGTCGATTCCGGGCTCGCGCGGGTGCCGGTCTACGAGCCCGGCCTTGGGCTCACGCGACTTGTCACGGCACGAGCTTCACGGGCGGCGGTGGATCAGCGCCGAGGCCGCGCGGGACGCACGGAGCCCGGCATCTGCTGGCGTCTGTGGCCGGACGCAGCGACCGGTGCGCTCGATGCCTTTGCCCGTCCCGAGATCCTGTCGAGCGACCTCGCCGGGATGCTGCTGGATTGCGCCGCTTGGGGTGTCACCGATCCGCGCACGCTCGCCTTCCTCGATTCGCCCCCGGCCCCAGCGCTCGCCGAGGCGCGCGCGATGCTTGAAGGGCTCGGCGCCCTGGATGCGGAGGGGCGACTAACCGAGACGGGCCGCCGCCTGCGCGCCCTGCCGCTGCCCCCGCGCCTTGCGCGCATGGTGGCAAGCGCCGCCCTCGACGGGCGCGGCCGGGCCGCGGCCAACCTCGCTGCCGTCCTGGTGGAGCGAGGCCTTGGTGGGGATAGCGTCGATCTCGATGAGCGCGTCGAGCGCTTCAGCCGCGATCGGGGTGGACGAGCCGCCGACATGCGGCGTCTCGCCGAGAACTGGGCGCGCATCGCGGGCGCCACGGGCCCAGCCGAGCCGTCACCCGCTGGCCCACTTCTAGCGCTCGCCTTCCCGGATCGCGTCGCTCGCGCCCGGGGGAAGGAGGGCGAGTTCGTGATGGCCAGCGGCCGGGCCGGGCGGCTCGACGCCGCGAGCCCCCTCGCGCGGGAAACTTTCATCGTCATCGCGGACCTCGCGGGCAGCGCCGCCAACGCGCGCATCCTTGCAGCCGCCGCCATCGGTGCGGAGACGATCGAGGCCCTGTTTGCCGATCGCATCGAATCGGTCACGCAGGTCACCTTCGATCCGCAGGCGGCTGCCCTGCGCGCCCGCGCGGTGCGCCGCCTGGGTGCGGTCAATCTCGGTGAGAAGACCCTGCCGGTACCGGGCGACGAGAGGTCCGCCGCGATCCTGGCCGAGGGCATCGCCAAACTCGGCCTCGACCGGTTGCCCTGGACGGCCGCTATCGCCCAATGGCGTGCCCGCGTAAACTTCATGCGCGCTGCCGAAGGTGAGCCCTGGCCGGACCTCTCCGATGCCGCGCTCGCGGAGAAGGCGGCTGACTGGCTCGCTCCGTCGATCCAAGGCCGAACCAGCCTCGCCGCGATCACGGCCGACGACCTCGCCAACGCCCTCCACGCGCTCCTGCCGTGGGAGATGCGCGCGCGCCTCGACAAGGCCGCGCCGACCCATGTCGAGGTGCCGACAGGCTCGCGCATCCCGGTCGATTACGCCGCCGAGGAACCCGCCCTGTCGGTGCGGGTGCAGGAATTGTTCGGCCTCGACAGCCACCCGAGCGCGGGAGGTCGGCCCCTCGTGCTGCATCTGCTCTCGCCCGCCCAGAGGCCGATCCAGATCACCCGTGACCTGCCGGGCTTCTGGCGCGGCTCCTGGGCCGCCGTCCGCGCCGAAATGCGGGGGCGCTATCCTCGCCATCCCTGGCCGGACGATCCCCTGGCCGAGGCGCCGACCCGCCGGGCCAAGCCCCGCGGTACCTGATCCCTAGATGGACGTTTGCCCTCGATGACGCCTGAACCAGAGCACGACGATCCCCCAAGCGCCGAGTGGCTGCCCATCGAGGACGAAGGCTTCATTGCCCTGGTCGGCCCGCTCTATGCCCGGGGCAGCGTCTACGGCTTCCGCGCCGCGCAGAAACACGCCAATCTCATCCGTGTCGTGCATGGCGGCATGCTGATGAGCTTCGCCGACCGGGCCATGGGCGTCGCAGCCATGGCGGCGGCCGATGGGGCGAATTGCGTCACGATCCAACTCGAGATGAAGTTTCTCGATGCGGGCCGGATCGGCGATTGGCTGACCTGCGAGCCGTTTCTGATGAAGCGTACCGGGTCCATGGCTTTCCTGCGAGGCGAGGTCCGCGATGGTGAGCGCCTCGTCGCCACGGCGGACGGGGTCTGGAAGATTCTGAGAGGCCGGAAAGGTTGATCCGCCCATGGCTGAGGGGGCGAGGCGGCGCTATCTTCCGGCCATGAGCGACGACGCCACCGACCCGGCCCTGAGCCGCCTGAGCGCGGCCCTCGGCGCCCTTCCGAAACGGGGACTTCCGCCGGTCGAGGCCTGGAACCCGCCCTATTGCGGCGAGATCGATATCCGCATTGCTGCTGATGGCACGTGGCACCATAACGGCTCGCCGATCCGCCGCGAGAAGTTGGTTCGCCTGTTCTCGACCATCCTGCGGCGCGAGCCGGATGGGCGAACGGTGCTCGTCACCCCGGCGGAATGCGTCGGCATCGCCGTGGAGGACGCGCCGTTCCTCGCCGTCGAGATGGCCGTGGAGGGAGAGGGCGCGGACAGGACGATCGCCTTCCGCACCAATGTCGATGACCTCGTGAGCGTCGATGCCGAGCACGGCCTTCGCTTCGAGCAGGATCCGCAGGGCGGTCTGAAACCCTATCTCCACGTCCGACGGGGCCTATGGGCCTTGGTGACCCGAGCCCTGACCTATGAACTCGTGGACCTCGCGGAAGAACGCGAGATCGACGGGGAAACCTGGCTCGGGATCGAGGCGGGCGGGATCTTCCACATGATCGCCCCGGCTTTCGACGCGTGAGCGCGTCGCTCGCCGATTTTCTCGCCCGTGCCGAGGCGGGTCTGTCGCGCCACCCACCGGGTCCGGACGATCCGACCTCGAACCCGCGCGGCGACCACAGCATCGATCCGGACGGGTCGGCTGTGATTCCGCCGCCGCCCCATCGCCGGGCCGCCGTGCTGTTGCCGATCCTGCACCGGCCGGACGGTCCTGCCCTGGTGCTGACCCAGCGCGCTATGGGGCTGCGCGACCATTCCGGGCAGGTCGCCCTGCCGGGCGGCAAGATCGACCCGTCCGATCCTGGCCCCGCCGAGGCGGCTTTGCGCGAGGCGCAGGAGGAGATCGCCCTGGCGCCGCACGAAGTGCGGGTGCTCGGCTATCTGGACCCCTACCTCTCGGGCACGGGCTTCCTCGTGACCCCCGTGATCGGTTTGGCCGAGCCCACCGTGCCCTTCCAGCCAAACCCGACAGAGGTAGCAGAGGTGTTCGAAGTGCCACTCGCCTTCCTCATGGACCGGGAGCGCTACGCCCTACGCTCGCGGGAATGGCAGGGACGGCTGCGCTACTTCTACGCGATGCATTTCGGCGAGCGGCTGATCTGGGGCGTGACCGCCGGAATTCTGAACAATCTGCGCGAACGGCTCTATCCGGACGACAGCGCGGACGCGACGCGTTAGTCTGACGGGCGCCAGCCTCCGCGTCTCGTCCTCAAGCCGGCATCATCATGCTTCGCCGCTTCATCGAAGAGTTCGGCCTCTTCCTGATACCCTTCGGCCTGTTCCTCGTGTTGCTCGTCGTCACGGGACGCAATCCTTTCCAGTTCCATCACTGGAGCAAGCAGGGCTTCCGGCTCGTGCTCGCCGGACTGTTCGTGGTCATCATGTCCCTCGTGTACGAGGGCCTGTTCTCCGAGCGCCGTTCCACGGGCTATGTGCCGCCGCACATGGAAAACGGCCGCCTCGTTCCGGGACAGTTCCGGTGAGCCGCACGCTCGATCGGGCTGGCCCGGCGGCGCTCCTCGCCCGCCCCGGCGTGCGCGCGGCTTTCGCGGCGCTGTCTGTTCCAGGAGAGGAAACGCGCCTCGTCGGCGGCTGCGTGCGCGATGCGCTGCTGGGCCATTCCGCGTCCGATATCGACCTCGCCACGACGCTTCGCCCGGAAGCTGTGATGGAGCGGGCAAGGGCGGCAGGTTTGAAAGCCGTGCCGACCGGCATCGAGCATGGCACCATCACCGTGGTCACGCCGCAGGAACCGCTGGAAGTCACGACGCTTCGTGAGGATGTCGAAACGGATGGTCGCCATGCCGTGGTGCGATTCGGCGGCGACTTCGCGCAGGATGCGGCCCGGCGCGACTTCACGATCAACGCTCTCTCTGTCGGTGCCGATGGCATTGTGCACGATACGGTCGGGGGCGTGGACGATTTGCATGCGGGCCGTGTCCGCTTCATCGGTGAGGCCGCAACCCGCATTCGCGAGGATGCCCTGCGCATCTTGCGGTTCTTCCGTTTCCACGCGCGCTTCGCTTCCGGCGAGCCCGATGCGGAAGCGCTATCCGCCTGCATCGCCGCGCGCGATGCCCTCGACGGCCTGTCCCGCGAGCGGGTGCGTAGCGAGTTCATGAAGCTTCTGCTCGCGCCGGGCTGCGTGCCCGTGGCAGCCCTTCTTGCAACGACCGGGCTGCTACAGCGGATCAGCGGCGGCGTGCCTGAACTCGGACGCCTCGCCCGCAGCGCGGAGGCAGGGCAGGGCGCTGCAATGCGGCTCGCAGCCCTTTGCGTCCATGCCGCTCATGACGAGCCTCGCCTGCGCGAGGACTTGCGCCTCGCCAACAACGAAGCTGCGCAACTCGCGACCTATGCTCGCCTACTTGAAGTTCTCCACGGTCGAGAGCGGATTGGTCGCGGGGACGTCAGGGCTCTAGCAGCCCGGCATGGTGGGGCGATGGTCGCGCAGACCCTGGCGATCCTGTCGGCAGAGCCTCGTCCGCAGCCGGATGCCGATGCACTTGCCGAGGCCAATGATCTGGCCGGTGGGAAGAACGATCCGGTCTTTCCCCTGGCGGGGAGCGACCTCATCGACGCTGGCTTGAAGCCCGGCCGCCATATTGGACACGGGTTGGCGGTGGCGAAAGCCGAATGGCTCGCTCGCGGCTGTCCAATGGATGAAGTTTCGCGCGGCGACCTTCTGGCGAAGGCCTTTGTCGCTGCAAGCCAATAGGGCAGAGCCCGGCTCTCGAAACGAAAACGTCCCCGCGCCTTTCGGTCGGGGACGCCGTGTCGTTGGACAAGGCTATGAAGCTTAGAGCTTCAGCAGTTCCTTGGTCTCACGCAGCTGCACGATCTGAGCATTGGCTCCTCGCGCTTCTGCGGATCCTCGGCCATGTCGTACTGCAGTTGAATTGCCTCGATGTCGCGGTCGAGGGAAGCCGCGTTTAGCTCCTCGATCGGGGCCGCGCGCTCGGCCAGGACAGTGACGCCCTGCGGACCGATATCGGCGAAGCCACCGCGGACATAGATGCGCTTGCCCGCACCGGCGCTCTCGGTGACGACGATGACGCCGACGCGCAGCGACGTGACGACCGGGGCGTGACCCGCCATCACGGTCATCTCGCCCTCAATACCGGGCAACTGAACGGCGTTCACCTCGCCGGAATACAGCGTCCGCTCGGGGCCGACGAAATCGAAATGGAAGGTGGCCATCGTCTCAGAATTCCCGCCTCAAGCTCTCTTCCCGGAGGGAAGTATGGCCCCTCCCCGGTAAGGGGAGGGGCTATAGCCGGCTTACGCCGCCTTGAGCTTCTTGGCCTTCTCCTGGGCCTCCTCGATGGTGCCGACCATGTAGAAGGCCGCCTCGGGGAGGTCGTCGTAGTCGCCGTTCACGAGGCCCTTGAAGCCCTTGATCGTGTCTTCCAGGGCAACCTGCTTGCCCGGCGAGCCGGTGAACACTTCGGCCACCGAGAAGGGCTGCGAGAAGAAGCGCTCGATCTTGCGGGCGCGGGTCACGGTGAGCTTATCCTCTTCGGACAGGCTCGTCCATGCCCAGGATCGCGATGATGTCTTGCAGGGCCTTGTAGCGCTGCAGGGTCTGCTGCACGCGGCGGGCCACGTCGTAGTGCTCTTCGCCGAGGATGGTCGGCGACAGCATGCGCGAGGTGGAGTCCAGCGGATCCACGGCCGGGTAGATGCCCTTCTCGGCGATGGAGCGGGACAGCACGGTCGTGGCGTCTAGGTGGGCGAACGAGGCGGCGGGCGCCGGGTCGGTCAGATCGTCGGCCGGCACGTACACGGCCTGCACCGAGGTGATGGAACCCTTGTTCGTGGTGGTGATGCGCTCCTGCAGGGCGCCCATGTCGGTGGCCAGCGTCGGCTGGTAACCCACGGCCGAGGGGATACGACCGAGAAGCGCCGACACCTCGGAGCCCGCCTGGGTGAAGCGGAAGATGTTGTCCACGAAGAACAGCACGTCCTGGCCCTCGTCACGGAACTGCTCCGCGATGGTCAGGCCGGTCAGGGCCACGCGGGAGCGGGCGCCGGGGGACTCGTTCATCTGGCCATAGACCAGCGCGCACTTCGAACCCTCGGCCGAACCGCCGTTCTCCTTCGGGTTCTTATTCACGTTGGACTCGATCATCTCGTGATAGAGATCGTTGCCCTCACGGGTACGCTCACCCACGCCGGCGAACACCGAGTAACCGGAGTGCACCTTCGCGATGTTGTTGATCAGCTCCATGATCAGCACGGTCTTACCGACGCCGGCGCCGCCGAACAGGCCGATCTTACCGCCCTTGGCGTAGGGAGCGAGCAGGTCCACCACCTTGATGCCGGTGACGAGGATCTGCGCCTCGGTCGACTGCTCGGCGTAGGAGGGAGCCGGCTGGTGGATGGCGCGGTAAGTGTCCGTGACGACCGGGCCGAGCTCGTCGATCGGCTCGCCGATGACGTTCATGATGCGGCCGAGGGTGTTCATGCCCACCGGAACCTTGATCGGCTCGCCGGTGTCGGTGCACTCCTGCCCGCGGGTCAGACCCTCGGACGTGTCCATGGCGATGCAGCGGACGGTGTTCTCACCGAGCTGCTGAGCGACCTCGAGGACGAGGCGGGCGCCGTTGTTCTTGGTCTCCAGAGCGTTCAGGATCTCGGGCAGGTGGCCCTCGAACTGCACGTCGACCACGGGGCCGATGACCTGGGTGATCTTGCCGGTCTTGTTGGAGCCGGCGCCGGGGAGTGCGGTGTTCGCCATTGTCTGCTGACCCTTCAATCTGTGCGGACGGTGCCGATACCCTTAGAGGGCCTCTGCGCCGGAGATGATTTCGATGGCTCCTTGGTGATCATCGCCTGACGGGTCCGGTTGTAGACCAGCGTCTGCTTCTTGATCATCTCGCCCGCGTTGCGCGTGGCGGAATCCATCGCGCTCATGCGCGCGCCCTGCTCGGAAGCGGCGTTCTCGAGAAGCGCCCGGTACACCTGCACTGCGAGGTTCTGCGGCAGCAGGGTCTCCAGGATCGCCTCCTCGGAGGGCTCGAACTCGAGCGATGCTTCGCCTCCGGGCTTGGCCGTGCTGTCGGTCGTGGCCGGAAGCTCCGCCGGGATCAGGCGCTGCGCGGTCGGAACCTGCGAGATCACCGAGCGGAACTCGGAGAAGAACAACGTCGCCACATCGAACTCGCCCGCATCGAAGCGCGCGACGATCTTCTGGGCGATCTCGGTCGCGAAGGCGTAATCCACCGGCTTGTTACCGCGGATGTCCATGTTCTCGACAATCTGGTCGCGGTACTGACGGCGGAGAAGGTCGTAGCCCTTCTTACCCACGGTCATGAACTTGACCGTCTTCCCGGCGGCCTGAAGCTTCGTGACATGCTCACGAAGGGCCATGCGGACGATCGAGGAGTTGAACGCGCCGCAGAGGCCACGGTCGCCGGTGCAGATGACCAACAGGTGCACCTGCTCTGAGCCCGTGCCGGACAGCAGCTTCGGGGCGCCAGCGCCGCCGACCATGTTGCCAGCGAGATTAGCCAGCACGCCAGCCATCTTCTCGGCGAAGGGCCGGCCCGCTTCAGCGGCCATCTGGGCGCGGCGCAGCTTGGCTGCGGCGACCATCTGCATGGCCTTGGTGATCTTCTGCGTCGCCTTCACCGAGGTGATGCGGTTCCGCAGGTCCTTCAAGCTCGCCATCGAGTGAGGTCCAGGTCCGTTCCTAGGGGCCTCTCCTCCCGCGGATCGAGAGGAGGCGGATGGTGCTCGCCCGGTTCAGGCAAGCGCAAGCCTGATCCCGGGCGGTCCCGGGATCAGGAGGGCTCGGTTCAGGCGATGGCCTTGGCCACGCCCTCGACGACGGTCTTGAGCTTGCCGGCGTTCTCGTCCGACAGGTCCTTCGAGGCGGCGATCGAGTCGAGCAGGTCCTTGTGCTTGCTGCGCAGGGTGGCGAGGAGCTGGTCCTCGAACGGGCGGACCTTCGCGAGCGGGAGCTTGTCGAGGTAGCCGTTCACGCCAGCGTAGATCACCGCAACCTGCTCTTCCATCTTCAGCGGCGAGAACTGCGGCTGCTTCAGGGCTCGGTAAGGCGCGAGCCGCGGTTCAGCAGCTGCTGGGTCGAGGCGTCGAGATCTGAACCGAACTGAGCGAAGGCCGCCATCTCGCGGTACTGCGCCAGCTCGCCCTTGATCTTGCCGGCGACCTTTTTCATCGCCTTGGTCTGAGCCGAGGAGCCCACGCGCGACACCGAAAGGCCGACGTTCACCGCCGGGCGGATGCCCTGGTAGAACAGGTCCGTCTCGAGGAAGATCTGGCCGTCGGTGATCGAGATCACGTTGGTCGGGATGTAGGCCGACACGTCGTTGGCCTGGGTTTCGATGACCGGGAGGGCGGTCAGCGAGCCGTTGCCGGCAGCGTCGCCCATCTTGGCGGCGCGCTCGAGCAAACGGCTGTGCAGGTAGAACACGTCGCCCGGGTAAGCCTCGCGGCCCGGCGGGCGGCGCAGCAGCAGGGACATCTGGCGGTAGGCGACGGCCTGCTTGGACAGATCGTCGTACACGATCACGGCATGCATGCCGTTGTCGCGGAAGTACTCGCCCATGGCGCAGCCGGCGAACGGCGCGATGAACTGCATCGGCGCGGCGTCCGAGGCGGTGGCGGCGATAACGATCGAGTACTCAAGCGCACCCTGGTCCTCGAGGACCTTCACGAACTGGGCGACGGTCGAGCGCTTCTGACCGATGGCGACGTAGATGCAGAAGAGCTTGGCCTTCTCATCGCCGCCAGCAGCATGGCCGGGCTTCTGGTTGAGGATCGTGTCGAGCGCGATGGCGGTCTTGCCGGTCTGGCGATCGCCGATGATCAGCTCGCGCTGGCCGCGGCCCACCGGGATCAGGGCGTCGATGGCCTTGAGGCCCGTGGCCATCGGCTCGTGCACCGACTTGCGCGGGATGATGCCCGGGGCCTTCACGTCGACGCGGCGACGCTCGGTCGACTGGATCGGACCCTTGCCGTCGATCGGGTTGCCGAGGGCGTCGACGACGCGGCCGAGCAGACCCTTGCCAACCGGCACGTCCACGATGGCGCCCGTGCGCTTGACGGTCTGGCCTTCCTTGATCTCACGGTCGGAGCCGAAGATCACGATGCCGACGTTGTCCTGCTCGAGGTTCAGGGCCATGCCGCGCACGCCCGACTCGAACTCGACCATTTCACCGGCCTGAACGTTGTCGAGGCCGTAGGCGCGGGCGATGCCGTCACCAACGGAAAGAACCTGACCGACCTCGGAGACCTCGGCCTCTTCGCCGAAGTTCTTGATCTGGTCCTTGAGGATCGCGGAGATCTCGGCGGCGCGGATGTCCATGGGTGCCCCTGTGGCGTTAGCGTCTGGTCGAATTACGGGTCGCGGAGTGGCGCCTTAGCGCGCAGCCCTCATCGCGAGGCGGATACCGTTGAGCTTGGTCTTGAGCGAGGCGTCGACCATGCGGGAGCCCATCTTCACGACGAGGCCGCCGATCAGGCTCGGGTCGACCACGAGGTCGATGTCGACATCCGCCTTCGCGATGTCCTTCAGCGACGCCTTGATCTCCTCGATCAGCGCGTCCGAAGGCTTCTCGGCTACCCGCACTTCGGCGCGGACGATACCCTTCGACTCCCGCACGAGGGCGCGGAACGCCGCGATCATGCCGGGAAGAGCGAAGAGACGCCGGTTCGACGCCGCGAGACGGATGAAATTGGCAGCAAGGCCGGTGATGCCGGCCTTCTCGAGGATGGCGCCGACGGCGGCTTCCTGCTCCTCGGCGCTGAAGACCGGGCTGCGCACGAGACGGCGCAGGTCAGCGCTCTCTTTCAGCAGCCCGTCGAATTGATTGAGGCCCTCGGCCACGGAGTCGAGCTGGCGCTCGTCCCGCGCGAGCTCGAAAAGAGCGGAAGCGTACCGGCCTGCCACGCCTGAGATCAGGGGACCAGCCTCGGAACCGTTCTGCGCCACCCGTCGCTCTCTTCTCTCGTTGCCCGCCGATCAGGTCTTTGGAACCCGCTCGTGCGCTGCGCAAGGCCTTTCGGCCCTGGGCAAAGGTTTTTGGATCGCGCCGGGGTCGGGCAAGGCAGTTGCCGCCCCCGTCCGGCGCGGCGACCGCCTAGCATGGCTGGACCGATGGGCGCAAGGCGAGGTGGCGTGCTGCTCGACAGGGCGGCAGAAGTGTGACGCCACCAAATTCGCGCTTTCTCAACAGGCCAGCCGGTCACATCGGCGCATGCTGCTGATCATCTTGGCCATGGACTTCGCGCCGGGATGGCCGAGAACTCCCGCATTGCCGAGTACGTAGGACGGCGTGGCGTAGAGCCCGAGGTCGGCCGCCATGCGCATATGGCTCTTCAGGGCCAGCCTGACCTCGTCGCTGTCGGCGATCTGCTCGATCTCGTCCTGCGGCACGCCCAGCGCGGCGGCTGCGGTCAAAGCGCCGGGGCCGTCGATGCGGCCGGGCTTCGACAGGAGGGTACGGTAGAAGCCGAACGCCGCCGCCGAGCCCAGCTTGCGTTGAACGGCGAGCATCACCTTCGCCGCCTGCGCCGATTCCGGCGAGAGGATTGGATTTTGGACGAGCCCGATGCGCAGGGCCGCGTCCGACTCGTGCAGGGCCACGACGTCGGCGGCGGCCTTCCGGCACCAGGGGCAGTTGAAGTCGAAAAACTCGTAGAGAACCGTCTCGCCGTCCTTCGGCCCGGCATAGGTGACGCCGCGCAGGGCGGGGATCTGTCCCGTGATCTCACCGGGGAGGACGGAATTCGCTACCGCCTTGCCGTCGTCGCCGGTCACGGCAACGCGTTGGCCGTAGGATTGGGCGGCGGCCGGCCCCGCAAGGGCGAGACCGGCGGAGGCCGCGAGGAGGCGGCGGCGGGACAACATCATGGGGGAACCCGTGCGGCGTCAGATGGCGCTTTTATGGCTGCCCCCGGTTGTCGTCATCTTAAGCCCGGGGGCGGTCTCCACTCGCCCAGGCGAGGGCCTGTTCCAGCCGGTCGTTACCCCAGAACAATTCGCCATCGTCCGTGAGGAAAGTCGGGGCCCCGTAGATCCCACGAGACCGCGCTTCCTCGACGGCGACCCGCAGCTTCGTCTTGTTGGCGTCGGACGCGGCTGCCTTCAGCACCTGTGTCCCGTCGAGACCGAGCGAATCGAGGATCGCGACGACCGCCGATGGCTCCGAGATGGAGCGCCCCTGCGAGAAGCTCGCGGAAAAGACCGCCTTGGAGAACGGCACCAGCCACTCCTGATCCTGTCCGAACAACGCGACCCGAACGGCATTCAGGCTGTTCTGCGGGAAGGGATCGGGCTTGGTGATCGGTGGCAGACCATAACTCGCGGCCTGCCGTTCGAGATCGCGCCACATGTTCCTGCCCTTGGCCGGGAACAGGTTGAACGGCGAGGTCGTCCAGCCCTGCGAAGCGAAGAGCGGGCCAACGAGGAAGGGCCGCCAGCGCACGCTCACACCCGCCGCCTCTGCCGCTGCCTCGATGCGGTGCGCCGCGAGGTGCGAATAGGTCGATGCAAATTCGTACCAGAACTCCAATGTGGGCTGGCGCGCCATCTGTTCGGCCTCTCGGTAATCGTCTCACAGGTTCGGTCTGGCCAAGTTGGGCCGCCGACGCCAGGGCTCAAGGCGTCCGACCTGTCGATTCGGGCCCATCCTCACAGGGGCATACGCTCAAGGCGGCATGCCGGTTGCAGGTCGGTGTTGCCCGCGATAAGCCGCCGCCTTCCAGGCCCTCCTGTTACCGGACGTCGCATGACCGATCTCGCCAAGCCCCCCGTGAAGAAGGTCGTGCTCGCCTATTCCGGCGGCCTCGACACCTCGATCATCCTGAAATGGCTGCAAACCACCTATGGCTGCGAGGTGGTGACGTTCACCGCCGACCTCGGCCAGGGCGAGGAGTTGGAGCCCGCGCGGCGCAAGGCCGAACTCCTCGGCATCAAGCCGGAGAACATTTACATCGAGGACCTTCGCGAGGAGTTCGTTCGCGATTACGTGTTCCCGATGTTCCGGGCGAACGCCGTCTACGAGGGCGTGTACCTGCTGGGCACATCCATCGCCCGCCCGCTGATCGCTAAGAAGCAGATCGAGATCGCCGAGCGCGTGGGCGCTGATGCGGTGTGCCACGGCGCCACCGGCAAGGGGAACGATCAGGTCCGGTTCGAACTCGGCTACTATGCCCTGAAGCCGGACGTGACCGTCATCGCCCCCTGGCGCGAATGGGATCTGCGCTCGCGCGAGCAGCTGATCGCCTTCGCCGAGCAGCATCAGATTCCGATCGCCAAGGACAAGCGCGGCGAAAGCCCGTTCTCCGTCGACGCCAACCTGCTGCACGCCTCATCCGAAGGGAAGGTGCTTGAGGATCCGGCGGTCGAGGTGCCGGATTACGTCTACTCGCGTACGCTTTCACCCGAAGAGGCGCCTGACCAGCCGACCATCATCACCATCGGCTTCGAGCGGGGCGACGCGGTCTCGATCGACGGCGAAAAGCTCTCGCCCGCGAGCCTGCTGGCCAAGCTCAACGAACTCGGCCACGCCAACGGGATCGGCCGGCTTGACCTCGTCGAGAACCGCTTCGTCGGCATGAAGAGCCGCGGCATGTACGAGACGCCCGGCGGCACGATCCTGCTGCCGGCCCACCGCGCCATCGAGTCGATCACCCTGGACCGGGGTGCGGCCCACCTGAAGGACCAGCTCATGCCGCAATACGCGGAGCTGATCTACAACGGCTTCTGGTTCTCGCCGGAGCGGGAAATGATCCAGGCGCTGATCGACAAGAGCCAGGAGAAGGTCACCGGCACCGTCCGGCTCAAGCTGTACAAGGGCGGCGTCCATGTCATCGGCCGGGAGAGCCCGAATTCGCTCTACGACCAGGACCTCGTGACCTTCGAGGAAGGCGCCGTCGCCTACGACCACCGCGATGCGGCGGGCTTCATCAAGCTCAACGCCCTGCGGCTGCGTACGCTCGCCCAGCGCAAGAAGCGCGAAGGCTAATCATCGCCTCAGGCAGGCGCCCAACCCTTCCGTCCGCCCCATCATCCCCTGGATCTGCGCCGCCCGGCGACGCACTCCGGGGGAGGGGCGGCCGGCACTGCGGACGATGGGATTCGGCAGGACGGCGGCGAGCAACGCCGCCTCGGAGCGCGTGAGATCGGCGGCGTCCTTATGGAACCAGTGGCGGCTCGCCGCCTGCGCCCCATAGATGCCCTCGCCCCATTCGGCGACGTTGAGGTAGATCTCCATCATCCGGCGCTTGCCCCACAGCGTGTCGAGCGTGAGCGCCAAAGGAATCTCGATCGCCTTGCGGATGTAGGACCGCCCTGGCCACAGGAAGACGTTCTTCACCGTTTGCATGGCGATGGTCGACGCGCCGCGCGAGGGCGAATCCTCATCCTCCACCACGTCGCGGAGGGCGCCGAAATCGACACCATTGTCGAGGCAGAAGCGCTGGTCCTCTGAGGTCAGCACCGCGAGTTGCAACGCCGGGGCGATCCGCGACAGGGGCACGGCCTGACGCTCGACGGGCTGCAGCGTCAACCAACGGCCAAGCATCAGAGTCGACGGCGGCGTCACTGCGCTATAGACGAGCGCCAACGTGAGCAAAATGACGACAATCACCGCGGGAACGAGCAGAATCAGCCCGACCGCCCGCCGAAACGGCCCCGACCGTCGGGTTCGGGTCGCCGGTCGCGGCTGCGCAAGCCGTTCCGGATGCCCCTCTTCGGCCCCGGCTCTGATGTCATCCTCCCTCACGCCGATGCTCAACTTACCCCGCACGGCCAGATCCGGACGCAGCGCCCGATGAACCTGAACTCCTCAACGCAGTCGGAAGCCAGTCCGGTCAAGACGAACTCTTCCGCGTATGACTTTTCCCACAGGCTCGCGCAGGTTGCGCAGCAGGTCGAGACCTTCCTCGTGGAACGTCTCGGCGAGCAGACCGGCCCGGGTGAGATCACGCGCCCCCCGCGCCTGATGGAGGCGATGCGCCACGCAGTGCTCGGAGGCGGCAAGCGCCTGAGGCCGTTCCTCGCCATCGAGACGGCCCGGATGCTCGGCGGTGCCGAGGCGGCGGCACTGGCGGCGGGCGCGGGCGTCGAGCTGGTGCATTGCTACTCGCTCGTCCACGACGATCTTCCGGCCATGGACAACGACGACATGCGCCGCGGCAAGCCGACGGTGCACAAGGCCTATGACGAGGCCACCGCGATCCTGGTGGGCGATGCCCTCCAGACGCTGGCCTTCGAGGTCGTTGCCGACCCGACTTGGCAGCCGGATCCGGCGATCCGCGCCGACCTCGTGCTCGGGCTCGCCCGCTCCTCCGGACTCGGGGGGATGGTCGGCGGCCAGCTTCTCGATCTCACCGCCGAGGGCCGGTTCGGTGCGGTCGATCTCGGCGTCGATGACACCCTCCGCATGCAGGCGATGAAGACCGGCGCCATTCTCGCCTTCTCGGTGGAAGCCGGTGCTCTCGTCGGCGGGGCCGACAAGGACCAGCGGGCCGCGCTGCTGCGCTACGGCCATGCGCTGGGCCAAGCCTTCCAGATCGCCGACGACATCCTCGACCGCGAGGCATCCCCGGAAGCGATGGGCAAGGCCACCGGCAAGGACAAGGACGCGGGCAAGGCGACCCTGGTCGACCGCCTCGGCCTCGATGGCGCCCGCGCCGAATGCGACCGCTTGGTCGCCGAGTGCGAAGATGCCGTGTCGCAATGGGGCGAGGGGGCCCGCATCCTGCGCGATGCGGCGCGGTTCACGGTGGCGCGGAAGACCTGAGGGGCTTCCCCGACCTCGCCGCCGTCTTTGCGAGCAAAGCGAAGCAAATCAGGGAGGCGCGCGTTTTGGATCCGCGCCGCCGCTCTGGATTGTTTCCCGGGGTACGCGACGAGAATGCCTATCCCCGCCCGACGAACGGCATCTTTGTGGCCATGACGGTCATGAACTGCACGTTCGCCTCGATCGGCAGGTTCGCCATCATGAGGATGGCCTCGCCGACGTGAAGCGGGTCCATCACAGCCTCGGCGCGGATGCTGCCGTCTGCCTGAGGCACGCCCTCCTTCATTCGGCCGCCCATAGGCGTGTCGGCATTGCCGATATCGATCTGGCCGCAGGCGATGTCGTAGGCGCGACCGTCGAGGGAGGTCGACTTGGTGATGCCGGTCACCGCGTGCTTCGTGGCCGTGTAGGCGATCGAGTTCGGGCGCGGCGCATGCGCCGAGATCGACCCGTTATTGATGATGCGACCGCCGCGCGGATTCTGGTCGCGCATGACGCGGAAGGCATGCTGCGTACACAGGAAGATCGCTGTCAGGTTCGTGTCCACAACCTGACGCCACGTTTCGAGAGGGAGATCCTCCAGCGGCACGGCCGGTGCGCCGATCCCGGCATTGTTGAACAGCATGTCGAGGCGGCCGAATGTCTGCACGGTCGTGTCGAACAGGGCGCGGATCGATTCGGGATCGGTCACGTCGGTCGGCACGACGAGCGTGTTCTCCGCGCCGATCGCGGAGGCGACTTCGTCCAACAATTCTCGACGGCGGCCGGAGAGCACGACCTTCCAACCCGCGCCCGCAAGCGCCACGGCCGCAGCCTTTCCGACACCGGTTCCGGCGCCGGTGACAATCGCGATTTTGCCCGTCCCGCTCATGATGTCCTCCCTGGGCTCTTTGGTGACAGGCTGTAGTGCGAGGCTCGCGCGGCACGCAATCGGCCGTGTTCCAGAGACGAGCGGGAAAGCCCGCGATTGTCGCAAAGGGAACGCTCAGAGCGGCATGGGCGTCGAGATAGGTGATGCCTCACGATCCGTCCCACCCTCCCGAGATTGCCTTCCGCCAGATCGATCTGGGCGAGGTGAATCTGCATGTGGCCGAAGCTGGGCCCGCAGACGGGCCGGTCGTAATCCTGCTTCACGGCTTCCCGGAGAGTTGGGTGGGCTGGAAGAAGCAGATCGGTCCGCTGGCGAAGGCGGGTTTCCGGGTGATCGTGCCCGATCAACGGGGTTACGGTCTCAGTGACAAGCCGGGGGGCATCGAGCCCTATCATCTTGATCGTCTGGCCGAGGATGTCGTCGCCCTCGGGCGGCCTGCGGCGCGGAGCGATTCCATCTGGCGGGGCACGATTGGGGCGGCCTCGTCGCGTGGTGGGTCGCGAGCCATTTTCCCGAACACGTTGTCCGACTCGCAATTCTCAACGCTCCGCATCCGGGCATCGTGCGCGATTACATCCGGCGGCATCCCGGCCAGTGGCTACGCAGCCTCTATGTCGGCTTCTTTCAGATGCAGGGCTTCGCCGAACGCTGGCTCGTGGCTGATAACGCGAAGGCGCTGCGCCGGGCGCTCGATCAGACCAGCAAGCCAGGCACGTTCACAAAGGCCGAACTCGACGCCTATGCGCGGGATTGGACACGGCCGGGCGCGATGACGGCCATGCTGGCGTGGTACCGTGCGCTCGTCAGGCTACCCCGCCGCGATCCGGCCCGCGTGACGATGCCGACCCTGATTCTCTGGGGCCAACGCGATCACGCCCTTCAACCCGGCCTGGCGGAAGCGAGCCTGCATCTGTGCGATCGTGGCCGGATACGCTGGTTTCCCGATACCACGCATTGGATTCAGCACGAAGATTTCGAAGCTGTCTCGATCGCGCTCGCCGCCTTCTTCAAGGGGGAGGACCTTGGATCGGGATCTGGATAGGCTCGTTCTCGATTAATCCCTGCCTAAGTATAAGAAAATCATATTTCTTTTTGCTCGCAGCGAGGGAACTTACAGCGATCCCGGGGCCTTACGCCGCCGCCAGACATTCTCGTCCGGAGGACCACCGTGATCTCTCTTCGTACCTCTCTCGCCGCCGGGCTCGTCCTCGGTGCGCTTTTCGCCGGATCAGCCCAGGCCGCGCCGGTGCCGGTCCAGACGGGCCTCACCCAGGACGGTATTGTGGAGCAGGCCGCGATGCGCCGTCATCACTACCACATGCACCGCCATCACTCGACGCGGCACCAGCGCCGGATGCGCCGCATGAACACCATGCGCCATGGCGATCCGAATGCCCGTAACCCGCAGCAGCCCGGCTACAAGCAGCAGCTCGGCAACACCACGGGTGGCCCGCGCTACTGAGTTTTTCGTAAGACAGGCCCGGCGCCGAGGGTGCCGGGCCACAACGTCCCCAGCCAAGCGCGGCGTCGGGACTGATTCGCAGCCAGCGCTCTGATAGAAGCGCGGCATGGGCCGCACATCTCGTCTCCCTCAAGCACCGCAGGAAACGGGCGGTCTCGACCCGGTCGGCGCCACGCCGATGATGGCGCAGTACATCGAGATCAAGGCGGCCAACCCCGATTGCCTCCTGTTCTACCGGATGGGCGATTTCTACGAGCTGTTCTTCGCCGATGCGGAGATCGCATCGCGGGCGCTCGGCATCGTCCTCACCAAGCGCGGCAAGCATGCAGGGTCGGAGATCCCGATGTGCGGCGTGCCGGTGGATCGGGCGGACGATTATCTCAGTCGACTGATCGCCCTCGGCCACCGGGTCGCTGTATGCGAGCAGACCGAGGATCCCGCTGAAGCGAAGAAGCGCGGCCCGAAATCGGTCGTGAGGCGGGAGGTGGTCCGCCTCGTCACGCCCGGCACCATCACCGAGGACCGGCTGCTCGATCCGGCAAGCGCCAACCTGCTCCTGGCCATCGGCCGGCAGAAGGCGTCCGAGAGCGGCTTCGTCTACGGGCTTGCTGCCATCGACATCTCGACCGGCCGCTTCTCCCTGAGCGAGGTTCCGGCGGGCGAGCTACCCGGCGCCATCGCACGGCACGATCCCCGCGAGATCGTGTTGTCCGAGGCGATCCACGCCGACCCGGCTCTAGCTCGATTGTGGCAGGACACGCGGGCGGCCATTGTCCCGCTGGCGCAGGCGGAGCTCGAACCGGCGGCGGCCGAGCGGCGCATCCGCGATCAATACGGCGTCTCGACCCTCGACGGATTCGGCCGGTTCACCCGCGCGGAGATCGCAGCGGCGGGAACGGGGCTGCTCTACATCGCACGGACGCAGCTCGCCGCCCGCGCGCCGCTCGCGGTGCCAAGCCGTGGGGAAACTGGCGCGACCCTCGCCATCGATGCCGCCACCCGCGCAAACCTCGAACTGACCCGCACCCTTTCGGGCGAGCGGACTGGCAGCTTGCTCGCCACCATCGACCGGACGGTTACGGCGAACGGCGCGCGGCTCCTTGCGGAGCATCTTGCCGGGCCGCTCACCGACCTCACACGCATCGCGCGGCGACAGGAGGCCGTGGCGCGGCTCGTGGAGGATCCGGCCCTGCGACAATCCTGCCGCGAGGCCTTGGCATCCGCCCCCGACCTGCCGCGTGCCCTGTCGCGCATCGGGCTCGGGCGGGCCGGGCCGCGTGATCTCGCCGCGATCCGCGACAGTCTCGCGGCGGCTTCGACCATCGCCGAGACCTTGAGCGCCGCGCCCGAACTTCCGGCGGCCCTCGCGGAGATCGGCCGTGCCCTATCAGGCGTCGATCCCGAACTCGCGCGGACTCTGACCGCCGCGCTCGCCGACGAACTCCCCCTGTCGCGCCGCGATGGTGGCTTCGTCAGGCAGGGCTTCCTCGCGGAGATCGATGAGGCGCGTCTGCTCGGCCAGGATTCGCGCAAGGTCGTGGCGGCCCTTCAGGCCCGCTACGCCGAGGAGACCGGTTGCCGCACCCTCCGGATCAAGCACAACAATCTGCTCGGCTATTTCATCGAGGTGCCGCAATCCATCGGTGAGGCCTGCTTGAAGGGGCTCCAGAAGGAGTTCGTGCACCGGCAGACGATGGTGGACGCCATGCGCTTCACCAGCGTCGAACTCGGCGAGCTGGAGCGTAAGATCTCCGGTGCCGCAGACCGGGCGCTCGCCCTGGAAAGCGAGGTGTTCGACGATCTCGCGGGCGCCGTCGTCTCGGCTTCGGCGAGCCTCGGCGCTGTGGCGGAGGCGCTTGCCTCTCTCGATGTGGCGCAGAGCCACGCGGCGATGGCGGTGGAAGGCGATTGGCGGCGGCCGGTCGTAGACGATTCCCTCAGTTTCGCGATTTCCGGCGGTCGCCATCCGGTGGTGGAAGCCGCCCTTCGCCGCACGGGCGAGCCGTTCATCGCGAACGATTGCGACCTGTCCGGCGAGGGGAGGGGCCGCATCCGGCTCATCACCGGACCCAACATGGGCGGCAAGTCGACCTTCCTACGCCAGAACGCGCTGATCGTCGTGCTGGCGCAGATGGGTGCCTTCGTACCTGCCACGTCCGCGCAGATCGGTCGTGTCGACCGGCTATTCTCCCGCGTCGGCGCGGCCGACGACCTCGCGCGGGGGCAATCGACCTTCATGGTTGAGATGGTCGAGACCGCCGCGATTCTGAATCAGGCCACCCGGCGATCCCTGGTGATCCTCGACGAGATCGGGCGCGGCACGGCGACGTTCGATGGTCTTTCCATCGCCTGGGCCTGTCTCGAACATCTGCACGAGGCCAATGCCTGCCGGGCTCTATTCGCGACACACTTCCACGAGCTGACCGCCCTCGGCGACCGGCTGGCGCGGATCGACAACGCAACGCTCAAAGTTGCGGAGCACCGGGGCGGGGTCGTGTTCCTGCACGAGGTCGTGCCCGGCATCGCCGAGCGCAGTTACGGCCTTCAGGTCGCCCGCCTTGCCGGATTGCCGGCGAGCGTCGTGTCGCGCGCGGGCGCTATCCTCAAGAGCCTGGAGAAGTCGCAGGGCGGGCGCTCGGCTCGGGCGCGGATCGACGATCTGCCGCTCTTCGCGACTCTCTCGCCGCCACCCCCACCGGAACCCACGCCCGAACCGGTCGACGATTCCGTTGCGCTGATGCTCGATGGGATCGACCCCGACTCACTGACCCCGCGCGAGGCCCTGGAGGCCTTGTACCGGCTGAAGCGGGAACGGGCGGAACGGCTCGTCTCGGGCTGATCTCAGGCGACGCGGAGGGGGATGGCGATCTCCACCCGCGTGCCGCTGCCCATGGGTAGCCAGCGGACGGTGCCGCGCAATTGCCGGGAGACCATCTCTACGAGGCTGCGGCCGAAGCCGGTTTCGTTCTGCGCCGCCACGTCGAACCCGATGCCGTCGTCGCTGATCGCGATCGAGAGGCCGACTTCGGCACGCTTGGCGAAGATCGAAATCCGTCCGTGTCGGCCGCCGGGGAAGGCGTGGCGAAGGGCATTGGCCACGAGTTCGTGCAGCATCAAAGCGAGCGGCGCTGCCATGGAGGCGGGGAGCGTGACGGTATCGACGTCGCTATCGATTCGAACGCGATCATCGGCCATGCCGGCTTCGAATTCCGACACGAGTTCGCTGACGAACTCGGTCAGCTCGAAATGGCTGCCATCCTCGCCCGCGCAGAGCAGACGATGGGCGACGGACAGCGCCCCGATGCGCTCGGCCATGCCTTCCAGGGCTTCGCGGGTCTCTCCCCCGACCGTTCGGCGGGCCTTCAGCAGGAGCAGTGAGGAGATGACCTGCAGATTGTTCTTCGCCCGATGGTCGATCTCGTGGATCATCGCCGTCTTACGGTCGAGCGCGGTGCCGAGGGCAATGGTGCGCTCGGCATTCGTATGCGCCAGGGTCGTATCCACCTGGGCACCGACAAAGAACGCTAAGCCCTGTTCGTCGTTCACGGGCGTGAGCGTGAACGAGTTCCAGAACGGCGTACCGTCTTTACGGTAGTTCAGAAGCTCGACAGAGACGGCGCGGCCCGCTGCGATGGCTTGGCGGATTTCCTCGACGCTGCTGCGGTCGGTATCCGGCCCCTGGAGAAAGCGGCAATTGCGGCCAAGCACCTCGTCGGCGGGATAGCCGGTCTGGCGCAGGAACGCATCGTTTGCCCAGAGGATCGGGTGGTCGGGCGCGCGCGCATCGGCAACCAGCATCGGCGAAGGCGACGCAGCGAATGCCGCCGAAAGGCTCACGATAGGTGGACCGCGCTCGGACCCGTTACTCAACGCCTCATCCACTTCGCCCCATCACCCGGTGATGCCGCTCCGAAGTAAAAGGCCCGTTAAGCAGGCGTTGACCATGATGGCGCGGCCAGCCTTCCGGGCAAAACACGCTCGGCGCAACGTCGCCACGATTTTGCCTGATAAGAGCGAGCAGGTCGAGGAGTTCCAGCGAATGCCCGTTGCCGCTCACAAGCAAACGCGCCGCTTTCGGCTGCGCGACATCGTTGAGGACAAGCGCATCCTGCTAATGCTGGCGCTCGGCTTCTCGTCCGGCCTGCCCCTTCTGCTGGTGCTCAGCACGTTCACCCTGCGGCTGGCCTTCTCCGACATCGATGTGAAGACCATCGGTCTCTTCAGCTACGTCGCATTGCCCTATTCGCTGAAGTTCCTGTGGGCTCCATTGATCGACAGGACGGATGTGCCGGTCCTCGCGCGCCATCTCGGCCGCCGCCGCGCCTGGATGGTGGCGACGCAGATCGCCACGGCACTCAGCCTGTTCGTGATGGCCTTCGCGGATCCGAAGACCGACCTCGCCCTGCTCGGCCTAGGGGCCTTCCTCGTCTCCTTCTGCGCGGCGAGCCAGGACGTCGTGATCGACGGCTGGCGCATCGACGCGGCGGGCAGCGACATGCAGGGCATTCTCGCCGCCACCTCCAATCTCGGCTACCGGCTCGGACTGATCACCGCTGGGGCGGGCGCCCTGTTCATTGCCGCCTCGGGGGCTGGCAGGTCGCCTACTTGACAATGGCCGGCCTGATGCTGGTCGGGCTGACCGCCGCGCTGCTGGCCCCGCCCTATGATCGTAAGGTTGCCGCCGCCGCCGCTGAGCCGAAGCCCGTCTCGCGTTTCTGGTCGGCCCGCCGCGCCCTTGTGGAGCCTCTGTCCGAGTTGCATGGCCGCTTCGGCCCGGCGCTCTACGCCATTCTACTCCTCGTCGCGCTGTTCCGCCTGCCGGACTTCCTCTCGGGCGTCATGGCAAGCCCGCTCTACCGGCATCTCGGCTTCGATCTGAAGGAGATTGCAACCGTCACGAAGCTCTACGGAGTCTGGGTCGGGATCGCAGGTGGTTTCGTCGGCGGCTGGGCGCTGTCGCGGCTCGGCCTGTTCCCGACGCTGCTGCTCGGCGGGTTCCTGGCGGCGGCCTCGCACCTCTCCTTTGCATGGCTGTCGGCGGGTGCGCCGGAGATCTGGCGGCTGATCGTAGCGATCTCGGTCGAGAACTTCTGCGGGTCCTTCGCCGGGATCGTCCTCATCGCCTACATGTCGAGCCTCACGAGCCCGGCCTATGCGGCCACGCAATATGCCCTGTTTTCCTCGCTCTACGCCCTGCCGGGGAAGCTCATCGCGGGCGCCTCGGGCTTCATTGTCGCTTCCATCGGCTACCCGGCCTTCTTCGTCTTCACGTCGCTGATCGGGATTCCGGTGCTGGCCCTGTGCGTCGCAGTCGGACGCCGCACGGGCCCGAAAGAGCCCGAGGCGGAAGGGAACCCGCATGGCGTCTCCCCGCTTCCATCCCCCGCGGGACCGCAGGCCGGTGAGCCGAAGACCGCGTAGGCGCGTTAACCGAGGGGCCTGGACTTGAGCGGTGGTGCCATGACGAGCGGCGATGTGATCCTCTCTGGCGAGATCCTTCCACCCGCCGATACGGCGGCTCCGGTGATGCTCGAAGAAGACCTCGCCGCCCTGCGGAAGGCGGTACAGGCGCTGGAGCGGCCGGGTCTCGCGGCGCGGCTCTCAGCCGCGGCGGGAACGCCGATCGAGATGCTGGGCCGCTCGCTGCCCACTCCGGTCATGGATGCGGTGGCCAAAGGTACCGAAGCGGCATTGCGGACCGCGATCCGCGTCGCCCTCGCAACGTTGCCCAAGAACGCCCCCACGCTCGCCGCGAACGGCCTGCCCGTGCCGCGCAGCACCGATGAGGGGCTTCTCAAGCGCATCATGGGCTCGGGCGAGGGGCGCCACCGCGCTCTCGCAGCCATGTCAGGCGCCCTCGGCGGCGCTTTCGGCATCGCGACCATCGCCGTCGAGCCCCGGTCTCCACCACGATCATGCTCCGCTCCATCGCGGAAATCGCGCGGGAAGAGGGTGAGGACATTGACACGCCGGAGGGCGCGCTCGCCTGCATCCAGGTCTTCGCCCTCGGCGGCGGCAAGCTGGCCGCGTCTGAGGCTGGTTCGACCCTGACCGAGAGCGGCTACTTCGCGGTTCGGGCAGCCCTCGCCAAGACGATGGCCGAAGCCGCCAAATACGCTGGCACCATCACGCTGGCCGATCAGTCCGGACCGGCGCTGATGCGCTTTGCGGCGCAGGTCGCCGCCCGGTTCGGCATCGTCGTCTCCGAGAAGGTCGCTGCGCAGGCGGTGCCGGTGCTCGGTGCCGTGGGTGGCGCGGCGGTGAACACCGTCTTCATGAACCATTTTCAGGCGACGGCGCGTGCTCATTTCACCATCCGCCGTCTGGAACGCCGTTACGGCGCGCCGGCTGTACGCGCCGCCTACGAGATCGAGAAGGCCGCCCTCGGCCCGGCTTGATCGTTCGAGGAGCGCGCCCGTGATCGGCAATGGAGAGATGATCGTGCGGCTGGCGGCTGCGGCCGCCTTCGGCAGCGTGGTCGGGCTTGAGCGCGAGCGCCTCCTTTGGGCGGCGGGCCTGCGCACGCACATGCTGGTCTGCACCGGCTCGTGCCTGATCATGCTCGTTTCGGCCTTCGGCTTCGCAGACGTGCTCGGCACCCACAACGTCGTGCTCGATCCCTCGCGAATCGCAGCGCAGGTCGTGTCGGGAATCGGCTTCCTCGGCGCGGGGACGATTTTGCTGAAGGGCGAAGTGGTGAAGGGCCTCACCACTGCCGCGAGCCTCTGGGCGGTGGCGGCTATCGGGCTTGCGGTCGGGGCGGGGCTCTATGTGCCCGCGCTCGCAGCGACGACGATCGTGGTCGGCATCCTGGCGGGGGTGAAGCCGATCGAGGAGCGCTGGCGCGACCGGATGCGCGGCCACCGCCTGCGCCTGACGGTGAAGCGGGGCACCATGTCGTTGGACGCGCTCCACGCGATCACGGGCGACTACGCGTCCCGCATCCGCCAGTTCGTCATGCTGCCCTCGGAGGATGCCGACCACGAGGTGGTGACGATCCAATTCGCCGCCCTCCCACCCTCGGCGCTGGCTCTCATCGAGCGCAAGCTAAGCGAGGCGGGCGGTGTAGTGTCCGTCGAGACCAAGAACGAGTGAGGGATCCTCACGCGCCCCCGTCGAGAAACAGCCGGTAGGCGGGGTTGTCGGTCTCGTCCGTGGCCGGATAGCCCAACGACTCGATCGCCGCGTCGAAGCGCGAACGGTCGCCGGGCGGCACGTCGATTCCCGCGAGCACGCGACCGTAATCGGCGCCGTGGTTGCGGTAGTGGAACAGGGTGATGTCGAAGCCCGGCCCGAGGGCGTCGAGGAACTTCATCAACGCGCCAGGCCGCTCCGGGAACTGGAACCGGAACAGCCGCTCGTGGCCGAGGCCGGGGCTGCGACCGCCGACCATGTAGCGCACATGGACCTTGGCCATCTCGTTGTCGCTCATGTCGAGCACCCGATAGCCAGCCTCGCGCAGCGCGCCCATCAACTCCTGCTTCTCCCGCTTGCCCCCCGCGAGGTTGATGCCGACGAAGATCTGCGCATCGGAGGCGGGGGCTTGGCGATAGTTGAACTCGGTGATGGCGCGCGGGCCCAGCGCCTTGATGAAGTCGCGATAGGCGCCCGGCCGTTCCGGGATCGTGACACCGAGCAACACTTCCCGCTGCTCGCCGATCTCGGCACGCTCGGCGATGTGGCGCAGACGGTCGAAATTGAGATTCGCGCCCGAGGACACGGCCACCAGCGTGCCGGTCCCACCTTCTCGCTCGGCATAGAGCTTGGCACCCGCGAGGCTGAGCGCCCCGGAGGGCTCGGACACGGCGCGGGTGTCGTCGAAGATGTCCTTCACGGCCGCGCACATGGCGTCGGTATCGACGGTGATGACCCCGTCGAGATGCGCCCGGCACAGGCGGAAAGTCTCCTCGCCCGCCCGGCGCACGGCGACGCCGTCCGCGAACAGGCCGACCGAGGGCAGGTCCACGAGGCCGCCCGCTTCCAGGGCCGCCTTCATGCAGGCCGCGTCCTCTGGCTCGACCCCGATCACCTTCGTCTCAGGCCGCAGGTACTTCACGAAGGTCGCAATGCCCGCTGCGAGGCCGCCCCCGCCCACGGGCACGAAGATCGCCTCGATCGGGCCGGTATGCTGCTGCAGGATCTCCTTGCCGATGGTCCCCTGGCCCGCGATCACGTCCTCGTCGTCGAACGGGTGAAGGAAGGTGAGCCCGTCCTCGTGCTCCCGGCGGCGGGCCTCGGCCAGCGCCTCATCGAAGGCATCGCCATGAAGCACCACCTCGGCGCCGCGCGCCCGGCAGGCATCGACCTTGATGGAGGGGGTGGTGCGCGGCATCACGATCACCGCGCGGGCGCCGAGCTTGGCCGCTGCGAGCGCAACGCCCTGGGCATGGTTTCCCGCCGAGGCGCAGACCACGCCGCGGGCGACCTGATCGGGCGAGAGGCCCGAGAGCTTGTTGTAGGCGCCCCGCAGCTTGAACGAGAAGACCGGTTGCAGGTCCTCGCGCTTCAGCAGCACCGGACGGTCGAGGCGGCGCGACAGGCGCGGCATCGGGTCGAGGGGGCTCTCGATCGCCACGTCGTAGACGCGGGCGGTGAGGATCTTCTTGATGTAGTCGGTCATCGGCTGCGGTTCGGTTCCGAGCCACGCGGCATAGACCCTTACGTCCGATGAGGCGAGGCCGTCCCGCTCAGACCAGACGTTCCATCAGCGCGGCCGCCCAGACGAGCAGGGCCGTCATCTGCGCCAGAAACGCGCCCGCCGAGGCGAGATCCTTCACCGTGCCGATCCGGGGATGACGGTCAGGGTGAAGATGGTCGCATAGTTTCTCGATCGCCGTGTTCAGGTATTCGGCGGCGAGCATCAGGAGCAGGCTCGCCAGCAGGGCGACACGAACCCAGAGCGTGCTGCCAAGCGCCAGGGCCAGGGGCGCGCCGACGGCGAGCAGCAGCAATTCCTGACGCACGGCCCGCTCGGTGCGCGCGCCGTGGATCAGCCCTCGCCAGGAGTTGAGGAAGGCCAGCCTAAGGGCATTCACGGGGCCGCGTCCTCATTCACCGAACGGCTGATCCATTTCGCGAGAAGCGGCCCGGTCAGCAGCACCACGAAGAGCCGCAGGGTCTGCACCGCCAGCACGAACGAGACGTCGGCCTGCGAGCCTACGGCGATGATCGCTACCGAGTCGAGACCGCCGGGGCTGGTCGCCAGGACGGCGGTGAGCAGGTCGATAGGCAGGATCAGCGTCAGCAGGAAGGCCCAGCCCGCGCAGAGCAGGATGACCGTGAAGGTCGCCACGAGGATGCCGGGCAGCGCGGTGAAGGTCATCCGCAGGGTCTCGCGGGTGAAGCGCAGGCCGACATACCAACCGATGCAGGCATAGGCGAGTTCGAGGATCGTCACCGGCAGCGCCATGCGCACGAGCCCGGTGGCGTGGAGCACGGAGCCCAGCACCATCGGTCCGATCTGCGCCCCTGCGGGGACTTTCAGCTTCAGCGCGACGAAGGCGCCGACGGCCGCCACGAGGAGCGTCGCAGCGACGGAACTCAATTCCGAGGCATCGCCCGCACCCGCCGCCGCGCCGAGCGGGGCATCGTGCATCAGGAACCGCGCCGCCAGCGAAGCCGAGAAGACCACGGCCGCGACGCGGACATATTGCATGAAGGCGACGAGGCGGGGATCCGCCCCGAAATCCTCGGCCATGGCGACCATCGCCGAGGCGCCGCCCGGTGAAGACCCCCAGGCCGCTGTCGTGCCGGGCAGGACGCGCAGGCGCGTCAGCACCCAGCCGACGAGGCCGGAAAAGGCGACCGTCACCAGCACCACGGCGACGATCACGAAGCCGTCCTCGTAGAGTGTCTGGGCGATCTGCCCCGTCACCGCATGGGCGACGAGACAGCCGATCATCGCCTGGGCCGCGAGGAAGCCGCTGCGCGGGACATTCAGATGCGAGCCCCCGACGCCGAAGGCGATGGCCGCGATCATGGGACCGAGGAGCAGGGCAGCGGGAAACCGCGCGACCGTCAGGCCGTAGGCGATGAGGGCCGAGGCCGCGACGAGCGCGAGCCAGAGGCCGATGGTGCGGAGGGAGGGCACGGCAATCGGGGGAGGCAATCCCGCCGGATCGGACGGGCGTCCCGCCCGCTACACCGCCGCGCGCCCCCTGTCACCCGCCATTCGCGAGAGCCGCGAAGGCCGTGTCGAGCCCAGAGCGTGCCTTGGCGAGACCGTTGCGCTTATCGGCCAGCCAAGTGCGGTCGGTGGCGAGCCTGTCGCGGGCTTCGCCTAGCATGCGCGTCACCTCGGCTTGCTGCGGTCCTCCCAACCCCTTGGCCGCGGCGATCATGCCCGAGGCCGACAGGGCCTCGCGGAAGCGCGCCTCGGTCAGCGGAAGCGTCTTCGGCATGTCCTGAGGAAGGCCGGGCGCCTGGGCGGCGTCCGCATAGATCCGCTGCACCTCGTCGAAGGGAAGGTCGGCCGGGCGCAGATCGCGGCCGCGCCCGTAGGTGACGAGTTCGGAAGCGAAATGGTGGCCGAGGCGGAATGGGACGTTTGCTTCCCGTTGGAGCGTGTCGGCGAGCTCGGTGGTGGTGGAGTAATCCGCAGCGACTTCCGCCGCCGCGCGATCCCGGTCCACGACGAGTCCATCGAGTACCGACACCCAGCGGCGGCACATCTCGGTCGCGAGGGCCAGCGTCCGCGCGGGCGGAATCGTCTGGTTGCGCTTGTAGTCCGGCATCCCGGAATCGACGTTGTGCGCCATTACGGTGAAGGCCATCGCGCCACCGACCACATCGCTCGCATTCATCCGCAGGCTGTAGAGCGCAACCGGATTCCGCTTTTGCGGCATGATGCTGCTCGGCCCGGTCAGGGCACCCTCACGGAGCAGGATCCACGGCTTGGTCTGGTGGTACTGCGCATAGAGATCCTGCGCGAAGCTTCCGGCCGTGGTCGCGAGGTTGGCCGCGATGCCAGTCAGTTCCAAGCCGAGATCCATCGGCGCGAGCTGTCCCGCGTCATAGCTATTCTCGACGGGCGCATCGAAGCCGAGGAGTGCTGCGAGACGTTTGCGATCCACGGGGAAGCTCGACGTGCCGAGGGCCGCCGCGCCCAAGGGCGAGAGATTGGTGCGGGCCCAGGCTTCCCTCAGGCGGTCCGAATCGCGGGCCATTGCGGCTGCGTAGGCGAGCAGGACATGCCCGTAGGTCGTCGGCTGCGCCTGGACGCCGTTCGTGTAGGCCGGAACGATGGTCGCGGCTTCCCGCTCGGCCAAGGCGAGAAGGCTCGCCCGCGCGTCGGCCAGAGCCGCGGCGAGGTCCAGCAACCGGTCGCGCTGTTCAAGCTTCAGAACGGTGGGGATGATGTCCTGGCGGCTGCGTCCCGCATGCATCCGCGTGGCGTCGGGACCGGCGATGGCGATGATCAGCGGCTCGATGCGCAGGTAGTCGTCCGGCCTGGACGCGCCGGGTTTCTCCGCATCGGACGCGACACGATCCAGCGCCAGAGCGATCGTATGACCCAGCGGGCGTGGAACGATGCCGGTCTCCACCGTCATCACTAGCGAGGCGCGGTCGATCTCATCGATGCGTGCGAACACGTCCGGGGCCGAATCGTGGTTCGCGGCGAGGGCGGTTGCGCCCCAACTCACCGTCGCGAGGAGCGCTGTCAAAACTAGCCGCATCGATATCCTCCCGCCCCTTCCGGCGATGGGGAGATAGAGCCCTGCGGCTCTCGCGTTCAAGCAGCCGCGTCGCGGCAGGCCGCTGTCCTCGGTGGGGCGTGGGCGCGGAAGAAGGCGGCCAAGCTTGCAAGCCCCGCCGAGCGCGGGTCGCTCGTTCGCCACGCCAGCGCGATGGTGCGGCCCGGGCCGTCCACGTCGAAACTGCGGATCACGGTCAGGCCGCTAGGGTCGGGCATCGACGGCACCGCGAGCGCAGGCAGAAGGGTGTAGCCCGCCCCGGCGGCCACCATCGAGCGGAGTGTCTCAAGGCTGGTGGCATGTCGCCCGGCCGAAGACCCCGCGCCGCAGGCCGCGATGGTCTGGTCGCGCAGGCAGTTGCCTTCATCGAGCAGGAGCAGGTCGGGCCCGGCCACGGAGCCTGCCGAGAGGGCGCCGCCCTGTGCCAGCGCGTGCTCCGCCGGGCAGGCCAGCAAGAACGGCTCGATGAACAGCGGCGAGAGCGTCAGCCGTGCCTGTGTGAGCGGGAGGGAAACCAGGGCGGCGTCGATGCGGCCCTCGCGCAGCCCCTCGACGATGTCGGCGGTGCGCGATTCGGACAGGGACAGGCTGAGGAGAGGGAAGGCCTCGCGCAGCGACCGCATGACCAGCGGAAAGAAATATGGCCCCAACGTCTGGATCGCGGCGAGCGAAAGCCGCCCGGTGAGCGGCGCACCGCGACCCTCGGATGCCAGGGCGAGCAGACGTTGCGCCTCGGCCAGCACCGTCCGCGCCTGCCGCACGATGGCCTGCCCGGCCTCGGTCAGAAGAACGCGCCGGTTCGATCTCTCGAACAGCGCAAGACCCAGGGCGTCCTCAAGTTTGCGAATTTGTACGCTGAGTGTCGGCTGGCTGACGTTGCAGCGTTCTGCCGCCCTGCCGAAGTGGCTCTCATCCGCGACGGCGACCACATATTCCAAGTCGCGCAGGGACAGTCCTGAAAGGTTCATAGACAGCGTCTATCACAGCGTTTGCGACGATGCATTTGTCAGATCGTCCCGCCGGGTACATAACCTCCCCGGAACGGTTCCAGTTTGAGACGGCATCTGCACAGCCGGCTCGGTTCGGCCCAAGGAAAGACGAGACGCATGAGCGATCAACGCCCGATCCTGACGACCCGCCAGGGCCATCCGGTCCGCGACAACCAGAGCACCCGCACGGTCGGGGAGCGCGGCCCGGCGACCCTCGAGAACTACCAGTTCATCGAAAAGATCACCCACTTCGACCGCGAGCGGATCCCGGAGCGCGTCGTTCACGCGCGCGGTGCAGGCGCTCACGGCTGGTTCGAGGCCTACGGCAAGATCGGTGACGAGCCGGCCTCGAAGTACACCCGCGCCCGCGTGCTGAACGAGACCGGCGTGAAGACGCCGATGTTCGTGCGCTTCTCCACCGTGGCAGGCGCCAAGGAATCTCCGGAGACCGAGCGCGACCCGCGCGGCTTCGCGGTGAAGTTCAAGACCGTCGATGGTAACTGGGACCTCGTAGGTAACAACCTGAAGGTTTTCTTCATCCGCGACGCGATCAAGTTCCCCGACATGATCCACGCGTTCAAGCCCGATCCGGTGACCAACCGGCAGGAGGCGTGGCGCTTCTTCGACTTCGTGGCCCAGCATCCCGAAGCCATCCACATGGTGACGCACCTGAAGTCGCCGTGGGGCATCCCGGCCAACTATCGCGAGATGGAAGGCTCTGGCGTCAACACCTACAAGCTGGTGAACGACAAGGGCGAGGCCGTCCTCTGCAAGTTCCACTGGCAGCCGAAGCAGGGCGTCCGCAACCTGACCTCGCAGCAGGCTTCTGAGATCCAGGCGAAGGATGTCGGCCACGCGACCCGCGACCTGTACGACAACATCAAGGCGGGCAATTTCCCCGAGTGGGAATTCTGCGTGCAGATCATGCCGGACGGCCCGAACGATCACCTGTCGTTCGATCCGCTCGACGACACCAAGCTTTGGCCCGTCGAGGATTTCCCGCTGCTCCCCGTCGGCCGCATGGTGCTCGACCGGGTGCCGGATAACTTCTTCGCGGAAGTCGAGCAGTCGGCCTTCGGCACGGGCGTGCTCGTGGATGGCGTCGATTTCTCCGACGACAAGATGCTCCAAGGTCGGACGCTGTCCTACTCGGACACGCAGCGGTACCGCGTGGGTGCCAACTATCTCCAGCTGCCGATCAACGCGCCGCAGCCCGGCGTGAAGGTCTATTCGAACCAGCGGGACGGTCAGATGACCTACGGTGTCGATGGCACCGGTCCGAACCGGCACATCAACTACGAGCCGTCGACTCTGGCCGAGGGCCTGCGCGAGGCGCCGAAGACGACCGAGTACCACCAGCCGGTCGAGGGCCGTCTCGGCCGCTATCAGACGTCGCGCACCGAGGACGACTACACCCAGGCGGGTGTGCGCTACCGGTCCTTCGAAGATTGGGAGCGTGAGGACCTGATCGCCAACCTCGTCAACGACATGAAGCAGTGCCCCGAGCCGATCCAGCTTCGGATGGTCTGGCACTTCTGGCATGCCGACGAGGATTACGGCCGTCGCGTCGCCGAGGGCGCGGGCATCGACCTGGAGAAGGCCAAGGCCCTTCCGCCGCTGCCGGGCCGGGCCGCTCCGGGCAAGCGCCTGGCGCCCGAGACCTACACCGAGAACGCCCCGCGGGTCGCTGCGGAGTAAGTAGCGGAAGGGCATCAACGATCTGCCGATCGTCGACGCCCTTCGCGAAAGAAAGCCCCGCGCGGTCGAACCGCGCGGGGCTTTTTTGAATTATGCTGTCAGCTTACGGGCAGGAGCGACGCACACCCTTGCGAGCGATGTAGGTCTGGCTCTGCGGATCGTAGGTCTTGAAGCGGCGGGCGCAGGCCTCGATCGCCGAATCGTCGTCCGCACCCACTGTTTCCGTCGCGACCGGCGCGTAGCCGACCGTGCCGTAGGACGGACCGTAATCGTAGCCGTAATACCCGTCGTTGTAGCCGTAGGCCGGGTAGCCATAGCCGTACCCGCCGCCGTAAAGACCGCCCGCCGCGAGGCCGATACCGGTCCCGAGGCCGATCCCTGCCGCAAGGCCGAGACCGCTGCGGCCGTAGCCACGGCCATAGTAGCCGCGGTTGTAGCCATAACCGCCACGATTGTAGGCATACCCACCACGGTTGAAGCCGTAGCCGCCGCGGTTGTAGCCGCCACCGCCGACGATCCCGGCGCCACGCCCAAATCCGCCATTGTTGAAGCCGCGACCGGCGAGACCGCCGTTGAAGCCGCCGCGGTTCAGGCCGCCGCTAATGGCGTTGCCGCCGATCCCAACGCCATTGTTCACGCCACCGGTGCCCATTCCGATCTGGTTGGCACCGTAGCCGCCGGCCGAGACGCCGCCGCCCGACAAGGCGTTACCGCGACCCTGTGCCTGCGCGCCCACCGGCATCATCGTCAGGCCAAGCGCGAGCGCCGAGGCGAAAGCGAGGCCGTAAGTTCCGCGAGTCATTCAGTCCACCCTGTAAAAGTGTTTCCTGACCCATGAACGTGCCACGACCTGAATCGATCACGCGCAATTGAGACCAAAGCGACAAAACGCACAGACAATTACGGCAAAGCTTGCCTCAGCCCGTGGCGGAGACCGTCTTCGCTCGCCCAGCCGGTAAGCCCGCGAGGATGGCGCTAACACAAATTCCGAAGAACAGCAGCCCGGCGACGCCCCAATCGTCCGTTGCTTCGTGGGCCAAACCGAAGGCGAGAGGGCCCAACGCCGCGAAAAGGTAGCCGATGCCCTGAGCCATCGCCGATAAGCCTGCGGCGGTGCCCGCGTCGGCGGCGCGAAGCACGATCAGCGTCAGCGCCAACCCGAAGCAGCCGCCCACGCCGAAACCCAGAAGGCAGGCCGCCGGGATGCGCAAGCCATCCGCTCCGAAGGCGAGAACGAGGAAGGCGAGGCCGGTGATGCCGGGAATGCCGACGATCCAACCGCGCTGATCCCGCGCCCGCGCGGCGAGCGTGGCGGTGATGAGGGCGCCGGGTGCTTGGCACAGGGTGACGAGGGAAGCGTACAGCCCCGCATGGAGCGGATCGAGCCCGCGTCCCTGCAGAAGAAGCGGCAACCAGCCGAACAGGATGTAGGCGAGGGAGGACTGCAGGCCCATGAAGGCCGTCACCCGCCATGCCAGCGGGTTCCGCAGAAGCCGACCGACCTGCGGCGGCTTGGCCGGGCCGCTGCGGCGGGCATAGGGCCACCACGCGATGGCCGCCAGCATGGCGGGAATCGACCAGACGGCGAGGGCAGCGGGCCAGCCGTCGAGCGCCCGTTCGACCGGCACCGCTGCGCCCGCGCCCGCAGCCGCGCCGAGGCAGAGGGTCATGGTGTAGAGGCCGGTCATCGACCCACCGCTGTTCGGGAAGTCCCGCTTCACCAGGGCCGGAAGCAGCACATTCGCGAAGCCGATTCCCGTCGCAGCGATCGCGGTTCCAAGGAACAGGAACGGCAGCGTGCCGAAGCCGCGCAGCGCCAGGCCGATGGCGACGAGCAGCGTGCCCGTCAGCACGCCGAGATCCGGCCCGAGGCGGCGGATCACCGGGGCGGCGAGGGCGCAGGCGAGGCCAAGACACAAAACGGGGAGGGTAGTGAGCGTGGCCGCCCCGCCAGCGGTCAGCCCGGTCGTCTCGCGGATCAAGCCGAGCAGCGGCCCCACCGTGCTCAGCGCGGGCCGTAGATTGAAGGCAACCAGCATCATCGCGAGGCCCAGCACGAAGCCGCCCACGCCGACTCGACGACCTGTCGTCACACCCTCTCCCTTCCCGCGAGGGAGAGCCCCGCGCAGATCACCAACATCCCGGCAAACAGCCAATCGCCGTACCGGGCGTAGGGCGTCCCGCCTTCGATCCGCCCCGGCAGATCAGCATCGAGATAGGTTTCGACGTCGATCTTCGTTTGGCCGAGGATGCGACCATGCGGATCGATCACCGCGGAGATGCCGGTGTTGGCATCGCGCACCATCGGTAGCCCTTCCTCGACGGCCCGCAGGCGGGCCTGAGCGAGGTGCTGACGTGGCCCCGGCGTATCGCCGAACCAGCCGTCGTTGGTGACGTTCAAGATCAGGCCCGGGGGCTTGGCCGCATCGACCGGCTGGCCCACGGGGCGGATCGCAGCGGGAAAGATCGCTTCGTAGCAGATCGTCCCGACGACGGGCGGCAGACCCGGCACGGTGAGAATGCGCTGTGTCGCCGGATTGCCCGCGGTGAAGCCGCCGGGAATCGCCACGAATTGCCTCAACCCCAGCGCTCTCAAAGTTTCATCGAGGAAGCCCGGCAGATACTCGCCAAAGGGGACCAGATGCACCTTGTCGTAGGTGTCGGTGATCGTGCCATCGGCCTCGATCACCATGATCGCGTTGTAGATGCGCGGACGTTCGCCCGGCAGCGGTTCGTCCGTGCGGGCGGCGCCGGTCATCAACACGCGATGAGGCTTCAGACCGGCGGCGATGCGCTCGCGCGTGTCCGCTTCCCGCTGAATCAGGAAGGGTAAAGCCGATTCGGGCCAGACGATATGCGTCGGTGCCGGATCACCGGGTTCTGGCGGACGCTCGCTGAGTTCGATGTAGCGATCGACGATGTCGTCCCGGTTCTCCGGGCGGAATTTCGCGTCCTGCTGCAAGTTCGGCTGGACGAGGCGTAGCCTGACGGCGGGCACGGTGGGATCGGGGGCGCGAAGCCGCTCGAAGCCCGCAAAGCCGAGCCCGGCTAAGACGGCGACCGCAGCGACCGTTGGGCCGAAACGGCGCAGCGCAGAGCCACCGTCGAACAGCGTCGCAGGTGCGGCGGCGATCAGCACCGCCAGGACTGTCAGGCCATACAGACCAAGGTAGGCCGCGCTCTGCATGAGCCACAGGCTCTGGCCGAGCGCCATACCGAGCACGTTCCACGGAAACCCCGTGAGCACATGGCCACGCAGCCATTCCAAGCCGCTGAGCCCAAGGGCGAGGGCGGCGATCCGCGAAGGGCCGCGCGACCAGAGGATTCCCGCGAACGAAAACCCTGCCCCGTAGAACAGCCCAAGTCCGAAGGGCAGCCCGATCACGCCGAGCGGCAGCGCCCAAAGGAATTCGTCAGCCTCGACGAGGAAGGCCTTGCCGAGCCACCACAGGCCCGCCGTGAGGAAACCGAACCCCCAGGCCCAGCCGAGCAGGAAGGCCGGACCGAGCCGTCCCTTCCGGCTCCGACCAAGCCCCGCGCCATCCATCATCCAGACAGCCAAAGTGAGCGACACGGCGAGTGCCGGGAGGAAACCATAGGGCGGCATCGCCAGAGCCCCGATAGCTCCCGCGCCCCAGGCACAGGCGAGGAGCCGCCATCCGCGCAAACGGCCGACGCCCCCGGCGAACCGGGGGCGGGAAGGGCTGTCGGAAAGCACAGCGTCGCGGGCCAGACCGTCCGCCCGCCCGATCACGGGCGCGGCGGCTCTGCGGTCGGCGGGGATGAGGGCGGCGGCAGGGCGAGCGGCACCACCGCCGCGATGCGAGCAGGACCCTTATGGAAGCGCAGGCGCTTCAAACGGCGCGGATCGGCATCCAATACCTCGAATTCGAGGTCGCCCGGCCCGGTGATCAGTTCACCGCGCGAGGGCACACGCCCGGCCAGCGTCACGATCATGCCGCCCAGCGTGTCGATCTCCTCGGCCATGTCGCCGACAGCCGCCGCGAGATCGATGCCAGTCGCCTCGGACACTTCGGCCAGCGGCGTGCGGGCATCGGCCACGAACACGTCACCTTCGCCCTCGACGCGCTGGACCTGCTTGGCCTCAGCCACGTCGTGCTCGTCCTCGATGTCGCCGACGACGACTTCGATCAGATCCTCGATGGAGATGAGTCCGTCGGTGCCGCCGTACTCATCGATGACGAGCGCCATGTGGGTGCGGGTCGCCTGCATGCGAACCAGCAGGTCGATCGCGGGCATGGACGGCGGCACGAACAGGACCGGCCGCTGAATTCGCGCGGCGGCAAGCGTCGTGGCGAGCTCGACCTTGCCGAGATCGAGCGAGCGCGGCACCCGAACGGCCGGGCGGCGGGGACGCGGCGGAGGCGCGGCGTCTTCGCCGGTCTGGGTCTCTGCGGGTGGGGTGGCCACGCGCGACGCGGCCGGGCGGCGAGCCGAGGGCTCGGCCTTGGCGGCGATGAAATCCACGAGGTCGCGGATGTGCACCATGCCGCGCGGGTCGTCCAAGGTCTCGCCGTAGACCGGCAGGCGGGAATGCCCCGCCGTGCGGAACAGTTTCAGCAAATCGCTCAGATTGGTGTCATTGGAGACGGCGACGATATCCGCTCGCGGGATCATCACGTCATCGACGCGCACCTTGTGCAGGCCGAGCACGTTCTTGAGCATCGCCCGCTCCAGGGGCGACAGGCCGGTCTCGCTCTGGTCCGTGTCGGCCAGGGCCTCTTCCAGCCCCTCGCGGAGCGTTTCCCGCGGCTTCAGGTGCAGGGCCTGCAGCAGGCGGTCGTACCAGGGCTCACGCTGAGGGGCGTCAACCTCGGGGGCATTCAGCGCGGCCTGGGCCGCGCCGCGACTTCGATCGTTGCTCATGTCTCTCGGATCAAGGAAGGGAGGGTGGTTACCCGCTCAGTCGGCATAGGGGTCTGGGATGCCCAGAGTCGCGAGGGCTGCGATTTCGAGGGCTTCCATCGCCTCGGCCTCGGCCTCGCCGAGTTCGTGGTCCTGTCCGACAAGGTGCAAGGTCCCATGGACGAGGAGGTGGGCGAGGTGATTCTGGAGCGGCTTTCCCTGCTCGGCACTTTCGCGCACCATCGTCTCATAGGCAAGGACCACATCACCCAAGGGTGTCGGCGCCCCCGGCGGCAGGGGCTGCGGCGCAGCCGGAAAAGACAGCACGTTCGTGGACTTATCCTTGCCGCGCCAGGTCTTATTGAGATCCTGAACCGTCGGGTCGTCCGCAAGCAGCACGCTGACCTCAAGGCTCCCCTTCGGCTTCTCCGGGGCGATCGCGAGCCCCGCCTCGACCGCGCGGATCACGAGCGATTCGAGGTCGGGAATGGCTTCGTCCCACCGGTCGTCCTCGACCGCGAGGTCGATGTCATGGTCGTTCATCAGGCGAGGGGCCGGCGGCGGGGATTTGGGTTGCGGTCGGCCTCGGCCTCGCCGTGGGAGGCGCGCTCGTAGGCGGTGACGATGCGGCGAACGAGGTCGTGGCGCACCACGTCCACGTCCTTGAACACCACGCGGCCGATGCCCTCGACACCATTGAGGACATTCACCGCCTCCACGAGGCCGGATTTCTGGCCCGGCGGCAGATCGATCTGGCTCGGGTCGCCGGTCACGATCATGCGCGATCCCTCGCCCAGACGGGTCAGGAACATCTTCATCTGCATGGAGGTGGTGTTCTGCGCCTCATCGAGCAGCACCACCGCGTTGGTGAGCGTGCGCCCGCGCATGAAGGCCAACGGTGCGATTTCGATCTGGCCGGTCTGCAGGCCACGGTCGACGTGGCGCGCTTCCATGAAGTCGTAGAGCGCATCGTAGATCGGGCGCAGATAGGGATCGACCTTCTCGCGCATGTCGCCGGGCAGAAAGCCCAGCCGCTCGCCCGCCTCGACGGCCGGTCGCGAGAGAATCAGCTTTTCGGCGTGGCCCTGTTCCAGCAGCGACACGGCATGGCCCACAGCGAGCCAAGTCTTACCCGTGCCCGCAGGCCCCTCGGCAAAGACGAGTTCGTTGCTGCGAAGGGCCTTGATGTAGGCGTCCTGAGCCGGGTTACGCGCCCGAACCGCACCGCGGCGGCGCGTGGCGATCTGGTCGAAATGCGGCTTGTCCGCTTCCGCGGCGAGTTCGGCCGCCGGGAACAGGTTCGCCTGTGCCGTCGATTCGCGGATCGCGCCATCGACATCACCGAGGCTCAAGGTGCTGCCTCCGGCGCGCACGCGCGCGTAAAGCTTCTGGAAGACCCGCCGGGCCTTCTCAGCCGCATCGGCCGGGCCCTTGATGACGAGATGGTTGCCGAGCGCCGTCGCAGTGATGCCGAGGCGTCGCTCGATATGCGCGACGTTCTGGTCGTACTGGCCGAAGACGAGGCTTGCGAGCCGGTTATCGTCGAAGGTCAGCGGCACTTCGACCGCTTCATCCTGGCCGGGCCGCCCCAATCCGGGGGCCGTCCGCGCGGGGGCATGCCCCCGCGTCCACCATCAGCCGCACTCAAGCGCACATTCTCACGTTTGGCATCCTCACGCGGCGGCAGCCTCCGGAAGGCACTCGCCGAACAGGCTATTGGCCCCGGCCTCGGTGATCCGAACCGGTACGATCCGACCGATATGGTCCTGCGGAGCGTCGAACTGCACTGCCAGGAGGTGCGGCGTCTTGCCTGCCACCTGTCCGGGATAGCGACCGGCCTTCTCGACCAGAACGTCGAAGACCTGCCCCACGGCGGCCTGCTGGTAGGCATGGCGGCGGGTATCGAGCAGACGCTGCAACTCGGCCAGCCGCTCGGACATCACGGCCTCGGGCACATGGTCCGCACGATCCGCCGCCGGAGTGCCGGGGCGGGGGCTGTACTTGAATGAGAAAGCGCTCTCGAAGCCGATATCCCGCACCAGGGCGAGGGTATCGGCGAAATCCTCATCCGTCTCGCCGGGAAAGCCGACGATGAAGTCCGACGACAGGGCGATGTCGGGCCTTGCGGCGCGCACGCGATCGACCAGACGGCGATACGCGTCCGCCGTGTGCTTGCGGTTCATGGCCGCGAGGATCCTGTCCGAGCCTGACTGCACCGGCAGGTGGAGGTAGGGCATCAGCGCGGGCACCTCGGCATGGGCGCGCACGAGATCGTCGTCGAAATCGTTAGGGTGGCTCGTCGTGTAGCGGATGCGTGCGATGCCGGGGATGCGCGACACGTCGCGCACCAGCGCAGCGAGGCCGACCGGCGCGCCGTCCGCACCCTCGCCATGGTAGGCGTTCACGTTCTGGCCGATCAGCGTCACCTCACGCACCCCGCCCGCCGCGAGGCGCTGCGCCTCGGCGAGGATGGCGGCCACCGGACGGGACACTTCGGCCCCGCGGGTATAGGGCACCACGCAGAAGGCGCAGAACTTGTCGCAGCCTTCCTGCACGGTGAGAAACGCCGACGAGCCGAGGCTCCGCCGAGCGGGCAGGTGGTTGAACTTGTCCTCGATCGGGAATTCCGTATCGACCACGCGCCCCCGGCCGAGCGGGCCAGCAGATCCGGCAGGCGGTGATAGCTCTGTGGCCCCACCACCACGTCCACGGCGGGCTGGCGCGCTTGAATCTCGGCGCCCTCTGCCTGGGCGACGCATCCCGCGACGACGATGCGCGTGTCGAGCCCCTGCGCCTTGCGCTCCTGCTTCAACACCCGCAGGCGGCCGAGTTCGGAATAGACCTTCTCCGCCGCCTTCTCTCGGATGTGGCAGGTGTTCAGCACCACGACATCCGCATCATCGACGCTGTCGGTGGCGGCATAGCCCTCGGCGCCCAGCACATCGGCCATGCGGGCCGCGTCGTAGGCGTTCATCTGGCAGCCGTAGGACTTGACGTAGGCTTTCTTCAACGGGCCGATTTCCGGTTCGGGGCGGGTTTCTGTCGGCCGGGCTCTAGCACAGAAAACGCGGCCGGTCAGGCGGCGGACAGCCCGCCCATCGTGCCGAGATCCGACGCGGGCGCCGGGACGGTCACAGGCTCCCGACCGGTGCGCCCGGTCACGACCCCCTGGATCGCCCGGCGGACCTCCGCCTCGGCGGCGGCGGTAGCGACCTTCCGATCGCTCTCGGCATCGAACAGGATCGGCGCACCCCAGACAACGTGAACGTCGATCGGCCCGCCCTGTACGAAGGCTGCGAGGTGCGGCGCCAGTTCCATGTCGCCGTACCATGCAATCTCCGAGCGCTCGGAGCGAACCACCGGCAAGCCATTGCGGCGGGGGTACGTGATGGCGAGCGGCTGAAGCCTGACCCGGCCCCGGTCGCCTTCGGCCTGAAGCGCGGCCCTTGCGGCGCCGACCAGGGACGAGCGGAACGGCAGGAGCCTCGTTCCGTCGCCGGTCGTACCCTCCGCGAACAGCACGACGAGTTCGCCGTTCGCGAGACGATGCCCCATGGCGGCGCTCACTGTCGCGGTGGCAGCCCGGCGCGCACGGTCGATGAACAGGGTTCGCTGGAGAATCGCCAAAAGCCCGATCACCGGCCAGCCGCGAATCTCGGATTTCGCCACGAAGGACAAGGGGCGCAGAGCGCCGATGGCGATGATGTCGAGCCACGAGACGTGGTTCGACAACACGAGCGCGGCCTCGCCGGGGGCGGGCGGCGTGCCGCTCTCGATCACGCGTACCGAGAACAGCCACAGGAACGTGCGGTGGAACAAAACAGGCGCAAGCCCGCTGCGGCGCTTCAGCACCCGCAACGCCACGAGGTGCAGCGGCGCCAGCACCAGGAAGGCGAGGGCGAGGCCAGCAAGCCGCAATGCGAGGCCCAGGCGGCTCACGCGCTCACTGCTCGGCCGACATGGTGAGCGCCGTGGCGCGGCTTCCATCAGCCTTGGCGTAATAGCCCGTCCGCGCACCGACCTGCTTGAAGCCCATTCGCCGGTAGAGCTTCAGGGCGGGCTCGTTGCCCTCATCGACTTCGAGATGCACTCGGGTCGTGCCGGTGAGGGCAAGGCCGTTCAGGTGCTCGCGCAAGAGGCTGCGGGAATGGCCGCCGCCCCGCAGCGGCGGGGCGACCACAACGGTCAGGATCTCGGCCTCGTCGGCGGCGCGCCGCGACAGGACGAAGCCCTGCAACGTTCCTCCGCGAAAGAGCCCATGGGCGAAGCTCGACCGCTCGCAGAGGATGCGTTCGAACTCATGAGCCTCCCACGGCCTTGCGAAGGCGGTGGCATGAAGGCGGGAAAGCGCGCCTGCCTGGGCGGCGTCACTAAGGGGTGCCACGCTCGGCGGAGGCGTCAGCGCGTCCCACCACGCCATCCACCATTCCAGCGGCCAGAACGGAGAAGCAGGGCGGCTCATTGTCGTGCGACCCGGGCATGATCCTGCGGGCGCGCATCCGGCCCACGGAGATAGAGGGGACGGGGGAGGGCGTGTCCGGGATCGGCCACCATGCCGAGCTGCGCCACGGCAGCGATGTCGGGCGCCCCCGTGCCCGCGATGCTGGCGGGGATACCCCGTGCGGCGAGCGCCTGGGCGACCAGCGGGGCGCCGGATCCGATAAGGGTGACGGGCCCGGTCCCGAGCCGCGCGGCAGCCTCCTCGACCGGGAGGTAGACCGGCGCGAGTGTCTCGCCCGTCGTCGCCGTCAGCGCCTGGACGTAGACCGCGCCGTGGCGGGCATCGATGGCGGCGGCGAGCGTACCCTCGCCGGGATCGGCCAGAAGCGGCGCAAGGAGGGCGGAGAGCGTGCCGACGCCGACCACCGGGCGACCGGTGGCGAGGCCGATGGCCCGTGCCGCCGACAGGCCGACACGTAGGCCCGTGTAGCTGCCGGGGCCGACCGTGACGGCGATGCGGTCCAACCCCGCGAAGCCGCCCTCGCTGCGGGCAAGCACGCGTTCGATCAGCGGCAACAGCGCTTCGGCATGTCCGCGCACCATCGGCAACGATTCCGACGCCGATGGTTCGGCCTCGCTGCCCCTCATCACGCAGGCGGCGCAGACATCCAGCGCCGTATCGATGGCCAGTACTCGCACGCCAACTCCCATCGCGCCGTAGGGCGCGGATGGTATGGCATAGAACAGAACCGCCCTACCGTCAGCGCCGTCGACCGGCTCTGTCCCCTGTCGGATCGTCCGTTTTGCCGGGTTGCCCCGGCAAAACGTCTCAGACCGCCTGAACCTCGCGCACGCTCGGCAGGAAGTGCTTGAACAGGTTCTGCACGCCGTGACGCAAGGTGGCGGTGGAGGACGGGCAGCCCGAGCAAGCGCCCTTCATCTCCAGGTAGACGACGCCGTCCTTGAAGCCACGGAAGGTGATGTCGCCGCCGTCGCCGGCCACGGCCGGGCGCACGCGCGTCTCCAGCAAGTCCTTGATCGTCACGACGGTGTCGTGGTCGGCCTCGTCGTAGAATTCTTCGCCAGCGTCGTCGGCATCACCGGCTGCGCCCTCGTTCATGACCGGGGCGCCGGACTGAAAATGCTCCATGATCGCGCCGAGCACAGCGGGCTTCACCTGCGGCCATTCGGAGCCGTCCTCGGCCTTGGTCACCGAGATGAAATCGTGCCCGAAATAGACGCCTGACACGCCCGGCACTGCGAACAGCGCGGAGGCCAGCGGCGAGCGGGTGGCGGAATCGGCATCGCGCGCCTCGAAGGTCGATTCGGGCATCACGACCCGGCCCGGCAGGAACTTCAGGGTGGCGGGGTTCGGCGTGGCTTCAGTCTGAATGAACATGAGCGGGCTCCGCTGCGCCGGTTCAAGGCCGGCGGGGAAAGTGGTGTCGCGCGTCGCGGACGCACGACCTCCATGTGGACCGCCGGCCCAAATTTCACAACCGCGCCTCGGGCGTATGCCCGGCGGTGCGACGGCGCGGGCTTAACGGCCCCTTAACCAACGGGCGGGATCGTCGGGGCATGGCGCTCTCCGGCGGATCGGCACCGGCCCGGCGGGAGAGAGCGCAGGAACGCGGAGCCGCCGTCTCGAACGACCCGAGCGGTCGCGTGGGTGCCGGGTCCGTCTGGAGACCGACATGCAGATCAACGAACAGGCCGTGCGCGAGCGCGCCTACTACATTTGGGAAGGCGAGGGCCGGGTTCACGGCCGCGCCGAGCTTCATTGGATCCGCGCCGAGGCCGAACTCGCCGTAGTGGAGCAGCCCGTAGCCGAGTCCGCTGCGAAGCCTGTTCGCAAGGCAGCTGCCAAGCCTTCTGCGGCCAAGACTGCTAAGCCCGCTGTCGCCAAGCCCGCCGCTGCTAAGGCGAAGACCGTCGAGGCCGCCGCGCCCGCGACGCCCGCCGCCAAGCTGACCAAGCCGAAGGCCACTGCTGGCGCTGCCGTCGCCGCTGCATCGGTCAAGGCGAAGCCCGCGCGCAGCCGCGCTGCGCTCCACTAGTCACCCTGACGAACCGACGGTTTCGCGAGGCCCGCCCTGTATAGGGGCGGGCCTCCGTCGTTGTGTGGCAGGAACACCGCCGCTTCACCTGGGGTTGTCCGCGCTGGTGAGGGTGGTGGCACGAATGCGGGCGATAATCTTCGATATCGACGGGACGCTGCTGGACAGCGTCGATCTCCACGCCAAAGCCTGGGTGGAGGCTTTCCAACATTTCGGCGTCGAGACGGCGGAGCCGGAGGTTCGCCGCCAGATCGGCAAGGGTGGTGATCAGCTTATGCCCGTCTTTCTCCCGAAAGAGCGCATCGAGCGCGAGGGCAAGGAAATCGAGTCCTACCGCTCGGATTTGTTCAAACGCAATTACCTCGACAAAGTCAGGCCCTTCCCGGGCGTGCGTCCGCTCTTCGAGAGGATGCGGCAGGCAGGCCTTACGATCGCGCTGGCCTCTTCCGGCAAAAAGGATGAGGTTGAGCATTATCAGGATCTTCTCGGAATCGCTGACCTCGTCGATGTCGCGACGAGTTCGGACGATGCCGATCGCTCGAAGCCGCATCCGGACATCTTTCAAGCAGCCATCGAGAAGCTGCCGGGTATCGCGCCCGGCGAGATGATCGTGGTGGGCGATACGCCCTACGATGCGGAGGCGGCGGGGAAGGCAGGCCTGCGCACGATCGGCGTCCTGTGCGGCGGTTTCCCCGAATCCGACCTGAAAGCGGCAGGCTGCATCGCCGTCCTTCGCGACCCAAAACACCTGCTAGAGTCGTTCGACGACACATTCCTGTCGCAGAAGTAGTGCGATTTTCGCGCGCTTGTCCCGCGTCCGGCGCAGGCCGATTTCGCGCGTCGTGGTGCCTCGCGTGCGAAGCGCGAGGCCGACCAAACTGCTGACAATGCGAGTGTTTATCGCGTCGCGACAGGTGTTCGCGACAGCAAGCGACCCTGTGCCTTCGCAGTGACGGCCTAAAACGCCGGCTATGGAAAACTCGGGAAAGGGCTAGCCGAGAGCGGCCGAAAGGTTTAGCGACCCGCCCGCCCCTGGAATCCTTCGAAGGACCGCCGCGCATGCTTCAGACCCGCGACTTCGCGAGCGAGCCATGCTTCAGCTTCCGCGGAAAAAGCCTCGCCGATCAGATCGCCGAGGCCGTCCGCAGCCGGACGACTCCCCTCAGCCAATTGCTGCGGCTCATGGCAGCCGTGGACAAGGAGGGCGGCGACCGCAGCCTGAAGCAGATCCTTCGTACCCGGATTGGCGCGCCGCTCGACGCCTGACGATTCTCTACCCCGCGTGGTGGCGGCGTCCGCGCTTTCGCGCGGGCTTACCGCCAATGCGCTCCATGCATTTGTAGTAGATGCCTTTGCCAACCTCCTCGAGGGGGAGGTTGCGAGGGTTGGGCGCTGCAAACACGCGCGCTTTCGCTTCTGCGCGGCAGACAGCATCCTCGGCGCTGCGGATGGGCGGCTCGGCCTGGGCGGCGGTCATGCCGAAGGCCATAAGGCCGATGATGATGCCAATCCCTTGTCCGATGCGCTTCATGTCGCTTGCCGGCCGCTCCCTGTGAATGGGTAGATAGTCCAGTCTGCGGAACGGTGAAGCTTTCCGAAACGAAAAAATTGCGCGGACAGGCGAATGTCAGTCGCCGCCTATCGCGCAAAGAAAACCGCCCGCAAAGCGGGCGGCGTTCTGGTCTCGGATAGGCTTGGATTGTACCGAGCCCGGTCCGATTGGACCGGGCAGGCCATGCCTCTCAGCGCTTGACCTTGGCCTTCGCCTTACGGGCCGCATAGCGCGCATCGCGCAGGGCCTTCTTGGCTTCGAGTTCGGCCGACTTGCGCTCCTGCGCAGCCGCCAGTTCGGCAGCTTCGCGGGCGAGACGGGCAGCAAGCTCGTTCTCTTCGCGGAGACGCTTCTCCTCGGCGGCCTTACGCTCGGCCTCGATGCGGGCGGCTTCGCGCTCGCGGGCGCGCTCGTCGCGGGCGCGGGCTACTTCGGCGCGCTCGCTGGGCGCGGGCCTGGACCTCGGGATCATCCGCCGGAGGGCGGGCCTTGAACTTGGCCAACAAGGCCGCCTTGGCAGCGGCGGAGTTGTCGCGACGGTCGTTGAAGTTCCTGTAGTCGAATGCGCTCATCTGGCCTTTCTCGTAGGTGCGTCACGCGTCTCGCGGGGACGGCCGGCTTGTCGGCCGGTCAGCGAAAGCTGGTGACTGATCCTCATGCCGTCCCCGAGGCATGGGACCCTTTCAAACCATCGAACTTGCCGATGGTTCGACCCGAGCGCTCGCGCGGAAGAGAGCGCTCGGGTCGAACCACGATAGGGAGTAGCGAGCCCATGGCACGGCCACGTCCGGCAATGCAACGGGACAATCAAGCAATGCGGCGCTAACTCGCAACAAATGTCGTAAAATCAGAAAAAGTTTCGCCGCCAGATGCCGAAAAGCCTCAGGCTCGCCTGTAAGCCAGGGGTATGAAGGTAAAATCGAACAGGAAGCCGGCAGCACGGCCGGTGGGTGAGAAATAGGAGTTGGATGGTTGCGAAGCAAGACGAAGACGTTGTGAGCCGCCTTCGAATTGCATCAGTTCCTCGATGGAAACTTCGAACTGTGCGCAATGTTACAGCACGCCCCTTTGAGAGTCAGCTGACACGACCGTCGCCGGCGTAAAAGGCCAGCAGAATGCCTATTATTTAGGCATAGATGCTGTTGCCTGCGCTTTAGGCAGTTAAAGGTCTGGAATTTCGGAAGCTGCGGGTTGGCCGCGGGCTTGCATTGGGACTGTCCCGACCGGGCGCGACATGCCCGGGGCCAGGAGCAAGCCCGAAATCCATGTCCGCTGTTTTTCCTCGACTCGGCGCCCGTGCGGCGCTGGCCAGCATCGCTCTGCTCGCCGCGACCTCCGGGCTCTCGCGCAAGGCGTGCTGCGCATCGGCATGACCGCCTCCGATATCCCACTCACCACCGGCCAGACCGACAATGGCGGCGAGGGCATGCGGTTCATGGGCTATACGGTCTATGACGGCCTCATCAATTGGGATCTGTCGAGCGCCGAGCTCGCTTCGGACCTCGTGCCCGGCCTCGCCGAAAGCTGGACCGTTGATCCGAACGACAAGACCAAGTGGACATTCAAGCTCCGCCCTGGGGTGAAATTTCATGATGGGTCGGACTTCACGGCCGACGCGGTGGTCTGGAACCTCGACAAGCTGCTGAAGAGCGACGCTCCGCAATACGATCCGCGCCAGTCCGCGCAGGGCAAGACGCGTATCCCCGCCGTCGCGAGCTACAAGGTCATCGACCCGCTGACGGTCGAACTCGTCACGAAGGCGCCCGACGCGACGCTGCCCTATCAGATCGCCTGGGTGATGATGTCCTCACCCGCGCAATGGGAGAAGCTCGGCAGGTCCTGGGACGAGTTCGCCAAGCATCCCTCCGGCACCGGCCCCTGGAAGCTGACCCTGTTCGCTCCCCGTGAGCGCGCGGAGATGGTGCCGAACCCGGCCTACTGGGACAAGAACCGGGTCCCCAAGCTCGACAAGCTCGTGCTCGTGCCGCTGCCGGAGGCCAATGCTCGCGTCGCCGCCCTACGCTCGGGCCAGGTCGATTGGATCGAGGCCCCCGCCCCGGATGCCGTCGCCTCGCTCAAGGGCGCAGGCTTTACCATCGTCACGAACGCCTATCCGCATAACTGGACGTGGCACCTCTCGCGCGTCGAGGGCTCGCCCTGGAACGACGTGAGAGTACGCAAGGCAGTGAACCTCGCCATCGACCGCGACGGCCTTAAGGAACTGCTCGGCGGCCTAGCTATCCCGGCCAAGGGCTTCATGCCGCCGAAGCACCAATGGTTCGGCCACCCGACCTTCGACATCAAGTACGATCCCGAGGCAGCCAAGAAGCTGCTTGCGGAAGCGGGCTACAGCACCGCAAAGCCCTTGAAGCTCAAGGTTGCCATCTCTGCCTCGGGCTCCGGCCAGATGCAGCCGCTGCCGATGAATGAGTTCGTCCAGCAGAACCTCGCCGATGTCGGCGTGCAGGTCGAATATCAGGTCGTGGAGTGGAACACGCTGATCAACATCTGGCGTGCGGGTGCCAAGGCCGACATCTCCCGCGGTGTCTCTGCGATCAACTATTCCTACTTCATCCAGGATCCCTTCACCGGCTTCATCCGCCATCTGCAATGCAACCTCGCTCCGCCGAATGGAACCAACTGGGGCTATTACTGCGACCCGGCGATGGACAAGCTGTTCGATGAGGTGCGCAACACCTTCGACAAGGACGCTCAGCTGAAGGTGCTGCAGAAGGTCCACGAGAAATACGTGGATGACGCGCTCTTCGTGATGATCACCCACGATGTGAACCCCCGCGCCATGAGCCCGAAGGTGAAAGGCTTCGTGCAGGCCCAGAACTGGTTCCAGGACTTTTCGAAGATCACGATTGCGACGGCGGGCAAGTAACACCGCGCAATCCTAAAAACCCTCGCCGTCATTGCGAGCAAAGCGAAGTCATCCAGGGATCTGCCACGATCTTTCGACGTCCCGCCGACCTGGATGGCTTCGCTGGCGCCCGCAATGACGGCGGAGGATTTCAGAAGTTCGATCATCGAATGTAAGGCCGATGCTTCTCTACATCTTAAAACGTCTTGTCACCGTCACCCCGGTCGCCTTCGGCGTCAGCGTGGTGTGCTTCCTTCTCGTGCATCTCGCGCCCGGGGATCCGCTGAGCGCCGTGCTCCCGGCCGATGCCACACAAGCCACCATCGATGAGATGCGTGCGGCCTACGGGTTCGATAAGCCGCTGCCGGTCCAGTACGCGATCTGGCTGTGGCACGTGCTCCAGGGCGATCTCGGCGTCTCCATCGCCACCGGGCGTCCCGTGGCACAGGAGGTAGCGCGGGCAGTGGTGAACTCGCTCATCCTGGCGAGCGTCGCCACGCTGATCGGCTTCACCTTCGGCACGTTCTTCGGCTTCGTGGCGGGCTACAAGCGCAATTCGCTGCTCGACCGTATCGCCTCGGCCCTGTCGGTCTTCGGCGTGAGCGTGCCGCATTACTGGCTCGGCATGGTGCTGGTGATCGTGTTCTCCGCGACACTCGGCTGGCTTCCGCCCACGGGCGCCGGACCCGATGGATCGGGCAATTGGCGCCCGGACCTCGAGCACCTGCGCTACATCGCGCTCCCCGCCATAACCATGGCCGTGATCCCCATGGGCATCATCGCGCGTACGGTGCGGGCGCTCGTCGCCGATATCCTCAGCCAGGATTTCGTGGAGGCGCTGCGGGCCAAGGGGCTCGGCGAGTGGGGCGTGTTCAAACACGTCGTCCGCAACGCCGCGCCGACAGCTCTCGCCATCATGGGCCTTCAGCTCGGCTATCTGCTCGGCGGCTCGATCCTGATCGAGACGGTGTTCGCGTGGCCGGGCACCGGCTTCCTTCTCAACGCGGCGATCTTCCAGCGCGACCTACCCCTGCTGCAGGGCTCGATCCTCGTGCTCGCGATGTTCTTCGTCGCCCTCAACCTCATCGTGGACGTGATGCAGACCGCCCTCGATCCGCGCATCGAGCGCGGCTGAACAGAGGCATGGCCATGACCACACCGATCACCGCCTCCCTCGACGGCTCCCTCGCGACCGGCCAACCGACCCCGGAGGAGGTCTACGCGCCTTCGCGGGGCTTCTGGGGCCATGTCGGCCACCGGCTCGTCCGCGATCCCGTGGCGATGACCGCGGGCGCGATCATCCTGATCGTCGTCGCCATCGCGATCCTGTCGCCGTGGATCACGCCTATGGACCCGTACAAGGGCTCCATGCTGCGCCGCCTCAAGCCTGTGGGTGATGCCACCTACTGGCTAGGGTCCGACGAGCTCGGCCGCGACATGATCAGCCGCCTGATGCTCGGCTCCCGCCTGTCGCTGTTCATGGGCGTCACGCCCGTGCTCATCGCCTTCGTCATCGGGTCGAGCATCGGCATCCTCGCCGGCTATGTCGGCGGGTGGACGAACACGATTCTAATGCGCACCATCGACGTATTCTTCGCCTTCCCCTCGGTGCTTCTCGCCATCGCCCTGTCGGGGGCACTGGGGGCGGGCATCTTCAACTCCATCGTGTCCCTGACCTGCGTGTTCGTCCCGCAGATCGCCCGCGTGGCGGAGAGCGTCACCACCGGCATCAGGCGGCGCGACTATATCGACGCCGCCAAGCTCTCCGGCGCATCCGCGTTGACGATCATGCGGGTGCAGGTGCTCGGCAACGTGGTGGGGCCGATCTTCGTCTATTCGACCAGCCTCATCTCCGTCTCGATGATCCTCGCCTCGGGCCTGTCGTTCCTCGGTCTGGGCGTGCGCCCGCCGGAGCCGGAATGGGGCCTCATGCTCAACACTCTGCGCACGGCGATCTACGTGAACCCCCTTGTCGCGGCTTTGCCCGGCTTGGCGATCTTCATCGTCTCGATCTCGTTCAACCTGTTCTCAGACGGGCTGCGCAGCGCCATGGAGATCCGCCAGTGAGCGTCATCCCGAACGGCCCCGATCCCTTCGCCGCAGATCGCGGCGGCCCCGCTCAGCCATTGCTTTCAGTGTCTGGACTCATCAAGCACTTCCCCGTCCGCAAGGGCACCGGGCCGAAGCGCGTCGTGCGCGCCGTCGATGGTGTCGATTTCGACGTGCTGAAGGGCGAGACCCTCGGCATCGTCGGGGAATCCGGTTGCGGCAAGTCCACGACGGCCAAGCTCATTATGGGCCTGATCGAGCACGATTCAGGCGAGATGCTCTACGATGGCCAGCCGATCGGCGGGCGCGCCATGCCCTGGCGCAACTACCGGCGGCAGGCGCAGATGGTCTTCCAAGACTCCTACGCCTCCCTCAATCCGCGCATGACAGTGGAGCAATCCATCGCCTTCGGCCCGAAGGTGAATGGCGTGCCCGGTCGTCAGGCGATCGAGCGCGCCCGCGCCCTTCTCGCCCGCGTCGGCCTGGAGCCGAAGCGCTTCGCGGGGCGTTATCCGCACGAGATCTCCGGCGGCCAGCGGCAGCGGGTGAACATCGCCCGGGCACTCGCCCTGGAGCCACGCCTCGTCCTGTTGGACGAGGCTGTGTCGGCCCTCGACAAATCGGTCGAGGCGCAGGTGCTGAACCTGCTCCTCGACCTCAAGGCCGAATTCGGCCTCACCTACATCTTCATCAGCCACGACCTGAACGTGGTCCGGTTCATCTCCGACCGGGTGATGGTGATGTATCTCGGCCGCGTCGCCGAAATCGGCCCGTCGGATTCGGTTCTGGCCGCGCCCGCGCATCCGTATACGCAGGCGCTACTCGCCTCGATGCCCTCCCTCGATCCCGACAACCGGACGCAGGAGGCGCTGCTTGTGGGCGATCCGCCGAACCCGATCGATCCGCCCTCCGGTTGCCGCTTTCACCCACGCTGCTCGCTGGCGGAAAGCGTCTGTTCCTCGATCGAGCCGCCGCTCGGCCCCGTCATGCCCCTGCACCGGGTGGCATGCCTCGCCCGCCAGCCGGGCTCCGGCCACTCGGCCGCCCCGTCGGAGGCCATCGCGGCATGAGTACGGCACAGACACAGGACGGCCCGGCCGTCGCATTGTCCGGCCTGCGGGTCGCCTTCGGCAAGACGCAGGTGGTCGATGGCGTCGATCTCACGGTCGAACGCGGTCAGGCCCTCGCGCTGATCGGCGAATCCGGCTCCGGCAAGAGCGTGACGTTGCGCGCGATCCTCCGGCTGTTCTCTGCCGGGCGCAGCAAGATCGAAGGCAAGATCCTCGCGGCGGGGCAGGACGTGCTCGCTCTCGACAAGAAGGCGCTGGCCAACTTCCGGGGCGGCGATGTCTCGATGATCTTCCAGGAGCCGCTGCTGGCCTTCGATCCGGTTTACACGGTCGGCCGCCAGATCACTGAGGCGATCCATCGCCACGAAAAGATCTCGCCTGCCGATGCGCGGGCGCGGGCGCTCGCCTTGTTCGAGCGGGTGCGCATCCCGAGCCCCGAGCGGCGGCTCGATAACTACCCGCACGAAATGTCGGGGGGCATGCGTCAGCGCGCGATGATCGCCCTGGCCCTGGCCTGCCGGCCCCAGGTGCTGCTCGCCGATGAGCCGACCACCGCGCTCGATGCCACGGTGCAGATTCAGGTGCTGCTTCTGCTGCGGGAGTTGCAGCGGGATCTCGGCCTGTCCATCGTCATCGTCACGCATGATCTTGGGGCGGCGGTGGAGGTCGCGGACCGGATCGCGGTGATGTACGCTGGCAAGATCGTGGAGACCGGCACTGCCCGGCAGGTGGTACGCAATCCTCACCATCCGTACACGATCGGCTTGCTGCGCAGCCGTGCCGAGGGTGCCATGGACAAGGGCAGCCGGCTTCAGACCATCCCGGGCAGCCCGCCCGACCTCGCCAACCGCCCACCGGGCTGCCCCTTCGCGCCGCGCTGCTTCCTTGCGGAGGATCGCTGCCGCATGGAGATGCCGCCGGAAGCCGAGATCGCCCCCGGCCACCGTGCGGCCTGCTGGTTCACGGATGAAGCCTCCGCCGCCTATCGCGCCGGGCCGCAACCGGTTGCAGTCGAAATGGCCTGAAAGCGCTAAGCTGCTGGGATGAGTTCGACAGATTCGCCCCAGCGCCTGAACGCCTATGGCCAACCCATCGGTCGGGATCTCCCCGATTGGTCCCCCCGGCTGAGGCCGCCGCGCACGCCCATGCGCGGCCGGTTCTGCCAAGTCGTTCCGCTCGATCCGGCGGCCCATGCGAGCACTCTTTACGCGCTCTTCGCGGGCGCGCCCGATCGTCGGAGCTGGACCTATCTGATCGATGATCTGCCGGATACGGAAGCCGCCTATCGTGAGCGGCTGGAACGGCAGGCGGCAGGGGACGACCCGCTGTTCCACACCATCCTCGACGCCGAAACCGGCGCGCCTTTGGGCATTGCCTCGTATCTGCGGATCGAGCCCGTTCACGGGGTCATCGAGGTCGGCCATCTTCATTTCGGGCCGAGCCTGCAGCGAAAGCCCGCCGCGACCGAGGCCATGGCGCTGATGATGGCACGCGCCTTCGATGAATTGGGCTATCGCCGCTACGAGTGGAAATGCGACAGCCTCAACGCGCCTTCGCGGGCAGCGGCCCTGCGCTACGGCTTCACCTTCGAAGGCATCTTTCGCAATGCGGTGATCGTGAAGGGCCGTTCGCGCGACACCGCTTGGTTCTCGGTCACGGACGCCGAATGGCCTCGCCTGCGTGAGGCCTTTCAAGCCTGGCTCGCGCCGGAGAATTTCGACGCGCAGGGCAATCAGCGGCGCGGCTTGGCGGAGATACGCGGAGGCATCGCGCGCTAGAAGCCCAATCAGTCCCTGCGAGCGTTGCCCGCAAGGACTGCGAAGCCTTCACGGCCGCTGGTTCAAGAACCGATCCGCCGTCCGCAACGCCAGCGCCATGATCGTGAGCGCCGGGTTGGCCGCAAGCGAACTCGGGAAGGTCGAGCCGTCGCTGATCCAGAGATTGTCGATCTCGAAGCTCCGGCCGTATGGGTCCACCACCGCCTTATCGGCATCATGGCCCATGCGGCAGGTACCGAGGGTGTGGGCGACACGTTCCAGAACCCAGATGTCCTTGGCGCCCGCCGCCTCCCACAGGTCCCGCATCACCTTCGTGGCGTGGGCGTTGAGGCGGTCGGCATTGCCGTCGTAGCCGAAGTCGATCCGGGGCTTGCGCATCCCGCGCGCATCGACCTCGTCGGACAAGGTGAGAACGTTGGCTTCGCTCGGCAACGTCTCGCCATTGATGCCGATGCCCGCGAAATGGTTATAGCGGTCGAGGTAATCGGTGAGCGCCTTGCCCCACAGCCCGCGCCCTCGAGCGACGGAGTTACCGAAGGTCAACGGCACGACGCCGAGGCTCTGGATCAGGTAGCCGCCCGCGAAATCCGCGCCCTCGGGCCGGAGGAAATCCTCGGTAATGAGGGAGGACGGGTAGCCCCGATTCATCCGCACTTCGTGGTCGAAGGTGCCCCAGACCTGCGTCGCCACATGGCCCATATAATTCCGGCCGACCTGTCCGCTGCCATTGGCGAGGCCGTTGTGCAGGAGGAGACGCGGCGTCTCCACCGCCCCGGCACAGAGAAACACCGCACGGCAACGTTGGCGCTTCTCGCGTCCGCCCTGGCTGTAGATGACCGCCGTGATCCGCCCGTCACCGCTGCGCTCGAAGCCCGTGACGAAGCTTTCGGGCCGGATCTCGGCAGCGTGTGACACGGCGAGTGGAAGGTAGGTGACGTCCATGCTCGCCTTGGAGCCGTTCCGGCATCCCTGGTGGCAAAAGCCGCAATTGATGCAGGCATGACGCTGAGGCCCACCTTCCGAAGCGTAATCCCGCGACACGAGGGCGGCAGGCGCGTCAGCCCAACGAATGCCGCGAGCCTCGCAGGCTCCTGCCATCAACTCGGCCGATCCATTGCGTGGAACGGGGGGCAGAGGATAGCGGCGGGCTGCATCCCACGGATAGCTCTGCGCGCCGGACACGCCGAGATAGCCTTCGACCTGCTCGTAATAGGGGACCAGCTCCGCGTGCGAGAGCGGCCAGTCACAACCCTCGCCGGTCTCGGAGAAGAGGCGTAGATCGCGCGCATCGGCGCGGGGCACGAAAGCACCCCAATGCAGCGTCGAACCGCCGACGCCCGTGCCACTGTTGTTGCCGCCGAACGCCTCCGGCGTGTCGCCGCCACTGAGCCGCTCATCGGTCCAGTAGATCTCGTCGGCCAGGGTCTCGTCGAAGGCGAAACCTTCCGGCCGAAAATTCGGGCCGGCTTCGAGCGCGACCACTGAGAGGCCCGCCGCCGCGAGCTTGGCGAGGACGGGGGCGCCGCCCGCCCCGGTGCCGATCACCACGGCGTCCACCGTGTCGCCATCGGCGTAGGTCCGCATCAAGTCGAGGTTCATCGTGCGGCCTCCCCGGTGCGGGGCTCCCAGGGTTCGGGTGAATCGAGACCGGTGCGGACGAAGCCCGGCAGGCCGGATGCGATCGGCTCGGGGCGATCGCCGCCTGCGCCGATGCCGGAAAAGCCGATCCGCGCCAGGGCGGCCGGATGGGCGAGGTAGAGGCGCACGGCGTCGGACCGGGCATCTTCGAACCAGAAGCGAATCTGCGCAGCGTCGAGGCGGCCGCCGAGGGAAGACCCAACGGTCAAATCGCCCTTTTGCGCCAGGGTGAGCAGCGCATCCTGCTGCGCCTCGTCGAGCACGACAAACGGACGGTCATGGGCGGCACGGGCCGCCGCATCGAGCGTGCGCGAGGCGTCGCGATAGGCCTGCGCATCGGGCGGCAGGGTGGCAAAACGCCAGCCATCGCCGCTTCCGGTGGCGAGTCGTGCATCGAGCCGCGCCGCCGCATCGAGGCCGGACACGGGCAGCACGCGCGCGAAGACGGCACGCAGGATCGCGAGTTCGACCGCATCGAGCGCCTTCGGCGCGTAGGCGGGATCGTCGGGCTTCGCCCGGTCGAGCAACGCGTCGCGCAAGCGTGAATTCACCCGGTCGGAGGCAATCAGAGAGGCGTATTCGGCAGGAATTTCGGGACCGGGCAATGCCTCGGACACCCTCGTCACGGGTTCGCGGATCAGGTCCGCCAGTTCACCGGGCCGTTCGAGCGGCAGGAGATGCGCGACGCCCTTCACCGTGACGAGGCGCCCGTTCGGGCAATGCGGCAGCGTCAGTGCCGCTTGCGCATCAGGCCCGAGATCGGCGTCTTCCGAACCCGCAATCATCAGGACGGGGAGGCGCAACACCCCGATCCGCTCGCAGAGATCTTCGTTCGCGCCGGAGGTCAGCCACGCACGCCATGCCGAAGGCGCGGCACGCAAAACATCCTCGACGGCCTTAATCTCGACCTCAGCCTCAAGATTACTGGCGACGTTGGCGCGAACGAAGGCCTGCGCCTCGCGTCGCCGACTTTCTTCATCAGCGTCGATCCATGAGAGCATGTGGTCGCGGCGATCCTCGGGGATCGGTTCCGGGCTCGGCGGCGAGCCCGAGATCAGCACGAGACCGGCGAGTTCGCGCAGGACGGCATCGCCATCCTCGGCCCGGCGGGCGAGGGTCAGAGCGACCTTCGCGCCCATACTGTGCCCTACGATGCGGAATGGTCCCGCAGCCATGCCCGCAATGGATGCGCTCACCGCATCCGCCATCTCATCGACGGAATAGCCCGTGCTGTCGCACGCCGCGCCGAAGCCCGGCAGATCGAGCGGGATGAGCCGGTGCGTTCCGCCCAGAGCCCCGGCAAGAGAATCCCAGGTCCCGGCACTCCCACCGAGAAAGTGAAGGCAAAACAGGATGTCTGGGGGCTGTCCGGTCATGCGCCGGACATCGCGCGGCATTAACTTAGTTCAATGAGGTGCGACACCTTATGGACGGAATAAAATAGGTTAATCATGGAAAAGTTGTGCTGGCGGGTCGAGGAAGCGTGCCTCAACGCTTGGCCGAGCCCGCGTCACATTCTCGTCCATGGCTATCTGCTGCGTGCGGCCGGCGGGCCGTCGAAGCGAATTAACTCGTGCAATCCCTTACGCGGGGCTGGCAATCCCGAGGCAGCGATCCTCGCCAGCGAAGCGATCTATGCCGACCTCGGGCGGCGACCGATCTTCCGGGTGTCGGACATCGCGGCACAGATGCTGCCGGGGCTTGAGCGCCGGGGTTACCGGGCCATCGGTGAGACGCGAACCCTCTACCGTGAGATCACGGGGCTCCCGCAGGCGGACGAGTCATGGATCACCGTTGCGGACGCACCCTCGGCGGCCTGGCTGGCGGTTCGTGATGCAGTCAGCAACAACGATCTGGAGGCAGCTCGCACCTTCCGCATAGTGACCGATGCCATCGTCCTTCCCCGCGCCTTCGTCTCGGTAGCAGGCCCCGGCGAAGCCGGAGCCATCTGCTTCGGTGTGCGCGACGGCGATCTCCTCGTCATCGAGTCGGTGGCCGTGCCGTCCCATCTCCGCAAGCGCGGACTGGCTCGCCGGGCGGTCACTGCGCTGATGCGCTGGGGCGCGGAGACGGGGGCAAAGGCCGTCTGCCTTCAGGTCGAAGCCGACAACACACCTGCCGTCGCCCTTTACGCGGGCCTCGGTTTCGAGAGGGAATTGTACCGCTACCATTATCGCGTGCGCGATTAGCCCTCGAACAGCGAGGCTTGGCTTGGCGGCTTCGCCTTGGCACGGGGCGCGCGCTTCGTCTTGGCAGGCAACGCTTCGACCGTGCCATCCGCGAATTGCAGGCTGAGGCGCTGTGCGGCCTCGGCGTCTTCAGCCCGGCGTAGTGGCTGACCCTCGCCATCGCGGACCAGGGCAAAGCCCCGGTCGAGGACGGCGCGATAGCTCAGGCTACCGAGCAGTTGTCCGAACGCCTGAAGCCGGGCGTGGCGACGCTCGATATCGTGTGACCCCGCCTGCGCGAGGCGGGCGGCTAAGCCATTCAGGCGGTCCCGGCGGCGGGCTTCGAGGGCGCGGGCGCGTTCCAGCCCGGTCTCCTTCGCCACGACGAGGCGGCGGGCCAACTGCGCGACGTGATCTTCCTTGCGGCGCAGATCCACGACGAGGGCCCGGTGGGCGCGGTCGTCGATCCGTTCCAGCCGGGCGCGGGCATTCGCCAGGGCCAGTTCCGGCGAGCGGCGGGCGAGCCGGTCCAGCAGAGCTTGCAACCGTATGCGGTGCCGGGCCGCGCCCGCTGCCAAGGCCGGGGCGAGCCGGGCTTCCGCGAGGTCGAGCCGCTGACGCTTGGTCGCGAGCAGCATGTCCGGTCCCGGCATGGCGCGGACGAGGCCACGCAGGTCGGCGCGATCGCGCTCGATCCGACGGCGAACCGCTCCGCCACCCCGGGCCGCCAACTCGGCCACGGTGGCGATCAGGTCTGCGCGCACCGGCACCGCCATTTCGGCAGCGCCCGTCGGCGTCGGGGCCCGGCGGTCGGCCACGTGGTCGATCAACGTCGTGTCGGTCTCGTGGCCGACGGCCGAGATCAGCGGGATCACACTCTCGAACGCCGCGCGGACGACGCATTCCTCGTTGAAGGCCCAGAGATCCTCGATGGAGCCGCCGCCGCGCGCCACGATCAACAGATCGGGTCGGGGGATCGGGCCGCCGGGCGTCAGGGCGTTGAAGCCGCGGATCGCCGCCGCGACTTCCTCGGCCGCACCGTCGCCCTGTACACGCACTGGCCACACCAGAACCGGCCGGGGGAAACGATCCTGCAGCCGGTGCAGAATGTCCCGGATCACGGCGCCGGTCGGGGAGGTGACCACGCCGACGATGCGGGGGAGAAACGGGATCGGCTTGCGGTGTTCCGGCAGGAATAGCCCTTCGGCCGCGAGCATCTTCCGCCGCTCTTCCAGCAGGGCCATCCAGGCGCCGAGCCCGGCAGGTTCCAGGCTGTCGATGACGATCTGGTAGGATGATTTGCCCGCGAAGGTGGTGATCCGGCCTGTCGCGACGACCTCCAACCCCTCCTGCGGCTTCTGCCGCAGGCGCCCATAGACGCCCTTCCACACCACAGCGTCGATGCGCGCTTGGCCATCCTTCAGCGAGAAATAGGCGTGGCCGGAGCCGTGCACGCCCCGGAAGCCGGAGATCTCGCCGCGCAGGCGGACATGGCCGAAGCGCTCCTCGAGCGTCTGCTTAAGTGCGGAGGCGAGGTCGCCCACCGACCATTCCGGCTGGTTTCCGGCGAGCACCGAAGAGGGCGGCACGTCGGTGGAGAGCGGCGGCGCCTTGGGGCGGGGAGGGGGAACGAGGGGCATTGCTGGGACGCTAGGCGGCCCGCGCCCGCCGGTAAAGATGGAAACCCGCGCGGAGCGCCGCATGTACTCCCTCGAACGAAACGAGGAGAGGCGACCCCATGAGCGCGTTCATCGCGGTGGTTCTGGTCTGCGCCAACGGCATCGCGCAGGAAGCCTGCACCGATGCCCAGGCTTTGGAAGTGCGAAAGGTCCGTGTGGCCAACGAACTCGGCTGTGCCACGGGCTGGCAGGAGATCATCGCCCGCACCGATCTGCGCGACGACATCGGCAAGACCGCCTACCTGAAGACCGAATGTCGGCGGGTGAAGGAGTAAGGCGCCGCTACAACGCCCGCGCCTGTTCCCGCAGGACGAACTTCTGGATCTTGCCCGTGGAGGTTTTCGGCAGCGGGCCGAACACCACCGTCTTGGGCACCTTGAAGCGGGCCATGCGCTCGCGACAGAAGGCAATCACTTCGTCGGATGACGGGACGGCGGCGCCAGGCTTAACCTCGAGGAAGGCGCAGGGTGTTTCGCCCCAGATGGCGTCCGGCCGGGCGACGACCGCCGCCAGCATCACGGCTGGATGGCGCATCAGCACCTCCTCGACCTCCAGGCTGGAGATGTTCTCTCCGCCCGAGATGATGATGTCCTTCGATCGGTCCTTGATCTCGACAGCGCCATCCGTGTGCCATACGCCGAGATCGCCCGTAGCGTACCAGCCCCCGGCGAGGGATGCCTCGGTGGCAGTTGGATTGCCGAGATAGCCCTTCATGATCGTGTTGCCGCGAAGCCGGATCTCGCCGATCCGGATTCCGTCCTGCGCCACGGGCTCGCCGGTTTCCGGGTCGGTGACGGTCACCGCGTCGAGCGTCGCGAGCGCCACGCCCTGACGGGCCATGCGCTGGTAGCGCTCCTCGTCGGTCAGGTCGGCCCAATCGGGCTGGGCGAGACAGGCCGTGGCTGGACCGTAACTCTCGGTCGCACCGTAGAGATGGGTCACCCGGAATCCCCGCTCCTCCATGGTGCGGATGATCGTGGAGGAGGGCGCTGCCCCGCCGACGGCACAGCGGACGATCTGCGAGAAGTCGCGTTGCTCATGCGCAGGCGCGTGAGCGATCATCGAGAGCACGATCGGCGCGCCGCACAGATGCGTCACCCCGTGTTCGGCGATCAGCCGGAAGATCTCCGCGGGCTCTACCTTGCGCAGGCAGACCTGCGTCGCCCCGGCCGCGACGCAGGCCCAGGGGTAGGACCAGCCGCTGCAATGGAACATCGGCAGGGTCCAGAGATACACGCTCTCGCCCGACAGGCCGAAGGTCACCGCGTTGCCGAGCGCCTGCAGATAGGCGCCGCGATGGCTATAGACGGCGCCCTTCGGATCGCCGGTCGTGCCTGACGTGTAGAGCAGGCAGAGCGATTGCCACTCATCCTCCGGCGGCGCCCAGGGATGAGCGGGGTCGCCCGCCGCGATCAGGTCCTCGTAGGCGAGCGTCCCGTCGATCCCGCCTTCGCCGATGGCGATGACGAGCGGCGGCGAGTCCATCTCGGCCAACGCCTTCGCGGCGAGGCCCGCATGGGCATCCTCTACGATCAGGATCCGCGCGCCGCCGTGCCGAAGAGAGAACGCGATGGTCGCGGGATCGAGGCGAGTGTTGAGCGGGTTCAGAACCGCTCCGAGCATCGGGATGGCGAAATGCGCCTCGACCATCTCGGGGATGTTGGAGGCGAGGATCGCCACAGTGTCGAGCCGCCCGACGCCCCGCGCGGCAAGGGCCGAGGCGAGGCGGCGGCAGCGCTCGTACAGCGCGGTGTAGGTCAGGCGGCGTTCGCCATCGATCACCGCGATCCGCGCGCCGAAGGCCGCGGCGGCGCGGGCGAGGAGGCTGACAGGCGTCAGCGGCACGTAATTCGCCGCCCGGCGCTCAAGTCCGGCCTCGAACCGGTGCGTGGCGCCGGCGGAAAGCGGGATCGGGGTGTCCGGCATGCGTGCCCTCTCGGTCAGGCGGAGGGCGTGGCGTTCGCCCGTTAGGCAGATGATCGGCCCACCGTTCGAGGTGTCAATCGCAAGCCCGGATAGGGCGGGGCGTCCGTAATGAGTTGGGCCTTATCATCGCGCCCACCCTGTTGACGGGATCCGCCTCGGTATCAGATGCCTATCATGCCGGATCTGAACCGGTTTCGCCGTGAGCAGGAGCCGAGTGTGAACAACGACAACCTGCCAGCCAAGTCCGATGCGATGCGTCGCGAAATGGCCGAGGGTGCCGTCGCCAAGGCGCGGGAAGTGTATGAGCGGTACGCCCATTCCGGCGAGCAGGCGCTGAACGCCTTCGAAGCCTCCATGGCCCAGGCCTTCGAGGGCTGGCGGCAGGTGATGGGCGCGACCCGCGAAGCGGCGACGCAGGTTACCGACAGCAATGTCGCGGGCGCTCGCAAGGCGCGGGAACAATGGGAAGCCGCAGGCGCGCGCCTCTACAATGCCGCTGAGGACAATGCGAGCCAGATGCTGGCCGCCATGCGCGAGATCGGGCATCGGATGCTCATCGCTTCCGATACCAACGTGCGCGCCTCCCTCGACTTCGCAGAGAAGCTCGCAGCTACATCCGATCCCCGTGAGATGCTGCAATTGCAGGTCACGTTCCTGCAGGACCAGTCCCGGCGCATCACCGATCAGGTGGTGGACCTGCACCAGACGACGTCCCGCTTGGCGCGTGAGGCCGCCATCAGCGCCGAAACCCGGTGAACGCTCTATTCGCGCGGCAGTCCAGCGGCACCCGGCCGCTGCGGCTCGATGAACTCGCCTCGGCCGACGTCCCATTCAGGACGGGTCATTTCCTCGCCTACGCGCCCAAGGATTTCCACCGGATCGCCTATGTCGACTGGGGTGATCTGGCGAGCGAGCGAGTCGTCATCTGCGTTCACGGCCTCAGCCGCCAAGCGCGGGACTTCGACCCGCTGGCCTACACCCTGGCCAAGATGGGCTACCGGGTGGTCTGCCCGGACCTTCCGGGACGGGGCCTCTCCGGCTGGCTGCGCGATCCCGAACTATACGGCCTGCCGCAATATGCTGCCGACATGGCGGCGCTCATCGCCCATCTCGGTCTGAAGGGTGAGATCGACTGGATCGGTACCTCGCTCGGCGGTCTTACCGGCATGGTGCTGGCCTCCGCGCAGGACACGCCGATCCGCCGCCTCGTCATCAACGACATCGGCCCGTTTCTGCCCTGGGCGCCGATCCGCCATATCGGCGACCGCCTGCGCGACGCGCCACGGTTGCACCACAACCTCGCCTCGGGTGAATCGCGCCTGCGGATCGTGCTCGGCGCGTTCGGGCCCCTCAACGACGAGCAATGGCGGCACCTCGCCAAGCACAGCTTCTTCCCGGACCAGAACGGCGGCTGGCGTCCCCACTACGACCCGGCGATCGGACAGGCCTTCCGGCCGGGCCGAGTTTACAGCGTGAGCATGTGGCGCGATTGGGACGCCATCACCTGCCCGGTCCTGCTGCTGCGAGGCGCGCAATCCGAACTGCTCTTGGCGGAGACCGCCGACGAGATGATGCGGCGGGGCCCGCGCATCTACAGGGTGGAAATTCCCGATTGCGGCCATGCTCCGGCTCTGCTCGACCCGGACCAGATTCGCATCATCACCGACTGGATGGGCCCGGCGGGGTAATGACTCCGCTATGGCTTGGCTGCGCCTGCTGCGACAATGAGCTAGCGCAGCTTCGCTCATGGCAAAACCCCGCTGCGGCAGGGCCGCGCGGGCAAGTAGAGCCTGGGGAAACAAGAGCGTACGTTGAGGCGAAGCCGTGGCGGGAGGGCTGAGATGGGGCGTCTCGCGTGTTCGAAGTCGTGCCTGATAGGCCGCTTCCATGCCCCTGGGGCCGCTCCCGTCCGGTTATCCGTCGAAAGACCGCTAGGTTACGGGCCGAACGCACCCGTTTCCATGATGGCGGCAGCCTGCTGAGGTGGAGTCATGCCTGTCTCCTACGAGCTCGTTGCTAGGTATTCGACAGTCATCCGCACTATCCATAGGGTGCCGGATGGCTCGTGCGCCGCATCTGCGAAGCACAGGACAGAGACTGCTCCCGTCTTTCGGGCTCGTCAACTCGAAAAATGAAGCGGCCTTCGGTTTCCTTGCATGAGGTCTAGGGACGACGATCGCCCACAAGCTTAACAAAGACCTTAAATGGCGCCAATTGTTTGGGCCGCAATTGAACGGCACCACTGTCTTTCGCGCCTATTGCCGTTCCGCCTCTACGGTGGTCGCAGGTTTCCCGACGATCCGGTCGCGCAGATCCATGAACCAAGTCGGCGCCGGGGCACGGCCATCGCCGATCACCACCGTCGCAGTCATGCCGGCCACCAGTGGCACCTCCGCTGGAACGTGGTCGATCCGGATGCGGACCGGTACGCGCTGAGCGAGGCGAACCCAGGTGTAGATGGGGTTCACGTCCGGCAGGCCCTGCGTGCTCGCGGTGGCGTTGGCCGTCGAGATACCGAGTGTGATGCTGCCCACCGTTCCACGAAGATGCTGCGCGTAGCCCATCAAAGCGATGTCGGCCGACGCGCCCACCTGAATGTTGGCCATCTTCGTCTCTTCGAAATAGCCATCGATCCAGTACGAATCGACATCGACGATGTTCAGGTTGGATGTGCCGCTGCGGGCGTAATCCCCGACACGCATGAGCAGGTTGGTGACGCGCCCGTTCACGGTGGAGCGCACCTGGGTGCGCTCAAGATTGATTTTGGCCTGCCGCAGTTGCGCCTGTGCGCTTTCGAGGGCGGCGGACGCGATCTTCGCGTTGCCCGCGTAGATCTGCTTCTCCTCCACCGAGGTCGAGACGGTGGATAACGCTTCACGCCGGGCGGCCTGCGCGCTCTTCACGGACAGGTCGGCCTCGCGATTCTTCACCTCGGCATCGGCTGAGGTGACGGCGACTTCGAAATCGACAGGGTCGATCACGTAGAGAACGTCGCCCTTCTTCACGTTCTGGTTGTCGACCACGCGCACGTCCACGATCTGCCCGGAGACCTGCGGGGCGATGTTGGCGACCTGCACGCGCACCCGTCCGTCGCGGGTCCATGGCGCTTCCACGTAGAAGGTCCAGACGAAGGCCGCCGCCACGAAGGCGACGAGGAGGATCACCACCGTGGCGGCGATGCGGAACAGCTTCGCGGCCCGGCTACGGCCGGTGGCGCGGGTGAAGCTCGCATGCGAGGCGGGCGGATCGACCGGAGGCGGCTCCGACGCCTTGGATTTGTCCTGCGGCGTGATCCTCTTGGGATCGTCCTCGTCGGCGGTGGTCTGCGTCATCAGATGAAGGCAATCAGCAGGGCGAGGACGCAGACGTAGATGCCGGCCTCGGCAAGGGGGCGTTCGCCACGTACCGGCTGAACCGGATCCGCGCGAATACGAAGCGGAGGAGGACGAGGATCGCGAAGGCCGCCAGGGCATACCCCACGAAGGACGAGACCATGACCCCGCCGAAGTGGATATCCTTGTACATGACCAGTCGTGCCGCCTCTTAATCAGAACGGAGCAATATCGAGCCGCTGCAGAAAGCGGCGATGGGATGCAATGGTTCGCGACGCGATAACGAGATCGCTGACGACCCTGGCCGTGAGAAGCCGCGCGCCGCGCTCGTGGTGGCGCGACGCGCTTAGCAACTTGCGGGCTGCGTCTTCCAGCGCCCAGGCGTCGCCCTGCGCAAGGGCATTGCGAGCCCCCGGTATGAGCGGCCGTAAGGCTTCGACGCGCCATAGGGCCCGCAGTTCCGCGTGGCTCGAGCCGCCGCGGCCTCGAGCCTCGCGAGGGCGAAGGCATGCATGAGGTTCGCACGGCGCACGGCGCTGTTGCCCGAACTGTAGCTCGCGAATTGGAACAGCCGGTCGGCATTGAGGCTGGTGCGGGTCGTCGCGCCGCCGCCCTCGCCGAGCATGGCATCCGCAAGCGCGCGCTTGGCGGAGTCGAGGGCGAAGATCCGCTTTTGCGCGTTGCTTACCGGAAGAACGAGACGCACCACGATGCTGAGGATGATCGCAGCGACCAGCACGAGGAAGGCGTTCAGAAGAAACGTCAGCGCGTCGTAGCTCTGTGGGTTGGAGGGCCCAAGCAGCACGGGGAAGAACACGATCAGGATGAAGCCGATGCCGAAGGTCTTCGGGTTCAATGAGAGGAAGCAGCCGAAGTAGATGACCGGGGCCATCACCATGGCGAGCATGGGAAAGCCCTGGACGCCGTTGAGCAGGGCGAAACGCGCCACCCCCGCGAGGGTCGCAGCCAAGGTCATCCCGACGAGCACGCCGTTGGCGAACTTCTTCGGGTCCGGCGTCACCGACGAGAGGGCGGCCGTGGCCGCGACCTGCACGAGCGCGAAGGAGGCCTGCGGCAGGCCGAGGGCCACGAAGCTCGCCGCCGTCACGGCGAAGGCGATGACCACACGCATCGCCCCCCGAAAGGCGATGGGGAAGTCGCGGTGAGTCGGCAGGCGCGCATCGCGCAGAGGCTCATGGCCATCGGCCAGCGCCTTCAAACCATCCTGCGCGTAGATCGCCGCACAGGCGAAATCGAGCGCCCGCTGGAGCACGACGATCTCGTCGATCTCGCGCTTCGGATCGCGGATCGCGGCATCGACCAGTTCCCGCAATCGCTCATCTTCGGCGTCGAGGTGTGACAGGTCCGGGCCCTCGGCGATGCGGCGACAGATCGCTAGTGCTTCCTCCACAGCGGCGGTCGGCCTGCGAACGTGCGAAGCCGCCACCGCGACGGTACGGATCGCGGCGGCCATGACGTAAAGGGCGGCCATGCAGCTGCGCGCTCCAGCCGCCCGGCACGGCCCGTCATCGAGTTCCCCCGCAATGGCGCTGGCATCGGCGCGCATGGGCGCGATCTGGCGGATCAGGGCCGCGATGCGGGCCGCGCCGAGGTCGCCCTTCTGCATCGTCTCCGCCGCGTAGGCACGAGTCGAGTCCCAGGCGCCCGCCATGGTCGGCAGCAGGGCGCGCCACGTGCTCGGGGAGGCAAGGGCATCATTGATGAAGGTGATCGCGACGATGCCGAGCACAATTGCCGCCAACCGGGCGGCGGCGGCGTCGAACGTATCCTGCGGCGTATCGATCTGCGCCAGCCCGACGATGGCGACCGTGTAGCCGGACAGCATCGCCCCATAGGCGCGGCTGTCCTGCAGATATTGCGCGACGAACACGCAGAGCCCGAGCCAGACCGAGACGCAGACCAGAAGCAGCACCCGGTCCTGCCCGAACAGGGCGATGAACAGGATCGACATGGCCGCGCCGATCAACGTGCCGACGAGCCGGTACACGGCCTTCGACAGAGCTTGGCCTCGCTTCGGCTGGGCGAGGATGGCGACGCAGGTCGCCGCCGAGGAGGCGCTGTCCAGCTGAAGCCAGAACGCCACGCCGAGGGCCAGCATCATCGCGATCCAGATGCGGGTCGCGAAGGCCCAGGCGGCGGGTTTGGGAACCCAATCGTCTGCGAGGTCGATCAGCCGGTCCAGACGGGATGGACCGGCCGCCGCGGCGTTCTGCTGCCGCGCGTTCATCGAACCTCCCGCAAGCCGAGCCATCAGACTCGCAGAACGCACGCGTAGCGTTGCAGTTCAACCGTGCGTCGTGGAGGGCAGGGCTGTCCCGTCAGGCCTTGTCGTGGCCTTTCAAGCGCTTGTTGCACTTGCTCCAGAATTGCGGCCACTTCGGCCCCTGCGAGGCCTTCTGCGCGTCGGTGAGGGCGCGCCATTCGGTGCCGCATTGCTTCTGCCGCTCCCTCGCGGCGGATTGTCCGGCACTCGGCGTCTTCGGGGGTGCCTCGGCGGCGGGAGCCTCATTCTGGGCATCCTTGGCCAGCGCGACGGGCGCGGCAGCCAGCGAGAAGGCCAGGAGGCTGGCCGCGAACAAACGGTCGATCATCGTGTCGTCCTTCAGTCGCCGCCCGACCGGGCGACGATTGAACCGGGGCACGGCCGATGAACGGAATCGAGCCTTTTCGCACTGCCCAGGCGGGGTCATCCCCTCACGACCACGTGAGACAACTTGACCTTGTAGCTTGAGCCACAGGATAAAATCGTCTTCATTCGCACCTGCACAGGGTCCGGGGCGGACCGCTGGAAGGGATACGTTTGATGGCAGCGGTCAACGTCCGGCCGATCGACGTGCACACATGGAGCACGCCGAACGGTTGGAAGGTCCCGATCATGCTGGAGGAGTGCGGGCTGCCCTATCGGGTCGTGCCCGTGAACATTGCCAAGAACGAGCAATTCGCGCCGGATTTTTGGCGATCTCACCGAACAACAAGATCCCGGCGATCGTCGATCCGGACGGTCCGGGCGGCCAGCCGATCACCGTGTTCGAATCTGGTGCGATCCTTCAGTATCTCGGCCGGAAGACCGGGCAATTCTATCCCACCGACGAGCGCCAGCGCGTGGCGGTGGATGAATGGCTGTTCTGGCAGGTTGCGGGCTTCGGGCCGATGCTCGGCCAGACGCATCATTTCACCATCTACGCGCCGGAAAAGGTGCCCTACGCGATCGATCGGTTCACGGCGGAAGCCAAGCGCCTCTACGGCGTGCTGGAGCGGCGGCTCGAAGGGCGTGACTTCATCGCGGACGAATTTTCCATCGCCGACATCGCGACGGTGACCTGGGCGAAGCTGAACTTCAAACAGGGCGTCGACATCGCCACCCTGCCCAATGTCGCCCGCTGGCTGGAGCGGGTGCTCGCGAGGCCCGCCGTTCAGCGCGGCCTCGCGGCGATCTGACTGATCAGTTCTTGTTCGCGGCCTGCTGGTTCACGCCCGGCACGCGTGTCCAGGTCTGCGAGCCGCAGAGGACCTTCAGCAGGCAGCCAGAGACGCTCAGTTCGGACTCGCTCTCGCGCTCCATGCTGACCTCGTAGGTCTTGCCTTCCTCGACGTTGTAGATCTGGCCCGAGAACTTGCTGTCGTCGGGACGCAGGCCCTCAATCAGTTGCAGGCCGATGACCGGGCGGGCCCGCTTCTTCGGATCGGGGTTCTTCACATCCGTGCGGGGGGCGCCGGCCTCGTTGGTTGGCACCTTGAGCCACACGACCTTGCCGCAGACATGGGCGGGGTTCGCGCCGCAGCGGTCGATCTGGATCTTGGCGCGGCCATCACCCGTCAGCCACGTCCCGGACGGGTCGCGGGGCGTCTCGGCCTGGGCGCCTGCCAGTCCGGCGAGGAGGAAAGCGGGGCTGAGGGCGACGCGGAAGATCGGCTTCATAGGCAGCTCCGAATTCTGAGGGCGTGGCGTGACGCCGTGGCCCGATGCGGCGATGAGGCCTTCGCAATCGGGCGATTTTTCGGCCGTGTTGCGGCAACGCCACGTTTCCCCGGTTTTCCCAAACCGATCCGCGCGGGTTGAGGCAGGGGTGACGCGAGGCTATAAGCCCGCCGCCCAAGGGTTTTTGCGCGAACGCAATTTGCGCCGATTCCGGGCCGCGGAGCGATGCGGACCAGTTTCGTGCGCCCGAACCCCAGCCCCGATATTCCGACAGAGAGACGACGGACCATGGCCACCGAGCGCACCTTCTCGATCCTCAAGCCCGATGCGACCCGCCGCAACATCACCGGCGCCGTCAACGCCCTGATCGAAGGCGCGGGCCTCCGCATCGTCGGCCAGCGCCGCATCCAGATGACCAAGGCCCAGGCCGAGAAGTTCTATGAGGTCCACAAGGAGCGCCCGTTCTACGGCGAGCTCGTGGAGTTCATGACGTCCGGCCCGGTCGTGGTGCAGGTTCTCCAGGGCGAGAACGCCGTCGCCAAGTACCGTGAGGTGATGGGTGCCACCAACCCGGCCCAGGCCGCCGAGGGCACCATCCGCAAGCAGTTCGCCGAGTCGGTCGGTGAGAACACCGTCCACGGCTCCGACAGCCAGGAGAACGCGAAGCTCGAGATCGCGCAGTTCTTCCAGGATTCCGACCTCACCGCCTAACGCGCAAGGTGGCCGGCGGGGCACAGCTCCGCCGGTTCCCATTCCTCCGTCACGATGGACGGATAGTGTGTCCGCCCCGTCATTGACGCGGAAGACTACGGAAGCGACCAGGGAGCCCGGTCAAACACCCGAGCCCTGGAACCATCCACCGATGAAGACCCGCTTCAACCTGCTGATCGCGACCGGCCTCCTAGCCCTCGGCGCCACCGCCGCCCTCGCGAGCGGGTCTTCGGCCCCCTTCGAGCAATACCAGCCCGATCCCGCGCTCAAGACCGCGAGCAAGGCTAACCTCGAAGGCCGCGTGCGCCATGCCTGCGCCGTCGTGCAGGCCCGCATGACCAGTGCCCCCGAGGCGTCCCTAGAGCGTCCCTGCGGCTGCTACGCCAAGCAGACCCTGCGCAGCCTCGACGAGTCCGAGATCGAAGCCTACCGCACCACCGGCTATTTCAACGACAGCGCCCGCGCCAAGGCTCTCTCGGCCCTCGACGCCTGCAAGCTGCAGCGTCCAGTCTGATCTTCGCAGGCATTATCGCGAGCGACGACGACGCGTTCCAGGGATTCTCGGCGCATTCGAGCGTCACGCTAGCCCTGGATCGCGTTGCACCGCTGGCCCTGACGGGCGGCGCCTTCAGAGGCTGAACAGCACAGCCTCGGGCGGTGGTTCGCTGATGATGACGCGGTCGCCTTCCAGGCGGGCCTTGCCGCCCGCCACGAGGGCCAGAGCCGCTGGGTAGAGGCGCCGCTCCTGCACGATGACACGCGCGGCAAGGCTATCCGGGTCGTCACCCTCGCGCACCGGCACGGCTGCCTGCGCCACGATCGGCCCGGCATCGAGTTCTGGCACCACGAAATGCACCGTGCAGCCGTGGAGCCGAACGCCCGCCGCGAGCGCCTGCGCATGGGTGTGCGTCCCCTTGAACAGCGGCAGCAGGGAAGGGTGGATGTTGATCATCCGCCCGGCCCAACCCTCCACGAACCCGTCCGTAAGGATGCGCATGAAGCCCGCGAGGCAGACGAGATCCGCCCCGGATTCTCGCAACACCGCGTCGATGGCGGCGTCGAAACTCGCCCGGTCGGGATAGGCCCGGTGGTCGATGCTGCGCGTCGGAATGCCGAGCGCGGCAGCGCGAGCGAGGCCTTCCGCATCGGGATTGTTCGACAGGACGAGGACGATCTCCGCCGGGAAGGCGGGATCGCGTGCCGCCTCGGCCAGGGCGACCATGTTCGAGCCGCGCCCGGAGATGAGAACCGCAACGCGGACCTTCGCCGTGCCGGACATCAGAGGCTCAGGCTGCCCGTGTAGGTGACAGGATCCGCGCCCCGCGCGGTGATGCGGCCGAGCCGAACCGGTGGTTCGCCCGCGTCGGTCAGGGCCTGTGCGACGGCGTCCTCAGTACCGGCGGCGACGACCACCACCATGCCGATCCCGCAATTGAAGGTGCGCAGCATCTCGGCCGCCGCTACGCCACCCTCTCGGGCGAGCCAGCCGAAAACCGGCGGCGGCGTGAGGGCATCGAGGTCGAGCTCGATGCCGATTGCATCGGGAAGGACGCGGGGCAGGTTGTCGGGGAAACCGCCGCCCGTAATGTGGGCGAGCGCCTTGATGCCCTCTGCCGCGCGGAGCGCCGCGAGCAGGGGCTTCACGTAGATTTTCGTCGGCTCCAGCAGCGCCGCACCGAGGCTGCGCGAGGGATCGAACGGTGCGGGCGCATCCCAGCCGAGGCCGGTGCGGGCCACGATCCGGCGCACCAGCGAGTAGCCGTTAGAATGAACACCGGAGGAGGTCAGGCCAAGAACCACGTCGCCGGGCGCTATGCCGTCGCGCGGCAGCAGCGTGCCGCGCTCGGCTGCGCCCACCGCGAAGCCTGCGAGGTCGTAATCGGAGCCATCGTAAAGGCCCGGCATCTCGGCCGTCTCACCGCCGATCAGAGCGCAGCCCGCCTGACGGCAGCCCTCGGCGATCCCGCGCACGATGTCGGCGCCGACGCCCGGCACGAGCTTTCCGGTAGCGTAATAGTCCAGGAAGAACAGGGGCTCGGCGCCCTGCACCACGAGGTCGTTCACGCACATCGCCACGAGGTCGATGCCGATCGTGTCGTGCTTGCCCGTCTCGATGGCGATCTTCACCTTGGTGCCGACGCCGTCGTTGGCGGCGACGAGGATCGGATCCTTGAAGCCTGCCGCCTTCAGATCGAACAGGCCACCGAAGCCGCCGATCTCCGCGTCCGCTCCCGGTCGCCGGGTCGAGCGAACCAGAGGCTTGATCGTCTCCACCATCGCATTGCCGGCGTCGATATCGACGCCCGCCTGCGCGTAGGTGAGGCCTTTCCCGTCCGCCGTCATGCCAGCGCCATCCCGAAGTGATTTCGGCACCGCTCTAACGGGTCACGCGCCATCGCGCGAGTCGCACTTGACCTGTCGCAGCCGGCTCCCGACCCTTGAGGGACATGCCCAACGACTCCCCGCCCCGCCAACTCACCTTCGATCTGCCCTTCGATCCCCGCTACGGGCGCGAGGATTTCCTTGTGGGCGATGCCAACGAGGCCGCCTACGGCCTTATCGAGGCGTGGCCGCATTGGCCGGACCGGGTTCTGGTACTCACCGGACCAGTGGGGAGCGGCAAAAGCCACCTCGCGGCGATCTGGGCCGAGCGCGCCCATGCCTGGACCGTGACGGCGGCTGCGGTCACGCATGACCGCGTTCAGCACCTCGCCTCGAACGGTGCCCTCGTGGTCGAGGATATCGACCGGCCGGAGGGGCGGGACGAGGCGGCCCTGTTCCACCTGCTCAACCTCGTGCGTGAGCGGGGAAGCCCGGTACTCTTCACCAGCGGCAAGCCGATCGATTCCCTCGGCATTACGACGCCCGACCTGCGCTCGCGCCTCCGCCTCGCCCCAGGCGTCGCCATCGACGCGCCCGACGACGCTTTGCTTCGGGCGGTACTGGTGAAGCTGTTCGTGGACCGGCAACTCATCGTGGATCTTGGAGTGATCGAGGCCGTTGCCCTGCGTATCGACCGCTCTCTGGGGCGGGCGAGGGAAGTGGTGGCCGAACTCGACCGCGATGCTCTCGGACGAGGACGGCGCATCAGCCGACCGCTGGCCGTCTCCGTCCTGCGCCGCATGGGCCTCGGCGAGGCGGCGGAGGATTCGGAGGCCTGAACGGGCACTGTCATCGAACTGTCGTGACGGCGCCGCCAAGCGAGTGGTAAGGGGCCGCGAAGGCCGACCTCGGAACACGGACGCAACTGATGGAATCGACGCCCAAGCCCCATGACCGCAAGGAGACTGGGGATGCGGCGGACGGACCGTCTGCTCCCGCGTCGCGGACGCCGGTCGCCCGGCGGAGCGCAGCTACGCCGCGCCGTTCGGCAAACCCGTCGACCACCGGCTCCCGCCAGAGCGCGCCTGCACAGGCCGACGTCAACGAGGAATGGCCGACCTCTCCAGCTTCACCCGAACCCGCCACGCCTGCGGGGCCCGCGCGTGACCCCGTGGTCGAAGCGGGCCGCAGCCTGCGCCATGCACCGGAACGGTTCGTCAACCGCGAACTATCCTGGCTGCAGTTCAATCGGCGGGTTCTGGAAGAGGCATCGAACAGCAACCATCCACTGCTGGAACAGCTCCGCTTCCTGTCGATCTCGGCCAACAACCTGGACGAGTTCTTCATGGTGCGGGTCGCAGGCCTGCACGATCAGGTCCGGGCGGGCATCACCATGCCGTCGCAGGACGGTCTGAGCCCCACCGAGCAGCTAACGCGGATCGGCGCGGAGGTGGCGAGCCTCGCCGCCGACCAGCAGGCGCGCTGGCGGGAGTTGCGCCACGAACTGCACAACGCCGAGATCGACCTCGTGGAGCCTGCCGACCTTTCCGGCGAGCAGGCCGCATGGCTCGAAGACTACTTCCTGACCTACGTCTTCCCTGTGCTGACCCCGCTGGCCATCGACCCGGCGCACCCGTTCCCCTTCATCCCCAACCTCGGCACGACCCTGGCGCTGATGCTGGTGCGGCCCCGCGACGGGCGTTTGCTGCGGGCGCTGATTCGCATGCCGGGCCTGCTCGACCGCTTCGTGCGGCTGCCCGCGCAGGAGGGTGATTCCCAGGCGCGCTTCATCGCGATCGAGCAGGTGATCGTGATGTTCACCGCGCGGCTCTTCCCCGGCTACCTCGTGAAGGGGCAGGGGGCGTTCCGGGTGGTCCGCGATTCCGATCTCGAAATCGAAGAGGAGGCCGAGGACCTCGTCCTGCACTTCGAATCCGCCTTGAAGCAGCGCCGCCGCGGCGTCGTGATCCGCATCGAGGTCGAAGCGGGCATGTCGGAGGAGCTACGCAACTTCGTCGTGGACGAATTGGAGATCTCGTCCGACGCCGTGTTCCTCGTGGAAGGCATGCTCGCCCTCAACGAGCTATCTCAGATCGTCGGGATCGACCGGCCGGACCTGAAGTTCAAGCCCTATACGCCACGCTTTCCCGAGCGTATCCGCGAGAGCGGCGGCGACGTGTTCGCGGCGATCCGGCAGAAGGATTTCATCGTCCACCACCCCTACGAGTCGTTCGACTCGGTGGTGCAGTTCCTCGCCCAGGCCGCGCGGGACCCGAACGTCGTCGCCATCAAGCAGACGCTCTACCGGACCTCCTCGAATTCGCCGATCGTCGCGGCCCTCGCGGAGGCTGCCGAACTCGGCAAGTCGGTGACGGCGCTGGTCGAGTTGAAGGCGCGCTTCGATGAGGAAGCTAATATCCGCTGGGCGCGCAATCTCGAGAAGGCGGGCGCGCAGGTGGTGTTCGGCTTCGTGGAGCTGAAGACGCACGCCAAGCTGTCGATGGTGGTTCGGCGCGAGGGCGATCGCCTCGTCACCTACTGCCATGTCGGCACGGGCAATTATCACCCGATCACTGCGCGCATTTACACCGACCTGTCGTTCTTCACCGCCGACCCCGCCATCGCCCGGGACGTCAGCCGGATCTTCAACTTCATCACCGGCTACGCGGAGCCCGCCGAGTTGGAGCGGATGGGGGTCTCCCCTCTGACGCTCAAGAACAAGCTGCTCGAGCACATCGAGGCCGAGGTCGCGCACGCCAAGGCGGGCCGCCCGGCGGCGATCTGGATCAAGTGCAACTCCCTGGTCGACATGCAGATCATCGATGCGCTCTACGACGCCTCGGCGGCGGGGGTGCAGATCGATTGCGTCGTGCGCGGCATCTGCTGCCTGCGGCCGGGCATTCCCGGCCTGTCGGAGACGATTCGGGTGAAGTCGATCGTCGGGCGCTTCCTCGAGCACGGACGCATCTACGCCTTCGGCAACGGCGTCGGGCTGCCGCACCCGAAGGCTACCGTCTACATCTCCTCAGCCGATCTGATGAGCCGCAATCTCGACCGTCGCGTGGAGGCCCTGCTGCCGATCACGAACCCGACTGTGCATCAGCAGGTGCTCGACCAGATCATGCTGGCTAATCTTCTCGACAACAGGCAGAGTTGGCGTGTACTGGCGTCGGGTGGTTGTGAGCGGATCCAGCCCTCTGACGGTGAGGAATCGTTCAACGCTCACAAGTACTTCATGACGAACCCCAGTCTGTCGGGGCGCGGTAAATCCTCGAAGAAGTCGAGCCCCCGCGCACTCAGCCGCCGCGCCCGCGCCACGCAGAACGACTAGGACAGAACCGCTTGGCAAGCCCCAGCGCCATCCTCGCCCCCGCCGAGATCGCGGAGCGGCTCGCCAGCCACCGGAGCCGACCGGTCGCCATCATCGATATCGGCTCGAACTCGGTGCGGCTTGTCGCCTATGACGGGCTCAGCCGTGCGCCGACGCCGATGTACAACGAGAAGGTGCTGTGCGGCCTCGGGCGGAACGTGTTCACCACGGGCCGCCTGAACGACGAGGCGGTGACGCGCGCGCTTACCGCCCTGAATCGCTTCCGCATCCTGTGCGAGACGATGCGGGTATCGCAGGTCTTCGTCCTGGCGACAGCCGCCGCGCGCGATGCCCAGAACGGCCCGGATTTCCTGCGTGCCGCCGAGGCTGCCTGCGGCTGCGAGATCCAGCTTCTCTCCGGCCGACGAGAAGCCGAACTGTCCGCGCTCGGTGTCGTCTCGGGCTTCCATGCCCCGGATGGCGTCGTGGGGGATATGGGTGGCGGCTCCCTCGAACTCGTGGACGTGCGCGGCACGGTCGTCGGACAGGGCGTGACGATGCCGCTCGGCGGCCTGACCCTGCAGGATCTCTCGGGCGGCTCGCTGAAGAAGGCGGGCAAGCTCGTGCGCGAGCACATGCGCAAGGCCGAGCCGCAGCTCGAAATCCTGAAGGGGCGTACGTTCTACGCGGTCGGCGGCACGTGGCGGGCCATCGCCAAGCTGCATCAAGCGGCACGGGGCTACCCCGTCCACGTCATGCACGGCTACACGGTCGATCCGACCGACGAACTGAGCTTCCTTCAGGTCGTAGAGCAGACCGACGCCGCCCTGCTTCAGGATGTCGAGACGGTCTCAGAAGCCCGCCGCCCGCTGCTGGCCTACGGCGCTCTGGTTCTGGAGGAGATCATCCGGGTGGGTCGTCCCCGCGCCGTGGCGATCTCGGCCTCAGGGGTGCGCGAAGGCCTCCTCTTCGAGCAACTGGATCGCGACACGCGGCAACTCGATCCGCTGATTGCCTCGGCCGCCGAGTTCAACGCCCTCAGGGCACGAGCCCCTCGCCACGGCGAGGAGTTGATTGCCTGGACGGACCATTTCGTAGCGGCCCTCGACGGGCCGGAGACTGCCGACGAGCGGCGCCTCCGTCACGCAGCCTGCCTCCTGTCCGATGTCGGCTGGCGAGCGCATCCGGATTACCGGGGCGAGCAGTCGATCGCCTCGATCCAGAACGCGGCCTTCGTGGGGGTGGATCATCCGGGGCGGGCCTATCTCAGCCTCGCCGTCGCCCTGCGCCATACCGGAGTCGCGCCGGAAAAGGCCAATCAGGTCCTTCGCAACCTCGCCGGGCCGCGCCTGTTCGAGCGGGCCCGCCTGCTGAGCGCGCTGCTGCGGGTCGCCTTCCCGATCACGGCGGGCATGGACGGCGCCTTGCCGCGAGCGCCCCTCACCGTCGAGGACGGGCGCGTGACGCTTCGGCTGCCGCAGGAATGGGTCAATCTGAGCGGTGAGCGTCTTTTGAACCGCGTCCGCGGCGTCGGCCGCATCCTCGGCTTCGACGCACGGATCACCGTAGGCTGAAGGCCGTCGCCTGGGACGGCCGTCAGGGGAGGGGCTCAGCCCTCGGCGGGCTCGCGGAAGTAAGGTTCGACCTTGCCCTTAAGCTTCACGGTCATCGGGTTGCCCGCGCGGTCGAGCGCCTTTCCGGCCGAGAGACGCACCCAGCCTTCGCTGACGCAGTACTCTTCGACATTGGTCTTCTCGGCGCCGTTAAAGCGTACGCCGATGCCGCGCTCCAGCAGGGCCTCGTCGTAGAACGGGCTGTTGGGGTTCGCCGCCAGGCGGTCGGGGGGCGTCTCGCTCATCGCCTCGGTCCGGCTTCCATCTCTTCCGCCGCGCGGAGTGCGGGCGCGGCCCCGCCGTTACGGGATTCCGCTGGCCTGCGCAACGCAGCGAGCAGAGCCGCGATGTCCTCGCTCTGCAACAGGGGCACGAGACGGCTCACCTCGTCCGCCGGCCTGTCCCACCAGCCGGCCGCGACCAGGGCGTCCACGATGTCCGGGGGGAAGCGATGGCGCACCACCCGCGCCGGGTTGCCGGCGACCACGGCATAGGGCGGCACGTCCCGGCTCACCACAGCACGAGCGGCGATGACCGCGCCATGGCCGATCGTGACACCGGACAGGATCATGCAGCCAGAACCGAGCCAGACGTCGTGGCCGATCACCACGTCGCCGCGCGAAACGTGATAATCCTCGGGTGCATCGGCCTCGGGGAATAGGCCGCGCATGGCGGCGAAGGGGTAGGTGGAGCCCCAAGCGAGCCTGTGGCCACCCCCGAGCAGGATCTCGACCTTGTCCGCTATGGAACAATAGCGGCCAATCGTCAGCTTCCGGCCACTTTCGGGGAAGCGAACCTTGGGCCTACCGTAGGAATAGGCACCGATGGAGAATCCGTAGCGCCGCGCCATCCTGGCGAGGTGCAGCCGGGTTTCGTTGTGCGGGTTGCGCCCCCTGCGCAGGCGTTGCAACAGACCCATCAACGCACAGCTCCGCCGGGACGGCGAAGCGCGCATACAGGGCGAGCAGGAGGGCTGATGATGGCCGACAACATGTCCGACGACCTCAAGACTGGGGCGCTCGTCTACCATCGGCTGCCGCGGCCCGGAAAGCTCGAGATCCAGGCGACGAAGCCGCTCGGCAACCAGCGCGATCTCGCGCTCGCCTATTCCCCCGGCGTCGCGGCCGCCTGCATGGCGATCCACGACGACCCGCAGGAGGCCGCGACCCTCACCATCCGCCAGAATCTCGTGGCAGTGCTCTCGAACGGCACGGCCGTTCTGGGCCTCGGCGATATTGGACCGCTGGCGTCGAAGCCGGTGATGGAGGGCAAGGCCGTCCTGTTCAAAAAATTCGCCGGCATCGACGTGTTCGACATCGAGGTCGACCAAAAGGACGTGACCAAGCTCGTGGACGTCGTCTGCGCCCTGGAGCCGACCTTCGGCGGCATCAACCTCGAAGACATCAAGGCGCCGGAATGCTTCGAGGTCGAGGAGCAGTGCCGGGCGCGGATGAACATCCCGGTCTTCCACGATGACCAGCACGGCACCGCGATCATCGTCGCGGCAGCGGTGCTGAACGGCCTGGAACTCGCGGGCAAGAACCTCGAGAACGTCCGCATCGTGACCTCGGGCGCAGGCGCGGCGGCGCTCGCCTGCCTCAACCTCCTCGTGTCGCTCGGCGCCAAGGTCGAAAACATCACGGTCACCGACATCAAGGGCGTGGTCTACAAGGGCCGCCCGGAACTGATGGACCGTTGGAAGGACGTCTACGCGCAGGAGACCGACAAGCGCACGCTCGCCGAAGTGATCCCCGGCGCCGACGTGTTCATCGGCCTTTCGGCAGGCGGCGTGCTGAAGCCGGAATACCTGCGGGAGATGGCACCGAACCCGCTCATCATGGCGCTCGCCAATCCGTACCCGGAGATCATGCCCGATCTCGCCGAAAAGGAGCGGCCAGACGCGATGATCTGCACCGGCCGGTCGGACTTCCCGAACCAGGTCAACAATGTCCTCTGCTTCCCCTACATCTTCCGCGGCGCGCTCGATGTCGGCGCGCACAAGATCAACGAGGAGATGAAGAAGGCCGCCGTGAAGGCGATCGCGGGCCTCGCCCACGAGACGACCTCGGACGTGGTGGCCCGCGCCTATGGCGGCGAAGCCCGGCCCTTCGGTCCGAAGTCCCTGATCCCGAGCCCATTCGATCCGCGACTGATCCTGCGCATCGCCCCCGCCGTGGCGCAGGCCGCGATGGATTCGGGCGTCGCGGGACGCCCGCTGGAAGACATCCAGGCCTATACCGATAGCCTGGATCGGTTCGTCCACCGCTCTGGCCTCATCATGAAGCCGTTGTTCTCCAAGGCGAAGGAGAACCCGAAGCGCGTGATCTACGCCGAAGGCGAGGACGAGCGCGTCCTGCGCGCGGTGCAGGCCATCCTCGAGGACGGTGTGGCCAAGCCCATCCTCGTCGGGCGTCCGCGCGTCGTGGAGACCCGCCTGAAGCGGTTCGGACTGTCGTTCAGCCTCAGCCGCGACGTCGAGTTGATCGATCCCGAGGACGATCCCCGTTACCGGTCCTACGTCCAGACCTATCTCGACGTGGCTGGCCGCAAGGGCATTACGCCGGACGCGGCACGCACTCTCGTGCGCACCAACAGCACGATCATCGGGGCCATCGCCGTGCGCCGGGGTGAGGCCGATGCGCTCATCTGCGGTCTGGAAGGCCGGTTCGAGACACGCCTGCGGATCATCCGCGACGTGATCGGCCTGCAGCCGGGCATCAAGCGCTGGCGGCGATGAGCCTGATCATCACCAACGAGGGCCCGTACTTCCTGGCGGACACCCATGTCCGCCCGGATCCGACCTCCGAGGAGATCGCCGAGATCGCCCAGGCCTGCGCGAACCACGTTTCTCGCTTCGGCATCACGCCGAAGATCGCGCTGCTCAGCCACTCGGATTTCGGCCAATCCGACTCGGCGTCCGCCGTGAAGATGCGCCAGGCCCTGAAGCTGATCGAGGAGCGCGATCCGGGCCTCCAGGTCGACGGCGAGATGCAGGCCGATTCGGCGCTGAACGAAATGGTCCGCGATCGGGTGCTGCCGGGCTCTCGGCTCAAGGGCGCCGCCAACGTGCTCGTCTTCCCGAACCTCGACGCGGCCAACATCGCGTTCCAGTTCGCGAAGGTGCTGGCAGAGGCGCTGCCGGTCGGGCCGCTGCTGATCGGTCCGGCCAAGCCCGCCCACATCCTCACGCCGTCCGTGACGGCGCGCGGCATCGTCAACGTAACGGCTGCGGCGGTGGTTGAGGCTCAATCGGCCGATGAGACCCCGGCCATCGGCGGCGAGGCCGGCGCGGGCATGACGTCCGAGTGATCGGTGGGGACGTCCCGGAGGCTCAGGTCTCCGGGGCTTCCCGTGCGATCCGGTTAGCCGCGAAATCGCGCAGCGCGCCCTGCACAAGCGCCTCGACCTGATCGGCCGACCGCGGCTTGTCGATGACGAGGCTCGTTAGGATGTCCGTGCGGCGCTTGCGCTGCTTTGCCGTGCGGGAATGGTTCGACAGGCGGATGTGCCAGGGGCATTCCGGCCGCTTCAGATAGAAGCTGTCACCGCGCTCGTTACGGGCGGCCATGGCAAAACCTTCCCGCAACAGAAGCCGTGCGGCGAGATCGAGGGCGGCGAGGGGCGAGAGGGGCACGCTCATGGGCCTGCGGGCTCGATCGTGCCGATGGTACGACGCCCGAGGGCGCGGGCCTTCAGGGCCAGAGCAGGCCGCTCGACCGCGTACCAGGAGAAGGCCGCCACCGGCAGCGTAAGGATGAGCGCCGGGGCCAGCAGGGCAAGGCCCGACGGCGTGGGCCAGAGGGCGTGCAGGGTCTGCTGTATCGGCCAACCATACAGATAGATCCCGTAGGACACATCGGCCGATGGGTCGAAGAGCTTCGACGCCAGGGGCCCGAGCGCCAGCCACACGCTGCCATAGGCGGCGGCGAGGAAGAGCAGGGCGGGATAGACCGGCGTGCGCGAGAGGACGAACAAGGCGATGCCGAGGCACAGCATGGCCGGGGCGGACACGCGCAGGCTCGTCCGCCAGAGATAGAGGCAAGCTCCGGCCGAAAAGATCATCGGCAGGCGCAACGCCGTCTCGACGCCCTTGGGCAGAGCCTCGCCATGGAGCCCGACCTGAACCGACAGGGTTACGGCCAGGGCGAAACACAAGAGCGCAACGACCCAGCGACGCCGTAGCAACCCGCACAGGGCCGCAGCGACGACCCCCGCATAGCAGAGCACTTCGTATTTCAGCGTCCAGACCGTGCCGAGCGGCGAGCGGTAGGGGTTGCCCTCGAACACGCCCGGCAGGGCGGCATTGCTCTTAAAGGTCGTCAGCGTGTTGCGCACGAAGGACCAAAGGTTGGGATCCCTCAGATACTCTCCCAGCCCCAGGCGCGTCATCGCCCCGCCGACGAAGAGCGATACGATCAGCGTCGCCGCCACGAGCCCCGGCAGGATGCGGAGAGTTCGCGCCAGCAGGTAATCGCGGATGCCGCGCCGGTCGCAGCTCATCGTCACGAGGAAGCCGGAGACGGCGAAGAACCCGTTCACGGCATGCTCGCCCAGGGTGTAGCCGGTCGTCCGCGCCAGCGGCTCGTCCGTCGCAAGTCCGGTTGCGACGCTGAAGGCATGGGATACGACGACCGCGAGAGCCAGAAGCAGGCGCAGCCCGGTGAAGCCGTTGGGGCCCCGCGAGAGCGCCTCCGCGATGGTGGGCGCGCCTCTCATGACAGGCCCTCACGATCCAGCGCCCCGCAACCGCGCCATGCGGCCCAGGCCCCGGCGACCGAGCCGCCATAGCGCTCGACCCCGGCCCGGCGCAGAACCAGCGCCGACAGGATCGCCTTGGGTAGATTGACGATCACCGTGGAAGGGCTCGGATCCGGCAGGCCGTATTTCCGGCTTACATAGGCCCGCGACCAAGCCAGATGCCAACGTGACCGGAACACGCGACCGGCCTCCGGCGCCGATGATCGACCGCGACCATGCAAGGCGACCGCCCCGTGGACATGGATGAGGGCATGGCCCGCATCGGCCAGCCGACGGCACCAATCGTCATCCTCGTAGAACAAGAAGATCGCCTCATCGAAGCCACCGAGGCTCAAGAAAAGGTCGCGCCTCACCAGGAAACACGCCCCGGAGAGGAAGGGCGCGCAGGCATCGCCCTCAGGCAGATCGAGACGCCCGCCAGGATTGGTCAGGTAGGGCGCGAGCAGCGAGCGCGGCTGATAGAAGTGGCGCCCGTCGGCCTCCACGATCCGGGGAGCGAAGACTCCGGCATCGGGCCAAGCCCGTGCGGCGGTCAGGAGGGCGGTGACGGCACCAGGCTGCAATTCGACATCAGGGTTGATGACGAGCACGTACTCGGCGCTCGCGGCTGCCCGCACGCCGATGTTGTTCGCCCGCCCATAGCCCTCGTTGCGGGCGTTGCGCACGACCCGCGCCCCGGCCGCCTCGGCCACGGCGACGGAAGAATCGCGGCTGGCATTGTCCACGACGATTGCCGGGACGCCTTCCCGCGACAGGGCCGCAAGGCAAGCGGGGAGGACGTCGGCGCTGTCATGCGTGACGACGATGGCCGTGAGTTCGCTCATATCCCCAATCGGCATCGCAAGCCGAGAAAGGCAATCCAGGGTAGCGCAACGTACGCAGATTTCGCGCTGCCCTGGTTTGCTTCACGGCATCCGCGATGCCGGAAGGGATCTCAGGCCTTCTTCTCCGGCAGGTTGAGCCGGATGTGCAACTCGCGGAGCTGCTTGGCCGTCGCCTCGGAAGGCGCGCCCATCATCAGATCCTCGGCGCGCTGGTTCATCGGGAACAGCACGACCTCACGAATGTTCGGCTCGTTGCAGAGGAGCATGACGATGCGGTCGACACCCGGCGCGATGCCGCCGTGGGGCGGGGCGCCCAGGCGCAGTGCATTCAGCATGCCGCCGAACTTCGCTTCCAGCACGTCCTTGCCGTAGCCAGCGATGGCGAAGGCCTTTTCCATGACGTCCGGACGGTGGTTCCGGATCGCGCCCGACGAGAGTTCGACGCCGTTGCAGACGATGTCGTACTGGAACGCCTTGATATCGAGGATCGTCTTCGTGAGTTCGCCCGCTTCGCCATCGGCCGCGAGTTTCTCGACGTCGAACTTCAGAAAGTCTTCCCGGTCGATATTCGGCATCGAGAACGGGTTGTGCGAGAAGTCGACCTTCTTGTCCTCTTCGTTCCACTCGTACATCGGAAAGTCGGTGATCCAGCAGAAGGCGTACTGATCCTTGTCGGACAGGTTCAGTTCGTCGCCGATGCGGATACGTGCCTTGCCCGCGAGGCCGGCGGCCTTTGCCTCGGCACCGGCCGAGAAGAACACCGCGTCACCCGCCTTCACCTTGGCCTTCTCGGCGATGATCGCCTGGACCGGCGCCGGGATGAACTTGGCGATCGGACCCTTGCCGACGAGCTGGCCGCCATCGTCCTCGAACACGACGTAGCCGAGGCCCGGCGCGCCTTCCGAGCGAGCCCAGTCGTTCAGCTTGTCGAAGAACGAACGGGGCTGGCTGCCGGCGCCCGGCGCCGGGATCGCGCGGACCACGCCGCCCGACTTGATCGCGCCCTTGAACGCCTTGAACTCCACCTCGTCACGGGCGAACTCATCGGTCACGTCGGCGATGAGAAGCGGGTTGCGCAGGTCCGGCTTGTCGACGCCGTATTTCAGCATCGCGTCCGCGTAAGTGATGCGCGGGAATTCCTTCGTGACGCGCTTGCCCTCGGCGAACTCCTCGAACACCCCACGGAGCACGGGCTCGACCGCCTGGAACACATCTTCCTGGGTGACGAAGCTCATCTCAATGTCGAGCTGGTAGAACTCACCCGGCGAACGGTCGGCGCGGGCATCCTCATCGCGGAAGCAGGGTGCGATCTGGAAATAGCGATCGAAGCCCGCGATCATCGTCAGCTGCTTGAATTGCTGCGGCGCCTGCGGGAGCGCGTAGAACTTGCCGGGGTGGACACGCGACGGCACCAGATAGTCGCGGGCGCCCTCAGGCGAAGATGCCGTCAGGATCGGCGTCTGAAACTCGAAGAAGCCGCCATCGCGCATCCGGCGGCGGAGCGAGTCGATGATCGCGCCGCGCTTCATGATGTTGGCGTGCAGCTTCTCCCGGCGCAGGTCGAGGAAGCGGTACTTGAGGCGCGTCTCCTCGGGGTACTCGACATCACCGAAGACCGGCAGCGGCAACTCACCCGCCGGGCCGAGCACTTCGAGATCGTCGATGTAGACCTCGACCGCGCCTGTCGGCAGTTCCGCATTCTCGGTGCCGGCGGGGCGGGTGCGCACGCGGCCGTCGATACGGATCACCCATTCCGACCGTACGGCCTCGGCGGCGGGGAAAGCCTTCGAATCCGAATCCACCACGCACTGCGTCACGCCGTAATGGTCGCGCAGATCGATGAAGAGCACGCCGCCATGGTCGCGGACACGGTGGCACCAGCCGGAGAGGCGGACGGTCTGTCCGACTTCGGACGGGCGCAATGCCCCGCAGGTGTGGGTACGGTAACGGTGCATGACGGTTTCTTCTCAGGGGAAGGGCGGCACCATTCACGCGGGGTCTTCCAAGTCAAGCGTGACGTCCGGTCCGCGGCCCCCTCCGTGCCCACGCGGCCGCGGGACGCGGTGGCGTAACGCGCTGAAAATGCGACAAGTCCCGGTGAAATAGCGGGTAGAGCATCCAAGCGCCTCCCCAATTCGCGGGGCCTTGCGTATAGCCGGATCATGGACCTGATCACCGACACCGCCGAACTTCGCGACGTATGCACGCGGCTCTCCGCGCAGCCCTTCGTGACCGTCGATACCGAGTTCATGCGGGAAACGACTTACTATCCGAAGTTGTGTCTCATCCAGATGGCCGCGCCGGACGGCAGCGCCGTCCTGGTGGATCCCCTGGCGCCCGGCATCGACTTGCAGCCCTTCGTGGACCTGATGGCCCATGAGGGTGTGGTGAAGGTGTTCCACTCGGCCCGGCAGGATCTGGAGATCGTGTGGATGCTGGGGCAGGCGCTGCCGCATCCCTTCTTCGACACGCAGGTCGCGGCGATGGTCTGCGGCTACGGCGATTCGGTGTCCTACGAGCAGTTGGTCAACGATCTGGCCAAGGCCAAGATCGACAAGTCATCCCGCTTCACCGACTGGTCGCGGCGCCCACTTTCGGAGGCACAGCTCGCCTACGCCCTGTCGGACGTGACCCACCTCGTGAAGATCTACGAGGCCCTCGTCGCGGAATTGCTGCGCACGGATCGCGGTGCGTGGCTCGACGAGGAGATGGGTGTCCTCACCTCGCCTGAGACCTATCAGGCCGATCCGAACCAAGCATGGCGCCGCCTCGCCGGGCGTATGAGGAAGCCGCGCGAGATTGCGGTGCTGATGGAAGTCGCCGCCTGGCGGGAGCGGGAAGCGCAGTCGCGCAACGTCCCACGCGGGCGCGTGCTGAAGGACGAGGCCGTCATCGATGTCGCGTCGGCCGCCCCCCGCAGCGTCGAGGCGCTCGGCCGCCTGCGGACCATCCCCGCCGGGTTCGAACGCTCGCGCACCGGCACGGACATCCTCGCTGCCGTGGCGCGCGGTCTCGCCAACGACCCCAGCGAGATCGCCATGCCCGAGCGCGCGCGCCGCTCCGGCGGGAACGGTGCCTTGGTGGAACTGCTGAAGGTGCTGCTGAAGGCGGTCTGCGAGGCGGAGGGCGTGGCGCCCAAAATCATCGCCACCGTCGATGACCTCGAAGCCCTGGCGGATGACGACGAGGCGCAGGTGCCCGTGCTCCAGGGCTGGCGCCGGACACTGTTCGGCGAGAAAGCGCTTGCCCTCAAGAACGGTCGCCTCGCACTGTCGGCTCGCGGCAACCGGATCGTTGTGCACGATCTCGGCGACAGCGCGGACTGACACTGTAGCGGTATTCGCCAACCGAGGCAGTGACAGACGACGCGTGCGGGATTAAGTGGCAATCGGTTTGCCGCTTTTCCCTGGCCCAGTCGCGCGTATGTCCGAGCCCGAGGACGGTCCCAACATCCATGTCGGTCGCGGCATCGTGTTAGCCGAGGGCTGCGAGTCCGTGCGCGTCCGCTATCGCATCGTGCTCGACAAGCGCGCCGACGGCCCCGCCGCCACCGGCACTTTAACCGGTCGGCATGCTGGCCTCTTTCCCATCTGGCTCGAACCCGACGCCCAACTCCGCGTGAAGAACGGGCGCAGCTTCGCGATCTCCCTCACCGATCTCGTGGGCGACGTCGCCGAGTTCGAATCGACCGGACCGGTCCCGGAACTCTGAAGCCGACTCCGTAGCCGGACGATTCTAAGAACCTTTTAGAATTCTACACCCTGCACCCCGTGCGGATGGGCCTCGCTTGCCAAATGATCCCGGCCCTGACGGCGCCACCGTGCGGCGAGACGGCGCAATCCACTCACAATCTACGGCATCATTGTGCAGCAGGGTTCGGCGGCTCGCCCGCCGCTTCGTTGCGCTGCGGCAGGACGCAAGCCGGCAGACCGGAAATAGCCTAAGAATACTTTGCCGCGATAAATCCTAGACAAAACAACAGGATTGGCGGACGCGCCCACTCGGGGGACTCGACGAACCCCATCCGGGCGATCGCAAGCGAGGGCAGCGCAGCGCGAGATTGTGCGCAGCAGCAACTAAGCCGTTTTCACAGCTTCGAAACCATGAGCCGTCCACCGACCGTCGCAGGGCTCAAAGTCCGTGTTGACGGCGCTCAAAAATCTCTTAAGGTCCATCCCAGCTTCGGTTTCGAGGGGGCCGCCTAAGGGGATGGGCGGCTTCTGGCGGGGGATCTCTAGAAGATCTCCGTCACCCAACTGCCCGCTATCGAGGCTCTATCCCTGTTGCGAAAGAGTCAGGGTCTAAGTTTGTCTGGTTCTGCCCGCGTGGCCGTTCTGGAAACTTACTAATGACTTGTCGGAGGAATCCATGAGAGCGGTACATCTCCTTGCCCTCGGGGCAGGCGTTGCGGCCGTCGCCACGCCGGCGCTCGCCAATGACAGCGTTCTGAAGAGCATCGCCAACCCGGCCGAGCAGGCTCTGCAGACCGTTGATTACGCTAACACGCGCTTTTCGAAGCTCGACCAAATCAACAAGGACAACGTCAAGAACCTCCAGGTTGCCTGGACGTTCTCGACCGGCGTCCTGCGCGGCCACGAGGGCGCTCCGCTCGTGATCGGCAACGTCATGTACGTGCACACGCCGTTCCCGAACATCGTGTACGCCCTGGATCTGGACCACGACGCCAAGATCCTCTGGAAGTACGAGCCGAAGCAGGATCCGTCCGTGATCCCGGTCATGTGCTGTGACACGGTCAACCGTGGTCTGGCCTACGCCGACGGCGCGATCCTCCTGCACCAGGCCGACACGACGGTCGTCTCGCTCGACGCGAAGACCGGCAAGGTCAACTGGTCGGTGAAGAACGGCGACCCGTCCAAGGGTGCGACCAACACCGCGACCGTTCTCCCGGTCAAGGACAAGGTCATCGTCGGCATCTCCGGCGGCGAGTTCGGCGTGCAGTGCCACGTCACCGCCTACGACCTGAAGACCGGCAAGATGGTGTGGCGCGGCTTCTCGGAAGGCCCGGACGACCAGCTCCTCGTCGACCCGGAGAAGACCACCGAGCTCGGCAAGCCGATCGGCAAGGACTCTTCGCTGAAGACCTGGGAAGGCGATCAGTGGAAGACCGGCGGCGGCTGCACCTGGGGCTGGTACTCCTACGACCCCAAGCTGAACCTCGTGTACTACGGCTCGGGCAACCCCTCGACCTGGAACCCGAAGCAGCGTCCGGGCGACAACAAGTGGTCGATGACCATTTGGGCGCGTAACCCCGACACGGGCGTCGCCAAGTGGGTCTACCAGATGACCCCGCACGACGAGTGGGACTTCGACGGCATCAACGAGATGATCCTCACGGATCAGAAGGTTGAGGGCAAGGACACCCCGCTGCTCACCCACTTCGACCGTAACGGCTTCGGCTACACGCTGAACCGCGACACCGGCGCCCTCGTCTCGGCCGAGAAGTTCGATCCGGCCGTCAACTGGGCGTCCAAGGTCGACATGGACAAGTCGTCCAAGACCTACGGCCGTCCGCTCGTCGTCGCCAAGTACTCGACCGAGCAGAACGGTGAGGACGTGAACTCCAAGGGCATCTGCCCGGCGGCCCTCGGCACCAAGGACCAGCAGCCTGCTGCCTTCTCGCCGAAGACCAACCTGTTCTACGTTCCCACCAACCACGTCTGCATGGACTACGAGCCGTTCCGGGTGACCTACACCCCGGGCCAGCCCTACGTCGGTGCGACCCTCTCGATGTACCCGGCTCCGAACTCCCACGGCGGCATGGGTAACTTCATCGCTTGGGACGGCGTGAACGGTAAGATCAAGTGGTCGAACCCCGAGCAGTTCTCGGTGTGGTCGGGTGCTCTCGCCACCGCCGGTGACGTGGTGTTCTACGGAACCCTGGAAGGCTACATCAAGGCTGTCGACGACAAGTCCGGTAAGGAGCTCTGGAAGTTCAAGACTCCGTCGGGCATCATCGGCAACGTGATGACCTACCAGCACAAGGGCAAGCAGTACGTGGGCGTCCTCTCGGGCGTCGGCGGCTGGGCGGGCATCGGCCTTGCGGCCGGCCTGACCGACCCGAACGCCGGTCTCGGCGCGGTGGGTGGTTACGCGGCTCTGTCGCAGTACACCAACCTCGGCGGCCAGCTGACCGTCTTCGCTCTGCCGAACTAATCGGCCGCGGTCTGTAAGTGATAAAGGATGCCGGCGCGGGTTTCCGCGCCGGCATCTTTATGATTAGGATGCTTTCAAGGGGTCTCTGCCCGAAGGGAGACGGAAAGACCTCGACATAGGGAGACAGGTACGTTGCTTCACCTCAGCACTCTCATTACGCGGCCCGTTCTGGCCGCCCTCGCCCTAGCGACCGTTTCCGCGGTCGCCGTACATGCTGAGGATGCCAAGTCAGACCCCGCTCTCGCGAACTCGATCAACAAGGACGACAAGACGTCCGAAAGCGAGCCGGAGCTTCTCAAGAAGAACGCCGCCGTCAAGGTCGAGGACGGCAAGTATCTCGATGCAGAGGGTCATCCGACCTTCCACATTACCGATAATGGCAAGAAGCTCGACTGGTACAGCTACTCCGGCTACCGCCGCTATCACGCTGAGTGCCACGTCTGCCACGGCCCGGACGGCATGGGTTCGACCTACGCCCCGGCCCTGAAAGACTCGCTGAAGCACCTCTCTTATGAGGAGTTCATCGGCATTCTGGTTGGTGGCAAGCAGGACATCAACGCTGCTGAGCAGAAGGTCATGCCTGCCTTCGGCGATAACAAGAACGTCATGTGCTACTCGGACGACCTCTACGTCTACCTGAAGGCGCGCGCCTCCGGTGCTATCGGCCGCGTTCGCCCGAACGAAAAGGAAGACAAGCCCGAGGCCGCCAAGAAGCACGAGAAGGAGTGCATGGGCAGCTAATGGCCCAAGCACGCAAGCTTGCGATCCTCTGCGCCCTGTCGATGACGGTGGCGCAGGGGGCTGTCGCGCAGCATCTGCCGGATACCGTCACCACCGACGTTCTGCGTGTCTGTGGTGACCCCGGCAACATGCCGTTCTCCGAGCGTAAGGAAGACGGCTTCGAAAACAAGATCGCCGCGATCATCGCGGACGAATTGAAGATGAAGGTCCGCTATTATTGGCTGACCCAGGGCCCGGGCTTCGTCCGCAACACCCTCGGCACCGGCCTGTGCGACATCATCATGGGTCAAGCCTTCGGCAGTGACCTCGTCCAGACCACGAACCCCTACTACCGCTCGACCTACGTTCTCGTGACGCGCGCGGGTGAGTTCGATGGCGTGACGGGGCTCGACGATCAGCGTCTCAAGGGAAAGAAGATCGGCGTCGTCGCCGGTACCCCTCCGGTCAACCGCATGGGTGATCTCGGCCTCATCACGTTGATGAAGGCTTATCCGCCCTACGCCCTTGATCCGCAGCGGAAATTCCAGACCGTCTCGGCCGAGGTAATCGGTGATCTCGCTGCTAAGGAGATCGATGCCGCCGTGCTGTGGGGACCGGCCGCCGGCTGGCTCGCCAAGCAGAGCGGTACGCCGATGAGCGTGGTGCCTCTGCTCAAGGAGCCGGAGCGTCCGCCGATGGCCTATCGTATCGCCATGGGTGTGCGGATCGGCGAGAACGACTGGAAGCGCATTCTCAACAACGCCCTGCGCAAGCGCAGCGCGGACATCGAGAAGGTTTTGCGCGAGTTCGACGTGCCTCTTCTCGACCAGGACGAGAACAAGCTCCAAGCACCGGGCGAGCGCTGAACGCGCTCGTCCCTCGCGGTGAGGAAGGCGGCTAGCGCCCCTTCCAGTCCGGCGAGCGCTTGCCCAGGAAAGCTTCCATGCCTTCGCGGAAATCCTCGCTCATGTAGCAGAGCAGGATCAGGTCATCGCCGGGACGCGGCGCGCCCTCAGGCAACGTCTCCTCTTCGGCGAGGCGACGCAGGCCTTCCTTGGTCGCCTGCATGGTCAGCGGGGCATGGTTGGTCAGCAGGGTGGCCAGGGTGTCGACACGCTCGGTCAGCGCTGCCGCATCCTCGACCACCTCTCCGACAAGCCCAATGGCCAGCGCTTCCTCCGCGCCCACGAGCCGGGCTGTGAAGATGATGTCCTTCACGCGCGCCGGACCGATGAGGTTCGATAGCCGCTTGAGGTTCGCCTGGGACAGGCAATTGCCGAGCGTGCGGGCGATCGGGAAGCCGAACCGCGCGTCGCGGGTCGCGATCCGTAGATCGCACGAGGCCGCTATGGCCGCGCCGCCGCCCGTGCAGGCACCGGCGATGGCGGCGATGGTCGGCACGCGAAGCCGCTCCAGCCCGCCGAGCACCTGATCCATGAATCGCTCGTAGCCGAGCGCATCCTCGGCCGTCTCGAACGAGCGGAACTGGGCGATATCGGTGCCTGCGGCGAAGGCCTTCTCGCCCGCGCCCGTGATGATGAGCACCTTCACCGAGGGATCGGCCGCGATGTCTTCGCAGCAGGCGATCAGCCCGCGATACATCGCGAAGGTGAGGGCGTTGCGTGCTTGCGGCCTGTTCAGGACGATGCGGGCGATGCCGGCCTCGTCCTTCGTGAACAGCAACTCGTCGGTCGGGGCGTGAGCGTTCATCCGGGGCCTCCGCTTATCGGGATCAGGCGCGGGTTTCGCGCACGATGCCGCGGGCGATCAGATCATCGATCGCGGCCTCATCGTATCCGGCTTCCGCGAGGATGGCACGGGAATGCTCGCCCAGCAGTGGTGCGGGCCCATGGACGCGACCGGGCGTCTCCGAGAATTTCACGGGCAAGCCGAGAGTCTTCATTCGGCCCACTCGGGAGTGCTCCACTTCCACGACCATCTCGCGCGCCAGCGTCTGCGGGTCACGGTGCATGGCGTTCACATCGAGCACCGGCCCGGCTGGCACACCCTCGGCTTCGAGCCGACCGAGCCAATCCTGCGAACTGCGCTCGCGGAAAGCTGGGGCAAGGGTCGCCGCCAGGACCTCGCGATTCGCCATGCGGTCGCGGTTCAGGGCGAAGCGCACATCCTCTGCCAAAGCCTCCATCCCGACGGCCTTCAGCATGCGCAGCCAGTTGGTCTGGTTGGCGGCGCCGATGGTGATCCAGCCATCCGCCGTCTCGAACGCTTCGTAGGGGGCGTTCAGCGGGTGGGCCGAGCCCATCGGGCCGGGGGCGACACCGGTCGCCATGGCAATCGCCGATTGCCAGTAGGTATGGGTAATGCCTGCCTCGAACAGTGAGGTATCCACGACCTGTCCCTGGCCGGTCTTCAGACGGCGTGTATAGGCCGCGAGCACGCCCATGGCGGCGAGGATCCCGGCGGTGATGTCGGTGACGGGCGGACCGCACTTCATCGGCGGGCGTCCCGGCCCCTCACCGGTCACGGACATGAGCCCGCTCATGCCCTGTGCGACGAGATCGAACCCCGCCCGGTCGGCATAGGGGCCGCTACGGCCAAAGCCGGAAAGCGAGCAATAGACGAGGCCAGGAAACTCATCGCGCAGGCTCTCGTAGCCGAGGCCGAGGCGTTCCATCGTGCCCGCGCGATAATTTTCGATCAGCGCATCGGCCTTGCCGAGCAGCCGCCTCAGCACGGCGACACCCTCCGGCGATTTCAGATCGAGGCTTAGGCCGCGCTTGCCCCGGTTCATCATCATGTAAGCCGCGCTCTCGCCGTCGAGGGCGGGAGGCACGGTCCGGCGCGTGTCGTCACCGTCGAGCTTTTCGACCTTGATGACCTCCGCGCCCATGTCGGCGAGCATCAGCCCGCAAACAGGACCTGCCATGATGTGCGCGAGTTCAATCACCCGCATGCCAGCCAGGGGGCCGTGACGTTCGCTCGCAGCGCTGGCCATGGCACTACTCTCCGGCAGGCATACCGGCGACCCGGCCGGTCGGCTCGACCGGCGGATCCACGAATTCACGCTCGGGATGCATCGTGAAGGCGAGGACCGCACCAAGCAAGCACAGGCCGATGGAGCCGATGAACGGCAGGGTCCAGCTTCCCGTCCGGTCGACGATGAATCCGAACACGATGGGTGAGACGATCGCCGCCACCGCAGAGCCGGTGTTCATCAATCCGCTCGCGGTGCCTGCGTATTTCGGGGCAATGTCCATGGGCACGGACCAGATCGGGCCGATGATCAGCTCCGAGAAGAAGAAGCCTGACGAGAGGAGCAGGGCAACCAGGGTGAGATCGCGGGTGAAGAACACTCCGGTCAGGCTCGCGGCGGCGCCGAGAAAGCCGACCACGATCACCGAGAGCCGGGCGAGCTTCACGTTACCGGTCATGTGACCGATCTTGTCGCTCGCCACGCCGCCGACCGTGTCGCCGACCACGCCCGCGAAGAACACGCCGGAGGCGAACAGTGCCGAGTTCTTCAAATCGAGCTGGTAGCTCTCCTTGAAGAAGGTTGGCAGCCAGCCGAGGAACAGCCACAGGGTCCAGCCGTAGCAGAAGTAGGTGATCGTCACCGGCAGGATACGGCGGGTGAGGGCGCCCCACGGCACGCTCTGGCGTACGCCGACCTTGCGCGGCTCCGGCAGCGTCTCGAGTTCCTTCTTCGTGATGGCGGGGTGATCCGACGGGTCGTCGCGGAAATACAGATACCAGATGACCACCCACGCGAAGCTCGCGACGCCGAGCACGTAGAAGCTCACGCGCCAGCCGAAATGGTAGATCAGGAAGGCCACGATCGGCGGGGCGACGGCGTTGCCGAACCGGGCGAAGGCATGGGTGATGCCCTGGGCGAAACCGCGCTTGCCCGGCGGCGTCCAATTCTGCATCGCGCGGGTCGCGGTGGGGAAGGTCGCGCCCTCGCCGAAGCCGAGAAGCACACGGGCGAGGAAGAGGCTCACCAGCCCGCCGACCATGCCGGTGAGCACCGTGGCAAGAGCCCAGATGATGCCGCAGATCATCAAGGTCCGACGGGCGCCGAATCGATCTCCCACCGATCCGCCGATGACCTGGAAGATGGCGTAAGGATAGGCGAATGCCGACAGCATCAAACCGAACTCGGTCTTTGACATGCCGAGGTCGTGCATCATCACCGTGCCGGCCGTCGCCAGGTTCACCCTGTCGAGGTAGGTGATGAAATACATGAGGCAGAGCAGGCCGAGCACACCATTGGTGGCGCTCACGCGCTTCATCATCGCCCAATCCTCCCAAGCGACGGCCGCGGACTTTTCGTCCGTCGTGCCGAATGCCGTCCCATCCCTCGGGGCCGGGCGGCATTTCTTATACGTTATTCAATCTGGTCTTCACGTCCTTGGCAACAGCCTATGAGCGCTCGGATCGAAGCGGAAGGCACCGAAACGCGAACGGGGGCCGCGAAGGCCCCCGTCCAGTCCTAATTGCGATGGCGTGCTTCAGGCAGTCGCGGTCTGAAGCTTGCCGTTCTGCTCGGTGGAAGCGGCCGTCAGTGCCTTGCCGCGCGGTCCGACCCAGGAGCCGACCCAATTGCGCTGCCACAGGGCAAGGCAGCCCAGCACCAGAGCGGCGAAAGCGGCGTAGATCACGAAGCCGGTCGCGAAATGCCCGGTATATTGCTTCGACAGACCCATCACGTTCGGCAGGATGGCGCCGCCCAGTGCACCGATCTCGCCGATCATCGAGCCCGCGACGGCCGTGTTGTTCGGCCACCGCAGGGGCACCAGCTGGAAGAGCGCGCCGTTGCCCGCGCCGAGAGCCGCGAAGCAGAACATGAACAGAATGGTCGTAGCCGCGAGCGAGGGGTTCACGGTCAGGGCGAGGAAGGCCGCCACCGCCGCCAGCAGCACCACCGAGAGAACCGCCACGCCGCCGAGCTTGTCGGCGAAGTAGCCGCCGACGATGCGGATGCCCGATCCCATCAGGGCGGCGAGCATCGTGAGCCGCCCGGCCTCCACCTTCGTGACCGAGAACTGCTCGTAGAAGAAGGTCGGCAGGAAGTTCGACAGGCCGATGAAGCCGCCGAAGGTGATGATGTAGATGAGCGAGAAGGCCCAGCCGTCCTTCGTGAACAGGCAGGAGATATGGTCCTTGAAGGACTGGCCATGGCAATCCGGCGGCTCCTTCGCGAGCGCGATCATCACCGCGATCGGCACGAGCATCACCACGCCCGCGAAGCCGTAGACGGCCTGCCAGCCGTACATCTGCGCCAGCGGCGGTGCGAACAGCACGGCGAGCACGGTGCCGGAATTGCCGGCACCCGCGATGCCCATGGCGAGGCCCTTGTGCTCCGGCGGGAACCAGCCCGAGCCGAGCGAAAGGGCGACGCCGAAGGAGGCGCCCGCGATGCCGAGCAGCACGCCCATGGCGAGCACGTCGTTGTAGGAGGAGACGAAGAAGAAGCCGTAGGCCATCGCCAGGACGATGACGCCCATCTCGGTGAGAGCGGCGTTCTTTCGGCCGATGTATTGGGCGAGGACGCCTAGCGGGAAGCGCATGATCGCGCCCGCCAGGATCGGCAGGGAGATCATGAAGCCGGTCTGGGCCGGGGTCAGCTTGTAGGTCTCGGTGATGAACGGGCCCATCGCGCCGTTCAGCACCCAGATCGCAAAGCAGAAATCGAAATAAAGGAACGCCGCAAACAGGGTCGGGGGGTGGCCCGACTTCATGACTGTCTTGAAGCTCGCCATGGGTGAGGTGCTCGTTAGAGTTTGCAAGCCGCGACGCGGCCGCACATGCCGGGGATCCGGACTCACACCGTCCGCTCTGCGAAGCGCCGTTGCTCCGCGCGCCGCAACAGAGGCGGCCCATCCTGCTATGCACGGCGCGTGCCAGCCATCACGGCGGTGAGCACGCCGGGTTCCTGCCGCCGAACGAGGCAAGCGTGGCGTGCAACCGGGCGCAGGTGGAATTTCGCGCGGCCCTTCGGGATTAACTTGCTGCACACATGCAACAGGCGGCCGGAAAGCCTAATTCCGGCGCACACGCGGGGCGGGTATGGCATGGCCGCGCTTGGCGGCAGCAGAGCGGGTTTGTAAATCTCGCGGAAGCTTGACCGGATAGCCGGTGGCCGATCCCACCAGCGTCCGCACTCGTCTTTCAGGAAGACCGACTATGTCCGCCCCGTTCCGCCTCCTGCTACTCGCTGGCTTCGCCGCCTGCGCGACGGCCGCGCCCGCTCTCGCACAGACCCGCACAGCCGCTGTCGATGCGCGTGTCGATCCCGATTTCGACCGGCTCTACCAGGACCAGAACGGTGCCTATTACCTGAAGCGCGGCGAGCGCTACGTGCCTTACAGCGGACGCATCGAGTTCGGCCGCGCCGTATTCGACCGGCAGGCCACGCCCGCCGCTGCCGCGCCGGTTCCGGCCCCCGCCGTGCAGGCTCCGCCCGCCCGGCAAGCCGCACTGGTCCAGCCCGAGGCGTCCGGCGATCCGGCCCTGTCCCCGATCGAAGCCGCCAAGGCCAAGGCCGTTCTCCGCACGCCCGATAACGGCCCGATCGACTACGCGAAGGCCTACGGCCCGATCGAAGACGACGTCTTCCCCGTCCGCGCCTTCGACTACAAGAAGATGAGCCCGGCCTACCTCCGGCAGGAGATCGCCTATAACGGCCCCTACGAGCCCGGCACGATCATCGTGGACCCGCGCGCCCATCAGCTCGACCCTCGTGCAGGAGGGCGGTCGCGCCCGGCGCTACGGAGTCGGCGTCGGCAAGCAGGGCTTTTCGTGGTCCGGCACGGCGACCGTCAATTCCAAGCAGGCCTGGCCCGATTGGTATCCGCCCAAGGAGATGATCGCCCGCAGCCCGAAGCTCGCCAGCGAGGTCGACAAGCTCCAGAGCGGTCTCGGCGTGTCCGGCGGCCTGCGCAACCCGCTCGGTGCCCGCGCCATGTATCTCTGGCAGGGCAACAAGGACACGCTGTTCCGCATCCACGGTACCCTCGAGCCCTTCTCCATCGGCAAGAGCGTGTCCTCCGGTTGCATCCGCATGATCAACCAGGACGCCATCGACCTGTTCAGCCGGGTGAATGTCGGCGCGAAGGTCGTGGTGCTGAACTGACGTGATCGAAGGGGCGCTCAGCGTCCCTTCAATTCTGTTTCGTTCGCAATGACAAAGGGGTTCAGCGCGCCAATTCCGCGACGAGCGCGTTGAGCACGGGAGCCCCGGCGGCGGTCGCGGCGATGCGTCCATCGGGCTTGGCGCTGAGCAGTCCATCCTGCACCAGGGCCGCGATCCTCCCGGTATCGAGCGGCCGGCCCTTGAGGGCGGCATAGCGGGCCGGGTCGATGCCCTCGGTCAGACGCAGACCCATGACGAGAAATTCGTCCGCCTGCGCGGGGGCGTCGAGGGTCTCCGTCTCCGAAATGCCGTGTCCGTCAGCCTCGACACGGGCGAGCCATGCCTCGGGCGTGCGCTCGGTCACGGTGCCGATCCGGCCCTCCGCCGTGACGAGACGGCCATGTGCGCCCGGGCCGATGCCCGCATACTCGCCGTATCGCCAGTAGAGCAGGTTGTGCCGCGCCTCCGCGCCCGGACGGGCGTGGTTGGAAATCTCGTAAGCCGGAAGCCCGGCCGCCTCGCAGACTTCCTGTGTCACATCATAAAGCGCGCGGGACACGTCATCGTCGGGCGTGACCAGCTTGCCTGCGGCGGCGAGGCCATAGAACGGCGTTCCCGGCTCGATGGTCAGTTGGTAGAGCGACAGATGCTCGGCCGCCCGCGCGATCGCCTCGTTCAACTCGGCCCGCCACGCGGCGGGGCTCTGCTGGGGGCGGGCGTAGATCAGGTCGAACGAGGTGCGTTCGAACGTGCTCTGCGCGATGGTGATTGCCGCGAAGGCTTCCTGCGCATTGTGAAGGCGTCCGAGAGCTTTGAGAGAGGCATCGTCCAGCGCCTGGACGCCGAGCGACACGCGATTCACCCCGGCGGCCCGGTAACCCCGGAAGCGCCCGGCCTCGACGCTCGATGGGTTGGCCTCCAGCGTGACCTCAGCGCCCGACGCGATCTGCCAGTGCCCGGCCACGGCATCGAGAAGGCCCGCCACCGTCTCAGGCTTCATCAGCGATGGGGTGCCGCCACCGAGAAAGATGCTCGTGACTTCGCGCCCCGGCACGCGGGCGGCGACATGGGCCATCTCGGCGCGGAAGGCCGAAAGGAAGCGTGCCTCGTCGACGCCCGCATGGCGAACGTGGCTATTAAAGTCGCAATACGGGCACTTGGCCGCGCAGAACGGCCAATGGAGGTACACCCCGAACCCGGCGTCGCGGGTAGGGTGGTCCGGGATGGTAGCGGTCAAGTCCGGCCCGTCGGTGCAAGGCATTCTCGGGCGAGGTCCACGAAGGCCCGCGCCCGGTGGGACAATCCCTTGCCCGATTGCCAATCGACGCCGTGCTTTTCCTCGGCGGTCATCTCGCCGAACGTGCGATCATGGCCTTCCGGCTTGAACAGCGGATCGTAGCCGAACCCCGCAGTGCCGCGCGGCTCCACGAGATCGCCGAACACCCGGCCCTCGAACAATTCCGTATGGCCATCGGGCCATGCAAGGACGAGGGCGGAGACGAAATGCGCCTTGCGGTTCGTCGCCCCGCGCGTCTCCAGCTCGGAGAAGATCCGGGCCATCGCCCCGGAGAAGTCCTTGGCCGGCCCGGCCCAACGGGCGGAGAAGATACCCGGCGCCCCATCCAGGGCATCGACACACAGGCCGGAATCGTCGGCGAAGGCCGGGAGGTTCGTGGCGCTGGCGGCGGCATGTGCCTTGATCGCCGCGTTCTCGGCGAACATCGTGCCGGTCTCATCCGGCTCCGGCAGGCCGAGTTCGCCTGCGGAGACGGCTTCGATGCCGAACGGCGCCAGAAGCTCGCGCATCTCCGCGAGCTTGCCAGCATTATGGGTGGCGATGACCACCTTGCCGGTGAGTTGGCGCCTCATGCGATGGCCTCTTTCTGCAAGGCGACGAGCCGCTCGGTCCCCGCGCGGGCCAGCCGCAGCATCTCCAGAAGCTGCGCCTCGGTGAAGGGCTCGGCCTCGGCGGTACCCTGCACCTCGACGATGCCGCCCTTGCCGGTCAGGACGAAGTTCGCGTCCGTATCGGCGGCGGAGTCCTCCTCATATTCGAGATCGAGGACGGGGGTACCCTTGTAGATGCCGCAGGAGACGGCAGCGACGTGGTCGCGCAGGGGATCGACCGAGATCATGGAGCGGCTGCGCATCCAGGCGAAGCAATCGTGCAAGGCGACCCAGGCGCCGGTGATGGCAGCGGTACGGGTGCCGCCATCGGCCTGGATCACATCGCAATCCACCGTGATCTGCTTGTCGGGGATCGCCGACAGGTTGGTGACGGCGCGGAGGCTGCGGCCGATCAGCCGCTGGATCTCCTGCGTGCGACCGGACGGCTTGCCGGAATTCACTTCTCGGCGGGTGCGCTCATGGGTGGCGCGCGGCAGCATCGAATATTCGGCGGTCACCCAACCCCGGCCGGAACCGCGCAGCCACGGCGGCGCGCGCTCTTCCAGGGAGGCGGTGCACAGCACCTTGGTGTTGCCGAAACTGACGAGGCAGGAGCCCTCGGCATAGCGCGCGACGGCACGTTCGAGAGTCACGGGCCGCAGCGCGTCGGCGGCACGGTTGGATGGCCGCATGCGAGGCCCTTTCCATATGAGAGAGATGGGCGGGGCTCATAGGCCGCACCGTCGCGCCGGGCAAGCAGCGGATTGATCCGCAGGCCGCGGGCGGACATGATCGCCGGCCAGGTAACCCCGTCATGACACATCCGCACTTGGACATTCACCAAAACCAATCGATGCAAGCCCTCTCGGCCCTCAATGAGCGCGCCCGGGAGATCTTCCGCCAGATCGTGGAAAGCTATCTGACGACGGGCGAGCCCGTCGGATCGCGTAACCTTGCGCGCATCCTGCCGATGGCCCTGTCGGCGGCCTCGATCCGCAACGTCATGGCGGATCTCGAACATTCCGGCCTGATCTTCGCGCCTCACACTTCGGCGGGGCGCCTGCCGACCGAACAGGGGCTGCGCTTTTTCGTCGATGCGATGCTCGAACTCGGCGATGTCGGGCAGGACGAGAAGGACCGGATCGAGGGTCAGATGCGCGCGGTCGCCTCGCGCCACACTTTCGAATCCGCGCTCACCGAGGCATCGAGCCTGCTCTCAGGCGTCTCGCGCGGAGCGGGCGTGGTGCTTACCACCAAGGCTAACGCGAGCCTCAAGCATATCGAGTTCGTACGGCTCGACCCCGCCCGCGCCCTGGTCGTGCTGGTTTCGGACGACGGCACCGTCGAGAATCGCCTGCTTGATCTGCCGCCGGGTCTCCCGGCGGGGGCTTTGCAGGAGGCGACGAACTACCTCAACGCCCGTCTCGCCGGGCGGACGCTCGGCGTGCTGAGGGCGGAGATCGAGGCGGGCCGCCTCGCCAAGAAGCGCGAACTGGACGAACTGACCGAGCGGTTGGTCGATGCCGGGCTCGCGACGCCGGTCGGGCCCTCGGAAGCGCGTCGAGCTCATCGTCCGGGGTCAGGCCAACCTGCTGGATGACCTGCGGGCCGCCGAGGATCTCGAACGGATCCGCCTGCTATTCAACGATCTAGAAACGCAGAAGGATGTCATCGACCTCCTGGCCCGCGCCGAGCAGGGGAGGGGGTGCGCATCTTCATCGGCTCCGAGAACAAGCTGTTCTCGCTCTCGGGCTCGTCGCTCATCGCCGCGCCCTTCCGCGACGGATCGCAGAAGATCGTCGGCGTGGTCGGCGTCATCGGCCCGACGCGGCTGAACTATGCCCGCATCGTGCCGATGGTCGATTACACCGCCCGCGTCGTCTCGAAGCTTCTCGACGGCGGGCGGTGATGGCGGGCTAGGCCGGGATCACGTCCACGATCTCGTAGGTGTCGGGATCGATGATGATGATCTCGTCTCTCACGAGGATGAAGTCGTAGCCCTCGTAGGCCGGAACCAGCGAGACGATGGCCGGCGGCAGGCGGTGCAGACGCACCGAACGTGGGATCGCCGTGCCGACGCTCAGAGCGAAATCGACACGGTCGAGGCGCGTGGCGCCGCCGACGCGCGTGATCGACTGGCGGAACTCGGTGCGCTTCGCCGTATCGAGGCGGGTATAGCCGCCCCGCGCCGGTCCGGCGGCATCACGGCCGCCCCGGGCGCCCGGCCCGCGCTCGGCACCACGGCGGTCGCCATCGGCACCCGGCCCGTTGCGATCGCCCCGCTCGGCAGCGCCGTTCCGGTCACCGCGCTCAGCCCCGCCGCGCTCGGCGCCGCCACGCTCCTGTGCGCCGCGCTCGGAAGAGCCGCCACGCTCGGCCGGGCCGCCTGCGCGTTCAGCCGGTCCACCTTGCTCGGCAGGTCCGCCACGCTCGGCGCCGCCAGCGGCCGGGCCGCGACCGCCGCCTTCACCGCCACGCATTCCGCCCGCGCCGCCGCCAGGCTCCACCCGCGCCGGGTCCGCCCGCGGCAGGGCCACCGCTGGCACCGCCGCCCGGTCCACCACCACCGCCGGGGCCGGCCGCCGCGCCACCGCCACCCGCGCCGCCTGCACCTCCGCCCCCCGCACCCCCACCACCGGGACCGCCCTGAGCGAAGGCCGTGGTCGCGCCCGCCATGATGATGGCTGCGGCCACGGTGCCGCGTAGAATCCTGTTCATGTCTCGTCCTCGTCAAACCGAGGGCGCGCCAACCTTGCGCTCGACCCGGGCCGGAACGGGGAGGCAAAGGAAACCGTTCCGGCGCCCCTCGACCGGCGGGTGACAACAGGGCGGGCTCCCCACAGGGAAATCCCTGCGTGCCTTGCGGCAAATGATCCTGCCTGTAACGTCCCCTCACGCCCAAGACGCCGGGCTGGAACCGGCGACACAAATGTTGGAGACGCCATGTCCGTTACCCCCGCTGGCCGCATCGGCATCACGTCGGACGAGCACGATGCCGCCGACAAGCGCCGCCGCATCATGGCCATCGTCGGCTCGTCCTCCGGCAATCTCGTCGAGTGGTACGACTTCTACTGCTACGCCTTCTTCGCGCTGTATTTCGCCCCGGCCTTCTTCCCGAAGGGCGACGCCACGAGCCAGCTGCTCCAGACGGCAGGTATCTTCGCGGTGGGCTTCTTCATGCGGCCGGTGGGCGGGTGGCTGTTCGGACGGATCGGCGACCGCGTCGGCCGCCGGACCTCCATGATCGTCTCCGTGCTGATGATGTGCTTCGGCTCGCTGCTCATCGGCATCCTGCCGACTTACGCCACCGTGGGGACGCTCGCCCCGGTGCTGCTCTTGCTCGCCCGCATGCTTCAGGGCCTATCGGTCGGTGGCGAGTACGGCACCTCCGCGACGTATATGAGCGAGGTGGCGATCAAGGGCCGTCGCGGGTTCTTCGCCTCGTTCCAGTACGTCACCCTGATCGGTGGCCAGCTTCTGGCCTCGCTGGTGCTGGTGACGCTGCAATACTTCATGACCGCTGAGCAGCTGACCGCCTTCGGCTGGCGCATCCCGTTCTTCATCGGCGCGCTGCTCGCCATCGTCGCACTCTATCTCCGGCGCTCCCTCGCCGAGACGAAGGAGGGCGGCGACAAGGAGAACGCAGGCACGTTCAGCGCCCTGTTCAAGCACTGGCGGGCGTTCTGCGTGGTTCTCGCCTACACGGCCGGTGGCTCGCTCAGCTTTTATACCTTCACGACGTACATGCAGAAGTATCTGGTCAACACCGCAGGCATGCCGAAGACGTCGGCTTCTCAGGTGATGACCTGGGTGCTGCTGGTCTACATGCTGATCCAGCCGATCTTCGGAGCCCTGTCGGACAAGATCGGCCGCAAGGCGAACATGATCCTCTACAGCGGCCTCGGCATGCTGATGGTGGTGCCGTTGATGTCGTTCCTCGGCACCAACAAGGATCCCTACCTCGCCTTCGCGATGATCACCCTCGGGCTGGCGGTGATCTCGTTCTACACCGGCATCAGCGGCATCGTGAAAGCCGAGCTGTTCCCCACCAACGTCCGCGCCCTCGGCGTCGGCCTGTCCTACGCCATCGCCAACGCGATGTTCGGCGGCACGGCCGAATTCGCAGCCCTGTGGTTCAAGGATGCGGGAATGGAGAGCACGTTCTTCTGGTACGTGACGGTGATGCTCGCGATCGCCTTCATCGCCTCGCTGATCATGCCGAACCCGAAGGTCCACGGCTATCTCGATGGCTCCGGCACCGTCGAAGAGGCCTTGGGCAAGAAGCGCGGCTTGGTTCACGCCTGAAACAAAAAAGGGGCGGGCCGCAAAGGCCCGCCCCTCGATTCCGAAAGCCTCCGCGTCTCAGTCCTGATCGATCTGGCGACCGATGATGGCGATGGCCTTCTGGTAGACCTGAGCGGCGTTCCAGCCCTGAAGAGCGGCGAAGTTCGGCTCGCCGGGCTGGTAGCCCGCGCCCCGCTGCCAGCCATGGGCCTTCAGGAAGTTCGCCGTGGACGAGAGGGCCGCGCCGACATTGTTCAGGTCGCCGCCCGTGCCGTAGTTCAGCACGTTCTTGGGCAGAAACTGCGTGTGGCCGACCTCGCCATGGGCGGCGCCCCGCGTGCTCGCCGACAGGATGCCTCGATCCACCAAGGTGAGCGCGGCGCGCAACTGATCGGTGAAATATTCCGAGCGACGGCAATCGTAGGCAAGGGTAGCCACGGCCGAGAGGGTGTTCACATTCCCCTTCACGGCGCCGAAGCCGGTCTCCATGCCCCAGATCGCCAGAAGCGGGCCGGGCGGCACGCCGTAGCGCTGCTCGATGGAATCGAACAGAGCGGCGTTGGTGCGCTTGAGGGCGCGACCGCGCTTCACGATGGTCGCGGCGCCGCGCTTGGCCATGAACTGGTCGAGGGACAGCTTGAAGCTGTGCTGGCCGCGATCGGCCGAGATCGTCGCGGTGGAGTAGGTCGTCCCTGCAAGGGCATCCAGGCTCGCCGCGCTGGCCTTGCCCCGGTTCTCGGCGATGAACTCCCGCTTCCAGTTCTCGAACCCGCCCGCGCTGTTGCCGCATTGGGCGGCCTGCGCCTGCGTCAGGGCGCCCCCGAACAAGGCGAGGGCCGCGGCGGCGAGGCTGTAGTGACGCTTCTGTGCAGCCACGTGAAACTCCCGAAAAATCGCACGGGCCGGTTGGACCGCGCGGCAATATCGCTGCGGTCTAAAGCACATCGTGGCCTTTGGCGCACGCCGGACCACCCGCCCGGGGTGCGAAATAATCCCCACTTGGGCAGAAGTGATCGCGGCGTGGTTTCCAGGATGCTTCCGGCCTCACGGGTGCCAGGATCCTGAGGCAAGCGCATCGAACCCGGCATCGAACGGACCGGGCCGAGAAACGTTGGCGTGCGACGGCGGGGAGGCCGGGTGGATGCGGTACGGTCGGGGTCGATGACGAAACCCACCCTTGCGGATGCGCCGGAACTTGCAACGGCCAAGCCCGTAGTGCCCGAAAGCCTCGACCGAGAGGCCCCCGCCTTCAAGATCGTCGAGCTGGAACCTCCTGCGGCGGGTCGGCGCGGCCATCGAGGATGTCGTCGCCCTGATCGAGCAGGAAAAGCCGGACCTGCTGCTGATGCAGGAGGCGACGCGCGGAATCGGCTTCGTGAAGGACCGCGTCGGGGGGCACTATGCCTGGGCGCCCCTGCCGGGCCGGATCCACGGGCTCGCCATGTGGAGCCCCAACCCCTTTCCAACACCGCCGCGCACGGTCACGTTGCCTTCGGGGGCCATCGTCCACCGCGTCTGCCAAGTGCTGGACCTCGGCACGTTCGGCGTCGCGAACGTGCACCTGTCCCACGGGCAAGTGCTGAACCGGCGTCAGCTTCGCCGCATCGTCGCGAGCTTGCCGCCGCGCGCGGCCGTGCTGGGCGATTACAACATCGTCGGTCCCGCCATGGTGCCGGGCTTCCGGGATATCGGCCCGCGTCGTCCGACGCATGCGATGATCGAAGTGCTACCCCTGCGCCTCGACCGCTGCCTCGCCCGGGGCCTCGTCTGCCGTGAGAGCGCCGTGCTGCCGCGCGGTCCCTCGGACCACCGGCCCATCGTCGTCCATCTCTGCCCGGAGCCGGAAGCGCACCGGCCGCTCAGAGGTATGGCAGCAGCAGCCGAACGGCTGCGTCGCGCAGGCGAACGGGCAAGGACCGCCCTTCGAGATCCCGCGCCGTGAGAGGCAGATCCATCTTGGACACGATCAGCGCATCGATCTGAGCGGCCAGAGCCTCATCGATCACCTCGACATTCAGCTCGAAGTTGAGCCGGAAGCTGCGCATGTCCCAGTTGGCGCTGCCGACGAAGCACCAGACGTCGTCGACAACCATCGCCTTGGCGTGGTCGAACGCATCGCGATCGAGATAGACCCGCACCCCGGACCGGATCAGTACGTCGAGATGGGCGCGCATCGCCCAATCGATGAAACGGTGGTCGCTCACGGCGGGGATCACGACCTCGACGGTGACGCCCCGGGTCGAAGCCTGCATCAGGGCGCCGGTCACCAATTCGTCCGGCAGGAAGTAGGGCGTGGCGATGCGGACCCGCCGCCGGGCGCAACCGAGCGCCTGGATCACCACCTGCTCGATCTTCTGCACGTCCGCATCCGGCCCCGAGGTCACGGCGCGGGCCACCGTGTCGCCGATGGCTGGTGCCTCCATGAACCAGGGCGGACCGTCGAGATTCTCGCCGTCCGCGAAGGCCCAGTCGGCCGCGAAGGCTGTGGCCAATTGGTCCACGACCGGTCCCTCCACGAAGTAGTGGATGTCGCGGATCGGGTGCTCAGGCTTCGTCGAGACTCGGTTCGCCTGGGCGATGTTCAGGCCGCCGGTGTAAGCGGTAAGCCCGTCGAGGATCAGCAGCTTCTTGTGGTTGCGCAGGTTCAGGAACGGCATTCGCCACGGCAGGGCGGAATGCATGAACAGGGCAGCGGGCACGCCCGCCGCGCGGAGGCGCTTGTAGGCGGGGGTGAGGAAGTACCCGCCGCCGATACCATCGATGATGACCCTCACCTCGACGCCCCGGATCTTCGCCTCGGCCAGAGCCGTGCAGAACTCGCGTCCGGTCTCATCGTCCTTGAAAATGTAGCTCGTCATGGCGACGCTGGCCCGCGCTGCGCGGATCGCCGCGAGCATCTCCGGGTAGGCCTCGTCGCCGTTGCGGAACATCCGCACCCGGTTGCCCTTGAGCGCGGGCGCTCCGGTGATGCGCCGGATCGCCCGGTCGAGCGGCCAAAGCTCCCTCGGCACCACCTCATCGTCTGTATCGGGCGGCGGCACCGCTTCGGAAGGCCGCCCGCGCATCTTGCGCGCCCGCCGGTAGACCCGATTGATCCCGAGAAGGAGGTACAAGGCCGACCCGAAGATCGGCGAAAGCCACGCGAGCCCAATCCAGCCGACCGCCACGCTCACCCGGCGCTTGCGCAGCAGGGCGTGCAGGGTCACCGCCAGCGCGAGCCCGATGCCGACGAGCGCTTCGACATCCGCGCGCAGTAGCGCGGTCGAGTTGATCCAACGGAAGACGACCTGGTCCACTTGCATCCTGCGGGGTGAAGCCTTCCGGCGATATAGCCCAGCCTCGGCGCAAGTCCGCCCGAATCGCGGATAAGTCGTCAGTTCTTCAGTGGCGGGTCGCAGCGGAAGCCGCTGCCATCGAGCGCGCTGTACACGATGCGCCCGCCCGCATGCAGGCAACGCGTCTTCGCCGCCTCATGCGGCCGGTGGAAGCTCCAGATCGTGAACATCGGCCCGACCGTGGCGATGCAGACCACGCCGATCAGAAGGGCGGCCGCCCAAGTCGGCCCATCGCGCTCGGGGCGCGGGGGACGTGGCGGTGGCATCGCCCCGTAGAAGGCCAGGGTGAGGCCGATCAAGTCGGTGGTGGCTGTCATCGCCCGTCCCGCACCGGCACGCCCGCATGTCGCGGGATGCCCGGAAGTGTAGGGCCGGCGAGGGTCCGCGCCTACACCCCTACGCCGCGACGGGGGCGCGGCGGATCACCCCTCCCAGACCGGTCGGCGCTTCGTCAGGAAAGCATCAATGCCCTCCTGCGCGTCGGCCATGGCCATGTTCTTCGTCATCACGGCAGCGGTGTAGGCATAGGCCTCGTCCAGGCCCATCTCGATCTGCTTGGCAAAAGCTTCCTTGCCCACCGCCAGCACCCGGCGCGCCTTCGCTGCGATGGCACCGGCCATGGCCGCGACGGCCAAGTCCAGGTCGGCGACGGGGACGACGCGGTTCACCAGCCCGATCCGCAGGGCTTCGGCTGCCGGGACCGGCTCGCCCAGCAGCAACATCTCCATCGCGGCCTTGCGCGGCACCGCCCGCGACAGGGCGACCATTGGCGTGGAGCAGAACAGGCCGATCTGGACGCCGGGGGTCGCGAAGCGCGCATCCTCGGTGCAGATGGCAAGATCGCAGGAGGCGACAAGCTGGCAACCCGCCGCCGTTGCAATGCCGTGGACCTGGGCGATGACCGGCTTCGGCAGACGCACGAGGCTCGTCATCAACCGGGCGCAGGTCTTGAACAGGTGCTCGGTCGCTTCCGGCGAGGGATTGGCGCGCATCTCACGCAGATCGTGTCCGGCGCAGAAGGCGGGACCGGCGGCGCGCAGCACCACGACGCGAACCGAATCATCCTCGCTAATTGCGTCGAGCGTGTCTTGCAGCGCGTTCATCAGCCCGAGCGACAGCGCGTTGCGCGCGGCCGGGCGGTTGAGGGTCAACGTCGCGATGCCTTCCGCATCCTGCCGCAGCAGGACAGGTTCGTCGGCGGCGGCCAGGGACTGGCTAGCGGACATCGGCGTTTCCCTCCAGCCCGCCCGTCCTTGCGCGACGGGCTTCAGGCGCGAGGGAAATGATCTAGCACGGGAGGGCCGGGCTGCGCAGATCGGGCTCGGCGGCCTCGGCAAGGGCGAGGTCGAGACGCGCGAAATCGGCGCCGGGACCGTTCCACCAGACCGGCGGGAGCCGGTCGAGGCGCCCCAAAGCCCGCGCGTAGCTCGGCGCGAGGGCGCTATCGACGATGGCGATGCTCGCACCGGACAGAATGAGCGCCAGTTCGGGCGCATCGATCCCGGGATCGAGATCCTTGGTCCGCGCACCGACCCAGGCGAAGCCTTGGCGCAGGGCGGCGGCTTCTAAGGGATCGGCGACCATCAGGACCGCCATGTCGCCGAAGCTTATGCCCTCGTCCCGCGCCCACTTTGCGCAGGCTCCGGGAACGAAGGGCGAGGAGTGTTCCGCCTCCGGGACCGGGCGCAGGGGCACCGGCTTTTCCGAAGTGACGGGGAGAGTCACGCTGTATCTGGCGCCAAGCATGCGGTGCGGACCGGCCTGTATGTTCAAGCTGAACCATTCCGGGTTCGCGCGATCGGGTTAAGACTTTCTGATACCGCGCCCTTCGTTGCGACAGATCGGCTCGAAAACGGCCAATTCAGCGCCTGCAGCACAGCCTATGGCCAATAGCCGGTGAAGATTACGCAGAGAAAGCGCCCTGGCGCGCGGGGCCCGAACGTCTATCTGTGCACCCGCCGAGCGGCCCACACGACGAGGCCGCACGTTTTCGGAGGAGTTTATTTTATGCGCCATCTCGCCCCGCTCGCTGCGGTCCTCTTCCTGTGCGGCCCGGCGCAGGCCGAGATCCGCAACGCGCCATCCCCGCGCGCCATGGAATTGGCTGCCTACATCTTCGCGGCATCGAATGTCTGCGGATTCCGGATCGGTGGACCCGAATTCGAGGCCCTGCTCGCCAAACAGAACGCCCGTGTTTCGGACATCCAGGCGGGAGGTCCCTTCGGCACCCGCGTCCAGATGATGTTCACGCTGATGTCGAACCAGATGCAGCCGAACCGCGAGGGCTCCTGTACGGCAGTGGCCGGGGAATACGGCCCGGAGGGCAACATCGCCCGCAACGTCCTCCAGCCCTCGGATGCCGTGCCCGAGGCGCAGAAGCCCGCCGCGCCGCCGGCCAAGCCCGCGCAATAACCTAGCCGAGTCGCCAGTCGATCGGCGTCCGGCCCCGTTCGGCGAGCCATGCATTGGCCCGTCCGAACGGGTCGGAACCCGGAAAATCCCTTGCCCGGTTGAGGGGCGAGGGATGGCCGCTCTCTACGATGCCGTGGCGGCTGGCGTCGATGAGCCCGGCCCTGGCGCGGGCCTGCGCTCCCCAGAGCAAGAAGATCGTCGGCTCCGTCCGGGCAGCGACGGCGGACACAGCCTCGTCCGTCAGTGCAGACCAGCCCAATCGTAGATGCGCCCCGGCCTTCCCCGCCTCCACGGTGAGCGCGCTGTTGAGAAGGAGTACGCCCTGGCGCGCCCAGGGTGTGAGATCGCCCGCAGCCGCGCGCGGCGAGCCTGCTTCCGCCAGAATCACCTTGAGCGAGGCGGGGAGGCGCCCCTTTCCGACATAAGAGAAGGCGAGCCCATTCGCATCGCCCGGAGTGGGGTAGGGGTCCTGGCCGAGGATCACCGCCTTTACGTCGGGAAGAGGCGTCTCGCGCAGCGCGCGGAAGATGTCGCTGGCGGCGGGGAGCACCTGGGCCCCTGCGGCGATGCGCCCGTCGACCTTCCGAGCGACCTCGTCCGCCGCACCGTCTCGGAAGAAGGGCAGGGCAAGCCAGGGGGAACCGGTCTCGCGAAAGGCGGCAAGGGCGGCGGCGACGGGCCGGTCGGTCATCGATCTGAGAGATTCCCATGATGCGGGAGCGGTTGCCGCCGCGGATCGCGCCCTTATACCGGGAAAGGTACCGGGTCTCGGCCCGGTGCCGCCTTCGCCGGAGGCGCCCGGCGACCTACATAGGGCGAGCCCGCCACGGCGGGTCCGATCTCAAGCCATGACAAGGAATCGGCGCCAGGGCGCCGTAACGCTCTGATGAACGAACGCATCGAACCAGCCGCGCTCGCCGATAACCGGCCCGTCGCCCTCGGCGACAGGGGACCGCTGACCCTGCCGACCGACCATCCGCCGGTTCGCTGGGGCCGCGTCGGCGTACTGCTCATGAACCTCGGCACGCCGGAAGGCACGACCTACTGGCCGATGCGCCGGTATTTGAAGGAGTTCCTGTCCGACCGCCGCGTCATCGAGGTGCCGCGCCTGATCTGGTGGCCGCTCCTCAACCTCATCATTTTGTCCAAGCGTCCGGGTCCGAAGGGGCGCGACTACGCCAGCGTCTGGAACAACGAGCTGAACGAGGGGCCTCTCAAGACCATCACCCGCGGCCAGAGCGACAAGCTCCAGGCGGCGATGGGCGAGAGCGTCGTGGTCGATTGGGCGATGCGCTACGGCAAGCCGGAGGTCGCGGGCCGCATACAGGCTCTGCTCGACCAGGGCTGCGACCGCATCCTGCTCGTGCCGCTCTACCCGCAATACGCTGCCGCCACTTCGGCGACCGCCTGCGACCAAGCCTTCCGCGCCCTGATGGACATGCGCTGGCAGCCGACCGTGCGGGTTTCGCCGCCCTATCACGACGATGCGGTCTACATCGAAGCCATGGCCCAATCGATCCGCGATGGGCTCGCCAAGCTCGACTTCGAGCCCGAGGTGATCCTCACCTCGTTCCACGGCGTGCCGCGCAGCTATCTGCTGAAGGGCGACCCCTACCACTGCCAGTGCCACAAGACCGGCCGCCTCATCCGGGAAGCCCTGGGCTTCTCGCCCGAGCGGATGCGCGTCACCTTCCAGTCGCGCTTCGGCAACGAAGAATGGCTGAAGCCCTATACCGACGAGACGGTGATGGAGCTGGCCAAGTCGGGCGTGAAGCGCATGGCCATCGTGGCGCCCGGCTTCACCGCCGATTGCCTGGAAACGCTCGAAGAGCTCGACGGTGAGAATCGCCACTATTTCGAGGAGAATGGCGGCGAGCAATTCGCCTATATCCCCTGCCTCAACGACACCGACCTCGGCATGAAGGTCATCGAGCACGTCGTGCGACGGGAGCTTCAGGGCTGGATCTGACGCCCGCCCATCGGCGAAAAATTGCATGATACCGCCGGTTGCGCTTGCTGCGCGACCGGCGCGGCCTATCATCCTCTCAGCGGACGTGAGTCCGGTCCATAAAATGGGAGGGTCATGACGTGGCGTTCTTTATCGGTATCGCCTGTCCGTGGATCCTGGTCATCGTGCTCGACCGGCTCTCGGAATCCCGGCGCCTGTCCGAACTGGAATCGCTGGGCGTGGCACCCCGTCCTGCCGGGAACTCGGCGTACATTACCAAGCCCGACCGGCCGTACTAGCTTCGAACGCCTCCGTTAGGGGAACGATCCAGGGCACAGCGACGTCTCAGGACGTCACGGCACCCCGGATCGCGTCGCTCGTGATGTAGGCAGCGAGCCAGGCTTCGCCTACTTCGCGGCGGGCGTCTGCGGCGCGGCGGCGGGCGCATCCTTGCGATCGATCTTTGCCTCGGCGCGCAGCTTCAGGATGAGATCCTGCTGTGCCTTGCGGATGAGGTGCTGATCGATCTGCTCCTTCAGTTCGTCGAAGGTCGGCTGAGGCTTGGTGCGCTTCTCCTCAACCTTGATGACGTGCCAGCCGAACTGCGTCTTCACCGGATCGGAGACCGTGCCCGGCTTCATGGCGAAGGCGGCCGTGGCAAAATCGGGGACCATGCGCTCCTTGGTGAACCAGCCGAGATCACCGCCCTCGGTCTTGGAGCCGGGATCCTTCGAGGTCTCGGCGGCCACCTTGGAGAAATCTTCGCCGCCCTTGATGCGCTCAGCGATCTTCTTGGCCTCGCCCTCGCTCTCCACGAGGATGTGTCGGGCGTGGATCTCTTCCTCGGGCTTCATCAGCTTGACCGACTGGTCGTAAACCGCCTTCTCGGCCTCGGGCGTCACCGCCTTCTTGGCCTCCTGCTCGAGGTAATCGTCGAGCAGCAGCTTGTCGCGGAAATAGGCCATCTTGCGCTTGAAGTCGGCGCCGTCGCCGACCTTGGCCGCCTCGGCGGCCTGCGCGCCGACCTTCAGGTCGACCATGTAGTCCACGAGCAGATTTTTCTTCTGCGCCTCGTCCACACCCGGCAGGGACAGGGCGGGGTCGTCGGCGGCGATCGCGATATCCGCCTGCGTGATCGGCTGGCCGTTCACCGTCGCGACGACCGCGGCCGGGTCGGCGGGAGCCGGAGAGGCGGTTGGGGCAGGGGCTGCCTTGTCGGCCGGGGGCGTCTGGGCCGCCGCCGCGCCGGAGAGGGCGAGCGCCAACGCGAGCGCGCTGGCGCGCCGGAGCAGAGCATGGGTCGGCATGGAAGATACCTCGGTCGGCCTGTCGATAGCCGGTTCGGCGGCGGGGGCCCTAACCCCCCGTAGGCTGCCAATCCGGCGGCGGCAGAGGTGGCCCGGCGGCTCGCAGAACGCAAGCGGAGCCGTAAATCGCAACCATTCGGGGCTCCGGCTCTTTCAGGTGCACGGGGCGATGTTTACCTCTATAAGCCGCCCCATTCCGCCCAGGCCGGCCCGCGACGTCACGTCCGTCGGCGGGCACGCCCGTCCGCAGGTTTACGATGCTCGGCTCGCTCGCCAAGAAGATTTTCGGCTCCTCAAACGACCGCCGCGTGAAGGGCTACCGCCCCCGCGTCGCTCAGATCAACGCCCTGGAGCCCGAGATCGCGGCGCTGAGCGACGACCAGCTTCGCGCCCGTACCGACATGCTCAAGGCCGAACTCGCGGCGGGCAAGAGCCTGGATGACATCCTCGTCCCCGCCTTCGCCACCGTCCGCGAGGCGGCCAAGCGCGTGCTGGGCCAGCGCCACTTCGACGTGCAGCTCATCGGCGGCATGGTGCTTCACGAAGGCGGCATCTCCGAGATGAAGACCGGTGAGGGTAAGACCCTCGTCGCCACCGCGCCGGTCTATCTGAACGCCCTCGAGGGCAAGGGCGTCCACGTCATCACCGTGAACGACTACCTCGCCAGCCGCGACGCGGAGTGGATGGGTCGGGTCTACCGCTTCCTCGGCCTCACCGTCGGCACCATCGTGCACGGGCTGGACGATGAGCAGCGCAAGGCGTCCTACGCCTGCGACATCACCTACGGCACGAACAACGAGTTCGGGTTCGACTACCTGCGCGACAATATGAAGTACGAGATCGCGCAGCTCGCGCAGCGCGGCCACAATTACGCGATCGTGGACGAGGTCGACTCGATCCTCATCGACGAGGCGCGCACGCCGCTCATCATCTCCGGCCCGGTGGACGACCGCTCGGAACTCTACATGGCCGTCGACGGCGTGATGCCGCTGCTGGAGCCAGCGCATTACGATCTGGACGAGAAGCAGCGCACCGTCTCGCTGACCGAAGAGGGCAACGAATTCCTAGAGGATGCGCTGCGCGCGGCGGGCATTTTGAAAGAGGGCGACCTCTACGACGCCCACAACGTCACCATCGTTCACCACGTGAACCAGGCACTGCGCGCCCACACCCTGTTCACGCGCGACAAGGACTACATCGTCCGCAACGACGAAGTCGTGATCATCGACGAGTTCACCGGCCGCATGATGCAGGGCCGCCGCTACTCGGAAGGCCTCCACCAGGCGCTCGAGGCGAAGGAACGCGTGACGATCCAGCCCGAGAACCAGACACTCGCCTCGATTACCTTCCAGAACTACTTCCGCCTGTACAAGAAGCTCGCCGGCATGACCGGCACGGCCTCGACCGAGGCGGACGAGTTCGCCGAGATCTACAAGCTCGACGTGGTCGACATCCCGACCAACAAGGAGATCGAGCGCGTCGACGAGGACGACGAGGTCTATCGGACCGTCGAGGAAAAATATCAGGCAATTATCCAGGAAATCGCCAAGGCGCATGCGCGTCATCAGCCGATCCTGGTCGGCACGGGGTCGATCGAGAAGTCGGAATACCTCGCCGACATGCTGGTGAAGGCGGGCTACACCCCGCTCGACTATTCCGACCCGAACGCGCTGACCGACGTCTACAAGGCCGCCCGCGAGGGCCGCGTGACCAAGCGCTTCGCCGTGCTTAATGCCCGCTTCCACGAGCAGGAGGCGTATATTGTCGCCGAGGCCGGCGTGCCGGGCGCCATCACCATCGCCACTAACATGGCCGGTCGCGGCACCGACATCAAACTCGGCGGCAACGTCGAGATGCGGGTCGAAAAGGAACTGGCGAACGTGCCCGAGGGGCCGGAGCGCGACGCCGCCATTGAGGCGATCAAGGCGGAGATTGCCGAGAACCGCGCCAAGGTTCTCGCGTCCGGCGAGCCGGCTGACCCGGCGGCGGGCCGCAAGAAGGCGCTGCCCGGCGGTCTCTACATCATCGGTACGGAGCGCCACGAATCGCGGCGCATCGACAACCAGCTCCGCGGCCGCTCGGGCCGTCAGGGCGATCCCGGCCGCTCGAAATTCTACCTGTCCCTCAAGGATGACCTGATGCGGATCTTCGGGTCCGACCGCATGGACGGGATGCTGCAGAAGCTCGGTTTGGAGCAGGGCGAGGCGATCATCCACCCCTGGATCAACCGGGCGATCGAGAAGGCGCAGCAGAAGGTCGAAGCGCGCAACTTCGACATGCGCAAGAACGTGCTTAAGTACGACAACGTCATGAACGACCAGCGCAAGGTCGTGTTCGAGCAGCGCCGCGACTTCATGGGTCAGGACAGCGTCCGCGAGACCGTGGACGACATGCGCGAAGGCGTGGTGGACGACATCGTCACGCGTCACATCCCGCCGGATACCTATGCCGAGCAATGGGACGCCGAGGGCCTCCGCGAGGCAGTGAAGCAGAGCCTCAACCTCGATATCCCCGCCGAGGATTGGGTGAAGGAAGAGGGAATTGCGGATGAGGAAATCCGCGAACGCCTGATGAAACTGGCCGATCAAGCCTATCATGAGCGCGTCGAGAAAAACGGCGCCGAGGTCTCGGCCTACATCGAGAAGCAGGTCCTGCTGCAGAGCCTCGACCATCTCTGGCGCGAGCATCTCGTGACGCTGGATCACCTGCGGCAGGTGGTAGGCTGGCGCGGCATCGCCCAGCGCGACCCGCTGAACGAGTACAAGTCCGAGGCGTTCGAGCTGTTCAACAGCCTCGTTGCCTCCCTGCGCGAGCAGGTGACGGGCCAGCTCTCTCGCATCGAGGTGATGTTCCAGCAGGACGAGGCTCCGCCCATGGAGAACCCCAGCCTGCCTCCGATGTTCGCCCAGCACCTCGATCCCGTGACCGGCGAGAATGAGATGGATTACGCTCGCGGCAGCGGCAGCGATGGTGGCGGCGGACCGGCCTACGGCTATGCCGCGCAGGCACTCTCGGCCGACACCGCCGTGTTGGAGCGTGACCCGAACGACGAGTCGACCTGGGGTCGCGTCGCGCGTAACGAGCCGTGCCCCTGCGGCTCCGGCAAGAAGTACAAGCACTGCCACGGCAGCTTCGCGGCGTGAGCTCCCGCTCCCTCTTCGTTGCCGGAGCGGGAACCGAGATCGGCAAGACCTACGTGACGGCGGCGCTTACGCGCCGCCTTCGCGAACGCGGCCCGGTCCTCGCCCTCAAGCCACTGGCGAGCGGCGTTGCTCCGGTCACTCATCCGGCCTTCGGAGAGAGCGACACGGCCAGGCTGCTCGACGCGCAGGGCCTGGCTGTCACCGAGGACGCGGTTGCGGCCTGTTCGCCCTGGCGCTTCGCTGCACCGCTTGCGCCCAATCAGGCCGCCGCGATCGAGGGCTACTCGCTTCATCTGGATGAGATCGTCGGATGGTGCCGCAGCCGCGTCGCGTCATCGCCTCATCCCATCGTGATCGAGGGCGTCGGCGGGCTGATGAGCCCGATCACGGAGGAGGCCACGGGGCTCGACTGGATCGAGGCCCTGGCAATTCCTGTGGTGCTGGTGTCCGGCAGTTATCTGGGGTCGATCAGCCACGCCCTTACGGCCGCCGAGGTATTGCGTCTGCGCGGTCAGGTGGTGAAGGCGGTCGTCGTCAGCGAAAGCGAAGGCGCGCCGACACCCCCGCAAACTGTGGCCGCCGAGATTCGTCGACGCGTGTCCTGCCCCGTCTTCTGCATGAAACGCGGCGAACCGGCACCGGACGCCCTCGCCGATCTTCTCTGATCCCGCCAGCAGCGAGCAGCCATTCACCAATAAGTGTCACGGCGGTGCGCGAGCGTCGCTGGACGGTGACGATCCAACGCTTAGCTGATGTGCGCAGAGGCACACGGCCTCCGTGCATGTCCCCCGGAGGAACGTTGAGCCACTCTCTCGCCCCGGTCAGCGACACGGCCTCAGCAGAGCCAGCCGAACAGAAGCGCGGGCGCCTCAGCCCAGCTCTGCTGCTCGGGGCGCTCGGCGTCGTCTACGGCGACATCGGCACCAGCCCACTCTACGCCTACAAGGAAGCGGTGAAGGCAGCGGGTGGAGGGACGGCCACGCCTCTCGCCGTCACGGGCGCGGTGTCCCTGATCTTCTGGGCATTGATCCTCGTCGTCTCGCTCAAATACGCGATCCTGATCCTGCGGGCGGACAATCGCGGGGAGGGCGGGATCGTCGCCATGCTGGCCTTGCTCGGCGCGCGTCAGGCCAAGCCGGGAACGGCGAAGGCGCTTTTGCTGGTGGTCGGCCTCCTCGGCGCGGCTTTGCTTTATGGGGATGGTGCGATCACCCCCGCCATCTCCGTCCTTTCGGCGGTGGAGGGGTTGAAGGTCGATGCGCCTTCGCTCGGGCGCTACGTGGTGCCGATCACCCTCGTGATCCTCGTGGGGCTGTTCGCCGTGCAGTTCCAGGGCGTGGCGAGGATCGGGCGGATCTTCGGCCCCGTCATGCTGCTGTGGTTCGCGACCCTGGCATGGCTCGGCATCGGCGCGATCCTGCACAACCCCGAGATCCTGGCGGGGCTCAACCCACTGAAGGCGGTCGAATTCCTCGTCCATGCGGGCTGGGGCATCAGCTTCGCCATGCTGGGGGCGGCCTTTCTGGCCGTTACGGGCGGGGAGGCGATGTATGCCGATCTTGGCCATTTCGGCGCCCGGCCGATCCGCGTGGCGTGGTTCGCCTTGGTGCTTCCCGCTCTGGTGCTCAACTATTTCGGGCAGGGCGCCCTGCTTCTCTCCGAACCCGACGCGCTGGAAAACCCGTTCTTTCGCCTCGCGCCTGACTGGGCGCATATCCCCCTCGTCGGCCTCGCGACGCTCGCGACGATCATCGCCTCGCAAGCGATCATCTCCGGCGTGTTCTCGCTGACGCAACAGGCGATCCAGCTCGGCTTCCTACCCGCCATGCGGATCGTCCAGACCGCGCACGAGGAGCGCGGCCAGATCTACGTCCCGGCCGTGAACTGGCTCCTCGCCATCGCCACTCTGGTGGCGGTCGTCGTGTTCGAATCGTCCGATGCGCTCGCGGGCGCCTACGGCATCGCGGTGTCGATGCTCATGGCGATCACGACCCTGCTCGCCGCGCTCATTGCCCTTAAATGGGGCTACAACCCTATCGCCGTCCTGGCGGTCAACGGCTTCTTCCTCGCCATCGATCTCGTCTTCCTCGGCGCCAACAGCGTGAAGATTCTGGAAGGCGGCTGGTTTCCCCTGGTGCTCGCGGGCTTCGTCGCGATGATGATGCTCACGTGGCGGAAGGGAAACACGCTGGTGGAGGAGGCGCGCACCGCCATGCGCCAGCCGGAGGACGCCTTCCTTGAGGAGCTGAGCCATCAACGGCTTCTCAGGCTACCCGGCACGGCAGCCTTTCTGTCTTCCGCGCTTCACGGAATCCCGCTGCACCTGTCGCGCTTCGTGGAGCGCAGCCACGCCCTGCACGAGCGCGTGTTGATCGTCACTGCCTTCTACGAGGAGACACCGAGCGTGCCCCTCGACGAGCGGGCACGCGTCATCGAGCTCGCACCAAACTTCTACCGCGTCATTCTACGCTACGGCTTCATGGAAGATGCATCGATCCCGGAAGGGATCGCCTGCGCGGTCCGGAAAGGCGAACTTCCGCAGCAATGCGTAGAGGATGTGACTGTCTTTATCGGTCACGAGACTGTGATCCCAAAAAACGACAGCCGTGGAATGGCTGCTTGGCGGGAAAGTCTGTTCGCATTCATGCAGCGAAATGCCGAGAGAACAGGCGCTTTCTTCGGTGTCCCGACTCGCCAAGTCGTCGAAGTCGGCACCGAAATCGAGATCTGACACGCCGTACAGGAACGGAACCTAGGCCGTCTCTCATCGTTCGACTCGCCTGAAGAGCCAAGCGGCTCCGCAGCGTCCCCATTCGGGGGATGCCTCGCCGGGGCCGGACGAACGGAGGGATTTCGATGAACAGCGATCGTCTGGAAGGCGGGGTTCGCCATCTGCGCGGCCGGGTGAAGACCGCAACCGGCGCCCTGCGCGGCAATCCGGGCCGTCAATTCGACGGTGCGGTGGATCAGGTTGCCGGTGCCGCCCAGTACGCCTATGGCCGCGCCCGCGAGACGGGTGAAGATCTGCGCCGCGACGGCGAGCATCTCTACGAGGAAGGGCGTGATCGCGCCCGTGCCTTCGCCGAGGAAGCCTACTCGCGCGGTGAAGCCTTCGCCGACGAGGCGGTTCAGCGCAGCCGCAATATCCGCTCGCGCGCTGTCCATCACGGGCGCCACCTGGCCCGCCGGGCCGACGACAACCGTGGCACGACGCTCGCCCTGGTGGCGGCCGTGGCCTTCGGTATCGGCTGGCTCGCCCGCCCGAGCCGTTAAGACGGGTAGCCGCCCAAACGCATAAAGACATCTTTATGTCTTGATTGCTTCCTCGCTCGCGAAGTGATAGGCCACCGGCCGGATCGCAACGCGAGTGAGGAGAGCCGCATGGCCAAGGACTACATCGTCAAGGATATCGGGCTGGCCGATTACGGCCGGAAGGAAATCTCGATCGCCGAGACCGAGATGCCCGGCCTGATGTCCGTTCGGGAGGAATACGGCGCGAAGCAGCCGCTGAAGGGCGCCAAGATCGCCGGCTCCCTGCACATGACCATCCAGACGGCGGTGCTGATCGAGACGCTGAAGTCTCTCGGCGCCGACATCCGCTGGGTGTCCTGCAACATCTATTCGACCCAGGACCACGCTGCCGCTGCGATCGCCGCTGCCGGCATCCCGGTCTTCGCCGTGAAGGGCGAGACGCTGGAAGAGTACTGGGACTACACCTCCCGCCTGTTCGACTGGCATGACGGCGGCATGCCGAACATGATCCTGGACGACGGCGGCGACGCCACGATGTTCGTTCATCTCGGCCTGCGCGCCGAGAACGGCGACACCGCCTTCCTCGACAACCCGGGCTCCGAGGAGGAAGAGATCTTCTTCGCCCTGCTGAAGAAGAAGCTCACCGAGAAGCCGAAGGGCTGGTTCGCCGGTCTCGCCGACTCGATCAAGGGCGTCTCCGAGGAGACGACCACGGGCGTGCACCGCCTCTACATCCTCGCCAAGGAGGGCAAGCTGCTCTTCCCGGCGATCAACGTGAACGACTCGGTCACCAAGTCGAAGTTCGACAACCTCTACGGCTGTAAGGAGTCGCTGGTCGACGGTATCCGGCGCGGCACCGACGTCATGATGGCCGGCAAGGTCGCCATGGTTGCGGGCTTCGGCGACGTGGGCAAGGGCTCGGCCGCTTCGCTCCGCAACGCCGGCTGCCGCGTCATGGTCTCGGAGATCGATCCGATCTGTGCGCTCCAGGCCGCGATGGAGGGCTACGAGGTCGTGACGATGGAAGACGCCGCTCCGCGCGCCGACATCTTCGTCACCGCCACCGGCAACCGTGATATCATCACCCTCGACCACATGCGGGCGATGAAGGACCGGGCGATCGTCTGCAACATCGGCCACTTCGATAACGAGATTCAGGTCGCCGGCCTGAAGAACCTGAAGTGGAACAACATCAAGCCGCAGGTCGACGAGATCGAGTTCGCCGACGGCCACCGCATCATCCTCCTCTCGGAGGGTCGCCTCGTGAACCTCGGCAACGCGACGGGCCACCCGTCCTTCGTGATGTCGGCCTCATTCACCAACCAGACGCTGGCCCAGATCGGCTCTGGACCAACCCGGGCAAGTACGAGAAGCAGGTCTACACCCTGCCGAAGGCGCTCGATGAGAAGGTCGCCGCCCTGCACCTCGCGAAGGTCGGCGCGACTCTTTCGAAGCTTCGCCCGGATCAGGCCGCGTATATCGGCGTGAAGGAAAACGGTCCGTTCAAGCCCGAGCACTACCGCTACTAGAACGGTTGCGCACTACACACTATCGGGCCCGGCGTGCTTCGCCGGGCCCTTCGTTTGTCAAGGCCAATTCGACACAGGCGGGTGTGTCTTCTGTGTGTCGTTAACGAGCGATTTACCCGCATCGCGCACGGCCACGCTTCGTTCTCCTTCCGGCCTGAATCCCCCCCACGCTAAGGTGCGCCCGACTCAGTGACTGGCGTAGCGCGGCCGCCCCGTAAGAGGGCATCCGTGACAGGGTGCGTTCCGTGCCGCACGGGCGCACGCCGGCGGCAATGATAGCTTTTGGGGGCAAGGCGGATGCGGGTCGGACGTGCGGCTCGGCTGCAGGTCGGCGTGGGGATTCTCGCGCTGTTCGCGGCGAGCGCGGCCTTGGCGGAAATGCAGGATAACCCGGCGGCTCACAGCCCCCGGGAGATGCACGGCGTCGCCGGCCTCGCGGTGTTCGGCGGGCTCGTCGCCTTCGCGGTGATCCTTGCGCTGCTCTATCTCTATGAGCGCGCGCGCTGGAACCGGCGGGAGCAGGATCTCGTCGCTGCACTCAACCTGCTGCGCGGTGCCCATGATCGCGCCGAGATGCTGCTGAGCACTGACCGGCAGGTCATCATCACCTGGAACGAGAACGGCGAGCCCGTGATCGAGGGCGATGTCGGCATCGCCCTCGGTGGCGAGCGGGCCGTGACGGATTCGGCCCGTCGTGTCCTCGCCTTCGGCGCGTGGCTGATGCCTGCCGACGCGCAGGCGGTCGAAGCCGCCCTCGACACGCTCCTGACCCGTGGCACCGGCTTCGCCATCGATCTGCGGACCCAGACGGGTCACAACGTCGACGCCCAGGGGCGGACGGTAGCGGGCCGTGCCCTGCTGCGGTTGCGGGAGACCACATCCGAGCGTCGGGAGATCGCGGAACTGCGGATCACCCTTGATGAAACGCGGCGCGGACTCACCGCCTTGGCGGGGCTTCTCGATGCGATTCCGCAACCGGTCTGGCGGCGCAGCCGCGATGGCAGTCTCGCCTGGGTGAACGCCGCCTACGTCGCCGCTCTCGAAGCACCGAGCCGCGAGGCGGTGATCGACGCGGGGATCGAATTGCTAGACCGTCCCGCGCGGGAAACCATCGCCCGCGAGGAAGCCGCCGGTCCCGGTCGGAGGGCTCCCCGTGTCTCGGCCGTCATGGCGGGCCAACGCCGCGTCCTCGACATTTACGAGACGAGCGTCGATGGCGGCCGGGTCGGCATCGCCGTGGACGTGTCGGAGTTGGAGAGCGTCCGCGCGGACCTGCAGCAGCAGATGAATGCCAACGCCCGCACCCTCGACCAATTGCCCACCGCCGTGGCGATGTTCGACGTGGGCCAGCGGCTGATCTTCCACAATGCCGCCTACCGGGCGTTGTGGGATCTCGATCAGGACTTCCTCGATAGCCGCCCCTCGGACGGTGAGATCCTCGATCTGCTGCGCTCGCAGCGCAAACTCGAGGAGCATGCCGATTTCCGCACGTGGAAACACAGCGTGCTGGGCGCCTATCGCGCGGCCGAGGCCAACCAGGCGTGGTGGTATCTCCCGGATGGCCGGACGCTGCGCGTCGTAGCCGATCCGAACCCGCAGGGCGGCCTGACCTATCTGTTCGAGGACGTATCGGACCGGCTCAACGCCGAATCGCGCTACAATGCCCTCCGCCGCCTTCAGGCCGAGACCCTCGATACCCTGGCCGAACCGGTGGCCGTGTTCGGCGCCGATGGACGGCTGCACCTCGCCAACCGTGCCTTCACGACGATCTGGCGCCTCGATCCGGAGATGATCGACGCACGGCCGCACGTCGATTCAGTAATCCTGCGCTGCAAGAGCCTCGCCCCGGCAGAGGATCAGTGGCTCGACATCCGCGACGCGGTGGTGGGCCTCGAAGCCCGCACTGCGCTGGCCCGCCGGATCGAAATGGTCGACGGCATGGTCCTCGATTGCGCAACGCAACCCCTGCCCGAGGGTGCGACCCTGCTGACGCTGATCGACGTGACACCGAGTGTGAACGTCGAGCGGATGCTGACCGAGCGGAACGAAGCCCTGGAGAAGGCCGCCGAACTGCGCGACACCTTCGTCCATCACGTGTCCTACGAGCTACGCTCGCCGCTTACGAACATCATCGGCTTCACACAGCTGCTGGGTGACGAGACGGTAGGGGCGCTCAACACCCGCCAGCGCGAATATGCCGATCACATCATGCGCTCATCCGGCGCGCTGCTGGTGATGATCAACGACATTCTCGATCTCGCCTCGATCGATGCCGGGTCCCTGGAACTTCAGCGCGAGGACGTGAACGTTCAGGCCACCGTCGAGGCGGCCGTCCGCGGGGTCGAGGACCGTCTGGCCGAGGCGCGTATCGCCCTGTCCGTCGATGTGGCCGACGATGTCGGCAGCGTCCCGGCGGATGGGAAGCGGATTCGCCAGATCCTCTTCAATCTGCTCTCGAATGCCGTGGGCTTCTCCGAGCCCGGCCAACAGGTGGAGATCACCGCGCGACGCACGAACCGCGATCTCGTCCTCAGCGTCCGCGACCACGGTGTGGGCATGACGAAGGAGATGAAGGACCTCGTCTTCAACCGGTTCGAAAGCCGCACGCGCGGCACGCGTCACCGGGGCGTGGGCCTCGGCCTGTCCATCGTCCGCTCATTCGTGGAGTTGCATGGCGGACGGGTCGAGCTGGAAAGCGAGCCGGGTCTCGGCACCTGCGTCACCTGCTTCTTTCCCCTCAACCCGCCGGAAGAGCCTCATCCGACGCCGCGCAACGCGAACAAGCCGCCGCCGCGCCCCGATCTGTCACGCCTCTCCATCGCGTGATCGCCCGCCACGCTTGACCCCGGCGGGGCGGCGCCTCACGGAGGCGGATGGTCAAGACAACGGGTTCGGGCTGGGCCGTCTTCGCGAATGGCGATTTCCGGCTCTTCGGCGGCGCAAGGTTCCTGACGGGACTCGCCTACCAAATGCAGGCCGTGGCGATCGGGTGGTTCGTCTACGAACTGACCCACTCGGCCCTGGCGCTAGGTCTCGTCGGCCTCGCAGGCTTCCTGCCCGCCATGCTCAGCGCGCTGGTGAGCGGCCACGTGGCCGACGTCTATGAGCGGCGCATCGTGGGCTCGCTCGCCTTCGCCGTGCAATCCGTGGCGAGCTTCGGACTTCTCGCTTACGCGCTGAGCGGTGCCACGGCGATCTGGCCGGTCTATGCTCTGGTCGTCATCGTCGGGACCGCGCGCGCCTTCGCGAACCCCGCCTTGCAGGCCCTGCTGCCGACCCTTGTGCCGGCGACGCTGTTCGGTTCGGCCATCGCCTGGAATGCGTCCCTCTGGCAGACGGCTTCGGTGATGGGGCCCGCCCTCGGCGGGTTGCTCTATGCGCTCGGCCCCAAGGTGGTCTTCGCGGCGGCGGGCACGAGCTTCGCCCTGGCGAGCGTGAGCATCGCGCTCATTCGGCACCGCCCGGCGCCGGTCACGGAACGGCCTGCGGTCACCTGGGCGACCCTGCTCGCGGGGATCGGCTACATCCGATCTCAGCCGGTGGTGCTGGGAGCAATCAGCCTGGACCTGTTCGCCGTGCTGTTCGGCGGCGCGACAGCACTGCTGCCGATCTACGCGGCGAGCGTGCTTCATGTCGGGCCGCTCGGCCTCGGGCTGTTGCGCAGCATGCCCGCTGCGGGCGCCGTGACGATGGCCCTATTCCTCGCAACCTACCCGCTACGCCGCCACGCGGGCATTCGCATGCTGCGGGCAGTGATGGTGTTCGGCCTCGCCACCCTGGCCTTCGGCCTCTCAACCTCGCTGCCCCTGTCGATGGCATGCCTGTTCGTCACGGGAGCCGCCGACATGATCTCGGTCTACGTGCGGCAGAGCTTCGTGCAGGGCGAGACGCCGGACGAAATGCGTGGCCGGGTCGCGGCAGTGAACACCGTCTTCATCGGGGCCTCGAACGAACTCGGTGAGTTCGAATCGGGACTGCTCGCCGCCGCCTTGGGCGCGGTGCCCGCCGTCGTGTTGGGAGGCGCGGCGACGATCGCCATCGCCGTGCTCTGGGGTCGTCTGTTCCCGGCGCTCCGGGACCGCGACCATCTCCTCGTTCAGAAGTGAGCCCTCAGCGGCCCGCCAGGAGCGGCGACCACGTGGGGTCCGACGCGTAGCTCGGCGTCGGCACCGGCTGCTCGACCTTGCCGGTGATGTCGACCATGAACAGCTTGCCGCCACCCTGGCCGCCCGGATCACGGAAGAACACGACATACTGCCCATTCGGCGAGAAGGATGGGCTCTCGTTGTGGAACCCCTCGGTGAGCACGCGCTCGCCGGTGCCGTCGGGCTTGGCGACGCAGATGGCGAAACCGCCGTTGCGCTGACGGGTATAGGCGATGAGATCGCCGCGCGGCGACCAAGCGGGCTGCGAGGCCGAGCCGCCGCCGAAGGTGACGCGGTGCGGGTTCGAGCCGTCCGCGCCCATCACGTAGACCTGCTGCGAGCCGCCGCGATCGGATTCGAACGCGATCTGGCTGCCATCTGGCGAGTAGGTCGGCGAGGTGTCGATGGCGAGGCCGCTGGTGATCGGCTTCTGCGCCTTCGACGCGAGGTCCATGGTCACGATGTCGGCGTTACCGCCCTGCTGCACGCTCATCACGAGGCGCCGGCCATCGGGGGAGAAGCGCGGGCTGGCGCTCATCGAATCGACGGAGCCGAAAGCCTGCCGGGAACCGGTTTCGAGGTTGATCACCTGCACACGCGGCTGGTGGCCGCTCGCCTGCGCCATGAAGGCGATCTCCTGGCTGCTCGGCGAATAGCGCGGAGCGACGATGGACATCTCACCCGTGGTGATGGCGCGGACATTGGCGCCGTCCTGATCCATCACCATCAGCCGCTTGCGGCGGTTTTCCTTCGGGCCGGTCTCGTCCACGAAGGCGATGCGGCTGTCGAACCAAGGGCCGAGGCCGGTGATCTTGGTGTAGACCTGATCCGATACGAGATGGCCCGTGCGGCGGGCATTGGCCGGATCGGTGGCGTATTGCTGGCCGATCATCTGCTGGCCGGAGGTCACGTCCCAGAGGCGGAACTCGACCTTCAGCCGACCGCCGCCATCACGCACGACGCGGCCGGTAACGAGGCCCTGCACGCCCGTTGCCCGCCACTTCTCGAAGTTCGGGGCAGCGTCGAAGGACGGGTTTTCGGGGAAGCGCGCGCGGTCGAGGGGCGCGAAATAGCCCGAGCGGCGCAGGTTGTTCGTCACCACGCCGCTGACGAGGCCGCCGAGGCTCGGATCGCCGCCGAACTCCGTGACGGCGATCGGCATGGGCTGGAAGCTGCCGCCGCCGATCCGCAGCTGAAGTTGCGCCTGCGCGGGACCGGCGAAGCCAAGGGCCACGGCAGCGAACGCCAGAAGAGCCAGGAGGTGGGCAGGCAGCGCGTTGCGGTGCCGGCGGATCGAGCTGTCGGTCATCGTCTCGGTCGTCGTGCTGACAGGGGAACGGGCGGCGAGGGAGCGGTGCCCGGCGTTACGTCGCCGTGAACTCGAACTCCGCGTTGATCGCCTTCCAGTCGTTGTAATACGGCGCATAGGTGGCCGGTATGTGATACGGCGCGCACCGCCTCACCGCGCGAAGCGCAGCCTGGGCGATGGACTGGTCCACCGCGCTCGCGCCGCCACGCATGATGCGCGGCTCGGTGCTGAGCGACCCATCCGGGTTCAGGCGGATATCGAGCACCGGAAGCACCACGCCCTGAGCAGCGCCGGGCGGAGCCGAATAGCACCGCTCGATCTGCTGCTGAAGCATGCCGACCAGCGCGTCGCGCAGCGAAGGCGACAGGCGCTGCGCCGAGCCCGCGGCGGCACCCAGAGCGGCGACCTTCTGCACCTGATGACCCGTTGCGCCCGTCGATTGCGACTGCGCCTTTGAATTGAGCACCGAGCGGATATCGCCCGCGTTGAACTTCTCGGCCAGTTCAGCCTGCTTGCGCGCCTTGGCCTCCGCGTCCGACTTTGCCTTCGCATCGGCCATGGCCTTGGCTTTCGCCTTGGCGGCTGCCTCGGCCTTGGCCGCAGCCGCGGCTTCCGCCTTCTCGCGTTCAGCCTCGGCCTTCGCTTCGGCGATTTCCTTCTGGCGCTCGGCTTCGGCCTCAGCCTTGGCCTTCGCGTCGGCCGCCTTCTTCGCAGCTTCCTTGGCGGCCTCGGCCTTCGCCTTGGCTTCCGCAGCCTTCGCTTCGGCGGCAGCCTTGGCCTCGGCAGCCTTCTTGGCGGCTTCGGCCTTCGCCTGGGCGGCAGCTTCCGCTTCCTGGCGCTCGATCAGCTTGTCGAGTTGTTCGCGCTTCTCAGCCTCGGCCTTGGCCTGCGCGGCCTTGGCTGCAGCCGCAGCCTCAGCCTTCGCCTTGCTCTCCGCTACAGCCTTTGCGGCAGCAGCCTTCTCGGCGGCGGCGGCTTTCTCCGCAGCCGCTTTGTCGGCGGCAGCCTTCGCGGCTTTCTCGGCCTCGCGCTTCTCCTCGGCGGCCTTGGCTGCCTTGGCGGTCTCGGCCTCGTCCGGATCGGTGCGCAGCGGCATCTCGTCCGCGTTGGCGACCTTCATCTCGGCGGGGCGCTTGGGCGGCGTGGGAGCGTCGGTCTTGGAATTCTCCGGCTCGCGCTCCTCGATCTTCTCGGCCTGCCGGTCGGCGCGGCTCTGAGGGTTCGGCATCGGCTTGTCGGCCTGACGCTCACCCTTGGTGATCTCGGAGAACTGATTTTCGGTAATCACCTCCACAGGCACGCCTTCCTGCGCCTCGGGGAGGGCAGGGGCGGACACGGTGACCAGCGCGAGGCCGAGCAGGACCACATGGGTCCCGGCAGAGATCCAGACGCCGGGCTCCCGGCGGTCGAAGGTCGGCAAGGAGATCGCCAAGATAGCGTCGCTCCTAGTGTTCGGGCTCGGTGACGAGCGCGACGTGGCGGAAGCCGCCGCCCGTCACGATGGCCATCACCTGGGCGACGCGTCCGTAATCGACCCGCTTGTCGCCGCGCACGAAGACGCGGTCCTCGGTGCCATTCTTGGCGGCAGCCGTCAGCTTGGCCACGATGGAATCGTCGGTCAGCTCGTCCTCGCCCAGGAAGATCTGCCCGGTCTGGCGGATCGACAGGGTGATCGGCTTCACATCCGAGTTGAGGGGCGAAGCCTTGGATTGCGGCAGGTCGAGCGGCACGCCGACCGTCATCATCGGCGCCGCGACCATGAAGATGATCAGCAGCACCAGCACGACGTCGATGAACGGCGTCATGTTGATCTCGTTGATGGCGCCACCGCGACGGCCGCGCCTGCGCCGCCGCTTCGCCCCACCTTGCCCAGCCCCTGCCGCCATGGCCATCGGTCAGTCTCCTCAGGCGGCCAGCGACAGGCGCTCGTCGATCTGCCGCGACAGGATCGCGGAGAACTCGTCGGCGAAGCCTTCCAGGCGCGACTGCGCCTTGGCGACCTCAGCCTGGAGCTTGTTATAGGCGAGCACCGCCGGAATCGCGGCGAACAGGCCGATGGCGGTGGCGAACAGCGCCTCCGCGATGCCGGGCGCCACGACGGCAAGCGACGTATTCTTGGAGGCCGCAATCGAGGTGAAGGCGGTCATGATGCCCCACACCGTGCCGAACAGGCCGATATACGGACCTGCCGAGCCGATGGAGGCGAGGAACAGGAGGCGCGATTCCAGACGCTCGACCTCGCGATGGATGGTGACGTCGAGCTGCTTCTCGATGCGCTGAGACAGCGACTGGACCTGACGGCCCGAGCCCTCGAACGAGCGCTTCCACTCACGCATGGCGGCCACGAAAACCGCCGCGAGGCCGGTGGCCGGACGGTCGTTGAAGGAACGGAAGAGCTCTTCAAGGGAGCGGCCCGACCAGAACGCATCCTCGAACGCGTCCATCTCGTTGCGGATGCGCCGGAACAGGAGCGTCTTGTCGACGATGATCGACCAGCACCACACGGAGGCGCTGAGCAGGCCCACCATCACGATCTTCACGACGAAGTGCGCCTGGAGGAACAAGCCGAGCAGGCTCATGTCGGCCACGGGTGCGGCGGCCTGCATCGCGTCGGCTGGGTTCATCCGTCGAAGTCTCCTGCTCCGAGCCGGCGCGAGGCCGCGAATGGGCCGCCATTGCCGGAAGTGCGAGCGATATCAATGCTATCGTCCGCGATTCTGTCGAAAGTAAGGGCTACGCCCTACCGGAACCGTCCGTCTCGTCCGCCGGATTTTAAGGGCTCAGCAAGGTTAAGTATCGGTTAGGATCCAGGCGATCTTGCGACGATTCCCGATGACAGATGGCTGGACCTGAGCGGAACGCGCTCCCTATTCTGCCGATCGACGCAGAAAGAACAGGATCACATCGTGAACGCACCCGTCCCGAGCCTGCCTGATCTGCTGCGCGGGGAGGGAAGCTACCTCCTCGGCTGGTCCTGCCTCGCCGATCCCGCGCTGGCGGGGCTGATGGCCCGGAGCGGGTTCGATGTCGTGCTCCTCGATCAGCAGCACGGCACTTACGACGTCACCACCTCCGTCGCGGGGCTCACGGAACTGGCGCTGGCCGGAAAGCCCGGTCTCGTGCGGATCTCGGTGGGCGATTTCCGTATGGCCTCACGGATGCTGGATGCGGGCGCGGCAGGCATCGTCGCGCCGATGATCAACAGCGTCGAAGATGCGAAGGCCCTGGCCGCCGCTACCAAGTTCCCGCCGGTTGGCCAGCGCAGCTGGGGACCCGACCGGGCCATGGTGTTCTCCGGGCTGGAAAATCCGCAGGATTACCTGACCCAGGCCAACGGGCGGACCATGACCATCGCCATGTGCGAGACCCGGGAGGCCATCGCCAACCTGCCCGACATCCTCGCCGTGCCGGGCATTGATGGGATCCTCGTGGGACCGGGAGATCTATCCATCGCCCTTTCGAATGGGGCCGCCTTCGATCCACTCGGGAGCGCAGTGACGGAGGCGCTCGGCGAGATCGTCCGCGTCACGTTGGCAGCGGGCAAGGTGCCCTGCGCCTTCGCCGCCGGCGCGGCCCGCGCCAGCGAGATGCTGAAGATGGGCTTCAGGCTCTCCTCCATCGGTTACGACGGGCTCCTCGTCTCGGACGCCTTCGCGAAGGCGGTCGCGGAGGCGCGGAAGGGGTGATGGGCTGGCCCGCGCCTGTCCGGGCCTGTACATCCCCCCGGAAGGCTGGGTGAGCCGAGGGAAACGCCGATGCCAGACGCTTTCATCTACGACCACGTCCGCACGCCACGCGGGCGCGGCAAGGCGGATGGCGCTCTGCATGAGGTGACCGCTCTGCGGCTGGCGGAGACGGCGCTCCGAGCCCTGAAGGATCGCAACGGCCTCGATACGCGCTTGGTGGACGACGTGATCCTCGGCTGCGTCGATCCCGTGGGCGAAGCGGGGGGCGACATCGCCCGCGCCGCCGCCCTGGTCGCCGATTACGGCATTCACGTTCCCGGCGTTCAGATCAATCGCTTCTGCGCATCCGGTCTCGATGCGGTGAACTTCGCTGCCGCTCAGATCATGTCCGGCCAGCATCACATGACCGTGGGCGGCGGTGTGGAATCCATGAGCCGCATCGGCATCGGCGCCTCAGGCGGGGCGTGGCCTGTCGATCCGGCCATCGCCGTGAAGTCCTACTTCATGCCGCAGGGCATCTCGGCCGATCTCATCGCCACGAAATACGGCTTCACCCGCGAAGAGTGCGACGCCTACGCCGTGCGCTCGCAGGCCTTGGCCGCGCAATCCTGGGAGAACGGCCTGTTCGACCGCTCCGTCGTGCCGGTGCGCGACGTGAACGGCATCACCCTGCTCGACCACGACGAACACATGCGTCCGGGGACCGACATGCAGTCCCTCGCCGCCCTGAAGCCGTCCTTCGTGCAGATGGGCCAGCTGGGCGGGTTCGATTCGGTCGCGACCGATGCCCATCCGGATGTCGAGTTCGTGGACCATGTCCATCATGCCGGGAATTCCTCCGGCATCGTGGATGGCGCGGCCGCCGTGCTGATCGGCTCGCGGGAGGCGGGTGAGGCGGCAGGCCTCAGGCCACGGGCGCGCATCCGCGCCTTCGCGAATATCGGCTCCGATCCGGCGCTCATGCTCACCGGGCCGGTTGATGTGACCCATAAGGTGTTGCACCGGTCGGGGCTGACCCTCGACGACATCGATCTGATCGAAGTGAACGAGGCCTTCGCCGCCGTGGTGCTGCGTTTCTGCCAAGCGTTCGACCTCGACCCCGATGGGGTCAACGTCAATGGCGGCGCCATCGCGCTGGGCCATCCGCTCGGCGCGACAGGGGCGATTATCCTCGGCACCGCCCTGGACGAACTTGAGCGCACCGGCCGCGAGCGCGCCCTCATTACCCTGTGCATCGGCGCCGGGATGGGCACCGCCACGATCATCGAGCGCGTCTGAACGCAGCAGGTCAAGGACTTGCGGCTGCATCGTTTTCGACCGAAACGAGCGGCGCGCCCTGGCGGCCTGCCTCGAAGGCGGCTGCCGGGAACGGATACCAAACGGGAGGAAAGACTTTGAACCGCCTGATCGCTACCCTTTGCCTCGGCGTTGCGCTCTCCGCACCGCTCGCCGCCCACGCCGACGACATGAGCGACCGGGTCACGGAGGCGACGAAGCTCGTCAACAAGACCCTGATCAAAAACCTTCAGAACGGCTTCAACGTCGCGCTGGAAAAGACCACGGCTTCGATGCCGGAAGAGCGTGCCGAGTCGGTGCGCAAGGAATTGAATGCCGAGTTCGAAAAGCAGCGTACCCTGATGGTCGAGGGCCTTTCGAAGGAATACGCTCAGAAGTTCAGCCTCACCGAACTGAAGCATCTCGATGAGATCTATTCGGACCCGGTCTACGAGAAGTTCCAGACCATGAACGCCGATCCGAACTCGTCGGTGACGGCGATCTCGCAAAACTCGGTGACGAAGCTTCTCAACATGCTCGCCGTCGCTTCGGCCACCACGAACCCGCCCCCCGGCGCGCCGCCCGTTCCGGTTCCGGCGCCAGCTCCCGCCCAGAAGTAAGGGCGCGGAGCGCGTGGCGACCGGGCGGCGTCCGGCGTACCTTCACGCTGCGCGCGTGACGGCACCCAGCGCCATGCCCGGCACCACGGGCAGTGCTTCGATGAGGGGACGGGCGAAATGGTAGCCCTGCACCAGATCGATCCCAAGCCCCCGCACCGTCTCAAGTTCCGCCGCTGTCTCGATCCCCTCGGCGAGGATCGAGATACCCAGCGAGTGCCCGATGGACACGATGCCCGCCACGATGCTTCGGCGGCGGGCATCGGCGTCGAGACCGCGAAGCACGTCCATGTCGATCTTGATCAGGTCCGGCTGGAAGTTCGCGAGCAGGCTGAGCCCCGCGAAGCCCGCGCCGAAATCGTCCAAAGCCGTCATGAAGCCCTGCTGCCGGTAGGCGGCAACGATGCGTTTCAGGTGCTCGATATCCCGGAATCGCTCGTTCTCGGTGAATTCGAACATGATGCGGCGATGGGAGAAGCCTACCCGCTGGGCCGCCTCGAGGGACGCCCGGATGCAGGCACGGGGCTCGTAGACCGCGTTCGGCATGAAGTTGATGGACAGGCGGACGTCCTCGTCCGCCGGGAACAGTTTCCCCGCCAGTTCGATGGCCTTCACCCGCGCCGCTTGGTCGAAGCGGTAGCGTGTCTCGTCGTTGACCTGGGAGAGGATCGCGCCGGCCGGCTCGCCGTTCGTGCCGCGCACGAGCGCCTCATACCCCCAGACCCGCGCGGTCGAGAGATCGAGGATCGGCTGGAACGCCATGGTGAAGGCGAAGGGAAGAGGCGTGCTGTCCCTACAGGCAGCACATCCGACGGTGCGTTCCATACTCGGTTCCAAAGACAGCCCCCGCCGCCCCTAGGCCTAGTCCGCAAAACGTCACCAGTCGATTAAGATCAGAGCTTCCGTATTACCCCGGCGATACTCGCGCAGGAGCGATAGAATGAACACAGATTACTTTCGCTTCGAAACAGATGCCGATGGTATCGCCCTGGCGATCTGGGATATGCCGAACCGATCCATGAACGTCATCACCGAGGCGGTGATGGATGAACTGGCGTCGATCGTTGAGGCCGTAGCCTCCGATCCGGCCATCAAGGGCTGTGTCATCACCACCGGGAAGGAGAACTTCTCGGGCGGAGCCGACCTCACCATGCTTCAGGGCCTGCGCGCCGCGTATGAACGCTTGCGCGCTGAGGAAGGCGAGGAGGCGGCCATGCGCCGCTTCTTCGAGGAATCGCGCCGCCTCACCCTGCTGTTCCGGCGCCTGGAGACGTGCGGCAAGCCCTTCGCGGCGGCGATCCATGGCCTGTGCCTGGGCGGGGCCTTCGAGCTTGCGCTGTCCTGCCATTATCGGATCGCGTCAGACGCCCCCCATACCAGAGTCGGCCTGCCCGAGATCAAGGTCGGGTTGTTCCCCGGCGGCGGCGGCACGCAGCGGGTCGCCCGGCTGATGCAGACCGGCGACGCCTTGCAGATGCTGTTCAAGGGTGAGCAGATCCGCGCGCCCATGGCCAAGGGAATGGGCCTCATCCACGCAGTGGCCCCTGTGGCGGAGATCGTCGCGCAGGCAAAGGCCTGGATTCGTGACGGTGGATCGTCTGTAGCGCCCTGGGACGCGCCGAAGTTCAAGGCGCCTTCGGGTAAGGTCTATTCGCCTGCTGGAATGCAGGTCTGGCCCGCCGCCAACGCGATCTACCGCCGCGAAACGCACGACAATTACCCCGCGGCCAAGGCGATCCTGAACTCGGTCTACGAAGGCCTGCAGCTTCCCATGGATCACGCCCTCAAGGTCGAGAGCCGGTACTTCGCGCAGATCCTCCGCACCAAGGAGGCGGCGGCGATGATCCGCACGCTGTTCCTCTCCATGGGCGAGTTGAACAAGGGCGCCCGGCGGCCGAAGGATGTACCCCCCGCCACCCTACGCAAGGTCGGAGTCGTCGGCGCTGGTTTCATGGGCGCGGGCGTCGCCTATGTCTCCGCGCAGGCCGGTTTCGACACCGTGCTGATCGACCGGAGCCAGGAGGCGGCCGAAAAGGGCAAGGCGCACGCCCACGCCCTCATCACCGGCCAGATCAACAAGGGCCGCGCCAAGACCGCCGACCGCGACGCGCTGCTCTCCCGGATCACCGCGACCGCCGATTACGCGGCCCTTGAGGGCTGCGACCTCGTGATCGAAGCGGTGTTCGAGGATCCCGCGATCAAGGCCGAGGTGATCGGCAAGATCGAGGCGGTGATCGGCCCGGACGCGGTCTTCGCCTCCAACACCTCGACGCTCCCGATCACAGGGTTGGCGCGGCATTCCCGGCGGCCCGAGCTGTTCGTCGGCATCCACTTCTTCTCGCCAGTCGAGAAGATGATGCTCGTCGAGATCATCAAGGGCGGCGCAACCGGCGACCGCGCAATCGCCGTGGCCGTGGATTTCGTCCGCGCGCTCAAGAAGACGCCGATCGTCGTCAACGACTCGCGCGGCTTCTTCGCCAATCGCTGCGTCGGCGCCTACCTGCTTGAGGGGCACAAGATGCTTGCCGAGGGCGTGCCCCCGGCCATGATCGAGAGCGCCGGGCGCCAAGCGGGGATGCCGGTCGGCCCGCTCTCCCTCAACGACGAAGTGGCGTTGGATCTCATCCTGAAGATCGCCAGGGCCACCGAGGCGCAGGTGGGGCCCGATGCAGTCGATCCCGCTCAGACGTGGATACTGACCGAGATGGTCGAGACGCACGGGCGGCTTGGGCGGAAGAACCGCAAGGGGTTCTACGACTATCCGGAGGGCGCGCCGAAGCGCCTGTGGCCCGGCCTTGCCGAGTTGCAGCCCAACCGGCTGTCGCCGGAGGACGTCGACTTCACGGAGTTGAAGCATCGCCTGCTGGTGGTGCAGGCGGTCGAGGCCGCTCGCACCGTCGGCGAGGGCGTGGTCACCGACCCGCGCGAGGCCGATGTCGGCTCGATCCTGGGCTTCGGCTTCGCGCCCTTCACGGGCGGAGTGCTCTCCTACATCGACTTCATGGGCGTACCCGAATTCGTCGCCCTGGCCCGGTATCTTGAATCGCGCCATGGCGAGCGTTTTGCTGTGCCCGATAGCCTCGTCGAGATGGCGGAGAGCGGCCGCACATTCTACGGCCCAAGCCAGCAGGCGGCCTGACCCTATGTGCTGCCGTGGTCTTTTTGCTGCGGCAGCCCTTCGAGGTGCTCCAGCATGATCGTTCGGGCGCAGGCGCTGAAGGCCTGTACCAGACGGCTTCGCGCATGGTCCGGCGGGAAGAGAAGTGCGAAATGCACTGGCAGAGCAGGGGCGATGGGGCGGATCGCGATGGATGAGACCAACGCCTCTTCATAGGCCGCCAGCGGATTCATCACGCTGACCCCGAGCCCCGCCGCGACGAGCGTGCAGATTGCAGAGCCGAGCCCGGCTTCCGCTATCACCGAAACCTCCACGCCCGCCTGCGCCAGCATCGCGTCGATCCGCTCGCGCAGGGCGCTGCCGAGCGAGGAGGCAATGAAGTTTTCCCCACGCAGATCCTCCAGGCTCAGTGAAGCCTTCGCCGCCAGGGGATGATCGAGGGGCAGAACCGCGACGCATTCGAGCGTCTTCACATGGTCGAACCGGGCCTTCGGGATCTCGCCATAAACCATCGTGACGGCGGCATCGCAGAATCCCGTCGCGATCCACTCGCTCACCGCCTCGTCGTCACCCGAATGGATCGCGACTACGACGCCTGGATGGTCTCGCTGGAAGCGGGCCACTGCTCGCGCGAGAAGGCCCCCTGCGAGGCGCGGCATGGCTGCCACACGGAGCCGCTCCGCACCGAAGGCCCGGATGCGGGAGGCTGCGACCTCCAGGCTCGCCAATCCGACGAACGCCCGCTCGACCTCCGCGTGGAAACGTGTGCCGTCGAGCGTTGGAACGAGGCGACTTCCACCCCGGTCGAACAGGGGAAGACCGGTAATCCCTTCGAGTTGACCGATCAGGCGGCTGATCTGTGGCTGTGAGGTGTGGAGCCTGCGGCTTGCCTCGGTCATCGACCCAGTCGCCATCACGGCGCGAAACGCCTCGATATGGCGAAAGCTCATCGGCCGTCTCGACATATCAATTCAGTATGGCTGCGTGGTGAATCGGAATTGGACGCGCGTTTTGCAGCCAGCTTACCATCGAATGGTCAAGCTCCAGGGAGCCGGCCTCGAGGTCGAAGACCCGCCGCCCTGGAACAAGAGGGGGTCGAACGGTGAGAAAACTTGTCGCCGCGGCAGCGGCTTGTGCGCTCGGATCACTCATCGCTCAACCGGTCTGGGCGGAAGGCGGCGGACGACTCGACAAGATCCGTCAAACCGGAAAGATCGACATCGGCTTTCCCGACGCCTCGCCGCCCTTCGCCTTCCTCGACGGCAATGCCAAGCCGGTCGGCTATACCCTTGAGATATGCGAGCATGTGGCACAAAAGCTCAAGGACGATCTCGGGCTGAAAGCCCTCGAGGTGCGCTACACCGCCGTCATGTCGGCGACACGCATTCCGCTCATCGGCAACGGCACGATCGACCTTGAATGCGGAACCGCCACCAACCTGCCCGAACGGCACAAGCTGGTTTCCTTCGCCCCGACGACCTTCGTCACGCAGGTGGTGCTGGTCGCTCGCAAGGACTCGGCTGTCGACGTCAACGACCTTTCAAGCTTCAAGGGCAAGTCGATCTCGGCTCAGGCCGGGGGCAAACCCAGCGTGTGGTGGTCCGCGAAAGCGCCCAAGACAAGCTCGACATCCAGGTCGTGCCCGCGAAGGATACCGCCGAGGCTTTTCTGCTCCTTGAAACCGGCCGCGTCGCGGGCTCGGCGAACGACGATGCCCTGGCCCATGCGACTGTCGCGGGGGCCAAGCAGCCGAAGGATTTCAAGATCGGCACGAAGGGACTCGAATTCGCGCCCTACGGCATTCTTGAACCGAAGGACGACCCGGCCTTCAAGGCAGCGGTCGATAAGGCCGTCGTCGAGCTCATCAAGGACGGCACCGTGGCGGGGCTCTACCGCAAGTATTTCGAGCAGCCCATCCCGCCCAAGGGCATCAATTTGGAGCTGCCGATGAGCGACGTTCTGAAGCGCGCGCTCGCCAATCCCACCGATTCGGGCGACGAGGCGGCCTACCGGTGATTGATTTCGACGGAGCCGACGGAGTCGATCTGCGGAGCGATACGCTCACGCGCCCGACCCCGGCCATGTACGGGCGAATGGTCAGCGCGAAGCTCGGCGATGACGGGCTCGATCACGACCCGACCGCTTATGAACTCGAAGAGGCGGCAGCGACCATCCTCCGCAAGGAATCCGCGCTCTTCGTGCCGAGTTGCACCATGGCCAACCTTCTGGCGATCCTGGTGCAGGTCCAGCGCAGCGAGCAGATCCTGCTCGAAGCCTCGGCCCATATGATCACCACCGAGCGGGGGGCGGCGACATTGACGGGCGCCTTCTTCCTCGGGCTCCCGGGCGATGACGGCGCCTTGGACCTCGACCGGCTGGACGATGCCTTGCGCCCAGCCGCCAGTCCGCTGCGGACGGCGCTCGTTGCCGTGGAGACGACCCATAACGCGGCCGGTGGACTGGTCCCGTCCCTCTCGCACATGGCAGCGGTCGCCAGCATGGCGCAGAAGGCGGGCATTCCGGTGCATTGCGATGGTGCCCGGCTGTTCAACGCCGCGATCCATCTCGGCGTTGCTCCCGCGGTGGTCGCCGAGCCGCTCGATACGATCTCGATCTGCCTGTCGAAGGGACTGAGCGCTCCGGTCGGCGCAGTGCTGGTCGGCAGTGCCCGCGTGATCGACTCCGCCCGGCGCCTCCGTAAGATGATTGGCGGCACTCAGCGGCAGGTCGGAATCATGGCCGCTGCTGGGCTCGAAGCGCTGACGACGATGGTGCCGCGACTCGCCGAGGATCATGCCCGCGCGCGCGAACTTGCCGACGGCATCACGGCCCTTGGCTCTCCCCTCACGGCACAGACGCCGCAGACCAACATCGTACAGGTCGACGTCTCGCGGACAGGCCGCGATGCCGAAAGTTGGGTGGCCGACCTTGATGCAGCGGGTCTTCGCGTTCGACCGCTGGGCACGAGCCGCCTGCGCCTCGTCACTCACAGGCACGTCGAACCCGCCGATATCCCGCGAGCGCTGATCGCCTTTCAGCGCTGCCTGGACGGGGTGGCGTAGGCTCATGCCGCCCCGGCGAGCCTCTTGGCGAGGGTTGCGAGATCGGAATGGTTGTCGGACAGGAGGTCAGTAATATCGCCGACTTCCAGCGCCTTCACATGGCGGCAGCGCTGTCCGAATCGACCCGCCATACAGGTGCAGCGCAGGACGGCACCGCTCGTGCGTTCCTCAAAGGTCACTGTGTACCGGTTGCCGGTGGAGCCGCGCATCTGAAAGCTGAGGCTCGCAGAAGCGGGCGGCGCGAACCCCGCCATGGCCCGCCCGCTGATCAATCCCCGACCCGGCGCGGGCCGAGCCGATTCGCCTGGTACCGCCGTGACCGGCACGCCTATGGCCGCAGCGAGGCCGTGGACGTCGCCCGCTGACGTCTCAACCATGGCGGCCAGTGCGATACGTGCGCAGGCATAGGCATCCTCGCCCGCATCGTGGTGTTCGAACGTGATCCCGAGCCGCCTCGCGACCTTGCCGAGGCCGCAGCCCTCCGGCGCGGGAAAGACCCGCCGGGCCACCTGCACCGTGCAGAGATAGGATAGGTCCGGAACGGGAAGCCCGGCGCGTCCGAGCCCGGCGCGGAGGACACCGATATCGAAGGTGGCGTTGTGAGCGAGGATGACCCCACCCGCGAGATCCGCGAGATAGGGCGCCATCACCTCCGCGAAGCCCGGCCGGTTCGCCACGTCCGCGGGCAGGATGCCGTGAACGCGTATGTTGCCGGGGGAGAAGCGCATCTCCGGCGGGCGGATCAGGTGGCTCTCCCGCCGCACCACGCGCCCGTCCGTGATCCAGGCGAGCCCCACCGCGCAGGCGCTGTCGCGCCGCTCGTTCGCCGTCTCGAAATCGAGGGCGAGGGTGATCATGCCGAAGGCTCCCGGCTCATTCCTGCTCCACCAGGCCAAGCCAATCGGCCTCGCTGACGACCTTCACACCGTGTTTCTCGGCGTCCTTCAACTTGGAGCCTGCGCCCGGACCGGCGACGACGAGATCGGTCTTGGCCGAGACGGAGCCCGATACCTTGGCCCCCAGCCGTTCGGCGATGGCCTTGGCCTCGTTACGGGTCATCCGTTCGAGGCTCCCGGTGAAGACCAGCGTCTTGCCCGCGAAGGGGCTCGCCGCACCCGCTCGCTCCATCGGCTCGGTGCGGACCTCCTTGAGAAGCTCTCCCACCGCCGTGGCGTTGTGCGGCTCCGCGAAGAACTGGATCAGCGCATCGGTCGCCACGGGGCCGACTTCACCGTCATCGGCGAAGGCGCGATAGGCATCGCCGGGGCGCTGGTCGGCGGCCCGTTCCAGGGCCACACGAGCGGCGTCGAGATCGCCGTAATGGGCGACGAGGCTCTCGCGCTGGGTCGACGTCAGGCGTACGCGCTCCCCGATCCCGGCTTCACCGGCCTCGGACGGTAGCCCCGAATCGAGCAGCCTGTCGCGGGTGGTCGGTCCGATGCGTGGGACGGAAGAGATCTCGATCCAGTCCGGGCCGCCCTGAGCCTTCGCTGCCGCATCGATCCCCTCGATCAGTGCCTGCATGTCCTCGAAGCGTTTGGCGAGGGCCTTCGCCGTCGCCTCGCCGATCTGCGGAATACCGAGGGCGAAGATGAAGCGGTTGAGCGGCAGGGCGCGGCGGGCCTCGACCCCGGCGAGGAGGTTCTTGATCGCCTTATCCTCCTCGTCGCCTTTCTTCTTGGCCGCCTTCTTCGGCGGCTCGGCCCCGGCCCGCCGCTCGGCGGAAAGGGCTTCGCGACGGGCCACGACGGCCTGCTTGAGCTTGTCGAAATCCAGACGGAACAGGTCGGCGGGCTGGTGGACGAGCCCCGCCTCGAACAGAACCTCGATATAGGTCTCGCCGAACCCTTCGATGTCGAAGCCGTTGCGCGAGACGAAGTGCTTCAACCGCTCAACGCCCTGAGCCGGGCAGATCAACCCGCCGGTGCAGCGGCGGACCGCATCGAGCTTGCCCGTGCGTGGGTTCACCGCCCGCACCGCGCGGCTGCCGCAAGCGGGGCAATGATCGGGAAATTCGAAGGGCTTCGACTCGGCAGGGCGCTTGGTGAGGTCGACGTCCATCACCTTGGGGATCACATCGCCCGCGCGGACGACCGTCACCGTGTCGCCGATGCGGATGTCCCGCCCCTCACGGATCGGCTCGCCATCGGCGCCGACGCCCTTCACGTAACCCTCGTTGTGCAGGGTGGCGTTCGAGACCACGACACCGCCGACCGTGACGGGACGCAGCTTCGCCAAGGGATTGAGGGAGCCGGTGCGGCCGACATTGATGACGATGTCTTCCAGCACGGTTGTCGCCTCTTCCGCGGCGAACTTGTGCGCCAGCGCCCAGCGGGGCGAGCGCGACACGAAGCCGAGGCGCTTCTGAAGGGCGATGTCATCGACCTTGTACACGACGCCGTCGATGTCATAGCCGAGATCGGCCCGCTCGGCGGCGATGGCACGGTAATGGGCGAGCATGCCCTCCGTATCGGCGAAGGTCCGCGTGCGGGGGTTCACCGGTAGCCCCCAGGTGGCGAAGCGCTCGAGCACGCCCGTTTGCGTGTCGGCGAGCGCCTCGGAGACGTCGCCCCAGGCATAGGCGAAGAAGCGCAAGGGTCGCGAGGCCGTCACCGCCGGGTCCAGCTGACGCAGCGATCCCGCCGCCGCATTGCGAGGGTTGGCGAAGAGCGGCTTGCCCGCCGCCTCCTGCCGCGCGTTGATGCCCGCGAAGTCGGCGTGCGAGAGATAGACCTCGCCACGTACCTCGCAGACGCTCGGCCAACCGCTACCCTTCAGCTTGCGGGGAATGTCGTTCACGGTCAGCGCGTTGGCGGTGACATTCTCGCCCACCTCGCCGTCGCCCCGCGTCGCGGCCGTAACCAGCAAACCGTCCTCGTAGCGCAGCGATAGGGACAGGCCGTCGATCTTCGGCTCGGCGGTAAAGGCGAAAGGCTTATCCTCCGGCCAGGCCAGGAACCGGCGGACGCGGGCGACGAAATCCACCACCTCTTCGTCAGCGAAGGCGTTGCCCAGCGAGAGCATCGGCACCGCGTGCCGGACCTTGGCGAACTTCTCCGACGGCTTGGCGCCCACCGAGGTGCTGGCCACGCCCGTCCCGGCCAGCTCGGGGAAAGCGGCCTCGATCGTTTCGAGCTGCCGGCGCAGCTGGTCATATTCGGCGTCGGAGATTTCCGGCGCATCCTCCTGATGATACAGGCGATCCGCCTCGGCGATCCGCTCCGACACATCGGCGTGCGCGGCACGGGCCTCTTCGGCGGTCATGCGGGACGGTTCGGTTTGTGCGGCGGCCATGCCGGGCTTCTAGCGCATCATGCCGCGAGAGGAGAGGGCGGATACGATGAGCAGCCAGGTCGTCATCGTCGCTCTCGACCTCGATCCACAGCGCCTCTCACGCTGCGCCGCCCTGCTCGACAAGGAAGAGACGCAGCGCGCCGGGCGGTTCCTGCGGCAGGCGGACCGGGAGCGCTTCATCGCAAGCCATGCCGCGCTGCGCGTCGTCTTGAGCCACGTGCTCGACTTGCAGCCCGGCGAGTTCCGTTTCGGGTGCGAGGAGACGGGGCGGCCGAACCTGATCGCGCCCTCGGGCTCGGGGCTGGATTTCAACCTCTCGCATTCGGGCGAGATCGCCCTCGTGGGTTTCACCCGCGAAGGGCGCATCGGCGTCGATGTCGAGATCCGCAGGCCCCTGCCGGATGCGCTTCGTATCGCGCGCGGCCACTTCGCCCCCGAAGAGGTCCGCGCGCTCGAAGATCTTCCCGTTTCGGAGCGGGAGGCAGCCTTTTTTGGCCTGTGGACACGAAAGGAGGCGGTGGTGAAGGCGCTTGGCGCCGGGCTGTCGCAGCCGCTCTCCCGCTTCTCCGTCACCGTCCCGCCCGAGCCCCCCGCACTGCTGAAAATGGCAAGCGGCACGAGATCTTGGACGCTCACGAGCCTTGACCTGGGCCCGGATGCCTTCGCCACGGTAGCGATCACCGCACCCGGTCTAGCCATCGCACACCACACGCTTACGGCAGGGTGGGCGGACGGGTTCGATGCGAAATGATGATCGAGGCGCTTGCGGCCTGAGAAAGGCGTCGCTATAAGCCGCCTCGCCGGTCGCGCACAGCGCCCACCGGCCTTCGGAGTGTAGCGCAGTCTGGTAGCGCACCACGTTCGGGACGTGGGGGTCGCAGGTTCAAATCCTGCCACTCCGACCAATACTTAGCACGGTTTCTGATGACTGCCCCGACAGTTATCCCGACAGAAACCGGCGGCGAACAGCACCTTTCCATCCTTGCTCAAGACGCCGCCGAAGCCCTCATCGCCCTCGGCTGGCCGGTGATTCCGCACGGGCCCGACATGGACCGCTGGCAGATCGGCGACCTGATCTGGACCGACGACGAGCTGATGGGCCTTGCCGCGCGGCATGGCGTTCGACCGGCGTCGGACCGGGTGCAGTAGGTGGCCGACGTCCCGCCGCTTCGAGGCAAGCAGCTAGCGGCCCTGCGCGCCATCGCGTCGACACCCGGCGGGCTGCGGATCACCGCCTACCCGAGCGCGATGCCGCTTCTGGTGCAGATGCGGCTGGTCGAGGAGCGCCCTACTTCACGAACCGCGCACCGGGAGGCCCGGGCGTGGTTTCTCACCGTCGAGGGGCGGGAAACTGTGAGAGCCTACGGGCGGGACGAGGCTTAGTCCTTCTCCCTCGGTTGGCTCGCCTTCTCGACAGCGTCCAACGCCATCTCAATCAGCATTCGAGCCGCTTCCGATTTATTCGGGATGGGCCGTTGCTGTGCACGCCACTCTTCCAACCGCCGCAAAAGCTCTTGCGGCAAGGTTGGGGCGAGATGCCGGTGGCGCGGAGGTCCAGGCGCACGCGCCCCTTCATCGTAAAATCGCTCTGCGGCCTTCGCGATTGCGGTCGTGGCCTCGTCAGGCGTCACAGCGAACCGTTCTTCCCCGAGCGCTTTGTCGCGCAGCATCCAATGCGCGAGCCGTTCGATCTGACGGGCGTCCGACGTAGCTACAACGACGAACCCGTGAACCTTGAGACGCGGCTTGCCGCGCTCACTCAGCGCCGCCGCACGAACATTCGGAGCATAGGAGAAGCCGATCTTCTGAGGGCCGCCGTCGTTGCCGATGGCGTAGATCGCCGAGTACTCGCGTTCGACCAAAGGGCGGGTCATCGGCGCTTGGCCTCCGCAGCCAGCCCAAGCTCTACCAGCCGCCGGATTGCCGCCGACATATTCGGCACCGGCCTTTGGCTCGCCCTCCATTCCTCCACGAGATCCAGCCACGAGCGCGGTGCGATCAACTGCACGCGCTCCGTCGTGCTGTCCTTGTCCAACTTGGGCCGCATCCGCTCTTCCGCACGAACTTTTCTCGACCGGATCATTACGTCGCCCTTGCGCTAGATGCCAATGGTGTGTAGTTTACACCTTATTGGCATATAACGCAACGACGGAGCCTGCCATGACCGATCCTCACATGATCTCCGACGCCGCGCTCGACGCTCTCTACAGCGACGACGACACGCTGGCCCGCGCCTTCGCCTGCGAGCACACGGGCGACATGACTCGCGAGACGTGGGCTCGCATCCAGGCCGACAAGCCCGCGCAGGCGCGCCCCTTCTTGCTGGCCCTGAAGCGCGGCCTCTACCGCGAGACGGGCGAGTACACGCAGGCCGCCCTCAACGCTCGCATGGCCCGCAAGCCGCGACCGAAGGCTCGGCCGATGGCCGGTCCTTGGTGCGGCTGGCGCTGAGGGCTGACGCGATGGCCGACGAGCAACTGATTGATATGGCCTCCCGCCTAGAGCGGAAGGCGCACGACATCCGAGCCGATGGAACTCGTCACTGCGGCCCCGTCGCGGAGAAAGAGCGCGCAATCCGAGAAGCCGATGCTCTGCTTGATGAGGCCCGGAAGATCAGGGCCATCGCAGAGCGTCGCGCCGCTAATCTCTAACCCATCCCCCTCACTCACAGAGCGCGAACGATGGCCGATAAAGTATACCCCGAAGGCGTGACCTCACAGGATCACGCCCAGCACGACCTGAAGATGGGGAGATCCCCTAATCAGTCTTCGGTGGAGACGTTTCTGAAGGAGCGGGAGGTCTTGGCTGCTCAGGAGAAGGTCGCGCATCTGCCGGGCCGTGAAGATCTGGCGCTTGTACCGGTTCCAGCCGCTGTCTCTGAGTGTCTGGGCTTCTTCGCTTCCGTCATCAAATCGGGCGAGCCGTGGACCGAAACGTGTGAGGAAATGTACGCGAAGGCAAAGGCCGCGATGGCCGGAAGCGCAGCAGCACCCTGAAACGCGAAAAGAGCGCCCCAGGCCGAAGCCAGGGGCGCCCGCGTGGGTGTTGACGGATGTTAACGGCCGCTCAGTGCATCAGGCCGATCTTCGACAGCACCACCGAACCAAAGGCCGAGACCGCTCCGGCCACCGCACCCCAGACCCGCTTTTCCATCGTGTCGAGGCGCTTCTCGGCGGCGTCGATCCGCTCGTGCAGCGCCTTGTTGTCCTTTTCGATCTCGGAGCGCGGAACGAAGGTCGCGATCGCCTGCATCACGTTGGTGTGCCGCGCTTCGGCCGCTGCCTGCGCCGACTGGCCAGCGGCGACGAGAGAGTTCTGCCGCTCCTCGATGCGAGCCAGGGCGATCAGGATGCGGGTATCGGAGTTCGCCTCGGCGCCCCCCTCGTATCCGGCGGACATGGCAAGGGGATTCCTTTCGGTTCGGGCGCGTTTGAGCAGGCCTTCACCGAGGCCGGGCGGGACAGGCGGTGTCACGCGCGCGGCGACACCTTCAGCGATGAGCTCGAGCCCTTTTCGGGGCACGGACGGCCGACGCCTGCGCGGCGGGCTGGCGTCGGTCATGACGGGCTCCGAGGCCTACTTGCCGAAGATCCGGCGGACAGTCGGCGCGACACCAGCCACGCCGATCACGGAGAGCACGATGGTGTTTTCCATCTTGTCGTAGGGGTCGGGAAGCGTCGCGATCTTCCAGTGAAACAGGAAGGTCGAGTCCAGCACGATCGCGCCGAAGTGGATCATGCAGAGCCCGAACGCCGTCGGGATCATCCAGGCCGTCCATGGCGAAAGGTGCTGTGCGGCGCGCTCCTGCGCGATGACCTTCCGCTCCTCGACATAGGCGGCGAGTTGCGCCTGCGAGACCGAGACATCGCCGGTCACGTTCTGCCCGTTCGTCAGCACCGCGTTGTCGGAGCGCTTGTTCAGGTAGGCGACGACCGCGCTGGCAAAGCCGGGCCCAAACAGCTTCAGCAGGAAGCCGCCGATCGCAGCGAGGGCGCCCATCAGTGCGCGGCCCCGTCGGGACCATCACCGGGGCGCGGGCCCGGCGGTTTGGCGGCCTCGCGGATGTTCTTCAGGATCGGGGGCAGGGCGAGGCGGGCGAGCGCCAGGCCGGAGCCGATCCGCGCGCCGTACCCGGCATATTCCGGCGGCAGCACGGACGCCCAATCGAAGCCGACCACCGCGTTCAGCACGTCGGGCAGGGCGAACAGGACCGCGAGCAGGTAGAGCCGCACGCCGACGAGGCGCGCGTTGATGCGCTGGACGAGGTTCATCTCAGGCGGCCTTTCGGGACAGCAGGGCGTGGACGCGGGACCAGAAGCCGGGCGCCGTCGGTGCAGGGCTCGGCGCATGAAAAAGCCCGCCGGAGGGGGCGGGCTGGGGGGAGGCTGGGGAGCTAATCTGAGGAGCTGGCGAGCTGCTCATGTTCGCCATTGGCGAGAGCGGATCGGGCACCTTCGGCGGTGGAGCTGGATCCGGGACCCGCACCGAGGCGATCAGCGCCACCCGAAACTGCGCGTGGTAGCCCGCGATCAGCGCGTCGCAGTCCGTGCCGTTGATGATCCGACGAGCGCCCTTCGGATCGGAGCGACCGGGCACGAAGTAGTCCCCGAGCTTCTTGCCCGTGAACCACCCCTCAATCATCCCGAAGAACAGGATCGCCGCCGCCACGTCGGGCCGCATCGCGAGGGCGGGCGTCTTCACCAGGTCCTCGCTCGGCTTCAGGATCCCGCGCGCGCGCAGCTCCTTCGTGGCCTTGGCATAGTTCGCCTGCCACGTGAGCTGCACGAAGCCCCGCCCCCAGAACCCCGTGGGCCCGTAGCTTCTGCCCCGGCCGCGCCCGATCTCCTCGATGGGCCGCATCGTCCGTGCCGTCTCATGGAACGTGGTCGCGAGACAGTAGGCCGTCTTCTCGACGCCGAGATCCGGCGGGCAGGCGTCGAGGATCGCCTCCATGCCGGCGACCTGCGGCGCGGTCAGATGTCCGGCGAACGGCTGGCGGCGCACCGCGTCGAAGAACTTCGCGCGGTCGAGATCAATGCTCATGTCGTGGAGTCCGCACACATAAAAAAGACCGCACAGGGCGGCCAGGACGGGCGACATTTCAGGGTGGCAGGAGCGAAGGCGCGTTAGAGCGCGGCCTCGTATCGGATTTGCAGCGCCAGGGAGTTGCCGTTGGCGGCCGGGTACGCGCCCGCGTAATCGAACACCTGCGCCGTGCTCGTGTTGCCCGGCAGTAGGACCGTGAGCTGCTTGCCACCGATGACGATGCCAGTGCCCACGTTCGAGGCCCCAGCGACGGCAGGGAATGGCAGGGTGAACGACAGATACCCGGCACCCGTCCCGTTGTTCGCGATCTGCACCTGCACCTTTGCCGTCACCCATCGGGTGCCGGGATCGATCGTATAGGCAGCGCCTTGGACCGTGGATGTGGTGATCGTGCCGCTCAGCGACCCGATGGTCGGGGTGTAGTTGGTCGATGCCGCGCGTGGCTGCGGCGCCAACGTGCCCTGGTAGGTCAGGGAGCCACCGGTCAAGTTGAGCGCCGAGAGCCCGCCAATCGTTCCCGGCCAGATCAAGCTCACATTGGAGTAGGTATTGTTCTGCCCCGTCGTGAGGTCGGCATACCCCCACTGGTTCGTGTTGCCTTCCACGTCGTCATTCTGACCACCGCCATAGACTTCGCTCGTGGTCGAGAAGTTGCGCGTGTTGCCGTAGATGATCCGCCCGGCCGTGTCCGCGAGGCTTCCGCCCTGGCCCGTGTCGTTGGCCGCGAGATTGTATCCGGCGATCCGGTTGTGATCCGCCTGCCCGCCGTCCACGCCACTGAGCTTCACCGGGGCGCTGATGAACGACCGATAGGTGTTGTGGTGCTCCTTGTATTTCGTCACGACGGGGAAGCCCAAGGTGCCGTCCACGTTGATGCCGGTGAGGCCGATGGTCTGCCCGTTGAACGTGTTGTCGTGGATCGTAATGCCGCTGATGATCCCGGCGTCCGCCGAAGTTCGCGTCATATAGATCCCGTTATTATTGCTCTCATCAATGTTGCTGTTTGAAATCGCGATGTTCGTGATGTAGTTCAGCGCACCCGTCGCAGGCTTGCGCGAGATCATCGCGATGGCGCTGTCGGCGTACCCCGCTAGAATACCTTTATTGATCGCGCCGTCTTCGAGGCTTTCGAGCAGGATCCCGTACTGGGGGCCGATGCGGCGCGTGGACGTGTACTGCTTGCCACCGACCGTGTACGTCTGAGAGGGCAGGACGTTGCCGCCGTACATGGTGAAGTTGCTGATATATCCGGATGTGTTGTGCCCAAAGATTGGGGACGATGCGAACCGGATATGCGCGATACCTTCCTGCGCAGTCGGGTCGTTGATGTTCCACACGCCGCCGTACAGGAATATGCTGTCGATGACGGTGCTGGCACTTCCCGAGATGTTGAAGAAGTACGGCATGCCGTACCCGCCCAGATCTCGAAAGACCATGTGCTGGCCGCCGACCGCGCTGATGTGCGCTTGCCCGCCAGTGAGCTTGTTCGTCAGCGGGCCGGATGTGTAGCCGAGGCGCCCAGCGTGGGTGAACCAAATCCCCTCGACGTGAGCCGCGCCCGCGCCCTTCGTGATATCGGTCGGATCCCCGATCTGTAGCGTGTCGCCCGTGTTCGACAGGTCGTGGTTGAACTGGACTGCCTGCAAGCCGCCGAACCCGATCAGCCGCTGGTTCAGCTTCGGCATCCGGACAGTGGATTTGAGGTTCAGGATCAGGAGCTGCTGGCCGCGCGGCGGATGCAGCGCGACGCCGGTTTCCTTGAGCAGAGCTGCATTCAGGGCCGGGGCGTCATCGCCGTTATAGCCCGGCGCGGCCCGCGCCTTGAGGATATCCGGCACCGCATCGTAGAGGCCACTGGCCGCCAAGTCCGCGAGCGACCGCATGTCCGTCCCGCCGGTCGGCAGCGCCGTGAACGCCGAGGCGTCGCCAGTCGAGCCCGGTCCCTGAAGCTGGATGACATTCGGCGTCAGCTTCCAGCCCTTGCCGACTGTGTCGAGGCAGCCGAGCGAGATCATCGCATTGCTGGTGCGATCGCGCGCCGCGAGCTGGCGGCAGGCACCGGAATTCTGGAGCCCGAGTTCAGGCAGCGTGAAGCTCTGGGCCGCGACGGGCCCAGTGAGCAGCGCGAGCGCTACGAGCGCCCGAGAGATCAGTCGGAGCATCGGGCCGTTCACTTCGGCTGGAGGGCGGATTGGGTGAGCAGGTTCGCGACCTGGACGCTCGTCAGGCCGAGCGTTGCGGTCACGAAGGTGAGGAGCGCACACCCCGGAGTGACGAAGTTCGTCAGGCGGAAAGCCCGGTTCGTCGGGTCGCTGGGATCGGACGGAACCGCAGCCTGTACCGTGGCCGAGGCGCCTGGAATCAGGGCCTCCAGAGCGGCGAAAAATTGCGCCGGGGACGGGGGCGTATCAATCGTGACTGTGCCCCCCTGGCGCCCCAGCACCAAGCCACCACCCGGCGAGCGCAGATCAATCGGGAAGGTTGGACGGATCGGATAGCTCGACATGCAGCGGCCTCAGGCAAATTCGATCGGCTCGCGGAAGATCTCTTCCGTCTCCGGGCCGATCGTGACCGCCACGCGCACGTCGTAGAGGCCGGGAGGAAAGGTGAGCAGCGAGCCGGCCGGGAAGACCGCCTCGAGGATGCCGGGGTTCGAGATCGCGAGCGTGCCGGTGGAAAGCGCCGCCGAGAGCACCGGCTGCGGCTCCGAGCTGCATCCGCTCCAGCATTCGCCCCACCCATGGTGGCGGGCGTCGCGAGGCGTCACCGTCAGCAGGATCTCGGAGCAGTTGGAGAAGTCGATCAGCCCCGCATCGGTGACGTCGAGGCGTCCGAGCGCGTCGGACCACCGGAAGACGTGCCGAAACCGCCATTGTCCGCCGCGGGGGCGAGCGCCGAGCGTGTTCATGAAGGACGGCATCGGCGTCAGACCTTCATGTAGAAGGTGCCGAGGCGGGTCGGCTGGAGGTTGGGGTGGGCCTGTCCGGCGCCGAACTGGTTGCCGTGGAAGCCAAGGGTCTGGCCGCCGGCCTCGTCGGTCTGGCCCGTGGAATTCGCCGGTAAGCTGCCGACCGTGATGACGGCCTGCTGTCCGCCGTTGCCGTACGCTTGGTTGATGTTGTGCTTCACGCCGTGCGTGTGCGGCTGCACGTTGTCGATCGTGCCGCTCGGCGTGACCGGCGGGAGCTGATCCACCGACAGGCCGGTGATGGTATCGCCGCCCATCTGGCCGGGGTTCTGCGCGTCACCGATCAGCGAGAACCGCCCGGAGACCGTCCCGGTAGACCCGGCAGCGGCGGCCTGCGAGAGGATGATCGTCGTCCCCGTAATGTCGAGGATGATCGTGCCGAGAGAGACCCCGGTCGCGGTGACCTGCATCCCTGCGACGAGGCGCGAGGCATCCGCGACCTGCGCGGTGGTAGAACCTGCGGTTAGGGCGAGGTTCGTGATCGTCTGCATCCGCCCGGCCGGGCTCGACCCCATGTCGTCGAGGCCGGCGGCGGTGAGCCCCTGCATCGTCGGGATGGTGATCTGCTTGCCGGCCGAGAAATCCGCCGCCGCCGAAGTCCCGCGTCCACCGACGACGGAGACGATACCCTCCGCAAACGTCGTCCAGAGGAAGGTGAACAGCGCGGCGGCCGAGGCGTCGGCGAACTCCGTCGCGCCCGAGCCCTGTGCGCCGATGGTGCGCCCGTTCATCCGGACCCAGCCGGGCAGGATCGCGGCGTCCATCCGCCACTTCACATCGCCGGTCGAGGCGACGCCGTTCGGGTCGACGGTTGGCGCGGGTTCGCCGCCCGATGTGACGACCGGCTCGCCGAGATCATCGTCGAACCAGAGCTCGATCGCCGTAGGGGCCGAGGACCTGCTCGGCGTAGAGCCCGGCTGGCAAGAAGACGCGCGGGAACCGGCCCTCGCCATCGGTCTTCACCGGATCCGGCAGCGGCACGGTCAGGCCTGCGTCGGCATAGACCGTCAGCGGGTCGGTCGTGCCGCCCGCGAAGAAATGCGCGTAGGCCGGCAGGCACGGGCGCCCGTTGGCGTCGAGCACCTGCTGGCGCGAGAGCGGCCAGGAAATCGTCATATCGGGGGTCCGGGAACGAAAAAGCCCCGCACGGGGCGGGGCTCGGGGCAGCGCGGCGGGAGGCTCGCGCGCGTCTCGGGACGGTGGCTAAATCCGATGGATTGCCCGTCGGGTCAAGGGGTGGGCCGGGCGCTTGCGACAGCGGCCCGGCCCGGTCATCCTCGGAGGTGCGAAGCTACCGAAGATTGGCACCAGCATATGAAGAAGCCGCCCAGGCGCAAGCCGAAAGGTCTCAAACCCACTGCGCCCAGACCAACAGAAGTCGGATTCCATACGCAGCCCAAACCCCAAGCCACGCAAGAAAGAACGCCGCAGCGAGAAAAAACAGGTTCCAGGCTACGAATTCGAGAGCGCTATAGAACCTTCTGGGCATATGCCGGGCCGATCTTCACCTTGGTTAGTGCTGGAGCGCTGTGGTGGCCCAGCGTGACGATAACAAGCGGTGCTAATCTAGACCCATCCCAGGATTTTCAGACACAAGTTCTAATCAACAACAATGGAAAATCACCAGTCTACGATATGTCCATAACATGCGACCTTGTGGGTGAGGAGGCGTATATCGGCAAGCTTCAAACACCTGAGCGTCCCATACCAAAAATTCCGACGCTGCGCGCTGGTGAAGTTGCATCGCGAGGGTGTCTTGCGGCTAGCAAATACATCACCGGCCTTCAGCTACGGGTCCACGCCGACTTCACGTGGCCAATCATTGGGCGACGAGATCGTGTGACATCATACTTTTCAGTCGAGCGCGGCCCAACCGGAAGCGTGCTGGTGCCACAGGCGAGGCCGACCATCGAAAGGAAGGCAACCATCACCATCCCAGGCGAGCATTAGGATCGCAGATACCCAGATCCCATTCCGATCAGAATGCGTGCCGTGCTACGCTACCCCATGCCCCGCTGGCTCCAGATCACCCTCAGCCTCGGGCGAGTCGCGCCGGAGCGGGCCGTCCGCTCTCTGTGATCACCAGCCCGAGCAACGTGACCTTCTGGCGGCAGCGATAGGCGCCGAGCGCCTTTCCTGGTTCGAGAACCCAGATGAAGGCCGGGCCTGGCACGAAGGCCTCCGGGACTTCCGGGTGCTGCTCCAGCATTGGTTCGATCGAGATCCGGCCCGTGCGCCACATCACAAGAGCGGGTTGCCCCACCGCCGGACGCCGAGCCGTGTCGAAGAAGACTGGGGCCCCGCCTAGGATGATGCATCCGCGTCCGTCCTTCATCGCGGCTGGACGGGGTAGGCTGCGGGTGTGTTCGCGGACCTTCACAGTGGCGGGGGCGGCGAGCGACGCGAGTTTCTGGCGCCGAAGCTCCATGAAAGCCTCAATGAGCGCGCGGCGGACCTGCGGGGCGTTCGGGGCGCGGGAGAGGGCACAAACGCAGAGGGCTTGGCCCTCGGTGAGGTAGAAGGCTCTCCCGGGGCGACCGCCCTTCGCGGAGGTTTGCACGTGGCGCGTGCAAACCTCGCCATAGGTCGCGATCTCGGGGGCCGCTCCCTCAATTAGCTGCCGGATGTTTCGAGCCTGCGCCATTCCGAGATGAGCGCCGAGCACGGTATCAAGGATGCGCGGCTCGCAGTTCACTTCGGTGTCGAGGTCTGCCGCGCAGAGCGCGGGTGTGCTAAGGGTGGCGACAGCCTGTCCCATCGGTCTGCTCCGGGGTGAGAGGTGATGGCCTCCGGCGGTCTGCTCACCGCTCGGAGGCCGCTTAGTTTTCAGGCCGCTCAGTCGTCGGAGCCGGGCTCCGGGTCGCGCCTGATCGCCGTGTATGTGAAGAACTCACCCTGGCGCGGGTCGGCGTACATGGCCGGTACGGTCGGCAGGTTCATCTTGAACCACATTTCCCGACCAGCCTGATTGCCGAAGGTCTGCCGCGCCTCGGTCACTAGCTTCCGCCTTGATGAGAGCGGCTCCTCGGCCGTGACATCGGCCGCTTTCTCGGAAAGGCCGTTGGCCCGCTCGTCGAGGGGGCGCCCATAGAAATGGCGGAACAAGACAGCGTAGCACTCGCGCTTGTAGGCAAGAACGCGCTCACGCGCCTCCTCCTTGACCATCTTGTCGTTGATGCTGAATAGCCACCCGTTCACGAGATCAAGCCGCAGGCAAAACATGTCCTGCACCCCGCCAGCAGAGGGGTATGCCACTTGGCATACCCCTTCAGCCAAAATGGGGTCGGCCTCGATACGATTTCGCTGTTTCTGGGCGTCGAGCCCCAATGAGCGGCATACCGGCGTGACTGCTAGGAACCTCCCATCATCACGCTCAACGGCAAAAAGTGTGTCGTCCTTGAAATCGACGGTGCTAATGGTGCCCATCTGCGGATGCTCCTCATCCGTGGGTTGCGGGACTGCCCTGCAAGGCGGTGTCGTTGGGTCCGGCGGCGGGGGCGTTCGCCTGCAAGCTTCCCCCCGTCGCCGGCTTACCCTCATCGCTGAGGGCGGCCGCGAGGATCATGACGACCTCGCTGTTCATGGAGCGCAGATTGCTCTGAGCCCGCTCGGCGAGTCGCGCTCGCATCCCATCGGGGAACCGAAGCATCAACCTATCGCCGCTGTCGCTAGGGTATCGGGGCCGTGCCATTTTCTCTCCATATCGCCGCGATATGGAGAAGCTACATATCAACTCCATAGCCTGTCAAGCTCCATATCGTGATGATATGGCCTTCCGCATGCGCAAGCCCCGTTCAGAGTACCCGAGCGAACAGGCGGACAAGTTCTTGCTGCGGTTCCCCGACGGCATGCGCGACCGTCTCAAAGCGTTAGCCGAGCAGAACAAGCGGAGCATGAACGCAGAAATCGTCGCGAGGCTGGAGGCTTCCATCCGCAGTCAGGATGAAGAGCTAAAAACATTTATTGCAGCTCAGAAAGAAAATCTTCGCCCCGGAAATCCTGAGCCGTTTAGCCCGACAAAATCTGCAATAGATCATTACCTTAAAATTAAAGACGAACTTACTGATATAAAGTACATGCTCCGCCTTGCTTTAGGCCAGGAAAAACCTCGCCCGGAATGATCTGTCGCGCGACGTTGTCGCCGATCTGCTGGCGGGGCTGGCCTACTGGCTGAACGCGAGAGAGCAGCGCCGCGCGCACTGACGTGCTATAGGGGCGGGATGCCCCGTTGGCTTGAAGTCGCCCTGACGCTCGTCCTCTTCCTGGTCGCGATGGCCGGGGTGACGTGGCTCATCCGTCAGACGGTGCCAGGGTTCAACGCTTGGCTGGGACAAACCCTCGGAGAAGGGCCAGCAACATTGCTCGTTTTCGGGCTTTTGGCGGTCGCAGCCGTGTTCGGCTACTGGCCCCGCGACGCGTCGGGCAAGATGCGGCGGCTGCGCTCGCCTTGGGACTGAAGTAGCGCTTGCACGAGGCGGTCCACGGCCTGCCCGGTCTCCTCGGCTCGGCCACCCGCCGCCGCGCGTGCACCGAGCGCCTCGATGAGCCTGTCCAGCGCCTCGCCGGGGATCATCGTCACGGCGTCGGCCAGCTCGCGATTACGGGCGATGTCCGCCTCCCGTCCGATGGCCTCGGCTCCCGATTTCAGTCCTTTCAGACCCATCGTCGCCGCAGCCGCCTTCGGCCCGCCGACCGCGCCAGCGATGGCAGTAGCCGCATCGGCCGGGTTCGCTCCGACCACGCGCGGCGCCACGTCGTCGGCGGCGCGCTTACGCAGCTCGGTCATGGAGTTGTTCACGATGCGCTGGTGAGAACCATCGAACGCACGCTCCCGCTCGACGGCACCGACGACGCCAGCCGTGGGCCCCTCGCCAAACACGGTATTGAGCCGCGCCCTGTTCCAGTCGCCCTCGCCCTTCACCGCGTCGGCCAGCGCCACGCGGTCGTTGAGCTTCGTCCCGACGAGCCGGTCGATCTCGGTGCGCAGGCCGTCGCGCTGCGCCTGCGCGACCTCGGGGGCCATCTCTGCGGTCTCCTCGGCGAGCTGACCGGGCCGTACCGACTCGCGCCCGCCGTTGAGCAAGGTCTGGCCCCGCCCGAACGCCTCGCGCTGTTGGAAGAACCGTTCGGCCGAGCGGTTGGCGAAGCCGTAGCCCGGCACCTGCGCTTCCAGGGCGCCGTTCAGCGAGCGGCGGGTCAGCGTCAGCGCCCGAAGCTCGCTGTTGCGCGCCGAACCGCCGGGCTGGGCCTGGACGGTGGCGATCATCGCGTCGAGCGCTTCCTTGGCATTGTGAAGGGCCTCGGGGCGCGAGTCGGCGATACGGGTCACGAAGCCGTTGGCATCGACCGGGCCGTCCGTCATCAGCAACTCGCGGGCCCGGCCGAGCGCGGTGGCGGCGCCACCCTTCTCGCGTGCGGCGAGGGTGTCGATCATGCCCAGCGTGTTGGCCGTGTTGACCTCGACGGGCTCGGCGAAGGCGCGCTGGTAGAGCGGGGGCACGACGCGGTCGTATTCGGCCTGGAGCGTCCGCTCGAAAGCGGCCGGGGCGGTCGCGGGGCCGATGTTGGCCTCGACATCGCGGGTCAGCCGCGCGTTGGCGCCACGAGCGCGGGCGACGAGCGGGTCGGTGACAGCCTCACGGGTTTCCGGCAGCACGGCAAGGCCCTGCGCCCGGCCCTCGAACGAGGGCGAGGCGTCGAGCAGCATCGCGTCGGGACCGAGTTCGGTCAGTCGGGCCCGCACCGCGTCGGGGCCGCCCGCGTTGCGGAGATCTCCCGCGAGCTTGCCCGCCGCATCTGTTCCCATGCCGGGAACTGGCGTGCGGCGCGCGGCGACCGCATCACCAACGGCACGTGCCGCCCGGCCGACGAGATTGCCGACGATAGGTGCAGCTGCGCCGCCAGCAGCACCCGCGATGGCGCCGTTACGCGCCGTCACCGGATCTCCATCGCTCCTGACAGCAGAGTCGGCGCCGCCGATGATCCCACCAGAGGCAAGTGATGCCACGGTCCGAGTGCCGAGACCTGCGGTCCCAGCCCCGAATGCGGCCGGAGCCGCCGCGACGAGCGGCGCCGTGCCGACGACCCCACCGAGCACTTCACCGCCAACCGTGGCCTTCGGGTTCTCCTTCGCGGTCGCCTCGCCGAAGGTCTCGACGTTGTGCAGGCTCGTCGCTGAACTTCGTGTCGTTCTTCAGCGAGCGGATGCCGGCGACGGCCCTGTTCACCCCGCCGAGCAGGTAGGGACCGACGACGGGGACGCCGTTGATGATGCCACGCCCGACGGCGGCCGAGCCGTCGCCTGGTAAGCCGGCAGCTGGCAAGTCGCTCGGTGGAGGATTGGCCGCGATCAAGGCCTCGAAGGGATCGAGACGTGCGCTTGGTTTCGCAGCGGGCGCCGGGTTTGCTGCAATCAGATCGTCGAACGGATCGCTCATTTGCCGAGCTTCCTCGGGTCGATACCCGCCTTCGCGAGCATGTCCTCAAGCTGGGGGCGAAGGTCCGGGCGGTCCTTCAATATGCCCTTCGATTTGGCCAAGTAGCTGTCCCAGGTGTAGCCCTCCGGAGGGCGACCGCCCTTCACGACCTCGGGCAGGGCGCGCTTGCCGCTGTCCGCCGCCGGATCGGCTCGGGACGGCGCGAGCTTTGGCCCCTTGAGCGCGTCGGGCAACTTCACGACGCGGCCCTCGTCCAGGCCCTGGCCCTTCGCGAGGTCACTGTAGCGGGACGCCACCGACTCGGCGCCCTGGCGAGCCTGCCCATAGAGACGACCGGCGGTGTCGATGAAGTCCTGCCGCTGTCCGTCGCTCAGAAACTCGCCGTTGATCGCTTTGTTATAGAGGTTCCTGACCTTGTCATCGACACCGCCCGCGTTCTGCGCCGTCGCGTATTCGCCCTCTCGGACGACCGAGCCCGGATCGAGCATCCTCATGTATCCGAAGACGAGCGCGATATCGGATGCGGGCGAGATGCTGTTCGGGTTGGCCTCGCGTTGCTCGGTAGCGGCGATCAAGCGGCGGTAGCCGTCCTGCACGTCGTTGAAAGTGCCGAGCTGCTTGGTGAACTCTCCACGGAGCTTCGCCTCGGCCTCTGTGCTCTTATCCCGGTCGGGTACCGAGGCGACGACGCGATCGCCCTGCATGCGCTGCTGGCCAGGGCTGAGCGTGTACGCCTCCTCCTTCGGAGCGGCCACGAAGCTTGGGGTGGAATATTCGCCCGGCGGGAGAACGGTTTGCCCCGGGCTGAGGACGGTGGGTGTCAGGGGGCGTCGCTGGGCGTCTTTGTATTGGATGAAGGTGCCAGGGAAGCCCTGCGCCTGCGCCATCGCATATTCGCGCTGGTCGCTGGTGAGCTTGCCGGTCTCCATCTCGTTCGCGAGCAGGGTCTTCACCACGCCCTGCTGCTGCTCAGACAAGCCGGGGATCAGCGAGGCACGGATCAGCGCTCCGATCCGCTCCGGCGAGCCCGGCGCGGCGCGCCCGACCGCGCCCGCCACGGGACGGGGAATCCCCGCACCCGCGAGCCTGCACCGAAACCGGCATGCTGCTGACGCCGGCAGACGGAGCCGCCGTCCCCTGGCTGTCTTGGCCAGGAATGACGAAGGCGGCAGGCTGTGCACCGGGAGCGGGCTTGTTCGCCGCGTCGGGGTCGGCCGAGGCAAGCTGCGTCGGCGACGTGGGTGTGGAGGCCTGGACCGGCGCGGCGCCGCCAGGGAAGTGCCCTGTGCGCTCGGCGTAGACCTGACCAGCCGTCTTCGGCGAGCCGTCGCGGTTGAAGAAAATCGTCCGGTTGGCTGCCGCAGCGCCGGGCGAAACGAACTGCGTCGCGGGCGCGTCAGGGTTCGACGTGGCCCCGGCGATGAAGCGCGGGCCGCCAGCCTCACCGAGGAAGTGGCTGACGTAGAGATTACCTGGCGTGATCGGGATGCCGGCGCGGGACAGCGCGTCGGAGTTGTCCTTGGTGAAGGCCTGCATGGCCCGATCCTGCTGCCCGGCATCGGTCCGGCCGTTCGGGGTCAGACCGAGATCGGGATACTTCCGCGCGAGCCCGTTCCAGGTGTCCTGAGTGAACTGGTAGCGCCCGGTCGCGGTGCTGTTGGGGTTCTTGGCCGTATCGGAGCCGCCGCTCTCGACGCCCCTAACCGTGTCGAGATAGCTGCCCATCCCGCCGCCAGCCGATGCGAAGGACGGCAGCTTCTGGCCTGCATCGCGATAGGTCTGGCCCATCGTGCCGAGCGTGCCACCGGGTGCGGAGGCGGACGTCGCGTCGGCCCCACCGCCGAAAAGGCCGCCGAGGGTGTTTGCGGCTCCTTGCTTGCGCCACGCCCTTCCCCGAGTTTCACCAGGGCAAGGCCGGTCGAGAGATCGCCGGCCTTCAACGCGACATCGGCCGCGCCCGAATAGTCGCCAGCCTTCAGCTTCTCGCCGAGGTCGCGAGCGAGCATCTGCTTGCCAACGCCATCGACCTGATCGGCGAAGCTCTTCCCGAGCGCGCCAAGAGTCGTCGAAAAGTCTGCCTTGGGGACCGCGATCCCGAATGCGCCGCCGCTCATCGCATCATCCGAAAATGGAGAAGGCTTTGCCGATGCCGCCGGCGAGATCGCCGATCGACTTCACGCCGCTGAAGATCGCGTTCAGGCCATTCATCTGGGCCTGCTGGCCAGCCTGCAGGCCGGCGGCACCAGCCTGGGCGATGCCGTTCGCCGTCGAGGAGGCCAGCCCCGCCTTGGCGGTACCGGTCTGCAGCGCGGCGTTGCCGAGGGCTCCGAATGTTCCAGCCTGACCGGTGGTGGCGCCATACCTCTTCGTGTCGAGACCGGAGAGATTGGACAGCCAGTTGCCGTAATCCTGCGAGGCAAGACCCGAGGCGAATTTCATCGCATCAGTGTCGGCGTTGCCGGAGGCGAGCGTGCCGTTTACGGCCCGGGTGCGGTTAAGGGCCTGAAGCCCTTGGTCGAGGTTGAACCCGTAGCCGGCGCTCTGCTGATACGAGTTTTTGGCCGCGTCGGCGGCGGCCTGCCCGTTCACTCCGAGGGCGTCCTGATACAGTTGCGACCCTGCCCCATAGCTGTTGGCGAGATTGCCGAAGGTGGTCGCAGCCTGCCCGTAGGCGTCGGAGGCGCGGCTGTAGCCCTGGTCGAGAGCAGCATCACCCTGATCCTTGCCCTGCTGGAGCTGCTGCGCGGCGAAGATCGCAGCCTGTCGCTGCGGCTTGCCCGAGAAGATGGACGACACGGAGCGGCTCCTACTTGGCTTCGAGGGCGGCGATCCGCGCCTCCTGCTCCCGGATCACGGCGAGCAGCACGGAGAAGAAGGCGAACCACTCGCGGGATGGGGCGCCCGACGGCAGAGCGACGGCCGGGGCCTGCGCGCTCGGGATCTGGGGAACGGCGATGCTCATTCGGTCCTCGCGTCGATCGCCTGCGCCCCGCCGAGCAGGGCGCAGTAGACGGGGTCGCTCACGTCGATGCGCCAGATCCGGCCCTGAGGTCCGGTCATGCCAGTGCGCAGGAGCGAGACGCGGGTCCGGCTCTCGCCCTGGCGGCCGAGCGAACGCGACAGCGGGTTCGACCACCGCACTCCGCCGTCATCCGACCAGGAGATCAGGGTGCGAGGGTCGCGGATCGTGGGGTCGGCGGAGAGTCGCCCAACGCCCATCGTGAAATCGAAATCGGCCCGGGGGATCGCGAGCCGTTGGGGGAAGGCTTGGCTGGGCAGGCTCTCGACGCGGAAGCGAAGAGGCGAACCGACCTCATCGAGGGCGGTCTCTGTCACGGTCAGGAGGCCGGTCCCAACGGTGTCGCCGACCAGCCAGCGCCCGAAGGCCTTCACCGAGTGCGAGGCCCGCCAGCGCGACGCCTCGTGGCTCGCGCGCTCGTGCCACTGGCCCGTGGTCAGGTCGAAGACCCAGGTCCGCGTCGGCATCGACACGACCCAGCACGCATGACCGGCGACGAGATGGACCGAGGCCTCGATCGCGGTCGGATCAATCGCGGCGGCAGCGGCGAGGTCGCGCTCGACGTCATGGGTCGAGATCCGGGCGGGGGTGTAGCCAGAGAGCTTGTAGACCACCGCGTCGTCGCCGACCCAGATCAGCTCGTTCGACCAGCCCTCTTCCTGGCCCGCCACCGCCGACGGTCCGATCAGGCCGCGCGGAATGCCGGTGATGCGGGCGAGCGGGAAGCCGTTGGCCTGCGCCTGTCCGCCGTAGACGCCGATCCCGGCCGGGCCGAACAGGAAGAGCTCGTCCCGGAACGCCACGCCACGGGTCAGGCCGCCGGGGCGGGCCTGCTCGACGGTGTAATCCAGGGTGTTGAATTCGAGGCTGTTGACCTTGGTCGCGTAGCAGTAGCCGTTCCCCGCAGTGAAGAAGAGGAAGCCGAACAGCTCGGTCACGCTGTTCGGCGCGGGCAGGCCACCGGGGATGGAGAGCGGGCGCGGCGAGGCGGTCGGCGTGACCTGATAGGCCCCGTATTCCGTGACCGCGACGGCATCCGGTACCGGCGCGCGGTTGTTGCGCGCGATGGTCACCGCCTTCCGGCCCGGCAACTGGCCGAGCAGGTTGACCGAGCCGTCCTGTCGGATCTCGACGAGCTTGTTGTGGTAGGCGCCGAGCACCGTCGAGCCGACGAGGCGGAAGCCGCGCGGGCCGTAGCAGGCCGTGTCAGCGAACTGGACCAGACCCGGTGCCCGCCGCCGGGACGCAGGCGCACGCGCGCCGTCGCCGAGCTGCTCGACGAACGCATTGATGAGCCGCCCCGCGCCCTCGGCCGCCGAAAGGCCAGGCCGGGACGAGAGCGGCCACTGGATCGCGGGCATGGATCAGTCCGACGACGAGCCGGAGGGCGTGACAGGGCCGGAGAACTGAACGATCGGCGGGAGGCCGCAGCGGCGCCCCCAGAACGGCTCGATCCGCATGGGCGGCCGAGCGTCATAGACCCGGTACGCGAGGCGCAGATCCATCCGGGCCCGATCGGCGAGCGCGACGAGATCGGAGGCCTTCTGCCCTGCGATGCCGAAGGGCACCATGGCCGCTTCGGCTATGATCGCGGCAAGCGGCAGGTAGGCCGCGTCGTCGATCTCGTCGCCGGTCAGTTTGGCGACCCCGTCGTCGAGCAGCTTCGCGCAGACGGGCTCGATCAGATCATCGACCTCGGCCCGGTCCTCGTCGCTCGGCGCCTGCCCAGCGGCGAGCACGCCGAGGTTCTTCAGGACGCGGGCGATGAGCTGCTCGCGGGTCTTCATCTTAGCGAGCCCTTGCGGCGGTCTTCGGCGCGGTGGCGGCTTCGAGGTCCTTCTTGGCCGAGGCGAGTTCGGCCTCCAGCCTCTCGATCGCGGCATGAGCCTCGTCGCGGGCGGCGGCCGCATCGGCGCCGTCGGCTTCGGCCTTCGCCAGCGCGGTCTTCAGCGTGGCGATCTCAGCCGCAGCCGCGCCGAGCAGGCCTTCCGCCTTGTCGATCTCCTCGACGAGGGCCTCGTTCTCCTGCGAGCCGGCCGCGATGATGCCCTTCAGCCGCTCGATCTCGTCGATGGCGGTGTCGGGCGAGGCAGCGGCCGGGATCAGGTCTACTGCGTTGACGACCGAGTCGGCGTAGGGGCGACCGGCGGCGCGATCGGTGAGCGCCTCCGCCGTGGCCTTGGCCGGGTCGGTGATGACGTCGGGCGTGGCGGACCAGCCCTCGGGCAGGTCCTCGCCGAGTCCGAGCTGGAAGATGCGGGCCTCGCCGTCGGCCTTGTAGCCCCAGGTCGGGATGATGACGGGATCGGGATTGTCCATGAACGCCTCGTCTGGCGGGGCGCTCACGGCCCCAGAACGACGAAGGGCGCCACGAGGGCGCCCTTTCGTCTTAGCGGTGGTGGGAGGGGGTTAGCCGTTCAGGCGAACCGCGAGGCGCGGATCCACGGCCTTCACGCCATAGAGGATGTCGAGACGCATGTTCGAGATGTCGTTCGTCCCATCGTAGTAGCTGATGAGGCGGACGCTCAGTCCCTTGTACGACTCGCGCTCGCAGACCACGGCGCCATCCGGCTTCACCAGCGGCACCACGGCTAGAGCGAACGCGCTCTTATGGGCCATGATGTTCTGGCTGTAGTTCGAGCTGGCGGCACCCATCCAGGACACCGCCGCGCCAGCCGCCGGAGCAGCCGAGACGGTGGTGAACGCACCGGCCGGCAGAGCCGCCGGAGCGATGATCGCCGGATGGATCTGGAGGGTGGCGTTGCCCGAGCCATCCGCCACGGCGGCGGCCGTCACGGTGAACTGGCGCAGGAACGAGAGCGGCTGCTTGGTGACGTGGTTCACCGCGAACACGCCTGCGATGGTGAAGACCTCACCGGCCGCGATCGTGGCGCCGGCACCGAGGCCCGACACGTTGAAGAGCTGGCCGCCGAAGTCCTTCACCGCCACGCCGTTGGCGAGGACTTGGGTGTAGGTGACGTTCTGGCCTGCACCGTTGACGGTGCCGTTGGTGCGCGTCCCCGTGGAGAGGGTCGGCACGTTCTGGCTCATGTAGGTATCGACCTGCGCGATGCGGCCCACGGCACCATCGCGGTAGGCATCGGCCACCAGCTTGTCGTTGTAGAACTGGCTCTGCGCACCCGCGAGCCCGGACTCGTCATCCGGCGAGAGCATGCAGAAGCGGGAGTCGCGGGGCACCGAGAGGTTGTTCAGGCGGGTGGTACCGCGCAGGAAGCCGGGATAGCTCGACAGGACGTTGCCCGGGGTGCCGACCCAGTTGGCGACGTTGGTGTAGAGGCCCATCACGTCCTGATCGACTTGGTTGGCCAGGGAGACCATCGCGGGCTTGATGACCCGCTCGGACAGCTCACCGATGTTCAGGGTGCGGTCGGTCGAGGAGACCTTGAGATCGACGCCCTTCTTCTTGTTCACGGTGATGGAGGTCGTGCCCTCGGTGATGTCCTGGGCCTGGGCGACGTCACCATCGCGGACCTGGAATTGCGGGGGCCGCTTGATGGTGACGGTGGCGCCCTTCTCGTAGCCGTTCACCGTGGAGGCGAACTCGGCCTCGTAGCCACGGAAGACCTTCGAGGCAGCGACGAGTTCGTTGTCGAGCACCTTGACCGCCGCTTTGGCGATCATGTTGTTGGTGATGAAGTTGTTGGGCATGGTCTGATCGTTCCTGTCGGATTACGCCCCGCGCGAGCGGTACGTCTTGGCCAGCCACGCATCGAGCTCCGCGTCGGGAGACGATGGCGCAGCGGAGCCGCCGACGGGCTTCGCGGGAGCGGGGGCTGAGGGGGTCTTCTTCGGTTTCGCCAGGGTGAGGCGGGGTTCCAGCGCGCCAACCGCCTTGGCGGCCTGGAGCGGGGTCATCCGGTTCAGCTCGGCGAGCTTTTCCGGGTTCTTGGCGAGGTAGTAGGCGAGCAGCCCACCCTTCTCGCTCTCGACGACGAGTTCCTGCACGTGCGGCTTGACCTCACGGTCGGAGGCCGCCTTCAGCACCGCGTCGGCGTCGGGGATGGCTTCCCGAACGTCTTCCAGGCGATCCTGGAACGCTTCGACCGCCTCGTCACGGGCCGCAGCCTGACGGTTGGCGTCCGAAGCCGCGCGGTCGGCGTGACGCTGCTCGGCGAGCACCTTCTTCAGGCGATGCTCGGCCTTAGCGTCCTCGAACGCGGCATAGTCGTCGAAATCGGCTTCCTTGGGCGCAGGGCCGATCTCCTTCTCGATGGCGGCCTTGCGATCCTCGCCGGCGCCGGTCGACGCACTGCGAACGCTCTCAAGTTCGGCCTTCAGTCGGGCGATCTGGTCCTGCATCCGGTGGATGCCGGTACGCTTCTTCGGCTTCTCGGGCTCGCCTTCGTCGCCCTCGCCCGTCTTGGGCTCCGGCTTCGGTTGGGCGGCCGATTCAGCCTGCTCTTCCCCTGGCGTTGCGGCGGTCTCGATCTGGGCCTCGTGGCCCTCGTCGGCGCCCGCCGCAGGCGAGCCCTCTGCACCTGCCGCTGGCGTTTCCGCCTGCGCGCCCAGCACGATCAGGTCCTCGTCCATGTCTCTGTCCATGAAAAAACCCGCCGCGCTTCGAGCGGGCGGGTCGGGTGCATCCTCGCGGCCTGCGCCTCACGCACTGGCCTGCGGGATCGGGGCGGACGCGCGGAAACGGCCGCTGTGAGCGGGGCGCGTCGAACGGAGTGATCGGGAAGCGAGACGGGGCGTCGCCCACACGTCTCGGGACACTGGTGAAATGCCGCCGATTGCCCGACGGGTCAAGAGCGGAAGCAGGTGGGCCGGGCGCTTGTGGAAGCGACCCGGCCCGATCATCCTCGGTGATGCGACTCAACCGGGGTGAATGATGCCAGTCTATACGTTTCAGACACGCCCGCAAAATCTGGGCGAAAATTGGCAATGAGCAGTCAAACCGAACAAAACAGTATTTATATCTGGCAAAGGCATATTTTGCGTATAGTTCGCTTGCCGTTTATGCTCATTGTCTTGTCGATGAACGCCGGCATCACAAACGCTGAAGATAGTGGCCAAATAAATCGTGAGAGCATATCCAAATATCCCGGCGCAAAAGAAGCATACCCCCGCGAGATGTGGAAACCTCCATCCCTCGCCAATCAGCCTAATCCGATGTTCATTTCCCAGGAGGAGCAAAGCAGGAGAGAAACTTATCAGTATACCTGCGACAACCCCAAAGAGCGCGCAGACGCTGACTCGTGTCAGCAGCGACGCTCCGCAGACGCCGCCGAACAAGGATTGAAGCTCAATCATCAGCAGCTCTGGGTCGGCGTGATTGGGGCTGCGGTTTCGGGGCTTGCTCTCTTGGCAACAGCTTGGGCTGCATATGCAACGAGCCTCGCAGCGCGGTCAGCCGAACGCAGCGCGCAAATCTCAGAGCAGTCAATGCGCCAAACTCAACGCGCTTACGTTACAATACAAGAAATAAAATACGATGTTATTCCAGCTGCCCCAAAAGGTGCTTCAGGCTGTCGTATTGACGTTTATTGGAAAAATTCAGGCCCGTCACCTGCAATGAATGTTATTCATGCTGTTAATGCAGGCGCTTTTACGTCTGAAGACGGACCTTGGAGCGTTGAGTTTAGGCAAACATATGCGCCGTCCGAGCCCCATACCATTCTAGCGGGCGCAAGTTTCCACAGCAATCCCAGATTGTTCAGCCAACAGCATCTAATTGCCGCAAGCAAATCTAAAGCCGATTTGTACATCTGGGGATGGCTGGAGTACGATGATGTATTTATAGAGTCAAAGCGCCATCGCATACAATTTTGTGACCGGATCATCGTTTATGGGAAGCCGGAATTCGGTGAAATACTGCTGCAGTTCACTCTAGCTGGAGGGTATAACAAATTGTACGATTTGGATAATGTGTGAACTAGGTAACGAGCAATATTGACCTACAAGTCATAAGTACGAAGCATATGAGCGGCGAATAATGTATGACTCGCCGTTTTTAACTAAAACATCATTGATGTTTTATGTTTTTAGAGAGCTAGCTTGTCATGGGCGTGGTCGGAGGCTGCGCTTCGGCCACGCAGAGATTAGCTATCGAAGTTAGGTGGAGCTTCAGAAATATGCGGACTCAGATTTTATCCTGTATTACCGATAATTTTATTACAAGACCGAGTGAATAGCCAAAGCAATAATTTTGCTGCTTCAGCTTTCAGGTCGGGCAGTCTCTCTTTTTATGTCGCAAAACTCTCCGCATTCAGCATCGCTTCCCAGATCTTGATCGCGCCAATAGCCGAAGGGTGATTGATTGCGTTGCCGCCTATGGCCGTAATCGAGCCGCCGCTTGCGGTTGGGACGATGCCGTACATCTCGTAATCTGTGACGTTCGGCATAACGAGTGTGGGGACGCTGGTGGCGAGCGAGTTGGTGAAGACAGTCTGCCCACCAGAGCCCGCCTGAGACATCTTAGGGGTGAAGAGACCACCGCAGCGCTCTACGAACCCACCCCAGACCGGGGTGAAACCACCCTGCACCTGTGGCGAAGTCGAATACCCGAACTGCACCCAGTTTCCATAGGTGCAGAGTTCCCAGTAGATCGTGCCGGTAGTAGGGCATGGCACACCGGTATCGAGCCCATTGATGGCAAGCAGCGAGCCGGTGACGCGAACGTTGATCTTGAAATTACCGCTTGTCTGATCGCGGTAAATTTCAAAGTTGTTGTCTGAAAGCGATCCGATGTTGAAGATGAACGGCGTGCCGTTGCGAACGTTCGTCGCCACGACGCCGAGCCACTGCCCAACGAGAGACACATCTAACGTCTGGCTCGGACCGGTCCACGGCAACACCGCGCCGAAGCCCTGCTGGATCTGAGTGTACATCGGTCGGCCGATGTCTCGGCCATCTCGCGCCATGTTGAAGTAGCGGTTGATGTCGATGAATGACGTTCCAGTGCGAAGGGCGTACCCACGCTGCACCGCCGCCTGCTGATCTCGGGCTTCCTGCTGGAACACAACGCCGAAGTTGGCGTCCTGCTGAGACGGAGACATGGGCGTCAGCAGGATCACATCCGGCGCCTTGGTGAAGGCCGCGATCTGGCTCAGTGCAGAGTAGAACCCTGCCATCTCAGTCGCAGGGACGCCTGCATTCGCGCCGAAGTTGAAGATGATCAGATCCGGCGCCAGCGCCTGGATGTAGCTCATCCACGTCGCGGCCGTGTTCGTGTACCACGGCGGAAGAACGGCAGACGAAAAGCCTTGCGCCAAGATCGACTGCGATGAAGCGAAGTGTGACCATCCCGTTGTCGGGATGCCGCGCTCGAACCACTGGATTGTCTTGCCGGGGTTCTCGCGAGTTAGCTTTCGAAGCAGGTGCCGCGACAGGTAAAGCGTCCCGGAAATCTGGTCTGATTTGGTAGTGATGCTGTCGCCCACCACGAGAACCACAGGACTCGCAGCCGCAATGAATTTGGAGAGCTTGCTTGGCCGAACGCCGCGCTCGAAAGTCTGGGGGCCGGGCGTGTTGAGCGGTATGATCTGCTTGCGATAGCCGCCAAGCAGCGTGCCCTGGCCTACGAAGATGACGTTGCCACACGCGGACAAAGATGGAGCGTAGTACTGCTTGGCGCAGTAGACGGTGCGAACGCCTTGAGAAAAGGCATTGTCATGCGCGGCCTTGATGGCTGCACTGTCGTCGGTAACTCCATCGCCCTTGATGTTCGCGGAGAAGATCTCGATCGGTGGAATTGCACCCGCGATAGACGCGATGTCGGTGGCTCTGATTTGCCTCGGCGCCACCATCACACAACTCCATACAGAGGAGCGCCATCGGCTCCGGTCAGGGGGCGCCATCAGCGCCAAGGAGGAAGACGAAACCGGGAGGCGCGATCGGGCCTCCGGACGGAGCAAGGAACGGCAGCAGCGAGCGGCCGAGCACGCGGAAGAGCGTGAAGGGGTTGCGCTTCGACACGGATCAGCTCCGGCGAAGCACGGAGACCTTGGCGGTCGCCGTGGTGTTGGGGGCGTCCACGCCGATGACGGCGAGGTTGTCGATGATCGCCGTGCCGGTCTGGGCGTAGACGTCGAGGTATGATCCCTCCTGCATCAGCAGGCGGACGAAGCCGTCGGCCGAGCAGGCGATGGCGACACCATCCCCCGCCGTCACGGTGGTGCCCGGCGTAATCGGGCTGGAGGACCTATAGGCGAGCGGCATCGACGACTCCGGGGCCGTTGGAAGTGACAGGGGTTGCGAAGAGGGGTCGGGCCGGCGCGCTACTGCGTCGGATCAGCGGCCCAGAGGTTCACCTTCACGCCAGCGGCAGCGAGGCCGAAGACGTCGAAGGAGATGAGTGCCGCGAGCGAGACGAGTGTCGCGGGAAGGGTGCGCGAGCGCTGCGCCTTCACCGTCGCGGAGGTGTGGGTGTCGGTCAGACCGTCGGCCGAGGTCGTGAACTCGCGGGCCGTGACCTGGACGACGACCGGGGAGCCGGTGTCGTCGACCATGTAGGCGATCGGGGGCAGCGCACCCTTCGTGCAGACGATCGGCCGGGCGAACGTCCATTTGTACGTGCCGTCGGCCGCCGTCGTCACGACGGTGCGCTGGACCCGCGCGGCGTGGGTGTGATCGGCGCGGGCGAAGTCGGCGGACGTGCCCGCTCGACCGTCCAGCGCGGTCGCCGGGGGCATGTCTGCGGCAGGCGAAGGCACGCTCGACGCGATGGCCGCCGCGACCTGACCCTATGTCAGGCCTGTCCCGTATCCTGGCATCGCTAGAACCCGGAGCCGACCGTGATCTCGACGTCGGGCGCGCCGCCATCGCCGAGGACGGCCGCGAAGCGCTCGCCGGGCTGGACGGTGCGGATCTCCACCGCGCCGGCCGGCAGCGCCATCGAAGTGGTATCCGGCACCGCCATCGTGGCCTTGTTCCCGAACTCGATGCGGGCCGGGACCGTGCCCCGGTTCCAGAGGCGGACCTGACACCCGCCGCCGTGCGGCAAGCTCGATAAAGGCGTGGCGGCTCCGGCGCCCGTGTTCGCGTTCAGCCGGATCGTGCCGAAGGGCGTCGGACGGAAGGGCTGGAGGTTCATGCGGGCTGGCCAATCATCTCGGCGCCGGGCATGCCCATTGCGCTCGGGTCAAAGAAAGGGCGCCCTGAGGCGCCCCGGAGAGATCGACGGGCATCGCGCCCGGCTCGGCAGTTTCGAGCCCTGGCGGCCCGTTTTCCGGCGATGGCGTGCCATCCGCAGGCGGAAGCTCCTCCAGGATCGTCGCCACGATCTGCGAGAGGTGCTGCACGGCCTGCGCGATGTCTTCGAGGCGGGTGTCGGGCTGACCCGGCTGCGCGGGACCGGTGACGCGGGCCTGCGCCTCGGCAGCGGCACGATCGATCTCGGCCTGCACCTTCGCCATCTCGGCCTGGATCCGCTGACGCTCGACATCGAGCTTCGCGAGGTCGAGCTGCTGGCGACCGGCCTCCAACTGCTGCTTGTGCTGCTCGGCCGCTGCGGCCGCCTGTTGCTCCGGTGAGGGCGGAGGCGGCGGGGGCGGCGGCCTGCCCTCTTCCTGCGCCTCCTCGGCCTGGATCTGCGGCGGCAGCATCGTGCGGATGCGCTTGGCGATCTTGTCGGCGAGCGGCCAGTCCTGCGCCTGCGCGAGGAGGTCGAGGACTAGCGGGGCGACCTCCGGCGCGGCTCCGAGGAGCTGGATCATGCCGTCGAGGGCGGCCTCGCGACGGGTGGTGTAGCTCGGGCCCATCTCCATCGCGACGTCGTACGCGCCGACCGTGACGTCGTTGGCGATCCGCTCGGCGACGTCGTCGGTGGCGAGGCCTTGCGCCTGATTGATCTGGACGAGATCGACCTTGCCGTCCTCGCCGATGATCCGGAGCGTGCGCTCGGTGTCGTAGATGTGCGGGATCAGGTCGACGACGATCGAACCGGTGTGCCGCACCGCCCGGGTGAAGTTCACGATGTAGACGAATGAGCCGACGTCGCCCTCTTGCTGGCGGGCGCGGATCGCCCTGCCCGACGTCTCGTTCGAGCGGGCGCCGAGCGAGGCGTCGTACACGCCCGTCACCGCCTTCATGTCCTCGGCCGCCTCGCGCGTCAGCTCGGCGAGGCCGGCGGAGGCGACCGGCGGCTGCACCCGCTGCGGCATCGCCGTGCCGGCTTTCGGATCCGCGTTGTAGGGCAGGAACGGGTGGTTCTCGGTGTTGGCCGTCTGCCAGACCGCCTCGTAGCCCTTGAACTGAGTCTCCGTGCCGATGAACGGCGCCTTGGGTTGGAGCGCGACGACCTCCGTCTGGGTCGAGCGGGCATAGTTGTAGGCCCGTTGGGCATCCTTCGCCGTGCGGACCACGCCGCGCCGGATGCGGCGGCGACCGACCTGCATCTCGATCCCGACAACCGGGACGATGGGGATGAACCGGCCGGGCCAAGGCGTCGGGCCTTCGAGGACCTCGTTCGCCGTGATGAGGTAGCGCTCGATCTTGTGCCCGTCGCGCTTCTCGATCCGAGCGCCGGCCGCCTCTGCCCGGGCCAGCTTCTCCTCGTGGTCCTCGTCCGCCGTGTCGGTGAGGTCGAGGATCTCGCCGTCGGGCATCAGGGCGAGGGTCTTCTTGATCGGACTCTTCGTCCAATACTCGGCGACGCGCACCGTGTCGGCGGTCGCCCATTCCGAGAGCCCGGACTGCGTCAGCTCGGCGTCGCCCATCTCGGCCGCCGTTGCGTCGGGATAGGTCTCCTCGAACACATCCCGGCTCATGTCCACGGGCACGAAACAGAAGCGCGCATCCTCGCGGGTCGGGTTCTTCGCGTCCGGGTCCCAGCGCACGGCGATGCCGTCCGGGATGGCCGAGATGCGGATCTCCTGCTCGAACGTGGAATCGGACCCGTATTCCGTCTCGACGCGCCAGTGCCCGATACCGGCGGCAACCTGCTGATCCGCCCCGGTGAAGTAGGCGGCGGGGGCGTCGGAGCGGTTCTCGACGTAGCGCACCATGCCGGCGATCACGTCGGCGGTCTTCACATCGCCTCGGCTGTCCACCGGCACGACCTTCACCGCCGGGCGCATCTGCCGGATATCGCCCGTGATCTGGGCGATGGTGGTCGGCAGGCGGTTGAACTCCAGGCAGGGGCGGCCGGCACGGGCGAGCTTCGCGTCCTCCGGCCACTGCGCACCCTCGACGAACAGGAAGTCCAGATCGGCATAGGCCGCCATCCGGTTATCCTTGTCGGCCAGATCGGCGCGCTGCCACCGCTTGGTGGCGACGGTGATGACCTTTGCGTTCGCTTCCGCCTTCGGGTTGGCCGGGCGCGCCGGCTTCTCCTCGACCTCCGGCGGGAGCGAGGTCGGCCGCTCGACGCGGCGGGGTTGCTTGCGAGCCATCAGGCACCCATCCAGCCACCGCCGCGACGGGCGGAGGCACTTGCCAGCTTCAGGGGGCGGTCTCGATCACCGGCTCGGCGAAGGTCAGCGCGACGGCGTCCCAGCAATCGGGCGAGGGGATGCCCATCGACCGCATCTTCTCCTTCGACCAGAGCTGGATCTGGCCGCGGCTGTTGTGGCTGTAGCCGGTCGAGCAGGCGTCGGCTTGGATCTCGTCCTCGTCGGGCAGATCAACGCCGGCCGGATCTTCCAGCCATTCGAGCGAGGACAGCCAGATTTCAGCCCGGCGATTCAGCGGGCCCGGCAACTCCTCGCCCGTGGTCGGCGAGTAGCGCTTCGGCTGCGTCGGAGCCGCACCGAAGTTCACCGGGACGACGATGTTGCGGCCGTCCGAGCCATACCCCCATTCGAGGAGCAGATCGTAGACGCCCGCGCCGTAGCCGCCGGTCACGTCGATGAAGCACTTCGTCGGGTTGTCCCTGTCGATCTCGCAGCGCAGGTAATTCGCGCTCTCCGGGATCGACATGCCGACCGGGCCGCCCGCCGACAGCACCTTGCGGCCCCGGCGCTTGGCCAGGGCGTGACGATCGCCGCCCTGGTGCGCGGGATCGTAGCCGAACACGAGGGGACCCGAGGGCTCCACCGTGCGCTTGCGCGCCGCCATGACGAGCCGGGCGGAGATCAGCCCGTTCGTGTTCGCCATCTGGAAGGCCTCAGCTGCGGTTGCGGGATACTCTTGACGGAACAGGCTCTCGCCCAGGTCCGCGATCTTGCGTCGGCGCCAGAACATCTGCGCCGCGTCGAGGCCGTGGGCCTCGGCGTAATCGACCTCGGACTCGCCCTGCTCATCGGTGTCGGTCGAGAGCGTGAAATCGGCGGGCGGCTCCTTCCGGTAGCCGTCGTCCCAGAACCACGGGACGAAGATCGCTTGGAACTCGCTCTCGCCGCGCTCGGCCTTCCGCCATTGCTGGTGGAAGTAATTCCCGACCCCGTTGGCCGTGCTCTCCAGGATGACTTCGGTCCCCGGCTCGTCGGCGATGGCCTGAAGGATGCCCGACGCGTGGCTGTGCGCGTGCGGCCAGAACCCGACCTCGGAGCCGTGGAAGTGCTGCAGGGTGTTGCCGCGGCCGACGGCCTTCGAGCCCGCCGTGCCGACCTTGTAGCCGCTGTCGAGGCGGTCGAAGAGCAGCTCCTTCGCGTTCGCCGCACCCGTCGAGGGCTTCACCAGCGTCGGGCAATGCTCGTGGTAGCGGCTCACCATCTCGAAGAGGGCGGCCGTGGAATCGTCCTGGTGCGTCAGGATGAAGGTCCGGACGCCGCGCTTGTGGGTGGTGCGCCAGTAGAACCGGCCGCCAATGTACGTTGAGGCACCCTGCTGCCGCCCCTTCAGGATCAGCGCTCGCACCGAGCCGGTCCGGAGCAACTGCTCTTGCAGTCTCTCGTGGATGTAGAGCTGCGCCCGGTTCAGCGTGAACGGGACGATCTTGCCCGACTTCGTCCGGATCCGGAGGCAGCGCGGCGCGTAGTGCTCGAAGTCCGACTTGAGCTTCTGCCGAACCGCGCGCTCGCGGTCACTCAAGGTCGCCGAGAGCATCCTCGTGGCTGCGGACTGCAACATTCGCGTCGATCCGCTGACGGTTGGTGTAGGCCTCGCCCATCTCCTTCGCGACCTGCACGAGGAGGTTCGCCGCCAGCACAGCGTTCCCGCGCTTCTCGGCGGTCTCGATCAGGCGGGCGAGCGTGCGGAGGCGGACGACCTTGTGCGAGACGCCGATCGCCGCCGTGTCGGTCAGGAACGTGTTGCGGGTGGCCTCGAAGATCTCCCGGTAGGCGTCCGAGAGATTTCGCGACGCTCGCTTGCCGGGATCGTAGGCCTCGACCTGCTGCGGTGAGACGTCGAGGTCGAATTCCTGTTTGACCGCCTTCACGACAGCAGAGGGCGGCTCGAACATCGCAAGCTGTTGAACGATGTAGGTTTTTACATCGTCGGACAGGACATTCACGACCGCGATCCCATCAAACTCAGATCAAACTACGACCGCAGGTCCCGCAGGCGACGGTGATGTCAGCCTCGCAGATGATCGGGGCTCGGTTGGCCGCCGCCACGAGAGCGGCGGTTTTGCCCGCGCCGTTGCCGACGCCATACCGCTCGACGATGCCGACGAACTCCTCGACGTCATGGCCGCGCAGAGCGAAGACCGGCAGGCCCGTCATCTTCGAGAAGCGCGGCGAGCCCCATCGATCCTTGGCTTGGCCCGCGTGATAGAGCTCGTGCTCGACGAGGGCGCAGAACGCCGCGTCGGAGCACTGGTCGGCATAGTCCGCATGGAACGTGAGCAGGAAGTTCGGCACCGCGCCGAACCAGCCCTCGATCTGCTGCGTCCACCGAGCCTTGGCCCAGCGGTTGCCGATGAAGCTCGCCTCCTCGCAGAGGCCGACCACCGTGTTGCCTTGCCTCTCGGCGGGTAAGGAGCACCAGAGCACGCCGAGGCGGGCGTCGCGCAGGTGGATGTGGTCCTCGTTCAGGAGCGGCGCGCCTTCGTCGATGAAGGTCGCCCGGAGCCAGTCGTGCAGATCGTGAGCCGGTTCGACGGGCGAGGTCGCAACCGCACCTTCATCCCCGAGGAGATGCTCCGGCGGGCGAGGGCGGGTCAGCATCAGTCCTCGATCTGAGCCGTGAAGCCGATGGGGCCGAGCCGATCGCGACGCATCAGCGGCGTACCGCTGGCGTCGAGCAACCCGGTATCCTGCCACGCATCGTCTGGCTCGAAGACGGTCAGGTCGCGAGCCACAGCGACGTCATCGCCGGGATGCAGAACGATGGCGGCCTGCGGGCGGCGCCCCAGAGGGGCAAGGCGATACTCACGCATCAGGTAGCAGCCGGCGACAGCGCCCAGACGTAGGTCCAGGCTGCCGGGACGATCAGCAGCAGCGCGACAACGCGCCAGGGCCCGAGGATCGGAGGCCGGCGCATCAGTGAACCGTCGGACGAGGTTGCGGGCGAGGTGCGGGCTCCGCCGGCAGCACGATCAGGAAGGGCGGGATCTGCGGCACCCTCGGCGGCAGCGGCGGAGGCGCGGGCGGCGTGGCGATCAGCACCGGCATCATCGACCGCAGCCCTGCGAGAGCACGCGGCCGGTGCGGATGACCGGATCGGGCGCGGTGATGACGACCGGCGCGCGGCGTCCGAACAGCCGGAGGAGGCGGGCGATCATGCGGACTGGACCTTCGGGGGCAGATGCTCGGTGATCCGGGCCGTGCCGCCCGGCATGAATGCGACGTGCAGCGAGTGGCCAGGCGTGCGCTCGGCGCGGGCGGCGATCTTGAGCGCCTCCACCCACTGCGCGGCGGACGGCCCATCGCGACCGACGCCGAGGGCGGCGAGGGCGCGGGAGGTGGCGAGCGGGCTCACGGACGAACCTCGGAGCGGCAAAGCCGGACGAACTCGGCGAAGGACCGGTCACGCTCGACGAGGAGCCCCTTGCGGCGCAGGTGATCGCCATAGGCCTTCGCGGCCGGATCGCGCTGCATGGCGCGGACCCAGCGCTCGGCGTCGGCCGCCGTGTGCGTCTCGCGGTTCATGGCATAACCAGAAAGACAAAACCCCGCCGAAGCGGGGTCTGAGGGCATCCGTGGCAGATGGCCTACGGAAGAACTATCGGAGTGTGCTGACCTTCACGAAGAACGTGCGTATCGGCCCCGTTCCACGTGAAGAGATACTCCACGACACCCCGATATTTTGGGTTGTCTGCGATGTAAGCAACCGAAGATACCTGCCAGAGGCCGCCGCGCTTCGAGCGAAGGCCATCAGCGTTCAGGCTGTCGGCTATCGTCTGAAGCGTTCGGCCGTCAGCGCGCTCGGAGAAGATCCTCCGGACAATTGCAGCTTCCGCCTCGACAACGACGAGGCCCCCATCCTTGTCGCGCTGATAGCCGAAGGGGGCAGCGCCACCGGCGAAGCCGCCTTTCGTCGCCTTTTCGCGACGGCCGCCGAAGGTACGCTCGGTGATGACTTGGCGCTCCTGCGCGGCCATGCTCGCAAGGACCGTAAAAATCATCTCCCCCATGGGAGTGGCGGTGTCGATCGGCTCGGTGACAGACCGAATGACGATGCCGTGCCGGTCGCGCATCTCGTGAACGCTAGTGACAGCGTGCAGCACGTTCCTCGCGAGACGGTCGAACTTGTATAGCAACAGGATCGAAAACGCGCCCTCGCCAGCAAGCTCCATGACGCGGCGGAATCCTTCGCGCTCTGCCGGTGCGGTTGCCCCGGAGACGCAGTCTGTGACCACATCGACCAGTTGGTAGCCCTGGCTGAGAGCGAACGCCTTCACCGCACGCTCCTGAACATCAAGGCCGTGGCCGTCGGAGAACTGCCCCTCGGTTGATACCCTGAGATATCCGACAACTCGCGGCTTGGTCAGTTCCTTCGCGAGCGGCTTAGCGCTTGCCCGGCTCCGAAGACGCCTAACGCGGTCGGAGCCCTGCATCGTTTGATCTCCTAATTCGGCCAAGACTTTGGAAGCCTAGCTTAACTGTATTTCCAATTGAATGGAGGCTTGCGAGAATTTGGAAAAAAGCCTTGATTTCGCTGTGCGATCCGGGTTCCGCTCTATGGTTCAGCGAGTGACTTCCAAATTCTTGGTCAGGCGGCCTGGACCCGACGCGAACCCCGGATCTCGGCTCGAGCCGGCCGGGCGCTGCGCTTGCCGAAAACCGTCTCGGCCCGGAACGTCCCGCGCTCGGCCGGATCCTCGTGGCGCATCACTTCGGCGGCGCGCTCACGCATCCGCTTGGCCAGATCGACCTTGGTGACGATAGGCGCCTCCGGGTCCCGCCGATCGGCGAGAGCCAGGTCATCGACCTCACGGGCGAAGGCCCGCAGCTCGGTCGCGTAGCAGAAGCGCTTACGGAGCGTCATCGGGGGCCGATCATGGCATGGGAACCCGCCCGCGTCTCACGGGAACAACGTTAAGCTGTTGAGCAGGTTCGAAATAGGGTGGCGCAGGAGGCGGGGTTGCGCCGATGCCGCTTCGCCGACGCGCAAGGTGGCGTCACAGCTACTGTCCGCCGTTACCGCGGAGGGGTCGACTGGATAGGTCCGCTCCTGCGCCCGCCAGACATGCAAACGCCCGGCGATCTTTCGATCCCGGGCGCGCGTCTGGTGACAGTACGGAAATGCCGGAGATAGCCCGACGGGTCAAGCCGGATCGCGGGTCGCCCGGATCAACTGCCCCTCGGATCCGGTCGCGGTATGGAGGGCATCGGCTACTGCGCCGAGGAGCCACCGGAAACGGTCGCCGATCCGACCGACACCACGGTCGCCGCCACCAACGGTGCAGCCCGCATAGGACTTGAAGGTGTGGCCCTCGACGAGGATCGCCTTCAGGAATCGGACCCCGAACCATCCGACCACCCCGGCGATCTTGGCGTCCAGTTCGGCGACGGCGCGGACCCGGAAGACTTGGCGGAGCATCCCCATCTCTCGAGAAGGCAGCGGACCGTCTTCGCCATCGGAGCCGTACAGGACACCAAGCCGTGCGATCGTCTCCATGCGCCGATCATGTCCTTCGCCGTGCCCGGTCCATGCATCCTGCAGGAGCCGACCGACCGCGAAAGCGACATCGTCGATCCGGTGAGCAGCGTGTTCCGTCGTTAGGACGTCGAGCTGCTTATTGACCTGGACCTCGATGAAGCCGCCGAGCCGGTCAGGATCGGTGACGACGCGCCGCCCGATCTGGATCGCCGCGTCGCGCTCGACATGCGGGTTCGACCGCAGCTTCTTCCGGAGGCGGCTGGCGCGGTGACGTTGCTCGGGCGTCGAGAGCTTCCGGCGGTCGCGGGCATCGGCCTCGCGCTTCTGGATGCGGTCGATGACGACGAGGCAGAGGTCCTTCGTGGCCTGATCCTCAACCGCCTGCTTGGCATCGAGGCGCTCCATCAGTTGGGCGTTGTCCGCCTTCCTGCTGCGTCGTCGGCGGCCTTGGCCCGGAGCAGGGCCAGCCGATCCACGCGCCGAGCAGACCGACGAACCGTCTTGGTGAGCTGCACGACCTCTAACTCGTGGCGCGCGATGACGTCGGGCGAGGCGCCCTGCGCGCGGTCGCGGGTGAGCCGGGCCTGCCGGCGGTCGAGCGCGGCAGCGTGCCGGGCCACTGTCGGATTTGGGTGAAAGGCCGGGGAACCGGCGAGAAAGACGGAAGCCTTCTTGGTCACGGTGTTGCCCCTTGAGGCGCCCACGTCTTTCGTCGGGCCGCGACCGTTTCAGTGCTGCACGGTTTTGGACACACGCAACCGTGAATACAGGATGCGTCAGTCTGCCTTGACCGGGTGTTGCGTGTTCCACGCGTCGGCCACGCGCTCACAGGCGCGCTTCCGCTGTCGGTCGAAGGTCCGCCGATTCACACCGAACTCGACGCAGTGATCGGTGACGGTGCCGCCGGGCACGTCCTTCAGCAGTCGCAACCGTCGATGGCGCTTGATCCGCCGCCGCGCCTTGGCCCTGGCCCAGGTCAGCAGCGCAATCAGCTCGGGCGTGCCAGCGCCCAGCACAACGGTCGCGAACTCCAGCCAGAAGAGCGGGCCGGGCGCGACGTTGGGCTTCACGGCCTCGACGTGGCGGGGCCGCGCGCTGAAGATGGGGGTGGTGGTGAGGGTCATGAACATCGCGACCAGCCAGCGTTCGACATCGACACATGTCATCGCTGGCGGGTCGGGGCCCTCGGGACGCAGAGGGGTTTTCATCAGCACTGTGAGCGTGAGCCCCTATTCCATCACGCGAGCCTGAAGGCGCGCGTTCTCCGCTTCCTGGAGCCGAGCCTTGGCATTGAGCCGGCGAGCCTCGGCATCCGTCTGCCGAGCGCTCCCCGCAGCCATGGCGAAAGAGAACACTGCGAACGCAAGGACGACGGCAGGCCCGAACATCCACTCCATCGGCCTTACTCCGCCGCCTGCCGATGCTGGACACCGAGCCCGAGCTGTTTCGCCAGCTCTGACCGGCGCGCGGAATAGCTCGGCGCCGTCATCGGATAGTCGGCGGGAAGACCGAAGCGCGCCCGATAGCTGTCGGGGTTGAGGCCGTTGGAGGACAGGTGCCGCTTCAGAGTCTTGTACGGCCGCCCGTCGATGAAGGAGATCAGGCCGTCGGGCTTGATGCTCTTCTTGATCTCGGCGGGGGTCAGCGTCGGCAGTTCCTCGACGGGCGCCGGAGCAGCCCCGACGAGGCCGGCGAGGGCGGCGTGCACCGTGGCGACGAGGCCCGGCACATCGCCCGCCGCCACGTGGTTCTTCGAGACATACGCCGCAACGATGTCCGTCGTCATGGCGCGGAGCACGGGGGAATCGTTCGTGATCGTGGACATGGTCATACCTTTCGGGTTGAGCGCCAGAACTCCCAGATCGGGATGCTCTCGACGGGGTTCGACAGGCCTCGAAAGACCTGCCTGGAGCCGTTTCGCTCCAGGGTGATCGTGCGCTCGTCCATGGCGACCACCTTGCGCGGGTAGATCGTGACGAGGGCGCCGACGCTGTCCGCGCGCAGCGCCCCGGCAAGCCGGTGGACGCCGAACAGCGATTCCGTGCTCCAGCCCAGAGCGGCGGCTTCGTCGCCCCAATGCTCGACGAACCGGAACATCATGGTCCGCACACCGGCCCAGACGCCGAAGCGACCGCGCGGACCGGCTTCTTTCCAGATCATGCCGGCACAGGGGATCTGCTCATCCGGCAGGCTCATCACGCCAGCGCGCCACGATGCGACGAGGCGCTGCTCGACGGAAAGGGCGAGGGCGGCGCTCATGCTGGCACCCGCTTGCGGTCGAGGCTCGCCATCAGGTGCGAGACGTCGAGCGAGCGAAGCGGCGCCACGATCTCGGCGCTCGACGAGCCAGCGCTGTCGCTGGGCGCGGCGAGACGGGGCGTCCGGCTCGCGGAGAGCAGGCTGTTGGGCGATGCCGCGATGTCCGCCAGCACCCGCTCCCGCTCGGCGTCGGAGATCGGCTGGTAGGGCACCGCGCCCAGCACGTCCTTGAGGGCGGCGATCTCGGCGTGGATCGCCACGAGGGACGGCGACCGGCGCGCCTCCGCAGCGACCTGTGGCGGGTTGGGGCAGCGCTCATCCGACCAGGGCAGTACCGTCTCCCCGCTCAAAAACCGCGCCGCTGCCTCCCGCACCGCCCACGTCGGCACATCGGCGAGGGCTCGCACGTAGAGGTTCGCCGTGGCCCGCGCCCCATCCGCCGCGACCCCGAAAGTCGGGAAACCGGCCAGCAGCGCCAGGATCACGTCGCGCTTGGCCACCTGCCCCGGCCTCGGGTCCTCGCCGTCGGTCAGGCCATCGTGGAGCGCGGCGAGGCGCGCCGTCATCGCGGCCCGGTGCTCTTCGGTCGGGGCTTGGTCGGCCCGGATCGCGGGGGGCACGCCGTAGCCGCCGCTGCGGTCCAGGCGGTTGCGGTAGGTCGCGATCAGCATGTCACCGGCCCGAGTGGCGGCCGCCGGCCGCGAGGCGATGGACGTTTCCGTGCTCGGTTCCGCGGTGGTGGGAAGGCGGGTCATGGGGAGCCCCGTTGTCGAGGAGAGCGTCGAGGTAGCCGTTGCCGGTGCCGCGCCGGACGGGAGAGGCGCGAGCCTGCGGGCGCGTCGTCGGCGTGTCGTTGAGGATGCGGGTCAGGTAGGGGACCGGGTCGCCGGTCTCGGCGGCGCGAGCCTCGTCGATTGCCCAGTGGATTCGGCCCGCGTCGCCGCCCGTGTCCCGGAGCAGCTTGCCGATCAGTCGCCGAGCGCTGGGGTCGCTCATGCCGAGCCCGCGCAGCGTCAGGACCCCGTCCATCCAAAGCCGATCTCGGACGGAAAGCGGCTCGGCGGCCTGAGCCGTCCGGCCCGATGCGGTAGCATCGGAACGGTTCTGTTGGTGGTTCAGTGGTGGTTCTAACGTAGTGGGCCCGGCACCTCCTGCCGGTTGGTCGGTATGAGGTGCCGGTTGCTTGGAACGTGGTGCCGGTTGCTCCGCATCAGCCGGCATCTCCTGCCGGTTGATGGAGAGGATCAGGATGTCCGTCCCGCGGGTCCCGTCAGCCCGTCGACGCTCCTCGCGCTTCAGCAGCCCGTTCGCTTCGAGCCCGAGGATGGCGTTCCGCACAGCGCGCACCGAGAACTCTGTGTCCTCGGCGAGGCGCTCCTGCGAGGGCCAAGCCCTGCCGGCCTGATCGGCATAGTCCGCAATGGCGACGAGCACCGCTTTCAGCGTCGGGCTTCCGGCTCTGACGGTCTTCGCCCACGCGTGCGCTTTGACGCTCATGGCCGGACCTCCGGCGTACGTTCCATGAAGCGGAGGATCTCTTCAGCACAGCGGGCGGGATCGCGGTGGATCTCCGAACCGGTGAAGCGGAGGACCGGGATCCCGTTGTGCTGTGCGACGCGGTCGCGCGAACGATCTCTGGCCGCCTGAGCTTTGGTGCGCTCATGGAAGTCATGTCCGTCGCATTCGACGATCAGGCGGCTGAGGGCGGCGCTCTTGCCGGTGTGATCCGGGAAGTGGATCAGGAAATCGACGCGCCAGCCGACAATCTGAACCTGCGGCTCAATGTAAGCCGACGTGAACTGGCGGCCTCTTTCAGACTCCATCGCTACAGCGCGTTCGAGCGTGGGCTCTCGCGCACCCAGATAAGCTCCTCGGTCGTTCGGTCGCCGCGATGAACGAGGTGCCACAGAGCAGCGCAGAGAAGCCGCTCAATCGGAGAGTCCCCCGGAACCTCACCAAAGAGCCGGTAGACATCACGGTAGGCGTCCTCAGCGGCTTCAAGAGCGAGGCGTTCGATGCCGAATAGGCTCTCGTTCATGGCCGCTACTCCGCAGCCACGAGGTCGAGGAGCGGGGCGTCGGCCCTGACACCGAACCGACGGGCATCGTCTGGCCGCGTCCGCAAGCGCTTCTGGCCCGGCGGAATCCAGATCGGCGCGCGGGGCGCCTCACCATTCACCCACACGAACCACGCGTAGGCCGTCGCAGAGGATGCGTTCGGCTCCCACCGACCCTTGAGCATCGCCACCCGCTCGACGAAGGGGGCGATGACGGTCGGCGGTCGGTGCCGAAAAAGGCTCTCGTAACGGGCCTCACCCTCCATCCATGCCGTGCGCAGCAGGAGCGCGACCGCTACGTTCGCCTCATCGAGCGCGCGCAGGGCGAACTTCACCGCAGCGTTAAAGGGCGGGTTGGTGCAGATCAGATCGACCGGCGGCGGCATCCGCGTATCGCGGTCGAGGAAATCGGCGACGCTGTAGCCGCGCCCGTAATCGAAGACGTCACTGCCGCGAACGATCGCGATCTCTTCCTGCAGGACCTCCACCATGTGGCCTTCCCCGCAGGCTGGATCCCAGGCCATGCAGATGTGCTGGCCGCCGAGGGCAAGTGGCAGGACCTCGGCGAGCAGCGCCCGCGTCGCCCAGGGAGGCGTCGGGAAAAAGTCGAGGCTGTCCGGCGGCTCGCGACGCGAGGCCATGACGGAGGCGTGACCGGCGGGGATCATGCGAACCCCCGCACCATGCGAGCCATGCCGGTGTGCAGGCAGGCCTGTTGGAATACGCCATGGCTCGCGGCCTCGCAGAGGTCGTTCGCCTCGGCAGCGTCACCGTCGGCAGCGATCGCCACGGCAAGACCGATACCCGCCGTCAGCTCGGCGATGAGATCGGTCAGCGCCGTCCGGTCGCCCTGCGCGTCGATCATTCGACCGACGACGAAATCGGTGAGGGGTGATGAGACGCTCATGCCGCCGCCCTCACGGCCTGCGCGTCGAGCGCCGTGACCTGGATCACCAGTTCGGGCGTCTCCGAGTAGAATTTCCGCACGAGGCCATCGACCACGCTGGCATCGTCGGCCCAGACGATGGTGTTCAGCGCATCGATGACCTTCGCGATGTTGTCCCAATCGGGCTTGGTGGTGGGACGGAGGCGACCCTCGATCGCGTCCAGGCGCTTGCGCTTCGACCAGCTCGCCGGGATCGGGAGCATGGCGAAGATCCGGACCTCCAGGGGGCCGGTCAGTTGGGCCCGGCCGCGCATTTCGAGACCGGCGGCAAGACGCAGCGCGCCCTCGTAAGCCTCGGTCTTCTGGTCCGGGTGCGAGTGGATTCGCGACACGCCCCCGCGTCGGACGAGCCTGCGCGCGATGTCGGCCCTTGCCACGAGGGGCGCCGGGCAGGCGGATGATGACGGTGTCGGACATCGCGCGCCTCCCGGTCAGGCGTCAGCGTCGGCGGGGGAGCGACGGCGCGAGCGCGTGCTCGCCGTCGGCGGCTCCGGCAGGGGTGAGCGATCCGGTTCGACGGCTCCCGTCCCGGCTTCGGCCTCAGCCCCAGCCGCGCCCACCCCCTCAGCGATCACGCCATCGCCATCTGCGATCGGAAGGTCCGGCTGATCCTTGTCGGCAAGGGCCTCCGCCCGCTGGCCGTAGAAGACCGACGCCTCGGCAAGGACGAGGACCGCGCTGCCGGAGCCGTGCTCGGCGAGCTTGGTGATGTCGTCGACGGAGGAGGAAGCGTTGACCTCCAGCTTGATCCCGTCCTTCACGCTCCACTTGCCCGTGGAGACGGTCAGGTGCGCGAATCCCTGGTGCGCTACGAGCCGCGTAGCCTCGCGGACCACGTGATAGGCGAGATTATCGGCGCGGCCGATGAACTTCTTCTGCTCGCGCTCGGACAGCTTGGTCCAGCACGGCATATCGCGGGCGATATCGTCGAGGATCTTGTCTCGAATATCACCCCGCAGGGTCTCAGCGGCGAGCGCAACGGTCGCTTCCGCTTGCGCAACTGTATCCGATGTGGCTTCCATTGCTCTCTCCACTACGGGCACCACGCCCGTTCTCTACAGACCGCCCGGCCCCTGCTTGCCTGCAGGCCGGGCGGTTCTCGTTTCGGGATCAGGCGGCGACGGCTTGGGGCGCCGGGTCCTGCGCGGGCGCGGCGGCCGGAGCCTCGGTGACCGGCGCGGCCTCGACGGGCGCCGGCATGGCCGCCGCGAGCTGCTCTTGAAGCGCGGGAAGCTCATTGAGATCGCCGAGCTGCGTGGCGATGCCGCTCTCGCCGACGACCGTTTCGGCGTGTCCTTGGAGTTCGGCGACGGTGCTCGCGAGCTTGTCGAGGACCTTGCTCATGGCGAGGATGGTCTCGCCCTGATCTGCGAAGCGCGCTTCCAGATCGGCATTCTTGCTCTTGAGGTCGGCGATTTCGTTCTGATTTTCGCCGATCTGCCCCTGCGCGATCACATGGGCACCGACCATGATGCGGAGGAGGTTGACGAGGTTCGGATTGATGGCGTCGGCCATGGTGTGCTCCTGCGGGTGAAGGGTTAGGCGGTGGTGGCCGGCCGGGCGGCGGGCGCAGCGGCACGGGCCGCAACGGCGGCGGCCGGCCTGGGCTTTTCGAGAGCGGTGACACGTTCGTGCAGCGCCTTGACTGCAGCGACCACCTCGTCAGCGGGCGTGGCGGCTGCGGACAGCGCCTTCTCCAAAGCGACACGTAGCTCGGCGATTTCCTCACGGATCGGAGCGAATAGGTCCGTGGCATCGCTGGCGGCGGACGGCACAAGGCCCTTCAGCGTCTCGATCTCTCGGCGCAGCGCGGCGTTTTCTTCCTTCAGCGGTTCGACGGCCGCACGGATCTCATCGGCGAAGTGCTCTGCGATGCTGTCGACGGCATCTTCCGCGTCCGCTGCCGGCGCCCCCGCCATCTGGACACGGATGAACTTCAGCAGCTTCGAGAGCGGCTTGACGACGGGGGCACTCCAGGGATTGGACACGGGACGTCTCCGGGAAGGGCGCGAGGACGCGCGAAAGGGGATCAGGGATGCGGGCGACCAGGCGGGAGGCGCGGGTCGTGCCCGGTCCATCGCGGGACCAGCGGCTCGACGGACTCGCCGATCGGGGCATGGACCTGCTGCGACGGCTGACGGGGCGCGTCGCGGGCCTCCGGCGCCAACCTCACTAGGTTGGTGGCCATGTCCTCGCAGCACACGAGACTGAAGAGCAGGCCTGCCCAAGCCGCGTAAGCGATGGCGCCGGTCGGGGCGTTCGCCTCGACGGAGAGGCGCGTCGCCCGGATTAGACCGGGCACGGCGGCGAGGGCGGCCGGGTTCGACATCACGCGCCGGCCAGCTTTTCGCGCAACAGGTAGCCTTCCAGCTCCCAGATGCGCTCACGCGCGTTGCGCCGGGCAATGTCCCGCCCGATGGCTTCGTCGAAGTTCTGCGGGCTCGCAGCGGCGCTGGTGCCCGTCACGATGAAGCCGTTGCGCAGGGTGAGCGCGCAGACGGTCAGGGTCGTGCCCGGGAAGACGTGAAACGCCTCGGCAGAGATACAGGCGTCAATGAGATCGGGCGTGAGGCGGGGGGCGTTCAGGCCCTTCGCCTGGATCTCGGCCTCGACGCGAGTTTCGTCGTTCGACATGGACGGCTCCTAGGTGAGCCGAGCGGCCGGGCGCCGCTCGGAAGCGGCAGATCAGTCCGAGACGACCATCCAGTCGTCGGCGAGCATGTCCGTCTGGGAGGCAAGCCAGCCCATCAGGATCTCGCCGGAGGCGGTCTTCATGTTGATGCAGGGCAGGACGGTCGCAGAGCCGCCGTTCCGCCGAGCGAACTCGCTGCACGGCTTCGACCAGAAGTTCTCGAAGGCGATCTCGCGACCTTCGAGAGGTCCGGAAAGCGCGAGCCACATGCCCTTGCCGTTCCATCCGGCCCGGCAGACCCGCTCGCCAGCCTTCAACGCGATGAGCGCGACACCGAACGACAGACCCGAGCCACCATCAGCGAGGGCGGGCGCATAGTTCGCCTCGAAGACATCGGGTTTGCAGGGATAGAAGCCGCCGCTGTTCGCTTCAGTGATGATCCAGTCGCCTGGCTGCACGCCAACGAAGCCCTGGCGGCCCTCGACGACGAATCCTTCGCCGAATGAAGCCTCGACCGCCGGATGATCGCCCAGCTTATGGAACTGCACCGCTTCGACGGTGACCGGCTTCTTCGTGAAGTGCGGCATCCTCACTCCTCCTCGTTCGCGGCCCGCCACAGCGGCAGGTCCGTCAGTTCCACTTCTCGGGTGGGCCGGATCGTCCGCGCCGATTGGCGAGCCGTTCCCACCACGCCCGGAGCTGCGCCTTCAGGCGCGACACCTGCCGCGCGAAGAGCAGCCGCAGCCGCAGCCACCGCAGGGTGGTCAGACCCGGCGAGCGCGGCGGTGATCTCGACGTCATGGGCAAGCCTCCGGAGTTGCCGCTCGCGTTCGGCGGCGTGGGCGGCCTCGATCCGCGCCAGGACATGCGAGGCGATTTCCTTGGGCGGCCGGTACCGGAGCGCCCAGAGCTTCCCGAAGGGGACGGCGGCCCGGTTCGCGATCCGCCGCATGGCGTTCGCGGTGTCACCGGGGCCGCGTGTTTCCCAGCGGAGCAGATCGTTTGAGAGGGATTGCCCCCTCATCACGTCAGCATTCGACATTTGCGATGTCCGCAAAGACCTTTTGCACAAGCTCAAAGCTCCCCGTGGTTGTTTCAGGCCACGGAGAGCGAGGCGCTTATGCGAAGGGAGTTCTTGAGAGTACGCACTCAATACGCAGGCATCTCGGCCGACAGCTTGCAGGCGACGCGGCAGGGATGCGGGAACAGGAACGCCCACCCGGCGGTCAGAACAGGACACCGGGCAGGCGATCGGGCGCTGAAGCGCGCCGCGATAGGGGAGGGAGCGCGCGATCATGCGAACGCCCCCGAGAAAACGAGACAGGCGAGGCCGAGCACACCGAGCCCAGCGCAGCACGTCAACCCGACGGCCCGATGCTCTGACACGCCGAGTTCGTTGGCGGACCACGTCAGACCGCCGACGAACCCACCGGTCGCGAGGCACATCGAGCCAAGGCAAAGGAAGACGATCTGGCCGACCATGTCAGTGCAGCCCCCGCGAAGGGACTTCGACGGGGCCGGCGGTGATCGTGAAGCCGGTCGGCAGGCCGCGACGGGTCACGGCCTCGCTCAACGCCACCATGAAGTGGCGGAACGCTTTGGCCCGCGTTTCCTCGTCTCCGGGCATGGTCACCAAGTCGGCAACGGCCTCGGCGAGCCCGACAAGCGCAAGGGAGCTTTCGACCCGAATGGCTCCCGACGGATCGCGCGGCAGATGCTCTTCGGCATGCGCCTCAATGGCAGCGCGGATCGCGCAATGAAGGCAGCGTTCCGTCATCAGGCACCTGCCTTGTCGAGAAGGATTCGCGCGTCTTCGGCCGCCTCGTCGGCGGCACAGAGCCAGCCGGCAGCGGACACGCCGTGCTCGTCATGAGCGGTCCAGCGCACGGCGAAGGGCTCGCCCCAGCGGCAGGGTCGGTTCAGCAGCGGCGCGGCCGTGATGCCGACGCCGCGATAGCCCCACTCCTGCAACGTCGCCCGCGCGCCGATGTGATCGGCCTCGCAGGCGGCGAGCGCGAGGGTCAGGACGAGCGCCCCCGAAAGAGGCCGGAGCCCGAAGGCCCCGGCCAGTCTAGGAGGAGTCGCCCGCCATGGGCGCGATGACGGCCAACGGCCGAAAGGATAACGGGCGTTCTCGACCCAGGCCCGGCGGCCAGGTGAGCGCCGAGCGCTACGGGCTCATTCCCGCGCTTTGCCCGGCCGAGATCGGGGGAGGCGCGCATCACGCGGCTCCCTCAATCATTGAAGCGCGAGCCCCTTCACGCATGCGGGCGAGAGTGCGCGTGCGCCATTCGGGGTCAGCCCAACGCGCTTTTGCTGACACGCTGCGAAATTGGGACAGCCGGCTGCGAGGGCCGTCGTCGGCGCGAAAGGTAAGCTCGGACCACTCGGGGATCCGATCCACGCCCTTCCCCCAAACTGAGTCGAGGAAGCCGACGAGTGGCCCCTCGACGCGGAACCACTCGCGATGAGAGCGAAGCGAGTCGAACCGGGCATGAAGGAGGAGCTCTTCCTTCGGGGCCATCAACCACATCGAAACCAGACGGATCAGGACGGGGCTGAACAGCTCCATCTGACGGACGCGCCCGCGTGGATTGAGCGAGCACCCGATCTTGACGAGCCCGTTCCGAGCCTCGGCGATGTAGATGAAGTCAGCCATCACGCCGCCTCCGGCTTGGCCGGTACTGGCGGATACAGGTCGGGCCGAAGCTCGTGGCGGGGGACGCCAGTCAGCTCTTCAACGGCGAGTACCCGCAAGGGTGGACATTGCGTCCATTGGCTGATGGCCGCGCCAGAGATGCCTAGAGCGCGCCCGAGTTTGGCGTGCCCACCGGCCTTTTCGATAGCGATCTTAAGCGCTGCTTCGCTCATGGGCATAAGCATAAGCATGACTTACGACAGTACGCAAGTGCAACTTAGCTTGCGATTTGATAAGCGCGCCTTATCGAGGGGGATATGACGAACCCGCTCGCCTCTCTGATAACTCAGAAGCGCACCGCTCGCAGATGGAGCAAGGCGCGCCTCGCCAAAGAGCTGGGCATCAGCGCCTCAGCGGTTTCCCAGTGGGAATCTGGGGAAACCTTTCCGGCGCCTCCGCGTGTGATGGACCTGGCCCTAGTGCTCGGCCTTGATCTCACGACGGGCGAGGTAATCAGCGAGCTTGTTAAGCGAGGAATCGTTCTTGCTGGCGCCAAAGGGGTCGTAGACCATCCAGACAGTGTCAAGAATGAAGAAGTGGAGCCGAGCGGCAACCTTCCGTTTGGCGGAGTGAAGCCTGCATATGACGCCCCGGCTTTCACTTATGTCCGAGGGCTTGCGAGAGACGTTCCTGTTTACGGGATAGCTGTCGGCGGAAATGACGGCGACTTCCATTTCAACGGAACACAGATCGACAGAGCAATACGCCCGAACGGCCTTGCAGATGCAAAAGATATATTCGCGTTATATGTGGTCAACGATAGTATGTATCCGGCGTGGCGTGAAGGCGCGTTATTTTACGTAAATCCCCATAGAGCGCCTGCCATCGGTGATGATGTTGTCGTTGAAGTAATTTCGGCGAAGGAAGGAGAGCCTCACGCAGCCTTTCTCAAGCGGCTGAAAAAGCGAACATCCGAAAAGGTCATAGTCGAGCAATTCAATCCGCCTAAGGAAATTGAATTCGACCGAGCATCAGTGCGATTGTATCGAGTGATACCATGGGAAGAGGCGCTAGGACTTTCATAGCACTTTAATAGCTATCGCTTCTTCGCATCGATAATACGGTGTGATTGATACGTTCTTAGAGATTTTGCCCTGTTCTGCGCACACCCGGCACCGTAGCTTGTGACCAAGCTGTTCGATCGTGTTGATCCCGCGCCCAATCATGCGCTGAACCTGAGGCCGACTTAGCCTCCTACGTCGCCCGCAGTTCTCACATTCGATACCCAGCCCGACCAAATCACCAAAGCCGTTTGCGCTGCCCCCGACCATGTGTTCACCTTACGTTCTCGCGTGGCTTCCAACCAAACGAGCTTGATCGTCTGAGTCGAGACGAAATTCGCTTATCCACACTCGTCCACAGACCAGCCGAAAGCGGTCGATCCTTCGAGATAAGCGTCACTTACGAAAGTGCTTGCGGCAAATCGTAAGCCGTGCTTATGATGCTCCATCGCAACACCGCGACGGAGCCGGTCATGCGGATCGCCTACTTCACCAAGACGAAGACCCGCTGCTTCCTGACGATCAAGGAAGGCCCCGGTGGCGCGACCGTCGACACGGTCGAGATCGCCGGCAAGCGCGAGGCCCGCGCCTACTGCGCCACCCACGGCATCCAGGCGTGGAGCTTCTGATGGCCGCGCTCCAGCAGCTCAACTTCGAGCAGGCGATGACGCTGGTCTTCGTCTTCGCGAACATGGCCGTCGGCGGGATCCTGATAGCCGGCCGCGCCGCCCTTCGGATGGAGGGCTGACATGGCCCAGGCCCGCACCTTCGACACCACCGTCGCCATGTCGATTTCAGACGGCGGTGAGCAGGAGTTCATCTTGCGCCTCCGGTACAACTTCGTGCGGGGGTATGCCGATACCCACGACGAGCCGGGCTGCGCCGACACCGTCGAGATCGTCGGTATCCGCCTGCTCCGTCCGGACGAAGCCAAGGAATTCGACGTCCCGACGTGGATGCAGGCGCTCATCGACGCCGACGAGAGCCTAGCTGCCAGTCTCATCGCCCATGCGCGAGAGACCGATGCGGCCGCCGCTGAAGAAGCTGCCGAGCGTCGCGCCGAAGACGCTCGCCATGACCGCATGATGGAGGGCCGCTGACATGGCTGCCCCCGACCGCTTCGACGTCACCCGTCTCCGCGACGGCTTCGCCATCGTCGAGATCCACTCCGGCGGCTTCGGTCGCGAGATTATCGAGCGCGAGTTCGGCTGTGAGGCCGCCGCCTGGGACCGCATCGACGAGATCGTCCAGGCCGACCGCGACGAGGCTGCGGCCATCGCGCTCGCCATCGCTGAGCACGACGCGGAAGAACTGCTGGTGGCGGCATGAACGCGCCGTTCCGCGCCCCTTCCGTCGCGCTCGCAGACGAACGGCTCGCCCAGGCCGTGGCCGACTTCCTTCACGCTCTCGATCGCGGCGACTTCGGCGCGAAAGCGCTCCGGTTCGGCGACGGCAGCGAGAGCGCTCACGTCGCCGACCTGCGGACGAGGCTCGCCGAGCACCGCACCGACCGGAACCTCGCCGCGGGGAGGGGCCGGTGATCCTCTCCCCTTCGATCTCGCTCTCCTCGCGCCCGTCGCGGCGCTGATCCCGCCCCGCACTCAGGAGTCCGCCGTGCCGACCCCGAACCCCAGAGCGATCTTCGTCGCCGCCCTCGGCATGCCGGGGCCCTTCCAGGTCCAGGCAGATCAGCCGTTCGTCATCGCCGACCGCGATGGCACGCCGATCTTCCTGGCGCTGCCGTCTGGATCCGGACCCGTCGCCCGGCGCGATTTCGCGGCCGTGGTCTGTGCGGTCCTGAACGACCACTGCGGATTTGAGCCCGCGCGAGCCCTGACCTCCCCCATCGCCGACGCCGCGGAGTAGCCGCCATGAAGATCGTTCAGCTCGAAGCCGAGAACGTGAAGCGCCTGCGGGCCGTCACCATCCGCCCCGACGGGAACCTCGTCGAGATCACCGGTCGCAACGGCCAGGGCAAGTCGAGCGTCCTGGACGCGATCTGGTGGGCGCTCTCCGGCACCACGCACATCCAGGCCGTGCCGATCCGCAAGGGCGAGAACGAGGCCCGGATCCGGCTGGACCTCGGCGATATCAAGGTCGTGCGCACCTTCAAGAAGCGCGAGGACGAGAGCTTCGGCACCACGCTCGTCGTCGAGAGTGTCGAGGGCGCCCGCTTCCCGTCGCCCCAGCGGATGCTCGACAGCCTCCTCGGCGCTCTGAGCTTCGATCCGCTCGCCTTCACCCGCATGGACGGGAAGGCGCAACTGCAGGCGATGCGCCGCTTCGTGCCTGACGTCGACTTCGAGGCGATCGAGGCGGCGAACGAGGTAGATTACGACCTGCGAACCGGCGTGAATCGGCAGGCCAAGCAGCTCCGCGCCCAGGCCGCCGGGATCGTCGTGCCCCAGGACCTTCCGGCTGAGCGCATGGACGATGCCGCCCTCGTGGACGAGCTCGACGAAGGCCGGCGAGCAGAATGCCGAGCTGGAGCGCCGGAAGGCGCGCCGCGAAGAGACTGTCCGCGAGGCTCGCTCATTCCTCGACAGCGCTGCGACCGAGAGAACCCAGGCGAAGCAGTTGCGCGAACGTGCGGAGGCGCTCGATAGGGCGGCCGATGAGCACGAGGCCACCGCCAATAAGCTGAATGAGCGGCTTCGCACTGCGCAGCCCCTGCCGGAGCCCATCGACACGGCGGCGCTCCGTGAGCGGATCGCGGAGGCCTCCCGCCTGAACGCAGCCTTCGACGCCCGCGACCGCCGCGAGAGCATCGAGCGTGAGGCCACGGACGCCGAGGCGAAGTCGGCCGCGCTGACCGATGCCATCGCCAAGCGCAAGGACGAGATGCAGGCCGCCGTCGCCAAGGCCGAGATGCCGGTGCCCGGCCTCACCTTCGGCGCCGACGAAATCCTCCTCGGCGGGGTGCCCTTCGAGCAGGCCTCCAGCGCCGAGCAGCTCCGCACGTCGGTGGCGATCGCCATGGCGGCGAACCCCAAGCTCCGGGTCATCCGGGTTCAGGACGGCTCGCTCCTCGACGAGGAGGCCATGCGCATCCTCGCCGAGATGGCGGCCGAGGCGGACTATCAGGTCTGGATCGAGCGGGTTGGGGTGTCGGGCACAGTCGGCATCGTCATCGAAGACGGGGCGATCCGCTCGCCCGTCGCGCAGGCGGCGGAGTGACGGTCATGGCGAAGACCAGATCACCACGCTCACCTGCACGGCTCCGAACCGTTCAGTGCTGCGTCTGTCGCACGGACTTCGAAACCCGACACAGCCAGGGGCGCTACTGCTCCGAGGAGTGCTCGCGGGTCGGGGCTCGCAAGTCCTGGCGTGACTACGGCGAGCGCAACAAGGACCGGCGGCGAGCCTATCACCGCGAGCATTACGCCCAGAACGCCGAGCAGATCATCGCTCGAACTGGCGCCTACGCACTGACGCCGGCCGGCCGGGAGGCGCGGGCTCTCATCCGCGAGAACCTGAAGGTGCGAGCGCCTGAAAAGCTGGCGGCTCGCTACGCGGTGAAAGTCGCGCTCCAGAACGGCACGCTGGCCCGCCAGCCTTGCGAGCGCTGCGCGGGCGTCCCGTCGGAGGCTCACCACCCCGACTACTCGCGCCCACTCGACGTCACCTGGCTCTGCCGCCCCTGTCACCTAGCCGAGCACGGCCGTGTGAGCCGGGCCGGCGAGGCCACCCCTCCAGGTCGCGGCAGCGGAGTGAGCACCATGGACATCATCGAGCACACCAGCGCGCGCGTGCCTGGTCCCGGCCTCTATCGGATGCCGGCCGCCCTCTATCATTCGGATCCTTGTCCAGAGCCGAGCCTGTCGTCGTCGCTGGCGAAGATCCTCATCGCCCAGAGCGCGCAGCACGCCTTCGTCGCTCACCCGCGCCTCGGCGGTACTCTCGAGGAATCGGACCCCACGCGGCCGAAGGAGATCGGGACGGCGGTCCACAAGCTCATCCTCGGCCATGGCCGCGACCTCGTCGCCATCATGGCCGACGACTATAAGAGCGCCTCCGCGCGGCAGCAGCGGGCCCAGGCCTACGCGGACGGCGACGCGCCAATCCTCCGCCCCGACCTCGACCGAGCCGAGGTCCTGGCCGAGCGCATCCGCAGCCAGATCGTCCAAGTGCCCGACTGCGCCGGGTTTGCCGACGCCGACACCGAACTCGTGGCCATCGCTCGCGACCGCGACGGGCTCTGGTACCGAATCATGATGGACGCCTTCGAGCACCGGCTCGGCAGCGCCGTCATCTACGACGTGAAGACCTCCGACCAGTCGGCCGCGCCCCAGGACATCGGGCGCCGGATCGAGGGCATGGCCATGGAGGTACAGGCCGCGTTCTACTCGCACGTCGTCGGCCTGCTGTGGCCCTGCTCGGCGGCCGGATCACCTTCCGGTGGATCTTCGGCGAGAACGACCCGCCGAACGGCATCACCGTGGCGCAAGCCGACGGTGCGGGCCTTGAGATCGGGCGTCGCAAGATGGCGCTGGCCATCCACCGGTGGCGCGAGGGCATGAAGACCGGAAACTGGCCCGGCTATCCCGGCCAGATCATCCGCGCCGATTACCCCGAATGGGCGGTGAAGCGCTGGATGGAGCGCGAGGAGAACGACCCGACCACGCGCGGCGTCGATTGGGACGTCGCTCGCTCCCCCTTCCGTCCTCTCGACATGGAGAGCGCGGCGTGAGCTTCACCTTCGCCCCCGCCGTCAGCTTCACGGAGCGCGCCGGCCTTTTCGTGTCCCTCACCGGGGGCACGAACTCCGGCAAGACCTTCTCGGCGATGCGCCTCGCGCGCGGCATCGCCGGGCCCTCGGGCAAGATCGCCGTGCTCGACACCGAGGGCGGGCGCACCCTGCATCTGAAGGACGCCTTCGCGTTCGATGCGAACGTGATGGACGCGCCGTTCCGGCCGGAGCGGTTCTCGGATGCAGCGCGCGCCGCCGAGGACGCGGGCTATGCCGCCCTGGTCATCGACAGCTTCTCGATGGAGTGGGTCGGGATCGGCGGCGTGCTCGACTGGCAGGCCGCCGAGCTGCAGCGGATGGCCGGCGACGACTACCGCAAGCAGGAGCGCATGAAGATGGCCTCCTGGATCAAGCCGAAGACCGCGCATAAGGCGATGGTCTACGCGCTGCTCCAGCGGCGCATCCCGATCATCTTCTCGATCCGGGGCGAGGAGACCGTGAAGCCGGGCGAGGCCGGCGAGAAGCCGACCAAGATCCTGAAATCGGTCTGCAACTCGCAGTTCCCCTACGAGGTCACGGTCTCCTTCCGCCTGGAGGCTGAGCGCAAGGGCTACATCGATCTCTCGGACCCGAGGTCGTGGAAGATGGAGGGCGCCCACGAGGCGATCTTCCGCCACGGCGAACGGATCAGCGAGGAGCATGGCGCCGCCTTGGCCGCTTGGGCGCGGGGCGAGCGCGGAGCCGCCGCAGCGCCGGCCCCGTCGAAGCCCGACGAGCCAAGGGCTGGCAGTCGCGTCGAGCGCTTGTTCACGGCAGCTCGCGAGGCGGCGGCCAAGGGCGTTCATGCGCTCGCGGCTTTCCGGGAGTCGCTGGACCCGCGCGCAGACGCAGCGCTCGCCCCGATCATGTCCGAGCTGGACCGGACGGCGTCCTACGCCGACGCGGCCGACGACTTCCCCGGCTCCTCTTCCATCACCGGCGAAAGGGCGGCCTGACCATGTGCAACGCGTGCGCCTTCTACTGCTGCGCCTCGGACGAGTTCGAAGGCTGCGGCTGCGACCACTGCTACGACTCCGCCTGTCGTGACGACGCCGCCGACGACATTGACTTCGGCGACACCATGCCGGGCGACGACGAGGACGACGGCGGCGTGCTGATGCCGCTCGCCGCCTGCGGTTGCGCGCCCGCCCGTGGCTTCCGATGCGAGGCGGTCGCGTGATGCGGTCCTCGGAGCAAACCATCCGCGCCCAGCGCGACGAGATCGAAACCCTGCGCGAGCAGATCCGCCAGTACGAGGAGGCGCTCGCCCCGCGCGGGCTGCTGCCGAGGGCGTGGCGTCTCACCGGGAAGGAAGAGACGCTTCTGCGCGCCCTCCGCGCCGTCGGACCGAACGTGCTTCACCACGAGCGCGCGATGCTCGCCCTCTACGGCATGTGGGAGGACATGCCCGAGCAGAAGATCATCGACGTCTTCATCTGCAAGCTCCGGCGCAAGCTGATGGAGGCGCAGGCGCAGATCCGCATCGAGACGGTCTGGGGTCGCGGCTGGCGGATGACGCCCGAGTCCTGCGCGATGTTCGACGCGGCGGTCGCGGCCGATCAGGCGCGGTGGGACCAGCAGAGGAGCGCCGCCTGATGGCCGCCCCCATCTGCCCCGCCTGCGGGACCGCCGCGCGCCTCACCGACGGCCGCGAGATCTACCCGCACCGGAAGGACCTCGCCGATAAGCCGATCTGGGCCTGCACGGTCTGCGAGGACACGTACGTCGGGTGCCATCCCGGCACCGAGGAGCCGCTCGGCTTCCCGGCCGATGGCGCCCTGCGAGAGGCGCGCATTCTCCTCCACCATCGGCGGATCGACCCGCTGTGGAAGAACGCGCCGGAGACCGGGGGCTACAACACCACCGACGACGGAGCGGTGAACGTCATCCGCAAGGCCGCCCGTGGCCGCGTCTACGGCTTCCTCGCCGAGCGCATGGGGCTCACCCGCGACACCTGCCACACGGCCATGTTCACCCTCGAACAGTGCCGCGAGGCGTGGGTCGCGCTGAACGGCGTCACGTACCCGCAGATCCGCGATTGGGCGAAGTTCGGCGACCGGCGGAAGCCGACGAAGCGGAGGGCGGCGTGATCCACTATCACGGCACCCCGATCACACCCGTCGCCGCTCTCTACCAGCTCGCCGGCCGGCATTTCTGCGTCAGCCACGCCCGGCCGGAGCAGGTCGCCCGCGTCCACGAGGTTGGTCAGAGCGTGATGCTCGACAACGGCGCCTTCTCGAAGTGGAAGCGCGGCGCCGACACGGACTGGCCCGCCTTTTACCGGTGGTGCGAGCGCTGGCTCGGCTTCCCGACGACGTGGGCAGTGATCCCCGACGTTATCGACGGTGGCTCGCAGTTGCAGGACGCCCTCGTGCGGGAATGGCCCTTCGGCCATAGAGGCGCCCCGGTGTGGCACATGGACGAGCCACTGAGCCGGCTCCTTCGGCTTTGCCAGGAATGGCCGCGCGTCTGCATCGGCTCGACGGCCGAGTTCGCGAAGGTCCTGTCAGACGCATGGCGCCGACGGATGGACGAGTGCTGGAACGCGCTCGCCCGCGCCCACCGGCTCCTGCCCTGGATCCACATGCTGCGCGGCCTCCAATGCGCCGGCCTGCAATGGCCCTTTGCCTCCGTCGACAGCACCAACATCGCGCAGAACCACTGGCGTCCGGAGAACACGCCGCGATCCCTCGCCGACCGGTGGGACGCGCTTCAGACGCCCGGCGCGTGGGTCATTCGGCCCGAGCAGATGGAGCTCGGCGCCGCCCTTCCTCTCGCAGCGGAGTAGCCCCATGGCCGAGACGATCACCCTCGACATTGTCATGGCCGGCCGCCTCCGCGACGCTGGCCACCTGAACTACGGCAAGCGCGGCGGCGGCACGATCTGGCGGCACACCACGATCCCGCGCCTCCAGGCCATCGACCGGCCGACTCTCGACGAGGCCGAGACGAAGCGGCTGGGCGTATCCCGTCTGCGCGAGTGGAGCGTGGACGGCGGCCGGGCGGGTAGCCTCGAGGACGCGATCACCGCGCTGAACGTGCCCGCCGTGCTCACACCCGAGCAGGTCGAAGTCCTCGGCTTCGTGCCGGAGGATTGGGTGCAACTCGTGCCCTTCCGTCACGAGATTAGCGAGCGCCTCGGCCGGAAGGTCGGCATCGAGATCATGCTGCTCCGGCAGAAGGGCGCGATCGAGAACGAGCTTCGGCCGGGGCCGGAGCGGCGCGGGGAGCCTTGGATCCGGCGGGCGCCGGGCGCGAGCCTCGCCGTCGAGCAGGGGGAGGCCGCCTAATGCCCGTCTCCGCAAGCCGCATGAAGCTCTATCCCGGTGGCTCGATCCGCTCCCCGGAATGGCTCGCCCTGCGCGAGGAGATCCTGGCCAGGGCCGGAGGTCGCTGTGAGGGCACCCCACAGTTCCCGGCCTGCCGAGCGGTGAACGCCGAGCCGCACCCGGAGACGCGCTCGAAGGTCGTGCTGACGATCGCGCACATGGACCAGCACCCTGGCCACAACGACCCAAGCAATCTCCGAGCGCTCTGCCAGCGGTGCCACAACGCTTGGGACGCGCCGTACCGCCGGGTGAATGCCAGCATCACCCACCATCGGAAGCGCGGCCAGCCGGACTTCTTCGCGGAGGCCATCCATGGCTGATCGCGAGCCTCGCTGCGCCTGCCAGCGCCGCGACCCGTACGACTGCTGGCGCCTGCGCTACCCGCGCCCGGCCGAGGACGAAGATCATACTTCCGTCCGGATGGAGGGCGGCCCCTGCGAATGCCCCTGCCACGACGAATTCGCCTGCGAGGACGAGGGGGATTGGCTCTGATGGTCGCCTACAGCTTCAAGAAGCAATTCGGCCCGCCGATCCTGGCCGGCACGAAGGCGCAGACGATCCGCGCCGACCGGAAGCGCCACGCCCGGCCGGGCGAGATGGTGCAGCTCTTCACGGGGATGCGGACGAGGCAGTGTCGTCGGCTGGGCGAGAGCCAATGCGTCGAGGTCCTGCCGGTGAGGTTCGCGTTCTCGAAGCGCGGCGCCGCCGAGCTGATGCAGGTCGGCGAGAGCTACCTCGTCACCAGCGCCCAGATGGACGCCTTCGCCCGGGCCGACGGGTTCGCGGACCTGGAGGCGATGGTCGGCTTCTGGTGGGCCGAGCACCCGCCTGAAGGCGGCAACGTGCTCACCTTCGAGGGCGTGCTCATCCGCTGGCAGGCCCTCGTCCCCGCCGACGCGCTCGACATCGCGGGGGCAGCATGAGCGCGCCTGTCAGCTTCACCGATCAGATCCGCGCTCACATGAGGAAGCACATGTTCGTCGTGTTCGACCTGGACGGGACGCTCGCCCTCACCGAGCATCGCGCGCACTTCCTCACCCGGCCCGGTCGCGAGAAGGACTGGCGCGGGTTCTACGCGGCTTGCGACAAGGACGAGCCCTGCCACCCGATCATCCGGACGCTCCTCGCGCTCGACGCGACCGGCGCGCATGTCGAGATCTGGTCGGGCCGGTCGGACGAGGTTCGGGACAAGACGACGGCTTGGCTCACCGAGCACGGCCTCGCCCATATCCCGATCCGCACGCGCAAGGCCGGAGATCACCGCCCCGACACCGTCGTGAAGGCCGAATGGCTCGACGAGGGCCGCACGCCGGATCTCGTCTTCGAGGACCGGGCCAGCGTGGTCGCCTTGTGGCGCTCGCGCGGGATTGTCTGCTGTCAGGTCGCGCCGGGGGATTTCTGATGGTCCGCCGCGCCTACGCTGAGGACACGAAAGTCCCGATCGCACAGAGCCGCAGCCAGATCGAGACGATGCTCCGGAAGGCGTCCGCCACCCGCATCGTCACCATGGACGAGGCGCTCGAGGCCGTCGTCATGTTCATGCTCGCCGGTCGGCTCATCAAGCTCCGGATCGAGATCCCCGGCGACGCGAACGAACAGCGTCGCCGCGCGATCTGGCGGGCCATCGGCCTCGTGGTGAAGGCCAAGATCGAGGCCGTCGCTCAAGGCATCACCACCGTCGAGCAGGAATGGCTTGCCCATGTCGTCCTGCCCGACGGCAGCACGGTCGGCGATTGGATCGAGCCACAGCTGGAGGTGGCCTACGACAAGGGCCAGATGCCGACCGAGCCCCTGCTGCTGGAGGGGCCTCGGTGATGCCCCGTAGCGCGCGAATCCCCGACCGGTCCGAGGTCACGGACGATACACCGTTGCGGCTGGATGCTGCGGCCGAGTTAGCGTTCCCCGGCGGCGGCATGACGGCGAGCGGGTTGCGCGGCGAACGTGACGCCGGCCGCCTTGTCACGGAATTCATTGCCGGGCGAGAATATACGACCCTGCGCGAAATCGAGCGGATGAGGAACGCATGTCGAGGCCTTCGAAAGGCGCGCGCCTCTGGCCGCAGAGCGCCCGGTTCGACAATGCTGGAATCCTCCTCGAACGAGCCGTGTGGGTCATCCGAGATGGAAGCACCAAGCGCAGCACAGGCGTCGTTGTCGAGGACGATCGAAAGGCTCCTCCAGAAGCCGAGCAAGCACTCGCGCGCTACCTCGCCGAGAAGCACGAGCCGCCGCGCGAAGGCCACCGTCCACTCGCTGCCGTCCCGGTCGCCGACGTCATCAACATCTACCTGAGGGACTGTGCCGAGCGTCAGGCGCGCCCTCGGGAGGTTGCCCAGCGCGCAGCCGCGCTGATGAAGTTCTGGGGCGCGAAGTCGCTCGCCCAGGTTACTGGCGAGACCTGCCGTGCCTACGTGGCGAAGGGCGGGACGCGCCGCCAGCTCGAAGACCTGCGATCCGCGATCGAGCACCACCTGCGCGAGGGCCTCCACCGCGAGATCGTCCGCGTCGTGCTGCCGGAGAAGGGTGCCGCTCGCGAGCGGTGGCTGACACGATCCGAAGCCGCCCGCCTGATCTGGAGCGCTTATCGCTACCGCGAGATCCAGAAGGGGCACGCCACCGGACGCCGTTCCCGCCGTCACGTCGCCCGGTTCATCCTCGTCGCTCTTTATACTGGCACCCGGGCTGGCGCGATCTGCGCTGCCTCGTTCGAGCCGAGCGAGGGGAGGGGATGGGTCAACCTGGAGACCGGCGTCTTCTACCGCCGCCCCGAGGGCGAGCGTGAGACGAATAAGCGCAAGGCGCCGGTCCGCCTCCCGGACCGCCTGCTGGCGCACCTGCGCCGATGGAAGCGCATGCGGGCCTGCGTGCACCATGTCGTGGAGTGGAACGGTGCCCCGGTGAGGGACGTGGACAAGGCCTTCCGAAACACGGTGGCCGACGCTCGCCTATCTGCCGACGTCACCCCCCACGTCCTGAAGCACACCGCGATCACCTGGGGCATGCAGAATGGGATGACGAAAGAGGACGCCGCTGGCTTCTTCGCGACGACCGTCGAGACGATCGAGCGGCACTACTGGCACCACCACCCCGACTACCAGCGCGAAGCCGCGCGAAAGGTTGGCGGGCGGCCCCGACAGAAACCCGACAGGAACGACAGAAAAAATGGCGAACAAAGCCAGACAAACGTCCTGAAAATGGCCGGTCGCCCTACGGGATGACGGTATACCCCGACGTTCGGGACGTGGGGGTCGCAGGTTCAAATCCTGCCACTCCGACCATCTTTCCCTAGGGGAAGCCGGTCATCCGGTCAGGGGCCCGAGACCCCGGCCACAGGTTCGGCCACAGATTTGCGCCACTGCGCGCACCTACGAAGTCCCTGGACCCGTCAGGCCGCGCGCTTCCGGCCCCTGCCGCCGAGGGCCGCCCGCGCCCCTTCCATGTGCTTCGGCGAGTGGTGGCCGTAGCGCCGTTCGATCATCTCGACCGTCATGCCCACGTAGCCGGCAAGCTCCCAGATATCGACGCCCTCCTGCATTCCCCAAGTCACGGCCGTGTGACGCAAGCTGTGCCGAACGACGTCGTCTCCAAATCCAAGGTCGTAGCAAATATTCGCGAAGGATCTCTTGGTCGATCCTACAGGATTGTTGTTCCACTCGACAACGTAGGTCTGTCCGAGCTTGAACCTCCACCGCCAGAGATGGGCCACCAGGCTGTCCGGCATACGGACCGTCGGGGCGCGCTTGTTGTCCGCCTCCTTCCGGCCGACGGCCTTTCGGTGAAAGATCGCGACCCGCTTGATGACCGGGACCTGGACCTTCCTCTCATAGACCGCGCCGTCGACGGTGACGGTCTCGATCCGCTCCTCGACCGTCGTCTCGGTGGTGAGTTCCATCCAGGGCTTGCCGACGACCTTCTCGAAGCTGGCGTTGCAGACAGGACCCGACCGCGTGCCGGTCCGGAGCGCGACGAGCACGAATCGGGCGAGGTGCCTGCCGACCCGCCGGCCGACGACCTGCTCGCCCTTGCGGGCACCGCGGTGCACGGTCTGGACCTCCACCTTTCGCCAGGCGCCGCGCAGGATCCTGGCGGCCTCGGCCTTCGTCAGCCAGCGGTCGCGCTCCTGCCCCTTCTCGGGCAAGGTGACCCGGACGACGTCTCTCGTCAGGCCGTCCGCGATCGCGGCGTTGATGGCTGCGCGCAGGTCCTCCAGCTCACGCCGGGCCCCGCCCTCGGTGACGACCCGCTGCTTGGTGGGCTTCGAATGTCCGCGACGGACAGGCCCGGCGTCCCCGGCCCGCGGGTTCCCGTCGCGGTCGAGCCCGGCCCGGGCGTGGGCCTTCCATGGCGTTCCGACGCGGCTCGCGACGTAGGCGGCACAAGTCGCGCTGTCGACCTCGTCGAGGGTTCTCTCGCCCCACCATTCCAGCAAGGTGAGGACACGCTGGGCGAGCTCGTGGTGCCGCGCGACGCCGCCCTTCACCTCGCCGGTGACAGGATCGGTCCGTCCCTTCTTAGCAGCGAGGTAGCGATCGAGGACCTCGGCCACGAGCACGTCGGCCGCCGCGCGGTTCTTCCGAGGGCCGTAAGCGTCCGGGGCGACGACGGAGAGGCTCGCTGTGTACTCGTCTAGCGCCCGGAGCGCTTCGCGTTCCTGGTCCTTGCCATGACCGCAGCCAGAGCTGCGGACCTGCCGGCCGCGGTGAACGATCCACCACACGCCGGAGCGGTCGACGCCGTCGGCGTCGGACCTGCCGGGTCGCCACCACAAATAGGGGAGGCCTCTACCGGTCTTGCCGAGGGTGCGGGGCTTGGCGGCCGCACGGCTGGGGCGGATTCGCTTGGACTTCGGGGCGTCGTCCGGCATCTGGCTCTCCATTCGCGGACGAGCCGCTTGGTGACGTACTGCAGCCGACCGTGCCTCTCCACGATGAGGTCGCCCCGGTCGATGGCGCCGCGGAGCGCGGCCGCCGTCCATATCGGGGCACAACCCAGGATCTCGTCGGGCTGGCATAGCTCGGGCAGCCAGCATGCCTGCTCCAGCGTCAGCGGCGCGTCGTCGTGCGCCCCCTCGGCGAGGCGGGCGTCGGCCCAGAGATCGAAGGTCAGACCCGTGTCGAAGATGTAGGTCGGCATGGGGGGATCATGCCCGAAAACGTGGCCGGCGAAAGCGTGACGGAGGTCGAAGGTTAACGTCGAGGGTGCGCCGGTCCCTGGGCTCGGACATCCCGGCCAGGGGTTCGCTAACCGTCGCTCGAATCCGCCCTTGCCGCCGGCGCGCCGATCGGCGAGGCTCGCCCCCATGAGCACGCTCCTCCGCATAGGCAAACGCCAGCGCTTGGCCTGAGGCCAGCCACCGCCGCTGGGATCCCCGGCCGGCATGCGTTCACCTGTTCGAGGGGGCCGAGATGGCCGTCCACTGGTTCTCAAGCGATCAACATTTCGGGCACAAGGGCCTTCTCTCCGATCGGATGAGCCGACCCCGGCCGTTCGCCTCGATCGAGGAGCATGACCGGATCCTGGTGTCGCGCTGGAACGATCGCGTCAGTGCCGACGACGTCGTCTGGTGCCTGGGCGACTTCGCCTATGGGTGCAGCCATTCGAGGGCGCGGGAGATCTTCGACCAGCTCCGCGGCCGGAAGTGCCTCGTCATCGGGAATCACGAGGAACGCGGGATCCGCCTGCCTTGGGCATCCCCGCCCGTCATGGCCGCCACCGTCCACGTGCAGGACCCCGGGATGGCGAAGGCCCAGGCCCTCTACCTGGCTCACTGCGCGCACCGGGTGTGGCCGGGGATGCACCGCGGCGTCCTGCATCTGTACGGGCATTCCCACGGCAGCCTGCCTGGCACGTCGGCGAGCCTGGACGTGGGCGTCGACGCTTGGGACTGGCGGCCGGTGAGGCTCTCGGAGATCCGGGAGGCCCTGGCGGACTCGGCCGCCAGGGAGGCCGGGGTAGGGGCGGCGGTGGCGCTGGCCGAGGCGGCGTAGACGGGGCGGTAAGCCGGGGCTGCCAGGATGGAGCATGCCCTGGCGCACTCGCACCGCCCGACCGATCTCCCTCCGGTTCCACGAGTCCGATCCCGATGGACGGCCGCCGATGCAGTTCGTCGCCCGCCGGATCCCGGCTGGGGAGGGCTTCGTCGATCGGTCGCTCTGGCAGCACATCCACCTGAGCGCTGAGCACAGGGCGACGCTTGCGGCCCTGGCGCCCGTCTGCGATGCCTGGGAGGCCCGCTTGCCTGAGGAGACGGAGATCTCCGCTTTCGTACTCGTCTTCGATCCGTGGCCGGTCGACGTCGAGATCCGACTGTCGGAACACCGGATGCACGGGAAGGTGAACCGCGACTTCTCGGTCGTCGCGCTCACGAGGCACACCGCGTCAGCGGTCTGGGGCGGCTCCGAGGGCAACGGATTCGCGGTGCTCGCCGACGACATCTGGGCCCAACGGGAGGCCAGGTCCGCCCCGGACCTCGATGCGCTCCACTCGCTGACGCCCCAGGCGTGGGAGCCCCGGTAGGGGGCAGGGGCGGTGGCCGCCCTCGCCGAGGCGGCGTAGACGGGGCGGTAAGGGCGGGCTGCCAGGATGTGGCATGCCCCGTCGCCTCATCCGAGCCCTCGCCTTCTACCGCCCGACCGTGAACCGCGGGTCGCCGGACCTTCCGACGAAGACGATGTGGACGACCACGCTGCCCGACGGCGCGGCGGTGCTCATCGGCCATCCGATCTTCCAGCTCGCGCCGCTCGGCAATGTCAGGGAGCAGATGCTGACGGTTGAGCCTCGGATCCTGAAGGAGGTCCGCCTCGACCGGGACGGCCCGGTCGAGGCGCTTATCTGGACCGCCCCTTTCTGGGTCAGGGAGGAGACCTATGCGCTCGCGGACTCCGCCGACGCCGTGCACGATCCTTACCATCCTGATGTGCCCAGGACCGATTTCGGGCCGTACTGGCACTGGATTGGGATGACGCGCGACAGGGTCTGGAAGGATTGCGGCGGCGACCGGGACCACCTTGTGCTCGGGTCGTACCTCCATCTCCTGGAGGGGCTCGACCCCGCCGGGGACCGGATCCTGCCCGACCCCGCCGGAGAGCTGCCCGAGGGCGATGAGGAAGCGCTAGGGGACCTGGCCCCCTAGCGGCAGGCGCCCCAGTCCCACGGCGGCTCTTGTCTGTGGATCCGCGCCCCCTGGATGCCCCAGGGATCGATCTTCGACCGGGGCTTCTGGCACCAGGCCCTCAGGGCGGCGTCGGCTCGGGCGTCATCTCGATGTCGTGCGTGTAGCGGCCGATCGGGATTCCGACGCCGCCCGCGATCCGGACGACCGTCGACCGGCTGCATGCCAGGGCCCGAGCCAGGGACTCCGGGGTGCAGCGCCCGCCGATGGCGGGGAGCCCGGATCGAACGGGACGGCCAGGAGCGTGTCGACTGCCTGCTGCAGCCGACGCGTGCGCATCGTGCACGCCCGGTCCGCGGATCGCTCCGCACGCTTGAGGGCCCGGCGGTAGAGCCGGCCTTCCTCGACCGGCCGGGCGTCCAGGGCCTCCCGGACGACGTGGCGCATGTGCCGCTCGTGCCAGGGCGCGGCCGCGGCCCCGACGATCAGGGCCCGGCACGACCAGGCCTCGCCATCGCCGGCATCGACCACGTACGCCCTGCCTGAAGCGCCGGCATCGAGGAGCGGGGCGACGTCGCAGGCGAGCGTACGCGGGACGTGCCCGAGTTGCCGGTCGTTGCGCCAGACGACCCGGATCGCGTTGCGGTCGTGCGGGTTCTCGGGATCCCGCACGAGCTGCAGGCGGTCGCCCGCTGCCGGCATGACCAGCACGTCGAGGTCGTCGTCATGCCGGTGGTAGTCGTAGAACTGCAAGCCCGCGACCTCGCATGTGAACCACGCCTCGCCGCGGGCAAGACCGTCGTGCTCGATGCCGACAGGCGTGTCGGCCAGCCCGTCGAGATCGGGGACGATCGGCAGGGGATCCCTCACGAGGTCCTCTTGCCGATCGCGGTGACGGGCTGCCGGACTGCGCGCGCGATGACGGTGACGATCGCATGGTCCATCTCGAACGTGACGACCCCCCACGCCCGGTCGACAGCGTAGAGCCTCGGCGGCATCAGCGAGTCGTGGGCGACCACTTCCACGTCCCACATGTCGCGAGCTGGCCGGCCGTACGGTGTCCGGACAAGGTACGCGACGCCCGCCTGGACGTCCCGGATCGTCTGCGTGAAGCGGCTGCCCTCTCGGCCTCGCGAATCGACTACGCTCATCGTCTGCTCCATCGGCTGAGGAAGAGGCCGGGGCGACCAGGCGGCCGCCCCGGCAGGGGTCAGGCGGCCTCGGCCAGGGCCTGCTCGGCGCCGGGCCCGGCGTAGCCCGGCCAGCGGATCTCGCGGGGCAGCCAGCCCGTAGGGACGACCTCGGCGAGGGCGATCGCGACGATCTCGGCCTTCTTGAGCTTGCCTGCCCGGGCGGATGCCTCGGCCCCGCAAGCCTCCGCGATCGCGGCGAGCGTCACGGCCTTCGGCGCCGAGGAAAAGAAGTCCTGAGCGTCGAACCGTTCCGCGAGACGGGCAGCGAGCGTGTCGGCATCGATCGCGCCGGCGAGGCCCTGGATCGCCGGGCTGTTCGCGGGCGCGCCGGCGTTCGTCCCTGCGCCTGGCGTCCGGCTCCGCAGGTCGACGCCGCGGGCCAAGACCCGTCCGAGGCTCGCGAACAGGTCCTCGTCCGACATCGAGAGGTATCGGTTGAACAGCACCTCGAACGTCTCGTTGTCGGCGACCCTGGCGTTCTCGTGCCCGAGTCCCTCCAGGCGAAGGCGGACCGGCGCCGACCACGGGTTCTTGCAAGTCGCACCGGCCAACAGGCCAGCCAGGGCGGCCCGTGGAGCGGTGTCTAGGGCGTCCCTGACAGCCTCGGTCATCTGCGTGGAGAGGCGGTCGAGCAGGGCCGAGGACAACCCCTTCGCCTCGGGCTCAGCGGGGGCGACATCGGGCGCAGGCCCGGCATTGGCTGGGACGGGCTTCGCATCCTCAGGACGGAGGACGTACTCCTTCACCGAGATCTCGCCGTCCCAGTTCCACGACACGACGCACCCTGTCCGGGCGCGATCCTCGGGGCCGGGCTTGCCCATGAGGGAGGCCTCGATCGTGCGGTGCTCATCCGTCAGCGCCTGCACCATCTCGTCGGACACCGAGCCGTCGTCGTCGGCCTCAACGATCGCCTCGATCTCGCGGAGCCGCGCCGCCTCCGCCGCCGTCGGCTCGCGCCGTTCGGCGTGCAGCGTCGACCAGCTGTAGCGGGCCTCGAAGGGCAGGTCGGATTCGAGCTCGACCCAAACCCACCCGTCCGCCCGAAGCTCGTCGCGGCGGGCGATCAAGCGCTCATCCGCGAGACGCTTGAGCAGGGCCGGATCGCTGACGGCGCTCTGGTCTCCGAACAGGTCCTTGATGACGTGGCCGCCGGCGGCCTTGAAGGCGTCGAGCCCGACGCGCTTCAGCATCGTCGCGGTCGAATGCCCGGCCCCGAGCTCCTCACGGATCTGGTGGCAGTACATGCTGCCACCTTCCTTCGCGAGCTTACCGTAGACGCGCTCCTGCTCGGCCACCGACGGCGCGAGCGTGAAGGACTTCACTGTTTCGATGTTGACGCCGTGCTTCCCGGCGCGCCAGGCGTCGAGGATGCACGGGGCGACCGAGCCCAGCGCCAGCAGCTTCTTCACGTGCGGGACGGAGACGCCGAAGCGGCCGGCGATCTCCTTCGGCTTGAGGCCCCCGGCGGCGAGCTCGGCGAATCCGAGCATCTGGTCGGCCTCGTGCATGGTCGACTGGGTCAAGTTGGCGGCGAGCCCAGCCTCCCGGGCTGTCGCGGCGTCGCGCTCGACGACGTCGATCTCGTGCTCGGTGGAGATCGTCCCGGCCGCGGCGAGGCGCATCAGCGCGGCCAGCCGGCGGTTGCCGTCGGCGACGTAGGACAGCCCCTCGTGCCGCACGACGACAAGAGGCTGGAGCAGGCCGACCGAGGCGATCGAGGCCGCCAGCTCGTCGAGGCCGTTCTCTCGGCCGGCGATCCTGACGTTGCAGACGCCCGCGGGGGCGCCCTCGTCGTGGCCGTGGCGGAGGCGGGAGAGCGGGGTCAGGGGGAAGGAGTTCTTGATCAGGGTCACGGATGCAGCACCATCGGTGAGAGGGGGGATATCGGGGGCGCCCCTGTCGCCGGGCGCGTCGGCGGGGGAGCCGGTCAGCTAGGCGGCTCCGCGGTTGTGGGTTGGCCTGGGCCTGGGGCCACGCGGGCCTGCTCGATCGTGCGGGGTTCCCCCTCCCAACGGGCCTCGAATCCGTCGGGCGTGACTGACGTCACAATCGCGTCCACCATCATGGCCTGGAAGCGCGTAGGCGGCTGCGCGGGCGCCCGTTCCGCCTCGGCCCGGGCGATCGCGGCGCGGTATGCCTGAATGAGGTCCCGGGAGCCGGAGGCCATGAGCGAGAATTGGCGGCCGTCCGAGAAGCGGATCCCGGATCGCGTCCGGAATGTCTCCATACCGGTGTCGAACGAGTACCGGCACTCGACGATCGGGTCAGGCTCGTTCGCGGTCAGCTCCATGGCGAGGTGGACCGGCGTCTGGTAGCTAACCGTTTCGAGGATCGGGCGCCGGGGATCCTCGTCGCAGCGGATCTCCAGACGCTCGATGCGCTCCTCGATCCGAGCCGCCCCGCCGCGACCGCCACCGCCGCCCGGGAAACCGCCGTTGCCGGGTGACGCATTGACGAAGACAGCGCCGCCGCCGCCAGCACCGAATCCGAATGGTGCGACGTCGCCGAGCGGGATGAATGCCGGACTGCCGGCCGGTCGGAATTCGGCCCGGCCGGTGATCATCACGTACCGCTCGCCGACCGCATCTGACCGTATCGCCGCAAGGGCACTCGCGTGCGCCTCACGCAGGCTCCGCGCCGCCTCGGCTCGGGCCGCAGCTACGTCGGGCGAGAGCCGGTCATCACGGAATGTTCGGCCGTCCGCCAGTAGGGTGATCTCCGTGTCCTCAGAGACCCGCAGCGCGTGGCCTGCCACCTTGAAGGCCGCGACCAGGTGGGCGACCTGCATGGCCTCGAAGCGACCGACCTTGCTGTTCCGGGGGCCCTTGGCGGACATCACCCAGAGCTCCTCGACCTCCGCCGTCAGCACCGACACGCCGTCGGGCCGACGCAGGCTCCAGATGGCGTCGTCGTGCATCTCCTCCGAGCCGACGGCGGTGTCGTAGTCCCCGTCGCCGACGCAATGGCCCATGCAGCTGCCCTCCCGGTCGAGGGCCTGCCACGTCGTCAGGCGCACCCAGGCGTGCCCGTCGTCGGCCGCGATTCGATCGGCCGTCCCCTTATCCCAGGCGGGCTCGCGCGTCTCATGGGCCATCAGGGCCTCCACCTGCAGAGGGCGGTCCCGGACACCGGGCTGATGGGATCCCCGACGCGGACGAGGTGCCGCTCGACCCCGACCCAGAGAGCCATCCTCTCCGTCGGCAACCTGCGCTCGCGCAGGACCTGCGAAAGGTCGCCTTCGTGGATTGCGCGGGCCTGCGCGTAGGCCCGCTGGGAGCCGGCCTCGGCCACGCCAGCGCGCAGCAGGGCGACGATGTCGTCGTAGCTCACCACGGGCACGAGGCTCCCGGCACCGGAAAAGGGTTCGGCGCTCATACAGTCATCCCCGATAAAAAGTTGAACTCCACCCTATTCAAGCACTTGTGGAATTGCGCGCAAGAGCGAAAATGAAGCTGCACGCAGTTTTTTCCGCTTCGGGAAGCGAAATGGCGTTCAGTATCATTTGACAAAGATTGGAGGGGACGATGATTCAAAGGATAGATTGCCCGATCCTTAGGACCGAGAGCGCGTCAACTCTTGGAGAACCGCCTGCGTTGCTTGACCTGGCTTGGCGTCGGGCAGGCCACGGACGCTGGATCGCCGGGCGCACGGAGCAGGGCGACCGGCTCCTCGCCCGGTTCCCCAACGCCACGGCGCGGGCTGGCCTCATCGTCCGGGATCGCATCATCGAATGGGACCTCTCGGCCGCGGCGCAGATGCCCGACCTGCCGAAGCAGATTTCGCGCTGGGAGCAGGACGTCCGGCAGGACCTCGCGCACCACGCCCGGGTGAAGGTGGCGAACGGCGGCGTGGACGAGGGCGCCCTCGTGGCCGTGCAGGACGCCCTCGCCGACGGGCTCACGCGCCACGGCTGGGCGTTCCGGAGCAAGGCACCACTGGCTTGGGGGCTTGCCGGGGCACGGCGGCTCACGCCGGGGCAAGCCCGCCTCGCGCACGCGCTCCTGACGGAGGCCCGGGACGTCGTCGCGGCCGTGGACCGCCGGCTCGCCCAGCCCGCCGCGCCGAAGGACGTCGCCGCCGCCCGGGATCCCGACGTCCGGGCCGACCTGCTCGCGGCGTGCCGGCACCTGAGCGGGCTAGACGGAGACCGGGCGAGGGACCGGAACGGGGCGGGCTGGTCAGCCGTGGCGAGTGCAGAGGGGCACCGCTTGGCGTCGACCGATTCGCTCGACGTCGTACAGGCCGCCCACGTTCGGCAGCTCGTCCACGCCCACAGGCGGCAGCTGCCCCCGGCGCTCCGGGACCAGCTCTTCCCCGAGGCGTGACATGTCCCGCTTTGTGCCTTGCAAGCGAGGGAGGCACGCTTCCCTCGCGGCACACCGTTCCCCCCGCCTTGAAGGAGAGACGTCATGAACCTGAAGGAAAAGCTTGCCCGCGCCGCTGCAGCCATCGCCGCGATGGTCATGGCCATGATCCGCGCGATTTTCGGCGGAGTGAAGGAGGCCGGGCAGTCGATCGCGGCCGACGCCCGCATGGTTGCCGGTGGCGTGCGGGAGGCCGTCGCTCACACCGCCCAACTCGCCGGTCGGGGCCTGGCCGGACCGGCCCGGGCGCTGGACTTCGCGACCGGGACCGTGGGATCTGTGCTCGGGGTGCTGCTGCCCCGCCGGCCCGTCGGCCCTCGGGATGTGGCGGACGCCGCCGTCAACCGGGACAACCGCCGGCCCGCGGCACTTCCGGTGGGACAGATCCCTCCGGCCGCGCGTGCCGAGCTGCAGGAGGTTATGATGCTCGGCGGGGCCGTGCAGAGGGCCGCCGAGGCCCGAGCCTCCGGTGACTTGGGCCGGGCCGCCTTCCTCGACCAGGACCTGCCTCCGAACGTCGGCGCCTGGCTGGCCGGCCTGTCGCCCAACGACCTGCGCCACATTGCGAGGGCGGAAATCACGCACGTCGCCGCGCATGTCCAGGGCCGCGCGGCGCTCGCCGGGATCCCCGCGGTGCCCCCGCTCGCCTCCCAGCCCGCCCCGGCGGCGCTGGACACCCGGAAGCTGCTCGCCGAGATCCGGGCGAGGGCGGCCACGGACCGGGCGGAGGTGGCGGCCATGATGAAGCGCGGGCCCCGACCCGTGCTGCCCACCGAGGACGATGCCGAGGAGTACGCCCCTCGCCGTTCCGGTCCGGGGCCTCGCCCCGCTTTCGGCTGAGGGCACCCCGATCGACAGAAAAGGCCGCCGGGGTGACCGGCGGCCTTTCGCGTTTCAGGGTTCGGATTCGCCGGCTCAGTGGCCAATGATCTGCCTCAGCCCGGCCGTCAGATCCATCTCAGCGCGGAGGGCCTCGCGCAGCACGTCCGCCTCGGCCACGGACCGAGCCAGCGCCATCTCGACGGCGGCCAGCCGGGCCTCGGCAGCGGCCGCCCGCTCCTCGGCGTCGGCTTGGTCGTCACGAGCGTCCTGCAGGCGGTAGGCGAGCCGCGTGACGGAATCGACGGCCTCGTCGCGTCGGGCCCGGCTCTCGGCCTTGGCGATCTGGATCCCCAGGTTGATGGCGCTGCCGATGGAGGTGAACTTGCCGACCACGTCGAGCGAGACTTCGGCGGCGATCCGGTTCATCGGGGGCTCCATCGGCGGCGGGGTATGCCCCTAAGATGGGCCTGGGCGGATTCCTGCGTCTAGGGGACCGGCCCGCGTTTTGATAGGTATTCCTGGCCGCGAGTTAACCTGGGACGTGTCCAGCGAGCGCTTTAAGGGTCAGAGGGTTGTCCTAACGTTACTCCTGTCCAAAGAATCGCCTGACGCGAGGTTGGTAACGCGGATTTGGCTGACCGCCAGGACCCCCTATGCGGCCCTGGATACCCGCGTGAGGAGGCGATCCCGCAGCGCCGCCTCGACGCCCTCGCGCGAGAATGTCCCGCCTTCGGCCCCGGCCTCGTAGGCCCTGTGGGAGCGCCGGAGCAGGTGTAGCGCGACGGTCCGCAGCAGGGCGTCCGGTGCGATCGGGCGCGAGCCGGTGGGGTCGGCGGCCAGGAACCCTCGGACGGCGTCGACGACCGCCCGGTCGACCGTGGCGGCGATCGGCCTGCCGGCGTCGCGCTGGCGCTCCCTTTCACCTGCCTTGCGCTTGCGGCCGAGGTCACGGGTGTGGGCGACGCGCTCGGCCTGGGACAGTGTGGAGATCCTGACGCGCATAGTGTCCTCCTGGTGAGGGAGGAGGATGCCCCGCCGGCTTGCAAGCTACCAGGACATGTCACCATTAAAGTCGGACATGTCGCCTGAACCTGAAGATTTGTTCATTTTCACGGGCGCACAGGTGGCGCACACCGCCCGACGGCGGGCGCACGTCGGACTACGCGTCGGCGCGAACTCGGGGCCGCAGCGTCACGACGACTTCGTGGTCGAGCGAGGCCGCGGCGGAAAGCCGGTCCCAGCCCCATCCGGCGATGTCCCCGGCCCGGAGCTGCGTGCGCGCGTGGCTGTCCCGCATCCCCTCGGGGTAGTCCGGGCGGGTAAGGCGGCACGGCTTGGCCGAGGGGACCACCGGCTTGAGGCGATCCAGGAAGGTCTGGAGCGGCCCGGCATGAGCCTAGGCGACTTGCGCGGCGAGGCCGTCCTTAGCACGGACGGCGTCGGCCTGGCCCCAGGGGCGTCGTAGCTGGCCATCAACTGGTTGCCGCGGATTCCTATCGCAAGCCGGCTGCCGAAAGCGGTCATTCCGCCTAGCGCCCATTCCAGCCACTAGATGGCCCTCGTGTGCGTCTCCGAAGCAGACATCGATCAAGCCGGCGGCCACGATATTCTGGTGATCGAACACCTGGTAGATCGTTCATGCCGCCATCACCACCGGCACCTCGTCGACCCTGGTGGTGTAGCGAGGCGACCGCATGTCGAACTTGGTCGACCATTCCCGTTTGGGGGCGAACCCGGCACTGCCCGGGACGACCGCCCCACGCCCGAACCGGCGATTGCAGGCATCCAGGGCACCCATCAGCGCCGCCCCGTGCTCCCGGTCGAGTTGCCCGAGCCCCGGGAAGGCCCGCTGCGAGGCCGCCAGGGGCACGAGGTCCGTGGTGACGACACCAGCCTTGGAGTAGCGGTAGCCGTCCCTCCAGGTCTTCCGGACGCCGTGCAGGCATGCCTTCACCAGCACGAAGGTGTCGTTCGACGCCTCCGGCAGGGTCACCACCGACGAGACCGACCGCTGCGGCCGGTCCCGGTCATGCTCCGAGGTATGGAAGAACACCGTGACGTGGTCGGTCCCGAGCCTGCCGGCGCGCAGCTTCTCGCCCAGCCTTGCGGCGTGGGTGGCGACCGCCTGCTCCATGGTGGCGAGATCCTCGACACGGTCGGAGAAGCTCCGGGTCACGGCGCACCCCTTCCGGGTCGGGGCGACCTCCTCCAGGTCGACGCAGGCCATGCCGCGCAGTTCCTGTACGAGGCGCTCGCCCACCACCGTCATGGCCTTGCGCACCACCCGGGTGTCGAGGTCTCGAACGTCGGCGACGCTCTCGCAGCCCAGCGCCTCCAGCTTGCGGGCGTTGGCCGGCCCGACGCCCCAGATGTCCTCGGGAGGGATGCGGGCCATCCAGTGGTCGTACTGGATCGGATCGGTCAGGTCGCACACCCCGCCGAGCTCGGGCACCTTCTTGGCCACGTGGTTGGCGAGCTTGGCCAGCGTCTTGGTGGCCCCGATGCCGACGCAGGTCGGAATGCCCGTCCATGCCCGCACGGTCTCGCGCATGTCCCGGCACAGGGTCACGCGGTCGGCCTCGCGCACGTCAGAGAGGTCCAGGAAGCTCTCGTCGATGGAGTAGATCTCGATGCGGGGGGAGAAGCCTCGGTAGACCGTATTCACCCGGGCCGACATGTCGCCGTACAAGGCGTAGTTCGAGGAGTAGACCCGCACGCCCTGCGACCGGCACATGTCGCGGATCTTGAAGAACGGCTCGCCCATGCGGATGCCCAGCGCCTTCGCCTCGGGCGTCCGGGCAATGGCGCAGCCGTCGTTGTTCGACAGCACGATCACGGGCACGCGGGCCAGGCGGGCGTCGAACACCCTCTCGCACGAGCAGTAGAAGCTGTTGCCGTCGGAGAGGGCGTAGGCCCGGCTCATTCCGCGCGGCGCCTCGGGTTGATCGACCCCGACACCACGCCCCACACCTCGACGACCGCGTCCGGGGCGAGGCGGAACTCGGGGAAGCGCGGGTTGGCGAAGGACAGGATCACCCGCGGGCCCTGGCGCCGCCAGACCTTGAACGAGCGCTCTCCGTCGATGTCGACGACCACCACGTCGCCGTTGCGCGGGGTCAGCGACCGGTCGACCACCGCGAGGTCGCCGTCGTGCAGGCGGGCCAAGAGCATGCTGTCGCCCGCGACCCGCACCAGAAAAGTCGCCGGTCGGTTCGCGATTAGCAGACGCTGAAGGTCGATCTCGTCCTCGACGAAGTCGTCCGCCGGGCTGGGGAAGCCCGCGCGGACCGCCCTGGCGAGGATGGGGACCGGGGTCGGCAGCCCGACCGTGACACCCAGGACCTGCATGCGCGCGCTCCACGAATCCGCAAAGAACAAAAGTGGAACACAGGCTCGAGGTTCCGCCAAGCCGTTAAGCTTGTGACATCGCGTGCGCGTGTATGGGTGTGGATAACCCAGGCGCAAACCCGGCCCGTGGTACGCGCGAAGGCTGGGCGGCAGACCGGGGTTGGCGGCACCGGCCCCGTGCCAAGGCGACGACCGCGCCGAGGGCGCGGGTCAACACTGGATGTCGCGAACGGCGCAACGGCAGGCATCCACGCCGGCCTAACGATTTCTTATCGCGGCCGTCCCAGGATCGTCCGAAGAGAAATTGACGTCGGACCGCGCGGCATGAGTTTTCCCGTTCCCCCGAATGAGCGAGAGCGCCTGGAGGTCCTGAGGCACCTCGATCTGCTCGACTCATCGCCGGATCCGGCGTTCGATGACCTGTGCCGGGAGGCCGCGCAGTCCTTCGCGGCGCCAATCGCCCTGATCACCCTGCTCGACGCGCATCGGCAGTGGTTCAAGGCCAGGGTCGGCCTGGACGTTTGCGAGACGACGCGGGACGCCTCGTTCTGCAACTACGTGGTGGCCGAGGACGCGATCCTGATCGTCCCCGACGCAACCCGGGATCCGAGGTTTTCCGACAATCCCCTCGTGGTCGGACCTCCCTACATCCGGTTCTACGCGGGAGCCCCCCTCTACTACGGCGAGGGTATCCGTCTGGGGGCCTTGTGCATCATCGACCAGCGACCCCGGTCGGTGGCCGAGGTCGACGTGGAGTCCCTGAGGGGGTTGGCCGACCAGGTCGCGGGGGAGATCTGGGTGCGGCAGGCGGCTCGATCAGAGCATCACCATGCCTGAGATCGCGACACCCCGGCGGAAGGTCGACCGATGACACACGCGGACGCCCGCATTCTGATCGTGGACGGTCAGGTCGCCGTCGCGCGGTTGGTCGCCAAGATATTCGGAGTCGCCGGACTGCCCAACACCGACGTCGCCTTCGACACCCCCACCGCGCGTGGGCAGATGGAGGCGAGAACCCCCGACATCGTGATACTCGACGCGCGCATCGCCCCGATGCCCGCCACCGCATTCATCACGCTGGCGCGGAAGCTCACGAACGGACGGGCCATAACGCTCATGATGACGACATCGCGGTCCGCCGCGGTGGTCGATGCGGCCCACGAGGCCGGGGTGGATGGTATCCTCCTCAAGCCGTTCACACCCGCGGATCTGAGGGCGCAGATCGCCGAGGCGTCCGAAAGGAAGCGGACGCCCACCATTCCCAGGCTAACGGACCCGCGGCAGAACGCCGTGATCTTGGATTAGCCTTCCCGCGCCGGACGCCTTCGGTGCGAAGCTCCCGGCGCCGCGTCCCGGGCCCCTCCATGCCACCGGACCTGCACCGTCCGCGTGGGGCAGAAGATTCGCCGCCCCGCACCTAGGTCCGCATGGTCGTGGTCGACGTCGACAGTCGCCGCCGCTCGATACCCCTCGCGGATCCCGTGCGCGCGGACCGGGTCACGAAAGGTCGGGACGCACTGCTCCGGGATCCCGGTGCCGAACGACCCCGCTTCGGGCGGGTTTCGGAACACCGCCTCCGGCGCGCCAAGGATGTAATCGTCGGGCACGGTTGCCACCTGTGCCTGCAGGCTCCAGGGCTGGTAGGTCCGCATGTAGCGGGTGTCGGCCCGGTCCCAGGCCTCCATGATCGGAATGACGTCAAGGGCGGCCAACCGTCCGAAATCGTCCGGATGATCAAGGGCCTTCCGGTAGGTGATGCGGCCACCGCGATCATGAAGCCGGATAGTCCCTCGCTCCGGGACGAGGCGTCAGCCCCCCATCACGCGGGCAGTCCGGTTCAGGGGGACGACTGGCGTAGGGTGGACGTCCCTCCGCTACGTTCGCGGCGATGCGCTCACGAAGGCTGACGGCGCGCCTCGCAATCGCGGCCGCATCGCATCGTCGGCATGGGCCGCCACGACCCGCAGCTGCGCAGGTCGCCGGATACAGACAAGTCGAACGAGGCATGCCTTTTGAAAACCCCAACCGTTCCCAACCTGGCCCCAATTCGGCCATCGGCGACAACCGCGAATTGAGAACACATGGTGAACGGAAAGCCATCCCCTTTCCGATGCCCCGCGATACAAACCCGAAGTTTTTTTGCCGGAGTGGCCCATCGAATCGAGCACTCGGGGGTTGGGGAGGAGCGATTACGCTGCTGCCCCTCATCCATCGCCGGTCGCGGCCGGGGCGGACACAGGCACACACGGGACGAAGCGCTTCATGGGCCCCAAGGCAGGGACGAGCAGGGTCGGTCGCCTGTATCCGGATGCTGACGTCCGGGCCGCCGCCAGGGACGCAATGGAGGCCGCGCTCGCAACCTTCGAAGGGGATAGGCCCATCCTGGTCGTCAGCCACTTCGACGCCGACGGGCTGACGGCGGCCGCCATCCTGATCCGGGCCCTCCGTCACGCGGGCAAGGACGCCGGTCCCGTCGTCATGGGCAAGGGCGAGTCTCCGTGGGACCCGGACGTCGGTGCGCGTCTGGCCGAACTTCGGCCGGGGGGCCTGATCGTCGCGGACCTGGGGACCCGGGCCGATCCCGTCCTGCCGGGTTGCCCGACCCTCGTGATCGACCATCACGTCCCGACCGGCGAACCGGAAGGTGCCGTGACCATCAGCGGGAACGGTCTCGACCCCGAGCCCACCTCCGCCCTTCTGGCGTGGTGGGCGGCAGGAGCCCTGGGCGACCAGGCCGACCTCCTGTGGCTGGCGGCCGTGGGACTGATCGGGGACATGGCGGAGGGCCTCGATTTCCCGGAGATCGCCGAGGCCCAGACCCGGTGGGGCAAGACGGCGCTGCGGGACGCCACGTCGCTCGTCAACGCCCCCCGCCGGACCGCGGCGGCCGATGCGGGGCCGGCGCTGAGGCTTCTACTGGCGTCGGACGGCCCGAAACGCATCACCAAGGGCGATGACGCGGACGCCCTGGCCCTGCAAGCGGCCAAGGCGGAGGTCCGCGCCGCCACGGAGGTCGCCAAGCGCGTCCCACCCGCAATCGGCGGCGACGTCGCGCTGATCTCGCTTAACTCGCCGTGCCAGATCCATCCCCTGGTGGCGCAGCAATGGCGTGGGCGCCTCAAGGACAAGATCGTCATCGCGGCCAACGCGGGCTATCGCCCCGGCTGGGTGCACTTCGCCGCGCGGTCTGCCAGCGGGCGCGACCTCATCGCCTTCCTCGCCCAGCACCGCCCGGAGAACGCGGACGGGCGCTACGGCAATGGCCACGCCCAGGCGACCGGCGGGGCGCTGCGCAATGCCGACTGGAACGGCTTCATCCGGGGACTCGGGTTCCCGCAGGCACAGGTGGACGCATGACCGGCAACGAACGCCCCCTCCGGTTGGGCTTCCCGGTCAAGGTCATGGGCCGACCGGACCTCAAGTCGCAGGATACCCGGCGTTGGCAGAAGGGCCCGCACCTGAAGTGCTCGCTCGAACTGCTGGACCACGTCCTGGACTACCTGAAGTCAAAGAACCTCGATATGTACCGGATGTCCTCGGACATCGCGCCCTACGCGACCCATCCGGACATGCCGCAGTTCCACGGCATGGTGGCGGAGAGCGACGCGGAGTTGCGCGCGTTCGGCGCCAAGGCCAAGGCCTACGACATCCGGCTGTCTTTCCACCCGTCGCAGTACATCCTGCTGAACGCCCCCAATCCCGAATTGACCCGGAAGAGTATCTGGGACTCGTCCAGCCAGGCGGAGATGCTGGACCGGATGGAGCTCGACGACGAGGCCGTCATGATCACCCATGTCGGCGGCGTCTACGACGACCACGAGGCGAGCCGGGCCCGTTGGATCGAGGGTTGGAACCAGTGCCCGGAGCACGTCAGGCGTCGCCTGGTTCTGGAGAACGACGACCTGCGTTTCTCGGCGGCGGACGTCCTATGGATACACGAGCGCACCGGCGTCAGATTGATCTTCGACTACCAGCACTTCTGGTGCCTTAACCCGAGCGACTCGACATCCGCGACACGTTCGAGCGCTTCCTGGTGACCTGGCCCGCCGGTGTCCGCCCCAAGATGCACTTCTCCTCGCCACGCACCGAGTTGCGGGAGGTCAAACAGAAGATCACCCCCAAGCAGCGGGAGGCAGCGAAGGCGGGTAAGACCCGCGGTGGTTCGAAAGAGGTTCTCAAGGCGCCGGTCAAGGCGACGGCGCGGGTCAAGACGGTGCTGCGGCCGCCGGTCTGGACGGGCCATGCGGACTTCACCAACCCGTTCGAGTTCGCGACGTTCATGCGGATGGCGGAGGGGCTGACCTTCGACGTGATGCTGGAGGGCAAGTCCAAGGACCTCAGCCTCCTTCGCTTGAGGCCGGACCTGCTGCGCTTCGCCCCCGACGTCGCCGCGCGCTTCGGCATCACCGCGGGGGAAGCGACCGACGACGAGGCGCAACTGGAGGAAGGCGTCGATGCCGACGAGGAGGCTGACGTGGACGAGGGGCAGACGCAGGCGGCGGAGTGAACGTCCCACGACGCTCGGGTGACGGCTAACGGTACCTGCGGGCAAGGTCATCCGCAGGATTGCCCGCTTCAAGGGCTGGCGTCCGATGCCTTCGTCGACGGGTATCTCCGGGCGGCCAGTTTGGTGACTGTCCGCCCGGGATCGAGGCGAGCTCCTACCTTCGGTGGCTCAGTCGCGTGAACTCAACGAGGGCTGGGGCGTCGTGCCTTGCGCAACGGTTCCGGTTTCCGATCCTCCGGTAGCACGCTGTTCAGGTGATCGTGCACGATCTGCGCGCTGAACGGCTTGGCGATGAAATGGGCGCTGTCCGGAAGGTCCCCGGGGGCCGGCTTGGCCTCGCCCGAAGCCACGACGATGGAGATGTGGGGCCAGCGATTGGCGGCGTAGCGGGCCAGGGCGAAGCCGTCCATCTCCCCCGGCATGTGCACGTCGGTGAACAACAGGGAGAGATCCGTGTGGCGCTCCTGCAGCAGTTTCAACGCGGCATCGGCATGCGCGGCTTCCATGGTGTCGAACCCGGCATTCTCCAGGATATCCAACGCATCCATCCGGATGAATGGGTCGTCGTCCACCACGAGGGCGCAGGGGGATGAGGAGGGGGTAGGGTGAGCCATGGCGGGGTAAGAAGTCGTGAACCGCCAAGAAGGTCCCCGCGTGCCCTCATACCCGAACGGCCACGGCTCGCATGATGCTCCGCCAAGGATTACGAAGGTCGTCCCTGAAGTATGAGTTCGGCCGGCTAGGGTCGTCCGAGGTCGCTCGTAACCCGTCTCCTTGCCAAACTGCCAGGGTGGGACGTTCGTCGCCAGATCGTTGACCTACCGTCCCTTGGGCCGGGTCCGATCACCGTCGGCGTTCGCGGCGTCGAGCCTTGCCGTCCCAGGACTCCGAGATGGAGCGGCGGGAGGAGGGTAACCGTCATTGGGTTGGGCCGGAAAGGTCGAGGCACGTTCCACCCAGCCATCGCCCGTGGTCCGGCCTCTTGTACCGACGTCTCCGTACAAGCGGTTTTCGCGTTGGATGGCCATGTCGAGTTCCGCCCCCGCCAGGACGATGACGACGGAAACCCACAGCCAGAGCAGGAACGCCGCGACGGTGCTGAGCGAGCCGTAGGTCACGTCGAGCGTGGCGAAGTGGCTGACCATCCATGAGAACAGGGCGCAATCCGCCAAGAGGGCGACCGCCGCGAACAAGCCACCTGCCGTCAGGAACGGCGAGCCCTTCCGGCCGTCGGACGGGGCGATACGATACAGGGTCGTGACCGTCAGGAGGAAGGCGACGAAGGCTGTCGCCCAGCGCACCAATGACCCGGGCAACGCGCCATCGAAGGGGGCGAGCGAACGCGTCATGGCGACTGCCGCCGCCAACGCGCAGGTCATGACGATCAGCGCCCCTAGGGTGAAAGCCAGGCTCACCGCCGTCAGACGCAGCCAGGAGCGGCGCCCCTCCGTCTCGAATGTCAGGTCAAGCGCGTGGAACAGCGCTTGCGTCGCCACGATCACGCTCCAAAGGCTCAAGACGAGCCCGATTGCCGGCCCGCCAGGTCCGGCGAGACCGGCACCACGTTCCGCCGACCCGGAGGCGGCCGCCGTCCGGAGCGCCCGCGCGACGATATCCCCTGCGCTGTCGGGCAAGACATCCGTCGCCGCACTGATGGCATCGCGCACGTCCGCGACCCCTAGAAGGTGATGAGCGAACCAGACCAGCAGGATGACGGCCGGGAACAGGGCGAGTGCGGTCCAGAACGCAACGCCCGCCGCCATGAAGCTGATGCCGTGATCATTCGCTGCCAGCATGGCGCGGCGGACGATGGCGATGATCGCCCGGGAAACGGGCACCGGCGACTCCCTCATGATTCAACCGAGTTACATCATCAGGAACGATGGGGCAGGCCGCGCAAGGCCATTCCCGGTTGCCCGCAGGCCTTGGCGAGGGCGTCGGACCGTCCCGAGGCGAACGAGTCGCGATGGTCCAGGTACATGCCGTTTGGTCCCAGGATGGCCGGTCATCCTGCTGAGGGCATCAGGCGGCCTGCCGGTCCGGAGGGGACGGAGTCCGTCACATAGCCTTTTAAAAAATTAAGAATTTTTCGAGGTTCTTGAACTTGCCCAAGCGCTTACCTGAGCGAATTGTCGCTGCTTCTTTTTGCTCGCCTTTTGAATGACCGAGCGCTTGCGGCCGACATACGGCTCAACGTTCTTTCGTCGAATGCCCGAACCGCGGTCACGCGGTCAGCTTGTCAACGATGGCCCGGATGCGTGTGGGGTCGACTGGTTCGGGGTCGACCGAGCGGTGGATAGTCAGACCTTCGATCAGTGCATCCAGCATGCGGGCTGTATCGCGGTCGAAGTGTCGTTCGAGTGCCCGCCGGCTTGCTTCCATCCAATCTCGCATGACCGTCTGGAGCGCCGGGTTTCGGGCTCCGAAGGCATAGAGTTCATAGCTCAGCAGCAGGTGACGCGTGCTTGTCCAGGACCCATCGGTGATGATGGCAACCACCGCCTGCCGTGCCTCGTCCGGCGTCTGAGCCGCCACGAGCAGTTCCGTGAACCGGGCCGAGACTGTCGCCGCCAAGCGGCGGAACGCCTCTATGAGAAGCTCGTCTATGCCGCTGAAGTGATAGGACATCGAGCCGAGCGGGACGTCCGCGGCTTCGGCCACTTTGCGGTGCGTCGTGCCGGCGACCCCATACTCGGCGATGACATCCAACGCCACGTCGATGATGCGGCTGCGACGGTCAGGGTCAAGGCGTCGTTTGGCGACCGTCACGATGCGCTCACGTCATAGCCGGACGGGGCGGAAGCAGCTTCACAAGCCATGCGTACATTTGTACATACTATTTCCAGATGCAAGCGAGTTGCGCTTCGTCGCGAGCTACCGCCGCACCGAACCCTACCTCTAAAGGACCGATCCATGGATGTGCGCTCTCAGAAGCAACGGATGCTCGCGGGCGATCTCTACATCGCCGACGACCCCGAACTCGCGGAGGACAACCGACGCATCTCGGTCTGGCTCGACCGCTACAATGCCACAAATACGAAGACACAACCCGAGCGGCAAGCGCTTCTTACGGAAGCGTTCGCGCAGGTCGGCGAAGGCTGCAACATTCGCCCGCCCTTCCATTGCGACTACGGCTACAACATCAGCCTGGGCCGGGGCGTGTTCTTGAATTTCAACTGCTGCATCCTCGATGTGGTCGCGGTCAGCATCGGGGATATGACCCAGATCGGACCAGGCGTGCAGATCCTCACTGCCGACCACCCGCGTGACCCGGTCGAGCGTCGGCGGATGCTGGAGTTCGGGCGCCCGATCCGCATCGGGGCGAACGTCTGGATCGGCGGCGGGGCACTCATCATGCCGGGCGTCACCATTGGGGACAACGCCATCATCGGAGCCGGCAGCGTGGTGACGCGCGATGTACCCGCAGGCGGCATCGCCGCAGGCAACCCGGCCCGGCTGCGCGGGGTCTAAGCAAAGCGCATGACGAGGGAACCTACATGACTGCCGGCGGCGGACGTGGCGGCAACGCCCGCCTGCATACACTCCTGCCTGAAATTAGAATGGCAGATACCCCTCCATCCAAGCCGTAGCGAGAGCCGTCCGTGCTGTCACAAAGCAGCCATGAAGGCTCTCTTCGGTGACGATACCGCTGGGGCTCGGAAGCTTCCGCCTTGCGTCACAGGTGTGCTCACGCGCCTCTCGAACTGAATGGCCGAGTGCCGCCGCCACCCAGCGCAGGTCCAAGCAGCAATGCCTCCACGCATCGTCCTCCTCCACGCCACGCCACTCGCCATCGCCCCCATCGAAACGGCGTTCGCCGAGCAATGGCCCGAAGCCGAGACTGTCAACCTGCTCGATGAGAGTCTGTCGTTGGATCGGGCGCGCGAGGAGGGCGAGATCTCGGAAGGGATGATCGAGCGGTTCGTGCGGTTCGGACGCTACGGATTCGACCAAGGGGCAACCGGCATCCTGGCCACCTGCGCTGCATTCGGTCCGGCCATCGAACGGCTGGCCCGGTCTGTTCCTGTACCGGTACTCAAGCCCAACGAGGCAATGTTCGCGCCGCCATCGTGCAGGGTGATCGGATCGGTATGCTCGCAACCTTCCGGTCGTCGATTGCCCCCATGACGCATGAGTTCAACGAACTTGCACGGGAAGCGGGTCGTCCGGCGAGCTTGCGTTCCGTGGTGGTCGAGGGGGCGATGGAACAATTGCGAGCCGGCGAGGCCGAGACGCACGACAGATTGATAGCCGAGCGTGCGCGCGAACTTGCCGACTGCGATGCGGTCGTGCTCGCCCAGTTCTCGACTGCTCGGGCCGCCGACGCGATCCGAGCGGTGATACGCGTTCCGGTGCTGACAGCACCGCACGCAGCGGTCGTGGGAATGCGAGAGGCGGTTCTTAGATAGACCGAATTGCGTCCCGCGCCGCCCGAATGACGGCCGCCCGATAAACCCGTAGCGCGGTCCTCCCAGCAAACCGAAATCCACTCTCTCGCTGAGACATCAGGATCCACTCATGGCAAGCGCCGCACGCATCCCCGCTGACAAGCTGCTCGATTTCGCAGCCGCGGTGTATGCTTCGGCCGGCATGCCCGCTGCCGAGGCGCAGCTTGCCGCCGACACCCTCGTTCAAGCCGACCTGTGGGGACATCAGTCGCACGGCGTCATGCGGCTCTCCTGGTACACGGCTCGGTTGAAGGCCGGGGCCTGCACGTCGGTGGCTCGCCCCGAAACCGTGGTCGATGCCGGCGGCCTCGCGGTGATCGACGGGCATGATGGCATGGGCCAAGTGCTCACCGCCCACGCGATGCGGCAGGCGATCCACCGGGCTAAGGCACATGGAGTCAGCGCCGTCGCGCTGCGCAACTCCGGGCATTTCGGAACGGCCATGTACTTCACCCTGATGGCCGCCCGCGAAGGTTGTGTGGCGTTCCTCTCGACAAATGCCAGTCCGGCGATGGCCCCATGGGGCGGTCGGAGAAAGACGGTCGGCACCAATCCCTGGTCTTGGGCCTGCCCGGCCGGCTCGCACGCCCCGATGGTTCTCGACATCGCCAACACAGGGGTGGCCCGGGGCAAGGTTTACCTCGCGAAACAGAAGGGACAGTCGATCCCGGAGGGGTGGGCCCTCGACGCCGAGGGCAGGCCAACCACCGATCCTGTGGCTGCCATCGACGGGATCATCCTGCCGATGGCCCAGCATAAGGGCTACGCCATCGCGCTGATGATGGACATGCTCTCGGGCGTGCTCACCGGCAGCGCCTTCGGGCCGCGCGTGACCGGTCCCTACCAGACCGAACACCGCAGCGGTGCGGGCCAAATGATGGTCGCGATCGATATCGCCCAGATCCAGCCGCTCGCGGAGTTCGCGGCCCGTATGGATCGACTTATCGCCGACCTGAAGGCCGTGCCGCTGGCACAGGGCTTTGAGGAAGTCTTGTATCCGGGGAGATCGAGGCCCGCAACGACGCGCGGAACCGCGTCGGAGGTCTAATCCTACCAGAGGATACCCTCGCCGACCTCCACAAGCTGGCCAAGGCTACCGGGATCAAACCCGGATGGTGAGGGATGCTCGTTACGATAGTTTGGAGCGATCCACTCTGATCCTCGATAGACGCTCGGACCAATGGGGCAGCGCTGTCTCTCCGATGCCGTTGCACATCGGAAACAGCCGCCGAACACGCTGACACGCAGCGAGGCGCCCAGTCGAGGCGCATGTCGTGGATCATCGCCATCACGCCCTTGCCGTCTTCCTGGAAGGCGTGGCGACGGCTACGGACGACGCATACGCCCGGTTCAGGGCCTCGGAACCAAACCTCGGATAAGAGTAGGATGCGTTCGATATGCACCGCGGCCAGTGACCACCTTACCATCAGGAGGCGCACCGATCACAGATACCGCGCCGCCGTGACCAGCAACGTGAGCGCGGCCAGGACCAGCGCCATCGCCCTCACCAGCGACCGGGCCGCCGCCTTCCGGATCTCCGGGCGGGCGCGTCGGCGCCGCCGTGAGCGCCGACCCCAATCGAGTTGCTCCCGGGCGAGCTTCTTGCCGACCATCGGCGCGACCTAGATCGGAAGGTGGGCGGCCTCGGCGGCGAGCGCCTCGTCCTCGACCTGAACGGTGACGTGTTCGATGCCGTGGCGGTCCTTCATCAGGCTCCGGACGCCCCGGATCACGCCGGGTCCCACGGCGACGTCGTCCACGACCACGTGTCCGCTCATCGCGTCGAAGCCCGAGGTCAACGTCCAGGCATGCAGGTCGTAGGCGCGCCGCACCCCCGGCATCGCCTCGATCTCCCCTTTCAGCGCGCCGAGGTCGACGCCCGGCGGCGTACCCTCCAGCAGGATGTGCAGGGCCTCGCCCATCAGCCGCCACGTGCGCGGCACGATGAACAGGCCGATGCCGGCGCCGACCAACGGATCGACCCAGCGCCACCCGGTCGCCATCACCACCAGGGCGGCGGCGATGACGCCGACCGAGCCCAGCATATCCGAGAACACCTCGAAGTAGGCGCCCTTGACGTTGAGGCTGTCCGACGAGCCCCCCGACAGCAGCTTCATGCTGGCGAGGTTCACGGCGAGGCCCACGGCGGCCACCAGCATCATCGGCCAGCCGAGGATCTCTGTCGGCTCCAGGAAGCGGCGGTACGCCTCGTAGAGGATGTAGGCCGTCACCCCGAGCAACACGACGGCGTTGGCGAGCGCCGCCAGGATCTCGAAGCGCATGTAGCCGAAGCTCTTGCCCGGAGTCGGCGCCTTGGCCGCGTAGTGGATGGCGAGGAGCGACAGGGCGAGGCCGCCCGCGTCGGTCACCATGTGCGCGGCGTCGGCGAGCAGCGCGAGGCTTCCGGTGAGCAGCCCGCCGACGACCTCCGCGGCCATGTAGGCCAGCGTCAGGGCGAGCGCCCCCGCGAGGCGCCCCTTGTTCCGGACCGCCGCCGAGCCCGCGGGAATTCCTCCCCCGTGCGAGTGTCCGTGTCCCATGGGTCCGTCTCCTTGTCCGTGATGGGTCGATGATGCGTCGGGGGGCTAGGGCAGGTCCGGGGCGACCAGGTCCGACGCGTGCGCGCCGGCCGGGTGACCGGTCTCGGCGCGATGCCTGTCCGAACAGGCCGCGTAACCAGGGCCGAAGGCGGTCATGACGAGCTCGCGCCGCCCGTCCCCGACCTCGCGGCCAGCCAGCGTGGCCCGGCCGCCGGGCCAGACCTCGGAGTCGGGCGCGGCGCCCGGATGGGGTTCGCCGTAGCGGCGGACGCCTTCCTCGCGAATGGCCCGGCGCGCCCGCTCGCCGGCCTCCCCAGCAAGGGGAGGCCGACCCAGATCACCTGCTGCAGCCCCTCGTCGCGGCAGACCACGAGGATCACCCCGGCGGTCCCGGGGCCGATGGCCGGGGCCATGCCCTGCGGGTAGTACAGAGCCGTCAGGTTCGCCTCGCGGTCGGCCATGAGCGGGCGGGGCACGTTGGCGACAGGTCCCCACGCCAGGCCGAACGGCGCGTCGCCCGATCCCGCCGCCCCGGCCGGACCCGCCAGCGTGAGGACGGCCAGCGCGGTCGCGTAGAGGGATGTCGGGAGCATCGTCCTATTCCGCCGCCTTGAGACGGGGCCGCTCCGGCTCCAGGACCCGCGCCGCGGCCTCGGCGGTCCGGACCCGGCCGAAGCGCGCGTAGAGGGCCGGCAGGACCACCAGCGTCAGCAGGGTGGCGCTGATCAGGCCGCCGATGACCACAGTGGCGAGCGGGCGCTGGATCTCGGCGCCGGTCTCGGTGGCGATGGCCATCGGAACGAAGCCGAGCGACGCGACCAGCGCTGTCATCGCCACCGGCCGGAGCCGGGTCATGGCCCCCTCCAGAATGGCCTCCCGCTTCGGGCGGCCCTCCGCCACGAGCTGCTTGATGAAGGTCAGCATGACCAGCCCGTTGAGGACCGCCACGCCCGACAGCGCGATGAAGCCGACTGCCGCTGGCACCGACACCGGCATGCCGCGCAGCCACAAGGCGACGATACCGCCTGTGAGCGCCAGCGGCACCGCGCTGAACACCAGCAGCGCATCCCGCGGCGAGCCCAGGGCTGAATAGAGCAGCAGGAAGATCAGGAAGAAGCAGACCGGCACCACCACCATGAGCCGCTGCTTGGCCGAGGCGAGGTTCTCGAACTGCCCGCCCCAGGTCACGTAGTATCCCGGTGGCAACTGCACTTGATTCCCGACCTTGCCTTGCGCCTCCGCAACGAGCGAGCCGATATCGCGGCCACGGACATTGGCGGTGACGACCACCCGGCGCTTGCCGTTCTCACGCGAGATCTGGTTCGGCCCTTCGGTCACCGAGAAGCTCGCGACCTGCTTGAGCAGGACCGAGCTCGCCTTGCCGTTCGGGCCGGGCGGCAGCGGCACCGGGATGTTCTCCAAAGCCTCCCGGTCCTCGCGCACCTTGTCGGTCAGGCGCACGACGATGGGGAAGCGCCGGTCGCCCTCGAAGACGACGCCAGCCTCCTTGCCGCCGATGGCCGCGCCGATGACCTCCTGGATCGCCCCGGTGCTGAGGCCGTAGCGCGCCGCCTCGGGCTTGTTGATCTTGATTTCCAGGAAGGGCAGGCCCGCCGTCTGCTCGACCTTCACGTCCTCGGCGCCGTCGATGCCCTTCAGCGCCGTCGCGATCGCGTTGGCGGCCTTCAGCATCGGCTCGAATTCCTCGCCGAACACCTTGACGGCGAGGTCGCCGCGGGTGCCGGCCAGAAGCTCGTTGAAGCGGAGCTGGATCGGCTGCGAGAACTCGTAGACGTTGCCCGCCAGCGCCCCCACCGCCTTCTCGATCTGCTCCTGCAGGTCGGCCTTCGATAGGCTCGGGTCCGGCCATTCCTCCCGCAGCTTGAGCATGACGAAGGTGTCGGACGAGTTCGGCGGCATCGGGTCGGAGGCGACCTCGGCCGTGCCGGTCTTCGAGAAGACGTACGCCACCTGCGGGAACTTCGAGACCGCCTTCTCGACGTTCAATTGCATCGCCTGCGACTGGCTCAGCGAGGTCGAGGGGATGCGGGTCGCGTTGAGCGCGATGCTCTTCTCGTCGAGTTGCGGGATGAACTCGGTCCCGAGCCGGGTGAACAGGAGTCCCGCCCCGACGAGCAGCAGCAGGGCCGCCCCGATGAAGGCGAACGGACCCCGCACCGCGGCACCAAGCACCGGCCGGTAGGCCGCCTTCAGCGCCCGGATGATGAGGTTGTCCGTCTCGGTGACCTTGCCGGTGATGACGATGGCGATGAGGGCCGGCACGAAGGTCAGGGACAGCACGAAGGCCGAGACCAGCGCGATGATCACCGTCAGCGCCATCGGCTCGAACATCTTGCCCTCCACGCCCGTGAAGGTCAGGAGCGGCACGTAGACCAGGACGATGATCGCCTGCCCGTACAGGGACGGCTTGATCATCTCCTCGGCCGAGGCCTGGACGGTCCGCAGACGCTCCTCGGTGTCGAGGGTCCGCCCGAGTTCGTGCTGCCGTTCGGCGAGATGACGCAGCGCGTTTTCGGTGATGATGACGGCGCCATCGACGATCAGCCCGAAGTCGAGGGCGCCCAGGCTCATCAGGTTCGCCGAGATCCGCGCCTCGACCATCCCGGTCATGGTCATCAGCATGGCCACCGGGATCACCAGCGCCGTGATGAGAGCGGCGCGGATGTTGCCGAGCAGCAGGAACAGGATGACGATGACGAGGGCGGCGCCCTCGGACAGATTTTTGGCCACCGTCCATACGGTCGCTTCGACGAGGCGGGTCCGGTCGAGGACGGTCTGGACTTCGATTCCTGGTGGCAGGCTCTTGCGGATCTGGTCCATCCGCGCGTCGACGGCGGCGGCCACCGTGCGGCTGTTCTCGCCGATCAGCATCAGCGCAGTGCCGACGACGACCTCCCGGCCGTCCTCGCTGCCCGAGCCGGTACGAAGGTCGCGCCCGATGCGGACCTCGGCGATGTCCTTGACCCGCACCGGCACGCCGCCACGGGTCGCGACCACCACGTCGCCGATGTCGTCCATGTCCTCCAGGCGCCCGGCCGCACGCACGACGTAGCCCTCGCCGTTGTCCTCCAGGTAGCGGGCGCCCTGGTTGGCGTTGTTGCTCTCCAGCGCGCGGGCGACGTCGGCGAAGGACAGGTCGAGGGAGGCGAGCTTATTGGGGTCCGGCTGGACGTGGTACTGCTTCTCGTAGCCGCCGATGCCGTCCACCCCGGCCACACCGGGCACGGTCCTGACCTGCGGGCGGATGATCCAGTCCTGCACGGTCCGCAGGTAGGCGGTCTGCTCCAACTCGGTCCTGAGGCGCTGGCCCTCGGTGGTCAGGTAGCTACCGTCGGGTTGCCAGCCGGGCTTGCCGTCGGCCGACACCGTCCGCTCGCCGGGCTTCGCGTAGTGGATCGACCACATGTAGATCTCGCCGAGCCCGGTCGAGATCGGCCCCATGGCGGGCTCGGCGCCCGGCGGCAGGTCCCGCTTCACCTGGGACAGGCGCTCGGCGACCTGCTGGCGGGCGAAGTAGATGTCGAGCTTCTCGGCGAAGACGGCGGTGACCTGTGAGAAGCCGTTGCGCGAGAGCGAGCGGGTGTAGTCCAGCCCCTTGATGCCGGCGAGCGCGGTCTCGACCGGGTAGGTGACCTGCTTCTCGATGTCGACCGGCGACAGGGAGGGCGCGGTCGTGTTGATCTGCACTTGGTTGTTCGTGATGTCGGGCACCGCGTCGATGGGCAGCCTGGTCACCGCGTAGCCGCCGAAGGCAGCGGCCAGCAGCGACAGGAGCAGCACCAGCCAGCGCTGGTGGACAGAGACATCGAGGATCTTCGAGATCATGTCTTGCGCTCCTCAATGGCCGTGGTCGGCTTCGCTCTTTCCGAGCTCGGCCTTGAGGAGGAAGGTGTTGGCGACGGCGATGTCCTCGCCGGGTTTGAGGCCGGAGACGACCTCGAACGCGTCGTCGTCCGAGCGCCCGGCTCGACCTCGCGCTTCTCGAAACCCTCCTCGGTGCGCACGAAGACGACGCGCTTACCCTCGACGGTCTGGAGCGACGCCTTGGCGACCCGGACGGGCACCCGGTCGGTCTCGGTCTCGACCTCGGCCGTGACGTAGGTCCCCGGGCGCCACGCCATGTCCTTGTTCGGCAGCGAGACCACCACCCGGGCCGAGCGGGTCTCGGCATTCAGGAGCGGGCTGACGAACACGACCTTGCCCTGCTCGCTGCGCCCGCCGCGGGCGATCGTGACCCGCGCCCCCTCGCGCACCTCGTCGAGGTCCGAGGTCGGCACCGCGAGCTCGATCCAGACGGTCGAGAGGTCGGCCACGGTGTAGACGTCGGCCGGGTCGCCCTCCTTGCCGACGGCGGTGCCCACGTCGACCTTGCGCTCGACGATGCGGCCGGAGATCGGCGCCCGCAACTCGTACTGGCGGAGCGTCGAGGCGTTGGGCGTGGCTTCGTCGCGCTTCTGCGCGGCGGCGACCTCGGCCGCGTTCAGGCCGAGCGCCGAAAGCTTCTGCCGGGCGAGGTCGACGCGGAGCTGGTTCTCCTGGAATGTCGCCTTGGCGTTGTCGAAGGCTGCCTGGGATGCCGCCGCGGAGGCGAGCAGACGCTGCTGGCGCTCGAAGTTCACCTTCTGCAGGTCCGATTGGACCATGGCGGTGAGGTATTCGCTCTTGGCGTCCGCCACCTCGCGGCTGTCCAAAACGGCGACGACGTCCCCCTTCCGCACGTCGTCGCCGAGGCGCTTGCGCATCTCGGACACCGTGCCGACGACGCGAACCGGGACGCGCGCGATCCGGTCGGCGTCCGTCGTGATCGTGCCCGGCACGAGGATGTGTCGCGACAGCAGGCCGCCTTCAACCTTGGCCACCTTGATGTTCTGGCTCTCGATCTGCCGGGCGTTCATTTTGACGTGACCCTCCTCGCCCTCGGCCTCGGAATGGGCGTGCTCGCCGTGGGCGTGCCCGTCGCCGGCCTTGGGTTCCGCGGCCTTGGCGGGGGCCGCCGCGCCGTGGTCGTGCCCGTCGCCCACGTCGTGGCGAGGCTCCCCGGGCGACCCGGGTTCCGGCCCGGCGGCGAAGGTCAGGGCGGTCGGTGACAACCCGGCCGAGGCGAGGAGGCCGCGGACGAACCCCGACACGGAGGGGACTATGGCGCCCACGAGGACGCTGGCGGCCACCAGGGCCGCGATCAGGAAGATGCGCATGATGTCGGCTCGGCCAGGACCCGGCGCGCCGAGGGGCGCCGAACAGTCCTGCTGGATGGTGTGGGGGAACGGTCCGGAGGCGGTCAGCCCTGGGTCGACGACGCGTGCCTTCGCGGCGTCACCTCAGGTGCGGGGCGGCCTCGGCATGGGATCCGGGGAAACCGAGGACACGGCAACGGTCAGCCGGGCGTACCGCGGGCGCACGCCGTCGAAGAGCGGCTCCACCAAGGCGGTCTTGAGGGGCGCAGCCTGATGGCAGCCGCAATGGAGATGGCTGGCCAAGCCGGGATCGGACGCGTCCGCGTGGGGCGCGATGTCGACGCTCGCGAGCTCGGTGACGTGGGTTTGGCCGCCGGCGTAGTAGGCCAGGTCGTCCGCGAGACTGGCCAGGGGCGACACCAAAGACAGGGCGAGCACAAGCGCGAGCATGCGGGCAGCGAACGCCCACCATCCTCGCACCGCTCCCCGGCGGCTATGTCCGCGCCCTGAAATCATCTCCGGCCTTATGTGTGCTTCACTCCGGATTGCACCAAGCATCGACCCGTCCCGTTGAACTCGGCGTGAACAAACTTTCCACCGACGCGGGAAAGTGAAGACGATGTCTTCTCTCCGACGACCAAAAATTTCCTCGTTCGGCTCCCTGGCGAGGCGCGCCATGCTTGCTTCACAAATACCTTCCAGAGGAGCAGATCGACCGGCGCATTCCCGCCCTTCTCGGTTACGAAGCTCTTGAAGGTTGCCATTCGCTGAACGGCGGTTTCAGGGCGGGTTCAATCGGTACGGAACACCGTACCGATTTTCGGATGCAGCTTCGGAGCGGTACATTAGGACGTTCCTCGCGGGTCTAGCGTTGGTCCTTGCGTTCACGCCAATGACGGCTTCCGCGCAATACTACCAAGGTGGTTATGGCTACCGCCGACCGCACGAGCACGTCGATGTCTACCGCCACGGCGACCATGACGACGTTGTCGTCCGCCATCACCACCCGCGGAGGTACGACGACCGTGGGTTCCACGATGGGCGGCCGCATCACCATCATCATCACGACTTCGACGATTGAAGGCCTTGGGTTGGAGGTGCCCGCTCCGGCTCGCGCTGGAGCGGGCCTTCCACGGCGCGTTTGAGGGGCGGATGCGCGCTGTGAAACATGTCCCGTGCGGGCGCGGTTCACCCGAGCGCGTAGCCGATGCCTGCCGCGAGGAGGGCGAAAACGAACAGAAGGGGCAGCATCCGCATCGCGCCGTCCCCGAGGGCCCTCCACAGGACGTTACTTCTTGCCGTGGCTGTGACCGTGGGCATGGCCGTCGCCGTCAGCGTGCACGGGTTTGCCGTCGGGGCGAGTCTCCTGTGCCTCGCGGATACGCGGGTCGTCGCGATGGGCCGGACCGCCCGAGACGTTGCCGGTGTTCGGGACCGCCCGTTCGGGATTCGACGCGTTGCCGTGGCCGTCGATGGCCAGGGCGGGCGCCGCGGCCCCGGCAAGCATGCCCGCGGCAAGAATGGCAGCCATCGTAAGCTTCATTGGTTCATCTCCCGTACCCAAGCGGCGTCCGCCGCGTCGAAGACGGAGATAGCCGAGCCGGGTGTCTCTCGTTCGCCGCGTCCGTGACGAAGTGTGTCAGCCCCCGGAGCCAGCCCGTGGCAGGCGGATCGCGGCCCGCAGGCCGCCCCCGGGCCGGTTAATCAGTTCGAGGGAGCCACCGTCCGCCTCCACGGCCCGCTTGGCGATGGTCAGCCCGAGCCCCGTCCCGCCGGTGTTCCGGTTTCGCGAGCCCTCCAGCCTGACGAAAGGCTCAAAGGCGCGGGCGATTTCCGCCGGCGGGATGCCGGGACCATCGTCGTCGACCTGCAGCATCATGGCCGCATCCTCGACGCGCAAGCCGATGCGGACCCGCGTCCCGTAGCGCACGCCGTTGTCGACGAGGTTCTCCAGCGCCCGGCGAAAGGCGCTCGACCGCACCGTCGCGAGCGCTCGGGCAGGCCCCTCGAAGACAACGTCCCGGTTCGCATCCACCGAGGCGTCCGCGATGCCCATCAGGACGCTCGCCACGTTGGTGACCTGGCGCGTCTCCGGGTCGGCGTCGCCGCGAAGGTAGGCGAGCGTGGCCTCGACCATCGCCTGCATCTCGTCGAGGTCGGACGCCATGGCGCGGCGCTCGCCCTCGTCCTCGACGCGGTCGAGACGCAGGCGCAACCGCGCCATCGGCGTGCGCAGGTCGTGTGAGACGGCGGCGAGAGCCTGCGTCCGCTCGCCGACGAGGCGATGGATGCGGTCCTGCATCGCGTTGAGCGCCCGGGCGATGCCGCGCATCTCGTCGGGACCGATCTCGGGCAGCCGCACGACCGCGCCATGCCCGATCCGGCCGGTCGCCTGCGTCAGCTCGCGAAGCGGCCCGGCGATGCGATGCATCAGGACGACGGCGGCCACCCCGATGAGGATGGCCATGGCCGTCGCGAGCGACGCCCATGGGGTGACTGGGTTGAGGCTCGGCCCATGGGCCGAGCGGAACGTAAGTGCGCCACCGTCCAGGAGCGGGAACGACCCGCGCAGGTCCTGTCGGTGGAGCGGCTCGTTCGGTGCCTCCAAGGTGAGGGTCAACCCGGGGTCCAGGATCGGTTCGAGCGCCACGAGGCGGTCGCGCAAGTCCCGGAGGACGGGATCGGTCGCCGTGGCGGTCCGGGCTTGCCCGCGAGGGTCCCAGCCGATCTCGAAATGGTTCGAGGAGAGAGCCTTGGCCTCCGTCGCGCGCGCATCCGGGGGGCGCCGCAGGACCGCCTCGCGCGCCAGGACGAGCTGCCGGGCGACCTCCGTCGCGAAGGCTTCGTCGGCCGCGGCCGCTGCCGAGCGCCGATAGATCGTGAGCGCCCCGCCGTGGACGAGGAGGACCGCGAGTAGCAGCACGGCGACCGTCCGCCCTTCCAGGCTGCGGGCGAGGTCGACGAGGGCCTTCATGCCCGCTCCACCTTGGCGGCCAGCATGTAGCCGGAGCCGCGCACGGTCTTGATGACCGGGGCCACGCCCGCGGGTGGTTCGAGCTTGCGCCGGAGCCGGCTGACCAGGGTGTCGACGCTGCGGTCGGAGGGGGAGGACAGGCGCCCGCGGCTCATTTCCAGGATCTGCTCGCGGCCGAGCACCCGCCCGGGGTGTTCGATGAAGACCAGCAGCAGGTCATGCTCCGCGCCGGACAGGTCGACGGCGGCCCCCTCGGGATCGGTCAGGACGCGGCTGCGCAGGTCAAGCCGCCACCCGGCGAAGGTCATGACCTCGGCCCGCGCCGTCGCCGGCATCGGCGCGATGAAGGTCCGGCGCAGCACCGCCCGGATGCGGGCGAGGAGTTCCGGCCGGCCGAACGGCTTGGCGACGTAGTCGTCGGCCCCGAGCTCCAGCCCGAGCACCCGGTCCGCCTCCTCGTTCCGGGCGCTCAGCATGATGACGGGTACGGTGCCCCTCGCGCGAAGGGCCCTCAGCAGGTCGAACCCAGAGGCCCCGGGCAGCATGACGTCTAGCAGGACGAGGTCGACGGCGAGGCTTGGCAAGAACGACCACATCTCAGCGCCGCCGCGACAGCCCGTGACCCGGAACCCGCTTTCGCGCAGGATGCGGGTCACGAGCACGCGCATGCCGTCATCGTCCTCGACGAGGAGGACATGGGCCGCCTCGGGTGATGCATCGAGCGTGTTGTTCACCGTCAGTCCCTTCCTCTAGCCGACCATCTCGTCGAGGAGGAGCAGCAGCAGGAAGCCCGCGAAGAACATCGCCGTGACCCAGGGTCGGTCCTCGGTCGTGTGCGCCTCGACGAGAAGCTCCTCTGTGACGAGGTAGAGGAGCGCGATCAGGCCGAAGGCGAGGAAGCCGCCCTGGACGGGAGCGGGCATCGAGCCGACCGGGCCGCCCATCAAGGCCCCGAGCGGCAGGAGAAGTACGAGCCCTGCGGTCGAGCCGACCACCTTCCACTTCGACGCACCGCCCTCGCCGGCTCGTTTGCGACGGTCAGGCCCAGGAACAGCACCTCGATGGTAAGGGCGACGGTAAGCAGGATTCCGGCCTTGGCGCCCGCGGCGAAGGCGATGCCCAGGACCAAGCCGTCCACGAGGATGTCGACGCCCGTCACCGCCATCAGCCCGACCGGGCCGTTGACCCGCTTCTCAAGGTTGCGCACGGCCAGCATGGCCGCGACCCCTAGCCCCCCGCCGACGAGTGTCGCCCCGGCCGAGCCCGCATGCTTCAGATCGGGCAGGATCTCGCCCGCCGCCGCCGCGAAGACGACGCCGGCCGCGAAGTGCTGAATGGCGCTGACCAGGACGGGTCCCGGCCGCAGGTTGACCGCGACCGCGGCGCCGGCGATGGCGGCCGCGGCGGGGATCAGAGTGTAGGCCCACGCCTGCATCATGGCCTCAGACCACATGGTCCGGGGCAAGGGCGCACGCGTTGTCGGCGCTTGTTTCGACCTGCAGGGTGGTGTGGCCGATCCCGAACTTCTCCCGCAGGTCGTGTGCCGCCTGCATCAGGAAGGCGTCCCCGGGATGCCCGCCCGGAATGACGAGGTGTGACGTCAGGGCGGTCTCGGTGGTACTCATTGGCCAGATGTGGAGGTCGTGCAGCTCCGCTACTCCAGGTAGCCCCCCTAGGTGACGGCGGACGGCATCGGGATCGATACCGGGCGGCACCGCCGCGAGCGATAGCTTCAAGCTGTCATGCAGCAACCCCCAGGTGCTCCAGACGATCACGGCCACGATGCCGAGGCTGACCACCGGATCGAGCCAAGCCCAACCGGTGTAGATGATGACGAGGCCGGCGAGGACCACCCCCGCGGAGACCGCCGTGTCCGCCGCCATATGTAGGAAGGCACCCTTGATGTTGATGTCGCCCTTGGCGCCGGACGCAAACAGCCAAGCGGTCACGCCGTTGACGGCGATGCCGACCGCGGCCACCACCATCACGGTCTTGCCAGCGACCGGGGCTGGCTCGCCGAAGCGTTGGACCGCTTCCCACGCGATGGCCCCGACGGCCACGAGCAGGAACACGGCGTTGAACAGCGCCGCTAGGATCGACGAGCCCTTCATCCCGTAGGTATATCGCGACGTCGGCGCGCGCTTCGCCAAGACCGTTGCAGCCCAGGCGACGATAAGCCCGAGCACGTCAGACAGGTTGTGGCCGGCATCCGCTAGCAACGCCACTGAGTTGGCGAGCAAACCATAGGCGGCCTCAACGGCCACGAACCCGACGTTCAATGTGATGCCAAGGGCGAAGGCCTTGCCGAAGCTCGCGGGCGCATGGAGGTGACCCGGCCCATGGGCGTCTCCGCCGTGGTCATGGGAATGTCCGTGATCGGAATGGTCGTGGTGTCCCATCATCTCCGCTCCAGGTGCGGCTCGCTGCGGCCGAGGGGCAGCACGAGTCGAATGGGGCGGCTCCTACTTCCTCTAGCCGCTGGAGAAGCAAGTGAACACCTGAATGGCCACTCAGTGCTGGTCGTGCAGACACTCGCCATGGTTGGCCAGCACCTCGATGATGCGGCATTCCCGGACGGGGCCGCCCAAACATTGGTCGAGCATGGCCTGGACCTCCTGCCTGAGGCCGTTCAGCCGCGCGAGCCGATCATCGATATTTGACAAGTGTTTGCGGGCGACTGCATCGGCTTGGTCGCATGGACGCTCGGGATGAGCGGAGAGGTCAAGCAACGTCAGGATGTCTTTGACCTCGAAGCCTAACTCGCGCGCGTGTCGGATGAATTGCAGGCGACGCACGTCGGCTTCCTCGTAGGTGCGACGGTTTGCGTCGGTACGAACCGGTTTCGGTAGCAGACCCCGCTCTTCATAAAATCGGATCGTCGTCACTTTCACCGCGGTGCGCCGCGACAATTCCCCAATGGCAATGGGCTTCACGGCGCATACTCCTACGGTTGCGGGAGGAAGTAGAGCGATTTCCGAAAGGATGGAAGGTACCCGTCGTGAATGACGTAGCGATGCCGGTACGGACCGAAACTCTGCCAACTATCTTCAAAGCGTATGTCATGAGGGCGCTTCCTGCACGGCGAAGGCGAAGACCACCATGCGGCGCTGCTCGACATTCAGTGGGTGAAGGTATCAATCGTGATGGAGAGCTTCCCGTCCGGCATAATTCAGAGACCGACGTCCGCCCCATCAAAGCGGCTGTGCGCGGGCTCGGCTACTGCGCCGAGGACCCGGAGGCAGGGAAGTCGGCGAGGATCGCAAAGATTTCGTAGTGGTTTACGCGTTGTGGCATGAGGCTCCGGCGACCGACCCCTTGGCTTTTCCCTCAACTATGACGGTCGGCCCAATGTCGGTCGCCCGCCGTCCCGCCTTAGCAGCCCGGTGTGGGACGCCTTTTCGCAATGAGACGCTAATGACAATCGTCGCGGTCGGCGTGACCGTCGTCAGGTCAACCGAGGACGCAGCGACCGTCGTCTTTATATTCTCGTCGGCGAGGTGTTGGAGGGCATTGCCTCCAACCTCGCCCGGGCGAGTATCTGCAGGTTGACCGGTCTCTTCCCGGAGACGGCGCCGGAGAATTTTGGCGGTACGACCGAAGCTTTGCGCGCCGCGAGCCTGATGCCAGCAACGTCGTGATAGTGCGCCCGGGCGATCGCATTGTGTGCCCGGGGATGGTGCGGCGAGTGATGGTGATGATCGCCCGAGAAACCAGCACCAACGACTCCCGCATGATCCGACATAGTATATCAACGGGAGCGCTGGGGCAGGCCGCGCAAGGCCATTCCCGGTTGCCCGCAGGCCTTGGCGAGGGCGTCGGACCGTCCCGAGGCGAACGAGTCGTGATGGTTCAGGAACATGCCGTTTGGTCCCAGGATGTCCGGTCATCCTGCCGAAGGCATCAGGCAGCCTGCCGGTGCGGAGGGGACCCGAGGGTCCGCCGCGCCACCAAGCCCAGCGTCGAGCCCTGGACGACGATGGTGAAAAGCACCACCGCATAAGTCGCCGCCAGGATGGCCGGCTTGGCGTCGCTCGCGGGGACCGACAGGGCCAGCGCCACGGAGATGCCGCCGCGCACCCCGGCCCAGGTCAGGAACGGTACGTTGCGCGGGGAGAGGTTGCCGCCCCAGCGGAATGCGAGCAGCGGGGTCGAGACGGCGACCAAGCGGGCAAGCAGTACGATGGGAACGGCGCAGGCGGCCAGGACCAAGCCACCGACCTCGAAGCGCAGGACCAGCACCTCCAGACCGATGAGCAGGAAAAGGACCGAGTTCAGCACCTCGTCGATCAGCGTCCAGAGGGACTCGACGTAACCCTGCGTCTCGTCGCTCATCGCGTCGCGCGGCGCGCGGTCGCCGACGAGCATTCCCGCCGCGACCACCGCGAGCGGCCCGCTGAAGTGCAGCTTCTGGGCGAGCGCGTAGGTGCCGGCGACGAGCGCGAGGGTGATCAGCACCTCGACCGGGAAGTCGTCGATGGCGCGCATGGCCCGGTAGGCGACGTAGCCGGTCACCACGCCGAGGACGAGCCCGCCGCCGGCTTCCTGCAGGAGGAGGCGGGTGACGCCGCCGGCGCTCGTGGCTTCCCCGCCCGAGCCGGAGGCGAACGCGACGAGGACGGTGAACAGCACGATGCCGATGCCGTCGTTGAACAGCGCCTCGCCCTGCATCTCGACCTCAAGCGCCTCCGGCACCCGCACGTTCTTGAGGGTGGCCAGCACCGCCACGGGGTCGGTCGGGCTGATCAGCGCGCCGAACACGAGGGCCCAGGCGAGCGGGATGGGCTGGCCCAGCAGGTCGGCCGCGAACCAGAACGCGCCCCCGACGATGGCGGTGGAGATCAGCGTGCCGACCAGGGCGAGCGTCGCCACCGCCCCCGCCCGGTCGCGTAGCGCCCGCAGGTCCAGGCTCATGGCACCGGCGAACAGCAGGAAGGCCAGCATGCCGTTCATCACCACGTCGGTGAAGTCGACCTGCCCCAGGACCCGCGTCAGGTCCTGGTAGAGGTGCTGCGCGGGGAAGACGACGTCGAGCCCCACGAGGGCGAGCGAGGCGAGCAACCCCATCACCAGCAGGCCTATGGTGTGAGGCATCCTGAGGAAGCGGCGGTTGAGCCAGCCGAACAGCGCCGACAGGGTCAGCAGCAGGGCGGCGAGGTCGAAGAAGGAAATCACGGGTGTCCCCCGCCCGGGCCGCGGGAGGACGCGGGGGGCCTTTCGATGAGGTGGCTCAACGCGCTTGGACGCGTTCGGTCGCGCCGGCGGCGGAGAGGACGGCGTTCGCGGCGGCGACGTCGCCGGCTTCCCGCGGGGTCTCCGCCGCGGGTCCGTCGCCCGACCGTCGGCAAAGGCGTACGAGATAGGGGAAGTGGTCCGAGCCGAAGGCGTCGAGACGTTCGACCGAAACCGTCGCGAAGCCACCCTCGTGGAAGACGTGGTCGAGCGGCCAGCGCCACAACGACGAATGGGCGTTCCAGGTGGCGACGTAGCCTCGGTCGCGGCGTGGGTCGATCAGCCCTGACAGCCTCCTCATGCGCTCGACCGCGATCTCCCAGGGCGTGGCGTTGAGATCGCCGGCGATGACGCCCGCCTCGACCCGTTCACGCAACACGACCGCCGCCGCGTAAAGTTGGGCGTCGCGACCGCGGGCCGATTGCCAAGGCATCGGTGGCTTCGGGTGGAGGCCGATGAAGTCGACCACCTCCCCGGTTCGAAGGGTGACGCCGGTCACCACGGTCGGCGTGTCCTGCCCGGCGAGGTGGCGCACCTCACCGTTCACCAGCGGAAGGCGCGAGAGGAGGTGGATGCCGTAATACGACCCCGTGATCCGCTGCAGGGCATAGGGCATCGACGAACGCAGGGGTTTCAGGGACTCGTCCCACCAAGCGTCCGTCTCCATCGCCAGGAAGAGGTCGGGCCGCTCGCGCTCGACGGTCTCGACCAAGGGCCTTGCCTTCCGGTTGCCCAACTGCACGTTCGCGACCAGCACCGACAGCTTGCGCTCGACCGGGCAGGCGACGGCTTGCGGCGACGGGGTGGGCAGGTAAGGCCACAGAATCCAGATGTCGACGACGAGCGCGGAGGCGACCACGCCGAGTGCCGTCGCGGTCGACCCGGGGTTACGGCGTAGGAAGGGTACCAGGGCGAGAAAGGCCCCGGCCAGCGCGAAGGCGAGTGGTAGGCGCGGAAAATCCAGCAGCCGCACCGCCCACCATTCGGTCGGTACCAGCGGGATCAGGCTGGCTGCGGCGAGGACGAGGGCAAGCAGCAGGAGGCCACGGCGGGCATACGTCGTCACGACACCTCCGGTACCGGCACGTCTACCGCATGTCCTTCGGGAGATGCTTGATCGGGTCCGTCGTCCCGCTCTGGGTCTTGCCCTGGACCGTTCCGCCACCCTGCATCACGTCCGTGGACGACTGGATCGCGCTCGGTGGGGCTACTTGGCTGCCACTCCGGTCACCGACGTCGGCACCACCCTTCACCGTAGACGTCCCCGGGGGCAGCGTTCCGGCGGTCGGTTGGTCGATGGCGCTTCCGACGGTCTGCGCGAATGCCGGGGTCGAAAGGGGCATTCCCAGGGCCAGGGCGAGGGCGCCGAGGTGTCTGCCGCGCCGGTCGGCGTGTTCGTCGGAAGAACGGATCATCATCGGTCTCGGCGCTTTCGGCTGGATCGAGGGTTGTGGCGGCGTCGACCTTGAAGCTCGGACCCACGCCTTTGTTCCTGCCAGGTCGCGGATGGGGGGCGCGCAACCGGATGGTTATGGATTGAGGGGGCGGCACCGAAACGGTCGAGCCGACGACATCATGATGGGACCGAAAGACGGCCGACAGTTTTTGCTGAACGTTTCTGAAGGCCGCACGTTCTGGACCCCGAACCGCGTGGTCGGGCGGGACTCGGCGATGAGCGTCGGTCACCGAACCCGGAACCATCGCCTTTCCACCTACGGAAGAACATCATGTCGAAGCACATCCTCCTGGGCGCGCTCGCCTTGTCGTGCGTGGCGTTCCCGGCCCTCGCCCAGACGACCCCGGCGCCCGCCACCGCGATGCCGGCGGCCACCGACATGGGCACCGGAATGAAGATGGCCGACACCGCGACGGTGAAGCTCAAGTACGTGACCGTGAAGCCGGCCGACGTGATGTCGTCCAAGCTGATCGGCACGACCGTCTACAACAACAAGAACGAGAGCGTCGGCGAGGTCGAGGATCTCGTGATCGAGAACGGCAAGACGGTGACCGGCGTCGTCGTCAGCGTCGGAGGCTTCCTCGGCATGGGCGAGAGCTACGTCGTCCTCGACCCGTCGACGCTGGCCATCAGCGACAAGGACGGCAAGTGGGCCGTCCACGCCGACACCGACAAGGACACGCTGAAGAACGCACCGAAGTTCACCTATTCGAAGAAGAAGAGCTGAACCCGCCCGGCAAAGGAAACCCGATCATGAAGAACACCCTTTTCGCCTCGGCGCTCCTGGCCGGCCTGGGCCTCGCCGCCTCGACCATGCCTTCGATCGCACTGCCCATGAACGCCGCAGGTGTGACCGCCCCGGCGAACGCCGACCTCGTGCAGGTGCGCATGCATCGCCGCCACCGGATGCGCCAGGGTTCGGCCAGCCGTGGCAATGCCGCGATGCCGTCGCGCGGAGCCCGCGGCCAGCAGTATGGCGGGACCACAGGCGGTCCCCTCCGCTAAACCCTCGATCCGAGCGGCCCAGGGGGATCGAACGGACCCCTGGGCCGCCGACGGTATCCACTGAAGATTTTCCGATCACTCCGCCAGGGTAGGGAGATACGGCGACGTCCGGTTCGCGTGCCGTCGGGTTTTGACGCCTCGTCATCAGGGCTTCCGGACGGTAAGGTCCGGTCGGGGTCCGGTCGGGGTCCGGGAGGCGCGGGACCGAGTTCGGTGAGAGGGATGCAGCGCCGCCTGTCCGTCGTGTGCCTGCTGTATGCCTTGCTTCCGGCGACCGGACTTGCGGCACCGGACGACCCTCGCTCTAGTAGTCTCGACGCCGGCGACGCACGCGAATTGCCGGCCGAGGCGACCTTCTCGGATACGCCCTACAATGCCCGCGGGGCGCCGTCGGTGGCCACCTCGCTCGGCCCATACGCCGACCCGGGGGGCATGCGCGCGTTCCTGGCGCGCCACGGGATAACTTACACGCTCGACTACATCGGCGAGGTGCTCGGCAATGCCTCCGGTGGGGTGAAGCGCGGCGTCCTCTATGAGGGACGGCTCGACCTGCAGGTCACAGCCGACCTGGAGCGGCTGGTCGGCCTGGACCGAACGGTGCTGCATGCCAACGGCTACCAGATCCACGGGCGCGGCCTGTCGACCTTCCACCTCGACAACCTTTTGGTGGTGTCGGGCATCGAGGCCCTCGCCTCGACCCGCCTGTTCGAGGTCTACGTAGAACACAAGTTCCCCGGCGACGCCGGTTCCGTGCGCGTCGGGCAACTCGCGGCGGACTCCGAGTTCCTGCGCAGCCGATACGCCGGCCTGTTCGTCAACGCGACTTTCTCCTGGCCCGGCATCACCAGCGCCAACCTTCCGAGTGGTGGGCCGGCCTTCGTGCTCGCCACCCCCGGCGCACGCGTCGAGTGGCGGCCGAGCGAAACCTTCCGGATGCGCGCGGCGGTGTTCAACGGCAATCCCGCCGGCAGCGGCATCGGCGAGCCCCAGCGCATCGACGCCACGGGCCTGGCCTTCCGTGTGCAGGACCCGCCGTTCGCCATCGCGGAGGCAGTGCTCGACTATGGCAAGGCCGCGGACCACCTGCCGGGGACGGCCAAGATCGGCGCCTGGACACATTCCGGTCGTTTCAACGACCTGCGCTTCGGCCCGGACGGTTTGTCGCTCGCCGACCCCGCGGGGACGGGCGTACCGCGACGCCTGCGTGGCGACGGCGGCATGTACCTGATCCTCGACCAACTGGTGTACCGCCCGCCCGACCGGCCGGACGCGGGCGTCGGGGTGTTCGGCCGCGTGTCGCTCAGCCCGTCCGACCGCAACCTTATCGACCTGTACGCCGACGCGGGCGTCAGCGTCAGCGGTCTGGTGCCGGGCCGACCCTTCGACACGTTCGGGGCGGCGGTCGCCTACGCCCGGATCTCGGGCCCAGCCGTCGCCCTCGACAGGGACGTGGCGCGGTTCCTTGGACAAGCCTACCCCGTCCGCTCCTCGGAAATCGCCCTGGAGGCGACCTACCAGGCCCGGATCGTGCCGGGGTGGGTACTGCAGCCGACCGTCCAGTACATCGTCCGCCCGGGCGGCGGCATCCAGGACCCGTTCGCGCCGGGATTCGCGCGGATCGGCGATGCCCTCGTCATGGGGTTGCGTACGACCGTCCGCTACTGACCCGGCACCTGCGGACCGGGTGGGGTTGCATCGGGAACCTTGCCCCGGCCCCCACGGTCGGCCAGTCGCACCGGCGGCAGCCCGACGATGTCGTAGGTTGCCGAGGCGATGCCGATCCCGGCCGCGTCGAAGCCCGCCAGGATGTCCCGGCTCATCGCGTCCTTGGTCCCCCGGATCTGGTGGGTGCCGAGGATGAAGCGGACGCTGAGTTCGAGCCAGTTGTCCGTGATGCGCCAGAACACCCGAGGTTCGAGGTCGAGTGGCTCGACGCCGAACCGTGCCTCCAGCCGTGCCTTCGCATCGGCGGCCATCATGGCTGGGTCGATGGCATGCCGGCGCGCGGCGTCGAGGAGGATGGCCTCGGCCCTGGCCCGGTCGTCCGAGTAGCTGACCGGGATGGCGATCTCCTCCCAGATGAAGGGGAAGTCGCGGGTGTAGTTGTAGACCGGGTCGGAGAAGATCTTCGCGTTGCTCACGGTCACGATGCGCCCTGTGAACTGGCGGCTGCGCACCCACATCGCGGGCTCGGCGCCCTGGACGGAGGGTGGCTGGCCCATCTCCATGATCGTCGTCTGGATGAAGCCCAGGCGCATGACGTCACCGCGTACGCCGCCCATCGAGATGCGGTCGCCCACCGTGAAGGTCGCGCCGCGCAGGATGACGAAGTAGCCGGCGAGCGAGGTGATCACCTGCTGCAGGGCGAAGGCCAGCCCCGCCGAGACGAGGCCGAAGGCGGTGGCAAGCCGGGTCGGGTCGTCGAACCAGATCGACATCAGGCCGAGGATGAGCAGGGCGGCCGCGAGGAGGCTGACGCCCTGGCGCGTCCAGAACCGCGTCTGTACGCTGGCATGGTCCGAACGCGACAGCACCAGCCCGACGAGGGCCCGCAGCCCGAGGCTACCGCCGACGATGACCGCGATGAACACGACGGACAGGATGAGCTTGCGTCCGTTCTCGGCGTTCACGCCGACCCAATCGATCCCGAAGAAGTGCAACGCGCTGGCCTCCATCAACAGTCGTCATGATTGCCGTCCCACGGACGGCGGGTAGGCATCGCTCCCGCCCGGACCGAGCCATCCGGTCCGAACGAGCGAAGCGGGAAGTCCGTGCCCCGGGGTTCAGGTCACGTTCGCCGGGGTGACGGCCACGGCCTCGACCGCCCCGGCATCGGCGATGGCCAGTTTGCCCCGCACGGTGAGGTCGCTGACGAAGGCGAACTGGTCGCGCATATCGAAGGGGTAGGCCCGGAGCTTGTAATGCGTTCCCCACGGCTCCTCGTGCAGGACCACCCGGACCGGCTTGGCGTAGCTGAGGTACGGGCTGGTCAACGCCACGTCCTCCAGCAGCGAACGGACGAGGGCCGCGTCGTGGCGCGGCAGCAGGTAGAAGTCGGCGACGCACTGGAGGGTCTGGGCGCCGTCGTTCGAGTTGGTCACCCGGTCCGACCAGATGACCGAATGGGGCACGGTCACCGCGTTGTCGTCGGGCGTCTGGAGCACGATGGCGCGCAGGCCGACGTCGCGCACCTCTCCGTAGTCCGATCCGACCTTGACCCAGTCCCCGGGGCGATAGGGCCGCTCGACGAGCGCCACCACCCCGGCGATCAGGCTGCTGACATAGTCCTTGAACGCGAAGCCGATGGCCACGCTCGCCGCACCGGCGATGACGACGAAGTTCTGCAGCGTGACGTTGAAGACCAGCGGGACGATCCAGGCGACCGCGAACACCATCAGGGCGAGCCTGGCGATGGGAACGGCGGCCAGCAGGTAAAGTCGAAGCCGGCTCGGCCCGCGCTCGGCGAGGTACGGGAAGGTTGCCCGCACCAGCCAGATCGCCGCCCAGGTGCCCGCGACGATCAGGCCGATCTCCCAGAACCGGATGTCCTGGAGGTTATGGACCAGTTGCATGCTGCCCGCCTGGGCGTCACCCGCCGTCGCCATGCCGTTCCCCGCTCAGACCCGACCCATCGGGAAGCCCGCGGCTTCCAACCCGTCCCGGATCGCCGGGTAGGCTGCCGCTCGACAGACGAGGTACTCGCCCCGCCGTTCCACGAACCCCGACCTGACCAGCACCGGGATCATGTCGAATCCCCCCACCCCGGGGAGAACGAGCGCGAGTTCAGCCGCCGTCAGTGCCCCGTGGACCAACAGCGCGTGCAGGACGTGCAGCGTCGCGTCGTCGCCGGTCCCCGGCAGCAGGTACTCGTCGAGCGCCGCCACCCACATCGTTTGTTCGCTGGCATCGCCATCCGTGACGACCGCCCGCGCGTCATCCGCGACGGTCTCGTCATCGCCCGTGCGCAGGCTGCGGCGCCAAAGGTGCCACGCGACCCACGGAATGCCGAGACTTCGCCCGGCGAGCCTGCGCAGGTAATCGCTGCGCGGCGTGTCCTGTTCATCCACGGCGAGGACGTCCTCGCCGGTCGAGGGCAGCCGGAACCGCATGGAGCCGGTCGCCTCGGCCTTGGCAAGGCTGACGAACCATCCGTGCAGCCTCGCGGCGTCGAACGGTCGGACGGTGACAGGGTCGGGCAGCAGCGCGCCCGCGCCGGCCGACTTGGCGAGGAACGCCCACGCCCAACCGTTGCAGCCCACGACCACGGGGCGGTCCACCGCGTCCAGGGCGGACAGCAGCGCCCGGACGGTGCGCAAGCCGTCGCGGTGGCGCAGGAACCAGTCCTCCAGTCGGGGAACGACCAGGATGCCGGTTCCCCCGAGGTCGGGCCGGACGGTCTCTTCCGGGGCAACGAGATCCTGTCGCGACGGCGGCGGCAGCACTTGGTGACCCGCCTGCCGGGCCCAGGTCTCAACCACCGCGTTCTCGTCGCAGGGTGGCAGCACGACGGTCAGGATGTGCGGGGCTGAAGGCAGGGTCGCCAGCCATGCCTCGACCGTCGCGTCGATCTCGGCGAGGACCGTGCCGCAGGCGGGAGGGGCGACGACCTCGTCGAGCCGGCGCAGGGTCGCACGGTGGAGCTTGTCGTCGGCGATGAACGGCTCGGACTTCTTACGTTGGAACAACGCCAGTAGCCGGCCGACGTAGCGACGGGCGGCCTCTTCCCGCGGGAGTTGGGGCCGTTCGGCGTCCTCAAGGGGTATAAGGTGCTCCGCCTCCTCCGCATCCACTATACGTCCGACCCTCCTTGCCGAGGCCGGACAACGCGAACGCTTGCGGTTCGTTGCGGCGGGGAACTAACGGTATCGGCATTCACTCGACGTGGTGCCTTACGTCCGTGGTACGTGGACCTCGCTACGGTCGATCTGGCGGAGCACCCGGTGCAAGTCGAAGGGCTTGGGCAGGAAGGTGGCCCGGGCAGGCAGTGCCTCGCGGGTGACCGGCGCCTGATCCGAGACCACGAACAAGAGCGTGGGGGGAAACCGCTCGCGCACGTAATGGGCTAGCTTCAGGCCGTCCATGTCGCCCGGCATCTGCACGTCGGTCAGCACGACGCGGATCTCCCCGTGCCGGTCGAGGATTGCGATGGCCTCCTCGGAATTCCCGGCCTCGAACACCCGCCATCCCCGCTCCTCGAAGAAGTCGACGATGTCGAAGCGCAGTAGCGCCTCGTCCTCGACCACGAGGACCGTCTTCGATCCGATAGGCGTGCTCTGACCCACCGCTACGCGTTCTCCTCGACGAGGACCGCGTCACAGGCGCGTGCCTCCAGCGTGAACCTCAAGCCCTCCGGGTGGAATTCGGTTGCCGCCGTTCCCCCGAAATACGAACGCAGCGAGCGGTCGATCAGGGTCGAACCGAACCCGCGCCGCGTCGGCTCCGAGACCTGCGGCCCGCCGTGCTCACGCCAAGCCAGCTTGAACCTGGCTACCGGTCCCGTCCCGTCAACCCGCCAGGACAGGTCGACGCGCCCCGAATCGTTCGACAAGGCGCCATACTTGGCCGCGTTGGTGGCGAGTTCATGCAGTGCGAGGGCCAGGGCCACGGCCACCTGGGGCTGCAAGGCGACCGGAGGTCCGTCGAGGAGGATGCGTGTCCCGAGCTCGCCGTGGGGTGCCAGGGCGTGTTCCGCAAGCACCCGAAGGTCTGCCGAGCGCCAGGAGCCGCCCGTCAGCACGTCGGTGGCCGCCCCCAGCGCCACGAGGCGCGCGGACAGGCTTTGGCTGGCGGACGGTATGTCGACGGCGTTGCGCAAGGTCTGGTGCGCGACCGACTGCACGACGGCCAGCACGTTCTTCAGCCGGTGCGCCAGTTCGCCGTTCATCATCCGCATGTCGTCCTCGGCCCGCTTGCGGGCCCGGAAGTCGCGGGTGACTGTGCCGTAGCCGAGCGTCCTGCCGTCGGGGTCGGTGACGGGGAAGACCGAGTAGAGGACGGGGATGAGCTCGCCCGTCCCGAAATGGCGGAAGCGCAGTTCGCCGGCCCAGTGACCATCCCGCTGCACCGCCGGTAGGACCTCCCCGGCCACCGCGGCGGCATCCTCGGGCGGGAAGAAATCCGGGATGGCGATTGTCGTGACGTCCGCCGCCTCCAAACCGACGAGCCGCCGTGCGGCGTCGTTCATGTAGAACACGCGTCCGTCGACGTGGGCCATGCCGATGAAGTCGGTGCTGTTCTCGGCCAGCCGGACGAAGCGGTCGCGCTCCTCCTCGCTCTCGCGCAACGCGGTGATGTCGCGCGAGACGGACAGGATGCGTTGCGGTTTCGCGTCCCGGCCGGGGATGGGGCTGACCGCGACGTGCCACCACTTCGGCGTGCCCATCATGGTGCTGGCACAACCCACGAAGCTGGCCGACCGCCCCTCGCGCGCGCCCTGCACCGCCGCGACCGCCTCGGCATGGCCGCTACCGGCCCAAAAGTCGGGCCAGGGGCAGCCGGAAATGGCATTGAAGTCGCTGACCTCCATCACCCGCTGGCCGCCCTCGCTCATGAAGGTCAGTTTGCCGTCCAGGTCGAGCACCTTGATGCAATCGGTCGAGCTCCCCAACACGCCAGCGAGGAAACCCTCGCGCTCAGCCGCGTCCGCGGCGGCCCGCACCAAGTTTTCCCGTGCGGCATCCGAGTCCCGCAATGCCTGCCTGAGGGCGACGACGACCCCGACGAGCCCGGACGTGGTCGCGGCGTAGATCCCGGACGCGGCCCACTGTGTCGGCGAGAGAATGCCGACCGGGGGAACGTCGAGGAGCACGAAGCCGGCGCAGAGGGTCGAGAGGAGCGTCGCCCACATCCCGGCTCCGCCACCGAGAAGCAGGGTGACCGCCACGATGGCGGGGGTGAACAGGAACCAAGGCGCGAACTCGGCGAACAACGCGTAGCGCAATAGTGCGACGGCGAGGACTGCCGCGGTGGCAATGCCGTACCTCGGAAAGACCGGGGGTGGGCTGGCGACGACGCCGGCGCGGAGGTGGGAGAGGACGAGGGCCGAAATGGTCGTGTTCCCGCAGGGGCACGACGAAAGGCGCCGGGCAAATCTCAAAGCGGCAATGATTGTGACATAGCAAAGGCCGGGAGATGTCCTTTCGTAGTAGGCGGATAAGGCACGCTGGATTCCTTGCGCATGCGAGGTTCGGTGGAAGCCAAACGATTGACCCCGTGGGGAGCCGGTCCCTGCGGACGATGTCGCAGCCCCGACCCGTTCGGGTGCGGCGTTCACCTCGCCGCGGCGACCGGAACCGTGCCTTCCGGATGTATCGCGGGTGCCAGACGGTTGCCCGCGCTGATCGGGATCTCAACTCCTTGGCGTCCCGAGGCACGGGAGAAGCGTCGGATATCGTCGTTCGACGGCGGACCGGTGGCTCGCGGACATAGGTAGCAAGATCGGCTCGTGCTCCAACGTACCGGCTCTCGAACGTGCCGTTACGACTTCCTATAGAACTTGAAGGCGACGGCGGATCTCGGCCCTGTGTCGGGAACGGGTGGATTTCGGCCAGTGTGCTTCAGAGTAGAAAAGGCGATGAAGCGGACATCGCTCGGCGCGCTTTCATGATGCCGGGCTGACTTCGAACGCAGCTCCAGGCCCGAGGGTCTCGGCGGCTATGGCTTGGGATATGACGCGCTTTGAGGGGGTAGCTGGCCAAGTAACGGGCGCGCTCCCATAGATCGATGCCATGGCCATTGGGGAGCGTCGAGGCGATGGCCTTCGCTTCATCATCACTTTGCGCCTGGATCGTGTAGCTCTCTCCCACCTTCCCATCTCCGCTGAGGCTGAATACACGGTACATCCGGGCACCCAGTGCAGGCTCATCGATACTGGTTGGCGAGCCTGACACGCGATGATTGGTCCAGTGCGGGCGGGATCATGTGGATGATCGCCTCCGAGCGTTGCAGACGCCTACGCCAGCGGATCGAGGGGTTGAGAGGCACCAGCGCAGGCGTTACCGACGAAATCGGCAAAATCGAATTGGCACAACCGATTGGTTGATGCACATCACAAGATTGCGCAGGTCCTACTGCTCACTGTGATTGCTCAGGATGTCTGGCCGTTCGCTTTCGGACGGCAGAGCATCGAAGCGGACCTCGCGATGTCAGATCCGTCCTCCGAGCGATGAGGGATTGTCCCGGGTGCGGCAGGCTGGTTGGGCCGCTCACCGTCCCGGATCCGCTCGGAACGATCCACTGCCTTCAGGACATCCAGGATCCTGACATGCGCACGCCACGCGCAGCTCTAGATTATCCTTTCGTGCCGGCACCTCGCAGGTCAGCAAATGGATCAACAGATGCTCCAGCGGTCCAGCCTGATAGGGTTTCTGCAAAACCGGCACCTTCCGGTAGGCCCCCTCCAGCCCCTGCCGACCGTAGCCGGTGGCAAACAGGAATGGCGTACAACGCTCGAATAGCAGGTCGGCAACGGGATAGCTGCGCGCGTCGCCCAGGTTGACGTCCAGAACGGCCAGATCGAACGGCTCGCTGGAGGCATACGCGAGTGCCTTGTCGAGGCGCATCGCCAGCACAACCTCACATCCGAGATCGAGCAGCATATCCTCGACGTTCATAGCGACGAGGCTCTCGTCCTCGACGAGCAACACCCGGCGTCCCGCCAACGAACTCATCGGGCGGCCTGCTCTTTCACCGTCTCCTGACCGATCCAGCCCAAAGGCGTGAGTGGAATGTCAAGAACGCAAATCACTCCACCCGGCGCATAGGTGATCGTGGCGCTGCCGTCGAACTCCATCGGCAACTGCCGTTCGATCAGACGAGAGCCGAACCCCTTGTGGGTCGGCGGCACTACGGACGGGCCGTCCAGCTCTTCCCAGCGCAGGTCGAGTTGCTGACGGCTGTCCTCCTGGTCGTGCAGAGACCACGTCACGACCACGCGACCCGCAGCCACCGACAGGGCTCCGTACTTGGTGGCATTCGTCATCAGCTCGTGCAACGCCATCGCCAATGTCACCGCCACCTTCGGATGCAACCGCGTGTCCGGTCCCTCCAGGCGGAAGCGGTTGACGTCGATCTCGGCCAGACGGTGGGGGGCCAGCGCACGCTCGATCACGCTGCGAAGGCTGGCGCTTTCCCAGTTGTCCTCGACCAGCACGTTATGGGCGGTCGACAAGGCAGCCATCCGGGCATCGAACACGGCGCGGGCGGCCTGATCGGTCTGCCCGCGGAAGGTCTGCGCGGCGATCGACTGCACCGTCGCCAGTGTATTTTTGACGCGGTGATTCAGCTCGTTGATCAGCAGGTGCTGACGCTGGGCCGCGGCCTTCTCCTCACTGATGTCCCGCACCTCGATGATCGTGCCGATGATGTTGGCGGCATCGTCCCGGATCGGGCTGGCGGTGAAGCCAACGGGATAGAAATGCCCGTTCCGGTGAACGAACACTTCCTCGCCACGCTCCTGGTTGTTCTCGGGGAAAGCACGGTCGATCGCGCACTCGGCCAGCGGGAACGGCCGTCCGTCCGGGTAGGTGTGATGGACGATGTCGTGCAGTGGGCAGTCGCGTGCGAGGACCTCGCCCAGCGTCCAGCCGGTCAGCAGCTCAGCGGCGCGGTTCATGTAGATGCAGTGCTGACGGTCATCCATCAAAAAGATTGAGACCGACGCGTTGTCGAGAACGGCATTGAGGCGCCGTTCAGTCTCGAAGAGCTGGTCGGCACCGCGCCTGAGGCTCGCGAGAGGGGTGCTGGCGGCGGGGGCAGATTGAAGCGGCTGCCGCGAATTCGACACTGAAGCGACCCTTGGAGGTAGGTTTGGTCCGGGCTTTGGAAGATGGCACCGACGAACCGCCGGGTCGGATCGTGTTTACAAAATACCACCGCCCAGCTCGCGACGTGGACGGACAAATGCATGATTCATGACAGTTGTTCCCGTCGAAGTCTGCGGCATGGACGGGGATTGAACGCGCGCAATCGTCCGTCTATCGGCGGCGTCCGTCGTACCCTCCCGCGGCCTCCATGATAATATCCCGACAGCAACGACTCGCTATCACAGTGGCCATCATCGCCGCGGAAGCACGGGCGGGGGCCCATGCGCACGCGCTGATCGAACAGTCTATGTCCCGATCTGCAATCGACGGAGCCTATCGAGCGCTCCGGCGCGAGATGGACGTTCTGGCGGCGTTACGCGTCCACGCGTGCGCGCTCGATGATGGCGATCGCCGCGGCTCGGATGAGTAAGCCCGGGCAATCGCTCGGACCGATCCGGTGCATGGGATCTCCGCCTAGCTTGTCATCAGCCCGCGCTGCGGAGCAACGATCGTGCAGACGACCCCCGTTGGCGGGTAACGCAAATCCACCTCCCCATCGAAACTCCCCGCGAGACCGCGCGCGATCAGCCGCGTGCCGAACCCAGTCCGGGTCGGTGCTTCGACCGGCGGGCCGCCCGCCTCGGCCCACCGCACTGTGACCGACGCATCCTCGCCGTCGCCGTCAATCTGCCAATCGATGGTGACGCGACCGCTCGCGTTCGAGAGCGCGCCATACTTAGCGGCATTGGTCGCCAGTTCGTGCAGCATCAGCGCGAGCGACAGCGCCGCCCTGGAGCCGATCATGATCAGAGGTCCGTCGATCACGAACCGGTCCAGCCGGTCCTGATGAATTTCCACGGCGTTCTCGATCACGCTCCTCAGGGGAGCCTTCGACAAGGAACCACCCAGCAGCAGATCGTGCGACTTGCCGAGCGCGATCAGGCGGTTGGGTCGATAGGAGGCCGTCCGCTTTTCTGGTTCGCCCTCTCCAAAGCGGTCGTTCCGCTTTCGGCCAGACTCCGTCACGATGGATCGCCATCGCGCGCAGAACCGGACATTCGGCTTCGCGCCCATTGCGGCCGTGCAGCCAACTGCGGCGCGTTCTCCGAAGCGGACGCCCCAGCAGCTCAGCCTGTAAGTCCAGGAAGCACCCAATAGTCTTGAACGATGCGGCCCACCGCAAGCCTCATTGCTTGTCGCACCCAATGGCTGGCCTGACCTACAGCCACATGGCCAGCGAGTTTGACGTCATCATCGTAGGGAGGCGCCGCCGGCAATGGCGCGGCACGGCGGCTCGCGGCATACGGGAAGGCGGTGCTGTTGTTTGAGGCACCATCCCAACTCGGCGGACGAGCGTTCACATAGGATCTCGAAGGGTACCCGCTCGACCTAGGCTGCGAGTGGCTCCACTCGGGCGACCGCAACGCATGAGTCGGCATCGCCGAGGCGTCCGGGTTCCCTGTCGACCGGGACGACCCGCCATGGGCGAAGGCGCATCCCTCCCTGGCCGACGACGAGAACGACCAAGAGGCGGCGTGGAAGGCCTATGGCGACTGGGAGGAACGGCTCCGCGCCGTTGTCCCGGGCACCGACCGGGTAAAGGATGCCCTTCAGCCCGAAGGCCCCTGGAACGGCTATATCCGGGCCAACGTAGGGTTCATGAACGGAGCCGCGCCGGAACGCATCTCGGCGACCGACTACCTAACGTGCGACGACGCCTCGACGGGCAGGAACTGGAACCTGCCGCTCGGCTACGGCACCCTGGTTGCCGCCAGCCTGCCAGCCTCTGCCACCGTCCGGTTGGCCACGTCCGCCGAACGGATCGATCTAACCGTGGACGGCGTCGAGGTGATCACTCGCGCGGGTGCCATCCGCGCCAAGGCCGCCGTCCTCACGGTCTCGACCGCGGTTCTGGCTGGCGACGCGATCCGCCTTCCCCCGGCATCGACCCCTGGCGGGAAGCGGCGGCCGCCCTTCCCCTCGGGCGCAACGAGAAGATCTTTCTGGAGATCGGAAGCGACAGCGCGTTCGGGCCGGACTCGGACGCCTACGGCGACCTGAGGGACCCGAGGTCGGCGGCCTATTCCATCCGGCCGAACGGGTGGCCGGTGATCGAGGCCTTCCTCGGTGGTGAGGGGGCAGGCATCCTGGACGAGGATGGCCCGGCCGCCGGCTTCTCCTTCGTGACGTCACAGTTGGTCGCCTTGTTCGGCAGTGACGTAGCGTCGGCGATCCGTTTGCTCGCGGCGACCTCGTGGAGCCGGATGGCGTCCATTGGCGGTGCGTATAGCTGCGCGCTTCCGGGTCGCTCGCAGGCGCGTTCGCGCTTGGCGCAGCCTTTCGAGAACAGGCTGTTCTTCGCTGGCGAGGCGACGCACCCATTCGACTTCACGACCGCCCACGGTGCCCACGATAGCGGGCAACGCGCCGCCGATGAGGCCTTGGCTGCCCTTCGGAACAGCCATGTCCTCGATAGGCGGGATCCTCCGTTCGCGGCTTGACCGGCCAGATGGTGACCTCGTTCCCCTGGGATGGCGCAGTCGCCGTCCAGGAGGGGCGGTGCTCCCGTCCGGGCGTCATGGTTGCGGGCTGGAGTCCCTCGACGGCGATGCTGCGGCCGTCTCCCATCGGACAGGCGCCTCACCGTGCCGTGCCGCACATGGCCTTGGAACGGCGCAAGCCCCGAGCTGTTGAGATGCCATTCCCATGCGACATGAGATTTCGAATGCGTAAGATCTTACTCGCTTCTACGGCCCTGTTCGGTCTCGGAATTCTGGCATCGGCGCCGGCGGAGGCACGCGGCTGGGGCTATGGCGGTGGCTACGGCTACGGCCATGGCGGATACGGCTACGGCGGCGGATATCGCGGCGTCGGGTTCCGGGGCGGCTACGGCGGCTACGGACGGGGTTACGTCTATCGCGGCTACGGCTATCGCCGCGGCATCGGTCCTGGAGCGGCCATCGGCCTCGGGATCGCGGGCCTTGCAGCCGGCGCCATCGTCGCGAACTCGTACGGCGGCTACGGTTACGGCTATGGCCGCCCGGTCGGGTACTACGGCGGCTACGGCTACGCGCCAGCCTATGGGTACGCTCCGGCCTATGGCTACGGATATTCGGCTTACGGCTACGGATACTGAGGCATCGCCTCGGGCGGCATCCCGGCGGCTGCCCCATCTCGTCCAGCAGAACGGCGCCCGACAGACTGTCGGGCGCCGTTTTGCGTATGGGCGCAGCCCGAGGGCGTTGACCAGGACTTCGATGCGCGTAACCGGGTTCATCGAGTACAAGCCGCCTTCAGGTCGATGAGACCGTCTCCCCGGGTGTCGATTCGGCTCCTGCCGCGCCGGGTTCCGGACCGGACGGGGACACCGGCACGGTGGCGCTGGAGGCCGCGACGAGCGAGCCGATCACGCCGAGTAGCACGAGCCTTTCCGGGCAGTCCGCGCCGGAGGAGAGGAAGATCGAGAGTTCGATGCGGGACGGCCTCCCGCCCGAGATACCGTTCGGCTCATGGAGGACGAATACGTCCGTCGGCTCCTCGCCGACGCATAGGAACCAACGGTCGCCGTTCGACGCGGCATAGATCGTTTTTCTTACGATGTTCATGACGTCGACCGCCTCCTCCTGCGAGGTCAGATAGGGCCGATGGCGACAGCACCCCTCGTGCACCATCGGTCGGTCGCGGGGTTGGCTGCCGGCCTGCCCGTCGCGTGGGTCAGCGGTCGGCCCCGCCGTCCGATCCGGCACGGGTTCGCTCGTATGCCACGATGGCCTCCGAGCATTCCTCCGACAGGTTCGGGCGATTGCGCTTGAAGCAGGCTTTCACTTCGGGTCCGTCCGGCCTCATCCCGGCGCAGAAGCGAAGGTAGTCGCCCCCGCAACTCGCCCTCATGGCCTCCATCCCCGGTCCCTCTTGCGCGGAGGACGGGCGGCTTGCGGCCAGGGGGAACGCGAGCGCGAGTATCACCAGGGTGGGGATACGAAGGTTCATCGGCGGTCTCTTCCTACTGTTCGGCGGATCGGTGGCCCAGCTAACTCGGCGCGGGAGAGGACGGATTGGCGAGTTGCTGATGGACCTGGGCCAGCTTCGCCACCGGCGATGCCGGCCCCCTGGCCGAAAAACTCTCGACCGACACGACGAGCATGTTCGCGATGCGCGTCGATCGCGCGGCTCGAGCCCGTTAGGTGCCATTGCTCATCGAGCCCCACCGACATTTCCAATGCGACGCCTCCGGTGATGGAAAGCCTCGACGGGCACCGCGGCGGCGTCCGCGTCACCCGCTCGGCCCCCCTGGCCATCGGGTGACGTAGAGGACGAGTAACTCGCCCACGGCGCGCTCCGCGTAGGCATCGACCTCCTCGCCAGGAAGCGGGAGGACCACCTCGGTCGGCAACCTGCCGCACAGCACGGCCGCGATGTCGTCGTCGTACAGACCTGTCATCCTCGCCTCGTCGAGGACCCGCTGGTCGTACAGGCGCCGTCGTTCGTCGCCGGCATCGGACTGGAACATAGGAGCGAGCGGTTAGGTACGGGGCCCCGGACTGCCCTGTTGGAAGGGGCGACGGGCCGGACGCGCGGCCGGAATGACGCATGCGCCCGGCCTCGCGGCCGTCCCAGGCGCTGATCGGAGGGAGCGCCCGGTATGACCTCGGGATGGGGATCGGATGCCCGGAAGACCCGAGCATGCGGTGGAAACGATATATGTGGAGCCCGGCCAAGCCCATTGAGAGAGATGTACCGGTATCCGGCGATTCCTCCCGCACCTCCAGACGTCGTCAGGCGGGGTCAGGTCGCTCGCCCTGCTTCGAGCCGCCTGCATAGGGAAGGGTGACGGCTCGGCAGGGGGCAAGATGCGCCGCGAGGGAATCGCGCAGACTTCGCTAGCTGTCTTCCTCTTCGCCCGCAGCCGTGCCGGTCGGTTTCCTCGCTTCCCGCTCCGCCATCAACTCACGCCTGGCCATGAGCCAGAACTGCATCTCGAATCCTTCGGGACGGTGATGCCGCTCCCAAATGTCATAGGCCCGTTCACGGACCTCCCCATCCGGGATCGCCCCTACGTGAGGGGGTGGGTTGGAAGTTGGCTTGGACATTGTCGGAAGTTGGTTCCCCTCATGGAGGGGGGCCACATAGCCTTCGAGAAACGATCCGAGCAGTGGTGCCAAGTGTGCCATTTCCCCGCTGAACGAAATGGGTGGTTCGCGATATCGCCCAGCCGGAGCCCGGCCACCGCGTAAGACGACACGGTTCGCCCGCCGTAGGACGGGTCGCGCGCCTCAAGCCTCGGCGATGGCTCCTCGATGCGGGTGGCGAGCGTCTCCAGCACGAACGGCTTGGTCAGCACCTGCATGCCGGGGCGCAGGTAGCCGTTCCCCAGCACCGCGTTCTCGGCATAGCCGGTGATGAACAGCACCTTCAGGTCCGGCCGCCGCTCGCGGCCGGCATCCGCCATCTGCCGCCCGTTCATGCCGCCCGGCAGGCCAACGTCGGTCACGAGTAGGTCTATGCGCACGTCCGACTGCAGGACCTTCAGGCCGGCGACGCTGTCGGCGGCCTCAATGGCGGTGTAGCCGAGATCCTCCAGCACCTCGGTGACCAGCATGCGCACCGAAGGCTCGTCGTCGACGATCAGCACCGTCTCGCCCTGACGAGCCTGTCCGACTTCCTCAAGCCTGCGGGCGACCTCGTCCTCGTCCGCTTCGCCGTAGTGGCGCGGCAGGTACAGGCAGACGGTCGTGCCTTCGCCGACCTCCGAGTAGATGCGCACCTGCCCGCCGGACTGCTTGGCGAAGCCGTAGACCATGGACAATCCGAGGCCCGTGCCCTCGCCGGTGGGCTTCGTCGTGAAGAACGGCTCGAACACCTTGCCGATCAGGTCCGGCGCCATGCCGGTGCCGGTGTCGGTCACGCAGACGCCGAGATACTGGCCGGGGGCGAGGTCGTGCAGGCGGCCGCCGGCCTCGTCGATCCACCGGTTGGCGGTTTCGATGGTAATGCGTCCGCCGTCCGGCATCGCATCGCGGGCGTTGATGCACAGGTTGAGCAGGGCATTCTCCAACTGCCCGGCGTCGATCAGCGCCGGCCACAGCCCCGCGAGGCCGACGACCTCCAAGTGGACGGACGGACCGACCGTGCGCCGGATCAGTTCCTCCATCTCGGTGACGAGGCGGTTCACGTTGGTGGGCTTGGGGTCAAGGGTCTGGCGGCGGGAGAAGGCGAGCAGGCGATGGGTCAGCGCGGCTGCGCGCTTGGCCGCGCCCTGGGCGACGGTCATGTAGCGGTCAAGGTCTCCCATGCGGCCCTGGCTCATCCGGGTCTGCATCAGTTCGAGCGAGCCCGAGATGCCGGCGAGCAGGTTGTTGAAGTCGTGCGCGAGGCCTCCGGTGAGTTGGCCGACCGCCTCCATCTTCTGCGACTGCCGCAGCGCCTCCTCGGTCCTGGCCAGCGCTTCGGCCTGCCGCTTGCTCCCTGTCACGTCGCGCACGGACGAGTAGATCAGCCCGTCGCGTGGCACGGCGTTCCAAGACAGCCAGACGTAGCCGCCGTCCTTGTGCCGATAACGGTTCTCGAAGGTGAGCTGTGCCTCCCCGCGCGCCAGCCCTCCCGCCGCCGCCACGGTCGCCGCGATGTCGTCGGGGTGGACGAAATCGAGGAACGGCCGTGCCTTCATCTCGGCATCGGTCCAGCCAAGCGTTTGCGGCCAGGCCGGGTTGAGGCCGACGAAGTAGCCCTCGAAGTTGGCTACGCACAGCAGGTCGGATGAGGCCTGCCAGATCTGGTCGCGCTCGGCGGTCCGCTCGGCGACCTGACGGGCCAGGTCGGACTCGGTCTGGGAGCGGATGGTCACGTCCTGCACGAAGACGTGGAAGCCGTCGGCGCGGCCGTCGGCGTCCCGGCGCGGCAGGTATCGGATCTCGGCGACGCGGTGGCGCCCATCGCGGTGGGGCCAGTCCATCTCGAAGGTGACGGGCTCGCCCGCGAGCGCCCGGTCGATGAACGGCCGACGCGCCGCGTACGCGTCCGGCCCGAGCAGGTCCCGGACGTCGCGGCCCACGATCTCCCCGGCGGGGACGAAGAACCAATCGACATAGGCCTCGTTCGCGAAGCGGTAGACGTGGTCCGATCCGATGAAGGCGATCAGCACCGGCAGGGCGTCCGCGATAAGGCGCAGCTCGCGCTCGCCGGCCTCCGCGCGTTGCTCCACCGCCCGTCGTTCGGTGATGTCCGAGAAGAAGATCGCGACCCGGTGCGCGGACGGCTCGCCGGTGCGCAGGGCACGCACGTCGAACCAGCGCCCGAACACGTCGGCGTAGTGCTCGAAATGCGCGGGTTCGCCCGTGAGCGCGACCCGGCCGTAGGTGTCGAACCAGTATCGCTCCAGGTCCGGTGCGAACTCGCTCACCCACCTTCCAGCCACGTCCGCCCCCGTCTGCGCGACGAAGGCGGGGTTGGCCTCGACGATGAGGTAATCGACGGCCCGGTCACCCTCGAACCTCATCTCGATGATGCAGAACCCGACCTCGATGCTCTCGAACAGAGTCCGGTAGCGTGTCTCGCTCTCACGCAGTGCGGCCTCGGCGCGGGTACGCTCGGTGACGTCGTGGCCCTCGACGAAGATGCCCTCGACCTGGCCGTCCGCGCCCGCGACCGGCTGGTAGACGAAATCGAGGTAGCGCTCCGTGACCGGTCCGCCCGGGCCGTCCCACAGGGCGAGCCTCGCGCCGGTCGCCCGATGGGGACGGCCGGTCCGGAAGACCTCGTCGAGCAGGTCGACGTAGCCCTGGGCGACGGCCTCGGGCAGCGCCTCGGCCACGGTGCGTCCGACCACGTCGCGCCCGCCCACGGCACGTTGGTAGGCGGCGTTCGTCAGGGTGAAGCGGTGTTCGGCCCCGCCGAGCAGGGCGATGAAGCCCGGGGCCTGCTCGAACATCTGCGCGAGGGATGCCGAGTGTCCTCGCAGGAGGCGGACCTCCGCTTCGAGTTGCTCACGGGACATCGTCCCCGGGTCCGGTCGCGTTGCATTCATGAAAGCTGGCTTGGTGAAGGACGACGGCGCGATGGCCCGATGGCGGATGCGCCCGGTCGTCGGCGATGTCGGGGGTTTGAAAACGGTTTGGGCGAAAGCGTCCGGCACCTTGCCGGATGCGAGGGTGCCCCCCCACCGCGGCGTCGCTACCGGAACGCTGCGGTACAGGGACTCTCGTCAGGACGCGCTGATCGGGCCGGGCGGCTGCGGTGCCGGCGGCTCCGACGGGGGATCCCCCTCGGGCGGAGCCGGGTCCGGCGGCGGGTCGCCGATGGGCGGCAAGGGCTCCTCCCCAGGGCGCGGCGTATCGGATTGCATGGTTGTCCCCACTCGTCGGCCGGTATGGCGGCGGTCGACAACGCGCGTCGGCCGTCGTGGGTGCGCCCCTAGCCGACGCTTTCCACCGTTCGGTGGCGGGCGGCTCAGCCGAACGTCAGCGCCAACCGCTCCCGCAGGACCTTGCGCAGGGCCCGGCTGAGGTCGGCCACCGAGTAGGGTTTGCCCAGCAGCGGAAAGCCATCCGTGCCCTCGAAGGCCAGGATGTGGCTGTACCCGGAAGTCAGCACCACGGGCAGGTATGGCCAACGCCGCCTGATCTCCCTGGCCAGGTCGACCCCGTTCATGCCGGGCATCACCACGTCGGAGAAGACCACCTCGAACCGTTGGCCCGAGGCCTCGATCTCCGCCAGGGCAGCCCGGGCGTCCTTCACCCAGACGGCCTGGTAGCCGAGTTCCCCGAGGGCCTGGGTGGCGAAGGCGCCGACCTCAACGTTGTCCTCAACGACCAGGACCGGAGTGCCGTGCCCCTCGGCGAGCGGTCCCGGATCATCTCGCGCGGGGTTCCGAGCCCCGGCTTCGGCGGATCGGAGGAGGTACAGGGTGAAGGTGGTCCCGACTCCGACCGCGCTGTCGACCGCGACGTCGCCGCCCGACTGCTTAGCGAAGCCGAAGACCTGGCTGAGGCCGAGCCCGGTGCCGTGCCCCACGCCCTTCGTCGTGAAGAACGGCTCGAAGATGCGCTCCAGAAGGTCCGACTCGATGCCTGCGCCGGTATCCGAGACCGACACGGCCACGAAGTCCCCCGGCACCGCCGGGTGCGAGCGCAGGGCCGGGATGCGGTCCGCGCGCCGGACAGCGATGCGCAGGCGCCCCTCGCCCTGCATCGCGTCGCGGGCGTTCACGACGAGGTTCACGAGCGCCGTGTCGAACTGGCTCGGGTCGGCGTCGACGTGGCAGGGCAGCGCGCGCCCGGCCTCGTCCGTCCCGGCATTCGTATCGGTCTCGACGTGGATGCGGGCGCCGGTGAGCGTGCCGACCATGTCGGCGATGGCAGCCACCGACTGGCTGGCATCGAACACAGTCGGCCGCAGCGCCTGGCGGCGCGCGAACGCGAGCAACTGGCTGGTCAGCTTGGCCGCACGGTCGACCGTGTCGGAGATGGCGTCGACGTAGCGGACCCGGCGCTCCTCCGCGAGGTTCGGTCGCTTCAGCAGGTCGGTCGAGGACTTGATGACCGTCAGCAGGTTGTTGAAGTCGTGCGCGACGCCGCCGGTCAACTGCCCGACCGCCTCCATCTTCTGGGATTGGCGCAGTTGCTCCTCCAGCGTCCTGCGCTCGGTCACGTCCCGGCCGGTGGCGTGGTAGCGGTCCCCTTGCGGAATGGCGTTCCACGAGATCCAACGGTGGCCACCGTCCGCGGCCCTGAAGCGGACATCGAGGTCGGTGAGGTGCCGGCCGGCAGCCAGCGTCTCGAAGGCCCGTGTCGCGGCATCCCGGTCATCCGGATGAACCAAGTCGTCGATTCGAGTGCCCACGAGGCTTCCCGCAGGCCAGCCGAGTGTCTCGGTCCAGGCCGGCCCGACCGCACGGATGGTCCCGTCGAGGCCGCAGATCACGAGGAGGTCGCGGCTCGTACGCCAGACCAAGTCACGCTCGACCAGGTGGTCCCGGTCCCGCGCCTCGCGTCGCTCCTCACCCTTCTGTTTGGCGGTGGCGTCCTCGAACAACACCGCGACCCGGTTTTGCGCTTGGCTGCCGATGCGCACCGCATGCACGTCGAACACGCGCCCCAGCCGGGACGCCGTGCCCCTGAACCGCGCGTCGTGTCCCGTGCGGGCGACCTCGCCGTAGGTGTCGAACCAGTGCCGCTCAAGCTCAGGTTCGAGCTCGCGCATCCACCGGCCCTCGGCGTTCGCGAGCCCGGACTGACGCTCAAAGGCGGCGTTGACCTCGACGAAGCGGTAGTCCTCGGCCCGGCCTTCCCCGTCAAACCGCATCTCGATGATGCAAAACCCGGCCTCGCCGTCCTCCAGCAGGCTGCGGAAGGAGGCGCCCCGCCGGACGGCTTTGCCCTCCTGCTCCCGGAAACGCGTGAGGTCGAGTTGGCTGCCGAAGAAGAACAGCAACTCGCCGTGCGGGCCGAAGACCGGGCTGACGTAGAGCTCGTTGACGAAGGGGCTGCCGTCGCGCCGGTAGTTCAACAACTCCACGACCACGTCCCGCCGTGCCGCGACGGCATCCCGGATGCGGGCGACGTGGGCCGGGTCGGTCTCCGGCCCCTGAAGGAAGCGGCAGTTGCGCCCGATCAACTCTTCCGCCGCGTAGCCGGAGAGCCCAGGAAGGCGCGGTTGGCGAAAACGATGGGGTTGTCGGGCAGGTTCGGGTCGGTGACGATCATCGCCATCCGCGTCTTGTCAGCGGCGGTGAACAGCAGGTCGGGCCTGAGGGTCCCGACGCCGGCCTCGCTCGCCGTGGAGGGGGCATCCGGTTCGCGGCCTGCGCGCAGGCGGGAGTTCTCCGCCACCAACTCACTCTCGCGTCGGCGCAGCCGCTCGACCTCCCCCGAAGATCCTCGTCGCTCATGCCCCGGTCTCTAACCACCGTTTGTGCGGAGGCCAACGCCATCGGGGGCGCCGAGCCGGATGTCGGGTGCGTCCTTTGGTCTGGCCGAGGCCAGCGCGGTTAAGAAGCCCGTAGGCATCATCGTCCTCCGTTCCTGGCCGCCTCGGCCCGGTCGACGGCGTCGCGGAAGCGGCTCTCCAGGAACGGCCGCGCGACGAAGGGCACGTGGCCGGGCAGGTCCCCAGGCCGCGGCGTCACCTGCGCCGACACGACGACAATGGCCACGTCCGGCCGGCGACGGATGACCTCGCGCGCCAGCGCCAGGCCATCCATCCACCCCGGCATACGCACGTCGGTCACCACCAGCGCGACCCCGTCGTCGAGCCGTTCCAGCGCCTGGGCGGCGTTGCCGGCCTCGACCACGGCGTAGCCTTTCGCCTCAAGGAAATCGCGGACCTCCAGGCGGAACAGCATCTCGTCCTCGACCACCAGGGCCGTCTTCGCGTTCGGGGCATCAGTCATGGCGAGCGGCAACGGCCCGCCGAACCCTTCGTTGCGCCGAACCGTCAAGCGACCGCCTGGAAATCGGCCAGCGACGCCTCGACGACGCAGACCACGCCCCCCGGGAGGTAGTCGAGGGCGAGGCTGGCGTTGACCTGCGCCGTCAGCCCGCGCTCAATCAGGCGCGACCCGAACCCTTTTCGCGATGGCGGTACGACCGGCGGGCCGCCGCTCTCGGACCAGACGATGCGCAGGCGCAGCGCGTCCTCCGGCCCGACCAGCGAAGCCGTCACAGCGACCTTGCCGCCGGGCACCGACAGAGCGCCGTACTTGACCGCGTTCGTGGTCAGCTCGTGCAGGGTGAGGGCGAGCGACAGCGCGGCCTTGCCGCCGATCTCGACGTCCGGGCCCTCGTACGCGACGCGCCGACCTGCCGATTCCTGGACGCCGACGCCCTCTCGGATCACCGCCGCCAGGGAGGCGCTCTCGGCGGCGCCCCCAAGCAGAACGTCGTGCGCCTTGCCGAGCGCGACCAGCCGGCTGCCCAGGACCTCGCGCGCCGCGTCCATGTCGGTGGCGCCGCGCAGCGTCGACGCGGCGATGGCCTGCACCATCGCCAATAGGTTCTTCATCCGGTGCGAAAGCTCCTGGTTGAGCAGGTCTTGCCGTTCCTCGGCCCGGCGGCGGGTGTCGACGTCGGCGACCGCCACCACGGCGCCGACCATCGTCCCGGCCTCGTCGCGCATCGGCGCACCGGCGATCTCGATCCAGAGCCGGGTACCGTCGCCGCGCTGGTACTCGCAGCGCATCTCGGCGTGCTCTACGCCTTCCCGGATGAGGCGGCTGAGAGGGTACTCGGCGGCCTCGACCGGCCGGCCGTCCTCGTGGAAGGCGACCCATTCGCCGTAGCTGTCGGTGTCGGGCGACGGCAGGATGGGATGGCGGAGGATCTCCTCTAGCCGACGGTTGCCGGCGACGATGCGACCGGATGGCGCCTCCGCGAACAGGATGCCGACCGGGACCGTGTCGAGCACGGCGCGCAACGTCGCCTCGCTGGCTTGCAAGGCCTGGCGGGCGCGGTGCTGTTCCGTGAGGTCGCGCGTGACGGTGCCGTAGCCCAGCTTGCGCCCATCGGCGTCGCGCACGGGGAAGAGGTTGTACAGGACCGGGACCGCCGCCCCGGTGACCACGTGACGGAAGTGCAGTTCACCTTCCCAGAAGCCGTCCCGCTCGACGGCCGGCAGCACCTCGTCGAGGACGCGCACGCGCTCCTCCGGCACGAAGTAGTCGACGATGGGCATTGCCCGGGCCGACGCGAGGTCGGGTAGGCCGATGAGGCGTCGGCCGGCCTCGTTGACGAAGTCGACGCTCCCGTCGGGGGCTGCCAAGCCGATGAAGTCCTGGCTTTGCTCAACCAGGGCGGCAAGGCGGCGCGTCTCGGCATCGGCCCGGCGCTGGTCTTCGACATCGACCAGCACGGTCACCGCGGCCTGGATCGCGCCCTCGGCATCGCGCACCGGGCCACTCGACACCTCCAGGAGGCGAATTTCGCCCGTACCGGCGTTGCGGTAGCGCATCTCCTCGCCGCGCACCGTCTCGCCCTTCCGCAGGGCGCGCAGCGTCGGGTAATCGGCAGGCTCGTACCTTTGACCGTCCGGGTGTAGGGCGCCGTAGGAGACGTAGCGGGCGTCGCCCTCCGTCCCGAGCCCATGGCCGAGGATCTCCTCGGCCTTGGCGTTCAACGACGATGGCATGCCGGCCTCGGCTCCGGCGATGGAGATGCCGACGGGGGCCTGACGGAAGATCGATTCCAGCAAGCCGCGCTCGAGGCTGAGGCGGCGCTCGCTCTCCCTCATCGCGTCCTCGGCCCGCTTGCGCTCGGTCAGGTCGAATATCGCGCCGATCATGCGAAAGGCCCGGCCCTCGGCGTCACGCATGACGTGGCCGCGGTCGAGGACATGCGCGTAGGAGCCATCCGCGCGGCGGAAGCGGTACTCGTCGGTCCAAGTCGTACCGACGCCGTCGATGACAGCGTGGATCGACGCGTCGATACGGGCGCGGTCGTCGGGATGGATCTGCGCGATCCACCAGTCGCCGGTCGTGTCGACCGTCTCGGCTGCATGGCCGTAGGCCTCGGTGAGGGCTTCGTTCCAGAGAACGTGGTTGGTGGCGAGGTCCCAGTCCCAGATCGCGTCGTTGGTGGCCCGGGCCGCGAGCCTGTAGCGGTCCTGGCTCTCCTGCAGGCGGGCGGCGGCCTCCTTCTGCTCCGTCCGGTCGCGCAGGATCTTCACGAACCCGATGGCGGCGCCTGCCCCGTCGCGCAGGACCATCATCTCGCCGTTGGCCCAGAATCGCTCGCCGTCGCGGCGCAGGTGCCAGCGCTCGTCGATGCCGGTGCCCTTCTCCAGGGCCGACTGCATCTCCATGGCCGGGATGCCATCGCGCCGGTCCTCGGGGGTGAAGAACGCGTCGGCGGTCTGACCGCACATCTCCTCGGGACGCCAGCCGAGGATGCGGGTCGCGCCAGCGTTCCAGTCGGTGATCTTGCCGTCGAGGTCGAGCAGGATGATGGCATAATCCAGCGCGCTGTCGAACACGGCGCGACGCCGGTATTCGGTCAGGGCTGCCGCCCGGTTGGCGGCGCGCTCGCCGGCCTCGGCAAGGCCGGAGGCGACGGAACCGGCGAGGACGCCGAGAACCTGCAGGTCCTCCCCCGCGAACGCGCCCGGGCGGCTCGATTGCAGCTTCAGGACACCGACCACGACCCCGCCGCGGCGGACGGGCACCAGCATGCACGAGCGCTGGCGAAGCCGCTCGGCCAGTTCAGGTTCGACCCGGTCGTCGCTCAGGACATCGGGGACGAGGAGCGGGACGCCCTCCCGATAACAGGCTCCCGCGAGGCTTCCCCGGAGCGGAACGCGAAGGCCGAGATGCGGCGCGAGGCTTTCCGTGACGGCGCGGTAGACGAGGAAATTCCCCTCGCGGATCTCGACCGTGCCGGCCTCGGCGGCGGGGACGGCGCGCATCGCGCCGGCAAGCACGGCCCGGAAGCTCTCGGCGAGGTCGCCGCCCGCCGCCGCGACGCCGGCCAGGGTCACGGCGACAGCCTCGCCCTGGCGCCCGGCGCGGTCCCGGTCCGACCGGGAGCGGCGCAGCAGGAGCTGGTCCATGACCTGCCGGGCGAGGGCCTCCAGGTCCGAAACCTGTTCCGTGGAGAGGCCCCCCGGGCGCGGGACATGGTCGATCACGCACAGGCTGCCGACCACCTGCCCGTCGGGCGTGCGAAGGGGGCGCCGGCGTAGAAGCGCAGGTGCGGCTCGCCTGTCACCAGCGGGTTGGCGCAGGTGCGCGCGTCCCGTGTGAGGTCCGGGATCTGCAGGACGCCGGGTTCCGTGAGGACGAACTTGCACACCGAGCGGTCGAGGTCCGTCTCGCAGGGCGGGAAGCCGGCGCGGGCCTTGAACCACTGGCGGTCGCGGTCGACCAGACTGACCAGCGCCACCGGCGCGGCGCAGAGGCGTCGCGCGAGATGGACGATGTCGTCGAAGCCGCGCTCGGGCGGGGTGTCGAGGATGTCGAATGCGGCGAGCGCGGCCAGCCGCGCGTCCTCCTCGACCTGGACGGGACGTGTGACTTGGTTCACGGGGTCGCGTCCTGCACGAGCGGCGACGGGGGACGCAGCCGCTCCGGATCGCCGACATCGACGGCGACGATGCGGCCGCCCGGGGCGTAGACCGCTCCCATCACTTCCTCGAAATGCCGCCGGACCGCGGCGTGGCACTCGCACGAGCCGGCTTCGGCGCGCTCCCGGTCCGGGAGGGTGATGCGTCCGTGGCCGATGGTGATCAGGCCATCGCGCTGCATGCGGCCGAGCACCTCGGTCAGGTAGGAGCGGCGCACACCGAGCATGTCGGCCAGGAGTTCGTGGGTGACCGGCAATTCGGGCGTGCCGATCCGGTCCTGTAAGGTCAGGAGCCAGCGCAGGCAGCGCCGCTCGATGGTGTGGGCAGCGTTGCAGGCAACCGACTGCAGCACTTGCGCCAGAAGGCAGTCGGCGTAGCGCACGAACAGGTCGCGAATGCCCTTCGAAGCCTGCTTGGCCTCGGACAGGCGGGCGGCGTCGATCCGGATGACCGGGCCGCCGACCTGTACGACCGCCTGCCCAAAGGCGGGAAGGTAGCCGTGGCTGACAACGCCGCCCATGGCGCCCTCGCGGCCGACCGTGGCGGTCTCGACCGACTTCCCGTCTATGAGCGGAACCACCAGGGTGACGACGCAATGGTGCGCGGGGAAAGTGACGTGGCTGACGTCGTCGCCGGCGCGGAACAGCACGTCGCCGCGTCGGACCTCGCGGCGCTCGGCATGCGGTGCGAGCAGGGCCCGGTCGTCAGCTTCGAGGGCTTCGAGCAGCAGGTTGCCGTCGATGGCAGACGAAAATCGGATGTTCACAGGGGATGGTCGCAGCGCTGGCCGTTGGGTTGTCCACTAGCGGACTTCTTGGGACGAAGATGTCCGATACCTGACAAATGGTGCCAAAACCGGATGACGGGCGCGACTTTTTCCCCTGGTCTACGGGGGTTTTGTCACCTCCAAACGATCAGGATCGTCGGGTGGGGTCAGAAAGCTGAAGCGGCCGAGTTGGGGAGCTGTCCAGCCAGGATCGAAGCTGCCAGACGGAACCAGAAGGTCGTGCCACGGTCGATGGCACTCGTCACAGTCAGCACGGCGCCCTGTCGCTCGACGAGATCCCGGCATAGCAGCAGGCCGAGCCCGCTTCCCCGCTCGCCCGCCGTGCCGTTCGCGGTAAGGTGCAGCCAGAGAGAAACCAGCGGTCCTTGCCGTCGCCGGCGCGCCAACCCCAGCCCCGCATCTGCTGGACGGACGTCTTCATCGGAACGGTCGGGAACCGCCTTGCCATGGGAAGATTGGCTCCCAGTCCGGGGCTGCAGTTGGTTGGGAGGAACGCGGTGCCGATGGATGCCGAGGACATCGCGCGTTGCTGCGCGGCCTCAGGGATGCACAGGGCAAAAGGGGGCGGCTTCTTTGCACTGTCCTGACGGCGATCCGACCCGCTCGTTTTGCTTGCTGCAGAGTGGGGTCTGCTTCGAGCGAGTTTCTTACGTTGAGGTCCCATGACCGTCGAGCAGAGGTCAAACCTGTTACGCCAGCCCGGCCCGCCGGAACCCGTACCCCATGTCGATCCGCCGCGTGCGTCCGACCCGTGCTTCTCCGAGGTGGTGCCGCATCACGCTCGCCTCATCTCGCTCTACGATCAAGCCATCTTCAGCGAGGGACCGACATGGTGGACGGCCCGCAATATTCTCGTCTGGTCCGATATCGAAGGCCGCCGGGTGCTCGGCTGGCATCCGGATGGATGCGTCCGCGTGGTCATCGACGCCACACCATTCATCAACGGCAATACGGTCGACCGTGACGGTAACCTGGTCCACTGCGAGCATGGCAACCGCCGCTTATCCCGGACGGCACCGGATGGAACATACACAGCGCTCGTAGAGACCTTCGACGGCCGCCGCTTCAACGCTCCGAACGATGTCGTCTGCGCTGCCGACGGCGCTCTCTGGTTCAGCGACCCTACCTACGGACTACGCCTGCCGAAACAGGGGGTGCTCGACGTCTCTGACCTCGGCCACCACAGCGTCTACCGCTTCGACCCAGCCGACGACAGCGTTCGCCGGATGGCGGATCTCGGCCAGCCGAATGGGCTGGCTTTCGCACCGGATGGGCGCATCCTCTACGTCAGCGACACCTCGCGCACCGAGGGCGGCGATGGGCATACGATCTACGCCTTCGCTGTGGGCGAGGATGCCAGCCTGGGGGAGCGACGGATTTTCGCCGAGATTGAGCCCGGCTTTCCCGACGGCTTTCGCGTCGACCGCCGTGGCTGGATCTGGACGAGTTCCGAAGCCGGGGTTCAGGTCTTCTCGGCAGAAGGACATCGGCTGGGGCTGATCCCGACCCCGCAGGTCTGCTCCAACTGCTGCTTTGGCCCCGGCGAGGCACGGCTGTTCATCACCTCCAAGCAGCATCTTTACGCCCTCGATCTGACAGCGGCGTAGATCCGACTGCTCACGCAAACGTCAAAGCGCCGGTGCGCGTGGCTGGAACGACCGCAGGTGCAACCAGTTGGCCAAGGACAGATCACACCCCGCATATCGATGCGTGGGCCCGTGGCTCACGTCGGGTCACGGGGACGCACAGGCTTGAGGAACTATCATGGCCGACGCCGTCGCCGACTTCTTCTGGAAACGCCTCGCCGAGTGGGGGTGAAGAAGATCTTCGGCTATCCCGGCGACGGCATCAACGGGCTGCTTGGGGCGCTCCAGCGCAGCGACCTGCCGTTCGAGTTCATTCAGGTGCGGCACGAGGAAATGGCTGCGTTCATGGCCGCGGCCTACGCTAAGTTCACCGGCGAGGTCGGCGTCTGCATGGCGACCTCCGGTCCCGGCGCGACGCACCTTCTCACCGGGATGTACGACGCCCATCTCGACCACGTACCGCTTCTCGCCATCTGCGGGCAGCAGGCGCGCAACGTCAACGGCGCCCACTACCAGCAGGAATTTGACCTCACGAGCGTTTTTAAAGACGTCTCGGCCTATGTGCAGCAGGCATCCTCGCCCGCGCAAGTCCGTCATATCGTCGACCGCGCCATGCGGATCGCCAAGGCCGAACGGAAGGTCTCGGCCATCATCCTGCCTAACGACCTGCAGGACGTTCCCTACGAGGCGCCGGTCCACAAGCACGGCAACACCTTTTCCGGCGTCGGCTACACCGCGCCGAAGGTCGTGCCGTTCGATGCCGATCTGCGCCGCGCCGCCGACGTGCTGAACGCCGGCAAGAAGGTCGCGATCCTGGTTGGAGCAGGCGCTTTGCATGCCACCGACGAGGTCATCGCCGTGGCCAACAAGCTCCAGGCCGGCGTCGCGAAGGCCCTTCTCGGCAAGGCGGCGCTGCCGGACGACCTGCCCTTCGTGACCGGCACCATCGGCCTCCTCGGGTCCAAGCCCTCGTCGGACATGATGGAGGATTGCGACACCCTGTTGATGATCGGTTCCGGCTTCCCCTGGGCCGAGTTCCTGCCGAAGGAGGGGCAGGCGCGCGGGGTACAGATCGACATCTCCCCGGAGATGCTGTCGCTACGCTATCCGATGGAGGTGCCGCTGTGCGGTGAGTCCGCCGAGACCTTGCGCGCCTTGCTGCCGCTGCTGGAGCAGAAGACGGAGGGTGGCTCCTGGCGCACTGGTATCGAGAAGGGGATGGTCTCCTGGTGGAAGGAGGCGGAGGATCGGGCGATGGCCAAGGCCAACCCGGTCAATCCACAGCGCGTCACTTGGGAACTCTCGCCGCGCATGCCCGAGCGGGCGATCATCACGTCGGATTCCGGCTCCTGCGCCAACTGGTTCGCCCGGGACCTGAAGATGCGACGCGGCCAGATGTGCTCGCTCTCGGGCGGCCTCGCCTCCATGGGTGCCGCGGTCCCCTACGCCATCGCGGCGAAGGTGGCCCATCCCGACCGGCCGGTGATCGCGCTGGTCGGCGACGGCGCCATGCAGATGAACAACATGGCCGAGTTGATCACCGTGGCGAAGTACATGCACCGCTGGTCTAACAAGACCTGGATCTGCTGCGTGTTCAACAACGAGGACCTGAACCAGGTGACCTGGGAGCAGCGGGTGATGGAGGGCAACCCGAAGTTCGAGGCGAGCCAGACCATCCCGAACGTGCCCTACCACAAGTTTGCAGAGCTGATCGGCCTGAAGGGCATCTACGTCGACGATCCCCAGCGCATGGGGGCGGCTTGGGACGAGGCGCTCGCTAGCTCCGTGCCGGTGGTGCTGGAGGTGAAGACCGACCCCGAGGTGCCGCCGCTGCCGCCGTTCTTCACGCTCCAGCAGGTGCAGAACTTCATGTCGATGCTCGGCAAGGGCGATCCGAAGGAACGCCACCTGCTCGTCGACACCGCGCGTCAGGTGCTGAGTTCCGTGCTACCCGGCAGCAAGTAGGACGGCTTCCACGGCATGCGTGACGATCCGAGAATCGGAACGGTGCGGGCGCGAGCCTACACTGTTCCCACCGACGCGCCGGAGGCGGACGGGACGCTCAGTTGGGACAAGACGACGATTGTCGTCGTCCATGTCGAAGCCGGCGGTGAGACCGGCCTCGGCTACAGCTACACCGACCCCAGTGTTGCGCACTTGATTGTAGGGACACTCGCATCGCGTTTGGCTGGGTTGTCAGCCTTCGACATCCCGCGGGCCAACGCCGTGCTGTGGGGCGCCGTGCGGAACCTCGGGCGCTCCGGGCTTGCCGCCACGGCGATCTCGGCATTGGACACCGCCTTTTGGGACCTCAAGGCACGCCTCCTCGACGTATCCCTGGCAAGCCTGTTCGGGCAGGCGCGGGAACACGCGGAGATCTATGGAAGCGGCGGCTTCACGAGCTACGACGACCGTCAGTTGCGCGAGCAGCTTGCCGGGTGGGTCGAGCGGGATAGCTGTCGGGCGGTAAAGATGAAGGTGGGCAGCGCTCCCGAGCGTGACCCGGCACGCATGGCGGTCGCGAAGGCGGCCATCGGCGATGCACGTCTGTTCATCGACGCCAACGGCGCTTTCACCCCGAAGCGCGCCATCGAGGCGGCGCACGTTGCGGAGCGGTTCGGCGTCACGTGGTTCGAGGAGCCCGTGTCCAGCGACGATCCTGTGGGGATGGCTTTCGTCCGCGCCTCAGCACCTGCCGGCATGGAGGTCGCCGCGGGCGAGTACGTCTACACCCTGGACGACTTGTGCGGACTGCTCGACGTGGGGGCGGTCGACGTGGCCCAGGCGGACGTGACCCGCTGCGGTGGTTACAGCGGCTTCCTGAAGATCGCGGCTCTCTGCGAGGCGGCGCATTTGGACCTGTCCGGCCATTGCGCCCCCGCCCTGCACCTCCCGGTGGCCGTTGCCGCCCCCCGCTTCCGACACCTCGAATGGTTCCACGACCACGTCCGCATCGAGCGGATGCTGTTCGACGGGGCACCCGTGCCGCGCGATGGCGTGATCACCCCCGACCCGACCCGGCCGGGCCACGGCCTGATCCTCAAGACTCGGGACGCCGATGCCTATGCCGTCTGACCGCGCCTCCCATTCGCCGAGACGGCGCGCCGCCAGCGTCAAGCGTCGTGTCGCACCCGTACGTGTCGAGGCGGCCGTCCACCCGGTGGTGGTCCTCGCGGCGGCGGCAGCGGGGGCCGGTCTGCTGACCTGGTTCGCCGCGGGGCGCTCCAAGCCTCTGGGGCTCGCTTCCGGCGGCCGCCGATACAGTCCGCGCGGGCGCGATGTCACCGCGAGCGCGGCGCAGCGCCTGAACCACGCCTCGACGATGCTCGCCGCCTCGGTACTGTTCGATTCCGGCCTGGAGCATTACCGCGGCCAGTTCTTCAACCGGGCGATGTACACCCCCATCATCGTGTCCAGCGTCACTCTGGCGGCGTCCCTGCACGGGGCCGGCGACACCGATCCCGGCCGCTCCCGCGTCCGGCACGGGGTGCAGGCGCTCGCCGGCCTGACAGGGCTGATCGGCTTCGGCTTCCACGCCTACAACGTCGGCAAGCGCGAGGGCGGCTACTCCTTCCAGAACCTGTTCTATTCCGCCCCCATCGGCGCGCCGATGGCGCTGACGCTGGCCGGGGTCCTCGGGGTCGTCGCTGAACGCGTTCGCGACGCCGACCCCGACGAGCCCCGGCTCGGTGGCTTGCCGGCGGGGCGTTCCCTTGCGGTCGCCACGGCGGGCATGCTCGCCGGCACGACCCTGGAAGCCGGGCTGCTTCACTTTCGGGGTGCCTTTCAGAACCCGGCGATGTTCGTTCCCGTCACCCTGCCGCCGCTCGCCGCCGCCCTTCTCGTCCGCGCGGCGACCAAGCCGGAGGGAGCGAGTCAGGCGGGGGCCAAGTGGGGGATGTGGGCGGTGTCGGCGATGGGCGTCGGCGGCGTCGCGTTCCACGCCTACGGCGTCGCCCGGATGATGGGCGGCTGGGCCAACTGGCGCCAGAACCTCATCGACGGACCGCCGCTGCCGGCACCGCCCTCCTTCTCGGGGGTGGCGCTCGGGGGGCTCGCGGCCCTCGAACTCATCGAACGCAGCCGCTTCCGCTTCTGAGCCGAGAGATCATCATGCGGCCGAGACTGGACCTTTATCCGGGCTACGACGTGCTCGCGAAGCGCGACGGCCCGTCTTGGAACGCCAAGACCCGCGAGGTTCTGGAGGAAAGGCTCGCCATCGGACCGGAGACGCGCCGCTTCTTCGACGAGATCGAATGGTCGACGATGACGGCGCTGGCTGAGCGGATCGTGCCGCAACCCGCCGACCGGGGGGATCCGGTGCCGGTGGCCGCCCTCGTGGACCATAAGCTCGCGACCGATACCCGCGACGGCTACCGCAACGCCGAACTGCCGGAGGAGCGCGAGGCATGGCGCCTGGGACTGCGGGCCCTCGATAGCGAGGCACGGGCGCGGTTCGGTGCACGCTTCCACGAGCTCGGCGCCTGGGCGCAGGACGAGCTGTTGAAGCTTGCCGAGAAGGGTGACCTGAATAGCGCTGTCTGGGAGGGCATGCCCTCGAAGCTGTTCTTCCACCGGCGCATCCTCGCCGACGTGGTGAAGGCGTACTACGCCCACCCCACGGCCTGGAACGAGATCGGCTGGGGCGGGCCGGCGAGCCCGCGGGGCTACGTCCGCATGGATTTCGACCGCCGCGACCCCTGGGAGGCCGCCGAGGCCAAGCCCGGCCGCGAGGACGAGGCCTACCAAGAGAACCTCCGGGTCGGCCGATAAGGATACCTCCGTCGATGCGCATCCCCGGCCTCGGCAACGCCGCCGACAACCCCAAGCACGTCACGCCCGACGACGACCCGGAGCACCATCCCCGCGCCCGCGACGGTCGCGCCCCCAACGTCATGCGGATCGGCGAATGGGTGCCGATGCGCCAGCACCGGGACGAGGACGAGGTCGACTTCGCCATCGTCGGCACCGGGGCGGGCGGCGGAACCCTGGCCTGTCGGCTCGCGGAGGGTGGCCTCTCGGTGGTGGCCTTCGATGCCGGCCCGTATTTCCGGCCGCTGGAGGATTTCGCCTCGGACGAGAGCCACCAATCCAAGCTCTACTGGACGGACGAGCGCATCGTCGACGGCGAGAACCCGTTGCAGATGGGCTCGAACAATTCCGGCAAGGCGGTGGGCGGCTCGACCGTCCACTACGCCATGGTTGCCCTGCGCTTTCGACCGGAATGGTTCAAGACCCGCACCCTGATGGGCTACGGCGCCGACTGGCCGCTCGATTGGCGGGAGATGTGGCGTTACTACGATCAGGTCGAAGACGACCTGAAGATCTCCGGTCCGGTCTCCTACCCCTGGGGGCCGCACCGGCGGCGCTACCATCGCCGCGCGCACGAGATCAACGCCGCCGCCAAAGTGCTGGCCCGGGGCGCCGAGGCGATGGGGATCGGCTGGACGCCGACGCCGCTCGCCACGGTCTCGGCTCCGCACGGCGATGCGCCCCCTTGCGTCTACCGCGGCTTCTGCACGCTGGGCTGCTCCACCAACGCCAAGCAGAGCGTTCTTGTAAGCTACCTGCCCCGCGCCCTGAAGGCCGGCGCCGAGATCCGCGACCTCGCAATGGTCGGGCGCATCGAAACGAGGAACGGGCGCGCCACCGGTGTTCACTATTTCCGCGAGGGAAAGTGGCGGTTCCAACGTGCTAAGAACGTCGTGGTGGCGGGCTACGCCATCGAGACGCCGCGGCTTCTCCTCAACTCGGCCAACCAGGAGTTCCCGGACGGACTCGCCAACTCCTCGGGCCTCGTCGGCAGGAACCTGATGGTTCAGGGCAACCAAGCGGTCTGGGGCGTCTTCGACGAGGAGATCCGCAGCTACAAGGGGCCGCCCTCGCTCGCGATCAGCGAGCACTGGAACTACGACGACAAGGGCCGTGGCCCCTTCGCCAAGGACTTCTTCGGCGGTTACTCCTACATGAGCCAGGGGCCGCTGCCCCGGCTCTGGGCCAACACCCAGGCCTCCGCGCACGGTCTGTGGGGTGAGGCGCTCGTCTCGGAGATGCAGCGCTACAACCACGTCGCCGGGCTGAAGGTCGTCTCCGAATACATGCCGCAGGAGCGCAACCGGGTGACGCTCTCCGACGTGAAGGACCAGTACGGGCTGCCGGTGGCGCGCATCACCTATTCCTGGTGTGACAACGACAAGGCGCTGAACCGCCACGCGCTCAAGTTCCTGCGCGAGGCCCTGGTGGCGGCAGGCGGGCGCGAGGTCTGGGACCAGGGCGACGACACCTGCCACCTCAACGGTACGGCTCGCATGGGTGCCGACCCGCGCACTTCCGTGGTCGATGCAGATTGCCGGTCCTGGGACATCCCGAACCTGTACGTCTGCGATGGTTCGGTCTTCCCGACGGTGGGCGGCGTGAATCCCTCGCTCACGATCCAAGCCGTCGCTTTGCGCACAGCCGATCGAATTTTGGCGGGGAGACGGTGATCGGCGTGAGCGGCATCGGGGATACCCGTTCGAGCGGAACGGGATCGCGTGTCTCCATTTTTGCTCTCGACACGGAGGTCTGCACGTGTTGGGCAGCGTCGACACTTAGGCCAAGCTCTGCTCATCGCCGTAGGGATGGCGTGGCAGACCGGCTGGACGCTGATCCTCGGCTTTGCGATCTCGGCGCTACTGCAGTCGGTCGTCTCGACCGACCAGATGGAGACGGTGCTCGGCCGCAGCGGCCCGAAGGAATTGGCCCTGGCATCGGTCGCCGGCGCCGCCTCGTCCTCATGCTCCTACGCCTCGGCGGCGATCATGCGCACCCTGTTTAAGAAGGGCGCCGCGCTGGCGACCTCGCTCGCCTTCATGTTCGCCTCGACAAACCTCGTGCTCGAACTCGGCATCATCCTCTACCTCCTGCTCGGGTGGCAGTTCATGGCCGGTGAATGGATCGGCGGGATCGTGCTCGTCGTGGTGATGAGCATTCTGGTCAAGCTGACTTACCCGCGAAAGCTCGCCGAGGAGGCCCGCAACCACGAGGAGGCGGTGGGCGGGCACAACCATATGACGATGGCGGTCGAGGGCGACACGATCGGCCAGCGGCTGACCAACCCACAAACCCGGATTCGCATGGCTCAGAACTTCACGATGGAATGGTCGATGCTGTGGAAGGATCTCGCGATCGGCTTCCTCGTCGGCGGGTTCCTCTCCGCCTTCGTGCCGAACGCCTTTTGGAAGTCCCTGTTTTTGACCGACGCCTCACCGTGGCTGAAGGTGTTACTCAACGCTCTGCTCGGGCCCCTGATCGCCGTCCTGACCTTCGTCTGCTCGATTGGCAACGTGCCGCTCGCCGCGGTGCTGTGGGCCGGCGGTGCCAGTTTCGGCGGCGTCTTGGCGTTCCTATACGCCGACTTGATCGTGCTGCCGCTGCTTGACACCTACCGGCGCTACTTCGGCTGGAAAATGGCCGCCTACATCGCCGGGGTGTTCTAACTGACTATGGTCATCGCCGCGCTGGTGATGGACCTGATATTCACCGGTCTACGGCTGGTACCGAGCCATGATACCGACGTTCGGGCGCAACTGACGCACTTTTCTCTGAACTACACGTTCTGGCTGAACCTGCTGTTCGGGGCGCTGGGGTTATACCTTTGGTGGATCAGTCGGCAGCATCCGATGCAGCATGGCCATGACGAGCATGAGCATGCCAATCAAAGGTCGGGCTCGGAACAACACCGCAACGGGTGAGCCAATTAATGGCGGACTCGGTACGGCGGGGCCGCGACGGCGTCAGTCAACGACCTCGCCGTCCGGGCCGACCTTGGCGGTTTGCGCCTCGCCGCTGCCTGCCTTCTACCCGGCGATCGACAGTGATGCGACTACCACACCCGTTTCGGCCGACCGCAAGACTCAGGTGACCTCGACGGGGACGCGGTGCCACGATGTACTGAGGTAGCCCTTGTAATTCCACGTGTCGTCCGGCTGACTCGGTTGGGTCTGCCCGGCGGCATCCCAGGCCCGCACCGCCAGTTCGTGCGCTCCCGGGGGCAAATCCAGCACGATCGTCCAGAACGTCCAGGCGAAGGGGGCGCCGGCCTCATGCTCCATCTTCGCCTGACGCCAGGATCGACCGCCATCGCCCGAAACATCGACACGCACCACCGCGCGATCTCCCGCGATGGCGTATCCTCGGACGACGGTCGTACCCGCTGAAAGGTGGGCCCCCCGGGCGGGCTCGCAGATCGCTGCGTTGAGCGGCATCGTCTCGATGGTGTGTCCCTGCGCGGGATCAGCCATCTCGGCGCTGACGTGTGGTGGAAAGAGCTTGTAATCCTCCGCCTGTATCGGGTTGGTCGACGGGTGGTCCTGCACGGTGATGCGCCGCAGCCATTTCGGGCTGCGCACGCCGGCATAGCCCGGCACGACCGCGCGGAGCGGGAAACCGTGCTCCCGCGGCAGCGGCGTTCCGTTCATCGCATAGGCCAGGAGGGTCTCGCCTGCGGTCGCCTTGGCGAGCGAGATCGAGACTCCGTAGGGCTGGCCGTCCACGACGTCGTGACTCTCGAAAGCCACGTGCAGGTCCGGCCCCGGGGCGACGTCCGCGGCGGTCAAGACGTCGGCGAGGCGCACGCCGGTCCAGTCGGCCGTGCCGATGGCGCCCCCATCCCAGGGATCGCCGGAAACCGGAGCGACCGCCCTCATGTCGAGCTCGGCGATTGCCGGCACATTGCATCGTGGCGGTGACTGTCGTCTCCGAAAAGCGCGTGCGCAGATCCGACAGCGACAGGTCGAGGACGTTCCCCACCGCACCGACGACGGACAGACGCCACGCCGCGGCATCGATGTCCGGCAGATCGCCGTGGGATCGCACGTAGAAATCGTCCACGGTGGTTCTATAGTGCGCGCGCAGTCGAGCCAGGGGTGTCTCGGCGTTGTAGGGCCGCTCGCCGTGGACGATCAGGCGCATCTTGCGTTTGGCCAAGCTCGACATCAGGCGCTCTTCTCAGGAGAGATTGGGCTCAAAGCATATCGGCGCACACAGTGGCGTCCGAGTTAAGCGACGCCGAGCGGGACATCGGATCACGGCTCGTCCTCATGGTTGCCTCGGAGCGCCACCCCGATGTCGCCGACCTTCCATGCGACGTGGTTGAGGCCGACGAGGAGAAGCTTCAAGGTGGTCATGAAGTCGTCTCCTGCACGGGTGCCGGCCGCATGTCCGCGCGTCGCCGCCGCCGCGTCGCCGAGCGCAAGGCCCCATCGACCTGGGCGGCGGAATAAGGCTTCCTCACCAGGTCGAAGCCGTGGGCGTCGTCCTGCACCAGCACGTGGCTGTAGCCGGACGTCAGGACCACCGGCAGCCCCGGATGGGTCGCCCGAAGCCGCTTGGCGAGCCCAAGCCGCCCATGCCCGGCATGACGACGTCCGAGAAGACCGCGTCGAAGCGGGATGGTGCAGCCTCGATCTCCGCGAGCCCCGCCTCCGCGGTCTGCGCCAGGGTCGTGCCGTAGCCCAGGTCGTCCAGGATCTGCGTGCAGAAGCGTCCGATCTCCACGTTGTCCTCGACCACTAGGATGCACCGATCATTGTCGTCGGCCAGCGTGTCCTCGACGACGTCCTCGACGACGTCCATGACCGCCTCCTCGGCCTGCGGCAGGTAGAGCGTGAAAGTGGTCCTGCGGCCTACGACGCTCGCGACGTCGACGTCGCCGCCAGACTGCTTCGCGAAGCCAATGACCTGGCTGAGGCCAAGGCCGGTCCCCTTGCCGACCTCCTTCGTGGTGAAGAATGGCTCGAAGATGCGGGCGACGCTCTCTGCCGCGATTCCCGAGCCGGTATCGCCGACAGCGAGCGTCACGAACGGCGTCGACAGGCCAGCGTGGCCGCGGATCGCCGGCTTCGCCCTGCCGCAGGACAGGGCCAAGGTCAGCGTGCCCTCGCCGTCCATCGCGTCGCGGGCGTTCACGGCGAGGTTGACGATGGCGGTGTCGAACTGGCTGGCGTCGGCGCGCACGAAGCAGGGGCACTCGGGCTTGGTCGTCACGACGCGGATGCGGGCCCCCGTCAGGGTGTCCAACATCGTGGCCAAGCCGACGAGGCGGGAGCTTACGTCGAAGGTCTCGGGCCTCAGCGGCTGCCGGCGGGCGAAGGCAAGGAGCTGTCCGGTGAGCCTCGCCGCACGGTCCACGGTGTCGGACACGGCGTCCATGTAGCGAACACGCCGTTCCTCCGGCAGGTTCGGCCGGCGCAGGAACTCGACCGACGACCGGATGATGGTCAGAAGGTTGTTGAAGTCGTGGGCCACACCGCCGGTGAGCTGCCCGATGGCCTCCATCTTCTGGGCCTGGATCAGAGCGTCCTGCGCCTGCGCGAGGTCTCGGGTCCGCTCATCGACCCGCCGCTCCAGCGCCTCGTTCATGTCCTGAAGGGTGTCCCGGAGCCGACGCTCGCCGACGATGCGCCGCTCCACGTCACGGGCGAGGCGGAGGGCGAGCGCGGCCAGGCAGATCGCGAGCACGGTGACGAGGAGCGCGGTCCCGGTCTCGGGCTCCAGCAGGTCCAAACGGACGGCGTAGATCTGCAGGCCCCCGAGCAGCAGCGGGACGACCACGACGGCCGGCAGAAGGAGCCGAGCGACCTCCCCGCCGCGGAGCACGGTCGCGACCCACGGCCCGTGCGGCCTGGAGAGCAGAACTCCGGCCGACAGCAGGCCCAAGGTCAGGGCGGTGAGTAACGACATGCGCGAGTAGGGTCCGCCTTGATGGAAGGCCCCGACCCCGTAGACGTAGCCCAGGCCGCCCACGGCGGCGGCGACGAAGGCGAGGGCCGCCGCCGCCACGCCGAGGCGGGTGAACGTCCGGCCTCGCGCATCGCCGAGGATGATGCCGGCCGCGGCGCCCAGGACGCAGACCACGGTCGCAAGCGATATTCCGTTGTCCGGCCCAAGCGGACCTGACACGAGTCGCTGCAGCCAGTCGTCGAGCCGGAAACCGTGCGGAACGGCGTACTGGATGCCCCCGCCGGCAGCCACTGCGACCGCGACGACGGCGAGCCAGCGGCCGACACGCCTGTCGTCCACTCGCCCCTCGTGCTGTGCCGAGAGCAGCAGCGAGACCGACAGGGCCAGCACCGCGAGGGCGGTCAGCGCCACCATCGGCGCCTCGCCCGGAAGGATTGTCGTCAGGAGAGGCAGACGGAACGCCCAGCCGGAGGCGACCGTGAGCGAGACCACGATGCCGAGGCAGGCAAGCGCCTGGGACATGGCCCTCGCCTTTGCCGCGGAACCCGTTGCGGCCGTGCCGTCCGCTCGTCGAGGAACCTGTGCCAATTCTATTCCCGTTTGCCACCTGGCCTTGGGAGAACGCACCGACTCAGGCGACGTTCGCGGTTGTGCCGTCTGGGAGCCGTGGTTACCAGGATCTCGCCGATCTGGCCGGGGAGAAAACCGTCCTCTCGTCGGCGCTGAAGCGTAAAGTGGAAGTCTGGCCAGCCTTCGTCCGTTGATCGGCCCGTACAGGGCAGGCTGCTCGGCTTCCGTTTGGGTCTCGTTCGCGAAGCCGGTCGGGTGTGGAACACCATCACCCCATTCATACCCGGGACCAGATTATTCCCGTCCCGTGAAACCTTCCGGGACAACCCCTCGTACAGGCGGGCATACGCCCGGCCAGGGCACGGCGCGAGGCCTCGCTTCAGCGCCCCAATAACCGTGCCCGACGCCCATACACCATAGTTTTTTTTATAAAAATCAGGAACTTACGCGCATACATCGTCTTGCCTCATTGTGCGACAGGGGGAATTCTTCCCCGTACAGGAGACGACGAATGAAGATCACCACCCTCGCGCTCGCCGCCTCGGTCCTCGGAGGCCTCACGCTCGGCACCGGCGCCGCTTCAGCCGCACCGATGGGCCCGAACGGCCTCCAGGCCGGCCCGGCAGGCATCACGCAGGTGCGTATGACGCACAGCGAGCGCATGATGATGAAGAAGCGCATGATGCATAAGAAGATGATGAAGCGCCGGATGATGAAGCGGAAGATGATGATGAACCGCATGTAAGCGGTCTTCTCGAACGCGGCGGCTCGACCTTCGGGTCGATCGCCGCGCCCCGCGGTTCCCAGGATACGTCGCGCACGTGCCCCGCACCTACTTGACGCGCTCCGCCCCCGACACCGGCGAGGTCGAGCGTCGGCGCTGGATGTTCCGGCACCCCGCCGTCATCCGGATCACCCATTGGGTCAACGCCCTGTGCCTGCTTGTCCTGCTGATGAGCGGCCTGCAGATCTTCAACGCCCACCCGGCGCTGGACTGGGGCAAGGTCTCGACCTTCGACCACCCGCTGCTATCGATGACTTCGACCGACGACGACCCGCCCAAAGGCGTCACGACTCTGCTAGGCCACAGCCTCGACACCACCGGCTGGCTCGGCTCCTCGGCGGGCGCCGATGGCGAGCCGGCTGACCGGGGTTTCCCTGCGTGGCTGACCCTGCCGAGCGACCAGGACCTCACCGGTGGGCGCAGCTGGCACTTCTTCTTCGCCTGGGCCTTCGTCCTGAACGGCGCCCTGTACCTGCTGTACGGGTTGCTGAGCGGTCAGTTGCGCTTCCGCGTCGTCCCGCAGCGGGACCAGGTCCGCCATTTCGCCGCCTCGGTCTGGGAGCACCTGACCCTGCGTTTCCCGCAAGGTGACGAGGCCAAGCGCTACAACGTCATTCAGAAGCTCACCTACGCGGTCGTGCTGTTCGTGCTGCTGCCGGTGCAGGTGCTGGCCGGCCTGGCGATGTCGCCCGCGATGGACGCGGCGTTCCCGTTCCTGTTGACGCTGTTCGACGGGCGGCAGTCGGCGCGGACCGTCCACTTTGTCGTCGCGGCCCTGCTGGTCCTGTTCGTCGTCGTCCACGTCGCCCTCGTCGTGCTGTCGGGCTTCTGGAACAACATGCGCGGCATGCTCACCGGCTGGTTCGTGATCGAGCGCCGGATCGAGCCCGCGGCGGGGAATGATGTCCGGGAGCACCGCGCATGATCCAGCCGCCCAGCCGACGCTCTCTCCTGCTCGGCGCCACCGCCGCGGCCGGCACCGCGATGCTCGGGGGCTGCGACCGGCTCGGCGAGGCCGACTGGTTCCGGCGCACGCTCAAGACCGGCGAGGACGCCAACCAGTTCGTGCAACGGCTACTCCTCACCGAGCGGACGCTCGCGCCCGAGTACGCCGAGGCGGAAATCTCGCCATGGTTCAAGCCGAACGGCACCGAGGACCCGCCCGACAAGGCCTACAAGGCGCTGGCGCGGCGCAAGTTCGCGGACTACCGGCTGGAGGTCGGCGGCCTCGTCGAGACCCCGCTGAAGCTCTCCCTGGCCGAGCTGCGCAAGCTTCCTGCCCGCACGCAGATCACCCGGCACGATTGCGTCGAGGGGTGGAGCTGCATCGGCAAGTGGACCGGCGTGCCCCTGTCCGAGATCCTGGACCGGGCGCGGCTGAAACCGGAGGCGCGCTACGTCGTGTTCCGCTGCGCCGACACGATGGACCAGGGCGAGGACGATGGCGCCGAAGGGGACGGGACGGAGGACGCCTCGTCCGGCGGCAACGCCAATCCCGCGATGACTAAGCAAACAGGCGGGGGTGAGGACAAGCGGGATTCCGGGGGCCAACAGGCCGCTGAGGGGACCTCCGCTGGCGACGACGCACCCGTTCGCTACTACGAGAGCATCGACCTCGTGGACGCCTTCCACCCCCAGACCATCCTCGCCTACGACCTGAACGGGGAGGCGTTGCCGGTGGCGAACGGTGCCCCCTTGCGGCTGCGCCTCGAACGCAACCTCGGCTACAAGCAGGCCAAGTACGTCATGCGGATCGAGGTCGTGGAGAGCTTCGCCGACATCGGCGAAGGCAAGGGCGGATACTGGGAGGACCAGGGCTACGCCTGGTACGCCGGCATATGAAGGCCGATGCCCTGGGCGCGGCCTTGGTTTCGTTCATATCCTGACCGATATCGGCATCCCTGCTGACCCTGTGGAATTGACCGGGATCCGTGTCCGAGAACGTGCTTCCCTTCGCGCGCGCGGAAGGCGCCGACCGAGAGCTGGCCCTTGAGAACGCCAGGCTCCGCGAGATGCTGCGGCAGGCCGGCGTTCCGTTCGACGCGGCCGACGCGCCGGTCGACACCGGCTTCATGGCCGGCGGCGGCGAGATGGGCGCGCTCATGCGGTCCATGGACTGGTCGCAAACCTCGTTCGGCCCAGTCTCCGACTGGTCCCAGGCCCTGCGTTCGGCCGTCAGCATCTGCCTGACGACCCGTTTTCCCGTCGTGCTGTACTATGGGCCGGAGCGGGCGTTGATCTACAACGACGCATGGCGGCCGGTCGTCGGCGACAAGCATCCCTGGTCGTTCGGGCGGGCGGGCACCGAGGTCTGGGCCGAGATCTGGGACATCATCGGCCCGATGTTCGACACGGTCTTCGAGACGGGCGAGGCGACGTGGTCCGACGACCAGCTCCTGCCCCTCAATCGCTTCGGGTACGTCGAGGAGTGCTACTTCTACTACTCGTACAGCCCGATCCGCGGCGAGCAGGCCCGCGTCGAGGGCATCTTCACGGCCGTCGCCGAGACGACGCAGCGGGTGCTGGCCGACCGCCGCACGAGGTTGCTGCGCGACCTGGCCGCCCGGTCCATCGAGGCGAAGTCGACCGAGGAGGCCTATGCCGTCGCCGCCGATGTGCTGGCCGGTGACCCGCACGACGTACCGTTCGCGCTGCTCTACACCTTCGACGCGGAGGGGCCGGGCCTGACGCTCGCCGGCCAGGTCGGCATGCCGGACGCAGCAACCCGCTTCGCCCTGTCGGACAAGGCCGGGACCGATCCATGGTCGCTGCGCCACGTGGCCGCCACCGGTACGCCCATCCTGGTGGAAGGGCTCGACGCGCGGATTCCCGGGCTGCCGGGCGGGCCTTGGCCGGAGCCGGTCACCCAGGCACGGGTCATGCCCGTCACGGCCGGAACAGGAGGCCGCACCAGCGGAATCGCGGTCATCGGTATCAGCCCGCGCCTACGGTTCGACGAGCGCTACCAAGCCTTCTGCGAGCAGGTCGCCTCCAACCTCAGCGCCGCCGTGACCAACGCGCTCGCCTACCAGGAGGAACGGGCCCGCGCGGAGCGCCTGGCCGAGATCGACCGAGCCAAGACCGCCTTCTTCTCCAACGTCAGCCACGAGTTCCGCACGCCGCTGACGTTGATGCTCAGCCCGTTGGAGGAGATCCTCGCCAAGCCGCCGGCCGGCGTGCTGCCTGACAACCGGGCGCTGGCTACCGTCGCCCACCGCAATGGCCTCAGGCTGCTGCGCCTCGTCAACGGACTGCTCGACTTCTCCCGGGTCGAGGCAGGCCGTGCCCGGGCCGTGTACCGGCTGACCGACCTACCGCGGTTCACCGCCGACCTCGCCGGCAACTTCCGGTCGCTGTGCGAGCAGGCGGGCCTGACGCTGACCGTCGACTGCCCGCCCCTCGACACCCTCGTGCCGCTCGATCCGGAGATGTGGGAGAAGGTGGTCCTGAACCTCCTCTCCAACGCCTTCAAGTTCACGCTGAAGGGCGGGATCACCGTGCGGGTCGAGCGGGCGGGCGAATGTGCCGTGCTCACAGTCGCGGATACCGGCACGGGCATCCCCTCCGAGGAGCTTCCGCGCCTATTCGACCGGTTTCACCGGGTCGAGGGGGCCCAGGGGCGCACATTCGAGGGTACGGGGATCGGCCTCGCGCTGGTGCAGGAGATGGTCCGGCTGCACCGCGGGTTCATTCGGGTCGAAAGTGAACCTGGTGCCGGCAGCACCTTCCGCGTCTCGCTGCCTCTCGCACAGGAAGCGGTCGGCATGGCGGGGGAAGGCGCAACGCCGAGCCTGACCGCCGCGCGGGTCGAGGCCTTCGTCGCCGAGGCCCGCCGCTGGATCGACGGCGGCGCGGGCGCGGAGGACCTGATCCTCGACGCCGAGCCGGTCCCCCATGCCCCTCCTTCGACGGGGCGCGTGCTGCTCGCCGACGACAACGCCGATATGCGCGACCACGTCGCCCGCTTGCTCGCCGCCCAGGGCTATGACGTCCAGGCGGTACCGGACGGCGAGGCGGCGCTGGCGGTCGCCCGCCAGCGGCGACCCGACCTGCTGCTCACCGACGTGATGATGCCCCGTCTCGACGGCTTCGGCCTGCTCGCCGCCGTGCGGGCCGACCCGGCGCTGGGCGACCTGCCCGTCATCATGCTCTCGGCGAGGGCCGGCGACGAGGCCAAGGTGGATGGACTCGATGCCGGGGCCGACGATTACCTGACCAAGCCGTTCTCGGCCCGCGAGCTGATTGCGCGGGTGGGTGCGAACCTTCAGCTCGCCCGGGTACGACGCGAGGCGGCGGACGCCCTCCGCCGGGTGAACGAGGACCTGGAACGGGCGGTCGCCGCCCGCACGGCCGAGCGCGACCGGATCTGGCAGGTCAGCCTCGACATGCTCGGCGTCGCCGACAGCGACGGCGTCTGGCTCGCGGTCAACCCGGCCTGGACCCTGACGCTGGGGTGGGAGGCACGCGACATCGTCGGGCGTACCTCGGAGTGGCTGGAACATCCCGACGACCGCGAGAAGACCCGCGCCGAGGTGGGGCGGCTCGCCGGGGGCGCGACCACCATGGCCTTCGAGAACCGCTTCCGAACCCGGGACGACAGCTATAGGACCCTGTCGTGGACGGCGGTCCCTGCGGACGGGCGCCTCTACTGCGTCGCCCGCGACGTTACGGAAAAACGAGCCCAGGCGATCAGTCTCTCCCAGGCCGAGGAGGCTCTGCGGCAGTCGCAGAAGATGGAGGCGGTCGGGCAATTGACCGGCGGGGTGGCACACGACTTCAACAACCTCCTGACCATCATCCGTTCGTCGGTGGACTTCCTGCGCCGGCCGGACCTGCCGGAAGAGCGGCGCACCCGATACATGGACGCGGTGTCCGATACGGTGGACCGTGCCGCCAAGCTCACCGGCCAGCTCCTCGCCTTCGCCCGGCGGCAGGCCCTGAAGCCTGAGACCTTCGATGTCGGCGCGCGGCTCCAGGCCGTGGCGGAGATGGTCGACACCGTCACCGGCGCCCGCATCCGGGTCGTGGCCGAGGTGCCGGAAAACCCCTGCTTCATCTGTGCCGACGCCAGCCAGTTCGAGACGGCGCTGGTCAACATGGCCATCAACGCCCGCGACGCGATGGAGGGCGAGGGCACCCTTACCCTTCGTCTCGCCTGTGACCAGGCGATGCCGGCCATCCGCGGACATGGCGCTTCACGCAACCCGTTCGCGGCCGTCAGCGTCGCCGACACCGGAACCGGTATCGACCAGGATACCCTGGGTCGCATCTTCGAGCCGTTCTTCACCACGAAGGAGGTCGGCAAGGGCACGGGCCTTGGCCTCTCCCAGGTGATCGGCTTCGCCAAGCAGTCGGGCGGTGACGTCGACGTGGCGAGCGTCGTGGGAGAGGGCACGACCTTCACCCTGTACCTGCCGCAGGTTGATCCCGTCGACGAGACGGTCCCCGAGGACGTTGGCGAGTTCGCCTGGGGCGAGGGGCGGCGCGTGCTGGTGGTCGAGGACAACGTCGAGGTCGGCCGCTTCGCGACGCAGATCCTGGAGGACCTGGGCTATGAGACGGCGCTCGCCGCGAACGCGGAGGAGGCGTTGGACCGGCTCGGCGGCGGCGGTGCCGGCTTCGACGCAGTCTTCTCGGACGTGGTCATGCCGGGCATGGGCGGCGTCGCCCTCGCCAAGGAACTGCGTCGGCGCCTGCCCGACCTGCCCGTGGTGCTGGCCTCGGGCTACAGCCACGTGCTCGCCGAGGAGGGGACGTACGGCTTCGAGCTCCTCCACAAGCCCTATTCCGCCGACCAGATCTCCCGGGTCCTGAACAAGGTCATTCGCGGGAGACGCCGGAGAGCCGCCCCGAGCCGGTAGGTGACGGCGCGCCCCTCACCATGCCTGCCTCGGCCCGGAGGCTGGAGCGGAATAAGCCATCGCACCGCTTTTGGAAGGCTGGCCGAGACCATCAACGGAGTATGGTAGGAGGGTTCACGCGGTTGAGGCTTGCTCGCCCGGTGACGGTTCGGCGCCGGCGGCGCCGGGTTCCGGCCCGCCCGAGGACGCGGGCACGGCGACGAGGGGGACCGTGACGAGCGAGCCGATCATCCCGAGGAGCGCGAGCCTCTCGGGGCTGCCGGTCCCGGAGCCCAGAAAGGCCGAAAGCTCGATGCGGGAGGGCCTCCCACCCGAGGGACCGTTGGGCTCATGCAGAACGAACACGTCCGTCGGCCCGTCGCCAAGGCAAAGGAACCAGCGGTCGTCGTTCGACGCGGCGTGGATCAGCTTGCGCGCGGCTGTCATGTGCTCGATGCCTCCGGTTCCTGCTGGGTTCAGAACGCGTTGATAGGACCGGGCGGCTGCGGTGCCGGTGGCTCCGTCGGCGGGTCTCCCTCGGGCGGCGCAGGGTCGAGGGGCGGGTCGCCGATGGGCGGAAGCGGGTCGTCCCCCGGGTGTGGCGTGTCCGATTGCATGGTGGAAGCCTCTTGGCGCGCCCGGCGGGTGTCAAACGATAACGCACGCGGTTCCCGGCGGATGCAGCCGCGACCGACGCTTTCCAATCCGGGTATCCCCTCCAGACCATCGCCAGCACCAGTCGCTCCCGTGGGGCCATGCGAAAGGCCAGGCTGATGTCGGTAACCCGGTCGGGGGTTGCCCGAATGATGCGCAACAAGGATGGACGCCGAGCTCCGTACCTTCGCGAGGCCGGATAAATCAGCCCCGGAGCGGTTCCGGCTTGCGCTCGTCGGGGAGCATGCTCTTCAGGTGGTCGTGCACGATCTGCGCGCTGAAGGGCTTACCGATGAAGTGCGCGCCCTCGGGCAAGTCGCCCGGCCCGGGCTTGGCGTGGCCGGACGCGACGACGATGGAGATGTGCGGCCAGTGCTCGGCGGCGTAACGGGCCAGGGCGAAGCCGTCCATCGTCCCCGGCATCTGGACGTCGGTGAACAGCAGGCAGAGGTGCGGATGACGCTCGTGCAACAGGCCGACCGCTGCGTCTGCATGGGCTGCCTCCAACGTCTCGAACCCGGCATCCTCCAGGATCGCCAAGGCGTCCATGCGGATGAAGGCGTCGTCGTCGACGACGAGGGCGAAGGAGGGCGAGAGGTGGGTGGCCATGGCCGGAATATAAGTGGGACCGTACCGGAAAGGTCCCTGCTGCCGACCGCGCACGGCACGGTCGCAGGCATGACCTGGCCTCATGGGCGACAGCGTTCAGGGCACCCCGCTGCGGTCGATCTGGCGCATCACGCGGTGCAGGTCGAACGGCTTGGGCAGGAATGTCGCACTGGCCGGCAGTGCCTCGCGGGTGACCGGCGCATGTCCCGAGACGACGAACAGGAGCGTCGGCGGGAACCGCTCGCGGACGTAGTGGGCCAGCTTCAGGCCGTCCATGTCACCGGGCATCTGGACGTCGGTCAGCACAACACGGATCTCGCCGTGCCGGTCCAGGAGGGCAATTGCCTCGTCGGCATTGCCAGCCTCGAACACGCGCCAACCCCGCTCCTCGAAGAAGTCGACGATGTCGAAGCGCAGGAGCGCCTCATCCTCGACCACCAGGACCGTCCTCGATCCGATAGGCGTACTCTGACCCACCGCTACGGATTCTCCCCGACGACGGCCGCGTCACCCACGCGTGCCTCCAACGTGAACCTCAAGCCCTCCGGGAGGAATTCGCTTGCCGCCGTCCCCCCGAAGTACGAACGCAGGGAGCGCTCGATCAGGGTCGAGCCGAACCCGCGCCGGGTCGGAACCGAGACAGACGGCCCACCCTGCTCCCGCCACGCCAGCCTGAATTTGGCCTCCGGTCCCGTCCCGTCAACCTGCCATGTCAGGTGGACGCAGCCGGTCTCGTTGGAGAGGGCGCCGTACTTGGCCGCGTTGGTGGCGAGTTCGTGGAGGGCGAGGGTCAGGGCCACCGCCACCTGGGGCTGCAGGGCGACCGCGGGACCGTCGAGGACGATGCGCGTCCCGGCTCGCCGTGCGGCGCCAGGGCATGTTCCGCGAGCGCCCCCAGGTCGGCGGAGCGCCATGAGCCGCCGGTGAGCACGTCGGTGGCCGCCCCCAGCGCGACGAGCCGTGCGGACAGGTTCTCGCTGGCGGAAGGCAGGTCGACGCTGTTGCGCAAGGTCTGGTGCGCGACCGACTGCACGACGGCCAGGACGTTCTTCAGCCGGTGGGCGGGCTCGCCGTTCATCATCCGCATGTCGTCCTCGGTCCGCCTGCGGGCCCGGAAATCGCGGGTCACGGTGCCGTAGCCGAGGGTGTTGCCGTCCGGATCCGTGACGGGGAACACAGAGTAGAGCACGGGGATCAGCTCGCCCGTGACGAAGTGACGGAAATGCAGGTCGCCGGCCCAGTGGCCGTCTCGCTTCACCGCCGGCAGGACATCTCCCGCCACCGTAACGGCATCCTCGGGCGGGAAGAAGTCCGCGATGGCGAGCGTGGTGATGTCCGCCTCTTCCAACCCGACCAGCCGCCGTGCGGCGTCGTTCATGTAGAACACGCGGCCGTCGACGTGGGCCATGCCGATGAAGTCGGTGCTGTTCTCGGCCAGCCTGACGAAGCGGTCCCGCTCCTCCTCGCTCTCGCGCAGGGCCGTGATGTCGCGGGAGACCGACAGGATACGGTGTGGCTTGCCGTCCGCGCCCGGGATCGGGCTGACCGCGACGTGCCACCACCTGGGCGTACCCTGCATGGTGCTGGCGCGGCCGACGAAGCTGGCCGAGTGCCCCTCGCGTGCTCCATTGACCGCCGCGACCGCCTCGGCATGGCCGCTGCCGGCCCAGAAGTCCGGCCAGGGGCAGCCGGAGATGGCGTTGAAGTCGCTGACCTCCATCAAGCGCTGGCCGCCCTCGGACATGAAGGTCAGCCTGCCGTCGAGGTCGAGCACCTTGATGCAGTCGGTCGAGCTCGACAGCACGCCGGCCAGGAAGCCCTCGCGCTCCGCCGCATCGGAAGCCGCCCGCACCAGGTCCTCCCGCGCCGCGTCGGAGTAGCGCAGCGCCTGTCGTAGGGCGACGACGACCCCGACGAGGCCGGATGTGGTCGCGGCGTAGATCCCGGATGCCGCCCACTGCGTCGGGGAAAGGATGCCGATGGGAGGGACGTCGAGGAGCACGAAGCCGGCGCAGAGCGTGGAGAGCACCGTGGCCCACATCCCGGCCCCGCCCCCCAGCAGCAGGGTCACCGCCACGACGGCGGGGGTGAACAGGAACCACGGGGCGAACTCGGCGAACAACGCGAAGCGCAGCAGGGCGACGGCGAGGACCGCCAGCGCGGCGATGCCGTACCTCCAGAAAAAGGGCGGCGGGCGGGCGACGACGCCGGCGCGGAGGTGGGAAAGGACGAGGGCCGAGATGGTCGTGTTCCCGCAGGGGCACGACGAACGGCGTCGGGCCAATCTCCTAACCGAAATGATTGTGACCGGGCCAAGGCTGGCAGGTCAGCCGACGTGAGGTACCTTCACTGTTCGCGCGTGGTCGATCCCGGATGACGGGGGCAGACGAAACCGGAAGGTCGTCCCGCTGTCGACGGCGCTTCTCACTGTCAGCACGCTGCCTTGCCGCTCGACCAGGTCCCGGCACAGCAGCAGGCCGAGCCCGCTGCCCCGTTCGCCAGCCGTGCCGTTCGTCGTCGTCCGCCGATCCAGCCTGAACAGGTCGTCGACCTTGCCCGGCGGCATGCCGACCCCGGTATCGGTCACCGAGATCTCGACCTCGCCCGCGACGCGGCGGCCGGCGATTTTGATCGTACCACCGGGGAGCGTGAACTTGACGGCGTTGCTGACGAGGTTGCGAAGCACCGTGGCGAGCATGTCCCGCTGCGCCCGAACCACGATGCGGTCGCAGGATACCTGCAGGATAAGCCCCTTGTCGGTGGCGGACTCGGCGGCGCCTTGCATCACCTCGTCAGCCAGGGTGCCCAGGTCGACGTCGGTCAGGGTGACCGCCATCGTGTCCATCTGCAGGCTCGCCCAGGAGAACAGGCTTTCCAGCAGGGCATAGGCCTGCGTCGCCGCTTCTTGGATGCCCTTGGCCCGGCGCTCGATGGAGGCGGGGTCGCGCGCCGCGACGGCTTTCCCCAGCACCTCGGACAGGCCAAGCAGCGCCTGGAACGGGTTGCGCAGGTCGTGAGCGATTATCGAGAACAGCAGCGACTTCTGCCGGTTCAGGGTGTCGAGTTCGAGCGACTTCGCCTCGGCCTCCCGCCGTGCGGCGGCGAGCTCCGCCTGGAAGGCCTGCCGGGCCTCGGCGAAGCGGATCGCTCGCGCCAGCCCGGATGGGGTCACCTCGGCCTTGTCGAGGTAGTCCAGCGCGCCGGCCCGCATCAGCCGCGTCGCGAGGTCCGGATCGGCCTCGCCGGTCAGCATCAGCACCGCCCGCGCCTCGCCCTCGACCGAGAGCAGGGTCTTGAGCAGCGCGAAGGTGTCGATGCCCGGCAGCCGGTAGTCGAGCAGCACGCAGTCGAAGATCGCCTCGGCGGCGAGGCGACGCCCTTCCTCGCCGCCCGCGGCCTCCGTCAGGGTATGGGCGAGGCCGGACTTGGCGAGCGCCCGCCGGACGGCCGCCCGGTCGACCGCGTCGTCGTCGATCAACAGGATGCGGGTCGGGTTCGTCACGGTGACGATTATGCAGGAAACTCGACCACCTTCCAGTAGTGCTCCAGCAACGCCACCGCCTCCATGAAGGTGTTGGCCGGGTCGCGCTTGACGATGTAGCCGGCGACGTTGTGCCCGTAGGCGCGCATCCGGTCCTCGTCGGCCTTCGACGTGGTGATCATGAACACCACCGCCGCGCGCAGGTCCTCGTCGGCGCGCACCGCCTCCAGGAACTCGATGCCGTTCATGCGAGGCATGTTCAGGTCGAGCAGGATCAGGTGCGGCTTGGGCAGGCGCTCGCGCCCGTTCTCGCCACGCAGGATCTCAAGCGCCTCGATGCCGTCGCGGGCGACCGTGATCGGGTTGCCGATCCGGCTTTTCTTGAAGGCGCGCTTGAGCCCCTGGACGTCGACCTCGTCGTCGTCGACCAGCAGGATGTTAACCGTCGAGCCCATCCGCCTGTCCCTTCCGGCCGTCGCGCGGCCACGTGAAATGCACCGCCAGCCCGCGCCCGTCCGGCCCGTCCGCGAGCCGGACCTTGCCGCCTTGCCGGTCGACCAGCTTGCGCACGATGGCGAGCCCCATGCCGCTGCCCTCGACCTCGTCGCGGGGCCTCAGCGTCTGGAACATGCCGAACACGCGCTCGCGGAACTGCTCGGGGATGCCGGGGCCGTCATCGGTCACGACGAACTCGACCGCGTCCCCCGCCGGTCTCGCCTCGACCCGGATGCGCGCCTCGGCCGGCCGGTCGTGATGCTTGATGGCGTTGCCGATCAGGTTCTGCAAGGCCTGGGTCAGCGGGGCCCGCGCCGCCTGTAACGTCGGCAGGGAGGCGTCCGCCGTGATGGTGAAGCCTTTCGGGGGGCTCACCAGCACGGCGAGTTCCTCGACGAGGGCCTTCGTGTCCACCGTGTCCATCGTCGCGTCAGCCCGCCCCGCCCGCGAGTAGGCCAGGAGGTCGTCGAGAAGGCTGTCGAGCCGCCGCACCCGGCTCTTGAGCAACTCCATGTTGGTCCGGACGTCGCCGGTCAGCGAGCCTTCCAGGTCCTCTTCGATCCACCCGACGAGGTTCTCGATGCCACGCAGCGGCGCCTTCAGGTCGTGGGAGGCGACGTAGGCGAACTGCTCCAACTCCTCGTTCGAGCGGCGCAGGTCGATGGCGTGCCGGGCGAGCCGCCGCTCAAGGCCCTTGCGTTCGGTGATGTCGGTGTTGGTCCCGAACCAGCGAAGGATGGCGCCGTCGGGCCCGCGGTAGGGTGTAGCCAGAGAGAGAAACCAGCGGTACTCGCCGTCGGCGCCGCGGAGCGGAAAGGTGTCCTTCCACGGCTCGCCGGTCCGGAACGCCTCGCTGATGCGTTCCACCACGCGCTCGACATGGTCGGGGTGGTGGACGTCGCGCCAGCCCCAGCCGCGCATCTGCTCGATGGTGGTGCCAGTGTAGTCGTACCACCGATGGTTGTACCAAATGATATCGCCGCTCGGCTCGGCGACCCAGGCCATTTGCGGCAGCGCGTCGGCGAGGGCGCGGAAGTCGTCCGCCGTCAGGTTCGCGGCTCGCTCCACGCAAGCTCTCCTTCGTCGATGGATCGGTGGGGACGATGACGCCTGCCCACTTCGGTATAGGCGTGGCGCCCCATGTCGTGACAAAGCGGCGGCGGCAAGGCCTATCGTAGTGTCATTGAATTGACTGGCCGTGGTCGCGTCGACAGTTCCAGGGCAGCGGGCAAGGCTCCCTTAGACCGCGAAGCCTCATGGATCGGGATGCACGACGGGGAATACGGTTCGATGCGCCGCTTGCTGGACGAGGCCGTCGGGCGTGAGGTCCATGCGGACGCCCTGGTAGACTTGGCGGTATGCAGGCCTGGGGACGTTCACGTTCGAACCTTGCGAGTACTGGCTCGCAGCCAGCGCATCCGTGCCATGGAGTTGCGCGGTAATGCGGCCGCCCTTCTTCGACCGCGATGCGTCGGCGGAAATCCCGGTCAGGGCTAAGGGACGCCCGTCGCGCTTAGGGGCAGGCAACGCTGGGTCAGCTCCCGCGCAGCCTCGACAGGTCGCGGCTTGGGCGTTGGAGATAACCGACCTGGCGAGCGCATCGCTCGTCCTGAGCACCATGGCCGCCCCCCGTTCGGTCAGTCACGGAGGAGCGGCACGCAACTCAGCTGCGGGCGTCTCCGTCCCGCATCTGGCCTGTCGGCTCCTGAACATGTGCTTCGAGGAACCACAGCTGCTTGTCGACGGCGCGGGACACTTCCGTGAACAGGTCGGCGGTGTCGGGGTCTCCCGCCTCGTCGGTCTCGTCGATGTTCTCGCGTACGGCGTTGGCGTACGCGGCATAGCTGTCGATCAGCGCGGCGATGTGGTCGGCGATGGCATAGATCCCGGTTGGGTAGGCTGGCAGCCTAGACGATCCCGCCACGACCTGCGCCGTTCCCAGGGCCGTACCGCCGAGCTCGAACCGCCCGCTCCGCCACCTTGTCGTTGAGGTCGCTGATCTCAGCACGGAAGCCGTCCAGCATCAGGTGGATGCCGATGAATTGCGGTCCCTTCAGGTTCCAGTGGGCCTGCTTGATCGCGAGGGCGAGATCGATGCCGTCGGCCAGCCGTGCGTTAAGCGCCTCGATGGACACCCTCTTGGCGTTGGAATTGGTATTGTTGCGGGTCTGGTGAGTGCGCGGGGTGCTGCTCGTAGCCATGCCTATGCTCCAATGTGTCGAGGCGGCAATAGTGGAGCATGGAGGAGGTTCCCTCGTTGGGAGCCTGACCGGCGGACTTAGGGGGCCTGCACCGTCCAGGGTCGAACCGGCCCGTCGTGGGGGTGTCGCGACGGGCCCGGATGGCCGGCCCGACGAGGAGGACCGGGAACGTCGAGCCCGTAACGACCCAGGAAAGGGCCTCGGCCCCGGAACATCCCAGCTTCACTGCCGAAGGGTCACTGCGGGTCGACGGAGGCTCCGTCATGAACATGGGGCATAGGAACCTCAGATAGCCGGCAGTCCCATCCGGCTGCGCGACGCTGAACGGGCCGCCGTCCAAGGGACTTGTTGGCTTCGCGCCGATCTTGCTGGCCGGGTGACCGCAATGCCAGGAATCGCCGGCCTCGGCATGAGCTTCCCTCGGCCCCGGGGCAGGCCCGGACGGAAAGGAACGCCATGTCCAAGGATACCGAGAAGCACCGCGAGTTGCTGGGCGCGCTGAGGGACGCGCAGGGGAAGGGCGACGGCAGCTTCGAGACGGCCGTCACGGCCGCCTTCGAGCACGTCTTCGAGCATTTGAGCCGCCTGAACGACCACGTTTCGCCCGGCGGCCCCGATGGCGGTGACCGACACCTGAAGCCGGGCGAGTCCCCGACGCTTCGCTAAGTCGATGCGCGGCCGGACGCCCTACGGGCTTGTTCGGCCGGCGGCGCCCCGGTCATCTCCCTTCGGACCGTATGGGTGAACCCCGCGGCTGCTGCTCGATGCTTCGGGTTCAGCGAATCTGATCGGCGCGAAACCGGTTGCCGCCGGCCTGCGTGTCCTGGCACCGACACGGCGGCAGCAGCTCCCGGCCACCGTCGGGTAAGGTCATTCCACCGGTCAGCAGGCGGAGCAACAGGTGCTCCAGCGGCTCGACCTGATAGGGTTTTTGCAGGACCGGGACGCATCGGTAGGCGCCTTCGAGCCCCTTTTGGCCGTAGCCTGTCGCGAAAAGGAACGGTGTGCGGCGCTCAAGGAGCAGGTCGGCGATCGGGTAGCTGCGCGCGTCCCCGAGGTTCACGTCCAGTACGGCGAGGTCGAAGTCACCCGAGCGCGCGAAGTCCAAAGCCTTATTCAGCCGCATGGCGACGGCAACCTCGCAGCCGAGGTCAAGCAGCATGTCCTCCGCGAGCATTGCGACGAGGCTCTCGTCCTCAACCAGCAGCACGCGGCGTCCGACTAGCGACGTCATGGCGCGCGCCGCCCTCGACGGCTTCTTGGCCGACCCACCCGAGGGTGGTCAGCGGGATCTCCAGCCGGCAGGTGACGCCGGTCGGCGCGTAGGCGATCACGGCGCTGCCGTCGAACTCCATGGGCAGCTGCCGCTCGATCAGCCGGGAGCCGAACCCCTTGCGGGTCGGCGGCGCGACCGGAGGTCCGCCGCGCTCGACCCATGACAGGTCGAGCCGTTGGTGCCCCTCCTCCCCCTCATGCAGGGACCACGTCACGGCGACCTGACCTTCCGGTACCGAAAGGGCGCCGTACTTGGCGGCGTTGGTCATGGCTCGTGCAACGCCATCGCCAACGTGACCGCCACCTTGGGATGCAACCGGGCGTCCGGTCCCCGTACCCGGAAACGGTTAATGTCAACCTCCGCCAAAAGGTGGGGGGCCAGCGCCCGCTCGATCACCTGGCTCAGGCTGGCGCCCTTCCAGTTGTCCTCGACAAGCACGTTGTGGGCAGTCGACAGGGCGGCCATGCGGGCGTCGAACACGGCGCGCACGGCCTGGTCCGTTTGCCCGCGAAAGGTCTGGGCGGCAATGGACTGCACCGTGGCTAGGGTATTCTTGACCCGATGGTTGAGCTCGTTGATCAGCAGGCGCTGGCGCTCGACCGCCGCCTTCTCTTCGCTGATGTCCCGCACCTCGATGATCGTACCGATGATGTTCGTGGCGTCGTCGCGGATCGGGCTGGCGGTGAACCCGACCGGGAAGAAATGCCCGTCTCGGTGGACGAACACTTCCTCGCCGCGCTCTTGGTTGTTTTCGGGAAAGGCGCGGTCGATGGCGCACTCCTCCAGGGGGAACGGTCGGCCGTCCGGGTAGGTGTGGTGCACGATGTCGTGCAGCGGGCAGTCGCGGGCGAGCACCTCGGCGAGGGTCCAGCCGGTGAGCGCCTCGGCGGCCCGGTTCATGTAGATGCAGTGCTGGCGGTCATCCATCAGGAAGATGGAGACGGAGGCGTTGTTCAGGACCGCGTTGAGACGACGCTCGGTTTCGAACAGCTGGCCACTCCCCTCCCGCAGGCTTGCCAGGGGCATAATGGCGGCGGCATTCGACTGCAGCGGCTGCCGGGAGTTCGGCACGGGCACGACCTTTCGCGCGAGTTGAGCCGGCACCCTGCGTGCAAGCCTGAGGAAGTCGGGGGCTGGGCGCGCCAGCGGGCATCCGCCTCGTGTGCCGGACACGGCGGGTCCAATGCCTTTTATCACCCGGGAGTTCCACCCCTGGGCGAGCAGGGCCGGGCTCTCGGCGCGGTCGGCCCCGAAGGTTTCGTCCGAAGGTCGAGGACTGCTCCCGTGCTCGCGGCAGAGACCGTTTCCCCGGGCCGCCCGAGGTTCGTCAGCCGCGCCCGAGAGGGATCCGGACGTAGATGCGCAGCCCGTCGGCATCGCCGACAATTTCGACCTTGGCCGCGATTTGAGCCGCCAGGATCTTGTTGAGGAGCCTGGTGCCGAACCCCTCGCGGGTCGGTAGGGTCGGCGGCGGCCCGTCATGCTCGTTCCAAGTCCATGCGAGCCAAGGGCCCGCGTCGGAGTCCTCGACCGCCCACTCCACCACGATCCTGCCGCCTGGGTGCGCAAGGGCCCCGTGCCTGAGGGCGTTGGTCGTGAGTTCATGCAGCGCCATGCTTACGGGCACGGCGAGATCAGACGGCAACATCAGGGCCGGTCCCCGGAGTGTGATCCGCCCGCCCTCCGCGTAGGGGTCGAGTTCGGCCCGGAGGAGCCCCTCGAACGAGGCGACCTGCGCCTGGTCCTCGGTGATCAGGGCATGTGTCCTTGCCAAGGACAGGATGCGGCCGCCGAAGGCCCGGGAGAACTCCCCCATCGTGACCGAGGAGCGCATGGTCGCGTTCAGCACGGCCTGGACGGTCGCGAGCGTGTTCTTCACCCGGTGGTGGAGCTCGCGCACCATCAGGGCCTGGCGGTCCTCGAAGGCGCGGCGCTCGGTGACGTCCCGCTGGGCTGAGACCCAATGGGTGATCCGTCCTTCGGACCCGCGCACCGGCGTGATGAGCCATTCGACGACGTAGGTCGAGCCGTCCTTACGGTAGTTGACGGCCTCACCCCGCGCGGGTTCGCCGGCCTGGAGGGAGGCGCGGAGCCGGTCGAGCGCGCCCCTGTCCGTCGCCGGCCCCTGGAGAAGCCGCGGGGAGCGTCCCAGGACCGCCGCCATCTCGTATCCCGTCATGCGGGTGAAGGCCGGATTGGCGTACACGATGCCGGGGCCCGGCTCTTCGAGTTCGGCCGTGGTGATCAGGATGGCCTCGCCGGATGCCTCCACTGCCGCCTGGAGCAGCCGCAGGTCTGCCGTGACCGGCCCGTGTTCCTCGTTACCCACCAGCGTCCCCCAACGCTCCCGACCGCTACGATGAATGCCCTGGCCCGAGCGTGCGGGGGGATTCCGTGACGTGATCAACTGGCGTCGTCCGGAACGGTTTCGCCGGTGAATGAGGTGTCGCAAGCCGGCGTCGTTCGTCGGCCGTGTCGCGAGGACACGACGACATAGGAGCTCGGCAGCCCCCGCCCGCATCTTCGAGGTCGTCCAAGCCGAATGCGTTCGGAAAAGGCTTCGCCGTCGATGAGCCCTGTCTGCGCCAGACCGAAGTGCCCCGGCATCGAACTCGGTGACCATCCTCGAAACAGTTCCAGACAGGTCCCAATCGCAGGAGGCAGACCCGCAGGGCGGCAGGTGATGTCCGGCCTTGCCCACCGTCTGTTGCTCGTCCAGGGCAAGGCTCCTGACCGCTGTCGGGCGCGCATGCTTCTCGCGAGTTGGCGTCTCTCCGCGCTTAGCCGGGATGGGGACCCATCCGGCGGCGGTCGTGCTCGACCGCGAAGACGTGGGCGTAGAGATTGGCCATCCAGGCACGCCCTTCCACTGTCAGGTCCAGGAAACGGGCCGCATCGCCGATCACCGGCTCGACCTTGCTCCAGAAGAACGCCGGGTAGCGCTCCGCGAGGTCGGCCGGGCTGTCGTAGCCGAGCTGGCCGTCGAGTCCGGCCTCTACGAACTCGTGGAACAGGGCGTTGAGCTTGCGCGGGTAGAGGGGGTCGCCCATCTGCCCGATAAGGTCGGCTGCCCGTAGCAGGCCCGCCTCCGTGCCGGTCTCGCGGTGCTCGTCGTCCTCGGGCACCGGGAATCGGGTCAGCTCGATGGCCCGTATCACACGGTCCGCGTCGACGATGTCGTGCGTGCCGAAGCGCTCCTGCACCGCGAGCTTGGAGCGCTCGATGTGGTAAGGTGTCAGGGCGGCGTCGGAGGCGCCGCGCGGCAAGCCGACCATTGTACCTTGGGCATCAATGACGAAGGCATCGGCCCGGTCCACCGCGCAGACGCCGCGCACGTAGCCGATGTCGTGATAGAGGGCGGCCAGGATCATGTGCAGCCAGTCCTCGGGCGTGACGCCCCGCTGCAGGAAGCGGCCGCGCAGGATGTCCTGGGCGACGAGGGTGACGAGGATCGTATGGTCGCCGTCGTGGTAGAGCGCGTCGCTGCCGGCGATGCGCTCGATCGTGAGCCGCGCGGAAGTCTCGATGATCTCGGCGTATCGCGGCTCGCGGCTCCCGAACGTGCGCTGGTACGTCAGCGCGAGGTGCTCTCCCAGGGCGTTGGCGACCACTTTCGTCGTGTCGAACATGGTCGACTCCTCGCGTCCGGGCGGAACGCCAGCGAGGCTGGCCTCGCGCCCGCCGACCCTGGATGACCTATGTCTGCATCGACTGACGGACACCCTCCCAAGGATCCCTATTCATCCGTACCTATCGCGGCGGTTGAAGGTCGCCGCTCGCTCAGCCTCCAGAGGTGGCGGAACGCGTGACCGCGATGGCCATTCCCGAAGTCATTTCATCTGATCCGTGCAGTCCGCCAAGGACGATGAACATGTCGTCTTCGCGGCTTTACTGCAAAAGTTTGTAGGCACAGCTGCTTCGGTCGTGAATGATTGCATCGGGTTGTTTGGAAAATGTCTGCTTGTCTAGCAAACCTGCTCCGAAGCGGACATTCTGCTTTCGGCCACAACCGGTCATAAAGCCCGTCCGTAAGGCGATCGTCCTACGGACGTTCGGGATCCGCCTGCGGGATCCGCCATGCCCGAGGGCAAGACCGTCTCTCAAGACCCGTACGCTGATCCTTTCAATGGCGGGGGGCAATCGTACACTCCCTGCCATGACGACGATCCTGATCGGCTACGCACGCTGCTCGACCGACCGGCAGGACCTCGCAGCCCAGCGCGCTGCCCTCGAAGCGCTGGGAGTCCAGTCCGAGAGGATCTATACCGATCATGGACTGACCGGCACGAACCGGTCGCGCCCCGGGCTCGACCAGGCGTTGGCTGCAGCCCGGGCCGGTGACACGCTCGTGGTGCCGAAACTCGACCGCCTCGCGCGTTCGGTGCCGGACGCCCGCGGCATCGCTGACGCCCTCGTCGCCCGCGGGGTTCGGCTCGCCCTCGGCGCGAGTGTCTACGACCCGGCCGATTCAATGGGGAAGATGTTCTTCAACGTGTTGGCCACTTTCGCGGAGTTCGAGAGTGACCTGATTGCGCGCGTACCCGCGAAGGCATGGCGATCGCTCGGTCCCGCGGAAGGCTCCGCGGCAAGCAGCCGAAACTGTCCGCCGCCCAGCGCCGGGAGCTGCTTCGCATGCATGGCACCGGCGAATACGCGATCTCCGACCTGGCGGAGCTTTTCTCGGTGTCCCGTCCGACTGTCTATCGAACCCTGGCGAGCCGGATCCGGGACGCATGCTGAGGAATTGGCGGCTCGACCGTTCGCCTCGTGAAACTGGGGGGCTCTCGCGGCGTGCCGTGGATAGTGGCTGCCCGTCACTTCCCCCGGCGTACCGGCTTGTCTATTCCAGGTTGTACAGATTGCGATCGGGAGGGAGAAGATGTCTGGCGGTCCCGAGGCGGCATCGATTCTGGTGCTGAGCGCGGCGACAGGCGCTATCGCGTACGAGGGGCGTGCGAAACGCCTCGACGGCACGCACGGCGCTGTGCCCAAGCTTCACCTTTCAGCGTATCGTGGCATCCTTCGCGACCTGTGAGATGCGAAGGATTCGTTTCATGGCGGGCGGGTGGAAGAACTCGCGCAAAGCCGAACGGCGTGTCCGTCGTGGCGCTTGGCAGCCACAGGCTCGCGTGCGCGGCAAGGTTTCGTCCGTGCCGGTCGAGCAAACCGATCCGGGTGGGCTCTCCCCCGACGCATTCGAACGTGTCGTGGCTGTGGATCTTTTCTGCGGGGCCGGGGGCCTGACCCACGGACTGGAGCGGGTCGGCATAGATGTCACGTTGGGTGTCGACCTCGATCCCCGCTGCGCGTTTCCCTACACCGAAAACAACAGCGCGACTTTCTTGCCGGCGTCCGTGTCCGCCCTGACTGGCGCCGAGATCAAGGAGGCGTTCGGGGATGCACCTTACCGCCTCCTGGCGGGATGCGCCCCTTGCCAACCGTTCTCGTCCTACAGCCAGGGACGCAAGCCGTCCGAAGATGAGCGATGGAATCTGTTGGCCGAGTTCGGGCGGCTTGTGGTTCAGTCCGGCGCCAACGTCGTCACGATGGAAAACGTGCCGAAACTCGTCAAGGAGAAGGTCTTCGACGACTTCGTCGCCCTGCTCGTCGCCAACGGGTTCCGCGTGAAGCATCAGATCGTCGACTGCGTGCGGTACGGCGTGCCTCAGACGCGCCGTCGCCTCGTGCTGCTCGCGTCGAAGCTAGGTGAGATCGACCTGGTACCACCGGACGACGTGAGCGGCATGTCGGTGCTCGAAGCGATCGGCCACATGCCCCGGCTCGACGCGGGAGGACGGGACGGCGTGGATCGTCTCCACGCATCGGCCCTGCTGTCGCCGATCAACCTGGCACGGATACGGGCATCGGTCCCCGGGGGAACGTGGCGGGATTGGCCCTCGGGCTCGTCGCCGATTGCCACGCGAGGAAGACCGGTAAGACCTATCCCGGGGTCTACGGCCGTATGACCTGGGCCGACCCTTCCCCTACGATCACGACACAATACTTCGGTTTCGGAAGCGGTCGGTTCGGGCATCCCCAGCAGGACCGTGCCATATCGCTGCGCGAAGGGGCCATCCTGCAGAGCTTCCCGCCCGATTACCGCTTCGTCGAGGAGGGTAAGCCTGTCGAGACCTCGGTGATAGGGAGGCTGATCGGAAATGCCGTTCCCGTAAAGCTGGGGGAGGCGATAGGACGGAGCGTCCTGGCGCACGTACGAGAGCACGCCGTCGCATGACGGCTGCGGCGAGCCCCTTCTGGGCCCATGAGATGGCGCTGACGCGGCACTATCTCGGGACGGAGGGACCGGAGGGATCCCTGCCGCTCGCCTTCCTCGACGCCTCCGGTCGACAGATCGCACGGGCGCTCGGGCGCCCGGACGAGCAGGCAGACGCCGCGTTGGAAGCGTTCATTCGAATCTTCACGCCGACCAGGCTCGTCTATGCGCTCAGGGACGGCCACGTCGCACCGGCGCCGGCGGGCCTTCCTGTCATGGGCTGGTTCTCGTACCTCGTTCTCACGTGCCACGTGGCTTCCGTCTCTCCGAACGTTGCCGCATCCGACCGTTTTCGGGACCGCCTCCAGGTGAGACTCGGGCTCGACCGAGGCATTTCGGAGTTGAGTGGTATAGCGGAGCTTTGGAAGCGCGCTCGGGATTGGTGCGAGTTCCGGCACCAAAGCGGACAGCAGATCCGGCAGATCGCCCTTCCGGACCCAGGCACGGCAACGCAGATCGGCCACTCCCTGAGGATCTCGTTTCCCGCGCGCTCGGACCTCCGACGTATGGAGCGCCTCTTCGGCAGCCTTGCGATAGGGCGCCCCCCGGCGCCCGATCGGGTCGTCGCGCTGGTGAGGAGCGAGATCGCCGACCGCACGTGGTCGCAGGGGTTCCTGAGAGCGTTCGACGACTTCTCCACTCGGTTCCGCGCCGGCGACAGGCTGTTGGAGGACCACCCCTTCTGGATTGCCATCCGAGGCCTGAGCAAGCCACCGACCGCACGTGGAGCGCAGCGGGTCTTCGGCTCGGATTCCATGCCAACTTCGATGGATCGGCCTCCTATTTCGTCAAAACCGACGATCCCGAAGCGCTGCGGGCCCTGTCCGTCGAAACGAACCCGGGATGCGAACCGCCGTCGATCGACCTGAACCTCTCGGACATGCTCTCCCTACTCGAAGGGGGCATGCTTTGGGTTCCCCGCCGATCCGGCGATGCCATGCCGAAGGGGCTATACCCTTTTCGGAGGCTTCCTGGGGCGTCTGGAGCGGCCAGCGGACACCGGAAGGCGCCAACGTTCGCCTGCTTCTCCGTGCCGACGTGGCGCGACCTGCCGCCGTCGCGATAGACCCTGCTGCCGCCTGGGTACTCGGTCCGCCGGTATCGAGCGAGGCAGCCGACACGTTCCTCGCAACGCTTCGCGGACAACCCCCGGACAGATCCGGGCTCGTCGGCGTTCGCATCGGCGGCGGCATCCGTATGGATGACGCCTATCTGGGTCGACCACGCTTCCTGCCGCACGTCGGGACGGGTCCCGGGTGCTCGGTCGCGATCGCACCGTTCGGCACGACAGTCGGCACGATCGGGGTCGAGGCGGCGGGCGCAGTAGTGGAACTGAGTTGCCCGGCTCCACTGGACGGGGTCTGGCGCCTCGACGTGATGGAGAGAGGGACAGTGAGGGCCCGCCCGTCGTTGGCGTTCGAGCCCGATGCACGCCTAGCCGCCCGGAGGTCCGTGGACGATCTCGCCACCGACTGGCGTCCGGAGGAGCCAGATCCCCTCGGCTGCTCGCCGCAGGCGGTTGCACGCATAGACTCGGACGGTGACCAGGTGCGGACGGACGCCGCGCTTCTGGACCTGCTCGAAGCGCTGTACGCGAGCGGCGCCGGCGGGTGGGCAGAGGGCGTCGTCGCCGGGATCGTGGGAACCTGCCTTCCCGAGCGCTTCGCGGGTTGGGACGCGCTCCGCCTCCTCGCCGACAGCGGATGGCTGGTGGCGCGGGTCTCGAAGCGGTGGCGCGCGCGGCGGTGGTATTTGGTCCCACCGCATTTGACGGCCTTTCCTTCCTCGGGAACGGTCGTGCTCGAAGGAGCGGCGACCGCCAGGCTCAGGAAAACGTTCATCGAAGTCGGCGCGGCGATGGCATCGACCATCCAAACTCGCGCGGTCGCCGCGGATTGGTCGATACCGACGCTGAGTGCTCGTACGTCCGATCCCGTGGCGTTCGCGGCGGCGGTCGGCCTCCCTCTGATGGAAGCGACCGCCAACCTTCCGCCTACCGAACATACGTTGAAGTACGACGATACGCTTTACGGCGACCAACGGCGGAACGTGGGATCGACATGGGATTGGGCTAGGAGCCGCTTCACCGGCCACGCGGGCGGAAAACGGTCCGCGGTCGTCCTCGAAAGGCTGGCGACCGCTCGCCCGAGCGCGGCCGACATCTACCGAATCTCCGTCGACGGCGGTACAGTACAACTTCTAGATGGTAGAAACGCAGCGATAGCGTTGGCGCATCGAACGGCTGCGGTACCATTGTTCACATTCGACGGACGCGGAAGCATTTTGCGGAGGGTTGCGGGCGAAGGGGCGCTTCCATCCGTCGTCGCCCGCTACCTACGCTTGCGGAACGGGTGTGGACCGGGCCTCGATTTCGGCACCCATGGAAGGGGATACGTCGCGAGGTGCCAAGCCTCGGACGCGAGGATGCTGAAGGCTTGGATGGGGTCTGCGTTGGAGGGTGTCGATGACGGTCCGGCGGTTCGAGACCGTATGCTCCGTGCGCTCGCCCTTGGACGATCTCGCGGGCCTGACGGTCCGCGTCTGATGGCCGGCATCGCGGCGAGGTCGTAGCCATGTTGCCGCGCGAGACCGACCTGCTCGGCAGGGACATCTACATCGGAACGACGCTATTCCAGGACCCCAGGGTGGCAAGGCTCGTCCCGCTCGCGCTTGCCCGCCCAGACGGTTGGCGACGCGTCGAGCCGAGCCGTTTCCCGGACGAGGGCCACGTCTTCAGCGTCGATCCGAAGGTGGTACGTCGACCCAAAGGCTACGTCGTGCTTTTTACGATGGGTCGTAACGATCGACCCGGCGGACGGGATCGATTCATATCAACGGAGGTCGACGAGCCGTTCGAGCTCGTGAGCGAGTTGGCGGAAGCGACCTCCGGTGCGCGGCGAACGGCAATGATGGAGACCGGCGTCGACAGGCATCTCCAAGAAGAGCCCCGCGTCCTGGTGCCGATCGGCGACGGCGAGGTTGCCTTCCCACGGCTGCAGCGGCCGGGTCCGGGAGCCCGATGGACGCTCTCCCTCCAGGAAGAAGCGGACAGGATCGAGGTGTACGCGACGCCGGCGGGTGGGTTTGCCGAATTCCCGGTGGAGGGACGCACCTTCGCGCTGCCCGGCCGCGTGCCGACGCGATCGGTCGGCTGCGTCAACTGGCAGTCCGACGGCGAATTCCTACAGTACCTCGTCAGAAAGTTGCGGAAGACCGGCACGTTCACGTCCGCATCCGACGACTTCAAAGTCACGGACCGGATGCTCGTCAGGTTGCACGCCTTCTACCGGGACGCCAACGTCATCGGCGAACGAGCCGGGGTGAACGAAGCGCTGCGCGACCGGCTCGGCGAGTTCTTGGGCAGGCTGTCCGCGGGCAGCGTCGCCTTGGCCGACATCGCGGACGCACTTTACGCGCATCCCGAGGTCCGATCGTCTCTGGCGCGATTGTCCGAGGCGGATCTCGACGCGCTGCGCGACCGGGAGTTGGCCCGCCTCAGGCCCGTGCTGACGGGCCAGATCGAGGGAGAGTTGGCCGAGCGCTATGCCGAGCGCGATAGGGTGCTCGCGGAAGTCGCCGACACGGCGAGCCGCCTCGCGGCCCAGACCGAGGCGCTGCGCCAAGTCGAAGCCTTGGCCGGCTCCGGCTTGACGACGTTGCGGGAAGGGTTGGGCTCCTACCTGGATCGGATCCGCGAGGCGGGATCGGCGCTCGGCCTCATGGCGGAGTTGACCGGCTCGCGTCCTCCCTTCGGCGGCGAATCCGCACCCTTGGATGGAGCGCCGTGGGCCTCGGCGTCGGCCCGCCACGACCGGGTCTTGGCGCTTGGCGAGTTCGCCGGCGCGGCCGTGGAGCGGTCGAAGGGGCTCGGTCTGCCCGTGGAGATCCCGCGGATGGTAGACGTGCTCTGCCGTGCCGGCGAGATACCGATCCTGTACGGGGACTCGGTCGACGTCGCGCTTGGATGCTACGCCGGCTTGGTCGCGGGCGGCGAGGTGGCGCGGATGCCGCTAGACCCGACCGTCCTGGGCCCGGACGACGTCTGGCGGCGCCCGGCCTCGGGCGAGCCTACGGTGTTCGCCCATGCGTGGCGGTCCGCTCTGTATGCGCCGGATCGTTTCGTCCTGCTCTGCCTCGACGACCTGGATCGCGCCTCATTGTCGGATTGGTTTCCTCGGTTCCAGGCGCTGTATCGCGGCGGTCGACCGGCGAACCTTCTGGTGGTCGCGACCGTATCCGGCGACGACGAGGGGGAGAAGGCCCGGGGCGACGGCCTCAAGACGCAGGTTCCCTGCCACGCCGGTCGCAGGGCCTACCTCGCCGCCTTGCGCGGTAGGGAGACGTCCGACGCGTCGAGACTGGTCCCGCCAGGGCGACCCACGCTGTCAGCCGACGAGCGCGAGACGCTGCTCGAAAGGCTGTCCGGCACGGGCGGGGGCGGCGATCTCGGACGACGCCTGATGGACGTCTACCTGGCCTCGCGGGTTTGGCTCGACCACGCGGCGGCTTGCGACTTCGCCGCGGGGACGCTCGTTCCCGTGGACCGCGCGGCGCAACGGTCCGACGCCGAAGGCCGCGTCATCACCTTGAACGCGGCGGGCGAGAGGAAGGGACAGTCGACATGATCGATCCGATCGGCTCATTCGAACGGCTCCGCGACTTCTTCCTGACCTATCTCGATACCGCTTACCGCATCAGGCAGCGCGGCCTTTCGGACGCGCGCCGCGCGCTGATGTCCTCGCCGGGCGCCCTCGCCACCGAGCCGTTGCTCGAACCCGTGCCTCGCTACCGCGCATGCGACTACCGCATCGAACGGCTGATGGACGACTGGGACGGCAATCCGATCGGCCACATGAGCGGCAAGGCGCGCGCCGCCTTCGTCGAGCTCGTCCTCTCAGGACTGTTCCCCGGTCGTGACGTGGCGGGCGGCCCTATCGCTCGCGAGAGCCTGTTCAAGCTCAAGCCCTACGAACACCAGATGCACATGCTGGCTCGTGGCACGCAGCCGGGGCAACCAGGCATCGTGACCTCGGGAACGGGATCCGGGAAGACCGAGTCGTTCATGCTCCCCGTGATCGCTGCGTTGACGCGGGAGGCGGTCGATTGGCCGGATGCGCCGTCAGGCTACCTGCGCGGTCGTTGGTGGCGCGACCACGAGGAGCGTTTCGCGCTCAAACGCGCCGGCGAACCAAAGGGACGTCCGAGGGCCATGCGAGCCCTCGTGCTCTATCCGATGAACGCGCTGGTCGAGGACCAGATGACGCGTTTGCGGCGCACGCTCGATTCCCCGGAAGCCCGCGCCTCGATGGACCGCCACCTCGGGGGGAACAGGATCTTCTTCGGACGATACACGGGCGCGACGCCGGTCACCGGCTTCCTCGACCACCCCCGCCGCGCGGGCACGAAGGAGCAGGAGAAGCGCCGGGCGCGCAAGATTTCCGAGCTCGCGGAAGCGATGAAGGAGTTCGAGGACGGGCATGTCCAGGCATGCCGGCACGACCGCGAGAACGACGACAAGCCCGAGCCCACGCGATACCTGTTCCCATCAACGGATGGGTCCGAGATGCTGTCCCGCTGGGACATGCAGGCCGACCCGCCGGACATCCTCGTGACCAACTCGTCGATGCTGGGAACCATGCTGGCTCGCGAGGTAGAGGCGCGGATCTTCGACCAGACGCGGCATTGGTTGGAACGCGACCCCGACGCCTACTTCTACCTCGTGCTCGACGAGTTGCATCTCATGCGCGGGTCCGCGGGCACCGAGACCGCGGGTCTCATCCGGAGCCTGATCCATCGGCTCGGCCTTCATTCGCCCGAGACGCGGCACAAGCTCAGGATCCTCGCTTCGAGTGCCTCTCTGCCCACGACAGGCGAGCAGGGGGACAGGAGCCTGAAGTACCTCGACGCCTTCTTCGGTCCGTTCGGCACCTACGACCGCGAGGGCGCCGAGGGCTTCCAGGACCGGACGCGTTGGGCCGAATGCATCGTTCCGGGAATGCAGGTGTTGCCGCCCGAGCCCGCGATGGGTTCGTTGGCCACCGCTCCGTTCGCCGCCCTCCTCGCGGCGCTTCCCGGCGAAGGCGACCTGGTGAGGACGGTTGCGGACACGCCTGCCTTCCGCCGAGCGTTCGCCGACTGCCTCCTCGCGATCGCTGGGGGCACGGAGCCGGCTGCGTTCGAGGACACGCTCGCGCGTGGGGTCGAGGCGGCGGCCGGGGCGATGGTCTGGGCCTGCCGCACGTCGAAGGACGGCGAACCGATCGCGGTGCGGGCCACCTCGGTCGCGACCATGGCGGACAGGCTGTTCGGGGCTTCGGGGCCCGACGAACGCCTCGCGATGCGGGGCCTGGCCCTCATGCGCGGCGTCGGTGACGTGATGGAGAAGCTCTTCGGGGTCAAGCCCGACGAACGGACCCCGAGCTTCCGCATGCACCAGTTCGTCCGGAGCATCGAGGGGCTCTTCGCGACGCCGGAGTTCAATACGTCCGATGGCGCGGTGGCTTATCGTGGCGTCTCCGTCGACCGGGGATTGACCTACACGACCGTCGGGGAGCGGCACAGGCGGAAGTTCGAGTTGGTCTACTGCGAGGCCTGCGGCGAGACCTTCGCGGGCGGCATGAGAGGCGTACAGGCGAGCGGGGCTTCGGAAATCGAGCTGCTTCCTTCGGTTCCGGACCTCGGTGCGCTTCCCGAGGCCGGGGGCGTCGGCCACTACGAACAGCTGAGCTACGCCGAGTTCGCAGTCTTCTGGCCCTCGACGAAGCTGCCGGCGGACACCGGCGACAACGAGGCTTGGATCGACGGCACGCTCGACACCGGCACCGGCGTCGTGAGACCTGGCTTTCCCGCCACGGCGGACGCCACCCTCGTTCCCGGCCGCCTCTTCCACTGCGCCAGGCCGCAGAGGTCGCACAAGCGTGCGTTGACGTCCCCGGGAACCGCGGGCCCGGACTGCTGCCCGGCCTGCGGCATCAACTACGCGCCCCGCAAGAAGCCCCGTTTCTCGCCGATCCGGAGCTTCCGGTCCGGCTTCAACAAGACCTCGCAGTTGCTCGCGACCGAGATGTTCGAGGTGCTGCACGCGAGCGGGTCCTTGCCTAAGGCCGTGGCCTTCTCCGACAGCCGTCAGGACGCGGCCAAGGCCGCCATGGAAATCGAGAGATCCCACTACCAGGACCTCCGACGGCTCATGATCATGGAGCTGGCGGACCGCGTCGCGAACGCGGCCGACAACGCCGAAGAGATCGCCCGCCTTCGCAAGCTGGTGCGCAAGTACGACGACGAGGAAGAGGACGACCTGGCGGACACGACGCGGAAGCAGATCCGCGCCTTGAAGGCCTCGTCGGGCAAGGATCGCATCCCGCTGCGCACCATCGTCGAACAGAGGATCGCGAACGCCGGTCATTCCACGAGCCCGATGCTGCAGGAGATGCTGCGCCTCGGTGTCCACCCGACGGACGAAGTCGGCGTGAAGCGGTACGGCAGGTTCGACTGGCCGCAGCTGTTCGAGCGCGAGGACGGTCGACTGGTCTGGCGGAGCGGCGGGACCGTGGACGCCGACATCCAGGCCGCCCGCGTCGAGATCGTCGACAAGCAGGATCCGCACATCGACGAGGTGCTGTTCTCGCGGAGCTACTTCGCCCTGGAGGAAACCGGCCTGGGCTACCCCACGCTGTTCACGGACGAGGTGCCCGACGACGCCGACAGGCTCGATGCCTGGCTCCGGGTCTTCGGCGACGCCTACCGGGTCTCGTCGAACCGGTACATGTCAGACGAGTACGACCCTTGGATCGACGCGGTACCGAAGAGGAACCGGGTCTACGCGTTGGCCAAGGCCGTGCGTCCGACCGATCCCGATCGCGAAGTCGCCGACGTGTTGGGGCGCCTCCGGGACCTCAAGCACGCCGAGGGTAGGATCGATGCCGGTCGCCTGGGCGTGCGCATGATCAAGCCCGAGAACGACTACTGGCGGTGTGGCAAGTGCTCCCGTGTCCACCTGCATCGCGGCGTGGGCTTTTGCACGCGCTGCCGCGATCCACTGGACGCGCTCGCGACGGGAAAGGTCGCGGCGCTTCGGAAGGACAACTTCCTCGCCGGACGCATCGTGAGGGGGAAGGCGGAGGGAGTGTCTGGTTTTCGCCTCCGCTGCGAGGAGCTCACCGGTCAGACCGGCAGCCCAGCCGATCGCTTGCGCCGGTTCAAGGGGATCTTCGTCGCCGACGGCGCGCAGGTCGACCGGGACCTGAACCGCGCCGCTGCCGAGATCGACCTGTTGTCGGTGACGACGACGATGGAAGTCGGAATCGACATCGGTGCGTTGCAGGCCGTCTACCAGGCCAACATGCCGCCTCAGCGATTCAATTACCAGCAGCGCGTCGGCCGGGCCGGGCGTCGAGGGCAAGCCTACTCGGTCGTAGTCACCCTCTGCCGGAGCCGAAGCCACGACCTGCACTACTTCCGTTCTCCCGAGGCGATCACGGGCGACCAGCCTCCCCTCCCTTCCTGGCCGTCGACCACGTCGACATCCCCTCGCGTCTGGTGCGCAAGGTGTGGCTTCTGAAGGCGTTCGACAGGATGAGGGACGCGGCGGGAGCCAACTGGCCGGGAGACGACGCCAAGTCCGACCCGCACGGCGAGTTCATGCCGGCGGCGGTTTTCTACGCCGTCGGGGCGCCGTGGCCCGACGCTCTGCGGGAGGCCCTCGACGGCACGACCGGGACCCGCGACGAGTTCGCGTCCGTGATCGGCCAAGGCATTCCAGGACGTGCGGCCGAGCTCGTCGACGCTTGCGCGACCGCAACCGTCATGGCCGACGTGATGGCCCAGGCCGCCGCCGGGGCGGCCTTCGACGCAGGCTTGGCGCAGTTCCTGGCTGAGAAGGGCCTGTTCCCGATGTACGGAATGCCTACCCGTGTCAGGAACCTTTATCTCGGCTTGAAGAAGGCCGGGCGCAGCCGGCTCGCTTGGGACAGCGTGGATCGCGACCTCGACGTGGCCATCTACGAGTTTTCGCCGGGGCAAACGCTCACCCGCGACAAGCAGGTCCACCGGGCCGTCGGCTTCACGGGCGGCTTGCTGCCTCCGTCCGTGCAGGGCAGGTTCGTCCCGAAGATCCCCGTGTCCGCATTCTGGCACGACGCCGATCCCGCGATCGCCGAATGCCCCGGCTGCCGCGGGCGGACGCTGCACGACACCGTCCGGATCGATACGTTCGCGTGCGCCGACTGCGGGGTGGAAGTCGGCCGCGAGAATGCGACCACCTACTATGTGCCGTCGGGTTTCAGGACGACGTTCCGGCCGGAGGATCCCAGGGACGACGACGAGGCCGCACCGCCTCCCCGACGCGTGGTCGCCGCCGAGATCCGCGACGTGGCCGTCAGCTCCGTCGACGGCACGAACCTGTCGATTCACGCCGGTTCGGGCGCTTCTGTGCTCAGGATGAACGACGGCCCACCACCGGACCCATCCAACGTGACCGGAGGGTACACAGTCAGGCGGGCGACGCAGAACAGCCTGTTCATGCCGCGGGGCATCATCGCGAAGGGTCCCCCGTTGGAGAACCAGTTCGTCACGCAAGAGGTTTCGTCGAAGCGCGAACGCTGGACCGAGGCCGCTGAGCCACCTCAGACGGGCATCCGCTTGCTGTCCGTCAAGCCGACCGAAGCCCTTTATCTCGAATTGAGGGCGATCCCCCGCGGCCTACGGTTGGGCGCCATCGGCAGGACGCCCAACCGGGCTGCGATCCGGTCCGCCGCCATAAGCGCGACGCAGCTGCTGCTGCAACGGGCATCTTTGGAGCTAGACATCGATCCGGACGAGTTCGAGGCTTTGGAGCCACGCGTTCGCGGCGGCCTGCCCATGATCCAGATCGCCGACAATCTGGTGAACGGCGCGGGCTTCTGTCGTCGGTTGGCCGAGGTGGAGCGGGGCGGCACGCCGACCATCGTCCGCCTCCTCCGGTCCATGCTCGACGACGAGGACGACCCGATCGTGGGGGCCTTTCGCGAACTTGAGCATCGCCGCAACTGCGCACAGGCGTGCTATCGATGCATGCAACGCTATGGGAACCGTCAGTTCCACGGCTTGCTGGACTGGCGGCTCGGCCTCGGCTTCCTGCGCGCCCTCGTCGATCCGGAATACCGTTCCGGCCTCGACGGGCGATGGGGCCCGGCGATCGAACTCGCCGACTGGCAGCGCCTGGCGACGAACGTTCGTGACGATGTCTGCAACCTCAACGCCTCCGCCCGCCAACCGGTGTCGCTCGGACGGGACAGGCTGCCTGGCATTCTGGAACGAGCGAACGGAGGCGAGAGGTTCTACGTCATGGTGCATCCGTTCTGGCGCGTGGACGACGCCGCCGGACCCGACGGTGCCTTGGCGAGCGTTCGTGGGGATGTCGGTGGCGGGGAGCTACACTACGTCGACACCTTCGACGCGAGCCGACGGCCCGTGTCCGCCCTGGACACGTCGCGGGCCCGCGACACCGAGTAGCGATGCGGCGGAGGGCTGGACCGGGGAATGGACAGCGTCGACCCGATCAAGCGCTCCGCCATCATGCGTAGCGTCCGGCAGAAGAACACCGGACCCGAGATGGCGCTGCGACAGGGCCTCCATGCCCTCGGGCTCCGGTACCGCCTGCATGCGAAGGAGCTTCCCGGACGGCCGGACATCGTCTTCAGGAAGCGCCGGGCCTGCGTCTTCGTGCACGGCTGCTTCTGGCACCGGCACGGGTGCTGGAAAACGACCACCCCCAAGTCCAACGCGGATTTCTGGAACGAGAAGTTCCAGGCGAACCAAGCTCGGGACCGAAGGGCGGTCGACACGTTGCTCGCGGCCGGGTGGCGCGTCGCAACGATATGGGAGTGCGGCTTGACCGGTAAGGCCGATCCCTCGGAATGCGCGGAGTTCGTGGCCCGATGGCTGGCGGGCGACGAGCCGACCGGCGACTTCCCGCCTCCGGTCGCAAAGCCGCCGCGTGCGAAAACTCATCCTGTCGCCACCCGAACGTTATCCATTGAGAGCGGATCCTCTCGTTGAAAACGATACGGAACGTTTGCATCCACAAACTCGGGAGGGATGCCCTCGACCATACACCCGGCCACGCGTGATGGGGTGCTCGGTGTTGCAAGAGGCCAAGCTCCTGGTTCTGGACACTTCGCACTTCGGGCAGTGGGTTCGGGATGCTTGTTCCCGTCGTGCCGACGACCGGCGACGTGCCTCGGCCTTCGGGGACGCCCTCGATCGGGCCGGGTGGGTCTGCGCATTTGGCTTCGAGCACATCGCCGAGATCCATGGACACGCAGACCCCGACGTACGGACGAACCGCCTAACCTTCATACGGGCCATGCCGCTGATCGCCTACGTCCGTGCCCGGCATGGCCTGGAGGCCGGGTTCGGCAGCGTGGTCGACGTGCTCGGCGCGGAGATCGCGGCGGCACTGAAGGTCGGGACGTCCGAACCGGCCGCCGTCGCCGCCGCGGCCCGACCGAACGTGTTCGCCTATGCCCCCGGATCGGACGTCATGCGGCACCTCGACGATGCCGGGCCGATCCTGGGTGACATGCTTCGGGCGCAGGCATCGCGGAACAGGCGGACCGTCGCCTTGTCTCGCGCCGAGGTGGAGCGGCCACCCGACGTGACTGTCGCCGAACTCGTGCGGCTGCCGCTCCGGACCGAGGAGGATCGAGAGGCGTTCATGGAGCGGTTCGGCGCAAAAATGGTCAGCGAGGTCGTCGACCGCGGGGACCGGCGGATCGAGGATCCCCGCGCTGTGGCCGACGGGTTGTGTTTCGGCGTGCAACTTTGACCCCCTGAGGTGGGGGATCGGCGCCCAATTCTGACCCCCTGAAGCTTGCTCTCGCAGACTGCCCTCCGGGACGACCGGACGGGTGGTGGGGGATGAAGGGCGTGGACACGATTGCGCGCATTCGGCGCGAGTTCTTCACCCGCGGCCGCGCGATCAAGGACATCGTCCGCGACCTGCACGTCTCTCGCAATACGGTCCGCAAGGTCATCCGCTCGGGTGCGACTGCCTTCGCCTACGAGCGCGAGGTACAGCCCTTGCCCAAGCTCGGACCCTGGCGGGACCATCTCGATCGAATGCTGACGGCGAACGCCGGCAAGCCGCCTCGCGAACGGCTCACCCTGATCCGGATCTTCGAGGCCCTGCGCGGGCTCGGGTATGAGGGCGGCTACGACGCGGTGCGCCGCTACGCCAAGGGCTGGAAGCGCACGCGCACGGCCGTCATCGCCCCCGCCTTCGTGCCGCTCGTGTTCGCCCCCGGCGAGGCCTACCAGTTCGACTGGAGCCACGAGATCGTGCTGATCGGCGGTACGACCACGACGGTCAAGGTCGCCCACGTCCGGCTCTGCCACTCGCGCATGTTGTTCGTGCGGGCCTATCCGCGCGAGAGCCAGGAGATGGTCTTCGACGCCCACGACCGGGCGTTCGCTTTCTTCCGCGGTACCTGCCAGCGCGGGATCTACGACAACATGAAGACCGCGGTGGAGACGATCTTCGTCGGGCGCGAGCGCGCCTACAACCGCCGCTTCCTGCAGATGTGCTCGCACTATCTCGTCGAGCCGGTGGCCTGCACGCCCTCATCAGGGTGGGAGAAGGGCCAGGTCGAGAACCAGGTCGGGCTGGTGCGCGAGCGCCTGTTCACGCCGCGCATCCGGGTGAAGAGCTACGACGAACTGAACGCCCTGCTGCTCGACGGGGTGATCGCCTTCGCCAAAGGTCATCCTCATCCCGAGGAGCGGGAGCGCACCGTCTGGGAGCGGTTCGAGGCCGAGCGGGCGGCGCTGGTGCCCTATGCCGGCCGCTTCGACGGCTTCCACGCCGTGCCGGCCAGCGTCTCCTCGACCTGCCTCGTACGCTTCGACAACAACCGCTACTCGGTGGCCGCCTCAGCCATCGACCGTCCGGTCGAGGTGCGGGCCTATGCCGAGCGCATCGAGATCCGCCAGGACGGTCGCATCGTCGCCGAGCATGCCCGCGTCTTCGGCCGCAACCAGACGGTGTTCGATCCCTGGCACTACGTCCCCGTGCTGGCCCGCAAGCCCGGCGCGCTGCGCAACGGCGCACCGTTCAAGGACTGGGTTCTGCCTGCCGCCCTCGACCGGGTCCGGCGCAAGCTCGCCGGCTCTGCCGACGGTGACCGGCAGATGGTCGAGATCCTGACCGCCGTGCTCGGCGATGGCCTGCCCGCGGTGGAGGCCGCCTGCGCCGAGGCGCTGCGCGAGGGCGTGCACTCGGCCGACGTCATCCTCAACATCCTGGCTCGCCAGCGCGAGCCGATCGCGCCCGTCACCCTCCTGACGCCCGAGGGTCTGCGCCTGCGCCACGAGCCCGTCGCCGACTGCGCCCGCTACGACAGCCTGAGGAGAGCCCCATGATGGAACGTCAGCAGATCCTCGCCACCATGGGCGAGTTGAAGTTGTTCGGGATGAAGGCTGCCTACGACGAGATCATCAAGGTCGCCGTGAAGCGCACGCACGAGCCCCAGCAGATCGTCGGCGACCTGCTCCAGGCCGAGATCAGCGAGAAGCAGGCGCGCTCGATCCGCTACCAGATGACGATCGCCAAGCTGCCCCTGGCCAAGGACATCGCCGAGTTCGCTTTCGATGGTACGCCGATCAACGAGATCCTGGTGCGCGACCTCGCTGGCGGCGAGTTCCTCGCCCATCAGCGCAACGTCGTGCTGGTCGGCGGCACCGGCACGGGCAAGACCCACCTCGCCATCGCGATCGCCCGGGCCTGCATCCGGGACGGGGCACGGGCCCGGTTCTACAACGTGGTCGACCTCGTCAATCGGCTCGAAGCCGAGGCGCGTGCCGGCCGGCAAGGCCGCATCGCGGACCATCTCGCCCGGCTCGACCTCGTGGTGTTGGACGAACTCGGATACCTGCCGTTCGCACAGTCGGGTGGGCAGTTGCTGTTCCACCTGATCAGCCGTCTCTACGAAACCACCTCGATCGTGGTCACCACGAACCTCGCCTTCGGAGAATGGCCAAGCGTGTTCGCCGGCGACGCCAAGATGACCACGGCACTGCTCGACCGCCACACTCACCATTGCGAGATCGTCGAGACCGGCAACGAGAGCTGGCGCTTCAAGAACCGCGCCTGAAGCCCGCACACTCGGCACGCCTGCTGGACCCCTGATCAGCCCGGCTGCGCTACCCCGACCCGCTACGCCGGTCTGATCAGGGGCGTCGAGGCACACACGCCAGAGGGGTCAAAGTTCGACGCCGATCCAGGGTCAAAGTTCAACGCTGTTTGACAGGCTCAGCCTCGAATCGAGCGCTGCGCCCTGCTTGATTGCCGCGATCAGCCGGTCGACGATCGCGGCCGCCTGGTCGCGGAGCCGCTCGGCAATCGCGAGGGCCTCGTTCGCGGGTGCGCCGGCTTCCGGCGGCGGGGCGTCCGCGAGGATCGCCCATGACAGGACCGCCCGCTTCAGAGAGTGGTAACGGGGCCGGCTCTCCTTGCCGCAGGTCCCGTTGCGGTTGCCCGCGCACCGCAGGCAGGGCGTGCTCCGGGGGCCCCTGTCCCGGTAGTTCATCGGGCTGTCGCAGGCGTCGCAAACAGGCAGGCTCCCGAAAAGATTCGAGAGGACAGTCCCTCGCCGGCCGCCGGTGTTTCCCTTGCCCGGCCGCGCCACCTTATCCGAAGCCTACCGGGCGCCCTTCCAGAGCCCGTCCGGGATGACCTGGGGGTAGTAATCCTCGATGGCGTCGCCAACCGGGATGCGGCGCTCGAACCTCACCCTGTGTGAAAGGTTGGCCGGCCGGTCGTCCCGAGCGGCCTGTAACTCCGGGGGCCGCACTCGCTTCAGCCGTCCGATCTTCGGGTTGCCGGAAAGGCGCTTCGGCCAACGGAGCCGGGGCCTGGCCAAAATGAGCAACCCGGGCACCGCGCAGGCGGGAACGAGCGTCTCGGCCGGCGCCGCCAGGAATAGCTCCCGATTGCCGGATGCATCGCGCTCGTACAGGTGGATACCGTGCTCCGCCAAAAGGCCCAGCGCGGCCTTCAGCGCACCCTCGTCCAGGGCGCCATCGACAACGTTGGTCTTGCCAATGACTTGTTGGAAAGGCCCCGAGATAGGCCCTGTTTCCCCTCCCGACGCCCGTCTAGCCCCTAGGATCACCCACGTACCCTGGGTCGCCCCGGGTTGGTCACTCTGAACCCGACAAAAACCGAAAGGAGATTGCTATCATCTCGGCGAGCAGCGTGGGGTTTCCATTGCCCGGAGGGGAGGGGGCAGTGCCCCCGCGCGGCGGCAGGTTCACCCTCCGCCGACGGCGGCCGTCCACTCCACGCGCGCATGCCCTCGATCCCGGCTTCCCTGACCACGGGGCCGACCGTGCCGGCGCGTGCGTGTCCCGATCCAGGTCACGGCGCGCCGGGTCGACGGGCCATCCGATTCGCGCGCGGGATGGCCCATGGCGGGGTTGGGCAGCCCCCATCCATGGGGCGCCTCCTAGGTGCAGGCAGGCTCAGTAGTCGGCCGCAGGATCCCCGGTTTGGAGATTGCCAGCGACGCGGCTAGCCTCCTCGATGTCGATGGGTGTGCTGCCCCATCGTCAGCTCGATCCGACCCCAGATGATGACGGCGAACGCGCAGACATCCACCACCCCCTGCGATGCCACCCGCGCCCACCTCCGGGCAGCCCATGTCGCATGGCTGCACCCCAAGGGCTCCGTCGGGCGCGCCTGGGTCGGGACGAAGGTCATCGACGACGACGGCGAGCGCTTCGAGGGCGAGACGCTCGACCCGGCCGATGCCGTCCTGAGGCAGCATGCCGCCGATGATCGGTACAGCAGCCTGAACAGGTTCTGGGGTCGCCGGCGCACGGGTGAGTGCCTGAAGTCGGTCGGCTCGCTCGTCCTCGACTGGGACTACCAGCGAGACGAGAGCCTGCCCTTCTATGGATGGGCGCCCGAGGCCGTGCGCGACGTCCTGATCGAGGCGATGGTCGCCGCCGGAATCCCGCTGCCCTCGATCTGGGTCGCCTCGGGATGTGGACTACAGGGGACGTGGGCATGCGACGGCGTGAAGGCTGCCGCGTGGGCGCGCGTGCGCGCGGTCTACGATGCCCTGCATGGGCCCGACCTCGCCACGAACGGCATGCCGAAGGTCAAGCGCAGGCACGCCGACCGCGAGCTCGACGCGATCGAGGCCAAGCGCCTGCCCATGTGGCGCGTGTTCCGCGACGCCGGCGTCGACCGCGTCTGCCGCGACAGCGCCCGCGTCGTGCGGCTCGTCGGAAGCATGAACGTGAAGTCCGGCAGCATGGCGCGGCTCATCGCTCCTGCGTCGTTCTCGGACGCGACGCGCCACACGTTCCACGCCTTGGCCGACGCCATCCTGCCCGTGTCCCGGCGCGAGATCGAGGAGCGCAGAAGGGCCCGTGCTGAGGCCCAAACCGCTGCGGCCGCCAACGACAATTCGGCCCCTGCGCGTCCCCGTCGCCATGCCGGGCCGGCCGGACGATGGGTCGGCATCCTGCGCGACCTCCACGCGTGGCGAAACGGCATGGGCGGCCCGCCCAAGGGCAAGCGCGAGATTTGGCTGTTCCTCACCGCGAACGCGACCGCGCACGTCCGGGGTGGACGCCGAGAGGATTGGGCCGCTGAGCTCGCTCCTCTCGCAGGCCTGACCCTGAAGGAGGCGATCAGCGCCCTCGGGACACTCGACCGTCGCCAGCGCCGCCACGAGGCTGGCGAGACCGACGAGTTCAAGGGCGTCGAGCAGACCGTCCTCTACAACCACGCGGCCGCGACGATGGTGGACCTGCTCGACATCCAGGTCGAGCAGGCTGAGAGGTTCGGCCTGCGACCCCTGTTCCCCGGCGGCGGCAAGGCCATGACCCCGGCCGAGAGGCAGCAGGCACGCCGCCGTCGCCTCGGGATCGAGAGCGCCTCGGATTCGGCCGAGCGTCGGCTCTGGATCGGCATGTGGGCGTTGGGGCAGCGCACAGAGGGATGGAGCCTCGCCGAAATCTGTGCCTTCCACGAGCATGGCAAGGAGGCTGTCCTATCTGCCATGCGCCTCGCCTCCGACGAGTACGGGCTCGGCGGCGCGATCGATGTAGAGACCTTGACGGCCGCCCGTGATGCCGAGGCTCTGCGGCGGTCCTCCGTCATGGCCGAGACGCAGAACGAGGTCATGGCTGACGCCACCGGGAGCGATGAGGCTGGCGAGCCTGTCGGGTTCGCGTCACGCTATATTGTGGGCTCTGCCTCGCGTGAGGCCCGCCCCGCCTCCCAGATCGTATCCGGCCCGATCCGGATCACCCGCTTCACGCCCTTCCACGTCGTCGTCGAGACCGGCACGGGACGGTGGTCGTGGACGCGGTACGAGGGCGTCCTGTGCCGGGGCTGGACGAGCGAGTGGCGCCTGGAGACCGACCGCGCCGCCGTCAGCCCGGAGGACGCTGCGCTTGCCGAGCAGGCCCGTCAGGACATCGAAACCCGGTCATCCATCGCCTCCCGGAGTGCTAGGCGCCGACCTGGCCGGGACAGGTCTCGGACCCGTCAGGCGGCCGTCCGCAGGGCTCCTCTGCCGCCTCTCGACCTGGCTCGCGAGGCCGAGGCTTACTTGGACGCCTCGGGTGGCTGGTCGACGCCGCGCCGTCCCCCCGCGCTTGTGGCTGCCTAGGCGACGCGGTATTGTCGGGTCGCCTGGGGTACGGGCGAGATGCAGCACATCTCGGAGGCCCCTCCGCCGCGTGCGGGGGGGCCTTCATCTCTTTCGGGCCCCCGCGTGGCGCTGACCGGGACACGGGCCCTGTGGCAGCCTCCCCGGCATGGCACGCAGGCAATCCTCCTCCGGCTTCAACCTCGGCGACTTCGACGGCGTCGACCTCGCCGTAGACCTCGCGGCCGACATTGAGCGGTGGCGCGACCAGTTCGTCGCCACCGTCGGCATGGGTGACCATTCCCGGGGGATGGCGAAGTACAGGCGCGCCGCGGGCTGGGCGGTCGACGAGGTCGCCAAGCAGGCCACCCAGAACATCAGGTGGCGCTTCCACCAGACGCTGAAGAGAAGGTCGCGGTGGACCGAATCCGCGGTCGCCTACAAGCGGCTGAGCAAGGCGGAGCTGAACGCCCTGGAGAGGGGCGAGCGCAGCTCAGAGGACGTCTACGCCCAGGTCTTCGTGAAGGCCAAGCAGTCGGCGTACCTGAAGTACAGCTTCGGCATGGAGACGAACGTCCGCCTGCCGGGCGACGTCGGGCTCGCGCAGAACCGGATCCTCATCCCCTGGTGGGACAACATCACCAAGACCCAGGGCGTCCGGCCGACGAAGGACGGCGGCGTACCCCGGGCATTCCTGTCCCGGCTGGCACGCGAGGTCTCGGCCGACAGGGCGCCGAAGCGGTCCGGCACCCAGAGCCGCTGGGGGGTCTACTACGGCAACATCACCATCCACGGGCAGCCGCACGAGGGCTACATCGCCCGGCCGCCACGGGTGCCCGTGACGGAGCAGGACGTCCTGCATCGGGGGCACTCGGCCTTGGACCAGGTCATCCAGACCCGGGGCGGGGACCTCAAGCGCATCGGGCGACGTCTGAAGGACGTCGACCACCCGCGGGTGCTGTTCCTCGCCGTCGACAAGGCACGCTACCGGCCGATCCTGCAGAAGCCGTGGACCGAGGCCTGCGAGGACGCCGCCTCGCGCGTGCCCGAGATCATGGCAGCCCAGCTCGACGAGAACCTCGGGCACCAGCTCAAGAACGCCCGCCACCTCTACCAGGCCGCCCGGCCGGGACCGGGAGGCCCACGACATGGGGAACCGGGCCTATCCGAATTCGGGGCGCCGGGGGACGCTCGGGGCACAGGAGCGATCCCCGTGCAGCCAGCCCCGACGCCGGCACCCGTGCCGTCCACCATCCACGCCCAAGCCCCCCAGCGCGGCAATCCCCGCGGGATCCGGGCCAAGGCCACCGACCACGCCGTCAGGCGCTTCGCCGAGCGGGCGATCGGCGTGGTGGTCGACGAGGCCTTGGACGACACCGCCGCCATCGCCGAGCTCGCCCATCGCGGCGTGAACGTGCGCCGGGTCCGGAAGACGCTCGGCGAGTACGGCGGCCTCGGCGTCGCCAACAGGGCGCAGGCCGTCATCGTCAACGGGTTGAAGCTCGTCATCCGGGACCGCTGCGTCGTCACCGTGCTGGCCAAGAACCAGGTGCGCGAACCTTCGGCCGAACCGGCTCGCGCGACGTGCGTGCTCCACGCGGACTACCGCTCATGACCGACGCCCCCTTCACCTTCGAGGGCTGCGAGAGCCCGGCCGCCTGCCGCGAGGGGATCCGCCCGCTCCTCGGCACCGGCATGGACTGGTCCGAGGTCCACTGCGGCCGCTGCGGCAAGCGCGGCATCGTCCGCCACGCCGACCTCGACTCGGCCAAGCCCGCCGCCACCTCGAAGGCCAAGCCCGCCCCGGCCGAGCCCGAGGCCCCGGCCGCGGCCCCTGCCGTCGAGCCGGAGGCCAAACCGTGACCCTCGACGGCCTGCCCTTCCAGACCCAGCACAAGCGGCGCGAGGCCGAGTGGGTCGGCGCGCTCGTCCTGTTCGGCGTCGCGGTCGCCCTGCTGCTGCCCGGCGCGACGTTCTCGCGCCCGACTTTCTACGCGTTCGGCGCCATCGCCCCCGAGGGGACGTGGGGGGCCACCCTGCTCGGCGTGTCCGTCATCCGGATGATCGCCCTCTGGGTGAACGGCTCGAAGCACCACAGCCCGGCGATCCGCTTCATCACCGCGACGACCGGGGCGTGCGTCTGGACCTGGCTGGCCTGGCTCCTCGCCCACGACGGCTACCCCGGCTGGAACACCGGCGTGGGGGCCTACGGCGTCCTCGCCGCCGTCGACGCCTACTGCGCCCTGCGCGCGATCTGGGACCAGGGCGCCAACGATGCACGCGCCCGCATCGTCAGGAGAGCCACGCGTGGCTGAGTGGCTCATCGAGATCCTCGGGCTGCCTGCCGAGGCCCTGAAGGCGATCGGCACGATCCTCGTCGGGGGCATCCTCGCGCTCGCGACCTACGTCGCGTCGCGCATCAAGGAAGCCCGTCGTCCGGCCGAGCAAACGCCCGCCTTCCCGCGCATCTCGCTCGACCCGGCGGACCGTGACCTCGGCTTCACGCTCATCCGGACCGGCACCGACCTGACCCGGGCGCTGCACGACCACGGCGAGATCCTGCGCGGCCTCGGCAGCGGTGGTGGTGGATCCACCCCGCCGGCCGCCCCGCACCATGCCGGCCAGCCCGGCCGCCGCAACCGGTCGAGGACCTGACCATGGCGCGCGAATCCTTCAGCCCCGCGATCGCCTACGTCCTCGCCCACGAGGCGGGCTACGTGAACGACCAGGGGACAACGGCGGCCCAACGAACCTCGGCATCACCCAGACGACGCTGTCGGCATGGCGGGGCGTGCGGGTCACCGCGGCCGACGTGCAGGCCCTCGGCCGGCCCGAGGCGACGGCGATCTACCGGTCCGAGTTCTGGGACCGGATCCGCGCCGACCTGCTGCCCCGGGGCCTCGACTACGCCCTGTTCGACTTCGCGGTGAACAGCGGCGCCGGGCGCGCCGCGCGGTTCCTCCAGGCCCTGCTCAAGGCCCGCAAGCTGTACGCCGGCGACATCGACGGCGGCATCGGGGCCAAGACCCTTGAGGCCCTCGCGAAGGTCACCGACGTCGCCCGCCTGGTTGCCGACCTCTCCGCCATGCGGCTGAGGTACCTCAAGACCCTCGACGACTGGCCTCACTTCGGCAATGGCTGGACCCGGCGTGTGGGCGAGGTCCAGGTCGTCGCCACCCGGATGTCCTTGCCCTCGGCGCCTGCGCCGGTGGTCTCGACGCTCCCGGAGCCGGCGCCGTCCTCCCGCGCCGCGAAGGTCGCCGTGTCCCGGACGCTGCCGGGCAAGGCGGCGATCCTTTCGGTCGCCTCGGCCGTCGGCGAGCAGGCCTCCGAGTACGCCTCGACGTTCAGCGCTCTCCAGGACATCGCCCCGGTGTTCAAGTGGGCGTTCGTCGCCTTCACCGTCCTCGGCGTCCTGGCGGCCATGGCCAAGGCCATCCAGCTCGCGCAGGGCAACGGCGACATCCCGCGGATCCCGCGCGCCGCCCGGGCCCCGGATCCCGCAGGGGCCCCGATTGAGGCCCCTGCCGCGCCCGTTCGCCGCCGCCGTCGAGACCCCTTCCGCGGACGGCGAGTTCTTCGCAAGCGTCGACGCGGCCGAGGCCGGCTCGGGCCGATCGCCGAGGATCCGGCCGACCCGGAGGGCACCGGCCCGAAGCTGCCTCCGATCCCCGAGCCGACGCACGTCGAGCACGCGGTCGCGGCCGAGGCGGTGCCGGCCTGATGGCGAGCCCTCTGCCCCTCGCGCTGCCGCTGGCGGTCCGGCTCTGCCTGAGCCTGGCGTGGCCGACGCCGTCGGGGGGCGTCCGGCCGGGATTCGCGTGCCCGTCCGAGGCGCCGGGTCCCGCCCCGGTGCTGCCGACCATGCCGGCTCCGGCCGCCCCGCGCAGGAAGGGATCCTGACATGGCCGACGCGCCCGCTCCCGCCTCCTACGTCGTCACCTTCGACGAGCAGCTGCCCCACCCCACGGACCCGGGTCACTGGATGCGGACCGGGCGGACGATCCGCGTGACCTACGCCCCGGGCGGGCAAGTCGTTCAGGCGATCGACGCCCAGGCCGTACCGGGCGGCCCGTGGGAGCCCCTCAGCCCGCCCCCCGCCGAGCCGACAGGAGCCGCCTCGTGACCTCCATCGCCATCTGCCTCGTCGCGCTGTTCACCTACCTGGCGTTCTACACCCTCGTCACGGAGGTCTGCTCCGTGCTGCGGGCCCGTGCCAAGCCGCCGGCCTGCCCCTGCCAGGGCTTCCCCGCCTTCGCCGTCGACCATGACGGCGAGGCCCGCCTCTTCACCCCCGCCTCGCCCGAAGCCGCCGCCAGGAAGGTGCACTGACCATGGTCGCCACAGTGACAACCACGCCAGCCACGATCGAGGAGCAGGTCTACACCGAGACGACCTGCCTCATCCTCCAGCCGGCCGGGCCCGGCGGCCCCGAGGTCCTCGGCGAGCCGATGCTCACCGGCGGCCGCTTCCGCGTCCGCACCGTCGTCCACCCCGACGGCACGCGCGAGACCCTGACGGTCGACTACCAGCGCCGCCCTGACAGCCGTTGGAGCCGTCGGAAGGTGACGAGCCCGCTCGACCGCTCCGCTCGCGATCTCGACGACGAGTGCGAGGACTGAGCCCGATGGACGCCTTCAACCCCTACAAGATCTCCGCCTTCTGGACAGGGATGGCCCTCGGGATCCCGATGCTGGCCACGGAGCTGGCCGCCGAGGTCTGGGGCACGCGGCCGGAGCCGATCAAGGTGACCAGTCCGGTCGAGGTCCGGCAGGTCGCCGAGTTCACCCAGGTCGCGCAGGGTGATCCGGTTCTGACCACGGTCGGACATGACCTGCCCGTCTACCTGGCATCGGACGACCTGCCGCCGCCCTCGTGGTCGATCGAGGCCAAGACGGCGCTGCCCGTCTGGGATCCGGCGCCGAAGCCTCGGAAGAGGAAGTCCTGACCATGAACCTGCGCACCATCCTGAGCGCCGTCCTGGCCTGGCGCCCCAAGCTGCCGGCGATCGCCCTGCCGCGGCCCCGGCTCGCCCCGATCGTGGACGCCGTCGAGGCTGTTGCCGGCGGCGCCGTCGAGGGCATCTCGGCTGCGGCAGGGACCGCTGTGAGGGCCCAAACCCGACGCCCGCGGTTCGCCCTCGACGCGGCGCTCGCCATCGGCGGGGCTCTCCTGCTGCTCGGACTGGTGCTCGGGTCGTCCTGGCACGCCTACCGGAAGGGCGAAGCCGCCCAGGCCGGCGTCACCGCCGCGTGGCAGGCCAAGGCTGTTGCCGCGGAGGCCCTGGCGAACGGGAACGCCGACGCGGCCGGCCGCCTCCACCGCGCCGAGGTCCGCCTCGCCGCCGAGGTCGACAAGCACGGCCGGGACAACCTCGCGTCGGACGCCCGCTACGCCGAGGCCCTTGATGCTGCGCGCCGGGCGACCGAATCCGCAAAGGCGTCCCGGGTCGCGTGCCTGCCCGCGGGCAGGGGGAGGGCCCGCCCGGGTCGGCCCCCATGACGCGGAGCATGCGCGACGCCCTGGGCGTGCTGCGGAAGGGAGTGAACCCATGACCCGGATCCTCACCCTCGCGGCTCTGGTGGCCGCCCTCTGCCTCGGCGCCTGCGCGACCAAGGTCGACACCACCGCCTCCGTTGCCCCGCACGTCGAGCCACCCTTGGCGCCGCGGCCGCGCCCGTCGCGCCCCCGCCGCCGACGGTGGTCAGGCAGCAGGTCCTGGTCGTGCCGCAGGTTCCTCTGGCGTGGAGGAAGTGCCCCGACGTCCCACCGGTGCTGGCCGACACTGCGACGCAGGACGAGCAGACCGTTTGGACCCTGGACACCCGGTACGTCGCGCAGGCCTGCAAGGCTAACCTCGGCTCGATCGACTCCCTGCTGACCAAGGCCGAGGCCGACGCGAGGCGCAGCAGCAAATGACCCCCGCGGCCGCCCTCGTCGCCCCGGCGTGCTACGCGGCCGAGCCGGCTCCGCTGGTCCGGCCCGAGGTGTATCGCGCACTGCTGGGCGAGCCGACGGCGGCCGGTCCCGCGAAGGCCGACGTCGCCGCGGCGATCCAGGCCGTCACCCCGCTCCGCCGGCGTAGGGGCCACCGGTGAGCCCGGAGGTCGCCGCCGTCCTAGCTGCCGCAGCTGCCCTCGTCGATGGGCGCCGGCGGTTCATGGAACTGCCCGCCGACCGGGTTCTGCCCGGGGTCTGGGAGGCCGCCTTGGAGCGGGCTGTCCAGGACCTCCGCGCGGCCGCTGCCGGGCAGGATGCCGCCCCGGCCGGGGATTGCTCGTGACGCTGCCCGGCCCCGATCGGCATGCCCTCGCGCGTCAGGTCGACCTGTTGCGCAGCATGGGGGGCTCAGCGCCCGTCCGGGGCTACTCGGCCGACGAGCAGGCCGATGCCCGGGACCGGATCGCCGCCGTGCTGGAGCGCGTCTCCGGCCGGGCCCTCTACGCCCGGATCCGGCTGACCGATTCGCCCGCAAAGGGGGCTCACCGTGTGAGTACCCTTATGGCTTGACCGGTTCAGCGCTGTAGACCGACGCAGCATCGTAGGTGACGGTGAGCTTGTTCCCGTCGGGGGTCCCGTCGAAGCGCAGCCCGAGCCCATGTAGGCGGCCATCAGCGACCCGAGCGTCGCCTTCCCGGTCTTGCCCTGCTCAGCCGAGATCACCGTACGCGACGATAGGCCGGCCCGACGGGCGACATCGTCCTGTGTGAGGTTCAGGAGGGCGCGCGCGGCGCGGAGCCTGTGCGGGGGTCGGGTACATGTCCGGATCGTGCCACGGCCGAGGATTCGGCGGAAGGGCCGTCTTTCACCTAGGCTGAATTTGCTTCGGTTACGGCAGCCCATGTATCCTAGGCATGCAGCCGATTCGGTGAACGAACCCTTACCGAAGGCGGCCCCCGGGACTGCCATCCCGGGGACCTGGTCGACCATCCGGAGATCACCCGAATGCCCGAGCCCATCCCCAGCAATACCATGGACACCATGCTGTCGCGCCCCCTCGACGTGCTCGGCGTGACCAACGTCGAGCAGCCCAGGCCCTCGCGCTGCGCGCCGCCGAGCGTGCCGCCGAGGCTACCTGGCTGGAGGGGCAGGCCCTGCTGGCCGAGCTCGACGCCGGCCGAGACCCACGCCGCCCTGCGCGAACGCCCGGCCACCTACCACCACGAGCTGCACTCCATGGTCATGGAGCGGGCCTACCGCGCCATGCCGATCGAGGACACCCGCGAGCTGCTCTGCGAGATCGAGCAGGAGCGGGCCGACGCCAGCATGATGGTGATGCTGTGCGAGGCGTTCCGCGCGAACCCCACCCTGTTCGTCCCCGGGGCCCGCCCCGCCAAGCACGTGGCGTTCTACTCCCGCACCCACGACCTCGACGGCTGGATCGAACTCGCCGACGGCCGCGTCCTGCCGTGGCTCTACGCGCCCGGCGGCGTCGGGCAGTCCGCCATCGCCAAGGCCAGCCGATACGTCGAGGGCACGCCCGGCGTCGACCGCGCCCTCGTCGTCGGAACGCACGTTCGCCCCGGATTCCTGCTCCCCGACGAGCTCACGTTCGTCTGCCTCGCCGTCGACACCGCCGCCCCCGTCACCCCCGGTCCGAAGGTCGCCTGATCATGAACGCGCTGACCCCCGCTCTGATGGGCGCCCCCGTCCAGACCGCCACGTCCGTCCAGGCCCTGTCGTTCCGGTTCAACCTCCGCCCGCTCACGGTCATCGTCCGCGACGGCGCGCCCTGGTTCGTCGCCAAGGAGGCCTGCGCGGCCCTCGACATCGCCAACCACCGCGATGCCATCCTGAAGCTCGACGCCGACGAGAAGGGGGTCGCCTTAACCGACACCCCTGGCGGCCCCCAGGAAGTGTCGATCATCAGCGAGAGCGGCCTCTACACGCTGATCCTCCGCTGCCGGGGCGCCACGACCCCGGGCACCGTCCCGCACCGGTTCCGGCGCTTCGTGACGTCCGAGGTCCTGCCCCAAGTCAGGCACCACGGGTCTTACGGGGCGCCCGACCTCGACGACAACCAGACCTTGCGTCGCCTCCTCCTCGGCAAACTGGAGGAGGTCGACAACCTCCGCGCCATCGCCGCGGCGGAGCGCCAGGCCCGGATCGAGGCCGAGGACGTGGCCAGCCTCTCAGATCAGGAGATGCTGGACATGGGCAGGGCCCTGACGGTCGTGACGCACCGTGCGGAGGCCTCGGCGGCCCGCGTGGAGGTCCTGCAGCCCAAGGCGGTCGCCTACGAGCGCATCGCCGGCGCCCGGGGGTCGAAGACCGTCACGGACTTCGCCCGCGACACCCGGCTCAAGCCGAAGCGCGTGTTCGAGCTGCTGGACCGGCGGGGCTGGATCTGCCGGCGTAACAGCCGTGAGCCGGCCGCAAGGGGCCGTGGATGGCCACGGTCTGGGGGCAGGAGCGGGGTTTCGTCGAGCACGCCATGGGTGCCGTCGACGTCGCGGGCAGCGTCGTCGAGACCCGGCAGCTGGTCATCACGCCGGCTGGCCAGCGCGTCCTAGAAGACGAGCTCGCGCAGGGCCGCCTCGATCTCCGCCGGCCGAAAAAGGGCTGAGCCATGTGCGGGGGCGGCCCCGCGCCGCCCCCGCCGACCGATGTAGCGAAATGATACTGAACCGATATTTGCTTCCTTTCGCCCTAGAAGCCCTCGAATCCCTCGGGCGTGGTTTCGCCCTCTTCGAGCTTTCTGGGCGTTGTGGGCGCCTCGCCCCGAGGCTCGGCAGCCCGCGGGGCGGCCGGGATCCGCAGCGGCTCCAGGGTCCTGTAAAATCGCCCCTCAGTGCGGATCCATCCTTCGCCGCGCGCGACGATCGGTGACGTCGTCGCCGGGCCGTCCGGCACGATCGGGTGCCCCGCGACGTGGCCGACGAGGCACGGCAGCGACGTCCCGGGATACACGCTCTCGATCCACGCATCGATCGTCGGGGCCTCGTTCAGCGTCCTCGCATCAGGCTGCCAACCGCTCTGCAGAAGGTCCGCATCGCGGGCCCTGTCAGCCCGGCGCTTGGCGATCTCGGCGAGGGACAGTCGTCTCGTGCGGCGCATGGTGGATCTCCCTGCAGGCATGGTCGGCTTCTGGCGTGAGAGGCACCAGGCCTCAGCTGACCGGGCACGGGAGCGGGCCTCGCCACCTGCGGAACAGCACGCCGTCGTGGAACATCGAGCCGGACGGCAGGATCAGCAGGTCGGTATCCAGGTCGACGGGGTGGCCGCCATTCGATACGCATGCGCTCGATCGCACGCGCCCGCGGGACAGCCTGACGTTCTCGCAATCGAGCCCATCGATGCCGAGACCGCCGCCGGGCCCGACCACGATGGCGTAGACGTCCTGGCCCTCAGCCGGACAGTAGACGCCATCCTCGGGCAGCAGCCACGTCTCGTCTGCAGCGGCAGGTGCAGCGAGTACGGCCAGGGCGAGGGCGAGGGCTACGGAACGCATGAGGTACACTCCACATGAGGGTCGAGGCACCAGGCGCTGCCGTCCTGCTCGAACCAGGCGCCGGCCGCGGCGGTGAGGATGCTGCCGTCCGAGAGGCGGAAACCCGGGCGGTCCAGGCTGTATGGGAACCGGACGGCCCCGCCCGGCCGGGGCACGCCGACGAGGGGGAGGCCCCGGGCCCAGGCGTGGACGTCCCGGGACCCGGTCCGCAGGCAGCGCAGGCGGGCCGCCTCCGAGGCCCGGAGCGTCACGCCCGAGAGGGCGATTTCCGCGACGTGGTCGACGACTCGGCCGCCCTCGCGGACGGACCAGCACCGGCGATGAAGGTTGCGATAAACATCAGCCACCCTTCTTGTTCTTGGCCTTGGCCGCCGTGCGCTCGGCCTCGCGCACTTCATGGCAGGCATCGCAGAGGATGATGTGCCAGCCCCCTGGCCTGTGCGTGCCCGGGGCGCCGCAGTGCTCGCAGACTACGACGGACAGCGTCTCCAGCGCGGAGCGGATCAACTCCAGCATTTCGATATCGACGTTGTTCTTGCCGCTCATGTACCAACGCAATGACGCAAACTTGCTCTTGAGCTGCGTTGTCACGATGCCGTTCAGGACACCGTGAAACCGCATGGTAGATGCGCCGGCGCAGGCAAGCTCTTGCCATGGCACGCCGACTTCTACCGTTCCGGATGGGAATAGCTCGCCGTATTCCGCCCACATGTGCACGCACATGTCGCCATGGTCCTCATGGACGAGGCCGCCCCCGGGGAGATACCTATCGGAACGGATGGCCACGTACCGCTCGGCGATCTCCGCGACGACGTCCATATGCCTCTTCGTGTAGGCATGAGGCGGCCCGTCCGAGTATGTCTTGCCGTCGTCCCCGGTGTCGCCGGGCATGGGCGGCGTCAGTCCTGTGCAGGCGAGCCGAACGAAAGTTTGGCCCTCCGGCGTGGGGTGCCGGACGATGCGCAGCGCGGGTTGGCTGCCGTATCGGAGTTCGAGGTAGCCGCGTAGCTCGCGCGCGGCCCGGCGGGCACGGTGATCCATGTCGGCCTCCTCAGTGCGCGAAGCGACGGTCTGAACGAAGCGCGACGAGATGCTCGATGGCGCGGCGGAGGGGACGGATCGAGCCGCCGCGCCAGGACGAGAGGCTGTCGAGCTCAGCCGCGTCTAGGTCGCCGAGCCACCTGCCGTCCCCCATCTCGGACCTCATCTTTTCGATGATGCCTCTGGCGATGATCGGGAGGTCCTGCCGCCGGGGGCCGGGGATCTCGACGACCGCGAAACGGTCGAGCAGGGGGCCCCGAAGGCCTGCAACGTCGTTGGCAGTGGCAACGAGCGACACACCGCTGATGTCGACGACCCCATCGACCCCAAGATCGAAGAAGCGGCGGCGGGCCGATAGTTCGCCCACGGCGACGATCGCCTCCCTAAGGGATCCATTGTGCCCACCCGTCGCTCCACTCTTGTCCAGTTCGTCGAGGATGACGATGCCATCGCCGGACTGGTTATCGACGAGGAGCTGCGTGAACAGGCTGAGCCGAGCCGTAGACCATTGCTTCGACGTTCCCGAGATCGAGGAGTCCGCGATCCCGGCGCATCCATAGACCACCGTTGGCACGCCCAGGCCTTCGGCGATGTCCCGCGCAAGCTCGGTCTTTCCCGTTCCGGGCGCTCCGACGAGGAGCAGGTTCGGGACGGCTACGGTGTCCCGCCCAGCGAGCGTACCGAGAATGCGGGCGATCTGCGTCGCGAGCCATGGCCGCCGCGCCACGAGGTGCTCGCCCAGTACGGTGATGTCTGGCATGCGATGCAGCGGAAGGGCCTGGCCGACGAGTGCCCGCGCGGCGCCGGCCGGCTTCTTCGATTCGAGAGCTGTGGGCAGCACGACACGCGTGGGATGCCGCGCGTCCACGAACCCTGGGACAGGGCTGTCGTCTGGGATGACACGAGCATCCGTATACTTATCCTCAGGGGGATCGGCCGCACGGAGCAGGCTCCTCCGGCGGGGCGGCCACGCTGGCGATCATCTCCATGACGCGACGGGCGGTCGATCGCGTCAGCTGCCAGGACGGGATCAGCTCAAGGTCGATCGGCGGGACGATGTCGCGCTGGCAGAGCGCCACGCACTGGAGCATCGTGACGGCGATCTCGCGCACCGCGACGGGATCGCTCTGCGCCACATGGGCGTAGCTCTGCAGTGTGTCGCTCAGCAGCGCGACGGCCCGGGCGGCCGCTTGAGGGTCAGCCAGCATTGCGCCGTAGAGCGTTGCTCGGTCGGCGATCTCGCCGCACAGGTCCTCCAGCGCGATGTTCGGATTGAACTTTCCTTCCTGCAGCGCGAGGGCCTCGACTTCCTCGGCATAACGGGGGCACGGCTCGCTCCCGAGCAGCTCCAGGCCGTCCTTGAGCGCATCTGACGAGCTGCTTGCCGATGGCCGAGTTCAGGAGGTCCGACGTCCAGCGTCGGGCGTCTTCCGTCACCGTCCCGCCTGCGGGCATCGCGCCGGCGAACAGCTTGTCCCAGCGTAGGGAAGCCATTCGACGCGTAGACGATGTCGCGCCGGTAGTGCTCCTCGCTCTCCTTGAATGCGGCCTGTCGGGCAGCGCGCCGGACGAGGCGCTGATAGTCGTCGGATGTCGTCACGGGGGAGGCTCGCTGGAAACGGGTGGGCACGCGCAGGCGGGCGCCGAGCATGGCTCAGGCGGTGCGGGCTATCCGTTTTAAGCAGCGAGCGAGGGTCACGGGGGTCGTCCTTCCGGTGAGCCTCCACCATGCCCGGGGCGGTCCCGTGAGGCAATCGGAAGTCCCAGAGAAGGTTAGGTTTTCCCTTGACGTTGGGAGGCCGGGCCGTCCCGTTCCGAATCGCTCAGAGTGGTATCCGCGCGAGGTTGGACGGCGAGGAGCGGCCGATGGCGGATACGATCGAGGTGCGGCGGCACGGCATGGCGCTGCATGCGCTGCCGTTTAAGGTCCAGTCCACCTTCAGGCGAACCGTGTTCGAGGCGCGCTCGGGGCGTGAGGAAGCCGTTGCCGCCTTTGCGGCGGTCGGCGTCACGGACGTGGTCCTCCATACGCTCGACCTATTTGACCTCGTCGCGGCGGGGATCGCGGCCCTTGAAGAGGAGGATCGCGCCGCGGCCGAGATCGCTCTGCTCGGGCAACCCATCCAGTCCGGGCCCGCCGCGTTGATCCGCGAGGTCATCGCCCGCGGGCGCGCCAGCGGCCTCGACGACACCCAACTCGCGGGCGGGATCCTGGTTGTCCTGGAGAGCCACGGGTTTGTGCAGAGGGACCCGGCCTGATGGGCGAGCTCACCTTCTTCGTCTGCTCGGCCGGGTCGGCCGTCCTGCTGCTGGGCGTCCTCGCGACGGGGATCCTCTCGGCGCTGGACAGCTCTGGGGAGGCCCACCCATGAGCCGCTCCGCACCTTCAGCCGACCTACTCGCGCGGCTCGCCCGGCGGTTCGCGGGATCCCCCGGCCACGCCGCCTGGCGCGCTCGGCAGACGTGCCCGGATCGCCGCCTCGACGGCGGCCGCGGCGACGTCGGCCTCCCGGCCGTGCGGGAGGACCTCGCGGGTGAGGGTGCGCCCCGTGCTGGGGTCGGCGACGATCACGGTGGACCGCTCCAGGCCCACGAGCACGCGCACGCTGAGCTCGACGCGCTGGCCGCTGCCGGGGCCGTCCTCGACGGGGTAGCGGTCATCGAACTCGACGAAGCCGGCCGGTCGCCGCGGGGGCTCCATGCCGACGAGGAGCCGGATGCTCGCGGGGTCGTACTGGTCGTCGGGCATGCCACGGATTCTCGGCCCGCCCCCACGGAGAAGCAAGCCCGGCACGTGCCAGAGCACGTAGCCGGCGAGGCGGGATCCCCGGCCCCGCGGGGCGGGCACACTGAGCTGGCGCTGGAGCGCCTGGCCGTACGGGACGCTCGAATCCGGACGGGGGCGGCTCTGCCTGCCGTGTGGTCGGCCTACAGCTGAGGGGAGGGGACGATGAGCGATTGGAAGGATCGCCAGCGCATAGCTGGCAGCATGGATCTGACGCTGTTCTGCGTCCATGGGGCGGCGATGGGCTTGAAGCGCGCGCGCCGGGACCTGGAGGTCGGCGTTCTTCAAGCTGCCAGCCCTCGCGAGGAGCGGGCACTGCTGAAGCTCGCCAGCGATGCCGAGGACGTCGAGAGGCGTGTCACGGCCGCGATGTACCGGATGGGCACCCGGCGCCGCGCCAAGCTAGGCACGAAGGTGGAGGCCTGACCATGCGGATTTTCACCGAGACACCCCTCCGCCTGGTGCCGCCCCGCGGCGTGGTCATCTCGCCGGACTGGGACCGCCCGCCGGCGGCGCCCCGGCCCGATGACGTCGCGGCCCTCCGTGCACGTCTCGTCGCCGCTTTCGCGGGGGAGACAGTCCGGATGCTGTCGGCCTGGGTGTCGGAGTGCGAGCCGGCTGTCGTGCACGGGCCCGACGGCCTGATGCGCGGCTTGGCCCTCGCCGGGGATCCGGATGCCCGGATCCTGGTGCCGTCCAGGCTCTCGACCCTGGAGGCCTGCGCGGCGGCGGTCACCGGATGGGTGGAGCCTGTTTAAGGCAATTCCAGAAGTTGCCTTAGACAAGCGCCCTGAAGCGCTCCGCCGCGCCGTAGGCGGCGCGGAGCTCAAGGTAGGTATCATGCCGCATGGGCGCGGCGCTACTTCCCCTTCGTGCGTGTCTTGATCAGGGGCTTCCTCGCCTCGGCGAACAGACACTCGATGCGCTCGGCGTGCTCGTAGCCGAACGCGCCGCTGACGAGCTCGGGCCACAGGATCACGTAGGGATGGCCAGGGGACCGCCTGGCGGTGTCATGAAGCTTGGCCAGCAACTGGCATATCGCCAGCACGTGCCGGTTCGTGATGCGCACGCCCTGCTCGATCGGCTCGCCATGGCCAAATCTCGCGAGCTCTCGGCGCCATGTGGGGCGCATGGGGTCGATTGGATCGTCGCGCTGGGCCCTCACGCCCTCCAGGGCTTCCTTCATTCGCTTGCGGTCCTCGCTCGTCAGGTGCCCGAAGACCCGACGGCCGATGGCCTCGTAGTCGGCCGGCCCGAACAGATCGTCGATGGCGTCGAGGTAGAGGCCCGACACGCGTTCGCGATGGATGGATCCGAACGCCCGGAGCGCCCGCCCAAAGTCGCGGTGATTCAGCAGGGGGACGAGGGCCACGCACGTCTCGCGCAAGTCGTCGTCCGTGACCTCATCGTCCCGCTCGCCGAGGCCGGGCAGATCGATCCGGTTCTGCAGGATGCAGCACAGCCAGTCGTCGGACTGATCGCCGTAGTACGAGGCCCTGGCCGTCCGGATGGAACGGGCGAGCATGGCCCGCTCGTCATCCGTGAGCGCCGCATATACGGCACCGCCGATGTCGTGGGGTGGAGTAGGCATGGGTGAGATCCCCCTGTTGCGTTGCGCACGAGGTTCGCCGCCGCGCATCGAGAGTCCACGACGAAGGAGGTCCGTGGTTAACGGGGCAGGCCTCCATCCACACGATCGAGCAGCGTCATCAAGCGGCGGGCCATGCCCTGCTGCGCGGCGGCGCTGGGCCTGTGGCCTGAGTCGCGTGACGGCGTTCCGGAGTCGTTCCCCGGCCACAGGTCGGCCACAGATTCGACCCCCTGGGCCACGGATTGCGGACGATGACGGACGATGGGCGACCACGGCGGACCAGCTTGCTCCGCAGGGGAAATGGACATACGAGAGCGAGCGGCACCCGTTCGTCCCCCCGTTCGGGACGTGGGGGTCGCAGGTTCAAATCCTGCCACTCCGACCAAATTTCCCGCTTTTTCTCTGCTTAGTCGTCGATACTCAGCCATCGGCCCACAGCATCGTCGCGCTTTTGTCGCTATAAAGCTCGACATCAGCGGGGCGGGGCGACTACTCCGTATCCATGCTGTCTTCCGTTGGGATGGGTCGGTGCTGACCGAGGCGCAGCGTCAGTCGCTCGTGGCGCTGGCCGAATGCTTTGCAGATGACGGCATCCTGCTCGATGCCCAGAACATCCGTGCCGCGCTGGCCGAAGTGCATGCTGCGGAGTTTCGCGCCGCCTCGGCCGAAACGGACGCCGCGCGCCTGCGCTCGCAACTCGATGATGCCCGCAGACGTGTCGCCTCCCTGGAAGCCGCCGTCGCGGCCAGCGGCTGGCAACGCCGGGCCGAGGAGGCCGAGGGCGAGGTCGAACGGCTGAAGCGAGAGCGCAGGGAGGCGCGGGCCGCGACCCAGGAAATTCTCGCCTCTTTGAGAGAGCAGGGTCAGGCGGCCGATGCGGCCGAGGCCGCCGCAGCCGTGCTGACGGGACGGGTCGCCGAACTGGAAGAGGCCCTGCGCTCGACGCTGTCGGCCATGCGAGGCTGCGTCGCACTCACGATGGGCCTCGACATCGCGTGTAGCGAGGTCTCGCCGTCAGCGCAGAGCGCCGAAGAGGCGAGTGCGGACGAAGCCGAAGAAGCTGTAGAAGGCGATCAGGCAGCCGACGCTCATGGCGCCGAGGCAGCTGATGGTCCTAATGGGCTCACCGCGCGCCAGAACGATGGCGACGGTGAGGGGAACGACGGCGAAGATGAACAGCAGGGTCATCGCGAATTCCCAACCGGGGCGTGACGACCGTAGAGACGGAATGGTTAACGGTTTGCAACTTTTACCATCCGGCCCCGAATGAGGCGGCTCACGAAACCGTCGCTCGTCCGTTGACTATCGCGAAAAGCGGTCTCTAATTTCGCCGCTTCGACAAGCACGGGAGGGAGCATGAGGTCTCTGCGCGTCACCGGCCACGGGGTGGATCTCGGTGAAAGCCTGCGCACCAGGGTCGAGGAACGGATGGCTGCGACGCTGTCGAAATACCTCGACACCCACATGCAGGACGGTTGCACCGGCCACGTCACGCTGCGCCGAGACGGGAGCGCCTATCGAACAGATTGCGTGCTCCACCTCGTCTCCGGCCTGACGATCGAGGCGGTGAGCGCGGCGCATGACCCGAGGGCGAGCTTCGAACAAACGGCGGACCGGCTGGAAACCCGCCTGCGTCGCTACAAGCACCGCCTCAAGGAGCATGCGACGGCCTCCCGCGACGACGCGGCAATGGAGGCGGCCTATGCGGTCCTCGCGGCACCGGACGACGAGGATGCCGAGCCGGAGGACGAGGGCGACGCCCATCCGCCGATCGTCGCCGAGAGCACGAAGTCCCTTCAGCGCCATACGGTGGGTGAGGCAGTTACCGCCCTGGACATGACAGGATCGCCCGTCGTTGTCTTCGTCCACGCTGGCACCGGCCGCATCAACGTCGTATACCGGCGCAGTGATGGGGCGATCGGCTGGGTCGATCCTCCGACAAGCGGCGCCTGATCTCGATCGGGTTGCCAGGAATGGGGCCGGAACCGCTCTCCACGTCCGACACTTGGACAGGAGCGTTTCCGTCTCTGGGGCGGCTACGGCGATCTTGAGGGGGCCGGCTCCCCGGGGGAGCTAGGCGGCGGGGCAACGATCGTTCCATGCCACTTCTCGAGTTTCTGGCCCCCGATGCGGTGGTCTCCCCGATGCGCGCCCGCTCGAAGAAGCAGGTGCTGCAGGATCTGGCGAGCCAGTCCGTGAAGCGCCTTCCGATGCTGTCGGATCGGGCGGTGTTCGAAACGCTTCTCCAGCGCGAGCGCCTGGGCTCGACCGGAATCGGGGAGGGCGTGGCCATTCCCCATGGCAAGCTCGCGGGACTGGACCGGTTGTTCGGCCTGTTCGCCCGGTTCGACCGTCCCGTGGATTTCGAGGCGCTCGATGGTGAGCCCGTCGATATCGCGTTCCTGCTGCTCGCGCCGGAAGGGGCGGGGGCGGACCATCTCAAGGCCTTGGCGCAGGTGGCACGCGTTCTGCGCGAGCCGGGCATGCTCGGCAGCATCCGCGCGGCCCGCGACGAGGCGGCCCTTTACGCGCTGCTGACCCGCAACGCTGCGCCCCGGGCGGCCTGATGCCGATGAGACGTTCGACCTTCACCGTGTTGGCCTTTAGCCTCGCGACGGCGCCCGCCTTTGCGCAGGGTGGCGATGCGACCTGCCCCCGCGATGTGGTGGTGGCGCAATCGATGCAGAGGCAGGCCCTCGACCAGTTGGAGCAGGCCGAGCTGAGCGACATCGCCAAGAGCTGTCGCGTTTGGCGCCGTCATGTCGACACCATGCGCCGGGTTGCAGCCGTCTACGGCCGCTGCCTCTCCGGCGGCGAGCGGAATGCGGGCCTCGCCCAGGTACAGGGCTCCGAGAAGGAATTCGCCGAGGCGATCCGCACGCGCTGCAAGGGGCTATAGCCCCCGCTCAATCGAGCCGGCGCAGCATCGGCTCTGCGACCATCTTGATGGGCTTGCGGCGACCGATCAGGATCGCGGCCCGCGAACGTTCGGGATCATCCTCAAAACGGGTGCGAACCCAGCTCACCAGGAATTTCACATATTCCGAGGCGATGAGCTTCGCCGCGCAGGGGTTGTGCCACCACGTATCGACATTGAAACCCCCGGTCACCACCGGATGCGGGACGATGCGCTCGCTATCCTGCAACGCGTGATCGAGTTCGATCAGCGTGCGCGGCATGTGGTAGTTCGAAGTGACCACCGCGACGGTGCTAAAATGGTGCGCCCGCATCCAGCGACGCGTTTCGATGGCGTTGCCGATCGTGTTTCGGGCCCGGTAGTCGAGATCGACACAGCAATCGATGAGCTGGCGCTGGGTCGGGTTCAGGCGAGCGATTTCCTCCCGGCTCGTCCGCTCGTTCACTCCGGTAATGAGCAGGCGGCGGCCATAGCCTGCAGCCAGAAGGTCGATGGCGTCGCCGATGCGCTGAGCTCCGCCGGTGAGAGCCACAATGCCGTCCGTGCGGCCTTCGGGTGTGCGCTCCTGCCGGGCGAGATGACCGGCGAAAGCCAGAAACCCGGCGATGAAGGCGAAGATGGACAAGCCTGCGACGGCAGCGCCGCAGTAGTAGACCAACCCCCGGCTCGTCCGGCCCGGCTTTCCACCAGACCCATGGCCCGTCCCCTTGGCCGGGGAGGCGGGCACCTGCTCGTTCCAGACCCAGCCAATGGCGTCGGTCGCGAGAGAGACGGGAGCGCGCGTCATCCGCGTGTTCATCCTCCGGAGCCTAGCGCCGAATGAGGCGCCGTGGAGGCAGCCGCGTCCGGCTGCCCACAGATCACTCTCCCAACTGGTTGCCAAACACTTAAGAATCGTCGGCAGTTCGCCGCCTTGGATTGTTAGTCACTCTCGACCGCAACTAAGCGAGGTACCGCCGCACGGTGATGCGTGAGACGGCACCCGTGACGAGGGACGCGATTCCCCCGATCAGGGCGATGCTCGCGAAGCCCCGCCAGCCGATCTGGAAGGCGCCGAACAGCGCCTCGATCTCCTGGCCCGCCGGGCCGGAGGAGGACGATCCCGTGATGAGCCCCGCGATGAGGAAGGCGAGAATGGCGCAGGCTGCGCCGATGCCGCCGCCACGCAGGCCCAGGCCGAAGAAGCGGGCCTGGAACGCACGGGCAATGTAGTCGTCCCCCGCACCGACGAAGTGGAGAACCTCGACCACCTCCTTGTTGCCTGCCATGGCGCCGCGCGTCGCGAAGGTCACCGCGAGTCCGGTCGCGACCAGAACCAGCATCACCAGGGCGACGCCCGCACCGACGAAGGCGTTGGCAGCGGTGGAAAGCCGCTGCAACCAGAGGGCGTGATCGTCGAGGCTGGCGACACCCGGCAGAGCGTCGGTCAGCTTCGTGCGCAGGCGGCCAAGGTCGGCCTTGTCGCCGGACATCTTGAGCGCGATGAGGCGCGGCACCGGAAGGTCGGTGAGGTCGAGCCCGGTGCCGAGCCAGGGTTCGAGTAACCGTTCCGACTCGGACTTGGAGAAGATCCGTGTGCGCGCGATGCCCGGCTCCGCGCGGGCGATGCCATCCGCGCGGGCGACATCGGCATCGACGTCCCGGCCGGGGCCGGGGCGGACCTGGATCGTCACCTCCTGCGCCACGCTGGCCTGCCATTGCCCGGCATTGGCGGCGACCATCTCGGCGGCGCCCGCGCAGAGCCCGGCGAGGAAGGTGAGGATGGCGATGACCGCCGCGAGCGAGCGACCCGCGGCGGTATCGGTCGGGACGAGGGCGCGTTGCGCCTCAGGTTGGCGGGGAGGGTCGGGTCCGCCGGGAACGCAGCCGCAGCGCGTGCCCGGGCCCTGGCGGCGATGTTCATTCCTCGATCCGAAGGCGGCCCGCGTTCAGCACCATGCGGCGGGCGTTGACGGCATCCATGATGCCAAAATCGTGGGTGGCGATGATCACGGAGGTGCCGAGCTTGTTCAGCTCGAGGAAGAGCCGCAGCAGCCGACGGCCCAGGGCCGGATCGACGTTACCGGTGGGCTCGTCGGCCAGCAGGAGGTCCGGCCGGGCGATCAACGCGCGGGCGATGGCCGCGCGCTGCTTCTCACCGCCGGAGAGCAGGGGCGGTAAAGCGTGCATGCGCTCGCCGAGGCCGACCCAGCGCAGCAATTCCACCACCTCAGCGCGGTAGCTCGTCTCGGCGCGGCCCTGCACGCGAAGGGGAAGGGCGACATTCTCGTAAGTGGTGAGATGGTCGAGCAGGCGGAAATCCTGGAACACCACCCCCATCCGCCGCCGGAGCATGGTGAGCTTCTCGCTCGAAATGCCCGACACTTCCTCACCGAAGATAGCGACGGTGCCGCGCGTCGGGCGGACGGAGAGCAGGATCAGCCGCAGCAGCGTGGTCTTGCCCGCGCCGGAGGGGCCGGTGAGGAATTGGAAGGAGTGGGGCGCGATGCGGAAGCTCACGTCCGACAGCACTTCCGGCCCGAGGCCGTAGCGCATCCCGACATGCTCGAACTGCACCACGGGCCGTTCGGCACCCGGCAGCAGGCTCTTCATGGTTGCCTGAACGTTCAACGCCGTCCCGCCGCTACGCCCGAAGGCAGGGTTCGAAAAGCTCGCCTCGCGGGCCTTGCCGCGCGGGGGCGGGGCCAGCCCTCGTGGCTTCACGCGAGGTTAACCCCGTTCGGGCACCATTTCTCAAGAGTTTTCTCCCCCACGGCTCTCTTGCGAGGACGGGGGCGACCGCGTCGAGTTCTCGCCGATGTTGATCACCTGCCCGACCTGCGCCAGCAGCTACCGCATCGATGCGGCGAAGATCGGGCCGGAGGGACGCTCGGTGCGCTGCGCCGCCTGCCGGGAGACATGGTTCCTTACCCCCGATGCGGCCGTCGAGGAAGCGCCGGAGCCGGGCCTCGGCCCGTCCGATGAGGTGTCCGACGCGGCCTGGGCCGAAGCCGCCACCGCCGTGCGAGAGACGGCCGAGCCGGAAGCTCCTCCGGAGGAGCCGAAGCCTAGCAAGCGCAAATCCCCACCCAAGAAGGGGAAAAAGACGGCGAAGGCGAACCCCTTTGCCGCTAAGGCCTTCCTGTCGCCGCCCGTGGTCCTCGGTCTCGCGCTGCTGGCTGCCTTGCCGGTCGCATGTCTTGCCCGCACCGGTCTCGTCGGCCTCATTCCGCAAACGGCCTCGGTCTTTGCCGCCATCGGCATGCCGGTGAATCGGCGAGGCCTGGAGATTCGCGACGTCGTCGCCTTCCAGAATCCCGGCGGGGATGAGAGCTCGGCCGAATTGGTAGTGGAGGGCGACCTCGTCGGCGTCGGACGGGCCAACGTGTCGGTCCCGGGACTGCGCATCGAGATCAGCGATGCTGCCGGCAAGGTGATCAGGTCGTTCCCGGCTTCAGCGCCGAAGCCAAACCTCGGAAAAGGCGAGTCGGCCCGCTTCCGCGCGAAGCTCACCGATCCGCCCGCGCAAGGCAGGGCCGTGATGCTTCGATTCGCAGACGCGACGACGGCCAAGCGCTGAGCCGCGACACTCCGCTGCGGGCACTGGGCTGCGCGGGCTCGCGTCGCCCGCTATAGGGTCTCACGCAAGCCCTTCAGGGATGCGCCGACCGGGACCCTTTGCGATGTCGTCCAATAGCCTCGTCCTCGTCGCCTGCCTCGCCGTGGCCGTCGTTCTCTTGCTTGGCCTCGCGAACATGATGCGCGGCGGCAGTGCAAGCGTCTCCCAAAGACTGATGCGCTTGCGCGTTCTGCTTCAGTTCGTCGCCATCGTTCTGATCATGGGCGTGGTCTGGTGGCGGTCCGCCTAACCTACACTGTGACCGACGTGCCGCAGGCGCCGGTTTTCAAAATTGTGACGGATGAAGCGCGGCCCAACGGCTCAGCTCCGTGATACGCTCGCGGCGAACAGTAGCTTCGTTGTCGACCGAGCCCGCATGACCGCCACCTTCCGCGCCCTCCTTGCCGGCCTCGCCACGGCTTCGGCCCTGGCACCCGCCTCCGCTGCGGACCTCCGTAGCGCCCCGGCGCCGTCCTACTACGCGCCCCCGGTCCAGCCGCTCAGCATCGTCTCGGAAATCCGTATCGGCGGCGCGGTGCAGGATCCCGGCAGTGCCGAGGGCAAGGCGCGCGGCTTCTCGAAAGAGAACATCAACGGCGAAATCCTGTTCGCCAAGCCGATCGTGTTTCAGGATTCCTTCTGGCAGGCCTTCATCCCGCGGGCGACCATCGGCGGCAGCTACAACACCGGTGGCCGCACCAGCTACGCCTATCTGGGCGCAACCTGGACCATCGAGGTCTTCCCGGAGACGCTGGGCCGCAAGGTGTTCATCGACGGCTTCTTCGGCGGCGCCGCGCATAACGGCTACACCGGCCCGAAGGCGGGGACGCCCTACGGTTTCAACACCCTCGGCTGCTCGCCGCTCTTCCGTGAGGCCGCCGCTCTCGGCTATCGCCTTACGGAGCACTGGAGCATCATGGCCACCGTCGAGCACATGTCCAACGCGGGCCTCTGCGCCAACAACCGCGGCCTGACGAACTACGGCGGCAAGATCGGCTACACTTTCTAAGAGCCTCCGGCCGCTCCGCCGGGGGACGGGCGGGAGCACCCCTTGGTCAAGCTGAACCGGATCTACACCCGCACCGGCGACAAGGGCACCACTGCCCTGGCCGATGGCCAGCGCCGGTCGAAGGCCGACCTGCGGGTCGAAACCTACGGCACCGTGGACGAGACGAATTCCTGCATCGGTCTCGCCCGGTTGCATGCGGACGAACATCTCGACCGCATGTTGAGCGCCGTTCAGAACGACCTGTTCGATCTCGGCGCCGACCTCGCGACGCCCGAGGGGCCGGAGCCGCTGCCCTACGAGCCCCTGCGGATCGTGGCCTCGCAGGTCGAGCGGCTTGAGCGGGATATCGACGCGCTGAACGCAACGATCCCGCCGATCAAGTCCTTCGTTCTGCCGGGCGGCTCGCCCTGCGCGGCCTATCTACACCTCGCGCGCACCGTCTGCCGCCGGGCCGAGCGGCTCGCGGTTCACCTCGCCGGGACCGAAGGTGAGGTCGTATCCCCCGAGGCGATCCAGTACCTGAACCGCTTGTCGGACTTCCTGTTCGTGGCGAGCCGCGCGGCGAACAACAACGGCGCCGACGACGTTCTCTGGGTGCCCGGCGCGAACCGCTGACGTTATCGCGGCGGATCAGTGCTGCTCCGCCGCGCCGCGTTGACAAGGCAGAAATGTGGCCGTTACGGTCCGCCCGCCTTTCGCGGGGAGGCCGTCGCGCGCGCTCAGCGCCGCACCAATCCCCGTCCACCAAGAAAAACAGCGGGAAGGATACAATCCTCATGAAGGTTTTGGTGCCCGTCAAGCGGGTGGTCGACTACAACGTGAAGATCCGCGTGAAGGCGGACGGCTCCGGCGTGGAGCCTGGCGAACGTTAAGATGTCGATGAACCCCTTCGATGAGATCGCCGTGGAAGAGGCGATCCGGCTGAAGGAAAAGGGCAAGGCGACCGAGATCGTCGCGGTGTCGATCGGCCCGCAGCAGGCGCAGGAGACCCTGCGCACCGCCCTCGCCATGGGCGCGGATCGTGCGATCCTCGTGAAGACCGACGTGAATTGCGAGCCGCTGGCCGTCGCCAAGCTTTTGAAGGCGGTTGTCGAGAAGGAGAGCCCGCAGCTCGTCATCCTCGGCAAGCAGGCCATCGACGACGATTCGAACCAAACCGGCCAGATGCTCGCCGCCCTTCTCGGCTGGCCGCAGGGCACCTTCGCCTTCAAGCTCGAAATGGGCGAGGGCACGATCGACGTGACCCGTGAGGTCGATGGCGGCCTCCAGACCGTCGCGCTGCAGATGCCGGCCATCGTCACGACCGACCTGCGCCTCAACGAGCCGCGCTATGCGTCGCTGCCGAACATCATGAAGGCGAAGAAGAAGCCGCTGGACGAACAGTCCCCCGAGGCTCTCGGCGTCGACGTGACGCCGAAGCTGTCGGTGCTGAAGACCGCCGAGCCTCCGGGCCGCTCCGCCGGTGTGAAGGTGGGTTCGCCCGCCGAACTGGTGCAGAAGCTCAAGATCGAAGCCGGCGTCATCTGACCCTCACGTCACGCCGAGCCGCGCTCCCTCTGAGGGTCGAGCGCGGCTTCCACGCAAGGGAGATTTTCCGCACATGACCACGCTTCTTTACGTCGAGCATGCCGACGGACGGATCAAGGACGGGACGCTGAAGGCGCTCTCGGCCGCCAACCAGATGGGCGGCCCTGTGCACGCCCTGGTGGCAGGCAGCAGCGCGAAGGCCGCCGCTGAGGCCGCCGCCAAGCTCGAAGGCATCGAAAAGGTGCTGGTGGCCGAGGACGGCGCCTACGACCACGATCTCGCCGAGCCGGTTTCGGCCCTGATCCAGTCCGTGGCCGAGCCCTACGACACCATCGTTGCGGCGGCTTCCACCACCGGCAAGAACGTCCTGCCACGCGTCGCTGCGCTGCTCGACGTCGCCCAGGTGTCGGACATCATCAAGGTCGTCTCGGCCGACACGTTCGAGCGCCCGATCTACGCGGGCAATGCCATCCAGACCGTTCAGGCCCCCGGGCCGAAGCGAGTGATCACCGTCCGCACGGCCGCCTTCAAGGCGGCGGGCGAGGGCGGTTCGGCCGCTGCCGTCGAGCCGATCTCGGCCTCGACCCCGGCTGCGGGCTCGACTTTCAAGAGCGAAGAGATCGCAAAGTCCGACCGTCCGGAACTGGCCTCGGCGAAGATCATCGTGTCCGGCGGACGCTCGCTCGGCTCAGCCGACAAGTTCAAGGAGCTGATCGAACCCCTGGCCGATACGCTCGGCGCGGCCGTGGGCGCGTCGCGCGCTGCGGTGGACGCGGGCTACGCCCCCAACGATTGGCAGGTCGGCCAGACCGGCAAGGTCGTCGCGCCCGATCTCTACGTGGCGGTCGGCATTTCGGGGGCGATCCAGCACCTCGCCGGAATGAAGGACTCGAAGGTCATCGTCGCCATCAACAAGGATGAGGACGCGCCGATCTTCCAGGTGGCCGATTACGGGCTAGTGGGCGACCTCTTCCAGGTCGTGCCCGATTTCCAGTCAGAGATCGCCAAGGCCAAGTAAGGGCCGATCTAGGCACCAGCGTTCTGCACGGGCCCTCCGAGCGACGTGCGGAACGGATTATTGCACTGCACGCCTTCCCTGGGTTCCTTCATCCCTTGCGAATGGTCTAGAAAGCTGAGACGGCATTGAATTCAACGTGCCGCCTCAGTGCTCTCGGCGAAGCCGCGAGCCGTCGGCGGAGCAGGCACGGATCGGGGGCAAGGTCTTCAGATGGGCATCGAGATCAAGCGGGTCGGCATCATCGGCGCGGGCCAGATGGGAAGCGGCATCGCGCAGGTGTGTGCTGCAGCCGGCCTCGACGTCTTCATCAATGATCGTGACCCGGCGCGCCTCGCCAACGGTATCGATTCGATCGAGAAGGGATATGCCCGTCTCGTGTCGAAGGGTGCCATGGAGGAGACGGATAGCCGCTCCGCCCGCGAGCGCATCACCTCGATCGACACCTTTGCGGGCTTGGCGCCCTGTGATCTGGTGATCGAGGCCGCCACGGAGAACGAGGCGACCAAGCGGGACATCTTCACGAGCCTCTGTCCGGTGCTCGGTCCGGACACGATGGTGGCGACCAACACCTCGTCCATTTCGATTACCCGCCTCGCGGCGGCCACCGACCGGCCCGAGCGGTTCATCGGCATCCACTTCATGAACCCGGTGCCGGTGATGCAGCTCGTGGAGCTGATTCGCGGCATCGCGACGGAAGATCAGACCTACGAATCGGCCAAGGGCTTCATCGGCAAGCTCGGCAAGACGGCGACGATGTCGGAGGATTTCCCGGCCTTCATCGTCAACCGCATTCTGCTGCCGATGATCAATGAGGCGATCTATACGCTTTACGAGGGCGTGGGCTCGGTCGAATCCATCGACACCGCCATGAAGCTCGGCGCCAACCATCCGATGGGGCCGCTGCAATTGGCGGATTTCATCGGCCTTGATACCTGCCTTTCGGTGATGCAGGTCCTCTATGAGGGTCTGGCCGATTCGAAGTACCGGCCGTGCCCGCTTCTGGTGAAGTATGTCGAGGCTGGCTGGCTCGGGCGAAAGACCAAGCGCGGCTTCTACGATTACCGAGGCGTAAACCCCGTTCCGACGCGCTGAGCCGAACAGCAACGGCCCCCGCGATCTTCAGATCGCGAGAGCCGTTGTTACGTCCAATTTTACTTGGCTTCGCCGTTCGCACCCTTCTGCGCGGGCTGCGGATAGGCCGGGTTATCGCTCGGCACCGACGTCGCGTTGCCGGAGGACGGGCTGGATGTGCCGGTCACGGAGCCAGTGATCTCCTTGCGCGAAGCGTCCTGGCTCTGCGAAGCCCAATCCTTCGGCGAATTCGCGCCGTTCCACGTCAGCAGACCGATCGTGGCGACCGCGAGCAGCGCGAGGCTGCCGAGGAGCACATAAAGCACCGGCTTGCCACGCTGGCCCTGGCGGCTCTCCGTGGGGGTGAGTTTTTCGACCATCGGGATCCCTCGCTCACGTTACGCGACGCGCTCGCGACGCCGTCGGCAACTTCAAAATGTTGTCGCTCGGCAACGCGAGGGCGGGGAGGGAGTTCCGGTCGCCGCAAACCTCAGCGGCCGGTGGTCAGAATGATCTTCCCGAGATGGGCGCTCGATTCCATCATCTCGTGCGCCTCGCGGGCGCGCTCCAGCGGGAAGGTGGCGTGCGTCACCGTGCGAATGCGCCCGCTTTCGAGATGCGGCCACACGTCCTTGCGCAGTCCGGCAGCGATCGCGGCCTTGTCCTCTTTCGAGCGCGGACGCAGCGTCGATCCGGTGAATGTCAGACGATTGGTCATGATCGGCGTGATGTTCAGGCCATCGACCTTGTAGCCACCCATCAGGGCGATCATCACGAGGCGGCCGTCCCGGGCGAGCGACTTGAGATTGCGCTGCAGATAGCTGGCGCCGATCATGTCGAGGATCACATCGACGCCGCGCTTGTCAGTGAGCCGCTGGATCTCCTCGGCGAAGTCGGCTTGCTTGTAGTCGATGGCGGCTTTGGCCCCCAGTTCCTCGCAGAAGCGGCACTTCTCGGCCGAGCCAGCCGTGGCATAGACTGTAGCGCCGAATAGCTTCGCCATCTGGATCGCCGTCGCGCCGATGCCGCTCGATCCGCCATGAACGAGGAAACTTTCGCCCTCGGACAGGCGTCCGCGCTGGATTACGTTGGAATAGACCGTGAAAAACGTCTCCGGCAGGCCACCCGCATCGACGAGCGAGATCGCGGCAGGGCGCGGAAGGCAATGGCCCGCCTCGGCCACGGCGAATTCGGCATAGCCGCCGCTGATGACCAGGGCGCAGACCTCATCACCCACGGACAAGCCCTGCACACCCTCGCCAAGAACGGCGATGCGCCCCGCCACCTCAAGGCCGGGGATCTCGGTTGCGCCGGGCGGCGGCGGGTAGCTGCCCGCGCGCTGAGCGACATCCGGCCGGTTCACGCCCGCCGCGACGACCTCAATCAGCACCTGGCCCGGCCCCGGCTGCGGAACGGGCGCCGTCTCGACGGCGATGATCTCCGGGCCGCCCTTACCGTCGTAGCGGATCCGGCGCATGGTTTCGGGCAGGGTGGCGCTGGCCATGTCAGGTCTCCGAGAAATCGGGGAGATAAGTGTCGGCGATAAGCTTTCCGGCAAGGCCGGATCAGCGTGTGCCGTACATACGGTCGCCGGCATCGCCGAGGCCGGGCACGATGTAGCCATGCTCGTTGAGGTGGCTGTCGATGGAAGCCGTCCAGACCGGCACGTCGGGATGAGCTGCCGCAAGCCGGGCCAGTCCCTCCGGCGCCGCAAGCAGGCAGACGAAGCGAAGGTCGACAGCGCCGCGCGCCTTCAGCCGGTCGAGGGCCGCGACCGCCGAATTGGCCGTGGCCAGCATCGGATCGAGCACCAGCACGGTGCGGTCGGCGAGATCGGACGGCGCCTTGAAGTAATACTCGACGGCTTCGAGCGTCTCGGGGTCACGATAAAGCCCGACATGGGCCACCCGTGCGGAAGGCACGAGTGACAGCATTCCATCGAGAAATCCGACGCCCGCCCGCAGAATCGGGGCGAGGACGAGCTTCTTGCCCTGTATCTGGCGGCCGGACATGGGGCCGATGGGCGTCTCGATAGCGATGTCTTCAAGGGGGAGATCCCGCGTCACCTCATAGGCGAGCAGCATGCCGATCTCGTTGAGCAGGCGGCGAAAGCCCTGCGTCGAGCGATCCTTATCCCGCATCAGGGTGAGCTTGTGCTGCACCAGCGGGTGATCGACCACTGTGACTCGCCCGCCCGACATTCTCTCTCCCTCAAGCGTCCCGGCGTGAGCATTGCCGGAGGCGGAGAGCGGGCGCAACGGGATCGGCACCATTCCCTCTCCCCGCGGGCGGGGAGAGGGGTGAGCGGCCTGTGGACTCAAACGTTTCGCGGGCCTTCCTGGCCGCCGGCACGGCGCTGGGCCATGAAGGCGTCGAACTGCTCGCGGTCCTTGGCGCGCTTCAGCTCCTCCACGAAGGCGGTGAAGGCGCGGCTCTCCTCTTCGAGAGCGCGGCGCTGGGCTTCGAGGCGATCGAGTTCGGCGCGGCGATACTCATCGAAAGCCGCGTTTCCGGTGCCGCGATTGGCGGCCTCGAAGGCACGAGCGAAGCGCGACACGGGACGCGCCTCGTCCCAGGTGCCGAAGTTGCGACGGGCCGCATCTCGCATTTCACCGACGGCCGGATAGCCCGTCAGCTTCCACGCGAGCAGCGCGAGTCCCACCGGCCACCAGTAGACGAAACCGAGGACGATGGCGCCGATCTCGATCGAGCGGCGGGGAAATGGACCAGTCCGGCAAGAACGGCCGGTGGCATAGGGAGGTGTCGAGGTCGTGTTCACGGGCAAGCTCCGCATCTCATGTGAACAGCGTTAACATGCGGATGGGAGTCGGGGCTTTCAAGGGCAGCCGAGTTCGGCTCCTATTCGCGCCTCGTCGCCCCGTGCACCAGGGCGAGAACGCCTGCGCGCAGTAGCTCATATTTGTCGGGAATACCCGGGCCGGTGGGCAGATGCCCGGCGGCCGAAAGGGTCGCCAGCCCATGGGCGAGCGCCCACACTTCGAGGGCGATGAATCGCGGCGTCACCCCACCGAACCCATCTGTGAACGTCGCCTGCAGCGCTTCGACAAGCAGATCGAACGGGCTCGGCCGACCCTCCGGCATCTCCGCCGCATGGATGCCACGTGTTTCGAAGATCGCCGCGTAATAGGCGGGCTCTTCCTCGGCGAAGGCGAGGTAGACCTCACCCATGCGGGTGAAGCGCTCAAGCGGCGTCCCACGCGAGGTGAGGGCGCGTGCGAGGCGGCTCGCCAGTTCGTTGAAGCCCCGTCCAGCTAATTCTTCAAGCAGCGCCTCACGCCCCCGGAAGTGCCGATACAGCGCAGCGGGCGTTACACCGACGAGGCGGGCAGCTTCGACCAGGGTGAAGCCCCCGATGCCGCGCTCGGCGATAAAGCGCCGCGCGGCCTCGACCAAAGCCTCTTTGAGATTGCCGTGATGATAATTGCGCCGGTCGCCCGGCCCATCCCGCCAGTGTCGCAAGACACCGATTCTCCCGCTACAGACCCCGGACTATCCGCCTCTACCAGCGGACCCGCAGTGCATTACGGGCGACGGGCCGGTTTGTTGCAAGACAACCTTCCGAACGGCCGCAAGCAGTGGGGGAAAACGGAAAATTGCCCTCGAATCCGTGGCTCACGCGGGCCTGATTTGACGGACAGGACGTAACATTGTTTCAAGCGCGACGCGTTCAAACGAGCCGCGCGGGAGGATCCGATGGCCTTCGTGAGCCTCAAGGCGTGGCGTGCCCGATCCGCAGAACGTTCGGCCCTGGCCGCCCGCCTGAAGGGCGAGATCGCCCCGGCGCTCGGGCTCGGTCCGGATGATTCCCTGTCGGTCAACGAGATCGCCTGCGCCGATCCGGGATGCCCGGACATGGAGACGATCGTTCTCGTCATGCGCGTGGGTCAGCCGACCCGTGCCCTGCGCATCCGGAAGGTGATGGAGGATGTGACGGCCGACGACATCGCTGACTTGGCCGAGGAGGAGAAGGCAGGCCCCACGGGTGCGGCGTGATGGCGATGCGTATCGTCCATCCTCGCGTGTAGGATCGAGGCAGGACTACGAGAGTCCACGGAAACGCCGATGACCACACGCCGCCAGATCCTCGCCGTCGCTTGGCTTGCCCTGTCGATCTCCCCCGCCATGGCGGCCGATCCGGTGCCGTTCGAGCAAGCTGCCTTCGACGCCGCCCAGAAGGCGGGCAAGCCGATCCTCATTGAGGTCAGCGCGCCCTGGTGCCCGATCTGCAAGGCGCAGAAGCCCGTCATCGCGAAGCTCACGAAGGATCCGCGCTTCAAGGACCTTCAAGTCTTTGACATCGATTTCGACAGCCGCAAGGACGTGCTGAAGGGCTTCAAGGCCCGGATGCAGAGCACCCTCATCGCCTTCAAGGGCGAGACGGAGGTTGGCCGTTCCGTCGGGGAAACGCAGCCCGAATGGATCGAGGGTTTGGTCGAAAAGACGCTCTGACCTGCGGCTTTCGGTTCCCGTTCAGGTCGCCCGGAGGATAAGCGGACGCGCGCCATGGTCGGCGCTGACGAGACGAGTCCGATGTCGAATCCCACCGCCGTGGTCGCGGTTCCGGTGCGAAACGAGGCCGAGCGGATCGCCGCTTGCCTGCGCGCTCTGGATGCGCAGGAAGGCCTGAGCCCTGGCTCATTGGGGGTGGTACTGTTCCTGAACAATTGCATGGACGGGACCGAGTCGATCGTTGCAGGTCTGGTCCCGACCCTCTCGGTGCCGGTGAAGGTGCTGAATGAGGACTTTTCCGGCGCCCATGCCGGATGGGCGCGCCGCAAGGCCATGGATGCCGCCGCCGCGTGGCTCGGCGAAGCCGGCGGAGCGATCCTCTCGACGGATGCCGACAGCCGGGTCCCGCCGAACTGGGTGGCGCGCACACAGGCAGCCATTGCCGCCGGGGCGGATGCCGTCGCGGGCCGCGTGGAACTCGACGTGGAGGAGGGCAAGCTCCTGCCGGATATGCTGCACGCGCGGGGTCGCCTGGAGGATATCTACGACGCCCTCATCACCGAAGCCGAGGCGCGGATCGACCCCGATCCGCACGATCCCTGGCCCTGCCACCGCACCACCATCGGCGCAACGCTGGCGGTCACCCGCGATGCGTATCTGGCCGTCGGCGGCATGCCGGAGATTCCCCTTGGGGAGGATGGCGCCTTCATCGCGAGGCTCATCGCGCACGGCAAACGCGTGCGGCACGCGACGGATGTGTGCGTGACGATCTCCGCGCGCCTCACCGGCCGGGCGCCGGGCGGTGTCGCTGACACGATCCGATCCCGCTGCGAAGAGCCAGACGCCCTTTGCGACGCGCGGATGGAGACATTCCCCCGGTGCGTGCGCCGCTATCTGTGGCGGGCGAAATTCCGGCAGATGCACGCGACCGGTGCCCTCGCGCGCGAAAGCGCCTGGGCCGAATGGCTCGGCCTGTCACAGGCGGATACCGCGCGCATCGCTAGCCTTCCCCTCGGCCACGCCATCTCCGAGGCCGAAAAGGCCAGCCCACGACTCGCCTATAGCCCGATCGGCCCGCGCCAGTTGCCGCGGCAGATCCGCCTCGCACGCATCGCGCTTGTAGCGATTCGAACCCTGACCAAGCTGCGCGACAAGCGCCGCAACGCCGTCACCGCCTCACCGGTGACGGCGAGGACGGCCTGAACGGGTTCAGGCCACGCGGGTGACGTTGCCGTTCGCGGTATTTTGCGTGCCGGCATTCGCATAGGCGCGGTTGCGCAGCGCCGTTTCGCTCGGCAGCTGCGCCAGAACGTCCCCGGATCCGGGGTCCACGACCTGAAAGACAATGGCACGGGTATCGGTGTCGCGGATGAACCGCGTCTCCCGCGAACTCGTGCCGATATCGAGCTTCACCGCTGGTTCGAGCGCCTTAGACGGCGTCTCGGGCTCGCGGGGCTGAGGGGCGGCGGTGGCGCCGAGGGCTTCGAGGCCCTGCGGTCCGGAGGCCGGACTGGTAACACTACGAACGTCCATGACAGGCTCCTACGATCCTGTGATGGACGGATTACGCGCCTGTCGCATTAAGCGGGGCTTAATTCCCCCGTGCCGCGCCAGTCTTCGACAGCGGGTTTAGGACTCGCGATGAATATCGGGTTACTAACAACCCTCAAATCCGCGCTATCGCAGCCGCGCTGGATTGTTTTTTGCCACGAAAACCGTCAATTGCCGGTGCGGCGCGCCCGTCACGTGACGAGCGCGCCGACTATTCTCACTCCGCCGCGTCGACGTAGAGCTTGCCGCCCTCGGCCAGGAATTCGCGAGACTTCTCGCGCATCCCGGCCTCCGCCTCGGCCTTGGACATGGCGGGAGCTTGGCCGATGACCTGACCCGCCTCTTCCATCGCCAGCACCTCGGCGCGAAGATCCTGCGTGATCTTCATCGAGCAGAACTTCGGCCCGCACATCGAGCAGAAATGCGCGACCTTGTGGGCATCCTTGGGCAGGGTCTCGTCGTGGTAGGCGCGGGCCGTATCCGGATCGAGGCTCAGATTGAACTGATCTTCCCAGCGGAAGTCGAACCGGGCTCGGCTGAGGGCATCGTCACGCAGCTGCGCGGCGGGGTGGCCCTTGGCGAGGTCGGCGGCATGGGCGGCGATCTTGTAGGTGATCACGCCGACCTTCACGTCGTCGCGGTCCGGCAGGCCGAGATGCTCTTTCGGGGTGACGTAGCAGAGCATTGCCGTGCCGAACCAGCCGATCATCGCCGCGCCGATACCGGAAGTGATGTGGTCGTAGCCGGGGGCCACGTCCGTCGTCAGCGGGCCAAGGGTGTAGAAAGGCGCCTCGCCGCATTCGCGAAGCTGCTTCTCCATGTTCACCTTGATCTTGTGCATCGGCACGTGGCCGGGGCCCTCGATCATCACCTGACAGCCCTTGTCCCAGGCGATCTTGGTGAGTTCGCCCAGCGTCTCCAGCTCGGCGAATTGTGCGGCGTCGTTGGCGTCGGCGATCGAGCCGGGGCGCAGGCCGTCTCCCAGCGAGAACGACACGTCGTAGGCCCGCATGATGTCGCAGATCTCGTCGAACCGCTCGTAGAGGAACGATTCCCGGTGCCCGGCGAGGCACCAGCGCGCCATGATCGAGCCGCCGCGGGAGACGATGCCGGTCACACGGCGCGCGGTGAGCGGCACATGGGCTAGGCGCACGCCCGCATGGATCGTGAAGTAATCGACCCCCTGCTCGGCCTGCTCGATGAGCGTGTCCTTGAAGACCTCCCAATCGAGCTTGAGCGGATCGCCGCCGACCTTCTCAAGGGCCTGATAGATCGGCACGGTCCCGATCGGCACGGGCGAGTTGCGAATGATCCAGGAACGGATGTTGTGGATGTTGCGGCCGGTGGAGAGGTCCATCACCGTGTCCGCACCCCAGCGGATCGACCAGACCAGCTTCTCGACTTCCTCGGCGGCCGAAGAGGTCACGGCCGAGTTGCCGATATTGGCATTGATCTTCACGAGGAAGTTGCGGCCGATGGCCATCGGCTCGAGTTCGGTGTGGTTGATATTGGCCGGGATGATGGCCCGACCGCGCGCCACCTCATCCCGAACGAATTCCGGCGTGATGAAGGGCGGCACCGAGGCACCGAAATTCTGGCCGTCGGCGAGGGCTGCCTCGGCGCGCTCCAGCATTTGCTCGCGGCAGAGATTCTCGCGGTGCGCGACGTAGATCATCTCCTCGGTGATGATGCCGGCGCGCGCGAACTCGTACTGCGTCACCATCTGGCCGGGTGACGCCTTGCGCAGCACGCGCTCGGCGGGGCAGGGGGCGACAAGCTTGTCGGCGGAGGCGAAGCCGTTATCCTCGGGCTTCACTTCGCGGGGCGTCGCCGCCTCGTAGCCACGCGCCTCGATCCACGGGGCACGGACCTGCGGAAGACCGGCGGCGAGATCGATGCGGGCGTCGGTCTCGGTGTAGGGACCAGACGGGTCGTAGACCCGCACCGGAGCTTCCTTCGGATCGGTCAGCACGATCTCTCGGAAGGGGACGCGGATATCCTCGCGGCCTGCGACCGGCGCGTAGACCTTGCGCGAGCCGGTGACCGGACCTGTGGTCACGGTCTCGGGACTTCCCTTCACATCCTTGGGCAGCACGGGTGCGTTCATCTGGCCTCTCCTGGCGCTGGAGCGGTCCAATTGCGCGACGACGATAGGGAAAGGTGCAGCCTCGCCGAAGAAGCCGCAGAGTTCCTGTCCCTCCGCCGGTACGAACCGGATCAGGTTCAAGGGTCAGGGCATTTACGCCCAATCTCAGCCCCTTACGGGCCCCCCTCGGAACGGTTCGAACCTCCGAGGTTTGCCTTGTCTTGTCAATGCCGCCGCACGGAGCCCAGTGACAGCGCCCTGTACTCGCCTGCCAGATCCATCACGGAGCAAATGACTTGGGCAGACGCGACCGCCTATGGCGCGACGACGACCCGACAACGCACGGCCCCCAGGCCGCGCCACCGGTCATCTGCCCGCTCTGCGAGCGGCCGATCCCGCACGGGGCGAAATCGAGCCTCCATCACCTGACGCCCAAGCTGAAGGGCGGGACGCATCGCGGCACGGTGCGGCTGCATCAGGTCTGCCACTCGGCGATCCATGCCCGCTACAGCGAGGCCGAGATCGCCCGGCGCCTTGCCGATATCGATGCGTTGCGGGCCGATCCGGAACTCGCGCGCTTCGTGGAATGGGTGCGCACGAAACCGGACGATTTCTACGCCCCGACCCGCATGACGAGGGACCGCAGGAGCGGGCGGCGCCGGGATTGAATCACGACGAGACGAATGTCAGCCCCGCCCGCTTGCCGCGCTGCCAAGCCACATTCGCCTCGCGCATCGCCGTCTCCGGCGTGAGGCGCACTCGGACCTGCTCCGGCAGATCGACCGATCGTTCGATCTCGATCAGCGCGCCCGCCTGTGTCACATCCCAGACGAGACAGTCGATCTCGCCGTCTTCACCTTCGACGGTGCCGAAGGTGAAGGCATTGCGGCGATAGGAACCGCGCCGTTCCTCGGACATGTCGTGCCTCGCTCAGCGCCGGTCCGGCATCGCGGCCGGATCACTCATCGTCCGGCACACTGCGATAGCGGCGGCGGACCGCCCCGTCATCGTCATAGGAACGGCGAGGGCGATCATAATCCCGGTCGTAGTCGCGGCGGGGGCGATCCTCGTCGCGATAGCCGTCGCGCGAACGGTAGACATCGCGGGGCCGGTCATCGTCCCGATCATTGCGACGGTAGCGGCCATCGTCACGGCCACGGTCGTCGTTGCGATAGCGGCCGACGCCACCGCTCTCGGTCAGGCGGGGCGCGTACCAGCAGGTCTTGCGCTGGTTGGGAGCGGGGTCACCGAAGCTCTGGACGTTGCATGGCACCGAACCGCCCTGCTGGAACGGGCGGCCATTGGTTTTCCCGGGCACGCCGAAATAGACGTTGGTGGGGTAGGGCATCTTACAGACGCCACCTTCTTCGGCACAGGGGACGGTGTTCACCGTATCCAGCTTGATCTCGGCCAGCGCGGGAAAGCTCCCGAGACCGATGGCTGCCGCCGCGACGAGGATTGCTGCCCGCACCAGATCGATCTCCCCCTCTGAAACGCGCGGCACCATACGGATGGACCTACGTGGAAACCAGGGGCCGTCCGCCGAATATTGCCTCGAGCCATAAAATCAGAGGCTTTTTGCAAAGCGTTCGGCTCCCTTAACGGCCCCTTAAACCGCCGCATTTACATCGTCTCAGAATGCGTCCGAAGGGCCGCCGCGATGTCGTTTCGACCTCGGGTTGCGCGGCCTCGTGCGCGGGCAAGCGAGCTTCGTAGCGGGTGTCGATGGCTCAGAAGCGTGGCAGGGCCGAGCCGAATTTCGACGTGCCAGAAGGGCGGCCCGGACGACGCGGCGACCTCGACCTGCGCCTCTCCCGGGAGGACCGGGCGGGCGGCGGCGACACAGGGAGCGAGGGTCGCGTGAGCAAGCAGACGGGCAAGCGATCCTCTTCGTCCCGCGGTTCGTCCGGGGGCAGGGGCTCGTCCGGCCGGGGCGGCGGGCGGAGCCAGAAGCGCCGCCGCTCGTGGCTCGGCCGCATCGTCTATGGGGGCGTGGTGCTCGGCCTGTGGGCCGTGATCGGTCTTGCCGGGCTGATCGCCTATCACGCCTCGCAACTTCCGCCGATTGACCAGCTCTCCGTGCCGAAGCGTCCGCCGAACATCGCCATTCTGGCGAGCGACGGCACGCTCCTCGCCAACCGGGGCGAGACGGGCGGACGTGTGGTCTCGATCAAGGAATTGCCGCCTTACCTGCCGCGCGCCTTCGTGGCGATCGAGGACCGGCGCTTCTACAGTCATATGGGGATCGACCCCGTCGGCATCGTCCGAGCCATCGGCCAGAACCTGACCCGGCGGGGCGTGGCCCAGGGCGGCTCGACCCTGACGCAACAGCTCGCCAAGAACCTGTTCCTCACGCAGGAGCGCACGGCGTCCCGCAAGATCCAGGAGGCGATCCTCGCCCTCTGGCTCGAGCACAAATACACCAAGGACGAGATACTCGAGCTCTACCTCAACCGCGTCTATTTCGGCGCGGGCGCTTATGGCGTGGAGGCGGCGGCACAGCGTTACTTCGGCAAGCCTGCCAAGGATGTCAGCCTCGCGCAGGCCGCGATGCTCGGCGGCCTCGTCCAGGCACCGTCGCGGCTGGCGCCGAACCGCAACCTGCCCGCAGCCCAGGCCCGTGCAGCCCAGGTGCTGGCGGCGATGCAGGAACTCGGCTTCGCCGCGCCCCAGGACGTGAAGGTCGCCCTGGCCCAGCCCGCGAGGCCCGCGAGCGTGCGCGGCGGCGGGTCCGCCAACTACGTCGCCGACCTCGTGATGGACGTGCTCGACGATTACGTCGGCAAGTTCGAAAGCGATATCACCGTGCAGACCACGGTGGATCCTTCGCTGCAGGCCACGGCCGAGCGGTCGCTCGTCGATGAGTTGAACAAGCAGGGCTCGCGCTTCAACGTCGGCCAGGGCGCCCTGGTCTCGATGCGTCCGGACGGGGCGATCCGCGCGCTGATCGGTGGCCGCGACTACGCGCAGAGCCAGTTCAACCGGGCGACCACTGCAAAGCGCCAGCCTGGCTCATCGTTCAAACCCTTCGTCTACCTCGCCGCCGTCGAGCGCGGGGCGACGCCCGACACGGTGCGTGAGGATGCGCCGATCAAGATCGGCAATTGGGCGCCGGAAAATTACTCGCACCGTTACGAAGGTGCCGTCACCCTCCGCTCGGCCCTGGCCCATTCGCTGAACACCGTCGCGGTCCGCCTCGGCCAGGAGGTTGGCCCCAAAGCCGTCGTGCAGACCGCCCAGAAGCTCGGGATCACCTCGGCGTTGCAGGCCAACGGCTCCATCGCCCTCGGCACTTCGGAGGTGACGCTTCTGGAAATGGTGGGAGCCTACGGCGCCTTCGCGAATGGCGGCATGGGCGTCATTCCCTACGTGGTCGCGTCGGTGAAGGGGTCGGACGGCAAGTTCCTTTACAAGCGCACCGAGAGCGGGCTCGGCCGGGTCATGAGTCCAGATGCCGACGGCATGATGAACGCCATGATGCATGAGACCTTCGTCAGCGGCACCGCCAAGAAGGCCGACATTCCGGGGTGGGACCTCGCCGGCAAGACCGGCACCACCCAGGATTACCGCGACGCGTGGTTCATCGGCTTCTCGGGCAGCCTCGTCACGGGTGTCTGGCTCGGCAACGACGATGGCGAGCTGACCAAGAAGGTGACGGGCGGCAACCTGCCTGCGGAAGTCTGGAAGACCTACATGGCGCAGGCCCTAAAGGGCCAGAACCCGGTGCCGCTGCCCAACATCAATCGCTGGCGCCGGGCGCCGGAGACGACTGCCTCGGTCGCGAATGCGGGACCGGCCGACGTGATCGGCCAGATCATCGACGGTCTGACCCCCGCGCCTCAGCCTGAGGCCCCCGTTCGCCGCCAGCGGCAACAGCGCGCCGAACCGAACTTCTTCGAGAAGTTGTTCGGCATCAACGACTGATCCGGCCTAGAGCATCGGGAGCACGCGCGGCCTGGGACCGCGCGGAAAATGGCTTTCGATCAGGGCGATCTCGGCGGGGTCGAGACGGATCTCGGCCGCCGCTGCGTTCTCGACGGCGCGTTCAGCCCGCACCGTCTTGGGGATGGTGAAGGTGTTCGGCAGGCGCAGCAGGAAGGCGAGCACGATCGCGTAGGGCGAGGTGCCATGCGCGTCGGCGATGCTCTGCAAGACGCGTCCGCCCGGGCTCGCGGGCTCGGGAAAGTCGCCGCTGCCGAACGGGGAATAGCCGACGAGCGCGACGCCGTGAGCCGTGCACCAGGGGAGCACCGCATGCTCGATGGCCCGCTCTGTGGGGCAATAATAGACCTGATTGCAGGCGATGCGGTCCGGCCCCGCGATGGCGAGCAGCCGCTCCAGATCATCGACGTCGAAATTGCTGACGCCCCAGGACAGGATCTTGCCGTCGCGACGGAGATCCTCGAACCCCGCCACCGTCTCGGCCAGTGGGTGGCTTCCCGGCCAATGCAACAGGTAGCAATCGATCCGGTCGGTCCGCAGGCGGCGGAGCGATGCTTCGCAGGCCCGCACTACGCCCCGGCGTGTTGCATTGCTGGGCACCACCTTCGAGACGAGGAAGATCTCCTCCCGACAATCGGAAATGGCCTCGGCGACCATGGCTTCGGCCTCGCCGTACATTTCGGCCGTGTCGATATGGGTCATGCCTGCATCGACGCCCGCGCGCAGGGCTCGCACCGCTTCTGCGCGGTCGGCGCCGTCGATTCGCCACGTGCCCTGGCCGATGACCGGCACCGACACGCGTGCCGCCCCGAAGCCCCTCGCGTGCATGACGCCGTCTCCCCGATCCACCGCTCGAACGGCGGCTTACCGTCGCGCCTTACTCACGCCATCATGGCCGGGTGAGCAAGGACCCGACGCTACGCGCATCCGTAGACTTTTGGCTAGGGTCGAAGCCGTGTCCTCTGCGCTCGACGCAAATCGCGAGGTGCGCTGATGCTGCCGCCTCACCGCTGGTTCTGGGTGCTGATCGTCCTTGCGGCGGGCGCAGCCGGGCTCCTCTACAATTTCATCTTCGCAGCGGGCGCCTCGCCGCTCGCCGGGCTCACCTATGGTCTGTGCATGGGCGTGGCCGTGCTCGCCTTCGACCGGGGGCTGATCCTGGCCGGATTGCAGGCCCGGATTCGCCGCTGGCCCGCCTGGGCCTACGTCCCGGCAGCGGAGGCGGCCTACGTCTTGATGATCGCGGCGGGCTGTGCCCTCGGCGGGGCGGTCGTCTGGGCGCTCGGGCTCACGACGGACGACCTCTCAACAGCGACGAGGCTGACGCCGCGGGTGCTCGCCTATTCGCTTGGCGTCTCCGCGATGCTCGTCTTCGTCATCCGCATGCGCGACCTCATCGGCGGCGAGGTCTTCGTGAACTTCATGATCGGTCGCTACCACCGCCCCGTGGAGGAGGAGCGAATCTTCCTCTTTCTCGACGTGGTCGGGTCCACCGCCTTCGCGGAAGCCCATGGCGATCTCCGAGCGCAAGAATATCTCGGCGCCGTCTTCGCGGCGCTCGCGGAGCCGGTGCGGCGGCACAGCGGATCGGTGGACGATTACATCGGCGACCTCGCCATGATCACGTGGCCGATGGACCGCGGCTTGGCCGACGCCAAATGCGTCTCTTGCCTCTTTGCCGTCCTCGACCGGATCGAGGCCGATGCCGAGGCTTGGAAGGTGCGGTTTGGCACGGTGCCGCGCCTGCGCGCCGCTTTGCATGGCGGCCCGGTGGTGACGGCGGAAGTCGGGGTCGACCGGCACAAGATCGCGTATTTCGGCGATGCCGTGAATGTCACGTCGCGGATCGAGGCTCTGTGCCGCCCCCTCGGCGTCGGAATCCTGATCTCGCAGGATCTGCTGGATAGGCTCGGCAGCCTCCCTGCCGATATTCGCGCCCGGTCGTTGGGCTCCCACGCCCTGCGTGGACGCGGCGCGCCGCAGGCGGTCTCGACGTTGGAGCGCGGCCCAGCCGTCGCCGAAGCAGCCAACAATACGAGCGCGGCGCCACTCAAGGTCGCCCGCGCTCGCTGAGACGGTATGGCCTGTAGGGAAGGGTGGCCTCAGCCCTCGCGGGCGATGATGCCCTTCAGAGCGGTGTTGATACGATCCTGCCAGCCGGGACCGTCCTTCTGGAAATGCTCCAACACAGCGCTGTCGAGGCGCAGGCTCACCATCTCGCGCACGCCCGGCGCCGCAGCGGGTGCCGCTGGCGCAGGGGCGGCGGCGGCCGGCTTGGTGGTCGCCTTGCGGAAAGCCGCCTCGGCCGCCGCGCGGGCGTCGGTCGGGCGGCGGCGGTCGCGGCTCTCCACCATGGCGGGTCTCAGTCCTTCTTGGCCGACTTGCGCGCAGCGGTCTTCCGGGCGCGATCCTTGGCCGCCTTTGCTTCGTCGGCCTCCTTCTTGGCGGTCGCGGCGGTCTGGGCGTCGGCCGCCTCCTTGGCCAGCCGCAGGGCGCGAAGGCGCTTCGTGCGCTCATCGACAGCCACCTGGGAGGCCAGATGCTCGGCCATGGCCTGGGCGCCTTCGCGAGCCATGCGCTCGGCCCGTTCCGCACGCTCGGCCTTGTTCTCGGCCTTTACACGCGCCTCGGTCTCCGCCGCCCGGATCTCTTCCGCCTCGTCGAGGTCGGTTTCGATGTCGTCGCTCATTGTGTCCCTTTCGTCCCGCTCAAGGGGTGCAAGCCGCATCGAGGCTGGCGCGGCTATCAGGGCGGGCCCGGCCGGTTTGAGGAGGGCAGAGGGATGGCCGGATGGTCCGCCTCTACAAAACCGCCGGGTGACGGCCCTTTCGAGACGGAATGTTAAAGCCTTTAGCATGCCGGCACGGGGTCTGGCGAATCCGCCAAGCCCCGAAGACTGCTCAACGCACGCGGTAATTCAGTGGGATGGTGACGGAAAGGCTCGGCTGCGTCACCCCGGCGGGGGCCGCCGGAAGACTTCCGCGCACCGCCGCGAGGGCTGCACTATCGATCTGGCCGACACCGCTCGACCGGGCGAGCCCAGCTGCCGTCACGGAGCCCGACCGCATCACGGTGAAGCGCACCACCGCGGTGCCACCCGCCGTGCCAGAGGCCGCGCCGGGATTCATGCGGCTATGGATCGCGGCGCTGATTGCCCCGGTCCACTGACGCATGGCGCTTGGGTCGCTGCCCGCGGCGGCGCGCCCCTGCGAACTCTGCCTCGAAGCGGCGGCGGAATCGCGGGTGTCGCCCTGGCGCTCCTGAGCCGCCTTGGTGCGGGATTCGCGGGCGGCCTTGGCCTTCGCCTCCTTGGCCTCGCGGATCTCTTCGAGCCGCTCACGGCGCTCCTCTTCCTTGCGCTTCTCCTCGCGCGCCTTGCGCAGCTTGGCCTCCTTCTCGGCCTTGAGCTTGGCGAGATCGACCTTGGGCTTCTCGGGCTCGACCGGCTTGGCGATCTGCTCCGGAGGCGCGGCAAGCGGCTCGGCCTGCTCGGCGGTCGAGGTGACGACCTGATCCTGCGGCTCGATGGGCTTCGCCTCGACGGCCTCGACCGGCTTCGTCTCCTCCGGCGGGATCGGCTTCTCCTCCGGCGGCGCCTGCACCATCTCGGTGGGCGGGGGCGGCTGGGTCGCCTCCTCGACGGGCTCCTCGACCGGTTTGGCCTCGGGCGGTGCGGCGGCCATGGCTGCCTGTTCCGCCGGAGCCTGGGTCGGCGCCTCGGTCATCACGGGGGCGAGGTCGATCGTCACCTGTTGCTCGCCGGGAGGCGCCGGGGGCGTCAACCGCATGAACATCATCCCCACCAGGGCGAGAGCATGCAGGCCGATGGCCACGAGGAAGGCGGCGACCAACCCAGTCGGGCGGCGCGGAGGCAGGGACGTCGAGGTCAGCGAAGTCATCGGCTCGATCAGGGAGCGGTCTTGGCAGCGGGGGCGGGCGCGGCGCCGCCGGGCGATTGGGCGATGAGCGATACCTTGGAGAAGCCCGCCTGCCCGACGAGGCCCATCACTTCCATCACCTTGCCGTAGGGCACATCACGGTCGCCACGCACCAGCATCACCTGGTCCTTGTTCTCGGCGGCCATCTCGCGCAGGCGCGGCACGATGCTGTCCATCGTGAACACCTCCTTGGCGATGGAGGGATTGCCGTCCTTGTCGACGGTGATTTCCAGCGGCTTCTTGGCTTGAGCGACTTTCTGCGCACTCGTCTTGGGCAGTTGCACCGGCACGCCGGTCGTCATCAGTGGCGCAGCGACCATGAAGATGATCAGCAGCACCAGCATCACGTCGACCATGGGCGTGACGTTGATGTCGGCCATCGGCGCCGCGTCGAGGCCGTCCTCGTCGTCGCCGCCCGCCTTGATCGATCCCATTGCCATCGGCTGTCCTCCAAGCTTCCGTCGCGCTGCCGCTCAGTCGGCCTATTCGGCCGCGGCGCGGTGCTGGCCCGCCCGGTCACGGGCGAGGCGGTTGCCGAGGATGGAAATGCTGGAGGTGAAGGAGCTCTGGATGCTGCCTGCGTCACCCGTCAGTTTGTTGTAGGCCATCACCGCCGGAATCGCGACGACGAGGCCGATGGCGGTGGCGAACAGGGCTTCCGCAATGCCCGGCGCCACGACGGCGAGCGAAGTGTCCTGGCTGCGGGCGATGGACGAGAACGAGTTCATGATGCCCCAGACCGTGCCGAACAGGCCGACGAACGGCGCTGTCGAACCCGAGGTGGCGAGCAGCGAAAGGCCCGTGCGCAGGCGCTTCATCTCGAGGCCGAGCGCAACGCGCATGGCCCGCTCGATCCGCTCCCGGCGTTCGGCACGGGTCTCGGTCGAGTCCTGATCTCGCCACGCCTCGATCGCCGCCGACACCACCTGCCCGGCGACGCCCTTCAAGGTCTGATCGAGCGCCCCGCCGGAGCGGACCATGGTGTCGAATGCCTTAGCCTGACGCCGCGCCGCCGCGAGCCGCACGATCTTCTCGAACACCACCGTCCAGCAGGCGATGGAGGCGACGATGAGAAGGATCATCACGCCCTTCACGATCGGGTCAGCCTGCAGGAACAGGCCGAGGAACGAGAAATCGTGGGCTTCGATCGGGGCGGCCTGGGTCGGATCCATGTCGGGCTCCTCACGTCGGGTGATTGCGACCGGCCCTGCGACCCACATCTGCGTGCGCCATCAAAGCCGACTGCGCCCGAGCGGAAGCCGCCCGGACGCCGGGGTGATCGTGTCAGTCCGGCCGCGCTAGCGGTCGAACGAGATTCCGGCCTTGCTCTCGGTCTCGGTCCGAGCGAGGCAAGTTTCGCGTGCGCCCTCGCCGCCGTCGCAGGCGAGCACGTCGTTGAGGAGGATGCGCCCCACCTTCCCGCAGGCGATGCCGGGGAAGTCAAAAATCTTGACGCTGGTCTTATTCGAAGCGATCGGTGCAAGTTCCACGGCCACGCGCTTTTGAGCGACGCCGTCCGTGTCGAAGGCGAAGAGATCGACCTTGAAGGTCTTCATCGCCGGACCCTTGCTGTTGTCGACCACCATGGTGATCCGGCACGCATCGCCCGCGCTCTCAGTCTTGTTCAGCTGAAGCTTCACCGGCGCGGCTTTTTCGGCCCCTGCTTCCTGGGCGATCGCCGGACCGACGAGAGCCATCGCAACGAAGCCCGAGACGAGCGCCGCGCCGATGCGGCTGGACGAGAAACTCCGGTCAATCACAGTCGAAAGGTCCTCTTGCTCAGATCCGGCCCGCCTCAATGGAGGACGTTAGACCGGGGATAGGCGGGTGAGAGGCGGGTGGCCGCCGCGTCGATGGTCCCGGCGGCGGCGCGGACGGCGGCCGTCAGGCGCGGCGCCTCTCGACCGGCGAGGGCAGCGGCGTCCTGCGCCACTTCGTCCCAAGCGCCGCGACGGCCGCGCCCGATCAGGGCGACGAGCGCGCATTCATGGCCGGTCAGACGGCAGCAGCTCGCGGGCATGAACGACCAGTCGCCATCGCGCTCGATCCGCAGAGCGCGCACGATGCCGACCATGCCGGCCACGAAGCGGCCCCCCTCGTGCGAGCCGAGCAATTCCTCGGCACCGTTGAAGGCGGCATCCCAGCAGGCGACATCCCCGGTCATGTAGCCCGCCGCCACGAAGCGAGCGACGGACAGTGCCAGAATCTCGGCCTCGTCGCGGCAGGCCTCGGAGACCCGGCGCATCGGATTGCCGGAAGGCGGGATCGACGGTTGCAATCGCACCTCCTGCGGAAGAGCGGCCGGGATGGCGCCGCGTTGCGGTTCGGGAGGTATCGGGAACAGCCCGGCGCATCAAGGGCCGGAGCAAAAATCAGAGCGGTTCCAAACTGTTAGCGGGATCATTCGGCAACCGGCCGATTTCGTCCCGCGAATTCCTCAAGTGCCGCTGGCCCTTGCGCAGGATTCCCGCCTTTCGTGCGGAGACAGAAAACGGCGACTGGGCGATCCCTTGATGGGCCGGAACCGCTCGGCCATATCTCGACTGTCCCGGCGGGCCCGCCGGGCGGAGTGCTGCCTTGCGCGGGCTCCGTGGCGCCGGAGCGCTCATTGGCTTGCCGGGCGCGGGACGCCCGCAGGTCTGAGGCTTCGCATTGAGGGAACACGTCCCGCGATGTCACGACCGTCGCCCTTCGGGCACCCCTTCCTGCTCGGCTTCGATGAGATCGAACAGGCCCTCGACCGGGTGTCGAAGGCTGCGGGCGATGGATATCCCCCCTACAACATCGAGCGGTTGGCCCGCACGGAACAGGAGCCGGAGCGGCTGCGCATCACCCTGGCCGTGGCGGGCTTCACCCGTGGCCAGCTCGACGTGATGCTGGAGGAGAATCAGCTCGTCGTGCGCGGTCGCCAGGTGGACGACCGGGAGCGCCACTTCCTCCATCGCGGCATCGCGGCTCGCCAGTTCCAGAGGGTCTTCCTCCTGGCCGACGGGATGGAGGTGCTGGGCGCCGACCTCTCGAACGGCCTGCTCTCCATCGATCTCGTACGGCCGGAGCCGGAGCGTGTCGTGCGGCGGATCGACATCCTCGCCCGCGACTGATCGCGGGGGAGATTGATCGCATCGGGGGCCGTCACCACATCGGGATTGTACCCCCCGGTCGCCATCTGGGGCCGGGACCGACGCTCTGCCTCGAAGGAGGGCATCCATGTCCGAACTGAACGCTGCACCTTTGACCCCCGCCGATCTCGACGCTTCGGCTTTTCAGCCGGCGGATCTCGCCGTCCTCGGCGAAGGGCACATCGCCTATGTCCGCCCGATCCGGTCCGAGGAAGTCCGTCGCTTCTTCCCGCAGGCGCCGGCCCTGACTCCCGGGCTCGACCTGTTCGCTCTGCTCTCCGCGAGCGGCGCGCCGATCATGCTCGCCGACTCCCGTGAGACCGTGCTGGCTAACGCCCTCGCGCAGGATTTGCACACGGTCAGCCTGCACTGATTCTAGGCGATCCCGGCCACCGCCGACACCAGCCGCTCGATATCCTGCGGCCTGGACAGGCGGTGGTCGCCATCCGCGATGAAGGTCAGCACCGTGCCCTCGGCCGGAAGCCGCTCCATCAGCCGGAACGCGTGAGAGGAAGGGACATCCGGATCGCGCCCTCCCTGAAGGATGTGCACCGGACAGCCCGGCTCGACCGGGCCGTCGAGCATCAAGTTGTTCCGGCCGTCCTCGATCAGCCCCATGGTGAAGACGGTTGGGCGCGGATCGTACTCGCTCGGCACGCTGATGCCGCCCTTCGCCTGCATCGCGCTTCTTTGGCCTTCGTCCATTGAGGCCCAGAGAAGCTCCTCGGTGAAATCGAGGGCCGGAGCGATCAGCACCAGACCCGCGGTCCTCTTGCCCTGACGCGCCCGCTCCCGCGCTGCGAGACAGGCGATCCAGCCACCCATCGACGAGCCGACCAAAACCGGCGCCTCGTCGGCATGGGCCGCAATCACCGCGCGGGCATCGTCCAGCCAGGACGAGATCACGTAATCCTCGAAGCGCCCGCCGGAGATGCCGTGCCCGGCATAGTCGAAGCGCACGAAGCGCCGACCGGCCTTTTCCGCCCAGGAATCGATGGCGCCTGCCTTCGTGGCGTTCATGTCCGATCGAAATCCGCCGAGCCACACGACCGGGGGACCGGCGCCGTCGCGAACCCGCACGGCGATATCGCGCGCGGGGCCATGGCCCTCGACAGTCATGGTGAAGCTGGATTCAGCCATTGCGGGTTCCTTGGCGAATTGGATGTGAAACGAACGGTTGAGCTTCAGAGTCCGTTTACGGGACCGTAAAGCGCAACCGCCATGCTGCGCCGATGGGGACAGGTTCTTACGTGGATACGTGGCAGCGAACAGCCGCCTTCGGGCGGCTTCTCACGGGAGGACCGGCATTGACCGAGGAGGCGAGGGCGACGCCGAGCTTTCCCTTGGGCGAGGGCCGCCTTGCCGGGGCGACCGTGCTTCAGATCATCCCCGACCTCGACGCGGGCGGCGCCGAGCGGACGACGGTCGATGTCGCCGCCGGGCTCGCTGCGGCGGGGGCTCGTGCGCTCGTCGCGACCGAGGGCGGGCGCCTCGTTGGAGAGTTGCAGGCCAAGGGCGGCCATTGGTTACGCTTCCCGGCCGCCGCGAAGAACCCGCTGCGGATGGCGGTCAACACCCTGCGCCTGGCGGCCCTGTGCCGTCGCGAGGGGGTGAACCTCATTCACGCCCGCTCTCGCGCTCCGGCCTGGGTGGCGCTCGGCGCCGCGCGGCGCCTCGGCATCCCCTTCGTCACCACCTATCACGGCAGCTATTCCGGCCGCACCGGCGTGAAGGTTCTGTACAATTCCGTGATGGCGCGGGGCGATGTGGTAATCGCCAATTCTCGCTACACGGCTCAGCTCATTCAGCAATTGCATCCGGCCGAGGCGGGGGACCGCCTGCGGGTGATCTATCGTGGCACGGATCTCGGCGCCTTCAACCCGCACGCGGTGGGGCCCGGCCGGGTCGAGGCCCTCCGCCGCGCCTGGGGCGTGGAGCCGCATCACCGCGTGGTTCTGCTGGCCGCCCGGCTGACCGCCTGGAAGGGCCATCGCTGCCTGATCGAGGCAGCGGCGCTGATGCGCCAGCAGGGCGTGCAGGATCTTGCGATCGTGCTGGCGGGCGATCCGCAGGGACGCACCAGCTACGAGCGGGAGATCGACGCCCTCGTCGCCGCGCGCGGGCTCGACGGCATCGTGCGAAGGGTCGGCCATTGCACGGATATGCCCGCCGCCTTCCGCGCGGCTTCGGTGGTGGCGGTGCCGTCGATCGAGCCCGAGGCGTTCGGCCGGTCGGCAGTCGAGGCGCAGGCTCTCGGCACGCCCGTGGTCGTCTCGGATCTCGGTGCCGTGCCGGAAACGGTTCTCGCCCCGCCCGACGTCCCCACGGGCCAACGGACCGGCTGGCGTGTCCCTGCAGGCGACGCCGCCGCGCTCGCCGCCTCGCTCACTGAGGCTTTGTCGCTCGGTGCCAGTGCCCGCGACGCCCTGGCGCGCCGCTGCCGGGCCCATGTGGAAGCCAACTTCTCGCTGGAGCGGATGGTCGGCGATACGTTAGGCGTCTACGCCGAATTGCTTGACCGGAACGGCTGAAGCCACACCTTGCGGCGAGCCCGCCGCGGCTACACATCAAGGTCAAGGTGGAACCGATCGGCGTTTCGCGCGCTGACCGGTGAGCCAATTCGTCACGCAACCCCGTTGACACTTGGTGCGCTTGCGTCAAGGTGTCTTTTCCGGGAAAGACCGGAACGGCTGGCGGTCAGGGGATTCCGGGAGGGATTCAGCTCGGCCGCCGTTTGTCGTTGAAGCAGGAGACCACAGCCATTCGTAGACCGATGAGAGCCATGCCGGCCCCGCAGAAGGATGGGCCGCGCGCCAACCGCGACATCCGCGGGGTGCGAGACGTGCAATTGATCGACGATACCGGGCAGAACCGTGGCGTCGTGCCCTTCTTCGACGCGCTGGCCCTGGCTGAGGAAGCCGGCCTCGATCTCGTGGAGATTGCGCCGAACTCCGTCCCGCCGGTCTGCAAGCTGCTCGATTATGGGCGCTTCCGCTTCAACGAACAGAAGAAGCAGAACGAGGCTCGCAAGCGGCAGAAGACGGTCGAGGTGAAGGAGATCAAGCTCCGCCCCGGTATCGACAAGCACGACTACGACACCAAGATGAAGTCGGTGCAGCGCTTCTTCGAGGAAGGCGACAAGGTCAAGGTCACTCTGCGCTTCCGCGGCCGTGAGATGGCGCACCAGGACCTGGGCCTGAAGCTCCTCGAGCGCGTGAAGCATGAAACCGCCGAGATCGCGAAGGTGGAAAGCGAGCCGATGCTCGAAGGCCGCCAGATGATTATGATCCTCGCGCCGCGCTGATCGCGTCGCCTCATCGTGCATGGCGCGCCGTCCCCCGGACGGCGCGTAATCTTTAGAGCCTCGATTCGAGCTCAATGGCTTTAGACAGCGACGAGATCGAACGGTACGCGCGCCATCTCGTTCTCGCCGAAATCGGCGGTCCGGGGCAGGCGAAGCTGAAGGCGGCGCGGATCCTCGTGGTCGGCGCCGGAGGCCTCGGCGCGCCCCTCATCCAATATCTCGCAGCGGCAGGCATCGGCACGATCGGCATTGCCGATGACGACACCGTGTCCCTTTCGAATCTGCAACGGCAGGTGATCCACGGCACGCCCGATATCGGTCGGCCGAAGATCGAGAGCGCCGCTGAGGCCGTGGTCCGCCTCAATCCCCATGTCCGCGTCGAGGGGCATTCCCTACGGCTCAACCCCGACAACGCCGCCGACCTGATCGCGCAATACGACGTGATCGCCGACGGCTCGGACAATTTCAGCACGCGCTACTGCGTCTCGGATGCCTGCTTCCACGTTCGCCGCCCCCTCGTGACGGCGGCGCTCGGCCGGTTCGATGGCACGCTCACGACGATCCGCGCCCATGAGAAGGGTGCAGACGGACGCCCGAACCCGACCTATCGCTGCCTCTTTCCGAGCCCGCCCCCGCCCGGCACGGTGCCACCCTGCGCGGAGGCCGGCGTGCTTGGTGCCTTGGCCGGGGTCATGGGCTCGCTGATGGCGATGGAGGTGATCCGCGCCGTGGCGGGCTTCGGCGAACCCCTCGTCGGGCGGCTGCTCATGGTCGATGCCCGCTCCATGCGCTTCGAGACGCTCCATTACGGCTGGGACCCGGACAATTCCCTCAGCGGCACGCCGCAGGCCTGACGCGATGATCGCGTCCCTCGGCCTCGCCTTCCTTGCGGGGCTCCTGTCGATCCTCTCGCCCTGCGTGCTTCCGCTCCTGCCGCTCGTGCTCGGCGCGGCGGCTTCCGAACACCGCCTCGGCCCGGCGGCCCTGGCGAGCGGGCTCGCCGTCTCCTTCGTCGCCATCGGTCTCTTCGTCGCCACGATCGGCTTCGCCATTGGGCTCGATGCGGGGATCTTCCGCATCGTCGCGGCGATGATGCTGATTCTGATCGGCCTCGTACTCATGATCCCAGCCGCGCAGACGCGGTTCTCCGTCGCCGCGAGCCCGATTGGCGACTGGGCGGAGCGTCGCTTCGGCGGCTTCTCCACGGCCGGCCTCGCTGGCCAGTTCGGGGTGGGGCTGCTGCTTGGGGCAGTGTGGAGTCCCTGCGTCGGGCCGACCTTGGGAGCGGCATCGCTCCTCGCCTCTCAGGGGCAGAACCTCGGCGCGGTGGCGCTGACCATGCTGGTCTTCGGCTTCGGCGCGGCGCTGCCGCTGCTTCTGCTCGGGTCGCTGTCACGTGAAGTGCTGATGCGCTGGCGCGACCGGATGATGGGGCTCGGCAAGGGTTTGAAGGCGGCGCTCGGCCTCGTCCTCGTGATGACGGGGATGATGATCGCCACCGGCCTCGACAAGAAGGTCGAAGCGGTCCTGGTCGAGGCCTCGCCGGACTGGCTGACGACGCTCACCACGCGGTTCTGAAGCGCCGCCCGACGCTTATGCTCCGTTTTGCGGTGCGGGCGAACGAACTTCTCTCGCCGCCACCGTGCATTTGGCAGCACTTTCTCAGCCGTTATCGCTACTCTTCATGGGTCGACAGGTAGTCGAACCCAGAGGAGGCAACGATGACCCGTTTCGAGATGACCATGGCCAAACTCTCGTGTTGTGCCTGCATGCATTCGCAGAAGGAGAACCGTATTTCGCAGCATTACCGACACGAGAGCCACCATCATGCCGTCTCATGACTTCGCCCCGCAACTGACCTTCGACCCCGGCGTGCTTCTGCCGGAGGCTATTCACACACATCCGCGCTTCGAGCGCGCCGCCCTCGCCAACGCCTTCGAGGACGGCCTGATGCCCGATGAGGTCTCGCGCATCCTCGCAGGCCGCCGGGTCGCCGAGGCTTTCCCGGTGCGATGGGGTGAGAGCCCCGAGAGCTATGCCTCCCGCGCCGTCTCGGAGATGTTCGTCTCCTACCTTCAGTAGGCCCCGCTTCGGCCTCTCCCGCCCGCTGAGGGACACTTTCCCATGTCTATCCTTTCTCTCGGCCGGGCTCGCCCGGCTCGGGTGGCTGCGCTCGGCCTCGCACTCACGCTCGCCGCCCTCGTACCCACGAACAGCCTCCATCTCGCGCCGCCCGAAACGCAGCGTCTTGCCCTTGCCGTGCCACCGCCGGCGAGCACTCTCGCGCCTGAGGATCGCGAAGTGCCGGCGCGCCTCGACCTCGCCCCCGGCGGTCGGGAGTTGCGGCTGAGTGGTGACCTGACCGAAGGCGTCGCCGTACGGCTTGCGGCCTTTCTGTCATCGCATCCGGAGGTCGAAAGCCTTCACCTCGACAGCGATGGCGGGCTCGTGGAGGAAGCCATCGACATCGGACGGCTGGTTCGAAAGCGCCACCTGTCCACGCATGTCGCGGATGCCTGTGCCTCGGCCTGCACGTTGATCTTCTTGCAAGGGCGTAGGCGAACCCTGGGGCCGGAGGGCCGCCTCGGCTTCCATGCGCCCTACGAGATCGGGCCGGATGGCCGCAAGCTCGCGGTCGATCCAGCTCCCGAGCGAGCCGCGTACCAAGCCGCCGGCCTCCCACGCGCCTTCGTGGAGCGCGTCATGCGCGTGGCCCCCGCCGACATCTGGATTCCGGACCCAGGACAATTGCGCGCAGCCGGAATCCTCACCGCTTCCAAGCCGAGACTGGAAGGGCAGCCCGGAATGCAAATCGCTAGCTCTTTCCCAAGACATCGCAGCGGTGCAGCGACAAGGATTGCGGTAATGAAGTAAAACCGTATCGCGACGCCCCCGCACCCGTTCGGTCCGATCCACCGCATCGTGCTCACGGAGAGCTTGCGCGCAACCTAACCGTTCCGCGATAAGGCCACGCTAGACCGGCGGTGACGTGCAACGGCCGGTAGTCGCGTGAAGGGCGGCGGAGTTTGACGAACCACCCGGATCGTAGCCGTTTCGAAACGGAGTTCGCCCGTAGCGATGCGAGTTCGGACCCGTTCGTCTCGGCTGTCCGTGCCACGCGCATGCCGATGGTGATCACCGATCCGCACCAGCCGGACAACCCGATCGTCTTCGTCAACGACGCCTTCTCGCGTCTCACCGGGTACAGCCGGGGGAGATCGTCGGCCGGAATTGCCGGTTCCTCCAGGGGCCGGAGACCGATCAGGGCGACGTGGCCCGGATTCGCGAAGCGATCGCACAGCGCGTGCCGATCGAGATCGATCTGCTGAATCATAAGAAGGACGGCGAACTCTTCTGGAACCGCCTTCTCATTTCGCCGGTCTTCGGCCGGGACGGCGAGTTGACCTATTTCTTCGCCTCGCAATTCGACGTGACCCTGGAGCGAGACAAGCTTGCCCGCATCCAGCGTGACCGCGACGCCCTGGAACAGGAGGTCGAGCGGCGCACGAAAGAGTTGACGCGGAGCGAGGAACGGCTCCGCTTCATCCTGGAGGCAGGTCGCCTTGGCTCTTGGACTCTGGAGATCGACGGGCTGAAGCTCATCGCGTCCGAGGGATGCAAACTGAACTTTGGCCGCGATCCGGCAAAGCCCTTCCCGTACGAGGAATTGCTGGCAGCCATCCTGCCCGAAGATCGGACGAGGATGCAGGCGGCCGTGGAGGCGTCGCTCGAAGGGCAAGCCGATTACGACATCGAATACCGGATTCGCTGGCCGAACGGAGAGGTGCGCTGGGTGCAAATCCGCGGTCAGGTCTCCCATGCGGAGGATGGCACGCCGGTCAGCATGGCTGGTATCTCCATCGACATCACGGATCGCAAGCGCGCCGAAGAGCACCGAACGCTGCTCGCCGACGAGTTGAACCATCGGGTGAAGAACTCGATGGCGACGATGCAGTCGATCGCGCACCAGACGCTCCGCAATGCCGGGTCGCTGGAGGATGCGCAGACGACCCTCGACGCGCGGCTGCGCTCGCTCTCCCTCGCGCATGACGTGCTGACGCGGGTCAGCTGGGTCGGCGCGCCGCTGAACGAGATCGTGGACGCGGCGCTGCGCCCCTTCCTGGGCGGTGCCGAACAACGCTTCCATGTTGAGGGACCGGAAGTGTGGCTGCCACCACGCCTGACCCTCGCTCTTTCCATGGCACTGCACGAACTCGCCACCAACGCCGTCAAGTACGGCGCCCTGTCAGTGGATCGCGGCAGTGTCACTTTGCGCTGGCAGGTCGAGGGCACCGATCCGGCACAGCTGAAGCTGCGCTGGGCGGAGGTCGATGGGCCGCCCGTGACGGCCCCCGCCCGCAGCGGGTTCGGCTCGCGCCTCATCGAGCGGGCTTTGGCCGCCGAGATCGGCGGCACGGCAAAGATCGACTATGCCGTGGACGGTGTCGTCTTCACCCTGGAAGCCCCGCTGCCGGAGCAGGTTACCCCGGTCGCCGGGACGCAGCCCGGCTGAAGCACAGCCAGGACAAGGCCGAAGGCAACCCTACATCCTCGCCCGTTGCCGCAGGATGGTACGGCCATGGACAAGTTCCTCTACTACGCGCTCACCCTGCTCGAATCCGTGCTCGGCATCTTCGGTGTGCGGGCCCTGTACGAGCAGCCGCGCTACACCGTGGTCGAGCGGCTCAATCGGGGCGTCGAGATCCGAGCCTATGAGGGGCGGCTCGCGGTCGAGACCGATGCGAGAGGGCAGGGGGATAGCGAGGCTTTCGGCCGCCTGTTTCGTTACATCACGGGCGCCAACCGCACGGGCGGACGCATCGCGATGACGGCGCCCGTCGAGGCGAGCGGCCAGCGCATCGCCATGACCGTACCGGTGGAGCAGGGTGCGCCGGGGACGATGCGCTTCTTCCTGCCGCGTGAAGTCGCCGAAGCGGGGACTCCCGAGCCGACGGAGCCGGGCGTTCGCATCGTACAGGTCCCCGCGGAGAAAATCGCCGCGTTGCGCTTCAGCGGCACCGCCTCGCCGCAGGTCAGGGCCGAGCAGGAACGTATTCTTGTCGACGTTTTGAACGCCTCTCATCACAAGTTGTGCTGTGCACCGTTCTTCCTCGGCTACGACCCGCCTTTCGCAATCCCGTTCCTCCGCCGCAACGAAGTTGCAGGCCGCCTCACTTCATCTTGAAGTTGTATTCCGGTGGTGCCCGGAGGTTTTGGCGCCCTTCAAAGTCATGCACGCTTCGGGATCGGGAAACCATTCAGTGGCGCAAGGCGGCGATGCACGCAATGCTGTGGAGATAGCTCAAAGAACTGTTTGCAACCTCGTTTCTGGCGCCTGCAATTAACGAGCGCACCATACTTCCATGAAAAGACGAGACCGGGATTCCGAACCGGATCGCAGGGATGATGGGCGTGGCTGAGGGTGTGAGGGGCGTATTGCCGGGCCTTGTCCGGCGAGCACGCGCATACGCCGACGCCTTCGCGAGCGAGCGGCGCGGCGGCGTCGCTTTGATCTTCGGCCTGTCGCTTCCGGTGCTTCTCGGCCTCGTCGGTGGAGGCATCGACTACGCCACGCTCGTCGCGCGGCGATCTCAATTGCAGAATGCCGTGGATACGGGTGTGCTGGCGGGCGGCAACGCGCTCAAGCTCGCCTCATCCAGTGACGCCTCGGTCAAGGGCGTCGTCGAGCAGATGGTCGTCACCAACGCGCGGACACCGCCCGATCGCCAATTGGCGATCGCCGTCGAGGTGGGGGGCGACAGGACCAGCGTCTTCGCCAGGGCCGTCGATAGCGTACCGCTGTCCTTCGGCCGCTTCATCGGCCTCGGGACGCAGAGTGTCGCGGCCCAGGCGAAGGTGAGCATCGTAGGCAAGATGCGCCTGTGCATGCTTACCCTCGATCCGATGGCGCCGGGCGTGTTCAATCTGCAAAAGAATGCTCAGGTCACCGCGCAGGGCTGCTCGCTCTATTCTGATTCCGTGAACACGGCCGGGATGGTCGGCGGCGACAACTCGATGGCGCGGGCCGAGACGATCTGCTCGGCGGGCGGCTATCTCGGCGTGCGCGCGAATTTCTCACCGACGCCGCAGACGAGTTGCCCGCCCATCGCCGATCCGCTCAAGGACCGGCCGGCGCCATCGTCCGGTTCATGCCCGTCTTCTACCCTGGCGAACCTGTTGACACCGCTTCTCGGCGGGATGCGCATCGTCTCGAACACGACCCTGGAACCGGGCACCTATTGCGGCGGCATCTACGTGATGGGCAACGCGCACGTCACGCTGAAGCCGGGCATCTACGTCATCAAGGAGGGGCCGCTTCTCGTGACCAATTCGGCCACGTTCAGCGGCACGGATGTCGGCTTCTATTTCAGCGGCAACAATACCGGCCTGCTTTTCAACAAAGGCAGCACCATCAGCCTGACGGCGCCGACCACGGGTGTGATGGCCGGGCTTCTGATGATGGAGGATACCCAGGTCGGCAGCATCCTTGATCCGGCGATCCTTCTGAACGCCCTTCTGCCGATCAGCCCCGTCTCGCTGACGCCTCCGCCACTCGGCAGCACGACGCCGATGCGCAGCTATCGGATCATCAGTGACAATGCTCGCACAATGCTCGGCACGATATACCTGCCGGCGGGCCGCTTGGTGATCGATGCGAGTCGGCCGGTGTCGGACCAGTCGGCCTACACCGTCGTGGTGGCCCGGCAGGTCAATCTCTACGAGGGACCGAACCTGTATCTGAACGCCAATTACGAGGGGACCAGCGTACCCGTGCCGAAGGGTGTTGGCCCCCTCAGCGGCAGGGTGGTGCTGTCGCAATGATGCTGTCTTACGCGGCCGGACTGACGGGAGGCTCGTGGTGCTCGCGCTGATTCTCGACGACGCCGAGATGAATAACCTGCTGATGGTGCAGGCGCTGAAGCCGGTCGCGGATTGCGAGCCCGTGACCTTCACCTGCCCGGAAAAGGGCATCGCCTATCTGCGCGAGAACGCCGACAAAATCGGCGTGGTGATCACCGATTACGACATGCCGAAGCTCACCGGCATCGACGTCATCACGGCCGCGCGGGCGGTGCCAGGCTTCGCCCATGTGCCGATCGTCATGGTCACGAGCCTCGACCAGCGCAGCCTGCGCCATCAGGCGCTGCGGGCCGGCGCGACCGACTTCCTCGGCAAGCCCTGCGATCCGATCGAGATCCAGGCCCGCATCACCAATCTGATGAAGATCAGCGCGGCTCATCGCCAGGAACAGGACCGCGCCGCTTGGCTCGCCCGTGAGGTGGCGAAGGCGGTCGCCGTGATCGAATCCCGTGAGCAGGAGATCATCGCCCTGCTCATGCGCGCCGCCGAACATCGCGACACCGATACCGGCGATCATATCGCCCGCGTCTCGTCCTATGTCGGGGTGATCGCACGCAACCTCGGCTTCGATCCCGATCGGCTGCGGACGCTGAAGCTCGCCTCCACCATGCACGATGTCGGCAAGATCGGCGTGCCCGATTCTATTCTGCTCAAGCAGGGCCCGCTCTCCGTCGAGGAGCGGGAGGAGATGCAGAAGCACGCCGAGCGCGGGCGCAGGATCCTCGAAGGCAGCAAGTCGGATCTCGTGAAGCTCGCCGCCGAGATCGCCGAGAGCCACCACGAACGCTGGGATGGCACCGGCTACCCGCGCGGCCTGAAGGGCGAGGAGATCCCGCTCTCCGGCCGCATCGTCGCGGTGGCGGACGTCTTCGATGCCCTCGTGTCCGAGCGCCCCTACAAGAAGGCTTGGCCGCTGGAGAGGGCGCGCGCCTTCTTGTCCGAGCAATCGGGCCAGCATTTCGATCCGCGCTGCGTCACGGCCTTCCTCGAAGGGTGGGACGACGTCGAAAAGACTTGGGCGCAGGCTGCCTAGACCCAACGCCCCCGGGCGATACCACCTCACGAGACGGGACCGGGCGGATGCAGAGCATGAAGAGGAGGTGGCTGAAGCCGGGGCGCTCCATCGCCGGGCGCATCGCCCTCGTCGTCACGGCGGCCGTTACGGCGGCCCTGGTCCTCACCTCAATCCTGTCGGTCTGGAACGAACTCGACCGGATCGGTGACGAGCAGCAAGCGGCCCTGACCACCATGGCGGAGGTCTTCGCCGCCGGCAGCGCCCGTGCCGCCCTGGAGAACGACGCCGCCGCCGCGAACGCGACCCTGCGCGCCATCGGTGGGCGGCAGGGCATCGTCTACGGAGCGATCGAGCGGCCGGACGGCTCGGTGCTGGGCGAGCAGGGCCTTGGTCTGCGACTGAGTTCGGACACGGCACTCGACGGCCATGACCTCTCTTTGATGAGCCTGTTCGGCACGCGCACCCTGAAGGTCGAGGCGCCGATCAAGGAGAATGGCGCCGTCATCGGCCGCGTGATCCTCATCAACGAATCCCAATACATCTCGGACAGGGTCAAGGAAGCGGCGAAGAACACTTTGCTGGTCGCCCTGCTCGCCGTGGCGATCGGCATCGGCGTGTCCCTCCAGATGCAGCGCAGCGTCACGCGGCCGCTGGCCCAGCTGGCCGGAACCATGGATGCGGTGCGCCTGCGCCACGACTACACCCGCCGCGCACCCATCTCGGCGGATGACGAGGTCGGGCGCCTCGCCCGCACCTTCAACGATTTGCTCTCGGCGGTGAACGAGCGCGATGATCGCCTCGCCGCCCACAGCGCTCATCTCGAACAGGAAGTCCGTGCCCGCACGGCGGACCTGAGCGAAGCCAAGCAGGTGGCTGAGAGCGCCAACGCCGCGAAATCGACCTTCCTCGCGACGATGAGCCACGAGATCCGCACGCCCATGAACGGAGTGCTGGTAATGGCCGAACTCCTCGCGAGTTCGGACCTGCCCGCCCGCCAGCGCCGTTACGCCGACGTCATCGCGCGTTCCGGCAAATCGCTACTCGCGATCATCAACGACATCCTCGACTTCGCAAAGGTCGAGGCCGGCAAGCTCGAATTGGAGCGCGTGCCGGTGAGCCCGTCCGAGGTGGCCGATACGGTGGTGACGCTGTTCGCCGAAAGGGCCCGCAGCGCCGGGCTCGACCTCGCGGCGAGCGTCGCACCGGATGTGCCCCGGGCCATTCTCGGCGATCCGGTTCGGCTCGGGCAGGTGGCGAGCAACTTCGTCTCGAACGCGCTGAAATTCACCGCTCAGGGGCATGTCGCCCTGCGCCTCGACATCGATCCCGCCGACGGTTTCCTCGTGCTCGCCGTCACCGACACGGGCATCGGCATTCCGCAGGACAAGCTCGCGACCATCTTCTCGGCCTTCTCGCAGGCCGATCAATCGACCACCCGCCGCTTCGGCGGCACGGGGCTCGGCCTCTCCATCGCACAGCGCATCGTCGAGACGATGGGCGGCAGCGTTGGCGTCACCAGCGAGGTCGGAGTCGGATCGACCTTCTTCGCCCGCATACCCGTCGACGCGGCAGAGGCATCCGCGGAGATCGAGCGTCGCCCCGATGTGCCGATGAACATCGTCGTCCAGGCGGGCGGCTCCGCGACGCGGGCGGTTCTCATGGCGAGCCTGAAGTCCGCGGGTTTCGCCCCGAGCGAGGTGGAAGGGCAGGGACCGGCCCACTGGTTTCTCGACGCGCAAGCCCTCGTCGCCCAGGGTAGGCGGCCAGAAGGTGCGGAGCGTATCCTGGTCCTCGGACAGCCGGGGGAGGGCGCGGCCGACGATGCCCTGCGGCAAGGTCTCGCCGACGAGATCCTGCGCTGGCCAGTCACCCAGGCGGAGTGGCAGCCCGCTCTCTCCGCCCTGGCGGAAGGCCGCGCCTTCGCGATGCCGGGGACGCGCATCGCTCAAGCCGATGCTCTCCCTCGCTTCCCCGGAATGCGGGTGCTGGTGGCCGATGACAGCGCCGTCAATCGCGAGGTCGCCCTGGAAGCCCTATCCCGCTGCGGCGTGACCGATGTGGTGGCCGTCGAGGACGGCGCCGCCGCCGTCGCAGCCGTGGGAGCGCAGATTTTCGATCTCGTGCTCATGGATGGCAGCATGCCGGTGATGGATGGCTTCACCGCCGCCCGCACCATCCGCGAACAGGAATCCGCCTGGGGCAGCCGCCGCACGCCGATCATCGCCCTGACGGCCCATGTGCTTGCCGATGCTGCCGATGCCGTCGAGGCGGCGCAGATGGACGGGATTCTTGCCAAGCCCTTCACACTGAAACAGCTCGCAGCCCTGCTCGAACGCTATGCCGAGGGAGCGAACGCAGACTCGGGCATCGTCGTCGCACCGCTTCAGACGCGGGCGGTGCCGGAGGGGCTACTGGACGAAGAGGTTCTCGAAAGCCTGCTCAGCCTCGGGGATGGCGAATTCCTCACCCGTATCGTCGACCTCTACCGCAGCCAAGCGCCCGTTGCGCTCGTGGCTCTGCGTGAGGCGGTGGCCGTCCTGGACCAGCAGGCCATCGCGCGGGCAGCGCACAGCCTGAAATCCATGAGCGCGAACATCGGCGCGTCTGTTCTGGTGGAGCAGTTGAAGACCATCGAGATGGCCGGACGCGAGGGCAGCTATGCCGGAACACCGGGCGATTGTGACGCCCTGGATAAGCTGCTCACCGCGACCATCCTACTCCTCGACCAGCGGACGGAGAGGAGCCGGGCCGCTGCCTGAGGTGCAGCATGGCTTCGTCCCCCAGCCGCCGCGAGATCGCCGCGACCCTGGCCGCCGTGAGCGTGCTGGCGGCACGCCCGGTCAGGGCAAGTGAGCAGCCGGTGTCGATCGCCATGCTGCTCTATCCCGGCATGACGGCCCTCGACCTTGTGGGGCCTCAGGAATTGCTGGCCGGTCTTTCGGCGGGCAGCCTCACCTTGGTCGCGGAGACGAAGGGGCCGATCGAGAGCGATACAGGTCTCGGATTGATCGCTACCGCGAGCTTCGCGGAATGCCCGCGCGACCTCGATGTCCTGTTCGTGCCCGGTGGCGACGGGACACCCAAGCAAATGCGCCACGCACCGACCCTCGCGTTCCTGCGCGACCGGGCGAGCCGTGCCCGCTACGTCACCAGTGTCTGTACCGGCTCGTTGATCCTCGGCGCGGCCGGCCTTCTCGATGGCTACCGCGCCACCAGCCATTGGTGCGTGCGAGACAGCGTTCTGCCCCTGCTGGGTGCTATTCCTGTTGCGGACCGGATCGTCACCGATCGCAACCGGATCACAGCAGCAGGAATCTCGGCGGGGCTCGATTTCGCGCTGGCCCTGGCCGCGCGGCTGCGGGGCGACGAGTATGCTCGCACCGCGCAGCTCGTGGCGGAATACGCGCCACAGCCCCCTTTCGATGCGGGAAGCCCCGCTGCGGCGGGTCCAGCCGTCACGCGGGGAGCCGAGGCGATCCTCGCCGATCTCGTCGCCGGTTCGTTGGCCGCCGCGAAGGCTCGGTGACCGACCGTCGCGGATTCTGGCCAAGCCCGGGAACCCGCCTAGATTTTCCAGGCAATGCAGCGCATCCCAAACGATCGGGGAGCCCAGCCATGACCTCATTCGTCACCGGTGTCGTCCAGCGCCGTCAGGCGCTTTTCCTCGTTGGCGCAGCCATGGCCGGCGGGATCGGCCGCGCGATAGCGGGCGAGACGAAGGCGACCACCTTCTCATTCGAGAAGCCTGAAGGCGGCGTGCTGCCGCTCTCGGACTACGCGGACAAGCCAATCCTCGTCGTGAATACTGCGACGGCCTGCGGCTATGCGGGCCAATTTGTCGGGCTTCAGGGGCTCTGGACGCGTTTCGGATCGCGCGGCCTCATGGTGATTGCGGTGCCGTCGCCCGATTTCGGCAACCAGGAGCCGCTGGACGGCGTCGCCATCGCAGAGGCGGCGCGTAAGAACCATGGCGTCACCTTCCCCGTCGTGTCGAAGGTGCATGTGAAGGGCCCCTCGGCCCATCCATTCTACCGTTGGGCGGCCACGGAGAAACCGGGCTCGGCACCGGGCTGGAACTTCCACAAGTATCTCGTCGCCCGCGACGGCAGCCTGCTCGCGTCGTTCCCGCACACGGTGGATCCGTCCGATCCGCGCATCATCACGGCCATCGCAAGCCAGCTTCCCGCAGCGTAAGATTTTTTAAGGCCGCTGAAACTTTCCGGCGGCCCACCTCCGTACCGCCCCTGACGCCCCAGTGCGGGCGCTTCATTCAGGGAGCCACTATGTCCAAGACCCTTCTCCGCGTCGGCCTCGCCCTCGGCCTCGCCTTCGCCGCCGCCCCGGCCATGGCCAAGAACCCGATGGTCGGCGGCGCGCCGATGTACGCGAACAAGACGATCGTCGAGAACGCCGTCAATTCGAAGGATCACACCACGCTGGTCGCTGCCGTGAAGGCGGCGGGCCTCGTCGACACGCTGTCCGGCCCCGGCCCCTTCACCGTCTTCGCGCCGACCAACGCCGCTTTCGCGCAGCTGCCGCCGGGCACGGTCGAGAACCTCGTTCAGCCGCAGAACAAGGCGCAGCTCACTGCCATCCTGACCTATCACGTCGTCCCCGGCGTCTACGGTGCCAAGGAAAGCCATGGCTGCGGTCAAGCAGGGCGGCGGGCAGGCCGAGCTGAAGACCGTGCAGGGCGAGCCGCTCATCATCACGACCAAGGGCAAGGCCGTCATGGTCACCGATGCCAAGGGCAACACGGCCAAGGTCACCATTCCGAACGTGCGCCAGTCGAACGGCGTCATCCACGTCATCAACGGCGTTCTGCTGCCGTAATCAGGCTGCGGGTCCCGGTCTTACCGGGGCCCGCCCCACTCAGAGCCTCTCACAAAACTCCCGCTGAGCCGTCGAGGCCGGGGAAGAACTCCCGGTGAACGGGTGTTTTGCGAGAGGCTTTTATTCGCGGACGAGTTTGCCCGAATAGATTACGGGCCCGGTCGGTGATCCGGTCGGCGAGCCGCCCTTCGGTTCCACCGATACAGCAAGGCTTCCGCCCTCGGCCCCTTCCCGCAGAGCGGCCGGAACCGGTAGGCGAGCCGTCGCAGCGCTGACGAGCCCGAGCGAACGCGGCGCCGCACCCGCACCGACATACCAAAGCTCCAGGCTGTGATCCGGCGGCGTTTCGGCGGCGAGGCTGCGCACCTGCACCGTGCTTCCCCCGAGATCGACCGTCACGATCAGTGCGGGAAGCGCGCCGCCCCGATCCACCACGGCCAGGTAACGCGTCTCATCGACCGCTTGGCGTGGGTTGATGGCGATCCACAGGGCGAGCCCGGCCGCCAGGGCCGTCGCTGCCCCCGCCGCGAGCCGCCAGCGCAGCAAGCCCCTTTCGAGCTTTGCCAAGCGAGCACGTTCGAATCCTTCCAGCGCTCCGCCTGTCCTTGATTCGATGGCGCTCCAGGTTCCAGGCGCGGGCGTTATGGTCGGGATAGTTCCAGCGAGCGGCAGAAGCCGCGCCTCCCATGCGGAAACACGGGCGCGTAGGCTCGCATCCTGCGCCATGGCACGGGCAAAAGCGTCACGCTCGTCCGGGGGCAGGGTGCCGAGGACGTATTCGCCCGCAGCCCCTTCCGGATCGTCGGTCCAGGGTGTGGAGGCGCTCATGCGGCCTCCAGGCAGCCGCGCAGGCTGATGAGACCCCGGCGCAGCCAGGTCTTCACGGTGTTGACCGGGCAGTCGTAGCGCGCCGCGAGTTCCTCGCGCGACCAACCCTCGCAATAAGCGAGCACGATGCACTCGCGCTGGGGCGTCTCCACCCGTTCGAGGCAAGTTGTCAGCGCATCGCGCTGGGCGAGGTCGGCTTCACCGTCCTGCCCATCGGGCAAACGCTCCAGAACACCGTCTTCGACTTGGGTCAGCCGCGTGGACTTGTCCTGGCGAAAACGATCGATGGCTTGGTTGCGGGCGATGGCGACGAGCCACGGCATCGGCGCGCCGGCTTGGGGATCGTAACTGCCTGCCCGCTGCCAGATGCGCACGAAGACCTCCTGAAGGGCGTCTTCCGCCGCGCCTCGATCCTGCAGGATACGAACGATGATCCCGAGAAGTTTCGGGGCTACGGCCTCATAGAGCGAACGCAACGCGACGCGGTCGCCGCGTCCCACGGCGCCGATCAACCGACCCAGATCAGCATCGGCCCCCCGCTCGCGGTTCAGCAACGCTCCCCCTCTATGGCAGGTGCGACTTGGCCGCCCCGCATTTCCCGCGCGCCATAGCACAGGTTTGCCGCGAGGCTCACGGAGAAAGCAGCATTGGAAACGGAAGAAGCACCGGACTCACGGCGCCGCGCGCCGGCCGAGATGGCCACGGGCCTGTCTCTATCGGTCTCGGATTTTGCAGATAACGGTTTAAAGAGAGGTGGCTGGGGGACCTGGATTCGAACCAGGACTAGAGGAGTCAGAGTCCACCGTTCTACCGTTAAACTATCCCCCAACAAGCCGATGTCTCGGCTTCGTCTCCCGTCGGTGTGTGGTGGCCGGGAGAGGTGCCCGGGCGTTGCCGCCGGGATGCGGTCAGATAGGGGGAAAGGATCGACGGGTCAACTGGCTTGACGGGCCTTTCTGCGCGTCGCCGCGAGTTAGCCCATGCTCGACCAGAGGAGGGCGAGGATGGCACCGCCCGCGAGGTTGAAGATCGCGGCCCACAACCAGACCCCCCTGAACACCTTGCTCGGCAGGCGAGGGCGGTGAGCGCCGGTATTGTAGCGGTTGCGATCATCCGGTGTCGGCCAGATCGCGCGCTTGCGTCCGCCCAGATGCCGCGTGAGGCTTTCAGGAAGGCCGGAGTCTCGCTCGTCGGGCCGTTTCATCCTCGCCTCCCGCCCGTCTTCAAGGACTGCGCCTGCGCAACCGTCCGCTTTGGGCGATCTTTCGGAACGCGCCCGCCACCTGTTCCGCCGAATAGGGTTTGCGCACGAGGTCGAAGCCGTGGTCGTCTTCACGGGCGAGAACGTCGCTGTAGCCCGACGTCAGCACGACCGGCAGGTTCGGGTGGCTGATCCGAAGCCGCTTGGCGAGTTCGATACCCCCCATCCCCGGCATCACGCAGTCCGAAAAAACCGCCTCGAATCGGAACGGCACCCGCTCGATCTCGGCCAGGGCCTCCTCGGCGTTGTGCGCCCACACGGTGGAGTGTCCGAGATCCTCCAGAATCTGGGTGCAGAAGCGCCCGACTTCCAGGTTGTCCTCTACCACCAGCACGCAGAGGCTTCGGCCTTCCGGCTCCTGCACGTCATCAGCGTCCTCAGGCACCGGGCAGGCCGAGGCCTCAGCCTCGGGCAGGTAGAGGGTGAAGACCGTGCCGTGCCCCACAGTGCTCGTCACCTCGACATCACCGCCCGATTGCTTGGCGAAGCCGATCACTTGGCTGAGCCCAAGCCCCGTGCCTCGCCCCACTTCCTTCGTGGTGAAGAACGGCTCGAAGATGCGGGATAGGTGTTCCTGTGGAATCCCGCAGCCCTGATCGACCACCGACACGGCGACGAACGGACCCGACGCACCGGCATGGCCGCGGATCGGGGGAAGCGATTGGCCGCGCCCGACGCGGATCGCCATCTCGCCCTCGCCACGCATGGCGTCGCGAGCGTTGACGGCCATGTTCACGAGGGCCGTCTCGAACTGGCTCGCATCGGCACGGACATGACAGCGGCTCGTAGGCTGCTCGGTGCGTACCTTGATGCGGGCACCCGTCACCGAATTGAGCATGTCGGCCACCTCATCGAGGCGTGCGCCGACATCGAACACCTCGGGCTTCAGAGCCTGTCGCCGGGCGAAGGCGAGGAGCTGGCCTGTGAGCTTGGCGGCCCGGTCCACCGTGTCCGACATGGCGTCCATGTACCGGATGCGCCGTTCCTCCGGCAGGTTCGGGCGGCGCAGGAAATCCACCGAGGAGCGGATGATCGTCAGCAGGTTGTTGAAGTCGTGGGCGACGCCGCCGGTGAGCTGGCCGACCGCCTCCATCTTCTGCGCCTGACGCAAGGCGTCCTCGGCAATCGCCAGCGCCTCCGCCTGCTCCTTCATCACAGTGACGTCGCGCACCGTCGAGTAGATCTTGCCGTCCTTCGAGACGGCGTTCCATGAGAGCCAGCGATAGTGGCCGTCACGATGGCGATAACGGTTCTCGAAAGCGAATTGCGAGGCGCCCCGCGCGAGGCCGTTGGCGGCAGCGCGGGTGGTTTCCACGTCCTCCGGGTGGACGAACTCCAAGAACGGCCGGGCCTTCATGTCCTCGGCACTCCACCCGAGCGTGGCGCTCCAGGCGGGGTTTAGGCTGACGATGTAGCCCTCGAAATTCGCGACGCAGAGGAGGTCGGTGGAAGCCTTCCAGATCTGGTCGCGCTCGGCGGTGCGCTCCGCGACCTGCTGCTCAAGCGTCGCGTTGAGGTTGCGCAGTGCCTGTTCAGCGGCGCGGAGCTCAGCGATGTCGGTATTCGTGGCGAACCAGCGCTCGATCGTGCCGTCCTCGGCCCGGATCGGCACCATGCGGGTCAGGAACGGGCGGAACGTTCCGTCCCGGCCGCGCAGGGGGAAAGTCATCTCGAACGGCTCGCCGGTCGAGAGCGAGCGGTTCCACCGGCTCAACACCTCGGGAAGGAAGGCCGGATCGTGCGCGGCAGTCCACCCCCAGCCGAGGAGGGAATCCGGCGGGGCGCCGGTGTAATCGTACCAGCGGCGGCTACACCAATAGACATGCCCGTCCGCCCGGCTCATCCAGCACAGGATCGGGATGTTGTCGGCCAGGACCTCGAACTCGAAGGCCTGCTCGCGCAGGGCCGCGCGGACCTTGTCTCGCTCGGCGACGAGAGTCCGGCGCTCGTTGAGGTCGATGAGGACGCCGGGGAAGGCGAGCGGCTTCCCATCCGGGGACAGGTCCACCCGGCCGTTGGCTTCGAGCCAATAGTATTTCCCGTCCGCCCGGCGGACACGGTACTGGTGCGAGTAGTGACCGCCGCGCGCGATGGCCTCGTCGAGCGCCGCCTGTAAGCCGGGCTTGTCGTCGGGATGCACGGTGGCGGCGATCTGCGCGAAGCTCAAGCCTGTTCGGCCGATGACCGGGTCCAGCCCGAAGCTGCGCGCGAACGCTTCGTCGACGGTGAAGCGGTCGTTCGAGAGGTCCCAGAACCACGTACCGATGATCGCCCCTGCAGCGAGGGCGATTTGCACGCGGTCCACGTTCTCCCGTGCCAGGGCCTCGCTGACTTCCAGGCGCTCCTGCTGAACCCGGCGTGCGGTAATGTCCCGATAGAACAGCGCCAGCCCGTCCTTCACCGGATAGGCGCGTATATCGATCCAGCTGACGCGCCCGTCCTCGCCTTGCGCGGCATGCTCCATGGTGAAGGGCTTCGCCTCGGCGAGGGCCTCGAGATAGGCCGCTTCCAGCACCGGATCGGCGTCGGGATAGGCCTCGCGATAGGGGCGCCCGACGATCTCGTCCCGGCTGCGCCCGTCCATGCGCAGGCCTTCGGCGTTGATGTCCACGAGGTGCATGTCTCGCCCGAGCAGGGCGAAGGCCTCACCCATGTTGTCGAGCACGTCGTGCGCCCGGTCGCGCTCCGCCCGCAGGGCATCCTCGAAGTCGCGCTGTCGGCGCTCGGCTTTCACACGCTCCGTCGTCTCGTTGGTGAGGATGAACAGACCCGCGACCCGCCCCTCCGCATCGAGGACGCGTGAATAGGAAAAGCTCCACCAGGTCTGTGCATCGCCCCGGTCCGTATCGAGCGTCCAGGGCAGATCCTGGAAGCGGGTCGAACGGCCCGCGCAGGCCTCGTCGATGATCGGCTTGGCCTGATCCCAGCCGTCGGCCCAGACCTTGTCGAACCGCTCACCCATCGCCCACGGCAGGCGGGGGCCGAGCAGTGGAAAGTATGTTTCGTTGAAGAAGAAGCTGAGCTCCGGCCCCCAGGCCAGGATCATCGACTCGGGTGAATTGAGTACGAGGCTCAGGGCCGTCCGCAGCTCCGGCGGCCACGTCTCGGGTGCGCCGAGGGGATGGCCGGTCCAGTCTCGCTCCCGGATCATCCGCGCGGCTTCACCGCCGCCTGCAAGGAAGGGGAGGGACTCAGGCAACGTACCGGCCCCGCGCGGGAGACATCCATGACGCCATGACGGGTACGATGTTCGCGAGCCGCATGGACGGGCCTATGACCAAGGGCGTCGCCGTACGCAAGCGCGACGAAGCCTCACAGACGTGTCCTTCGTCAGGCGATGCCGAGAAGCCGGATCAGTGCGAGGCTGATCGCGACGAGCACCACGAGGGAAGCCGTCACCGAGAGGGTCACTCGGCCGCCAACCCTGGCGAGGACGCGCACATCCACGCCGAGCCCGAGGGCCGCCATGGACAGCACGGTGAGAAACCCCGCGAGATGGGTGATCGGTTGCACGGCGGCATCCGGAATCAAGCCGAGCGAGCGCAAGCTCGCAAGGATGAGGAAGCCGAGAATGAACCACGGCACCAGCTTGGTGAAGGACAGGCGCCCCTTGCGAACAGCCGTGCCCGCAGGACGGCTCTGGTCATGGGGCAAGTGCGGGGCGATCAGCGAGAAGGCCACGACGACCGGGCCGAGCATCAGCACGCGCACGAGCTTCACCAGGGTGCCGACCTGGGTGGCGAGCAGGCTCACCGGCACGGTCGCCGCCAGCACCTGCGGCACGGCGTAGACGGTCAATCCTGCGAGCACGCCGTACTGGTTGTCGCTGAGGCCGGCCAGCGGCACGAACAGTGGCAATCCGAGCACCATCAGCACGCCGAGTACGGCGGTGAAGGCAATGGAGGCGGCGATGTCTTTCGGCTCGGCATCGATCACCGGGGCGACCGCGGCGATGGCCGAGTTTCCGCAAATGGCGTTGCCGCAGGCCACGAGAATCGCCATCCGTTCCGGCAGGCCAAGGAGACGGCAAATCCCGTAGCTTGCGGTGATCCCGATGGCGACGGTCGCCACGATTCCGCCGATCAGCAGCGGGCCGGACGCCAGGATTGCTCCAAGGCTTAATGAGGCGCCGAGCAGGGTGACGGCGACCTCGAGCAGTTGCTTGGCCGAGAAGGCGATGCCGGTTCGGAAACGCGCTCCCGGCGACCAGACCGTGCGCACTGCGATGCCGAGCAGGATCGCCAGGACCAGGGCCTCGACATAGGGGTGAGAAAAGATCCTTTCCTCGACCGCCTGTCCCGACATGGCGACCACGGAAATGGCGAGGCACAGGCCGATACCGGGCAGAACCGAGTGGGAGCGGGCGGCCTCGGCCTGACCTGGCGTGTGCGAGGATGCTTTCGAGCTCACGATCAGCCTTCCGCCCCACCGGAAAAGAAAATGGTCGTCGTCGGGCCGTCGGGGAGAAGGACACTCTCCCATCCGCCCGAACTTCGGAATACGCGTCCATTGCACGAAACCGCCCTGGGCGCGACATATCTGCTCATGCGCAACACGTCGTCCCTTCAGGTTGAGACTGCCTACGATCCCTTCGGTGAGCCTGTCACCGAGGGCGTAGCTCGCGCCTGCACGACCAGCGCAGGCGACCGCACCGCGCGCCGTATCGGGGGCGCCGTGTTCTGGAGCCTTGCGCTCGCGATCCTGGCGGGCCGCATCTACGCATCGGATCTGCCCGAGGCGCACACGGTTCTCGCCTACGCGACGCAGCTCGTCAGCTTCAACTGACGGATGCTATTCCGCCCGGGACGCCGCAAGGTGCGGTGACCGGGCGTTCTCATGTGTAATCTCTACTCTCTGGGCCGTCAGGGCCCCGCTGCCCTGCGCGCCTACTTCGGTGCCGAGCAGGACGAGACCGGCAACATGCCGGAGCTTCCGGCTATCTTTCCCGACCAGATGGCACCCGTCATCCTCGCGGGGGAGGGCGGGCGAACCCTCACGATGATGCGCTGGGGCATTCCCGGGCCGAAGGCCTTCGGTGAGCATCCGGTCACGAATGTCCGCAACGTCGCGTCGCCGCATTGGCGGCCGTGGCTCAAGCCAGCCTATCGCTGCCTCGTTCCTGCGGCGTCCTTCTCGGAATATGCCGACACCAAGCCGCGCAAGACACCGGTCTGGTTCGCCCTGAACGAGGACCGGCCTCTCTTCGCCTTCGCCGGGATCTGGCGCCCCTGGACAGGCGTGCGGGGAACGAAGGCGGAGAATCCCGACCGAGCGGAAGCCGAGCATAGGCTGTTCTCGTTCCTCACCACGGACGCGAACGGCGTTGTGGGGCCGGTCCATCCGAAGGCGATGCCGGTCCTGCTGACGAAGCCCGAGGAATGGGCAGCCTGGCTCGAAGCCCCCACCGCCGAGGCCCTGAAACTTCAACGCCCGCTCCCGGATGACGAGATGATCGAGGTCGCGCGCGGCGCCCGGCACGATCCTTAGCGTCTCCTGGATGCAAACCCTTCTCGTCATTGCGAGCGCAGGTCTTACCGCCAACGCTCCAGCACTTCCTCCGTGGTGAGCGTGTGCACCTGATGCCGGTAGCGCATCCGGTACATCACCATGAGGGCATCGTGGGCTTCATCGCAGGATGAGCACAGCGCGTCCGAGACGAGGATGATCCGGTAGCCGAGATCGACCCCGCCGAGCACGGCCGCCAGCACGCAGACATCCGTCTCCGTTCCCGTCACGACCAGGGTGTCGACGCCGCGCGCCCGCAGGCGCTCGTCGAGATTGGTCCCGAGCCAGGGGGAATAGACTCGCTTGTCGAGGATGTCGGCGGGCGGCACATATCGCGCGAGGCTCGGGACGATATCGATGAGGCCCGGTGCAAGGTTCTGGGCGGTCATGCTCGCCCAGCGCTCGTAGTATGAGGCCCAGGTCCCTTTGCCCTCGCCCGGCCGGTCGGCGGGGAGGAAGCGCGTGAAAATGGTCCGGTCCGGGTGGGCCGCGACGAGCCTTTCGACCCGGGGTAGCACCCTCGGCATCCAGGGCGTCCGCCATTCGGTCCCCTCCGCGAACATGCGTTGCATGTCCACGCAGAGATGAAGGCAGGTGCCAGTCAGGTCTTCGACAACCGTTGTGACGTCGTCGTCGGCGAAGTTGCCGCTGGAGGGGAGACAGGATTCACTCATTCCTGCGCAATCACGCCGCGGAGCGCGCGTTCCTGGTGGCGACGACCGGCCGCCGGGAAAGGTCGAGCGCGAGCGGTGGTTCACCCTGGATCAGCCAGGGGCCGGAATGGACGCGCAGACCGCGACGAGGCCAAACAAGGCCGAGGCGAACCCCGCCGAACTTACAATCCGCGGCGTGATCCTCGGCGCGGCCATCACGATCATCTTCATGGCCGCCAACGTCTATATGGGCCTGAAGACGGGCATGACGTTCTCGTCCTCGATCCCCGCTGCGATGATCTCCATGGGGGCGCTGCGCCTGATGGGCGGGGCGGACATACACGAGAACAACATCGTGCAGACGCAGGCCTCGGCGGCGGGCACCCTCTGCAACATCATCCTGGCGCTGCCCGGCCTCGTGTTGATCGGCCATTGGCACGGCTTCCCGTTCTGGCAGACCACCGCCGTCTGCGGAATCGGCGGATTGCTCGGGGTCGCCTTCTCCATTCCCTTGCGTCGCGCCCTCGTCTCGGGCGCGGGCCTGCCCTACCCGGAGGGTGTCGCGGCTGCCGAAGTGCTGAAAACCGGGCAGGGCGAAGCGGGGGCGAGGGGCCTGCGCGTCCTCCTCGGCGCCGCTGGGGCGGCTGGACTGATCGGGCTTGCCTCCAACGGACTGAAGCTCCTCAGCGAGAGCGTGAGCGGCGCGGTGAGCCTCGGCGGCGCGGTATTCCGCAGCGGCACGGGCTTCTCCCTCGCTCTGGTCGGCGTCGGCTACCTCGTCGGCATCGGTGCGTGTCTCGCCCTGTTCACGGGCGTCGTCATCGCCTGGGGCATCGCTGTTCCGGTCCTGACCGCCCTGTCCCCCGACGACGGCAAGAGCGCGAAGGAACTGTCGGAAGCGATCTGGTCCGATCAGGTGCGCCTGATCGGAGCGGGGATCATCGCGGTCGGTGGCCTCTGGACCGTCGTCTCGCTGGGCAAGCCGATCTTCGACAGCATCCGCTCGGCCCTGTCCGATGCAGGTGGCGGCTCCGGCGCGCTGCGCGACGACCTCCCGCGGGAGGAGCGCGACCTGCCGATCACCTGGGTGGCCGCAGGGATCGCGATCCTGTGTCTGCCGCTCGCCGCGACCTTCACCGCCTTCGCCTGGGGGGCGGGGCTCGGCGGGGGTCTCGCGCTTCTCGTCCTCGGCGTCACGTTATTCGCGGTGCTGTTCGGCTTCCTGATGGCTGCCGCCTGCGGCTACCTCGCGGGGCTGCTGGGTTCCTCATCAAGCCCCATTTCGGGGATCGGCGTCCTCACCACCATGGCGACGACGCTTCTACTGACATGGGTCATCGGCTCGGTCACCGGGCCCGACGGCGAGAACTTCGCCACCGGCACGGCGCTGCTCCTCACCGCGCTCATCGTCACCACCTCCTCCATCGCCAACGACAATCTGCAGGATCTGAAGACGGGGCAGATCGTCGGCGCGACGCCCTGGCACCAGCAGGTCGCCCTGCTCATCGGCGTGGTCGTCGGCTCCCTGGCGATCGCACCGCTCCTTTCCCTGCTCTATGAGGCCTATGGCTTCGTCGGTGCCCCGGCGCATGAGGGGCAGGATGGGGCGAGCGCCATGCCCGCGCCTCAGGCCGCCCTGATGACGCAAATCGCGGATGGCATCGCCCACGGACGCCTGCCCTGGACGATGGTGGCGATTGGTGCGGGGCTCGGCGCGGTTCTGGTCGTCGTGGAGACGAGGCTGCAGAAGCGCGGCCTGACCTTCCCGGCGCTCACGGTCGGCATCGGCATGTATCTCCCTCTCTCCGTCGAGGTGACGATCGCCATCGGCGGCGTGCTCGGCTGGCTCGCGGAAAGGCGCCTGCGCGCGACCACCGGGGAAGACCGGCGGGACGAGGTCGTGGCCGATGCAAGACGACGGGGCGTGCTGCTGGCCTCCGGCTTCCTTGTGGGCGAGAGCTTCGTCGGGGTGCTTCTCGCGGGGGCCGACCTTGCAGTCGGGCGGGGTTCGTCGCTGGCGCTGGTGGGGCCGGATTTTTACCGCGCCGCCGCGTGGCTCGGGGCAGCGACCTTCGCGGCCGGTCTCGCCGTCACCTATCGTCTCGTCTCACGCCCGGCGTGAGGGGCAGGAACGCTGCGCTCTCGCGTGGGGTTCACGGGTGACGTGACGAGACGGGGGGACCATCCGGCACGAGATCGCTCCACGATGCAAGATTCGGATACCGCGCTCATCGCCCTCGTCGATGGGCTCAAGGACCTCGGCTACGACTTTACCACGGTTACGCCCGCGACACATGCGCGGGTCAACGCCCGGCCCGGGGCTGAGCGGGCGCGCAGCCTGCGCGACGTGTTCGGCTGGAGCCGCCCCTTCGAGGAAGCCGTGCTTCCGCCCCCCTGTTTGCACGGATGCGCGACGCGGGCCTCCTCGTCAGAGAAGGCGCGTTGTGGCGGGCGACGGTCCGCGTCTCCAGCCTGGACGGTGAGCTGTTCCTGCATTCCGCCTACCCGCCGAGTGCGGCGGACGTGGTGTTCTTCGGCCCGGATACATTCCGCTTCGTCGGCGCCGTGACCGAGCATATCGCCGGTCGGTCTCGGCCGATTCATCGCGCCGTCGATATCGGCACGGGCTCGGGCGCAGCGGGGATCGCCATCGCCAAACGCGCACCGGAGGCCGACATCGTCCTTGTGGACATCAACCCTGCGGCGCTGCGTTTCGCGTCCCTCAATGCCCGCTTGGCCGGAGTGCGTGTCGAGCCTCGGCAGAGCGATCTACTCAACGATGTCTCGGGCGAGTTCGACCTCATCGTCTCCAACCCGCCCTTCATGATCGACCGGGCGGGCCGCTCCTATCGTGACGGCGGCGGTGCGCTGGGCGAAGGGCTTTCGCTCGCCGTGGTCGAGGCGGCTGCGAGCCGACTCGCGCCGGGCGGAACGCTGGTCCTGTTCACCGGCGCGGTGATCGTGGAGGGCGAAGACCCGTTCCGGACCGCGGCGATCGCCGCATGCGAAGCCGCTGGGCTTGAGTGGACCTACCGCGAATTCGACCCCGACGAATACGGGGAGGAACTGGACGAGCCCGCCTATGCGGTGGCCGAGCGGATCGCTCTCGTCGTCCTCACGGCCACGCGGGCCACGGCATGAGCGATCCCGCCTTCCTCGCGGACGTTCTCGCAGGCTTCTCCCAGACGCCGAAGCATTTACCGGGCAAGTACCTGTGGGACGAGGCGGGCTCGATTCTGTTCGACCGCATCTGCGGCAGCCCGGATTACTACCCGACCCAGTGCGAGATGGCCCTTCTCTCCCGCGTGGCTCCGGCCATCGCGAACCGGATCGGGCCGCGCGCGACCATCGTGGAATTCGGGAGCGGCGCGAGCCGGAAGATCCGTGTTCTGCTGGACACCCTGCACGACCCGGCTCGCTACATCGCGATCGATATCTCAGGCGAGTATCTCGAAGCGTCGCTCAGGACGCTCGCGGGGGATTACCCCGACATCGCCATGGTCGCGGTGCGGGCGGATTACTCGCGGCGGGTCGATTTGCCGGTGGGGCGAGGGGAGGGACTCGTGCTCGGCTTCTTCCCCGGCACCAGCATCGGCAACTTCGCCCCGGAGGAAGCGACGGCCTTCCTCGCGCGGGCCAGGGATACGCTCGGACCGAGTTACTTCCTCGTCGGCGCCGACACGACGCAGGACGAGGACCGTCTCGTTTCCGTCTATGGCGGCTGCGGGGGACTGATGGAGGCGCTCCACCTCAACATCCTGTCGCGGATCAACCGCGAGCTTGGGGCCGACATCCAACTCGACGCGTTCCGGCACGAGGCGCGGGTGCTCCACGAGCCATTCCGGGTCGAGGCTCACCTCGTCGCCAAGCAAGCGACGACGTTTCATCTCGGCGGTCGGGAGTTCGCCTTCACGGCCGGGGAGAGCGTGCGCACCGATACGTCGCACAAATACCCGGCCGAAGCCTTTAGAGCACTTGCCGGGAAAGCGGGCTGGACGGCGGAAGAGAGCTTCGTCGATTCCGCCGGCTTCGCCCTTCACCTGCTGCGATGTTGAGGAAGCCTCACGAGGCGAGGCGAGCGCCGCCCTGCGAGCCGAGGCCGTGGGCCTTGGCGAGGCTCGAACGCCGCTCGCTGTAGGCGGCAGCAACCATTGGGTAATCGGAAGGAAGGCCGAACCGCGCGCGATACGCATCCGGCGTGAGGCCGTTGGCCGTCAGGTGGCGCTTCAAGGTCTTGTAGGCCCGGCCATCGATGAAGCTGATCAACCGGTCATGCTGCACGGACTTGCGAATCTGCGCGGCGGTGATGGCGGGTGCGGCCTCTTCGGCGGGAGCGACCCCACCCTCTGCCAGGGCCAGCAGCGCCGCATGTACCTTGCCGATCAGGGCGGGGAGATCGGATGTCGCGACGTGGTTGTGCGCAACGTAAGCGACCACGATGTCGCTAGCCATGTCTATGAAAGCGGAGCTTTGCTCCATAATGTCCTCGGCCCTGAGCTGTTACGACGATTGAACATTCTCATGATGAGACATGGAGCGCGCCGACTCAAGTTGGATTTATTGTGCAGGCCTTCTGCTTGGGGACATCTCGGTGGAAAGGCTGTTGCCTTCACCTATGCTTGCCTCAGCAGCCGCTACAGATAGCCTTACCTGCGGACTTCCCGCCTTTCACAAGCTTCTGCATGGTATCCTCACGATCGTAGTTGCCCGCAGCGATGGCGGAGGAGGCAACTGTGGCCGCGGCCGGGGTCGATTCCCCGTTCTCACCGCGGGCGATGCGAGCCATGAGTGGCACCTGCGTCTTCACGGCGCCGGGCTTCAGGGTTTCCCAATGGCTGCGCGCGCGCTCGGAAGCCGACAGGGCAGCGCCAGGGTCGACACGGCCTGCAGTTCCCTGCGGGATCGGACGAATGAGATCGCCCGGCATTCTCTCGGAGACCGGGGCGGGTTCGAAGCCGGGCGGCAGCGCGGCAACGCGGTCTTCACCAGCAGCAGGCGCCGGTACGACCGCCGGAGGTGCAACCGGAGGCTGCGCGACCGCCGCTTGCGGCGAGAGCGAACTGTAGGCGGCCGGACCGCTCAGCGAACCCAGGCTGCAGCCCCCCGCAGCAACGGAGAGGCCGGCGACGGCGATAAGCGTCATTCTCATGGCTTTACGCGGATGCCCTCGAAGGCCAGGAAAGTCCAAGCGTAGCCTTAACACTTTCTTCAGGATCAAGGCAAACTGCGTAGGTTTGGCCATCCCGTGTCGAAAGGGCACGGATACTCAGCCGGTCGGAACGCGACATCGCAATGGCGGCCGAAGACGCGTGATCGAACGGTCTCTAATCTGTCAGCAGAATGCGACCCAATCGTGTCGCCCCAGGTCGGTTTAATTCAACCAAAATTGGTATAACGTCACTGTGACCATGATATATTTGTGGAATATGGAATGTGGCGTATACTGCTTGAAAGCGGCACGGGGCGAGGACATTCAGTGTCGGACCAAGAATGCCCGGTCGCTCCGCAAGCGACATCGCCGACGACACTTCTGAAAATTGCGCAGACGCTCGGCTGCTCGGTCAAGGACTTTTCGAGCGAGGGCGGGCTTCCAATCCATGAGTCCGGCATCGAACTCATGAGCCTTTGGGCTAAGCTGCCGGACGACGCGTCACGTCTCCGGCTTTTGGCCGTGGCCCGCTCTCTCGCGAAATAAAACGGGCCGACGCGTGCGTCGGCCCGAGAGGGTGAGAGCTACACCGGCAGACGGCCATCCGGCGAATACCGGTCGATGGCGGACGGCAATTCTCGCGAGAGGCGCGACAGGAGAGCTGCACGGCTCAGGCCGGTCTGACGGGTGAGATGGTCGAGGGTCTCGGGGCCGATCGCCCGCTCCAAGTCCGCTTCCGCCATGTCGCGGTTCGGGCCGTGATTGATCCACGAATTGGCGGTCTCGCCGTGGCCGCCCTTGGTGAAGTGGTCAACGAGCTCACTCAGGCCGCTGGCGATCAGGCCGCCGACGCCCGCCGTGCCGACTCCACCGAGAATGCTCGACAAATTCGACGGCCCCCGCGAATCGTGGCCGACCGGTACGTCGCGGATGGGCGGGACCGGCGAACGGTGCGGCTCGTTCGAATGACTGCCGAGCCATTCGGAAATCTTGTCCCGGTTCTGGAAGCCCGCCACGGCGAGGAGCCCCAGAAGGGCGGTCATCGAGGGATATCCCTTGCTCATCCTATTCTCCATCGGCGTCATCGGCGGGCGAGCCCGCAGGTTAGTCAGGCTGGCGGGACCGAGACGAGCGGCCCCGCCGTACCGGCTCAGTGCTTGCCGGTGACCTTGTCGGCGAGGTTCTTGGCGCCGTCCTTGACGTCGCCGACCGTCTTCTGCGCCTCGCCCTTCAGCTCCTGGGCCTTGCCCTCGGCCACGAGCTTGTCGTTGCCGGTCATGTTGCCCACGCCCTGCTTGACGTTGCCCACGGCCTCGTTGGCCAGACCCTTCAGCTTGTCGGTGGTGCTGCTCATGATGTGCACTCCTGCTTCTGCTTCGCGAGGGAGGCCGGTCGATCCGGCCGGTGGTGAACGGGATCAGAGGTTGCGCGCGTCGTAGGCACCAGGCACGAGCGGGGTGACGACATGCGCCTCCGTGGTCATGGTGGGAACGGGCACCTCAGCGGGCACGAAAACACTCCAACTACTCGATTTCGTAATCTTAAGAGACGAAGTCTCGGAAAGCTTTGCCTAGTAACCAACGTGTCAGCGCAAGAGATCGTGACGATAAATTACCGATTTCTTACCATCGATCATTTTATCTGCCGCCGTTCATTGCCAAGGCAGATGTGAACGGCCGTCCGCTGTTCAATGGTAGAAAAATACTGGTACTGCGAAATTCATATACCGGAGATATGGACCGGGAAGCCGTTTTCCCGCCCCCACACGACGGCCTCCGTGCGCTTGTGAACGTTGAGCTTGCGATAGAGCGCAGCGCCATGGTTGCGCACGGTGTTGCGCGACAAGCCGAGCTTGCGCGCGATCGCCGCATCGTCGAGGCCGGAGCAGATCAGGTTTAGGATCTGCCGTTCGCGGGCGGTGAGATCTGGCACCAACGGGTCGGGTTCGGGTCGGCTCGGCCGCCGCAGGTTGGCGAGCTTCTCGATGAGCCCGCGGCTGAACCATGACGTATCGGCCATCACCGTCTCGATGGCGTCGAACAATTCACGCTCCGTATGCTTGCGGTCGGTGATATCCTGCATCACCAGCAACACGAAGGTCGTATCGTTGATCTCGACGCGTTCGGCGGAGATGAGACAGTCGATGTTGTGCCCGTCTTCGTGGCGCATGCACACTTCGACACCGAGCACATAGCCCTGCCGTTCGAGCGCCGCCTCGAAACCCGCACGTTGGGTGTCGTTGACCCAAAGCCCAGCACCGTCGAGAGAGCGGCCGATGATCCGGTCCTCGCCGATCCCGAAGACGCGGCTGAAGGCCTCGTTAATGCTCATGACCTGGAAATCGCTCGACCGCGCCAGCACGGTCGGCACCGGCGTGAGGCGGAATGCCTTGGCGAACCGCTCTTCACTCTGGCGCAGCGCCGCCTCGGCCTTCCGGCGTAATTCGAGATCGGCAAAGGTGAAGAGCATGCAGGGCTCTTCACCCATCTCGATCGGCTGGCCCGCCACGATCACGAAGCGCCGCCCCCCGTTAGACAGTTCGAGGCAGGCCTCCATTTGCGGAACGGTGGCCCCCTCTTTCAGTCGGGAGATCCCGAGATCACGATTGCGGGCATTCGCCAGGACATCGAGTTCGTAGACGCTGTGCCCGATCACGTCTTCGCGGGTGTGCCCCGTCATCTCCAGGAAACCGTGGTTCACTTTCACGTGTCGAAGGTCCGACAGTCGCGTGATGATGGCGGGCGCCGGGTTGGCGGCGAAGGTCTTCTCGAAACGGTCTTCGGCCTCGAATTGCTCGGACACGTCCTTCAGGATCAGGGCGAGGCAACTCGGTTTGCCGTCGTGACCGGTCGCAACGAGGCTGCGCAGCGAGTGCACGAAATCGACGCCGGGTCGGTCGGTACGCGTCACCTCGACGATGACGTCGTGAAACGACTCGCCCGCCACCACCCGCTCGATCGGATAGCTTTCGGGTGCCCGGTTATTGCGATAGCGGAGGGAAAACCGCTCGCGGTAGGCGTCGATGTTCGCGCCAAGCTCATCGAGGCTCTCGGCGCCATGCATCGCAAGGGCCGCTTCGTTGGCATAGGCGATCGTCTGATCGGGCTCGACCAGGATCACCCCCTCGCTGAGGCCGGCGATGATCTGCCGAAGCTCATGCCTGTCGACGCCCTTCGTCACAGCCAGTCCCGCTCCTACCTACTTGCGGCTGCCAAGGTGGCAACGCGGCGGCAACGGGTTGCACGCGGCCTAGTTCCCTGAAAATCGACCGTCTCACTGGTATTGTCGTATCATTGAAAGCGTCGGGAGCGACCAAAGATTAGTCGCTTCCCGGCCGTCCCCGCGTTGTAGCGGTGCAGGCGGCTTCACCTCGTTCCGACAGGTGTGCCTTCCCTTGCAGCAGGCAATCGAAATTCTTGAAGCGACCGAGGAACCGTCCGACGTGACGGCGTTCGTCTTTGCCGAACTGGGACAGCGGCTCCGGGAGTACTACCCCGAGGCCGCTCCGATCGAATCGGAATCGCGGCTCGGAAAGGTTCTGTCCCGGCTGACGCAGATCCTCGGCGCGACGGAGGCGAACGGTGCAGCGGCGGCCTTCAGCCAGGAACTCATCGGCATTGTGCCCCGGCTTCGCCGCTACGCAACCTCCCTGACCCGCGACGCAGTCGAGGCGGACGACCTCGTCCAGATGACGCTTCTCAAAGCATGGGAATTCCGTGATCGGTTCGAGCCGGGCAGCAACCTCGTCGCGTGGCTGTTCACAATTCTGCGCAACGGCCACATCAACGGGCGCCGGAAGTACTGGCGGGAGGTTGCGGATCCGGATGGTGCCCATGCGGGGACGCTCGCCGAACCGGCTGCACAGGAACACAAGGTGGAGCTTCAAGACCTGCAACAGGCCTTGGGCCGCCTCGACCAACCCCATCGCGAGGCCTTGACCCTTATTGCAGTGGAAGGCCTCACCTACGAGGCGGCAGCGGCCATCCTCGGCTGCCCGCCGGGTACGGTGAAGAGCCGCGTCAGCCGCGCGAGGGATCGACTGTCCCAAGAACTTGGCGTCGTGTGATTTCTCACGCAGGGGCGCAGTTTTGAGCGAAAATCCGCCTATACTGGTAGATCGATCTCAGGCGGATACTCGCGATACACCCAACTAGGTCTCATAGTCGCGGAAATGCTTTGCGGCATGACAGTTTTTCCAGAGGTTATGCCGGGACCAATGCCTCATCGGGATTCCGGCATGGCCGCGTGGCCGGGTGTGCCTCTGCTCCGGGTGTGCATCCGGCCCGTTGCCCCTTCCGCCGCGAGGCAGATCCGAATGGGTACTTTCCCGGCCGGATCCGTTGCGCGCAATCGGCATTACCAACCTGGCCGCTTCGATGCGGCCTGAATCGAGGAGATCATGAAGACCATTCGGCTTGCGGCTCTGGCGCCGCTCCTGCTCATCGCGACCGGCGCTGCGGAGGCGGCTCCCGGTGCCGACCGCTTCGACGGCTCGTGGTCGGTTATCGCGAAGGGGAATGGAACGTCCTGCACCGGGCCGTACAATTACCCGATCGTGATCCGCAATGGCCAAGTGGACGACGCAGGCGACAACGATGTCGACGCGACCGGACGCGCCACCCCGGACGGTGGCATCAGCGGCACGATCCGCCAGGGTCTTGCCACCGTCACGGTGAGCGGACGCCTGAAGGGTAAAACCGGCAGCGGGCAGTGGACCCTGTCCGGCATCACCACATGCAACGGACGCTGGACCGCCCGCCGGATCGGTTGAGGTCAGGCGCCTTGCGGGATCGGCCGGGGGGTTCTAGCCCGGTCGGGCCGGTGATCCGGCCCGTGGATCCAACATGCAAGCCTCCGACGCCCCCATACTGGAACCGCAACGCCGCGTGCCGAGCACACTCGGCAACGCCGCGCTCGGCCTCACTCAGATCATCCTTTGGGGCGGCTCATTCTTCCTGACGGCCGTCATCGTCGGGCCGGTGGTTGAGGCGACCGGCTGGCCCCAGGGCCTCGTGATCGGCTCGCTTTCCCTGGCAATTCTGATCTCCGGGCTGCTCTCGCCCTGGATCGGAACGCAGATTCGCCGATTCGGCGGTCGCCCGGTTCTGGTGGCCGGGACGTTGGTGATGGCGCTTGGCCTGGTGCTGATGGCGATGGCCGGCAATTTGGCCCTCTTTCTCGCCGCCTGGGCGGTGATGGGCCTGGGCATGGCGGGCGCCCTCTACGATCCGCTCTTCGCAGCAATCGGCCAGGCCTATGGCGCCTCCGCGCGCAGTGCCATGACGCAGATCGCCATCGCCTCGGGCTTCGCGATCACTCTTTGCTGGCCGGCATCAACCTTCCTCGTGGCTCATATCGGCTGGCGCGGCACCTGCCTCGCCTACGCGGCGCTCGCGGCCTTCGTGGTGGCGCCGATCTTCGCCCTTGCTCTCCCAGCCGGGCGGGCAGCGGTTCCGGCACGGGTCGCGATGCCGAAGCCTGGCGTGAAAGCGCCGCGCCTGCCGGGGGAGGGGATCCTCGCCATGACCTTCACCACCGCCGCCATCCTCATGGCAGCGGTCGCGGTCGAGTTGCTGCTCCTGCTGCAATCCCACGGCATTCCGACCGCCTCGGCCGTGGCCCTCAGCGCTCTCATCGGCCCTTCGCAAGTCGGTGCGCGCGTGCTCGAACTCGCCTTCGGGCAGCGGGCGCATCCGATTCACCTGCTGCTGATCTCGGCTGGAAGCGTGGCGCTGGGCCTGATCCTGCTCGTTCTCGCGCCCTCTCTCGCGTGGCTCGCGATCCTGCTCTACGGCGCGGGTAACGGCATGCGCACCGTCGTCCGGGGAACGCTCCCGCTCGCGCTCTACGGACAAGCCGAGTACGCGGCGGTGATCGGGCGCCTTGCCCGTCCGCCCCTGCTGGGGCAGGCCGCGACGCCGCTCGCCTGCGGCTATGCCATGGAATGGTTCGGTATCGACGTGCTGGCGGGAATCCTGGTCGCGGTCGCCCTCCTCAACCTCGGCCTGTCCCTCGCCGTCGCCCGGCAGGTCGCCCGCCAGGGCCGGTGAACGACCCTGGCGCATGATGGCGGGAACTCAGCGGCAGGGATGGCCCGGCGGGCAATGATGCCCGCCGCCGCCCTGCTGCGGGGGCGGTGCGGCGGCGCGAGGCGGAGCATGCGGCGGCGGTGCCGCCTGCGGCCGGGCCATCATCTGAGGGCGAGGCATCATTTGCGGATGGGGCATCATTTGCGGATGGGGCATAGCGGGCGGTCGCTGCGGCGCCTGAAATTGACGCGCGGCCACGGCCTGTTGCCGCCGTTGCATCGCCTGCTGCTGATGCTGCGCCTGGGCGAAGGCACGCTGCTGGGCCGCGAACGCCGCCCGCTGGCCGGGCGGCGGACCAGACGGTGCGCGACGCTCCATCAAGTCCTGCCGTAGGGGCCGGGCAGCCTGCTGGCGTGTGACTGGGGCAGGCGATGGTGGCCGAGCCTCGGCCGGGCGGACAGGCCGTCCCATCATGGGCGCGGCGGTCGTGTTGCCGGGCGGAACAGCCATCCGAGAGGAAGCGGCGGGCAGGGCGTTACCATTCGCGCCGGGCAGGGCGCGGCCGCCCGGGACTTGTCCTGGCGCGGTGGGAAGCCCCGGCTGAGTCGCTGCGGTGAGAGGCACGGCCTGGCTCGCCCCCTGACGCGCCATCCCGCCCGCTGCGGAAGGTGGAGCGGCCAGCGCGGCGCGCTGCTGGAGAGCGGCGGGCAGGGCGACACGCGCTGCCGCCGCACCGAGCGCGGCACCGGCGACCGCACCAGCTCCGACCGCCGCACCCGAGGGCGGGGCCTGCACGATCGTGTTCTGGCGGTTGATCTGCTCGATCACGGTCGTGTTGTGGATGTTCTGGAAGATCACATTGTTCGGCGGTGGCGCCACATAGGCGGGAGCCGACACGTAGGTCGGCACAGCCACGATGGGGGGCGTCGGCAGGGCGTAGACGCCATAGACCGGCGGCGGGGGCGCCAGCGCAACGAGATAGGCTGGCGGCGGGGGAAGGAAGACCAGCGCGGGCGGCGGCGGCGGCGGCAGGGCGAAGACCGGGTCATCGAGATAGATGACGGGCCGGTCGACATAGACGACCTCTTCCGGTGGCGGCGGGGGCACATCGTAGACGAGGGCCACGTAGCGCGGCGGCGGCTCCATCGCAGCGGCGAGCGAAGAGAGACGGCGCCGCGCATCCCAAGCATGTGGTCCGCGCGGATAACGGGAGAGATAGGACCAGTAGGCGTCGGGCGTGCCGACGAGCCATGTCCGCCGCCAGACGATCGCCTCGCGACGGGCGGCGATGAGCGCACGGACCCGGCGGGCGAGGAGGTCGTTCGGATAATCCGAGACGAATTGCTGGTAGTGGGTGAGGTCGTCACGCTCCAGGCAGACCGCGTAGGCATCTTGGGCGCCGAGATCGCGCAGGGGCCGCTCCCGGAGTGCGGCCACCCGTTCGCGCCCCAGGGCCGGAGCATCGGGGGCACGGTCGAAGAAGAGAAAGCTCGTGGCGGTGCGGTCGGCATCCCAAGGCACCTCGGCTCCCTTCGTGGCGGCATCGACCCGCAGGCGCACCCGGTCGAACAGGGGCCCCGGCTGAAGCCCGCCCTCGCGGATCATCTCCACGAGGGCTTGGGCGTAGGCACCGTAGGGGCCCTTCTCGACAGGCCCGATCGTGCCGGGCGCGGCGTTGAACGCGATCAGGCTGCCCGGCTCGGCCTCGGTCAGAGCCAGGCCACCCGCCAAAGGCTTATCCGCGACGACGAACGGGGAACGCCGGGCGCCATCGAGCACGAAGAAGCGCGCCTTCAGGGGTAGGGCGGCGAGGCTCTTGGTGTAGTCCGAGATTCGGAGGGCGCGCAGGGAAACATCGGCCGCACTGCTTACGCGCAGATCGACAGGCGCGAAGTAGTTCTCGCCTTCAAGCTGCAAGCCGAACCCTGCAAGGTAGACGAACGTCACCGCGTCGGGTCCGGCCGCCGACGCCTTGTCGATGAAGTCGCGCAGCGATTTACGCAAGGCGTCCTCGTCCAGATCGCGGGCACCGATCACATCGAACCCGGCGGCCTGCAAAGTCTGCGCAACCAGCCCGGCATCGTTGGCGGCCGTGGCGAGGGGGCTCGCCTGATACGCCGAATTGCCGATGACGAGCGCCAAGCGCTTCTCGGCGGCACTGGCGGGGCCAATGAAACAGGCCGCGACAAGAAACATGGCGGCGGCCAGGGTGAGGAAAGCGGTGATGGGACGCATCGCGTGATACCGTGGCGATCGACGGGGCACTCTGCGGGCAGGCCCCCTTGTGAGGGCTGCATCAGCCTGATCGATTGCGGCACAGGTTCGACCCCTGCGCGGCATCACGCGGGTGTGGCGGTCACGTTCTCGTGCAGGAGACGGCCATGCGCCTGCACCGCGAGCCGAAATCACATTTCAGGGCAGGGTCTCGACACGTAGACCTGGCGGAAGGGGTGAGATTCGAACTCACGGTGGAGTTGCCCCCACGGCGGTTTTCAAGACCGCTGCCTTAAACCACTCGGCCACCCTTCCTGGTGCAGGCCCGCTGATCTACGGCGCCGCCCGAAGCCACGTCAACCGTCCGATCGGGGCGATGAAAATCAGGCTGAACGGAGTCGCGAAGGAATTTGCAAACGGCGCTTGCCAAGGTCGGCGCGCTCGACTAGAAGCACGCCAACCCCGGCGCGCACTAGTCGCTGCCGCGGTTCAGGCGCCCGTAGCTCAGCTGGATAGAGCACCAGACTACGAATCTGGGGGTCAGAGGTTCGAATCCTTTCGGGCGCGCCATTCCTACTCACTATAATCATTGAAATTGGACCGTTGTAGATCAACGGTTCGGCCCATCATCTTGGATGGTGGTCAATGATTGCTGCCGCCAATCTTCAGCTCTTGCTCTGGCGCTTCTAGAGCCGCCGCTTCGACCGTCGCCGAGTCACTCGTGCAGCGGGCGCGCCGTCATTTGTTGGGTAAACTGCCCGAGGATGTGGCCTTGCCGCTAGAAGCCTCCTCCATCTTGCACGAACCAACTGGTGAAGCTGTTCAGCCGTAGGTTCGATCAGCACGATCGCCCCCTCGGCTCATTCATAAACGTAGACGGTCCGCAGCGCGCGGATGCCGGTGCGCTAATCCTTCAGCGACGGGTTATCGGCCGGCCTGCGTAAGGGGCTGAGCGCCAGCTGGCCGATGGACCGCACGATCGAAGCTCGAACGCGCGGCCGCGGAATGCCCCATCACAAGCATCGGAAGGGCAATCGTTGTCGGCCAGCCAGCCAGTCGATTACCAAGGGAGTTCGCCCTGATCGTTCGCGAAGCTGCCCGTAGGGCCGTCTTCCCCGAGCAACGCATAGCGGATCGCGACCACCGCCGCTTGGTCCGGCGTCCGCGTGCCCGCGAAGTTCGTCGCTTCTGTTGCCGTGTAGCCAGGGCAAATCGAGTTGACCTTGATTCCTCGGTCCTGGGCTGCCGGGCGTAGCTCAAGGTCAGGGAGTTCAAAGCCGCTTTCGATGCTTGGTAAATCGGCATGGGGAAGTCAGCGAAGGCCCAGTTCGGGTTCGCCCGCAGGCCGAAAGAGGCCAGTTCCGACGAGACGTTGACGATGCGGCCGCGCCCTGACGCCGAGAGCAGGGGCGCCATCGCGTCGGTCAGCAGCAGCGGACCCAGAACGTTGACCGACATGGTACGCCTCAGTCGATCGGCGGCGGTGAGCATCGGGTCGTGATCGACGCCGATGCCGGCATTGTTCACCAGGGCATCGAGATAGCCGTAGCCCTGTTGGATCATTTCGGCGAGGCGAGACACGCTGGCAGTCGAAGTCGTGTCCAGTTCGACCGGCCTGACCTGAAGTCCCTCCGCCCGCAGGGCGTTGCAGGCGGCCTCGCCCTTGCCGATGTCGCGGCATCCGAGCAGCACCTGCGCGCCCTGCCGGGCGAGGCCCGTGGCGATGGCGAGGCCGATGCCGCGGTTGGCGCCGCTGACCAGGGCGAGGATGGGTTTCGTGCTCATGTCGTCGTCCGCTCCGTCAAAACCGGAGGCGCGCTCACCCGTGATTCAGGAAACACGTCGACCCCGGAGGTACCCCGGCCGCACGGCTCGGAGGACTTGCGCAGGCAAGTCGACAGCCCTTATGAAACCTCAAGCTTACTTGAGGTCAAGCGATGTCCGCATCGGCGGTGAGGCGCACCGCGCTGCCCGAGTTCCTCACGGTCGGCGAGGTCGCGCGTCGCAGCGGTGTCGCGGTCTCGACACTGCATTTTTACGAGGCGAAGGGGCTGATCGGCGCGACGCGCAGCGGCGGCAATCAGCGGCGCTTCTCGCGAGATGTGCTGCGCCGGGTGGCCATCATCCGGGTGGCACAGGGTTTCGGGGTGTCGCTCGCTGAGATCGCGGAGCTCCTTAAGCCGATCCCGCCGGGCAAGCGGCCCACGGCGGCAGAGATCCGTGCGATGGTCACCGGCTGGCGGGCCATGCTCCAAGAGCGCATCGATGGGCTGACCCTTCTGCGGGACAGCCTCGACGGGTGTATCGGCTGCGGCTGCCTCTCTCAAACGGAATGCCCACTACGCAACCCGCTGGATCGAGCTCGGAAGCAAGGGTCACGGACCTGTAATTCTGCAGCGCCCCAACCGTTCGTGAAATCGACGCGGAGGGGGTCCTATCAAGTGATGTTCGTCGTAGGCGAATGCCGGGTTTGACGATGGAAAGCCAACAGGCAGCAATCCACGCAACTCAACCTCTCGGCGCCCCCGGACAACCGGCTAGACCTGGGCCGAACCTGCCAATCTGCTTCGATGCACGGCCGCTGGGACAGCAGATAGGTTTTCGCCCCGCTCGCCTCGAACGCGTCTCACTCGATGAGGGTCGGTCCTCGCCGATGTTCGTGTCCAATGATGACGCGTCGCAGGAGCGTGGTCGAGCTGATCCTGTTCGGCAGGCGTCAGCGCCTCGACCGTCATCGCGTGCGCCTGCCGCGCTTCAGGCTCCATGGCGGCATGGAGGGCCTCGCCTTCTGAGGTCAGCCGACAGATCTGAGCGCGGCGATCCAGGGGCGATGTTGCGCGGCTGACGAGGCCACGGGCCGCCAGCCGCTTGAGGGCACCGGTCGTCGTCGTTCGGTCGAGGGCAACCGCGCTCGCGAGCGTCGTCTGATCTGCCTCGCCGACGTCACGCAGCATAGAGAGCAGACTGTACTGCAACGGGGTGACGCCAAAGGCGGCACATCGCTCAGCAAAAAGGCTGACGTGGATCTGGTGCATCCGGCGCGCGAGGAAACCCGGGCGGTCGGCCAGTGGCCAATGCCGCGAGCCGACCGGCTCCCCCGTGGTCGTCTCCTCACTGGCGAGGCCAGCTCGCAGACCCTCATTCATCATCCCCCTCCGCAGATCGGTTCCAGCCTTGGCACGCTCCATGCAGTGCCAATTACGAAGCATGCTTCGCATCTGGCAAAAACGGGGCCTGCACGGGCTGGCCGGGATCACGAGGTCGAGATGGACAACCGCCGTTACGATCTGGTTCTGCGCGGTGGGCGGGTGATCTGCCCCGCCTCCGGTATCGATGGCATCCGCGACGTCGCGGTGCAGGACGGGCGCATCGCCGCCGTGGAGGAGACCATCCTCCCCTCGGCCGCGGCCGAGGTGATCGACGTTTCGGGTAAGCTCGTCCTGCCCGGCATGATCGACACGCACGCGCATGTCTATCAGTACGTCACCGGCCGCTTCGGCCTGAACCCCGACATGGTCGGCGTCCGCTCGGGCGTCACCACGGTGGTGGATCAGGGCGGCCCGTCATGCATGACCCTGCCGGGCTTCCGCCACTTCATCGCCGAGCAGTCGCAGACGCAGGTGCTCGCCTTCCTGTCGGCCTATCTCGTCGGCGGCCTCGAAGGCCATTTCTACCCGAACCTCTACAGCCCGGACGGCGTCGATATCGACGCGACGGTGAAGTCGGCGACCGAGAACCGCGACCTCGTGCGCGGCATCAAGGGCCACGCCGAGATCGGCGGCTTCGCCCGCTGGGGCATCAAGGTCATGGAGATGGCCGCCGAGATCAGCCGCCGCGCCGACCTGCCGCTCTACGTGCATTTCGGCCAGGCTCTGGGGCCTCCCGGAATCCGGCGCCAATGGTGAGGATGCCGACACCATCGTCGAGCGGGTGATCCCCCTGCTGCGGCCTGGCGACGTGCTGGCCCACCCCTTCACCCGCCATCCGGGCGGCTTCATCAACGAGCAGGGCGAGGTGCACCACATCATCCGCCGGGCGATGGACGCGGGGCTGAAGGTCGATGTCGGCCACGGCAGCCACTTCTCCTACCGCGTGGCCCGGGCTTCCCTTCCGGCGGGCGTGATCCCCTACACCCTCGGCGCCGACATGCATGGCTACAACACCGAGGTGCCCCAGCCCGCCGGGACCCCGGACGAGCACCACGACGATGAGAACCATCCCTTCCTCGGCCAAGCCCGCTTCAGCCTGACTCAGGCGATGAAGCCGATGATGGCGCTCGGCATTCCGCTGGAGGAAGTGGTGCCGATGGTGACGTCCCACCCGGCCGAGATGCTGCGCATGAGCGACCGGATCGGCGCCCTCACGGTCGGCTACGCGGCCGACGTTTCGGTGCTGCACGACGACCGGGGTCGCTTCCTGCTGAGGGACAACGAGGACACGCGAGTGATCGCCGACCGCCTGCTGCGCCCGGCCTTCTGCCTCCGCGCGGGGCGGCGCTTCGAAGCGGACTCGCCGATCCTGCCCCAGGCGATCGCGGCCTGAGGAGGTGCGGGTGCCCCCCTTCGTCCTCGATGACCCGACACCGCGGGATCCGCGCCGCCGCTGGGACAGCCTGGACTCGGCGGCCCGTGACGCCTGCTACGACAACAACGCCGCCGTGCCCGACAGCGCGGCCCGGGTCGCTGCCCGAAACGCCGCCTCCGCGACCTACCGCGCGGCGCATCCGGCCGGGCTCGATATCTCCTACGCCGCGGGGGACCGCACGGCCTTCGATCTCTACCCCGCGGCAGATCCCAAGGCCCCGTGCCTCGTCTTCGTCCATGGCGGCTACTGGCAGCGTAACGCCAGGGCGGATTTCGCATGCTTCGCGGAAGGGCTGAACGCAGCCGGTTGGGCGGTGGCGATGCCCGGCTACACCCTGGCACCCGAGGCGAGCCTCGCCGCCATCGTCGCCGAGATCGGGGCCGCCCTCGATTGGCTCCGCGCGGATGGCGCGGCTCACGGGATCGTCGGGCCGCTCGTCCTTTCCGGCTGGTCGGCCGGAGCGCAGCTCGCAGCGCTCCACCTTGGACATCCCGCCGTGACGGCGGTTCTGGCGATCTCCGGCGTCTACGACCTCGCGCCGATCCGCGAGACCTACCTGAACGACAAGCTTGGGCTGACCGACGACGAGATCGAGACCCTGTCGCCCCTCCGGCTTCCCGTGACGGCCAAGCCGATGACGCTGGCCTATGGCAGCCGGGAACTTCCCGCCCTCGTTCACGATGCCCGCAACCTTCACGCCCTGCGGGCCGCCGCCCATGCGCCGGGCTCCCTGCTGCCGGTGCCGGGCGCCGACCATTTCTCGATCCTCGACGAGTTCCGTCGCCCCGACGGCATCCTGGTCCGTGCCGCACAGGATCTTCTCGGAGGCGCCCGATGAGCCGCGAGGGTGTGGGGGCTCCGCTGCCCCGTAAGGAGGACGAGCGCCTGATGCGGGGGCGCGGTCAGTATGTCGGCGACATCCGCCTGCCGGGGATGCAGGACGTCGCCTTCGTACGCAGCCCGCTCGCCCATGCCCGCATCCGCGCCATCCACGTGCCGGAGGCTTTTCGCGATCGGGTCTTCACCGCCGCCGACCTCGACGGCGTATCGCCGATCCGCGCCGTATCCGGCCTGCCCGGCTTCAAGGTCTCCGAGCAGCCGGTGCTGGCCACCGGAAAGGTCCGGCAAGTTGGTGAATTGGTGGCGCTCTGCGTCGCCCCGACCCGCGCCGAGGCCGAGGATATCGCGGCCTCCGTGGTGCTTGACCTGGAAGAACTCCCCGCCATCCACGACATGCTGGCCGCCCGCGAGCCCGGCTCCGCCCTCGTCCATGATCATTGGGGCGACAACGTCTTTCTGGAAACGCTGGTCGATGTCGGCATCGAGAGCGCCCTCGACGCGCCGATCAAGGTCAGCCGCACCATCTCGACCGGGCGCCAATGCATGGCGCCGATCGAGGGACGCGGCACCGTGGTGCAGCTCGATCACCGCCTCGACCAACTCGTCGTCCATACCGCGAGCCAGATGCCGCACATCGTGCGCAACGGCCTCTCGGAATGTCTTGGGATCGAACAGGGGCGCATCCGCATCGTCTCGCCGGATGTCGGCGGCGGGTTCGGCTACAAGGCGATCCTCCTCGCCGAGGACGTGGCGCTCTGCTGGCTCGCGCTCCGCTGCGGCCATCCGGTGCGCTGGCTGGAGGATCGGCGCGAGCATCTGACCGCCAACGCCAATTGCCGCGAGCACCATTACCGCATCACCGCCTATGCCGAGCGGGACGGGACGCTGCGCGGCATCGATTGCGAGGCCACCGTCGATTCCGGCGCCTATTCGGCCTACCCGTTCTCGGCCTGCCTGGAGGCGGCGCAAGTCGCGAGCATCCTGCCCGGTCCCTACGACTTCCCGGCCTATCGCTGCCGGACGTGGTCGGTGGCGACCAACAAGTGCCCGATCCTGCCCTATCGCGGCGTCGCTCGCACCGGCGTCTGCTTCGCCCTGGAACTGGTGCTCGACGCCGTTGCCCGCGCGGCGGGGGTCGCCCCCGAGACCGTGCGCGAGAAGAACCTCGTGCGCCGCGAGCAGATGCCGTTCGAGAACATCACGAAGAAGCACTTCGACAGCGGCGATTACCCGGAGGCCCTGGCCCGCGCCTTGAAGGCCATCGATGTCGAGGCAGTGCGCGCTCGCCAGATTGCGGGAGAGTCGGACGGTCGCCGGATCGGCCTCGGCCTTGCGATCTACTGCGAGCAGGCCGCCCACGGTACCTCGGTCTATTCAGGCTGGGGCATCCCGATGGTGCCCGGCCACGAGCAGGCCAGCGCCCGCCTGACCCCGGATGGCGGGTTGGAACTGCGGATCGGCGCCCATTCCCACGGCCAAGGCCTGGAGACGACTCTCGCCCAGGTCGCCCACGAGATCCTGGGCGTTCCGGTGGCGCGCACCCGCCTCGTCCACGGAGACACGGCGATGACGCCCTATTCTACCGGATCCTGGGGCTCGCGGGTGATGGTGATGGCGGGCGGCGCGGTCGCGACCGCCTGTGAGGAACTGCGCGACCGGGCTCTCCGGATCGGCGCCCACCTGCTCCAGGCGCGGCCCGAGGAGTGCCGCTTCGAGGGCGGCCACGTCGTCGGCCCCTCCGGCGACGTCTCGCTCGAGGCGATCGCCCGCACGTGGTACCGGCGCCCGCAGGATCTCGCGCCCGATACCGATCCCGGCGGCCTCGAAGTCACCGCCGGCTACAAGCCGGTGCGCGATTCCGGGACCTTCTCCTACGCGGCCCACGCGGCCGTGGTGGCGGTCGATCCCGATCTCGGGGCGGTCGAGATCCTCAATTATGTCATCGTCGAAGATGGCGGCACGCTGGTGAACCCCCTCGTGGTGGACGGCCAGATCCATGGGGGCCTCGCGCAGGGGATCGGCACGGCGCTGTTCGAAGAGATGCGGTTCGACTCCCGCGGCCAGCCGCTGGCTTCGACCTTCGCCGATTATCTCCTGCCCGGCGCCGCCGATGTGCCGATGGCGCGCATCGATCACATGGAGACGCCTTCGCCCTACACGCGCTTCGGCCAGAAGGGCATCGGCGAGGGTGGCGCCATCGCGCCCCCGGCGGCGCTCGCCAATGCCATAAACGATGCGCTGGCTCCGCTCGGCGTCGAGCTGCTGCACTCCCCCATCACCCCCCGGCGGATCGTAGAGGCGGTGCTCTCCGCCGGAACCCCCGCCGTGACCGCGCGGGAGGCTGCATGAAGCCCGCCCTCTTCGCCTGGGAGCGCCCCGGCAGCCTACCCGCGCTCCTCGCACGCCTCGCCGACACCCCCGGCAGCGTGAAGCTGATCGCGGGCGGCCAATCCCTCGGGCCGATGCTGAACCTGCGCCTCGTCGAGCCCGATCTCATCCTCGACATGACCGGCGTGCCGGAATTGCGGGAGGCGCGGGTCGAGGGAGATACGCTCGTGCTCGGCGCCTGCGTGACCCACGCCGATATCGAGGACGGGCGCGTACCCGACCTCACCGGCGGCGCGCTGCGCCGCGTCGCCGCCGCGATCGCCTACCGTCCGGTGCGCAACCGGGGGACGATCGGCGGCAGTCTCGTCCACGCCGATCCGGCCGCTGACTGGGTGAGCGCCCTGACGGCGCTGGGCGCCGAGGTGGAGATCGCGGGGCGGACCGGACGCCGCACCCTGCCGGTGGAGCGTTTCATCACCGGAGCCCTCTCGGTGGCCCTCGGCGCGGACGAAATCCTCGTCGCCGTGCGCATTCCGGCGCTGCCGCCGGGCGCGGCCTGGGGCTACGTCAAGCATTGCGCGAAGATCGGCGAGTTCGCCCACGCCATCGGGGCCGTGCGCCTCGAACCCGGCGTGGGCCGGGGCCGGGCGGTGATCGGCGCGGTCGAAGGGCCGCCCGTGCTCATCGCTGATGCCCGCCCGCTCTTCGGCGGCCGCATCGGCCCCGACTTCGCCGCGCGCTTCGATCCGCACGCGGCGGATGCAGCCCTGCGGGAAGCCGGCATGGCCGACGCGGTCGAACGCCACATTCACGTGACGGTGCTGGCTCGCGCGGTGGCTGCGGCGGCCGAGCCAGATCCCCGATCCAAGCCCCTTTCGGAGGCCGCATGAGCGCCGCCCTGGCCGCACTCGCGCCCACGCGCATGGACCTCGCTCTAACGGTCAATGGCCGCTCCGTGCGTCTGGCGGCCGAGCCGCGCAGCCATCTCGGCGATGTGCTCCGCGAGGAGTTGAATCTCACCGGCACGCATCTCGGGTGTGAGCACGGCGTCTGCGGCGCCTGCACCGTGCTCCTCGACGGCGAACCGGCCCGTGCCTGCCTCACCTTCGCGGGCGCCTGCGCGGGCGCCGCCATCACCACGATCGAAGGCTTCGATACGGACGAGATCGCGAGCGAGCTGCGCGCCGCCTTCAACCGCGAGCACGCGCTCCAGTGCGGCTACTGCACGCCCGGGATGCTGGTGTCCGCCCGCGATCTGGTCCTACGGTTGCCCGAAGCCGACGAGCGGCGCATCCGGGTCGGCCTATCGGGCAATCTCTGCCGCTGCACGGGCTATGCCGGGATCGTCCGGGCCGTGATGGCAGTGATCGCGGAACGGCGCGCGCGCGGCATTCCCCCCGAGACCGGAGCCGGGCGGGCCCTTGGGCCGGTCGGCGCCGGGATCGGCGGGGAGAGCGTGGTGTCCCTTCCGCTTCCCGCGAGTCCGGCCGCCCCGGTCGCCCCCGCTGCGGTGGCCGACCTTGCCGCCTCATTCACTCCGGCCCACAGTTTCACGCAGATCCTCGATCTCGCCCATTCCCCGGAGGCGGTGTTCGCCCTCCTCGGCGACATCGAGGCGGTCGCCGCCTGCTTGCCGGGCGCTGTGCTCACCGCGCGTCCCACCCCCGACACGGTCGAGGGCGGCCTGCAGGTGCGGATCGGGCCGATCAGCGCGACGTTCCGGGGCCGCGCCCGCATCGAGCGGGACGAGGCGGGGCAGATCGGCGCCGTCCACGGCGCCGGCAGCGATGCGGGCGGCCGCTCGGCTACCGAGGGCCGGATCCGCTACCGGGTCGAACCGGGACCGGCCCCCGGCACGGCCCGGATCGCCCTGGAGGTCGGCTACACCCTGACCGGGCCGCTCGCGCAGTTCGGCCGCCCCGGCCTCGTGCGCGACCTCGCCGGTCGCATCGCGGCGGATTTCTCCCGCAACCTCGATGCCCGCCTCTCGGGTGCCGCCGCCCCGGCGCCCACCGGCCTGAACTCGTTCCGCCTGCTCCTCGGCCTCGCCCGCACAAGCCTCGCGGCGTGGTTCGGCCGCTCCTGATCGCCCCTCGCGCCATCGCTCACACCACCGGAGACACGAGAATGCTTGGCAGGTTCACCCTTTCGAACGCGATCCTGTTGGCGTTGACCGCGACAGGCGCATGGGCGGACGCCATCCGCATCGGTGTCAACGAGCCGCTGACCGGGCCCTTCGCGGCCTCTGGCACCTACGTGGTCAATGGGGCCAAGATCGCCGCCGACGAGATCAACGCCAAGGGCGGTGTCCTCGGCAAGAAGATCGAACTCCTGATCGAGGACAACAAGAGCAATCCGACCGAGGCCGCCGCGGTCGCCGAGAAGCTGATCACCAGCGACAAGACCCCGGTGATGATGGGCGCCTGGGGCTCCAGCCTGACGCTCGCCGTCATGCCGAAGCTGATGGATTACGAGACGCCGATGCTGGTCGAGACCTCGTCGTCCGGCAAGATCACGACCTCGGGCAATCCTTACGTGTTCCGGATCTCGCCGCCCTCGTCGCTGGAGGCCGAGACTTTCGCGCCGATGGTCGCTCGCCTCGGATTGAAGAAGGTCGACTTTCTCGTCCTGAACAACGATTTCGGCCGCGGCGCGGCGACCGATTTCGGCAAGATGCTCAAGGACAAGGGCGTCACGGTCGGCCTCGTCGAGACCATGGACCAGGGCGCGCAGGATATGAGCGCCCAGCTCGCCAAGCTGAAGGCCTCGGATTCTGACACCATCATGATCACGAGCTCTGTCGATCGGCTCGTGCTCCTGTTCAAGCAGATGGCGGCTCTGGGCCTGAAGAAGCGGGTGATCACCACCGGCGGCTCCCAGAACCCGGACCAGATCATCGCCCAGGCCGGGGCGGCCGCCGATGGGACGATGCACCTGACGACCTTCCTGCCCTGGCTGCCCGGGAAGACGCCGGACCCGAAGGCCACTGAGGCCTTCATCGCCGCGTGGAAGCAGCGCGGCTTCGAATTCGCGGGCGTCACCGAAAGCTTCCGCGGCTACGACGGCATCCGTGCCATTGCCCACGCCATCGAGAAGGCGGGGTCCGCCGAGCCGGCTGCGATCGCCAAGGCCTTTTGGTCGGTCGATTTCGTCGGCCTGAACGGGCCGATCCGCTTCACCAAGGCGGGCCCGACCGGGAAGGAAAGCGGCCAGAGCAGGCCCGACGTCTACCTCATCGAGATCAAGGACGGGAAGGTGATCGTTCCGACGCTGTGAGCCCCATTGGGTCGGCGGCCTGACGCCGGCCTTCTTCGCTTGTCCGGCGGCCTCCGGGCCGGGACGCCCCCTCGGAGGCCGCCCATGAACGAACTGGTTCAGCACCTCGTCAACGCGCTCATCCTCGGCGGCACCTACGCGCTGCTGGGGATCGGGCTGACGCTGATCTTCGGGATCATGAACGTCGTGAACTTCACCCACGGCGCCCTCTACACGGTCGGCGCCTACGTCATGTATCTGGCCGTCACCGCGCTCGGGCTGAACTTCTTCCTGGCCCTCCCGGTGGCGATCCTCGGCGGGCTCCTGCTCGGGGCCGCGATCGAACTGCTGCTGTTGCGCCCGTTCCGTGGCTCGGACATCGACACCACCATGCTGGTGATGATCGGCGCGGGCATCGTCCTGCAATCGGGCACACTCTGGACCTTCGGCGGCGTCGCCAAGGCGATCCCGTCGCCCTTTCCCGAGGCGCCGCTCCAGTTCGGCCCGGTCTCGGTGTCGTGGCTGCGCCTGTTCGTGCTCGGCGCGGCGCTCGCCCTGATCGCGCTCACCTACGCGCTGATCAACCGGACCAAGCTCGGCCTCGCCATGCGCGCCGCGTTCCAGGATTCCGACACGGCCGCGCTGATGGGCGTCGACGTGCGTCGGATCTACACGGCCACCTTCGCGCTCGGCTCGTCGCTCGCCGCTGCCGCCGGGGCCCTGCTCGGGCCCGTTTATGTGGTTTTTCCGCAGATGGGCGGCCTCGCCGAGCTCAAGGCCTTCGCCATCGTCATCCTGGGCGGCCTCGGCAACGTCACCGGGGCGGCGATCGGCGGGTTCGTCCTGGCCCTCGCGGAGGAGTTCGGTGCGGGCTACGTCTCCTCCGGCTACCGGGACGCCATGGGCTTCCTGATCATCATCGCGGTCCTGCTCTACAAACCCACAGGGCTGTTCGCCAAGGCGGAGCGCATCGGATGACCCGGCTCCTTCCCGTCGCGCTGCTCGCGGGACTCATCGTCCTGCCCCATCTGCTCGGCGCCAATCCCTATCTCCTCAACGCCCTGATCGTGACGGGCATCCTGACGATCGGCGCCATGAGCCTGAACCTGCTTCTCGGGTTCACCGGGCAGCTCAGCCTCGGCCACATCGCGTTCTTCGGGATCGGGGCCTATGTCAGCGCGCTGACGAGCCTCGGCTTCGATGTGGATCTCGGCTTCGGCCTCCGCGCGGTCCACGAACCCTGGCCGGCTTTCATCGGCTTCCTGCTGGGGACGGTCGCGGCGGGTGGCTGCGGCTACCTGATCGGGCGGCTCTCCTTCCGGGTGCGCGGCGCCTATTTCGTGATCGTGACGATTTCCTTCGCCGAGGTGGTGCGGCTCGTGGCCCTCAACTGGGTCGAGCTGACCCAGGGGCCGCTCGCGCTCACCAACATCCCGGCCATCACCCTCGGCCTTCCGGGCCTCGGAATGTGGACCCTGAAGACCAAGCTCCAGAACTACTACCTCGTGCTCGGTGTCGGCACTCTCTGCTATCTCGTGATCGCCCGCCTCGTCGGGGGCCGCTTCGGCCGGGCGATGCGGGGCCTCAAGGAGAACGAGTCGCTGGCCTTATCGGTCGGCATCAATGCCACCCGCACGCTGACGGTCGCGGCCGTGATCTCGGCCGCAATGGCGGGCGCCGCCGGAAGCCTCTACGCCCATTACCTGCGCATCATCGACCCCGACGTGTTCCTGTTCGCTACCACGGTCACCATGGTCATCATGGTCGTGGCAGGCGGCAAGGGCACCCTGATGGGGCCGGTCGTCGGCGGCCTGATCTTCGGCCTGCTGCCCGTGGCGCTCCGCCCGGTCATGGCACCGGAAGCGCAATGGATCGTCTACGGCCTCGTGCTGATCGTGATCCTGTTCGTGATGCCGAAAGGCATCGTGCCGGGTCTCTCGGCTCTGGTCAGCCGCCGACAGGCCCGACCGGTTCCCGTCCTCGAAGCCAACGCGGCGGTGCAGCGATGAGCACGATCCTCTCGGTCGAGCATGTCGGCGTCCGCTTCGGCGGGCTGGTCGCCATTGCCGACCTGCATTTCGAAGTCCGCGAAGGCGAGATCGTCAGCCTGATCGGTCCGAACGGGGCAGGCAAGACCACCGCCTTCAACGTGATGACTGGCTTCCTGAAGCCCAGCCAGGGCGATGTCCGCTTCAAGGGCACCTCTCTGCGGAACCTGTCGCCCCACGCAATCACCCGGCTCGGCCTCGCCCGCACCTTCCAGCGCACCAGCGTCTTCCCGAACGACACGGTGTTCGACAACGTGATGATCGGCCTGCACCAGCAGAGCGCCGGAGAGACGCAGTTGCGGGACCGCACCGAGGCTTTGCTCGACTGGGTCGGGCTCGGCCACCGGGCGCAGGAGAAAGCGGGATCACTTGCCTATGGCGAGCAGCGCCTCGTCGGCGTGGCCCTGGCGCTCGCCACCGAACCCGCCATGCTCCTCCTCGACGAGCCGGTCTCGGGAATGAACGCCTCCGAGACGCGGATCTTCGTGCGGCTGATCCGGCAGATCCGCGAGCGCGGCATCACCATCCTCCTCGTCGAGCACGACATGCCGATGGTGATGGAGGTCTCCGACCGCATCGTCGTGCTCAATTACGGGCGCCTGATCGCCGAGGGGCCGCCGGACAGGATTCGCACCGACCCGGCGGTGATCGAAGCCTATCTCGGCCAGGGCAGCGCCGCCCGGCAGGCCGCCGCTTCGGTTCAGGAGGCGGCCCATGCTTGAGATCCGCGACCTCGTCTGTGGCTACGGCCAAGTCACCGCCCTGAAAGGGCTCACGATCGACGTGCGCGAGGGCCAGCTCGTGGCCCTCGTCGGCGCGAACGGGGCCGGCAAATCCACAACGCTGCGGGCGATCTCCGGCCTCGTGCCACCGCGCTCCGGCGCAATCCGCTTCGCCGGGCGCGACATCGCGGGCGCGGAGCCTCGCCGCATCCTGGCCGAGGGCATCGCCCATTGCCCGGAGGGCCGACGGGTCTTTCCGCAGATGAGCGTGTCCGAAAACCTCGCCATGGGCGCATACCTGCGCCGCGACCGGGCAGGGGTCGCGGCGGATCTGGACCGCATTTACGGCGAGTTCCCGCGCCTCGCGGAACGCCGCGACCAGACGGCGGGTACGCTCTCGGGCGGCGAGCAGCAGATGCTGGCGATCGGCCGCGCGCTGATGGGGCGCCCGAAGCTCGTGCTGTTCGATGAGCCGTCGCTCGGCCTCGCGCCCAACATCGTCGAGCGGATGTTCGCGGTGATCCGATCGGTCCGTGACGCCGGCACAACGGTCCTGCTCGTGGAGCAGAACGCGTTCGCGGCTCTCGAACTCTGCGACTACGCCTACCTCCTCGAAGCCGGTCGCACCGTGCGCGAGGGGACGGGAGACGCCCTTATCGCGGACCCGCATGTGCGGGAAGCTTATCTCGGTGGCTGAGACGGAACGGCCGGAGCGAATTCGCCTCGGCCCGCCCGACATGCTCGACGGCCGGACCCTGGTGCCGGTCACCGTCGGCGGACACCACCTCCTTCTCGTGCGAGACGGTGAGCGGATCGTCGCCGCCGAACGAGCGTGCCCGCACGAGGGGGCGGATCTGCTTCTCGGCCGCTGCGTCGGCGGAAGGCTGCATTGCCCCAGGCACCTCGCCTCCTTCGACCTTCAGGACGGCTCCGTCTCGCCGGGCTGGTCGTTCCGGGCCCTTCGCCTGTTCGACATCGAGTCGGCCTCGGACGGGCTATGGCTCAGGATGACCTAAGGCCTCTAGAGGGGAGCCGCGTGGCGGAACGCATGCGCCGCATGGCGAGCGGGGAGGCGGTCGCCCTCGCCGAACAGCTTCCGGCGGAGCGATCCAGGCGCGTATTCGGTCTTGTACAGGCCCCGGTCTTGTAGCTCCGGGATGACGAGGTCGATAAAGTCCGAAAAGCTCTCAGGCACGACGATGCGGCTCAGGTTGAACCCGTCTACCTCACCTTCCTCGACCCAGGATTGCAGTTCGTCTGCGATCGATGAGGCATCGCCGGTGAGCACGGCGTAGCGCCCACCAAGGCCCATTTCCGACAGCAGGTCGCGCTTGGTCAGCCCCCGCTTGGCGGCTGCGGCGGTGGCCGATTGGATCGCATTCCCCGGAGCATAGGGGATTGGCTCATCCAGCCCATAGCGGGCGAAATCGATGCCCGTTGAGGCGGAGAAATGCGCGAGCCCCGCCTCCGCGCTGGCGTAGCGCATGTATTCGTCACGCTTGTCCTCGGCCTCGGCGTGGGTGCGGCCGGGAATGGCGGCGATGCCGATGAACACCTTCACGTCCTGCGGGTCGCGGCCAGCGGCGGCGGCCTCGGCGCGGATCGCGCGCACGGAATCGCGCGCCGTGGCCTTGTCCCGGGCTGAAATGAAAACGCATTCGGCATGGCGCCCGGCGAAGGCCCGGCCACGGCCGGAGGCGCCAGCCTGATAGAGCACCGGCGTGCGCTGGGGCGACGGCTCGCAGAGGTGGTAGCCGTCCACGGCCAGGAACTCACCGCGGTGCGAAACTGGCCTCATCTTGCCCGGATCGCTGAACACGCGCGCCTCGCGGTCTCGCCGCGCGGCATCGTCGTCCCAGCTACCTTCCCAGAGCTTGTAGAGCACCTCCAGATACTCGTCGGCATAGTCGTAGCGGCGGTCATGGGCCGGCAAGACCTCGCCCCGGCCGCGATGCGCACTCTCAAGATAGCCGGTGACGATGTTCCACCCGACCCGGCCTCCCGTGAGATGGTCCAGGGTCGAGATCCGCCGGGCGAAGGTGTAGGGCGCCTCCGCAAAGACGTTGACTGTAATGCCGAAACCGAGATGCTCCGTCACGGCCGCCATGGCCGGGACGATGAGCGTCGGATCGTTCACCGGCAGCTGCACGGCTTCCCGTGCGGTTACGTCGATACCCCCGCCGTAGATGTCGTAGACGCCGAGAATGTCGGCAATGAACATCCCGTCGAACAGTCCCCGCTCCAAAAGCTTCGCCTGATCGGTCCAGTAGCGCAGCGTGTTGTACTCGCTGGATCGGTCGCGCGGGTGAGTCCACAAACCGTGGTTGATGTGGCCGACGCAGTTCATGTTGAACGCGTTGAGGCGGATCTGCTTTCGGGGGGTCATCGTGCGCGCAGCCTCCGCACCACGGTGTCGCCCGTGAACTGCACGAGGCACACGAGGACGATCAGAATCGCGATGACCACCGACATCACAGTGGTGTCGAAGCGCTGGTAGCCATAGCGGATCGCCACATCGCCGAGCCCGCCCGCACCAACGGCGCCCGCCACGGCCGAGGCGCCGATCATCGAGACAACGGTGATGGTGAAGCCGCCCACGATGCCCGGCAGGGCTTCCGGCAGCAGCACGTGGAGCAGGATATGACGGCGGCGGCAGCCAATGGATTGTGCCGCCTCGATCAGGCCGGGATCGACCTCCCTGAGGGACACCTCCGCGATCCGCGCGAAGAAGGGCGTAGCGCTTACTGCCAGCGGGACGATGGCCGCCCAGACGCCGATCGTGGTTCCGACCACGAGCCGGGTGAAGGGGATCAGCGCCACGAGCAGCACGATGAAGGGGACGGCCCGGAAGCCGTTCACGATGAGGCCGACGACACGGTTCGCCCGCGGCGCCGGAAAGACCCCGCCCGGCCCGGATGTGACAAGGAACAGGGCCAGCGGGATACCCACCAAGACCGCGATTCCCGCCGAAATGCCGACCATGAACAGCGTGTCGAAGGCCGCTTGCCAGAGGCGGTCAATCATCTGCGGCGACATAGCCAATCCCCTCGACGTCCTGCCCGATAGCCCTCAGACGGGCCTCGGCCTCCGTGCCCTCGGCGGCAATGAGCACGCGGCCGACCGCATGCCCCTGTATACGCTCGACACCCGCCTGAAGGAGGTGCACCGGCCCGCCCGTTGCCGCGACCAGGGCCGCCAGGTCGGGTGGCGTCCGCCCGGAATAGCTGACCCGCAGGATGGCCTTTCCGCCCGGCGCTGGGTGCGGCCTCAGCCGCGCGGCCAGTTCATCCGGCACGTCGCGGGTGAGGGGAGCGAGCAACGCCCGCGTGGCTGGGTGCTCGGGCGCGCCGAAGACTTGCCAGACCGGCCCGGCCTCCGCGACCTTGCCAGCCTCCAGCACCACGACATCGCTACAGATCTCGCGGATCACGCTCATCTCGTGCGTGATGAGGATGATGGTGAGACCGAGCCGCCGGTTGATGTCCCGCAGCAGGCCGAGAATCGAGAGCGTGGTTTCCGGGTCCAGCGCCGAAGTCGCCTCGTCGCAGAGCAGGATCTCGGGATCGCTCACCAGGGCGCGGGCGATGCCGACGCGCTGCTTCTGCCCGCCCGACAGGCGGGACGGATAGGTCTCGGCCTTGCTCTCCAGCCCGACGAGGCGCATCGCCTCGTCCACCCGCCGGGCGATCTCGCGCTTCTCCACGCCCGCCACCGTAAGCGGCAGCGCCACGTTCTGCCGCACGGTCTTGGCCGAGAGCAGATTGAAGTGCTGGAAGATCATCCCGATGCGGCGACGCAGCGCCACGAGCCCGTCCGTACCCAACGCAGCGATGGGTTCGCCATCGACTAGTACCCGGCCGGCGCTCGGCTCCTCCAGGCGGTTGACGGTGCGCAGCAGGGTCGACTTGCCCGCTCCCGATCGGCCGATGATGCCGAAGATCGCCCCTGCGGGAATGTCGAGGCTGACCTCGTCAAGCGCCCGGACCTCGCCGCCCGCCGAGCGATAGCTCTTCGAGACGCGCTCGAACTGCACGGTCCCCGCGCGGCGCGGCCCGGCGACCGCCTGCGAGGCCGGGACGGCGGCCGATCTCGCCATTCCGGTCTCGGCCGGGCTTGATCCGCTGAGACTGTCCAAAGCCAACCCGACCATCGTCATTTCTGCCATGCGAGCAGGTACAGCTTGTCGCTCCCGGCGAAGGATTTGTGAATCTGCTGTTTTACCGCATCCGAGTTCTGAAAGATCTGGACGAACTTTTTGATAGCGGGATCGTCCTTGCGGGCGGCCTTGCTGACGAAGCTCACGGTGAACAGCTTGTCCTCGATGCCGGAGTAGATCAGCCCGCTCGTGGGATCGAAGGTCTTGGCCGCGACGATGAAGTGCGGGTAGCCCTGTGCGAGATCGACGTCGCCGGTGATGCGCGCGAGCTGCGGTCCCTCGACTTCGATGAATTTCAGCTTCTTCGGATTCTCGGTGATGTCATCGACCGTGCCGAGGAAGCCGACATTGTCCTTGAGCTTGATGAGGCCGGCCTTCTGCAAGAGGAGCAGACCGCGCCCCTGATTCACCGGATCGTTGGCGATAGCGACCTTCCCGCCCGCGGGAATCTGATCGAAGCTTTTATGCTTCAGAGAGAACAGCCCGATATTTTGTAAGATACCGAGCCCGACGATGTCGAACTGGTAGCCCTTCTGCTTGGAGGCGTTCTCCATGAAGGGCCGGTGCTGGTAGAAGTTCAGGTCGATATCGCCCGCATCGAGGGCGACATTGGGCGTCGTCCAGTCGCTGAATTCCACGACCTTCACATCGATGCCCTGATCCTTCGCCTCCTTGACCGCAGCGGCGACGGAATCGCTATAGGCGCCCGGCACGGTCCCGATCTTCAGTGTCTCGGCCTCGGCCGCCATCGTGCCCGCCCAGAGAGCAGCGATGACGAGGGACTTCAGGAAACGCATCTCGGGGAAGCTCCGATATCCGGCCGCGGCAGGGGGCGCTGCGTCTAGGGGGCGTAAAGCCAAGCCGTTGTATCGAAAAAGAAGATGCGGCAGCAAGAGTATCGTTTGCCGAACTTTTGCCGGCAGAGAGAGAATCATCTTCGCGTTAAGCCACGAAAGGCAGCGCTATCTTCTCATTGCAGGAGGGTCGCCACCACCGTGTAACGCCGCATGGATCTGTCCATGGTGGCGGCCCTCCCTCCGGCTTCGTCTTAGTCCTGGCGCTCGAAGGCTCCCTCGATGGCGAGGTGCAGGTCGTCGCCGATCAGCGGCAGGTAGGTCTTCACGCCGTAATCCGAGCGCTTGAGCGTCCCGGTGGCTGCGAAGCCGATTGTGTACTTCTTGTTCAGCGGGTTCGTACCAGCGCCGATGAAGGTGACGTCGAGCGTCACGGGCTTGGTCACGCCGTGGAGCGTCAGGTCGCCCGTCACTTTCGCCTTGTCCTTGCCAGCCGATGCGACCTTGGTCGAAACGAAGGTCATGTCCGGGAACTTGCCGGCGTCGAGCCACTGGTCGCCCTTCAGCTCACCCGTGAGCTTGGCGCTGGTCGTCGTGACCGAGGCGACGGGAATCTTCACCGACAGTTTCGCGGCGGCCGGATTCTTCGGGTCGAGGACGAGGTTGCCGCTCACGTCGGAAAATCCGCCGACGTAATTCGAGAAGCCCATGTGGGAGACGCGCCAACCGACCTGGGTGTGGCCGGGATCGACCGCGTAGGTGCCGGCCTGAACCGACGCCGGATCATGGCTTGCCGGGGTTTGGGCTTGGGCGGCGCCGCCCAGGGCGAGCGTGAGGGCAAGGCCGGGGATGAGAAGCGACTTCACGAATGTCTCCGTCAACGAAACCAAAGGCCCCCTCATCGCGACGAGCGCGTAAGGGCGGTGCACTCCGATGCCGACGGGATATCGCCTTTGGCGGTCCAGGTTGAGCCTGCTATTCGGAACTTCATGGTTGCGAAATCGGAAACCTTCCTGGGCAATCTGGACGATCTGCGCGCGTTTTGCGCGGTGGTCGATCTCGGCACGATCACGGCGGCCGCAGCGAGCCGGGGCGAGACCAAGGGCAGCGTCAGCCGCCGGATCTCGCGGCTGGAAGAGGGGCTTGGTGCCACTCTCCTGGCGCGACATCCTCGCGCGGTCACGCCGACGGAAGAGGGCATGACCTTCTACGCCAAGGCCCAGGAAAGCCTGACCCTGCTGGACGAGGCGGCCGAGGCGGTGCGCGATGCCCGCACCGTGCCGACAGGTCATCTTCGGGTGACCACCTCGATCGACTTCGGCATCGAGGTCATGCCGGAAATCGTCGCTAGCTTCCGGACAGCCTATCCTCAGATCACGGTCGACCTTCTCAACACGGATTCTCGGCTCGACCTCGCGGCCAACCGGATCGACCTTGCCCTGCGGCTGGGCGATGCGGAGGAGACGGGATATCGGGCGGCCCTGATCCTGAACCTCTGGATCGGACTTTATGCAGCGCCGGGCTATCTCGCTCGACATCAGTCTCCGGCGAGCATCGCATCGCTCGCGGACCTCGACTTGATCTTCTCGCGCGAACGCCCCGGCGCGGCGGGAATCCTCCTCAGCGATGGACGAGGCCGCACCGAGCAGATCGCCCTTCGCCCGGCCGTGCGCGCCACCGACTTTGCGACGGTTCTTCGGTTGTCGCTCGCGGGTGCGGGTATCGGCTACCTGCCCAACGTCGTCGCGGCCCGCGCGGTCGAGGCTGGAACTCTCGTCCGGGTGCTCGCACCGTGGGCGACCGCGGGCGGAGCGCTCCGTGCCGTCAGCCTTGCCGGGCGGGAATTACCGGCGCGCGTCCGCGTGTTCCACGACCACGTCCGTGCCGAGATGATGAAGCGTTTCGCAGTCGAGCCAGTCCAGGGCTGACGCTGAATTCGTCCATCGGCAGCACGCGAGCGGTTCCCTTCTCTTGGGTCGTCGAGACGCTTTCCGTCAGGTGCTCCCTTGGAGGTAGCGGTTTGCGATCATCGACGCCGCGGTGCGGTTCTCGACGCCGAGCTTGGCGTAGATCGCCTCCAGATGCTTTGTAACGGTGCGATGGCTAAGACCCAGGATGTCGCCGATATCCCGGCTCGACTTCCCCTGGGCGAGCCACAGCAGAACTTCCGCCTCGCGCGCGGTGAGAGAGAGGTTCGCGCGCAGCCGGACCAGACCCTGGGTGGGGTCATCGCGGGAAAGACGCAACAGGATTTCGTCCGCAGTGCCCCCCACGAAGCCGAGGGTGCAGGGCGGCCCGCTCCATCCCTTCACGGTCAGGGAAGGGGGCGCGCTGCCAGCGAGGCAGGCCCTCAGCCAGTCGACGACCTCGGACGGGAGCGCTTGCGGGCCGCCGGGCACCGGGGACACGGCTGCGAGCAATTGCCCAGCCTGGGGCGTACACCAAAGGACCGAGCCGTCGGCGGACACCGCCAGGAGTGTTCGACCCGTCGTATCGAGGGCAGCGCGGGCACTGCGGGCCGCCCGGGCGATGGCGAGATGCGTGCGGATGCGCGCCAGGATTTCATCCGGGGCGATGGGTTTGGTGACGTAATCGACGCCGCCCGCATCGAAGCCTTTGACGATATGCTCGGTCTCGCTGAGCCCCGTCATGAAGATCACCGGTACGGCGGCGAGATGCGGCTTCGCCTTCAGGCGGCGGCAGGTCTCGAACCCGTCGAGGCCGGGCATCACGGCATCGAGGAGAATCACGTCGGGCGTCACCTCGTCGACCAAGGCGAGGGCGAGATCGCCAGCGACGGCGATCAGCACCGTGGCGCCGGATCGCTCGATGGCCTCGGTGAGGAAGCTCAGCGTGTCTGGAGAATCGTCGACGACAAGGACCACATCGCGGTCGGGCTCACTCATCGCCAGCAAGCTCCTTGAGCACCGTGAGGTAGCGGCGCAGGTCGTAGCTGGCGATCAACCCGCGCATGTGCGTGACGAAGGCCCGCGGCACGGCTTCGTCCCGCTCCATCATCGACAGCTTCGCTTCGATGCCCCGGATATGCCCGATCCGCCCAAGGCGCAGCAGCTCGCCCAGATGTTCGGCGCCCGGATGGACGATCGCGCCGGGCTCTTCGGCCGGTTTGATCGTCGGCACTTCCGCCCGGTCCAGACGCAAGAGTGCCCCGGTCCGGTCGAGCACGTCTCGCAGGTCGAAGGGCTTGGCCAGGATCGCGTCGTGGGGCGGGCTATCGCCGCGCAAGGGGCTGATCTCGTGGACGTTGGCCGACATCATCACGATCGGCCCGCCATAGCCCCCAGACCGTAGCGACGCCGCCACATCCCATCCGCTGAGGCCCGGCATCGCGATATCAAGGAAGATCAGATCGACGCTCTGCGCCACGGCCTCGTCCTGCATGAGAGTAAGGCAGGCGGCCCCGGCCTCGGCCTCACGCACGGTGAGGCCGAGCGGTTCGAGAATCGCCCGCATCAGCGTGCGGTGGGCGGAATCATCGTCCACGACGAGGATGGTGCGGCTCGGCCTCGCGACACCTCGCGGCGCCCCCGTGACCGGCGCGGGGGAGGGAACGAGCGAGGGATGCGCGACAGCCGCGAGCATCAGACGAAGCCGCGCCTGCGTGCCCCCGCCGGGCGCAGCGGCGAGGGTGATCTCGCCCCCGAGGAGTTGCGCCAGCAGGTTGGCGATGGTCAGCCCCAGCCCGGTTCCCGGCGTATTTCGTGCGGCCGTTGTCGAGCCGCGCTCGAACGGCTCGAAGATGCGGGCGAGGTCGGCCTCGGGGATGCCCGGCCCGGTATCGCGAATCGTGAAGACGGCGACCTGATTGCGGTAGCTGAGATCCAGGGAGACGACGCCGCTCGGGGTGAATTTGATGGCGTTCGACAGCAGGTTCAGCAGCACCTGCCTCAGACGCTTCTCATCGGTAGCGACGACCTGCGGTAGGATCTCCGGACGGCTGAAGCGGAATTCCAACCCGGCCTCGCGAGCCTGGAGCCGCACCATGTCGGCGAGCTGTTCGAGAAAATCCGAGAGCCGTACCTCGTCTCGGTGAATCTGAAGCCGTCCGGCCTCCATCCGCGAGATGTCGAGCAGTCCGTCGATCAAGCCCGAGAGATGCTGCGCGCTGCGCCGGATCACCCGTATGCCGTTGAGCCGGGCCTCCGGGATCGCCGGGTCTGTTTCGAGGAGTTGCGCATAGCCGAGTACGGTGGAGAGCGGTGTTCGCAATTCGTGGCTGAGCCCGACCACGTAGCGACTCTTGGCCTGGTTTGCGGCCTCGGCGCGCTCCTTGGCCTCCTGCAGCTTCGCATCGGTGATCTTGTGAGCCGCGATCTCGGCCTCGTAGAGCGCGGTCTGGCGGCGGGTCTCGGCCTGGGCGACTCGGCGGCTTTCCTGCGCCAGCACGAACAGCCACGCGACGACGCCGAAGATGACGACGAGGATCAGAAACACGCTGGTCAGCGCCGCGCGCAGCACCTCACGATGGTCGGGATGGACGCTGCTCGCGCCCGCATGGACGATCCCGAGGATCAGGCCGATCACCGCGCAGAGCGTCAGCATCACCGCAAGATAGCGCCCGAGGGGAGCGCCGATCCATACGGCGACGGGGCTCGGAAGGATGCGCCCCAGAACCTGCTGCGCCTGCACTTCCAGGCGCCCGTGCGGCTTGCACAGGTCGCCACAGCGTGCGTCCAGCGAGCAGCATAGCGAGCAGATCGGCCCATTATAGGCCGGGCAATGGGCCATATCCTCGCCTTCGAAGGGCAATTCACAGACTCGGCAGGTGACTTCGGCCGCCCCCCAATCCCGCCGGGGCTTACGCGCGAGATACCATCGCCCCCCGTCGCCCAGGCGATGACGGGCGCGGAGCAGAAGGCGACGGCGAGCGTCACCATCGGTGCGAAGGCCTGCATCATCGGCCCGAGCAACCCGAGATGGAGAAGGCAACCCGAAAACAAGGCGAGCAGCATCGCCCCGGTCCCGACCGGGTTCACCGCATAGAGATGGGCCCGCTTGAACTCGATGCCGCGCGGCGAAAGGCCGAGCGGCTTGTTGACGGCGAGGTCGGCGGCAAGCGCCCCGACCCAGGCGGAGACGACGCAGGCATAGAGCGGCAGGGTACTGTCGATGGTCTTATCGATGCCGAGCATCATCAAGAGCACGGCGATCGCGACGTTGAACACGAGCCAGATCACCCGGCCGGGATGGCTATGGGTGAGCCGCGAGAAGAAGTTCGACCACGCAATCGAGCCCGCATAGGCGTTGGTGAGGTTGATCTTCATCTGCGAGACGAGGACGAAGGCCCCCATCAGCAAGAGCGCCGCGCGACTGTCCTCCCCCGCCACGTAGCCGAAGGCGATCCGGTACATCTGCGTCGGCTCGGCCGCCTCGCTCGCCGGAACCCCATGCGAGAGAGCGAGCACGGCGAGGGCGGCACCAAGCAGGATCTTGGCCATACCGGGTACGATCCAGCCCGCGCCCCCCGCCAGCACGGCAAACCACCAGCGCCGGTCACGGGGACCTGCGGGTTCGGGCACGAAGCGCAGGAAATCCACCTGCTCCCCCACCTGCGCGAGCAGTGCCAGCAGCACGCCGGTCGCCGCACCGAAGCGCGCGAGATCGAAGCCGCTTCCGCCGCCGTCGAGGCCGGGAAAGTCCGCCACGGAGCGAAGCGCGCCCGGATCCTTCGCGGCGATGAAGGCGATCGGCAGGAGGCTCAAGGCGAGCCAGAGCGGCTGGGTCCAGATCTGGAAGCGGCTGATCAACCGGATTCCGTAGACTACCAGGGGAATCACGGCGCCCGCGCAGACCAGATAGCCGAGCCAAAGGGGCAGCCCGAAGCAGAGCTGCAGGGCGAGCGCCATGATCGCCGCTTCGATCGCGAAGAACAGGAAGGTGAAGCTCGCGTAGATCAGCGATGTGACGGTCGAACCGAGATAGCCGAAACCCGCGCCTCGGGTCAGCAAGTCCATGTCGACGCCGTAGCGCGCGGCATAGACCGTGATCGGCATGGCCGTGATGAAGATGATCAACCCTACGACGAGCACCGCCGCCACGGTGTTGGGCAACCCCGCCGTCAGCGCCAGGGTACCCCCGATCGCCTCCAAGGCCAGAAAAGCGATCGACCCCAGAGCGGTTTGCGCCACCTGGGCGCCCGACCATCGCCGGGCTTTCTTGGCGGTGAAACGAAGGGCGTAATCTTCCAGCGTCTCGTCCGCGACGAAGCGGTTATAGTCCCGGCGAATGGGGATGATGCGCTGCGGGCCGCTCATCATGCTCCGGCCCGGCGGTCGATATGGCAGCGCAAAAAACCACGCATCGACGGACACAATCCGCCCATGCGCGCGAACAAAATTATACGCATGCGTGCATCGCCCACGCTATTGCGACTCACAATGCACGCCCCCGAGCAGTATTGCGCGTTCATGGTGCACCGCATGCAAGTCCATGGCCATACGCAAAATCGCGTATAGGCCGCCGCACGACGCCGGATCTAGCCTGACGCAGTCGATCCGGGCCGGACCAAAAGGCCCCGGACGCTCTCAGGGGCAGCAGATGGCAGACAAGACCGACAATGGTGCGGATCACGGCTTGCGTTCGCCCTTGCGGCGCAGGCTCCTCATGGGGATGGCGGGCGTTCCGGCGCTGGCGTTGATGCCGAGGACCTCCTGGGCCGCTCCGGCGACGACGGCCGTGAACACCACCGGCCTCGCGGTGACGGACAGCGAGGTGACGGTCGGCATCCTGCACTCGGTCACCGGCACAATGGCCATCTCGGAAACGGGCGCTCAGCAGGCCGAGAAGCTCGCGATCCAGCAGATCAACGACGCAGGCGGCGTGCTCGGCCGCAAGATCAAGATCATCCAGGAAGACGGCGCCTCCGACTGGCCGACCTTTGCGGAGAAGGCGAAGAAGCTTCTCGTCAACGACAAATGCGCGGCCGTGATGGGCTGCTGGACCTCGGCCTCGCGCAAGGCCGTCCTGCCGGTCTTCGAACAGTACAATGGTCTGCTGTATTACCCGACCTTCTACGAAGGCCTCGAGCAATCTAAGAATGTCTTCTACACCGGGCAGGAGGCGACGCAGCAAATTCTCGCCGGGCTCGACTGGGTGCACAAGGAGAAGGGCGGCGACACCTTCTATTTCATCGGCTCGGACTACATCTGGCCGCGCACCTCGAACAAGATCGCCCGCAAGCATGTCGAGAACGTGCTGAAGGGCAAGGTGGTGGGCGAGGAATACTTCCCGCTGGGTCACACGCAGTTCAACTCGGTCATCAACAAAATCAAGCTGACGAAGCCGAAGGTGATCTTCGCCGACGTGGTCGGTGGCTCGAACGTGGCATTCTACAAGCAGCTCAAGGCGGCGGGCATCGACCTGTCGAAGCAGGTGCTGATGACGATCTCGGTCACCGAGGACGAGATCGACGGCATCGGCGGCGAGAATATCGCCGGGGCCTATGCCTGCATGAAGTACTTCCAGTCGATCGAGAACGAGAACAATAAGGCCTTCGTCGCCGCCTTCAAGAAGATGTGGGGTGAGAAGACCGTCATCGGCGACGTAACCCAGGCCGCTTATCTCGGGCCGTTCCTGTGGAAGATGGCCTGCGAGAAGGCCGGCTCCTTCGACGTCGACAAGGTCGTCGCGGCCTCGCCCGGCATCGAGTTCAAGGCCGCGCCGGAAGGTTACGTCAAGATCGACGAGAACCATCACCTCTGGTCGAAGACCCGCGTCGGCCGCGCCAAGAACGATGGCCAGTTCGAGATCGTCTATACCAGTCCTGAGCTGATCAAGCCCGACCCCTTTCCGAAGGGTTACCAGTAATCGCTGCCGGAGGGGTGTTTCTCACCCCTCCCTGTCGTCATCGCGAGTAACGCGAAGCGATCCAGGGCAGCGGGACATCTCGAGACAGTGTGGTTCCCCAGATTGCTTTGCTCCGCTCGCCATGACGGAGCTTGGGAGACTTCAAAGAATGCTCGGCGATTATTCCCTCGGCGATCTCGGCGCGATCTTCGCCATGCAAGGCTTCGCCGGGCTGATCCTGTTCTCAGTCTACCTTCTGATGGCGCTCGGGCTCGCCATCATCTTCGGCCAGATGGGCGTGATCAACATGGCGCACGGGGAGTTCATGATCCTCGGCGCCTACGTCACCTACCTCTGCTCGAACTTCTTCCAGGCTTACCTGCCGTTCCTTTTCCCGGCCTACTTCTTCGTCGCGATGGGGCTGGCCTTCCTCGCCTCCGGGGCGATGGGGATGCTGGTGGAGTGGAGCCTCATCCGGTTCCTTTACAAGCGCCCGCTCGACACGTTGCTGGCGACCTGGGGCCTGTCGCTGATGATGCAGCAGGCCTATCGCTCGATCTTCGGCGCCCGCGAAGTCGGCGTCGAGCTGCCCTCGTGGCTGATCGGCTCGGTGCAGGTCACCGACACGATCGAGATCCCGATCAACGGCCTGTTCGTGATGGGCGTAACGATCCTGATTACGATCAGTGTCGCGTTGCTGATCTTCCGTTCCCGTTTTGGCCAGCAGGTAAGGGCGGTGATGTCGAACCGCGCCATGGCGGGCGCGGTGGGCATCGATACCGAGAAGGTCGACCGCTATACGTTCGGCCTCGGCTGCGGCATTGCCGGGATCGCCGGTTCGGCCTTCACGATGATCGGCTCCACGGGGCCGACCTCGGGCCAGCTCTACATCGTCGATACGTTCCTGATCGTCGTCTTCGGCGGCGCGGCGAGCCTGCTCGGCACCATCGCCTCGGCCTTCTCGATCTCGCAAACGCAATCGACCCTCGAATTCTTCCTGTCCGGCTCGATGGCCAAGGTGCTCACCCTGCTCGCGGTGGTCGGCATCCTGATGCTGCGGCCGCAGGGCCTGTTCACCCTCAAGGTCCGTCGCTGAGGAGTGTGAGACCATGACGAACCCGGTCCAGACCCTCTCGAAAACGGTCTCCGTCAACGACAACCCGTACATGAAGCCGGTGGAGTGGCTGAGCCTGCTCCTCCTGGCGGGGGTGGTGCTTATTGTCCTGCCGCTGATGCTGGATGGCTTTCGCCTCAACCTCGTCGGCAAGTACCTCACCTACGCCTTCGTCGCGCTCGGCCTCGTCATCTGCTGGGGCTATGCTGGTATCCTGTCACTGGGGCAGGGGGTGTTCTTCGGTCTCGGCGGCTATTGCATGGCGATGTACTTGAAGCTGGAGGCTTCGAGCGTCGAGAATACGAAGATCCAATCCACGCCTGGCATTCCGGACTTCATGGATTGGAACCAGATCACGGCGCTGCCGTGGTTCTGGCAGCCCTTCAAGAGCCTGCCGCTGACGCTGATCCTCGTGGTCGCCGTGCCGGTGCTGTTCGCGATGCTGATCTCCTTCGCGATGTTCAAGCGGCGCGTCGGCGGCACCTACTTCGCCATCATCACCCAGGCCATCGCGGCGATCCTGACGATCCTGATCGTCGGTCAGCAAGGCTATACCGGCGGCATCAACGGCATCACCGACCTGCGCACGCTCCACGGATGGGATATCCGCACCGACAGCGCGAAGTTCATCCTGTACTTCGTCAATGGCGGACTGCTCATCGCCTGCATCCTGGCCGCGCAGTACGTGAAGAAGTCGAAGCTCGGCCGCATCCTCGTGGCGATGCGCGACAAGGAGGACCGGGTGCGGTTCTCCGGCTACTCGGTGGCGGGCTTCAAGGTCTTCGCCTTCTGCCTCGCGGCTGGGTTCGCGGCGATCGGCGGAGCGATGTTCACCCTACAGGTCGGCTTCATGTCCCCCTCGTTCGTCGGCATCGTGCCCTCGATCGAGATGGTGATCTACGCCGCTGTCGGCGGACGCCTGTCCCTGTTCGGTGCGGTGTGGGGAACGCTGCTGGTGAACTGGGCCAAGACCAGCTTCTCCGAGAGCTTCCCCGATCTCTGGCTCTTCGGCCTCGGCGCCCTTTTCATCGCCGTCGTGCTCGCCTTCCCGAACGGCCTCGCCGGCATCTGGCGCGAGCAGATCGAGCCGCGCCTCACCCGCCGGGTGAAGGGCCTGCGGCCCCCTGCGCCGACCATGCCTTCGCCCCAGAAGACGCCCGTTGGCGCCCCGGCCGAGTGAGGACCCCCATGAACGCCGCGATCCTCTCCTCCCCCGTCGTCGGCGCCGAGGCCGCGCCGCTGGATTATCTTCTCGCCGTCGAGGCGCTGACGGTTTCCTTCGATGGGTTCAAGGCGGTGAACGACGTGTCGTTCTACGTCGACCCGGATGAGATCCGGGTGATCATCGGCCCGAACGGCGCGGGCAAGACGACCGTGCTCGACCTCATCTGCGGACGCACCAGGGCCAGTGGCGGGTCGATCCGCTACAAGGGCCAGGAACTCACCAAGCTCTCCGAAAGCGCCATCGTCCAGGCGGGCGTCGGCCGGAAGTTCCAGAACCCGTCGATCTACGACGATCTGACGGTGTTCGAGAATCTGGAAATCTCGTTCCCACGCGGCCGATCTGTCTTCGGGGCCTTGACCTTCAAGCGCGACGCCGAAGTCCGCGACCGCATTCACGAAATCGCCGAGACGATCTTCCTCAAGGATCAGTTGAGCGAGCGTGCCGAGTTCCTGAGCCACGGCCAAAAGCAATGGCTCGAGATCGGCATGTTGCTGATCCAGGACCCGGAACTGTTGATGCTCGATGAGCCGGTCGCCGGGATGAGCGTCGGCGAGCGTATCAAGACGGCCGAATTGCTCAACCAGATCATCAAGGGCCGCTCGGTTCTGGTGATCGAGCACGACATGAAGTTCGTCGAGGACATCGCCCACCGGGTCACGGTGCTCCATCAGGGCAAGGTGCTCTCCGAAGGGTCGATGGATCGGGTCAAGAACGACCCGAAGGTCATCGAAGTCTATCTCGGCCATTGAGGATCGCGATGCTCCAGACCACGCCCCTCATGCCGTCTCCCGGCATCGCCCCCGCTGCCATGCCCGCCCTCGCCGTGGAAGACCTCCACGCCGCCTACGGCCAGAGCGAAGTCCTGCACGGACTGAGCTTCTCGGTCGCGCCCGGCGAGATTGTCGCCGTGATGGGCCGCAACGGCATGGGCAAGACAACGCTCATGAAGACGCTGATGGGCCTCGTGCCAGTGAAATCCGGGTCCATCCGGGTCGAGGGCGAGGGCGTCGGCGGGCTGAAGAGCCATCTGCGGGTGGCCAAGGGCCTCGCCTACGTACCGCAGGGCCGGATGATCTTCTCGACCATGACGGTGCAGGAGAACATCGAAACCGGGCTGACGGTCACGGGTACCCGCAAGGTACCGCCGGACCTCTACGCCATGTTCCCGGTGCTTCAGGAGATGAGGGCCGACGCGGCGGCAACCTCTCCGGCGGACAGCAGCAGCAACTCGCCATCGCCCGGGCGCTCGCGAGCCGACCGAAGGTGCTGCTCCTCGATGAGCCGACAGAGGGCATCCAGCCCTCGATCATCCGCGAGATGGGCCGGACCCTGAAGCAGATCCGCGACGAGCGCGGCCTGTCCATCGTCGTGTCCGAGCAGGTGCTGAGCTTCGCCCTCGATGTCGCCGACCGGGTGATCGTGCTGGAGAACGGCGCGATCGTCCACGAGGCCCCGCGAGACGGCATCGATGAGGCGGCTGTCGCTCGCTTCCTGTCGGTCTGAGCCGCCCCCCTTTTCACCAAGACCAGCGCACAAGGGAGAGCTGAAACAATGCCCGAGACGCTCATCAAGGTCGATCTCACCCAGTCGGCCTACGAGAACGACATGGTGCACAACCGGTGGCACCCGGACATCCCGATGGTCGCCTACGTGAAGCCGGGCGCGGACTTCATCGTCGAGACCTATGACTGGACCGGCGGCTTCATCAAGAACAACGATTCCGCCGACGACGTGCGCGATATCGACCTGTCGATCGTCCACTTCCTGTCCGGCCCGATCGGCGTCGAGGGGGCCGAGCCCGGCGATCTGCTGGTGGTGGATCTCCTGGATATCGGCGCCAAGCCCGAGAGCCAGTGGGGGTTTAACGGGTTCTTTTCGAAGAAGAACGGCGGCGGCTTCCTCACCGAGCATTTCCCGCAGGCTCAGAAGTCGATCTGGGACTTCGAGGGGATGTTCACCAAGTCCCGCCACGTACCCGGCGTGCGCTTTCCCGGCCTGATCCATCCCGGCCTGATCGGCTGCCTGCCGGATCCCAAGCTGCTCTCAACCTGGAACGAGCGCGAAATCGCCTTCGTCAACACCGACCCGGACCGCGTGCCCGCCCTCGGCACCGTCCCGTTCGGGCCCACGGCCCATATGGGCCGCCTGAAGGGCGACGCGCGGGACAAGGCCGCCGGCGAAGGCGCCCGCACCGTGCCGCCCCGCGAGCATGGCGGCAATTGTGACATCAAGGATCTGTCGCGCGGCTCTAAGATCTACTTCCCGGTCTACGTGCCCGGTGCCGGTCTCTCCATGGGCGACCTGCACTTCAGCCAGGGCGACGGCGAGATTACCTTCTGCGGCGCCATCGAGATGGCGGGCTGGGTGCATCTCAAAGTCGACATCATCAAGGACGGCATGGCGAAGTACGGGATCAAGAACCCGATCTTCAAACCCTCGCCCATCACCCCGCAATACGACGATTACCTGATCTTCGAAGGCATCTCTGTCGATGAGTGGGGCAAGCAGCACTATCTCGACGTGCACGTCGCGTATCGCCAAGCCTGCCTCAATGCCATCGAATACCTGAAGAAGTTTGGCTATTCCGGCGCGCAGGCCTACTCGATCCTCGGCACGGCGCCGGTCCAGGGGCATATTTCGGGTGTCGTCGACATCCCGAATGCCTGCGCCACGCTCTGGATTCCGACCAAGATCTTCGACTTCGACATCAATCCCACCGCCGCCGGGCCGACGAAGTTCCTCGACGGCTCGATTCAGATGCCGCTTTCGCCGGACCTCTGACATGCCGGTCTACGATTATGCCTGCGAGGCCTGCGGGCCCTTCACGGTCATGCGGCCGATGGCGGAGTTCCGCGAGCCGCATGCCTGCCCGGATTGCGGGGAGGCGAGCCCACGGGCCTTCCTCACCGCGCCGCGCATCGGCGGCATGGATGCGGGGTTGAAGGCGGCGCACGCCACCAACGAGCGCAGCCGCCATGCTCCCCGGCGCTCAGGCGCCCACGGGGCCGGATGCGGCTGCTGCGCGCCGAAGAAGAGCAAGGCGACGGCTCCGGCCGCCGCCAAGAGCTTCCCCAGCGCGCGGCCCTGGATGATCAGCCACTGACCGATCCACCGTCATGGCTGATCCTATGCAGTCATGACGGTTGGACTTCCAAAGCTCGCACCAAGTCCCCCGAGAGACGAACAATCGCCGCGGAAGAGGAGATCACGCCATGATGCACGGGGACATCTCGTCCAGCCAGGACAGCGTCGGTGTGGCCGTCGTGAACTACAAGATGCCGCGGTTGCACACCCACGCCGAGGTTCTGGAGAACGCCAAGGCGATCGGCAAAATGATCGTCGGCATGAAGGCCGGCCTGCCGGGCCTCGATCTCGTGATCTTCCCCGAATACTCCACGCACGGCATCATGTACGACGCCGCAGAGATGTACGAGACCGCCTCGAGCATCCCCGGCGCGGAGACGGACGTCTTCGCCGCCGCCTGCCGCGAGGCGAAGGTCTGGGGCGTATTCTCCCTCACCGGCGAGCGCCACGAGGAGCACCCGCACAAGGCCCCCTACAACACCTTGATCCTGATGAACGATCAGGGCGAGATCGTACAGAAGTACCGGAAGATCATGCCCTGGACGCCGATCGAGGGCTGGTATCCGGGGGACCGGACCTACGTCTCGGACGGGCCGAAGGGCCTGAAGATCAGCCTCATCATCTGCGATGACGGCAATTATCCCGAGATCTGGCGCGATTGCGCCATGCGCGGCGCCGAGCTCATCATCCGCTGCCAGGGATACATGTATCCGGCCAAGGAACAGCAGATCGTCATCTCGAAGGCGATGGCATTCGCCAACAACACTTATGTCGCGGTGGCGAACGCAGCCGGGTTCGACGGCGTGTACACCTATTTCGGCCACTCGGCGATCATCGGCTTCGATGGGCGAACGCTCGGTGAATGCGGCGAGGAGGAGATGGGCATTCAGTATGCCGCCCTCTCGAAGTTCCTGATTCGCGATTTTCGCGCCCACGGCCAATCGGAGAACCACCTCTTCAAGCTGCTGCACCGGGGCTATACCGGCATGATCAACTCGAAGGAGAACCGGCACGGCCTGTCGGAATGCCCTTACGAGTTCTACCGCCGCTGGATCGAAAACCCGGACGCCACGCGCGATGCCGTGCGCGCCATCACCCGCCAAAGCGTGGGGACGGAGGAATGCCCGATCGAAGGCATCCCCTTCGTGGGCAAGGGCGAGGGTCCACCAAGCCCCTGACGGGTCACTCCACGGAGCGGGAGCGCTGAAACGGGCAGGCTGGATTCCCTGAGGCGCCGGGCGGTGGCATCATCGCCCGGTCGAATCCTCCCCGGCGCGGGCGCTGGCCCCGCGTTTCCCGCACCCGATCCCAGAGGCGGCCAGACGAGGCCGAGCGAGCCATGCGCCGACACCGCTACGCCAAGATCGTCGCCACCGTCGGTCCCGCGAGCAACACCCCGGAGATGCTGAAGGCCCTGTTCCTGGCCGGGGTCGATACGTTCCGGCTCAATTTCAGCCACGGCACGCATGACGACCATGCCAAGGTCCATGCGGCCATTCGCGCCCTCGAACGCGAGGTCGGGCGGCCCATCGGCATCCTTCAGGACCTCCAAGGGCCGAAGATCCGCATCGGCACCCTGCGCGACGGGCGGCTCGACCTCGTGGCGGGCGAGCGGGTGCGCTTCGTCCTCGACGGGGCCGAGGGTGACAAGGACACCATTCCCCTGCGCCATCCCGAGATCTTCGCCGCCGTAATTCCCGGGCAGGATCTGCTCATCGATGACGGCCGCGTGCGGGTGCGGGTGGTCGGCATCGAGACCGATTCCATCGAGGCCGAGGTGATCACAGCGGGCGTCATCTCGAACCGGAAGGGCGTGAACCTGCCGGGCACGCTGCTCGACCTGTCGCCGCTCACGCCCAAGGACCGGGCCGACCTCGCCTTCGGCCTCGAACTCGGTGTCGATTGGGTGGCGCTGTCCTTCGTGCAGAAGCCTTCGGACGTCATCGAGGCGCGCGGTCTCATCGGCGAGCGCGCCGGGATCATGACCAAGGTCGAGAAGCCCCAGGCCCTGGAGCGGATCGACGACATCATCCGGCTTTCGGACGCGGTGATGGTGGCGCGCGGCGATCTCGGCGTCGAAATCCCGCACGAGGACGTGCCCGGCCGTCAGAAGGAGTTGATCCGCGCCTGCCGCCTCGCGGTGAAGCCCGTTGTGGTGGCGACGCAGATGCTCGATTCCATGGTCAATGCCCCCGCGCCGACCCGCGCCGAGGCCTCGGACGTGGCCACTGCCATCTATGACGGCGCCGATGCCGTCATGCTCTCGGCCGAGTCGGCGGCCGGGCGGTATCCCGCCGAGGCGGTGGCGATGATGGACCGCATCATCCGCTCGGTGGAGCGGCACAAGCTCTACCACTCGATCATCGCGGCCTCGGAGCCGGGAGAGGAGGAGACCCCGCCTCACGCCGTCGCGACGGCGACCGCGACGCTGGCGGAGGCGATCCACGCGGCCGCCATCGTCGCCTATACCGCGAGCGGCACCACGGCCGCCCGCGTCGCGCGCAAGCGCCCCGCCGTGCCGATCCTGGCGCTGACGCCGGATCTCAACACCTCACGCCGCCTCACTCTGCTCTGGGGTGCCCACTCTGTGCATACCGGCGACGTCGACTCCTACGAGGAGATGACGGCCGATGCCTGCCGTCACGCGCAGGACGAGGGGTTTGCCAAGCCCCACGACATCATCGTCACGGCCGCCGGCATCCCGTTCCACACCACGGGCAACACCAACAACATCCGCCTCATCCAGATCGAGCCTGCATCGGGCGGTTAGGCCGCCGAGGCGGTGGGGCTGGCGGCCATCGTCTTCGTGCGGCGATGGCCGATCCAGAACACCAGGGCGGAGCCGATGCCGGTGAGGGCGCAGAGCGGTAGCAGCGCAACCGGGAAGCTGCCCGTCTGCTCACGCAGAAGGCCGATCAGAGATGTGATCGCCCCCGTGCCGAGATGCGCCAGGGTGTTGATCGCCGCGATGCCCGCCGCCGTCTGGGCAGGAGGCAAGGTCTCCGTCGCGAGGGCGAAGAACGGCCCCTTGATCGCATAATTGCCGAGCAGCACCAGCGACAGCAGCACGAGGGTCAAGGCGAGCGAGCCGGTCGTCAGCGTCAGGGCGAAGCTGATGCAGGTCAGCGCCAGCGGCAGGGCGGTGCTCCAGATACGTTCGCCGCTTCGGTCGGCGCGCAGGCCCCAGACGATCATGAACACCGAGGCGATCCCGAACGGGATCATGTTCAGAAGGCCCGTCTCCATCTCGCTGAGGCCGAAGCCCTTCAGGATCTGCGGCATCCACAGGGACAGGGTGTTGCTGGTGGCCGAACTGCCCGCATAGATCACGGCGAGCAACCACACCTGCCCGTTCCGCAGCACGGAGCCGACGGCGGCGAGGCCATGCGGCTGGTGGCCCGATCCGGCCTCGGCGGCCCGGCGCTCGGCATCGAGCTTGGTCGAGAGCCAAGTCCGCTCCTCGGGGCTGAGGAACTTCGCTTCCGACGGGCGGCTGGGGAGCAGGGCGAGAGCGCCGAGGCCGAGCAGAACCGCCGGGATCGCCTCCATGATCAGGAGCCATTGCCACCCGCGCAATCCGCCCATCCCGTCGAGCTTGAGAAGGGCAGCCGAGAGCGGCGAGCCGAAGAAGCTCGAGAGCGGGATCGCGACCATGAACATCGCCACGATGCGCGCCCGGTAGGCCTTGGGGAACCAATAGGTCAGATAGAGGATCACGCCGGGGAAAAATCCGGCCTCTGCCGCGCCTAGCAGGAAACGAGCGATCGAGAAGCTTACCGCCCCTGTCACGAAGGCGGAGCCGATGCCGACGAGGCCCCACGTGATCATGATCCGCGCAATCCAGATTCGCGCGCCGACCCGTTCCATGGCGAGGTTGCTCGGCACTTCGAACAGCACGTAGGCCACGAAGAACAGGCCGCCGCCGAGTCCGAAGGCGGCGGTGGAAAGGCCGAGATCGCGGTTCATCGTCAACGCCGCGAAGCCGACATTCACGCGGTCGACATAGGCGATGAAGTAGCAGAGCACGAGGAACGGGATGAGGCGCAGGCCGACCTTGCGCATCGTCCGGCTCTCGAACGCCGCGTCGGGCGTGGGCGTCGGGGCCATGTTCGTCTCCTCAAGTCAGGCGTCGAAGCGGAAGAGGGCGGCGGGCGTCTGCCCGAGGACGATGGCCCGCTCGGCCTCGTCCGGCACCCAGGTGGAAAGGTCGGCCAGCGCCTGTGCCGGGTTCACTTTCGTCTCGAATTGCGTGTGCGGCCAGTCGCTGCCCCAGACGAGGCGCTTCGCACCGAAGGCGGCGCGGAGGCATCCCGCTGCCTCGCGGGCCGTACGTTGGCCGTCCTCGCCACTGCCGATCCGGTAAGCGCCGGACAGCTTCACCCAGACATGCCCCCCCGGCCCGAAAGACAGGAGTTGCGCGAAGCCGGGATCCGACAGGCCCTGTTTCGGATCGATGCGGCCGAAATGATCGACCACGACAGGCACGCCCGCCTCGATCAGCGGCGGCAGCAGCGTTTGCAGGCGATGCGCCTCGGCCTGGACCTCGATCTGCCAGCCGAGGGCCTTCACCCGCGCGAGATGGGTCTGCCAAGCCGGGCTCGCGAAGGCCGGATCGGGCTTGCCGATGAGATTGAGGCGCAGGCCCACGACACCCGCCCCGGCGAGGTCGCGCATCGTGCTTTCGTCGGCCTCGGGCGCCAACACGGCGATGCCACGCAACCGCTTAGGGTTCTGGCGCAGGGCCGAGACCATGTAGCTGTTGTCCGTGCCGAGGAAGCTCGGCTGGATCAGCACGCCGTGGGTCATGCCGTTGTGGTCGAGCATGGCGAGGTAATCGGCAATGCTCGCGTCGTAGGTGGGGGCGTAGCGACGGTCGCCCACAAGAGGCAGGTTGCGGGTGAAGATGTGGGCGTGGGTGTCGATCCGAACTGGCTCACTTCCCGCCGCCCAGCTTCTCAGCGGCAGAGCGAGGGTGAGACTGCCCGCCAGCAGATCGCGGCAGAAGGTGCGCCGGTTCATCGGATCATCCCGGTACGGAGGGGAGGGGTGCCGTCCGGCAGGAGCGCCACGGCGAGGAGGACGAGCCCGTAGGCCGTCAGAGCGGACAGCCCGATGGCCGGGCCGAGGCCGCAGACTTCGCTGAGCAGGCCGACAGTCAGGGGCAGCAGGGCGGAGGCGAGGCGTCCCGCATTGTAGCAAAAGCCCATTCCTGTCCCGCGCAGGCCTGAGGGGTAGAGTTCGCTGAACAGGGCGGCGAGGCTCGCCGGGATGCCGGCGGTGCAGAAGCCGAGCGGCGCGCCGAGCAACAGCAGCGCGGTGCCGTTCACCGGAACCAGCAAGTAGAGCATCACCAGGGCCATGCAGGCGGCGGCGTAGAGCGCCACGGTCCGCCGCCTTCCGAGCCGATCCACGAGTTCGCCCGCGACGAGGCATCCGAGCCCGAAGGCCGCGATGATGATTCCAAGGTAGAGGCCGGATTCCAGGACCGAGGCGCCGCGCTCGGTGTTGAGGTAGGTCGGAAGCCACGTGAACAGGGCGTGGAAGCCGCCATGGGCGCCAAGGCCCATCAGCGTCCCCGCCAAGGTCACTCGGCGCATGGCGGGGGAGAAGATCGCGAGAGGTCCGGCGGCTGCGCCAGGAGCCTCTCGCGGCCGGTTGGGTTCGGGGACGTTTCGGCGGATCACGAGGACCAGAAGGGCAGGGGCGAGGCCGCAGGCGAAGAGCACGCGCCACGCTGCGTCCGGGCTCAGGGCCGAGAAGGCGGCAGTCGAGAGCAGCAAAGCCGTGCCCCAGCCCAGCGCCCAGCCACCCTGGACGGCACCGAGAGCCTTGCCGCGATGCTCGGGCCGGATCGCTTCGGCCATCAGAACAGCACCCGCCGCCCATTCGGCGCCGAAGCCAAGCCCTTGAAGAGCCTTGAGGACGAGTAGTTGGGAAAAGCTTTGAGCGAAGGCTGCGAGGAAGGTGAAGATCGCGAACCACAGGATGGTGACCTGTAGCGCCTGGACACGCCCGGCCCGGTCCGCGAGCACGCCGCCGATCCACCCACCGACCGCCGCCGACACCAGGGTGACGGCACCGATCAATCCGGCATCCGTGCGGCTCAGGCCGAAGGTCGCGATAAGGGCGGGGATCGCGAGGCTGAAGAGCTGCACGTCCAGCGCGTCGAGCGACCACCCGCCCAGACAGGACCAGAATGTGCGGCGCTCAGCCGGACCGATCACGCGGTACCAGCTAAACAAGGGCTTCCTCCGTCCCCTTTGAGAGGACTAGTCATTTATATGAATAGATGAACACGAAGGGCAGAGCGCGTCAAGTCCAGCCGGGCAGGTCAGCGGATTTCGACGCGATACCGGAAGTCGGTCGCCGCGCCGCGCGTGAGGCGCCACTCGATCGGGCGGTTGTCGAACCCGAAGGCGAGGCGGTCGATCACCACCACCGGAGCACCCTCGGGAATGCCGAGCGCGTTGCTATCGCTGGCCTGCGCGGCCCCCACCGTCAGTGTCTCCTCCGCGCGGGCGACGATCTCGCCACAGAGGCGCTCATAGGCGGGATAGAGCAGATCGCCGATCTCCGGGAGCGGCACACTCAACAGTGGCGCGAACCGCGTTGCCGGAAGCCAGATCTCCTCCGAGAGGATCGGCCGACCGTCGAGCAGCCGGGTGCGTGAGAGGTAGATCGCCTTGGCGTTGGCTTCCAGACCGAGGACATCGCGGACATGAGCAGGTGCTCGCCGGGCCTTGCGATCGAGGATGCGCCCTTCCGGCACGGCCTGCGTGCCGTCCGGCCCCAGATGCCGGAAAAACCGGAACAGGGAGCGGTCAAAACGCGGGCGCCGCACGAAGGTCCCGCGCCCCTGCTGACGCTCGACGAGGCCATCCGCTACGAGCAGGTCGATCGCCTTCCGTACCGTGCCGACGGCGACGCCGTGGCTCGCCGCCAATTCCGCCTCGGTCGGAATCGGCTCGCCCGAGCGCCAGACATTGCGCGCGATCTGGTGGGCGATCTGATCGCGAAGGCGCTGATACAGCGGAAGACGGAGGTCGGGCTGCGGCACGGCGGCAAGAGTCATGTGAATGACTGTATGAGAAGGCCGGGGCTCCGCCAATGGGGCAGGTGCGGCAATCCCAGCCTCTGCGAGCCTGTGGACAGGGCTGGCCGACGGAGCGCACTATTCTCCGTCATCAGTTCTCGCCGGGGAGAGAATCATGGCTCTCGCGGACAGACATGCGCGGATGTTTCGGCGCGACCTCGCGGTCGAAGCCACCCCCGCACTTGGCACCACGCGAATTTGGCTCGTCGGGCTGACATCGCTGGCGCTTCTCGTGGCCGGTGCGGCGGCGCTGAGGCCTCCCGCCGCGATTCCGGACGCCGATCTCGCACGGGTCATCCGCTTCATGGCGGCGATGAAGGGCGTCTTCGCGCTGATGGCCTTTGCCGCGAGCTACTGGCGGATCGCAAGGCCTGCCGCCTCCTGGCGCGTCGCCGTCTATGTCACCGCTCCACCCGCGATGGCGGGCGGTGCAGTCGCGCTTTGGTGTTTCGAGAATGCCGGGCTCGCGGCAGCCGGGCTGCATCTTGGCCTCTTCGCGATGCTCGCCGCCGCGCTCACCGACCGCGACTTTCTGCCGGACTTCGTGCGGCGCTAGTGCCCTATCGGGCGCGCATGCGCATTTGGAGTTATTTCAGTTTCAGTGCACTCTTTCCGCGCATCGAGCAGGCCCACGCCAAAACAAGAAGGCCCAACGCTCGGACGCGGAGGAAACATGAACGAGATCGTCAATCCCGAGGCTCTGCTCGAGGGCCGGACAAAGACGTTTTTCGGCGCCTGCCCGCATGATTGCCCCGATACATGCTCAATGCTGTTCGAGGTCGAGGATGGCGAACTGAAGAGCGTGCGCGGCAACCCGGTCCATCCGATGACCCGCGGCGGCCTCTGCGTGAAGTTGAAGGATTACGAGAAGCGCCATTACCATCCCGACCGGCTGCTCTACCCGATGAAGCGGGTCGGCCCGAAGGGCTCGAAGCAGTTCGAGCGCATCACCTGGGATGAGGCGCTGGATACGATCGTTGCGCGCTGGAAGGCGATCATCGACAGTCATGGCCCGCAGGCCATCGTGCCCTACAGCTACCTGGGCAATCAGGGGCTGGTGCACGGGCTGAACGGCGGCGATGCCTTCTTCAACCGCATGGGCGCCACCGTCACCGAGCGCACTTTCTGCGGCGAGGGCTCCTGCACCGCGTGGCTCCTCACAGTCGGCCCCACCGCCGGGCTCGATCCCGAAAGCTACATCCACTCCAAATACATCGTCATCTGGGCCTGTAACTCAGTCAGCACGAACCTGCACCACTGGGCCATCGTGAAGGACGCGCAGAAGAAGGGCGCGAAGGTCGTCGTGATCGACGCCTACGCCTCGCGCACTGCGAAGGCAGCCGACTGGCACATCGCGCCGAAGCCCGGCACGGATGGCGCCCTCGCCATGGCGCTGATCAACTCGATCATCGAACAGGGATTGGTCGATCAGGACTACGTCGACAACTACACGGTCGGCTTCGAGGAGTTGAAGGAGCGTGCCGCCCCGCGCACGCCCGAATGGGCGGCGGGCATTACCGGCGTTTCGGCCGAGGATATCCGCACGCTCGCCCGCGAGATGGCCACGGCTCAGCCGGTCGGCATCCGCATGGGCGTCGCGCTGGAGCGGCATTACGGCGGCGGGCAGACGATCCGCGCCGTCACCTGCATCCCGGCGCTGACCGGCGCGTGGCGCCATGTCGGCGGCGGCGTCACCCAGTTCCCCGTCTGGGAGCACCCCTACAAGTTCGACGTGATGTGCCGCCCGGATCTCATTCCAGAAGGCACCCGCGTCGTGTCGAACCTTCAGATCGGCCGCGCCCTGACCGGCGAGATGAAGCTCGACCCGCCCATCATGTCGATGATGTGCTGGAACTCGAACCCCGTCACGCAGGCTCCCGAAACCGACAAGATCGTCGAGGGGCTGATGCGCGAAGACCTGTTCATGGTCTCGGCCGAGCACTTCATCTCGGACACGGCCTCCTATGCCGACATCCTGCTGCCGGCGGCGATGGGCGCGGAGATGGAGGACATGATCCTGTCCTGGGGTCACCTCTACCTGACCTACAACACGAAATGCGCGGACGCGCCGGGCGAGGCGATTCCCAACAACGACATCTTCCGGCAACTCGCGGCTCGGCTCGGCTTCGAGGAAGAGAACTTCAAGTGGACCGACGCCGAGTGCCTTGAGCATTACGTCGATTGGTCGTCGCCCGCCTGCGAAGGCATCGACCTCGCTTACATGCGCGAGCACGGCTTCGCCCGCCTCAAGGTCGGCACGCCGGACGACCGGGCGCCGCACAGGGAGGGCAACTTCCCGACGCCCACCGGCAAGTGCATGCTCAAGGTCGAAGGCGCCACGAACTTCGTCGCCCCGCCCTTCCGGCAGATGTATGAGGGCTTCCAGCCCGGCGAGGCGCTGGACCCGCTGCCGGATTACGTCGGCGCCCGCGAGTCGCACACGGCCGATCCCGTACTCGCCAAGCGCTATCCGCTCAACATCGTCTCGCCGAAGAGCCACTACTTCCTGAACTCCTGCTACGCGAACATGGAGGACAAGCAGAAGGGGCAGGGTGAGCAGTTCGTGATGATCAGCGCCGAGGATGCACAAGCGCGCGGCATCGTGGACGGGGATCGTGTGCAGGTCGCCAACGGGCGAGGCGCCTTCAAGGGCGTCGCGCGGATCACGGACGACGTGAAGGCCGGCATCGTGGTTGCCACACTGGGCTATTGGCGCCAGCTCAACGAGGGCACGGTGAACAGCATCTCGTCTTCCGCCTTCACCGATATGGGCCACGCGCCGTCCTTCTCGGACAACCTCGTCGAGGTCTCGCGGGCCAACTGAGCGTAAAAGCCCCGGCCGATCCGGCCGGGGCTGCTCGCCTTACTTGTCGATGGCGTTCTCGATCGTGTCCTTGACCTTGCCTCGCTCCTGCTGGGCTTGACCCCGGAGCTTCTGCGCCCGGCCCTCGGCCTTCAGATCCTCGTCTTCCGTGAGGTTGCCGACCCCGCGCTTGGCGCTGCCGACCGCCTCGTTGGCGAGACCCTTCAGCCGGTCGACCGCGCCCGCCGTGGTGGGGGTGTCGTCGGCGAAGGCCGGACCAGTCAGGGTGAGGCCGGTGAGGGCGGCGCGCAAGCCAGCCGTGCGGAGGATACTCATCCCGATTTCTCCGAATTGTGGATGGGCGCGCGGAGATAGCGGCTCGGGCGATGGACGCAATGATGCATTCGCACCGGTTGTGGCGCGGATGGACAGGTCGAGCCGCCTATTTCAGCGGGACCGTCATCTCGAAATGCAGCCCATCGCCGTCGATGGTGCGCTGGAAGCTGCCGCGCAGGCTCCGCTCGATCGTTTGCTTGAGCAGGCGTGAGCCGAAACCCGTCCCCTCGGCCTTCACGGCATCCGGCGCGGCGCTGCCCTCGCTCCATGTCAGCCGCAGGGTGTCGCCCGACACGCTGCCATCGAGTCGAACTGCGCCGCCACCCGAAAGTGCGCCGTACTTCGCGGAGTTGGTGGCGAGCTCGTGGAAGATCATCGCGTAGTCGTTGGTCTTGTCCGAATCGACCGTGACGTCGCTCGCGATGGCGACGGCGATGTTGTCGCCCTGCAGGTAGGGAGCGAGGATCCGCTGTGCGAGATCTTCAAGCCGCACGTGGCCCTGGTCGAGCCTGCGCGAGCGCGTCGCGAGGGTCGTCGCTTCGTGAAGCACGCCGAAGCGGCGGGCGAGGTCGTCGGCGAAGCTCGAGGTCGAATTCGCTTCGCGTGAGACGATCGACGTCAGCGCGCGGGCGACGCTGAACATGTTCGACACCCGGTGCGCCAGCTCGGCGGTGAGCAAGCGCTCGGCTTCCTCGGCGCGCTTGTGCTCGGTCACGTCCATGAAGATGGCCTGGAGCCATTCGCCGACCCGGCCCGCCTCGCCGCCGACGCCCCGGGCCGAAATCCAGCGGGCCTCCGGCCCATGGCCGACACGAAAATCGAAGCTGTAGGGGTTTGGATCGGTGGCGCTGGCCTCCCAATCCTGGACCATGCCGAGCCGGTCCTCGAGGTTCACGCGGGCGAAGAGTTCGTCGATGCCGATGACCGTTTCGTCGGTGCCCCAGAACTCCCGGCACAGGCTGTCGAGCCGCGCGAGGCGGCGAGAAGGCGACCACGCCCAGAGGCCGACCCCGCCGCGATGGATCGTGTCGCTGAAGCTCGCGAGCGTCCATGCCTCGTCGGCCGCTTCGCCCCGCTCGATCATGCCTGACCCGATGTCTCTGCCGGTGGAACGACAGCGTGAGCCATGCTTGGCCCATGGCTGTTCGCTCGACCGGAAATGGACAAGTTTCCTTGGCCTCGCAAGGGGCCGCCCGCGTGCCGACGCCAGGACCGGTGTCGCATCGCGTGAAGCCGCGAGACAACGGCGGGGCAATGCGCTTCGGCTTCGGCGCGCGGACGGTGCCAATGGCCCGGCCCATGCTACGCTCACGCGTCTTCCTTGATGGAGCGAGTGATCGTGCTGAACAGACGACGTTTCATGGCCGCGTCCGGCTCTGTGCTGGCTGCCCCTGCCTTGGCGCAGGGCTCCAACTCGCGGGTGCTCAAGTTCATCCCGCAGGCCGACCTGACGGTGCTCGATCCGATCTGGACGACCGCTTACGTCACCCGCAACCACGGGCTGGCCATCTTCGATACGCTTTACGGCCTCGATGCGAGCTACCGCGCGCAGCCGCAGATGGCGGCGGGCCACGTGACGGAGGACGACGGCAAGACCTGGAAGATCACCCTGCGGCCGGGCCTGAAATTCCACGACGGCACGCCGGTCCTCGCCCGCGACTGCGTGGCGAGCATCGCCCGCTGGGGCAAGCGCGACGCCATGGGCCAGACGCTCATGAGCTACACGGACGAACTCTCCGCGCCCGACGACACCACCATCCAGTTCCGGCTGAAGAAGCCCTTCGTGCTGCTGCCGGATGCGCTGGGCAAGGTCGGCTCGCAGATCTGCGCGATCATGCCCGAGCGGCTGGCCAAGACCGATGCCTTCACGCAGGTGACGGAGATGGTCGGCAGCGGACCGTTCCGATTCAAGGCCGATGAGCGCATCGTCGGCGCCCGCGTCGTCTACGAGAAGTTTGCGGATTACGTCCCGCGCGAGGGCGGCGAGCCGCAATGGACCTCCGGCCCCAAGCGCGCCTACGTCGACCGGGTGGAATGGACGGTGATCCCGGATCAGGCCACCGCCGCCTCCGCCATGCAGACGGGCGAGATGGATTGGTGGGAGCAGCCCCCGGCCGACCTCGTGCCGACCCTGCGCGGCCTGACCACGACGATCAAAGATCCAACCGGGCTCATCGGCACCCTGCGGATGAATCAGTTGCTGCCGCCCTTCGACAATCCGGCGATCCGCCAAGTGCTCCTGAAGGTCATCGACCAAAGTGATTTCATGCAGGCGGTGACGGGCACCGACCCCAAGCTGATGCACGCGCCGGTCGGCTTCTTCTGCCCGAAGCTGCCGATGGCGAGCGATGTCGGCCTGGGCGCGCTGACCTCGAAGCGCGACTTCGAGGCGGCCAAGAAGGAACTCGCGGCCGCGGGCTACAAGGGCGAGAAGATCGTCCTGATGGGCGCCTCCGACTTCCCGACCCTCAAGGCGCTCGCCGACGTCGCCGCCGACACCCTCTCGCGGGCCGGCTTCAACGTCGATTATCAGGTGATGGACTGGGGCACCGTCGTGCAGCGGCGAGCCAAGAAGGAGCCGATCTCGCAGGGTGGCTGGAACGTGTTCTGCACCTTCTGGGCGGGGCTCGATCAAGCCAATCCGGCGGTGAGTTCCTTCCTGCGCGGCAACGGCGCGAACGCCGCCATCGGCTGGCCGACCAGCGAGGGCATCGAAGCCCTGCGGGTGAAATGGCTCGATGCGCCCGACGTCGCTGGGCAGAAGGCGGTCGCCGCCGAGATCCAAAAGCAGGCCTTCGTGGATCTGCCCTACCTGCCACTCGGCCAGTACTTCGTGCAGACGTCGTTCAAGCCCAACATTACCGGCGTCCTCAATGGCGTCCCGGTGTTCTGGAACGTCAAGAAGGGATGAGGCCTGCGGCGTCCCGCCGGGTTTGCTGGCGGGACGCCCTCCCGGTCCTATCTGGACGAAGGGGGGACACGCGATGCAGACGATCGATCACGGCAGCCATGGCGAAATCCGCGATGCGGTGAAGGCGCTCTGCGCGGACTTTCCCGCCGAGTACCACCGCCGGATCGATGAGGCGCGCGGCTACCCCGAAGCGTTCGTTGACGCGCTGACCAAGGCGGGCTGGATGGCCGCGCTCATCCCCGAAGCCTATGGCGGCTCCGGGCTCGGGCTCACTGAAGCCTCCGTCATCATGGAGGAGATCAACCGCTCGGGCGGGAATTCCGGCGCCTGCCACGGACAGATGTACAACATGAACACCCTGGTCCGGCACGGCTCCGAGGAGCAGCGCCGGTACTACCTGCCACGCATTGCGGCAGGCGAGTTGCGCCTGCAATCCATGGGCGTGACCGAGCCGACGGCGGGCACCGACACGACGAAGATCAAGACCATGGCGGTGCGCAAGGGCGACCGCTACGTCATCAACGGCCAAAAGGTCTGGATCTCCCGCGTACAGCATTCTGATCTGATGATTCTGCTCGCGCGGACCACGCCGCTCGATCAGGTGAAGAAGAAATCAGAGGGCATGTCGATCTTCATCGTGGATCTGCACGAAGCGGTGAAGAAGGGCCTGACGGTGCGGCCGATCCTCAACATGGTCAACCATGAGACCAACGAACTGTTCTTCGACGATCTCGAGATCCCGGCCGAGAACCTGATCGGCGAGGAGGGGCAGGGCTTCAAGTACATCATGACCGGGCTCAATGCCGAGCGGGCGCTGATCGCCGCCGAATGCATCGGCGACGGGTACTGGTTCATCGACAAGGTCACGGCCTACACCAAGGATCGCATGGTGTTCGGCCGTCCCATCGGCCAGAATCAGGGCGTACAATTCCCCATCGCCGAGAGCTTTATCGAGATCGAGGCCGCGAACCTGATGCGCTACGAGGCGTGCCGCCTCTACGATGCAGGGGAGCCCTGCGGCGCTCAGGCGAACATGGCCAAATACCTCGCTGCCAAGGCGTCCTGGGAGGCGGCCAATGCCTGCATCCAGTTCCATGGCGGATTCGGTTTTGCCGCCGAATACGATGTCGAGCGCAAGTTCCGTGAGACGCGGCTCTATCAGGTCGCGCCGATCTCCACGAACCTGATCCTCTCCTACGTCGCCGAACATATCCTCGGCTTGCCCCGCTCGTTTTAACCGACACAATCCGATCAATTTACGTAGATCTCCGAGAATCCCGGACGACCCTCGGCACGATGTCTCAAGCTCGCCGACAATCGAGAGGACGATCGAGCGGTGGATGACCTCTATCGAGCATTGAACGCTGCTGCGGCTTGTTCTAGTTTCTAGTAGAGGTTGTATCCCGATTATTCGGCGCCTCGCTCGGGGAGGCGATGATTTGATCAGGCACGTGGCGACAGTCGAGGACGGGCAAATCCTCAGCGCCGATCTGTGCATCGTCGGCGCCGGAGCGGCGGGGATCACGCTCGCGCTTCAATTTGCCGATTCGGGCTTGCGCGTTTTGCTGCTCGAAGGCGGCGAAGCCCAGAAACTCCCGGAAGCGCAGTCGCTCTATGCCGGCACGGTCGATGAGCCCGAGTTGCATAGCCCGCCCGACCGCTACCGTGAGCGCCGCTTCGGCGGCACCACGACGGTGTGGAGCGGTCGCTGCCTGCCCTACGATCCGATCGATTTCGACCGGCGGCCGTGGATCGCTGAGAGCGGCTGGCCGATCTCCTATGAGGATGTGGCAAAACACTATCCGGCCGCGATGACGCTCTGCGAGGCGGGCGATTACGTCTTCTCGGCTGAGAACGTGAAGCCGGGGGCATGCGCCCGCTGATCCGTGGCTTCACGACCGAGAATTTCGATACGGATCGCATCGAGCGCTTCTCTTGCCCGACGAATTTCGGCGCCCGCTACAGTCACAAGCTGCATGCGAGCCGAAATATCGAGGTGATCCTCGGCGCCAACGTCACGGAACTTCTGACGGAAGCGGACGGGGGACGGGTGCGCGGCCTGTCGGTGCGTGCCCTCGGGGGGAAGCAATTCTGGGTCGAGGCACAGCAGGTTGTGCTCGCGACCGGGGGCCTCGAAATCCCGCGCCTCCTCCTCGCCTCCCGCGACCGGCACGCCGATGGGCTCGGCAACGCCTCGGGGCTCGTGGGCCGCTTCTACATGTGCCACATCGCGGGCACGATCGGTGATCTGCGGCTCGATGTCGGGCCGGGCGACGTACAGGCGGGGTATGAGCAGGCCGATGACGGCAGCTATTGCCGCCGCCGCCTCGCCCTCACGCCCGCCGCGCAAGAGGCGAACGGGATCGCCAACGGGCTGATGCGTTTGCACTTCCCGGCCATCCCCGATCCGAGCCACGGCAGTGGCCCGCTCTCGGTGCTCTATCTGGCCAAGCCCTTCGTCGGGCACGAGCACGGCAAGCGCCTGAAGAACCGGGGCGGGGAGGGGATGTGGCTGCGCCACGCCCTGAACGTGGCGCGCGATCCGCTGGCGACCTCGGCCTTCATGTGGCGCTGGCTTCGCTACCGGACGCTGGCCGCGCGGAAGTTCCCGTCAGTGATCGTCCCGACGCGCGACAACCGCTTCAGCATCGACTTCCACGGCGAGCAGGTGCCGAACCGCGAGAGCCGCATTACGCTGGGCTCCGAGACCGATGCCTTCGGCATGCCGCGCCTCGCCATCGCGTGGCGCCACTCGCCCACCGACATCCGTACGGCGGAGGTCGCCCTAAACCTGTTCGCGGCCGACCTCGCCCGGTGGGGACGGGGCCGCCTCACCTACGACCGCGCGTCGGTCGGCCACCACATGCTGCGCGACGGCGCTTATGGTGGCCACCATATCGGGACGACGCGGATGAGCGCGACGCCGGCGAGCGGCGTGGTGGACACGACCTGCCGGGTGCATGGCGTGTCGAACCTCTACATCGCGGGCGCATCGACCTTCCCGACTTCGAGCCAGGCCAACCCGACGCTGACCGTCGTCGCGATGGCGCTTCGCCTCGCCGAGACTCTAAAGAAGCGTTTGGCCGCCACGCCGCATCTCGCCGGCTCGGACCAGCGCGACGCGGCGTGAACCCTCCTACAACCGGGTTCGCAGCCAAGCGGCGGCGGCCGCCAGGGCCGCGTCCGGCGGCGTCCGGGGGAAGGCGAGTTCCGTGCTCGCCCGCCGATGGTCGAGCACGATGTCTTGGCCGAAGGTCCGCGCGAGCGAAGGCGGCACGCAAGCTGGAAGCGGCAGACCTGAAACGACACGCCCCGCGGTGCGCTGTGCGATCGTGACCGCCGGGGCGACGATCTTGGTCTCGATCTTCAGCCAACGCGGCGAGATGCGCGTCACCGGCACGGCGCCGATGGCACGGCCGAGGCCGACGAGATAGGCGTTCCAGCTTTTCGGGTCCGGATCGGAAATGTTGAAGGCCTCCCCCGTCGCGCTCGGCTTGCGCAGGCTCGCGAGGATGGCCGCAACCAGATCGTCCACGTAGGTCAGGTTGCAGGTGCCGTCTCCGGCCGCGCCGAGATCGCCGAGCCGGTGCTGCCTCAGGAGGCGTCCCATCCGTTCGGTCCATTGCGGAGAGCCCGCGCCGTGGACGCAGCCCGGCCGCAGGATCACGAAATCGAGGCCGGACCCGGCGACGATGGTCTCGCCTTCGACCTTGGCATGGGCATAAGCGCCGAGTGACGGATCGAGCGCCTTCGATTCATCGACGAGGCCCGTCGCCGGGCCGTAAACCGCCATACTGCTCAGGTGGACGAGGCGCGTCACCCCCGCCGCTCTGGCTGCGGCGCAGAGGTTGCGGGTGCCCTCGACCATGGCCGCGTCGCCGCCCGCCACGCAATTGACCGCCATGCCGATGCCGGTCATCGCCTGTGCCAGCGCGGTGGGATCGGTGACATCCGCCTGCCGCGTCTCGGTGCCGGGCGGCAGGGACGCGGCCCGGCGGCGCACCAGCGCGACGGGACGGAAATCCGGCGAGGCCGCGAGCGCGGCAACGAGGTGCCGTCCGATGAAGCCGGTGGCACCGAGGACGAGAACGGGGATCATGCGGTGTCGGGAGCCTTTTGTCGGCCGGACGAAGCCGGCTCCTGAATGGGCGGGCGGCCGTTGAGGCGGCGGATCGCGTTCCGCAGCCACAGCACCCGCTTGGCGCGACGGCGCAGACCGCGCTTGACGGCGCGGGCGCCGAGGGCTGCCCGGCCGCGCGCGGAGGCGGCGGTCTCGCAAGCGAAGAGCGGCAGGTCGGTATCGACCCAATCCTGCTTGTAGGGTTCGTCCCCCACGGTGAAATCGAACAGCGCGAGGCGCTCGCCGCAGGCCCAGCGCAGCATCGCGTCCAGCATCAGTCGGCCGGTGGCGTAGGCGCGCCATTCGCCCGCCTCCCAGCCCAGCATCAGGTAGTAGAACCGGCCGCGCTGGACGAGGCCGAGATGCGCAGCGACGGGCACCCCATCGACCTGCATCAGATCGCCATGGATATGCCCCTCCGGCAGGGTCACCATGGCGATGCGATCATAGAAGGCGCGGAAGGCCGGGTCCGCGAATGCATCCGCGTTACCGGTCTCCAGCCAGCGCCGGGATTTCATCGCCTGCATCGCCGAGAGGATCGGCGCCATTCCGGCTTGCGTCTCCGCCACGGTGAATTCCACCGCGCCGCGGCCCCGCAACTTGCGCCAGCTTCGCCGCTGGCGGGCGTTGAAGCTCGTCGAGAACTTCGCGCTGACGGCCTCGTAATCACCGCTGATGGCAAGCGCCTGGGCAAGCCCGGCCAGCTTGGCGCCGGGCATGCGAGCGAGGGGATTCGGCACGGGCCCAGCGACGCCGTCCGGCGGATCGAGGGTCGCGGGCATCTTCGTGACATCGAGGACATCGTGCGGGGGCAAGGCCACCCGTAGGATCTGCCACAGCCGCTCCGTGGCCGGGCCGTCCAGCCCGGAGGCGAAGGCCGGGTCGCAGAGAGGCGCGTTGTAGTCGGTCACCCGGCCGCCGAGGAAGGCGATTGTCCGTATCGAACCGCGCCGGGCGAATGAGAGCGGTACAAGCAGCCGCGCGATCCCATCCTCCCGCAGGATGAGGAGCAGCGGCTCTTCGCCCGCCGCCCGGCCGATCGTCTCGGCATAGCAGGCGAGCCATGGTTCGCTCTGGAAGGCATAGCCCGCCATGGTCGCGGGCCGCACCTGCGCGAAGGCGGAGGCGACGTCGCGATGCGTCTCGACGGTGAGGGCGCCGGTCATCGGTGACCTCGCGGCATCATCCACCAGCACAGCTTGCCCGCGACTTGCGCCACCTTCAGGCGACGCTTGGGGAGAATGGCAGGATCGCGGGTGCCCAGCCGCTGGAGCGTCACGAGGCCGAGTTGCGCCGCCGCCCGCAGGGTCACCAGCACGGCCTTGGAAAGAGGATGGCGCGCCCGCCGGATGGCGATGACCGCCCATTGCTGCCCGCCGCGCCAGTTGCGGCGGCGGAGCGCCGCGAAGGTGGCACGGTCGGCGGGCACGACCTCGTGGACGACTGCCTCGGCGCACCAGACCATGCGACGCCCCTGCGCGGCGAGGCGCACGAACAGGTCGTGATCTTCTCCGCCCACGCGCCCCAGCGCCGGGTCGAACGGGTTCGGCCCAGCGAGGCAGGTTGCCCGGCGCAGGAGAGAATTGCCGGTGCCCATCCAGCGTCCGCTCGCCGCCGCATCATGGCGGATCCCCATCGGCGTGCCGCTCGGCGCGGAGAGCCGCCGCCGGTGGGGGCGGCCCTCGGGATCCCAATCCGGCGCGCCATCCACGAAATCCGGCTCCACGGCGCCGAACACCACATCGGCTCCGCTCATCTCGGCGGTGGCGACGAGGGCGGCGAGCCAGCCCGGTTCGCACCATTCGTCGTCGTCGAGGAACACGACGAGGTCACCCTCAGTCCCTGCGACGCCCTGGTTTCGGGCATGGCTGATGTTCGGCACCGGATAGGCGAGGTAGCGCACGGGCAGGCCGGGCTCGGCCGCGATGGCCTCGACCACCGGGCGGGCGCTGCCGCTCGGTGCGTTGTCCACGACGGCGACCTCCCCGGTGACGCCGGGGGGCAAGGTCTGCTCCCGCGCCGTGCGCAGGGCACGCGACAGCAAGAGCGGCCGCTCGTAGGTGCAGATCACCACGCTGACGCGGATCCCGGCGCTCACGGCCCTTCTCCCGGCATGATCTCGGCGGCGACCGCACCGACGGTGGCGATCCGCAGGCCCGCCGCGAGGGAGGCTGCCAGGGTCGCTTCGAACAGATCCGGCGAGCAGCCCCAGGGCGAAGGACCGGGTGCAACATCGTGGGTGTAGACGATGAGCCAACCCCCTGCGCGCGCCACGTCGCCGATCAGCGCCTCGATGCGCTCGCGCGTCATGGACAGGTCGTACAGGGCGACGGCAGGGAGGAGCGCAAGATCGAGCGTCCCGCGCGCGATGCCCGATTCCGTCCCCCGGCAGGTGATGGTGCGCGCGGCGGCGGCCCGTTTCGCGCCGAGGGTCACCTGGCCGTAGGGATAGGCGAAGGAGGCCGGGCGCAGGCCGGGCACAAGGCGACCGAGAGCCGCGTGATTGGCCGCGAGGTCGCCGTCATAGGCTTCGGCCGGGACGGCACGGGCGTCGAGATGGTTGTAGGTGTGATCGCCGATCTCATGTCCGGCGGCGTGGAGCGCCCGTACCCGCTCGGGCGAAACGATCGGCCCGACCGGGCTCGAGTTCCCCAGTAAGCCGCAGGACACGTACCACGTCGCCAGCGCCCCCGCTCGGTCGAGAGCCGGAAGGGCGTTGGCATAGGCCGATTCCGGAAAATCGTCGAAGGTGAAGGAGATCGTCGGCGGGAAATCTGCTGGCAGCGGCGCGGGACGGCGCGAGAGACGACGCGCCAGCGCCCGCTCGGTGAAGCGGCCCACCCGCGCACCGGCTCTGGCGAAGGCTCCTCCAGGATCGCGAGAATCCATCAGTGGCCCCTTCGGTCCGGCGCCGCACGCAAAGCCTCGGCGATGGCCGCGCGCAGGGGCTTGGGGCAGAAGGCGTCGTCATAGGGGTTCGGTCGCGCGGGCAGGCCGTCGCGGCGGCGGAACTGCTCGTTGCCGTCGACCCAGTTGTCGGCGTCGCTCACGCCCCAGGTGACGAGCAGGCGGACGGCCGGCTCGGCAAGGGCAACCGCAAGATAATCCTGCGCCGCCCGCGCGGCGGCCTCGTCGCGCTTCGCCACGGGGGCGGGCAATTCGCGATCGACCACGTCGAACTCGGTGATGAAGATCGACAGTCCCAGGCTGGCCACGTCCCGCAGGAAGGCAGCGAAGATCTCCGGCTTCAGGATGCCCTGCCGCCCTGGCGCGAGATGCCCCTGGATGCCGAGCGCGCGGATCGGCACGTTCCGGCGGATCAGTCGGTTCAGCAGATCCAGCATCGCCGCCCTGCGGCTCGCATGCCAGGGCGTGTCGAGTTCGAGATCGTACTCGTTCAGGGTCAGGATCGCGGAGGCATCCGTCTCGGCGGCCAGGCCGAAGGCCCGGTCGATGTATTCCTCTCCCAGGGCCTCGAAGAACGGGGTTCGGCGCAGGCCCTTCGGCCGGTCGGGCCCCGGCTCGATGGGCTCGTTCACTACATCCCAGGAATGCAAAAGGCCCGCGTAGCGCCCGCAGACCGTTTGAATGTGGCGCTTCATCAGGGCCGTCATGGCGGCAGGTGCACGGGTCTGCGCCACCTCGGTAGGGAGGGCCTCGTGCCAGACGAGGGCATGGCCGCGGGCCTTGAGTTTCTGCGCCCGCGCGAGGTCGAGAAGCCGGTCGGCCGGGGCGAAATCGAACCGGCCGGGCTGGGGCTCGATTCCGGCCCATTTCAGCTCGACGCCGGGCACGAGCATCCCCGCCTCCGCCAGAGCCACCTGCTTGAGCCGCGGCAAGTGCTCGAGGGAGGTCGTGACGCTCATGCCGAACAGGAGCCCGCGCGCCTCAGCCAGGGCGGCGAGGCTCGGACGCGGCGCCTGACACGCGGCAGCCGGGAGAAGTGGCGCCGCTCCGAGGCAGGCCGCCCCTGCCAGCAGGGAGCGCCGGTCAACGATGGCCATGCATCGCACCGTCCAGGGACGGCGCCCGTCCACCCTGCGCCGCGCGCTGGCGCATGCGCTCGGCGGCGCGGGTGCGGCCGATCACCAGGGCGAGGTGCTGGTAGGAGCGCACGAAGGCGAGATAGCCGGGCTTGTCGAAGCGGCGCACGCCCTGCCGCCACGCCTGAAGATAGCCGAGCAGCATCGCGACGGCGCCGACGACGCGCGGACGCTTGTTCAACCGGTAGACGGTCGCCGCCAGCATGAAGAGCGGCGGCGTCCCCATTACCCAGGCGCCGAGGCCATGGCGCATCCGGCCATGCCACAGGCTGATGTGACTCGACCCCATGGGCCGCAGATGAATGAAGCGAAGCTCGGGATCGGGAAAGCTCGTCGCCCGCATGCCGTGCATCCGGCAGAGATGGCAATCGATCCCGTCCCAGCCGATGGAGACCGGGAAGCCGCCGATCTCCCGCCACGCCGAGACACGGTAGAACTTCGTCATCCCGACCGCGAACTCGTCCGCGATGTGCTCGCTGACCAATTCCCCGGTCGCCGCCTCGCGGAAATAGGGCTTGCCACTACAGGTCGCGAGAAGGGGATCGCCGTCCATCTTCGCGACGAGGCCCTCGAAATACCCATCCGGCAGGTCGAGATCCATGTCGAGCTTGCACAGGAACTCGAACTGCGAAAGGTCGACGGTGCCGAGCCCCTCGTTGAACGCCTCGATGACCCCCGGCCCGACCTTGCGCACTCCACGATCCACACGACGAACCACGTCGAGATAAGGCATGCGCTCGCGATACTCGGCGAGAATGGCCTGCGTCTCGTCCGTAGATCCATCATCGACGAAGACGAGCTTGGCGGGAGGCAACGTCTGGCGCAGCAAGCTGTCGAGGGTCGTTCGAAGGGTGCTCGCCTCGTCCCGGCTCGGGGCAATGACGAGGTAGCGCCTCTCAGGCCCACGCCTGGAGAGCGGCTTTACCGCATCCACCTGCCCCATGCCCGATCCTCACAAACTGTTACTGGAACGACCTGTATTGTAGCACATGATTGGCCCGCGTCTCTCAGTAATGAGCATCCGTCACATGTATGAAGATGTATACCCACACGTTTTCGGTCATGGCCCTTGACGGGGCAGAGCGCGATCCTCTCTATTCTCATTAAGCGATTTCCAACGAACCCGCCACAGAGCGCTCCGAAAACTTTATGGTGAATAGTCAACGAACGAGATCGGGGAGCCAGGGACCGGGACGTGATGGGCCGGTACATTATGGGGATTGAACCCGCCGGCGCATCCACGAGCCTGCGGGCTTCGGCTGCTCGCGCGCGCTCGCAGGAGCCGTCCGGGGATGCGCGGATGCGCCCCGTCACGACATGGCAACTCGTCGTCACCATCATCGCGACGCTGATGCTGCTCGGGGTCAATTTCGGCACGAACAGCCCGGTCGAGGACATCGCCACGCAATCGAGCGCCCTGAACACGCCGATCCAGGCGGCGATCCTCGGCGCCCTGGTCTGGCTCGGCTATCATTACCGCACCCTTCAGGCGCGGGCGCTGCCGGTCCTCACCCCGTTCCTGCTCGTGCTCGCCCTCGCGGCCTGCACCAGCCTATGGTCCCAGGCGCCGGAAGCAAGCTTCCGCCGCTCGGTCTCCCTCGCAAGCCTCATGGCGCTCGCGGTCTACGCGCATACCGTGCTGGGCACGCTCGCCTTCTGCCGCGTGCATGTGCTCGTGACGTGGATCGCCGCCGGGGCGAGCCTCGCAGCGGCGGTGCTGATCCCATCTTCCGCTTACGATCTCGGCGAATATGCGGGCGCCATTCGCGGCGTGTTCAACCAGAAGAACTCGCTTGGCGACGCGATGGTCGTGGGCACGCTGGCGCTGATGTACGTGGTGCTCAAACGGCAGCGCGTCACCGCCCTCGACCTCGCGACCCTGGTCATGGCGGTGATCGTCATCCGGCTGGCGCAATCGACCACGGCGCTCGTGCTGTTCCTGATGATCGTCACCAGCACGGTCTATGCGCTTCTGTGGATGCGCGGCACGAGCGGCTCGATCTTCTGCATGATCCTGCTCACCGTGCTGATCCTGTCCTTCACCCTCGTGATGGTCATGGATCCTAAGGCTGTGTACGGGGCGCTCGGCAAGAACGAGACGCTGACCGGCCGCGTCCAGATCTGGCAGGCGGTGAAGCAGGCGAGCGGGGGCTGGCCGATCCTCGGCTACGGCTATTCCGCGTTCTGGCTGCCCGACACGCGCATGGTCGGGGACATCTGGTACGAGATCGGCTGGAAGGCTCCGAGCGCCCATAGCGGCTACCTCGACACCATCGTCCAGATCGGCCTGCTCGGTCTCGGTCTTCTGGCCTGGACGGCTCTTCTGACGACGTGGCGCGCGCTGAAGGCGATGGGCACCGGCAGGCTGGCGGAGGGCTGGTGGACGCTCACCATGCTCGCGATCCTCGCTCTGTACAATTACGACGAATCCTCGCTGCCGCAGCCCGACATCCACATGTTCCAGTGGGTCTTGGCTTTCCTCGCCTGCTCCTGCTCGCCCAGCCCTCACGTCCTGCCCTACGGTGCGGACCGCGAGGCGGCCCCGCTCCGCCTGCTCCTCTGGCGGCGGCGGCTATGAGCGCCGCCGTCGCAGTCGCCATCGACGGGCTGTTCGGCTGGTACACGCCCGGCCGCTCGGGCCGGGGCGTGGTGCTGTGCCCGCCCCTCGGTTTCGAGGGCGTGGCGACCTATCGCGGCCTGCGCGAGCTCGCCCTGCGTCTGAACGCGGCGGGGCTTTCGACGCTCCGCATCGACTATCCCGGCGAAGGTGAATCCGCCGACGAGTCAGCGGGGCGGATCGGGGGCCAGACCGGCGCGATCCGCCGGGCCGTCCGCTACCTGCGAGAGCACGACGGGTCGGAGGAGGTATACCTTGTGGGGCTGCGCTTCGGGGCGACCCTGGCCGCGCTGTCCGGTGAGGGCGACGGGCTGGCGCTGCTGTCGCCCTTCGCCTCGGGCCGCGCCTATCTGCGCGCCATGACCCTCTGGTCGCAGACCGCCGACGCCATGCCGGACGGCACGGCGATCCCGCAGGATCCGGCCTCGCCGGTCATCGGCGGGCACCGCCTGAGCCCCGCCTTCCTAGCGGACCTCCCCTCGGCCGACATCAAGAAGGCGGCCCCGCCCGGCGCGGCGCCTGCTCGGGTGCTCGTGCTCGGAGCGGATCCGGCCGGGCTCGTGGAGTTCTACCGCGCTCGCGGAAGCGTCGCCTCGCTCGAGCCTTTCCCCGGTCAGTCGCAATTCCTCGCCAACCCCTACGGTGCCGAGATCCCGCACGAGGCCTTCGCCCGCGTCGTCGGCTTCGTCGCAGAGGGCATCCCCGCGCGACGCGTCGAGCCACGCCCGCCCGAGCCGGACCCGTCCATCTCCGGCGAGGGATGGCTGGAAAAACCCGTGCGCCTGCCCCACGCCACCGGCATCTTGTGCACGCCGACACGTCCGCAGCCCGGCGCGCCGCTGGTCGTCTTCATCAATTCCGGCATGAACATCCGCTCCGGTTACGGGCGGCAGAGCACGGACATGGCACGCGTGCTGGCCGCATCCGGGATCGCGTCCTTCCGCTGGGACCAGCGCGGCGTCGGCGAGACGGAGGACAGGCCAGACGGAAAATATCCCCTCTATGTCGCTGACACGGTCGGCGAATTCCGCGCCGTGCTCGATCACGTCACCCCGCCGGAGGGTGTCATCGTGCTCGGGACATGCAGCGGCGCCTATCTCGCGTTCCACACGATCTGCGCCGACGAACGCATCCGGGCTGCCATCCTCGTGAACCTGTACAAGTTCGACTGGGACGGCAGCGACGACCTCGACGCGATCATGCGCCACCAATTTCGCAGCACGGCGAGCTACGCCTCGCTGTTGAAGCGGCGGGAGGCCTGGATGCGACTGCTGCGCGGGGACATCCGTATCGCGGCGATTGCCCGCCATCTCTTCGGAGCCGGACTGGCTCGGGTGCGGGACAAGCTGGCCGCGCTGCTGCGCTCGCGGGCGGACCGCGCACGCATGGTGGCCGGACGGATCGCATCGCTGCGCCGACGCGGGCAAAGCCTCGTCCTCGTCTACAGCGCAGGTGATGTCGGCATTGCCGATGCTCATGCACAGCTCGGCCGCTCCCCGCGCGGGATCATCCGTCGCCTCGGGCGCGAATTGTTGATTGCCCCAGGGGCCGACCACAACTTCAGCACCGACGGCGCGCAGGAAAGACTGACTGAGATCGTCCTCGATCTCGTACGAGAAACGAGAGACGCCGCCAAATAACCCAGGCGGCGGACCGATTTGACTTGAACCGGGGCGGCATCCTTGGCACCCCCCGGAGCATGCAGGCACCACGCACGCTTCGTCGCCCGGCCTCGGCCCTCAGACGCATGCTGACCGGCGAAGCCGGCGGCGGCCTCGTTCTGATGGCGAGCGCAGCGCTCGCCCTCGCGGTGGCGAACTCGTCCCTGGCCAATGTGTATTTCAGCGCGCTGAAGGCCTATCTCGGCCCGCTTAGCGTCCTGCACTGGATCAACGATGCGCTGATGGCGGTGTTTTTCCTGCTCGTCGGTCTGGAGATCAAGCGCGAGATGCTGGACGGGCGCCTGAGGACATGGCCCGACCGCATCCTGCCCGGCCTCGCCGCCCTCGGTGGCATGGCCGCACCCGCACTGGTCTATTGCGCGGTGAACCTGTCCTCGCCGGAAACCCTGCGCGGTTGGGCGATTCCGGCCGCGACGGACATCGCCTTCGCCCTGGGCGTGCTGGCCCTGCTCGGCTCGCGGGTGCCGGTGTCGCTCAAGGTGTTCCTGACGGCGCTCGCCATCATCGACGACCTGGGCGCGGTGGTCATCATCGCCGCCTTCTACACAGCCGATCTCTCGCTTCCGATGCTCGGCGGCGCGGCTTTGACGTTCGCGGTGCTCTTCGGGCTGAACAAGGCGGGCGTGAGCCGCCTCACGCCCTACCTGCTGCTCGGGCTGGTGCTGTGGGTCCTGGTACTCAAATCGGGCGTGCATGCCACCGTTGCCGGGGTGCTGCTGGCCCTGACGATTCCGCTCCGCCTCAGCGCCGGAAAGCCCGACGATCCGGCCTCGCCCCTGCATCGGCTCGAACACGCGATCCAGCCCTGGTCGGCCTACCTGATCCTGCCGATCTTCGGCTTCGCCAATGCGGGCGTGTCGCTCGCCCAGTTCGAATGGCGGATGCTCCTCGAACCTGTCACCCTCGGGGTCGCGCTCGGCCTCTTCATCGGCAAGCAGGTCGGCGTTTTCGGCTGCGTGCTCGCTTGCGCGGCCATGGGGCTGGCGCAGCGCCCCGCCCACGCGACCTGGGCGCAGGTTTACGGCGTGGCGATCCTGTGCGGTGTCGGCTTCACGATGAGCCTGTTCATCGGTCTGCTGGCCTTCGCGGAGACACCCGCCCTCGAGTCCGAAGTGAAGGTCGGCGTGCTGGCGGGCTCTATCGCCTGCATCGTCCTGGGTGCCCTCGTCCTGCTCGTCGCCCCGACCAAGGGCGAAACTACACGCTGAAGTAGCAACGTGCTCGGGGCCGTAAGAAGGACCAAAGCTTAGAAAAGGATCATTCGACCGCGGGGCACTGACCCGTGAATGGTCCTCAGGCTTTTGAGACCCCTAGCTCGGCCGTAACTCTAAGGAAGCGTCGCCTTTCTCTCACAGCCCTGTGATGGCTGTTGCATTTCTATCGCATGGACGGCGGCGCACCTAAGCTCTCAGAGCCGCATTAACCATCCATTAACCATTGTAAATTTATTCCTTCGATCATCGAATAACGAACTCAATACGTCTACCGATTGTAACGCCGAAGTCTTTTCAAGAATTCCGCGAAGCAACTCCCCCAAAAACAAGCGAGACCGCCAGGCATTTGCCCTCCACGCCCGTGCTTCATGCACAGGGCGGCGGCAGAGCCTTGCGCTTTGAGGACGAACCGGGATGTTCATCGTCATCGACGAGCGGGTCAGCGTGACCGATCAATACGTGGCCGGCTTCGGCCAGGAGGGCGTGGCCGCCCGGGCTTTCCCGACGGACGGTTTCGAGATCTGGCTCAACGGCGCCCAGTCGCAGGACCTCGAGACGATCGAGGGTGTCGTGCTCGGCGATTGCACCGACCGGGCGGGCTACGCGGCGACGATCCGCGCCCTGTCGCATGCGCCGATCATCGCTCTGAACGAGACTCGCTCCCTGGAGCAGACCCTCGCCCTCTTCACTGCCGGCATCGACGATGTGGTGCGCAAGCCCGTCCATGTCCGCGAGATCATCGCCCGCGCCAACGCAATTCGCCGCCGTGTGAGCCGTGGCGCCGCCCTGGAGGCGGAGGCGCCGCGCGCCGGTCGCCTCGTCGTCTATCAGGACGGGCGCGATCCCGAGATCGACGGCGAGAGCCTGCTCCTGCCCCGCCGCGAACGTCATATCCTCGAATACCTCGCGAAGAACCGCGGCCGTCAGATCACCAAGGGGCAGATCTTCAACGCGGTCTACGGCGACCATGAAAGTGCTTGCGAGGAAAGCGTGGTCGAGGGCCACATCTCGAAGCTGCGCAAGAAGCTGCGCGCCCGGCTCGGACATGATCCGATCGAGGCCAAGCGCATGGCAGGCTACACCTTCGTGGGCTGAAGCCCCGCCTCCATCCACGTCATCCACAGCCCCCCACGCATCCCTTGGACGTAGCCGCCCGGTTTAACGCTTCCGTAGCAGGACCCGCGCAATTTTCAGCGTCACCGGAGCGGGAGCGAGCGCGGCAAGGCCGCCAGCACCGCCCGGACCCTGCCAAGGCCCCCGCATTCAGGGGGCCGGAAGCGCCGCGGAATGCCCCCAGGGCATAGGCATGATGCCGCTCCGCGAGCACCGGTGCGAGCCCGGATGTCAGACCGACACTCCCCGACCGTCACAGCTCGCCATAGGGTTTGCGTATCATGACCTCCATCCTGACCAACACCTCTGCCACGATCGCGCTGCAGACCCTGCGCTCGATCAACCAGCAGCTCGACACGACCAGCAACCGGGTGTCCACCGGCCAGCGCATCACCTCGGCCGCCGACGGCGCCGCCTACTGGGCCATCGCCTCCACCCTGAAGTCCGACAACGGCTCGCTCAGCGCCCTGAAGGACGCGATGAGCCTCGACAAGAACTCGATCGACGCTGCCTCGGCCGGCCTCAACAAGGTGATCGACCAGCTCACTGCCATCAAGAACGCCCTGACCTCGGCCACCTCCGAGCAGGCCGACAAGTCGAAGCTTCAGAACGACATCAAGGTCGCGCTGAACGCGATCCAGACCTACTCCGACAACACCGTGATGAACGGCTCCAACTGGCTCACGGTCAAGTCGGACGCGACCGGCTTCAGCGCCACGAAAAACCTGGTCGCGGCCTATTCGCGTGTCGGCGCCACGGTCTCGGTCAGCAAGACCCAGCTCGATACGTCGGCCTTCATCCTCTTCGATAATGCTGCCACGGCGTCCGGCACTGCCGCCAGTACCACTGCGATGACCACGATCGCGTCCGCTTCGACCTTCACCGACGTCACGGTGGCGGCCCCGACGGCGACGACAGGCCAGAAGGGCTTCATGGACACGGCCTACACCCTGACGGGTGTCGGCGTCACCGTTCCTGCAACGGTGTCGCTCAAGACGATTGACATCACCACCGCCAACCAGGCGACGATTTCGACCTATTTGAAGATCGTCGACGCCACGACGCAGCAGCTTCTGACCGGCGCGTCGAAGCTCGGCTCGATGTCGACCCTGCTGAAGTCTCAGTCCGACTTCACGCAGCAGCTCATGGACATCAACACCTCCTCGATCGGCTCGCTGGTCGATGCCAACATCGAAGAGGAGTCGACCAAGCTGAAGGCCCTGCAGACGCAGCAGCAGCTCGGCATTCAGTCGCTCTCGATCGCCAACTCGTCTTCGCAGAACGTGCTCTCGCTGTTCCGCTAAGACCGATAGCCGCCGACCTCATGTCGGCGGCTCCCCCATCGGGCCACGCTCCGGCGACGGGGCGTGGCTTTTCGCTGTCGTGATCCCTTAGCGAAGAGGCAGGAAGGTCAGCCCCGCGAAGTCGCCGCGCCGCCAGCGCAAGCGGACCCGCACCATGCTCAAGTCGTCCGCGGCGATCACGAGCTCGAACGTATCAGGCAATGCGAAACGCGAGGGGATACTGATCTTGGCCCCGTCACGAGACAGATCTCTCACCACGCAATTGTGTAATTCGTTGCCGATTACAACTCGTCCCTGCAAGACGACTCGATTGCGCTTTGCACGAGCAGGGTGATTTCCGGTCGCGGAGACATCGCGCTTAAAACCGTTCATCTATTCACCGGGCGCAAATGACGGTTTCCATTCTTATGTTACTAAGGCTATTGCAGTCGCATTAACCCAGCGTCAAGCATGAAGAGTGAATTCTGACGGCCATAGCAGCCTCAGTGTTTCAGCGCTCATGCCCACCCCGAGACAGGCCGAACCTCACCCCATCAAGCGCCTCGTCCTGCCTCCGCGCCCGATCACCGGGACGGTCGCTCAGCGGCGCAGCCGGGAGGCGCGCATCGAGCGCGGCGTGCTCGGCGTCTTTCTGCTCCTTGCGCTGACCGTGAGTGGCTTCGCGAGCTACGCGATCACCGAGGGGGCGCGGCCCTACGCGGTGCAGGCGCTGCTTCCGTCCGGGATCCGCAACTTCGCCTGGAAGGCGAGCCCCGGACCGGAACGGCCCTCTATCCCGAATGCCGATTTCGATCCGGTCACCACCGGTGCGCTACCCGATCGCCGGGTCTCGGCCATGGCCGCGCCCGAACCGACCGAGAACGGCAGCTACACGCTGCGGCGGATCTCCGGCGGGGTCGCCGTCCTCTCGGAGGCGGGGGAGGGGAGCGCGAGGTCTCGACCGGCAGCGACCTGCCCGGCGCAGGCCGCGTTCTTGCCATCCGCAACACGGGGGCTGGCTGGGTCGTGATCACCACGCAAACCATCATCGGGCCGTCCCGGCTCTGACCTTTCCACGGCTGGCACAGCCTGGAGCAAGCCTCACGACCTAGAGCGTGAGCCAACCGTCGCCGACTTGGCGCACGAGGGAATCGCGCGGCCGTGACCAGCACGCTCACCAGCTACACGCTCATCGCACGGGATCTGCCGACGGCGATGAAGCGCAAGGCCGCGGATCCGGTGACCGCGCGCGAGACCGCTTATTACAAGGCCCATATCGGCAAGGTGAAATCGATCGACGATTTCCTGGCCGACAAGCGTCTCTATGCCTACGCCATGAAGGCGTTCGGGCTCGAGGAGATGACCTACGCCAAGGCCTTCATGCGCAAGGTCCTGACAGAGGGCGCATCGAGCCCATCGAGCTTCGCCAACCGTCTTGCCGACGACCGCTACGTCGCCTTCGCCAAGGCGTTCGACTTTTCGAGCCTCAGCACGGCCAGGGGAAGCGATGCCGTGGAAGCGGGCGCGGACCAGGCCGACGGGGCGGCGGCGCGCCTCTCGGGCAATCCGATCCTACGGACCATGGATTTCAGCGGCGCGCAGGAGGCACGGTTCACCCTCACGACCCAACTCGGGGACGGGAAGGTGTCGAACGCGACCATCGTGCTCGACAAGGACACGCTCTCAGGCGTCGCCAGCGACCTGACGAAGGTGAAGGCCACAGAGATCTACACGGCCATCAAGGCCCAGATCGGTGCATCACCCATCGCGGGCCAGGTCAATCCGGGCCTCGACGTGTTCGACAGCTTGGTCTTTACGACCGCCGATTACACGGATCTCGGCGCGGACGGGAAAGCCGGTGGCATCGGCATCGACGCGGATACGAACTATGCCGGGACCGGCGCGGCCCGCACCGTCACTCTGCGCGTCGCCGCCCCTGCCGAAGGCAAGGTCGCGGTCGATATCGGCTTCGGCACGGATGTCGCGCCGGACCTCGCAGCCCAGACGGTCACCGATGCGTATCTGCGCCAAGCGATCGAGAGCGACGCGGGCAGCGAGGATACGGGCGTGCGCCTCGCCCTGTACTTCGCCCGCAAGGCGCCGACGATTGCCTCGGCCTACGAGATCCTGGGCGACAGCGCCCTGACGCAGGTGGCCAACACCCTGCTCGGCCTGCCGAGCGCGAGCAACGCCACCTCCAGCGACGCCCTGGCCAAGCGCGCCGCAAAGATCGCGGAGAAGATCGACATCAAGAGCCTGAGCGATCCGGCCGCCGTCGAGAAGCTCGTTCGGCGGTTCGCGGCGATCTGGGATGCGCAGAACAACGTCGCGACCGCGCCGATCCTCGCGCTGTTCTCCTCGGATGGCGCGTCCGACGCGCTGATGAGCTTCGCCGCTCGGGCGCGGAGCTGACGCGCCATGCAGAACGGGCTCTACGTCGCGCTCTCCAGCCAGCTCGCCCTGGAAAAGCGCCTTACGACCACCGCGCAGAACGTCGCCAACATGGCGACCGCCGGCTATCGCGCGGAGGAAACGCGCTTTTCGGCGCTCATGGCCGGGAGCGGCAAGAGCGCGGTGTCCTTTGTCGCTCCGGCGACAGCTACATCTCGCGGACTTCCGGCCAGATCACGAAGACCGACTCGCCCCTCGACGTGGCGATCCAGGGTGATGCGTGGCTCTCCGTCGGCGGCGCCGGTGGGCCGGTCTACACGCGCGACGGGCGCCTCACGATGGACCCGACGGGCCGCCTCACCGACATCACCGGACGCCCGGTCCTCGATCCCGGCGGCTCGCCGCTTCTGCTGGATCCGCAGCAGGGGCCTCCGGTGATCGGGCGCGACGGCTCGGTGCATCAGGGTGTGAACCAGGTCGGCGCCATCGGTGTGTTCACCTTCGATCCGAAGGCCACGATCAGCCGCTCCGGCACTAATGCCGTCACGCCGAGCCTGCCCGCGAAGCCCGTGCAGGATTTCACCCGCATCGGCATCCTCCAGGGTCATCTCGAAGGCTCGAACGTCAACCCGATCATGGAGATGACGAAGCTCATCGCCATCCAGCGCGCCTTCGAGAGCGCGGCGAACCTCACGCAGCAATCGGAAGCCTCGCTGCAGGACGCCATCAAGTCCCTCGGGCCGCAGGGCACGTAAAGGGATGGTGGACGCGCTCGCACGGCTGGAACAGGCAATGGCCTCGGCGGAGGGCGACCTCGTGCGGGTCGGCGGCCTCGTGCGCGAGGTGTCGGCCAGCGCCTGCCGTGTCGGGGGCATCGGCCCCCATGTGCGTCTCGGCGACCGGATGGGCTTCGAGCAGGACGGAACCTCTCAGATCGGGGAGGTCGTTCGCATCGACGCCGAAGGTGCCACGATCAAGACCTTCGGCCCCCGGATCGAGGCGGGTATCGGCACGCGGGTGTTCCGCCTCGGCGCCGCCTCGCTCCGCCCGGACCCGCGTTGGAAGGGGCGGGTGATCGACGCCCTCGGACGGCCCCTCGACGGGGGCGGGCCTCTCGTCCAGGGCACCGTGGCGGCGCCGCTCGATGCCGACCCACCCCCCGCCTTCGGCCGCGCCCGGGTACGTTCGCCCCTGGTGACGGGCGTACGGGCCCTCGACCTGTTCACGCCTCTCTGCGCCGGACAGCGCATCGGCATCTTCGCGGGCAGCGGCGTCGGCAAGTCGACGCTCCTCGCCATGCTCGCGGATGCGGAGGGCTTCGACAGCGTCGTGGTCGCCCTCGTGGGCGAGCGCGGGCGCGAGGTGCGCGAATTCCTCGAAGGGCCGATCGCCAAGGCACGCGCCCGCTCGGTGATCGTGGTCTCGACGGGCGACGAGAGCCCGATGATGCGCCGACAGGCGCCGAAAGTGGCCATGGCGGTGGCCGAATCCTTTCGCGATCGCGGCGAGTCCGTCCTCCTCATCGTCGATTCCGTCACCCGCTACGCCCATGCGGCCCGCGACGTGGCCCTGGCGGCGGGGGAGCCTGCGGTGGCGCGGGGCTATCCGCCGAGCGTGTTCTCCGATCTACCGCGCCTGCTCGAGCGGGCGGGGCCGGGCCTCGACGGTCAGGGCACGATCACGGGCGTGTTCTCGGTGCTGATCGATGGCGACGATCACAACGATCCGGTCGCGGACGCGATCCGCGGCACGCTGGACGGCCATGTGGTGCTCGACCGTGCCATCGCCGAGCAGGGCCGCTATCCGGCCATGGACCTGCTCGGTTCGATCTCGCGCCTCGCTACCGAGGTCTGGACGCCGGAGCAGCGCGACCTCGTGCGCAAGCTCAAGGCGATGATGGCCCGCTTCGAGGAGACCCGCGACCTGCGCCTCATGGGCGGCTACCGGGCCGGGACCGATGCGGGCTCGATCAGGCGATCGGGCTCGTGCCCCAGATCTACGAGGCGATGCGGCAGGAACCGGGCCACGCGCCCAGCCGCGACGCCTTTCTCGAACTCGCCCAGTCGCTGCGGGGCTGAGCATGTCCAAGCCCCGCGCAAGCCTGACCCGCCCTACTGCCCTGCATCGCCACGGGAAGCCGTGCGACAGAACATCGAAGGTGTCCCCATGAGCCTCACCGGCGTGCTCCGCACCGGCGTCTCGGGCATGAACGCCCAGACCAACCGCATTTCGACGGTGGCGGAGAACATCCAGAACGCCTCCACGACCGGCTATAAGCGGACCTCCACGGAGTTCTCTTCGCTGCTGCTCGAGTCGTCGGGGACCGGCAACTACAATTCCGGCGCGGTGGATACCGTGATCCGGCGGGCGGTGAACGAGCAGGGCTCGGTCGCCTTCACTACCAGCGATACCGATCTCGCCATCCAGGGCAGCGGCTTCTTCGTGGTGAAGGACGGCAGCGGCGGCCAGTTCCTGACCCGCGCGGGCAACTTCGTGAAGGACGGCTCGACCGGCACTCTCGTCAATTCCGGCGGCTTCACCCTGCAGGGCTACGCCCTCGACGCTCAGGGCCAGCCCGACATCGCGGGCGGCCTGATCCCGATCAAGGCCGATACCGCCACCGCCGAGGCGCGCCCGACCGACACCGCCACGGTGAGCGGCAACCTGCCTTTCGACGCGGCCATCATCGCGACTCCGGGCACGGCCGACGGCACCTACACCAAGAAGATCTCGGTGAAGACCTACGATAATGTCGGCAGCGCGGTGATCTACGACGTCTACGCCACGAAGACCTCCGCCACGACCTGGAACATCGCTCTCTACCAGCCCGCCGCCACGGCGGGCGGCGCGCCGACCAAGATCGGCGAAGCCAACCCGACCTTCGGCACGGACGGCCAGATCGCCGCCGGCACAAAGACCACCATCACCACGGCCACTGGGACCATCACCCTCGACGGAACCAAGCTCACGCAGCTTGCAGGCGACTTCGACATGAAGGCCACGTCGAATGGCAGCCCGCCCACCGCCGGCACAGGTGTCGCCTTCGGCGAGGACGGAACGGTCTTCACGCTCTATGCGGATGGCAGCCGCGCGGCGACCTACAAGGTGCCGCTCGCCTCCGTCCGCAGCCCGGACCAGCTGCTGCCCAAGGCGGGCAACGTCTTCGAGGCCAACGGCCAGTCCGGCCCGGTCGAGTTGGGCTATGCGCAGCTCGGCGGCCTCGGCACGCTGAAGTCGAAGGCTCTGGAACAATCGAACGCCGACGTCGCCACCGAACTGACGACGATGATCGAGTCGCAATCGGCCTACACCGCCAATTCGAAGGTGTTCATGACCGGCAGCGAGATGCTCGACACCCTGATGAACCTCAAGCGCTGAGCGTTCGGCAGGAGATCGGAACCGCATCATGGGCCTTCAGATCGCGCTGAGTACCGCGCGCAACGCGTTGCTCGCCACCTCGACACAGATCGCCGTCGCCTCGCGCAACATTTCGGGCGCGAGCGATACCGGCTATTCCCGCAAGATCGCCACCCTCGTTACGGGCGGCGGCACCGCGCAGGTGGTCATCACCCGCGCGGGCGACCAAGCCCTGTTCGACCGCAAGCTCACGGCGACGTCCGACGAGGCAGCCAGCGCCGCCAAGCTCGACGCCCTGAAGACCCTGTCGCAGACGGTGGGCGACACCGCCGACGTCACCTCGCCCGCGGCCCGGCTCGGCACCCTCAACGCCGCCCTGATCGCCGCCGCCAACCAGCCCGATAGCAGCGACCTCGCCCGCACGGCCGTCGACGCGGCCGGCGACCTTGCGGCGAGCCTGAACGGCGCGGCGGCGACAGTGAAATCCGTGCGCATGGAGGCCGATGCCTCGATCGCCGCGTCGGTCGCCACGATCAACGATCTGCTCGGCAAGTTCGACGCCGCCAACGGGGTGGTGATCCGCGGCACGGCGCTCGGCCTCGACATCACCGACAGCCTCGACGATCGGGACCGGATCCTCACGCAGCTCTCGGCCGTGATGGGCATCGCCACGACGACCCGTCCGGATGGCGGCATGGCGATCTACACTGATAGCGGCGCCACCCTCTATGAACGCGGTCCTCGCGCCGTCACCTTCAACCCCAGCCCGGCGCTTGGCAGCGGCGCGCTCGGCAATGCCGTCTATGTGGACGGGGTGGCCGTCACCGGCGCCAATGCGCCGATGCCGCTGCGGTCCGGCCGCATTGCCGGGCTCACAGCCCTGCGTGACGACACCGCCCTCGAATACGGGCGCCAGCTCGATTCCGTCGCCACGGGCCTCGTCGCCGCCTTCGCAGAGACCGACCCGACCACAGTCCCGGCCTCCACCGTGGCGGGTCTGTTCACGGGCTCCAGCGCAGCGTCCCTCGCGGTCGCGCCCCGGGTCGATCCGAGGCAGGGCGGCGCGGTCACGCGCCTGCGCGACGGCGGCATCGCCAGCGCCGCGACCGTGGTGAACGCGGCGGGCGAGACGGCCTATGCCGGGCGCCTCAAGACCCTCGTCGACAATCTCGGCACGGCGCGCAGCCTCGGAGCGGGCACGGCCGTCGCGAGTTCGGCGACGCTCGCGGGCTTCGCATCGGCCTCGGCGGGTTGGCTGTCGCAGCAGCGCAAGGAGGCGGATTCGGACGCCACCTACCAATCGACCCTGCTGTCGCGGGCGAGCGACGCCCTGTCGAACGTGGCGGGCGTCAACGGCGACGACGAGACCGCGCTGACGCTCCAGCTGGAGCATTCCTACACGGCTTCGGCGAAGATCATCACGGTGGTCGACCAGCTTCTCAAGACCCTCATGGACGCGGTGCGTTAGGCCATGATGACCACGAGCTACATCTCCAGCATCAACTTCTGGAACGCGCCGCGTACGGGCCTCAACCGCCTGCAAACGGATCTCGCCGCGACCAATTCCGAGATCGCGACCGGGCGCTACGCCGATGTCGGGCTGGAGCTCGGCACCAAGGTCGGCACGGGCCTCGGCCTGCGCCAGCAGAGCGCCGAGATCGACGCCCTGAAGAGCGGCAACGGCGTCGCGACCTTGCGCCTGAAGACCACGCAATCGGCGCTCTCTCAGATGCAGTCTGCCGCCGACAAGCTTTTGGCCAACATCGTCGGCCAGCCCGAGGCGCAGCAGACCGCCGTGGTGGAGACCGGCAGCAACCAGCTGACGCCGCTGGTCTCGGCACTCAACATGACGATGGCCGGGCAATATGTGTTCGGCGGCGCCAATTCCGGCGCGGCCCCCATCGACATGGCCGCCATCGACGCGATGCGGCAGCGCCTGCAAACCGATTTCCAGGCTCATTTCGGCTACGCGCCCGGTAGCCCCGCCGCCGCGACTGAAGATCCTGCCAAGATGCAGGCTTTCCTCGACACCTACGTCGATGGGGAATTCTCGGACACGTCCTGGGGAGGTCTATCCCAGGCGTCTGGCGCGATTTCGAGCCGCATCGCCCTGAACGAGGAGGCCACGACCTCCGCCAGCGCCGACGCGCGGCCCTTCGCGCAACTGACCATGGCCTACGTCATCGCCTCCGACTTCAAGCTGTCGAGCTTCTCGCCCAACGCGCAGAAGGTAGCGAACCAGAAGGTGATGAGCCTGCTCGCCGCCGCGAGCAGTGGCCTCGTGACGATACAGGCCGATCTCGGTCGCTCGCAGGATCGCATCGCCCAGGCCAATGACCGTCTCGACGCGCAGAAGACGCTTCTGACGGGCGAGGTCAACGATCTCGAAGCGGTCGATCCGGCCGCCGCTAAGACGAAGGTCGATGCGCTCACCACGCAGATCCAGATGTCCTACGCCCTGACAGCGCAGCTACGGCAACTCAGCCTCGTCAATTACCTCTGACGTTTCAGCGCCGACACCGAACATAGCCCCTGATACGGGCGACCTGCCATCGAGACGAAGGCACGCGATGTACCGTTTCTCTTACTCCGAGATACTCGAAGACGCGCCGCAATTGGCCCGCGAGCGGGAGCGCACGGCCTTCGACCGGGCGCTTCACCTCCTGCGCAAGGCCGAGGCACAGGGCGTGGACGGGCCGGACCGCATGGCGGGCATCGCCTTCGTCCAGGACCTGTGGAATGTCCTGATCTCGGATCTGCTCGATCCCGAGAATACTCTGCCCGACGCGCTCAAGGCCGATCTCGTCTCCATCGGCACGTGGATCATGCGCGAGGTCGGCGAAGCGATCGCCGCGCCCGAGCGCAGCCTGAAGGCGTTGATCGAAGTGAACACCTCGATCCGCGACGGCCTGCAATGAGCCGCTCGATGCACATCTCGCTCTGCGCCGGGGAACGCGTCTTCATCAATGGCGCCGTGCTGCGGGTCGACCGCAAGGTCGGCATCGAGCTTCTGAACGACGCGTCCTTCCTGCTGGAAGGGCATGTGCTTCAGGCCGAGCAGGCGACGACCCCGCTCCGCCAGCTCTACTTCGCCGCGCAGACCCTACTGATCGATCCCGCCCAGGCGGAGCCCGCGCGCGATCTCTGCGCGCAGATGATGGCCGGGATCCTGGCAGCGACGCGCGACGAGGCGATCCTGACCGGCCTCGCCTCGGTCCACCGGCTGATCGAGTCCGGACGCCTGTTCGAGGCGCTGAAGACGATCCGCGGCCTCTATGCGGCTGAAGCCGCCGTGCTCGTGAGCGAGGGCGGTGAGCCGACTCCCGTGGCGACGCCCCTCCGGCCTGGCCGGGAGGTCCCACCGCGCCACCTCGGCAAGGCGGGATCGTCGCCCCTCCCGCGCGGGCCCCGCGCGCCTTCGCAACCGGCTTCCGGCCGGGCTCCCATCCCGAACCGGAGATCTGAGCGATGACCGTCATCGGCGCCACCAGCAGCACGAGTTCCGCAAGCACCACCGCCGCCGCCGCGAAGGCGACGAGCTCCGTCGCGGCCAAGCTCAATGCCGAGACCTTCCTTCAGCTGTTCATGACGCAGTTGAAGAACCAGGACCCGACCAAGCCCATGGACGGGACCGAGTATGTCAGCCAGCTCGCGACCCTGTCGCAGGTCGAGCAGGCGACGCAGACCAACAAGAAACTCGACTCATTGCTGACCTCAAGCTTCCTCGATCAGGCGGATTCGCTCGTCGGCAAGACGATCATGTCGAGCGACGGCAACTCTTCGGGCGTTGTGCAGTCGGTGAAGGTCACGAGCGACGGTGCCCTCGCCACGCTCACCGACGGCCGCAACGTGCTCTTGGAATCGGGCGTCTCGGTCTATTGAGAGCCCACGGCCGGATACGGAAGCCCACCCCATGAACGAGGTCGATGCCCTCGAACTCGTGCGCGCCGCGATTTGGACGGTCCTCGTCGCCTCCGGCCCCGCCGTTGGCGCGGCGATGGTCGTCGGCATCGTGATCGCGCTTTTGCAGGCGCTCACGCAGATCCAGGAGACGACGCTGACCTTCGTGCCGAAGATCGTCGTGGTGCTTCTGGTGCTCCTCGTCACCGGCACCTTCGTGGGTTCGCAGCTCGACAAGTTTCGCCGAGATGACCTACGGCCGCATCGCCACGGGGTTCTAACGAGCCTCGGCGCCATTACGCGAGCGCCACCCTCGCGCAAGCTTGCCGCGCCAGAACGGCCCCGTAACACGCGGGACGTGGGGAAGCCTTGATGGCGGTGGGCGCAACGCTCGGAGCGGAGACGGCGGAGCGGAAGTCGCGGCGGGATTTCGGCTTCGCGGCGGGCATCGTCGCGATCCTGGCCGTTCTGTTCCTGCCGGTCCCGGCCATCCTCATCGATGTGGGCCTCGCCTTCTCGATCGCCCTGTCGGTGCTGATCCTGATGGTGGCGCTGTGGATCCAGAAGCCGCTGGAATTCTCGGCCTTTCCCACCGTCCTGCTCATCGCGACGCTACTGCGCCTCGCGCTCGGCATCGCCACGACCCGCCTGATCCTGGCCAACGGCCAGAAGGGCGTGGATGCGGCGGGTCACGTCATCCAGGGCTTCTCGCAATTCGTGATGAGCGGCGATTTCGTCATCGGAATCGTCGTCTTCGTGATCCTCATCACGGTCAACTTCCTCGTCATCACCAAAGGCGCGACACGCATCGCCGAGGTCGGCGCCCGCTTCACCCTCGATGCCATCCCCGGCAAGCAGATGGCGATCGACGCCGATCTCAATGCCGGGCTCATCGACGACAAGGAGGCGCAGCGCCGCCGCCGGGGCTCGAGGAGGAATCGGCCTTCTTCGGCTCGATGGACGGCGCCTCGAAATTCGTGCGCGGCGAGGCGGTGGCCTCGCTCATCGTCATCGCCGTCAACGTGTTTGGCGGCGTCATCATCGGCACCACGCGCCACGGCATGCCGGTGGGGCAGGCGGCCGACGTGTTCGTGAAGCTCTCGGTCGGCGACGGCCTCGTCTCGCAGATCCCGGCGCTGATCGTGTCGCTGGCGGCAGGCCTGCTCGTCTCGAAGGGCGGCACGCGGGGCGCCACGGAAGAGGCCGTGCTCGGCCAGCTCGGGGCCTATCCCCGCGCGCTCATGGTCGCCTCGGCGCTGATGTTCGTCTTTGCCCTGGTGCCGGGCCTGCCGTTCCTGCCCTTCGTGGTGCTGAGCGGCCTCATGGCCTTCATCGCCACCGTCATCCCGAAGCGCGCCCAGGCACGGGCGGCCGTTGCCGCCGCCGCCAAGGCCGCGAAGGAAAGCGAAGCGGCAGCCGTGACCGCCGCCGAGTCGGTAAAGGAGTCGCTCAAGACCCCGGAGATCGAACTGATCCTCGGTCGTCAGGTCGCCGCGCAGATCCAGGCGAGCCATTCCGAGCTCACCCACCGCGTCGCGAAGATGCGCAAGAAGTTCGCGCGGCAATACGGGTTCGTCGTTCCCGACATCAAGCTCACCGACAGCGTCGCGCTACCCCCCAAGAGCTACCAGATCCTCATCCACGGCACGGTCGTCGCGACGCAGGAGATGCGGCCCGGCGAGTTACTGGTGGTGGTTGGAGACGGGCCGAAGCCCGACGTTCCGGCCGAAGAGGTGCGCGAGCCCGCCTTCGGCATGAAGGCGCTCTGGGTGATGGACTCCTACGCCGCCGAGGTGCACAGCAGCGGCTTCGAGACCATCGACGGCGCATCAGTGCTGCTCACTCATCTCTCCGAAGTGATCCGCAACAACCTGCCTCAGTTCCTATCCTACAAGGATATGCGCGGCCTGCTCGACCGGCTGGAGCCGGAATACAAGCGGCTGCTCGAGGAGATCTCGCCCTCGCAGATCTCCTATTCGAGCCTCCAGGCGGTGCTGAAACTGCTGCTTGCTGAAAGGGTCTCGATCCGCAACCTGCACCTGATCCTCGAAGCGGTGGCCGAGATCACCCCCCATGCCCGCCGGGCCGAGCAGATCGCCGAGCATGTGCGCATGCGGATCGCCCAGCAGATCTGCGGCGACCTCGCGGAGAACGGTATCCTCAACGTCCTGCGCCTCGGGCCCAACTGGGACCTGTCCTTCCACCAGAGCCTGAAGCGCGACGCCAAGGGCGAGGTGATCGAGTTCGACATCGACCCGCGCCTCGTGGAGCAATTCGGCACTGAAGCCGCCACCGCCATCCGCGAGCGTCAGAAGCAAGTGCACAGTTTCGCGCTGGTCACCGCGCCGGATGCCCGCCCCTACGTGCGCATGATCATCGAGCGGATCTTCCCGACCCTTCCGGTGCTGTCGCATCTGGAAATCGCGCGCGGCGTCGAGATCAAGTCGCTCGGGACGATCTCGTGAGCGCCCGCGCCCCATGAACGCGGCCCCCGAGACGTTCCTCGGCGTTTTTCTCATCTTCTGCCGGATCGGCGGGTGCATGCTCGTCGTGCCGGGCTTCTCCTCGCCCCGCGTGCCGCAGCAGGTCCGCCTGCTCGTGGCCGGGGCGATCGCGCTGGCGCTGTCACCGCTGCTTCTGCCCCTGTTCCAGGCGAAGCTCGGGCTCAGGCCCCCAGTGAGACCCTGCGCTGGATCCTGACCGAAAGCGTTACCGGCCTGCTGATCGGCTTCCTCGGCCGGATCTTCCTCGTGGTGCTGGAGACTGTGACCAACGCCATGTCCACCATGGTCGGGTTCGGCGCCATGCCGGGCGCGCCGGTCGAGGGTACGGACCCGGTACCCGCGATCGAGTCGCTGATCCTCCTCTCGGCCACGGTGCTGCTCTTCGCCAGCGACCTGCACTGGGAACTGGTGCGCGGGCTGGTGGACTCCTACGGACGCATTCCGCCGGGCGAAGGCATCGGTAGCCAGACCTCGCTCGTGCGGGTGGTGGATCAGGTGGCGGATGCATTCATGCTCGGCCTGCGCATCACCGCGCCCTTCATCATCTACGCCGTCGTCGTGAACCTCGCAGCGGGCTTCGTTAACAAGCTCACGCCGAGTATTCCCGTGTATTTTGTTGCGACGCCCTTCGTGATGTTCGGGGGGCTTCTAATGCTCTATTACCTCGGCGGCGAGATCATGATGCAGTACCTGCAAACCTACGCCACGTGGCTCAAGCAGGGTTGAGCCGATGGCGCATGATCCCCGCCGCCTCGAGCGCGCGCAGCGTCTCATGCGGGTGCAGGAGCAGATGCGCCGTGTCGCGGAGATCGAACTGACCGCCACCCGCGACCGCGCCGTAGCCGTGGAGGCGGACAGGGCCTCGCTCCTCGCCGCCCTCGGCACCGGGCAGTTCGGGGAACTCCTGCTTACCGCGGCCAACCGGCGCCTTCAGGGTCTAGCGGTCCAGGCGACCGAAATCGAAGCCGAGAGGATCCGGCAGGCGGACATCCTGCGCGAGCGAGGCCTTGCCGAGAAACGCGCCGAAGCCCTGGTCGATCGCGCCGCGCAAGCCCAGGCGAAGGAGACCGAGCGCCGTGCGCTCCTCGATTGCCTCGACGGCCTCGGCCAGCGACGCCCCGGCGATGCAAGCCTCCCGTAAGCCACGGGGCGTAACTGCGGACCACGATCCGGCCGAGCCGTGCCGCCAGGACGAGACGCGATGAGCATCAGCCTGCCAACCGACATCGTGATGGATGTGGCGAAAGCCGCCGAACCGGCGCGGCTTCAGGAAGCCGTGGCCAAGCTCTCGGCCCCCGGCGATCCGGCCGCTTTCACCGACTCGATGCAGGCGGCGGGGCTCGCCCTGCACATGCCGCTCGACGCGAACGGCTCCCTGACCACGCTCAAGAATCACACGGCGCTGAACGGCTCCGGTCCGACCAGCGACCCGTACAAGAAATTCGAAGGAATGGTCCTTCAGCAGTTCATCGAGTCGATGATGCCGGAGAAGTCCGAGACCGTCTTCGGTAAGGGCAATGCCGGGCATATCTGGAAGTCGATGCTCGCCGAGCAGATCGGCCAGCAGATCGCCAAGGCCGGCGGCGTCGGCATCGCCAAGATGATGGACAAGGCCCACCCCGGCATCGACCCTGCCCGCCAAGCCATCGACGCCGCGCAGAAGCTGTGATGGCCATGCTGCTCGCCGCTCTCAAACGCCTTGAGGAGACCGTGGAGGCCGAGACCGACGCGCTGCTTGCCCTTCGGCCCACCGACCACGCCGCCCTCAACCGGGCCAAGAGCCAAAGCCTTCTCGAACTCATCCGGCTAACGCGCGGGCTCGATCCGGCTGGGATCGACGCGACCACCGCGATCCATCTCGCGCGCCTGCGGGACAAGCTCGCCCGCAACCAGGAAGTGGTCGGGCTGCACCTGCGCGCTGTCGAAGAGATCGGCGACACCCTGGCCGCCGCCGCGCTCCGGGCGGAGTCGGACGGCACCTACACCGCGCGGATCGGGCACGATTCATGATCAAGATCCTGATCACGGGCCTCTGGATCTGCGCCGTCACGATTGCCTCGTGCTACGGGGCGGTGACCTGGGGCGACGGGTTTTTCGCCAAGAAGACTGAAGCCTATCTCGAAGGCTTGCAGTATCAGAAACTCGCGCCGATCAACATTCCGATGATCGCCGATGGCAAGGTGCAGGGCTACGTCATCGCCGTCCTGGTCTTCACCGCCGACGCGCGACTGATGCACACCCTGCCGGTGCCGCCGAATGCGTTCGTCGTGGATGAAGCCTTCCGGCAGATCTACGCCGACCCAACCCTCGATTTTCGCAAGCTCGCCAAATACGACATCACCAAGCGGCTCGCGGAGGTGAAGGCCGAGGTCAACAAGCGCCTCGGCGCCGAAGTCGTTAAGGACGTGCTGGTGGACGAGATGAACTTCGTCGCCAAGCGCGAAGTCAGGTCCTGAAGCGCCGACGATCGTTTGCGACTGAGATGCCTTTCATCATCGCGAGCGAACCGTCACTCCGCCAGAAAGCTCCGTAGCGCCTCGCCCGCGAGCAGGCGCGACAGGCGCTCTTCCAGGGTCGTGTCGGTGGCCAGCATCATGCCGCCGCAGACGAGGCCGTCACCGACGAAGCGGTAGCTCAAGGTGCTTGCGGGAGTCAGGCCCCGCGGAGTGGCGACGAAGCCTTGAAGCGTGCTCGCCCGCTCGTCACGTCCGTTGACGATCTCCAGCCCGGCCTGTCGGCCCGCGACGACCCATGGGGTGAACCCGAGCCGCCGCGCTCCCTGCTGCGCCAGCGCCCGGCGCGGCCCCGCCAGCGCGACGAGCGTATCCGGCGCGACATGCAACATGCCCTCGACGGAGAGCAGACCCCGCCCCTCGAAGCGGTCGATCACCGCGATCCCGTCGAGATCGTCGAGCAGGACGAAGATGCGGGCATGGATCACGTCCGGCCCGTGAATGCGCGTCTCGATCCGGTGGGCGCGGGCACCGTCGAGGCGAAGACTTTTGCGAACCAGACCGGCCCGGCCACCGGCTCGCGACCGTCGAGGAGCGCGACGTTGTGGGCTCGGGCCGAGACGAGGTAGTGGCGCGACGGGCCGGTCTCCACACTCTCCGAGCCGCCCGCCTCGACGATCCAGCGCCGCCCCTCCGCCGCCAGGATGAAGGAGGTGCAGTCGGCGTGCCCCAGGGGCGAGGGGGCCGCGAAGGTACAGGCGAAATGCCCCGCGCCGCGCCCGATGGAATCGGCGCTCATCGTCAGCGTGTCGTGGAAGACCCCGCCCGCTGGCGTGCTCGGCGCAGCCTCTCGCGCGGCAGCGAGATCGGAGCTTCTTCCGGCGAGGAGACGCCCAATCCAGGCGGCCTCATCGACCACAGGCGGTGCGTCGCCGAAGGGCGGAAGCCGTCCGCCCGGATCGAGCAGGCCGGGAAGCCCGGCGAGCCCCGCCTCGACCCGCGCGGCGATGTCGGGGCCCGGCGGCTGCCCACCGAGGGCTTCGGCCAGGGCCCGGCCGAGGGAGAGACAATCGAGCCGCCGCTGGAGCACCGGATCCGCGAAATGCCCGTCCGCCGCGAGCAGCGCCCCGAAGGTCTCGCCGAGGCGGCGAGAGGCGAGGGCAGTCCAGAACGGGGCCAGCGGCAGGCGTGGCAGGGAGCAGGCGGTAACGTAGAGGGCCGTCGCCGCCTGTAGCCCATGGAGCGAACGCCCGAAGGCATTCTGTCCCACGATCTCGGCCAGGGCGAAGCCGTGCTGTGTGGCGACGCCGACGAGGGTCGCGCGGAGGGCGTCATCCGCCCCCTCCGGCAACGGCTGAGCCGCGAGACGGGCCAGCACCTCCGCCCGCGCGGTAAGGGCCGCCGGGTGCAGGCTCAGCGGATCGGAAGGCTGGCCCCACGGATTCGCCGCGCCCCAGGCCGCAGCCAAGGCGGGTCCGGCCTCACCGAGAGCGGGGATCCATGCAAGTGAGTGGTAATCGAGGCGCCAAGGCACCGAGCGGAATGGCTCTTCCCGCCAATCGGGCGATTCCGGCTGGGTCCAGTCGGGCAGGCCCGCAAGGCGGAGCACGATCTGTCCGTCCGGGCCACCCGACGACCGCTCCTGCCCCTGCCGCAGATGGCGGGCGCGGGCAAGGATCGCGGGGGCGGGCGCGGCCTGCGCTTCCGGCAACCACGCTGGAACTGCGCCCGGCTCTAGACCGAGACGATCCGCGAGCCGGGACAGGAAGGCCGAACCGTCGAGAAGGTCGTCCCCGATCAGGCTTTCCAGACGGAAGGAATCCTCCAGCGAGACTTCCGGCGGAGCGATGAGTTCGACGGCGGGGGAAGCCTCGTCCGCCTCCTCCCAAGTGCGCAGACCGATTTCGACGCGGGTCGCGCCAGCGGGCGGCGTGAGGGAGAGGGTGAAGCGGCGCGCCTGCGGCTTGGCGGGCAGGTTCACCGAGGCGCCGTGGCCCATCACGGAGACGGTATCGGGGTAGGGCAGGGGCATCTCGACCCCCGAGGCATCGCGGTAGCGGATCGCGGCATAGGCCGCGTGCTCGTTGGGCCGGTCGGACACGATCTGCCCCCGCAGGACGAGGCCGACGCCTTGCACCAGATCCTGCTCGAACATCAGCGGCGTCGCGCCGAGTCGCAGGCGCGGCCACGGTGAGGTGATGGACGGCGCCTCGACCGATCGCAGGCGCACGCCCGAGATGCGGAAGGGCGCCGTGTTGCGCCAGGACCGGAAGCCGAGGGCGAGATCGCTCGCCTGGGGCGGCATCCGGAAGCCACAGCGCCATTCCGCCGAGAGGCCGGTGGTTGCGTGATAGGCCGGACCCGGCAGCCATGCGCCGAGGGGATCGGGCAGGGTGCGCACCAGACCCGGCACCGATTCGACATCGAGGCTCGACCCATCGCGCGCCATGAAATCGAAGCCCACCAGGGCGAAATCGAACGCGGCGGCGGCCTGCTCGTCCTCATCCCAGGAGAGTGAGACGTCGAGGGTGTACCACGCCTCCGGCACCAGATCGCGGAAGCCGAGGATCGCGCGAGCCCAGCGGTTCTTGGGCGCCACCACATGCTCGCCCGCCCTGGGGCCAGCCCCGGCGCCGCCCACGTAACGGGCGGTCGGCTCCGGCAAGTCATCCGGCATCGGCGGCAGTCGATCCTCAGGTCCAATGATGACCGGGAGTGGGGCGGGGAACGGCGGCCTGTCAAGCAAGGCAGCGGCCAGCCTCGTGCAAGATTGCGGACCTAGACCGCTTTTCAGGACGGCTCGATTCCCGGTCGTCCCTGCGTGCGGCTGGAGGCGGCATGAGCGGTATCTACCTCTTCGACCTCGCCGCCATGCAGGCGCGCCACCTCGCGGTGCGGCAGGCGACCATCGCCGGCAACGTCGCGAACGCGAATACGCCTGATTACAAGGCGCGGGACGTCGCCCCCTTCGCCGATGTGCTGGCGCAAGTCGGTAGCGGCATGGCCAGGACCGCTTCCGCCCATGTGGACGCTGGCGGACCGCTCAGCCGCACCCAGACCGCGACGGACGGCTGGGACGTGACGGCGACGGCCAGCTCGGTGAGCCTCGAACAGGAAATGCTCAAGGCGAGCGAAGTCTCGCGCGAGCACAACCTGAATACCGGGATCGTGAAAGCCTTCGACCGGATGCTCAAGATGGCGGTGAAGACATGATCGATCCGCTTCTTTCCGCGACCAAACTCGCGAGTTCCGGCCTCGAAGCGCAGTCCCTGCGCATGCGGATCGTGTCGGAAAACCTCGCCAACGCCCAATCGACCGGCGACGCGCCGGGAGCCGACCCGTATTCGCGCAAGACGATCAGCTTCCGGGCCGAGATGCAGCGGGCGATCGGCGCCTCCTCCGTCAAGGTTTCGGAGATCGGCAGGGACACGAGCCCGTTCCGCTCGGAATACGACCCCGGCAGCCCGGCGGCAGACGCACGCGGCATGGTCAAGCTGCCCAACGTGAACATGCTTGTCGAGATGGCCGACATGCGCGAGGCCAATCGCTCGTACGAGGCCAATCTTCAAGTGATCAAGCAGGCCCGCGCGATGGTGGCCAGCGTGATCGATCTCCTCAAGCCGTAAGGAAGCTCGACCGATGATCGAGGCCCTCGCATCGCTCTCGGCCTTCGAGAAGGCCGTTCAAGCCGCCGCCCTCTCGCGGGCCGACACGGCCGCCCCGGTGCAGCGGAGCGCCTTCCCGGGCGCGGCGGCCATCGGCGGCAGCGCCCCGGCGAATTTCTCCGACATCATGGCCCAGTTCGCCGCCAGCGTACGCAACGACATGCGGGCGGGCGAAGCGGCCTCCATCGCAGGCATCCAGGGCAGAGCCTCGCCACAGCAGGTGGTGGAGGCGGTGATGTCCGCTGAACAGAGCCTCCAGACCGCCGTCGCCATCCGCGACAAGGTCGTGTCCGCCTATCTCGAACTTAGCCGCATGGCCATCTGAGGAGCCCGAACCATGCGTGCACTCGCCATCGCTGCCACGGGCATGTCCGCCCAGCAGCTCAACCTCGAAGTGATCGCGAACAACGTCGCGAACCTGAACACCACCGGCTTCAAGGGTGCGCGGGCGGAATTCACCGACCTGCTCTATCAAGCCGAGCGCCAGCAGGGCGTGCCGAACCAGGCGGGGCAGGAGGCGGTACCCGAGGGCGCCATGCTCGGCCTCGGCGTGCGCTCCGCCGCCATCCGCAACCTGCACCGGCAGGGCTCGCTCGCGCAGACGGGCAACCAGCTCGACCTCGCGGTGAATGGGCGCGGCTACTTCCAGATCACCAGCCCCGGCGGCGAGACGAATTACACGCGCGCAGGCTCGTTCAACAAGAACGCCACCGGCCAGCTCGTGACGCTGGAAGGTTACGTGGTCGACCCGGCGATCCTCATCCCGAACAACGCCTCCGAAGTCACGGTGAACCTCTCGGGTCAGGTCTTCGCCAAGGTCGACGGGCAGGTCGCGCTGGCGCAGATCGGCCAGTTGACGCTGGCGAACTTCGCCAACGAGGCGGGCCTGGAGCCGCTCGGCAACGGCCTCTACCGCGAGACTCCGGCTTCGGGTGCGCCGGTCGTCGGCAACCCCGGAGATGTCAGCTTCGGCAAGATCCAGCAGGGCTATCTCGAAGGCTCGAACGTCGATCCCGTGAAGGAGATCACCAGCCTGATCACGGCACAGCGCGCCTTCGAGATGAACTCGAAGGTGATCCAGGCCGCGGACGAGATGTCCTCGACCGTCTCGAAGGGCATCCGCTGACGCTCACGGCGGGGGCGGCCCGGCCCCACAGGACTTCCGGCTTCGACCCCTCCGGCGATTGATCATGGCCTTCACCCTGTCCGTCCGCACGTCCCGCTGCCTCCAGGCGGCCCTGGCTGCCCTCCTGCTTCTGGCGAGCCCGGCCCGTGCCGAGCCCGACGAGATCATGCTGCCGGTGCCGGTCGTCACGATCTATGCAGGCGACACGATCAAGGAATCGATGCTGCGGATGCAGGCCTATCCCGCGAGCTATCGCGGCCGGTCGGCCATCGTCGACGCGCCGATGGCCATGGTCGGGCGCACCGCGCGGCGGATGCTGCTGCCCGGCGAGCCGGTGCCGGTCAACGGCGTAGACGATCCCCGCCTCGTCACCCGCAATGCGCCGACGCAGATGATCTTCGAGGAGAACGGCCTCATCATCACCGCCGTGGGCTCGCCGTTGCAGAACGGGGGACTCGGCGAGGTCATCCGCGTCCGCAACACGGACACGAACCGGATCGTCCTCGGCACCGTGATGGCCGATGGGCGCATCCGCATCGGAGCGCAGTGATGGCCCGCGTCCTCCTGGCCCTCGCGGCGCTGGCAGGGATCCTGCTCGCCGGGCCGTCCTTCGCGGGCACGCGGATCAAGGATATCGCCACGCTCAAGGGCGTGCGCGACAACCAGCTCTTCGGCTACGGCCTCGTCACCGGTCTTCAGGGCACGGGCGACACGCTCCGCAACGCGCAGTTCACCGAGCAGTCGCTGCAATCGCTCCTCGACCGGCTCGGCATCAACGTGCGCGACTCCCGGCTGCGCACCCGCAACATCGCGGCGGTGATGGTGACCGCCGACCTGCCGCCCTACACCGGCACCGGCTCGCGCATCGACGTCACCGTGACTTCGCTGGGTGACGCCACCTCCCTGCGCGGCGGCACGCTGCTGATGACGCCGCTGACCGGCGGCGACGGCCTCGTCTACGCCGCCGCCCAGGGGCCGCTGGCGGTCTCGGGCTTCAGCGTCCAGGGGCAGGCCGAGCAGCTCGACGCAGGGCGTGCCGACCGCAGGGCGCATCCCGAACGGCGCGCTGATCGAGCGCGAGGTGCCCGGCACCTTCCGCGACCTGCCCGAACTGGTGTTCGAACTGAAGAACCCGGATTTCAAGACGGCAACCCTGGTCGCGGACGCGATCAACGCTTGGTCGATGGCCCGCTTCCACCGCCGCATTGCAAACCCGCGCGACCAGCGTTCGGTGGTGGTGCTGCGTGGGCGCGACGCGACGCAGACCCGTCTGGTGGCCGAGATCGGCGATCTCACCGTCCAGCCGGATGTTCCTGCGCGGGTGGTGGTCGATCAGCGCACCGGCACGGTGGTGATCGGCCGCAACGTGCAGATCTCCACGGTCGCCGTCACCCACGGCAACCTCACGGTCCGCGTCACCGAGACACCCGAAGTCTCCCAACCCGCGCCGTTCTCCAACGGCCAGACCACGGTGGTGCCACGCACCGAGGTGGCGGCCCGCGAGGAGCAGGGCAAGCTCGCCATCATCGGCGGCTCCGACCTGCAAACGCTGGTGCGCGGCCTGAACTCGGTCGGCCTGAAGCCCACCGACATCATCGCGATCTTGCAGGCGGTGAAGACCGCAGGCGCCCTTCAAGCCGAACTGGTGGTGCAATGAGGGCCGCCCTTATCCTTCTCGCCTGCCTCGCCGCCGGTCCCGCCTGGGCCACGGGCGGCGGCGGCGACAAGCCCGACCCGGCCAAGGAGGCAGCGCTCAAGGCGCTCGCCGCCCGCGACGGGCCGAAGGAGGTCGGCGCGCAGGAATACGTGAAGGAGCCTCCGAAGGCGGGCTATTGCGCAGGCATCGCCGATGCCGCCGCCGATGCCCGCTTCGCATGGCAGAAGGAGCAACTCGCCGCCCTGGAAAAGGATGTCGAGGCCCGCATTGCCAAGCTCGAAGCCAAGCGCGCCGAGTACGAGGAGTGGCTGAAGCGCCGAAACGCCTTCCTTGCCAAAGCGGATGAGGCGGTCGTCGCCCTCTACGCCAAGATGCGGCCCGACGCGGCCGCGCCCCGCTCGCCACCATGCCCGAGGACGCGGCCGCCGCGATCCTCACCAAGCTCAACGCCCGCGCGGCGAGCGCCATCCTGGCCGAGATGGAAGCGGCCCGCGCCGCCGGTCTCGCGCGCAAGATGTCGGATCTCGGCCGCAAGAAGGACGAGAGCAAGAAGGACGAGAGATCGTGAACCCCGCCCTCCGGCTTGCCGCTCTGACCCTGGCCCTCGGTGCCGGGGCCTGCCACAGCAACATCAACGAGATCGGGCGCCAGCCGATCCTGACCCCCGTGGGGGCTGGGCTGAACCCGCCGCGCGAACCCCTGCCGGTGACCTTCAACGCCCACGGCCCGCGCTCCGGCTACCATTCCACCTGGGCCCCCGGCAGTGCCGAGCTGTTCCAGGATCCGCGCGCCCGCAATGTCGGCGACGTGATCACGGTTAACATCGCGATCAACGACAAGGCGCAGTTCGACAACGCCACGGACCGCTCGCGCAGCCAGAAATCGACGCTCGGCTTCGATTTCGGCTACGGCGTCAGCGGCCTGAAGGATTCGGCCACCGCCGACACGGGCATCCGCTCCGGCACCGAAACCAAGGGCCAGGGCTCGATCGACCGCAAGGAGACGCTGAGCCTGTCGGTGGCGGCGGTGGTCACGGAAGTCCTGCCGAACGGCAACGTGCTGATCGCCGGCTCGCAGGAAGTGCGCGTGAACAACGAGGTTCGCGTGCTGGCTGTGACCGGCATCGTGCGCCCCCGCGACATCTCGCGGAAGAACACGATCGACTACGACAAGATCGCCGAAGCCCGCATCTCCTACGGCGGTCGTGGCCGGATCACCGACGTCCAGAACCCGACGCTGGGCCAGCAGATCTTCGAGACCGTCACACCGTTCTGATCCGGTTCTCAGTCTTTGCGAGCCAACGCGAAGCAATACCGGAAGGCCGGTTGAGACGAGCAATAGGAACTCATCATGGCGGATGCCAAGACCAAGAAGGGCGGTAAAGGCTGGATCGGGGGGCTGCTCCTGTCCACCTTGGTCGCGGTCGGTACCGGCGGGATGCTCGGCGTGTACCTGCTCTCGACGGTCGAGAAGGCCGTGGACCGGAAGGTTCGCGACGAGCAGAGCAAGGTCGTGCCCGTGATGAATTATGCGGGCGACCTCTCCCTGCGCAGCGTCGGCTCCGTGGTGACGAACCTCGCCGAGCCTGCCGAATCCTGGGTGCGGATCGAATCCTCCGTGGTGCTCAAGGGCGTCGTGCCGAACGCTGACGTCACGTTGGCCGAAATCCGCGCCGATCTCCTCGCCTATCTGCGTACCGTCTCCATGGCGCAGGTCGAGGGCGCGAGCGGCCTTCAGCACCTGCGCGAGGACCTGAACGAGCGGGCCGTCCTGCGCAGCAAGGGTGCGATCCGGGAACTGATCGTCGAATCGCTGGTGGTGCAATGATCGCCCGACGAAACGCCCTGCGGTTCGCCGCGATCCTCGGCCTGACACTGGCAGCCGGTACCGCGCACGCTCAGAGCGGCGGCGTGACCGGTGTGCCCGCCCTCGACCAGCTTCTGCCGGCGGGCAACGGCGCGGCCTCCGGCCGGATCCTGCAACTCGTCGCGCTGCTCACCGTCCTGTCCCTGGCGCCGGGTCTGCTCGTGATGGTCACGAGCTTTACCCGCTTCGCCGTGGCCCTGTCGTTCCTGCGCTCCGGCATCGGCCTCCAGAGCACGCCCGCCAACCTGTTCCTCGTGTCGCTGTCGCTGTTCATGACCTTCTACGTCATGGCGCCGACCTTCGACCGGGCCTGGAACGACGGCGTCAAACCGCTGCAGGAGAACCGGATCACCGAGGAGGAGGCCTACGGCAAGATCGTGGACCCGTTCCGGGAATTCATGACGGCGCAGGTGCGCCCGAAGGACCTCCAGACCTTCTCCGATCTCGCCAGCCGCAACTTCCCCAAGGCCGAAGCGGGCGAGAAGATCGACCTGCGCATCCTGATCCCGGCCTTCATGATCTCCGAACTTCGCCGGGGCTTCGAGATCGGCTTCCTGATCGCCCTGCCGTTCCTCGTCATCGACATCATCGTGTCGACCATCGTGATGTCGATGGGCATGATGATGCTGCCGCCGACAGTGATTTCCCTGCCGTTCAAGGTGCTGTTCTTCATCCTGATCGATGGCTGGAATCTATTGGTAAGCGGGTTGGTGCGCTCGTTCTTCTGAAGAGCAGCTTCGCACAAGGCTGACCCGTCACACAGGCTCGCGACACGATCAGGTCGCCAGCAGGGTTGGTCCAGGGATGTTCGGACGCGAGCAAGCCGAGAGGCTGTGGAGCAACATCATCGAACTGGGGGCACGGCGCCTCGTGGCGCTCGGCCTCGTCGGTCTCTTCGTCTTCACGGGCGTCGGCCTCGGCGCCTATTACCTCAGCCGCCCGGCTCAGGAGGCGCTCTATACGGGGCTCTCCCGCGAGGACGTGGCCCGCATCGGCGGCGTGCTGAAGGATAGCGGCATCCCGTTCGACGTCAGCGCCGACGGCACCGCCGTCATGGTCCGCTACGGCAACACCGCCCAGGCCCGCATGCTGCTGGCCGAGAAGGGCCTGCCGCAAAGTTCCAAGTCCGGCTACGAGCTGTTCAACGACCTCGGCTCGCTCGGCATGACCTCATTCATGCAGGAGGTGACGCGGGTGCGCGCCCTCGAAGGCGAACTCGCCCGCACCATCCAGGGCATGAAGGGCGTGCGTGCGGCCCGCGTGCACATCGTCCTGCCGGACCGCGCCTCCTTCCGCCGGGATCAGCAACCGCCCTCGGCCTCCGTCGTGGTGCGCACCGAACCCGCCGACGACGTGAGCGGCGCCCAGGCGATCCGCCAGCTCGTCGCCGCCGCGATCCCCGGCCTCAAGCCCGACCGCGTGACCGTGATCGGCTCGGACGGCACGATCCTCATGGCGGGCGACGACAACAGCCTCGCCCCCACGGGCAAGATGGCGAGCCTGGAGAAGATCGTCAGCCGCGAGGTGCAGGACAACATCCGCCGCACCCTCACGCCCTATCTCGGCACCGGCAATTTCGAGGTGAGCGTCGCCGCCCAACTCAACACCGACAAGACCTCGACCAACGAGACGATCTACAACCCGGACCAGCGGGTCGAGCGGTCCGTCCGCTCGGTGCGCGAGAACGAGAACGCGCAGAACCGCAAGTCCGAGCGGCCCACGACCGCGCAGCAGAACCTGCCCGACCAGCGCCCGCGCTCCGACGGCAACGACACCTCGTCGAACGAGAGCCCAAGAAGGAAGATCTCACCAATTACGAGATATCGCAGAAGACCATCCAGACGGTGAGCGACGGCTACGCCATCCGCCACCTCTCGGTCGCGGTGCTGGTCAACCGCTCGCGGCTCGCCGCCCAGAGCGGCCAGGACGGCAAGAACGAGAACGCCGACGTGTCCGGCCAGATCGCCGAAATCGAACAGCTGGTCGCCTCGGCGGCGGGCTTCAGCAAGGAGCGTGGCGACACGGTGAAGGTCGCCGCCGTAGGCTTCATCAACGACGGGCAGGCCATGGAGCCTGTGCCCCCGCTCTCGATCAGCGATGTGATGCTGCGCCAGTCCGGCACGCTCATCAACGCCGCGACGATCCTCGTCGTCGCCGCGCTCCTGATCTGGTTCGGCCTGCGCCCGGCGCTGCGTGCCATCCTCGCGACGCCTGCCGCCGAGCAGGCCGAGGTCCCCGCCCTCGAACGCGCGGCGAATCCCGCCATCGCGGCCGCCGCCGCACCGGCCGAAGCGGCCCTCGCCCCGCCAAGCCCAGCGGAGGCCGCAGCGCTCGCCCCGCCCGCCGTGGCGAGCATGATCGAGGACATGGCGCAGACCATGGCCCAGACCGCCGATCGCTCGGCCCAGAAGCGGCTGGAGCAGATGATCGAACTCGATGAGGAGCAGGTCGCCTCGATCCTCAAACGCTGGCTGATGCGTGAGGAGGCGACGGCGTGAGCGCGGTCCTGAAGAGCGTACTCCCCGACTTTTCGGACGCGGTGAAGCCTGCAGCCCCGGCCGCGCCCCAGGCACCGCGCACCACTCCGTGGTTGCCGACGCGGGTCGTGAAGCTTCCCAAGCGTTCCGGGGAGGATGCTCCGCTCCTATCGGACACGGCTCCGCGCAACGCCATGCCGCTGGCGCCCATGACCGTCCCGGAGGCGCTGAACGCCCTACGGTCGCTCGTGCAGACGGTGCCGCCTTCCGCCGCCGCCCCTGCGCCGGTGAAGGCTGAACCCGAGCGTCCCGCCGAAGACATTCTTTCGAGCCCCTGGACCGGCCTGAAACGGTCGAGCCCGACGCCCGAGGCCGAACCGGCCGAAACGCCGGAGGAGCGTGCGGCGGCCCTCGCCGAGGCGGAGGCTCGCGGTCGTGAGCAGGGACTGGCGCAAGCCCGTGCCGAGGCGCAAGCCCAACACGAGGCGGAGCGCGAGGCTTTCGCCGCACGCCTCGCCGAGGAGCGGGCGCGCTGGTGCGAGGGCGAGGCCGAGCGGCTGGCGGAAGGGTTCTCGGCGGCTATGCGCGCCCTCGACGCCGACCTGACCCAGCGGATCGGGCGCCTGCTCGTCCCGGTGCTGAGCGACGCCTTGCGGCGTCGCGCGCTCGATGACCTCAGCGTCGCCCTCGGGCGCCTGCTCGCGGAGCCGGGCCAGGCGGCAATCCGGGTGAGCGGCCCGGAGGATCTGCTCGACGCCCTGCGCAAACGGCTCGGCAGCCAGGCCGAGGGGGTGACGTTCGACCTGAGCGAGGCGCCCGAGGTCTCGGTGGTTGCCGACCAGACCGTCATGGAAACGCGGCTCGCGGCCTGGACCCGCCTGCTGACCGCCGCGGCGGAGGGCTGAGATGTCCGAGGGCCACCAAGAAATCATCATCATCAAGCGCCACGGCGACCATGAGGATGGGCACCACGGCGGCGCCTGGAAAATCGCGCTCGCCGACTTCATGACGGCGATGATGGCCCTGTTCCTCGTCATGTGGCTGATCAATTCGACCAGCAAGGAGCAGAAGCAGTCCATCGCCGAATACTTCAACCCGGTGAAGCTCGCCGAGGTCACGCATGACCGCAAGGGCCTGTCCGAGCCCAAGGACGAATCCGCCGACAAGGGCGGCGGGTCCAAGGAGGCCGAGGGCAAGGGGGAAGGCGAGGGGAAGGGCGAAGGCAAGGGGCCGGACAAGGGCCAGCCTGCGCCGCCCGGCAGCCGCACGCGGGAATCCGCCCTGTTCCAGGATCCCTATGCGGTGCTCGCCAAGCTCGCCAGCGAGACGGAGGCCGACCGCTCGGACGTAGCGAGCGTCGACGCCATGGCGCAGGATGGCGCCCAGCCCGGCATCGCGGGGGGCGAGGCCGCGCGCGATCCGTTCGATCCGCTCTACTGGCAGACCGAGACGCTGCCCCGCGCCCGCAGCGACAATCCGGGAGCGGTGAACACGGTCGCCCGCGCCACCAACGAGACCCGTCTCGACGCCAAGGCGCAATCCCTCAAGGAGCCGAAGCCGCCCGCGAAGGACGCTCCGAAGGTGACGCAGGTCGCTACCGCCGACGCGAACCTGCCCGCTGCCGTTCGCGACGCGCTCGCTTCACCCAAATCCAAGACTGGCGAAAAGCCAACCGAGGCCAAGGAGGCGCCGAAGGAGGCCCCCAAGGATTCTCCCAAGGAGGCCCAGAAGCCCGCCGAGGAACCGACCGGAGACACAGCCGCCCTCGCCGAGATCAAGGCGGAGATCGCCAAGGCCGTGCAGCCGATCCGCACCGGTTCCCCGGCGCCACGCATCGACGTACGCCGTACGGGAGAGGGCGTGTTGGTGAGCGTCACCGACGAGATCAATTTCAGCATGTTCGAGATCGGCTCGGCCGAGCCCTCGCCGAAGGTGGTGCGCGCCCTGGAGCGCATCGCCAAGGTGCTGAATGCCCATCCGGGACAGGTCGTCGTGCGTGGGCATACGGATGGGCGCCCGTTCCGCTCGGAAACCTACGACAATTGGCGCCTGTCCTCGGCGCGGGCGCAGATGGCCTATTACATGCTGGTCCGCGCGGGCCTGGATGAGAAGCGGCTCGACCGCATCGAAGGCTATGCCGACCGCCAGCCGCGCAGCCAGGATCCGAAGGCAGCCGAGAACCGCCGCATCGAGATCCTGTTGCGGAGCAAGCCCGAATGAGGTGGGCCGCCCCCTCTCCGATGCCGGATCGCCGAGGCGCGGCTCCCACGCGCGGCGGCGGGAACGGCGGCGCTTCCATCGCAGCTCCTGGATGGGCGGCATGGCGGTCATGCGGCTGGCCGCCCTCCTGTTGATCGTGATGGTCGCCACCCACGCGCTCGCGGCCGGTGACGGCCATGGCGGAGGCGGCGGACACGGAGCCGAGCCGCCCAAGCCGATCGAGCCCCTTCTGGTCGTCCCGCGTGGCTTGCCGGTGGAGCTGATGCGCACGCTGCAATTGCTGCAGGACCGGATCGCAAAGGGCTCGACTCAGGCGCATCTCGCGCAGAGGCAGTTGCTCGGCCATATCGAGCAGCGCCTTCTGGCGCTCGAACCGGAGACCTGGGCTGATTCCGCAAATACGCGGGCAGGCGTCTCCTTCGCCCTCGCGGGGGGCGGCCCGGCGGTCCTTCGTAAGATGCTCGACGGCGGCAAGGTCGCCGAGGCCGATGCGCCGCTGGTTCTCGGCTCGCTCGCCTATGTCGAGGGGCGCGAGAAGGAGGCGCGCACGCTACTCGCCAAATTCGATCCCCGCGAAGCGCCGCCGAGCCTCGCCGGGCAACTCGCCCTGACCCAGGCTGCTCTCTCCGTCCGTGACGCCCCGCGAAAGGCGATCGAACTCCTGGCCCTCGCGCGCCTGCTCGCGCCCGGAACCCTGGTGGAAGAGGGGGCGCTCCGTCGCGAGATCTTCGTGATCGCGCAGGGCGGCGATGCCAGCCGCTTCGAGGCCCTGTCGATCCAGTATCTGCGCCGCTTCCGGCGCTCCGTCTATGCGGGCAATTTCCGCCAGCGCTTCGCCGCCGCCCTGACCCGGCTCGACTTCGCCAGCGACGGCGCCCGCGACGCGAAACTCGCCCGCATGCTGGACGAGATCGAGCCCGACGACCGTCGAGACCTCTACCTGCTCGTCGCTCGCGCCGGGCTCGACCAGGGTCGGCGCGGCACCGCGCTCTTCGCGGCCGAACGGGCGGCGGGGCTGGCGGCACCGGAGACCGCTGCCGCCGCCCAAGCTCGGCTCTATCGCGCGGCCGCTCTCGTCGTAGTCGAGGGACGTCTGGACGAGAGCATCCAAGCCCTGCGCAGCCTCGACCGGGAACAGTTCGGCGAGGCCGACCGGCGGCTCCTCGATGAGGCCCTGTCCGCCGCGACCCAGATCCGTATCCCGGCCCAGGCCGATGCCGCCCGTGCGGCAGCACCGCTTTCAGGTCAGCGCAAGCTCCCCGATCCCGCCGCCATCGGCCGGGCACAGGAGGCGCTGGCGCGTATCGACCGGTTGATCGACGACAGGAACGACCCGTGACAGCCCTCGACGCCCTGCTGCCCGGCCCCCGGCAACGCTCGGAACCCGCCTCGAAGAGCTCCACCCCGGACACGCCGATCCGCGACGCCGCGCTCTCCACCAGCCCATTCGGGAAGGAGCTCGGCCGGCTGGAACGGCCGCCGTCGCGCGGCGAGGAGATCGTCCGTCCGCATCTCGGGGACGAAGCCGCCCCCGAGATGCCGGCCGAGGATGTCGTCACCGCGGCCCCCGCTTCCGGGCTCGTCATCGATCCACAGGCGGCCCTGCGCGCCCTGTTCGCAGCCGCGCAGGGCGCACCCGCGCCGACTCAATCCGCAACCGCCGTCCAGGCCGCTGTGCCGAACATCCCGGTGGCGACGGATCTCGTCGCGCTGGCCGAGAGGGCAGCGGGCAGCACCGCACCGGAGAGCCCGATCGCGAGCCTTCCCGCCGAACGGCCGAAGGTGACGGTTGTGACACAGGAGACGCATTTCGCGCCGGTCATGCCCGGCCAGCCCACGCCGGTCGCTGCCATCGCGCAGAAGGTGGAGGATCATTCTCCGCCGCAGCCCACCGCCAGCGCCGCCGCCCCCATCGACGCAGCGCCAGTTGCGCAGCCCACGGCTCCGCCCAATCAGGCCCGGCCGCGACCGATCGAGGCCGTTGCCGCGGCGCCCGTCGTAGCTGCGGCGGCGCCCCTTGTTGAAGCGGCGACGCCTGTTCAAGCGCCTGCCCCGGCCGCGATACGTCCGACGCGGCTAACGCCGCGCGCCACCACACCGGCTGTATCGGTCGGCCCTTCAGTCCCCGAAGCCGAGAGCCGTCCTGTCCCCGCCATCCAAACGGGACCGGTGGCGCCGCGACCGGAGCTCGACGGCGACACCTCCCGTGAGCCCGGCCAGCCGACGCCGGAGATGGCGCCTGTCGCGGCACTGACATCCGGCCCGGTGGAAGGCGCTCTGCCCGCGGCGACTCTCCGGCATCTCGCGAATGCCATCGCCACCGAGGCGCCCTCGGCGCCGGTCGCGCCACCCGGCCAGCCCGCCAAACTCGGTCAGATGCCGGAAGGGCCCTTACGCCTTCTCACGATTCAGCTTCAGCCCGCCGACCTCGGCACCGTGACAGTGCGGATGCGTCTGCAGGAGGGCCGCCTCGAAGTCGGCATGGAGACCGGTCGGCACGACACGGCCGATTTGCTGCGCCGGGATGGTGGCGCCCTGTCCGATCTCCTGCGCGGGGCGGGCTATCAGGCCGATCTCGTCGCCATCCGGGCGAGCGGCGCGGACATGACAGGCGGCCAGCCGTCCCAGCAGGGATCGGGGCAGGGCGCGCAGGCTCAGAGCCAGCCGCAGAGCCAATCCGGACGGGGCCAGATGGCCTTCACCGATGGCGGGCAGGGTGGAGGTGGGTCGCAACCCGGCTCGTCCGACCGCAGGGACACACCGCGAGCCGAGACGGCCCGTTCAAGGGAAGGGGGACATGAAGCGTATCCTGTCGAGCGCGATCGCAGCGGCGTGTATCTCTAACCCCGCCTTTGCGGCCACGGCGCCTTCGGCCGGCATGAGCCCGGCCGCGCCGAGCCGCGTCTGCGAACAACAGATGGCGCAGGCGGCCGCCAAGCACGGCGTGCCGCTCGGCATGCTCTATGCCGTGGGCCTGACCGAGAGCGGCAAGCGCGGCTCGCTGCAGCCCTATGCGATGAACATCCAGGGGCGGGCCTATTTCGGCACGAGCGCTCAGGACGTGATGCAGAAGCTCGCGGAATCGCAAGCGAGCGGCATCCGGCTGGTCGATCTCGGCTGCATGCAGATCAACCATCATTATCACCGGGCGAAGTTCCCCTCGCTCGAGGCGATGATCGACCCGCGACAGAACGTGGAATACGCCACGCGCTTCCTGAAGGAACTGAAGGACCGGGAGGGCAGCTGGACGCTCGCGGTCGCGCGCTATCACGCGGGCCCGAACAATAATCCGGCCCAGAAGGTCTATGTCTGCCGGGTGATCACGAACATGGTCGCCACCGGCTTCGGCAACTGGACCCCGGGAGCCAAGGCCTTCTGCCAGCCGTAGGAAATCCAGCGGAAGTGCCGGAGCAGCCTCAGCCGACGTAGACGTAACCCATGTAGCGCTTGGCCTCGATCGGATCGTAGCCGAGCCGCTGCGACAGCTTCTTGCGCAGCTTGCTGACGTGGCCCTCGATCACGCTCTCTTCGACGCCGTTGCTGTAGACGCCGTAGATCACATTGAAGACCTGCGTCTTGGTGAGGCGGCGCCCGCGGTTGCGGACGAGATATTCGAGGATGTGGCGCTCGCGCCGCGGCAGCGAAAGCGGCTCGCCATCCACCTCCGGGTCACGCCCGTCGAAGAAGACCCGCAGGCGCTCCGGCCGGGCGGGGGCCTCGATGCCGGCGGCGGCGGGCTGGATGCCACCGTTCACCCGTCGCCAGATCGCCTCGGATCGCGCCAGGATCTCACGGACATGCACGGGTTTCGGCAGAACGTCGTCGATCCCGGCATCGAACAGGACCAGCGTTTGCTCGAGCGAACGCTGATCCGCCAGCGCGATGACGGGCGCCCGTGAATGCTTGCGAATGGCAGCCGCGCATTTCGCTCGCTCGTCGAAATCACCCAGAAGGAAGCCCTGGATGGCATCGACGTCGCTGCGCGACGCCACGCGGATCCAATCTGCGAACTCGTCCGGCGAAAGACCGAAAGCCGACACGCCTTCCCTGTCGAAGCTCGCCGCGTAGCCTTCGTTGACCGATTTTCGACCATCTACCAGGCAGTACATCCGGACCGGACCCCTCAGCGCGGCATCTTTTCGTTCATCAGACTTGGCGGCGCGCGATGATTCACTACGCAGTAAGGAGGTACCTTTGTAAAGTATGTTCTACTCCCAATTCAGCATCCTAAGTTATTTCTGACCAAGCAGTGTCACATCTTTGCAAGTATGATCGTTTTCGTTGCATGACAACGCTAGTACAGCCATGGGTGGTATGTTTCCGCTCCCGCCGTCGCCGAGGGGAAGACCGGAAGTAAAAAGCCGGGCCCTTTCGGACCCGGCTTCATGCCTCGACGATGGAGTGGAATGGTGTGGCGGCTCAGGCGCTGGCGCGTTACAGCCGCGCGTCGGACACCGCGCGGGCGAGGATTTCCGGGGAGAAGGGCGGCTCGGTCCCGGCCATGATCCGCTGGATCGCCACACCCGCGAAATAGCTGTCCAGCACGAGCTTGAAGAAGATCGTGACGGGCTTCGTCACGAACTCCATGTCGAGGACGACCTGCATCGACCGGCCCCACGCGAAGGACACGTCGGCGGCATCGGCATAGGCCAGCGTCGCGTCCTTGAAGAAGGGCTCGGCGGAGGAAGCGACGAGGTCCGCGATGTTGCCGTGGTGCTGCCCACGGATCCAGCCGATCAGCACGCTGCCGTCGAGGAGGCAGAGTTCACCGATGAAGTCGCGCAGCTCCTCTGCGAAGACGCGCTCTGAGGCGGCGATCAGTTCGGCAGGCGCGGGCCGGCCGGCAGCCGGATCGTAGGCCTGGGTGATCATCGGGGCCTCGCGAACAAAAAGAACAGGATTTGAGCAACGGCCCGGTAAAACTCGGCCGGGATCGTCTGATCGACCTGCACAGCATCGTACAGCGACCTTGCGAGAGGCTTGTCTTCGATCACCGCGATGCCGTTTTCTTCGGCTATAGCGCGAATGCGAAGCGCGATCAGGTCCTGACCCTTGGCGACGACCAGGGGCGCAGGGCTCTCGCTCGGCTCATAGCGCAGGGCGACCGCGAAATGGGTCGGGTTGGCGATCACCACGGTGGCGCGCGGAACAGCGGCAAGCATCTTGTTGCGCGACCGGTCCTGGGCGAGCGAGCGCAGGCGCGCCTTCACGGTCGGGTCGCCCTCGCTCTGCTTCTGCTCGTCCTTGATGTCCTGCACCGACATGCGCAGCGACCGCTGCCAGCGCAGCCGCGCCCAGACGAGATCGCCCGCCACGATCATGATCGTGGCGATGGAGATCGCCGAAACGAGGCGGATCGAGATGGTGAGGATCAGCTCGGGCAGCTGGCTCGGATCGACGAACATGGCATTCACGGCCTTCTGCTGCTCCGAGCGCAGGAGCAGAACCACAACCAGTGTGACACCGAGGACTTTAAAGACCGATTTCAGGAACTCGACCTGACCGGATCGTCCGAAGATCCGGCTGAAGCCGGAGGCGGGCGAGACGTTGCGCCATTTCGGACGGATCCTCTCTCCGACGAGGCGAGGCACGTTCTGGAGGATGGATGCTGAGAGGCCGCAGGCCGCCAGCAGCAGCAGGAAGGGCAGGAGGAAGCGCGCCGCAGCGCTCGCCGTGGCCGCGAGCAGCATTGTCGCATCACCCGCACTCGACAGCGCGAAGCCCTGCGGATGGTCGAAGAACGCCGAGAGGTCCCGCGACAGCTCCGCCGCCTGGCCGCGCGCGAACAGGGCGAGACCGATCAGCAGGCCGAGGATGGAGGCGAAGACCGGCGCCTCCCGTGAGAACGGGATGTCGCCCTTGTCGAGGGCTTCGCGGACGCGCCGCTCGGTCGGCGCTTCGGTCTTGCTCTCGTGATCGACGTCCTCAGCCATACGCGCGGCCCGGTCTGACTGACGACGAGACTGTCTCCGTCATTGCGAGCGGGGAAGGCTGCGCGACCCTGCTATCGGATGAGCGCATCTTCCTCGCCCCCCGGATTGATCTCGATCTCGCCACGGGCGGCCATGTCCATGGCAAGGTCGGTGATGGTGCGGCGGGCCTCCATCACGTCGCGCTGCGCCGCCGGCTCGCCGCCGTTCAGTTCGTGCTCGACCATGCGCTTCACGCGGGCCGAGAGCGCCGAGAGGATCACCCCACGGAACTCCGCATCCGTGCCCTTCAGCGCCAGGACGAGGCGGTCGTTCGGAACAGCGTCGAACAGAGTGGTGCGGGCGCGCGGCACCAGCTTGACGATGTCGTCGAAGGTGAACAGCAGGCCCTTCAGGATCTCGACCGATTTTGGGCGCGACTCGCCGAGGCTCGTCAGCGCCTCGTCCATCTGCGCGCGGTCCATCTTGTTGATGATGTCTGCCATCTTGGCATGGGTATCCGCGCCGGAATTGCGCGTGCCGTTGGCCATGAAATCCTCCAGCAGGGTCTTCTCCAGCATGGCGAGGATCTCGTCGTCGACGGGCTTGAAGGTCAGCATCCGCCGCATCAACGTGTTGCGCAGGGGCGCGGGCAACTGGCTCATCACCTTGGCGGCGACGGCGGGCTTGATGCGCGAGAGGATGAGCGCGGCGGTCTGCGGGTGCTCCTTCACGAGGTAGCTCGCGAGCACGCTCTCCGAGGCGCTGCCCATACGCTCCCAGACCGAGCGGGCGCCGTTGCCGCGCACATCCGCCAGGAGCTCTGCGAGCTGTTCGGCCGGAATCAGGCCGCTCAGCAGCTTCTCGACCTCCTGCACGGTGCCGATGAGGCTGGCACCGTTGGCGAACTCGACGGCGAAGGACTCGACTACACCGTCGAGCTGGTCGGCGCTCACCGGGCCGAGCTGCACCGCCGAGCGGGTGATGCGCTTGATCTCGTCCGGCTCGAAATACTTCAGCAGGCGGCCCGCAGCGGGCTTGCCCATGGCGAGCAGCAGGGTCGCGACCTGATCCACCGGCGCGAGGGACCGGCCCGGCCCGCGCGGAGCCGGGGCCGCTCCCGCCGGGAAAACAGGCGGTGCGGCCGGCGAAGGGCCGAGGGGTGCGACCGCCACGGCGTCGGCCTCAGGCGGCCGAGTCGGATTCGGACGGACCGACCACCTCGGTCAGCGAGACGCCGAACCGGGAATTGTCCTCCTCGACGATGACGATCTCCCCACGCGCCACGACGCGCCCGTTGACCATCACATCCACCGGCTCGCCCACCCGGTGATCCAGGGGCACCACGGCGCCACGCCCGAGCTTCATCAGGTTGGCGACCGGCATCGTGGCCGAACCGAGCACCACCTGCACCAGCACGGGGATGCGCAGAATGGAATCGAGGTTGCGCCCGTCGCCCACCAGGGGCTCATCGGCGGCAGGGGCAGTCGCGGTGTCGGGGAAGGGGCTGTTGCTCATCGCGGACTCGGGATCTTCAGCCGTGCGGCCTGGGGGTCTCTAGCGGGTCTGGCTGATGCGAGGCTGTCGCCTCAGCCGGCCCGGCCCTCCTCGCGGGCGAGCCTGTCCCGCGCGGCTTCGAGCTGGACGAGGGTCGCGCGCGCCTCATCGATCTTGCGGCCGAGCGCTTCCAGCACTTCGCGACCCTCGCCCGCGAAGCTGCGCACTGCCTCGCCCGCGCTGGCCAGCGCGTGGCCGGATGCGGCCATGGCCCGTCCGTACTCGGCCTGGGTCCGGTCCAGGCGCTTGAGCTTCAGATACATCGGCACCACGCAGGCGCTGGTGCCGACGAGGGCGACGAGAAGCACACCGTCAACCAGCGAGGCCATGAAGATTGTCCTTGTCCTGAGCGATGACCTCGTCGATCCGCAGCACGTAGGCGCCCTGCGCCTGCCCGGCATGAGCCCAGAACAGCGGCCGGTCATTGCCTTCGAGCTTGATGCGGGTCGTCGGCGTGGCGTCGAGGCCGATGACCTGACCCACTTTCAGCCCGGCGATCTCGCCGAGGGTCAGGTGGCGTTCCTCTAGCACGGCGCGGAGCGTCACCTCGGCCTTCTGGACCTGCTCCGCGATCTGCTGCGACCAGCGCGGGTCCCGCGCCGTCGATTCTCCAGTGAGCACCTTGGCAAGGCTCGCCCGCAGCGGGTTCAGGAGCGCCTGGGGGATGACGAGGAACATCTCGCCGCTGCGGCTCAACCCCTGGAACAGGAACTTGGCCTGCAAGGCGTTGTTGCTGTGGCGCCCGATAATCGCGAATTCCATGCGCGTCTCGGTGCGTTCCAGGCGGAAGGCCGTCTGAGAGACGAGGCCGAAGGACGTTTCCAACGCCTTGCCCACCTGTTCGAACACCATCTGCGCGACGCGCAGTTCGATGGCCGAAAAGGCACGTTCCTCGTCCACGGGCGGCTCGGAGCCGTCGGAGCCGAACAGCACCTCGACCATCGTGAAGATGAAGTCGCGATCGAGCCCGACAAGGATGTGCCCATCCCAGCCCGGCGCGTGGAAGATGCCGACCACGGCATTGTTGTCGTAGCCGTCGAGAAAATCCCCGAAGCGCCCGCTCGTCACCCCCGACAGGGCGTAGAAGATCGTCGAGGCCACGCGGTGCTTCAGCGCGTCGCCGCAGCCGGTGGCGAGGCGATCGAAGATGAGCTGCAGCATCGGCAGCCGGTCCAGGGACAGCCCCGCGGCTTCCTGGATACGCGAGCGGATCTCGCTCGCACCGCGCCGGATCGCCGGAGCCTCGGTGGGGGAGGGCTGCATCTCAGGCGGCCTCGGCGCGGGCGCCCGGCACGGTGGCCGCTTCCACCTCATCGATCGTGGGCCGGTCGGCCGATGCGATGCCCTTGCGGCCGTGCTCGATCGCGATCTGCGGCAGCGCGCCGTTCATGTAGGCGATCAGGCTCTGCTTCGCGATCGTGTAGACCGAGCATTGCTTCTCGCGCACGCCCTTGATCTTCACCGCCAGCGGCGCGAGCACGCCGTAGGAGGCGAATACGCCGAAGAAGGTGCCGACCAGGGCGGCACCGATGAGGCCGCCGAGGATCTGCGGCGACTGATCCAGGGCGCCCATCGCCTTCACGATGCCGAGCACCGCGGCCACGATGCCCAAAGCGGGCAGGGCCTCCGCGACGGTATTGACGGCGTTATAGGGCTTGAGGGCGGCCTTCTTCTGCGTGCCGATCTCTTCCTCCATCAGCGACTCGATCTCGTGGGATCGCGCGCCGCCGATGAGGATGAGGCGACAGTAATCGCAGATGAACAGCACCAGGTCCTGGTTCTTGGTGACGTCGGGATAGTTCTTGAAGATCTCGGAATTGGCCGGATCGTCGAAATGAGTCTCGACTTCGTTGCGCGGCTTGGTCTTCAATTCGCGCAGAAGGGCATGGAGCAGGCCAAGCAGGGACAGGTAGTCCTTCCGCTTCGGCACCTTGTCGAGAAGAGCCTCCATGGTGGCCTTGCCGGAATCGATCACGACCTTCATCGGGTTGGCCATCACGAGGCCGCCAATGGCCATGCCGCCGATGATGACGAATTCCCAGGGTTGCCAGATGACGATCAGGTGGCCGCCCATGGCGACGAAGCCGCCGAGCATGCAGCCGATCGCGATGAGCAGCCCGATCCCGATACCCATGGCGCCCAGAACTCCCTGAGGCGCCCTCATGGCGCCCTCGCGGCGCACAGGCCTAATCGTTCACGCTTGCACGGGGCTGATTTCTACGCCGGGGACCGGCAGCCCGAGCCGGGCCACCACGGCCTCACAGAGTTCGGTCACCGGTTGCTGGCAATCGAGGATCAGCGTCGCTTGCCCCGGAACCGGAATCTCCAGCGTCGCCAACTGGCTCGCGAGGAGGGAAGGGGGCATGTAGTGGCCGCGCCTCGCGCCGAGCCGCGCGGCGAGGATCGCCGGATCGCCCTGCAGAAGCACGAACAGCATGTCCGGGCTCGCCGCCGCGAGGATCGCACGATAGCTGACCTTCAGCGCCGAGCAGGCGAGCACGGTCGGCTCACCCCGCCCCGCCGCGTCCTTCAACAATGCGGCCAGCCGCGCCAGCCACGGCGCGCGATCCGCATCGTCAAGGGCGATGCCCACCCGCATCTTCGCGACGTTCTCCGGCGGATGGAAATCGTCGGCGTCCAGAAAGTGAAAGCCGTGGCGCTCCGCCAGGGCGAGGCCGAGGGTCGTCTTGCCCGAGCCCGACACGCCCATGACGACGACGATCGCGGCGGGTTGCACCATCTCGCTTCGGTCCTCCCGCATTCATGTCCACCTCGAGGATACGAGGTGAGTGAATCGAGGGGGACACTCTATCCGAAAGAGGCCTGCGCGACACGTCGAGAGCTTGGCGCGCAATCCTCGACCTTTCGCGATGGCCGGGCTTCCCCGGCACCGTATCCCCCTGCGACGCGGCTCGACCCGAGGATGGGCGCAACGCCTGCTACGGCAGGGCACCGATGAGGCGCTTGGCGTCCGTGAGGATGTTCTCGCAGGCACGCTGGTTGCCGTCCTGATCTTCGGCCTGCGCCTCACGGATCAGCAACCGCGCGGCGGCGATGTTCTCGCGCGTGGACTTCACCTGCGGGTTGCTCGGTGGCTCGTTCAAGACGTGGGGAAGGGCCTTCACCGAACCGGTCGTCATAGTGTGCCCGGGCTCGAGGCCCGCCACGCGAACGGCGCCTACGCTGTCGAGACGGCGCTGAAGGGCACTGACCTGCTGCCCGCAGGGAGTCGCCAAGGCGGGCAGGGCCGAGCAGGCGAGCAGGGCGGCGGCGACGAGGGGACGTGAGCGACGCATATCTCTGTTTTCCTTCGAAGTCGTGCAGGTAGTGACCGTACCGGACGCCGCGTTGTGCGCCGCAGCGAACATCTGAGCTTTGCTTTGGATCAAGGATCAAGCGTCGCGCCCGCCGCGTCGGCGAACGACGCCACTTCTGCCGCGCGGCGACGCCTTTGATCGAAATCAAGGCTCCTGGATGCCCGCACTCCTAAGCGCTGGTCCAGCTGTTCCTGCGCGAGGACAATCGAGCGAGCCATGGCCGCGATATCATCTTCGAAATACATGACGGAGGGGGAAGCCGGGCTAGGCGTCTTCCTTCTGGTCGGGGCCTTCCTCTGCGCGCTGGCCTCGGCCCACGCGGCCGATACGCCTTTCTCCATCCATATGGGGCTGTTCGCGCTGGCCGCGATCGGCGGTCTCGTCGCCCTCCTGAAGCGTTATGAGGGCCGCCCGGCCGAGCCCGTCCCTCAGGAGATCGACGGCAAGCCGAATTACAATGTCGGACCGGTCAAGTTCGCGGCCGTGGCCGCCATGGGTTGGGGTATCGCCGGGTTTCTGGTCGGCTGCATCATCGCCTTCCAGCTCTGGGCGCCGTCGCTCAATCTCGGGCTCGAATACACGACCTTCGGGCGGCTGCGACCGCTGCACACCTCGGCGGTGATCTTCGCTTTCGGCGGGAACGTCCTGATCGGCACCTCCCTCTACGTCGTGCAGCGCACCTGCCGGGCGCGGCTCGCGGGGGACCTCGCCCCCTGGTTCGTCGTGCTGGGCTACAACCTGTTCATCGTTATCGCCGGGACCGGCTACCTGATGGGCGTGACCCAGTCGAAGGAATACGCCGAGCCCGAATGGTACGCCGACCTGTGGCTCACCCTCGTCTGGGTCGCCTATCTCCTCGTCTTCCTGACCACGATCTGGAAGCGCAAGGAACCCCACATCTTCGTGGCGAACTGGTTCTACCTCGCCTTCATCGTGACGATTGCGATGCTGCACATCGTCAACAACCTCGCGATGCCGGTCTCTTTCCTCGGCTCCAAGTCCTACCCAATGTTCTCGGGCGTGCAGGATGCCCTGATCCAGTGGTGGTACGGCCATAATGCGGTCGGCTTCTTCCTCACCGCCGGCTTCCTCGCGATCATGTACTACTTCGTTCCGAAGCGCGCCGAGCGGCCGATCTACTCGTACCGGCTGTCAATCATCCACTTCTGGGCGCTGATCTTCATGTACATCTGGGCGGGACCGCACCACCTGCACTACACAGCCCTGCCGGATTGGGCTCAGACGCTGGGCATGACCTTCTCGATCATGCTGTGGATGCCCTCCTGGGGCGGCATGATCAACGGTCTCATGACCCTGTCGGGCGCCTGGGACAAGCTGCGGACCGACCCCGTCCTGCGCTTCATGGTGGTGTCGCTGGCCTTCTACGGCATGGCGACGTTCGAGGGTCCGATGATGTCGATCAAGGCGGTCAACGCCCTGTCGCACTACACGGACTGGACGATCGGCCACGTCCATTCCGGGGCGCTCGGCTGGGTCGCCTACATCTCCTTCGGCGCCTTGTATTGCTTGGTGCCGTGGCTCTGGAACCGGCGCGAGCTCTACTCCCTCAAGCTCGTCGAGTGGCACTTCTGGATCTCGACGCTCGGCATCGTCCTGTACATCACCTCGATGTGGGTCGCCGGGATCATGCAGGGCCTGATGTGGCGTGCCTATAACTCCCTCGGCTTCCTCGAATACTCCTTCATCGAGACCGTGGAGGCCATGCAGCCCTACTACCTCGTGCGGGCACTGGGCGGAGTTCTGTTCCTGATCGGCGGGCTGATCATGGCCTACAACCTCGCCATGACGATCGCGGGCAAGGAAGCCTCCGAGCGCGAGCCGCTCGCGGGCACCGCCGGTCTCGCACCGGCGGAGTGACGAGCGATCCGGGGCCGCCGGTCGCGGCGGCCCCACCCGAACCCATCATACCCGTCGCATCACGGAACCTGTCCGATGGCTACCGCACAGCCCGGCCTCTGGGAGAGGCACGAAGTCTTCGAGAAGAACTCCATCGTCCTGCTCATCGGCGCCCTCCTCGTCGTGGCGATCGGCGGCCTCGTGGAGATCACGCCGCTCTTCTACCTGAAGAGCACGATCGAGAAGGTCGAAGGAGTCCGCCCCTATACGCCCTTGGAACTCGCCGGGCGCAACATCTACGTCCGCGAAGGCTGCTACCTCTGTCATAGTCAGATGGTCCGGCCGATGCGCGACGAGGTCGAGCGGTATGGACACTTCTCCCTGGCCGCCGAGAGCATGTACGATCACCCGTTCCAATGGGGGTCGAAGCGCACCGGGCCGGATCTCGCCCGCGTCGGGGCTAAGTATTCGGACCAATGGCATCGGGAGCATCTGCGTGATCCCCGTGCCGTGGTTCCCGCCTCGATCATGCCGGCTTACGCCTTCCTAGACCGGCCCCTCGACGCCGAGGCGATCGCCGACGATCTGAAGGCGAACCGGGCCCTCGGCGTGCCTTACAGCGACGAGATGATCGCGCTCGCCGCCGCCGACCTGAAGGCGCAGCTCGACCCGGACGGTCCGGCCGCCGCCGACCTCCAGCACCGCTATCCCGGCGCCGTCATACGCGACTTCGGCGGAGAGAAGGGACGAGTGGCCGAGATCGACGCCCTGGTCGCCTACCTGCAAGTGCTCGGCACGATGGTCGACTTCAAGATCTACGAAGACAAGAAGAACCTGAGGTGAGCGCCATGACCTACGAAAGCGCCGCCGCCTTCGCCCAGACGAGCGGCCTCCTCTACTTCGTCGCGATCTTCGCGGCGGTCGCCCTCTACGCCTTCTGGCCGCGCAACCGCACCCGGTTCGATGCGGCCGCCCACCTTCCCCTGGTCGAGGACTGAGCCGTGGCCGACACCGCCAATCCCGGCAAGCCGCCTGCGGGCCCCGAGACCACCGGGCACGAATGGGACGGCATCGCCGAATACAACAATCCGCTGCCGCGCTGGTGGCTCTACGGCCTCTACGCCACCATCGTCTGGGCCATGGGCTATTGGGTGCTCTATCCCGCCTGGCCGATGGTGAGCGGATACACATCGGGGCTCCTGGGCTATTCCCAGCGCGCCAAGGTGCTCGGTGAGGTGGACGCCGTACGCCGGGAGCGCGACGCACGGGGTCAGGCCCAGCTGGCCAGCGCCACGGTAGAGCAGATCCGCGCCGATCCGGCCCTGCTGCGGCTCGCCCTCGCCACCGGCAAGGCCGCCTTCGGTGACAATTGCGCCGCCTGCCACGGCACCGCGGCCACCGGCCGCCTGGGATACCCGAACCTTCAGGACGACGACTGGCTTTGGGGCGGTACGCCGGAAGAGATCGAGAAGACCATCCGCTACGGCGCGCGCTCCGGCAACGGGGAGGCCCATATCGGCGACATGCCCGCCTTCGGGCGAGACGGGATGCTGTCTCGCCAGGAGGTCGAGGCGGCGGCGAGCTACGTGCTCTCGCTCTCGGGCAAGCCCGGCGTTCCCGGTGCGAGCGTAGAGAAGGGCGCGGAGATCTTCGCGGGCAATTGCGCCGCCTGCCACGGCACCGAAGCGAAGGGAAACCCGGAGATGGGCGCCCCGAACCTGACGGACGCGATCTGGCTCTATGGCTCTTCCCCCGATCAGGTGGTGGCGACGATCACCGGAGGCCGCAAGGGCGTGATGCCCGCCTGGGACGGCCGCCTCGACGCGGCGACGATCAAGTCGCTCGCGGTCTACGTCCACGGCCTTGGGGGCGGACAATAAGAGGCGAGAGCCGCCTTACGATACGGCAGTCATTGCGAGCAGAGCAAAGCAATCCGGGGCAGCGCGACGTTTCCGAGCGTCCCTTCTCCCTGGATTGCTTCGCTTGAGCTCGCAATGACGGATGGACTGAACGACTTTGCCATTTGAGCGAGATCAAAGCCCCGCCCTCCTGCGCGGCCTAGGGCTTCTGGACCCCGTCCCGACGGCGGACGGAGGATGGTCCGCCGATGCCCCTCGCACAACGCAAAGACACGCCCGCTCCGGCACCGCCGCCCCGTGCCCGCGCCAAAACGAAGTTCGGCGCGGCGGCGACCCGCACGGCGATCCCCGCCGCCAACGGGTCACTCTATGCGGGGCGGGCCAAGATTCAGCCGCAGCTGGTCCACGGCACATACCGGCGGATCAAGTGGATGATCCTCGCCGTGGCGCTGGGCATCTACTACCTCGTGCCCTTCCTGCGCTGGCACAGGGGTGAGGGCGAGCCCACCCAGGCGGTCCTGCTCGATCTCGACAAGGGCCGCTTCTACTTCTTCTCCGTCGAATTGTGGCCGCAGGACGTGACCTACGTCATGGGTCTCCTGATCCTGGCGGCGTTGATCCTCTTCCTAAAGAACGCCGTGGCCGGTCGTGTCTGGTGCGGCTACCTCTGCCCGCAGACCGTGTGGACCGACCTGTTCCTCGCCGTCGAGCGACTGATCGAGGGCGACCGGCGCGCGCGTCTGAAGCTCGATGCCGCGCCGTGGTCGATGGAAAAGATCGCCCTGCGGACGATGAAGCATTCCATCTGGCTGCTGATCGCGTGGTGGACCGGCGGCGCCTGGGTTCTCTACTTCGCCGATGCGCCCACCCTGGTCGGCAAGCTCGCGACCTACCAAGCCCCGCCCGCGGCCTATGTCGCGATCCTGACGCTGACCGCGACCACCTACCTTCTGGCGGGCCACATGCGCGAGCAGGTCTGCACCTACATGTGCCCCTGGCCGCGCATCCAGGCGGCCCTGACCGACGAGCACGCCTACAACATCCTCTACCGGGAGGCGCGGGGCGAGCCCCGTATGTCGGCCAAGCAAGCCACGGCATTGCGCGCGGCGGGCCAGCCCGCGGGTGATTGCGTCGATTGCTTCGCCTGCGTCACGGCCTGCCCGGCGGGCATCGACATCCGCGACGGGCTGCAGATGGACTGCATCCAGTGCGGCCTGTGCATCGACGCCTGCGACACGGTGATGGACAGGCTCGGGCGCCCAGCGGGCCTGATCGGCTATGACACCGAGGCGAACCGCCGGAGCCGGGCCGCCGGGGGAGGGACCGTCAGCCGAATCGTCCGTCCGCGCACGATCCTCTACGCGACCCTCGTCGCGGGTATCGGCAGCTTCATGCTCTACAGCCTCGTGACGCGGAGCTTCACCGCCTTCAGCGTACTGCACGACCGCAACCCGCTGTTCGTCACCCTGTCCGATGGCGGGATCCGCAACGGCTACACCATCAGACTGAGTAACAAGCGGCCGGGCGAGCGGCACTACGCGCTCACAGTCGAGGGACTGGCAGGAGCGCGCATCGAGGTCGTCGGCGGCACGCCAGGAGATATGCCGGTCCCGTCGGATTCAACGCAGGAATTCCGAGTGCTCCTCTTCGCCCCAGCAGGACTGCCCACCGACCCGAGCATCCCGCTCACCTTTACGCTCACGGATCCGGCGACGGGCGAGAGCATCCGGGCGCAGGATCATTTCAAGGCACCCGCCCCATGACGCTGACCGCTTCGCAACCCCCTGTCCAAGGCCGCCTGACCGGACGGAAGGTCCTGGCCCTCTTCGTCGGCTTCTTCGGCACGGTCGCCGCCGCCGATGCCACGCTGTTCGTCTCGGCGACGCGAACTTGGTCCGGCCTCGAAGTCGCCTCTCCGTACAGGGCGGGTCAGCTCTACAATGCTGAGTTGCGCCATGCCCGCGAACAGGACGCCCTCGGGTGGCGCCTCGACGCGTCGGCGACCCTGCATCCGGCGGGGGTCGCGACGGTCAGCGTGAGCCTGTCCGACGACCACGCCCAGGCGCTGCGGGGCAAGGTGCTGCGCGCCCGGTTCGAGCGCCCGACCGACAAGCGGAAGGACGTCTCGGTCGATCTGACGGAGATCTTCGCCGGCACCTACACCGCGCAGGCCGGACCGCTGGCGCAAGGCCAGTGGGATCTCGTGGTGGAGGTCGTCGGCGAGGATGGCGTCGCGTTCCGGCGCAAGCACCGGATCGTCCTGGATTGAGGGGAAGCACCCGATGTGCTGCACCGACATGGCGCTCGCCTACGTCGAGGCCCACGCCTCGTGGAGCGAAGCGAACACGAAGCCGTCCCTCGGCCGGGACTACGCCGCCTTCATCGCCACCCTGCCTGACGGGGCCACCCGCGCCGAATTCGCGGTCGAGGGCGTGCGCTGCGCCTCATGCATGAACGCCATCGAGCGCGGTCTCGCGCCTCTTCCGGGTGTCGCCTCCGCACGGCTGAACTTTTCGGACAGGTGTCTCACGGTCACGTGGAAGAGTGAAGCCGAAGCCGATGTCGCGACCGTGTTGGGAACGCTGGAGTCGCTCGGCTTCACGGCGCAACCTTTCGCCCCCGGCAGGGTCGCAGATGCGGAGGTCGCCGAAACGCGGCGTCTGATCCGGGCGCTGGCGGTGGCGGGCTTCGCGTCGATGAACGTGATGCTCCTCGCCATCTCGGTCTGGGCGGGCAACGTCTCGGACATGACCCCGGAGAACCGCGACCTCTTCCACTGGATCCAGGCCGTGATCGCGCTCCCCGCTGCCGCCTATGCGGGGCGGCCCTTCTACGAGGGGGCGTTCCGTGGCCTGCGCGCAGGCCGGGTGACGATGGACTTTCCCATCACGCTGGGCGTGGTCCTGACCCTCGTCATGTCGGTGGTGGAATCGCTGTCGGGGGGCATCCATGCCTATTTCGACGGCGCCGTGATGCTGCTGTTCTTCCTGCTGATAGGGCGCGTCCTCGACCAGACCATGCGTCGGCGCACGCGCGCCTTCGCCGAAAACCTCGCGACCCTGCGCAGCGAGCGCGCGACCCTCGCCGAACCGGATGGCGGGCTGCGCGACGTGCCCCTGGCCGAACTCGCGCCGGGCGCGCGCATCCTGATCCGCCCGGGCGAGCGGGTGCCCGCCGACGGCCTCGTGGAGCATGGCTCCTCCGACCTCGACCAGAGCCTCGTGACCGGCGAAACCGCTGCCGTCAGCGTCCACAGCGGCGACCGCGTCTTCGCGGGCGCTCTCAACGGCAACGGGGCGCTGACGGTCCGGGTGACGGCGACGGCGGGCGCCACGCTCCTCGACGAGGTCGAGGGATTGATGCGCCGGGCCCTGGAAGCGCGCTCGCGCGCCCTGGTCCTCGCCGACAAGGCTACGCGCCTCTACGTCCCGCTGGTCCATGCGGCGGCTCTGCTGACCCTCGTCGGCTGGCTCGTCGGCGGAGCCGGGTGGCACGTGGCGCTCCTCAACGCGGTCGCGGTGCTCATCGTCACCTGCCCCTGCGCATTGGGCCTCGCCATCCCCGCCGTGCAGGTCGTCGCATCGGGCGCCCTGTTCCGAGAGGGCGTCCTGCTCAACGATGGCACGGCCTTGGAGCGGTTCGCCCGCATCGACACCGTCGTGTTCGACAAGACCGGCACGCTGACCCTGCCGGAACCGATCCTGGCAGGCGGGATCTTCGATGACGCAACTCTCGACATCGCCGCGCGGCTCGCCCTGTCGAGCCGCCATCCGATGGCGGCGGCTCTCGCCACGCTTGCGCCAGGGGCGACACCCTTCCCCGGTGCCGAGGAGGCGGCCGGGCTCGGCGTGCGGGTCATGTTCGAGGGAGAGGAGTTACGACTGGGCTCCCCCGCTTCTGCGGGGCGGAGGCGCAAGCGCAGGCGGCGCTTGCATTGGATCCCGAATCCTCGGTCATCTGCTTCCGGGCAGGCGAGGGGGCGCCCCTCGCGTTTCCCGTCCGCCAGGCCCTCAGGCCGGATGCGGGGGAGGTTGTCACGGCGCTCATGGCGTCGGGCCGCCATGTGTTGATCCTTTCGGGCGACCGGCCCCCCGCCGTCGAGGCGGTCGCCCACCGCCTCGGGATCTCGGAATGGGAGGCTGGGCTGACGCCGCAGGACAAGATCGCCCGCATCGAAGCCCTGCGGTCGAGGGGTCGCCGCGTGCTGATGGTCGGCGATGGCCTCAACGACGCGCCCGCGCTCGCCGCCGCCGACGCGTCCCTGTCTCCCGTCACGGCCTCGCATGTCAGCCAGGCCGCTGCCGATGCCCTGTTCCTGAGCCGAGGGCTCGCGCCGGTCCTGTCGGTCCTCAACGCGGGCCGACGGGCGCGACGGCTCATGCTGCAGAACCTCTGGATCTCGGCGGCCTATAACGTGCTCGCCGTTCCCCTGGCCGCCGCCGGGCTGCTGACACCGCTGATCGCGGCGCTGGCCATGTCGGGTTCGTCCCTCATCGTCACGGCGAATGCGCTGCGCGCGCGATCGGACGAAGCCGGGACGGAGACCAAGAGCCGATCCGGCGTCAGCCTAGCCCTTCCGAAAGCTGCGTGAGGTCGCCGTGAGCGTGCTTCTGCTCGTCATCCCCATCGCGCTCGGCCTCGGCGGCTTGGGGCTCGCAGCGTTCCTCTGGGCGCTGCGCACCGGCCAGTACGACGATATCGAGGGCGCCGAGTACCGGGTGCTTCGCGACGACTGAAAGGGCGGCGTGACGCCCGGAGACGTCCCGCCGCCCTGAATGATGTCCCTTGGGAAAATGTGTTTCGGCCGTCACGCGACGGCTTCGAGATCCTTGACCGTGATGACGCCGCGCGCATCGCGGGCCTCGGCGTTCTTGCGCGCCTGCAACCGGGCGATGTCGTCCTCATGCAGGGCCGCCGCGCGATGGGCGCTCTCGGGGGAGTCGAAACGTCCCGGCCACCAGAGTTCGCCCTCCACGATGGCGAAACGATTGCCGTCGAGCTTCAGAACACTTGGCACCGGGATCTTCCTCTCGCATCGGGCAGGCCGCCACGGCCGGAGCGGGCGTTTCCTGCGGTCTTCGTCATGTCGCGTGCGCCATGGCGCGTCACATCACCAGCTCGGCTTGAACGAGTCGCGGAGTTCCGACGCCCGCCGCACGGACGGGCGCACCGCGTCCGTCGCGGTGTCGCACTGGGTCTGGCGGAAGCTCTCCCAATCACGGCCATTCAGGCTGCCGTCGCGCTGGGCGGCGAAGAAGCGCGCCGAGCATTCCGCCACCGACAGGGCGGGAGCGGCGAGAGACGGGGTGGCGAGGGAAAGGGCTGCGAGGGCGAAGAGGGCTCTGGTCATGGCGGTGGGTCTCCTGTGAGGCGACCTCTTCATGCGCCCGGCCAGGGAACCCGCCCTTGCGCTGGATCAAGGATCACCCGGACCCGGTCGGCGAAGCATCCTGCACGGGTTTCCCTCCCGCGCCGGAGCCAATCCATGTCCATTGCCAGCATCACGGTCGCCCTCGATACGGGCGAGACCGCCGCCCGCCGGGTTCGCCTCGCGGCGGATCTCGCGCAGCGGTTCGAGGCCACGCTGACCGGCGTCGCCGCCCGGAAGCTCCCGATCCCCGGCCCGACCGCCGATATCGTGGTAGCGCAAGCCTCCTACGACGAGGAGCAGAACAGGCTCGCCGACGAACTCGCGCAGGCCGAGGATCTGTTCCGGACGAATGCCGGAACGGCTATCCGCACCCATTGGCGGCAGGCGGAGGCGGGGTCCGAGGCCTTCCTCGTCCGTCAGGCTCGCGCTACGGACCTCATCGTCATCGGACGCGACGCCCCCAACGCCGGACGCCACTCGCTGGAGCCCGACCCCGGCACCGTGCTGATGGAGGCCGGGCGCCCGGTCCTCGTCGTGCCGACAGGCATCGAGCGCCTGGATGCCGCCCGCATCGTCATCGCCTGGAAGGACTCGGTCGAGGCCCGCCGCGCCGTCACGGCCGCCCTGCCGCTCATCGGCCGTGCAGATAAGGTCTTCGTCGCCGCCGCAGGCAGCGAGGCACGGTTCGAGGGGGCGGACGAGGTGTCGGAGCATCTCGCCCGGCACGGCGCGCATGTCACCACGAACCTGCTGGGCGCCCCGGCCGGCGAGATCGCCGATGCGATTTTGCGGTTCGCGCGCCGCGAGGAAGCCGACCTGATCGTGCTGGGCGCCTACGGACATTCCCGGTTCCGAGAATGGTTCTTCGGCGGCGCTACGCGTGACATGCTGCGCCTCTCACCGATTCCTTGTCTGATGAGCCATTGAGGCGACGCCTTAGCTCGCCGCCATCCGCTCGAGCCTCGGCACGTCGAGCAGGCGGACACCGCCCGGCACGAGCAGGATGGCGTGAGCGCGGTCGAGCCGCGACAGCATCCGGCTGACGGTTTCGATGGTCAGCCCGAGATGGTCGGCCATGTCCTGTCGGCCCATCGGCAATTCGACGGTGACGGAGGAATGGCCCGTCCGCGCGTAGCGGTCACGCAACGACAGCAGGAAGGCCACGACCTTCTCCTCGGCCGTCCGCCGCCCGAGCAGCAGCATCTGTTCCTGGGCAAGGTTCAACTCGTAGCCCGCTCGCTCGTGCAGGCTCTTGAGCAGGTGAGGCTTGGCCGCCATCACCTCCGCGAAATCCTCGCGACCGAAGCGGCAGGTCTCCACCGGCCCCAGCGCCTCCGCCGAGACCGAGTAGCGCTCCTGAAGGGCGAGGCCGAGGAAATCGCCCGGCAGGGCAAAGCCCATCACCTGACGCCGCCCGTCCGGGAGCAGCCGCGTCAGGCGCAGGGCGCCGTCGATGACATTGTAGACCGACCCGGCCGGCTCTCCCTGGCCGAACAGCGTCTGGCCTTTGTCGAGGGTGAGATGGTGGCTCAGCGCCTCGAGTTCTTCCAACTCGGCGAGCGCCAGCACGGAGCAGACGCTGATCAAGCGAACCTTGCAATCGGCGCAGCCTTCTCCCGAGCGCCCGTGATGGCAGGCGTGGGGACTTCGCTCGAACGTGCCCGTATCGACCAGCATGCCAATCCCCATCGCATCGTGCGGGACCGGGCTCGCCCCGGCCGTGGGCAATGATGGCCCAGGGGGCAGGGCGCGCATTGATACAACGCAAGAGAGGGGCGGCGCCGCAATCCTTGCGCTGGATCAAGGTTGTCACGCGCGGTTGGGGCTACGCATCGATGGCCACAACCAGCCGGGGCACGAGATGCGCAAGTTCCTCGTCACCTTCCACAAGACCCTGCCGGACGATACCGGCCACGAGCACCGGGTGCTGCAGCGTCAGGCGGTGGTCTCCGCCAGTTCCGAGGTGTCGGCCTCCTATGAGGCCAAGGCGATGCTCTGCAAAGCGGCGGGCGTGGCCGATTGGCGGCTCAGGGCCGATACCTGCGAGGTGGTTGAACTCGCGCTTCAAATGGCGTGAGTTGGCCACTCACCGGCCTCATCCCGAAGCAGATCGGTGAAGGGCGCATGACCGTTTCACCGACCGGTTCGACCGAGGAGGCCATCGACCCGGAAGCCACGGCCTCAGGGGCGATGCCATCGGCGCCACCCTTGCTGAGCCGACTCGGGCCGGGCCTGATCACCGGTGCCTCCGACGACGATCCAAGCGGCATCGCTACCTACAGCCAGGCCGGGGCGCAACTCGGCTATGGCCTGTGCTGGACGATGCTCTACACCCTGCCCCTGATGGCGGCGGTCCAGATGATCTCCGCCCGCATCGGGCGGACGACCGGACACGGCATCGTGGGCGTACTGCGCGAGCATTACCCGAACCGCCTTCTTCAGGCCGTCGTCCTTCTTCTGCTTGCCGCCAACATCCTGAACCTCGGCGCCGATCTCGGTGCGATGGCGGATGCCCTCGACCTGATCATGCCGGGACCGCGCTGGCTATACGTCGTCGTCTTCGCCGGGATCTGCGTTACCATGCAGGTCTTCCTGCGCTATGCGCAGTACGTCTCGATCCTGAAATGGCTGACGCTCAGCCTGCTCGCCTACCCGGCCGTCGTGATCCTCGCCAACGTGTCGTGGTGGGATTTGGCGAAGGCGCTGGCGCTTCCCCGCATCGACTTCAGCGACGACGGGCTCACCACACTGGTTGCGCTCTTCGGCACGACGATCAGCCCTTATCTGTTCTTCTGGCAAGCGGCGGAGGAGGCTGAGGATCTCCAAGCCTTCCCGCGCCGTCGCGATCTCCTCCACGCTCCCGAACAGGGCAGCAGCGCCCTGCAGAGGATCGAGTTCGACACGGTGATCGGGATGACCTTCTCGAATCTCGTGGCCCTCGCCATCATGGTCACCACGGCCGCCGTGCTCCACCCGTCCGGCATCACCGACATCCAGACCTCGGCCCAGGCGGCGGCCGCCCTGCGACCCCTGGCCGGTCCGTTCTCGGCGATGGTCTTCGCCCTCGGCATCGTCGGGACCGGCCTGCTCGCCGTGCCGGTGCTGGCGGGGTCGGCCGCCTATGCCATCGGCGAGGCGCGGCGATGGCCGGTGGGTTTCGACCGGCGCCCTCTCGAAGCGCGCGCGTTCTACGGAATGGTGGCACTCGCCACCCTGACCGGCATGATCATCAGCCTCGGCGCCGTCGATCCGATCAAGGCGCTCTATTGGAGCGCAGTGGTGAACGGCGTTATCGCCGTGCCTGTCATGGCGGTGATGATGCTCGCGGCGGCCCGCTCCGACATCATGGGTGCCTTCGCGGTGCGAGGGTGGCTGCTCCGGCTCGGCTGGATCGCGACAGCGTGCATGCTGCTCGCCGTCATCGCCATGCTGGCGACCACCCTCTTCTCATAGAACCAGTCTCGATCCGAAGTCACTCGGCGAGCGGGCCAGGGCCGCCTTGTCCCGCAGGACCACCATCCGGCGGTTCGGCGGCAGAGCGATAAGACCCTCGCGCTCCAATTGCGTCACGGCCCGCGAGACGCTCTCGACCGTCAGACCCAGATGGTCGGCCATGTCGGTCCGCGACATCGGGAGTTCCATCGCGGTCCCGGTGCAAGCCGTGCGCCGCGAGAACGTGATCAGGAAGGTCGCGATGCGTTCCCGGGCCGACTTCCGGCCGAGCAGCATCATGTGGTCCTGCGCTCGCTCCAGCCCCTTCAGCATCGAGGCGACGATCTCCCGCGCCAGCGTACCGTCGTCGCCCGCCAGGGCGCGGGGCTCCCGGCGATAGACCTCCAGCCTCGCTTCGGTGACGGCCTCGGCGTTGACGCGGTGCTCAGCGCCCGCCTCCAACCCGAAGATGTCGCCGGGCAGATGGAAGGCGTCGATCTGGCGCCGCCCGTCTGACAGGAGCTTGCAGGTGCGCACCACACCGGAGACCACCTTGTAGAACGTGCCCGCACGGTCGCCGTCGGCGAAGATCTCGTCCTCCGCCGGGACGGTGCGGCGAAAGCCGCCCTTCGCCTCCGCGACAGGCGACGAAGGTGTCCGGCACTGCGGGATGGTGGCGAGGGCGGGCGGAAGGCCGACGGCGGCGAGAGCGGTCTGCATGGGAGCCTCCGTGTCGTGGAACGTGACACCATGGCTACGTCCCGGACGGCGGCAGCGAAATTCCGGACCTTCTCTTAAGGGGCGCGCCTAAGGGATTCTACGGAGGGCGCTGAACCGCGCCGAGCGCGTCACGGATGCCGTCCAGCAGACTTCCATCCTCGAAGGGCTTCTCGATCACTCCGCGACACCCGGCATGGCTGGCGCGGCGGTGCAAGTCGTCCGTGGGTCTGGCGGTGATCAGAATGGCGGGGAGATCGATGGCGCGGTCGCGAAGCTGGCCCACGAGTTCCAACCCGTCCATGCCGGGCATCCAGTAATCCACGACCAGACACCCCGTAGGGGGAGGGCGGCCTCGCGCAGTAACTCCGCGCCATCCTGGTAGGTGCGCACGTCGAGCCCTTCGAGTTCCAGGGCGAACTTCAGGGAATGGCGGACGGCGGCGTCGTCATCGACGATGAGCACCGGTCCAGTGCGCTTGCGCATCGCGGCATCCATGGACGTGTCGACACGGCCTAAGTCGAAGCGCCGGGCGCCGCCTTGACCTGCCTCAAACCTCGTCCCGCCTCACGAGCCGCCGGGGGCTTGCCCCGAGACGAGCGCCATGCGGACGAGTTCGGACAGGCTCCCCGCCTGCATCTTGGACATGACATGCGCCCGATAAATCTCGACAGTCCGGGGACTGATGCCGAGATCGAGGCCGATCACCTTGTTGGCCTTGCCTTCGACGAGCCCTTCCAGCACCTGCCGCTCGCGCTCGGACAGGGCGGCAAGACGCGCACGAACCGCCCTGGTCTCGGCGGCCGCGCCCGCTTTCCGATCCGCCTGAGCCAGTGCCGAACGAATGCTCGCGAGCAGGATGTCGTCGTCGAACGGCTTCTCGATGAAATCGATCGCTCCCTCCTTCATGGCCTCGACGGCTAGAGGGACATCCGCGTGCCCCGTCATGACGATGACCGGCGGCATGTCCCCCGCTGGCGCAGACGGCGCAGGAACTCGATGCCGTCGATCTCCGGCATCCGCACATCCGTGACGATGCAGCCGGTCGGCTCCGCAACCCCGGCGAGGAACGCGCTCGCCGATTCATGCACGCGCACCGCCAACCCGTCCGTCGTGAGCAGGAACGCCAGCGCCTGACGCACCGCGATGTCGTCATCGACGATATGGACAAGCGCGTCAGTCGACATGGGCCAACTCCTCCCGGTCGAAGGTACGGAGGGTGAACCGGAAGGTCGTCCCGCCATCCGGCCCCGGCCCGGCCTGGATCTTCCCGCCATGCGCCTCCACGATCGTGCGGCAGATCGAGAGGCCGACGCCCATCCCGCTGGCCTTGGTCGTCACGAAGGGCTTGAACAGCTGGGTGGCGATCTCGGGCGCGAGGCCCGTTCCGGTATCCGTCACGCACACCTCGACGAGCCCCTCGTCGGAGAGCGCCCGCGTCGCGACGGTCAATTCCCGGCGGTTCGCATCCTGCATCGCCTCGATGGCGTTGCGGATGAGGTTCAACAGAACCTGCTGCACCTGAATCCGGTCAGCCAGGACGAGGGGCGCATCGGGATCGAGGTCGAAGCGGACGCGCACGCCCTTCTCCTTCGCGCCGACAAGAGCGAGGGCGCTCGCCTCCTCAATGAGCTTGGGCAGGCCCTCAATGTGGCGCTCGCCTTCGCCACGGGCCACGAATTCGCGCAGGTGACGGATGACCTGTCCGGCCCGCAGGGCCTGTTCGGCCGCTTTGTTCACGGCATTCGACAACAGGGACACTTCAGGCCCCTCCATCCGCCCGAGAAGGCGATGGCAGCCCCTGAGGTAGCTGGCTATGGCGGTCAGCGGCTGGTTGATTTCGTGCGCGAGCGTCGAGGCCATTTCGCCGAGCGCCGTGAACCGGGACATGTGCACGAGTTCGGATTGAAGCTCCTGCAGGCGCGTCTCGGTCTGGTTGCGTTCGGTGAGATCCCGGATGAAGCCGGTGAAGTAACGCTCGCCACCGGACCGCATCTCACCGACGGACAATTCCATCGGGAAGGTCGAGCCGTCCTTGCGCTGGCCCACCACGACGCGGCCGATCCCGATGATGCGGCGCTCACCCGTGGTGAGGTACCGGGCCATGTAGGCATCGTGGTGGCTGCGATAGGGCTCTGGCATCAGCAAGCTGATGTTGCGGCCCACCACCTCCTGCGGCTCATAGCCGAATTGGCGCACGGCGGCGAAGCTGAATGACTTGATCCGCGCCTGCTCGTCGATCACCACCATGGCATCCGGCACGGTGTCGAGGATCGAGCGCAGGTGAGCCTCGCGGGCACGCGATGCATCCTCGGCCAGCCGCCGCTCGTGAATGCTGAAGATCACGCCCCGATGCCGGGACGGCCGTCCATCCGGCCCGGTCTGCACGGTGCCGCGCGAACGCAGCCAATGGGTCGTCCCGTCCTGGCGCGCGACCCGGTAATCGACCTCGTAGCCGCCGCCCTCCCGGAGCGCGCGGCCGATGGCCTCCTGCCTGACGGGCCGGTCGTCCGGATGGACCAGCGCCTGGGTCTGCTCGAAGGAGGACAAGCGCTCGACCGGGACACCGAACAAGCCCGCGCAGGTCGGCGAGACCGTGACACGGCCGGTCGCGACGTCGAGCACCCAGGTACAGATTCCCGACTCATCGAGGATGTGCCTGAGTTCTTCCGGCTCAGGGGCACATGGTCGCCTCGGTTCGGGCCAGGAAAGTCTTCAACCTGCTCCATGATCGACGCTTCGTGCTGGAATCCGCGACTCCATACCCGAAAACAGACCGTGACGCCTCCGGCATGGGACGCGGATAGACTCTCGCTACAGTTACGAGGCGCGGTGCCGGGCGCATTTCCGTTTGCAGACGATACTTTGAATCAGTGCAGGCCTCGGGCCGACGCCGTTTGTACGACGGATCGACAGATCAGGATTGTATAGTCCCGGCCTCCGGTGATGCTTGCCGGGAATGGCCAGGATATTCGGCTGGCAAGAGGAAGGGGAACGGGCCCGGAGCGCGATCAACCTTCGCGGCATGGGTCACGACGGCGCTATTCTCCACCATGTGCAAAAGGAATTCCGGCGCCTCCAGCACGAAGCACGAGGGAGCTTCCGGCCGCAGATCCAGGGCGACCTGATGGGCGACCGAGGGAGCGATCTGGCAAAGATGTCCACCGACGATGGTCTGAATCGAGCGGTGGACGTGGCCGCACAGGATCCGTGCCACATGGGGATGCCGCGCCACGATGGTCGCGAGCTCGGCAGCGCCGTCGAACAGCCGCACGGCATCCATGTGGCCGATGCCGGTCTCGAAAGGCGGATGGTGCAGCATCACCAGGGTCGGCGCGTCCGGCCGGGCCGCGAGGGCCGCATCGAGAAAATCGAGCGTCTCGGGAGCGAGCGCCCCATGACTTTCGCCCGCCACGAGACTGTCGAGGCCTACGATCCGGACGGAGTCCCGGTCCACCACGAAATTGAGGTAGCCCTCCGTCGGCAAGTAGCCGTCACCTGCGAAGGCGCGGCGGAAAGGCTCCCGCTGGTCGTGATTGCCGGGCACGGCGAAGACCGGGAACGGTAGCCGGTCGAAGAACTCCCGAAGGAGGGCGTATTCCTCGTCCAACCCGCAATCGGTGAGATCGCCGCTGACGATCACGCAATCCGGCCGGGGCAAGAGGCGCAGCAACGCATGGATGGCGTGCTCCGCGAACAGGTTCGTCTCCGAAACGCCGTAAGCAAGCGCCCCGCGCGGTCGGATGTGCAGGTCGGAGATATGGGCGATGAGCATGGTCAGGCGGTCCGTGGAAATTCCAGGAGGGCGTTGCCCTCAATGTCGAAGGCGGCGAGCTGGCCGGGGCTGAAGGCCAGCTTGGAGGGCAGATCGAGGCGCAGGATTTGCCCGGCCACCTCCGCGAGAAGTCGCTGGGTCGCGCCGAAGAAGGTAACCGCGGTGATGCGGGCGAGGATATCCCCCTGGTCCGGCCTTTCCTGCAGGCGTGCCGCCTCGGGACGAAAGCAGATCGTAGCCTCCCGGTCCGGCCCACCGGCCGGCAGGTCGGCCCGGGTCCCATCGCGATCGAGGATCAGACGACCGTTGCGGACGGGTCCGGTGAGGCGGTTCATCGTGCCAACGAAATCGGCCACGAAGTCGGTCATAGGCCGGTGATAGATCACCTCCGGCCGGTCGATCTGCGCGATCCTCCCTGCCTGCATGACGGCGATACGGTCGCCGATAGCCATCGCCTCGGCCTGATCGTGCGTCACGTAGACGGCGGTGATGCCGAACTCCCGCAACAGCAGGCCGATCTCGGCGCGCAGCCGCTCGCGGAGCACCGCGTCGAGCGCCGCCAGGGGCTCGTCGAGGAGGAGGACGCGGGGCTTGATCGCGAGCGCCCGGGCGAGCGCGCAGCGCTGGCGCTGTCCGCCAGAGATTGCCGTGATGCGCTTGTCGGCATGCTCCTCTAGTCCGACCAAGGCGAGCAGGCGGGCGGCCTCCATCCTCCGCTCGGCCGGGGCCATGCCGCGCACCTTCAGGCCGTAGGCCACGTTCTCGGCGACCGTCATGTTCGGGAACAGAGCGTAGGACTGGAACACCATGCCGACGTTGCGCCGTTCCACCGGCACCTCGGAGACGTCTTCCCCGTCGAACCGGAGCATGTCCGGCCCGTCCGGCCGTTCGAGCCCGGCGATGAGGCGCAGCAGCGTGGTCTTCCCGCAGCCGGAGGGCCCGAGAAGGACGAGGATCTCGCCCGCCGGGACATGCAACTCGGTCGGGTGCAGGACGGTGGTGCCCTGAAAGGACTTGCTGAGGCCGCGCGCCGTGATCGCCGCGCCGCGCCGGGGGGCGGTGGTCGCCGTGAGTGTCATGGTCCGAGGCGCTCGCGTTGGGGGGCCGCGACCATCTGCAGGCCGACGAGCAGGGGGACGATCATCACGAGGAAGACGAGCGTATAGGCCGAGGCGATTTCGAGCCTCATCGAGGCGTAGGCATCCGCGAGGCCGACCGGCAGGGTCTTGGTCGTCGGAGTGTGCATCATCCAGGTCAGGTTGAACTCGCCGATAGAGAGCGTCACCACGGTGAGGGAACCGGCGAGGATGCCCTCACGGACATTCGGCACGATCACATCCACGAACCGCCGCCAGGCCGGAGCGCCGAGGCTCGCCGCCCCCTCGTCCAGCACCCGCCAGTCGATGGTCTCCAGCACGGCCATCACCGCGCGGAGCATGAAGGGCAGCGTGAACAGGACATGGCCGACGGCGATGAACAGGGTCGACTGGCGGAAGGTGCCGTATCCGCCGTAGGTGATGATCAGCCCCAGCGCCAAGGCGAGCCCCGGGATGGCCACCGGCAGGGTGACGATCTCCTCCATGATCCTGGCGGTGCGGCCGCCCCGGCGGACCAGGGCATAGGCCCCCGGAACGCCGATCAGCAGCGTCATCACCAGCGTCGCCACCGCGACGATCAGGCTCCTCAGGATCGTGTCGGCGTAGAGGTCCCAGACCTGGCCGACCCAGGCCAGCGTCAGGCCGTAGGAGAGGCCGCGTGCATAGTTCACGCTCAGGCCCGCCACGATCGACAGGATCACGGGCAGGATCAGGAACAGGGTCAGGAGGGCCGTGAGCCCGACCCCCGTCCAAGTCGTCCAACGGCGGCCCATCTCAGACCCCCGCCGTGCGCAGGCGGGCGAGCGCCAGGACCGCCCAGGTGACGAGGCCGAGCGCGATGGAAAGCGCAGCCGCCATCGCCGCGTTCGTCGCAAGGGTGAACTCGGTATAGATCAGCATCGGCACTACATCGACATTCGTGGCCAGGGTGAAGGCGGTGCCGAAGGCGCCCATGGCGGTCGCGAAGCAGAGGGCACCGCCGGTGTAGAGCGCCGGGAACAGGGCGGGCAGCACCACGTCCCGCTGGATCGCGAGCGGCCCCGCACCGAGGGAACGGGCGGCTTCCACCAGGGCCGGATCGAGCTTTTCCGCCGCTGCGAGGATCGTCAGCAGCACCCGCGGCACCGAGAAGTACAAATAACCGACGAACAGCCCGGTCAAAGAATAGGCGAAGACGACGTTCGTCCCCGCCACGGCCTTCGTGACGGTGCCGACGAGGCCGAGCCGCCCGCCCAGCAGGATCACCATGAAGCCGACGACGACGCCGGGGAAGGCGAGCGGGAAGGTCAGGAGCGACAGGAGCAGCCCCCGCCCGAAGAAGCGCCGGTTGGCGAGGGTCTGCGCGGCGACGGTCGCGATGGCCAGCGTCGCAGCCGTAGTCGCCAGGGAGAGCAGAAGCGTCGCGATCAGGCTCGTGCGGTAGCGGGGCTCCGTGAGGATGGCGAGGAAGGCCATCGCCCCCCGCTCGCCCCCGGCCGCCGCCGCCCCCAGCCGCACCAACGGCAGGACGAGGAACGCGAGCGTGAAAATCACAAGCGGCAGGATCAGCAGCAGATCGAAGCGCCGGGTGCGCACGGGACGTCTCGGGAGAAGGGGGACGGGAAAGCGGAAGGTAGAGACGGCCGCCGTCGCGCTGACGGCGACGGCCGATGGCTCAGCGCACCTCGGCGAGGTAGCGCTCTGAATAGGCCTTCTGCGCGGCCTGCGCCTTGGCCCAATCGACGGCCTTCGCCCGTTCGTAATCGCTTGCGGGCAGGAACTTGTCGGCGATGTCCTGGGGCATGGCGATCGGCAGGGCCGGGCGCAGGTAGGCCTTCGCCCAGAAGGCCTGGCCCTTGTCGGAGAGCAGGTAGTCCAGGACCTTCCGCGCCTTCTCAGTGTGCGGGGCGTTCTTCACCAGCGTCATGACGTAGGGGAAGCTCACACTGCCCTCGCAGGGGAGCACGAAGGCGAATTTGCCCTTCTCCGTATACTTCGCCCGGTAGGCATTAAAATCGTAGTCAAGCAGGATCGGGATCTCGCCGGAGACCACGCGGGCGTAGGAGGTCTGCTTGGTGACGATGGCGTTGTTCTTGGACAGCGCCTTGAAGAAGTCGATCGCCGGGGTGAAGTTGTCGAGGCTACCGCCGAGGCTGAGGTTCACCGCCACGGACGATACGTAGCCCACCGCCGCCGAGGTCGGATCGAGATAACCGACGAGCCCGTCATAGGCGGGCTTCTTCAGGTCGGCCCAGCAAGCGGGGACCGGGGCGCCGTTCAGCGCATCGACGTTGACGAAGAAGCCGAGCGTGCCCTGGTGAACTGTCCACCAACGGCCCTGCGGATCCTTCAGCCCCTTAGGGATCTCATCGAATCGCGCGGGCTTCCAGGCCTGCGAAAGGTCCTGGCCTGCAGCGGCGATGCCGGCATTGACGCCGAGATAGGCGATGTCGGCGACGGGACTCGCTTTCTCGGCGATGATCTGCGCGATCGCTTGGCCGGAATTCTTGTTGTCGGCCGGGATGTCGATGCCGAGGTCGGCCTTGATGTCCTTCAACATCTGACCCCAATTGGCCCATTCCGGAGGGCAATTGTAGCAGATGACATCCGCGGCCTTCGCCGGGCTGGCGGTGGCGAAGGCGAGCCCGGCAAGGATTGCGAGGCTGGCGAAGGTGCCTTTAAGCATCATGACTGGATCGGTCCTGCTGCGTGGGGAGGGGGAAGGAGCGCCGGTCCCGGCGATAGGGGGCGATGGTCTCGCCGGGGGTGAAGGTAAAATCCGCACGCAGGTGGCTCGGCGCATGCCCGGCCCGGGCGATGCCGAGCACCATCGAGGCGGCGAGCACGCCCATGGTCCGCGAGGGCTGGGCGATGGTGGTGAGCCGGGGCGACATGTGCCGGGCCATGTCGATGCCGTCGAACCCCGTGACCGAGACATCCTCGGGCACGCGCAAGCCCATTCGCCGCAGGGAGGAGATCACGGTCATGGCGAGGAGATCGTTTGAGACGGCGATAGCCGTGGGCTCGAGCGTCTGAAAGGCCGACGACATGTCGATATCCTCAGCCGCCTCGATGAAATCGACCTCCTGCGCTGGGAGTGCAGGCAGCCCCGCCGCCGCCATCGCCTCGCAAAACCCCGCGTAGCGGCAGGCCGCGCGGTCCGAGGAAGCGAAACGCCCGCCGACAAACAGAATCGACCGGTGACCGAGGGCGATCAGCTCCTCCGTGAGGCGCCGCATCGCAGCCCGGTTGTCAATGGAGACGGCGCCGAGCCCGGCCGGGACATTCTCGTTGTACACGGTGGCGGCGGGCAGTCGCTGGCGGACGACCTGCGCCAGGGCCTCGCTGGTGGCCGGATTACACACCGTCATGACGAGCCCGACCGGGCCTTCGGCGATGAGGGCCGCCACGATGCCGACCTCCCGGGCGGTGTCGTAATGCGTCTGTGCCAGGATAACCGACAATCCATTGGCCTGAGCCGCTTGCTCCACGCCGGCCACGACACCCGCGAAGACCGGATTCGTAAGGCTTGGCACGAGGACGCCGAGGACGGCGCGCCGGGCGTCGCGGGCGGGCGAGAGGGGAAAGCCGAGTTGCAGCGCTGCCTGCACTACGCGCTTCTGCATGGGCCCGCTCACGGGGCCATTGCCCGTCGCGACGCGGCTGACCGTTGCGATGGAGCAGCCGGCTTGCGCCGCCACCTCTCTGATCGTCACAGCCCCGCCGTCCATCACCCTTGCATCCCGGGCCGCAACATCGCGGCGGCCCCCTATAGCGTGGGATTCTTGATGGCAGGATGACCGTGTTTCAGTCGTTTTCAGCGACGCTGGGCGAACCCTCGCGCTCGCCTCAACAACGAACGGAAACGCCAAACCGCAGCAAACGGGGCTTGCCGCTCAGGCCTCTGGCCGTCCTCCGCAGGTCGAGCGCTCCAACCGCGTCAAGAAGCATCCGCATGCGCGCATGAAAGCTGCCGTTGAGCGGTATGATTTGCGCAAGCCTGTCACGGGTTCATCAACCCAGTGCCAAAGTGACCAGGAAGCAGGCTTGCTGTCAGTATCTTATTCCACCACCGGCCTCACGAGGTGGAATGGTGGGCCCGGTAGGACTCGAACCTACAACCAGACCGTTATGAGCGGTCGGCTCTAACCATTGAGCTACAGGCCCGACAGAGCGAAAACGCCTAGGGAAGCAGTACCTCAACGCCCCCGCCTCGTCACCCCGGATTACCCCAGATTCCCTTTCAGGCCGGTTCATTCTCGTGCCCTGAAACAAGAACGGAACATTGCAGCTCGCCTCAATGCCCGATCGACGTCGGCTTACACCGGCGGATACGGACGTTCCTCCCACGCGTGAAGGGTCTCCGCGGTCGCCTCAGCACAGTCTCAAGACGTTGCTTCCCCACTTCCCGTCAGCGTGAAGGGAACGCCGGGCGGTGGTGCACCCTTGCATCCAAAGGTCACGTCCCGTCAGAAGGGCAGGCACGATGCAGGCATATGTAACCTCGTTCGGCGTTGGCTTCGTGACAGGCATGCGCAGCATGACGGCTTGCGCCGCGCTGTCCTGGGCCGCCTCGGACGGGCGCACCCGCGGCGAACTGATCCCAAACGGTACGGGTGCTCGCACCCTCGCCACCGCTGCGGCACTGGCCGAGATGGCGGGTGACAAGATGCCGTTCGCTCCCGACCGCCGTATCTCACCGTCTTTCGCTTTCCGCCTAGCAATAGGAGCGATCGGCGGGTGGGCGTTGGCTGGCCGCCATGCGTCACCCGAGATCGGGGCTTTGTCAGGTGTGGCGGGTGCGGTTGTCGGCACGATCATCGGCCGCTCTGCACGGGGATCGGACTCGCAAACGAACTCCGGACGCGCCAAGGGGCTCGTGGAGGATGCCGTCGCAGCTGGACTAGCGACCTTGGTGGTCGCTTCTGCCGAACACCATCACAGCGCTTTCCCGCCAGTCCGTTAACACGGCGGTTCGCCAGGCGGCTGCACCGGCGGCTGATAACGCGATGTTGGCGATGCAGCCTTCCGAAAGGACGGTCCGACATCAGCCATGGCACCAAGAGGAACGCTCAGAGACGCCCGTCCGCCTCGGGAATGCCGGGAGGCTCAGGCGAAAAGTCCTCAGTGCGGAAACCCGTGGCCACGCACGACGTTCGAATCCAATCGCCGATGCGAGGCACTTCGCTGAGAGGCGCCATGGGTCGAGAGATGACCGGGGAGAAAGAGCAGTTCAACGCGACGCAGCGGGACGCTGCCGATGGTAGAGCCGGAGCGGTTGCGTCTTTCCCGTATGATCGGATGACCGTTGAGCGGTTCCGGGCAGCGTTCCCGCGCGCGCGATGGCGTGACGACCTTGGCGTTTGGTTCGTGCCGGGCACCTCGGCTGAGCGACGCCTGAACGCTTGGTCGAGCCGCGAATGGTCGGGGGTTCTTGCCTACGCCGACGAGCGCGGCCGTGACGCATTCGCATTCGAACCGATCATCAGCGACTATCTCGAGCTCGCCGACGAGCTTGTAGTTCGAACCCCTTATTCCCGCGACGTCGTCTCAGAGTTGAGGCAGGTGCCATGGGCTCGCTGGGACCCGGCATCGAAGGCTTGGCGCGTCCCTTTCCGGTCGCTGGACGAACTGCGCCGTCGTTGGCCGGTAATCGAGCAGGCTGCACGCCGGTCCGAACCCGAGGAAAGGCGAAAACGCGAAGAGAGCCGTAGGGGATCTGCGGAACATGCAGACAGGTTGGCCGAGGCCGCCGAACGCCGCCACAAGCGATATCCCGTCCCCGAGGACGCGCTACCGCCGCTGGGGCAGGTTCTGATGACCCATGCGGGGGGTCTGGTATTCGAGGCGATCTCCGGCGAGGTTGTCGATGCCACGGTCGCTACCCGCTTCTACCCGGGTGTGTCGACCGATAACGGGACGTTGATCTGGGCCAGCAGCCGCAGACCGACCCACGAGGAACTCGTCCGGACTTGGCCAGCGAAAGAGGCGCCGGGTGAACCCGAATTCGCTCGGGGTTGGTGGCAGCCAACTATCGAGGTTCTACGCGAAGAGCGACGCAGGTCGGCTTCTCAAGAGCGCGCGCGAGCGACACGAAGGTCGCGGACGGCACCTTCTCTGCCGGAGTCCCCGCGAGAGACACTGCCATCGGGTGGCACAGCGAGAACGGATTAAGTACACCTTGGTTCGAGCTACGTTGGCTTGACGGGTCTTTTCGGGCCTGGGCACCTCGGCTCGGCCATGACCTGATCCAAAGGCAATTGGACCGACGGCCCAATCGGTCGGAGCGCATCATCCGGTTTGCGCACGGAGAGCAGCCGTAGAGGCCTTCATCAATTCGCTTATCAACGGCTTGGGGGCGATCCGAACGGCGGCACGCGCCGGGCCTCGTGCTGGCGATGAAGCCGAAGCCCGACCGTGGCGAGACCAGCTATCGGGGACAGGGGCGGCAGGAAGGGCGCATGGCCCTCGTGACCGGTGCGGATAGCGGCATTGATCGCTTCGCCGCCATCGCTTTCGCCCGGGAAGGTGCCGACTTCACCCACAGCTTCAGGACAACGGCGAGAAGTTCGGCCTCGAGGTGCCCCTGGGCCATCCCGGCCAGCCGGTGGAACTCGACCCGGTCTGCGTGCTCCTAACCTCGCATGAAGCTAGCTCCTTGCCCGGCGGGGCCTATGGCGCAAGCGGCGACAACGGCACCGCCTGCGATGCCGGTTTCGGCCATGTCCTCCAACGGGCGGCCGGAGCCGGCGAGGCGGCTCGCGGCCTGACGAACGCCTGAAGTCTTGAAGCCGCGGTCTTAATGGCCGCTGCTACCTTGGAAGCCAGTTCGACCGCCCACACTTTGGCATCATGAAAAGCGAATTCGACGTCGTCATCGTGGGGGGCGGCGCCGCCGGCATCGGCGCCGCGCGAAGATTAGCAGCCCGTGGCGCCTCGTCCCTGCTACTCGAAGCCTCGTCGCGGCTCGGGGGCCGCGCGTACACCCAGGACTTCGGCGGCCTCCCGCTCGATCTGGGTTGCGAGTGGCTGCACTCGGGCGACCGCAACGCGTGGGTCGACATCGCCGAGTCCCTGGGCTTTCCTGTCGACCGCGGCGAACCGCCTTGGGCAAAGGCCCATCCTTCTGTGGTCGAGAACAAGGGCGATCAGGAGGCGGCCTGGAAGGCTTACAGCGACTGGGAGGGGCGCCTTCGAGACCTCGCCTCAGGCAGCGACCGGGCGAGCGATGCCCTTGAGCCCGGCGGCGCCTGGAACGGCTACGTACGGGCGATCGCCGGCTTCATGAGCGGCGTCGCGCCCGAGCAAATCTCCGCGACCGACTACCTGACCTACGACGATGCCTCGACGGGCAGAAACTGGCATCTGCCTCAAGGCTACGGCACGCTGGTCGCTGCCAGCCTGCCATCCTCGGCGTCGGTCCGGCTGGCTACTCCCGCCGAGCGGATCGACCTGACGACGGATGGCGTCGTGGTGATCACCCGCGCGGGCACCGTCCGCGCCGGGGCAGCCATCCTGACGGTCTCGACCGCGGTCCTGGCTGGCGACGCGATTCGCCTTCCGTCCGGGGTCGAACCATGGCGCGAGGCAGCGGCCTCACTGCCGCTCGGGTGTAATGAGAAGATTTTTTGGAGATCGGGCGCAACAGCGCGTTTGGAACGGACAGCCACGCCTACGGCAATCTGCACGACCCGAGATCCGCTGCCTATTCCATCCGGCCGAACGGTTGGCCGGTGATAGAGGCATTCCTTGGGGGCGAAGGCGCACGCATCGTTGCGGAAGAGGGCCCGGCCGCCGGTTTCGCCTTCGTGTCGGCGGAGTTGGCAACCTTGTTCGGTAGCGGCGTGGCGTCGGCAATTCGTCCACTGGCGGCGACCTCATGGTCCCGGTTGGGGTTCATCGGCGGTGCATATAGCTGCGCTCTGCCCGGCCGTTCCGGTGCGCGGACGCGGCTGGCCCGGCCCTTCGAGGACCGCCTCTTTTTCGCCGGCGAGGCGACACACCCCTTCGACTTCACGACCGCCCACGGAGCCCATGACAGCGGGCTGAGGGCCGCCGACGAGGCCTTCGCGGCGATCCGGTCCAGCGACATCGCCAAACCAGGTAGCCCTCGTACACCTTCGGCGATCAAGTCCGCGTTCGCACCGTCCTGCCTTCGGACGGCGTGACCTACTGCGAGGTACCGGCCGAGTACGGTGTGAGCGGCTATCGCTATACCATCGTCAACGAGCGCCCCGTTCTCGTCGAACCCGGCAGCCGTCGCATCGTCGAGATCATCGACTAGGGATTCAGCCGGCGATGGCCGGACCCGAGGTCGCCGCAATCGGGTGGCACCCGGGTCCGGGTAGGAATTGGTAAACCATTTTCCCGCCCTGCCTTGTCGAGGTTTGTCGGGGGACGCCGGTGTACGGGACGTTTGTGGGGTCACGTGGAGTCGTCCGGGGCATCGTAGCTGCCGCTGCCCTCACCCTCCTGGCCGGTTGCGCCGGTCGTCCGACCGGAGTGCTGCTTCCCGTCGCCTCCGTCGAGACCGTCCCCGGGACGTCACGGGTCGACATGCTGGTGGCGACGACCCGCAAGTCGGCGAGCGACCGCGGCGTGCTGTTCTCCGGTGAACGTGGCGACGCCGTCACCTACACGGACCTCGCCGTCTCCATCCCGCCCGATGCCACGCGCCAGCCCGGCTCCGTGCAGTGGCCGAAGTCGCTCCCCGGCAATCCGGCCACCGATTTCGTTGCCCTGCGCGCCGAGCCGGTCGAGCGCGCGAAGGTCGCGGCCTGGACCGGCCGGGCCGTCCGGCGCGGGGCCAAGCGCCACGTGCTGGTGTTCGTGCACGGCTTCAACAACAAGTTCGAGGACGCCGTCTTCCGCTTCGCGCAGATCGTCCACGATTCCGGGGCCGAGGTCGCCCCGGTGCTGTTCACCTGGCCGTCCAAGGGGTCGGTCCTCGCCTATGGCTATGACCGGGAGAGCACGAACTTCTCGCGCAACGGCCTGGAGACCCTGCTGCGGGATCTCGCCAAGGACCCGAACGTCGGCGAGGTTACGGTTCTGGCCCACTCGATGGGCAACTGGCTGACGCTGGAGAGCCTGCGCCAGATGGCCATCCGCGATCGGCGCGTGGCACCCAAGATCCGCAACGTCATCCTCGCAGCGCCCGACGTCGACATGGACCTCGCCCGCGAGGCTTTTCGCGATATGGGCTCGAACCGGCCGCGACTGACCCTGATGGTGTCCGGTGACGACCAGGCCCTGGCCGTCTCCCGGCTGGTCTGGGGCGACAGCATCCGGCTGGGCGCCATCGATCCGAACGCCGAGCCCTACCGGTCCGAGTTGGAGCGCCAGAACATCAGCGTCCTGAACCTCTCTACGGTGAAGGGCGACGATCCACTGAACCACGGCAAGTTCGCCTCTGGCGATGTCGTCGCGCTGCTGGGCAAGCGCCTCGCGGACGGCCAGCCGATCTCCGACGGGCAGGTCGGCTTCGGGGACAAGCTGGTCAGCACGGCGGCCGGGGCCGCCTCCACGGTCGCGACCGGTGCAGCCCTCGCGGTCGCGGCTCCGGTGGCCATCGTCGACCCGCAGACGCGCGAGACCTACGGCGAGCACCTGTCCAACGTCGGCTCCGGCCTGCGGGACACGGTCGGCTCGACGGTCGACTTGGCCGGCGCACCCGTGCGGGCCATGACCGGCGGCCGTTAAACCGTCGGACCGACAGTCAACGACGATGCCGGGCCTACCGGCATCAGGGGGGAATGGAAGATGGCAGGCAAGGTGCGACTGGTCGTTGCGGCGGCGATGGTGGCATGGGCAGCGGCCGCCCAGGCTCAAGGACTGGAACGCGGCGCTCAGGAGGGGGCGAACCGCGGCGAGATGATCGCTGGGCCGCTGGGCGCCGTCGTCGGCGGTGCGGTCGGTGCGGCGGTGGGCACGGCCAATGGCATCCTCGGTATCGACCGGCGTGAGCGCTTCCGCATCTACGCCACGGGCGAGCGGCGTCCGTCCTTCGCCTATCCGGGCACCCTGAAGGTCGGGACCGTGCTGCCCGAGGACGGTGTCGTCTACTACGACGTGCCCCCGGAGTTCGCCCTGCCGAGCTATAACTACACCGTCGTGAACGACCACCCGGTGCTGGTGGACCCGCGCACGCGTCGGGTCGTCGAGGTCATCGACTAAAGCTTTTTCCGCCGAAGTGGACGCCGGTTCGGCGCAAGAAAATGCGTCAATAACAATTGGTTAGAGAGTTTTCTGTTGATCCAAGGATTACAAAAAACTCTCTAGCCGCGCCTCACTCTGGCGCGACGGACTTAGGGCGGAACCGGTCCATCACCGTGTGGAGTTCGTTCCAGTTCACCGGCTTCTGCAGGTAGTCGGTGGCGCCCAGCGCGTAGGCGCGGCTCTGCTCGTCAAGAACCGTCACCATGACGACGGGCGTCTCGTGCAAGGCCGCATCGCGCCGGATGCTGCGCAGGACCGCCCACCCATCCATCTGAGGCATCGTCACGTCGAGGAGGATGACGCGCGGCACGAGGCTCCGGGCCTTGTCCAAGCCCTCCTTGCCGTCCGCCGCCACCGCAACCCGGTATCCGTCCCGCTCCAGGAAGCGGGCCAGGAGCTCCCGCGTCGCCGCGTCGTCGTCCACCACGAGGACGACACCGTCGGCGGCCGCATCCACGGTGATGGGGCCCGCATCGTCGATTGCAGAGGGGACCTCGTCGTTCGTGCCGGTGATGCGCGTTGGCACCGAGACCGTGAAGGTCGTGCCCCGCCCCGGTGCGCTTGCCACCGCGATGTCCCCGCCCAGCATTCCCGCGAACGCCCGGGTGAGGGACAGGCCGAGGCCCGTGCCGCCGAACCTGCGCGTGGTCGATGCGTCGGCCTGGGTGAAGCGCTCAAACAGCCGCGACTGCTGTTCCGGCGACATGCCGATGCCGGTATCTGAGACCGAGAACGTCAGCCAGGCCGCGCCATCTCGTTCGTCCCGCGCCGCCGACAGCGTGACCTGCCCGCCATCGGTGAACTTGGCCGCGTTGCTCAGGAGGTTGATCAGGCACTGGCGCAACTTGGTCACGTCGGTGCGCGCCTCGCCGAGGTCAGTGCCGAGGTCGAGGGTCAGCGTGTTGCCCTTGCGGGCGACGAGGGCTTCCACGGTCGAGGCGACGTCGCGGACCACGGTTTCGACCGCGAAGTCCTCGACGTAGGTCTCCATCCGCTCCGCCTCGATCTTCGACAGGTCGAGGACGTCGTTGATCAGACCGAGCAGGTGGCGCGCGTTCGCCTCGATCTTGCGCATGTCGGGCAGCAGATCCTCCTGGCCGAGATCCTCCATCTCCTCCTGCAACATCTCGGAATAGCCGATGACCGCCGAGAGCGGGGTGCGCAGCTCGTGGCTCATGTTCGCCAGGAACTCGCTCTTGGCCCGGTTGGCCTCCTCGGCGGCCCTCTTGGCGGCGGCGAGGTCGAGCTCGTCACGCTTGCGACCATCGATGTCGGTGACGACCACCACGCCACCCATCTGGTGGCCATCGTGATCGTACATCGGGGCGCCGGTGAAATTTACCCAGGCGCGCGTTCCGTCGCCCCGTTGGTAGTCGACCTCCAGTTCGGCACGGCGTTCGCCGTTCCGGGTCACTCGTAGGAGGGGCCATTCGTCGGGGGCGACGGGGCGCCCGTCCGGGTGAAACCCGACCCAGCGGGCCGGCCCTTCGCCGGGCTGCGCCGGGGTCAGCCCGTGCCCGAGGATGGCGGCGGCGCGCGCATTGTGCCCTACGATGCGGCCGGACGGGGCCTGCGCGATCAGCACGCCGACGGGCAGCGTCTCCATCACGGTGCGCAGGGTCGCCTCTCCGGCACGGATGCCGCGCCGCGCCTCTGCCTCGCCGGCCTCGGCCAAGCCCGCCGGGACGGTCCCGGCGAAGAGGACGGCGACGCGAAGCTCCCTGCCCGTGAAGGCGTCGGGGCGGCTCGACTGGAGCTTCAGGACGCCGATGGTCTCGTTCCCGCGAGTGATGGGCACGCACACGGCGGACCGCAGGGCGAGCATCGGGATGAGCTCCTGCCTGACCCGGGGGTCCAGAGTGGCGTCCGGACACAGCACCGGCTTCGAGGTCCTGAGACAATAGCCAGACAGGCTGCCATCGACCGGCACCCGGAGTCCCGCGTGGTCCGCGAGCGTCCCGCGCGTCGAGCGGTAGACGAGTTCGTCACCCTCGCGGATCTCGATGACGCCGCCCTCGGCCTGAGGCACCGCCTCCATCGCACCGGCCACAAGGACGTCGAGGATGACGTCCCGGTCGCCGTTCGCCCGGGTGATGGCGGCCTGGGTTGAGATCAGCGCATTCTGCTGCGCGATCAACGCCGCTTGGCCTGCCAGGACGCGCTCGCGCTCGGCCATGGCCCGGCGCAGGTTCATCTGGGTCATGACCTGACCGGCCAGCGCCCGCAGGGCCGTTTCCTGGGACTCCGTGAGCCCGGCAGGGCGCGGCTCTAGGTCGATCACACACAGGCTGCCGAGGCGCTCGCCTCCCGGCGCCTGCAGGGGTGCCCCGGCGTAGAAGCGCAGATGCGGTTCGCCGGTGACGAGCGGGTTGTCGCGCGTCCGTGGGTCCAGCGTCAGGTCCGGAATGACCAGGAGGTCCGGCTCGGCCAGGGCGTGCGCGCAGACCGACTTGTCCAGCGTGGTCTCGCAGGGATCGAAGCCCGAGCGGGCCTTGAACCACTGCCGGTCGCCGGCCACGAGGCTGACGAGGGACACGGGAACCCCGCAGGTCAGGCGCGCCAGTTCGACGATGTCGTCGAACCCCTGTTCGGGTGGCGTGTCGAGGATGGCATAGTCGTGCAGGGCGTCGAGACGACGGACGTTCCCGACCTCGGATGGCAGCGGCGTCGGATCGGTCATGGACGCCTCGCTGGCGGGGGCTGGTGCGCTCGCCGACGCGAGGCCGCCTCAGGGAGGCGGTGCGTTCTGCTGGTGCGGTCGACAACACGGACGTCTCGCGGAGGTTGCGCGAGCACTCGAACCGCTGAGTGACCAGGCCGCATCGGTCTTCCCGCGGCGCCCCATCTCGATGTTAGGGATCGCGCCCCGGCGGATCGAGCCTCCGGGGCGCATGGGTCACACAAGCGGCCGGACCGGTCACCGACCTGTCGTGGTGGTCGACTTCACCGGCTTCGAGCCGGGCTCGTGCGACATGGTCTTGGTGCGGGACTCGACTTCCCCGTCGCGAACCTTGGTCTGCGTGTGGGACTTCGAGAACGTGCCGCCGTCGTGAGCCATGGCCTTCGCCTGGCCGTTGAGCCCGCCGTTCCCCGTCCCGTTGACGTGCGAGCGGTCCATCGTCTTACCGCCGGCGGCGCTGCCGCCCGTGGCGAGGGACGAGCCGGTCGAGCCGTTGGCCCCGGTCGAGGTGCCTCCGGTCCCGACCGTCGAGGCCGAGGTTCCGCCGACGGCGGCCGAGCCGGCCGAACCCCCGGTGGCGCTGGACTGGGCCATCGCGAGCGTCGGGGCCACGAGAAACCCGAGGGCCGTGAGCGGAATGATGTGTTTAATGGTCATGTGAACCTCACTTCCCCTTCGGGACGGTGACGACGCAATCGCCGTCGCCGGTCGTCGTCATGGTGGTGCCGCCGGAACCGGGCTGGACGCAGAGCTGCTGGTCGATCCGTTGCCGGACCTCGTGGTCACTGAGGTGCCGCCTGTGGTCGAACTGCTGACCCCGCCCGGACCGGCCGTGACCGAGCTCGTCATCGTGCCGGTGTTCCTCGCGTCGTCCGAATGCACGACCTTGCACGGCTTGCCGTTCGGGCCGGTGGTGACGGTGGTACTTCCCGAAACGCCGTTCGGGCCGGTCGTGACCGTGCTGGTCTGGGCGTGGCCTGCGAACGAGCCGACGAGGACGAAGGCGCCGCAGAGGAGCGGCATGGGCAAGCGAGACATGGTCCGGTCTCCTCGAAAACAAGGAGGGCGCGATCCTCACGGACCGCGCCCGATGCTTTCACCCGTCGGGGGCTCAGCGCTTGTTGTGGCCGGGCGCGTTCTCGGAGTTGCCGGGGCCGCTCCGGTCATGGCCTGGGGCGCTGCCGGACTTGCCCATGCCGTCCGACATCCCGGACGACGAGCCACCCGTGCCCACCGACGAACCGCTGGTGCCCTTGCCTGCGGTCGAGCCGCCGGTGCCCACGGTCGAGGACGTACCGCTGGTGCCCTTGCCGGCCGAGGAGCCGCCCGTCCCGACGGTCGACGAGCTCGTGCCGCCGCTCGCCGACGAGCCGCCGGTGCCCACGGTCGAGGAACTGGTGCCGCCGCCGGCCGAGGAGCCGCCAGTGCCCACGGTCGAGGAGGACTGGGCGAGCGCCATCGCCGCGCCGCCGACGACGAAGGTGGCCGCAAGCGCGGCAACGCGAACGTTCTTCAGCATGTAAAACTCCCGACTGTTCTTGTTAACGCACCAAAAACGGACGGAATAAGAAAACCGTTCCGCGTTGATGATGCGTATTTATACGATCAGCCCAAATGAACGGCAGTTTAACGTTGGGAATGTGTTTGGTTCACTCTTCGCTGAGCCAACCAGCGGCATCTGCCCCGGATCGGAGCGACGTCGTCACTTGAACCGGGCGGCTCATGACCGAGTGGCGACCGCCCGGTGTGAACCTATCGACAATGCCGCCGTCGGACCGGACGAAGGCGAATTCCAAGATCAGGTGAGCATAGGAAAGCCGGCGCGACGGTCCTTCCGTCGCGACCGAGGGGTCAGTAGCGACTGTAACCGTCGTAGCCCCGGTAGCCGCCGTAGCGCCGCCCCTCGTAGATGCGAACGTCCCTGCGACCGTAGCTGCCGAACTCACGGTGGCGGCGATATCCGTGCGCCGGAGCCCAGGGCGGCGGGCCACCGTGACGGAAGCCACGCTCGCCGCGGGCCCAAGGCGGATCGGCTAGGGCGGCAGAGGAGGTTGCGATGGCGCCGCCTGCCAGGGTCAGTGCGCCGAGCATGGCCAGCATAGATGTGCGGATCATCGAAGGTCTCCCTCAGGCCGGAATATTGCCGACCACGGACCAGAGACGGCGGGCTGCGCCAAACCGTTCCGCGGGCCCTTCGCGACCGAACTGTAGGGCGGAAGCCAGGGCGATGTTTCCGAGCCGGTTTAGGCTGGCCCGTCAGGCGACGACGGCGAGAGTGGGTCGAGGAGACGGAACGGACGGATCGTGGTTCGAGCCATCCGCCTCCCTTAGGCATGCCTCGACGGCGTCGCGGAGCGAGGACACGTAGGCGTCTGCGCCGACCTCCCGACCGAGCGCAGCGTCGGTGAGCACCCTCTCTCCCACCGGCCAAAGTCCCACGAGCACCGGGACGCCCGGCGCCCGACGTTTCATCCGCTCAAGCATATAACGCAGGTGCGCCGGGTTCCCGGTGATGTCGAGGTAGGAGATGCAGATCATCGCGACGCCGGCCAGGTTGAGGTCTCGGATGCCCTCGCGCGAGACGGTCTGGTAGGGCGTCACGCGCGCGCCGAGCCCGTGCTTGCGCAGCAACTGGGCCAGCATCGCCGAGGACGCTTCGTCGAGTGGGCCGCGGCCGGCGACGCACAGAACGGGCGCCTCCCCGCGCCATTCCTCCGGCAGGGCGTCGCGAGGCGGTGCCTGTCCCGGCACGGCCTCGGTCTTCGTGTGGGTCCGCTCGGCAAGCGTGGGCGTCTCATTCGGATTGACGGCCTTGTCGTCTCGCGCCGGCTCAGCGTCAGGATGGTCCTCGAAGTCCTCCACCAGCGAGCGGGCCGAGGCGCGGATGTTGTCCAGTTGCGCGGGCGTCACCACACCGCGTGCAAAATCGTTGGCGGCGAGTTGCAGGCCCTTGAGCGCCACCTCGTCGTAGTACGAGGATAGCGAGCGCTCCTTCAGCATGGCCTCGGCGACGTCCCGCACCTCGTCCGGGTCGCCGGCCAGCATGCGCTGGTAGAAGTTCTCCACCGGGGTCAGCGGCGGCCGGTCGCCCAGCAGGACGTCGAAGAACTCCAGGCTGTCGACGTGCCGGCCCAGCACGACGAGGCAGACGGTGAACGGGGTGGCCAGGATCAGGCCGATGGGCCCCCACAGGAAGCCCCAGAACAAGGTCGAGACGATCACCGCGAAGGGCGAGAGCCCAGTGGAATGTCCATAGAGCAGCGGCTCGATCACCTGCCCGAAGAGCGGCTCGGCGATCAGGAACAGCGCCGCGGTGGCGATGACCATCGACCAGCCCGGATCGACCGCGGCCGCCAGGGCCACGGGCAGGACGCCGGAGGCGATGGCGCCGATATAGGGGACGAAGCGCATGATGGCCGAGAACACGCCCCACAAGAGCGGGTTGGGCACACCGATGAACCAGAGGCCGACCCCGACGATGACGCCGAAGGCGGCGTTCATGCCGAGCTGTGCCAGGAAGTAGGTCCCGAGCCGGCCGGCCGCATCGTCCATCGCCACCGTCGTGCGGTGCAGGTCGCTCGACCCGAAAAGGCGGATCATGCGGTTGCGCAGGTCCTCCCGCTGCAGGAGGAGGAACACGACCACGACCAGAACGATGCCCACGTCCGTGAGCGGCGAGACGATGGGCCCCAGGACCTTCTCGGCCAGCGCCAGGGGCGAGGGTTCGGGCTGTTCGACCCGCACGAGTTGCGCCTTGGGCGTTTCGCCCGCCGGTCCGGTTGCGGCGGTGGTGCCGGCGGCGTCGGCCTTCTGGGTGGCGTCGTGGACTTGGTGATTGAATTTCTGGAGAAGCTTGTTCGCCTCACCGAGCCAGCCCTGTTGGAGCCCGGCGACCTTCTTCTGCACGGTGGCTTGGTACTGCGGAAGGTTGCTGGCGAGCCCCGCGACCTGGGTGCCGATGACGGCGCCGATGCCGCCGAGGACTCCCAGGGCCAGGAGGACCGCGACGATGACGGAAGGCACCCGCCCGAGCTTGGCCCTCCGCAACAGGTTGACGACCGGCCCGAGGACGAAGCTGAGAAGCACGGCCAGTACGAGGGGGATGAACACCTCGCGCCCGAAGTAGAGCGCCGCGACGAGGACGACGCCGACCGCAAGGGTCAAGAGGCCGCGCAGGCCCGGGACGAGGGGCGGCGGGACCTGCGCGGGGGCGCGGGCGGCTACGGCATCGTCGGCTGGCATGCGGCGTGTACTCCTCGGCGCGGCGCCGTACGTGACCAACGTCGCTGACCGGCGAAAGAAACCCCGCCCGGCTTCCGGCCGGACGGGGTCAGGTCTCATGTCGGCGGTTCAGGCCGACGGTCCGATCAGTCGATGACTTCGACGATCCGGTGGCCACGGTCGACGAGCACCGGCCGATCGTTGACGACCGTGTACCGGTAACCCGGCTTCACGCGGTACTGGTCCGGCACGTCGTAGTAGGTCACGCCCGAGGACGGCAGCGTGGAGCCTACGGCGACGCGCCCGTCGTAATCGTACGAACGGACGTTGCGCTCGCGAACGTAGGAGCGGAAGCGCGGACGGTCGTCCACGCCCAGGATGCCGCCGACGGTGCCGGTGGCCGCACCGACCGCGCCGCCGACGATGCCGCCGACCGGACCGGCCGCGTCCGCGCCGACCGCGGCGCCCTCGGCCGCGCCCCGGACGGTGCCCTGGGCCTGGGCAGCCACGGGCAAGGCGAGCATGCCGGCCGCAGCCAGCGCGAGAAGGATCTTGTTGGTCATGGTCGTCTCTCCGCAATCGTCAGGACGGAAGCGAGGCGGCGCCTCAGTTGCAGCCTTCCTTGTGGACGGTCTTCGAGTTGCCCATGCCGTCCTCCTTGTGGACGGTCTTCGAGCCGCAATCGACGCTGCCGGTGGTGACCTCGCGCTTCTCGACGACAGTGTCGCGATGATCGACGACCGCGGGTCCGTCGCGACGGACGACGGTGGTCTCTTCGGCCATGGCGGGGGCGGCGAGGCCTGCGAACGCGGCAGCGACGAAGCCGAGGATGACGGTCTGGCGCATGTCTTTCTCCCTGCTTCTACCGGTATGAGGTAGGATGACCGCAGCAACGGCGTACTGGTACTAACGGTTCCGTCCGATTTGCAGGTAGTATTCCCGGCTCGTAGACCTTCGCCTGCACCGATGGTGCACGATTGGATTGTTGACGATACATGCACTGGATGGTTTGCGGCAAAGCTCGTGCGCCATTCCGGCATCGTCGCGCCACGGCGACCGCGTCGATACACGGTTTCCTGCACCTCGGTCTTACGGAGCGTTCTCACTGGCAAGGAAGCGACATCGCGTCCCCGGTATGCCTCAATCGCCACGATGTTCGGTGCATCGAGGGATGCGCCTCGGTCATCGGCACGTATTCAACGTCGGAACGCACCGTCCGCATCGACGTTTCTGCTTCCCGGTCAGTGGAGGAGTGACGGATGCGTATCGTCATCTCGATAAGGTCGGCCCTTCGAAGACTGCCCAGCCTCGAAGTCAATTCTGCCAGCGACCAACCAACGACAAGGTTCGTCTGCCCGGATGCTGCGCTTCTCATCGCAGCACATCCATCGGGTCAAAGCTACACGTGGGGTGGCTGTCGCTCCCCCTCCAATGGGTTCGCCCCCGCCATCGGATACGATGCCTACCCCGGTGGATACGGCTACTGAGGCTCGCTGCCTCAACCGCGTACGGTGCGCCGGGATCATTCCTTCTCGATGACGGAAACCTTGCCGTCGCGCTCGACGATGGCGACGGCGACCTTCTCCAGATCGTCTAGGCCCTGCTGGCGTGCCGCCGTCCGTACGTCTGCCTGCTGCATGCGAAGATGGCGCATGCGCCCCTCGTCCCAATCCCCGTCGCGGTAGACCACGATGGGAGTGCCGTCGACGATCCGCTCGAACCAGACGAAGCGCAGCTTCAACCACGACACCGAGACGTGCATCAGTCCCACGGTGAACAGGGCGCTCATCGCCCCGGTGAAGGAGTGGTCGTCACCCAGGATGGCGCTGACGCTCAGGCCGCCGAACAGGAACAGCACCACCATGTCGATGGGGGCCTGTTGGCTGGCGGTCCGTCGTCCGATCAGCCGGATGACGAACAGGACAATGAGGTAGGCCGCCGCGGCCTTGAGGACGGTGTTCATGGTCAGGGCACCGCGTACTGAGACCAGGACAGCGTCTCGCCCGCATCGAGGCGTGCGGTGAGGTCCACCCCGCCGCGGAAGGCCGGTGACCCGGTGAAGCGGATCAGCGCATGGCTTTCGCCGGCCTGAACGGGGAAGACGAGGCGGATGTTGCCGCCCGCGACCTCCCAGGTCGCGGGATGGGGCGTGATGCTCTCCAGGCCGAACTGGTCGACGAGGTCCTTGGCGATGGTCACCGCGACCTTGTCGCCGCCGGGTGGTACCTTGGTGTCGAACTTGATGATGGTGGGCGCGCCGAACCGCACCACCGGCTCGTACTTGATTCTGATCGAGCCGTCCGAGTTCGCGAGTTCGCGCTCACTGAATGGACCATGCCCCAGCAACCCCAGGGCGCAGACCAGCACGAAGGCGAGCATCGTGAGACGCCCCGCGAGTTCCGCCTTGCGCCATCGGTCCTCGAAGGCCGGGTAGAACCCATTGGCGATCTCCACCGGCATCGGCGGATCGTCGTGAATGACTTCCAAGGCGGACTCACTTTCTTGTCGCCTTTCAGGCCCCCGCCTCGGCGAGATGCAGCATCGGGATGCCAAGGTCGGCCGGCTCGTTCGGTTCCGCCGAGCTGCAATCCACCATCGCTTTCCCGGCTACTCCCCGGCACCCGGCTTACCCCGCGCCAGTCGTGGGGCCCCGACCGGCGGCGCGGCCCCACGAGGCATAACCTCAGTGTCCGTCCGACTGCTTCAGGGTCGACAGCTTGTCCAGCATCTGCAGGGTGATGTCGGCGCAGGCCTTCATCGGCTCGTCGTCGGCGCATTTCACGTCGATGCGTGCGCCGCCACGCTCGAAGATGAAGTGGGCACCTTTGGATGAGGGCGGAGGCGGCGGAGGTGCATCGGGACCGCGACGGGGGCCGCCGGGGGGCGGGGGACCTCCCGCCTCCGGACCGGGACGCCGACCGCCGGGCGGAGGCGGCGGGGACGGCGCGGCCTCGGGCCCACCGCGCGGACCATCGGGCGGGGCCGGCTGCGCTACGGCGGCGGTGGCGAACAGCAGCGCGGTGGCCCCCAGCAGGGCGGCTTTCTTCGTCATGACCGTTTCCTATGGATGGGCGCAACGCGGCGCCGGGGTGTCGAACGTGCGAGGGGGCCCCGGGATCTTAAAGGGCACCCGGTTCGCGGATCACGTTGTCGAAACCGACATGGAGCCGATGGTCGCTGCCGTCCTGCCGGCGGGCCGCGACGTGGCGCGATCGAGCGGTCCCGGGGGTGGGCCACCGGCGGGGTGGGGCTCCTTCGTCGAGTTCTCGTTCGTCTTGCTTGACACGATCTGCCGTCCTGGCTGCCCGATGCCTCCCGGGTGTGGCAGCGTTCTAGAACCGGCCGCGCAACCAGCCCTGAACCGCGCCGTTCAGCCCCGGTTAGGCGAACCTCTAGCCCCTTGGACTGGCCACGTCCGTCTGGGACCGGTCGACGAACGTGAGATCCTCAGGCCTCGGCGATGAGTTCCTTGATGCGGGAGGCGAGCCCCTCCATCACGAACGGCTTAGTCAGCACCTGCATGCCGGGCTCCAGATGGCCGTTGCCGACCGCCGCATTCTCGGCATAGCCGGTGATGAAGAGTACCTTGAGGCCGGGCCGCCTCACTCGCCCGGCATCCGCCATCTGACGACCGTTCATGCCGCCCGGCAGCCCGACATCCGTGACCAGAAGGTCGATGCGGACGTCCGACTGGAGTACCCTGAGGCCGGCGACGCTGTCGGCGGCCTCGATGGCGGTGTAGCCCAGATCCTCGAGCACCTCGGTGACCAGCATCCGCACCGTCGGCTCATCGTCGACGATCAGCACCGTCTCGCCCTGCTCGGCGCGCGGCGCGTCGGCGAGGTCGGGCATCGCCTCGTCGCCCTTCGCCTCGCCGTAGTACCGGGGCAGGTAGATGCACATCGTGGTGCCCTGGCCGACCTCGGAGTAGATGCGGACCTGCCCGCCCGACTGCCGGGCGAAGCCGTAGATCATCGACAGGCCAAGCCCCGTCCCCTGGCCCAGCGGCTTCGTGGTGAAGAACGGGTCGAACGCCTTGGCGACGACGTCGGGGGTCATGCCCGTGCCGGTATCGGTCACGCAAAGTGACAGGTACTGGCCAGGCGGCAGGTCCCGCTCCCTGGCGGCCCGGTCGTCCAGCCACTTGTTGGCGGTCTCGATGGTGATCCGCCCGCCCTCCGGCATCGCGTCGCGGGCGTTGATGCACAGGTTGAGCAGCGCGTTCTCAAGCTGGGGCGGATCGACCAGCGCCGGCCAGAGGCCGGCCGCACCGACTACCTCGATATGCACGGCCGGACCCACGGTGCGCCGGATCAGGTCCTCCATTCCGTGGATGAGGGCGTTCACGGCCGTCGGCTTCGGGTCCAACGTCTGCCGACGCGAGAAGGCGAGCAGGCGATGGGTCAGTGCCGCGGCCCGCTTCGACGCGCCCTGGGCCGCCGTCATGTACCGGTCGAGGTCGGTGAGCCTGCCCTGGCTCATACGGGTCTGCATCAACTCCAGCGAGCCCGAGATCCCGGCGAGCAGATTGTTGAAGTCGTGCGCGAGTCCCCCGGTCAACTGACCGACCGCCTCCATCTTCTGCGATTGCCGCAGCGCCTCCTCGGTCGCGGCGAGCGTGGCGGCGGCTTCCTTCTCGGCCTGCACGTCTCGCCCCACCGCGTGGATGAACGCATCGTCCGGCACCGCCGTCCAGGACAGCCAACGGTAGCTGCCGTCCCTGTGCCGGTAGCGGTTCTCGAAGCGCGGGATGATCGCGCCCGCGGAGAGGTCCCCCGCCGCCGCCGTCGTGGACGGCACGTCGTCCGGGTGCACCAGATCCATGAAGGAGAGCCCGATGAGCTCGGCCTCATCCCAGCCGAACAGCGCCGTCCAGGCTGGGTTGACCGCGATGATGGTCCCATCGAAGCGCGCGACCAGCATCACGTCGGTCGACAGGCGCCACATCCGGTCACGGTCGCGCGTGCGCTCCTCGACCTGCTGTTCCAGGTTGCCGGCCAGCCGCGCCAGCTCGGCGGCTACGCGCTTCTGGTCGTCGATGTCTGTGTTGGTGCCGACCCAGCGCGTGATGCGCCCGGCGGGGTCGCGCACCGGCTCGCCCCTCACCAGGAACCAGCGATGGACGCCGTCGGCACGGCGCAGCCGGTACTCGGTCTCGTAGATGGTGTCCGTTGCACGGGCATGGTTCCAGGCGGCGGCGACGGGTGGGACATCATCTGAGTGGACGATGCGGGCCCAGGCATCGGGGCCGAGCAGGCTGCCCGTGGGCTCACCGCAATAGGCGTAGAATTGGTCGTTGAACCAGTACAGCGAGCCGTCGGGATACGCAGCCCAGACCTGGTTCGGGATGGCCTGCGCGAAGACCCGGAACTGCTCCTCGCTCTCGCGTCGGCTCGCCTCGGCGCGGAACCGCTCGATGGCGGATCGGGTGCGCTCGGCCACGTCGCGGACGAAGGCGAGCTTGTCCGTTCGCCAATCCCGAACCTGACGGGCGTGCAGGAAGAACACCGCCACGAGTTGCCCGCGCTCCATAATCGGCACGTTGATCAGGGCGCGCACGCCGATGGCCAGGAGGGGTTCCGGATCGGCCGCCGTGCGCGAGTCCGCCATCACGTCCTGGATCACAACCTCGCGCCCCTCCGCGAGGCCTGTCCGAACCTCGCCGTAATCGTCGAAACGATGTCGGCCAGCCACGCTTGCGACGCCCGGAGCCGTCCAGTCCCGCTCGATGTCGACGGTGCCGAGCGCCGCGTCCACGGTGCCGTAGCCGGCCCGGTCGAGGCCGAGGGTCCGGGCCATGACCTCGGCGGCGGCATAGGCCATTCCGGCGGTGTCGGCGCAGTCCCGAAGCCGGTCGCCGAGCTCGATCAACGCCATCCGGAACGCGTCCAGGCGCCGCCGCTCGGTCAAGTCGCGGGTGACGGTGCCGTAGCCGGTGACCGCCCCCTCCACATCGCGGACCGGGAAGATCGTGTAGTGGACGGGGACGGAAGCCCCGGTCGCGAAGTCGCGGAACGCGAGGTCGCCCTCCCAGAAGCCGGCGTCGCGAACCGACGGCAGCACCTCCCCCAGCACCGCTTCCCTATGCTCCGGCGCGAAATATTCGACGAGATCGTGGCCGCGTGCGTCCTCCAGGCTCCCGAGCCCCACGAGCTTGCGGCCCGCCTCGTTCAGATACTCGGCCCGGCCGTCGAGGCCGGCGATACCAATGAAGTCGCTCGACTGTTCGACCAAGGCCGCGAGGCGGCGTGCCTGGGTCTCGGCAGCCCTGGCCTCCGTGACGTCCCGGACCGTGCCCACGAAGCGGACGGGCGCACCGTCGCGGAAGACGGTGTTGCCCTTGGCCGCGAGTATCCGTTGAATCCCGTCGCGCAGGCCGGTGACGCGGTACTCGATGTCGAAGCCTTCGGGGGAGCCTATGGCCGCCCGGACGGTCCGGTCCGCCCTCTCGCGGTCGCCCGGGTGGACGCCGGGCAGGAAGGCGCCCTCGTACGAGACCGGATCGTCCTCATTCAGCCCGAACAGGGCGCGGGTGCGCGTGTCCCAGGTCAGCGCGCCGGTGATGAGGTCGTAGTCGTAGATCCCCGTGCCGGAACCCTCCAGGGCCAGCCTGAGGCGGTCCTCGGCCTCTTGCAGCTCGGCCCGGGCACGCTCACGCTCGGCGATGTCGGTGACGAGGACGAAGATGCCGTCCACTGTCCCGTCGACGGCGCGGCGCGGGATGTAGCGGATCTCCGACTCCCTCGCGGTATCGCCATGGTATGGCATCGTCGCATCGAAGGTGATCTCTTCGCCCGCGAGCGACCGCGCCATGAAGGGGAGCCGGGCCAGGTAGACCTCCTCCCCGACGACATCCCGCACCTTGCGATCGAGGATTTCGGCGGCGGGCCGGCCGAACCACGTCTCATACCTTCGGTTCACGAAGCGGTAGACGTGATCCCTGTCGATGAAGGAAATCAGCACCGGCAGGGCGTCGGTCACGAACTGCAACTCGTCCCGGGCGCGGCGCGTCTCGCCCTCACGTGCGGTGGCCTCGGTGCGGTCCCGCATGATCTTGAGGAATCCCAGGTCGGCGCCGTCGCGACCGCGCAGCGGCATCAGCTCGCCGCTGGCCCGGCAGCGCGACCCGTCCTTGCGCATGTGCCAGCGCTCGTCGGACGCCCGCCCGGTCTCGGCGGCGTGCCGCATCTCCCGCGCAAGGCGCCCGGTTGCCCTGTCCTCCGGAGTGAAGATGGCGTCGGCGGAGCACCCGAGCATGTCCCCGGCCGTCCATCCAAGGATGCGCTCCGCGCCTGGATTCCAGGCCGTGACACGACCCTCGCCGTCGATGGTGATGATGGCGAAGTCGACCGCGCTGTCGAAGACCGCCTCGCAATGCCCCGCCCCCGGCGAGCGGGCCGCGCCGCGGAGACGTGTCACCTCCGCCTCCAACTCGCGCTCGCGCCGCCGGAGCCGCTCGACTTCGCTTTCGCTCACGGACGTCCTCCGCCATCGGTCGAGGGCTGCGACGGATGGGGGGACTGGGGGACCATGGGCGGCAACGTGATCAAATGAGGCGACCGGCTGGGGCGGAACTTGGGACGTCACCAGCACAACCACTAATAGAATGAGCGGTTCAGGCGACGGCGGGGACGTAGGCCGAGCCTGTCCCGTCATGCAATGACCTGCAGTGGTAGGTGACGCGGTTGCCGCACCGGCCGGGCTTACCCGGCATAAGTGAGGCGCCCATCTTCGCGGTCCTCCTGGAGACCTGTCGGAAGGGGACCGCTCCTGAGGATTCGAGGGCGACCGCCTGCGGCACAGAGGGCGGCTTGCCCGGTCGCCCGAAACCGGGGGGGGCACGCGTGGTTGTCACCTAGGTCGGCAACCTGCGCACGCCGCTGACACGGAAGCACGGCAGGCCGGCGGAGAACGGTTCGAGAGAGTTCCGGTGTCGCGTCCAGACGAGTGCGTACCAGGCGGGGCCGACCCTAGGCTGCTCCAAGCCGCCGTCGAGGCGACCGGCGAGGCCATTCTCATCACCACCGCCGACCTCGATGAGCCCGGTCCCACAATCGTCTACGCCAACCCGGCCTTCACCCGCCTCACCGGCTACGCGGCTGAGGACGCCATCGGTCGAAGCCCCCGATTTCTTCAGGGGCCGGGCACGGAGCGCGCGGCGCTCGACCGGACCCGCGCCTCCCTCGCGGCCGGCGAGGCGTTCCAGGGCGAGGCGCTCAACTATCGCGCGGACGGATCAACCTACCGTGTCGAGTGGCTGATCACACCGGTGCGCTCAGGCGATGGCCAGATCACGCATTGGGTCTCGGCGCAGCGCGACGTGACGCAGCGCCGGTCATTCGAGGACCGGCAGGCCCTCATGGTGCGCGAGCTGCACCACCGGGTGAAGAACACCCTGGCGACCGTGCAGGCCGTCCTCAACGCGACGGTGCGGTCGTCGGTGACGATGCCCGAGTTCACCCGTGCCTTCTCGGGGCGGATCATGTCGCTCGCCCGGACGCACGCGTTGATCACCGAGGATCAGGCGCAGGTGGCGTCGTTCGAGGGGCTGTTGCGGGCCGAACTCGACCCCTATCGCGAGGGCGGTCGCGTCTCGCTTGAGGGTCCGAACCTGCGGCTGCCCTCGGATCTGGCAGTGCCCGTCAGCATGGCCCTCCACGAATTGACCACCAACGCGCTACGGCACGGCGCGCTGGGCCACCCAGGCGGCCGGGTCGTGGTGACCTGGAGCGTCGAGGAAGGGCCGGACGGCCCTTCCCTGGCCTGGGTCTGGAACGAGCACGACGGCCCTCCGCCGACGCTTCCGACCCGCGAAGGGTTCGGCATGCGGCTGCTGAACAAAATTCTGGCGGCGCAGACGGCCGCCGAGGTCGACATCGCCTCCGATCAGGACGGCCTGCGGATCAACGTCCGCATCCCGCTCAAGCAGACCTGAGCCGAAGTGCAGCGAGACGTCTTCGCGCCGATGCCGCGAACGCCGTATCGCCACGCCGCGACAGGCCCGGCGATACGGCGGGCCGCTCAGGATGCGTTGATCGGCCCAGGGGGTTGCGGCGCCGGTGGCTCGCCCGGCGGATCGCCCTCCGGCGGGGCCGGGTCCGGCGGTGGGTCGCCGATGGGCGGAAGCGGGTCGTCCCCTGGCCTTGGCGTATCGGATTGCATGAGTTCCCCCGATTTCCCGCTCCCGGGGCTGGGAGCGAACCACAACGCGCGACGTTCCCGAATGTCCCGAACGATGGCGAGCCAGCCGGAACGGGGCGAAGCCGGACACGTGCATCGATGAGAGCCGCGTCGCCCACCGCCCGCCCAGAACCCTTGTTCCGGGCAAGGGCCGACGCTCATCACGCCCGCGAGAGGGGTTCATGGACGCGGAGAACGAGAGGCTGCGGCGGCGCGAGCGCGAGCTCGAGGAGCGCGTGGCGAAGCTGGAGGCCCGACTGGGCGACGGCCTGCGCCGGCCGGCCCAGGGGCAACGGACCTCGGCGGCCTCGGCCGACCTGTTGTTCACGGCGGCGGAGAAGACCCGCATGCCGCAGATCATCACCGACCCCAACCTGCCCGACAATCCCATCGTCTTCGCGAACCGGGCCTTCCAGAACCTGTGCGGCTACGATGCCGATGAGGTGATCGGACAAAACTGCCGCTTCCTCCAGGGACCCGGCACCGACCCCGACGACGTCGCCAAGGTCCGGGACGCCATCGCGGCCCGGCGAGACGTCGTCGTCGAGATCTTGAACTACCACCGCGACGGTACGCCCTTTCGCAACGAGCTCTACGTCAGCCCGGTCTTCGATCCGGCGGGGGAGCTCCGGTACTACTTCGCGAGCCAGCTCGACATCACCCGCTTCCGTACGACCGAAGGCGTCCTCGCCGAGAGCGAGGCGCGATACCGGGCCCTGTTCGATGCGGTCGACAGCGGTTTCTGCGTGGTCGAGATGCGTTTCGACGCAAACAACCGCGCGGTCGACTACCGCATCATCGAGGCGAATCCCGCCTTCGCGACACAGACGGGCCTGAGCGACGCCGTCGGACGCTGGATAAGCGAGCTCGTGCCTGGTCTCGAACAGTCCTGGTTCGACGCCTATGGCGAGGTCGCGCGGACCGGCCGGCCGGTCCGGTTCGAAAGCGGCGCGGTCGCGATGGGCCGCTGGTTCGACGTGCACGCCCTGCGTGTCGGCCAGCCCGAGCAGCATCGGGTCGCGATCCTGTTCAACGACATCACCGACCGCCGCCGGTTGGAGAACCATCTGGAGGCCACCGCCCGGGAACGGGCCGACGAGCGCGACATGGTCTGGCGGGCCAGCCGCGACCTCTTCGTGGTCTGCGGGCTCGACGGGCTCTACCGCAAGGCGAATGACGCCTGGACCGAGACGCTCGGATGGGACGTGGCAGACCTCGTGGGCAACCGCTTCGACGCCCTGGTCCATCCCGACGACCGCGCGATCGCCGCCCGGGCCTTCGAGCGTGTGGTAGAGGGCGCAGCCCTCGACGACATCGACGTCCGCTTCCGGACCCGGGGGGCGACTACCGCTGGATCTCCTGGAACGCCATCCCGCGAGGCGACCACTTCTACGCCGCTGGCCGCGACATCACCGAGCGCCGGGCACTGGAGGAACAACTTCGCCAGTCGCAGAAATTGGAGGCGGTCGGCCAATTGACCGGGGGCGTGGCCCACGATTTCAACAACCTCCTGACGGTCATCAAGTCGTCCACGGATCTGTTGAAGCGGCCCAACTTGGCCGAGGAGCGCCGCGTCCGATACGTCGGCGCCATCTCCGAGACCGTCGACCGGGCGGCCAAGCTCACCGCACAACTCCTCGCTTTCGCCCGCCGGCAGGCGCTCCGTCCGGAAACCTTCGCGGTCAACCGCGCCGTGGCAGCGGTCTCGGACATGGTCGGCACCCTTACTGGCGCGCGCATCCATGTCGAACTCGACCTGCCCGACGCGGAGACGCAGGACCTTCACGTGAACGCCGATCCGAGCCAGTTCGACACCGCGCTGGTGAATTTGGTCGTGAACGCGCGGGACGCGATGGACGGCGAGGGCCGCCTGCGCATCGGCCTCAGGCGCGTCGGCCGCATTCCCGCCGTCCGAGCGCATCCGCCCCAGCGCGGGGACTACATCGCCGTCTCCATCACCGACACGGGATCGGGAATCGCCCCGGAGAATCTCGAGCGCATCTTCGAGCCGTTCTTCACGACGAAGGTCGTCGGCCAGGGCACCGGGCTCGGCCTGTCCCAGGTCTTCGGGTTCGCCAAGCAGTCCGGCGGCGAGATCCTCGTCGAGAGCGCGCTCGGCAAGGGCACAACCTTCACCCTCTTCCTGCCGCGCGTCGCCTCGGCCGCCCCTGTCGAGACGACCGTAGAACCTGAAGCGCTGGCGGAGGGTCACGGCACCTGCGTTTTGGTCGTCGAGGACAATCTCGACGTCGGCGCCTTCGCCCAGCAGGCCCTCAGCGAACTGGGGTTCTCGACGGTCTGGGCGACCGACGCGGAGAAGGCGCTGGCCGAGATAGAGCGCGTCCCGTTCCGGTTCGAGGTGGTGTTCTCCGACGTGATGATGCCGGGGATGAACGGGGTCGAGCTCGCCGGCGAGATCCGCAAGCGCCGACCGGACATCCCGGTGGTGCTGACCTCCGGGTACAGCGACGTGCTGGCGGCGGAAGGCACGCACGGGTTCGATCTGCTGCGAAAACCCTACTCAGTCGCCGATCTGTCCCGCATCCTCCGCCGGGCCATCCAGGACGCGCGGGCTCGCCGCTGAGCGGCCACTCCTCATGGGCCCGTCGATGATGGCCTTGATGCCGCTTATGAAAGGGCGATACGTCCCCCCATCAACGGGGGGACCCGACCGGCGGGGCCGAAGCAACTTCGCCGGGCCTACTGGGCAGCGCCCCAGCGTCCGGGCCAACCGGACCAGACCGCAGGATCACCTGAGCATCCGCGACCCGGACCTACCGCCCATCGATCGGCCCTATCCCTCGACGAGGCCAAGTCTTCGGTGTGATCGGGGCCGGGGATCCCAATCTCATGATCCTGCCGAATTCGCCGCGGCGACGGCTTGGCCTATCGCCTCGCGGATGCGGCTCTCTAGGAACGGCCGTCCGACAAAGGGGACGTGGTCGGGCAATTCCCCCGGACGCGGCGTCACCTGCGCCGATACGACGACGACCGCCATGTCCGGTCGGCGACGGATAACCTCCTGAACGAGCATCAGGCCGTCCATTGCACCCGGCATGCGCACGTCGGTGACTGTCAGCGAGACCGCGCCCTCCAGCCGTTCGAGCGCCTGTGCGGCGTTGCCGGCTTCGAGCACGGCGTAGCCTTCCGCTTCGAGGAGTTCGCGGACCTCCAGCCGGAAGAGCATCTCGTCCTCGACCACCAGGGCCGTCTTCGCGTGCGGGGCATTATTCATCGCAAACGGCAACGGGCCGCCCGACCCTTCGTTGCACCTCACGGTCAAGCGACCGACTGGAAGTCGGCCAGCGCCGCCTCGACGACGCAGACGACCCCCTCCGGGCGGTAGTCGAGCGACAGGTTGGCGTTGACCTGCGCCGTAAGCCCACGCTCGATCAGCCGCGACCCAAACCCCTTTCGCGATGGTGGCATGACGGGCGGGCCGCCGCGCTCGGTCCACGCAATGCGCAGGCGCGGCGCGTCCTCCGTCCCGACCAGCGAGGCGGTCACCGTTACCGCGCCGTCGGGCACCGACAGCGACCCGTACTTGACCGCGTTGGTCGTCAGCTCGTGCAGGGTCAGGGCGAGGGACAGCGCGGCCTTGCCGCCGATCTCGACGTCCGGTCCCTCGAACGCGACGCGCCGACCGGCCGATTCCTGGACGCCGACACCTTCGCGGACCACCGCCAGCAGAGAGGCGCTTTCGGCCGCTCCCCCGAGGAGGACGTCGTGCGCCTTGCCGAGCGCCACCAGCCGGCTGCCCAGCACCTCCCGCGCCGCGTCGATGTCGGTGGCGCCGCGCAGGGTCGAGGCGGCAATGGCCTGTACCATCGCCAACAGGTTCTTCATGCGGTGCGAGAGCCCTGATTGAGGAGCTCCTGTCGTTCCTCGGCCCGGCGACGGGTATCAATATCCGCGACTGCCACGACCGCGCCGACCGTCGTCCCGGCCTCGTCGCGCATCGGCACGCCGACGATCTCGATCCAGAGTCGCGTGCCGTCACGGCGTTGGTACTCGCACCGCATCTCGGCGTGGTCCAGACCTTCCCGGATGATGCGGCTGAGGGGGTACTCGGCGGCCTCGACCGGCCGCCCGTCTTCATGGAAGGCGACCCATTCGCCGTAGCTGTCAGTGTCGGGCGAAGGCAGGACGGGATGGCGGAAGATCTCTTCCAAGCGCCGGTTGCCGCCGATGATGCGGCCGGACGGTGCCTCGGCGAACAGGATGCCGACCGGCACGGTATCGAGGACCGCCCGAAGCGACGCCTCGCTCGCCTGCAGCGCCTGGCTCGCCCGCTTCTGCTCCGTCAGATCGCGCGTGACGGTACCGTAGCCGAGCCTCCGGCCGTCGGCGTCGCGCACGGGGAAGAGGTTGTAGAGAACGGGGACCGCCGCCCCGGTGACCACGTGGCGGAAGTTCAGTTCGCCTTCCCAGAACCCGTCCCGCTCGACCGCCGGCAGCACCTCGTCGAGGACGCAGGCACGCTCCTCCGGCACGAAGTAGTCTACGATGGGCATGGCCCGGGCGGCGGCGAGGCTGGGAAGTCCGATCAGGCGCCGGCCGGCCTCGTTGACGAAGTCGACGCTCCCGTCGGGAGCCGCCAAGCCGATGAAGTCCTGGCTCTGCTCGACCAGGGCCGCGAGACGGCGTGCCTCGGCATCGGCCCGGCGCTGCTCCCCGACGTCGACCAGCACGGTGACCGCGGCCTGGATCGAGCCGTCGTCGTCGCGCACGGGACCGCTCGACACCTCCAAGAGGCGGATTTCGCCCGTCCCGGGGTCGCGGTAGCGCATTTCCTCGCCGCGCACCGTCTCGCCCTTCCGCAGGGCGCGCAGGGTCGGGTATTCCTCCGGTGCGTACCGGCGGCCGTCCGGGTGCAGCGCGCCGTAGGAGACGTAGCGGGCGTCGCCCTCCGTCTCGACCGCATGGCCGACGAGTTCCTCGGCCTTGGCGTTCAGCGAAGACGGCGTGTTGGCCCCGGCGATGGAGATGCCCACAGGGGCCTGACGGAAGATCGCCTCCAGCAAGCCGCGCTCAAGCCCGAGGCGGCGCTCGCTCGTGCGCAGGGCGTCCTCCGACCGCTTGCGTTCGCTCAGGTCGAGCATCGCGCCGATCATGCGCCTTGCGCGTCCTTCGGCGTCGCGGATGACGTAGCCGCGGTCGAGGACGTGTGCGTAGGAGCCGTCCGCGCGCAGGAAGCGATACTCCTCGGACCAGCTCGTACCTGCACCGTCGATGACCGCGTGGATGGAGGAATCGATGCGGCCACGGTCCTCGGGATGGATATGCGCGATCCACCACTCGCCGGTCGGCTCGACCGCGCCGGAGGCGTGGCCGTAGGCTTCGTTGAGGGCTTCGTTCCACAGCACGTGGTTCGACGCCACGTCCCAATCCCAGATCGCGTCGTTGGTCGCGCGCGCGACAAGCCGGTACCGCTCCCGGCTCTCCTCCAGCCGCGCGACGGCTTCCTTCTGTTCGGTCCGGTCGCGCAGGATCTTCACGAAGCCGATCGCGGTGCCGGCCTCGTCGCGCAGCGCCATCATCTCGCCGTTGGCCCAGAAGCGCTCGCCGTCGCGGCGCAGGTGCCAGCGCTCGTCGATGCCGCGTCCGTTCTCCAGGGCGGACTGCATCTCCTTATCCGCGATACCGTCGCGCCGGTCCTCCGGCGTGAAGAAGACGTCGGCGGGCTCGCCGCACATCTCCTCCCGGCGCCAGCCCAGAATGCGCGTCGCGCCGGAGTTCCAGTCGGTGACGCGCCCTTCGAGGTCGAGGACGATGATGGCGTAGTCGTGGGCGCTGTCGAACACCGCCCGCCTCCGGTACTCGGTTCGCGAGGCCTCGGTCCGGGCGGACGCCTCGCCCGCCTCGGCCAAGCCGGTGGCGACCGTCCCAGCGAAGACCGTGGCGGCCCTGAGGTCTTCAACCGAGAAGGCGGCCGGTCGGCTGGACTGCAGCATCAGGACGCCGACCACGGAGCCGCCTCGCCGCACCGGCACCAAGAGACAGGACCGCAGGTTCAGGCTCTCAAACACATCCCGCTTCGCCCGTGGGTCTTTGAGGACGTCCGGAACGAGAAGCGGGACGTCCCCCTGAGGCAGGCGCCGGCGAGGCTTCCATCAACCGGAAGGCGCAGGCCCAGATGCGGTGCGAGTTCGGCGGTGACGGCGCGATAGACCAAGTCGGCGCCGTCCAGCATCTCGACGGCGCCGGCGTCGGCCGCTGGCACGGCGCGCATGGCTCCGGCCAGCACGGTCCTGAAACTCGCGTCGAGATCGCCGCCGGTCGACGCGACCGCGGCGAGGGTCTCGGCGACGGCGGCGCGCTGGCGCTCGCTTCGGTCCCGCTCCGCCAGGGCACGGCGGAGCACCAACTGGTCCATCACTTGGCGTGCGAGAAGTTCGAGATCCTCGACCTGGTTCGGCGTCAGGCCCCCCGGGCGGGGCGCGTGGTCGATCACGCACAAGCTTCCGAGCACCTGTCCCTCGGGTGTGCGCAGTGGCGCGCCGGCGTAGAACCGCAGGTGAGGCTCGCCCGTCACCAGCGGGTTGGCGCGGGTGCGCGCGTCGAGCGTCAGGTCCGGGATCTGAAGAACGCCCGGTTCCGTTAGGACGAACTTGCACACCGAGCGGTCGAGATCGGTCTCGCACGCCGGGAAACCGGTGCGGGCCTTGAACCACTGGCGGTCGCGATCGACCAGGCTAACCAGGGCGACGGGCGCGGCGCAGAGACGACGGGCGAGGTTGACGATGTCGTCGAAGCCGCGCTCGGGCGGCGTGTCGAGGACGTCGAAGGCAGCGAGCGCGGCCAAGCGCGCGTCCTCCTCGGCGCGGGCGGGACGCATGACGTGGCTCACGGCGTTGCGTCCTGCACGAGCGGCGAAGGGGGCCTCAGCTTTTCCGGTTCGCCGACATCGACGGCGACGATGCGTCCGCCGGGGGCGTACACGGCGCCCATCACCTCCTCGAAGTGACGTCGCACCGCTGCGTGACACTCACACGAGCCGGCCTCGGCCCGCTCCCGGTCCGGGAGGGTGATGCGCCCATGGCCGATGGTGATCAGGCCCTCGCGCTGCATGCGCCCGAGCACCTCGGTCAGGTACGCCCGTCTCACGCCGAGCATGACCGCCAGGAGTTCGTGCGTGACCGGCAGTTCGGGCGTGCCGATCCGGTCCTGCAGGGTCAGGAGCCAGCGCAGGCAGCGCCGCTCGATGGTGTGGGCGGCGTTGCAAGCGACCGACTGCAGCACCTGCGCGAGCAGGCAGTCGGCGTAGCGTACGAACAGATCGCGGATGCTCTTTGAGGCGTGCTTGGCCTCGGACAGGCGGGCGGCGTCGATCCGGATGACCGGGCCGCCGACCTGGACGACGGCCTGCCCGAACGCCGGCAGGTAACCGTGGCTGACGACGCCGCCCATGGCGCCCTCGCGACCGACCGTAGCGGTTTCAACCGACTTCCCGTCCATGAGCGGAACGACCAGGGTGACGACGCAGCGGTGCGCGGGGAAAGTGACGTGGCTGACGTCGTCGCCGGCGCGGAACAGCACCTCGCCGCGTTGGACCTCCCGGCGCTCGGCATAGGGCGCGAGGCGGGCCCGGTCGTTGGTATCGAGGGCTTCGAGCAGCAGGTTGCCGTCGATGGCGGTCGTAGAGCGGATGGTCACGGGGAATGGTCGCGGCGATGGCAATCGGATTGTCCAGTAGCGGACTTCCCGTCACAAAGATGTCCGATACCTGACAACCAAGGTTGCAGCTGGCGGCCGGACGCGTTTTTTCCGTGTGAGCCGGCTGCGCGGGCGACGCCTGCGCCCGAGACGGTTCGTTCAATCCGTATCCGTTACCGGACGATAGCGTCCCGGAGTCGTAAGGAACCGGCGCCAAGAACGCGGTGGCCGGCATGGCCGTGCTGACCAAGCCCTTCGCGGTCAAAACCCTCGGCGTGCGCATCCGTCGGATGATCTCGCAAGGCTGGCGTCAGCCGCGGGGCGGCCGGATACCGAGGGCCCGGATGATGCCGTAGGTCGCGATCGCCGAGATGAATGACAGGCTGCCCACGTATAGGAATCCGTGCGCGTCGTCAGTGAAGGGCAGCCCCTTCACGTTCATGCCGAACAGGCCGGTAAGGAAGGTCGGAGGCAGGAAAAGGGCCGAGAGGACCGAGAGCACGTAGAGCTGACGGTTGCTCTCCTCGGCCACGCGGGCGCCAACTTCCTCCTGCAGCAGCCGCGCGCGCTCGGCGAGCGCGGTCACGTCCCGGTCCAGGGCATCCAGCCGCTGTGCGAGCCGCGCCGCCACCGCGACCGCAGGCCCGTGCAGATTCCGGACGGCGTCGTCCTCTTCCAGCCGGTGGAACACCGCGGCGAGCCCGAGCAGTTGCCGGTGCAGGCGCACGGCGCTCCGGCGGATCGGCCCCAGGCGCCGGCGGTCGTCGCGCACACGCCCATCGAGCACACGGTCCTCGATCCCGTCGACCTCGTCCGACAGCCGCCGGCCCGTGGTCGCCATCGAGGCCACCACGTAACCAACCATGGTCTCCAGCAGCAGCACCGGCGAAGAGATCGGACGGCCCTTCTCGGCGTCGGCGCGGGTGGCGTCGGGGCTTTCCGCCAGGCCGCGGCGCCCGCTGACCAGCGACCGCGGTCCCATGATGAAGTGCAGGTGTCCCGCCGCATCGGGCTTGGCCCCGGGCCGGGCGAGATCGGCGACCACGCCGCCGACATACCCCTCCGCGACCGTGACGCGCTGATGTTCGTCCGGCCGAAAGACGGCTTCGGCCAGGGGCAGCGGGCCGACGTGCCCCGCCTCGATGAGAGGGCCCGGGTCGGCGCTCGCGAGGTCGAAGTGCAGCCAGATGAAGCCGCCGCCGAACGCGTCGAGGTCGGGCAGCACCTCGTCTGGCTCCATGAGGCGCCCGCAGCCTTCCCCGTCGAAGGACATCGCCCAGAGCAGACCGGGCAGCGAGGTGGCCCGCGTCACGGTCATCTTGAGACGACCTGCAGCGAGCCTCTCAGTTCGTGAAGGCCCTCATGAAGAGAGTCCCAGCGACTGGAACGGTAATGAAAGGCATCGTGGGCGTTCGACATCATCGAGCCGATAACGGCCGTAAGCCGCGGCTCGTTGCCGTCGCCTGGGCCGCCTCGATGGCCAACTGGCGCTCCGATGCCGTGGCGGGTGACGCGCCCTGGCGGTTCAAGTTCTTCCGGTTCCCCAAATTCCCATTTCCGGTATACGGGAAGGGAACTCAGGCGGCATCTGCAGGTGCCTGCCATGACGTATGGTCCAGCGGACACCACGCGGTCGCCTGCGTTATGGGTAGGCATGCGTCGCTTCCCGCCCGAACGGATCGTTTGTCTCACCGAGGAGACCGTCGAGACCCTGTACCTGCTGGGCGAGCAGGACCGGATCGTCGGCGTGTCCGGCTACGCCGTCCGCCCACCCCAGGTGCGTCGCGAAAAGCCCCGGGTGTCGGCCTTCACAAGCGCCGACATCCCCAAGATCCTGGCACTCGCGCCTGATCTGGTCCTAGCCTTCTCGGACATGCAGGCCGCCATCGTGGCCGACCTCGCCCGGGCCGGTGTCGCGGTCCATCTGTTCAACCAGCGGGACGTGGCCGGCATCCTTGCGATGATCCGGACGGTGGGTGCCCTTGTGGGCGCGGGAGACCGCTCGGAGATGCTGGTTCGCAGCTACGAGGAGCGGCTGGCGACGGTCGCAGCACAAGCGCGCGGACGCCCACGACCCCGAGTGTATTTCGAGGAATGGGACGAGCCTCTGATATCCGGCATCGGGTGGGTGTCGGAGCTCATACGCATCGCGGGTGGTGACGACATCTTCCCTGAACTGGCCGGGCAACCTGCCGCCAAGGACCGCATCGTCGCGCCGGAGGCGGTAGTGGCCGCCGCGCCGGATGTTATTCTCGCATGCTGGTGCGGGAAGAAGGTGGTGCCGTCCCGCATCGCGTCGCGGCCCGGCTGGTCGTCGATGCCGGCGGTCGCGGAGGGGAAAATCTTCGAGATCAAGTCGACCCTGATCCTGCAACCCGGCCCGGCGGCCCTGACCGATGGATTAGACGCAATTATTCGACGACTAAGCGTGTCAGCCTGAAGACCGTATGGAATGACTACCCAAACGAAAATTGCATCGCATTGCGATCGCGAGTGCCGATGACCTGGTGCTCTGGGATTTGAGACTGACCCCGCGCATGTCGTCCCTGTCGATGACTGACCGACGCCTCGTGATCCCAATGGTCTCGCTGAATGACAATTCCACGGATGTTTCCCGTGCCCTAGCGGAAAAAAGTATGTTCCGATCAAGACATCGGTGGTTTGGCAAGACCGTTGAGACCGGTCGGCTCTAACCATTGAGCTTCAAGCCCAAGCGATTCTTACAGAACAGCAATTTGAAATCGGCGTTGCACCTATCCTCGTCTCGACGACAAAAACCACGGATTCCGTAGCGGTCGGGGGAGGGCAGGGCACGGGTCCAGCTCTACCTTTGAGCCATGAACGAAGCCGCGAGCACCATAGCTTTCGCCGCCCAAGATGGCGCCGAAGCCCTTATTGCGTTTGGCCGGCCGATCACGCCAGAGGGGTCCGAAACGGTAGGCCTGTGGTGGACGAATTTACCGCAACCAACGACGAGTTGCTGGCGCTGGCGGTGCGTCATGGCGTGAAGCCATTGACGAGACCGGATGATGCGTTGACTGTGCGGCCGCAGTATCTACTCGTCGGCCGTTGGCGATTTCTCTTCTCACTGCAAGAAGCCACGCATCGCGCTGCTTGAGGAGAAATTCAGTCATACTTAAATAAATCTAATGCGATTGCGGGATATTTTGGTCGATGGCTGATCCAAAAATACTGTTCTACGAAGATCCTTTAACCGACAACGCGTCATTCTTCCGGAGGTCGGCCCATCTCGGCTGCGACGCGCCTTGGCTTCGTGTACTTATGCGGGATGGCCATGACGTGCGGATGCTCGTTCACGAGCGTTTCCTGCCCGTCACGCGGAAGGTCGGCATACCCCGTCACGCCGTGATCACGGTCAGCGAAGATGAACTCGTCAACCGGCTCTGGAACCCCCATGCCGATGTGAACACCCTGCTGCATCGCCATTTCGATCCGCTTTCTGCGGAAGCCGTCGAGGAACTGGCCGACAGCCTGGATCGGCCCGCCGCCCTCGCCACGCGAGCGCTGTTGGCAGACGCGGTGAAAAAGGCGCTTGAAGATTTCAAACCGGACATCATCGTTACATGGTGTCCGGCGCCACATCTGCGCGTGGTGTTTCCTGACGCGCTCATCCTCCATAAAGAAACGTCGATCTTCTCGCGAACACCCTTTCCGCTGACCTACACACTCGATCCACGAGGTTTTCACTTCTGGTCGGTCCCCGCTCAGCCGACCGAGCCGGCTTCGACGAGCGATCAGGCGACAATTGCAGCCACCCTCGAGTTACGCTCGGCCCTGGCACTCGCTCACGATCTTCAAGACAAGCCGTTCTTGGAAATTGATGATCAGATTAGAAACTATCAGAGCTCGCTCCTGGTCATCGGCCATGAGAACGGTTCATTCTTCTTCGACGCAAGCTGTTCTTACCGCTCGCAAGTTCATCAATTGCTCGACGTTCTCGAAAACGCTCCGCAGCATTGGGCGGTCATAGCCAGCGAACACCCCGATTGCCGGCGGATGACGCAGGCCGAGAAGGAGTTCATCAAGGAACGCTACCCCAACTTCATTCCGATCCCCGAAGCGCTGTCGCCTCTTTGTTCGGGGCAGATGCTCGCCCGCCGCGTCGATCGGATTGCGGCCGTCAGTTCCAGCGTCGGCCTCCATGCCTTCTTCTGGGGCAAGCCCCTCCATGCGCTGGGGCACAGCCACTTGAATCGCTTCGCCGCCGGACAGGGGGTCGGCAGCTTGACCGAAGCCCCTCGCCAGAATGCGTTCACCGACGAGAACGCTGCCTGGTGGGCGTTCCACTACAGCTACCCGAACAGCCTGGCAGAAAAGCCCGGATGGCTCTCATCGCATCTGCGCACCAAGCTGGATCATTGGCAGGCGCAGGGAGTCGTTGGCTATTTCGCCAAGCCGATCGCGGATGTGGACGAGATGCAGTCCCGCCTCTTGGAACGTTCTGTCAAGACGCTCCGCACTCACCTCGGGCCACCGCTGGGCCTGTCAGCGGTGCCGGACCAGCTGGATTTCACCAATGCCGCATGGTTCGGCTCAGGCTGGGCCGGAGCGGAGACGAACGGTGACATCGTCTATCGTTGGACCACGTCGAGGGAAGCGGAATTGATCCTCCCGCTGCCAGTCGGCTGCGACGTCCTGGTCACGATCCAAGTGGGCACGCATGGCGGTTGTGCCGGGCAGGCGGCGGAGCTTCGCCTGGGGGACCTTATTCTCGCAGCTCAGCAGGTCGGTCTCGACGGCGCGGCACGGTTGACGGCGCATCTCTCCAAGACCCTGATCGTCGATCCCGCGACGAGGCTTGTCGTTCAGGCGCAGGAAGTCGCCCCGCCTTCGGAGGGAGCCGCCCCGCTCGCGCTCATCTCCACCTTCATCACGATCGAAGCCGCCCCGCCCTTGCCTTCGCGACCGGCGATCGCCACCCACGCACCACCACGGCACTCCGTGCTGATCCCGACCTTGAACGGGCGCGAGACGCTGGAAGTCGTCCTGCACGACCTCTTGTCCCGGATTCCGGACGGCGTCGAGGTCGTGGTCAGCGACAACCATTCTGAAGACGGCACCTGGGAGTTCATCAACGGCCTGCGCGACGAACGGCTCACCGTCCTGCAACCTCCGGAGCGTGTCGATTACGCGAGCAACGCGGATTGGGCGTATCTCCATGCTAGGGGCGAATGGCTGGGGCATCTCGGGGATGACGACCAGATCCTTAGCTCGCGCTTTGCGGTGGTAGATCACGTCGCATCTCATTCCGACGCCGAGATGATCTACGCAAACCGGATCCGGTATTATTGGCCGAACTTCATGGCCTCGGAGCTCGCCAATACCCTCGACGGCGCTACTTTCAGCGACACGGTCATCCTGATGGAGGGCGACGATGTTGCACGCCGCAGCATCAATTCCGGCAATGTTCGGCATACCGGCGCCGTAATCCTGCACCGCAACCTCATCCGGCGCGTTCGAGACGCCATGGGCGGCCGCTTCATGGCGCAGCGGCTTGCTGAGTATGTCAGTTACCGGGTTGCGGCGGGTTTGTCGGCCGGCGTCGCTTTCGTCAACCGGCCGATCGTTGTCATTGGCCGTCATGACAAGAGCATCGGCACCTCGATGCATCACGACACCGGCGCGGGCACGGCATATGGGACGGATCTCGAAGAAAACATCGGCTCTCATCACCCAGGAACAGGCTTCCACTTCCTGGGGCAGCAACCCTTCTCCTTCGAGGCTGCGCTCGCGGCGGCCTCGACTCTGACGCCCCGCATCGGGCCCTGTCCGATCGATTATGCCCTCTGGCGCGAGCGGGTCATCGCCGACCTCGGAAACCAAGTTGCGAAGGGCCGGATCTCCCCGGATGCTGCCGCTGGCATTCAAGCCGCGGGGGACGCCGCGTTGGCCGAAGCCATCCAGAGCCAGACTGCATCGCCTCACTTGATCGGCACACCCGTGCCGATCGAACCGAGTTGGGGGTGGCGCGAACGCATCAGCGGCCGACGGATCGGAGCCACCTCCATCACGGAGGTGGGCGACTGGTTCGAGAATGTATTTGCTGGGCGACAAGCGACAAGCTCGCTATCATATAAGCTCAGTAGAGATGCAATTGTTGACTGGGTTGATTCATAGTCATACCTCAAAATATACGTATTTCGATTACGACAAATTGCGAAAAGAATGATAAGCTCGAAATTTGAAGCGATTTCTAAACCGTAGGATCAAGATAGCGCAGCAATCGGTCCGATACTAAGGTGGTGTCGCGTGAGGTTAAATGAAGTCAATACTCCACGTGCGTACTGTCTTGCCGTCGTCCCCTCTGCCCTCACCAGCGGTGGGCCGGTACGCAACACGGCCTTAAGGCAAGAGAGGCAAGGCCGGCTAGCACCTCGTGCGAGGCCGTGTCGGTGAGAAATTCTAACATGGTACCGAAGAGACGCGCGAAGCGCTGCCTGTGAGGCAGGGCACAAAAGTTGCGGAAGGCCTTAGCTTGGTACGGCGGCAGGCGCCCGGTACAAGTACCCGTCGGAGCGCCTCGCGATGCCTGATTTCCCACGAAGACACACAGTAGGCGGAATTTCAGCTGCACATGATCTGACCGAGCTGATCCGCCAAGCGCCTACAGACGGGAAGACGATACGAAATTGACGCAACAAACAGCTGGGACGCATCGAGCCATCATATCACACAAGCCGCAATGGACTGGTCCCACCGACCAACTGCGCGGAAAGCAATTGCGTTGGAAGATTCAATACTTTTACGCGATTACCGGCTTCGAGTACCAGTCGAAGTTGGGATTAAACAGTGCGAAAAGATGATGGGCACGTTCTATGTTAACGAGTGCCTGAGCCACGCAACCGGAATGAGTTCGCCCACAAGCGCCATGCTGGCTCTTCCCACAGCCAACCGTCGCAATCCGATGCCGAGCACGTCCCTATGCTTGTGGCCTCACAAACTGCACCATACGACTGGTGCACCGTCATTTTAGGTGAAAATAGTCCGTAGCTTCAAATCAAACTGGATTGTGTCCGTGCTCGTAGCTGTCGATTTTACTTCGGAATTTGTAGCCCACCTTCAAGGGCTCGGAATAGGGATGGTGCCTAAGGGCATCTTTCCCGTCGATGACACGACCGAATTTGAGGCACCAATGAACCTGTTCGGCGTCAATACGTGGGGATCCCCAGCAAAAGTGGGAGCCTTTACGTACTTTGGTTCGAATGGTGACTTTTATAATGCACAAATCGGCCGCTACTGCTCTGTTGCAAATGGTATCTCTGTCGGATGCACACAGCATCCGATTGATAACCTAACATCATCCCCCATCACATATACTGAATTTGTCCATTTCGAACGGCACTTCCGGGACAGCATCTCTGGTTGGGAGAGGAAGCTGGATCGAATTGACTTTGAGATGCGGCCGGAAACCTCGGTCGGGAACGATGTCTGGATTGGACTGGGCGCGTATCTCAAAGATGGGATCAGCATAGGCAACGGAGCGATTATTGGTGCACACGCTGTCGTCACGAAGGACGTACCGCCGTTTGCTGTCGTAGCGGGCTCGCCCGCGCGGATCATCAAATATCGCTTCAGTGAAAAGATTATCGAAAGAATCGAGAAATTAGCTTGGTGGGATTACAATTTATACGAGGCCCACGCCGATGCAAGGCAGGTCAGCAGATCTTTAGATAAGCTTGAAGAGCAGATCTCTTCGGGACAATTACAGCCATATCCGAATAATTATGTGAATATTGTAGGTGAATACCGAAAGCATCTTGCGTCGGCATCCTGAGCATGAGCAGGTCTAAGGCGCCGTGGGCGACCCCGCGGCTCTCGCGTCGATCGGGCTGGGACCAGAAATGCCCGCCGCGGCGTCTGCCGGGCGGGCTATATCGTGAGGCGGAAGTTAACCTACCTGACGAGTTGGTCGGCTCGGGCCTCGGCTTCAGCAATGGCTTCCTCGATTGAACTGTAGGACGACGAGGACTCTTCGCGGAACAGCTTGCTCGTGCCATTCAACGTCCAAAGGTAGCGCTTACCATCCTTAGGATCGGGGCGAATGCCAATCCGGAACCCGTGTCGCACACCGTTCGCCATCCTCGCTCTCCCAATTGTTTCTTAGCCGATCCGGCAAATGCCATTTAGGCATTAAATGGTTCCCTTGGGGGCGCGGAAATTACGAGGGGGCGGACTTATTCAGTCGGATTTCTTGACGTAGGGACTGGCCGTTCGTCTGCCTCACTCCAGTTTTTCGACGGCCCGAACTTCTAGTCTCACAGCGGCCTGCCACGTCATCTACGATCGACCCAACGCACGCTGATTACCTCTCCAGGTACGAAAGGCGGGATCCGAGGCCTGCGAAAGAGGCGGTTGCGCCCCCGCCTGTGGCTTGCAATCCGAAGCGTTCCAACCGTGACCGACCCAATCGCCTCACCACTCTCCGCGAGGAGGGGAGGTTCCTGCGCGAGCAGATCCGCCAGAGCAAAAAATGCGCTCGCACCGCGAGGCGGGCGACCGAGAGCTCTACACCTCTTTGGCAAGCAGGAAGTGCTTCTGCGCGCCCTACACAACAAGTGGGAGGATGCGCCGGAGCAGCACATCCTGGGCGTCATGATATGATCTAACCGGCGCAAGGTAATGGAAGCGCAGGCCCAGATCCTCGTCCAGACGGTTTGGGGTTGCAGCTGGCGGATGACGCCCAAGACCTCCGCGGCGGTCGAAGCCGGTCAAGCGCGGTGGGATTAGCAGAGCAGCGCTGCATGACGGCGGCGCTAAACCATGTCTTCGGCGAAAATTTCCTAGGCGGCTCTTGCCGCCTGAATCGGTGCCAGCTCTAGCCAAAGGTCGAGGCCAAGCGGGCCTTGCTTACGGAGCGTGATGCGAGCGGACCGAACTTCACCGTCGCGGACGAAGGTCACCTCGCCGAAGTGTCCGCCGGCCGTCATGACGCGCACGCGAACGGCATTTTCGTCAGACGACAGGACCGAGCACGGCACGTCATAGCTGCCCATCCGGAGCAAAGCCTTCGGGTGCGAGGACGCCTTGACGAAGTGCTTGTTAGACATGCAGCGCGGGTCCCTCGCTCAATCGAGGGAAGCCTAAGGAGCCAATCCTTAACCGTTGGTTGAGCCCGTCCGCCGCCGTCCGCCGCGACGACCCCTACCGCCCTCCAGAAAGAGGCGAAGCAAGGTGTGTCGGAGACACCGGAGCGGGTTCCGACCCTAGACGATTCCGCTGGCCTCGTAGGGCCACGGCAGGCCCAGTTGCCCGGCGACGGCCGCCGGATCGTCGCCTACGTCCTGCACGGCGGCGATGACCTTCTCAACTGGCACCTGGAACCGGCGCGCCCAATACGCGGCGGCGCTCGGCTCCTCGACGTTCACTCGCGTCGGCTCTTGAGACATGTCGGCCATCGGATCCTCCCTGTGAAGCAATCCGTCGGCGGCGAATTGGTTCTGGTGGCCGGACCTCCCCCTCAGGCCACGGCGGAATTCGACGCCTCGAAGTTCGCGGGGTTCGAGCCGGCATCGGCAGCCTCCTCGAAGAAGGCCATGGCGAGCAGCCGTGAGCGATAGCACCAGAAGTCGCGTTGCTCGCGCAAGCGATCAAGCCGCCCGCCGGATTCGGCCACGGCGACGCGCAGCGTGTCGAGTTCGGCGCGCAGGGCGGAAATGCGATCCCGCTCCTCGGCCAAAGCCGCTTTGAGGATCGCGATCGTGACCGCCTCACGGGTCAGGCCGGGCGTCTCCGGCTCCGGCACGGGCCGCGCCGCTTGCGACGGGATGAGGGGTGCGATCTCCCTGCGCAGGCGCTCAGTATCCAGCGTACGTGGCAGCGGCTCGGGCGAAGGTTCTGGCGGGGAGGCGGCCATTCCCTCCTCCTCCAGGACGAGGTTATGCAGCATGGCGAAGACCTGATCGCCGTCCAGGCGGCGCAGATCGAACCCGCTTTCGATGGCGAGGCGGCTCCATTCGGCCCGTCCGGCGGTCGAGCGGCCGACGAAGGCCATCGACCATTCCGAAAAACTTCGCTCCGTGACCGGCCGACATTCCAGCACCGTGACGTCGCCGTGGCGCAGATCGCGCTGGATGCGTTCGAACGTATCCTCGACGCCCTTCTGAGGGCCTTCCAGCACCTGCGCGAAGGCGCCATCGTTGAACATCAGCGCGCCCGTCACCCCGGCGCGGGCATTGTTACGGCGGGACGCCTCCAGAATCCGCTCTACGGCCACGCGCGTCTCGGACTCGCTCGCGCCGAGGAGGTTCTTGCTGGCATAGACCAGTCGGTAGAGATCGCTCATCGGGCTGCCCCCGGCATGGAAAGGCGGTCTTGAGGTGTCTGCGGCAACAGACGCATCAGCTCTTCGAGCGGCACCGGACGGCTGATCAGATAGCCCTGCACGTCGGTGCAGCCCTCGGCGCGGATGCGGCGCATCTGCTCCTCGGTCTCGACGCCCTCCGCCACCGTCGTCATGCCGAGGCTGCGGCCGAGCCCCGCAATGGCGCGGATGATCGCATCGCCATCCGGCGCGGTGGCGAGATCTTTCACGAAAGAGCGGTCGATCTTGATCTTGTCGAAGGGGAAGCTGCGCAGGTAGCTCAGCGACGAGTATCCCGTTCCGAAATCGTCCATGGAGACGCGCACGCCGAGGGTGCGCAGGCGGTGAAGGGTTTCGAGCGTGTGCTCGTTGTTCTGCAACAGCACACCCTCCGTGATCTCGAGTTCGAGGCGGCTCGCGGGCAGTCCCGAGGCGGCGAGCGCCGAGACGATCATCTCCACGAGCCGCCCGCTCTTGAACTGCGCGGGTGAGACGTTCACCGCCACCGTGACCGACGAGGGCCACAGGGCAGCGTCGCGGCACGCTTGCCGCACCACCCATTCGCCGATCGGCACGATGAGGCCGACCTCTTCCGCCAGCGGGATGAACTCGGCCGGAGGTATGGTTCCGCGCTCGGGATGCTTCCAGCGGAGCAAAGCCTCGCAGCCGGTGAGGCTCTGGTTCGCGAGGTTCAGTTGCGGCTGGTAGTGGAGCACGAATTCGCGCCGCGCGAGGGCCTGCCGCATGTCGAGTTCCAGGCGGCGGCGGGTCTGCATCCGCACGTCCATCTCCGGCTCGAAGAAGCGGAACGTGCCACGCCCGTCGAGCTTGGCGCGATAGAGCGCGAGGTCGGCATGCTTGAGCAGCCGGTCGGCCTCGGTCCCGTCCTTGGGCGCAAGGGCCGCACCGAGGCTCGCGCCGATGGTGAGCAACTGGCCATCGATGATGTATGTGCGCCCGACGAGGTCCACGAGCCGCCGGGCCAGGACGGTCACGTCCTCCATTCGCCCGGCACCGGCCTGGATCACCACGAACTCGTCCCCGCCGATCCGCGCGACCGTGTCGATGCCGCGGACGGCCGAGCGCAACCGGTCGGCCACCTTCACCAGAAGGGCATCTCCGACCGCATGGCCCAGCGTATCGTTGATCGGCTTGAACCGGTCGAGATCGATGAGGAGCACCGCGCAGGGCTCGCCGTAACGGGCCAACCGGTCGAGGGAATCCCCGAGGCGCTCGCGGAGCATCAGCCGGTTTGCGAGACCGGTCAGTGGATCGAGCCGCGCCAGCTCGGCCGAACTCGCTTCGTGCGCGCGGGTGGCGGTGACATCCTTCAGTGCAACGGTCCAGCCTTCCGGCATCGGGCGGATCCGCACCGCAACGATCCTGTCTCCCACCGTGATCTCACGGATCGCCGCGCTTCCTTCGTTGCGGATGTGGCGCAACATCCAGAACACATCGCGCCAGCCTGTGCCGCTAGCGGTACCACTGGCCTTGGCGAAGACGCGCAGCAGAGAGCGCACAGGGGTTCCGAGGGTCGAGGGGCAGCCTAGCCCACCGAGGATCGCCCGCGCCGGGGCGGTCTCGACGACGACGCGGCCCCGTCCGTCGATGGCGACCACGCCTTGATCGAGCCCATCGAAATAGGCGGTGAGCGCACAGGCGCGATCGGCCTCGTAGGGGCTCTCGGCGACAGCGAGTGGCGACGGCGATGCGGGCATTGCGGAACGGGGTTCGCAGGGCGTCCCGTCTCAACGGGCCGCGTTCCACCATGAACATGGTCAGGCGTCACCAATTCGTGACTTCGGTGCGGCAAGACAGAAAGAAAGCGCGAGAATTTCCCCGAAAATCGTCAGTACAATTGTATGTGAATCTCGTCAGCACATCTTCGCGCTCTACGCGAATTAATCTGCGTCACAAATAACGCCGGCCAGGGCATCCGGACTGTGCCCGGCGCGCCACGGCGTCCGGGCTGCAAATCTCGCGTTAAGGGACCGGTTACCATCCAGCCTTAGCGCCCGGCCCATGGTGTCGAGAAGCTTCGACATCGCCGCTGTGCAGCAACGATCCTCATTATGTCAGTCTTCGAGTCTACGATCGCCGTCGCCGGACAGGTCGACGTCTTGGGCGCGCTCGGCCTATGCCTTGGCTTTGCCTCGGGTGCCGTGAGGGGACGGGAGCGGATTCTGTATGTCTCGGCCGCATGCGCGACCTGCTTCGGCCTCGATTACCTGCGCCTCGGCGCTTCGACCGGGGCGGCGATGTGTGCCCTCTCCGTGCTTCAAGGTCTCGCTTCGGCCCGGTTCGGCGGGGCCGCGCGGCGACCTGCCTGGTTCGGCCCCTTCTTCGCCGCAAGCGCGATGGCGGTACTGGCCCTGACAGTGGCCACGTGGTCGGGCTGGCCCTCGGCCTTCGCGGGGATCGGCGCACTCTGCGCCATTCGTGCACGGTTTCAGGCCGACGCCGAGGCGATGCGCTGGAACTTCGTCGGCGCCTCCCTTGCCTGGGCGGGCCACAACATCCTCGTTGCATCGCCCTTCGCCCTGGCTTGCGATCTCGTGACACTGGCAGGCCTGTTCCTGGCGCTGCGCCGGAGCGAGCGCCGCCGAACGGCCATGGCCTGAAAAAGCATGCGAAAAAGGTGGCGCCGCCTCCCTGGGAGACGGCGCCACCGGTCTAGGGGACCTTCAGGTCCTGCCGGATTTTACCAGCGGCGCCAGCCGTGGTGCCAACCCCAGTGACGGTGCCAGCCGCCATAGGCCACTGGGCGGTGCCAGCCCCAGGGGCGGCGCCAGCCATAGCCGTAGACCGGGCGCACGACGATCGGCCGGTAGAAGCCGTTGGGTCGGCAATAACCATAGAAGTTGCGATGGAAGCCGGGACCGCATCCGTCACGCGCTTCCGCAGTACCGGCCGTAGCAGCGACAGTACCGACCGCCAGGAGGGCGGCGCCGATCAACTTCATTCGCATAGAAGTCATCCTCCTTCGTAGGTGTCTATGAACACCGGATGCTGGATGACGGTTGCAACGCGGCCTTGTTCGCTCTGTATCATTTTGTTTCAAGCTGCGTGATCGCATCTCCTTAGGTCCGATGACTATGATCACGCATCCGAGAGCGGCAGGTAATCTTACCGGCAACGCCGTCCACCGGGGGAGGGTGCATCTCGTAAAGGGTCCAGTGGCGGAGAGGCCCGATAGTTTTGGCAGCATTCCACCTGATATTTGGCGGAGAGTTCACTTTAGATCATTTCAAAACAGGCCACTATCACTCAATCCATTGCGGGAAATGCTTGTCGGTCACCCTTGATCGGTCCAGCTCCTTCACTTACTCCCGCGTCGATCGGCCCAACGGAGCTGATCCCCAACGCTGTCGCCCGGCGTGCAGCACCGGAGCCCCATCATGCCGAGTTCCCGCGCGATCCTGTTCCGCCTGCACTGGGCGCTCGGCCTCACCGCCGGGCTCGTCCTCGCCGTGATGGGGGCGACCGGGGCACTGCTCAGCTATCAGGAGGCCCTGACCGATTGGGCGAATGGCGACCGGCTGGTGGTGTCCGCGCGCGAAACACCGCCGCTCGCCCTGTCGGCTCTGACGAAGCGGATCGAGGAGCAGAATCCCGGCCTCAGGGTGGCCCGGTTGACCCTGAAGGACGACCCGTCGGCCAGCGTCGCCGTCCGCTTCGACCGAGATGCGAACACGAAGGTTCGGCCGGATTCCGTCTACGCCGATCCCTACGATGGCTCGGTGCTCGGTCCGATGCGCGGCGAGACTCTGTTCAACACGGTGCTCGGCCTACACCGCTTCCTGCTCATCCCGGGGGATTCGAAGGGCTGGGGACGGCAGATCACAGGCGTTTGCGCCATCGCACTGCTCATCTTCCTCGCCAGCGGCCTCGTGCTGCGCTGGCCGCAGATCCACCGCCTGCGGATCTGGCTGCGCCCCAACCTGTCGCGCCCGGGCCGGGCGCGGTGGTGGTCCCTGCATGCCGTGGCCGGGACGTGGCTGCTTCCGGTCTACCTCATCATCGCCGTGTCGGGCCTGACGTGGTCGTATGATGGGTTCAAGGATATCGTGAACGCCGCCCTCGGCGCCGCGAAGCCTGCCAAGCCGATGCGCATGGTGAAGCGCGCCGACGCCAACCCCGAGGCGAAACCGGATCTCGACGCGGTCTGGACCGCCTTCCGTGAGGGCGAAGGGCGTGGAGCGAGCCGGATGCAGATTCTTCTGCCGGAGGCCGCACGCCAGCCTGTGCGCATCCGGTGGTTCTCACGCGACGACGACCGCCCCGCCGCCCGCAACGAGGCGAAATACGAGGCCGCCACCGGGGCGCTGATCTCCGCCGAACGCGCTGCCGATCAATCCCTCGGCCAGCGCGCCGCCTTCAACATGCTGGAAGTCCATCGCGGGCGGTTCTTCGGCGAAGGCTTCGCTCTTCTGTTCTGCCTCGCATCCCTCGCCATGCCGGGCTTCGCGGCGACGGGGATCGCGCTCTACGTCCTGCGTCGGCGGGCGGCGGCCCGGCGGGGGACGCGCAAGAGCCTGACCCCCGTGGCCGCCGAGTGACCGGGCCTCACATCTTCACGCGGATGGCGGCGAGAACGGTGAACGGCGCCCCCGGCGTATTATTGAACTGATTGAAGGGCTGCTCGATGTAGCGGGCGTTCGTCAGGTTGCGGAGATTGACCGAGAGCCGCCACCGTTCGTCGAAATCGTACCAAGCGGCGGCATCGACGCGGGCGTAGGCGCCGACGGAATAACTGTTCGTGACATCGCCGAAGCGGTTTCCGACATAGGTGACGCCCGCGCCGAGCCCGAGGCCGCGCAGTGCGCCTTCTCGGAATTCGTAGGTCGTCCAGAGATTCGCGCTGAAGCGCGGCACGCCCGCCAGACGGTTGCCGACGATCGGCGTGACGTCCCGCGTGACCTTCGCATCGAGGAAGCCGACGCCGCCGATCACGTTCCAGCCGGGCAGGATCTCTCCCGCGAGATCGGCCTCGAAGCCCTGCGATTGCTGCTCGCCGGTGATGATCGAGAAACCGGTGTTCACGGGGTCGGAGACGGCGACGTTGTTGCGGGTGATCCGGAAGGCCGATCCCGACAGGGTAAGGGTCGGCAGGATGTCGATGCGGGTGCCGATCTCCATCTGCTCGCCCGTTTCCGGCGGCGGGCTGACGACGTTCAGCACGTTGGCCGTCTGCGGAAGGAACGAGGTGGCGTAGCTGGCGTAGAAGGTCAGTGGCTCAATCGGCCGATAGATTAGGCCGACGCGAGGCGAGGCGCCGAAGAGGTCCTGTTCGGGGGGATCGTCCGGGTGTTGGGCTGGCGGTTGAAATAGAACTGTGTGCCCAGGTCGAACCGCGCGCCGACGACCAGCTCGAAGTTGCGGGGTTAGGACGATCTGGTCCTGAAGATAGAAGCCGAACAGCTCGACCTTCTGCTTCAGATCCTGCTGGAGACTCACCGCCACAGGCCGCGCGCCGAAGACCGGGTTCAGGAAGCTCACGGAGGGTAGGACGCCCTGCTGCGAATAGGGGTGGCGAAAGCCGTTCGCGTATTCGAAGCCGAACAGGGCCGTGTGGGACAGGCCGAGCGTATCGAACTTGAGCACCGCCTCGGTCTGGGTATCGATGGCCGAGAAGATCGAATCGACCGTCGCCTCGCGCCGCTGCACGCTGGTGCCCGCTGCGTTCACCCCCGTCGCGCGGGAGGCGAAGACGTTGAACTGCCCCCATTGCGCGCTCACGATCTGGCGCAGCATCAGGTTCTCGTTCACGTCGTGCTCGACGCGCAGCGTGCTGGAATTGAACTCGCCGTAATAGCGAGACCAGGGCTCGCCGTAATACCGCTTGATGTTGTCGAGCGGCACCCGCCCCCGATAGGCGATCAATCCCTCATCGTACTGGCTGTACTGACTGGAGAATTCCGAGTTCCAGTAGACACGCGTGTCTGGTGTGGGCGTCCAGCTGAAGGCGGGCGACACGAAATAACGCGAGTTGGTGTTGTCGCCGATGTTGCGGAAGGTCGGATCTTCCTGCGCCGCGAAGCTGACTCGCCCGGCGAGCGTATCCGAGCCGAAGAGCGCACTCGACACCGTGCCCTGCACCCGCCGCAGGCCGAAATTGCCGCCGAGCACGGTCATCTCGCCCGAAGGCTCCAGGGTCGGCCGACGGGTGACGATGTTGACGACTCCTCCCGGATCGCCGCGGCCGTAGAGAACCGAAGCCGGGCCCTTGATCACCTCGACGCGCTCGGCATTCGCGAGGTCCCGTTCGACGGGGTAAAAGGCGAAGGCCGGATTGATCAGCACGCCATCGACGGCGAAGATCTGCGTGCTGAAGCCGCGGATGATGTAATTCTGCGAGCGCCCCTGCACGGTGCTGCCGGGAATGACGTTGCTGACATTCGTCACCGCATCCGTGAGCCGCAGGTCCTGCTGATCACCGATGACCTGCCGCGGCACGACATTGATGGTCTGCGGCGAATCACGCAGCGCCGTGTCGGTCTTCGTCGATGTGGCCGAGCGCGTCGCGCGGTAGCCCACGACCGGCCCGAAGGCCCGCTCCTGCCCCGCTCCGCCCTGGCCGACGACGCTCAACTCGTCGAGGGTTACTTCGCTGCTCGTCGGCTGCGCCTGCGCCGGACCCAAACCCGCCGCCATGGCGAGGCCGAGAGAGAGCCGGTTCCGCAACGGGGAACGGCGCGGGAAACGGGTCGACATGGCTCTCCGAGACAAATTGCGGCGCGACACTCGCGCCATTCGTGTCTTCGGCGGCCAAGCTTGTCAGATCAACCGAGTATCCAGTTTTGCTTCTGGGTTTCCCCGCATTGATTGCGCCTGTTCCACAAACACAACATGACGAATTATATTAATTCTAGAGAACAGGACCTTCGCTGACGTCCCTTGGGCCCGAGGAAGATAGCCTCGAGACCATTCAACAAGATTGCGCACGATGTGTCGCTGACGACGCTCCCGTCGCAGAGGTCGGCCCTTGAGCGTGGAAGGCTCAACCGCTACCTGTCCGCGAGAGGTATCGTCACCGGGTCTATTGCCTCCCCGGGGCCGGAATTCCCGGCAGCCTGCGGCCGAGAGGGCAGTCGTGGCGTCGAGTCTTCCGCCGATCCCGTCCCCGGATATCGATCCGAACGCGCCCAAGAGGCGCGTAAGCGCCCGCGGGCGGTTGCGCACCTACTTTCTCACCGGCGTGATCGTGGCGGGGCCCTTGGCCATTACCGCCTACATCACGTGGTGGATCATCGCCCTGATCGATTCCTTCGTGAAGCCGCTGATCCCGGCGAGCTACCTGCCCGACCATTACCTGCCGTTCTCGATCCCCGGGATTGGCCTCGTCATCGCGTTCCTGGCGGTGACGATGCTAGGCTTCCTGACCGCGAACCTCGTCGGACGGTCGGTCATCGAGTTCGGCGAGGTGCTACTCGCCCGCACGCCGGTCATCTCCGGCCTGTACAAGGGCCTTCGGCAGATCTTCGAGACGCTGTTCTCGGCCAACGGAACATCCTTCCGCACCGTCGGACTGGTGGAATTCCCCGTGAAAGGAACCTGGTCGGTGGTGTTCCTCTCGGCTCCCGCCGCGCTGGAGGTGGAAAACGCGCTCCATGCCAGGGGAGCGGCGACCGGCGCGCCGACGGGCACGACGAAAGGCGACCTCGTGGGCGTGTTCCTGCCCTGCGCGCCTAACCCGACCACGGGGTTCTTTTTCTATTTGCCACGCTCGGAGGTGGTGGAAGTGCCGATCAGCGTGGACGATGCGGCCAAGCTCGTCATGTCGGCGGGGGTGATCCAGCCGGAGGATCCCCAGGCCCGGCTCAACGCCATGGCCGCGACCCTGCGGGCGACCCACGGCCCCGGAGCCGCGTCGCCCACCCGGCAGGCCGCGCCGGAGGATGCCTGAACATCAAAAGGGCCGCCCCGTCATCCAACGGGGCGGCCCTTTTCGATCTCATCGATCGCTGATGGGCGATCAGCGCTGCAGCGAAGCCTGCTGAGGCGCGATGGTCGGCGGCGTCGCCTGAGCGACCGAGACGGTCGCGCGCTGGGCGGGAGCCATCCAGCCGGTGCTGGCCTGCACCGTCAGCGCAAGGCCCAGGGCCACAACGAGGCCGTTGGCGGCAATCCAGAAGGGGCGAGAGGCCCGCTTCACGGAAGCCTGCAGTTCTTCCGCAGTCCGGTTCGCGCTGGACTCCCGATCCGAGATTGGCATCAGCCACGGCTCATTAGGGAGCGCGAAGTGGCAGGCCATCTCGTTGGAGCCCGGCAGGTGCTGGAACAGTCCGTTCGACATGTCCGTCCTCCAGATTCGTCCGTGACAACCCGGCGTACCGGGCCATTCGTTCATCTGCAGTTAAGGGACGATTGTGTCGGATGCAAGGTCTCAGGGTAGGCGTGGACTGCCCGGGGCCAATTCCAGCCGATTTTCCGATGTTCTAACACACTGAAAACGTTGCGGTTTTCTCCAAACCTGCGGCGCAGTGCCTAGTCTCCTGCAAATTTTACAAGTTTTCTCGCGCCTGTCAGTTTCCTGAACGAAGCCGACTTTTCTGAACGAAGCGTTCAGCCAGCGCCGATCAGGCGGATCGCCGCTTCGCGCTCGAACAGATAGAGAAGGACGCGCAGGGCCTGTCCTCGCGGGGTCTCCAGCTTCGGGTCGCGCTCGACGATCAGCCGCGCATCGTCGCGAGCGGTTTCGAGCAAGTCACCGTCGCCCTCGATTCGGGCGAGCCGGAAGGCAGCGAGCCCCGATTGCCGGGTGCCCAGGACCTCGCCTTCGCCGCGAAGCTTCAAGTCGGCCTCGGCGATCCGGAAGCCATCCTCGGTCTCGCGCATCATTTCGAGGCGCGCACGGGACACCTGACCGAGCGGGCCACGATAGAGCAGCAGACAGGACGAGGCCTTGGCCCCGCGCCCGACCCGTCCGCGTAACTGGTGAAGCTGGGCAAGGCCGAAGCGCTCGGCATGCTCCACCACCATGATTGTGGCCTCCGGCACATCGACGCCCACCTCGACGACGGTGGTCGAGACCAGCAGCGTCGTCTCGCCCGCCGCGAAGCGGGCCATCGCAGCGTCCTTTTCCGGACCCGGCATCTTGCCGTGGATCAACCCGACCCCTTCGCCGAAATGCTGCTTCAGGTCCTCGAACCGCTCGGCCGCCGCCGCGAGGTCCACGAACTCGGATTCCTCGACCAGGGGACAGATCCAATAGACGCGCTCGCCCTGTGCCATCGCCCGGCCGAGCCCGGCCACTACCTCGTCCAGCCGCTCGGTCGAGAGGGTGAGGGTACGGATCGGCTGGCGGCCCGCAGGCTTCTCGTCGAGGATCGAGACATCCATGTCGCCGAAGAAGGTCAGAGCCAGGGTCCGCGGGATCGGCGTCGCCGTCATAACGAGGAAGTCCACAGCTTCGCCCTTGGCGCCGAGCGCGAGGCGCTGGTGGACGCCGAAACGGTGCTGCTCATCCACCACGGCGAGGCCGAGATCGTGGAACGTCACCGCCTCCTGGAACACGGCATGGGTGCCGACGAGGATGTCGATCTCGCCCGCGGCAAGATCGGCCAAGGTCGCCCGGCGCTCGGCGGCCCTGTCGCGGCCGGTCATCAATCGCAGGCGTAGGGCTCCGGCGAGGGGCGCGAGGCGCTCGAAATGCTGCCGGGCGAGGATCTCGGTCGGCGCCATCAGCACGGCCTGACGCCCGGCCTCTACCGCCGAGGCCATGGCGAGCAGTGCCACGGCGGTCTTGCCCGAGCCGACATCGCCCTGGAGCAGACGTAGCATCCGGCGCGGAGCCGCGAGGTCGGCGCGGATCTCCTGCACCGCCCTGGCCTGAGCCCCCGTGAGCCCGAAGGGCAGGCCCTCGGTCAGCTTCGCGACGAGGCGCCCGTCACCCGCATTCACGCGGCCCGCCTTGCGCCGCTGGCGGGCGCGGGTGAGCGCAAGGGCGAGTTGCGAGGCGAGCAATTCGTCGTAGGCCAGCCGCCGCCGCGAGGGCGTGCCCGGCGTGGGCTGGAGCGGATCCGCCGGGCGGGGCGGCACGTCGTCGGGCCTATGCTCCGTGCGCAGCGCGTCGGCGAAGGTGGGGTACCGGTTCTTGGCGAGCCAGGCCGGGTCCTGCCATTCCGGCAGGGGCGCGAGTTTGTCGAGAGCCGCCACGGCGAGCTTGTTGATCGCCCGCGAGGTCAGACCCTCGGTGGCGCCATAGACGGGCTCCACGGCGGGCAGGTCCGCCAACCCGGCCTCATCCATGATACGCGAGGGATGCACCATCTGGCGCATGCCCTCCCACACATCGATCTTGCCCGACACGTAGCGGTGCGCACCCAGCGGCAGCATCTTCTCGACGCGTGCGCGCGGCATGCCGAAAAAGACGAGTGTGACCTCGCCGGTGGCGTCCTCCGTCACGACACGATGCGGGCGGCGGCCGGCACCCTGAGTCGGCGGCCGGTGCGCCACCACCGTCACGCCGATCGTCACCGGCTCGCCGACGGGCGCCTCGGCCACTGAACCGACGAGACGGCGCGAGACGCCCCCCTGGGGCAGGTGGAACAACAGGTCGACGATGCGCGCTTCGCGCTCGGGCGTGCCGAGCAGCTTCTCGATCAGCGGCGCGACCTTCGGCCCGACGCCCGGGAGGGTCCGGGCCGGGGCGAAGAGCGGATCGAGGAGGCTCGGGCGCAGGCTTGTATCGGTCATCGCAATCGGCGCCACCCTAGACCAGCGCGGCTTACCGGAGCCTTCCCGCTCCGGCCACTCATGACGGCGACGCAGCGGGCTGCGTGGGCTACAGGGAGTCTTTCGCGCGAGAGGTCCCGTGGCCGCCGACTTTCTGCCGGGCTTCGCCCGCCATCGCATCGACACCGCCCCGGGGGTCACGATCTACGCTCGCTCCGGCGGCTCCGGCCCGCCGGTGCTGCTGCTTCACGGCCATCCGCAGACGCTCTCGACCTGGCTTCACATCGGCCCACGCCTCGCGGAACGCCGCAGCGTCGTCGCGATGGATCTGCGCGGCTACGGCGATTCCTCGAAGCCTGAGGGCGGCGGGCGCCACGAAGCCTATTCCAAACGCGTCATGGCCGCCGATGCCGTCGCGGTGATGCGCGCCCTCGGCCACGAACGCTTCGCGGTCATCGGCCATGACCGGGGCGGACGGGTGGCCCACCGGCTCGCCCTCGATCACGGCGAGGCCGTGGAGAAGATCGCCGTGTTCGACATTGCCCCCACGGCGACGATGTACGCGCGCACGGACAAGGATTTCGCCACACGTTATTTCTGGTGGTTCTTCTTCATCCAGCCTGCGCCCCTGCCGGAGCGGCTGATCGGCGCCGACCCGGACTATTTCCTGCGCCACCACATCGAGAACCAATCGAAGACGCCCGGCTCGACCCCGCCGGATCTCTACGCGGAATATCTGCGCTGTTACGCCGATCCGGCCTGCCGCCACGCGATCTGCGAGGATTACCGCGCCTCTGCCGGGATCGACCTCGACCACGATGCCGCCGATGCGGACAAGCGCATCACGACGCCGCTCCTCGCCCTCTGGGGCGCGAAGGGCACCGTGGGGAAGACCTACGACGTGCTCGCCACGTGGCGCGAGAAGGCGCACGACGTCACCGGTCGCGCCCTGGACTGCGGCCACACCCTCCAGGAGGAACAGCCGGACGAGGTGCTGGCCGAGCTGGAACGCTTCCTGGCTTGAGGGTCTGCCCTTCCGTCGCACACCCTTGGCAGCGGCCGGGCAGGGGGACAGATAGACGCCGTGCCGCGAGGGCACGAAACGGAGGCGGGACATCGTGCAGGGCGTGTCGGCGCAGAGGACGGGTTCGCGTTACGAGGTCGCCGTGGTGGGCGCTGGCGCCGCTGGGCTCGCCGCCGCCCTGGCCAGCGCGCAGGCGGGTGTCCCGACGGCCCTGGTCGGACGTCACGCTCCGGTGGCGGATGGGCGCACCGTCGCCTTGCTCGACGGCTCCGTGCGCTTCCTGAAGGCGCTGGGGGCCTGGGACGAGGTCGGCGCCAAGGCGAGCCCGCTCTGCACCCTTCAGATCATCGATGACACGGGCAGCCTGTTCCGCCCGCCGCCCGCCCGGTTCCACTCGTCCGAGATCGGCCTCGAGGCTTTTGGCTGGAACGTGGAGAGCGCGCATCTGGTGGCGGCGCTCCGCCGCTGCGCCCGCAACCAACCCAACCTGACTTTGATCGAGACCGACGCTGCCGGAACCGAGCCCGGCGAAGAAGCCAGCCGCATCGGCCTGGCGGACGGCGGCAGCGTCGAGGCAAGGCTCGTCGTGGGCGCGGATGGAAACCGCTCGCCCTTGCGGCAGGCCAGCGGCGTGAAGGTCCGGGAATGGACCTACCCCCAATCGGCGATCACCACGATCCTGGCCCACGCCAAGCCCCATGGGGACGTCTCGACCGAGTTTCACACCCGATCCGGTCCCTTCACCCTGGTCCCGATGCCGGGCGGCCTCCGGTCCAGTCTCGTCTGGGTGAACGGTAAGGCCGCTGCCGAGCGGCTCGCCGCGCTGGACGATGCGGGCCTTGCCGAAGCCGTCGAGCGGCAGGCACGGGGGATGCTGGGCGCCATGCGCATCGATGGACCGCGCGGTCTGGTCCCGATGCGGGGGCTTTTGGTCGCGACGCCGGTTGCCTCGCGCCTCGCCCTCATCGGTGAGGCGGCGCATGTTTTCCCACCCATCGGCGCGCAGGGACTCAATCTCGGGTTGCGAGACGCCGCCTCCCTCAGGGATGTGGTGGTGCGAGCGCATCGGGACGGGCGCGATCCGGGAAGCCGGGCAGCGCTCTCGGCCTACGCCAACGGACGGCGGATCGATGCGGCGGCACGCACGGCCGCTGTCGATGTCCTGAACCGCTCGCTGCTCACGGACCTGCTGCCGCTCGATCTCGCGCGCGGCCTCGGCCTGCTGGCGATGGCCAATCTTGGGCCACTGCGGCGGATGGTGATGAGAGAGGGAGTGTTGCCCCGATTCGGGGCGCCCGAACTGATGCGGGCGTAACGCCGCGCGGCCTCGGCCTGAGCCGAGGCGTCGCGATTCAGAAGGAGGGACGCGCGGCGACGCAGGCGCCGAGGCGCGTCGCGAGATCGACCGGCGCGCCCGAGCGGGTTTCGCCGTTCTCACCGATCAGGATCACGGGGATGCCGCGTTCGCGCATCCGCGCACGGAGACGAGCCGCCTGCCGCGCGTAGTTCGGATCACGGCGCGTGGACGCCTGAACCAGCACGGCGGCAGGAGGAGCGATCACGGCCAGCACATCGTCCGCGGCCTCGAGCGAGGCAGTGACGCTGGCGTAACCCAGCCCGGCGAGTTCGCCGGAGAGAGAGCGGTCCACGGCTCTTACGCCGTCGTCCACCACGAGGACTTGCTGCAGCGCAACCATAAGCTAGAGCGATACCCCATTGTCCGCGGACTGAAAAGATAGCCGCGCCCGGAAACCTAAGCCAAACCCACGAGAAGCCTGTTGGATCCACCGTTCCTACTCTGCATGGAGAGTGGATGGGGCAAGCTGAGCGGAGGCTGAACTGGTCTGGAGTGATCGTTCAGGTGGCAGGGATGACGCTCAAGAGGCCTTTCGACAAAGCCGCGTAATAAGCGGATTCCTTCCAAGTTACGGTTGTGGAAGGGGTTTCCGTTTCGCGTTGCGAAGGGGCAGTGCGGTATAGAATTCTCCCGTCCTGCGGCCGTCTGACGACAAAGGGAGCTGTGGATCCAGCCATCATGGCGTCGGGGCTCGGTAGTTCCCACCGGCCCCGGGCGCGGGTGAGGATCGCATCCTCGTCCAGAACCAGCACGTCGAGGCAGGGGGGCCCGCCATGTCGCGCACGCTTGGTTCCGGAAGACGTGCGGGTGCCCGGTGGACGATGTCGATGGCGCGCACCGTCCAGGGCAGGGTAATGTCGGCCAGTGCCGATTCGAAGGCAGCCGGCACGACGAGGCGCGTCGGCACCGGCCGGAGCAGGGCGATTCGGAAGCTCGCCGAATCGAAGGGGATCAGGGTCTCCAGGGAAGCGCCCGAGGCGAGCGCCAACCCGAGCCCGGTCACGAGACCGCGCAGGTCGTGGGGCGGCAGGAGGGTAAGGACGCGCTCCGGCGAGGCGAGCCGCTCCCGGTGCGCGGCGACGGCTGCATCGAACCCAGCGGCATCGCGCTTCACGGGGCGGCGCGGGTCGGCCCCGGCGAAGGTGATGAGCCCGAGTCCCCGCTGTGGATCGATGATCCCGCGCTCGAGCGCCATGGCGTCGAGGCTGATCACGCCGTCCGGTAATCCCGGCCCGAAGGCGGCGATGAAGCGCAGGCTGAAATGGCGCAGGGCCGTATGGGTGAGTTCCTCGGCCGGGCGCCGCTGTCCGCGCCGCCCCTCGGTGAGCACGGCGACGAGCCCCGCCGATTCGACGGCGCAGGACAGGGCATCCTCGTCCCAGACCGGCGAGAGCGGGCAGGGAAGGTGGCCCGCCGCTTCGACAGCCAGATGGGCGAGGGAGGCTTCCGCGCCTCCGGCGAAGCAGAGGCCAATCCGGCTGCCCGGCGCCAAGCGCCACGCGGCGATGCCGCGCGCCAGCCGCCCGACGATCTCGGCGGCGGCCGCGTAGGTCCAATTGATGGAGGGACGCCCGCACCAGGCGGGCCTGTCGCCGGAATCGCGCAGAAGTGTCCGCTGCGGATGGACCTCGGCCGCCGCGTTCAACGCGGAGGCCAGCCCATGCCGCAACGGCTCATCGGCGGGCGGTGCCGAAAATTCCGCCGCGTGCGCGCTCACTCGAACCCCTGTCGGACAGCGTTCGGGCACACCTTCCCCGGCCATGGTTAACCGGCCGTTGACGCTGTCGAAGGTGGCGCCTGTTGCTGCGCCTCTTGCGGCGGGGCGGCTGGAAGCCTAGGGAGGCCCGCGTCTGCTTGCGGAACCAAGAGCAGGCGGCGTCATGCCTTCGCCTCAATCGGAAGGGAAGCAGCCGCCCGGCCGAAAAGCCGGATCCTTCTGATCCGCAACGGCCGACGGCCAGACCGTACCGACCGGGTTTCGAGCGGCGATTGAGATCGCGGCACGCTCCCCGGGGGCTTCGGCAAGCCGCCGCACAGGTTCCACGTCCAGGTAACGAACGCCCTAAGGAATAAGAGCCGATGTCCTTCACCCGCTCCGCGCCGTTCGCGCGCGCCGCCTTCCTCGGCCTCGCGGGCCTCGCGCTGGCGACGGTTCCGGCCGCGGCTCAGCCGAAGAAGCCCGCCCCGGCGGCCCCCGCTCCGGCAGCTCCCGCGCCGACCCAGACGCCGGCCGCGCAGACCGCCGGTCAGACCGGTCCGCAGATCGTCACTCTGAAGTCCGAGCCGAGCCAGGCCGACTGGACCAAGGTGTGCGGCAAGGATCAGGGTTCGGGCACGGACATCTGCTACACCACCCGTGACTTCGTGTCGGACCAGGGCCAGCCGGTCCTCGCCGCCGCCGTCTACGACATGAAGAACACGGCCCAGAAGCAGGAAGTGCGTGTGGTGCGCTTCCTCCTGCCGCTCGGCCTGCTGCTTCAGCCGGGCATCCGCTTCAGCATCGACGGCCAGGGCGCCACGGCCGGCCGCTTCGCCGTGTGCTTCCCGAACGGCTGCTTCGCCGAAGTCGGTGGCGTGGATGCGGGCGTGATCGCGGCCCTCAAGAAGGGCACCACCCTGAACGTCTCCGTTCAGAACCAGACCCAGCGCGAGGTGACCTTCGCCGTGCCGCTCGCCGGCTTCGGCAAGGCCTTCGACGGCCCGGCCATGGACCCGAAGGTGCTTGAGGAGCAGCAGAAGAAGCTCCAGTCCGAGCTGGAGAAGCGCAGCGAAGAGATGCGCAAGAAGCTCGAGACGCAGCAGGGCGCGGCCCCCGCCGCTCCGGCTCCGGCCGCCAAGTAAGCGTCGTGTGACGCGGGGCGCCGTATGGCGCCCCCTCAAAGCAAGAAGGGCCGGGCAGCGATTGCCCGGCCCTTCTTGCGTTTGGAAGACGGCACAAGGCCGGATCAGTTTGTCGGCCGGTCGCGCATCCGATAGGTGCCGGAGGCGTCGCGCTCGAACATCTCCTTGATGCCCGCGTGGCGCAAAGCCTCGCCCGACGTGTCGGGCAGAAGGTTCTGCTCGGAGACGTAGGCGACGTATTCCGTCTCCGCGTTCTCAGCAAGGAGGTGGTAAAACGGCTGGTCCTTGCGCGGTCGCACTTCCTCGGGGATCGCGAGCCACCATTCCTCGGTGTTGTCGAACACCGGATCGACGTCGAACACGATGCCGCGGAAGGGATAGATCTTGTGCCGCACGATGGCGCCGATGCCAAACTTCGCGGTCTTGAGTGTCACGTCCGTCATCAGTCGTTCCGTCCTCCGCGTGAGATAATCGCGCGGGGCGGTTCTGTCACCGTGGCCGGTGGCAGCTTCATTCACGTGTCACGATGCCGAGATCCTGCGCGATAGCGCGGGCGGTGGCCTCCCGGCGGGCGATGAGGTCGGACGCCGCCTTGCGCACCGCCGAGACCGTCTGGGGCGAGGCCGTGCGCGGGGTGCCGCTGTCGAAGGGCGGCTCCGGTGCGTATTGCATCATCAGCTGGATCGCCTTCGCCGTCTCCTCACCGCGCAGGCGCGCCGCGAGCGTCAGGGCGCCATCGATCCCGGCAGTAACGCCCGCCGCGAAGATCCAATCCCTGTCGATCACCACACGGGCATCGACCGGGATCGCCCCGAAGAACGGCAGCAGATCGACCGCGCTCCAATAGGTCGTGGCCCGACGCCCCTTGAGCAGCCCCGCCGCGCCGAGAATTAGCGCACCCGTGCAAACGGAGAAAACGACCTTGGCCCCCGCCGCCTGGCTCCGCACCCAGCCGAGCACGGCCTCATCGTGCATCAGCGCCTCCTGCCCGGCACCACCGGGGATGTGGAGCACGTCGAGTTGCGGGGCCTCCGCGATGGCGCCATCGGGCGCGAGGCGCAGGCCTCTCACGTCGCGGACCGGGGCGCCATCCGGCGAGTAGAGCGCCAACGTCGCGTTCGGAAGCCGCGACAGCACCTCGAACGGGCCGGTGAGGTCAATCTGGTCGATGCCTTCGAACAGAAGGGACCCAATGGCGAGCGGCCTATCGTGCGGGATCATGGCGTGTCTCCTGTCTGGACGCGAGCACCTTAGCGCGTCATTCTCTGGCCGAAATGCCAAAGACCCCTCGTTTTCCGCCACAGGCGGCCGAGAAGCCGCGCATCATCGAGATCCTGGCCTTCCCGCAGGTTCAGCTCCTTGATGTGGCGGGGCCGTTGCAGGTCTTCGCGACGGCCAATGAGCGCCTGGGGCGCCCCACTGAACCCTATGCGCCGCGCGTCGTGGCGCCGGGCTCGGGCTCGCTCCCGGCCTCGTCGGGGCTCGGGCTCTTGGCCCTGCCGCTGCCAGGGGTGGACGCGCCCGTCGATACGCTGATCGTGGCGGGTGGGCCGGGCGTCACGGCCGCCTGCGCAGATCCGGCCCTCGTCGCCTTCGTCGAGGGGCGGGCGGCGCGGGCAAGACGCGTCGCCTCGGTCTGCACAGGGGCCTTCCTGCTCGCCGAGACGGGAAGGCTCGATGGCAGGCGTGCGGCGACCCACTGGGCGCATTGCGACCGGCTGAGGGCCCGGCATCCGCGCATCCAGGTGGAGGCCGACCCAATCTTCGTGCGGGACGGCGCGATCTGGACCTCGGCGGGGGTGACGGCCGGGATCGACCTCGCCCTCGCCTTGGTTGAGGAAGACCTCGGGCGGGAGGCGGCGCTCACCATCGCCCGGCACCTCGTCATGTTCCTCAAGCGGCCGGGCGGGCAGGCGCAGTTCAGTGCCACCCTCGCGCTCCAGGGCGGCGAGGATCGCTTCGCCCATCTGCACGCCTGGATCGGCCGGAACCTCTCCGGCGACCTGTCGCTGCCGGTCCTCGCCGCGCAGGCAGGAATGAGCGAGCGCACGCTCAACCGGCGCTATCGCGAGGCCACGGGAACGACTCCGGCCAAGGGGATCGAGCGCCTTCGGCTGGAAGCCGCGCGGCGGGCGCTCGCGGAGACGCGGGCGCCGGTGAAGCGGATCGCACGCGAATGCGGCTTCGGTACGGAGGAGACGATGCGGCGCGCCTTCCTGCGCAACGTCGCCGCGACGCCACAGGACTACCGGGCGCGATTCGGCGCTTGAGAGCCGAACTCAGGCGGGGAGGGTGAGAACCCCCGCCTTGCCGTCCTTGCAGCCGAACGCCAATCGGCCGCCGCGCCCATCCCAGGCGATCGCCGTGACGGCGCTGCCCTGGACCGCCGGGCGGACGAGCAGTTCCGCCGCATCGGTGAAGCGGACGAGCAGGATGCAGCCATCCTCATAGCCCATCGCGAGCACCAACGCCTTCGGATGGAAAGCGACCTGAGTGACGCGGGCCGGGCGCACGCCGCATTCGCGCGGAGGCTTGCCGGTCGGCCCGTCCTTGGAATCGAACGGCCAGACGATCGCCGCCTCGGCGCCGCTCGTAGCCAGCCAATTGCCGTCGCCCGACCACGAGAGGGAGCGGACCTTTCCGGGATAGCCCGACATCCGCATGTGGCCCTTGTCGGGCTGGAGGCGCCAGCCATGCAGGGAGTTCTCCTGCATGGTCGTCACGACGAAACGCCCATCGACCGACCACGACACGTCGATATGCGAGCCCTTCCAGGTCAGGTCTTCCGGAGCGGTCTCGAGGTTCGGGTACCAGAGGCTGGCGCCGTTGTAGTGCGACACGGCGAGCCGGTAGCCCTTGGGCGCGAATGCGAGGCCCCGGGCCGAGGAGGGGGCCAGAAAGGTCTTCTCACGCCCCTTAGCGTCGATGGCCACGACGTTGCGCCCGGCCGAGAAGGCGAAGGCGCCGTCCGGGTGAAGGGCTACAGCGTCGATCCAGGCACCGTTCGCGGCCTTCGCGATCTCGCGGCTCGTGCCGTCTGCAACCGTTTCGACGATGCGGCCATCGTCGCCGCCGGTCACCAACCGCCCCTTTCCGCCAGCCGCGACCAGCACGCCGCCTTCGGGATGGGCGGCGACGAGGGTCGCCTCGCCGTCACGGAGCAGCGCGACCTGTCCATCGGCCAGGGCGAGGGCGGCGACCTCTCCGAGCCAATGGGCCGCGACCGCATGGGCACCGGGCTCGTAGGCGACGACGTGGCTGGTGAGCGAGGCGGTGGAGATCAGTGAGCTCATGAGGCAACCTTTGCAGCCGGCCGTTCACGGGCGACCAGCAGGCTAGTGATCAGGGCCAGCACGGCCGCGACGAGTGCCGGGGCGATGAGGGCGTAGAGGTTGAGGGCCTGATAGGCCAGGGCACCGCACAGGGCGCCCACGAAAAGCGACAGCCAGACGAGCCCGTCCCCCGCCCAGGCGAAGGGGGGCCCTTTGCGTGTGATCGCCTCGGCGATCTTCTGGCCGAAGCCGAACAGGGCGCCGGTGACGAAGGTGGTCCCCGCACGAAACCCCTTCACACGGGACAGCACGGCATTCTGCGCGCCCATCGCCATGGCCAGGGCGAAGCTCGCCCAGCCCGGCTCGGGGGCCACGAGGCCGATGACGAGCGCCCCCGCGACGAGGCCGGTTTCGACGGTCAGCACGGCGGGCGTCGCCCAGCGATCGCCGATGAAGATCCCGACGAGGCTCCCCAGGATCGCCCCGAGCAGGAAGGATCCGATCAGCGCGAGCGGTAACCACAGATGCGCCGTCTGGAGGTCACCGGTCAGCACCGCCAGTTGCGTGATGTTGCCGCTCATGAACGACGTGTAGAGGCCCCCGAGCCGCACGAAGCCCAGCGCATCGACGTATCCGGCCAGCGCCGTGAGGGTCAGGCCCGTGGCCAACTGCCACTGGCGGTTCACGAACGCGCTCCATACACGTCCCGCGTGAACCATTCGTTAACCATGAAGGGGCCTCCGTTCACCGGTCCAGCGACGCGGTTAACACATCGCTCACCAGACCTGAGCAATTCGATGCATGTCCGGCGAACGCCGCACCGGGGGGACCTGTTTCCCCTGCGAACTGGCTCCGGGGCCATTGGCCTCGACCAGGCGAGTTGGAGTTGCGTCATGATCCCGTTCGCATTCGCCGTCCCGGCCGTCCCGCACCTCGCCCCGGCCGCCACCACCGTGCTGGTCGTGGAGGATGAGCCCACCGTGTGCGAGCTCGCGGCCGAAGCTTTGGCGGACGAGGGGTACCGGGTTCTCACCGCAGCGGATGCCTGGGAGGCCGAGGCCATCCTGTCCCGCGAGAGCGTGGATCTGCTCTTCACCGATATCGATCTGGCCCGCAACACGAACGGCATCGTGCTCGCCCGCCATGCGCGGGAACAATGCCCGCATCTGCCCGTCGTCTACACCTCCGGCGGTCGCGCCTGCCTCGCGAGTGGCGAGGCCGTGCCGGAATCCATCTTCGTCCCGAAGCCCTATCGCCCGAGCCAGCTCGTCGCCCTGACGAACGAGATCCTGCGCCCGGCCGAGTCCCACCACGCCTGAAAGGTTGAACGACCGATGCGGCCCGTCCTCTCCGCCCTGATGTGCCTCGCTCTCGGCACGCTGACGACGCAAGGGACGGCTTGGGCCGCATGCGACGTGAAAGGCGCGAAGATCGAGGAGCAGATCGCCGCCAAACCGGACCTGCAGAAGGATGCGAACGCTCAGACGGTGCGAGACCTTCGCACGCTGCGCGATGCGGCCATCGTGCTGGACACCTACAAGTATCCTGGCGAGTGCGAGGTGCTGCTCGGCATCGCCCGCTCCCTCCTGTCCGATCCCGGCAAGACGATCGAGCAGGGCGGCGATACGGACGAGGACAAGGCTGAAAGCCTGATCGAGGCGCGCAAGCCCAAGGCAGCACCGGAAAAGGCGGCGCCGGAGAAGGCTGCGCCCGAGAAGAAGGCGGACTGATCCGTCTACTTCGCCCCGCCGCCGCTCAGCCGCGCCTTCGCGAGGGCGCGGGACAGCTTGGCCGCGATCTCGCCGCGCAGGGCATCCGCCATCTCGATGTCCGCGAGGCGCCACGAGAAGCCGCGCAGCCTCAGGCGGATGCGGGTCCGCTCGACCCTGGGACCTTCCGGTGGAATGGGGATGACCACGGCGCGGAAGCCGCGCATCTCGGCCGCCGCGTAATAGCTCGCCAAGCGGCCGAACCCGCGAATCGACAAGCCCCTCGTGCGCGCGTCCTCAGGCTTCTTCAGATCGAGCTTCTCCGGCCAGCCATCATCCAAAAGGTCGATCACGGTGTCCGGGGTCACGAGGCTTTCGGCCAGCGCCAGGGCGAGGCCGTAGGCCGCCTCGTCGAGGCGCTGCCGGTCGCGGGGGTCGAGATCCTCGTCGGCGTCGGTCGCGACCCGCACGGCGGCGACGATCTGCCGGACCAGCGAGAGGCGGAGCGTGCGGAAGTTGACGTGCCCTTCCACGTAGGCGGCATCGTGCCGCCGCACCGCATCGGCGAGATTGTAGAGCGACCATAGAGGGCTCAGCGTGAACAGGATCCACGCGACCGCGATCGCGAGGGGGATCGCGAGCCAGCGCCTCATGGGTCTAAACCGGACCGGGCCGCGTCATACCCGCTCCGCCCAGGCGGAGAGGTGCGAGAAGCCCGCCACGACCCGCTCGTAGACCGGGCGCTTGAACGGCACGATCAGACCGGGCAACTCATCGAACCGCGCCCACCGCCACGCATCGAATTCGGGCTTGTGCGCGCCGCCACCGGGGCGAAGGACGTCGATCAGGGCCTCGGAACCCGTGAAGCCATAGGCGAACCATTTCTGGGTCTGGCCCCGGTAGCGGCCCTTCCAGGCCTGCTTCAACACGGCCGGAGGCAGGTCGTAGGAAAGCCAATCCGGCACCTCGCCGATGAGACGCAGGGCTTCGGGGGGGACGTTGGTCTCCTCGAAGAGTTCGCGTCGCGCCGCCGCCTCGGCATCTTCGCCGGGGTCGATACCGCCCTGGGGCATCTGCCACTGGAAGGGGCCATCGACATGTTCCGGCCCGGCATCCTGCCGTCTGCGGCCGACGAACACGCCGCCATCCGGCCCGATCAGGGTGATCCCGACACAGGGCCGGTAGGGCAGGTCGCTCGATTCGCTTGTCTGTGCCATCGGGGCGGACCATAGGCCGCCGCCACGAGGCCGGGCAACGCGCATTCGCCCAAGAAGCGATCAATCAGCCTTGGAAAGCCGCTTGGGCGCCCCCCGGAGCGCAACGCTGACGGGCACGAGGCGAATTCCCTTTGCATCGAGGTTGCGCGCCCAGCGGGCGATACGGTCGACGGACATGAGCGAGCCGCCCGATGACACCAGGACGAAGCCGTTGGCGCGGGCCTGGGTCTCGGCACGGGCCAGCTCCGTGTCGATGGCTTCCGGCCGGGGCACGGCATCGAGGACGATCTCGGCGCGGGCATAGGGCGTGCGCGTCTTGTTGGCCGGGGGAGGGCCCTTGGGCACGGTGCCGTCTTCGACGAAGCCGAGGCCCCGCGCGCCGATCTCACGCAGGATCGGCTCGAAGGCGGGATCCGCGATCAGCTTGCCGCCCATCAGGTTGACGAGGCCGACATAGCCGGGAAACCGCGACATCGCCCAGGCCAAGCGCTCGCCATTCTCGGGCCCCTTCAGGGCCGCGAGCAGGGCCTGCGGGCCGGGATCGCTGTCGGGATAGTCGAAGGGCTCCATCGGCACCTGCAGGAACACCTCGTGCCCGGCATCGCGCGCGCGGGCGGCGGCGCGCTCGACCTCGTTGCCGTAGGGCGCGAAAGCGAGGCTCACCGCCTGCGGCAGACGCGCCGTTGCGGCCGCCGTGGCCGATTGTCCGATGCCGAGACCAGTGACGAGGATGGCGATGCGAGGGCCGCTGCCCGGCTCTTCCGGACGCGCGTAGACGTCGAGCGCCCGCAGGCGGCCTTCGCCGAGGCGGGGCATGATGCCGTGGCGACCCTGTTCGGCAAGGCGCGGATCGGGCGCGGCGGCGAGCCTGGGCGCATTGGCGGGGGGCACCCGGATCACCACGGCCTCGCTCGGGGCCGTGCCCGGCGGGCGAAACACCGTCACGCCGGACGCATTCTCGAGCTCTTCGGCGCTCCGCTGCTGTTGCGGCGTCGACTCTGCCTGAGGCGGCGCGAGGGCGGCAACGGCAGGCTTCTCAGGAGCCTTCGGCGCGGGCGGGGCGTCGCGTAAATCGATCATCGCCCGGGCGCTCGGCTCCCCGCCCTGAGGATCGCCGAGGGCCACGAGCAAGCCGAAGGCGCTCACCAAGAGGGCAGCTGCGATGCCGGTAACAACCCACGGCTGACGGGCGCGGGCGATCAGTCCGGCGGCGCGCGTCTTCGGCGGCGGGGTTCCGGCATCGTCGACCCCGAGGGGCCGGGTCAGGATATCGTCGGCGGGCTCGGTCACACGAAACTCGTCGCAGGAGCCAACCCGCAACCGAAAGCAGCGGGCGATCCTCGTCCATATCTGCCGGTTGCTATGGTTAAAGTTTCGCTAATGCGCTGCGTCGATCAGCAACGGTGCTGCTTTCCGGCCACGCTCGTGCGATCTGCATAGCAAAGCTCAGCCTGTAATTATCATAAGTCAATACACGGCAACTTATGTTGTCATTCTCAAACTCGGCTGAATGTCCAAGTCCTGATCCGAATAAGCGCAGCCGGGAACTTTCGCTCGACCAAAGCATCGACAAACGATGCCGTGATTGACGTTCACGGCCCCGCTAGCGGAGCAAGATGATGAGCACCGACGCGCGCGAAATCTACATCACTGCCTTGAAGAACACCCACGCGCTGGAGATGCAGGCGCTGCAAATCATGGAGCGGCAGGTCGAGCGATTGGAACGCTATCCCGAGATGGCCGACGCCCTTCGACGGCATATCGACGAGACGCACGGTCAGCGACAGCGACTCGAGGAGGCATTGCACAGCCTCAACGAGACCCATTCCGTCATCAAGGAGGGGTTCCTAGGCTTCGTCGGCAACATGATGGCGCTGGGTCACGCGCCCGCGCAGGACGAGATCCTGAAGAACACCTACGCCAACCACGCCTTCGAGAATTTCGAGATCGCGGCTTACACGTCGCTCCTCGAAATCGGCGACGTTGCCGGGCTCGCGGCGCACAAGGCGGGCTTCACGCAGTCACTCGATGAGGAAAAGGCCATGGCGCAGCGCGTCCATGACCTCATCGTGCCGACCACGCGGCGCTACGTCGAACTCACCGTCAGCGGCGCGAAGGCGGATCGCTGAACGAAAGCGGCCGGTGCCTTTGGGGCACCGGCCTCGTCATGGTCAGTTCGGCAGGCTGGGCTTCGGCTGCGGCGCCTGGGTCCCGTTGGCGGCGCCCTTCTGGACACCATGCAGGAAGTCCACCGCCGAGATCAGCTGCTTGTCCTTGGCCGGATCCGGCGGGACGTAGGCGCTGGACCCACCGCGCTCGTCGGTATCCTTCTGCTTCAGGTGGCCCTTCAGACCGGCCTCGCCCTTGGTCTCGTCCTTGCCCTTCAGTTCGTCCGGCACGTCCTGCAGCACCTCGACGTCCGGCTCGATGCCCTTGGCCTGGATCGAGCGGCCCGACGGCGTGTAGTAGCGCGCCGTGGTGAGGCGCAGGGCGCCCGAACCGCCGAGCGGGATGATCGACTGCACCGAGCCCTTACCGAACGAACGCGTGCCCATGATGGTCGCGCGCTTGTGGTCCTGAAGGGCGCCGGCCACGATCTCGGAAGCCGAGGCGGAGCCGCCATTCACCAGCACCACGATCGGCTTACCCTTGGTCAGGTCGCCCGACTTGGCCGAGAAACGCTGCGTCTCGTCCGGGTTGCGGCCACGGGTGGAGACGATCTCGCCGCGGTCCAGGAAGGCGTCGGAGATCATCACCGCCTGATCGAGCAGGCCACCGGGGTTATTGCGGAGATCGAGGACGAAGCCCTTGATCTTGTCGTTGCCGATCTCGCTCGTGAGCTTCTCGATGGCGGCGCGCATGCCGTCGAAGGACTGCTCGTTGAACTGGGTCAGGCGGATGTAGCCGACATCCGCGCCCTCGATCTTCGAGCGCACCGGCTTGATCTTGATGGTGTCGCGGGTGAGCGTGACCTCGATCGGGTCCTTCGACTCCTTGCGGGTGATCTTTAGCTTCACCTGCGAGTTCACCGGGCCGCGCATCTTGTCGACCGCCTGGTTCAGGGTCAGCCCCTGCACCTGATCGTCATCGATCTGGGTGATGACGTCGTTGGCGAGCAGACCAGCCTTGGAGGCGGGGGTGTCGTCGATGGGCGTCACGACCTTGATCAGGCCGTCTTCCATCGTGACCTCGATGCCGAGGCCGCCGAACTCGCCACGGGTCGTGGTCTGCATGTCGCGGAACGCCTTGGCGTCCATGTAGCTCGAATGCGGGTCGAGCGAGGTCAGCATGCCGTTGACGGCCGCCTCGATCATCTTCGACTCGTCGGGCTTCTCGACGTAGTCGGTCCGCACCTTCTCGAACACGTCACCGAACAGGCTGAGCTGGCGGTAGGTCTCGGCAGAAGCGGCGACGGCGCGGGGCCCGGACAGGAACTCCGTCTGGGTCGCCACCATCGAGGTGCCCGCGCCCAGGAAGGCGCCGAGCATAATCAGGGAAGTCTTGCGCATCAGCCGCGAACCTTCTCGCCAAGAATCTTGTCATTGGGGCTCTTCGCCCACCACGGCTCCGGGTCGATGGAACCGCCATCCTTCTTGAACTCGACGTACAGGGTCGGATCTCCGTCTGGCCCTGGCGTCCCCTCGCCCATGGATCCCAACGGTTCGCCGGCCAGCACGAACTGTCCGACCTCGACGCTGATCTGGTCCATTCCCGCCAGCAAAAGATAGTAGCCGTCGCCAGCGTTGATGATCAAGAGTCGGCCATACGAGCGAAACGGCCCCGCGAACTGTACCCAACCATCGGCTGGAGAAGCCACGGTAGCCTTGGGCCGCGTAGCGAAGGAGACGCCCCGCGTCGAGCCGCCGTTACCGTCCGGCTGGTTGAAAGCTCGCACGAGTCGGCCCACGACGGGGCGCGGCACTTCGCCCCGCGCCTCTGCGAATTTGACCTTCGGGGCCAAGCGGACGGGATCGCGAAAGCCTGCTGCGGCAAAGCGTTCCTGCGTCGCCCGCACCTCGCGCTCGGCGGCGGCCTTCGCCTCCTCGGCGGTGCGCTTGGCTGCGCTCATCTCGCCCTCGACCCGTTCGAGCAGGTCTTTCAGGCTCTTGGCCTGAACGCCGAGTTCGGCGGCACGCTTGCGCTCGGCCGCGAGCCCGCTCTCGATTTCGGCCTGCCGCGCCCGGCGGGCGGTCACCAAAGCTTGAAGACGCTGCTGCTCCCGCGCCCAGCCCGCGAGATCGGCGGCGAGCCCTTCCTTGTCACGGGCGATGGCATCGCGAAGCCGCACCATCTCGGTGAGGTCGGCGGCCAGGGTATCGAGTTCGCCGCGCAGTTCCGGCACCACGGCGCCGAGCAGCATGGACGTCCGGATCGCGGCCAGCACGTCCTCGGGGCTCGTCAGCACGGCCGGGGGAGGGCGGCGCCCCATCCGCTGGAGGGCGGCCAGGATCTCGGCCACGGTGCCGCGTCTCGCCTGGAGGGAACGCCGGATCGCCGCCTCGCTGTCGGTCATCGCCTTCAGGCGATCCTCCAACCGGGTCATCCGCTCCTCGGTCGCCTGGGCCTGACGGCTTGCATCGAGAAGGGCCGAATCGAGTTTGGCCCGATCAGAGCCGATGGCGGCGATTTCCTTTTCGAACTGCGCCCGCTGCCCCTCGCTCGCCGCCAGGGCATCCTGCACACGCTTCAGGTTCTCGGCGCGGCGGTCGCGCTCCTGGCTCGCCTGCTGAATCTTCTCTTGATCCGCCGGAGCATCCTGCGGGAACGCGGGTCTCGGCGCGAACAGGATCAAGGCTGCCAGGACGAGCCTAACCCCTCGCACGGATGTTCCTCTCGCCTCTGCGGGGGAGGGCACCCTGCGAAGCAGGAGGGAAGGACGAGACGTGGCGCCGATCAACCCGGTCAAACGCACCGCGCCTACCCCGGCTCGCCGCGGTGATAGGGATGACCCGCCAGAATGGTGAGGCTGCGGTAGATCTGTTCGAGGGCGAGCACGCGCACGAGTCCGTGGGGCAATGTGGCGGCCCCGAAGGACAGGATCAGGTCCGCGCGCGTCCGAATTGAGGCATCGAGACCGTCCGGCCCGCCGATCAGCACCGCCAGAGCCGGCTTCGCGGCATCCCGCCACGCGGCGACGCGACCGGCCAGAGCCTCGCTCGACAGATCGGCACGGCCGCGCTCGTCATAGGTCAGCAGGGCGCTTCCAGGCGGCAGCAGCGGCAACAGAGCTGCCGCCTCCTCGGCGGCACGGTCGGCGCCGCGCCGGGCCCGCGACTCGGGGATCTCGATGAGGTCGCACGCCGGAAAGCCGAGGCTACGGCCGAGCTGCGCGGCACGCTCGCGATAACGTGACGCCAATTCGCGTTCCGGCCCGGCCTTGAGCCGCCCGACCGTGGCGATCACGAGGCGCAAGATGAAGGTCGATCAGCCTGCAGCGACACCGGCAGGACGATCCGCGCCCCACATCTTTTCGAGGTTGTAGAAGCCTCGCACCTCGGGCCGGAAGATGTGCACCAGCACGTCACCGGCATCGATCAGCACCCAATCGCAGGCGGGCAGGCCCTCGACACGGGCCGTGCCGAAGCCCTTCTCCTTCATTTCCTGAAGGATCTTGTCGGCGATGGAGCCGACATGACGTTGCGAACGACCGGAGGTGATGATCATCGTGTCGGCCAGCGAGGTCTTGCCGGCGAGGTTGATCTCAACCGTCTCCTCGGCCTTCATCTCGTCGAGGCACCCGAGCGCGAGTTCCCTCAGGGCTCCCACGTAGGCGATGCCTTTTTCGTCGGCATCCGCGGGGCGGGGTGGGGTTTCGGTGCGCACGGTCTCAGTGCGAAGGGTCTCGGGCAGCGTCCTGATTCCTCATGGGGCCGCGTTGCGGCCTAATTGTTCCAAAGTGGCGGCTTCGGCCCCCGATTGCAACCGCTCTCTCGCGGGTGGTGCACCGGAAGGATCGCCTCAGGCCCTGCGCGTGCCCCTCTTCGCCCGGATCGCGGTGGAAGAGAGCTTCGAGCGCGGCCCGTGGAGGAACACCCATGCCGGAGGCCGACGCCCTGCCAACGTGATGGCTGCCGCCTCGGGGATGCGCGCGCCTGACAGTCGGCGTGCCGCCTTCGCGGAGACGGGCGTGAGCGTCGAGCCGGGGCGGTCGATAACCGCGATCGGCATGAGCCGGGCGATGTCCGCCGCGCCACGCCAGCGGTGGAAGGTCGCGAGCGAATCGGCACCCATGATCCAGACGAAGCGCACTCCCGGCCGACGCCGCACGAGGTAGCGCAGAGTCTGTACCGTGAACCGCACGCCGAGCGCGGCCTCGAATCCCGTTACCGCGATCCGCGGATGAGCTGCGATGCGCGCGGCCTGCGTGCATCGATCCGCCAGCGGCGCGAGGCGGCTGCGGTCTTTCAGCGGGTTTCCGGGGCTGACAAGCCACCACACCCTGTCGAGACGCAGGCGCCGCAGGGCCGTGGTGGAGACGTGAAGATGGCCCTCATGGGCAGGATCGAACGATCCGCCATAGAGGCCGATCCGCATGCCGGGAACGCTCGGCGGCAGGATCAGCCGCACGAAGCGTGGCCGGTGATGGCGTCGATCACGGACGCGTCTGGCCGCGACCGTGAACCCGGTACTTGAACGTCGTCAGTTGCTCGACGCCGACCGGACCGCGAGCATGCATCCGCCCCGTCGCGATGCCGATTTCGGCCCCGAAGCCGAATTCGCCGCCATCGGCGAATTGGGTCGAGGCATTGTGCGCCACAATCGCCGAATCGACCTCGGCGAGGAAGCGCCGGGCGGCGTCCTCATCGTCGGTGATGATCGCATCGGTGTGGTGCGAGCGTAGCGCTCGATATGCGCGATGGCCGCGTCGAGCCCATCCACCACCCGTGCGGAGATCACCGCGTCGAGATACTCGGTGCTCCAATCGGCCTCGCTCGCAGGCGTCACCCGCGGATCGGCGGCACGGGTCGCCTCGTCGCCACGCACGGCGCAGCCGGCGTCGAGCAGGGCGGCGACGAGGGGCTTCAGATGCGTCTGCGCGCAGGCACGGTCCACCAGCAGCGTCTCGGCGGCACCACACACGCTCACCCGGCGCATCTTGCTGTTGAGCAGCACCGTGCGCGCCATATCGAGATCGGCGGCGCGATCGATATAGACGTGATTGATCCCGTCGAGATGCGCGAAGACCGGCACCTTCGCCTCGGCCTGAACGCGTTCGACGAGGCTGCGTCCGCCGCGCGGGACGATGACGTCGACACAGCCATCGAGGCCCGCGAGCATCAGACCCACGGCGGCACGGTCGCGGGTCGGCACGATCTGGATCGCGTCGGCCGGAAGCCCCGCCTCGTCCAGCCCCCGGCTCATGGCACGGGCGATGGCCTGAGCGCTGCGGAAGCTGTCCGACCCCGCCCGCAGGATCGCGGCGTTGCCCGCCTTCAGGCACAGGGCACCGGCATCGGCGGTGACGTTGGGGCGGCTCTCGAAGATCACGCCGATGACGCCGAGGGGCACCGCGACGCGCTCGATCAGCAGGCCGTTCGGCCGCTCGATGGCGGCGAGCTGGCGCCCGACCGGATCAGCCAGGGACCCGACCATCGCCACCGCGTCGGCAATGCCGCCGAGACGCTTGTCATCGAGGGTCAGCCGGTCGATCAGCGCGGCGCTCTGGCCGTTCTCGCGGGCGGCGGCGATGTCGCGCTCGTTCTCGCGCAGGATCTCGTCCCGGTCGGCGCGCAGGCGCTCGGCGATCCGCTGGAGGGCGATGTCCTTGGTCTGCGCCGAGGCGAGGGCCATGAGCCGGGCCGCCTTGCGCGCCCGGCGGCCGATGGCGGCCATCTGCTCCGGCAGCGCGTCCGCATCCGCGAAATCGGATTTCAGATTGAGGACGGGCATGCGGGGCCTCCGGCTTCCGGAGCTAAGGGGCCGCTCTCTTGGCACATCGCGCCGAGACCCGACAAGGGCCGCCACGTGCGGCCCCTCACGGGCGAAGCGGCTAGAAGAGGGCGAGGTCGTCGCGATGGACCATCCAGGCGCGGCCCGGATAGTTGAGCAGTTCCGCGATCCGCGCGCTCGGATGACCGATGATCAGAGCGGCTTCCGCACTGTCATAGCCGACGAGACCGCGCCCGATGGCCCGGCCCTCGGCATCACGGATCAGCACGGCATCGCCTCGCGAAAAATTGCCCTCGACGCTGCGAACGCCCACCGGCAGCAGGCTCGCCCCGCCCGCGAGCGCCCGCGCGGCACCGGCGTCGATGGTGAGGCTGCCGCGCGGTTCGAGGGACCCGGCGATCCAGGTCTTACGCGCGGCCGTGGGCGTCGAGCCCGACAGGAACCACGTACAGCGCGCACCCTCCTGAACCGCCTTCAGCGGATTCTTGCTGCGGCCATCCGCGATCATGAGATGCGTGCCGCCCGCCACCGCGATCTTGGCCGCCTCGACCTTCGTGCGCATGCCGCCCCGCGAAAGTTCCGAAGCGGGGCCACCGGCCATGGCCTCGATCTCGGGGGTGATGCGCTCCACGACGGACAGATGGCGCGCGTCGGGGTCGGTGTTCGGCGGGGCGGTGTAGAGCCCGTCAATATCGGAGAACAACACCAGCACGTCGGCGTCGATCATCGTCGCGACACGGGCGGCGAGGCGGTCATTGTCGCCGTAGCGGATCTCGGCGGTGGCCACCGTGTCGTTCTCGTTGACGACCGGGACCGCGCGCAGTTCCAAGAGCTTCTGAACCGTGGACCGGGCGTTGAGGTAGCGGCGGCGCTCTTCCGTATCCTGCGGCGTCACGAGGATCTGCCCGGCGACGATGCCGTGATGCCCCAGGGCCTCCGCCCAATGGCGCGCGAGGGCGATCTGCCCCACCGACGCGGCCCCCTGGCTCTCCTCAAGCCGCAACGCCCCCGGCGGCAGACCCAGAACCGTCCGGCCCAGGGCGATGCTGCCCGAGGACACGACCAGCACATCGACGCCACGCGCATGCAGATCGGCGATATCCTCGGCCAGCGCCGACAGCCACGCATGGCGCAGGCGACCGCGAGCACTATCGACCAGAAGGGCCGATCCGACCTTGATGACGACGCGGCGGAAGGTGTCGAGGGCGGGGATCATGAGTCTCGTCTAGCGCTATCGCGCGAGATGTGGCGGAAGACGGCCTGTTTGAACAGCCGAGCCACCGCATGGAGGGGTCGCCGTCGCTACGGCTGCCACGCCTCGGCGACCGGCGCCTCTTCGGCGCGGCCGACTTCGATGGCATCCTGCAACGCCCGCAGCGCTTCCGGCACGCCCTTCCGGCTGGCCGAGGAGAGCACCAGCGGCGCCTTGCCCGCCGCGCGCTTCAGCTTGGCGGTCTGGCTCTTGAGCGTCTCCGGGTCGAGGGCATCGGCCTTCGACAGGGCGACGATCTCCGGCTTGTCCGCGAGGCCGTGGCCGTAGGCCTCGATCTCGCCGCGCACGAGCTTGTAGGCCTTGCCCGCATGCTCAGTGGTGCCGTCCACCAAGTGGAGCAGCACGCGGCATCGCTCCACATGGGCGAGGAACTTGTCACCGAGGCCGACGCCCTCATGCGCGCCCTCGATCAGGCCGGGGATGTCGGCGAGCACGAATTCACGCCCGTCCGACCGCACCACGCCGAGGCCGGGATGAAGCGTCGTGAAGGGGTAATCCGCGATCTTCGGCTTGGCCGCCGTGACGCTCGCCAGGAAGGTCGACTTACCGGCGTTCGGAAGACCCACCAGCCCGGCATCGGCGATGAGCTTGAGGCGCAGCCAGATCCACATCTCCTGGCCTTCCTGGCCGGGATTGGCGTGTTTCGGCGCGCGGTTGGTGGAGGTGGTGAAGTAGGCGTTGCCGAAGCCCCCGTTGCCGCCCTTGGCGAGGCGGACGCGCTGTCCGACCTCGGTCATGTCGGCGATGAGGGTTTCCCCGTCCTCGGCGAGAACCTGCGTCCCAGCGGGCACCTTCAGCACGGCATCCGCCCCGGACGCGCCGTGGCAATTGGAGCCCATGCCGTGCTCGCCCTTCTTGGCCTTGAAGTGCTGCTGGTAACGGTAGTCGATCAAGGTGTTGAGGCCCTGGACGCACTCGATCCAGACGTCGCCACCGCGCCCGCCATCGCCTCCGTTCGGGCCACCGAACTCGATGAATTTCTCGCGCCGGAACGACACGCAGCCCGGGCCACCGTCACCGGAGCGGACATAGACCTTGGCTTCGTCGAGGAACTTCACAGCACGTCTCGTTTCCACGGGCGGGCCGCACGCAGCGGCTCCGCCTCTTTACCTCATTCCGCCGCCGCAAGCGCGGGGACGTCGCCACCCTCACGAACAAGCCAGCGGCCCCGCTCCAGGCGAAAGTGATCGGTCTCGCTCTCCGTCCCCCGGGCCGGGTCATGCTGGAAGGACCGGCCGCTCCAGACGAAACCGATCTTCTCCAGAACCCGGCGGGACGCCGGATTGGTCACCCGCGCCGATGAGTCGAGTCGCGCCGCCGGCGTCCAGGCGAACCACGCATGGACCAGGGCCTCCGTCGCCTCGGACATCAGACCGTAGCCCCAGTAGGGGCGGCCGAGCCAGTAGCCGAGACGGCTCCTGCCGCCCTCGGACTCGGGGGCGATCTCGATCATCCCGATCGCCCGGCCGGGACGCGCCCGTTCGCAGAGCGCGAGGGTCAGGCCCGTCCCGGACGCGTTGGCCGCCCGGCTCGACACCAGAAACTCATCCACCGCCGCCCGGTCGAGGGGCAGGGGGATGCGGGCCGTCATCTCCGCCACCGCCTGGTCGCCGGCCAGCCGCTGGATAGAGTCGGCGTCGCGGGCGGTCGGCCAGCGCAGCCACAGGCGGCGGGTCTCGATCCGGAAGACGTCGTCGCGGAACAGATCTGGGAACATGGCGCCCTCACCGGCACCGCTCCCCTCGGGATTGCGGTGCCCAGAGACGACGAAGGGGAGGATGGCGTCCCATCCTCCCCGGTATTCCGTCAGACCAGTCCCGATGAAGGGCGGCTCACGATTCCGGTCCGGTGTGGGACACCGTCGCGGGACGCTCGCTTCGCCTTTCGGGCGCCCGCCTGTTACTCCGCGGCCTCAGCCAGCGGTACCACGGCTACGAAATCGCGCCCGCGGCGCGTCTCGAACTGCACGGTGCCGGGTTTCAGCGCGAACAGGGTATGATCCTTGCCCATGCCGACATTGGCGCCGGGGTGCCACTTGGTGCCGCGCTGACGCACGATAATGTTGCCCGGAATCACGGACTCCGAACCGAACTTCTTGACGCCGAGGCGTCGGCCGGCCGAGTCGCGGCCGTTGCGGGACGAGCCGCCTGCCTTCTTATGTGCCATCTCTGGAACTCCGAATCTGTCTGAGGGGTCGCGCGGATCGCGGGCTTAGATCAGCCCGCGCTCGATCACGCGGAGATGCCGGTGATGCGGACCACGGTGTGGTCCTGGCGGTGGCCGCGCTTGCGGCGCGAATTCTGGCGGCGGCGCTTCTTGAAGGCGATGACCTTCTTGCCCCGGCCGTGGCTGACGATCTCGCCCGTCACGTTGATGCCCGACAGGGTCGGCGCGCCGATCTGGGTGGCGCCAGCGCCGTCGGCGAAGAGGAGAACCTCACCGAAGGTCACGGACTCGCCGGCTTCACCCGCGAGGGTGGCGACGGTGATGGTATCGTTGGCGGCGACGCGGTATTGCTTGCCGCCCGTCTTGATGACTGCGAACATCGTTCTCTCGTGCTCTCGAACGGTCTCCGGATGCCTTGCGGCAGGCCCTGGACCGGCTTCTTGTTTGAGTCATTGACCGGGCGTGCCGGGCAACGCGAAGACGCACGGATCCTGCCAGCAGGCCGCGCGTATCCGGGCTCCTTAGTGTGCGGAGCCGTCGTCTGTCAATGCTCGCTTAACGGCGTCCTCAGCGGACCAGCACATCCTTCGCGACGCTGCCCTGCGGCCCGAAGGCGTCCAAGGCGGCATCGCAGAACGCAGCCTTGCCCTCCGCCGCGAGTCGGCGACGCAGCTCGGTGGCCCGGCTGCGGAGCTTGGCTTCGAGCGTGGCCTCCTGCGCCGGGGCGACCTTGGCCGCGAGCCGGAGGGTGGTCAGCCGCCCGGCCTTCAGATGCGTGCCGGGACAGTTCTGCTCCGCGAGAATCGTGGTCGCCGCCGCTTCAGCATAGGCGTCGAGGGGGCTGAGCGGCGGGGACGCGGCGGTTTCTCCCTCGGCCGCCTGCGCAGCCGTCGCGCCGAGAACGAGCGAGAGGGCGAGAATCACGGCGCGACGCATCATGGCGCGGCCTTGAATTCACCCGCGATACGCAAGGTCACCTCATCGCCGACCATGGGCAGATACGCGTTCACCCCGAAATCGGATCGCTTGATCACGGTCCGGCCCTCGAAGCCGACCGTGTAGCGCCGATCGATCGGGTTGGTGCCCGCTTGCGTGAATGTGGCGTCCAGCGACACCGGCTTGGTCACGCCGCGCAGGGTGAGATCCCCGGTGATACGGGCGGTGGTGGGGCTCGTCGGCTCGACCCCGGTCGCGGTGAAGTTCGCGGTCGGGTTGGCCGCCGTGTCGAAGAAGTCCGCCCCGGAGAGGTGCTGGTCGAGACGGCTGCTGCCGGTCAGCACACCGGAGAGCGGTACGGTGGCGGTGAGGCGGCTCTTGGCCGGCGCCTTCGGATCGAGTTGCAGTGTCGCGCTCACCCCGGTGAATTGACCGTAATAGGTCGAGTAGCCGAGGTGGTTGACCGACCACGTGATCTTCCCGTGGTCCGGATCGAGCACGTAAGAGCCCGCCCGCACCTGGTTCGGATCCTGTGTCGGATCGGCTGGCGGCTCCTGCGCGAGTGCGGCCGAGCCGTGGAGAAGCAGAGCCGCAAGGGCGAGGACAGTGACGCGCATGGGAGGATCGTCTGTCGGGGTGGCCTGACGCGGCTCTTTCCACGAAGCCGCCCGGCGCTCAAGGTCGCGGCCCCGGAGAAGGGGCGGCGACGCACGTTCCCCTTTGGCTCGTCGTGCTCTATCCCCCCGTCATCGGACGGACGGGCAGGGCATGATCGGCAAGCTGAAGGGGGTCGTCGATTCCTTCGGAGAGGATTTCGTGATCCTCGACGTACAAGGCGTGGGCTATGTGGTGCACTGCTCGGCACGCACGCTGCAGCGCCTTCCCGCGGTGGGGGAGGCAACCTCCCTGTCGATCGAGACCTTCGTGCGCGAGGACATGATCCGCCTCTACGGCTTCCGATCGGATGCCGAGCGCGAATGGTTTCGCCTGCTCCAGACCGTCCAGGGCGTCGGCGCGAAGGTGGCCCTCGGGGTGCTTTCGGTGCTGGAGCCGCCCGCGCTCGCCAACGCCATCGCCATGGGCGACAAGGGTGCCGTAGCCCGCGCGCCCGGCGTCGGCCCGCGTCTCGCGGCCCGGCTCGTGGCCGAGTTGAAGGACAAGACCCCCACCTTCGCCCCCTTGGATCCGGCCCTCGTCGCCCTGTCCGGGGAGGTGGCGGAGGGCAAGGCACCCCAGCCGATCACGGACGCCATCTCCGCCCTCGTCAATCTGGGCTACCAGCAGGCGCAGGCCTCGGCCGCCGTCGCCGCCGCCTTGAAGAGCGCGGGCGAGGGGGCAGAGGCCAAGGTTCTGATCCGCCTGGGGCTGCGCGAACTCGCGCGCTGACGCATCGTCCACCGAAGTGGGTGGCGGGAGTTTCAGACCGTCGCGCCGATCTCGGAGAGGGCCGTCGTCAGGACGCAGCAGAGGCCGCTCTCGTTGAAGTCGGTGCGGACCTCACCGCCTGCCAAGCCGCGTTCGATCAACCGCGTCCCGAAACCCTTGCGGGTCGGCACCTTTACCACCGGGCCACCGATCTCCCGCCACGACAGGCGTAGAAACGTGCCGTCGTCGGTCCATTCCACATCAACCCGCCCCTGCTCGTTGCTCAGGGCGCCGTACTTCACGGCGTTGGTGGCGAGTTCGTGCAAGAGAAGAGCGAGGGAGAGCGCCGCCCCCGGCCCGATATGCAGGGAGGGACCTTCCAGGCGGAAGCGCTCCGGCCCGTCCGCATGGAGGCCGAGGGAGCCACGCACCACCTCCGCGAGATCGGCCGCATCGCGACGCCCCGCGAGCAGGATGTCGTGCGCCTTGCCGAGCGCGATCAGCCGCAATGACAGGGCGTCCCGGGCCGAATCCAGATCGGGTGCGTTTCGCATCGTCTGGCTGGCCATCGACTGTACCAAGGTCAGCGTGTTCTTCAGCCGGTGAGACAACTCGCTGTTGAGGACCCGCCGTTCGTCTTCGGCCTGGACGCGAGCCAGGGCCGCCTGCGTGCGGTCCGCGACCGTGCGCATGAACAGGATCTCCTTGTCGGAGATCGGATGCGGACGCTCATAATGGACGTAGACCAGCGCGGTGAGGCGCCCGCGTACAAGGATCGGCACGTTGACCAACATCCGGATGCCGAGCTTAAGCAGCGCACCCGCCAGGGCCCTGTCGTCGGTGAGGCAATCGGCGATGATCACCACTTCTCCGCGCTTCAGGTCATCGATGAAGCTGCCGAAATCGCGGAACGCGTAGAGGCCGACGAGATCCATGGCCCCGGGCGCGTGCCAGCCCGGCAGCATCCGGACCGTCTCGCGCAACGGATCGACCGTGCCGTAGCCCGCCCGCACGGCACCGAGCGCCCCCGCCATGATGTGCGCCGCCGAACGGGCGATGGCCTCAATGTCGTCGATGTCGCGCAGGGCATCGCCGAGAGCGATCAGCGCATCCTTGCGCAGATCCGTGGCCTTGCGCTCGGTGATGTCGAGGGCGACGCCGGAGAACCGCTCGGGTCGCCCGTCCTTATCCAGGGTGAAGCGGCCGCGCGCATGAACCCAGCGCACCGCTTCGCCCGGGGGGCACAGCCGGTAATCCTCCGCGAACTCTCCGCCGTCGGCCATTCCCTGAGCGATCCGGGCCTGAACCCAGCCGCGATCCTCGGGATGGATGTTGTCGAGGTAGGTGGCCGAGGGTGCCCCGTCCGTCGTTGCCGCGAGATCCACCCCCGCGAGGCGTGTGAAGGTGTCGCTCGCGTAGAATCGGTCGCCGGGAATGTCCCAATCCCACCAGGCCAGGAAGCCGGACGCCGCCGAGGCGAGGCTGAGGCGCTCCTCGCTGCGCGCCAGGGCCGCCTGGCTCTCCCACAGGGCTGCGGTCAGCGCCCGCTCGACGCGCGGCTCGGCGTCGAGAACCACAGGGCCTTGGACGGGTTCGCCGTGCCCAACCGTGTGCAGCGCCGCGCGGAGCCGCACATTCTCGGCCTCCAACTCCGCAAAGCTCCGGGCTCTCTGGTCGTTCCGAGTCACCGCTGGTCGCCGATTCAACTTCCAGTTGCGAAGATGAGGAATAACGCGAATTTTCGAAGAGGCACAAACGCCGCAGAAGGCGCCAGAACATGTGTGTGTGGCGCCCCAAACTTACCTGACGGCTCAAGGCGATCCGGGCGTTCGACGCGGTGCGGCGGGCAGCCCCATGCCATCCGATTCAACCAGCCGTGACCATTCCGCCCTTGACCAAACAGTCATGTGCTGGCATCTCCCCCTCGCGCTAAGAGCTTGAAAACTTTGTAGTTTTTAAGAATTCCAAACTGAGCGCGACCGGAACATGGAAACCACGATCGCATGATCGTCTGCTCCTGCAACGTCCTGTCTGACGGCGCCGTCCGTTCCTGCCTGAGCTCGGGCCCGGGCTGTCCGCGCACGCCTGCGCAGGTCTACGCCTGCCTGGGTTGTAGTCCGAAGTGCGGACGATGCGCCCGCACCATCCGCGAGATCATGCGTACGGCTCTGGGGGAGGATATTCCCGCCATCGAGCCCGCCCATGCTTGCACCACAGCTTGCGCTAGCGCTTGTACTCTGGTGAAGCTCCAAAGAGCGGAAGAGCGGGTCGAGGCCTGAGGGGGGCTGACCGTCTTCCGGAGCAATTCTTTGGGAGTACGGGAATGAAGGGCGACACCAAGGTCATCGAGTATCTCAATCGCGGCCTGCGCAGCGAATTGACCGCGGTGAGCCAGTACTGGCTGCATTTCCGCATGCTCAATGACTGGGGCTACGTGGAGCTGGCCAAGTTCTGGCGCAAGGAATCCATCGAAGAGATGAACCACGCGGACCGGTTCATCGACCGGATCCTGTTCCTCGAAGGCTTCCCGAACCTGCAGGAGCTGGACCCGCTGCGGATCGGCCAGAACGTGGAAGAGATCCTGCACTCCGATCTCGCCGCCGAGAACGAGGCCCGCTCGCTTTATCTCGAAGCAGCGAAGTACTGCGATTCGATCAACGATCGCGTGTCCAAGCGCCTCTTCGAGGATCTGGCCGAGGACGAGGAAGGCCATATCGACTTCCTCGAGACGCAGCTCGAACTCATCAAGCAGGTCGGCCTGCCGCTCTACGCGCAGAAGCACATCGGCGGCCTGGAACAGATCGCCCCCGAGAAGGAGTGAGCCTTCGGGGCTCCGGGACACGGGGAGAGCCGGTTCATTCCGGCCCTCCCTCCCATGCCCTTATCCTGAGGTGACCGCCCTGCGGGCCCCGCAGCACCTCAGGACAAGGATGGGGCTGGAACGAAACATTCAGGGAAACGGACAGGGTAGATGCGGCTCGTCGTGGTCGGCGCCGAGGGGCGCATGGGTCGGATGCTGGTGCGCGCCGTGGCGCAGGCCGAGGGCTGCACCCTCTCGGCGGCCATCGAGCGCGAGGGCTCGGCCGCCCTCGGGCAGGATGCCGGAACCCTGGCGGGCCTTCAGCCGCTGGGCGTCGACATCACCGACGACCCGCTCACCGCCTTCGCCGCCGCCGATGGCGTGCTGGATTTCACCGCCCCGGCGGCCACGGTGCATTTCGCCGAACTCGCCGCGCAGGCCCGCATCGTCCATGTCGTGGGCACGACCGGCTTGTCGGATGACGACCTCGCCAAGCTGAAGGCCGCCTCCTACCACGCGCGCATCGTCCGCTCGGGCAACATGTCGCTGGGCGTGAACCTGATGGCCGCGCTGGTGCGCAAGGTCGCCGCGACGCTCGGCGCGGATTTCGACATCGAGATTCTGGAGATGCACCACCGCATGAAGGTGGATGCCCCTTCTGGCACGGCGCTTCTGCTGGGCGAGGCCGCTGCCGAAGGGCGGGGCGTCGATCTTCCGACCGTCCGCGTCTCGACTCGCGATGGCCATACCGGCGCGCGCAAGCCCGGCGATATCGGCTTTGCTACCCTACGCGGTGGCTCGGTGGTGGGCGACCATAGCGTGCTCTTCGCGGGCCCCGGCGAGACACTGACCATCAGCCACCATGCCGCCGACCGGGGGCTGTTCGCCTCGGGGGCGGTGAAGGCGGCCCTGTGGGCGCATCCGAAGCCGCCGGGCCTTTACTCTATGGCCGATGTTCTGGACCTGTGAACGGCCACGCTCTTTTATAACCTTAAGCGGATTACCACCCTTTGGGCTCGCGCCCGTGGCTGCTAGGAGCCCGGACGATACCGGCAGACTCGCCGCAGCTACGAACCCAGAGACACTGTTATGGAGCGCCTGCTCGTCCTCGCTCGCCACGGTCAGAGTGAGTGGAACCTCAAGAACCTGTTCACGGGCTGGCGCGATCCGGGCCTGACCGATCGCGGCGTCGAGGAGGCAGTGAAGGCCGGGCGCTGGCTGAAGAGCGAGGGCTACGGCTTCGACGTCGCCTTCACCTCGAATCTCGGCCGTGCTCAGCGCACCTGCGCGCTCATGCTCGAAGAGATGGGCCTCTCGAACATCGAGGTGCTCCGGTCGGAGGCGCTCAACGAGCGCGATTACGGCGACCTGTCCGGCCTCAACAAGGACGACGCCCGCGCCAAGTGGGGGGCGGATCAGGTCCATACGTGGCGCCGCTCCTATGACGTGGCGCCCCCCGGCGGCGAGAGCCTGAAGGACACCGCCGCCCGCGTGCTGCCCTACTACATCGAGACGATCCTGCCGCGCGTCATGTCCGGCCAGCGGGTGCTCGTCGCAGCCCACGGCAACTCGCTCCGCGCCCTGGTGATGGTTCTCGACCATCTCGGGCCCGCAACGATCGCCGGTCTCGAGATCGCCACGGGTGTGCCGCTCGTCTACCGCCTGAACGACAACACGACGGTTGCCTCGAAGTCGGTTCTGGAGCGCGATATCGACGTCTCATGAGCGTCGAACTTCGCCCCGGCCTGATCCATCACCCGGGCTTCCTCGACGAGGCAGCCCGGATACGGCTGGCCGGGGAGGTCTCCGCGATCCTCGCGGCCGCACCGCCCTTCACACCCAGAATGCCGCGCACGGGCAAGCCGTTCTCGGTGCGGATGGGCGGCGCAGGCCCGCTCTGCTGGGTCTCGGACGAGGCCGGCTACCGTTACCAGCCGCACCATCCCGTCACGGGCGAACCCTGGCCGCCGATCCCGCCCACGGCGCTCGCCGCCTGGGACCAACTGGCGCCCGGCGCGCCACCGCCGGAAGCCTGCCTGATCAACCTTTACGGGCCCGAGGCCCGCATGGGCCTGCATCAGGATCGGGACGAGGAGGATTTTGACGCCCCCGTCCTGTCCCTGTCGCTCGGCGCCGCCGCGCTGTTCCGGTATGGCGGCCTTTCCCGCTCGGACCCGACCCGCTCCGTCCGCCTGATGTCGGGCGACGCCGTGGTGATCGGCGGCCCCTCGCGCCTCGCCTTCCACGGCATCGACCGGATCTACCGCGAGCCCGATCTGCTGGCGCAGGACCCCTTGCCTAGCCTGCTCCCCCCGGGTGGCCGCTGCAATCTCACCCTCCGGCGGGTGACGCGCGCCCATGCGGTAACGTGAACACCCGGATCCCCAAGCCCTCGCTTGACTCCTGATGCGCGGCGTCGGACCCATCGTGCGGGCCTGCCCCGTCAGGGGCGGCAGTGGAGAGCGTTGAGTTTCATGCCGTTGCGCGATCTCAGGTTGCCTCTTGCGGCGCTGTTCGTGGTCGCGGGGCTGATGCCCGCGACGGCCGCGGACAGGGTGTTCCCGGCGGGCTCCCGCTTCGGCTTCGAGCCGCCCTCGGACATGGTGCCCTCCCGCCGTTTCTCCGGCTTTGAGCGCGAGGGGGCGGCGCCACCCTCTCGGTGGTGGAATTGCCGCCGAACGCCTTTCCGGAACTCGTAAGCGGATTCACCGACGCCAACCTGCGCAGCCAGGGTTTCGCCATCTCCAAGAAGGAGCCGATCAAAGTCGGTGACAACGAGGCGATGCTCTACACCGGCGAGCAACCGAACGATCCCGCCAATCCCGGCCAGACGATCAACAAGTGGATCGTGGTGGTCGGCACGCCGAGCGTCACCGGTCTCATCATCGCCCAGGCGACCCCGGATGCCGAGACCGAGGAGACGATGCGCAAGCTCGTCACCGACGTCACCGTGCGCGCGCCCCTGTCGCTGACTGAGCAGGTCGATGCCTTGCCCTTCCGCATCGGGGACGCGGCGGGGTTCAGGCCCATCCGGGTGCTCGCGGGCAATTCCGTGCTGCTGACCAAGGGTCCGAAGGACCAGATGCAGAACCTGGAACAGCCGATCCTCGTGATCGCCCAGGCCGTGCAGCCGCCGCCCACGGCCGAGCAGCGCGACGCCTTCGCCCGCGCCGCCCTCTACGCGAACCAGACCATGAAGGACTTCGTGATCGAGCGCGCCCAGAGCTACCGTTCGAACGGCGTCGATTGGCACGAGATCGTGGCGCGGGCGACCGACATGCCCACCAACAAGCAGGTAGTGGTCGCCCAGACGATCCGCTTCAACCCGGATGGGTATCTCCGCGCCGTCGGCGTCGTTCGTGAGGATCAGCGCGAGGGCGTCCTCGCCAGTTTCCGGCAGGTGGTGGACAGCATCCAGATCAAATGACGGACGGCGCATCCGGGCATATATTATGCCTGTGACGTGTGACGTCGCCGAACGGTCGCGGGATGGCTGATTTCCGCAGCTTGGAAGTGTTTTACTGGGTCGCCACGCTGTCCAGCTTCCGCCGGGCGAGCGAGCAGGTGAACACGACCCAGCCCGCCGTGTCGCAGCGCATCGCCGCGCTGGAGCACGAATACGGCACGCTGTTCGAGCGTCGCAGCCGCGACGTGGCGCTGACCGAGCGGGGGAGGGTGCTGCTCGGTTTCGCCGAACGCTTCCTCGCCCTGCAATCCGAGATGATCGCCGCCCTCGACGAGACCGGGCGGACCACCGGCACCCTCCGCCTCGGCGTGTCCGAGACCATCGTGCATCTCTGGCTGTCGCGCTTCATCGAGCGGATGCGCGCGGAGCACCCCGGCATCGGGGTCGACATCACCGTCGACATCTCCCCGAACATGCAGGCGGCGCTCGTCGCCAACGAACTCGATCTCGCCTTCCTCGTCGGGCCGATCACAGTCCCGAGCCTCGTGAATCGCCCGCTGTTTCAGGCGCCGGTGGCGTGGATCGCCGCGCCAGGCCTCGTGCCGGATGAGGAGCCGCTGAGCCTCGGCGCCCTGATGCGCCACCCCCTCGTCACCTATCCGCGCAACACCAGTCCCTATGTCGAATTGAGGGACCTCGTGCTGCGCGCGAACCTGCTGCCGAGCCAGATCCACACCAGCGCGTCGCTGGCGACCATCGTGAAGATGGGGATCGAGCGGCTCGGCATCTGCGTGATCCCGCCCGATGTCGTGCGGGACGAATTGTCCTCCGGCGTCTTACGCGTCCTGCCGGTGGAGCAGGCGCTCTCCGACCTCACCTTCACCGCCACTCACGCCAAGCGCTCCGAAGGGCATTTCGTGGTCGATGCCGCCCGCATCGCGGAGGAGGTCGCGCGGGACTGGGCCGCCGCCCGATAAGGCCGGGTTATCGCCCGCCATTCGCAAAGACGATTGGCGCGAAAAGCGGCGCAATGGGAACGTGTCTCTTAAGGCGGCAAATCGACCGCAAAACGCGGCGAGAATGCGACCGCAGCGAGGGATACATCCTGTGAGCGAGCAAACCGACGCCCCACGTCCGGCCACGGCTTTCGAGGATGCGCGCGCCGCCCGGCGGGCGATCCGCACCGGCGCATGGCGGGGGCACACGTCCGGTCTCGCCCCGGCCCATGTCCAGGGCAACCTGATGATCCTGCCCGCCGCACTCGCCCCGGACTTCCAGCGCTTCTGTCAGCAGAACCCAAAGCCTTGCCCGATCATCGGTGTGTCTCAGCCCGGCGCCCGTGATCTGCCCATCCTGGGCGCGGATCTCGACATCGCCACCGACGTGCCGGGTTACCGTATCTACGAGCGAGGCGAGATGGTCGCCGAGGTGGCCGACCTGAGGGACCACTGGCGCGACGACCTCGTGACTTTCGTGCTCGGCTGCTCGTTCTCATTCGAGGCGGCCCTGCTCGAGGCGGGCATTCCCCTTCGCCATGTTGCGCAGGGGCGCAACGTCGCGATGTACCGGACTTCGATCGAGACCGTTCCGGCCGGGCCGTTCCACGGTCCGCTCGTGGTCTCCATGCGGCCGATGAAGGCCGCGGACGCGATCAAGGCCGTGCAGGTGACGGCGCGGGTTCCGGCGGTACACGGCGCCCCGGTCCATCTCGGCGATCCGAGCCTGATTGGCATCCGCGACATCGCCAAGCCCGACTTCGGCGATCCGGTCGCCATTGAGCCCGACGAGATCCCGGTCTTCTGGGCGTGCGGAGTGACGCCCCAGGCGGTGGCCATGGCCGCGAAGCTGCCGCTGTGCATCACCCATTCCCCCGGCTTCATGCTGGTCACCGACCTGCTGAACCGCGACCTGCCGTACCGGTGAGGTTTCGGGTCTCCCTTCGCGCCGCCGTCATCGCGAGCGCAGCGAAGCGACCCAGGGCAGCGGGACGGACCCGGCCGATGGCGTCTCCCTGAATTGCTTCGCTTCGCTCGCAAAGACGGCGAGGGGCGAACAAGTGCAAATCAAAGAATGACCTAAGCACCGAACCATCCAGAGGGAGCAGGACCATGTGGTTGAAGGACACCAACCCAACAGAGCGCCGGGTCTTGGGCGCAGCCTTCGCCGGATACGGCGTCGATGCTTTCGATTACATGATCTATACCTTCCTCATCCCGACGCTGGTGATTGTGTGGGGGCTCACGAAGGTCGAGGCGGGCAACATCGCCACCGCCGCCCTCGTCACCTCCGCCATCGGCGGCTGGGCGGCGGGCATCCTCGCCGATCGCTATGGCCGCGTGGTGGTGCTTCAGGCGACCGTGGCATGGTTCACCGTATTCACGGTGCTCTCCGGCTTCACCCATTCCTACGAGCAATTGCTCTTCACCCGCGCCATGCAGGGCTTCGGCTTCGGCGGCGAGTGGTCGGTTGGCTCAGTGCTGATCGCGGAGACGATCCAGGCACGCTATCGCGGAAAGGCGGTCGGGCTCGTGCAGTCGAGTTGGGCGGTCGGCTGGGCCTGCGCCGCCATCGCCTTCTGGGCGGTCTTCGCCCTGGCCGAACCGGCGCAGGCGTGGCGGATCCTGTTCTGGCTCGGCGCCGCGCCCTCGCTGCTGATCTTCTGGATTCGCCGCAACATCGAGGATCCGGAGGTCTACCGGCAGACCCGCGCCGAGATGCGAAAGCAGGGCGATAGCGGCAACTTCCTCGACATTTTCTCCCGCGAGCTGATCGGCCGCACGGCGCTTGCGAGCCTCCTCGCGACGGGCATGCAGGGCGGCTACTACGCCGTGACCACGTGGCTGCCGACCTACCTGAAGACCGAGCGCAACCTCTCGGTGCTCAACACCAGCGGCTATCTGCTGATGCTGATCTTCGGCTCGTTCCTCGGCTACCTGACCAGCGCCTACCTCTCGGACCGTATCGGCCGCCGCAAGGGGTTCATGCTGTTCGGCTTTTGCGCGGGTGTCCTCGTGCTCGCCTACACGCTGATCCCGATCACCGACACGGCGATGCTGTTCCTGGGCTTCCCGCTCGGCTTCTTCCTCTCTGGCGTGTTCTCCGGCATGGGCGCCTTCCTGAGCGAGCCTGTTCCCCAGCCGGGTTCGCGGCTCGGCCCAGGGGTTCTGCTACAATTTCGGCCGGGCGACCGGCGCCGTCTGTCCGGCGCTCGTCGGCTATCTCAGCGGATCGCTGACGCTTGGGGTCGCCATCGGCGTCGTGGCGGCCTGCGCCTATTGCCTCGTGATCGTGGCGGCGCTTCTCTTGCCCGAGACGGCCGGTCGCGAACTCGACACGGATGTCGCAGCCTCGGCCGAATCCGCCCCGGCGGCGGTAGCCTGAGCAACGGGAGAGTGGCAGCAATGGCGAGCGTCGACCTCAACGCGGATCTCGGGGAAGGCTACGGCGCCTATGCCTGCGGCGATGACGGGGCGATGCTCTCCGTCGTCACCTCGGCCAACGTCGCCTGCGGCCTCCATGCGGGCGATCCCGAGATCATGGCCGCGACCTTCCGGCTGGCGAAGGAGAAGGGCGTGGCGGTGGGGGCTCATCCGGGCTTCCCCGACCTCTGGGGCTTCGGGCGGCGGCGGATGCCGTTCACCCCGGCCGAGATCGAGCGGCTCGTCGCCTATCAGGTCGGCGCCGCAGCGGCGCTCGCCGCCTATGCGGGCCACCGCATCACCTACGTGAAGGCCCATGGGGCGCTGGCCAACCTCGCCGCCGAGGACAGGGCTGTCGCCGATGCGATCGCAGGAGCCGTGAAGGCGGTCGACCGCAACCTCGCGCTGCTTGCCATCGCACTCACAGCGCAGGTCCCGGCGGGGGAAGCGGCGGGACTCGAGGTGCATCAGGAGATCTTCGCGGATCGCGGCTACACCGAGGAGGGGCAGCTCATCGCCCGCAGCCAGCCGGGCGCCCTCATCACCGACCAGGAAGAGGCCGCCGAGCGAATTCTGACCATGGTGCGGGACGGCGCGATCCTGACCGCCTCCGGCCGCAAGCTTCCCACGCCGATCCGCTCGATCTGCGTCCACGGCGACTCTGCTCACGCGGTCGGGACCGCCCGCGCCGTGCGTGCGAAGCTGGAGGGCGCGGGCGTGACGCTCGCGCCGTTCAAGCCGTGAGTGTCTCCCCCCGCATCCTCGACGCGGGCGAGGCGGCCCTGGTGGTCGAGTTCGGCACCAGCGTCGATCCCGCCATCAGCGATCGTGTCCTGGCCCTGGAAGACGCTCTCTCGGCTGACCGCCCGGACGGCATCGCGGAGACGGTGCCGACCTACCGCTCGCTGATGATCCACTACGACCCGCTGATCCTCGACCGGGACACCCTGGCGGATCGCGTCCTCTCGCTGACCGGCGGTGCGCCCCAACGGGCCAGCGCCCCGGCGCGCTGGGTTCTGCCCTGCTGCTATGACGCTCCCCACGGAGAAGACCTCGCGGCAGTCGCGGAGCAGATCGGACGATCTCCCGCCGAAGTCGCCGCTCTCCACGGGCAAGCGAGCTACAGGGTCTACATGTACGGCTTCGCGCCGGGCTTCGCCTATCTCGGCGGCCTGCCCGATGTACTGGCGGTGCCGAGGCGGGCGAGCCCCCGCCCGCCACATCCGGCCAACGCGGTGATGATTGGCGGCGGCCTCGCGGCCGTCGCGACCGTGCCGATGCCGACCGGCTGGTACGTGCTCGGCGCGACACCGTGCCGGCTCTATGCGCCGGAACGACACGAGAGCTTCTTCGTGCGCCCCGGCGACGAGATCCGGTTCGAAGCCGTCGACGCCGCTACCTATTCCGGCCTTGCCGCGCGTGAGGCGGCGGGCGAGCGGGTGGCGAGGCAGGAGGAGGGGACGCGGTGAGCATCCTGGCGATCGAGGCCGCCGGTCCCGGCGTGACCCTTCAGGACGGCGGCAGGCGGGGCTACCTCCGCTATGGCATCACCGCCGCCGGGGCGATGGACCCCATGATGTTCGCCACCGCGAACCGGACCCTCGGCAATCCCCTCGCCGCGACGGCGATCGAGATCTCGACCGGCGGGCTCAGCGTGAGTGCGCCCGATGGTCCCCTCGGCCTCGCCCTGGTCTCGGGGGCTTCCGCGCCACCCTCGACGGGGAGGCGCTGCCGCCATGCTGCGCCTTCACCCTGGAGCCTGGCCGCATTCTCACGGTGCGGGCGGGCAGTGCCGGATCCTGGGGCTACCTTGCCGTGGCGGGTCGCTTCGACGTCGCCCCCGTCCTCGGCTCGACGGCGACCCATACCCGTTCGGCCCTCGGCGGACTCGAAGGGCGGGGCTTGCGCGCGGGCGACCGCATCCCGGTGGCGGAGGTCCGACAGGGGGAGGGCGCACCGCAACGTCTGATTGCGCCGTGGCTCGATCGTGACCCGTCACGCATCCGCGTCGTGCTCGGACCGCAGGACGATTATTTCGCGAAAGAACAGATCGCGGCTTTCCTCGGGGGGCCATGGATTGTCTCGCCCCGCGGCGACCGCATGGCCTGTTTCCTCGACGGCACGCCGCTGAAGCACGCAAAGGGCCACGACATCGTCTCGGACGGGGTCGCGATGGGCGCGATCCAGGTGCCGGGCAATGGCCTGCCGATCATCCTGATGGCGGACCGGCAATCGACCGGCGGCTATCCGAAGATCGCGACCGTGATCGGCCCCGATCTCGGGCGGCTGGCGCAGGCGCAGGGCGGCACGCGCATCGCCTTCCAGGGTGTCTCGATCGCCGAGGCCGTCGCCGCTCGCCGTGCCGAGGCGGATGCCCTCAAGGGCGATGTTGCGCGTGAACCGGTGCTGCGCACGGATTTCCCGGCGGAGTTCCTGCTTGGGCTGAACCTCGTCGGCGGGGTGACGGACGGGCGCGACGCTCCCCACCGCCACGGCGAGCGGACCGAAGCCATCCAGGGCGCCGCCACAATCTAAAAGGTACGCTGCCATCGGTCGCTTCGCATCACCTGCGAAGACGAGGTTCGGACATGAAAAAGGGCGCGGACCCCTTCGGATCCGCGCCCTGTTCAGGGAGCCGAGCGCCCTTAGTACGGGCGGCCGTAGAGCGGCGAGGTCGGGTCGAGCCGGTCCACGAAGGAAAGGTCGACGTTGCGCACGGCGCTCGACCGGGCGCCGATGAACGGGCCGTTGGTGATCGGGTCGGGCAGGATGCCGGCGCCGTAACGATCGCTTGGGCCGTAGGGCGGGGTCAGGGCGTTCGAGGCCGCGATCAGGTAGGGGTTCGTGGCCGGGTTGCGCGAGCCACCAGCGCCCGGAACGCCTGACGACAACGGCACGTTGCCGGCGTCGAGCCAGGAGCGCGGACGGATGCGGATCGGGAGCGGGCGGCTGACCCGGTAGACCGGACCGCTGCCGTATCCGTAGCCATCCTGCGCCTGGGCGGGCGCGGACGAAACGGCGGAGAGGCCGGCGGCAGTGAGGGCGCCCAAAAGGGCGATCTTGAGGGAGCGCATGGCCGTCCTTCGCATAAGAGTGCCATCATTGTGGCGGCCGAAGCTTAACAGTTCGCCGCCCTTGTGGAGAAGACGTGCGAGGCCATTCTTAGTTCCTGCGTAACGGCCGCGCTTGTGCGCTTTGCCACATTCGTGCCTCAATTTTTCGTGGCCGACCTCCGGCGTTCGATCGACCCGGTTTTTCCGGCCGGATCGGCGGCGGCGTTGCCGCCTCCATCGCAGGCGCTTCGAGCCCGGGCCTGCCGGAAAAGGGCACTCGCGGTCGGGTCGGACTGGTCATCGAAATCCAGCGCGTCCAGGGTGCAGGCCAGCGACTTCGGCTCAGGCGCGCCGCCCAGGGGCGCGCAGAGAAAGCCGTCGATCCGCAGGCCAGGCTGGGTGAGGACGAAAGCCGTGCAGGCGCGGGTGAGTGCTCCCCCGGTCAGCGTCGCCTCGGCAATCTCCGCCGGGCCGAAACGGGTCGCGACCACGCCGCGTGGCACCGCCCGCGACACGGACAGGGGCGCCTCACCCCGTCCCGCCAGAGCCGCTCGCCGCGCGGCGAGCACGAACAGCCCCGGCGCGCGCTCCGAGCCGATCCCGCGCGTGACCGCCAGGCGCAGGACAGGCGCTTCGATCGCAGCGAAGCTTCCGCGCCCGAGGACGTCCTCGCGCAGGCCCGACTTCGGATCGATGCGACCCGGCTCCACACGCACGGGGTCGATACCGGGTTCGGTGAGCCGCAGGGGTGCCGTGCCCACGATGGCCGGGATCTCGGTCGTCCTGTGCAGCACCGGGACCGCCGTCATCGAGGGCGGTTGCCGCACCGCGAAGGCCAGACCGCCGACGACGATCACGGCCGCCGCGACACGCAAAGGCAGGCTGATCGCGAAGAACCCGCGTCCAACCCGCTCCTCCTCGTGCTCGTCGATGGCTGCGATCCGCATGAAAATCCTGTCCGTCCCGTGGCCCCGGCTGTGGGAGCGTGCATGGAGCGGGGCCACCAGAGTCTTTCCGGCCGCCGCCTTTCACGACACAGGGTGAATCGTTGCTTGATCGTGCTGCGGCGCGGCAAAGCGCCCTTGACAGGCCCGGGCCTTCCTGTGCCTTGCTGCCGCCATGGCCGTCGATGCCGACCCCCAGCAGGTCGGGTCCACGGCCGCGCCCGTTTGCGGGCGAGACGGACCGGCGCGAACGATCCCGCCGCCGGCATGAACCCGAGGAGAGGCGCAACCCCCGGATCGTTCGGGGTTCAGGACGCGCGGAGACGAGAGATGGGTTACAAGGTCGCCGTCGTCGGTGCCACGGGCAACGTGGGCCGCGAGATGCTCGATATCCTGGCCGAGCGGGCTTTCCCCGCCGACGAGGTCGTGGCGCTGGCTTCGCGCCGCAGCCAGGGTCAGGAAGTCTCCTTCGGCGACAAGACCCTGAAGGTTAAAGCCCTCGACACTTACGATTTCTCCGATACGGACATCTGCCTGATGTCGGCGGGCGGCGAGGCTTCCAAGGAGTGGTCTCCGCGCATCGGCCAGCAGGGCTGTGTCGTGATCGATAACTCGTCGGCCTTCCGTTACGACGCCGACGTGCCGCTGATCGTGCCGGAGGTGAATGCCGACGCCATTGCGGGCTTCACCAAGCGCAACATCATCGCCAACCCGAACTGCTCCACTGCGCAGCTCGTCGTGGCCCTCAAGCCCCTGCACGAGGCCGCCGGCATCAAGCGCGTCGTCGTCTCGACCTACCAGTCGGTCTCCGGCGCGGGCAAGGAAGCGATGGACGAGCTGTTCAACCAGACCCGCGCCGTCTTCACGGCGGGCGAGATCGGGCAGGGCGGCAAGTTCACCAAGCGCATCGCCTTCAACGTGATCCCGCACATCGATGTCTTCATGGAGGACGGGTACACGAAGGAAGAGTGGAAGATGGTCGCCGAGACCAAGAAGATGCTCGACCCGAAGATCAAGCTCACGGCCACCGCCGTGCGCGTGCCGGTCTTCATCGGCCATGCCGAGGCGGTGAACGTCGAGTTCGAGCGTCCGATCACGGCGGAAGAGGCCACCGAGATCCTGCGCTCGGCGCCGGGCATCCTTGTGGTCGATAAGCGCGAGAACGGCGGCTACATCACCCCGCACGAGGCGGCAGGCGAGGACGCGACCTACATCTCGCGCATCCGCGAGGATGCGACGGTCGAGAACGGCCTGAACTTCTGGTGTGTCTCCGACAACCTGCGCAAGGGCGCTGCCCTCAACGCGGTGCAGATCGCCGAGGCGCTCGTGAACCGTAAGCTGCTGAAGGCCAAGCAGGCGGCGTAAGCCGTCTCGACCCTCCCCCTTTCAACCGGGGGAGGGGATCGCGTCCGACCGACGCGTGATATCGCCGACCGTCATTCCAGGGCGCCGTAGGCGGGCCCGGACTCCAGAACCGCTGTCGGGCAGACCTTTCACGTCGGTGCGTCTTGATCCCGGGCTCCGCTGGCGCGGCCCCGGGATGACGGCAAGACGCCCCCGTCAATGCCCGCCGAGATAGGCGGCCTTCACCGCAGGATCGTTCTTCAGCTGAGCCGCCGGGCCCTGGAAACGGATGCGGCCGTTCTCCAGCACGTAGGCGTGGTCAGCCACGCCGAGCGCCGCCATGGCGAACTGCTCCACGAGGAGCATCGTCACCTTCTCTTCCTTTAACTGGCGGATGATCCGGAAGACCTCCTCGACCAGCTTCGGCGCGAGACCCATGGAGGGCTCGTCGAGAAGGAGGATCTCCGGCTTCAGCATCAGCGCCCGGCCCATGGCCAGCATCTGCTGCTCGCCGCCCGAAAGCGTGCCGGCCAGCTGCGAGCGGCGTTCCTTGAGGCGGGGGAACAGGGCGAAGGCCCGGTCCCGGTCCGCGGAGATATCGCCCTTCGGCCGTGAGCCGGTGAGGCGCGGGAACGCGCCGAGCGTGAGGTTGTCCTCGACCGTCAGCGTCGGGAACACCCGGCGCCCTTCGGGCGAATGGGCCAGACCCTCGCGGGCGACATCGTGGCTTTCCAGCCCGGCAATGTCCTTGCCGTTCAGGCGGATCGAGCCCGAACGCGGCCGGATCATGCCCGACAGGGCGCGCATGGTCGTGGTCTTGCCCGCGCCGTTGGAGCCGATCAACGTGACCACCTGGCCCTTGGGCACTTGGAAGGTCAGGCCGTGGAGCACCTCGACCAGGCCGTAGCCGGCGTGGAGATCCTGAACCTCAAGCATGGGCGGTCTCCGCAGCGGTGCCGCCCATTTCGCCGGGCGCGCCGAGATAGGCTTCGATCACCTTCGGGTCCGCCTGCACTTCGCGGGCGCCGCCCTCGGCGATCTTGTGGCCGAAATCGAGGACGCTGACCCGGTCGCACAGGCCCATGACCACGTCCATGTGGTGCTCGATCAGGATGACGGTGATGCCCGCATCCCGGATCTTGCGAATGATCGCCACGAGGTCGGCGATATCCGGTGCCGTGAGGCCCGCCGCCGGCTCATCGAGGAGCAGCAGGACCGGATCGAGGGCGAGTGCGCGGCCGATCTCGAGGAGGCGCTGCTTGCCGTAGGGGAGGTTGCGCGCCTCCGTCTGCGACAGGGCGCCGAGCCCCATGAAGTCGAGGATGGCCATGGCGCGGGCTCTCGCCTCACGCTCCTCGCGGCGGCGCCGCGGCGTGCCGAGGATCGCGTCGAACAGCGTGCCCTTGAAGGTGTGATGCAGGCCGACCAGCACGTTCTCCAGCGCGGTCATCTCGCGGAAGAGCTGCACGTTCTGGAAGGTCCGCGCCACGCCCGACAGGGCGATCTCGGAGGGCGTCCGCCCATCCAGGCGCTGCCCACCGGCGACGGCGAGCGTCACCGATCCTGCGGTCGGCTTATAGATGCCGGTGAGCACGTTCATCATCGTGCTCTTGCCCGAGCCGTTCGGGCCGATGAGCCCGTGGATCGTGCCCGGCTTTACCGTGAGATCGACGCCCGCCAGAGCCTTCAGGCCCCCGAACTGCATCAGCGCCTGATCGACCTTGAGCAGAGCCTCGGCCCCCGCATCGGCGCGCTGGGCGATGAGGGCCGAACCCTCGGCCGAGACGCTGCGCCCCTCCGCCGTATGGGCCGGGCGAAGCGCCGGGATCATCTGGCGGAAGAAGCCGACGATTCCGTCCGGCAGGTAGTAGACCACGAACAGGATCAACAGGCCGAACACCGTCAGACGGAAGTCGGTCACCGATTCCATGGCCATCGTGGCCGGGAAGAACAGGATGCAGAGCGCCACCGGGATGAGGATCGCGAAGCGGTTCTCACGCTTGCGCAGGAGGGCCTGCGCCCCGACGATCACGGCGACGGCCGCGATGATGCCGGCCATGATCCGCACGAGGCCGATATCGGCCAGGATGTTCGGCATCATGACGATGATCACCGAGCCGATCAGCGGCCCGGAGCGCGACTTGCGCCCGCCCATGGTGACGGCGAGCAGGAACAGCACCGTCGAGCTCGAAGCTGTAGGTATTCGGGGAAACGTAGCGCTCCGACCACGCGAACAGCGCACCGGCCAGACCAGCGAGGCCCGCCGACACCACGAAGGCATAGACCTTGTAGCGGTAGACCGAGACGCCCATGCAATCGCAGGCGATGGGGGAGTCGCGCAGAGCCTCGAAAGCGCGGCCGAAGGGCGAACGCACGACGCGGTTCACGAGCACGATCGTGGCCAGGAGGCAGGCGCAGACGAGATAGTAGAACTCGAGCTTGCGGCCCGCCGAACCCCAGGGGGCCTGCATGCCGATGAGCGAGAAATCGAGCACGCGGACCGGGGGCAGGGTGATACCCAGCGGGCCGTTGGTGATCGGCGTCGAGCTCGTTGATGAAGATCTGGATGATCGTGCCGAAAGCCAGCGTCACCATGGCGAGGTAGGGGCCGCTCACCCGCAGGGCCGGGATCGCGAGGAGCGCGCCGAAGGCCGCCGTGAGCCCGATCCCAGCCACGAGGCCGAGCCAGATGCCGATCTTGAAGTGGAAGAACAGCGCCGCCGCCGCATAGGCGCCGATGCCGAACAGCCCGGCATGGCCGAGGGACACCTGACCGGTGTAGCCGACCACGATGTCGAGCCCGAGGATCAGTATCGCGTAGATCGCGATCACGATCAGCAGGTGCACGTAGTAGGTGCTCGTCACCACGTGCGGGAAGGCTGCCAGGAAGGCGACGAGCAGAAGCCCGCCGACCCAGCCGATGCCTCGGTTCATGGAAGGGGTAGCGGCCGGCTCGGCCGCCGGGGCGAGGGCGGTGTTCGCCATGACGGTCAGACCTTCTTGATGACGGCCTTGCCGAACAGACCGACCGGCCGGATCGACAGCACGACGAGGAGGAGGATCAGGCCCGGTACGTCCTTGTAGCCGGTCGAGATGTAGAAGCCCGTCAGCGTCTCAGCGACGCCGAGGATGAGACCGCCGACGATCACGCCGAGGCCGGATTCGAGGCCGCCGATGATCGCCACCGCGAAGGCCTTAAGCGCCAGCACCGAGCCCATGGTCGCCCCCGTGAGGGTGACAGGGGCGACCAGCACGCCCGCGAAGGCGGCGGTCATGGCGCTGATGGAGTAGGAGAGCGTGATGACGCGCTTGGTGTTGATGCCCATCAGCCCGGCGGCGTCGATATCGTTCGAGGTAGCGACGACCGCCTTGCCCCAGATCGACTTGCGGTTGAAGATTTCGACGGCGAGCATCATCAGCAGGGCGCCGACGACGATCAGGATCTCCATCGGCAGGATGCGCACGCCGCCGATCTCGATGGGTGAATCGGGCAACGGCGAGGGGAAGGGCAGGTCGTCACGGCCCCACACGTTCTCCGCGACATTCTTGAAGATGATGCCAAGCGCGATGGTGGCCATGATCCATCCGTACTCGGACTTGATCTGGATCGCCGGGCGCACGGCCAGCCGCTCGACGACGGCGCCGAGCGCGAAGCCGAAGACCAGCACCAGGGGAAGCATCAGCCAGTAGCCGGTGAACGGCACGAGGGTCAGGCCGAACAACGCGCCGACCGCCAGGGCCTCGCCCTGTCCGAAATTCAGGGTCTTCGACGTGGCGAAGGTAAGCTGATAGCCGAACGCGATAGCGGCATAGATCATGCCGACTGCGACGCCCGAAGACACGAGTTGCAGGAAGATTGTCATGGCAGGCGCGAGACCCGTTCGATCAAGGGCTGAAGTCGCGGGTGCGGAACAGCGCTCGTCCCCATCACCGCCCTCATCCTGAGGTGCTTTCGCCAAGCGAAAGCCTTGAGGGAGGGCCTCAGCCTTTGCACGATCCCTGGATTTCTCCTGCGAGGCCGCTGATGCGGCGCCTCAGGATAAGGGCGAGGATCGGACGAGGCTCAAAGCGAGGGGGAGTCGTTCGCCAGTCGGCGGCAAAAGCGCCCCGGGCGCGAGCCCGGGACGCATAGTCTCGAAAAGTCAGTTCGAGGACTTTTCCTTCACGCGGACGGTGGATGCATTCTTGGCATCCTCCGGGTTCGCGTAGACGATCTTGCCGTCCTGCACCTTGCCGAACACGACCATGTTCCGCGAGATCGCGTTGTGGTCCTTGCCGTTGAACGGGTGGTCATAGGTCGTCACCACGCCCTCGACCTTGGTGTTCAGGTTCTCAAGGGCTTCGCGGATCTTCGGTCCGTCAGTGCCGCCCGCCTGCTTGATCGCGGCGGCGATCAGGTAGATCGAGTCGTAGCCCTGAGCACCGGCCACCGGGGTCGGGATCTTCGTGACGCCGTAGGTCTTGTAATAATCGTCGAGGAAGGAGGCGCGCTTGGGAACCGACTTATCCTCGATGAAGGTCTGCGGCATGATCACGCCGTTGCCGTTCGTGCCGGCGATATCGAGGAAGCTCTGCATCGAGGCAGGCCACGATGCGATCATCGGAACCTTCCAGCCGAGCTTGGCCATCCCGTTGGTGATCTGCGCCAGTTCCGGGCCGATACCGTAGGCGAGGATCACCTCGGCTCCGGCTTCCTTGGCCTTCAACAGCTGGGCCGTCATATCGACGTCCTTGATGTTGAACTTCTCGACAGCGACCGCCTTCATCTTCTTGGCGGCGAGCTGCTTCTCGATGTCTTCACGGCCGAGCTGGCCGTAATTGGTCGAGTCCGCGAGCACGGCGATCTTCTTGAAGCCCTGACGAACGGCCTCGTCGACCATCATGCCGGCCTGGAGGACGTCGTAGGCCGAGTTCCGGAAGACGTAGTTGTTGTCGTAATCCGGAGCCTTGAACTGCTCGGTGATGATCGTGCCGGTGGCGACGTTGTTGAATACCGGAATCTCGGCTTCCTGGTAGAAGCGCTGGGCGGCGAGCGCGACGCCGGTATTGATGAAGCCGACCGTGGCGACGACCTTTTCCTTGTTGATGAGTTCCTGCGCGACCTGCGCGCCGACCTCGTTCTTGGCCTCGTCGTCACGCTCGACGAGCTGGATCTGGCGACCCAGGACACCGCCATTCTTGTTGATTTCGGCAGCGGCGAGCTTGGCGCCGTCGCGCATCGAGACGCCCATGGAAGAGGAGCCGCCGGTGTAAGGCCCGGTCAGGCCGATCTTGATCGGGTCTGCGGCGAAGGAGGGGGCGACGCCAAGGGCGGTCGCACAAAGCAGCGCGCCGACGAGGGCGCGTTTGGTCACGATCATCGTTTCCTCTCCCATGCCCGGACGGCGCCCGCGCTATCCCGGCGTTACGGCTCTTCAAGTTCCGGAGTCGCAAGCCGCTCGCGCGACCGGCCTCTTGCGGGCCTGGTCGTCACTGATCGGCGACCGCGCGCCATGCCCTTCGCCGGGGCAACTTCCGTGCGGTAACGCACTCTTGAAGGCAACAGCGCTATAACGTCAAGGTCCGAGAGAGAGATCTGCGTAATGGATGCAGTCGGATCCCAAGGGATGTTTGCCTCCCCCAGGATCCGGCTGGTATTTGCTATGCCATGCCAAGTGCCTGGAGGTACAACTCCAGGATCGCTTCCTGCTCCTGACGCTCGCTGTGATCCTGTTTGCGGATGCGCAGAATGGTGCGCACGGCCTTGGCATCGAAGCCGCGGCCCTTCAGTTCGGCGAACACCTCCTTGATGTCGCCCATGATGCCGGCCTTTTCCTCCTCAAGGCGCTCGAGGCGCTCGATGAACTGCTTCAGTTCGTCGGCGGCCACGCCCTCGGCGGAGGAGACATCGCCGGAGGCTGGCATGCCCGGCCGGGGCATCGAATGCGCGTTCATGAAGGACTCCGCTTCTGCGCCGGATCGGGCGCCATGGACCCGCTGGTTAAGCGGTCAAGCTTACCCGATCCTTATAGCCCGGCGCCGTGCCGGAGTCCCGTTCAGTGGCCGCCGTCGCGCTTGGCGAAGGCTTCGGACTGAGCCGGGCTGGCTTCGGTCTGGTGGCGCTCCTTCCACGTCTCGTAGGGCATGCCGTAGACCGCCTCGCGGCTCTCGTCCTTGGTCATGGGAAGCCCCTTGGCGTCGGCCGCATCCTTGAGCCAGTTCGACAGGCAGTTCCGGCAGAAGCCCGCGAGGTTCATCAGGTCGATGTTCTGCACATCGGTGCGCTTCTGCAGATGCGCCACCAGCCGCCGGAACACGGCCGCCTCGAGCTCGGTCTGCGTCGCGGGGTCGATCTCGGCCATCGTTTAGTCCTTCGGGTGTCGGTTCAGGCAGCGATGAGCGGAGCGAGGATACGGGCGAACCTGTCGGCCCATTCCCGCTGCCCGTCCTCAGCCGCAATGAGATCCTGGCGGATCTCCACCAGGGCGTTGGGCAGGCCGCGCAAAGTGGCGTGCCGGTCGATCGTGTCGCCGGGCAGCCCGCCGCCATAGGGGGCATTGTCGCCGACGATGAGCCCCGCCGAGTCGGCCTGCAAGGCCTCGATCAGCGGCCGGGCGAGGCGGTCGTCGCGATCGTACAGGATGCCGACATGCCAGGGCCGGGGCACGCCGCGCCAATAGGGCGTGAAGCTGTGGATGGTCACGAGGGACGGCACCCGGCCAGCACCCTCCGCCGCCGCCAAAGCGGTCGCGATGCCCGCATCGAAGGGGTCGTAGAACCGGGCGATCCGCGCTGCCTTGCCCGTTTCGTCGATCCGGGCGTTGCCCGGCACCACGGCGCCGTCCGAGAGGCGCATCACCAAAGTCGGATCGGCGCGCCCGCGATTCGGGTCAATGATCAGGCGGGAGAAGTTCGTGAGCACGGCGGGCGCATTCAACGCCCGCGCCAGGGCCCGCGTTACGGCGGCAGCGCCGATATCGTAGGCGATGTGGCGGGAAAATTCCTCCGGCGCGACGCCCAGCACGATATCGGGCGGCACGAAATTCGAGGCGTGGTCGCAGGCGAGAACCAGCCCGCAGGCGGGATCGCCGGGGATGATCTCGCAGGGATGCGGGGGCGTGTCAGGCTCCGGGCGGATCACGCAAAACTCGCTGGCCGGGATGGGAAGGACGGGAAGCGCGGCGGAATGCGAAGACGGCACGCTTGCCGTCGCGCTACGGCTCGGGCACAGCACCTATCAAGGATCGTGCGCTCACGGCAAGGAACGGGCCCGCCGCCTCGAAAGGGGCGGGGATCGCACGGCCGGTTCGGGTCCTCCCGGCCAGGGAGCCCCTAGCGAACAAGAACTGCGCGCCGCCCCGTCGGGTCACGGCGCCGAGGGAGCCCGTTGAACGCCATGTCGCAATCCGCCACTCCGTCTTCCGCCGCCGAGACCGACGTCGAGGCGCAGCGCGCCCATCTCGACGCCTTCCTGACCGCCGCGATCCGCGCCGCCCATCCGGATCTATGCCTTCCGGCCCACCTTCCCCCGCCATCCCCCGGGCGCCTCATCATCCTCGCGGCGGGCAAGGCCGCGGGCAGCATGAGCGCGGTGGCGAGCCGCTTCTACCGGCAGGAACATGGGCTCGGCGACGATCGCATCGTCGGCCTCGCCGTGGCGCGCCATGGCTACGGCCAGGAGGCGCCCGGTATCCGCATGATCGAGGCGGGCCACCCGGTCCCGGACCAGGCGGGCATCGATGCGACGGAGGAAGTCCTGCGCCTGGCCGAGGCGGCCGGGCCGGAGGACGAGGTGCTGGTGCTCCTTTCCGGTGGCGGCTCTGCCAACTGGATCGCCCCGGCCGGGGACCTGACGCTCGCCGAGAAGCAGGGGATCACCCGTGCGATCCTGCGTTCCGGCGCGCCGATCGGCGAGTTCAACACGGTGCGCAAGCATATCTCGCGGATCAAGGGCGGGCGCCTCGCCCGCGCCGCGCGCAACGCCCGCTCGGTCCTGACGCTCGCGATTTCGGACGTGCCGTTCGATGATCCGGCGGTGATCGCCTCCGGCCCGACCGTGCCCGATCCCTCGACGCTGGCCGATGCCCGCGAGATTTGCCAGCGCCGGAACATCCCGCTGCCAGAGGCGGCTCAGCGTCTCCTGAACGATCCGAACAACGAATCGCCCAAGCCCGGCGATCCGCTCTTCGCCAACAGCAGCTACCGCATCATCGCCCGGCCGCAGGATGCGCTCGACGCTGCCGCCGCTGCCGCGAAGGCCGCCGGCTACGAGCCTGTGATGCTGGGCTCAGACCTCGAAGGGGAAGCCCGCGAGGTCGCCACCGCGCACGCCGCCGAGGCGAAGCGCTACCAGACGGAAGGCCGCCGCGTCGCGCTAATCTCCGGCGGCGAACTGACGGTGACGATCCGGGGCGAGGGCCATGGCGGCCCCAATCAGGAATATGCCCTGGCGCTCGCCCTCGCGCTCGACGGCACGCCCGGCATCAGCGGCATCAGCGCCGATACGGACGGCACCGATGGCGGGCGCGGCCTCGCCACCGACCCGGCGGGCGGCCTCATCGATCCGACGACGCTGGCCCGCGCCCGCGCGGCTGGCCTCGATCCGGCCGCGATGCTTGAGCAGAACGACTCCACTGCATTCTTCGCCGCCATCGGCGACTTGGTAAATCCCGGCCCCACCTGCACGAATGTCAACGACTGCCGCATCATCCTCGTCGGCTGACCGTCTTCGTACGGCTGCGCTCGCCCTCGGGCTCCTCGTCCTCGCGGCCGGACCAGCCCGAGCCGACCTCCGGCTCTGCAACCAGACCGAGAGCAAGGTCGGCGTGTCGCTGGGCTACCGCGACACGCAGGGCTGGGTGACCGAGGGCTGGTGGGAGTTGAAGCCCAAGGGCTGCGAGACGCTTCTCTCCGGCACCCTCGCCGCCCGGTTCTATTACGTCTTCGCCGTGGACTACACGCGCGGCGGCGAGTGGGGCGGCCGTTCGCTGATGTGCACCCGCGACGCGGAGTTCACGATCCGCGGGATCGAGGATTGCCTCGCGCGCGGCTTCGACCGGAACGGCTTCTTCGAGGTCGATACCGGCGAGCAGAAGAACTGGACGATCCAGCTCACCGAGCCGGAGCGCGCTCCGGCCGCCGCCAAGCCCTAAGACTCAGGCCACCGGGTCGATCCGGTAGTGGATCGGCTTGAAGCTGCCGTTGTTCGATTGAAGCGCCGAGCACGCGGTCAGTCCGATGATCAAGTCGGTCTCGGCCACGAACACGATCCGGTCGCCTGCCCGGCTGAGGGGTGGCTCGACGGTGATCGCGCCGGTCTTGCTATCCACCGGCACATTCATGAAGCAGTTGAACGCCACCGGGATGCGATCCGGCGCGATCCCAAAGGGTTCGAGCGCCGCCGCGAGATTGCCGAAGCAGCCCCGATGCGGGTTCACGTCGCCGTAGATGATGCGGAACGTGTCCGATGAGCAGGGTGTCAGCAGGAAATCGTGGCGGCCCACCGTGTCCTCGATGATGCGCAGCATCACGTTGGAGCGGTTGGAATAGAGCGGGTCGCCTGTGGTCAGGTAAATCCTGCTGGCATAATCGAGGGTTCGGCCGGACGAGATCACCTCGTCCGTGTCGTTCCGGTTGTAGGCCACGAGGTCCGCGACCTGCTCACCGCGCGGGTCGATGACTGTCAGCCTCTCGCCCCGGCTCAGGGTGAAGGCCGTCCCCGATCTCGGGGGTATCTCGATCGTCTTGTCCACAGATTCGCGTCTCCCGCTCGGCCACATCATCTGGGTCAGATCAGGGGGAGGTCGAACGGATGGATCGGCTCACGCAGACGCGCGACCTCTGCCGGGCTCGGTTCGCGCCGTGGCGTGAACGGACAGCGCCAGTCCGGCCCCACTTGGCGCCCACTATATTGCCGGGCTTCGGACGACTCACCGTGGCGAGACAGCATCGGGTTCGTGCTGCCTGCGAGCGCCTCGTCGCGCTGTAGGATCGAGGAACGCAACTTCTCGTAGCGTCCTTCGGCGCGTAGCCGCTCGAATTGCGCGTGCAGGTTGAACACCATGACCGGCGAGGGGAAGCGACGCGCTGGCCGGCTTGCTCCCGGATGCAGACCGACCACGAAGAAGGCCTCGCCGCCGAAGCTTAAGGAGAAGTGCGGGTTATCGGGATCGGCGGCGACGCGCCCATCATACGGTTGGCCGAGCCAGGAATCCTTGTCCGAGAGCGATTGCGCGCGCTCCCACAGGCTTGCCTCGAAGGCTTCTTCGGAGATCGCTCCGGGTCCCTCGAATACCACAGCGAAGCTTTGAAACAGGTCGGGAGCTTCGCGATAGCTGGCAATGAAAGACAGAAGAGCCGGGTAGATCCGCATGTCATCCCAGCCGGATGTGATATCGCGGGCCACGACGATCCTTAATCGTCCCCGTGACAGGGCCGATTTTGCGCCGACGCAGGGAAAGGGAGGATCTTGGATGAACTCTCGTAAAGCCTGAGCACTCGGGTGCTCACGGTCGTCGCGCGGTAGTTCCATTTCAGCTCTGCTGCTCGATTACTCAGTTACGCCTAAGCCGAAGGCAGCATCAGCCCGGCATTCCGCCAACCTCACGCAAGCGGCAGCGTTCCTGGCTGCGACACAAGGTTTTGAGGATCGGGATCGGCGCCCGCGCGAACGCCAGCTTGACGTCACGTCGCGTCGGATGCTCAGACCGCCGCAACGGACCATGCCGCCGAGGGCGGCGCACACGAGTCCCGGAGGGCCGCCACTTTGAAACGTTCCCGTCGCACCAAGATCGTCGCGACCCTCGGCCCCGCTTCCGACACGCCGGAAATGATCGAGCGTCTGTTCCGCGCCGGAGCCGACGTCTTTCGCCTGAACATGAGCCACCTCTCTCGGGAGCAGCTGCCGGCGAAGGTCGAGGTGATCCGCACCATCGAGCGCGAGGCCAAGCGGCCCATCGGCATCCTGGTGGATCTTCAGGGCCCGAAGCTGCGCCTCGGCGTCTTCGCCGAGGGTGCCGTCATGCTGGAGAAGGGCGCGACCTTCGTTCTCGACGGCGACACCACGCCCGGCGACGTGACGCGCTGCCACCTGCCGCATCCCGAAATCCTCGAGGCGTTGGAGCCTGGCCACGCGATCCTGCTTGATGACGGCAAGCTGCGCCTGTCGGTGGTCGAGACCAGCGGCGACCGCGCCGTCACGCGTGTGGAGGTCGGGGGGCGGATCTCAAACAAGAAGGGCGTGTCCCTGCCGCACACGGTGCTACCGGTGCCCGCCATGACCGAGAAGGACCGTTCGGATCTCGAAGCCGGGCTGAATGCCGGAGCGGACTGGATCGCGGTGTCCTTCGTACAGCGGCCGGAAGACGTGGCCGAGGTGAAGAAGGTTTGTGCCGGGCGCGCCCTGGTGATGGCCAAGATCGAGAAGCCGCAGGCACTGGCCCGCCTCGATGAGATCGTCGAGGTGTCGGACGGGCTGATGGTCGCCCGCGGCGACCTCGGCGTCGAGATGCCGCTGGAGCAGGTGCCGGGCGTGCAGAAGCGCCTGACCCGCAGCGCGCGGCGTTCCGGCAAGCCGGTCGTCGTCGCGACACAGATGCTCGAGTCGATGATTACCGCCCCGGTGCCGACCCGCGCCGAGGTGTCGGATGTCGCCACCGCCGTCTACGAGGGCGCGGATGCGGTGATGCTCTCCGCCGAGAGCGCGGCGGGCGCCTTTCCCGTAGATGCCGTCTCGACGATGAGCCGGATCGCCGAGCAGGTGGAGCGCGACGCGCTCTACTGGTCGATCATCCGCGCGCAGAAGGACACGCCGGACCAGACCGCCGCCGACGCCATCGCGGCGGCCGCGCACCAGATGGTCGATGCCCTCGATCTGGACGCGGTCATGGCCTGGACCCATTCCGGCTCTACGGTCCTGCGGCTCACTCGCGAGCGCCCGAACGCCTCGGTCATCGCCCTCACGCCCAAGCGCGAGACGGCACGGCGGCTCGCCATGGCCTGGGGCGTCCACCCGATCGTGACCAAGGATGCGAGCGACGTGGACGACATGGCCTTCCGCGCCGCCAAGTTCGCCGTGCGCGAGCAATTCGCAGCTGTGGGTGATCGCATCATCGTCGTCGCGGGCCTGCCCTTCGGCACGCCCGGAGCGACGAACCTCGTGCGCCTCACCTTCATCACCCGGGAGCACGCCGAGAAGGCGTGAGCCGTCACCTCAGGGCGTGGCGGCCGGAACCGCCTTGCCTCTGATGGCGGCCTCCAGATCCGATACCGCGCCGGCCACCGCCTCCGGCGCGGTATAGTGGATCATGTGCCCGGCGCCCGGCAGCAGGACGAGCCGCGCGCCCGGTATCACCCGCGACAGCGGCACGGCATGAATCTCCGGCCGCACGATCGGATCGGCCGCGCCGGACACGATCGCCGTCGGCAGGCGCAGGGTACCGTAGCGTAAGCTCAGGGATTTCAGCGCCTGCGGGAGGCCAACGAGGTCCTGCACGTTCGCGAGGAGCGTGCCGGGCCGCAGCACCAGGGCCGCGCGGGACGTCTCGATATAGCCCGGCGTCGGCTCCTCGGGCTTGAACACCCGGCGCCCGGCTTCCCCAAGATAGGCGAGGGCGATGGGCGGCCCCACCGTTCGGCTCAGAACCCACAGGATCGGCGGCTTGAGGGCGAGGCGCCAGTACCAGGGCAGGGTGATCGGGCCAGGCATCGGCATCGCCACAGGCGCCGCGAGAACGAGGCCCGAGACGCGAGCCGGATGGTCGAGGGCCAGCGCCAAGGCGAGCGCCCCCGCCCAGGAATGGCCCAGCACGATGGCCGGGCCGACCTTCATGGCATTGAGGGCCTCAGCGATGAGGCGAGCCTGCGCTGCGGGCGAGGCATCGGCCGCGCCGCCGGGCCGGTCGCTCCAGCCGAAGCCCGGCCGGTCGAACGCCACGACGCGAAAGCCACGAGCCGCCAGAAGATGGCCGATGCCGCCCATCGGATCGGCAGAATTGGCCGAGGCGCCGTGCAGCAGCACCACCGGCGGCCCGTCGGCGGGCCCCTCCTGCATCGTCGCGAGACGCCCGCCCGGCACGTTCACGAAGGGGCCGGCCGGCGGATAGAGGGCACCGACCCGCAACGCAATCACGAGGCTCGCGACCGCGCCCAGGGCCAGGACGAGACCCGCCAGGGCGAAGGGCAGGGCGAGCAGCACGAGAAGAACGGCCAAGACGCGCGACATCACGCGTGGGCCGCTTCGGCGGGAGAGGGCTTCACAGATCGCGGCCGTCGACCTCGGGGGCGAGACGGTCCACTGCCTCACGGAGCTTGTCCATCGTCGGATAGAGCGTCAGGGCCCGGCGATAGGCGGCGAGCGCCCGCGACTTGTCTTCCATCGATTCGTAGATCTTGCCGAGGGCCGACCACGCCTCGAAATGGCGCGGCTCCAGCACCAGTGCGCGCTGAAGGTCGGAGACCGCCTCACCCTTGTCGGAGAGGAGCCAGAACACCGTCGCACGGCGGTTCCACCCTTCCGACCACGTCGGCTCAAGGGCAGTCGCGCGGTCCATCAATTCGGCGGCAAGCGCGAAGTCGTGGCCGGTCATGGCCTGCCGTGCCCGGTCCGTGAGGAGATCGACCGTAGCGCTGCCGGATCGGTCGAGGCGCTGCTCGATCAGCTTGGCGACCCCCTTGGCTTCGGCCGGATCCTCGCTGGCCTTCAGCCGGGCGAAGAGATCGTCGAGGCTCGGGGGCTTCGGAGCGGGCTTGGTCGCCTGCTTCTCGGGAGCGGACCTGTTGCCGCCCGGCCGCGCCCCGGCTTCCGGCGGCGCTGCAGCGGCTTGCCCCGACAGCAGCAGGGCGGCGAGAAGGATCGGGTAGGCGTTCTGACGCGGCATGAACCACAAGCTGCGGCGGGTGGACCGCTACGTCAACGCGCTCTCGTGCCGCGCGCTCCACGCGCGAAAGCCGCGCCCTCACGGACGCGGCTTTGCAAAATCGTTAGCAACACCACACCCGGCCTGAGCCGGGCGGCGCAGTCTCAGCCCTGGCGAGCCTTGAAGCGCTTCTGGGTCTTGTTGATGATGTAGACACGGCCCTTGCGGCGCACGAGCCTGGTTGTCGCGGTGGCGGCCGAGCAGGGACTTGAGCGAGTTGCGGATCTTCATGGGTCTCTCGGCCCGCGAGGGGCCGTCCAGGAACGGGGTTCGTCGAAAACGTCCGGCCGGTCTCGGGACGCGCACGGCGCGCCCGGCGATGACGGCACAGGCATCGCGGGATGGGCGCCGCCATATCAGGATTCGTGCCGCCGAGGCAAGCCTTCGCGGACTTTCCTGTCGCACTTGCCTGCCGCGCTTACCGGCCGCTCAGGCTCGCGCGTAGGTTCCAATCAGGCCGCCCTTGGAGAGGACCTTGCCCTCCATGGCCTCCATCAGAGCCTCGCGGCCGGAACCGGCTTCGAGGTCGAGGCGCTGTGACAGGGCGTAGACCTGGAACAAATACTCGTGGTCGCCGTGGCCGGTCGGCGGATCAGGCGGGAGCCAGCCGGACTTGAGGAAGCTGTTCTTGCCCACGATCGGGCCTGACGGCCTGTCGCCAGTTACGGCACCCTCGATCAGCCGCGTGGCTGGATCGAGGTTCCAGGCGAGAAGATGGACGAGCGGGCGCGGCGTCGGGCTTCCCGCATCCTCCACGATGAGGGCGACGGAAGCGGTGCCGGGCGGCAGGCCGTCCCAGGTGAGCGGCGGGGACAATCCCTCGCCATCAGCGGTGAAGCGCGAGGGCAGGGCGCCTCGATCGGAGAAGGCATCGCTCGTTACCCGAACCCCCTCGGGCACGATGGGAAAGCCGGCGCGGTAGGTCGTCCCATCGAGACCGGCCTTCAGACCCGACAGGGCCTCGCCCAGCACGCGGGGCATCTTCTCAAGCATCGGGGGCTCCTTCTGACGCCGGACAACGGCGCAAGAAGGCGCAGGTTCATGCGGGTTTCGCGGCGCTCAGCATGTAATTGACCGCCGTATCGCGGGAGGCGCGCCAGCCGTCGTTGAGCGGGTTGTAGACGACACCCGTCGTGTCGGTGACGTCGAGACCGCCGGAGCGGATCGCGGACGTCAGTTCGTACGGCTTTACGAACTTCTCCCAATCGTGCGTGCCCTTGGGCAACCAGCCGAGGACGTATTCCGCCCCGACGATGGCGAGCGCGAACGAGCGCATGGTGCGGTTGATGGTGGCCGCGAAGAGCAGCCCGCCGGGCTTCACCGCGGCGCAGGCGCTGCGCACGAAGGCGGGCATGTCGGAGACGTGCTCCACCACTTCCATGATGAGCACGACATCGAACGTCTCGCCCGCTGCAACGACCTGCTCGATGGTCTGCCCTCGGTAATCGACCGGCACGCCCGCCGCCTCGGCATGGGCGCGGGCGACCGCAAGATTCTTTTCGGCCGGATCGAGCCCCGTCACCGTGGCACCGAGCCGGGCCAGGGGTTCGGACAAGACACCTCCGCCACAACCGACATCGCAGATCGTCAGGCCATCGAGGGCGAAAGGTACCTCTGGATCGCGGCCATGGTGGCGGCACAGGGCATCGCGGATGTAGCCGACGCGCACCGGGTTGAAGCGGTGGAGCACCCGCATCGGCCCAGCCTCGTTCCACCACGTAGCGGCCATGGCGTCGAACCGCGCGACCTCGTCCCGGTCGACGAACCCGCCCGCATTCTCCCCTGCCGAGTTCTCCCCCGCCATGACGTCGCCTCTCTTCATATCTACAGGGACCTCCACCCCATCCGCAGGGCGAGCGCAACCCGGAAGGACGTCGCGGCTTCGGCGCAACCCAAGCCAGGCCGGACGTTGACAGGGGGAACCGGCACGAGTACCCGCGAAACCCGTCCGGAGGCGGGCCCCGGCCGGTCTTCGGCGGGACGCCCGCTCCGGCTGCACGGGCTTGGAAACGTTCGAAGAATGCCCCGTCTGGTAATGAAGTTCGGCGGTACGTCCGTCGCCAATGTCGATCGCATCCGCAACGTCGCGCGCCATGTGGCCCGCGAAGTCGCGGCTGGCTACGAGGTCGCCGTCATCGTCTCCGCGATGTCGGGCAAGACCAACGAACTGGTCGACTGGGTGAAGGACGCCAACGCCCTCTACGACACCGCCGAGTACGACGCCGTCGTCGCCTCGGGCGAGTTGGTGACGGCGGGCCTGCTCGCTATCGCCCTGCAGAAGGAAGGCCTGAAGGCCCGCTCCTGGCAGGGCTGGCAGATCCCGGTCCTCACCTCCGAGGCGCATGGCTCTGCACGCATCGCGGACATCCCCTCCGCCAACCTCGATGCCGGCTTCGCGCGCGGCGAGGTGGCAGTGATCGCGGGCTTCCAGGGCATCCATGCCGAGAGCGGCCGGGTGACGACCCTCGGGCGCGGCGGATCGGACACCTCGGCGGTGGCCGTGGCTGCGGCGATCGGGGCCGAACGCTGCGACATCTACACGGACGTGGACGGGGTCTACACCACCGACCCCCGCGTCGTGCCGAAGGCCAAGCGCATGGAGCGCGTGACCTTCGAGGAAATGCTGGAGATGGCCTCGCTCGGCGCCAAGGTGCTGCAGGTGCGCTCCGTCGAACTCGCGATGGTGCACCGGGTGCCGACCACCGTCCGTTCCTCTTTCGACCCGCCGGACGCCGCGCGCCCGGGTACCCTCATCTGCGACGAGGACGACATCGTGGAACAGCAGATCATCACCGGGATAGCGTTTTCCCGGGACGAGGCGCAGATCACCCTGCGCCGCGTGAAGGACAGCCCCGGCGTCGCTGCCGCGATCTTCGGGCCGCTGGCCGATGCCAACATCAACGTCGACATGATCATCCAGACGGTCTCGGGCGACCAGTCGACCACGGACATGACCTTCACGGTGCCGTCCGCCGAGTACCAGCGCGCCCGCGCCATCCTCGATGAGGCGCGCGAGCATATCGGTTATGCCCAGATCGAGGGCGCGACGGATGTGGTGAAGGTGTCCGCCATCGGCGTCGGCATGCGCAGCCATGCGGGCGTCGCCGCCAAGGCGTTCCGTGCGCTCGCCGAGAAGGGCATCAACATCCGCGCGATCACCACTTCCGAGATCAAGTTCTCGGTGCTGATCGACGCCGCCTACACCGAGTTGGCCGTCCGCACGCTGCATTCGCTCTACGGGCTCGACCAAGCCTGAGGCTTGGTCGACCACGCAGGCTGTCGAAAGCGGCACATTTCATGAACTAATCGCCCCGGGACGGATTGCCGTCCCGGGGCGATTGGCGCCAAGGTTGCAGGGGGCCGACGCCACGGCCACCCGCCGACGCTGGAACGACGATACGATGCCCGCTGCGCTCGGAGGCCCGCGCCTTCTGCTGCGCCGCCTCCGCGAAGCCATGGCGGAGCCGGTGAGCCCGCAGGCGCGCCTGGACCGGATCGTCGTGCTGATCGCCGCCAACGTGGTGGCTGAGGTTTGCTCGGTCTACGTGCTGCGCGACGACAATATCCTCGAACTCTTCGCCACCGAGGGCCTGAACCGCGAGGCGGTGCATCTCACGCGGATGCGCGCCGACGAGGGTCTCGTCGGCCTCATCGCCTCCACGGCCGAGCCGCTGGCGCTGTCGGATGCGCAAAAGCACCCGGCCTTCTCCTACCGGCCGGAGACGGGGGAAGAGATCTACCACGCCTTCCTCGGCGTGCCTCTTCTGCGGGCAGGGCACACGCTCGGCGTGCTGACCGTCCAGAACAAGACCTACCGCGTCTATTCCGAGGAGGAGATCGAGGCGCTCCAGACCACCGCCATGGTGCTCTCGGAGATGATCGCCTCGGGCGAACTCGACGGGCTCGGTTCCCAGGCGAGTGCCGCCGCCCGGCGCCCCGTGATGGCACGGGGCGTCTCCCTCTCGGATGGGATCGGCCTCGGCCACGTGGTGCTGCACGAACCGCGCCTCGTGGTGAAGACGCTTATCGCCGAGAACGTCGATCGCGAGGTCGAACGTCTCGATGCGGCGATCGAAGGCGTGCGCTCGGCGATCGACGCGCTGGTGGAGCGGGGCGACCGGATCGGCACCGCCGAATCCCGCGAGGTTCTGGAAACCGTGCGGATGTTCGCCCACGACCAGGGCTGGCTGCGGCGGATGCGTGAGGCCGTCGCCTCGGGTCTCACCGCCGAGGCCGCCGTCGAGCGGGTCCAATCGGACAACCGGGCGCGGATGCTGCGTCAGTCCGATCCTTATCTGCGTGAGCGCCTGCACGATCTCGACGATCTCGCGAACCGCCTGCTGCGGGCGCTGATCGGCCCTGGTTCGGCGGGCCATGCCATGCTGCCGGAAAACGCCATCCTCGTCGCGCGGACCATGGGTCCGGCAGCGCTGCTCGATTATGATGCGGGCACGCTGCGCGGCATCGTGCTGGAGGAGGGCGGCCCGACGAGCCACGTCGCCATCGTCGCGCGGGCGCTCGGCATCCCGGCCGTGGGCGAGGTCGAGAACGCCACCGCCCTCTGCGAGGCGGGCGACGCGATCATCGTGGACGGCGTCGCGGGGGAGGTCCATGTCCGGCCGGGGCCGGAGATCGAATCCTCCTATGCCGAGATGGTCCGTCTGCGCGCCCGGCGGCAGGAGCAGTACCGGGCGCTGCGCGACGTGCCCGCGATCACCCGGGACGGCGTGAAGGTCGGGCTCAATCTCAATGCCGGGCTTCTGATCGATTTCAGCCATCTGGAAGAGACGGGCGCGGAGGGCGTCGGCCTGTTCCGCACCGAACTGCAGTTCATGGTGGCCCAGCGCATGCCCTCGGCGGCCGAGCAGCAGGCGCTCTACCGGCAGGCCCTGATCGCGTCGAACGGACGCCCCGTCACAGTGCGCACCCTCGATATCGGGGGCGACAAGATCCTGCCGTACATGGCCAAGCTCGAGGAGGAGAACCCAGCGCTCGGCTGGCGGGCGATCCGCATCGGCCTAGACCGGCCCGCCCTCCTGCGTATGCAGCTTCGCGCGCTCCTCAAGGCCGCGGAGGGGCGCCCTCTCAAGATCATGTTCCCCATGGTCGCCACCGTGCACGAATTCACGCAGGCGCGGGCGATCGTAGATCGGGAGAAGGCGCATCTCGCCCGGCACGGCTACAAGCTGCCGCAGCCCTGCGAGCTAGGCGCGATGGTCGAAGTGCCCTCGCTCCTGTTCCAGATCGATGAGATCGCCCGTGAGGCGGACTTCCTCTCGGTCGGCTCCAACGATCTGATGCAGTTCCTGTTCGCTGTGGATCGCGAGAACCGGCGCGTGGCCGACCGGTTCGATCCGCTGTCGATCGTCGCACTGCGGGCCTTCAAGCTGATCGCGGACCGCGCGAACGCAGCGGGCTGCCCGGTAACGGTCTGCGGCGAGATCGGCGGCAGGCCCCTCGAGGCCATGGCGCTGATCGGCCTCGGCTTCCGGAACCTGTCGATGTCGCCCGCCGCCATCGGCCCCCTCAAGGCGATGGTGCTGAGCCTCGATGCGGGGGAGGTCGCCCAGCTGATCGAGCGCGAGATGGCCACCCTGCACGATGGGGAGAGCCTGCGCCCGGTGCTCACGGCCTACGCTCATGAGAACGGTGTGCCCATCTAGGGATCGCGGGCCCCGGTAAGGCCGCGCACCTTGCGGAACCTTCCGCCGGGGTTGTACGCCCTCGCGGAACCGGGCCGACACACCGACGTCCCCACAGAACAACCGGGCGATGATACCTTTTCCACCCGAACGCCTCGACGCCATCCTCGTCCGGCACGACCTCGTCACCGCGCAGCTCGCCTCCGGTGAGGGTGAATCCGAGACGGTCGTGCAGCTCTCGCGGGAATTGTCGGACCTCGATCCGGTCGTGGCCGCGATCCATGCCTACCGTGCGGCCCTCGACAACCTGAAGGGCATCGAGGGGCTGATCGACGAGGCCGGGACCGATCCGGAGATGCGGGCGCTCGCCGCCGAGGAAAAGCCCGAGGCCGAGGCCGGGCTCGAGGAGGCGCACCGGGCCCTGCAACTGATGCTGCTGCCCAAGGATGCAGCGGACGAGAAGAGCGCGATCCTCGAAGTCCGCGCGGGCACCGGCGGCGACGAGGCGGCTCTGTTCGCAGGCGACCTGTTCCGCATGTACGCGAAATACGCGGAATCGAAGGGCTGGCGCGTCGAGGTGCTCTCGGAGAGCGAAGGCACCGTCGGCGGCTATCGCGAAATCGTCGCTGAAGTGAAGGGCAGGGGCGTGTTCGCTCGGCTCAAGTTCGAGAGCGGCGCCCACCGGGTGCAGCGCGTGCCCGACACCGAGACGCAGGGACGCATCCATACCTCCGCCGCCACCGTCGCGGTGTTGCCGGAGGCCGAGGATGTCGACATCGTCGTCAACGACGCGGATTTGAAGATCGATACGATGCGCGCGCAGGGCGCGGGCGGCCAGCACGTCAACAAGACGGAATCGGCCATCCGCATCACTCACTTGCCGACCGGGATCGTGGTCTTCGTCCAGGAAGAGCGGTCGCAGCATAAGAACCGGGCGCGGGCGATGTCGCTCCTGCGCGCCCGCCTCTATGATGCCGAGCGCACCGCCAAGGATTCCGCCCGCGCCGCCGACCGCAAAGCGCAGGTCGGCTCGGGCGACCGCTCGGAGCGGATCCGCACCTACAATTTCCCGCAAGGGCGCGTGACCGACCACCGGATCAACCTGACCCTCTACAAGCTGGAAGAGGTCATGGCCGGGACGGCGCTCGATGAGGTGGTCGATGCGCTGATCGCGGAGCATCAGGCGGAATTGCTCGCCGCCGAGGGCATAGCGTGAGTGGGAAGGGCGGCCTCGACGCCTCCCTGTCCCGCCGCGCCGCCCTGCGCTACGCCACGTCCTTCCTGGACGCGACGGGGATCGCCGGGGCCGAAGGGGATGCGCGCTTCCTGCTGCTCGGCCTGCTCGGCCTGAGCCCACGCGACCTCGCCCTGGATGGCGACCGGCCGATCGGCTGCGCAGCCGCCGCGCTGTCCGACGCGCTGACGCGACGGGCATCGGGGGAGCCGGTGGCGCGTATTCTCGGAGCCTGGGAGTTCTGGGGCCTGCCCTTTACCCTCGTGCCGGATACGCTGGTGCCGCGCCCCGACACCGAGACGGTAGTGGAGACGGCTCTGGCCGCGCTGCCCGACCGCAGGGCGCCCCTGCGCATACTCGACCTCGGCACCGGTTCGGGCTGCATCCTCGTCGCGCTCCTGAGCGAGTTGCCGAACGCGATCGGCATCGGCCTCGACCGATCGGAAGCCGCCCTGAAGACCGCCCGCACCAATGCTCGTGCCAACGGGATGGGCGCGCGGATGCACGTGGTGCAGGGCCATTGGTGCGATGCCCTGCGCGGTCCCTTCGATCTCGTGGTTTCGAACCCGCCCTACATCGAAAGCGGCATCATCGCCGGGCTCGACCGGGAGGTCGCCGAGCACGATCCTCGCGCCGCCCTGGATGGCGGGTCGGATGGGCTCGACGCATATCGCGCGATCTTGAACGCGATCGGGCAAGGCGGATTACTCAGGCCGGGCGCCTCCGCCATCCTGGAGATCGGCTACGATCAGGCGAGATCCGTCGAGGCAATCGGTGTTGCGAACGGACTGACATTCGCGGGCTTGTCGCGCGATCTCGGAGGCCGCGACCGGGTTCTCACCTTCATCCATTGAATTTCATCGTCCGGGGGCCCAGATCGAGGTCACGAATACAAGTGCATCAACGTGCGAGGGCTCCCAGGGTGTGCGCATTGGGCCGCTGACAGGAAAAAAGCTTGTTGCAGCGCCCGGGAGAGGCTAGACTCCGCTTGAAGATCGCGAACGTTTCGTTAAGACGAACGGCGATAGGGTCGGTGGAGACCACGGCCGCCACGTAGTTCGCCGATCCCCTCATTATCCGGAACAAGGCGTACGCGAGGTTCGCGTGCCGGTCCGGTACCGCTCGAACCTGACAACTGCCCTGTGATCCGCGCCGATGTATTCGGCCTGCGAGGCAGGCAGTGGCTCAACCGATCGGAGAGGTTCGTGCGAGGTGTTGCACGGCTGCTTTCGGGCAGTGCGGGTCGGGACGACGCACGCGGGGTGCGCGCGATCCCGGACGCCCCTTTGACTTGTCTGGCGTGAACTGAGGGTCACTGAAGACCGATGAGACCGAACCAGAATCGACGGATGCGCGGGCGTAATCGCCCCAAAGGTCCCAATCCGCTGACGCGCTCGTACGAATCGAACGGCCCCGACGTCAAGATCCGCGGTACCGCTCAGCACATCGCTGATAAGTATGCGCAGCTGGCGCGCGATGCGCTCGCCGCCGGAGATCCCGTCGCTGCGGAAAACTACTTTCAGCACGGCGAGCATTACTTCCGGATCATCTCCGGCGCTCAGGAGCAGGCACGCCCCATCCAGAACGGATACGCGGCCCGGGCCTTCGACGACGAGATGGACGAGGGCGAGGAAGACGCCCAGGGCCAGGGCGGCCAGACCAACGGTCAGGGCTATAACGGCCAGGGCTACGGCCAGGACGATTACGGCGATCCCGGCAACCAGCCGCAGCCCTACGAGGCGCGGCAGGACAATTACCAGGAAGGCGGGCGCCAGAACCGCGACCGCTACCAGAACCGCGACCAGCGCCGCTTCGACGGCCAGCCGCGGCAGGAGAACGGCCGCCAGGATTACGGCCGCGACCGCCAGCGTCAGGACAACCGTCATGACGGCAACCGGCAGGATTACGGGCGCCAAGACCGCCAGGATAACGGCCGCCAGGATAATGGGCGTCAGGAATACCCGCGCCAGGATTATCGGGGCCAAGACGGCAACCGGCAGGATCAGCCGCGCCAGGATTACCAGCAGCGGTCCGAAAGCCCGCGCGGCGAGCGTTCAGAGTTCCGCGAGAATCGCGCCGAGCGCCAAGATCGTCCGGAGAGACAGGATCGTTCGGAGCGGCAGGACCGTCCCGAGCGGCAGGAGCGCCGCGAGTTCCGCCCCGAGGCGCCGCGCAGTGAGTTCCAGCGCGCCGAAGGGGCACCCGCCCGTCGTGAGCGTCGCCGCGAGGAGCCTGCTGCGGTGACAGAGGAAGCTGCAGCCCTGCCGGCCTTCCTGATGGCCCCGGCGCGCCCGGCCGCTGCAGCGCCCGCTCCCGAGCCCGAGCAGCCCCCGGCGGCCCCTGAGGCTGAAGCCGCCGACGAGGCTCCTGCGCCGAAGCCCCGCCGCCGTCGTCGTCCGCGCTTCGAGAGCGCGGCCGCCGAAGCGGGTGAGGGCGGAACGCCCGCGAACGATACGCCGAGCGAGTAATCCTCGTCTCCGCCGCCCCTCGGGTGAGAGGCGGCGGAGGGATTGTCGTTAGACCAACCGGTATCTATGTCGCCTTGGCCGTGACATACTGGATTCCGATGGCCGCTTCTCGACGCCTCCTTGCCGGATTGCTGGTGATGGCGAGCCCCGCGCTCGCCGCCCCCACTGGGCCGGAACCGGCCGAGACTCCCAAGGCGCAAGCGCCAGTGGTGCTCGCCAATCATCGGGCGGTCTACGATCTCTCCCTGAGCGGCAGCACGGGTACCCGTACCGTCGAATCGGCACGCGGGCGCATCGTCATCGATTTCCGTGGCGATGCCTGTCGCGGCTACACGATGCAGACTCGTCAGGTTACGGAATTGACCTCCGGCGAGACCGGCGCGCGCCTGTCCGATCTCCGCAGCACCACGTTCGAGAGCGGGGACGGACACGAATTCCGCTTCCGCAACACCACCGCCTCGAACGGCGACAATGCCGTACCCGTCGATGGCACGGCGACGGAGAACCGCGACGGGCTGAGCGTGAAGCTCAAGGGCAAGCCCAAGCCCGTCACCTCGGAAGGAACCGTGCTGTTCCCGAGCGCACATATGCGCAAGCTCGTCGAACTCGCCCGCGCCGGGCAGAGCACCCTGTCGGTGAAGGTCTATGACGGCTCCGACGATGGGCAGAAGGTCTACGACACCTTCGCGGTCATCGGTCAGGCGACGACGGCGACCACCGATCTCGACAAGCCGCTCCAGACCGGACCCATCGCGGCGGTGCGGCGCTGGCCGGTGAAGCTCACCTACTACACGGCCGGGGTGGGCGAGCGCACGCCGATCTACACTCTGAGCTTCGATCTCTACGAGAACGGCGTCAGCGGGCGGATCAAGCTGGATTACGGCGATTTCGCCCTGGCCGGCGTCATGACAACCCTCGACCTCGACGCCGACAAGCCGTCGAAGGACGCCAAGGGCTGCACGCCCTGACGGCGGCGGCCTCCGGCCGTCGCATCCTCGCTACATCCACTCGTCGTCCGGCCGTGGCGAGAGGCGCTGCCACGCGGCAATGATGCGCTCGGGCTTGATCTCCAGCGCGCGGGCGCAGGCCAGCAGCACCGGCTCGTCGCCCGCGACATGATCGAGCACACCCGCCAGGAACACGGGGTCCTTGGCACCGGCCCTCACCGCCTCCAGATCGAGGCCGGTGGCCGCGAGGAAGGGAAAAAGCCGCTCTTCATCCCCAAGCATCCACAGAAGAACGTCGAGGGCGACATGCTCCGCGGGGTCATCCCCCTGTTGAGATTTGCCTTTCGTCAACATGTAACCCTTAAAACCGTCGCAATGGGGCTGATGGGTCCTTAATCATGATCGTCTCTGACCGAGGCAAGCAACCATGTCGAAGACGGTGCTGATCGTCGAGGACAACGAACTGAACATGAAGCTGTTCAACGACCTCCTTGAGGCGAACGGCTACGCGACTCTGAAGACCGCCAACGGCATCGAGGCGATCGAGCTCGCACGCGCCCATCATCCCGACCTCATCCTGATGGACATCCAGCTGCCGGAGGTTTCCGGGCTCGAGGTGACCAAGTGGCTGAAGGAAGACGACGACCTGAAGTCTATTCCGATCATCGCCATCACGGCCTTTGCCATGAAAGGCGATGAGGAGCGTATCCGCGAGGGCGGCTGCGAAGCTTATTTGTCCAAGCCGATCTCGGTCGCGAAGTTTTTGGCAACCGTTCGCTCGTATCTTGAACCCAAATGACGCGGCGCAGTGCCGTCTCCCCCGACGCGAGGTCCTGAGCCGCGCCCGAGGGCGGCTGTGGCGCGCGACGCAAGCGAGGTAGCATGTCGGCCCGCGTCCTGATCGTCGATGATCTGTTCCCTAATGTGAAGCTGCTCGAAACGAAGCTCGGCCTCGAATATTTCGACACGCTCGCGGCGATGAACGGCCCGGATGCCATCGCAATCTGCGAAAAGGGTCTCTGCGACCTCGTCCTCCTGGATGTGATGATGCCGGGCATGGATGGCTTCGAGGTCTGCCGCCGTCTGAAGAACAACCCCGTCACGGCCCATATTCCGGTGGTGATGGTCACCGCCCTCGACCAGCCCTCCGACCGGCTGAAGGGGCTCGATGCGGGCGCGGACGACTTCCTGACGAAGCCCGTCGACGACACCGCCCTGTTCACGCGGGTTCGTAGCCTCGTGCGCCTGAAGGCGGTGACCGACGAGTTGCGCCAGAGAGCGCTGGCCTCCCGCGCCATCGGCATGGGCGATCCCCTCGTCACCGCCGCCGCGGAAACCGGCCTCGACGCGCAGATCCTGCTGGTGGAAGACCGGCCCGGCGCCGCCGACCGGATGGCAGGCGCCTTGAGCCAGCACCATCGCGTCACGGTGGAAGCCGATCCACTCACCGCGATCCAGGTGGCGGCCGAGGGCGAGTTCGACCTCGCCCTGATCAGCCTCGATCTCTCGGGGCATGACGGCCTTCGCCTGTGCAGCCAGCTCCGCTCCCTCGACCGCACCCGCGGCATGCCGCTCATCATGATCGCGGAGGCCCATGACCGTGCCCGCATCGTGCGCGGCCTCGATTTCGGGGTGCACGATTACCTGATGCGCCCGGTGGACCGGAACGAGTTGCTCGCCCGCGCCCGCACCCAGGTTCGGCGCAAGCGCTTCTCCGACGTCCTGCGCGGCGCAATGCAGGCCTCGATGCAGATGGCGGTGACGGACGGGCTGACCGGCCTCCACAACCGCCGCTACCTCGACAACCATCTCGGCATGCTGTTCTCGGAGGAGGGCATGCGCCACCGGCCGATGGCGGCGCTCATCCTGGACATCGATCGCTTCAAGGCGATCAACGACACCTACGGCCACGAAGCCGGCGACGACGTGTTGCGCGCCTTCGCCGACCGCGTGCGCCAGCACACGCGGCCGATCGACATCGTCGCCCGTTATGGCGGCGAGGAGATCGTGGTGGTCCTGCCGGATGCCGGGCTGGCCGAAGCCCATGCCATCGCCGAACGCATCCGTGAACGGATCCAGGCCGCGCCCTTCGCGGTTCAGCGGGCCACCCGCGATCTGCCGGTGACGGTTTCGATCGGCGTCGCCGTGCGCTGTGCCGACGATGCCTCTCCCGGCGACATGCTCCGCCGGGCCGACGAGGGGCTCTACGAGGCCAAGGCGGGCGGCCGCAACCGGGTGGTGGCACAGGCAGCCTGACCTCCGGCGAGCGCCGACGCAGCACCGCCCGTCACTCGGAACGGTTGACAGAGTCTGGCTTCTCCCCAACACCTCGCGCCCGCAACGGCCGGGGTTCATTCCGGGCGTGCAACCATCCACGACCCGGACCACGGAACCCCATGGCGGCGACGCGCTCCTATCTCGATTTCGAGAAGCCGGTAGCCGAGCTTGAAGCGAAGCTCGAAGAACTGCGCGCCGTCGGCAGCCAGGACGGCGCCGTGTCGATCAGCGAGGAAGTCGGGCGGCTGGAAGCCAAGGCCCGGCAGGCACTCGCCGAGATCTATGCGGCCCTGACCCCGTGGCAGAAGACGCAGGTGGCCCGCCACCCGCAGCGTCCGCATTTCGTGGATTATTGCGCGGGGCTCATCACCGAATTCACGCCGCTCGCAGGCGATCGGGCCTTCGGTGAGGATGAGGCCATCGTCGGGGGCTTCGGCCGGTTCCAGGGCCGTCCGGTCTGCGTGCTCGGCCAGGAGAAGGGCGCCACTACCGAGGCGCGCCTGCGCCACAATTTCGGGATGGCCCGTCCGGAGGGATACCGAAAGGCCGTGCGCCTGATGGAGACCGCCGACCGGTTCGGCCTGCCGGTCATCGCCTTCGTCGACACGGCGGGCGCCTATCCGGGTATCGAAGCCGAGGAGCGCGGTCAGGCCGAGGCCATCGCCCGCTCAACGGAGGCCTGCCTCGCCCTGTCGGTGCCGAACGTGGCGCTGGTAATCGGGGAGGGCGGTTCGGGGGCGCCATCGCGCTCGCCACCGCCAACCGGGTACTGATGCTGGAACACTCGATCTACGGCGTGATCTCGCCGGAGGGCGCGGCCTCGATCCTATGGCGCGACGGCGGGCGAGCACACGAGGCCGCCACCGCCATGAAGATCACTGCGCAGGACCTGCTGCGCCTCGGCGTCATCGACGCCATCGTCCCCGAAGCAGTCGGCGGCGCGCATCGCGACCGAGAGGGCGCCATCCAGGCTGCCGGGCAGGCCCTGGGCGAATCGCTGTCGATGTTTGACGGGCTTGACGCGGCCACGATCCGCAGCCGCCGGGCCGACAAGTTCCTCGAGATCGGCAGGCGTCTGTGACGGCGGCGGCCGGGCTGAGGAAGGCTCTCGGCCGCCTCGGACTCCGCCGCCGCGATACGCGCGAGCCGGGAACGGCCAACGTCATCTCCCTTGGCTGCAACTGCCAGATGGCGCACGTCCTGAAGACCCTCGACCTGCGTACGTGGTCCGGCCCGTTCGACTGGATCTTCACCATGCCGGGCATGGTGCGGGATTGCCTTGAGGACGACTTCGCCGCGCTGACCGACCGAAGTCGAGCTGGAGAGCATCCCCGTGCCCGAGCGCCGGGGCGAGGACATCTGGAAGGGCCGCCACCGCCTGTACCGGGAGCGGCACGGGCTGGAATGCGTGTTCAACCACCATGATCCGGCCACCGATCAGGACGACTACGCGTTCCTCACCGAGGGCGTACGCCGCCTGCGCCGGGCTCTCGACACGCCCGGCACGCGTAATCGCCTGTGGATGATGACCCACCTCTACACACCCCGTCCGGTGGTGGAGGAGATCGACGCCCTGCTCGGCCGCCGCGCCAGTCAAAACCACCTGACCTTCGTGCAGCTCATGCCGGGGCATGAGCGGATCGCGGTGGAGGAAGCCCTCGACCTGAGGCCGACCCTGCGTTGGCTGACGATCCACACCCCCACCGAGCCCATCGGCCTGCGCCTCGCCAACCCGGCCGACGACGCAGCCCTCGTTGGGATCATCCGGGGGAAGCCGGGCGCGTTCCCGAACGGCTGGGTTGAGCGAAGCTCCGGCTTACGGGGCGGTGTCTCCGCGAAGGGCCTCGACCAAGAAATCGACCATCGCCCGTACCCGTGCCGGCATTGCGGGGCCGCCGACGAACACGGCATGAATCGCCTCGCGATCCTGTGGGTTGAATGGCTCCAGCAGCGGGACGAGACGACCTGCGGCAAGATCCTCGTCGATGTGGAAGTTGCCGACGCGGGTGATGCCGACGCCGCGCAGCGCCAGTTGCACCAGCGTCTCACCATTGTTGGCGGCGACGTTCCCGCTCACCGGCAGGATGAAGTCCCGCCCGTCTTCGCGAAACGGCCAGCCGGGTTCGCTGCGCCGGAAGCTGAAATCCAGGCAATTGTGGGCGGTGAGATCGGCAGGTCGGCGCGGCGTGCCCATCCGTTCGAGATAGGCTGGCGCCGCTACCACCGTCCGTCCGGTCTCGCCGAGACGGCGGGCGGTGAGGGGGCTGTCGGCCAGCGGCCCGAAGCGGATCGCCACGTCGGCGCGTCCGCCCAGCACGTCCGCAAGTTCGTCGCTCAGGTCGATCTCGGCGACGATGCGGGGATGGCGCGTGACGAACTCGGCCAGCAGCGGCACGATCACCAGCCGGCCGTGAGCAGTCGCCGCGCTGACCCGCACCCGGCCGCTCGGGCAGCCCCGGTCGGCGAGGGCGCGCTCCGTCTCGTCGAGATCGGCCAGGATGCGGCGGGCAGCCCGTCCATAGGTCTCGCCCTCCGCCGTCGGACGCAAGGTGCGGGTAGTCCGCACTAGCAGGCGCACGCCGAGGCGCGACTCGATCCGGGCGACGATCCGGCTGACCGCCGAGGGTGTCAGGTCGAGGGTACGGGCAGCGCCCGACAGACTGCCCGCTTCCACGACGGCGACGAAGACGGCCATCTCGCCCGTCCGGCCGATCCGATCCTGCAGCATTCGTGACGCCCCAGCACAAATCCTGATCCGCGAGCGGGACTACCGCGCTGGAAGCGATTCCGCCACGTGCTTCAGCGGAACGAGCGGAGACGGATATCATGGCGATCAACCCACCCCTTCTGGCCTTGGCGGTCGGTGCTTTCGGCATCGGTGTGACGGAGTTCACGCCGATGGGAATGCTGCCGCTCATCGCGGGGGATCTGCACGTGTCCATCCCTGCGGCAGGGTTGGTGGTCAGCGCCTACGCCATCGGCGTCCTGATCGGGGCGCCGCTCATGACCCTCGCGACAGCGCGGATGCCCCGCCGTCGCTTGCTGGTCGGCCTGATGGGCATCTTCACCCTCGGCAATCTCATGGCCGCCCTGGCCGACAGCTACGGTATGTTGGTCGTGGCCCGCTTGGTCACATCGCTCAATCACGGCGCCTTCTTCGGGGTGGGCGCCGTTGTCGCCGCCAGCGTCGTGCCCCCCGATAAGCGCGCGGCGGCGGTGGCTGCCATGTTCTCGGGGCTCGCCATCGCGACGATCGGGGGCGTACCCCTCGCGGCCTGGATCGGCGAGGTCCTGGGCTGGCGTGCCGCCTTCTGGGGCATCGCGGCGGTCGGCGCCGTCGCCATGCTGTCCCTGCGCTTCGCCCTTCCGCCACTGGAGACCGAAGACGCCTCCGACCTATGGGCCGAATTGCGGGTGCTGGCTCGTTTTCAGGTCCTCGCGGCCCTGGCGCTGACCATGATCGGGTTCAGCGCAATGTTCACCGTATTCACTTACATCGTCCCGATTCTGCGGACAGAGACCGGCGCCACGTCGTCGTTTGTCACGGGAATGCTGATCCTGTTCGGGACCGGGCTCACCCTGGGCAACTGGCTGGGCGGGCGCTTCGCGGATCGGACGGTGGACGGCACGCTCGCGGGATCGCTCGCCGCGCAGAGCGTCATCCTCGTCCTGTTTGCCTGGGGCATGCAGGGGCAGGTCACGGCAGCGGTGCTGATGTTCCTCTGGGGTGTCGCGAGCTTCGCCAGCGTCGCCCCTCTTCAGATGCGGGTGATGGAGCAGGCGAGCGAGGCCCCCAACCTCGCTTCGGCGATGAATATCGGGGCGTTCAACCTCGGGAACGCGATCGGCGCTGCCGTGGGCGGCGGTGTCATCGATGCCGGGCTCGGCCTTCCGGCAGTGTCCCTCGCGGGCGCCGCCCTGGCCGGGGCCGGGCTGCTGATGCTGCTGGCCCTGCGCCATGTGCGGCCTGTCACACTCCTCACTCCCTGCTGAGGGAAACCGGTGGACCACCCCCTCCGTCGATGGCCCGGTGTTGCATCCGGGCCATTGCGGTAACGAAGCCGAAAGCTTAACGACGATAGACGGTTGGGGAGTGACGCCCGAAACCGGCCGATACCAACGGCCTCCGGGCGAGAGTTCGAGGACGAGGTTCCCCATGACGGCGCGTCCCGCGACTGCGAGGATGCTGGCGGCCGCTGCCTTGACCGCCCTTCTGCTCGGCGCCTGCCAGGATGGCAGCGGGATCAACGGTCCCACCGCCCGCAGCATCGCACCCCTTGCCCCGCAGACCCTGGCTCTGATGCAGACCAAGGGAATGCAGCAATCCGACCCGATCCTGATCCGCGCCTACAAGAAGGAAGCGGAGATGGAGGTGTGGAAGAAGGGCAATGACGGGCGCTACGCCCTGCTCAAAACCTACCCGATCTGCCGCTGGTCCGGTCGAGCTCGGCCCCAAGACCCGCGAGGGCGACCGGCAGACGCCGGAGGGGTTCTACACGATCACCCCGGGCTTAATGAACCCGAACTCGTCCTATTACCTCTCGTTCGATACCGGCTTCCCGAACGCGGTCGATCGCGCGAATGGCCGTTCGGGCCGCTATCTGATGGTGCACGGTACGTGCTCCTCGGCGGGCTGCTTCGCCATGACCGACGCGTCGATCGCCGAGATCTATGCCATCGCCCGCGAAGCCTTTATCGGCGGCCAGCGCAGCTTCCAGTTCCAGTCCTATCCGTTCCGGATGACAGCCAAGAACATGGCCAAGTTTCGCAACGATCCGAACGCTCCGTTCTGGCGCAACCTCAAGGAAGGGTCCGATTATTTCGAGGCCCTGCGCGAGGAGCCGAAGGTCGGCGCCTGCGGCACCCGCTACGTCTTCGGCGGCTCCGATGTCGCGGCCGGGTCCTGCGCGCCGAAGGTCGACCCGCTGGTGGCCGAGAAGCGTGCGCAGGACCAGCAGGAGATCGCGGAACTCGTCGCCAAGGGCACGCCCGCCGTGCGCGTCGTCTATCAGGATGGAAGCCAGAACCCGGTTTTCCGCCCGCAGAACAACCCGACCGCCTTCGCGAGCCTCGGCGGCACCGAGCAGGTGCTCCCCTACGACGTGAAGGAATACGGCCGCCACACCCTCGGGGAGGTGAGCCGTCCCGAAAGCCTCGCGGCAGCGCCCGAGGAGGTCGAGATCGACGCGAAGGGCCGTCCGGTGATGCTCGCCGCCGCGCCGCAATCGCCGACGACGACCGCCTCGACCACGCCGAAGGCAGGCGAGAGGACCACGGCCAAGGGGAAGGCTCCGGCCCATTCCGCGCCGACGACGCTGATGGCCGCAGCGCCCGAGACGCCACCCGCCGCGCCGGACAAGCCGGCCCGGATCGCGGTGGCGGATGCCGACGGCGAGTCCGAAGGCTATCAAAAGCTTCTCGGCAACATCTTCTCCAAGGAGAAGGTCGCCCCGGTCACGCCCGCGACGGATGCGGCCACGGTGGAGCCGGTCAAGGTCGCGGCGGCCAAGCTGGAAAGCCCGGCGAATAAGCCCGCAGACACTAAGTCCGCGGCCAGCAAGCCGTTGGTTGCCAAGGCCTCGGCCGCCAAGCCCGGCCCGGCGGGCAAGGAGCATCACCCCACTCACGCGACCGAGGCGAAGAAGCCCGAGCCGGCTAAGTCCGCCTCGCGCCACACGATTGCGAAGGCGGACGCCAAGCCCTGACGGGTCAGACCAGCGGCCGGTCGCGGTTCATCAGCCAAAGGGCGTGAACCGTGCCGGGGATCCACCCGAGGATCCAGAGCACGATGTTCAGCAGGAACTGAAGCCCGAAGCCCGTCGTGACGACCACGGCGATGGGCGGGATGAAGATGGCGAGCAGAATTCGGATCAGGCTGGACATGCTGCCTCCAGAGGCGGGGATGGAAGGATCGGCGCGGTAACAAGGCGCGGCCTTATCCGTTCCCGCGGAGTGAATCGCTGCAACGGTGCCCCACGATGTTAATATGCTCGCGAGCGGCAGGCATGGGACGCTCTATATCGGCGTGACCAACGATCTCGCGCGACGCGTCCACGAACACAGGATGGGCGTCACGCCCGGCTTCACATCCCGTTACGGCGTCACTCGCCTCGTTTGGTACGAAACCTACGATAGGGCAATCGATGCCATCGATCGCGAGAAGTCGCTCAAGAAGTGGCGTCGCGATTGGAAGGTTCGATTGATCGAGGAGTTCAATCCCGATTGGTCCGACCTTTATGGGACGCACGCAGGCTGGACCGGACTATAAGGACAGCGGCGATCGTGGAGGCTCTGGTTTCCGGGTTCCGCTGCGCGGCCCCGGAAAGACGGTGGAGTTACAACCTCCGTCATTCCAGGGCTCGCAAAAGGCGAGAGCCCGGAATCCAGACCCGCACCCTGCCGAAAAGCGCTTTTACTTCGGCGGCGTGGTGGCGCTCGGCACGTTGGCCGCCTGCTTCTCCGGGTTCTTCACTTGGCTGTAGGCTATGTTGGAGAAGGTGCCGATCACCGCAGGCCAGCTCGGGTTGCCGTATTGGGGGTCGTCGCGGCCGACCTTGCAGAAGGCCGTGGTGAGGCCGTTGACGATATCGTCGTCACTGACGCCGGTCTGCTCGGCCTTGATCTGCGGGGTGAGGCGGGCGAGCGTCGGCACGAAGTCCTGCTGCTTCAGACCCTTCAGGCTGTCCGCGATGTTGAGCTTGTCGAACGCGGATTTGAGCTTGTCCTGCTCGATCTCGGCGCAGGGCGCCGTGCCCGAGAGCATGGTCTTGGTCGCCGCCCGCGCATCGGAGGCCTCACTCCCCGTCAGAACCGGGGCCGAATTACCCCATGAATTGCGGATGTAGTCCGTGACGTTCTTCACTTCGACGTCGGTCATCTGCTGGCCGATCGCCACCATCGGGGCGAGGCCGCTCTGGGCCGCGAGCCCGCCATAGATGACCCGCAGCACCGTCTCCGGCCCCTTCGATTGCACGGACGTGTTGCCCGCCAACGCCGGGACGGCGCCCTCGATGCCCTTGCCGTCAGGCTGGTGACAGGACGAGCAATAGGTCAGGTAGGTGGAGGCGCCAGGCGCATCCTTGGTGTCGAAGGCCGCGAGATCCTTCGCCTTGTAGGTCTGCTTAGCGGGGATGGTGCGAAGGTAGGCGACCATCGCCTTAAGATCCTCTTCCTTCACCTTGGAGAGGGATTCCATGATGGTTTGGCGCATCGGGCCCGCCGCAACGCCGGGGCGGTCGCCCGGAGCGGTGCCGGTCTTCAGGTAGGTCACGACTTGTTCGTCGGTCCAGGCACCGATGCCCTGATGGCCATCGGGGGTAATGTTCGGGGCGTACCACCCGTCGATGACGCCGCCGCCGAAGCGACCGGCGAAGCTCGAATTGCCGACCAGCTTGTTCTCGTTGTGGCACATGGCGCAATGGCCGAGGCTCTCCACGAGGTAGCCGCCGCGATTCACCTCGGCGCTGGCGTTCGGATCCGGCTTGAAGCGTTCTTCCGTGAAGAAGGCGGTCCGCCATGTGACGAGCGCAGTTCGCACGTTGAACGGGAACGGAATCTGGCTCTCCTGCCGCTTCTCGTTCACCGCCGGGATCGACTGGAGATAAGCCCAGATGGCCTTGGTGTCCTCGTCCGTCGTCTTGGTGAACCACGCGAAGGGGAAAGCCGGATACAGGTAGCCGACATTCTTGCTGTAGCCGTGCCGGAAAGCCTTATCGAAGTCGTCGTAATTCCAGTTGCCGAGGCCCGTTTCCTTATCGGGGGTCAAGTTCGGGGTCATGATGACGCCGAAGGGCATATTCAGCGCATAATTACCGGCGAGGTACTTGCCCCCCGGTGCCGTATGGCAAGCCGCGCAATCGCCCATCGTTACGAGGTATTTGCCTCGCTCCACGGGGTCCTGGCTATTCTGTGCCAGAACCGGAGAGGTCAGGATGGTGCCGGCGAGCAGGCCGGACGCAAGGACGAATCTGCGCTGCATGGCCGGCGTCTCCGGGGCAGGTTGATGAGAAGGGTTCAAAAGACTTGTCGCGCATAAATGCGCCTTGAGAACTGTTGTTCCTGCCCCGCTAAACCGGGCCCTGCGGCCAAGCGTCTCCAACCGTTGCATCGTTCCGCAGGGTCACAGGCCGAAGCGTCTTCCGGCGCAAAACGAGGTCGGCCACGTGCGCGATGAGGCCCACCAGCATCCAGCCCGCCACGACCGGCCAGGCAGAACCGGTGAGCGCGGCGCGCAGGGCGAGCATCAGAGCAGCACCGGCCGCGATGGTGGCGCCGAAGGGCGCGAATCGCCCCGCGCCGCGACACAAAACCAGCAGCAGCACCGCCTCGACCGCGACGCCGACCAGGATCAGATCGACGATGCGGCCGGAGGCGAAGAGCCCGTCCATCACACGAGGCCCCGGCGCGGGTTCAACTGCACGATGCGCAAGTTGAGACAGGCCGCAACGCCGACCCAGGCGAGGTAGGGAATGTTCAACAAAGCGGCCACGGTGCTTACCCGCCCGACCGTGAGGATCAGCGCAACGATCGAAAGCCAGAGCAAGACTACCTCGACCAGCGCCCAATCCGGGCGGCGCAACCGGAAGAACAGCACGCTCCAGAGAATGTTAAGCACGCCGTTGACGGCGAAAACCGTGACGATGAGCGGACGGGCCGCGGCCGACCCGCTCCAGGCGAGCACGCCGGAACTCGCCGTCAGCGCGAAGATCGTGGCCCAGATCGGCCCGAAGGCCCAATCCGGCGGCTTCCAAGCGGGGACGTGAAGGCGCCGGTACCACGCGTCGGTGCGTGTCGCGACGCCGCCCGCAACGGCCACCAGCACGGCGCAGGCGGCGGCGACAAGGGCCGTCCCCCAATCCGCCTGCGCGAGGGCCGTCACGGGGATACCCAGCGGAACAGGTGGGCGAGATCCTTGAAGAAGATGCGGACATGCGCCGCTGGCTTCGCCCGGACCAATTCCTTGTTCATGTAGGAATCCCAGGTGAGCTGCTGCACGTCCTTGTCACGGCAGATCGAGACGAACCGCTCGCGCAGGGCATCGCTGCGATACCAGACCCACTGCATGATCCCGAGGATCAGGAAGACCCGCCCATGCTGCTTCATGAAACGGCGGCGGGCGAGGCCCAGCGCCTTCGCATGGCCGGTTGAGAGAAAGGCTTCGGCGGCCTCGGCGGCAAGGCGCCCACCGAGCATCGCATAGTAGATGCCTTCGCCCGAGGCCGGAGCGACGACACCCGCCGCATCTCCGGCGAGGAGCACATCGCGGCCATTGTCCCACCGCTTGAGGGGCTTCAGCGGAAGCGGCGCACCCTCCCGCCGGATCGTCTCGGCGCCGGCAAGGCCCGACGCCTCGCGCAGCGCGCGGATCGAGGAACGGAGCGAGAAGCCCTTGCGGGCGCTACCGGTACCGATGCTCGCGGTGTCGCCGTGGGGGAAGATCCACGAATAGAAATCGGGCGAGTGGCGACCTTGGTAATACACGTCGCAGCGGGTCGGGCCGATCGCCGCCGCGCCCGCCTCCCCGGGCTGCGGCACGCGGACGATCTCGTGATAGGCGAAGACCTGCCGCATCTTGTCGTGGCCCGGCACCTCGGCCCGGCCGACCGGGGAGGTCGCACCGTCGGCGCCGATCACCAGCCTGGCGCGCACGGCATGGCGCTCCAGCGTCTCGCCCTTTCCGGTGGTGAAATGGACGAGCGGCGGCCCGTCATCGGGGCGGGAGATCCGGTCGAAAGCGGCCTCACGCAGGTCGGCACCTGCGGCAGCGGCGCGCTCACGCAGCCACGGATCGAAATCCTTGCGATCAACCATGCCGACGAAGCCTTCGCCGACTGGCATATCGACCTCCTTGCCGCTCGGCGCGATCATGCGGGCGGCGCGGATCCGGGCGACGAGGAGATGGTCGGGGATCGCGAAGTCGCGGATCAACCGGGGCGGGATGGCCCCACCGCAGGGTTTGATGCGGCCGGGCTTGTCGAGCAGCAACACGCTGCGCCCGGCGCCGGCGAGATCGCAGGCCGCCGTCGCCCCCGATGGCCCACCGCCGACGACGACAACGTCGAAGGTCTCTCCCGCATGGTGATGCTGGGTCATGGCCTACCTCGCCTCGAATGCCGGATTGAGCGGGAAGGAGGGGGCGGGCGCCACCGCGACGCGCAGGGCGAAGGCGACGGCCACGAGGAACAGGACGCCCTCGGCCACGAAGACCGTGGCATAGGCATGGACCGGATCGGCCACGACGAGTCGCATGGCATCGACCGCGAAGGCGCCGAGCACGCCGCCGCCGCCGAAGGCAACGCCTTGGGCCGCGCCCCAGACGCCCATGCGGGTGCCGCGCTCGCGCTCGCCGCCACTTCCGGCGAGCGCCATCATCGAGCCGATGGCGGCGACCGCGTACATGCCGTTGGCGACGCCAAGGGCGAAGACCGCGCTGCGTAAGGGGAAGTCCGGGCCGGACGGGCCGCCCGCCGCGATGGCGAACAAAGCCAGCGCTGAGGCGCCGCAACCGATGGCGATCCAGAGGCGCAGGGAGGCCAGTGCCGTACCCTTGGCGAGCAAGGTCACCGCCGCAACGAAGAGCATGCCCGCCAGCACGCCGCCGTGCTGGAGTCCGGCGAGCTTCGTCGTCGCCCCCGGCCCCATGGCGAAGACGAGGCCGGCATAGGGTTCGAGGATGAGTTCCTGCGCGCTGTAGGCGAGCATGGAGACGAAGACGAAAACGGTGAAGTGCCGGGCCACCGGATCGGCCAGCACCTTGCGCAGCACCTGGCCGAAGGGCGGCTTGGCCTCCGGCGCTTCGGGGCGCGGGGCCGGAAGCCCCTTTTCCACGCCGGTCACGGCAAGGGCGGCCACGCAGAAGGCGACGAGGGAGACCGTCCCCGACACGGCCACGAGGCGCATCACGGTGAACGGTTCGAGGAAATGGCCCGCCAGCGGCGCCGTCACCGCGAAACCGACGATCATCATCACCCAGACGAGGGTCGCCGCCGCCCCGCGCCGGGCCGGTGCGACGCCTCCCGCGAGCAGGACGAGGAGCGAGGTGCCCGCCGCGCCGACGCCGAGGCCGACGAGCAGGAAAGACACCGCAGCCAGAGCGAGCCCGGCCGCGAGATGGGTCTGAGCCAGGGCGGTGCCGCAGGCGGCGCCGAATCCGCCGAGGCAGAGCGCCGCCATGCCGCCGACGATCCAGGGCGTGCGCCGCCCGGTCCGGTCGGAGCCGTAGCCCCAGCGCGGGCGCAGCACCTGCACGGCGTAGTGGATGGCGACCAGCAGCCCCGGCACGAGGGCGGGCAGAGCAAGCTCCACGACCATCACCCGGTTCAGGGTCGAGGTCATCAGCACGACGACCCCGCCGAGTGCCGTCTGCACGAGACCGAGTCGCAGAATCGAGGGCCAGGAGAAATGGGCGGGACCGCTCTCCATCAGAGGTCCCCCACCAGGGGACGCAGGGCGAAGGCCGCCGCGAGCATGCCGAGCACGTAGAGGGTCGTTCCCGTGCCGTTGTACCACGCGGCTCGTCCGCGCGGATCGTCGAGGAAGCGGACCATCAGAACCGCCTGCCCGGCGAGGAGGGCGCCGACGAGGCAGGCATGCCAGGGCCGCCCCCAGGCTGCGAGCAGCGCGATCACCACCACCTGCGGCAGGGCCATGACAAGGCAGGCGAAGCGCGCCGCGTTGGCCGGGCCGAGTTGCACCGGCAGGGAGCGCACACCGGTGGCGATATCGCCCTCCACCGACTTGAAGTCGTTGAGTGTCATGATGCCGTGGGCGCCGATTGAATAGAGCAGGGCGATCACGATCACACGCCAGTCGGGCATGGCGGTGGCCATCACCGCAGCGCCCGTGAACCAGGGCAGGCCCTCGTAGCAGATCGCGACCGCCGAGTTGCCCCACCAGCCGTTGCCCTTCAGGCGGAGCGGCGGCGCCGAATAGAGCCACGCCAGCACCAAGCCGAACAGGGCCGCGCCGAGGATCCACGGCCCCAGAGCCGCCGCGACGGCGAGGGACAGGAGCGTCCAGCCCAGCGCGAGGTAGAGGCCCCAGCGACCGGGGATCCGCCCTGAAGGGATCGGACGGTTCGGCTCGTTGATCGCATCGACATGCCGGTCGAACCAATCGTTCGCCGCCTGGCTCGTCGCGCAGACGAGGGGACCGGCGAGAATGATGCCCGCCGCGATCACCGGCCATTGCCCGTGGGCGGGCACGCCAGACGACACCACCCCACAGCCGAACGCCCACATCGGGGCGAACCACGTGAGCGGCTTAAGAAGCTCGACGACTGCACTGGGAGCGGGCGTGGCGGCCATGGCGGGAGGCTATGCCACCCCCACCGAGTGTCAAGCGAGAATGACACCCGCCGCGTCAAGTTGCCGATGATTCGTACGGGATGGCCGACAGCAAAAGATGACGAATATTTTATTCGTCTCTGGTCAAGCTTCGTCGCCAGGGCTGAGGTCGCCGACACCGTAACGGCGCATCTTGGCGTAGAGACCCTGACGCGAAAGGCCGAGCATCTCGGCCGCCGAGGCGCGGTTGTCGCGGGTGATCCGAAGGGCCGCCTCGATGCACAGCTTTTCGATGAGATCCGTGGTCTCGCGGACGAGGGTCTTCATGGACACGCGGCCGACGAGTTCGGCCATCTGCTCCACCGAACGCGGCTCGGCGCGGGTGCCGACATTCAGCGCCGAGCGCGGCGGCAGGGCCCTGATCGACAGGCCGATATAAGCGGGCGACGAGGGCAGGGACACGGCGGCGATCTCGACATCCTCGATCCCGCCATAGGTGCCGCGCACCACGCTGGCGAAACGGCGGACTGAGCCGTGATCCTGCAGGGTGGCGAAGAGCGTCCGCGCTTCGGTCTCGTCGCGGGCAAGCCATTCCTCGATCGGGCGGCCCCGCGCCTGTCCCTCGGCGGCGAGTTGCGCCAGTTCGAGGAAGGCGGCGTTCGCCCAGAGCACCCGGTGCCCCGAATCGGTGACGACGAAGCCTTCGGGCATCGATTCGATCAGGGCGCGGGTCGGCAGGGTACCGGTCGATTCGCCGGGTCCAGTCCCGGCCATGCCCGGCTCGGGGATGAGCCGCAGGATCGCGCTGGTCCCGCCTTCACCGCGAAACAGCGAGGCCGAGATCGTCACTTCGCCCCGGCCCTGGGGCAGGGCGGCGCGAATATCGGCCGCCTGCCCGGTGGAGCGAAGGGAGCCGTGCTGCGCTTCGAGCGTGCGCAGGCTCGCTTGGTCGAACAATTCCACCACGTCGACGCCCACGAGCCGACGTACCGCGCGGCCGAGGAGCCGTGCAGCGGCGGGGTTCGCCTCGATCACACGGCGGGTGGTCGAATCGACCACGAGCACCGCCTCGCCACAGATCTGGAACAGCAGGCGATAGCGGGTTTCGGCGGCACGAAGGCGATCGTAATCGCGCTCCAGGGTCTGCTGCGTATCCGCGAGGCGCCGCTGAAGTGCCGCGACGGTGCGCATGTCGCGCCCAAGTACGAGAATCGGCCCATCTGCATCGGGCCGCAGCGCCGTGTAGCGAATCGGCAGGTCGATGCCCGTGGGGGAGGGATGGTTCACCTGCCGCCACCGGGTGATTTCCCCCGGGCCCGCATCGCGCAGCAGCTCATCGACCTTGGTGCGGCTCTCGACGGTGACGGTGTCCACGAGGCGTCGGCCGAGCCAGCCGCCGATCTTTTCTTCAGCGAAATCCGCTGCGCCTGAGGCGCCCTGGATCACGCCGTCGGCATCGACGATCAGCGAGAGATCGGACGCAGCCGTCACCGCGAGGCCCGCCGCATTTCCTCCGAGGAGTGCGGCAACCTTGGGCAGGGCCTCGTTCAGGACGGGCTCGGCAGGGCGTGGTCGAGGAGTCACGGATTTGTGTCGCAGTGCGTCGAACTGTCTACCTATCAGCAAGTCAACGTCTGTCTGTCCAGCGCCGCTTCCGCAAGACGGGGGGCAGACCACGCATCGGGCGCGTAGGCGTCGGCCCCGAAGGCGGCCGGATCGGCTCCGGTTCGCGCAAAATACGGGCCACCCACCAGAACGAAGAGAGACGGATTCCGTGAGGCCCGGCGCAAGGCTGGAATCAGCGCCTGCAGGGCGGGCGCACAGACATCGCAGGAGAGCGACAGCCCGATGATGTCGTACCAGCCCTCGCCGAGCAGTTCGGCGGGATCGGCAGCGGAGTGACCCAGATTGGTCACCTCCCACCCCGATTCGCGAAAGAAGCTCGCGAGGATCGACAGCCCATAGATATGAGTCTCGCCGGGGCAGGGCATGAGAAGAACGGAACGGCCCGTCGGGCGTGCCGACCGCTCCATGCCTGCGCAGAGGCGGCGAGTCAGAGCCTGAAGGCGGCCGAGTCCCTCCGTCACCGCCAGGAAATCGCAGGTATCCTCCTCCCACATGCTGCCTAGCCGCCGGGCCGAAGGTGCCAGCAGGTCGAGGAGCAGGCGATCCAGCGGGAGCCCGGAGAGGAGTAGCGAATCCACGGCCCCGTCGAGATCGAAGGGCTCCGGGTTCAGGAGAAGCGCCGCCAGGGCGTCGGGATCGTTCAGCGGCGCGGCGAGCGTCGAGCGAGCGGAACGATGGGCCAGCATGAGCCGGGGAAGGATCTCGGCCTCGACGAGCCACGCGAGGACGTCGCGATCCTCCTCGGCCCGTTCGCGGTCCAGAAGCAGGCCCAGATGGCCGTCGTCACAGAGGAGCCCCAGATCGTCCATCGGCAACCCTCCCGGCATCGCGGGCTCTGACGGCCCACCTCGCTATGGTCGCATCGTCATTTTCGCGAATCTGACATGCTTCGGCACAAGCCCAGCCGCTGAACGGCTAAATGGGGCCGGTCAGCAGCTCACCCCCGCCGACGGCTTGGAACCAACATAGGGTACGCTGGAAATGCCCTTTGGCAATCGTCAAAACAGACTCCTCGCCTAAAAGTGTCACCGGAGCAAACCGTCAAGCGGGATTGACACTTCTAAGGGGCCAGATAGGTTCGCAGGCAACCGGGACGGACAGACGGACCGGATTGGCAGGCGAGGGCGAACCCATGGGTCGGCAGGACCTCGGTCGCAGAAACCGGCCGGCATCACCGCTCTACACGGCAGAGGAGCGGTCGAGGCGGGACGCCTCCCGCTGGACGCTGGTGCAGGGCGTGCTCGCCCCGGTCCAGTTCGCGATCTTCCTCGTGAGCCTCTGGCTCGTCCTGCGCACCCTGGCGACCGGCGAGGGAGCGGCGGCGGCCCAAGCGTCGGTCGTGATCAAGACCCTGGCGCTCTACGCCATCATGATCACCGGCTCCATCTGGGAGAAGGACGTGTTCGGGCGTTACCTGTTCGCCCCGGCCTTCTATTGGGAGGACATGGTCAGCATGCTCGTGCTGGCCCTCCACACGGCGTATCTCGCCGCGCTCACCACGGGTGCCCTCGGAGAGCGGGGCCTGCTGTTCCTCGCGCTCGCGGCCTACGCCACCTACGTCATCAACGCCGGGCAGTTCGTCCTGAAGCTGCGCGCCGCGCGTCTCCAGGGCGCCCCCCAGCGGATGCAACCGGCGGGGGCGCTGTCATGAACGCTCCGATCACGCATTCCACCGGCTGCGGCGCCATCGATCTCCATCGCGAGGACGGCCAGCGCGCTGTATTCTGCGGTCTCACCGGCATCGTCTGGCTGCACCGGAAGATCCGCGACGCGTTCTTCCTGGTGGTCGGCTCGCGCACCTGCGCCCACCTCATCCAGTCGGCGGCGGGCGTGATGATCTTCGCCGAACCCCGATTCGCCACCGCCATCATCGACGAGCGCGATCTGGCGGGCCTCGCCGATTGCAATGACGAGTTGGACCGCGTCGTCTCCCGGCTGGTGGAACGGCGGCCGGATATCAAGCTGCTGTTCCTCGTGGGCTCCTGCCCTTCGGAGGTGATCAAGCTTGACCTAAGTCGCGCGGCGCAGCGCCTGTCGGCCAAACTCGGCTCGGTGCGGGTGCTGAACTATTCGGGCTCGGGCATCGAAACCACCTTCACCGAAGGCGAGGATGCCTGCCTCGCCGCCCTGGTGCCGGATCTCCCGGCGGATCGCGCCGACGCGGCGCCCTCGCTCCTCGTGGTCGGCGCCCTGGCCGACGTCGTGGAGGACCAGTTCCACCGCCTCTTCGCCGCCATGGGGATCGCCGACGTGCGATTCCTGCCCGCGCGGAACGCGGCGGCGATGCCCGCCGTGGGGCGCAACACCCGCTATCTCCTCGCTCAGCCCTTCCTCACCGGCACGGCGCGGGCGCTGGATGAGCGCGGTGCCAAGCGCCTCGCCGCCCCGTTCCCGCTGGGAGCCGAGGGCACGACGGGTTGGCTCGCAGCCGCGGCGGAGGCCTTCGGCGTCTCCCAGGCGGCTTTCGAGACCGCCACCGCCGCCGGACGGGCACGGGCAGAAACGGCGCTGACGCCCTACCGCGAAAAGCTCGGGGGCAAGAGGGTGTTCTTCTTCCCCGATTCGCAGCTCGAAGTGCCGCTGTCGCGCTTCCTGGCGCGAGAACTCGGCGCGGACCTCGTGGAGGTGGGCACGCCCTACCTGCACCGCGCGCATCTCGCCGCCGAAATCGAGCTTCTGCCCGAGGGCACCCGCGTCACGGAAGGTCAGAGCCTCGACGACCAGCTCGACCGCTGCCGCGCCGCGCGGCCCGACCTGACGGTCTGCGGCCTCGGCCTCGCCAATCCGCTGGAGGCGGAAGGGCTCGCGACCAAGTGGTCGATCGAACTGCTGTTCACGCCCGTCCAGGGCTACGAGCAGGCGGGCGACCTCGCCGAACTCTTCGCCCGGCCGCTCGGCCGCCGCGCGCTGCTGGAGGTCTAGGCCGATGCAGCTCACCCTCTGGACCTACGAAGGCCCGCCCCACATCGGCGCAATGCGCGTGGCGACCGCCATGAAGGGCCTGCACTACGTGCTTCACGCGCCCCAGGGCGACACCTACGCCGACCTGCTGTTCACGATGATCGAGCGGCGCGACCACCGCCCGCCGGTCACCTACACGACCTTCCGGGCGCAGGATCTCGGCCGCGACACGGCCGAGTTGTTCAAGACCGCCTGCGCCCAGGCCTATGCCCGCTTCCAGCCCCAGGCGATGATCGTCGGCGCCTCCTGCACCGCCGAGTTGATCCAGGACGATCCGGGCGGGCTTGCCAAGGCGCTGGACCTGCCGGTGCCGGTCATTCCGCTGGAACTCCCGGCCTATCAGAAGAAGGAGAACTGGGGCGCGTCGGAGACCTTCTACCGGCTGGTCCGCGCCCTCTCAGGCGCGGTCGAGAAGCGGCCCGCCGGGAGCCGCCCGCTCTGCAACATCCTGGGGCCGACGGCTTTGGGGTTCCGCCACCGGGACGACCTGATCGAGATCCGCCGCCTCCTCGCCGATCTCGGCATCGACGTGAACGTGGTGGCGCCGCTGGGCGCCAGCCCCGCCGATCTCGCCCGGCTCGGCGCGGCCGACTTCAACGTCGTGCTCTATCCCGAGACCGCCCGCTCGGCCGCCGAGCATCTGAAGCGCGCCCTCGGGCAGCCTTTCACCAAGGAAATCCCCATCGGAGTCGGCGGCACCAAGGCGTTCATCGCCGAGGTCGCCGCGCTCGCTGGCGTGGATCCCGCCCCGGTCCTTGAGAGCGAGGGCTCCCGCCTGCCCTGGTACTCGCGCTCGGTCGACTCGACCTACCTCACGGGCAAGCGCGTCTTCATCTTCGGCGATGCCACCCATGCCCTTGGGCTGGCGCGGGTCGCATCGAAGGAACTTGGCTTCAAGCTCGTCGGGCTCGGCACCTATACCCGCGAATTCGCCCGCGAGGTCCGCGCCGAAGCGCAGGCTCACGGCATCGAGGCGACGATTTCGGACGACTACCTCGACGTCGAGGCGGCCATCCGCGCGGCGGCCCCGGAACTGGTGCTCGGCACGCAGATGGAGCGCCATGTCGCCAAGCGGCTGGGCCTGCCCTGCGCCGTGATCTCGGCGCCGGTCCATGTGCAGGACTTCCCCGCCCGCCACTCGCCGCAGATGGGCTTCGAAGGCGCCAACGTCCTGTTCGATACCCTCGTCCATCCGCTGATGATGGGCCTCGAAGAGCACCTCCTGGGGATGTTCCGGGAGGACCCCGAATTCCACGATGGCGTTGGGCCGTCCCACCTCGGCGGCAAGCCGGCGGTGGCGCCCGACGCCGTGGAACGGGTGCCGGCATCCTCCCCTCCGACACCGGCACCCGTTTCCGAATCCCCTCAGCCGATCGTCCTCACCTGGGCGCCCGACGCCGAGAAGGAACTGAAGAAGATCCCGTTCTTCGTACGCGGGAAGGCGCGCAGCAACACGGAGACATTCGCCCGCGAGCGGCGGCTTCCGCTCATCACCCTCGAGACCCTGTACGATGCAAAAGCGCATTTCGGCCGCTAGGCCAGACATTCGCGTCGTCATCGTCACGCTCGACAATCACTTGGCGAGCGCGGTGGAGCGGGCGCGCGTCCGCCTCCGGCGCGAGATGCCGGGCCTGCATCTGGGCTTCCACGCGGCGGCCGAGTGGGACAACGACCCCGCCGCCCTCGAATCGGCCAAGGCCGACATCGCCCGCGCCGACATCGTGCTGTCCGCGATGCTGTTCCTCGACGAGCATGTCCGCGCGATCCTGCCGTCGCTGCTGGCTCGCCGCGAGGCGTGCGATGCCATGGTCGGCTGCCTTTCGGCGGGCGAGGTGGTGAAGACCACCAAACTCAACCGCTTCGATATGAGCGGCACGAAGCGCAGCGCCCTCGATTTCCTGAAGAAGCTGCGCGGCAAGCCGGGCGCCGAGGGCAATGCCGCGAGGCAGATGGCCCTCGTCCGAAAACTTCCAAAAATCCTGCGCTTCATCCCCGGCTCGGCCCAGGATGTGCGCGCCTATTTCCTGACGCTGCAATACTGGCTCGCAGGCTCGGACGAGAACGTCGCCGCTCTGATCCACTTCCTCGTCCAGCGCTACGCGACGGGCGCGCGGGCGGCCTGGCGCGATTTACCCGCCGCTCCCGTGCCGCTGCACTACCCCGAGACCGGGCTGTACCACCCGCGCATGCCGGGCCGCGTCGGCGGGGATGCGTCCCGCTTGCCCCGTCGCCAAGGCGCGAAGGGCCGGGTCGGCCTGCTCCTGATGCGCAGCTACGTGCTCGCGGGCAACAGCGCCCATTACGACGGCGTCATCGCAGCCATGGAGGCCAAGGGCCTCGACGTGGTGCCGGCCTTCGCGGCCGGGCTCGACAACCGCCCTGCGGTGGATGCCTTCTTCATGCGCGATGGGCGCCCGGCCATCGACGCGCTGGTCTCGCTCACCGGCTTCTCGCTGGTCGGCGGTCCCGCCTACAACGATGCCAAGGCGGCCGAGACGACGCTCGCGCGGCTCGACGTGCCCTACCTCGCCGCCCACGCCCTGGAATTCCAGACGATCGAGCAGTGGGAAGCCGGGGCGCGCGGCCTCTCGCCCGTCGAGGCGACGATGATGGTCGCCATCCCCGAACTCGACGGCGCCACCGCGCCGAGCGTGTTCGGCGGGCGCTCCGTCGCCTCCGGCGCCGACAATAGCCGCGACATGCGCGCCCATCCCGAGCGGGTCGCGCAGCTGGCCGAGCGCGTCGCCAACCTCATCGCCCTGCGGCGGACGCAGAAGGCCGCGCGCAAGGTCGCGGTGGTGCTGTTCAACTTTCCGCCGAATGCGGGCGCCACCGGCACCGCCGCCTTCCTGTCGGTCTATGCCTCGCTGCTCAACACCCTGAAGGGCATGAAAGCGGACGGCTACACGGTCGAGGTGCCTAAGAGCGTCGATGCCCTGCGCGACGCGATCCTCACCGGCAATGCGAGCCGCTACGGCACACAGGCCAACGTCCATGCCCGCATCCCGGCCGAGGACCATGTTCGCCGGGAAAAGCACCTCGCCGAGATCGAGGCGCAATGGGGCCCGGCGCCGGGACGCCACCAGAGCGACGGGGCGGGCCTGTTCGTGCTCGGTGCGCAGTTCGGCAACGTCTTCGTCGGCGTCCAGCCCGCCTTCGGCTACGAGGGCGACCCGATGCGGCTGCTCTTCGAGAGCGGCTTCGCTCCGACACACGCCTTCAGCGCATTCTACCGCTACCTCCGCGAGGATTTCGGCGCTGATGTCGTGCTGCATTTCGGCACCCACGGGGCGCTCGAATTCATGCCCGGCAAGCAGACGGGACTGTCGGAATCCTGCTGGCCGGAGCGGCTGATCGGCGCCCTGCCGAACGTCTATCTCTACGCCGCCAACAATCCCTCAGAGGGGACGCTGGCCAAACGCCGCTCGGCCGCAACGCTGGTGAGCTATCTGACGCCGAGCCTCGCGGCGGCGGGGCTCTATCGCGGCCTCCTCGATCTCAAGAGCTCGATCGAGCGCTTCCGTGGCCTCGACGCCGAGGCGGTCGCCGAACGGGCCGACCTCGCCACGCTGATCCAGGCCCAGGGCGCGGCGGTCGATCTCGTGGCCGCCGAGCCAGCCTGGAACGGCGATCTCACGGGGCGTGTCTCCGCCCTGTGGCTCGCGCTGAACGAACTCGAACAGACCCTCATCCCGCACGGCCTGCACGTGGTCGGCGAGGGAGTCCCCGCCGAAGAGCGTTCCGACCTCCTCGCCGCCGTAGCGGAAGCCTCGCACGGGCTGAAGCCCGCGCCGGCGGCGATCTCCGCCCTGGTCGCCGGGGAGGGCGCCGAAGCGGCCCTGCACCTGTCCGGCCTTCCCGCGAATGACGAGATGCGCGCCGCCTTCGCGAGCCTCGTGCAGACGAACGCGCTGCTCTCCACCGATCATGAGGTGGCGGGCATCCTCACCGCACTGGATGGCCGCTTCGTGCCGCCGGTCGCGGGTGGCGACCTGCTGCGCAGCCCGGCGATCCTGCCGACGGGGCGCAACATCCACGGCTTCGATCCCTGCCGCCTTCCCTCGGCCTTCGCGGTCGCGGACGGCGCCCGGCAGGTGGCCCGCGTGCTGGCCCGGCACGCTGAGGAGGGCAAGCCGCTTCCCGAGAGCGTGGCGATCGTCCTCTGGGGCACCGACAACCTGAAGAGCGAGGGCGGCCCCATCGCCCAGGCTCTGGCGCTGATCGGTGCCGCCCCGCGCTTCGACGGCTACGGCCGTCTCGCGGGCGCCGAACTGATCCCGCTCGCCACGCTCGGCCGCCCGCGCATCGATGCGGTCGTGACCCTCTCGGGCATCTTCCGTGATCTGCTGCCGTTGCAGACCAAGCTCATTGCGGAGGCCTCCTTCCTCGCGGCGACCGCCGACGAACCGGTGGAGCAGAACTTCGTCCGCAAGCACGCGCTGGCCATCCAGGCCGAGCAGGGTTGCGACATCGAGACGGCGGCGCTCCGGGTCTTCTCGAACGCGGAAGGCGCTTATGGCGCCAACGTGAACCACCTCGTGGATTCCGGCGCCTGGGACGACGAGGACGAGCTGTGCGAGGCGTTCTCCCGCCGCAAGAGCTTCGCCTATAGCCGCACCGGCAAGCCCGCGCCGCAGCGGGCCCTGATGAAGGCGGTGCTCGCCTCCGTCGATCTCGCCTACCAGAACCTCGATTCCGTCGAGGTCGGGGTGACGAGCGTCGATCACTACTTCGACGGGCTCGGCGGCATGGGCCGCGCCGTGGCCCGGGCCAAGGGCGAGGCGGTCCCGATCTACATCAGCGACCAAACCCGCGGTGAAGGCCGGGTGCGCACCCTGCCGGAGCAGGTCGCGCTGGAAACCCGCACCCGGATGCTGAACCCCAAGTGGTACGAGCCCCTGCTCGGCCACGGCTACGAGGGCGTTCGCCAGATCGAGGCGCATCTCACCAACACGGTGGGCTGGTCGGCCACCGCCAACGCGGTGCAGCCCTGGATCTACGAGCGCATCACCGAGACCTTCGTCCTCGACCCGGCCATGCGCGAGCGCATCGCCTCCCTCAACCCCACTGCTTCGGCCAAGGTCGCCCAACGGCTGATCGAGGCACACAAGCGCGGCTTCTGGACCCCCGACGCGGAGACCCGCGACGCCCTCGACCGGGCGGAGGAGGAACTGGAGGACCGGCTCGAAGGCGTGACCCCAGGAGTGGCCGCATGAACATCGCCATCCGCAACCCGGTCCCCGCGCGGAAAGAGGAGGGCAGCCTGCAGGTCGCCCTCGATCCCGATCTCAAGATCGAGACCGCCAAGGTCTTCGCCGTCTACGGCAAGGGCGGCATCGGCAAATCGACCACCTCGTCGAACCTGTCGGTGGCCTTCTCGAAGCTCGGCAAGCGCGTGCTGCAGATCGGCTGCGATCCGAAGCACGATTCCACCTTCACCCTGACCAAGCGCCTCGCGCCGACGGTGATCGACGCGCTGGAATCCGTGAACTTCCATTCGGAGGAGTTGCGGGTCGAGGACTTCGTGGTCGAGGGTTACAACGGCGTCATGTGCGTCGAGGCCGGGGGCCCCCCGCGGGCACCGGCTGCGGCGGCTACGTGGTCGGCCAGACGGTGAAGCTCCTGAAGGAGCACCACCTGCTCGAGGACACCGACGTGGTGGTGTTCGACGTGCTGGGCGACGTGGTTTGCGGCGGCTTCGCTTCGCCCCTCCAGCATGCCGACCGGGCGTTGATCGTCACGGCCAACGACTTCGACTCGATCTTCGCGATGAACCGGATCGTGGCCGCGATCCACGCCAAGTCGAAGAACTACGGCGTGCGCCTCGGCGGCGTCATCGCCAACCGCTCGGCCAAGACCGACGAGATCGACCGGTTCAACGACGCGGTCGGCCTAAAGCGCCTCGCCCACTTCCCCGACCTCGACGTGGTGCGCCGCTCGCGCCTCAAGAAGTCGACGCTGTTCGAGATGGAGTCTTCGCCTGGCTCGACGCCGTGACCGCCGAATACATGCGGCTGGCCGAGACCCTCTGGGCCGGCGGCGAGCCTTGCGAGGCGCAGCCGATGAAGGACCGCGACCTGTTCGAGTTCCTCGGGTTCGACTGATGAGCAGCGCCAGCTACGACGCCCGCCGGGGCGAACTCACCACCTATTTCGACCGCACCGCCGTCGAGGCATGGTCGCGCCTGACCTCGGACGCGCCGGTCAGCAAGGTCCGCGCGACGGTGCGGGCCGGGCGTGACGCCATGCGCGGCATGCTGCTCTCCTGGCTCCCCGCCGACATGAACGGCCAACGCCTGCTCGATGCCGGGTGCGGCACGGGCGCGCTCGCCGTCGAGGCCGCACGGCGGGGCGCCGAAGTCGTCGCCATCGACGTCTCCCCCACGCTGATCGGGCTGGCGCAGGAGCGCCTGCCGCAGATCGTCGGTGCCGGGCGCATCGATTTCCGCGTGGGCGACATGCTCGATCCCGGCCTCGGCCGGTTCGACCACGTGGTCGCGATGGACTCGCTGATCCATTACCGCCCGGCGGACATCGCCCGCGCGCTCGCCCGCCTCGGGGAGCGCACGGAGGGCTCGGTCCTGTTCACCGTGGCGCCGCGCACCGCGCTGCTCACCGTGATGCATGCGGCCGGCAAGCTCTTTCCCCGCGGCGACCGCTCTCCGGCGATCGTGCCGGTGACGGAACGCGGCCTGAAGCGCCGCATCGCCGCCGAACCCGCCCTCCACGCCTTCACCTGGACGCGCAGCCACCGGGTGAACAGCGGCTTCTATCTGTCGAACGCTATCGCGCTGACGCGGAGCGTGACGCGATGAAGCTAACCCACGCCCTCATGCGCCTCGGCCCGGCGATCCTGCCCTTCGCGGATGCGGCGACGGTCGAACTGCCCATGGGGCGGCTCCTGCGGCTGGCCCTGTTCCAAGTCACGGTCGGCATGGCCGCCGTGCTGCTGATCGGCACGCTGAACCGGGTGATGATCGTCGAGTTGGGCGTGCCCGCCTGGATCGTGGCGGTGATGCTGTCCCTGCCGCTGATTTTCGCGCCCCTGCGCGCGCTGGTCGGCTTCCGGTCGGACACGCACCGCTCGGTGCTGGGCTGGCGGCGGGTTCCCTACATCTGGTTCGGCACGCTGCTGCAATTCGGCGGGTTGGCCATCATGCCCTTCGCCCTGCTGATCCTGTCGGGCGACACGACCGGACCGCTCTGGGTCGGCGACGTGGCGGCGGCTCTGGCTTTCCTGCTGGTCGGCGCGGGGCTTCATACCACCCAAACGGTCGGCCTCGCATTGGCCACCGATCTCGCTCCCGCCCATGCCCGGCCGAAGGTGGTGGCTCTCCTCTGCGCCGCGCTGCTGGCCGGGATGATGGCGAGCGCGGTGGTGTTCGGCCTCGCCCTCTCGAATTTCTCGCAGGTGCGCCTGATCCAGGTGATCCAGGGCGCCGCCCTCGTCACCATCGTTCTGAACGGCCTCGCCCTGTGGAAGCAGGAGCCGCGCGACCCGAACCGCAGCCGCGACGCGCCGCGCCAGACCTTTTCGGATTCCTGGCGGGCCTATGCCGGCACCGGCCATGCCCGGCGGCGGCTGATCGCCATCGGCCTCGGCACGGCAGGCTTCTCGATGCAGGACATCCTGCTCGAACCCTATGGCGGCCAGATCCTGCACCTGCCCGTGGCGGCGACCACCGCGCTCACCGCGATGCTCGCGGCGGGAGGCGGCCTCGGCCTTCTCCTCGCGGCACGCTGGCTGAACCGGGGCGGGGATCCGTTCCGCGTCTCGGCGGCGGGCGCGGGGATCGGCATCCTCGCCTTCTCGGCGGTGGTCTTCGCCGCGCCGCTCGCCTCGCAGAACCTGTTCGCCGTCGGCGTCAGCCTGATCGGCCTCGGCGGCGGGCTCTTCGCCCACGGAACGCTGACCGCGTCCATGGAGAAGGCGGGCCCGGAGGATACCGGTCTCGCGCTCGGCGCCTGGGGAGCGGTGCAGGCCACCGCCGCCGGGCTGTCCATCGCCGCCAGCGGCATCGTCCGGGACGTGGGCGCGGCCATCGCCCAGACGGGCATCCTCGGCGAGGGGATGAACGAGCCCGCCATCGGCTACCTCATCGTCTACCACATCGAGATCGCGCTGCTCTTCGCCGCCCTCGTGGCCCTCGGGCCGCTGGTGCGAAGCAGCGAGCGCCGCCGTCTCATCGAGAGAACCGCCTGAGACCAGGGGGAGGATCCTATGCCCACAGGTGCCTTGACCGGATACGTCGACGTCGCGCAGGTCGTGCTCTACGCGTTCTTCCTCTTCTTCGCGGGGTTGGTCTTCTACCTGCGCCGGGAAGACCGCCGCGAGGGCTACCCTCTCGAGGACGAGGCGGTGGGCCTGCGCCACTCGCCCAACCCCTTCCTGATCCCCACCGCCAAGAGCTTCCATCTCGCAGGCGGCGAGACCACCTTCGCGCCTCAGGCGATGCAGGGCCGCCGGGACATCGAGACCGGCATACCCGCCCGAAAGGTCGAGCCGTGGCCCGGCGCGCCCTACGAGCGGACGGACGGCTCGCTTGCGGCGGGCGTGGGCCCCGGCTCCTACGTCAACCGTCACGACGTCACCGACAAGACCTGGGAGGGGGTGGATCGCCTCGTGCCCCTGCGGGTGGCGACGAACTTCGTCGTCCACGAGGCGGGCCCGAACCCGATCGGGATGACGGTGTTCGGCACCGACAACGCGGTGGCGGGCGTCGTGGCCGACCTCTGGGTCGACCGGGGTGAGTCCCTGGTCCGCTACTACGAGGTCGAGTTGACCGATGGGTCGCGGCGCCTGATGCCGTCGGTCTTCTGCCGAGCGGGCGGGTTCACCCGTACCGTGAAGTCCGAGGCTCTGCTCGCCTCGCAATTCGCGGACATCCCGACGACCAAGAACCCCGAATCCGTGACCTTCCTCGAAGAGGAGCGGATCATGTCGTATTTCGGCGCGGGGACACTCTACGCGACGCCGAAGCGCGCGGAGCCGCTGCTATGAGTGGCGACGACTTCCTCCCCGAAGGCACCCTGCGCGGGCTGCCTGGTCCGCTCCCACGCGATGAGCGGCTGCTCTGGCAGGGAGCGCCGACGACGACGGGCGTCTTCGTGCGGGTGTTCCACGCCCGCATCGTCGCCCTCTGGTTCGTGGGCTGGGCCTGCATCTTCGCCGCGAGCGCGGGTTCACCAAGCCGCGCCGTGATGATCGGCAGCGCGATCATGCTCACCGGGGCACTCGGCCTCGCGGTGCTGTGGGTGCTGTCGTGGCTTACCCACCGCACCACCGTCTACACGATCACCGACAAGCGGGTGGTGTTCCACACCGGCATTGCCCTGCCGGTGACCCGCAACTTGCCCTTCGCGCAGATCGAGAACGGCGCACTGCGTGCTTTCTCGGACGACAGCGGCGACATTCCGCTGAGGTTGCGGCCGGGGGTGCGGATCGCCTACCTTCAACTGTGGCCGCATGCGAGACCCTGGCATGTCTCGCGGACCGAGCCCATGCTGCGCTCGGTGCCACACGCCGAGTCGGTCACCCGTCTTCTGGTTCAGGCGATGACCGCCTTCGCCGAGAACGGGCAACCGGTCCAGCCGGTGGTGGTCATGCGGCCCACGCCGCAGGCCCCGCGCCTGGTGGCGGCGGAATAAAAAGGGAGGGGGGATGAGCGGAGCGATCCCAGGGCGTGCGTCCGGGCCGGTGCCGGCGCTGCTGCTGATCGGCGCGGGTGCGCTCCTCGGCTTCACGATGCTCGCCGTGGCCATCGGCCGGGGCGAGGGCGTGGGCCTGACCCAGCTTCCCGCCGCCAAGGCCATCGCCCGGCTCGATTTCCGCGCCGAGGATCAGGCCGACGGCTCCATCGCCCTGCGGGACGCCGCCGACAGCCGCATCGTCGCCTGGATCAAGCCCGGAGAGGACGGCTTCCTGCGCGGTACGTTGCGGGGCCTCGCCCAGGCCCGGCAGCGCGACGGGCTCGGCCGCGAACCGCCCTTCACCTTGACCCGCTTCGACGACGGCCGCCTCGACCTCGCCGACGAGGCCACCGGGCGGCACGTGCCCCTGGAGGCCTTCGGCTCCACCAACGCCCTTTCTTTCGCCCGGCTGCTGCCGGGTCAGGGCGCTCCTGTCACGGAGACCCGCTGATGGGCTGGCCCGGCTCCCGCACCGTCACGGTGCCCTGCACCGTCGAACTCGAGAACACACCCGAGAGCCTGCACGCGCATGTCACCCTCGATGCCGGCTTCGACATCGAGCCCGGCGACGAGGTGCAGGTGCACGACGCGCCGACCGAGGTGCCCTACGGCGAGCGCCTCACGGTGCGCCGCACCGCCACCGTCACCCGCGCGGGTGCGCTGGAGCGTGCCTGGACCAAGCTCATCGCCCATCTCGAACTGACCGAACTCTACGAGGTCAGTTTTTCCGAACGGAGGACGCTGTGACCGCTCCCGTCCCGAAGATGCCGATCAACGAATCGACCAAGGCCGCGCAGGAGACGACCTTCCTGTCGCCACGCTTCTACACGACCGATTTCGAGGAACTGGATCGCACCAACGTCGAGCCGGTTCGCCGCGATTGGGACGTGCTGATCGCGGAGCTGAAGTCCGACCCGAACAAGCGCCACTTCACCCGCAACGAGGAGTTCGATTGCGACCTCTCGGCCATGGAGCCGGAGTTACGCAAGGAATTCCTCGACTTTCTCGTCTCCTCGATCACCGCCGAGTTCTCGGGCTGCGTGCTCTACGCCGAGATGAGGAAGCGCGCGAAGAACAAGGACATCAAGGAGCTGTTCGGCCTGATGAGCCGCGACGAAGCGCGCCACGCAGGCTTCATCAACGACACGCTCAAGGATTTCGGGATCGGCGTCGATCTCGGCTTCCTGACAAAGACCAAGAAATACACGTTCTTCAAGCCGAAGTTCATCTTCTACGCGACGTACCTGTCCGAGAAGATCGGCTATGCCCGTTACATCACGATCTACCGGGAGTTGGAGAAGCATCCCGAGCGGCGCATCCACCCGATCTTCAAATGGTTCGAGAAGTGGTGCAACGACGAGTTCCGCCATGGCGAGGCCTTCGCCCTGCTGATGCGTGCGAACCCGAAGCTGACGAGCGGCGTGAACCGCTACTGGATCCGCTTCTTCCTGCTCGCCGTCTTCGCGACGATGTATGTCCGCGACCATCACCGCCCCGCCTTCCACGCGGCGCTGGGGGTCGACCCGTCCGACTACGACTACAAGGTCTTCCGCATCACCTCGGAGATCTCGAAGCAGACCTTCCCGCTCGAACTCGACATCGACAACCCGAAGTTTCGGGCGGGGCTCGACAGGCTGCTGGCCCACAGCCGCGGCATCGCGGCGGCGAAGGCGAAGGGCGGCCTCAGCGGCAAGCTCGCACAGGGTGCCCACGCCGTCGGCGCCGCGCTCACCTTCGCGCGCCTCTACGTGCTGCCGGTGAAGGCCAACGCCCTTCCGGCCGACATCCGCCTGCAACCGGTCTGGTAGAATGGCGACCTACGCCGCCCCGATGGTCTATGCGGTGGTGCTCTGGTGGTTCTCCACCGGGGTGATCCTGCTGCTCGACCACGCTCCGCGCCGCACCCATCCCTGGAGCATGGCGGCGGCGACGCTGCTGCTCGCGGGGGCGCTGGTGGCGGTGCGGACGAGCGCGGGCGACACGGGGACGGGCGGAGCCTACATGGCCTTCACCGCCGCCCTGATCGTCTGGGGCTGGCAGGAGATGAGCTACTACATGGGCTTTATCTCGGGCCCGCGCCCGGTGGCCTGCCCGCCCTCGTACCGGGGAAGCGAGCGCTTCTTCGCCGCGCTCGCCACGAGCCTCTGGCACGAATTCGCGATCGTGATCGGCGGGCTTGCGATCCTCGCTTTGGTCTGGGGCCAGCCGAACAAGTTCGCCCTGTGGACCTACGCCACCCTCGTGGTGATGAACCTCTCGGCCCGGCTGAACCTGTTCCTGGGGGTGCGCAACCTCCATTCCGAGTTCCTGCCGGACCATCTCGGCTATCTCGCCTGCTACCTCACACGGGCGCCGATGAACCGGCTCTTCCCGGTTTCGGTCACCCTCGGCACCGCCGCCGCCGCCCTGCTCGGGCGGGCCGCGCTGTCCGATACGGTTCTCGAGCATGAGCTGATCGGCTTCACCGTGCTCGCCACGCTGATGGCGCTCGCGACGCTGGAACACTGGTTCCTCATGCTCCCGCTGCCCTCCGCCGCCCTCTGGCGCTGGAGCCTGCCGGGGCGGAGCCTCGACGGCGCGCGAGGCGCGCCGGATTAATCCACGGTGGACGGTTTTCGCTCAGGCGGAAGCCTTGCACCCCTCGATTTGGAATTCGTCGTATGCGAGTTCTTGAACGGCTAGAGCATAACGACATAAGCGGGCCGAACCTGCGGCAACCGGGGAGTAGAGGAATGGACTACGAGGCCTTCTTCGGCGCCGAGATCGCCGGCCTCCATCGCGAAGGACGCTACCGCGTCTTCACCGATCTGGAGCGTCACGCCGGCCGCTTCCCCCATGCGACCCACCACCATGGCGGCGGCACCCGCCCCGTGACCGTGTGGTGCTCGAACGATTATCTCGGCATGGGACAGCACCCGAGCGTGCTGAACGCCATGCACGAAGCGCTGGATCGCTGCGGCGCGGGCGCGGGCGGCACCCGCAACATCTCCGGCACGAACCATTACCACGTGCTTCTGGAGCGCGAGCCGCCGACCTGCACCGCAAGGAATCTGCGCTGCTCTTCACCTCGGGCTACGTCTCGAACTGGGCGGCCCTCGGAACGCTCGCCTCTCGGCTCCCGAATTGCGCGGTCTTCTCGGATTCCGAGAACCACGCCTCGATGATCGAGGGCATCCGGTTCAGCCGGGCTGAGCGCCACATCTTTCGCCATAACGATCCGGAAGACCTGGACCGTAAGCTCAGCCTCATCGACCCCTCCCGGCCGAAGCTCGTGGCCTTCGAGTCGGTCTATTCGATGGATGGCGACATCGCCCCGATCGACGAGATCTGCGACGTGGCTGAGAAGCATGGCGCGCTGACCTATCTCGATGAGGTCCACGCGGTCGGCCTGTACGGCGAGCGCGGTGGTGGCATCTCCGAGCGAGACGGCGTCGCCCACCGGCTCGACGTGATCGAGGGGACGCTTGGCAAAGCCTTCGCCGTCCATGGCGGCTACATCACCGCCTCCGAGAAGCTGTGCGATTTCGTCCGCAGCTTCGCCTCGGGCTTCATCTTCACCACCTCGCTGCCCCCGGCCGTGGCGGCGGGCGCGGCGGCCTCGATCCGCCACCTGAAGGAGAGCGGCGCCGAGCGTGCCCGGCATCAGGAGCGCGTCGCGACCGTCCGTGCGGCGCTGGAAGCCGCCGACATCCCGACCATGCCGAACGAGAGCCACATCGTGCCGGTGATGGTCTGCGATCCCGTGCTCTGCAAGGCGATCTCGGACACGCTGCTCGACGAGTTCGGCATCTACGTGCAGCCGATCAATTACCCGACCGTGGCGCGCGGCACCGAGCGCCTGCGCATCACGCCCTCGCCCCTGCACACGGATGCGGATGTGGCGCATCTGGTCGATGCCCTCACCACCATCTGGGGTCGTATCGGCCTTCGGCAGAAGGCGGCGGAGTAGGGACGAACCGTCTCTATCCCCACGCCGTCATCGCGAGCGCAGCGAAGCGACCCAGTGCAGCGGGACGCCACCCATGGTGGCACGTCCCTCAATTGCTTCGCTTCGCTCGCAAAGACGGGTAGCGATGGACCCGTCCCTAGACCCGAACCTGGAACCGACGTGCCCACCTTCCCCTTCTCGGCCATCGTCGGCCAGGACGAGATGCGCCAAGCGCTGCTGATCGCGGCGGTGGACCCGGCGGTGGGCGGCGTGCTGGTCTTCGGAGATCGCGGCACAGGCAAGTCCACGGCGATCCGGGCGCTTGCCGCCTTGCTGCCGCCCATGGCGGCGGTGATCGGCTGCCCCTACAATTGTGACCCCGCGAGCCCCGCCGACCTCTGCCCGCATTGCGCGGCAGGCGGCCCGCGCAAGAGCCAAAAGAAACCGGTGCCGGTGGTGGACCTGCCGCTGGGCGCCACCGAGGATCGGGTGGTCGGCACCCTCGATCTGGAACGGGCGCTGTCGGCCGGGGTGAAGGCGTTCGAGCCGGGCCTGCTCGCCCGCGCCAATCGGGGCTTCCTCTACATCGACGAGGTGAACCTTCTGGAGGACCACCTCGTGGATCTGCTCCTCGACGTGGCGGCCTCCGGCGTAAACACCGTGGAGCGCGAAGGTTTGTCCCTGCGCCATCCGGCGCGCTTCGTCCTTGTGGGCTCGGGCAATCCGGAGGAGGGCGAGTTGCGCCCGCAACTGCTCGACCGGTTCGGCCTCGCCTGCGAGGTCGCCACGCCGACCGACATCGCCACCCGCATCGCCGTAGTCCGCGCCCGCGACGCCTACGAGCGCAATCCGGACGGCTTCTGCGCCGCCCATGCGAAGGACGACGCCGCCATCCGCAAGCGGATCGAGGCGGCGCGGAAGCGGCTCCCCTCCGTCACGGTGCCCGATGCCGCCTTGGAACAGGCGGCACGCCTCTGCCTCGCCCTCGGCACCGATGGTCTGCGTGGCGAACTGACCCTCATGCGCACCGCCCGGGCGCTCGCCGCCCTCGACGGCGCCACGACCGTAACCGACGATCATCTCCGCCGGATCGCCCCGGCCGCCCTGCGCCACCGCCTGCGCCGCAACCCGCTGGACGAATCCGGCTCGACGGTGCGGGTCGAACGGGCGCTGGCCGAGGTGTTTGCGTGACGGGCTCCGCGCCCGACCGCATCTGGGCCGACGCCCTCCTCGCCCTCCGGCTGTTCGCCTCCGACCCGCACGGTTTCGGCGGCGTCGCTCTCCGCGCCGCGCCCGGCCCGGTGCGCGACGCCTGGCTCGACCGGTTGCGCGTGGCCCTGAACCCCGGCGCGCCCCTTCGCCGGATGCCCCCCGGCATCGGCGACGAAGGGCTGCTCGGCGGGCTCGACCTCGCCGCGACCCTCTCGGCCGGACGGCCCGTGACCCAGACCGGCCTCCTCGCGGCGGCGGATGGCGGGGTGATCGTCGTGCCCATGGCCGAGCGGTTGGAGCCCGGCATCGCCGCACGCCTCGCCGCCGCCCTCGATACCGGACGGGCCGGACCCGAGGGTGCGCCCGCCCGTTTCGGCCTCGTCTTGCTGGACGAAGGCCGTGACGACGAGGCCGCCCCCACCGCCCTCTCCGACCGGCTGGCCTTCCGCCTCGATCTCGACGCGGTGCCGCCGCGCCTCGCCCTGGCGGACGCGGTGTCCCCGGAGGTTACCGAAGCTGGGAGCGAGGACGATCCGGTAGAGATGCTCTGCACCCTCGCGTCAGCCTTCGGCATCGCCTCGCCGCGCGCGCCGATCCTGGCCCTGCGCGCGGCGCGGGCTCTCGCGGAAGTGGGCCTCCCCGGCGCGACCGTTACGGCCGCACGTCTGGTACTCGCTCCGCGCGCCGAGCGCCTACCCGAACCCGCGCCGGAACCGGCCCAGGAGAGCGAGCGCGAGGAGACGCCGCCGGGTGAGAACCAGGAGCGCGACGAGCGCGAGCCCGCGCCGCCGGAGGATGTCGTCCTCGATGCGGTGCGGGCGGCCATTCCCCCGCGCCTGCTCGATCTACTGCTGGCCGGAGGTCTGCGCCGGTCCGAGGCCCGGGCGGGCCGGGGCGGGAGGCCGGAAGCCGTTGCTCGCACCGGCCGCCCGGTCGGCCACCGGGCCGGAGACCCGCGCCGAGGACGGCTCGATCTGCTGGCGACGCTGCGTGCGGCCGCCCCCTGGCAGACCCTGCGGGGGGGACAGGCAGGGCGCCTGCAGGTCCGCAAGGACGATCTCCGCATCCGCAAGTTGCGGCGACGGGTGGAGACGACGACGGTGTTCTGCGTCGATGCTTCGGGCTCGGCCGCCCTCGAACGGCTCGCGGAGGCAAAGGGCGCCGTGGAAGCTCTCCTGGCCGAAGCCTATGTGCGCCGGGACCGGGTCGCGCTGGTGGCCTTCCGGGGCAGGGGGGCGGATCTTGTCTTGCCACCGACGCGCTCGCTCACGCGGGCGAAGCGCGGCCTTGCGGGACTTCCCGGTGGCGGCGGCACGCCGCTCGCGGCGGGGCTCGACGCGGCCCTCTCCGTGGCGCTCGACGTGCGCCGGGGCGGGGGCAATGCCGTCGTCGTGGTGTTGACCGATGGGCGGGCCAATGTCGGCCGAGACGGCACGGGCGGACGGGCCAAGGCCGGGGACGAGGCGCTGGCGGCGGCTCGCGCCCTGCGTCAGGCGGGGCTTCCCGCGCTGGTGGTCGATACCGGCGCCCGGGGCGGCGGCGCGAAGCCTATGGCAGACGCGATGGCCGCCCGATACCTTGCCCTGCCGCGTCTCGACGGCGGCGCCATCGGCGCGGCCGTCAGAGCGATCCGGTGAGGCGCTTACTCGACGACGATGCCGAGATCGGCCAGCCGCTGGTGATGCGCGATCCAGGACGAGAACACACCGCGCATCATGGCGGCGAAGTTCCAGCCCGCGAAGCTCTCGGCAGTGTGCTGGGCGGTGGGGACGAGAGGTATCATGACCTGCTCCTGAGTTGGGGTGACATGTTCTTGTTCGACACCGGCAGACTGCGCCCCATCCCGCAGCGCAACAAGGTGCGGCACGTCAGCGGTGGCATGCGGTCGCTGCATGGAATTATTGTTATTTGCGAAATACTTCAGCCTTTGAACGATAGAGCGCATCGCCTTGTCGGCTTGCTCCGCTATGGTGCGATGCCGCAAACTCGCCCTCACCGACCGGCGCATTCTGCGAGACCCCCGTGCTGAGCTTCGACAAACCCGACCGGCCCGTCTGGGCCGAAGACGGGCAGGATTGGCCGCACCGGGCGGCGAGCCGCTTCGTGACGGCCGGTGGCCTGACTTGGCACATCCAGGAATTCGGTGAGGCCGAGGCGCCGGTCTTGCTCCTGCTCCACGGCACGGGAGCGGCCAACCATTCCTGGCGCGGGCTGGCGCCGCTGCTGGCCGGGCGCTTCAGGGTGATCGCGCCCGATCTGCCGGGCCATGGCTTCACCGATCCACTGCCGGACGGCACTCTCTCTCTGCCCGGCATGGCCAAGGCCGTCGCCGCGCTGATGACCACGCTTGGCCTGTCGCCGGTCATCGTGGCGGGGCATTCCGCTGGGGCGGCCATCCTGGCGCGGATGGCCCTCGACGGTCTCGCCTCGCCCCGCCTGCTCGTGGCCTTCAACGGGGCGCTCGCCCCCCTGCCGGGGGCGGCGAACCTGCTGTTTCCCAGCATGGCGCGGCTCTTGTTCCTCAACCCGTTCACGCCCCGCCTCTTCGCCTGGACCGCCGACCGCGCGGCGGTGCGGCGGCTGATCGAAGGAACCGGCTCGCGCCTCGATCCGGCCGGGCTCGATCTCTACCGGCGTCTCTTCGCCCGGCCGGGCCATGTGCGTGGGGCGCTCGGCATGATGGCGAACTGGAACCTCGAACGGCTGCACCGCGACCTGTCCCGGCTCGGGCCGCGCTGCCTGCTCGTCGTCGGCAGCGAGGACAAGGCGATCGCGCCGGACACCGCCTTCACCCTGGCCAAGCGCCTGCCCGATGCGCGGGTGGCGCTGGTGCGCGGCCTCGGCCACCTTGCCCACGAGGAGGCGCCCGAACGGGTCGTCGACCTGCTGCTCGACGAGGCGCGGGCGCTCGGGATTATCGAAGGCTGAGGATCGTACGGTAGGGCGCGTTGTCGCCCTCGACAAAATCCATCCGCGCCCGACCTCAGGCGTGATGCAGATCCACCTCGATGCCCTGGGGGGCGTCGCCGGCGACATGGTCGTGGCGGCTCTCCTCGATGCCTTCCCCGAGCACGAAGCAGGGGTGGGCCGCAGCGTGCGCGCCGCGCTGGACGCGGCCGCCCCGGAGGCGGCACCCGGCATCACCTGTTCCCTCTCTCCACATTCGGACGGCATCCTCACCGGGCGCCGCTTCCGTGTGACCCGCGACGGCAAGCCCGCGGAAGAGAACGGGCACCACCACCATCACAGCCATCATCACCACGATCACCACCATGGTGATCATCATCACCCCCACGAACACGGCCACGATCCTGCGCATCACGGCCACCGGCACTGGGCCGAAATCCGTGACGGACTTCGCCGGGCGGAGCTGACGCCCGAGGTGACGCGTCACGCCCTGGCGATCTTCGGCCATCTCGCCGAAGCCGAGGCGCGGGTGCATGGCATCCCGGTGGAGCAGGTCGCCTTCCACGAGGTCGGGGCCTGGGATTCGATCGCCGACATCGTCGCCGCGGCCCATCTCGTGGCCGCGATCGATGCGAGCGCCTGGACGGTCTCGGCCCTGCCGCTCGGCGGCGGCCGGGTGAAGACGCAGCACGGGCCGCTGCCGGTGCCCGCCCCGGCTACGACGCTTCTCCTCGACGGTTTCGCCGTGGTCGATGACGGCATCGACGGCGAGCGCGTGACACCGACGGGCGCGGCGATCCTGCGCCATCTCTGCGGCGGCAGGACGAGCCGGCCGGCCGGGACGCGGGTGCTCGCCCGCTCCGGCACCGGCTTCGGCGGGCGCCGCCTGCCCGGCATCAGCAATTGCCTCCGCGTCCTGGCCTTTGAGGAGGAGGCGGCATCCGTCCCGGCGGGACATCGGGAGATCGGCATCGTCGAGTTCGAGGTCGATGACCAATCCGGCGAGGATCTGGCGCAGGGGCTCGACCGTATCCGCGCGCAGGACGGCGTGCTCGATGCGGTGCAGATGCCGGTCTTCGGCAAGAAGGGGCGGATGATGACCCATGTGAGGGTGCTCGCCCGCGCCGAGGCCCTGGATGCCGCCATCGGCGCCTGTTTCCGGGAGACGACGACGATCGGCCTGCGTTTCCGCAAGGAAGCGGGCATCGCCCTGGAGCGTGAGAGCGTGAGTGTCGAGGCCGACGGGCGCGAGGTGAGGGTGAAGCTCGTGGATCGGCCGGGGGGCCGCACCGCCAAGGCCGAGGCCGACGACGCGCTCGCGGGCGAGGATCACGCGGCCCGCGCCCGCCTGCGTCGCGCGGCCGAGGCGATCGCCCTCAACCGGAGAGACGAGAGATGACGGCCTCCCTGCGCCACAAGCTCGAAGACGTCCTGGCCGGTATCGGCCCCCTCGCCGTCGCGGTGAGCGGGGGCGTCGACAGCCTGACCCTGGCCGCTCTCAGCCATCGCGTGCTCGGTACCGGCGCGGCCATGGTCCACGCGGCCTCTCCCGCCGTGCCGGGCGAGGCGACGGCGCGCGTGCGGAGCGAGGCCGCCCGCGACGGCTGGTCGCTCACCGTCGTGGAGGCGGGCGAGTTCGCCGATCCGCGGTATCGGGCGAACCCGGTCAATCGGTGCTTTTTCTGCAAGACGAACCTGTACGGCACCATTCGCACAGTAACCGACCGGCAGATCGTCTCGGGCGCCAACTTGAACGATCTCGGCGAGTATCGGCCCGGCCTCGATGCCGCTCGCGAGCATGGGGTACGCCACCCCTATGTCGAGGCGGGGCTCGACAAGGCTGCCGTACGGGCGCTTGCCCGCGAACTCGGCCTCGCCGACGTGGCGGAGTTGCCCTCGGCGCCCTGCCTGTCGAGCCGGGTCGAGACCGGCCTGCGGATCGAACCCGAGACGCTCGCCTTCATCCACGCGGTGGAAGGTCTCGTCGGCGGGGCCCTCGGCCCGAGCGATGCGAGCCGGTCGGTACGCTGCCGGGTGCGCGCGGCGGGCGTGGTGATCGAACTCGATGCGGCGAGCTTAGCAGCCTTGCGCGATCCCGCGCGGGACGACCTCGCAGCGCGGATCGCGGCGGTCGCGCCTGCTGGCCTTGCGGGAAACGGCATCCGCTTTCAGCCCTACCGCGTCGGCAGCGCGTTCCTGACCGGAGATGCGGCGTGAGCACCCGCGACGAATTTCTCCTCGATTTCGGCCGGGCCGAGCGCATCGGCCTCGAAGAGGCGATCTACTGCGCGGGCAAGTCGGCCGAGCAGATCGCTGCCATCCTCGACGCGGCGGCGGAGCGGGGCGCGCGTTTCATGCTGACACGCCTCGATGGGGACAAGCTCGATGCTCTCCCGGGGCACCACCGCCGCGACCTCGATTACTGCAAGGTCTCGCGCACCGCCTTCTTCGGGTCGGCGCGTGAGGTCGAGACCGTTCCCGCCGTCGCAGTGGTCGCGGCCGGGACCTCGGACGTGCCCGTGGCCCGCGAGGCCCTTCGCACGCTGCACTATCAGGGCCGAGGCGCGACCCTCATCGCCGATGTCGGCGTCGCGGGCTTGTGGCGGTTGACCCAGCGGGTCGAGGAGATCCGCGCCCATCCCGTCGTCATCGTGGCGGCGGGCATGGATGCGGCACTCCCAAGCGTCGTCGGCGGTCTCGTCTCGTCGCCCGTGATCGCAGTACCGACCTCCGTCGGGTACGGCGTCGCGGAGGGCGGACACACGGCCCTGAACTCGGTGCTCGCGAGTTGTGCGCCCGGCATCACCGTCGTGAACATCGACAACGGCTACGGGGCGGCCTGCGCCGCCCTGCGGCTCCTGCACGCGGCCGAGCGCCTCGCTCGAGCCCCCGAACGCTGACGCCCTCCGCCGGTTGACCCCCAACAACCCGGAGCGCGCCGATGACCTTCGATTCCAAGATTCCACGGAGAGCGACATGGAACGCCGCGATTTCCTCAAAGGGGCGGCGCTGGGCGCCGGCCTCACGGCGGTCAGCCCTGCGGGGGCGGCCGTGAGCGACCCCGGCTTGCCCAACACCCGCCCGCAGGATCCGGCGGACCTGCCCTTCGTCACCGATCCCGGCGAGCGCCGGGGCGAGATGCTCTATCGCAAGTTCGGCAAGACCGACGAAACGATCTCGGCCATCGGCATGGGCGGGTTCCACCTCGGCAAGAGCGCCGTCTCGGACGACGAGGCGACCCGGCTGATCCACCAGGGGATCGACCGTGGCATCACGTTCATGGACAATTGCTGGGACTACAACCAGGGCCGGTCCGAGGAGCGGATGGGCATCGCCCTGGAGCAGAACGGCTACCGCAACAAGGTCTTCCTGATGTCCAAGATGGACGGGCGGACCAAGGAGGAAGCTCTCAAGCAGATCGATCAGTCCCTGCGGCGGCTCCGCACCGACCGGATCGATCTGGTCCAGCACCACGAGATCCTGCGCTTCGATGATCCCGACCGGGTCTTCGCCGAGGGTGGTGCCATGGAAGGCTTCATGGAAGCCAAGAAGCAGGGCAAGCTCCGTTATATCGGCTTCACCGGGCACAAGGACCCGCGCATTCATCTCCAGATGCTGAGCGTCGCGCAGGAGCGGGGCTTCCACTTCGATTCCTGCCAGATGCCGCTCAACGTGATGGACGCGCATTTCCGCTCGTTCGGCCACCTCGTGCTGCCGCATCTCGTGCGCGAGGGCATCGCGCCGCTCGCCATGAAGACCTTCGGCGATGGGGTGATCCTGAAGTCGGACGCGCCGATCAAGCCGCTGGAATATCTGCATTTCTCGCTGAATCTGCAGGTCTCGGTGGTGATCACCGGCATCCAGAACCAGCGGGACATGGATCAGGCGTTCGAGGCGGTGAAGACCTTCCAGCCGATGGACAAGGCGAAGGTCGCGGAGTTGCTGTCGCGCTCGAAGCCCTATGCGCTCGAAGGCAAGTACGAGCTGTTCAAGACCAGCGCGACCTTCGACGGCACAGCGAAGAACGCGGCGTGGCTCGGTGACGACGTCCAGGGTGTGAAGAAGCTCGCGCCGGTGATGGAGTAATCGGCTTCACCGTCTTTGCGAGCGTCAGTGAAGCAATCCAGGGCGACGGAGCTCCTCAGAAGGGGGCGCCTCCCTGGATTGCGACACTCCGTTCGCAATGACGCCGCGCCTTACGCCGCCGCAGGCTTGGCGTCGAGGTCGAGTTCCAGCGTGGCGCAGTTCTCCAGGAACGTGCCGGTCAGGTGATAGAAGAACGTGCCGTGGCCGACCACCGCGATGGTGCGCTCGGGCCGCGCCCGCAGCCATTCACGGAAGGCGGCGACGCGCCGGTCGAACAGCGGCCGGGGCTCGATCGGCAGTCCGAAGATCGTCTCGGCGCCGTCCTCGGCGTGCCACCATACCTCCGGCAGGTGACCGATCTCGAGATGCGGAAATTCCGCAGCCAGTTCGGACGCCGCGCGGCCAACGTCGCAGCTGCTTTCCTGGCACTCCCGGTGCAGCACCTCCACGAGGATGCGCGGCTCGGCCGGGTGGCCCTCGAAGACCAGGGCGGCGGTCTGGATCGCCCGCGTCAGGGGCGAGACTACGACGAGTTCGAAGGGGATGTCCCGGAGCGCGGCCGCGGCGTGGCGGGCCTGCGCCTCGCCCCGGGGGTGAGCCGCGCATCGCGATGGTCCGGATCGATCCCCGTCGCCCGATGGGCAGCGTTGAACGTCGATTCTCCGTGACGGATGCAGACGATGCGCGTGGACTCGGTCATGGCACCTGAAGTCGTAAGATGAAAATGTCGGTGGGCGAGAGCGTTAGGCGAAACGCCCGCCACGCTGGATGACCTCGATCTTGTAGCCATCCGGATCGGTGGCGAAGAAGAAAGTCGCGAGCGGCGTGTCCCCGTGCTTCAGCGTCTTCACGTCGGTCACGGTGAAGCCTGCCTCCTTATGCTTGGCATGCTCGGCTTCGAGATCCTCGACCACGAAGGCGATATGGCCGTAGCCGTCGCCGAGGTCGTAGGGCTTCTCGCGGTCCTTGTTGACTGTCAGCTCCAGCTCGAACGGCGAGGACGGATCCTTCAGGTAGAGCAAGGTGAAGTCCGGGAAGTCGAACCGGTCAGCGGGCTCCAGGCCGAAGGCGCGCGCGTAGTAATCCTTGGAGCGCGCCTCGTCGCGGACGCGGATCATGCTGTGGACGGGCTTGGCCATGGTCTCGTCGGTTCCGTGAACGGGATGGGACAGATGTAAAGCGCCGCGCCCGTTGGGGAAGTGCGCCACCATGGCCGCGCGGGTCAGCCGCCGATGCGCACCGTCTCGATCATCGCCCCGGCCGGAGCGAACGCATCTGCGTCGGTTCCGGTCATCCAGACCTGGCCGGAGAGGGCGTCCAGCGCCTCGAACAGGCCGAGCCTCCTGCGCGGGTCGAGATGGGCGGCGACCTCATCGAGGAGGATCGCCGGGGCAATGCCGCTCATCGCCCGCACCAGACGAGCATGAGCAAGGACGAGCCCGATCAGCAGGGCCTTCTGCTCCCCCGTCGAGGCTGTCCCGGCGGGCACATCCTTCGGCCCGTGGCGGACGACGAGATCGCTGGTCTGCGGCCCGCTGAGGGTGCGGCCCGCCGCCCGGTCGCGGGGGCGGCCCTGGCGCAGAGCCTGCCGGAAGCGATCCTCGGCCTCGATCGCGGGCCAGACGGCGACGAGATCGTCGAGGTCGCCTTCCAGGCGCACCGAAGCCCAGGGAAAGGGCTGCGCGTCGTCGCGGGTCTGGGCGATCAACTGGTCCAGCCGCTCCACCGTCTCGCGACGTGCGAGCGCCACGGCCACGCCGAGTTCGGCGATCTCCCGCTCGATGGCGTCGAGCCAGCGGGCATCCTGGCCCGGCTCCTCCAAGAGCCGGTTGCGCGAGCGCAGAGCCCGCTCCATCGCCGAGACCCGCGCGCCGTGCCCGGCATCGACGGCCAGGACAAGCCGGTCGAGGAAGCGGCGGCGATCGCCTGCAGGCCCCCGGAACAAGGCGTCGAAATCGGGCGTGAGCCACACCACCCGAAAGAACTCGCTGAAGGCCACGGGCGAGGCGGCGGACGAGCCGTCCACCCGGCAGAGGCGGCTCGCGCGGCCGTCGAAGCCCGGCGGCTCCATCCCCGTGCCGAGCCGGTGCTCGGCCCCGTCCCGGTCGAGGGTGAGGGAGACGGCGAAGCCCCCGGGCCTCCCTTGCGCGCCATGGCCGAGAATTCGGCCCGGCGCAGGCCGCGCCCGGGGGCGAAGAGAGAGATCGCTTCCAGAATGTTGGTCTTGCCCGCGCCGTTCTCCCCGACCAGGGCGACGAGCCGCGCCTGCGGTTGCAGGTCGAGGTCCGCATGGTTGCGGAAGTCGCGCACGATCAGGCGGCTGAGGCGCTGTTCTGGGGCGGCCGGGGAAGACGCGTCGGACATGGAGAGGCTGACGGGCGGCGATCAGGCCGCCCGGCCGGGATCGAGCATGGCCGAGACGCGGGTCGCGAGATCGGCGGAACGAAAGGGCTTGGCAAGCACCGGCAAGTCGGCGGGGATCTTCATCGCCTCGGCATGACCGGTGAGGATCAGCACCGGCAGACCCGGATGGCGGGCCTTCACCTCGGAAGCGAGTTCAACGCCGCTCATGCCCGGCATGGCGAGGTCGGCGACCACGAGGTCGAAGTTCTCCTGCATCAGCAGGTCGAGGGCGGCGCGGCCGTTGCCGGCCTCGGTCTCGTCGTAGCCGAAGCCCGAGAGGAAGGAGGCGGTGACGTGCCGGACTTCCGGGTCGTCATCGACCACGAGGATGCGCGCCGGCCGTGCGGCGGCGGGCACGGTGGCCTCACCCTCGGCATCCTTCACCGGCGTCGTGACCGCGAAGGGCAGGGCGAGTTCGACCGAGGTGCCGCGCCCGACCTCGCTCTCGATGGTGAGCCGCCCCTTGGATTGCTGGGCGAGGCCGAACACCATGGCGAGGCCGAGGCCCGTGCCCTGGCCGACGGCCTTGGTGGTGAAGAACGGCTCGCAGACCCGGCGCAGGATTTCCTCCGGGATACCCGTGCCTTCGTCGCTCACGCGGATCGCGAGGTAGGCGCCGTCGGCGATCTCGGGATCGTTGTTGATCGCCATGCGCCGCGTCGCGATCGTGATGCGGCCCCCTCCGGCATCGCGTCGCGGGCGTTGATGCAGAGGTTGAGCACCGCGAGTTCGAGCTGGTCCGGATCGACCTGCGCTGCCGACAGGCTCGGGGCGAGGTCGGTGCGGACGCTGACGAGGCCGCCGAGGCTGCTCGCGAACAATTCGCTCATGCCCTCGATCAGGGCATTCACGTCGGTCGCCCGCGCCTGAAGGTCGTGGGCGCGGCTGAAGCTCAGGAGGCGCTTGGTGAGGGAGGCGCCGCGCTCGGCCGCACCGCGCGCATTCTCGATCAGGCGCTGCACGCGGGGCTGGTCGGCGACCTTCGGGCCCGCGAGTTCGAGGCTGCCGAGGATCGCCGTGAGCAGGTTGTTGAAGTCGTGCGCGATGCCCCCCGCCAGCGTGCCGAGGGCCTGCATCTTGTCCGACTGGCGAAGCCTGGCCTCCAGGCTCTTCTGCTCGGTGACGTCCCGCTCGATCACCGCGAGGTGCGAGACCGCGCCGCCAACGTCGCGGATCGGCACGCGGGTGAACTGGCTCCACTTCTCGGCGCCGGGCGGTCCCTCGCTGATCAGCACCTCGGCGACGCGGCCGTCGCGAATCGCTGCATCGTCGGCACTCGCATCGGCCTGGGCCTTCGGCTCAGGAAGGTCCGCCTCGCGCAGGCCGAGGCAGGCGGGCAGGTCGCGCCCGAGAAGGGCGGCCTTGCGCGCGTTGAGCCGCACGAAACGCCCCTCGGCGTCCTTGAAGCTGATCGCATCGATGGAATGGTCGAGCAGGCCGCGCAGCAGCGCCCGCTCGGTGGCGAGGTCGCGCCCCAGGCGGTGCCGTTCATAGGCCTGGGCGACGGTGCCGCGCAGCAGGCCGGGATCCCACGGTTTGGTGACGTAGCCGACGATGCCGCCCCTGTTCAGGGCGGCGATGACGGCGGTGATGTCGGCATAGCCCGTGAGCAGGATCGCCTGCGCGTCGTGGAAGGCGCGGGCCTCGGCGAGGAGCGCGTCGCCGGTCAGCCCCGGCATGCGCTGGTCCGACAGGATCACCGCGATGTCCGGTTCGGCTCGCAGGATCTCGAGGGCGTCGGCGGGCCTGCTCGCGGTCAGGACGCGGTAGGTGTCCTCGAAGAGGTCCTCGAGAGCGATGAGGATGTCGGGCTCGTCATCGACGGCCAGAATCGTGCCCGCCCGAGCCCCATTGCCTCCCCCGATGTCACTCATGAGCGCGCGCCGCCTGCCGCGGAATCCCGATCACGAAGCAGGCACCTCCACCTGGGGCCGTCTCTACGGTCAGCGAGCCGCTATGCGCCTGAACGACGCTGTATGCAATCGCCAGCCCAAGTCCCGTCCCGGCGCCGACCGGCTTCGTGGTGAAGAAGGGCTCGAAGATCTTCTCACGCAGATCCTCGGGAATTCCGGGTCCGGTATCGCAGATCTTGATCTCGTCGCAAGTATCGTCGGAATGGGTTGTTATGGTGATCGTCCCACCATCCGGCATCGCATCCGCCGCATTGCCGATGATGTTCATCACGACCTGATTGAGCAGCGCCGGGGTACAATGAATCTCCGGTCGGCCGGAGAACGTGCGCGTCACCGCGATCCTCTCTCCGAGCTTGTGGTGGAGCAGGGCGAGCACCGTCTCGATCGCCTCGGGCACGTTCACGAGGGACCGCTCGCCCTCGTCGAGACGGGAGAACTTGCGCAGGTTCAGCACGAGCTCCTGGATGCGCGTCAGGCCGAGCCGCATGGCGCCGACGCGGCTGCGCGCCTTGTCGACCGAGCGCGTGGCGGTGGCGGGATCGGCGGTGGGAAGCTCCCCGAGCAACCGTTCGACCGTACCCTGATGGGCCAGGATGAAGGCGAGCGGATTGTTGATCTCGTGGGCGATGCCCGCGACCAGCTCGCCGAGGGAAGCCATCTTCGCTGCCTGGACGAGCTTGGCCTGCGCGTCGGTCAGCCGCCGGTTGGCGTCGGCAAGGTCCTGGTTCGCCCGTTCCAGGGCATCGGCGAGGCTCGCCCGCGCCTCCGCGGCGTCGGCCTCGGCACGGGCACGCTCCACGGCGCGCTCGCGCTCCCCGAACTCCCCCGCGATGCGGCGGTCGTCCTCTTCCAGCAGCCGGCGGCGGACATAGCCGCGCACGCGCAGCGCCAGCACCTCGGCATCGGTCTTGGAAATGACGTCGTCGGCCCCCGCCGCGAAAGCCTGGACCAGGAAATCCTTGGCCGGGTCGCTGCCGGAAATGGCGACGAGGTGAAAACCCGCCCCAGCCTTCCCCTCGCGGCGGCGGTCGATCTCGCGGCACAGGGCGAGACCGTCATACGCATGGCCAAGCAGGTCGAGGGTGATGCAGTCGAAGGCGTTGCCGTCGCCGTCGAGGGCGGCGAGCGCCTCCTCCGCCCCCTCCGCGACGGTGACGCGGTGTCCGTCCTGCCCGAGCAGCCCGGCGAGGAAGGTGCGGTAGGTGGCGCTGCCGTCGATGACGAGGATGCGCCCCCGGCGGAAGGCCGCTGCGCCCGGATTGTCGCCGCCCGCCCGCCTCTCGCGCAGCAGGGCGCGGATGCGGAGGACCATGAGGTCGCGGTCGGCGGATTTTGGCAGATAGGCGTCGGCGCCGCTTTCGAGGCCCTGGCGCTCGCCGCCGCTGCCGCCCGTCAGCATCAGCACCGGCAGCGCGCGGGTGCGGAGAGACAGGCGCATCTGGCGGATCAGCTCGTCGCCGTTCATTCCCGGCAGATGGTAATCGGCCACGACGAGATCGGGCTGGGACTCGTTCAACGCGTCGAGGGCCGTCTCGGAACTGGCGCAGCGCGAGACGGAGAAGCCGTTGGCTTCGAGAAACAGGCGCAATTCGAGGGCCTGCGTCTCGGAATCCTCCACGAGGAGAATTCGCGCCGGATCACTCGCGGCGGCGGCTGTCACGGATACGCCCCCGGCATGGCGATGCGCAGGACATGCGCGGCGATCCGGTCGAGCGGCAGAACTGCCCGCGCGGCGCCGAGGCGCACCGCCGCGGCGGGCATCCCGTAGACCACAGCCGTGCTTTCGTGCTCCGCCACCGTCTGCGCACCGGCCGCATGCATGTCGCCGAGGCCGACCGCCCCGTCCTCACCCATGCCGGTCAGCAGCGCGCCGATGGCCGAAGGGCCCGCATGACGGGCGATGGAGCGAAACAGCACCGTCGCGGCCGGGCGCTGGCCCGAGACAGGAGCGGAGTCGATCACCCGCATCACCCGGTTGGAGCCGAGTTCGAGGTGCCGATCGCCGGGGGCGACGTAGACCCGGCCGGGCTCGGCGCGCTCGCCGTCGCGAGCGAGGCCGACCGGCAAGGTCACGACGCTGTCGAGCCACGCGGCAAAGCCCTCCATGAAGGCGGGCCCCATGTGCTGGACGAGCAGGATCGGCAACGGGAAGTTCTCGGGCAGCGCGCCGATCACCTTTGCGAGGGCGGGCGGTCCGCCGGTCGAGGCGGCGATGCCGAAGACGCTTGGCGACTGGCCCAAAGCGAAGGGTATCGGCGCCGGGGCAGCGGGGGCCGCCGCGCTTCGTCCGGCCCATTCCGAACCGATGGGCCGCCGCCGGATCACCGGCACCTGCGCCATGATGCGCAGCTGCGTGCAGATTTCACCCGCTACGGATTCGTAGCCCGCATGGGTGGTGGCCACGGGCTTCTCGACCACCGAGAGGGCGCCCGCGCGCAGGGCGTTCATGGAGATGTGCAGGGAGGAATCTTCCACCGCATCGGCGATCACCACGATGGGCGTCGGCCGTTCGGCCATGATGCGCCGCGTCGTCTCCAGCCCGTCGATGCCCGGCAGGCGGATATCCATGGATATCACATCGGGGCGCGCGCTGCCGATCGCCGCCAGGGCCTCCTCGCCGGAGGCCACCGCCGCGACGAGTTCGAGGCGGGGATCGCGCGAGACGATGTAGCGCAACAGCTCCCGCACCACGAGGCTGTCCTCGACGATCATCACTCGGACGGCGCTCACGGCAGGTCTCCCACGGCGATCCCGGCGCCGTCATCGCGTGCGAGGCGTGTGGTCACAGCAATTGCCCGATCGTATCGAGGAGCTTGCGCTGGTCGAAGCTCTGCTTGGTCAGGTAGGCGTCGGCACCGAGTTCGAGGCCCCGGGCCACGTCCTCGGGATCGCCGCGCGATGTCATCAGCACCGTGGGAAGCCGGGCGAAACGGTCGTCGGCACGCAGGGCCTTGAGCAGGCCGAACCCGTCGAGGCGGGGCATCTCCACATCGGCGAGGACGAGCGCGACCGGCTCGACCTCGGCACGCAGCCGGTCGAGGGCGTCCTGCCCGTCGACGCAGACGACGACGCGATAGCCTGCGGCCTCCAAGATACCCTTCTCCAAGGTGCGGGTGGTGATCGAATCGTCCACGACGAGGATCGTCGTGCGGGCCTGCTCGCCGGCCCGTGGCTTCGTCGCGGTATTCGGGTCCGAACGTGGCGCCTGCCCCTGGGTTCCGGCCAACCCCGCTCGCTCGGCGAGACCATCCGCGTCGAGCACGAGGACGGGCCTGTCGCCGGGCAGGATGGCCGTCCCCGCGATCAGGGCGGAATCGCCCCCGACTTCGGGCGCAGGCAGCACGAGGAGCGAGCGCACGTCATTGAAGCGGTCGACGGCGATGGCCGCGCGCCCATGCTCCGAGCGCAGGACGATCGCCACGAGCTGCCCCGCTTCGGGATCGCCCGCCGCCCCGAGCAGGGTGGCGAGGTCGGACACGGGAAGGGCGTCCTCGCCCTCGACCTCGGACGGGAGTAGCAGGCGTCCCATGGCGAGGGGAAGATCGGCGCGAGGAAGGCGGACGAGCCGTTCCACCGCCGAGGAGGGCAGGGCGCAGGTATGACCACCCGCCTCCACGAGAAGCAGGCTCCGCCGTGCCGCGGAGAGCGGCAGGCTGAAGACGAGGCTGGTGCCCTCCGGCGAGCGCGGTTCGAGGCGCACGCTGCCCTGAAGCGAGCGGGCGGCGTCGGCCGCCACGGAGAGGCCGTAGCCCCTCCCCGAGAGGGTATCGATGGCCTCCGCCGTAGAGAAACCCGGCTCGAAGACGAGGCGAAGCAGCGTTTCGGGATCGGCAGCCTCATCCGGCCCGAGCAGCCCGCGCGCCCGTGCCGTCTCCGCGATTCGCGCGAGGTCCGGTCCCGGTCCATCGTCGTGCACCGCGACCCGCAGGCGGCCACCGCGCAGGGCCACTTCGAGGATCAGCGCGAGAGTCTCCGGCTTGCCGGCGGCCCGGCGGATCTCCGGCGGCTGCCAGGCGTGGCTCAGGGCGTTGCGAAGGGCGTGAAGCAGAGGGTCCTTCAGCGCCTGAAGGGTCGCGCGCTCTACCGGCACGTCGAGGCCGGTGACTTCCAGATCGACCTCGCGGCCCTGTTCGCGGGCCGTGTCGCGGATGGTGCGGGCGAGGGGGCCGAGCACCGTTTCGGCAGGCACGAGGGCCAGACGCTCCGTCTCGGTGCGGACGCGCGTCGCCGCACCTTCGACGGCGCCGAGGGCGGCGGCCTGTCGCCGGGCATGATCGGCCGCCTCGCGTGCCAGAGCCGCAAGCCCGGCGGCAAGAACCCGCTGACCGGGACCGGCCTTGGCGGAATCCAGCGCCTCGGCTTTGGCGTGGAGGTCGCGGAGGGTCGCTGCGATCCGGCCGAGCCCTTCCGCCGCCGAAGCCTTGGCGGCGAGCGAGGTCGAGAGGTCCGCGCTGGCCCGGAGCAGGGCCGTCACCGTCTCGGCGGGCACCCGGAGGAAGGCGGCGGCGGGCTCCGACGCCTCGGCCGGCCGCTCGGCGGGGGGCTTCTTGGGCGTCGGCGGGGGCTCGACGGGGGCGGGCGTGGGTGGCGGTGGTGGAGCGAAAGCGGCGGGTGGGGCAGGGGCGGGAGACGCCGCGCTCACCGGCTGGCCGAGCAATCGCCCCAGGGCGTCGATAGCATCGTCCGGCATGTCCGGCCCAGCACCGCCGGACAGGCCCGCCACGTAGGTCTCGATCCGGTCGAGGGCAAGCTCGACCGCAGAGGCCGCTTCGCGATCCAGCGCCATGCCTCCCGTGCGGACCCGTTCGAACAGGGTCTCCAACCGGTGGGACACCGCCTCCACCGCCGGCAGATCGACGGCGCGGGAGGCGCCCTTCAGGCTGTGCGCCCGCCGGAACACATCGTTCCAGTCGGGCGCATCGGCACGCAAGGCCGCCCGGATGGCACCGACATGCTCGCGGTGCTCGATATCGAAGGCCGCGAGCAGCAGCTGGCGGATGTCGGTCGCCATGGCCGCGCTCTCAGGTGCGATACCGTTCCGCCAGGGCCATGAGCGCCTGGGCGAGTTCGGTCATGTTGGCGGAGGCGGTCTCGACCTGCCGCGTCCCGGCCGCCGTCTGCTGGCTCGCCTGGCGGATGTTCTGCAGCGCCCCCATCACCTGCTCGATGCCCAGTTGCTGCTGGTTCGTCGAGGCCACGATCTGCTGGAACGTCTGCACGTTCTCCTCGAAGCGCGCCGTGATCTCCTCGATCGTCCGCTGCGTCGTGTCCGAGCGCGTCTTGCCCACCGCCGAGCGCTTCACCGCCTCCTCGGTCAGCATCACCGACGTGTTGATGCCCCGCTGGATCTCCCCCAGGATCGCCCGGATCTGGCCCGTCGCCGCCTTCGCCTGATCGGCCAGAAGCTTCATCTCCGAAGCCACCACCGCGAAGCTGCGCCCGCTCTCCCCCGCCGCCGCCGCCTCGATCGCCGCGTTCAGCGCCAGAAGATGCGTCCGCTCCGAGATGTCGTTGACGCTCTCGATGATCTCGCCGATCGCCTGCGTCTTCTCCGAGACCCCGACGATGTTGCCCGCCACCGCCTCCGCCTGCTCACGGATCGCGTCCATGGCCTGCGCGGTGTCCGACACCGCCCGCAGCCCCTGCCGCGAGGTCTTGGCGGTGGCCTGGGCCGTGGCGATCACCTCGCTCGCCCGCTTCGAGATCTGCGCGCCCGAATGGGTGATCTCATCGACGGTCGCCGCCGTCTCCTGCACCGCCGCGAACTGCTCCTCCACAGAGGCTGCCTGCTCCTGCGCCGAGGCCCGGATCTCCGCCGCCGCCGCGTTCAGGTCGGACGTCGCCGCCCGGTTCGTCCGGGCGAGGTCGGACAGGCTCTCGACCATCCCGTCGAGGGTGCGCCCGAGGCGGGCGATCTCGTCCTGCCCGCGCGGATTCAGGCGGCCGGTCAGGTCGCCGTCACCGACGCGCGCGACGAAGCCCATCACGGTGTTCAGCGGGCGCACCACGGCGCGGGTGACGAGGTAGGTGACCGCGAAGGCCAGCAGCACGGACGCCATCAGCGTGAACAGGATCGACAGGCGCGACCCCTCGTAGATCTCCCGCACGGTTCGCTGGCCGACGTCGACGCTCTCGTCCAGGGCCGAGCGGGCCCGTTCCACGGCGCTGGTCGTCGCGGCGTATTGGCGGCCGAGTTCGTCGTTACCCGCATCAACCGCTTCGACATTGCCGTCGACCGCTGCACGGATCTGCCGCTCGCCGCTCTCGCGGTAGCGGTGGAAAGTGGTGGTGGCCTCCGCGATCGCCCCGTGAAGCTTGTCGAAGGTCGCCGCCCGCTCGGTCGAGACCGCGTTCCTGCGGAACTCGTCGGACTCGCGCAGGAGGTCACCGAGGATCTTGTCCGAGACGGTGCCGTTGCGCCGCCACAGGCTCAGGATATCGGCCTCGCGGGCCTGCCGGCCCTGGGACTTCAGCAGGGAGGCGATCACCGCGTCGCGACGAAGCACGCCCATGTCGCGCGTCTGATTACCTAACTCGTCGAGCTGGCGCATGATCAGGAGATCGCGGGCGACGATCCGGTCGGTCGTCTCGCGCACGGCGCCGATCTGCCCGATGGCATAGATGCCGAGCGCCACCAGCACCGCCGTGACGGCGAAGAAGCCGACGAGGATGCGTCGTCCGATCGAGAGGGTCAGAGCGGAACTCCAGGCATGGGAGGGGTTAGGCGATAACCCGCCGCATGACTTGCGCCGGATCGATGATGGTGAAGTCCGGGCTGCCCTCGGCGGCGGGGACATAGAACGGAGCGGAGTCGTTTCCCAGGGGGAGGCCTCAGCCTGCGCGAGGGAGGCCGGATCCCGCGCGGCCCGGACGATGCCGAGCGCTCGCTCGACGCTCAGCGCGACGGGCGGCTCGCCGCGCAGGAGCACGAGGTGCTCGCGCACGCCGCCCTCCGCCTCCGGCCGCCCGAGGGCGCGGGCAAGGCCGATGACCGGCACGATCCGCCCCGACAGGGCGACGAGGCCGGACAGGGCCGCACCCGTTCCCGGAACCGGCGTGCAGGGGCGGCCGGGCAGGACCCGCGCCACCGCGGGAAGCGGCAGGCCGACCCGGTCACCGCCGCAGGTGCAGACGAGATAGGGGAACGTCTCCTGCTCCGGTCCGTCCGCCTCCTCGGCGCGGCGGGCGAGGGCGAGGGTGCGCGCGGCCTTGATCTGCCTGTCGCGGGCGGGATCGCGCTCCATCGGCTCGCGCATGGTCAGGCCCGCCCCCGCATCGTCTCACCGCTCCGGCCGAGCGCTGCCTCAACCCCGGCCGCGACCTCGCTGGCAAGCGCCCCGTCGCCTTCCGGCAGCACCGCATCCGGTGGCAGGGATTGGCTCAGGGCGAAGGCGTTGTCGAGGGCGCGGGCCGCCTCCGCCCGGCGGCCGAGGCCGAGCAGCAGCAATCCGAGATGGTAATGCGCCATCACGAAGCCCCGGTCGAGATAGAGCGAGGCTCGTAGGGCCCGCTCCGCCTCGGCCTCCCGTCCGAGGCTGGCCGCGACGAGCCCCTCGTAGAAGCGCAGCCGCGCATTGGTCGGGTCGGCGTCGAGCGCCTCCCGCACCGCCCGCCACGCCGCGCCGGTCTCGCCCGCATCCGCCAGGATCCGGACCCGGTCGAGGGGATCCTCGGGGAGATCGTCCGAAGGCTGTTCGTCAGAGTCGCCCTCATTGCCATCCACCTCCCTCATCCTGAGGTGCTGCGGAACGGTCGCGGAAGAGGTCTCCGGGAGATTCTGCAATTCCTGGGGGCCTTCTTCGAGGCCCACCAAGGCGGGCAGCTCGAGATAAGGCGCGGGAGAGGATGAGGGCGTTTCGTCGCCCAAAGCCTGAAACGACACCTCCGGCGCCAGGGTGCCCCCCGGCCGGTAGGCGACGGTTCCCGGCAGGCTGACCGGGTCGAGGAAGGCGGAGAAGGTCGGGTTCGGCTCGGCATGACCCAGCAGCAGCCAGCCCTCGGGCCGCAGACGCCGCCCGAAGCCATGCACCACCCGCGTCACGGTGGCCGCATCGAAGTAGATCAGCACGTTGCGGCACAGGATGAGGTCGTAGCCCTCCTCATTCCCGGGGGCTCCGCGACGGCCAGCAGATTCCCTTGTTTGAAGCGGACCATCTGCCGGAATTCGGTGCGCAGGGCGAAACCGCCTTCGCGGCGGATCCCCGGCTCCGGCGGCAGATGGGTGAAGTAGCGGAGGCGCTCCTCCGGCGGCATCGTCCGCAGCGCCCAGCGTCCGTATTCCCCCGCCCGCGCCGTCGCGATGGCCTCGGCGCTGATGTCGGTGCCGAGGATGCTCACCCGCCAGTCGGGCAGGGCCTCGCCCAGGATCTCGCGCACGAGGATCGCCAGGGAATAGGGCTCGGCCCCCGTGGAGCAGCCCGCGCTCCAGATCCGCAGGCGCCGCTCGGCCCTTCGCGCGGCAACGAGGCCGGGGAGGATCGTGCCGCGCAGGGCGGCGAATTGCTCGCTGTAGCGGAAGAAGAACGTCTCCCCGATGGTGATCTCGGCCTCGAGCCGCGCCCACTCACTCTCCCCCGCAGCCCCATCATCCAAGATGGAATGGTAGGCGGCGAGATCGGGGACACCGGTCGCACGCAGGCGTCGGTAGAGCCGTTCGAGGAGTAGTTCGTCCTTGTCGGCGTAATAGGCATGGCCGGTGCGCGCAATGATGCGCGCCTTCAGCCCGGCATAGGCGGGCTCGGCCTCGGGATCGAACTGGAAGCGGCCGGTCCGGCGCATCCGTCTCAGGCCGTCGTAGGATCGGGCAAGGCGGAGAGGCGCGACGCGGCCGCCCGCGCCAGACTCTCGACGCGCGCCTGCTCGGCCTCCGTGAGAAGCCGCTCCGGATCGAGGGCAGGCACGAGGCGGTCCGACAGGGCGAGCCCCGCCGCGACGCAGCCGTTCAGGCTCGCCGCCGGATCGGCCGGACGTTGCGCGGAGGCGGGCACCAGGGCGAGATCGGCCACCCGGTCCACGAGCCACGCGAGGGACCGGTCCCGGGCGAGGATGAGATGGGCATAGAGTCCTGCGCCCGCGCCGGCCTCGCGCAGGCCCAGGATGGGCGCGAGGTCGAGGACGGGTACAGGCCGACCGCCGAGATTGACGAAGCCCGCGAGCCAGCCGCCCGAGGCGGGAGCCGCCTGGAGTTCGGGCAGGGGCAACACCTCCGCCACTGCTTCGCGGGGGAGCGCGCAGACCGTGCCCGCCACGTCGAGCATCAGATAAGCCGTCGTTTCGCCCGCCACCCCGGCCTCCCCTTACCGGCATGAAGCTAGCCGAGCCGATGCGATCGGCAATTGCCCATCGAAAATGTCTTAACTGCGGAACCATGTCCTGCGCCGCGTCTTTGCGAGGCACGACGACCAGGGCGCCACAGGCGGTGCCCGGTCGCATAGGAAAGGACGACACCCATGAGGAGCATTCTGTTCGGCGCTGCGGCGCTCACGCTGGTCGCAGGCTCGGCCTTCGCCCAGGGCGGCTCGCCCTACAACATGTCCGGCTCGCAGGCCGGCGGCCCCCGTGGCGGCATGGAGCGCGCAGTCCAGGGTGCCGAGATGGAACGTCCGGCCGCTCGCCCGATGATGAAGAAGCGCAGCATGCACAAGCGCATGCACCATCACCGCAAGATGCATCACCGCCGGATGCGCAACGGCATGTAAGTGTCTTGAGGCCCGCCGGATCGGCGGGCCTTTTTTCTGAGGACGCCTCTCCCCCAGCGCGTTTGCGCGCCCTCGCGGCAACGCTATGTTGCCAAGCGAAAACGAGGGGCGGAGGAACGGAATGGCGCAACCGGTGGAGCACCGGGGCGAGGGCGGCGTCGAGGCGCGCCGCGACGCGATCGTAGCGGCAGTCCGCCATCGCGGCTTCATGACGATCGAGGCCCTGGCGAGCCAGTTCGGCGTCACGGTCCAGACGATCCGCCGGGACCTCAACGAACTCAGCGCCGAGGGCCGGCTGGAACGCTATCGCGGCGGTGGCGGCCTGCCCTCCAGCGTCGAGAACATCGACTATGCCGACCGCCGCGTGACCCTTCTCGCGGAAAAGACCCGTATCGGTCGTCTCGCCGCGAGCCGCATCCCGTCGCATTGCTCGGTCTTCGTCAATATCGGCACCACGCCCGAGGCGGTGGCCCGTGAGCTGACCCGCCACGACGATCTCAGCGTCATTACGAACAACCTGCACGTGGCGCTCTCGCTCGCCGACGCCACCGCCTTCCGCATCGTCGTGGCCGGGGGCACGGTGCGCAACCGCGACGGCGCCGTATTGGGGCAACTCACCAGCGACACGCTCGGCCAGTTCCGGGTCGACGTGGCGGTGATCGGCATCAGCGGCATCGACGCGGACGGGGCGCTTCTCGACTACGATTACGAGGAAGTCCGCGCGACGCAGGCGATCCTAGCCCATGCCAAGCGCACCTTCCTCGTGGCCGACCACACCAAATTCACCCGCCGCCCGATGGTGCAGGCGGGCCATCTCTCGCAGATCGACACGTTCTTCACCGACCGGATGCCCCCTCCCGGCATCGCCGCCATGATGGAGCGAGAGGGGGTAACGCTCGCCGTCGCCGATGACCTGTAGCGAACACAAAATTTTCGCTTGCGAAAACGAAAGAGCGACGTAAGATCGCAGGAAAAGCATTCAGGGAAGGACACAATGGCGGATGCTACGCCCCTGCGCGGACCGCTTGCGGTGATCGCTCCAGGACTTCACGCGTCAATCACGTTCTACGGCTCATTCCGAACGTCGCGAGTTCCCTTTCGTCCGTGAGGCCGTGGCCCACCGGGACGACAGCGCGCGCCTCGCATACGAACGATAGGGGTTCGGAAGCGAGCAACCAGCGCGGGAATGAGCGGGTGAAATTACCATCCTGAGAAACGGGCCGTTGCGGCCCGGTTGCCAAATCCAACCCCCGAACCGGCCGAGACCGGTGGGGATGAACGAAGGAGGAAACGATGAGCCGTTATATCGGGGCCATCGACCAGGGCACGACCAGCACCCGCTTCATGGTGTTCGACCGTGAGGGGACCGTCATCACGGTCGCGCAGGAAGAACACGCGCAGATCTACCCGGCGCCGGGCCATGTCGAGCACGACGCCGCCGAGATTTGGGCGAAGACACAGAAGGTGATGAAGGTGGCCCTCGCCAAGGGCAACCTCACGCCGAAGGACCTCGCGGCCATCGGCATCACCAACCAGCGCGAGACGACGGTCATCTGGGACCGGAAGACGGGCAAGCCTCTGCACAACGCCCTCGTCTGGCAGGATACCCGCAACGACCGCCTTGTCTCGGAATTCGCCCATGACGGAGGGCGCGACCGCTTCCGCGATCTCACCGGCCTGCCCCTGGCGAGCTACTTCTCCGGCCTGAAGCTGCGCTGGCTTCTCGACCACGTGGAGGGCGCGCGGGAGAAGGCCGAAGCGGGCGATGTCCTATTCGGCAACATCGACACGTGGCTGCTCTGGAACCTCACCGGCGGGCCGGACGGGGGCCTGCACGCTACCGACGTGACCAATGCCAGCCGCACGCAGCTCATGTCCCTGAAATCCCTGGAATGGGACGAGGGGATGCTTTCCACCTTCCGCATCCCTCGCGCGATGCTGCCGAAGATCGTCTCATCGAGCGAGGTCTACGGCGAGGCGAGGGGCGAGTTCGCGCGCGTGCCGATCGCGGGCATCCTCGGCGACCAGCAGGCAGCGCTGTTCGGCCAGACCTGCTTCACTCCCGGCGAGGCCAAGAACACCTACGGCACCGGCTGCTTCGCGCTGATGAATACGGGCGAGGAGGCGGTGCCTTCCAAGGCGGGTCTCGTCACCACTCTGGGCTACCGGCTCGATGGGCAGAAGCCGGTCTACGCCCTCGAAGGCTCCATCGCCATCACGGGCGCTCTGGTGCAGTGGCTGCGCGACAACCTGCACATGATCAAGGACTCGGCCGAGGTGGAAAGCCTCGCCGGGACGGTCGAAGACAATGGCGGGGTCTATTTCGTGCCCGCCTTCTCGGGCCTCTACGCGCCGCACTGGAACGAGGGCGCGCGCGGCCTGATCATCGGCCTGACCCGCTACGCCAACCGGGGGCACATCGCCCGCTCGGTGCTGGAGGCGACCGCCTTCCAGACCCGCGAGGTGCTGGCCGCGATGGAGAAGGATTCCGGTATCCCCGTGAAGGAGTTGCGCGCCGATGGCGGCATGGTCGCCAACGGCACGCTGATGCAGTTCCAGGCGGATATCCTCGACGTGCCGGTCGTACGCCCGAAGGTCTCGGAGACGACGGCGCTCGGCGCCGCTTACGTGGCGGGCCTCGCGGTCGGCTACTGGAAGGGGCTCGACGACCTCAAGCGCAACTGGGGCGTCGACAAGCGCTGGGAGCCCAAGATGGACGCCGCCCGCCGCGAGACCACCGCGGCCATGTGGAGCCGGGCGGTGCAACGCTCCTTTGATTGGAAGGCGGACGAGGACTGAGGACGGGGTTCCGTCCCGAGCCTTTAAGGCCACCCGCCTCCTCATCCTGAGGTGCCCGCCCCGGCGGGCCTCGCAGGAGGCCTCCAGATCGCGCCGAGATCTCTGGGGCTCTCCTTCGATGCGGCCAGCGCCGCACCTGATGATGAGGGGGTGGGCAGGACGAATACCAACAAACCACAAAGGGAGGACACATCATGGCATCGCCGTTCCTGGGCGAGATGCTGGGTACGATGACGCTCATCGTGCTCGGCGACGGGGTGGTGGCGGGGGCGCTGCTCAAGCGCTCCAAGGGCGAGGCCATGGGCTGGATCGGCATCACCGCCGGCTGGGCCTTCGCGGTGCTTGCCGGGGTGTTCGTGGCCAACGCGACCGGCAGCCCCGACGCTCATATCAACCCGGCGGTGACGCTGGGCGGGGCGGTCAGCACCGGCGACTATTCGAAACTCGCAGTCTACCTGCCGGCCCAGTTCCTTGGCGCCTTCCTAGGCGGGGTCGTGGTGTGGCTGCACTACCTGCCGCATTGGGCCGAGACGCCCGAGGCGGACCTGAAGCTCGCAGTGTTCTGCACGGGCCCGGCGATCCGCAACACGCGAGCCAACATGATTTCGGAGATCGTGGGCACCTTCTTCCTCGTCTTCACCATCGCCGCCCTGGTGACGAGCACTTCCGGGAGCACCGGCACGTTCTCGCGCGGTGTGGCACCCTACCTCGTGGCGATGTTGGTCTGGGGCATCGGCCTGTCGCTGGGCGGCACCACCGGCTACGCGATCAACCCCGCCCGCGATCTCGGCCCCCGCATTGCTCACGCGGTCCTGCCCATCGCGGGCAAGGGATCGTCGGATTGGGGTTATGCGCTGATCCCCGTGGCCGGACCGGCCATCGGCGCGGTCCTGGCGGGGCTGTTCGTGCGCATATTGGGCCTCTGACGATCGCTCAAAACAATCTTCGGTGGTTATTCAAATATTACATTCAATCTATAGCCAGTAGAAGGCGACAATAAGAGAGGTTAAAAGCGAGATGACTGGCAGATTGTGAAGCCTGCGGGCAATGGCACCGTCTTCGGGTCATTGCCCCGGGTCGTGGGACGAGCGGATCATGTCGTATGTCTCGACCCATAGTCGAAATCCGCAAACCATCCGTCCCTCAGGTTTGGTCGATACCGGACAACTCGGCGATCTCTGGCGCGCCATGCTCCGCCTTACGCGGACGACCAACCTGCCGGAGTTGAGGGAGATCGAATACGAAGAAGGCAACGACAGTCTCTTCGCCCTTTCGAATGTCGGACCGGAAGTTTTCGTCTCGCTTCAGCGCGATAACTTCATCTCGCGCTCCCTAGCCAGAAACGGCAGCTTCGAGTTCGAAACCTTCGAGCGCACCGTCGCGCATCTGGGTGGACCTCGCGATCTGTTGGTCGATGTCGGCGCCAATCTCGGCACGGTCACGATCCCCGCAGCGGCCAGGGGCCATGCCAAGCAGGTCCTGGCCGTCGAGGCGGACCAACTGAATTACCGCACGCTGATGGCGAACCTGTACCTCAACGATCTTCAGGATCGTGTGGTCGCCATCAATACCGCCGCGGGCGCCACCTCGGGCGAGCTTCTGGAGTTCCAGCTTTCGCCGGAGAATAAGGGCGACCATCGGGTCAAGCATTCCTCGGAGCCGGGCGCGTTCGGTGAGGAGGCATGGCCGACCTATCGGGTAGAATCGACACGTCTCGACGACCTTCTGACTCGCGAGGGACTATCCGAACGGCTCCCACGCTCCCTGATCTGGATCGACGTGCAGGGCTGGGAGTTCCAGGTCCTGCTCGGGGCGAGAGCCGCCGTCGCGGCCGGGGCGCCCTTCGTCATCGAGTTCTGGCCTTACGGCCTCCAGCGCAATGGCATGATGGACGGCTTGGCGGCCTTCCTGTGCGAGAATTTCACCCGGCTGACCGTGGCGAGCCGTCTGAGATGCCGGCCTTCCCGGCGACCGGGGAGGGCATTGCAGCGATCCGCGCCCGCCTCGACGACACGAACCCCTTGAGCGCCTGCGATCTCTTGATGACGCGGGACGCATGAGCGCCGTGGTGTTCCTGCCCGTTACGGGCGATGCGGTCACGGCCTTCCACGCGGAGGGAACGCGGGCCTTCTTCGCGGACGGAACCCTCTTGCCGCCGCCAAACGGGACCGCGCTCTGGCTGGCCCTGGCGGACAATCACCGCAACAACATGCAGCTCTGGGCAGAGGAAGATCTCGCCCGGCGGACGCATGTGCGCGACGCGGAGATTGCGGCCAACAAGCGGGCGATCGACAGGTTCAATCAAGCGCGGAACGATGCGGTCGAACGCATGGACGAGGTGCTGGAGACGCTGATGTCGGCGCCCGCCGCCGCGCAGGCCCGGCTCAACAGCGAAACCCCCGGCTCGATCATCGATCGGCTCTCCATCGCCAGCCTGAAAATCTTTCACATGGCGGCACAGGTGGAGAGGGGGACGTCGATGACGCGCACCGCGCCGCTTGCGCCGACAAGCTCGCGCGGCTTTGCCTCCAGCGAAGTGACCTGTCCGGCTGCCTCGACGCCCTTCTCACCGAATGCCGCCAGGGTCAGGCGCGATTCCGCACCTACCGCCAGTTCAAGATGTACAACGACCCGCGCCTCAACATGGCTCTGGTACGGGAAGCGCAGCAGGCCCCCGCGGCCGGGTGAGGGCATCGAGTTCGCCCATCAACAGGGCGATGGCCCCCGGCCAGTCACCGACAGTCGGCTGGCGCATCAGGGTGGCGCAAGCCGGGTAGACGACCGAATCCCGCTCGCGGTTCATATGCCGCCCGTCCAGCACGCGTCCCGCGATCAACCATGTCCGCACGCCCAAGGCCCCCGCGAGGTGGAAGGGCCACGCGCAGATCGAGGCGACGCCATCGAGCCCGGCGATGAGCGCGCCCGCATCATCGAAGGGCAGGTCCACCACCGTCACCGTGGCGTCGAGACCGATCTCGGCCGCGTGCAGGCGTCGGAGCCCGAAGCCGCGCTGAAGGATGACCCAATGGATGTCGCTGCGGGCAAGGAGCGGCGCGATGGCAGCGAGCGGGATGCTCTTCGCCTCACCGAGATCCATGTCGCTGTACCAGTACAGGCCGATGCAGGGGCGGCCCGCTGCCCGGCTCCGCGCTTGCTGAAGGATCGCCTCCGCCTGCGCGCTCGGCGGAGCCCGGAGATACCCCGACGCGCTTTCGCCCCCGGCCCGCGCGAGGCCAAAGGTCCCGACCCAACAATCGCTCCGGCTGCGGGCCGCCTCCATCTCGTCCAGGCTAACGAGGTCATCGACGCCGACGCTTTGGAGCAGCCCGTGACAACGGGTCGTCGCGACGACGGTGATGGACCCGGCGCCGAGCTGCCGAAGCCGGGGGACGTGGCGGATGAACTGGAAGAGGTCGCCGAAGCCGCCATGCCGAACGATAGTGACCGACCGGCCCTCAAGGGGCTCACCCTGCCACATCCGCTCGATCAGCGGCGTTTCAGGATAATAGATCCGGTAGAAGGCGCGACTCGAGAAGGCCAGCGCAAGGCGATGGCCCTCGGGATCGCCCCGCTGAAGCATCGCTGAGCCAAGCGCCTGCTCGATGAATGGGTCGCCGGGCCTGTCGGACAGGAGCGACCGCAACTCCGCCTCGGCCTCCTCTGCGAAGCCCGCCGCGGTGAGGATACGGGGCCGCCAGCACCAATCGCTCGGATGGGACGAAAACCTCAGATCCAGCCGGTCGATGTACGGGCGCACCCATTCCGGCTGTCCGCTTTGCGCGGCACAGATCGCTAGGCCGAAGGTGGCGGGCACGTGATCGGACAAGCCCGCCTGCGGCGCATCGAGGATATAGCGCCAGTGCGAGATCGCCTCGGCGAAGCGCAATTGCTTCGTCAGACACTGGGCGAGTTTCCCGCGAAGAACCAAATCGTCGGGCGCCTCAGCGAGCCCGGCCTCAGCATCCGCCTCCGCACCCTCGAATTCTCCGGCAGCGATGGCGCGCTCCACCGTATCGAGCAAGGATAGCATCACGGCAAAACTGTATGATCGGCCAAAAAATTTACCATGCACGCCGACAACAGCCGGTCAATCAGCCGCAAGTAGCAGTCAATACGAATACAATTTGAAATTATCTGCATTCCTCGACAGACATCGACGTTCTGCGGACCCTTGCATCGATCGCCGACCCGCTTCAGCGCCTCGGCCGATCCTGAGACAGGGGGAGGTTCCCGTCGCGCCCCAGCGTCGCGCCCGTTTGCGACGCGGGCGGGAAGGCCCTAAGTCAGCATCAACTCCTCGAAGGCGCGCACAGGCGCGATCCGGTTTCCGATGGCCGTCGTCCTCGACCTTATCAAGAATGATCCGCGGCCCCCGCGTCACCCGGAGAAGGCCCACCGGCCGGATCAGGCGGTGCAGCCGAAGAAGCCGGACTGGATTCGCGTGAAGGCACCGGGCTCTAAGGCCTGGACCGAGACGCAAAAGATCGTGCGCGAGCACGGCCTCGTCACCGTCTGCGAGGAGGCGGGCTGCCCCAATATCGGCGAATGCTGGGAGAAGCGGCACGCCACCTTCATGATCATGGGCGACACGTGCACGCGGGCCTGCGCCTTCTGCAACGTGCGCACCGGCCTGCCGGACGCCCTCGATACCGGTGAACCGGAAAAGATCGCCGATTCGGTCGCCAAGCTCGGCCTGCACCACGTGGTCATCACCTCGGTGGACCGGGACGACCTGACGGATGGCGGCGCCACGCATTTCGCCCGTACCATCGCGGCGATCCGCCGGGCGAGCCCCGGCACCACCGTCGAGATCCTGACGCCGGACTTCCTGCGCAAGGACGGCGCCCTCGAGATCGTGGTCGAGGCCCGGCCCGACGTGTTCAACCACAACCTTGAAACGGTGCCCTCCAAGTACCTCACCGTTCGCCCGGGCGCCCGCTACTTCCATTCCGTGCGACTGCTGCAGCGGGTGAAGGAGCTCGACCCGTCGATCTTCACCAAGTCCGGCATCATGGTCGGCCTCGGTGAAGAGCGGAACGAGGTGCTCCAGCTGATGGACGACTTGCGCTCGGCGGATGTCGACTTCCTGACCGTCGGCCAGTACCTCCAGCCCTCGAAGAAGCATCACGCGGTGATGCGCTTCGTGCCGCCGGACGAGTTCAAGGGCTACGAGACCACGGCCTACGCCAAGGGCTTCCTGCTCGTTTCCGCGACGCCGCTCACCCGGTCGTCGCACCATGCCGGCGAAGATTTCGCCAAGCTTCAGGCGGCGCGGAACGCCAAGCTGTCCCCCGTTCTGTCGGCCTGAGAAAGTCCCTTCGGAATGCCATCCTTCCGGGTCACGCGCCGGGTTCGGCACAGCGCCGAGCAGATGTACGACCTCGTCGCCGACGTCGAACGCTATCCCGAATTCCTGCCGCTCTGTGAATCCTTGCGCGTCATCCGCCGCCAGGACAAACCGGAGGGCGGTCAGGTTCTCGTGGCCGAGATGGGCGTCGGCTATAAGGCGATCCGCGAGCGGTTCACCACCCGCGTCAGCCTCGATCCGGGGGCCCGCAAGATCGTCGCCGAATACATCGACGGACCGTTCCGGCACCTTGAGAACCGCTGGACGTTCAAGGATGCCGAAGGCGGCGGCTGCGACGTCGACTTCTTCATCACTTACGAGTTCAAGAGCCGGACGCTCGGCCTGCTGATGGGCTCGATGTTCGACCGTGCCTTCCGCAAGTTCACCGATGCATTCGAGGGCCGCGCGGCCCGCATCTACGGCACGGCCTGACCGTTCAGGCCGCCGCGGCAGGCCCCTCTGCCTCCACCCGGTTCCGGCCGAGTGCCTTGGCGCGGTAGAGCGCCCTGTCGGCGCTCGCGAGGAGCTGGCCGAGATCGCTGCCACCGGGCCGCGTCTCCGCGAGGCCGATGCTCACCGTCGCCCGGACGCCCTCGGCTGAAGATTCGGCGAAGCGCGAGGCCACCGCCTCGCCGATCCGCCGAGCCTCCGCGAGACTAGCCCCCGGCAGGGAGCGCGGCGAATTCCTCGCCGCCGAGCCGCGCCACGATAGCCTCCGGCGCGATGTGATCGCGCGCGACCACGGCGAAGAGCCGGATCACCGCGTCGCCCGCCCCGTGGCCGTAGCGGTCGTTGATCGACTTGAAGTGGTCGAGATCGAAGGCGAGCAGCGAGATCGGGGCATCCTTCGCGCTGGTCGCCAGCACCCTGTCGCCCTGCTCGAAGAAGCCGTGCCGGTTCGACAAGCCAGTGAGGTAATCCGTCTGCACGGCGGCCTTCAGACGCTCCTGCGCTTCCTCACGCACCAGAGCGACGAAGGTCATCGGCATCGCGACCGAGAACAGCACCGCCTCGAACATCGTGGCCTTGGCGACGCTCATCAGGATCTCGCTGCCATAGGTGGCCGCGAGGGTCGGCACGATGAAGGCGCGACCGACATAGAACAGCGCGTGCCCGGCGGGAATCGCGATGGCGACGGGACGGGAGCGCAGGCCCCGGAGGGCCCGGCAGCGCAGGGTGACGAGGGCCGTCGCGCCGCAGATGCCGGCGATGGGCAGGGCGGCGACGTGATTCCAGAAGGCCTGAGGGAAATGCACGCCCGCCACGGTCCAAAGCGCGGCCATGCCGCCGAGGAGCAGGGCGTACCAGCGCAGTCCGCGCGCCGGCCCATCGAGGCGCCGCACCCCGTGCAGCCAGAGCAGATACCCGGTGAGAAACAGGATGTTCGCCGTCGCAAGGCCGCTTACGCCAGGAAAGCTCGTGCGGACCATGGCGACGACGCAGGCGACGGCAAAGACGAGAGCTCCCGCCGCCCAGAGACCGAGGGCGGTCGCGCGCAGGGGCTGAGCCATCCGCTCCCACAGCATCATCGCCGCAGCGACGAGCAGTGTGCCGACCGTCAGCCAGTAGAGAGTTTGAAGATCGATCTGCATCGCGGCCGAGAGAAAATCCGGGGCATGATCCGCGAAAGATATCGAAGATTCCCTTACAGGGCCGGGCAGCTATTTTATCATGGTTAAAGCACGCTGCATGCTGCGCTGAAAATGAGGCCGGACGCGGATTTACTTGGAATATTCGAGCGCTTTATCGAGTAGGCCGAGCGCATCCGCGACGGCTGCGCGGCGGATCCCCGACCGTCCGAGATCGCCATAGCGACGGGCGAGATGCATCGTGCCGCCGGGTCCCGAGACCGCGAGATGGACGAGGCCCACCGGCTTTTCGGCACTCCCACCCCCGGCCCGGCGATGCCGGTGATCGCTACCGCCATATCCGCGCGGGACGCCGCCCGCGCGCCCTCGGCCATGGCGCGGGCCACTGGCTCGCTCACCGCCCCATACGTCTCGATGAGCGCCGGATCGACGCCGATCGCCTCGGCCTTGGCGGCGTTCGAATAGGTGACGTAGCCGCGCTCCACGGCGGCGGAGGAGCCCGGCACCGCCGTCAGCAGGGCCGCCACGAGGCCGCCTGTGCAGGATTCGGCCGTGGCGAGGGTCCGCCCGGCCTTCGCATAGGCCGCGACGAGGGCCTCGGCGCGGGCGAGCAATTCGGGGTCGTCGAGCATCGCGAAAAGGACTCCCGGCGGCGTCACGCGCCCTATGTCGCTGAGGCTTTCACCCTAGCCTCACTGGGGCTGGCGGCTCAATCATGGAGAACGCGACCCGATGATCTTCCCAGCGACCACGGCCTATTATGCCGCGCTGCTCGCCCTTCTCTATCTCGGCCTGGCGGGCTGGGTGATGGCCGGGCGCCTGTCCGGCAACGTGCTTCATGGCGATGGCGGCAGCGACGATTTGCAGAAGCGCATCCGCAGCCACGCCAATTTCGGCGAGTACGTGCCGCTGGCGATCATCCTGATCGGTCTGCTGGAGGCGCGCGGCACCTCGCACGGCACGGTTCAGGCGCTTCTGATCGCCCTGCTGCTGGGTCGCATTCTGCATCCGGTCGGCATGTTCGCCCCGCCCAACAGCCCGCGCCAGTTCGCCTGCCGCGGCGGCGGCATTTTGCTCACCTTCGGGACGATGCTGATCGCGGCCGTGCTGCTGCTGGTCTGAACCGGACGGGCGCCCTCAGGCGCCCGCTTCCTCATCCGGCAGGCGCACGGTGGCGGCGGCCTGGGCGGCAAGGCCTTCCGCCCGGCCGACGAAGCCGAGCTTCTCGGTCGTCGTCGCCTTGATCGAGACGGCCGAGAGCGGCACCCCGGCGATGGCGGCGATGCGAGCGCGGATCTCCTCGCGGTGCTTACCGATGCGCGGAGCCTCCGCCAGCACGGTGATGTCGAGGTGATCGATCCGGCCGCCACGCGCCCGCACCAACTCGCAGGCATGGGCCAGGAACTGGTCGGAGGAGGCGCCGCGCCACTTCTCGTCGGAGGGCGGGAAATGGGTGCCGATATCGCCGTCCGCGATGGCGCCGAGCAGCGCATCGGTCAGGGCGTGCAGGGCGACGTCGCCGTCCGAATGGGCGAGCACGCCCCGGTCGGCCGGGATGCGGATGCCGCCGAGCCAGACATGGTCGCCCTCGGTGAAGGCGTGAACGTCGAAGCCCGTGCCGAGGCGGGTCACATATTGGGTCATCGCTCTGGCTCCGGCGGCGTCGGATGAGAAGGCCCGGTCGGCCTCGATCAGGTCCGAGGCCTGGGTAATCTTACGGTTGTCGATATCGCCCGCGAATACCACGACCGGCAGGCTGGCCCATTCGGCCAGCGCCCCGTCATCGGTGAAGGCGTGCAGGTCCTGGGCGGCGGCGGCGCGGTGGGCGTCGAGCAGCGGACCGAAGGCGAAGGATTGCGGGGTCTGCACAGCGCGCAACGCGTCGCGCGCCGGAGTCTCGGTCACGCGGCCGATGCCGGGCTCGATCTCCTCGACGCGCTTCACCGTATCGGTCACGGCGACACCCGGCACGGCGCCGCCGTGGTCGCGCCCGGCCTTGATCGCCCGCGCGATCAGGTCCGGGCGGATGAACGGCCGCGCCGCATCGTGGACGAGAACGATCTCCGGCGCCGTCCCGGAGGCTAAAGCCTCCAGCCCGGCGCGCACCGACATCTGGCGGGTGGCGCCGCCCTCGACCGGCTCCGCGATCCGGGCGCGAATCGAAGGATCGAGGTCTTCCAGGCACTCACGGAAGAAGTCGGCCGCATCGGCGGCGATGACCGGTAGGATCGTCGCGACGTCGGTATGGGAGGCGAGGGCGGCTAGCGTGCGGGTCAGGACGGCCTGACCGGCGACCCGGCGATATTGCTTCGGCACCCCGCCGCCGACGCGGATGCCGCGTCCGGCCGCCACGACGATGGCGGCGACGCTTCCATTCTCTGAGGCGGCGGACATGGAGGCGAGGATCCCGGCTCGAACGGCGGCAGACCTGCCGCGCGGCCGGCGCCATACCTGTGAAACATGCCCGTCGTTTAAGCGGGGCAGGGGGCGAAATCAACGCGACGATGCCGCTTGCGTCCGGCCCCGCTTTGCCTCATTGTTGAGCAGAATGAAGACTGACCATTATTTGGGCGCCCTGCGCCGCGGGCTGTCGGCAGGGGATCCGCCTCTCTGCCTCCTGGCACCGCTGTCCGGCGTGACGGACCTGCACATGCGGCGCATCGCTTTGCGCTGCGGCGCGAGCGCCGTCGTGTCGGAGATGGTGGCTGCGCGGGAGTTCGCCCGGGGCTCCGCCGAGGCGACCCTCCGCGCGGAAGGCGCGGGCATCGACACGCATATCGTCCAGCTCGCGGGCTGCGAGGCAGCGCCGATGGCCGAGGCCGCCCGGCTGGCGGAGGCGAACGGGGCCGACGCGATCGACGTGAACATGGGCTGCCCCGCCAAGATCGTGACCGGCATCGCTTCGGGCTCGGCGCTGATGCGCGACCTCGACCATGCCGAGCGGCTGCTCGCCGCCGTGCGCGGCGCGGTATCCATTCCCGTGACGGTGAAGATGCGGCTCGGCTGGGACGATGCGTCCCGCAACGCCGCCGACCTCGCCGGGCGGGCCGAGCGGCTGGGGCTCAACGCGGTGACGGTCCACGGCCGCACCCGCCAGCAATTCTACAAGGGCCGGGCCGATTGGCCGGCGATCCGCGCGGTGGTGGAGGCGGTGTCGATTCCCGTCATCGCCAACGGCGACGTCACCGGCCTCGACGAGGCACGGGCCTGTCTCGATGCCTCGGGCGCGGCGGGGGTGATGATCGGGCGCGCGGCGACCGGGCGGCCCTGGCTCGTCGGGCAGGTGGCGGCGGCGCTCGCCGGGCGCGAGGCGGCGGCCCCGGATCGCACCGAACAGGCCGCCCTGGCCGCCGAGCATTACGAGGGGCTGCTGTCGCTTTACGGGCAACACATGGGCGTCCGCCACGCGCGGAAGCATCTGGCGGCCTATGCCGAAACCGGCGGCGCGCTGAGCGCGGCTGAGCGGAGCGCGCTCCTGACCACCACCGACCCGCAGGCGGCGCTCGCCCTCCTGTCCCGTGCCTTCGCGGGCCCGGCCCCCGAGATGAGGGAAGCGGCGTGACCAGCGAGGAATTCCCCCACTCCGGCTTCAAGCTTTCCGGCAGCGAGGCGGTTCTGAACGCCTTGCCGCTGCCGGTTCTGACGATCGGCGGCGATGAGCGCATCCTTCAGTGCAACCACGCGGCGGAGGCCTTCTTCGACTATTCGGCGCGGCTGATGCAGCGGCGGCGCCTGCGCGACATCATCCCCTTCGCCTCGCCGATCATCGCCCTCGTGGCCGAGGTGCGGCGGCGGAAGGCGAGCGTCAGCGAGTACCGTGTCGAACTCTCGCAGCCCCGCACCGGCACCGAGCGCAGCGTCGACGTCTTCGCGACACCCCTCGATGAGGGCGATGCCGTGGTGATGATGCTGCAGGAGCGCACCATCGCCGACAAGATGAACCGCCAGCTCACCCATCGCGGGGCGGCTCGGTCGATGGTCGCCCTGGGCGCCATGCTCGCCCACGAGATCAAGAACCCGCTGGCCGGCATACGCGGCGCGGCGCAACTTCTGGAGAGCACGGGCGCGGAAGAAGACAGGCTCCTCACACGCCTGATCTGCGACGAGTCGGACCGGATTGTGCGCATCGTGGAGCGGATGGAGCTGTTCGGGGACGAGCGCCCGGCCGAGCGCGGCCCGGTGAACGTCCACGGCGTGCTCGATCAGGTGAAGCGCTCGGCGCAGTCGGGCTTTGCCCGGCACATCCGCTTCATCGAAACCTACGATCCGTCGCTGCCGCCGGTCCTCGGAAACCGAGACCAGCTGATCCAAGTGATCCTCAACCTCGTGAAGAATGCCGCCGAAGCCATCGGGCCGGATGCGGTGGAGGGCGAGATCACCCTGGCCACCGCCTTCCGCACCGGCCTGCGGCTTCAGATCCCCGGATCCCGCGAGCGCGTGAGCCTGCCCATCGAGGTGGCGATTCGCGACAATGGCCCCGGCATCTCCGCCGAGATGCTGAGCGACATGTTCGATCCGTTCGTGACGACCAAGGCCCAGGGTTCCGGCCTCGGTCTTGCTTTGGTCGCCAAGATCGTCGGCGACCATGGAGGGATCGTCGAGTGCGATCCCGCCCCACGCCGGACGACGTTCCGCATCCTTCTTCCCATGTCGAGTGCGCGTGATGGGCGCGAGCCCAATGTCGAGCCATGATCGGGATGCCTGCCGGAGGTTTTGAGTAACAGTCATGCCGAACGGCCACATCATCGTTGCGGACGACGACGCCGCCATCCGCACCGTTCTGAACCAAGCGCTGTCACGAGCGGGCTACGAGGTCCGATCGACGGGCAATTGCGCCACCCTCTGGCGCTGGGTCGCGCAGGGTGAAGGCGACCTCGTCATCACCGACGTGGTGATGCCCGACGAGAACGTGTTCGACCTGTTGCCGCGCATCAAGCGCGTACGGCCGGAACTGCCGATCATCGTGATGAGCGCGCAGAACACGTTCATGACCGCCATCCGCGCCTCCGAGCGCGGGGCCTACGAATACCTGCCCAAGCCCTTCGACTTAAAGGAACTGATCGCCATCGTCGGCCGCGCCCTGTCGCGACCGCGCGGCGCGCCTGCGCAAGGGGCCGGGCCCGAGAACGAGGACATCCCGCTGGTCGGCCGCTCGCCCGCCATGCAGGAGATCTACCGGGCTCTCGCCCGCCTCATGCCGACCGACCTGACCGTGATGATCACCGGCGAGTCGGGCACCGGCAAGGAACTGGTGGCCCGAGCGCTCCACGATTACGGCCGCCGCCGCACCGGCCCGTTCGTGCCGGTGAACATGGCCGCGATCCCGCGCGATCTCATCGAATCGGAACTCTTCGGCCACGAGAAGGGCGCCTTCACCGGGGCGCTCCAAAGGTCGGCGGGCCGGTTCGAGCAGGCCGAGGGCGGCACGCTGTTCCTCGACGAGATCGGCGACATGCCGATGGAGGCGCAGACCCGCCTGCTGCGCGTGCTTCAGCAGGGCGAATACACCACCGTGGGCGGCCGGGTTCCGATCCGCACCAACGTTCGCATCATCGCGGCGACCAACAAGGATCTGCGGGTTTCCATCCAGCAGGGCATCTTCCGCGAGGATCTGTTCTTCCGCCTCAACGTCGTGCCCCTGCGCCTGCCCGCGCTGCGGGAGCGGTCGGAGGACGTGCCGGATCTCGTCCGTCACTTCTTCGTGCTGGTCGAGCGCGAGGGCCTGACCCGCAAGACCCTCGACGGCGACGCAATGGAGAAGCTCAAGCGGTACCGCTGGCCAGGCAACGTCCGCGAACTGGAAAACCTTGTCCGGCGCCTCGCCGCACTCTATCCGCAGGAGACTATTACCGGGCCGGTCATCGAGGCCGAACTCGACACCCTGCCACTGGCGCAGAGCCCCGCTCAAGGCGGTGCCAACGGCGCGTCGCGCAAGCCGACAGGAGAGTCGGAGAGCCTGTCCAGCGCCGTGGAACGACACCTGTCGGACTATTTCTCGGGCTACCGTGACACGCTGCCACCGCCCGGCCTCTACCACCGCATCCTGCGCGAGATCGAAGGTCCTCTGATCGGGGCGGCGCTCGCCGCCACGCGGGGCAACCAGATCCGCGCGGCGGAACTCCTCGGTGTGAACCGGAACACGCTGCGCAAGAAGGTGCGGGATCTCGACCTGCAGGTGTTCCGCACGGCGCGGTGACAAGCGACCCCGTCATTGCGAGCGGAAGCGAAGCAATCCAGGGCAGCGGGACGCCGATCGTGGCGGATCCCTGGATGGCTTCGTTCCTCGCAATGACGACGGGTGTGAAGCCCTACCGTCCCCGCATGATCGGATCGCCCGCCATCAGCGCGCGAAGCCGCTCGGTGTCATAGCCGTTCGGGATGGACGGGGCGGCCTTCTTCATGGCCGCGACGGGGGCGGGCATCGGAGCCGGGATCGAGCCCGTGGCCGAGGGCTCGAGCGTCACCGCGCGGGCCACCGGAGCCGGAGGCGCGAGGTGAGTGAGCCGGTCAGCCGTCACGAACACCACGATGGCGGTCGAGAGGGTCACGACGAGACCGCCGAGGAAGGGACGCAGGATACGCACGTCGCAGGACTCGGGAACGCACTAGGGGAACGGCAACAGATTGCACACAGGGCCGTTAACGAAGCTCCCACTGTGTGCGCGAGATCCCATGCCGAACGCTCAAGCCACCGCCAGCGACAGCCCCTTCATTCAGGGCCGCAATGCCCGGGTCTACGGCAAGCCGAAGAGCGAGTGCCCGTACCCCGAAGGCTCCGACGATCACAAGGCGTGGATGGAAGCTTACGAAGAAGCGCAACAATCCGATCCGCCGAAAACCATCCGCTAACGCCGTTCCACTTGAAACCGTCCCGCGCGTTCCTTGTGAGGTCAATTCGGGGATCGCCGGGATGGCCTGTTAACGCGCCGCTCCATCTTAGCTTGCCTGACATTGTTTCAGCGCGGGGCGGAGCAAGACCGATGAATATCAGGCAGGGAAAGCGCGTCGCCCTCGACCGTCCCGGGCGCGTCGTGGCGGGCGAAAGCGGTCATCACGCCTGCATCGTGCGCGACATCTCGGCCGCGGGCGCCCGACTACTCCTCCCGGAGGCGGGCCATGTACCGGACACCTTCCTTCTTTCCCTCGAACCGTCCGAAGATCGCTGGTCCTGCCGGGTGATCTGGCGGAGCCTCGGCGAGGTCGGCGTGGCCTTCAACTGAAGGCAGCGCTTGACGGATGGGGGCGCCCTCGGCTTCGTGCCGCTCGTCCGTCACGCGAGTCCAGGTCCCGATGTCTCTGACGCCGAAGCCCGAATCGAAGAAGCGGTTCGCCCCCGCGACGCGACTCGTCCATGCCGGGCGCGATCCGTCCGAGCAGCACGGTTTCGTGAATACGCCGATCTATCGCGGCTCCACCGTCCTGTTCCCGACCTACGACGACATTCAGAACCGGCGCGGGCGCTATACCTACGGCACTCACGGCACCCCGACCTCGGACGCACTCTGCGATGCCTGGAGCGACATCGCCGGGGCGGCGGGCACGGTCGCGACGCCGTCGGGCCTCGCGGCGCTCTCCATCGGGCTGATGGCCGCCCTCTCGGCGGGCGATCATCTCCTCGTCAGCGACTCGGCCTACCGCCCGACGCGGATCTTCTGCGACGAGGTGTTGGCCCGCTTCGGCGTCCAGACCACCTATTACGATCCGCTGGTCGGCGCGGGCATCGCGGACCTGATGCGTGAGAACACCAGGGCCGTGCTGGTGGAAGCGCCGGGCTCGCTGACCTTCGAGATGCAGGACATCCCGGCCATCGCCGAGGTCGTCCATGCGCGGGGCGCCTGCGTGATCATGGACAACACCTGGGCGACGCCGCTCCTGTTCCCGCCGCACGAGAAGGGTGTCGACATCGCCATCGAGGCGGGCACCAAGTATCTCAGTGGCGGCTCCGACCTGCTGCTCGGCCTCACCTCGGCCAACGCGAAGTACTGGCCCCGGCTGAACCGAACCTACCACCAGTTCTCGGTCTGCGCCGGGCCCGAGGACATGTTCCTCGCCATGCGCGGCATGCGCACCATGGGCCTGCGCCTGCGCGAGCACGAGAAGCAGGGGCTCGACATGGCCCGCTGGCTCCAGGCCCGGCCGGAGGTGCTGCGCGTGCTGCATCCCGCCCTGCCGGAGGATCCCGGCCACGCCATTTGGAAGCGAGACTTCACGGGCGCGTCCGGCCTGTTCAGCATCGTGCTGAAGCCGGTGCCGGAGGCGGCGCTGGCCGCCTTCCTCGACGGGCTCGAACTGTTCGGAATGGGCTTTTCCTGGGGCGGCTTCGAGAGCCTGTGCATCCCCTTCGACTGCACGCCCTTCCGCACCGCCACCCGGTGGGAGCCGGGCGGGCCGACGCTGCGCTTCCATATCGGCCTCGAAGACACGGCCGACCTCAAGGCGGACCTCGATGCCGGGTTCGCACGGCTGAGGGAGGTGGCCGGGCAGATTTGACATTCCCGGCCCGATCCCGATTGAGGAACCGGGACCGGAGAGCCGCGACCCGGAGCTTATGACCACACGCCTCTCAGCCGGTGCGCTTTCGCGCGACGGCGACGTCCAGCCCGGCGGCCTGCGCGCCGGGCGCATCACCCTCATCGACCGGCTGTCCGCGAGCCATGCCCGCGCCTGCGCGGCGCTGGCTTTGCTGTGCCTTCTGCTCTTCCTGCCGGGGCAGGCCTCGCTCCAGCCCATGGACCGGGACGAGCCGCGCTTCGCCCAGGCCACTAAGCAGATGCTGGAAACCGGCGACTTCGTCGCGATCCGCTTCCAGGACGAGGCGCGCAACAAGAAGCCGGTGGGCATCTATTGGGCGCAAGCTGCCGCCGTCGCGGCGGGCGAAGCGCTCGGCGTGCCTAATGCGCGGACGCAGATCGCCCTCTATCGCATTCCTTCCCTCCTCGGGGCGCTGGCCTCGGCCCTCCTCGCCTATTGGGGGGCGCTCGCTTTCCTGGCGCGCCGGGAGGCATTGCTCGCCGCCGCACTCTACGGCGCCTGCCTCATGCTGAATGCCGAAGCGCATCTCGCCAAGACCGATGCGCTTCTCGCCGCCTGCGCCACTGCGAGCCTCGCGGCGCTGGCGCAGGTGTGGCTGCGGCGGGAGTCGCGTATCAGCCTGCCAGTCTTCCTTGCCTTCTGGCTCGGGATCGCCGTCGGCATCCTCGTGAAGGGGCCGATGGTGCCCCTGTTCGTCGTCCTGCCCGCGCTGTTCCTGTCGTGGAAGGCGCGCTCCGCCTCCTGGCTTCGCCCCTTGCGACCGCTGGCCGGGCTTGCCCTGACCGCCGTGATCGTCGCCCCGTGGTTCGTGGCGATCACCCTCAAGAGCGGCGGCGCCTTCTACGCCGAGGCGGTCGGCAAGGACATGCTCGGCAAGGTCGGCGGCGCGGCCGAGCGGCATTGGGGGCCGCCCGGCGCCTACACGCTGGCCTTCTTCGCGACCTTCTGGCCCGGCGCCGCCTTCGCGGCCATGAGCGTGCCTCTGGCGTGGCGGGAGCGTCGCACCGACGCCGTCGCCTTCCTGATCGCGACGATCCTCCCCGCCTGGCTGATCTTCGAGGCCGTACCGACCAAGCTGCCGCACTACGTCCTGCCGTTGATGCCCTGGATCGCAGTGCTGACGGTGATCGCCCTGACGCGCGGCGAGATCACGCCCCGCCGCCGGTGCGCGCGTGCGGTGGCGCTGTTGGTGCCCGCCATTCCTCTCGGCCTGACATTCGGCCTGTGCCTTACCGGCTGGAAGCTCGACAACCACACAATCCCCTGGATCTCCCTGCCGGTCCTCGCCGCCGCCTGCCTCGCGGCCGGGGCGAGCTGGATCGCCTTCGCGCGCGATCTCCCCGAACGGGCTATCGCCCTCGCCATCCTCGGCTCCGGCCTGCTCGGGCCGGGAGTGCTCGGCCTCGCGCAGCGGCAATTGCCGACCTTCAAGGTCTCGCCGCGCCTCGCCGCGTTCCAGAGCACGATGCCCTGCCGCGATCCCCTGGTGGGGACTCTCGGCTATCGTGAGCCGAGCCTCGTCTTCCTCACCCGCACAGACCTCGTGATGCTGCCGGACGGAGATGCCGCCAAGGCGTTTCTGCAGGGAGGCGGTTGCCGCCTGCTCTTCGTGGAAGGCCGCGAGCGCGACGCGTTCAATTTCGCATGGCCCGTGGGCCGTCCCGCCCCTCCGCCCTTGGGCGTGGTCGAGGGCTTCAACCTCAACAACGGACGGCGCGTATACGCGACGGCCTATGCGGCAGCGCCATGACCCAGCCGGATTCCCTGCGCCTCAGCGTCGTCGTCCCGGTCAAGAACGAGGCGGGGAACATCGCCCCCCTGGTGACCGAGATCGAGCGCGCCTGTGCCGATCTCTCCTTCGAGGTGATCTACGTCGATGACGGTTCGAGCGATGCGACCCCCGCCATCCTCGATGAGGTCCGCGCCACGCGGCCCTGGCTGCGGGTGCTTCGGCATGGGGCGAGCGCGGGCCAATCGGCGGCGGTGAGAAGCGGCGTGCTCGCCGCCCGCGGCGCCATCATCGCCACCCTCGACGGAGATGGCCAGAACGATCCGGCCTTCATTCCGTCGCTTCTCGCCGCCCTCGATGAGGCCGGGGAGGGTGCGGGCCTCGCCCAGGGGCAGCGGCGAGGGCGCAAGGACGGACGCTTCAAGATGCTCCAGTCGCGCATCGCCAACGGCGTGCGCGGGCGCATCCTGAAGGATTCTACCCGCGACACGGGCTGTGGGCTGAAGGTGTTCAGGCGGCACGTCTACCTGCGGCTTCCCTATTTCGACGCGCTCCACCGCTTCATGCCGGCCCTCGTGTTCCGCGAAGGCTACACGGTCGTCCACCGGGACGTGATCGACCGGCCGCGCCTCACCGGAACGTCGAATTACGGGATGTTCGACCGGCTCTGGGTCGGGCTTCTCGACCTTGCGGGAGTGTGGTGGCTCATCCGGCGCAAGCGCGCCACGCCGCGCGCCGTCGAGGTGACGGCGCCCCAGGCCGAGGCTGTGAGGGACGAGGACGTCGGATGCTGATCCAGCTCGCCCACGATCTACCCGACTATTTCTACGACGTGTTCGTCACGCGCTTCGATTTCTGGCTCGTGTTCGGCATCCTGGCGCAATTGATCTTCGGCTCGCGCTTCATCCTGCAATGGATCGCCAGCGAGCGGGCCGGAAAGAGCGTCATGCCGCTCTCCTTCTGGTTCCTCTCCATCGCCGGGGGGCTGATGACGCTGGTCTACGGTTTCGTGCGCAAGGAGCCGGTAATCATCATCGGCCAGGGTCTCTCGACGGGTATCTACGTGCGCAACCTCGCCCTGATCTTCCGGGAACGGGCCCGGAGAAGCGGCGGCGCGGCGTGACCCCGCTCCCCGCCTTCTACGATGACCTCGACGCGAGCTTCGCGGAGCTCTGGCGGCTGATGGCGGAGGGGGCCGCCCACGGACGCAGCGGTTTCCACCTCCCGACACTCGCCACCGTCGCGGACGAGGGCCGCGGCTGCGCACGGTGGTGCTGCGCGAGGCGGACAGGACGACGGGCACGCTCCGTTTCCATTGCGACCGGCGCTCGGACAAGGCGTTCGAACTGGCCGCGAACCCGGCCTGCGCGCTGGCGGCCTATGATGGCGAGACCAAGATCCAAATCCGCATTGAGGGTCGCGCCGTCCTCCACACGGACGATGCCATCGCGGAGGCGGCCTGGACCGGCTCGCGCGCCATGAGCCGGGTCTGCTACGCTGCTGAGCCGCCCCCCGGCACAGCCCTCCTGACCGGCAATGCCTATACCCTCGCCGACGAGACCACGGCGACGACGACGGGCCGCCGGAACTTCTGCGCGGTAGTCGTGACGGCAACCCGCCTCGACTTCCTCTACCTCGACCGCCGGGGCCACCGTCGCGCGGCGTGGTTCCGGGACGAGTTCGGGTGGGAGGGAGGCTGGGTGGCGCCGTAAGCTTGCGACGGGCGCCACCGATCGCCTAATGTAGGCAATCTCACTAGAAGGGCGCGCGCATGGAGAAGACCATCTCGGCGGCGGAGGCCAACCGTGGGTTCTCCGAGGTCCTGCGCGGCGTGCGCGAGGGACACAGCTATGTCGTGACCAATCACGGACGTCCCGTCGCGCGCATCGTTCCTGCCGAACGGGAGGACGCCGCACGCGACGCCGCGAAGGAGGCGTTGCTCGAGCGCCTCAGAAATCAGCCGGTCAGGAACGCGGGGCCTTGGACCAGGGATGAACTCTACGAGGACGAACCGTGAAGGTCGCCTTCGACACCAATGTCTTGATGTATGCCGAAGGCATAGACACCGTTGAGAAGCGAGACATTGCGATCGGGGTGATCGGCGAAATTCCGAGGGACAAGGCCGTCATCCCCCTGCAGGCCCTCGGGGAGTCGTTCCACGTCTTGATCCGAAAAGGAAAGCGGACGCGCAGCGAAGCCCGCACCACAATCCTCAACTGGATCGACACCTACAGCACCGTTCCAACAACGGCGGAGGTGCTGGCGGCGGCGGCCGACCTTGCCGCCGAGCATCGCCTCGCAATCTGGGATGCGGTGATCCTCGCGGCCGCGTCCCAGGCTGGCTGTCGGTTGCTCCTCACGGAGGACCTTCAGGACGGCTTCCGGTGGGGTGGCGTCACCATCGCCAACCCCTTCGCGTCCCCGCGTCATCTACTGCTTGAAGGCATCCTCGCCAGGTCCGGCCCGCTATCCTGAGAACGGCGGGCCGTCGAAGATCGGCTCAGTCGAACATATCCGGCTGGGTCGCCGCGATATGGTTGTAGATCGTCTGGAAATGCAGCCAGCCGATATAGTCGCTGCCGACATGCTCGCGGCTGTAGCGAGCGGTCTTTTCAGACAGCAGGGCGGGCTTGATGCCGGTGGCTTCCACCAGAAGCTGCTGCTTGCAGGCGCGCTCCAGGGCGATGAACCAGAAGGCCGCATCGTCGATGCTGTGATGCGAGCAGGTCAACAGGCCGTGGTTCTGGTGAAGCACGCCGCGGTTGCGACCGATCTGCTGGGCCACCGACAGGCCGCTGTCCTTCTCCACCGCCACGGCACCGGCGGAGGCGCCGATCACCGCGTGGCTGTTGTAGAAGGCGGCGGCGTCCTGGCTGATCATATCGAGCGGACGGCCCGTGGCGCACCACGCGGTGCCGTAGGTCGTGTGCGCATGGCACATGGCCATGACCTCGGGATACTCGTCATGCACGGCGGCGTGCAGCACGAAGCCCGCCCGGTTGATGGCGTAGCGCCCCTCGACCACCCGGCCGTTATGGTCGGCGAGGATGAGGTTCGACAGGTTCACCTGCGAGAAGTGAACGCACATCGGGTTGGTCCAGTAGAGTTCCGGACGCTCGGGATCGCGGATCGTCAGATGCCCAGCGAAGCCGTAGTCGAAACCGTGCATCGCGAAGGCGCGGCAGGCGGCCACGAGATGCTTCTTGCGATACTCACGCTCCTCCGCGTGGTTCGCGAATTCCGGCATTTCCGGGAAGATCAGGCCGGACTGCTCCGGCTGATAGATCGAAGTGCGCTTCCGGCCGGAATCGTCGTTCGGAAGATCGATGGCGACGCTGTCGTGGTGGGCGTGCTCGTCATCGAGCATGGCGTTCCTCCAAAAGACTTCGGGGCGTGCCGTCTTCGCGGCTTATGGCGCCAATCTCGCCCTCTCATCCCCTTTTGACAAACGACGAATTTTCACCGACAGGTGAATTCAATTCATGGATCAGGCAATGCGGCGGATCCCGGGCTTTCCTTCCCTCCGCGCCTTCGAGGCGGCGGCTCGGCTCGGCAGCTTCGCCCGGGCGAGCGAGGAACTGTGCCTCACGCCCTCGGCGGTCAGCCACCAGATCCGTGCCCTCGAACGGCATTTCGGCAGGGCGTTGTTCCGTCGGGAGAACCGGCAGGCCAACCTCACCGCAGATGGCGAACGCCTGCTCGCGGGCCTGTCTCGCGCCTTCGATGCGATAGAGGCCGCATGCGCGGAACTGATGCCCTCCTCGGGCACGGGCCTGTCGGTCCATTGCACGCCGAGCTTCGCCACCAAATGGCTGGGACCTCGCCTGCCGGGCTTCATGGAGGCCAACCCGAGCATCGCGATCCGCCTGTCCTCGGGGGCGGAACCGGTCGACCTGATGCGCCATCCCGGGATCGATGTGCTGATCGCCTATGGCCAACCGCCGCACGGGACGGGCCTGCGGGTCGAGCCCCTGGGGCCCGAGGAGATCGTCGCCCTCTGCCGCCCGGACATGGCCCCCGAGCCGGGGGGTCTGACATCGGACAGGATAGCCCGGCTGACCTGGCTCGAATCCTCCTTCAGTCCCGTGCGCTGGGCGGACTGGTTCGCCCTGAACAGTCTCACGCCTCCGAAGGCGCGGGGGGCCCGGCCTTCGACCGGGGCTCCCTCGTGATCTCGGCGGCGGTTCAGGGGCTCGGCGTTGCCCTCGAGACCCTTCGCTTCGCCGAGGAGGAGATTGCCTCCGGCACCCTGGTCCGCCTCGGCGAGGGACAGTGTGAGGGCATTCGCCGCGATCTTCATTTTTTGTGCTGGCGCGCCCGTGACGATGAAGCCCCTAGCATCCGCCACTTCCGCGAATGGATTCTGGCCGAGGAGGGCCCGGCGGAACCGTCGGGTGATGTCGGGATGGCAGCTTTGCAGCCAATCGGCTGACCATCCGGCTTTCTCTCGGGTAAAGACCCCCAGCCGGTGCCAGAAACCGGGTTGAGGGAAACGCCGTGGGCCTCGTCTACGCGCTCGCCGCCTACTTGAGCTGGGGCCTCGTGGTCCCGCTGCACTTCCGGCTGCTCGGCGGCTTCAGCCCCTGGTACATCCTGGCCGAGCGCATCGTGTGGTCGACGCTGTTCGCGGGTCTTCTGGCGCTGGCGTGGCGCAAGCGCCTGCGGCTGCCGTCGCCGCTGACGCGCAAGCATCTCCTGCTCGTCCTGTCGGCCATGTTCATCGGCGCGAACTGGCTGCTCTACCTGATGGCCATCGACCGGGGGCACCTGCTCGATGCGAGCCTCGGCTATTACATCAACCCGCTGATGAACGTGGCGCTCGGCAGGATCATCCTGGGGGAGCGCCTGCGCCCCGTGCAGGCGGTCGCCATCGGCATCGCGGCGGCTGGGGTGCTCGTCGCCGTCGTGTGGGCGGGCGACCTGCCGCTGATGTCGCTGTCGCTTGCCATCTCCTTCGCCCTCTACGGGCTGACGCGGAAGATCGTGGCGGTGGATTCCCTGGTCGGCTTCCTGGCGGAGACTCTGCTGCTTCTGCCCATCGCGGTCGGCTGGCTCATCCTCACGCCGGAACCGTTCCTGCCCGCCGATCCGCACAAGCTCGGCCTGATCATGCTCACCGGCCTCACCACGGCCCTGCCGCTGATCTGGTTCGCGGCCGCCGCCGTGCGATTGCGGCTGACGACACTCGGCCTGCTGCAATACGTGGCCCCGACCTGCCTGCTGATCCTCAGCGTTCTCGTGTTCGGCGAAACGGTCGAACCGCACCGGGCGGCGATGTTCGGTCTGATCTGGCTGGGTCTCGCCCTTTACACGGTCGATGCCCTGCGCGGGCGGCGCATCGAGACGAGGGCGGCTGCGCTCAAGGCGTGAGCGGCGCGGATACCCTTCGCCCCGCCGCGCACTAGCTGAAACGGGGCCTGAACACCGGCGGAGCCGATGACCGAACCAGTGGGCGGCGAAGCCGTCACCGATGACGATTTCCGCAACCTCGCGGATGTGCTGCCGCAGCTCGCCTGGATCGCCAAGGCCGATGGGCACATCGTGTGGTTCAATGCGCGCTGGTACGCCTACACCGGCACCACTCTGGAGGAGATGCAGGATTGGGGCTGGCGCAAGGTCCACCATCCGGACCACCTCGCTGCCGTCGAGGTGCGCTACCGCCTCGCCATCGAGGCAGGGGTTCCGTGGGAGGACACGTTCCCCCTGCTCGGCACGGATGGCGAGTACCGCTGGTTCCTGTCCCAGGCGATGCCGCACCGGGCGCCGGACGGGACGATCCTGCGTTGGTACGGCACCAACACCGACATCTCCCGCCGCCGCGTGACGGAAGAACGCCTGCGCCATTCCGAGGAGCGGTTCCGGGCCCTCGTCGATGCCTCGGCGGCGGTGATCTGGAACACCAACGCCGAGGGCGAATTGCTGCCGCCGCAGCCGCGCTGGGGCGCCTATACCGGCCAGACCGAGGAAGGCTATCAGGGCTGGGGCTGGATCGAGGCGGTTCATCCCGATGATCGCCAGCAGATCGCCGAGGCGTGGTCACGCTCCGTGGAGGAGCGGGTTCCCTACGCGGTGACCCACCGTCTGCGCCGCCATGACGGCGCGTGGCGGGACATGGAGGCGCGCGGCGTGCCGGTCTTCGCGGCCGATGGGTCGCTGCGGGAATGGGTCGGCACCCATACCGACATCACCGAGCGGAAGGAGGCCGAGGCCGAGGCCGAGCGGGCGCGTCAGGCCGCCGAGGCGGCGAACCGGGCGAAGAGCCAGTTCATCGCCAACATGAGCCACGAATTGCGAACGCCGCTCTCGGCGGTGATCGGTTATTCGGAGATGCTGGGCGAGGAACTGGAGGATATCGGACAGGCGGCCCTGTTGCCCGATCTGCGCAAGATCGAGTCGGCCGCTCGCCACCTGCTCTCGCTCATCAACGACGTCCTCGACATCTCGAAGATCGAGGCCGGGCGTGTCACCGCCTCGGCCGAGACCTTCACCGTGTCCGAGCTTCTGCAGGATGTCACCGACGCCACCGGCTCGCTCATCGAGAAGAAGGCGAACCGCTTCGTGCTCGATGCCGAGGACGATCTCGGCGCGATGCATCAGGATCAGACCAAGATCCGGCAATGCCTGCTCAACCTCGTCGGCAACGCCGCGAAGTTCACCGAGAACGGGACGATCACGCTGACGGCGCGCCGCCACCGGGAGGAGGGGGCCGACTGGCTGTCCTTCGCGGTGTCGGATACCGGCATCGGCCTGACCCAGGAGCAGATCGGCAAGCTGTTCCAGCGCTTCGTGCAGGCCGATGATTCGACCACGCGGCAATTCGGCGGCACGGGGCTGGGGCTCGCCATCACCCGCGCCTTCTGCCGCACCATGGGGGGCGACATCGGCGTCGAGAGCGAGCCCGGCAAGGGCGCGACCTTCACCATGCGCCTGCCCTCCGTGCTGGTGGCCGAGGAGGAGCCGGGCGACGAAACGCCCGCGGTTGCGGCGCACGAACAGCACGACACCGTCCTCCTCGTGGACGACGATCCGGCCGCGCGGGAGTTGCTGCAGCGTTTCCTCGAACGGGAGGGTTTCCAGGTCCGCACTGCCGCCGATGGGCGCGCGGGCCTCACCCTGGCGCGCGCGCTGAAGCCGCGGGCGATCCTGCTCGATGTCGAGATGCCGCGCATGGATGGCTGGGCCGTACTCCACGCCGTGCGCAATGATCCGGACCTTGCGGGAACCCCCGTCATCATGACCTCGGTGGTGGCCGAGGAGGGTCTCGGACAGGCTCTCGGCGCCACGGATTACTTCGTGAAGCCGATCGATTGGGACCGGCTGAAGGGGCTGATGGAACGCTACCGGCCCCAGGCTCCGGCCGAGGCGCGGGTGCTCGTCGTCGATGACGATGCTGACGGGCGCGAGCGCCTGCGCCGCTCCCTGTCTCGTGAGGGTTGGAACGTCGACGAGGCCTCCAACGGGCGGATCGCCCTGGAGCAGTACGACCGCGCGCGGCCCAACCTGATCCTGCTCGATCTGATGATGCCGGAGATGGACGGGTTCGGCTTCCTGCGCGCCCTGCGCGCCCGCCCGGACGGCGACGTGCCCGTGGTGGTGCTGACCGCCAAGGAGATCACGGCGGCCGAGAAGGCGAGCCTCGGGGCCCAGACGGACAGGGTGATCACGAAGGGATCGCTCAGCCTTGCCGAAATCGGCCGACAATTGCGCGTGCTCTACGCGCGCTCGGATTCCGAGGCGATGCCGGGCCGGATCCAGGGCCTGATCGATCAACTGGCGGAGAAGGACGGATGAGCGACACGATCGACCCGGACAAAGCGGTGGCGATACGCCTGCGCGCTCGCCTCGCGGTCGTGGAGCGAGCCGCGTGGTTCGGCCTCGTCCACGCCATGCGGACGCGGCCCGAGGAAACGGAAGCCTTCCTCGCCTCCGAGCGCGCACGCTGCGCCGAGGGCTTCACGAACAAGGAGGCGGGCGGCAAGGGCTGGGCCGGCGACCTGACCGATGTCGAGCGGGCCATGCTCGCCGCCGAGATCGACAAGGGCCTCGCGGAACTGCTCTCGGACGCGAAGGACGCCGTCTAGCGGCGCCCGAACAGATCGCGCCACGCGGGCGGCAACCCGTCGAACCGGCGCTCGCCCAGAGGCATCGGCGTAACGCCCGGCAGGCTCGTCGCCTGATACACGCCGATGGCGATGGCCCGCGCCAGAACCCGCGCCGCCGCATGGCCGAGCCGGGCCGTGTCGGCGATGGGGTCGGTGAGCGGCACATGCCCGGTGGCGGCGGCGAAGACGAGGTCTCCGTCGAGCGGCGTATGGGCAGGCACCAGCGCGCGGGCGAGACCGTCCTGCGCGGCGACCGCGAGGCGACGGCATTGCGCCTTGGTGAGGATCGCGTCGGTGGCGACAACGGCGAGGGTCGTCGCGGTGCCGGCGGCGACGCGGGCGGGAAAGGCATGAGCGTCCTCGGGCATGGGGACGGGCAGGCCGAGCCCTCCGAACTCGTCGCCCTGCTCGAACGGCGCCGCCCAGAAATGCGGCCCATCCCCCACAACAGCACTCCCGAAGGCGTTGACCGCCACGAGGGCGGCGACCCGGAACGGCGTCCCCGGGACGGTGGACGAGGCCGAGCCTAGACCGCCCTTCAGACTGGCCGTGCGGGCGCCGGTCCCGGCTCCGGCCGAGCCCAGGGCATAGACGTCGCCCGCCGCCTCGGCGGCCCGCCGCCCGAGGTCGCGATAGGGCGGATCGCCCCCCCATTCCTTGTCGCCACCGTTGAGCAGATCGAACAGGATCGCGGCGGGCACGATCGGCACGCGCATCCCACCCACGGGGAAGCCACGGCCCTGGCTCGCGAGCCAGCCCGTCACCCCGGCGGCAGCGTCCAGGCCGAAGGCCGAGCCGCCCGACAGGACCAGCGCGTCGATCGCCTCAACCGTGCGCTCGGGATCGAGCAGATCCGTCTCGCGGGTGCCCGGCCCACCGCCGCGCACATCGACCGAGGCCACGGCCGGGCGATCGAACAGGATGGCGGTGACGCCACTGCGCACGCGCAGGTCGGCGGCGTTCCCCACCTTGATGCCGGGAATGTCGGTGAGAAGACCACGCAGGCCGGATTCGCTCATCCCACGAAGCTGCCACGATCCAGCGCCGGCGGGAACCGGATCAGCATCGGCCGGGCGCACTTCCCCTGAGCCCGGCGGTTCCCATCTTGCCGACCATATCCCAGGAGGTGCTCATGGACGTTGGATTCATCGGAATGGGGCGCATGGGTCGCGGCATGGCCGCCCGGCTCGCCCAGGAGGGCCACACCGTCCGCGCCTGGAACCGCTCGCCGGAAGCGGCGCAGGGTGTTCCGGGTGTGACGGCCGTGGGCAGCGCCGCGGAGGCCTTCAGGGGCGATGCCGTGATCACCATGCTGGCCGATGACGCTGCCCTTGAATCGGTGCTGGTCCAGGGCGGTCTGCTCGACGGGGCCGGGCGGCCGGGCGTGCATCTCGGCATGAGCACGATCTCGGTAGCTCTCGCCGAGCGGTTGACCGCCATCCACGAGCGGGCGGGCATTCCTTATGTCTCCGCACCGGTCTTCGGGCGGCCGGACGCGGCCGAGGCGGGCAAGCTCAACATCGTCGTTGCCGGGCCGGAGGCATCGATTGCCTCCGCCACACCCCTCCTCGATGCGATGGGGGCCAAGACCTGGCGCTACGGCGAGAAGCCGAAGCGGGCGAATGCGGTGAAGCTCGCGGGCAATTTCATGCTGATCTCGGCCATCGAAGCCATGGGCGAGGCCTGCGCCTTCACCGAGGGCCACGGCGTGCCCGGCGCCGAGCTTCTCGACCTGATGTCGAACACGATCTTCGCCGCCCCGGTCTACAAGAACTATGGCGCGGCCATCGCCACCAGCCGCTACGAGCCGCCGGGCTTCGGCCTGCGCCTCGGCGCCAAGGATATCCGCCTCGCGCTTCAGGCGGGAGAGGCGGCAGGCGTGCCGATGCCCTTCGCCTCTGTCCTGCGCGACGGCCTCATCGAGGCGATGGCCCGTGGGGACGGCGAAAAGGACCTCGCGGCCTTGGCCGAGGTGTCCCGGCGTCGGCGGGAAGGCCGGTAGGTCGCCCGCCCCCACAGGGCGCATCGCGATGTGAGCGATTCCCGGTGCGCCCCCTGAGACAACGTCCACTATGTCACGAAAGCGTGAACTGAATCCGCCGATTTTAAGCATTCGTTGAAATTCGCGAGCCACAGACGAGTCTTCGATTATCGAGATACCGTCATGCTTGCATTCGTTCGCCGCAGGTCCAAGGCTCTCACGCTCTCGGCCAAAGTCATTCTGCTCGCGATGCTCGCGGTCACTCTGACTACGGGTGCAATATGGTTCACGATGTCGCGCCAAACCTGGTCGCAGATGGAGGACCGGCAGCGCCTCAATGGCGAACGCAACCTGCGGACGCTCGCTCTCGTCCTCGCCGGACGCCTCCCGGGGGCGAAGGCGGACCTCGACGAGACGCGGGTTTCCCGCGTGACTGCATCCGACCTGACGACTTTCTCCGACGCCTCGGTGGTGGACGACGCGGTCGCCTATACCGGGGGCGTCGCCACGGTGTTCGCCTACGACGCGGCCAAGGATACCTTCGTCCGCCGCCAGACAACCGTGCGCAAGGAGGATGGCACCCGCGCGGTCGGCACCGCGCTCGCGGCCGATAGCCCGGCTCTTCCCGTGCTGCGCGCGGGCCAGACCTACGAGGGCCCGACGGCCCTGTTCGGGCGCCGGTTCTACACGGTCTATCAGCCGGTCTTCGATGGTGCGGGCAAGGTGAACGGCATTCTCTTCACCGGCCTTCCGATCGAGATGTATTACGATGCCTATTGGGACACGATGCGCCGCCTTGGCACCGCCGCCCTGGTGATCGCCATCGTCGCCTGTGCCGTTGTCGGCATCGCGGCCTCTCGCCTGTTTCGTCCCTTCGCCGCCATGTCGAGCCGCATCGAGGCCCTCGCGGCGGGCGATACCGAGAGCCCGGTCGGCGACATGCACCGAGGCGACGAGATCGGCGCCGTGGCCCGCTCCCTGGAAACGCTTCGCGAGGCCGTGCGCCGTGCGCGGGAACTGGAGGGCCTTCAAAGCAGCGACGCGGAATTGGCCTCTCGCCGCCGGATGATGCTCGACCAGACCATCGCCGCGTTCCGCAGCCGCGTGGATGCGCTGAAGGGGACGCTGACCCTCAGCACGGGCGACATGCGCGGCCGGGCGGAGGAGATGCGCCTGAGCGCCGGGGAGGCTGAGGCCGCCGTCGCGGACACGGCGCGCGCGTCGCAGGAAACGTCATCGAGCGTCCAGACGGTGGCGAGCGCCGCCGAGGAACTCACCGCCTCCATCACCGAGATCGGCGGCCAGGCTCGGCCAAGCGGAATCCCTGGTCTCGTCCGCAGCGGGGGAATCTGCCGCCATGGAGCTTCAGATCGGCGGGCTGGCAGAGGCCGCCTCGCGGATCGGCACCGTCGTGGGCCTCATCCGCACCATCGCCGAACAGACGAACCTCCTCGCCCTCAACGCGACCATCGAGGCTGCCCGAGCCGGGGAGGCCGGGCGCGGCTTCTCCGTCGTCGCAGCCGAGGTGAAGCAACTCGCCTCGCAGACCGCCCGCGCCACGGAGGAGATCGCCGACCAGATCGGCGCCGTCCAGGCCGCGACGGGGACGACGGTGGCCGCGATCGGCCGGATGGGCGAGCAGATGCGCGCCGTCCAGGCGACCACGGCCGGTATCACGGTCGCCGTCTCGGCCCAGGGGGATGCAACGGCCGAGATCTCGCGCAACGTCGCGGAGACGGCGGGGGCTACCGGCGCCATCGCCCACGGGATGAACGTGGTGAGCGACGCCACCCAACGCTCGGCCCGGTTGGCGGAGACCGTCACGGCGGCCGCGGGTTCTGTGGATGCCGTCGCCTCGGAACTGGAAAGTGAGATCGGCCGGTTCCTGGCGCAGGTCGCGGCCTGACGATCCTACAGACCGTAGCGGGCGAAGGCTGCCCGCTCCTCGAAGGCCGCCATGGCCTCTGCGGGGAGCGAGGCGGCCGCTTCGCCGATCTTGCCGGGCGCTCCCCGGCGGAGGAGGCGGCTGATGAGGCCGCCCCGAGCCTCCGCGACGACCACGAGTTCGACCTTCTCACCGAAGCGCGCCCGCATCGTCCCGCGCAGGTCTCCCAAAGCATCCACGAGGCCAAGCGGCAGGGCCTGCCGACCGGTCCAGACCGCCCCGGTGAACAGATTCTCGCCCACCGGGAGAGCCTTGCGGCGGGACGAGACGAGTTCCGTGAACAGCGCCTGCACGTCGGCCTGGATGCGCTTCAGGCGCTCGATGTCGGCGGGATCCTCCGGACGGAACGGATCGAGCATGGCCTTGGCCTCGCCGATCGTGTGCACCCGGCGCTCGATGCCGAGCTTTTCCAGCAGGCCGGGGAAGCCGAACCCCGCCGAGACCACGCCGATAGAGCCGACGATCGAGGTCGGGTCCGCGATGATCTCATCGGCGGCGCAGGCGATCATGTAGCCGCCCGAGGCCGCGACATCCTCCACAAAGGCGACGACCGGGAGGGACTTCTCCTCCGCCAATGCCCGGATCCGGCGATGGATCAGGTGCGACTGCGCGGGAGAACCGCCGGGCGAATTGATGACGAGTGCGACCGCCTTCACCCCCGGCAACGTAAAGGCCCGCTCCAGGCTACCCGCCACCCCGGCGATGGAGAGGCCGGGCCGCAGCGGCGAGACGGCACCAATCGCCCCGGAGAGGCGCACCACCGCGACGCGCGGGCGCCGGTTCCGCAGGCGGCCCGGAAGCAGGGCGCGGAGACGTTCGGACAGCGCGGACATGAATGGGAACTCGCCGGATCTGATCGAGGTTCGGCATAATGGGATTTCAGTCCGCATCCGCAAGGGCCGATGCGGCGCCGTGTCCCCCGCGAGTCACTTCTGATTAGCCGTCTGCGTAGTCGGCACTGCAAGCTATGCGGGAAGAAGCGAACCGTTTCGCGCCCTGCGCCGTTGCTCGCCAACGGACCGCCGTTTCAGCGGGCCGTGTTCCGATATTGGGAGGATGACGAGACGATGCGCTCCTTGAGACTGCCGCTCCTGCTTCTGCTGGCCGCTTTCTTCTTCGGCCCGACCACCGCCCCGGTGAGCGCCGCTCCGCTCCCCGTGCCGATGGCCGCCGCCCAGACCGCCCCGGCCGCCGCCGTGGAAAACGTCCAGTACTATTACGGCCGCCGCCGCCACTGGGGCCACCGCCACTACGGGTTCCGTCGCCATTACGGCTACGGCCGCCACTACGGCTACCGCCGCCATTGGGGCCATCACCGTGGCTGGGGCCACCGCCACTACGGCTACCGTCGCGGCCCGGCCTTCTTCTACTGAGTGACAGCGTCGCGTCCCCGCCGAAGGGCGGGGGCGCGCCTTGCGCGCGCACGCGAAAAGACTTAACCAACCGTCTGATATCTTTGCGCTTCCAAAGCGCCCCGCGTGGCCCCGGCAGGACGCTGTCAGAGGCCCGGACACAGACGGACAGACAACTTGGCCGAGACCGATCCGACGGGCGCCCCGCCGCCCGCCAGCGACATCCGCCCCGTTTCCATCACCGACGAGATGCGCCGCTCCTACCTCGATTACGCGATGAGCGTGATCGTGAGCCGCGCGCTGCCGGATGCCCGCGATGGGCTGAAGCCCGTTCACCGCCGCATCCTCTACTCGGCCTTCGAATCCGGGCACCTGCCGGAGCGCAAATACGTCAAGTCGGCCCGCATCGTCGGCGACGTGATCGGTCTCTATCACCCGCACGGCGACCAATCGATCTACGACGCCCTGGTCCGCATGGCCCAGGACTTCTCGATGCGCCTGATGCTCATCGACGGGCAGGGCAATTTCGGCTCGGTCGACGGCGATCCGCCGGCGGCCATGCGCTACACCGAATCCCGCCTCGCCAAGCCGGCCATCGCGCTACTCACCGACATCGACAAGAACACCGTCGATTTCGGACCAAACTACGACGAGTCCCGCGAGGAGCCCCTCGTCCTGCCCGCACGGTTCCCGAACCTCCTCGTCAACGGGGCGGGTGGCATCGCGGTCGGCATGGCGACCAACATCCCGCCGCACAACCTCGGCGAGTTGATCGACGCCTGCACCGCCCTCATCGACGAACCGGGCCTGACCATCGAGCAACTGAACCAGATCGTCCCCGGCCCGGACTTCCCGACCGGCGGCATGATCCTCGGGCGCGCGGGAACGCGGCAGGCCTACGCCACCGGGCGCGGCTCGGTGATCATGCGCGCCAAGTCGCATGTCGAAGAGCTGCGCAAGGAGCGCGAGGCGCTGATCTTCACCGAGATCCCCTATCAGGTGAACAAGGCGACGCTGATCGAGAAGATCGCGGAACTCGTGAAGGAGAAGCGGATCGAGGGCATCTCGGACCTTCGCGACGAATCCGACCGCAGCGGCATGCGCATCGTGGTCGAGATCAAGCGCGACGCCATGGCCGAGGTGGTGCTGAACCAGCTCTACCGCTTCACGCCGCTGCAGTGCTCCTTCGGCTGCAACATGGTGGCGCTGAATGGCGGTCGCCCGGAGCTGATGAACCTGAAGGACCTGCTTCAGGCCTTCGTGGATTTCCGCGAGGAGGTCGTCTCCCGCCGGACCAAGTTCCTTCTCGGCAAGGCGAGAGAGCGCGCGCACGTCTTGTGCGGCCTCGCCATCGCGGTCGCCAACATCGACGAGGTGATCCGCCTGATCCGCACCTCGCCGGACCCGAACACCGCCCGCGAGGCGCTGATGGCCCGCGACTGGCCTGCGCACGACATCGCCCCGCTGATCGCCCTGGTGGACGATCCCCGGCACCGTGTGGCCGAGGACGGCACCTACCGCCTGTCCGAGACCCAGGCCCGGGCGATCCTCGACCTGCGCTTGCAGCGCCTCACGGCTCTCGGCCGCGACGAGGTCGGCGACGAGTTGAAGAAGCTCGCCGACGAGATTTCGGATTATCTCGACATCCTGCGCTCGCGGGCGCGGATCCAGGGCATCGTCAAGGCGGAGTTCGCGGAGGTGCGCGAGCAATTCGCCACGCCGCGCCTCACTGAGATCGTCGACTACGACTCGAGCGTCGAGGACGAGGACCTGATCCAGAAGGAGGATATGGTCGTCACCGTGTCCCACGCGGGCTACGTGAAGCGCGTCCCGCTCTCGACCTACCGCTCGCAGCGGCGCGGCGGCAAGGGCCGCTCGGGCATGTCGACCCGCGACGAGGATTTCGTCACGCGGCTCTTCGTGGCCAACACCCACACTCCGGTGCTGTTCTTCTCCAGCCAGGGTCAGGCCTACAAGGAGAAGGTGTGGCGTCTGCCGATGGCTGCGCCGAACGCCCGTGGCAAGGCGCTGGTGAACATCCTGCAATTGCAGGACACGTCCGAGCGCATCACCACCATCATGCCGTTGCCCGAGGATGAATCGTCCTGGGAGACGCTGGACGTCATGTTCGCCACCGCCAGCGGCAACGTCCGGCGCAACAAGCTGTCGGATTTCACCACGGTGAACCGCAACGGCAAGATTGCCATGAAGCTCGATGAGGGCGACCACATCGTTCATGTCGAGATCTGCCGCCCGGACCAGAACGTGCTGCTGACGACCGCGCTGGGCCAGTGCATCCGCTTCCCCGTCGAGGATGTCCGCGTGTTCAAGGGCCGCGACTCCACCGGCGTGCGCGGCATCAACCTCGCCCAAGGCGACCGGGTGATCTCGATGACGATCCTCAACGCCTTCGACGCGAGCGCCGAGGAGCGCGCGGGCTACCTGAAGATGCGCCGCGCCGTGACCGGCGAGACCGAGGAGGGCAACGAGGAGCCGGAGGAGGGCGCCGAGGCGGCCGCGATCTCGCTGGAGCGCTACAACGAGATGGGCGCGGCCGAGCAATACGTGCTCACCATCTCCGAGCGCGGGTTCGGCAAGCGGTCCTCGTCGTTCGAGTACCGGACCTCGGGGCGTGGCGGTAAGGGCATCACCGCGATGCGGGTCAACGCCCGCAACGGTCACCTCGTGGCCTCGTTCCCGGTGGAAGCCTCGGACCAGATCATGCTGGTCACGAATGGCGGTCAGCTCATCCGCGTTCCGGTGGACGATATCCGCATCGTCGGCCGCGCCTCACAGGGCGTCACCGTGTTCAACACCGACAAGACCGAGAAGGTCGTTTCGGTGGAGCATATCGAGGGTGAGGAGGAAGGCGAGGGCGAGGCCGAGACGGCCTGACAGCCCTTGAGCGCATCCCTGCGAAGGGGATGCCGGTTCGCCGTAAGAGAGCGTGTTGCGAGAAGGAACGAGGGCCGCCGACCTGATGCAATCAGGTCGGACTCGGCTCCAGGGTCGCCGGGCGTTCAGCGTCCGGCGGTCGCCGCCCGCCGGTTGGCGATGCGGGAGAACATGTTGCCGGTGTAATCGGCAGCCTTCGGCTTTTCCGGCTCGCCGACCTGGGCCTCGAATGCCTCGATCCGCTTCAAGAGGGCTGCGTCGTTAAACAGCGACGAGTTGAAGGTCTTGTGGGCCCGGGGACCCAGGGCGGCCTGGACCGCGTCGAGGCGGGCGAGAAGCTCTTTGCGCGTCACGTGGCTCTCCGGGGGCGAAACCAGCCGCCCCAAGCCGCCACTCGACGCCGCGTAGGTAAACGCGGAGTTAACGCGGTCGCGATATGGGGGCAGGAATGGCAGGCGGCACGCTCACGCGTCGACGGCCGCCCGCAGCAAATCCTCACCCCACTGATTGAGACTTTTGCCCGACAGTTCCGCCGCTCGCGCCGCCTGCGCATGAAGATCTGGCGACACGCGCAGCATCAGCTTTCCGGAATACGCGCGCTCCGGCTGTTTGCCGACCTTTCGGCAGGTCTCGATATAATCATCGACCGCTTCCCGGAACGCTGTCTTCAACGCATCGACGCTTTCGCCGTGAAAGCCGACGACATCGTTGATGCCCGCGATGTGTCCGACGAACAGGCCATCCTCGGCGTCGAACTCGACACGGGCATGAAAGTTCTTATGGCACAAGGTGTTCATGGTGTGACTCCGATCTTGCGGAGAAAGTCTCGAGCGTCGCGCACCTGATACCGCTTGGCCTCCTTCGCCGGGTGCGGACGGTGAAAAGACGCCACCACGCCGTCGCGCTCGAACCGGACGCGAGAACCGGCCCCCTCGATCAGGCGACACCCCACCGCGATGAGCAACGCCTCGACGGCTTGCCATTCGATCTGGGGAGAAACGGGATCGGTGAAGACGGCCATCAACGTCTTTGCATGACGGCTGTACATTCCTAGAAAATGCGCGGGAGCGCCCTCATCTGCAAGCACATTATGCTAGCACCCAAAACGTTTATCGCCCGACCTCACAACCCCTTCATGAACCCCGCCAAGCGCATCAACCCCTCCGGCCAGGGTCCATGGCCGCTCGCGATGTTGATTTGGCCCGATTCGCCTGCATCCACCGTGAGAGCGCCCCAGGCATGGGCGAAGTCGTCGGCCCGGTCATAGGCGCAGTGGGGATCGGTGCGGCTCGCCACCACGAGGGCCGGAAAGGGCAGGGGATCGCGCGGCACGGGGGCGAAGGCGCGGACGAGATCGGGCAGGTTGGGGGCCTCCTCGACATCGGGGAAGGCCACGAACAGGGCGCCGCGCACCACGCCTTCGGGAAAGAGCGGGACGGCTTCGACACAGGCGACCACGCCGAGGCTATGGGCGATGAGGATGACCGGCCGTGTGGCTTGCGCCACCGCCTCGGCCACCTTTCCGCACCACGCTTCGGGGGTGGGAACGTGCCAATCGTCTTGAGAGACGACGCGCGCTGTCGGGAGGCGATCGGCCCAACGCGCCTGCCAATGACCCTCCCCGGACCCTCCGAGCCCGGGGACGATCAGGATGTCGCAATCGGCGGTCTTCATGTTGCGATGCCTAGAGCAGGGCGCCCGCGCCGCGCAAGCCTCGCGCCCTCACGCGGCGGCGGCAGCCTCCAAACTCGAGATCTGCGCGGCGATCTGCATGGAGGCGAGGTTCTTCGCCTTGGCCTCGATCTCGAAATCCGCCCAGGAAAGATGGCGCGCTACGAGGTCGTTGACGGCGCGGTTCCACATCATCTCCGAGTGGGCCGCGAGATCGCGCACGGAATGGCCTGCCTCACGCAGGGCGGGAAAGTCCGGCAGACGATCCTCCGCCCCGTCGACAATGACGGCCTCCCGCGAGACGCTGATATGCGCGACCGGCCGAACTCCGCGCCAGGACTCGATCACCCGGGCGATGCGCGGGTCGTCCGGTTCGAGATAGGCTCCGCCGCTCTCCACCCAATGATGATGAAGGTCGAGCACCACCGGCACGAGATCGGACAGGCGCAGCACCTCGTCGAGGCCGAACAGGTTCTCGTCGTTCTCCACCGTCACGAGGTCCCGGGCGAGGCGGCTCGCGCGGGGCAGGGTCTCGCGGAAACCCGCGACGCCGGGGTCGCCCGCCCCGACATGGATGTTGATGTGGGCGCCATGCCGATGCCAGCCGCCGCCATAGCCCATCAGGCCGAACAACTCGGCATGGTAGTCGAGTTCTGACAGCCCGTTCTCGATCGCCGCCGGGTTGCGGCTCGCCAGCAGGCAGAACGGGCCGGGATGGAAGCTCAGGCGCACACCGAGGCGCCGAGCGAGTTCGCCCGCTTCTGCAAGACCGGTCTCGACGACCTTGCGCAGATCGGGCTCGGCATAGAGTGCCTGCACGGCGAGGTGCGTGTAGCCCGGCAGGACGTTGCTCCCCATGCGCAGGAGCCGTTCGAGGGGCGGGCGGGCGCCGACCCAGGCGATCTGCCGGGCGAGCGCCGTCAGGTTGTGCGCCACCACCCCGGCGAGTTTGTCCCGACGCGCGGAGGCGTCGAGCTTGGTGAGATGCGCCATCGTCACGGTGGTGAGGTTCATGGCGCGGGTCGCCTCGCGCGCGGCCTTCAGGGTGGCATGCGTGCCCGGCGGCTCATCGAGCACGAAGGTGCAGCAGAAGCCGAGGCGGGCCTGCGGTGGCGGGGCGGAGGGTGAAGCATGGCTTTGCATCCCGTCCCAACGCACGAACCGCCTTTCGGTCTCGCGGAACGCGGTGACGACGCCGACGTTTGGCCTGATGAGAGCGTGGCAATACCGCCCACCTCCGGCCCGGCCGAAACCCCGATGACGACGCCTTCCCCCCGCCCAGGCGGATCGCCAGACCAAGCCTCCACCCTCTGGGTCCTGATGCTCGGCACGGCGCTGGTCGCCCTGGCCGTCGCCCAGCCCCGCAGGGTGGCGCATCCGCACCCCAAGACGCCCATGCCGGAACCGGATGCGGAGGCAGACCGCCAGCGCGCCACGAATGGCGGCGCGCGCTCCATCGAGGGACGGGCGGCTCAGCTCATCGCGGCCACGCAACCCGAGCGCGGCCGGCACGCCGAGACCCCGGCGGACATTCCCGCCGCCGGATGGCGCGACATCGCGATCCGCGTCTATCTGGAATTCATCAAGGACCGGGTGCTCGCCGTGGCGGCAGGCGTCACCTTCTACAGCCTGCTCGCGTTGTTCCCGGGTATCATCGCCCTGGTGACACTCTACGGCCTTTTCGCCGATGCCAACGTCATCAACGACCATCTCGCGCAGCTCCACGCGGTGCTGCCGACGGGCGCGGTCGAGATCATCGGCGATCAGGTAAAGCGGATCGCCGCCAAACCGAGCGGCACGCTCAGCCTGACTTTCTTCACGGGTCTGCTCGTCTCGATCTGGAGCGCCAATGCCGCGATGAAGGCGATGTTCGACGCCCTGAACGTGGTCTACGAAGAGGAGGAGAAGCGGAACTTCTTCATGCTGAACCTGCGCTCGCTCACCTTCACCGTGGGTGGCCTGTTCTTCATCGTGCTGGCGCTCAACGCCATCGTCGTCGTGCCGGTGGTGCTCAATTTTCTCGGCCTCGGCTCCGAGGCGTGGCTGATCGCCGCCCTGCGCTGGCCTGCGATGCTGGTCGTGATCCTCGGCGCCTTGTCCGTACTCTATCGCTTCGGCCCGAGCCGCGAGCATGCCCGCTGGCGATGGGTCGGCGTGGGAAGCCTGATCGCGGGGCTGCTCTGGCTCGCCGCCTCGCTCCTCTTCTCTTGGTACGTGTCGAACTTCGGCACTTACAACGAGACCTATGGGTCGCTGGGTGCGGTGATCGGCTTCATGACGTGGATCTGGATCTCGTCCACGATCGTGCTGCTCGGCGGCGAGATCAACGCCGAGATCGAGCACCAGACGGGACGCGACACCACCACCGGCAAACCCCTGCCGCTCGGCGCACGTCAGGCGCGGATGGCCGACACGGTGGGTGCCGCCGCCTGACGGCGAGCGTCGCGCTCCCTATATCCGGGGCGAAGGAGACCCCCATGTCCGACAGCACCTCCACCGCCCCCGAAGTCATGAGCGACGAGGAGTGGCGCACGCGTCTCAGCCCTGACCAGTACCGTGTCCTGCGCGAGCATGGCACCGAGCGTGCCGGAACGTCCTGCCTGCTCGCCGAGAAGCGGGCGGGCACATTCGCCTGCGCGGGTTGCGGCCAACCCTTGTTCGAGCAGGGCACCAAGTATGAGTCCGGCACCGGATGGCCGAGCTTCTTCGCCCCCATCGAAGGCGCGGTCGAGACCACCAGCGACCGCAGCTACGGCATGGTCCGCACGGAGGTCCATTGCGCCCGCTGCAAGGGCCATCTCGGCCATGTCTTCGAGGACGGTCCCGCCCCGACCGGCCTTCGCTACTGCATGAACGGCGCGGCCCTGTCCTTCGAGCCGAACTGACCGCGCAAGTTCAGGCGAGCGGGTATCCACATGCGGGGATCATGGGGAAAGTTCTCCCCCAATCCCGCTCGCTTCGAGGGCAATGCCTTGATTTCGGCGTCATTATGCGTAGTCGCTCTATAGACTACGGGGTTCGCCTTCTGTGTGCCGCGGAACGCTCAAGTCAGGCTTAAGTGTTCTGCATCGCAACGTAGGGGAATACCCGCCGAACCGTTCGCTCGGCTTGCACTCGACCCGGTGCGTCGAAGGTGGCCGGTCTCATCGGTCGTTCCCGAGCGCCACGCCGGGCAGGGCGTGAGGAGTGAAGCAGTCCATGAGCACAACCCGCAGGTTCCTCGTCGCCCCGGCCCTGGTCCGCCTGATCCGCAAGGAGCGCGGCAGCAGCCGGATCACCGAGGGTCACTTCGCCCCGCAGGGCGGCCGCAATTCCTTCGTCCGCGTGGATGGGCAGGTCTGCCAGCTCATTCTCGTCAACAATGGCGTCGAGGAGCGCACCGAGGTGCCGCGCGCCCACGGCGATGCCCTCCTCGATGTCTGTCCCGGCAAGGCCGCCTACGATCGGACGACCATGGCCTCCGGTGGTCGCGAGATCATCATCGACCGTTACGTCTCCCCCGGCAGCCTCGACCTCGTGAGCGTGACCTTCGACGACGAGTCCCAGGCCTCGGCCTTCCAGGCGCCGATCTGGTTCGGCCGCGAGGTGACCACCGAGCCGACCTTCGAGCGCTCGGCTCTGGCGATCCAGGGTGTTCCAGCGGCGTCGGAGCTGTCCCTCAGCAACGCCGCCCTCGACGCGGTGCTGGACCTGATCGAGCCGCGCTTCGGCTTCGGCCGGTACGGCGCCTCGCCCCGGACCAACGACAGCCTGGATACCCTTGCGGGCACCCTGCGCCGCCCGGCCCCGGCTCCGGCAGCCCCGGCGGCAGCACCCGTCCTGTCCGCCCCTGAGCCCGAGATCCTGGCGCCGGCCCCCGTGCCGCCCGCGCCCGAACCGGTTCCGGCCGTCGCCGAGACCCCGGCCCCCGAGCCGGTCGTGCACCACGAGCCCGCGCCGGAGCCGCATCGCGAAGAGCCGCGCGCCGAGGAGCAGGCCAAACCTGCTGCCACTCCGGCCGAGGCTGTCCATGGCGATGCGCGCATCGACGACGTGATCGAGAGCCTGTCCGCCGCGCTCGGCGCCGCCATCCACCAGAACCCGGCCCAGGCCGAGAAGCCGGAGGATCCGGGCGCCGTGTTCGAGCGGTGGACCGTCCGCCCCCGCCGCACCCAGACCCAGGGCTAAGCCCCCATGACCCGGCGCGCCACTGCGCGCCGGGTCTCTCAAGACCTGACGATCACGGCGGCCCCGCCAGAGCTCCATGAGAGCCGGAACAGGTTGGCCCTCATGCCGTGACGTGCGGTGAAGACCGGCCCTCGGTCGGCGGTCCCGCCATCCCCGTGACGATGACCGAAGACTATGGCAGTGCATGCGGCACGGCTACGTCTCTGCGCGTGCCGTAATCCCGCGCGGCTGCGGTGAACGCCCTTCGGCAGGGGCAATCGGCAGGTTTTTGTCACGAAGCGACTGAGGCTGACGACCCGGACGGCGTTGAGAACGCTGCCGAAGCCCGCTAGCGTGACCCATAGGGAGAGCGCGGGATCGCGCGAGAAGGACATAAGCATGGCGCAGGCGATCCATGCGGCGGGCAGCACCGCCGCCGCCCCCAAGGAGCCCTGGTACAAGGTGCTCTACATCCAGGTGCTGATCGCGATCGCGCTCGGCATCCTGCTCGGCTGGTACGATCCCGCTACCGGCAAGTCGATGAAGTGGCTCGGCGATGCCTTCATCGCCCTCATCAAGATGATGATCGCGCCGATCATCTTCTGCACCATCGTCCATGGCATCGCCTCCATCGGAGACCTGAAGAAGGTCGGCCGCGTCGGCCTGAAGGCGCTGATCTACTTCGAGGTGGTCTCCACCCTGGCCCTGCTCATCGGCATCGTGGTCGGTGAGATCGTCCAGCCCGGCGCGAACTTCCACGCGGACCCGACGAAGCTCGATGCGAGCAAGGTCGCGACCTATGCGAGCAAGGCCGCCGCCGACTCGACCGTCGCCCACATCATGGCGATCATCCCGAAGAGCTTCTTCGACGCCTTCGCCACGGGCGACCTGCTTCAGGTCCTCCTCATCTCGATCCTGACCGGCTGCGTCGTCACCGGACTGGGTGAGCGGGCGGCCGCCGTCAGCAGCGCCATCGACACGGCCGGGCAGATCTTCTTCCGCATCATCGGCATCATCGTGAAGCTCGCGCCGCTGGGCGCGTTCGGCGCCATGGCCTTCACCATCGGCGAGTACGGCATCCAGAAGGTCTACGACCTTGGCGCCCTCGTCGGCACGTTCTACCTGACCTCGCTGCTCTTCGTGCTGCTGGTGCTCGGCACCATCGCGCGGCTGGCGGGCTTCTCGATTCTGAAGTTCCTCGCCTACATCAAGGACGAGTTGCTGATCGTGCTCGGCACCTCCTCCTCCGAGACGGTGCTGCCGCACATCATGACCAAGATGCGCCGCCTCGGCGCGTCGGACTCGGTCGTCGGTCTCGTGGTCCCGACCGGCTACTCGTTCAACCTCGACGGCACCAACATCTACATGACGCTCACCACCCTCTTCCTCGCGCAGGCGGTGGGGGCGGACCTGTCGATCAGCCAGTACGCGACGATCATCCTCGTGGCGATGCTGACCTCGAAGGGGGCCTCGGGCGTGACGGGTGCGGGCTTCATCACCCTGGCCGCCACCCTGTCGGCCATCCCGAACACGCCCGTTCCGGTTGCGGCCATGACCCTGGTTCTCGGCATCGACAAGTTCATGTCCGAGTGCCGCGCCCTGACGAACCTCGTCGGCAATGGCGTGGCCTGCGTGGTCGTCGCCCGCTGGGAGGGCGAGCTCGACCGGACCAAGCTCAACGAGGTGATGGCCAACCCCATCGCCATCGGCACCGCCGTGACGGATAACCCGCCCGCGCCGATCAAGACCGACACGAAGGTCGCCGCGGCGGAGTGATGCCGTCGCAGGCACGGCTCGGCATCGACCTCGGCGGCACGAAGATCGCCGGGGTCGTCCTCGACCATGACGGGACGCGCCTCGCGCAGGCGCGCGTCCCGGCACCCCGGGGCGAATACGGCGCCACGCTCGCGGCTGTCTCCGACCTCGCCCTGCGCCTGGAGCAGGAGGCAGGCCGCCCCTGCAGCGTCGGTATCGGCATGCCGGGCAGCCTGTCGCCCGCCACCGGCCTCGTGCGCAACGCCAATTCCCACTGGCTGATCGGTCATCCCTTCGAGGCCGACCTCGCCGCGCGGCTCGACCGCCCGGTGCGGCTGGCCAACGATGCCGATTGCCTCGCCGTCTCAGAGGCGACCGATGGGGCGGGGGCGGGCGCCCGTGTGGTCTGGGCGGTAATCCTCGGCACGGGCGTGGGCTCCGGCCTCGCCCTCGATGGGCGCCTGCATCCGGGCCGCAACGGGTTCGCCGGGGAATGGGGCCACGGCCCGCTCCCGGCTCCGCGCGATGACGAGCGACCGGGCCCGCCCTGCTATTGCGGACGGCACGGCTGCGTCGAGACCTGGGTCTCCGGCCCGGCGCTGGCAGCGGATCATGCAAGACGACACGGTGGAACGCCGACGGCCGAGGCGGTGGTGGAGGCTGCGCGCGGGGGCGACGCGGCGGCACAGGACACGCTCGTTCTACATCTGGAACGGCTCGGGCGCGCGGCGGCTCAGGTGGTCAACGTGCTCGATCCGGATGTGATCGTCATCGGCGGCGGCCTCTCCCGCCTGCCCGAGCCGATTGCGGGCCTGCCGGACGCGATGCGCCCGCACATCTTCTCGGACACGTTCGACACCCCCGTCCGCGCCAGCCTCCACGGCGACGATTCCGGCGTGCGCGGGGCGGCGTGGCTCTGGGGACCAGAGACGGTGTGAGGCGTGGGGCTTCGCGCCCCACACCCGCGCCAAAGGGATGATCCCTTCAGCCCAGATCGTAGACCTTCGCCAGATCCGGGTCCTTCGCCGCGACGAGCTTGGCGAGGTCGACGATGACCTTGGCCTGCTTCCACGTGGCATCGTCTTGCATCTTGCCGTCGAGCATCACCGCGCCGGTCCCATCGGGCATCGCGGCGACGATACGGGCCGCGAAGGCGACCTCGGCCGGATCGGGCGCGAAGACCTTCTTGGCCAGCGCGACTTGGCTCGGATGCAGCGTCCAGGCCCCGGCGCAGCCCATCAGGAAGGCATTGCGGAACTGGACCTCGCAGGCCGCCGCATCCGAGAAGTCGCCGAACGGGCCGTAGAAGGCCTTGATGCCGTTCGCCATGCAGGCATCGACCATGCGGGCGATGGTGTAGTGCCACAGATCCTGCTGCGCGCTGGCGCGGGCGGCATCGCCCGCCGGGTCGGCGATCACGCGGTAATCCGGGTGGCCGCCGCCGACGCGGGTGGTCTTCATGCCGCGCGAGGCCGCAAGGTCGGCAGGCCCGAGGCTCATGCCGTGCATGCGCGGCGAGGCGCAGGCGATGGCATCGACGTTGGCAACGCCCTCGGCCGTTTCCAGGATGGCGTGGACGAGAATCGGCTTCTTCACCCCGTGGCGCGCTTCGAGCTGCGCCAGCAACTGGTCGATGTAGTGGATGTCCCACGGCCCCTCGACCTTGGGCACCATCACCACGTCGAGCTTGTCGCCGACCTCGGAGACGATGGTGAACAGGTCGTCCAGAATCCACGGGGAGTTCAGGGCGTTGATGCGCGTCCACAGGCCGGTGCCGGTGGCGGCGAAATCGGTCGCCTGCGCCATGGCGACGAAGCCCTTGCGCGCCGCCTCCTTCTGGTCGGCGGGAACGGCGTCCTCAAGGTTGCCGAGCACCACATCGACCGTGCCTGCGAGTTCCGGCACCCGCGCACGCACCTTGTCGTTGTGCGGCGGCACGAAGTGGATCATCCGCTCCAGCTTCACCGGCAGGTCGCGGTAGGGGGCCGGCGCGCCGGTGGCGAGGGGCTGAAAAAAGCGGCGGGGCAGTTTCATCGGCGGGCCTTCTGGCTTGGCGTTCCTCGTGAGGGCGTTATGGCACCGAAACGGCCGAGGTAAAGCCGTGCCTTGGTCCTGTAACGTTTTGTGACGGCGGCGCTTCCGCCGTTGCGGGGCGCCGGGCGGCGCCTATTCTTTCCCCTATGAACGAGGGCACCACACTCGCCATCGTCGAGGACGACCCCGAGATCAGGGCGCTGCTCGGCGGTTTCCTGGAAGGAGAGGGCTTCCGCGTCGAACGCTTCGACGGCGGCGCGGCCCTCGACCGGCGGCTCGCGCAAGGTCCAGCGCCGGACCTGATCGTGCTCGACTGGATGCTGCCCGGTGAGGACGGGCTGTCGATCTGCCGCCGCCTGCGCGAGGAGGGCGGCCCGCCGGTCGTGATGCTGACCGCCAAGGACGAGGATATCGACCGGGTGCTCGGGCTCGAAATGGGCGCGGACGATTACGTCTCGAAGCCGTTCAACCCGCGCGTGCTGCTCGCCCGCATCCGCGCCGTGTTGCGGCGGACGAAGGGCGGGGGAGCCCAGGCCGAGCCCAATGCGGCGGAGCGGCTGCGCGTCGCTGACTTGGTGGTTGATCCGGCCGCGCGCTCGGTCCAGGCGGCGGGGGAGGGCGCGGTGCCCCATGAGATCACCCTGACCAGCGCCGAGTTCGATCTGCTGATGTGCTTCGTCACCCGCCCGCAGCGGGTCCTGTCCCGCGACCAACTCCTCGACTGGACGCGGGGCCGCGTGGCCGATGTCTTCGACAGGACCATCGACGTGCAGGTCAGCCGCCTGCGCAAGCGCCTCGATGAGAGCGGCAGCGACGTCTCGGCCATGATCAAGACCGTGCGCAACGCCGGGTACATCCTCGCCGCACCCGTCCGCCCGGCCTGATCCGATGCTGAGCCGCATCGGCCTGCTCGGCCGGATCATGCTGATCCTCATGGCTGCGCTCGGCGCGGTCATCGTGGCCGCCATTGCGCTCGGCCGGATCGAGCGCACGAACACCCGCACCACGCAGTTGGCACCCTATCCGCGCCTGGAACAGGCGGCGGGGGTGATCGATCTCGTCACTCGCGCCGATCCCTCGTTGCGGCCGACCATCCTGCGGGCGGTGAGCGGCCTTCGCCTCCACGCGACGATCCAGGATACACCGCCGCCCGAGGAGGAAGGGATGCGCCGTCTTCCCCGCGCGGAGGCGATGCTGCGCGCCTTCTCCGAGGTGCTGCCCCGGCCGGAGACCGGCAAGGATGACGGGCTGCGCGCCCTGGCCAATCCCGAGGGCGTGGGAACCGGATCGCGCCCCGTGCGGATCACCGCCCGCCTTTCCGACGGGAAGTCGCTCGTGCTCGACGAGATTGAGCCGGTGAGGGGCCTCTCGCTGACCCTGTTCGGACTGGCGCCAGGCCTCTGGATCGGCATCCTCGGCATCGCCGTGGCGGGACTCGCTTTGCTCGGCGCGCAACGGGAGATGCGCCCCCTGCGCCGCCTAAGCGCAGCGGCGGAAGCCTTCGACGGCTCGCCCCCCGCGGGGCCGATCCCGGTGACGGGCGCACCGGACGTGCAGCGCCTCGCCCGCTCGGTCCACGCCATGCAGGAGCGGGTGGCCGCATTGCTGCAGGAGCGCTCGTTCCTGATCGGCGCCATCTCACACGATCTCAAGACCTACCTGACGCGCCTGCGCCTGCGCGCCGAATCCCTGCCGGATGCGGAGGGCCGCGCGCGCATGGCCGCCGATATCGACGGCATGACCGATTTGATCGAGACCTCGCTCGCCTTCGCGCGTGGGACTACCGTCTCGCAGATCCGGGGGCGGGTCGATCTTGCAGACCTCGCGGCGGTGGAGGCCGCCGAACGCTCGGCGCTCGGCCAGCCAGTGGTGCTGGCAGGCGACGAGGTAGCCGAAGCCACCGTGCCGGGTGATGCGGTCGCCCTGCGCCGGGTGATCGCCAACCTCGTGGACAATGCGGTGAAGTTCGGCCGGGGCCGGGTCGAGATCGCCGTCGAGGCCGGGACCGAGTCGTGCAGCCTCCGGGTGGAGGATGACGGCCCCGGCGTCGGCAGCGCCGAGGCGGCGGCGATCTTCAGCCCGTTCTACCGCATCGAAGGCTCCCGCAACCGCCGCACCGGCGGCAGCGGGCTTGGGCTCGCCATCGCCCGCCAGATCGCCGAGGCCCATGGCGGGACCATCGGCGTCTGCGCGGGCCGCCTCGGCGGCGCGTGCTTCACCCTCACCCTGCCGCGAGCGGCGGGGTGAGCTGCGAGGGCGGCTAGGACTGACCGCCGCCGCTGCTCTGGCCGCCTTTCTGGCCCGCTTCCGCCGCGCGCTTGGGATCGTTGGCAAAGTTGCCGCCGCTCATCTGACCGCCCTTATGGCCGGCCTCCGCCGCGCGCTGCGGATCATTGGCAAAATTGCCTCCGCTCACCTGCCCACCCTTGTGGCCAGCCTCCGATGCGCGCTGCGGATCATTGGCAAAGTTGCCTCCGCTCACCTGCCCGCCCTTGTGGCCGGCCTCCGATGCGCGCTCACGATCCTCGGCGAAGTTGCCGGAACCGCCGCGATGCTCGCTCTTCCCAGACGATTGGGTCATGATCGTATCTCCCTGTTGTTCGATACGTCAGGACAATCCTCGACTTGAGAAGTAGTTTCGAAAATCGTTCGTACTATTTCTCAAACATAAGTAATTCTGTCGTTACAGCCGCTAGCTGGTAGCACAACATAAATTAGATCTATGGCTTTGCTATAAAGCTAGAGCAATAACGGCTCAGCCTGGATCGCATCGCTTTGTCGTCGTTGCGAGCGAAGCGAAAATCCGGAAAGCCGCCACGTTCCCGGCAGATTGCCGACCTGACCCGCCTCACACCAATTCGAGCACGGCTTCGGCAAAGGCCTCGGGCGCTTCCTGCGGGACGTTGTGGCCGATGCCCGGCAGGCGGCGGTAGCGGTAGGGGCCGCTGAACTTCGCCGAGTCGCCGGTCTCGGAGGTCGGCGGGAAAACTCCGCCGTCGCTGCCCTCCAGAACCTGCGTCGGGACCGTGATCATGGGTTGCGCGGCGAGGCGGGCCTCGATCTCGGCATAGGCGGGATCACCCGGCACGACGCCATAGCGCACGCGGTAGGAGTGGATCACCACCTCCACGAAATCGGGATTGTCGAAGGCCGCCGCGCTGCGCGCGAAGGTCTGCGCGTCGAAGTGCCAGTTCGGCGACCATTGCCGCCATAGCAATTCCGCGATTCCGGCACGATTCTCCGTCAACCCGGCGCGGCCGCGCTCGGTGTGGAAGTAGTATTGGTACCAGAGGCGGAATTCGGCTTCCGCAGAGGCGGGGCGGCCGGAGCGCGCAACGTCGTGCAGGTTGTAGCCGCTGCCGCCGGAGACGAGGCCTCGTGCCCGTTCGGGCCAGAGGGCGGCGACGACGCACGCGGCGCGCCCGCCCCAATCGTAGCCCGCCAGTACAGCCTGCCCGATGTCCAGCGCATCGAGGAAGGCCAGAAGATCCGCGCCCAAAGCCGCCTGCTCGCCGGAGCGAGGCGTCGCGGCCTCGGCGAAGCGCGTCGGCCCGTAGCCGCGCAGGTAGGGCACGAGGCAGCGGACGCCCCTGGCGGCGAGGATCTCGGCCGCCGGGAGGCAGGCATGGATGTCATAGGGGAAACCGTGCAGCAGGATGGCGGGCGGACCATCGGCGGGACCGATCTCGCGATAGGCGACATCGAGAACACCCGCGCGGATGTGCTTTTCGGCACCGGCTGACGCCATGGATCCAGGCTCCATTACTTCGACACGCGAGCAATCGCGTCGCATAGGCTTGCCGCACCTGTCCAGCGCCCGACCTACACCGCCATTCTCCAATCGAAGGACGGGCGGGCGATGGGGCTCTTGGACGGGGTGAAGGATGTGCTCGGCGATCTCGCTGCGGCGACGGAGCGGACGATCGCGGAAATCGGTGGGCAGAACATTCCCCTGGCCTTCGCGAAATTCTACCCCGGCGGCCTCCAGGGCTTCCTCGACCGCCTCCGTCAGGATGGCCACGGCACCGAAGTCGATTCCTGGTTGAACGGCACCGATCCGCGCCCCGTCTCGGCCTCGGTCCTGATGCAGGCCATCCCGGAGCCCGTCGCCGATTGCCTCGCGACCGATCTCGCGGTCTCGCGTGAGCGTCTGCCGGTCGCCCTCGCGGAGTTCCTGCCCGCTGCCGTCACGGGGGTGAGTGAGAACGGGCGCCTGACACCGCAGCCGACCTTTGCCAGCACGCAGGTGATCGACAAGCCGGCGGGCTGAGATCGGCCGAACCACAGGTTACGCGGGGGCCTACGACGACTCGAGCGTGGAACACCATTATCCTTCCGCCGATCGGGCCGTCCGGCCCCGGCGGAGGACGACACATGAGTATCTTCGGCTCCCTCGGCGATATGGCGATGAAGGCCCTGCCGGGCATCCTGCAACAGGTGCTGCCCGGCGGGCTCAACGCCCTGCTCGATCAGCTGCGCAAGAGCGGCTACGAATCGCAGGTGAACTCCTGGCTCGGCCGGGGGCCGAACGAGCCGATCACCGCCGACGATCTGCAGAAGGTGATGGGCAACGCCCAGGTCCGCGAGATTGCCGCGAAGCTCGGCATTCCGGTGGAGCAACTCTTCCCCACATTGGCCAAGACCCTGCCCGAGGCGGTGGATCAGCACAGCCCGAACGGCCATCTGCAGCCGCCGCAGGTCTGAAGGTGCCCCAAACGCAAACGGCGGCCCCGAGGGACCGCCGTTTCGTTTCCTGCGGAGAGCCTTAGTTGCTGGCGAGCTGGGACATCGGATCGACCGGCGCGCCGCTCTTGCGGATCTCGAAGTGCAGCTGCGGAGAGGTCACGTTGCCGGACGCGCCGGACTTGGCGATCGTCTGGCCGCGCTTCACCTTTTCGCCCGGCTTCACGTCCAGCTCGCCGTTATGGGCGTAGGCCGAGACGAAGCCGTTGGAGTGCCGCACCAGCACCAGCTTACCGTAACCCTTCACATCGGAGCCGGCGTAGGCGACGGTGCCGTCCTCGGCGGCCTTCACCGGCGTGCCTTCCGGCAGGGCGATGTTGATGCCTTCGTTGCCCGAGCTGCCGTAGCCGGAGATGACCCGGCCCTTCGCGGGCCAGCGGAAGTTGTCAGCGCTCGCCTGTGCGCTGGCCTGAGCGACGGAACCGGTCGCCGCAGGTTCTGACTTGGCGGGCTCCGCCTTGGCGACTTCGGTCTTCGGCGCAGCCTTGGTCTCGGCCTTCGCGACGTCGGCCTTGGCCTTCTCGGCGGCAGCCTGCTTCGAAGCCTCCTTGGCCGCCTCCTTGGCGGCTTCGCGCGCGGCCTTGGCCTCGGCGAGCTTCTGGGCGGCCTCTGCCTTGGCGGCGGTCTTGGCGGCGTCCTTCGCAGCCTCCTTGGCGGCTTCCTTCGCCTCCTTGGCCTTGTCGGCCGCGGACTTCGCTTCAGCCTTCTCGCCCTTGGCCTCGGCAACCTTGGTCTGGCCGGGGCGGACGTGCTTCTTCTCGCTCTCCTTCAGGGCGGCAAGCTTGCGCGCCTTCTCCTCGGCGGCCTTGGCTTCTGCAGCCTTGGCTTCCGCGATCTTGGCTTCGGCAGCCTTGCGGGCGGCGAGTTCCTTGGCGTCCTTCGCCTCGCGGGCTTCCTTCTCGCGGGCGGCGACGCGCTTGGCCTCCTGAGACTTGGCCTCCTGTGCCTTCGCTTCCTGGGCCCTGGCATCCCGCTCGCGGGCTTCCTTGGCTTCCAGCACCTTGGCGTCCTCGCGCTTCTCCTCGACGGCACGCGCGGGGCGGGCGCTCATGGAGGCGGCGGAAGGGTTGAGGCCGGACACGTTGTTGTAGGCGGGGATGACAATCTCGCGGCCGGGCGTGACCTGGCTGGCGCTCGACAGGCCGTTGGCCTGGAGTATCGCCGAAGCCGGCACGCCGTAGCGGGTCGCCATCTGGGCGAGGCTGTCATTCTTGGCGACGGTGATGCGCGTACCGCCCTGGGCGCTCCAGCCGGTCGAGCCGACGGAGGCGACCTTGGCAGGCGTCGCGGCAGCGGGCGGCGGCAGCGTGCTGGCCATCGGCGCCGGGCGCGACCCACCGGGGGCGCCGAGCGCCTCGGACTGGATCCGTCCGGTGCGCAGGGGCGCCACCGGCTTCACATCGTCATCCGGAAGGCTGCCGGTTGCGGCAGGCTCGGAAAAAGGATTGCTGAAAGGGCTGCTCAGCCGAGAGGCGTCGGAGGAACACGCCGCCGCGCCGCCTCCGATGATCCCGACGAGGGCGACGCGAGACAGCGTCCGAAACCCTCTGATCGCTCCACGCACCCGCATCGACGCACCCGCCACCACAACGCTACCCGATGCCGCAATGAAGCCGGATTCAGGTTAAGCAACCGTTCCCGTTCACCATAAGAAGTCTGATCAGGGCGGGCTCGCATGCAGTGCAGCGGAGCGCATCGCGGCGGGATCCGACTTTCCGTGACGGCGCGGCACCCCACATCCTTGATATGTTCACTCTGGGCAGGCCGCGCGACTCCCTCATCGATCTCCCCCGCCTGGAGACGGCGCGTCTGACCGTCGGCGGCCTGTCGCGGGAGGATGCGCCTGCGCTCGCGCGGCTTACCGACGACCCCGCCATTACCGGCGCGATCGACTTCCTGCCGTCGCCGTTCACTCTGGAGGACGCGAAGGGTCTGATCCATGGCGGCAGCCGCGAACGCGACCGCTTCCTCGGAATTCGCCGCCGGGCAGAGGGCCGCGATGCGGAACTCGTCGGCGTGGCGGGCGCGCATCTGCGCGGGGAGGGCCTGATCGAGATCGGCTACTGGATCGGGGGCGCCGCGCGGGGGCAGGGCCTCGCCTTCGAGGCAATCTCGGCGCTCGCCGCTGTCCTCATGCGGCGATTTCCCGCTCGGACCCTGGTGGCGGAGTGCCGCCCCGCGAACACGGCCTCCTGGGGGCTCTTGCACAAGCTCGGCTTCGAGGAGACCGGCGAGGATGGCCACCGGCCCGGCCGGAAGCTGCTCTCCTTGGAGCGCTCCTGAGGAACCGCGCAAACGAAAACGCCCCGGACCAAGTCCGGGGCGTCGTTCCGTCCGATGGGTCGGCGATCAGAAGGTGATGCCGGTCTCGACCATGTAGCGGTCCTGCGAGGTGCGGTTGCCGTCACGGCCGAAGCCGGTGCCCAGCGTGCCGTTCGCGATGCTGCCGCGGGTGATGCCACCGAGCTCGACGTGGGCGTATTCCAGACGGAGGAAGTAGCGGTCCCAGGTGAAGGTGGGCGTGATCGTGACGGAGAAGGCGTTGCTGCCCGCGCCGTAGAGAAGACTCGTGGTGCCCGAGCCGCGCACGCCGGTCTGCTCCTCGTACTCCACGCGACCTGCGAGAGCGAAATTATCCGTGAAGGAGTAGGCCGCGAGCAGGGCGCCGCCGTAGGTCGACGCGCTCTGCAGGATGCCGATGCGCGGGTCCGCCTCGACGTTCGTGTACTGGAAGTACGGCGTGATGATCCACGGGCCGTTCGAGTAGGTGTAGTTGATGTTGAAGATGCCGCTGTTCTGCTGGTTCAGCGGGGTGGCGAACTGGTAGCGCAGGCTCTTGGCCAGCACGTTCTGGCGGCCGAGGTTCACGCCGCCATTCACGCCGATCGTGTTCGAATCGTCGATCTTGTAGGCGACGTTACCGGTGAACCAGGAGATCTCGCCGGAGAAGAACCCATCGGTGCCCGCCACCGAGACCGACCACGGACCCTCGGCCCAGTTCAGCTGCACGCCGTGGTTGATCACGTTCTCCTGCGCGAAGAGCAGGCCGCGGTTGATGTTCAGGTTCTGGAAGGTGAAGGGCGCCTCGGAGCCGATGATGGTCGGCATGCGGCCGCCCTGCACCGACCACGCGTCGTTGATCTGGATCTTGCCGAAGGCCACCGGCAGCGGCGTGAACAGCAGGTCCGTCTGGTCGAGCGCGCTCAGATTCTGCACGCCGAGGCCGGGGATCGCGTAGGCGCCGCCCTGGATGAAGAACTGGAAGGTGCCCTCGGGCTTCTGGATCCAGCCCTGAAGGTTCGAGATGTCGAACCGCGCAGCGCGGTCAGCCGCGTAGCCGGGAGGGGCGAAGGCGGTCGGGAAGGGGTTGTTCTGGGTGTAGCCGTAGCCCGTCAGCGCGCCGCCGACATAGATGTCGCCCAGGGCACCCGCCGCGAAGCAGGTCGGGTTCGGGTTCGCCTTGATGACGCCGCCATAGGCCGGGCCGATCAGCGTGGCCTTGCAGGGCTCGACGGGGGGCGGAACCGGCACCGGAGCCTTCGCCGCGAGATCAGCCGAAAACGCCGCCGTGGACGAGAGGAGCAGGGCGGCCAGACCGGCCAGGGGAAAACGCTGAGGCATGTGTCGGGGCCCGGTTCGAAAAATCCACGGCCAAGCTGCCATCCGGTGCTTTTCGACACAAAATCAAAGAATTGGCACTTGCACACTTTTTGGGCAAAATTCATGGTGCAATGCGGGTCTATTAAACCATGTGACATACGCGCCACATCTGCGCGGCATGAAACGAATGCTTGCAACCTTTTGGTAAGACGCCCACGAACTCAATCGGCACCGACAGAGCCAAGTGGATCGCAGCGGAAGCCTCCATAGCCGCGTTGGGCGAGTCGCCCCGCCAGGGCCGGCAGGAAGACCATCGCCTCCTCGGCGAGTCGCCAGGGCGGGTTCACCAAGATGAGGCCGCTCCCGGAAAGGCGGGTCGGATCGTCGGGCCGTTCGATGAGCAGGTCGAGGCGGAGTGCCGGGCGGGCAAGGCCGGCATCGAGTTCGGCCGCCATCCGGTCGATGGCGGTGGCATCCTTCACCGGATACCACGCGAGGAAGATCCCGGTCGGCCACTTGGCCACCGCCCGCAGGAGATGGGCGCCCAAGCGCTCGACCTCCCCGGGGATTTCGTAGGGCGGATCGATGAGTACGAGGCCGCGCCGCTCGGGCGGCGGGATCTGCGCGTTCACCGCCGTCCAACCATCGAGGTGCAGCACCTTGGTCCGCGAATCGCTGTTGTACCGTTCCTTGAGCAAGGCGGCGTCCTGCGGGTGCAGTTCCACGAATACGCCCCTGTCGCCCGGCCGCAGGAATTCGCGGATCACGGCCGGGGAGCCGGGATAGGCCGCCGGACCATGGCGCTCGCGGGTCGCGGCCACCGCCTCGCGATAGGGCGCGAGCAGCGTCTCCACCGGCTCGGGGAAGGGCTCGGCGAGCCGCCCCCAGCCCTCGTGCCACTCGCCCGTGCGGCGGGCTTCGTCCGCCTCCAGATCGTAGAAGCCGAGACCCGCGAAGGCGTCGAGCGCCCGGAAGGGTTTATCCTTGAGGCAGAGATGGGCGAGCACGCGGGCGAGCACGAGGTGCTTGAGCACATCGGCGTGGTTTCCCGCGTGGAAGGCGTGCCGGTAATTCATGGGGACCGGTCAAGCGGATCCGGCGCCGCCGGTCCAGCACCGAGATCACATTTTCTCGGCGGAATGTTCGTCAGCGCGCCGAATCGAGGGTGATCTGCGGCGCGCGGCAATTGCTGCGGGCGAGATCGGGACAGGCGGTGAAGCCGCGCAGATCCTTCGAGAAGCAGATCCGCACCTCGGTGAGCTGCCCCCTGGCGCAGGACACGGCCATCATGTCCGGCCGCAGACCGTCATTGGCGGCCACGAAGCGCCGGGCAATCTCGATCGGTGCGAGGCTCTGTCCGCCGGTCTTCAGCGTGTCGGGGATCGTCACGGCCCTCCGCGCCTGCTTGGCGGCCGAGAAATAGGCCGCCGGATCGAGGCCGGAGCAGGTACCGTGCTTGCGCCACTCGTACCGGGCTAGCCCCTCGCTCGGATAGACCTGACCCGCGACCTCCATCGCCTGCTGGGTGATGGGGCGCTGAACAGCCGAGCAGTTCTGCGGGTAGCCGCGCGAATATTGCGGCCAGAGTCCATGCACGACAAAGCCGAGGCCGCGCCCCGGAGCGCATTGCGGCTCGTCACGGCGGGCGCCTTCCCCCTCGCAATAGGTCGGCGACCAGGACAAGGCGAGGACGTAGAAGTCGAAATCGCCCGGCGATCCCCGGCGGCCGAAACCGCCGTAATCCTGCGCGGTGGAGGGCAGGGCGGCAGACAGCGACGCCAACAGGGCGAGGCCGGTGCGGATCGCGCAGTGACGCATGGGCGTGCGTCCGCTCAGGGCCGCGCCATCCGGCAGGCGGTCGAGTAGGCATAGGACAGGTCGCGGTCGAGCCCGTGAACGCAGAGCTCGACGCCCCAGGTGGCGCCGATGATGCCCAGGCTCTCGCGCACCGAGTAATCGACCTTACGGCGCAGGCCGTCCGAGGTGGTGGCCACGGCCGTGCAGAAGCGGCGCGGAATCGTGTCGAGGCCCCAGGGGCGCCACGCCGTCCGCTCGATCCGGTCGAAGGACACGATCGTCATGGACGAGTTCCAGTACTTCGCTTCCTTCTCGGCGAAGTTCGTCGCCACCTTCTCCAGCACGTCCGGATCCTGGCAGCCGGGGATCTGAGCGTCGTAGGGGAACACGCGCTCCTCGGCGGGCTCGACATCCTCGCGGGCGGAGCGAGCCTCGGCAGCGCTGAAGGCGGTCAGCCCGACGGCGATTCCGAGGGTGAGGCGGACGAGATGGGAGCGCATGACATGAGTCCGAACCAGCATGCCGAGACGATGGCCGCGACGCGCCGCCAGTCAAGCCGCCAGCGGGCCGCCCAGACGGTTTGACCGCCCGGTGCGGCGCGCGGGCCACGGTGAAAAGACGAGCGGCTTGAACCTATCGCGGCGTCGAGGCGGTGTCCGGCGGCGTGGCCGGGACGACGGGCGTCGCCTTGGTCCACCAAAAGCCGATCGCGAGGATGCCGATGAAGATCGCGGAGATGAACCCGCTGAGCAGTAAGCGTCGCATAGAGTCGGTATAGGGCGCTCGCCGTCGATCAGTAGATCGGACCATCCACCGATGGGGGCGGTGCGCCGAGTTGCAGCGGCTCACCCTCGTCCCCAGCAGGCTCCTCGGGCACGGCAGCGACCCGGGGCGCGGGGCGCGGAGCGAAGGCCGGGCGGGCCTGCACCGAGGTGTAGGCCGAAGGCGCCTGGGCCGGGGCGCGCACGGGCGCACGAGCCACCTGCGTCGCGCTATGAGCGCGCGACATCGGCGAGACACCGTAGGGATCGTCCTCCTCGATATCCACCGGCGCCTGCGGCGGCGCGGGCTGGCGCGGCGGCGGCACGGGCTTCGAAAGCGGGCGCGGCCCATCGCCACCAAGCTGCGGCGTGAACTTGATCAACGGCTGGCAGATTCGGCGCAGGCCGCGCGGATCGTGCCGGGCCAGATCCACGTGGATATGATCGTAGTGGAACACGTTCGAGCCCGGGGCCAGCACGGTCGTGAAGCGCTGGCAGGCGCCCAGGAAGACTTCCCGCAGGAAGTTCTGCTCGGCCTCGGTGCCCCGCCATCCGCCCTTCACAGTGATGACGTGCCCATCCGCGAGCTTGAACGACATGATGTCGACGGCGTTGCCGAAGCCATGTTCGGAAAGCTTGGCGCCGGGCTGGTTGTTGCGCCCACGGCAGGAATAGGAGCCCGCGTTGATCTCGGCCACGGGCACGCCGAAATAGAGTTCGGCGGCGGGTTGGATCGTATCTGCAAGCCACGCTTCGGCCTCGGCGAGTGCCGGGCAGCCGAGGGTCATGCGCTGCTTCAGCAGCACGGAGCCGTTCCCGAGCCGCGTCACCCGGAAGGGCTGCTGCATGCCGCAGGGGCCGGGGCCATCGATGGCGGCGGCGGGGGTGATGAACTCGGTCTGCGTCACGAGCTTCTTGGCGAGGCAGACCTGCTCGGCCTGATCGCGCCAGGGATCGCGCCGCTCGAACCGGTTGACCGAGCAGGCCGTGAGGGCCGCCCCGAACAGGGCAAGGCCTGAGAACGCGAGAACGCTACGCCGCATGATCGGGACGTTGCGCACGATCCCGTAAACGCTTCGTCAAGCGCGTTTTCGCTTCGGGGACCGGTGTGACACGGGCCTTTCGCAACCCAGGCTGTTGACAGCCCCCCGCTCCGGTCGACCAGATAAGGAATGCTATCGCTCCTCGATCTCCGTGCCCGCATCGCCGCCGGAACGCTGACCCCGGCCGGCGCCATCGACCTTTGCCGGGAGGCGATCGCGAACCGCGATCCCGCCATCGGGGCCTTCGTGGCCATCGATCAGAATCCCGTGATCCCGCAGGACGGGCCGCTCGCGGGCATCGCGGTCGGCATCAAGGACATCATCGACACCGCGACCCTGCCGACCCAGATGGGCGCCGCGATCTACGAGGGCTGGCAACCGAGGGCCGACGCGGCCATCGTTTCGCGGCTCAAGGAGCGCGGTGCCGTGGCGCTCGCCAAGACCACCACCACTGCCTTCGCCAGCTCAGATCCCACCACGACGCGCAATCCGCACGATCCCGGACATACGCCGGGTGGCTCCTCCGCAGGCTCGGCAGCGGCGGTCGGCGCGGGAATGCTGCCTCTGGCTCTGGGCACCCAGACGGCGGGCTCGGTGATCCGCCCGGCGAGCTTCTGCGGCTGCGCGGCGATCAAGCCGTCCTTCCGGCTGATCCCTACGGTCGGGGTGAAGACGTGGTCCTGGGCGCTCGACACGGTCGGCCTGTTCGCGGCCAGCGTGCCGGATCTCGCCTACGCGCTCGCCGCCATCACCGGGCGGGACGGCATCGAGGGGGAGGAGACCTCGTCCCCGCGCATCGCGGTGGTGAGACAGGATTTCGCCGGGGCGCCGGAGGCCGCCGCCGATGCTGCTCTGGCGACCGCGCGGGCCGCCGCCGAGAAGGCTGGCGCTCAGGTCTTCGATCTGTCCCTGCCTCAGGAACTCGTCACCGCCTGGGAGCGCCACGGCGCCCTCCAGGATTTCGAGGCGCGGCAGGCCCTGGGCTTCGAGGTCACCCACCACCGGGACGCGCTGCCGCCCGAGGTGCGCCGCAACCTCGAAGCCGGGGATGCCGTCGCACCGGCGACCTACGACGATGCTCGCCGCCATGCTCACCGCGCCCGGCGGGTCTTGAAGGACCTGTTCGGCGGGTTCGATGCGATCCTGACCTTCTCGGCGCCGGGCCCGGCCCCAGCGACGCTCGTCTCCACGGGCAATCCACGCTTCAACCGGCTCTGGACCTTGATGGGCGTGCCCTGCGTGAACGTCCCCGTGCCCGGCGACGGCCTGCCGGTGGGCGTGCAGGTCGTCGGCCGGTTCGGCGGTGACGGTCAAGCCCTCGCGGTGGCGCGGCTGATCGAGGGGGCCTTACGAGGGTAGCGCCCCCCGCGACATCAAGAGGCCGCGTGCTCGCCGAGCGTATCCTCGACATAGAGCTGCTCCAGCAGCACCTTGATCACCGCGAGCATCGGCAGGGCCAGCGCGATGCCCCAGAGGCCGAAGATCACGCCGAGGATCAACTGCCCGGCGAAAATCGTCGCCGGGGGGATGTCGAGGGCGCGCTTCTGGATGAAGGGCGTCAGCCCGTAGCTCTCCAGACATTGCACGGCGAGGTAGACGCCGAGCGCGCCCAGCAGCGCCTTCAGCCCCGAGGCGAGAGCGGCGAGCAGGATGACGACGCCCGCCACCAGCGGCCCCACCGTCGGCACGAAGGCCAACAACCCCGCCTGGAGGCCGAGGATCAGAGCTCCGCCGATACCGAGGAAGGCGAGCCCGGCCCAGGTAAACAGGAAGATCGCCGTCATGGTCAGCAACTGGCCGAACAGCCAGTGGCGCAGGGTCTCGCCCGCCCCATCGAGCACCTTCGATGCGCGGGAGCGCTTACGGGGCGGGATGAAGCGGAGCACCCCGTCGCGGTAGCTCGCCGGGTCGGCCGCGAAGGCGACACCGAGGAAGACGATCACCAGCAGGTTGCCGACCGCATCCATCAGACCGAGCACCACCGCCGTCGCTGGACCGAGCACGCTCCCCGCACTCGACAGCACCGAACTCGAACTCTTGAGCAGGCCGGAGGCGAGGCCGCCGAGGCCCCCTCCTGCTGGCCGGGCTCTCGCCCGGAGCGACCATCCTCCTTCGACGTCGAACCGAGGAGCGGCACGTCGATTCCATGATCGGCGAGCCAGCTATTCACCGAGTCCGCCTGGGTCTTGATGGTGCCGCCGAGTTCGCGACCCTGCTGAGCGATGGTCGCGCCGCCGTAACTGGCGAATCCCAGGGCGAAGAGCGCGACGGTGAGGCTCGCCAGGGTCAGGCGCAGGCTACGCGGCAGCGGCAGGACATAGGCCAGCGCCCGCGTCAGACCGTCGAGGAACACGCCGAGGAGCATGCCCGCGAAGATCAGGAGCAGCGTTCCCGCCGACATCCAGGCGAGGGCGAGGGCAGCCGTGAAACAGACCACGGCGATGCCGGAGCCGGCGAGCGGCGCCGCGCCCCGCCATGGTCCGACCGGACCCTTGAGGGCGTCGAGCTTCGATTCGGTCATGGGGCTCCTTGCCGACCTGAGGTGCCCGTCGAACGCTGCCCCGGCCGCCCGGTCAACCCCCGGCGACCAATTCGCGAGATGCGCGTTGTGACCGCACGATCGAGAGTGAGGAGATGTCGTCCATGGACAATTACGGAAGCACCCGGTTCAACCACCTCGCCCCCGGCGACAACATCGACAAGCGCGATCAACTCAGCAGCGTCATCCTCCTCGGCCTAGCCGTGGCGGGGGGAGCCATCTCGGTACTGCTGAACGCGATCGTCTGAGGCTTCGCCCTCAGGCCCTCGCCGTCTTCCAGCGATCCGCTGCCGCATCGTCGGCGGCGGTGGCCTCGACCCAGCTTCCGGTCGTGCCGTCGGCGAGGTGCTCGCGCTTCCAGAACGGCGCCCGGGTCTTCAGGTAATCCATCAGGAAGCTCGCCGCCTCGAAGGCTGCGATCCGGTGGCCGGAGGCCGTCACCACGAGAACGATCCCGTCACCGGGCCGGACGAGCCCGTGCCGATGGATGACCCGCGCTGCGAGAAGCGGCCAGCGGGCGAAGGCGTCCTCGACCACCCGGCCGATCTCGGCCTCGGCCATGCCGGGATAATGCTCCAGTTCGAGGGCGGCGAGGCGTCCGGCCTCGTCACGGCACAGGCCGGAAAAGGTCACGACGGCCCCCGCCCGGCCCGCGAGCCCGGCTTCGAGGCGAGCGACCTCCTGGGCAAGGTCGAAGGGCTCGGATTGGATCGAGACCGTCGCGGCGGACATCGGATACTCCATGGCGGTCTCTTGACGGGGCGCCTGACTGGTTGTGCAGCGCCCTATATGGCACGGAGGGCAGCCGGGCCGAACCGGGATCCGCAGGAGGCATGAGGCATCGATGAATCCAGAGATGACGCTGCCTTTCGGGGGCGAGACCCCCGTCTTCGCCAGCCGTCCTGTCTGGTGCGGGCGCGACAGCACGGTGATCGGCTCGGCGCGGATCGGCGCGCAAGCCTGGCTCGGCGATGCGGCGGTGATCCGCGCGGATGGCCAGCCGGTGGTGCTGGGCGACCGCTTCTGGCTCGGCCACCGCTCGACGGTGCATATCGCGACCTTCGACCAGGGCACGATCTGCGGCGACCGGGTGACCGTGGGACGCAACAGCGTGATCCACGCCTGCACCCTCGGCTCGGACGTGGTGGTCGAGGACGACGTGGTGATCCTGGACGGAGCGAGCGTCGGCGACGGCGCGGTGATCGAGGCGGGCGCCACAGTGTTCCCGCGCGCCGAACTCGCGGGCGGCTTCGCTTATGCCGGCAGCCCGGCGCGACCGGTGCGTCCCATCGAACTCGGCGAGGTGGCCGAACGGGCCGAGCGCATCCGTGAGCGCAGCGCCGAAGGGATCGGCCCCGATTCCGACCCGCCGCAGGATATCGACCCGGATGTGTTCGTGGCCCGCACCGCGCGCCTGCGGGGACGCGTCGGCCTCGGCGCAGGGGCAAGCGTGCTGTTCTGCTGTGCCCTGGAGGCGGAAGCGGGCCCCATCGTGGTCGGCGCCGACACCAACATCCAGGACAACACGGTGATCCGCAGCCGGGGCGAGGGCGTCGTGATCGGGCGTGACACGACCATCGCACACAATGTCCGCATCGCCGATTGCCGGATCGGCGCGCGCTCCCTCATCGGGATCGGCGCGGTGGTGGCACCGGGCACGCTGATCGCCGATGACGTGATGCTCGCCGCGGGAGCGACCACCGATCCGGGCCAGATCCTCGAATCCGGCTACCTCTGGGGTGGACGCCCCGCCCGGATCCTCTCACCCCTCGATGCCGACCGCCGAACAATGATGCTGCGCATCGTCGAGAGCTATTGCCAGCACGGCCGGGACTATCGCCAGGCGCAGGAGCAGCTTGCGGGCTGACGAACAACCTCGTTCTTCCCCCAAAGCGAAGCGATCCAGGGACAGGCCACGCTCGAAAGCGGCCTGCCCCTGGATTGCTTTACCGCGTTCGTAAGGACGACGAAGGCGTCAGTGCTGCAGGATCTTGGATAGGAAGGTCTGTGCGCGCTCGGAACGAGGGCTGCCGAAGAAATCGTCCTTCGTGGCGTCCTCGACGATCTCGCCCCGGTCCATGAAGATCACCCGGTCGGCGACCTTGCGGGCGAAGCCCATCTCGTGGGTCACGACCATCATGGTCATGCCTTCCTTGGCGAGTTCGACCATTACGTCCAGCACCTCGCCGACCATCTCGGGGTCGAGGGCTGAGGTCGGCTCATCGAACAGCATCACGACCGGGTTCATGGCCAGCGCGCGGGCGATGGCCACGCGCTGCTGCTGGCCGCCGGAGGCTGGCCGGGGAACTTGTGGGCGTGGGCGCCGAGGCCGACGCGGGCGAGCAGGTCGAGACCGCGCTTCTTGGCGTCGTCCGCCCCACGGCCCAGCACCTTGCGCTGGGCGATGGTGAGGTTGTCGGTGATGGTCAGGTGCGGGAACAGCTCGAAGTGCTGGAACACCATGCCGACCCGCGAGCGAAGCTTCGGCAGGTTGGTCGACTTGTCGAGCACCTTGGTGCCCGCCACCGTGATCTGACCCTTCTGGAAGGGCTCCAGCGCGTTGACGCACTTGATGAGCGTCGACTTGCCCGAGCCCGAAGGGCCGCACACCACCACGACCTCGCCCTTGGCGACCTTGGTGGTGCAATCGGTCAGCACCCGGAACTCACCGTACCATTTGCTGATATTGTCGATGGCGATCATCGTCTCGCCCAGCGCGGCTTTCGGCTGGCCGGAGACGAGGGAGCCCGGCTGGAGGCCGGCATCCTTGGGGGCGTGGTCGGCGTCGACGGCAGGCTGCGAGGCGTTCGGGGCCGGCATCGGGGAGGAGGTCATGGTGGAAATCCCCTGATCAGCGGATGATGGCGACGCGACGCTGCAGGCGGCGCACGAGGAAGGAAGCTGTGAAGCAGATCGCAAAATAAACGAGCGCGGCGAAGATATACATCTCCACGAGACGCCCGTCGCGCTGGGCGACCTTCGAGGCCGCGCCCATGAAATCCGTGAGCGACAGCACGTAGACCAGCGACGTGTCTTGGAAGAGCACGATGGTCTGGGTCAGCAACAGGGGCAGCATGTTGCGGAAGGCCTGCGGCAGGACCACATTGCTCATGGTCTGCCAGTAATTCATGCCGAGCGCCTGCGCCGCCGCAGTCTGCCCCTTGGGGATCGACTGGATGCCCGCACGCATGATCTCGGCGAAATAGGCCGCCTCGAACGCTGTGAAGGTGATGAGCGCCGAGGGGAAGGCGCCGACCTGGATCGGCGTCTTCGAGCCGACCACGTAGGCGCCGATATACGGAACGAGGAAGTAGAACCAGAAGATCACCAGCACGAGGGGCAGGGACCGGCACAGTTCCACGTAGCCCTTGGCGACATGCCAGAGGCCGGGGATGCCCGACAGCCGCGCCATCGCGAGGAGGGTGCCGAGCACCACGCCCCCCGCCGCCGCCATGGCGGTGAGCGACAGGGTGAAGACCATGCCCGTCCCGAACAGGTAGGGGAGGGAGGTCAGGACGACGGAGAAATCGAAGTTCGAAAGCATCTCGGCCTGCGCACGATCGCCGCCGGGGGCGGCAGGTTGCAGCGGGGGCGGGCGGTCAGCGCTGCCCGGGGATGGCGACGGCGCGCTCGAGAAGGCCCGCGCAGACGACGACGACGAGGTTGATGGCCACGTAGAGGATCGTCGCGGCGGTGAACGCCTCGAACACCTGGAACGAGAATTCCTGCATGGAGCGCGCCCGGCCGGTCAGTTCGAGCAGGCCGATGGTGAGGGCGACCGACGTGTTCTTGAGGTTGTTCAGGAACTCGGAGGTCAGCGGCGGCAGAATGATGCGGTAGGCGTTCGGCAGCAGCACGTAGCGGTAGGTCTGCCCGGTGGTGAAGCCCATGGCCGTCCCCGCCATCCGCTGGCCGCGCGGCAGGGCCTGGATGCCCGCACGGACCTGCTCGGCCACGCGCGAGGCGGTGAAGAAGCCCAGGCACACCACTGCCGTGTAGAACGGCGCGTCGGGCATCTGCTTGATCGAATCGCCGAGGCCCTTCGGCAGTACCTCCGGCAGCACGAAGTACCAGAGGAACATCTGGACCAGCAGCGGCACGTTACGGAAGATCTCGACGTAGGTCGTGCCGATGGCGTTCGCTGTCTTGTTCGGCAGGGTGCGCAGCACGCCGATGAGCGAGCCGAGGAAGAAGGCGATCACCCAGGCGCAGAGGGCGGTCACGATCGTCCAGTACAGGCCGGACAGGAGCATGTCCGCATAGGTACCGGTCCCCTCCGGGGACTGGTCGAAGAAGATGCTCCAGTTCCAATTGTAGTTCATTGGCAGCCCGGCCCCGTTGCCGTTTCTCGTCGTGTCCCGCGGGTCGAGCCGCGGGACACTTCATCACTTGGAAATCAGTAGGAAGCCGGATCGGCGCTATCGATCGGCTTCGTGAACTGCTTCTTCATCTCATCGCTCATCGGGAGGTTGAGATTGATGTTGCGCGGCGGGATCGGCTGCGTGAACCACTTGTCGTAGAGCGCCTTGCCCTCGGGGCTCGTGTAGAGCTTGGCGGTGGCCTCGTCAGCGACGGCCTTGAACGGCGCGTCGTCCTTGCGGACCATGATGCCGTAGGGCTCAGGCTTCGAAAGGGCTTCCTTCGAGATCTCGTAGGCGCCCGGATCCTTGGACGAGGCGACGAGCGAGGCGAGGAGCACGTCGTCCATCACGAAGGCGACGGCGCGGCCGGTCTCGACCATCAGGAACGCCTCGGCGTGGTCCTTGGCGGGCAGGATGGTGAGGCCGAGCTTCTTCTCGGTGTTGGCCTCGTTGATCTGCCGGATGTTCGTGGTGCCCGAGGTCGAGACGACGGTCTTGCCCTTCAGGTCCTCGATCGTGTGCAGGTTGTTCGACTTTTTCGAGACGAAGCGCGTCGCGGTGAGGAAGTGGCTGTTGGTGAAGCCCACCTGCTTCTGACGGTCGGCATTGTTTGTGGTCGACCCGCATTCGAGGTCGATCGTGCCGTTGGCCATCAGCGGGATGCGGGTGGCGGAGGTGACCGGATTCAACTTCACGTCGAGTTTCGGCAGGCCGAGCTTGGCCTTCACGGCGTCGGCGATCTTGTAGCAGATGTCCATGGCGTAGCCGACCGGCTTCTCGTCGCCGCCGAGATAGGAGAACGGCACGGAGGAATCGCGGTAGCCGATGGTGATGGCACCGGTATCCTTCACCTTCTTGAGCGTGCCGGTCAGGTCCTCGGCGCCCGCGGTCAGGGGGGCGGCGGCGAGGGTGAGGCCGAGCGCCGCGGCAAAGCCACGGCGAGCGAGAACGAACTGCATCGGTACGGAACTCCTGGGTCTGGCCGAGCGATGTCGGCAGGCGGTGTCGGGTGCAGGCCCGACCGCATGGGCGGGGCCTTTGCAACGTTGATGCCGAAGAGGCAGGACGGCGTAGGAATTTTCGCTGTCCGAGACCTGACGGGCCGAATTCCGGTCACAGACCCCAGTCGATCCGCCGAACGCCACGATCACCGCCTCTCCGAGCAGTCGGAGCCGGGCCGAGCGCCCGTGCTGGGGCATGTTGCATGATTTTCGGGCGCGCGCATCGGGGCAGCACGCTGAGCCCACAGGTCCTGACTGACGAATTCGGCTCTTTCGCAATGCAAAAACCGCCCCGCTGAATGCGGGACGGCTTCTGTGTTCTTGCCGGATGCTTACTGGGTCAATTCGTTGCCGGCATAGCCGATCTGGCCGTCAGCGCCCTTCTTCCACTCGTAGATGACGTAGTCGGGCTTGGTGATGTCGCCCTTCTTGTCGAAGGAGATAGGGCCGATCACCGTCTGGAACGGCTTGCCCTCGTGCATGTAGGCGGCAACCTTCTTCCCATCAGTGGACTTCGCGCCCTCGATGGCCTGCTTGTAGATCTGCGCGGCGGCGTAGGCGTAGAGGGTGTAGCCCTCCGGATCGATGCCCTTCGCCTTGAAGGCGGCGACCACGTCCTTGGCGGCGGGCTTCTTGCGCGCATCCGGCGGGAAGGTAGTGAGCGTGCCCTCGGCGGCCGGGCCCGCAATCGCCACGAGCTCGCGGTCGACCATGCCGTCGCCGCCCATCATCGGCGCCTTCAGGCCCTGGTCGCGCATCTGGCGCAGTATCAGCCCGGCCTCGGTATAGTAGCCGCCGAAATAGACGATATCGATGCCACTCTGCTTCAGCTTGGAGACGAGGGCCGAGTAGTCCTTCTCGCCGGGGTTGATACCCTCCATGAGGGCTTCCTTGCCGCCCTTGGCCTTAAATGCCTTCAGGGTCTCGTCGGCCAGCCCCTTGCCATAGGGGGTCTTGTCATGGACGAAGGCGACCTTCTTGCCCTTGTACTTGTCGGCTAGGTAATCGCCCGCGACCTGGCCCTGCTGGTCGTCACGGCCGCAATCCCGGAACGTGTTCCACAGGCCGCGCTCGGTGTACTTCACGTTGGTCGAGCCGGGGCTGATCGCGACGACGCCGGCATCGGCGTAGACGTCCGAGGCCGGGATCGAGACGCCCGAGTTGAAGTGGCCGACCACGAACTTCACCTTGTCCGAGGCGAACTTATTGGCGACCGACACGCCCTGCTTCGGATCGGAGGCGTCGTCGCCGACGCTCAGCTCGACCTTCTGGCCATTGATGCCACCGGCCTTGTTGAAGTCCTCCACCGCCTGGGCCGTGCCGTTCTTGAGCTGGGCGCCGAAGGCCGCGCTGTTGCCGGTGATCGGCGCGCCGACGCCCATCTTCACCTGCGCCAGGGCAGGACCGGAGGTCAGGACGCCGAGCGCGAGGCCCGCCAGAAGTATCGATCGCATCGCCACACTCCCCTGTCTGCACCCGGAAAGGCCGGGTGGATCGAGATGCCGAAAGCTCAAGGACTCAGCGCGGACGCCACGTCAGCGGTGAGGTCTTCTCGTAGAGCCAGCGGTATTGGCTGGTCATCTGACGGGTGCGCGTCGCGCGAAAGCCCGCCGAGCCGATCAGCAGCACGACGAGCGCATCGACCAGATAGTAATGGGCCGAGAGCAGCGTGCCGCCGAACAGAGCGAAGTGGATGAAACGCACCGCCGCCGCCACGAGGAGCAAAGCCGGCACGCAATGCCAATACGGCCGCCAGCCCTTGGCGATGCCGCGGGCCGCCATCCAGGCCGCCCAGCCGCCCATCACCACCGTGACGAGGACGAACAGCCAGACCGAACCTTCCTCGTAGAGCAGCCCGTCAAGCATGGTCGCCCCCGCCGGGGCACCATGCCCGCCTTCGAGATAGGCCGCCTTCACGGACGGATCGTCCAGCAACTGGCGTCCGGTGCCGCTCATGGTGATGCGCCCGTTCACCAGCACGTAGCCGCGATGGGCGAGCTTGAGGGCGTGATAGGCGTTCTGCTCCACGAGGAAGATGGTCATCCCATCCTCGCGGTTGAGGCGGCGGATCGCATCGAAGATGCCCTTCACCACCAGGGGCGCGAGGCCGAGCGACGGCTCGTCCAGCAGCAGCAGCTTCGGTCGGCTCATCAGGGCGCGGGCGATGGCGAGCATCTGCTGCTCACCCCCGACATGGTGCCGGCACGCTGGTTCAGCCGCTCGCCGACGCGGGGGAACAGCGCAACGACCTTGTCGAGATCCTCCGCGAAGAACCGCCCGTCATGGAGGGCGGCACCCATCTGCAGGTTCTCGTAGACGGTCATGCGCGGGAAGACCCGGCGGCCCTCCGGCGACTGGGCGATCCCGAGCCGCGCGATGGCGTGGGTCGGCACGCGGGTGATATCCCGGCCCTCGTAGGTGATGGTGCCGGAGCGCGCCTGGGGCGAGCCGAACACGGTCATCATCAGGGTCGACTTGCCCGCGCCGTTGGCACCGATCAGCGTGACGATCTCGCCCTCGCCGACATCGAGATCGACCCCTTCAGGGCAGCGACGCTGCCGTAATATGTCGAGACCCCGCGCACGGCGAGGAGCGGCGGCTTGCCCCCGGCCTGGATCGCCCGCGTCTCGTCCACGAGCACGTTGATGCCGGCGACGCTCAACGGTCCGCCCTCATGCCGGGTGTCCTTCGTGCGGCAGGGACAGGCCCACCTCGGCCTCCACCGCCTCGACCTCCTCGTCCTCGACGCCGAGATAAGCGGCGATGACGCTCGGATTGGTGCGGATCTCCTCCGGCGTGCCGTCGGCGATCTTCTTGCCGTAGTCGAGCACCACGATGTGGTCGGAGATCTCCATGACCACAGACATGTCGTGCTCGATCAGCAGGACCGACGTGCCCTCGTGGTCGCGGATGTGCCGAAGCAGCGTGTTCAGTTCCAGGGACTCGCGTGGGTTCAGACCGGCGGCGGGCTCGTCGAGGCAGAGCAGCACCGGATCGGTGCACATCGCCCGCGCGATTTCGAGGCGGCGCTGCGCCCCGTAGGGCAGGCTGCCCGCCGGCTCGTCGGCCCGTTCGGTCAGGTCGATCCGCGCGAGCCAGCCCTTGGCCTTCTCGATGGCCGCAGCCTGCGCATCACGGAAGCCCTTGAAGCCGAGAAGCCCCAGCACGGTGTAGCCGGAGGCCCGCATCAAGGTCTTGTGTTGGGCCACCAGCAGGTTTTCCAGCACCGTCATGCCCGGGAACAGGCGGATGTTCTGAAAGGTGCGCGCCACCCGCGCCGTCCGGTTCACCTCATGGTTCGGCAGGCGCTCCAGCAGGTGCTCGCTGCCGTCGTCGTGGGTGAGGGTCAGCATCCCCTCGGTCGGCTTGTAGAAGCCGGTGATGCAGTTGAAGACCGTGGTCTTGCCGGCGCCGTTCGGGCCGATCAGCGCGGTGATGTCGCCCCGCCGAGCCTCGAAGGACAGGTCGCCGATGGCGGTCAGGCCGCCGAAGCGCATGGTCAGATGATCGACCTTGAGGACGGGGGCCGCCATCAGCCGTGCCCCTCGCTCACATGGGCGCCGGAGATCGCCCGCCTCTTACCCAATGTCACCGACGGCATTCGCACCGAGATCAGCCCGCGTGGGCGCCAGACCATCATCGCCACCATGGCGAGGCCGAACAGAAGGAGCCGGTACTCGTTGGGGTCGAACCCCTCACCGAACACCGCCTTGAGCCCCCCGAGGTTGCGCAGCATCTCGGGGCCCGCGACCATCGCCACCGCCGCGATGGCGACGCCGAACTGGCTACCCATGCCGCCGAGCACGACGATCGCCAGGATGATCGCGCTCTCCAGGAAGGTGAAGCTCTCCGGCGAGATGAAGCCCTGGCGCACGGCGAAGAACGAGCCGGCGAAGCCGCCGAAGGCCGCCCCGAGGGCGAAGGCCGTGAGCTTCGTCGCCGTGGTATCGATGCCGAGCGACCGGCAGGCGATCTCGTCCTCGCGCAGGGCTTCCCAGGCCCGGCCGATGGGCAGGCGGCGCAGGCGGAGCGTCACGAGGTTGGTGATCAGCGCGAGCACGAGGATCAGGTAGTAGAGGAACACCACCCGGTGCATCGAATCGTATTCGAGGCCGAAGCGCGCCGCGAACCCGTCCTCGTCCGCCGAGAAGGGGATGCCGAAGAAGGTCGCGCGGGGGATCGAGGAGACGCCCGCCGCGCCACCGGTCACGTCCGTCCAGTTGATGAGGACGAGGCGGATGATCTCGCCGAAGGCCAGGGTCACGATGGCGAGGTAATCGCCCCGCAGACGCAGGACGGGGAAGCCCAGCAGCATCCCCCACAACCCCGCGAACAGGCCCGCCAGCGGCAGGCAAATCCAGAAGGACAGGCCGAAGGTGGTCGAGAGCAGGGCGTAGGAATAGGCGCCGACCGCGTAGAAGGCGACGTAGCCGAGGTCGAGGAGCCCGGCGAGGCCGACCACGATGTTTAGGCCCCAGCCGAGCATCACGTAGGTAAGGATGAGGATGCCGAGGTCGATCCAGTAACGGGCCGCGCCGAGGTCGCCCGTCGCGAGGGTCGCTAGGATCGGCAGGGTGACCGCGACGGCCACAAAGGCCGTGAGGCCGAATTTCGAGAATTTCTGCCCGGCATCGGGCTCCGCCCCCACGGCCTCGGTGGCTTGGACGGGGGAGGGAGTCATGGCCCGTCGCGCGTCCCGCCGCAGCAGGAGCAGGCGTTGGCCGAGGCGCACGCAGAAGGTCAGGGCGCAGAGGATCGCCACCAAGCCCCAGCGGGGGACCAGGACGAGGTCGCTGCCGGGCCCCGGATCCATCCGGTAGGCGATGAGGGGGATGCACAGGCCGAGGGCGACCAGGGCGCAGAGCGCGGCATCACGCAGGATCGCGCCTATTGCGCTATCGGGTAGAGCGCCGGTCGAGGCGTCGGAGGCGGAGCGGGCCATCAGACCTTCTCGACCTCAGGCCGCCCGAGGATGCCCGAGGGCATGAAGATGAGCGTGATCGCTAGGATCGAGAAGGCGGCCACGTCCTTGTATTCGATCGAGAAATAAGCCGACCAGAAAGTCTCGATCAGGCCGATGATCAGGCCGCCGAGCACTGCACCGGGTAGGGAGCCGATGCCGCCGAGCACCGCCGCCGTGAAGGCCTTCACGCCGGGCACGAACCCGTCCGAGAACGAGACCACGCCGTAATACATGACGTAGAGCACCCCCGCGACCGCCGCGAGAGCGGCGCCGAGGACGAAGGTCAGCGAGATCGTCCGGTCCACGTCGATGCCGAGCAAAGCGGCCATCTTCCGGTCCTGCTCGCAGGCCCGTTGGGCACGGCCGAAGGGCGTGCGCTGCACGAGGTACCAGAAGCCCGTCAGCAGCACCGCCGTCACCGCCATGATGAGGCATTGCTTGTAGGACAGGAACACCGTGTACCCGTCCCGCTCCAGCACCGTGATGCCCCCCGACAGGACCGGCGGCATCGACTTGTTGCGGGCACCCTGCACCACCTGCACGAAGTTCGACAGGAAGATCGAGACGCCGATGGCCGAGATCAGCGGCGCGAGGCGGAAAGACCCGCGCAGCGGGCGGTAAGCGACCCGCTCGATCGCCCAGCCCCAGAGTGCGGTCAGCGCCATGGCCACGACCAGCACCACGAGGAAGGCCAGCGCGATGGAGGAGATGCCGAGCCACGTCGTCAGCAGGAGGAAGACGATCAGCGCGATGAAACAGGAGACCATGAAGACGTCGCCATGGGCGAAGTTCACCATGCCGATGATGCCGAAGACCATCGTGTAACCAATGGCGATCAACCCGTAGATCGAGCCGAGCGTCAGGCCGTTGATGAGCTGCTGGAGGAAAACGTCCATACATCCGTCCGTCGGAGCGCTCCCCACCGGCACGGGAGACCGGTTCGGCGAGGAAGCACGCGCTGCGTCCGGGAATCTCGTAGCGCAAGCGTGGGCTTTGCGCCACCGGGTCCCGGCGGCGCTAAATGAACAAAAACGGTGCTTTGCAGCCCAATTCTCAGACGAATTGCGAGCATGATTTGCGCCTCGCTTTCGCCCCACGGGAGAGCGAGGAAGGGCGGACCATCCCTTGCTCAACCAGAGATCCGCGAGCGTGCCGCCCATGCCGACCGCCGCCCCGTTCCGCAGCCTCGTCCTAGCCGGAGTTCTACTCGGCTCGGGCACCGCCGCGCAGGCCCATCCCCACGTCTGGGTCACCGCGAAGGCCCAGGTCGTTTACGCCGACGGGAAGGTGACGGGCGTGCGCCATTCCTGGTCGTTCGACCCGGAATACTCGGCTTTCGTGACGCAGGGGCTCGACGCCAACAAAGACGGGAAGCTCACTCCGGACGAGCTTGCCTCCCTGGCGGCGACCAACACCGAGAACCTTGCCGAGTTCGGCTACTTCACCAAGCTCAAGGTGGCGGGCAAGGAACAGGCTTTCACCGAGCCGAAAGAGCCCGGGATGCGAATGGAGGGCAACGCCCTCACGCTGAGCTTCCTTCTGCCGCTCAAGAGTCCGGCGGCGCCGGGCCGGGGCGTGGCCGCGCTGGAGGTCTATGATCCGACCTATTTCGTCTCCTTCTCCTTCGCCGATGCGGGGGATGCCGTGACCCTCTCGGGCGCGCCGCAGGGCTGCACCGCCTCGGTCACGCGGCCCAAGGGCGACGGGGCGAAGGTCGCCGATGCAAAGACCGGCATGAGCGAGGCCTTCTTCGAGGCGCTCACCGCCGCGTCGAATTACGGCGAGCAATTCGCCAACCGGGTCATCGTGGCATGTCCGTAGGGCTCGGCCTCACGCCCGCCGCCCCGGCCTCGCGCCTGCCCCGGCGCCTCGCGCTGATGGGTGGGGCGATCCTCGTCGCGGGGCTGCTCGTGGCGCTGCTGGCATGGCTCGTCGCACCCGGCATCGCCGCGCCGCCGCCGCGCTCGCCCTTCGGCATCGGCTTCCGTGAGGCGGCACCCTCCGCCACCGGCCTCGGGGGCCTTATCCTCTCGCTTCAGGCAAGCTTCTCCCGCGCCATGAATACCGCCGTCTCGGCCCTCAAGGGCGGAGGCGACTGGACGCCCCTCGTCGGCCTCGCCTTCGCCTACGGCGTGTTCCACGCCGCCGGTCCCGGCCACGGCAAGGCAGTGATCGCGGGCTACATCCTGGCGGGCGAGCGCGCCTTCCGGCAGGGCTGCGCTCTCAGCGCCTGCGCCGCCCTGCTGCAATCCCTCGTCGCGATGGCCCTGGTCGGGGTCGGAAGCCTCATCCTCAACGCGACCGCGGCCACCATGACCCGCGCGGGTACAGTCATCGAGACGGCAAGCTTCGCCCTCGTGGCAGCAGCCGGGCTCGCCCTGACATGGCGTAAGGCGGGACAATTGGCCGAGGGGGCGGCGTCCTGCGGGCCGAACTGCACGCACGGCCCCGATGCGCGCACGGCCGGGGAAGCACGATCCTGGCGCGAGCGGGCGGGTATCGTGCTGGCGGCGGGCTCGCGCCCCTGCGCGGGCGCGGTGCTGGTGCTGGTCTTCGCCCTGTCGCAGGGTGTCGCCTGGGCGGGCATCCTCGCCGTGCTGGCGATGTCGGTCGGAACCGCGATCACCACCACCGCCCTGGCCGCCCTCGCCGTCTTTGCCAAACGTACCGCCCTCGCCATCGCCGGGGGGCGAGGCCAAGGGGGCGCGCTCGCGGTCGGTGGCCTCGAACTGGTGGCAGCAGCCTTCGTGCTGGTTCTCGGTGCGACGATGCTGGCGGGCCTATCGTAAAGCGCAGGCTTTGGCGTCGATCCTGCTCATTTCGCAGGCAAATTGAGCGTCTTCTGCATACTTTGTAACAGATGGCCTCTTATCCCGTAGTTTAACTGCCTCGTTTCTTGTAAAGTCTGTATCCGCGCCGACGGAAAATGCCCTAAGCCACCCAGACTTGCACCGTCAGGGTGTGTTTGGGAGAGGATGATGCTGGTCCGACACATCGCTGCGGGGGCGCTCGCGCTCCTCGGCGTGCTCGGGGCCGCGCCACGCAGCGCCGCCGAGCCTGTCCCGGTGAAGATCGGCGTCCTGACAGACCGTTCCGGCTCCTACAGCGAATCGACCGGCGAAGGCTCGGTCGTCGCCGCGCGGATGGCGGTCGAGGATTATGGGCCGGAACGGCACGGGCTCACCGTCGACATCATCGCCGCCGACCACCTGAACAAGGCCGATGTCGGGGCAGCCATCGCCCGGCAGTGGTTCGACCGGGATGGGGTGGATGCGATCTTCGACGTACCAACCTCCTCGGTGGCGCTCGCCGTGGCGCAGATCGCGCGCGACAAGAACAAGGCGTTCGTGAATTCCGGAGCCGGCACCGCCGACCTCACCGGACCGGCCTGTACGCCGAATACCGTGCACTGGACCTACGACTCGGCGGCCCAAGCCAACGGCACCGCCTTGGCGCTGCTAAAGCGCGGCGGCGAGACATGGTATTTCATCACTGCCGATTACGCACTCGGCCTCGCCCTGGAGCGGGATGCGAGAGTGGTCATCGAGCGGGGCGGGGGACGCATCGTCGGCAGCGTGCGCACGCCTTTTCCCAACCCGGATTTCTCCTCTTTCCTGCTCCAGGCGCAGGCCTCGGGCGCGAAGATCATCGGGCTCGCCAATGCGGGGCAGGACGCCAGCAACGCCATCAAGCAGGCGCATGAATTCGGCCTTCGCCGGGGCGGGCCGCTTTTCGCCGCCCTGCTCGTGTCCGACATCGACATCCACGCCATGGGGCTCGACATCGCAGAGGGCCTGTTCCTCACCACGTCGTTCTACTGGAACAGGGACGAGGCCAGCCGCGCCTTCGCCGCCCGCTTCGAACGCAGGATGCCGGGCCGGAAGCCGACCTCGTACCAAGCGGGCGTCTATGCGAGCACGCTGCATTACCTGAAGGCGGTGGAGGCCTTGGGCTCGGCCAAGGACGGGGCCGCCGTCGTCGCGACGATGAAGCAGATCCCCACCGACGACCCGCTCTTCGGACAGGGGACGATCCGCCCGGATGGACGCAAGCTCCACCCGATGTATCTGGTCGAGGTGAAGTCGCCCGCCGAATCGACGGGCGACTGGGACCTCTACAAGCCGATCGAGACGATCCCCCCGAGCAGGCCTTCCGCCCGATGAGTGAAGGTGGCTGCCCGTTGGTGACCGCGGGAAAGGGTCTTCCGCTCAGATCCAGTCGGTGAAGTTGCCCTCCATCGCTTGTTTCTTGAGCCTTCGAGCCGGTCTGGCCAGTATACGCCACGCCGAGATCGGCTCGGCTGAAGAGGTTATAAGCCGCCCGCGCTCACCGGCTCCTTAAGCCAGTGTGAAGCCAAGCGGCGTTACATCCGCTTGGTCACGAGCTCTTCCGCGCGGTCGTCCGGCTCATGCCCGGCCGCCTGGAGCAGGGGCACGACCCCGGCCGCGTCCTTGGCCACAAGATAGCTGAGATCGAGCCCGTCGCGGATGAAGCCGTGGCCTCGCATATGGTCGAACAGGCCGAGCAGCGGCGCCCAGAAATCGTCCACCGAGACCAGCACCACGGGTTTCTTGTGCCGCCCGAGCTGCGCCCAAGTCGAGCTGCTCGACCAGTTCCTCTAGCGTTCCGATCCCGCCGGGGAGGGTGACGAAGGCGTCCGAGCGCTCGAACATCAGGCGCTTGCGGGTGTGCATGTCCGGCACGACGATCGTCTCGTTGACCGCTTCGAGCATGTTCTCGCGGGCCTGGAGGAAGTCCGGGATGATGCCGGTGACGTGTCCGCCCTGGTCGAGGACCGCGCGGGCGACGGTGCCCATCAGCCCGACATCGCCGCCGCCATAGACCAGGGACATCCCGGCCTGGGCGAGTGCGGTGCCGAGTTGCTGCGCCGCCTCTCCGAAGGCCGGGTTCGTGCCGAAACCGGAACCGCAATAGACACAGACCGTCCTCACCAGGGCCATCCGGCGGCCTCCTTCACGCGTTTTGGGGGCCGCCCCCGCATTCATGATTCTTGCGTTCTGAATCCAGTCGAAGCGCAGCAAAGTGCTGAATGCCCGCAGGATTCACCGTTCTTCAGGACGGGGCGGCTTGGTGCAGAGCCGGTGTACGTTATTATAGCCCTGACAGTCGACGGGTTTCCACGAGGAGGTCCGCGCAAATCGCGTTGAAGCCCCTCGTTCGGGGTTCCGGGGGAGGCGTTCAAGGTGGCGACGGGTCGATTACGGCGCGGCATCGTCCCGGCACTCGCGGGCCTCATCGGGGGCTTCGGTATCGTGCTGGGCGTGCACTGGCTCGGCGGCCTCGTGCGGCAGGACGAGACGGCTTCTCAGAGCAAGGTGCCCGCCATCTCGCCGGAGGCCAATCTCGGCACGAAGCCGGGTGCCCTCCCGGCACCCGCCGAGAAGAACGCCCCCGAGGCTGGGAAGCCGCCCGCGCCGGGCACGAAGCCCAGCGGAGAGCCCCCGGCATCGGCGGCCCCCGCGACTCCTTCCGAGACGGCCACGCCGAAGGACAAGACGGCCGAGGCGGATTCGCCGCGTTTCGACATCGTCCGCGTCGAGCCGAACGGCGATGCCGTGGTGGCGGGGCGGGGCAAGCCCAACACGGTCGTGGAGATGCTGGTGGACGGGAAGCCCGTCGCCCGCGCCCTGGCCGATCCGAACGGCCAATTCGCCATCGTCCCGCCCGCCCTGCCGAAGGGCTCGAGCGAGATCACGCTCCGCTCGAAGACCTCCGACGGGCAGGAGGCGCGCTCGTCCCAGACCGTCGCCGTCTCTGTCTCGCCGGAGGGCAACGCTCGCCCCCTCGTCGCCCTCACGGCCCCCGACGCGCCGACCGTCGTGCTCTCGCAGCCAGGCGCCCCCGCGACGCCGCCCGTCGCGGCAGCCAAACCCGGCGATGCGGATGGCGCGGAGAAGAAGTCCGCCGAGCAAGCCGCACCGGGCAAACCCGACGCGCCCGTGCGGATCGTCAGCGTCGATTCCGAGCCCGGCGGGCGCCTGTTCGTCACGGGCGTAGGCAAGCCGGGCACCGACGTGCGGCTCTACCTCAACGACACGCTCATCGCGCCGGCCCGGATCGGCGCTGATGGCCGCGTGACCTTTACCATCGGCAGCGGCGTGGCGACGGGCCGGTATCAGGTGCGGATCGATGAGATCGATCCGAAGACCAATCGCGTGCTTCGCCGCGCCGAGGTGCCCTTCGCCATGCCGCAGGAGGTGGCCGAGGCGTCGCAGAATACAGCGGGCAGGGCGGATCACGCGAAGTCCGACACGAGCAAGCCCGATGCAGCCAAGCCTGCCCCGGCTAAGCCCGAGCCGGGCCGGGCGGATATCGGGTCGCCGCCCTCGGACGCCATGGCGGTCACGCGTCCTCGGAGCCCGGCCGACAGGCCTCCGTCCGAGGGAGCCGGGCGCGTCCCGGGCCCCGACATGGCCATGGATGCGGGCTCGGTCTTCGTTCCGGGCATCGCCACCGCCCGGATCACGCGCGGCGACAACCTCTGGCAGATCAGCAAGCGGATCTACGGGCGCGGCGAGCGCTACACGGTGATCTACGACGCCAACCAAGCGCAGATCCGCGATCCCGACCTGATCTATCCAGGGCAGATCTTCGTGCTGCCGAACGACCGGAGGGGGTAGGGGCAGCCGCATACCCACCCCGCACGGGTCCGGGATGCCGCGGCGGCAGCACGTGCCTATATGCGCCGTAATCCCGCCCCAGAACCCCTCTCATGTCTGACACACCAGCGCCCCCTGCCGGGACGACGCCGACCGCGCGTCCCGGCCTGCTCGCCACCTACCGGCGCCTCTGGCCCCATCTCTGGCCGCATGGGCGGCCGGATCTTCAGCGGCGCGCCTTCCTCGCCTTCGGGCTGATCCTCCTCGCGAAGCTCGCGACGATGGTGACGCCGTTCACCTTCAAATGGGCGACCGACGCCCTCGTCGCGGCCGTGGGCGGGCAGGAGAAGGGCGTGCCAACGGGCCTGCTCGCCGCGCCGATGCTCCTGATCGGCCTCTACGGCGTGTCGCGGGTGGCGATGGCGCTGCTGACGCAGGTCCGCGATGGGCTGTTCGCCAAGGTCGCGATGCATGCGGTGCGCCGCCTCGCCCTGCTCACCTTCAAGCACATGCATGCCCTGTCCCTGCGTTTCCACCTGGAACGCAAGACCGGCGGCCTGACCCGCGTGCTGGAGCGGGGCCGCTCCGGCATCGAGGAATTGTCGCGCCTGATGGTGCTGACCCTGGTGCCGACCATCGTCGAGTTCGTCCTCGTCCTCGGCATCCTCGCCTACGAGTTCGACTGGCTCTATTCCCTGGCCGCCTTCCTCACGGTCGCGGCCTATCTCGGCTTCACCTATAAGGCGACCGAGTATCGGATCGCGATCCGCCGCCGGATGAACGCGTCCGACACCGACGCCAACACCAAGGCCGTCGACTCGCTTCTGAACTACGAGACCGTGAAATACTTCGGCGCGGAGGCTCGCGAGACCGCCCGCTATGACCAATCCATGGCGAAGTACGAGAAAGCCTCGACGCAGACCTACGTGTCGCTCGCGGTGCTTAACGCGGGTCAGGCGGCAATCTTCACCGCAGGCATGACGGTGGTGATGTGGCTCGCCGCGCGGGACATCCTGGCCGGGCGCACCACGATCGGCGGGTTCGTGCTGGCCAACACCATGCTGGTTCAGCTCGCCATGCCCCTCAACTTCATGGGCATGATCTACCGGGAGATCAAACAGGCGCTCATCGACATCGACGACATGTTCCGCATCCTCGGGCAGAATCCCGAGATCGCCGACCGGCCGGGCGCGAAACCGCTCGCCGTCTCGGGCGGCACGGTGCGGTTCGAGGACGTGCGGTTCGCCTACACGCCTGAGCGGCCGATCTTGCGGGGGGTCTCCTTCGAGGTGCAGCCCGGCCAGACGGTGGCCATCGTCGGTCCCTCGGGGGCGGGCAAGTCGACCCTCTCGCGGCTGCTGTTCCGGTTCTACGAGCCGCAATCCGGACGGATCGCCATCGACGGGCAGGATATCGGGATGGTCACGCAGGAATCCTTGCGCGCCGCGATCGGGATGGTCCCGCAGGACACCGTGCTGTTCAACGACACGATCGGCTACAACGTCCGCTACGGACGTCCGGACGCGACCGACGAGGAGATGCGCGAGGCCGCGCGGCTGGCGCAGATCGACCGCTTCGTCTCCGGGCTGCCCGAGGGCTACGACACTCCCGTGGGCGAGCGCGGCCTCAAACTCTCCGGTGGCGAGAAGCAGCGCGTCGCCATCGCGCGGACCATTCTCAAGGGCCCGCCGATCCTTGTGCTCGACGAGGCGACCTCGGCGCTCGATTCCTTCACCGAGGCCGAGATTCAGGATGCCCTCGACCGGGTGGCGCAGGGCCGCACGACGCTGGTCATCGCCCACCGCCTCTCGACCGTCGTCAACGCCGACGCGATCCTCGTCCTCGACAAGGGTGTCGTGGCCGAGCGCGGCACGCATACGGAACTCCTCGACAGGGGCGGGATCTACGCCGCCCTTTGGGCCCGCCAGCGCGAGGCGGACGCGGCACGCGAGGTGCTGGCGCGCGAGGCGGACGCGCCGACCCTCCCGCAGGAGAAGCCCGTGGCGGCGGAATGAGAGGCACCATGACGGCGCGTCGAGCCGCATGGGCGGCGCCCTGAGGAGAAGGTTTTCCTCAGGCGTTACCAAAAACGCCCTGTGCCGGGATTAACTCGGGCGGCGAAGCGCTATACCCCTGAAAGCACACGGCCCACGAAGAAGGCCGGTCGGACGACGTTGTGTCCTCGGGGAGAGTGTCGTGATCAAACATCTACTGGCGGGTTGCCTCGCCGCCGTCGTGCTCGCCGTTCCGGCCCGCGCGGAAGACGTCGTACGTCTCGGCAATCTCAAGTTCGCCCATTACGGCGCCATCTCCTACATGAAGGAGATTGCCCCGAAATACGGCCTCAAGATCGATGAGCGCCAATTCGCCAAGGGCGCCGACATCTACCCCGCCATGGCGGTCGACCAGATCGACATCGCGGCCTCGGGCGGCGACGGCGCGGTGGCCGCTCGCGGCAACGGCGTGAAGCTCCTCGTGGTGGCGGGATTCGCCGATGGTGGGGTGCGCATCCTCAAGCGGCCGGACCTGCCGGCCAAGACCGCCGCCGACCTCAAGGGCCTGAAGGTCGCCACCGTCCGAGGCGGCACGCAGGACCTGATGCTGCTCGCCGAGCTCGACAAGCACGGGATGACGTGGTCCGAGCGGCCGGGCAAGGACGTGCAACTTACCTACTTCAACAACTACGCCGACCTGAACCAAGCGCTCGCGCAGAAATACGTCGACGTGATCTGCCAGTCCGAGCCCCAATCCACGCAGGCGATCAGCGCTGGCTGGGGTGTCGAGTTGGTGAAGCCCTACGACACGCCCATCGGCAAGCCGGTGCGTCCGCTCGTCATGACCGAAAAGATGTACAATGAGCGGCCGGAAGTGGCGCAGAAGGTGCTGAACCTCTTCGTGGCCGCGACCAAGGCGTTCATCGACGATCCGGCTCTCGCCGAGAAGTATGTGCGCGAACAGGTGTTCAAGGGCCAGCTGTCGAGCCAGGATTTCCGCGATGGTATGGCCAACGCCAGCTACACCTACGTGATGCCCGCCGGGCACATGCAGACCACGGCCGATTACATGGTGAAGTACGGTCTGGGTAAGATGCAGAACCCGCCGAAATCCGATGCCGAGTGGGTCAAGCTCGACTTGCTCGAGAAGGCCAAGGCGAATCTGAAGGTCAACTGACCCGATGGCGCTCTATCGATTGCGCGGTGCCCTGGTTCCGGTGGCCCTGCTCCTCCTGTGGGAGGTCATGAGCCGCACCGGGGTCGTCTCTCCCGTGGTGCTGCCCCCGCCTTCGGCGGTGGCCGCGAAATGGTGGGCCGGTCTCCAGCCCGCCCTGCCGTATAACCCGCAGGAGGGAAGCTACTGGTCGTGGCTTCTCTCCGGCGAGATGCCGCATGACGCGGTCTCGTCGCTGGGCCGGGTGCTCGCGGGCTTCGCCATCGGCGCGGGTCTCGCTGTGCCGATCGGCTTGCTGCTCGGCACGAGCGACAAGCTCTACGGCCTGTTCAACCCGCTCCTGCAGGTTCTGCGGCCGATCCCCCCATCGCCTACATCCCGCTCGCCATCGTCTGGTTCGGCCTCGGCAACCCGCCCGCGCTGTTCCTGATCGCGCTCGGCACCTTCTTCCCCGTTCTGGTGAACACCATCGCGGGCGTGCGGCAGGTGGATTCGATTTACATCCGCGCCGCCCGCAACCTCGGGGCCGGGCGCTGGACGATGTTCCGCCGGGTGATCCTGCCCGCCGCCAGCCCCTTCGTGCTGGCCGGGATGCGGATCGGCATCGGCACGGCCTTCATCGTCGTGATCGTCGCCGAGATGATCGCGGTGTCCGACGGGCTCGGCTACCGCATTCTCGAGGCGCGGGAATACATGTGGTCCGACAAGATCATCGGCGGCATGCTGACGATCGGTATCCTCGGACTCATCATCGACGGCGCCATGAGCCGTTTGAACGATCACCTGCTGCGTTGGCATCGCGGCCTGGAACGCTGAGCATGACGCGGAAAAGTGGATGCCGGTTTTCCGGCGACGTCGCGCGGCGGGGATTCTGACATGTCGGCAGAGATCGTCGTCTCGAATGCCGTCAAGGTGTTCGGAAGCGGAAGCGCGGGCGTGCCAGCCCTGCAGGACATCACCGCCACGGTGCCGGAGGGGCAGTTCCTCTGCCTCCTCGGCCCCTCGGGCTGCGGCAAGTCCACCCTGCTCAACGCCATGGCGGGCTTCACGCCGCTGACCTCCGGCGCCATCACCATCGGCGGCAACCCGGTGCGGGAGCCGGGGCCGGACCGGGGCATGGTGTTCCAGGAATACGCCCTGTTCCCGTGGATGAGCGTCGAGGACAATGTCCGCTTCGGCCTCGACGTGAAGGGCGTGGCCCGGGCGCAGGCGGACGCGACGGTCGCCCGCATCACCGAAAAGCTCGGCCTGTCGGACTTCCTGAAGCGCTATCCGAAGGATCTGTCGGGCGGCATGCGCCAGCGCGTGGCCATCGCCCGCATCCTCGCCCTCGACCCGCCGGTCATGCTCATGGACGAGCCGTTCGGCGCCCTCGATGCGCTGACACGGCGGACGTTGCAGGACGAGCTGCTGCGGATCTGGTCGGAATACCGCAAGACCATCGTCTTCGTGACGCACTCGATCGAAGAGGCGATCTACCTCGCCGACCGCATCCTCGTGATGACCTACCGCCCCGGGCGCATCAAACGCGACGTGACCGTGCCGATGCCCCGCCCGCGCGATCCGGCGAGCGCCGACTTCAATGCGATCAAGCGGGAGTTGGGGCAGCTCGTCATGGAGGAGCAGGCCCGCTTCACCGACGCGGAGTTGCACGCGCCTGCGGTCGATTGAGGCTCATCCCCTCACCTTGACCCCGAGCAGATCCTCGAACGGCAAAACCATCGCGCCCTTGTCGCGGTCCCCGTGCCCCTGGCGAAGAGCGGTCTGGTAGGTCGCGGTCGCGGCGGCTGTGACGGGGAGGGGGAAGCCGTTCTCCGCAGCCACAAGGGCCGCGCTGACGAGGTCCTTGTAGGCCTTGGCCAGGGGGTAGCCTTCGTCGAACTCGCCCTTGAGGATCCTCGGCACGAAGTATTGCGAGGCGTAGCTGCGGCTGGTGCCGGTGGTGACGACCTGCCCGAGTTGGGCCGGGTCGAGCCCCATCGCCACGGCCATGGGCAGCACCTCGGCCAGCGCCGCGATGTTGATGTCGTAGAGCACGTTGTTGACCGTCTTGGTCAGCTGGCCCGCCCCCAAGGGGCCCATATGCAGGACGGTGCCGCCGAACCGTTCGAGGAGAGGGCGCAGGCGCGCGAAAACCTCGGGGGCGCCGCCGCACATTACGGTGAGCGTCCCCGCTTCGGCCCCGGCGGGTGCCCCCGAGACCGGCGCGTCCAAGAAGGCACGCCCCCCCTGTTCGAGCCTGCGCCCGATGCGCAGGGCATCCGCATGCGTCGTCGTGCTGAGATCGACCACGACGGCGCCTGGCGCGAGGCGATCCGCAATCCCGTCCCGTCCGAACAGCACGGCCTCCACCACCGCCCCATCCGGCAGGCACAGGAAGAGCGCCTGCGCGCCGTCGATCCGGGCCAGATCGGACGTCGCCACGAGCCGGGGGGCGTCGAGGCCGGCGAGGCGAGCCGGGTCGGCATCGTAGGCCGTGACCGTCGCCGGGGACTCACCTTTCGTCGCGAGATGCCGGGCGATCGGCGCCCCCATGGCGCCAAGGCCGAGGAAGGCGATGCGGTGGATCATGAGAGCCTGAACTCCGAAGGGAATCGCTTCTTTTCCTAGCGGCGTGTATCATGCCGCCATGACCGAGCTACTGGAACGAGCCATCGCGCGCGTCCGCGCGCTCCCGGACGCGATGCAGGACGACGCCGCCCGCATGCTGCTGCGCTATGCGGGCGAGGAGGAGTCGTTCTATCAGCTGACACCGGAGGAGGAGGCAGACCTCATCGAATCAGATGCTGAGGTCGCTCGCGGCGAATTCGCGACCGAGGAAGAGGTCCGCGCCGTCTGGACAAAGTATGGATTGTGAGAGTTCGTTACACTCGCACGGCCGCGCGGCAGATCGCATCCGCGCTCGAATACCTGGCGGTGGACTCACCCATGGCCGCACAGAACATGGCCGAACGCATCCAGTCGGTGATGGGTCTGCTCGGTGAGCATCCGATGATGGGGCGGGGCACCAGTACCCGGCATATTCGGCGCTTCCCACTCGGCAGCTATCCCTACCTGATCGATTACTCCATCGAGGCAGATGAGATCGTCGTGCGACGGTTCCGCCACACAGCCCGCCGCCCGCTTTCCTGACGGGCGACGACCCGTCCCGCCCTCCAAAAGTTGACGCGGGCCTAACGGACTGCCATCCGCCCGGCAGAGATGTGATCCCCCGAGCCCATTCAGAATGACCGACCTCATCGAGACGATCCGGCGGACGCTGGTGCCGATTCACAAGGAGGGCTACCCCTTCATCCTGATCGGCATCGTGCTGACTGTGCTGGCCGGATACTTTTCCCAGTTCTTCGGTTGGATCTTCCTGATCCTGACCCTCTGGGTCTGCTACTTTTTTCGCGATCCCGAACGGGTCGTACCGGGTGGGGATGGGCTCGTCGTCTCGCCCGCCGATGGCCGGGTGAACCTCATCGCGACCGTCCTGCCGCCGCCGGAACTCGACCTGCCGCAGGTGCCGACGCTTCGCGTCTCGGTCTTCATGAACGTGTTCGATTGCCACGTGAACCGCATGCCGGTCGCGGGCCGCATCGGGCAGATCCACTACACGCCGGGCCTGTTCCTAAATGCCGGCTCGATAAGGCGAGCGATGACAACGAGCGCAACGGCCTCGTCATCGAGACGAGCCATCGTGGCAGCCCGGCGCGGATCGGCGTGGTGCAGATCGCCGGTTTGGTGGCGCGGCGGATCGTGGGATTCGTCTCGGCCGGTGACACGCTGGCGGCCGGCGACCGCTTCGGCCTGATCCGCTTCGGCTCTCGGGTGGATGTCTACCTGCCGGCGGGCACCCGCGTGATGGTCGGCCTCGGCCAGAGGGCCATCGCGGGCGAGACCGTGCTCGCCGACCTCGGCGGCGGCCCCGAGCGAAGCTTCCGCCGGATCTGAGGGGGCCTGCCGTGGACGATCTCTTCCCGCCCTTCGAGCCGGATCCGAACGAACCGCGCCCGCGCCGGTTCAAACCGGTGCCGTTCCGGATGATCGCGCCGAACATGATCACCCTGATGGCGCTCTGCCTCGGGTTGACGGCGATCCGGCTCGCCTTCGAAGGCAAGTTCGAGCCCGCCGTCATCGCGGTGGTGGCGGCAGGTGTCCTCGACGGGATCGACGGGCGAGTCGCGCGTCTGCTCAAGGGCACGTCGCGCTTCGGGGCGGAACTCGACTCGCTGGCCGATTTCGTCAATTTCGGCTGCGCCCCGGCGCTGATCCTCTACGGCTTCGTGCTGTTCCACCTGAAGTCGCTCGGCTGGATCGTCGCGTTGATCTTCGCCATCGCCATGTGCCTGCGCCTCGCCCGGTTCAACGCGATGCTGGACGACCCGTCCCGGCCCGAATGGAAGAAGGACTTCTTCGTCGGCATGCCCGCGCCTGCGGGCGCGCTGACGGCGATGCTGCCGCTCTACCTCCACTTCCTCGGCCTGTCCTTCGACGCCTGGGCGGCTCCGGCCGTGCTCGTCTACGTGCTCTGCATCGCCCTGATGGTGGTCTCCACCGTGCCGACCTTCTCCGGCAAGACCATGGGCAAGCGCGTGCCGCGCGGTCTCGTCCTGCCGATCTTCCTTTGCGGCGTGGCGGCCTTCGGCCTGCTCATCAGCTACCCGTTCGAGGCGCTCGTGGCGGTGAGCGGCGCTTATCTCCTCACCATTCCCGTGGGCGCGGCCCAATATCGCCGCCGCCTCAAGGCCGAGCAGGCTGCGGCGCCCCTGGAGAAGGTCGCTTCCGCAACCGACGGTGGATAGACCTGACGATCCACTTCCCGCCGGGCGAAGGGTTGGGGCACCGTCTCACCCATCCCCGACCGGAGGTGAGCATGATCGAGGAATTCAAGAAATTCGCCCTGCGGGGCAACGTCGTCGATCTCGCGGTCGGCGTGATCATCGGCGCCGCCTTCGGCGCCATCGTCACCTCGGCGGTGCAGGACCTATTCATGCCGGCGATCGGCGCGATCACCGGGGGGCTCGATTTCTCGAATTACTACCTGCCCCTGTCGTCCAAGGTGCAGACCGGGCTCGCCTATAGCGAAGCCAAGAAGCAGGGTGCAGTGCTGGGTTACGGCCAGTTCCTCACCGTCTCCCTCAACTTCATCATCGTCGCCTTCGTGCTGTTCATGGTGATCCGCGCCATGAACAAGCTGCAGCATGCCGAGGAGAAGAAGCCCGAAGCCGTCGCCGAAGTGCCGGCGGATGTGAAGCTGCTCGGCGAGATCCGCGACATCCTCGCGTCCAAGCCGACCGTTTAGAACCGGCTACGGCTCCTTCGGCGCGTCCGGCTTCACGCCGAAGGCATCGAGGATGCGGTCGAGGGCGTGTTCCACGGCCTCGGTGCCCTCCTCATGCGTCTTGAGGCGCGTTTCCAGGCGGCGGAGGGTCGGTTCGAACTCACCGGGGATCGGTGGCTCGTCACCGAGGAACCGCGGCTTGTCGGCCACGGGCAGGGCGCCACGCAATTGCTGGCCGAGATGGTCCCGCACCGGCTCGGGCAGGACCGGCCCGCCTTCGGTCGGGTCGTCGTTCATGATCGCTCCCTCCTTCGTGCTTGCAACATTCACGGGTCACGCAAAAAGAGGGCCCCGAAGCGTGGCGCTCCGGGGCCCTGGGTCGTTCTCCTCCCGCCGGAGCGGTGATCGTTCCGGCGGGAAAGACCCGGGTAAAACCCCGAACGCTTAGTCGATGACCTCGACGATGCGGTGACCACGGTCGACCAGCACCGGACGGTCGTTCACCACGGTGTAGCGGTAGCCCGGCTGCACGCGGTACTCGGTCGGCACGTCGTAATAGGTCACGCCGGAGGTCGGCAGCGTGGTGCCGACGGCGACGCGACCGTCGTAATCGTACGAGCGAACGTTGCGCTCACGGACGTAGCTGCGGAAGCGCGGGGCCATGTCGACGCCGAGGATGCCGCCAACGGTACCGGTGGCCGCGCCAACCGCGCCGCCGACGATGGCGCCAACCGGGCCAGCCGCATCAGCACCAGCCGCAGCGCCGCGCTCGGCGCCGGGAACGAGGCCCTGGGCCTGGGCGGCCAGCGGCAGCGAGAGGGCGAGGGCCGAAGCGGCGAGAAGGGTCTTGACGTTCATACGGATGCTCCGTTTCCGTGTCGTTCCGCCGCATGGACGCAGCGAAGCTCGGGCCAACAACGCCCGATCCTGGGAATAGGATGCATTGATTTTCGCGACCGATGACCCGAGCCGCGCCGTCATGGTTTCCAAAGGACTGAGACCTTCGGCGGGTGCAGGGAAGCGCCCTGCTGATCCCGTTCAGGCGTCGGGCATCGCGGACTGAATGAACCGGTCGGAGCCCAGATCTTCCTCGTCATAACCGAGAAGCTCGGCGAGGCGACCGCGCGCCCGGCTGACACGGCTCTTCACCGTTCCAACCTTGCACCCCATGATCGTGGCGGCCTCTTCGTAGGAGACGCCCTCGGCGCCGACGAGCACCAGCGCCTCACGCTGATCCGGCGGCAGCTTGGCCAAGGCCGATTGCAAATCCTCGACATCGAGCCGGTCACCCTGATGCGGGGCGGTCGCGAGGCGGGCGGCGTAGGAACCGTCCTGATCCTCGACTTCGCGCACGCGCTTGCGGTGATCCGAGTAGAAGATGTTGCGCAGGATCGTGAACAGCCACGCATTGAGGTTCGTGCCCGGCTGAAAGCGGGCGCGGTGCTGCCAACCCTTGAGCAGTGTGTCCTGAACGAGGTCGTCCGAGCGCGCCGGGTTCGAGGTCAGCGACAGGGCGAAGGCGCGCAAGGACGGCACCGCCGCCAGCAGTCCGTCGCGGAATTCCGGCTCGATCGCCTCGCCGCGCGCCCGCAGGGCCGCTTCCAGCTTGTCGATGAGTTCCGCAAACCGGGCGGGCAGCGATTCCTCGCTCAGCCGGTCGTAGGCGGTGCGCAGGTGTTCGCCGAGATGGGTCCGGATCGAGGAGGACAGATTCGGGCGGTCGTCCGAGGAGCTGTCCTGCACGGGCAGGACGGCGGTGTCTTCGCGGATCATGCTCGTCGCACTCGTCAGCTTGTCGTGACCCAACCGCCGGTCCAATGCGGCCGAGGGGCGCGGTTTAAGGCCGATGACTGCGTGAACATCCAGCCTGTGCGCGCCTGATTATGATATGTGTAGCGCATTGGGCGGCCGGTTGCACCCTCGCTCAGGTCGCAGGAGCGGAACCGTTGCGCCCGCTCAACACCTGAACCTCGCCTTCGCGCAGGGTCAGCATGTCGCCGCGTTCCACCACGGTCCAGCATTCGTCGCGGGTCAGCGCCTGTGTCGCGACGACCGTCACGACGTCGTTGGCGGTGGTTTCCCGGGCGAAATCGATGGTCCAATCCTCATCGATCAGGGTCGCCTTGCCGAAGGGCGAGCGTCGGGTGAGGTAGCAGAGCCGCTTGCCGCAATGGGCGTAGAGGGTCCGGCTGTCGGACATCAGCATGTTGAACACGCCGAGCTCGTGCAATTCAGCGCAGAGGTCGGCCACCACGCGGTCGAGGGTCGCGGGCCGGGGCAGGGTCTTGAAGCGGCCCTGAAGCCGCCCGAGCATCCAGCAGAAGGCGTGCTCGCTATCGGTGGTGCCGATGGGTGTGAACGCCCCGAGCTTGAGGCGCTTCACACCCTTCAATTGTCCGTTATGGGCGAAGGTCCAGCGGCGGCCCCACAATTCCCGCGAGAACGGGTGGGTGTTTTCTAGGCTGACGCGCCCGCGATTGGCCCGTCGGACATGGCCGACGACGATGCAACTCTTGATCGGCATGTCGCGCAGCAGCCGGGCCAGCTGCGAGCGCGAGCTCGGCTCCGGCTCGTGGAAGCTGCGGGTGGTGCGCCCCTCGTAGAAGCTCAAACCCCAGCCGTCCGCATGCGGACCGGTCTCGCCTCCGCGCCGGGCGAGGCCGGCGAAAGAGAAGCGGATGTCGGTCGGCACGTTGGCGCTCATGCCGAGCAGTTCGCACATCGGACGGGGCAGAGGTGAAGGGGGAGGAGGCAAGCCGTTTAAGCGCCCCGGCTCGCTCGAACAACCGGAAATCAGCGGGCGAGGTAGTCGGTCAGGGTCATGCCGACGAGGATGAGGACCCAGAAGAAGCCGAGGCCGGAGAACAGCCGGATCAACGGCGGCTCCTTCAGCACCTCCATCGAGACGAGCAGGATGATCCCGGCCATCATCCCGGCGATGCCGAGTTCGAGCGCCCAGACATGCGCGAAGGGCTGGGTTGCGCCAAGCCCGACATTGACCGCGAGCAGGCCGAGGAGGGCCAGGAAGGTCAGGGCCGGCTTGCGCAGCCGCCGCCGGACGAGGGCGCGATCCTCAGGCGAAAGCGAGGGCAGGGGCGAGCGCATGGATCACGGTCCCCGGTTGACGACGTAGAGGATCGGAAAGGCGAGGATCCACACGAGGTCGATGAAGTGCCAGTACAGGCCGTAGATCTCGATCCAGTTCTGGTGCCGGGCGAGGAAGTCCGCCTTGGCGGCCATCCATGTCATGCCGAGCAAGAGGGCGATGCCGGTGAACAGGTGGAACCCGTGCAGCAGGGTCGCGACGTAGTAGAGGTTCACGAAGAGCCGCGCAGGCGGTGTGTCGGCCAGCGCGAAGGGGCGCGACGACAGGAACGGCATCATGTGCTCGTCCCAATCGGCGTAATATTCGTAGCCCTTCAGGACGAGGAACAGACTTCCGAGCGCGGCGGTAACCAGCATGGCCCGCACCATCGCCCGCTGCCAGCCCATCCGCGAGAACTCGATCGCCATGGACATGGTGAGGCTCGAGACGAGCAGCACCACGGTGTTCGTCGCGCCGATCCAGAACTTCAGGTGACGCGCCGCCGCCACCGTCGCCTCGGGGTGCTGGATGCGCAGGATCAGCGCCACGAGAAACAGGGCCGCGAAGAGCAGCAATTCGGTGATGAGCCACGCCCAGATGCCGAGCGTCGTCGCCCGGCGCTGCTGCGCCACCGTCTCGAAATGATGGGCGCGGGCGACGCCGACGCCCTCGGCGAGCCCCTCGCTCATCGGTGCTGGTCTTTGGATTCGGTGGCCTGGATCGGGTAATCGTAGGGGATGCGCGGCACCTCCGGCGGACTGGTGAAATTCAGGGTCGGAGGCGGGGAGGACGTCTCCCATTCCAGACCCTTCGCATCCCATGGGTTCGCGGGTGCCTTGCGGCCGAACCACAGGGAATAGACGAGGTACAGCATCGGGAAGAGGTAGCCCGCCGCCAGGATCGTCGCGCCCGCCGAAGAGAGCACGTTGAGCAGCTGGAATTCCGGCGGGTAGGTCGCGTAGCGCCGGGGCATCCCGAGATACCCGAGGATGAATTGCGGGAAGAAGGTGACGTTGAAGCCGAGGAAGATCAGCAGGGCCGAAACCCGCCCCCACGGCTCGCTGTACATCCGCCCGGTGAATTTCGGCCACCAGAAGTGCAGGCCGCCGAGGAAGGCCAGCACCGTGCCGCCGACCATGATGTAGTGGAAATGCGCGACCACGAAGTAGGTCGCGTGGACATGCTGGTTGATGGCGAGCGTCGCAAGATACAGCCCCGTCAGGCCGCCGAGCACGAACAGGCCGATATAGCCCATCGCGTAGAGCATCGGCGTGTCGAGGCGCAAAGCTCCCTTATGGATCGTCGCGGTCCAGTTGTAGACCTTCACCGCAGAGGGCACCGCCACGGCGAAGGACAGGCCCGAGAAGACGAGGCTCGCCAAGTCGCTCTGACCGTTGACGAACATGTGGTGGCCCCAGACGAAGAACGTCACGGAGGCGAGCCCGATCGAGGCGTAGGCGACGAAGCGGTAGCCGAACAGCTTCTTGCGCGAGAAGGCGGGGACGATCTCCGAGATCACCCCCATTCCCGGTAGGACCATGATGTACACGGCCGGGTGCGAGTAGAACCAGAACAGGTGCTGGAACAGCACCGGATCGCCGCCATAGGCCGGATCGAACACGCCGACATGGAAGGCGCGCTCGGCAATGAGCAGAACGAGCGCCGTGGTGATGACGGGGGTCGCCAGCAGGAAGATCAGGCTGGTGGCGTAATGCGCCCAGACGAAGATCGGCAGCTTGAACCACGTCATGCCGGGCGCGCGCATGGTGTGGATCGTGACGACGAAGTTGAGCCCCGTCAGGATCGATGAGAATCCAACGATCGTCACGCCGATCAGCGCGGGCAGGACCCAGGTGTTCGAGAAGGCGGTGGAGAGGGGGCGTAAAAGGTCCAGCCGGTATCGACGCCGCCGAGCACCACCGAGACGAGGGTGAACAGCGCCCCCGCCATGAACACGTACCAGCTCGTGAGATTGAGTTTCGGGAAGGCCAGATCCTTGGCGCCGATCATCAGCGGGATCAGGAAATTACCGAAGGTCGCGGGGATGGAGGGGATGAGGAAGAACCACACCATCACCACCCCGTGGATGGTGAAGGCCTTGTTGTAGGTGTCGTTGGTCATGATCGCGCCGTTGGGCACGATCAGCGCCAGCCGCACGACGCCGGCCGCCAGGGCACCGATGACGAAGAAGCCGGTGATGGACACGAGGTAGAGGATCGCGATGCGCTTGTGGTCCGTGCCGAGGAACCACGAACGCAAGGTCGATTCCGCGTGGAGGTAATCGGGCTTGCGCCCGATCGTGGCCTCCGGGGCATGCGGCTCGCGGTGGGCCGCGCCTTCGATGGTGCCCGATACGCTCATCGCGCCGCCTCCGCCGATTTGCCCGAACCCGGATAGGCCTTGATGAAGTCGATGAGGCGGCCAAGCTCGTCTTCCGGGATCCGCCCGGCAAAGCTCGGCATCACCTGCTTGCCCCCGCCGGCGAGCTTGTCGCCGTTGGGGTTCAGGATCTTCTGGCGCAGCCATTCCTCGTCGGCGACGACGGTGCGTCCATCCGCGAGGGCGACCTTGCTGCCGAAGAGACCGGCGAGGCCCGGCGCCTTCACCGGAGAGCCCGGCTCGTGGCAGGCGGCACAGCCATAGGCCTCGTACAGGGCGCGGCCCGCCGCCACCTTGCCCTGGTAGGCGCCCGCATGGACCAGCCAATCCTGATAGTCGCCGGGGTTCATGAATGTCACCGTGCCGCCCATCACCGAATGGTCGGTGCCGCAATATTCCGAGCAGTAGAGGTGGAAGGTGCCGACCTTGTCGGCCTTGAACCACATCTCGGTGAAGCGGTCGGGCAGAGCGGCGACCTGCATCCGGACGGCGGGCAGGTAGAGGGCGTGGATCACGTCCTGGCTGATGATCCGCAGTTTGATCGGCTGGCCGATGGGCAGGTGCAGGTCGTTGATCTCGGACTGGCCGGTCGGATGCTGGAACTTCCACATCCACTGGCGGCCGATCACCTCGACCACCATGGCATCGGGGGCGGGTTCTTCGATTCCACGAAGACCCGCGCGCCCCACACGAAGAACACCAGGGTGAGCAGGAACGGGATCAGCATCCAGCTGATCTCGATCAGGTTCGAGCGGATGCCCGAGGGCGACCGGTCGGCCTCCGAACCCTCCCGGTAGCGTAGAGCGAACCACGTGATCGCGACGAAGACCGGCACGGTCAGCGCCAGCGTCAGCACGGTGAAGGCGAGGATCAGCTCATCCGTCTCGACGGCCTTGACCGAGGCGGCGACGGGCCAGAGTTGCAGCGCGGCGTGATCGGGGGTCATGGCGCGGCGCTCCCCCGTCGAGGGAACGGCCGACGACGACCTGCATCGCCCGGTCGAGGGGGATGCGGGCGCGGGTCCGGGCGGGATCGAGATAGCCGTAGCCGTCGAGCGCCGCGCGGGCCTGCGCCCGCTCACGGTCGAGGTCGACATAGGGGTTCGGCTGCAGGTTCGGTGGCGGCGGCACGAGCCGGGTCGTCTGCTGCGGGGTCAGGGACGGCAGCGCGGCCCGCTGGCGCTCGGTGGTGATGCGCAGGAAGAGCACCATGCCGCCGATCACGGCGGCGGCGGATAGGGCGAGACCGCCCATGACCAGCACCGTGTTGCGCACGTTCACGTCGCGCGTCTCGTAGGGCGGGCCGTCCGCGTCTCGCCGGTTCTCCTTCTCCCGCCCGGCCGGGGACACGAGCCCACTCGCCCGCAGGGCCAGGGCGGCCAGCATGGCGGGCACGAGGCTGATCGGATTGCGTCCGCCGCCGCTCATCGGGACTTCCTCCGGCGGACGGGGGCGGGGCGGCCTGACAGAAGCGGATAGAGCGCCGCCGCAAGGCAGGCCACGGCCAGGGCAGCGAGACCGTCGGACAGCCGCAGGACGAACCGGTCCCGGAGCGCAGGCGTGACCAGCCAGAACATCTCCAGCGCATGCACGATGAGGGCTGCGGCGGCGAGCGCGCGGGTGATGACCCGGCCCGGCCGCAGGGTCGCAAGCCCGGCGAGGCTCGCCACGACCCCGGAGGCGACGGCGAGGCTTCGCCCCATCCAGCCGCCCCGGGCGGAATACCACGCGACTTCTTCGGGCAGGTTCGCGGACCAGACGATCAGCGCCTGCAGGAAATGCATGTAGGCCCATAAGCCGAGCAGGACGACGAGGGGGATGAGCCGACCCCGTCCCGGCACGGCCCGGCCCCGTCCGATCGGCTCCGGCTCCTCCCAGGCGAGCATCACCGCAGCGGCGAAGGCAAGGCCGCTCCAGGCCGTCATGAGCAGGAGGCCGAGCAGCGCCGAATCGAGCCTGGGATCGAGGGCCGCCACAACGTCGAGGGCGAACAGCGTGCCCACCACCGCGTGCAGGGCGACCGCAGGCACGGTGCGGCCCTCGCCCGGCGCGTCGAAGGGCCGGGCGAAGCGCCAACACAGCCATGTCCAGGCGGCGAGATAGGCGACGCACCGCACCAGGAAGAACGGCCGGGTGAACCAGTAGGAGGCCAGGGCCGTGCGCGGCGGCTCATGCATCCACGGATAGAGGAGGAGGCTCGCCGCCAGCACCGGCAGGCCGATCAGCGCGGCGGCGGGCATCAGCGTCATCAGGCGCCGGAGAGCGGCGAGCATCTCGACGCCGCCGCGCTCGCGCACCTTCTTGCCGAACCTCTCGGCCACCACCGTCACCGGCAGGGCGCCGACGGGAAGGGCCAGGAGCACCAGCCATGCCGCGAGGCATGAGGCCGCCACGCCCTTCAGGTTGCCGGTGGACAGCGCCAGGGCCAATGCCCCGGCGCCGAGGATGGCGAGGAGAGGCATCCTCATCGCACAGCCTCCAGGGCCGCCCGGTCTGCCGGGGGCAGGGCGGCGACGGAGGCGTCGCGGCTCAGTTGAAGGGCGCGCACATACGCGACGATAGCCCAGCGATCCGCCGAGGGGATCATCGACGCCATGGGCAGCATGCTGCGATAGCCGTTGGCGATCGCGCCGTAGACCTCGGAGGCTGGCGCCGCGCGCCATCGGCCGGATGTCAAATCACCCGCTGGGGTGAGGCCGCGCGCCACGATCATCCCGGCTCCGCGCCCATCCTGTCCGTGGCAGGGGGTGCAGTAGATGGCGTAACGGTCGCGTCCGCGTTCCACCAGGGTGGCGGTGATGGCGGCCGGTTGCGGCGCCTCCCGGGCCGGGTCGGTGCGCGGCACCGTGCCCGCCACCGGATGGCGCATGGTCATCTGCTTGGGAAAAAAGGCGTTCTTGTCCCAGGTGCGAGCCTTGGCCTGATCGTCCATGTTGGCTTCGCTGCAGGCGGCCAGCGGGAGCAACGTGAACAAGGCGAGGAACGGGCGCACGCTCATCGCGGGATCCTCGCCAGGGCGAGGGGCGTCCGCCGCCGACGGGCAGGTTCGACAGGCGGCGCTCGATGCGCGCGGCTTCGGTGCCGTCGCCGCGCAACTCGGCGGCAAGGAAGAAGCGATCCTGCGAGGCGCGCAGGAAATCCGGGATGTTGAAGGCCGGGTGGTTCAGGCGCGGCAGGCGGTTCAGCCAGAGCAGGGCCGCGTGGACGGCGAGGCACCCGCATAGCATGGCGAAGGACACGCTCGGCACCACGAAGGAGGGCCAGGAAAAGCGCGGTCGCCCGCCGATCAGGAACACGTAATCGTAGGCGGTGGCGTAGACGCACATTCCGTAGAAGGCCGCGCCGCCGCCGAGCGCCCCGGCGAGCGCATAGGGCAGGATCGAGCGGCCCTCGAGCCCGAGCGGACGCAGAGTGCGGGGCATCGGCACCGGGCCGTAGCCATCGAGCCGGACCTTGTCGCCGAGCGCCGACAGGGCCTGCAATGCGGCGGCGAGATCGGCCTCGCTCTGGAACGAGGCGGCCACACCCCAGAGGGGGGCGCCCTGCACGGAGTCACCCTCCCGCCGAGGGCGGCCCGCCCCGTCCTGGCCGGGCGCCGGGACGAGGCGCCGGATCTCGGTGATGGAGAGCGAGGGCAGGTAGCGGACGAAGAGCAGGATGAGGGCCAGGAACAGGCCCAGCGAACCGACGAAGGTGGCCACGCCCCAGGGATCGCTCTGGTAGGGCAGGCGGGACGAGGGCAGGAAATCCTGCGTCAGGGTCACGACGAGGACCATGACGTGGTCGGCATAGGCCCCCGCCGCCACGAGGATGCCCGCCACGGCGAGCGCCAGCGGCGAGCGGCGGGCGCGGGCCGACCAGAACAGCTGCGGCGGCAGGACGAGACCGAGCACGGCGATCCAGAAGGTAAGGGCGTGGCCGCCCTCCATCCGGCGGATCAGCACCGCCCGCCCCGCGGCGTCGCCGTGGAGGAAGGTGCCGAAGATCTCCGTGGCGTAGCAATAGGCGCTGGCGCAGCCGAGGCAGAGCATCAGCCGGGCGAGCACGTCGAGATGCCGGTCGGTGACGAGGGTGGTCAGGCCGTAGACGCCGCGGACCAGCACGATCAGCGCGGCGGTGACGCCGACCCCCGAGAGCACGGCATGGATCAGGAAGGTGATAGGCAGAAGCGTGCCGTGCCAGCCCGGCATGACCGAGCCCGCCAGCATCACCGAGGCGCCGGTCTGCACGGCGACGACGAGGAGGATCCCGAGCAGGGCCACGATCCGGTAGGCCTGCCCCCGGATCTGCCAATGGGCGGCCGAGCCACGCCAGCCCGAGGCGAGGATGCCGTAGGCCCGCGCGCGGAACAGGGCGATCTTACGGGTCGGTGCCACGGCCTCGATCTGCCGGGTCGCCTCGGCATAGGCGCGATCGCGCAGGCAGGCGATGTCGGGCAGGAGGCCGATATACCAGAGGCTTACGGACACCACGAGGAACGACACGATGTCGATGGCGTCCCACAGGAGCGGCGAGCGGAATTGCGGCCACAGGCCGAAGGTGTTCGGGTAGGGCAGGTTCCAGTAGAAGTACCAGGGCCGCCCGAGATGGATGATCGGGTAGAGCCCCGCTGCGGCAGTCGCGAGCAGGGCGACCGTCTCCGCCACGCGGCTCACCGGCCCGCGCCACTCGACGCCGAGGAGGAGCAGGATGCCCGAAACGAGCAGGCTGCCGCAGGCCACGCCGATCCACCAATCGTAGCTCGCGATGTCGAGGGCCCAGACGACGGCGTTGTTGTTGTCCCAGATTCCGACGCCCTCGTAGACGAGATATCCGAGGGTGAAGACGAACATCCCGACGAGGGCCGCCGCACCGGCGAAGGCGATCCACCAGCCACGGCCTGCCGGATGGTGCAGGGCGATCGCCGTCACCGCCTCGCCGACGGAGCGCATGTCCTCGCCGGGGCGGATCGCGGGTGCGGGGTTCTGGGCTGAGGACATGCTCAGCCCTCCCGGCCTTCGGGAACGAGCCCGGCCAGGTAGGTGGTGCGCGGCTTCGTGTTCAGATGGCCGAGAAGCGCATAGTTGCGCGGGTCGCGCTTGGCGGCGGCGACCTTGCTTTCGGGATCGGCGATGTTGCCGAAGATGATCGCGCGGGTCGGGCAGGCGCCCTGGCAGGCGGTCTCCACGGCGCCGTCGGGGATCGGGGCGTGGGCGTCCTTTGCGGAGTCGATCCGCGCCGCCGCGATGCGCTGGATGCAATAGGTGCACTTCTCCATGACGCCGCGCGAACGCACCGTCACATCCGGGTTGCGCTGCTGCTGCGCCACCGGGGGCATCCCGCCCGAATAGTCGAGGTAGTTGAAGCGCCGGACCTTGTAAGGGCAGTAGCTCTGGCAGGTCCGCGTGCCGACGCAGCGGTTGTAGACCTGGAGGTTCAGTCCCTCGCTGTCGTGGAGCGTCGCCTCCACCGGGCAGCCGAGTTCGCAGGGCGCCGCCTCGCAATGCATGCAGGGCACCGGCTGAAAATGGGTGGCGGGCGCTTCCGGACCGCCCTCGTAATAGCGGTCGATCCGCAGCCAGCCGAGCCAGCGCCCGCGCGCCACCTCCTCCTGACCGACAACGGGGATGTTGTTTTCCGCTTGGCAGGCCGTGACGCAGGCGTTGCAGCCGATGCAGGCGTCGAGGTCGATCGCCATGCCCCATTGCGCCACTGTCCAGCGATCCTGGGAATCGGGCGGCGGGTAGAAGGACGGCGCGGGAGAGCCCTTCGCGTCGCCTGCGGGCGGGCCGCCCGGCACCTGAGTACGAATGATGGCGCGGCCTTCCTCGTCATCGGGCAGGGCGCCGAGATGCTGCGTCGTGGCGGGCATCTTCCGCTCGCCCGTGCGGACGAGCTTCGCTCCGGCGAGCCGCCAGGGCGTCTCGAGGGGCCGGAGCGCCCCGGCATCGTAGCCGAGACCGCGCGACAGATGATCGGGCACGTCCCGGCCATAGCCGAGACTGAGGGTCACGGTGTCCGCCGCCTGACCAGGCTGGATCCAGGCCGGACCGGTGACGCTCCGAGAGCCCGCCTCGATCCGCACGAGATCGCCATCGGCGATACCCTCGCGGGCGGCCAGTGCGGGGCTCACGGCGATCACGTTCTCCCACACCACCTTGGTCAGCGGCTTCGGCAATTCCTGAAGCCACGCGAGGTCGGCATGGGTACCGTCGTAGAGGGTGCCGTCGGGCCGGAAGACCACGTCGATCCCACCCGCCGGGGCGGATGGGGCAGGCGCGGGGGTGGCGCCCGTGAGGGTGACGGCCTCGACGGGCGCTTGGCTGTCGGGCCAGAAGCCCCGGCGCAGGGCCTCGCCGAAACGCGCCGAGAAGGCGGCCTCGTCCTCGCCCTCGTTGCGCCAGCGGGCCTTCAGGAGATCGAGCGGCTCGGTGGCCTCGCCCGTGCGCGCCAGGGAGGCGACAATCTCCTCCGGCGTGTGACCGTTGTAGAGCGGCGACACGGTCGGCTGGATCAGCCCCACGGTCCCGTCGAGCGAGCGCACGTCGCCCCAGGATTCGAGGGGGTGGGCCAGCGGCAGATGCCAATCGGCATGCGCGCCGGTCTCGTCGTAATAGAGCCCGGCATGGATCTTGAGCGGGACCCGCTCCATCCGTTTGGCGAAATCGAGGGCGCCCGGCGCGTCGTAGACCGGGTTCGCACCCAGCACGATCAGGGCCTCCACCTCGCCCCCGTCCATGGCGGTAGCGAGTTCGCCGAGCGATCCCGCCCCGATCTCGGCGGCGGGCAGGACATGGCGCAGCGTCGCGCCGGTATTGCCGAGGGCGCCGTTCAGGCGATGCACGAGGTCGTGCAGGGCCGGGCTCGCCGCGAGCCCCGCCGTGACGATCCCCGCCCCCCGCGCGGCCGAGAGCGCGTCCCAAGCCCGCCGCGTCCAGCGGGCGGCGAGGTCGTCGCCGGAGGGTTGCGCCCCGCCCGATGCGGCGGCGAGCATCGCCCGCGCGATCGCCTCGACCTGCTCAGAAGAGGCGGGGAGGGCGTCGTCGGCCTTGGCGCTGGTCAGGCCCGGCGTCGGCGCGGCGGAAAAGAGCGGGAGCAGGCGGCCCTGCGCCAGAGCGGCCCGGCGAGCCTCGATCCAACGCCGCGACAGGCCGACCTGCCCGGGGCCGAGATCGAGGAAATCGCCGTCGAGGGAGACGATGGCGCGGGCCTTGGCGAAATCGGGGATGGTCTCGACCGGGCGGCCGAAGGCCCGGCGCGCCCCTTCGTGCAAGCCGTCGCGGGACGAAGCGGCGTACCAGCGCATCTCCGGGTAGGCTTCGCGCAGCTTGGCCAGACCGGCCGCGAGGGTCGGCGAGGTGACCGGGCCTGTGAGCAGGGCGAGGCCCTTGCCACGGGATGCGCGCCACCCTTCCGTGCGCCCGAGCATTGCCGCCTCGAAGTCGGCCCAGGAGGTCGGGCGGCCGAGATGCTGCACCGCTTGGCTGCGGAACGGATCGTAGAGGCCGAGTACGGAAGCCTGGGCGAGCACATCGGTGCCGCCAAGGCTCCAGGGATGGTCCGGGTTGCCCTCGATCTTCAGCGGACGCCCGTTGCGCGTCGTGACGAGGATGCCGTTACCGAATCCGTCGAACAGGGCGCTCGACGCGTAGGAGAGGGAGGTGCCGGGCACGATCCGCTCCGGCTCCTTCACATAGGGTACCTCATAGTCGCGCCCGTTCGGGCTGCAGGCTGCGAGACCGCCGAAGGCGAAGGAGGCGGCCATCAGCTTCAGGAAGCCCCGCCGTCCCGGCTGCATCGCAAGGCGCGACGCCGCGGGGAACTCCACCGCGAGATAGGAGCGGAACTCCTCCGAATCCGCCACGGCGTCGAGGCTGCGCCAGAAGCGCGGGCCGTCGCCGCCCTGAAGGCGGGCGCGCAGGGCGGGAAGATCGGGCACGCCGGTCATCGGTGGCAGATCCCGCATTCGGTGAGCCGCTCGCCGCCGCGGACGTGGTAGCGCTCGGCGAGCTTCGGCCCGAGGCTCGCCTGATCGGCGGGGGGCTTCCAGTTCATGTTCCAAACCTCCGCCGGGGTGCGAAGGTTCTTCTCGGGCGCCTGGTGGCATTCGAGGCAGAATTGCATCTCGAAGGCGTTGGCCCGGTAGGTCATCTGCATCGCCGTCACGTCGCCGTGGCAGCTCGAACAGCCGACCCCCTTGGTCACATGGACCGAGTGGTTGAAGTAGACGTAGCCGGGCAGCTTGTTCAGCCGCAGCCAGACCAGGGGTTTGTCCTGCGCATAGCTCTCGCGCACCGGCTTGAGCATGTCCGAGCCGGTCCAGATCTGCGAATGGCAGGTCATGCAGGTCTCGGTCGGCGGGATCCCGGCGCTCGCCACCTTCTCGACCCCGGTGTGGCAGTAGCGGCAATCGATGCCGAGTTCACCCGAATGGTGCTTGTGGCTGAAGGGCACGGGCTGGCTCGGGGCGATCCCCACCCCTGTGACGTAGCTGGAGCGGACGATCCCCGCCCCCAGCACCGGCACGGCCACCAGACAGGCGGCCAGGGTCATGAGGACGAGGCGATAGATCGCGTCGGCGCCAGGAGAGAAGAGCCTGCGCCGTCCCGGGGCCCGATGGCCGGTCGTCGGCGTTCTCGTTCACCCACCATCCTCCGCCACGCGCCGACCCTCGGCGCCTGTGCACGTGCGAAGGTAGCGTCTCGCCGGACCCCCGCCAGCCCCGGGAATGCGGCCAAACGTGCAACTGTTGCGGGAATCATCGGCTCGTCATGACGGGGGCGGGGGGCAGCCCGTCAGCAGATCCGGCGCGAAAGGAGTGCGGAAAGGGTGTAAGACGCCCTGCCGTCCCACGCCGCGAAAGGCCCGATGGATACCGATCCCCTGCGCATCACATGGCGGAGCGCCCGGCGCCTGCACGCCACGGCCGTCGCCGTCGCAGTGGGCATCGGCGCGCCGCTCTGCACCCTCGCGCTCCTTTGCATGCGTGACCTGATCGGCGTGATGCCTCGCGACGAGGCGCCGAGCGTGCCGTTCCTGCGAATGACGGTAGCGCTTCCGAAGGGGGAATGGGTGCTCGCGCCGGGCTGGCCGATGACGCCCGAGCATCTCGAACTCGCAGGGTTCCTGGGCGTCGCCGTCTGCTCCCTGGCGCTGGCGGGGGTGGGCTGGCTGGTCGCCGCCCTGTGCTTCCGCGCCCAGAACCGCGCGCAGGATGCTTTGCGCGAGCGGGTGATCCGGGCGGTGATCACCGCTCCGGCGGGCGGGCGCGACGACATTCGCGGCGTTGCCCGCTTGATCGGCGAGGTTCTGGGCCGCACCGAACGCCTGCTCGCGGCGGGCATCGTCGTACCGGCCATGACTCTCGTCGCGGTGCTGCTGGCGCTCGGATTCGCCACCCTGGCCGCGCCCCGTCTCGTCCCGGCTGCAGCGGTGGGCCTCGCGGCGGCGGGCCTCGCGGATGCGCTGATGCTCCGTCGCGGGCGGGAGCGGCAGGAACTGCGCCTGCGCACCGCCGCCCGGATCGAGGCCGGGATCGGCGACCTCGTGCGGCGCCTGCCCGCCGTGCGCAACCACGGGGCGGGCGCCCTCGAAATGGCGCGGATCACCGCCCGTGTCGCGGTGAACCGCGCCAAGATCGCCCGCTCGGAAGCACGCCTCGCCTATGCGCGCGGCCCGGCCGTGGCGCTGGCGGCCATCCTGCCAGCGCTCGCCATCGGCACCGCCCTTTGGCGCTCGAACGCCCCCGGCCAACCGGCTTCGCTTCCGGTCGACACGGCCGACCTCGCGGCGGCGGCAGGGGCTTTTGGCGTGGCGGCCTGGCTCGTGGGTGCCTGCGTGCGCCTGTGGCTGACCCGACAGAGCGTGAGGCCGCGCCTGCTCGAACTCTCGCGCATCCTGGCGGCCCTCGACGGGCGCACGGGCTCGCGCGCCGCTCCCCACACCACCCGGCGGCTGCCGGAAGGCGGGCTCCTCGCCGCGCAGGGTGTCGGCGCCTTCGACTCGGCGACCGGCGAGCGTCTGGCGCGGGCCGACGTCGCGGTGACGATGCCGGGCCATGTGGCGATCACCGGCGGGCGGGGCAGCGGCGCCCGGGTGCTGGCGGCGGTGCTCGCCGGGCAGATCGAGCCGACCGCCGGAACCGTGACCTATGCGGGTCTCGACCTTGCGACCCTCGACCCCGTCCAGCGCGCGAGGCGCATCGCCTTCGCGGGGGGCGAGGCGATCCTCGTCGAAGGGACTTTGCGGCAGAACCTTCTCTACGGCGCCCATCCGGCGAAGGCTCCGGACGACATCGCGCTGGTCGGCCTGTGCCGCCTCACCGGGCTCGATGGGTTCGTCTACAGCCGGGGCCTCGAAAGCCGCCTCGATTCGGAGGCCGAGACCGACCTCGGCGCCGCCATCGTCGCCGCCCGGCGGGGCATGCAGGCGGCGCTGGCCGCAGAGGGCGCGGGCCGTCTGATCGAGCCGTTCGACCCGGATCGTTACAATCATCAGGCGAGCGTCGGCGAGAACATCCTATTCGGCACGCCGGTCGGCGGGGCCTTCGCGCCCGGTCGGCTCGCCCGCCATCCCTACATGCGCGCCGTGCTGGAAGCGGAGGATCTGGTCCGGCCGCTCACCGAGATCGGCCTCGCCGTCGCCGCCATGACGGTCGAGATCTTTTCCGAACTGCCCAACGACCATCCGCTCTTCGACGCCTACTCGCTCTTCCCAGCCGCCGAGCGAGGCTATTTCGAAGATCTCGTGGTGCGCCTGCCCTCCGCCAGCGCCCTGCGACGGGGACCGGCGGGCCAGCGCGACCGGAAGCGGCTCATCGGCCTCGCGCTCCGCTACAGCGAGACCCGCCACCGCTTCGGCCTGATCGATCCCGCCTTCGAGGAGCGCCTGCTCCAGGCCCGACGCTCCTTCGCGCGGATGCTGCCCGCCCATCTCGCCGGGGCGGTGGAGTTCCACGATCCGGCCCGGATCAACCCCGCTGCGAGCCTCGAAGAGAACCTGCTCTTCGGACGGGTTAGCCTCGGCGAGGCCAATGCCGAGCCGCGGGTGAGGGCGTTGCTCCGCCGCTTCCTCGCCGATGAGGGGCTGGAGGCCGCCGTCTATCGCCGTGGCCTCGACAGCCCGGTCGATCCGGCGGGCGGCGGTGCCCTGTCGGATGGGGCGATCGGCACCCGCGACCGCATCGCGATCGAACTCATCCGCTGCCTCGCTCGCGAGCCCGACATCCTGGTGGTGGGCGTGCTGGAAGCCCGGCAGCCGGATGATTTCGCGACGCGGATCGCGGGGCTGCGGCGCCTGCGCGCCGGGCGCGGGCTGATCGTCTGCCTGCACGGCGCGGACGTGCCCGAAGGGATCGAACCCTTCGACGCGGTGATCCCGGTGGAGAACAACACCGTCGTGACACGGGAGGACGTGCGTGACGAGGAGGCCGTGCCGGAACCCGCCTGATCCGGCCTCACGCGCGCCGCAAAGCGAGGCGAAGATGCCTGCCTTAACAGTCGGTTAAGCATGATGCTGCTTCTGTCGGCCCGCATCGTGCCCCAGGATCCCGCCCCGGTTCATGCCTCTCCGGAGATGCCTCGCCGCCGCCCTCGTTCTCCTCGCCCTCGGCTCCGCCGTGGCGGCGCAGGACAAGGCGACGGCCCCGATCCCGGCGGGTACGCTGGCGCTGATGGCGGCCAAGGGCACCAGCGCCTCGGCCCCTGTGGTGTTCCGCGCCTACAAGCGTGAATCGGAATTGGAAGTCTGGAAGAAGGCCGCCAAGGGCTACGTCTTCATCAAGTCTTTCCCGATCTGCCGCTGGTCCGGCCAACTCGGCCCGAAGCAGCGCAATGGCGACCGGCAGGTGCCGGAGGGGTTCTATTCGGTGGCACGCCGCCAGATGAACCCGAATTCCAGCTATCACCTGTCCTTCGACGTCGGTTACCCGAACGAGTACGACCGGGCGCACGGCCGCACCGGCTCGGCGATCATGGTTCACGGCATCTGCTCGTCCATGGGTTGCTTCGCCATGACCAACGGGACGGTGGAAGAGATCTACGCCATCGCCCGCGAGGCCCTGGCGGGCGGGCAGGCGGCCTTTCAGTTCCAGGCCTTTCCGTTCCACATGACCGTGGAGAACATGGCCAAGCACCGGGCCGACCCGAACTACGCCTTCTGGCAGAACCTGAAGGAAGGCTCGGATCGGTTCGAGGCGACCGGCGAGGAGCCGCAGGTTTCGGTCGTCGGCGGGCGCTACGCCTTCGCCCCGTCGAAGGATCCGCGCCGCGAGGCGGCCTATGTCACGCGTCATGCCATGGAAGAGGCGCGCATCGCCGCCGCCACGGAGACGATGCCCGCCCTCCGCACCACCTATTCGGATGGGGGGCAGAACGCATTCTGGGCAGCCTACGTCTCGCGCGGCGGCGCGGTGGGCGATATCAGCCGCCCCGAAGCCCTGGCCTTCGCCGCGCAGGAAGTCGTCGTGATGCCCGCCCGGCGGCGGGTGGTCCCGGTGCCCGAATCGGTCTGGACCGGCTGGATCGCCACCTCGACCCTGCCCGGTCAGACTCCGTTCGTGCCCCCTTACGCGAAGCCGCGTGACTCCCTCGCCCGGCTGTCGGACCCGTTCCCGGTCCGCTATGCAGACAGCCTGCCGAGGCTTCTGCGCGACACTCTTGATCGCGAGAACGGTCCACCGGCCCATCGTGCCGGTCTTCTCGCTCTTGCGGCTCCGCTCTAAGGAGTGCCGGACGCCCCGAAAACCTGTTCCGGCAAAGCGTTAGCCGCAGGCATTCCGGACATGGCTGCTTTGTGGGAAGCCGGGCGGCGGACCCGCATCCATGTGCGGCTTCGCACATCGCGACGCGGTCTCATTCCCCAATTCATTGTCCATCAGGGACGAAACGGTAGTCCTGTAATGCGCTTCTACCGGACTTCGCCCACTTTCTCTGGAACGACGACGGGGATCCGATCTTGATCGATCGGATAGGTTCGTCCGAAGTGATCACCATGTCCCACGATCCCGTGCCCCTTCCGGGCATCGCGAAAGACGACCTCGTCCTCAGGTTCTGGGGCGTGCGCGGGTCGACGCCGGTCAGCGGGCCCCAATACGCCGAGTTCGGCGGCAGCACCCCGTGCCTTGAAGTCCGCTGCGGCGAACGTCTGTTCGTTATCGATGCCGGTTCGGGACTGTACAATTTTGGACAGAATCATCGCGCCGACTTGCCGCGTGAAGTCGATCTTCTGTTCAGCCACCTTCATCTCGATCACACAGCGGGCCTGCCCTTCTTCAAGCCGGCGGTGCTCGACTGCGACAGGACCATCCATACCTATTGCGGCAATCTCGGCGGCGAGTCGGCCGGTGCGGCCCTCGACCGCCTGTTCGCCCCGCCGCTCTTCCCGGTTACCTTGAACGATCTGCGCTGCACCTTCACCCATCACGGGTTCGAGGCGGGCGAGCCCCTGGTTTTCGAGGACGGAACCCGCGTCGACACGATCCTGCTGAATCATCCGCAGGGCTCGGTGGGCTATCGCTTCGATCACAATGGCCGACGCCTGTGCATCATCAGCGACATCGAGCATCGTGATCCGTGGCCGGATCCGGCGCTCGCCGAGTTCGTCTCCGGCGCCGACCTGATGGTCTATGACGGCATGTTCACGGATTGCGAATATCCGACCTGCCGCGGCTGGGGCCATTCCACGTGGCAGAAGGGCGTCGAGCTTGCGGAGGCTGCCGGCGTGAAGGCGCTGGCGATCATCCATCTTCATCCGGCCCATTCCGATACGATGCTCCACGCTATGGAGGCCGATCTCAAGGCTGCGATGCCGAGTGCGTTCATCGCCCGCGAGCATCAATCGGTGGTGGTGGGCGCCGAGCAGGTCGACCTGCCGGACGCACTCGGCCCGGCATCCGGCGTCGTTCGCCGGATCCGGGTCGCCTGACCCCACGATCTTCCGTTAGGCCGGGTGATTGCCCGGCGGATTGGTGTAGCACCGGAAGGCGCAGAGCCCGAACAGGGCCGCTCCCACGATCAGCACGCTCCACCCGAAGGGCGAAACCGCCTGCGCGTCGATGGGATGGCCGATCCGGCCGAGGGCCACAAGCAGGCCGAACACGGCGACGAGCGCCGAAGCGAACATTCCGAGTATCATAAGCGTCCCCCGTCGTTGGACTGTCGAACCGGACTGTCCGGGGAATGATTCGGCCGTCCGCCTGTTCCCATGTGAGACGGATCGCGTCTTCACAACGTCGCGCGTGCCGTGGGCCTCTCCCCTGCGGGCTCCGGTTGGGCTAAGGAAGCCCCGGCAGTGGCTTCCCGCACTGCAAGGAGCCCGAGACGACGGTGATGACCGGCCAGGAGACGACAGCTGAATCCCAGCAGGGAACCCCCGCCGGTCCGGCGCGGCGCCCCGACTCGCAGCTCGTGACGATCTTCGGCGGTTCGGGCTTCCTCGGCCGCCATGTCGTCCGGGCCCTCGCCAAGCGCGGCTACCGCATCCGCGTCGCCGTGCGGCGGCCGGATCTGGCCCTGTTCCTACAGCCCCTCGGCAAGGTCGGGCAGATCGTGGCCGTGCAGGCCAACCTTCGCTATCCGGACTCAATCACCCGCGCCTGCGAGCGGTCCGACGTGGTCATCAACCTCGTCGGCATCCTCCAGGAGAGCGGGCCGCAGCGCTTTGCCAAGCTCCAGGCCGAGGGGGCGGGAGCCATTGCCCGCGCCGCCGCCGCAAACGGCGCCCGGATGATCCAGGTCTCGGCCATCGGTGCCGACGCGAACTCATCTTCGGCCTATGCCCGCACCAAGGCCGATGGCGAGGCCCGGGTTCTCGCCGCCTGCCCGGACGCGATCATCATGCGCCCCTCGCTGATCTTCGGGCCGGGGGACAGCTTCTTCAACCGTTTCGCCGGGCTCGCCCGCGCCCTGCCGGTGCTGCCCCTCGCCGGGGCGCAAACCCGGTTCCAGCCGGTCTTCGTGGGTGACGTGGCCGAGGCCATCGCCCGCGCCGTGGATGGGCAGGCCGCCCCGGGCAAGGTCTACGAACTCGGCGGCCCCGAGGTCGCGACCCTCGACCGGCTCGTGCGCTACATGCTCAAGGTGACGCAGCGCAGCCGTGTCGTGGTGGATCTGCCGCTGCCCATCGCCAAGATCCAGGCGCGCGTGCTGGAGGTCGTGAACACCCTGACGCTCGGCATGCTACCGGACGAACTGAAGCTCACCACCGATCAGGTCACCCTGCTTCAGACCGACAACGTGGTGTCGGACTCGGCCAAGGCCGAGGGACGGACGATTGAGGGCCTGGGCATCGTCCCCACCGCCGCCGAGGCCGTCGTGCCGGGCTACCTCTGGACCTTCCGCAAGGCGGGCCAGTTCGCCGAAGGGCGGGGCAACGAATCTCTCGCCGGCGTGCCCGATCTCCTGGCTCCGACGCCGGGGGCCGCGCCTTCCACGCACCGCCCCGAGCGCGCCGCCGGCCCGGCTATCGGCGCCGATGCGGGCAGCAGCCGCATGGGATCGCGGTGGGGGACGCGGGGCTAAGCCCAACACCCTTTCCGAGAGAGCCGGAGCCTCGCGGGTTCAGCCCGCGAGGCGTCCTTTCGCCTGAGCGTATTCCTGCGCCAGCCGCGCGACGAGTTCGGCCGTCGGCGGGGCATCGGTGATGCTGCCGACGCCCTGGCCCGCGCCCCAGACGTCGCGCCACGCCTTCACCTTGTCGCCCCCGAAATTCATCGCGGTCTTGTCGCGCTCGGGCAGCGCGTTCGGATCGAGCCCAGCCTTGACGATGCTCGGGATCAGGTAATTGCCCGGCACGCCGGTGAAGCAGGGCGTGTAGAGGATGTCGTTGGCCGAGGAGCCCGCGATCATCTCGCGATAGCCCGGCGCCGCGTTCGCCTCCTGCGTGGCGATGAAGCGCGTGCCCATATAGGCGAGGTCGGCGCCCATGGCCTGGGCGGCGAGGATCGCAGACCCCGTTGCGATGGCACCCGACAGGATGATTGGCCCGTCATAGAAGCGGCGAACCTCGGAGACGAGAGCGAAGGGTGAAAGGGTGCCGGCATGGCCACCGGCCCCAGCACAGACGAGGATCAGCCCGTCGACGCCCGCTTCCAACGCCTTCTCGGCATGGCGTACCGAGACCACGTCATGGAAGACCACGCCGCCATAGGCATGGACCGGCTTGATCACCGCATCCGGCGCCCGCAAGCTGGTGATGATGATCGGCACCTCGTGGCGGACGCAGGTCTCGACATCCTGTGCCAGCCGGTCGTTCGAGGCGTGGACGATCTGGTTCACCGCGAAGGGGGCGATCTTTCGCGCAGGGTCGGCGGCCTGGGCGTCGGCGAGCGTGGTTTTGATCCGCGTCAGCCACTCGTCCAGCATCGCCTGTGGCCGAGCATTGAGCGCCGGGAACGAGCCGACCACACCCGCAAGGCATTGCGCGATCACGAGGTCCGGCCCCGAGACGATGAACATCGGCGAGGCGATGACCGGAAGGGTAAGCCGCCCGCGCAGCACCGGGGGAAGGCGGCTCTCGGCGGCGGCGCTCACGAGCGGGCTCCCGGCATCGGGCGGCACGAAACTCTCATCCGGCACGTCACGCGGCGTTCTCCCTCGGTCTTGCGGGGAGCTTCCCGCAACCGCTTCGCTCCGCAGCGGGTTGAGTCCCGTCTCGCGGCGGCACGCTGGTTCGCATGCCCCCGCCGGACCTGTCAAACGAGGCCATTGCGATGTTCCGCAGGGCAGGACATCGTTGCAATAGGCCTCTACGCCCTTGCTTCAGCCCTCGGTTCGAAGGTCCGTCTGGCGGTCACAATAGCGCTGAAGCAGAACAACATTCCGCTGAGCGGAACGGGAGGATGTCGTGAGCGAGCGAGACGACCACGGTGTCGCCGCCGACCGGGAGGCGGGCGATGATCCGCGCTCGAAGGCGTTGCGCCACGCCACCTCCGCCGAGCGCGAGGCCGCCGATGTTCCGGGCCTGCCCAATGACACGCCCCGCCGGGATATCAGCCGCGCCGCGATCATCGGCGCCGGGACGATGGGCGGCGGCATCGCGATGTGCTTCGCCAATGCGGGCATCCCGGTGACGGTCATTGAGACCGAGCAGGGCGCCCTGGCACAGGGGCTCAACCGGGTACGGGGACTTTATGCCGGCTCGGCCAAGCGCGGCTCGATCACCGAGGCCGAGCGGGATGCGCGGATCAGCCGGATCACCGGAGCGGTCGGTCTGGCCCATGCGGCGGAGGCCGACATCGTGATCGAGGCGGCGTTCGAGGAGATGGGCGTGAAGCGCACGATCTTCTCCGACCTAAGCCGTGTGGCGAAGCCCGGCGCGATCCTGGCCACCAACACCTCCTATCTCGACGTGGACGCCATCGCCGCCGTCACCGATCGGCCGCAGGACGTGCTCGGGATGCATTTCTTCAGCCCGGCCAATGTGATGCGCCTCGTGGAGGTGGTTCGCGCGGAGAAGACCTCCCCTGATGCGCTGGCGAGCGCCCTCGACCTCGTCAGGCGGCTCAACAAGCTTCCGGTGGCGGTGGGCGTGTGCTTCGGCTTCGTCGGCAACCGGATTCTGGAGAAGCGCAGTCAGGCGGGCGAGCGCCTGCTCCTTGAAGGCGCCCTGCCGCATGAGATCGACGCGGCGGTGACGGAGTTCGGCTTCCGTATGGGGCCCTTCGCCATGAGTGACCTCGCCGGGCTCGATATCGGCTGGCGGTCGCGCAAAGATTTCGGAGGCCGTGCACCCGTGGCGGATTCCCTCGCCGAGATGGGCCGCTACGGCCAGAAGACCGGGCGAGGGTTCTACCTCTATCCCGACAGCGCTCGCACCGGCACGCGAGACCCGGAGGTCGAGGCGCTGATCGGGCGGATCGCCACCGAACACGGCATCGCCCGGCGCAGCTTCACCGCCGACGAGATCGTAGCGCGGCTGATGTACCCGATGGTCAACGAGGGCGCGCGCATCCTTGAGGAGGGCATCGCGGCGCGACCCGGCGACATCGATACGATCTGGATCAATGGCTACAATTGGCCGGCGTGGCGGGGCGGCCCGATGTACTGGGCCGACCAAATCGGCCTCGACCGGATCGCCACCGATCTCTTTCAGTTCGCCGCCGCAACCGGCGACGACACCCTGAAGCCCGCCCCGCTCCTGGCGAGGCTCGCCGCCGAGGGCGGGTGCTTCAGTTGAAGACGGAGCCGAGGCCGCCCTGGAGGCGCGACAGGCCGGACTTGGCGACCGCGTTGCTCGCATCGATGCCGGCAGCGCGCTGGTAGTTCTCCAACGCCTCCTTGCGCTGGCCGGACTTCTCGTAAGCCAGGCCGCGATAGGCCCAGGACGTGGCGTCCTTGTTGTTCACGTTGAGCGCCGCGTTGTAGTCCTCGATCGCCTTCGGATACTGGTTCGTGGCGATCAGGCTCTGGCCGCGCGCGGCGTAGGGCGCCGAGACGAAGGGGTTGCGGTCGATCGCGGCGTCGAAATCGGCGATCGCCTGGGTGTCGAGCCCCTGCTTCTGCTTGACGAGGCCGCGGGCGTGATACGCCTCGGCCGATTCCGGGCTCAGGCGGATCGCGACGTTAAGGTCGCTGAGCGCACCGTCGAGGTTGCCCTGCGCACGCTCGACATTGGCGCGGCCGATATAGGCCGGGCCATAATTCGGATCGATGGCGATGGCCTTCGAGAAGTCCTGAAGGGACGCCGAGTCCCGGCCGATCTGGCGGCTCGCCAGCGCGCGGTTGTTGTAGGCCGAAGCCGAATTCGGATCGAGCTGAATCGCCTTCGTGAAGTCGGCGATGGCTTCGTTGAACTGGCCTGCGCGGGCATAGGCGGCGCCGCGCGTCGTGTAGGCGGCAGCGTCATTGGGGTTGCGCTGCACGACCTCCGACAGGGAGGCGATGTTGCTCGACGTAGCCCCCGTCGTATCCGTCTCGAGGACGGCGTACTGGCGCGCACCCGCGGCGGAGCCCACGGTTTCGCAGCCCGCCAGCCCCGCAGCCGCGATCGCCGCCGCGCCGACCAGCGCGGCCTTCGAAACGAGCCCGTTGCGTTGCGTCATCGCCCCATTCTCCCGGGAGCCACCCTGTCCCGCGGTGCCCCGACCAAAACCCTGTCCGCCCCGGCGCTCAGCGACCGGTTCCGGCAATCCGCGCGCAAATTCGCGCAAGGCGGTGAATGCCCCCTTAAGCCGGGCCGCGATCACGACCGGGCGAACCTTGCAATCGTTGGAAGCGGCGGGATGTGGCGAAGGTATGGCCCGCGCCACCGCCCCGCGAAATCCGCCGCTCCGGCGACCTCGAGGGTTGACCGGTGTGGCACACCGGCCTCAGCGGCCGGTCGCGATTCAGACCTTGAGGCGGGTCACGTGGCCCATCTTGCGGCCGGGGCGCGACTCGCCCTTTCCGTAAAGGTGCAGATGCGCGCCGGGCTCGGCCAGCAGGTCGCGCCATGCATCGACCTGATCGCCGATCAGGTTCTCCATCTCGCACGGTAGGCCGCCGGTGCGGGCCGCGCTGCCAAGCGGCCAGCCGCAGACGGCGCGCACATGCTGCTCGAACTGCGAGGAGAGGGCGCCCTCAATCGTCCAGTGGCCGGAATTGTGGACGCGCGGGGCGATCTCGTTGACCACGAGGCGCTCCCCGCCCTCGCGCACGAGGAACATCTCCACTGCCAGCACGCCGACATAATCGAGCGCGTCCGCGATGCTGCGGGCGATGCGGATTGCCTCCTCGGCCGTCTCCGGCGAAACGCCCTGGGCGGGCACGCGGGTGAAGGCGAGGGTGTGGTTGCGGTGCTCGTTCTCGCAAAGGTCGAAGGCGGCGAAGCTCCCGTCCGCCGCCCGCGCGGCCACGACGGAGACCTCACGCTCGAACGGCACGAAGCCCTCGAGAATCAGCGGCGCACCGCCGAACTCGGCGAAGATCGCGTTCCGGTCGCCCTCGAAGGGTTCGCGGATCATCCGCTGGCCCTTGCCGTCGTAGCCGAAGCGCCGCGTCTTGAGCACGGCGGGCAGACCGATGACGTCCAGCGCGCGCGCGAGGTCGTCGGGGGTGTCGACCGCCTGGAACGGCGCCGTCGGGATGCCGAGGCGGTTGATGAATTCCTTCTCCGACAGCCGGTCCTGCGTGGTGGCCAGGGCGTCGGCGTTGGGGTGCAGCGGCGCGTGGCGCGCCAGCACCTCCGCGGTCGCGCGGGGGATGTTCTCGAACTCGTAGGTCACGACATCGACGGAAGCCGCGAAGGCGGCGAGCGCCGCTTCGTCGTCATAGGCGGCGCAGGTCGTGCGCGCGGCGACGTCGAAGGCCGGGCTGTCCGCGTCGGGCGCGTACACATGGACCTTGAGCCCGTGGTTCGCCGCCGCCAGGGCGATCATCCGGCCGAGTTGGCCTCCACCGACGATCCCGAGCACCGAGCCGGGGGCGATCGCACGTGTCGTCACGGTCCTTGAGTCTCCGGCCGTTCGGCCACCGAGGAAGTTTGCGCGGCGCGCCACGCGTCGAGGCGGCCCGCCAGGGCCTCGTCCGAAAGAGCGAGCACCGCCGCGGCCAGCAACGCCGCATTGACCGCACCCGCCCGGCCGATGGCCAGGGTGCCCACCGGCACGCCCGCAGGCATCTGCACGATGGAAAGAAGGCTGTCCTGACCCGAAAGGGCCTTCGATTCCACCGGCACGCCGAAAACCGGCAGGCTCGTCATGGACGCGGCCATGCCCGGCAGGTGCGCCGCCCCGCCCGCGCCCGCAATCACCACCTTGAAGCCCGCGTCACGGGCGCCCTTGGCGAAGGCTACGAGCCGGTCCGGCGTGCGGTGCGCCGAGACGATGCGGGCATCGTAGGGCACGGCCAGCGCATCGAGGGTCTGCGCGGCATGGATCATGGTCGCCCAGTCCGACTGGCTGCCCATGATGATCGCGACGGGAGGCGCCGACATGCGTGGTTCCAGCAAAAGAGGGCGCTTAACCGCGCGGATCGCGGATCGCAAGGCGTGGGATACGCGAACCCACCGCCTTCAGGCGATGATATCCGGCGTCAGCATGTCCTCGATGTAGGAAATGCGGTCGCGCAGGGTGAGCTTGCGCTTCTTCAGGCGCTGGATCTGGAGTTGGTCTCCGGCCACGCTCCGCTCCAGCGCGTCGATGGCGCTGTCGAGATCGCGATGTTCCTCGCGGAGGCGGGCCAGCTCGGACTCGAGGTCAGCCTGTCCGTTGTCACCCGACTCAGCCGCCATCACGCCCTGGGAAACCGTACACCCTTCGAAGGTCAGAAGCATGCGTCACGCCTCAGCGGGGAGCAAGCGATGGGTACAACCCTTGTGAAAGGATGCCCAGCGAAAACGCTTCGACAGGTGCGCGAACCTGTGCCAGTCTGACGGTGTCAGAACGATGACAGGAGATTCGCCTCATGTCGCTGCAGACGCATCTGAGCCAACTCGCCCGGAAGCACGAAGCCCTCGAGCGTGAGATTCAGGAGGCCATCCACAAGCCCTCGTCTAGCGACCAGCATATTGCCGAACTCAAACGCCGAAAACTTCATCTCAAGGACGAGATGAACCGGCTGCAGGCCAACGGCACCCTGCACTGACATTTCCCAGACATCGCGAAAGGCCGCGTCGTCCTCACGGGCGGCGCGGTTTTTCGTTTCGGGCGACCGGCAAGCCAATGACGGCGGCGACAGCCTGACTGCCCAAAGGGACGAGCCTCGCTTGACTCCCCCGAGCGGCCGAATCAGCTACCTTCACGCCACCGCCGGAGAGCGGGCCGCGAGGAAGCGCCGAATCGATGACGACAGCCAGCCGCTACGCTGAGACCCATGCGGCCTCCATGCGCGATCCCGAGACGTTCTGGCTCGGTGCGGCCGGGGCACTCCACTGGGACCGTGCGCCAAAGCGTGCCTTCGACCCGGGCCAGGGTCCCTACGGCCGCTGGTTTCCGGATGGACGGCTCAACGCCTGCTACAACGCCGTGGACCGGCACGCCGACAGCGACCGCCGCGACCAGAACGCCATCGTCTACGATTCGCCCGTCAGCGGCACGAAGCGCGCCATCACCTATGGCGACTTGCGCGACGAGGTCGCGACGCTCGCCGCCGTGCTGAGGGATCTCGGCGTCGGCAAGGGCGACCGCGTGGTGCTCTACATGCCGATGGTGCCCGAGGCGCTGTTCGGGATGCTTGCCTGCGCCCGGCTCGGGGCGGTGCACTCGGTGGTGTTCGGAGGCTTCGCGGCCAACGAACTCGCCAAACGCATCGAAGACGCGCAGCCGAAGGTCGTCCTCGCCGCCTCCTGCGGCATCGAGCCGAACCGCGTGGTGGCCTATAAGCCACTGCTCGACGCGGCCATCGCCGCCTCGGCGCACAAGCCCGGTGCCTGCCTGATCCTCCAGCGCCCGCAATGTGCGGCGGCGCTGACGCCGGAGCGGGACCGGGACTGGGCCGAGACCATCGCCGCCGCGAAGGCGAAGGGCGCCACGGCGGAATGCGTGAGCGTCGACGCCACCGATCCGCTCTACGTCCTGTACACTTCGGGCACGACGGGCAAGCCGAAGGGCGTCGTGCGCGACACGGGCGGCTATCTCGTGGCGCTCGCATGGTCGATGCCGAATCTCTACGGCGTCGCGCCGGGCGAGACCTATTTCTGCGCCTCCGACATCGGCTGGGTCGTCGGCCACTGCTACATCGTCTACGCGCCGCTCCTGCACGGCTGCACCTCGGTTCTCTACGAGGGCAAGCCGGTGGGCACGCCGGATGCGGGCGCCTTCTGGCGCGTGCTGGCCGAGCACAAAGTGGTGTGCCTGTTCACGGCCCCGACCGCTCTGCGCGCGATCAAGAAGGAGGATCCGCAGGGCGAGCTGGTCGGCGATTACGATCTTTCGTCCTTCCGCTCCCTGTTCCTGGCAGGCGAGCGGGCGGACCCCGATTCCGTGGCCTGGGCCGAGCGGGTTCTGGACCGGCCGGTCATCGACCATTGGTGGCAGACGGAAACGGGCTGGCCGATCGCGGGCAACCCGATCGGGCTCGGTCTCCTGCCGGTGAAGCATGGCAGCACCTGCGTGCCGATGCCGGGCTACGACGTGCGCATCCTCGACGAGGGAGGCAAGGAGGTGCCGCGCGGCACGATGGGCACCATCGCCATCCGGCTGCCCCTGCCGCCCGCCTGCCTGCCGACGCTGTGGGGCTCGGACCAGCGGATGCGGGAGAGCTACCTCTCCACCTTCCCCGGCTATTACGACACGTCGGATGCGGGCATCATTGATGATGACGGCTACATCACCGTGCTCGGACGCACCGACGACATCATCAACGTCGCCGGGCATCGGCTCTCGACGGGCGGGATGGAGGCGGTGTTGTCTGCCCATCCGGACGTCGCGGAATGCGCGGTGATCGGCATCCGCGACACCCTGAAGGGCGAGGTGCCCTGCGGTTTCGTCGTACTCAAGGCCCGTGTGTCCCGCGATCCTGCGGAGATCGAGCGCGAACTCGTCGCCAAGGTCCGTGAGGAGATCGGACCGGTGGCGGCATTCAAGCTGGCGCTCACCGTGCCGCGCCTGCCCAAGACCCGCTCGGGCAAGATCCTGCGCGCCACGATGAAGCGCATCGCCGATGATGAGCCCTGGACGATGCCGGCGACCATCGATGACGCGAGCGTCCTCGATGAGATCGGCAGCAGCCTCAAGGACCGCGGGATCGGAGGGGCCTGAGCCCTACTCGTCGCCGTCGTCGTCGCCCGGCAGGGTGATGGTGACGTCGGGCGTGGCCGCGCGTCCGATCGAGCCTGTCGACACCGGGGCGACGTCGGGGCTCGTCGGGATGGCGCCCGCGCCGATGGCGATCATCCCGGCCATGGCGCGCTCCTTTTCAGGAATGCGCGGATCGCGAGAGATCATCTCGGCCTCGCGTTGCAGGCGCAGATTGCATGCGCGCGACGGCAACCCGCCCTGGGGGGTGCAGGCATCGTGCCGGGCGCAGGCCGCGTCGAGGGCGTCGATCGGCGGCAGCGGAGCGTTGTTGCCCGGCCCGCAATAGTTTCCGTGGATCAGCATCTTCGGGCCACCGAAGGCGGCGGGCTGCGCCTGGGACGCACCGGCGAAGGCGGCGCAACCGGCGACGAAGATGATCGGGGCGGCAAGTCTGGTGAGAATCATGGTCGGGACCTCGGGCGATCTCGCCCCCTCAGGCGGCTCGCTTCGGCCGCCGCATTGCGGCGACGAGGGCAAAACGGAAGGTCGTGGGGTGGGGTTCCCCACCGGATGGGGCGGGTTCCGCTTGGCCGCACCCCATACCCGCCCCAGATTGTCCCCGTACCGGAGGCCCCGATGACCGCACGCCTGTTCGAGACACTGACCCTGGATTCCCTCACGCTGGAGAACCGGATCCTCATTGCGCCGATGTGCCAATACTCGGCGCGCGATGGGGAAGCGACCGACTGGCACATGATGCATCTCGGGCAGCTCGCCATGTCGGGCGCGGGCCTGCTGACGCTGGAGGCCACCGCCATCTCACCGGAGGCCCGCATCACCGCCTGGGATCTCGGCCTCTACAATGACGGTTGCGAGCGAGCCCTGGCCCGCGTGCTCGGCGCGGTGCGGGAATACGCGCCGATCCCGGTCTGCATCCAGATCGCCCATGCCGGGCGCAAGGCGTCGAGCGATGCCCCCTGGGCGGGCGGCAAACAGATCCCGCCGGAGCACCCCTATGGCTGGCGCACGGAAGCGCCGTCGGCCGTGGCCCATGGCGAGGGAGAGGTGCCGCCACACGCCCTCGGCGACGCCGATCTGAAGCGGGTGCGCGAGGAGTTCGTCACCACGGCCAAGCGCGCGGTGCGCCTCGGCATCGAGGCGGTGGAGTTGCATGCCGCGCACGGCTACCTGCTCCATCAGTTCCTCTCACCCATCGCCAATAAGCGTACCGATTCCTACGGCGGCAGCCTCGCCAACCGCATGCGCTTCCCCATGGAAGTCTACGACGCGGTCCGGCAGGTCGTCCCGTCCGGCTCGCCGGTCTGGCTGCGCGTCTCGGCCACGGACTGGGTCGAGGAGGGCTGGGACATCGAGGAGACGGTCGAACTCGCGCGGATGCTCAAGCAGGCGGGCTCGCCAGCGATCCACGTCTCCACGGGCGGCGTCTCGCCCAAGCAATCGATCAAGCTCGGGCCGGGCTATCAGGTGCCCTATGCCGAGCGGATCAAGGCCGAGACCGGCCTTGTTACCATCGCCGTCGGGCTGATCACCGAGCCGCGCCAAGCGGAGGACATCCTTGCCGAGGGCAAGGCGGATGCGATCTCGCTCGCCCGCGCCATGCTCTACAACCCACGCTGGCCCTGGCACGCGGCGGCGGAACTCGGCGCGCGGGTGCATGCCCCCAAGCAATACTGGCGCTCGCAGCCGCACCACCTGAAGGACCTGTTCAAGGACACGTCCTTCGGCCAGCGGTAGCCTACTTCGCCACCGCTCCGATCAGCGGCCCGAGGGGGCGTCCGATATCGGAGCGGTTGAGGTTCGGCGCGTAGAGGCTCGACACCGAGCCATCGAGGAACAGGGCGTTGCGGCAGCCCAGATCGTCCCGGAACAGGCGGGCGAAGGCGCCGAAGCTCACCGGTCGCTCGGAAATGGCGAAGACCGCCACATGCCCGCCATCGCGGGTGCCGACGCCGTTGCGGATCTTCTGCGACGGCCCATCGGCGGAAATCTTCGGGTGGATGTGCCCGTCGATCACCAGCATCGGCCCCGATTGCGTCGCGAAATCCGGCTTGAGCCGGGCCTTGGCGTAATGCCCGGTATCGAGCACCCCGGCGCGATCCCCCTTCACATAGAAGACGCCGTTCGGCTTCAGGTGGAAGTTACCCGGCCCATCCGCTGTCGAGAGCGAATGCAACTCGCGCCCGTCCTCGACATAGAGCCCGACCGGCGCCTGATCCTTGTCGTACATGCCGCCATTCATGGCGAAGGAGAGTTTCGGCCCCTGCGCCTCGGCGAGAGCCGAAAGGGACGCGTAGGCCTGCCCGTCCGGGCGGCGCCAGAACAGCTTCAGGCTGCGCCGCCGCAGATCGATGGTGCAGACCGTGAAGCTTTCCCCCTGCGCCTCGACGGCCCTGCAGGGCTCGGCGGAATCCGGGGCGGCCCGGGCCGCCGGAGAGATGGCGATGACGAAGGCGGCCGCACCGGCCCAGCGGGAGAGGATCGAACGCATCATCACCTCGGCACCATCGTCTTTCTGCCGTTCTGGTCGCGCCCTGTGCTTTCGAAAAATGGCGGGAATGGCGCAAGATGCTCCCAGCTTGGTCTCACGCTGCACGAGACCGTGACCGCCTGACGCGCAGCCAGCACGAACCCTTTCCCGGCTCATACGTTTCGCCTGTGATGGGGCATCGTTCAGTTTGGAGACGTGAGATGAAGGGTGCAGTGCTCGGTTCTGCGCTTCTTGCGGCTGGCGCCCTGGCGCTCGCGCCAGTCAGCGCCGAGGCCCGCGGCTTCGGCGGGTTTCATGGCGGCGGCTTCCACGGTGGTGGCTTCGGCGGATTCCACGGTGGCGGCTTCCGCGGCGCGGGCTTCCGGGGCGCAGGCTTCGGTGGCGGCTGGCGCGGCGGTTACGGCGGTTGGCGCGGCGGCGGCTACGGCTATCGCGGCGGCTATGGCCGCGGCATCGGCCTGGGTCTCGCCGGCTTCGGCGTCGGCCTCGCGGCGGGCAGCCTCTATGGCGGCTACGGCTATGGCTATCCCGGTTACGGCTACGGCGGCTATGGCGGCTACGGCTACGCCCCGGTCGGCTATTACGGCGGTGGCTACGGCTACGGCGGCGAGTGCGTGACCGTTCCGCGCGTGCGTTGGACCCCCTACGGCTATCGCCGCGTACTGGTCGAGCGCTGCTACTGAGGCCGGGTTTCCGGTCGCGACGACAAGGGGCTGCCCGCGAGGGCGGCCCTTTTGTTGCGGAAGTGCGCAAGCAAGCGTTGCACAGGGCGCACGACCGGGCCGATACTCCCCAAAAAGGGGAGTGAATCATGGATACAACCGGCGGACGGGGTGCAGCGACGCCCGATGCGGTCGAGATTCGCGATGCGAGTCTGACGGCCTTCTACCGGTCCATGACGACGCCGGAGCGGCACACCTTCTGGGCCTGCGCGGCGGGCTGGTGCCTCGATGGCATGGACTTCATGATCTACCCGCTGGTGATCGGCACGATCATCGCGCTGTGGAAGGTCGACCCCGGCACGGCGGGCCTCGCTGCCACCGTGACCCTGCTGGCCTCGGCGCTGGGCGGCTGGATCGCGGGCTTCATGGCCGACCGCATCGGCCGGGTTCTGACCCTGCAAATCACCATCCTGTGGTTCTCGTTCTTCTCTCTCGTCTGCGCCTTCGTGCAGAACTTCGAGCAATTGCTCGTGGCCCGCGCGCTGCTCGGCCTCGGCTTCGGCGGCGAATGGGCGGCGGGCGCCGTGCTGATCGGCGAGACGATCCGCGCCGAGTACCGGGGCCGGGCGGTGGGCTCGGTGCAATCCGGCTGGGCCATCGGCTGGGGGCTCGCCGTGCTGTCGCAGGCGATCCTGTTCTCAGCGCTGCCCCCCGAGACTGCGTGGCGATGGATGTTCGCCGTGGGCGCGCTGCCCGCGCTCCTCGTCTTCTATCTGCGCCGCCACGTGAAGGAGCCCGAGGTCGCCGCCCGCACCCGCGCTGCCGCCGCCGCGACCGGCGACCGGCCGAAGCTGTGGGAGATCTTTTCTGGCCCGATCCTCGGCACAACCATCCTCGCCTCGCTGGCGGCGGCGGGTTGCCAGGGCGGCTACTACGCCATCACGACCTGGGTGCCGCGCTTCCTGACCACCGAGCGTCACCTCTCCATCGTCTCCTCGACGGGTTACCTTGCCGCGCTGATCATCGGCTCGTTCACGGGCTACCTCGTCGGCGCGTGGCTGGCCGACAAGCTCGGGCGGCGTCCGCTCTTCTTGATCTTTTCCGTCGGCGCCATCGCGGTCATCATCGCCTACACGCAATTGCCGCTTTCGAACGGCGTGCTCTGGGTGCTCGGCTTCCCCCTCGGCTTCTTCGCCTCGGGCTATTTCTCAGGCATGGGCGCCTTCCTCACCGAACTCTACCCCACCCGTCTGCGCGGCTCGGGGCAGGGCTTCTGCTACAATTTCGGACGCGGCATCGGCGCCCTGTTCCCCGCCCTCGTCGGCTACCTGTCCGAGCGGGTCGGGCTCGCCAGCGCCATCGCCCTGTTCGCGGTCATCGCCTACGGGCTGTTCTTCATCGCGGCCTTCGCCCTGCCCGAGACGCGGGGCCGCGTCCTGCACGCGGATACCTGAGCATGAGCCAGATCCGCGACTGCCCCGCTCCCGATCCGCATCCCGGCGGCCCGACGCGCTACGCGGTGCCGCCGGGCGCGGTCGATACCCACGCCCACGTCATCGGCCTTCCACCCGCCTATCCCATCGTCTCGGAGCGGAGCTACACCCCGCCCGAGGCCCCCGCCGAGCGCTATCTCGCCATGCTCGACGCCACGGGCATGGCCCACGGCGTCCTCGTGCAGGTGAGCGTCCATGGCACCGACAACCGCCTGATGGTCGAGACGCTGCGGGCGAACCGGCAGCGCCTGCGCGGCATCGCGGTCATCCCGCTGGGCTTGCCCGAGCGCGACCTCATCGCCCTGAAGGAAGCGGGCGTCATGGGGCTGAGGCTCAACGTGCTGTTCGGCGGCGGTGTCGGGCTCGACCAGTTGGAGAATTACGGCGCGCTCGCCCGCGAGATGGGCTGGCACCTGCAATTCCTGCTCGATGCCCGCCACCTGCCGGAGATGGCGGGCGCGATGGCGCGGCTGCCGGTGCCCCTGGTCTTCGACCATATGGGCCACATGCCGGCCTCGGCCAGCGTGGCGCATCGAGGCTTCCAGACCTTGCTCGGGCTGGTGAGGGATGGCGCCTACGTGAAGCTCTCGGGCGCCTTCCGCGTCTCGACCGAGGGGCCACCCTACACGGACACGATCCCCTTCGCCCGCGCCCTCAACGAGGCCGCGCCGGAACGCTGCCTCTGGGGCTCGGACTGGCCGCATGTCGCCGCCTGGGACGGGCCGCCGAAGATCACGGGGCTCCTCGACCTGATGGCCGACTGGGTGCCGGACGAGGAACGCCGCCGGATGCTGTTCGTGGACAACCCGAAGCGGCTCTACGGTTTCTAGCGCCGCCGGGTCTCGTCCTGGGGCAGGTGGCGGCCATAGGCCTCCTCCTTCTCCGCCCGCTCGCGGATCAACGCGGCATAGGCCTCACGCATCTCCGGCGAGACGGCGATGCTCTTGCCCTTGCTCGGCTTGCGCTTCGGCGCCTTCTTGAAGGTATCCCCCGTCTCGCTCATGCGATGCCCTCTTCCGGATCAGGCGAGGGAAGCGGCCCCCGGCCTGCGAGGCCCGAAGCCAACGCAGCAAAGGCGTGATTCGGCAAGGGGATGGCACTGCGACAATCGGGGATGATGGCCCGCACCGTTGACAGCCGCGTCTGGCGCGCGTCCCATCGCCCTGATTGCCGGAGCCGCCATGCCCCTCGACCCGACCCTCGCCACCGAGATCGAATCCGCCGTCGCGGAGGGCTTCGCGGAGCAGGTCGCGCACACGCAGAACCTCGTGCGGTTCGCGACGCTCCGGGGCGCCGAGCATGGCTGCCAGGATTACGTGTTCGAGGCGTTCCGCGCGCGGGGCTATGCCACCGAGCGCTTCGCCATGGACCGGGCGGCGCTCGCCGCCCATCCCGGCAGTGGGCGGATCGACGAGCGCCATTCCGAGGCACCGATCGTCGTCGGACATCACCGTCCTACGGGTCAGACGGGGCGTACACTGATCCTCCAGGCCCATGTCGACGTGGTGCCGACAGGTCCGCTTGACCTCTGGCGTCACCCGCCCTTCGATCCGGTGATCGAGGGGGACTGGCTCTACGGACGGGGCGCGGGCGACATGAAGGCGGGCCACGCCGCCAACCTCTTCGCCCTCGACGCCTTGTCCCGGCTCGGCCTGCAACCGGCCTCGAGCGTCACGATCCAGTCGGTGGTCGAGGAGGAATCCACGGGCAACGGCGCGATGGCGGCGCATCTGCGGGGCTACCGGGCGGATGCCGTGCTGATCCCCGAGCCGGAGGACGAGGCCCTGGTGAGGGCCAATACCGGCGTCGTCTGGTTCACCGTCGAGGTACGCGGCAAGCCGGTCCATGTCCGCGAGATGGGGGCGGGGGCAAACGCCATTGATGCGATCTGGCGGGTCGTCGGGGCGCTCCGCGAGGTCGAGGCGCGCTGGAACGCCGAGCGCACCCACCACCGCCATTTCGAGACCGAGGCGCACCCGATCAACCTCAATATCGGACGGATCAGCGGAGGGGACTGGGCGTCCTCCGTGCCCGCCTGGGCGCGGGTCGAGTGCCGCATCGCCCTTTACCCCGGCACGCGGGCGGCAGATGCCGCCGCCGAGATCGAGCGCGCGGTCGCGGATTTCGCGGCGGGCGATCCGTTCCTGGCGCAAAGCCCCCCGTCGTAACCTTCAACGGCTTCATGGCTGAGGGATATGTCCTCGAAGAGGGCTCGGAAGCCGAAGCCGTGCTCGGCCGCGCCCACGAGCGGGCGACCGGGCGCGCGCTCACCAGCTTCATGTCGCCGAGCTACCTCGATACCCGCGTCCACGCCCTTTACGAGGGCATCCCGGCCCTGTGCTACGGCCCCCGTGCCGAGAACATCCACGGCTTCGATGAGCGGGTGAGCCTCGCCTCCGTGAAACGCTCAACCACGGCCATGGCCCTGTTCGTGGCCGAATGGTGCGGGGTGGAGCGGAAGAGCGCGCTCAAGGGATGAGCCTGTCGGCGCGAAGGCGCTCGAACAGGGTGAAGAAGGCGTCGTCCGTGGGCTGGTAGGCGGTGAAGCCGAGACGGCGGCTGCGGCTCATATCCGTCACCACCTCGATGGGCCGACCCAGATCGGCATCCGTGTGCCAGGGCGAGGCGAGCTTGGTCAGGTCCGGCTCCGCAAGGCCATGCCGTGCGGCGATCTCGGCCCAGAGAGGGCCATCCCCGGCCATGCGCGGTTCGAGGGGGCGATGGGTGCCGTCGAAGGGCGCGGCCTCGATGCCGAACCAGTCCGCGATTCGGCCCCACATCCAACTCCAGCGGAAGACATCGCCGTTCACGACGTTGAAGGCGAGGTTCTGCGCGCTCTGTTCGGTGCAGGCCCAGAGCAGTTGCCGTGCGAGAAGGGCGGCATCGGTCATGTCCGTGAGCCCGTTCCACTGCATGGCCGAGCCGGGGAACACGAAGGGCTCGCCCTTCTCCCGGCAGAGCGTCGCGTAGCAGGCGAGCGTGGTGCCCATGTTCATGGCATTGCCCACCGCCTTGCCGATGATGGTGTGCGGGCGGTGGACGCTCCACGAGAAGCCGTCCCGCTCAGCGGCGGCGAACAGTGCATCTTCCTGAGCGTAGTAGAAATTCTCGACCGGCAGGCGCCCCTGGTCCTCGCGGAACGGGGTCTGCGGAAGGGTTCCCTTCCCGTAGGCCTCGAACGGCCCGAGATAGTGCTTCAGCCCGGTGACGAGGGCGGCATGGCGCAGGCTGGCCTGCGGGCGCAACACATCGAGCAGGGTCTCGACCATGCCGCCGTTGATGCGGATCATCTCCGCTTCCGTGTTCCGGCGCTGCCACGTCGCCAGAACCAGATGGGTCGGGGCGAGATCCTTCAGCGCGGCCTCCAGCGAGCCGCGGTCCTGCAGGTCGGCAGCGACGGGGATGACGCCTTGCTGCTCCACTGGCCGCCGGGCAAGGCCCGCCACGCGCCAGCCCTCGGCGGCAAAACGCTCAGCCGTCGCGCTGCCGACGATGCCGCTCGCGCCGACGATCAGGACGGTGTTGGTCATTCGTGTGCCTTGTGCTGCCGCAGAACACTATCTGCCTTCAACGCACTGCAACAACGATGTGTCCTCGCCGCCCTCGTCTTTGCGAGCGTCGGCCTTATGCGACCCGATCGATCGCAGCGCCCAGCACCTCGACCATCTCGCCGATCTGCTCCCGCTCGACGATGAGCGGCGGCGACAGGGCGATGATGTCGCCGGTGACGCGGATCAGCAGCCCGCGCTGGAAGCAATCCACGAACACGTCGTAGGCGCGCTTGCCCGGCGCATCGGGGCGCGCTTCGAGTTCGATGCCCGCCACGAGGCCAAGGGAGCGGATGTCGATGACGTTCCGGCGCCCGAGCAGATCGTGGATGGCGGAGGCCCAATCTTCCGACAGGTCTGCGGCGCGGGTGAGGAGCCCTTCCTCGCGGTAGATGTCGAGGGTCGCGAGGCCGGCGGCGCAGGCCACGGGGTGACCCGAATAGGTGTAGCCGTGGAACAGCTCGATCCCGTCCGGCCCCTGCATCAGGGCGTCGTGGACCTGACGGCTCGCGAAGACCACGCCCATCGGCACGGTGCCGTTGGTCAACCCCTTGGCGGCGGTCACGAGGTCGGGCGTCACGCCGAAGAAGTCGGTGGCGAATGGGGCGCCGAGGCGGCCGAAGCCGGTGATGACCTCATCGAAGATCAGCAGGATGCCATGCTTCGTGCAGATCTCGCGCAGGCGCTCCAGATAGCCCTTCGGCGGCACCAGCACGCCGGTCGAGCCCGAGAGCGGCTCCACGATGCAGGCGGCGATGGTCTCGGCCCCGTGCAGGGCAACGAGGCGCTCCAGATCGTCGGCAAGGTCCGCCCCGTGCTCGGGCTGACCCTTCACGAAGGCGTTGCGCGCCGGATCATGGGTGTGGCGCAGGTGGTCGGCGCCCGCCAGCTGCGGGAAAACCCGGCGGTTCGAGACGATGCCGCCGACCGAGATGCCGCCGAAGCCGACGCCATGATAGCCGCGTTCGCGCCCGATCAGACGGGTGCGGGTGCCCTGGCCGATGGCGCGCTGATAGGCCAGCGCGATCTTGAGGGCGGTATCGACCGATTCCGACCCGGAATTGGTAAAGAAAACCCGGTCGAGCCCACCGGGCGCGACCTCGGCGAGGCGCTCGGCGAATTCGAAGGCGATGGGGTGGCCCATCTGGAAGGTTGGCGCGAAATCGAGGGTGGAGAGCTGGCGCTCCACAGCCGACGCAATCTGCCGACGTCCGTGACCGGCATTCACACACCAGAGCCCGGCGGTTCCGTCGAGGACCGTCCGCCCGTCATCGGCCGTGTAGTGCATGCCCTGCGCGGACACGAGGAGGCGCGGCGCCGCCTTGAACTGCCGGTTCGCGGTGAACGGCATCCAGAAGGCATCGAGCGAGGGCGTGTTGCGCAACGGATGATCGGTCATGGGCGGGCTCCGGCTCTGTCGCCTGCAAGGGATACCCAATCGCGCGGTGCAACAAGTCCTTTTCTGTCTGACGCCAAGCCCTTGCCGAGACTGAGGCGCAGGCGCCAATGTTGCGGGATTCGCAACACCCACAACGGAGCCCGCCCATGAGCGTCGATGTCGGACAGCGCCTACGCTTCGTGCGGGTGCGTCACGGCCTGTCGCAACGCACCCTGGCCAAGCGGGCGGGGGTCACCAACTCCGCCATTTCGCTGATCGAGGCTAACCGGGTGAACCCCTCCGTCGGCGCGCTGAAGCGCATCCTCGACGGCATCCCGATCGGCATGGCCGAGTTCTTCGCCCTCGAACCCGAACCGGAACGCAAGGCGTTCTTCGCCGCAGAGGAATTGACCGAGATCGGCCGACGCTCGGCCAAGGGCGGCATCTCCTACGGCCAAGTCGGCGACAACCTGTTCGGCCGGAAGCTGCAATTGCTGAAGGAGCGCTACGAGCCCGGTGCCGATACCGGCCGGGTGCTCCTCAGCCATGACGGGGAGGAGGGCGGGATCGTGCTCACCGGGCGATTGGAGGTCACGGTCGGCGAAGAGCGCCGCATCCTCGGTCCCGGTGACGCCTACAGCTTCGACAGCCGCCGCCCGCACCGCTTCCGCTGTGTCGGCCCGCAGCCCTGCGAGGTGGTAAGCGCCTGCACGCCGCCGAGTTTTTGAATGTCACCGCCGTCATTGCGAGCGCAGCGAAGCAACCCAGGGTAGCACCACGTGTTAGGGCGGCCCGTCTCCCTGGATTGCTTCGCTGCGCTCGCAATGACGAGAGGCGGCCTTACCGCTTGCGCACGAACTCGGTGCGCAGGACCAGACCCTTGATCGTGTCGTGGCGGCAATCGATCTCTTCGGGATCCTCGGTCAGGCGGATCGAGCGGATCACGGTGCCCTGCTTCAGGGTCGTGCTCGTGCCCTTGACCTTCAGGTCCTTGATCAGCGTCACCGAATCGCCGTCCGTCAGGGCGTTGCCGGCCGCATCGCGGACCACGATCGCTGCGGGGGCCGCGGCGGCCGCGCCGGGCGGAAGCCACTCGCCGGTGGCCTCATCGTACACGTAGGATTCGTCGTCGCCGTTCACGTCTCAGGGCTCCCGCCGTGGCCACCCCAAGGAGCAGGAGGGCCTGTCAAGCGTCGCCGTTGTCGCGCCCCACTCGGGTGTGGGCAAGGGTGAGACGTGCAGGGCAGCACCGCTTCCGGCGGCGCTGCCTTGCCTGTGGCTTACCGCTTGAGCGGACCCGCCTCGATCACGTCCTCGACGGTCCGCAGACCGGCGCGGGGGGAGTTCACGAGGCAGGCCATGTTGCCCGGCGGGTGCTGGTTCTTCCACATCTTGGTGTGCGCCTGGGGGATCTTGTCCCAGGGGAAGACCTCGCTCATGCACGGGTCGATCCGGCGGTCCAGCACGAACTGGTTCGCGGCCGAGGCCTGCTTGAGGTGGGCGAAGTGCGAGCCCTGGATGCGCTTCTGGCGCATCCAAACGTAGCGGGCGTCGAAGGTGATGTTGAAGCCGGTCGTGCCGGCGCAGAACACGACCATGCCGCCGCGCTTCACCACCAGGGCCGAGACCGGGAAGGTCGCCTCGCCGGGGTGCTCGAACACGATGTCGACATCGTTGCCCTTGCCGGTGATGTCCCAGATCGCCTTGCCGAACTTGCGGGCTTCCTTGGTCCAGGCATGGAACTCAGGCGAGTTCACCTTCGGCAGCTGGCCCCAGCAATCGAAGTCCTTGCGGTTGATGACGCCCTTGGCGCCGAGGCTCATCACGTAGTCGCGCTTCGACTCGTCCGAGATCACGGCGATGGCGTTGGCACCGGAAGCCGCGCAGAGCTGCACGCCGAACACGCCGAGGCCGCCGGAGGCACCCCAGATCAACACGTTCTGGCCAGGCTTCACCGTATGCGGGGCGTGGCCGAACAGCATCCGGTAGGCGGTGGCGAGGGTCAGCGTGTAGCAGGCAGCCTCTTCCCAGGTGAGGTGCTGCGGACGCTTCATCAGCTGGCGCGACTGCACCCGGCAGAACTGGGCGAAGGAGCCATCACCGGTCTCGTAACCCCAGATCCGCTGGGAGGGCGAGAACATCGGGTCGCCGCCGTTGCACTCCTCGTCGTCGCCGTCGTCGCGGTTGCAGTGGACGATGACCTCGTCACCGACCTTCCACCGCTTCACCTTGGGGCCGACCTTCCAGACGATGCCGGACGCGTCGGAACCGGCAATGTGGTACTCGCCCTTATGCACGTCGAAGGGTGAGATCGGCTCGCCGAGACCGGCCCAGACACCGTTGTAGTTGACGCCCGCGGCCATGACGTAGACCAGCACCTCGTCGTCGCCGATATCCCAAACCGGCAGCACTTCGAGCTGGTGAGACTCCTCCGGCGGACCATGGCGCTCGCGCCGGATCGCCCAGGCATACATCTTCGCCGGCACATGACCGAGAGGGGGAATTTCCCCCATTTCGTAGAGGTCCTTGACCTCGGTCCCGGCCGATTGGAGCGCAGCGCTCGCCGCCATGTCCCATCTCCTCACTGACACGCGGTCTTATGAACTGCCGCGGTTCTTCTGGTTCTGGCTATAGCTGCGTTGCGAAGAGCCTCCAAGTGGGCCGAAAGTCTGAGAAAGCAGGCGCTTCACACGAAATTTGGGCATCCCCGAAGGGAAGCAGGCCCGTTTCAAAATCCGCTTGTGAAGACTGGAAAGATTATTCGGACGGATTATTGCGCAGGAATGAGAAAGGGCGGCCCGAAGGCCGCCCTCTCGACTGTCTCGCCTTCCGTCCCGCTCAGCCGCGGGAGTTGATCGGCACGTAGTCGCGCTGGGCCGGGCCGACATAGAGCTGACGCGGACGGCCGATCTTCTGCATCGGGTCCTCGATCATCTCGGCCCACTGGGCGATCCAGCCGACGGTGCGGGCCACGGCGAAGAGCACCGTGAACATGTCGGTCGGGAAGCCCATCGCCTTCAGGGTGATGCCCGAGTAGAAATCGATGTTCGGGTAGAGCTTCTTCTCGATGAAGTACTCGTCCTTGAGGGCGATCTGCTCCAGCTGCACGGCGACTTCGAGCAGCGGATCGTCCTGGTGGCCGAGCTCCTTCAGCACCTCGTGCGTCACCTTCTGCATTAGGCGGGCGCGCGGATCGTAGTTCTTGTAAACGCGGTGGCCGAAGCCCATCAGGCGGAACGGGTCGTTCTTATCCTTGGCCTTGGCGACGTACTTTCCGACGTTCTCGGGCTTGCCGATCTCCATCAGCATCTTCAGCGCGGCCTCGTTGGCGCCGCCATGAGCGGGTCCCCACAGGCAGGCGATGCCCGCCGCGATGCAGGCGAACGGGTTAGCGCCCGAGGAGCCGGCCAGACGCACCGTCGACGTCGAAGCGTTCTGCTCGTGATCGGCGTGGAGGATGAAGATCTTGTCCAGCGCCTTGGCGAAGATCGGGTTGACCTCGTACTCCTCGCACGGAACCGCGTAACACATCCGCAGAAAGTTCGAAGTGTAATCGAGATCGTTCTTCGGATAGACGAAGGGCTGACCGATCGAGTACTTGTAGGCCATCGCCGCCAGCGTCGGCATCTTCGCGATCATGCGGATCGACGCGATCAACCGCTGGTTCTCGTCGGTGATATCGGTCGAGTCGTGGTAGAAGGCCGAGAGGGCGCCCACCGACGCAACCATCACCGCCATCGGGTGCGCGTCGCGGCGGAAGCCGGTGAAGAACCGGTTCATCTGATCATGCACCATCGTGTGGCGCGTGACGCGGTAATCGAAATCGGCCTTCTGGGCCTCGGTCGGCAAAGTGCCGAACAGCATGAGGTAGCAGGTCTCGAGGAAGTCGCCCTGCTCGGCGAGCTGCTCGATCGGGTAGCCGCGGTAGAGCAGCACGCCTTCGTCACCGTCGATATAGGTGATCTTCGACTCGCAGGACGCGGTCGAGGTAAAGCCTGGATCGAAGGTGAACGCGCCGGTCTGCGCGTAAAGCTTGCCGATATCGACGACGTCCGGGCCGATCGTGCCGGATTTGACCGGCAAGTCGATCTGCTTCCCGTCCACGGTGATGGTGCTGGTGCCGCTCATGGGACGTGGACCCTTCTGATGGGACGTGACGAGGCCGGACCTGCTCCCCGGAGGCAACCCCGGTCTCGCGAGCGCACCGCAATATTTTTGCGGTTGCTCACAGAACCTCCGGTTAGCCGAACGGCAGTGCAGCGGCAACGGGGCGGGTGACAAAGCCCGTCAGCCGCAATGCGAAAAACGGGCCGGTGACCGGTGAATGCGATCACGAGCCCTTCATCGGGAACGCGGCTGAAGGGAGCCGGTTCGCGTGAAACCGCCTACGACACCTGATCGGCGAGTCGCGCGAGGCACTCGGTCCGGCCCAGCACCGCCATCACGTCGAAAAGGGGCGGGGAGGTGGTGCGGCCGGTCAGTGCCGCGCGCAGCGGTTGCGCCACCTGCCCGAGCTTGCACCCGGCGCTCTCGGCGTACTGACGCACCGCGCCTTCCGTCGCCGCCGTACTCCAATCAGGAAGCGCCTCCAGAGCCGGCAGCACCGCCGCGATTCGCGCGCGGCCCTCGTCGGAGAGCAGGGCGCGGGCCTTGTCGTCGGGGGCGAGCGGCCGGGCGGCGTAGAGATAATAGGCGCTGTCGAGCAGTTCGATCAGCGTCTTGGCCCGCTCCTTCAGGCCGGGCATGGCGAGAGTCAGCTTGTCCCGGAGATCGTCGGGGAGCGGCACGGGGATGCCGCGCTCAGGGCCGACCTGTGGAAGAATCGCCTCGATATCGGCCACCAGTTCGGCATCGCCGCTGTTGCGGATGTAGAGGCCGTTGAGATTGGCGAGCTTCACGAAGTCGAACCGCGCGGCCGAGCGCCCGACCGAGCCGAGGTCGAAGGCGTCGATCATCTCCTGCGTCGAGAACACCTCCTGATCGCCGTGGCTCCAGCCGAGCCGCACGAGGTAGTTGCGCAAAGCCGACGGCAGGTAGCCGAGGTCGCGATAGGCCTCGACCCCGAGTGCTCCGTGGCGCTTCGACAGCTTGGCTCCGTCCGCGCCGTGGATGAGCGGAATATGCGCCATCTTCGGCACCTCCCAGCCCAGGGCCGAGAAGATCTGGCTCTGGCGGGCAGCGTTGGTGAGGTGGTCATCGCCGCGGATGATCTGCGTGACGCCCATGTCGTGGTCGTCCACCACGACCGCGAGCATGTAGGTCGGCGTACCGTCCGAGCGGAGCAGGACGAGATCGTCCAGATCGCGATTCGCCCAGGTAACGCGGCCCTGCACCGCGTCGTCCACCACCGTCTCGCCCTCGGTCGGCGCCCGTAGGCGGATCACCGGCTTCACGCCCGCCGGAGCCTCGGACGGATCGCGGTCGCGCCAGCGCCCGTCGTAGCGCAGGGGCCGCCCCTCGGCGCGGGCCAGCTCGCGCATCTGCGTCAGCTCATCCTGGCTGGCGTAGCAACGATAGGCGCGGCCCGCGGCCAGCAACTCCTCCACCACCTGGCGGTGGCGCTCGGCGCGGGCGAACTGGAACACCACGTCGCCGTCCCAATCGAGGCCGAGCCAGGTCAGACCTTCGAGGATCGCGTCGATGGCGCCCTTGGTCGACCGCTCACGGTCGGTATCCTCGATGCGTAGCAGCATCCGCCCGCCATGGTGGCGCGCGTACAGCCAATTGAACAAGGCGGTACGGGCCCCGCCGATATGCAGGAAGCCGGTGGGCGAGGGGGCAAAGCGCGTGACGACGGCTGACGACATCTCTTGATTTCGGACTGGCGGAGGAGGGGCCGACTGAGGCCGGGACCCGGATTGCGGTGGAAAGCGCGGCGGCACGAGATCGATCCCGCGCGTCGTCGCTCCGGCGCGGTTCGCTATCGGCGACAGGGCATTGCTCGGCCCCCCGGGTCAAGTGCCTGGGGGCGAGTAAGTCTCATACCGCGCCCCGGACTGTCGCCCCGCCGCATACGCGCGCTAAGGATCGGAGGGGCCTGCGGCATCGTGGGCCGGGATCGTGGACGGCGTGAGATGCGGGGAATCGGCGCGGGGACGGTAGGGGGCGCGCTCGCCCGCCTCCGCGTCCCCGGCCGGGCACTGCCTTCCTTAAGCGGACACGTCCGCGAGGCCCTGGCGATCGAGGCCGGGCAGAGGCGGCTTTTCCCCTGGCTCGCAGTCGCCTTCGGAGCGGGCATCCTCCTCTTCTTCGCGGCAGCGGATGGCGCCCCTTGGCTCCCCGCACCGCTCATCGGCGCCGCGCTCTGTCTCGGGCTGGCCACCCGCCTCGGCGGCCGACCGGCTCTGATGGCTCTGGCGCTCGGCCTAGGTTTCACGAGCCTCGGCTTCTTCGCCGCCGCGTGGCGGGTGCAAAGCGTGGCGGCCCCCATCCTCGCGCGCACTATGGTCGCGCCGCTCACCGGGATCATCGAGGCGCTGGACGAGCGAGAGGAGGGCGCACGCCTGATCCTGCGCGTCGAGAGTTTCGGCGCGCTGTCATCCGAGGCGATGCCCCGCCGCGTCCGGGTCTCGTTCCGAAAGGCGCCGCCGCTCAAGCCCGGCCTGGCCTTGAGCGCGACCGCCCGGCTGATGCCGCCGCCGGAAGCGGCCCGGCCGGGCGGCTACGACTTCGCGCGGGATGCCTACTTCCAGGGGATCGGCGCAGTGGGATCCCTGGTGGGAACGATCACCGTGCGGCCGGTGCAGGACCTCTCCCTGTCCCTGCGCCTCGCCGCAACCCTGGACGATGCCCGCAATGTCCTGACCCGGCGGATCGCAGACGGTTATGGCGGCCAGCCCGGCGCCATCGCCGCAGCCCTCGTCACCGGCAAGCGCGGCCTCATCGGCCCGGCAGCCAACGACGCCCTGCGCGTGGCCGGCATCTACCACGTCGTCTCAATCATGCGAGTTGACCGGCAGAATTTGGTGGAATGTCCGCTTCGCGACTTCAACCTCTAAGGTAGCTGCCGTCGCCGTCCCCCAGCACGCCCAAGGCATGCCCGCCCGGTCCTCGGCCTCAAGCGTCGTGCGTAGGACCACGTGTGTCGCGAAAGCGAGACGTGTGAGGAAGTCCGCCGACGTCGCGAAAAGGGGGCGCGGGCGCCCTACCGGGCGGATCGCGCGGGCACGCAGCGAGCGTCGGCGACCAGCTCGCCCGGCGCCGCCGCCCCGACTACGTCCGCGCACAAATCGGGCCGGCCCCCGCAGCAGTCTTCCAGAAGGTATCTCACCAAGCCGCCGAGGGCTTCCGGTACCGCCGTATAGATCACGCAATTCGACTGCCGCCGCGACCTGGCCAAACCCGCCTGCTCCAACTGTGCCAGGTGGAACGACATCGTGGAGGGCGTGCCGCCGACCTCCTTGGCGATGAGCCCCGCGGCGAGTCCCTCGGGATGGCTACGGAGCAACGCGCGCATGGCACGCAGCCGGGTGTCCTGAGCGAGGGCGAGCAGTACGGTTAAGGCCGCCTTGTCGTTTAGCATGGGTTCGTGTTTCGATTGCTATCGAAATTGGAAGAGTTACAAACGGCGCAGCTTGATCGGTTTCGGTACGTTTCAGCATGAGCGACCAATTGCAAGGGGCCGTCGACATGGATGGCAGTGCGCCAGGGGGAGAATTACTTAGGAGTGACCTGGCAGGTCACCTCGCTGCTCCGCTGCGCGACTATTTCGGTCATATCGAGCGCGAACCATTGCCCTTCGCGCTGGCCGAACTCGTCGCGCGGTTCGAGGCATCATTCGCGCGACAGGGGCGGACCGTCGCCAACGAGTTCCGCGACGACCTGATCAGGGCCTTGCCGGCGCTGCGCACCTTCGCATTGTCGCTGGCCGGAGACGTGACCCGGGCCGACGACCTCGTGCAGGAGACCTTCGCCCGCGCCTGGGCGAAGTGGCACTACTTCACGCCCGGCACGAACTTCACCGCCTGGCTTTTCACGATCCTGCGCAACCAATTCTACTCGGAGACGAGGAAGAGGAAGCGCGAGGTCGAGGATGCCGAGGGCACGCTGGCCGGCAAGCTGGAAACCAGGGCCGACCAGGAGGACGCCAGCACCCTCAAGGTCGTCTGGGAGAAGATCGGCAGACTGCCGGAGGGGCAGCGGCAAGCCCTGCTGCTCGTCGGGGCGGAGGGCCGAACCTACGAGGAGGCCGCGACCCTGCTGGGCTGCCAGGTCGGCACCGTCAAAAGCCGCGTGAGCCGTGCCCGGGCACTGCTCGTCGAGCAGCTCGGCATGGGGGAACAGGGACAACAGGCCTGAACGGCGACCGCGAAGGGTCGACGTCGCCGGCGGCTCGAAGGGTTTGATCCCGGTAACGCAGGCGACGACGCGCGTCACCGGGTCGGTGCGTGCGTCGTCGCCTGTGCGGCAAGGCCGGGCGGCAGCAGCGTCGGGCCGTGTCCAGGCTATGGCCTCAGGCTGCCAAGCGCTCGACGAAGGTGCCGCGAAGCTTGCCGGCCGTCTCACCGTGGGCGGTGCGGCAACTGTCCGGCACGTCATCGTCGGACGTCCACCGGCATTCCAGGCGGCCGCTCACCGGGTCGATGGACCACCGGGCGCCCAGGGTGCCGCGCCGGGCCGGAGCCAGCGTGGACGGGGTGATGGATCGCGGGGCGACGAAGCCGTTCCGCAGGTCCGCGGCGACGGCGCGCGCACGGGCGAGAGCGCGGATCGAAACGATCATGTTCATGGTGCACCTCTTGTAGTCCGGCCGTCCGAGCGGCCGGTTCCCGGAGGTGCGCCGGGTCAGGCGTCCAAGCGGGAAACGGTCGGCGCGAACGGCGCGGACAATCGACTGTGACTGTCGCTTGGCATGGGGGTTCAGGATTCCTGAATGTGAGATGCGCGGAGCCGATCAGGGCTTTGCCGGGCCCTGACGCGTTGGCACCGGACCCTCGCGCAGTCAAGCACCGACATGCCTCGCCGCGGTGCGTTCACGCGAGTGTGCGGACATCTCGGCTGAAGCCCCAGACCGTGACGCCGCAGCAACCACTTGCGCATCGGCCGACCGGCAGGACCCCTCGTCTCCCGGGTACGAACCGCCATCGAGGCTCAACGTCGAATTATTACCCACGAGGGTCCGGCATGGCCGCCAGTCCGGGCGGTCGGGGCAGTGAACGCAAATTTAGTGGACGTCGATGCCCGCGACACCCTACTCTAGAATAATTCTAGACTGAGTTGCCGGGGGCGGCCTTGCTTTTAACGATGGAACCGCGGTCCGCGGCCGCAGACGGCGACCGGGGCTCCCGCGATCACGGTGGTGTCGCTCCCAAAAGCGCGACGGCCGACGTCCGCTACCGGACATCCATATCGCGCGCAATACGACTGCCGGCGGTTGTCTTGGGCGTCGTCTGCTTGATGGGCGGGGGCGTCTGGTCGATGCGCGACACGCTGCTCCCCTCGACGGAAGTGGTCATTCGCCACTACCTCGTTCGGATGGGGTTCGCGGCGGAGGCCGCCCCTGAGGCGTCGACGCGGTCGAGCGACCAGGCCGAAGGCGCGACCCAGGTCGATCCGAACGTGGTGATCCTCGATGCCGCCGGCCAGGCAAGTCTCCGGCTCGCTTCGGGGCAGGCGACGACCCGCCGGCTCCTTCAGCCGGTGCGGGCGCCGGGGACGGTCGCCTTCGACGAGCGTCGCGTCGCGCACGTGAAGCCGCGCACGCCGGGCCGGGTGACGAGCCTCGCGGTTCAACCCGGCGACGCCGTCCGGGCCGGACAGACGCTTGCGACCCTCGACGCGGCGGGCGTCCTCGACGCGCGCAACGGCCTTTCCGAGGCGAAGGCGAGCCTCGCCGAGGCGCAGGCGACCGAGGCGGTCGCCGAGACGAACCTGAAGCGCGGGCTCGATCTCCTGAAGGTCGGCGGCGTCGCGCAGTCGGAGGCGGACCGCCGCAGGGTCGATCTCGCCAAGGCCCATGCGGCGACGCTTTCGGCCCAGTCGAAGGTCGAGTTGTTCACCGCCCAGTACGAGCGCCTCGCCCCGGAAGCCGGGGCCGCCCCGGGCACCAGCGCCATCGTCGCGCCCCTCGACGGCGTCGTGACGACCGCGGGCATCACCCTGGGCGAGGTGGTCGATACCGGCCGGGATGCCTTCACGGTGGCGGATCCGTCACGGGTGCAGGTGCTGGCGAGCCTCTACGGCAGCGACATGACCGCGGTGAAAGCCGGCGACGCCGCGTCCGTGAGGGCGGCTCCCGGCCGTCCCCGCCTCGACGGCCGGGTCCGATCCGTGAACGCCGCGGTCGACCCCGCCAGCAACACGGCACCCGCGCGGATCGAGATCGACAACTCGGCGGGCCTGCTGCGCGCCAACATGTTCGTCTCGGTCGAGATCGCCGCCGACCTCAATCGGGAGGGGGTAACCATACCGGCCTCCGCCGTCCAGCAGACGCAGGACGGTCCCATCGCCTTCGTGCGCACGAGGGAGGAGCGTTTCGAGAGGCGGACGCTGACCCTCGGCCTGCAGAGGCCCGACTGGGTCGAGGTGGTCGATGGCGTCACCGAGGGCGAGACCGTGGTGACCGACGGCAGCTTCGGCCTCAAGGCCATCCTCATGCGCAGCCTCCTGGGCTCGACGGATTGATCCAATGTCGGCTTGGTTTTCCCTCCTGATCCGCCGCCGCTGGCTCGTCCTCGCGGTCGCGTTGGCCGGCGCGGCCGGCGGCCTCGCCAACCTGCGGGGCCTGTCCGTCGACGCGGTGCCCGACATCTCGCCCAAGCAGGTGATGATCCTCACGCTGTCGCCGGGCCTCGGGCCGCTTGAGGTCGAGCGCCTGGTCAGCTTCCCCGTGGAAAACGCGATGGCGGGCGCGCCGGGGCTCACCGGCATCCGCTCGACGTCGAGGGCCGGCGTCTCCGCCGTCTACGTCACCTTCGACGACGGCGTTCCCGTCACGGAAGCTCGCGCGCAGGTGTTCCAGCGGCTGCCCGCGGCCAAGGCCATGATGCCGGCAGGCGTCGGCGACCCGCAGATGGGTCCGATGGCGACGGGGCTTGGGGAGATCTACCAGTTCGAGCTGCGCGGTCCCGCATACTCGCCGATGGAGCTTAAGCGCATCCTGCAATGGACCGTCGCGCCCCGGTTGAAGCTGACGCCCGGCATCGCCGACGTGAACATCTACGGCGGACAGTTGCCGACCTACGAGGCGCGCGTCTCCTCCGACGCGCTCCGCCGCTACGGCATCACGCTGGGGCAGGTCTACGCCGCGTTGTCCGAGAACAACCTGGCGCGCGGCGGTGCCTACATCGAGCACAACGACCAGCAGCAGACGATCCGCGGCCTCGGCCTCGCCAAGGGCCCCTCGGACATCGCCGGCATCGTGGTGGCCACCAACGCGGGCGGCCTGCCGGTCACCGTCGCGGATCTGGGCGAGGTCGTCGAGGCGCCCAAGGTCCGCCTGGGGGCGGTCAGCCACGACGCCGGCGGCGAGACGGTGGTCGGCATCGCCATGATGCAGCAGGGAGAGAACGCCAGCGCCGTGGTGGAGAGGGTGAAGGCCACCGTTGAGGAACTGCGGCCCCAACTTCCGCCGGGCGTCGAGATCAAGCCCTATTACGACCGGTCGACCCTCGTGGAGCGGACGATCCGCACGGTCGAGCACAACCTCGTCGAGGGCGCCGCGCTCGTCGTTGCGGTCCTGCTCCTCCTGCTCGGCAACCTGCGAGCAGGGCTGGTCGTCGCGGCCGCCATACCGCTCTCCATGCTGATGGCGTTCGCGGGCATGCGTTTCCTCGGACTGTCGGGTAACCTGATGAGCCTCGGCGCCATCGACTTCGGCCTGATCGTCGACGGCGCCGTGGTGATGGTCGAGAACGTGTTGCGCGCCCGCGGCGAGCATCCGGACCGGCCGCCCTTCGAGGTGATCCGCGACGCCGCCGCCGAGGTGGCGAAGCCCATCCTCTTCGCTGTGGCCATCATCATGCTCGTGTACGTGCCGGTGCTCGTCCTCGAAGGTGTGGCCGGGAAGATGTTCCGCCCGATGGCGGTGACCGTGATCCTGGCGCTCGCCGGCTCGCTCGTCCTCACCATGACGCTGATGCCCGCGCTTGCGGCGATCATGCTCTCGGGCAGCGGCGTCGGCGAGCGGGAGACCCGGTTGGTCCGAGCGATGCGCGCGACCTACGAGCCGGTACTCCGGGTCGCCGAGCGGCGGTCGGGCGTCACGGTGCTCGTAACCCTTTTCCTCTTCGCAGGAAGCTGCCTGCTGGCGACCCGGCTAGGCGGGGAGTTCCTGCCTAAGCTCTCCGAGGGCTCCATCGTCGTCACCTCGGAGAAGCTGCCGGGCATCAACCTCGACGCGTCCCTCATGGCGGTCAACCGGATCGAGTCGGTGCTGAAGTCCTTTCCGGAAGTGAAGCGCGTCGTGTCGCTCACCGGCAGCGCCGAGATCCCCACCGACCCGATGGGCGTGGAATCGACGGATAGCTTCATCGCGTTGACCGACCCCTCGACGTGGACCACGGCGGAGACGCAGGAGGGGCTCGTGGCGGCCTTCGAAGCGCGCCTGCGGGCGAAGGTGCCGGGGGTGGCGTATTCGTTCTCGCAGCCGATCCAGATGCGGATGGACGACCTGTTGGAGGGCGTGCGCGGCGACGTGGCCATCAGCCTCTACGGCGACGATCTCGAAGTCCTCAAGGACAGGGCCGACGCCATCGTGCGCGCCGTCTCCGGCGTCCGCGGGGCCGCCGACGTGAAGGCCGAGGCGCAGGCCGGGATGCCGGCCGTGACCATCCAGGTCGACCGCGCCGCGGCGGCTCGCTACGGCGTCAGCGCGAGCGACATCCTCGACGTGGTCGAAGCGGTCGGAGGACGCTCGTCCGGGATGGTCTACCGCGAGGACAACGCCATCACCGACATCGTGGTGAGGCTCGACGCCGGCGACCGCGGCGACGTCGGGCGGATACGCTCCCTGCCCGTCGGTCGCGCGGGCCGGCCGCTCGTTCCGCTGTCCGAGGTCGCGACCGTCGAGGCCGGGACCGGGCCGGCGCAGATCAGCCGCGAGCGCCTCCAGCGCCGCATCTCCGTCCAGGCCAACGTCCGGGGCCGCGACGTCCAGGGCTTCGTCGCGGAGGCGCGGGAAGCCGTCAGGAGCCAGGTGTCCCTGCCGCCGCGCTACGCCCTCCGATGGAGCGGGCAATTCCAGAACCTGCAGGAGGCCACCTCACGTCTCTCGGTGGTGGTTCCCGCCGCGATGGCGGCGATCCTGCTGCTGCTGGTCGTCATGTTCGGCGACCTGCGGATCGCGGGCTTGATCTTCCTCAACGTGCCGGTGGCGGCGACGGGGGCATCGTCGCGCTCTACCTCCGCGGACTGCCCTTCTCGGTCTCGGCCGCCGTCGGGTTCATCGCCACCTTCGGCATCGCGGTGCTGAACGGCGTGGTCCTGGCGAGCTACATCCGCGACCTGGAACGCTCGGGCCTCTCGCCGGAGGCGGCTGCGATGCAAGCCGCGAGGATGCGGCTCCGCCCGGTCATGACCACCGCCCTGGTCGCGACGCTCGGGTTCCTGCCGATGGCGCTGTCGACCAGCGCGGGCGCCGAGGTGCAACGTCCCCTGGCGACGGTCGTGATCGGCGGCCTGCTCACCGCGACGCTGCTGACGCTCGTGGTGCTGCCTGCGGTCTACCCCTTCGTTTCCAAACTGCGTTGGCCGGGCGCCAAGGCGGTCGCGAAGGAAGAACGGTCACCGCTTCCCGCAGGTCGGGTCAGCGTCGATGCGTGACCGAAGACTTCCATTCGTGGCGGGGCTGATCCTGGTCTGCGGCATGGTCGCGCCCGCGGCGTCGCGAACATTCGCCTGCCCGGACTTCCTGCGCATGCACGGCTTCCTCAGGCAAGCGACGGCGGCCTGCCGGTTCTCGGCGTTCAATCCCGCCATCGTCGAGCAGGCGCGCGAATGTTTCGAGGAGGTCGGATCCAGCATCGGCGCGACGGAAATCTACTCCGGCGCGGCGAAGTTCGACCGGCTGGCCGCCTATCGGAACCTGGATGCCGTATGCGCGGGGCTCTCAACCAAGTTTCCGACGGTCGTACGTCCGTGACCGCCGGACGCCGCGTCTCTCAACGTCCGACCAGCCTGCCGCAACGGGTCGACGCCTGCCGCCCGATCCCCGAACCTCGTTCGGCCGGCCGGCCGACTAATCTTCAAACCGACGAAAACCCCGGAGATGGGTTGCACATGATCCGTACCATGTTCGCGATGCTCGCCACCGTGGCCGGGCTTTCCGCCGCCCTGGGCCAGCAACCCGCCACGTCGCCCGACGCGCCCGCATCCTTCGTCGAACCGACGGACGCGGCGCATCGGCACTGCTCCGGCTCGTGCTTGAAGACCGGCGCCCTGCAATGGTTCTGCCGCCCCGACCAATCCTGCTCGCTCGATTGCGGCAGCGCGCCCCCGAAGATGCACTGCCACGACCCGAAGCGGTGATCGGACGGCACTGCCGACCAGCCTCCCGATGCCGGCAGTGACGGCCATCGCAAGGACGTCCGCAAAAGCCGGCTGAGGCGGGCCCGGAACTTCCTCGATGAGCCCCTCACGCGCGATGCTGCTTCGCTCGGCTTCGCGGGGTCGTAGATGATGGCAAGACGGTTTGACCGTGCGACGAACCGCTGGCTGCCTATGACTGCGGTCGCCGTTGCTCCGTCCGGGAATAAGATCCCTGACCGTGGCGACGGCATCGGCATCGGTGGAGGCCGGCGGGTCCTGGTAGCTCGGGATACGAACACGACCCGCCGACTTCAGTGCGTGATCACTACGGCTTGGTGGCCGGCGCGGGGTTGGTCGTCGCCGGAGGAGGCGCGGGGTTCGCCGGCGCCGTGGCGGCAGGGGGCGGGGGAGGCGGAGGCACGGTGTTCTCGGCCTTCTTCTCGTCCTTGCAGGCCGCGAGCGCGAGCATGCCGACGAGCGGCAGCAGGTAGCGAATACGCATGGGCGTTCCTCCGGTTTGGCCATTGTAGGCGGCCAGGAACGTCAACCGGGCGCGGTTCGATCCGGCGCGCCGCAGTCCCGGCCGTCCACCAGTGCCCGTTCATGAGCGGAATGGCTGCGGTGAACGACAATAATCGCTTCGACTTCAAGAGCAGACCGGCGACGCAAGACGGGTTTTGCCGACGCGGCTGAATGCACCGTTTCCACAAATCGGTCGCACCCGGGGCTTCACCGGACAACTGCCTCGCGGGACGCCATCGAGCGATCACATGGTGGTGCTTCGCTCCGAACCGTCCTTCCGCTCCCCTATCTTCATCGCGACATCGAAGGGACGGTCGAGAATGCGACAGGTGAAGGTCAGGCTGATGGAGCCGGGTCTGCGCCCCCGGCGGACGCGTTTGGAAATCCCCGGTTGGGCGGGCGATCCCGAGCCCCGCACGGACGGCTCGCAGGAATATGCTTGGCATTGCATCCCCTTCTCGGAGGCGGCCAAAGGCGGGATCGAGCTGTTCTACCCCTACGACGCCGAGTTGCGCGTGAGTACCCGGGACGGAAAGCTGGTCTTCGAAGGCGATTTCGCCGAGCCCGGCGGCCCGGGGCCGCAACGGCCGCCGTTCCGGAGCTTCGGCGACGCCTACTACACCTATCAGATCCTCATCGACCTGAAGGTGGAGGAAGGCTGGGCGATCAAGACCGAGACCCACCCGCGCTTCTACACCGACCGGACCGGGACCGTACCGGTCGCCGTGCCGGCCCTCATCCGGCACTGGTGGCCGATGATGTACTTCATGGTCTTCAAGTCCCCGGACGAGGGCCGCACCCACGTGTTCCGGAAGGACGAGCCCTTCATGCAGGTCACCGTCGTCCCGGCCGACGACGACTTCGAACTGGTGGCCATGTCCGAGGAGGAGGCCGCCGAGCGCGAACTCCAATCGCGCCGCATCTACGCCAGCCGCGAGACGTTGGCGGCCGATTCCCAATGGACGTCGGCAACAAACACCGTCTTCGACGGCACCTATCGGCGCATACTGGGCGCCGCCAAGAGCCAACGGTGAGGTCGGACGGGGCGGGGACGTTCGCCCCGCCGCGTCGGGCTCAATACCCGTAGGGCACGAAGTAGCCGTGATGGTGATGGTGGTGATGATGATGGTACCGCCGGTAGTACCGGTGGTGATGATGGTGATGATGATAGTACGGCTCGTAGAAACCGTGATGATGGTGGTGGTGGTGATGGTAGTAGTAATACTGCGCCTGCTGGACCGTCGCCTCGCCCTCGGAGGCGGCCGGTAGCGGTTCGGCCTTCGCTTCGGCCTCGTCGGCCTCCCTGAGGAGCGCCACCGCATCGGGGATTGGCTTGAGCAGGTCGGCGTAGCTCTCGGCCTGCATGGCGGCGGTCAGCCCTGTCGGAGCGGGCATGGCGGCCTGCGCCGGGTCGGCGGCGGAGAGCAGGGTGACGGCCCCGATCAGGCCAGCGACTGTCTTGTCCATCGACGGGATCCTTCCTTGTACGCCGCTTCCGTCCTCGGAGAAGCGCGGACCGAAGCGCCGCCAAAAACACCACCCGCCGGAAAGCCGTTCCGGTTAAGCCAGGGCCAGGCCATCACTTCTCCGGGATGAGCGCCGAAGTCCTCGCTTCCGTTCGTTTGACCGGCGCCGATACGTCGTGAGACGAAGTTCAGTCGGTTTCCTTCGCAGCCTCAGTTGCCGCGTCCGGCGCAATTACGACATTGCATCGTTCCCAAAGCCATACGGCCTGGGCCTGCCGTTCTTCGACGAGACGGCGATGGCGGGACGGTGGCGGGGGCCTTGCTGATCCAACTTGCGGACATCCGCGCAGGCTGGGCCCAGCGATTCGTGGTGTCACCGGACGCGCAGGCATCCTTCGTCGAGCTGACCGACGCGGCCCACCGGCATTGCTCGGGCTCCTGCCGGAGAACCGGCGCCCTGCGGTGGTTCTCCGGCCCGACCAGACTGCTCGCTCGATTGCGCGACCGCACCGCCGAAGATGTACTGCCACGTTCCGAAGCGGTAGTCAGACGGCCTTGCCGACCAGACTGCCGATGCCCGCCGTGACGGCCATGGCCAGCACGCCCCAGAACGTCACCCGCGCCGTGGCCCGGGCGATGGGTGCGCCGCCCGCCTTCGCGCCGAGCGCGCCCAACACGGCCAGGAACACCAGCGAGGCCCCGGACACGGTGTAGACCGCGAGGTTGCCGGGCGAGAGCGCCGCCGTCGCCAGGGGCAACGCCGCGCCGGCCGAGAAGGTCGCCGCCGAGGTCAGCGCCGCCTGGACCGGCCGGGCCGCCGTCACCTCGGAGATGCCGAGTTCGTCACGGGCGTGGGCGCCGAGCGCGTCCTTGGCCATCAGTTGCTCGGCGACCTGAAGGGCGAGGGAATGGTCGAGGCCGCGGTCGACGTAGATCCGCGCCAGTTCCTCCCGCTCGGCGCCCGGGTCGTCGGCAAGTTCCTGGCGTTCGCGGGCGAGGTCGGCCTGTTCGGTGTCGGCCTGGGAACTGACCGAGACGTACTCGCCCGCCGCCATCGACATCGCGCCCGCCACGAGGCCGGCGCTCCCGGCGACGAGGATCTCGCCGGTATTGGCGGCGGAGGCCGCCACGCCGACGATCAGGCTGGCGGTGGAGACGAGGCCGTCGTTCGCGCCGAGGACGGCGGCGCGCAGCCAGCCGATGCGGTCGATGAGGTGACGCTCACGGTGGACGGGTCGCATGGTCGTCAGGATCTCCGGGGCAGCATGCGACGCAGGACGGCGTCATGCCAGAGGTAGTGGTGCACGAGGGCGGCGACCGCGTGGAACAGGGCCAGGGCCATCAGGATGTTGGCGGCGAGCCCGTGCCAGTGCGTCAGGGACCGCCGCCATTCCGGGTCGCCGAGTTGCGGCAAGCTCACCGGACCGAGGGAGACGCCGCGCACGAAGGCGTTGGCGATGCCCAGGCCGACGATGACGATCAGCAGGACGTACAGCGCGGCGTGGGTCGCCTTGGCCAAGCGATGGAGGGGGCCGGGATCCTCGACCGGCAGGTCGCGACCCCTCGTCCGACGCCAGACGAGGAAGGCGACGACGAGGCCGGTGAGAAGGAAGCCCAGGTCGAAATGGGCAGACCAGATGCCGGAGCGCAGGGCGCCCTTGGGGACAAGATCTTCGAGGAAAGTCCCGACCAGCCACAAGCCGAGCACGAGCACGGCGGTCAGCCAATGCAGCGCGATGGTGCCGCCGTCGTATCGCGCCGCCTGGCGCGTCATGTCCCCACGTGCCGTCATGGTCGAGGTCCTGCCTAAGCCGGTGATGCTGCGGTGTGATGACGGTCGCGGACCGCCGAGCCCGCCGGGGCGATGGCTCGCCTGCCCTTGGCGCTGAGAAACCAAAGGCCCTCGGGGTCCCGGCTCGACAGTCGCGGCCGGATCAGCCCGCGCTCGCGCAGGGACCGGACGGTGCGCATCTCCCACGGCTTGGGCGAGACGAGCGGCCCCTCCCGGTCGAGCCGGAGGAGCATGGCCCGCTGACCGGGCGTGAGGAGAGGCGGGGGAGCGGTTCGATCCCGAGGCTGCATAGCCTTTTTAGAACTACTATAAACTATTTGCGGGTCAAGGGCGCCCCCGCGCCTGGCTGCGGGGGCGCATCGCCTCAAGGCTTGGCGGGCGCCTGGCCCGGAGCCTTCTGGCCCTGTAGGTCGACCGGCTTGTTGTCGTTGAGATCCCAGCCGGTGTTTGGGTCGGTCTGCGTCCGCTGGAGTTGGGCCCGCATCTGCCACTGGTACTTGGCGATGCCGTGCTCGACCTCCTGCAGGAGGTTCGAGGTGGTCGGATCGACGTCCTCCGTCGTCTTGATGGCCGCGTGCACCTCTTCGCCGACACGCTTGTAGGCGTTGGTGAACCATACGAGGATCTGCGCGTCGTCGAGAAAGCCGCCGGGGATCTCGGGCACGCCCGAGGTCTTCACGATGGTGTTGGCGCGCCCGTCCGCCGAGACGCCGATGGCCAGCAGCCGCTCGGCGATGGTGTCGGCGTACTTCGACAATCCCTCGTAGTGCTCCTGCAGCAGGAGGTGCAGCGGGTAGTACAGGGTGCCGGACGCGTTCCAGTGGGCCTGCTTCGTCTGCAACTGAAGCTGCTGCAACTCGGTCAAGGTCTGCTGGAGGGCGGCGACGTCCTTCCTCATCCCGTCCTCGCCGGCGCCGAGGTCGATCACCGGCTGGCGGCTGACCTCGTTGGTCGGGAAGGCCCCGAGCGGCTGGCGGCTCGTCACCTGGGTCTGCGAGGACTGGCGCGCCCCGTCGGTCTTCTGGTCGGACGACTGCGAGGCCGACGGCGGCATGGCGGTGGTTTCCTGGGCGACCTGCATGCGCGCCAGGATCTGGGTGGCGGAGGGGGCTGCGGCCTTTGTGGAACCGGCGGCCGTGGCGGCCTCGCGGGCCAGGACCGGAGAGAGCGCGGTCGAGGCCAGCAGGAGCGCGGCCGCCACGGCGTAAATCGAACGGGTCATCTAAAACCTTGGGAAGACTGCTTCGAGGACGACCGGCACGCCCGCAGGCGGTCGGCAGACCTCAGCAAGGACAACCAGGGCGTTCTTCCCGTTCCGGTGTGAACCCGAATTTACGAACCGGTGATCCCCGCATCGCTTGCCACCGGGGACGGTCCGGGGCACGGGTCGGCGATGCCTTCGGAGCGCTTTCGGGGGTCCGTTCGTTGCTTGGCCTTGTCCCGGCGAGTGCTGCCGGGCGGCTGCGGCTTCTTGAGGGGGGATCGAACCGGTGACGGCCACTCTGCGCTACGAGGTGCGGCTGGCGACCCGCGACGGACGTCGGGTCCTCACGGCGCGCGCGGAACGCGAAGTCGCGCTGATGGCCGAGTCGGTCATCAGGCGCTACGGCGACGATGTCCTCGACGTGGGTTTCTCGGTCGCGACCCCAGACCAGGCGGCGAGCCGGCGGATCGCCCTCTACCTCTCGACGCTTGTCCACGAACTCGACCCGGCTTGACGCCGTACCCCGTCTCGGGTCCGACGCCCTGCTACGGCGGCGCCACGCGCAGAAGCTCTTCCAGCGCCCGGGTGGTCGCGGCCTCCTCGACCGGCTTCACCAGCCAAGGCGCCGTCGCGTGCCGGACCGGCCGCATTCTCGGATCGCTGCCGGTCGTGAACAGGAACGGCACGCCGACCGAGGCGAGAGCATCGGCGACCGGGAAAACGAGACCGTCGCGAAGATCCACATCCAGGACCGCGGCGTCAGGCCGGCCGTCATGGAGAAGATGCAACGCCGCACTGGCCGACGGCACCGGACCGAGCACCGTGGCACCGGCGGCCTCAAGCGTCCGTTTGACGAGATGTGCACGATAGTAGTCGTCCTCGACGACGAGGATGCTTCGGCCGGCCAAAGCTGTCATCGGCAAAGCTCCGCTCGCCCTGGTCCGATTTCTGGGCAGACCGGAAGATCGTCGCCACCAACCAGATTAGTAGAGGAAGTGAATTTCGCCCGATGTTCGTCCGCGAACCGAAGTTCGGCGGGGTGGCGACAAAGATCGCATACCTTCGGCACGCGACGGTCCTTACGAACCTGCCGACGGCCCCCGGAATGGTCGCGGTCCAGCGTCCAGGCAGGCAACTATCGTCCGCCGTTGCAGAGCAGTTGCGGGGGCTGTGCAGATACCCATAACTTGCCAACAGCCCCCATAACTTGAGTCGAATCTACCCCATATCTTGCTGATGGGACCCCTCCAGGCCAGGCCGTGTTCATCGGCTTCCAGGACGCCTCCCCGACGGCTCTGATCGCCGCCCTTGCCCACTGCGGGCTGTGCGCTTCGTCGTGGCTGGTGGTTCGCGCCACTTCCAACGGGTGGTTCGGGAGCACGGGGTCGGTGACCGATCACCGCCTGTGACGTAGCCCAACGAGGTCGCACGGCGATTGCCGGTCCGAATCGGCCTCGGCACACGAGGTTATGCAAGGTTCGGGTTCCGTAGCAGATCACGCATAGCGCTACGCGTCACCCGCTACCCTCGGAGTCGCGCGCCCGGCTTCACGGACCACCCCGCTGTGCCTTTCATGAGCCGGTCCTAGCATGCCTCCATCGACATCGGAGAGTGCCATGCGAGCGGGAACAGACGACCGACAGGTCATGGTCGGCATGGACATGGAACTCGTCGCCATCGGCATGGGCAACGGCGGAGGGGCGCAGCACAACGACAGCATGCGGCTCCTCACCCGGCGCCTCGGGGTGCTTCCGGTCGCCGAGACGGTGCAGGAAGCCTGCATCGACCCCTCGACCCTATCCGGGCGGACCCTCTACGACCACCGCGACAAGGGACCACTCTTCGGAACGGTGTTCGCCCTGACCCGGAACCCCGCCGAGTTCGCGAAGCCCATCGACATCCATCGCCTGCTCGCGCGGGAGGGCCGGACGTCCCTGTTCCGGGCCGACGAGGACATCGACGCGCCGACCGGCCTGGTCACGGCGTGGGTCGACGACGGCCTCGTCATCGTCGCCCACCGAACGCGCTACCGCGACCACCTCGTCGAGATCGAGGCCGCGCTCCGCCGCGGCACCCTCGCGCTGCTCGCGCCCGACATCATGCAGGGACCCTTCCTGGTGATCTCGGACCGCGTCCCCGAAACCCTCACGATCCCGACCTTCAAACGCGACGCCGACCAGAACCTCGCGGGCCGCGACGAGCCGGGCTGCGTCTTCACGGTCCCCACCTACCAGTCGGACTTCGACGCGCTGGCGACCGCTTTCCGCCGCTAGCGGACGTCAGGCCGCGTCATCCTCCGGACGGCGCCTGCGGTAGCGCCCGCCGCCCTCGTTCGCGAACAGCTTCCTGAACTTGACGCGCTGGTCGATCACGCCACGCAGCAGTTCCGGCCCCCATTCGCCGGGATGCTCCTCGGCCTCCTTGACGATATCGAGCCCGACCCGCCGGGAGATGTCGTTCACATGCATCGGCTCGCGTTCCGGAAGCACATCCCAGATCTCCTGTGCCACCCGCTGCCAGAATTCCCGCGCCCGCACGACCCCGACGTGCCTGCGCAACTCCTCGACCTCGGACTCATGACGGGCGATCTCAGACCGCAGCGCCTCGATGACCGCGTCGCGCGCATCCACCATCCCGCACGCCTCGTTCCTGAGCGCACGTTCCTGAGCGATGGTCTCCGCCATGCGGATGCGGTCGCGCTCCAGCACCGCCGCGGCCTCGGCCTGCGTCGTCTCCCAAAGGACCGCGCCTGCCTTCGCGAGCCTCGTCTCATCCGCCTCCGTCAGCTTCGCGAGCTCGACGACCGGGCTATAGCCGCGCATCTCCGCCCAGTCCGACAGATACTCGCCCACGGCTCGTTGCCGCCCGTCAAACCGGCGTCGCGCCGGACCCGCGCCTTCACGTTCCGAAGCGCGACAAGCTCCTTGCCCTCGGCGCGTATCTGGTCCGCCGCCCGGAAGACCTCGAATTTCCACGGTTCTTCGAGACGCTCGATGGCCTCTTCACGGCCCAGCTTCCTTCCCGCCATCGACCCACCCCTTTCGCAGGGCGCCAGGACACTCGAACGGCCTTAAGGAACCGTGCCGACCTCAGAGCGCATCGCGGCGGGCGCAATTCGGCATGATCTTCGCCGTCCATGCGGTCTTGGCGTCGAGTCCCTCAGGATATACCCGCCCGGACGTCGCAAAGGATGGGTAAGGTCGCTGCCGATGGTGCGGCGGAAGGCGCGAACGACATCGGCGGGCCGACGGGCGGGGAGCCCAAGCTTTTGTTCAGAGAGCCTCGTAGCGGCCGTCCAAGGTCTTCCGGAAGTAGTTTCCCCTCCGAACACGCTCCTCCACCTTCTCGGTGATCAGCGACGCGTCGATCCGCTCGAACGCAGCCTCGGCCATGTCCAGCGCGTCGGCGTCGAGCGTTGCAAGCAGCTCGACCGCCGTCATCGGACCCTCCCTTCGCATCGCCTCCGCAAAATGCCCCATCATGCGGTCCCAGAACATGCGCCCCATGGCGGCGGCGAGGCCGCGCTTGCGCCCCTCACGCCTCGCCTTCGGCACCGGCTTGGACGGGCCCTGCGCCAGGGCAAGCCCGGCGACCTGTTCGCGCAAGCCCACGATGTCTCCGGCCATGGCGGCTAACCGCTCCCACAACTGGTCGGGCAGCTTGACCGGGTGCAGCCCACCGTCCTCACCGGCCTTAGCCGATGGCGCTTTCAGACCACCGAACGGGTCTGTCGCGGCCAGCGCCTTCGCGACGGTCGCAAGGACCCTCTCCAGATCCTCGGGAATGTCCAGGACGACGAGGTGCCCCAGGTAGCGCCGCCGACGCTTCCAGTCCGCCAGGGGCACGGTGAGATCCTGCGTCCGGCCGAGCGCGTCCCCGAGCGCATCGACCGTGACGCGCACGCCCCGCTCGACCAACGCATCCGCGACCTGATCGACCTGCTCCTGCCTGACCATGGAATGCCCCGATGCCGTGGGCCCACGATGCGAGCCGGGCATGAAGAACCCGTGCCCATGAAGGGCGGACCGGCGAACGGCAAGTCCGACGCACCCGGCGGCGGAAGCGTGGATCCCTCCGTATCAGCCCTTGCCTCACGTAGCCGCCCAGGCGAGGTTCTCCCCCCCGACCTAGAGCACCACCATGATACGCGCCGGCCTGCACCCGTCCCACTGACCCCGGAGTGTCGCCGCGTGCCGAGTCTCCGCCCCGCGCGAGGCTTCGATGCCAGAAACCCACTTCGTCTCCCATGCCCATTTCGGCCACGCCCGGATCCTGTCGCCCGGAATGGGGCGCCGACGGCCGTTCGCCTCCATCGAGGAGCACGACGAGACGCTGATCGCCTGCCGGAACGCCGCCGTAGGTCCCCGGGACACGGTCTGGCACCTGGACGACTTCTACTACTGTTGCACAGCCAGGATCACGCCCGCACCGTCTTCGGACGGCTCAATGGCCACCGTCGTTTCCTCATCCGCGGCAACCAGGACCGCGTCTCCATCCGCCTGCCCTGGGACGGCATCTCCGACATCGCCCGGGTAGTCGTTCCCGGACCTTACGGAGTCCCCTAGGGCGTCTGGCTGAGCCACCACGCCCACCGCGTCTGGCCCCGGATGCATCGCGGCGACCTGCCTTACGGCTACGGATACTGAGGCATCGCCTCGAACGGCACGCCACTGGCCGCGCCGTAGCGTCTGACGAAAGTGGCGCCCGACGGAGTGTCGGGCGCCACTTTGCGTATGGGAGCAGCCCGAGAGTGTCGACCGAGGGATCGATGCCTGCAGCGGGCGCATCGGCTACGGGTCGCCTTCAGGTCGACGAGATCATTTCCCCCGGCGTCGGTTCGGCCCCGGCGGCGCCCGGCTCCGGCCCGGTCGCGGACGCCGGCACGGTGGCGCCGGAGGTCGCGACAAGCGAGCCGATCACGCCAAGCAGCGCAAGCCGCTCCGGGCAGTCCGCGCCGGAGGAGAGGAAAGTCGATAATTCAATGCGGGATGGCCTCCCGCCCGAGGGACCGTTCGGCTCGTGGAGGACGAACACGTCCGTCGGGTCGTCGCCGATGCAGAGGAACCAGCGGTCGCCGTTCGACGCGTCGTAGATCTGTTTGCGTGAGACAGTCATAATCTCGCACGCCTCCTCGTTCACGAGGTCAACTAGGGCTGGAGACCAGATATGCCCGGGGAGAAGGACCGCACCGACGAGGCACCCGAACCGACCGCGGACCTCGGCCTGCCGACGCCCCCGAGCCCGGGACGCGTTCCGCCTCCCCACTTGCCGCCCCCTCCCGAGGACGACGCACTGCCTGCGGGGCCGCATACGGACGGTTGGCCTTGAGATTTGGACCGCGCTGCGGGAGTGGCGCGCCCCATCCGGTCCAGCGACGTCGGAACGGCCGTTTCAGGCCATCAGGCGGTGGGTGTTGTCCGCGACGAGTTCCCGGTAGCGCGCGATGACGTCGCCGTGGCTGCCTCCCGCCATCAAAGTGTTGGCGGCCTCCATCGCAGCGACCACTTTCTCGCCGACCATCGACATCATCTCGGCCTGGGCCTCGGCTCCTCCCCAGGCGATCCGCACGAGCCGCAACTCGATGACCTTCTGCGCCTCCACGGCGAGAAGGAACGCGGCGTAGAACGGGTTCAGCATGACGGCTCCAGTCGGTCGGTCGTATCCGACAACGCCTGGACGCCTCCCCGGTCGCTGCGGACAATGACGCAGGCCGAGGCCGTCGCCGCGATACCGAAAAGCGCCCGCGCGAACGCAATCGCCCATTGGGCGGTGCCGCGTTCCCGGCATTCCGACCAACCTGGCCGCCAAGCCGGCACATTCCAACCTTTCGCCGCCGCGCGGGCCAGGCGGCCATGGTCCGCGACCCGATACGGGAAGGCACCCGCGCTTCGATGTCTCCCGCGGAATATCTTCCTCGGCGTCAAGTCCCCTCGACCACATCATCCGTGACGACCGTGAAGCCCGCGAGGGGCGAGGGTCCGAAGCTCGTCGTGATAGCGCAGTCGGTGGCGTCGCGACCGTAGGCCATGACGATGCGACCGATGCGGGGGCGATTGTGCCGGGCGTCGAACGTGTACCAGCGCGGTCCAGCCGGCCCGTCGAGGAACACCTCGAGCCATGCGGAGAAGTCCATGGGCGCGGGGTCCTTCGGCACGCCGATGTCGCCGAGGTAGCCGGTGGCGTAGCGCGCCGGGATGTTCAGGCAGCGGCAGAGCGTGATCGCCAGGTGCGCGAAATCCCGGCAAACGCCGACCTGCTGGCCATGGCCGTCGAAGGCGCTGCGGGTGGCGTCCGCTTGCATGTAGTCGAAGCGCAGCCGACCGTGCGCGTAGTCGACGATGGACTGGACGCGGTTCCAGCCGGGGGCCACCCCGCCGAACAGGTTCCAGGCCGTCTGGGAAAGCTTGTCGGTGTCGCAGTAGCGCGAGCCCAGCAGGAACGGCAGCGCCTCGTCCGGTAGGTCGTGGACCGGGATCTCGCAGGCGTCCGGCGCGTGGTCGTCGGGCCGGCCGTGGTCCTCGATCCAAAAGGCCGCCGACATGGTGATGCGGCCACCCGGGACGAGGATGCGCGTGGCGACGTTGCCGAACGGGTCCCGGAACCGCCTGGCCTCGACCGGTGGATCGAACGCGATGACCTCGCGGCTGCGCAGGTCGGGTTGCCGTTCCGGCCGGACGTCGAGCAGCAGCACCATCGAGGTCGGGGCGAACGTGTCGAGGGCGACGGTGTAGCCGCAACGGATGCGCATGAACGGATCCCCAAACCGGAAACTCCCACCCAGGCAAGATGTCCGCCAGGCCGTCGTTCCCGGAAGCGCGGGGGGCCGCGATTGGGTGCCGTCGACGTACCGGTCCTAGGTCGATAGGGACCAGGGCCGGTTCGACGCGGTGTTCTCGGAGGTGGCGATGACCGGGATGGGCGGGACCGCGATGGCCGACCGCGTCCGGGTTATGCCGCTCGACCTGCCCATCGTCCTCACGTCCGGCTACGGCGACGTGCCGACCCGGGAGGGCACGCACGGCCTCGACCTCGTGCGCAACCCCTGACCCGCGGCCCAGGTCGCAGAGGCCCTCACGACGGTGCCGGGATGGTCCGCGGCCGCCCGGTCTCCAACCTCCGGTGTTAGGGCGGTCCCCGCCGGCCACCCCTGTCCCGTCCTCAGGCGGCGAAGCTGCGGATGGTGGAAATGACCTTGTTCTCCCGGAACGGCTTGTCGCAGAACACGCCCCGCGCCGGGATGGCGTCGAGGTCGGGTGCCAGGGCGCCCGTCAGGACCAGGCTCGATGGGAGGCCAGCGCTCCCGGATCATCGCGATCAGCTTCAATCCCGTGGTCGAGCCACGCACGTCGAGGTCCGCGAACACGACCCGGATGTCCGTGCGCCCCTCCAGGATGTGGACCGCCGCCTCGGCGGTGCGGACCACGACGGCCTCGCATCCCGCCTCCTCGACGAAATCCCGCATGATCCCCGCCAGGATCGGCTCGTCCTGGAGCACCAGCACGACCGGCTTCGGGTTCGCTCCGTTCGGCTGTCTCGCTGTCATAGACGCTGCACCTCGACCAGCGGCGCACGCATCGCCGCCACGAGCCCCTCGGTATGATAGGTCACGTCGACCTCGCCCGTTCCCACCAGGCCGGTCCGGATCAGGCGCGATCCGAAGCCGCGCCGCGTCGGGGCTACCACGGGAGGGCCGCCGTGCTCGCGCCACCGCAGCACCAACCCCGGCTCTCCCGCATCGCCGTCGATCCACCACCGCACCTCGACCTCGCCCTCCTCGCCGGACAAGCTGCCGTACTTGGCCGCGTTGGTCGCTAGTTCATGGAGTAGCAACGACGCCGACAGCGCGGCACTGGGGCCGAGCGCCACGTCGGGGCCATCGAGCGTGAAGCGGTGGGCCTCGGCCGCGGTGCCCAGAACCTCCCGGCAGACGCTCCGCAGGTCCGCGGCCGTCCAGTCCTTGCGCAGCAACAGGTCATGGGCCGAGGCCAGCGCCTGGATGCGCTTCTCGAAAGCCTCGACCGGTCCGCGCTCCGAGACCGACCGAAGCGTCTGGTGCGCGATGCTCACGACCATCGCCATCGTGTTCTTGAGGCGGTGGGAGAGTTCGTGGTTCAGCAGGTCCTGCCGCTCCTCCGCGCGCCGCCGCTCGACGGCCTGGCGGGTCAACTCGGCGATCTGGCGGATGAACGCGACCTCCGGTTCGCCCCAGAAACGCGGGCGGTCGTCGTTCACGTACAGCACCGCCACCGTCCGACCCTTCTCCACGATGGGCACGTTGACCAGCGTTCGCGCGGAGACCGCCTCCAAGGTCGCGGCGGAAGCGGCGGTACGCGGGTCCTCGCGCACATCGGCGATGACGACCGTCCGCCCCTGCCGGAGGTCCTCGGCGTAGAGGCCGTAATCGTCCATGCGGTAGCGGCCGGCCAGCGTCGGGAAACCCGCCGCGGTCCAGTCCTCCTCCACGACGAAGCCCTCGCCGTCGGGACCGACGGTGCCGTAGCCCACCCGACCGACGCCGAGCACGCGACCGAGGATGGCGGAGGCTGCCAACGCTATCGCATCGGTGCCGATGTCGCCCCGCAGCCGTTCCCCGAGTTCCAGGAGGCCGCTGCGCCGGGCATCGGCCTGCACCCGCTCCGTCACTTCCAGAAAGATCACGCCGAAGCGTTCGCTGCCGAGCGGGAAGGCCCGGCCCTCGTACCACCGCGCCAGGGTGCCGACCTGCCGGACGAACGTCACAGGCTCCCCGGTCTCGACCACGTCGGCGAACTCGTCGACCCAGGCGTCCTCGATGCCCGGGAACACCTCGCGGATCGTACGCCCCACCACACTGTCCGACGCGATGCCGACGAGCCGGCCCCAGGCGGAGTTGACGTCGACGTAGCGCCAATCCGCGACGCGACCGGCGGAATCGCGCACGACCTCGCCGACGATGAACCCCTCGCTCAGGCGTTCGAACAGGTCGCGCCAATGGGCCTCGCTCGCCGCGAGGCGCTCCTCGAACGATTTCCGCTCGGTGATGTCGCGCGACACGGACAGGATCCGCTCCGGCCGCCCGTCAGGCCCAAGGATCGGCGTCACCTGGACGTCCCACCATTTGGCGTTGCCGAGGAAGGTGGCCGCGCCCCCTGGAAGTGACCGATCCGCCCGTCCCGGGCCGCTGCCAGCGCCGCGAGCGCATCGGCGTTCCCCTGGCCCTGCCAGAAGCTCGGCCATGGGCAGCCCTTGATGTGATTGAAGTCGCTGACTTCCATCACCTTCTGGCCGCCCTCGCTCATGAAGGTCAGGCCGCCGTCGAGGTCGAGCACCTTGATGCAGTCGGCGGACGACGCCAGGACGCTGCGCATGAACTCGGCGTCGGCCTGTTCCTTGGTGGCGAGGTTGCGCTCCTGCGTGCGGTCGCTGAACGCCTTGACGAAGCCCTGGTGCGTCCCGTCGAGCCCCCGCAGCGAGGTCATGTCGCCGACCGCATAGAACCGGCCACCGTCCTTGCGCAGATGCCAGCGCATGTCCTCGGCATGGCCGTGCCGCAGGACGCCATCCATCTCCTTACGCTTCTGACCGCTCGTCCGATCCTCGGGCGTGAAGATCCGCTCGATGGTCTGCCCGCGCATCTCCTCGGCTGACCATCCGAGGATGCGCGTGGCACCCGCGTTCCAGTCGGTCACCGTGCCGGCGGTGTCGGTGACGATAATCGCCATCTCGCTGGCGCTGTCGAAGATCGCGCGCTGGCGCGCCTCGCTCTCGGCGAGACGGCGCCGGTTGCGGTGTGCCTCGGTGACGTCGATCTGGCTGCCGAAGCGGTAGCGCAGGCGGCCCTCGCCGTCGAAGACGGGTCCGATGAACAGGGCGTTGACGAAGGGCGTGCCGTCCCGGCGATGGTTTGTGATCTCGATGGTGAGGTCATGGTTGTCGCGCAATGCGGCGCGGATCTCATCGACGTGGTCGGGCTCGGTGTCCGGCCCCTGGAGGAACCGGCAGTTGCGACCGACGACCTCGTCTATCCCGTAACCTGTAAGATCGAGGAAGGCGCGGTTCGTGAAGACGATGGGGTCGTCGTCCTGGTTGGGATCCGTGAGGATCATCGGCAGGCCGGTCTTGTCGACGGCGGAGAATAGCACGTCGGCATCGGATGCCGGCTGGCGGTCCCGCCCCTGGTCGGGATGCCCTGCCAGCCTTGCCCGCAAGCGCAGGACCTCCGCCTCAAGCTCCTCGCGCGAGAGGCCGTGCAAATCGCTATCCATCGGAAGGTGAGCCCGCCCCCGGCGACCGACGTCGTCCACGGAACAAGCTGATAGCGAAGCCCCTCGGCATCGTCACTGCGGCTTTCGGTTCAACGCCTTGGGGAAGTTTCCTATCCGACATCAATATGGCCGGCTGGCCGTCGGGGCCGCGTTGGTGGAGGGTGGACGGTCGCCCGGACGACGAGGACGGGTGTCAACGGGGTGCGGGCCGCGGACCGGGCGCCTCAGGCCTATCGAGAGGCTGCGTCGCCGGCGCCAGCTCGCCGCCGGGACATCGCTGGCGGCCTTCGCTTCCCGCTCCGCGGTCAACTCACGCCTAGCCATGAGCCAGAACTGCATCTCGAAGCCCTCGGAGCGATGGTGCCGCTCCCAGATGTCATACGCCCGCTCGCGGATTTCTGCGTCAGGGATCGACCCGTCGTAGGTCCGCGAGGTGGATGTCGGCTCGGGCATCGTTCCGGTGGCGTGTCTCAAGGAAAAGGGGCCGTCCCCTACTATGCGTGCATACTCGTCGGCGATGCGACGAAGCATGCCGGTCAAGGCGAGCGAGGCGACGCACGCCGCTTTCAGCCGGAGGCCAGCGCGGAACGCTCCCTCAGCGCCTTGCGCAGGGCGCGGCTGAGGTCGGCGACGGAGTAGGGCTTGCCCAGCAGCGGGAAGCCGTCCGTCCCCTCCGAGGCCAGGACATGGCTGTACCCGGACGTCAGCACGACGGGCAGGTAGGGCCAACGCCGCCGGATCTCCCGCGCGAGGTCGACCCCGTTCATGCCGGGCATCACGACGTCGGAGAACACCACCTCTAACCGTTGGCCCGACGCCTCGATCTCGGCCAAGGCCGCCTGCGCATCCTTCACCCAGACGGCGTGGTATCCGAGTTCCCCGAGTGCCTGCGTCGCGAAGGCGCCGACCTCGACGTTGTCCTCGACCACCAGGACGGGCGTCCCGTGTCCTTCGGCGAGCGGTCCCGGATCGTCTGGCACGGGTTCCCGCGCCTCGCCGTCGGCGGAGCGGGGGAGGAACAGGGTAAAGGTCGTGCCGACGCCGACGACGCTGTCCACCGCCACGTCGCCGCCCGACTGCTTGGCGAAGCCGAACACCTGGCTGAGGCCGAGCCCGGTGCCGTGACCGACGCCCTTTGTCGTGAAGAACGGCTCGAAGATGCGTTCGAGCAGGTCGGCGTCGATGCCGGCGCCGGTGTCCGAGACCGAGACCGCCACGAAGTCGCCCGGCACGGCCGGGTGCGCGCGCAGGGCGGGGATGCTGTCGGCCCGCTTGACCGCGATGCGCAGCCGGCCCTCGCCCTGCATCGCGTCGCGGGCGTTCACCACGAGGTTGACGAGCGCCGTGTCGAACTGGCTCGGGTCGGCATCGACGTGACAAGGCAGCCGCCGCCCGGCCTCGTCCGCGCCGGCGTCCGTGTCGGTCTCGACGCGGATGCGCGCGCCGGTCAGCGTGCGGACCATGTCGGCGATGGCCGAGACCGACCGGGCCGCGTCGAACACCGCGGGTTGCAACGTCTGCCGGCGCGCGAACGCCAGCAACTGGCTGGTCAACCTGGCGGCCCGGTCGACCGTGTCCGAGATGGCGTCGACGTAGCGTCCCCGGCGCTCCTCGCTCAGGCTCGGTCGCTTCAGCAGGTCGGTCGACGACTTGATGACGGTGAGCAGGTTGTTGAAGTCATGGGCGACCCCGCCGGTCAGTTGCCCGACCGCCTCCATCTTTTGGGACTGCCGAAGCTGGTCTTCCAGCGCCCGGCGCTCGGTCACGTCCCGGCCCGTGGCGTGGAAGCGGTCCCCCTGCGGAATGGCGTTCCACGAGATCCAGCGGTGTCCGCCGTCCGCGGTCCTGAAACGGACGTCGAGATCGACCAGGGGACGCCCGGAGCGCAGCGTCGCGAAGGCCCGCGAGCCCGCCTCGCGGTCGTCGGCATGCAGGAGGTCGGTGATCCGGGTGCCGAGCAGGCTGCCCGGCGGCCAGCCGAGCGTCTCGCTCCAAGCCGGATTGACCGCGCGGCAGGTCCCATCGAGGCCGCAGACGACGAGCAGGTCCCGGCTCGTCCTCCAGACCAGGTCGCGCTCGACCTGGCGGTCGCGGTCCAGCGCCTCGCGCCGCTCCTCGGTCTCCAGCCTGGCGGCGGCATCCTCGAACAGTATCGCGACCCGGTTCTGCGCCTCCGTCCCGATCCGCACTGCATGGACGTCGAACGTCCGGCCAAGCCGTGACGCCACGCCCCTGAAACGTGCGCCACGCCCGGTCCGGGCGACCTCGCCGTACAGGTCGAACCATCGCTGCTCGTGACCGGGCTCCATGTCACGCATCCAACGGCCCTGGGCGCCCGTGAGGCCGGACTGGCGCTCGAAAGCGCCGTTGACCTCGACGAAGCGGTAGTCCTCGGCCCGGCCGTCCGCATCGAAGCGCATCTCGACGATGCAGAAGCCGGCCTCGCCGTCTTCCAGCAGGCTGCGGAAGGACGTCCCGCGTCCGGCGGCCTGCGCCTGCTGCTCACGGAACCGGGTCAGGTCGAGTTGGCTGCCGAAGAAGTACAGCAACTCGCCGAGCGGCCCGAAGACGGGGCTGACGTAGAGCTCGTTGACGAAGGCGGTGCCGTCGCGTCGGTAGTTCAGCAATTCGACGACCACGTCCCGCCGTTGGGCGACGGCCTCGCGGATGCGGTCGACGTGTGCGGGATCGGTCCCGGGACCCTGGAGGAATCTGCAGTTGCGCCCGACGAGCTCTTCGGCCGCGTAGCCGGAGAGGTCAAGGAAGGCGCGGTTGGCGTAGACGATGGGGTTGTCGGGCAGGTTGGGGTCGGTGACGATCATCGCCGTCCGCGTCTTGTCGGCGGCGGTGAACAGCAGGTCGGGACGCGCCGTCCCGACGCCGGCCGCGTCAGCGGTCGGAGGCGCATCCGGCTCCCGACCAGCACGCAGACGGGCGATCTCCGCCACCAACTCGCTCTCGCGTTGGCGCAGCCGATCGACCTCCCCCGAAGATCCTCGTCGCTCATGATCTTGGTCTCTAACGGGCGTCCGTGCGAAGACCAACGTCACCGGACAAGCCGACCCGGAATTCGGCTGCGTCTTTTGGTCTGGTCGGGAGCTGGTGCGGACCGACGGCAGAGAGGCTGGCGGGCGTCACGGGTATGGGGTCCTGGCCGCCTCGGCCCGGCGGACAGCGTCGCGGAACCGGCTTTCGAGGAACGGGCGTTCGACGAAGGGTACGTGACCGGGCAGGTCGCCGGGTCGCGGCCTCATCTGAGCCGACACGACGACCACGGCCACGTCCGGCCGACGGCAGGCGACTTCGCGGGCGAGCGCCAAGCCGTCCATGGGTCCTGGCATGCGCACGTCGGTCACCACCAGCACGACCCAGTCGTCGAGCCGTTCCAACGCCTGGGCGGCATTGCCGGCTTCGACCACGGCGTAGCCATCCGCCTCCAGCAGGTCGCGGACCTCCAGGCGGAAGATCATCTCGTCCTCGACCACCAGGGCGGTCTTCGCGTTCGGGGCATCCGTCATGGCGAGCGGCAACGGGCCGGCGGGCCCTTCGTTGCGCCGCATCGTCATGCGACGGCCTGGAAGTCGGCCAGCGACGCCTCGACGACGCAGGTCACCCCCTCCGGGCGGTAATCTAGGGCGAGGACGGCGTTGACCTGCGCGGTCAGCCCGCGCTCGATCAGCCGCGACCCGAACCCCTTTCGCGATGGCGGCACGACCGGCGGACCGCCGGTTTCCATCCATGCGATGCGCAGCCGGGGCGCGTCCGCCGGCCCCACCAGCGAGGAGGTCACCGACACGACGCCTTGGGGCACCGACAGAGCGCCGTACTTGACCGCGTTCGTGGTCGAGCTCGTGCAGGGTCAGGGCCAGGGACAGCGCGGCCTTGCCGCCGATCTCCACGTCCGGCCCCTCGAACCTGACGCGTCGCCCCGCCGATTCCTGCACCCCGACGCCTTCGCGGACAACCGCCGCCAGGGACGCGCTCTCGGCGGCGCCCCCGAGAAGCACGTCGTGCGCCTTGCCGAGCGCCACCAAGCGGCTGCCCAGGACCTCGCGTGCAGCATCCATGTCGGTGGCGCCGCGCAGCGTCGAGGCGGCGATGGCCTGCACCATCGCCAGCAGGTTCTTCATGCGGTGCGAGAGCTCCTGGTTCAGCAAGTCCTGCCGTTCCTCGGCCCGGCGGCGGGCGTCGATGTCGGCGACCGCGACGACCGCACCGACCACGGCGCCGGCCTCGTCGCGCATCGGCGCGCCCGCGATCTCGATCCAAAGGCGGCTGCCGTCGCCCCGCTGGTACTCGCAGCGCATCTCCGCGTGCTCGTGCCCTTCCCGGATGATGCGGCTGAGCGGGTATTCATCCGGTGCGACCCGGCGTCCGTCCTCGTGGAACGCGACCCATTCGCCGTAGCTCTCGACGTCGGGCGAGGGCAGGACCGAATGGCGGAAGATATCCTCCAACCGTCGGTTGCCCCCGACGATGCGCCCGGAGGGCGCCTCGGCGAACAGGATGCCCACCGGAACGGTGTCGAGGACTGCCCGGAGTGACGCCTCGCTCGCCTGCAGGGCTTGGCGCGCGCGGTGCTGTTCCGTCAGGTCGCGGGTTACGGTGCCGTAGCCCAGCTTGCGCCCGTCGGCCCCGCGCACGGGGAAGAGATTGTACAGGACCGGGACCGCTGCCCCGGTGACCACGTGACGGAAGTGCAGCTCGCCTTCCCAGAAGCCGTCCCGCTCGACCGCCGGCAGCACCTCGTCGAGGACGCGCGCGCGCTCCTCCGGCACGAAGTAGTCCACGATGGGCATGGCCCGGGCCGCGGCGAGGTCGGGCAGCCCGATGAGGCGGCGCCCGGCCTCGTTGACGAAGTCGACGCTCCCGTCGGGGGCCGCCAGGCCGATGAAGTCCTGGCTCTGCTCGACCAGCGCGGCGAGCCGGCGGGTCTCGGCATCGGCCCTGCGCTTGTCACCAACGTCGGCCAATACGGTCACCGCGGCCTGGATCGCACCCTCGGCGTCGCGCACGGGTCCGCTCGACACCTCCAGGAGGCGCATCTCACCCGTCCCGGGAATGCGGTAGCGCATCTCCTCGCCGCGCACCGTCTCGCCCCTCCTCAGGGCGCGTAGGGTCGGGTACTCGGCCGGCTCGTACCGGCGGCCGTCCGGGTGCATGGCGCCGTAGGAGACGTAGCGGGCGTCGCCCTCCGTCCCGAGCCCGTGGCCGAGGATCTCCTCGGCCTTGGCATTCAGCGACGACGGCACGCCGGCCTCCGCCCCGGCGATGGAGATGCCTACCGGGGCCTGGAGGAAGATCGCCTCCAGCAAGCCGCGCTCAAGCCCGAGCCGACGCTCGCTTTCCCGCATGGCGTCCTCGGCCCGCTTGCGAGCGGTCAGGTCGAGCATGGCGCCGATCATGCGGCAGGCCCGGCCTTCGGCGTCGCGCATGACGTGGCCGCGGTCGAACACATGGGCATAGGACTCCGTCCGCGCGGCGGAAACGGTACTCGTCCGACCAGGTCGTGCCGTCGCCGTCGATGACCGCGTGGATGGAGGCATCGATGCGGGCGCGGTCCTCGGGATGGATCTGCGCGACCCACCAGTCTCCCGTCGGCTCGACCGTCGCGGGGGCATGGCCGTAAGCTTCGGTCAGGGCCTCGTTCCAGAGCACGTGGTTGGTGGCGAGGTCCCAGTCCCAGATCGCGTCGTTCGTGGCCCGGGCCGCCAACCGGTAACGGTCCTGGCTCTCCTGCAGGCGGAGGGCGGCTTCCTTCTGCTCCGTCCGGTCGCGCAGGATCTTCACGAAGCCGATGGCCGCGCCGGCCTCGTCGCGCAGCACCATCATCTCGCCGTTGGCCCAGAAGCGCTCGCCGTCGCGACGCAGGTGCCAGCGCTCGTCGATGCCGGTGCCCGTCTCCAGCGCCGAGCGCATCTCCTCGGCCGGGATGCCGTCGCGCCGGTCCTCGGGCGTGAAGAACGCGTCGGCGGCCCGGCCGCACATCTCCTCCGGACGCCAGCCGAGGATGCGGGTCGCGCCCGCGTTCCAGTCCGTGACCCGGCCGTCGAGGTCGAGCAGGATGATGGCGTAGTCCTGGGCGCTGTCGAACACGGCGCGGCGTCGGTACTCCGTAAGGGCGGCCGCCCGCGTGGCGACGCGCTCACCGGCCTCGGCGAGGCCGGAGGCCACCGAACCTGCGAAGACGCCGAGGATCCGCATGTCCTCCTCGACGAAGGCATCGGGCCGGCTCGACTGCAGCTTCAGGACGCCCACGACGACGCCCCCGCGTCGAACCGGGACCAGGAGGCAGGACCTCAGGCGCAGGCTCTCCGCGAGATCCCGCTCGACCCGATGGTCCCGCAGGACGTCGGGGACGGAGAGGGGCACGTCATCCCGGTAACAGGCCCCCGAGAGGCTCGCGAGGATCGGAAGGCGCAGGCCCAGGTGCGGCGCAAGGCCGTCGGTGACCGCCCGATAGACGAGGTCCTCGCCCTCGCGGATCTCGACCGCCCCCGCCTCGGCGGAGGTGACGGCGCGCATCGCTCCCGCGAGCACGGCACGGAAACTCGCGTCGAGGTCGCCACCCGCCGCCGCGACCCCGGCCAGCGTCACCCCGACCGCCTCGCCCTGGCGGCCGGACCTATCGCGGTCAACGAGGGAGCGTCGCAGCAGGAGTTGGTCCATGACCTGCCGGGCGAGCGCTTCCAGGTCCTCGACCTGTTCCGGTGAGAGACCTTCCGGGCGCGGGACGTGGTCGATCACGCACAGGCTGCCGAGCACTTGCCCCTCGGGCGTGCGCAAGGGGGCGCCGGCGTAGAAGCGCAGGTGCGGCTCGCCGGTCACGAGCGGGTTGTCGCGGGTGCGGGGGTCGCGCGTCAGGTCGGGGATCTGGAGGATGTCCGGCTCGGCGAGCACGAACTTGCACACCGAGCGGTCGAGGTCGGTCTCGCATGGCGGGAAACCGGCGCGGGCCTTGAACCATTGCCGGTCCCGGTCGACGAGGCTGACGAGGGCGACAGGCACGGCGCAGAGGCGGCGCGCGAGGTTGACGATGTCGTCGAACCCACGCTCGGGCGGGGTGTCGAGGATATCGAAGGCATCGAGCGTGGCGAGACGGGCATCGTCCCTGACTGGAGGCGGGACAGTGAGAGCGACGTTCATTTGACCGTCTCCCGCAGGGTGACCGCGGCGGAAGGCGGCTTGAGTTTGTCGGGTTCTACCGCATCGACGGCGACCATCCGGCCACCCGGGGCGTAGACCGCGCCGAGCACCTCGGAGAAATGGTGCCGCACGGCGGCGTGGCATTCGCACGACGCCGCCTCGGCGCGCTTTCGGTCCGGCAGCGTCAGGCGTCGGTGGCCGATCTCGATCAGGCCCTCGCGCTGCATCCGCCCTAGCACCTCCGTCAGGTAGGCGCGGCGCACGCCGAGCATGTCGGCGAGGATCTCGTGGGTCACCGGCAGGTCCGGCGTCCCGAGACGGTCCTGTAGGGTCAGCAGCCAGCGCAGGCAGCGCCGTTCGATGGTGTGTGCGGCGTTGCAGGCGACCGACTGGAGCACCTGCGCAAGCAGGCAATCGGCGTAGCGCACGAACAGGTCGCGGACGGTCTTCGAGGCGTGCTTGGCCTCGGCGAGCCGGTCCGCGTCGATGCGGATGACCGGGCCGCCGACCTGGACCACCGCCTGCCCGAAGGCGGGCAGGTAGCCCTGGCTGACAACGCCGCCGATGGCGCCCTCGCGCCCCACCGTGGCGGTCTCGACGGACTTGCCGTCGATGAGCGGCACGACCAGCGTGACCACGCAGCCGTGGGCCGGGAAGGTGACGTGGCTGACGTCGTCGCCTGCCCGGAACAGCACGTCGCCGCGTTCCACCTCTCGCCGCTCGGCATGCGGGGCCAGCAGGCGCCGGTCGGCGTCGTCGAGGGCTTCGAGCAGCAGGTTGCCGTCGATGGCGCGTGGGGTGGTGATGGTCACGGGAATCGTCGGTCGGCGGCAGGCGGGTTGTCCGATAGCGGACTTCCGGGCGCAAAGATGTCCGATATCTGACAAGTGATCGGAGTTTCCTCCCGCCGCCTTCGGCCCTCGTGCCGAAAAAGTATACCGGTACGAAATGACCTGGGCGGCGTTAGGGAGGGGCGTGCCGGTCCTTGCCCGGCGGCAGGGAGTTCAGCGTATGCCGACGGACATGACGGACGCCGTGAAACCGCCGGCCCAGGTACCGCCACCCCTCGTGCCCGGCCTGCGCGGCCTGCTGACCCTCGCCGTCGGCGTCGTGCTGATCACCGCCCTTTATTTCGGCCGCGAGGTGTTCGTCCCCCTCGTCCTGGCGGTGCTCCTCAGCTTCGTCCTGGGGCCGGTGGTCAACCTGCTGCGACGCCTCAGGCTCGGACGGGTGCCCTCCGTGATCGTGGCCGTGCTGCTCGCCCTGGCCGTACTCGGCGGCATCGGGGCGGTCATCGGCACCCAGGTCGCGGGGCTCGCCGGCAACCTGCCGCAATACCAGTCGACCGTGCAGAAGAAGTTCGCCGGCCTGCAGCAGGGCTGGCTCGGCGAGGCCAACCGGGTCATCGCCAAGTTCAGCCATCAGGTCCAGGACGCGACGCAGAAGGCCGACGCCGCCGGGACCACGGCGGGGACCGGCCCCGCGGGCGAGACGCCGAAGGCGCAGCTCGTGCGGGTCCAGGAGCCCGAGCTCTCGCCGCTCGCGCTGGCCGAGAAGGTGCTCGGCCCGGTCGTCGAGCCGCTGACCACGGTCGGCATCGTGCTCGTCGTGGTGGTGTTCCTGCTCCTGCAGCGCGAGGACCTGCGCAATCGCATGATCCGCCTGTTCGGGTCGAGCGACCTGCACCGGACCACCGTGGCGATGGACGACGCCGCGGGCCGGCTCGAGACCTACTTCCTCGCCCAGCTCGGCATGAACGCGGCCTTCGGCGTCATCGTCGGCGTGGGGCTGTGGTTCATCGGCGTGCCCAACCCGCTACTCTGGGGCGTGCTCTCCGCCATCATGCGCTTCATCCCCTACATCGGCGCCATCGTCTCGGGCGTTTTCCCCGTGGCACTGGCGGCCGCCGTCGACCCGGGCTGGTCGATGGTCATCGCGACCGCGGCCCTGTTCCTGATCGCCGAACCCTTCTTCGGGCAGGTGGTCGAGCCGCTCCTCTACGGCCATTCCACCGGCCTTTCGCCCTTCGCCGTGATCGTCTCGACGCTGTTCTGGGGATTCCTCTGGGGACCCATCGGCCTGATCCTGGCCACCCCGTTCACGGTCTGCCTCGTCGTGCTTGGCCGCCACGTCGACAGCCTGGAGTTCCTCGACGTGCTGCTCGGCGACCGGCCGCCCCTGACGCCGGTGGAGAACTTCTACCAGCGCATGCTCGCCGGCGACCCGGACGAGGTCCGTGAGATCGCCGAGGGTATGCTGAAGGAGCGTTCGCTGTCCTCGTACTACGACGAGGTGGCGCTCAAGGGGCTGCAGCTCGCCGCCAACGACTACGCCCGCGGGGTCGTGACGCCGGCGCAGCTTGAGAACATCCGCTCCTCTTCGCGTTCCCTCGTCGAGGATTTCGAGGACCACCAGGACGCCGAGCCGAGCAATGAGGGTATGGCCGTGAACCCGGCGGACACGCCGACGCTGGCCGAACGGACGCATCCGAAGACCGAGGCCGTGCCCGGCCACGCGGCGCCCCGCGAAGAGCTCCCGGATGGTTGGCGCGGTGAGGCACCGGTCCTGTGCCTCGCCGGCCGTGGCCCCCTCGACGAGGCCTCTTCGGCGATGCTGGCGCAATTGCTGCGCAAGCACGGCCTGGGAGCCCGGGTCGCCCCGTACCAAGCCGCCTCGCGCGAGGGCATCCGCGACCTCGACATGAAGGACGTGGCAATGGTCTGCGTCTCCTACCTCGACATCACCGGCAATCCCTCGCACCTGCGCTACCTGCTGGAGCGGTTGCGGCGGCGGGCGCCGGGCGTGCCGATCCTGGTCGGACTGTGGCCGGTGGGCGAGAAGGTGCTCACCGACGCCGCAGTGGGGCGCGAGGTCGGCGCCGATGCCTACGTCTCGTCACTGCGCGACGCGGTCGAGGCGTGCCTCCGGTCTGCCGGCCACACGAGCAAGGTCGACCGGGACGCCGCTTGAGGCGTTCGCTTCTAAGCTTCCGTGGCGGGACCGCCCTCAGGGCGAAAGACGCCACGGCGAGCTAGACAGTAATCGCCGGAACATCTCCCAAGCGTGGCCGTTGTGACCGCAACATACAGCCACGCTTCGAGCTCGCCGCCGTGAAGACCCTCGCCACCCTCTCCCTCGCTGCCCTCGGCCTTGCAGTCTCCCTCGCTCCCGCCTCGGCCGAGGACCGCTCGGTCACCGTCTACACGGGCGCCGGCGGCATCACCGTGCCGGCCTCCGCCCTTGCCGCCCCGCAGCCCGCGCGGAAGGCGGCCACGGACGTCGCTCCGGCCCGCAACGTCCGCGTCGTCCTCGCCTCGCCGTACCGGGCCATGAACTGAACTCCGACCCTTCCCCTCGACCGAACACAGGCAATCCCAGGGAGCCCATCAGCATGACCGTCAGGACCGTGATCGCCGCCGCCGCCCTCGCGATGGGCCTCGCCTCGGGCGCCCAGGCCCAGGGCTTGGTGCGCGGTGCCGAGGAGGGGGCCGCGGCGGGCCGTGCCACCGGCGGACCCATCGGCGAGATCGTCGGCGGCGCCATCGGCGCGGCGACCGGCACCGTCAACGGCATCCTCGGCGTCGACACCCGCCCGCGCTTCCGCAGCTACGTGGTCCGCGAGCAGCGGCCCTCGTACACCTTCGGCGACCAGGTCCGCGTCGGCACCGTGCTGCCCTCGGACGGCGTGACCTACTACGAGGTACCGGCCGAGTACGGCGTGAGCGGCTACCGCTACACCGTCATCAATGGGCAACCCGTCCTCGTGGAGCCGGGCAGCCGCCGCATCGTCGAGATCATCGACTGACGGTCGCCCAGGCATTCGGAAGCCGTGGATCGCCGGCCCGCCCCGAGGCGGGCCGGGTAGCTGCGGCGACCGGCTGCCCTGACGCCCTCGAATGAACCCGAACGGTGCTATGATGGATGGTTGCGTCGAGGAGCGACACACGGAGGCTCCGGGCAATTCCCGGCGACGCCATCTATGCGAGAGGCGGCAGGCGATGGGGGGCGGGCCTTGCTGATGGCGACCCTGGTCCTTGCGGGCGCATCCACCGCGGTCGCCCAGGAGCAGCCGATCACGAGCCCGCAGGACGCGCAGTGCCGGGACGAGGCCCGGGACCAAGTGTTCTCCGCACCGAACCCGAAGCGGCTCTCGCCCTTCGACCTGGGGGCGGAAATCTACCACGCCTGCATGCGCCGCCTCGGCGCCGAGGGGAAACCACCGCGCGGATGATCGAGGTCGCGCTTCGGCGTCGGCCGAGACTGCGACGACGCGAAAGGACGACGCATCCGGCAGGACGCACTGTGATGGCGTCAGCCCCCGATGGAGCGCCCGATTCGTCGCTGAAGCTGGGACAGGGCGGCCGCCGAGCCACGCAGCTCCATCGCACGGATGCGCTGGCTGCGGGCCAGTACCCGCAAGGTGGGAACGTGCACGTCCATGGGCCTGTGCGCCGCCAGGGAGGCCAGCGCGTCCGCATGGGCCTCCCGTCCGACGGCCTCGTCCAGCAAGCGGCGCCTCTCGACGCCTGTCCCGTCGCGCATCTCGCCCCGTTAGGTCGCAGAACCGTCCCCCCCGGGGAATGCCGCCGGATAGGCATCGATCAATCGGCCACGGCTTCGACGGACCGGGAAGCCGTCTCCAGCGCCTGGCATTCGGGGCAAGTCGCGATCACGGGAAGACTTCGTGCGGCACCGGCGCGGCGTGCCTGGGGGATACCGGTGCGGGCACGTTCACCCCGGCTGCGAGGCGGCGAGCCGGGCCCGCGGCGCGAAATGTCGCCCGGGCTCGGCTCGCCCAGGGGGTGGAACTCCCGGCCGATAAGGTGCATTGGACCCGCCGTGTCTGGCGTATTCGCCATCGACGACCGCTGGCGTGGCCAGTCCTGCAACGTCCCCAAGGCTCGCACGCAGGGTGCCGGCCCGATCCCCGCGAAAGGTCGTGCCCGTGCCGAACTCCCGGCAACCGCTGCAGTCGAAGGCCGCCGCCAACGCGCCCCTGGTGAGCCTGCGGCGCGGGAGCGACCAGCTGTTCGAGACCGAGCGTCGTCTCAACGCGGTCCTGAACAACGCCTCCGTGTCGATCTTCCTGATGGATGACCGGCAGCACTGCATCTACATGAACCGCGCCGCCGAGCAGCTGACCGGCTGGACGCTTCCCGAGGTGCTCGCCCGCGACTGCCCGTTGCACGACATCGTGCATCACACCTACCCAGACGGGCGCCCGTTCCCCCTGGAGGAATGCGCCATCGACCGCGCCTTCCCGGAGAACAACCAGGAGCGCGGCGAGGAAGTCTTCGTCCACCGGGACGGACACTTCTATCCCGTGGGCTTCACCGCCAGCCCGATCCGCGACGATGCCGCCAACATCATCGGCACGATCATCGAGGTCCGCGACATCAGCGAGGAGAAGGCGGCGGCCGAGCGTCAGCGCCTTCTCATCAACGAACTGAACCACCGGGTGAAGAACACCCTGGCGACGGTGCAGTCCATCGCCGCGCAGACCTTCCGCGGGCAGACGGACCAAGCGGTCCGCGCCGTGTTCGACGCCCGCATGGCCGCCCTGTCGAACGCCCACAACGTTCTGGTCGAGGACAACTGGGAGAGCGCCAGCCTGAGCCAGGTGATCGAGCGGGCGCTGGCCCCCCACCTTTTGGCGGAGGTCGATGTTAACCGTTTCCGGCTACAAGGGCCGGACGCCCGGCTGCATCCCAAGGTGGCGGTGACGTTGGCGATGGCTTTGCATGAGCTGATGACCAACGCCGCCAAGTACGGCGCCCTCACGGTTCCCGAAGGTCAGGTCGCGGTGACGTGGTCCCTGCGTGACGGGGACGACGACCGCCAGCAGCTCGACCTGCTCTGGGAGGAGCGCGGCGGACCGCCGGTCACGCCGCCGACCCGCAAGGGGTTCGGCTCCCGCCTGATCGAGCGGCAGCTGCCCATGGAGTTCGACGGCAGCGCCATGATCACCTACGCCCCGGGGGGCGTCACCTGCAGGCTGGAGATCCCGCTGACCACCCTCGGGTGGGTCGGCCAGGAAGCCGTGGAAGGGCGGCGCGTGCCATGACGTCGTTGGTCGGACGCCGTGTGCTGCTGGTCGAGGACGAGAGCCTCGTCGCCATGCTCGCGGAGGACATGCTACTCGACCTCGGCTGCGAGGTGACCGTCGCCATGCGCCTCGACAAGGCGCTCGGCCTGGCCCGGTCCGAGTCCTTCGACCTCGCCGTGCTCGACGTGAACCTCGGCGATGCGCGGAGCTATCCGGTCGCCGACTTGCTCCATGAGAGCGGCACCCCTTTCATGTTCGCAACAGGCTACGGCCAGAAGGGTCTGGAGGGAAGCTATCGGAACGTGCCAGTGCTGCAGAAGCCCTATCAGGCCGAGCCGCTGGAGCACCTACTCGTCCGCCTGCTGACCGGCGAGTTGCCCCTTCGCGATGGCGGCAGGGACCTGCCGCCGGCATGCCGGTGCCAGGATCCACAGGCAGGCGGCTTTCGCGCCGACCCAGTCCGCTAGGCTGCGCTGGCCGGGGTCTAGCGTTCGGCCCCCGGCCCGGGATGGGCATGACCGAGATGCCACGCGGCCGGGTCCGCCCGCGAGGATCGCCCGGCCGCGTGGCATCTTACCGGAGCGTCGGGGACTCGCCGGGCTGCAGGTGCCGGTCGCCGCCGTCCGGACCGCCGGGCGAGACGTGATCATTCAGGCGAGCCAGGTGCTCGAAGACGTGCTCGAAGGCGGCGGTGACGGCCCTCTCGAAGCTGCCGTCGCCCTTGCCCTGGGCGTCCCTCAGCGCGCCCAGCAACTCGCGATGCTTCTCGGTATCCGTGGACATGGTGTTCCTTTCCGTCCGGGCCTGCCCCGGGGCCGAGGGGAAGCCCCGGCCGCCAGCGGCGGTTCCGGAGGCAGCGGCCGGCAGGCCGCAGCCCGAACGCTTTGCTGGGCCAATCCAGGCCTAGGCGCCTACCGCCGGCCCAACGGCAGCCGGACGTGTATCCGTAGGCCGTCGCCCTCGAAGGCGACGTCGACCTCGGCCGCAACCTGGGCCGTCAGGATCTTGTTCAGGAGCCGGGTCCCGAACCCCTCGCGCGTGGGCAGCGTCGGCGGCGGCCCGTCATGCTCGTTCCAGGTCCAGGAGAGCCACGGGCCTGAAGGGCCGTCCTCGGTCGCCCAGGTCACCACGACCCGTCCGCCCGGATGGCCGAGGGCCCCATGGCGCAGGGCGTTGGTCGTCAGTTCGTGCAGCGCCATGCTGACCGGCACCGCGACATCCGACGGCAGCTTGAGCGGCGGCCCTTCGAGGCGGATCCGGTCTCCCTCGCGGTAGGGGTCGAGCTCCGCCCGGAGCAGGCCCTCGAATGACGCGACCTGCGCCTCGTCCTCGGTGATCAGCGCGTGGGTCCGGGCCAGCGACACGATGCGGCCGCCGAAGGCCTTGGAGAATTCAGCCATCGTAACCGACGAGCGCATCGTCGCGTTCAGGACGGCCTGGACCATGGCCAGCGTGTTCTTCACCCGATGGTGGAGTTCGCGCACCATTAGCGCTTGGCGGTCCTCGAACGCGCGACGCTCGGTGACGTCCCGCTGGGCCGAGACCCAGTTGGTGATGCGCCCGTCCGCGTTATGGACCGGGGTGATCAGCCATTCGACCCGGTAGGTCGTCCCGTCCTTGCGGTAGTTCAGCGCCTCGCCCTGGAAGGCCTCGCCGGCCTCCAACGAGGCACGGGTCCTGTCCAGGGCCGCCCGGTCGGTGCCCGGCCCCTGCAGGAAGCGCGGGCTGCGCCCGACCGCTTCCTCCGCCTCGTAGCAGGATAGCTTGGTGAAGGCCGGGTTGGCGTAGAGGATGACAGGACCGGGCTCGTCGAGGTCGGCGGTAGTGATGAGGATGGCCTCACCAGTCGCCTCGACCGCGGCCCTCAGCAGCCTGAGGTCGATCCCGTCAGCCCCGTCCTCCCCTGCACGCGACACTCGAAACCCACCCTCGGACCCTGACACGGATTACAATCCGTCCGAAGGAACTCGGTTGCCCGCGGCGACACGGCGCGACTTGATCATCGATATGGAGGATTTTGACAGCGTATCCGTCGTTCGGTTCTACGAGAGGCCCCGTTACGCGAAACGGGGGTGTTCGAAGGGTTGAGGGGTCGATCTGCGACCACGAATTATTTGTCACAACTTAAGAATGTCGTGGCCGCCGGCTTGACCCATGTCCGCTTCGTAGACGCACACGGGGGCCATCTAGTGACTGGAAGGGGCGCTAAGCAGCCATAGGAGCGGTCCAGCACACATCCGCTTTCGGGATCCGCTCCGGGTTCGACATGGCCGATCCCGTAGGTACCCTTTCAGCCAGAAGCCCGGCATCCGAGGCTGCCACGTATAGCAGGCCGATGATGACGAGCACTACGACGGCGGTGGTCCATCTCTGGGTCGAGCGGTAGGCTGCGATGGCATCGTCCAATGGCTGTTTCGCCAACGCCTTGTAATCGTCCTCATCGAGGAATGCATAAAGTTTGGACCGCCACGCCAACCTGGAATCCTCGCTGGCATTCAGGAACCTGGCGTTCGTCCTGACGCTCATCGCGTAGGACAAGCCGACGTAGGCGGCGACCATCACGTAGACCCATGAGAGTTTGCCGGCGTCGACAGGTACCTTGGTCATGTCGGTGGCGGCGCGCAGAGCGTTCAGGCCGATGACCACGGCCACGTCGCGCCAGACGCCCGCCGAGAGGTCGCGCGTCTGCTGCATGAGCTTCTGCACCTCGTCCGAAAGCGTCTTCCTCAGATCGGCGAGGGCTTTGAGGATGTCCTTGCTGCCGGTGCGCAGGTGGGCCTTATAGACGAGCGACGCCGAGTCCAGCGCCGTGGGCAACCGAACCGGCAGGCCCGCGCCGAAGGTCTGGCCCGGGCTCCATTCGCGCGCGAGTTCGGATGTCAGGAAGGTGTGCCTGACCTCGATGTCGGACCCCTGGGTGTAGACCCAGGCAGCCGCCCGCTGCAGGAGCGCGAACGTGTCCGGCTTCTTCGGCGCTTCCCCCAGGTCGATCCGCCGGGGCGGCTGCCCGGACAAAGCCACGCGGGCCACGGTATCGTCCCGGTACAATTCGGTGGGCAGCGAACGGACGATCATGTCGGTCGCGATGCCGCGCCACGTCTCGTACCCCACCGAACCGGAGGGGGCCTCGCCCTTCAGCAGCCATGGACGGATGGACCGTGGCGCCATGAGGTTCGACGCCTGGCATCGAACCTGACGTCGGGGACCCGTGTCCGGCGACGGTTCAGGCGGCATCTCCGGTCGAGGTGGTCCGACCCAAGGTTCGACGACGAAGCCGTCCGTTGCGAAAGACGTGTCGTCGAACGCGAGACGCACGACGGAGACGCCGTACGGAGCCCGCTCGCCCAGTAGGAAGCTTCGCCAGCCCTCGGGGGTGAACACGTAGGCCGCATGGGCGCCGCCATCGTACCGGATCGATAGGCGAACTCGGTCACCGTCGAGGACGTCGGCCGGACGGACATGGTCATCGGACTCGTCCACGCACAAGACCTGCAGCCAGTCACCGTCGTCGGCGATGCGTTGCCAAGCCTCCAATGCGGCACGATCCAGCACTCCCGCGACCTGCAGGTGTCCGAGGTCCTCGCTGACGGAGAACCCAAGCGCCGGACGGCTGAGCTCAACCGCGGCGTGGACTTGTTTCGATCTCGGCATCGTCCCTCGTCACGCCCGACGTCACAATCACGATCTCCCAGCGCTTGTCGTCCCTCTGCACGACGGACGGGCGCTTGCCCGCGTCGTAGAGGACCTGAACGCCCTCGGCGGTCTCAATGACGTGCCGCCGCGGCTTCTGCACACGTTCGGGATCGACGTCGAACGTCTCCTCGGAGACGCCTTGGTCCCGCAGCTTTTTCTTCAGCGTCTTGCGTAGGGGAGCATCCGCGGCCAACGGACCGAATACCGCCGTCAAAAGGGGCTCGCAGTCGTCCGGGTCGAAGCGCAGCCCAAGCTGCATGGTCGAGTAGATCCGGTTGACGCCGCTGCGCTGGACATCGTCGGGGAGAGACTTCCGGTGCTCCTTGAACGTGTCCTTCAGGGCGTTCACCAACTTCTCGCTCATGTCGACGGGGGCGTTGACGCGCCGAGCACGCAGGAAGCCCTCGAAATAATCTGAGATGTGGGCCACGTTGCTGCGGTCGCGCACCATGATGCGGCCGCCGGCGGCCTCGTCGAGGCGAACCAAGGCGATCTTCTGCATCGCCTCCGGCTTCCTTACGAACGACTCCTGAAACCGCTCAAGCTTGGGCACCGCGGCGGCGTCCAGCTCGTCGATGACGTACCGAACCACGTCCTCGTTGTCGTATTTGACGAGGGCGTAGATCGTAATCCCTTCGCCCGCCGTCATCTCGAAGATGAAGAACACCCCCATGCTCATCGCCGTCTTGTGACGCGACTGGAAATCCAGGGCTAGCTTTCGGGTTTCGTCTGTGAAGTCTCCTCCGTCTGCGATCCCGCGAAGGAGTGCCTCCGTAGGAGAATGCTCCCTGAAAGCGAACAAGTTGCCGCGCAGCGACGACTTTACTCTCTCTAGAAAGAAATCCTGGTGCTGCGGTGGTTTAATCTCATTCAGTAGTATCGGTTCGTCGAGTTTTTTCCCAACGACGTGGAAAATCATACGCTTTATCGATAGTGCGTCTTTTTCATCATCCGATAAGAAGCTCATGCCACCCCGCCGGATTTATCCCGTCAACTCGAAAATGTAATCCAAACAGATTGCCAAGCTGCCCGCCAGTAGGTCGAGGCGACGAAGACTGGTAACCAGCGGATATTCCGACACTCACGGCCGGGCCTTGTAAGCCACTCAATGGGAGGGTTCCCACGACGGATCGGCGATAAGAACATATCATGAACAAGACCGCTGCGCCAACAGAGCCGTCATCCCGACGAAGTTCACCGGGGATACGTCGAGGATGTCGGAGCTCGCAGTTCGCGAGTGCCTTCCATCAAGAATTCTAGTCGCCGGCAACGGCGCCAACGTCTCCTGTGCGCGCCACGGCGTACGACATCGTGAGGCCGGGCCGATCTTACGACGGGGCGCTTCCCGGCACCGTGGCGGCGACCATGGCGATGGCCCGGTCGACCTGCGGGTTCTCCATCGCGGGAGCGATGGGCCTGCCGCCGACTGCATCAGGTGTGGATCCCGACCACTCGCTCTTGCGCAGGCATTCGCCCCGGGAGAGGTTCGCTCCTCCCTTAGGAGACACCATCATGAAAACCGCGGCCATGCACCCCATCGACTGATTGCCGGAGTGTTGCCGCGTGCCGGGCCTCCGCAACCCGCGAGGCTCACATGTCACGACAAGTCTTTGTTTCGGATACACATTTTGGGCATGCCGGCATCCTCTCGCCGAGAATGCAGAACCCTAGGCCGTTCGCTTCCATCGAGGCGCACGACGAGACGCTGGTCTCGAACTGGAACGCGGTTGTCCGGTCGGATGACACCGTCTGGCACCTCGGTGATTTCTGCTACCGCTGCAGCGAAGAGCACGCGCGCTCGATTTTCGACCGTTTGCGAGGACGCAAGCGCTTTCTGGTCCGGGGCAACCACGACCGCATTTCCGTGCGCCTACCGTGGGACGGCATCTTCGACGTCGCCCGGGTTGTCGTCTCGGGACCTGACGGATTTTCGCAAGGTGTTTGGGCCAGCCATTACGCGCACCGAGTCTGGCCCCGGATGCACCGCGGCGACCTGCATGCCTATGGGCACAGCCACGGCACCCTGCCGGGCAACGCCGCGAGCACCGACGTGGGCGTCGATTGCTTCGACTTCCGGCCCGTCACAATCGAAGAGATCCGCGCCCGGTTGGCCGAGAACGCCCGTTCGTCGGGAGGCGAGCCATGACCGCGAGTCGGCTTTGGGTGTTCAGCGACTTACACCAGGATTGGCCGGGAAACGCCTGGGACCCGGTCGCCCACGAGCCGGCCGGCAGCTTCGACGTGGCCGTCGTCGCCGGCGACGTGCACATGCCGCTGACGCGCGCCCTCGACTGGCTCGGCGGGCGCCTGCCCGGCGTCCCGGTCGTCTACGTCCCGGGAAACCACGACTTCTGGTGGGACCGCGGCGAGGAGCGCTACACGATCCACGACCAAATGGAGCGCGGACGCGACCGTGCGGCCGCGCTCGGTATCCACCTCCTGCTCGACGAAGCGGCGGTGGTCGGCGGCACCCGGTTCCTGGGGGGCACGCTCTGGACCGACTTCCGGCTCGGCTCCTTCTCGCTGGCGCACGCCTTCCGTACCGCCCAGGGACGCGACGGCATGATCGACTACCGCCGAATCCGCACAGGGCCGCGCTCGCGAGACCGGATCGAGCCTGAGGAGATCCTCGCCATGCACCGTGCGGCCCGCGCCTTCCTCGACGCCGAACTCGCCCGCCCGCACGACGGCCCGACCGTGGTCGTGACCCACCACGCCCCGCACCCCGGCAGCCTGCCGGACCGGCACGCCCACCTCGCTTGGTGCGACGCCTCCGAACTGACGGGGCTGATCGAGGAGCGCGGGCCTGACCTATGGGTGCACGGCCATGTCCACCGGCGCGCCGATTACCGGGTCGGACGCACCTGCATCGTCTGCAACGCCCGAGGCCACGTCGACGAGCGGACCGGCTTCGCGCCTGGCCTCGTCGTCGAACCCGCCGCCGCTGAAGGGCGCGACGGGTAGCGGGCACCGGTGTTCGATCCCGGTGGCGACCGTGACCGACCTATCCCATTCCCCGGGGTCGGGCGTCTGGCCTTAGCTGACGGCGGGACGCGGGAAAGGCCCTTTCGGGACCGTGACTGACGTAGGACCGCAATCGACCGTCGCGAACCATGCGCAGCCTATGCGGACGCTCCGCCCCGGCGAATATGTTTCGGTGCCGCAAGACCGGGGGCTTTCCATCGGCGGGACCGGCATCTTAGGCCATGCCCCATGACGCCGATGATCAGGCGTGACCGGGGAAGCACGTGACCGGATTACCTATCGACGCCGCCCTCAGGTCCATCGAGACGGACATCAGGGCCTTGCACTCGGTCGCGCCGGTGCTGCTCGGCGTCGCGAACCCTCCGGCCGCGAACGGCGTGTATATGCTCTGCGTCGGAGACGTCGTGAAGTACGTGGGGGAAGCCAAGGGCTCCGGGGGTTGCGCGACCGGCTCCTGAGCAAGCATCTCTCCGGGGACGACGGGCACGCCATCCAGCGAGCCTATCTGATGGAGTTCCCGGATCGCCGCCTCCGGCGCGAGCACATCAAGCGGACCGTGACGGCACGATGGATCACCATCGAGGACGGCGGCAGGGTGTCGGCGGTGGAGCAGGTGCTGATCTGGCTCCACGACCCTGAGTGGAACCGGAAGGAACGTCGGTTCACGACCCGAACCGCCTGAGCGCACCGCCACGGTCAGGCGGCCTCTTCATCGTCGAGCGTCCTACTGCCGGGCCAGCAGCGCCTGTAGGGCCAGCTGCCACCCATCCTGCACCCGCGCCTGCGGATGCCGCACCCCGTACCGGGGTTCAGGTCCAGATCGACACGTTCCGGAACGCTGCCTCCGCAGGAAGGAGGGACTCGTCGAGGTGGCCGGCAAGGTGCGCGGATCGCGGAGCCCACAGGTTGGCGTGCAGCCGCATGGGCAGGTGAGGGATGGGGGTCGGATCCCAACCCGAACGCTCGTGAACGACACGACCGTCAACCCACCAAGCGATGCGGCCCGGTCTCCATTCGATGGCGTAGCGGTGGAAATCCGCCGAGGCGTCGAAGCCGAGGTCGATCCGGCAAGGCGACCCCCTGTAGCCATAATCCATCGCCGCCCCGTCGTCGCCGGGGTTGAAGTAGACGTTCGCCAGTAGACGCCCCGGATCGTCCCCGGTGAACTCGACGTCGATCTCCTGTCGCGGAGTGCCCCTGTGCAGGAAGAAGCCGGTGACGAGCCCGGGTCCGCGGGCGGCACGGATCTCGGCCTCGAAGCGACCGTACCCATAGGGACGGTCCGAGGCGAAGGCGCCCGAACGATACGGCCTGCTGCCGGCCGCCGCCGTGCGGAGGACGAGACGGACGCCGTCCTCGCCGTGCACGAGCCCGTCCCGCGCGAACCCGGCCCGGTTGCCGGGAAAGGTTTCCACGAGGCCGGGAAACGACTGCGTGGCGACCGTCATCGCGGCATGGACGAGGCGCCTCCCTGCGCAATGAGCGGGCCGATTGGATGGTGCGGGCGACGGCCAGCCATCGGCCGGAAGAATGGCCCAGGGCGACTCGTCCGGCGGGTTCAGCCCTTGCATGGACGGAGCGACCGAACGCGCCGGCACCTTCCTGTCGTCTCGAAAGACCCTCATTTCCCGTGCGGCCCCCATCGGGAAATCCTGTGCCGGAACGCCGATGCCGAGCAGGTTGCAGATCGCCCCCCACCTGCCCGGGTCCGTACCGCATGACGGCAAGACGGCCGTCCTCGACGACGGCAACCGGGAGAGGTCGATGCCGTGCCGGGCCGGCGCCCGCTCCTCGGCTACGAACACGGTGTCCGGTCTCCGGGTCGCGACGGACAGGGCCTGGTCCGCCAGCGGCGCGTCGACCAGGGCGTCGAACGTTTCGAGCAGCACCGTCAGGTCATGGGGCTGGATCGCCTGTTCGCCGTTGTCGAAAACGCGCACGCGAAGCCCGAGCATCGACAGGGCCATTGGCAAGCCCTCAGTCTCGCCGCCTCCGGTCCACGCCAGCACCGGGTGCGAGCGTGCCCGCCCCGGCACGGGCAGGGAATGCGCATCGACGACCCCGGCCCTGGCGAGATAGGGCAGGATCGAATGGGAGTTGTCCGAGGCCCCATCCGACCTCTGCAGGATCGCCGGCGTGGCGAGGGCGAGCGCGCCGAGTTCCTCGAAGCGGAAGTTCATCCACATATCGACGGGACCGACGACGGGCATGGCCCGTAGGAGCCTCCCGGCTCCCTCGCGGGACAGGACGTAGCCCGAGAGGAACCACAGCCCGCGCAAGGGACGGAAGAGCGCGTCGCAAACGTCCGCGCGCGCCGCCGTCCCGTCGGCGTCCGAGTAGGACAGGTAGAGCAGGTGCGGCCCGCCCTCGCGGCCGCAGCGGTCACGCGCGGCGCGCCATCCGCGGTCGATGGCGGCGGCGGCCCCCGGCCTGAACCAGATGTCGTCCTCGGTCACCAGCACGTGGTCGTGCGGTCCCGAGGCGACCGCCTTCCAAGCCTCGATGTGCGACCGGGCGACGGCCACTTCCTGCCGGGTCATCCTCACCGGCTCGTCCTCGCCGAAGCATTCCCGCAGGAGTTCGCTCGGTTGGACGTGGAGCTGATGGCCGAGGGGGTATGTCCGGTCGACGTCCGCCGTTGCCGCCACGCCGCGCCCGTCGCGCGCGTCCACCGCCGCGAGCCGCCGCGCGAGGGTCGCCAGCGACGAACCGTCGTGTGTCCGGAAGCGGCAGAGCTCGCGCAACGTGCGCCGCATCCGGTTCGGTTGCCGGTCGAGGTTCACGACGAGGACGAGACCGATCCTGCCATCGCCCGCACCGAACGACGAAATCCGACCGCCGGGCAGAAGGCCCGTCGCCGCTCGTAGTGTCCGGAAAAGGATCTTGCGAAAACGGCCCGAGGCCCCCGGCAAGTTCATGAGGTCGTCTTGCCGCCCTTCAGGCTGTCCGAGGCGCCCATGTTGCGCCAATTGCGGGCGTCGTTGCGGTAGGACAGGTGCCAACGCGTCTCCGCGATGGCATCCCAATCCCGCAGCAGCTCGAAGTCCCAAGGAAGGCCGGCCGTCTCCAGTTGACGGGCATGCGCGGACAGGGCGGCCGTCAGGTTGCCGGGGCCGGTCGTGGACTGGATTTCAGGAAGGAGGTCGTCGCCGAGCAGCCGGTCGGTCGCTCGGTGGAGGGCGCGCCGTAAGACCGGATGGCCCGCGGGAGCGGCTATCGGATCATTGTTGACGTAGAAGATGCATCCATCGACCGCCAGGTCGGCACGCCATATCTCCGACGCCGCCACCATCCGACCCGTGCGGGTGTCGTAGCAGAGCGGCTGCAGCTTGAGCCTGCCGTTCTCGAATAAGTGTTTCCATCCGTCGCCGAGGAGCACGTCGTCGGCATCGACGTAGAGACCGCCCTCGACCAGCATGAAGCACAGACGGAGATAATCGCAGCGCATCGCCGGGTGCCGGCAGCGCGCGAACGCCTCGCTTTCGCGCGCATCGTACGTGGCCGCGATGTACGCGGCTGCGGAAGCGTCGTCGAACATGTGGAACTCGAAGCCCTCGTCGCCGAGCCGGTCCCAACTGTCGAGGCAAGCCCTGACGTCGTCCGGGAGATCGGACGGGTCGTGCCAGTACCTGACGAGGCGTTTCGGAATCCGGGCCGATCCCGAATGGTGGCCGTCCGGCCCCGTCGGGCTTTCGATCTGCCTCAGCGTCAGGGTCCTGACGTAGGCGGAACGCAGTTGGTCGCACTCTTCGAAGCCCGGGGAATACGGATCTAGGTTCTCGGGTCTCCCGCGGGCGGCGGGCGGCTCCTCGTGCCCAGGTCGCCGGCCGGTCCCGCCGCGGGTGTCGGGCAGCCTCGCCATCATGGGGACCGGCTGCCCGAGGTCCGGTCGACGTAGGCCCGGTATCGCCGGGACGCCTTCAGGAGATAGGGACGGCCCTCGACGACGAAGCCGTCGAGGGCGTTCTCCTCGGCGTAGACGGCGAGGTCGACCATGTTGTTGATGCAGCCTTTGCCGTTGAAGTTGAGGGAGGTGTTGCAAAGGACGCCGTAGCCGGTGCGGGCCTTGAACGCGATGAGCAGATCGTGGAGGCGCTTGTTGCTCGCGGAGGTCACTGTCTGGAGGCGGGCCGTCCCGTTCACGTGCGTGACGGCCGCCAGTACGTCCGTCGTCGCGAGGTGCGTGAACAGCATGTACGGGCTCTCCCGGTCGCACCCGAACCACCGCCCGGCGTCCTCCTGCAGGCAGACCGGGGCGATGGGGCGGAACTGCTCGCGTCGCTTGATCTCGTTCAAGCGTACCCGGGTCGCCTCGTCGAACGGGGCGGCAAGGATCGACCGGTTGCCCAACGCGCGAGGGCCGATCTCCCACCGTCCGTGCACCCAACCGAGGACGAGGCCGTGCGCGAGCATGTCGGCGACCCGGACGTCGTCCTCATCGTAGACGTCGTACTTGATGGGGTCCGGCGGACTGTCGGTGCGGAAGCCCAGGCCGGCGTAGACGTTCCACTCGATCTTCGGATTGCCCGTGAACTGGAATTGCGCGTCGATGGCGGTACCGATGGCGGACCCGGAGTCGTTGGCGACCGGCGGGACGAAGACATCGGAGAAAAGCCTCGTCTCCCGCCATTTGGTGTTCCAGTCGCAATTTAGGCCGCACCCGCCGATGATGAGGAGCGGCAGTCCTTCGCGCAGCCTCGCCTCCGCGACCCGGTGGAAGGCATCGAAGATGGCGTCGCTGAAAAGCCCAGCGAAATTCCGGAAGCCCGGATCGTCCACCCCGACGTCGAAGTGCGGCGCCTCCGAGATACCCTCATGCTCGCTTAGTTTGCGATAGGTTCCGGAAAGCAAACGGTCCATCAGCGACCGCTCTGCGGCCGAGGGGGCCGTCCGCGGCGAAAAGGACGCCAAGGCCATCAGCTTGCCGGCGTCGGAAAGGCGGGGGAAACTATCCTTCGCGAAGGTCGGGTCGGCCAACCCATACAGAAGCCCGTAGCGGTTGCCGGGTTGTTCCATCACGTCGGCAACTCGCTCGACGTTGAGGTGTTGGTCGATCCTGTAAAAGGAGCCGATCCCTCCTTCCCAGACCAGCACGTAACACGGCTCGCCTTTCGGCAGCGGCGACATGCCGAACGCGCAGAGAATGTGCGACCTCTCGTGGGACGACGAAAAGTAGTCGACCCGCCCGCGCAGGAGATGCCCCTTCAGGATCTTCGAGCCCGCCGGTGAGATGCCTCGGTAGCCGGCGTTCCTCGGCGAGCCATGCAGGAACTCGTGGTGGTCGCGGGGCCACCAGCCACCCATGCAGACGACGTCCGGAGGCGTATCCAACTCGCCCGCCGCATCCATCACATCCATGATCGATACAGACGAATATCTGTACTTCGAGTCCTTTTCGGCCTCGATTGAAAAGGCGAGATGCCCATCCTGCAGGAGTACGACGGCACCGTCGTGTCCGGGGTTGTATGAGAGTATCCGCACGTCTCGCCGCAGTCTTCACTCGGTATCGGTAAACCCGCTGCATATTTCGGCAACCGCCAAACCGTACTTCGCGGGGATCCTCCAACTATCTATCAACGGCTCAGGTTCCGCGGCAGGGTCGAGGGTCGACCCGCCATCCCACGTCTCATTGGGCATGGACGGCCTGGGCTGGGTTCGGCCGCGGATGTGCTGGCGTCGCTCCCGGAAGGCGTAACGCGTAACGGGTGTCGACTTGCGTTACGCGGGCGCTCCGGAGTCGCGCTGGACGGCGCCCCGCAAGCGGCAGGCAACCAGCCGAAATGGCCGGCCAGGGATTGCCCGGGGACCGCTTCCGGACCGCCGCCGCCGTTCCCTGGGGATCCACATGGCGATTGCGGCAAAGAGCTGATGGACCGCGAAATCCGCCCCCGGCCGCGTTGACGGCCCCGGATTTGGTCACCTTATGTTCACGGGTGATCACGGGCCGTCGCCCGCATCCAGGAGCCATCCGTGCCCCCGCTCGACGCCCTCATAACGGACGCCCGTCCGCTGCCTCCGGGCGGCGCCGCGCATCCCGTCCACGCGTCACGCGGGGCCTGACCGGGCACACGACCGGCGGCCCGCGCATGAGGTCGCCATGAATATCCAAACCTCCGCCGAACCTCTCCTGCCTCAAAATTTCGACAGCCAGATCGGCCTCGTCTTCAAGCGCTTGGCAGGGATCTACGAAGCGTGCGGCCAGTCCGGGCTCGAAACCGCCGTGCGCGCCACTCTCGTCGCACTGGGCCGCGTCGCCCTCGAAGAAGGCGAGCGCCGCGCCCGCGCCCTGTCCGGACGGACCGCTCCGCGCCCCGGCGACGTCCGGGTCACCGCCCAGGCCCGACGCACCGGCGACCCGGACACCTTCGACGTCGCCGACTGATCCTCCGTCCGCCATCCCGCCCGGGAGAGACCAGCATGAGCCATCGCCCGCCGCCGATACCCCGGCCCGGCTCGCCGCCCTCACGCGGCGCGGCCGTCGCGCGACCCGGAAGGGTCCGGCGCGTCCCCACGCCCCTCGAACACCGCATCCCCGAGGTCCGCCGCCGCGCCTGAGAGCGCCCGGCCGCCTCGTGAAGGAGGCCGCCGTGAAGAAGTCCCTCAAGTACGTCCCCAAGTCCCAGCCCGACGCCTACGACGACATGGCGTCGCTCGACGAGTTCACCGCGACCGACCCGCGTCCGGGCCACGACCCCGCCGAGCCCGCCCCCCGATTGATCCTGGCGATGTCGCTCGTGCAGGGCGCCCTGACCGCCCGCGACCGCGCACGGATCGCACGGGACACCGGCACCGCTATGATCGTCGGCGTGCCCGGCCCCGACTGGGTCGACCCCGTCGCCGCCGCCCTGACCCGCGTCGGGTCCTGGGGCGTCACCTTCAGGCGCAAGGGCGGCAAGGCGTCCGAGAAGCCCGAGACCGGCTCGGACGAGGCCGCCGTCGTCCTCGGGGCCGGCCGGAACGTCCTGGGCGTCTCGCACGACCCCGACCGCCTCCTTCCCGCCTCCCTCGTCGCCACTCAGGACATCCGGATCGACCTGCCGCCGCCGGGGCCGTGGGTCCTGCGCGCCGCCATCGAGCTCGTCACCGGCATGCGCCCACGCCGAGTCCCCCAGGGCGCCGCCCGGGGGCTGACCTTCGACGAGGTGACGGCCTGCCTGCGCCGCGGCAGCCGACCGTCCGACTGCGTCCGCAGGCTCGTCGCGGCCTCCCAGGCCAAGCTGCGTGGGGACGTCGCGCTGAACGACGTCCCGGTCCTGTCCGAAACCCACGGCTACGGGGAAGCCGCCGATTGGGGGCTACGTCTCGCCGCCGCGGTCGAGGAATGGAGGCACGATAGAAGAAATTTTTCCGACTTACCTGAGAAGTGCGCCGTGTTTTCCGGCCCGGCCGGCGTCGGAAAGTCAAGCTACGTCCGCTCGCTCGCCAAGACCCTGGGCATGCCGCTCGTCGCCACCAGCGTCGCGGCCTGGTTCACGTCCGGCGGCTACCTCGACCAAGTGATCAAGGCCGTCGACGCGGTGTTCGCGCAGGCCGCATCCCTCAGCCCTGCGGTTCTTTTCCTGGATGAGATCGACGCGATCCCGAATAGGTCGAGGATCGACAGCCGTCATGCCGAGTATTGGATCGCCCTGACCTCGCACATCCTCACCAAGCTGGACTCGGCGACATCAGGGGACACTTCTCGGCTGGTCGTCGTCGGGGCGACCAATTTCCCCGAGCGCCTCGACGAGGCGCTCATCCGCCCCGGGCGCCTGAACAGGGTCATCCCGATCCACATGCCCGACCAAGCCGCCGTCGCCGGCATCCTCCGGCAGCACCTGGGTGACGACCTCCCCGGCGCCGACCTCGCGCCGCTCGCCGTCGTCGGCCTGGGCTCCACCGGCGCGGAGATCGCCTCCTGGGTCCGGGGAGCGCGGGATGCCGCCCTGTCCGAACGCCGACCGATGTCCCTGCCCGACCTCGTCGCTCGCATCGCCCCGCCGGAGACCCGCTCGCCAGCCGCACAACTAGCGGTCGCCCGTCATGAATCGGCTCACTGCCTCGGAACCGAGATTTTAGCGGTCGGAACCGTCGAGGCCGTCTCCATCGTAGGGCGCGGGCGCTTCGCGGGGCGGACCAACGCCCGGCTGCGCGCCGTCGAGACCATGACCGCAGACGAGATCGACGCCCTGGTCGTTTCGGTCCTCTGCGGGCGGGCCGCCGACGAGCATTGGGGCGCGCCGACCTCCGGGGCCGCGGGCGGGACCGGCAGCGACCTCGCCGTGGCCACCCACCTCGTCGCTTGCAAGCACGGTTCGTACGGCCTCGGGGGCACCCTGGCGTACAGGGGGCCTCCGTCGGAAATCACGGCGCTCGTCGAGAGAAACCCAGGCCTCATGGCCATCGTCGAGGCAGACCTGCGGCGGCTGTACGAAACCGCGCAGGCGCTGATCAGGGAGAACGAGGCGGTCGTCGACGTCCTGGCCCGCCGCCTCGTCCGGTCCCGCATCCTGTCGGGAGCCGAGGTCCGGGCCGTTATCGGGGCGCCGGAACCTTCCGGTACCCCGGCCGACGCCCGCCTCGCGGAAACGGGAGGCGTCCATGGATGAGGAACGAATGGACGCCGCCATCGCCGAGGTCGTCGTCGGCCTCATCCAGGTGCGTCGCGCCCTGGATCCTGCAACCTTCAGGGACTTGATCGGCTCAATCATGGTCGAGATCGATCAGGGGCTGGAGGTCGCTTTGGAGCGGACCTGTCGACGTCAGCGAACGGACAACGTGGTCCCATTCCCAACAGTGACCGCGGAAATGTCAGTAGCCGGTCCTGGCGAACGCGAACTGTAGTACGGCCCGGTCGCCTGTAGGACTGACAAGCATGACCAAATCAGCTCCGGCCGGCTCTCAAAAGCCGGGGCTGACGCCCTTTGGGATGACCCCCGACACCTGCTGGTAACGACGACCGCAAGTTCGGTCCGCCAGCTTCAGCCAGCAAGCAGAAAAAGTAATGGAGGTTGCGATGAACTCCGATCAGCCGCCCGCTTCGAGCGGGCGAAAGCCACATGGTCATGGGGACGCGAATGCGAAGCGAGGCGAGCCACCGACGCTGGGCAAAGGCCCCCCTTCTTCAGGCTGGATGCCTGAGGACTTCATCACCGAAGCGGACGCCTACGCCGCCTACGGGCACGTCTTGGAAGACAAGGAACTGCGCAACGCGCGCTGCCTCGGACGCATCGGGTTCATGCGCCGCAAGCGAACCATTTTCTACAGACGCGACGGCCGTTACTTTCGTAAGTAGCCTTCTAAGACAGGATTACGTCGAGCCATGCCCGCAAAGAACCAAGCACGGAAGAATGGATTATTCGCCCGCACAGTTCCAAGTCGGATTGAAGCCGCAAGAGAGCAGTCTCGAACCATCAGTTCGTCAGAGAGCCTTGAAGTTACTCTCCTAGACAATCTTCGTAAGCGCATTCAATCGAAGGGCTACGAAGACCTTACGATTTTGCGGGCTGTTTGCGACAAGTCAAAGGTGGATATGTTTTCTCGGAGGACGAGAAATATTGACTCTCGCTTTGGCTATTATCTAGGATTTTATTCAAAGAAGAATGTCCAAGACGGCAATTATCGGATGTACTGGCAGTTCCCAGGCAACAAGGACGTTGAACACGTCACGCTTGGAACGAAGGACCGAGAGGCTGTGCCAGCTCTCATCGCTGCTTTCGTCATGTTGCTAGGCAGAAATGACTCCGATAAGGCGAACGATCCACACGTAGTAGCTGTGGTCCGGCACTTTGTCGAAACACTCAAGGGAGACAACAGTAAGACAGCCAAGAGCCGGCGAAGCAATCTTAAGCGGCTCACCGAGCTTCTTATTGAGAACTATCCTGATGTAACGATGTCTCAATTTACCCGAGGGATGCAGAAGAAGCTCATCGCAAAGATGGCACCCAGGTGGGATGTTCATTCTGTCAGGCAATGCATGGTGAGTTTCGGCGCTGCTGTTACTTACGCTTGCGAAAGAGATGACAACAATAACGTTTTTTCTGACCATTGGGTCGATGTCGTCATGAGCAGGAATACTATCTGCGACCTTATTGACCGCGACCCTCCAGAGGTCATGAACTGGCATCCAGACCCTGCAGGTATGGCCCAAGTTCTCAGAGAGCTCAGGCATAACGAAAGCGCTCGAAGGTGGGCATTTTTAGCCCTGTACACGGGACTTCGCCCGTCGCACATCCTTGAGCTTAATCAAAGGATGATTACGTCGGTATTCGATACAAATACTCTCGACACCCGATGTCTTAGAGCGACAGCCACGGACGAAAATAAGGCAATCTCTGGATTTTTTCGCTCACAACTGTCTTATATCAAGCGCCGCCCACAGCTTCCGCTGCCAAGTTGCATTCAAGAAGAGATTTCGACTTGGGGAGAGGGTGCTTGGGTGAATGCATCTTACGAGCAAATCAGAGGAAGCATTAGAGCCGCTGGCGACAAGCTTGGCATGCCGCTGTTGATCCCATCTAGTTTTCGTGATTTTTGCAAGGGCCTCATTGAATTCTCCGGCCCTCATCTGCAGGGTCCGGCTGTACCACCTCGGCAATGTGAGATCTGGATGGGCCATCGGGTTACGACCAAGGTCCATGCAGGCTACGGTCTTTCCCATCCTGGAGGCCTGAAGGAAGCTTCCGATGCCGTAGTACACTACATGAAGTGGCTGGATGGGGAGACGGGCGGCGTCCTGTTCCGCCAGGCTTCCGCCAAGTCGGCTTCCGCCAACTGCGACAACTGGGAGGCGGACATACGCCCCCAACCTGTCCTGGCATCCGAGCCAAGCACGCTTGCCGCGACCCTTCTACAGTCAAGCCAAATCGTCGAAAAGCAGATGTTTGTCAGTGAGTTGCGCGATGCCTCCGCCAAGTCCCGAGACGCGCTGGCGGGTGGCCGGGTGAACGCGGACGCGGACTTGGCGGAAGCCCCGACGGATCTATCCGTCGAGTTGCCCCCGATTAATATCACGGATGAATTGAGTGACGGTCTCGGAGGGGAGATCTCGGGACTAATCGGGGCAAAACTGCGCCAAGCGGGCCAATTTGAGGGCTCTCGGGAGGTTTTCCGCCGGGTTACCGATGGGACGCCGAAAGGCATTTGGGGCAATGAATTCAAGCGCACCGGCGCTAGATTTGTGCTGCCAAATTTGTTGACGTGGTTTCGCGTGGTCGGCATCGAGATCTACGAGACGGACACGGCTCATCTTGAAAGAGCGCAACGGGTCTTCGTCGATCAGGCATCACAAACCATCATCTCCGCATCCGACGTCAAGGCACGAATGATCGCCTCCTTAGGCCGCGAGCCCAGGGGCTGGAGGAAGCATTCAGTTTTGGCTGCAACTGACGGCACTCAGCCTGACATAGGCCCATTCGAGTACCGAGACCTCGACCGGCGCAGCCCTTTTCCGCGCGGCCTTCTTGAACTCGTCACGCACGATTCACCTCTAGGTTATGTGCGCGGGGCTCCTGAATTATTTAGAGAAGTCCAAGTCTCCCGAAGAGATCCGCCCGCAGACGGCGGAGATATTGACTGGCGATTCATGCTGAAAAATCTCCAAATATACTTTGATATGGCCGGTATCGCAATCTATGATGCTGAACTGACTATCAATGGACAGTCAAATTGCATGAGATTTTTTGTTCAAGATGTCACAGAAGAAGTTATTTCAGTTGAATATTTGCGTGAAAAAATGATCTTCGAACTTGGGTGCGACCCTGGTGGATGGAGTGAGCACTCAAAGCTCGGTAAACCCAGCGAATTTGATATCGACCATTTTATAGCTACGACATCAAGATGGGAAGAACTTGATGAAATCCATGCCTTTGATCCAGCGGAATGGGATGCTGAGACTTGTTAGCATTTCTAGTGGGGGCCATTCCTAGTGTCACCGGCAGGCTTTGAACCTAGCTGATCGAGAGGATAGCCGGGACGCTTGGATTAGTGACCGGAGAACACGGGGTGTCCGCCAGCTAGAAAGCTGCTGGGCTCCGGCGGCCGTCACCAAGCCCGAGCCACATCGAGGCGCCGATCTATCGCTGGCTGAACTTAGCCTCGCGGATCCTGTACGCTTCCTCCAGCCATACCCGGCGGCGAGCCAGTTCCTTTTTGGTCGCCCAGTACCCGCCGCCGAACGCGGCCCCAGCCCATGCCACCCACAGTTCCTCTTCCGCGCACCACCAATACCCGTCGCGGAAGAGGTGGATCTCTCCGTCAATCGTGAGGATATCGATGTACCCTTCCGGATGGCACCACATCTCCGCGACGGTCTCCCGGATAATTTGTCGGATGCGCCACCGCGCGGCGAAGATCTGCTCCACGGACGCCTTGTCCTGATGGAGTTCGATCAGGTGGGCCACAGCCATACGGCGTTCCTCGGCGCCGCCGGAGGCCTCTAGGGCGAGCGCCTGCGCCCCCAACTCCGCGATCCGCACCTCCAAGACGTTCAACTCGGCCTCGATCTCGGCAAGGGGAGCCTTGGCGAACCGACTGGATACCCCGACGTCTCGGACGATGGCTTCGCCCCGAGACTGCATCTCGTCGCGCTTGGCGATCGTGCGCCTCAGATCCTCATCCAGCCTGGCGGCCTCTCCGGGCGCCTTGCCGGAAAAATCGACCTTTATCAGCCAGGACAGGATGGCGTTCTCGTTATCTTGGTAGGGGAAGCGATAATTGTTGGTGCAGGTCCCTGCGCGCTCCCCGGAGCAGCGAAGCACGGCGAATGATCGAGGCCCACGGTCGCGGTATGTCATCCTCTTCCCGCAACTCCGGCAGGCCGCGACCTCGCCGAACAGGTTGGTGACGTAAGTGCCCTGCCGGCCGCCGGCGTTGGGGGCCTTCCCGAGCCTGCGCTTCACCGCCACCGCCCTGGCCCGCGTCCACAACTCGTCGTCGACGACGCGGGGAAAGTAGCCGGGAATTGGATCGCCCACCGGCACGCGCTTGGCGACCATGACGCCCTTGCGCTCCTCGTAAACCAGCTTGTGCGGCTGGAACTCGCCGATCAGGGCTCGATTGTCGGTCAGCTTCTGCACTGTCCCGCCGTGCCATTGGGTGCCGTGACCCCAGGGCTTCTCCCCCTCGCATTGAGGATGCGGGCGATACGGTCTCGCCCGATCCCGTCGGCCAAGTGACCCAGGATCTCCCTGACGACCTCGACGCGGTCGTCGTCAGCGACGAACGTGCCGTCGACGACCTTGAGCCACGCCGGGCACCGGCCCGAGATCGGACGCTCCAAGGCGACCTGTCGCTTCCGCTCCCACGTCTGGCGCAGGCGCGTCGCCTTGACGACGGATTCCTCGTGCGCCCGGGTCAGGCTCATGATCGACATGATGAACTGGGAGGCGTCGCGGCTTTCCCGGTAGACCTGGCCGTCGGTCAGGGAGACCACCACAATGCCGCTGTTCACCAGTGAGAGGAGCACGGCTTGAGCGCGCCCAACCTGTTGCCGGCTCATGCGGTCCAGGCTTTCGACCAGGAGGTGGCTCCCGCGGGCGATGCGACCGGCCTCGACCTCGGCCAGGAAGGCAGCGAGCTTCCCGCCCCCGCCGCGCGCGACGTTCGCGCCGGTGTATCCCGAGACGCCGATGTCGTGCAGCACAAGGCGGGTGTCGAGCGTCAGGTGCGGGTTCCTGGCGAGGTACTCGTCGCGCAATGCGATCTGCCTCCGGAAGCCGTCCCTGTAGGACTTGCTGTCCTCTGTGTTGGCCTGGCGCTTCGAGCTGAGACGCAGGTAGGAATAGGCCGTTGCGGGCGCGGGTTGTCCACCCGGCGAAAACTCATTTTCCATCGCGGCGCCCGGTGATCCGTTCTCCTCGTTCGTAAGCTCACAGCCGGTCAACACGCAAGATTGTCGTGTCAATCTCGGGCTTGCACATGGTGCTGGCGGCGGGCGTGGTGTTCTGGCTCGTCCGAGCCCTGTTGGCCTTGGTGCCGCATCTGGCCCTGTTCTGGCCGATCAAGAAGATCGCGGCCGGGGCGGCCATGGCGGGGGCGACCGCCTATTGTGCCTTTTCCGGCTGGGACATCGCTGCCGAACGCAGCCTGATCATGACGCTCATCATGCTGGGGGCGATCCTCGTGGACCGTCCCGCCCTGTCTCTGCGCAACCTCGCGCTCGCAGCCCTGGTCTGCCTCGCGCGTGAGCCCGAAGCCCTGCTCGGCCCGAGTTTCCAGATGTCCTTCGGTGCCGTGGCGGGCCTCGTCGCCTGCGCACGGCTCATCGACGGAAGGCTGTTTCTCAGCCCTGGCGCGGGCCGGATCGGACGAATGGCAGGCCTCGTCGCACGGGGGATCGTCGGGACACTAACCACCACCCTCGTCGCACAAATCGCGACAGCCCCCTTCGCGACCTATCATTTCCAGACGGTTCAGCCCTTCGGCGTGCTCGGCAACGCCCTGACACTCCCCCTCGTGTCACTGGTGGTGATGCCCTGCGCCGTGCTCGGGACAGTGGCCTATCCCTTCGCCCTCGATCGCCCGGTCTGGTGGGTGATGGGGCAGGCGGTGGCCGGGATGCTCGCCATTTCCGAATGGATTGCCGGTTTCGGACGATCCGTGCTGGTGGTGCCTGCCTTCGGCACCGGGGCGCTGCTGCTGCTGGCGGCGGCACTCCTGCTTGCAACGCTACCCGCCTCACGCCTGCGCCGCTTAGCCCTCCTGCCGGCCCTGGCCGGGCTCGCCCTTGCAGCCTTTCCGCAGCGGCAGGACCTCTACGTCGATCGCCAGGGAACGGGCGCCGCCCTGCGGGGGGTGGACGGACAGCTCACCCTCCTCGGCAAGCCCTCGCGCTTCGTGCTGGAGCAATGGCTGAAAGCCGATGGCGACGATCGCCGCGCCGCCGACCTCCTCGCTATGTCCCCACCAGGCCACTGCGACCGCCTCGGCTGCACCGCCCATCTGCCGGATGGACGGGCGATCGCGCTGGTGAAGGACAGCCGCGCCTTCCCCGAGGACTGCGCCCGCGCGGCCATCGTCATCACAGCGCTGACGGCCCCGTCGGGTTGCGCAGCACCACTCGTCCTCGACCGGCGACGCCTATCCGATCAGGGCGCCGCCTCGCTGAGCCTGAGCGGCGGCTCGATCGCGCCGCTCCACGCCCATGCGTCCGGCCGCCATCCACCTTGGCGCCCCACCCCCGCGGGGAAGCCCGCCGAGGAGACGCCACCGGAGCCGGAACTCCCTCTCGATCAGTAGCGCCGAACGAGACTGACGAGGCGGCCCTGGATCCGCACCCGGTCCGGTCCAAGTACGCGGGTCTCGTAGGCCGGGTTCGCAGCTTCGAGGGCGATGGAGGAGCCGCGCCGACGAAGACGCTTGAGGGTCGCCTCCTCATCGTCGATCAGCGCGACGATGATGTCGCCGGTATTGGCGGTCTCCTGCTTGCGGATGACCACGAGGTCACCGTCGAGGATGCCGGCTTCAACCATCGAATCGCCCCGCACCTCCAGGGCGTAATGCTCGCCACCCGCCAGGAAGTCCGGCGACATGGTGACGGAGTGGCTCTGGTTCTGGATGGCGGCGATGGGCGTGCCCGCCGCGATCCGCCCCATGACGGGGATCGAGACTCCCCGGAATTCCTCGTAGGCCCGCGGCTGAGCCGGAGAAGGGGAAGCAGGGGGCTGCTTGGAGAGACCGCCCTCCACCACGCTCGGAGTGAATCGACGCGGCTCTGGCGCCGAGGCAGCAGCGGCCTCGGCGGCTTCCGGACCACGCCCGAGGGCATCCGGCAGGCGGATCACCTCGATCGCCCGCGCACGATTGGGAAGACGGCGCAGGAAGCCACGCTCCTCCAGGGCGGTGATCAGGCGGTGGATTCCGGATTTCGACTTGAGATCGAGGGCATCCTTCATCTCGTCGAACGAGGGCGGCACCCCACATTCCTGCATCCGCTGCTGGATGAAGCGCAGGAGGTCCAGCTGCTTACGCGTGAGCATGATAGGGTCTCGCAGAATGGCGGCAGGCGCGTTGAAACAAATCGCGAACACGTTAAGCGTTCCGCAAGTGTTCTGCAAGAGACAAGCTTGGCATTAAGGACAGGGGGCGGATTCTCGAAGTCGGCGGCGTGTCATCGCTCATTGGCGTGCCGCCGACTTGGTGGATTCCGGCGGCCAAGCCTCGGATCGTCGGCCGGGCTCACGGCTGCCGGGTGATCAGCACCTCGACACGACGGTTGCGCGCGCGGCCCTCCGGCGTCGCATTGTCGGTGATCGGCTCATCCGCGCCACGCCCGCCGACCGTGATCCGTCCGGTTTCCGACAGGGCAGGGCGGATCAGGGCGGCAACCGCTTCCGCGCGCGCAAGGGACAGCGCCTGATTGTCCCGGAAGGTCCGCGCCGACCGGATCGGTTGATCGTCCGTATAACCCACGATGCGCACTGGCCCCGGTTCGGCCTGAACCACGTCGGCAATCCGGTGCAGGATTCCAAGACTGGCCGGGATGACGTGCGGCTCGCCGGAGGCGAAGACGACGCCGTTGCTGATGCGCACGGCGATCCAACTTCCGAACGGCTCCACTGCCACGGATCCGGCGGCAATCTCCTCAGAGAGGGCCGCCCGGATCCGGTCCAGCTGACTTGGCTTCGAGCCAAGCGTCAGCGTGATCCGCGTTGGTACGTCGACCTTCGGTGGGGGCAACAACGACGGGAAGATAAGCGCCAGCAGACAGACAATACCCACAATCATGATGCTATAGAAACCGATCTGAAAATATCGATATCGTATATTCGCGCTCAACTGCCACTATATCCTATGCCAGTCGCTGGCGCCGACGATACCGCCAAAGAGACGAGCCGGGGACAGCCGACCCGTCTTCGCGCAATGTCAGCCTCTTATGCCTGCGCATCATCCATGTAATTTTTGTGACGTATCCCGCCGAAATTACTCAACCAATAGTATTAACTGTTATGCTTCTGAAACTTTACGTTGCCGACAATGTGAAATTCCATGCGGAACCTGCAGATTGCTCGCCAATCCGGCAACTCAGGGAGATATGTATGCTGATTTTCGTAACATGCTTTCGTCTTATAGACTATTCATTTGCCAAGTTTCGTCTAACAAATTTGATATATGAGGGCATCAACAAATTACACAACTATTGAGTCAAATATTTGCTTAGCAAATTGCTCGCGATAGCCTGATCGTCATAGCAATGTCATCGAACATGTACAGTGGGTTCGGAAAGGTAGGTGGGCAGCAATCAACGACAGTCAGCCAGTGCAGGAATCTCACACAACCTTCTCGGATCCGCGGATCGTCATCGGCGCGTCGGACTTCAATAGGGCCGGTGCTGAGTATAACTTGCGCGATACGCAGGAATACGAGGATCTTGAAGCCCGGCTGCACGCAATGGAGGCAGAGGGGCCTGCGGTTGTCGATTGGCCGGAAGTCACGCGCCTCTGCCTGTTCATCATAGGGAGCTACGGCAAGGACCTCGGGGTCGGCTGCTGGCTGGCTTACGCGCTGTTCCGGGTGGAGGGGTATCGCGGCTTAGCCGTCGGGCTTGGTCTCCTGCGGGAGATGATCGGCCGTCATTGGGCGACCATGCAGCCGCCCGTCTCGCGAAAGCGCGCACGGATCGGCGCCCTCGAATGGCTGGCGGGTCGCGCAGCGCACCTGTGCACGGTAGCGCCGCGCGAGGACGATGCGTCGGCCATCCTCTATGCCTTCGACTACGAGCCCTTCGAGACCTTCCGCCACGACCTGCCGGAGGCGACGGCTTCGCGGCCCTTCTTCAAGGAGCGCCTGCGGCCCGCGACGGTCGGGCGCGGGATCGACCATTTCCTCTCCTTCGTCACGCCGCATCCGCTGCCTGCAGGCGGGACGGGGGAGGTCGTCTCCGTCGCACTCACCTGCACCAACGGCAGCCTCGCCGAGCGCCTGAGCATCGGCATGATCGATCAGCCGACCTCGGAGACGCCCGCCACCGTGCGTTTCGCGAACGTGATGGGCGTGACCCCGCATACACCGCCGCCGGTGGGCGAAAGCCTGCTCTGGCGGCTGATCTCCAACTTGGCCCGCAACTTCTCTTCGCTAGCGGATGTCGGCGCCCTTCGGACCCTGATCGCGAGCTACGATTTCCGGGCGCTGCACGATCTCCAGGCCCACCGTCGGTTGGAACTGCTGCAGGAAGCGATCGAAGACTTCACGCATGACGCGGAGGATGCGGTGATCCTCGGCCATCCGATGCGCGTGCGCACGCTTCTCTGCACCGTGGCCGAAGACAAGATCGGCGGCGAAGCGGAACTCTTCCTGTTCGGCTCGGTGCTCGAACGGTTCTTCACCGTCTACGCCAGCGTGAACACGCTGCACCGCTTCACGATTCGCGGGCGGGACAGCAAGGTCGAGTACCGATGGAAGCCGCGCACGGGAACGGATCGCCCCCTGTGAGCGAGATCCCGCTCCCCAAGGCGAGCGACATCCCCTTCCTGGAACTGTGCCTCTGGCTGGAGAAGGTCTTCCCGCAACCGGGAGGACTCGGTTCGACCATCTCGCCCAGCCGGGAAACCGTACGCTTCCGCGCGAACCCGTCCTTGAGCTTCCCGGCCGAGGAGATCGCGGCGATCGGCCTGCCGCCGGAGCCGGGCGGGCCGGTGACGGTCACGGCCAACATGTTCGGGCTGCACGGCCCATCGTCGCCGCTGCCGCCCGCGCTCACCGAGCGGGTGATCCTTGCCGAGGATTCCGGCGCCCTGCGGGACTTCCTCGACCTCTTCAACCACAGGCTGCTCTCGCTCCTGTTCCTGATCTGGAAGCACTACCGGCATGGGCACCGCTACCAGCCGGGCGCCACGGATGCGATCTCGCGCGCGGTTGCAGCCCTGTTCGGCATGGAAACGGATAACCGGCGCACGGCTCGGCCCCTGCTCCTGCCCTATGCCGGCCTCCTCGCTCTCTCGAGCCGCTCCGCCTCCGTCATGTCCAGCATCGTCGGTGATCGGCTGGGCGTGCCCTGCGCGGTGGACGAGTTCGTCCCGCGGGAGATCCGCATCCCCGCAGACGCGCTCTGGTCCCTCGGCACGGCAACCTCCGCCCTCGGCCGAGACAGCGTCGCGGGCGAAACGATGGGCGACATCGCGGGTCGATTCCGGGTGCGCCTGGGCCCTCTCGACGCCGCGCGGTGCGATCAACTGTTGCCCGACGGCGAAGACTATCAATCCCTAGTTGAAATAATAAACCTGACCCTTCGTGATCCGATCGAGTGGGATTTGGCTTTTGTGCTGCACGACGGCGAGGCAAGACCCCTGGTTCTCGGGCAAACTCGCCTCGGTTGGACGGGATGGCTCGGGATTTCCACCGAAACACTGGTGGAATTCTGCGTTCAGCTTTGAAAATCGTCACTGTGACGTTGTCAGGCGGCGGGCAATTTCGCAGACAGCACGGAAGGGGCGAGCCCCGTACTCCCATGATTCCAGGACAAGGATGATGTTGCTGCTGATGGTCGTTTCACCTCACTGCAGCACGCTCGGCGATCGCGCGCGGCATGTCTTCGGCCCGGCCGGTGGCATGATCGGCCGCAGCGCCGAATGCGACTGGGTGCTGCCGGATGAGAAGCATCATCTGTCGGCCCGGCACGCGCGCATCGAGAATAACGGTCTCGGCTTCACGATCACCGATACGAGTACCAACGGCGTCTTCCTCAACCGGCGAGACATGCCCTTGGGGCGTCACCAGACGGCGCCGCTCATCCACGGCGATACGCTTTATCTCGCGGACTACGTGATCGAGGCCACCGTCACCGACCAGAAGGCGTTGGCTCCGTCCCCAGTGCCGAGGACGGACCGCCCGTTCGCCATCGTCTCCACGACCAGACCCGTCGCGCCCTTCGCCACGCGGGAGGCATGTCCCGAGGCGAAGGCGTTCTGGGACGAGCTCGGGGTTGCCGCCGCGCGCCTGCCGCCCGAGGCCAGGGAGCGCCTGTGGCGGGCGCTTGGCGCCGCCGTGCGCGAGGCAGCCTCCGTGCTCGCCACACTCGACCGGATGCCCGATCCGGCGATCATGCCGGGAACCGGCTTACGCATACAGGGCGATCCGCCGGATGAGGGGGCGGTCGGCCTGCCGGCGGAGGCGGCCGGCGCCATCGATCTGACGATCCGGCACTTCGTTCAAACCGAAATCATGCCCGCCGGAGCGCGTGCTCAGTGACGGGGACACGCCTTCGGCCCCCCGTTCCCCTACGGCGCGATCTGTGTCGCTGGCTGGTGGCCGGGATGGCGGCCCCATGGGTGAGCGCCTGCGCCTTGACCCCCGCCTCGGAGAAGACAACCTCGCTCGCCTTCACCCTCGATGCGGATGACGAGATCAACACCAACGAAAGCGACGTGCCGTCGCCGGTGGTGGCTCGACCCGTTCATGCGCGAGCGTGCCCATACGGAACGCACCCTGTCCCGGCGCAGCGACGTCTACCTGTTCCCGAAGGAGTTCGCGGCCATCGGCGCGGACAACCGCGCCGACCTGCGCGGGACCTGCTTCGCCTCAGCCAATCTCTATGGCGCCGACCTTGCCGACGCGCGTCTCACCGGCGCCGATCTCGCCGATGCCAATCTCGGCCGGACCCTCTTCGAGGTCGCAAGCGATGGTTGAGGATCTGCTCGCCCATCTCGCCCACGACCATCCCTACCAGGGTGGAACCCTCGACGGCGCCGTCCTCGCCGGGGCGAGGCTGACGGACGGAACGGTGCTGATGACCAGCCTCCGGGGCGTTGACTTCTCTCAGGCCCAGCTGACGCGGATGACCTTTAACGACTGCGACCTGACCGGTTGCCAGTTCGATGGGGCCAGCATCGACACCACTACCTTCGTCCGCTGCACCATGCCGGAGAGCATGTGGCGCGAGGCGCAACTGCACGGCGCGACCTTCACGGCCTGCGCCTTGGCGGGATCGTCCTTCGCCGCCGCCGAGCTCGACCGGCGCGACACTGCTCCGCTGCGACCTCGCCGCGGCGACGCTCGCCCGCTGCACCGCAGAGACATCAGCCTTTTTGGACTGTGCGCTCCACGGCATCGACCTATCCGGGGCGACACTCGTCAACGTGGCCTTCACCAAGGTCGACCTGCGCCGGGCGGTTCTCGCCGAACTCCGCTGCGACCTCGTTCTCCTCGCCGAGTGCGACCTCACCGATCGGGACCTGCGTGGGCTCACCCTGACGCGGATGAACCTGCTGAGGGCGAAACTCGACCGGGCGAACCTGTCAGGCGTCGATCTCACCGGCTCGGTCCTCGTGGAAGCGAGCCTCAGAGGCGCGACGTTGACGCGAGCCCGCGCATCGTCGGCCATCTTTGCAGGGGCGGACCTCAGCGGGGCGGATTTCACTGAGGCGCACCTCGACAACGCCGTGTTCCAGGAGGCCCGGGCGGCGGGGACGCGCTTCGACGCGGCGCAGCTTTCCTGCGCCGTGTTTCACCGTGCCGAGGCCGAAGCCGCGAGTTTCCGTGGGGGCCGGCTGGATTACGCGCAGTTCCACCATGCCGGCCTCGCCCAGGCGGATTTCAGCAACGCCCACTTCCTCCGCACCGATTTCCATTGCGCACGGACCGACGGCGCAACCTTCCACGGCCACCGCGGCACAAGGCTCGACACAGTGAGCGCACGTGCCGTCGGCGAACTCTACGATCCGAACGTCGTCCGGACGCTCGCCGCCAGGGTGTGAAGCGATGTCATTCTGGAACGCGAATGTCGGCGGCATGAACCTGGGCTGCATGGACGTGTGCAAGACGCCGATCGGCCCGATCCCGGTCCCGATCCCCTATGCCAACGTCGCCATGCTCCCCACCGCAGTCCCGAGCCAGTTCAAGGTGCTCGCGATGGGCAGCCCGGTTCACAACCTCAGCACCGTCATGCCGATGACGATGGGCGACAGCGCCGGTGTGCTGTTGGGCGTCGTGTCGGGGCTCGTCATGGGCCCTGCGGGCGCGATGATGGGATCGAACAATGTCTTCGTGTGCGGCCCCCCGGTCGCGAAGTTCGGGATGCCCGCGAAGCAGAACGGCCTGTCTCCCAACATCGTCGGGTCCACCATCGCCCCATCGCAAGTCAAGGTCATGGCGACCCGCTGAGGTGCATGCCGAGACAGGAGGTGCCAATGACGAACACGACACAGAACGACACCGGTCGGGCGGGGCGCCCCTTCCTCCGCCTGTTGCAACCGGAGCAACCGAACGCCCCGTTCAAGGACTCCTCCTATTTCCGCCTCGGCAGCTACGTGGCGTACAACAAGGAGGAGGATCCGCTGGTCACGCACTTGGCCACGACGCGAAGCAAGGTGTCGGGCGAGCCCGCGATGCAGGGGCAAAGCGCGGCAGATGGCGTCGACCTCATGGGCCCGGACTACTCCGCCTCCTTCGGCGCGCCATCGCCGGGAGCCCTTACTCTCGAAGCGATCCCGTCCGCTCCCATTGCGTCCTCGAACGACGGCGTCCTGCTCTACACCGACCACGACCTCAACGAGACCGTGGGCGGCGCCGTGCTGCAGAAGTATGGGCAGGGCCACGTCACCCAGGTCACCGATTGCGATTCGGCCTACTCCGTCCTGAACGGCAAGCACGATCTGTTCGCTCAGAATGGAATCAACATCCACGCCGGCACGAAGGCAGCTCCCAGCAACATCCATATCGTTGCGGAAGGTCATATGACCCAGGTCGCCTACGGGGATCTCAAAGGAAAGGTCTCAGGAAATACGCATAAAGTATATATGGGAGCAAAATCTGACGAATTTCTTGGACTTAAATCAACGCTGATGGTTGGCGCTGAAAGCGTAGTGAAACTATCAGCATCAAGTACGATAACAGTTGGCCTTGAGCGATCCATAAGGCTCGGAGGACGCGTCACTCTCACAATCTCGATCGATGAGAATTTCACGTTTGGCAGGCAGGAAAATACTATAGTAGGCGTGAAAAAAGACGCAATAATTGGAACCGAATTCAAATCTAATGTCGGTGACACATTCAAGAGAGTGTCGGGCCTCGATCAAAAATATGGCAACAATGATCAAAAATTCTTGACCGGCAGCGACATCAAAGTTGTCGACCAAACCGATTTGAAATTTACGAATAGAAGCATATCTATCAACAATATGTCTATAACAAAGAACCATACAGATCTCGAAAAATCGGATTACAAAGACTCAAAGAAAGAGATCGAGACAAAAGCTGGAAAGCTTCTCTCGGAAAAGGTCGACGCGATAAAGAGCGTCCAAGCTGGGATGACGATGTTCCTATGACCGCCCGCCGACTGCACCGCGCGGCACCGGCCGCCATCGTCAGCTCGATCGCCCGTGCCACGGTCATCGCGATCTCCGAAACCGGAGAAAGGCTCGATTTGAACGAGGACGGGCAGCTCCGGTCCGCGGGGATCGCGTTCGGCTGCCTCATCCGCCCCCGGCCCGGCGACTCCGTGCTTGTGCTCCGGGAGGGTGGGGAAAGCGTCGTGCTGCAGGTGCTCCAGCGAGACGGTTCCACCGGGGCGGTCCTGGCGCTGCCCGGCGACGGGGCGATGGCCGTCGAGGGTGAAACGCTGACGCTGACCGGCCGTCGCCACCTCAGGCTCACGGGCGACAGGCTCGATCTCCAGGGACGCAGCCTCGCGCTCATGGCTGAGACGACGACCTGGCTCGGCAAGGCCATCACCGGCGTCGTCGAGCGCTTCACCCTTTCGGCCCGCCGTCACGAAACCAGCGTCGAAACGATGATCGAGAGAGCGGGCGATCGTACGGCCATCGTGGATGGCACGGACTCGCTGCGGGCGGAGACACACCTCGTGAAGGTCACCGGGATCGCCAGCGAGACGGCGCAGAGCAAGGTCGTCGCGGTCGCGGAGGATCTGCGGATGGACGGCAAGCGCATCTCCATGGGCTGAGCGAAACCCGTGACGAACGTTTCAACCGAGGAAGCGGCGCGGCAGAGCGAACGGCTCGCGGCGGCGGGCCGGTTCCTGGCGGCCGGGCGTGCCGAGGAGGCCGCCGCACTGATCGAGGCGGCGCTCGCCGCGTGCCCGGACGACCCCGACGCCTTGAACGCCTATGGTAGCCTCCTGCTGCTCCGCGGAGATCTCACGCGGGCAAACGACGTCCTCGGCGGCGCCGCCACCGCGTTTTCGACCCATGCGGGCCTCTGCGCCAACCTCGGCGCGGCGCATCAGATGGCAGGGCGTCACGCCGAGGCACGGCACTGCCTGCAGCGTGCCGCTGCGCTGGCGCCTGAGGCGGAGGCTCCCCTCCTGTCTCTCGCGCGGGCGCGGCTCCTGGCGGGCGATACGGTCGAGGCGGAAGAGGCTGCCGTCGCTGCCCTGGCCCGAAACCCCGAGAACGCGGAGGCGATCGGGCTCCTCGGACTCATCGCACTGACGCGGGGCGGCCATGCCGACGCGGAGCGACTCATTCGAGAAGCGTTGGAACGCGGGGCGGAGGATCCCGTCCTCATGCGGGGCCTGTCGATCTGCTGCCTGCGCCAGGGGGCGGCGGGCGAGGCTTTGGCGCTAGCCGAACGCGCATGGCTGGCAGAACCTCTGGACCGCGACGGCCTCGAGCATCTCGCCCGCTGCCAAGCCGAGGCCGGGCGCCTCGCGGAGGCTGAGGCGACGTGCACCAAGCTCCTGGCCTTCGCCCCGAATCTCGTGGGCGCGCGCGAACTCCTGGCCCGCATCCGTCTCGCGCAAGGTGAACCGGAGGGGGCGCTCGCCGACCTCACGGCGTTCGCGAAGGCCAATCCTGGCTCCACCGCCGCCTTGAACGCCCTGGCCGGTACCGCCCGACAAAGCGGGCGGCTCGCCGAGGCCGATGCTTTGTGCCGCGAGATCCTGCGGCGCGAGCCGGATCACTCGACGGCCCTGAAACTGTCGGAGGATATCGCCCTGGCGCAAGGCCGCTTTCCGCCGCGTTCGGAGAGCGCGTTGCCGGACGGCGTCCGCATCAGCGTGCCACCGGACATGGTAGCCGGCGAGTTCATCCTGCTCAGCCGCTTCCTGCCCGCGCTGGCAGGCGAAGACGGCCGGGTGAGATTGCACGCGCAGGAGCACTTCCTGCCGCTCGCCGCCCACCTGCCGGTCGGCTTCGAAGAAGGGCCCCCACAGCCCGGCGAGGCGACCCTGCCGCTTTTCAGCGTGCTGCGGTGCTTCGACATCGACGGCGACTGGCTCGCGGACCCGCAGCCCTACCTGACGGCGGACGCCGCGCTCGCGGCACGCTGGCTTCACGCGTTGCAGGAGCACCCGCGCCCCTGGATCGGTTTCACATGGAGCCTCGACGTGCGTGGCTTCAGGATGGACGACGTTCGTGCTGCCATTCCCCCCGGCGCGACCCCCGTGAGCCTGATGATGGGGGAGGGACGGCACGCCCTCGCGCGCTGGTCCGAGGCCATTGATGCGGGGGTTCGCCTCGTGGGCTTCGCCGACATGATCGCGGCGATCGCCTGCCTCGATTACGTCATCGGGCCAGACACCGCCGCAACGCATCTGGCGGGCGCCCTCGGGGTGCCGGGGATGGCGGCGGTCGGCGCGCATCAGCCCTGGCACTGGGCGAGCCGAGGCGAGCGGGCGCTCTGGTACCCGACGTTGCGCGTCGCGCGGCAAACGCGGCCGGGGGACTGGTCCGCCGTTGTCGCGACACTGCGCGCCGCCTGCACGTCCATCGTAGCAGAAGTCAGCGCCCCCGCAGAATTGCAACCGGCGATGGCAAGCTCCTGATCCTGCGATGAAGACGCGGCGTCGCGCGTTGACCGGCAAGCGGACGGGGCGCTAACCCATCGGCCCGGCGCGGTTCGTCCATGGGATCGGACCGCCGAAGGAGAGATCATCCATGCGTGTCACTGCCCGAGTCGTGCTGCTCTGCCTCTCGCCTCTCCTTGCCGGCGGTGCGGCTGCCGAGGATTTCACCGCAGGCTCGCTCAAGATCGGCCCACCCTGGTCGCGGGCGACGCCGAACGGCGCCAAGGTCGCGGGCGGCTATCTCACCGTCACCAACACTGGCAACGAACCCGATACCTTGACCGGTGGCACCTTCGCACAGGCGGGCAGTGTCGAGATCCACTCCATGTCGATGGAGGGCGGCGTGATGAAGATGGCTCCCGTCGAGAACGGCCTCGTCATCAAGCCGGGCGAGACGGTGACGCTCAAGCCGGGCGGTCTCCACCTCATGTTCCTCGGTCTGAAGGATCCCCTCAAGAAGGGCGAGAGCGTGAAGGGCAGCCTTTCCTTCGCCAAGGCTGGTTCCGTGCCGGTGTCGTTCACGGTAGAGGCCCTGGCCGCCAAGGCACCCGGCGGTGCCGCGCCGGAAGCCGGACATAGCGGATCCCACCATCACTGAGCGGCAAGCTCGAAATCACAACTTTCAGTCAGTATCAAAGTAAACTTGCAATCTATACGGCTGTAATGGTCTAGATTGTATCGTACAATATTATCTTGGCGGCGCAGAAACTCTGGGTTAGAGCACATTCGATCCGTGTGGGCCGGTCAATGGCTCGCCCGGATCGAATGCAGTCACGGAGCAATCGCCGCGATGGTCGAACCGGCCCCCGCCCGTCCGGGCCTCTTCGTCGCCACCCCCGTCTACGGGGCGGCTTGCTACATGCCCTACGTGACGGGGCTTCTGTCCCTTCAGCGGGCCTGTGCGGAAGCTGGCATCGCGTTCGAGTACTTCTATGTGAGTGGCACGGCGCTGCTGCACGAGCACCGCAACGTCGCCGCGGCCGCCTTCCTGAATCACACCGACCTGTCGCATATGCTCTACATCGACGCCGACATCGGCTTCGAGGGGGTCGATATCGTACGGATGTTCGCCGAGCAGCGGGACGTCGTGCTGGGGCCCTATCCCGCCAAGCACATCAACTGGACGGCGATCATCGAGAGCGCGCGCCAGAGGCCCGATCTAACGCCTCGGGAAATCGCGCTGCACATGGCCGATTACAGCACGAACTTCTACGGTCTCGGCGACAACTCGAGCTTCAGCGGGGATAGACTGAACGAGATCCATGGCGGCGGAGCTGGGTTGATGATGATCGCGCGCTCCGCCCTGATCAGCATGGACGCAGCCTATCCGATGGCGCGGAGCCGGTTCCCCGACGCCTACCGGCACCTCGTCCCGAACGTCGAGACGCTGGTCGAATTCTTCGGCTTCGACCGCGAGCCGGACGGGCGCCTCCTCTCGGAAGATTTGACCTTCTGTAAGCGGTGGCGGGATATCGGCGGTCGGGTCTACGCGGCCCCGTGGGTGCGCACGACTCATGTCGGCCCGTTCTATTTCCAGGGCGATCTGCCTGCTCTGCTCAATCCGAGGTCGCCGGCCCCATCCGCTCCGGCGCCCGACGGTCCGATCGTCGTCCCGGAGGCGACCCTCAACACCGATCCGGCGGAAGCCCTCATGAAGCGCCGCCGTCCCGGCAAGGCCTCCAAGACGGCTCGCACCAACGAGGAAGCAGAACCCGTCTAGCGCGCCATTCGGCGGACACGGCTTTCGGATCTCAGCGCGGCTCGGCGGGGGCGACGGCGACGCGGTCGAACCCACCGAGACGATAGATGAGGGCGGAAAGCAGCCACGCGGCGGCGAACAGGCCGACGATGGCGAAGCCCAGCACGCCGAAATGGTCGTTGACGGCTCCGACCCAGCGCCAGAAGCTGCCATCGAGGCCGAGCTTGTCGCCGATGAGGTTCAAGGCCTCCAGGCTCCCGATTCCTAGGGCCACGACCACCGAAAGCGCCGTGATGGTGAGGTTGTAAAACAGGCGCCGCATGGGCTGCACGGTGGCCCATCGATAGGCGCCGAGCATCAGCACGCCGTCGGCGGTGTCGACGAGCGCCATTCCAGCCGTGAACAGGGCAGGGAAGACGAGGATCGACCAGGGGTCGGCTCCGCGGCTCGCCTCAGCCGCCGAGAGGCCGAACAGGCTCACCTCCGTGGCGGTGTCGAAGCCGAGGGCGAAGAGGAAGCCCAGCGGGTACATGTGCCAGGACCGCGTGATGAGGCGGAACAGCGGGCGCAGCAAGCGGGCGAGAAAGCCCTGACCGGCGAGCATCCCGTCGAGGTCGGCCTCCACGTAGCGCCCGGTGCGGCGCACCTGCCGGAAGCTGCGCCACACGCCGAGCAGCACCACGAGATTCACCAGTCCGATCACGATGAGGAAGCCGGCAGACACACTGGTCCCGATGAGATTGCCGAGTCGCCGGAACTCGTCGGAGGCGGTGAGCAGGCTGGTCGTCGCGAGGGCCACGGCGGCAGCGGCCGCGACCACCACGGTGGAATGGCCGAGCGCGAACCACAGGCCCACCGAGACCGGACGCTGCCCGGCCTGCATCAGCTTGCGCGTCACGTTGTCGATGGCGGCGATATGGTCGGGATCGACGGCGTGGCGAAGGCCGAACACGTAAGCGAGCAGGGCGGTCGAAAGCAGGGTGGGATTGTCCGCGAATGCGGTCAAGCCCAGAGCCACGCTCCCGCATTCGCGGCGAGCAGCAGAACGGCCAGGATGGCGATCCGCCGGCTGAGGCGGGATGTCTCGGAGGGAGAAGGGACCACTGTCACCCGTCTGACCGGAGGGAGGCGTCGCCGCGTAGATAGGGCGCCTGGACCCCGGCGGCCCGTAGCGCCGCCCGAAGGTAGCGATTGCGCAAGCCCGGTCCAGGGGGAGGAGCAGATCCCGCTTCGGCGGCGCGCTTCACGGCCACGAGGGCGGGATCGCCCCATCTGTCCAGGAGCGCCTGGAACGCGTCGTGCCGCATCCGCTCGAAGGGGATCGTCCGGCCCTGCGCATCCTTGCACGGATGCGGCGGGTGGAGCGCGCCGCAAGGAACATACCCCTCCGGGATCGGCGCCGTCGCGGGATGGGTGCGCCTGGCACGCAGAACCTGCTTCTCGATGAAGACCCGCTTGTCCCTCGGTGCGTCCTCAGGCTGCGGATAGACCTCGATCCGCCCGATGCGCGTGAGGAAGACGACCGGCTGATCCGCGATCGCCTGCGCCAGCTTCGGCTCATTCCTCGCCCGCAGCAACGCGAGGAGGGCCGGATCGGACACACGCAGACAGGCGTCTACGGCGCGCAGGCCGAGGCCGAGATCGAACAGGATCGCTTGGCGGTCCTCCTCTCGTGCGGCCTCCCGATCAGGCCCGAGTTCGGTAAAGGCGTCCCGCCCCGCCATGGCGCATGCTTCCTCCGGCAGGCACAGGGCGACCGCATGGCTCCAGCCGGAGACGAAGGCCGTCTCGTAGGCCAGCGGACGCAACTCGGGGCAGGGGGTAAGGACGATCGCCCCCCGGCGCGTGACGTGTCCGAGACGGCCATCCCGCACCGGCGTCACAGCTTCACCGGAATCGCGCCGGAATTGTGCGAGGGCCCCGAAGCTGCCGAAGGTCCAGCCGGTCCCGGAATCCTCCAGCGCCCCTCGCAGCAGCGCATGCGCCGCGGCGTCCCTCGCCTCGTGCGCCGTCTGCCTCACTCGGCGGCGGCGCGGACGGGCGCAGAGGCAGCGGTCTCGTCGTCGAGGTCGCGGTTGCGGGTCTCTGGCAGGAACATCGCGGCGATCGTGCCGATGAGGCTGAAGGCGGCGAGGTAGTAGGCCGGGGCGAGCCGGTCCCCCGTGGTGGTGACGAGCCAGTTGATGATGAAGTTGGTGCTGCCGCCGAAGATCGAGACCGAGAGGGCGTAGACCAAGGCGAGCCCGGTGCTGCGCACCGAGCGCGGCAACGATTCGGGAATGCCGACGATGATCGCGGCGGCGTTGATCGAGGACAGCGCCGAAAGCAGGAACGTGACGGCGAAGATCGCGGCCGGGCCTGGGGCGTGCAGCAGCCAGAGGAAGGCCGGTACGGCCAGGACGAGGATCGCGGCCCGGGGCCAGATCATGACCGGACGGCGTCCATACCGGTCCGCAAGCCAGCCCCCGAGGAGCGGGAAGCCCACCGAGGCGAGGCCGAGGGCGATCGGCACCGCCGTGGCGACGGTCGTGCTCAGGCCGAGCGTCGCCCCGGCATAGACCGGCATGTTCGTCCCCACCGCATTCGAGACCGTGGAGGCCGCGATGACGAGGAAGGTGAGTGCCAGAAGCCGCCCGTGGTCGCGCAGCAGACGCCGGACGACTTCCCAGGCGGAGCCGGCGGCTGTCGGATCCTCCCCTTCGCCTGCCGTCTCGGGCAAATGGCTCCGGATGACGAGGCCGACCGGGACCACGGCGAGCCCGAGCAGAAACATCACGCGCCAGCCCCATTCCGCCATGGCAGCCTCGCCGATGGCGAAGGCCAGGATCGTGGCGACGAGGCCGGCGAAGAGCGCGGCGCAGCCCTGGCTCGCAATCTGCCAACTCGTGACGAAGCCGCGGTGCCGGGGCGGCGCGGCTTCGAGGAGATAGGCGGTCGAGGGGCCAACCTCCCCGCCCAACGCGAGCCCCTGGATCAATCGTCCGGCGATGACGATCACCTGCGCCCAACCGCCGATCTGCGCGTAGCTGGGGCAGGCGGCCAGCATCAGCATGCCGATGGCCATGAGGGCGATGGTCACGAGCATCGCGGGCTTGCGGCCCGCGCGATCGGCCAGCGCGCCGATCACGGCGCCGCCTATGGGCCGCATGACGTAGCCGACACCGAACAGGGCCAGCGAGGCGAGCAAACTGTGGCTGGCATCCGTGGCGGGAAAGAACGCCTCGCCGATCGCCTTCGCGAAGAAGGCGTAGACGGTGAAATCGTAGAATTCGAGGGCGTTGCCGAGGACGACGGCCCCCACGGCCTTGCGGTCGAGATCAGTCCGCTGAGCGGCGGCCGGCTTGGGGACGGACGGCTTGGGGGCGGCGGGCTTGGCCAGATCCATGCGGCAGACGCTCCGGCCCGTTCGGCGCCGGAGCCGCACGGCCCGATCCCATCCGACGGGGTCACGGCGACTTAGCGCAAGCTCTGCAAAAAGGGAGGGTGCCCCCACGCGGGCGTCGTGTTCGTTGCCATCGGAAAGAAGCGCACGAAGAGGCTGGACAGGAGCCTCGGCACCCCCTATACCCCCGCCGTCCGCAGCCGAAACGGCCCGCGTCGACGCCCAGGTAGCTCAGTTGGTAGAGCATGCGACTGAAAATCGCAGTGTCGGTGGTTCGATTCCGCCCCTGGGCACCATCAGTTCGCTAATCGGCTGATCCCAAGCCAAAGACCTTATCTTTAGAGCAATATTGGCGCCTGTCCTTAGTCAGGCGTTACTTGCGATTGCGCGATCGCCGCCTCTGCTCGCTACAACGTTCCGCGGTCGCAGGCTTGCGTGCCTTCCGTTGGCCAGCGCGCACAGGCAGGCGGCTTCGGCGGCCTCTCATCGCAGGGACGCGAGGCCGATTGCGGTGGCGCCCTCAGACGATTCCCGTGAGGTAGTAAATCGCAATCACCACGAAGACCGCTGCGGTCTTGATGATGGTGATGGCGAAGATGTCGCCGTAGCTCTGCCGGTGCGTGAGACCGGTCACCGCGAGCAGCGTGATCACCGCACCGTTGTGGGGCAGCGTATCCATGCCGCCGCTCGCCATTGAGGCGACCCGGTGGAGAACCTCCATAGGGATGCCCGCCGCCTGCGCTCCCTGGATGAATCGCTCGGAGAGCGCGGCCAGCGCGATCGAAAGCCCGCCCGACGCAGAGCCCGTAACGCCCGCCAGGACGTTCACGGTGATCGCCTCGTTGACGAGGGGGTTGGGGATCGCGGCGAGCCCGTCCGAGATCGTCTTGAAGCCGGGCAAGGCCGCGATCACGGCTCCGAAACCGTATTCCGTGGCCGTGTTCATGCCCGCGAGGAGAGAGCCTGCAACCGCCGCCTTCGACCCTTCGGCGAAGCGGCCCTGGATGTTTCTGAAGCCGAGGATGAGTGTCGCCAGGATCCCCAGGATCAACGCGCCTTCGACCGCCCAGATAGCCGTCACGGCCTTCACGTCGACCGTGACCGGATGGGCTGCCATCTCCGGGCTCAGGACGACGCTGGCCTGCGCGCCGTAGGCCGAAGCGATGACCCCGAGAAGAATCTTGTTGCCGAAACCGACGATCAGCAGCGGCAACAGGGCCACGGCGGGATGGATCGGCCTCGCCACCTCGACCGTCTCGGGCTCATTGGCGTGTCCGGTTCCGTAGCCCTCGCCGCGCCGGGCAGCGGCGCGGCGCCGCCATTCGAGATAGGCGATACCCACGCTGAAGATGAAGAGCGCGCCGATGATGCCGAGGATAGGCGCAGCGTAGGCGTTGGTCTTGAAGAAGGTCGAGGGGATGATGTTCTGGATCTGTGGGGTGCCCGGCAGTGTGTCCATCGTGAACGTGAAGGCACCCAGCGCAATGGTCCCGGGGATCAGCCGCTTCGGAATATCGCTCTGGCGGAACAGCTCCGCGGCGAAGGGGTAGACCGCGAACACCGCGACGAACAGGGATACGCCGCCATAGGTCAGAATTGCGCCGACCAGCACGATGGCGATGATCGAGCGGCTGGTTCCGAGGAGCCCCGTCACCGCGCTGACGATTGCACGGGCGAAGCCGGAAATCTCGATCAGCTTCCCGAAGACGGCGCCGAGAAGGAAGACGGGAAAATAAAGCTTCAGGAATCCGACCAGCTTCTCCATGAACAGCCCGCTGAAGATCGGCGGGACAGCGGAGGGATCGGTGATCAGAACCGCGCCCAGTGCCGCCAGCGGCGCGAACAGGATGACGCTGTAGCCGCGATACGCGACTGTCATCAAAAAGAACAACGCAGCGAGACAGATCACGAAATTCATGCGGCCGACCACGCAAACCGTTCATGGCACTTTCAAAGGTGACTGTGCCTGCCCGACCCACTTGGCAGCCAAGTTTACCCCGTCAAGCTATGGAGAGCGCTTCATCGTGCGATGTACGGGGCGCTGTTAGGGGACAATTTCGATCGACAGCTAAAATATAGTGCGCAATATTATCAGCGCTCACGTGATGGGATGCGCTGATTCCGTAAGCGTCCCGCACGTTGTCAGTGGGCGAGCCCCATGAAGCCCCGCATCGGGGCCGGATCCGCGCGGAGGGACGACGCTTGCCCCTCGTAGACGACGTGACCGTTGTTGAACCCGTAGACCCGGTCGGCGAAGCTCAGGACGGCCGCGACGTTCTGCTCGACGACGACGATCGTGCGGCCTTCCTTGGCCAGACGCTTGGTCAACGCCACGAGGTCCTGCACGATCAGCGGAGCCAAGCCCTCGAACGGCTCGTCGAGGAGCAGGATGCGGGGATCGCGGATCAAGGCGCGGGCGATCGAGAGCATCTGCTGCTCGCCCCCCGACAGGGTCCGCGCTCGCGAGGTACGCCGCTCCTTCAGCCGAGGGAAGACTTCCCAGATCCGGTCGATGGGCCACGCCTTCGGCGCGGTCAGCCGGGCGACGCGCAGGTTCTCCTCGACGGTCAGCCCGCCGAACACCGCCCGCTCCTCGGGCACGAGTTGCATGCCCACCCGGGCGATCTTCGAGGGGGAAGCCCCTGGATCGGCTTCCCGTCCAGCCGGATCGCGCCGCGCCGGGGGCTCAGCACGCCCATAAGGGTGCGCAAGGTCGTGGTCTTGCCCGCACCGTTGCGGCCGAGCAGAGCCACCACCTCGTTTTCCTCGACCCGCAGGGAGACACCGAACAGGACGTGCGAATCCCCGTAGAGGGTATCGATGCCCTCGACTTCGAGCAGGCTCATGCGGCGCTCCCGACCATGGCATCGGCCTCAGCGGGCCCGGCCCCGAGATAGGCCCGCTGCACGGCGGCGTCCCGGCGGATGCTGTCGGCGGGGCCATCGGCCAGCAGGCGGCCTTCGCAGAGGACCGTGATCCGCTCGGCCAGCTCGAAGATCGCGTCGAGGTCGTGCTCCACCACGACGACCGTGCAAGCCTTCGCGATGCGCCGGATCAGGGCGCAGGTCGCCGCCCGCTCCGACAGGCTCATGCCCGCCAGCGGCTCATCGAGGAGCAGGACGTTCGGGCTGGTGGCGAGAGCCATGCCGATTTCGAGGCGCCGCTTCTCGCCATAGGCCAGGACGCTCGCCGGTGTGTCGGCACGGCCGCCGAGATCGAGGAGATCCATCAGCGTCGCGATCTGGGCCTCCACCTCGGAGCGGCCCTCGGCGGGGGCGAGGAGATCGAGGCGGAAGCGGCCCCGCGCCCGCGCCAGCGCGGCGACTCGCAGGTTCTCCTGCACCGTGAGGTTGAGAAAGAGCTGGTTGAGCTGGTTGCTCTTCGCGACGCCCCGCTGGGCCGCCCGGCTCACCCCGCCACCGGTCAACCGCTCACCGAACAGCAGCACCTCGCCCGCGCTGGGGCTCACCTCGTCGGAGAGCATCTTGAACAGGGTGCTCTTGCCCGCCCCGTTCGGCCCGATGACCGCGTGGATCGAACCCCGGCGCACGGTGAAGCTCACCCCGTCCACCGCCTTCAGGCCACCGTAGTGCCGGGCAAGCCCACGCGCCTCCAGGGCGGTTTCGCCATGGGCCCTCCGTCCATCGACGTCGGGGCGCGGCATCGGCAGGGCGATCTCGGCCGGGATGGCGCGGACCGGCGCTTCGCCCGTGGCCTCGATCGCCTCGGTCCGGGTGAGGTCCGCACGCAGGCGGCGGGCCTCCCGGCGGCGGTGCCAGAGGTGCACGATCTCCCCGCAGATGCCCCGGCGCAGGCCGATTACGAGGCCGATGAAGGCGAGGCCCAGGACGAGCTTCCACAGCGGGCCGAGGCCGGGGATGAGTTGCAGGTTGTCACGCAGCCACAGCCAGAGGGCCGCGCCGACAAGGGGTCCGACCAGCGTGCCGACGCCGCCGACGATGGTCTGCACCACGAGTTGCCCCGAGGTCTCCAGGGCGAAGGCATCCGGCGGCATGTAGCTCTGGAACGGCCCGAGCATCGCCCCGGCGAGGCCGGCATAGAGGGCGGCGATCGTGAAGGCGGCGAGCTTGTAGGCCGGGACGTCGTGGCCGAGCATCGCCACGCGGGCGGTGTTTTCCTTCACCGCCCGCAGGATCAGTCCCACGGGGGATTTCGCGATGCGGCGGGCCAGGACAAAGCCTACGAGGAAGATGACGGCGAGCAGCGCGTACATCGGCAGCCCGGCGGTGATGCGCACCGCGCTCGCCCCGAAGCCGATCGTGGGCAGGGGCACCCCGGCGATGCCGTTCTCGCCGCCGGTCCAGTCCGAGAGCGGCGAGTTCTGGATGAAATAGGCCATCTGGCCGAAGGCCAGGGTGATCATGGCGAAGTAGATGCCGATGCGCCGGACCGCGAGCCAGCCGACGAGGAGGCCGAACAGCCCTGCTGCCAGCGTCCCGGCCAGGAGAGCGAGCCAGACGCTTCCCACCGTGCCGGAGACGAGGAGGGTGGCGGCGACGAAACCGCCCGTGCCGTAGAAGGCGGCCTGCCCGAAGGACAGGAGGCCTGCGAGCCCGAACAGGATGTCGAGCCCGAGGCCGAACAGCGCCCAGTTGAGCGCCCGCGACAGCAGATCGTGCGAGAAGCCGAGCGGTGGAAGCAGGACGGGGGCGGCCACGAGGAACGCTGCGAGCGCCAGTTCGGGGAAGATGCGGCGAAGGGCAGGAGGCATCAGACGCGGCCCTCCGTGCCGAACAGGCCCTGCGGCCGGGCCACCAGCACGAGCGCCATCAGGCCGTAGAGCATCACCTCCGAATAGGCGGAGCTCGAAGGCGCTCGTCAGGCTGATGATCTCGCCCGCGATGAGCCCGCCCACCACCGCGCCGGGGAACGAGCCCAGCCCGCCCAGCACGATGACCACGAAGGATTGCACCATGAAGGTCGCGCCCATGTCGGGCGTCACCGAGACGACGGGGGCGTAGAGCATTCCCGCGAGCCCTACCGCGACGATGCCGATGGCGAAGACGAGGAGGAAGGTGCGGCGCACGTCGATGCCGAGGATGCCGACCATACCGGCATTCTCGATGCCCGCCCGCACCACGAGGCCGATCGCGGTGCGATACAGGACGAGGTAGAGGGCCAAGAGAAGCGCCGCGACGATGCCGATCAGTTGCAGCCGGTAGGTCGGATAGACGAGGAAGCCGAGCTTCGTCGCCCCGACGCCCCAGGAGGGCACCGGCACGCGCTGGCTGTTCCCGCCGAACCACGCGCGCAGCGCCTCCACGAGCACGATGCCGATGCCGTAGGTGACGAGAATCTGGTCCTCGTCGGGCCGCGCGTAGAAGTGCCGGATCACCAGCCGCTCCATGGCGAAGCCGATGATCAGCATGACTGCACAGCCACCGAGCAGGGCGAGCAGGAAGGAATGCGTCGCCGACATCATCACGAAGGCGGTGTAGGCGCCCACGGCGAACAGCGCGCCGTGAGCGAAATTGAGCACGCCGAGCGTGCCCAGAATGATGGTGAGGCCGCTGGATACGAGCGCCAGCAGGCTCCCGAGGGCGAGACCATTGAAGGCCTGGGAGAGGAGAACCGCTGTGCTCGGCATGGTGGCCTCCTCAGGTGTAGGAGCCGAGCTTGCAGCCGAACAGGTCGGGCGGGTTCATCACGCTCTCGCCCTCGACCACGTCCACGATTTCGTAGAAATCCTCCGGGCCCTTCATCGCGCCGGGCGCCTTGCCCTTCAGGATCGGGATCGGACGGACCATCTGGTGGTCCTCGGCGCGGTAATAGACCTTGCCGATGGTCGAGTCGTAAGGCTGGCTCTTCGAGGCTTCCATCGCCTTGATCATGTCCACGGGATTGAACCCGCCGACGCGCTCGACCGTGAGCGCCCAGAGATAGGTCTGCATGTAGGCGATATGCGCACCCCAGCGCGGGTGATACTTGTTCTTCTCCAGGAAGCTCGCAACGAACGTCTTGGCCAGCGGGTAGCGGTCCTCCAGCGTCCACCAGAAATCGCAAGAGCCGTAGACGCCCTGCATCAGCTCGGCGCCCAGTTCCTTGTCCTGGAAGGAGGACAGGTTCGGCACCACGAGCTTCATGCTCGACAGGACGCCGAATTGCTCGGCCTGCTTGGTCGAGGCCACCGCATCGGCCCCGAAGCAGATGTTCACGAAGACGTCGGCGCCGCTATTGGCAATGTTGAGTAGCGCCGAGCGCAATCGGCGGTGCCCAAGGGCACCGTTTCCTTCAAAACCTGCGTCCAGCCGGCTTCTTTGGCGAATTTGGCGAAGGAGTCATAGACCGTCTGGCCGTAGGTGTAGTCCGGCACCAGGAAGGCCATCTTGCGCTTGGGACCGAGCGCTTTGGCGACCACCGGAGCCAGCGCCTTGGCGGCCATGTAGGCGTTCTGCTGCGAGCGGAAGCCGTAACGCTGGCAATTCTTGCCGGTGACGTCGTTCGAGCCGGCGATGCCGACCATGTAGAGGACCTTGTCGCGGCTCGCGAGTTCTTCGAGGGCGATCGCTTCCGAACTGCTCACCGAGCCCGAGAACTGAATCGCCTTGTCGCGCTGGATGAATTGCGTCGCTGCCTGCACCGCGACGTTGGGCTTCCCCTCCGTGTCGGCGACCTTGTAGCGGATTTGGCGCCCGAGCACGCCCTTGCCCTTGAGGCCCCAGGTGGCCGGGATCTCGCCGCCCGCATTGATCTGCGCGATGGCGAGTTCGTAGCCGAGCTTCAAGTCGTTGCCATCACCCGAGAAGACTCCGGTCAACGGCATGTTCAGGCCTACGAAAACGGAATCCGCGCCGACGCCATCCGGGAAGGTGCCGATCGCGGCGGGCGATTGCGCCCGGGCGAGGCCCGGCAGCATCAGCCCGGCGGCGCCCCCGAGGAGCAGCTTGCGACGGTCGAACAGCATGGCGGATCTCCGCTGAAAGGGGGTCGGAAGGAGGCTCAGCAAGTCACGCGCCGTCGCCGGAAAGCGGGGCGGGGAGGGGCATGGTCGAGGGCGAGAAATCGGGATCGCGGAAGGTCGCGGGCGCGAGGCGGCGGCGGTTCACCGTCAGATCGAACACGTCGAAGCGGTTGTAGTAGCCAACCACGTCATGGAACTGCTTCGGCTCGATGCAGGAAGCGAGATCGATGTCGGCATAGAGGATTCCTCCTCCTGCAGCGCCTCGCCGATCTGCGCGCCGGTCGGATCGAGGAAGAACGAGGCCGCGCGCGGCGTCCCTTCCAGCACCTCCGCGGCGCGGGGATCGCAGGCGGCGATGATGTCGAAGGCCCTGCGGTCGAGCACGCTGGCGGTGACGAGGCCGAAGACCTTGGCCTCGAAGCAATGGGCGCCCGCCCGGAGCCGGTTGGCCGCGAGGTTGTCGTAGTTGCCACCGCCCGCCGGACGGCGCGTCGGCCAGACCGGCGGCCAGGATGAGATGTGAAACTGCTCGCCCTGGGCCATCAGGCTGTAGCGAGCGAGCGGGTTGGTATTCTCGCCACAGATGAGCTGGCCGATCCGCCCGATCGCCGTCTCCACGACCTTCAGCCCCGCCCCGTCGCCCGCCGCCCAGATCAGCTTCTCGTAGAAGGTCGGGACGAGCTTGCGGTGGTGGTTCAGGATCTCGCCGGTCTCGCCGATCAGCAGGTTGCTGTTCCACAGGCAGGCGACGCTGACGGGCGAGCGCTCGCTGAGGCCGAGGGAGACGACGACGCCCGCTGCCTTCGCGGCCTCGCGGATGCGGGCGACCTCCGGCCCGTCGATCACAACCGACTGGTCGGCCATGCGCGCGAAAAGGTCGTGGTTGTCGATCGGCGCCGCGAGGGCGGCCCAGACCGGGAAGGCCGGGATGAAGGTCTCCGGAAAGGCCACGAGGGCCGCGCCGGCCCTGGCCGCCTCGTGGATGAGCGAGACCGCCTTGTCCGTGGTCGCCCTCGCGTCGAGGAAGACCGGTGCGGCATGGATCGCGGCTGCCTTGAAACGGGGATGCATGGATGGCCCTTTCGAGGCCGAGCTTAGGCACCCGCGCCGCCGCTTGAAGCGGACAAATGCGCAAGCGCCCTTGCACGCATCCCAAGCCGACGAGGTGGCGCGAGTCTTGCGGCGCAAGAGACCATGCGCGCCCTCGATCAGCTCGACTGGGATGACCTGAAGGTCTTCGTCCATGCCGCCCGTGGGGGCAGCCTCGCGGGGGCCGCCAAGAGGCTGCGGGTCGATCAATCGACGGTCAGCCGCCGCCTCGCCCATCTGGAATCCGCGCTGGGCGTCTCCCTGTTCGAGCGTGTGCCGTCGGGCCTTCGGCTGAGTGAGGCCGGCCAGCGCCTGCTCCGCCATGCGGAGCGGGTGGAGAGCGCCATCATCGCCATGGAGGAGGAGGTCACCCCCGGCTCGGGACAGGCCGGGGGCCGCGTCCGCCTTGCAACGATGGAGGGTATCGCCTCGCTCTACCTCGCGGAGCGGTTCGTGCAGTTGCACGAGACGCATCCCGACCTCACCGTCGAGCTGCTGACCTCACCCCAGACGGTGTACGTGAACCGCCGGGAGGCCGACCTCTTCCTGAGCTTCTTCAAGCCGCCGGGGCAGGGGCTCGTCTCCGAGCGGATCGGCCGCTTCCGTCTCGGCCTCTACGCCTCGCCGGGCTATCTCGATCGGGCGGGAACGCCGCGTTCCGTGCAGGATCTGGAGCGCCACGCCTTCGTCACCTACGTCGACGATCTCGTGCAGGTCGATTGCGTGCGCTGGCTCGATGACATCATCGCGGATCGCAGGACCGTTTTCCACTCAACGAGCATGATCGCGCAGAAGCAGGCGGCGGCCGGTGGGCTCGGCATCGTCCTTCTCCCGAGCTTCGCGGTGACCGGGCGCGATGCCCTGGTCCCTGTCCTGCACGATGACGTCACGACGACGCGGGACCTCTGGCTCAACGTCCACACCGACCTTCAATTCTCGCCGCGCATCAGAGCGGTCTCGGGCTTCCTGAAAACCCTCTTCCGCTCGGATCCGTCCTTGCAGGTCGATCTGCGGCCCAGCCAGCTGGCCTCCTTCTCGATCCCCCAATGGTGCCAGAAGACCAGCCAGACCAAATCAGGGCGAGCGAAAGCGATCTCGCCCTGACAGCCGTTTCTCACACGAAGTGGAAGTCGCTGGCGTGGAGGTTCGCCAGCGCGACACCGGTCAGCGTCAGCGTATCTCCGACAGCATCCGTGATCACCGTGCTGGCTCCGACCTGCTGAGCATGCGCCTGTACATCCGCAAAACTCGCGAACGTGGTGTGGTCGAACTGCAGCGTATCGGAATTGACGTTGAAATTCTGAACTGACTGATTTCCGAAATGCGACGGAAAGACGAACGTGTTCGGACCAGCGTTGCTCGTACCCGCGGCGGGGATGGTGAAGCTCTGGCTCCCGGAGGACAGCAGGCTCAGGCTGCTATTGGCCACCGCCACACCGTTGAAGCTGGCGCTGTCGACGTAAAGGTTGCGGTCGGTGCCGGAGCCTACGGGGCTGGTATAGGCATCGTTGAGGAAGTTGACGCTCACCGTGTGAGCACCCGGTCCGAAATCGCCCAGCACCTTGAACCAATCGTCCTGGGCGCTCGATCCGGCCTTGGTATAGCCCGCCGCACCATGGGCCGCGTGCGCGGTCAGGATCCCGCCGATCTGATGGCCATCCACTGATACGGTGAATTGCGCGTCGCCCTGAAACGCGTCCTCGCTGATCGCCAGCGTCAAGGTATCCGCGCCCGAGCCCACGCTCATCGGCGAGGACGCATTTCCCCCGGTGCCGGTGCTGCTCGCCGCCGTGCCTGGGATGGTGAAGCTCTGACTGCCGGAGGAGAGCAGGCTCAAGGCACTGTTGGCCACCACCGTTCCGTTGAAGCTGGCGCTGTCGACGTACAAGTTGCGATCCGTGCCCGAGCCGACCGGGCTGCCATAGGCATCGTTGAGGAAGTTGACGCTGACCGTGTGAGCGCCCGGGCCGAAATCGCCCAGCACGGTGACCAGATCGTTCTGCGTGGCTGATCCGGCCTTGGTGTAGCCCGCCGCGCCGTGGGCGGCATGCGCGGTGAGGGTACCGCCGATCTGTTTGCCGTCCACCGAGACGGTGAACTGCGCGTCGCCCTGATACGCGTCCTCGCTGATCGAAAGCACCAGCTTGTCCGCCCCTGACCCCACCGTCAGCGCCGACGCGGTGGTACTACCTGTGCCCGTGGAAGGGCTTGTAGTGGTACCTGTGCTGCTCGCGGCCGTGCCTGGGATGGTGAAGCTCTGGCTCCCGGAGGAGAGCAGGCTCAAGGCGCTGTTGGCCAAAGCCGCGCCGTTGAAGCTTGCGCTGTCGACGTAGAGGTTGCGATCGGTGCCGGAGCCAACGGGGCTGCCATAGGCATCGTTGAGAAAGTTGACGCTGACCGTGTGAGCGCCCGGCCCGAAATCGCCCAGCACGGTGATCAGGTCGTTCTGCGTGGCTGATCCGGCCTTGGTGTAGCCCGCCGCTCCGTGGGCGGCATGCGCGGTCAGGGTGCCGCCGATCTGTTTGCCATCCACCGAGACGGTGAACTGCGCATCGCCCTGATACGCGTCCTCGCTGATCGAGAGCACTAGCTTGTCCGCACCCGAACCCACCGTCAGCGCCGATGAGGTGGTGCCGCCTGTGGCTGGGCTGGTGGTGGTGCCGGTGCTGCTCGTGCCCGTGGCTGGAATAGAGAAGCTCTTGCTGCCGGAGGAGAGCAGGCTCAAGGCACTGTTGGCCACCACCGTTCCGTTGAAGCTGGCGCTGTCGACGTAGAGGTTGCGATCCGTGCCCGAGCCGACGGGGCTGCCATAGGCATCGTTGAGGAAGTTGACGCTGACCGTGTGAGCGCCCGGGCCGAAATCGCCCAGCACGGTGACCAGATCGTTCTGCGTGGCTGATCCGGCCTTGGTGTAGCCCGCCGCTCCGTGGGCGGCATGCGCGGTCAGGGTGCCGCCGATCTGTTTGCCATCCACCGAGACGGTGAACTGCGCATCGCCCTGATACGCGTCCTCGCTGATCGAGAGTACCAGCTTGTCCGCACCCGAACCCACCGTCAGCGCCGACGCGGTGGTGCCGCCCGTGCTCGTGGAAGGACTGGTTGTGGTGCCGGTGCTGCTCGTGCCCGTAGCTGGAATAGAGAAGCTCTTGCTGCCGGAGGAGAGCAGGCTGAGGGCACTGTTGGCCACCACCGTGCCGTTGAAGCTGGCGCTGTCGATGTAGAGGTTGCGATCCGTGCCCGAGCCGACCGGGCTGCCATAGGCATCGTTGAGGAAGTTGACGCTGACCGTGTGAGCGCCCGGGCCGAAATCGCCCAGAACGGTGATCAGGTCGTTCTGTGCGCTCGATCCGGCCTTGGTGTAGCCCGCCGCACCGTGGGCGGCATGCGCGGTCAGGGTGCCGCCGATCTGTTTGCCGTCCACCGAGACGGTGAACTGCGCATCGCCCAGATACGCGTCCTCGCTGATCGAAAGCACCAGCTTGTCCGCACCCGAGCCCACCGTCGTCACGACCGGGGCAGGGGCGGTCGCGGGGCCGGTCCCCGCCGCCGTGGCTCCGTACAGGCCGGGATCAGACCCATCGGGGGACGAGACCGCGCCCTGAGCAACGGCGACGGCCTTCTGATCGTTCGAGTAGACCCGAATGTAGTCGATCTTCGACGTCATTGGGTTGCCCGTGGTGGGGGCATTACTCTGCACGGCGAGATTGGCCAAAATGTACATCGGAGTGTTCAGGTCCGACGGCGTAGCCTGCGAGCCGACTTCCTGGCCATCGACGTAATACGTGATCCGATCCGCCTGCCAATTCATCCCGTAGGTGTGGCAGCCAGACGGCTGCGACAGCTCGCTGTAGACTTGGCGATTATCCTGCCAGCGGACGCCCGCCGGCTGAGGATCCGTCGTGTGGATCGTGCTGTAGACGCCCGCGTCGTTGTTTCCATAATGCTCGACGATATCGAGCTCCTGATGGCTCGCATCGGTATTCGCTGCCGAAGACTGTTTGTTGGGCAGGAGCCAGAAGGCATCCCACGCGTTCGGGTCGTTCGAGAAATCCGCCCGGATCTCGAAATAGCCGTAGGTCTGGGAGAAGTTGCCCTGCGTGGTGATCAGACCGGATTGCCACGCCCCCGGAGTGGCAGACGAGGCCTGCTTCGGGATGGCGGTGATCGTGAGGGCGCCGTTCTGAACGCTGAAAGGGTTATAGCCGGACGCCGGATCGACGAACGAGGTGCTTCCAAAGCCGATATCGGCCGTCCCGCCGTTGATGCGCCACTCGGCGCGCGTGTCGGCATAGGTGGTCCCCGCACCGGTCTGCGAGACGCTCAGGCTGTTGAATTCGTCATCGAAGGTGAGCTTGTAACCAGACAGATTGAGCGACGGCATGGGGCGAGCCCTTTCCTTCTGCCTCACTTCGTTCAGGCCGGGAGATTAATATAAAATTTATGCCCCAGCCTTTGCTGCCGAGAACTCTGTCGAACAGCCATCACGCTTACATGATCTGGTCAATCGCCGAGCATTGCTGGCGAATAATGCGCTAAATTTTATCAATGCTATGAAATCGCGCTCGTGCTTCTTAAAGAGGCATGGCGCAACGCATTACTGCCCTTCGACCAGTCTGTTGCCCAATGCAAAAATCGCGCCGTCCTACTTGCTAACGCCGGCGGGGCGGCCGGTCGAGCTTGTTTGAAAGTCTTCGCAAACTCGACCCCAGCCCGTTGCTGTATCGGGACTGCGTCTCATCCTCGGCCGCTTCAGTCCGAGCTTCGTTTGGGCGTCATGACGTGTGCGGTCGCTCGGTCCGGTCGCTCAGCCATTTCCAAAAGGCTCGACCGGAAGGAGAGCAAGCACGGGTTGGGATTGTCCTGCCGCCATGCCAGCAGGAGTTTGGGTCGCGCCGCCTCCGGCGCCGCGATGGGCCGTAAGACGATGTCCGTCATGCTGATGCCGACGGCGCTGTCTGGAACCAGGGCGACCCCGATCTCAGCGCCGACCAGCGCCAGCATCGCGTGCAGCTGGTTCACCCGCTGCACGACACGCGGCCGGATACCAGCTTCGTTGAACAGATTGTCCAACAGATCGATGAAGTAACGCCCGCCGCGCGGGGACCACGTCACCAAAGCCTCCCCGTCGAGATCGCGCAGGGTCGGCTCATCCCCGCTCGCCAGGGGATGGCGACGCGGGATGGCGAGCAGCAGCTGTTCGTGCGCGATAGCGGCAGTCGCGATCGGCGTGCGGGCATCCTGAAGCGCCGGACTGGGCCTCAGCACGCCGACATCGATGCGGTTCTCCTCCAGGGCCTGGATCTGCTCGTCGGAGACCATCTCCTCCAGCACAAGATCGATGGCCGGCAGCCTCGCGCGGATATGGGCGACGATGCGTGGAAGTGTCCTGTAGGCGGAGGCCGCGGTAAAGCTCAGCCTGATCGTGCCGCTCTCCCCGCTCGCGGTGCGGCGGGTGAGACGGGCGGCGCTCTCGACCGCGGCGAGCACTCGATAGGCCTCAGCCAGGAAGGTCCGGCCCGCTGGGGTCAGGCGCACCGCCCGCGTCGTCCGCTCCAGCAGCGCGACGCCCAGCGACTGTTCCAGCATCTGGATCTGCCGGGACAGGGGGGATTGCGTGAGATTCAGCCGCGCGGCAGCCCGGCCGAAATGCATCTCCTCGGCGACGGCAATGAAGCTGCGTGCGTGACCCAGATCGAACATTAATGCACGATGTGGGATAATTGAGTTAAAATCAATGTTGGACGCATAAAAGGCATGGGCCTATCCCTATCTCGACGCCGGAAAGGTGCGAAACAGGGAGTGAGACAGATGTCACGGATGACCCCCGTGGAGATGGCGCAGGTTCTCGGCTCCGGCCTCCTGTCCTTCCCCGTCACGCATTTCAATGACGATTACTCGGTCAACGAAGGCGCCTATCGCGACAACCTGAGCCGCTTGGCCGATTACAAGGTCTCGGGCCTGTTCGCAGCGGGCGGCACCGGCGAATTCTTCTCGCTCACTCCCGCCGAGATCGACCGCGTGGTCCGCGCCTGCATTGAGGAAACCCGTGGCCGGACGCCGGTCATCGCCCCCGCCGGGCAGGGGACGGCGCTGGCCGTCGAACTCGCCAAGGCGGCCGAGGCTGCGGGCGCCGACGGTATCCTGCTGCTGCCGCCCTACCTCGTCGGCTCCGAGCAGGTCGGTCTGGCCGCCCATATCGAGGCGGTGTGCAAGGCGACCTCGCTCGGCATCATCGTCTACAACCGCGCCAATGCGCAGTTGAACGAGCAGACCCTCGCGGGCCTGTGTGAGCGCAACCCGAACCTCGTGGGCTTCAAGGACGGCGTCGGCGACGTCGAACTGATGACCCGGATCTATGCCGGGCTCGGTGATCGCCTGACCTATGTCGGCGGCTTGCCCACCGCCGAGACCTTCGCCCTCCCGTACCTGGAAATGGGCGTCACCACCTATTCCTCGGCGATCTTCAACTTCCTCCCCGAATGGGCCCTGTCCTTCTACGACATGGTCCGCCGCCGCGACCGTGACGGCGTCTACCGGGAACTGCGCGATTTCGTGCTGCCCTACATCGCGATCCGCAACCGCAAGCGCGGCTACGCGGTGTCGATCGTCAAGGCGGGCATGACCGCCGTGGGCCGTCATGCGGGCCCGGTCCGTCCGCCGCTCACCGATTTCGACGCGGCCGAGATCGCCGAGTTGAAGGCGCTGATCGGCGACCGCCGCTAATCGCCCGATCCGAACGAACAACCGCCGAGCCAACGGCGGCACGACCGATCGCCCGGACTCAACCGGGCGGCGCCCATCCAGGGAGAACGTCCATGAGTGCCTCTACGAGCGGCACCACGAGCGCGACGCTCGTCGGTGCCGACGCGGCGCGCCGCACCCGCGTCCGCATCCTCATCGTGCTGATGCTGTTCGCGGCCACCACGATCAATTACGCCGACCGTGCCACCATCTCCATCGCCGGGCCGGACATGGCCAAGGAACTCGGCCTCACGCCGATCCAGATGGGCTACGTCTTCTCGGCCTTCGCCTGGTCCTACGTGCTCGCCCAGATCCCCGGCGGCTGGCTCCTCGACCGCTTCGGCGTGAAGTGGGTCTACGCGGCGGCCATCGCCCTGTGGTCCGGGTTCACGCTGGTGCAGGGCGCGGTGGGCTTCTTCACCGGCCTCACCGCCGTCGTGATGCTCTTTGCCCTGCGGCTCGCGGTCGGCCTCACCGAGGCGCCGGTCTTCCCGGCCAATGCCCGCATCGTCGCAGCGTGGTTCCCCACCCGCGAGCGTGGGATGGCTTCGGCCTTCTTCAACTCGGCGCAGTATTTCGCGACCGTTCTGTTCACGCCGCTGATGGCGTGGATCGTCCACACGTTCGGCTGGCACCATGTCTTCACCAGCATGGGCATCCTCGGCATCGCCTTCGCCCTGCTTTGGCTTCAGGTCATCGACAGCCCGAAGAAGCACCCGATGATGAACGCGGCCGAGCGCGACTACATCGAGGCGGGCGGCGCCCTTCTCGACATGGACGGGCAGGGAACCGCGAAGCGGACCAACACGGGCAAGACCCTGCGCGAGTTGCTGTCCAACCGGATGCTGCTCGGGATCTATGTCGGCCAGTACTGCATCACGGTGCTGACCTACTTCTTCCTGACGTGGTTCCCCGTCTACCTCGTGAAGGAGCGCGGCCTGTCGATCCTTCAGGCGGGTTTCGCGGCGGTGCTTCCGGCTTTGTGTGGCTTCATCGGCGGCATCCTCGGCGGCGTGATTTCCGACATGCTCCTGCGCCGCGGCTACTCGCTCACCGCCGCCCGTAAGATCCCGATCGTCGGCGGCATGCTGCTCTCCATGAGCATCATCGGTTGCAACTACGTCCAGGCCGATGCGGTGGTGGTGGGGCTGATGGCGCTCGCCTTCTTCGGCAAGGGTATCGGGGCGCTCGGCTGGGCCGTCGTGTCCGACACTTCGCCGCGTGAGAGCGGCGGCCTTTCGGGTGGCCTGTTCAACACCTTCGGCAACACCGCGGGCATCACCACCCCGATCGCCATCGGCTACATCGTTCAATCGACGGGTTCGTTCAACGGCGCCCTGGTCTTCGTGGGCCTGAACGCCCTGGTCGCCTGCTTCTGCTACCTCGTGGTGGTCGGCGAGATCCGCCGCGTCGAACTGAAGGGCGTCTGACGCCCTCCGGGGCCGGCGCGCGACGCCGGCCCTCCTCACCCGAAGCTTTCGGCCCGTGCATCCGTAGGAGGAATGCCATGTCGTTCGAGCCCCGTCACGCCGCCCGCAACACGCCGACCGTCACCGAGATGAAGGTCGTGCCCGTCGCCGGCCATGACAGCATGCTCCTGAACCTCTCGGGCGCGCATGGCCCGTTCTTCACTCGCAACCTCGTGGTGCTCACCGACTCGACCGGCGCGACCGGCCTCGGCGAGGTTCCCGGCGGCGAGGGCATCCGCAAGACGCTCGAGGACGCCCGCGACCTCATCATCGGTCAGCCGCTGGGCGCCTGGAACGCCGTGCTGAACACCATGCGCAGCCATTTCGCCGACCGCGATGTCGGGGGCCGGGGCCTGCAGACCTTCGATCTGCGCATCACCATCCACGCGGTCACGGCCGTCGAATCCGCCTTCCTCGACCTGCTCGGGCAATATCTCGACGTGCCGGTCGCCGCCCTGCTGGGCGAAGGCCAGCAACGCGACGCGGTCGAGATGCTGGGCTACCTGTTCTACGTCGGCGATCGCACCAAGACCGATCTCGGCTACCGCGCCCCGACCGCCCGCGACGGCTGGTTCCGCCTCCGCGACGAGGAGGCCCTGAGCCCCGAGACCGTCGCCCGTCTCGCCGAGGCGGCCTACGAGCAATACGGCTTCAACGACTTCAAGCTGAAGGGCGGCGTCCTGCGCGGCGAGGAGGAAATCGCCGCCGTGACCGCGATCCACGAGCGCTTCCCGCAGGCCCGCGTGACCCTCGATCCGAACGGCGCGTGGTCCCTCGAAGAGGCGATCCGCCTGTGCAAGGGGCAGGGCCATGTGCTGGCCTATGCCGAGGACCCGTGCGGCGCGGAAGGCGGCTTCTCCGGCCGCGAGATCATGGCCGAGTTCCGCCGGGCCACCGGCCTGCCCACCGCCACCAACATGATCGCCACCGATTGGCGACAGATGAACCACGCGATCCAGCTCGGCGCCGTCGATATCCCGCTCGCCGATCCGCACTTCTGGACGATGGCCGGATCGGTGCGCGTGGCCCAGCTCTGCCGCGACCACGGGCTCACCTGGGGCTCGCACTCGAACAACCATTTCGACGTGTCGCTCGCCATGTTCACCCATGTCGCAGCGGCGGCGCCCGGCAACGTGACCGCCATCGACACGCATTGGATCTGGCAGGACGGCGAACGCCTGACGAAGGAGCCGCTCGCGATCCGAGGCGGCCTCGTCCGGGTGCCGGAGCGGCCCGGCCTCGGGATCGAGCTCGACTGGGCGGCGGTCGAAGAGGCGAACGCCCTCTACCGCGACCACGGCCTCGGCGCCCGCGACGACGCGGCGGCGATGCAGTTCCTGGTTCCGAACTGGACCTTCGACAACAAGAAGCCCTGCCTCGTTCGGTAGGATAAAACCCTGCCGACCATTCGAACCGGAGCGACAGCATGACCTTCAGCAGCGACAACCTGATCGGCGGCGAGCGCGTGCCGGGCGCCGGAGCGCCCTGGCGCGCGGTCGAGGCCGCCACCGGTTCCGCCCTGGAGCCCGCCTTCGCTTCGGCGACGGCCGAACAGGCCGAGCGCGCCTGTGCCTTGGCGGCCGAGGCCTTCGACACCTATCGGGAGACGCCGCTCCAAGCCCGCGCCGACTTCCTCGACGCCATCGCCCGCAACATCCTCGATCTCGGCGACGACCTCGTCACCCGCTGCATGGCGGAGACCGGCCTTCCCCGCCCGAGGATCGAGGGTGAGCGCGGCCGCACCGTCGGGCAGTTGCGGATGTTCGCTGAGGTGGTCCGGCGCGGCGCCTTCCTCGGCCTGCGGGTCGATCCGGCCCAGCCGGAGCGCAAGCCCCTGCCGCGCCCGGACCTGCGCCTGCGCCGCATCGCCGTCGGCCCTGTGCTGGTCTTCGGCGCCTCGAACTTCCCGCTCGCCTTCTCGGTGGCGGGCGGCGACACCGCCTCGGCGCTGGCGGCCGGATGCCCGGTGATCGTGAAGGCGCATCCGGCCCATCCCGGCACCTCGGCCCTGGTCGGGGGAGCGATCCAGCGCGCGGTGGCCGAATGTGGCCTGCCTGCGGGCGTGTTCGCCCTGCTGTTCGAAGAGGGCATCGCCATCGGGCAGCGCCTCGCCGCCGATCCGCGCGTCGCCGCGATCGGCTTCACCGGCTCGCGCCGGGGCGGCACCGCTCTGATGCAGATCGCGGCCACGCGTGCGACGCCGATCCCGGTCTATGCCGAGATGAGCAGCATCAACCCGGTCGTCCTGATGCCGGCGGCGCTGCAGGCGCGCGGCGCGGAGATCGGCAAGGCCTTCGTCGCCTCGCTCACCCTCGGCTCGGGTCAGTTCTGCACCAATCCCGGCCTCGTCCTGGCGGTCGACGGCCCCGGCCTCGACGCGTTCCTGGCGGCGGCCTCCGAGGCTCTCCCGAATGTCGCGGCGGCGACCATGCTGACGCCCGGGATCCACAAGGCCTATTGCGAGGGCGTCGCCGCCCTGGAGAGCAACCCGGCGGTCGAGCGGGTGGCGCAGGGCCAGGAGGGCACCGGCCAGCAGGGCCAGCCGGTTCTGTTCGCAACGACCGGCGCCGCCTTCCGTGCCGACCACCGCCTGGGCGAGGAGGTGTTCGGCGCCGCCTCCCTCGTGGTGCGTTGCGCGGATACGAACGAGTTGCGGGCCGTGCTCGAAGGGCTCGAAGGTCAGTTGACCGCCGCCCTGCACATGGATCCCTCCGACCACGTGGAGACGCGCGGCCTCCTGCCCGTGCTGGAGCGGAAGGTCGGCCGTATCCTCGTCAACGGCTTCGGAACCGGGGTCGAGGTCGGCCACGCCATGGTCCATGGCGGCCCGTTCCCGGCGACCTCGGACGGGCGCACCACCTCGGTCGGCAGCCTCGCCATCGACCGTTTCCTACGGCCGGTCAGCTACCAGGACATGCCCGAGGCACTCCTGCCGGAGGCCCTGACCGACGCGAACCCGGCGCAACTGCCGAGGAGCGTCGACGGCGCCTGACCGGGGCGCCTTCGGCCCCCTCAAGCCAGCGGTCCTTCACACGCGAGACAGCCCATGAGCGCGGTGTCCCCCTCCACCCTCCCGAGTTCCATCGGCGACGTGCCCCGCACGATCCGCCTGCGGGACGATGACAACGTCGCGATCGTGGTCAACGCCTTCGGGCTGCCGGCCGGGACGACCTTTCCGGACGGGCTGAGACTCACGGAGTTCGTGCCGCAGGGCCATAAGGTGGCGCTCACCGACATCCCGGTGGGCGGCCATGTCCGACGCTACGGCGAGGTGGTCGGCATCGCGCTGCGCGACATCCCGCAGGGCTCCTGGGTCGAGGAATCCTGCGTCGAGACCCCGACGGCGCCCGCGCTCGACGCCCTGGACAAGGCGACGCGGGTGCCCGCCCCCTGCCGCCGCTGGAAGGCTTCACCTTCGAGGGATTCCGCAACCCGGATGGCAGCGTCGGCACCAAGAACATCCTGGCGATCTCGACCAGCGTGCAATGCGTGACCGGCACCCTCGATGTCGCGATCAAGCGCATCCGCGAGGAGTTGCTGCCGCGCTTCCCCAACGTCGACGATGTGATCGGCCTCACCCACGCCTATGGCTGCGGCGTGGCGATCAACGCGCCGGAGGCGGTGATCCCGATCCGGACGTTGCAGAGCCTTGCCAAGAACCCGAATTTCGGCGGCGAGGTGATGGTGGTCGGCCTCGGCTGCGAGAAGCTCGTCTCCGAGCGCCTCGTTCCCGAGGGCCGGGGAGTGGCCGAGGACAGCGTCGTCCGTTTGCAGGACGAGCGCCACGACGGCTTCGGCAGCATGATCGACAGCATCATGACGATGGCCGAGGCGCGGCTCGCGGTGCTGGATCAGCGCCGTCGCGAGACCTGCCCGGCCTCCGACCTCGTGGTCGGCCTGCAATGCGGCGGCAGCGATGCCTTCTCCGGCGTGACCGCAAATCCGTCGCTCGGCTTCGCCGCCGACCTGCTGGTCCGCTGCGGCGCCACGGTGCTGTTCTCCGAGGTGACGGAGGTACGCGATGCGATCCACCTCCTGACACCCCGCGCGGCGACGCCGGAGGTGGCGGACGCGCTCATCCGCGAGATGGCGTGGTACGACGATTACTTAGAGAAGGGCGGCGCCGACCGACGCGCCAATCCTTCGCCCGGCAACAAGAAGGGCGGCCTCAACAATATCGTCGAGAAGGCCCTCGGCTCGGTCGCGAAATCGGGCACCAGCGCGATTTCCGGTGTCCTCGCCCCGGGCGAACGGGTGCGCGAGAAGGGCCTGATCTTCGCCGCGACCCCTGCCAGCGATTTCGTCTGCGGCACGCTGCAACTCGCCTCGGGCATCACGTTACAGGTGTTCTCGACGGGCCGCGGCACACCGTACGGCCTCGCCCAGGCCCCGGTGATCAAGGTGGCGACCCGCACCGAACTCAGCCGACGCTGGTCCGATTTGATCGATCTCGATGCGGGCCGCGTCGCCACCGGCGAAGCGACCCTCGAGGAGATGGGCTGGGAACTGTTCCACCTCATCCTCGACGTGGCGAGCGGGCGAAAGCGCCCCTGGTCCGACCGCTGGGGCCTCTTCAACGACCTGACGCTGTTCAACCCGGCGCCGATCACCTGAGGTCCGCCCGAACGGGTCCTTTGACCTTTGGTATCTGGTATGCCATGAATACGCGCGTGCTCAATCGGTGTCGCTGATCCGTGGCCGCGACAGGCCCGACGTCGGCCCGGTGGGGCACTTCGCGGAGCAAGGCGAACAAGCCCCCGTGAATTGTCGTCACCCAGGTCGACACGACGGAGGAAGCCATGATGGGCGCGCCGCTCGCGGGCGTGAAGGTTCTGGACTTCACGCATGTTCAGTCCGGCCCGACTTGCACGCAATTGCTGGCGTGGTTCGGGGCGGATGTCATCAAGATCGAGCGGCCCGATGGCGGCGACGCGACCCGGCAGCAATTGCAGGACATCCCGGGCGTCGACAGCCTCTATTTCACGATGCTCAACCACAACAAGCGGTCGATCACGATCGATGTGAAGCACGAGACCGGGAAAGAGGTGCTGTGGCGCCTTATCCGTGAGTGCGATGTGCTCGTCGAAAACTTCGCCCCCGGCGCCCTCGACCGGATGGGTCTGACCTGGGACGCGATCCAGGCTGCCAATCCGCGCCTCATCCTCGCCTCCGTGAAGGGCTTCGGCCCCGGCCGCTACGAGGATTGCAAGGTCTACGAGAACGTCGCCCAATGCGCGGGCGGGGCGGCCTCGACCACCGGCTGGCGCGGCGACAAGCCGATGGTGACGGGCGCTCAGATCGGCGATTCCGGAACGGGCCTCCATCTCGCCCTCGGGATCGTCACCGCCCTGTATCACCGGGTGCAGAGCGGGCGCGGGCAGCGCGTCGACTGCGCGATGCAGGACAGCGTGCTCAACCTGTGCCGGGTGAAGCTGCGCGATCAACAGCGTCTCGCGCGCGGGCCCCTCGCGGAATACAGCCAGTATGGCGAGGGGATCCCCTTCGGCGATTCCGTGCCGCGTGCCGGCAACGATTCGGGCGGCGGACAACCCGGCCGCATCCTGAAATGCCGTGGCTGGGAGCAGGATCCGGACGCCTACATCTACTTCATCGCTCAGGCGGCGGTCTGGAAGCCGATCTGCGACATCATCGGTGAGCCGGACTGGAAGACGGACCCGGACTATGCCTCGCCGCAGGCACGGCTGCCGCATCTCAACGAGATCTTCACGCGCATCGAGGCGTGGACGATGAAGCACGACAAGTTCGAGGCGATGGATATCCTCAACGCCTACGACATACCCTGCGGGCCGATCCTGTCGATGAAGGAGATCGCCGAGGACGAGGCGTTGCGCGCCAGCGGAACGGTGGTCGAAGTCGATCACCCCACCCGCGGGTCCTACCTGACTGTCGGCAACCCCGTGCGCCTCTCGGCCAATCCCGTGACGGTCCAGCGGTCCCCATTGCTGGGGGAGCATACGGACGAGATCCTGCGCGATGTGCTCGGGTGCTCGGCCACCGAAATCGATGCCATCATGTGGTCGGGCGCTGTCGGCTCAACGCCAAAGATCGCAGCCGAGTAGGGCAGTCGCGCCACGGCGCGCTGCCCCTCTCGTTCCAGTCAGATGGTCGGCTCAGGCGTACTGGGCCTGGCCATTTGCCGGGCGCGCGGCGCTCTTGGCTTCCGTGCCGCCGGGCGTGAGCTTGTCGGCGAGCTGAACCACGAGCAGGCCCTGAACGGCGGCGAAGAAGACGAAAGCGGCGAGGGTGGTGACGATCATCGTGTTCTCCTGGGCCTATGTTGCGCTGCGGTGAGAGCGATATAGGTCCAGGCGTATTGTATACCAAGTGCAAAATGCCAATTCCCCACCTGCGATTTGTGCATGGCACAAAATGCGTTCAGTGGGACGGCAGGCTGTGAAGTCCTCCGGCGCCGAGGGTCAATTCGGCCGTGACCGGTGACATGTCCGGTGAGATACCTGCCGCGACGCCCTCGGCGAACAGACCGATGGCTTCGCAGGTCGCCCGGGTGGTCGCATCCGCGCAGGCACGATCGAGCCCATTCCGGTCGAGGGCGACCAGATTGCCGCGCTCGAACCGGGCGTAGACGCGTCCGGTCTCGCGCTCGGCGAAACGGACCTGTCCGAGCCGCGCGAGGCAGGCCCGCAGGAAGCCGACATTCCTTTCCGGCGACGGGTCGCTCCCCGCATAGACCTGCTCGCGCGTCTGGGCGTAGACGTTGATTTTGCGGAACCGCTCGATGTCGAGGAGGGCGGCCGGGTCGAGCACGGTCATCGCGTCGTTGCCACCGAAGGCGATGGTGCGGGGCACTTCGCCGTTGGGCACCGTGTTGTCGAGGAACTCGAACGCGACGACCTTGTCGCGACACAAAGCCCAGAGGAAGAACAGGCGCGGGATGCCCGCGAAGGCCTCGACATTGTGGGCGAGCAGATCCTCGACCGCCTTGTAGCGGCCGAACTCCTCACCACGCTTCCAGGCGCGCTCCACCGTCTCCTCCGGCGGCGTCACCATGAACTGCAGATAGATCGTGTGGCCGAACCGGGTCAGCAATTGGCCAGGACGGTCCGACGCGGCATCGACCGCGAAGCTGTCGAAGCGGAAGCGGTCGATCAGCAGATGCGAGATCCGGCCCTCCGTCGCCTTCCGGGCCATGTAGAGGTCGAGCTTCTCGTCGACGATCTCCACCTCATAACCGGTCAACGGCCCGGCATAGCGCCGGTCGGCGCCGAGGCTGTCGTAATCGAGCAGGAACTTGCGCCATACGTCCGGTGTGATGACCGCGAAATCCTGCCAATCGGCGCCAGTCCGCTCAGCCAGCGCCCGCTGGTAGGGGCGGATGGTACTCTTGCCGGAGGCCGAGGCGCCCTTGACGTTCATCACGACGGGACGGTCCTGAGCCCGGACCCGGCGATAGCCCTCGCGGGCGACGACCGCCTCGAACCAGGGCTCGATCATCGCACCGATGCGGCGGCTGCCGTAGCCGTTCGAGACGAGGATCATCCCGAGCTTGCACAGCAACGCGGCATCCCGTGGCAGATAGCCGTGCCGGGCGGTGAGGCTTGCGGCGATGGTGCGCAGAGCGTCATGCACCGCCCGCTCGAGCCTCGCGGTCGGTTCGTCCGTGCCAGCCGAAGGAGAGGGGCCTTCCCCATCCCCGGCTTGATGCGGGACGCCCGGCTTCATCGCGCACAAGCCGAAGGTGAGCCGGTCGATCCAGCCCCGCTTCAGCCGCGCGGGCGCGGGATCCTGAGCGGGCCCGCCGAGGAGCAACGCGATCTCGCGTCGGAGCATCACCTCCGCCTCGTCGCGGATCGCGCGCATCGTCTCCCGGATCTCGGGCAGATGCGGCTGGATCCCCTCACTCAGGATCGTCGCCACCATGCGGCGGAAATTGACCCCGAGATCGGCGTAGACCGTGCCGAGGGGGATCGAGAGATCGGCCATGACCCGCACCAGCAGTTCATGGACGACGAGGCGGTCCGCCCGGAACAGGCTGAGCCTGCTTGCCGGCAGACCGCAGAAGTCGCTCAGCTCCTCGCTCTCGGCGAAACGCGTCTCGACATTCTCGGTTCGGAAGACGGTCGCCAGGGGCCGGACGTGGCGGGGCAGGCCCGAGGTGAGGCCGGGATTCCAGGCGTGGAAGCCGGGCTCGGCCGACACCGGTTCAGGCGTTCGCGGCGGCGTCGATCGGCTCGAACCGGATCTGATACTGGTCGCCCCAGATCGCATCGGCCTTCTCGGACCAATCCTTGCCGAAATAGCGCTTGGCGAGGAACTCGCTCGCCCAGATGCAGACCGAGGTGATCCTCTCATCGAGCACGCGGACGTGCTGACTTTCGAGGCCGGACGTCACACCGAAGCGCGGCAGCATGTCCTTGCTGGCGAGGGCATGCTCGTTTTCGGCCGGATAGACGACCGGGCATTCGACAATGGTCAGGTATTTCATCGGGGTGCTCGCCGGCTCGTTTGCGGAATCATGCGGACGATCGCTCATGCCGTTCGGGCCTCTGGATGGGCTTCGGCACGGGGATGTCGGCGGTCGGATGGGGATCCGGCGCGGCGGGCCGACGGGGCGGCCATGGCGTCGTGCGTCCGGCCTAAGGCGCTGGCCATCACGCTCCTCCTCTGGGTCCGCGATTATCGAAGCGGTTCCCGGCAATTACTTTGGTATACAGAATACCGTTCGTCAACGTCCTTGAGCCGTACCGGATCCGACAGCATCGGGCGGTTGGCTCAGCATCCTTGTTCCCACACGCATTCCGTCGACGAGCGGGCGATCATAGAGGCGGACAGCGCGTTAGCCGGCCCGCAGATCGGCGCGTCGGCGTTCCACCGGAGCATGCGCGGCATGGTCGGTCGAAATATCGGCCAGCATGGCACCGATCAGGTCCATTTGATCGACGATGCCGATCAACCGGCCATCCGGCCCGACGACCGGCGCCTGATGCAGACCGGCCTGCATCATCAGCCACGCGGCCTGTCCGGCGGCGGTATTCTGTTGCAGGGTCACGGCGCCCGTCGTCATGACGTCGGCGACGACCCCGTGCGGGGCGCGACCGCGTTGAAGCATGAGGGCGATCCGCCGCCCGAGCCCGAGACGCGGTGCCCGGCGCTCCCAGCCGATGGTCTTGTCGAGCACATCGTTCTGCGTGACGACGCCGAGCACCCGCGCGCTCTCGTCCGTCACCGGCACCATCGTGGCGCGGTGGTGGCGCAGGGTCGCCAGGGCGTCGCGCAGGGGGTATCGGGTGCGATGGCCCGCGTGCTCCGCCTCACCAGCGCCCCGCAGGTGGTCTGGCCGGATTGGCGCAACGAGGCGTGGACCTGTGCCCGGCGCAGGATGGCCTGGAGGTCGCCGGGATCGATGTCGATCACCTCATCGAACTGCGCGAGCGCCGCGTCGATATCCGCCGCCGTCAGGCCTGAGCCCATCGCCGCACCCGGCTGGCTCGGCGCCGCGGCGACATGCGGATAGCTGCGCCCGGTCAGGTTGTTGAACAATAGCGCGCAGATCAGGAGCAGCAGCGAGTTCGCCCCGACGGGCCACAGGACGAAACCGTAGCCGAGGTCACGGATCGCCGGGCCGCCGAGCACGGCCGTCAGCGCGACGGCGCCGCTCGGGGGATGCAGGCAGCCAAGCAGCATCATCAGTGCGATGGCGACCGACACGGCGACCGCGCCCGCAAGCATGGCATCGCCGAGATGGGCGGCGGCGGTGACCCCGACCAGCGCGGCGACGATGTTGCCGCCGAGGATCGACCAGGGTTGCGCCAGCGGGCTCGACGGCACCGCGAAGAGCAGGACGGCGGAGGCCCCCATCGGGGCGATCAGGATGGGCAGCTCGGCGCCCGAGCCTACGGCGGCACGGGCCACGAGGCCGGTGCAGAGGAGGCCGAGCAGGGCGCCGCTGGCCGAGCGGGCGCGCTCGAGGAGGCTGACTTGGGCCAAGCGCGGGACGAAGCGGTCTCGGAAGCGGCTCATCATCGTACCGTGTCTTCGCACCGGGGACGCGCCGCCGAAAGGGGAGGGCGGGGGCGGAGCCGCCATGGCAGCTCCGCCCCGTCACCGTAGCGCGTCGACTTAGAGCTCCTCACAAAACTCCCGTTCACCGGGAGTTCTCCCTCTGGCCTCGACGGCGCAGCGGGAGTTTCGTGAGAGGCTCTTAGACGGCCTTGGCGTCGTGCAGCTCGGCGATCTGCTGCTGCGAGTAGCCGAGTTGCGAGAGGATGTCGTTCGTGTGCTCACCAAGCAGCGGCGAGGCTTTGATGTCGACCTGGAGATCGGAGAACTTGATCGGGCTTCCGACCGTCAGGTACTTGCCGAGCTTCGGGTGCGCCACCTCGACGATCGTGCCGCTTTCACGCAGCGACTTATCCTCGGCGATCTCCTTCATGGTGAGCACCGGCGAGCAGGGGATATCGAACTTGCGCAGGATGTCGACCGCCTCGAACTTGGTCTTGTCCGCCAGCCACGCCTCGATCGTGTTGAAGATGTCGAAGATCTTGTCCTGGCGAGCGCGGGCCGTGTTGTAGGCCGGATCGTCGATCCACTCCTCCTTGCCGATCGCCTTGCAGATCGGCGCCCAGGCGTGACCCTGAATGGTGAAGTAGATGTAGGCGTTCGGGTCGGTCTCCCAGCCCTTGCACTTCAGCACCCAGCCCGGCTGGCCGCCGCCGCCCGCGTTGCCGCCGCGCGGCACCACGTCCGAGAACTTGCCGTGCGGGTATTGCGGGTATTCCTCGAGGTAGCCGATGGCGTCGAGGCGCTGCTGGTCACGCAGCTTCACGCGGCACAGGTTGATCACCGAGTCCTGCATCGACACGGCGACCTTCTGGCCCTTGCCGGTCTTGGTCTTCTGGTGGAGCGCCGTCAGGATGCCGATGGCGAGGTGCATGCCGGTGTTGGAATCACCGAGGGCGGCGGCCGACACGGTGGGCGGGCCATCCCAGAAGCCGGTGGTCGAGGCCGCACCTCCCGCGCACTGCGCGACGTTCTCGTAGACCTTCAGGTCCTCGTAATGGTGACCATCCGAGAAGCCCTTCACCGAGGCGAGGATCATGCCCGGGTTGAGTTCCTGGATGCGCGCCCAGGAGAAGCCCATGCGGTCGAGCGCGCCGGGGCCGAAATTCTCGACCATCACGTCCGACTCGCGGATCAGCTTCTCGAGGACTTCCTTGCCCTGCTTGGTCTTGGTGTCGAGGGTCAGCGAACGCTTGTTCGAGTTCAGCATCGTGAAGTAGAGGGCGTCGGCGTCCTCGATATGACGAAGCTGGTTGCGGGTCACGTCGCCCGCGCCGGGGCGCTCGACCTTGATCACGTCGGCGCCGAACCACGCGAGGAGCTGCGTGCAGGCCGGGCCCGCCTGGACGTGGGTGAAGTCGATGATCTTGATGCCTTCGAGCGGCTGGGTCATTTCAGTTCCTCCCGTTGATCGAAACACTGACACCGAGAAAGACTTTGTCTTCTTAGGAAGACTTGGCCTCTCATGACGGAATGCGCTCTTTGCTTTCGGCTTCTAGGTCCGAAATTCGCTGGCGGAGACGCTTCTCCTCGCTCCAGCGCTCGGTTTCGTCGCGGATGACGGCGACGATCCCGGTCACCAAGCCATCCTCATCCTTGAGGAGGCCGACGGTGAAGGCGATGGACAGGCTGTGCCCGTCCTTGTGCAGGGCCGGCACGCGCAGGAGCTTCGTGCCGTACTTGGTCACCCCCGTGCGCATCGTGTTGGCGTAGCCGTCCCAGTGACGGCGCCGATGGCGGTCGGGGGTGATGAGATCGAGGGGCTGGCCCAGGGCTTCAGCGCTGGTGAAGCCGAAGATCCGCTCGGCGGCCGGGTTCCACACCACGATGGCGCCATCGGGATCGGACACCACGATGGCGTCTCCGACGGCATCGACAAGGCCGGACAGATCGACATTGACGGCCATGGTGGCGCTCACGCGCGCAGCCGGACGACGATGCTCGGCTCGGTCATGGCGTTCTCTCCCTTGCTTCCTGAACGAGGGGCTCTCCCCCCGCCGGGTGACTCGGTGATTGGTATCTGGTATGCCACATGTAGAATGGCAGTCAAGCCAGTTGTTCGCTCGACGTTGCTATGACCAGGGAGGACGCGGACGGCATGACGCTCGCACCCAGCATCACGATCACGCAGATCGAGGCTTTCAAGTTCGTGGTCGATTTCGGCGCGGCCTTCCCCCCGCTGGAGACGGACGAGCCGGAGCCGATCGGGCTCGGGTCGGGCCCGTCACCGGAGCAATTGCTGATCGCGGGGGTGAGCAACTGCCTCTGCGCCAGCTTCGCCTTCGCGTTGGGCAAGTTCGGCCAGGACGGGCGGGGCGTCAGCGCACGGGCCTCGGCAGCGATCGTCCGCAATGCGGACAGGCGCCTGCGCATCGGCGGGATCGAGGTCGACATCACGCTGGGGGCCGCCTCCGCTTCCCTGCCGCGGATCGAGCAGGTGCTCGCCCAGTTCGAGCGATTCTGCACGGTCTCGGAAAGCGTGAAGGTCGGCATCCCCGTCGCCGTGTCGGTGCGGGACGGGAACGGGGAGCGACTTCGGTGAAGGACAGGGAGAACACGATGGCGGAGCACGCGCGCGACGGCGCCAGGGAGCCGGGTGAACTGGCGAGCCTGTTCAACACACGCGCCAATGCGGGCGACGTGGAGGGGCTGGTGGCGCTCTATGAGCCCGATGCGGTTCTGGCGGCGGGTGACGTCGTCGCCACGGGCCATGGCGAGATCCGCCGCTTCTACGCGGATCTTCTGGCCAGGAAGTCGGACTTCCCGCAGGCGGAGGTGCTGCCCGCCCTCATCAAGGATGGTCTCGCGCTGACCTTCGCGCGGCTCGGCAACGGTGTCCTGTCCGTCGAGGCGGCGCGGCGACAGGCGGACGGAACCTGGCTCTGGGCGATCGATCAGTTGAAGATCAAGCCGCGTAGCTAGCGTCGCGGTCGTCCATGAAGAAATCGACCGCGCGCCGCACGACCGCAGGGTCGTAGGCGTGCGGGCCGTCATACTCGACATAGGTGACGTCGTAGCCCGCCTCGCGCATCAGCGACGCATGGGTGGGGCCGCTGCGATCGATGGGGATCTGCTCGTCCCGCGTGCCGTGTGAGATGAACACACGCGGCGTGCCCATCTGCGTCTGCACGGACATGAAGCCCGCCGACGACACGATCACGTGGCTCACGAGGTCGCCGTTGGTGAGACCGAGGGAGAGGGCATAGCTCCCTCCGTCCGAATGGCCCGCGAAAGCGATGCGGCCGGGATCGAGCAGAAAATGCGAGGCGAGGGCGTTCAGCGCGTGTTCCAGGCGATCGCGATCCGGGCCGTTGCCCGCGATGACCAGATCCCAGGTCGGATGCAGCGATTGCGGGATCAGAAGCAGGAAGCCGCGCGCCTCCGCATGGACCGCCAGCATGGGCATGATCTTCTCGGCACTGCCGCCCCCGCCGTGAAACAGCACCACGAGGGGAACGGGTCGGCGCGGGGCGAGCCCTTGCGGCACGTAGAGCCGCGCATCGCGCTCGGCGAAGAGGCCGAGGACGTGAGTTCCCGGCGGAAGGGGATCCTCCGTCGGGAGCCGGAGCGGGACGCTAAGCCGTCCCGCGAGTTTTGGGTCGATCATGGCGGGTCCCCGTTCCACGATGCCGTTCGGGTGTCCGGACGGGGCCGCGCCGTAAGACATCAACCGTTCCGTCATTGCGAGCGACTGCGAAGCAATCCAGAGAGCCGCAACATTCGCAGATGTCCCGCTACCCTGGATTGCTTCACTGCGTTCGCAATGACGGTCTGTATTGTCGGGGCGCGCCCGAGACTTAGACCGCCCGTTACTTGCGCTTGATCACGCTCTGCGGGTTGAGGCTACCGATGTTGCCGCTCTCGCTGCCGGCGGACGGATCGATGACGGCGTTGATCAGGGTCGGCTTGCCGGAATCCATCGCCGTCTCGACGGCGCGCTTCAGCTCGTCCGGGGTGAAGACCTGCGCGCCGGCACCGCCGAAGGCCTCCATCATCTTGTCGTAGCGGGAATCCGGGACGAAGACGGTGGTGCCGGGATCGCGGCCGGTCGGATCGGTGTCGGTGCCGCGATAGATGCCGTTGTTGTTGAAGATCACGATGCAGATCGGCAGGTTGTACCGGCAGATGGTCTCCACCTCCATGCCGGAGAAGCCGAAGGCGCTGTCGCCCTCGACGGCCAGCACCGGTTTGCCGGTCTCGACGGCGGCGGCGACGGCGAAGCCCATGCCGATGCCCATCACGCCCCAGGTGCCGACGTCCAGGCGCTTGCGCGGCTGGTACATGTCGATGATGCCCCGGGCGAGGTCGAGGGTGTTGGCGCCTTCGTTGACGAGGATCGCGTCCGGACGCTCCTTGATCACCGTGCGCAGGGCACCCAGCGCCGAGTGGAAGTCCATCGGCGCGGTGTTCTTCATCAGCTTCGGGGCCATCTTGGCGATGTTGGCCTCGCGCTTGGTGCGGATCGTCTCGACCCACTCGGCCGGCGCGCCCTTCCACTCCTTGCCCATGCCATCGAGCAGGGCAGCGACGCAGGAGCCGATATCACCGACCACCGGGGCGACGATCTCGACGTTCGAGTCCATCTCGCGCGGCTCGATGTCGATCTGAATGAAGCGCTTGGAACCGGGCTCGCCCCAGGTCTTGCCCTTGCCGTGCGAGAGCAGCCAGTTCAGGCGCGCGCCCACCAGCAGGACGACATCGGAATCCTTCAGCGCCGTCGAGCGCGCCGCGCCCGCCGAGAGCGGGTGCGTATCCGGCAGGAGCCCCTTGGCCATGCTCATCGGCACGTAGGGGATGCCGCTGCGCTCCACGAGTTCGCGGACGAGATCGTCGGCCTGGGCGTAGGCCGCGCCCTTGCCCAGCACGATCAGCGGGCGCTTGGCGTTCTTCAGTTCCTCGAGGGCGCGGGCGATGGACGAGGGCGCAGGCAATTGCGCGGGGGCCGCATCGATCACCTTCACCAGCGACTTCGCACCGGCTTCCGCATCCATGACCTGCGAGAACAGCTTGGCGGGCAGATCGAGATAGACGCCGCCGGGCCGGCCCGAGACGGCAGCGCGGATGGCGCGGGCGATGCCGATGCCGATATCGCAGGCGTGGAGCACCCGGAACGCCGCCTTGCACAGGGGCTTGGCGATGGCGAGCTGATCCATCTCCTCGTAATCGCCCTGCTGGAGATCGACGATCTCACGCTCCGAGGAGCCGGAGATCAGGATCATCGGGAAGCAGTTCGTGGTCGCATTGGCGAGCGCGGTCAGGCCGTTGAGGAAGCCGGGCGCCGAAACGGTGAGGCAGATGCCGGGCTTCTTGGTGAGGAAGCCCGCGATGGCCGCGGCGTTGCCCGCGTTCTGCTCGTGGCGGAAGGACAGGACGCGCATCCCCTCGGCCTGGGCCATGCGGCCGAGATCGGTGATCGGAATGCCGGGCACGCCGTAGATCGTGGTGATGCCGTTGAGCTTCAGGGCATCGATCACGAGGTGGAAACCGTCGGTCAGCTCCTGGGGTGAATAGAACTCGGAGATGGCAGCATCGGCGGCCGACGTATCGATCTTCTTCGCCATGGCGGTAGCGGTCATTGAGGCCTCCCAGCGTTATGGTTTGGGGTCGATGCCATCACGCCCGGTCTCAGGCGGAGGATGGTTGCGCCCGGCTTGTCCTGCCGGATTTGGTATATGGTATGCCAGATTCTTGGACAAGGATTTTCGTTGTACGGGCTGCGCGCCGGCCCCTCGGGTCGGCGCGCGGTCTCGATCAGGCCAAGCGGGCCGCCTGTCCCTTCGCCGCTTCGGCAGCGGTCGCCGGCTCCTCGGTGAGGTACCGGCGGCGCAGGGGCTTGAGCACGAAGATCGCCAGGGCCGCGGCCACGATGTTGAGGCAGATGATCAGGGCGAAGACGGCCGACCAGCCGAAGCTCGCGGAGATCATGCTGGCGAAGGGGACGAGGAAGGCGGCCGTGCCCTTGGCGGTGTAGAGGAGCCCGGCATTGCTCGCCGCGAACTTCGATCCGAACGTATCACCGCAGGTCGCGGGGAACAGCGAGTAGATCTCGCCGAACACCCCGAAATATACGGCCGTGGCGAGGATGAAGATGTAAGGGTTGCTGCCGAGGTTGAGCAGGACGATCATCGCGGTCGCCGCGACGCTGAACGCGATGAACATCGTGTTCTCGCGGCCGATATTGTCTGACACCCAGCCGAAGAACGGGCGACCGAAGCCATCGAAGACGCGATCCAGGGAGATTGCCAGGGTGAGGGCAGTCATCTGGAGGCCGAACAGGCTGACCGGGACTCCCGCGACCTTGAAGTCATGGGCGATGGGGGCGATCTGCGCCGCCGCCATCAGGCCGCCCGAGGCGACCATGACGAACATGGCGTACATCACCCAGAAGACCGGCGTGCGCACCGCCTGCTTCGGCGTGCGGTCGACCTTGGTCTGCGGCACGCGCACGCTGCGCTTCTGCGGCGGGGCGGCCGAGGACGGCTTGCGCAGCAGGAACGACAGGAGGATCACCACGAGACCCTGGCCGATTCCGAAGGTGAGGAAGGCCGTCTCGTAGCCGCTCGACGCGATGGTCTTGGCGATCGGAACGACGGTGATGGCCGCGCCCGCGCCGAAGCCTGCCGCCGTGGCGCCCGCCGCGAGGCCGCGACGATGGGGGAACCACTTCAACGCGTTGCCGACGCAGGTGCCGTACACCGAGCCTGCGCCGATGCCGCCGATCACCGCCGCGACGTACAGCATCGCGAGGGAATCGGCATGGGCGTTCAGCACCCAGGCGAGGGCGATCATGAAGCCGCCGAAGCAGACCACGATCCGCGGACCGTAGCGGTCGACGAACCAAGTCTCGATCGGCACCAGCCAAGTTTCCGTCGCGACGAAGATGGTGAAAGCAATCTGGATGGCCGCGCGGCCCCAGTGAAACTTGCTGTCGATCGGGTCGACGAACAATGTCCAGCCGTATTGCAGGTTGGCGATCATCGCCATGCAAAGGACGCCGAAGGCGAGCTGCCACCACTTGGCCGATTCGGCATCTTTGGGGCCATCCGGTTGGACCACCGGTGTACCCAGGGCTGGACGGTGTACCATTGGCTTCCTCCCTGGCGGCTTCTGCGAGCTCGCACGGCTGCATCCTGCATGATCTTCGCAGGTATGCAATATACCAGAGGCAGAAAAGCGTGAGACCGGCACTATGGTGCCGCCGTCGGACGAGCGCCGAGGGCCCTGATCGCGAAGGGATTTTGAAGGGAAGCTGGGCGTCCGGCTACGTCTTCCTCAGGGCGCGAGGCGCCAAGCCATGACGATTCGGCCGGAGAGTTCTCCGGCCGACGTGGGACGATCACAGTCGCGCGAGGGCGCTACTTCCGCAGCGGAACGCCCTTGGTGGTGAAGCGTGGCGCGCCGCGGTGGGGCCGGTTCTGACCAGCCGCCTTGCCCCCGCCGGCGCCGGTTCCCGGCGGTTGCGAGAACGGTACGAGTTGGTCCGGCCGGGGGCCGATCAGGTCGGCACGGCCCATCTCGCGCAAAGCCTCGCGGAGGATCGGCCAGTTCTCGGGATCGTGATAGCGCAGGAACGCCTTGTGCAGCCGCCGCTGGCGCATGCCCTTGATCGCCTCGACGGGCTCGCTGTCGCCGCGCCGCACGCCCCGCAGCGGGTTGATCTCCGTGTGATACATGGCCGTGGCCGTCGCCATGGGCGAGGGCAGGAACGTCTGCACCTGATCGGCGCGATAGTCGTTCTTCTTGAGCCAGAGCGCGAGGTGCATCATGTCCTCATCGGTCGTCCCCGGATGGGCCGCGATGAAGTACGGAATCAGATAGTACTTTTTGCCTGCCTGCTTGGCGGCTTCGTCGAACATCTCCTTGAACCGGTCGTAGGTGCCGATCCCCGGCTTCATCATCTTGTCGAGGGGGCCGCGCTCGGTGTGCTCGGGGGCGATCTTCAGCCGGCCGCCGACGTGATGGGTCACGAGCTCCTTGACGTATTCGGGGCTCCTGACCGCGAGGTCGTAGCGCACGCCGGAGGCGACCATCACCTTCTTGACGCCCTTCACCTCGCGGACCTTCCGGTACAGCCGGATCAGATCATCGTGAGAGGTGTTCAGGTTCGGGCAGATGTCTGGGAACACGCAGGACGGCAGGCGGCACGCCGCCTCGATCTTCGGATCCTTGCACGCCATCCGGTACATATTGGCCGTCGGCCCGCCGACATCCGAGATCACGCCCGTGAAGCCGGGGGTCTTGTCGCGGATCTTCTCGATCTCCTTCAGGATCGAACCTTCCGAGCGGTTCTGGATGACCCGGCCCTCGTGCTCGGTGATGGAGCAGAAGGTGCAGCCGCCGAAGCAGCCGCGCATGATCGTCACCGAGAACTTGATCATGTCCCAGGCGGGGATCTTCGCGTCCCCATAGGACGGGTGCGGAGCCCGGGCGTAGGGCAGGTCGTAGACCGCATCCATCTCCTCGCTGCTCAGCGGGATCGGCGGCGGGTTCAGCCATAGGTCGCGGTCGCCGTGGCGCTGGACCATGGGGCGCGCATTGCCGGGATTGGCTTCCCGGTGCAGCACGCGGGAGGCGCGGGCATAGGCCTCCTTATCGTCCTTCACCACCTCGTAGGCGGGCAGCCGGATGACGGTGTCGCCGGGTTTGCGGGAGGCCGCCTCGTCCGTCGATTCGAGATCGTCGGCCGGTAGCTCGGTGTAGTGGGCGGGCACGCGGCGGAACAGGGCGACGCCCCGGATCGAATCGAGTTCGTGCGGCGCAGCGCCCGCCGCCATGCGCTGGGCGACCTCGACCACGGCGCGCTCGGCATTGCCGTAGATCAGCAGATCCGCCTTCGCATCCGCCAGGATCGAGCGGCGCACCTTGTCGGACCAGTAATCGTAATGGGCGATCCGGCGCAGCGAGGCCTCGATGCCGCCGAGCACGATCGGTACGTCCTTGAACGCCTCGCGGCAACGCTGCGTATAGACGATGGTGCAGCGATCCGGCCGCTTCCCGCCTTCGCCGCCCGCCGTATAGGCGTCGTCGTGGCGCAGCCGTCGGTCCGCCGTGTAGCGGTTCACCATCGAATCGAGATTGCCGCCGGTCACGCCGAAGAACAGCTTCGGCTTGCCCAGCACCTTGAACGGCTCGGCCGATTGCCAATCCGGCTGGGCGATGATGCCGACCCGGAAGCCCTGCGATTCGAGCAGGCGGCCGATGATCGCCATGCCGAAGCTCGGATGATCGACATAGGCGTCGCCCGTCACGAGCACGATGTCGCAGGCGTCCCACCCGAGCGCCGACATCTCGGCGCGGCTCATCGGCAGGAAGGGTGCCGCCTTTCCGAATTCGGGCAAACGACAGGTGAGGGCCGACACGGGTTGTTCGGTGTGAGCGCGGATCTCCATGGGCCATCCATAGGCCGCCGGGAGCACGATCTCAACGAAGGGCAGGGTTGCCCGGCAAGACTGAAGAGATCCCGGTCGTGCGCGATGATACGCACGTACCAATTTCATAACATAAATTTTGGAACCGCCTTGCGCGCAACCTGTTCTTGCGTCGCTGCCGTCTGGGCAGCGGCGAGACGACAGGGTGAAGCGAGCCGTGACCGCGGGCGTCGACAGGCATGAACTCCGGCAGATCATCGCCGGGTTGAGCGAGGGTGTGATCCTGGTCGAGCCCGACCAGACCATCGCCTACGCCAACGAAGCCGCGCTCGCGATGCACGGCGCGGGCAGCCTCGCAGAACTCGGGCCCACGGTCGATGAGTATCGCGAGCGGTTCTGCCTGCGCTACCGCAACAACGTCACTCCGAATCACTATCCGATCGAGCGGGTCGTCGCGGGCGAGACGTTTCACGATGTCGTGGTCGAGGTCCGGCGCACCGACCGGCCCGAGCAGGATTTCGTGCACAGCCTGCGCAGCCTCGTCGCGACCGACCGCGACGGCAAGCCGAGTTGCCTCGCCCTCATCCTCAAGGATGTCACCGACCAGTTCGAGGCCGAGGATCGGTTCGAGGCGACCTTCAACGCCAATCCGGCTCCCGCGATCATCACACGGCTGTCGGACCTGCGCCACGTCAAGGTGAATACCGGCTTCCTGGAGATGACCGGCTTCACCCGTGACGCCGTGATCGGGCGCAGCGTCTACGAGATCGACGTGCTGGCCGAGGCTCGCAACCGCGACCTCGCGGTCTCGCGCCTGAAGGAGGGCGGCACCATCCCGCAGATGGAGGCCTGTCTGCGCACCCCCGATGGGGGCAGCCGATTCGTCATCGTGGCGGGCCAGCCCATCGAGATGGGCGACGAGCCCTGCATGCTCTTCACCTTCGCCGACCTCGAACTGCGCCGGAAGGCCGAGGCGGCCCTCCGCCAGAGCGAGGCGCGCTTCGCCAAGGCGTTCCGGATGACCCCGGTCCCGACCGTGCTGGCGCGCGGTAAGGATGCGCGGATCACGGGCATCAACGAGGCCTTCACGCGCGTGTTCGGCCTGGGCGAGGACCGGGTCCTGGGGCGCAGCCTCGACGAGGCCCATCTGTGGGCGAACGACGCCCAGCGGCTGGAGATCGAGGCGGCCCTCGACCGGCATGGCTACGTACTCGGCGCCGAGGTGTGCCTGCGCCGCGAGGATGGGGCGAACCTCGACTGTCTCGTCTCGGCCGAGCGCATCGAGATCGACGACGACTCGTTCCTGCTGCTGGTGATGCAGGACATCACCGACCGCAAGCATTCCGAGCGCGAGCTGTTCGACGCCATCGAGACGGTGATGGCCGATACCTCGTGGTTCAGCCGGGGGCTGATCGAGAAGCTCGCCAACCTGCGCAGGCCCGATCCCGGGCGCACGGACGCCGCCGTGCTCAACCTGACCGTGCGCGAGCGCCAGATCCTGAACTTGATCTGCTCGGGGCTGGACGACGCGGCCATCGCCCGCAAGCTCGACCTGTCGCGCAACACCGTGCGCAATCATGGAGCCGCCCTTTATCGCAAAATAGGTGTCCATAAGCGTAGCGAGGCAGTCGTCTGGGGCCGAGAAAATGGATTCCCCCTGCAATCGACCGGAACAAAATGATCTTATTACCGGTATAGATTGCTCATTGAAGACGAGGAGCCGAACCTCATCTCACGCCCGGTCCAGGGTTTTCTTGAACGCGATGGAGCACCCATGACCGAAGACAGAAGTTCGACTTCCGCCGAGCATCTCAAGGGCTCGGTCAAGGAAGCGCTCGGCAAGCTCACCGGCGATGCCGGGATCGAGGCCGAAGGTCGGCGGCAGAAGCGCGACGCCAACGCCTCCGAAGCCTCGAAGGCGGCGCAAGAGACCGGGACCAAGCCCTCGCGCGCGGCCCGGGACTGACGCGGATTTCACGGGGCGCGCCGAACCGGACGCCACCCCATCACACATCACCAACAGGAGAACGACATGGTTGATACGGATCGGATCACGGGTGCCGCCAAGGAATTCGGTGGCAAGGTGCAGGGCGCGGTCGGCGACCTGACCGGCTCGAAGCATGACCAGGCCGAGGGCCGGGCCCGCGAGGCCGCCGGCAAGGCCGAGAACCTCTACGGTCAGGCCAAGGACACCGTCCGCGATGCGGCCGAGACCGTCGCCGACACCGCCCGCGACATCGGCGGCCGGATCCGCGACACGGTGGGCGGTTTCGTCGGCTCCGACGATGTCGAGGATCGCGCTCGCCGCGCCCAGGGTGCCGCCGAGGACCATTACGACCGCGCCCGTCGCTCCGTCCGCCGCGCGGCGGACGACACCTACGACTACGCCGAGGACGCCTACGATCGCGGTGCCCGCGCCCTGCGCCACGGCAATGGCGGCGTGAGCGGTCAGGTCGCCGAGTACCCGCTCGCCTCCCTGCTCATCGCCGGTGCCGTCGGCTTCGGTCTTGGCCTGCTCGTGAACGCGACCCGCGACTGAGCCAGCGCTGCAGACCCCTGAACACCAAAATCCCGGAGTAGAAACGTGACCACCATCCAGACCACCGGTTCCCCCCTCACCACGGCAGCCGTACAGGCCGATACCCGCGCTGTGCTGCTCAACGAGGTGTCCTGGGGCGCCATCTTCGCGGGCGCCGTCACGGCCCTGGTGACGCAGGTCGTCGTCAACCTCGTCGGCGTCGGCGTGGGGCTGGCCTCCATCGGCACCACGGCCGCCGACAACCCCTCCGCCTCGACCGCCTCCATCAGCGCAGGCGTCTGGTTCGTCGCCTCGGGCATCGTCGCCTCCCTGGCCGGCGGCCTCATCGCCGGGCGCCTCTCCGGCAAGCCCCTGCCGGGCGCCGCCGCCCTCCACGGCCTCGTCTCCTGGGCCGTGACCACCCTCATCGTCCTGTACATGCTCACCTCGGCCGCCTCCGGCCTCGTCGGCGGCACCCTCGGCACCGTGTCGAGCGCCCTCGGCGGCGCGGGCAACCTCGTCGGCGGCACCATCCAGACGGCCGCCACCGCCGCCGCCCCGTCCCTGTCCAAGATCTCCAACCCCCTTGATGGCATCGAGCAGAAGGTCCGCGAGCAATCCGCCGGGCAGGACCCGCAGGCGGCCAAGGACGCGGCGGTCTCGGCCGTGAAGGCCGTGCTGACCGGTGACCCGGCCCAGAAGGAGCAGGCCAAGACCCGCGCCGCCGACGCGCTGGCCAAGGCCCAGGGCATCTCGCCGGACCAGGCCAAGGCGCAGATCGACGACTACCAGAAGCAGTACGAGCAGGCCGTCACCACCGCCAAGCAGAAGGCCGAAGCCGCGGCCGTGACCGCCAAGTCGGCCGCCACGCAGGGCGCCTTCTACGCCGCCATCGCCCTCGTGCTCGGCGCGCTGGCCGCCTTCCTCGGCGGTCGCCTCGGCGCCCCGAAGCCCGCGACGCTGCTCGGCGCCTACGACGCCCGCCGCGTCTGATCCCGTTCACCGGCCTCCGCCCTCCGGCGGGGTCACCACCGGCCGGATCAACCGGCCTCCCTCGCGAAGCAGAAGCAGGAGTGCACATCATGAGCAGCACCACCGACAAGCTGAAGGGTCTGGCCAACGAGGCCGTAGGCAACGTCAAGCAGGGCGTGGGCAACATGACCGGCAACGACAAGCTCGTAGCCGAGGGCAAGGCCCAGGAGCTGAAGGGCGAGGCGCAGAAGACGGTCGGCGACGTCAAGGACGGCGCCAAGAACCTCGCCGACAAGGTCACCGGCAAGCACTGAGCCGGATCGGCGGCGCCGGACCGGCCGGTGCCGCCCCTCATCCCCTCAACATTGGAGATCGACATGAATCGCGACCAATTCCGTGGCGCGTCCCGTCACCTCAAGGGTCGCGCCCAGACTGCCCTCGGCGGCCTCACCGGTGATCCGGCCCGCCAGGTGCGCGGCGCCGTCAACCAAGTGGCCGGTGGCGCACAATACGCCTATGGCCGCGCGCGGGACCGCGCCGAAGACCTCGCCTCGGATGGCCGCCATCTCGCCCACGAGGCGTGGGAGCGGGCCGATGACTTCCTTGAGGATGGCCGCCACATCGCGGGTGAAGCGCGCCGCCGGGTGCAGACCCATGGCCGCCGCGCGTTTCGCTACGCCGACGCCAACCGCACGACGACGCTCCTCGCCTTCGTCGGCGTGGCCTTCGCCCTCGGCTGGCTCGCCCGTCCCTCCCGCTGATCCCTTCCGACTGAGGAGAAACCGATGATCCGCAAGCTTCTCACCCTTTTCGTGCTGCCGAGGCTGATCGCCTTCGTCACGCGCCGTGTCACGGGCCGCGCGGCGACCCCTCCGCGCCGGGGCTATTGAACGGCCACCGGAGCCATCGCGGCACGCCACGACGACAGGCCTGCGACAGGCTCACCTGATCGCGGCCGGTCAGGTGGTCGTGTCGCCCAACCGGGACTGACGCGCGCCTCTCCACGTCGCGTCATCCTCGGCCGCCAAGGCAACGAAGGCGGCCGATCCCGACAGGATCGCCGCGTAGCGCGCCACCATGCGGGCCGCCACGGGGGTCAGTGCGTCATGGATCCGGTGAGCGTCGAGCAGTCGCTCGACCGAGGCGTCGCCGCCGGGTGACCCGTTCAGAAGCAGTTTCAGCACAGGCCAGGGATGTCCGAGTCCGCGCAGGATAACGGCAAGGGCATGCGGCGCAGGGGCATCGTGACTGGCGATCAGCACGTCGGTCGGCAAACTCGAATCGCGCGCGAGGATGGCCAGCACGTCCTCGACACGCCGCATGAACAGCCAGTTCGCGATCCGCGCCGAGGAAACGGGCTTCATCCCGAGCACCCGCCCCGCGGCATCGACCGAGGCGGCGAGACGCGCCAGCCGGTCTGGGCAGGCCGAGGCGCGGAAAGTGCGCGCGACCTGGTCAAGGAGAGCCTCGGCTTCGCCGGAATTCAACTCACCTTCGGCAGACAAAGCCGCCACGGCCGCCCCTCGTGCCAGGGCCGCGAGGGTCTCCCGACCGGCTTCGGGCAAGTCGGCCCGCGCCGCCAGGGCGAGCGTCAGGGACAGGGACAAAGCTGCGCGCGGCAGGAGCGTATCGAGGGAATCCGCCTTCATGACCGCGCCCGGATTGGTCAGCAGCGCAGCGGCGACGGCGGGGTGATCGTCCTTCAGCAAGGCCTCGGTGACGGCGGTGCCGATGCCTGGCCGCTTGGCGATCGCCGCGCGATGCGCCTCCCCGACGTGCGGGATGATCTGAAGCAGCCACTCTTCATCGAAGCTCGGGCATTGCTCGAGGAGGGGCGTCGCCACGGCGAGCGAGGGATCGCAGGCGAGGCGTGTGGCCGTGACCCGGGGGGCCCGGCGGAGGGGCGCGAGATGCCGGGCGAAGGTGGCCCGCGCCTCGGCATCGACCTGATCGAGCAGGCTGGAGAGCAGGCCGTCGAAGCCCGGCTTGGCCGCAGGCGGCAGCCGCGACCAGCGCCGCGTGAGCGCCGCTGCCGAGCGCAGCACCAGTTCCGACTGGCGCGCGCGATCCTTGCTGATGATCGCAGCCTCGATATCGCGAACGAGCAGATCGAGGCGGGGCAGGGGGCGCGGCCGAGCCCGGGGTTCATCGCGACACCGGGAGGGCAGGGGCATCGTCGCCCTGCCGGTCGTATTCCTTCCGCAGCGCCTCGAGCAGGTAGGGCTGCCACAGGCCGAAGGTCTCGTAGACGAGCCGGTCGATGTCGGTCGCGGTGAAGGGCAGGCGAAGGACGGTGCTCGCTCCGAACATCGCGAGCTTCCCGGACGGAGAGGCATCCTGCTGCCCCACCGCCATGACGATGCGCGCGCCGGTCCCCAGGGCGTCGATCCGGCAGGCGACCTCCGAGGGCGGCATGTCGGGGATCGCCGAGCCGACGACGATGAGGTCCACGGGACGGGTCGCGGCGGTCTTCACGGCGCTCCGGCCGTCCTCGGCCTCCGTCACGCGGAACCGGAACGAGGCCGAGGCGAGAATCTGCCGGGTGATCTGTCGGGTCTTGGCGCTGGGCTCGATCAGGAGGAGCGAGAGTTCGCGGCGCAAGAAGGCGGCGGCCTCCAGCACATGCCCGACCTTGCGCTCGCCCAGGGGCTTCAGCACCACGTCGTAGGCGCTGAGCCGCCTCGCGAGCGTCGGCCACCGCGCCATGAGCAGATCGGCGACGAGGACGACCACGCTGTCGGCCCCGGCGCCCTTGCGCCATGCCGTGATGATCTCGGCATTCGTGTCCGGCAGGATCGTGTCGATGAACAGGATATCCGGGGCGGGTCCACGCAGAGCGGCGCGCAGGTCGGAGCCGTTTGTCACCTCGCGGATTCGCGCCTGCGGTCGCGCGGCGGTGATCGCCTCAGACAGCGTCAGCCGGGTCTCCTCGTCCGCATCGGCGATCAGGATATTCATCGCGCCGCTTTCAGCACCCGGCATCCAGGCCCCACGGCAGCGATGGGCCGCCCCGATCCGAGGTCTCACACTCTGCGATCATCGGGCCAGCTCTGCGTGCAAGTTCCGGTTAGCTTGGCACACGAGATCCTAATCGAGTCCCTACGCCGGATGCGAAGATCGGCTTCAATCGCGCAGGGCAGCCCGCCGCGATGACGGGCGGGCATTCTCAAACGATGATGCCGCACTCGATCTCATGCGGGATCCTGGCTAGAGCACGACACGCCACGCCGCTTCCGGCCCGGATTCTGAGAAGGGACGCTCGCATGTTCATCGCCATGAACCGCTTCAAGGTCGTGAAGGACGGCACGGAGGAATTCGAGCAGGTCTGGCTCGGGCGCGACAGCCATCTGAACGAGATGGAAGGCTTCGTGGAGTTCCATCTCCTGCGTGGGCCGGAGGCGGAGGACCATATCCTTTACGCCTCGCACACGATCTGGCGTTCGCGCGCCGATTTCGAGGCCTGGACCCGCTCTGAGCAATTCCGCAAGGCGCATAGCCGCGCGCCGAGCACCCGTCCGCTCTATCTCGGTCACCCGCAATTCGAAGGCTTCGAGGCGCTGGGCAATTCGAAGATCGGCGAGCGGGCCTGAGTCAGGCCCGTTTGCGGACGAAGTAGGCCCGCCGCTCGGTCTCGGCCCGGCTGAACGACGCCTGGACCTGCAGGAGATCCCGGCGGGTGACGAGCCCGAGCAGGGCCCGACTCTCCGGATCCACGACCGGCAGGCGCCCTCTGTTGGAGGCCAGCATCTTTTCGATGGCGTGAGCCGTCACGTCCTCGGGGTGAATGACGGGGAGGGCCGCGTCCGAGACCTGCTCGTCCAAGCGCTCCTCCCCATGGCCGCCCTCGGCCCCCCATAGCAGAATGTCGGCGCGGGTGACGAAACCGACGGGGCGGCCCGCCTCATCGATGACCGGGTAGGCGCGATGCTGGCCCCGCTCCAGCACGGCCACCGCCTCGCGGATCGGGAGATGGCCCGGCAGGGTCTCGACGGCCCGCACCATCACCTCCGAGACCCGCGTGAATTGATGCGGATCGATGCCGTATTCTCGGGTGATGTGCTGGCCGCGCCGCGCGATCTTCTCGGTGAGGATCGAGCGCTTCAGGACGAGGACCGTCACCGCGTAGGCGGAGACGGACGCCGCCAGGAGCGCGGGCAGGGCGTGAAGGTCGCCGGTCACCTCGACGGCGAAGAGGGCGCCGGTCAGCGGCGCGGGCATCGTGCCGCCGAGCATCGCGGCCATGCCGAGAAGGGCCCAATAGCCCGGCTCACCCGGTAGCGCCGTTCCGGCGAGCCAGCCCATCGCCCCGCCGATGATCAGGAGCGGCGCCAGGACGCCGCCCGAGGTGCCCGATGAGAGCGCCACGAGCCAGATCACAGCCTTCACGACGAGGATCGTCAGGACGGCTCCGAGCACGATGTGCCCGCCGAGCAGATCGCCGATCACGTCGTAGCCGACACCGAGGGCACGCGGCTCGATCAAGCCGCCGAGCCCCACGATGAGCCCCCCGAGGGCGGGCCACCACATCCAGTGGACCGGCAGGTGCTCGAACCTGTCCTCCAGGGCGTAGAGCAGGCTCGTCAGGGCGCAGGACAGGAGCCCCGTCGCGGCGCCGAGACCGGCGCAGAGGACGAGCCCCCACCAGGGCAGCACCGGATCGGCCGCGAAGGGGAAAAGCGGTCCGGCACCGAGGAGGGCGGGCCGAAGCATGGTCGCCGTCACCACCGCCGCCGTGACGGGAATGAAGCTGCGCGGGCGCCATTCGAACAGGAGCAGTTCCACCGCCAGCAGGATGGCGGCGACCGGCGTACCGAAGATCGCCGTCATGCCCGCCGCCGCACCGGCCACGAGGAGCGTCTTCCGCTCCGCCGCGCTCAGGTGAAAGAACTGCGCGAACAGAGAGCCGATCGCCCCGCCCGTCATGATGATCGGCCCTTCCGCGCCGAAGGGGCCACCCGTACCGATGGAGATCGCGGATGAGACCGGCTTCAACACGGCGACGCGCGGCGACATGCGGCTTCCGCCGATCAGGATCGCCTCGATCGCCTCGGGAATGCCGTGTCCCCGGATCTTCTCCGAGCCGTACCGGGCCATCAGGCCGATGACGAGCCCGCCGAGGATGGGCGCTGCGACCATCCACCAGGACGGTTTCACCTGCGCAAGGGACACCAGCGCCGTATCAATGCGCCCGAACCAGACGAGGTTGGTCACCAGGGCGATGAGTGCGAGGAGCCCCCAGGCCGCGACGGTCCCCGCCGCGCCGATCACCACCGCCATGGCGGCCAGCAGAAGGATTCGCCGGTCGGCACGGAAATCGGCGAGGACGCGGCGACCCGCCGCCGGGGTAGCCTTCGTGACGCGCATGCGGGACACCTCCAGACCGAAACGATGCGCCTGGATATATATCGTGATACGATATTTTGAAGCCCTTTTGGGAGCGATGGGATGAGCGAGGGTGCGGGCAGCGGCCTCAGGCGGGAATCCTATGCCGCCATTGCCGCGTTTCGCCTTGAACTGCGCCGCTTCCTCGCCTTCAGCGAAGCTGCGGCGGGCCGGGTCGGCCTGCCCGCGCAGCAGCATCAGGCGTTGCTCGCCATTGCCGGATGCGAGGCACCGCCCCCGGTGGGGTTCGTGGCGGAACAGCTTCTCATCGCGCGTCACACGGCGGCCGAGCTGGTCTCGCGCATGGTCGAAGCGGGCCTGTTGTCGAAGACGGCCTCGCCGCAGGACAAGCGCCGCTCGGCCCTGGCCCTGACGCCGCGCGCCACGGCGCTGCTGCAGCAACTGACGGCGGTGCATCTGGAGGAGTTGCGGACATTGGAACCGGCGCTCGCCCGCGCGCTGGCACGCCTTCACGGCCCCACCCCTGAGGCATGACGACCGGGCCGGAACCCCGCCGAGCCCGGCGAGGTCTTCCCGGCATGCCCTCTCGTCTCTGGCGGCCCCGCCGCGTGCTCGTGACCCGTTCGGCGCTCGCCCATGCCCATGGGCGGGCCATCGCCGAGCGGGCGGCGGGGCTCGGCGCCGATGTCATCGAACTGTCCGGTGACCGGCTCGCCCTGCCGAAGCCGGAGGATCCCCGCGCGGCCTATCGCGAGGCCAAGGCGACCCTTGCCGTCGTGGTCGCGTCCGAGAGCAAGCGGCGTCTACAGCCGATCCCGCCCTCCGCCGATTGGCGCTTCGATCTGGCCGAGGGCTGCCATGCCCATTGCCAGTATTGCTACCTCGCGGGATCGCTGGCGGGGCCGCCGGTGACGCGAGTCTACGCCAATGTCGAGGAGATCCTGGCGGGGTTGCCTCAGGCCCTAGGGCAGGGTGGCGTCACTTCGGTCTCGCCGGAGCGGGCCGGGGAGGGCACGACCTTCGAGGCATCCTGCTATGCCGACCCGCTCGGCATCGAGCATCTGACGGGCAGCCTCTCGGAAGCGATCCGCTTCTTCGGCGCCTGGGACGCGCCCGTGCAACTGCGCTTCACGAGCAAGTTCGGCGAGGTCGGGCCCCTGATCGGCCTGCCGCACGGGCGGCGGGTCCGTGTTCGCCTATCGGTGAACGCGCAAGCGCTGATCCGCTTCGAGGGCGGGACGAGCCCGTTATCCGAGCGCATCGAGGCCATCGGCCGCCTCGCCCGTGACGGCTACCGCATCGGGCTGACGATCGCGCCGATCCAGCCGGTCGAGGGGTGGCGGGAGGGCTATGCCGACCTTTTCGACCAGACGGCGCGCGCCCTCGATGGCGTCGCGGACCCCGATCTCACGGCGGAATTCATCACCCACCGGTTCACGCCGAAATCGAAGACCGTGCTGCAGGGTTGGTACCCCGGCAGCGATCTCGATCTCGACGAGGCGAGCCGCTCACGCAAGCTGACGAAATTCGGCTCGACCAAGTGGGTCTATCCGGCGCCGCAGATGCGCGAGATGCGGGACACGCTCACGGCCCTCCTGGCCGAACGCCTGCCGCAGGCGGGGATGCTCTACTGGACGTGACGGAAACCCGCCCTGCGGAGGGCGGCGACAGGAACGCTTCCCCGATCGGCGACATTCTCTCACGGATCCTGGAGGAGGGGCTTTCATGCGCATTGTTGGACAAGCATCCGTCATCGCTCTCGCGACCCTGATGAGCGTCGGCGCCGCCGAGGCGAAGGGCTGCATCAAGGGCGCGATCATCGGCGGCCTCGCCGGCCACTACCTCGCCGAGCGCGGTGTCGTCGGCGCCGTCGCGGGCTGCATCGGCGGCCGTTACCTCGCCAACCGTCAGGCCCGCCGCAACGAGATCGACTACGGCTCGCGGGTCCGGGACCGGGAGACCGGCTATGGCGGTGGGCAGGCCTATCCACGGCGCGGATACAACTACTGACCGCGGAAACGGGCCTGAAACGGCCGGGAAAATCGGGGCGGGCGGGTTGCATTGCGACCCGTCCGCCTTTCTACAACAGCATAACGAGGTCAGGTTCGAGCACAAAGGATCCGCTGTGAGCAGTCTGAAATTCGGCACCAGCGGTCTTCGCGGCCTCGTGACGGATCTGGTCGGCGCGCCGAGCGCCACCTACGCCGCCGCCTTCTTCCGGTCGGTCGGTGCCGAGGGCGATGAGCGCCGCGTCGTGATCGGACGGGACCTGCGCGACAGCAGCGAGGGCATCGCCGAGACCGTGGCGGGCGCCGCTGCCGCGTCTGGGTTCACCGCGATCGATTGCGGCGCCCTGCCGACCCCGGCCCTCGCCCTGGAGGCGATGCGCCGCCGGGCCTTCGCCGTGATGGTCACCGGGAGTCATATCCCCGAGGATCGCAACGGCCTGAAATTCTACCGTCCCGATGGCGAGATCACGAAGGCCGACGAGGTCGCCATCCTTGCCGCCCTCAAGGACGGGAACGCGGGCGATCCGACAGCGACCCCTCCGCCGCGACGCCGGAGCCGGAAGCCATCGCGCGCTACCATCGCCGGTACGGCGCGGCCTTCCCGGCGAACCTGCTCACGGGCCTGCATGTCGCGGTCTACCAGCAGAGCTCCGTCGCGCGGGACGTACTGGTCGAACTGCTCGAAGCGCTCGGCGCCCGCGTCACGGCCATCGGCCGGGCCTCGCGCTTCATCCCGATCGACACCGAGGCGCACCGCCCGGAGGACGTCACTTACATCCGCGAGGCCATGGCCTCGGGCGAGTTCGATGCACTCGTCACGACCGATGGCGACGCGGACCGCCCCCTCGTGGCGGATGGAACGGGGCGCATCCTTCGCGGCGACCATCTCGGCCTGATCACGGCGCGCTTCCTCGGCGCCGATGCGGTAGTGGTACCCGTCACGGTCGGCTCCGCACTGGAGCGCTCCGGTGGCTTCGGCCGCGTGGTCCGCACCAAGGTCGGCTCGCCCTTCGTCATCGCGGGCATGGAAGAGGCCACGCGGGACGGCGCCAAGCTGATCGTGGGCTACGAGGCCAATGGCGGCTTCCTCCTCGGCTCGGACGTGGCGCTGGCGAACGGCACCCTGCCGGCCCTGCCGACGCGCGACGCGATGCTGCCCATCGTGGCGACCCTCGCGGCGGCCAAGCGGGCGGGCCTGAGCCTCGCCGACCTCGTCGCCTCCCTCGACGCGGGCGAGATGGCGAGCGACCGCCTGCCCGAAACCCCCTCGGAGAAGAGCAGCGCCTTCCTCGCGAAACTGACTGAGGACGCATTCCGCAGCGAGTTCCTGCGCCCGGTCGGCACGGTGGAGTCGGTCGATTCCCGCGACGGCGTCAGGATGGTCCTGTCGGGTAACCGCACCATCCATTTCCGCGCCTCCGGCAACGCGCCGGAACTGCGCTGCTACGCCGAGGCGAAGACTGCCGATGAGGCGCAGGACCTCGTCCGCTGGGGTCTGTCCGCCGCAGCCGACGCGATGCGAGGCTGACGGACGCCGCCCGTGTCGCAACCGATCACCATCTTCATCGACGCCGACGCCTGCCCGGTGAAGAACGAGACCTACCGGGTGGCCGAACGCTACGGCCTCCATGTCTACGTGGTGGCCAACAGCATCCTCAACGTGCCGCGCGAACCGTGGATCGAGCGGGTAATCGTGTCGGACGGGTTCGATGCCGCGGATGACTGGATCGCCGAGCGTGCGGGGCCGACCTCCATCGTCATCACCGCCGACGTGCCGCTGGCGAGCCGCTGCGTGAAGGCGGGGGCGAGCGCCCTCTCGCCCACGGGCAAGGCCTTCACCGAGTCCTCGGTCGGCATGGCGCTCGCCACCCGCAACCTCATGCAGGAACTGCGCGAGGCGGGCGCGATCACGGGCGGTCCACCGCCCTTCTCGGCCAAGGACCGGTCCGCCTTCCTCGGCGCCCTCGACCGGGCCGTGGTCCGCCTGCGCCGCGCGGGCGCCTGACCCCCCACACCCGAGCCCCCCGAGCCTGGGATGCGACGCGACGGCGCGCCTGCCGCATCGCGAGAGAAATCCCCCCAGGACGCGACTTCGTACGGCAGCGCTCTAGGTGTCGGAGCGACGAAACGGGGGATGCGTATGGAAACCTACAAGGACGTTCTCGCGGGCAAATGCCCGTTCGGCGGAGACCGGATCGGCGGTGCGAACACCTCGCCGCCGACGCTTGAGGAATGGTATCCCGACCGGCTCCGGGTCGAGATGCTCCATCAGAATGGCCCGCAGGCAAACCCGCTCGCGGATTACGACTACAAATCCGCGTTCGAAAAAATCAACTATGAGCAGCTCAAGGCCGACATCCGCTCGTTCCTGACGAGCTCGGTGGCGTGGTGGCCGTCCGATTACGGCAATTACGGCCCGCAGATGATCCGCATGGCCTGGCACTCGGCGGGCACCTACCGCATCGCCGACGGGCGCGGCGGCGCGGGCGAGGGCCTGCAGCGCTTCGCCCCGATCAGCTCGTGGTGGGACAACGGCAACACCGACAAGTCCCGCCGCCTGATCTGGCCGATCAAGCAGAAATACGGCAGCGCCCTGTCCTGGGCCGACCTGATGGTGCTGACCGGCAACATCTCGCTGGAGATCATGGGCCTGCCCACCTACGGCTTCGCCGGCGGACGGCATGACGCGTGGGAAGCGGACAACGCGACCTACTGGGGCCCGGAATTGTGGGACCCGCACAATGTCGAGTCTTTCGACAGCATGGTGAACCGCGACAAGCGCTGGCGCGGCAAGAACGGCGATGCCGATTACGACCTGGAAAACCCGCTCGCGGCCTCCCACCAGGCGCTGATCTACGTGAACCCTGAGGGCCCCTACGCCAACGGCGACCCGATGGGCTCGGCGCGGGACATCCGCGTGACCTTCACCCGCATGGCGATGAACGACGAGGAGACCGTCGCGCTGATCGCGGGCGGCCACGCCTTCGGCAAGAGCCACGGAATGGTGAAGGCCGACAAGATCGGCCCGCCGCCGGAGATCGCGCCCCTCGAGGCGATGGGCCTCGGCTGGCACAACCCGCAGGGCACGGGTGCCGGCGAGAACACGATGACGAACGGCATCGAGGGCTCCTGGGTGCCGAATCCGACCCAGTGGGACAACGATTACCTGACGAACCTCTTCAAGTTCGAGTGGAAGCAGACGAAGAGCCCGGCGGGCGCCCTGCAATGGGAGCCGACCGATCCGGATGCGCCGCGCACGCCCGACGCGCACATCCCCGGCAAGACTCATCCGCTGATGATGATGACGAGCGACATCGCGCTCAAGACCGATCCGGTCTATCGCGAGATCTGCCTGAAGTTCCTGAACGACTTCGACTACTTCACGCTGCAGTTCTCGAAGGCGTGGTACAAGCTCACCCACCGCGACATGGGCCCGAAGGAGCGTTACCTCGGCCCGGAGAAGACCCTCGAACCCGATCTGCTGTGGCAGGATCCGATCCCGGCCCTCGACCATCCGGTGATCGACGAAGCCGACATCGCCGCCCTCAAGGAGGAGATCCTCGGAAGCGGGCATTCCGTCTCCGATCTCGCCTTCGCGGCCTTCTCGTCGGCCTCGACCCATCGCAACACCGACAAGCGCGGTGGCGCGAACGGGGCCCGTATCGCGCTGGCGCCGCAGAAGGACTGGTCGGTCAACCGCCGTGCCATGCCGGTCATCGAGTCCCTGAAGGGCATCATGGCGGGCTTCAACGGCCGGGCGACCGGGGGCAAGAAGGTGTCTCTGGCCGACCTCATCGTCCTTGGGGGCTGCGCCGCCGTGGAGAAGGCGGCCCGCGATGCCGGGACCTCCGTCACGGTACCCTTCGCCCCCGGGCGGATGGACACGACCGACGCGCTCACCGATGCCGACAGCTTCGAGTGGCTGAAGCCGGTCGTGGACGGTTTCCGCAACTACGTCGACGACAGCTTCGCGGAGATCACGCAGGGCCGTGTCTCGCCCGAGCAGGTCTTCCTCGACCGGGCCCATCTCCTGGCGCTCACGGCTCCGGAATGGGTCGCGCTGACCGGCGGCGTGCGGGCGCTGAACCTCAACCATGACGGCTCGCAGCACGGCATCTTCACCGATCGCGTCGGCGTGCTCACCAACGACTTCTTCACCGTGCTGACCAGCATGGATTACGAGTGGAAGAAGGCGGACGGCGCGGGCATGGCCTTCAACCTCGACGCGCGCGAGGGCGGCGGCACGAAGTACACGGCCACCCGCTGCGATCTCGTGTTCGGCGCCAACGCCCAGCTCCGGGCGGTGGCCGAGGTCTATGCCGGTGCCGACGGGCAGGAGCGTTTCCTGCGAGACTTCGTGAAAGTCTGGGACAAGGTGATGAACCTCGACCGCTACGACCTGAAGGTCTGATCGTCGCCTGAACGAAACACGGCATCATCGGCGGCGGCGGGGGAGCGATCCCTCGCCGCCGCTGCCGTTTCAGGGCACTCAGGGGCTAATTCCAAAGATCTTGCCTGATTCATCCCGGGATTGTTCGGGATAACCTGGCAATTGTACACGCGCTTGTGACCATGTACTTTCTCGCGAGAACTAGTCATCATAAGACTAAGAACGCCAGAAAGTTCGATGAATGATTTCGTGCGAGGTCATTGAGGGCGTCGCTCTCTTGCCGCAGATCGTGCATAGCGACGCGCGCGGAAATCTGGTTTCGTTCGAAGAGTTCGGAAACGTCCCGTTTTTCCCTAAACGCGTCTTTGTCATTACGGTAGACCGGCTTGGTCCGGACCGTGGCGGGCACGCCAATTCTTGCGATGAACTGATCAGCGTCATCGACGGCGCCGTGACCGTGGAGATCGACAACGGCGTCGAGCGTCGCGCCGTGCGCCTGGACGGCTACCATGAAGCACTCTGGATCCGCGCGGGCGTGATGATCGCGCTGCGAGAGTTCGAGCCCGGTACCGCACTTCTGGTCTGCGCTTCCGAGCGGTACGAGGATACGCGCCATTTCGACAAGCCGCTGATGGCTCTGAACCGGAGCCTGTGCCCGGCATGATCCCGCAGGCGGCACCGCCGCTTCGGATCGCGCGCTACCGTGATGCTATCGATAGGGCCGTCGCGCGGGTCCTCTCAGGCCCAACCTACATCCTGGGCGCGGCGGTCGCGGAGTTCGAGGCGGCCTTCGCGGCACAGTCCGGTGGCGGCCATTGCGTCGGCGTGGCCTCCGGGACGGACGCCCTCGCCCTTGCCCTGCGAGCGCTCGGCATCGGCCCCGGGGACGAGGTACTCCTACCCGCCATGACCTTCGCCGGCACGGCGCAGGCAATCCTGCATTGCGGGGCGAGCCCGGTCTTCGTCGAGGTCGATGCGGCGACGCGATGTCTCGATCCGACGGCGGCGGCGCAGGCCGTCACGCCGCGCAGCGCGGCCCTCGTGCCGGTGCATCTCTTCGGCCATCCGGCAGACATGCCCGCGCTGATGGCTCTTGCGGACCGGCACGGGCTCGCCGTGGTAGAGGATTGTGCGCAGAGCCACGGCGCCCTGCTCGATGGCCGCCCGCTCGGGAGCTTCGGCCATGCCGCAGCGTATTCCTTCTATCCCACCAAGAATCTCGGTGGCGTGGGCGATGGCGGGGCGGTCGTCACGAGGGATCCGGCCGTCGCCGAGCGCGTCCGCCGCCTGCGTCATTACGGGTTCGGCGAGGGGCAGCGCGTCAGCGGGCAGATCGGCTTCAACTCACGGCTCGATGAGCTTCAGGCCGCGATCCTCCTCGCGCTGCTGCCGCATCTCGCGGAGGGAAACGCCGAGCGCCGGGCCATCGCCTCGCGCTACGGCGAACTTCTCGGCGGGACCGGGATCGGTCTGCCGGCCGGGCACGAAGGCTGCGTCTATCACCAGTTCGCAGTGACGGTCCGGGACCGGGAGACGTTGCGGACGCGGCTCGACGCGGCAGGGATCGGCACGGCGGTGCATTACGCCCCAGGCCTGCACCGCCACCCCGCCTTCCTCGAAGGGGCCCGCGCACCGCTGCCGGTGACGGATTCCCTGGCCGACAGCCTGCTGAGCCTGCCCATTCAGCCCGAGGTGGCCTGTGGACGGGAAGAGCGCATCGCGGCGGTGATCCGGGAGTGCCTGCCTTGCGCGGCGTGATCCTCTACGGGGTCGGCTCGCCCATCGTGGTGGATGTCGAGGAAAGCCTGTACCGGGCGGGCTTACCGCTCATCGCGGGCATCGCCAACCATCCGGGTCCGAGCTACCTGCCGGAGGGCGCGCGCCTTCTGAGCCCCTCCGATCTCGGAGAGGAGGAACGGGATCTGCCCTTTCTCGTGCCGCTGTTCACGCCAGGCCACCGGTATACGGCGACAGCGGATGCGACGCGGCACGGCCTGCACCGGCCACTTACTTTGATCGATCCGAGCGTCGCCGCACCCCGCCATCTCGAATTAGGTGCGGGCTCCTACGTCAACGCGGGGTGTAGCCTCGGTTCGGCCAGCGTGTTCGGCGCCTTCGCCTTCATCAATCGCGGCGCGAGCCTCGGACACCATGTCCGTGCCGGAGATTTCATCTCCGTCGGGCCGGGAGCCGTACTTGCCGGACACGTCACGCTCGGAACAGGCGCTTTCGTGGGCGCGGGGGCGACCATCCTACCGAACGTCGAGATCGGGGCGAATGCGGTGGTCGGCGCCGGATCGGTGGTGACGAAGAACGTACCGCCGGGATGCCTCGCCATCGGCAATCCGGCCAGGATCGTGCGCCGGGGCATCGGCGGCTACAGGGGCATCGCCATCCCGTGACGCGTCCGGTCGTCCATCTCTACACGATCTGCTGGGACGAGGCCGACATGCTCGGCTTCTTCTTCCGCCACTACGATCCGTTCGTCGATCGCTACGTGATCTACGACGACGGTTCCACGGATGGCTCTCGGGACATCCTGCGCGCTCATCCCAAGGTCGAGTTGCGCGACTTTCCCCGCAGCGACCCGGATTCCTTCGTGCTCTCGCACCGGACCCTGCAGAACGAGGCGTGGAAGGAAAGCCGCCACCGGGCCGACTGGATTGTCGTCACGGCAATCGACGAGCATCTCCACGTGCCCGGCCGCGCCATGGCCGATTACCTCATCGAACAGGCCGACCGGGGCGTCACGCTAATTCCGGCCCTCGGTTTCGATCTGAACCATCCGGATATGCTCGACGACGAGGGGCTGCTCGTCGAGCGGGTCACGCGGGGCCGACCGCGGATCGCGTTCAACAAGCTCAGCGTGTTCAAGCCCGAAGCGCTGCGTGAGACCGGTTTCGGGCCGGGCCGCCATGCGGCAACGCCCCAGGGCGACCTCGTCCTGCCGCCGCGCGACGCGTTGGTTCTGTGGCACTACAAGCATCTCGGCTTCGAGCGGAACGCCGCCCGCGAGGCGACCCAGGCCGAACGGCTCGGCACCACCGACCGGGCGCAGGGCTTCGGCCAGCACTACCTGTGGGGTCGTGAGAAGCTGCGGGCTTTCTGGGACGAGATGGAGCGCGAGAGCGTCGACCTCGCCGCCACGGATTCAGAGCGACTGGCCGTGCGCCCACTCTGGTGGGAGGAGCAGGCCATCGCGCGGGCGGATGCCGCGCCGCTCACCCCCCTCGTACCCGCGGAGCCGGGTTCGGCGCCGACGGTCTCGGTGTTGGTCAAGTCCTACCAGCACGCGCCCTACGTCCGGCAGACGATCGAGAGCGTGCTCGCCCAATCCTTCCAGGATTTCGAGATCGTCGTAACCGATGACGGCTCGACGGACGGGACGGCGGAGATCCTGCGCGGCTTCACCGATCCGCGCATCCGTCTCGAATGCCTGCCGCAGAACGGGGGTATCTCGGCCGCGATGAACGCGACCGTGGCGCGGGCGCGGGGACGCTACCTCGCGATTCTCAACTCCGATGATTGGGCATTGCCGGGGCGGTTGCGGCGGCAGGTCGGCTTCCTCGATGCCAACCCGGACGTCGCCCTGGTGTTCGGGATGCCGCGGCCAGTCGATGAGGCGGGCCTGCCGACGGATCCCTTCAACGACTTCACCGTGCCGCTGCGCTTCCCCGACCAATCGCGGAGGTCATGGCTGCGATTCTTCTTCCTCAGCGGGAACATCCTGTGCGCTCCCACCGCGATGATCCGCCGGGAGGCCTACGAGGCCGCCGGCGCCTACGATCCGCGGCTGACGAACCTGCAAGACTTCGACATGTGGATCCGGATGCTCATGGCCGGGCAGATCATCCGCGTCATGCCGGACCGGCTCACCGCCTTCCGCATCCGCGATAACCTCGCCAATGCCAGCGCGCCCAGCCCGGAAGCGCGCCTGCGCGACCGCTTCGAGCACGGCAAGGTGCTCGCCCGGTTCGCCGCCCTGAGCGAGGATCTCTTCGCGGAGGTCTTCGACCCGGAGGACGATCTGCAACCGAGCGAGCCGATGCCCGTGCGCGTTGCCCACATCGCGCGAAAGGTCGGGCATCCTCCGCACAGGATCTTTGCCCTCGACACGCTCTACGATTTGGCACGCACGCCCGAGCAGATGAAGACCCTGCGCGACTGGGCAGGCAGCCTCGATGCCTTCAACATGACCGAGGTCGAGCGGCGGGACGAGCAGATCGAAAACCTATCGATCCATTATAGTGCGGCCATCGCCTCGCGCGATCATGCTGTCGCGGCCCACGATCTCGCCGTATCGGAACGCGACCAAGCTCGGGCCGCCCTCGATGAAGCCGCGATGTCCCATGCTCGCCTCGCGGCCGAGCGGGACGACCTCGACGCCCGCCTCGACGCCGCCCTGGCCTCGCAGCGGCGGATGGAGCGCACGCTGTGGTTCCGCTCGGCGCGGGCGATGCGCAAGGTCGGGCGGATGTTGCGCGTCTGAAGCAGGGCTGGCGGCAAGCAACTTGCCAAGCGATCCCGGACATCATCTCCTGGGACGCCATGGATCTTCACACGATCGAGACTCTGATCCGGCTCCGCAGCCGATCGGACATGCCCGAGTGGCGAGAAGGCGATGCGCTGCTCGCGGGCGGAACGTGGCTCTATTCCGAACCGCAACCGTCGCTGCGCCGTCTCTTCGACCTGACGAGCCTCGGCTGGGCACCGCACGAGACGGATGCCGAAGGGCTGACCCTCGGTGCGACCTGCACGGTCGCGGCCCTGGAACGGCTGGAGCTGCCGCCCGCCTGGATCGCCGCGCCCCTGGTCCGGCAATGCTGCCGTGCGTTGCTCGGCTCGTTCAAGGTTTGGAACGGGGCGACGGTGGGGGGCAACCTATGCCTCGCCCTCCCGGCCGGGCCGATCATCGCGCTCACGACGGCCCTCGAAGGCACCTGCCTGCTTTGGGCGCCGGATGGGAGCGAGCGCCGCATGGCGGTGCCCGAATTCGTGCTCGGGCCGCAGCGCACCGCGCTGGCTCCCGGCGAGATCCTGCGGAGCATCCACCTGCCCGCCGGGGCGTTGGCTCGACGGGCCGCCTTCCGGCGGATCAGCCTCAGTCCGCATGGACGCTCGGGCGCGCTGCTCATCGGCACGCGCGGCGCGGACGGCGCCTTCGCCCTCACGATCACCGCCTCCTTGCCACGGCCGCTGCGGCTCGCCTTCCCGCGCCCGCCCGATCGCGATGCGCTGCTCGCGGCGATCGAGGCCGCGATCCCCGGTGGGCAGTATTACGACGATGTCCATGGCCGCCCGGACTGGCGCCGCCGCATGACGGATCATTTCGCGGGCGAAATCCTGGCGGAGCTGACGGAGGCGCGCGCATGAGGCTCACCGTCAACGGGCACCCGCACGAGGCGACGCCCCGGCCCGGCCAGTGCCTGCGCACCTTCCTGCGCGAGGCGGGCTGGTTCGGAGTGAAGAAGGGTTGCGACGCGGGCGATTGCGGCGCCTGCACCGTCCATCTCGACGGCGAGCCGGTCCATTCCTGCCTCGTCCCGGCCGTCAGGGCCGAAAGTGCCGAGGTCACGACCATCGAGGGGCTGTCCGGGCCATGTCGTCCGGGCGAGGCCATCACTCCGGCTCATCCGGTCCAGGCGGCGTTCCTGTCCGCGCAGGGGTTCCAGTGCGGCTTCTGTACCCCCGGCATGGTGATGACCGCCGCCGCCCTCGACCAGGGCCGACGGCAGGATCTCGGGGACGCGCTCAAGGGCAACCTGTGCCGCTGCACCGGCTATGGCGCGATACGCGATGCCATTGCGGGGATCGCGCGCATCGAGGCACCGGATGGCGCCTGCATCGGTCGCAGCCTGCCCGCCCCGGCGGCGCCGTTGGTGGTGACGGGTACGGCCCGCTTCACCTTCGATGTGCCCGAGGCCGGGACGCTCCACCTGAAGGTGCTGCGCTCCCCCCATGCCCATGCCCGCATCGCCGGGATCGAGACCGCGCCCGCCCTGGCCATTGCCGGTGTCGTGGCGGTGCTGACACATGAGGATGCGCCTGCCGCCCGTTTTTCGACCGGGCGCCACGAGGATCCGCGCGACGACGCCGCTGACACGCGCGTGCTCGACCCCGTGCTGCGCTTCGTCGGCCAGCGGGTCGCCGCCGTGATCGCGGAGAGTGAGGGCGCCGCCGAGGCCGGGTGCCGGGCGCTCCGGGTCACCTACGAGGTGCTACCCGCGATCCTCGAACCCGAGGGCGCCCTGGCACCGAGCGCGCCCCTCGTCCACGAGGGCGGAAACGTCGCGGCCGAAGTTCGCGGAGAGGTCGGGGACGTCTCGGCCGCCTTGGCGGAAGCAGAGTTCGTCTACGAGGAGACCTTCTGCTCGCAGCGCGTCCAGCACGCCCATCTCGAAACTCATGGCTGCGTCGGCTGGCGCGACGAGGAGGGCCGCCTGACCCTGCGATCCAGCACGCAGGTGCCGTTTCTGACGCGCGACGCCCTCTGCGCCCTGTATGGGCTGAGCCGTGATGAGGTGCGCGTGCTCTGCGGGCGGGTCGGCGGCGGGTTCGGCGGCAAGCAGGAGATGCTGACGGAGGACCTGGTGGCGCTGGCGGTCCTCAAGACCGGCCGCCCGGTTAAGTGGGAGCTGACCCGGCAGGAGCAGTTCGCGGCCACCACCACCCGCCACCCGATGCGGGTGACGGTGACGGTCGGCGCACGCAAGGACGGGCGGCTCACCGCGCTCGCCCTCGACGTGCTGTCGGATACGGGGGCCTACGGCAACCATGCGGGCGGCGTGCTCCACCATGGCTGCAACGAAGTGCTCGCCGCCTATACCTGCCCGAACAAGCGGGTGCGGGGCAGGGCGGTCTACACCCACACCCTGCCGTCCGGCGCCTTTCGGGGTTACGGCCTGAGCCAGACGATCTTCGCCCTCGAAAGCGCCCTCGATGAGGTGGCGCGGCGCCTGGGGGTGGACCCCTTCGACTTACGGCGGCTGAATGCCGTGCGGCCGGGCGAGCCGATGATCGCCCACAGCCTCACGCCGCACGACGTGGTGTTCGGCAGCTACGGGCTCGACCAATGCCTCGACCTCGCGCAAGCGGCGCTGGGCGAGAATCCCGGCCCGGCCCCGGGCCCCGGCTGGCGGGTGGGCACCGGCATGGCCATGGCGATGCTCGACACCATTCCCCCGCGCGGCCACCATGCCGAGGCACGGGCCATGCTCCTGCCCGAGGGCGGCTACCTGATCCGCATCGGCACCGCCGAGTTCGGCAACGGCAGCCAGACGGTGCATCGCCAGTTCGCCGCGCAGGCGCTTCGCGCCGATCCGGCATCCGTGCGGATCGCCGGGGCGGATACCGATCAGGTCGGGCACGATACCGGCGCCTACGGCTCCACCGGGACAGTCGTGGCGGGCCAGGCGGTCCTGCGGGCGGCCGAGGCCCTGGCCGGGGCCATCCGCGAGCGTGCGGCCGAGCGGCTGGGCGTTGCGGCGGAGGAATGCCGTTTGGAGGGTGGCGTTGTCGAGGGGCCGGGCGGGCGCATCCCGCTGGAAGATCTCGCGCCGCTGGAAGCGTCCGGCCACGCGAATGGAAGCCCGCGCTCCGTCGCGTTCAACGTCCAGGCCTTCCGGGTGGCGGTGCATCCGGTGACGGGCGAGGTCCGGATCCTGCGCAGCGTTCACGCCGCCGATGCGGGCGTGGTGATCAACCCAATGCAGTGCCGGGGGCAGATCGAGGGCGGCGTCGCGCAGGCGCTCGGCGCGGCGCTCTACGAGGATTTCCGCCTGGACGGGGAGGGGGCGGTCGAGACGCGCACCTTCCGCAATTACCACATCCCCGCCTGTGGCGACGTGCCGGACACTCAGGTGCTGTTCGCACAGACCGACGACGCGGTCGGTCCCCTCGGCGCCAAGTCGATGAGCGAGTCGCCCTTCAACCCGGTGGCGGCGGCACTCGGCAACGCGATCCGCGATGCCACTGGCGCCCGGCTGACAGCCACGCCCTTCGCGCCGGACAGGATCTTCCAGGCCGTCGCGGCGTCATGCCAAGATGGGAGGTGATGGACGCCACCCCGCCCCCCGCCCGCTCCGGTTTCCTCGAGCGCACCTTCCGCCTCGCCGAGCACGGCACCACCATTCGCACGGAGGTGCTGGCCGGGCTCACGACCTTCCTGACGATGGCCTACATCGTCTTCATCAATCCGAGCATCCTCGCGGAAGCCGGGATGCCGAAGGGGGCGGTGTTCGTCGCCACCTGCCTCGTGGCCGCGATCGGTTCGGGGGTGATGGCGTTCGTCGCGAACTACCCGATCGCCCTCGCGCCGGGGATGGGGCTCAACGCCTACTTCGCCTACGTCGTCGTGCTCCAGATGGGCTACACGTGGCAGGCGGCACTCGGGGCCGTGTTCATCTCCGGCCTATGCTTTCTCATCGTCACCCTCACCGGGCTGCGCCGGATCATCGTGGAGGGCATCCCGCGCTCCATGCGCATCGCCCTTACCGTAGGGATCGGCCTGTTCCTGGCCATCATTGCCCTCAAGAGCGCGGGCGTGGTGGTGGCGAGCCCGGCGACCTTCGTGACGCTGGGAGACCTCCACAAGCCCAGCACCGTTCTGGCGGTGATCGGCTTCCTCATGGTCGCCGTGCTCTCGGCGCGACGGGTGAAGGCGGCGCTGCTCATCAGCATCCTCACCATCACGGTGCTGAGCTTCGCCTTTGCGGGCAACGCGTTCACGGGCTTCGTCTCGATGCCGCCTTCGCTGGCGCCGACGCTCTTCGCCCTCGACCTGCAGGGGGCGCTCTCGGGCGGGCTCGTCAACGTGATCCTCGTGTTGTTCCTCGTGGAACTGTTCGACGCCACCGGTACCCTGATGGGCGTGGCGAGCCGGGCGGGCCTCCTGACCGCGGGGAAGATGCCCCGGCTCGACCGGGCGCTGATGGCCGATTCCTCGGCGATCTTCGTGGGCTCGTTGCTCGGCACGTCGAGCACCACCGCCTACTTGGAGAGCGCGGCAGGGGTGGAGGAGGGCGGCCGCACCGGCCTCACCGCCGCCACCGTGGCCGTGCTGTTCCTGGCCTGCCTGTTCTTCGCGCCGCTGGCGGGCTCGGTCCCGCCCTACGCCACGGCGCCCGCCCTGTTCTACGTCGCCTGCCTGATGCTGCGCGAACTGGTTCATCTCGATTGGGACGACATCACCGAAGTCGTCCCGGCCTGCGTGACGGCGCTGCTGATGCCCTTCACTTACTCGATCGCCACGGGCGTCTCGTTCGGTTTCATCACCTACGCCGTCCTGAAGCTCATGAGTGGCCGGGCGCGCGACGTGAAGCCCGTGGTCTGGGTGATCGCGGCGGTGTTCCTGTTCAAGTTCATCGAGACCGGCGGCGCCCATTGAGTGCTCCCCGACAGTATTCGGCCTGGATCTCGCAACTGCGTGCAAGTTGACGCACCGGCTTCGCCGGTGGGAACGACGGCCCTGGCTACCGGTTGTACGCGCTCCAGACGGCAATTGCGCAGTGCGGCATATATTCGTTCGCACTTGCGAAATAACATGCACCATTCTTCCGGCATGAAACCGGAGGATGGGCAATTGACACCCTCATCCCAAACGGAGTGAGATAGCCTCAGAATTATAAGGGAGGTTTCCATGGCCAAGTTCATGCTGGGTATCATGGCTGACGGTGACGACGAGCCGGTGCGCCGGATCGCCATCTCGGCCGGCGACGCGCTGTCGGCACAGTCCGAAGCCAATGTCGCTTACGAGAAGGTTCGCCGGGAATACCCGGATGCCACCGAGCTGTACTTGATGGATGGCGCGGGCCAGACCTGGAATCGCGCCGTGGCCGCGAGCGGCTGGACCAGCGCCCACTGATCTCCTTGATCTGCGGTTGATCCTCATCCGGGCAGGCCTTGAACGGTCTGCCCGGATGAGTTGTGCTGTGGATTACCCCTAATGGCCAGGGTTGACGCCCTGCTGTAGCGCCCAACATCACCCCCTCGAGCGTGGCCATTTTGGCGAACGAGGTGAGGAATGGGGCAGGTGAAGGGGCCGCGGCCGAAGACGGATCTTCAGGCCGTACGGGAACGGGCAGGGGCCGAGTTGATCGACCGCATGGGCATCCGCACGGAGGCCGAACGGGCGGAGATCATCATCAGGGATGCCCGCAAAGCGCGCCTCGCCGCCCAGGCCAAGGCGCTGGCCAAGGCCGATTGAGGCTTCAATCCACTGTATTCGCTGCATTGTCCTGCACCGGAGCGGCATTCGCTCCTGCGGAAAATGCTCTAAAGCGCCCTGATGCCCTCGCCGCCACGGCGGGCCGGGCGAGGGGAGCGGCATGGACCTGTTGGGCGGTGCATTCAGCGGCAATTCGCCGGACGACGTTGCCCATATCATTCAAGTGTCGCTGGCGCCCGCCTTCCTGCTGTCGGCCCTGGCGACGCTGCTCAACACCTTCTCGACGCGGCTCGCACGCATCTCCGACAAGGTGAACGCCGCCGACAAGGAATTGCTCGGCGCCAGCGAGGACGAGGCGCGGACGATCTCCATCCGCCTCGCCTACTTGCACCGCCGTTCGATCCTGCTCGACGCGGCGGTCGTGCTGGCCTGTCTCGGGGCGGGGCTGGTCCTCAGTTCGATCCTCACCCTCTATGTCGGTGCTCTCCGCGACGGTGCGGCAGCCTCGGTGCTGTTCGCCCTGTTCGGGCTAGCCCTTCTCTTCACCATCGCGGCGATCGGGGCCTTCCTCGTGGAAATCCTGCTCACGGGGCGGGGCGTGCGCGTCGAGGTGGAGCGCCAGCGCGAAACCGCCTCGAAGCGGAGGGCCTGATGCGGAGAAGCGGGCGGAATTGACGCTCAACGCTGAGACCCATCAGCCCGCCAAAGCAGCCGGTCCATATTTGTATACTGAATTCAATTTCGCATGCTAAGGTTGCACTTGAGGAAAGACCGCTCCACCCAACCGTGTATGATACTGGAAAGTGTCCCATTCCCGCGAAAAACGCATGCCCTCGCACATCATCCCGAGCCTCGTTGATCAGGTCTACGAACGGATCCTCGACGAGATCTGCGACGGAACCCTCCCGCCGAACTCACGTCTGATTCAGGACGATTTGGCAGAGGTTTACGATGTGTCGCGACAGCCTGTGCAGCAGGCGATCATGCTGCTGCGGGAACGGGGCTTCGTCACGGATGCGCCCAAGCGTGGCGTCGTGGTGGCTCCGCTCGATGTCGACCTGATGCGCAGCATCTATCAGGTCCGCGAAGTCCTTGAGGGTCTGGCATGTCGCCTTGCGGCCGAGCGCGCGACGGGCTCGACGGTTCTGGAACGCGGTCGCGAGTTGATCGCGCGGGGACGGGCGGCCATCGCGCATGACACGATCGCCAATCAGATTGCTGCCGATATCGCGTTTCACGAGTATGTGAGCGAACTCTCCGAAAACACCGTGATCGGCGAGATGAGTCGCCCTCAACTCCACCACATGCGCCGGACGATGGGCGAAGTGCTACGCCTGGAGGGAAGCGTCTCCCTCGGCCTGTGGGACGAGCACGAGGAAATCCTGGGTGCGATCGTCGCCAAAGACGCGGCGAAAGCTGAAGCGCTCGGCCGGGCGCACGTCGTCCGCGCGCGGGAGAAGTTCGTCGCGCGATTGGAAGAGCTCGGTGCCAGCGCCCGCGCCGCCGAGCGTCGCCGGGCTTTGACGCGCATCGCGCGATGACATCGCCAAGGCGGGTCGCGCGTCACTGGCATCGGCTTGCCCCCTCCGGCCCTTGAACCATCACTTCGACAAAGGATCGGTCCCGATGGACCCCACGATCACCACGATCGAAGACCTTCGCCGGATCGCCAAGCGGCGCGTGCCGAGGATGTTCTACGACTACGCGGATTCCGGGTCATGGACGGAGGGCACCTACAGGGCGAACGAGGCGGATTTCGCCGCAATCCAGTTCCGCCAGCGGGTCGCCGTCGACATGACGGACCGCTCGCTCGCCACGACCATGGCCGGGCAGCGCGTGGCGATGCCGGTCGCCCTCGCGCCGACCGGCATGACGGGCATGCAGCATGCGGACGGGGAGATCCTGGCGGCGCGGGCAGCGGAGGCGGCGGGCGTCCCCTTCACCCTCTCCACCATGAGCATCTGCAGCATCGAGGACGTGGCCGAGGCGGTGTCTTCGCCGTTCTGGTTCCAGCTGTATTTCATGCGCGATCGCGCCTTCAACGACCGGCTGATCGACCGGGCGGCGGCGGCGGGCTGCTCGGCCCTGGTGCTGACCCTCGACCTCCAGATCCTGGGCCAGCGCCACAAGGATATCCGCAACGGCCTCTCGGCCCCGCCGCGCCTCACGCCCTCGACCGTCATCGACCTGTTGACCAAGCCGCGCTGGTGCCTCGGCATGGCGCGCACGCAGCGACGGACCTTCCGCAACATCGTCGGCCATGTGGAGGGCGTCGGCGATACGCGCTCCATCTCAGCCTGGACCTCGCAGCAATTCGACCCACGCCTCGATTGGGACGACGTGGCCCGCATCCGCGACCGCTGGAAGGGCCCGCTGATCCTCAAGGGCATTCTCGATGCCGAGGATGCGGAGAAGGCCGTCGCCACGGGCGCGGAGTCGCTGATCGTCTCGAACCATGGCGGGCGGCAGCTCGACGGCGCGCCGTCCTCCATCGCGATCCTGCCCGAGATCGTCGAGTCCGTGGGCTCGCGCATCGAAGTACTGATGGATGGCGGCATCCGTTCGGGACAGGATGTGCTGAAGGCCATCGCGCTGGGGGCGAAGGGCGTCTTCATCGGCCGCCCCTTCCTCTACGGGCTCGGCGCGGGCGGGGAGGCGGGCGTCGCGCGCTGCCTGGAGATCATCCGCAAGGAGCTTGACATGACGATGGCGCTCTGCGGCCACCGCAACCTCCTCGACGTCGACCGGTCCATCCTGCGCCCGCCGCACGGGTAGGTGGCAGCTCTACGGCCGGATCGACAGGTTGAGCGAGACGATGTGGTCGGTCTGGAGGCCGCTGCCGGAACTCTTGATCAGCCGGTTGATGTAGCCGACCTCGACGGTGGACTTGCCGCCGATCGGCACCTCGAGCCCCGCGAAGGTGCGAAGCTGGTCGAACCCGGCCTTCGGGCCCCAATCGGCATCGTTGAGGGCGATGAAGGTCTCGCTCCACCCGACGAGGGACACGCTGTCCGCCCCCTCGAACAGCGGGGCGGCGACGCGAAACTGTTGCCTCGCGCGAAAGGCGACATCCTTCCCGTCGGAACGCCACCTCTGCTCCAGGCGCGTCCGCGAGGACGTCTTCAGACCGTTCAACTCGCCGATCTTCCAGTTCACCTCCTGGAAGCTGCGGTTCTCGACCAGGACCGGGCCGGTGCCGTGATCCTCGACATAAGCGTAGCCCTGGTAGAGCGTCAGGTCCTTGGTGACCTTCCAGCCCACAGCCGGCCGCAGGATCAATTGGTCGAGCTGCGAGATATTATTGCCGAAGCGCGGCTGCACTTCCGCGAAGAAGGCGACGTCGCCGACCGAGCCGAACAGGGTGGTGTTGATCCAGAGCTGCGCATCGTGGCCGGAGGCCTGCGCCGAGACGGGTGCGGGCGTCGCCGCCCAGGCGAGCGCGGAGAGCAACGGGAGCACGAACCTGTTCAACCCGCCCCCTTCGACCGGCTTTCGACCTGTGCCGTTCGGTGTCCCCTCGCGCCGGGGCCCCGTCAAGCCGACGGATCTGAGAATCCCGCCGCGCGTCTTGATCGTGCCATTTCTGCATGCCATCCGGCATCAACGGCCGTTCGGCGCGGCGGCGGCGACGGTCACGCATAAGGGGTTCGCGATGCTGCAGGTCATTCTCGGAATCGTGGGCGTGCTGTTCGTGCTGGACATGTCCGGCGTCGCCTTCCGCTGGGTCACCAACCGGCTCGCCAAGTAACAGTCGGCGCGGGCGTCGCGGGTCCCGACCGGCCATGGCCCAGGGTCCCGCAACGCCCTCCATCCTGAACCGCCTCGATCTCAAGACGCTGCGCCTGTTCGTGGCGATCTGCGAGGACGGGACGCTCAACGGCGCGGCCCGCCGGGCCGCCATCGCCCCCTCGGCCGTCAGCAAGCGCCTCGCGGAACTGGAGAGGGCACTCGGCTGCGAGCTTTTGATCCGCGAGCCGAAGGGCATGCGCGCGACGCCTGCGGGTGAGACCCTGCTTCACCATACCCGCCGGATGCTCGCGAGCGCCGAGCAGATCAGCCTTGAACTCGCGGAACATGCGCGCGGCGTGCGCGGCTTCGTCCGCGTCTTCGCGAACCTCTCGGCCATCGTCCAATTCCTGCCGGAGGATCTCCAGGCCTTCCTCGCGGCGCAGGGCGAGATCCGCGTCGATCTGGAAGAGCGCCCGAGCAGCGGCGTCGTCGCCGGGGTGGAGGAGGGGGCGGCCGACCTCGGCATCTGCGCCGGGGGCACCGATACGCGCTCCCTCGTCGCCCATCCCTACCGCAGCGACCGGCTCGTCCTCGTCGTCCCGGCAGGTCATCCGCTGGCAGGACGCGAGGCGGTCTCACTGGCCGACACCCTCGATCACGACCATGTCGGGATGCATCGGGAAAGCTCGATCTACGCCGCCCTGCGCGACGAGGCGCGCCGCCTCGGGCGCCCGCTGAAGCTGCGAATCCACGTGCCGAGCTTCGACGCGATCTGCCGGATGGCCCAGGCGGGCATGGGTCTCGGCGTCGTGCCGGAGCGCGTCCATGCCCTCCTCGGCCCTCAGATGCAGGTCGTTGCCGTGCCGCTCACCGACCCATGGGCGCAACGAACCCTGCTTCTCGTCGCCCGGCCCGGCATCCTGACGCCGGCCCCAGCGCTGCTGTTCGCCCATCTCCGGGCCGCAGGCTGAACCCGGCGCAGCGTTCTCGACCGGAGAACGCTGATTGGCGCATGGCGTTTAGACCGGTCGCCCTTCCTGCAGTATTCTTCAAGAAAATAGTCATGGAGGAAGCGTTGATGGCAAGCTCGGCCACAGAATCCGTGCAGGGTCCGCTGAATGGTATCCGCGTTCTCGAACTCGGACAGCTGATCGCCGCACCGTTCGCGACGAAGATTCTCGGTGAATTCGGCGCCGAAGTGATCAAGGTCGAGGCCCCGAACGAGGGCGACCCCCTGCGCAAGTGGCGCAAGATGCACGAGGGCACCTCGCTCTGGTGGTACCTGCAGTCGCGCAACAAGAAGTCGATCGCGATCAACCTGAAGTCGTCGGACGGCCTCGCCGTGGTGAAGGATCTCGTCCGCAGCGCCGACGTGGTGGTCGAGAATTTCCGGCCCGGCGGCCTGGAGAAGCTCGGCCTCGGCTGGGACGTGCTCAAGGAGCTGAACCCGAAGCTCGTGATGGTCCGCATTTCGGGCTACGGCCAGACCGGCCCCTATCGCGACCGGCCGGGCTTCGGCGCCATCGGCGAGTCGATGGGCGGCATCCGGTTCACCACCGGCAGCCCGGACAGTCCGCCCGCCCGCGTCGGCGTCAGCATCGGCGACACGCTCGCCTCGCTCCATGGGGTGATCGGCGCACTGATGGCGCTGCTTCACGTCAAGACCTCCGGCGGCGCGGGACAGGTCATCGACGTGTCGCTCGTGGAGAGCGTGTTCAACGTCATGGAAAGTCTCGTTCCGGAATACGACCTCCTGGGCGAGGTCCGCACCCGCACCGGCGGGGCGTTGCCGGGCATCACGCCGTCCAACACCTACCCGACCCGGGATGGCGGCTTCGTCGTCATCGCAGGCAATTCCGACCCGATCTTCCGCCGCCTGATGAACGCCATCGGCCGACCGGACCTCGCGGACGATCCTTCGTTGCGCGGCAATGACGGGCGCTCGGCGGTGGCCGGGATGCTCGACGGCGTGATCGCCGACTGGTCCAGGGCCCGTACCGTGGACGAGGCTCTGGCCGCTCTCGACGCCGCCGATGTCCCGGCGGGCCGGATCTACTCCGTCGCCGACATCGTGGCCGACCCGCACTACAACGCCCGCGACATGATCCTCGAGGCCGAACTGCCCGGCGGGACCAAGGTGAAGATGCCGGGCATCGTCCCGAAGATGTCCGGCACGCCGGGTTCGGTGCGCTGGCAGGGTCCGGCGCTCGGCGCCCACACCGACGACGTCCTCTCCGATCTCGGCCGGGATGCCGAGACCATCGCACGCCTGCGCCGCGAGGGAGCCGTCCAATGAGCGCGGACGCCATGCTGATCCAGGAAGTCGCCACCCGCGACGGGTTCCAGATCGAGCCCGTCTATGTGGAGACGGCGGACAAGATCTCCCTGATCGACGCGCTCGCGGCCACGGGCTTCTCGCGCATCGAGGTCTCGTCCTTCGTCTCGCCGAAGGCAGTGCCGGCGCTTCGCGATGCCGCCGAGGTCTTCGCCGGGATCACCCGTCGGCCGGGCACGGTCTACGTGGCGCTGGTGCCCAACCCCAAGGGCGCCGAGCGGGCGCTGGCCGCCAAGGTCGATGAGGTCAATCTCGTCGCCTCGGTGAGCGAGACCCACAACCGCGCCAACATGGGCATGACGCCGGACGCCTCGATCGAGGGCTTCGGCCGGATCATGGAGACGGTGAAGGGCTCGGGCGTCTCCACCAACGCTACCGTGGCCACCGCCTTCGGCTGCCCGTTCGAGGGCGACCAGCCGGTGGACAAGGTCATCGGGCAGGTCGAACGCTACCTCGCCCTCGGCATTGAGGGCGTGACGCTGGCCGACACGACCGGCATGGCCAATCCCCGACAGGTGGAGCGGCTGGTCGCCCGTGCCCTGACGCTGGTCCCGGCCGAGCGCCTGACCCTGCACTTCCACAACACGCGCGGACTCGGCCTCGCCAACGTGCTTGCCGCCTACGGCACGGGCGCGCGACGGTTCGATGCGGCGCTCGGCGGCCTCGGCGGCTGCCCCTTCGCGCCGGGGGCGACGGGCAACATCTGCACCGAGGACCTCGCCAGCATGGCCCACGAGATGGGCATTCCCACCGGCCTCGACCTCGAAGGCCTGATCGCCCTGTCCCGCGACCTCCCGCGCCTCGTCGGTCACGACGTGCCGGGTCAGGTCGCCAAGGCCGGGCGACCCTGCGACCTGCATCCGGTGCCGAAGGCGGCCTGAAGCCGCTTTTCCGCTCTCGTCATCACTCCCGCCGGACGCCGCCACAGAAGCGGCGACGGCCTCTCCGCGCGTTCGCGTGCGCCGTCCCAGCCTGGAGGAAACCCATGAGTGCCGTCACGACAACCCCGCTCGCGGGTGTCGCCGAAGTCACCGAGAGCAGCGTGGTGCGCAAGGCCGCATGGCGGCTGATGCCGCTCATCATGGTCTGCTACATGTTCGCGTTCTTCGACCGCATCAACATCAGCTTCGCCAAGTTCCAGCTTCAGAGCGATCTCGGCTTCAGCAACGTCGCCTACGGGCTCGGCGCGAGCATGTTCGTGATCGGTTACGTGATCTTCGAGGTGCCCTCGAACCTGTTCCTGTACAAGGTCGGGGCGCGGCGCTGGATCGCCCGGATCATGATCTCCTGGGGCATCGCCACCGCGCTCATGGTGTTCATCAGCACCGAGTGGCAGTTCTACGCCCTGCGTTTCCTCATCGGCGCCATGGAAGCGGGCTTCGCCCCGGGCATTCTCTACTACCTCACCCTGTGGTTCCCGGCCTCGTTCCGCGGCCGGGTCACCTCCTTCATGTTCGTCGCCTCGGCCTTTTCCGGCATCTTCGGCGCGCCCGTCGCAGGCCTGATCCTCGGTGGCCTCAACGGGGTCGCGGGCCTCGCAGGCTGGCAATGGCTGTTCCTGGCGGGCGGGTTGCCCTGCCTCGTCCTCGGCCTCATGGTGTTCCTGCGCCTCGACGACCGGATCGAGGACGCCCGCTGGCTGAGCCGGGCCGAGAAGGACCTGCTCTCCTCGAAGATCGCCCACCACAATAAGGATATCGGCGACCATTCGCTGCTCGGCGCCATCAAGCAGCCCGGCTTCCTGCTCATCGCCCTGGTCTACTTCCTTCTCCAGATCGGCTCCTACGGCCTGAACTTCTGGGGTCCGGACTTGATCAAGACCGCGACCGGTGGGTCGGCCGCCTCGGTCGGCTTCCTCACCGCCGTGCCCTATATCTGTGGCGCGATCAGCATGGTCGTGATCGGGCGGCTGTCCGATGCCTCCGGCGAGCGGCCGAAATTCGTCGCCGGTCTCGCCGTCGCGGCGGCGCTCGGCTTCTTCGCCGCCGGGATGTTCGACAAGCAGATCGTGCCGCTTATGATCGCCCTGGCCCTGGTCGGCTCCGGCATCGTCGCCTCGATCCCGACCTTCTGGACGCTGCCAGCCAAGCTCGTCACCGGGGTCGGTGCGGCGGGCGGCATCGCGTTGATCAACACGCTCGGCCAATTCGGTGGCATCGTGAGCCCCGTCGCGGTCGGCTGGGTCAAGGATCTCACCGGCTCCACCACTCCGGCGCTCTACGGCATCGGGGTGCTGTGCCTCGTCGCGGCGGCCCTGCTGATCTTCGCGGCCCCGGCGAGCCTGCGCCGCAACGACCGCGTCTGACCCGACCGGACGCCGCATCCCCACCGGGATGCGGCGCGCTATCTCCCCCGGCGGCTCAAGGATGGAGCAGGCCGATGGTGTTCAAGCGCCCGATCCCCGACCCGACGGGTCCAGGCCAGGAGAGCGTGTGGGACTATCCCCGCCCGCCGCGTCTCGAACCCGTGCGCGAGCGCCTGCTGATCGTCTTCGACGGCATGCCGATCGCCGACACGGTGAACGGTTACCGGGTGCTGGAGACGAGCCACCCGCCGACCTACTACATCCCGCCCGGCGACATCGCCCCCGGCAGCCTCGCCCGGATCGCCAGCGGCAGCTTCTGCGAGTGGAAGGGCAGGGCGGTGCATTACGACGTGATCGGCCCGACCCGCCGCGCACCGCAGGCGGCCTGGGCCTACCCGTCGCCGACCCCCGAATTCGGACCGATCGCGGGCCATGTCGCCTTCTATGCGGGGCCCATGGAGTCCTGCCATGTCGGCGACGAGCGGGTGACGCCCCAGCCCGGCGGCTTCTACGGTGGCTGGATCACGCCGCGGATCGTCGGGCCGTTCAAGGGCGGGCCGGGCAGCCAGGGATGGTGATCCCGGCCTGTGACAGCGGCGCCTCGTTCGGTTGCGGGCGGGTGAACCGGTAACACTGTGCTATTGACGCTCACGGCGGTCGCTGCCGAAGTGCCGCCGGTGACGGCGCGACGCGATCCAGCCGCCGAGGGGGTCAGAACCATCACATGCAGGCCGAGGCGATGAACGCCGGGTCCGGACAGCGTGGCCGGCCGCGGCGCACGAAACCCATCGCGTTCACTCCGCCCCTGGCCCCACGGGACTCGACCGGACCGGTGCGCCGTCGGCTCCTCTTCTATGTGCCGGGCTACGATCCTGATTCCGAGCGCCGCTACCGGGCGCTGTTCATGCGTGAGATCCGCCGTTACGCGCGGAATTTCGGCCTGCCGGTGCCGAAGATCGGTCGCCCGATCGACAGCGAGGATGGCCTCGTCCAATCCTGGACCGTCGATGCCTGCGGCGGCCGCACGCGGACGCAATACGAATTGCTGCTCTGGAGCGACCTCGTCCGGCGCGACATGGGGAAGCCCTATGTGGTCGGCGCCTGCCTGAACCTCTGGGCCGTCCTGAACGTCGCGGCCAACGGCACGCTGGGGCGCCTGTACCGCGCCAGTTGGAAATGCGGGAACGTCGTCCTCTATCCCGCCGTCATCACCGCCCTCCTGCTCATCGTGCTGCTCGCCTCCGGCCTCGCGGGGCATGGCGTGCTCGGCATCGGCCTCGGACTGCCGACCTGGATCGCGCTCCTGATCGGATGCCTTGCCGGAGCCGTCGGCCTCAGGATCGTGGCGCCGCGCCTCGACCGGGCCTTCGTCTGGCAATTGATGCATGACTGCGTGTTCCACTGGCAGCACGCGACCGGCCGGAGGCCGGATTACCGGGCACGGATCGAGGCCTTCGCCGAGCACATGCTGGCCCGCATCCGGGCTGCCGAAGCCGACGAGGTGCTGATCGTCGGCCATTCGACCGGCGGGCTGACCGCCGCCGAACTCGCTGTCCTGCTCCTCGACAAGGAGCCATCGCTCGGGCGGGCCGGGCCGACCTTCTCCCTTCTCACCCTCGGTTCAAGCTTGCCGGTCGTGGCGTTCCAGCCCGGAGCCCGCGACACGCGGGCGGCCGTCGCACAGCTGATGACCTCCACGCGGCTGACCTGGGTCGATTACCAAGCGCCGCAGGACTGGATGAACTTTCCCGGCTTCAACCCGGGCCACGATCTGCCGGTGGGCATTCCCGAGGCGGAAATGGCGAACCCGGTCATCCGTTCAGCCAAGTTCACCGAGATCATCGACGCGCAGACGTATCGCAGCATTCGCCTGCGGCCGTTCCGCATGCACTTCCAGTTCCTGATGGCGAACGACCATGCGGGGGTGTTCGACATCTTCGCCCTGACCCTCGGCTCTCAGAGCCTTCGCGACCGTGTCATCGGCGAGGAGGCCGGCCTTCTCGGAGCGTTGCTCGAAATACCAGCAGGACATTGATTTCATCGATATCGACTATCGATACGATCTGTTTGAATGATGGTGCAGTGCGGCGCATCTTCCCTTCACGAACCGGGGCGAACCCCGGTGATCAAGGGAAACCACACCATGACCATTCGCACTTTCGTCCTCGCCACCCTCGCGATCGTCCCCGCCCTCGGCTCCGCCGTGGCGGACGAGCGGATCGACTTCATCCCGCCGCTCTACCGGGACCAGGCCCGTCCGACCGCCACGATCCGTCCGGCCTCGGAACTGACCACGACCCCGAGCCTCGTGCGGGCCGCCCCTCAGGCCCCCCGCCGGGTGAGCGAGGCTTCTGCCCGCTAAACCGCTCGTGATCACGCTGAACACGGCCCGGCGCCCCTGCGCCGGGCCGTTGCGGTCGAGAAAGCGGGATCTCTCTCTTGTTCTGCGTCGTTCGCAGTGAGGACAAACGGGCCGCCTGCATATACGCGGCATCGTGAGACGACTAAGGCTTTCGACAGGCACCCATTGTCCAGGGCGGCGAGAAGGAGTGCCTGATGGCATCGATCGATCAGGACGCCATACCGGTCTCGACCGGCGTCAGCGGCCTCGACCACATCCTCGACGGCGGCTACGCCGCGCAGCGCTCGCATCTCATCGAGGGCCGCCCCGGATCGGGCAAGACGACACTGGCGATGCAGTTCCTGCTCGAAGGTGTGCGACGCGGCGAGCCCGGGCTCTACATCACCCTGTCCGAGAGCCGCCGCGAACTCTTGAACGTCGCGCAGCGGCATGGATGGTCCCTCGACGGCATCGAGATCTGCGAACTCGTTCCGCCTGAGTTGAGCCTCGATCCGACGCAACAGCAGAGCCTCGTTCATTCCTCCGATCTCGAACTCGGCGAGACCGTGCGCTTGGCGATCGCCGAGATCGAGCGGGCCAAGCCCCGGCGGGTCGTGTTCGACAGCCTGTCCGAGATCCGGCTCCTGTCGGAGGGGTCGTTGCGCTACCGGCGGCAGGTCCATGCCCTGCGCAGCTACCTGCTGATCCAGAACGCGACCGCCCTGCTCCTCGACGACCTGACCGCCGAGACGGATGATCTGAACCTCCACAGCCTCAGCCACGCCGTGATCCGGCTGGAACAGCTCGCGCCGCTCTATGGCGGCGAGCGCCGTCGGCTGCGGGTCATCAAGATGCGCGGCACAGCCTTCCGGGGCGGCTTCCACGACTACGTGATCCGGCGCGGCGGCCTGACGGTGTTCCCCCGCCTGGTCGCGGCCGATCACGTGGCCGAGGTCCCCGGCGAGCCCTGCAAGACGGGCAGCCCCGAGCTGGACGATCTCCTCGGCGGCGGCCTCGATCGCGGCACGAGCACGATGTTGATCGGCCCTTCCGGCGTCGGCAAGTCGACGGTGGCGCTCACCTGCGTCACGGCCGCGATCGCTCGCGGCGAGAAGGTGCTGATGCTGAGCTTCGACGAGACGTCCGGCGTCCTGAGCCGCCGGGCGCGCGGCCTCGCCATGCCGATCGACGATGCGGTGGCATCCGGCGCGATCCAGATCGAGCAGATCGATCCGGCTGAGATCTCCCCCGGCGAACTCGCCGACCTCGTGCAGAACGCCGTCGAGCACCGCGGGGTGAAGGTCGTGGTGATCGACTCGCTGACCGGCTACCACAACGCCATGCCGGAGGAGAATTACCTCCTGCTGCAGATGCACGAATTGCTGACCTACCTGAACCAGCAGGGTGTCATCTCGCTCCTCGTCCTGGCGCAGCACGGCATGATCGGCGCGATGGGGTCCAACGTCGATCTGACCTATCTCAGCGACACGATCCTGCTGTTCCGCACTTTCGAGGCCGAGGGACGCCTACGCCGCGCGCTCTCGGTCGTGAAGAAGCGGACGGGCAGCCACGAGGACACGATCCGCGAATTACGGATCGACTCGAGCGGGGTTCGCGTTGGCGAACCCCTCAATGCGTTCAGGGGCATCATGACCGGCGTCCCCACATACGACGGCGAACGCTCGTCCCTCCTGGCAGTCCGCCCCGCCGATGACCGTGGCTGATCCGCCGGTTCTTCTCTTCACGCCGGGTGGGCGCGACGCGATCGTGGCCGCCGCCATTCTCGGGGAAGGGGGGATCGCGACGCAGGTCTGCGACAGCCTCGGGGACCTCGTGTCCCGGCTCGACGAGGCCAGCTGCGCCGTCGTGACCGAAGAGGCGCTGCTCTCTTCGAACCGGCAGGCGCTGGCCGATTGGATCGCCGCGCAGCCGCCCTGGTCGGACTTCCCGTTCATCCTGCTCAGCCTGAGGGGCGCCGAGCCCAATGGACATCTGATGGAGATGCTCGGCAACGTGAGCGTGCTGGAACGCCCATTCCATCCGGCGACCCTGGTCTCGGCGGCGCGGGCGGCCCTGCGGGCCAAGCACCGCCAGCTCGACGCGCGCACGCACCTCGAAGAGCGAGACCGGACGGCGGAGCGGCAGACGCTGCTGATCCGCGAGCTGCACCATCGCGTCAAGAACACGCTGGCCACGGTGCAGGCCCTGCTCGGAGCGTCGGCCCGCTCGGCGACTACCGTCGATAACTTCTACGCCTCGTTCTCGGCGCGGGTGATCTCGCTCGCCAAGACGCACAACCTGCTGACCGAGGATTACTGGCAGCAGGCTCGGCTGCGCGACATGCTGATGAACGAACTCGGCCCCTACAACGACAGCGAGGGATCCCGGATCGTCCTCGACGGCCCGAAGGTCGATCTCGTCGGCGACCTCGCGGTGCCGACCGGCATGGCGATCCACGAATTGACGACGAACGCCGCCAAGCACGGAGCCCTGTCCGTGCCCGAGGGCCGGATCCACATCGCCTGGACGGTCGAGCGGCAGGACAACCAGCAGGTCCTCTGCCTCGATTGGACCGAGAGTGGTGGCCCGCTGACCGAGGCCCCGACCCGGAAGGGCTTCGGCTCGACGCTGCTCCAGCGGGTGCTGAAGCTCCAATGCGAGGCGGACATCGCCTTCGATTACCGGCCCTCCGGCCTGCATTTCACGATGCGTGCACCGCTGCCCGATCAACGGATCGTGCCCGCCTACTGATGCCGATCCCGGGATAAGGCGGAACGGGTGCGGATGGCCGCACGTTTCAGAGCGACTTCTCATCCAGGAGAAACGCAATGCGCGCTCTGACCATCGCTTCCATTCTCGCCCTCACCGCCGTCGCCGGCATCGGACAGGCCGAGGCCAAGGGCTGCCTCAAGGGCGCCGTCGTCGGCGGCGTCGCAGGCCACATGGTCGGCCACGGCGCGGCGGGCGCTGCGGCGGGTTGCGCCGTCGGCCACCACCGCGCCAACAAGGCGAGCACGAACACCGCGCCGACCTCGACCGGCTCCACCACCACGACGTCCCGCTAAGACCCCAACGGCACGGTGGCGCCTGACGGGCGCCGCCGTGCCTTTCCACACCTCGCCACATCCTCGCCCAGAAGTGCCGGTTAAGCTCGACCATAAGACGAGCCTTCAGGCCAACTTCTAGCAACATGGGGAGCGCTCTCCCCGGACGCGAGGAAAGCGAAGCTGCATGCAGGTCATTCGGGCGACGTCATCGACAGCGCGAATCGGGATCGTTCTCCTCGGTGCCGGCTTGAGCGCCTGCAATTCCACCGGCCCGACGACCACCGGCTCCCTCGCCGTCCGCCAGACCTCCCTCGTCGTCAGCGATGCCGAGCGTGATTGTCTGGGACGCGCCATGTACTTCGAATCGAAGCGGAACGACGCGGAAGGCCTGCTGGCCGTCGGCACGGTCGTGATGAACCGGCTCGAAGCGGCGATGTTTCCGGGGGCATCTGCGCGGTGGTGGGTCAGCCGGGTCAGTTCGCGACCGGCGTTCTGACGAAGCCCATGCGCGAGAAGGACCTCGACAAGATCGCGGACGTCGCCGACGCCGTCCTGGCCGGCGAGCGCCACCCGAAGGTAGGGAAGGCCATGTTCTTCCACACCGCCGGCTATCACTTCCCGTACAAGAACATGCACTACGTGGCCGCGGCCGGTGGCAATGTCTTCTATGAGAAGAAGGACCGGAAATCGGCGGCCAGCCTGCCCATGACGCCCTCGGCCTCCGATCCGACCCCCACGCCCATGGCTCAAACCGTGGCCGCGCCCGCGCAGTAGGGCGACCGGTGCCGCCATGGGTTCACGCTCGCCCGCCGCTTCACTCACCTCGGGACGATCGAGGACCATCCGCGAGCCGTCCGTGATCGAGCCGAACGCCATCTTCGACAATCTCACGCGATACCACTTTGCGCGCGAGATCGACCGCTGGGGCTGGACGGTCGGAGCCCATAGCTACGGCCGACCGAATGTCCTCGAAGCCGAGTTGGCGCGCCTGCATATCGGTCGCTTCTGCTCGATCGGGCCGGACGTCACTATCGTCCTCGGCAACCACCGCACGGATCTCGTCACCACCTATCCGTTCAAGGCGATCGCTGGGATCACTGGCGGGGGCCTGTGGGCCCCCGCCCTCGATTGCTCGGACGACCACGCCACGCGCGGTGATGTCGTGCTCGGAGACGAGGTGTGGCTCGGCGCGGGATGCCTGATCCTCTCCGGCGTCACGATCGGGCACGGAGCGGTCGTCGGGGCGGGCGCGGTCGTCCGGCGCGACGTGCCGCCCTACGCCATCGTGACCGGCGATCCGGCCGTGGTCGCGCGCTATCGCTTCGACCCCGCGATCATCGACCGACTCCTCACGGTGAACTGGTGGGCTTGGCCGGATGAGCGGATCACCCGCCATCTGCCCCTGATCCTCGGCAGCGACATCGAAGCATTCCTGCGGGCCGCCGAAGGGGCGCGTCCCCGGCAAAGCCGAAATCCGCGAGGAAGCCGCGCTCCCCGGCGGCACGCGCCAAGTAATCACTGCGCGGCGCGATCCTACGCGGCGCCGAGATACGCGGCCTCCAACCCCTTGTCCGCCGACAGCTCCGCCGCCGTTCCACGCGCGGCGACCCGGCCCTGTTCCAGAACGTAGCCGCGATCCGCGACGGTGAGGGCCAGCGCCGCCATCTGGTCCACGATGAGGATGGTGACGCCCTCGTCGCGCAGTTCGGCGACGGTGGCGTAGAGGGCGTTGATCATGGCCGGGGCGAGACCCAGCGACGGCTCGTCGAGCAGCAGGATGCGCGGATGCGCCATCAGCCCACGGGCGATGGCCAGCATCTGCTGCTCCCCGCCCGAGAGCAGCCCCGCCCGGCTCGTCGCCCGGTCGCGCAGGCGCGGGAAACGGTCGAGCAGACGTTCCACCTCGGCTGGATCGATCGGTGTGCCACGCCCGAAGGCGCCCAGGCGGATATTTTCCACCACGGTCAGTTCCGGAAAGACCTGCCGTCCTTCCGGCACCAGCGCGAGGCCGAGGCGGGCGATTCCATGCGCCGGCATCGCATCGACGCGACGATCATCGAGGACGATCGCCCCCTCTACCGGGCGCAACAGCCCGGCGAGTGCCCGCATCGCCGTTGACTTGCCCGCCCCGTTGGCGCCGAGCAGCGCCACGGTCTCTCCCGGCCGGACATCGAGCGCGACACGGTCGAGGACCGGGGCGGCACCGTAGCCCGCCGTCAGGTCGAGGACGGAGAGCACGGCATCCGCCGGTCCCTGCCACGGCGCGGCGCGCGGGCGAGCGGGCGTGTCGGCGCCGCCGAGATAAGCGCGCAGCACCGCCGGATCGCGCCGGATCTCGGCGGGTTTCCCCTGCGCGATCGGGCGTCCCGCATCCATGACGAGGATGTGGTCGGAGATCCCCATGACCAGCGGCATGTCGTGCTCGACCAGCACCACCGCGATACTGTGATCCGCGACCCGGCGGATCAGCGTCGCCAGCCGGTCCGTATCGGCCCGGGAAAGACCGGCGGCAGGCTCGTCCAGCAGGAGCACGGCGGGCTGTCCCGCCAGCGCGCGGGCGATCTCGACTAGGCGGCGGTCGACATGCGGCAGCTCGGCGGCGGGGCGGTCGAGCGAGCCCCGGTACCCGACGAAGGCGAGCAGGCCCTGCGCCGTCGCGCGGTCGCCCGCCCCGGCGCGGCGCCAGAGGCGGCCCGGCGCGAAGCCCAGCGCCACGTTGTCGGCAACCGGGAGCGAGCCAAACAGGCGCGTCGTCTGGTAGGTGCGCGCGATGCCAGCCCGAGCGACGACATGCGCGGGCCGCCCGGCCAGGTCGCGCTCGCCCAGCCGGATCGTGCCCGCACTCGGGCGGTAGAAGCCCGAGACTATATTGAGCACGGTCGTCTTGCCCGCTCCGTTCGGGCCGATCACGCTGGTGACGTTGCCCCGTCGGGCGGTCAGCGCGACGCCCTCGGCTGCGGTAATCCCGCCGAAGCGGATGCCGAGACCTTCGAGGATCAGCGGCGCGTCCCCCGCTTTTCCAGCGAGCGGAGCCGCATCTGCGGCACCGGATACGGTTTCGTCGCGCGCACGCGGCAGCAGGCGGGCGAGGCTGCCGACCAATCCCGACGGGACCAGCCAGAGCACGACGAGGGTGGTGAGGCCAAAGAACAGCAGCCGGTATTCGGCGAGGCCCGACAGCGCCTCCGGCAGGAGCACGGTCACGAGGGCGCCGAAGAGCGGGCCGAGCACGGTTCCCGCCCCCCGACGATCACCGACAGGACGAAGAGGATCGATTGGGAAAAGGGGAAGGAACTCGGCGCGATGAACAGCATCAGCGGTGGCAGCACGGCTCCGGCAATGCCGGTGAGCGCCGCCGAGATGGCGAAGGCCAAGGTCTTCACCCGTACCGGGTCGAAGCCGAGCGCGGCGGCGGCGACGTCGGCATCGCGCACGGCGCGCATCGCCCGGCCGAGGCGGCTGCGGGCGAGGAGATCGAAGCACAGGAGACTCGCCCCGGCCGCGAGCACCGCCAGCGCCGCGAGACCGGCGGGGGACAGCGGATCGCCGAACAGGCTCGGGGGGTCGGTGACGACGAGACCGTTCTGGCCGCCGGTCACCTCGCCGCCCTCGATCAGCCCGTGCTCGACAATGAAGCCGAAGGCGATCGTCAGCATGGCGAGATAGGGGCCCTTCACCCGCATCGCCGGCACGGCCACGAGGATTCCGACGAGCGCCGCGATCAAGGCCGCCGCCGGGAGCGCCAGCCAGAAGCTGACGCCGCGGAGGGTCAGGATCGCGCTGGCATAGGCGCCGATGGCGTAGAAGCCGGCATGGCCGAAGGAGATCAGCCCGGTGAGGCCGAGGAGCACGTTGAGCCCGACCCCCGCCACCGTCGTCAGTGCCACGAGGGCGATGACGAAATGGCTGTAGCCCGCCGTCACCGCGACGAGGCCCAGCGCGGCGGCGGTGAGGACGAGGATGCAGAGGCGCATCGCCGTGGCCGATCTCAGGCGATGCATGGGATCAGACCTTGTTGACGGCGGCGCGGCCCAGCAGACCGTCCGGCCGCAGGGCGAGGGCCAGGACGATCACCGAGAAAACGACGAGCTGCGTGTAGGTGGAACCCAGCGTCGCGGTGACGCCCGCCTCGACCAGCCCGTAGAGCAGCCCCGCCAGGATCACCCCGGTCGCGGATCCGATGCCGCCGAGAATCGCCACGGCGAAGGCCTTGATGCCGAACAGGGTGCCGAGTTCGGCCGAGACCGAGAAGAGCGGCGCGATGAGCAGACCCGCGATGCCCGCGAGCGTCGCCGAAAGGGCGAAGGCACAGGCCACCGTGCGGCGTACGTCGATGCCCATCAGGCGCGCCGCGTCGGCGTTCTGCGCCACAGCGAGGAGGACGCGGCCGAGATCGGTCCTGCGGAACACCATGCGGATCGCGAAGGCCAGGGCGATCCCGATCACCGGGATCACCAGCTGCAGCGGGTAGATCCCGGTCCCGAAGATCTCCACCGGCTTGCTCGCGAGCGGGGAGGGCAAGCTGCGCGGCTCCTTGCCGAAGCTGAAGAGCAGCGTGTTGTCGAGGACGATCCCGCCCGCCACCGTCGCGAGCAGCCACGCATCCGAGCCCCGCATCACGAAGGGGCGCACCAGCACGGCCTCGACGAGGAGACCGAACAGGGCGCATCCGAGAAGCGCGAGGAGGATGGCCAACGGCATCGGCCAGCCGAGGGTCACGCCGAGCCAGTAAGCCAGGACCGCGCCGAGGGTGACCACGCTGCCCTGCGCGAAATTCACGGTGCCCGAGACGGCGTAGGTGACGTGGAAGCCCAACGCCACGAGCCCGTACATGCTGCCGAGCCCGAGGCCGCTGACGAGAATGGAGGTCAGCATCGCCGCCGCTCAGTTGGTGACGGCGACGATCTCACCGTCCTTGAAGCGCGTGAACACGTAGTCGGACGGACCCAGCGCATCGTGCCGGTCCGCAGAGAACGGATGATCGTAGGTTTTGATCAGGCCCGGATAGGTGCCGATCTTGTAGAAGCCGTCGCGAACCTTCGGCCCCTCGGTCGAACCGGCCGCCTGGATCGCCAGGGCGAGCAGATGCGTGGCGTCGTAGGCATTGGCGATGCCGACCGCCGGGGTGACGTCGGCCATCGACTTGATCGCCGGGTACTTGGCCTTCAGCGCGTCGAGAACGGCCGTCGCCTTCGGGGAGGTGTTCCCCGCGAAGGTGAAGGTCTGGATGAAGTGAACCTTGGCGGCGCTCGGCCCGGCGAGCTCATCGAACCGGCCGCCCGCCGGGCCCCAATGGGAGACGATGGGAACCGACCAGTTCATCCGGTCGAGGGACTTCACCACCTGCGCCGAAGGGCCGACATTCCCGACGAGGAACAGGGTATCGGCGCCCGCCTCCTTCAGCCGCGTCGAGCTGGGGCACCATGTCGACGTCGTTGGCCTCGTACTTCTCGATCCCCGCCGTGGGCAGGTTCGCGGCCTGAAGCGCGTCCTTGAGGCCCTTCTGGTTCGACTCGCCCCAGGCGTTGTTGACGAGGATCATGCCGGGCTTCTTCGCGCCGTAGGTCTTGATCGCGTAGGCGACGAGGGCCTCGTCCACGAGGGCATCCACGGCCGAGACGCGGAAGGCGTAATTGTCGGCGGCGCCGTTCCGGGTGATCCCGGTTCCGGCCGCCCAGGGACCGATGAAGGGCACCTTCATCTGATTGGCGACGGGCACGATCGCCATCGAGACCGGGGTATCGAGACCGCCGACGACGGCCACGACGCCGACCCGCTGGATCAACTCGCGGGCGGCCAGCACGCCCTTCGACGGGTTCGCCTCGTCGTCGCGGGCGACGAGTTCGAGCGGCCTGCCGAGCACACCGCCCTTGGCGTTGATCTCGTCGATGGCCAGCCCGATTCCCCGCGAGATCGCCTCGCCCGATTTCGCGGATTGGCCGCTCAAGGCGGTCACGAGACCGATCCTGACGGGCTCAGCCGCCGCTGCCGGCTGATGGGCAAAGCCGAGCGCGACGCACGCGGACAGCGCGATGCGGCGCAGGACGGGTGAGGCGTTGGAGGCCATGGGTGTCTCCCGGAAGCGAGGCGCCGCCTGACGACCAGCGCGCCGGGTATTGCGCAACGTCCATGCCACCGGAATGCGAGGCGATCCGCGATCGTCCGCCGCGGAAGATGCATTCTCCGCAGCAGGAATGTGCACATTCCCTCGCCAAAGTGCATACACTTTCTGCATGCACTTTGCGTCCCGTTCCTTCACCCTGGAGGGATAGGAGCTTGCCATGACCGATGCGACCTTGAAGAATCTCACGGAGCGGGACGCCGCGAGTGTCATCGCCTATCTCGAAGCGTCGATGGTGCCCGATCCCGAAACCGCCGCGCGCTACATGGCGCCCGGCACGCGGATCGTGTTCACGGGCGCCCGAGTCTTCGGCCATCCGTCCGAAGTCACGGCCTTCAATGCCGGCCGCTATGCCTGGGTGAAGAAGCGCATGGAGCGGCTGGACGTGGTACCGGGCGACGGTGTCACCACGGTCTACAGCCTCGGCACCCTCTACGGCGAATGGCCCGACGGCACGCCGTTCGAGGGCAACCGCTACGTCGACCGCTTCACCGTGCGCGACGGTATGATCGTCGGCATGGAGGTGTGGAACGACAGCGCCGAGCGCCTGCTGACCAAGCACGGCATCACCGCCTGAGCGGCGATCAACCGGCGCCGACATCCTCGACATAGGGCGCGAGCAGGCGAACGAGATCGCGCTCGCGGGGAACCTGCTGGATGATGCGCGCCCGCTCCGCCACCGCGTCGAGATGGTGGTCCATGAGGCTACAGGCGCGATCTGCATCCCCGCTCACGAGGGCGGCGACGATCTCGCTGTGCTCGTTGACGGCACAGTCCGACGAATGCGGACGCGCATAGAGCGACAGGATCAGGGCACAGCGGTAGGCGATCTCGGCGACGTAACGGTTCAGCACGGTGCTGCCGGTCATCTCGGCCAGCATCAGGTGGAATTCCGTGGCCAGCCGGATCGAGACCGCCTCGGGACCGCTGCGGGCGGCCTCCTCGCGTGCGATCTGGTCGAGCAGCGTCGCGTGCTGCTCGGCGCTCAACCGTCCAGCGAGGCGCCGCACCACCAATCGCTCCAGGCCGAGGCGCACGTCGAACGTGTCGCGGGCCTCCTCCCAACTCGGCGTCGCAACGACGGCGATGCGGTTGCGGCGGAGATCGACCAATCCCTCGCCGGCCAAGCGGAGCAAGGCTTGCCGCGCGATGGTGCGGCTGACCCCGAACCGCTCGCCCAGGGCATCTTCGGGCAGACGGTCCGCGGGCGCCAGCGCCCGCTCGACGATCGCCCGCCGCAGGGCCTGACAGATCGCGCCGACGCGATCCCCCTCGTCTCGAACCTTCATCGGCGCCGGACACTCCGCGCCACGGCCGCTACGCATGGGTCGATCATGGTCCTCACTTTCGAACGCGATCCGCTCATGGGACCGGCCACACGAATGAGGGCCCCATCCTCGCTCTGAGGGCTACGATGAACCAGCCATGCTCCATTCGTGAAGCCCCCCGATCCGTCTCAGGACCAGTGCCGGTGGACAGCGGAATGCTGCAACCGGCAACCGGCCGACTCTTTTGCCGGTTCGGAGCGACCGCCTGAGCAGGAGGCCCGATGCGGGCGGGCGAACAGCTGCGGCTCAGCCCGCCTGCAAAGGAAGCAGCTGGATGATACCATTGGTTGAAGCTTGTATGTGCACCCGCTGGAGCATGGCACCTTATCTAAGCTTAAAGACGGCCTAGTCGCTGCGAATACGGTTATGAGATCGGCATATCCTATAACCACTTGAAAAAGCCCATATAGATTTCAAAAGTAGTACTGAATGGCGAATATACCACCATTGTAAAGAACTATTACGCGTCTTTCTCGGTTGCACGGTTCAGTAAGTAGCAATTAAGAGCTAAGATCGTCTCCGTTATGATGGGCTGTAAAGATTTGGGCCATTTGGGGTCTGAGTGTGGCGCCCGCGTTTCGCAGGTACAGGCTGGTTTTGCTAATCTTCGCGCTGGCGCTGGGCACACCCTACTTGGCTCTATTGGATCAAAATGCGCAGTCAGTCGCGATCTTAGCCGTCAGCCGCGAAAGCCTGGACGCCGCCATTCGATCCGTTGCCGAAGCTGACGGCGAGATCGTCGCGATCGCGGCGGGCCATGTTTTGTACGCACGGTCTGATCGCAGCGGCTTTACATCTCGCCTGCACGCATCCGGTCGGTGGCTTGTCCTGCCAGCGATGAATGCCGCCTGCAATAATCTCGCCCTTCCCGAAAATATCTAACGAAGCCGAATAGAGCCTTGCCGTGATGGATCTTGATCAGCTGAGAGAATCGTTTGCTCGGTTTCTCATTGCACTTCTTTGGCTCCACGTGCCAATCGTGGCGGCAATCATGTACTTTGCAGGCGACACATTCAGTGTCGGCCCGCCGCTTGCTGCCGCTCTGCTCGCCAGCCTCGCGACTCTCTGCTGGGTTCGTGCTCCGATCGAAACCGGCACACGGCTCCTCACCGGCGTCGCACTCGTCGGGATGGCGGCCACCTTGCTCTACGCGCTGACGGGACATCCCTGGCAGGTTGATCTGCACATGTATTTCTTCGCCTGCCTCGCAATGCTCGTGGGCTGGTGCGATTGGCGCGTCATCCTCGTCGCCGCGGCTGTCACAGCGGTCCATCACCTTGCCTTTGGCCTGTTACTGCCGCTGTTGATCTTTCCGAAGGGGGCAGGCTCCGATCTCACCCGTGTCGTCCTTCACGCGGTCATCGTGCTGATGGAGACGGGTGTCCTGGTTTGGGTGTCTCAGACGATTGCGAGAGCCTTCGTCGATCTCAAGCATTCTGCCGCTGAACTCCATGCGCGCCTGGATCAATCCCGGGTCTTGGAGGCCGAGGCGGCCCGTGCGCGGGGGCAGCTCGAAGACCAACGCCGTTCGACGATGGTCGAGCTTGCGGGAGGCTTCGAGGCCGCGATCGGCGGCATCATCGGCAGGGTGTCGTCTTCCGCGGCCGAGCTCCGGTCGTCGGCGGAACGGATGAATGCGATCGCTGCCAGGACGGCGGGCCAGTCCACCAACGTGGCGACCGCCGCCGAGGAGGCCGCATCGAACGTAGGGACGGTCGCGGCGGCCGCTGAGGAGCTGGGTGCCTCGGTGCAGGAGATCGGCCGTCAGGTGCAGGGCTCGGCCTCGCTGGCGCAGACGGCCGTCACCGAGGCCGACCAGACGGCCAACCTCGTCCAGGTCCTGCAACGGACCTCCGCGCGGATCGGCGATATGGTCGGTCTCATCTCGAACGTCGCGAGCCAGACCAACCTGCTGGCTCTGAATGCCACCATCGAGGCCGCCCGCGCGGGCGAGGCCGGGCGCGGCTTCGCCGTCGTTGCGGCCGAGGTGAAGGAGCTCGCCAACCAGACCGCCAAGGCGACGGAGGAAATCGCGTCCCAGATCGGAGAAATCCAGGGCGTGACCAATCAGGCTGTGTCGGCCATCGGTGGCATCACCGGCCGTATCCGCGACATCAACAGCGTCGCAACGTCGATTGCGGCTGCGGTCGAGCAGCAGGGCGCGGCCACGACGGAGATCGTCAGGAACGTGGCACAGGCCGCCAACGGTACGGACGAGGTGACGAGCAACATTGCTGGCGTCGCACAATCGTCGGAGGAGACCGGAGCGGCTGCGCGGCACGTCCTCCAAGCGGCCTCCGACCTGTCGCGCCAGTCCGAGCACCTGGGTGCAGAGGTAACGCGCTTCCTTGCGACCGTACGAGCCGCCTGACCCTCAACCATCGGCCTCAAGGCGCGCTTCCCCAGCTGGACGCTGCAGAAGCGGACAGACCCGATGGAGGAATGGCTCGAGCGATGTCGTCTGTCGCTCCGTGCCGGAGTTGCACCGGCGCGGGCTCGTCCGGCACGAAGGCTCCGCGCTGCGCGCCCATTCCGGCCGGTCCATCGCTTCGCCGCAAGCGCCACGGCATGGAGCGAGCGCCGAACTCCCAAAGGCGCGAACTCGAACCGAACTAACATGGCGGCGTGACGGCCCACCCATGCCGCAGAACGGATCACAGGCGGAGTTGGGGCAAGGTGAGGTAGGCGCGTCGGCATGAACCTGACCGACAGGTTCACATCCGGTGAGCTATGCGATTGAATTTGCTGGTGCTGCGAGAGAGGATTGAACTCTCGACCTCTTCATTACCAATGAAGTGCTCTACCACTGAGCTACCGCAGCATCCTGCATCCTCGAGGGGATGCGGGGCAGATCGGGGGGCCGGTGGGGCCGTTCCGTCTGCGCGAGTGGGGCCATAACGGATCGGCGCGGGCTTGGCAACGCCAGTTATGCCTCTGGCGTCACCTTTGGTAGGACCGGACGTTGCAGGACCGCCCGGATGATGGCCGCGAGGCCGGGCTCCGTCACCGCCTCCGCCGCCTCGGCGGGGGTGAACCAGCGCAGCTCGCGCTGGTGCGCCTCGGGAAAATCCTTCGCTGCTTGCGCACGCGCAAGGGAAACACCTTCACCTGGCAGGTGACGGCTTCCAGGTTCTTCAGCCGCTTTTCGTAGAGGTAATAGCCCAGCGGTCGCTTGCCGACCGCGCCGCGCAATCCAGCCTCTTCGTAGGCTTCCTGCGCCGCCGCCTCGAACGGCTTGCGGCCCTTCATCGGCCAACCCTTCGGGATCACCCAGCGGCGGCTCTCTCGCGAGGTGACGAGCAGCACCTTCACGGCGCCGTCCCGGCCACTGCGAATGGGCAGGACACCGACTTGGCGCCGCGGCTCGTCGGCATCGTCGAGATGGAGATCGGAGGGCCTGAGCCGACGGGTCGACGGCTTGGCGGTGTGTGCGGCGATAATGAAGGTCCTCCGGGCGTCCGGGTCGAACCCGGCTCACCCCCTGCAACGGGTAACCCCGCACGGCCCCCGATGAGCCGTTGTCTAGATATTGCTACCTTCCGGCCGCGGAGCAAGGCCGGACAAGGGCTTGGACGTATCACGCACGCCCATCGTGACACTCGGGCCGGACGCCCCTGGCACGGGCAGGGCCGCCGCCGCCATGCCCGCGGAGATCGGGTCGGACGCCACGGGCTTGTCCGCCTTCACCTCGGCCGGGAGGGGCTTGAAGACCGGCTTGGTGGGCGCATCGGCCGGCACCGAAGCGGGAGCCGGCACGAGGGCGTGACCTAGCTGCGGCTCGTCCTCCTCCGGGTCCATCGGCTCGCTGGGCGCACCCAGCGCGTTCGGCGGAGCCTGCCACGTGAAGGCGTCGAGCTGGCCCGAGATCGGAGAGACCGGTTCCCAGGTCTGCGAGGCGACGCCATCGGCGATCCAGAGGGGATCACGCGGGGCGCGGGCCGCACGGGAAAGCCATTCGCGGGCACGGCCGGACTGGGCGCCGTGCTCGGCCTCCTCGATCGCGGCCATCATCAGGCAGGTGCGGACGGTCGGCCCCTCGAGGGTGAGCGGCTGGATCGCTTCCCGGGCCCGGCCGAACTCACGGGCGTCCAGGGCAGCCTGGGCGACCGCGAGGCGCGCCTCGGGATCCCAGGACGAGATCTTGGCCAGGTTCTCCGCGCGGGCGAGCCGGTCGCGAACCGAGTCACCGGTCCGCAGACCGAGATAGACCTGGGTCAGGTCGGGATGCGGATTGATGCGCCACGCGGCCTCGACCACGCGGGCGGCCTTCTTGAGGTCGCCCCGGCGGGCGAGGAGACGCCCGGCGAGGCAGGCGGCGGGCACGAGGCCGGGGGCGAGCTTCACGGCCTGGAGGGCACGCTCGGCGGCCGCCTCCGGCTCACCGGCCTCGCGGTCGCGGGCGATGGCGGTCAGCAGCACGGCCCGCTGGCGCTTGGCCGCCTGCTTGTCGATGAGGCCGAGGGAGGCGCGGCGCTCCACCGTCTCCAGAGCGCCGGTCCAGTCGGTATCGGCGCAATGGGCTTCGAGCATCGCGTCGTTGGCCCAGGTCACGCTGGGCGCAAGCCGCGCCGCCTCGGAGGCATAGGCGCGGGCGGCAATCTCGTCGTCGCGGCGGCGGGCCTCGACGAACAGGCCGCGCAGGCCGAGCACCCGGGTCTCGGGGTCGTCGGCCATGGCCTGGAAGGCGCGCTCGGCGCCGTCGCGGTCACCGGAGATCTGCGCCGCCTGGGCCTTCAGGAGCAGAGTGAGCGGCTCGGTGCCGAGCAGACGCTCGGCGTCGCCCGCATAGCGCTTGGCGGCCAGCGGATCGCCCGAGCCCACCGCGATCATGCCGCGCGACAGGGCCGAAAGCCCCTTGGTCCGCCGCCGCTCGGCCGAGCCGCGCACGAGCGCCTCGGGCAAGCCGATCATGCCGCGGATGATCGCCCAGACGAAGCCGAGGGCGATCGCCACGGCGATGACGCCGACGATCGCGAGGGCGAGGCTGGTACCGACCTGGTAGCCGTTCCACACCAGCGTGACGGTGCCGGGCCTGTCGGCGATCCAGACCGCTCCGAAAGCGGCGACGGCCAACAGGACGAGATAGGCGAGGGCGCGCCACATGAGGTCAGTCTCTCCTGGCACCGGCCGCCGGGCGGCCAGCGCGAATTCGGGATGGCGCGGGGGCTCTCACGCCCCGCGCCGATGGGTGGGATCGGCGGGCAAGCGCCGCCTTCATTGCTGCGCGGCGGGGGCGGGCAGCGCCTGGAACGCCGAAGCGGTGAGCGCCCGCGACGCCTCGCTGGCCTTGGCTCGCGCGGCGAGGGTAGTACCGAAATCGCCGGCCTGAGCCTTCGCCTCCTGCGGGAGGGCGTCGAACGCCTTGGCCGCGCCCGCAAGGTCACCCCGGTCGAGGGCAGCCTGCACGGCTTCCTCGGGCGCAGCGGCGTTGCCCTCGGCCGGTGCGGCGGCATCCACCTTGCGCACCTGGACGAGGCCATCGGCCATGCTGAGCAGCTTCGTGCGGAAATCACCGCTCTCGGAGGCCGCCTTCACCCGCGCCGCCTGACGCGCCTGCGCGATCTTGTCGGCGATACCGCGGAAGGTCCCCGCGAGTTGGCCGACCGTGGGCGCCCCCTTATCCGCGAAGGGCGCCAGCGCCTGGGCCTGATCCTGCGCGGCGGGATCGAGCTTGCGCAGGGTGGCCAGAGGCTCGGCATAGGGCACGCCGCTGGCGAGCGCCGAGGCGACGCGATCCGCCACCACGACCTTGAGAGCCGCCTGGACGGTCGCGGTCGGCGCCCGGTCGGCGAGGCCCTTGTCCAGGGTGGCGATCCGCTCGGCCTGCTCGGAAAGCTTGCGATCGACCGCCTTCGATGCCTCGGCGGCCTGAGCCTGCCCGGCCTCGGCGGCCTTGCGGGCCGCTTCGGTCGCCGATTGCACCGAGTCGGTGGCGGATTTCACCTTGGCGTCGAGGCTCTGCTGCAGCGAGTCGAGGCGCTGACCCAGCGCCGCGGCGGCGTCCGCATTCTGCTTGGTGCGCGATTCGACCTCGCTCCGCAGGGCGGCGATGGCGTCGGTCGTCTCCTTGGCCTTGGCGTCGTTCGCCCCCGCGCCTTCCAGGGCCTTCACGCGGGCATCGAGCCGGCGACTTGCTTTGCCCCATCGGCCTGCGCGACGCCCACGGCGGCATTGCCACCCTGGTCGCGGCCGGGCTCTTCCTGCAGCGCCGAGACGCGCTGATCGAGGCTGTCGAGCCGGGCGGCGAGATCCGGCGGCACGGCGGCAGCCTCGCCACCCGACTGCCCCTGGGCCGACGGCTGCGCCGACGCCTTGTCGAGGGCTTGCTTGGCGCTCGCCTCGGCGGCGGCCACGCGCTTGTCGAGGGAGGCCAGGGCATCCTTCGGCGCGAGCCCGCCGATGCGCTGGTCGAGCGCCGAGATCTGGCCGCTGAGCTTCTGGTCGAGGGCGGACAGACGTCCGGCATCGCCGCCGATCCCCGCCTTGTCGGCGGCGAAGAGGAGACCGGCACCGATCACGCCGCCGATGAGGCCGGCAGCGGCCATGGAGCCGAAGCCGCCCCGTGCCTTCGCAGCCGGGGGCACGACACCGGCGGAGGACGCGGCAGGCGCGGGCGAAGAGGGGGCCTTGGACGCCGTCACCGGAGCCGGAGAGGGACCGGACTTGGTCTCGCCGGGCTTGGAATCACCGAACTTGGAATCACCCGGCTTGGCAGCCGGGATCGGACCGCCGGACTTCGTGTCGGCGGGCTTGGTCTCGCCCGGCTTGTTGGGGACGGTCGCGGCTGGCTTGGGCGCATCCTTCGCGGCGGCCTGCTCCGGAACGCGGGTCGCCTTCAGATCGATGATCGGCCCGCTCGTGACTGTCGAACCGGTGACGGGACCGGCGGGCCCGCCGGGGCGGGCGCTGGGACCGGCCGTGTTCACGGGGTCGGGCTTCTTCGGATCGGACGACTTGGTATCGGACATCTTGGCATCGGCAGCCTTGGCGGGCTCCGGCTTCAGCGGGTCCGCTTTCACGGGATCGACCTTGGGCGCATCCATCTTAGCGGCGCCGCTCACGACCCCGGCAGGCTTGGTGTCGGCGGGCTTTGTCTCGAAGGGCTTCGCGGGCTCCACCTTCGGGGGCTCGGCCTTCGTGGCTTCCGGCTTCGGCGGCTCGGTGCCGGTCTTCGGCGGGGTGCCGGGCGGCAAGGGCGTGACAGGCTTCGTCGCGGAGGCGGGCACCGTGGCAGGCTTCACCTCGGCAGGCTTCACCTCGGGCTTGGCATCCGGCTTCGCGCCGGACGGCCCGGAGGCGGGCTTGTCTGCGTCGCTGGGCGCTGGCGTCACGGGCGGATCCTCCACTGTCGGCGTCACGGCCACCGCGGTGTCGCGGCGGACCGTTCCCCTATCACCGCGTCGCCTGTTCCGGCGAGGGCGGCCTGTTCGGTTTGTCGGGCCGCCGCTCATCGGGCAAGCCCGCCTAGCAGCGCCGTTTCGCGCGGCTCGGCCGCGACGAAATGGACCCGGATGTCCGCTTCTTCCAGTGTTCGCGCGATGTCGGCGGACAGGCAGTAATGTTCCAGAGCCCGGAAAGCTCCGCGCAAACCCGCCGAGTCGCACAGCGAGGCGGCGATCCGGGCGCTCCGATTTGAATAGTGCAACGCGGCCTCCAGCGTTCCGTCGGCAAGGGCGTGCTCGATCTCGCCTGGCAGTCGCGGCAGGGCTTCGGCCCTGTAGGCGATGTGGGTCACGAGGTGAAACCCCGCCCGGTCGAGAGAGGCGGCGGGCTCCGGCTTGCGCTCGGCCCCCGCGACATGGATGAGGCGCGCGCCCGGCGGCAGGCGTTGCGCCACGACGGCCGCGAGACCCGCCCCATCGCCCGGCCCCTCGATGATCGGCCCGAACCCCGCACGGGCCGCCCGCTCGGCCGTCCGCGCTCCCACGGCGAAGACTGGGACACCCTTCAGGCGGGGCTCCAGAGCCTTGACCGCGTTGGCGCTGGTGAGGACGATGCCATCGAACTCCCCCTCCGGAAGCGGCCCTTCCACGGGATGCACGGCGAGAACGGGCGCCACGAGGGCCGCATGACCGAGCCCGGCCAGGGCCGCACCGGTGCGCGAGGCCCCCGGCTCCGGTCGCGCCACCCAGACGCGCACCGGGCTCAGCCCTCCAGGCTCAGGCGCACCCCATGGCGCGCCTCCGCGCCGGGAGCCAGGAGACGCTGCGAATCCCGCTCCGCGAGTTCGCCGTCGAAGCCCGCCCAATCGGCATGGCCGGTCCAGCATTCCAGGGAGAGGAACGGCGCGGTCGGCTTGGTCCATACGGCGAGATGGGGGAAATCCTCCGCCTCCATGCGGATCGCCGCCCCGTCCGGGCCAGTGAAGCGCATCACGCGGCTCTTCGCGTTCCGGAAGACGAAGGCTTCGGTGAAGATCGCGGGATCGAGGGGCAGGCTCGCCCCGTCGAGGGGCACCGGCTGCTCGTCGCGCAGGAGCAGACCGCCTTCGCCGACCTTCGGCGCAAAGGGCCGCTCGGCCGCCTCGAACGCCACGGCATAGCCGCCGTCCCGCGCACGCTCGCCCCCGGCGAAGGGCCAGGGGAAGGCGGGGTGGAAGCCGAGCGCATAGGGCAGGGGCCTGTCGCCGGGATTGCCCACTGTGACCTCGAAATCGAGCCCGGACGGGCGGAGCCGCGCCGCCACATCGAGACGGAAGGCGAAGGGGTAATGCTCTCGCGTCTCGGGCCCATCGGTGAGGCGCAGCACCACCGAATCGTCCGTCCGCGCGATGACCGTGAAGGGCAAGTCGCGGGCGAAGCCGTGCTGCCCCATCGGGTAGGATCGGCCCTCGACCTTCACGGCGCCCCTCGCAGAGGCGCCGACGACGGGGAAGAGCCACGGGGCATGGCGGTTCCAGTGGGCAGGGTCGCCGCTCCACAGGTACTCGCGCTCGCCGACCCGCCACGAGACCGGCTCGGCCCCATGGGTCGCGACGGTCGCCGTGCTGCCATCCTGCGCGATGAGGTCGATGCGCTCGCCCACGGAATGCTCCCGATCCTGTCGGAGATCCGAGTTAACGGACCGGGAGGAGGGCGCAAGGGCCTCAGCCGAGCTTCTTCAGCGAACCGATATCGACCTCGCCATTCTGGCTCGTGAAGGTCACCGATTGGCCGCCGCCATCGGCCTGCGACACCCCGCCGATGCGGTGATCGCCGCTGTCATAGGTCGAGACCTGCCCGTTCGCCTCGATCAGCAGGCGCCGCTTCTCCGGGAAGAATGCGTATTTCATCCCATTCTGGGCTCCGCTGGTCGCCGGCGCGCCGAGATCCTCCGGCCACCAGGGCTTGGTGCCCTCCATGGGCTTCATGGGCTTCATGGGCTTCATGGGCTTCATGGGCTCCATCGGCTTCATCGGTTCCATGGGCTTCATCGGTTCCACGCTGCGTCCTCCGCCTCGGTTTAGAGTGCGGAGGACGCGCAGGAGCGCGTTCGGTTGCACGCGCTGTCGCGGTTAGCGGTCCGGCCGGTCGCGCACCTGCCCGTCGAAGCCGACATGCAGCTCGCGCTCGCGGCCGTCCTTGTCCTTGGCCGCGACCTCGAGATGACGCGGGCCGCGCCCCGTGATGCGCACATCGTCGTAGCCCGCCTTCTTCACGGCTTCCGTCAGGGCGGGGACATCAGGCGTCGGGCCGAGGCCGACCTTGTCCTTGGCCCAGTCGAGGCCACCGGGGGGTGGGCCGCCCGCCGGGCCGAGAAGGTCCTGGCGCCCATCGGTGCGGGTCAGCACCCGGGCATGGAGGAAGCCGTTCTCGAACCGGCCCTGGACCGTGACGCTCTCGCCCTTGGCGACGAGCTTGCCGCCTTCGCCCGCCGGGCCGGTCTCGACCAGGGCTCGCCCGGTCGCGTCCTGCACCACGAACTTGTTGCCGAAGATCTCGGCCACATCACCCTTGATCGCCGTCGCGCCGGACGGGGCGAGCGCCTGGATCGCCACCGGCTCGACCGGGGTCACCGGCACCGTGCCGTTCCGGGCCAGGGACAGGCCTGCCGCCCCGAAGGCGAGGGGAAGGGCCAGCGCGCCGACCACCCAGGTGCGCTTCGGGATACCCTTGCCGGGCTTGGGCGGCTGTGCCGGAATCTCGGTGGCGGTGCCGTCGATCACCGTGTCCGTGCTCTTGTTGTCCGCGTTCATCGCTCTTGCCTTTCGCTGCGGGACCCGTTCGGTCCGTGGCAGCCGGTGTAAGGGGAGGGGCGCGACGGGAACTGAACCGGGCGGTTCAGCCCCGGTTAAACGGCCTGACCTACCCCGGAGCCGAGGAGGGACGGGCGTGAAGATCCTGTTGGTGGAGGACGATGCGGCGCTGGCGGCCGAAATCGGCAAAGCGCTGCGCGCGGAGAACTTCGTCCTCGACCGGGCGGCGGATGGCGAGGATGCCCGGCACCTCGGCGAGACCGAGGGCTACGATGCCTGCATCCTCGATCTCGGCCTGCCGCGCGGCGACGGGGTGTCGGTGCTGAACGCGTGGCGGGCGGCGGGACGGACCCTGCCCGTGCTGGTGCTCACCGCCCGCGACGGGTGGAGCGACAAGGTCGCCGCCTTCAAGGCCGGGGCGGACGATTACCTCGTGAAGCCGGTGCGTGTGGAGGAACTGGTGATTCGCCTGCGCGCCCTGGTGCGGCGGACGCAAGGCAACGGCGCGAGCCGACTCAGTTGTGGGCCCTTGAGCTTCGATCCGGGGCTCGGCGCCTTCGAGCGGGACGGATTGCCCTTACGCCTCACGGGGCTCGAATGGCGCGTCCTCTCCTGCCTGATGCTGAACAAGGATTCCGTGGTGCCCCGCGCCTACCTGATCGAGCGCGTCTACGACGGCGATGCCGAGGTCGATTCGAACTCTGTGGAGGTGATCGTCGCGCGGCTGCGCAAGAAGATCGCCCCGGCTCGGATCGAGGCCGTGCGCGGCCACGGCTATCGCCTCACCGCGGACGCGGCGTGATGCGGCTGCGCTTCGGCTCCCTGCGGACGCGCCTCGTGGCCGCCGCCCTGGCGGCGGTGGTCGTGGCCCTCGTCGTCGCGGGCCTCGCCATCGGCGTGATCCTCACGCGGTTCCTGCACGGCCAGATCGACGGGCGCCTTGATGCGCAGGTCACGGCCCTCCGCGCGGGGCTGGAAGCGGGGACGCTGGCTCGTCACCCCGAGCGATTCGACGGTCCTCCCTTCGACCGGCCGGGCGGCTGGATCTGGGAGGTCCGCAAGGGCGGTGAGACCCTCCGCTCGGAGTCCCTCGCCGCGCCGCATCCACCCGGCGCGATGATGCTGCGGCAGATCGAGCTGCCGGGAGACCCGCCCGCGACGATCCTCGTCGGCGCCCCTCGGGCCGCCCTCTACGGCCCCTTGCGCGACGTGCTGGCGAGCCTCGCCCTGGCGCTCTCCGGACTCGGCCTCGTGCTGGCGGTGGGGGCGGTGGCGCAGGTGCGCCTCGGCCTCGCGCCCCTCTCGCGCCTTCGGGACAACCTCGCCGCCGTCCGCGCCGGAACGCAGGCGCGAGTGCCCTCCGATCAGCCGGAGGAAGTCGGGCCCCTCGTGACCGAACTGAACGCCCTGCTGGAGCAGAACGAGCGCAACCTCGACCGTGCCCGCGGCCACGTCGCCAACCTCGCCCACGGCCTCAAGACGCCGCTGGCGACCCTGTCGCTGGCCCTGCGTGATCCGGCGAGGGACCCGGACGGCGCGCTCGCCGCGCAGGTCGACGACATGGACCGGCGGGTGCGCCACCACCTGCGCCGGGCGCGCGCCGCCGCCCTCGCCGGGCCCGGACGGGCCCGCACGGCGCTGCTGCCGCGCCTCACCGATCTGCGGGCGGTGCTGACGCAGATCCATGCGGGCAAGCGGCCGGAGATCACCCTCGACGTCCCCGCCGACCTCGCGGTCGCCTGCGAGGAGCAGGATTGCGACGAGATGCTGGGCAACCTCCTGGACAATGCCTGCCGCTGGTGCGCGGGCCGCGTTGCTGTCCGGGCTGAACGGGCGGGATCGCTGATCGAGATCCGAATCGAGGATGACGGCCCCGGCCTCTCGCCGGAGGCCGCCGCCGCCGTGATGGAACGGGGGCGCCGTCTCGATGAGGCCGTTCCCGGTGACGGGTTCGGCCTGCCGATCACGCTGGAATTGGCGGAATTGTACGGCGGCTCGCTGAGCCTCGGACACGCCGAGGGTGGGGGCCTGCGCGCGACGCTCAGGCTGCCGGGCTGAAGGGCATTCTTCTAGACCGAGGCGTCGCTCACAGTGCCCAGCGCCGAGAGGGTCACGCCGTCGCTGCCAATATCGGCGCCGCCATAGCCGAGCATGCGGGCGAGTTGCGCCCGTGCCCGCCACACGCGGCTCTTGGCCGTGCCGATCTGGCATTCCATCACGGCAGCAGCCTCCTCGTAGCTCATGTTCTCAATGCCCACGAGAACCAGGGCCTCCCTCATCACGGGAGCGAGGCGGTCGAGGGCGGCGCGGACGTCCTGAAGGTCCAGATGGCCGCCCTGCTCGGGGGCGGCAGCAAGACGGCCGGCATAATCGCCGTCGCTATCAGGCACCTCACGGGTCTGTCGGCGATGGCGGCTGTAGAAGACGTTCCGCAAGATCGTGAACAGCCACGCTTCGAGGTTCGTCCCAGGCGAAAAGCCACCGCGCCCGCGCCACGCGCGTAGCAGGGCGTCCTGCACGAGATCGTCGGCGGCAGCGGGTTCGCGCGCGAGCGACAGGGCGAAGCGACGCAAGGCCGGGACGCTCGCCAGCAGCCCCGTGCGGAACGCCTCTTCATCATCCGCGCCCAAGCGTCCGGTTTGCCCCAGCGCCTTGTCCAGGCGCGAGAGCAGATCCGCGAAGCCGTCAGGCTCTCGTGGAGCGTCCTCGTAGGCAGCCCTCAAGAGCGCGCCGAGATGGCGGCGAATGGAATCGGGGAGGGCGGGGCCAGCCTCGCCGTCGAGGATCGCTACGTCGGGCTCAGTCATCAGGTCCGCTGAAAGACAGCGCGAGAGCAAATTGCCCCCGTCAGGACCTGGAGTGTCGCGCGTTCATCCGGCGACCGCCGCAACATGCATTAACCGGTACGGCCATACCAACCTTGCGCCGAACATGACGCAGGAGGCGATCTGGACGCCGATTCTAGCGACAAAGATGTTTGGGAACGTTCTGAAGTGGCGCGGGCGACGGGGCTCGAACCCGCGACCTCCGGCGTGACAGGCCGGCACTCTAACCAACTGAGCTACGCCCGCGCGGGCGGCCGCTTCGGAGGCACCTCAGTGCCGAGCGACGAGGCGGGGTTTATGGGGGCGGGCTCCCCCTGTCAAGCGCGAGTCGCGCAGGAAAAACGCATCCCTGGCGAGAAAGCTTGGCCGAAGCCGCGAAGGCACCTTGGTCGCAGGCGTCGCTCTGCCCCATGCGCGCTTCTGCCGTCTGCGCTCAGCACCGCGCGTACCCATCTCGATGAGACAACGCCGTTTGTGCGTCGCGGAACGCCCATTGTCATGCGGCGGCGCCTCGACTAAGCCACCGGCAAACGCATCCTGGCATAAGAACAATTCCACTGGGGGAGCCGGTCCGGCCTCGCGCCGCACCCGTTCCTCGTCTCGTGAGGCTCGGGCAATGACCGGATTGCTGGCGGATTATCTGCCGCTCATCGTCTTCATCGGGGTGGCGCTCTTCATCGCCACCGCCCTTCTGGTGGTCCCGTTTCTGGTTGCCTTCAAGGCACCGGATCCGGAGAAGCTGTCGGCCTACGAGTGCGGCTTCAACGCCTTCGATGACGCGCGCATGAAGTTCGACGTGCGCTTCTACCTCGTCGCCATCCTGTTCATCATCTTCGACCTTGAGGTCGCCTTCCTGTTCCCCTGGGCCATCACGTTTGGGGAACTGGGATGGTACGGCTTCTGGTCGATGATGGTCTTCCTCGGGGTGCTTACCGTTGGCTTCGTCTACGAGTGGCGCAAGGGCGCCCTCGAGTGGGACTAAGCCCCGAAAAGCCCTGAGACCGCACAGATTTCGAGGCGCTGCATGGCCCTGATCCAAGACCCCTCTTCACCGATTTCGCCCCGGACCCCGGCTTTCGCGCCGCAGCCGAAGGGCATCATCGACCCGAACACCGGCCGCCCGATCGGCGCGGACGATCCCACCTTCCTGTCGATCAGCGACGAGTTGGCCGATCGCGGCTTCCTGCTGACCAGCGCGGACGAGCTGATCAACTGGGCGCGCACCGGCTCGCTGATGTGGATGACCTTCGGCCTCGCCTGCTGCGCGGTCGAGATGATGCAGATGTCGATGCCGCGCTACGATTGCGAGCGCTTCGGCTTTGCCCCGCGCGCCTCACCACGCCAGTCGGACGTGATGATCGTGGCCGGCACGCTGACCAACAAGATGGCCCCGGCCCTGCGCAAGGTCTACGACCAGATGCCGGAGCCCCGCTACGTCATCTCGATGGGCTCCTGTGCCAACGGCGGCGGCTACTACCACTACTCCTATTCGGTGGTGCGCGGCTGCGACCGGGTGGTGCCGGTGGACATCTACGTTCCGGGCTGCCCGCCGACCGCGGAGGCGCTGCTCTACGGGGTGCTCCTGCTCCAGAAGAAGATCCGCCGCATCGGGACGATCGAGCGCTGACATGACGAACGGCATCTCGATCCTCGCCCACACGCTCACCGAGAGCGGCGAGGCGGCGCTGACCGCCCTGTCCGAGCGCATCGGCGGCGCGCTGGGCCCGGCCGTGGTCTCGCGGACCATCGCCTTCGGCGAACTGACCCTCGTCGTGCAGGCCTCGGACATCGTCTACGCGCTGACCTACCTGCGCGACGACCCAGCTTGCAGCTTCCGCTGCTTCATCGACATCTGCGGGGTCGATTACCCGCAGCGGGAGAGGCGGTTCGACGTCGTCTATCACCTGCTGTCGCTGCGTCATAACGCGCGCATCCGGGTGAAGGTGCAGACGGACGAAACCACGCCCGTCCCCTCGGTGATCGAGGTCTTCCCGGCCGCGAACTGGTTCGAGCGCGAGGCCTACGATCTTTACGGCATCCTGTTCTCGGGCCACCCCGACCTGCGTCGGCTGCTGACCGATTACGGATTCGAGGGCCATCCCCTGCGCAAGGACTTCCCGCTCACCGGCTTCGTCGAGGTTCGCTACGACCAGGACGAAGGCCGCGTCGTGTACGAGCCGGTCCAGCTGACGCAGGAATTCCGGAACTTCGACTTTCTCTCGCCGTGGGAGGGCACGGATTACGTGCTCCCGGGCGATGAGAAGAAGTCGGCCTGAGGCGCGGAGGTCGTCGTGACTGAGCACAACATCCGCAACTTTGCGATCAATTTCGGCCCGCAGCACCCGGCGGCGCACGGCGTGCTGCGCCTCGTGCTGGAGCTCGACGGCGAGGTGGTCGAGCGCGTCGATCCGCATATCGGCCTGCTTCACCGCGGAACCGAGAAGCTGATCGAGCACAAGACCTACGTCCAGGCGACGCCCTATTTCGACCGGCTCGACTACGTGTCGCCGATGAATCAGGAGCACGCCTTCTGCCTCGCGATCGAGAAGCTCGCGGGCATCGAGGTGCCGCGCCGGGCGAAGCTGATCCGCACCCTGTATTGTGAGATCGGGCGGCTGCTGTCGCACCTCCTGAACGTCACGACGCAGGCGATGGATGTCGGCGCCCTCACGCCCCCGCTCTGGGGCTTCGAGGAGCGCGAGAAGCTGATGATCTTCTACGAGCGGGCCTCCGGCGCCCGGCTCCACGCCAACTATTTCCGGCCCGGCGGCGTCCACCAGGACCTGCCGCCCAAGCTCATCGACGATATCGACGCCTTCTGCGACCCGTTCCTGCAAGTGGTGAACGACCTCGATGCGCTCGTCATGGAGAGCCGCATCTTCAAGCAGCGCAACGTCGATATCGGCATCGTCTCGGTGGACGAGGCGATGGAGTGGGGCTTCTCCGGCGTGATGGTGCGCGGCTCCGGCATCCCGTGGGACCTGCGCAAGAGCCAGCCCTACGAGTGCTACGAGGAGATGGATTTCGACATCCCCGTGGGCAAGAACGGCGACACCTACGACCGGCAGGTCATCCGCATGGAAGAGATGCGGGAATCGGCCAAGATCATGAAGCAGTGCTGCGCCAAGCTGCGCGAGCCCGCCGGACAGGGGCCGATCGCCTCCGTTGACGGCAAGTTCGCGCCGCCGCCGCGCCGGGAGATGAAGCGCTCGATGGAAGCGCTCATCCACCACTTCAAGCTCTACACCGAGGGCTTCCACGTCCCTGAGGGCGAGGTCTACGCCGCGGTCGAGGCGCCCAAAGGCGAGTTCGGCGTGTATCTCGTGTCGGACGGCACCAACAAGCCGTACCGTTGCAAGATCCGGGCTCCGGGATTTGCGCATTTGCAGGCGATGGACTGGATGTGCCGCGGGCACCTTCTGGCCGACGTGTCCTGCGTGCTCGGCACGCTCGACATCGTGTTCGGCGAAGTGGATCGGTAAGACAGCAGCGATGGCCAACCGCAGACTCGCCCCCGCCTCTGAGCAACCCCAAACCTTCGCCTTCACTCCCGAGAACGCGGAGTGGGCCAAGCACCAGATCGCGAAGTACCCGGAAGGGCGGCAGGCTTCGGCCGTGATTCCGCTCCTTTGGCGCGCCCAGGAGCAGAATGGCGGCTGGCTGCCCCAGAAGGCGATCGAGGCGGTGGCCGAGGAACTCGGCATGCCGAAGATCCGCGTGCTCGAGGTGGCGACCTTCTACACGATGTTCGCCTTGGAGCCGGTGGGCCGGTTCTGGATCCAGCTCTGCGGCACGGTGCCGTGCGATTCCTGCGGCGCACGCCAGTTGAAGGGGATGCTGGAGAAGCGCCTCGGCCCGCCCGGCCATGTCTCGGCGGACGGCAATTTCTCCTGGCTGGAGGTCGAGTGCCTGGGGGCGTGCTGCAACGCGCCGATGGTCCAGATCAATCAGGACTATTACGAGGACCTGACGCCGGAATCCCTCGGCAAGCTGATGGACGACCTCGCGGCGGGCCGCCCGGTCAAGATCGGCTCGCAGACGGGCCGGACCTCCTCCGAGCCGCAGGGCGCCGTGAATACCCTGACCGACGAGACCCTGTTCGACGGGTCGCGGGTCGGCGCGTGGCGTAAGCGGTTCGAGAAGGCGGAGGAGGCCGGGGCCGCCAAGGCCAATGAGGCCGAGGCCGCCGCGCAGCAGGCCGCCACCAACCCGAAGCCGGCCCGGCCCGATGCCGGGCGCCCGGTGGAGCGGACCGTCTCGGACGCCCCCGCTCAGCGTGCCGCCAATGGCGAGGAGCCGGTGAAACCGGAGGATCGGGCCGACGCCGCCGAGCGCGGCCACTCGCTCGCCAAGCATGGCGGCGCCCGCCAGCACGATTCGGATGCCCTCGATTCGCCCGCCAAGCGTGTCGCCGAGGGTGAGCCCGCCGCCGGTGACGAGGGCGGCCAGGAATTGCCGGGTCGGGATATCCCCCGCCGCCGCCGGAAGCCACGGGCGCCAGCGAAGCGGTCGAGGAGAAGCTCGACACGACCCGCAAGGATCAGTGAGGACCTGACATGCTCGCAGATCAGGATCGCATCTTCACCAACCTCTACGGCCTGCATTCGCCGGGTCTCGACGCCGCGAAGAAGCGCGGCGCCTGGGACGGGACCAAGTTCCTTCTGGAACAGGGTCGCGACTGGATCATCGAAGAGATGAAGGCCTCCGGCCTGCGCGGCCGTGGCGGCGCGGGCTTCCCGACCGGCCTGAAATGGTCGTTCATGCCCAAGAAGTCGGACGGGCGACCGCACTACCTCGTGGTCAATGCCGACGAGTCGGAGCCGGGCACCTGCAAGGATCGGGAGATTATGCGGCATGACCCGCATCTCCTGATCGAAGGCTGCATGCTGGCCTGCTTCGCCATGGGCGCGCACGCCTGCTACGTTTATATCCGCGGCGAGTATGTCGCTGAGAAGCACGCCCTGCAGAAGGCCGTCGATGAGGCCTACGAGGCGCGCCTCGTCGGACCGTCGAACGTCCACGACTACCCGTTCGACATCTACGTCCACCACGGCGCGGGCGCGTATATCTGCGGCGAGGAGACGGCCCTCATCGAGAGCCTCGAGGGCAAGAAGGGGATGCCGCGGCTGAAGCCGCCTTTCCCGGCCAATATGGGTCTCTATGGCTGCCCCACGACGGTGAACAACGTCGAGTCGATCGCGGTGGCGGGCACGATCCTGCGCCGGGGTGCCTCGTGGTTCGCCGGCCTCGGCGGCAAGAACAACACCGGCACGAAGCTCTTCTGCGTCTCGGGGCACGTCAACAAGCCGTGCAACGTCGAGGAGGAGTTGGGCATCACCTTCCGCGAGCTGATCGACAAGCATTGCGGCGGCATGCGCGGCGGCTGGGACAACCTGCTCTGCTCGATTCCCGGCGGTTCTTCGGTGCCGCTGGTGCCCGCCGAGCAGATCATCGACGCCAAGATGGACTTCGACACCCTGCGCAACCTCGGCTCCGGCCTGGGCACGGCGGCGGTGATCGTGCTGGACAGGTCCACCGACATCGTCGGCGCGATCGCGCGCATCTCGTACTTCTACAAGCACGAATCTTGCGGGCAGTGCACGCCCTGTCGCGAGGGCACCGGCTGGATGTGGCGGGTGCTGACGCGCATGGCCGAGGGCCGGGCGCAGAAGCGCGAGATCGACATGCTGTTCGAGGTGACGAAGCAGATCGAGGGCCACACGATCTGTGCGCTCGGCGACGCGGCGGCCTGGCCGATCCAGGGCCTCATCCGCCACTTCCGCCCCGAGATCGAGAAGCGGATCGACCAGTACAGCGCGAACCCGCATTCCGACCCGGTGCCGATGGCAGCGGAGTGATGATGACAAGCGACTCCAGCCCACAGCCTCATCCTGCGATGCCCGTGTCAGCGGGCCTCGAAGGAGACCTCCAGGGGTCGCGCGGCAGGCTGGAGGCCTCCTTCGAGGCTCGGCTCCGCCTCGCACCTCAGGATGAGGATGCGGGTGAGCCGAGCACTCGAGCGTTCGTGCCAGATTTCGAGACGATGCGATGACCAAGATCCTCATCGACGGCACCGAGGTCGAGGTTCCGGCCGACTACACGCTGCTCCAGGCGTGTGAGGTCGCCGGGGCGGAGATCCCGCGCTTCTGCTTCCACGAGCGGCTGTCCATCGCCGGCAATTGCCGCATGTGCCTCGTGGAGTTGAAAGGCGCGCCGAAACCCGTCGCCTCCTGCGCCTATGCGGTGAAGGATTGCCGCCCCGGCCCGAATGGCGAGCCGCCGGAGGTGCTGACGCGCTCGGGTCTCACCAAGAAGGCCCGCGAGGGGGTGATGGAGTTTCTCCTCATCAACCACCCGCTCGATTGCCCGATCTGCGACCAGGGCGGCCATTGCGACCTGCAGGACCAGGCGATGGCCTACGGCGTCGATTCGACCCGTTACCAGGAGAACAAGCGGGCGGTCGAAGAGAAGCATATCGGCCCGCTGGTGCGGACCGCGATGAACCGCTGCATCCATTGCACCCGCTGCGTGCGCTTCCTCGCGGAAGTCGCAGGCGTGCCGGATCTCGGCGCCATCGGGCGCGGCGAGGACATGGAGATCACCTCCTACCTCGAGCAGTCCATGGCCTCGGAGCTTCAAGGCAACGTCGCCGACCTCTGCCCGGTGGGCGCTCTCGTCCATAAGCCGCAAAGCTACAACGTCCGCCCCTGGGAGCTGTCCAAGACCGAATCGGTCGACGTGATGGACGCCGTGGGTTCGGCGATCCGCGTCGACACCCGTGGCCGCGAGGTCATGCAGATCGAGCCGCGGGTGAACGAGGACATCAACGAGGAGTGGATCTCCGACAAGACGCGCCACGTCGTGGACGGCCTGCGGATGCAGCGCCTCGACCGGCCGTACCTGCGCGAGAACGGGCGCCTGCGTCCGGCTTCCTGGGGCGAGGCGTTCCAGGCCATCGCGGCCAAGGTGAAGGGCACGGATCCGAAGCGCATCGGCGCCATCGTCGGCGATCTCGCCGCCGTGGAAGAAACCTTCGCCCTACGCGAACTGATCCGCAGCCTCGGCTCGCCGAACCTCGATTGCCGCCAGACCGGCGCGGCCCTCGATCCGGCGCTCGGCCGGGCGAGCTACCTGTTCAACCCGACCGTCGCGGGGATCGAAGCGGCGGACGCGATCCTGATCGTCGGTGCCAACCCGCGTACGGAAGCGTCCTTGCTGAACGTGCGCATCCGTAAGCGGTGGCGCATGGCCCCGCTGGCGGTGGGCGTCATCGGCGAGCAGATCGACCTGACCTATCCGAGCCACTATCTCGGCGCGGGTTCCGAATCATTGGCCGCTCTGACCCGGGGCGAGCACAGCTTCCTCGAGACTCTCAAGGAGGCGCAGGCGCCGCTCGTCATCGTCGGTGCGAACGTCTCCCCCGGCGTGATGGCCGCCGCCGCCAAGCTCGCGGACGCGATCGGCGCGACGGCCGAGGGCCGTCCGGGCTTCGGCGTGCTGCACCATGCCGCCGCACGGGTCGGCGCCCTCGATCTCGGCTTCGTGCCGGGGGAGGGCGGCCTGACCTTCGGCGAGATGATCGTCGGCAACGGCGTCGACGTGCTGTTCAACCTTGGCGCGGACGAGTGCGAGATCGCCCCCGGCGCGTTCGTAGTCTACCAGGGCACCCACGGCGACAAGGGCGCCTCCCGTGCCGACGTGATCCTGCCGGGCGCTGCCTATACTGAGAAGAACGCGACTTACGTGAACCTCGAAGGCCGCGTTCAGGTCGCGAACCGGGCGGGCTTCCCGCCGGGCGATGCCCGCGAGGATTGGGCGATCCTGCGTGCCCTGTCGGACGTGCTCGGCAAGCGCCTGCCGTTCGATTCGCTCATCGCGCTGCGCAAGGCGCTCTACGCGGCGCACCCGCATTTCGCTGGCGTCGATGCTGTGGAGCATGGTGACGTGGCGGGCGCTGTCGCGGCGTTGATCCAGCGCGGCGGCGAGACCGGGACCGGGGCCTTCGTGTCGCCGGTCGGTGATTTCTACCTGACCAACCCGATCGCCCGCGCCTCGCGCGTGCTGGCCGAGTGCTCGCGGCTCGCCCGCCAGCGTGCGGCCGAGCCGGCGCCCCTCGCGGCCGCCGAGTAGGAGAGCTCGATGACGCCCCTGGAAATGGTCGGGACCGTGCTCCTGATCGCGCTGAAGAGCTTCGTGTTGCTCGCGGCGCTCCTCGTCTTCATCGCCTATGCCCTGCTGGCCGATCGCAAGATCTGGGCGGCGGTGCAGCTGCGGCGCGGCCCGAACGTGGTCGGTCCCTACGGCCTGTTCCAGTCCTTCGCGGATTTGCTCAAGTTCGTGCTGAAGGAGCCGGTGATCCCGGCGGGCGCCAACAAGGCAATCTATCTGCTGGCGCCGCTGGTCTTCGCCATGCTCGCCCTGTCGAGCTGGGCGGTGATGCCGATCGCCGACGGCTGGGCCATCGCCGACATCAATGTCGGCATCACCTACATCTTCGCGATCTCGTCGCTCGGCGTGTACGGCGTCATTATGGGCGGCTGGGCGTCGAACTCGAAATATGCCTTCCTCGGAGCGCTCCGCTCGGCGGCGCAGATGATCTCCTACGAGGTCTCTCTGGGCTTCGTAATCATCTGCGTGCTGATGTGCGCGGGCTCGCTCAACCTCACGCGGATCGTGACGGCGCAGGATACGAGCCTCGGCCTGTTCGGCTGGTACTGGCTGTGGCTGTTCCCAATGTTCGTGGTGTTCTTCATCTCGGCGCTGGCCGAGACGAATCGCCCGCCCTTCGATCTGCCGGAGGCTGAATCGGCTCGTGGCCGGTTACATGGTCGAGTACTCCTCGACCCCGTACCTGCTGTTCATGCTGGGCGAGTACGTGGCCATCATGACCATGTGCGCGCTGGGTACGGTGCTCTTCCTGGGCGGCTGGCTCTCGCCGATCCCTTCGCGCCCTTCACCTGGGTGCCGGGCGTGATCTGGTTCGTGCTGAAGGCGAGCTTCCTGTTCTTCATGTTCGCGATGGTGAAGTCCATCGTGCCGCGCTACCGCTACGACCAACTGATGCGGCTGGGCTGGAAGGTGTTTCTGCCCCTGTCCCTCGTCTGCGTCGTCGTGGTGGCCTTCGTTCTCAAGGTCGCCGGCCTCGCCCCCGGCGCCTGACGTCACGGAACTTCGGAGATCCGGGCATGAAGCTCGATCAGATTGCCAAGAGCCTCCTGCTGAAGGAGTTCGTGTCCGGGATGGTTCTCGGCATGCGCTACTTCTTCAAGCCGAAGGCCACGATCAACTACCCGTTCGAGATGGGTCACCGGGGTCCGCGCTTCCGGGGCGAACACGCCCTGCGGCGCTACCCCAACGGTGAGGAACGGTGCATCGCCTGCAAGCTGTGCGAGGCGATCTGCCCAGCCCAGGCCATCACCATCGAGGCCGGCCCGCGCCGGAACGACGGCACACGGCGTACCACGCGCTACGACATCGACATGGTGAAGTGCATCTATTGCGGCATGTGCCAGGAGGCCTGCCCGGTCGATGCCATCGTCGAGGGGCCGAACTTCGAGTTCTCGACCGAGACCCGCGAGGAGCTGCTGTACGACAAGCAGAAATTGCTCCTGAACGGGGATCGCTGGGAGCGCGAGATCGCGCGCAACATCGCGATGGACGCGCCCTACCGCTGACAGGCACGCCCGCCTGTCCGCCGCCGCAATGCGGCAAAACCGTTGTGCCGGCTCGGGCCGGGTTCTATAGACGGGCCGCCTGCGGCGGCCTGACGCCACCGAGGCAGAAGGGGCCGCGCGAGCGGCCGGACGCACCAAGCGCATGACCGCAGCAGCCGCCTTCTTCTATCTGTTCGCGAGCATCACGGTCGCGTCCGGTTTCATGGTGATTGCATCCCGCAATCCCGTCGCATCCGTGCTGTTCCTGATTCTCGCCTTCGTGAACGCGGCGGGACTCTTCGTTCTGATGGGCGCCGAGTTTCTCGCGATGATCCTCGTGGTCGTCTATGTCGGCGCCGTCGCCGTGCTGTTCCTGTTCGTGGTGATGATGCTCGACGTGGATTTCGCCGAGCTGCGCCAGGGCTTCCAGCAATACCTGCCGATCGGCGCGCTAATCGGTGCGATCTTCCTGGTCGAGCTGCTGCTGGTCGTCGGCTCCTGGACCATCGATCCGGGCCTCGTGCAGGCGCCCCTGGGCAATGTCGCGAGCGCCGAAAACGTCACCAACGCCCAGGCGCTGGGCCGCGTGATCTACACGGAGTACGCGTACTTCTTCCAGATCGCCGGCCTCATCCTCCTTGTGGCGATGATCGGTGCGATCGTGCTGACGCTGCGGGATCGCCCGGGCGTGAAGCGCCAGAATATCGCGGTGCAGAACGCCCGCACCCAGGCCACCGCCGTTGAGACCCGCAAGGTGCCCTCGCGGCAGGGCGTGGAAGTCTGATGCCCGCCGGAGGTTTTTGAACGATGATCGGCCTCAGCCACTACCTCACCGTCGCGGCGATCCTGTTCACGCTCGGCGTGCTCGGCATCTTCATCAACCGCAAGAACATCATCGTCATCCTGATGTCGGTCGAGCTGATCCTGCTCTCGGTCAACATCAACCTCGTGGCCTTCTCGACCCAGCTTAACGACATCACCGGACAGGTCTTCGCCCTGTTCGTGCTGACCGTCGCAGCAGCCGAATCGGCCATCGGCCTCGCCATCCTGGTGGTGTTCTTCCGCAACCGTGGATCGATCGCGGTCGAGGACGTGAGCATGATGAAGGGCTGATCGAGCCCTTCGTCGTCTCCCAACCCGCCCCGCCCGACGCGAAGACGGACAGCCTTCCCCCGATGTACCACGCGATCGTCTTCTTCCCGCTCATCGGCGCCCTGACCGCCGGCCTGTTCGGGCGCTACCTCGGCGCGCGAACCTGCGAGCTGATCACCACGGCCTGCCTTGCCTTTTCGGCCCTGATCGCCTGGGGCGTCTTCGTCGACGGTGGCCCCGAGGTGCGGGTGCAGGTGGCCTCTTGGTTCACCGCCGGCGACCTGACGGTCGACTGGGCCTTCCGCATCGACACGCTGACGCGGGTGATGCTCGTGGTCGTGACCTCGGTCTCGACCCTCGTGCACCTCTACTCCATCGGCTACATGCACGAGGATCCGCACCGTCCGCGCTTCTTCGCGTACCTGTCGCTCTTCACCTTCGCCATGCTCATGCTGGTGACGGCGGACAACCTCGTTCAGATGTTCTTCGGCTGGGAAGGCGTCGGTCTCGCCTCCTACCTGCTGATCGGCTTCTGGTACGAGAAGCCCTCGGCCAACGCCGCCGCGATGAAGGCGTTCATCGTGAACCGCGTCGGCGATTTCGGGTTCTCGCTCGGCATCTTCCTCGTCTTCGTGCTGTTCGGCTCGGTGGCCTTCGACGGGATCTTCCCGAAGATCGACACCGTGAAGGACCTGAGCTTCCACTTCCTCGGCTATGACTGGAACGCCCTGACGCTCGCCTGCCTGCTCCTGTTCATGGGCGCCATGGGCAAGTCGGCGCAGTTCCTGCTGCACACGTGGCTGCCGGACGCGATGGAAGGCCCGACCCCGGTTTCGGCGCTCATCCACGCCGCGACCATGGTGACGGCGGGCGTGTTCATGGTCGCCCGGCTTTCGCCGCTGTTCGAGGTGGCGCCGAACGCGTTGATCGTCGTGACGGTCATCGGCGGCATCACCGCCTTCTTCGCGGCGACCGTCGGCCTCGTTCAGAACGACATCAAGCGCGTCATCGCGTACTCGACCTGCTCGCAGGCTCGGCTACATGTTCGTGGCGCTCGGCGTCGGCGCCTACTCGGCGGGCGTGTTCCACCTGTTCACCCACGCCTTCTTCAAGGCACTGCTGTTCCTCGGGGCCGGCTCGGTCATCCACGCGATGCACCACGAGCAGGACATGCGGAATATGGGGGCGCTGCGCCGCTACATCCCCTTCACCTGCGCGATGATGGCGATCGGCACCCTGGCGCTGATCGGCTTCCCCTTCACCGCCGGCTACTACTCGAAGGACGCGATCATCGAGGCGGCCTATGCCTCGACCCGGCCCGGCCACACCCTGGCCTTCCTGTGCACGGTGATCGCGGCCTTCTTCACCTCGTTCTACTCCTGGCGCCTGTTCTTCATGACCTTCGAGGGTCCGGCGCGCTGGGGCGTGCATGCCCACGGGCATCACGACGACCATGCCCACCCGGCGGTGGCCCATTCGGCCATGGCGCACGAGGCGGATGGCGCTCCGGGCCACACCGAGGGTGCGGCCCACGACAACAAGGGTCACGACATCGAGCCCGCGCATCACAGCGACCTCGTCGCGGATGACCATCACGGCCATGGCCATCACGGCGATCACACGCCGCACGAGAGCCCGCTGGTCATGACGATCCCGCTGGCGGTGCTGGCCTTCGGCGCCTTGTTCGCGGGCCTGATCTTCAAGAACCGCTTCATCGGCGAGGGCATGGACGCGTTCTGGGGCCACGCCCTGGCGCACGGCCCCGACAATCACATCATGCATGATATCCACCACGTCCCGGCGCTGGTGAGCTACGCCCCGTTCATCATGCTGGTCCTGGGCTTCGTCCTCGCCTTCTGGATGTACATCCGTCGGCCGGAACTGCCGGGCGCCCTGGCGGCGCAGCAGCCGAGCCTGTACCGCTTCCTGCTCAACAAGTGGTACGTGGACGAGATTTACGACGCGATCTTCGTGCGTCCCGCGAAGAAGTTCGGCCTGTTCCTCTGGAAGGAGGGTGACGGCCGGATCATCGACGGGTTCGGCCCGAACGGCGTCGCCGCCCGCGTCGTGGACGTCACCCGCGGGGTGGTCCGGCTCCAGACCGGCTACGTCTACCACTACGCGTTCGTCATGCTCATCGGCGTCGCCGGCCTCATCGAGCTGGTACCTGATGTCCGGTCTTCCCAAGGGTGGCCACTGATGCGGCGGCCTTCGTTGCGGCAGGCAGAGGGGAATACGCAGTAAATGTTCGGCCTCGGCATCCTCTCCGGTCTGCTGATCGTGCCGCTCCTCGGAGCGGCCTTCATCCTCACGCTGAATGGCGACGAGGCGTCGGTGGCACGCAACAGCCGCTGGGCGGCCTTGGCGACCACCCTGGTCGTGTTCGTGCTCTCGCTGGTGGCGTGGTCGCGCTATGACGCCACCTCGTCGAGCTTCCAGCTCGTGGAGAGCCATGCGTGGCTCGCCGAGACGATCCGCTTCAAGCTCGGCGTCGACGGCTTCTCCATGCCGCTCGTGCTGCTCACGACCTTCCTGATGCCGTTCTGCATCGGGGCCTCGTGGAACTCGATCACGGTCCGCGTGAAGGAATACTACGTCGCCTTCCTGGTCCTGGAGACCACGATGATCGGCGTGTTCCAGGCCCTCGACCTCGTCCTGTTCTACCTGTTCTTCGAAGCAGGCCTGATCCCGATGTTCCTCATCATCGGCATCTGGGGCGGCAAGCGCCGGATCTACGCGAGCTTCAAGTTCTTCCTCTACACCCTGCTCGGCTCGGTGCTGATGCTGCTCGCCATCATGGCGATGCAGTGGGAGGCCGGGACCACCGACATCCCGACCCTGCTGCAGCACCGCTTCCCGGCGGGCCTGCAATGGTGGCTGTGGCTCGCCTTCTTCGCCTCCTTCGCGGTGAAGATGCCGATGTGGCCGGTCCATACGTGGCTTCCCGACGCGCACGTCGAGGCGCCGACGGCTGGCTCGGTGATCCTGGCCGGCATCCTGCTCAAGCTCGGCGGCTACGGCTTCATCCGGATCTCGCTGCCGATGTTTCCGCTGGCGAGCCAGGAATTCGCGCCGCTCGTCTTCGCCCTCTCGGTGGTCGCGATCATCTTCACATCGCTCACCGCGATGATGCAGACCGACATCAAGAAGCTCATCGCTTACTCGTCGGTCGCCCATATGGGCTTCGTGACGCTCGGCCTGTTCACCCTCAACGAGCAGGGCATCCAGGGTGCGCTGTTCCTGATGATCTCGCACGGCATCGTCTCCGGCGCGCTCTTCCTCTGCGTCGGCGTCGTCTATGACCGGATGCACACCCGCGAGATCGCGGCCTATGGCGGCCTCGTGAAGCGCATGCCGCTCTACGCGGCGGCGATGATGGTGTTCACCATGGCCAATGTCGGCCTGCCCGGCACGTCCGGCTTCGTCGGCGAGTTCCTGTCGATGATGGGCGCCTTCAAGGCCAACCCGATGGTTGCCTTCTTCTCGACCTTCGGCATCATCCTGTCGGCGGGCTACGCCCTGTGGCTCTACGCCCGCGTGATCTACGGGAAGCTCGACAAGTCCAACCTTCAGGGCATCCTCGACCTCGACCTGCGCGAGAAGATCATCATCGCTCCGCTGGTCGCCCTCACCATCTACTACGGCGTGCATCCCGCGCCCGTGCTCGACGTGTTCGCGCCTTCCACCGAGGCGTTGATGACGGGCATGAAGGCCGCGCTCGCCAACACCCAGACCGCGGCGGCTGCGCTGCCGGTCCCGCGCTGAGGCCGTTCCGATGCCGCCCGTCCACGCCGCCCTCCCATCCCTCGCACCGCTCCTGCCCGAGCTGATCCTCGGCATCGGGGTGATGGTGTTGATCCTCTACGGCGCGTGGCGGGGCGAACGCTCCGCCGAGACCGTGAGCGTCGGCGCCCTGGTGCTGCTGCTCGTCGCCCTGTTCGCCGTGCTGTCGCAGCCGGCCACCGGGCGGGTCACGACCCTGTCGGGCGCCTTCGTGTCCGATGCCTTCTCGAAGGTGATGAAGTCGCTGGTGCTGCTCGGCTCGTCGGCGGCGATCGTGCTGGCGCACGACTACTTCAAGCGTGAGAAGATCGACCGGTTCGAGTTTCCGGTGCTCATCGTGCTGTGCACGATCGGCATGATGGTGATGGTGTCGGCCAACGACCTCATCGCCCTCTATCTCGGCCTGGAGCTTCAGTCGCTCGCCGCCTACGTCATCGCCGCCTTCCACCGGGACGACGTCCGCTCCACCGAGGCCGGCCTGAAGTATTTCGTGCTCGGCGCGCTCTCGTCCGGCATGCTGCTCTACGGCTCGTCGCTGATCTACGGCTTCACCGGCACCGTCTCCTTCCCCGGCATCGTGTCGGCGCTGAACGATCAGGCGGGCGCGGGCATCGTGCTCGGCATCGTGTTCGTCGCGGCGGGCGTGTGCTTCAAGATGTCGGCCGTGCCGTTCCACATGTGGACGCCCGACGTCTACGAAGGCTCCCCAACGCCGGTGACGGCCTTCTTCGCGGCCGCCCCGAAGATGGCGGCCGTGTCGATGACGGTGCGCGTGTTCATCGGCGCCCTGCCGGACGTCACGGCGGTCTGGCAGCAGATCTTCGTGTTCGTCTCCATCGTCTCGATGGCGCTCGGCTCCTTCGCGGCGATCGGGCAGCGCTCGATCAAGCGTCTGATGGCCTACTCGTCGATCGCCAATATCGGCTACGCGCTGATCGGCCTCGCCTCGGGCTCGCAGGAAGGAATCGAGGGCCTCGTCCTCTACATGATCATCTACCTCGCGATGACGCTCGGCACCTTCGCGATCATCCTCAGCCTGCGTCGCCGGGACGTGATGTTCGAGTCGATCGACGACCTGTCGGGTCTGTCGCGGACCCATCCGTGGCTCGCCTTCTGCCTTGCGGCGATGATGTTCTCACTGGCCGGCATCCCGCCGCTCGCGGGGTTCTTCGCGAAGTACTACGTCTTCGCGGCAGCCATTAAGGCGGGTCTCGTGACGCTCGCGGTGATCGGCGTGGTGACCAGCGTGGTCGGCGCCTATTACTACCTGCGTATCGTCAAAATCATGTACTTCGACGAGCCGAAGGAGCGTTACGAGGCCATGGCGCCGGGCCTGCGGGTCGTGCTCGCCCTGTCGAGCATCGTGGTGATCCTGTTCGTCGTGGTGCCGCATCCCCTGCGGGCCGCTGCGGCGAACGCGGCCAAATCCCTCTTCTAGGATTGGCCTACCGTCTCGGAGAGGCGGCGCGGGCGGCGGGCCACAGGCTCCATGTCCACGACCGCCTCGGATCCACCAACACCGAAGCCATGGAGCGGGCGCGGGCCGGAGAGGCCGGCCCGCTCTGGGTCGTTGCGCACCGCCAGGATGCGGGACGCGGACGGCGCGGCAACAGCTGGGCCTCGCTGCCCGGTAACCTCACAGTCAGCGTGCTGTGGCCGGTGCCGAAGATAGCGCCGGAGAGGCTTGCCGAGCTCGGCTTCGTGGCGGGCGTGGCGCTCGCGGGGGCAGTGGACGCGGCCTGCGGCACCCTGCCGGATTGGGACAGGGCCGACGCCGCCCGATCTGTTCGCCTGAAATGGCCGAACGATCTCCTGCTCGGCAGTGCCAAACTCGCGGGCCTGCTCCTGGAGGCCGAGACGCTGCCCGGCGGGCGACGGGCGGTGGTGATCGGCTTCGGGGTCAACGTCGCCTTGGCGCCGGAGGGCTTGCGGGCAACGAGCCTTGCGGGAGCGGGTTACGTCGGCGGCCCGGAAGCGTTACTGGAACATCTCTCCGACCACATGGCCGCGCAGGCGCGTGTGTGGGACGGGGGCACGAATTTCACCCGCATCCGCGCGCAATGGCTCGCGCGGGCCGCCGGTCTCGGATCCGAGATTGCGGTGGCGAGCGGGGAACGGGTCCTGCGGGGCCGGTTCGACACGATCGACGAGGGGGGCGGCTCGTGATCCACGGCCCCGACGATACCCGGCATGTCGTGACCGCTGGGGAAGTGCATTTTGGAACGGCCGCGACGGCGGCCTGAGTTTGGACGACGACAGATGGCAATGGGACAGGAGGGCTCGTCTTCCTGCCGCTCGGCGGCGTGGGCGAGATCGGAATGAATGCGGCGCTTTACGGCTTCGGGCCGCCGAAGGGCCGCAAGTGGATCATGATCGATTGCGGGATGGGCTTCGCGGGCGAGGAGGCGATGCCCGGCATCGACCTCATGTTCCCGGACCTGACCTTCATCGAGGAACGCCGGAAGGACCTTCTCGGCATCTTCATCACGCACGCGCACGAGGACCATATCGGCGCGATCTCCGAATTGTGGACCAAGCTGCGCGTGCCGGTCTACGCGACGCGCTTCGCCAAGAACCTCCTCGAGACGCGCCGCCTTTCGGAGCCGGGCGCCCCGAAGGTGGAACTGCGCGAGGTGAAGCCGGGCAAGCGGCTGACCGTCGGGCCGTTCGACCTCGAATTCGTGCCGGTGGCGCATTCGATCCCCGAATCGAACGCGGTGGCGATCCGCACGGCGGCGGGCCTCGTGGTCCATACCGGCGACTGGAAGCTCGATCCGACCCCGGTTGCGGGCAACGTGACCTCGCCGGAGCAGTTCACCGCGCTGGGTGACGAGGGCATCCTGGCCCTGGTCTGCGATTCGACCAACGTGGTGCGCGAGGGCTTCTCCCCGAGCGAGATCGAGGTCGCCGCCACCCTCAAGAAGATCATCGCCGACGCCCCCCACCGGGTGGCGGTGACGACCTTCGCCTCGAACGTCGCCCGCATCCGCGCCGTGGCCGAGGCCGCACAGGCCTGCGGGCGCGAGGTGATCGCGGTCGGCCGGGCCATGGACCGGGTGATCGATGTGGCCCGCGAATGTGGCTATCTCGACGGCTTGCCGGAGTTCCGCCGGGCGGATTCGTGGAAGAGCATCCCCCGCGACAAGGTCGTGGCCCTGCTGACCGGCTCGCAGGGCGAGAACCGGGCCGCGCTCGCTCGCGTCTCCCGCCGCGACCATCCGGATATCACGCTGGCCGAGGGTGATCGCGTGATCTTCTCCTCCCGCGCCATCCCCGGCAACGAGCGGGATGTCGGCGCGATCATCAACGACCTGATCGAGCAGGGTGTCGAGGTCATCACCGACCGGACCGAGCTGGTTCACGTGTCCGGCCACCCGCGCCGGGACGAGATGGTCGAGATGTACAAGTGGACCCGGCCGCAGACGGCGATCCCCGTCCACGGCGAGGCCCTCCACCTCGACGAGCATGCCCGGTTCGCCCGCGCTCAGGGCGTCGGCCACGTGGTCAAGGCGCGCAACGGCGCCATGATCCGCCTCGCCCCCGGCAAGCCGGAGGTGGTGGAGCACGTGAAGGCCGGCCGCCTCTACAAGGACGGCAACATCCTCATCGACGACAAGGACCGGGCAATCCCCGAGCGGCGCAAGCTGATGCAGGCCGGTCTCGTCTCGGTGGCCATCGCCATCGACGAGGACGGCGTCGTGCTGGGCGAGCCTGCGGTGGACATCATCGGCCTGCCGAACCGGGGCCGGAACGGCGAGGCGCTGATCGACATCGTGGTCGATGCGGTGTCGCAGACGCTGGCCGGCCTCTCGCGCGGCAAGCTGAAGGATTCCGAGAGCGTCGAGAAGACCGTGGACCGCGCGGTCCGGCAGTCGCTCAACGAGGTCTGGGGCAAGAAGCCCGCCTGCCACGTACAGGTGGTGGAGGTGTGATATAAGCCGCTCGCTCCATCGTCCTTGCGAGCGGAGCGAAGCAATCCAGGGCAGCGCACCGTTCTGCGATGTTCCGCAGCCCTGGGTCGCTTCGCTGCGCTCGCGATGATGGACGCGGGTCAACGAAGCGAAATGCCAGGGAGGGCAAGAAAATGATCGGCCGGCTCAACCATGTGGCCATCGCGGTGCGCGATCTCGACGCCGCCACCGCGATCTACCGCGACACGCTGGGCGCGAAGGTGTCCGAGGCGCTGCCGCAGCCCGAGCACGGCGTTACGGTCGTCTTCGTGGAACTGCCGAACAGCAAGGTCGAGTTGATGTCGCCGCTGGGCGAGGGTTCGCCGATCGAGTCCTTCGTGGAGCGCAACCCGAATGGCGGCGTCCACCATGTCTGCTACGAAGTCGATGACATCATCGCCGCCCGCGACACGCTGAAGGCGCAAGGCGCGCGGGTGCTCGGCACGGGCGAGCCGAAGATCGGCGCCCACGGCAAGCCGGTGCTGTTCCTGCACCCGAAGGACTTCCTCGGCACCCTCGTGGAGCTGGAGCAGGTATGAGCGGCCTGATGCGGGTGTTCGGGCGCTCGACGCCCGCCACCCTCGCAGCCGTCGCCGTCCTGGTGGCGATCTTCGTCGCCCTGGGGGTGAGCCTGTTCAAGCTCACCGTCGGCGGCGGGGTCGCCCTCTACTTCGTCATCTGGTGGACGCTCCTGTTCGCCATCCTGCCCCTGCGCAACCATGCGGAGACGCGGCCGGAGCACATCGTGCCGGGGCAGGATCCCGGTGCGCCTGCCGCGCCGCGACTGCGGGAGAAGGCGCTTCTGACGACCGTCGTCACGGGCTTCGTCTTCTTGGGCGCGCTGGCGGTCTTCCCCCTGGCGGGGCTGTAATCACGCCGCGTTGACAGGCTTACCCCGCGCGCCACAACCCTAAGTGTGGTGAGAGCCCGGCACAGCCGGGGCGGGGAGGCAGCGCATGGTCGCTCTCGGGGGGAATCCGGCCGAAGGCGCCGCGCGGAAGGGAGATGGTCGGGCACCCGAGAAGGCGGGCTGGCTCCTGCCCTTCATGCTCGCCCTGTTCTTCACCTGGGGGCTGGCGACCGTCCTCGTCGACATCATCACGCCGAAGCTCAAGAGCCTGTTCTCCCTCAGCTATGCCGAGGCGACGCTCACGCAGTTCTGCTTCTTCCTCGCCTATGCGGTAATCTCCCTGCCTGCCGGGGCGCTCGTCGCGCGGATCGGCTACATCCGTGGGCTCGTCCTCGGCCTCCTCGTCATGGCGGCAGGGGGCCTGCTGTTCACGCCCGCCGCGAAGGTCGGCGTCTATCCCCTGTTCCTGGCCGCGCTTTTCGTCATGGCCTCCGGCATCGCAGTGCTGCAGGTTGCGGCCAACCCTCTGGTGACCGGCCTCGGAGCCCCCGAGAGTGCGCCGAGCCGCCTGACCCTGGCCCAGACCTTCAATTCGCTCGGCACCACCATCGGCCCAGCGGTCGGCGCCTGGGCGATCCTGTCGCGTGGACCGGCTCCGGCCGATCCCGCCAACCTCTCGCCCGAGGCGCTTGCCGCCGCCCGTCAGGCCGAGGCCGCCGTGTTGCAGACGCCGTTTCTCGTCATCGCGGGCGGGCTCGCCGTACTCGCGGCCGTCTTCTGGACGCTTCGCCGCTGGCTGCCGGAGGAGGGCGGATCGGACGGGACCAAGGGCCTCGGCCTCGATCTCCTGAGCCGACCGCGCCTCGCCTTCGGCGCGCTGGCGATCTTCCTCTATGTCGGGGCGGAGGTCGCCATCGGCACGCTGATGGTGAGCTACCTCGAGCAGGAGCGGGTTCTAGCGGCGAGCCCCGAGCAGGCCGGGCATCTCCTGAGCTTCTATTGGGGCGGCGCGCTGGCGGGGCGGATCGTCGGCAGCTTCGTGCTGCGCAAGGTGAAGGGCGGGGCGGCGCTCGCGCTCTGTGCCCTGGCGGCAGGGAGCCTTGCGACCCTCTCGGCTCTGACCGGCGGGACGATCTCCGGGTGGAGCCTGCTGGCCGTCGGCCTCGCCAACTCGATCCTATTCCCGACGATCTTCGCCATGGCGATCGAAGGCTTGGGACCGCGCACCGCGCAGGGCGCGGGCATCGTCTGCGTCGCCATCGTCGGCGGCGCGGTGGTGCCGGTGATCACCGGGGCCCTGGCCGACCGGATCGGCCTCCAGGCCGCCCTGGTCGCGCCGATTGCCTGCTATGCCTGCATCGCCGCTTACGGGCTCGCCTCGCTCAGGGGGCTGGCGGCCTCCGTGCCGAAAGCGGCTTAGGCGCCGCTCTCCTCGTCGAGGAACTGGCGCATCAGCACATGGGCGATGGCCATGGGCGGGGGCGAGACGAGGCCCTCGGGATGGGTGCCCTCGATCATCGCCGCCACCGCCGCGCGGTCGAACCAGCGGGCATCCTCGATCTCGGTCGGATCGGTGACGATCTCCCCGTCCAGCGCCTCGGCGACGCAGCCGAGCATGAGCGAGGAGGGGAACGGCCAGGGCTGCGAGGCCCGGTACGAGACCGCGCCGACGCGGATCTTCGTCTCCTCGTAGACCTCCCGGCGGACGGCATCCTCGATGGTTTCGCCGGGTTCGAGAAAGCCCGCGAGGCAGGAGAACATGTGCGGCCGGAAATGCGGGCCGCGGCCCAGCAGGCAGGTCTCACCCCGGCGCACCAGCATGATCACCACGGGATCGACGCGGGGGAAATGATGGGCATTGCAGGCCCGGCATTCCCGCCGGAAGCCTCCGGCCGCGGTGAAGGTCGGCGCGCCGCAATTGGCGCAGAAGCGGTGGCGGCCGTGCCAGTCGAGCATCGACTTGGCGACCGCTAGTAGTCCGACTTCCTCCGCCTCGACGGTGCCGTCGGTGGCGATGCTGCGCAGGTCGAGGCTGCGGTTCTCGGTGCCTTCCAGGGTCGGCAACTCGTCCGCCGGGATCGAGGCGGCGAAGACCGGGCGCCCGTCCCACCGGCCGAGAAACACCGTCTCGGTGCGCTCCACCGCATGGGGCAGGGTCGAGGCCGACTGGATCGCCGTGTCGCCGCGCAGCAGGAAGCGATCGCCGCCGAGGATGAGAAGGCCTGCGCCCTCCGCGTCGAGGGGAGGGACCGTCTCTTCCGGCTGCTCGGCCGAGTGGCGGTCGAGGCGGTTACGGACGAAGCCGAGGGTAGCGAGGGGATCCGTCATCGGGGTCAGGCCGCCGCGAACAGGGCGCCCGCCCGCTCGGCGAGCTGGGCGCGGGCATGGAGCGGATAGGGTGTGCGGCTCCCGAAGCCCCAGACCGGGCCGGGCCAGGCAGGATCGGAGCGGAACCGCCCGATCACGTGGACATGGAGTTGAGGGACCATGTTGCCGAGCGCCCCGACATTGACCTTGTCGGGCTTGGCAAGCTCCTGCATCACCCCGGTGGCGAGGCGGATCTCCTGCCAGAGCGCCGCCGAATCCGGCTCCGCAAGATCGGTGATCTCGCTCACGCCCGCCCGCCGGGGCACGAGGATGAGCCAGGGAAAGCGGGCATCGTCCATCAGCAGGACCCGCGACAGGGCGAGATCGCCGAGATGGACGGTATCGGCGGACAGGCGCGGGTCGAGGACGAATTCGGACTCGGTCATCCCGCTTCTATAGCGCGGCCGCACCCGCCGAACAGGCGAGTGCGTCGCCGAATGCCGAGCCCGTTCACAGGGTGGGCACGGTCCCCTGGCGGCCGACGATGACGGTGCTGGCCTCTTGCGCCCCATCCGGAGCAGCGTTGGTGAAGACCGTCACGGCGGCCCCCGGTATCAGCAGGGCCTTCTCGCCGGGCGCGACCTGCGTCACCGGCGTGCCGGCGGGGATCTCGACGGCGGCGCTCGTCTGACGACCCTCGCCATAACTGAGTGTCGCCTTCCGCGGGCCGGTCCCGCTCAGGTCGGAGATCCAGCCGCCCGTCAGGGTCGCGCCGGGCTGCGTGTCCCAGGGCTGGCGCCCGGCTGCGAACCCGCGCTCCGAGGGGGAAAAGAGCGTCACCAGATCGGCCCGGGCGGTTTCGCCCGGGGTGACGACGGTGATGTAGCTCTCCGGCTTGATGTCGCGCAGGCGTGCTCCGCTCGCCGTGTAGACCTGCGTCTTCGGTCCCATGGCGACGGTGAGGGTGCTGCCGCTCGGCCGCTGGATGATCAGGTTGTCGCCGTTGCGGACCTGCACCGTTCCGCGGAAGCGGTGCGTCGAAGGCTCCGGCTTCGGCGGCTGAGCCAGAGCGGGCGCGGCGGCGAGCAGCGCAGCGAGGACGGGGAGGGTGCGAATCAAGGAATTCCTCCGGCCAAACGAGAAGCCCTGCCCGAACGTGGCCGTGGGGCGGGGGGTTCCGGTCAGTGGGCCATCAGAACGGGCATGTCTGCGTGCGCCAGCACATGGCTCGTCACGCCGCCGAAGATCATCTGGCGCAGGCGGCTCTGGGTGTAGGCGCCCTTGATGAGCAGATCGCACCCGAATTCCTTGGCCTCGGCCAGGAAGGTCTCACCGGGGGTGCGCCGTCCGGTCGGCAAGGCGCGGTGCACGGCATCGACGCCTTCGCAGGCCAAGGCCTGGGCGAGGTCCTGGGCGGTCGGCCCCGGCACCATCCCGCCCTCGACGCTGAGCACCATCACCTTCTTGGCCGAGCGCAGGAACGGCGTCGCGAAGGCGACCGCCCGGGCGGTCTCGGTGGAGCCGTTCCAGGCGATCAGCACCGCCTCGCCGAGGCTCGTGGGCGCGGTCGGCGGCGCGAGCAGGATCGGCCGCCCGCTCTCGAACAGGGCAGTCTCGAAGGTGGTCATGCGCGGGGCGTTGTCGCCCGCCCCCGGACGGCCGACCACGGTTGCCGAGAACAGCCGCGCATACTGGCCGAGGAAGGCATCTCCGGTCGGCACGTCCTGGCGCCATCGGTAACGGGGCCCGGCCTCCATCACCCGGTCGGGGATGCATTGGCCGTCGCGCGGGTGGCGGGGAATGCCCGCTGCATCCATGGCCGCGACGAAGCGCGACCCGGCCTCCTCGGCCTCCGCGATGTCCGCTTCCTCGTCGCGCAGCCACGTCATGCCGCCGACCATGTCGACGGGCACGTATTCGGCCAAAGCCGGTCGCAGGGACACGCCTTCGATCAGGCTGCCGAAGCGCGTGGCGGCCAGACGCGTCGTCTCGAACACGGAGGGCAGGGCGTCGTGCATCGCCACAGGTACGAGCAGGGTCTTCATCATGCCGTCCTCGGGGCTGACGTCGTGGATCGGGCGCGAGGCTAACGATCCTCTCGGCCTATGAAAACCGGGCGGCGCCGTGCCCCCACACGGTTTTCGAGGAACGCCCGCAGGCGCCCGGTCAGGGGCCGCTCCACGAAGGCATGGACCGCCAGCGAGACCGCGAGGGCGAGACCCGTCATCGCGACCATCGCCCCCCAAGGATGCAGAGCCGGGGCGAGGCCGAGCCGCAGCATCGCCTCGCGACCGGCTCGCAGCGCGAAGGGATGGGTGAGGTAGAGCGCGTAGGAGGCATCACCGAGCCGCGCCAGCACCTGCATCGGTGCGGACAAGGCGGCAATTCCGGCCCTGTCGCGGGACGGGCCGAGGGCTGCCGCCGCGACGAGGAGCAGGGCCGGAAGGCCGACGATGAGCGGTCGCGCGAAGCCCGGCACCTCGGCGCCGTCCTGAAGCTGCCGCGCGGCCAGCAGAAATCCCGCCGCACCGAGAAGCGCGAGGCCGATCCGCAGGACGGGAGGCAGACGCAGGCCGGCCACCCGCGCAAGGCCGAGCAGGGCTCCGAGCGCGAATTCGAGGACGATCGGATCCGCCCAGAAGGCGAGGGGCACGGGCAGGGCGACGAGCGTCCCCACCGCAACGAGAGCGACGAGGACGGCGCAGAGCCAGAAAACCGCACCGCGCAGGGTGAAGCCCAGCCCGAGGGCGAACAGGACGTAGAACGCCATCTCATAATTCAGCGTCCAGCCGAGGCCGTAGAGCGGCTGCACCGCACCGTCGGGTCGCGCCAGGGGCCAGAACAGGAAGGAGGCCGAGACGAAGGCGGGATCACGGGCCAGCGCCCCCGCCTCTCCGAGCAGGGACGGAACAGCCAGAGCGAGAGCAAGGTAGAGGAGGGTAGTGAGCCAGTAGAGCGGCGCGACGCGCGCGATCCGGTGCGTGAGAAAGTGTCCCCGACCACCGGGCCGTCCGGCGAGCGGACGGCTTGCCAGCACGATCACCAACCCGGAGATCACGAAGAACAGGTCCACGCCCGCCCACCAGGGCAGGACCGTACCGGGCGAGAGCGTCTCCCCGGCACCACGGGCGGCGAGCAGCCCGGCTTCGTGACGCGCATGGTGCCACACCACCATCGTCGCCGCGACGGCCCGCAGGATCTGGACGAAAATCAGCATCGGACCAGTCTATCCGGCCTGTTCACGACGGAACCCACGCCGGGATTGTCCGGTCCATTTGCCGGCATCAGGAACAATCTCCGAAAGCTGCCGTTGACTTGGGAATCCGGCGCTCGAGGCGTCGTCAAGTGCCGTTGGGTCTTCTGGATCCGGCGCGGGTGACGCATGCGTTCGTCAGTATTCTCTTGATATGAGGTCACTTGATGCTCAAGAATTACGCTGCTGCTTCCGCGATGGTGCTGGCCCTGTCCAGCCCGGCCTTCGCCCAGATGAACGACTTCCGCACGGAGGCGATGCAGGCGAACGCGTTCGAGATCCAGTCGGCGCAGATCGCCCTCCAGAAGTCGCGCAACGCCCGCGTTCGCACCTACGCCAAGGAAGCCCTCCGTGACCACCGCGCCGCCAACGTGGCGCTGTCCGGTGGTGCCACCGGCACCATGGGTGCGATGGCCGATGGCGGCCCGATCGGTGGCCTGATCGGTGCTCCGCTGGCGGTTGCGGGCGGCGCGGTCGGAGCGGGCCTCGGCGCCGCGACGGGCGCCGTGAGCGGCACCCTGACGGGTGGCCCGGTCGGCGGCCTTGAGGGCGTGGGCAACGGCGCGGCGCGTGGCGCGGCGGCGGGCAGCCGCATCGGCGGCGGCGGCATGGTCGAGAACACCGGTGCGGGCACGATGGTCCCCCCGAATGCGCAGCAGCAGGCGATGCTTGCCGAGCTGTCGGCGACCCCGGCCGGACCGCGCTTCGACCGCCTGTATGTCGATCAGCAGCTGCAGTCGCACCAGATGGCGATCAGCATGACGCAGTCCTATGCGCAGAGCGGCCCGAACCCGGGGCTCCGCACCTACGCCCAGCAGGCCCTGCCGTCGCTTCAGGAGCATTACGGCATGCTGCAGCGCCTTCCGCGCTCCATGTGATCCAACTGTAGGCTGAGAATGCCGAAGGGCGGTGGGTCGATAGACCCACCGCCCTTTTTCGTGGCTGCCCCGCAGAGCGAAGGATGCCGGGGCAGAGCCCCGGACATCTTCAGAGGATCAGTTGCAGGTGATGGTGGCCGACGGGCGGATCGCTTGGCCCTGGTGATCGGCGGCGGGGGCGAAGTCGCCGGTCTCGGGGTTGCGGACCAGCAGCTGGCCGTTGGCCACGCCGAAATGCGCCCCGTGTAGCTGAATCTGCCCGGCATCGACCTGCTCCTTCACGAAGGGGAAGGTCATCAGGTTCTCGAGGCTCTGGCTCACCATCGCGTGTTCCAGGCGGGTGAGGTAGTCCGGCGCGCTCGAATCGCCCGCCTTAGCCTCGGCCGGAGCGACGAGGGAGGTCCACTTGCCAATGAAGTTGCCGGGCGAGAGCGGCTCGGCCTTGTTCGCGTAGGCCTTGATGCCGCCGCAGGTGGCGTGGCCGAGGACGACGATGTGCTTCACCTTCAGGCCGATCACCGCGAACTCGATGGCCGCCGAGGTACCGTGATAATCGCCGCCGGTCTCATAGACCGGAACGATGTTGGCCACGTTCCGGATCACGAAGAGCTCGCCCGGCCCGGCGTCGAAGATCGCCTCCGGCGCGACACGGCTGTCGCAGCAGCTGATGATCAGCACCTCGGGGGCCTGGCTGGTAGCCAATTCCTTGAACCGGCGGCTCTCCTCGGGGAAGCGACCGGACAGGAACGCGCGGTAGCCATTGGTCAGGGCCTGGGGAAACATTCTACCTCCTTGGTTGTCGCACCCTATACCGCAGGTGCGAGATCAGTGTTCGTGCCAATGCAGAACGGTTGGAGCGGCTGTCGTAGTTCCGGAAATCGCGTGCGCGACGACACTTGCAAGACCCGCCGGCTCGATCCGCTCGCTCGTCGCCTGGAGTTCGGCCAGCGTCCACCAGCGCGTGCCCTGAACCGGATTGTCCTCCGTCTCGGCCAGGAGGCTCGTATCGACCCGGTCGTCGGGGAGCCGCACGAGGAAATACCGCTCCCGCGCATCGCGGGATTGCCGGAAGAGGTGGAAAGGCCCGTCGCAGGACGCGATCTGCGGCCCGATCGTCACGTCGCTGCGGCCGATCTCCTCGCCGAGTTCGCGGGCGCAGGCGGTAACGTGGTCTTCCCCCGGCTCCAGCCCGCCACCCGGCATGAACCAGAAGCGAAGCGGCTCGCCATCCGGCCCCTTCGTGTGGACGGAGGTGTAGGCGATCAGCAGCAAACGGTCGGCCGGATCGAGGACGATGGCGCGGGCGATGTGGCGGATAGGCAGGCTCATGCGGGTGGATCTAGCGCACGAGGCCACGAGGGGGATGCTGGATCGCCGCTTTCGGCAGAAGGGGCGGCCCGCGTCAGGCCCAATGGGCGCGGACGTAATCCGCATTGATCCGCGATAGCGCCTCGCTCGTCAGCGGTTCACCGGAGAGGGGGAGAGAACGATCCACGAGGCGAGGGAGAGCCGCCCCTCCGACAGGAGAAGAGCCCTGTCGTTGTCGTTCCAGCTTGCGATCAAAGGGATGCGGTGAAGGGCGCGGGGGCCCGGGTGGATCTCGGCGACATGGAAGTGCCGTGCCGCCCGGCGGACGAGGTCCGTCGCACGGGGGCATCCGGAGGCCCGGTCGAAATCATGGTTCTCGATGATGAGGCAGGCCGGGGCGAGCTGCGCCAGCAACTCGTCCGTGAAAAGATCGAACTCGGCGCCTTCGATGTCGCAGAGAACCACCGCCCGGCTCAGATCGAGGGCTTGGTTGCGAATCAGAGGCGGCAGATCGCCCTTGGCATCACCGAGGATCTCGACCCGGTCGGCGAGCCCAAGGCCGTCTCGGCGATGGCCCAGCGCGGCGCGGCTCGCTGGGTCGATCTCGAAGCACAGCGATCGGGCGTAGCCCCCCGCAGCGACGAGGCCGAGGCCGTAGAATCCATCCGCCGCACCCAGGTCGATCAGCAGATCCCGCCTTTCACGAAGATGCCAGAGGAGGGCACAGACCTCTTGCTCATACAGACCAAGCAACTGACTGCCGATGTCGTTGCTATGCCATGTCGCCTCGGAATGGAGAGCGTAGCCCTTCAATAGACCGAATTGGATGATTCCACCGGTCAGCCGATGCATAACTTGCCCGTTATATGCCTTCCGCCTTTCTATCAACCGCATAATTTGATCAAAGTCTTCGTGAAGGCGCGCCGGAAGATCCATAATGTCTGTCATATTTGACTGTTCTAAATACAATTAGAAGTTTCAAGGCTTGAAATTATAGATGATCACGACCTTTGCTTGTGTCAATTTTCACGAAAACATCGTCACTCTCGCGAGTGGAAGCCACTCTATCGGCGACTGGTGCAAATCGGCATCAGCCACCCTCCTTGCCCGAAGCGGGCACGCCCGCTATGCGCCCGGCGGGACGGGGCCGTCCGTCGGGGGAGATACCGTGATGAGCGAGATCCGTCCGCGCCGCAGTGTTCTTGCCATGCCCGGCGCCAATGCGCGGGCCATCGAGAAGGCCCGCTCTCTTCCCGCCGACGTGATCCTCATCGATTTGGAGGACGGCACCGCGCCTGCCGTCAAGGCGGCGGCACGGGACTCGGTCGCGGCAGCGGTGGCGGCTCGGGGCTTCGGCGCCCGTGAGGTCGTGGTGCGCATCAATCCGCCGGAGACCGAGGATGGCGAGGCCGACCTCGCCGCCCTGGCCAAGGCCGCCCCCGACGCGGTGCTGGTGCCCAAGGTGAAGAGCTCCGACGCGCTGATCGCCGTGGGCTCCCGCCTACGCCGCCTCGGCGCCCCCGCCTCGACTCGCGTCTGGGCGATGATCGAGACGCCGATGGCCGTGGTGAACGCCGCCGAGATCGCCAGCGCCGCCCGCGATGTCGATGCGCGCCTTTCCGCGCTGATCGTCGGGCCGAACGATCTCCTCAAAGCCGGGCGCATCCCGGCACCGGGCCGCGCCGCCCTGATCCCGTGGCTGATGCAGGTGCTCGCCGCCGCCCGCGCCTACGAGATCGAGGCCATCGACGGCGTATTCACGAACTTCAAGGATGAGGTCGGCTTCGAGGCCGAGTGCCGCCAGGGTCGCGAGCTTGGCTTCGACGGCAAGATGCTGATTCATCCGAGCCAGATCGGCCCGGCCAACGCGGCCTTCTCCCCCGACCCGGACGAGGTGGCGCAGGCGCGCAAGATCGCCGCCGTGTTCGATGCCCCCGAGAATCACGGGCTCGGCGTGGTCGGGGTCGACGGGCGCATGGTCGAGCGGCTGCATGCCGAGGCGGCTCGGCGAACGCTCGCCATCGCCGAGGCCATCGAACGCCTCGGCGCCTGAGGCGATGGGCGATTTACCCTCGGTCGGCATCCGGCTGCTCGACGCCCGGCTCACCGGCTGGGGCTTTCCCCGCTGGGGCTCGGAGGCCGCCGCCGGGCTCGACCTCCATGCCTGCCTCGATGAGACACTGGACCTCGCACCGGATTCCGCGGCCACGCTGATCCCAGCCGGATTCAGCGTGTTGATCCGCGACCCCGCTTGGTGCGGCCTTGTCTTTCCGCGCTCGGGCCGGGGCCACCGCGACGGGCTGATCCTGGGCAACGGCACCGGGGTGATCGATGCCGATTACGAGGGGCCGCTGATGATCTCGGCCTGGAACCGGTCGCGCCAGCCTTTGCGGATCGAGCCCGGCGAGCGCATCGCTCAACTCGTCTTTACCCGCATCGCCAGGCCGGTGCTGAGCGTCCTCGACGGGCCGGACGGACCCGGCTCGGCGCGAGGCGAGGGCGGGTTCGGGTCCAGCGGGCGCTAAGTCGCTTGCACGTCTGATAGCAACGCCGTATTTCCGCAGCGATGCTATCATTGTGAGCTTTTGCCATCATGGGGTCGGTGACGATTCGCAATCTCCCGGATGAGGTGCATCGCGCACTTCGGGTGCGGGCCGCGCGCAACGGCCAGAGCACCGAGGCGGAGATCCGCACCATTCTCGAACAGGCGGCCAAGCCTGCGGGCCGTCTGAAGCTCGGTTCGATGCTGACCTCCTTCGCGCGGGACGCTGGTGGTCTCACGGATGCTGAGGCAGCCGCATTCGATCGCCTGCGCGACGGAGCCCCTGCGGAGCCGATGCGCTTCGAATGATCGTCGTCGATACGAACGTCATCTCGGAATTGTGGCGGATCGCCCCCGATCCCGCTGTCCTGGCCTGGGTCGACGCTCAAGCCATCGAAACGCTCTATCTCTCGGCCGTCACCGTCGCGGAATTGCGCTTCGGCATCGCCGCCATGCCGGATGGCCGACGCCAGACGATCTACCGCGACAGGCTGGAACAGGATCTGCTGCCCGCCTTCTCCGGACGCGTCCTTCCCTTCGATCTCGACGCCTCGCGCCTCTATGCCCAGTTCATGGCGCGAGCCCGGGGCGCCGGGAAAGCGATCGGACAGTCTGACGGCTTCATCGCTGCCTCGGCGGCCGCTCGCGGCTTCGCGGTCGCGACCCGAGATACCGGTCCGTTCGAGGCTGCGGGCGTGGCCACCTTCAACCCATGGGTCGCGGGGTCCTCGCCCTGAGGCAAGCTCAGTCCAGCGTCTTGCCGAGCCGACCGGCCAGATCCTGGATGTACTGGAATGCCGTGCGCCCCGAACGGGAGCCGCGCGTGGTGGCCCATTCCAGGGCCTCGGCGCGCAGGCGATCGGGGGCGATCTCCAGGCCGTAGCGGGCGACATAGGCGTCGATCATCGCGAGGTACTCGTCCTGGCTGCACTTATGGAAGCCGAGCCAGAGGCCGAACCGGTCGGAAAGCGAGACCTTCTCTTCCACCGCCTCGCCGGGGTTGATCGCCGTGGAGCGTTCATTCTCCATCATGTCCCGCGCCAGCAGATGGCGGCGGTTCGAGGTGGCGTAGAACAGCACGTTCGAGGGTCGGCCCTCGATGCCGCCGTCCAGTGCCGTCTTCAGGGACTTGTACGACGTGTCGTCGGCGTCGAACGAGAGGTCGTCGCAATAGACCAGCCAGCGATGCGGATCGGGCCGGAGAAGGGCCATCAGGTCCGGCAGGGCTTCGATGTCCTCGCGGTGGATTTCCACGAGCTTCATGGGCCGGGTGCCCACCGGGCGGCGGGCGTTGATGTCGGCATGGGCCGCCTTCACCAGGGAGGACTTGCCCATGCCCCGTGCGCCCCAGAGCAGGGCGTTATTCGCGGGCAGGCCGCGGGCGAACCGCTCGGTGTTCTCGACCAAGATCTCCCGTGCCCGGTCGATGCCGGTGAGCAGCGCCATGTCGACATGCGCCACCTGCGGCACCGGCACGAGCCGCCGCTCCGGCCCCCAGAGGAAGGCATCCGCCGCATCCGGGTCGAAGGGCGGCGGGACGAGGGGCGCCGCGCGCTCCAGGGCGGTGGCGATGCGCTCCAGGAGGGGCATCAGGGCATCGAGGCTGGCGGGGCTTGTCATGCGGGGCTTGTGATGGCGCGAGTCGCGGGGCAGATGCCGCCTCATAAGGCGCGCGGCGGCGAAAGGCACGCGTTGCCTCATCCCCTTGGGCGAACCGTTCTGCTTGTCCCGCCCGGCGCGATGCGGCAAAGCGGGGCCCGCGCGGGCCGCGACCCCGCGACCGACCTGAGCCGAACCGATGCACGACATCCGCGCCATCCGGGACAACCCGGACGCCTTCGACAACGATCTCAAGCGCCGGGGCCTCGAACCGCTCTCTGCCGAGCTGATCGCCCTGGACGAGGCGCGCAAGGCCGCCGTCTCGGCTGCCCAGGCCAATCAGGAGCGCCGCAACGCGCTCGCCAAGGAGATCGGCGGGGCCAAGAAGGCCAAGGATGAAGCGCGCGCCGCAGCACTGATGGCGGAGGTCGCCGCCCTCAAGGAGGCCGGTCCCGGTCTTGAAACCGCGCAGGCGGAAGCGGGCAAAGCCCTCGACGCACGGCTCGCCGCCATCCCCAACCGTCCGAAGGCCGACGTGCCGGAGGGCGCGGACGAGCACGGCAACGTGCTCTACCGCAGCCATGCCTCGACCCGCGAACGCCTCGGCGAGGGCAAGGAGCATTTCGAGATCGGCGAGGCCCTGGGCCTCATGGATTTCGAGACCGCCGCCAAGCTGTCCGGCTCGCGCTTCGTGGTGCTCAAGGGCCGGCTCGCCCGGCTGGAACGGGCGCTCGGGCAATTCATGCTCGACCTGCACACGCAGGAGCACGGCTACACCGAGGTCGCGCCGCCAATCATGGTGCGCGACGAGGCGATGTTCGGCACGGCGCAATTGCCGAAGTTCGAGGATGATCAGTTCGCGGTGCTCGATGGCGAGGCGCTGCGCGGTGCGTCCGCCTCCGAGCAGCCCCGCCGCTGGCTCGTCCCCACCGCCGAGGTGCCGCTGACGAACCTCGTCCGCGAGTCGATCCTGCGCGAGGAGGAACTGCCGCTCCGCTTCACCGCGCTCACCCCCTGCTTCCGGGCTGAGGCCGGGGCGGCGGGGCGGGATACGCGCGGGATGCTGCGCCAGCACCAGTTCAACAAGGTCGAGCTGGTCTCGATCACCACGCCCGAGGCCTCGGCCGACGAACACGAGCGGATGCTGACCAGCGCGGAGGCCGTGCTCAAGAAGCTCGACCTGCCGTACCGGGTAATGACGCTGTGTACCGGCGACATGGGCTTCGCCAGCCAGAAGACCTACGACATCGAGGTCTGGGTGCCGGGCCAGAAGACCTACCGGGAAATCTCTTCCTGCTCGGTCTGCGGCGATTTCCAGGCCCGGCGGATGCAGGCGCGCTACCGGGGCAAGGACGGCAAGCCTGCCTACGTGCACACCCTGAACGGCTCGGGCGTGGCGGTCGGCCGCGCGCTCATCGCCGTGCTCGAGAACTACCAGAACCCCGACGGGAGCGTCACGATCCCGTCCGTGCTCGCGCCCTATATGGGCGGCCTCAACCGGATCGAAGGACCCCGCTGATGCGCATCCTCGTCACCAACGATGACGGCATCCACGCTCCGGGGCTCGCCACCCTGGAAGAAATCGCCCGCGAGTTGTCGGACGACGTCTGGGTCGTGGCGCCGGAAAGCGACCAATCCGGCGTGTCGCATTCGCTCTCGCTGAACGATCCGCTGCGCCTGCGTCAGGCGGGCGAGCAGCGTTTCGCGGTGAAGGGCACGCCCTCGGATTGCGTGATTCTGGGCGTGCGCCACATCCTGGCGGACAAGGGACCGGACCTCGTGCTCTCGGGCGTGAACCGGGGCCAGAACGTCGCGGAAGACGTGACCTATTCCGGCACCATCGCGGCAGCGATGGAGGGCACCATCCTCGGCATTCGCTCCATCGCTTTGAGCCAAGCCTACGGGGCGGGCGGGCGGCAGGCCCTGAAATGGGATTGCGCCCGCACCCACGGGGCGAAAGTGGTCCGCAAGATCCTCGAGACCGGCATCGAGCCGGGCATACTCGTCAACGTGAATTTCCCCGATTGCGAGCCGGAGGAGGTGCAAGGCACCTCGGTGGCGGCCCAGGGCTTCCGCAACCAGGCGCTGCTCTCGATCGATGCCCGCGTCGACGGGCGCGGCAACCCGTATTTCTGGCTCGCCTTCGCCAAGGCCCGGTTCGAGCCGGGCCACGGCACGGACCTGAAGGCCATCGCGGACAAGCACATCTCGGTCACGCCGCTGCGTCTCGACCTGACCGACGAGCCGACGCTGACCCGCTTCGCCCAGGCCTTCAAGGAATGAGCAGCGCGCAGGACGAGGCGGCCTCCATCGGCAACGCCGCCTTCGTCCTCGCCCTGCGCGAGAAGGGCCTGCGCGACACCGCCGTGCTGCGGGCAATGGAGCGCGTGCCGCGCGAGACCTTCGCCCCGGAGGCGTACCGGGAGCAGGCACGGCGGGACATCGCCCTGCCGCTGCCCTGCGGCGCCACCATGACCGCCCCCTCGGCGGTGGCGACGATGCTGTCCTGGCTGCGGGTCCGGGAAGGCCAGCGGGTCATGGAGATCGGCGCGGGCTCCGGCTACGTGACGGCCCTGCTCGACCGGCTCGGGGCAGGGGCGGTGCTGAGCCTCGAACGCTACCGGACCCTCGCGGAGGACGCCGCCGCCCGCCTCGCGGCTTTGCCCGAGGTCCATGTCGTCCAGGCCGATGCCCTCGCTCCGGCCCTGCCGGATGGCGGCTTCGACCGCATCCTCGTCAATGGCTGCGTAGACGCCGTGCCGGAGCACTGGCTCGCCGCCCTGGAGCCGGGCGGACGCCTCGTGACCGGCCTCGCTGTAGACGGCTTCTGCCGCGTCGCCGCCATCGCGGCGGACGGCACACAGGAGATCGGCCCACCGATCCGCCTCGCCGCTCTCGTGCCGGGCTTGGCACGGATACTTTGAAATCCGAGCATCCCCAGGGGCGAGCCCCTTAACGGGTGCAGGGCGGCGCTTTGCGGGACGCCTCAGCCGTTCCGGCGCGAGGTTCGCCACAGCCGCCACACCCTGCGCCAGCGGGGCAGGTCGATGGGGGTGTTGAGCGGGTCGTAGGACGTCCGGTCCATCAGAGCGAGATAGGGCTCGACCAACGCCATCGGGAGGAAGGCGGCGCGGGCGGCGGGCGCAATGCTCGAACGCCCTGCCTCGTAGGCGGCGAGATGACGGCGGGCGAGGTCGCGGAGATCCGCGCAGGCGCCACGCAGGCCGGGGCCGCCCCGGCCTGTCACGATGTCCTCGCGGGTCACGCCGTAGCGCCCGAGGATATCGGCGGGGAGATAGACCTGACCGGCGCGGGCGTGCCAGGGCAGGGCGCGGAGCAGCCCGGTGATGCCGTAGGCCACCCCCGCATGACCGGCGGCGGCCGCGCCGCCGGGCTCGGCGCCTCCGCCGATGATCAGGCTCGCGATGCGGAACAGGGCCGAGGCGGTCTCGCCGCAATAACCTTCGAGGTCGTTCACCCGCGGCATCGGATCCTCGTAGAGGTCGAAGACGCGGGCATCGATCAGATCGACGAGGGGCTGGCGGCTGAGGCGATTGACCTTGATCGCCTCTTCCAGAGCCGCCGCGACGGGGTTGGCCTTCACGTCGCCTCGCGCCTCGCCCTGAAGGGCGTCGCGCCACCATTGCAGGCGGATTTCCCCGGCCATCGGGTTCGAAGCAGCCTCGCGCACCCGCGCGACGGTGAGGCTGAAGGCGTAGAGGGCGAAGAGGTGCGGGCGGGCAGCAGCCGGGGCAAAGAGGGTGGCGATGTAGCGGTCCGGGTCGCCCTCGCGCACCAGGGCCTCGCAATGGCTCTGCGCGAAGGGAAGGCCGGTCTCACCCGTCGCCGTCTGATCCCGCGCCGCCTCCGCCATCAGGCAACCGCGATCAGAGCGGCGGCGACCTTGCGGTTCTCGGCCACCAGGATGTTGTAGGTCCGCGCGGCGGCGCCCGTCTGCATCACGTCCAGGCCGACGCCCGCATCCTTCAGCCAGCCGCGGAGCGCCGGATCGATGGCAGCGATGTCGAGCCCCGTGCCGACAAGGAGCAGCTCGATCCCCGCCGCCTCGGCCTGAACCGGGCGGAGGGCGTTGCGGTCGATCTGCTGCGGCGCTGTCACGGGCCACGCCCGGACCCCGGAGGGCAGGAGCAGGATCGAGCCACGATGCGACATCCCGGCGAAGCGGAAGCCGCCATTGCCGTAGGTGTCGATGATGTGGCGCCCCGGCACGAAGCCGGATTCGAGGTCGTTCAGGCTCTCCCGCTCGGCCATGTCGCGATCAGATCACTCGGCGGGTTGCGGGACGCCGGACCGCTCGGAGGCCGCGCGGGCGCCCGACAGCATCAGCCCCAGATAGATCAACACCGGCGTCGAGATGAAGATCGCCGAATAGGTGCAGATCAAAACGCCGCACAGCATCACTACCGCGAAGCCGTTGATCGCCTCGCCGCCGAACAGCACGAGGGCCAGCAGCGACAGGGAGGATGAGATCGAGGTCATCACCGTACGCGACATGGTCGAGTTGATCGACAGGTTCAGCAACTCGACCGTGGGGATGGTCTTGTAGCGCCGCATGGCTCGCGGGTCCGGTCGAACACCACCACCGTCTCGTTCAACGAGTAGCCGACGATGGTGAGGATGGCCGCGATCGAGGTCATGTTGAACTCGATGCGGGTGATGATGAACACGCCGACGGTCAGCACGATGTCGTGCAGGGTGCCGACGATGGCGCCGAGCGCCAACTCCCGCTCGAACCGGAACCACAGGTAGAGCAGGACCGCGATGACCGAGAGCACGACGCCGATCGTGCCCGACTGGACGAGCTCGCCCGAGACACGCGGCCCCACCGTCTCGGTGCGGCGGAAGTCGTAATCCTTGTCGAAGGCGGCGTGCGCCTTCTGCATCACCGCCGTCTGGCCCTGCTCGCCGCTCTGGAGCGGCAGGCGCACCAGCACGGTGCCCTGGTTGCCGAGCTCCTGCACCTCGGGCTCGCCGAAGCCGAAGCCCGCCGCCGTGTGCCGGATCGCGGCGACGTCGGCCGTGCCCGATTTGGCCTGCAGCTCGACCAGGGTACCGCCCTTGAAGTCGATGCCGAAATTCAGCCCGACGGTCAGGAACAGCATCACCGTCGCGAGCGACAGCAGCGCCGAGAGCGGGAAGGTGAAGCGCCGGAACCGCATGAAGTCGAAATGCGATTCGTCGGGCCAGAGGCGAAGCAGGCGCATGGTATCGGACCTAACGTGTGGAGGATGTCAGCGGCGCCGGTTCATTCAGCTCGACGCGGGGCGCGACCTCTTCCAGAGAACTAGAACGGCAGGGCCTTCGGCCTGAAGGTCTTGTACCACAACGCGATCATCATCCGGGTGAGGGTCACGGCGGTGATGACCGTGGTGAGGATGCCGAGGATGAACACCACGGCGAAGCCCTTCACCGGACCGGAGCCCATGAAGAACAGGATCAGGGCGGCGATCGCCATGGTCGAGTTCGAGTCGATAATCGTCGCGAAGGCGCGGTCGAACCCGGCCTGGAGCGCCGAGATCAGCGAGCGGCCCGCGCGGGATTCCTCGCGCATGCGCTCGTAGATCAGCACGTTCGAATCGACCGCCGTGCCGATGGTGAGCACGATGCCCGCGATGCCGGGCAGGGTCATGGTCGCCTCCAGCACCGACATCAGGCCGAGGATGAGGCCGACGTGGACGATGAGAGCGATGTTCGCGATGAAGCCGAACGTCCCGTAGGTCGCGAACATGAAGGCCACGACGAGGGCGGCGGCGACCAGGGTCGCGAGCTTGCCCGCCTCGATGGAGTCGCGGCCGAGGCCGGGCCCGACCACGCGGCGCTCGACGACGGTGAACTTGGCGGGCAGGGCGCCGGCCCGGAGCAGCACGGAGAGGTCGTTGGCCTGCTGCACCGTGAAGTTGCCGGTGATCTGACCCGAGCCGCCGGTGATCGCGGAGCGGATGACCGGCGCCGAAACGACCTCGTTGTCGAGGACGATGGCCATGGGACGGCCGATATTCTCGCTCGTCGCCTGACCGAAGCGCTGGGCGCCGCGCAGGTTGAACTTGAAGCTCACCATCGGCTCGCGGGTCTGCTGGTCGAAGGAGGGCTGCGCGTCGGTCAGCTCACTGCCATCGGCCATCACCCGGCGTTCCACCGGCACCTTGGCGCCCTTGTTGTCCTTGGACGGCAGCATGTCGACATCGCCCGAGGGGCTGTCGGCGAGCATGCGGAATTCGAGCTTGGCGGTGGAGCCGAGGAGCTTCTCAAGCCGCTCGGGGTTCTGCTCGCCCGGTACCTGGATCAGGATGCGGTCGGCGCCCTGCTGCTGGATCGAGGGCTCGGTCGTGCCCGTCGAGTCGAGGCGGCGGCGGATGACCTCGATGCCCTGGCTTACGGCCCGGCGGGTCCGGTCGGTGATGCCCGCATCGGTCATTGTCAGGCGGACGATGCCGCCCGGCTGCTCGGTGACGTCGAGGGTGCGTGCGCCGGTCTGGCCGATGGAGGTGGCGATGGGCGCGGCGAGGTCACGCAGCTTCGGCAAGGCCTTGGCCCGCGCTGCATCGTCGGAGATCTTCACCTGAACGCCGCGCTGGAGCAGCTCGAATGCCGCCATCGGCGCGTACGTTTTCCTGCTGGAGGGTGCGGCGCACGTCGTCGCGCAGGGACTTGGCCTGCGAGGCGATCAGATCGTTCTGATCGACCTCCAGAAGGAGCTGCGAGCCGCCCTGAAGGTCGAGGCCGAGCACGATGGCCCGGGTCGGGACGATCCAATGCGGGAACCACGGCGGCAGGCTCGCGAGGAAGCCCTTCCGCTGCTCGGGCGAGAAGAAGCTCGGCACGGCCAGCGCCAGCCCCACCAGGATGACCGCGAGGGTCGCGGCGATCTTCGCACGGGAGAAGCGCAACATCGGAGGATCGTTTCTCTATACCGGCCGGCGACTTGCGCCGACTCCCTCACGTGATGACCGAACGGTTCCGGTGCGGTGTTCAGGCAGCCTTGACGGGGCCGCCCTTGGCACGAACCTCGGAGATCATGGAACGCACGATCCGCACGCGGACGTTCGGCGCGATCTCGACCTCGATCTCGGGGGAATCGTCCTGGGCCTTCGTCACCCGGCCGACGAGGCCGCCATTGGTAACGACGGTGTCGTCACGGCGCACGGCCTTGATCAGCGCCTGATGATCCTTGACCCGCTTCTGCTGCGGCCGGAGGATCAGGAAGTACATGATCACGAAGATCAGGACGAAGGGGATCACCTGGAAGGCGATCTCCGCTCCGCCGGCGGTCGCGCCGGCCCCTTGCGCGAAAGCGGGGGTGATCAACGTGCATCTCCTGCGTACGGAAGGCCGGCCCGCCACCGGCCGGCGTCGCCGGGCGTGGCGTCGTCTGAGCGGTGAAAGGCTCGGCGAAAAGCGCGCGGACTATAGCCAGCGACCTCCCGAAAGCAACGGCCCCGGCGTCCCCCGCCCATGCTTATTCGGCGGCGGCGCCGGAACGCGCTCCGTCAGGCGCTGCAATTGGTCACGCGCCGGGACGGCGCCCAAACGCAGAATCCAGCGGGAAGACCGGTTCGTTTCAACCGGTGACGAGGGCGCGGACCTGCTTCAGCCAGCGCATCGGCGCCTCGACCGTGGAGGGGCTGCGGTGCTTCAGGATCGCCGACTTCAGCAATTCCTTCGGCACCTCCCAGGTCTGGATCGCCCCTTGGGGAAAATGCGCCACGTCCCCGGTCTTCAGGTGATGGCGGGTGCCATCCGCATCGGTCACGAAGACCTCGCCCTGGAGGATGGTGACGATCTCGTCGGACTTGTGGGTCCAGTTGAAGGTGCCCGCGGTGACACGCCACAGGAAAACCTGGGCGCCCTCGTCCTCGGTCCGCGAGACCTCGACGGCTTCGGCCACGGGATTGCCCGACACGACCCAGCTCGCGGGGATGGGAGAAGGCTGGAATGGAGCCGCCTGCGGGCGCATGGCGGTGCTGCCGAGCGCACGGCCGCCCTCGTAGATCTTGGCCTCGGCATAGGCCCCGGCCGCAGCGGCGGCGCAGAGCAAGGCAGCAACAACACTCTTCTTCACGGCCGGTTCCAACCTTCGTTCGAAGCATTCCTGCAACGAACCAGCAACATTGGCCAGCCGATTCTCACGTTTACGCGATACAGAGCGCTCTTATAGGTAATGTTCAACCCGTATCGTTTATTATTAACCAATCATCACGCGAGCGCATTAAGCACGAATGACGCCGAGCTCAGGCTTTGGGTGGCTGCTCAGCGCCTGCGGTCGGCGAGATCGATTCGCGGCGAGCGGTTGCCCGCAACGACGATCAGGCGCTGCACCTCACCGCGCAGGTAGGCACGCAGGAAGCGGTCGTAATCACGGAACACGACGCAGCCGTTCGAGGCGCCCGGCTGGGCGCGCAGCATGTAGGTATGGGCGAGGATGCCGTCGCGCCCGTGGATCGCGGCGCTGCCGCCCACCGGTGTGAGGCGGATCGCCCGGACGCCGTGGAACGGGGCCTCGCGCTCCCGCATGTCGTAGGTGCCGGGCGGGGTGGCGCCGCGCATGCGGACATGCACATAGCGCGGATCGTCCATGAGGTCGCCGTAGCCGGAATGGGCTTCCAGCACCTCGCCGCTCGGCAGGGTCACGGTGCTGGCGCTGATGTCGTAGACCGCCACGCCCGCGGAGGTGCTGGCCGATGGGCCGGGGATGAGGCGCTCGCGCGGCGAGGCCACCGCGTCCGGGTTGGCATAGGCGAGGGCCTGGGCCGAGCCCTGAGCGCCCGATCCCGAATTGCCGCCGAACAGGCGCTCGAAGAACGAGGGCTCTTCGGGCGCGATGGCAGCGCGGAAGACATCGCGGGTGCGGGGTAGGGCGCGACGGGCGGCGCGGGCCGGGGCAGGAACGAGCGCCGCCACCTGGGCGGGCGCCGGAGCCTGGACCGCAGCCGGAACCGGCGCGGCGAGACCCGCCGGGCGGCGGATCGGCAGCGGCACGAGGGTCGGCTCGGCCGCAGCGACGCGTCGAACCGGCGTCACGGCAGCGGGCGTCGCGCGGATGGGGGCGGGGACCTCAGCCACGAGGGACGGGCGCAGGGCCGCGGAGGTGTTCAGGGCCAGCACCGGCAGGTCGCGCACGAAGCCACCCGCTGCGCCACGGCCCAGGGTGGGGGTGGGATCGAACACCCAGGCGAGATCGGGACGGGAGGTCCGCAGCGGGGCGGACGCCACCGCCTCGTCTTGGGAAGCGCCGGAGAGACGCAGCGCGTCGTCCCCGTGGGAGCGGTTCAAGACCGTCCAGCCCGCTGCTGCCAGCGCCGTCAGGCAGGCGAGGGCGGGGAGGGGCGAGCGGCGCCGACGGGTGCGGCGCGCATACGCGGTGCTGGACATGACGACATCGCCCTGCTCGCCCCGCCGGGCAGCCGCCGTCCTTCGCTGCGGAGCGGGTCCGCATGCGTCGGCCGGTCGGGCCGGATCACCCGTCTGGGGAAACTCAACCGCTGCGATTAAGCGGGCATCAGGGTTAATCTCCGGCTAAGGCCGAACCGGAAATCCACTCAAGCGTCCATGGGCCCGTGCCGCCGGGCGACGAACACGCAGAGTGCCGCGACCGGCAGGCCGATCAGCGCCGTCCCGACGAAGAAGAGCGGGAACCCGGTCTCCTCGATGACGAAGCCGGAGAAGCCCGCGAGCACGCTTCCGGGCAGGGCGCAAAGGGAGGTGAGCAGGGCATACTGGCTCGCCGCGTGCTGCGATGAGGCCAGTCGCGACATGTAGGTGATCAGCACGATCGAGGCGAAGGCATAGGCGAATCCGTCGATGCCGACGCTCGCCGCGAAGGTCCAGAAGGCGGCCCCGCCATGGCCTCCGTGCCACGCGAGATAGGCCAGCGCGAGGTGGGAGGCCGAGGCCGCCACCGTGCCGATGAGCAGGCTCGCCATCATGCCGATCCGCTGGATCACCGCGCTCGCCAGGAAGGTCCCGGCCAGCGCGATCCAGAAGCCGAACAGCTTCGTCACCGTGGCGATGTCGGTGTTCGAGTAGCCGAGATACTTGAACAGCGGGATCGCCATCGCATTCGAGACGTAGCCCGGCATGCGGAACCCGGCCACGAGCAGCAGGACCGGCACCGCCAGGGGGCCGAGCCGGGCCTTCAGGTCGCGGATCGGCGACCAGACCGTCTCGATGAGCCCCGCGCGGGTCGGCTGATCCTCCGTGGAAGGTTCGGGCGCGAGCAAGGCGGCGATGGTGCCGGGCGCCATCAGCGCGGCCATGCAGAGATAGGCGACGCGCCAGCCATAGGCATCCGCGAGGTAGAGCGCCCCGGCTCCCGCCGCGAGGTTGCCGCAGCGGAAGCCGATCTCCACCCAGGAGGACATCAGCGCCTGCCGCTCGACGGGCGCGACGGCGATGCGCCAGCCATCGACCACGATGTCCTGCGTCGCCCCGGCAACGCCGAGCGCCAGGGAGAACACCACCGTCCAGGCAAGCCAGTGGGCGGGGTCCCCAAAGGCGACGCCCGCGAGCGCCGCCGCCACGGCGAGTTGCGAGGCGACGATCCAGCCCCGGCGGCGGCCGATCAGGCGGCCGAGGAGCGGCGGGTCGTAGCGGTCGAGGAAGGGGGCCCAGAGGAACTTGAGCTTGTAGGCGACGGTCAGTTCGCTCAACAGGCCGATGGTCGCCAACGGCACCTTCGCCTCGCTGAGCCACGCCGATTGGGTCGAGTAGACCAACAGGAACGGCATGCCCTGCGCGAAGCCGAGGCCCAGCACCGCCGCTACGCGGATATCGGTGAAGAGCGGCGCGAACAGGCCCGGCTTGTCGGCCCCCGTGCCGGTGCCTTCGGTGGTCGCCTCGGCCATCAGCCGTCGAACCGCATCGCCGCGCGCAGGACGCGCATCACATCATCGACGGCCACGTCCTCGGACGCCTCGGAATCGGCGGCGATTTTGACGCCCACCGTGACGTGCTGGGCGATGATCGCCATGGCCACCTCGCGCAGGGCGGCCGTGAGGGCGTTGATCTGCTGGACCTCGTCCAGGCAGTAGCGATCCTCCTCGATCATCTTACGCAGGCCACGGACCTGTCCCTCGATCCGGTTCAGCCGCTGGATCAGGGGCCGCTTGGCAGCCTCGCCACGCGTCAACTGGATACGGTCGCCGACGACCTCACCCTCGACCTCGGACTCGCTCGACATCCCCGCTCCGTTCGGACACCCGAGCTTCCCGTAACATGAGTTTGATTTGCATGCGGAATGGGGCCCGCCGCCGCCTTCAAGCCGACGGCGGGCCACACATCACAATGGCTCGAGTTCTACATCTGCTCGAGTTGCGCGCCGCTGTCGGGGCGTGCCGGACCGAGGACTGGTTCCTCACCCATCGGCTTGTTCTTGTACGTCGTGTAGGTGCCCTTGCCGTCCAGCGACGGCCCTTGCGTCCACCGTCCCTCCGGCGTCGTCCCGTCCACGGAACTGACGTAGAAGTTGTAGGCGTTCGCGGTATCCTCCTTCTCTTGCGGGAAGGAGTTCGGGATCGGCAGGGCGCCCTGGTGGCCGCCGAGTTCCTCGATCACCGCCAGCCATTGCTGCTGGTGCATCGTGTCGCGGGCGATCATGAAGTGCAGCATGTCCTTCATGCCGGCATCGTGGGCAGCATTGTAGAGGCGAACCGCCAGCACGCGGCCGGTGCTCTCGGCGGCGACGTTACAATACATGTCCGCCGCAAGGTTTCCGCTGGCGTAGATGTGGCTCATGTCGAAGGGGACACCCTCGCAATTGGCCGGAAACGCCGCCATGCCTGTCGAGAGGAGGTGCCGGTGGAGCATACCCTCGATCGTGTGCCGGGCATTACCCCCGCCCATCACCGCCCCGACGACACCATCGGCCGCGCCCTCTTCCTGAAGGGTGGCAGGCGCCTTTTCGAGATTCAGAGCGACGGCGGTCGCGAGCATCTCGATATGGCCCATCTCCTCCGTCGCGGTATTGAGGAGCATGTCGCGATACTTGGTCGTCGGCCCCCGGGCGCCCCAGCCCTGGAAGAAGTACTGCATGCAGACCCGGATTTCGCCCTCGATCCCGCCAATCGCCTGCTGGAGCATGCGCGCGTAGATCGGATCGGGGTTCTCGACCTTCACGGGATACTGAAGGCGCTTGTCGAAGTAGAACATGGAGGCACTCCCTGCGGGTGCGGACAGCCGAGATACCCCTGGGGAGTATCTTGCGGCCTGCAGGGTGAACCTCACCGATTCGAGAAGGTTCGGTCGGGCGGGGAAGAAAAGAACGGCCCCTACGCGGCCTTCTTCCCCCGCTCGGCGATCTTCACGAGGCTGCGCAGCACGTCGGTGGCGATCTTCAGGCGCGACTGGATCGAGGGCAGTTCGCGCACGAACACCACGCTCATGTCCGGGCGCACCTTCGCAAAGGAGGCCTGCTCCGCGACGAAGGCCACGAGACCGGTCGGATTGGCATAGGACCGGTCGCGGAAGTGGACGACCACGCCCTTCGGCCCGGCCTCGACCTTCTCCACGTTGGCCTTGAGGCAGAGGATCTTGATCGTGCCGATCTTGAGCAACTGCTCCACCTCCGGCGGCAGCGGGCCGAAGCGGTCGATCATCTCGGCGCCGAAGGCCTCCATCTCGGCATCGTCCTGGATGGTGGCCAGACGCCGGTAGAGGCCGAGGCGGACGGTGAGATCCTCGACGTAATCCTCCGGGATCGTGACAGGGGCGCCCAGCGCGATGGTGGGCGACCACGCCTCTTCCGGCACGTCCTCGATGCCCGCCTTCAGAGCCGTCACTGCGTCTTCCAGCATCTGCTGGTAGAGCTCGTAGCCGACCTCCTTGATGTGGCCGGACTGCGCATCGCCGAGCAGGTTGCCCGCACCGCGGATGTCGAGATCGTGGCTCGCGAGCTGGAAGCCCGCGCCCAGCGTGTCGAGCCCCTGCAGCACCTTGAGCCGCTGCTCGGCCTGCGGCGTGAGTTGCCGCCCGGCGGGCGTCGTGAACAGGGCGTAGGCCCGCGCCTTCGAGCGGCCGACGCGGCCCCGCAACTGGTAGAGCTGCGCGAGGCCGAACATGTCCGCCCGGTGGACGATGAGGGTGTTGGCGGTCGGGATATCGAGGCCCGATTCCACGATCGTGGTCGAGAGCAGCACGTCGAACTTGCCCTCGTAGAAGGCGGTCATGACGTCTTCCAGTTGCCCCGCCGCCATCTGGCCGTGGGCGACCGCGACCTTGATCTCCGGCATCTCGGCATCGAGGAATTTCTTGACCTCCGCGAGGTCCTCGATGCGCGGCACGACGTAGAAGGATTGCCCGCCGCGATAGCGCTCGCGCAGCAGCGCCTCCCGGATGGAGAGCGGGTCGAACGGCGTGATGAAGGTGCGCACCACCAGCCGGTCGACCGGCGGGGTCGCGATGATCGACAGTTCGCGCACCCCGGTCATGGCCAGTTGCAGCGTGCGCGGGATCGGCGTCGCCGAGAGGGTCAGCACGTGCACATCCGCCTGGAGCGACTTCAGCCGCTCCTTGTGGGAGACACCGAAATGCTGCTCCTCGTCCACGATCAGCAGGCCGAGATCCTTGAACGCGATGTTCTTGGCGAGCAGGGCATGGGTGCCGACCACGATATCGACGGTGCCCGCCGCGAGCCCGGCCCGGGTCTGCTTCATGTCGGCGGCCGAGACGAAGCGGGAGAGTTGGGCCACCTGAACGGGTAGCCCCTTAAAGCGCTCGGCGAAGGTGCGGTAATGTTGCCGGGCGAGCAGCGTCGTCGGCACGATCACCGCCACCTGCTTGCCCGCGATGGCCCCTGCGAAGGCGGCGCGCAACGCCACCTCGGTCTTGCCGAAGCCGACATCGCCGCAGACCAGCCGGTCCATGGGGCGGCCCGCGTTCAGGTCATCCAGCACCGCATCGATGGCGTTGGCCTGATCCTCGGTCTCCTCGAACGGGAAGCGGGCGGCGAATTCCTCGTAGAGGCCCTCCGGCGGCTTGAGCAGCGGCGCCTTCTTCACGAAGCGCTGCGCCGCGACCTTGATGGCTCGCCCGCCATCTCGAGGATGCGGCGCTTCATCTTGGCCTTGCGCGCCTGCCACGCGCCGCCGCCCAACCGGTCGAGGGCGACCTCGGAATCCTCCGAGCCGTAGCGCGTTAGGAGCTCGATATTCTCCACCGGCAGCAGGAGCTGGCCGCCGGTATATTGCAGTTCCAGGCAATCGTGCGGGGCGCCCGCCGCGTGGATCGTCTTGAGGCCGATGAACCGGCCGATGCCGTGGTCGGCATGGACCACGAGGTCGCCCGGCTGCAGCGCCTGGACCTCCAGGATCACGTCCTGCGGGCGCTTGGCCTTGCGCTTCTGGCGCACCAGCCGGTCGCCGAGGATGTCGCCCTCCGACACCACGGCCAGTTCGCCGACGGTGAACCCGGACTCCAGGCCCCACACCGCCACGGCCGAGTCGGTGCCGCGCTTCAGGGCATAGACATCCGACAGGCGGGTGATCGCCACGGGCTTCTTCAGCCCATGGTCGGCGAGCACGCCGCAGAGCCGGTCGCGGGAGCCGTCCGACCAGGATCCCAGGATGACGTGATGACCGGATCCCATGAGATCGCGGATATGGGCGACGGCCGCGTCGAACACGCTGGCATGCTCGTCGGCCCGCTCGGGGGCGAAGCTCCTGCCGGGCTTGGCGCCGCAATCGATGACAGCGCGCTCGGGCGAATCCGGCTGGTCGAAGGGCGTCAGCCGCGCGACCGTGGCGGTCGAGAAGCGCTCCTTCAGCTCGTTCGGCGTCAGGTAGAGGGCGCGGGGCGGCAGGGGCTTGTAGGGTGCCACGCCCGCCTGCGGATGCTTCAGGGCGGTTTCGCGAGCCTGGAAGTAATCCTGCACCAGGGCGAGGCGCTCGGTGGCCGCCTCCTCCACCTGTGGGTCGAGGAGGAGCGGCACCCCGCCGAGATAGTCGAACAGCGAATCGAGGCCGTCGTAGAAGAGCGGCATCCAATGTTCGAGGCCGGCATAGCGGCGGCCCTCGCTCACGGTCTCGTAGAGCCGGTCGTCGCGGGTCGCGGTGCCGAAGCTGCGGATGTAGTTCTGGCGGAAGCGCCGGATCGTCTCGGTGGTGAGCTGTACCTCGCTCATCGGCACGAGGTCGAGGGAGCGCAGCTGACCCGTCGTGCGCTGGGTCTCGGGATCGAAGGCGCGGATCGATTCCAGGGTATCGCCGAAGAAGTCGAGCCGGATAGGCGCGGGCAGGCCCGGCGGCGACAGGTCGAGGATGCCGCCGCGCACGGCGTATTCGCCGGTATCGCGCACGGTGCCGGTGCGCAGGAAGCCGTTGGCCTCCACCCAGGCGACGATGCTGTCCATCGCCACCGCGTTGCCGATGGCCGCCGAGAAGGTCTCACGGGCGATGTGCGCCTTGGGCGGCACGCGCTGCACCAGGGCGTTGATGGTGGTGCAAAGGATGCGCGGGCGCTCCTCGGAGGAGCGCGTCCGGGCGAGCCGGGCGAGGGCGGTCACGCGCTGGGCGGCGACGCCGGTCGTCGGCGAGGTCCGGTCGTAGGGCTGGCAATCCCAGGCAGGCAGGGACATCACGTCGAGTTCGGGGGCGGCGAAGGCGAGCGCCGCCTGGAACGAGGCCGAGCGCCCCGAATCACGCGCCACATGCACCAGCACCGCCGCGCCCTTCGATTCAGGCGCGAGCGCCCGGGCGAGGTCGGCGGCCACGACGGCATCGAACCCCTCGGGCACGCCCGCCAGGGTCGGACTATCGCCGCGTTTGAGCGCGTCCATGGCCTTGGCCAGGGCGGAGGATTTCGGAAGGGCGAAGCGGGCGACCTGCGGCTTGGGCGCGGGCGGTGGCGACTTCGGTTGAGGCTTGGCCATCGGGGCTCGTTCGCGAAATATTCGTCCGCCGACTCGAAAGCGGCGGATGGGGCGGGCGTTAGCCCATCGCGCCACGCCGATCCAGGGTTCCGTCTGCGCCTGCGGTCTGCTCAGGCTTTCTGGCCGACGATCTCCTGCAAGGCCGTTTCCACCCGGCTGCGGAAGAACTCCGCATTGGGCATGCCCTCGGTCATGGCAGCGGCGTGCTCACCCGCCTGACGCAGGATCTCGGCACGAAGCGACGGATCGGACCGCTCCAGAAGGTCGAGCATCACCCTCACCACCAGTTCGGTGGCGATGGAACGGGCGGGATGATCGTAGGGCACCTGCGGTGCGGCATTGTCCTCGCTCATCGACAAGCTCCCTTACGAATGGATCGGCGCGTCGTGGCGGTGAAAGTCGCGCAGGCGGCGCCAGACCGGCGTGTCGTAGTTCGAGGGCGTCTCGGCCTCGCCCGTCAGCCACTTGAACAGGTCGCGGTCGGGCACCTCGATCAGGGCCTCGAACTCGTCGAGCTCGCTCTCGGACAGGTTGCCGATCTCCGCATCGGCGAAGCGGCCCATGATCAGGTCCATCTCGCGAATGCCCCGGTGCCATGCGCGAAACAGGGTGCGGCGGCGGCGGGGGTCGAGGTCGGCGCTCGTGCGGGTTGTGCCGGACATGGATCCTCTGGCCTTTCGATCGAGGGTTTCCGGTGAGATACGCCTCGCAGAGCCCCGTTCCAGTGCGCGTCAGGGCGCATCCGTTCCGAACAGGTCGCGCCAGCCCGTCCGCAACCGCCGTCCGTCCTCGATCCTGGCAGTGAAGCCGACCGCATCGAAATGTTCGAGCACCGGCATCGTCATGTTGCGGCCGATCCCTGCCGCCTCGCGGAACCGGCCGACCGTCAGAAGACCCTCGGGATGCTCCCCCGCCACCCGCTCGGCGAGACAGGCGAGGTCGGCGAGGAGCGTGGGCGGAAGGTAGTAACTCTTCGAGACACGCCGCAGCCAGCCGATGCGGCCGACCTTGTCGAGGAGGGGCCGCAGCGCCTCCGGCTCGCGGCCGAGCGTCTCGGCCAGAAGATGCAGGCGCGGCTGGTCGCTTCCCGCCGCGTCCAGGACACCACGGATTTCGGCATAGAGCGCCGCGTCGGCGGAGCCGAGCCGCGCCTCGTGGCCGGGGCGATGAAACAGGGCACCACGCCGCGCGAGCGCGCCGCCGCGGACCAGACCGTCGAGAACCGCGCGCAGGAGAGGTCGATCGACGACGGGGCGATCGGTCGCCACTTCCTCCACTGAGAGGCCGGGATTGTCGGGCTCGGCGGCGTGGCGTGCGTCGAACAGAGCGATGAGGATCGCCTCAAGGGCCGCGACCCGCGCGGCGGGGAAGGCGAGGCGGCGCTCCCCGGCGTCGACGAGACGCACGGCGCGCACCGCGAGCAATCCGTCGAGAGCGGCGCGGGCGAGATTGCGAACGCGAGCGAAGCGGGCGAGGTCGAGCCCTGCGTCCTCGACGGCCAGCAGCGCGTCGAGGGCCGCCCCGTCTTCCGGCTCGGCCAGGGCTTCAATTTCGGCGCGGCGGGCGGGCAGCCACGCTCCGCGCTTGCCCCCCTCGCCATCGATGACCCGGCCGCCGCCGAGTGTGCGCGAGGCGGTGGCATCGCGCAGGATGAAGCGGTCGCCGGACAGGGCACCGATCGGCGCATCGAGGACGATCCGCGCGACGGCCGAGCCCCCCGGTGGAATGGGGGACGAGTCGGGCGCCAGCAGCACCCGGCCGGTGACGCTCGCCGCGCCGAGATGGCAATGGATCGGGCTGCGATGGCGCAGGGCCCGCGCCTCTCCCGGCAGCAGGCGCAGCCGCACGTCGAGGCGCGTCGTCGGCCCATGCAGTTCGGGGGCAAGCACCCAATCGCCGCGGTGGATGGCCTCGCGGGAGAGGCGCGCGCCCGTCAGGTTGAGGGCGACGCGCTCGCCTGCGCTGGCCGCGTCCGCGACCTCCCCTTGAGCGCGCAGGCCGCGCACCCGTGCCTCCATCCCGGAGCCGGAGACGAGCAGCCGGTCGCCGACCCGGACCGTGCCCGCATGGATCGCTCCGGTCACCACGAGCCCGGCGCCCTGCAGGGTGAAGCAGCGATCGACCGCGAGGCGGAAGCCGCGCTCCGCATCCCCGTTTCGGGTCCGGCTTCCGGCCTTCAAGAGCGTGGTAAGGAGGCTGGGAATGCCCGCCCCGGTCAGGGCGGAGCAGGGCAGGATCGGCGCATTGGCGAGGCTCGTCCCGGCCAGCATTGCGCGCACCTCGTCCGTGACGGCGGCGATCCGCTCCGGGCCGGCCCTGTCCGCCTTGGTGATGGCGACGATACCCTTTTCGAAGCCGAGCAGATCGAGGATGGCGGCGTGCTCGCGGGTCTGCGGCATGACCCCGTCATCGGCTGCTACCACAAGGAGGGCGCAATCGACGCCCGTGGCCCCCGCCACCATGGTCCGCACCAGCCGCTCGTGGCCCGGCACGTCCACGAAACCCAGGGAACGCCCGTCCGGCCGGGCATAGGCGAAGCCGAGATCGAGGGTGATCCCGCGCGCCTTCTCCTCCGGCAGCCGGTCGGCATCGATCCCGGTCAGCGCCTTCACCAGCGCCGTCTTGCCGTGATCGATATGCCCCGCCGTCGCGACGATCATTCTTTTTGGGACTTTGCGTCGTGGATGGGGAGGCGGCGCGGATCGACTCCGCGCCGCCCTGTGTCAGCCCTTGATCCGGGTTTCGGCCAGTTCCGACATGCACGTGTCGTAGGGCGTGAACTCGACCCGATCCGACACCGCGAAGAGGGTGAAGGGCGAGTAGAGGAACAACGCCTTGGCCTTGTCCTGAAGGTAGCGCTCGACCTCCCTCACCACACCCTCCTGCGCCGCCGGATCGGCGGTGTGCAGGAGTTTGTCGTAGAGGGCATCGAAGGCCGGATCCTCCGGACCCTGACGCAGGGTCGCGTCACGCCCGAAGAACTCCCGGTGGACGCAGGCGACCGGATATTGCGGCGTCCAGTCGAAGTACCATTCGAGCTTGACGTCGAACGCCTCCGGCAGGTCGCCCCGGTCGCTGACGAAACGGGCCGAAAGGCCGATCTCCGACAGGTTCCGGCCGATCGCCTCGACCACGCCCTTCCAGGCGGGAGACGAGACGAAGACGAGTTCGCGGCCCGCCAGACCCGCCTTCTCCAGCACCGCCTTCGCGGCCTGGGGATCGTGCGGGAACGGCGCCATGCCGGGATCCGCGCCGTAGCGGCCGGGCTGGATGAAGGCCGGGATCACCGTGCCGTAGCCATGCGCCCCCTGGTCGAGCACCGCCTGCTGGTCGATGGCGAGGTTGAGCGCCTTGCGCACCTCCGGGTCGCGCCAGGGCGAATCCGGCCGGTTCTCGTTGAAGACGCCCGTCAGGATCGTCTTGGCCTTCTTGGTCTGGATCCTTCCCTTGTCGCTCTGGGGGAAGGCCTTCGCCTCATCGGGCGTCAGGTCGAACACCACGTCGACACGGCCGTCACCGGCCGCCACCGACTTGATGCCCTCGGCCTTGCCGATGACGTTGTCGTAGATGATCCGGACACTGGGTCGCCGAGCCGGATTCCAATAGGTCGGGTTTGGCTCCATCACGACCCTGTCGGATCGGGAGTCGATCAGCGAGACACCCTCGGTGAGCACAAACGGGCCAGTCCCCCACGGACCGGGCGCGTCGATGACTCACCAATGGCCTTCGGCCGATCCCGTCTTCGGGTCGATGAAGCCCCACTCGTTCCAGAACCGCGTCGAGGGCAAGTGCATCCCCCGCAGCTTCATCAGCGCGGCGGAATCGCCACCGGGGAAGCGCATGCGGATCGTGCGGTCGTCCACCACGTCGCAGGTGACGTCGCGGGCGAAGTTCAGGAAGGCGCCCGGCGGATGCGGGTTGGTCCATTCCTGGACCTTGTCGAAGCCGAGCTTGAACATCGCGGCGTTGAAAGGCTCGCCGTCCTGATAGACGGCCTCGCGCATCGTCAGTTCGAGGGTCTCGCCGTCGAGCCAGCGCCAGGATTCGGCGAGGCTCGGCTGGCCGATCCCGTCGTGATCGACGCGGTTGGCCTCCTCCATCGTATTCCACGTGATGGACAGCCAGTTCACCGGCGACGGATCGACCACCGTCACCGTGTTGTGGGGGCCGAAGGCACCACCGCCTCCGGGATCCCCGGTCGCATGCGTAACCATGCTTCCTCCTGCTTCATGCCCGCATGGCGTGCGGGGCACCCGCTGGATCGCGGATGCAGTAACCTAGGATAGGGCGAAATCGGTCGCGCGCAATCGACCAGATTCGTGCGGCTTGCCAAGCCGCTCCGCGCCACCCAAACACCATGCATGCGCCGGGCGCCCGCAGGAGCGGGCGGGGCGGGCGGAGGCAGGGATGGCCGCGGGCGGGACGATGGGCAGGGCGGAAGCCGGGGCGCGGGCGGTGGACCTGCGACTCTACGGCCTCCTCGATACAGGCGTGAGTGGCGGCGACGGCGCCGTCCTCGCTCGCCTCGGGGCGGAAGCGGTGGCGGGCGGCTGCACCCTTCTCCAATATCGCGAGAAGGACATCTCCGACGCCCGCGCGACGCTGGAGCGCCTGCGGGCAATCCACGCCGCGATCGGCGGGCAGGTGCCGCTCCTCGTCAATGACCGGGTCGACCTCGCCCTAGCAGCGGGGGCGGACGGGGTGCATCTCGGCCAGTCGGACATGCACCCGTCCGATGCGCGGCGGCTGCTCGGCCCCCAGGCGATCATCGGCATCACGGTGAAGAACGCCGCCCATGCCGACGAGCTCTACCGCTTGCCGGTGGACTATGCCTGCATCGGCGGCGTCTTCGCCACAACGAGCAAGGACAACCCGGACCCGCCGGTCGGCCTTGACGGGCTGTCGCGCCTCCTGTTCCGGGCGCGGCTGGCGCGGGGACCCGGCCTGCCGGTCGGGGCCATCGCCGGGATCGGCGCCGACAACGCAGCGCAGGTCATCGCCGCGGGGGCGGACGGCGTGGCGGTCATTTCGGCGCTGTTCGGCGCTGAGCCGGTGCGCCAGAACGCCCGCCATCTGCGTGGACTGATCGACGAGGCCCTCGCGCAGCGCGGAGCCGCCCGATGACCGCGATCGCGCTCACCATCGCGGGCTCGGATTCCGGCGGCGGCGCCGGCATCCAGGCCGACCTCAAGACCTTCTCGGCGCTCGGCGTCTACGGCGCCAGCGTCGTCACGGCGCTGACGGCGCAGAACACGCAGGGCGTCCAGGGCATCCACGACGTCCCCGCCGCCTTCGTGGCCCAGCAGATCGACAGCGTGTTCTCCGACCTGAAGGTCGGCGCGGTGAAGATCGGGATGCTGTCCCGGCCTGACGTCATCGCCGCCGTTGCGGAGGGGCTCGCCCGGCATGCGGGCGCCATTCCCGTGGTGCTCGATCCGGTCATGGTCGCCACCAGCGGCGACCGGCTGATCGCGGACGAGGCGGTGGCGGTCCTGCGCGAACGCCTGCTACCGCAGGTCGACATCGTGACGCCGAACCTTCCCGAAGCCGCCGTGCTGCTCGGCGAGGAGCCGGGAGACGACGGCGCTGCCCTGGCGCAGCGGCTCCTCAGCCTCGGAGCGCGGGCGATCCTGGTGAAGGGCGGCCACGGGACCGGGCCGGAGAGCGTCGATCACCTCGCCACGCAGGACGGCGTGGAGCGGCGCCTCGCCGCGCAGCGCGTCGAGACCCGCAACACCCACGGCACGGGCTGCACCCTCTCGGCGGCCATCGCCGCCCTGTTGGCGCGGGGATTGCCCCTGCCGGAAGTTGTCGCCGGGGCGAAGGATTACCTCACCGCTGCGATCCAGGCCGCCGACCACCTCGCCATCGGCCATGGCCACGGCCCGGTGCACCATTTCCACGCGTGGTGGCAGCCGACCTGATGTGAAGAGCGGCCCCCGGAACCTTGCGCCCGTCACCCGTTTGCGTTTGAAGAAACATACGATCGTTCGATGAACGGAACGACCGGGCGGATCGAAGGGCCATGCGGGATCAGGTGGAACGGGCGGAAAAGCCGGAGCGGGTCAGCAAGACGCGGGACTTGCTGACCGGTGCGCAGGCCCTGTCGGGGCAACTCGGCAAGACGATCCAGCGTCTGCGCAAGGCCTACAACCTGTCCCTGTCGGACCTCGCGGAGCAATCCGGCGTCGCCAAGTCGATCATCAGCCAGATCGAGCGCAACGAGACCAACCCGACGCTCGCCACCATCTGGCGTCTGTCGCAGGCGCTCGACGTGTCGATCGAGCGGGTCCTCGCGGCGGGCGACGAGGAGCCCTTCATCGAGAAGACCTCCCGGGCCGACACGCCGATCCTCCTCTCCGAGGACGGCAAGGTGCGGCTCGCCATCGTCGGCTGGATCAAGACCGTCGAATGGCTGCAATGGTACGAGGTCACCGCCGATCCGGGCGGCGTCCTCGATTCCGATCCGCACCAGCGCGGCTCGGTCGAATCCCTGTCGGTCAGCGAGGGCGTGTTCGAGGTCGAGGTCGGCGGCACCCTGCAGCGGGCGCGGCCGGGCGAGACCCTGCGCTATCGCTGCGACCGGCCCCATCTCGTGCGCTGCACCGAGGGGCCGGGCCGGGCGACCATGGTGGTGATCATGAAGGCCGCCGTGATGGAGTAAGACCGGCCCCGATCTCCGCGAGGTCGAAGGGCGCGGTCTGGTAGATCGTGTCGATCCAGTTGCCGAAGAGCAGGTGGGCGTGGCTGCGCCAGCGGTTGACGGGGGGCCGTGCCGGGTCGCCACCGGGGAAGTAGTTCGCGGGCAGCACGCCATCGGCATCCCTGGCGAACTCGGCGGCGAGGGTGCCCGCCTCGTATTCGAAATGGTTGAACACGTGCAGCGCCCTCTGGGCGGGGTCGTGGAGCAGGCAGATCCCAGTCTCCGGGCTTTCGAGCAGCACGTCGAGGCCGCGTCCCGGTGGGATGTCCTCCCGGCGGATCTCGGTCCAGCGCGACACCGGCACGACGCATTCGTCCGAGAAGCCGCGCAGGAACGGCGAGGCCGGGGCGAGGACCCGGTGGTCGAATACGCCGAACGCCTTGCGCGGCAGGACGTGCTTCGGAATGCCGTGGAAGTGGTAGACCGCCGCCTGCGCCGCCCAGCAGATCGTGAGGCAATGATGGACGTGCGAGCGCGTCCAATCGAAGATCTGCCGCAGCTCGTCCCAGTAGCCGACCTCCTCGAAGGGCAGGTGCTCCACCGGCGCTCCGGTGATGATGAACCCGTCGAACCGCTCCGCGCGGACATCGCTCCACGGCCGATAGAAGGCATCGAGATGATCGGCTGCGGTGTTGCGCGAGACGTGCTCGCTCATCCGCACCAGGGTCAGCTCGATCTGCAGGGGCGTGGCCCCGAGCAGGCGCGCGAGCTGCGTCTCAGTGCTGATCTTGTTCGGCATGAGGTTGAGGAGCCCGATCCGCAGGGGGCGGATGTCCTGGCGGACGGCGTCGGTCTCGCGCATCACAACCAAGCCCTCGGCTTCGAGGGTGCGGGTGGCGGGCAGGTCGTCGGGGATCTTGATGGGCACGTCGTGTCGGTCCGTTTGCGGAGCGACAGGCGTGGCGTGATCCGTTTGTTGCCGGCTCGGCCACATCCTCCTTGCGGAGCGCCACCTTGCCCGGAGCGGCAGGTTGGCGTTGGGCGTCGCCCCAACTCTTGATGCTGAGGCGGCTTCTAATGCCAAGACGCCGCGTTGGCAATCGGCGGGAAGCTTTCTCCCCGCGCCATCCAGGCTTTACCGCCCGGTGTTCACCCAGCGCACGATGTCGCCGAGCACCGTCACGAGGGCCTGATCGAGTGCCTGGGCACCCGAGCTCGCATCGACCTTCTGCACCGGAACCCGCGCCGTGAAGATGCGCGCGGCCGCGACACGGCCGGTGCCGTCGGCCACGAGCTTCAGGGACAGGTCGACCACGGCCTCGCCCGTGGCGGTCTGGATGTCGAAGGCGCGGATCTCGCTGATGAGCTGGTAATCGGCCGCGATCTTGTCGCCCGGACGGCTCACCGACCGCAAACGCCCGGAATTCTCCAGGCTCTGGATGATCCGGGTTTGGATCAGGCGGGGCAGGCGGTCCGCCCATTGGCCGCCGCCGAGAAAGGACAGCGAACCGGCGCCCTCACGCACGATGATCCGGTCCGCCTCGAAGGGCTGGATGCCTACGGGTTCGGAGACGACGATCGCCCGGCCGGACGCAATGGACCGCCCGCCCGCGGGGAGGGCGGCGAGGTCGAAAGTCAGGGGAGTGGCACCGCCCGCGCAACCGCCCAGAAGGGCGGCGGCGAGCAGGGTCACGGCCGGAAATACCGATCGGATCATACGCACAACCTGTCACATCCCGTCGGAAACCGACAGGACTCCGAAGCTATGCAGCTCAAACTACGCAGTAACTGAAAGGCTGCGGTGCGCCTCAGCACAAACGTGGCCGGAGCCGCCCCTGGCGAGGAAATCAACGGCCGCCGTTGTATTCCGGCAACGACGGCTTTCCGCCGAATATGACCTGCGAGGGATCTCGCTCCAGGCTGCGCACGGTGCGGTTGAGCGTGCCGAGGGTCCGCTGGCCGTCGCCGGACAGGGCCTCGACCTCGCGGCGGCTGCTGCCGGAGAGGCGGCCGAAATTCGTCGAGATGCTGGCGGTGCGCTTGTCGAGGTTCTCCGACATGGTGCGGAAGGCCTTGCCCGCCTCGCGGATCGAGACCGCCGCCTCGCGGATCTCGGCGAAGGTGCTGGTGCCCTGCTGGCCCGAGGCCGAGCCGAGGAAGCCCTCAGCGCCCTTGAGCACGGCGTCGATCCGGTCAGCGGAGGCATCGAGCTTGGCTGCGAGCGAGCGTGCATCGTGCAGGCCCGCCTGGATGTCCGGAGCGGCGCTGGCGAGAGCGGAGGAGAACTTGTCCGCGTTCTCGACGACGCGACCGAGGCGGTTGCCGTCCACCGCCTTCACCAAGCCCGAGATGGCGGGCGCGGCATCGGCGAGGTTCTTCGAGAAGACTTCGACATTGGCGAGGGCGCGGGCGATGGCGCCCTCGTTGCCCGCGACCACCCGGTCGAGATGGGCCATCATGTCGTCGGCCCGCTGCGCCACTTGGCGGGCCAAAGCCATCATGTCCTGAACGTCGGAGCTCTGGGCGAAGATCGTCGCGGGCTCACCGTTGGCGCCGGGCTTGAGGGGCGCCGCGTCGGCGTCGCCGCCGGTGAGGGCGATCACCGACACGCCGGTCAGCATCGCCGAATCGAGGCGGGCGCGGGTGTCGGATTTGAGCGGCGTCGAGGGTGCGACCTTGACCATCGCCATGACCCGCCGGGGATCGTGGGGCGCGAGGTTGATGTCGGTGACCTCGCCGACCTTGATGCCGTTGAAGGTCACGCTTGAGCCGCGCGACAGGCCGCCGACCGAGCCGGAGAAGACGATGCGCACCGTCTCGCTGACCTGCCGGGACGAGCCGCCCGCCAGCCAGAGGGTGAAGCCGAAGCCCGCCAGGATGACGGCGAGGGTGAAGGCCCCGATCAGGGCGTAATTCGCGCGGGTTTCCATGAGGTCAGCCTCCGGTCGCGGCGATGGGGTGATCCTGGTGCGGCGCTCCCGCGACGGCGCGGGCGCGCTTGCCGTGGAAGTACGAGCGCAACCAGGGATGAGGGTTCTCCAGCATCTCCTCCACCGTACCGGCGGCGATGATCTGGCCGTCGCCGAGCGCCGCGATGCGGTCGCAGGCGGTGTAGAGGCTGTCGAGGTCGTGGGTGACCATGAACACGGTGAGCCCCAGCGTCTCCTTGAGGGTGGAGACGAGATCGTCGAACTCGCCCGCGCCGATTGGGTCGAGGCCCGACGTCGGCTCGTCGAGGAACAGGATTTCGGGGTCGAGCGCGAGCGAACGCGCCAGCGCCGCGCGTTTGATCATGCCGCCGGAGAGTTCGGAGGGCAGCTTGTCGGCGGCGTCGGGCTTCAGGCCGACCATCTCGATCTTGAGCCGGGCGAACTCGTCGAGCAGGCGCTCGGACAGCTTCAGGTGCTCGCGCATCGGCACCTGAATGTTCTGCTTCACGGTGAGCGAGGAGAACAGCGCCCCCTGCTGGAACAGCACGCCCCAGCGGGTCTCCATGCGCCGCCGCTCGGCATAGGTCAGGCCGTCGATGTCCCGGCCGAACACCTCGATCGTGCCCGAGCGCTTCGGCACGAGGCCGAGGATCGTGCGCGTCAGCACCGACTTGCCCTGTCCCGACGGCCCGACGAAGCCCAGGATCTCCCCCGGCGGATGTCGAGGTTGAGACCCTTCAGGATCGTCTTGTCGCGGAAGCCGACCACGAGGTCGCGCACGCGGATGATGCTGTCGTCGGTCTCGCTCACCGGGCGGGTCTCAGAAGTCGATGGCGGCGAAGAACACCGCGAACAGGCCATCGAGGACGATGACCATGAAGATGGATTTGACCACGGAGGCAGTCACGCGGCGGCCGAGCGATTCCGCCGAGCCCTCGACCGCGAAGCCCTCGATCGTGGCGATGAGCCCGATGGTGAGCGCCATGAACGGCGCCTTGATCAGACCCACGGTGACGTGGTGCACGCCCACCGCCGCCTGGAGCCGGGCGAGGAACTGATCGACGGTGAGCCCGCCATAGACCATGGCGGTGAGGCCGCCGCCCGCCAGAGCCGCGAGATCGCCGATCAGCGTCAGCATCGGCAGGCTGATCATCAGCGCGAGGATGCGGGGGACGATGAGGATCTCGGTGGCGTCGAGGCCCATGACCCGCAGGGCATCGACCTCCTCGCGCATGCGCATGGAGCCGATCTCGGCGGTGATGGCCGAGCCGGAACGGCCCGCCACCATGATGGCGGTAAGCAGCACGCCGAGTTCGCGCAGGATCAGCAGGCCGATGAGGTTCACGACGAAGGTCTGCGCGCCGAACCGCTGAAGCTGGAAGATGCCCTGCTGCGCGACGATGCCGCCGACGAGGAACGAGATCAGGATGATGATCGGCGCACCGTTCAGCGCCATCTGCTGCACTTGGTTGACCACCGCCGTGCCGCGGAAGCTCCGGGGCCGCAGGGCGACCCGGCCACAGGCGGCCACGACCTCGCCGAGGAAGGCGACGCCGGTCGCGAATTCCTGCCCGCCGCGCGCCACCTGCCGCCCGAGCCCGTCGAGGAAGCCGAGGGCGAAGCCGAGGCGCTTGGGCGGGGCAGGGGGCTCGCCGCGGATCACCACCTCGCCCAGCAGGGTGCGATGCTCGGGCCGCGCGCGGAGATAGGCGAGGCTGCCGCCCGCCGCCTCGACCTCGGCGCGGGTCCGCTCCAGCACCCAGGCGCCGAGGGTGTCGAGCCGCTCGATATCGCCGAGGTCGATCACGAGGCGCGCGGGTCCGCCCGCCACGATCCGGGCGGCCGCAGCCTCCACGGCGGGCGCCTGATCGGCGGTCCAGCGTCCGCCGAGGCGCATCCGCCCGTCGGCTGCTTCCGTCAGCGATGCCGTGCCGGGCGCGAGCCCTTCGGTCAGCACGAGCGGATCTCCTTCCCAGACGCGTGTTTCACGATCCATGCTGCTCCCGCGCCGGGAGCGGATCGTAGGGCCGAGCTTGCCACGCCCCGTCCGTGCGCGAGCACACGGCCGCGTGAGCAGCCATGCTGCGTCATGGTTATGACGAGATTACGGTTGACCGTTTCTTGCTGGCGTCCGCGCCCGCGCGGCCGCCACAGCCAGGGCGGCGCCGAGGCCTGAGAGCGGCGCCATGGCGAGGAAGGCCAATGGCCCCGCCTCCCGGTAGACGAGCCCGCTTACGAGCGTCGCGCTCACCGCGATTCCCGCATTCACGGCCGAGAGGGTGCCCTGCGCCCGGCCGCGCGCGCCCTCCGGCGCGAGGCTCGAGACCGCCTCCATCGCACCGAGTTGGGTGGCGCCGAAGGTGAGCCCGTGCAGCATCTGGAGCGGCACGAGGGTCTCGATCCGGTCGCCGACGAGGAACAGCCCCAGCGCCCGCAGGATGCCCGCCGCGCCGCCGAGCACGAGGAGCGGCACCGGCCCGCGCCAGGAGGCGGGCAGGCGCGGTGCCAGGGCGAACAGGACGATCTCCGCCAGCACGCCGATCGCCCACAGGGCGCCGACCTCCGTCGCGGCAAGGCCGTGGGCAGTCCAGTAGATACTGCCGAAGCCGTAGACCGCCGCATGCCCCGCCTGGATCGAGGCGGCGGCGAGGATGCACAGCCAGAGGCGACGGGGCAGGCGAGGGGACGGGCCGCCGGCCGCGCGCCGGGGCGCCTCGGCCGGGGTCCGGTCGAGGGACGCGGTGAGGCAGGCGATCAGGGCGAGACCGGTGAGAAGGATCGGCACGGCGAGCTTGCCGCCGAGGGCGGCGAGCAGGACCCCGCCCGCGAGGTTGGCGGCGAGGAAGGCGATCGAGCCCGCCATGCGGATCCGCGAATAGGTGAGGCGGGCATCCCGCCGTGCGGCGGACAGGGTGAGGTAGTCGATGGACGGCACCAGCGGCGCGGCGGCTACCGCGTTCAGCACCGTGAGCACCGCCAGGGCGGGCCAGCCCAGGGACGAGGCGGGCGCCATGATTCCGTAGGTCACCGCGACGCCGAAGCTGCCTGCGACGATCAGGCGCCGCGCGCTGAGCCCCCTGTCGATCAGCCCCATCAGCGGCGCCGTGGCGACGATCCGCGTGGCGATGGGCAGGGCGAGCAGCAGGCCGATCACCCCCGCATCGAGATCGAGCGTGGCGAGCCAGACCGGCAGGAACGGCATGGCGATGCCGATCTCGGTGAAGACGACGGCGTAGAGCAGCGACAGGCGCAGCGCGCCGGAAGAGGCTGGCACGGAGGGGCGGAGGGGGCTGACAGGAGGCGCCTTCGTAAGCGCGCGTTAAACCGCGCCTGTCAATGTTCGGGGGTTCGGGGCATGCCGGGCGCGGGGTCTTCTCCCTGCGCGGCGGCCCTTATCGGAAGCGCCGTCGATGTCCGGTCTGCCCAGCGCCCACGCGATCGATGCTGCGGAATACGCAGCGATCGAATCGACGATCGGTGCGAGCGAACGGGGCCAGCAATTCCTCGCCGAGCACGCCCGCCGCGCCCGCGCGGAAGAGATGAGCACGGTGCTCTCGGCGATCGAGCGGCTGGAGCGCACCGTCACCGCCGAGCGCGCCTCCGAGGCGGTGGGCAGCCTGCGCGGCGGCCTGATGGAGATGGCCGAGGCAATCAGCCGGACCAAGTCCGAGATCTCCGCCCTCAGCCTTCCCGGCGGCGACCAGACCCGCCTCACCTCCGCCTCCCAGGCCCTCGACGCCATCGTGCGTGCGACCGAGCAGGCGACCTCCGACATCCTCGGCGCCGCCGAGGCGGTGCAGGAGGCCGCCTGGACCCTGCGCGAGCGCAACGTCGAGCCCGAGACCTGCGAGGCGCTCGACCGCCACGCGACCGCGATCTACACGGCCTGCTCGTTCCAGGACCTCACCGCCCAGCGCACCGCGCGGATCATCTACACCCTGCGCTACCTCGAAGACCGGATCGCCGCGATGATCGCGATCTGGGGCGAAGAGATCGGCCGCGTGCCGCCGCTGGCGAGCGAGAGCACAAAGCCGACTGACGAGGAGCTGTGCCAGCTCGATGTCGACCGCTACATCGCCATGTCCGTGCCATCCGTGACGGCGGCGGCCATCGCCGCCCAGCCGGGCAGCCCGACCCTGCACGAGGACATCGTGTTCGTGCCGGTCTCGACGCCGCTGGAGCCAGCGGCCGAGGCGGCGGTTCAAGCCGCCATTCAGGACTTCAACGCCGAGGTCCTGGCCCTGCAGGAAGTGCCCGAGCCGGAGCCCGCCGCCGCCGAAGCAGCGGCCGAGCCGGACCTGCTGGACTGGACGGAGGCTGCATCCGAAGACGCCCTGCTGGACTTCGTCCTCCCCGACACCGAGCCGATGACCCTCGACGGGCTCGATGCGGAGCCCCCGGAGAAGCGCCTCGCCCTGTTCGCCTGAGGCTGGGTGCCGATATAGGGGGCACCGTCCCGCTCCCTCCGGCTCACCGTGGCACTGCACCTCATCAAGCTCAGCGTCGGCCCGGCCTCCATCGCCGACCTTGCCGCCTATCAGACCGAGTACGCCGCACGCGCCCTCCGCGAGGGCCTTCCGCCGTACCCGGTGCATGTGACGCGGACCCTGCCCAAGCGGCACAGGGAGATCGTGGGCCAGGGCTCGATCTACTGGGTGATCAAGGGCAGCCTGTGCTGCCGCCAGACGATCCGCGCCCTGGAGCCCCAGACCGGCGCGGACGGGATTCCCCGCTGCCGGATCGTGCTCGACCCGCCGCTCATCCCGGTGGTGCCCCGTCCCTACCGTCCGTTCCAGGGCTGGCGCTATCTGCCCGTCAAGGACGCCCCGGCCGATCTCGGCGCGGGCCATGACGGCGACGTGGCCGAGATGCCCGAGACCCTGCGCAGGGAACTCGCAGAATTGGGCCTGCTGTGATCTCCGGGCCTCGTCAGCCCCGTGACCCCACCCCCTCACTTGCATTAGAGTCGAACCCACGCCGGCGCGCCCGGCCGTTGAGGAGCGCCTGATGCGTTACCGCCTGATCGCCGCTGGTTTCGGACTGTTCGCTCTCACCGCAGGCGCTTCGGCCCAGACGGTGGCCCCGGCGGCTCAAGTCCCCCACCGCCAGCCGCGCCCGACGGCGGCGGACCCAGCCCCCGGCACCCCGGCAGCGGCCCTCGACCTCGACGCCACCCGCAAGCGCTTCGATGCCAACGTCGCCAAGCAGAACGAGAGTGACCGCAAGCGGAATTCGAGGCTCGAAAGCTCGATGCGCTCGATCTGCTCGGGCTGCGGCGATGCCCCGTCCACGAAGCCGGTGAAGGCCCGCAAGGCCCGCCCCGCCGCCGTGGCGCCGAAGGCTGCGGACTGAGCCACCGGAAACGGCTTCGTCTTGCCAAAGCGGGAATCGTGCGAAATTCAAAGGCCCCTCCGTCTTTGCGAGCGAAGCGAAGCAATCCAGGGATCCGCCAGGTTTTCAGACTGTTGCGCTGCCTTGGATTGCTTCGCTGACGCTCGCAAAGACGGCGAGGGTGTCCCGGATCCCGAGTTCCGCAACGATCCCCAAAGCGGCTGGATTAGTTCACGATCGGCTTCTCGTGCACGACACCAGCCGGGATCTCGCTCGACACCTTGAGCGCCTGAAGCTCGACCGAGGCGAGGGCGAGTTCGATCTGGGATTTGGCGAGTTCCAAACCGGCCTCGAGAACCGCCGGGTCGAACCCGTCGATCGTGAAGGCTTCGGCCTTGCGCCGCACCGCCTCCTCGAAGACCGCAAGGTCGTCGCGATGGCGACCGGCGACCAACTCGGCGCCCATCAGCCGGATCATATTGGTGAGCGCGGCAATCGCCACGTCCCGGGGATCAGAGGCCTTTTTGCGCATCGGAAGCCTCGCTCGGCGATCGGTGCAGGGTCTTTAGAACCAAACTTGGCTGATCGCTCTCACAGTTCCGTTATATCGCGGATTCGCGATCAAGGGCACCCTCACTCTTCTTGATCTACATTGGCTCTGATCGGGCCATACCGCGAAGGGTGAAGGGAATACCTGTTGGCCACTCACTGCGAGGGAGGGCCGCCTGCCCATCCTGAACCTAAAACCGGATAAGGGCCGACGCGACGCCCGCCAGCCATGGCTAGCTCATGCGTGTAAGGACGAGCGAACACTTCCTTCACCACCCCGAACGGAAGGAGTCGACCAGACCCGGTCCGTCCCCGTTGTGGGGCCATGGACACGCCGTTGCAGACGCAAGGGGAGGCCGCGACGGTCAACCCCGACGCCGTAGCTCGCATGCCGGAAGCCGTCTTCGTCGAGCGCTGGCGCCTTCTCACGGGCGAGCCCCCGGCGATCCTGCTCTGCTCCCGCCGAGCGATGCTGGCGCTACTCGTGGAGAGTGCCCCCGCAGCACCCTTTGTGCCGCCGGTCTCCGCCTGGGACATGGGTGGGCGCAACGACAGCTGAAGGACGCGCCCCAAGAGGGAGCGCCACGGTCGATCATGCGTGCGGATATGTTGGAAAGGTGGGCCCCAGGGCCGAAGCCCTGGGTTCTGTTTCTACGGCTGCCCTGCCGCAAGATGCTTACGCCGCGAGGCGGGCATCCATGACAACGTTATCGTTGGCATTTAGAGTTTTGGTCAGGTGCCCGGAACAGGGGTTGCCTGCGCCAGACCGGTCGAGTCCTTACCGAAAGTCGCATCTTATCCTGCCGAAACAGGGTAGAACTCGCGATCCCTTTACCGTCCAGTCGATCCTATTTCGCCCCCAGCAGAAGCACCCTGGCAGCGCGCAACCCGCAACGCCGGGCGCTCGCTCTACCCCCGTGCGGTATCCGGGGCAGGATGCTTCTGGTGGAGGCGCCGGGTACCGCCCCCGGGTCCTGAAACGTTATTACGAATCGGTCGTCAACCTCGCGGCCACCTTACGCCTTTGTCGGCAAATGGTCCACCGCCTCGAAGCGGGATCGGCGGCAATCCGTGCAGGCCGCCGCCGCAAGCCCGATCGCCTCGCTCGCCGGGGGAGGCGCGTCGCGTCTCGAGGATCCGATCGGGGCAGGGACGAGCGGTCATGAGGCGGCGTCGATCGTGAACTCCATCCCGCGCCCGGGGCCCTGATCGCCGTAATCGGCCAGTGCGAGGCCGCGCTCCGACAAGGTGTCTTCGATCAGCGCACGCTCCTTTCGCACCATCAGGCCGACAGCCTGGGGCGTCAGGCGGGGATTGGCCGATCTCAACCGATCGACCCCGATGCTGGCCGGGATACCCTCGCTCTCCGCGATCCTGGCGAGCGCCAGACCGAGATCACGTGCCTTGGTCTCGGCGGCTGTCTTCGGCTTGAACGCCATCGTTCCGTCTCCCATCCATGCGCTCGTTCGCGCGCCGTCGCGTCGGGCTCGACCCCGGGCCTTCCCGAACCAGCCGAGGCAGTACGCTACTCAGCCGGAACGAGGGGACGGGGTGCCGCCGCTCGGGTCAACGCGAAGAAGCCGAAGGCCGAAGCGAAGATCACCGCGCCGAAGCTCGCCGCGATGCCGAGCACGAGGCCGAAGCCGCCGCGATCATGCAGGACCGCGATCATCGGCACGACGAAGCCGCTCGCCGTGAAGCCCAGGAAATAGCGCACGCTGTAGGCCCTCGTCCGGTAAGCCGCCGGCACGTAGCGCGCCACCATCGCGTCGTTGATCACCACTTGGCCGTAGAGCGCCGCCATCGTGAGGACCAAGCCTGCCAGAAGCGGAAGGCCCGTGCTTACGGCGGCGATACCGAGCCCGACCGGCTGAAGGATCGACAGGCCGAGAAAGAGCGTGGGGAGGCTGAAGCGGTCGATCAGCCGCCCCATCGCCAGCTGGGTCAGGGCGCCGAAGGCGAAGACCAGGGTCGCGACCGAGCCGATCAGGGCGAGGGGAAGTTGCGCGCCGACACGCTCATCCACGACCTTCGGCAGGGCGATCGTGGTGATGTTGAAGGTCATCCCGCCTGCGATGATGGCAAAGGCGAAGACGACGAGGAGCGGGATCGGGCGCGCCACGGCAATGACCGGGGCGCCGCTCACCTTGCTGCTACTGCCCTCGCCGTCTTCGGGGACCAGAGCCAGGAAGGCCGCACCGCAGCCGAGGCACAGCAGCCCCGGTGCGATGAAGGCCGCCTGCCAGCCGAGGCTGGAGGCGAGCAGGGCCGTCACACCGGAGGCGGTGGCGGCTCCGGCATTTCCCCAGACGCCGTTTACGCCCAGATCGCGCCCGAGGCGGGTCGCGTGCGTGACCAGCATCGCCGAGCCGACCGGATGGTAGATCGCCGAGGCGAGCCCCAGCACGCAGAGCCACACCGCGAAGGCCGTCGGGCTCGCCGCGCTCGCCACACCGAGGCAGGACAGGCCGTAGCCGAAGAAGAAGATCGACAGCATCGTGCGCCGTCCGAACCGGTCGGCGAGCCAGCCCATGGGGAGCGAGCAGAGCCCGAAGGCCACGAAGGCACCGGTCGCGAGCCCGATCAACTCGCCGTAGCCCAGGCCCGTCTGCGCCGCGATGGCGAGGACGGCGGTCGGGTAGATGAGCAGCACAAAATGGTCGAGGGCGTGCGCGACGTTGACGAAGCGCAAGGTCCGGCGGGACAGGGTTGCGGCGTCCATGAGTCAGGCGTCTCCTTGAGACTGCCGTCTATATCTGACCCGTTGCAAGCGGTCGGGCCGAAGTTGTACGCGATCGGGCCAAAGTGGACGGGGGTTGGGCACGATGCGGTCGATCCTGGCGGAGGATTATCAGGATGTCCCCCGCGACGTCGCGGTGATGCCCAAGACCTACGCTGCGAGCAGCCGCATCGATGCCCACTCCCACAAGCGGGCGCAACTGCTCTACGCCACGGCAGGCCTGATGATGGCCACCGCGGAGGATGGGACCTGGGTCGTTCCCGAGGGCCATGCTCTCTGGATACCGCCGGGGCTGACGCACGCGGTCGCCATGCACGGGGCGGTCTCGATGTGCTCGGCCTATCTCGCGGTGAAGGCCGTGGGGGACTTTCCACGCCGCGCCCGCGTGATCGAGGTCTCGTCCCTGCTGGCGGCGGCCCTCGCGGCCCTCGGAGCGGAGCCGGTACTCTACGACGAAGCGGGGCGCGGCGGGCATCTCGCCGCCTTGGTGCTCGACGAGATCCAGCGGGCACCGGAGACCAAGCTGACCTTGCCCCTGCCGAAGGATGTCCGCTTGCGACGGCTCTGCCTCGACCTGATCGAGGCCCCCGCGACCGATCGCGATCTCGACGCCTGGGCCGAACATTGCGGCCTCAGCCGACGCACACTGACCCGCCGGTTCCGCAGCGAGACGGGCATGACCTTCGACCAATGGCGGGCCAGGGCAAGGGTCGTGCGGGCCCTGGCCCTCACCGCCGACGGATGGTCGCCGCGCCGCGTGGCGGCCTCAGTTGGCTACCGCAGCATCCAAGCCTTGCGGGGACGGACGCAGGCTTTGCTGCCGATGCAATCCTCCGACGCATTATCCCTTCCCAACACCTTGCCCCTCGCGTCGTGAGGCTGCGCAGGCTCGAGGGCAATCGGCCTATGGCACTGTGCGTTTTTGACTCAAGTCGCCGGCAGTCCGCGACGTCGCTTCAGAACCTAGTTTCATCGTCAGATTTTTCTGTTCGGCTGCTCGCCTCGCAGACCGACACAACGTCCGACACGGCCACCCTATCTTCGCACCCTCCGGGTAGGCGAAGTGGCTTCATCATCCGAGGTTATCGCCATGCGCTTTCTCTCGATCTGCGCCGTCTGTCTCGCCATCCTCGGAACGCCCGCTTTCGCGCTGGGCGCAGGAGACACAATGCAGGATTGGGGCGCCGCCTCATCCCAGGATAAGGATGCTGTGTTGCGGAAGCTGGATGCGGCGGGCGGTGGGGATGCTGCGCGGAATCGCATCCGCTCCTGTCTCGACACGACCGCCCTCACGGCTGGTCATTCGAATTTGCCGATCTCTGAGGTCGCCAAGGCATGCTCCGAGCAATCCGCACGCGAGAATATCTGACCCCTTTCGACCGAGCAGGCCTCGTCGGTCATCGAGGCTCGGATCAGGCCATCGTCATGAAGGGCCAGTTGCCGACACTGTTCCGCCTCGCGGCAGCACTCTCCCTGATCGTGAGCGCCTCCGCTCAAGCCGAGGGCACCCTGCCGACAAGAGTCGGCTCCTGTGCGCAGAGCACGATCACCAGCATTGGAACACGCTTCAGCGCGACGCTGATGCGGCCAAAGGCCGGAGATTTCGGCGAGGGCACCAGCGTTGAGCTGAAGAACGGCGTGTACGGGATATCTTACGACTACGTCGAGGCGATCGGGAATTCCCGCATCGGAGATGGTGTGAAAACCTGCCTCGTCTCGATCCCCAAAGGCTGTCCGAAGGGCGACGACAGGGGGCGCTTCTACAAGACGACGAACCTCCGTACGGGGGAGTCCTGGACCCTTCCGGACTCGCAACACATGTGCGGTGGCGCCTGAGGAGCGAGACGTCCTTCGGAGGGACAGGTCGCCGCCGTCGAGACGGCGACCCGGCCCCGCGCCTGATGGCACGATGGTTCCGCGGGGCGGGAGCGGCAGCGTCCGCCGTGTGGTCGCCGTGGCGCTGCCGAGGTCTCTCAAGGCATCATCGCCCCCTGCGTCTCGACATAGACCGCGTAGATCGAGGTGCTGGCTGCCATGAACAGCCGGTTCCTCTTCAAACCCCCGAAGCAGAGATTGGCGCAGGTCTCGGGCAGGTGGATCTTGCCGATCAAGTCGCCCGACGGCGCGTAGCAACGCACGCCGTCCTCGTTCGGATCGGCCCAGCCCATCGAGCACCAGACATTTCCGTCGATGTCGGTGCGGACCCCGTCAGTGAAGCCCGGCGCGAAGCCTTCCGCGAAGACGCGATCACCGGTGAGCCGGTCGCCTTCGACCGTGAAGGCGCGGATGTTGGACCGCCCGCCATGGGTGATACCGGAATCGACGACGTAGAGGGTCTTTTCGTCGGGCGAGAAGGCGAGGCCGTTCGGCCGGTCGAGGCCGTCCGCCATGACCTTGGCCTGCCCGGTCGAGGGGTCGAGCCGGTAGACGCGGGTGGGCAACTCCGCCTTGTCCCGGTGCCCTTCGTAGTTCCCATCGATGCCGTAGCCCGGATCGGTGAACCAGATCGCATGGTCGGAGGCCACGACCACGTCGTTGGGGGCGTTGAGCGGCTTACCGTCGACCCTGTCGATCAGGACCGTGATGGTTCCATCCGGCTCGGTGCGCGTCACCCGGCGGGTGTCGTGCTCGCAGGTGATCAACCGGCCCTGGCAATCACGGGTGTTGCCGTTCGCGTAGTTCGCGTTGGCCCGATAGACGCTGACATGGCCATTCTCGAGCCAGCGCATGATCCGGTTGTTCGGGATGTCGCTCCACAGCAGGTAGCCGCCGTCCCGGAAGTAGACCGGGCCCTCCGCCCAGCGGAAACCGGTGGCGATGCGCTCGATGGCGGCGTTGCCGACCTTGTAGCGGAAGCGCTTGTCGATCGCCTCGACCCGCGGGTCGGGATAGCGGGTGCCCGGCAGGTTGCCGAGGGGCAGCCAGTCTGCCTGCGCCGCGACCGTGGTCGCCATCAGCGCGGCGGCATCCGCGAGGACGTCACGTCGGTTCATCACTCGTCTCCCCCGATCCGGTCTTCGCGCCGGACGGGGTCGATTGTACGGAAGCCGGGCGCGGTTGCTACCGCCGGTCTCGCGTGTCCCTTGAAGAGGCCAGCCTCTGCCGACATGTCATGGGCATGCCTGATGTCGCGCTCGACGAAGCCACCCTCGGCCGCTTTCTCGACGCCTTCTACAGCCGCGTGCGTGACGATCCGCTGATCGGGCGCATCTTCGCGGCTGCGATCCCGGAGGCGGATTGGCCGCGACACATGGAAACGATCCGCGCCTTCTGGTCCTCAGTTCTGTTCAAGACTGGACGCTACAAGGGCAATCCGTTCGGCAAACATCTCGCGCTGGCGAGGCTTCAACCCGAACATTTCGCGCGCTGGCTCGGCCTGTTCGAAGAGACGGCGTCCGCACACTTCCCGAACGAGATCGCCGCTGACCTGATCGAACGCGCTCACCGCATCGGGGATAGTTTGAAGGCGGGGCTGTTTTTCCGGCCGGACGCGATGAGTTCGCGCGAAGCGGGACAGGTGGGGATCTCAAGCGACGGTATCACCGACCGGCAATAGATCAGCCGCATCACTCTCCGTCGCGGGACGGCCGGTTCGTCCGCACGCCTGCCGTCTCCAGCATCATCACGTCACAGGGCTCATCGAGCGCGACGGGGCAATGCTCGACGCCGCGCGGCACCACGATGAACTCGCCCGCCCCGACGACCTCCTGCCGGTCGCGGAAGCGCATCCCGAGCCGCCCCTTGTGGACGAAGAACAGTTTGTCGCCGTTCCTGTCGAAGCTCCAGCCTTGCGCGCCCTCCAGCTTGTCGAGCCGGATGCGCATGCCGTTGACGCTCTCGGCGATCGGGGCATGCCGGATTTCCGTCACCTCGGCGAAGGCGTTGTCGAGGTTGCGCTTGGGAACGGACGAGAGGTGATTGTTCAACGCAGCGACGTCGCGGATGATCGCCGCGAGCTGGTCTGCGACGTCGCGCTGCCCGGTGCCGTACTTGCCGTCGAGCGCAGCCGTCCCAATCGTGAAACCGGCGGCGCCGGCCTCCTTCACGGCCGTGATCCGCTCGGCATTGTCGATGGAGCCTGCGATGTAGACGGGCTTCGACACCGCCGCACATACCGCCCGCATCAGCGCTGGCACGTCCTCGCGCGAGCGATAGGCGAGAAGATCGAGGCCGTGGACCCCGTCGCGGCCCGCGAGATCTCGCGCGCTCGCGACGATCTCCGGGATGCTGCCCTCGAGGACGCTCGGATGGCCGACGATCCGCCCCGGGAACGGGCAGTACTGGATGGACGCCCCTGCGATCACCGGCAGCACGTCGTCGACCCGCGTGCCGCCGAGGAGGATGTCGACGCCGATCTCCACGGCCGCCTGGGCCGAGGCGATCTCGCTCTCACGGTCGAGCGACACGACTTCGAGATAGGACGTCGCGCCGCCCACTCGAATCGCCGCGTTCAAGGCTTTGAGCTGCGCGATCGGCAAACCGATATCCTTGAAGCCGATATGCCGGACGCCGGCTCGAGGGCCGTGCGGAGCTGCGCCTGTGCGTCCTCGACCGTGCGGTCGTTGCGGGTCAGCATGAAGATGAAGCGGAGACCCATCGGGCGGTCCTTTCGTGTTCGTGCTGAAATTCGCGAGCGCAAAGCTGTGCTCGAACGCCGCTGGTTCAAATCCGACGATCGTCGTGATGGCTTCGGCTTTGGGACGGCCCCTTCTTCGAAAATCGGAACGTCGTCGCGGGCGCCGAGCCATCTTCTATCGTCGGGTCACACAACCAGTAGCAGATGGCCGCGTCTAAGCGGACGGTAGCAAGTTAGTTGCGGACGAGCCGATCGTAGCGTGTGGCCGATGCGACGAAAGCCCTTGAGCCGCCCGAACATCCGCTCAACCGTGTTCGATCCACCCTCATCGAAGGGGTCTACCCTTTGGTATGGCCTTTAATCCTGGAGGACGGGCGACATGGCCCAGCGATCGAAGTCCGAGGGGATCGTTACCAAGCTAAGGAAGGCGAGTGTGCTGATCTCGCAGGATCAGAGCGTTTCCGACGCGATTCGCGCCGTCGATCTGAGTGCCGTGACGTAGTAGCGGCGGCGTGAGTTCGGTGGCTTGAAGAGCGATCAGGTTCGCCGGATAAAGAAGCTGGAGACAGAAACCCAAGGTTGCGCAAGGCGATTGCAGAAATGCCCCTCGACAATCTGGGCCAATTTTTATCGCTGTCGCGCCCTTATTCATTTGGATAAATATATATAAGCTTCTTTTCCATTCATTTTATCTAGTATCTATTTTAAATTCCAATTTATCGCTCCAATTTTTGATCTTAAAATCTTAAATAAACCAACTAAAATTCGAAAAACGAGCAAATTGCCTTCGATATCAGAGACTGACCTATAAAAAGATACAAATAAAAAATAATATCGAATTTTTCTGCTAGTCTCGCGCAATCTTAAGCAAAAAATCTAATTGTATATATTCTCACACAAGTATGCCGACCGCGACGCCTCGCCTTTGCCATCCTCATTTAATTGCGTAGTTGCATCGATGCTATAGATCATCTGCCTTTCCTTGCGTATGGCCAACGAAGGAAAAAATAAAATTTCATGGTGGGACCGATGGCAATGAGCCGAAGCCTGGTAGCGGGCGAAGACACTGTCATCCCGAATCCCGACGATCTTGTTGTTAATGCAACCTCATTGACTCTTAATGCGTCGGACTCGCTCGATGCAGGTGCGGGGTACGATGTACTGTCGCTGTCGGGCTCCGGCAGCTTCAACCTCGCCGGATTGGCGCAGTTCGCCGGCTTCGAGGAAGTGCGGCTGACCAATGCCTCCGCGTCGAGCGCGTCTCTCGTCCTGCGGGACGGCGCAGACCTGAAGGTGACCCTGAGCGACGGCTCCGCCCCGAGCACGTCGCCCTACCCGACATACTCGTCAGCCGGCAGCATCTCGGTGACCTTGGCCAAGAGCCTTGTCACGATCACCGGCGGCAACGAAACCGATCAGTTCAGCGCCGCCACGGCAGCGCAACTCGTGGCGGGCAGCAGCATCGACGGCGGCGGCGGCTACGACGGCCTCAGCCTGTCATACGATTACACCGGTACGTATGGCACTTCCCAAATCGACCCCGCGACGGGTCTGCTGACTTACGTGCCGCCGACCTATCGCGACACTGTGTATGATCTGACCAAAATCAGCCTCAGCCACGTCGAGAACTTAAACGCGTACGGAAACTTTAGCTTCTCGAACAATACAACGACCATCGTCAAGGTTGACACTGCCTCTCTAAAGGATGTCTCCTATATCTCGCTGTACGACAATGCAGTTCTGACGACGGAAGCAGCTACGCTTAACCTATCGGGCAAGAGCATCTACGGTTCCAGCGGCGGGGGAGCGATCACGAGCTCGAACGCACTCGGCACGACCTTCACCGTCAATAGCGCCACCACCGCGACCCAGATCCAGGGCGGCGCAGGCCAGGACACGGTAGTCGTCACCGGCCTGACCCTGACCGAGGCACAGCGCGCTCAGATCTTCGCCGGAAGCGTCGAGACCGTCACCGATGCCTCCGGGACATACACGAAGCCAAGCGTCCCCACAGGGGTCATCGCTCTTACCACCGGAACGGACCTGGTCGCCCCGACCGACACAGATCAGGTGGTACAGGCCACATCCACGACGCTCAACAGCACCGATCGGCTCGATGCAGGTGCGGGGTACGATGTACTGTCGCTGTCGGGCTCCGGCAGCTTCAACCTCGCCGGATTGGCGCAGTTCGCCGGCTTCGAGGAAGTGCGGCTGACCAATGCCTCCGCGTCGAGCGCGTCTCTCGTCCTGCGGGACGGCGCAGACCTGAAGGTGACCCTGAGCGACGGCTCCGCCCCGAGCACGTCGCCCTACCCGACATACTCGTCAGCCGGCAGCATCTCGGTGACCTTGGCCAAGAGCCTTGTCACGATCACCGGCGGCAACGAAACCGATCAGTTCAGCGCCGCCACGGCAGCGCAACTCGTGGCGGGCAGCAGCATCGACGGCGGCGGCGGCTACGACGGCCTCAGCCTGTCATACGATTACACCGGTACGTATGGCACTTCCCAAATCGACCCCGCGACGGGTCTGCTGACTTACGTGCCGCCGACCTATCGCGACACTGTGTATGATCTGACCAAAATCAGCCTCAGCCACGTCGAGAACTTAAACGCGTACGGAAACTTTAGCTTCTCGAACAATACAACGACCATCGTCAAGGTTGACACTGCCTCTCTAAAGGATGTCTCCTATATCTCGCTGTACGACAATGCAGTTCTGACGACGGAAGCAGCTACGCTTAACCTATCGGGCAAGAGCATCTACGGTTCCAGCGGCGGGGGAGCGATCACGAGCTCGAACGCACTCGGCACGACCTTCACCGTCAATAGCGCCACCACCGCGACCCAGATCCAGGGCGGCGCAGGCCAGGACACGGTAGTCGTCACCGGCCTGACCCTGACCGAGGCACAGCGCGCTCAGATCTTCGCCGGAAGCGTCGAGACCGTCACCGATGCCTCCGGGACATACACGAAGCCAAGCATCCCCACAGGGGTCGCCGTCGATGGCTATATTTCCGGCGGAACGGTCTTCGCCGATGCGAATAGCAACGGGCGCTGGGATCCCGGCGAGGCGAGAACAACAACCGACGCACAGGGTCGTTTCACGCTTCAGGGTGGGTCAGGGCCACTGGTCCTGACGGGCGGAACCGACACATCGACCGGTGTCGCTCTGACCCACACTTTGACGGCCCCCAGCGGTTCGAGTGTCATCACCCCGCTCACCACGCTTGTCCAAGGCGTGCAGCAACGTCTGAACGTATCGACGTCCGAAGCTGAAAGCGCTGTGCTCAAAAGCCTTGGCGTCACCCTCGCGGCTGGTCAGAGTCTGCTCACCACCGATCCAGTCGCTGGAGCGCTGGCGGGCGATAGCGGAGCCCAAGCTCTCTACGTTGCGGGAGTGAAGATCCTCGACACGATCGCTCTGGTCGGGTCCGCGTTGAGCGCTCAGTCTGGCGACCCAGCAGCATCTGACGCCGCTGTTGTGTCAGCAATGGCCGCGCAAATTGCTTCGAGTGCCGGGAGCTCCGGTGGCGCGTCCCTCGACATTGCTGGAACTCAGGCACTCTCACGGCTCGTCACGAAAGCGGCGGGACTGGCAAACCTTTCCATGGCGCCCGAGGCAGCGGACGCTCTGGCCAGCCTCGTGTCGGCCAGCAATACTGCTGTCGATACACAGGCCCAAGCTGCAAATGATGGAGCCACACTGCTACACAATACGGCAGCCGTACAGTTTGTGGCTCAGAGCCTGACTGCACTTGCTCTCTCAAGCGGCCAATCGCCAAGCTCACTTCAGTTATCTTTCACAGGAGATGGCCTGTCACAAGCTATCACGAGCGCCTATGCAAGCGTCCCGTGCTATTGCACCGGCACCTTGATCCTGACGGACCGCGGCGAGTTGCCCGTCGAGCAACTCGTCGTGGGAGACGTCGTGATTACTATGGCGGGCGAACACCAAACCATCGAGTGGATCGGGCATCGCACCATCGATTGTCGACTCTTTGCGCGCCCTGATTTGGTCAGCCCCATTCGGATCAAGCAAGGCGCCCTTGCACCAAGCCTTCCTCGTCGTGATCTCTTTCTTTCACCAGATCATGCGCTCTTTTTTGATGAGGTTCTCATACCCGCAAAGTCCCTCGTCAATGGCTCAACCGTCGAACAGATCGCTGCTGAAACAATTACTTACTACAGCATCGAACTCGCAAACCATGATTTGGTGTTGGCTGAAGGGGTCGCGGCAGAAACCTACTACGACGATGGACAGCGCGATCGATTCGACAATTACGATGGCAACGGATCCGATCTCGATCCTAACAAAGCTCTCACCCGAGAGGGCTCAGTCAGACCGTTGATTATCGAGGGACGCCAAGTCGCGGAAGTGCGCGCATGGATCGACGCTCGCGCCCACTATCTTGGTCATCCGCCGATCTACGATGTGAAGCAAAGAGCTCCACAGCACCTTCACGACGGCATGATAGCCGATTCGTCGGTGGTGAGTACAAAGATAGACGGATACTTAGAGCGAGTTTCAAGAGAACAGATTTCGGGATGGGCTTGGTTCCCGGAGCAACCTCACGCAAGCGTGGTACTGGAGCTTGTGCTGGATGGCGACGTAGTCGCCACATTTCCTGCAGATCAATATCGAGTTGATTTGCATTTTGCCGGCATTGGGACCGGTCGACACGCCTTCAATTTCCGAATGCCGCCTGCAGCCTATGCACGAGAGTGGACTCACATCGGTGTGCGAGCGCGAGATTCCAGCATCCACCTAACTCATTCTCCAGTCGTTCTGGCAGAGGAGTATCTCAAGGAATTGATACTTGTGTGATCTTTCTGGCGGAACAAATTCCCGGCGCGGCACATCAAGAGGATACGCAAATGATTAATTGCGAGACTATCAAATCTTATTCCGATTCAATGCGCATGTATTGTGCATTGCGCGTCAATTGATCAACTTATTTCGTTCGATAGTATCGATTAGGCGGCATTTAGCTGCCCATAATCCTTCTATCGCGCGAATGGCGGTCTTGATTTGCTACGGCATAATTTAGAAAATGCTATCTCATCCTGAAATATCCAAGTAATTGTGGTTGATTAGACCGCTCAATAAGACAAGGTTGAAGATGAGAAAGGCATAGACAACCGCTCGACATTGACGTGAAGATCTCGCGGCAGGTCGGCCTGTCGTGGACGAACAGGCGGCGATACCTGGCAGGCTCGACAGGCCCCGTTACCTCGCTCAGACAGTGGATGGCGCCACTGTCGTAAGTCTTGTCGGCCAGAACGATGCGGCAGTTGGGCAAGAGCTTCAAGGACAATGCCTCAGCCATGCAATTGGCGATCAGCCCGCCACTCAGCGAGAGGGCGATAGGGCGGCAGGCGCGCCGTGAGTGAATGGAGATTGGTCGCCTGTGCGCCCCCTAGACCGTCAGCAACGCAATGCCCCTCCGAGGAACAGCTTCTGTCCTATCAATCATGAAATCGGAATTGGCATCGATAGGTATGCACCCGACTTTCGGCGCCACTGATCCACAGCAAACAACCTATATAATGGCTATTTTCAGTCACTAAAATCCAATTTTAAGCTGTTTAATAAAAAATTCGAGCTCCTCTCATAGAAATCAGGCCGTTATACGTGCACAATTTATATTTAGCATATCCGCTTATCATGGACGATATATTATATGCAAAATATTGGAAACATTTTTGTAAGTATCAATATAATATCTTAACTCCAACTCCAACCCCTTTTTCGAATAAAAAAACGACACCAGCTTCCTCGAACGCTTTAACCAACGCTGCAACATTGGCAGCCGTTGAGTTTATCGGACCGTCATTCGACTCTGCCCTGCGAATAGTCGCGGTTCCAAGCCGAGAGTACTTGGCAAGATCTTCCGCACTCCAGCGCAAGAGAGCACGTGCGGCCCTCACCTGCGCGCCGGTAGGGGTGATGTGATCAGCGGACGGCATATTGACCGAATCGCGATCGAACGATATAAAAACGATCACTCGATCCGAGGGAGATCACGATGCCATTCCGTTCTCGCAGGTTATCTTGGTCTGCAGCACTACGCGAAATTCGTTCCGATCGCATCCAATTTGCACCTGGCGAGCGACGGGCGAATTCCCGTCGCCAGCTTTTCGCTGACTTAGCGGGAAGACATGCTGGCGTGCCCGCCAACGCCGGCAAATTGTTGAAGGGTAACTCGTACGATAAGGCGGGAATCATGCGTTTGGCCATAGCATCGGCCCAGGCTCACCGTCACGCCACTGGAGAACCTTGGGGGTTCTGCCTTTCGGCAGCACTGAAGGGGACATGGAAGGCTGCTAAAGCTGCAAGGACCGCAGCGAGATGGCAGGAAGAGCGCAGGGCGGTCCGAGAACAGCGTCATCGGGTCAGTCCCGAGCTATTTTCCGAAAGGGGAGAGAGCGGAGTACCCATTCATATCTCGGCTAATCGCCCGCGCAGCCCTTCATTGGTGGCGCCCTTTAGCTCAACCCTTCTTACAATAGATAGCGTCATTCCGCTGATTAATCCCAGCTAAATCTAGAGACAGCTTTTCCTTCGATCGGGCCCTGACGAATTCTGCCGCCCGGATCAACTGCCATAATCTTAACCTCCATTCAGAGCGATCCGCCATGCCACGCACGAAATCGCGCGTCCGCGGGATTGATCCCGCACGTCCGACGCTTGCCTCTCTTGTGTTACCAGTAAAGCTGGTAACGCTGGAAAATGACGCGCAGCTACGCGCTCTGCTAGAGCGGTATGAGCAGCTGCTCTGCGATTGGGAGGATCTCTCATACAGGGCGCTCAAGGCACTGGCCGAGCGATCCTCTTTCTCTGAGGAGGCTCGCGATGCCGTACGTCGCTCGTGAGGATGTTCGAACGACGACGCGCCGATCACTTTCAGGACATTGCCGGTTGCAAGCGTGGGAGCGTACGGGTGGGGTCTGTGTCGTTTGCGATCAACCCATCGATGGCGTACGTGATCGTTGGATCGTCGAGCATATCCGTGCGCTTGAACTTGGCGGCGAGGATGACCTCCACAATATGGGTCCAGCCCACGAAGAATGCGCACGCGATAAGACACGGAAAGATCACGCTGCCACTGCCCAAGCTAAGAGGCGCAAGATTCGGCATCTCGGCGCCGAAGTGACCGCACACCCTTTCCAGACGTCACGCTGCGGAATGCTCAAACGCAAAGTCGACGGTACAGTGGTGAGACGTGACAACGCGAAAATTGCCCATATTGCCTCGTATCCCGTTGCTCGGAGAGGGCGGGATGGCTCTGAGCCATCAACCTACCAAGGTTCAAACGCGACCATCAAATCGCACGATTTCCCGCTTTGAAAGTCAAACGATCCAACAGAAGGGAACGAGGCATACATGGCGAACCCAAGGGGAAAACGTTCCCCAGAACTTCGCGAAAGTCAGGTCGATGATGGGGTGAACGCAGATGTTGCCAGCACCGAGGTTCTGCCCGCATTGCCCGCCCATCTCGTCTTCTTATTCGAGGGTCGCCCTCTGTTACGTAACGAGAGCGCCGAGCGGTTCGACGTACTGCAGCGGAGCATAATCCAGGAACTCAAGCCGCAAGACATAATTGAGGCCCTCTGGACAAAAGATATCATTGACCTGATCTGGGAGTCTCAGCGTTTACGGCAGTGGCGCAACCTCATTTTGGAGCACGCAGATCTACAAGCGGCCAAGGAACTATTTACGCCTAGTATGTACAATTTAGATCCTTTTGGCGCTCTTTACGAAGACCACAGAGGCCCTGATAAGCTTGCTGCAGCATGGTTAAAAGGGAAAGAAAGAGAGACCAATTTGGTCAAAGTTCTTTTATCAGAGCGGGGCCTTACGGCAGAAAACGTTCGAGCCCACGGCTTCTTCATGAATCTCGCCTCAATGGAGCGGATTGACCGCATGACACAGGCTATGGATCGGCGACGCGATAAGCTTTTTCACGACATCGAAGACAAAAGGGCGAATTTCGCTCCGCGTGCACGGTCGGTTTTCTCAGACGTCATTGATATCGATAGCAAACAGGTGCGCTAAGCATTTAAAGCGGGAGGTAGACTTGACTTCTGAACGAGCGGCGCGCGCCAATCGACTCAATGCCAGAGCGAGCACCGGACCACGGTCTCCTGAGGGGAAAAGCCGTTCGAGTCAGAACGCTCGCCGCCATGGCCTCTCCGCAGGGACCATGAACGCCGAGGAAGAGGCTGCGGTCATTCATTTGGCTGAACTAATCGCAGGCGAAGTTCGCTCAATGGAGCTAAATGTTGGCTCGCCCGCTCGGTAGCCCTGGCGCACGTTCAGCTTCAGCGAGTGCGCACGTACAAGTTATCCTACCTTCGTAGGCATTTTTCACAAAGTCATGATGGCAGAATGGCTGAGGAATTTCCCAATTTGGAAAGGACTTCTGAAATTCTTGAAGAACTCGAGCGACTGAACCGTTATGAGCGCCGCGCTCTGTCGCATCGAAAGAGCGTCATTCGACGCTTTTATGCCGTAACCTCGGCCGCAAGCACGGAGGATGCAGATGGCGGCCAACCCGCCTTTGACTCAACAATGCCCAAGCCATGACGTTGACGAGCGATAGCCGACCCACGGTCACCGTTCTGATCTCCGGAGGCTTCGAGCTTGCCTATCGGATGGCGATCCCGGAGTTCGAGCAAGAGGCAGGCATCAAGATCGAGACCCAATCTGGCGCCTCTCAAGGCACGGGCCCGAAGACGATCCGCTATCGACTCAATCATGGTGCTAAGGTCGATATCGTCATCCTGTCCAATGAAGGTCTCCATGAACTCATCAGCGCGGGCCTCATCGCAGAGGACTCGGCTGCCGAGCTTGCGAGCGCGCCCCTCGCGGCGGCTGTGCGGACAGACACACCGAGATCGGACGTCAGGCTCTGTTGCCGCGCTCACCCGGACCTTGTTGGATGCCCGCCTCATCGCAATACCGGGCAGCACCAGCGGCCTCTTCATCCAGAGGGAAATTTTTCCGGCGCTCGGCATAGCCGACAAGGTTCGTCTGAAAGTCTATTCACGAGGAACCGACTCGGCCGCTGCGCTGGCGGCCAGCGAGGCTGATCTCGCGTTGGGGCCCATCAGCGAGCTCGTCAACATACCTGGCGTCGAGCCCATCGGGGTTCTGCCCGACGAGGTGCAACTCGTCCAAACCTTCTCAGCCGCGGTGGTGGCAGGGGCCAAAAACCCGGATCTGGCGAAACGGCTGATCGCGTTTCTGCAGTCCGAAAAGGCGGACGCCGCAATAAGACACGTCGGAATGACACCGCTTCGACCCTGAGGCGGCCTGCCTAGCGCATTAAGCGGAAACGGTAAGGCGTCCGCTTCATCGGACATGTTTCCAAGATGTGAGCGGGCAAATCCAAAGAGCGGACGCATCCACCGCACCTGCGGCAGAAGCGCCGCAGCCGCCGTCCTTGAGCAAAAGACAGCTTCTGGGATATTGAATGCAATAAGCTCATTTCAAACGAGAGGATCCGATGGCACGACTGAACGTGAACGGGGTCGTGCGTGAGGTCGATGCTGAGCCGGACACGCCTCTCCTCTGGGTCATCCGCGAGCAGATTGGACTGACCGGCACCAAGTACGGGTGCGGCATTGCCCAATGCGGCGCCTGCACCGTCCATATCGACGGGGCGGCCGTCCGCTCGTGCTCGATGCCGCTCTCGGCCGTCGAGCCGGGGCAGAAGATCGTCACGATCGAGGGGCTCGCCCCGGATGCCCGCCATCCGGTCCAGCAGGCCTGGGCCGAGCTCGACGTGCCGCAATGCGGCTTCTGCCAGCCGGGCATGATCATGGCCTCGGCGGCCCTGCTGGCGCAGACCCCGCGCCCGAGCGAAGACCAGATCCGTCAGGAGATCACCAACATCTGCCGCTGCGGCACCTACAACCGCGTGCTGGCGGGCATCAAGCTCGCCGCCGAGCGCGGCCAGGCCGGCTGAGGGGGAGAGACGATGAGCCTCGAATCCAAGGCCGCCCCGCAGGCCGCCCGCCCCAGCCGCCGCACCTTGCTGGCCGGTGCCGGTCTCTTCACCCTGGGCTTTCATATCCCGTTCCCCGCCCGCGCCGCGACGCTCGGTGCGGCGCCCACCACGCCGGAGGTGAATGCCTGGGTCGTGGTGAAGCCGGACGAGACCGTCGTGATCCGCATCGCCCGTTCGGAGATGGGTCAGGGCACGCTCACGGGCCTCGCACAGCTCGTCGCCGAGGAACTCGATTGCGATTGGGCGCGGGTCACCACCGAGTATCCGAGCCCAGGCCAGAACCTCGCCCGCAAGCGTGTCTGGGGTGATTACTCGACCGGCGGCAGCCGGGGTGTCCGCGACTCCCACGAATACGTGCGCAAGGGCGGTGCCGCCGCCCGCACCATGCTGGTCGCCGCCGCCGCGAAGGGCTGGGGCGTGTCGCCCGCCGAGTGCCGCGTCGAGCGGGGCGTGATCACCCACAGTCCCTCCGGCCGCAGCACCACTTATGGCGCGGTCGCCGCCGAGGCGGCCAAGATCGAGCCGCCCAAGGACGTCACCCTCAAGGACCCGAAGGACTGGACCATCGCCGGCAAGCCGCTGAAGCGGCTCGACACCTTGCCGAAGCTCGACGGTAGCCAAGTCTACGGGATCGATCTGAAGCTGCCGGGTCTGCTGAATGCCGCCATCCGGGATTGTCCGGTCACTGGCGGCAGCGTGAAGAGCTTCGAGGCTGCGGCGGTGTCGGGCATGCCCGGCGTGAAGCGCGTGATCCAGATCGGCGACAGCGCAGTCGCGGTGGTGGCCGACACGTTCTGGCGGGCCAAGACCGCCCTCGACGCCCTCCCCATCGTCTGGGACGAGGGCCCGAACGCGAAGGTCTCCAGCGAGACCATCGCAGCGGTCCTGCGGGAAGGGCTCGATGCCAAGGAGGCCTTCGTCGGCAACAAGGCTGGCGACGTGGCGGGTGCGCTGAAGGGTGCCGCCAAGGTGGTCGAGGCCGTCTACGGCGTGCCGTTCCAGAACCACGCCACGATGGAGCCGATGAACGCCACGGCGCTCTGGACACCGGAGCGCTGCGAGGTCTGGACGCCGACGCAGAACGGCGAGGCCGCCCTTGCCGCGACCGCCGATGCGGCCGGGCTGCCAGCCACATCCTGCGAGGTCTACAAGATCCATCTCGGCGGCGGCTTCGGGCGGCGCGGCGCGACCCACGATTGGGTGCGGCAGGCGGTGCTCATCGCGAAGGAGATGCCGGGCACGCCGGTCAAGCTGCTCTGGACCCGCGAGGAGGACATGACGCACGGCCGGTATCACCCGGTCACGCAGTGCCGGATGCGCGCCGCCCTCGATCAGGACGGCAACCTGACCGGGCTGCACATGCGCATCTCCGGCCAATCGATCCTGGCCTCCGTCGCCCCCCAGCGCATGGTCGAGGGTCGCGATCCGGTCACCTTCCAGGGTCTCAACCCCGGCGGGCCGGAGGCCGCGATCGGCTACACGATCCCGAACATCCTCGTCGATCATGCCATGCGCAACCCGCACATCCTGCCGGGCTTCTGGCGGGGCGTGAACCTGAACCCGAACGCCATCTACCTCGAATGCTTCATGGATGAGCTGGCCCACGCCACCGGCCAGGACCCGCTGGCGTTCCGTCTGAAGCTGATGGACAACCACCCGAAGCACCGGGCCGTGCTCCAGGCGGTGGCTGATAAGATCGGCTGGAAGACCAAGCCGCCCGAGGGCGTCTACCGGGGCATCTGCCAGACGATGGGCTTCGGCAGCTACGTGGCGGGGGCGGCCGAAGTCTCGGTTTCCGACCAGGGCGAGCTGAGGATCCACCGCATCGTGGCGGCCACCGACCCCGGTCACGCGGTCAACCCGCAACAGATCGATGCGCAGGTCGCGGGCTCCTTCGTCTACGGGCTCTCGGCCGCGCTCTACGGCGCCTGCACCGTGAAGGACGGGCGGATTGAGCAAACGAACTTCGACAGCTACCCGGTCATGAAGATGGACGCGATGCCGGCGGTCGAGGCCATCCTGATGCCGTCCGGCGGCTTCTGGGGCGGCGTCGGCGAGCCGACCATCGCGGTGGCCGCGCCGGCTGTGCTCAACGCGATCTTCGCGGCGACCGGCAAGCGCGTCCGCCAGCTTCCGCTGAAGGACACGGACCTGCGCCGGGCATGAGGGCGCTGCTTCCGGCGCTCATTCTGCCCGCCGTGCTTGTCGGGGGAGGGGCGCGGGCGCTGCCGGGACGCGGCCGCCGCCCGGTGCCTCGTCCTGCACCGGCTGCCATGCCGAGGGCTCCGCCATGGGCGTCCTCGCGGGGCGACCGGAGGCGGAGATCGTCGGCGCGCTCGAAGCTTTCCGCTTGGGCTCGCGTCCGGCGACGATCATGAACCGCATCGTGAAGGGGTTCGACGCGCAGGAATCGCATGCGATCGCCGCTTGGTTCGCGGAGCAGGGGAAGAGGTGATGCGCGCTTCCCCCTCGCCGAGCCGCCGCGCCCTGATCGGTGGAGCCGCAGCCGCTGCGCTGGCGCGTCCCGCACTCGGCGGCACGTCCCCACGCGTCGTGATCGTGGGCGCCGGGTTCGGCGGAGCGACAGCGGCGCGCTGCCTCGCGGCGGGCGGCGTCGATGTGACCCTGATCGAGGCGGCCGAGCAGTACATCGCCTGCACCGGCAGCAACGCGGTCGTCGTGGGCCTGCGCGGTATCGAGGCCCAGACCTTCGGCTACGAGGCCCTCGGGCGGGCCGGACTGCGCCTCGTGCGGGGGATGGCGAATGCGGTCGATCCCGCGGCACGCCGGGTGACCCTCGGCGATGGCACGACGCTGCCCTACGACCGTCTGATCCTGTCACCGGGCATCGATCTGCGCTTCGACGCGGTACCGGGCTACGACGCGAAGGCCGCGGAGGCGATGCCCCACGCCTGGAAGGCCGGGGCACAGACGGTGCTCCTCGCCCGACAGCTTGAGGCCATGCCGGAGGGCGGCACGGTGGTTCTCTCGGCGCCTGCCAACCCATATCGCTGCCCGCCCGGCCCCTACGAGCGCGCCAGCCTGATCGCCCATTTCCTGAAGACACGGAAGCCGAAGGCGAAGCTCGTTCTGCTCGACGCGAAGGACACGTTCTCGAAGCAGAAGCTGTTCGAAGCGGCGTGGGCGAAGCTCTATCCGGACGTGCTCGAATACGTGCCGCTCGCCTCGGGCGGCGCGGTGACCGAAGTCGATCCCACAGCGATGGTCGTTCGCACCGACTTCGCCGAGTATAAGGCGGATGTCGCCTGCATCATCCCGCCCCAGTGGGCCGGCTGCATCGCGGCGCAGGCGGGCTGCGCCGACCGCAGCGGCTGGTGCCCCATCGACCCCGTGACGTTCGAATCGCACCTCGTGCCGGGCATTCATGTCATCGGCGACGCGGCCATTGGCGGGGCGATGCCGAAATCCGCCTTCTCGGCGAACTCGCAAGCCAAGGTCTGTGCCCAGGCGGTGATCGACCTGTTGGCCGGACGGGAGCCCGAGAGCCCGAAGCTGATCAACACCTGTTGGAGCCTCGTCGCACCCGGCGACGGCATCTCGATCGCGGGCGTCTTCCGTCCGACCGACGGCCTGCTCGCGGACGTTCCCGGAGCGGGCGGCATCAGCCCCCTCGACGCGCCCAACGCGGTGCGCGCGCAGGAGGCGGCCTATGGCGAAAGCTGGTACCAGACGATCACGCGGGACGTGTTCGGATGAGGCGGAGCCACGTGGCCGCCCTGCTCGTCCTGGCGCTCACTCCCTTACCGGCGCTGGCCGAGGAGGGCTTGGTGCCCACGACGATCGTCGGCGATGCCATTCCCGAGAGCCTGACCGGCGCACCGGGCGATCCCACGCGCGGTCGGGCCATCGTCGCGGACCGGACCCGTGGGCTCTGCCTGCTCTGCCATGCAGGGCCGTTCCCGGAGGAACGGTTCCAGGGCAACCTCGCGCCGGATCTCACGGGCGTCGGCGGGCGGTTGAGCGCGGGGCAGCTGCGGCTGCGGCTGGTGGACGGACGGGTGTTGAACCCAGAGACGATCATGCCATCCTATTACTCACTGGCGGGGCTCGCCCGCGTGGGACGGGCGTGGCAGGGGCGCACGATCCTGAGCACGAGTGACATCGAAGACGTCGTCGCCTTCCTGGCGACGTTGCGCGAGGATGCATCCGGGGTAAGCCGATGAGCGGGCATAGGGGACGGAGCGCGCGTGCGGTGGACCGGCGCGGCGTGCTCGCCGGGGCGGCCGGGACCGTGCTCGCCATCGCGTTGCGCCCCGCTGCCGCCGCGACGGCACTACCGCGCACGGAAACGACGGAATCCGCCATCCGGCGCTTCGCGGGCGACAATCCGATCCGGCCGGGCCGGGTGACGGTCGATCTGCCGCCGCTCGTGGAGAACGGCAACACGGTGCCGCTCTCAGTGAGCGTCGAGAGCGCGATGACGCCCGAGGACCATGTCCGCCGGATCGCCGTGTTCAACGAGAAGAACCCGCAGCCGAACGTCGTCACGGTCCACCTGCGGCCCGGGGCCGGTCACGCGAAGGTCTCGACCCGCATCCGTCTCGCCGACACGCAGCGCATCACCGCCATCGCCGAGATGAGCGACGGCACCTATTGGTCGGCGAGCGCGGACGCCATCGTGACCCTCGCCGCCTGCCTGGAGGGCTGAACCCCGATGGCCCGGACGCTGATCAACCTGCCCAAGACCGCCAAGCCCGGCGACACGATCACGATCAAGACGCTGATCTCGCATCCGATGGAGACGGGCTTCCGTCCCGGCGCGGACGGCCGCATCCTGCCGCGCAACATCGTGACGGAGTTCGTCTGCCGCTTCGAGGATGAGGAGATCTTCCGGGCCGAGCTGTTTCCCGCCTCGGCGGCCAACCCGTATCTGACCTTCACCTGGGTCGCGACGCGCAGCGGGCGTTTCAGCTTCACGTGGCGCGGCGATGGCGGTTTCGACCAGACTGAATCCGCAGCGATCACCGTAGCCTGAGCCCGGCCATGTCGCGCCGCTCAGGGAGCTTGCTGCCGATGGCGCTCGTCGGGTTGCTTCTCTCCCTAGCCCTTGCGGGGGCAGAGCCGATTCCGCAGGCTGAGCGGCGCTCGGGCTTCGATCAGATGAGCCCCGAGATCCAGGCGATGCAGCGAGACGACGGGGCCAATCCCGGCATGCTCGCGGTCGCGGATGGGGAAGACCTCTGGACGAAGGCACCTCCCTCCGGCAGGCCATCCTGCGCCGGATGCCACGGCGAGGCCTCGTCCACGATGCGGGGCGTCGCGGCACGCTATCCCGCGTGGGACGCGCGGACGGATAAGCCCATCGACCTGCAGGGACGGGTGAACGCGTGCCGCCGCGAGCATCAGGGGGCCGAGCCTCTCGCCTATGAGAGCCCCGACTTGCTGGCGCTCACGGCCTTCGTCGCCGCGCAATCACGTGGACTGCCGATCTCACCTCCGGCCGATCCCCGACTCGAACCCGCACGGAATGAGGGGCACGCGTTGTTTCAAGCGCGCCAGGGCCAGCTCGGCCTGTCCTGCGCGATCTGCCATGATGACCATTGGGGCCGCCGCCTCGGTGCGGCGGTGATCCCGCAGGGCCAGCCGACCGGTTATCCGCTCTACCGTCTCGAATGGCAGGGGCTCGGCTCGCTGCAACGGCGCCTGCGCAACTGCCTCACCGGCATGCGGGCCGAGCCCTTCGGGTACGGGGCGCCGGAATACATTTCGCTCGAACTCTACCTCGCGACCCGGGCCGCGCCGCTGACGCTGGAGACGCCTGCCGTTCGGCCCTGATCCATCCCGGATCGGCCTCTCCCAATGCCGCGTTCCTCTTGGGGGAAACCGCCGCGCTTACGCCAGCCCGGCCGGGCACTTACATGCCGGGTTATGCCCATTCTCCTGGCGCTCGGCGTCGCCCTTCTGTTCGGCCTCGTGTTCGGTCCCCAGTGGTGGGTGCGCCGGGTGATGACGCAGCACGCCACCGAGCGGCCGGATCTGCCTGGGACCGGAGGCGAACTCGCCCGCCATTTGCTCGACCTGGCGCAGCTTCAGCACGTGCCCGTCGAGATCGCACCAGCGGACCACTTCGATCCCGCCGCGAACGTCGTGCGCCTGTCGCCGGAGAACCATGACGGCCGCTCGATCACGGCCGTCGCGGTGGCAGCGCACGAGGTCTCCCACGCGCTTCAGCACGCGGCGGGTGACCGGCTCCTTGCGGCGCGGGCGGCCTTCGCCCAGATCGTCAGTCGCGTCGAGCTTGCCGCCGGCCTGGTGATGCTGACGGCGCCGCTTGTGCTCGCCGTCGTCAAGTCGCCTACGTTGCTCGGCCTTCAGGTCGCGGTCGGTCTGGCGCTCCTCAGCGTTCGCTTGGTGCTCCACCTCCTGACGCTGCCCGTCGAACTCGACGCGAGCTTTCGCCGGGCCTTGCCGATCCTGGAAACAGGTCGCTACCTCGACGCTGGCGATCTGCTCGACGCGCGTTCCGTGTTGCGCGCTGCGGCCCTGACTTACGTCGCCTCGTCCCTCGTATCGCTCCTGAACATTGCGCGCTTTCGATAACGCGTTGCATTTCGGTATTTGGATTATAGGCGATTACAAACGGTCTCCTATACTGAAAATCAAGAAAATAAAATTTAGTCGATCTTTGGGTGATCTTGCCTCTAAAGTACGTAGGGCGACGCCTGCGTCAGGACCGCCCGCCCCGGAACGCCGTCCGGCCGCTTCGGTTCGCTGAAGGGATATCTTACCGGAAAGGCATCGACCCCTTGCAGTCATCGTCATCCGGCCTCCGCTTCCTCGTGGCGGAGAGCGAGCCGCCGGACGCCCGAGAGAAACGGCGCGAGAGCGTCGGGCGCTCGTCAGGGGAGACCTATCTTGAGATTCTCGAACGCCTCGCTCCCGGGGCGACGTGCGACAGGGTCAAGCCCGCTGATGCGGATGGCGCGCTGCCGTCCGGTATGTCGCTGACCGATTACGACGCCGTGTTCCTGAGTGGATCACCCCTGTCCTTGTACGAAGAGACTCCTGAGGTTCGACGGTCGATCGCTTTCATGGGTGCCGTCTTCGCATCCGGCACGCCCTCGTTCGGGTCGTGTGCCGGCCTGCAACTCGCCACGGTCGCGGCGGGCGGCGCTGTCCGGCCGAACCACAGCAGCACGGAGGCAGGCTTTGCCCGGCGCATCGTGGCGACCAAGGCGGGGAGATCCCATCCTCTGCTGCGGGGGCGGCCCGCGGCCTTCGATGCACCGAGCATCCACACCGATGAGGTGGAGACCCTCCCGGAAGAGGCGACACTGATCGCATTCAACCGGTCCACCCTCGTGCAGGCCGCGGAAATCCGGTTCGAAGGCGGCACGTTCTGGGGCGTGCAGTATCACCCCGAAATCGGACTGGATGAGGTGACCGGGGCTCTGCGTCGGCAGGCGAACGACCTCGTGGAAGCCGGGCTGGCGCGGTCACGCCGCGACGTCGAGGACCAAGCTGACCTCGTCGAGGCGCTCCACCGCGAGCCCGCGCGCCGTGACCTAGCATGGCGTCTCGGCCTGGACGACCAAGTCACGGAGGACGACAAGCGGCAGGTCGAGATCCGTAATTTCATCGAGACGATCGTGCACGAAACCCAGGCTCGGCGCCGGTAGAAGATCAGCAGCCTCGCCCGATCATGATTCGCCCGGGCCAACGGCGGCGAAGGACGCCGACGCCCCGGGTCCAGCCCCGCTCAGTCGATGAGGGGGTACTAGCTCGGCCGGTGTTCGGGGTGACCGGCAGTTTGGGCCATGTCGGCCAGCGTCCCCCGTCCATGGGGATGTTCGGCTACGAAGCGCTCGAAGGTCGCGCGATCCTTCGCGCGCTTCAGCTTGTCGACGAAGCCCTTGAATTCCTGGAGACGAGTTTCGAGAGCGCGGCGCTGCTCCTCGATGCGGCTGATCTCGCCGTCGCGCCACGCGTCGAAGGCGGTGTTGCCGCTGGTCCGCGCCGGCGTGAACCACGACCGCTCCCGCGAGATAGAACTCAGTCCGAACGGTCGACGCAGACGTTCGAGGCCGGGCAGGCCGGACAGCTTGAGATCGCGCCGTACGAGCGCCTGCCGCGCCACGACGACGAGGCCGGCAAAGCCGCCGAGATACAGGGCGTCGTGGATCCAGGGCATGATGGGCATGGGAAAGCTCCTTGCGCGTGTCGGCGCCGTTGACGATGACGAAGCATGCCGACGCGCCGCTGCTGCAGGCTGAACCGGACGGTTCAGACCGGGTTAAGCTTTCAAGCCCTGCCGGTCGGCTGCCTGTCGGTGGCAGCCGCGAACGAGGTGAACCGGTCCGGCTCATCGAGAGGCATGTCGAGGCTGCAGCACAGGCCCCCGGGGGCGAACTCCAGGCTGACAGTTCCCCCGAGTTCACGGCTGACCCCACCCGTGATCAGGCGCGTGCCGAACCCGCGCTTGCCCGTCTCTCGCACCGGCGGACCACCGCTCTCCCGCCATTCCAAGGCGAGCCGCCTCGCGCCGCTCTCGCCGATGACGACGTTCCAGGCGATGTCGACCCGGCCTTCGTCGGTCGAGAGCGCGCCGTACTTGGCCGCATTGGTCGTCGCTCGTGCAGCGCCATCCCGAGGGCCAGGACGTAGCGCGGCGGCAGATCGATGTCGGCCCCTTCCAGGCCGAAGCGGTGCACCTGATCGTCCCGGAAAGGCGAGAGTTCGTTCTCCAGCAACGTGCGCAGCGAGGCACCCTCCCAGTCGTCGCGCGACAGCAGGTCGTGAGTTTTGGACAGGGAGAGGATTCGTCCCTCCAGCCGCTCGCCGCGGTCCTCGTCCCGGCGCGCCTGCCGCGCCAGGGACTGAACGGTGGTCAAGGTGTTGCGGACGCGGTGGTTCAACTCGTGCAGCATCATGGTCTGCCGCTCCTGCAAGATACGGCTGCGTGCGACCTCCTCGCGCAATTCGCCTTCGTGCCTTTGGAGCGAGGCGGCCATGGCATCGAACGCCTCACCGAGCTGGCCGAACTCGTCGCGTCCGGACAGTCCGGTCCGGGTGCCCAGCTCGCCCGCACGCCACGCGCCGGCCGCCCCGAGCAGGCGCCGCACGGGTCGACGGATAAAGGCGCGGCCCGCCAGGAGCGCGGCGGCGATGGCGAGCACCGTGCCGAGGCCGATCAGCACGAGGCCGCGGCGGGTGGCGGCATCAATGTCCGCGAAGGAGGTTGCAGGCGACAGGCCCACCGCCACCGTCATGCCGTCGAGGTCTCCCGGCGCGCTGTCGGCGACAGCGGTGATCCGCGGATTGCCCCGCAATCCAGTCAGGTCGGCGACCTTGCCCCGGTGATCCGTCAGGGCCTGCCAGAAGGCGGGGGAAGCGGCTTGCCCGCCCAAGCCTCATGATCGGGCAGGCGGACCAGGATCGTGCCCTGCCGGTCCGCGACCGTGAGGGCGGCATCGGGGGGCAAACCTGCTGTGGCCTGCCGGGCCGCGAGATAGGACAGATCGATGCTGGTGATCACGATGCCGTCGGGGCGGCCATCGCCGTCGTCGTCGGCGATGGCCTGAGCGAACTGGATGGTCGGCCGTCCCGTGACCCGGCCCGACACGACCTCGCCGATGGCGAAGCCCCCGGTGCGCATCGCCTCTTGGAAGTAGGAGCGGTCGGAAACCGTATAGGCCCCGGCAGGTGAGCCGAGCGTGTTACACCGGATGCGTCCATCCGAGTCTGCGACGCCAAAAAGAACGAACCGGGGACCTTCCCGCCGACCGTCGCGAGATACGCCGTGCAGGCGCGTGCATCCTTGCCGCGGACCTCGGCCACGCCGGCCAGGATGGCGAGGATCTGCCTCGCTCCGCGCCCGAACTGGCCGAGATCGGCCGCGACGGCCTTGGCCCCGCGCATGGCCTCATTCCGGACCGCCTCGGCGCGGGCGGACCGAAGCGCGTACTCGTTGTAGCCCTGGACGGCCAACGCGGGGATCAGCGCCAAAACGACCAGGCCCACGATCCGCTTCGTCAGTGACATCAAGAACAGGATCCCGCGCCTGGTGCCCCCGTCACGTCTCGGGTTCCGGCACCGAATTAGGTCAGGTCAGCCCCAAGGCTATGGTCAGCCGTTTGGCCCGATCCGGCTACCAGAGCTTCATTCAACCTTTTTGGAGAGGCCGTCTGATCCCGGCCCAACGGAATGAACCCAGAGTTCTGCTCAGGCCAAGGGAAACGGCCCTTGTGGGAGCGCAATCGTCGACGTCGCCTCCGCGATCTGATCGGGACCGCCCTTGGGCGGCCAAACACCGGCCCCATAGGCGCTCGATCGCAACTCGGCTCGCTCCTCCAAGCTTGCAAAGCCCCAGATGTGCGTGATGCGCGGCGCCCCATCGAGCGCATACATGTTCACGACGAGATGCTCGGTATACGCGCGTGCTGGCTCGATCGCCGCTTCCCAACCTGCCAGCGTCGGCGGCAATCCGCCGGGCTTCAGGCGATAGGTCCGGAACTCGTACACCCCGCCACGATCTCCCGTCCGGATCGGCGGGAGAAAGGGAAATGGCGCATAGCTGTCCATTTCCAGCGCGGTCACGATGTCCCCCGCATTGAACGGGTTCGTGTTCAGGAGCGCACGGCGGCGCTCGGCTGTCATGTCCTCCGGAGCCTCGAACCCACGCAGCACGATCAGGCGGCCGAGTGTTCCTGTCTCTGTCCGCCAGCAGCCGAACAGTTCACCCTTGGCCTCCGGGTCATTCACCCAGGCATGGACGCCCCTCGGCCGCTCGGCCGACCGCAAGCAGGGGGCAGGACAGGGTAGCGAGTTCGTAGAGCATGTCGGCCTCGGCGTCGTCGTGCCTTCAAAGCGAGAGAGCGCCGTTCGTTTCCGTGGTTCTGACCTGCGCCTGCCATGGATCGGAAGCGGGATCAGATCCGTCGTCCGCTTCCATCCAGCAGGATGGGGCCGCGACGGAATCGCGCCCGAGGACCTCGCGACCAAATGTGAGCCGGCGCTCTGCGATGCAGCTCAGCCACGCTCGGAAAATTCCACCGAATTCTCGAATTATTAACCTTGGCATGGGCCGGCCAACAGTCGTAAGTTGCAAAAGTACCTAAGTACTGAGTTCGGTACCGGCGAGCGGCTTGGTGACCAGTATGTCCGACACACTCGCCCTCGCGCCCCATCCGCCAGCGGAGCCAACACCAGTTCCGGAAGTAAGGGCCAAGGTGGCGGCACGCGTCGACCGGCACCCACGCTCCGATACGGGCACGATCATCATCCATTGGATCGTCGCCGTGGCGATGGTTGCGAGCCTGATCACAGGATTGCGGATCTCGGCGGATGCGCCCGTGGCCCGAACGGCCAAATTCTTGGAGCCGCTGCTGCCTCAGGGCGAGATCTGGACCGTCCACTTCATCGCTGGACTGAGCCTGTTCTTCGGCATCACCGCGTATCTCGTCTATCTCGTGCGCGGTCGCTTGGCGGACCGAAACGGCGTGTCTCGCCTGCGCGCCATCTTCGTCACCGGGCGCACGAAGGCCGCCCGGAAGGCCCGCTGGGGCGGCATCAATGTCGCCCTGCACTGGGCGATCTACGCCGTGACCCTCGTCCTCACTGGAACCGGCGTTGCGCTCTACTTGGGCTACGGCGGATGGGTGGTGTGGCTGCACGCCACCTGCGCGCTGGTGGCGCTCGGATACATCGCGGTCCATACCCTGGCGCACTTCATGTACGGAGGCCTGTGGCAATTGCTCCGGCTGTTCCGTCCCGCCCCCCTGGCGGACGAAGCGCTCCGCCGGCGTCGCCCGCTACTGGCGGCCCTGGCCCTCGGCGTCGTGGTGGTCAGCGGGATTGCATGGGCGGATTTCGCCGGGCGGTCCACCCTCGTCGTGGACCGGGTGGCAACGGGGCCGGACCTGAGCAAGCTCCTTACCGATCCCGTCTGGAAGACGGCCCGCCCGGTCTCGATTCGCACGATGCAGGGTGCCAATTTCGGCGGAACCGGCGAGACCGACGTCGAGATCCGGGCCGTGCGGGACGACAAGAACGTCTACTTCGCCTTCCGCTGGTGGGATCCGTCGCGTTCACTGAAGCGCGTGCCCATGATCAAGCGCGAGGACGGCTGGCACCTCCTCGACGCGGACGCCGCGAAGGCCGACGTGACCGCCTATTACGAGGACAAGTTCGCGGTCATCTTCTCGCGTTCCGATGCCTTCGGCTCCGGCGGCTCGACCCATCTCGGCCCCAAGCCGCTCAGCAATGCGCCCGCTCCCCTCAATGGCCGCGGCTACCACTACACGACCGATGGCAGCTACATCGACATGTGGCAGTGGAAGTCGGGACGGGGCGGCATGCTCGGCGTGGTCGAGGACATGCATATCGGCCCCCCGACAGACCCGACGGCGGCGGAGCGCGCGGTCAAGGGACGCTATCAGGCGGGGTATTGGGGTGATCCCGGCACGAGCGCCTATCGTTACAATTTCCGCTTCGAGGGTCCGGGCGGCTATACCGGCGCGGTCGAACCGCTGCGGCTCCCCAAGGACTGGCAGGTCACCAAGGCCAAGCTCGGGACGGTGGACCTCGATCCGGATGCCAGCGTCTCGGAAGGCGCGGCCTGGTGGATGGTCGAGGCATCCGAGACAGTCCCGTACGCGAAGGATGTCGACGCGCAGATCCCGGTGGGGACGATCATGCCCGGCGTGCTGCTGACCGAGGGCTATACCGGCGACCGGGCGGGGATCACATCGGCGGCCAACTGGGCCGACGACCATTGGACCCTGGTCGCGTCGCGCAAGATCGCCACCGACAGCAAGTACGACGTGGACTTCCTGCCCGGCAACATCTTCTACCTGTACGTCTCGGCCTTCGACCACACGCAGACGCGGCACACCCGGCACATGCGGCCGGTCGAAGTTCTGCTGCGCTGAATCGGATCAGCCCCCCATGACCGGTGCGGTTTCTCTCGTCATCAACGGACGGCGCGTGGCGGCACGTGCCGGGCAGACGTTGCTCGATGCCGGTCTCGCCAGCGGCCGCGCGATCCCGCACGATTGCGCCACCGGACAGTGCGACACCTGCCGCGTGCGGGTCTATTCCGGCGCCGTAGACGACGCGGGCACGCGGGTCGGAGACACAGTGCTCGCCTGTCGGGCACGGCTCATGACCGAGACCGTCATCGAGTTCGATGAGGTGCCGGACACCGTCCGGCGCAGCGGAACGGTCGGGAGCGTGGTCTCCCTGACCCCCGACATCGTCGAGGTCACGGTGAGGCTGCGTAAGCCGCTTGCCTACCTGCCGGGGCAATACGTCCGCGTCACCTTCCCGGGTTGCCCGCCGCGGGACTACAGCCCGACCCTTCGCACCGACGGATCGGGTGAACTCAACGAGCTGATCTTTCAGATCCGCCGGCTCAACGGCGGTGCGGTGTCCTCTCGACTGGGCAAGCAGATCGGCGCCGGATCCGATGTGAAAGTCGAAGGTCCCTTCGGCCATGCCTTCCACCGGCTCGGACGGGGGCGCCTCGTGGTGGTGGCGGCCGGGGTGGGCTTCGCGCCAGCCTGGGCCGTGGCGCGAGCGAGTCGCCTGCGTGAACCGGATCGCGACTTGGTGGTCGTGGCCGGGACGCGTCACGCGTACAACCTCTACATGCGCCCAGCCCTGGAGTGGCTGCGCGAAAGGGGGCGACGGCGATTCTGACCTGTAGCGGCACGAACCCACCGGAAGACGCACGCCCCGGCCGACCGACGCAGCATCTTCCGTTGCTGACGGCACAGGATACGGTGATCACGGCCGGGGGACCTGAGATGGTCGCAGCGGTTCAATTCATCGCCGCAGCGGCGGGGGCGACCTGCTACGCCGATCCGTTCTACTCGGCCGCCCGCGCCGAAACGGCAAAGCTTCCGGGAGAACTGAATTTCTTCCAGCGCCTGCTTCAGCGGGTCTCCACTCCTCAGACTCCGAAAAGCCAGCCTTTGACCTAAAGAGTCATAAACCACAGATCGTTGGCGGCTTATTTGGTGACATACATTTAATTATTGGGTCGCAAGCTGCGACCATGGCCTCTGCATTCGTCAACCTCCGCGCACTGCCCCTGGCGTCCCTGGTCTACTTCACGCTGTCCTTCGGCGCGTGGGCGGAAGACCTCACCATCGTCGGCACGGGCGATGGCATCGAGATGCTGCAGGCTGTGGCGACGGCCTACAATGAGGGCGGGCTTGCGCATGTAACGGTCCCACCGAGCATCGGGTCCGGTGGTGCGGTTGCGGCCGTAGGTAGCGAGCGACAGAAGCTCGGGCGCGTGGCCCGCCCGCTCACCGCAGCGGAGAAGGGGCAGGGACTCGTCGAGGTTCCCCTGACCCGGATTCCGTCCGCGATCTTCGTGCATCGCGGCATCGGCGTAAACGACCTGTCGAGCGCTCAGGTGACGGCGATCTTCGCGGGTACGATCGATAACTGGAATGCGGTCGGTGGGCCCGACCTGAAGATCCGCGTAGTCCGTCGCGAGGACACGGACAGCACCCTCGCGGTCCTCCGCTCGAGCATGCCCGGCTGGCGGGATCTCGTCCTGACGAGCCGCTCGAAGACCGCGACGACGACCCAGGATGCCGTCGAGACCGTGCGCCAGAATCCGGGGGCGATCGGCTTCGGACCGTTCTCGCCCGCGCTTGCCGCAGACCTCACGGTCCTCTCGATCGATGGCCATGCCCCGAGCAACCCCGCCTATCCCAGCGCGGTGACCCTGGCGCTCATCTACAAGGACAACACGCGAGACGCCACAGCCGCCGATTTCCTCGCCTTCGCGACCTCCGATCGTGCGAAGCGCTTACTAGAGGAGCGGGGCGGCGCACCGCTCAGGCCGTGACACACAATCCGTTCTCACGATCCCTCCGCGCGCGCCTCGTCGGCGCGACGCTCTCGACGACCGCGATCGCCCTCGCGGCGCTCGTGTTTCTGGTGGCTTTGCGCTCGGGACAGACCCTGAGTGAGCAGGCCCAGGAGATCTCGCGCTGGTCGGAAACGCAGCTCTCAGGCCGCCTCCTCAGTGACGCGAAGCTCGCGGCGGCGCGGCTCCAAATGCAGCGCGAGGATGTGGAACGGCGCTTCGCCACGATCGCCAAGCGCTGGGACGTGTCCACGGCCGTGTTCTCCGGCAACACCGTCGCAGCATCCGAACTGATGCGGCCTGCTCTGGCGCTCGCCGATCTCGATGGCGTCATCGCCTTCGACCAGAATCTTCGGGCCCTCACCGCCGACCGGGTCGAGGCAGACCTGCTCACGGCCAATACGGCGATCGGCCGAACACCGTTGGCTGCCGCGCTGCGGGCGATCATTGCCCGGAACGATCGGGAGCGTTCGACGGGCTTCGTGATGTCCCTGCGCTGGGACGCTGCTGTGGCCGGAGCGCTCGCGGCGGACGAAACGGGCTCTTTCGTCGATGTCTTCGGTCAGCCGCTGTTCGACGAATTCGGCGAGGTGATCGGCGGCTTGGTCGGCTATCGGATGCTCCGCCCGCGGGAGGAGATCCTGACGGCTTTCAACGCGTTGAGCGGGCGCGATGTCTTCATTCTCGCGGGCTCCCGCCTTCTGTCGTCAGCGGGTGCCGAGATGCCCGACGCCACGCTCGGTGTCGCCTCGGCGGCGGGCCTTCAAGCTATCGTCGGCACCGAGAAGGTCGCCCGTTGTATTCCAGCCGCGCAGGACACCCGGCTGTGTGTCGCGGCGCCTCTCCAGGAGTTGGAGCAGATCAAGAACAAGGTCGTCGGCATCGGCGAGGCGAGTTCTCGCTCCCTTCTCACGACGCTCTGCGTGGTGGCGGGCCTAACGCTTTGCCTCGTGGCGATCGTCCTCCTGTTCCTGTCGAGCCATATCACGCGCCCGCTCGTGCGGATCACCCGGACGGTCGCCGAGGTCGCGCGGGGCAACTGGCACGTGGCGGTGCCGGACGTCCGGCGCGAGGACGAGGTCGGCGACATCGCCCGCGCAGTCGTGGTTCTGGAGCACTCCCTCGCCGAGCGGGACCAGCTGCGCGACGATGTCTTCGCCAAGAACCAGATCCTGACCGAACGCGAGGCGCAGCTTGAGGAGCAGAACGAGCGGTTCGACGCGGCCCTGAACAACATGTCTCAGGGTCTGTGCATGTACGGCGCGAACGGGCATCTCAAGGTGTCCAACGAGCAGTTCCTGCACATCTATGGGATCGACACGAAGGCTCTCGGGCCAACGCTCACCCAATCCGATGTCTGGTCACTGGCGGGACTAGGCCACCTGCCGGTCCGGGGCAGGGCGGGCGCACAGGGCCGTGTCACGACAGCGACGCTGGCCGACGGGCGCCACATCGAGATCACCGTTCAGGCGATGGCGGACGGAGGCTGGGTCGAGACACATGAGGACGTCACCACGAGCGTCATCGCGCAGGCGCGGATCACGCATCTCGCCACCCACGACGCCCTGACCGGCCTCCCGAACCGTGCGCTGCTGACGGAGCGCCTGGCCGAGGCGTTCTCGGAATACGCCGGTGGGGGCGGCGCCGCCGCAGTGATCTGCATCGACCTCGATGACTTCAAGGGCGTGAACGACACCCTCGGTCATCCCGCGGGCGACGACCTGCTGCGACAGGTCGGCGCCCGACTGACGGCCCTGAGTTCACCGGGCAAAACGGTCGCGCGCCTCGGCGGCGACGAGTTTGCGATCGTGCTGTCCGGCTCGGACCTTCCCGATGGTGCAATGAGGTTCGCGGAGGAGGCTCTGGCCCAGCTGCGGCGTCCGTTCTTCATCGCCGATCAGTTCGTCTCCGCCGATGCGAGCCTCGGGATCGCGGTATCAGATGAAAACGACTCGGACGGTGAGGACCTGCTCCGCCGCGCCGACCTCGCGCTCTACGTCGCCAAGGCCGATGGCGGTCGGCGTGTGCGCGCCTTCGAGCCCGAGATGGAGGAGCGTCAGCATCACCGACGCTGGATCGAGCGTGAGCTGCGCATCGCTATCGCGAATGGGCAGATCGAGCTTCACTACCAGCCGCTGTTCGAGCTCGCGACCAACACGGTGACGGGGTTCGAGGCGCTGGCCCGCTGGCGCCACCCCGAACGCGGCATGATCTCGCCCGGCGAGTTCGTGCCCGTTGCCGAGGCTACCGGCCTGATCGATGCCCTCGGCGTGTATGTCCTACGGACCGCTTGCGCGGCCGCTATGGGATGGCCAGGGTCGCTCCGTGTGGCGGTCAACATTTCGCCGACCCAATTCCGGGATGGCAACATCCATCGGATCGTCGAGGAGGTGCTGCAGGAGACGAGGCTCCCGAGCCAGCGCCTTGAACTCGAGATTACGGAATCGGTGATCCTTAGCCAGGATCAAGCCACCTACCAGATGTTGACCGAACTGCGCCGCCTCGGCGTGCGGTTCTCCATGGATGACTTCGGCACCGGCTACTCGTCGCTCAGCTCCCTCAACAGCTTCCGCTTCGACAAGATCAAGCTGGACCAGTCCTTCGTCCGGAACCTCATGGAGCGCGACGAGGCCGCCGCGATCGTCCATGTCGTGGCTGAACTCGGTCGCAGCCTGAAGATCACCACGACGGCCGAGGGCGTCGAGACGGAGGAGCAATTGGCCCGGCTCCGGGCGAGCGGCTTCTCGGAGGTGCAGGGCTACCTGCTGAGCAGGCCGATTCCCGCCGCCGAAGTGGCCGGGTTCATCCTCTCCCAGAGCAATCTCAGCGTGGCAGCTTGAACCCGCTCCAGGCCTGAGCCCCGCTGTAGAGCCTTTCGATGCGCCACCGGGTCGATCAGGTCGACTTCCGAAGGGCTCTCATCAAGCCGCGAGAAACGCCGATGCGGGTTGGAGAGCGTCAGAGTATGGCGCTTGATCCCCGGCGCGAGGGCCATCCATCACCGCATAGCAGGTCCGGTTGCGACCGGTCGACTTCGCCTCGTAGAGGGCCGCATCGGCCATGCGGAACAGATCATCGGGAGAGCCGCCTTGCCGGGGAATACCGAAGGCGAGCCCGATACTGACCGTAACCCGCCCCATGTCGACGCCGTCGCTTTCGACGACGAGATTGGCCACAGCAGCGTGCACCCTCTCCGCTGCATGGGCGGCGCCCTCAGCCTCCATGTCGGGCAATAGCATCACGAACTCCTCGCCGCCGATCCGGGCGACCAAGTCGCCCGGCCGGTGGGTGCAGGAGGCGAGGGCGCGGGCGAGAGCCTTCAGCACATTATCACCACCAGCGTGACCGAAGCGGTCGTTGTAGCGCTTGAAGTGATCGGCATCGATGACGAGGAGAGCGATGGAGCCGCCCGGCCGTCGGGCCTCATCCCAGGCTTGTGCGAACGCCGTCTCGAAGGCGCGCCGATTCGGCAAAACGGTTAGGGCGTCTGTGCCCGAGAGCATTGCCAGTTCGGCTTCGGCCGCATTGCGCCGCTCGAGCTCCGAGGCCACGAGGAACGAAAGCCCGACGGTGAGCCCGCATAGGGCGAACACGATCAGCCCAATGACCAAGGCTTTGGCGCGCCACTCGGCCTCGATTTCCTCGGTCGAGAGCGCGACGTTGAGGATCAACGGCAAATTGCCGACCCGGGTGAACGTGTAGAGCCGTTCGATTCCATCCGAATGCGTCATAGCGACGAAACGACCGCGCCCCTCGCGGAGGAAGCGCTGGAAGTTCGGCGCGGCTGAGAAGTTGGGCGGGGGGCCGGAATCAGGCTGCGGATAGCGCAGGATCCGCGTGCCGTCATTGAGGAAGAGATTGATCGTACCGGCCTGGCCGAGTTGGAGGTCGTGGAAGAGCCGATCGAAGTAGGTCAACGACAGGCTGCCCAGCACCACGCCCTCGAAGGAGCCTCCGGGCATCCCGGTCCGCCGGCTCAGGATGAGAACAGGCTTACCCACCGAACGCGACATGATCGGTCCGCTGACCCCCAGCCCGAGATTCGGATCGGCCTTATGGGCCTGAAAGTAGGGGCGATCGGCATTGTTGTAGCGGCGCGGGGGCCAGCCGGCCGCGTCGTAGATGCTGTTGCCGTATTGGTCGAGCACGAGCAAAGCGTTGAGATCTTTGGCGTTGACGGCCCGATCGAACAGGAAGCTCTGGCGGCGGTTCGGGCTCATCGCCTCAAGGTCGTACGCCTTCAAGTTGTCGACGACATTCTGTAGCGCGACGTCGATAATCTCGATGTTGCGGTCGATATCGCGCTCGATCACCTGAATCAGGTTCTTCGAAGTCTGCTCGGCCTTATCCCACGCATCCCAGCGCAATTGCAGGAGCATTGCGGAGCAAACCGCGACCATCCCAACGGGGACGACAATGCCCAGCCCGACCCAGGTTCGGGCGGAGCGACGCCAACTCGTCTGAGGATGCGCAAGCCCGTTCATGACAGCTCTCAGGCGTGCGGCGGAAAGCGGGGAACGAAGGCGCGGGCCACCGGCCGGAAGGCTTCGACGATCGCGGCATCGAGACGACCCGTCATGCCGTCCAAGATCGCGAAGGCCTTCTCGCCCGGCATCGGCGCTTTGTAGGACCGGCGCTCAATGAGCGCCGCGTAGATGTCGCACACGGTCATCACACGCACGAGGTCGGGGATCTCGTTCGCCTTGAGTCCGTCCGGATACCCTGAGCCGTCGAGCATTTCGTGGTGCGAGCGCACGACCTGAAGCACCTCTGGATGGAAGGCTTGCCCCGTCAGCATGGCGAAACCCAGCTCGGGATGGCGCTTCATGAGGGCCATCTCGTTCGCGTCGAGCTTTCCCGGCTTGTTGAGGATAGCCGTCGGCACATGGATCTTGCCGACGTCGTGCAGAAGGGCGGCCTTGGTCAGGCGATGACACTCCCCCTCGCCAAGACCTAGGCTCTTGGCGAAGGCGGCGGCGAGACCAGCGACCAGGAGGCAGTGCTGGTGGGTAATGTCATCGAAGCGATGCACGGCGCGAACCCAATCACGAATGCCAGTGTCTTGGATGGCGTGATTGATGAGATCGGTCCCGCTGGAGACGATCTCTGGCGTGATGGGCCTGTGCGGCACGAACACCGTGGTGAAGAAGTCGCGTGCCCTGGATGCAACCTGGAGAGCGCGAGCGGGCAGGGGCTCGGGATCGCCGGGGGCTTCGCGGCCATCAGGAAGGCCCGCAGCTCGGCGACGTCGAAGGGCGCGGACGCGATCAGGCTGGCGCCGAGCGCGACAGCCAGGACGCGGCTGCGCGGGGCATCCTTGTGCAGCAGCACGATGAGCGGGCCGCTGCGTGGCGTCTCACTCAGGCGCTTCCGTATGCGCGCGATCGTGTCCGAGCCCAGATCGAGGAGATCGACGACGATGGCGTCAGCAGAGTCGACCGGGGCTGCCTTTTCATCAAGGTCGAGAAGCGTGACAGGCGCACCTGCGGCAAGGTCTTGCGCCAAGCCAGCACTCCGTGCGGCATCATCGGTCAGGACGAGGATCCCACCGATCGGTGCGCCCGACAGCGAACCCCCCGCCTCAATCGAACAGCGCATCGACGGCGTCCTGTGAGACGGCCGCTGTTCCGGGCAGCGCCGGGCCATTGAGGAGGCCGTCCTGATCGACGTGCCGTGTCGGCCTGGATCGCGTTGAAGTGGCCTGGGCCCCGCTCGCCACCGAACCGGACCACAGGCGGAGCATCTCTGCGACGCGCTCCTCGACGAAGCCAACAGTTCGCACGACCTTGGAGATTCGCTGACCGGTCAGATCTTGGAAGTTGCAAGCTTCGAAGATCGTCTGCATCTGCGCCTGGATCGCTTCGGCGTCATCCTTGGTCGCCTGATCCTGGGTGTTCCGCGCGAGTCGGCGGGCGAGGGTGTCGACGGTCTCGGACGCGGTGAGGATGGTGTTGGTAGCGTGCTCGGTGCCTTGGACGACAGCGTTGAGCTCGTCGCAGGCGCGGCCGGCTTCCTGCTCCTGGTGCAGCTCGGCAATCTCCTGGCGCGTCCGTGCGATGGTCTCCGAGATCGAGATCAGGTGGCGATGCAGCAGGGCGGCATGATCTTCGATGGAGGGCATATCCGGCATGCTGGCGTTCATGGCGTTTCGAACTCGAAAACTTTTTGTGCCGACAACCGTACCATCCAAGAGATTAAGCTCTTTTGAAACGCACACCGTTGGCGAGTTTGACACTCCCTGCCGCTGAAGCGCGGCGATACGAAACTTGATATGAGTATTGGAAGGGCTGCCACCTGATTTGGTTGCTACAGATCAGGCATCACACGGGCTGCTCAATGAGCAGGCAAATCTGGCCACACGCAGAGTAGCGGGGAACCTGGAACCCGCGGCGTTCAAGCATCTGCATCGTCGCGACAGTTGAAAGCATCCTGCCAGCGCCCCGCTTGCCGCCAGGCCCTTTTTCGGCACCGCTCGCCCCCGAGATAGTGTCGGCACCGACCGCAAGGGCTTGCCGGGCTTTATCGCTACCGAAGAGCACGACCGGACCAGACGACAGCGCAATCTCGGACTCGACCTTTTCACCGAATGACACACCGCGATCGGGCCCGATGAGGTGAGTATCCGGGACACCTCAACGAATTTCTGTCAGCCCGGCGACTGGTTATCCCGAGATTATGCGTCCACACCTCGACACCCGGGAACGAGAGCGCTTGCGAATTCCGCATATCCCACAAGGGCTGATGAGGAGCCCACCCGCGAATGCGACCGAGGCACAATCGATCTTTTTTAATATCTATCAAAAATTTACATTCGATCACTCCATTGTTCGCGAATGGTTTCGCGGCATAATCCGATAACCCTTCCGCGCATTTTATACTACGTACACGCATCACGATAACTTGACTTGCTGCCCCGCGCGGAATTGAAGTCACGCCAAGGATTAGCGTGAAAGTTCGCCGCGATGGACGTAGTTAATATTGGCGGTGTATTTGGCTGGTACAGCCCTGGACATACCCGTCGTGCAGTCGTTCTGTGCGGGACTTTCGGATTCGAGCAACATGCGGCGCATCGTGCGTGGCGCGATCTGAGCGAGCGAATCGCCGAAACCGGATGCGCCGTGCTGCGCTTCGACTACCCGGGGGAGGGCGATTCCGAAGGCTATTCTGTCCGGATCGACACGGCCCTCGATGCGATCCGTCGCGCCATTCGATTCATGCGCGAGGATCCTGAAATCGAAGAGATCGTCCTTGTCGGCCTTCGCTTGGGCGGGACGCTCTCAGCGCTCATCGCGGCGGAGACTGCCGTCGACAAGCTCGTCCTTCTCGCCCCCTTCGCGAAGGGGCGGTCTTATCTGCGGGAAATGGAGATCCAGGGGCGTCTGGTCGACATCCTCCCGGACGGATCTCCGATGCCCAAGCGAGCGGGCGTCACGTCAGTGGCGGGATTTCGGCTTGAGCCGGAACTGATCGCCGAACTGAGCTTAATCGACCTTCGCGATGCGGGTCGGCCGACCGCCCGCTCGATCCTCGTACTTGGGCCAGAGCACGCGCGCCTCGCGACGCAGTACCGAGCGCAAGGGATAGACGTCGAAACCGGCGATCTGCCGAACATGTCGACGCTTCTAATGGACGCCATGAACGGGCAGATGCACGAAGGAGCTCGCGCCCAGATCATCAGTTTTGTGTCTGCAGGTGCGGAGCCGCTCAAGGCTCAGCCCATCCGACCCAAGGCAGAGAAAAAGCCAATCAGAGGGCCAGGATGGACGGACGAGCCCCTCCAGTTCGCCGACGGACTCTTCGGCGTGGAATGCCGCCCCCAGACGGAGATGGCGGGTGCACCGGTCGTGTTGTTCGTCAACTTTGGGGTGTACGTCCATTCGGGCTATGGGCGCCAAACGACAACCTTCGCGCGAAGCCTCGCTCGGAGCGGCATCGCTTCCCTCCGTATGGATCTGCGCGGGGCAGGGGACAGCGTCGATCGGGCGACAGGCGATTTGCCACTCTTTCAGCAAGATGCCCTCGCTGACGTGCGCGCCGCGGTCGATGAGTTGACCCGGGACTCGGCCAGACCTGTCATCATCGTAGGTAATTGTAGCGGGGCCTATTTCGCCTTCCACGCGATCTGCGAGGATCGCAGGATTAAGGCTGCCGCGCTCGTCAACCTCTACTGCTTCGACTGGGAACTAACCCACGGCGGCGTGCCGTATAACGAGAAGCCAATTCGGCATCACTCGGCCTATGTGGCTCTCCTGCTGAACGTCGCCACTTGGCGGCGCATCTTGAGCGGAACGACCCCGGTTGCGAAGATTGCCGTCAGCTTGGCGAAGAGGGGGCTTTCACGACTAATCAATAAGGTTCGCTGCGATTCCAATGAGGATGGGGGGCCTGCAACGATCGTATCACGGATAGCAGGTCTTCGGCAGCGTGGCGCCCACGTCTCAATGCTCTACAGCGTCGGCGATCTCGGATTGGTGGATCTGCGAACTCAACTCGGGTCACCCGAACAAGCCTCCGGTCTCCTCGGCGGGCCGGTCCACATTCTACCCGACGCCGACCATTCCTTCTCGGCCGAGTCCGCTCAAAATCTTCTGATGCAGGAACTGATGAGACTGGCGACAGTCTGCGGCGCCAATCGATATACTGACGAGAGATTTGATCGACCAGCGGCATCCGCAATGGTACGTCAGCCTCAACGAACGGCAGCAGCCGCCCAAAGTATCTCACGTGAACAGTCATCATGTTCATCAACGTAGCGCACTAGATGCCCATAATACCACGATCTTAAATATGATTCTAACATTTTTATACGCTTCAGTTGAGCTATGGCAGTAAATTTTGAAAAACACAACAGAATGATTATTGTTTTACTAATGGAAATTTACCGTCGCTGCTGCGTGCATTTAGATGGCAGCCAGGAAACTTTCAGATGATCTGACAATCATAGAAAAACATCTGAACTCCAAATGCTTCTCAAGGCATCGGGTGCAACTCGCCCCGCGGAAGCCCCTCAATTGCCCCTGGCGCATACAAGAAGCCGGGCGTAACAGACACCTTCCATCCTGCAGGCAAGCGTTCGACTGCAAGAGCCAGAGCCTCCTCCGCCGTGTCCGTCGTTGCGGCGTAGATTTCCGTAACGGTCGAACCATCTGGCGCGTGACGATCAGTGAATGCGAGGATTTGAAAGGCAGTTTTCATGAGAGCTAGCATGCCACATAGGTGAGAGCGTGGCTATATCTGTTGCTGAAGCCGCCCACTAACGCAGCATCCCGAAACCCCCTAACTAAGTTCCCCTCCCTTCAGACGATAAAGGCGCTTCGCCGTGCGCCTTCGGCTCGTCGGCGAGGCGCAGGAGGTTCTTGCCGTAGGCGGTCTTGGAGAACAGCTTGCCGCGCGCGATCAGCTGGTCGCGGTTGATGAAGCCCTGGAGGTAGGCGATCTCCTCCAAGCAGGCGACCTGAAGCCCCTGCCGGTGCTGGATCGTGCGCACGAACTCCGAGGCCTCGAGCAGGCTGTCATGCGTGCCGGTGTCGAGCCACGCATAGCCCCGGCTCATCTTCTCGACGAAGAGCTCGCCCCGCTCGAGATACGCCTCGTTGACGCTGGTGATCTCCAACTCGCCCCGGGGCGAGGGCTTCACGGCGGCGGCGATGTCGAGCACCTGATTGTCGTAGAAGTACAGGCCCGTGACCGCCCAGGTCGATTCCGGCTGCTCAGGCTTCTCGACGATCTTCGTGGCCTTGCCGGTCGCGTCCAGGCTGACCACGCCGTAGGCCTGCGGGTTGTCGACATGGTAGGCGAACACCGTCGCGCCCTGCTTGCGCGCCACCGCGCGGGCCAGCAACTCGGCCATGCCGGCGCCGAAGAACAGATTGTCGCCCAGGATCAGCGCCACGTCGTCGTCGCCGACGAACTCGCGGCCGATGATGAAGGCCTGGGCGAGGCCCTCGGGCTTGGGCTGCACCGCGTAGGTGAAGGACAGGCCGAACTGCTCGCCGGTGCCGAACAGGCGCTTGTAGTTGTCCAGGTGCTCCGGCGACGAGATGATCAGGATCTCGCGGATGCCGGCCAGCATCAGCACCGAGACCGGGTAGTAGATCATCGGCTTGTCGTAGACGGGCAGGAGCTGCTTGTTGATCGACAGCGTCGCCGGGTGCAGCCGCGTGCCGGAACCTCCGGCGAGGATGATGCCCTTCATCGGGTGGGTTCCTTTGTCTTCCGGCTCAGGGCCGGACCGGTCCGGCCAGCGTGTCGAGGATGTCGTCGAGGGCGTCCTGCCAGGGACGCGGAAGGATGCCGTAGGCCTCACGCAGGCTGTCGGTGGACAGGCGCGAGTTCGACGGCCGCCGGGCCGGCGTCGGGTAGGCAGAGGTCGGGATGCCCTCCACGGGTACTTCCCGGCCGCCGCGCTTGGCGCCGCCGGCCACGATCGCCTTCGCGAAGCCGCACCACGTGGTCGATCCATCGTTGACGCAGTGGAACGTGCCCGTCGGCGCGGCGGGGTCTTCGGCCATGCGCAGGGCGACGGTGGCGAGGTCGGTCGCGCTGGTCGGGCAGCCGTACTGGTCATCGACTACGGTGAGCTTATCGCGCTCGGCGGCCAGCCGCAGCATCGTCTTCACGAAGTTGCCCCGGTGCGGGCTGACCACCCAGGCCGTGCGCAGGATCGCGTGGCGGGGATTGCCGGTGCGCACCGCGAACTCGCCCGCCGCCTTGCTGGCGCCGTAGAGGCTCTGCGGATCGACCGGCTCGTCGGGGGCATAGGCGCCCTCCGGCTTGGTGCCCGCGAAGACGTAGTCGGTCGAGACATGGATGAGGGGGATAGCCCTGGCCTTCGTCTCGGCGGCCAGGATCGCGGGGGCGAGCGCGTTAAGGCGCCAGGCCGCGACCGCGTCGGATTCAGCCTTGTCGACCGCCGCGTAATCGCGCTCGGCCAGGGCCGAGGCCACGGCCGCGGGATCGGTGATGTCGAGGGCCTCCCGCGTCGGCGCATGGACCCGCACGCCGTCGGGCCAGGCATGGGCCTGCAACTCGGTGCCGACCTGACCGGCGCCGCCGAGAACGAGGATGTCCATCAGCCGGCGAGCCCGAGGCGCTGGCCCTGATAGCGGCCCTCGCGGATCGGGCGCCACCACGCCTCGTTGGCGAGGTACCACGCCACGGTCTCCTCTAGCGCCGCCTCGAAGGTCTTCTTCGGCGCCCAGCCGGCTCGCGCTCGGCCTTGGTGCAGTCGATCGCGTAGCGCCGGTCATGGCCCGGACGGTCGGCGACGAAGGTGATCAGCCGCTCGTGCGGCCCAGCCTCCGGGCGCAGCCGATCGAAGGCGGCGCACAGGCCGTGGACCACCGCGAGGTTGTTGCGCACGGCGCGCCCGCCGAGCAGGTAGGTCTCGCCGATGCGACCGCGCTCCAGCACGGCGACGAGGCCCTTGGCGTGATCCTCGACATGGATCCAGTCGCGCTCGTTCAGGCCGTCGCCGTAGACCGGCAGGTTCTTGCCCTCCAGGGCGTTGAGGATCATCAGCGGGATCAGCTTCTCGGGAAAGTGACGCGGGCCGTAATTGTTCGAGCAGTTCGTCACCAGCACCGGCAGGCCGTAGGTCTCGTGCCACGCGCGGGCGAGGTGATCGGAGGCGGCCTTCGAAGCGGAGTAGGGCGAGCGCGGGTCGTAGCGGCTCTCCTCGGTGAAGAAGCCGCCCGGCGGCAGCGAGCCGTAGACCTCGTCGGTCGAGACGTGGAGGAAGCGGAAGCCCTCGCGCTCGGGACCGGTCAGGCCCTCGTACACCTCGCGGGCGGCATCGAGCATGGTCTGCGTGCCGATGACGTTGGTGCGCACGAAGGCACCCGGATCGGTGATCGAGCGGTCGACGTGGCTCTCGGCGGCCAGATGCATCACCGCCTGCGGCTTGAACTCGTGAAAGGCGGCGCGCACCGCGTCGCGGTCGCAGATGTCGGCCTCGACGAGGCGGTGGCGCCCGCTGCTCTCGAGCGGCTTCAGGGAGATCGGGTTGGCCGCGTAGGTCAGGGCGTCGAGGGTGAGGACCTCGTGTCCGAGATCCTGCACGAGATGCAGGACGAGGGCGGAGCCGATGAAGCCGCAACCGCCGGTAACGAGGATCCGCATGAAAATCCCTCTCGGACTGAATCCATGCCGGCTCCAACCTACGGCGCAAAGGTTTAACGTCGGCTTGAAAGAATTTTGGAAACAATATGGTAGGCACTAGATATCATAAGATAGCAATTAGTATTGTCGAATGTTCATAACGCGCAATATCCAGATTATGGCAATATACTCGAAAGCAATCTGCATTTCATCGTTATACATATATTCAGCACCGACTTTTAATAGTCATGATGACCCCAGAGTCCCACACAGCCCAATAGATTCATAACATTGGCACACCTAATTCAAAATTTTCCTTGCCGCACGAAGTTTTGACGCCGAGGGATCGCCTATCGTCGGTCCCAATGCGCCACCCTCGCTATTCTCGTTCCACGCATAAATCAGAACAAGCCGAGCTTCGCATCTTTGCGGATACTTATTCACAAAATCCATAGCAGCCTGACATTCAGCAGCGAATTCGTCTGGAGTTGGACTCTCTATATGCGCAGCTTTATCGATTTTCGAATAATCGCGCAGATCATATGATGGCGGAATTTCTCTTCTCGGCCTCGAATCCCAGCCAATCATAACAGTTGGAACAACGCCCGCCTGACCCGCCCTAAGCTCTCGTTCCCAATATGCCCTGACGAAAGAAGCATATTGAGCATAGGACGCATTAGCATTTGGGCCCAAGGTGATCCCATAGGCGGAGATTGCGTCCGCTCCCGTTTTGAATCTCACAGTTTCGGCGAGTGAGGGGGGAGCGCACATGATAATCAAGTAGGGATCAAGGTGCCCAATCTTATTCAACGACTGCCTAAGAAGCTTCAAACGTTCAGCTATATAATCTAGCGATCCTTTCCACCGTCTGTCCATTACATCTTGTCGATAGTATAGGTAAAATACAGGCCTGCCATTCATAACCTTTAAATAATTACTTTTATTCACCAAATAGATAATCCGGTCAAACGCATTCACATGATCGGAAATTTGTCCAATAGTATCTAAAGTAAGCACTAGACAGAACTGTATTTCGTTTGCAATCGAACTATTTAAATGATAAGCAAGTCCCTTCATCATGGAATTATCAAGATCGATAGCACCGTTTGAGCCGTACGTAAGATATGCCCAGTATTTTAATCCGCCTGCTCGCGCCGCCCTGATTTCGTCATCAAAACTTTCTTGACTAGCATCAAAAATGATTCTGTCGTTACCCACAATTCGGCTGTGAACGGGCGCTCTATAATGCCATTTTGCAGGACTAAGTGATCGCTCTTCGTCCGCGCAGGGTTGCCCCTGCGTGTCACAGTATTGAGCGTCCCATCTTATCGCACCAAAATAGCAACTGGCTCGATTCGCACCGTATAACGAAGTGCCGTAGCAAACCGCAATACCCCCTCCCGCCAATGATAAAAAATTTCGCCTCGTCCGCATGAACTTTCTCCGTATTCATGATTACACACGTTGTATTATCTTCGAATTCATCGCGATAGTATACTTTGTATAACCAGCATTAAAGATCATGATAGACAGTCGCCCTATATAAAGCGGCAAAACATATAACGTCTTCGTTTTGCACAACAAAGAAGATGCAAGACCTATAATATCGATCCATCGAATCGACTCGGAAGAACCGTCAGGTGTGAATCACGTAAGTTTTGCGGAATATAGAATACTCCACTGGCCGCTTTAGACCTCAATTCGCTCGATATTTTTCCCATAGGATCCGCGAATAGAAAATCATCATCGTTTGTTCGATTGAGTTTCTTAACATGTAAAAAATGAGCTATTGTGTCTTCGTCCGATTGCCGTTGATAATGCCACGACGAACTGTCTTTCCAACGCATAGTACGGGTCATATCCAACCGACGGAGAGAGTAGCCACAGTCGACCCATCGAAGATGAAAATTATACAACGATCCAAAAGTAGGAAACAAAGACGAATTATGAAATCCCGGAGAATAAGTTACATTATCTCTTGTAATAGATGGCTTGCACATAGGGGATACGAATTGGACATGACGGCGCTGATGAAAAATTGGAACGTGAGGATCAAACGGCCTCTCTTCAGTCAACATATGATGTAAATTTAGACCGATCGCGCCTAGGGCTTGTCCTTGTACTTTATGAATATACTCAGGTATGCTTTTAGCGTAGCTTGGGTCCGGGACTAGAAATTCATCACAATCCGTAAATATCACTGCATCATAGCTGGGACGAATTGCATTTACAATATTGCTTACGAATGTAGCGCGTGCTGTGTCATCGAATTCTCCTCGAGGATACCTGATTTTAGATATACCTCCTAAATTGCTCGTCGAGCCGTCGTCCGAGTCATTATCGATTATATATAAGTTGTTTATTCCTACATGCCTCGCGTAATGATTTATCCATAGAGGCAAAAATAAGCTCTCATTCCACGCCATCGTAACAGCAGCTATCTTAATATTGATTTTCTCGTCTGATTTAATCATTTTAAGACCCTATCGTGCCTTTTGAAGTGCAGTTTCGACTTTCTTTTCCGCGTGCCGCTCAATATCCACGTCATCAGTTGGGATTCGACACATAAATCGTTCCGCTATCTCCGATATAACAATGTTTGGTCTAAATCTCTCTACAACACCGTAATCAATGTTCGTTGACCAGACAAACTTCAATTCACTTACAGTGTCTGCCAATAATCCGGTAAGATAGTGATTCCTATACTCCGAAAATGAGTCACCAAACAAGAGGACCCGTAGCGGCGTAGAAGAAGCTATGTTTCTGAATTCAACGATGGAACCTACATGAAGATCGTTACCGTTAGGAAGCGCTCCGCTTTCGCGTAGAGTAACAAGACGATTTGCCGAAACTCGGGTAGCTGATCTTCCAAAACTGCCAAACCGAAATGTCTCTGTGCGCGGCGGATTAAGTTTCCCCCCAAGATCGCCGCTTAATTCAACACGGCCAAAAGGGTTAGAGATCAAATCCGCCCTGTGAGGTATCGATAGGTACGCACAGAGCATTTGATACGCACTAAAGCAGCCCTCTGGGGTCCAATGAGTATCATTCTTGAAAAAGATGGGATATGAGGATTTCTGCTTGCGAAGATAAGCGCATAGCGGAACAATAATATCTTCCATCGGCGCCAATCCGGCGTTCTCAATAAACTCCACGGGTGATTTTAAACCCTGCCACAGATCTCCAGCTTCTTCTCGATAGATCGTAAGTTTGTCTGGTACAAAGATATGCTTATAAACGACTCCCATATCAGCAAGCTTACGTGCTCGTCCCTCTATCAACGACCGCCAATCTCGCAATAGAGAATCAAAGCTAGCATGTCTCTCCGAAAACAATCCTACAACGTTATTGCTGCCTAGAGCAAGGAATAGATGCCCATCCTTACCTTCGAAAACATCAGGTGTGAGATACGTCATTTCTCGTCTATCGGCTGGTCGCGTCTGAGAAGCTAGCGCTTATAAAATTTGAAGGCAACGCCACCTTTTTCGTCGCTAGAGAAGCTAACGTCAGTGTGCTTGCTTTAGATGATACCTCCGGTCTTAGTCACCGAATTTCATAGATTGAACTCATTCATGCTTGCGCTCTAATGTCTGGCGACTAAACCGATTATAGATATTGATCCGGGCGTATACAGCGGCAAGATCATTCCATACAAACCTTTTAGATGAACTGCGACGAAGGTATAACCCTCGATGCGCCCTGCCTTCAGTTAATTGTCGAATGAACATCAATAGCGCTTTTGCAGCTCATCCGAATGGAATTCGGTAGTTTGATGATTGGCATCACAAATTCAAATCTATCCAGTTGAAATTTGTCCCTCCGAACGCAGCATAACTCAAAAGCTACCACGTGCATGATAATAGCGATTGCGGTGGGCGTTTATTGTGAATAGACGGCAGACCGTTTCGACATGGGCAACTCAAATGTGGTTGGTCGGCAAGCTCGGTTTTGGAAAAATGGCGAAATTATTGTCAAGCCGATGAGTGGAACCCAGCATATTGCTCGATTGATTGTTTATGTGACCCTGCTCCTGCGGCGCGCCATCAGCAATGACCGGCAGACCGCGGCAGAGCGGACCCGGTCCAGCAGCATCATGTGAAGCTTGGCGAGCTGGCACCGCAAGACTGATCGCACTTCCGGCAGCGGTAGGACTAGGTAGGGGACTCATTTAGGTCCATGCGATGACACAGGAAACGAGCGCGACAGCTGCGAGATAGTTACAGGCTAACCGATGTAGCGGGTTGCGACGCGCCGCCAGTTTTTGAGGTGACCAAACAGCCGCTCGATCCGATTGCGCCGCCGGTAGGCGATCCGGCTGTGCTTATAGGGTACCGTCCGGGTGGCCGTAGACGGGATAGTGGCAATTACCCGATGGCTTTTCAGCCAATCCCTCAAGCTCTGTGCGTCGTAGGCCTTGTCGGCGATCAGTCGCTTGGGCGGCACCACAGCGCACTGCAGAGGCAGCGCCATGGTGATGTCGGCCACGTTGCCGGGCGTCAGGGCGAACGCAACCGGTCGGCCACGATCATCGGCCAAGCAATGGATTTTACTCGTAAACCCGCCCCGCGAGCGGCCGATGGCCTGGCTCCAGGCCCCCCTTTTCCGCCAGCAGCCGAGCGGTGGGCCTTCACGTGGGACACGTCGAGCATCAACTCATCTGGCACGGGTCCTGTGGCCGCGATCTTGGCGAACAGCCGCTGCCAGGTCCCGCGCTGAGACCACCTGTTATAGCGGTTGTAGATCGTCGTGTGCGGACCGTAAGCGGAGGGAGTGTCCTGCCAGCGGCAGCCGACCTTCAGCACATGCAGGATGCCGCTGATCACTCGCCTGTCGTCGACCCGAGGCTTGCCCGGTTGGCCGTGAGGGAAGTGCGGCTCGATCCGCCCCCAGGCTTCATCGGAGAGCCAGAACAACCGTGCCATCGCGATCCTCCTGCGTTAGAAACTCCAATCTCAGGAAAAAACGCGAGCTAAGACAATTGGTTGTATGAGTGCCCTACCTAGGTCCGGACTCATAACTAGTAGCTGATGGCGGCGGCGAGGCAGACGGCGGCGAGATAGTTGGTCGCCAGACGGTCGTAGCGGGTGGCGATGCGGCGGAAGTCCTTGAGGCGGCCGAACATGCGCTCGATGGCGTTGCGCCCTCGATAGAGCGCGGGGGAGAAGCACGGCTTCCAGCGGCGGTTGATTTTGGGTGGAATGTTGGGTGCGGCCCCGGCCGCCTCGATCTGCCGCCGAATGGCGTCACTGTCGTAGCCCTTGTCCGCCAGCACGATGCGGCAGGCGGGCAGGCGTTCGACCAGCAGCGCGCCGGTCTTGCAGTCGGGGGCCTGCCCGCCGGTCAGCAGGAAGGCGAGCGGGCGGCAGAAGCGGTCGGTGAGGGCGTGGATCTTGGTCATGCGCCCGCCCCGCGAGCGACCGATGGCTCGGCTTTGCTCCCCCCTTGCCCCCTGCGGCACAGCGGTGAGCCTTCACGGCGGTGGAAGCGATCAGCACCTGGGAGGGCGGCCCACCGGCTTGAGCGGGGGTCTCGAACAGCCCAACCCAGATCCCCTTGGCCGCCCTGCGCACGAAGCGATTGTAGAGGGTCTTCTTCGGCCCGTAGATCTCGCGCGGCGCGTCCGTTCAGCGCCCTCCAGATTTGAGCACGTGGACGATGCCGCTGATCACGCGCCGGTCGTCCAAGCGCTCCTTGCCCCGCGTGTCGGTCGGCAGAGGCGGTGCGATCCTCGCGAACTGCTCGCCCGTCAGCCAGAAATGATCCATCGGCCCCTCCCGTAGGAGCCGTGAATCACACTCCAGCCGTCCGGGCCACCGTTATGGGTCCGGACGCTAACCTCGTCCCATGCCCAAACTCATTCGATCCCTGCTGAACCTCTCAATCAGCCCGTACGTTCGAAAGCCAGCAAGTCAGATAACGGGGGCGACAAGCGAGAGGCGGATCATCGTAAACCTGGTGTATACTCATAATTGAAGAAAGGGCCCGGCGTCGACTCATGTACCCTGCTCACCTAACGCCACCCATGCCGAATATTCTAACTAATATCTGGCAAAGGTGATTTTCTACCGACTAGAATTTGGTTCACTTCATCTCGTATACCTAGATCCATATTCTCGAATGTCTGCATGACGAAATACATGCCGGACGCGGCAGAAAGCTGGGCGGCGATATCTAGGCCCCAATCTATCGTTACGAGGGATCCGTCGCCACTCACTGGATTGCCGTGATATATGGGCTCAAGAATATGTTCCACTCGCCCCCCAGTAATCCTAGCTCTTCGACGAGATGGCTGAAATGCCCGGATTACAGGGACAGACATGATGGTCAGACCTCCCGGCTTGAGGGTTCGCGCAATCTCAGCGATAGCCGAGGCTGGATTAAATATGTGTTCGAACACATCTTGGGTCACAACGAGATCAAAAACCTCGTCGTCGAATGTTTGCTTCTCGAAATCTTGAACTGAATATTTACCGCAGGGCAGGCGCGTTTCCGTAACTATAGATCCGAGTTCCCTTCCCGTATCGTATTGCGATGCAGTGTAGTTTTTGCACTCTGCAGCCAGTCTTCGGCTAACGATGTCATACCCGGGCGAACCCTCATGAACAGCTTTTTCACGCCACCCAGGACAGGCGCGGGAAATGGCAAGCCACAGCGCCCGGTTGCGAGAAGCCGATGCACATTCCATGCAAGTCAATGAACGCCAAGCAGACGGTCTGCGCATCTCGAAGGTCGTGTCCTTTTCGCAGATCGAGCAGTGACCTCGGATTACGGTATGCATAATTTTCTCCGGTTGCGCAGTTGCAGAATAGCCGGAGGTGGATGCTCCGCAAATCAATTTTCAGGCGCGCTGCCGTAGAAGCAAAAAGTGAGCTACAGAGAGACAAAGCTCTCAGCTTGCATTTCCGCCTGCCAGATATATGCAGCGGCCGCCGACCTTGGGCTAGCGATGACGTTGTTGCGAGTTGCTTTATTTGGGATACCGCTGCCCGCTAGCGTAATGACGCACCTCTCAATACGCGCAATGGCCAACATTACGAGCGCCGACATGATCATGGATAACGAAAACTTAAGTATAGCCTGTTCATTTAATCTAGACCAAGGCATGGCCGTTGAGCAGCCCCACACGCGCTCTAGGTGGCTGCCCCATACTGGCCGGCCGTCCTTCGTCGCAACGTAGGACGTTGTCTGAACGGATTTGCCCTGACGCGTCACGAATGATGGAACAGGCCGTAGAGCACATCGATCACGTCGATCGCCTTTAGCGTGTCGGCAACACGGATGGCCAAGCGTTCGTGCATGAGCTTGTCGGCGACGTTAAGCAACCGGAACTTGTGGCCCTCATGCGTGCGGGCCTCGACTTAGTTATACTACCAGACGTGGTTGGGGTACTCGGGGCGAGGACGCAGGCAGGAACCGTCGTTATCCCACGTCCGCCCCCGCTTGGGTGTCCTGACCGAACCCTTCAGGCCGTTACGCCGGCAGATCCGCTCGACGCGCTTGTCATTGACGAGCCACCCGGCCGCCTTCCACAATGCGCTGATCTTGGGGTAGCCATAGCGTACATACCTGCTCGGCCGACGCCACGAGACCGGCCGTCGGCGCTTCTTCGTCATCATGGCATCGCGGGACCTTGCGCCGTATCGAGCGATGCTGACCGAGCGGCTCACAGGCGCGCCGGCGTGCGGGGCTTGAAAGTTTTTCCATGATCAGGGCCGGATGAAAGCACTGTTCCGATGGCACTACTTTCAGACGTCGAGCACGGTGTCTGCTAATGCGTCGACCGCTGCAAACACCGTCGCGGTGCTGTGACGGGTAGAATCGTGGGTCCGGGCCGGAGGATAGACGGGAGCGAGCAAGCGGTCAGGCCGAGACAACCAAGGGCCTGGATTTGGTTTCCCATGTCGATGGGTAGCATAAGGTGCACGATCTGCAGGGAGTCGATCGCTCACCGTGACAGAACGCAATTCGGCGTTCCACTGCGTTGCAGCCTCAGGGTGCGGTTACTCCAGTCAACAGCTCTTCGTCCGAGAACATGGGCCTGCGTTGTGTTTGTCGTCAACGTCGATCCGAAAAAGCTCTTAGCCATAGCGAAGACAGGATTGATCGGCCCCCACGAAGTGGTCCAAGAGCAAAGTTAGTGCGCGGTGGGTCTGGAGTTGACCCCGTTTGTGGTCCGCGGCCTATGCAAGTTCTCGCGCTGTGAGAGCTTGGTCGGCGAAGGCTCGGGGCGTCAAGCCGCCCAGGGCCGTATGAGGTCGGTCATCGTTGTAGTAACACCTCCATTCTTCGATGCGCGCGCGGGCATCGGCTAGGGACAGGAACCACAAGGCGTTCAAGCATTCCGCCCGCAGGCGGCCGTTGAAGGCTTCAATGTAGGCGTTGTCGGTCGGCTTGCCCGGTCGAGAGAAGTCGATCTCGACTGCGTTCAGGTAGGCCCACTGATCGAGCATGCGTCCGGCGAACTCCGGCCCATTATCCACCCGGAGGCTCCTCGGACGACCACGAAGCCTGACCAGGGCGTCCAGCGCTTCGACGACCTGGAAAGCGCGGAAGTTGGCTCTCTGCGTCAGTGAGAGCGCCTCTCGTGTATGGCAGTCGACCACCGTCAGGATCCGGAACGGGCGTCCGTCGAACAGGCCGTCAGACATGAGTTCATCGCCCAGACCTCGTTGGGACCGCCGATCGCCGGTCGCCCCTGGCGGTAGCGCCAAGCCCGCTTACGCTTGGGCAGCTTGGACCGGATCGACAGCCCTTCGTCGCGGTAGAGGCGGTAGGTACGCTTGTGATTCACGACCCAGCCCTCCCGCCGTAACAGGATGTGCAGCCGCCGGTAGCCGTAGCGCACCCGCGCCGACGCCAACTCCTTCAGCAGCATGCGCAGCGCCACCTGCGGATCCGACCGCTTCCTGTAGCGCTGGGACGAGCGACCGAAGCCGGTCGCCTGACAGGCCCGACGTTCGCTGATGTCGTAGGCCATCCGCAGGTGGCCGGCGACCTCACGACGAATGGCGGGCCTCACCACTTTCGTTTGAGCACGTCCTGCAACATCGAGCGGTCCAGCGTCAGGTCGGCGACCAGCCGCTTAAGCTTGCTGTTCTCGTCTTCCAGCTGCTTCAGCCGCCGGATCTCCGGCACGCCCATGCCGACGAACTGCTTCTTCCAGCGGTAGAACGTAGGCTCGAACACGCTCATCTTCCGGCAGACCTCGTCCACCGTCGCGCCGTTCTTCGCTTGCCGTAGGGCGAAGGCGATCTGTTCACTCGTCAAGCGTCTGCGAGGCCTGGCATCCACCCTCCAGGGTTCAGGATGCCCGAATAACTTGCGCTCGGCCTGGACCAGTTTGCTGGGTCAGGGTCAGTCCTCACCGTCCTCAACCCAAGATGTCGATCCAGGCAGAAGACCCGAGCATTATCTACAGGTCTGTGGTTCTCACGCCCTCACGACTCTGCTGAGAGGGGTTCTCCTGCCTGGCACCGGGCCCCTCCAGGAAGGGCCGGTAGTCGTCCCCGACCTTGATGCTGGCCTCCACCATGCGCGCCACCTTGGCGGTGATTACGGTCAGCGCCTTGCGCTACAAGTCCGCATCGTGCCCGTCGCCGGCGATGTATCGCTCGAACTTGTCGCGGAAGCGTTCTCCCGCAGCCGGATGAGCACCTGCCCAGCCAGCCCGAACGTAGGCCGGAGCCGTGCGTTGCCATACGAGAAACAGATCGTGATCGAGAAACCGAAGGCGACACTACAACTCCAACCGCCAACACGCGTCGCTCGGATACCGACTACCAGTCCCGGAGCTGTTCGTGCCAGCCTTTACCGCTTGGCCAGCTGCACTCACCCAACCTGCTCTGCGGACCACGCCATCCGTAGTGGAGCGGCTAACAGCATGCTAGATTTTTTCCCTCAGACCCCCTCGCTTTGGCCGATCGCGAACAATGATGCCTACTCGACAAATGATTGATGCCGCGGCTCTAGGCCGTTTGCTGATAAGAAATTCATAAATAGAGGGAATAGCTGAGCGTAGCGATCGGAAACGTCACCTACGCGCCCAACCTCCCACAAATATTCAAATTCCTCGGCCCTCGAATCTAAAAGCTTTACATGAGACATTTCAAAGAATTCGCACATCTCCGATGTCCGAGAATCATGGCAGATAACACAATATGGTGTGCCAGCCTGTAACGCAACCATAGCTCCGTGAAACCGGTGCCCAAGAACAAAGTCAACCCGTCTGACCGCATCAATCCAAGAGCCAACATCCCAGAAGATCTTGAGGTGATTTTTAGCATACAATGTCAACTCCTCAGAGGAGCCAACACTTGAGTAAAATTGAACGAAACGCTCAATGACTGCTGCATCAGCGTCCCCCGAAGACATCGCAATCGCAATTTCATCGCTCTCGCTTTGGGCAACAAAATCGGCACCATATTTAACTCCAATAGACATAATATGCTGAACTGACGAAGCCATACGTGACGGATCAAAAGAATGACGTATGACGTCTCGCGACGAATTGATCGAAATGCGGGACGGAAAACTAGGATGGTCAGCGCGCTTAGTAGGACCTGCCGGACCAAGCATATAGTAAGACGGGCACCCCGTTACCTGCACATTCTTAATTCCAAGACGATCTAAAACTCCCGCTGTGAATTGCCCTCTGACACCGATTAACTTACTACGCTCTGACACGATATCCATAAGGCGACGAGTTCCAGGCTGTAGTTCCAAGTCTAATCCATAATCATTTGACTGGGCGCCAACCCCAATCATGGCACAAGGGAGTTTTGTTTTTTCCAAAAAATCAGCCATTCCTCCGAAATCGAAAGATTTGTGCAAAAAATTTGCCGCCGCTATCAACACAAAATCGTAGTTTTCGCGAACGAAATCTGGTCCGACCGAGTAGTCCCACGAGAGATTGGAGTATTTTAATGATTGAAGTAAGCCATACGCGATAACTTGATTTCCGGAATTGCCCCCAGTCCGTGCCAACTTTGTGGCACCGGACTGTCCGGGTTCTTCTTTGAAGCTGGGCGTAGCACCAAGCAAAAAAATTCGCATCCCAAACCCCTAAAGCTGCAACCGACTGAAAGGTGAAAAATCACCTCATCACAGAGTGACGAACACCCGAAATTTGACGCCCCACCTAACACATAATAACGACTGAGCACCGCGGACATTAATGCACAAGTTGAGCGCGAACCTTCCGGACGTAATCTTGCTGACGACTTTTGAACTGCCCACCAACAGCCACAGAATTTATAAAATGATGCATAGTCTCAATTTCATCAACATGTTTTGCGGGGTCAATTCGCCCCGTCACGCTCCCTGAATGGCGCCGATGAACATTCAAGGTCGTACTGTCATAAAAAATAGTGCCCTCGATCAAACAAGCAAGAACATAGATCTTCCAATCGCCCGCAAGAGTAAGATCCTGAACTTCTGCGTCGGAGAGCCGGCCAAAAACATCCTGCAAAACTGAGCGCTTCCAAACGACCGAACTCACATTAAGTAGATAATTCTGAACGGCGAGAAACTCCGAGAGAAAATCACGACTATCGATTGCTTGTGTTGTTGAGAGTGCCTCAGGATAGGCGGTTGAATAGTATCCTTTGTAGCTTTCATAAACGAGATCGCCCTGTGCATCGATAGCTCTCGAATCGGAAAAGCCAAACAACGCGTCGACTTGAGTTATGCCTTTAATAAGCCGATCGAGGAACATAGGATCAGAGAGATCGTCAGCCTCGGCTATCCAAACAAAATCCCCCTTCGCGAGATCCACCCCTCGCTTCCACTGACTAAAGACATTGCCCGAGTTAGCCTCATTCTCGACCAGGATAAAATCCCTATTAAGGGACTTGGAGCAACTTTCTATGATTGCAACAGAGGCATCATTTGATGCGTCATCTAAAACAATAACCTCGAACAAAGGGTAAGTTTGGGAAAAGATCGATGCAAGTCTCTGTTCGATGTATTGTCCATAGTTATAATTCGGCACAATGACAGATACCCGACAATACCCCCCAATTAACTTAAGCAGATCGGCGCAGTAATCCCCAAAATCGAAATTCCGATGTATGAAGTCGGCCCGAAAAGAACGACCGGACTCTTTGTGATCCGATCCCGGATCTTCCAGCAAAGTAACCACGGCGTCAAAAGCCGCAGCTACGTCGCCAAGCGGTACAACGCGTCCAAGATTTGGATTAGCTAATAATTCACTTGCACCACCCGCTTCTTCAAACCCGACGACGGGTAGCCCAAAGCTTAGCGCCTCCAGGACAACCGATGGAAAAGGGTCCTCGCGGGATGTTAGGAGGAAAATATCTGACTCACTTAAAACTGCGCCGACATCGTTTGTAAACTCAAGAAAATGCATATTGGGACTGTCGGAAGCAAGCCAAGCCTTAACATCTGCATCCCTCCCTCCAAGCCAAACGAAATGCAGATCGTCTCGCTGCGTCCAGCTAAAACGAGCTACTTGTATAAATAAGTCGACGCCCTTTCTAAGATCAGCATATCCAACGTTTATGACAATCTTCGATGACTTGGGAATACCAAGCTTTTCTCGTAGCTTTGCGGGTGTATCAAATACAAGATTCTTATACATTCCCTGAGGGCGAACAACGGATCTCTTCGTCGGTTCATCAAAAACTTTTGTCAAAGCTCGTTTAACAAAATTATTGGGGAACACGACAATATCACTAAGCCCAAAAATCTTCTTGATATGCTCAGCCCCAAAACCATTATTGATGATTCTTGGCAGCTCGTGAACAAGAGACAAGCATCTAATTCTCGAAGCAATTAATGTTTCCAGGATATTACCCGAAAAGATGCTGTTTGTTATAGCTAATTTATAGCCGCTGTTAGCCAATTTTTGAACATGTTCGTTTAGCTCATCCCAGAAGTTGTGTTTGACGTCGACAACATAAGTATTCGAGATTGCGAGGTAATCTTTAACCATCGCCCCCCACCCATAAGGATGAAAGATACCTCGGCGCCAAAACGGAATTTCAAGGTTGACCCGATACTCAGAAGTAATTGCTGCGCGCCTGCGGGAAATGCATCATGCCCAACCAAGATAATCTTCAGCTTATCAGGCGAGACATAATTCCCTATCGATCGAGACAAGGCATTCCCAAATGCGTACCCAAAGTAGGTATCAGGCTCAAGATAAGCGCCCTCGCACCATTCATTCCAAGCATTGATAAAAAGGAGCTTTTCATTGAAGACAGGATGATCGGCGATTGAAGGGAGAAGCTTGGATATCCACGATTCGAACTTACCTGGGAGAGCTCCATGAAAAACCATTCCAGCTCCCTGCTTCCTAGCATCGTTATCCCACCCTGGAACGACGGTCTTTATCAATGGGAATTCGGAAGGAAAATCTATAAGCGATTTCTCGATTAGTTCATCATAGGACCGAATATCGCCGGAGAAGGACTCATCGAGAAGCTGAACTTGATGATTTATTCGTGACAAAGTTGAACCAAACTTATGGGGTGGAAACTCGATTGCGGCGTCAAATCCTTTAGCGAGAGGGTCGATATTTCCAAATGTCTGAGCCATTACGAGTATCGGTTTCAGATTATGTTCGCGATGAAATAATTGCCGCCACCTATCAACGGTTGCTTTGCAATCTGGAATAATATCGGCACGATAAATGAGCAAGACAGGCCTACCATCTATAGTAAAGTACGCTGGATCTCGGAGATATTGCGCAAAGTCTGCAACTAAGGAACGTTCATCGTCCCTCTTGTAAGTCTGCGCGATAAGAACGTCTTGTTCTTGACCATCCCAGCGACGTGTCCAATTCTCATTGGCCCACATAAGGCAGAACGAAAAGCGCTCTTCGTTGTTCCGCACAAACAAATCAAGTGGCTTTTCAAGCAATCTCTTGCCATCAAAATTGTAGTAATAAAAACAGAAACCATGGAGACCCATTTTTATTGCCAATTTTACTTGATTTTGAATAACATCTTTATCAAGTAGGTTATAAAAACCCAAATCACGCGGTACTTTTGGCTGGATATGGCCATGGAAACGAGGCGAACCTCGCACCAGATTGTGCCATTCTGTGAATCCAGTCCCCCACCATTCATCATTTTCAAAGATTGGATGGAACTGCGGAAGATAAAACGCAAACGCTTTCGCGGCTTTCAAGCCGGGATTTACCTGTAGCTTCGCCTCAAAATGCTCGCCAGGCGCTACAGTCTTCTTACGCTCGGACGAAACACTTACAGTTATACCTGACGCCTTTGGTTGCCATCCGGCTCGGCGCCGTATTTTAAGTATGATATAAATGGATTAATGGAACGGTTATTGTTTAGATACCGCTGCCAAATGAACTCCGCATCGAATTCAAATGAACCTTTTCTACCTTCGAAAATCCCCCAAGTAACGAAATGCTCAAAACCATCAATATTGGCAGATGCTACGTCAGGGTTTAGCTCATAATAAAGTTTCAGATTGAATAATGGGTGTGGAGATAATACTAATCGCTGTCTATTAAGCAAATAATAGCTCAGACAGGTATCTTGGTAGTCCGCCGGAACAGAAATATTTCTAAACCATTCGACGTCGAAGTATATAGATGGATTAAGATTGCGACTTTCTCCATATGACAAGTAATGATTGAGAGCTCTTTGATCTCCACTCAAGGAATGGGTTTGGAGATACCACTTTGGATCGAAAATAAAGCAAGGCTTGTTTCCATTCACCTCGCCGATTTCGGCATAATGCTTGACTGCGGCCTGTGCGTCAGGAAAACTTCCGTATGACTTCAGATAAAATTCAACATCAAAGCCCATACGAAACAAATCGAGAGATTTCACCGACAAGTCTCGAACTTGATCGTCAGCCATACAAACACCCTCTATGAGTAATCCGCATTCTTTTGAACGTTTAGAACGACCGCCCCGCCGAGGCAACCGTTCTCGCAGACCAATGTGCCAATTGAACTTCGACCCACCCGTGGAGCGTGGACCTTAGAACGGCTTACAAAACCATCGTCCGATGAAATGCCAGACGATGAGGGCGGTGGCCAGGGTTGGGAGGGCGAGATGGATGTCAGTCCTTCCCTCGTAGCGGATGGCGAGGCGAGGGAACTTGGCGAACGATGCCCGAGTCCGCTCGACGTCCTACCACGCGGCCGCGGTCCGACCGATCCAGTGCGTGATCTCGACCGGCAGCTCCGAGTAGGTCAGGGCCAGCGCCTTGGCCACCGTCTCGGTCGAATAGGGCGGCGTGCCGGGCCGACGCATCTTGGCACGCAGCATATCTTCGGGACACGCCTCGGCGTAATGCCGCTGCCAGCTCCACACGGCCGGGCGACTGACGCCCGCCCGCCGGGCCACGCCCTGGACGCTCAGGCGATGGGGCGAAAGCAGAACGATTCGGGCCCGCTGGGTATGCTTGAACGAACGAGAGCGGTCGCTGGCGGTCATAGCCAATCGTTCCGCGTCGGTCGGATAAAGGAGCACGCAGACCGATCGAGCCATAACCAAGAATTGCGCCCCTCACCGTATGCGTGGATTCTCCGACCGCTTCAAAGCACCAGAGCTGGTCCCACCGGTGTAGTGACGGCAAAGTCAACCTCGTATTCGGGGGCGGTGATGCAGTTGCGACGTTCGTCTACGGTGCAGCGAGTGAAGGCCTCGTGGCTAGCGGCCCTATAGCCGTACCCTGGCGGGTTGAACCGGTTGGAGTTAGGCAATCTGGCTGGCGTGTGACTCACTGGATGGGCTTGTATGGAGGATCGCCATGCCTTCAGCCCTATCGGTCGATCTGCGCGAGCGTGTGGTCGCCGCGAGCGAAGCGGGCGCCTCGCGGTGTCAGGCGGCCAAACGCTTCGGTATTGAGGCGGCCATCGCAGTCCGTTGCCATGAGCGCTTCCGACAGGAAGGGCAGGTCGCGCCCACGCCCATGGGCGGCGACCGCAACTCGCAGCGTCTAGAAGCGCAGGCCGCCCTGATCCTTCGGCTCAACGAAGAACACCCGCTCTCCTTCCTGCGGGAACTGCGCGACAGGCTCTCGGGACACGGCGTCCGGGCCAGCACGAGCAGTCTGTCACGCTTCTTCGCCAGGCATGGGATCACCCGTAAACGTATGGCCCGCCCCGTCCGCAAGTGGCTTGGATCCGCTGGTCTGTGAAGTCTGCATAAACGTATCCGGCCTTCCGACAGCGCCGTTGGCCAAGATGGAGATCCGCGCGTCCTGCGCCTCATAAAGGGGTCGGCGTCGAGCACCATATTTACGGAGAGGCTTCCAGAACACCGGTGGACCGTCAGGCCATCTTCCTCTCACCGCCCGCAGACATCGGAAGGCCGGCGCGTCCGCGTTGGCCGAACTCGGATTAGGCGGCCACGGCTGCCGGCTCGTAGACCCGCCCGTGGCGCAGCAGCGCCCAGACGATGCGCGCCATTTTGGCCGCCAGGGCGACCACCGCCGTGTTGACGTGCGACCGCGCCAGCAGCCCGCGCAGCCACTGCCCGAGCTAGGTGTCGCTCTGGCGCAGCGAGGGCAGCGCGGCGCGGGCACCCTGGACCAGCGTCTAGCGCAGGTACTTGCTGCCGCGCTTGGTGATGCCGACGAGCCGAGGCTTCCCGCCGGTCGTCACCTGCCGCGGGACGAGACCAAGCCAGGCCGCTAGATCGCGTCCGCGGGCGAAGCTGGCCACATCGCCGATAGCTGCCACCAGCGCGGTTGCGTTAAGTGCGCCGATGCCCGGGATCGTGGTCAGCCGACGAGCGTCCTCGTTGATGCGGGCCTGCTCGGCCAACTCGGCGTCGAGCGCGGCGATGCGTCGGTCGAGATCCTGACAGCGTTCGCGCATTTCGGCCACGAGGGTGCGTATGCGTGGCGTAAGCGAAGCGCCCGCGTCCGTGTCAAGCAACGCGGCCAAGCAAGCGGTGAGCTTGGCGCGCCCCTGCGCTATGACGTGGCCACGTTCCAGCAGGACGGAACGGATCTGGTTTGTCAGCGCCGTGCGCTCGCCTACGAGCTGGTCGCGCACCCGGTGCAGGGTCTGCACGTCGAGCTGCGCCTCGGACTTGAGAGCCACGAACCGCATCGTCGGGCGTGTGGATGCCTCGGCGATGGCCTCGGCGTCGCGGTTGTCGTTCTTCTGCGCCTTGACGTAGAGGCGCACGTACTCCGGCGACATCAGCCGGACGGTGTGGCCCTGCTCGTCTAGGATGCGGCCCATGTGATGAGCGCCGCAACAGGCCTCCATCGCAACGACACACCCCGGCAGCTTCGCACCAAAGGCGATGACCGCCTCACGCCCCATGCGTCAGCGCAGCACGACCCGCCCCGCCGCGTCCAGCCCGACGAGGCTGCAGCGTTATTGCCCAGGTCGATCCCGAGAACCGGGATCGTCATCGTCCCGCTCCCTTCCTCATCTAGGGCTACCCTGCAAGCCTAGCAGCGCAGCTCGGGTGAGGGGCAGGCCATCCATAAAGGGGCTGTCCACGCGGCCGAGCAAGAGCGGTCGGATGTGAGGGCCGCGCGCGAGGACTGGTTCGATCGCCAACCTGACCTCGATCCGAATCGCCTGGTTTTCCTTGACGAGACGCCCGCCACGTCAAGGATGGTTCGCCGTTATGGCCGTGCTCCGTGCGGTCAGCGCTGCCGGATCGCCGTGCCCCACGGCCACTACAAGACCACCACCATCACTGCCGCCCTGCGCGCCACGGGACTGATCGCCAGGAGCGTCTTCGATGGAGCCACGAATGGTATACGCTTCCGCGCCTACGTCACCGAGACCCTGGCTCCGGTGCTGAAGCCCGGTAACACCGTCATCCTCGACAATCTGAACGCCCACAAGTTAGCCGGGGTGCGCGAGGCCATCGACGTGGTCGGCGCACGGGTTCGCTACCTTCCGCCCTACAGTCCCGACTTAAATCCGATCGAGAAGGTCTTTGCCAAGGTCAAAGCCCTCCCCCGGACGGCTGCTGCACGGACCGCAGTCGACCTAATCACCGCCATCGAGAACGCGTTCACCGCCGTCCGACCGGATGAATCCCGAAACTACCTCACCGCTGCCGGGTACGATGCCTGTGAGCCAACCTGAAAGGGCACGGCTCTAGAGGTCGGGCACGGTACCGGCGGTTGCGGCTCGTAGCAGATGCTCAAGCTTCGCGAAGATTTGCTCGATCGGATCGAACTTAGGTCTATAGGGTAGGAGGTACACGCCCAGCGTCCCAACCGCCTCAATAACTTCGCGCGCACCGACGACCATTTGGGCCTTCAGGTTATCGACAATGACGGTGTCCGCGGGTTGCAGCACCGGCAGGAGGCTGTCGGCCCCACGTAGCTGCTAGAACGGACACCGTTGGTGGCGCCGTCAACGAATCTGAGCGCGCACAGCCCGGTGTTGCCCAGGGCGGCTAAGAAGGTGGTAGTTCTGTAGTGGCCCTGCGGCACGAGGAGCCGTCACTGCTTACCGCTCGCGGAGCGTCCTAACCGGCGGGCCATGTTGGTGGCAGCCGCGATCACATCAAGGAAGACGGGCGTGTCCAGGTCGAGCGTCAACCCGCGGCGGCGAGCTACCACCGACACCGCCGCGTCCGGAACGAACGTCACATCCAGGATTCGCGCCTCATCGTCGGAGCCCAGAGCGTGCGACCGACCGTGCCGTCAATTACCTTGAAACGCCGGACCGTCCCCTCCGGCTCGAGTCTACGGTCAAGTCGAGACACAAAACGATCCCCCCGACGGGATCATCAAACCTCCCGATCAGATCACTCATCAGAAGACGAGATCGGAAAATCCCTTACGGCTCGGGCGCGAAATGGCCTTACTAAGCAAACCGCTCGGACCAGCGCCTGCCACTGGACCCGCCACCACCGAACCGCGGTGCCGCCTGATAGGAGGCACCCTGTGCAACGGCCGCAACGAAACACTCGCGCGGATCGACAAACAAGGGGGAAGGCATCGACGGCTGCTTGCACACTCAACACTGCCAACCTCTAACCCGTCGCAACGCTATAGGGTACGAGCCCAAACGGCAACATGACATCCATTACACGGACCCAACGCTGAACGCAGTCCTATCATTCATGCGATGCACCAAATAACGATGTCGAAGGGCACCTTTATTGACCACCCTGACTTGGTTGGCGCAACAAAGCCAAAGCATCACTTGCACTTTTGAGGCCCTGTTTTGCTGCCGTTTCGAGTAAACCCGTACCGATTTCTAAGTTTAGGGTATCCCCAACACCCCTAGCAAGCATAAGACCAGCATTGTACTGACCAAGTACATGACCCAACTCAGCAGCACGACGGTAGAACGCCAATCCTTTACCGAGGTCCGAGGGACTATGAGAACGCCTACAATAAAAAACACCAAGCTCGAAGTTAGCAGCTGCGTCGCCAAACTTTGCATTCACCTCGAGGATATCTATCGCCCTGCTCTCATCGAACTTAACATTTTCGCCCCGCAGTAATTCTTTCGCGAGCGCATTACCCGCGGCGACAACCCCCATTTCCGACGATTTCTCAAGACATTCAATTGACACTTGTGTAAGACTGTCTAATAATGAATGATCATACTTTGCAGCAAGGATAAATATCGCAGCCTCGTAATACCCGGCAGCGACAGCCGAATGAAGTAGCCTTAAAATTTCAGTATTGTCATCACCGACCTGCGATAAGAGCATCATTCTAGCCAAAACGAATTGGCCTTCGACGTCGCCGGCCGCACTTGCGCGCTCCAGCCAAAGCCGAGCCTCGCGCTGATCTTTCATGCCCGGCAAATCTGAACTCAGGAGTTTCCCTAGAGCAACCTGGGCTGGAACAACATTATTCTCCCCTGCTTTTCGAAACCAAAGAATGGCCTTTGAGAGATCTCGCTCGAAGCCTTTACCATCTCTATAGAATATCGCAGTGTTATAGGCGGCAATTATATGACCAGCTAACGCACTTAGTTCGAAATATTTAGCAGCCTGTCTTAAGTCTGTAACGACACCATCGCCTCTAGCGTACAGACAAGCAAGATTGAAATGCGCATTACTCAGCCCGGCATCAGAAGCGACTTTAAACCATTTCGCAGCTTCACGATGGTCTGAAGGAATGACACCACCCTTTATATATATTTCACCTAAGGTACATGATGCTTGAGCAACGCCCTTTTTAGCCGCTTGACGAATTAACTCTACCGCTTCTTCAGCCGCTTTCTGAGTACGACTACGGCGAAACCTCAGCAAACCCAAATCATAGCAGGCTGCTGCGTGGTGGGCTCGACATGCAACTTCAAGAAAATGCTCAACCTCCTCATGGTTGGAAGCATTGGCGGTAGAAATCTCTTTTGCAATAATATAAGATGCAGATGGATTACCTAACTCCGACGCTTTTAGTAGCCAAGATCTTCTCTGCTCAGGATCGTAGAAATTTGTATTCTTATCGCCATATACCTCGGCCAATCCCAGAGCAGCTTGGCTGATGCTAGCATTAGCTGCTGCTTCAAACCACTGCTTTGCCTGACCAACATCTCGTTCGCAACCAATACCACGATATTGCAGCCAACCGAGGTTTGCCATTGCCTCTGCCTTGCCTAGCAGAGCGGAGCTACGAAGCCAGCGAAACGCTTCGAGGTCGTCCTTTAGTTTCTCAATTCCTTCGGGAAAGATCAGGGGTATAAGTTCCCCTTTTCTTTCGGAGAAAGTAGTTGCCCACCTAGCCGATGAACCAATGCACCAAGCTGTATCATGATCAGTCAGATGAGCGAGACCCAATTCGAATTGAGCATCTCGTTGCCCGGAAGCAGCGGCAGATTTGAACCATCTCAAAGCCTCACTTCCCGACCATATACATCCACGCGCGGTCTTGTAATTGCATCCTAGCTCATAGCATGCGTCAACGTGGCCACTGCTCGCCGCTATAGCCATATATCTGTGCGATCTTGCGAGCTTATCATTCTCGCGCAGCTTCAAAGCCCTTGTAAAGAAATATCTACCCTTAATACCGGCGAACCATGACACAGCGATCTTTGCCATCAGGGTTCTCGCATTGACTCGTTAACACTTCGGGTCGCGCCAGCAATGATGTATCCAAGTATCGAGCGGTCGCCAATGTGAATATCTGCAGTAAGAGTCATTCCCGGAACAAGCCGAAACGACTTCGGAACTCTCACAAATCGACTTTCACTAATAGTTGCCCGCGCACGATAAAAGGGGTTTACGGCTCTGCCCTCGTCGTCAACCGTAAATGCGCCTTCACTAATCCAACTCAACTTCCCGAATGCTTGACCATGTTCAATGAAGGGAAACGCATCGACTTTGACAGAAACCGCGTCGCCAGCTCGCACGAATCCGATATCTCTCGCAGATATATTTAGCTCTACCTCAATTGGAGTGTTTTCGGGAACGATACTTAACAACGTTGTCCCGCTCTGAAGCACAGCACCAACTGAAACCTTTGCTCTAGACAAAACGAATGCGTCTTCAGGCGCGGTGAGCCTGACTAAGTCCTTATGCCGTGATGCCTTAGCAAGTTGCGCGATTAAGCCATCACGATTGCCCTGCGCGCTCACCAAATCCTGGCTACTGGTCGACATCCACTGCTGCACAAAAGCATCCCGATCCGCTTTGATGGACGCAATTTGGTGACGTGCCTCAATCAAAGAATTTTGCCCGTTCTCCATAGTGCGCAGCATTTCAAGACGGGTATCGCTAGCTAACAGGAGATTCAGGAGGCTCCCCGCTTGCCGCTCGACTAGAGTCTGCCTCATTCCCTCGATTTGTTGTGAGATTTTCTCCCTCTCTTTATAACGTACTTCGTCCCCTTGAAGTTTTTGGATCGTCGCCTGAGTTTGTGCAATCTTCTGGTCGAAGCTTGCCATTTGCGCGTTGAACTGAAGTTTGCGCTGATCGTAAAGATTTTTTTGAAGCCTCACATACTCATTTTTATCTCGCTCTTCATTCGACGGATTATAATCATTCCGCGTTTGCTCGGCGTTCGCCCGGCTAATCTGTGCATCAACGCTTGCGAGCTGACGGGCAAGCTGATCCACGTCTGCTTCGGCAAAGGTCGGATCGAGGGTAGCGAGCAGTTGCCCTTTGGCTACGCGATCACCTTCTTTGACATCGAGTGTCTTTATGAGGGAGTTGTCGAGAGCTTGAAATAAGATCGCCCCCTGCGACGGAACGATTTTGCCTCGCTCGCTGGTGATAACGCGGTCAACCCGCGCAACAGCGGCAAACGCCAGCGACGTCACTAAGACTCCCGCGGCAATCCAACTAGTTAAGCGAATGATTTTTAAATCGGACGAGTTCCGCAGTTCCTCAACTTCCGATTGAAAGTTCGTGAGCTCTTTGTCTTGTGAAGATATCTTCATATCAAAATCTCGTTTAGTTTACTAGTCGTAATCTCGGTTCCTGCAGAGTAGTTGTCGGCGGATTTTGTCTATTCCATAGCTCACGATATATATCACACCGGTTTAGTAATTCGGTGTGGCGTCCTACATCCTCTACATGGCCTTTTTCAAGCACGAGTATCGCGTCGGAAGAAACGAGGGACGACAATCGATGAGAGATCACGATTACACTTCTATTTGCAGCGATTTTTTGCAAGTTTTCGTTCACGATCGCTTCACTGTCTGGATCGAGGGCGCTCGTTGCCTCATCAAGTATCAAAATTCTCGGATCTGTGATTAGTGCTCGTGCGATCGCTATTCTTTGTCTTTGACCGCCCGAAAGATTAGTTGAGCCTTCGTTCAGCAAGGTGTCGTATCCCTGCGGCAATCGTTCGATGAACTCTTCTGCACCCGCCAGTCGGGATGCTCTCACGACTTCCTCAAAGGTCGCGCTCACTTTTGCCGCCGTGATGTTATCCCGCACCGATCCCGCAAATAGGAAATTGTCTTGCAACACGACACCAAGACTTGAACGCAAATGATCGAGTGCGTATTCTCTAATATCTATGCCATCGATCTTGATCATCCCGTCGAAATCATTATGCAATCGCTGCAAGAGCCTCGTGATTGTGGTCTTTCCACTACCACTTCGCCCCATCACTCCCAGTGTTTGACCAGCCTGCAAGACAAATTTTGCATTCTTCAATGTTGGAGAAGTAGCCCCAGGATACTTAAACGTTACGTCAGCAAATTCGATTTGGCCCTGAATCTGACTACGAACTCCCTGCCCATGCTTTTGGTCCTCGGCGGGATTGTTTACTAGTGAAGATACTAATTGTACCGAACTCTTTGCCTCTTCATACTGCTCTACAAGCTGCGCCATTTGTCGCATCGGTCCAACTACGCGCTGACTTAGCAGAAGAAAAACAAATAACTCTGCGACGTTGGACGGGTCCGTAGCCGTCATCGCAAGATACACACCGATGGCCATCGTGCCAGAGACCATGAAGCGCTCAATTGGCAGGATAGTTGACTGGATTAAATTCGCGAGATTTCCTTCCTTCATTCGGAGCTTCGCTGTTTTAGCCACGTAGGATTCGTATTGGTATATCTGTCGACTTTCCAGCGCGAGTGATTTGATAGTTCGTATTCCCTGAAGTGTTTGTATCAAGAAAGACCTTTGCAAGCCATCGGCGGCAATAGCTTCGCTGCTACGCTTCGCGAATACAGGCAACATCGCCATTGTCCAAAGCGCAATGACAACGCAACACGATAATACAATTCCGGTCAGCACCGGACTCAACATAAACATCACAGGGATAAACACGACCAAACATATACCGTCGAGAAGTGTGCCGAGAAGTTGGTTCGAAAGGAAGGCACGAATTTTCGAGATTTCGCTCATATTGCGAGCGATCAAGCCGACTGGTGTACGTTCAAACAAATCAACTGGTTGTCTAAGTACCCGTTCGAAAACTAGCGTTGAGAGCTTTACGTCTATGCGTGTGATCAAGACATTCATCAGAGCACGACGTACGAAAGAGAATAGTGTTTCAAAGATAATACAAATGCCCAGTGCTATTGATAATACTATGAACGTGCTCAACGCGTGGTGCATTAAAACACGATCCGTCATAAGTCGAAAGAACAGTATTGGCACAAGGGTTAGTAGACTAAGAAACAGCGCCGAAAGTGTAATATCACGAATTATATTGCGATCTCGGAACATTAGCGTCGCAATCAAACCCATGCCGAAAGGTTGACTTTCGTCCTTCACGCCGTACTCGCGGCGGAATAGCATAATCTCCCCCGCCCAAATCTCCTCAAATTTGACGCGGTCGAGTGTCAAATAGATATCGTCAGGATCGTCTGGGTTTTGCAGCTGTACTTGCTCAGCCGTAGAATTGCTTAGTACCTTACGAAGAAGTAGAGGGGTACCATCGCCCAGAAAAACGATTACAGGCAAAGATCTCTCAATTTTTTGGAGCCCGCTCCAAGATAAAGTAAGATGCTTTGATTTTAGACCAGATTTGTTAGCGCATTCTTTTAGTTTTTGTTTGTTTATCTTAGAAGCGTCGAAGTTATTGTCTTTGCAGATTTTAGCAGTTGTCAAGTGTAGGCCGTGCGATCGTGCGATGACAACTAAGCTCGACAACAGCGCGGACGAATGCGGTTCCTCATTGAGGTCATTTATCCGCTTCTTATGATCCTGAAACATGCTTCACCCGAAATTTTCGGCTCTAGGTCGGTTATCCGTAACCCTTTGGCTTGCTCAATTTGAGGCGCTAAAATGGCAAGGGGCGACCTAGTCGCCCCCTGCATTCGCGGCTTTTTTAAGGCTCAAGGCAGCTTGTGCGTAGTGTTGTCAGATAAGAATTTGAGTTCATCGACGCCGCTGACGGTGAGGGTCTGGCTGGAGCTATTGAAAGTAATCGTAGTGGAGCCATCCGAATTACTCTTGAATTCAGCTTCTGCCCCGGCATAACCCGATATGTTGACATGACTGGTCCCAGACCCGCCGACGATCGTGTCGTTGCCGTCGAACTTTCCAATTTCGAAAGTCGTCGTGCCACTTCCGCCATATAGCAGAGCCTGTCCGTTGCCCGCGTACAGTGTATCGTTTCCGGAACCGGCATGGAGGGTGTCAGTTCCTCCAAAAGCGTATAATGAATTATTTCCTTGATTTACAGCCAGATAGTCGCTCCCAGCTCCTCCTCTCAGAGTATCGTGAGCGCCATTGCCAAGTCCGCCGTATAGAGTGTCACCGCCGGTACCTGCGTAAAGGACGCTCTGCCCCCCGCCGTAAAGAGTGTCGTGACCACTTCCTCCTTGAAGTGTATCCAGGCCGGCACCGCCGAAAAGTAGGTTGTTGCCCTGTGATACCCAAAGAAGATCGTTGCCACCCCCACTATTTAGCGTGTCGTGAGCACTGCTCGTTAGACCCCCGTAAAGGGTATCGCCGCCCGATCCAGCATAGAGCGCGGTGGTTCCGCCGCCATACAACGTGTCGTGGCCACTCCCTCCCTGGAGCGTGTCAAGCCCGGAATTCGCCACGAGAACATTGTCGCCGTACTTGACGGAAAGCAAATTGGCTCCGGCGCCGGCAGTTAGAGTGTCATGCGCTCCCGCGGCCATTCCGCCATACAGTGTGTCACCGTTGGTTCCGACGAATAGCTTTCCAGTTCCACCAGAGATGGTGCTTTGTCCTGTGTTGTCAGCAGAGTCACCGCTTTGTGCTATAGCCGTAACGAAGGTTGAGGTCCCGTTTCCTAACATCGTCACGGGACTGCTATCATACGAGCCAGCAACCGGCTGTCCATTGAGTTTTATGTCACCAATATACAGATTTCTATCACCCCATTGGCCGCCATAAAGATCATTATTGAAGACAACATCAACCTTATGAGCCAATGTCGGATCAAAGTTTCCTTTTACGATATAAGTTTGCCACTGATTCTGCGAATGTAGCGCGGATACGCCTTCTTGATTTGAAATACCGGTCCCGTTAATTGTGCTTAGTTGACCATTTACGGCAACGCCGTCGACATACACAATGAAATTTGGATTGCCCGAGTACTGATCACCTGACAGACGAATCGTCAACGTGTCGTCGCCCGCTGCGACGGGTTTGATCGTTCCCGCAACCGAGGTTGTGAACGATTGACTGCTATTTGAGTATAGTGATGTTGGGGACTCATTTCTGGTCCCGAATACTTCCTGTCCTGCAATAGTTATCTTTCCGATGTAGAGGTTACGATCCTGATTCCCCCCGCCGAAAGCGTCGTTATTAAATGATACGGTTATCTCATGGGCGGATTTAGTATCGTAGACTCCGTCGACCGAGAACGTTTGCCATTGTCCTTGAGTATGACTTGCGGATACGCCGGCGTTATTTGCCGTACCTGTCCCGCCGATCTCGCTCAGATTGCCGCTTACTAGTTTGCCATCGACGTAAATCGAGAATTCGGGGTTACCAGCGTACTGGTCTCCGGATAGTTGGATTAACAGCTTGCCGGTAGTAGAGTTTTCTGCGGGCGCGCTTACATTGTCTTTCGCGTCGTCAACCAAGTTTGCTAGGTTTTGCCCGGTGTACTGAGCCTCAACGGATTGAAGAGATTGCCCTTGAGGATTGTTGAGAATAGCGGCGGCCGTCGTGCCTGTCGCTACTTGCTGCACCGCGCTTGTAGCGAGGAAAACGTTCGTGCCTCCAGATGTCGCTGCGACGGCAGCGTCAATCGCCGCGTTTGTAGAAGACGCGATATTTCCGATGCTTTCCGCGGCATCCGCGCTTACGGTCGTACCGGCGGTCGTTGCAGCCGACGTTAGAACCTGCTGCAAGCTGACCGACGAACCCAGATCGACGGATTGCCCGGCGGATACGGAAGCACTGATTTTATCTGCAAGTGCAGAGAGAACGCTATCTGTCGCAACCTCCTTCGAGACACCTCCTTGACTGCTGAGGCCGGCGCTTAGCACTACGATTGTGTCGTAGATCTTCGCCCCGGCTAGGTATGCGTCGGTTGCGCCGGTGTCGCCGCTGATCGCTCCAGCGATAGGATCTAAGGTCAGGAGGCTTTGCCCAGGGTTTAGACTTATGCCAAGTCCGGTCAATACCTTTGATTCTGCTGCTGCGAGATCTGCCGCGGTCGCGTTGGGCGGCAGCAGTGCGTTCACAAGGGTTGTCAGTGGCGAGATGAATTTGGAACCTGCCGGCGCTGATAAGGTCACCTTTATCGGAAGGTTCGTTGACGTATCTGTACCTCCGACGCTGTAGAGCGTGCCGGACGCATTCGTTAGTATAAATTTCCCTAGCGAATCACTGATAGCGCTAGCTTCACCAGCATCGAAAATTCCATTGCCGTTTGCGTCTGCAAAGACTGTCGCGCCGGAGATATATCCGTCGCCGGTGCCGCCCTCTTGGGTTTGTGATCCATAATCGGCCACGGTTAATCCCCCTGCATTTTGATCTGGTGGTGCGCAGAGCGCTTAAAACTATCGGATACCGGCCGACCGGAAGACGCGGACGCGACCCGGCCTGGCAGGCGGAATTGGATTGGCTGCAGAGGCGGCAGGCAATTTCACCCTTGACGGCGTTTGGGGCTGGATCGGGCGATTTTCGTGGATTGGTCCGATGAGCGCGACTTTGAGCCCAACCATTGGATCAACGCCGGAATTGCTGATGACTTCGACGAGTTGCCCTGTGACTCGTTTGACGGAGGCGCCAAGAAATAAAGCCTCTGCCTCTATTTGAAACTGCGTTGCCGAACCGCCGGTGAGACGCATACGTAGGCCGAGCAGGGGGCGGGCTTGCCCGCGTGTGCCTGCGAATTCGCCTCGCATCCACCGGGTCCAACTTCCACCACCGACCTGCACTTGATACTCGACACCCAGACCGGCGGCCTGCCCAACAACAGCTATCTCCAGGCCTTCCACCGGTGCCGGACTATCGGGCCCGGCCACCCATATGCCGCCCCCCACTCGTACGTCGCCGCGTCGCGACACATGTCCCAATAGCGCAATTGAGGGAGGTGGGTTGAGGACCTGTTGCTGCGAACCCGGTGCCTCATAGAAATTGGTGGCAGTTTCATCGCCCCGAACCGCATCACCGAGCAGCGATTCGAGCCGAAGCTCAGCCTCGGTGCCGCCACCGGTTATCGTGGAGGTGATCGTGACATGAAGGCTGCTCGCCCGTTCGGCGCGCACGACCACGCAACCACCCGGAGCTGAGATCGAGCCAGCCCGATCCCCCGGAGCAGAGAGCACGGTCACGACCCCCTCGCTCCCCGGCGATGGACGCACAAAGACGTGAGGCGCGCCATAGGACGACAGCGCCTGGACATAGCGCAGGACGAACAGGCCTGCCTCGAGCGGCACGGATGCAACGCGCTCTGCCATCTCACCCTTCCACGGATTGCACGGATGCTCGCACAGCCGCGCTTGTGCCATTTTGTAGATCGCGCCCTGAAGCAGCGTCAACACTACATTAAGCGTGTTTGCGGCGAAATTTGTACTTAGTTGCCGAAAAACGACGCCGACATACTTGGTTAATTCGGCAAGTTTCAGCAATTCGGCCAAATTTATTTGGCCGAAGCAAGTCTCGATAAGTTAACTTTTCGTGATGTCTTCAAGCCTTGGCCGAACATCAGTCAAAACTGGCGGCCAATACTTTGTGCAACTGCCACGACTAGGCAGCACGTCACACGATGTGGCCCCATTGTTCTCATTTCGCCGTTCGACTCTCTGCCGCAGCTCTTGCACGACTCGGGCCAACGGTCACGAATCATTGATTACCCTGTCTTCGACCGCGGCGCATCATTCATTTGATGGAAATCATAACGGTCAAATTTTTCGACAATTCTCTTGGTCGTGCTTTTGCAGTCACATCCGCCAGGGACCTCGAGGCTCTTACCACAGTGCAGCGCAGCGCAACCGGAGCAATTCCGCTCTGAAATCCACCCAATATCGCCCGACGATCAGCCATCGAACGCTCCCGCGCCAAGCTTGACTGTGAATACTTAGGCCAATTTGGCTGATCCGTAGAATGGCTGTTGGGCCAGATCACCGTACGGATCAGTTAAAAGCCGCGAGATTAGCGAGGAGATCCTTCTGCTCGGCCGGATGCGATGGGGTGATGAGCTCCAGAAGCTGTTTGCTGGGAAAGTGAGGTTGCCCAATCGAGCGGGTAAGCCCGCATGCCCACCAAGTTCGAGCCACTGTTCGCGACCGCGTTGCAGCAATAGCCTGCGGCTTTATGTCAAAATCGCAGGTCAGCTATGAATATTAGGAATGGGGTCATCATACCCTTCGAATGCTCGCGCTTGCGAAGCGCGCATTCAAAGCCAGGTGGCCGATAGCCTCACGCATCCTTGGAGGCGATTGAGCTGAGCACGAAATCCGCCACGGCGCGGATTTCGTTCGCGGCGCCGCTCTCGGGAGCGGCGCTGGTCACCGTCACGCCCTGGGTGAAGGCACGCACGAAATACACGTCGTGGCTTAGGGCCGGGCTGACGCTCTCGCCGAGCCCACTGAGCTCATCGGTGATCTGCTGGCCTTCCGGCGTCTGGATATCGACCCGGGTCGGCACGATCACGATCTGCGCCTTCGAGCGCGAGTCGCTGCGCAGGGCGGTCACCACATTCATCAGCGTGGTGCGCGCGGCGTTGATGTCGAGGCTCGAGGGTCCGCAGGGGATGATCACGAGATCGGCGACGTCGACGGCGGCCCGGGAGACCGAGCTCAGTCCAGCGGGGGTGTCGATCAGGATCACGTCGGCGCGCTGCTTGAGGATGTTGCGCAGCCACTGCGAGAGCGTGCCGCTCGACAGCAATTCCGGGCGAACCTCGAAGCCGAGCTTTCGCGGGATCGCCCAGGCTGACGCCGATCCTTGTGGGTCGGCATCGACCACCACCGGCGTCATGCCGCGCTGCTTCATGGCGCCGGCGAGGTTGATGGCGAGCGTCGTCTTGCCCACGCCGCCCTTCTGCTGAACGATCGAGATGACTTGCATAGGCTGTGTAGACGAGTCCCGCGGCCATCGGATTCGCCGCTCAGTCCTGATCCCGCGCGAGTGCGGCGCCGGTCACACAGATGAGGAATCCACTGAGACTGTTTTACACGCGTGCCTTGCGCCAGCAATGAGATCGCACCGCCCGTGGTGACTTGTCCCGCTGTGTGACTTTATCGACCCGCGTGGCCTCCTCCGGCCGCGGCTGTCAGCAGCGCGAGTTGACCCGCGGCCGCCCGGCGCCGCTCGAAGCCCGCAGACGCGCTCGCCCGGGCCTGCTGCCGCAGGGCCATATAGCGGTGCGGGTCACCCAGAGCATCGATCGCGGTCGCGGCCAGACGCCGGATGTCGAAGAACGGGACGAGGAGCCCGTTCTGACCGTGGGTGATCACTTCGCGCACGGGCGCGGTGTCCGATCCGATCACCAGACAGCCCGCGCTCATCGCCTCGACCAGCGACCACGACAGGACGAAGGGGTAGGTCAGGTAGACATGCGCCCGGCTGATCTGGAGAAGGCTCAAGTATTGAGCGTAGGGCAGGGCGCCGACGAAGTGCACCCGGCGCGGGTCGATCCGCCCGGCGACCTCGGCGCGGTAGGTGTCCTTCCAGCTGCGCCCATCGGGGGAGGGCGGTCCGTACGACACGGAATCCCCACCGACGATGACGACCTGTGCCTGGGGACGCGCCCGGAGGATCTCCGGCAGGGCACGCATGAACACGTGGTAGCCGCGCAAAGGCTCGAGATTGCGGGCGACGAAGGTCAGGACTTCGGACTGCGCGTTGAGGCTATAGCCCGAGGGAAGGTGGAACACGGCATAGGGGTCGGGGCGCACCGCCTCGGTGTCGACGCCCTCATGGGCGACGGCGATCTTGCCGTGGAACTCGCTCGGATAGGTCGAGCGCTGCCACTGGGTCGGCGAGAGGCCGAGGTCGCATTCGGCGAGCGCCAGCAACTGGCTCGCGTTCTTGGCCCGGAGATAGGTCAGGCCGTCGATCCCGAGCTTGGGGAATTCCGGGTCGAAATGGACGTCCTGGCCCTGCTCCCGGTAAAAGTATTCGCAGTAGACGATCAGTCTGGCCCGCGGAAACTTCGCGCGCAGCGGCAGCGTCTCGCCCCAGCCGCTATGGGCCACGATCACGTCGGGGACGAAGCCCGATCCTTCGAGGGCGTTGAGCGCGTAGAGCACCTGCTCGGCCCGGCGCGCCTCGGAATCGAACCGGCGCGCGAAGGAATGGACCGCGGCGTGCCCGACATCCTGGAAATGGTAGCGCTCCAGCCGCACGCCACGGACGCCGCCCGCCGTCTGCGAGCCGATCGCGGCGACCCGGTGCGCGGGATCGGCGACGAGGGTCTCCGCGAGGTAGCGGAACTGGGCCGGGAAGTTCGTATGGACGAACAGGACGTTCATGGGGCGGACCACCGTCCCTGGTCAGGCAAGGTTACGCGGAGAGGGGCCTGCTCATAACAGAGCGTCGAGCGACGCCCCAGATGCGCGGCGCGGGGACAGGCACGCGCCGGGCCAGACGTCATCGCACCAGGGCTTGCTGCTCGGTGCCCGAGAACATCCCCTCCAGGCGCTCCAGGCGCGCCTCGGGCATGAGGCCCAAGGCCCAGAGGTCGTAGAACCCGCCCTTGCCGGTGCGCACCTCGGTGAACCCGACATCGAGGAAGTAGCGCGCCATCCGGTCCGCCGTGAAGCCGGTATTGTGCGCCATGTAGGTGTTGCCCGAAGCGATCGAGGGCCCGTGCCCGAACAGCATGTCGATGGTGGTGATCGGCCCGGCCGGCGCCGTGTAGATCGCCGATTCCGCCTTGCCCTCGAGGATCAGCGTCGCGATCGCGTGCAGGTCCGGGCAGGTGACCAGCGCAAAGCCATCCGGCTTGAGCACCCGGGCGATCTCGCGAAAGGCGGGCAGCACCTCGTGGGCATGCAGATGCTCGAAATTATGCGACGACCAGATCGCGTCGAAGCTGGCGTCACCCACGAGGCCGCGCATGTCCGAGACCGAGCCGACGAGGTCGGGCGCGACCCGCGCGTCGATGTCGAGGCGCACCTCGGTCCAGCCCAGGGTGCGGAACACCGGGTGCAGCTTCATCGGGTTGAGCGGCCCGCTGCCGGTGTTGAGCACGCGCCTCTGGCGAGCGGACTGCGCTGAATCCGGCACGAACGCTTCCCCCACGAATCCAGGCGCCCCAGCGCCCGGCCACACGAGCCCCGGCGGAAACGCCACGCGGTGAAGGCTTGGCGAACCGGGAGTGCTTGGCGAATGACGGTGTACCGCCTGATTTCGCCCCGTCCTTCGCGCTTAGCACTGGCCCGGCACCCTGCCAATTCTTCATCAGACCGGTTCGACGTCATCCGAACGGTGAAGGTTACGCTGTCGCGCCACGCGCGGGCGTGGGGGACAGGCAAGCGCGGCATAGGCCGGGTCGATGAGACCGAGCAGGGGCGAGTAAGCGGGATCGGCGGCGAGAACGCCCCCCCACCGGGCGCGCAAGGCTGCCACTTCCCGGCTGCGCTGCGGATCGACGCCCTTGCGAGCGGGCTCCGGCGCCCCGGGAGCAGCCACCCGCACGAGTTCGAGATGGGGGGTGAGGACCACGCGCGCGCCTCGCGCGCCGAGCCGCAGGCACAGGTCGAGGGCCGGGTAATGGACGGGGAAGCGCACCTCGTCGAACCCACCGAGGGCGAAGATGTCGCAGCGGCGCAGGAGGAGGCACCCGGCCGCCACCGCGCTCGGCTCGCGCGCGACCCGCATTAGATCGCCCGGCCCCGGCTCGTCGGCGAGATGATCGGTCAGGGCTTCGCCCACGCCGAAACCCGGCCCGAGGACGAGACCGCCATGGTGCACGAGGCCACTGGCCGACCGCACCACCGCGCCGACCACCGCGGTCGAGGGCTCGCGCAGGCGACCCAGCAATTCGAGGAGCCATCCCTCGTCTCGGATCTCGAGATCGCCGTCGAGGTAACAGAGGAGGTCGCCCTTCGCCGCCGCGGCCATGCGGTTCATCGCGCGGGCGGGCGACCACGGCCTCGCCCCGTCCGGCGCGAGGGCGCCTTGGCCGAGGACGAGGAGTTCGCCGCCGATCCTGTCGAGGGCCGGGCGCAGGGCCTCGAGGCGGGGGGCGAGCCCGTCGCGATCGCGGCCGGGCATGACGAGGAGGCTCACCGTGCCCTCGGAAGGCTCTCGCTCGACCCGGATCGCCGGGAGAACAGCCCCGTTGCCGGGCCAGATCCGCGCCGGGATCGCGCGAGCCTGAAGATGGGCCGCCGTCGCCTCCGACAGGCGGCGCGTCGCCGCCGCGAGATCGAGCGGGGGCAGCGTCGCCGCGATCCCCGGCAGATGAAGCACGGTCCGGCGGGCGCGGACCGGATCGTCGATCTGCGCGAGGACGAGGCGATAGAGGTCGCCAGCGCCCGCGTTCAGGGCGGAGACGGCCCGCTCGCGGGGCAGGGCGAAGAGCCGTGCGCCGTAGCCCTGCTCCAGCCAGCGCTCGTAGTCGAAGCTCGGCCAGGCGAGGATCGTCTCCGCACCGGGTGCCCCGATCAGGGCATCGCCGTAGACCAGATAGCCCTCAGGATCCGCGCCGAGGGCGGCAGCGAGCCGGGCCGGGGCGTCGCGGACGAAGCGCGTGCCGGCGGGGGCGAGGATCACGTGATCGAGGTCTCTCGCCTCGCCCGTCAGGAAAGCGAGGAGATCAGCCGGGGCGAAGCCGATCCCGTCCGGCGAGGGCAGGGCGGCGAGGCTTGCGAGACCGGACGCGTCCGCCGCACTCTCACGGGTGCGCGTCACCGCCTCGGGCTCGTCCCCGACGAGGACGATGGCCCAGGAACGCGCTGTCGGCGCGGGCGCCGGGTCTGGGAAGCGGCGCAGCCACGCCTGCACCCCGGCGAGCGGCGCCGTGGCGGGCGAGAGGGCATCGAACAGACGCGCGCGCTGCGCGACGCCCCCGGTCTCCGGCCCGTAGGCGCGCAGGGCGAGCCTGTTCGAGGGGATCGGGAAAGGCGACCAGGGCGACCGGGTTGCCGCCCAGGGGAATACCTGCGCCGTCGGTGACGACCACGCGCTTGGCCAATCCATCGGCCAGCCGCTCGGGCAGGTGCAGGATGAAGCCCGGCACCGGCCGCTCGCCGCCTCGGCTGCGCTGGCGCCAGCGGTCCGCGGGGCCTTCCGCGACCGTCTCACCGTCGATCACCGCCCGCACCCGCGCTTGCGCCGTGTCGGAGCGGGGCGCGAGCCAGCCGGTCAGGAGAAGCCCCCCGCCCACTCGACCGCACCGGCACCGCCTTCGGCTTGCGGCGCGATCCCGGCGGGGTGCCCCAGAACGAGGGGCGGGGCGAGGGGCTCGTCCCGGTTCGCCAGCACGACCTGCACCGTGCCCCCGGAGGCCACAACATCCGGCGACAGGACGAAGCTGAAGCCGTAGCGGCCATCGCCGATTCCGGCGCCGTCGAGGTCGGGCCGGTAGATCTCGGCGCGGGCGAGCGCCACGGGCAGGCCGTCGATCAGGAGTTCTACGACCAGCCGGAGGGCGTAGTCGTCACGGTGATGGACGTAGCCGGATATGGTCGCCGGTCCGGTGCGCTCGACCCGCGCGACATAGGAGGCCTCACCGTGCCCGGTCATGCGGCGATCCTTGCATCCGCCGCGAGCCAGCCGACGAGAGCGTCCGCCGCCGAGTCTACGTTAAGTGCAGGATCGAGCATGAGATCACCCGCGCGCGGCTCGTAGGCTCCGCCGGACCGGTCGAAATAGGCGCGCGGCACGGCCGATCCGGCGCACGCCGCCTCCAGACATTCGAACAGGCCGTCCCGCATCGGCAGGACGAGGTTCGTACAGCCGTAGAGCCTGACGAGTGAGGCGAGATCGGACGCCGCAACCGGGCCGGTGACGAAGCTCGCCCCGTCGGCGAGATGGGTCAGGTCGTTCAGCGTCACGCCGAGGATCACGATCCGCATCGCCGAACCGGAGCGGCGCAGGCGGGTCTCGACCGCCTGGACGAGGCGGCTCGTCTCCGCCCGCGCGACCGGACTGAGAATGCCGAGTACCGGGCTCCGCCTGCTCTGTCCTGTCGGAGGTTCGACAATCTCAGGCACAGTCGGCTTCAGTTTCTTGCGCAGGCGTGCCGACAGCGCCCGGCGCGCGCTGGCCAACGTCATACCGTCCGCGCAGACGAGCGACGCGGCCTGGCGCAACACAGCCTCGGAGGGCAGTGGTCCGGCAAGGAGGTGATCGACCGGCCGGTCGAGAGCGGCGGCGAGTGCGAGCAAATCGGGCGGGCACCGTTCCGGCGAAGCGATGTGAATCCTTCTGGCACCCGTACCGCGAAGGTAGGTGCGCATCGCCCGGCGCTCATCCTCACTGTTCAGCACAAAGGACAGGGATTGCGGCAGGCCGCCGCCGTGTCCGCGCAGGCGCATGGCGACGGATGTCGCCCGCTCGTCGGGCTCGATAAGGAGCACGCGTCGTCCCGCCGCCTCCTCGCGCGCGAGCCTGTAGGGCGAGGGCCGGCATGGTGGACGGCAGGGGATTGAGGACCAGGAGATCGTAGGGTGGGGGCGCGAGCCTGCGTTCGATCGCGGCGAAGCCCGGCCGGAATGGCTGCGCCAGCTGGAAGGCATCGATCTCGGCTTGATACTCGGGGAAGCGCGCGGCGAAGATGGCGCTGTTCTTCATCACCAGCCGCCGCTTGCTCGCGCCGAACGAGCGAGACCCGACATGGCCGACCATGACATTCATGGCGCAGAGGTTGCGAAAGCCGAGTGTTCGGGCGGTGAGGCAGAGCCGACATCCTCGAAATACCCGCGCCCATAGGTCAGCGGTAATCCGCCCGCCGCATCCCAGCAGGCCCGCGTGACCAGCAGGCAGAAGCCGATGCCGTTGGGGATCGCGACAGGCCCGTGACCGGCAGCCTTGGCCGCCGCGTCCCAATGCGCCAAATCCTCGGGGGAGGGCAGGTCGTTGCGCGTGTAGGGAAGCGGGAAGCTCGTGACGACGCCGTCATTCGAGAGCGGCGTTAGCGTGCCGAGATCCGGCGTCTCGGTCGCGATCGCCATCAGGCGTTCGAGCGCCCCCTCCGGCAGGAGCGTATCCGCATTGAGAAGCAGGAGAGCCCCGGAGCGGATCGCCCCGGCGGCCCGGTTCACCGCCGCGGCGTAGCCGACATTCGTGGCGAGATGGATGAGGGTGAGCCGTCCCTCGGCCGCCCGGCGCGCGACATCCGCGACGAGGGCGGCGTTGGGGCTCGCGTCGTTCACGACAACGATCCGCCAGCGCAGGCCCGGCAGGTTCTGCGCCTCGAGGGTATCGAGGCATCGTGCGGTCGCTTCCTCGTCCTCGTAGACCGGCATGATCACGCTGAGGTCGAACTCACCGCCCGGCAACGGCTCCGGCGCGGACTGCGCCTTCGGGGCCCGTTCGAGCGAGGGGCACGCCACATCGGCCTCGAGCGCCGGCTCGCCCCGGCAGGCGAAGCGGAGCGCGAAGGCACCCGGCCCCGGCCTGATTCCCCCCAGGGTCGCGATCGCGACGGACGCGCTGGCGAGCGGATGGGCGGGATCGGGAGGGACGATCCGGCTCGTCTCACCCTCCGGCCCACTCATTATATACGTGAGGCTTCGCCCGCGCGGCCACGCCACGACACCGTGCCAGTGGGTCGTCCCAGCCTCGATCCGGGCGATGATTCGCGCCTGCGCCGCTTGGAGCACCGCCAGCGCCAGCCGGACGGCCCCGGAAGGAGCGGCGGGATCGTCGATCAGGCCTTGCGCCGACGAGAGCCGCGCGTCGCTCTCGCCATGTTGGAGCGCGTGCAGACAGACGAGGAGATCCGTCGGGTCGAGACTGAGCGCCCGCGCCATATCCTCGCTCGCGCGCTCCGGTTCGCCCAGGCGCCGCGCCACCTCGGCGCGCACGAGCAGGGCACGCGCCTGCCCCTGGACCGAGCCGGACAGGCGGCACAGCCGGTCGGCACAGGCATAGGCGGTGTCGAGCGCCCCGCGCATCAGCGCATCGGCCGCGATGGCATAGAGCGCCTGGAGATGCCGCTCGGGGTCGAGCAGCAGCGCGCGCTGGGCTTCCGACAGGCCCCAGGCATTGACCGCGTGTCGTGGAGGAGGGCCCCTCGGTGCGGGGCCGTTACCAGGCGTTGTATCGCCCGTCATGGCTCGTCGCGAGGTAATGGGCGATGCTGGCGTTGGCGATCGGGCCGAAGGTGATGAGCAGGCCGATGATGAGGATCGCCACGCTCACTTTGCCCGGGTTCTCATCGAGCCGCATGAAGCCGAACAGGGCGATGGGAAGCCCGATGAGAACGCCGACCGCGGCAAGCGTCAGTTGCAACGGCATGTCGATCACACCTCGTGACTGAGTCGAGCCGTTCTATCGTCAATTTCGCGGCGCGCAATTCAGTCCCGGCGATCCGGGTCCCCTCAGTCCCGGGATGATTTCGCGCGGAATACCCGCACCCGGCCGGTGCGCACGGGCTCAGTCTGAGACGGCTCCGCCTCGCGCCGAGGCAGCGCCTCCTGTGCAGGGCTCGTGGGTGCATCGCCGCCCACGCGAAAGCTCTCGCCTCGGCGCTCGGGCGGGTTCGGATCGAGTGTGACGAGATCCTTGAACGCGTCGTTGACCGCGTTCTGCACGGACGTGGCCCCGCTCTGGCGCCGGGCGGCCTCCGCGAGCGCGGACGCCGCGATGAATTCGCCCTGGGCGCCGAACACGCGAACCGCCTCGACCCCTTCCTGGACGCGCGCGGATGCCAAGAACAGCGCATCACGCGGCGAGGCCCGGCGATTAAAAATGCTGATTCCGTGCCGCACCGCAACAATAGTGAAAGACATGAAACCCCAATATAAGTGAAATTCCTTGCCTCTTGTCGCGCCGATACGCGAAGGACGCAAGTCGCCCTGCCTTCACGGTTGCGCGGGCAAGTGCGGAGCATCGGGAACCGGAGCGCCGACCTCCCCCATTTCGATGTAGAATGCCCTCTGAACCGCGACCCCTTCTACCGTTCGACGCAAGCCTGACGAAAGGATTAGTCGCCAAGAGACTTTGCAGGCTTGCAGGAACCGACGCCCTATCCTAGGCTTTCACTATACGCGATGTAGCCGAAATCAGAAGGAATAAGAATGACTTCGGACGCACCGCTCCTGCAAATCCTTGAAAGGATGGGCTGCGGCGGCCTCGTTGTTTCGTCCGATGGAAAAGTCATTGCTTCCAACGACATGGCACGTCAAATCCTCAACGCGAGTTTCTTCGCGGAAGGGGATGAACTGAAAGATTTGGATACTGTCGGCCGAGATCTGATCAAGCAGTTGCTTCGTCACGGCAGGATACGGGTCGATATCGACCAAGAGCATTGGATCCTGATCGATCGCACGGACCAGAGACCATTGATCATGAACGCGATGGCGACCCCAGCAGCGGAGGCCGAGGGTCATTCGATGCTTGTGCTGATCGATCTGGAAACGAGCGTGAAGCCGAACCAGCCCGCCCTGGAAAAGATCTTCGGCCTGACGCCGGCCGAGGCCAAGCTGGCGACCCTGATCGCGGGTGGGGCGACGACGAGCGAGGCCGCGCGCATCCTCGATGTGAGCCTCGCCACGGTGCGCTCGCAACTTGCGGCCGCCTTCGCGAAGACCCGCACCCGGCGGCAGGCCGAACTGGTCACGCTGGTCACGCGCCTGTCCGCTCTGCCCTGACGAGGCCTTTGCCCCTTTCAACGAATCAAATCTTAAGAGTTTGGTCAGCGCAGTCGCATCGGGACGGCTGTTGAATTGATTCGGGGATCAAAACGTCAATCGCAGCCGGCAACTAGACACTATCAAATAAGCGGTCTGTGGCGCAAATTAACAACATATCCCCCACAACCGCACGCAGGTCTGCCGTCTTTTGCCACATAGTTTGTTGACAAAATTTTTTGACTCCTACAGCACTTGAAGTCCAGCGAACGAGGCGATTGCCAACAGCATCCCGCATCCGCTCCTGGGCGATAGACTTACATCTTAAGTAGTCGGTCGCCGAGTGTCGACTTTTGATTTGGCGCTAGACTGATGTCCCCATACTTCGGCAGGACGGACATGTCTTCGGACGGGGTGGAGAGCCCCCTCTCCAGTACCGTCCGTTCGCGCCGCGCCTACCGCACCGTTACGGGGCGGGCAGCCACGGGAGATCAGATCACCGCCTCGGCCCTGGAATCCGGACGGTTCGACCGGGGTGATGATACCGACGAGGACGAGGGTGCCGCCCGGACCGGGAGTGGTTCGCTCGATGCGGCGTTCAGGGCCGCCGAGGCCTCCTATGGCGAGCATGGCGGCGGCTCCGCCTCGTCCATGTCGGCCTCTTGGCCCGGCCGCCCGGCTGTGGCCTGGAGCCAGTCGGCCGGAAGCCCCTTCGCCGTGGCCGATGAGGACGGGAGTGTGTCGTCGGATGCCGACGATCCGGTCTGGGACCCGCATCTCGCCTCGCCCAAGGGCTTCCCCCCACGCCGGAGATCGGCGCCTTCTCGGCCCTGGCGTCACGCCGCCTCTACGGGCTCACGCCGCCGCCGATCGTCACCCAGCCGATGGCTTTCCGGCCGGACGTCGCCCCGATGCCGCGCGCGACAACACTGCCCCTGCCGGTCGCCCCACCGCCGCCGCCCATGGCCGGATTGGTCGAATACCCGGCGCCGCCCGAGCCGCCGGTGCGGCTCCACAGCGTGCCGGAATCGACGCGGATCTTCATCCTGTCGGGGACCGAGGAAGCGACCCTCGCCGCGTCGCCGGTCGCCCCGCCTCCAAGCTCGGAGACCGCCACCGAGGCACAGGCGGTGACCGACGAGGCGACGCCCGCCGCGGTTGAGCCCGAAGAGAGCCCCAGCGCCCCGACGCCGTCCGTCGAGCAACACGAAGTTGTTGAGGATCCACCCGCTTCTCCGGTCGCGGTTGCGCCCGCGGAGCCCGTCGCGGAAGCCCCTCCGGCCCTCGTGGCGACGGGCACGCTGGCGGCCTCCGTCCTCACCTCTCCGGCGCGGTTCCTCGGGGCCGTACCCGAGGTGGCCTTACCTGCGCCCAGCAAACAATGGGGCTTCAAGACCCTGGTCTTCGGCGTCTCGATGGCGATCACCGTCACCGCCGGAGTGTTGTCTCTCGGCCAGTTGCGGCCTTCCGCGCCCGCCCTGCAGAGCGCGACGCCAGAGGCTGCGCCGTCGCCGCCCGCCGCGCCGGCCCTGGCATTGCGCGGTGCCTCCGCCCAGCCCGAGGCGAGCGCGCCCGCTCCCGGGCCCATCCCAACGTCGCCGCCCATCGAGATCGCCGAGGCGGCCCCTGTGCCTGCCGCCGCACCGGAGGTGACGCAGCCGTCGCCGTCCGCTCCCCCCGAGCCCCCGTCCGTTGCGGCCTTGGAGCCGCCACCGCCCGCAGCACCGGCCTATGCCCTTCTCGGGGCCGCTCCTCCGGCCCTCCCGCCTGCGGAGGCCGGCCCCGCCCCGGCGAAGGAGGAGAGCCGTGCCCGGGCCGTGGAACCCCGACACCGCACCATCGTCCGCAGGCCGGCGCCGGAGACGACGCGCGCGGCGACCCTGAGGCCTCAGCCGCCCGCCCACCGGCGGCAGAGCCGCACCGCCGAGCTCGATGTGCTCACGAAGGAGGCCGAGGCGCTTCTCTCGACCGGCAAGATCGCCGAGGCACGGGCCGCCTTTCGGCGCGCAGCGGCGGCGGGCGATCCGCGCGGGGCGCGCGGCGTCGCACGGACCTACGATGAGGAAATCATCGCCCGGCAGGCCAGTGCGGGCATGCCGCCGGACCGTGAGAAGTCCAAGCTCTGGTACCAGATCGCCAACGCGCTGGAATCCCGCCGTGGATCGGCGCCCGCCCCGCTGCCGGAAGACCTGCGGTAGAACGCGCTCCAAGAGTTTTGGCTCACGATGCCTGTTCGTCATCGCGAGCTGAGCGACGCAATCCAGGGCGGCTGACTTCTTCTAAACGGGGCGCGTGCCTGGAGAGCTTTCCTTTGCCCGCCATGACGGGTGAATGATCGAGCCCAGCGCCTCACAGGCCCCGTTCGACCCTCCGCCAAAGAGAAAGCCCGTCCCGCCGAAGATGACGGAACGGGCTTTCCTGATTCAACACGGCCCGCCGACCCCGCGGGGCCTCGGCGGTGGGAGAGGGGGTGAGCTTACGCCCCCTCGAACCGCCCGCTGGCATGGGCCAGCATGGTGTAGACCTTGCCCGTCTCGGAGGTGAGGTAGGCATCGGTGCGCTTGGCGTCGGGGTCGTTCTTGACCACGTCGCCGAGCAGGCGCTCGAACTCGCTGACGTAGCGATCGACGCTGCGGCGGAACTCCTGATCCGAGCGGTAGCGCCGCTGGATCTCGGTGAAGGTCGACTGTCCCTGCGCCGTGTAGATGCGCGGCGTGAACAGGTTCGGCTCACCCCGGCGATAGCGTTCCCACAGATCGACCGCCGTCCGGTGCTCGATCATCCGAGCGATGTCGGTCGAGATCGTGTCGAGGGCGATCCGGCCGGTCTCGGCGGCAGCGGACTTCCCGTTGCGCGGGGCAGGGGCGGCGGAGGCCGTCGTGCTCCGGGACTCGCGGGCCGGGGCGGCGGGGGCGGGGCTGGACGCGGCCGGAGTGGAGGGCGCGGCCGGGCTCTCCTCGTCCTCGTCCAGCGAGGCGCGGGTGAGAAGGTCGGAGAGCCAACCCCGCTTGTTGTTGCCCGCCGCCGCGGCAGCCGGAGTGGCGGGGCGCGGCGTCACGGTCCGCGTCTCCGTGCGGGCCGGGGTCGGCCGGGGCGTGGATGCGGGAGCCGGGGTCGGGGCCTGAACCGGAGCCGGGCTCGGAGCCGCCGCGACGGGCGCCTGCGCGACCGGCGCAGGAGCCGGAGCCGGGGCGGGGACCGGCGGCGCGGCGACGGCGCGGCTTCCGCCCTCGGCGGTGCGACGCTGCGGCTGCGCCATCGGCTGGGCCACATCCACCGAGCGGCCGGTACGGGCGACCAGGGCCGACAACTCGTTGAGGGCCTTGATCTGGTCCGACACCACCCGGCGCATCTCGCCCGCCGCATCCTGCGTCTCGCGCGGCAGTTCGAGGACGCCACGGGCGAGGTCGGCGCGAGTCGATTCGAGTTCGCTCCGGATCGACGCAGCCATCTCGCGCAGGTTCGTTACCGACTCGCCGAAGCGGGCCTGCGCCTCTTCCAGCCCTTCGCGCATCTCGCGGGAGGCCACGTCGAGGGCCTCGCGCACACCGGCGGCGGCCTTCTCGGCCTCCGCGCCGGCATCGTCCTTGAGCCCGGCGAAGGCCCCCGTGACCTGCGCGCCCGCGCTCTCGGCTGAACGGGCGAGGGTCTCGGTGAGCGACCGCGCCCGGTTCTCGGCATCGCGCAGGACCTTGTCGATCTGCCCGGAGAAGGCCGAGCCGCGCAATTCCAGGGTCTCGGCCCGGACCTCGAACTCCGCCAGCGCCGTGTTGAGTGCACGCTCGCGCTCGGCGAGCGCCGAGGAGAGCCGCGTCTCGACCGCGTCGAGGGAGCTGGCCGCGCCGTCGAGGCTCTGGGCGAGGCCAGTCGCCTCGCGCAGGGCCCCCTCGGAGGCTTCGCGCAGGGCCGCGACCTGGGCCGACACATCGGTCCCGGCACGGTTGGTCTCGGCGGCGACCCGCTCCAGTTCGGTGCGGATCTGCGACAGGCGGCCCGAGAGGTTCTGCTCGATGGAGCCGAGATGCGAGTCGGCGCCCGCCACGAGGCCCGACAGGGCCGCGTTGGCGCTCTCGACCCGCACGATCACGCCGCCCAGGCTCGCTGGTGAGCCGCTCGTTCGTCTCCGCGAGATCGGCGAGCGTCCGCGCCGCGCCCTCGTCCACCGCCGCGCGGAGGATGTCGGCCGAGGCGCGGGTCTGCACCGCGAGGCGCTCGGTGTTGGTGCGCAGGGTCTCGGCGAGCGGAAGGCCGGTCTCCTCAAGGACCCGCTCGATCGTGCCCGCCCGGTCGGACAGGGCATCGGCGAGGTCGCGCATCGGGCCGTCCACGGCGGCGCGGAAGCGCGCGACATGGCCTTCCAACTCGCCGCCGACGGTCTCGCCGCTGGTGTTGAGGCGCTCGAGCAGGGCACCGCCCCGTTCCTCGATCGCCCGCACCAGGGTCTCGGCGCTCTCGGCCAGACGACGGGCCAGGGCTTCGCCACGGGCATCCACCAGGGAGCCGAGGGCGTTGGCCCGACGCTCGAAGCCGATCCCCATCGCCTCGGCGCGCTGGTCGATGAGGGCGGCGAGTGCCGCCTCGCGAGCGGCCAGCGTCGCCGCCAGGGCGGCCGTGTGCGCCTCGACCTGCTCGGCATGGGCGCGGGCGCGCTCGTCGAGCGCCGCGCCGAGCCCGGCAGTGCGCTCTTCGATGAGGCCCGCGAAGGCGTCGTGACGCTCGTCGAAGGCCGAGGCGAGGGCGTCGGCGCGCTGGCCCACGAGGTTGGCGAAGCGCTGGATCCGGCTGTCGATCCGCTGGGTGAAGGTATCCGCCCGGGTATCGACCGCGCGGGTCAGCTCCTGGGTGCGGCCCTCGACCACCCCGTCGAGCTCGCGCAGGCGCGTCTCGAACGTCTCGGTCAGGGCGCCGACACGGTCGTCGGCCGCCTCGATCAGGCCGCGGCTGCGGGATTCGAGCAGGCCGTCGATGGCCGCGCGGGCCTCGTCGAAGGTGGATTGCAGGGCGGTGAGACGGGCGTCGAACAGATCGGCCACACCGGCCGGGGCCGCGTTGAGGATGCCGCGCAGCTCGTCGGTCTGGGTGGCGATCGTCTGGGCGATGTCGCCGCCACGGGTCTCCACGAGGTCGCGCAGGCCGTCCTGGGCCTCCTCGAACAGGGCGCGCAGGCGCTGCGTGCGGCTGTCGAGGGTGGCGGCAAGCTGGCGCTCGCGCGTCTCGACCAGGGCCGCCACGGCGGCGGGGGCCTCTTCGAGCAGGACGCGGAGCGTCTGAAGCCGCTCATCGACCGAGGCGGCGAAGCGGCCGCTGCCGCCCTCGACCGCGGCGTCGAGGGTGGCATGTGCCTCCTCGAACAGGGTGCGCAGGCCCTCGGCGCGGGCGTCCAGGGTCTCGGCGAGGCGATTGCCCCGGCCCTCGACCAGATCTTCCAGGCGTCCGAGGCGGGAGTCGAACAGGCTCCCCAGCGCCTCGGTGCGGCTCTCCAGCGCCCCGGCGGCACCGACGAGCGCACCTTCCAGCGCCGTGACGAGTTCGCGACCGCGCCCGTCCAGGGCCTCGCTGAGCGGGCCGGTGCGACCGTCCAGGGTCTCGACCAGCGTGCGCGCATGCCCATCGAGCATGGTGCGCACCTGGGTCGTCCGCTCGTCGAGCAGCCCGTGCACGGTGCGCACGCCCTCATCGAGAAGGGCGCTGATGTCGCCCGTGCGGCTCGCGAGCGTATGGCCGAGGCGGCCCTCGCCCTCCTCGAGCATCCGCTCGGCATCGGCGATGGTCTGCTGCAGCTTGGCGAGCACGCCCTCGCCGCGATTGTCGATCAGTTCGGCGAGCGAGGTGCTGCCGCTGTCGAACAGGCGGGCCAGTTCGGTGATGCGGTTGCCGATGACGCCGAACACGGCGCGGCCCTTCTCGTCGAGCTCCCGCGACATGGCCTCGGTGCGCTCGTCGATGAGGCGGCCGAGCAGATCGGAGCGCTCGGCGAAGGCGGCGCGGACATCCTCCGTCCGGGCCGTCAGGGCGGCGTCGGCGGCGTTGGCGCGCTCGCCCACGAGGCGGGCGATGTCCTCGGCGCGGGCCGCCAAGGAGGCATCGAGGTTGCGGGTATGCTCCTCGACCGCGCCGGTCAGGGTGGCGATGCGCTCGCCCATGGCCGCGTCGAGCCCGCCCGTGCGGGACTCGATCGCCTGCACGAGGTCGCGGGTGCGCTGGGTCAGTTCGGCATCGACGGCGCGGGTGCGCGCCTCGATCAGGCGGATCGCCTCGAAGGCCTGCGATCCGAAGCTCTCGTCCACGAGGCGGGCGCGTTCTTCCAGCGTCGCGCTGATCTCTTCCAGGCGGCGCAGCACGGTGCCGTCGAAGCGCTCGGCACCGGAATCCAGGGCGCGGGCGATCTCGGCGGTGCGGCGCTCAATCTCCTCGCCGAACCCGGCGGAGCGGATCTCGAAGTCGCGGGAGGCCGAGGCCAGCCGGGCATCCACAGCCTCGGCGAAGCTGCGGCTGCCTTCATCGACGAGGCGGGCCATCTCACCCGCGCGGGCGGCGAGCGCCTCCTTGAGGGCGTCGGCATGGGTGCCGAACTTGCCCTCGACCTCGCCCACGAGACCGGCCAGGGCCTCAGTCATCTCAGCGGTGCGCTGCGCGACCTCGGCGGTGTGACGCGCGGAGCGGTCTTCCAGGGCGCCGAGCTTGGTCTCGATCAGGGTGCCGGTCTCGCCGACGAGGGCGGCGACCGTCTCGGCCAAGGTGGCAGCGCGGCGAGCCGCCTCGTCCGCGTGGCGGGCGGAGCGCTCTTCCAGCGTGCCGAACTGGGTCTCGATGACGTTGCCAGCCTCGCCGACGAGGGAGGCGACCGTCTCGGCCAGGGTGGCAGCGCGGCGAGCCGCCTCGTCGGCCTGACGGGCGGAGCGCTCTTCCAGCGAGCCGAACCGGCTCTCGATGGCGTTGCCCGCCTCGCCCACGAGGGCAGTGACGGTCTCGGCCAGGGCGGCGGCACGGCGGGTCGCCTCGTCCGCCTGACGGGCGGAGCGCTCTTCCAGCGAGCCGAACCGGCTCTCGATGAGGTTGCCCGCCTCGCCCACGAGGGCGGTGACGGTCTCGGCCAGGGCGGCGGCGCGGCGGGTCGCCTCGTCCGCCTGACGGGCGGAGCGCTCTTCCAGTGAGCCGAGCTTGGTCTCGATGACCTCGCCCGCCTCGCCGACGAGGGCGGCCACGCGTTCGGCCAGGGCGGCGGCGCGCTGGGCCGCTTCGTCCGCCTGGCGGGCGGAGCGCTCTTCCAGAGAACCGAACTGGGTCTCGATGACGGTGCCGGCCTCGCCCACGAGCCCGGCCACGGTCTCGGCGAGGCTGGCCGCGCGGCGGGCCACCTCGTCCGCATGACGCGAGGACCGCTCTTCCAGGGTGCCGAGATGGGTCTCGATCAGGCTCCCGGCCTCGCGGGCCTGCCCGGCGATGGTCTCCGCCACGGCCTGGCCACGGTCGCTGATGAGGCGCGTGACCTCATCGAGCTGCTGGCCCACGGTCTGGCCGAGGGCCGCCGTGTCCCGGCCGATCCGGTCGGCCAGGATGTCGCCGCGCGCGATGGTCTCCTGCAGGGCGGCGAGGCGGCTGCCGAGCACTTCCTCGATGACCTTGACGCGCCCGTCGGCGGTCTCGGCGAAGGTGTCGCCGGTGCGCCCGAGGCTGTCGGCGATGCGAGCGCCCTGGTTGGCCACGGCCAGCACGATGTCACGACCGGTCCCGGCGATGCGGGCGTGGGTCTCCTCGGCATGGGTGGAGAGCAGGTCGGCCACGTCGCGCCCATGGGCGCCGAAGGTGGCCTCGATCTCGCCCAGACGGCTGGACAGGTCGGAGGCGACCTGCGCGGCGGCACGCTCCAGAGCGCCGGTCGTGGCTGTGGTGCGGGCGGCGAGCTCGCGGTCGAGCCCTTCGAGGGCAGTGCGCAGTTCTGCGACGGCGGCGGCGCCGCGCGAGCCCAGCTCCTCGGTCGCCCGCTCGGCGGCCTCGCGGAAGCGGGTGAGCAGGATGGCGGATTCCGCCTCGATGGCGCCCGTCACCTCGGCGGAGGCGGTGCGCAACGTGCCCAGGCTCTCGGTCAGGCGGTTCGCGGCCTCGGCGACGCGGGTCTGCGCCGCTTCGCCCGCCGTGGCGGCTGCCGCGCGGATGGCCTCGGCAGCCTCGCTGGCGCGGCCGTCGATCTCGCCGGACAGGTGCTCGACGCTGGTGCGCAGGCTGCGGACGGCATCGCCCGCGCCGGATTCGAAGCCCCGGCCCAGCGCCGCGAAGGCGACTTCCAGCCCCTCGGCGGCTTCCCGCGTCCGGCCCGCGACGAGGCCGCTGGCGCGCTCGGCCGCCGCCTCCAGGCGGTTTTCCAGGCCCGAGCCCTCGACCGCGATGGTCTCATGCAGGCGGGAGACGATGCCCTCCATCCGCGTGGCGAGTTCGCCACCGCGTCCGGACACTTCTTCGCTGATCCGCTCGGCGGCGCCGACGAGGTCGTCGCGCACAGCGACGGCGCGGGCAGCGAGCGTCGCCGCAGCCCCGTCCGCCGCCTGGGCGAGGGTGTCCTGCGCGCTCTTCCCGCTCTGGGCGATGGCGCCGACGATGTCGCGGCCCGCCGTCTCGATCTCGGTGCGCAGCGCCGTGCCGCGGCCCGACAGATCCTGCGTGAAGGCGGTGCCGACCTCGGCGAAGCGGCCGGTGATCTCGGCGCCCGTGGCGGCGAAGCGCTCGGTCGGCTCGGTGCCGCGCGTCAGGAAGGCGGTCTCCAGCCCGGTGGTGGAGCGCTCGAAGCTCTCCCGCACCGCCTGGCCCTGGCGCTCGATGGTGGCGCCGACCTCGGCCCCGGCCTCGGCCAGGGTCTGCGCGACGCGGCCCGCGCTCTCGGCGAGCCGCCCGGTGAGGGCCTGCCCCGTGGCCTCGAACGAGCCGGTGAGTTCCACCGTGCGGCTCTCGAAGGTGCGGACGAGTTCGGCGCTGACGCCCTCAAGGCTCTCGCGCACGCCCGAACCGGTCTGCGACAGGCGCTCGATCAGCGTATCGCCGCGCTCGCTCATCAGACCGGTGACGCGCTCGCCCACCTCGCCGAGGGACGAGGTGATGATCGCGCTGCGGGAATCCAGGGCGCCCGTGACGCGCTCGCCCGCGCCGTCCAGGGCCGCCACGATGCGCTGGGCCGCGCCATCGAGCTCCTGCGTCAGGTTCTGATGCGTGCCCGCGATGGCGCCGCGCACGCGCTCGGCGTTGGTGACGATGGCCTCGCGCTGGGCGACCAGCTCATCGACCAGGGAGCGGATGCGGATCTCGTTGTCGGAATAGGCGCGTTCCAGGGTGGCGATCTCACCGCGCACCAGGGTCTCGAGTTCGCCCGCACGGGCCAGGGCGCGCTCCACGCCGTCGCCCACCGCCGCCACCTCACGGCGCACGGTCTGCGACATGGTCAGGACGGCATCGGTCGAGAAGCCCTCCGGCTCCGCGAGGCGCACCGCGACCTCGCCCACCGCGCGGGCGACGAGGCGCATCTCCTGGGCGCGCACGGCGAGCATCGCCACGACGACGAACAGGATGACCGGGCCGAGCAGGGCCGAGACGGCGCCCATGGCCTGGAGCGGCGGGAGCCCCGCGACGAAGCCTGCGAGATCGCCGCCCGATTGGGTCCAGGCGACGCCGAGCAGGCCCGCGATCCAGACGAGGCCGATGGCGGAGGCGACGATGTAGGGCTTGCGCGAGGGGCGCACCCGCAGGGTCTGCTGCAGGATGCCGATGTTGCGCCGGTCGTCGTTGGCCACCAGCGAGCGGTCGGGCGGCAGCAGGCCACCCTCGCGGCGGGGCCGGTCGAAATCGGGGGAGGGCAGGTCGGAGGCGAGCGGCGGATCCTGCAACAGCGGCTGCGGGCCGCCCGGCGGACGCTCGATGTCGAGGCGCGGCGGAGGCAGGCGGCCGGACGCGTCGCGACCACCGTCGGACAGGGGATCGGCATCGCCCACATCGGGCAGGCGCGGCTCCGACCGGGCGCCACCGTCGCGCATCAGCGCGTCGAGGCTCAGCGCCTGCTCGATGGCTGAGAGAGCGGCCTCGGCCGGGTCCTTCAGCTTCTTGTCCGTCGCCATAGAACGCCTCACACGCACGGGTCCGGCGCTTGCACGCCGAAGACGCAACTTCCCGTTTACCACCCGAGCCTAAACTCCGGCACCCTGCCCCGGAAGGAGCGGGGTGGACCGCCCCCAGGTAACATTAACCGAATGGTTACCGAGACCGGTCCGGCGGGCGCAGCCACACTGCCAGGGACGGAGCCCGAGCGCGAGGCGAGGGGGAGCCCCTCCCGGGCGATACGATGTGGATTGCGGGGTCACCGATGGCAGAAATCGACCGCGACATCCTCGAAACGCAGACCGGCGGCGATGACGCGCTGGCCCGCGAGGTGCTGGCGCTGTTCGCGGGCGAGTGCCACCGCCTCCTGCCCGCCCTGACCGATCCTTCCCTCGACGCGGCCGGACGCGCCGACATCGCCCACACGATCCGCGGCGCGGCGGCCGGTCTCGGCGCCCTGCGGGTACAGCACCTCGCCGGGGAGGCGGAGGCCGGATTGCGCGCGGGGGAGGTGGGCGCCGAGGCCGCCGTCGCGGCTCTGGCCGGGGCGATGCGGGCCGCGCTCGCAGAGATCGAGGCCTGAGGCTTCGAAAAGTCGCTCCGCGCTGTGGCGTTTGCGGGCCTCGATCCGCTTGCTTTCCGCCTTGCGAGCCTCCAATCAGTCACCGCCGCGCGACGAGCCGCCCTGCGACCCGGCGCGCACGAGGAGCCTTGAGCATGCCCAAGATCACCTACGTCGATCACGCCGGGACGGAACGCACCGTCGAGGGCAGCGTCGGCGCCACCGTGATGGAGACGGCTCTGCGCAACAACGTGCCCGGCATCGATGCCGAATGCGGCGGCGCCTGCGCCTGCGCCACCTGCCACGTCTACGTGGACGATGCCTGGATCGACGTGGTCGGCAAGGCGCAGGACATGGAGCAGGACATGCTCGATTTCGCCACCGACGTGCGCGAGAATTCCCGCTTGTCCTGCCAGATCAAGATCTCGCCGGAACTCGACGGCCTCAAGGTCGCGACCCCGGCCCAGCAGGGCTGAGGATCGGGCTGGGGCGGCTCTTCTTCGTCATTGCGAACGCAATGACGGCGGGCGGCTCTATCTCACCAAGGACCGTGCGGCGGAATCCAGCCCCTCCAGGGTCAGCGGGAACATCCGCCCGGCCATCAGGCGCTGCACCATCCCGATCGACTGCGTGTAGCCCCAATGGGTTTCGGGCACGGGGTTGAGCCACGCCGCCTCGTGGAAGTGGTCGAGTAGCCGCCCGAGCCAGGCGGCGCCAGGCTCCTCGTTCCAATGCTCCACGGAGCCGCCGGGCACGGCGATCTCGTAGGGGCTCATGGACGCGTCCCCGACGAAGACGAGGCGATAATCGCTGCCATAGGTGCGGATGACGTCGATGAGCGGCGTGCGCGCCTCGTGCCGCCGCGCATTCTCGGTCCAGACGCCCTCGTAGACGCAATTGTGGAAGTAGAAGTGCACGAGGTGCTTGAACTCCGACCGGGCGGCGGAGAACAGGGCCTGCGCCTGCTCGATATGCCAGTCCATCGAACCGCCGACATCGAGGAAGAGCAGCACCTTCACGGCATTGCGCCGCTCGGGCCGCATCTTCACGTCGATATAGCCCTGGCGGGCGCTCGCCCGGATCGTGCCGTCAAGGTCGAGTTCGTCCGCCGCCCCGGTCCGGGCGAAGCGGCGCAGGCGCCGTAGCGCGAGCCGCATGGTACGGGCGCCGATCTCGGCATCGTCATCGAGGTCGCGAAAGTCGCGCCGGTCCCACACCTTCACCGCACGGAAGTTGCGGTTGCCGTCCTGCCCGATGCGGATGCCCTCGGGATTGTAGCCGTAGGCGCCGAACGGGGAGGTGCCACCGGTGCCGATCCATTTCGAGCCGCCCTGGTGACGGCCTTTCTGCTCGGCGAGGCGCTGCTTCAGCGTCTCGAACAGCTTGTCCCAGCCGAGCGCCTGAAGCTGCGCCTTCTCTTCCTCGGTGAGGTACTTTTCCGCGAGCTTGCGCAGCCATTCCTCGGGGATCGGCACGGCCTCCACCGCCTCGCCGACGGTCTCGAGCCCCTTAAACACGGTGCCGAACACCCGGTCGAACCGGTCGAGATGCGTCTCGTCCTTCACCAGGGCCGTGCGCGAGAGGAAGTAGAACTCCTCGACGCTCTTGCCCGGCAGGTCGTGCTCCATCGCGCCCAGCAGGACGAGATACTCCTTGAGGGTGACGGGGACCTTCGCGTCACGCAGGGCCGTGAAGAACTGGAGCAGCATGGCCCGACAACGCGCGAGCGGGGCGCCGGGGTCAAGTGCGGCGGCGGGGCTCGTTCCGGGCGAGGGGGCCTTCGCACCGCCGCAGAGTCTTCGCACCGCATCAGGCGAATCAGAGCGAATCGGCGCAGAGTCTTGAAAGCGTGGGCTTAAGTGAAATGCGGCGCTGCAGAAGTCTTTGAGGGGGCTTTGAACGGCCTGGACTCGGCTTCAAGAGCCTGAATCTGGGCATAAGTCCCGATTCCTGTTGATATCCTACCGGCTGAGACTCGCGTAGTCACTTAAACCGTCACGGGAATCACCCCAACTCATTCGGAACGGTGATGCGTCCGCGATCGTGCGGGCGAGAGCCGGTGTCGAGGAGACCTGCCGTGGCGGTCATCCTGCGTAGTTTACCCGAGTTCAAGCGGTTTCTAGCGAAGCCGGGTGCGACGATTCAAGTGGTGCGTAACACCTTTATGGACCGGCAACCCGAAGCGACGCGGGCGGCCTACCGGGACAGGGGGATGTACGCGCCGCGGGCCGTGCAGGCCCTGTCGAAGAAGGCGGCCGTGTTCAGCCTGCGCGGCTATCCCGGCACCGTCTGGCTCTATTGGGACAAGGGCGCACGCGGCTGGCGCTTCCAGGGCGACACCGTGACCGTGCCGCTGGTCACCGGCCTCGGCGCGCCGGACGAGATCACCTACCGGTGCAGCTTCGCGGAAGGCTACGAGCCTGTCGCACGGACCCGCGCCCCCCGTCGCGCCGCCTCCCAGGACGCGGCCCCGCCACCCGTGTGACGGGTCTGCCCTCTAGCTCGCCGCCTTCTCCGGCCGGGCGGGAGCCTCGCGCTTCTCGGGCTCGGCGCGCAGAGCCTTCCCTACGGTCCGCCGCGCGCGGAAGACCGGCTTCGCCTCGCTCTCACGCTTCTTGAGCAGGGTGCGGTACTCGTCCCGGCGCTCGTGAATCGAGGCGATGACGAGGCCCATCGGTACGCCGACATCGACCAGCACCGCCTCCGACAATTGCAGCGACGCCTCGATCGTCTCGGGCACGACATCGTCCACGCCGAGCTCGTAGAGGGCGGCGGCGTGCTTCGCGTCGCGGGCGCGGGAGACGATGGTCAGGTCCGGCCGCTCGCTGCGCGCCGCCGTCACCGCCTCCTCGACCGAGCGGGGCGTATCGAGGGTCACGACGAGGGCGCGGGCCGTGTCGATGCCGCTGCGACGCAGGATCTCGACATTGCCGGAATCGCCGAAATAGACCGGCGCCCCGGCCCGGCGCTGCTCGGCGACGCGGGCCGCATCGGAATCGAGGGCAAGGTAGGGGATGCGGTGGCGGGCCAGCATCTCGCCGACCTGCCGACCGACCCGGCCATAGCCCGCGACGATCACCCGGTTCTCGACCTTCTCCGGCAGCGGCTCGGCCTCGATCCGGCCGCGCGCCGTGGCCGCCGCATGGCTTCCCATCCGCCGTCCGATGGCGGCGAGGGCGGGGATGAGGATCATCGTCACGGTGGTGACGATGAGCGCCGCCGCGCCGACCTCTTCGGGCACGAGGCCGGTGGCCATGGCGCCGCCGATGAGCACGAAGGCGAACTCGCCCCCCGGCCCGAGCAGCAGCGCGGCTTCCAGCGCCACGGCCCGCGACAGGCCGAGCACCGGCCCGGCCATCACCACCACACCCCCTTGATCAGGACGAGGGCCAGGGACAGGCCGAGGATCGCCCCCGGCGAGGCCATGAGCTGCTTCGGGTCGAGGTTCATGCCGACCGAGACGAAGAACACCCCGAGGAGCAGGCCCTTGAACGGATCGATCGTCGCCTCGATCGCCCGGCGATACTCGGTCTCGGCCAGCAGCAGGCCGGCGACGAAGGCACCGAGCGTCATCGACAGGCCGCTCGCCGCCGCCGTCAGCGCCGTGCCGACGATGACGAGGAGGCAGGCCGCCATGAACAGTTCCGTCGAGCGGGTGCGCGCGACGAGTTGGAACAGCGGGCGCAGGGCGAGGCGGCCCGCCACCACGATCAGCACCAGGGCGATCGCCGCCTGGCCGAGGGCCAGGACCAGGGCGAGGCCCTTGTCGCCCCCCGTGTCGTGGCCGAGCACGGCGATGGCGAACAGCACCGGCGCCACGGCAAGGTCCTGGAACAGCAGCACGGCGAAGCTCGCGCGCCCGGTCGGCGTGTTGAGCCGCCGCTGCTCGGCCAGCACCGGCAGCACCACCGCCGTCGAGGACAGGGCGAGGCCGATGCCGACGATCACCGCGCCGGTCAGGGGCACGTCGAGCCCGAACAGGATGGCGCCGAGGATCAGGGCCGAGCAGCCGACCTGCAACGAACCGAGGCCGAAGACGAGCCGCCGCAGGGTGCGCAGCCGCTCCCAGGACAGTTCCACCCCGATCATGAACATCAGGAAGATCACGCCGAATTCGGCGAGGTGTGAGATCTCCGTCCGGTTACCGATGGTGAAGAGGTGCACGCCCGGCCATTGGTCGGCCAGCCGCCCAAGGCCGAACGGACCGAGGAGCGCGCCCGCTCCGATGAACCCGAGGACCGGAGAAATCCGCAGCCGGTGGAACAGAGGGACAACGATCCCCGCCGTGACGAGAAACAGGATCGCTTCCTTGTAGGAGCCGGCATGGACTTCTGGCATCGGCGGCGGCTCTAGCCTCGCGTGATCTCGACGGTGGGGACGGCCAGATCATGGGTGCTGGAGCCACGCGCGGCAACCGCCCCGGAGGTTGAATCGTGTCCCGGCGACGATCCCTTCCGGCGTTAGCGGGCACAAAATGGGTACAACCGGGGGTGTGGCCCAAAATCGGCACAATGCAGGGGTAAGGAAACAATGAAGAGAGCTTGTGCTCGACCCGGACCGGGCCCTGGATGTGACGAGACCGATGAATTCGCTGAAGTCGATCTTCTCACGGGCCGAGAGGGCCCCGAAGGCTGCGCCCAGCCGTGAGGTCGCCCGCGAGCGCCGGGAATGGCGACTCGAATCCGACCGGTGGAAGCACCAGCGGCATGTCGAGAAGGGCTACCGCATCAAGTGGGGTTACGTCGCCATCGCCTATCTCGTGGAGTTCATGGTCATCGGCGCCTCGCTCGCCGGGGCGTGGCTCTTCGCGGGCGTCTACAGCGACGGTGACTGGCACGCCTTCTACTTCATGCTGCTCGCGCCGCTGGTCTATGCGGCGGTGGAACTGTGCCGGGTGCCGCTCGGCATCCTCGCGCGCACGCAGCGCTCGTATTTCGTGCGGGCGCTCGCGATCCTCGGCATTATCTTCGCGGCGGGCGTGACCACGAAGTCGGTCTCGCAGCTCGGCGAGATGATGTTCCATCCGCGTCTCATGGACGCTGCCCGCACCAAGACGACCCTCAAGGACGCCCAGGCCGACCGGGCGACGATCGAGGACCGCATCAAGGCCGCCGACAGCCGCGTCGCTCAGTACACGACCGAACTCGACCAGATCGAGAAGCGCGCGGGCGACAACGCTCAGCAGCTCGCGGGCCTTCCTGGCCAGCGCTGCGAGAAGGTGTTCGGCACCAATTCCAAGGGCGTGCGCTACCAGAACCTGAAATGCGTCACCGACCCGCGCGTTGCCGCCCTCTCGGCAGGCGTCGCCAAGGCGAATGCCGACCGCACCGCGCTGGTAAAGGACCTCGAAGCGGCCCGCAAGGACCGCGCGGCCCTCGACCGAGGCGCCGCCGATCGTCGCGTCGCCGATGCCGAGCAGGCCTACCGGAACGCGGTGAACCGCTCTCAACTGCATTCGTTCACGGCCATGGTCTACGGCGTCGATCCGATCGACGTGACCGAGCAGCAGGTCCACGCCTTCCTGCGCATCTTCGTGTTCGTGCCCGCCCTCTGTGCGGCCTTCGCCTCGACCATCCTGGCCCTCTGCGCGGTCTCGACCCGCCGCACCTTCATGGATGAGGACGATCTCGGCGCGGCGGTGAACCCCGAGGCGGCGCCGTACATGCTCGACGCCATCGCCGATGCCCTGCGCTCGACCCCGTCCTTGCCGAAGGCCGCCCCGCAACAGGCCGCCGTCATCCCGATGAACCGTCCGGCGGCAGCCCAGCCGCCCCAGAGCCTGCCGGGCCAGAATGCCGCGAACCAGGGCCTGCCCGGTCCGACCCTTCCTGCCGCTGGAGCCGGCGCATGAACTACGTTGCCTCCGGTACCCCTGAGAACATCGCCCTCGCGCAGCAGGTGAACACCCGCCTGCGTGCGGATTCGAGCTACGTCGCCGCCCGCGCCTTCCTGTTCCGGGCGCTCGGGGCCGGTGTGTTCCTATGCCTGACCGGCGCCGGAATCGGTGCCGCCGCCTATGGCTGGGCGACGATGAACCAGTTCGACACGGCGGCGGAGAAGATCGCTGCGGCGATGCAGGCCGCGCTGGCCGACGTGACCCTCAAGACGAAGGGCGAGGTCACGCTCACCGACAACACCCTGAAGCTGGAAGGCCTGCCCAAGCTCGGCGGCGCCCCGACACCGACCAAGGCCCAGCTCGGCGAGCAGGCGAGCCCCGCCTCTAAGGCGCAGGTGAACACCACCTTCACGGTGTTCAAGCAGGTGCCCTATCTCGACGGGCAGATCGTTACCGGCTGGAACTTCAAGGACGGGGTCGATCAGCCCTACCAGCAATATTGCTACTTCTCCCGGCGCTCCAACGAGAGCAAGGGACAGGTCGAGCTGAAGATCGACCTCGCCATGGACGGCAAGACGCTGCCGCAGCCGCAGAAATCCGACGTGAACCTCGAAATCCTGGCGCGCAACTGCGTGTGGCACGAGAAGGGTTGAGCGGACGGGCTGACCGCTTGCGGGGTCGGCGGACGCCGCGTAACTCCGGTTCAGGCCAGCCTCCGAGACCGCGATGCGCTTTTCCGGCACCGACACCTACGTCGCCACCCCCGACCTGACGGCTGCGGTGAATGCCGCCGTCACGCTCGAGCGTCCGCTCCTCGTGAAAGGCGAGCCCGGCACCGGCAAGACCGTGCTGGCGGAGGAGATCGCCAAGGGCCTGAAGGCGCCGCTGATCGTCTGGAACGTCAAGTCCACGACCAAGGCGCAGCAGGGGCTGTACGAGTACGACGCGGTCTCGCGCCTGCGCGACTCGCAACTCGGCGACCCGCGCGTCTCGGAGATTTCCAACTACATCCGCCGGGGCAAGCTGTGGGAGGCCTTCACCGCCCCCGAGCGGCCGGTGCTGTTGATCGATGAGGTCGACAAGGCCGATATCGAGTTCCCGAACGACCTCCTGACCGAACTCGACCGGATGGAGTTCCACGTCTACGAGACCGGCGAGACCGTGAAGGCCGTGCGGCGGCCGGTGGTGATCATCACTTCCAACAACGAGAAGGAGTTGCCGGACGCGTTCCTGCGCCGCTGCTTCTTCCACTACATCCGCTTCCCCGACGCGGACACGCTGCGCGCCATCGTCGAGGTGCATTACCCCGGCATCAAGGGCCGCCTCGTGGAGGAGGCCCTGCGGGTCTTCCTCGAAACCCGCGAGGTGCCGGGCCTCAAGAAGAAGCCCTCGACCTCGGAACTGCTCGACTGGCTGAAGCTCCTCGTCTCCGAGGACATCTCGCCCGAGACCCTGCGCGAGCAGGACGGCCGCAAGCTCATCCCGCCGCTGCATGGGGCGCTGCTCAAGAACGAGCAGGATGTGAGCCTGTTCGAGAAGCTCGCCTTCATGACCCGGCGCGAGGGGCGGAAAGGCTAGCTCGGCCATTGGTGGCGCCGACCGGAGGAGGATCGTGGTGGCTGATCGCGGGCGGATGACGGTGGTGTTTCCCGAACCGATGGCGGCCCTCCTGCGGGATGCGGTCGAGGCAGGCGATTATGCCTCCACGAGCGAGGCGGTCCGCGACGCGGTGCGGCTCTGGTCCGAACGCCGGGAAAGCCAGTCCCTGGCGCGGCTGCAAGGCGCATGGGACGCCGGCAAGGCCAGCGGTCGCCACGGCACTCTCGACTTCGAGGCGCTTCGCGGCGAAGGCCGGACGCGTCTCGCCGCGCGGGCGGACGATACCGGCCGTGAGGGTTGAGGTCGTTTGGTCCCGGCTCGCACGAGAGGACGTCCGCAGCATCTATCTCGGCTTGATAGGCAAGAACCCGAGCGCGGCCGAGCGCCTGCTCGACCGGATCGAGGAGCGGGCCGGGCAATTGGCCGATCAACCCCGGCTGGGGCCGCGCCGTCCCGAGATCCGGCCGACGACGCGCATCCTCGTGGAAGCCCCCTATCTGATTCTCTACGAGACCATCCCGGATCCTGACGACCTGCCGGTCGAAGAGGTCGAGATCGTTCGCGTTCTCGATGGCCGCCGGGATATCGGCACGCTGTTCTGACACCCTCCATCCAGGGCCCAACGCCATGCGCCGCCTCATCCTCCTGCGCCATGCCAAGTCCGACCGTCCTGCGGGCGTTCGCGATCTGGAGCGTCCGCTGAACAAGCGCGGGCGGCGGGCCGCCCCCGTCGTCGGCGCGCGGATCGCGGAGGAGGGGCTGCGCCCCGACCTCGCGCTGGTCTCGCCCGCCCAGCGCACGCAGGAGACCTGGGCCGCCGTGAAGGACGCCCTCGGCGATCCCCGGCTGGAGATCGTGCCGGAAATCTACGAGGCCGCTGCGGGCGATATCCTCGCCGCGATCCGTCGGGCACCCGACGAGGTAGGCATGCTTATCGTGGTCGGGCACAATCCCGGCCTCGGCGATCTCGCGGCGACGCTGACAGGTGCGGGACCGAAGGGCCTGCGCGCGCTGCTCGCGACCGAGTTCCCGACGGCCGCCTTCGCGGTGATCGCCTTCGAGGCCGAGACCTGGGCGAGCATCGCTCCCAGTCGCGGCAGCCTCGAACACTACGTCCGCCCCCGCGACATCGACCCCGACCTCGCGGGCTGAGACGGGGTGTCCAGAGGGCTCGTCCTTCGGAATCCCCTTACACGGGCACCGGGGCCGCGTGTCGCTCGACCTCTTCGTGGGTGGGGAGGGCCGTGCCGGGCATGAAAGCGTCGAAGGCCGCCCAGAAATCCTGGCGGATGGCGTCGCGCTCGCTCAGGATCTCGTGGCGCGCATCCGGCAGGACGAGGATGTGCCCGGCTTTCAGCCGTCCGGCGAAACGCTCGGTGACGGGCGTGCCGCAGACCGGGTCGGCGCCCGCCGCCACGATCAGCACCGGTAGGTCGATGCGTGGCGCGGCGCGGGGATCGCGCAGGCGCGCCATGGCCCGGAACGCCCCCGCGAGCCACGCGATGGTCGGATCGCCCACCGCCCCGGCCCCCACCTGCTGCGCGGCGGCGGCGTTACGGGCGTAACGCTGCGGATCGCGGCACAAGCGATTGCCGGGATAGGGCTTGGTGGCGATCGAGACCGGCTTGCCGAAGGGAATGTAGCGCGAGCCGAAACCCAGCCGGTGCAGGCCTCTCGACAGCAGCGAGGCGGCGGCGGGAAAGCGAACCATGCGGATCGACAGCATCGGCGCCACCGTCACCATGCGCTTGAACGGCAGCCAGCCGTCGAGGGCGCCGGTCAGGGCGATACAGCCGCCCATGGAATGGGCGAGGCAGAGATGCGGATGCGGCATCCCCGTCAGAACCGCTTCCGCGACGGCCAGGAGATCGAGGCGGTAATCGTCGAACCGGTCGACATGCCCCTTGTGCGGATCGTCCACCCGCCGGTCGGATTCGCCCTGGCCGCGCCAATCGAAGGCCACCACCGCGAAGCCGCGCCCGCGCAGGTCGCGGATGGTCTCGTAATATTTCTCGATGAACTCGGCCCGGCCCTGGAGCAGGGTGACGGTCCCCCGGCAGGTCCGCGTGGTGGGCCGCCATGTCGCCGCGCGCAGGCTGCAATCGTCGCTCGTGCCGACCATGGTGATGGTCCCGCCCGGCGGCGCCGGGTTGTCGGGCGTATCGCGCAGGGTGAGCAGCGGGGGCTCGGCCCCGCTCCGTCCGTCGAACCGTGTCACGTCTCGCCGACTCCCGTGCCGCCCCCGGCGCAGCATGGACCGCGCCCCTGAAAAAATCCGTTCCCTCGGCCGTCTGACGGGTCTTGCGACCCGGATCGGCCACCCCGATATCTCACTCGTGCCGGCCGTCAGGCGGCACTGAAGACCGGTCCGGCCCAATGGGCGGACCAGAGAACATGTTGCTCTTCAAGAGGATATGTCATGCGTCAGTTCGATCTTGCTCCCCTTTACCGTTCGACCGTCGGCTTCGACCGTCTGTTCTCCGCCCTCGATCAGTTCGCGAGCACCGAGACCGCTCCGAGCTATCCGCCGTACAATATCGAGCGTACGGGCGAGAACGCCTACCGCATCACCGTCGCGGTGGCGGGCTTCACCGAGGAAGACCTCTCCATCGAGGTCCGGGAGAATGCCCTAACCCTGCGTGGCGAGCGCAAGGGCGAGGCCGAGAAGCGCGTGGAGTTCCTGCACCAGGGCATCGCCGCCCGGGCCTTCGAGCGCCGCTTCCAGCTCGCGGACCATGTGCAGGTGACGGGCGCCGTCCTTGAGAACGGCCTCCTCCACGTCGATCTCGTCCGCGAGGTCCCCGAGGCCAAGAAGCCCCGTCGCATCGAGATCGCCTCGGGCCGTCGTGCTGCTACGCCGGTGATCGAGGGTCAGGTCTCCGAGGGCGACCGTCAGGCAGCGTAAGCCGCCACACCCTCCGCGTGGGGGAAGCGCCCCGGCCTCAGGGCCCGTGGGGGAAGCGCCCCGGCCTCAGGGCCGGGGCGTCTTCATGTTCACTTGCATGCCCCCTTTGCATGCCCTCTTGCATGTCGTGGTGACTGTCATAATGCCGTGGCCACGGCATGCTGATGTCGAATCTCGCGGCGCCCGGGACGGGCGTGCGATGCGAGGGGGCGATGGCCACGAATCTGTTCCACCGCGAGGCCTATGCGGCCCTCGGCGCCGGTCTGCACCGCGGCGTCCAATGGGGTGTCGCCGCGCCGCTCGCCAAGCTGAAGCGCAAGCCCACTCCCGCTGACATCGCCGACGTCCTGGCCGAGGCCGATGCGATCCGCCTGCCGGAGACCGGCACGGGGGGTTGAAGGGCCGCACTCTCGGCCGCATCGGCAATCTGGAAGTGCGCCTCGCCACGAGCCGTTCGGAAATCCGCCGGGCGCAGCGCCTGCGTTTCAAGGTGTTCTATGAGGAGATGTCGGCGGTGCCGACCGGTCTCGCCTCCCTGTCCCGCCGGGATTCGGATGCCTACGATTCCCTCTGCGACCACCTTCTGGTGCTCGACCACGACAAGCTGAAGCCCGCCAAGACGCCGTTCCGCGCGCCCCGGCCCAAGGTGGTCGGCACCTACCGGCTGCTGCGCGGTGAGGTGGCCGAGCGCCACCACGGCTTCTATTCCGAGGGCGAGTATGACCTTTCCCCCGTTCTCGCCGCCCAGGGCGGGAAGCGGCTTCTGGGCTGGGGCGCTCCTGCGTTCTGAAGCCCTACCGCGGCAAGCGCACGGTCGAATTGCTCTGGCAGGGCATCTACGCCTACATCCTGCACCACCGGATCGACGCGCTGATCGGCTGCGCCTCCCTGGAAGGGACCGATCCCGACCGGCTCGCCCTTCCGCTGTCCTTCCTCCACCACCATGCCCGCGCGCCCGAGCCGTGGCGCGCCTGCGCCCTACCGGAGCGGGGGGTGCGGATGGACCGGCTGTCGAAGGAGGCAGTGGACCCGAAAGCGGCGTTGCAGGCCCTGCCGCCCCTGATCAAGGGCTACCTGCGCCTCGGCGCCACTTTCGGTGACGGTGCGGTGATCGACCGCCAGTTCGGCACGACGGACGTATTCGTCGCGCTTCCCGTCGAGCGGATCGGGGCGCGGTACCGGGGCCATTTCGCTCCGGGTTAGGGGCCTCTCCGGCCCACCCGTCCGGGGGCGGGGCGTCGCTTCAAGGGAAACCTCCGTCTTTGCCGACGGAGCGAAGTCATCCAGGGGACCTTGAATCACTGGATGCTCAAACGGGAAGCCGAAGAGTCCACACAGCCTAGCGTTGACACGCTCCGCGCCGCGGCGGATACCCCCGCGGATCCGATGCAGCAGCGCCTCGCCAAGACCGCGGTGATGGTGGCCCACGATCTAGCGGCGACCGCCGCGGCTGTGGTGCTGACCTTCCTGTTCCGCTTCCAGGGGGCGATGCTCGCCGAGCGCCTGCACGCCCTGCCGTTGCTGCTGCCGCCGTTCCTGATCGTCGCCGGGCTGGTCTATGTCCGGTTTGGGCTCTACCGGACCAAGTGGCGCTTCGCCTCCCTGCCGGACCTCGCCGGGATCGTGCGCGCGGCGAGCGTGCTCGCCCTGGTGCTCCTCGTCGTCGATTGGGTGCTGGTCTCGGCCGATCTCTACGGCTTCTACTTCTTCGGCAAGATCGCGATCCCCCTCTACTGGGTGCTGCAGATCTTCCTGCTCGGTGGGACGCGGGCCGCCTTCCGCTACCTGAAATACACGCGCTCGCGCCAGACGAACGCCAAGGCCGCCACGGTGCCGACCCTGCTGCTCGGGCGCGGCTCGGATATCGACGTGCTGCTGCGCGCGATCGAGACCGGCTCGGTCAAGAAGCTCGCGCCCAGGGGCATCCTGTCGCCGCGCCGGAACGAGGCCGGGCAGTACATGCGCGGCGTGCCGGTGCTCGGCGGCTTCGCGGATCTGGAACGGGTGGTGATGGATAGCGGCGCGCGCGGCGAGCCGATCCGCCGCCTCGTGGCCGCGCCGAGCGCGCTCGCCCCGGAATCCGCTCCCGACGACCTCATCGCCCGCGCCCGGCGCCTCGGCCTGCCGCTCGCCCGTGTGGTCGGATTGGGGGAGGGGCCGCAGGGGCCGGAACTGGCGCCCCTGGAGATCGAAGATCTGCTGCTGCGCCCTACCGTCGCCATCGACAGGCCGCGGCTGGAGGGCTTCCTCACCGGCCGCCGCGTGGTGGTGACGGGCGGTGGCGGCTCGATCGGCTCGGAGATCTGCCTGCGGGCGGTCGCCTTCGGCGCTGCCGCCGTGCTGGTCCTCGAATCCTCCGAGCCGGCGCTCCACGGCATTCTCAGCCACCCGGCGATCCTCGAGACCGAGGCCGAGGTGACGGGCGTCATCGCCGATATCCGCGACCGGGAGCGCACCTTCGCGGTGATCGCGGCGTTCCGGCCCGATTACGTGATGCACGCCGCCGCCCTGAAGCAGGTGCCGTTTCTCGAACGGGACTGGCAGGAGGGCATAAAGACCAACGTCTTCGGCTCCCTCAACGTCGCCGAGGCGGCCGTGGCAGCGGGCGCCCGCGCCCTGGTGATGATCTCCACCGACAAGGCGATCGAGCCGGTCTCGCAACTCGGCGTCACCAAGCGGTTCGCGGAGATGATCGCGCAATCCCTCGACGCTGCGCAGGCGCGCAAGCCCGGCCATCCGACGCGGCTCATCGCCGTGCGCTTCGGCAACGTGCTCGGCTCGGCGGGCTCGGTGGTGCCGGTATTCAAGGCGCAGATCGCCCGCGGAGGCCCGGTGACGGTGACCCACCCGGACATGGTCCGCTACTTCATGACCGTGCGCGAGGCCTGCGATCTCGTGCTCACCGCCGCCTCCCATGCCGATGGCGAGGCGCGGACGGAGGGGGCGAGCAGGCCGCCGTCTACGTGCTGAAGATGGGCCAGCCGGTGCGCATCGCCGACCTTGCCGAGCGGATGATCCGCCTCGCGGGCTTCGAGCCCGGCAGCGAGATCGATGTCGCCTTCACCGGCGCCCGGCCCGGCGAGCGGCTGAACGAGATCCTGTTCGCCCGCGAGGAGCCGCGCGTCGGCCTGCCGGGCATCGAGGGCGTCATGGCCGCCCAGCCGATCTTCGCCGACAGGCCCCGCCTCGACGCCTGGATCGCCCGCCTACGCGAAGCCGTTGCCGAGGGCGACCGGGCGGCGGCGGATGCCGTGTTCGAGGAGGCGGTGCCGCATTTCCGCGAGCGCGGGATCGCGCGGGCCCAGGCCGACGCCCCGGCCGCGCAGGCCATCCCCGCCGCAGCCCCCGCTGCCCTGGGCTAGCCCTGTACTAGCCGCGCCAGCCCCTCGCGCGTCGTCATCGGAGGCTGCCAGCCGAGGCGTACGAGGCCGTCGCTGCGAGCGACGAGACCGCCCGCCACCCGCTCGAAGACCTCGCCCCGCCCCGTGACGCGGCAGGCGAGGCCGAGGAGCGGCTCCGGCATCGGCAGCAGGCCTGGCCGACGGCTGAGACCCTGGCGCAGGGCGGCGATCATCTCCGGCAGGGTCAGCGGGTCGGGATCGGCAGCGATGAAGGGTGCGCGCAGGGGCTCGGGCGCCTTCAGCAGCGTGTCCACCGCCTCCGCGAGGCTGTCGAGGGAGATCAGCGAGCGCCTCGCGCGCAGACCCCCGAGGGGCAGGGGATAGGGCGAGCGGGCGAGCCGCAGCAGCGCTTCCAGATTGCCCTTCGCACCCGCGCCGTAGACGAGGACCGGCCGCAGGGCCGCCCAGTCGAGCCCGGTGGCGGCAAGCGCCAGTTCGGCCTCGCGCTTGGAGCGTCCGTAGGGATCGGTCGGACGCGGCTCGTCCGCCTCGGTCACGAGGCCCGGCGCGCTCGCCCCGGTCTGGGCCCGGATCGAGGACAGGAACACGAAGCGGCGCACCTTCGCCCGCTCGGCGGCCTGCGCAAGGCGGGCCGTCGCCTCAGTGTTGAGGGTCCGGTAATCGTCCTCCGGCGTGCCCGACATCGCATGGGCGAGCCCGGCGGAATGGACCACGGCGTCCACATCCGAGAGTGCGGCGGCCATGTTGATCGGGCGGGTCAGATCGCCGACCACGGCGCTCGCGGCCCCTGGCGGCACCTCGACCGGGCGGCGCAGGAGCACCCGCACCCGGTAGCCTCGCGCCGTCAGGGTGGCGAGGAGATGACGGCCGATGAAGCCCGTCGCCCCGGTGAGCGCCACGAGACCCGTCATGGAATGACCTCCGTCACGGCCGGGTGAAGCGGCGCAGCAGAATGGCGACGATCCCGCACCCGGCTGCGAGGGCGCCCAGCGAGACCGGCCAGGATGGCCATACCACGCTCGCCGCCGCGAGGCCCGCCAGGGCGAGGTTGATGAGGAAGACCCGCCCCACAACGCCCGTCACGGTGAGCCCGTTCACTGTCGCCCGCTGGTAGAAATGGCCGCGATGCGCCTCCCAGATCCGCTCCCGCCGGGCGGCGCGCGCGATCAGCGTCAGGCTCGCATCGGCGAGGTAGACCAGGGGCAGCAGCATCGCCGCCGCGAAGCCCCCGCGAGCGCGAGGTGCCAGAGCAGCCACGCGCTCACGAGGCCGATCGGCAGGGATCCGACATCCCCGAGGAAGAGGCCCGCCACCGGCCGGTTGAACGGGGCGAAGCCGAGCATCGCCCCGAGCAGGGAGGCCGCCACGAGCGTCGGCATCAGCGGCAGATATCCGGCGAGACCCAGGAGGGCCAAGGCGGCCGAAACGGGGACGATCTCGGCGACCGTCATCCAGTCGAGCCCGTCCATGAAGTTGGTGAGATTGACGAACCAGAGCCCGGCAAGGATCGCCAAGCCGCGCTCCAGCCAGAGGGGAATCTCCGGGACGAGCTGCCCGTCGAGATGCGTCACCAGCAGGCCGACGACGAGGATCTGCACCGCCAGCCGGGGCAGGGCGGGGAGGGGGCGCAGATCGTCCACCGCCCCGAGCACGGCGAGCACCAGGGTGCAGCCCGCCAGCCAGGTCCAGGCGTCGCGCGGCCCGGCCTCCGGCGCCCCCGCGAGCAGGCCCGAGACGGTGATGAGGGCCATCACCACCGCGATGCCCCCGCCCTGCGGCGTCGGCTCGACATGGCTCGACCGGGCGTTCGGCCGGGCCAGCGCGTAGCGGCGCAGGAGCGGCCGCAGCCGCAGGATCAGCCCCGCCGAGAGGAAGGCCGCGAAGGGCACGGCGATGAGTGGGAGCCAGGCAATCGTCATGCTGTCGCGGTCGCCGCCGAAAACGGGGCGGGCCGGGCTGTAGCCCGCTCCGGCGTGCCGGGCCAGCACCGTTTCCGGTGGATGACCGGCTCAGGCCCTTCTTAGGTGGGTTGCACGGGGGCGCCTGTGCTTGCGCAACTTCGCCGTTCCCGGCACGTTCTCTCCTTGAGACGAGGCTGGGCCGACGGAGGACGGCGCCCATGGCGACGCTCAAGGAATTCGAGGAAGCCCTGCGCGAGCACGGCATGAACATGGCCCTGGCGCTGCTGGAGCGCCTGCGGGAACGTGACCGCGCGACCCGCACGGTGAAGCCCGCCCGGCGCCTCACGGGCCAGAAGATGACGCCCGAACTTGCCCGCTCGATCCTGGAGCTTCATGCCAGCACGGGCATGACCCAGCAGGAGATCGCCTTCAAGGTCGGCGTGAACCAGGGCCGGGTCAACGAGGTGATCAAGCGCGGCAAGTGGCTGACCGACGATCCGCACGCGCCGGAGGCCGTGGCCCGCGACAGGGCCGTCGCCCGCCTCCGCGGAGATCCGAAGCCGCGCAAGGCCGCCTCGTCCAAGGCACCTGCCAAAGCGAAGGACAAGGCGGCTCCGCAAGCGCGCCGCAGCCAGGGCCAACTCGCCTTCGGGGATCTCTGAACACGGCCCCTTTCCAAGCGGGGCGCATCCCTGGATTGCTTCGCCTCCGCTCGCAATGACGGCGGCGGAGCGCCATGTGTGGGGCAATCACGAGGCGCCCCCGAACCAGTCATGCAACTCACCGGCATCCATCACCTGACGGCCGTCACGGCCCGCGCGGCGGACAACCTCGCCTTCTACACGGGCGTCCTTGGCCTGCGCCTCGTGAAGAAGACGGTGAACCAGGACGACGTCTCGGCCTATCACCTGTTCTACGCGGACGGGCTCGCGAGCCCCGGCACCGACATCACCTTCTTCGACTGGCCGGCGGCGCCGGAGCGGCGCGGCTCCGGCAGCATCGCCCGCACGCATCTGCGCGTGGCGGGCGGCCTGGAGGCGTGGTGCGAGCGGCTCGACAGGGCCGGGGTGAAGCGGGCCGCGCCGGAAATGCGGGACGGGCGCCTCACCCTCGACTTCGAGGATCCCGAGGGCCAGCGCCTCGCCCTGGTGGACGATGGCGGCGCGGGCGACGCCCATCCCTGGGACCGCTCGCCGGTCCCGGCGCCCGAGCAGATCCGTGGCCTCGGCCCGATTCGCCTCGCGGTGGCCGCGCCAGAGCGCACGGGCGCCGTGCTGACCGGCCTGATGGGCATGCGCCGGGAGCGGGCCTTCGATGCGCCGGAGGGGCGGATCGAGGTCTACGCCATGGGCGAGGGTGGCCCGGCGGCGGAGATTCAACTGCTGCACGACACGTCGGCGCCCGCCCGCGCGGGGGCCGGGGGCGTGCATCACGTCGCCTTCCGCATCCCCGATGCGGAATACGGAGCCTGGGCCGACCGCCTGCGCGCGAACCGGGTCCCGTCAAGCGGCCCGGTGGACCGATATTACTTTCGCAGCCTGTACTTCCGGGAGCCGAACGGCATCCTGTTCGAGATCGCGACAGATGGGCCGGGCTTCGCCTCGGACGAGCCGATGGAGAGCCTGGGCGAGCGTCTCGCCCTCCCGCCGTTCCTCGAACCGCGCCGGGCTGAGATCGAGGCGGGGCTGGTGCCGCTGGAGGCCTCGCCGCGTCGTTAAGAATTTCGAATGATTCCAGGGGGTTCAGTTATGCGTCGGCTGTGGCGTCGCGTGCCTTGACGCGCATGACGCAGCGCGGGAAAAGCCCCCAAATCCAAAATCGCCAGACCATACGAGCCTGTGGGGACTGATGTCGCGATGAGCAAGTTTTACGAGGAACGGGTGCTGTCGGTGCACCACTGGACCGACAACCTGTTCTCGTTCCGCACCACGCGGGACCCGGCCTTCCGCTTCCGCAACGGCGAGTTCACGATGATCGGCCTGGAGGTCGATGGCCGCCCGTTGCTGCGCGCCTACTCGGTCGTCTCGGCCAATTACGAGGAGGAACTCGAGTTCTTCTCGATCAAGGTGCAGGACGGCCCGCTGACCAGCAAGCTCCAGCACCTCAAGGTCGGTGACCCGATCATCGTCGGCAAGAAGCCGACCGGCACCCTGGTGCTCGACAACCTGCTGCCCGGCAAGCACCTCTATCTGCTCGGCACCGGCACCGGCCTCGCGCCGTTCCTGTCGATCATCAAGGACCCCGAGACCTACGACCGGTTCGAGAAGGTCGTGCTGGTCCATGGTTGCCGCCAAGTGCAGGAACTCGCCTATGGCGAGACGATCACGCAGGATCTGCCGAGCCACGAGTTCCTGGGCGAGATGATCTCGAACCAGCTGATCTACTACCCGACCGTGACCCGCGAGCCGTTCCGCAACCGCGGGCGGATCACCGACCTGATGGTCTCGGGCAAGCTGTTCGAGGATATCGGCCTGCCGCCGATGTCGATCGAGAACGACCGCTTCATGCTGTGCGGCTCGCCGGACATGATCCGCGACACCCGCCAACTCCTGGCCGAGGGCGGCTACGAGGAGGGCAACCACGGCGAGGGCGGCCACTTCGTGATCGAGAAGGCCTTCGTCGAGAAGTAGCGCCGGCCAGCGATCCGCCAGGGTCGCTCCGCTTCAGTCGTTAAGCCCGGCCGGTCCTCCGCGCCGGGCTTTTTCGTGAGCGTCAGCGGTCCTCGACCGGCGGCGCGCCGGGCATGCCCTGAGCGAAGGGACCACCGCCCGCGCTGAACAGCTTGCGCAGGAAGCCGGGGGCGATGGCCGAGAGGGGGTTCACCGTCACGTCCGGGCTCGACAGCCGGCCCGACACGCGGAAATTCACCGCGAACAGGCCCTCGTTGTTGCCGCCGCCCAGCAGCGGCCCGACGATCGGCAGTTGCGCCGCGACGTTGTTCAGCCCGTAGAGGGGCACGAAGGTGCCGTTGATGTCCGTGCGCTCCTTCCCCGTGTCGAGGTAACCGGACAGGGTAAAGCCGAGCGCCGCATTCGAGATCGCCGCATCGGAGAAATCCACCCGCGTCCCCGTACGCACGAAATTCGCCCGCATCCGGTCGAAGGAGACCGAGGCGGCGGTGGCGGGCGGCGCCACCGCGCCCTTGCGCCCACGCACGGGCGGCTGGGCCTCGGCCGGGTCCGGCCCCTGAGCCATGATGCTCGACAGGGCGGGCTCGTTGCGCAGGGTGAAGTCGCGGATCTGCACGACGCCCGCCTGCGGCCCGTCATTGAGGCCGATCCCGGCGACGAGCCGCCCGCCATACATGCGCTTGTAGATATCGAGGAAGCGCAGGGTCGCCCCCGCATCGGCGGATTCGACCGAGAGGGTCGGCGCCGCTCCGCGCTCGGCCCGGGACACGCTGGCGGCGATGGGCGCGGCGCGGAACCGGCCAGAGATCGTGCCCGAGCGGAGATCGTGGCCCCGCAGAGAGAGCTTGAAATTGGCGTTGGTGATCGCCTCGTCGTTGAAGCCCGCGACGATCGGAACCTGGATGTCGGCCTCGACATCCTTCGGCGCCGCCTCCTTGCCCCCCTTGCCTTCGGGGCCCGAGAGCGACTTCAGGAAGGGCCGGGCATCGACCACGGCGCCGCGCACCGTCACTTTGTAGGCGTTGCCGTTGCGATCCACGACGACGCGAAGGTCGTCCCCCGGCGAGAGTTTCAGGCTTGTGAACTCGGCCCGCTCCAGCCCGCCCTCGGACGAGAGCGAGGCGCTGCCCCGCGCCACGGCTTGCCCGGCATCGAGGGCGATGTCGCGCAGGTCGTAGCCACCCTCGCGGTCGGTCAGGGTCAGGGCGAGCTTGCCCGCCCGGCCCGCCGGCTTCGTGAAGCCCGGCAGAAGCCCGTCGATCCCCGCCTTGGTGAGATCCGCCTCGATCCGCACGGGCGTCTTGGTGGCACCCGGCTTGCCGAAGGCGATCACCGCCCGCACCGGCACGGTGCCGGTCAGCTGCGGCGAGGCCGGAAGCCCCTTCTTCGCCCGCAGGGCCTCATCGAGGGCGAGGCTCACCACCACCTCGCCAGGCGCGCCGATCTTGGCTTGGTGCATATCGACGGCGATCGGCGCGCCGCCGACCTTGCCGTCGCCCTTCACCGCCACGGCGCCCTTGTCGTAGCTCACCGCGAAGCGGCCCGCCTCCAGCCTGTCCTTGCCGACCACCTTGTCGACCGACAGGTCCGTGAGATTGCCCGTGAGCGTGATCGGGATCTCCGCAAGGTCGGGGATGTGCTTGAGGTCGAGGGGGAAATCGACGCGCAGGTCGACATTGCCCTTCACGGTCGCCGGATCGACCTCGGCGCTGAGCACGCTCTTGAACAGCCTGGATTCGAGGACGCTCGCCAAGCCGTCCGCCCCGCCGGAGAGCCGCAGGCCGATCTGCGCCACCGTATGGTCCGGGGTCGCCTCGGCGATGACGAAGCTTCCGTCCGACAGGGAGATGCTGCGTCCATCCGGGCCCTTCACATCGGCGGTCACACCGCGGACCGTGGTGGTGCGGCCGGTGATCAGGCCCGTGACGCTGCCCTTCACGAGGGGCGGCGCGTCGGCGGACACGTCGATGGCCGCGTTCGACACCTTGAAGGCGATGTTCAGTCCCTTGTCGGGGAGGGGGCGCCCTTGGTCGCCTCCGCGATCTCCTGGCCGGTCATCACGACCTTCATGTCGGCCCGGTCGACCCGGCCCGCGCGAAGCTGGTCGGCGAGATAGTAGCGCACCGCCGGGGCGATATGCTCCGGCCAGAGGCGCAGGAAGGTCCGCACCTCGCCTTCGCTGGCGAGGATGCGCAGGTTAATGCCGCCATCGTCGGCCTCGGTGCCGATCGTGCCGGTGATGTGGCCCTTCACGCCGGGGCCGGAGAGGGCGAAATCCTCGATGGCGATGCCCCCGGCCCGGCCGGACAGGCGGGTATCGAGGCTGTCAATCTTCACCGGCACGTCCTTGGACGTGGCGCCGCGCAGGATGCCGTCTCGGCCGGAGAGGCTGGCGGTCCAGGTCGTGTCGGATCCCGCCGGGCTCTGCGCCCAGCGTCCGGCCAAGCGCAGGGCGTTGCCACCCCCGGTATAGTCGAGGCTGTCCAGCGCCATGGTGCGGGCGTTCTCGTCCCAGCTCAGCGTAGCGGCGAGATCGTCGATCGTGACTGGGTTGAAGTCCTTCTCCTCGATGAGGAACGTGCCCTCTCCGGTATGGACCTTGGCGTTCATCGTGGTGATGCGGCCGTTCAACAGGGCCACGTCGGCACGGGCCGAGAGCTTCAGGTCCGTGGTGAGCGGCAGGCCGGATTGCCCTGCCAGCAGCAGGAAGTCGGCGACGGGCAGATCGTCCAGGGTGATCCGGCCTGCGCGGGCGCCGTCGCCGTTCTCGTGCAGGCTGCCGCCGAAGCGCCACTCGCCATGCGGGCCGTCGAGGCGGAGCTCGAAGCTGCGGGTGCCGTTCACCGGATCTCGCCCGAACAGGCCGTTCACCCGGGCGAAGACCGCACGCTCGCGTCCGTCATCGTCGATCAGGCGCATCTTCGCGTCGGTGATCCGCGCACGGTCGAGGGCACCGACGACGCCACCGGAATCGAGCACCACGCCGAAGATGGAGGCGAGCGCCGCCGAGAGTGGCGAGACGTTGCCCCGCAGCGCGTCGACGCTCGGGGGGTGTGCGGCTCGACATCGACCGGCTGAGCCGCCTCGGAGGCGGCGAAGGCGATGGAGCCGTCCTTGTGGACAAGGGCCGTGGTCTGGGTGTCGCGGAACTCGATGGAGCGCGGCTTCAGGCTGAGGGTCAGCAGGCCCCAGGGGTCGAGGCTGACCAGTGCCAGCGGCGCACGTACGACCAGCGCGCCCTGCGGGTTACGGATGTCGAGCCCGGTGAAGCGCAGGGCCAGGGCGTTCTCGCGATCGAGTTCGAGGCTGCTACCGCGCAGCGCGATGGACCAGCCGGAGCCGATCCGTTCGGCTACGGCCTTGGCCACGGCGGCCGAGAGGCCGTCGATGCGCATCGGGCCGTTCGACAGGCGGATCGCCGCGACCCCGATCACGAGGGCCAACAGGGTCACCGTGCCGGTCATGCCCAGAAGGCAACGCCAGCCCCAGTGCCGCGCTCTCGTCCTCGGCGGGCGACCCGTGATCTTCAGATCCGCCATCGAGCCCCTTAATGCGGGTGTTCTCGTTCGGTGATCGCAGCGCGGGACGGGATGCCCGGTTGCGGTGGATGCGGAGATGAAGCGGCCTTTACAGCGGCTTCGCTCCGGGTTTGGTACTCCGCGCGGGGAGACCGGAACCGGTTTCCACCCACACCATCAATCGGCCGAAAGGAAGGCACGATGGCCTTGAGCGAGGGGGCTGCGGCCCCGGATTTCGACCTGCCCGCCTCCGGGGGAGGGCGCATCGCGCTGTCTGCGCTCAAAGGACACAAGGTCGTGTTGTACTTCTATCCCAAGGACGACACGAGCGGTTGTACTCTCGAAGCCCAGGGCTTTAACGGCCTTCTCGGCGAGTTCGAGGGAGCCGATACGCGAATCGTCGGCCTTTCGCCCGATCCGGTGAAGAGCCACGACAAGTTCTGCGGCAAGTACGGGCTCGCCTTCCCCCTCGCCTCCGACGAGGACAAGGAGGTGCTCGGCGCCTACGGCGTCTGGGTCGAGAAGAGCATGTACGGGCGCAAGTACATGGGCGTGGAGCGCACCACCGTACTCGTCGACCGCGAGGGCAAGATCGCCCGCATCTGGCCCAAGGTGAAGGTGCCCGGCCATGCCGAGGAGGTGCTCGCGGCGGCCCGCGCCCTGCCGTAAGTGCCGGGCTCCGCACGGTTCCTTAACCCTGTTCGGGTCTGATGCCGGGATCGCCGTTGGGCTCCCCGATGACCAGAACGACCCCTCAGGACAGGCAGGAGCGAGCGCCCCGACGCCTCGGGCCGTGGCTCGGCGCCGGATTGGCGGTGAGCCTCCTGTGGTCGGGCGCCTCCACCTACCTCGTCCTGTTCCGGGACGAAGCCCTGGGCCGCATCGTGTCCGGGCAGATGGCGATGCGCAACGCCTACGAGGCGCGCATCGCCACCCTCCAGGAGAAGATCGACGGCGTCCGCGCCGAGGGAGCCGAGGCGCAGGCCGATATCGGGGCCCGCCTGCGCGCCGCCCTTGCCCGGCAAACCGAATTGGAGCGGCGGCAGGCCGCCCTCTCGGGCCTTCTCGACACCGCAGCGACCGGCTCGCTTCCCGCGACGGCCCGAGCTTATGCGCCCCCGGCGGGCCGGACGCCGCCCCTGACCGGGTTCGAGCTTCGCCAGGATGACCCCGCCGAGGCCGCTCAGCCCTGGCCGGACCGCCGCAGTGCCCTCGACCCCAAGAACAATCTGAACCCCAAGAACAGCCTCGACGCCGAGGATGGATTGCTCCGCCTCGAAGCCCGCCTCGGCGGGCTAGAGGAGGCGCAAGGCGCCGAACTCGGGCGGATCGCCCGCAGCGCCGAGACCGGCATCAACCGCATGCGCGCCGTCATCGCGCGTGTCGGCCTCGATCCGTCGCGCCTGCTGCCGCGTGTGTCGGCCGAGGGGATCGGCGGCCCTCTGGTGCCGATCGGCGCGGGCGGGATCGAACGTTACGGTTTTGACGGCGGCATGACCCTCGTCGGCCGCCTGATCGGTCAGGGGCAGCGCCTGCGGCAACTCGTGGACGAACTGCCCCTGCGCAAGCCGCTCGCGGGGAGCGTGTCCCTCTCCAGCCCGTTCGGGCCGCGGCTCGATCCCTTCACGCGCGGCCTCGCCCTGCATACCGGCCTGGACTTCAAGGCCGAATCGGGTGAGCCCGCCCGGGCCACGGCACCGGGTGTCATCACCGAGGCCGAATGGGCCGGGGGCTACGGCAACATGGTCGGCATCGACCACGGCCACGGACTCGCCACCCGCTTCGGCCATCTGGCCCGCATCGCGGTGCGGCCGGGCCAGCGCGTCGCGGCGGGCGAGATCATCGGTTATGTCGGCTCCACGGGCCGTTCAACCGGCTCCCACCTGCATTACGAGACCCGAATCGAGGGCGAGCCGGTGGACCCGCAGCGCTTCCTGGATGCCGGGCGCGTCCTCGACGCGCCGCGTATGAGCGGCGGCTGATCGCCCCTCTGGCGCACGGAGAACTCGACGGCGGCACGCCTTTGCGCGACATCTGGCGGGACAGTGGATCCTCCAACGCGCGAGCGCAGAGCCTTTGCCCCATTTCGATGACTTCTATGCCGCCAAGCTGCGCGGCTCGCTGGGCGTCACGGACGCCGAATCTGTGCTCGACCTGCGCGGAGCCAACAAGGCGACCGCCGAAGCCTCGCTCAAGGACATGATCGAGCGCAGCCGCTTCGCGAAGGGCAAGACCGTCGCCGTGCGGCTCGACGCGCCGCCGGAGGGCGGAGGCGAGACCCTGTTCCAGCCCACCGGACGGCTTCTCCTCGACGCCAAGCGCCGGGGTCTCGTGGAGCGCCTGCAGACCCTGCCCGCGCAGGACGGGCTCGGCTTCTACGTCGCCCTGTCCGGCCGCGCCGAGAAGGCAGCCCCCTGAACGAAGCGCCACGCTCGCGCGTTGAGCGGTCTCCTCGCGCAGTGTGTGCCATGATCAGCGTCCCGTCCGCATCGACCCTGCCCGGCGGGCGCAACACCCTGGAGCGCCTCGCGCGCTTCGGCTACGGCGCGCGCGGCGCGGTCTACGTCCTCGTGGGCGGTCTCGCCCTGCTCGCCGCGTTCGGCGGCGGGCGTCCCGGCGACAGCCACGACGCCCTGCGCAAGGTTCTCGTCGGACCGTTCGGGGCGGTGCTGGTGGGCCTGATCGCCCTGGGGCTTCTGGCCTTCGCCCTGTGGCGCGCCGTGGAGGCCGTGACGGATGCCGACCGGCGCGGCACCTCGCTCAAGGGCTTGGTGGTGCGCGGCGCCCATCTCATCAGCGCGATCCTGTATGTCGGCCTCGCGGGCACGGCCGCCTCGCTCAGCCTCGGCCTCGGCCTCGGCGGGGGCGACGGAGTGCATGACGGCACCGCGTGGCTCCTGTCGCAGCCGATGGGGCGCTGGCTCGTGGCGCTGGTCGGCCTCGCCATCGCGGCGACAGCCTTCGGGTATCTCGCCAAGGCCTGGCGGGGCGATACCACCGCCCGGCTCGCCCTCGACGGGGAGGCGCGGCGGCGCTGGGCCGAGCCGACCGGGCGGTTCGGCTATGCGGCGCGGGGCATCGCCTTCCTGATCATCGGCGGCTTCGTCGCCGCCGCGGCGTGGCACCAGAGTTCGGCGGAGGCGAAGGGCTTGAGCGACGCCTTCGTGCTGCTGCGGGCACAGCCCTACGGCACATGGCTCCTCGCCCTCGTCGCCGCAGGCCACGCCGCGTTCGGTGCCTTCGGCCTCATCCAGGCCCGCTACCGCCACATCGATGCCCCCGACGTCGACCGGGTCGACGACGAGGCCGTGGCGGCGGTGAGACGGCTGGCCTGAAGCGGATCATCGGCAGAAACCCTTGACGGACCCGTATCACTCAGTGATACATATTCCGGACGGGGTGGGACATGCGGTGGCGATCCATGGCTTTGCGGACGATGCAACGGAAGCCGTCTTCCACGGCAGACATCCCAAGGGAATGCCTGCGTCGATCCTGATCACGGCGCGTCGCAAACTCCGTCAGATCGACGCCGCCGCTACTCTCGATGACTTGAGGGCACCTCCGGGCAACAGGCTGCATCCGCTCGGAAAGGACCGGGCCGGACAGCATGCGATCCGGATCAACGATCAGTTTCGCGTCTGCTTCCGTTGGACGGAGATGGGTCCTGCCGAGGTCGAGATCGTCGATTACCACTGACTGGGGCATCGCCCCGCTCCGCCAGGAGATATGCCAATGGCCATCGCCTACGAGACCGATACGATCCTCCCGCCGCTTCATCCCGGTGAGGTTCTGCGCGAGGAATTCTTGCTTCCGCTCGGCTTGTCGGCGGGCACGGTGGCGCGCGCCTGTCATGTGCCGCGAACGCGGATCGAGCGTATCGCTGCCGAGCAAATCGGCATCTCGACGGACACGGCCCTGCGGCTCGGCCGCTACTTCGGCACGAGCCCAGATTTCTGGCTCAACCTTCAGAGGCGCTACGAGGTCGAGACACTCACCCGCAATGTCGGTCAGGAGATCGAGCGGATCGCCCCCTGAGCCGACAGGCGGCCTGACCCGTCCTCAGAGCCCTACGGGTCGTCCGGCGGCAACGACGAGCATCTGGCCGTCGGCGAAGGTGCGGGCGGCGGCGCGGCGGATGTCGGCTTGGCTCACCGCCTCGACCATGGCGTTGCGGCGGGAAATGTAGTCCATCCCCAGATCCTCGAAGGCGATCTGCACCAGCTGGTGGGCGATCTTGGTCGAGGTATCGAAGCCGAGCGCGTAGGAGCCGGTCAGGTAATCCTTGGCCTTCTGCAACTCCTCGTCGGAGGGGCCTTCCGTGATGAGGCGGCCGATTTCGTCGCCGATCACCGACAGGGCCTCGCCCACCCGCTCGTTCTTCGTAGCCGTGTAGCCCCAGATCATCGCAGCCGAGCGGTGGCTGACCAGCGACGTGCCCACTGAATAGGCGAGTCCGCGCTTCTCGCGCACTTCCTGGAACAGGCGCGAGGTGAAGGCGCCGCCGCCGAGCACGTGGTTCAGCACATAGGCCGGGATGAAGTCCGGGTCGCGCCACGGGATGCCCTTCATGCCGAACCGGATCACCGATTGCGGCACGTCGAGATCGACCACGATGCGGCGGCCGAGTTCTGCGATCTCCGTGCGCGGCACGGCCAGCAGCTCACCCGCCTCGGCGAGCGACCCGAAGGCGCGGGTGAGGGCTTCGGCCAGGGACTCGGCCCCGATGGCGCCGACCGCCGCGACCTTGATCCGCCCGCGACCGATCAGGCGCGCATGCATGGCGACGAGATCGTCGCGGGTGATCGCCGCCACGCTCTCGATGGTGCCGGAGGAGGGGCGGGCATAGGCATGGCCCGCAAAGGCTTCCCGGAAGAACCGGCGGGAGGCCATCACGCCCGGATCGTTCTGCTGGTAGCGCAGCCCCGCGATCACCTGGGCCCGCACCCGCTCGATGGCGTCCTGATCGAGGCGGGGCTTCGCCAGCGCGAGGGCGAGGAGGTCGATCGCCTCGTCAGCATGCTTCAGCAGCATCTTCAGCGAGCCGCCCAGGGCGTCCGGTCCGGCATGGAACGAGAGTTCGATCGCCCGCGCGGCGAGCCGCTCCTGGAAGGCGTCGGAGGTCAGGTCGCCCGCACCCTCATCGAGCAGGCGGGCGAGCATCTGCGCGCAACCGGCCTTGCCCTCCGGATCCTGGGCCGCGCCGCCCTCGAAGGTGAAGGACAGGGCGATCATCGGCACGACGTTGGACTCGACGTGCCACGCCTCGACGCCGGGAACGGCCACGACCGGAAGGGCCGTCGTGGGACTCGTGGCGGTCTGCGTGTCTGTGTCGGCCAGGTTCATGGCAGCCTCGTGTGTTCTCGTTGCGGTCGCGGAGGGAGGAGGTTCGCGCGAACCTACTCGGCGGCCATCGCGACCGGGGCGTCGGGTTCCCGGGCCTTGGTCAGGTATCCGGTGACGGAGCGTGCGGGGGAGAGCCAGCGCTCGCAGGCCGCCTTCAGGCGCTCCTGCGTCACCGCCTCGATGTCGATCGGCCAGCGGCGCACGTCCTCGATCGACTCGCCGATGGCGAGCGCCGAGCCGTAGATGCGGGCGAGCGAGGACTGGCTGTCCGAGGAATAGACCGTCTCGGCCACGAGCCGGGTCTTGGCCCGCTCGATCGCGTCGTGGGCCAGGGCGTCCGACGGGGCGCGGGCGAGCACCCGGTCGAGGGCGGCCTCCAGCTGCTCCAGGCTCACGCCTTCGGCGGGGATGGCGTAGACCGAGAAGCGCGTGTCATCGATTGCGGAGCCCATGTACCAAGCGCCCGCATTGACCGCGATTCCCTGCTCCAAGACCAGCTTGCGGTAGAGGTAGGAAGTCGACCCGCCGCCCAGCACCTCGGCCAGCAATTCGAGATCGTGGCAGCCGCCATCGGTGGCGGTCATGCAGGACGGGGCGAGGTAGAGCCGCTGCAGCGTCGGCTGCTCGACCTTGGGATCGGCCACCGCGACCCGGCGCAGAGCCTTGGGCTCCGGCTCGCGCGGACGGCGGCGCTCCGGCCGGGCACCGCGCGGGGTGACGCGGCCATAGGTGTCGTCGGCGAGCCGCCGCACCTCGTCCGGGGTCACGTCGCCGGCCACGATCAGGATCGCGTTCTCGGGCGTGTAGAAGCGGTTGTAGTAATCGAGGGCGTGCTGGCGGTTCAGCCCCTCGATCTCATGCATCCAGCCGATGATCGGGATGCCGTAGGGGTGGTGCACGAAGAGCGACGCGGCCATCGCCTCGGAAAGCTGCGCGGACGGATCGGTCTCGACCCGCATCCGGCGCTCCTCCAGCACCACGTCGCGCTCAGGCGCCACCACGGCGTCGTCGAGGACGAGGCCGTGCATCCGGTCGGCCTCGAAGGCCATCATCGTGCCGAGATGGTCGCGGGCGACGCGCTGGAAATAGGCGGTGTAATCGTAGCTGGTGAAGGCGTTTTCCTGGCCGCCGAGGCCGGACACGGCCTTGGAGAAGGCGCCGACCGGGTGCTGCTCGGTGCCCTTGAACATCAGGTGTTCGAGGAAGTGGGCGATGCCCGACTGGCCGAGCGGATCATCCGCCGAACCGTTGCGGTACCAGATCATGTGGGTCGCCACCGGTGCCCGGTGATCGGGCACCACCACCACGTCGAGATTGTTGTCGAGGGTGAAGGACGCGACCTCCGGTCCGCCGGCTTCCGAGCCCCCGAAGGCGGCGGCCTCCCCACGCCCGGCGGTGGCCCCGAACCGGGGGAAGAGGGAGGGCGTCGCCTGCCTGAAAAGGTACATCAGCCTGTCCTTACCCAGCCCCGCCCTCGTCGGTCCTCCCCCGAGGGATGACCGGAATGCGGGACCTTTGCGATTTCCGGCGGCAAAAGCCGTACCGGGAAAGTCCCTATGTTGCCGTCGTCAGCCGCTGTCGCAACTGCGCCACAGCATCTCGCCCGGAAGCGCCTCCGTTCAGCGCCGCTGCTGGTTGCGCAGATAGGTCCCCGGATCGGATTCCTCGCGCTCCGCACTCGCGTTCTTCACCGGGTCGCCGTTGTTGCGGACGATCTTCTTCGGCGCCTGACGGTAGCCCACCGGCGGCTCGACCAGCGTCTCGCGGGGCGGCTCGACCTCCGAGGCCTGGGCGTCGTCGCTCTTGCCCTTGAACAGTTCGAGCGGGTCGAGCCACGTGCTGCGGCGGGTATTGTCGCCGGGCCTGTCCTCGGCGGAGGTGGTGAGATTCGCCCCGGCGCGGCGGCCGGAGCGCATCTCATCCACCGAGAGGGTGACGTTGTTGTCGTTGTAGCGACCGGCCGTCTGGTTGCCCTTGGGCACCCGGCGCTCCTCGACCTCGCGCTCGCGGGCGGCGATCTCGGGATCCTTCGGCCACGCAGCGCTCTTGGAGCGAGCGCGGGGAGCGGGGAGGGCATTACCGTCGAGTTTGGGCGGCATCACCAGGGGCGCGCGCTCGTGATAGTCGATCGGCGCCTGCTGCTTCTCCAGAAGGCCGATGCCGGAGAGCGCGTCGCGCATGAGCGCCCCGCTCTCCTGCGCCTGCGCGGCGCCGGCGGCGACGAGGGGGAGAGGGCCACCACGGAGAGGAGGAAACGAAGCCTGCGTTGCGCGGTCATGCTGCCTCACCTGTGCCGGCCGGGAATTCGGCGCGGGAATGGCCGCGACGCGGCCTGATCCGACGGGTACCGGCCTGAAACCGGTTTCCGGCGATCGTATGGCGCCTTGGCCACGCCAAGCCAGTCCGGTGGGAGCAGAGGCCCCTGTGTGTTGTGCGGATCACGCGCGCGGCGCGGCGTTGTCGCGCGCCCGGCCCTCGGCCGAGGGGATGAGGCTGTCGAGAATCAGGCCGATCACGCCCGCCACGATCGCCGCGTCCGCGACGTTGAACACGTACCAGGACCATCCACCCGCATGGAGATGGACGAAATCGAACACCGCACCGTAGACCGCCCGGTCGACGGCATTGCCGAGTGCGCCGCCGACGATGAGGCCCAGCGCGACGGCGAGCAGGCGCGAGCCCGCCCGCATCATCCAGAACCCCAGGGCCAGGGCGGCGGCGAGCGACAAAGCCACGAGCAGCCAACGGCCGAACGCCCCGTCCTGCTGGAACATCCCGTAGGAGACACCCCGGTTCCACACCACCACGAGGTCCGCAAAGGGCCCGTATCGCCAGGGCTGCGTCAGCACGAGATCCGTGCCGAAATACAGCCCGAGCTTCGTCGCCTGATCGGCGACGAAGGTGAGTACGAGGGCGAGGAGCCCCGCGCGGGCGGGAAGCCCCCTCACGCCGCGCTGGCCTCCGGATGCGCCGCATCCCATTCCCGCAGGGCCTGCGCGTCGCGCGGGGTCACCTCGGGGAATTCGGCATCGCTACCGACCTCGGGGCTGACCCGCCAGGAGCGGGCGCATTTACGTCCCTGCGCCGGGGTGGGCACTACGGCGACGCCCTTCACCTCGTCGAGGCGGAAGGCCTCGGCGGGACCTTCACCCGACTCCACCGTGATGGCGGAGGTGATGCAGGTATCCGCGAAGGCGGGCAGGCCGAGCGAGTCCACCGCCGCCTTCAGGTCGGCATCGGCGATGAAGACCTGGGGGGCGGCCTCGAGGCTCGCACCGATGCGCTTGGCCGCGCGCTCGATCTCGAGGGCGCCGGTCACCACCCGGCGGACCCGGCGGATCTTCTGCCATTTTTCCGCCAGTGCCGGATCACGCCACGAGGAGGGCGTTTCCGGCAGGGTCTGGAGGTGGACCGAGCTGTCCTCGGACGGGTACCGGTCGAGCCACGCCTCCTCGGCCGTGAAGGCCAGCACGGGGGCGAGCCAGACAACGACGCGCCGGAAGGCCTCATCGATGACCTGCAGCGCCGCGCGGCGCGTCACCGAGGAGATCGGATCGCAGTAGAGCGCGTCCTTGCGGACGTCGAAGTAGAAGGACGACAGGTCGCCCGTCATGAACCCGTTGAGCAGGGCTACGACACGCTTGGTGTCGTAGGTGGCGTAGGCCTCGCGGATCTCGCCGTCGAGTTCGGCCAGCCGGTGCAGGACCAGCCGCTCCAGGCTCAGGCATGTCCTGGAACGCCACGTCGTCGCCGGGCACCCGGTGGGCGAGGGAGCCGAGCATCCAGCGCAAGGAGTTGCGCAGCTTCCTGTACGTTTCCGCGAAGGTCTTGATGATCTCCGGGCCGATGCGCAGATCGTCGGTATAGTCCGAGGCGGCGACCCACAGACGCAGGATATCCGCGCCGGAATCCTTGATGACGCTCTGCGGCGCGACGACGTTGCCCTTCGACTTCGACATCTTCAGGCCCTTGCCGTCGAGGACGAAGCCGTGGGTCAGCACCACGTCGTAGGGCGCCCGGCCGCGCGTGCCGGAGGATTCGAGCAGCGAGGACTGGAACCAGCCGCGATGCTGGTCCGACCCTTCGAGGTACATCACCTTGTCGCGTCCGCCGTCGCGGAGACGGGTGACGCCCGACAGGCCCGGGAACTGCTCCGGATCGTCCAGCACGAAAGCGTGGGTCGAGCCCGAATCGAACCACACGTCGAGCACGTCCATCACCTGCTCATAGGCGGCCGGATCATGCTCGGGCGCGAGGAAGCGCGTAGCGGCATCCGGCTTGAACCACGCATCGGCGCCCTCGGACGCGAAGGCGTCGCGGATGCGGGCGTTCACCGCCTCGTCCTTCAGGACCTCGCCGGTCTCCTTGTGGACGAACACGGTGATCGGCACGCCCCAGGCACGCTGGCGCGACACCACCCAATCCGGCCGGTTGCCGACCATGCCGTCGATGCGGTTCTTGCCCTGCGGCGGCACCCATTGCGTGTCGTTGATCGCCTGGGTCGCGACCTCGCGAAGCGTGCGGTTGCCGAGGGAGTCCACCGGCCGGTCCATGGCGATGAACCATTGCGGCGTGTTGCGGAAGATGACCGGCTTCTTCGAGCGCCAGGAATGCGGGTACTGGTGGCGCAGCACCCCGCGGGCGACGAGCGCCCCCGCCTCGGTCAACGCGGCGATGACCGCCTTGTTGGCGTCGCCCTTCTCGCCCTTCTCGGTATAGACGCGCCGCCCCTCGAAGCCCGGCGCAGCCCTGGTCAGCGTGCCGTCGGCATCCACCGTGTAGGGGATCGCCGTGTCGATGCCGCGCATCTGGAGTGCCCGGCCGGACGCCATCCAGATCTCGAAATCCTCGCGGCCGTGGCCCGGCGCGGTGTGCACGAAGCCCGTACCGGATTCGTCGGTCACGTGGTCGCCGTCGAGCATCGGCACGTCGAAGCCGTAACCGAGGCTCGCCAGCGGATGGGCCAGGGTGAGGCCCGCCAGCGTCGCGGCCGACACGTCGGCGACGCGCTCGAACGCCTCGACCCGGGCGGCCTTGAACACCATCGCGGCGAGAGAATCCGCCAGCAGGTAGGTCTGGCCGGGCGTGGCCCAGTTGTCCTCGGGCGCCGCCGTCACGCGGTAGAGCCCGTACGCAATCTTCTTCGAATAGGCGACGGCGCGGTTGCCGGGCATCGTCCAGGGCGTCGTCGTCCAGATGACGACACGGGCACCGTCGAGCCCCTCGCCACCCTTGGTGACGGGGAAGGCCACGAACACCGTATCCGAGACGTGCTCCTCGTACTCGACCTCCGCCTCGGCGAGCGCGGTCTTCTCGACCACCGACCACATGACCGGCTTCGACCCGCGATAGAGCTGGCCCGTCACGGCGAACTTCATCAGTTCGTCCGCGATGGCGGCCTCGGCCGGGAAGGCCATGGTCGCGTAGGGATGGTCCCAATCGCCCGTGACGCCGAGCCGCTTGAACTCCTCGCGCTGCACGTCGAGCCAATGCGCGGCGAAGGTCCGGCACTCCTGCCGGAACTCGATCACCGCGACGTCGTCCTTGTTGCGGCCCTTGGCCCGGTACTGCTCCTCGATCTTCCACTCGATCGGCAGGCCGTGGCAGTCCCAGCCGGGGACGTAGTTGGCATCGTGCCCCAGCGCGCCCTGGCTGCGGACGATCACGTCCTTCAGGATCTTGTTCAACGCCGTGCCGATGTGGATGTTGCCGTTGGCGTAGGGCGGGCCATCGTGCAGCACGAATTTCGGCCGCCCGGCCGCCGCCTGCCGGATCTTCTCGTACAGCCCGGTCCGCGCCCAGCGCTCCAGCAGCAGCGGCTCGCGGGTCGGGAGCCCGGCGCGCATCGGAAACTCGGTGCTCGGCAGGAACAGGGTCTTGGAATAGTCGCGGGCCGCCGCTGCGGGCGCGTTCATGTCGGGGGTGGTCATCGGGTCTCGCTTGGGTCGGGCGTCTTTGCCGGCGCGGCGCCGGCGGGGGCGGGCGGCGGATCCCGGCCTTCCGCGGAGCCCCGCCGCGTCTGACGCGGGCGGCCCTCAGGCGGCGGCCGGGCTTGTAATTCGCCGTCCGCCGGAGGCGGGGCACAGGGCGCGGAACGCGGACATCGCGCCTCTCTAGCAGCCGCCCCCGGCGGACGCCAGCGCGCCTTCATCCTCGGCCGATCCGGCCCCGGCCGCGAGGGCCGTGCAACGATTCGTGACGGCGGAAGTTCGCTGGCAACGGGGCCGGTCGACCGGCCACGCTTCAGGAGGAACCCCCGTGAGACACTCGCTCAAGACGGCCCTTCTCGCCGCGGCGCTCGCCGCCGGCTCTCTCACTCTCGCGATCCCGGCTCAAGCGCAGGGCCTCGTCGGCGGCGTCCAGCGCGGCTCGGCCGAGGGCAACCGCGTGGGCGGTCCCATCGGCGGCGTGGTCGGCGGCGCCGTGGGTGGCGCGGTCGGGACCGTCAACGGCGCCCTCGGGATCGATCCCGGCCGCCGCGCCTACCGCACCGACATGCGCTCCCGGCGGCATGTCCGGCACCATCGGCGTCATTCCCGCTGAGGGCGGAGCAGCCAGGGGCTCGACCCCTGGATCCCACCGAGGGCTTGGCCTTCGGGATCACGCGTCCCGGCGGAGCGTGTCCTGGGCGAGGAGGTACAGGCCGGAGCCGATGACGATCATCGCGCCGACGATGGTCCAACGGCCCGGCAGGTCCCCGAACAGCAGGAAACCCAGCGTCACCGACCACAGCAGCTGCGTGTAGATGAAGGGCGCCAACACGTTGGCCGGCGCACGCGCATGGGCGAGCACGAGGAGCCAGTGGCCCAGCGTACCGAACAGGGCGACGGCGATCAGAAGCGCCCAATGAGTCCACTCGGTCGGGTTCGACCAGATCCACGGCAGCAGCGGCGCCATCAACGCCACGCCCGCGAGGCCGGTGTAGAACATCGTCGTTGCGGTCGAATCGTAGGCAGCGAGCTTGCGGGTGATGATCGCGTAGAAGGCGTAGACGATCACGTTGCCGACGCAGAGCAGCGTCGCCGGATGGACGGCGCCGACACCCGGCTGAACGATCACCAGCACGCCCAGGAACCCGATGCCGATCGCGATGAGGCGCGCGCGGGACGACCACTCGCCCAGCAGCGGCCCGGCGAGCAGCGCGACGGTGAGCGGCGCGGCGAACTGGATCGAGATGGTCTCGGCCATCTGCAGGTAGCGTAAGGCTACGAAGTTCAGCGCCGTCGAGGCGAAGAGCAGGAGCGAGCGCACGATCTGCAGCCCGAGGCGGCGGCTGCGCACCACGCTCGGGGTGCGGACGGGGTTCACGAACAGGGAGATCATGGCGACGCTGGCCGCGTAGCGCATGAAGGTCGTCACCACCGGATCGACGCCCGCCCGCGCCAGCGTCTTGGCGCAGGCATCGAGGCTCGCGAAGAAGGCCACTGCCCCGCACATGAGCGCGATGCCGACCAGACGGCGGCGACGGGCTGTCTCGGCCTCGTTGGAATCGGTGGCTTGAGAACCGGACACCTGCGCGGGAGCCGGAAGGGGGAGGCTGTCGTGGCCATCGGAGCGAATCGGCAGGGGGCGCAGCCAATGCGGCGCTTGACAAACCGTGGCATGCGGGGCGGGGCGCCGGTAGCCGGTGCGGCGCAACCGAACCATGCGGCGAGGGCGCAGGCCGCGTCCGCGCCACTCACCTTTCCTTAACGCTCGAGCGGATCAGCGCTTCGAAGTCTTCTTCGGCGCCGCCGTGGCGGTGGCGGTGGCGATGAGGGAGGCGAGATGGGACTGGTCGAGCCCGGCGGGCGGAGCCTTGCGGGCCTCCACGCGCGGGGCGGCGGGGGCCACGGCCTGCCTCGCCTCTTCGGCCACCGAAGAAGGGACCGACATGGGGGAAGGTCCGCTCGCACGCGGCGAGATCGATCCCGTGGTCTCGGGATCGGCGATGCTGGCAATGGCCGGCGTCGTCAGGCCGTTGGAATCGCGCTGTAAACGCAGGGCCCAATGGACGGTGGTGGAGAGGGCGGCGACGGCCAGGATGGCCTTGATCCCGCTGGTGAGCAGGGCACGCATGCGACGGAACCCGAGTGAACGCCGGTACAACGGACCGGTTCCCCGGGCCTGTCGCATCATCGCGCCGGAGACTGAAGAAAGCCGAAAAGCGGGCGAGTTTCACTGGCCCGCTTTGGGACAAGGCAGAATCGAGTTGGGCCGTAATTGTTCGAGTGGGCCTTGCGCCTGATCCGCGGTTCCTGTTCCCCGCGTGTCCGACACCCCTGCAGCCGCTCGGCCCACTAAGCCTCACAGGCGCGGCCCAGAGAACTGGTCCGGACCGCCCCGTCACTGCCGACCCCACTTCCATGCAGGCCCGAGCGGGCTCGCGAAACCTTCAGGCGCATCGGCCGTGGGGAAGGCCCGTGTAAGGGCTAGCAGGCGAGCCGGCAACCGAAGCCAGGCGGTGACCCGGCGCCGCATGCGGTCCTTGCATCGGCGCCGGTGGTGCGAGACGCCTCAGCGCAGCGAGCCGCAGAAGCGCTGGATGCGGCGGCAGGCTTCCTCCAGCACCGCGTCCGAAGTGGCGTAGGAGATGCGCAGGTTCGGGCCGAGCCCGAAGGCCGAGCCGTGCACCGCCGCCACGCCCTCGGCCATGAGCAGTTCGGTGACGAAATCCTCGTCGGTCTCGATCACCTTCCCACCCTCGGTGCGGCGGCCGATCAACCCGGCACAGGACGGGTAGACGTAGAACGCGCCCTCCGGCGTCGGGCAGGTAAGGCCGTTGGCTTGGTTCAGCATCGAGACCACGAGGTCGCGGCGCGCCTGGAAGGCGGCGCGGAAGCGGGCGAGGTGGTCCTGCGGGCCGTCGAGGGCGGCCACCGCCGCCCATTGCGCCACGGTCGCCGCGCCGGAGGTCTGCTGGCCCTGCACGAAGTCCATGGCCTTGATGAGCTTCTCCGGGCCGCCGGCATAGCCGATGCGCCAGCCGGTCATGGCGTACCCCTTCGACACGCCGTTCATGGTCAGAGTCCGGTCGTAGAGGCCGGGCTCGACCTGCGCGGGGGTCACGAACTCGAAATCCCCGTAGGTCAGGTGCTCGTAGATGTCGTCGGTGAGCACGTGCACATCGGGGTAGCGCATCAGCACGTCGGTGAGCGCCTTCATCTCGGTGCGCGAATAGGCGGCACCCGACGGGTTCGAGGGCGAGTTGAGGATCAGCCACTTGGTCTTGGGGGTCAGCACCCGCTCCAGCTCGGCGGCCTGGAGCTTGAAGCCTTCCTCCATCCGCGTCTCGGCGAAGACCGGCGTGCCACCGCACAGCCCGACCATCTCCGGGTAGGAGACCCAGTAGGGGCGGGGAATCACGACCTCGTCGCCGGGATTCAGGGTGGCCAGCAGGGCATTGTAGAGGATGTGCTTGCCGCCGGTGCCGACGATGGTCTGCGACGGCTTGTAGTCGAGACCGTTCTCGCGCTTGAACTTCTTGGAGATGGCCTCGCGCAGGGGCACGATGCCGGAGACCGGCGGGTAGCGGGTCTCGTTGCGCCGGATCGCCTCGATGCCCGCTTCCTTGATATGCTCCGGCGTGTCGAAATCGGGCTCGCCCACCGAGAGAGAGATCACGTCGACACCGGACGCCTTCAGCTCGCGGGCCTTCTGAGTCATGACGATGGTCGCGGACGGCTTCACCCGCGAAAGGACATCGGCGAGGAAGGCCATGATCGTGCTCCGCTCCGTTGAAATCGGGCGGACCCTAGTCCCGCACCCGTGAGCCGGCAAGCATGGCTCATAATGCGGGCGCAAAGCCCGCGAAGGGGAGACCGCGTGAGCCGCCCTCCCGCATCGCCCCCCGTGCCCCCATCTGACGGGCATGCTTCCCCTTTCCGTCCTCGACCTCTCCTTCGTCTCGTCCGGCTCCACGCCGACGCAGGCGCTGCACGACACGCTGGCGCTCGCCCGCCATGTCGATGGGCTCGGCTACCGCCGCTACTGGCTCGCCGAGCACCATGCCCTGCCGAACGTCGCGAGCCCGGCACCCGAGATCATGATCGGTCAGATCGCCGCCGCGACGCAGCGGATCCGCGTGGGCTCGGGTGGGATCATGCTGCCGAACCACGCGCCGCTGATGGTGGCCGAGCGGTTCCGGGTGCTGGAAGCCCTGTTCCCCGGCCGGATCGACCTGGGGATCGGCCGGGCTCCCGGCACGGACGGCATCACCGCCCGCGCCCTGCGGCGGCGCGAGGCGCCGTCCGGCAATGGCGGCGACGACTTCCTCGACCGGTTGCAGGAATTGATCTTCTGGGATGGGGGTTTCCCGGAGGGCCATCCGTTCGGCCAGATCGAGGCGAGCCCGGCGGGTGTCCCGATGCCGCCGCTCTTCCTGCTCGGCTCGTCCGATTACAGCGCGCAACTCTCCGCGCAGATCGGCGCGGGCTTCGCCTTCGCGCAGCATTTTTCGGGCATTCCCGCCGAGGGGCCGATGCGCGCCTACAGGAACGGGTTCACACCGTCGCGGCTCGGGGCCGAGCCGCAGGCCATCCTCGCGGTGGCGGCGATCTGCGCGGAGACGGATGAGGAGGCCGAACGGCTGGCCTCGAGCGCCCGCCTCTCGACCCTGAGGCGGGAGCGGGGCGAGTATCGGCCCCTGCCGAGCCTGGAAGAGGCCTTGGCCTATCCCTACACGCCTTCCGAGCGGGCACGGATCGAGCAGGGCCGGGACCGTTTGCATGTCGGCTCGCCGGAGACGCTGCGGGCCCGCCTGACGGCGCTGGCCGAGTCCACGGGGGCGGACGAGTTGATGATCGTGACGGCCGTGCCGGACCAGAAGGCCCGGCACGAATCCTATCGCCTGTTGGCGCAACTCTAGATCACGAGAGGATGCAGCGCTTCAGCCCTGCATCCGCGATCTCAGTAGCGGCAGACGCGGCGCGGCCCGTAGGGCGTCGGGCGGATGAAGCAGCGGCGGCCGTAGAAGGGACGCGGGCGGTACATCGGGCGGCAGCGGCCATAGGGGCCACGAGCCCAGCCCGGACCACAGCCCATCGCCACGGTCTCGACCTGCGCGCCGCCTGCCAGCGTCGTCGCGGAGCCCGCCGCGAGGGGAGCGGCCTGAGCGGAGGAGACCGCTCCGAGGCAGCCAAGGGCCAGGGCGGCAGCGAGTCCGAGGAACGACTTCGTCATCGGTATGTCCTTGCGATCCGGCGCCGCTCCGACTCGCGGAGCGGCTCGACCGGTCCGCGAAACGCTGGACCGGTCGGATCGTTGCAAGGCACCACGCCTTTTTAGCGCCCGAACAGGCGCTTCAGGCTGCCGAGGAAACCGCCGGAGGACGGCGCTTCCTGACGGGACACGGGCTGCGGCGCGGCCTTCGCCTCCTGATGCGGGGCCAGGACGAGGCCGAGGGCGGCCGTGTCGGTGGTCTCGCGATCGATGAGGATGAAGCTGCCGGTCTCGCGGTTGGCGGCATAGGCATCGACGGCCACGGGCCGGTCGAGCGTCAGGCGCACATCCGCGATGTCGTTGGCCGAGAGCTTGTCCGCCGGGCCGGGCTTGCCCGTCTCCGGGTCGATGCGCGAGACGATCGCCTCCACCGTCGCCGTCACCGTGGCGGTGCCGATTTTGGCGTAAAGGCTCGCGCCGGGGGCGAGGTCGGTTTCCGCCGCCCAGAACAGGCGCGCGTCGAGCCGGTCGAGGGTATGGAGCGGCGACGCCTCGGCGGCGATCACCTGACCCCGCGACGCATCGATCTGCTCGGCCAGCACCAGGGTGACCGAGAGGTCGGCCCCGGCTTCTGCCAAGTCGCCGTCGGCGGTGTAGATCCGCTCCACCGTGGCGGTCCGGCCACCCGGCTGCACGCTCACCCGGTCGCCTGGCCGAACGGTGCCGCTGGCGATGCGCCCGCTATAGCCGCGGAACTCCGAGTTCGGCCGGTTGACCCACTGGACGCCCATGCGGAACGGCGCGTTCAGCGCCTCCTCGCGCACCGGCACGGTCTCCAGGAAGGAGAGCAGGGTGCCGCCCGTGTGCCACGGGGTGTTCACCCCCGGCTCCACGACGTTGTCTCCGTTCTTGGCCGAGAGCGGGATCGCCCGGATCTCGGCGAAGTGCAGACCTGCGGCGAACTCCGAGAAGCCCTTCACGATCTCGGCGAAGCGGTCCTGCGCCCAGCCGATCATGTCCATCTTGTTGACGGCCAGCACCACGCGGCGAATGCCCAGCATGGAGACCAGCAGGGCGTGGCGCCGCGTCTGGCGGGTGAGGCCCTGGCGGGCATCGACCAGGATCACGGCGACGTCGGCGGTGGAGGCGCCGGTCGCCATGTTGCGGGTGTACTGCTCGTGGCCAGGGGTGTCGGCGACGATGAAGGACCGCTTGTCCGTCGAGAAGAAGCGGTAGGCGACATCGATGGTGATGCCCTGCTCGCGCTCGGCCTGGAGGCCATCGACCAGCAGCGCGAGGTCCATCTCCTGGCCTTGCGTGCCGTGCTTGCGGGAATCCCGGCGCAGCGCGGTGATCTGGTCGTCGAAGATCTGCTTCGTGTCGTGGAGCAGGCGTCCGATCAGCGTCGACTTGCCGTCATCCACCGAGCCGCAGGCGATGAAGCGCAGGACTTCCTTGTTGCGGTGGGTTTCGAGGAACGTCGCGTAATCCTTCGCGAGGCCAGCGGCCTGGAACGCGTCCTTGGACTGATGAATGGTCATCAGAAGTAGCCCTCCTGCTTCTTGCGTTCCATGGCGCCCGCGCCGTCCTTGTCGATCACTCGGCCCTGACGCTCCGAGGTGCGGGCGGCCAGCGTCTCGGCGATGATCTCCGGCAGGCTCGCGGCCTCGCTCTCGACCGCGCCGGTCAGCGGGTAGCAGCCGAGCGTGCGGAAGCGGACCACCCGCTGCTGCGGGGTCTCGCCGGGGTTGAGGGGCAGACGGTCGTCATCGACCATGAGAAGCTGCCCGTCGCGCTCCACGACGGGGCGCGGCGCCGCGAAGTAGAGCGGCACGATCGGGATGTTCTCCTGCTCGATGTAGAGCCAGATATCGAGTTCGGTCCAGTTGGACAGCGGGAAGACCCGCAGCGACTCGCCGCGCTTCTTCTTGAGGTTGTACAGATGCCAGGGCTCGGCCCGCTGGCGCTTGGGGTCCCAGCGGTGTTGGGCCGTGCGCAGGGAGACGATGCGCTCCTTGGCGCGGCTCGCTTCCTCGTCCCGGCGGGCGCCGCCGAAGGCCGCATCGAACTTGTGCTGGTCGAGGGCCTGACGCAGGGCCTGCGTCTTCATCACGTCGGTATGGACCTCGGAGCCGTGGCTCACCGGGCCGATGCCGCGGGCGAGCCCGTCCTGGTTGGTATGGACCAGAAGGTCGAGGCCAAGTTCCTTCGCGCGGGCATCGCGGAAGGCGATCATCTCCTTGAACTTCCACGTCGTATCGACGTGGAGGAGCGGGAAGGGCAGCTTGCCCGGCGCGAAGGCCTTCAGCGCCAGGTGCAGCAGGACCGACGAGTCCTTGCCGATAGAATAGAGCATCACCGGGTTCTCGGTCTCGGCGACCGTCTCCCGGAAGATATGGATGGCCTCGGCCTCCAGGCGCTTGAGATGGCTCAGGCGCTCAGGAGAGGGGAGGGGGCATGGGTCTCAGGCCGCAGGGCGGCCGTCGCGGCGCTCATCGGGCGAACTCCGGCTGGCGGGTTTCGGATTTGGGTTCGAATACGGCTGCTTCCTGGCCCGGCTGCACCGAGGCGCCGGGGCGGCCGACATGCAGGCCGCATTCCTTCTTATCTTCCTGCTCCCACCACCAGCGCCCGGCGCGCTCCGGCTCGCCGACCTTCACCGCACGGGTGCAGGGGGCGCAGCCGATCGAGGGGAAGCCCCGGTCGTGCAAGGTGTTGTAGGGAACGAAGTTCTCACGGACGAAGAGATCGATGCGCTCGCGCGTCCAGTCCGCGAGGGGGTTCAGCTTCACGAGGCCGCGCGCGGCATCGTAAGCCGCGAGCGGCGTCGCGGCGCGATTGGCCGATTGCCCGGCCCGCAAACCCGTGAGCCATCCGGCGGCGCCGTCGAGTGCCCGGCCCAGCGGCTCGACCTTTCGGAAGCCGCAGCAGGCCTGCCGCGCGGCGACGGAACGGCGGAAGCCGTTGATGCCTTCCTCGCGCACGAACGCCTCCTCGGCTTCGCGCTCGGGCACGTAGGCGTGGATGCGGATGCCGTAGGCGGCCTCGGTCTCGACCCAGGTCTCGTAGGTCTCGGGGAAGAGACGGCCGGTATCGAGGGTCGCGATCTCGATCCGCGTACCCGCGAGCTTCGCCAGGGCGATGGCATGGGTCAGCACCTGATCCTCGATGCCGAGGCTCGTGGTGAAGACCAGACGACCGGGCACCTCGCGGGCGATCAGGTCCAGCCGGGCGGGAAGATCGAGGGTGGCGAGGCGGACGGCGAGTTCGCCGGCCTGCGCCTCGGCCGCCCTGGGATCCGTCAAGGACATGGTGGTCAGCTCCTGCGTCGGCCCTGTGGAAGCGGCGGGCCGCGCCGGTTGTGAAGGGGTCGAGATGTTCGCTATACCGAACGAAGTCAAGGCGAGGGGGCCGATTCGGACCCCGTAGAATGCCGATATCGGGTGCGTCAACGCACACGGAACGCGATCGGCACCCGCCCGTTTGTAAAAAATAATTCTCAAAATCGTGGCATGGGCCCTATAGACCGGGAAGTTCCTTCTTCCCGGAAAGTGGACGGCGAACCCGCGGAGGTCCCTTTTGGACGCCATCGACCTGAAGATCCTGGCCCTGCTCCAGCGGGACGCGACCCTGTCCATCGCCGCCATCGGCGAGAAGGTCGGCCTGTCGCAGACGCCGTGCTGGAAGCGCATCCAGCGTCTCGAAGCGGACGGGGTGATCGACCGGCGCGTCGCCGTGCTCGATCCCGTGAAGCTCGGGCTCGGGCTGACGGTCTTCGTCTCCATCGAGACCGCCGACCATTCGCAGGAGTGGCTGCAGCGCTTCGCCGATACGGTCTCGGCTATGCCGGAGGTCCTGGAATTCTACCGGATGGCCGGTGATGTGGACTACATGCTGCGCGTCGTGGTCGCAGACATGCAGGCCTACGATGCGTTCTATAAGCGCCTCATCTCCGTCCTTCCGTTGAAGAACGTCACGTCCCGCTTCGCCATGGAGAAGGTGAAATCCACCACGGCCCTGCCGCTGCCCGCGCCCCCCAAGGCGACGCGGCATCTGCCGGAACTGGCTCCAGCCCTCGCTGCGGTGGGAGAATGATCTTCTCCCTACGCCGCGGACGACAAACGCGATCTCCTCATTTCGTGCCGTTCTGCAAAAAGAACGTTTCTGGTTGACATGGGCCCCGCGCCCGACGACATGGTCCGGTAATGTCTCGCTCTGCTCTTCTCCCGCGCACCGCTCCTTTTGGAGACGGCGAGCGCGCCAGCCTCGACGCCGTGCTCGTGAATGCGAGCCCGGTTCAACGCGCATGGCTGGCGGGCTTCCTCGCCGGCCTCGACGCCGCCGGGGGCCAGCCCCAGTCCGCCACGGCTCCGGCCGCCAAGGCCTCCGAGCCGCTGACGATCATCTACGCGAGCGAGTCGGGCAATTCCGAGAAGCTCGCGGGCGATGTCGCCAAGCTCGCCCGTAAGCAGGGCTTCAAGCCGAAGGTGGTGGATTTCGCCGACCTCGACATCGCGACCCTGCCGAAGGCGGGCAAGCTCGTCGCCATCGCCGCGACCTGGGGCGAGGGCGAGCCTCCGGCCCGCGCCGTCCGGGCCTATGGCGAGTTGATGGGCGAGGGCGCCCCGCGCCTCGAAGGCGTCGAGTTCGCGGTTCTGTCGCTGGGTGATACGTCCTACGTAGAGTTCTGCGCCATCGGGAAGGCGCTCGACGCGCGGTTCGAGGCGTTGGGGGGCAAGCGCGCCGCCGAGCGGGCCGATCTCGACCTCGATTTCGAGACCCCGGCCGCCGAGTGGATCAAGGGCACCCTGAAGGCACTGGCGCCCCCCGCCGCCACCGACAACGTCGTGGCCGTCGATTTCGCCCGCGCGGGCGGCGACGAGGATGCCGAGCCGAGCCGCGACCCTGTCGTGGTGGAGGTGATCGAGCACGTGAACCTCAATTCCTCGCGCTCCGACAAGGAGACGATCCACCTCGCGCTCGCCTTCGAGGACGGCGCACCCGCCTACGAGCCGGGCGATTCCTTCGAGATCTATCCCGAGAACGACCCGCAGCTGGTGGACGAGATTCTGACCGCCACGGGCCTGTCGGGGGACGAGGCCCTGCGCAAGGCGCTGCTGGCCGAGCGCGACATCACCACCCTTTCGGCCGCCACGATCGAGCGCTTCGCCAAGGCGACGGGCTCGGAAGATGCCAAGGCCTTCGTAGAGGGCGGCGAGGTTCGCGCGTGGATCGAGGGCCGCAACCTGATCGACCTGATCGAGCGGTTCCCGGCCAAGCTGACCGCCGAGCATCTCGGTACCATCACCCGGCCGCTGCCGCCGCGGGCCTATTCGATCGCCTCCTCGCGCAAGGAAGTGGGCGACGAGGTTCACCTCGCGATCGCCGCCGTGCGCTACGAGACCTTCGGGCGGAAACGCTCAGGCGTCGCCTCGGTGCATGTCGCGGACCGGATCAGGAACGGCGCCAAGCTGCGGGTGCGGCTGAAGCCGAACAAGCATTTCCGCCTGCCCTCCGACCCGGCGACCGACATCATCATGGTTGGCCCCGGCACCGGCGTGGCCCCGTTCCGCGCCTTCGTGCAGGAGCGCCGCGCCACCGAGGCTCCCGGCCGTTCCTGGCTGTTCTTCGGTGATCGCCACTTCACCCACGACTTCCTCTACCAGCTCGAATGGCAGGAAGCCCTGGAAGACAAGTCGCTCACCCGCATCGACGTGGCCTTTTCACGGGACCAGCCGGAGAAGATCTACGTCCAGAACCGGATCGACCAGAACGCCGCCGAGTTGGTGGAGTGGCTGGATGGGGGCGCCCACCTGTATGTCTGCGGCGACGCCAAGCAGATGGCCAAGGACGTGCGCGCCTCCGTGGTGCGGGCCTTCGAGACCGTGAAGGGCCTCTCCGCCGCCGAGGCCGAGGCGCATGTCGCCGGACTTGAGCGGGCGAAGAAGTACCAGCAGGACGTTTACTGACACGAACCGACCGTCACTTCGCGACCCTCGTCCGACCCGCGCCCTCATCCTGAGGTGCCCGCGCCAGCGGGCCTCGAAGGAGACCTTCCAAGGCCGCGCGATGCCTGGAGCCCTCCTTCGAGGTCTCCGCGTCGCTGCGGCACCTCAGGATGAGGCGGGCGGATCGGATCGTCGCCGCCGACAGAGAATACCGGGACCACCATGACCGACGGCACCCCCACCAAGCGCGTCTACGAGACCCCGCCGACCGACCGCCCGATTACCGAGGCGGAGGCCGCTCGCGAGGCGAAGCTGGCCGCGAACGAGCACATCAAGATCGCCAGCGGCTATCTGCGCGGAACCCTCGCGGACGGGCTTCTGAAGCACGCGACCGGCGCCATATCAGAGGATGACGGGCAACTCGTGAAGTTCCACGGGATGTACCTGCAGGACGATCGCGACCTTCGCCCCGAGCGGACCAAGAAGAAGCTCGACAAGGCCTACAGCTTCATGATCCGCCTGCGCATCGCGGGCGGCATCGTCACGCCCAAGCAATGGCTGGTGCTGGACGACATCGCCCGTACCTATGCCGGCAACGCCCTGCGCGCGACGACCCGCCAGACCTTCCAGTACCACGGCGTCATCAAGTCGAATCTGAAGCGGACCATGGCCGCCATCGACGCGGCCCTGCTCGACACGATCGCCGCCTGCGGTGACGTGAACCGCAACGTCATGGCCGCGACCAACCCGGCCCAGGCGAAGGCGCACAAGGCGGCCTACCAGCTCGCCAAGGACATCTCGGATCTCGCTTCTGCCGAAGACCGGGGCGTGGCGGGAGATCTGGCTCGACGGCGAGCGCGTCGTCGGCGGCGAGGACGGGCTGGAAGTGGAGCCGATCTACGGCCGCACCTACCTGCCGCGGAAGTTCAAGACGGTCATCGCCGTGCCGCCCTCGAACGAGGTCGACATCTTCGCCCATGATCTCGGCTTCATCGCCATCCTGGACAAGAAGAACGACGTCACCGGCTGGAACGTCACGGTGGGCGGCGGCATGGGCATGACCCATGGCGAGCCGGACACCTTCCCACGCACCGCCGACGTGATGGGCTTCGTGAAGCCCGAGGACGCGATCAAGGTCGCCGAGGCGGTGATGACCGTCCAGCGCGACTGGGGCAACCGCAAGAACCGCAAGAACGCCCGCCTGAAGTATACGATCGAGCGGTACGGCCTCGACGCGTTCCGGGCCGAGGTGGAGAAGCGCATCGGCAAGAAGCTCGGCGCGCCCAAGCCCTACACCTTCACCAATAACGGCGACCGCTTCGGCTGGACCGAGGGCGATGACGGCCGTCACCACCTGACGCTCTACGTCCCCTCGGGCCGGATCAAGGATTACGAGGGCGGCCCCCAATTCCTGGCGGGTCTGCGCCGGGTGGCCGAGGAGCATGAGGGCGATTTCCGCCTGACCGCCAACCAGAACGTCATCATCGCCAACGTTCCGTCCGAGAAGCGCGCCGCGATCGAGGCGATCGTCGACGAGTACGGGATGACCAAGGGCGCGGGCGCCCTGCGGCGGAACTCCATCGCCTGCGTCGCCATGCCGACCTGCGGTCTGGCCCTCGCCGAGAGCGAGCGGTTCCTGCCGGGTCTGATGGACGATCTGGAGGCGAGCCTCGCCAAGCATGGACTTCAGGACGAGGAGATCACCATCCGCTCGACTGGCTGCCCGAACGGCTGCGCCCGGCCCTTCATCGCGGAGATCGGCCTCGTGGGTCGCGGCCCCGAGCGCTACCATCTCTATCTCGGCGCGGCCTTCGACGGCTCTCGCCTGGGCAAGCTCTACCGCGAGGATGCCTCACCGGCCGAGGTGGTCTCGACGCTCGATCCGCTCTTCGCCGAATTCGCGAAGGGCAAGCAGGCCGGCGAGCATTTCGGCGATTACCTGATTCGCGCCGGGCACGTGACCAAGACGATCAACGGGCCGGACTTCCATGAGAAGACCGGCGCGCTGAAGACTGTGCAGTAGACCGGATCGGCCGGTCACTCGGCGGGGGCGGCCACGCGTTCCTTGGCCGCCCTGCGCCGCCGCGACTCGGCGGCGAGTTCGGAGAAGCCCCCATCGAACCGCTCGTAGGCCTGCGTCACGAGCGCGAGGACGAGGTCCAGTGAGGCCCCGAACAGGGTCACGACCTTGAGGAAGGCGGTTGCGGCGAGATGCCCGGCGAAGCGGAACATGCGACCGATCCAGTGAAACAGGGCCATGGCGACTTGTCCTGAGAGAAGGTGAGGCGGGTCGAACCCATCCATTGCAGCGCACACATAGGTGTGCGCCGCCCAGCGGGGACGCGACCGAAAGCGGCGGCCCTCGTCAGGAACTTCTCGGATCATCCCGCACGGTCCCGCGTTCCGCCTTCGCACCGCAGCGGAGATGGGCATGCAGGCGAAATGGGTATCGGGGCGCAAGGTGCGCTACGCGGTGGTGGGCGGGGGCTGGATTTCCCAGGCGGCCTTCATGCCGGGCGTGGCCCAGACCGGCAATTCCGAGATGACGGCCATCGTCACGGGCGATCCCGAGAAGGGCAAGGCGCTCGCCGACCTCTACGGCCTGACCGCCTTCACCTACGATCGCTACAAAGAGGCCCTGGCCTCGGACCTGTTCGACGCGGTCTATCTCGCCCTGCCCAACGGCATGCACCAGGACTACGCCGTGCCGGCGCTGGAAGCCGGGTGCCACGTGCTCCTCGAAAAGCCGATGGCGGTGAGCGTCGCGGAATGCGAGGCGATCAACGCGGCGGCTCGAGCGAGCGGCGCCAAGCTGATGATCGCCTACCGGCTGCATTTCGAGCCGGGCACGCTCGACGCCATCGCCCGGATCCGCGCTGGCGAGATCGGTGAGCCGCGCATGTTCACCGCGACCTTCGGCCAGAAGGTCAGCGCCGCCAACCACCGGGCGAAGCAGGGCTACTGGGCCGGCCCCGTGCCCGATATGGGCACCTATCCGATCAATGCCGCGCGCAACCTGTTCGGGGAGGAGCCGGTGGAGGTCTCGGCCATCGGCAGCCGACGGCCGGACAGCCCGTTCCCCTTCGACGGCACCGTCGCCGTCACCCTCCGCTTCCCGAGCGGGCGTCTGGCACAGTTCACCGTCTCCTACGAGACCGAGGGCGTCGATGCCTACCGGGTCACGGGCACGGAGGGCGACCTGCACCTGCAACCCGCCTTCCTGTTCGGCAAGGGCCTTGGGGGCACGCTGACACGGGGCAGCACGACCGAGTCACTTGCCTATCCGAGCGTGGATCAGTTCGGCGGCCAGACGCGGTACTTCTCCGATTGCATCCTGAACGACCGGGTGCCGGAGCCGGATGGCGAAGAGGGCCTCTGCGACATCCGCATCCTTGAAGCCGTGGAGCGGGCGCTCGCCACCGGGCAAACGCAGAGCCTTCCGCCCCACGACCGCAGCCGTCGCCCCGACCCGTCGCAGCGCATGGAACTGCCGGAGGTCGAGCCGCCGGAGATGGTCAACGCCGCCCGGCCCGACGAATGACGACAATCGGCCGCATGTTGAGAACCAATTAACTGCAAAGCCGTTGTAAATGGGAGACAACGAGGTCGCCGCCTTATTCGCGCCAGAATCGCGAAACGAGGGGCGACGGGAGGGCGGGGACCATGGCCAAGCACGACATCCTGGGCTTCTTCGAGCATCGCCGCGACGGGGCCTGGATTTGCGTCCGGCCGTTCACCCTCACCACGCCGAATGCAAGCGTCGACATCCGCCAGGGCATGCGCTTCGATTACGGCAAGCGCGTCGGGGGTGTGGACCTCGCCGAGTACCTGGAGCGGCTGGGCTCGCAGTTCGGGTCCTGATCCGGCGCCGGGCAGGCTCCGCTACCGGAACCGGGTCGTGACGGCCCGGTTTTGACGCGTTTGGCCGCCTGCCCTACCAGGGGTCATGCATCCCGCCGACATCAAGCCGACGATCGCCGACGAGAGCGCGCCGACCACCCGTTGCCGCATCATGGCGACGGCGAGCACGTTCTTTCACGAGATCGGCTACCAGAAAACGACCGTCGCCGACATCGCCCGGGCTCTGAAGATGAGCCCGGCGAACGTCTATCGCTTCTTCGACTCGAAGAAGGCGATCAACGAGGCCGTGCTCGAACGGCTGATCGGTGAAGTCGAGGCGATGCTTATCGCCATCGCCGAGCGTCCCGGCCAGACCCCGACGGAACGGCTCGTCGCCGCGATCCACGCCCTCCACCGGCATGGCATGGAGCGCTACGAGCGCTATCCCCGCATCCACGAAATGGTCGAGGCCGCCATGGCCGAGAGTTGGGACGTGTGTAGCGAACACGTCGCGAAGCTCACGGCGGTGCTCGAGCGCATCATCCGCGACGGCGTTCGCGAGGGCGAATTCGCCACCTCCGATCCGGCGGCGGCGGCGGGCTGCATCCATGTCGGGATCGCCCGCTACACCCATCCGCTGCTGGTCGGGCAGCCGTTGCAGCCGCCGATTCCGCCGCTGGAGACGATGATCGCCTTCCTACTGCGATCCCTGGCGCGGCCCTGATCCTATTCGGAAGCGGGGGTCGAGGGCGGGGCAGGCTCCGAGACGGACGGTTGCGGGCCGTCATAGCCCTCGATCACCAGGATCTCGGCCTCGACGCCGCCGCGCTGCTTGGCCTTGGCCTGCTGGTAGAGATCCGAGTTCCAGCAGGCGAGGGCATCCTCGTAGCTCGGGAATTCGATGACGACGTTGCGGCTGCGGGCTTGCCCCATCACCGCCTCGTAGCGCCCGCCGCGGATCAGGAAGCGCCCGCCGAACTGAGCGAAGGCCGCGCCATTGGCCGCCACGTACTCCTTGTACGCCTCGGCATCGCGCACATCGACTCGCGCGATCCAGTAACCCTTGACCATCGGTGCTGCCCTTCGCTCGCCCCGGCGGCGAGGCCCTTCACATAAGGCGGGCGCAGCCTCAGGCCATCTCGGCGACGATCGCCCTGGCGACCGCCCTCGGATCGGCGGCACCAGTGATGGGGCGGCCGACCACCACGTGATCGATCCCCGCGCGGCGGGCATCGCCGGGGGTCATCACCCGCTTCTGATCGCCCGCATCGGCCCCGGCCGGGCGGATGCCGGGCGTCACGATCAGCCGGTCCGGGCCGACGAGGCCGCGCACCCCCGCCGCCTCGGCCGCCGAGCAGACGAGCCCGTCGATGCCGATCTCGGCCGCCTGGGCGGCGCGCTTGGCGACCAGTTCGGCCACGGGCAGGGCATAGCCGGCCTCCTGCGCATCCGCGTCGTCGTAGGAGGTGAGCACTGTCACGGCGAGGATCTTCAGGCCGTTGCCCCGGCCCTTCACCGCCGCCCGCATGGTCTGCGGATAGGCGTGGACCGTAAGGAATGTCGCCCCGAGCGCCGAGACCGAGCGCACCCCTTCCTCGATCGTGTTGCCGATGTCGTGCAGCTTGAGATCGAGGAAGACCTTCAGGCCCTGGCCGATCATCCGCTCCGCGAGCGCCAGTCCGCCTGCATAGGCCAGCCTATAGCCGATCTTGTAGAAGGTCGCCGCGTCGCCGATGCGCTCCACCAGCGCCTCGGCCTCGGGCACCCCCGGCACGTCCAGGGCGACGATCAGGCGGTCTCTCGGGTCGGTCTGGCTCATGCGCGCACGGATCACGGGGGCAGGCGGCCTGTCAATGCGTTCCGCCGGGCCAGGGGAAGCGGATGTTCCCGTCGCGCAGACCCGCGAGGACCACCTCGACACCGCCGGACTTGATCATCCATTCGAGGCGATGGTCCCGGTATTCCCGGCGCCGACCGCCGGTCGTGTACATCTCGGAGGCCGCCGCCATCCTGGCCGCCGCCGCGTCGAACTCGGCGAAGGTTTTTTCGACGGATGGGCGCTCCCGCACTCGCGCGTGCCAGAGTGCAAGCGGGCTGCCAGTTTCCGGCCCGAGGCCGTAATGGAACGAGCGGTTGAGCATCGGCGCCACCGCCGCGTCGGCCCAGCCGAAGCCCGGCCCTCCGAACCAGTCGGCCGCGCCGAGGCGTTTCGTCAGCCAGTCCTGAAGCGTCCGGGTCTGGGCGGCGGCCTCGGCCCGCATGCGCTCGGCGAGATCGCCCGTCGCGCGCTTGAACCACAGGATCTCGCCGAAACCCCAGTTCACCGCTTCGTATTGGGTGTCGCAGACATCCTCCGTCACGCGGGCGAAGGCGCGGGCGGCGGGATCGCGCGGCAGGAGCGGCGGCTCGGGCCAGCGTTCCTCGATGTATTCGAGGATCACCGTCGATTCGAAGATCGTCACGTCCCCGTCGATCAGCACCGGCACCTCGGTGCGGGGATTGGCGGCGGCGAAGGGCCCGTCCAGGCTACCGGTGCCGAAGCTCTCCGGCAGTTCCGCCCTGAACGGCACGCCCTTCTCGCGCAGCGCGATCTTGATCTTCTGCGCATAGGACGAGAGCGGGTGCTCGTAGAGCAGCATGGGCGTCTCCGGGGGCAGGCCGGTTAGATGACGCGCGCGGCTCAATCGGCCAGCACCCGCGCGACCTCCGCGCGAAGCACCGGCAACAATTCGGCCTCGAACCACGGCTCTCGCTTCAGCCAGCCGTTGTTGCGCCAGGAGGGGTGGGGCAGGGGCAGCACCCGGGGAATGCGGGGCTCGGCGAGGAGCTCGCGCCAGCGCCGCACGGTGCCCGTGAGCCCGCCCTCCAGCTTCCCGAGGTGCCAGGTCTGCGCGTAGGAGCCGATCACGAGGATCAGGTCGAGGTTCGGCAGGCCCGCGAAGAGTTCGGCGCGCCAGCGCTCGGCGCATTCCCGGCGCGGAGGCTTGTCGCCGCCCTTCTCATCGAGACCGGGAAAGCACGAGCCCATCGGCACGATGGCGATCTTTTCTGGGTTGTAGAACTGCGCCTCGTCGAGCCCCAGCCAGGAGCGCAGCCGCACGCCGGACGGATCCATGAACGGCATGCCCGTCCGGTGCGCCCGCGTTCCCGGTGCCTGACTCGCCACGCAGAGCCGCGCCCCGGTCGAGCCCTGGATGATCGGCCGGGGCTCCTGCGGCAGGGGCGGCCCGTAGAGCGGCGTATCCCGGCAGATGCGGCAGGCGCGCAACCGCGCGGCGGTCTCTTCGAAGGGCTGCATGGGTTGAATATAGGGAGCCCGAGGGGCCGAGCCCTCTGGCGGGGTGTCGGAGCAGCGCCCCGATGAGCACAAAAGAAACGGCGCGGGTCGCGCCGCGCCGTTGCAGTGGAGTCTCTTGCCTTGGGGGAAGGCAGATCCGGTCTACGCCTCCCCAGGCTGAAATATTGTGCGATTCCTCACGCGCCCCTCAGGCCCGACAGGTCGAGCGGCAGCGAGCGCAGCCGCTGCCCCGTCGCCGCGAAGACCGCGTTGGCGATGGCGGGCGCCAGGACCGGCACGCCGGGCTCGCCGATGCCGGTCGGCGCGACGGTGCTCGGCACGATATGGACCTCGACCTTCGGCATCTCGCTGATCCGGGTCGGCTCGTAGGCGTCGAAATTCGCCTCCTGCACCTGTCCGTCCTTCAGGGTGATGCGGTTGCGCAGCACCGAAGACAGGGCGAATCCAACCGCCCCCTCGACCTGCGCCCGGACCACGTCCGGGTTGATGGCGATGCCGACATCGACGGCGGCGACGATACGCTCGACCTTCACGGAGCCCTGGCCCGCGCTCACCTGCGCCACCATCGCGACATAGGAGCCGAAGGATTCGTGGACGGCGACGCCGAGGCCGCTGCCCTTCGCCTGTGCGCCGCCCCAGCCCGCCTTGCCGGCGGCGAGTTGCAGCACGGCGGCGAGGCGCGGAGCATTGCCGAGCAGCCCCAGCCGGTAGGCGACCGGATCGGCCCCCGCCGCATGGGCGAGGTCGTCGATCATCACCTCCATGACATGGGCGGTGTGGCTGTGGCCGACCGAACGCCACCAAAGGACCGGCACACCCTCGCGCCCGTTATGGACCCCGAAGCGGTAGGCGGGCAGCGCGTAGGGCGTGTCCGAGGCGCCCTCGACCGTGGTGGCGTCGATGCCGTCCTTCACGATCATCGCCTCGAAGGGCGAGCCGATCATGATCGACTTGCCGACCATCACATGGTCCCAGCCGACGATGGCGCCCTTGGCATCGATGCCCGCCCGGACCTTGTGGAGCACGCTCGGGCGGTAATAGCCGCCGGTCATGTCGTCTTCGCGCGTCCAGACGAGATGGACCGGCGCCTTTTCGCCACTGGCCTTGAAGACGGCCGCCGTCTCGGCGGCGTAATCCGCCGTGGGCGTGGCGCGGCGGCCGAAGGAGCCGCCCGCCCAGGTCGTGTGCAACCGGACCTTGTCGGCGGTCACCCCGAGGATGGCGGCCATGGTCGCCTGCTCCACGGTCTGGAACTGGAACCCGGCATAGACATCGTAGCCGCCGTCCTGCGCCTTCTCGATAGTCGCGTTCAGGGGCTCCATCGCCGCATGGGCGAGGTAGGGGAAGGTGAACTCGGCCTCAATGACCGTCGCCGCGCCTTTCAGCGCCGCCTGCGCGTCGCCGCGCTTGGAGGCGGTGAGGCCGGGGGATTTCGCCCGCTCCCGGTAATCGGCGAGGATCGCCTCGGAGGAGCGCGTCTCGGCCGCGGACTCGTCCCAGGTCACCTTCAGCGCCTTGCGGCCCTGCATGGCCGACCACGTGTCCTTCGCGACCACCGCCACGCCCGAAGGCACGCGCACCACGTCGAGCACCCCCGCGACCTTGCGGGCGGCGGCGTCATCGACGCTCTTCACCGTGCCGCCGAAGACGGGGGCACGGGTGATCATCGCCGTCACCTGGCCAGGGCGGCGGGTGTCGAGGGAGTAGACCGCCGAGCCGTCCGTCTTGGCCGCGGAATCCAGGCGGTTCACCGGCTTGCCGATGAGGTGCCACTCGCTCGGGTCCTTCAGCCTCGGATCGGCCGGGACGGGGAGGGTGGCGGCGGAGGCCGCGAGGTCGCCGAACCGCGCCTGACGGTTCGAGGCAGCGTGGCGGACGATGCCGTCCGCTACGCTGATCTCGGCCACGGGCACGCGCCACTGGAAAGCGGCGGCGGCGACCAGCATCTCGCGGGCCGCCGCGCCCGCCTTGCGCAACTGCACCCAGGAATTGGCGATGGCGGTGGAGCCGCCCGTACCCTGGATCGGCCCCATCAGCAGGTTGTTGTAGCGGGCCGCGTCGGCTGGGGCGAACTCGGTGCGCACCGTCGACCAGTCGGCCCCGAGTTCATCCGCGAGGATGGTGGCGAGGCCGGTCGTGTTTCCCTGGCCCATGTCGAGGTGCTTGATCACCACGGTCACGGTGTCGTCCGCGCCGATGCGCAGGAAGGCGTTGGGATCGGGCCGGATACCGGACGGGTCGAGCCCGGCGGCACGGGCGGGCCCGGTCTCCAGACGGAAGGCCACGACGATGGCACCGGCCCCGGCGAGGAAGCCCCGGCGGCTCGGACGGGGGGCGGGCGAGGCTTCGGACAGGGGCCCGGTCGGCCGACGGACGTTCAGCATGGCGGCGATGCTCCGGTCTGGACCGTGAAGGGAATCGTTCGTGACGGTCGCGGAGGCTGTCCTCCCCGCCCGCTTACGCTGGACATGAGCCCCAGATGGCCCGGCGGGGCGATCAGGCGAGGTGGCTCGCCGCCTCGTGAATCGCGGCGCGGATGCGCTGGTAGGTGCCGCAGCGACAGATGTTGCCGTCCATGGCGCCGTCGATGTCGGCATCGGTCGGGCGGGCATTGGCCGAGAGCAGGCCGATGGCCGACATGATCTGGCCCGACTGGCAGTAGCCGCACTGAACTACGTCGAGTTTGCGCCACGCGGCCCGCACCGCCTCCGCGACCCGGCCCGACACGCCCTCGACGGTCGCCACCGGCGCGGTGCCGACATCGCCGAGGCGGGTCTGGCAGGCACGCACCGGCTGCCCGTCGAGATGCACGGTGCAGGCGCCGCACTGGCCGATGCCGCAGCCGTATTTGGTGCCGGTGAGGGTCAGGTGGTCGCGCAGCACCCATAGGAGCGGCGTGTCCGGATCGGCGTCGACCGTACGCGGCACGCCGTTGATCGTGATCTGGGGCATGGCGGAGCTTCGGTTTCGCAGGCCTGACGCGAACTTGTAGACACAACTAGACCCGCCGTCCCGCCTCCGGGCGGTGCGCCAGCGCACAGAAGCTGGGGGTAAACGGGATGCCGCCCCGTTTAGCGACGATTGGAGAGATCCCGGCAACTGCTTCTTATGAGTTTCGCCGCATCCTCGGACGGGTTTCGTCAATAAATCCCGAAAATCCGGTCTTCCTGAGCGCATGTCCGATCTCACTGTCGAGATGGTCCAGCGCGGGCGGGGTCCCTCGACGGAGGAGGCCGCCCGGCGCCTCGGTGTCGCCCGCGACATCCGGTCGGCCCGCGAACGGCTGACCTCGCTCACCGGGCTGGAACGGGCCTTCGACCACGAGTTGCTGCGCCACTACGCCCAGTACCGGGCCGAAGCCGGCATCCCCCTCGGGCTGTTCGCCGTCGCGCTGGCAGGCGCGGCGACCTTCTGGGTGCCGATGGTCTTCGCGGCGGCCTGGGCGTTGTGCGTGTTCCTGATGATCACGCTCACCTCGGTGCTGAGCCGACAGTTCCTCGTGGCCGATCTGGAGCATATCGACCTCGTTCGCTGGCGCCGCCGCTTCGTGATCGGCGAGGTGCTGCAGGGCCTGTCGTGGTCGGGCATGGCCGCGATCGGCGGCACGGGCGGCTGGACCTTCGCCCTGTTCGGCCTCGTCATCGCGGCGGCGGTGACGACCATGCTCGCGGCCACCGTGCCCGCCGCCGCCGTGGCCGCCCTGGTGCCGCTGACGGTCGCCACGATCTCTCTCACCGCCTTCTCCAGCAGCATGGACGCGCTGATGCTCGTCGCCATGGCGGCGGGCACGCAGGTCTTCTTCCTGGGGCTCGCCCGGCGGCTCTATGCCACCACGGTCGGCGCCCTGCATTCCCGCGCCGAGAAGGACGCGGTGTTCGGTGAGTTGGAGCAGGCCAAGGCCAATTCCGACGAGGCCCGCCGCCGGGCCGAGGAGGCGAATCTCGCTAAATCGCGCTTCCTGGCCACGATGAGCCACGAGCTGCGCACGCCGCTCAACGCCATCCTCGGCTTCTCGGAGGTGATGAAGAGCGAGGTGTTCGGCCAGCACACCGCCCCGGCCTACCGGGAATATTCGAACGACATCCACGATAGCGGGATGCACCTGCTCAACCTCATCAACGAGATCCTCGACCTGTCGCGCATCGAGGCTGGGCGCTACGAGCCGAACGAGGAGCCGGTGCTGCTGGCGAGCGTCGTGGAAGAGTGCCGCCACATGATGGCCCTGCGCGCCAAGGCGAAGGGCCAGACCGTCCACGACATGGTTGATACCAGCCTGCCGCGCCTCTGGGCGGACGAGCGGGCTCTGCGCCAGATCGTGCTCAACCTGCTCTCCAACGCGGTGAAGTTCACGCCGCCCGGCGGCGAGATCTGGCTGAAGGTCGGCTGGACCGCGCGGGGCGGACAGTACCTCTCCGTGCGCGACAGCGGCCCCGGCATCCCGGAGGACGAGCCGGCACCGTCATGTCGTCGTTTGGCCGCGGCGCGCTGGCGATCAAGACCGCCGAACAGGGTTCCGGCCTCGGCCTGCCGATCGTGAAGGGCCTCGTGGAACTGCATGGCGGCCAGTTCCATCTGGTGTCGCGCCCCCGCGAGGGCACCGAGGTCGTCGTGACGCTGCCTGCCGCGCGGGTGATGGACACGCTTCCGGCCGAATCCTTCGAAGAGCCGGAGCCGTTGATCGAGGCGCCGCAACGGGCCAAGTCCGCGCGTCCGGTGAGCCGCGCGGCTTGAGTCCGTCTAACGAACTGACGAAAGCTCCGCCGTCATTGCTTCGCTGCGCTCGCAATGACGAATGAAAGATCGGGCCCAACGACCCGCCGCAGCCGTATCGCCGCTGGTTCATCTCTGAAAATACAAGTGATTTCTCAAAAATAATCCAAATTTTCGGCGGCCTTGCAAAATGTTCCGCAGGGGCATACGGTTGTTCTATCGGTACGTTTTCGGATGTTTTGGGCCGTAATTTCCTTCGCGGGGCGGTTCGTTCCTCCTATCGCTATCGTTCGACCCGACGTCACGCGGCTTCGCGGCGACGTTTCTACCCCTGACCCCGCGAAGATCGAGACCAATCCATGTCGACCGGTACCGTGAAGTGGTTCAACGCGACCAAGGGCTTCGGCTTCATCCAGCCTGAGGATGGCGGCCAGGACGTGTTCGTGCACATCTCCGCCGTCGAGCGCGCTGGGCTCGGCACCCTCAACGAGGGTCAGCGCATCTCCTACGAGCTGGAAACCGACCGCCGCAGCGGCAAGAAGTCCGCCGGCCAGCTCCGCGCCGAGTAAGTCCTGAAGGTGCCTCCGGTCCCTCGCGGGCCGGATGCATCGCGGGTCAGCCAGACAGGGCCGCTCCCACCGGAGCGGCTTCCTTTTTTGATACGTTAGAGCGGCAGGCGCCTCCCGCCCGCCCGATCCGGAGACTTCGTGAGCTTTCAGAACAGCCAAGCCCTGACCGACCGTCTCGCCGCCGCCACCAAGGCGCGTACACAGACCCTGGCCCGCTTCCGCGCGCGGCCCGCTGCCGACGACCCTGCCGTCCTCGCCCGTCAGTCCGCCCGTCGCGCTCTCGTGGAGGCCCGCGAGGTCCGCAATGCCGAGCGCGAGTTGCAGCGTCTGGCCGCCATCGCCAGGGCCGAGGCCGAAGCGGAAGCCGCGCGTCTGGCGGAGGCGGAGCGCGTCGAGGCCGAGCGCATCGCCGCCGAGGAGCGCGCCATCGCCCGTCAGGCCGAACTCAAGGCCCAGCGCGACGCCCGCTACCTCGCCCGCAAGGCCAAGGCCCTGCGCCGGGGCTAATGCACCTCAGGCGCTCAGGCCGCCCATCGCGCGCACGAGCGCCCATTCGCTCTCGCTCACCGGCTGCACCGACAGCCGTGAGTTGTTGACGAGCACCATGTCCTTCAGCGCCGCCTCGGCCTTGATCGCGTCGAGGGTCACGGGGACCTTCATCGGCTCGACGGCGCGCACGTCGACCATGCCGAACCGACCGGTTTCGTCCGTGTGGTCGGGGTAATAGGGGCGGATCACCTCCACCACGCCGACGACGGCCTTGCCCTCGTTCGAGTGGTAGAAGAAGCCCTTCTCCCCCACCTGCATCGCCATCAGTTGCTTCTTGGCGAGGTGGTTGCGCACGCCGTTCCAGAACGTTCCGTCCTTGCCGGCCGCGACCATCTGCTCCCACGACCAGGTCGCGGGCTCGGACTTGAACAACCAATACGCCATCGTCGTCTCGTGAAATTGGGTTTCCAAAGGACCGAGTCCTTTGGCCGGTGCAGGGCAGAGCCCTGCATAGCCCAGGGGCTTCACCCCCGGACCTCACTCAAGGACTTGTCCTTGGGAATCCTCAATCCATCTCGCCACGCAGCGGCCGGGCCAGAAGTTTGGTGACGACCGCATCGACGCCGGTCTCGCCCGCGACCAGAGCGGCGACCGCCTCGGCGACCGGCATCTCGACGCCGCGCGCCCGCGCGAGGCCGGTCAGGGCGGCGGCGGTGAAGGCGCCCTCCGCGAGCTTGCCGCCCGCGGCCTCCTCGGGGCTCGCCCCGGCGCCGAGGCGCTGGCCGAAGGCGAAGTTGCGCGATTGCGGCGAGCCCGCCGTGAGCACGAGGTCGCCGAGACCCGACAGACCCATCAGCGTCTCCGATCGTCCGCCCAAAGCACGCGCGAAGCGCATCAGCTCCGCGAAGGCGCGGGCGATCAGGGCGGCGCGGGCGCTCTCCCCGAGGCCGCGCCCGGCAACGATCCCGCAGGCGATGGCCAACACGTTCTTGCCCGCTCCGCCGATCTCGACGCCGCGCACGTCATCGGTGTGGTAGAGCCGGAAGGTCGGCCCCGAGAGCAGGGCGCTGAGCGAGGCCGCGAGCCCCGCATCGGTGCAGGCGAGTGTGACGGCGGTCGGCAGGTTGCGGGCGACATCCGCAGCGAAGCTCGGGCCGGAAAGGACGGCGACCGGCGTCCCGGTGGGCAGCACGTCGGCGGCCACGGCGCTCATGAAGCTGTCGCTGCCCCGCTCGATGCCCTTGGCACAGAGGATCACCGGCCCCGCCTCCGCGAGCGGCCCGGCGAGTTGCCCGAGCACGCCGCGCAAGGTCTGTGCGGGAACCACGAGCAGGGTCGCCCCGGCTCCCGCGAGATCCTCCGCCACGGCCGTCGCGCGGACTTGGGCGTGCAACGGCACGCCGGGCAGGTAGCGGGGATTCTCGCGCTCCGTCTGAATCCGCGCGGCGGCCTCCGCATCGCGCAGCCAGAGCGTCACGGAATGGCCCGCCGCAGCCGCGGCATTGGCCAGCGCCGTGCCCCAGGCCCCGCCACCGACGACGTTGATGGGCGTGCTCATGCGGTTCGTCCCAGCTTGCCCCGCCACGCCAGAGAGCGCCGGTTGAGATCGTGGAGATCGGCCTTCCCCGCCAGCACGGCCTCACCGAGGCCGATCGCCTCCTCCAGCCGGTCGAGGGGCATGTTCGCATGGGCAGGCGGACGGACGCTGTCACGCCAGGGCCGCCGCAGGCTTGGTCCAGAAGGATGCGGGCGAAGCAATGGTCGAGGCGCACCGGCCAGTCCGGATGCGTGCGGGCGGCCTCTGGCAGGCGCCGCTCCACGAGGTCGCGCCAGACCGCACGCCGATCGGCGGGAGCCGCCGCGCTCATGCCGCCGTGACCGGCGCGGACTCCACGGCGAGCGGCCAGCGCGGGCGGGCGGGGGCGGTAATGTCGTCCACGAGGCCGAGCCGCAGGCGCTCCAGCCCGGCCCAGGCGATCATGGCGCCGTTGTCGCCGCAGAGGTTCAGGGGCGGGGCGACGAAGGCGAGGCCTGCCTCGCCCGCCAGCGCCGCCAGCGCCCGGCGGATGGCGCCGTTGGCCGCGACGCCCCCCGCCGCGACGAGGGCGGTCGGCCGCCCGGCCGTATCGGCGAAGCCGCGCAGGGCGATGCGGGCCCGGTCGATCACCACATCGACCACCGCCGCCTGGAAGCCCGCGCAGAGATCGGCCACGTCGCGCTCGGCCAGCGGCGCGATCCGCTCGGCCTCGATCCGCAGGGCGGTCTTGAGGCCGGACAGGGAGAAGTCCGGCTGTCGACGGCCCAGCATCGGACGGGGCAGGGCGAACCGCTCGGGATCGCCGCCCTCGGCCATGCGCTCCACCTCCGGTCCGCCGGGATAGCCGAGGCCGAGGAGCTTGGCGGCCTTGTCGAAGGCCTCGCCGATCGCATCATCGATGGTACCGCCGAGGCGCACGTAATCGCCGACGCCGCGCACGGCCACGAGCTGCGTGTGCCCGCCCGAGGCAAGGAGGAGCAGGTAGGGGAAGTCGAGCCCGTCGGTCAGCCGGGCCGTGAGGGCATGGGCCTCCAGGTGGTTGACCGCGAGCAGGGGCTTCTGCGCCACGAGCGCCAGGGTCTTGGCGGTGACGAGGCCGACGAGCACGCCCCCGATCAGCCCCGGCCCGGCCGCCACGGCGATGCCGTCGAGGTCCGCGAGCCGCGTCCCGGCCCGTTCGAGGGCACGCGCGATCAGCCGGTCCAGCACCTCGACATGGGCGCGGGCGGCGATCTCGGGCACGACGCCGCCATAGACCGCGTGCTCCGCGATCTGGCTGAGCACCTCGTTGGCGCGGATCGACGGCAGCCCGTCGGAATCGACCGAGACGATGGCGGCCGCCGTCTCGTCACAGGTGGTCTCGATGCCGAGCACGGTCTTCACGTGGCGGATTCCCCTTGTCCCGTCCCGCCCCCACACGTCGCGGGGGCGGGCATGGTCTCACACGAATCAGTCGACGGCGACCATCACGTCGGAGGACTTGATGACGGCATAGGCCGGGCCGCCGGTCACGAGCTTCAGGCTGTCGACCGACTCGTTGGTGATCGAGGCCGTCACGATCTGTCCGGGACTGATCTCGATCTTCACATGCGCGGTGGTCGCGCCCTTGTCGATCGAGACGACGGTGCCCTTGAGGACGTTGCGTGCGCTGATCTTCATGCGGTCGGGATCTCCTTTCGCGGCGCGCTCCGTGGCGCTGCGGGCTCCTACCCCATCGCGCGGCGGGTGGCGACCGGCTCAGTCGTCACCCTCGGTCACCTCGTCCGCTTCTTCCGGAATGGGCTTGGCCCCCCATGCGGCGAGCGCCTCGTTGAGATCGTCGAGGACGAAATGCCGGGCGCTGTCGCGGTCGTAGCCGTCGGAGAGCAACTCGTCGTATTCGGTGAAGACGTGCCTTGCATAGGCGATCAGGGCAAGCCGCGCGGCCGTTTCCGGCGCCGCCCGGCGCAGGCCTGGACTCGCCAGCGCCCGGTCGAGCACGACACCCGCTTCGAAGGGCGGCAGGCGCGGGGCGAGGCGCAGGAGGGCCCCCGTCACGGCCGAGCGACGGTCGGGGATCGCTTCCGGGCCCGGCGGGTTTCTGTTGGTCATGCCATGGTCTTCGGGGCGGGTTCGGATAGGATCGTGCCCAAGGCTCTCTGGAGGGCGGGATACCGCCGGGAGTACGGTCTCATGAGCACGTTCGTCTCGTCCAGCCTGCGCCGCGCCCTGACCCTGGCGGCGATCCTCGCCACCACCCCGGCCCTGGCACAGACCACCGTGACGGACCCGGCGATGGGCCCGAAGGTCGGCCGCACCATCTCCTCGACCGGCCGGACCATGCCCCCGCCGCGCAACGCCCCGGTGGACACCCCGGCCAAGGCGGCGGCCAATGCTGATCTGCTCAAGGCCCAGAAGGCCACGGAAGCCCGCGCCAAGGCCTGGGACACGAAGATGCACCGGACGATGAGTTCGATCTGCCACGGGTGCTGAGGGCCCCGTCTTCCTTCAGAGAGCCATCGCAACGAAAAAGGGGCCGCCCGAAGGCAGCCCCCTGTGTCGTTCCGCGTCTGGAAGACCTCAGCGCGAGTAGAACTCGATCACGAGGTTCGGTTCCATCTGCACCGGGTAGGGGACCTCGGAGAGGCCCGGCACGCGGGTGACGCGGGCGGTCATCTTGGCGTGGTCGACCTCGATGTAGTCCGGCACGTCACGCTCGGCGAGCCTGGCTCGCCACGATGACGATCTCAAGCTGGCGGGAGGACTCCTTGACCTCGATGAGGTCACCGGCCTTCACCTGATAGCTCGGGATGTTGACGCGCACGCCGTTCACCTTGATGTGCCCGTGGTTTACGAACTGGCGGGCGGCGAACGGGGTGGCGACGAACTTCGAGCGGTACACCACGGCGTCCAGGCGGCGCTCGAGCAGGCCGATCAGGTTCTCGCCCGAGTCACCGCGCTGGCGGATCGCCTCGGCGTAGTAACGGCGGAACTGCTTCTCGGTGATGTTGCCGTAGTAGCCCTTGAGCTTCTGCTTGGCGCGCAGCTGCGTGCCGAAGTCGCTCATCTTGCCCTTACGGCGCTGGCCGTGCTGGCCGGGGCCGTATTCGCGGCGGTTCACGGGGCTCTTCGGGCGGCCCCAGATGTTCTGGCCCATGCGGCGGTCGAGCTTGTGCTTGGCCTGAATCCGCTTCGACATGACTTCGCGTCCTCTCGTGACGAGATATGAGGAACGCGCCCTCCTCTTCCCGATGCCTTAGGGCCCGGGACGACAGGGCGGCGGAATGCCGGCCCACGGGTGCGCGTAAAACGCCGCGGGGCCCCCTTGAGGAGCCCCGTCGACGGCCGGTTCCATACGGGAGACCGGCCTCCGGGTCAACCGCGCGACCCTATCGGACGTATTTGGCGAGGCTCTTGTCGCTGGCGACGTCGCGGCAATGAGCGAGATAGCCGCTCTGGTGCAGGCCCATCAGCGTCGTGACGGAGGTCCACAGCCAGTGAGGGGCACGCTCGTGCCAGCCGTCGGCCTCGACATGGTGGCGCCACTCGCCCCGTGTCTCGGGCGACATCTGCCGTCCATGCGCCCGCCCGACCACCGCCGCGAGGCTGCGGGCCACGCGCACGCCTTCCTCCTTCGAGAATTGCTCGGCGACGATCTTCAGATCCTGCGGAAGCAACTCGCGCACGATCACCGGGGTGTCGCCCATATGGGCCGCGATCATCCGCTCGCCGAGGGCCGGGGACAGGGCACGGGCGCCCTCCACCACGCGGCGCGCAGGGTCCTCGGGGATCGTCGCGTCCGAGGCCGGGGGGGCCAGATACGGCACCGCCTCCTTCACGTCGATCAACGCGACCTTGGCCCGGTCCTTCGCCCCCGCGATGCGCACGAGGCCCGCGAGCCGCATCTTGCCGAGCGAGCTGCAGCCCTTGATCCAATAGGCCGCGTCGATGAGGCTCAACGCCTCGTCGCTGCCGGTGTCCAGGCCGAGGATGCGGCGCCGGAAGCCGGGTGCCTCCAGCAGGGCCTCGAAGCGCGAGAACTCCTCGCCCGACAGGTCGAGGAACCGCTTGCCCCGGGGAAAGCGCGCGGACTTGCCCCGCAGGCGCTCCTCCGACAGGTGGCGCCAGCGGCGGCCGAGGGCGCGCTGCCGGGTGGTTTCGACGATGACGGAATCGCCATCGTCCTTCTCCTCCTCCGGATCATCGAGACCGTCGAGATAGCCCGTGGCCACCGCCTCGATCATCCGCGCGACGGCGAGGCCGGAGAGCGGCGCGGTGAGACCCGCCGTCACCAGGGACAGGGTGAGCCGCACGAGGTCGTAGGCCGGGTTGCTGATGACGGTCTGGTCGAGATCGCGGATCTGCATCCGCACCCGCCCCTCGGGATCGGCTAGGGCGCCGATATTGCCGAGATGGCAATCGCCGCAGATCCAGACCGGCGGTCCCTCGGGCAGGCTGCCGACGGGAAAGTCCGCGATCCATTCGTAGAACCGGTCGGTCGAGCCCCGCACGTAGGAGAGGGGGAAGCGGCGATCTTGCACAGGCGCCGCGACCGCAGCAGCTCCGCCTCGCGACCGGTTTCCGGCCGGACATGGACGTTCATTTCTTGCCTGCGCCCCCGTGCCCGGCACCCGCCGGAAGGCGCGTGCCATGCCATTGTCATCTAGGTTTCAATCCGGGGGGCGACAGAGAATTTCCCGCTAGGGTCGGGATTAAAAGACGCAGAGGGTTGGAACTACGTCACCACGCTCGGCTCGGCGCGGCCGGTGCGGGGTTCGATCTCGGCGAGCGAACGGGCCGCCGCGACGACCGGAGCCAGCACCTCGGCCACCGGAAGGTCGAGCCGTGCGGGATCGTTCTCATAGCGCTCGAGATAGACCCGGAGCGTCGCCCCGGCGGTGCCGGTGCCGGACAGGCGGAACACCACGCGCGCATCCTCCGCGAAGGAGACACGGATCCCCTGCCGCTCTGTGAGAGAGCCGTCCACCGGATCCTTGTAGGCGAACTCGTCGGCGGTCGAGACGGTGAGGTCGCCCAGCCGCGTGCCGGGTAGGCCGGGGAGCTTTTCGCGGAGCGCTTGCATCAGGCCGTTGGCGGCGTCGGAATCGACCTCCTCGTAATCGTGGCGGGCATAGTAGTCGCGCCCGAAGCGCGCCCAATGGGCGCGGACCAGGGCATCGGCCCGCTCGCCCGTCGCGGCGAGGATGTTGAGCCAGAGCAGCACCGCCCAGAGCCCGTCCTTCTCGCGGACATGGTTCGAGCCCGTGCCCGCGCTCTCCTCGCCGCAGAGGGTGATGAGCCCGGCATCGAGCAGGTTGCCGAAGAACTTCCAGCCGGTCGGCGTCTCGTAGGCGCCGATGCCGAGGGAGGCCGCGACACGGTCGGCGGCGCGGCTCGTCGGCATGGAGCGGGCGACCCCCTTCAGGCCGGATGCATAGCCCGGCGCCCGGTGGGCGTGGGCGGTGAGCAGGGCGAGGCTGTCGCTCGGAGTCACGAACAGGCCAGGGGCCACGATCATGTTGCGGTCGCCGTCGCCATCCGAAGCCGCGCCGAAATCCGGAGCGTCCGGCCCCTGCATCAGGTCGTAGAGGTCGTGGCAATGGACCGGGTTCGGGTCCGGATGGTGGCCACCGAAATCCTCCTTTGGCGTGGCGTTCACCACCGTGCCCTGGGGCGCGCCGAGCATGCCTTCGAGGATGGCCGTCGCGTAGGGACCGGTGACGGCGCTCATCGCATCGAAGCGCATGCGGAAGCCGGAGGCGAACATCTTCGAGACGGCCTCGAAGTCGATCAACTCGCGCATCAGCTCGGCATAATCGGCCACCGGGTCGATCACCTCGACCGCCATGGCGCCAAGGCTCGTCTCGCCGAGCCGGTCGAGGTCGAGATCGCGGGCCTCGACGAGGGTGAAGGCCGAGATCGCCTTGGCCCGCGCGAAGATCGCGTCCGTGAGGGATTCCGGCGCGGGGCCGCCATTGGCGGCGTTGAACTTGATGCCGAAATCGCCCTCGGGCCCGCCGGGATTGTGGCTCGCCGAGAGGATGATGCCGCCGATCGCCTTGTGCTTGCGGATGACGCAGGAGGCGGCGGGCGTCGAAAGCAGGCCGCCGCGCCCGACCAGCACCCGCCCGAACCCGTTCCCGGCCGCAAGCCGTAGTATGATCTGCACCACCTCGCGGTTGAGGAAGCGCCCGTCGCCGCCGAGTACCAGGGTCTTGCCCGCCTTGTCGGCGATGGAATCGAAGATCGCCTGAACGAAGTTCTCGACGTAATGCCGCTGCCGGAAGACCGGGACCTTCTTGCGAAGACCCGATGTGCCGGGCTTCTGATCGGAATACGGCGTCGTCGGAATCGTCGTCGGCGTCATGGACACGGGTCTCCGGGGCGCTCGGCCTGAAGGGACGGGTCCTTTTGCCCGTCCGCAGAGGCGGCGTCATCCGTCATGACGGACGTTTCCTGAACGATCCCTGGTTGAGGTTACGAGGAGGGGCGAATGCACGTCCTCATTCAGCACCACGCCGTCATGGCTTCGCTACCGCACGAAAAAAGGAAAAGCAGAGCAGCCCTGCTGTGCGAAGCCGCCAATGACCACGCCTGCGATGAACGAATCACAACCTAAAGTTAATTTTTGGTCTGAGCCCATTGATTCCGACAACCTCAGATCACAGATTTGCCTCGTAGACATGGAGGCTATCGATGGCTGACGATCTGAACATTCGGGAACCTCAGGACAAGTTCAAAATCAACATTCATGAGGAGTGGGAGCTGAACTGGTGGGCTCAACGCTTCGGAGTAAGCAAGCAAAAGATTAAGGATGCTGTCGCGTCAGTCGGCGTGCAAACCAAAGACGTCGCGAAGCATCTCGGCAAGACCTGGCCCTGACAAGCAAAAGCCGCCCCGGAGGACCGGGGCGGCTAGAGGTTACAGTCTCAGGTTTACTCCGCAGCCTGCCGGTTTTCGTAACCGAGCCGGGCATTCAGTTCTCGGATCAGGTGGATTGCCGCCTCGGCGATCACCGTACCCGGCGGGAAGATGGCGGAGGCGCCCGCCGCGCGCAGCGCGTCGTAATCGCCCGGCGGGATGACGCCGCCCACCGCGATCATCACGTCGCCGCGGCCCTGCTCGGTGAGCGCGGCCTTCAGTTCCGGCACCAGCGTCAGGTGGCCCGCCGCCAGGGACGAGACGCCGACGATGTGAACGTCGTTCTCCACCGCCTGCCGTGCGGCCTCGGCCGGGGTGGCGAAGAGCGGCCCGATATCCACGTCGAAACCGAGATCGGCGAAGGCCGAGGCGATGACCTTCTGGCCGCGATCATGCCCATCCTGGCCCATCTTGGCGACGAGGATGCGCGGGCGGCGCCCATCCGACTCCTCGAAGGCCTCGACCAGGGTGCGGACTTCCTCGACCACCGGCGACATCGTTCCCACCTCGCGCTTGTAGACACCGGAGATCGAGCGGATTTCGGCCCGGTGGCGGCCCCAGGCCTTCTCCAAGGCTTCGGAGATCTCGCCGACCGTCGCCTTGGCGCGGGCCGCGTCCACGGCGAGTTCGAGCAGGTTCTCGCTGCCGTCGGCGGCCTTGGTCAGAGCTTCGAGACGGGCCGTGACGTCGGCCTCGTTGCGCTCGGCGCGCAGGCGCTTCAGCTTGTCGATCTGCAGGCGGCGGACATTGCCGTTATCGACCCGCAGCAATTCGATCGCCATCTCATCGTCGGCGCGGAACTTGTTCACGCCAACGATGGTCTGGCGGCCAGAATCGATCCGCGCCTGGGCGCGGGCGGCGGCCTCCTCGATTCGCAGCTTCGGGATGCCCGCCTCGATCGCCTTGGCCATGCCGCCGAGCGAATCGACCTCGCGGATATGCTCCCAGGCGCGGGCCACCATGTCGGCGGTCAGCTTCTCGACGTAGTAGGAGCCGCCCCACGGATCGACGATCCGGGTGGTGCCGCTCTCCTGCTGCAGGAAGAGTTGGGTGTTACGGGCGATGCGGGCCGAGAAGTCAGTCGGCAGGGCCAGCGCCTCGTCCAGCGCGTTGGTGTGCAGCGACTGGGTGCCGCCCTGGGTGGCCGCCATCGCCTCGATGTTGGTGCGGGTGACGTTGGTGAACACGTCCTGCGCCGTCAGCGACCAGCCGCTCGTCTGCGAGTGCGTGCGCAGGGCCAGGGACTTCTCGGATTTCGGCTCGAACTCCTTCACGAGCTTCGACCAGATCAGGCGCGCCGCCCGCATCTTGGCGACTTCCATGAAGAAGTTGGTCGAGATCGCCCAGAAGAACGACAGGCGCGGGGCGAACTGGTCGATGGTCAGCCCGGCGGCGAGGCCCGCCTTGATGTACTCGACGCCGTCGGCCAGCGTGTAGGCGAGTTCGAGGTCGTTCGTCGCCCCGGCTTCCTGCATGTGATAGCCGGAAATCGAGATCGAGTTAAACTTCGGCATGTTCTTCGAGGTATAGGCGAAGATGTCCGAAATGATCCGCATCGACCCCTTGGGCGGGTAGATGTAGGTGTTGCGGACCATGAACTCCTTGAGGATGTCGTTCTGGATCGTGCCCGCGAGCTTCGAGGGCGGCACGCCCTGCTCCTCGGCGGCGACGATGTAGAGCGCCAGGATCGGCAGCACCGCGCCGTTCATGGTCATCGACACGGTCATCTCGTCCAGCGGGATGCCGGAGAAGAGGGTGCGCATGTCGTAGATCGAATCGATCGCCACGCCCGCCATGCCGACATCGCCCGAGACGCGCGGGTGGTCGGAATCGTAGCCGCGGTGGGTGGCGAGGTCGAAGGCGACCGACAGGCCCTTCTGCCCCGCCGCGAGGTTGCGCCGGTAGAAGGCGTTCGAATCCTCCGCCGTGGAGAAGCCCGCATATTGGCGGATCGTCCAGGGCTGGGTGACGTACATGGTGGGATAGGGGCCGCGCAGAAACGGCGCGAGGCCCGGCCATGTGTTCAGGAACTCGATGCCCTCGCGATCCTGCGGGCCGTAATGGCCCTTCACCGGAATGCCTTCCGGCGTCATCCACGGCTCGCCCAGTGCCGGGGCCGCGACGGCCAACGGATCGCCGGACAGGGGCAGAGAGGCGAAATCCGGGATGCGGGAGGTCATGGCGTGACTCGTCGTGTTTCTTGTCACGCCATTATAGCCGCGCCGCACGCAGCGGCTACTCCCCGTTGGACCGACCTTCGCGGCGCACAAACCTACGATAGGCGAAGAACCCGCCGAGCATCAGCGCGAGACCGTACCATGTCAGCGCGTAGACGAGGTGGCTGTTGGGGAACGCGACGACGGTGAGGCCGCCGATGGGCAGGCCGCCGGGATTCGGGGTCGCGTCGGCATCCACGAAATAGGGGGCGGTTTCGGTGAGCCCCCGCGCGGCCGCGATGGCGGCCACGTCCCGCGAGTACCAGCGGTTTCCCGCCGGATCGTTCGAGCGCAGGAAGGCGCCACCCGGCTCCGTGAGCCGGAGGAGGCCCGTCACTTGGACCGCGTCGGCGATCTGCCCCGCCGGGCGGCTCGCCGGATCCTTTCGGTCCCCCGGCACGAAGCCACGATTGACGAGGATGAGGCTGCCATCCTCCCGCCGGAGGGGCGTGAGTACCCAGAAGCCCGCGCCGTAATCGGTCACCGCCTGCACGAGCGTCTCGCGCTCGTTCAGGAACCGGCCGGAGAGAGTGACGTGCCGGTAGGCGTCGTCGGGGCCGACGAGGTTCCAATCGGCCGGGGAGGGAGCCGGGATGGCCGGAGCGTGGACCCGCGCCTCCGTCCGGGCGATCAGGTCGAGCTTCCAGCTCCGTCTCTGGACCTGCCACGTCCCGAGCCCGAGCAGGGTCAGAAAAACGAAAGCCGCCCCGAGGCCGAAGACGACCCGGCGGAGCGGCGAATGGGATGGGGCAGGGGCGGACGGGCCGCCCCCGCTTGGGCGATGAGGCTCGCTCACCGCATCTTTTGCATCATCTCGTGCCCGGAGGCCGGCATCATGTTCCGGTTCATGTGGTACATCACCCACACCGAGCCGGAGAGCAGGATGGCGACGAGCGTGATCGTGAAGATCAGCGCCATGAAGGTCCAGCCACCCTCGGACTTCGTGTTCATATGCAGGAAGTAGATGACGTGCACGACCATCTGCACGCCGCCGAGCACGAGGATCACGAGCGTCGTCACGAGGCTGTTGTCGAGCACGTTGCCCATCACCAGCCAGAACGGGATCACCGTCAGGATGACCGACAGGACGAAGCCCGTCACGTAGGACTTCACGCTGCCGTGGCCGCCCTCGGTATGAGCGTGGTCGTGAGACCCGTGAGCGTGGGTGGCGTCCGCGCTCATTCGAGCACTCCTATCAGATAGACGACGGTGAACACCCCGATCCAGATCAGGTCGAGGAAGTGCCAGAACATAGACAGGCACATCAGGCGGCGCTTGTTGGCCGCGACGAGCCCGTACTTCTTCACCTGCACCATCAGCGTCACGAGCCAGAGGATGCCGAAGGAGACGTGCAGGCCGTGGGTGCCGACCAGAGTGTAGAACGAGGACAGGAAGGCGCTGCGCCACGGGGGCGCGCCCTCGTGAAACAGGTGGACGAACTCCCGGATTTCCAGCGCGACGAAGGCGACGCCGAACAGGCCGGTGACGGCCAGCCACATCTGGGTCTTGCGCTGGTCGTCCTTGTCCATCTCCAGCATGGCGAAGCCATAGGTGATGGAGGAGAACAGCAGCATCGCGGTGTTCACCGCGATGCCCGTGAGGTCGAACAGGTCCTTGGGCGAAGGACCCGCTGCATAGTTGCGCCCGAGCACCCCATACGTCGCGAACAGGGTCGCGAAGATGAGGCAGTCGCTCATCAGGTACAGCCAGAACCCGAGCATCGTCGAGCCTTCGCTGTGGTGGCCCTCCTCGTCGGTGACGAAGAAGACCGGCGCAGCCGTACCGGGCGGTGCGGTTTCGGTGTGCATCATCGGATCACGCCAGCTCCAGTTCGCGCGTCCGCTTGGCCTCTTCCCGCGAGACCGTCTCGGCGGGGATGTAGTACTCGCGGTCGTAGTTGAAGGTGTGGATGATACCCGCGACGATGATCGCCGCAAAGGACAGGGCGGCGAGCCACCAGATGTACCAGACCATGGCGAAGCCGCAGACGAAGCTCAGGGCCGCCAGGATCGCCCCGGCTGCGGTGTTCTTCGGCATGTGGATCGGCTTGTAGCCGGTCATCGGACGGCTGAAGCCGCGGGCCTTCATGTCCCACCACGCATCGGAATCGTGGACCACCGGCGTGAAGGCGAAGTTGTAGTCCGGCGGCGGCGACGAGGTCGACCATTCCAGGGTCCGGCCACCCCACGGATCGCCGGTCACGTCGCGCAGGGCCTCGCGGTTGCGGATCGACACCACGAACATGATGATCTGGCAGCCGATGCCGCAGGCGATCAGCAGGGCGCCGACGGCCGCCGCGATGAACCAGGGCTGCAGCGACGGATCATCGAAATGCTGCATGCGCCGGGTCACGCCCATCAGGCCGAGCACGTAGAGCGGCATGAAGGCGACATAGAAGCCGGTAACCCAGAAGCCGAGGGCCATCTTCCCCCAGAACTCGTCCAGCTTGAAGCCGAACGCCTTCGGGAACCAGAAGGTGACGCCCGCGAACATGCCGAACAGCACGCCGCCGATGATCACGTTGTGGAAGTGCGCGATTAGGAACAGCGAGTTGTGCAGCACGAAGTCGGCCGGGGGCACGGCGAGGAGCACGCCGGTCATGCCGCCGATCACGAAGGTAACGATGAACGCCACCACCCACATCATCGGCACCTCGAACCGGATGCGCCCACGATACATCGTGAACATCCAGTTGAAGATCTTGGCGCCCGTCGGAATCGAGATGATCATCGTCGTGATCCCGAAGAACGAGTTCACGTCGGCGCCCGAGCCCATGGTGAAGAAGTGGTGCAGCCACACGAGGTAGGCGAGGATGGTGATGACCACCAGCGCGTAGACCATCGAGGTGTAGCCGAACAGGCGCTTGCCGCAGAAGGTCGAGGTGATCTCCGAGAACACACCGAAGGCGGGTAGGATCAGGATGTAGACTTCCGGGTGACCCCAAATCCAGATGAGGTTGAAGTACAACATCGAGTTGCCGCCGAGGTCGTTCGTGAAGAAGTGCATCCCGAGGTAGCGGTCGAGGGACAGGAGCACGAGAACGGCGGTGAGGATCGGGAAGGCAGCGACGATCAGGATGTTCGTGCAGAGCGAGGACCACACGAAGACCGGCAGCTTCATCATGGTCATGCCCGGCGCGCGCATCTTCACGATGGTCGCGACGAGGTTGATGCCTGAGAGCGTCGTGCCGACACCCGCGATCTGCAGGGCCCAGATGTAGTAATCCACGCCGACGCCGGGGCTCATCGCGGCCCCCGACAGAGGCGGATAGGCGAGCCAGGTGGCGCGGGAGAACTCGCCCACAAAGAGCGAGACCATCACCAGCATGCCGCCGGAGACGGTCATCCAGAAGCTGAAATTGTTCAGGAACGGGAAGGCCACGTCACGGGCGCCGATCTGCAGCGGCACCGCGAAGTTCATGAGACCCGTGACGAACGGCATCGCCACGAAGAAGATCATGATCATCCCGTGAGCGGTGAAGATCTGATCGTAGTGGTGCGGCGGCAGGAAGCCCTGCTGGTCGCCGAAAGCAATGGATTGCTGCGCGCGCATCATGAGCGCGTCGGCGAAGCCGCGCAGCAGCATGATCATCGCGAAGATGCAGTACATGATGCCGATCTTCTTGTGGTCGATCGACGTCACCCAATCCCGCCACAGCGGGCCCCAGAACCGGAAGTAGGTGACGGTGGCGAGCACAGCGAGGCCCGCCACCGCCACACCGGCGAAGGTCCCGATCAGGATCGGTTCGTGGAAGGGGATCTGGTCGAGGGTGAACCGACCGAAGATCAGCTGCTGAAGATTTGCGTTTTCGAACATGGAATCGGACCGTTCAGAAGGTTCGAAGGCGGCCGTCGCGTTGGATCTCAAAATATCCTTCGCGCCGGCCCACCTCACTGGTTCACTTCGTCACTGGTGGAGTGCCGTCACTGGTTGATCTGCTTGGGCGCGACCTGCCCGCCATTCGGCGAACCGCTCCCGGTATCCGGCTGTGCCTTACCCGGCTCGGCACCGCGCGAGTCGGGATTGCCCATGTCGGGGCGGGGTTTCATGCCCTCGGGCTGTGTCTGCCCATGGGCGCCCCGGCCTGCAGCGGGCCCCGTCGCGCCAGGAGCCTCGTGGCCTTCCCGGGCGAAGTGGTTGTCGTATTGCAGCCGTTTGTAGTTCTCTTCGCCCTCGGCGCCGCCCTGGCCGCCCCGCGCGTCGATGGCCATCATCTCGGAGACGCACATCTGACCGGGCTTCGGGCACAGACCAATGATCTTGGTGTAGAGCCCCTCGGCATAGGACTTGAAGTAGCGCGCGGGCTCGGATTCCGTCGGCTCGGCGAGCTTCAGGTAGGCATCCATGTTCAGGTCCGAGCCCTCCGCCTTGGCCTTGGCGACCCAGGCGTCGAAGTCCTGGTCGGCGACGCCGCGGAACTTGAAGAACATGTTGGAGAAGCCGGCGCCGCTGTAATGGGCGGAGCGCCCCTCGGAATCGACCGCCTTGTTCACCACCGCGTGGAGCTTCGTCTCCATGCCCGGCATGGCGTAGATCATGCCCGCGAGCGTCGGCACGTAGAACGTGTTCATCACGTCCGTCGCGGTGATCTTGAAGGTCACCGGCCGGTCGACCGGGATGGACAGTTCGTTGACCGTGGCGATCCCGTATTGCGGGTAGAGGAACAGCCACTTCCAATCCATGGCGATCGCCTCGACCTGGAGCGGCTCCACGTCGGCCGGGAGCGGGCGCTTGGCATCGAGGCGGGTGAGCGGCCGGAACGGATCGAGGGTGTGGGTGCCGATCCAGGTCAGCGCGCCGAGCGCGATGATGATCAGGAGCGGCGCCGTCCAGATCAGCACCTCGAGTTGGGTCGAGTGATGCCAATCGGGGTCGTAGACCGCCTTCTCGTTGTTCGCGCGGAAGTGCCACGCGAAGAACAGCGTGCAGGCGATCACCGGCACGATGATCAGGAGCATCAGGCCGGTCGAGGCCAGCACGAGATTGCGCTGCTGCTCGGCGATGAATCCGGCGGGCTGCATCACCACGAGGTTGCAGCCGCCCAGCAGTGCCAGGAGCGGCGGCAGCGCCAGGAGCGACGCGAGGCGGCGCAGGTTTCCGCGGCGGCTTGCCGGCGGGGTCCGGTCCGGTCGAAGGGTCGAAGAACTCACTGCTCTCGTCTCGTCATCCCGTGCCGCGGGCGCGGCGTCGCCGGCCGGCATATCCGGCCCCTCACTCAAGTTTGGCGGCAAGACCGCGCCGCGATGGGCGCGGCCGGCGCTTACATCTGTCGCATCTCGGAGCGGTCGATGAACAAGGCGGCCAGGGAGCAGGCCGCGCCCGAGAGCAGGTAGACCCCGACCACGGCCAGACCGAAGCGGTCCGCGAGGTAGAGGGCCACCAGCGGCGCGAAACCCGCGCCGAAGAGCCATGCGAAGTCCGAGGTCAGCGCCGCGCCGGTGTAGCGGTAGCGCTTGCCGAGCCGCGCGGTGACCGCGCCCGAGGACTGGCCGTAGGCGAGGCCCAGCAGCATGAACCCGGTCGTCACGTAGATGGTCTGGCCGATGGCGCTCTCGCCGAACAGCAGCGGCGCGAGGATCGAGCCCAGGGCGAACAGGCCGATCAGGCCCGCGCTCATGATCAGGCAAGCGCGGCGGCCCATCTGGTCGGCGATCAGGCCGGAGGCAGCCACGGCGCCTGCGCAGATGATCGCCCCGGAGAACTGCACCATCAGGAACTCGCCGGGCGACCGGTCGAGGTTGTTGAGGGCGAGCCATGCGATCGGGAAGATCGTGACGAGGTGGAACAGGGCGAAGGCGGAGAGCGGCACGAAGGCGCCGAGCAGAACCTCCTTCAGGTGGCTCCTGAACAGCTCGTGCACCGGCACCGGGCTCAGCCGGTCCGCATCCATCATGCGGACGAACTCGTCCGTCGCCACGAGGCGCAGGCGGGCGAACAGCGCCACGACGTTGATCGTGAAGGCGCAGTAGAACGGGAAGCGCCAACCCCAATCGATGAAGTCCTCAGGCGAGAGGTTCACGATGAAGAAGGAGAACAGGGCGCTCGCCACCATGAAGCCGATCGGCGCGCCGAGCGGGGCACCATGGCGTACCAGCCGCGCCGGTCCTTCGGCGCGTTGAGGGCGAGCAGCGAGGCGAGGCCGTCCCAGGCGCCGCCGAGGGCGAGGCCCTGCATCACCCGCAGGGCAGCCAGCAGGTACACCGAGGAAATGCCGATCGAATCGTAGCGCGGCAGGAAGCTGATCGCGGCGGTGGAGCCACCGAGCAGGAACAGGGCAGTGGTGAGCTTCACGCCGCGCCCGTGCCGCCGGTCGATCGCCATGAAGAGGGCCGTGCCGAAGGGCCGGGCCACGAAGGCGAGGGCGAAGATGCCGAAGGCGTAGAGCGTGCCCGTATGCGGATCCACGAAGGGGAAGAACACCTTCGGGAAGACCAGCACGCAAGCGATGCCGAACACGAAGAAGTCGAAATACTCGGAGGCGCGTCCGATGACGACGCCCATCGCGATCTCACTGGGAGCGACCTTGTGGTCGCCCATGGCGCGCTGCGCGTCCCGCTCGAGACCGGTGCTGGATGAAATGGATGTGTTCGCGCTCATTCGCCGGCTACCGCCCGTCGGTCGTTGCGATTCCGACCTGGACTGCCTCTTGCGGCATGTCTGGCCGCACTGCAACCTTCATTGGAAGCATAACCCCCCCGCACCGGACCGCATCCTCTCGGCGCAGCCCGCGCGCACGCGACAATGTGCTCAGGCGGAGACCGATTCGCCGAAGCCCGCCAAGCTTTTGCCCAGGGCGGCGCCTCCGAGCATGCCTTTGGCCGAGCTTGGCCGCCTCACGCGGATCGCGACTTGCCGGGGCAGGGGCTTGTTGCGGCGCAATACGTGGTCCGCTCCCTCGCTGGCGAATTGGGGATTGTAGAACGGGTCCCCCGCCGCGATCGGCTCCGCCCACCGCGCCGTGAAGGCAGCGGTGTTCTCGGGGTGCTTCAGCAAGGCTTCGGCGGCGTTCCGGGTGGCCGATTCGTAGTGTCGGATCACCACATCGCCATCGTAGAGGATGCGGTATCCGAGGCTCCCGACGCGCAGGCACAGGTCGGTATCGTTGAAGCCGATATCCAGCGTCTCGTCGAAGCCCTGCGCCTCTTCGAACACGCTGCGGCGCATCATGAGGCAGGCCCCGGTGACGGCAGAAACATCCCGCGTCGCGGTGAGCGCGGCGTTAGGACCGGCATTGCGGACCCGATCGAGATAGGCAGGCACCAGCTTGAACGCGTGTTCCGCCGGGCCGTTGAGGCCGAGCACGACGCCCGCATGCTGGACGAGGTCGTTGCCATAGACCAGCATCGGCCCGACGGCTCCGACATCGTGCCGCCCGGCGAGGGAGCGCAAGCGCGCCAGCCAGCCCTCCGATACGATCTCGACATCGTTGTTGAGGAACAGGACGAAGGGGCAGTCCTCGCCGCAGGCCCGGACGGCCTCGTTGTTCATCCGCGAGAAGTTGAACCGGCCGCGATAGGGGTGGATGCGAGCCCGGCCCTCCGCCGCGAGACGGGCGAGGTAGTCCCGCGTCGCCCGGTCGTCGGACTCGTGATCGACGATCACAAGCTCGTAATCGGCCCGGCCGGTCTGGCGCTCGATCGATTCGACCGTCGTCTTCAGGAAGGAGAGGGCATTCTTCGTCGGCACGACGATCAGGGTCCTGCCCGGCACGTCCGGCCACGTGATCCGGTAGGTGTTGAAGGTGTGGCCCGCCGCCACCGTGCAGCCGGGATGGATCCGCGCCAGGGATCGGGACAGGGCCCGGCAGGTATTGGCAGTGACCTGATCGCGCTTGTCGTGGCCGGTGCTCGTGAGATGCGTCCGCCAGCGGTAGAGGAAGAGCGGCAGATGGGCGACGGCCCTGGCCCGCTCCAGCGCCCGCAGGAGGAAATCCACGTCCTGCGAGACCGACAGGCTCTCGTCGAAGCCCCCGCCGCCTGGATCAGCGCCTTCCGGCAGGCGACGAAGTGCACGAAGTAGGGGTGGCAGAGGTAATAATCGAACGACAGCGCGGGTCGTGCGCTGAATTCTAGGAAATGGTCCGTGTTCTCGTCGGTCACGACCTCGTCGCTGTAGGCGAGATCGACCTCCTCGCGGAGGAAGGCCCCCGCCATGGCGTGGAGCGCCGAGGGCTCCAGCACGTCGTCGTGATCCATGAAGGCGACGATGTCGTAGGCGGCCGCGACCACGCCGAGATTGGTCGCCTTCGAGATGCCGCCATTCGTTTCGGTCCTGAGGAGCGTGATGCGGCGGTCCTCGGCGGCGTGGCGGGCGAGGATCTCGGCCGTTTCCGGCGTCGTCGAACAATCGTCGACACAGACCAGCTCCCAGCGCTCGTGCCATTGGCGCCTGACGCTGGCGATGGCCTGTTCCAGCCATGCGGGCGGCGTGTTGTAGACCGGCATGACGATGCTGATGCCGGGGGCCTCGGCCCGCCCGTGGCGGCGCATGAACCGCGCGACTTTCGCCTCGGGGAGGCTGCGCAGGCGGTCGCGGAAGCGCACGAAGTTCGGGTTCACGTCGATCCGCACGGGACTGCCGAGGATCGGCTTTCCCGTAGCGGCGTCGCGGATCTCGACCGTGTCGCCCTCCGCGAAGGAGGCAGAGGGCGGCAGGTCGAGGCGGAATCCGGTCAGGAGCCTGCCGTGCCCGGCCTTGGCGACATCCTCGCGGGGGATGTCCGTGATGCCGCTGGCGATGATCTCGCCCCGGTGCAGCACCTCGATTCCCACGGCCCTCTCGTGGTCGGCAGTATCGAGCGCCCAGCCCCGCAGGAAGGTCTCGCAGGCGGTGTCGACAGAGCCGATGATTCCCGCCTTCGGCCGCCCCGTGAGGCCGAGCCGCCTGCGGAGCCATCGCGTCAGTGGCCTCAAGGCCATCGCTCACCTCTCACGCAAAGGGGGTCACACCCGGTAATGGGCCGAGTTCCGGGACAGGTTGACGTTGTAATAGGGATCGGCGCGCAGTTCCGCGCCCCAGCGGCCGAGCATCACGCGGGTCTCGGCCTCGAACCGCGCCTTCTTCTCAGGGGTGTCCTCCGGGCCGCGGCTCTTCGATTCGTGGTGGATCAGCGTGGCGAAGGGCGTCCAGATGAGCCGGTAACCGGCCTTGCGGATCCTCAGGCAGAGATCGACGTCGTTGAAGGCCACCTTCAGCGCCTCGGCGTCGAACCCGCCGACCTCTTCGAACACGGCGGCCCGCATCGCGAGGCAGGCGCCTGTCACCGCCGAGACCTCGTGCGCGATCTTCATGCGGGCGAAATAGCCGGGCTCGGAATCCGGCACGCCGAGATGGCTGTGCCCGGCGACACCGTCGATGCCCAGCACGATGCCCCCGTGCTGGATCGTCCGGTCGGGATAGAGGAGCTTCGCCCCAACACCGCCGATCTCCGGCCGCACCGCCTGCCGCACCAGTTCGGTGAGCCAGCCCGGCTCGATGACCTCGATGTCGTTGTTGAGGAACAGGAGCACCGGCCCGGTCGCCGCCGCCGCGCCCCGGTTCGACAAGTCGGAGAAGTTGAACGGACCGGGGACGGGCAACACCCGCACCCGGCGATCCTGCGCGAGTTCGGCGAACAGCGCGGTCGTCGCGGCCTCGCGGCTGTCGTTGTCGACGACCACCACCTCGGTATCCGGATAATCGGTGCGGGTCAGGAGCCCGTCGAGGGTCACCTTCAGCAACTCGGCCCGGTCGCGGGTCGGGATGATCACTGACACGCGCGGCGGGGGATCGGGGAGGGGGTGGACGAGGCGGTTGAACCCTTCCGGCCCCCGCTCGGCGCGGGCGCCCGTGGCGGCGGCGACTTCGGCGAGCGCGCGCAGCCGCGCCTCCTCGGCCCGGCCGAGCGCCCTGTCGGAAAACGAGCCCGAACCCGCCTCGGCACGCCAATGATAGAGCACCCGCGGCACGTGGCGGATCCGCGCCGGGTCGAGCCCGGCCGTCAGCCGCAGGAGCAGATCGTGATCCTGGCTTCCCTCGAAGCCTGGGCGCAGCCCCCGTCGCCCGCAGGGCATCGGTGCGCACGGCCGTGAGGTGGTTGATGTAGTTCTGGCCGCAGAGGAGCTCGCGGTCGAAATCCGCCTTGAAATGCGGTTCGAACCGGTTGCCCCGCGCGTCGATCTTGTCCTCGTCGCTATAGACGAGGACGAGGCCGGGATCCTCCCGCGCCACGCGGGCGATCTCGTAGAGTGCGTCCTCGGCGAGCACGTCGTCGTGGTCGAGGAAGGCGCACCATGTGCCCTCGGCCATCGCCAGGGCGTCATTGGTGGCGCGGGCGATATGGCCGTTCTCCGTCCGGCGGAAGACGCGGATGCGCGGGTCGGCGGCGGCGGCGCTGGCGAGCAGGCGCGCCACCGCCGGATCCGTCGAGGCGTCGTCGACGGCGCAGAGTTCCCAATGCGGGTAGATCTGCGCCTTCAGAGAGGCGAGGGCGGCCTGCAGCACCTTCGGCGCAGGGTTGTAGACCGGCATCAGTACGGAGACGACGGGCGGATCACGCCAACCGGCGATCTCGGCGGCGAGGGCGGCCTTTTCCGGCGCGCGACGCCGGTTGGCGAGGATCCAGCGCGGGTAGCCGGTCTCGCGGCGGCCGTTCAGGGCCCGCTCCATCAGGCCGCGGGCGCGGACCTTCTTGCCGACGACGCGCCATTTCAGCGCCTTGAGGGCGAGATCGGGCGAGCGCCGGAGGCCGCGCAGCAACAGCCGGGGCCGCAGGAGGCGGCGGATGCGCACACAGCGCAAGGTGGGCGGCACCTTGCCGAGGCGGGTGGCAATGCGCAGCGCGATGGCCTCCGGCGGCACGCGCCCGGTCCAGAGATGGACGCCGCCGCCAATCGATTCCTCGTGCAGCAAGGGGCCGGGTCGCCCGTCCGGACCGATGAAGGCGAGGGCGAAGCCCACGGCCTCGGCCGCCGGATCGTCCGTGAGGCGCAGGTCGACCCAGCGCCCGCGCAGGGCCGAGACGGGCAGCCGAAGACCGTCGGGACCCTCCTGAAGGGGCGGCCCGGAGGCGGCGGAGCGCATGCTCACGCCGTCCAGATCTTGTCGACCGTGTCCTTCACGGCGTCGGTGAGGGCGACGTCGTAGACCAGCATCTCCTGCACCGGCTTGACCGCCCGCAGCCGCTCCGCGAGGGCGGCGACCTCGGGGAGGGGGCGCCGCATCGGGGACGTCCGCGTCGATCTCCAGCCGGTCCATGAGGCTGGAAACGAAGGCGTCATACCGCTCCCGGTGGCCGACGATGCCGACGCGGGCGATCACTTCGATGGCCGCGATCGAATGGCCGGGGAAGAGGCGGTCCTCCGGCATGCGCGTGGCGAGCTGGCGGATCAGCGGGTTGTAGAGCAGCCGGTAGGCGGGCTCCGGCATCATGCGGAAATACCGCTTCAAGCTGCGCAGGTCGGTCAGGTCGTATTCGGCGCCGAAGGTGGCCGCCTCCGCCAGGGGCCCGAGCCGCCAGCGCCGGGCCGGATCGGCCCCCTCCTCGCCCCGGTCGCGCAGCCAGAGCATCCGGGTCGCCATCTCGATATAGGGATCCTGGACGAGGATGCTGGTGAGCATCATGTCCGGCATCATGAAGTTCTCGTAGCGGGGCACGATCAGCGCCCCGGACAGGAACAGGGACGGCATCACCTCGCTGCCGAGAACGCTGGTCAGCACCTCGTCGGTCAGCCGGTGCAGGCCGAAGTAGCAATGCCGGAAAAACGGGAAGAGCGCCGTCTGAAGCCCGGTCTCGGGCTCGATGCCGGTGTTGACCAGCAGAAACCGCTTCTGCAGCAGCCCCTCGTCCGGCAGGCGGCGATAGATGCGGACGTTGGTGTCGGAATCGTAGAGTTCGAGGTCGCGCATCTCCGCGATGCCGGGCACTTGGGCCTCGGACAGCTGGAAGGTGCACTGGCCGGTGGAGTGCCAGCCGAACTGCTTGAAATTCTCATCGAAGATGGCGGCGGGAACATCGGCGATGCGCCGCCCGCCGGACGAGACCACCACCCGGCTGATGGCGAGCGGATTGTCGGGCACGATCCAACCCTGGATCATGGTGCCGGCGTCGAAATCGATGTGGAACCGCATGCTCCGGGTCTCGTGCCGAACCCGATAAACCCGTTCGGGATGGCGGAACGGGACGTCGACGGCCGGGTGTGCGAGGCGGGGCTTACAGGAGCGGTCGGATCTCTACAATACGGGTGACCCCGCCCGACCTTCGACGCACGAGGCTCGAAATGCGGCTTGCGCCCTCCGCGCACAGCGGCTATAGCCCCCGCCCACCGGCACCGAACAGATGCCGGTGCGGAGACGTAGCACAGCGGTAGTGCATTCCCTTGACATGGGAAAGGTCACAGGTTCGATCCCTGTCGTCTCCACCATTCCTCGATCGATCCGCCATCGAGGACGACCCAAACCCCTTCGCCATGGATAGCAGGACCACCGGTCCCACGCCTTCGCTGCGCCACCCCGGCGTACGAGGACGATCCGTGAGGCACGGGGCGGGGTGAACACCTTTCCGGACGACCCGCCGATCGACGTTCGCGTTCAAGCCGACGCAGTCTCGTCCGGTCGCCGCTCGCGATAAGCCCGCGTCTGACCGCGCCGCCCCGGCGAACGGGGCGGCGGCGGCACGGATCAGGCCACCATCGCTCGCGAAGCCTCGCGCACCTGCCGCGTCGAGGCATCGACCTCCTGTGTCGCGGTGGCGATCAGACCGATGTTCTGGCTGATCTCCGACACGGCCTGGGTCATGGCCTGCATGTTGAGCGACATCTCCTGGGCGACGGCCGCCTGCTGCTCGACGGCGGTCGAGATGGCCGACGAGATCTCGTTGACCTCGCCGATGGTCCTGCCGATCCCGGAAATGGCCGTGGCGGCCTCGCTCGCGGCGGCCTGCGTCTGCACGATCTGGCTGCCGATGCTCTCGGTCGCCTTGGCGGTCTGGGCCGCCAGCGCCTTCACCTCGGCGGCGACCACCGCGAAGCCCTTGCCCGCCTCGCCCGCTCGCGCGGCCTCGATCGTGGCGTTGAGGGCGAGAAGGTTCGTCTGCCCGGCAATCGAATTGATCATCTCGACCACCTCCCCGATCCGCTGGGCAGCGGAAGCCAGGCCGGTGACCACTTCCGAGGTGGCGACCGCCTGCTCGACCGCCCGGCCGGTGACCTGCAACGCGCGGTTCACCTGCTCGCTGATCTCGCCTACCGAGGCCGCCAGTTCCTCGGAGCCGGCGGCGACGCTCTGCGTGTTGCCGGATGCCTGCTCCGCCGCGCTCGCGGCGCCCACGGCCTGGTGGGACGCGCGCGAGATGGCCTCCGCGATGCCGTCGAGGTCGCGGTCGACACCGCGGTGGAGCTCAGCCCGGCGGTGGCGCTCGGCCACGGCCGCCGTGATGTCGGTGGCGAACTTCACCACCTTCACGAGCCGTCCGGCGGCATCGCGGACCGGATTGTAGGTCGCCTGGATCCACGCCTCGCGCCCGCCCTTCCCGATGCGCCTGTACTCCGCCTGCTGGAACTCGCCCTTGCGCAGCGTCTCCCAGAAGGTCCGGTAGGCTGCGCTCTCGCGTTCGGCCGGATCGACGAACAGGGAGTGGTGCCGGCCCTTCGCCTCATCGAGGGAATAGCCGAGTATCGCGAGGAAATTGGCATTGGCCGTGATGACCGTGCCGTCGAGGTTGAATTCGATGATGCCCTGCGATCGGTCGAGGGCGTTGAGCTTGCCCTCGAAATCGGCGTTCCGCAGCTTCTGCGCCGTGACGTCGCTGGCGCATTTGAAAACGCCGTACGGCTTGCCGTTCCGGTCCTTGAGCGGACAGTAGCTGCCCTGGATCCAGACCTCGTGCCCCCCTTTCCCGATACGCTTGTATTCGGCGGTCTGATGCTCGCCCCGGCGCAGGCTCTCCCAGAACTGCCGGTAGGCCGCGCCCTCGCGCTCGGCCGGATCGACGAACAGGGAGTGATGCTGACCCTGAATCTCCTCCAACCTGTATCCGAATAGCGACAGGAAGGTTTCGTTGGCGGTGACGATTTTTCCGTCGAGGTCAAACTCAATCAGAGCGTACGAACTTCCGATCGCATTCAATTTTACGTGACTATCCGAACGCGACCACCACATGCCCAACCCCTATGAGAATCATTCGCATATTCAACGCCGAAAAACTAAATTCGATATTAATAAAATAAATTTCTAATCTAAGATAGAAGCTGAATATCAGATAGTATCACCATTTTTACTATTGAAGGATCTTTTTTACCGGTCGATGATCGTGCTCGGGCCATCCAAGGGCTTGGACAAGCGCAACCGGCTCAAGTACAGGGTTTTTGATGAACCGTCTTCGCTCTTTAGCGGAGAAGTCTCGACGGTCTCGGCTGCAACCACGCGTTCCGGCGAGCTGTCACCAATGCGGGCGTCGCGCGTTGGTGCGTTCAGTTGCTTCCGATTGGAGAGAGCGATGCTCGCCCGGTCCACCCTTGCGCTGGTGATGCTGACATCGAGCGCCCTCGTCTCAGGCGCCCAGGCCGCCGCCTTCGACGACTTGAAGGGCTATCTCGCCTCATGCCTGCGCTTCGAGATGAAGGGGCCCGGCGTCCCGCGCAGCGGTCCGGCCTCGGCCAAGGTCCGCTACGCCCTCGATCGCTGCTTCGACGATGTCGCGCGGCTCGAGCGCGCCGACGGGCGCCGTCTTCGCCAGGATGGCGGTATCAGCCCGTCGACGAAGGAGGTGATCCAGAGCGTGATGGGCCGCGACAGCGGCTACGCGAACGCCCGGTATTAGCGCATGGTCTTGAGGGGGAGCGCCGTGGCGCCTGAGGCCCTCAGGGGTTGACCCGCTTCGGAATGGGGCGACCCCGGCAGGCGGCACGGAATTGCTGGCGGGAGAGTCCCTTCATGTTCCGGCGATCGGCGGCCTGGGTGCAGGCCATCTTGCGGTCGGCCTTATTCAATTCCCGCGTGCCCGTGGTCGGCACATCCGTCGGGCTGGGCGAGACGTAGCTTTGCGCCAAGGCGGCATTCGACATCCCGATCACAACGCACACACCAAGACACAGAGTCCGCATCTCTCACCTCCGATCCACCTGTGAATTGCAGCAAGACTCGCGCCACGACCGGACGTCGTTATTGGGATCAGCCGAACTCGGGATAGCGAAGAGGATCGCCCGCGCGGCGATTGTCGTAGACGCATTCGCCCGCCACCCAGGTGGCCCGCACCGTGCGGTGATCGCCGAGGGTCATCAGGACGAACAGCAACTCCTCGATGTCCCGGCAGGTGCCAGTGCGGAAGCCGAGCAAGGGCGTCGCCGCCAGATCGAGAATGCAGAGATCCGCCTCGTAGCCGGGGGCGATGCGGCCGATGCGGTCATCGAGGCGCAGGGCCTCGGCGCCGCCGAGGGTGGCCAGCCAGAAGGCCCGCGCCGCATCGAGCTTGGTGCCGCGCAGGGCGGCGACCTTGTAGGCCTCCCCGAGGGTCTTCAGGAGCGAGAGCGTCGTCCCGGCCCCGACATCGCTGCCGAGCCCGACCCGCACCGGCCGCTTCGGATCGAGGGCGTCGAACAGCCGGAACAGGCCGCTGCCGAGGAAGCCGTTCGATGTCGGGCAATGGGCCAGCGCCGCCCCCGCCCGGTGGCAGGCGCAGAAATCCTCCTCGGTCACGTGGATGGCATGACCGAAGACCGAGCGCGGGCCGACGAGCCCCGAGCGCGCATAGACGTCGAGGTAGCTCGCCCGGTCCGGGAACAGGTCCATCACCCAGGCGACCTCGTCCGGGTTCTCGCAGAGATGCGTCTGGAGGAAGAGGCCGTCATGCTCGGACAGGAGCGTTCCGGCCGCGTCGAGCTGCGCCTGCGTGCAGGACGGGGCAAAGCGGGGCGTGACCGCATAGAGCTGCCGCCCGCGTCCGTGCCAGCGGGCGATCAGCGCCTTGCTCTCGTCGTAGCCGCTCTGGGCCGTGTCGAGGAGCGCGGCGGGGGCGTTGCGGTCCATGAGGACCTTGCCCGCGATCATGCGGGTGTTGAACCGTTCGGATTCGGCGAAGAACGCCTCGACCGAGCCGGGATGGACCGTGCAATAGACCATCGCCGTGGTCGTCCCGGCCCCCAGGATCTCCCGGAAGAACAGCTTGGCGACGCGCTCGGCATGGGCTCGGTCGGCGAACTGGATCTCCGCCGGAAAGGTGTACTTGTCGAGCCATGCCAGCAGCTGCTCGCCGTAGGAGGCGATCATCTGAAGCTGCGGGTAATGGACGTGGGTGTCGATCAGCCCCGGCAGGATCAGCGCATTCTCGTACCGCTCCACCGTGACGCCCGCCGGAAGGTGTCCCACGGTCTCGGCATAGGGGCCGAAGTCGGCGATCCGTCCATCCTCGATCAGGATCAGCGCATCCTCGACATGGTCGAGGCAGCCCTCCTTCAGGAACGGATTACCCGACAGGCTGACCGCGCGTCCGCGCACGGCCCGCCGCCGGGGAGGTGGCGATCCCTCCGTCATGTCAGGCCGCGCCGCCGAGCGCGGAGACGGCCTGAGCGGATTGGGACACCCAGCCGAAGATGCCGCCCTGCGCCTTGATCATGGCCAGCCCCGCCTCGTGGAAGGCCGGAATATAGGACGCGCAGGCATCCGCGATCACCACGCAGCGGTAGCCCCGATCATTGGCCTCGCGAACGGTGGTGTGGACGCAGACCTCCGTCGTCACCCCGCAGACCAGGAGCGTGTCGATCCGCCGGGCGGACAGGATGCCCGCGAGGTCGGTGGCATAGAAGGCTCCCTTGCCGGGCTTGTCGATCACCGGTTCGCCGGGCAGGGGCCGCAGGGCCGGGACGATGTCGTGGCCTGGCTCGCCCCGGATCAGGATCCTGCCCATCGGCCCGGGATCGCCGATGCGGGCCGAGGGTGCGCCGCGGGCGATCTTGGCGGGCGGGGCGTCCGACAGGTCGGGCCGGTGCCCCTCCCGCGTATGGATGACGAGGAGACCGGCCCGGCGAGCCGCATCGAGCAGGGAAGCGGCCGGTTCGATGGCGGCGGCAAGGCGCGAGACGTCGTTGCCGAGGCTTTCCCCGAAGCCGCCCGGCTCCAGGAAATCCCGCTGCATGTCGATGATGACCAGGGCCGTCGCCGCGGGATCGAAGGCGAGGGCAGAGGGCTCGGCCTCGAGATGGACGGTGGGGGTGGCTGTCGGCATCGCCCTCTCTCGCGCCAATCCCTGCAAGCCCGATGATCACTCGGAGGGATGATGCTCCGCTTTGCAAAAAGCATGCACACCCGCTCACCAGGTGATCGGCGCCATTCGAGCGCCCGCTGTGACCATTCGCGAGGCATTCTGAACGGAAACGGCAGATTTTGTGACGTTTCCGCAACATTGCGCGAAGTCGCTCTAGCCATTTTCATCGCTGGCATAGGCGTTGCTGATTTCTCGGGAACCTTTTGAAGACTCGGGGGACCGGAAAAATGTTCAAGCGTGTGTTGGCGGCCACCCTCTCACTCTGCATCGCAAATGCAGCTTTCGCGGCCGATCTCGACACATCGAAGAAGGCGCCCGAAGTCGTTCCCGTGAAGGAACCGTCGTTCTTCCTCTTCGCGGATACGCAGATCAGCTATCGCTACCAGTTCCCCACCGTCTCGCCGGGCGTCCAGATCCAGCGGGCCGATGGCAGCTTCGTCTCCCGCGAGGCGCCCAAGCAGATCCTCAACATCTCCCACGCCGACGCCTGGGCCTACGGCACCAACTTCTTCTCCCTCGACATCCTCAAGTCCGGCTCGCAGTTTCCCGCAGGTACGACCAATCCCCCCGGAACGATCGCCAACCCGTTCTTCGCCGATTACGGCAACACCGAAGCCTACGGCCTGTATCGCGGCACGCTCAGCCTCAACGCCCTGTCCGGCACCAAGGCCTTCACCATCCCCGGCCTCGTCAAGGACGTGTCCCTGGCCTTCGGCTTCGACGCCAACTCGCAGAACGACGCCTTCGGCTCGAAGAAGCGCGACGTGGTCGGCGGCCTGAACTTCGCCTTCGACGTGCCCGCCGGGTTCCTCAACCTCTCCGTCCACGCCTACAAGGAGTGGAACCGCAACGGCTTCAACGTCCAGCCCGATCGCGACCAGAGCTTCGACACGGTGCCCGAGTTCGAGGTGGTCTACAGCTTCCCGCTGACCTTCACCGGCCTGCCGCTCAGCATCACGGGCTTCAACAACATCGTCCTGCCCAAGGGCCGAGGCGTGCAGAACGTGGCCGCCTTCCCGTTCAACCCGCCGCGCGGCCTGGAATTCCTGTCGCGGACCAACCTCGTCCTCGACCTCGGCAAGCTCGTCTACGACCAGCCCAACCGGGTCGATGTGTTCATCGGCTTCCAGTACTGGCTGAACAAGTTCGGCAACGTCGAGACCGCAAACTTCAAGGGCACGGAGGAGAAGAGCTTCCTCGCCGGCGTCGCCTTCCACGTGTTCTGACCGGTGGGGACCGGCATCCAGGAACGGCCCACCTCCGGCCTACCGGCCCCGGCAGGCGATCCGCGCCCGCTATTCGGCGCCTACGGGATCGTGAAGCGCTTCGGCGACTTCACGGCCAACGACCATGTCGATCTCGAGATCCGGGCGGGGGAGATCCACGCCCTGCTCGGCGAGAACGGCGCGGGCAAGTCCACCTTGATGAAGATCCTCTACGGCCTGCTGGAGCCGACGGAGGGGGCCATCACCCATCTCGGGCAGACGGTGCGGCTCGCCAATCCCGAGGCCGCGCGGCGGCTCGGCATCGGCATGGTGTTCCAGCACTTCTCGCTCTGCGAGAACCTGACGGTGGCCGAGAACATCGCCCTGGTGATGGAGCGTGGCCTGAGCCGGGCCGAACTGGCGCGCCGGATCGCGGCTTTGGGAGACACCTACGGCCTGCATCTCGAACCGGACCGGCCGGTCTGGTCGCTGTCCGCCGGGGAGCGGCAGCGGATCGAGATCGTCCGCTGCCTGCTTCAGGACCCGAAGCTCGTGATCCTCGACGAGCCGACCTCGGTGCTGACGCCGGGCGAGGCCGAATTGCTGTTCACCGTGCTGGAGCGGCTGCGCGACGAGGGGCGGGCGCTCCTCTACATCTCGCACCGGCTCGACGAGGTGCGCCGTCTCTGCGCGCGGGCGACGATCCTGCGCGCGGGCAAGGTGGTCGGCGCCTGCGATCCCCGCCGGGAAAGTGCCGCCTCCCTCGCCGCGATGATGGTGGGCGCGCAGGTCCGCGAGATCGCCCCCGCCTCCGCCGCGCAATCCGGCGGCGAGCGCCTGCGCCTCGACAAGCTGTCGCTGCCCGCCCCCGGACTGCACGCCACCGCCCTGCGGGAGATCGGCCTCACGATCCGGGGCGGCGAGATCCTCGGCATCGCGGGCATCGCGGGGAACGGGCAGGCGGAACTCTTCGCCGCCCTCTCCGGCGAGGTGCCGGCCGGGTGCGCCGGGGCCGTACTCATCGACGGGAAGCCCGCCGGGCATCTCGGGGTCAATGCACGGCGGCGCCTCGGTGCGGCCTTCGTGCCGGAGGAGCGCAACGGCCACGCCGCCGCCCCCGCCATGAGCCTGTCAGAGAACGTCGTGCTCTCCCGCCACGCCACCGCGCCACTGACCCGCTTCGGCTTCCTGCGCCGGGGCACCGCCCAGGCCTTCGCGTCGCGGGTGATCGAGGCCTTCGACGTGCGCAAGGCGGGGCCCGATCCCGCCGCCGGAACCCTCTCCGGGGGCAACCTCCAGAAATTCGTCGTCGGGCGCGAGATCCTGGCCGCGCCGGGCGTCCTCGTGGTCGATCAGGCGACCTGGGGCGTCGATGCGGCGGCGGCAGCGCGCATCAGGCAGGCCCTGATCGACCTCGCCGCGAGCGGCAGCGCCGTGCTGGCGATCAGCCAGGACCTCGACGAGTTGTTCGAGATCGCCGATTCCATCGCCGTCCTTCATGCCGGGCAGCTCTCGCCCGCGGTGCCGCGCAGGCAGACCAGCCGCGAGGCGGTGGGCCTGCTGATGGGCGGCGGCGAGGCCGCGCCAGCTGCGACGGCCATCGCGCTCCCTCCCGAGACCGCCCATGCGTCTTGATCTCGTGCCGCGCGGCCAGCGCTCGCCGTGGGCGGAAGCCCTGTCGCCGACGCTCGCCTTCCTCGCGGCGGTGCTGATCGGTGGGGACGCCGTCTCCGCGATGGGCGTGTCGCCGGGCGCCGCCTTCGCAGCCTATTTCATCGCGCCCCTCTCCGAAGCGTGGTCGCTGCAGGAGGTCGCCATCAAGGCGGCGCCCCTCGCGCTCATCGCGACCGGGCTCGCCTTCTGCTACCGGGCGAACCTCTGGAATATCGGGGCCGAGGGCCAGTTCGTCGTCGGCGGCCTCGCCGGGGGCATGGTCGCCATCGCGACCCATGGCAGCACGGGCACCACCGTCTGGATCCTGCCGACGATGCTCGTCACCGGCACGCTGGCGGGTCTCGCCTATGCGATGATCCCGGCCATCCTGCGGGTGAAGCTCGGCGTCTCGGAAATCCTGACGAGTCTGATGCTCGTCTATGTGGCGGAACTCCTGCTCGACTACATGGCGCGCGGGCCCTTGCGCGATCCGGCGGGGTTCAACTTTCCGCAGAGCGTGTCCTTCGATCCCGCCGCGCGGCTTCCCTACCTCTGGGAGGGCGACACGCTCCACGCGGGCGTCCTCCTCGCACTCGTCGCGACGGTGCTGGCGGTCGTGGTGCTCGGCCGCTCCCTGTTCGGGTTCGAGATGCGGGTGGTCGGCGCAAGCCCCCGGGCCGCCCGGTTCGCGGGGTTCAGCGAGGAACGGCTGACGCTCCTGGCCTTCGCGATCTCCGGCGGCGCGGCGGGCCTCGCGGGCATCGTCGAGGTCGCGGGCCGGATCGGCCAGCTCCAGCCGACCATCTCGCCGGGCTACGGCTTCACCGCGATCATCGTCGCCTTCCTCGGGCGGCTGTCGCCGGTGGGCATCCTCGTCGCGGCCTTCGTCATCGCGGTCACCACGATCGGCGGGGAGGCGGCGCAGATCGACCTGCGGCTGCCCCTCGACCTCACGCGGGCCTTCCAGGGTCTGCTCCTCGGCCTCGTGCTGGGGGCCGACGTGCTCACGCGATTCAAGGTCCGCCTCGTGCCGGGGGCCGCGCGATGAGCCTCGATCTCCTTCCGATGGTGCTGGCCACGGTGCTGGCGGCGGCGACGCCGCTGATTATCGCCGCGCTCGGGGAACTCGTCGCCGAGCGGGCGGGCGTGCTCAACCTCGGCGTCGAGGGCATGATGGTCTGCGGCGCGGCCATCGGCTTCGCGGCGGCGGTCGAGACTGGCTCGACCTTCGCCGGGGCGCTGGCCGGGATCGGCGCCGGGATCGGCCTCGCCGCCCTGTTCGGCCTGCTGACCGTGGGGCTCGCGGCGAACCAAGTGGCGTCGGGGCTCGCCCTGACGATCCTCGGCCTCGGCCTCTCGGGGCTCGTGGGGGCGGGCTATGTCGGGCTGAAGCGGGAGCCCGCGCCTCATCTCCACCTGCCGGTCCTCACCGACCTGCCCGTCGTGGGCCGTCTCGTCTTCGGGCAGGACGGGTTCGTCTATGCGGGCCTCGCCCTGGCGCTCGGCGTCGCGTGGTTCCTGTGGCGGACGCGGACAGGGCTGATCCTGCGGGCCGTGGGCGACGACCACACCGCGACCCATTCCCTGGGACTGCCGGTGCGCCTCGTGCGGTTCCTGGCGGTGCTGTTCGGGGGCGGCTGCGCGGGGCTCGCAGGCGCCTATCTCTCGCTCGCCTACACGCCGTTCTGGGCGCCCGCGATGACCGCCGGGCGGGGCTGGATCGCGCTGGCCCTCGTCGTCTTCGCCTCCTGGCGGCCGGGGAGGGTGGTGGCGGGCGCGATCCTGTTCGGCGGCGCCACCGTGCTGCAACTCCACGCCCAGGCGTCCGGCATCGGCCTGCCGGGGCAACTGCTCTCGGCGCTCCCCTATCTCGCGACGATCCTGGCGCTGGTCCTGCTGTCGCTCGGGCGTCGGCGGGGCGGCTCCCTGGCCCCCGCCGCCCTCGGGCGGGACTTCACCCCACACCGTTAGACACCACGGAAAAGGACCCATGCGGATGTTGCGGACGACCCTCGGCGCCTGCCTCGGCGCGCTTCTCCTGTTCTCCGGCGCGGCGAAGGCCGAGGACAAGCTCAAGGTCGGCTTCGTCTATGTCGGGCCGGTCGCCGATTACGGCTATTCGTTCCAGCACGACCTGAGCCGCAAGGCGCTCGCCGAGGCCCTGCCGGGCAAGGTCGAAACCACCTACCTCGAGAACGTGCCGGAGGCCGACAGCGAGCGCGCCATCGAGAAGCTCGCCCGCTCCGGCATGGGGCTGATCTTCACCACCTCCTTCGGCTTCATGGAGCCGACGCTGAAGGTCGCCAAGAAATTCCCGAAGGTGAAGTTCGAGCACGCCACCGGCTACAAGCGCGCCGACAACGTCTCGACCTACTCGGCCCGGTTCTACGAGGGCCGCTACGTGTGCGGGAAGATCGCCGCCAAGCTCTCCAAGTCGGGCACGGTCGGCTACATCGCCTCCTTCCCGATCCCCGAGGTCGTGAGCGGCATCAACGCCTTCATGCTCGGCGCGCAATCGGTGAACCCGAACATCAAGGTGAAGATCGTCTGGGTGAACACGTGGTTCGACCCCGGCAAGGAGGCGGAGGCCGCCAAGGCGCTGCTGGCGCAGGGGGCCGACATCCTGTCCCAGCACACCGATTCCGCCGCGCCGCTGCAGGAGGCGGAGAAGCAGGGCAAGCTCGCCTTCGGCCAGTCCTCGGACCAGTACCGCTTCGCCCCCAAGGCGCAGGCTCACCTCGATCGTGGACGACTGGAACGGCTACGTGATCGCCGAGGCCAAGGCCGTGCTCGACGGGACGTGGAAGAGCCACGACACCTGGGGCGGCATCAAGGACGGCATGGTCGTCCTCGCGCCCTTCACCAACATGCCCGACGACGTGAAGGCGATGGCCGAGGCGACTGTGAAGGACATCGCCTCCGGCAAGGTCCACCCCTTCGCCGGTCCGGTGACGAAGCAGGATGGCAGCGTGGCGGTCAAGGACGGCGAGACCGCCCCCGACCCGATGATCCTCGGCATGAACTGGTACGTGAAGGGGATCGACGACAAGCTGCCCCAGTAGGGTCGGCCTTCAGCGCGGGGCGGGCGCCCGCGACGCTTCCGGGGGCAGGACACCCTGCTCACCGGCCGGGATCCCGTCCGTGCGCGGCGCGACCGGGATCGCGTCGCCGCTGCGGATCGCCTCGGCCGTGTTGCGCGGTCCGGCGAGGCCTTCGGTGCCGCCGGGCGCCGTCGCGGGGTCGCGCCCGGCCGGGGCGCCGACCGATTGCGCGTTCGCGGCGGCGGCCGTCGCGAGCAGCCCGCAGAGGGCCAGAGTGGGGGCCAGGGTAAGGGTCAGCGTGCGTGCCATGATCGTCCCGCTCTCGGAGAACAGGACGAATGGCCGGAAACGCGGCGAGTTCCCGTCGCGCCCACTCCTGTTGTGCAAGTTCCTGTCGTGCTGTCGCGTCAACGCCGCCGGTGCGGCGCGTGGTGGCGATGATGGCGGCGGATGGCGCGACCGCGCAGACCGCCGGGGGCGGTGACGCGCGGCTGGCCTGCGGGGGGTGTCAGGCTCCCCTGCGCCTCCGCCTGAGGCGGCCGGAGCGATCCGCTCGCATCGATGGCGGCCCCGAGCCCGAGCCACGCCATCGCCGCCAGAACGGCGATCGATCCAGGACGACGCATCCCCATCCGCTTTCCTCCCGAACACCGAACGGATTTCCCGTGCGGCCCCCGCGAGCCTAGCAGGCAACAGGCCAGTTGCACGCCCGAGCGGGCTCTTTGGCACATGGATTGCGCAAGTCCGTCAACCGCTTCGCGTCCGGTCATTCGCAGGGCGGTCTTCAGGGACGATCCAATCATGTCGAGCGCCGCCCGGCCCGATCCCGTCACGCGCCCCGCCGCGCTCGGCCTCCTCGGCCTCCAGCACGTACTGGTGATGTATGCGGGCGCGGTGGCGGTGCCGCTGATCGTGGGACGTGCCCTGAAGCTGCCCCCGGAGCAGGTCGCCCTGCTGGTCAGCGCCGACCTGTTCGCGGGCGGCCTCGCCACCCTCGTGCAGAGCTGGGGCCTCCCCGGCATCGGCATCCGCATGCCGGTGATGATGGGCGTGACCTTCGCGGCGGTGACTCCGATGGTCGCCATGGGTCTGAGCCCGGGGGTCGGCCTCACCGGCATCTATGGCGCAGTGATCGCGGCAGGCCTGTTCGCGTTCCTCGCCGCGCCGCTCATCGGGCGGCTCCTGCCCCTGTTCCCCCCTGTCGTCACCGGGACGATCATCCTCGTCATCGGCATTTCGCTCATGCGCGTCGGGGTGAACTGGGCGGCGGGCGGGGTCGGCAACCCGCATTACGGCGCGCCGCTGCATCTCGCCATCGCGGCTTTCGTCCTCTGCGTGATCCTGGCGGTCACCCGCTTCTGCACCGGCTTCGTCGGCTCGGCCTCCGTCCTGATCGGGATCGTGGCGGGAATGCTCGTGGCCGCGCCGTTCGGGCTAGTCGATCTCGGCCATGTCGTCACCGCCCCGTGGTTCGACGTGGTGCGCCCCTTCGCCTTCGGCCTGCCGACCTTCGATCCGGTCTCGATCGTCACGATGTGCGTGGTGATGATCGTCGTCATGGTCGAGTCGACCGGCATGTTCCTCGCCCTGAGCGAGATCTGCGCCGAACCGCTCGACGAGGCGCGGCTCGTCCGGGGTCTGCGCGCGGATGGCCTCGGCACGATGATCGGCGGGGTGTTCAACACCTTCCCCTACACGTCCTTCTCCCAGAACATCGGCCTCGTCGGGGTGACGGGGGTGCGCACGCGCCTCGTGGCGGTCGTCGGCGGGGTCATCATGCTGGGTCTCGGCCTCGTGCCGAAGCTCGCCGCCCTGGTCGAGGCGGTGCCGCAATGCGTCCTCGGCGGGGCGGGGCTGGTCATGTTCGGGATGGTGGGCGCCACCGGCACCCGCATCCTCGGCGGCGTCGATTTCGCCGGCAACCGCAACAACCTGTTCATCGTCGCGGTCTCGGTCGGCTTCGGGATGATCCCCCTGGTGGCGCCGAACTTCTTCAAGGAGATGCCGCATGCGCTGCATCCCCTGTTGGATTCAGGCATCCTGCTCTGCGCCCTGTCGGCGGTTCTTTTGAACCTATTCTTTAACGGGCTCGGAACGGCGGAGGCGGCCCGCGATGCGGCGGCACGCCAAGCGAGGGCCGCCGAAGCCCATTGACCGCGCGTCGGCACGCTCGGGAAAGGTCCGTGCCAGAACGCACGGGACAGGCTCACATTCGCGACATTGCCCTGTAAGGCATTCTAATAGCATGGAAAACTTATCATGCGCCCGCCCGTCCCGTTGGCGAGAGCCCTGCGCGGTCGTGCGTAAACGCACAATATTCGAGCTTTCCGCGTTGGATCCGGAGGCATCGCTGCACATTTGATGATCCGTAGCGAGCGCCAGACGTCCGGCGCACCGCTCCGAACTTCGGATGTCCGCCATGTCTTATCGTATCCTCGCAGGCGCCCTTCTCGGCCTCTCCCTCTCCACGACCGCCTTCGCGCAGAGCTTCACCGCCCCCGCCGGCATCCCGGCTGTCACCGCCCCCGGCGGCGTCCAGGGTCGCGCCGCGATTCCGAACCTGATGGATTCGCGCAATGTCGATGGCTACGCGATCATCCGGGATGACGGCGTCGCAGTCACCGGCTCGATCCCCCACCCTTATGGCAGCCGCTTCGATCGCAGCCGTTGAGAACCGAGTCGCGCGGACAGGCCGAGGCGCCGTCCGCGCAGACTTCTAGGCTTGGTTGAACTGCCGCGCTTTTCACCACCGGGCGCATGAGACTTGTGCGTCGGCGCAGCGGTACAGGTGCCTGCCCAAGGCTAGACCAGCCGGTCAGGTGCCGAAATTATCGGCTTCGCCGGGTAAGAACCGGCGCTTAACATCCCGCTCCGCCCGCCATCTTCGCGGGAAGAACGGGGTGATCGACGCGTGGCACATCTTCCCTTTACGCGCAGAACCTTGCTCGGTGCGGGCGCACTCCTCGGTCTCGACACGGCGACCGGGCGACGGGCCCGGGCCGCGACGCCCCTGACGGTCGGCTTCATCTATGTCGGGCCGAAGGACGATTACGGTTACAACCAAGCCCATGCCCAGGCCGCCAAGGCCCTGAAGGCGATGGGCGGCCTCGAGATCACCGAGGAGGAGCGCGTCCCGGAGACCAACGCCGTCGAGAAGACCATGGAGAGCATGATCAATCTCGACGGGGCGACGCTGCTGTTCCCGACTTCCTTCGGCTATTACAGCCCGTATCTCCTCAACGAGGCGCGGAAGAACCCGAAGATCCAGTTCCGTCACTGCGGCGGCCTCTGGACCGAGAAGGACCCGCAGAATGCCGGCTCCTATTTCGGCTACATTGCACAGGCGCAGTATCTGAACGGCATCACCGCCGCCCATGCCAGCAAGTCGAAGAAGATCGGGTTCGTCGCGGCCAAGCCCATTCCCCAGGTCCTGAACAACGTCAACGCCTTCCTGCTCGGCGCCCGCAGCGTCGATCCCGCCATCACCTGCCAAGTGATCTTCACGGGCGAGTGGTCGCTGGCGGTAAAGGAGGCCGAGGCCACCAACGCCCTGGTCGATGGCGGCGCCGACGTCATCACCTGCCACGTGGACAGCCCCAAGGTCGTGGTCGAGACGGCCGCCCGCCGGGGCGCCTTCGTCTGCGGCTACCATGTCGATCAGTCGCCGCTGGCGCCGCAGAAATATCTGACCGGCGCCGAGTGGAACTGGCTGCCGATCTACAAGGACGCCATCGCCGCGATGCAGGCGGGCAAGGTCCCCGCGCATTTCGTGCGCGGCGGGCTGGCGGACGGCTACGTGAAGATGAGCCCCTATGGCCCGGCCGTGTCCGACGGCGCCCGCCGCAACGCCGATGCGGTGAAGGCCGAGATGCTGAAGGGCGGCTTCGAGATCATCAAAGGCCCGCTCAAGGACAATTCCGGCAAGGAGGTGATGCCCGCCGGGAAGGCCTATGCCGAGAAGGCGACCGAGTTGGAGAGCACCAACTACCTCGTCGAGGGCGTGAAGGGCTCGGTCTGACAAGAGGGCCGAGACCCCGGCTGGCACGGTTTCTGCGGCGCTCGCAGAGCCATCGCGGAGGATCCTGAGCCTTGGTTGCGGACGCCGCCCCCTCGAAGCTCGCCGGCGATAAGCCGCGAGCCTGGACCACGCTCCCCTTGAGGGCGTGGCTGGCCCGTCGCCTGGAAGCCCTGGCCATCCCGGTCGGGGCAGCCCTGGTGGGTTTCCTGCTGTTCGGCCTTTTCCTGATGGCGCTCGGCAAGTCGCCCCTGCAACTCATCGACATCGTCTGGCGCGGCGGGTTCGGCTCGCCCTTCGCCCTCGGCAACAGCTTGCAGCGGGCCGCGCCCCTGCTCTTCGCGGCGCTCTGCGTGGCCCTGCCCGCCCGACTCGGCCTCGTGGTGATCGGCGGGGAGGGCGCCATCGTCCTCGGTGGCCTCGCCGCCGCGGCCGCCGCCCAACCGCTGTCCGGCCTGCCCGCGATCATCGCGGTCCCGCTGATGGCCGGGGCGGCGGCGTTCATGGGGGCGGTGTGGATCGGCGCCGTGGGCTGGCTCCAGGCCTATCGCAACGTCAACGCGACGATCTCCAGCCTGCTCCTGTCCTACATCGCCATCGCGCTGGCCAACCATCTGATCGAGGGGCCGCTGCGCGATCCCGCGAGCCTCAACAAGCCCTCGACCCTACCGGTGGGCGACGCCTTCATGCTCGGGCCGATGCCGGTGATCGGCGTGCATTGGGGGCTCGGCTGCGGGATCATCGCCTGCGTGGTCGCCTACCTGCTCATGGACCGCACGACGCTGGGCTTCGCCGCAAGGATCGCGGGCGGAAACGTCAAGGCGGCGCAGATCCAGGGCCTGCCGGTCGGGCGGCTGATCGTCGGCTTCACTGCGCTCGGCGGGGCCTTCGCGGCTCTCGCGGGCTATTTCGAAGTCGCGGCGGTGCAGGGCAACGCCAACGGCACCCTGGCGGCGGGCTACGGCTATACCGGCATCCTCGTCGCCTTCCTCGCCCGGCAGAACCCGATCGCGATCATGCCGGTCGCGTTCCTCCTCGGCGGCATCGAGGCGTCGAGCGGGCTGATCCAGCGCCGGATGCAACTGCCGGACGCGACGGTGCTGGTGCTCGAAGGGCTGCTCTTCCTCGTCGTGCTGCTCAGCGAGACGCTCTACGGCCGGTTCAAGCTCTTCAATCCGCATCTCTGGGCGCAGAAGCGAGAGGCCGTCCCCGCATGAGCGACGATCTCGGTCTCTGGACGGTCCCGCTGGCGATCCTCGGCGGCGCGATCCGCGTCTCGACCCCGTTCCTGTTCGTGAGCCTCGGCGAGACGATCACCGAACGCTCGGGGCGGATCAATCTCGGCCTCGAAGGCACCCTCGTGTTCGGGGCAATGTCGGCCTACGCGACTGCCGTGCTGACGAACTCGCCCTGGGCGGGAGTCGCGGTGGCAGGGCTCGCGGGCGGCCTATTCGGGCTGCTGCACGGCTATATCTGCAAATTCCCGAAGGTGAACGACGTCGCCATCGGCATCGCGCTGATGCTGTTCGGGACGGGGCTCGCCTTCTTCTTCGGCAAGCCCTTCATCCAGCCTCCCGCGCCACCGCTGCCCGCCATTCCGTTCGGGGCGTGGTCGGACCTGCCGCAGGTCCAGGCGGCCTTGCGGGTCAACGTGCTGTTCCTGTGCGGCGCGGCCCTCTCTGTCGCCCTGTGGTGGGGCCTGCGCAACACCAAGGCCGGACTGATCCTGCGCGTGGTCGGAGACAGCGCCGACGCGGCCCGGGCGCTCGGCTACGACGTCGATCGGGTGCGCCTCGTCGCCACCGGCCTCGGTGGCGTTCTCGCCGGGATCGGCGGTTCTTACCTCTCGCTCTACTATCCGGGCTCGTGGAACGAGGGCATCTCCTCCGGCCAGGGGCTGATGGCGGTGGCGCTCGTCATCTTCGCCCGCTGGAACCCGCTCGCCTGTTTCGGGGCGGCGCTGCTGTTCGGCGGGGCGGGGGCGCTCGGCCCGGCCCTGCAATCGGTCGGCGTCTCGCAGGGCTATTACCTGTTCTACGCCGCGCCTTACGTCCTCACCCTCGTCCTTCTCATCGTCACCTCCTCGCCCCACCGGGCGTTGGCGGGGGCACCGGGCGAGTTGTCCCTGTCGAAGTGAGTGTCAGCCGATGAACGGCCTCGGAGGATTGAACAAGTCGCCCCACGGCGTGGTGATCGGTCTCGTGCAATTACAGTTGCCGAAGATCGAGACCCGCGCGGACATCGCGGCACAGACCGACCGGATCGTGGCCCTGGTCGCCAAGGCGCGGGCCAATCTCGGCACCATGGACCTCGTGGTCTTCCCGGAATACGCCCTCCACGGCCTATCCATGGACATCCGCCCGGAGATCCTCTGCACCCTCGACGGGCCGGAGGTGGCCGCCTTCAAGCGTGCCTGCGCCGAACACCGGATCTGGGGCTGCTTCTCCATCATGGAGGCCAATCCCGGCGGGATGCCCTACAATTCCGGTCTGATCATCGACGACCAGGGCGAGCCGAAGCTCTACTATCGGAAGATGCATCCCTGGGTCCCGGTCGAGCCCTGGGAGCCGGGCAACCTCGGCATCCCGGTGATCGAGGGGCCGAAGGGCGCGAAGATCGGCCTCATCATCTGCCACGATGGCATGTTCCCGGAAATGGCGCGGGAGGCCGCTTACAAGGGCGCGGAGATCATGATCCGCACGGCCGGATACACGGCCCCGATCCGCGAATCCTGGCGTTTCACCAACCAATCCAACGCCTTCTGCAACCTGATGGTCACGGCCAATGTCTGCCTGTGCGGCTCGGACGGCACGTTCGACTCGATGGGCGAGGGGATGATCTGCAACTTCGACGGCACGGTTCTCGCCCACGGCACCACCGGCCGCGTTGATGAGATCATCACCGCCGAAGTCCGCCCCGATCTGGTGCGCGAGGCGCGCATCCACTGGGGCGTTGAAAACAACATCTACCAGTTCGGCCACCGGGGCTACACGGCGGTGAAGGGCGGGGCGCAGGATTGCCCCTACACCTACATGACCGACCTCGCGGCGGGGCGTTACCGCCTGCCCTGGGAGGATCAGGTGGCGGTCACGGACGGTACGTCCTGCGGCTTCCCGGCGCCGACACGCATCTACGACCAGCCCTCCCGGCGGGAGGCCGCCGAATGAGCGGAACCGCCGGCACCTATGCCGCCGCCGAGCCGTATCCCTGGCCGTATGACGGCGATCTCCGCCCTGCGAACACCGCCCTCGTCATCATCGACATGCAGACGGATTTCTGCGGCAAGGGCGGTTACGTCGATGCGATGGGCTACGACCTCGCCCTGACGCGCGCGCCGATCGCGCCGATCGGACACTTGCTCGCGGCGGCGCGGGAAGGGGGCTACCACGTGATCCATACCCGCGAGGGCCACCGGCCGGACCTCGCGGACCTGCCCGCCAACAAGCGCTGGCGCTCCCGCCGGATCGGCGCGGGCATCGGCGATCCCGGCCCCTGCGGCCGGGTGCTGGTGCGGGGGGAGCCCGGCTGGGAGATCATCCCCGAACTGGCGCCGCAGCCCGGTGAGCCGGTCATCGACAAGCCGGGCAAGGGCTCGTTCTGCGCCACCGACCTCGAACTGATCCTGACCCAGCGGGGCATCCGCAACCTGATCCTCACCGGCATCACCACCGACGTCTGCGTCCACACGACGATGCGCGAGGCCAACGACCGCGGCTTCGAATGCGTGATCGTGTCGGACGGGACCGCCGCGACCGATCCCGGCAACCACGAGGCGGCGCTGAAGATGGTGACCATGCAGGGCGGCGTGTTCGGCGCCGTCGCCAGTTCGGACGCGCTGATCGCCGTGATGGGCAAACACGCATGAGCGAGGCACTGCCCCCCGACGCGCCCTCAGGAGCCCTGGGCGTCGAGACCATCGGCATGACGAAGCGCTTCGGCGCCTTCGCGGCGCTGGACGACGTGTCGATGAAGATCGAGGCGGGCGGCTTCCACGCGCTGCTGGGCGAGAACGGCGCGGGGAAGTCGACCTTCGTGAAATGCGTGATGGGCTTCTACGCCCCCACCGCCGGGAGCGTCCTGGTGGATGGCCGCGAGGTCGAGATCACCAATCCGAAGGGCGCGCAGGGGCGGGGCCTCGGCATGGTCTACCAGCACTTCACCCTGGTGCCGTCCCTGACCGGGGCCGAGAACCTCGTGATCAGCCGCGCCGACGCCCCCGCCATCCTCGACTGGAAGGCCGAGAGGGCGGCGCTCGCCGCCTTCATGGAGGGCATGCCGTTCAAGCTGAATCTCGACCGGCCGGTGGCCGAACTGGCGGCGGGGGAGAAGCAGAAGCTCGAGATCGTCAAGCAACTCTACCTCAAGGCCCGCTTCCTGATCCTCGACGAGCCGACCTCGGTGCTCACGCCCGACGAGGCAGAGGAGGTGCTCGGCCTCCTGCGGGCCATGGCCGACCGGGGCGACCTCACCGTCCTGATGATCAGCCACAAGTTCCGGGAGGTCGAGACCTTCGCCCGCTCCCTCAGCGTCCTGCGCCGGGGCCGCCTGGTCGGCGGCGGCGCGGTGGGGCGCTGTCGCGGGCGGACATGGCGGCGATGATGATCGGCGAGCGCGTCGTGCGGCCCATCGCTGCCCGCGTCGGCGAGCCGGATACCGCTCGCGAGATCCTGCGCGTCGAGAACCTCGCGGCCACGGACGTGTCCGGCCTGCGCCGGATCGACATTCCCGATCTCAGGGTGCGGGCGCGGGAGATCCTGGGCATCGCGGGGGTCTCCGGCAACGGCCAGAAGGAACTCGCCGACGTGCTCGGCGGGCGGATCCGGGCGGCAGGCGGTCGCGTGGTCGTGGCGGGCGAGCCCTATACCGGCACCCGCGCCCAGAGCCGGGCGCGACGGGTGCGCTTCATCCCCGAGGAGCCCCTACGGGAGGCCTGCGCCCCGCGCATGTCGGTGGCCGAGAACCTCGCCTTCCGCGCCTTCGACCGGCGGGGCGAGGATCCGTCCGGCCCGCCGACCTTCTGGCTCGACCGGCGGGCCATGTCCCGGCGGGCGAAGGACCTGATCGAGCGGTTCAAGGTCAAGACCGCCTCGTCCGAGGCGCCGATCGCGACCCTCTCCGGCGGCAACGTCCAGCGGGCGGTCCTGGCGCGGGAACTGACCGATCCGGTCGATCTCCTGATCGTGGTCAATCCCTGCTTCGGCCTCGATTTCGCGGCGGTGGCGGAGATCCGCACGCGTATCGTCACCGCCCGCAACGAGGGCGCTGCCGTACTGCTGATCAGCGAGGATCTGGACGAAATCCTGGAACTCTCGGACCGCATCCTCGTGATGTCGGAGGGTCGCCTCGTCTATGAGACCGCCGCCGCACAGGCCGAAGCGGGCACGATCGGACGTCACATGGCAGGGCACCATTGAGGGGGAACTGCGCAGGACGAGGGTGAGGGCCGGGTCACCGCTGCGAGCGGCCGAGATACCGCCGCCACCCGCCATATTCGCTGATCTCCGTCGCTCCGGCGAGGCCTTCAGGCTCGACCAGGAAGCCCTTCGGCGTGGTGCCGTCCGTGAGCCGGAGTGTTCCGATCGAGAGGGGCGCGGGCACGGAGGCGACGAAGGTGCCGAACCCGGCGGCGGGAAGGGCCCACACCTCCGTCTCGATGGCCGTGCCGGTTCCGGCCGCGACGCGGATCAGGCCCGGCCGGGCGGGTGGGCCGCCGGGAAGGGCGTGGAAGCGGTAATCCGGGCTCGTCGGGACGGCGCGCAGGAAGCGACCGCCGCGCCCGGTGATCTCGCCGTTCAGGGGCAGGCCCGACAGATGCGCCCCGACCACCGCGATCTCGATCTCGCCCTCGGCCGCCCGCGCCATCCCCAGTGCCTCGGTGGCCGAGGGGACCGGCGCGCCGCTCGTGCCGAGCGTCAGCCCGGCGGCCTCGTGCAGCCGCGCGCCGAGGGCGGCGAGGAGACCATCCGCGCCGCGCGGGGCGATGAGCGTCACGCCGGAGGGGAAGCCGTCGGCCCGGAACCGGCCCGGAACCGCCAGGGCGCAGAGATCCAGCAGGTTCACGAAATTCGTGTAGGTGCCGAGTTCGCTGTTGGGGCCGATCGGATCGGCGGCGAGATCGGCACAGGAGCGCGGCCGGGGATAGGTCGGCACGACGAGCACGTCGATCCGTGACCAGACCGCCTCCGTCGCCCGGCGCAGCTCGGCGAGGCGGTAGAGCCCGGCGAAGGCGTCGGCGGCCGAGTGCTTCGTCGCGGAGGCGATGATGGCCCGCGTCGTCGGGTGGAGGATCTCGGGGCGGGTCTCGATGATGGCGCGAATGGCCTGATAGCGCTCGGCCACCCAGGGGCCGGTGTAGAGCAGGGCCGCCACCGCCTGGAACGGGGCGAGGTCTACGGGCACGGCTCCGCCCGGCACCAGGGTCGCGAGGTCGGCGAGGGCGGCGGCGAAGGCCTCCTTCGACAGGGCGTCGCCGCCGAAGGACAGGCCCGCCGCGTCGGGCACGCCCAGGCGCAGCCCCGGCGGAACCGAGGCCGGACGAGCGGGAACGGGCAAGGGCCGCGAATAGGCGTCCTCGGGGTCGTAGCCGAGCATCGCCCGGTAGGCGGCATCGGCATCCGTCACCGTGCCCGCGAAGACCGACAGGGTGTCCAGCGTCCGGCAGGCCGGGACCATGCCCCGGCCGGAGACGCTACCGAGCGAAGGCTTCAGCCCGACGATGTTGTTGAGCCCGGCCGGGACGCGGCCGGACCCCGCCGTGTCGGTGCCGAGGGCGAAGGTGACGAGGCCCTGCGCGACGGCCACCGCCGAGCCCGACGAGGAGCCCCCGGCACCATGCCGGGATCGAAGGCGTTGCGCGGCGCGGGATAGGGCGTGCGCACGCCGACGAGACCGGTGGCGAACTGGTCGAGATTGGTCTTGCCGATGAGCACCGCACCCGCCGCGAGGAGCCTCGTCACGGCCGGGGCGGTCGCTTCGGGGCTGTAGGCGAAATCGGGGCAGGCGGCGGTGGTCGGAAGCCCCGCCACGTCGACATTGTCCTTCACCGCGAAGGGCAGGCCCCAAAGGGGTTTCGCCACGGGGTCGAACGGCCCCAGCGCCCGCGCGGCGACCAGCGCCTCCGCCTCGGGGACGAGGGCGAGGAAGATGCCGGGATCGGCGACGGCCGCGATCCGCCGGTAGGTCTCGGCGATCACCGCTTCGGGCGAGAGGCCGTCCGCATAGGCGGCGTGGAGCGCGGCCAGGGTCGGGAATGCGGGCATGGACATGGTGCGCGGGTCCTCGCGACGGATCGGGCCGTCAGGCGTCGATGATGCTCACGTGGGCGGCGACCACCCGCCAGCCTTCGGACAGGCGCACCCAGGTCTGGCTCTGGCGGCCGACCTTCCCCGGCGCGCCCGCGCGGGTGAACAGGGTCATGGCGACGGCGAAATCCCGGCCGTAGGTGGTGATCACCGTCTGCTTCAGGTCCCGCGCGAGACCCTGTGGCGAGCGCCCCCGGCGGAAGGCGCGGATCGCGTCCATGCCGTAGAGGTTCTCCCCCGCGCCGTAGCGGATGGTGCGGGGGTCGTCGTGGAACAACGCTTCGAGCACCGGCACGTCGTTGGTGATGAGGGCCTGCTCGTAGACGGCGAAGGCCGCCTCGACCTCGGCCTTCACGGCGGGATCGTCGATCACCATCACAGCCTCGCCACGGGCGCCCGCGCCACGCTCTCCCGTTCGAGATGCCGCGCCACCCGCAGGGCGAGGTCTTCCCGCCAGGGGGCGGCGATCACCTGCACGCCGAGTGGCAGGCCGTCATCGGGCCAGACGGGCGCCGCGACCACCGGCAGGCCGATGAAGGAGATCGGCTGGGTGTAGAGGCCGATATTGGGCCGCACGGGCAGCTCGACCCCGCCGAGCATGAAGGTCGTCTGTCCGCCGCGCGGGGCCCGGCAGGGCGTTGCGGGGGCCAGGATCACGTCGACATCGCGGAACAGCCCAGCACCGCCGCGCGGTACCAGCGCCGGAAGCGCTGCGCCCGCTCGATGAAGGGTGCGGGCAGCATCGCCCCGGCGATCAGCCGGTCGCGGACCGCCGGGTCGAATTCGGTGGCGCGGTGGCGCAGGCGGTCGAGATGCAGGGCGGCGCCCTCGGCGGCGGAGATCAGGTACGCCGCCGCCCGGGCGCGGGCGGCTTCCGGGATCTCGATCCGGCCGGTGGCGCCGAGGGCGTCAGCGGCCCGTTCCACCACCGCGAAGGCGTCCGGCTCGCCGGCGCTGGCGAAGTAGCCGCCCGCCACGGCGATGCGCAGGCCGCCGATGCCGTCCTCAAGGCTGGGGAAGGCGGGGGCGGGCGGGCGCTTCGCGCAGGCGGGATCGTCGAGATCGGGCCCGTGCATCGCGTCGTAGGCGAGGGCGAGATCGGTCACGCTGCGGCCCATCGGCCCGAGATGGTCGAGGCTGCCGACGAAGGGGAAGCTGCCCGCCCGGCTCGTCCGGCCATAGGTGGGTTTCAGCCCGAAGCAGCCGCAGAAGGCGGAGGGCACCCGGATCGACCCGTTGGTATCGGAGGCGAGCGCCAGGGGCACGAGACCCGCCGCCACGGCGCCTCCGGATCCGCCGGACGACCCGCCCGACATCCGGGTGAGATCGTGCGGGTTGTGGGTGTCGCCGTCGTGGATATTCTCGCCCGTGAAATCATAGGCATATTCGCCCATGTTGAGGGCGCCGATCAGCACGCCGCCCGCCGCTTCCATCCGCCGGATCAGTGCGGCATCCCGGTCCGCCGGGGGGCGGTCGCGGTTGATCCGCGAACCGGCCCGCGTCGGAAGTCCCGCCACGTCGAACAGGTTCTTCGCCGCGAAGGGCACGCCGCAGAGCGGCCCCGGCGCCTCGCCGCGGGCGAGCCCCGCATCGAGGGCCTCGGCCCGCACCAGGGCGCGCTCGGCCAGCACGTCGGTGAAGCTGTTCACCGCCGGGTCGATCCGCGCGATCCGGGCCAGGGCGGCGGACATGACCGTGCGCGCGCTCACCGCCTTCGAGCCGACCCCCACCGCGATGTCGGCGGCGGTGGCGACGGACCAGTCCTTGATCTCTCCCACGGGTCAGGCCTCGAAGACCGGGGCCGCCTCGGCCTCGTCGGGGAGAGGGAAGCCCTCGACCAGAGCCGAGGCCGCCCGGAGTACCCGCAGATTCGCCAGAACCGGCTCACGCCATTCGGGCGCGAGGGTCAGGCCGAGAAGGCTCGCACTCGCCTCCATGACGGCTTCGAGGTCTGGGGTGGCAACGGGACCGGACGACATGCTGGGGACCTTCGACGGCTAGGCTCGCCCGCCTCAGGCAAGGATCGTTCCGTCAGCGCCCGGCATCCGACACGGCCTGCGTCCAGGCCCCCTCGGGCTTCTTGGTGATCACCGCCTGATCGGTCCCGCTCGCGAGGAGGATGCCGACGGTGCGCTCGTAATCGGCCGGGTCGAGGCGCCCGCCGCCCGTATCGAGGAGCTTGGCGATCTCGGTCATCATCCGCTTCTGATGCTTCTCGGTCTGCGCGCCGCTGGCATCGTTGTCGAGGACGATGCCAGCGGCCTCGTCCGGATGCGCGGCGGCGTAGGCCCAGCCCTTCATGGAGGCCTTCACGAAGGTGGCCAGCCGGGCGACGAAGGCCTTGTCCTTGAGCTTGCCTTCGAGGGCGTAGAGCCCGTCCTCCAGGGTGGCGACACCCTGGTCCTCGTAGCGGAACACCACCAGTTGCTCCGGCTTGAACCCGGCGTCGATCACCTGCCAATACTCGTTGTAGCTCATGGTCGAGACGCAATCGGCTTGGCGTTGGATCAGCGGATCGACGTTGAAGCCCTGCTTCAGCACCTTCACGCCGGAGGGCGAGCCATCGGTCTTGAGGCCGAGCTTCGCCATCCAGGCGAGGAACGGATACTCGTTGCCCGAGAACCAGACGCCGAGGGTCCGGCCCTTGAGGTCGGCGGGGGTCTTGATGCCGGTCTCGGCCCGGCAAGTGAGCATCAGTCCCGAGCGCTTGAACGGCTGGGCGATGTTGACGAGCGGCACGCCCTTCTCCCGCGCGGCGAGCGCCGAGGGCATCCAATCGACCACCACATCCGCCCCGCCGCCCGCAATGACCTGCGGCGGCGCCACGTCCGGCCCGCCGGGCTTGATCGTCACGTCGAGCCCGGCCTCCTTGTAGAAGCCCTTGGCCTGGGCGACGTAGTAACCCGCGAACTGAGCCTGGGGCACCCATTTGAGCTGAAGCGTCACGGGCTCCGCCGCCCGCGCACCGCCCTGGCCCAGGCAGAGGGCGAGCGCCCCCATGAGGCCCGCCCACGCACCCCGTCCCGCCTTCGTCCGCTCGCGTGCCATTCCGCGTCCCCCTGCCGATCGTGATGGGTGTTCAGGCCGTCCGCGCCGCTGGCGGCCGGTGCGTTGTCGCCCGCTCGATGAGCGCGACGAGTCCGTAGAAGCCGGAGCCCGCGAGCCCGGCGAGGGCGATTTCGGCCCAGACCATGTCCAGTGCGAGCCGCGCCGCCTCGATGGAGATGCGGAACCCCATGCCGACGATGGGCGTGCCGAAGAACTCGGCCACGATCGCCCCGATCAGTGCCAGCGTCGCGTTGACCTTGAGCGCCGTGAACAGGAAGGGCAGGGCGGTGGGCAGGCGCAGCAGCAGAAGGGTCTGCCCGTAGCCCACCGCGTAGCTGCGCATCAGGTCGCGTTCGAGGCGGCCCGTCGCGGACAAGCCCGCGCTCGCCTGCACCAGCATCGGGAAGAAGGTCATCAGCGCGACCACGGCGGCCTTGGACGGCCAATCGAAACCGAACCACATCACCATGATCGGCGCGACGCCGACGATCGGCAGGGCCGAAGCGAAGTTCGCCACCGGCATCACGCCCCGCCGCAGCACCGGCACCCGGTCGGCGAGGATCGCGAGGCCGAGCCCGGCGAGGTTGCCGATGACGTAACCGGGCAGAGCCGCCTTCACGAAGGTCTGCACGAAATCCGCCGCCAGCACCGGCCACGCGCTCGCGAAGCGCGCGGCGACGCTAGAGGGCGGTGGCATCAGTACCGTGGGCACGCCCGCCCCCACGGTCACGATCTCCCAGAGCGCGACCACGAGGAACCCGAACAGCAGCGGCGGCCCGAGCGCCACGGCCCGGCGGCCCATGGGCCGGGACAGGCTCAGGGCGGCAAGGTCCGAGGCGGCGAGGCTCGCCAGCAGCCACAGACCGAGCGTCGCGCCCCAGACACCCGGCCCCGCCTGCCCGGCGATGTCCGGGCGGTGGATGAGGACGCACAGGGCGAGCCCGAGGGCGAAGGACGCCAAGGTCAGGGCGAGGGCACGCCCCAGATGGCGACGGGGCCCCGTCATCGCCGCGCCCCCGTCAGCCTTGTCCCCGTCAGCCTTGCCGTGCCCGCTTCCGCCAGGGACACCGCCGAGACGAGGAGGGCCGAAAGCCCGGCGGCGGCGAAGAGCGCCGCCCAGATCTGGATCGTCTGCCCGTAATAGGAGCCCGCGAGCAGGCGCGCGCCGATTCCGGCCTGCGCGCCGGTCGGCAATTCACCGACGATGGTGCCGACGAGGCTCGCCGCCACCGCGATCTTCAGGGCGGCGAACAGGTAGGGCAGGGCGGCGGGCAGGCGCAGCCGCCACAGGGTCTGCACCCGCCCGGCGGAATAGGTCCGCATCAGGTCGCAGAGCATCCGGTCGGGGGAGGTGAGACCCTTCACGAGCCCGACCGTGACCGGGAAGAAGCAGAGATAGGCCGCGATCACCGCCTTGGGCAGCAGGCCGGTCAGCCCGGCCGCCCCGAGGGCGACGATCACGATGGGGGCGACCGCCAGGATCGGCACCGTCTGCGAGGCGACGATCCATGGCATCAGGCTGCGCTCGACGCTGCGCAGATGAACGATGGCGATGGCCAGGACGAGGCCGAGCGCCGCGCCGATCCCGAACCCGACGAGGGTCGCCGAGAGGGTGACCCAGGCATGATAGGCGAGGCTGCGCTTCGAGGTGACCGGCAGGCCGAACAGGCTGCGGGCGAGTTCCTGCAGGACCTGATGCGGCGCCGGGACCACCGGCCGCTCCTGCGCCATGGTCGCGGCGGCGACCGTGGTGAAATCGGGCGTTTCGCCCGCTCGAACCAGGGCGTCGGCCGCCCCGTTCCAGTTGCCGAGAAGCGCGCCGACAGACCAGAGGGCGAGGATCGCGAGCACCACGCCCGCCACCGGCAGGGTGCTGCCGCCGCGCCGCAGAGGCTCAGCCTTCATAGGCGTTGCCGGCCCGCAGGCCCTCCCGGACGCGGTGGGCGAGCGCCAGGAATTCCGGCGTCTCGCGGATCTCCAGGGGGCGCTCCCGCCCGAGGCCGGTGCAATCGACGATGTCGACGATGCGGCCGGGCCGGGGCGACATCACCACCACGCGGCCCGACAGGTAGACCGCCTCCGCGATGGAATGGGTGACGAACAGCACCGTCTTGCCGGTCTCCCGCCAAAGGTCGAGCAATTGCGCGTTGAGATGGTCGCGCACGATCTCGTCGAGGGCGCCGAAGGGCTCGTCCATCAACAGGAGCTTTGGCTCGAAGCACAGGGCACGGGCGATGGAGGCACGCTGCTGCATCCCGCCGGAGAGCTGCCAGGGAAACTTGCGCCCGAAGCCCGTCAGGTGGACGAGGTCGAGATAGCGGGCCACCCGCTCCCGGCGCTCGGGGCGCGGGACGCCGAAGATCTCCAGGGGCAGGGCGACGTTCCGCTCGACCGTCCGCCAGGGGTAGAGGGCGGGCGCCTGGAACACGAAGCCGTAATCCCGGCGCAGCCGCGCCGCTTCGGCGCCGAGGCCGTTGACGGTCAGCGCCCCGCCGGTCGGCTGCTCCAGATCGGCGACGCAGCGCAGGAAGGTGGTCTTGCCGCAGCCCGAGGGGCCGATGAACGAGACGAACTCGCCCCGCGCGACGGTGAGGTCCACCCCCGAGAGGGCGAAGACCGGGCCGTCGGCGGTTTCGTAGGTGAGGGACAGGCCCCGAGCCGCGACGGCGGGCTCCGCGACGGATGGGGCGGGGACCGGCGACGGCACGGCCCGGAGGGACGCGACTTGAGACGCGAGCATGGCGGGCGCGGCACCGGGTTCGTCCTCGGCCGCGCGGCGGCGGCCTGCCAAGGTTGCGAGCATTTTCCGTGCCGTCAGAGGAGAGCGTGGGACGGTGCCCGGAGGGCGCGATCGAGGCGGGGAGGCTCGGCCGGGGCCTCCTCGGCCGCCAGGGCGTGGTAGCGGCGGAAGCCGTAGACCAGGGCGTCGCCGCCGCCCCCCGCCAGGGCATCGACCTCGCAGAACAGCACGTCGTGCGTGCCCGCCGGGACGCGCCGCACGATCCGGCACTCGAATGCCGCCAGCGCTCCCGCCAGGAGCGGGCCGCCCCCGCGGCCCTCGTCCCAGGCCCCGGCGCGGAACCGCTCCTCCATCGGGCGGCGCCCGAACACATCCGCGATGGCGCGCTGATCAGCGGCCAGCAGGTTCACGCAGAGCCGCCCGTTACGGTCGAAGGCCGGAAAGGCCGAGGCGCCCCGGTTGATGCAGACCAGCAGCGTCGGAGGGGTGTCGCTCACGCTGCACACCGCCGTGGCGGTGAAGCCGGCCCGCCCGCCGGGGCCGTCCGTCGTGACGAGATGCACGGCACCGGCGAGCCGCGCCATCGCCTCGCGATAGGCGGCGCCGTCGATCATCGGGAGGGGGTCTCGCAATCCCATGCCGGAAGCCTCCTCAGGGCCGGTCGAGGAAATCGAGGAGCGCGCGGTTCACGGGCTCCGCGCGGGTGACGCTGTGGGCATGGCCGCCCTCCGGTGCGAGATCGAGCCGGGCCTTCGGCAAGGCGGCGGCGAGGCGCTCCGAGGCGGTGTAGGGCACGAGCACATCGTCCCGCGCAGCCATCACCAGGGTCTCGTGGGCAAGGCCACCGAGGCGCCCGGCGAGGTCGAACGCCTCCAGGGCGGCGATCCGCGCGAGCACCGTCTCGGCCCCTGGGAAATGGGCCAGCGCATGTGCCTCGTCCGCGGCGAGGCGTTCGCCGTTCGCGCTGATCCAGGCCGCCGGGTAGAGGAAGATCGCCTGCGCGGCCAGGAAGGGCTCGACCCCGGCACGGGTCAGCAGCGCCTTGCGAGCGGCGAAGCAGCGGCGTGTGGCCGGGTCCATCGTCTCCCAGCCGTTGATGACGACGATGCGCCCGACCCGCTCGGGATGGTCGAGGGCGAGTTGCAGGGCGATCAGGCCGCCGAGCGCATGGCCGACCATGTCGGCCTGCGCGATGCCGACGGCGTCGAGCACGCCCAGCGCATCGCGGGCCATGGCGGGGATGTCGTGGCCGGGCTCCAGGGGACCGGGCGAGCGGCCGGTGCCCCGGTGGTCGTAGGTGACGACGCGGAAGGCGGCGCCGAGCGCCTCCATCTGCGGCGCGAAATACCCGGCCGAGCCGCCCAGGCCCGGCGAGAGCAGGACGGGGCGCCCCGTGGCGAGGCCCGCGACCGCGTGGTGGACGGGGGCCTCCATGGCCTCACCCGGCCTTGCCGACATGGGCGACGGTGGCGATCTCGACCAGCGCATCGGGCTTCACGAGGCCGCACTGGATGCAGTAGCGGGCGGGCTTGTCGCCGGGGAAATACTCCGCATAGACGGCGTTGATCGCGCCGTAATCGGACCAATCCCGCACGAAGATGTGGTTGAAGGTGACGTCGTCCATCGTGCCGCCCGCAGCCTCGACGACGCCCTTGATCGTCTCGAGCACGTGCCGGGCCTGTGCGCCCGCATCGCCGACATGGACGACGTTGTTGTCCTTGTCGAAGGGGAGGGTGCCCGAGACGTAGAGGATCCCGTCCGCGAGGGTGCCGGGCACGTAGGGCGCGAGCGGCTTGCCCGTGCCGGGGGGAATGATCACGGTCTTCGGCATATCTGTCCGGTACCTTCTGGAGGGAGAAGAGCTATTCGGCGGCCGTCAGCGCGGCCTCGAAGGCGGCGACGTCGGAGACCCAGCCGAAGAAGGTCTCGATGTTGTAGAGGGCGGCTTCCTGCTGCGCGGGCGGCCCGGCCTGGTGGGTCGCGTCGGCGAGAACGATCCCGAAATATTCGAGGAAGAACCCGTCGCGCAGGGTCGATTCCACGCAGACATTCGTGGCGATGCCGGTGAAGGCCAGGGTGCGGATGCTGCGGGCGCGCAGCATGCTGTCCAGCGGCGTGTTGAAGAAGCCGCTGTAGCGCGGCTTGCCGAGCACGATCTCGCCAGGGGCGGGCTTCAGCTCATCGACCAGGGCGTAGTCCCAGGTGCCCCGGGCGAGCAGTGCCTCGTTCATCTCCGGCCGGGCGCGCATGTGCTTGAGCGCGTTCGACTTGTGCCAGTTCGGCGAGCCCGGCCCCCGGCCTCGACATAGGCCGGATCCCAGCCGTTCTGGAACCAGACCACGGTGATCCCGGCGGCGCGCGCCGCCGCGACCGCCCTGGCGATCCGTTCGATGACCGGCCCGGTCGCCGAGACGTCGAAGCCCGCCCGGTCGAGATAGCCGCCCTTCGAAGCGTAGGCGTTCTGCATGTCGACTACGATCAGCGCGGTCGTGGCGGGGTCGAGGGCGATGGGCTCCGGCCGGGCCGGAAGCGTCACCGCCCCGTGGCGGCCCGCTGGGTCGCGGTAGCCTGCGGGTGCGCTCATCAGGCGACCTCCGCCAGAGGCGCGGCCTCGGCGGTGACGTGGCGCCGCGTCTCCATCAGCGGCTGGATGCGGGTGCCGAAATCATCGAGCCCCTTGAGGAAGTCATCGAAGACGAGGAGCACGCCGCCCGTGCCTGGCACGGTCATGACCTGATCGAGCAAGGTCGCGACCGTCGCGAAGGAGCCGACCAGCGTACCCATGTTGATGTTCACGGCCGAGGTCGGGTCGGCCATCTGGCGGACATTGGTGTCGCTGCCGGATTTGGTGTCGGCCGCCCCCTGGAGGCCGAGCCACGCGATGGCCTCCTGATCGGCCCCGGCCTTGTAATGCTCCCACTTGGCTTGCGCCGCCGCGTCGGTCTCGTCGGCGATGACCATGAACAAGACGTAGGAGGACACGTCCCGGCCGGTCTTGGCCTTGGCCTCTTCCAGCCGCGCCACGGTGGGGGCGAAGGCGGTCGGCGTGTTCACGCCCTTTCCGAAGCAGAAATTGTAGTCCGCGTAGGTCGCGGTGAACTCCATTCCCGCCGCGCTCTGCCCGGCACAGATGATCGTCATCGGCGCCTGCGGCTGCGGGCTCAGGCGGCAATCGTCCATCTGGAAGAAGTCGCCCTTCAGGTCGCTGCGGCCCGTGCCCCACAGGTCGCGCAGGATCTGCGCGTATTCCGAGAGGTAATCGTACCGGCGGGCGAAGTACTCGTCGCCGGGCCAGAGCCCCATCTGCGAGTATTCCGGCCGCTGCCAGCCGGTGACGAGGTTCAGCCCGAACCGCCCATGCGAGATGGAATCGATGGTCGAGGCCATCCGCGCCGTGATGGCGGGGGGCAGGCACAGGGTCGGCGCGGTGGCGTAGAGCTTGATCCGGCTCGTCACCGCCGCGAGGCCCGCCATCAGGGTGAACGATTCGAGGTTGTGGTCCCAGAACTCGGTCTTGCCGCCGAAGCCGCGCAGCTTGATCATCGACAGGGCGAAATCGAGCCCATAGCCCTCGGCCTTGAGGGTGATCTCCTTGTTGAGGTCGAAGCTCGGCTTGTATTGCGGCGCATTCTCCGACAGGAGCCAACCGTTATTGCCGATCGGGATGAACACGCCGACGTTCATGGGGTTGGCCATCGCACTCTCCCCTCAAACGACAGGCGAAGAGACCTGCCGATGATGCATCAACCGCCCCGAATACGCCGCTAGAGAGAAACTTCTCTTCGCGACGACTTGCCGAAGCAAGCTCAGGACCGCTCGTGGAACGGAGAGTGAGATGATTGGACCAAATGGTCAAACTTCGAACGGGTGATTTTGACCGTTTGCACAAACTTCCCGCCGAATGACTGCGCGCCGGGCGGGATTTGCGCAGGATATGGGCGCGAAACCGTTCTTCACGCCCGAATCAGACCAGGCCGACGTGACCGAGGATCAGACCTTGAGTGTTCGTGACGGTCTCTTCGAAGAAGACCGGATCGGCGAGGCTGCGCCCGGTGATCGCCTCCACCTGCGTCGCGAAGTCGGCATAGTGCTGCGTGATTGCCCAGATCGAGAAGATCAGGTGATGCGGATCGTGGGGGGCGATCCGGCCCGCCGCGATCCAGGTACGAAGGATCGCGGCCTTCTCCTCCACGAGGCTCCGCAGGGGGCCTTCCAGTTCCTCGCGCAGGAGACGCGCGCCCTGGACGATCTCCAGGCAGAAGAGGCGCGAGGCCTGCGGCGCGTCGCGGGACAGGGTCACCTTCCGGCGGATGTAGTGGCGCAGGGCGTCGGCGGGCTCGCTGTCGGCGCGGAGCGAGTGGAGCGGGTCGAGCCAGACGTCGAGAACCCGCCGGAGCACCGCGACGTAGAGATCTTCCTTCGAGGGGAAATAGTAGAGCAGGTTTGCCTTTGAGAGCCCGGCACGGTCGGCGATCTGGTCGATGCTGGCCCCGTGCAAGCCGACGGTGGAGAAGATGTCGAGGGCCGCATCGAGCACGGTCTCGCGGCGTGCCTCTCCATCCCGCCGCCGCCGTCGCACCGGCGCGGTCCCGCCGCCTCCCGCCACACCCATCCTCCGTCTCGCGTCCCGCCTTCATAGCCATAGCGCGAAGCGCAGTCGCGCCGAAGCGTGGCCGCCGGCTTGCATAGCGCCCCGGCAAGAGTGACGCCGGTAGGGAAATGCCATGTGCCTGGGTGACGATCCGACCTGCGCGGCCTTCGCCGAGCATCGTCTGCGCTACCGGCGCGACATGGAGCCGGAGCGCCGGGCCTTTCTGAAGAGCACCTTCGCCGCCACCGGCGGGGCCGCCGCGATGCTGGCGGGCGGCACCACCCTCGTCAGCCCCGCCCTCGCTCAGGCGAGTGCGGCCAAGAGCGCTGCGAAGGGGGCCGGGCAAACGGCGCATTACCTTCTGCCCGCCAATGCCGACACCGTGCACTGGGGCTATTTCAGCAAGAGCCTGAAGCCGCAGGTGGAGATCGATTCGGGCGACTTCGTCACGATCGAAACCCTGACGCACCACGCCAACGACGATGCCGAACGGATGGTCAAGGGCGACCCGGGGGCCGAGAGCGTCTTCCTCTGGACCAAGGAGAAGAAGGGCGTCGCGCGCCGGGGCGCCGGGCCGGACGATGCCAAGCTCGGGCCGGGCGGCGGCCTCGGGGTCCATATCTGTACGGGGCCGGTGGCGATCCGCGGCGCGGAGCCCGGCGACGTGCTGGAGGTGCGCATCCTCGACGTCGCCCCGCGGCCCAGCGCGAACCCGCAATTCAAGGGGCTCGCCTTCGGCAGCAACGCGGCGGCCTGGTGGGGCTACCATTACAAGGACCTGCTGACCGGCGACCGGCCCCGCGAGGTCGTGACGATCTACGAGATCGACGCCACCGGCCGCCGCGACTGGGCACGGGCCGCCTACAGCTTCCGCTGGCCCGGTGTGACCGATCCGAACGGGGTCGAACACCCGACGATCGACTATCCCGGCCTGCCGGTCGACCACGCGAAGACGACGCGCAACTTCGAGGTGCTGAAGGGCATCCGCCTGCCGATCCGGCCGCATTTCGGCACGATGGGCCTCGCGCCTGCCGAGGCCGAGATGGTGAACTCCATCCCGCCGAGCTACACGGGCGGCAACATCGACAATTGGCGCATCGGGAAGGGCGCCACGATGTACTATCCGGTGGCGGTGCCGGGCGCGCTGTTCTCGGTCGGCGACCCCCATGCGAGCCAGGGCGATTCCGAACTCTGCGGAACGGCCATCGAGTGCTCGCTCACCGGCACGTTCCAGTTCATCCTGCACAAGAAGGCCGACCTCGCGGGGACCTCCCTCGAATCCCTCGATTTCCCGATGATCGAGACGGCTGAGGACTGGGTGCTGTCCGGGTTCAGCTACCCGAACTACCTGCGCGACCTCGGGCCGGACGCCCAATCGGCGATCTTCGAGAAATCCTCGATCGACCTCGCCATGCGGGACGCCTTCCGTAAGATGCGCCAGTTCCTCATGCACGCTCAGGGCCTCACCGAGGACGAGGCGATCTCCCTCATGTCGATCGCGGTCGATTTCGGCATCACCCAGGTGGTCGATGGCAATTGGGGGGTCCACGCCATCGTGAAAAAGGCGATCTTCGCCGAAAGGCCCGCGTAAAGCCGGGGCGGTCGGCAGCATGACGGGCTCCGATCCGCACCGGATCGACGCCGATCGCTGGGCGGAGCGGCGGCGCATCACCGAACAGGCGAGCGGCGACGCGGCGTGGTCCCTGTGGGGGCCGTATCTCAGCGACCGGCAATGGGGCACGGTGCGCGAGGATTACAGCCGCGACGGCAACGCGTGGCGCTCCCTGACCTTCGAGGACGCGCGCTCACGCGCCTATCGCTGGGGCGAGGACGGGATCGCAGGGATCTGCGACGACCACGGGCTGATGTGCCTGTCGCTGAGCCTGTGGAACGGGCGCGACCGGATCCTGAAGGAACGCCTGTTCGGGCTGACCAATGAGGAGGGCAATCACGGCGAGGACGTGAAGGAGGTCTATCACCACCTCGATGCGGTCCCGAGCCACGCCTACCTCAAGTTCCTCTACCATTACCCGCACGGGCCCTTTCCCTACGAGGACCTGATCGCGGGCAACGCCCGGCGCGGGCGCGACGAGCCGGAATACGAGATCGGCGAAACGGGCGCCTTCGATGAGGACCGCTACTTCGCCGTCACGGTCGAGTACGGGAAGGCGGATGCCGACGATCTGTTCATGGTCGTCACCGCGATCAATCGCGGAGCCGAGCCCGCCGACCTGCACCTCGTGCCGCAACTCTGGTTCCGCAACATCTGGAGCTGGCGCGAGGGGCGCGTCCCCTGGCGGCCCTGGTTCGAAGCCTCCGAGGGCGGCGTCGATGGCCACCATCCGCGGCTCGGCCGGTATCGCTTGTCCTACGGGGGCGAGCCCTCGCTCCTGTTCTGCGAGAACGACACGAACCTGCGCCTCCATGGCGACCAGCCCGAGGCGGCGGGGCCGTTCAAGGACGGGCTCGACGCCGCGATCGTCCGGGGCGACCTGTCCGCCGTCAGCGCAACGCGCGGAACGAAGCTCGGCCTGCACTACCGCTTCCACCTCGAACCCGGCGGGAAGGCCAGCATCCGCCTGCGCCTCTCGGCGGGGTCACGGCGGCGCGGGGTCGACTCCGCCGAAGCGATCCTGCGCCGCCGTGCGGCCGAGGCGGATGCCTTCTACGACACGTTGAGCGAGGGCATCGATTGCCCGGACCGCCGCCGCATCGTCCGGCAGGCCGCCGCCGGGCTGATCTGGACGAAGCAGGCTCTATTGCTACGACGTGCGGACTTGGCTCTGCGGAGATCCGCTCCAGCCCCCGCCGCCCCATGAGCGGCGGGACGGGCGCAACGCCACATGGAAGCACTTCGCCAGCGCCGACATCCTCTCGATGCCGGACAAGTGGGAATATCCCTGGTTCGCCGCCTGGGACCTCGCCTTCCAATGCCTGCCGCTCGCCCTGCTCGATCCCGATTTCGCGAAGGGGCGAGCTCCTGCTCCTGACGCGCGAATGGTACATGCACCCGAACGGGCAGCTTCCCGCCTACGAATGGGAGTTCGGCGACACCAACCCGCCGGTCCATGCCTGGGCGGCCTACCGCGTCTTCCAGATCGACCGCGAGCGCCGGGGCGGGCGGGGTGACATCGCCTTCCTCGAAGGCGTCTTTCACAAGCTGCTCATCAACTTCACGTGGTGGGTCAACCGCAAGGACGCCCAGGGCCGGAACGTCTTCCAGGGGGCTTCCTCGGCCTCGACAATGTCGGCGTGTTCGACCGCTCCCGTCCGCCGCCCGGCTTCGGCGCCGTGCATCAGGCCGACGGGACCGCCTGGATGGCGATGTACGCGCTCACCATGATGCGCATCGCCCTCGAACTGGCCCTGCACAACGACGTCTACGAGAGCACGGCGTCGAAGTTCTTCGAGCATTTCCTCGGCATCGCCGAGGCGATGACCGACATGGGCGGCGAGGGCGTCGGCCTGTGGGACGAGCAGGACGAGTTCTATTACGACGCCGTCGACATGCCCGGCGGGACGATGACCCCCTTACGCGTCCGCTCGATGGTGGGCCTCGTGCCCCTGTTCGCGGTCGAGGTGATCGACCCGTTGACGCTGCAGCGGCTGCCGGACTTCGCCCGGCGCCTCAACTGGGTGCTCGACAACCGCCCGCACCTCGCCGCCCTGGTCTCGCGCTGGAACGAGGGCGGCATGAAGGACCGCAAGCTCCTGTCGCTCCTGCGCGGGCACCGGATGAAGTCGCTGCTCCGGCGGATGCTCGACGAGGCGGAGTTCCTCTCGCCCTACGGCATCCGCTCCCTGTCCAAGGCCCATCGCGACGCACCCTATGCCCTGGACGCCTTCGGGGCCTCGTTCACCGTGCGCTACGATCCGGCGGATTCGACCTCGACTATGTTCGGCGGCAACTCGAACTGGCGCGGCCCGGTCTGGATGCCGATGAACTTCCTGATCATCGAGGCGCTGCACCGCTTCCATACCTTCTACGGCGATGAGTTCACGATGGAGTTTCCCACCGGATCGGGCCGGGAATTGTCGCTCTCGGCCATCGCCACCGCCCTGGAGGACAGGCTGATCGCCCTGTTCACGCAAGGCCCAGACGGTCACCGGCCCTATCTCGGCGACAGGGACAAGACCCGCCCCGGCGACGGGGAGAAAGCCCTGCTGTTCCACGAGTTCTTCGACGGGGATACCGGCCGGGGCCTCGGCGCCTCGCATCAGACCGGCTGGACGGCGCTGATCCTCAACCTGCTGCACCGGCAGGCGCAGCGCTGAAGGCTACACCGATGGCGGGACGCGGAAATCGACCCGCGCCACCAGTCCCGGCCCCTCCGGGCGGGCCCTGAGGGTGACGGCGCCGCCGATCCGGTCGGCCAGCGCCCGCACGATGGCGAGGCCGAGGCCGCTGCCCTCCGGCCCGCCCCGGGATACGACGCGGTAGAAGCGCTCGAAGACCTTCTCGCGCTCTCCGGCGGGGATGCCGGGCCCCTCGTCCTCGACTTCGAGGCGGGCGCCGCTTTCCGTCCGCGCGACGCGAACCGTCGTCGTTCCGCCGGGACGGTTGTAACGGATCGCGTTGTCCACGAGGTTCGACAGGATCTCGCCGGCGATGAACGGGTCGCCCAGCACCGGCACCGCGCCGTCGGGCCGGTCGAGCACGATCTCGGTTCCGCGCGCCAGGGCGGGGGCGACCTGCTCCGTCACCACACGGGCGGCGACCTCGTTCAGGTCGGTGGTCGCGACCGGCCCGGTCCCGGCGCCCTCGTCGGCGCGGGCGAGGGCGATGAGCTGCGCGAGCAGGCGTTCCAGCCGCCGGGCGGCCCCCTCGATCTCATCGATGGTCGCGGCCTGGGCCGGATCCCCCGGCGCGGCCCGGCGCAGGAGTTCGACATGCATCCTCAGCACGGCGAGCGGCGTCCGCAGCTGGTGCGAGGCATCGGCGGTGAAGGTGCGCTCCCCCTCGATCGAGTGCTCGAGGCGGCGCAGCAGGGTGTTCAGGGCGAGGACCGGGGCCATTGCCTCGCGCGGGACCCCGGCGACGTCCAGCGGCTGGAGGTTGATCGCGCCCGGCACGGCCCGGCGGCCGATCTCGTCGCTCAGCCGGGTGAGCGGCCTCAGGCCGCTGTCGATGCTGTACCACGACAGCGTCCCGATCAGCCCGAGCAGCCCGAGTTCGGCGAAGGCGAGCCCGGCGAGCAAGCGCCGTTCCAGGGTCTGGCGGGCCTCGCGGGTCTCGGCCACCTGGACGAGGACCGGGCTCGGCTTTCCGTAGATCCGCCGCGCCTGGGCGGCGATCCGCACGCTCGCCCCCCGGACGATCCCGTCGCGATGGGCCGTGACGCCGGGCGTGAGGCGGTCGACATCGGCCAGGGGCAGATCGCGGTAGCCGGTCACCAGCGCCCCGAGATAGGTGACGCTGTAATAGATCCTGTCCTGCGCTTGGCTTTCCAGCATGCCGAGGGCGACGCGGGGCAGATCGACCGAGACCTCGCCATCCTCCACCGTCAGCCGCTCGGCGATGGCCAGGACCGAGCCGTCGAGCAGGCGGTCATGGGTCGTCTCCACGACGTTGCCGATGACCAGCGCCCCCGCGAAGCCGAGGAGCAGCGCCAGTGCCAGCACCGGCAGCAGCATGCGCACGAGCAGGCGCCGCCGGAGCGAGGGGATGCGCGCCGTGCTCACACCGGCATCAGCAGGTAGCCGAGGCCGCGGATCGTGCGGATCTCGGGGCCATCCGGCTGCAGCTTCTTGCGCAAGCGGGCGACGTAGAGTTCGAGGGCGTTCGGCGCCACCGCCTCATCGAAGCCGAAGACCTCCGCGCTCAGCCGCTCCTTCGGCACGGGCTTGCCCGCCCGGGTCATCAGGATGGTCAGGACGGCGAGTTCCCGCCGCCTGAGGGCGACCGGCTCGCCACCGAGGGTGACGATGCCCGAGGTCCGGTCGAGTTCCAGGTTGCCGCAGCGCAGGATCGGGTTCGGCACGGCCTGCCCGCGCCGGACGAGGGCGCGCACACGCGCCTCGAACTCGGCGAGATCAAGGGCTTGGGCAGGTAATCGTCCGCCCCGAGGTCGAGGCCGCGGACCCGGTCGCTCACCGAATCCCGCGCCGTCAGCACCATTACCGGCACGGTCGATCCGGCCGCCCGCACGGCCTTCAGCACCTCGAAACCCGGCAGCCCCGGCAGGCCGAGATCCAGCACGACGAGGCTGTAGGGCTCGCTCAGGGCGAGTTGCACCGCCTCCGCGCCGTCCGCCTCGTGATCGACGGCGTACCCGCCCTGCCGGAGGGCGGCGCACAAGCCACGGGCCAGGGCCGGATCGTCCTCGACGACCAGAACGCGCATGCTCCTCCCGCTGGGGTTCGGTTTGGCCGGAGCGGCGGATCGGGTCTAGCATTTCCCTCCGGCGCCTCCCATCACGGGCGCGGACCCGTCGTGGGGACAAAGGAGGGACTTTGTTGCGGTCGCGCCCTGCTTTCGGCTTCCTCGTCCTGGGCCTGTCCCTGCTCCTCGGGCTCCGCCAGGCTCCAGCGCAGGTCGAGCCGCAACCAAACTCCGAGCCGGGCAAGGGCGAGACCGAGGTAATCGTGCGCGCCACGACCGACGAGGTCGAGGTCGCCGGTCTCCTCGAAGGCTTCCGCAGGGCGCATCCCGGCGTGGCGGTGTCCTACACCAAGATGAACTCCTCCACCCTCTACGACAGCTTCCTGGAGGAAGCCGCCGCCGGGGCGGGCACGGCCGACATCGTCTGGAGTTCGGCCATGGATCTCCAGATCAAGCTGGTGAACGACGGCTACGCCGCCCGCTACGCCTCGCCCGAGGCGGCCGCGCTCCCCGCCTGGGCCGTCTGGCGCAACGAGGCCTTCGGCGTGACGGCGGAGCCGATCGCCATCGCCTACAACAGGACGCTCCTGCCCCCGGAGAACGTCCCGTCGAGCCGCGCCGACCTGATCCGCATGCTGACGGAGCATCCGGAGGAGTGGAAGGGCAAGGTCTCGGCCTACGATCCCGAACGGAGCGGCGTCGGGTCGCTCGTCCTCGCGCAGGATGCCGAACTCACGCCCCGCACCTGGGACCTGGTCGCCGCCCTGGGACAGGCGGGGGTGAAGCTCTACACGCGCACCGAGACGATGCTCGACCGGATCAAGGACGGCGAGACCCTTCTCGCCTACGGCGTGTTCGGGGCCTACGCCCTGGAACGGGCCAAGCAGGATCCGGTGATCGGTGTGGTTCTGCCGAGCGACTACACGCTCCTCGTCTCGCGGATCGCCTTCATCGCGAAGGATGCGCGCCATCCCGCCGCCGCGCGGCTGTTCCTCGATTACATGCTCTCCCACGAGGGGCAGTCGCACTTGGCCTCGCGCTCGCTGACACCGGCCCGGGCCGATGCCCGCCGGGCCGACGATCCGGTCGCCACCGCCCCGGCCCTGCGGCCGGTCTCAGTCGGGCCGGAACTGCTCGCCAATCTCGATCAGATCCGCCGGGCACGGATGCTCAAGCGCTGGCGCCGGGCGATGGAGGGCCGCTGAATCCGCGACAGGTTCATGACAGGTAAACGGGCGTAAAGACGTCTCAAGCGCCGCGAAGTCGGCGCGAATACAAGGGAGGATCGGTTCACGGCTGCGGCCAGCCACGGGCGGCCAGCCCGGAGTCGCACCGACGCTTCCCTCATGCGGTCACCACCGCCCCTGCGCCCGAGGGAGGCAGCAATGACACAGGCTCACCCGTCGAGCCCAAAGTCGCCACGGTCCTGCGTGTGACCAGCGGCAACTTCCTGGAGATGTTCGACTTCTTCCTGTTCGGTTTCTACGCCACCTACATTTCCAAGACATTCTTCCCGGTCGGCAACGAGTTCGCCTCGCTGATGCTGACCTTCATGACCTTCGGCGCGGGCTTCCTGATGCGCCCGCTCGGCGCCATCTTCCTGGGCGCCTATGTCGACAGCATCGGCCGCCGTCAGGGCCTCATCGTGACGCTCGGCATCATGGCCACCGGCACGATCCTGATCGCCTTCGTCCCCGGCTACGGCACGATCGGCCTGTTGGCGCCTTTCCTCGTCCTGATCGGACGGCTGTTGCAGGGCTTCTCGGCGGGCGTCGAGCTCGGCGGCGTGTCGGTCTACCTCGCCGAGATGGCGACGCCCGGCAGGAAGGGTTTCTACGTGTCCTGGCAGTCCGGCAGCCAGCAGGTCGCCGTGATGTTCGCCGCCGTGATCGGCTTCGTCCTCAACCACGCCCTCACGCCCGCCGACATGAACGAGTGGGGCTGGCGCATCCCGTTCTTCATCGGCTGCGCGATCGTGCCGTTCCTGTTCTACATCCGGCGCTCGCTGGAGGAGACCGAGGAGTTCCTGAAGCGCAAGCATCGCCCCTCGATGAACGAGGTGTTCGGCTCGCTCGCCCGCAACTGGCAGATCGTCCTGCTCGGCATGCTGCTCGTCGGCATGACCACGATCTCCTTCTACACGATCACCGTCTACACCCCGACCTTCGGCAAGACCGTGCTCAAGCTGTCCGACACCGACAGCCTGCTGGTCACCTTCTGCACCGCGCTGTCCAACCTGTTCTGGCTGCCGGTGATGGGCGCCCTGTCCGACCGGGTCGGGCGCAAGCCGATCCTGCTCGTCTTCTCGACCCTGACCCTGCTCACCGCCTATCCGGTGCTGGTCTGGCTCGTCGGCCATGCGAGCTTCGGCAACATGCTGATCGCCCTCCTGTGGCTCTCCTTCCTCTACGGCAGCTACAACGGCGCGATGGTCGTAGCCCTGACCGAGGTGGTCCCGGCGAGCGTGCGCACGGCGGGCTTCTCCCTGGCCTACTCGCTGGCCACCGCGCTGCTCGGCGGCTTCACCCCGCTGGTCTCCACATGGCTGATCGAGGCGACCGGCAACCGCGCCGCCCCCGGCCTCTGGATGGCCTTCGGCGGCGCCTGCGGCCTCGTCGCGACGCTCCTCATCTACCGCCGGGCGACCCATCCGGCCGCCCTGGCGAGCCCCGCCTGACAGGCGGGCCTCCCGCCCTCAAGACGGAAGAAAGGGGCCGCGATCACGCCGATCGCGGCCCCTTCGCGTGGGCCCGTAACGGAGATCAGCGCTCGGCATTCGCGACCATGCAGGCTCCCCCCGCGCGTCGAGGGTGACCCCGGCGAAGGCGTCTCCGTCCCGCCTTCCGGCGACCCGGAAGGTCTGCCCAGCGATCATCGGAGACACGCCGCGATAGCGGATCCTGCGGGGAACCGCGGCCAGGGTCTCGGCGGCGAGGTTGAACAGCAGGCTCGCCTGGATCGGCCCGTGGACGACCAGACCCGGATAGCCCTCGACCTCGGTCGCGTAGGGAAAGTCGTAGTGGAAGCGGTGACCGTTGAAGGTCATCGCCGAATAGCGGAACAGCAGGGTCGTCGTCGCCTCGACCTCGCGAACGCGGTCGGGCTCGCTGGTGATGGGCGATGGCTGGGGCGACGGTTGGGGCGCCTCCATCGGCCCGCCGGGCTGCGCGGCCTCGCGATAGACGATGTCCTGCCGCTCGCGGATGGCGAGGCCGCGTGGCGTCTCGTACTCGTGCCGGACGGTGACGAAGCAGAGGGAGCCCGTGCGCCCCTCCTTGGCGACGACATCCGAAACGGTCTCGCGCCGCACGACCTCGTCACCGATCCGCAGCGGCGCCAGGGTCTCGATCTCGCCGCCCGCCCACATGCGCCGGGGGAGAGGGACCGGAGGGAGAAAGCCGCCTTTGGCCGCGTGACCGTCCGGACCGAGCGAATCGGCGGCGGGGGTTTCCGGCGCGAGGCACCAGTGCAGCGCCAGGGGCGCTTCCGTGTCCGGCACGGGGGCCAGGGCACCGCTGAAGGTGGCGCGGAACTCGTTCACGAGACGGGGCGTGACGAGGTCGCGGACCTCGCGGGTGCGGCCGATCAGCTGCGCAGATGGTCCATATCGAGCGCGGTCATCGGCGGCCCTTCATCGCTTCACGGCCAGGGACGACTCGCCCCGGCGTCACGCGCCGTCCAGATGGTGCATCCGGGATGCAGCGTCGAGCGGCAAGCCCCCTCGCGTGGCGTCCGAGCCATGATGGCGGGGCCACTCCACCACGGGTTGCCGGGTTGGCAGAGCTGGCCGGGTGCATTCCCGTGTCGAGTGCTGGCGTTCCTCCTCGACCTATATGTACGGTCTGTCGCAGAAAGCCGCCTTCGGGGTGGGTCCGGCGGGGAAAGCCGCCACGCCATGATTAGTGCCTTCGATCTGTTCAAGATCGGTATCGGGCCATCGAGTTCGCACACGATCGGCCCGATGGTGGCGGCCTGCCGCTTCCGTGAGCGCATCTCCAGGCTCCCCGGCACCGTGCGCATCACCGCCGAGATCTTCGGCTCCCTCGCCTGGACGGGCCGCGGCCATGGCACCGACCTCGCGATCTTCCTCGGTCTTCTCGGCCACGAGCCCGCCACCGTCGATCCCGACCGGGCGGCCGAGTATGTGGCGGCCCTGGCCGAGACGGGCGAACTCGGCCTGCCCGGCATTCGCTTCGATTGCGCCCGGGACCTGATCTTCAATCTCACCGAGATACTGCCGCGCCATACCAACGGCATGCGGTTCCGCGCCTTCGACGCGGCCGACACGCAGCGCGACGAGGTGGTCTGCTTCTCCATCGGCGGCGGCTTCGTGGAAGAGGAGGGCGAGGCGACGCTGGCGACCCTCGACGCGAACCGGCTCTCCAACAGCCGCCCGGCCCACGAGATCATGGACTGGATCAGCCTCTACGCCCTGGCGGTGAACGAGGAGAACGGCGCGGCGGGCGGGCGCATCGTCACCGCGCCGACCAACGGGGCGGCGGGCATCGTCCCGGCGGTGCTACGCTACATCGTGCATTTCTGCCCCGGCTGCAGCGAGGCGAGGGGGCGCGATTACCTCCTCACCGCCGCCGCCATCGGCGGGCTGATCAAGCGCAGCGCCTCGATCTCCGGTGCCGAAGTCGGCTGCCAGGGGGAGGTCGGCTCGGCCTCGGCCATGGCGGCGGCGGGCCTCGCGGCGATTCTCGGCGGACAGGCGCCACAGGTCGCCAACGCCGCCGAGATCGCGATGGAGCACCATCTCGGCATGACTTGCGACCCGATCGGCGGGCTAGTGCAGATCCCCTGCATCGAGCGCAACGCCTTCGGCGCCAACAAGGCGGTCGCCGCCGCCTCCCTCGCCCTTCACGGCGACGGGGTGCATTCCGTGAGCCTCGATCAGGTCATCGAGACCATGCGCCAGACCGGCCACGACATGCAGGACAAGTACAAGGAGACGTCCCGCGGCGGCTTGGCGGTGAACGTCACCGCGTGTTGAGCGGGACGGGCGCCGGAGGCGGCCGATCCCTCCCATGGCCGAACGCCTTTCACCCTGGCGTTCGGCCTCCTCCTCTCAGCGAAGCAGGTTCGGGGGCGCGGGCGGGCTCGAATTGAGCAGCGTGATCGTCACCCGCCGGTTCGACGCTATGTAGGGATCGTCGGGAAAAACCGGCTCGGTATCGGCGCGTCCCGCCACCGACGAGAAGTTGTCGTTGCGAACCCCGGCGCCCGCCAGGATCTCGCGCACGGCGAGCGCACGCCCGGCGGTGAGGGTCCAGGGTTCGGCGGCGGGCGCCGCGCCCGGGCGCGTGGTGGACGTGTGGCCGGTGATCGTCAGGCGGTTGGGCAACTGCCGCAGGGTGGGCGCGATCGCCTGCAGCACGCGGCGGGTGTGCTCGTAGGGTTGGACGGAGCCGTCGCGGAACATGGACCGGCCGTTCTCGTCCACGAGGGACACGTTCACGCCGTCCTTGGTCGGCTCGATGAGGATGTTGTGCGACAGGCTCGTTGATGTCCGGCAGCGTCTGAAGCGCCTGCCGGAGACTGGCCATGGCGCTGTAGTTCGCCTGCACGCTGGCATCCGGGCGGCTGACGTCGAAGTTGCTGGTGCGGCCCTGGCTCGACGCGCGCGCGCTGTCGCCCCGATCGGCGGAGCCGGTCTCCGCGTCGCTGGGCGTGGACGGCTTGTTGCCCGACTTGTCCAGGGACTTGCCCGCCAGCATGCCACCTGCGCCACTCTGCGACGGCTCAAGGTCGACGGCGCGAAGTACTCCGCCAGACCGATCTTCTGTTCCTGCGTCGTCATGCTGATCAGCCACATCAGCAGGAAGAACGCCATCATGGCGGTCACGAAGTCCGCATAGGCGATCTTCCAGGCGCCACCGTGGTGGCCGTGGTGCCCCTTCTTGACCTTCTTGACGATGATCGTAGCCATCGAATCCCTGCTGAAAATTGGGCCGGATCAAAAGCCGCCGGCCTGACGGAATCAGGCCGGCGGCTCGCGTGATTGTTTGGGTAGCGCGTCGTCTCGCGACGGAACGCCCTTCGCCTCGTCCAGACGCGCCTCAGGCGGGCAGCGCGGCCGTGGCTTCTTCGACCTCGTTGAAGGTCGGGCGGACTTCGCTCATCAGCGACTTGCGGGCGAATTCGATCGACATCACCGGCGGCTGGCCGCTGATATGGGCGAGCAGACCTGCCTTGAGCGAGAGATAGTACTTGGATTCGGCCGCGAAGAGACTCTTGAGCGACTGTGCCATCGGGCCGAAGAAGCCGTAGGCGATGAAGACGCCGAAGAAGGTGCCGACGAGCGCACCGCCGATCAGATGCCCCAGCACCTCCGGCGGCTCCTTGATCGCGCCCATCGTCTTGATCACGCCGAGCACGGCGGCGACGATGCCGAGCGCCGGCGTTCCGTCGGCCAGCGCCTGCATGGCCGACACGAGACGCTCCTGCTCCTGATGGTGCGTCTCCAGTTCCTCATCCATGAGGACTTCGATCTCGTAGACGTTGTTGACCCCCAGCGTCACCATCCGCATGTAATCGCACACGAACTCGACCGCGTGATGATTCGCGGCGAAGGTCGGAAAGGCGTTGAACAGCGTCGACTCGCTCGGATTTTCGATGTGAGGCTCGAGGGCCATCAGGCCCTTCTGTTTCACGAGCTTGAACAGCGAGAACTGCATGCCGAGCAATTCGACATAGCTTTGCTGCGTGTATTTGGGGCCCTTCACCAGCGTGAGCAGCATGCCGGGCGTCGCCTTGAGCACCGGCCCGACGTTGCCGATGATGAAGGCCCCGATCGCCGCGCCGAGGATGATCACGAATTCATAAGGCTGCCAAAGGACCTCCAGGTGGCCACCCATCTGCGAGTAGCTGCCGAAGACGCAGGCGAAGACTACGAGTGTGCCGACGACCAGCCGCATAATCTGCTATCCTTGCGTGGCGGCAGGTACGGCCCATGCGACGCCACCATTGGGAAGCATCGTTTCACCAAATATCTAATTACCTGTTATAAAGAAGGTGGAGTCCCGCCGGTGAGATGCAGAATTAAGATCTCTCCGCGGACATCCGGCATGTCGGCTAAAAAGCTCGCTGACCCTGAAGCCTTATCAGCCATCATTAGAAATCGTTGGATCTTTTCGCACGACCCCGCCGGGCTTTCCGACCAGACCCTAACGAAGTCTTAAGACTCGCTATCGAGCCGGCGTGTGTGATGTCGTCCGCGTCTGCCATCGCTCGCCCCGGAGCGGACGGTCCCGAAACCACCTTCTCGCGACGCCACGAACACGTCGGGGCTAACGGAGAACTTGGCGGGAAGAGTGTCGCCGGGTCGTTGCCCCCAACTCATCCACTGGTTGAGTAAACAGGCAAGATATAACATCAGAATTTGTAAAGACTCGTCGCCTAGGCCCGATACGGGGGCGTCCCCACCCGATTGGGCCTGGGAAAGAGTCATGGCCGATTACGCTCTGCTCGGATGGAAGTACGGCGCCAGCACGACGGCAGGAACGGCGGGCGGCAAGTTGACCTGGAGCCTCGATTCCACGGTCCCGGCTTTCTTCGCTCCTGTGCTGAACGCGGCGTTCAACGACTGGTCGAACTACGCCAACATCCAGTTCGCGCAGACCAGCACGACCGCCTCCGCGACGATCGTCTTCTCGCTGTCCGCGATGGACGGGCTCGGCAAGATCCTGGGCGAGGGCGGATCGTCGTACTACATCGGGAAGGGGGCCTGAACTCTGCCGCGAGCGGCTCCGTCACCTTCGACAAGGGCGAGAACTGGCATGTCTCGGGCAGCCAGGTCGTGTCGGACCAGGGCGTGAACCTGTTCCCGGTCGCCGTGCACGAGATCGGCCACGTCCTCGGCCTCGACCATTACAATGCATCGCCCGCGATCATGAACGCGGTCCTGACGGCCAACAACAAGGACCTGACCGCGTCGGACATCCACGGCATTCAATACCTGTACGGCGCCGCCCTCACGCCGACGACCAGCGCGACGAACACGACATCGGCGCCGGCACCGACGACCGTGAGCACCAAGGCAGCCGTGTCGACCGGCCTGGTCGATGCGCAATACTATCTCGCCGCGAATCCGGACGTCGCCGCGAGCGGAATAGATCCGGCGGCCCATTACGCCAGTTCGGGCTGGAAGGAGGGCCGCAACCCGGATGCCTTCTTCTCGACCAACGGCTATCTCGCCGCCAACCCGGATGTGGCGAAGACCGGGATGAATCCGCTCGATCATTACGACCAGTATGGTTGGAAGGAGGGCCGCGACCCCTCCGCCGCTTTCGACAACGAGCAATACGTGGCCCACAATCCCGACGTGAAGGCCGCCGGGATGGATCCGCTGCTTCATTATCTGAAGTACGGCCAGGTCGAGGGCCGGGCGACCTATGCGGCCATTGGCAAGCCGTCCGACTTCACCCACGGCTCCTTCGACAGCGAGTATTACCTTCTCGCCAATCCCGATGTCGCCAAGGCGGCGCTGGCGAGCGGGGGCGATAGTTTCGCCTTTGCCTTCCAGCATTATCAGTCGAATGGCTGGCAGGAGGGCCGGAAGGCCGACGCATTCTTCGATTCGGCCTATTACCTCGCCCACAATCCGGACGTGGCGGCGGCGGGGATGAACCCGCTCACCCATTACGACCAGTTCGGATGGAAGGAGGGCCGCGACCCGTCCGCCGCCTTCGACACCAGCGCCTACTTGGCCGCCAACTCGGACGTGGCGGCGGCGCATATCGATCCGCTCCTGCACTACCTCCAGTTTGGAGCCCTCGAGGGACGCCACCTCGCCTGAGGGAGCGTCGAGCCCGCACGAAGGCCAGGAGGTCGGCGTTCAGCACGTCGGCATTCACGGTGAGCATGCCGTGGCTGTAGCCGGGATAGGTCTTCAGCGTGCCGTGGCGCAGATGGGTGATCGCCTTGAGCGCCGCATCCGCGATGGGGACGATCTGGTCGTCCTCACCGTGCAGTACCAGGACCGGCACGCCGATGGCCTTCAGGTCGCCGGTCTGGTCGGTCTCGGAGAAGGCCTTGATCCCCTCGTAATGGGCGAGCGCGCTGCCCATCATGCCCTGGCGCCACCAGTTCTGGATCACGCCCGGCTGAGGAGTCGCGCCGTCGCGGTTGAGCCCGTAGAACGGGCCGGTCGGGACATCGAGGAAGAACTGGGCGCGGTTGCCCGCGAGCGCCGCGCGGAAGCCGTCGAACACCTCGATCGGCAAGCCTTCCGGGTTGGCCTCGGTCTTGAGCATCAGCGGGGGGATGGCGCTCACGAGGACCGCCTTGGCGACGCGGCCCTCGGGCTCGCCGTGCCGGGCGACGTAGCGCGCCACCTCGCCGCCGCCGGTCGAATGGCCGATATGGACGGCGTTGCGCAGATCGAGATGCCGCGCCACCGCCGCCGCGTCGGCAGCGTAATGATCCATGTCGTGGCCCGTTGAGACCTGGGCCGAACGGCCGTGGCCGCGCCGGTCATGGGCGACCACCCGGTAGCCGTGCTGGACGAAGAACAGCATCTGCGCGTCCCAATCGTCCGACGAGAGCGGCCAGCCGTGGTGGAACACGATAGGCTGCGCGTCCTTCGGGCCCCAATCCTTGAAGAAGATCTCGGTCCCGTCCTGCGTGGTGGTGAAGGGCATGGTCGGCTCCTGCACGAGGGAAGAAGGGCGAGGCGGGATCAGACCCGGCCCCGGCGGGCATCGAGGCTGAGCGATCCGGCGCCGAAAGCGGCAATCTGAAGCAAGCCGCCGGCCATGGCGACGTTCTTCAGGAAGTGGATCATCTGGTTCTGGTCCGCAAAGGCGGTGTGGAAGGTCACCGCCGTGGCGAGGGAGAAGGCCGCGAGGACCAGGGCGACGATGCGCGTCCGGTAGCCCGCGACGAGCAGGAGCCCGCCCGCGACCTCGACGAAGGCGGCGGCGGCGTAGGACACCTCCGGCAGGGGCAAACCCGCTGCCTTGATCATGGCGAGCGTCGCGGCCGGGGCGGCGAGCTTGCCGACCCCGCTCAGAAGGAAGATCGCGCTCATCATGACCCGCCCGGCGGCGGGCAGAAGCCCCCGGCGGCCGAGTTGGCGGAAGAGGCGGTGGGGGCGAAGGAGGTGGCCATGGTCGTGAGCCTTAACGTCGGGGGTGAGGGGCCGTCAGGCGAGGGCCGGGCGGGGAAGGGTGCGGATCCAGTCGGCGGCGAGGCCGATCTCGGCCTGGGAGAGGCCGTGCCCGGCCGGTAGGACGCGGTGCTCCACGGCGGCACCCGCCGCCGTGAGCCGGGCGGCGAGCCGCCGGGCATTCTCGACGGGTACGATGGGATCCATCGCCCCCGAGAGGATCAGGACCGGCCGTCCGCCGAGATCGGCCTGGGGCGGCACGGCGAAGGGCACCATTGGGCGGATCAGCACCGCACCGGCGAGGGTCTCAGGCCGCTGCATCAGCATCGCGGCGGCGATGTTGGCACCGTTCGAGAAGCCGAGGGCCACAGGTGCGGGAAGGCCGTAGCGACCCTGCGCGGCGGCGACGAAATCGGCGAGGTTTTCCGTGCGGCGGCGCAGGTCGGCCTCGTCGAACACGCCCTCCGTGAGACGGCGGAAGAAGCGCGGCGCGCCGTTCTCGCTCACCTGCCCGCGGGGGAGAGCAGGGCGGCGCCGGGGGCGACGGCCCGCCCAAGGGGCAGGAGGTCGGATTCATCTCCGCCGGTCCCGTGCAGCAGCAGGAGCGGGGACAGGTCGGCGGCGCCGGGCTCGAACTTATGGGTAAAGGCGAGGGCTTGGCTGGACATGACGATCTCCCTGGCGTTGCGCCCTGGGGAAGGATCCGCCCCGCCGGGGAGGCGGGGCGGATCGGGGTGGATCAAGCGACGGCCGGGAGCACGGCCTCGATCTCGGCGCGGTGGCGCTCGAGGCCCGGCGGCAGCTTCAGCGCCTGGCCGAGGGTGGCCTCCGGCTCATCCACGGCGAAGCCGGGCGAGTCGGTGGCGATCTCGAACAGCACCCCGCCGGGCTCGCGGAAGTAGACCGAGCGGAAATATTGCCGGTCCCGCTGCTCGGTGACGCCGAGGCCGTGACGCTCGCGGAGCGCCGCCGCCATGGCCTCCTGCGCCGCGTCGTCGGCGGCTCGGAAGGCGATGTGATGCACCGAACCAGCCCCCTGACGGCCCGGCAGGAAGGAGCCCACCGCCCTCAGGGTAACGTGACGGCCGGAGACCGCATCGCCCGAGTAGCGGGTCAGTGAGCCCTCCCGGCCCGCCTCCCGGAAGCCGAGCACGCCGGCCAGGATCGCCGCCGTGCCCTCGGCCTCCGCGAGCAGGAGCGTCACACCGTGCAGGCCGCGGATCGCGTGTTCGGCGGGGACCTCGCCACCGGTCCAGCCGGGGGCGGCTTCGGCATCGTCCACGCCAACCAGGGCGAGCATCATCCCGTCCGGATCGCGGAAGCGCAGGGTCGGCTCACCGAAGACCTGCACCAGCGCCTCATGGCGCACGCCCTTCTCCACGAGGCGGTGGGTCCACCAGCCGAGGGAAGCGCGGGGCACGCGGAAGGCGGTCTCCTGCGTCTCGCCGATGCCGACCCGGCCGGGGGCCGCGTGCGGGATCGGGAAGAAGGTCAGGATCGAGCCGGGATGGCCCGCCTCGTCGCCGTAATAGAGGTGGTAGGTGCCCGGATCGTCGAAGTTCACCGTCTTCTTCACGAGGCGCAGACCGAGGACACGGCTGTGGAAGTCGAGGTTGCGCGCGATCGGGCCGGAAAAGGCGGTGACGTGATGGAGGCCGGTCTGGGACATGGCATCGTCTCCGTGAGCTGGCGGCGAACCGCTTTCGATGGAGGCAATCTGGACCTTGTCATGAGGTGAGAAAATAGAAACGATGGAAACTCATCGTTTCCGGACTTGACCAATGCGCCTGCCCGACTTCGAAGCCTGGGCCGTCTTCGCCAAGGTGGTCGAGACTGGCTCCTTTGGCGGAGCCGCCGCGGATCTCGGGCTGTCGAAGGGCACGGTGTCGAAGGCGGTGGGGCGGTTGGAGACGCGGATCGGCGCCCGGCTGTTCAACCGGACCTCCCGGCGGCTGGCGTTGACCGAGGCGGGGCTCGCGGCCAGGGACGACGCGGCGCGGATCCTGGCCGAAGGCGAGGCCGCCGAGGCGCGGGCCACCGCCGCCACGGCGCTGCCGCAGGGGCTGGTGCGGCTGGCCGCGCCGATGACCTTCGGCGTGATGCACGTGGCTCCGCTCCTGCCGGACTTTCTGGCGCGCCACCCGGCGGTGTCGGTGGAACTCCACCTCGCCGATTCGGTGGTCGACCTCGTGGGCGGCGGGTTCGATCTCGGCCTGCGAATCGCTGCGCTGCCGGATTCCTCCCTGAAGGCGCGGCGCCTCTGCCCGATCCACCGCTCGCTGGTGGCGACGCCCGGTTATCTCGAACGGCACGGGCGGCCCGTCCATCCGGACGATCTCGTGCGCCATGCCTGCCTCGGCTACGCCTACCTGCCCACCCCGGACCGCTGGCGCTTCCACCACGCGGACGGGCGGGAGGCGAGCGTGGCTCCGGGGGGCCCGATGCGCGCCAACAATGCCGAGGCTCTGGCCCCGGCCCTGCGGGCTGGCCTCGGCCTCGCGTTGCAGCCGGATTTCATGATTCACGAGGATCTGGCCGCAGGCCGCCTGGAGCGTGTCCTGCCGGACTGGTCGCCGCCGCCGATCGCGCTGCATCTGGTCTCGCCGCCCGGCGAGCCCCGCCCGGCGCGAATCACCGCCCTGATCGATTATCTCGCCAAGGCCCTCGTCGCGGCGCCGTGGGTGCGCGGCACCTGAGGGCAACCGGCCTCTCTCCAGGGCGCTCCGAAGGGAAATGCCGCCCTTCACACCCGAAAAGAAACAGATTAACTCGAAATCGACTCAGCTAGAATAAAACCATTCACAATCTTCCGGACGAGCGCCAACCCACGCTGCTCACGATAATTTTTACTTCGTGCAACTTTGAATATGCGCGACTTTCGCAAGGAACTGAGCCCAGCATTCGGCCATGCTCTTTTTTGCGATCAGTCGAAGAATTGCGACCTCACCGATCATAGCAAGCGCCGTTATCACGGAAAGGTTCAGAGACTTTCCCTAGTTTGGCAGAATGCGAGGCTTTTCCAGGAAGCGTGCGAGGCCATTTCATTCACGATGTCAATTTGAATGTGGATCTACCGACGGCGTGTCAGTCTGTAATCGCTCTAAAATAGTCCATCTCACGATCGATGTTGTCATGCACTATTTTTACCCATCTCATTTTATTCTGCATTATTCCATGCGACATGGATGACTAGCATGCTTACCTAAATCAATATCGCAAGCATAATCAAATTATGCTTTGATATATTGAACTAATAGCATGAGCCAATTCAGAATTACCGGAAATATCTTCATCGGATGACAACGTGCTACACTACAAACAACTCATTAATGCGACAAGAAGTCACCGCGATGTGTCCCGGATGTCCTTGCGCATTTTGCCCGTTCATTCATCTAGAAGAGGCCAACCCCGGAAACGGGGACACGATATGATCGGCAAAAGGGCTCTTTGGAGGAACGCCCTGACGCAAGATCAGTCTTTGGCACCCGTCATTCCCGCCGGTACGGCGGGCGAGCTGTCATCATCGCCGCGACAGGCCCAACGACCATGCCAACCCGTTCCCTCATGCGCGTTCAGGCGGAGCCCGCCCCCCGAGGGGAGGGGCCTCACGCTTCTTCTCGTCGCGCAATTTCCTGAAGATCATCGAGGATACGGGCGAGGTCGGGTTCTGGTCGGCCGACCTGCGGTCGGGCGTCCTCGACGCCACGCCGGGCCTCTATCGGATCCTGGGCCTGGAGCCGGCGGCGGAACTGCCCGTCGGCTTCGTGCTCGACATGATCCATCCGGACGACCGGGGGGTCCATGGTGACCAGTTCGCCGTGCTGAATGCCGGGCAGCCGATCAACCGCGAGTTCCGCATCGTCCGTCCGGATCGGACGCAGCGCTGGATCCAACACCGGGGCGAAGTCGCCCTCGGAACCGACGGCCGCCCGACCTACGGCATGGGCGTGATCTTCGACGTGACCGCGCGTCACGATGCGATGCAGGCCGTGCTGCAGCGTCACGACCGGCTCAACGCCCTCGTCACGGTCACGGCGGCGGCCTTCTGGACCACGAACCATCAGGGCGAACTGAACGAGTGCGCCCAGTGGATGAACCTGACCGGGCAGAGCTATGCCCAAACCCGGGGCACGCAATGGGTGGATGCCGTCCACCCGGAGGATCGCGCCCGCACCCTGGCGGCCTGGACCACCGCCGTGCAGCACGCCTCGGCCTACAACACCGAGTACCGGATCCTCTGCGCGGACGGCATCTACCGCTGGTTCAACTCCCGCGCCGCGCCGGTGCTGAACAAGGACGGCTCCGTCCGCGAATGGGTCGGCATCTGCCTCAACGTGCCCGGCCAGAGCCGCTACGGCCAGCAGGGCGTGCTGACGCCCGATCCGGTCGAGCCCGATTTTTCGGATCGCGCGCTCACCGCCGCGCAGGTCCGTGCCGCCCGGGGCATGGTCGGCCTGTCGAAGGAGGAACTCGCCAAGATGGCCGGGGTCTCGATCTCGACCATCGTGCGTCTGGAGGATGCGAACTCCCCCGTCCGTCCGCGGCACGACACGGTGATGGCCGTGCGCCGCGCCCTTGAGCAGGCGGGCGTCGCCTTCACCTTCGACACGAACGCCAAGCCGGGCGTGCGCGAGGCGTGAGGCCCCTGAACGCCCCCCGTCGCGCGTTGACGCCGCGGCGGGGGAGGGCGTAGCCACGTCCGAACACAGGCGTTCGGGAGGGCGGCATGGGGCAGGATCACGACCACGCGCACGATCATGCACCCCATCACGCGCCCCTCGCGGAACGCTGGAAGCACGACGGTGTGCGGGTGATCCCCGGCGACAAGCTCGACGACAACACCGCCCAGACACCGGGCATGTACCGGCAGGCAGCGATCAACGCCGCCCGGGTCGGCGCGCAGAAGATCTGGGCGGGCACCGTCGCGATCCAGCCCGACGCCAAGACCGGCGTTCACCACCACGGCGCGCTGGAGAGCGTGATCTACGTCGTCTCCGGCCGCGCCCGGATGCGTTGGGGCGATAAGCTCGAATACGTCGCCGAAGCCGGGCCAGGCGACTTCATCTTCGTGCCCCCTTACGTGCCCCACCAGGAGATCAACGCCTCCACCGACGAGCCCCTGCACTGCGTGCTGGTGCGCTCGGACAACGAGGCGGTGGTGGTCAACATTCCCGATGTCGAGCCGGTCGAGCGGCCCGAGACCGTCCATTGGATCGATCCGATCCACAAGCACCCATGAGCAGCCCGGCGATGAACCCCGACCCGCAGGACGTCGCCGCGCGGCACGCGCGCTACGCCGATTCGGCCATCCGCGCGATCCTCGATTCCACCAAGACCATCGCGCTGGTCGGGGCCTCGGCGAACCCCGCCCGGCCGAGCTGGATCGTGCTGAAATACCTCCTCGACCGGGGCTACGCGGTCACGCCGGTCAATCCCGGCCTCGCCGGGCAGGACCTGCTCGGCCGCAAGGTGGCGGCCTCCCTCGCGGAGGTTCAGGAGAGCCTCGGCGGAGCGCCGATCGACATGGTCGAGATCTTCCGCAATTCCGCCGCCGCCGGGCCGCTGGTGGATGAGGCGCTGGCCCTCGATCCCCTGCCTCGGGTGATCTGGATGCAGCTCGGCGTGCGCGACGACGAAGCCGCGGTTCGTGCCGAGGCGCGAGGCGTCACCGTCGTCATGAACCGCTGCCCAAAGATCGAGTACGGCCGCCTCTCCGGCGAGATCGGCTGGACGGGGGTGAATTCCCGCATCCTCAGTGCGCGCAAGCCCGTCCTCGCCAAGGGCGGGGTGCAGAAGCTCACCATCGCCGACCGCCGGACCCCACGCTCATAGCGGCACGGTATCCTGATACCGCAACAGCGAACCTGCTCTCGGAACACGCGTTTTTGGCGTTTCGTCACGCGGATTGTGGTTGACCCGCCGGGCCGGCGCGGCTATTGAGCCGCCATCGCCGCCGCGTGTCCGCACGCGGCGGCTTGCTTTTCCGGCACCTGACGGGATTAGGCTATGAAGACCACCTCGCTGAAGCCCGCCGAGGTCGACAAGAAGTGGATCGTGATCGACGCGGAAGGCCTTGTGGTCGGCCGCCTCGCCTCGATCGTGGCGATGCGCCTGCGCGGCAAGCACAAGGCCGCCTACACGCCTCACGTCGACTGCGGCGACAACGTGATCGTTATCAATGCGGAGAAGGTGAAGTTCACCGGCCGCAAGTACAACCAGAAGAGCTACTTCTACCACACCGGCTACCCGGGCGGCATCAAGGAGCGCACGGCCAAGTTCATCCTCGAAGGTCGCTTCCCGGAGCGCGTCGTGGAGAAGGCCGTCGAGCGCATGCTCCCCCGTGGCCCGCTCTTCCGCCAGATCCTCGGCAACCTGCGCGTCTACAAGGGCGCCGAGCATCCGCATGAGGCCCAGCAGCCGCAGACGTTCGACGTCGGCGCCCTCAACCGCAAGAACGTGAGCGCGTGATCATGGCGACCCTTCAGTCCCTCGCAGACCTGAACCGGGCCAACACCGGCGCGGTCGATCCGGCCAACGAAGCCCCCGTCCACGTCCAGAAGCTGGACGCCCAGGGCCGGGCCTACGCCACCGGCAAGCGCAAGGACGCGGTTGCCCGCGTCTGGATCAAGCCCGGCACCGGCAAGGTCGTCGTCAACAAGCGCCCGGTGGAGACCTACTTCGCCCGTCCGGTGCTGCGCATGATCCTGCGCCAGCCGCTGGAGATCGCCGGCCGCGTCGACCAGTACGACATCACCGTCACGGTGGCGGGCGGTGGCCTCTCCGGTCAGGCGGGCGCCGTGCGCCACGGCCTGTCCAAGGCCCTGACCTACTACGAGCCGGAGCTGCGTGCCCCGCTGAAGCGCGAAGGCTTCCTCACCCGCGACGCCCGCGTCGTCGAGCGTAAGAAGTACGGCCGCGCCAAGGCTCGCCGCAGCTTCCAGTTCTCGAAGCGCTAAGTTCCGGCTTCATTGTTCGGAAGGGAAGGGCGGTGCCGCGAGGCGCCGCCCTTTCTCGTGTCTTGGCTCAGGCGTGGACCGCCCGCTCCAGTTCGGCCTTCGACATCTTGGACCGGCCGGAAATGTCCTGAGCCTTGGCCTTCTTCATCAGCTCGGCCTTGGTCGGGCCCTTGTCGGCCTTGCTCTCCTTGCGCGCCTTGGCCGACTTCTCGGCGGCCGCCTTCGGCTGCTTCGAGAACTGCTTGCCCTTCTTGGTGTCGGCCCGCTTCTTGGCGGTCGATTCGGCGTATTCCTTGTCGGAGAGCTTCTCGCGGGCCTTCTTGGGCAGGTAGCGCTCGCCGGTCTTGCCGCTCTCCTTGCCCGACTTCGTGTCCCACTCCTCGTCGGTCCATTGCTGGAGGTGGTTGTCCTTGGATTTCTTGCCCGCGTAGCCGCCGCCTTCCTTCTTGTATTCGGCGCTCGCCATCTGCGCCTTGCGCGCCGACCATTGTCCCGGCTTGCCACCCTTGTCGGATTTCGTGACCTCCTTCTTCACCTTCTCCCAGAGCTTGGGGTCGGTCTTCTTGGCGGTTCCGGCCATCGTCTCATCTCCTTCACGTGCGCATGCGATTGCGCCGTCAAAGCGGAGGCACCCCGGGTGTTCCCGCGACCGATCGGCCGCCTGTGGATGGCGGGGGCGTTGACAGGGGCCACGCCCTACCCCCACCTGCGCGGCGACAGGCCGGATCGAGGGTCCGGCATGCGAGGCGATAATGGCGAGCGTAGACGAGACGGCACGGCCGAGCGTGTTCATCGATGGCGAGGCGGGCACCACCGGCCTCGGCATCCGCGAGCGCCTGGAGCGCGAGGGCCGCGTGCGCCTCGTGAGCATCGCGCCGGAGCACCGCAAGGATCCGGCCGCCAAGCGCGATCTCCTCGCGCAGGTGGATCTCGTGGTCCTGTGCCTGCCGGATGCGGCTGCCAAGGAGACCGTGGCCCTCGCTGACGGCCTGGCCGGTGGCGGACCGAAGATCCTCGACGCCAGCACCGCCCACCGGATCGCCCCCGGCTGGACCTACGGCTTCCCGGAAATGGCGCCGGGGCAGGCGGAGGCCGTGGCGCAGGCCAAGCGCGTCGCCAATCCCGGCTGCTACCCGACCGGCGGCATCGCCCTCCTGCGGCCTCTGGTCGAGGCGGGGCTGATCCCGTCCGACCATGCCGTCAGCGTCAACGCCGTCAGCGGCTACAGCGGCGGCGGCAAGGGGATGATCGAGGATTTCGAGGCGGGCCGCGCCCCGCCCTTCCAACTCTACGGCCTCGGCTTCGCGCACAAGCACCTGCCGGAATTGCAGCTCTATAGCGGGCTCACCCACCGGCCGATCTTCGTGCCCTCCGTGGGCAACTTCCGGCAGGGCATGCTGGTGAGCATCCCGCTGCACCTCGACACCCTGCCCGGCCGCCCGAAGGCGACCGATCTGGAGGCCGCCCTCGTCGAATGGTACCGGGGCCAGCCCCTGGTACAGGTGGTACCGGGTGCCGATGGCTCTCACCGCGAGAAGATCGAGCCGGAGGATCTCAACGACACCGACCGGCTGGAACTGCGCGTCTTCGGCTCGGCCGAGCACGGACAGGCGGTGCTGGTCGCCCGCCTCGACAACCTCGGCAAGGGCGCTTCCGGCGCGGCGGTCCAGAACCTGTCGCTGATGCTGGGCCTGTAACGGGGTTTCCAAAGGACAAGTCCTTTGGTGGGGTCCAGGGGCAAGGCCCCTGGGGCTCGCAGGGCTCCGCCCTGCACCCGCCAAAGGGCTCGGCCCTTTGGGATCCCCATTTTCGGATTGCTTCCCGTCCCTGCGAGTCTATCTCGCTGCGGGGCGGGGTGTGACAGGACGGGAGAGAACGATGCCGAAGGCGATCCGGGTCTACGAGTACGGCGGCCCCGAGGTGATGAAGCTCGAGGACGTGCCGCTGGCCGAGCCGGGCCCCGGCCAGATCCGGGTTCGCCAGGAGGCGATCGGCGTCAACTTCATCGACATCTACTTCCGCACCGGCGCCTACAAGGCCGCGCAGCTCCCCTTCACCCCCGGCAAGGAGGGCGCGGGCACCGTGACCGCCGTGGGCGAGGGCGTCGCGCAGTTCAAGGTCGGCGACCGGGTCGCCTACGGCTCGGTGGCGGATGGCTGCTACGCCGAGGAGCCGGTGATCGCCGCTGCCGCCGCCGTGCCGATGCCGGACGGCATCGACGCGCAGACCGCCGCCGCGATGATGCTCAAGGGTCTCACCGCCGAGTACCTGCTGCACCGGACCTACCGGGTGAAGCCCGGCGACACGATCCTCTGGCACGCGGCGGCGGGCGGCGTCGGCCTCATCGCCTGCCAATGGGCCAAGCACCTCGGCGCCACGGTGATCGGCACCGCGGGCAGCGAGGAGAAGGCCGAACTCGCCAAGGCGAATGGCTGCGATCACGTCATCCTCTACCGCAGCGAGGACGTGGCCAAGCGCGTGCGCGAACTGACCAACGGCAAGGGCGTGCCGGTCGTCTATGACGGCGTCGGCCAAGCGACCCTGATGGGCTCGCTGGACAGCCTCGCCCCCACCGGCCTGCTCGCGAGCTTCGGCTCGGCCTCCGGGGCGATCAGCGGGCTCGATCTCGGCCTGCTTGCGGCCAAGGGCTCGCTCTTCGTCACCCGGCCGACGCTTGCGACCTTCGCGAGCCAGCGCCCGGTGCTGGAGGAGGCCGCCGCCAACCTCTTCGGCGCCGTCCGCTCCGGCGCGGTGAAGATCGCCGTGAACGCCGTGCGGCCGCTGGCCGAGGCGCAAGAGGTGCATCGCGACCTTGCGGGCCGCGAGACCACCGGCTCGACGGTGATGGTGCCGTAAGGCCCGCCCCGTGACGCCCGGCCCCGCCGACCTGCTCCTCGTCATCGATGTGCAGGTCGACTTCCTCCCCGGCGGGGCGCTCCCCGTGCCGGACGGCGATGCCGTCGTCCGGCCGGTCAACGCGTTGCAACAGCGATTCCGGCACATCGCGCTGACCCAGGATTGGCATCCGCCGGGGCATGTCTCGTTCGCGACGAGCCATCCCAGCCGGGAGCCGTTTCAGACGGTGACGCTCGGCTACGGCGAGCAGGTCCTGTGGCCGGAGCATTGCGTGCAGGGGAGCGCGGGCGCCGCCTTCGCGCCGGGGCTCGAGACGAGCCGCGCGGGCCTGATCGTGCGCAAGGGCCTCAACCCCGGCCTCGACAGCTATTCCGCCTTCCTCGAGGCGGACCGGACGACCCGCACCGGGCTCGCCGGGGCCCTCCACGAGCGAAGTATCCGCCGGGTCGTCCTGTGCGGCCTCGCGACGGATTTCTGCGTCCTATGGAGCGCGCTCGATGCGCAGGAAGCCGGGTTCGAGGTGCTGGTGGTGGAGGATGCCGTGGCGGGCATCGACGTGCCCTCGTCGGCAGGCGGCTCCGTCGCCGCCGCTTGGGGGCGGATGGAGGCCCTCGGCATCGGCCGGATCGGGATGGCCGATTTCAGCTCGACGACTAAGAGCCGCAGGGCCGGGACGCGTTGCGTGAATCGGAGTTGCCCCTGTTCATCAGGAGGCGACATGTCCGACAAGCACCCGAAGACCACCACACCGACAGACGCCGACCTCAAGGGCAATCCCGGGATCGGCACTTCGAAGGGCATGGCCGGGGCGGACCCGGAAGAGTTGGAAGCCGATTCGACCTTCGAGGGCGATGTCGAGAACGAGACGACGCCGGAAGGCGGCGTCGATCCGAACCACCGGCCGCGCAAGAACAAGTAAGGGGTGGGGGAGGCACGGCCTCCCCTCGCTCTACAGGCCGAGGCCAAGCTGAGCCGGAGCCTCCTCCTCGTCACCCTGCGAGAAGCCGGAGAGCGAGACGCCGATCAGCCGGGCGCTGCGGCGCAGGGGCAGTAGCCCCTTGAGCAGGTCGAGGCCGATCCGTTCCAGGCTGTCCCGGTCGGGGACCGGGGCCGACAGGGAGCGGGCACGGGTCACGAGGGAGAAATCCGAGAATTTGAGCTTCAGCGTCACGGTGCGTCCGCGCATGTCCTTCGCTTCGGCGCCACGCCAGACTTTGTCCACCATCGGCGCCAACCGCTCGGCCAGCACCTCGTAGGCGGCGGTATCGTCGGAGAAGGTGGTCTCGGCGCCGATCGACTTGCGGATGCGGTGGGCCCGCACCGGCCGCTCGTCGATGCCCCTCGCGACGGCATGGTAGTAGCTGCCGGATGAGCCGAAGGTCTCCTTCAGCCGCTCCAGGCTCCAGGCGCGCAGGTCGGCACCGGTCTCGATACCGAGTCGCTTCATCTTGGCCTCAGTCACCGGCCCGACGCCGTGGAAGCGCCCGATCGGCAGGTCTGCCACGAAATCCGGGCCCATGGCCGGGGTGATGACGAACAGGGCGTTCGGCTTGCGGTGGTCCGAGGCGACCTTGGCCAGGAACTTGTTGTAGGACACCCCCGCCGAGGCCACGAGGCCGGTGCGCTCCAGGATCTCGGCGCGGATCGCCTTCGCCACCGCCGTCGCAGTGGGCAGCCCCAGAAGGTTCTCGGTGACGTCGAGATAGGCCTCGTCCAGGGCGACCGGCTCGATGATCTCGGTATGCCGGGCGAAGACGGCGCGGATCTCCTCCGAGACCTGCCGGTAGACCTCGAAGCGCGGCTTCACGAAGAGGAGGTCCGGGCAGAGCCGCCGCGCGGTCGCCCCCGGCATGGCCGAGCGCACGCCGAAGGGCCGCGCCTCGTAGCTCGCGGCCATCACCACGCCCCGCTCCCGCGTGCCGCCCACCGCGAGCGGCTTGCCGCGCAACGACGGGTCGTCGCGCTGCTCCACGGAGGCGTAGAACGCGTCCATGTCGATATGGATGATCTTCCGGAGAGGCTGCGCCTCCATCGCCGGATCGCCCCTCGATGTTCCCGGTCCGTTCAATGACAACCACGGGGGAGGTGGGTCAAGATGGCCGATCAGCGTTCCCGCCGGAACGGCCAGTCGATCAGCCCGCCGGCCCAGAGGGCGGCCCAGACGAAGACCGGCTGAAACGCGAGCCGGGGGCCATGATACCACCACGAATCCGGGATGCCCGCGATGTGGATGTGCTCGACGGCGTGCTTCACGTTGGCCGGGTAGACGCACACCGCGTAGAGGGCGAGCCCGATGGCAGCAGCCTTCCGCGTCGCCGGGAGGAGCAGGCCGAGCGCCCCGGCGAGTTCGCACAGGCCGGTCGCCTGGATGACGAGCCGGGGCTCGGGCACCCAATCCGGCATCAGCGGCAACATCGCGTCGGTGGCGACGAGGTGCACCACGCCGATGAAGACGTAGACGCCGGACAGCCCCCAGCGCAGAATCGTCCGTCCCCGGCCCTCGCTCACGCGACTTCCTCCGCAGCGACGCCGCAGGATTCCGCAACCGCCGCGCACAAGGCCGCGCGCAGGAGGGCGAAAGCCGGATGGCCCGCGCTGTCATAGGCGGTCTCGCCCAAAGCCGTCACCGGGGCGAGGAGGCGCAGGGAGTTCGTGACGAACACGGCCTGCGCCGTACGCAGCTCGTCGAGGGTCAGCGAGCGCTCCTCCACCGCGAGGCCGCAGGAAGGGGCGAAGGCCAGGAGTTGCGCGCGGACGATACCCGCAAGCACGCCGTCGGACAGGGGCGGAGTGACGAGGGTCAGCCCCTCCGCGTCCAAACTCCCCCCGTCATTGCGAGTGGAGCGAAGCAATGACGAGGGCAGAAGGCAGAACACATTGCCCGTTCCCGCGCAGGCGGCGAACCCCTTCGTGTTGCGGAACAACGCCTCGTCGAAGCCCTGCAGTGCCGCCTCGCCCGCCGCGAGAACGGCGTCGAGATAGCCCAGCGTCTTCACCCGGGCGGCCGGGGAGGTGTCATTGCGGGCGATGCCGGTCGGCAGCAGCCGCAGGGGGGCGAAGGCGATGGCCCGGCCGCTCGGGGCGGCCGTGGCGAAGAGGGTGGGGTGGGCCACGTCCGGCGGCTTGAGGCCGCGCGGCCCGGCCCCCCGGGTCAGGGTCGTGCGGATGGCGAGCCGGTCGCCCCGGATCGCGAGGGCACGCATCGCCGCGCGGATCGCCTCTGCCCCGGCGGGGATGCCGAGCGTCGCTGCCCCGGCGACGAGGCGGGCGACATGCTCCTCCTCGAAGGCGATCCGGCCGTTCAGGGCGAGCGCGGTGTCGAACAGCCCGTCGCCAAGGGTCAGGCCCCGGTCGGCATGGTCGAGGGGAGCGCTGGCGCCCTCGATCACATGCCCGTCACGCCACAGCATCGCGCTTGTCCTCCCGCCACGCGCGGGCGAGGTCGAGGAAGTTGGCGAAGAGGGCGTGGCCGTTCTCGGTGAGAACCGATTCCGGATGGAACTGCACACCGTAGGTCGGGTGGTGGCGGTGGGAGAGGGCCATCACCTCACCCTCGTCCGAGACGGCATCGACCGCGAGGTGATCTTCCATGCCGGGCTGCGGCGTCACCACGAGGGAGTGGTAGCGCGCCACGGGCATCGGCGCGGGCAGGCCCGCGAACAGGCGCTGGCCGTCATGGGCGATCGGCGTCGCCTGCCCGTGCAGGGGGCGCCGCGCCCGCTCGACCTTGCCGCCGAAGGCCGCGCCGATGGCTTGGTGGCCGAGGCACACGCCGAGGATCGGCAGGCTCCCGGACAGGTCGCGGATCGCGGGCAGGGACACCCCGGCCTCGGCCGGGCTGCACGGGCCGGGCGACACCACCAGGGCCTCCGGCGCCAGCGCGCGGATGCCCGCGACGTCGAGAGCATCGTTGCGCACCACGCGCACCGTCTGCCCCAACTCCTCGAAGTAGCGGACCACGTTGAAGACGAAGGAATCGTAATTGTCGAGGACGAGGATCATGCGAAGGCCCTGAAGACGCGCTCGGCCTTGGCCAGGGTCTCGTCGTATTCCGGCCCCGGCTCGGACAGCAGCGTCACGCCGCCGCCCGCCTGGAGCACGGCCGTGCTCTCGTCCATGAACACGGTGCGGATGGCGATGGAGGTGTCGAGATCCCCGTCGAAGCCGATCCGGCCGATGGCTCCGCAATAGATCTCGCGGGCATCGCCCTCGATTTCCGCGATGATGTCCATGGCGCGGATCTTCGGCGCTCCGGTGATCGAGCCGCCGGGGAAGGTCCGTTCCAGAAGGTCGAGCCCGTCGAGGCCGTCGCGCAAGGTCCCCGTGACCACCGAGACGAGGTGATGCACGCCCGCATAGGTCTCCAGCCCGCAGAGGACGGGCACGGCGACGCTTCCCGGCTCGCAGACCCGCGACAGGTCGTTGCGCAGGAGATCGACGATCATCACGTTCTCGGCCCGGTCCTTGGCCGAGGCGGCGAGCCCCTCGGCGGCGGCACGGTCTTCCTCCGGGTCGGACTGGCGCTTGGCCGTGCCCTTGATCGGCCGGGTCTCGACATGGCGCCCGTCGAGCCGCACGAACCGCTCCGGCGAAGAGGAAGCGACCGTCAGCCCGTCGAATTCCTGGTAGGCGCCGAAGGTCGCCGGGTTCGTCTCGCGCAGCCGCCGGTAGAGGGCGAAGGGGTCGAAGCCGTCGGGCAGATCCGCCGTGAAGCGCTGGGCGATGTTGGCTTGGTAGATGTCGCCCGCGCGGATATAATCCCGCACGGTTTCCACCGCTTTTTCATAGTCTTGGCGATCGAAGTTCGAGCGCCACGCGAGCGTGCCGCAGGCTTCGTCCCGCCGGGGGGCGGCAGCGTCCTTCAGGCGTTCGGCGAATTGCGCGAGCCGGGCCTGCGCCTTTGCCTCGCGCGCCTCCGGCGTCGTCTCGGGGAAGCCCGTGGCCAGGAGCCGGGCGGTCCCGGCGGCATGATCGACGACGAGCACCGTGTCGTAGAGGTCGAGGGCGATGTCGTCGGTCACCCCGGCCCGGCGCGCGGGGGCTGCGACCTTCTCCAGGCTGGCACCGAGATCGTAGGCGAAATAGCCGATCGCTCCGCCGGGAAAGGGCTGGGCCGGGTCGGCCGGCAGCCGATAGGGGGCGAGGCAGGTGCGCAGGGCCTCGAACGGCCCGCCGGGAACGGGGCGCCCGTCCAGGGTCGCCTGACCGTCGCGGAAGCGGAACCGGGCGAAGGGATCGGCCGCGACTACGGAAAGGCGGCCCAGCGCGTCGTGGCGCATGGCGCTGTCGAGCAGGGCGAGCCCCGGCAGGGAGCGCAGCCGCGCGGCGGCGGCGATCGCATCAATCGGGGGCAGGTCTCGGGTCCACATGAACCGGGTTCGCGCCTTCGTCATACGGCATCCCTCCGCGCCGTCCGGACGCCCTCGCACAAGCGATGCCCCGGGGGAAGCGGGGGCTTCCGTGACCCGGCCTCGCACAGCCGGGCGGAAACCGCTATATCGGGGCCAATCCCGAAGTCTGCCAGCGTCCCCGCAGCGCCTCAGCCGCGCGGGCCGCGCCGCATCCGAAGCCGACAATGACCAGCACGCTCTCGCCCGACAGCAAGCCTGCCTCCCCGGGCGCCCCGAAAATCTCGTTCGTCTCCCTCGGCTGCCCGAAGGCGCTGGTGGATTCCGAGCGGATCCTGACGCACCTGCGTGCCGAAGGCTACGAACTCGCCCGCAAGCATGACGGGGCGGACCTCGTCATCGTGAACACCTGCGGCTTCCTCGATTCGGCGAAGGCGGAATCGCTCGCCGCCATCGGCGAGGCCATGGCCGAGAACGGCCGGGTCATCGTCACCGGCTGCATGGGCGCGCAGCCGGAGGAGATTCGCGAGAAATATCCAGACCTCCTCGCCGTCACCGGCCCCCAGGCCTACGAATCGGTGGTGGCGGCGGTGCATGAGGCGGCGCCCCCGGCCCACGATCCGTTCCTGGACCTCGTGCCGCCGCAGGGCATCAAGCTGACGCCGCGTCACTACGCGTATCTGAAGATTTCGGAGGGCTGCAACAACCGCTGCAGCTTCTGCATCATCCCGTCGCTCCGCGGCGACCTCGTCAGCCGCCCGGCGGCCGACGTGCTGCGGGAGGCCGAGAAGCTGGTGAAGGCCGGCGTGAAGGAGCTGCTGGTCGTCTCGCAGGATACGAGCGCCTACGGCCTCGACATCCGCTACGCCGAGAGCCCCTGGCGCGACCGTCCGGTCCGCGCCCGCTTCTACGATCTCGCCAAGGAACTCGGTGAGCTCGGGGCCTGGGTGCGGCTGCACTACGTCTACCCGTACCCGCATGTCGACGAGGTGATCCCGCTCATGGCGGAGGGGAAGGTGCTCCCCTACCTCGACATGCCGCTCCAGCATGCGAGCCCGTCCGTCCTCAAGCGGATGCGCCGACCCGGCAACCAGGAGAAGCAGCTCGACCGGATCCGGGCGTGGCGCGCCGCCTGCCCGGACCTTGCGATCCGCTCGACCTTCATCGTGGGCTTCCCCGGCGAGACCGAGGCCGAGTTCGAGGAACTGCTCGAATGGCTGAAGGAGGCCAAGCTCGACCGGGTCGGCTGCTTCGAGTTCGAGCCCGTGGCGGGCGCCACCGCCAACGCCATCGCCGAGCCGGTGCCGCCGGAGGTGAAGGCCGAGCGCAAGCGCCGCTTCATGGAGACGCAGAATGCCATCGCTCTGCGCCTGCAGAGGGCCAAGATCGGCAAGCGGATGCCGATGATCGTGGACGCGGTCGAGGGTGGGGTCGCGCGCGGCCGGTCCAAGGCCGACGCGCCGGAGATCGACGGCACCGTCCATGCGAGCTTCCGCCGCCCGGTGCGCGTGGGCGACATCGTCTCCGTCAAGATCGACCGGGCCGAGGCCTACGACCTCTATGGCAGCGTGACCTAAGAAGCCGCGCCCCGTGACCGGCGCGCTCCTCCTCGCCCTGCTGCCGATCGCCCTGCTGATCGCGCTCGGCGCAGCCCTGCGCCGGGCGCGGTTCCTGGCCGAGAGCTTCTGGCCGCAGGCGGAGCGGCTCGGCTATTACGTGCTGCTGCCGAGCCTGTTCGTACACGGGCTCGGCACTGCCAGGCTCGACGGGGTGCCGGTCCTCACCCTCGCGGCCGTGCTCGTCGGCTCGACGGTCGCGGTCGCCCTCGTCCTGCTCGCCCTGCGGCCTCGCCTCGCGCTCGACGGGGCGGCGTTCACCTCGGTGTTTCAGGGTGGGATCCGCTTCAACAACTATGTCGGGGTCTCGGCGGCGGCGGGCCTGTTCGGCGCGCAGGGCATCGCCCTCGCGGCGGTGGCCAACGCGGCCATCGTGCCGACCGTGAACATCCTGTGCGTGCTGGTCTTCGCGTGGTTCGGGTCCGGGGGGCGGCTGGCTCCCGCCGCCATCCTCCGGCAACTCGCCCTCAACCCCCTCGTCGTCGCCAGCGCCCTCGGCATCGCCCTCCAGGCCACGGGGCTGACCCTACCTCCCGGAATCGAGCCGGTGCTGAAGGCCCTCGGGCAGGCCTCCCTGCCCCTCGGGCTTCTCTGCGTCGGCGCCGCGCTGGATTTCGGCACGGCCCGGACCTGGATCCGGCCGCTCGCCGTCACCTCGGTGGTGAAGTTCGGGCTGATGCCGCTGGCGACGGTGCTCGCCTGCCTCGCGCTCGGCCTGCGGGGCCCGGCGGCGGCCACGGCCCTGCTGTTCCAGGCGCTGCCGACCGCCTCCTCCTCCTACATCATGGCCCGCCAACTCGGCGGCGACGCCCCGCTGATGGCGGGTATCATTGCCCTCCAGACGGTGCTCGCCGGGGCGGCCCTGCCGCTGGTGCTGTTGCTGCTCGAAGGGGTCGCCGTGTGAGGCAAGCGGCTGGAGAGGGGGCTTATCCCTTCTCCCCGCGCTTCACCGTCTGCCACGCGGCCTCCATCGCGGCGAGGTCGGAGCGGCCGAGTTCGCCGCCTTCCGCGCGCAAGGCCTCGGCCATGGCGCGAAAGCGGCGCTCGAACTTGGCGGTGCCGTCACGCAGGGCCGCCTCGGGGTCGATGCCCGCATGGCGGGCGAGGTTGGCCACCGAGAACAGGAGATCGCCGATCTCCTCCGCGAGCGGTCCCTTGTCGCCGAGCGCCAGGGCCTCGGCGACCTCGTCGGTCTCCTCGCGCACCTTGTCGATGACCTGGGCGGCCTCGTCCCAGTCGAAGCCGTAGGCGGCCGCCCGGCGGGAGACCTTCTCGGCGCGCGCGAGGGCGGGCAGGGCAAGGGCGACGTCACCGAGTGGATCCGGCGCCTTAGCAGGCTTGGCGGCCCGCTCCTGCGCCTTGATCGCTGCCCATTGCGCCTCGACCTCGGCCGGGTCGCGCCGGGGCGAGCCGGGGGCAGAAGCGTGCCGTCCTCCTCGAAGACATGGGGATGGCGGCGGATCAGCTTGGCGGCAATGGCGCGGGCCACGTCGTCGAAGGCGAAGGTGCCCTCCTCCTCCGCCATGCGGGCATGGAACACCACCTGCAGCAGCAGATCGCCCAATTCGTCGCGCAGCTCGTCCCGATCGCCCCGCGCCACGGCGTCGGCGACCTCGTAGGCTTCCTCGATCGTGTAGGGCGCGATGGTCTCGAAGCTCTGCGCCACGTCCCAGGCGCAGCCGCGCTCGGGGTCGCGCAGATCCGCCATGAGGCGCAGCAGAACCTGGATCGGGCTGTCCGGGGACTTCGTCACGGGTGAGGCCGTCCGTTGTTCGTGGCGGCCCGGTCTAGCACCTTCCGCGGCGGTGCATCAGAAGCCCGGCGCGGTCATTCCGTCTCGCTCGCGCACCCGCTCGGCCTGGAAATCCGCAAGGTAGGCGGTGAGGCGATCGCCCGCGACCCGATCGCCGCACTGGACCCAGAGCGGCGTGGGGAGGGCACGGGAGGGCAGGCGCAGGAGGAAGAGTTCGGCGGCGCGGGCCGCGTCTCGCTCGGTTCCCGAGGCGAGGAGCCGGGCACCGGCCGGGGTGCCGATCAGGATGGCGATGGTGGCGGAGGACTCGCTCATGGCCTGTCAACGACTCGACACAGCGTTCCGTTGCGCTCCGCCGATGTCGCGCCTGCCGCTGCGCGAGGAGCGCGACAATCCGTGATCGGTCTTGGTCCAGTCATGGGGCGCTCGGACCAGTTCGGCCACGGCGCGATAGGCCGCGACGCTGACGAGCAGGAAGTAGGCGGGCAGCAGGAGCACGACCTTGTACAGGTCGCGCCAACCGCGTCGGCGGCACCCGAGGAAGGCCGGGGCGACCATGGCGGCGAACCCCGCCACCAGCAAGGTCAGCGCCAGACCGGTGGCGATGTTGTCGAGGAGGGTCGGAGCGGGGCCGAGCCGTCCGGTCAGGAGATCGCGGGCGACCAGGAAAAGGCAGACCGGATAGGCGAGCGCTGAGGCGACGGTGCCGGGGACGAGGGCAAGGAAGCTCAACGTCCCGAGAAGGCCGAGACGGGACAGGAGGGCGAGGGGCCGCCGCCCGTGGACGAGGCTCGTCTGGAGGTAGCCCTTCAGCCAGCGGGTGCGCTGGCCGGTCCAGCGCCGCCATCCCCGCGCCGTCTCCTCGTAGGTCGCGCTCGGCAGGTCCCCCGTCCGGTAGCCCGCCAAGGCGAGGCGGATGCCGAGATCGGCATCCTCCGTGACATTGTAGGCATCCCATCCGCCCAATTTGCGCAGGACATCCGTCCGCAGATGCATGGTGGTTCCGCCGAGCGGCACCGGCAGGTCGAGGGCGCAGAGGGCGGGGTTCAGCACGTCGAACAGCGCGGCGTATTCGGTGGCGAACAGCTTCGGCAGGAGCCCATCGGCATGGTCGTCGATGACGAGGCGGCCCTGAAGGCAGGCCGTCGTGGGGGGCTCGACGGCGAAGAGCGCCGCCGCCTTGCGGAGCTGGTCCGCCTCCGGCACGTCCTCGGCATCGTAGACGGTGAGCAGGCGACCCCGGGCAAGGGCGAGGCCGACATTGAGGGCGCGCGGCTTGGTGCGCGGCCAGCCCGGCGGCACGGTGACGACCTCGAACCGGGCCGGGAAGGGGATCCTTGCGAGGACGGCTTCGGTCTCGCGATCGTCGGCCTCGATCAGGATCTTGATGTCGAGCTTGGCCGCCGGATAATCGAGGGCCGCCAACGCCTTGGCGAGGGGGTATGCCGACCGCCGCTCCCGGTAGAGCGGCACGAGGATCGTATAGACCGGCAGGTCCGCATCCGGGAGCGGCGGCGCCTCGATGGTGGGCGGCCGGATCGCCAGCGCCGCGAGGCGGAAGGCCATCAGCGCCAGGACAAGAGCCTGCAGGACGATCACCAGCGCCTGAGCGGGCAGGGGCGGCGCCAGGACGAGGGTCAGCGCGAGGGCCGCGAGCCCGCCGCCGAGGATCAGGAGAGGCTGGGCGAGCGGCGCGGCGGCACTCGCGGCGGCGCCTTGCGGGTCCTGGCTCGCCCGCGCGGCGATGGAGCCGGGCATCCGCGCGAACACGGCTTCGCGCAGCCGCGTCGGAGACGTCAGTGCGATCTCCGCCAGACGGCCCCTCCGGGCCAGCAGGACCGCGATGGCCTGCCCGCGCGGGGCGATGACGGTGGCGGCGCCCGCCCCCGGTGCCAACGGCGCCCGGCCCGCGAGGAGGCAACCGGGATAGGGAAGGACCCGGGCGAGCGGGATCGGCCCGTCGAGATACGGGAGGCCGAGGGTCCGGGCGAGCGCGCGGTAGTAACCCTCCTCGTCGAACAGCCCGGCCTGGAGCAGCGCCGTGGCGGCATCGGTCCCGGCGGCCCTCGCCTGCGCCGCTGCGCGGGCGAGCGTGCGCCCGTCCACCCCCTCGGACAGAAGGAAGGCGATGTCCGGCGGGAGACCGAGGGATGTGTCCCGGGCAGAGACGAGGATCGTCACCGCAGGTTCCGCTCCCGCAGCGGGCTCGAGCCGTGCTAGGGGAGGGCGGTGAGCCCTCCGTCCCGTCCCCGCTCCGTGTGGAGCATCCCCCGTCTGCCACGGTCAAGCGCCAGCCGGACCTGGGCTGTGGGCGCCGCCCTGTGGCTCGCCCTAGCCGCCCCTCCGGTGCAGGCGGCGCCTCAGGGAGGCGAGGGCGCCCGTGCCGTCCGTGGCGGTGCCGGATTTCTGGAATCCGCGCAGCCGGGGCGAGCGGGTCGAGGCACCGCAGACCGGCCGCGCCGTACGCTTCCTGACCGACGACGAGTTCCCGCCTCTCCACTTCGCCGGGCCGGACGGCAACCCGACGGGCTTCGTCGTGGAACTGGCCCGCGCGGTCTGCGAGAAGCTCGCCATCACCTGCACGGTGCAGTCGCGCCGGTTCGACACCCTGCTCGATTCCCTCGAATCCAAGCAGGGCGACGTGGTCGCCGCCGCCATTCCCCTCACCGCCGGGCTCCGCAGCAAGTTCCTGGCGACACGGCCGTATTTCCGCTGGCCGGCGCGCTTCGCCGTGCGGACGGACAGGGGCCTGCCGGTGCCCTCGGCCGCGCATCTCGACGGACGGAGCGTCGGCGTGATCGCGGGAAGTGCCCACGCGGCCTATCTCGGCGCCTTCTTCCCGAAGGCCAAGGCGCGGGACTTCACCGACCTCGCCGCCGCCGAGAGCGCGCTGAAGCGCGGCGAGATCGACTACCTCTTCGCGGACGGCCTGAACCTCGCCCTCTATGTCGGCGGCCAGGAGGCGGAGAGTTGCTGCGCTCTGATAGGCGGCGATTACCTGGAGAACCGGTTCTTCGGCGAAGGGATCGGGCTGATCACCCGGCAGGAGGACGCCGCCCTGTCGCGCGCCCTGGACGACGCGCTTCAGCGGGTCTGGGACGACGGAAAATACACCGAGCTGTATCTGCGGTTCTTTCCGGTCAGTCCGTTCTGACGGGCGGCGCCCCGCGATGTTCCGCTTCGACCTCGTGGATCTCGGCCTGTTCCGTCAGGTGGTGGAGGCCGGCTCGATCACCCACGGGGCCGCGCGGGCGAACCTCGCGCTGGCCGCCGCCTCGGCGCGGATCAAGGCGATGGAGGAAAGCCTGGGCACGGCCCTCCTCACCCGGACCCGGCAGGGGGTGAGCCCGACGCCTGCGGGGCGCGCGCTCCTCGCCCATGCCCGGTCGATCCTCGCGGGCACGGAGCGCCTGCGGGAGGAGATGGCCGTGTTCTCCGGCGGCGCCGCCGGACAGATCCGGGTAGTGGCCAACACCCACGCGCTGATCGAATTCCTGCCGGACCCGCTGTCGGACTTCCTCGCCTCGCATCCGGGCATCGCCGTCGAGATCGAGGAGCGCACCTCTGACGAGATCGTCGGGCTGGTGGCCGAGGGCGCGGCGGATTTCGGGCTCCTCTCCGGCACGGTCGATACGGGGGGCCTGGCGACCTATCCGTTCCGGGAGGACCGCTTCGTCCTCGTCGTGGCGCGGGGCGACCCCCTCGCGGCGCGCAGAGAGGTTGCCCTGGCCGACGTGCTGGAGCGCGACCTCGTGGGCCTCGACCGCCACAGCGCGATCAGCCGCTTCCTCGTGGAGAAGGCCGTCCGCGCCGGACGGCCGATGCGGCTCCGGGCACAGCTGCGCGGCTTCGACGCCGTATGCCGCCTCGTGGAGGCGAAGGTGGGCCTTGCGATCCTGCCCGAAAGCACGGCGCTCCGGGCGGCGCGCACGCTGGCCATCACCGTGGTGCCCCTCTCCGATCCCTGGGCGAGGCGCGACCTGACCCTCTGCCTGCGCGACCTCGACGCGCTTCCACCCTTCGTGCGGGACTTCATCGAAGTCCTCCGGGGCTAGAACCGGGTGTCCAGAGGGTAAGCCCTCTGGCGGGTGCAGGGCAGCGCCCTGCGATCCCCAGGGGCTTTGCCCCTGGACCCCACCGAAGGGCTTGCCCTTCGGAAACCCCTGACTAGCCTCACGCCCAAGGCCACGGGGAATCCACGATGACCATCACCACCGTCGAGGCCGCCGGGCGGCGCAGGGGCGCGGAGCTGCTCGTGGAAGTGCTGCGCTCGGAGGGCGTGCGCTACATCTTCGGCAATCCCGGCACCACCGAGTTGCCCCTCATCGACGCCCTCACCGAGGCGCCGGACGTCGCCTACGTCCTCGCCCTGCAGGAGGCCACCGCCGTCGCCATGGCCGATGGCTACGCGCAAGGAGCGCGGCGCCCGGCCTTTCTGAACCTGCACACGGCGGGCGGCCTCGGCCACGGCATGGGCAGCCTCGTGAACTCCCAGGTCTCGGGCACACCGCTGGTCGTCACCGCTGGGCAGCAGGACCTGCGCCACGCTCTGACCGACCCGCTCCTGATGGGCGATCTCGTCGCCATCGCCGACCCTGTGATGAAATGGGCCCGCGAGGTGACGAGCCCGGACCAGATCCCCATCCTCCTGCGCCGGGCCTTCCACGATTGCGCCGCCGCGCCCTCAGGCCCCGTCTTCCTGTCCCTGCCGATGGACGTGATGGACGCGCTGACCGACGTGCCGGCGGGCGAGACCTCGACCATCGACCAGCGGGCCGTGGCGGGCTCCCTCGACCGGCTGGCCGAAAAGCTCGCCGCCGTGGCGCCCGGCCGCCTCGCCCTCATCGCCGGTGACGAGATCGATTCCTCGGACGCCTCGGCGCAGACCGTGGCGCTGGCCGACCTCCTCGCCGCGCCGGTCTACGGCTCGTCCTGGCCCGCCCATATCCCGTTCCCCACCAGCCACCCCCTCTGGGCGGGCAACCTGCCGACCCGCGCCGACGGCATTGCCGAGATCCTCGGCCGCTACGACGCGGTGTTCGCGCTGGGCGGCAAGTCGCTGATCACCGTGCTCTATTCGGAAGGCTCGGCGGTGCCCCCGGGGACGCTGGTGTTCCAGCTTTCGGCCGACGTGCGGGACCTCGGCCGCACCTACGCCACCGCCCTCTCGACGGTGGGCGACATCCGCGCCTCCCTCGACGCGCTTCTGCCTCTCCTGGCGCCCCGCCTCGCCGACCGGGCCGACGCCTTCGCCCGCCTTCGCCAGGAGGCGGCGATCACCCAGGCCGGGCGCCGCAGGACGCTCCACGCCGCCGCCGACGCGGCCTTCGAGGATCCGGTGATCGCCCCCCTGGTGGCGGCCCGCGAGGTCGCCCGTGCGGTCGGTGCGCAGATCACCATCATCGATGAGGCGCCCGCTACCCTGGTCCATCTGCGGACTTTCCTCGACAGCCCCTCGGTGCATCAATACGCGGCCATGCGCGGCGGCGTCCTCGGCTGGGGCATGCCGGCGGCGGTCGGGTTCTCCCTCGGGATCGACCGCGCCCCCGTGGTCTGCGTGGTGGGCGACGGCGCCGCCATGTACTCGCCCCAGGCGCTCTGGACTGCCGCGCACGAGAAGCTGCCGGTCACCTTCGTGGTGATCAACAACGCCGAGTACAACATCCTCAAGAACTACATGAAGGGCCAGTCGCACTACGCCTCGGCGCGGGCCAACCGATTCATCGCCATGGATCTCACCGACCCGCGGATCGACTTCCCCTCCCTCGCGGCCTCCATGGGCGTCCCCGCCCGGCGTGTGACGCGCGCCGCCGACATCGCCCCCGCCATCGAGGCGGGCATCGCCTCGGGGCAACCGAACCTCATAGAAGTCGTCGTCCGGGCGGGCTGAGGCCCATGCCCGAAGACGGACCGTTCCACGGCGGATCACGCGCGAGCCCGTAATTTTTATGACGGTGCGTCGAAGAGTTTTTGAGCGGCGCACCGGATCATCTTCGGTGTAAGATGGGTCTAATAGGCCCCGGTTTCGTGCAACGCGAAAAACATCGATGCGCCGCAACGAAAGCTGCATTTCGAATGCAGTCGATCCTTCCGGTGGATTCTTCAAGGTGCCGCGCGGCCATACGACGACAAGTCCGGAGACGGGGCGCGAGTCCCGGGCATCCGGACGTCAGGGAGGATCGGCAGGCCCATGAGGAAGAACAAGGTCATCTCCGCTGACGAGGCGATCGCCCTGGTCCGCGTCAACGACGTGTTGACCACCACGGGCTTCGTGCAGAGCTGCATCCCCGAGGCGCTGCATGCCGCCCTGGAGAAGCGCTTCGTCGAGACCGGCTCGCCGCGTGGCCTGACCCTGATCATGACCGCGGGCGCGGGCGACAGCAAAGGCCTCGGCACCGGGCGCCTTCACCATCCGGGCCTGCTCTCCCGGGTCATCGCCGCGAATTTCGGGCGGATGCCGAAAGTCGCGCAGGCCGCGCAGAACAACCTGATCCGCGGCTACAACCTGCCCCAGGGCGTGATCTCGCAGCTCTACCGCGCCTGCGCGGCCGGGCAGCCGGGCCTGTTCTCGAAGGTGGGGCTCCAGACCTATGTCGATCCCCGCCACGGGGGCGCCAAGGTCAACGACCTGACCACCGAGGACATCGTCAAGCTCGTGGAGGTCGATGGCGAGGAGTGGCTGTTCTACACCGCCACCAAGATCGACGTGGCCTTCATCCGCGCCACCTCCGCGGATCCGTCGGGCAACCTCTCCTACGAGAAGGAGGCCCTGACGCTGGACTGCCTCGCCCAGGCCATGGCGGCGCGCAACAACGGCGGCATCGTCATCGCGCAGGTGGAGCGCATCGTCGATGACGGCTATCTCCTGCCCAAGGACGTTCGCGTACCGGGCATCCTCGTGGATTGCGTCGTGGTCGCCGAGCCCGAGATGCACCGCATGAATTACGGCGTCATGCACGACGCTGCTTTGGCCGGAGAGATCCGCGTGCCGGTCACCGGCATCAAGCGGATGGCGTTGAACGAACGCAAGATCATCGCCCGGCGCGCGGCCTTCGAACTGCCCCCGAACGGTGTCGTGAACCTCGGCGTCGGCGCGCCGGAGGGCATCTCATCGGTCGCCAACGAGGAGAAGGTCACCCCCTATATCACCCTGACGACGGAGGCCGGGGCGGTGGGCGGCGTGCTCGCCTCGGGATCGAGCTTCGGTGCGGCGACGAATGCCGATTGCATCATCGACCAGAACCAGATGTTCGATTTCTACGACGGGGGCGGCCTCGACATGACCTGCCTCGGCATGGCCGAATGCGACGAGGCAGGCAACGTCAACACGTCGAAGTTCGGCGGCAAGCTCAATGGCTGCGGCGGCTTCATCAACATCTCGCAGAACGCGCGCACCGTGGTCTTCGCGGGCACCTTCACGGCGGGCGGCCTAGAGATCGCCGTGCAGGACGGGCAATTGCGCATCGTCACCGAGGGCAAGGCGCGCAAGTTCGTCAAGCAGGTGCAGCAGAACACCTTCTCCGGCCCCTACGCGGTGCAGCGCTCGCAGCCGGTGCTCTACGTGACGGAGCGCTGCGTCTTCCAGCTGACCCCCGAGGGTCTGGAGTTGATCGAGGTGGCGCCCGGCATCGACATCGAGCGCGACATCCTTGCCCATATGGATTTCGCCCCCGTGGTCCGGAACCCGGTGCCGATGGATCTGCGCATCTTCCGCGACGAGCCGATGGAGCTGATCGCGGACCTGCTCAACCTCGATTTGAAATCGCGGGTCAGCTACGACGGCGAGCGCAACATCCTCTTCGTCAACCTGGAAGGCTGGTACTGCCGGGTGAAGGGCGACATGGACGAGTTGCGCCTGACCATCGTGGAGGCGTGTCGCAAGGCGGGCCAGCGGGTCAACGCCGTCATCAACCATGACGGGTTCCGGCTGAACGACAACCTCGTCGATGATTATGCCGGGATGATCCAGTATCTCCAGGCGAACTACTACGCGACCACCACTCGCTACGCGACGAGCGCCTTCCTCCGCCTGAAGATGGAGGAGGCCCTGACCAAGCGCGGGGTCGCCCCGCACGTCTTCGAGCGCAAGGAGGAAGCCCAGGCCTTCCTCAGCAGCACCGAGGACAGCAAGGCCCGCAAGCGGATCTCACCCGCCGTCGCCTCGGCGGCCTAGAGTATCGATCCAGACGGAGGCGTCAGCCGTGTCTGGAAAAATTGATGCAAGAACAATAACCCAGGGCAGAGGCGCATGAACGGAGTACGTGCGTCACTGCACTAGGACCGTAACGCAGTCGCTCCGTCTGGATCGATGCACGAGGGCGGCCTCGCAGCCCTGAATCGATCCGCGTGCACGGCCTTTGCCGCCTTCCTGTCGGCGAAGACGAGGCCGTACGCGCCTCTGAACTGCCTGTCTTCCGTTCATGAAAGCGGCGTCCCCGAGTCGATGCGCAACGCGGCGTGCCGGCGCCATCCGGCATGAGGCACGTGCGGCCGGGTGAGCGGCGTCACCCATCAGCCCTCCACGTTGTTTCTGATCAGCGATGTAACTTTAGATTGTTAAACGCGCTAAAACATTCGATTTTTTGCCGGTTTAATAGTTTTTATACTGCACAAGCACCAACGATATAGAACTGAATTCGTTGGTCAGGGGGCCCGGCATGCTGCGCAGTTCGAAAATCATCGTCAAGGCCATCGTGCCGCTCGGCCTGATGGCGATCATCGCCTCGGGGCTGATGTTCTATGCGACGGCGGGCCTCGACAGGCTTGCCCAGGATACGCGCAGGATCGTCGACGTGGACGCGGTCCGCCTTGAGCAGATGCTGCGCATCCGCTCCCACCTCAATGAAATGGCCATCCAGTCGCGCACCATCATCCTTCAGAATGACGAGCAGAAGAGGGCCACCGCCAAGGCGCGCTGGGACACCGCGTTGCAGGGCTCGATCGAAGGGCTCGACGCATTGACCGCGATGGCCGATTCTCCCGAGCGTAATGCCTACAACCTCGCGCTCAAGAGCCTTCTGCAGGAGTATTCCGCAACGCAGGATCGGGCAAACGCCCTGGGCCTCAAGAACGACAAGGAAGCGGCCGCGAAGATCCTGCTGACCGACTCCGACGATGTGCGGACCCGGATCCGTGAAGCGCTGGCCGCAAACGTCCAACGCCTGAAAGGCGAATTGCAGCACCAGCGCGACGCGGCCGGGCAGGCCGTGACGCGGACCGAACAGCTTCTGATCGGCGCCTCCGTGGCCGGGTTGCTCGGAGCGATCGCGCTCTCGATGCTGATCGTCGTCGTCGGCATCACGCGGCCGCTGGCCAGCCTTGTCGGCGTGCTGCGGCGCATGGCGCAGGGAGAGATCGACGCCGCCATTCCCGAGGCCACGCGCGGCGACGAGATCGGCGCCGTCGGCAAGGCGGTGGAAGGCATCAAGACCATGGTCGCTCAGAAGGCCCTCGAGCAGGCCGAGATGAGGCACCTCGCCGACGAGGCCGCCGCCCAGGAGCGTAAGCGCACCATGATCGAACTCGCCGACGGCTTCGAGCGGGCGGTCGGCGGCATCGTCGGCATGGTCTCGTCCTCGGCTACCGAGTTGCAGGCCACCGCCCAGCAGCTGAGTTCCTCCGCCGCCGAAGCCGCCTCCCAATCGACCACCGTCGCCGCCGCCGCCGAGGAAGCCTCCTCGAATGTCGGCACCGTCGCGGCGGCGGCCGAGGAACTTGGCAGCTCCGTCCAGGAGATCGGCCGCCAAGTGCAGGGCTCGGCCACCCTCGCCCAGGCCGCCGTCGGCGAGGCCGACCAGAGCGCCTCGCTGGTTCAGGCCCTGCGCCAGACCTCGGCGCGGATCGGCGACATGGTCGGGATGATCTCGAACATCGCCAGCCAGACCAACCTGCTCGCCCTGAACGCCACGATCGAGGCCGCCCGCGCCGGTGAAGCGGGCAGGGGCTTCGCGGTCGTCGCGGCCGAGGTGAAGGAACTCGCCAACCAGACCGCCAAGGCCACGGAGGAGATCGCGGTACAGATCGGCGACATCCAGGGCGTGACGGATCAGACGGTGACGGCGATCGGCGGCATTACCGGTCGCATCCGCGAGATCAACAACGTGGCGACCTCGATCGCGGCGGCGGTGGAGCAGCAGGGCGCGGCGACGCAGGAGATCATGCGCAACGTCTCGCAGGCCTCGACGGGCACCAGCGAGGTGACGACCAACATCGTGGGCGTGGCCCGCGCCTCGGAGGATACCGGCGCGGCGGCGAGCCAGGTGCTTTCAGCCTCGAGCGAGCTGTCGCGCCAGTCCGAGCACCTCTCGGCCGAGGTCGCCCGGTTCCTCAGCACCATCCGCGCGGCCTGATCCGTCACGACGCCCTCGACGTCCGCCTCCGCCAACCGTGGAAGCGGACGCGGACGAGCTCGAGGGCCCGGTCCATCAAAGGCCGGGATCAAACGGCTAATCGGCCAATCCCGGCACCGGCACGCCGAAGGCGAGCGCCAGCAGCACCACGTTGAGCGCCAGCACCACCGCCGCCCCGGCGGTGGCGGCGGCCTTGGTCCACGGACCGTTGGCGAAGGGCCCCATCACGCTGCGGCGGCTCGTGAACACCACGAGGGCGATCATCGGCACGGGCAGGGCCAGGGACAGCACGACCTGCGAGAGGATGAGCGCCCGGGTCGGGTCCACCCCCGCCGCGACCACGGCGAAGGCCGGGGCCATGGTGACGAGGCGGCGCACAAGGAGCGGGATCCGCCAGCCGGTGAAGCCCTGCATCACCATCTGCCCCGCGAGCGTCCCCACCACCGACGAGGACAGGCCGGAGGCGATGAGCGACACGAGGAAGGCCGCGCCCGCCGCCGGGCCGAGGAGGGGCGTCAGCGTCCGGTAGGCCTCGCCGATCTCCGCGATCTCGCTGTGTCCGAGATGGAAGGCCGACGCCGCCATGATCACCATGGCCATGTTGACGAGGCCCGCCAGCGCCAGGGCGACGATCACCTCCCGGTCGGAGAAGCGGACGAGGAGCCGCCGGTCGGCCTCGTTCCGGGGGCGCCGCGCCCCTGGGTCAGACCGGAATGCAGAAATAGGGCGTGCGGCATCACCGTGGCGCCGATGATGCCGACCGCGATGGTCAGCGCCTCGGCATCGGGGATGTGCGGGGTCACGAGCCCCTTGGCCACCGCGCCCCAGGCGACGGGGGCGATCAGAAGCTCCACCGCGTAACAAAGCCCGATCGTGCCGACCATCGCGCCGATGGCGATCTCGAGGGGCCGGAAGCCCCGGTTCTCCAACAGCAGGAACGCGTAGGTGACGACGGCCGTGACCGCCATGCCCGCCATGAGCGGCATGCCGACGAGGAGCGACAGGCCGATCGCCCCGCCCAGGAACTCCGCGAGGTCGGTGGCCATGGCGGCGATCTCGCTCACCGCCCAGGCGGCGAACCGGCCCGGCCGCGGCGCGGCATCGCGAAAATGCTCCGCGAGGTTCTTGCCCGTGACGATGCCGAGCCGGGCCGAGAGGGCCTGGAACAGCATCGCCGTCAGGTTCGCCGCCAGCACCACCCAAAGCAGGCTGTAGCCGTAGCGGGCACCGGCCTGGATGTTCGTCGCGAAGTTGCCGGGGTCCATGTAGGCGATGGACGCCGTCACCGCCGGACCCACGAACAACAGGAACCGGCCGCGACCGCCGGGCCGCCCGTCGAGCACCGCGCGGATGCCGTCCTCCGTGGCTTGGCTGAGCCCGCCCTCGGCGCGCCGTTCCGTCACGGCGAGATCGCCTGCCGCCATTCCGTCCGGCTCCCTTCGTATAGCATAAGCTATATAGAAAAGCCGAGGCTGTCGACAAGAGGGCCATGACGGGGTCGGACGAGGGGCGGATTGCATGCCCGGCTTCCCTCGCTCTAAGGACGTGACCAGGCTCCGAGGGAGACAGCCAGATGCAGGAACCGGAGGCGTCCGGTCGGAGCGAGACCGCGCTCGTCGATCCCGAGCGTCACGTCGAGAGCTTCCGGCAGGCCCGCGAGGCCCGTCGGCTCGAACTGGTCGAGGATTACGTCGAGCTGATCGATGACCTGATCGGCGATGGCGGCGAGGCGCGGCAGGTCGACATCGCGGCGCGCCTCGGCGTGGCGCAGCCGACCGTCGCCAAGATGCTGAAGCGCTTGTGCGACGAGGGGCTGGTGCAGCAGCGGCCCTATCGCGGCGTCTTCCTCACCGAGGCGGGCAAGCGGCTGGCGGGCGAGGCGCGCGAGCGCCATCGCATCGTGGAACGGTTCCTCTGCGCGCTGGGCGTCAGCCCCGAAACCGCGCGCCGGGACGCCGAGGGCATCGAGCACCATGTCAGCGCCGAGACGTTGGAGGCGTTCCGGGCGTTTGCCGAGGGGCGGGGAGGGTAGCTCCGGACCGTCAGGCGCGCGCCGGATACCGGCGCCGACGAGCCCCTTCACACCAGCGGCGCTGCGATCTTCTGGCGGAGGCCGGTGATGACGGCGCGGAGGATGTCCGCCTCGGCATCGCCCGGAATGGGCATCACGCCGACGCGGGTGGCGTAGATACGCTCGTGGATGAAGGCGAGCTTGGCGATCACCGCCGGGGTCAGCGTGAACGGGTAGAGGGCGGGCTGGCCCATGCTGCTCGACAGGGAGTTCACCGCGTAGGTCAGCGGCAGCCACGCCTCGATGAGGCGGTCGAGGTCGGCCGTGTCGTAGGGGTCGAAATCGATCACCGTGGGCGGCGGGCGCCGCACGCTGCCGCGCTCGCGCAGGCGAGGGCGCACGTGCAGTTCGAAGGTCGAGGCGGTCTCGATCGTATCGACGATGTGCAGGTAATGGGCGAAGGTCTCGGCGAAATCCTCCCAGGGATGGGCGGTGGCGTAGGCCGAGACGAAGCTCCCCTCCCAATCGGCCGGAGCGCCCCCGGCATAATGGTCATGCAACGCCTGGACGTAGTTGCGGCGCTCGTCGCCGAACAGCGCCCGGAACGGCTCCTGGAAGGGCCCGTTCATCACCAGCAAGTACCAGAAATAGTGCCCGATCTCGTGGCGGAAGTGCCCGAGCAAGGTGCGGTAATGCTCGCCGAACAGGATGCGGCGGCGCTCGCGCTCGACGTCGTCGGCCTCCGCGATGTTCATGGTGATGAGGCCGTTGATGTGCCCGGTCATCACCGGCGCCCCGCTGGCATTGGCCTCGGACGGATCGGCCAGGAAGTCGAAGGCGAGGCCGTCCGTGTACTGGACGCGGGTGGCGAGCGGCAGTTCGAGCCGCAGCAGCGAGTAGAACAGCCGGTGCTTGGCCGTCTCGACCTGCCGCCAGCGGGTGTGGTTCCAGGGCACGGTGAGGTCGGGCACGACGCGGTTGTGCCGACAGCAGGTGCAGAAGATGTCCGGACTCTCCTCCGGCACGAGCCAGTTGCAGGCGTTCCATACCGCGTTCTGGCAGGCGCGGTAGCGCGGGCCCGGATCGGCATAGGCGTGGAAGATCTGTGCCCCGCCCATGTTCGGATGGGTGGAGAAGCCGGACGGCTCGAGGGCCGACACCTCGTGCCGCGCGCAGACATAGCCGAGTCGGCGCTCGCAGCTTTCGCACGCGGTCGCTTCGAACGTGACCGGCTGGTCACAGGCTTGGCACTGGAAGATCTTCATGGGCGGCAGTCCTGAGGATCGGCGCGCCGGTCCCCTTCGGTCAAGCGGGGCCGGGAGGCAAAGTTCCTGCCGAACAGTTCCGCTTCGACCCCGCACGGAAATTGCTTTGCGGGCGAGCCTTGCCTCATAACCGGGGCGGGTCCGAACCTGCGCGATCCTGAGACGGAGCCGACGTGTCGATCAAAGTCGCCCTGCACCACGTCACGCATTACCGCTACGACCGGCCGATCAGCCTCGGACCGCAAGTGGTGCGCCTGCGGCCCGCGCCGCATGCCCGCACGCAGGTGCCGGCCTATGCGCTGAAGGTGACGCCCCAGAACCACTTCATCAACTGGCAGCAGGATCCGAGCGGCAACTGGCTCGCACGCCTCGTCTTCCCGGAGAAGACCGACGAGTTGAAGGTCGAGGTCGATCTCACCGCCGACATGGCGGTGATCAACCCGTTCGACTTCTTCGTCGAGGACTACGCGCAGACGAAGGGCTTCGCCTACGACCCGGAACTGCGGGAGGAACTCGCTCCCTACCTCGTGCCCGTCGATGCGGACGGACCGGAGATGGAGGCGGTGCTCGCCCGCCTGCCGGAGGAGACCAACACCGTCCTGTTCCTCGTGGCCCTCAACGGGATGATCGCGAAGGAGATCGCCTACGGCGTCCGGATGGAGCCGGGAGTGCAGACGCCCAAGGAGACCCTGACCCTCAAGAGCGGCTCCTGCCGCGATTCGGCATGGCTGCTGGTGCAGGTGCTGCGCCGGATCGGCCTCGCGGCACGCTTCGTCTCCGGCTACCTGCTCCAGCTCGTGCCGGACACCACCGCCGTCGATGGCCCGACCGGGGCCTCGAACGACTTCACCGACCTGCATGCCTGGGCCGAGGTCTACCTGCCGGGGGCGGGCTGGGTCGGCATGGACGCCACCTCTGGCCTTCTGACTGGGGAGGGGCACATCCCGCTGGCCGCCACGCCGCATTACCGCTCAGCGGCGCCGATCTCGGGCCTCGCGGAGCCCGCCGAGACCAAGTTCGACTTCCGGATGAGCATCTCCCGCGTGGCCGAGACGCCCCGCGTGACCAAGCCCTATTCCGAGGATGTCTGGACGGCGATGGACCGGCTCGGCGAGAAGGTCGATGCCGATCTCGTCGCGCAGGACGTGCGCCTGACCATGGGCGGTGAGCCGACCTTCGTCTCGATCGACGATTTCGAGGCGGCGGAATGGAACATCGCCGCCGTGGGGCCGACCAAGCGCGGCTTGGCGGACCAGTTGATCCGCCGCCTTCGCGAGACGTTCGGGCCGGGGGGCCTACTCCATTACGGCCAGGGCAAGTGGTATCCCGGCGAGAGCCTGCCGCGCTGGGCCTTCGCCCTCTACTGGCGCAAGGACGGCAAGCCGGTCTGGCACGACCCCGCCCTGATCGCCCCCGAGGGCGGGACCGGCGAGGCGACGATCACCCAGGCCAAAACCTTCGCGGACGCACTCGCCGCACGGCTCGGCCTCAAAGACTATGTCTTCCCCGCCTTCGAGGACGGCGACGTCTGGGAGAAGAAGCGCACGGACCTGCCGGTCAACGTCACGACCGCAGCCGCAAAATCGGGCTCGGTGGAGTTCGATGCCCGGATCAAGCGGGTCTACGAACGCGGCCTCGGGGAGGCGGCCGGCTATGTGCTGCCGCTGGCGAGCCTGCCCACCGGCAAGGACGGCGATTCGGGCCGCGTCTGGATCTCGGAGAAATGGGAGTTCGGGCGCGGCTACGCCTATCTGGTGCCGGGGGATTCCCCCGTGGGCTACCGCCTGCCGCTCTCCTCGCTGCCCTACGTGCCGCCGGAGCACTACCCCTATTACCAGCCGCAGGATCCGTTGGAGGCGCGCGGCGCCCTGCCCGAGTCCAAGGCCAAGGAGGCGACGGGAACGGGGGGATCCAGGACCGTCACCCCGGCCAACCCCGGCAATCCCGCCAAGACCACCCCACCCGCCAACGGGGCGGGCGTCAGCGGCGTCGCCGTGCGCACGGCCTTGGCCATCGAGCCCCGCGACGGGGTGATCCGGGTGTTCATGCCCCCGGTGCAGCGGGTGGACGAGTATCTCGAACTCGTCGGCCACCTCGAGGCGGTCGCGGCCGAACTGAAGCAGCCGATCCATGTCGAGGGCTACGAGCCGCCCTTCGATCCGCGCCTGTCCCTCATCAAGGTCACGCCCGATCCCGGTGTGATCGAGGTCAACGTCCATCCCGCCGCGTCCTGGCGCGAGGCGGTGGACATCACGTCCCGGCTCTACGAGGAGGCGCGCCAGACCCGCCTCGGTGCCGAGAAGTTCATGACCGACGGCCGCCATACCGGCACGGGCGGCGGCAACCACGTGGTGCTGGGCGGTGTCACGCCAGACGATTCGCCGTTCCTGCGGCGGCCGGATCTGCTCAAGAGCATCGTGCTCTACTGGCAGCGGCACCCTCGCTCTCGTACCTGTTCTCGGGCCTCTATATCGGCCCGACGAGTCAGGCGCCGCGCATCGACGAGGGCCGCCACGACGGGCTCTACGAGTTGGAGATCGCGCTGGCGCAGGTGCCCGCGCCCGACACGCCGAACATTCCCCGCTGGCTGGTGGACCGGCTGTTCCGCAACGTCCTGATCGACGTGACCGGCAACACCCACCGGGCCGAGATCTGCATCGACAAGCTCTATTCCCCGGACGGGCCGACCGGCCGCCTCGGTCTCTTGGAGTTCCGCGCCTTCGAGATGCCGCCGGATGCGCGGATGAGCCTCGCGCAGCAGTTGTTGTTGCGGTCGCTCGTCGCGTGGCTGTGGCGGGAACCGCAGGAGGGCGGCTGTGTCCGCTGGGGCACGAGCCTGCATGATCGCTTCATGCTCCCCCATTTCCTCTGGGCGGACTTCCTCGACGTGCTGGAAGACCTCCGCCAAGCGGGCTACGCTTTCGATCCCACGGCGTTCGAGGCGCAGGCCCTGTTCCGGTTCCCGGTCTTCGGCACGGTGGAGCAGGGCGGGGTCAAGCTCGAACTGCGCCAAGCGCTGGAGCCTTGGCACGTGATGGGTGAGGAAGGGACGAGCGGGGGCACGGTGCGCTTCGTCGACAGTTCGGTCGAGCGGCTACAGGTCAAGGTCGAGGGCTTCGTCCCCGGCCGCCACGTCGTCGCGTGCAACGGCCGCCGCCTGCCCATGACGGGCACCGGCCGGGCCGGTGAGGCGGTGGCGGGCCTGCGCTTCAAGGCGTGGCAGCCGGCCTCGAGCCTGCACCCGACCATTCCCGCCCACTCGCCGCTCACCTTCGACATCCTCGATGCATGGAGCGGGCGTTCGCTCGGCGGCTGCCGCTATCACGTCGCCCATCCGGGCGGGCGCAACTACGAGACCCATCCGGTCAACGCCTACGAGGCCGAGGGGCGGCGCCTTGCCCGCTTCCAGACGCACGGCCATACGCCGGGCCGTGTCGCGATGCCCGCCACCGAGGTGAGCGCCGAGTTCCCCTTGACCCTCGATCTACGGACACCCGCACCCCGATGAGTGCGGCGCTCGCGATCGGCATCGATCCGGGCGAGGCCATCGGTCAGCGCATCGCGCGCTGGACCGCGCAATACCGCACGAGCCCCGGCCTGCCCGACGAGTATCTCGGGCCGGACGGGCACCCGCGCGAGGTCTGGCGCCGCCTGCTGGAGCGGCTGGGCGGCCTGACCGAAGCGGAGATCATGGCCCGCTTCGTCTCGGCGGAGCGGCACATCCGGGATGCGGGCATCTCCTTCCGCATCGCGGGCGACCAGCGGGAGCATCCCTGGCCGCTGGGGGCGATGCCCCTGGTGATCGAGGCGGAGGAGTGGCGCGACCTCTCCGCCGGGCTGATCCAGCGGGCCGAATTGATGGAGGCGATCCTCGCCGACGTCTACGGGCCGGGGGATCTCGTCGCGACGGGCCAGCTTCCGGCAGCGATCGTCGCCGGAAACCCCGAATTCCTTCACCCGCTCCACGGCGTGGCGCCCCCCGGCGGCCACCATCTGCGGCTCTACGCGGCCGACCTCGCCCGCGGCCCGGACGGACGGTGGCAGGTGCTGGCGGACCGGACCCAGGCCCCCTCCGGCCTCGGCTGGGCGCTGGAGAACCGCATGGTCCTGGCGCGGACCTTCCCGGACTTCTTCCAGGACCTGCAGGTCGAGCGCCTGCCCACCTTCTTCCAGGCGTTTCGCAACGGGCTGGCGCTGGGGGCCGAGCGGGCCGATCCGCGCATCTGCCTGCTGACCTCCGGCCCCTACAGCTCGACCTATGTCGAGCAGGCGGCGCTCGCCCGCTACCTCGGGTTGATGCTCGTCGAGGGCGACGACCTCGTGATGCGCGACGGGCGGCTGCACGTGCGCACCGTCTCGGGCCTGAAGCGGGCCGATGCCCTGTGGCGGCGGATCGATGCCGACTACCTCGACCCGCTCGAACTGAATCCGGCCTCACGGCTCGGCGTGCCGGGGGTGCTGGACGCCCTGCGCAACGGCACCCTCGTGATGGCCAACATGCCCGGCTCGGGCCTCGTCGAATCGGCGGCGCTCGCTCCCTATCTCGACGGCTTGTGCCGACGCCTCCTCGGGGAGCCCCTGCGCCTGTCGCATCCGCGGACATGGTGGTGCGGCGATCTGGAGGGGCTGGCCCATGTCCAGGCCAATCTCGACCGGCTGGTCCTGCGCCCGGCCGCGACGCCCTCGCGCGGGGCCGGGCGGGACGCGCTGCTTGCCCCCTCGGCGTTGGCCGCCGAACGCGCCGCCGTGGTCGACGCCCTGCGCGACCGGCCGTTCGACTATGTGGCGCAGGAGCCCGCGCCGCTCTCGACCATGCCGGGCTGGGAGCGGGGCGAGGAGGGGCTGTACCTCGTGCCCCGCCCGTTCGTGGTGCGTGTCTTCGCCGCCCGCACCGCCACCGGCTGGACGGTGATGCGAGGGGGCTTCTGCCGGATGTCCGAGCGGGACAATGTCGATCCGCTGGAACTGCGGCTCGGCATCCGCTCGGCCGATGTCTGGGTGCTGTCGGACGAGCCGATCGAGGCGCCGCTCATTGGATCGCAGGCGGCACCCCGGGTGCGGCGGCTCGGCGGCCATCTGCCCGCGCGGGCGGCGGACGGGCTGTTCTGGTTCGGCCGCTACGCCGAGCGCGCCGAGGCGGTGACCCGCCTGACTCTCGCCCATCTGCGCAGCTTCGGCGATGCCGTGGGCACCGATATTTCCGGCTCGCCCGATGCGCCCGCCGCCCTGGCGATCCGCGCGCTCCTGGGGGAATGGGCCAGCGTCGCCGCCGCCGACCTGCCGACCGCCCTGCTGGCGCAGCAGGCCCTGTGCGGTCGCGACCAGCCAGGCTCGGCGCGGGCGCATGTCACGGCCGCCCGCCGCAACGCCGCAGCGCTCCGCGCCCGCCTCTCCGGCGAGACGTGGCGGGTGCTGGCCGACCTGTCGGACCTGCTCTCCCTCGATACCGAGCGCGCCTTCACCGAATCGCAGCTCGCCACGCGGGCCGAGCGGACCCTGAGCCACCTCGCGGCTTTGTCAGGGCTCGCCCACGAGAACACCAGCCGGGCCGAGGGCTGGCATTTCGCGGAACTGGGCCGAAGGGTTGAGCGGGCGATCAACACCTGCACCTTCGCCCTGGCCTTCGCCAACGACGAGGCGACGCCGGGTTGCCTCGGGACGATGCTGGCGCTGGCGGATTCGCAGATCAGCTACGGCCGCCGCTACATGCAGGGCGCCGCCCTCGATCCCGTGCGGGACATGGTGCTGCTCGACCCCTACAACCCGCGCTCGATCGCCTTCCAGGTCGAGGCGGTCAAGCGCCATCTCAACGAGTTGCCCGCCCTCGCGGCGGATGGCCTGCTCGAGCCGCATTGCCGCCTCGCGGGCCGTATCCAGGGGGAGCTGCGCCACGGAGAGGCGGCGGATTTCGATGCGGTCCGCCTCAGCGCGCTCAATACCGACCTCGAACGCCTCGCCGACGGCATCGTGGCCCGCTATTTCCCGACCGGGCCGCATGCACCGCGGTCGGAGAAGCTGACGGGGTTGGGCTGATGGCCATCCGCCCCCCGGCCGGATGCGTGGCATGATCTACACCCTGCGGCACCGCACGACCTACCGGTATGGCCGGGCGGTGAGCTTCGCCCGCTGCTCCCTGCGTCTCAAACCGATGGACGGGGACGGGCAGGCCCTGCTGTCGAGCACGGTCACCATCGATCCGAGCCCGGCAACGGCGGTGACCCGGCGCGACTATTTCGGGATCGAGGCCTTGGCGATTACGATCGAGGCGCCGCACACGACGTTCGGCGTCGAGGCCCTGTCGACGGTGCGGGTCGAACGCCGTCCCCCGCCGCCACCGGAGGGTGGCACCCCGTGGGAGGCGGTGCGCGATAGCGCCCTCGTCTCGCGCGACCTGTCAGGGCGGGCGCCGGTGCATTTCCTGTTTCCGAGCGACCGCGTGCCCCTGCTGCGCGAGGTGACCGATTACGCCCGCCCGAGCTTCGCCGCCGGGCGCAGCGCCTACGGCGCGGCCCATGACCTGATGCGGCGCATCCGGGCGGATTTCCGCTTCGATTCCAAGGCGACGAACGTGCACACGCCGCTGGCCGAGGCCTTCGCCGGCCGGGCCGGCGTCTGCCAGGACTTCGCCCATGTGATGATCGCCGCCTTGCGCGGCATGGGCCTTCCAGCGGCCTATGTCAGCGGCTACCTGCGCACCGTGCCGCCGCCCGGCCAGCCGCGCCTGCGCGGCGCCGACGCGAGCCATGCCTGGGTCGCCGTCTGGTGCGGGAACGCGTGGCACGGGCTTGATCCGACCAATTCCTGCGCCGTGCAGGACGACCACATCACCGTGGCCCAGGGCCGCGATTACGGCGACGTGGCCCCCATCGACGGCATCGTCACCGGCTCAGGCCGCCAACGCCTCAAGGTCGAGGTGGACGTCATCCCCGAAACCGAGATGCAGGATCTGGCACTGGTCGGGTGAGGGGCGAGCCGCCCCCGACCCCCGTCATCGCGAGCGCAGCGAAGCAGGGACGAGGAAGACGGCGTCGCGGGTGAGTCAGGTCGACGGGTGTGAAGTCCCCACGAAGGCTTGGTGCTCGGCGATCAGATCGCCCGAGAGCGCCTTGGCGATGAGCGCGCGGGTCTCCTCGACGCCGTAAAGGGCGACGAAGGAGCCGAAGCGCGGTCCGCGCGCCTCGCCGAACAGCACATTGTACAGGCTCGTGAACCACGCCTGCGACACGCCGGGCCGCCCATCCGGGCTCTTGGCCTTGCCAGACAGGTCCGGGAAATGCCGGCGCCCGACCTCGTAGACCGCCGCCTGCAGGGCTTCCGGGTCGGTCGAGCCGAGATGCTCACCGAGCACGGTGTGAAGGTCCTCCAGCGCCGCCCGCTCCTCCGGCGTCGGCTCCCGGTAGGTCTTGGCCGGGCGGACGAAATCCGAGAAGTACTTGAGGGCATGGCCGACCAGCCGGTCGAGACCCGGATGGCTCTCCGGCCCGACGCTGGGCGCATAGCGGCGGATGAAGCCCCACAGCACCGCCGGATCCTCGGTGTTGGCCACGGCCGCGAGGTTGAGGAGCATGGCGAAGGTCAGGCTCGCGCCCTCGACCTTTTCCGGCTCCGGCGGGTTGCCCGCGTGGAGATGCCAGACCGGGTTGCCGAGGCGGTTCTTCGGATCCTGCCCCGCATAACGGTCGAGGAAGCCGATATACTCGTCGACATGGCGCGGGATCACGTCGAAGAACAGTCGCTTGGCCTCGCGCGGCTTGTTATACATGAACAGCGCCAGCGAATCCGGCGTTCCGTACTTCAGCCATTCATCGATCGTCAGGCCATTGCCCTTCGACTTCGAAATCTTCTGGCCCTTCTCGTCGAGGAACAGCTCGTAGTTGAAGCCCTCCGGCGGCTCGCCGCCGAGCGCGCGGGCGATCTTGCCCGAGAGCTTCACCGAGTCGATCAGGTCCTTGCCGGCCATCTCGTAATCGACGCCGAGCGCCACCCAGCGCATCGCCCAATCAGGCTTCCATTGCAGCTTGGCATGGCCGCCCGTCACGGGGGTCTCGTAGGCCTCGCCCGTCGCGGGGTCGCGCCAGACGATGGTGCCCTTGTCGGCCCGCACCTCATCGATCGGCACCTGCATCACGTGGCCGGTGATGGGGTGGAGCGGCAGGAAGGGCGAGTAGCTCGCCGAGCGCTCGGCGCGCAGCGACGGAAGCATGATCTCCATCACCGCGTCGTAGCGTTCCATCACGCGCATCAGCGTCGCGTCGAACAGGCCTGCGCGGTAGCACTCGGTGGCCGAGCGGAATTCGTAAGCGAACCCGAACGCGTCGAGGAAGCGGCGCAGTTCCGCGTTGTTGTGCGCCCCGAAGCTGTCATGGGTGCCGAACGGATCGGGCACCTTGGTCAGCGGCTGGTTGAGATGAGCGGCCAGCAACTCCCGGTTCGGCACGTTGTCCGGCACCTTGCGCAGGCCATCCATGTCGTCCGAGAAGGCGATCAGCCGGGTGGGCACGCTGTCCCGCGTCAGCACCCGGAAGGCGTGGCGCACCATGGAGGTGCGGGCCACCTCGCCGAAGGTGCCGATATGCGGCAGGCCCGAGGGACCATAGCCGGTCTCGAACAGCACCTCGTTCTTGCCGAGTTTCTCAAGCCGGGCGACGAGCTTGCGCGCCTCCTCGAAGGGCCATGCGGCGGCGCTGGCGGCGGCCTCGATCAGGCCGGGGTCGAGGGTGAGGGCGGGCGGGGCGGCGGCCATGATGTCCGGGTTCGAGAGGATTCGGCAGGGTGGGGGAAGACGCTCCCATACCGGGAAACGTGACGCGGCGGAACGCCTTCGGTCGCGGATCAGCCCGAACCCCATTGCCGGAGCAGAGAATTCACCTACGTCAGCCCCGGCCAGAGAAAGCCCCGCGGCCTGCGCCGCGCATTCAAACGGACGGAGACTGCCTGCATGTTCATCCTCAACCGCCGCACCCTCGCCATCGCGGCTCTCGCCCTCACCGCCGCCGCCCCGGCCCATGCGATCGACCTCGAGCGGTCGACCACCGTCGCGGCGCCCCCGGCCAAGGTCTGGCAGACGATCGGCGATTTCTGCGGCATCGGAAACTGGCATCCGGCCGTCGAGAAGTGCACGCCCTCCGAGATGGACGGCAAGAAGGTCCGCCTGCTGAGCCTGAAGGGCGGCGGCGCGATCAAGGAAGAGCAGCTCTCCCGCGACGACAAGGTGATGAGCTACACCTACACCATCCTCGAGAGCCCGCTCCCGGTCTCCGACTACAAGTCCACGCTCTCGGTGGCCCCGGACGGGCAGGGCTCCAAGGTGACCTGGACCGGCAACTTCAACGCCAAGGGCGCCCCGGACACCGTCGCCAAGGACGCGATCCAGGGCATCTACGATTCCGGCCTGAAGGCGATCGCCGACAAGTCGAAGTAAGCCTGCGGCCGGTCGCGGCCCGCCGCTCCGCTTCGGCGGGGAGGGCGGGCCGCGCCTCGATCGACCCAGGCCACGCCTCGATTGACCCAAGGCCACGCTCGGCTCACAACCCGTTCGCTGCGTCGGCGCATCCCGGCGCGAAGGAATGACAGCCGTGGCCGCGTCCCGTTTCTGCCTCGTCCTGATCGCCGCCGTCGCCCTCGCGGGCTGCCAGTCCTCGGCGAAGGTGCGCGAGCCCATCGTCCCCGTCGGCGGCCCGCCCGCGCCGCCCGTGCTCCCCACGGGCACCGGCTGCGGCCCCGAGATCGCCCGCACCCGCGCGATCGTCGCCAGCGACGTGGCCACGGAGAACCTCAACAAGGCTGTTGGCGACCGGTTCGACGCGGATCTCGCGCGCGCCGCCGAGACCTGCGCCGCAGGCCGCGAGGGCGAAGCCCGCGGCCGCTCGCCGCCGCCAAATCGCGTTACGGCTACCGGTAGGTATTGGACAGGCGAATACCCCATCCTCGTCCTCATCCGGAGGTGCTGCGAAGCAGCCTCGGATGAGGGCGAGAGTGGGATGATCGCCGGACGTGTTCGTTACACCACGAACAGCAGGTTCAACCCTGCACGCCTGAACCCCTCCTCGGTGATCTTGAGATCGAGTCCGTAGGAGGCGATGTCGTCGGCCAACGGGTCGAGGGCCGGGGCGCGGTGCTGGTGCAGGTGTTTCAGGTAGCTGTGGCAGGTCGAGCAGGTCTCGACCTGCACGTCCTTCGACACTTCGTCGATCCCGTAATAGCTGACGCCCTCGCCGTCGCCGCAGGCGGTGCAGCGGATACGGACGTGATTCCAGAGCGTGCCGCAGAGCGAGCAGCTGAGGTAGCGGGCCTTGTCCGCCGGGGTCCACGAGACGATCACGCTCGCCGTCGGCGCACCGCCGCAGCAGGGGCAAACGCCGTCCGCCACCGGCTTCAGGGCCTTGGCGTCGAGCCGCGCCGCCCGGCGGGCGAGGCAGACCTGCAAAGCCGCCGAGACGAACAGGCACTCCGCCACACGCTCCACGGGGATCGCCCCCTCGAAGACCTGCACCGCGAGGTCGAGGCGATCCTCCCTCGACGCCGCACGCAGGGCGGCCTGAGCAGCCCGCGCCTCTTCCGGCGCCGCCGCGAGGTCGAGGGCGTGGAGCAGACCGTCGAGGGCGTCCTGAAAGCTCGGATCGGCCTCGATCACGTGTCGCGAAAGCGGCGGCATGCCGTGCTCGACACGCACCGCCCGTCCCGCCTCGTCCGGATCGGTCACGTCCCAGCCAGCTGTGGCGCGCTCGGCCTCGACCACGCCTTGCGCACGGGCGACCTCGGCCACGAGGCGCAGATAGGCTTCCAGCGGGTGGCCCGGCGCCAGGGCGAGCAACCGCTCGGCCCGTGCCTGGAACAGCGATCCCGGCTCCGGCAGGCGCACGAAGGGCACCGAGCCGGAAATGCCGATCTTGTCGGGATCGGGCTTGATCTCGTCGAAGGACTTTTTCTGGGGCGCGGGCACGACGTCATCTTTCGACGCCGTCTCAGACGCCTTGGCGCCGCGCTTGAAGAACCGAACCACGGGTGAAACCTTCTCGTCTCGTGTCCGCGCAAGACAGTTCGTCCGTCATTGCGAGCCTCAACGAAGCAATCCAGGGCGGCGCGACATCGAAGGACGTGGCGCTTCCCTGGATTGCTTCGCTGCGCTCGCTATGACGGCGAGGGGAGGGAAGTCCCTACGACCCCCGCTTGTCGACCGGGCCCTTGCGGACGTTGCCGCCTGCGAGCTGGCGGAACCACTTGCGGTGGTGGCGATAGGCCCAGCCGCCGGTGACGGTGCCGCGGACCATGGCCCGGCCGGTGCCGCGCACCCAGATGCCGGCATAGATGTGCACCACGATGATCGCGATGGCGATGACCGCCGCGAGCGAGTGGGCGAGAAGCGCCCAGCGCTGAGTCTCGATGGTGGTTAGGCCGCCGAAATAGGTGTTCCAGATCATCAGGCCAGAGACGAGCATCACGGCGATCAGGGCGGTCTGGCCCCAGAACACCATCTTCTGCCCGGCATTGTACTTGCCGAGTTCCGGCAGGCGATCCTCGCGATTGGTCACGACGTCGCCGATATGCTTCGTCCACTCGACATCGTCCTTGTTGGGGATGTTGAGCTTCCAGAAGCGCACGAACAGGAACACGAAGCTCACCGCCAGGAAGACGCCGAACCAGGGGTGGATGGCCCGCGTCGCCTGTCCGCCGCCGAACAGGCCGGTGAGCGAGAACAGGTAGGGCGAGAACATCGCCAGCCCCGACAGGGCGAGGAGGGTGAACAGGATCGCGGTGATCCAGTGGTTCACCCGCTGCAGGCCGGTATAGCGCGGAACGTAGATGACCTCCGGCGCGCCGCCCTTGTCGAGGTGGAGCGGGCGGGTCTCGCCATCACGGATGTCGCTGGGAGTGGTCATCGGTTTCACCCGGAAATCATGGGTTTCAAAAGGGAACGTCCCTTTTGCGGGCGCAGGGTCGAACCCTGCGGGATGCCGGAGCGAGCCCCGGCATCCCACCCGGTTTCATCAGTGCGGCCGCGCCTCACCGCCGCCGCGACGGGACTTGGCCATCTCGGCCGCCTCTTCCTCTTCCTCGGGCGCCACTTCGTTCGGACCGGCCGTGACGTAGTGGAAGAAGCCCGCGACCGCCGCGAAGCCCATGGCCGCCAGACCGAACACCTTGGCCCCGCCCTTCCAGAAGGCGACGAGGGGGGAGATCTTCGGATCGTTCGGCAGGCCCGCGTAGAGGCTCGGCTTGTCGTTGTGGTGCAGCACGTACATGACGTGCGTGCCGCCAACGCCGGCCGGGTCGTAGAGACCCGCATGCTGGAACCCGCGGGACTTCAGATCCTCCACGCGCGAATGCGCCTGGTCGATCATCGCCTGCTTCGTGCCGAACATGATCGAGCCGGTCGGGCAGGCCTTGGCGCAGGCCGGAGCCTGTCCCACCGCCACCCGGTCCGAACACAGGGTGCACTTGTACGCCTTGTGGTCGGTCTGGCTGATGCGCGGGATGTTGAAGGGGCAACCCTTCACGCAATAGCCGCAGCCGATGCAGTTCTCTTCGATGAAGTCGACGATGCCGTTGGAGTACTGCACGATCGCGCCCGGGGACGGGCACGCCTTGAGGCAGCCCGGCTCCGTGCAGTGCATGCAGCCGTCCTTGCGGATCAGCCATTCGAGGTTCTGTGTCTCGGGGTTCTCGTACTCGGTGAACCGCATCAGGGTCCACGACTTCGGCGTGAGGTCGTGGGGATTCTGATACGTGCCCGTGTTGACGCCTACGTCATCGCGCAGGTCGTTCCACTCCTCGCAGGCCGATTGGCAGGCTTTGCAGCCGATGCACTTCGACACGTCGATGAGCTTGGCGACCTCCACCTGGCGGCGGATCTCCGGCGGCGTCTCCGTGGAGGCGGAGCGCTGGCGGATGTCGAGGGAGCTGTAGTCAGCCATGATGCATGCTCCCCCTTACGCGACCGCATCCGAGGGCGGAGTGGTCGGCTCGATATTCACGAGCCAGGCCTTGAACTCCGGCGTCTCGGTGTTGGCATCGCCGACGACGGGCGTCAGCGAGTTCGGGTGCCATCCCTTCTTGGTGTGGCCCATGAAGCCCCAGTGCTGCGGGATGCCGACCACGTGGACCGGCTTCCCGTCGCAGATCAGCGGCTTGATGCGCTTGGTGACCACGGCCTTGGCCTTCAGGGAGCCGCGCTTCGACCAGACGCGGACCCAGCCGCCCTTCTCGATGCCCTTCTCCTTGGCGAGCTCTTCCGAGATCTCCACGAAGGCCTCCGGCTGGAGAATCGCGTTGATCCGGGCGTGCTTGGTCCACCCGTGGAAGTGCTCGGTCAGGCGGTAGCTCGTCGCCGCGTAGGGAAATTCCTTCGCATCGCCGAGATCGGCCAGGTCGTCCTTGAAGATGCGGGCCGCAGGCGCGCCCTTGATCTTCGGGAAGGCGACGTTCTGCACCGGGGACTCGAAGGGCTCGTAGTGCGTCGGGAACGGCCCGTCGCGCATGAGACCGCGGGTCCACAGGCGGGCGACGCCCTCCTGGTTCAGGATGAAGGGGCCGACGCCCTTATCGGGCGCCACGGTCACGCCGTAGTCCGGCACGTCGAAGCCGACCCACTGCTTGCCGTTCCACTCGATGAGCTTCTTCTTCTCCGACCACGGCTTGCCGTCCGCGTCGCAGGAGGCGCGGTTGTAAAGCACGCGGCGGTTGGCCGGCCACGCGAAGGCCCAGTTCGGGGCGATGCCCTTGTCGCCGGGATCGGTGTTGTCCCGGCGGGCCATCATGTTGCCCTTCTCCGTGTAGCAGCCGGAATAGATCCAGCAGCCACAGGCCGTCGAGCCGTCGTCCTTGAGCTGCGCGAAGCCATCCACCTGACGCCCGGCGGGGATCTGCGCCCCGTTCAGGTCGGTGGTCGGGGCCACCGTGTAGCCGTTGAGCTCGCGGGCGAGTTCGGTCGGCGTCGGCGAATCCGGGATCGCGTAGTTCCAGGTCAGATTGACGATCGGATCGGGGAACGCGCCCCCGTCCTTCTCGTACTTCTCCTTCATGCGGAGATGGATCTCCGACATAATCTCGATGTCCGAGCGGCATTCGCCCGGCGCGTCCTGGGCCTGCCAGTGCCATTGCAGCCAGCGCGACGAGTTGGAGAGGGAGCCCTCTTCCTCGACGAACAGGGTGGTCGGCAGTTCGAACACCTCGGTCTGGATCTTGGTCGGATCCACGGGATTGTACTCGCCGTGGTTTTCCCAGAACCGGGCCGTCTCGGTCTTGAGCGGATCCATCACCACGATGAACTTCATCTTGGAGAAGGCTTCCGTCATCTTCGCGCGATTCGGGAACGACAGCAGGGGGTTGAAGCCCTGGATGACGTAGCCCGTGATCTTGCCCTGCTTGGCGAGCTCGAACCCGCGCAGCACGTCGTAGGTCGGCACGTCGAGCTTGGGCAGGTAGTCGTAGGCCCAGTCGTTCTCCTTGGCCGCCTTGTCGCCCCACATCGCCTTCTGGAACGAGACGAAGAACTTGTTGTAGTTCTGCCAGTAGCTCGTCTGTCCCGGACGCAGCGGCTTGAACTGCCGCTTAGCGATGTAGCTCGCGTAGTCGGGCTCCTTCTCCACGGGGATGTTGAGATAGCCGGGGATGAGGTTGCTCATCAGCCCGATATCGGTCAGCCCCTGGATGTTGGAGTGGCCGCGCAGGGCATTCATGCCGCCGCCGAGCATGCCGATGTTCCCGAGCAGGGTCTGCACGATGCACATCGAGCGGATGTTCTGCGACCCCTTCGAGTGGTGCGTCCACCCGAGGGCGTAGAGCGAGGTCATCACCCGATCCGGCGTCGAGGTCGACGCGATCAGCTCGCAGACCTTGAGGAAGGTCTCCTTGGGCGAGCCGCAGATCTTCTCGACCATCTCCGGTGTGTAGAGCGAGACGTGCTTCTTCAGGAGCTGCATGACGCAGCGCGGGTGTTGCATCGTCTCGTCGACCACGGCGTAGCCGTCGGGGCCGATCTCGTAGTCCCAGGTGGTCTTGTCGTAGTCGCGCTTGTCCGCGTCGTAGCCGGCGAACAGGCCTTCCTGGAAGTCGTAGCCCTCGCGCACGACGTAGCCGGCGTTGGTGAACGCCTTCACGTAGCGGTGCTGGAGCTTGTCGTTGTCGAGCAGGTACTTCGCCACGCCCGACAGGAACGCGATGTCCGTCCCCTGCCGGATCGGGCAGTAGAGATCGGCCACCGACGCCGTGCGGGTGAAGCGCGGGTCCACGACGATGAGCTTGGCGTTGTTATGCGCCTTCGCCTCGACGACCCACTTGAAGCCGCAGGGGTGAGCTTCGGCGGCATTGCCGCCCATCACGGTGATGACGTCCGCGTGCTTGATGTCCATCCAAAGGTTGGTCATCGCACCGCGTCCGAAGGAGGGCGCCAAACTGGCGACCGACGGACCGTGTCAAACTCTAGCCTGGTTGTCGAAGACCAGGGCACCCATGCTTCGGACCACCTTATAGGTGAGCCAAGCCGTTTCGTTGGTGGTGGCCGAGGCCCCGAGGAAGCCCGTCGTGGTCCAGCGGTTGACCGTGAGGTCGCCGTTCTTGGCCACGAAGTTCCGGTCGCGGTCCTCCTTCAGGAGGGTCGAGATCCGGTCCAGGGCGAAGTCCCAGGAGACGCGCTTGAACTCGGAGGAGCCCGGCGCGCGGTGGAGCGGATACTTGGTGCGGGTCTCGGCATGGACGAAGTCCAGCAGGGCCGAACCCTTCGGGCACAGGGTGCCCCGGTTCACCGGATGGTCCGGATCACCTTCGATGTGCATCACCGACGAGCGGGCGTTCTTCGACCGGTCGCCGAGGCTGTAGAGGATGACGCCGCAAGCCACCGAGCAATAGGGGCAGGTGTTGCGGGTTTCGCGCATCTGCGCGAGCTTGAAGGGCCGCACGGCGGCGGCCATGGCGGGTTGCAACCCGCCGAATCCGAGGGCCCCGAGGGACCCTCCTGCAAGTCCGGCGCCGACACCCTTCAACAGGCCGCGCCGGGAGACCTGGACTGTCATGTCCGCCCCCCTTCTCCCACACTGGTATAATTCGAACCTGTCCCAGAGAATGGCGCGCAAGGCAAGTGCGGTCCGCTGACACGGATCGCGATTCTGTCGGTGCCGCGACCCACGATTTTCATGATCCCTTAATCCCTTGCCGCGGCGCGACTTTTACGGCTTTGCGGGAACCGCAGGATTGCTGCCGGACGGGCTCGGGACCCGGTGCTCGAGGGGGCTTGCGGCTCCGTGGCGGGCGTGCCCGTGGGGTTGGCGGCCGGGACCGGCCGGTCCTTGTTTTCCTCGATGGAGCGACCGCCGGGATTGGGCGCATCCTTCGCGGCGGATTCCTCACGCGGCACCGGAGCCTGACTCCAGCCGTCCTGGGCGCTGCGGGACTTGTCGCCCATCGCGTCGACGCCCTTGATCTCGCCGGGCTTGGTCTGGGCAAGGGCGGGGGAGAGGGCGGGAGAGGCCGCGAGCAGGAGGCAGGCGAGGGCGAGGGGAAGGCGCGGCACAATCATCTCCGGAGGATCTCGAAACGTCCCGGCCAACGTTGCCGAGTCCGGCCAGTTCCGGTCCGGTTCGCCACAGGCGGGAAGCGTGGGGCGGTGAGACCCCGTTAACCAAGGAGTGCCATCGTCGGACCTTGAGCCCGTCCTGAGTCCCCGCGCGAGACCCGCCGCCATGTCAGAGACGCACGCCGACCGGCCCAACGGAAAAGCCGAGTCCGGCCAGGGCCTGGACCCGTCCGCCGCACCGCCGCTCAACGCCACCGTGCGCCGCCATCTCGGGCAGACCCTGCGTGGCCATTACGCCGATACCCTGTCGGCGCCGGTGGACGAGCACCTCGAAGCCTTGCTGGCCAAGCTCGACAAACCGACCGGCTGAGGCCGCTTCGCAGCGCCCGGAACCCACCTGTCTTCCCCGTTTTTCCGTGCGCCAGCGCACATAAGATCGTTCTTTCTTTCAACCTGCCCCGCACGAGACTTTTCATCTGGCTTCAGCCGAAGCCGGAGAAGACGGTGTTTCCCGCCCAGCAGAATGGGGCCTGTTTCCTCCTGTATGGGCGGCCTCGGGCCACTCGGTGGCTCGGAGCGCGCCTCTCGTTCCCTTGACTTCGTTCGATAGAAAGAACGAACTCTCCGCCGTTTCCCGGATTGTGGTCCGGGCTTGGGCCGGAGGAACGGATGCGGATGGTGTGGCTTTCGACGACGCGGACGGGCACTTTCGCCGGATTCCGCCGGGCCGGCTGCCTCGCTTTGCTCGGCGCCCTCGCGCTCGGCGTCGCGGCCCCCTCGGCGCGGGCGCAGACGGCGATCCTCAACGTCTCCTACGATCCGACGCGCGAGCTGTACCGCGAGATCAACGATGCCTTCGCCAAGAGCTGGAAGGCCAAGACCGGTGAGGACCTCACCGTGCGCGCCTCCCATGGCGGCTCGGGGGCCCAGGCCCGGACGGTGATCGACGGGGTCGATGCCGACGTGGTGACGCTGGGCATTCCCTCCGACATCGACGCCATCGCCAAGCTGACGAAGAAGATCCCCGCCGACTGGCGCACCAAGCTGCCGAACGAGTCGCTGCCCTACACCTCGACGGTGGTGTTCCTCGTGCGTAAGGGCAACCCGAAGGGCGTGAAGGACTGGCCGGACCTCGCCAAGCCCGACGTGAAGGTGATTACCCCGAACCCCAAGACCTCGGCCGGCGGGCGCTGGAACTTCCTCGCCGCCTGGGGCTACGCCTATGGCCAGGACAAGGACGCGGCCAAGGCCGAGGAGTTCGTCGGCAAGCTCTACAAGAACGTGCCCGTTCTCGACACGGGCGCGCGCGGCTCCACCGTGACCTTCGCCCAGCGCAAGCTCGGCGACGTGCTGCCGACCTGGGAGAACGAGGCTTACCTCGTGCTACAGGAATTCGGCGCCGAGAATTTCGACATCGTGGTGCCGCCGACCTCGATCTACGCCGAGCCCCCCGTGGCGCTGGTGCCCGGCAATGCCGACCGCAAGGGTACGACCAAGGTCGCGCAGGCCTATCTGGACTACCTCTACACGGACGAGGCGCAGGCCATCTTCGCCAAGCACCATTACCGCCCGTTCAAGGCAGGGGCCGCCGCAGGCGCCAAACTGCCGGAGGTGAAGCTGTTCAAGATCGAGGATCTTCAGGGCTCCTGGGACGATATCCAGGCCAAGAACTTCGACTCCGGCGGCCTGTTCGACCGCCTGAGCCGCGCCGGCCGCTAAAACATCCAAAGAGTCCACCGCGATGGCTTCGACCCTCGCCCCCGCCGAGGCGGGGGCTCCCCCCGTCCGGGCTGGCGCTTCCGCCGCCCGAGCGTGCTTCCCGGCTTCGGCCTGAGCTTCGGCTACACGCTCACCTGCCTCGGGCTGGTGGTGCTCCTGCCGCTCGCGGCCCTGGTGGCGCGCGCCTCCGGGCTCGGCATCGTTGGCATCTGGGACGTGGCGAGCGATCCGCGCGTGGCGAGCGCCCTAAAGCTCAGCTTCGGCGTGTCGCTGCTTTCGGCCTTCGTGGCCTCGCTCTTCGGCTTCATCGTCGCCTGGGTGCTCACCCGCTACGAATTCCCCGGCCGCAAGATCGTCGATGCCGCCGTCGATCTGCCCTTCGCCCTGCCGACCGCCGTGGCGGGCATCGCCCTGGCCTCGCTCTACGCCCCTGACGGGCTGATCGGCGCGCCGCTGGACCGCCTCGGCGTCCAGGTCGCCTACACGCCGCTCGGCGTGTTCGTGGCCATGACCTTCGTCGGCCTGCCCTTCGCGGTGCGGACGGTGCAGCCGCTGATCGCCGAGATCGACAAGGAGGTCGAGGAGGCCTCCGCGACGCTCGGCGCCACCCGCCGCTCGACCCTGTTCAAGGTGGTCCTGCCGCCGTTGATCCCCGCCGTGCTCACCGGCTTCGCCCTGGCCTTCGCCCGGGGCGTCGGGGAATACGGCTCGGTGATCTTCATCGCCGGCAACCTTCCTTACGTGTCCGAGATCGCTCCGCTGCTCATCGTCATCAAGCTCTCGGAGTTCGATTACGGCGGCGCGGCGGCGATCGCGACGATCATGCTCGGGATCTCGTTCCTGACGCTGCTGGCCATCAACCTGATCCAGTCCTGGTCGCGGAAGCGTTTCGGCTATGTCTGAGATCTTCTCCCCCGTCCGCACGCCGTCCCACCGGCCCGCTCCCGTTGCGGGGGAGGGGGCGGGGGTGCGCGCGCTCCTCATCGGGATCGCGATCACCTTCCTCGCCCTGTTCCTCGTGCTGCCCCTGGCAGCGGTGTTCGTGCAAGCGCTCAGTCACGGCGTCTCGGCCTATCTCGACGCCTTCCGCGAGCCGGACGCCCTCTCGGCCATCCGCCTGACCCTGACGGTCGCGGCCATCGCCGTGCCGTTCAACCTCGTCTTCGGCGTGGCCGCCTCCTGGGCGATCGCCAAGTTCGAGTTCTCCGGCAAGGCGTTCCTGATCACCCTGATCGATCTGCCCTTCTCGGTCTCGCCGGTCGTCTCGGGGCTGATATACGTGCTGCTCTTCGGCAGCCGGGGCCTGTTCGGCGGCTGGCTACAGGACCACGGAATCCAGATCCTGTTCGCCCTGCCGGGCATCGTGCTGGCGACGATCTTCGTCACCTTCCCCTTCGTCGCCCGCGAGTTGATCCCGCTGATGCAGGAGCAGGGCTCGTCCGAGGAAGAGGCGGCCCTGACGCTCGGTGCCTCGGGCTGGCACGCGTTCCGCACGGTGACGCTACCCAATATCCGCTGGGGCCTGCTCTACAGCGTCCTTCTCTGCAATGCCCGCGCGATGGGTGAGTTCGGCGCGGTCTCGGTCGTCTCCGGCCATATCCGGGGGCTGACGAACACCATGCCTCTCCACGTGGAGATCCTCTACAATGAGTACAACTTCGTCGCCGCTTTCAGTGTCGCTTCGCTCCTCGCAGCCCTCGCCCTTGTCACACTCGTCGTCAAATCCCTCCTGGAATGGCGCTACGCCGGCGAGCTCGCCGCGGGCCGGAAGCACTGAGCGCGCCTCCACGGCGATCCGTGTCGAGAACGTCTCGAAGACGTTCGACACGGCCGCCGTGCTGCACGACCTTAGCCTCGACGTGCGCGCGGGAGAACTGATCGGCCTGCTCGGCCCCTCGGGCTCGGGTAAGACGACGCTGCTGCGCATCATCGCCGGGCTCGACGCGCCGGATCGCGGGCGTATCCTGTTCGGGGGCGACGACGCGACCGGGCTCGCCGTGCAGGAGCGAGCCGTCGGCTTCGTGTTCCAGCACTATGCCCTGTTCAAGCACATGAGCGTGGCCGACAACATCGCCTACGGCTTGAACGCCCGCCGCCGGGCGGACCGCCCGGCGAAGGCCGAGATCAAGCGCCGGGTCGGCGATCTGCTCGATCTGATCCGCCTCTCGGGCTTCGGCGACCGTTACCCGTCGCAGCTCTCCGGCGGCCAGCGTCAGCGCGTGGCGCTCGCCCGCGCCCTGGCCGTCGAGCCGCGCGTCCTGCTGCTGGACGAGCCCTTCGGCGCGCTGGACGCCCAGGTCCGCAAGGATCTGCGCCGCTGGCTGCGCGAGATCCACGACCGCACCGGCCAGACCACGATCTTCGTGACCCACGACCAGGACGAGGCGCTGGAACTGTCCGACCGGGTCGCCGTCCTCGACAAGGGCCGCCTGGAACAGGTCGGCACCCCCGACGAGGTGCAGGAGAACCCGGTCTCCGCCACGGTGCTGAAGTTCCTCGGCGATTCCGTCGAGTTCGACGCCCTTGCCGAGGGCGGACGCGTCCTCGTCCGTGGCCGGGAGACCCCGGTCACGGCACCGCCCGGGGTCATCGGCCCGGTGAAGCTCTATGTGCGCCCGTGGCAGCTCCAGCTGGTGGAGTTGGAGGCCGCCCATCTCTCGGGCACGGTACGCTCCTCCTATCGCAGCCAGGGCCGTCAGCGCATCGAGGTCGAGGAGGCCGGGGGCCAGATCCTCGCCGTGGAGGATTTCGACGGGGTGCGCTACGCCGCCGGGCATCCGGTGGGCTTGCGGATCAATGGCGGTTACGTGTTCGGCTGAGCGGCCCCCGCCGCAACCGGAGTCTGACCCGTGTCCCACGTCCATCCCGACATCCTTTCCGCGATCGGGAACACGCCGCTGATCCGCCTGCGCCGGGCCTCGGAGGAGACCGGCTGCGAGATCCTGGGCAAGGCCGAGTTCCTGAATCCCGGCCTGTCGGTGAAGGACCGGGCGGCACTCTCCATCGTGCGGGAGGCCGAGGCGCGTGGGCTGATCCGGCCCGGCGGCACCATCGTGGAGGGCACGGCGGGCAATACCGGGATCGGACTCGCCCTGGTCGCCTCGGTGCGCGGCTACCGCACGGTGATCGTCATCCCCGAGACCCAGTCCGAGGAGAAGAAGCAGACCCTGCGGCTGGCGGGCGCCCGCCTCGTGGAGGTACCTGCCGTGCCCTTCGCCAACCCGAACAACTACGTCCACGTCGCGCGGCGCCTCGCAGAGGCGCTCGCCGCGCGGGACGAGGCGGGGGCCTTCTTCGCCGACCAGTTCGACAACGTGGCCAACCGCAAGGCCCATCTCGACGGCACCGGCCCGGAGATCTGGGAGCAGACCGGCGGCGGCGTCGATGGGTTCGTCTGCGCCGCCGGCACCGGGGGGACATTGGCCGGGGTCGCGCAGGCCCTGCGCGCCCGCAAACCCGGCGTGACGATCGCCCTGTCGGATCCCGAGGGTTCGGCGCTCTATGCGGGCTTCACCACCGGTGCCTTCAAGGCCGAAGGCTCATCGATCACCGAGGGGATCGGTCAGGGCCGGATCACCGGCAACCTCGACGGATTCCGGCCGGACCTGTCCTTCCGCATCCCCGACACCGAGGCGCTGGAGATCGTCTTCGGGCTGATGCGCGAGGAGGGCCTATCGCTCGGCGGGTCGTCGGGCATCAACGTTGCGGGTGCGATCCGCCTCGCCCGCGAACTTGGGCCGGGCCACACCATCGTGACGATCCTCTGCGACGGGGCGGCGCGCTACGCCTCGAAGTTGTTCAATCCGGCCTTCCTGACGGAGCGCGGCCTCCCCGTTCCGGGCTGGCTGAACGCCCCTGCGCCGCCCCTGCCGGACTGGCACGCGTGAGGTCGATCGGCTCATCCGGGAGCCGACTCACAAAAAACTGCGCAATGGCCTGAACGGAACGAATTGCCGCGGCGTTTGGACGGTCACGCTCGCCAACCGCGACCGTTCGGAGACCGCGATCATGTCCCTCGTTACCATTCTCCTCATCATCCTGATCATCCTCGCCTTCGGCGGCGGCGGCTTCCTCGGTGGCGGCGCCTATCGCGGACCGGGCTTCGGCCTCGGCGGCATCCTGCTCATCGTGCTGATCGTCCTGCTGGTGACCGGTCGTCTCTGACCTGAACCGGGTCCTCACCGGTAAAACCCGGGCCTCACCGGCAGGTGAGGCCCGTCACGGCGGGCCAAGCCTCGGCGAGGCCCGCCGTCGCCGCCCCGGCAAGGGCGATGCCCTGGCTCGCCAGGAAGGCCGAGACCCGCTCCACCGGGATCACCGGCAGGCTCATCGGCGGGGCGATCCCCGCCACGAGGCGCGGTGCGTTGGGATAGGACGCGACGAGCCCGGCCCAATGTCCCTGGCCGTCGAAGACGGGCGCCCCGGCGGAGCCCGGCTGAAGCGGCGCCGTCACCCGCTCCCGCATCACCGTCCCCGGCACGGCGGACACGCCCTGCGCCCCCGCCGCCAGGGCGACCACGGCCCCCTCCGCGAGCCCGCCCGCGAGGATGAGCGGCGTGGGTCGTGTGCCCGCGACGGCCAGCAGCGCAAGGCCCGACGGATCGCGCGTGATCACCCCGGCACAGCCCTCCGGCACGACGGCCAGCACTTTGCCCGGGGCCACGGCGAGGCCGGTGGCCGCGATCGGAACGGGCGCGGCGACGGGGAGGGGAGATGCGGCCTGCGGCGCGGGATTAAGTGGAACGGGCTTGGCTGGGGCAGGCCTGGAGGGAATGGCCGCCACGGACGGCGCCGCCGGGAACGGATCGAAGGCATTCGCCATGGCGATCACGAGGCGTCCGACCTCGCCGGACAAGGCCTTGTCGTAGCCGATCAGCAAGCCGCGGAGGCCCTGAGGGCCGGTGGCGTAGCGGGTATAGGATGAGCCGGTCGCGGTCTCGGCCGTGACGACGAAGAAATCCGGCTTCTGCAGGCGGTAGGTCACCCGGCGTCCGTTGACCGGGGCGGTGGCCCGCTCGAACAGACCCTCCAGGGTTTCGGAATCCGGCGGATAGGCGCGGGTCTCGAGAGTCACCCTGCCATCCGCGCTCTGCCAGCGGGTCCCGGAGGGGAGGGCGGTGCGGCGGGTCAGCAGCGCCTCGGGCACGCCGACCGTCACACCACTCACGGGATCGGCCTCGATGCGGAAGCGCGCGGCTTTGCGGGCCGTCTCGCCCGCTTGGCGGATCGCCGCCCTGCCCTCGGGGCTTGCGGGATCGGCGAGGCGGGTGCGGGCTGCGAAGGCCTGGATCGCCTCGAAGGTGCGGCGGCCGAAGCTGCCGGAGGTGACGCCGTTGAAGTCTCCCGTCCAGACCAGCGCATCCTGCAGCGCCTTGCGCTCGGCCTCGGGCAGGGGCTCGAAGGCGGCGCGGGCGGTCTCGAAGGCCGGGTCGGCGGGTTTGGGAGCGGCGGGGCTCGGCGGAGCAAGCTTGCCCTGGGAGAAGGCGGCCCCGCCCTGTGCCAGCAGGGCCAGGACCACCGCCCCTCCGATGCGCCCGATGCCCCGCACGCTGCTCTCCCGGTCGGCGATCCGAATCCGGAGGACAGGGTGGCAGAGCCTCCGCCACCGCGCCAGGGCTCTCGTCGACTAGTCCTCGTCGTCGTCCTCGTCCTGGTGACGACCCTTGAGCTTGGCGAAGACCGAATCCGCGTCGAGCTTTTCATCCCGGCCGCCGCGATGATCGTCCTCGTCGTGCTCCGGCTCGCGCTGGGTCGATACCTCGGTGGGCAGGAGCGAGGCGCCGCCTTCGGCGGCCAGGGCCGCCGGACGATCAGCCGCCGCCTTCTGCACCTCGAAATCGAGGTTGATCTGGGTGGTGAGGCCGAGCGTCACCGGATCGAGGGGCTGCAGCGAGCCCGAGTTCCAGTGGGTGCGCTCGCGGATCTGCTGGATTGTCGACTTCGTCGTGCCGACGAGGCGGATGATCTGCGAGTCCTTCAACTCCGGGTGGCTGCGCAGTAGCCAGAGGATGGCGTTCGGCCGGTCCTGGCGGCGGGAGAGGGGGTGTAGCGCGGCCCCTTGGTGGTACGCTTCACCTCCGGCAGCTTCACCTTCGAGACGGCGGCCTTGAGCCGGTAATGCGGCGCCTTCTGCGCCTTCTCGATCTCGTCGCGGGTGAGCTGGTTGGTGGTGATCGGATCGAGGCCCTTGATGCCCGCCGCGACCTCGCCATCGGCGATGCCCTTCACCTCCAACGGGTGCAGCTTGCAGAACTCGGCAATCTGCTCGAACGACAAGGAGGTGTTTTCGACCAGCCAAACGGCGGTCGCCTTGGGCATCAGCGGACCCTGGGACATCTCTTCACGCGGCTCCAACAGGCGAAAGCGGGTCGGGCCGGGCATCGGTCCGCGGGCTCCGGATGGACATCCCGGAGAAGACCCGTCTCACGCTGGCAATGGGGGATGGCGGTATTATAGGCGGCGCCTCGAAGGGGCGCAATCGGGCTCTGGAGCCTGAGCGGGCCGATCGAGGGGGCCGCACGATCTCACCGTTGCGGTTCGGGCTATCCCAGGAACTCCGCCACGATCCGGGAGAATTCCGGCGTGCGCAGGTAGCCGTAGGACTTATGAGTGTTCTCGTGGCCGTCGGGGGCGCGGTAGGCGTTGATTACCGGCACGTCGCGGATCGTCGTCCCGGACGCATTCGGGGCGAAGGTGTCGGCCAGATCCTCGCCCACCGTGGCGATGTCGTTCCGGTCCATCAGGTTGGTCCAGGCGGAGAGGCAGTCGGGCAGGCGAAGGTCGCCGTGCTCGGATTCCAGCCGCATGCGGATCTCCGCGAGACCGAAGGGCGATCCGAGGGTGACGAGGTGGACCGGCCCCGGCACGGAGCCGTCGCGCTCGGCGAGCCGCAGCACGTCGTAGGCGATCAGACCGCCCATGGAATGGGCTGCGAGCAGGATCGGGGCGCCGCGATGCGGCTGGAGCGCGTCCCGCAGGCGGTCACGCGCCGCGAGCCGAAAGGCCGGGTCGTCGTGATAGCCCCACAGGTCGTCCAGGCGATATTCGAGTATCGCGTCGTCGAGGGGCGTCCGGCCCCACGCTTCCTCTAGCCGGGACAGGCCACGATAAAGACGGTCGGTCAGGGTCGGCTTGCGCCGCTCCGGCTCGCCGGACGGAGAGGGGAACGGCCCCAACCCGTCATCGGGACGGTAGGGCTCGCGATTGTCCTCGCCACGCAGGGGCTCGGAGTAGCGCAGGTCCGCCCAGTAGACGAAATCGAGGGAGACCGGCTCGTCCCGGCCGAGGTTGCGGGCGAGACCTTCGCGAATCGCGTCAGCCCACCAGCCCGCCTTCTCCTCGCGGGGAGGCTTGTTGGCGAGCCCGTGAATTCCGACGATGCGCTTGGGAATTGCCGCCTCCCGCGGCTTGGCCGCCGGCAGAGGAAACTAGATCAGTTTGCCGCAGGCAGAACTGCGACAAAAATCCCAACGGTCAGTCGAACAGGGTCGAAACGCTCGCCTCAGTCGCGGTGCGCCCGATGGCCTCGCCGAGCAGCGGCGCGATCGACATCACCCGGATGTTGCGGGCGAGCTTCACCGCCTGGGTCGGCTGGATCGAATCGGTGATCACCAGTTCCTTCATCCGCGAGGCGGCGATGCGCGAGACCGCGCCGCCGGAGAGCACCCCGTGGGTGATGTAGGCCGAGACGTCCTTGGCCCCCGCATTGAGCAGGGCCTCGGCCGCGTTCACCAGGGTGCCGCCGGAATCCACGATGTCGTCCACGAGGATGCAGGACCGGCCGCGCACGTCGCCGATGATGTTCATCACCTCGGATTCGCCCGGCCGCTCGCGGCGCTTGTCCACGATGGCCAGCGGCGCGTCGATGCGCTTGGCGACCACGCGGGCGCGCACCACGCCGCCGACATCCGGCGAGACCACCATCAGGTCCTCGGACGGCATCCGCTCCTTGATATCGCGCACCATCACCGGCGCGGCGAAGAGGTTGTCGGTGGGGATATCGAAGAAGCCCTGGATCTGGCCCGCATGCAGGTCGAGGGTCAGGACACGGTCGGCGCCCGCCTCGGTGATGAGGTTGGCCACGAGCTTGGCCGAGATCGGCGTGCGGCCGGAGGTGCGCCGGTCCTGCCGGGCATAGCCGAAATAAGGGATCACCGCCGTGATGCGCCGCGCCGACGACCGGCGCGCGGCGTCGATCATGATCAGCAGTTCCATCAGGTGGTCGTTCGCCGGGAATGAGGTCGACTGGACGATGAACACGTCCTCGCCGCGGACGTTCTCCTGCAGCTCGACGAAGATCTCCATGTCGGCGAAGCGCCGGACCATGCATTTGGCCAGCGGTAATTCGAGATAGGCGGCAATGGCCTCGGCCAAGGGCCGGCTCGCGTTGCCGGCGACGATCTTGATCGAGGAACTCATGCTGTCCCGCCCGTACGCGGCCCGTGCACACTGCACGGCCGCGGCTTCCGCCCCGCGGGTGCCGGGGCAGATCCATGACGGCCGAGGCTCATATCAGCGAGGCTCAACTGTCACAATGCCTGCCTGGCACCTTCGCACACTCGCCTTGACGCGGAGACTTTCCGACGGAGCAAGGCGTCCGAGGCTAGGCCTCAAGCCGGTACCGGCTCCAGGAGCCGGTGCAGGTGCACCACGAAATAGCGGGTCTGCGCGCTGTCGACCGTCGCCTGCGCCTTGGCGCGCCAGGCCGCCTGGGCCGAGGCGTAATCCGGGTAGATGCCGACGATGTCGAGGCCCTTGACGTCGCGGAAGCGGACGCCGTCGAGATTCTCGAGCTCGCCGCCGAAGACGAGATGGAGCCGCTGATCGCTCTCGATGGTCGTGGCCATGGTCACTCCTGTCGCGGGCCCCGGCCCGGGGCCGATTCGCGGGTGTTCCGGGGGCCGGTCCCAGGACTTGCGGTCGCATCCGGCGCCGGGAGCGTCAAGCCTTGCCGGACATCCGCCATCGCACGGGGGGCATGCGGACGGACCGGAGCGTGATAGGATTGCCCCCATGAGCCGTCCGTCTCCGCTCTTCCTTCTCCTCGTCGCGGGCCTGATCCCGGTCCTGCCCGCCTCAGGCCAGCCGGTGCCGAAGCTGAAGCCCGCCGAGAAGGCGCAGGCCGAGAAAGCGGCCAAGGCCCCGGCTGCGCCGGTCGTCGCCTGCCCCTCGGTCGCCAATTACCGGATGCTGATGCAAGGCGGTCCGTCCGCCGCCGTCGCGACCCTGAACGACCCCAAGGCCGACCATCTCGGCTGCGCCGCCCTGCCGCGCAACAGGATCGGCTCCGTGGTCGATCGCGTGACCCTGGCCGGCCGCGCCTACGATTGCGCGGCGGTCAAGGACACGACCGTCTGCCATTGGATGGAAGCGGGTGCGCTGCCGGGCGGCGGGGCCGAGGGCTGGCGCTAGCAGCAGGAGTGGCGGAAGCGGATGGGAATCGAACCCACCGTACGCTGTTGGCGTACCGCTGGTTTTGAAGACCAGGAGGGCCACCAGACCCCGTTCGCCTCCGCCGACCGGCCTATTCGCGGCACGGGACAGGGTCAAGGATGCGGGGCCCGGAGGCGTCAGTGGGACGCAGGCAGTCCGAATGCCCCTTGAGGGACGGCGAGGGCGCTTTCGCGGGCGCCCCAATTCGTATTAATTCCGCCACACTGTTGTGGCCCTGCACCAGTCATGCCTCTTCTCTCCCGTTCCGGGAGCGCCGCCTCCGGCCCGGATACGGGCGGGACCGGTTCCGCTCCAGACCCGGCCGGCGCGCCGTCGCAGGACGCGCCGAAGACGGATTCTCCGCTCGCCGACTCCCTGCACCCCGGGCCGCGCGGACCCGGCTGGATCGGCGCGGCGGTGGTCGTAACGGCCCTGGTCTGCGCGCTCACGACCTTCCTGATCCTGGCGGGGGTGATCCGGGTCACGCCGACGCCGACCTACGGGATCACGCTGCTGGCCATCAACGTCGCCCTGGTGCTCGGGCTCGTGGTGATCATCGCCTGGGAGGCACGGGTCTTCCTGCATGCCCGCCGGGCGAACGCCGCCGTGGCACGGCTGCATTCGCGCATCGTCGGCCTGTTCTCGCTGATCGCGATCCTGCCGACGATCCTGCTCGCGGTGGTCGCCGCCGTCACCATCGACCGGGGCCTGTCGCTGGGCTTCACGGACCGGGTCCGCGACGTGGTGCTGAAATCCGTGGAGGTGGCCGACGCCTACCAGGAGAACCAGTGCCAGTCGCTCGCCCGCGAGATCCGCATCCTCAACGACGACCTCACCCGGGCGCGGCCGAACTTCGACGTGAACCGCTCGTGGTTCGAGACCTTCCTGACCACGCGGGCGACCAATCTCGGCCTGCCGGTGGCGCAGATCATGCGCGGTCCCACCGACGTGGTGGCCCGCGCCAATATCGACGTGCTCAAGCAGGTGCGGCTGCCCTCGGCCGCCGCCTTCGACGATGCGGCCAAGTCCGCCGACCCGATCTGCCTCCTGCCCTCCGAGGGCCGCGTCTTCGCCGCCCTCCTGCGCATGCCCGCCTATGACGACGCGGTGCTGATGGTGCAGCGGGAGGTGAACCCGCTGGCGATCGAGTTTCCCGGCGTGTCCCGTGCGGCCGCGGCCGAGTACCTGACCTACGATTCGCTCCGGCGCTCGATCCAGATCACCTTCGCCCTGGTCTTCGTGCTGATCGCGCTGATCGCGCTCCTGTCGGCGGTGTGGTTCGGGCTGAACTTCGCCAATCGCTTCGTGGCGCCGATCCGCCGCCTCATCAACGCGGCCGATCAGGTCGCCTCGGGCAATTTCTACGCCCAGGTGCCCACCAAGAAGACCAGCGGCGACCTCGCGAGCCTCGGCGAAAGCTTCAACAAGATGACCCAGGAGCTGCGCCGCCAGCATGCCGGGCTGATGGCCGCCAACGACCTGATCGACGCCCGCCGCCGCTTCACCGAGGCGGTTCTCTCGGGCGTCTCGCCCGGCGTGATCGGCCTGGACGCGGCGGGCTTCGTGACCATCGCCAACCCGGCCGCCGAGCGGATGCTCGACCTCGGCAGCGAGCGGCTCGTCGGCCAGCCGCTCGGCCAAGCGGTGCCGGAACTCGCCCCCGTGCTCGCCGAGAGCGAGGCGCGCCAGCGGGCGGTGCAGCAGCAGATCCAGCTCGTGCGCACCCGCGGCGAGCGTAAGGAAGAGCGCACCGTCACCGTGCGCGTCACCGGCGAGCAGGCGCCGGGCGGTGCGCGCGGGGCGGTGGTGACGCTGGACGACATCACCGATCTGGTGCAGGCGCAACGCACCTCGGCCTGGGGCGACGTGGCCCGCCGCATTGCCCACGAGATCAAGAACCCGCTCACCCCGATCCAGCTCTCGGCAGAGCGGATCCGGCGCAAATACGGCAAGGTCATCGTCACCGACCGGGAGGTGTTCGACCAGTGCACGGCGACGATCGTGCGCCAGGTGGACGAGATCAAGCGCATGGTGGACGAGTTCTCGGCCTTCGCGCGGATGCCCAAGCCTGCGATCGCCCCCAACGACCTGACCGAGATCGCCAAGCAGAACCTGTTCATGATCCGGGTCGCGCATCCGGATATCGACTTCGCCTTCTCGGCCCAGGGCGGGGCAGGAAGCTCGGAGAAGATCGTTGCGGCCTTCGACATCCGGCTCTTGAGCCAGGTGATCACCAACATCCTCAAGAACGCCGTCGAGGCGGTGTCCGAGGTGCCCCCGGACGTGCTCGGCAAGGGCAAGATTGCCCTCGACCTCGCCGTGGAGGACGGTTTCGCGGTGATCACCGTGACAGACAACGGCAAGGGTTTCCCCGCCGAGGGGCGCCAGCGCCTGCTGGAGCCCTACATGACGACACGAGAGGGCGGCACCGGGTTGGGGCTTGCCATCGTCAGCAAGGTGCTTGAGGAGCACGGCGGCGGCATCGCCCTCAACGACAACCCCGCCGGTCGCGGCGGGCAGGTGCGGATGCGGGTGCCGCGCGAAGCCGCACCGGAGACGGCCGCCGCCGCTCCGGGCGCAGGGCGGCCTCCGGCCACGGTAGAGGAGAAGGGCGCCGCACCGACGGCCCCCCGGATCGCGGAGATGCAGGCATGAGCGCCGATATTCTGATCGTCGACGACGAGGCCGACATCCGCGACCTCGTCGCCGGCATCCTCGACGACGAGGGCCACCGCTGCCGCACGGCAGGCGGCTCCGACGAGGCCCTGGCCGCGATCGAATCGCGCCGCCCGCACCTCGTCTTCCTCGACATCTGGCTGCAGGGCTCGCGCCTCGACGGGCTCCAGGTGCTCGACCTGATCAAGGCCGCCCATCCCGACCTGCCGGTGGTGATGATCTCGGGCCACGGCAACATCGAGACCGCCGTCTCGGCGATCAAGGCGGGCGCCTACGACTTCATCGAGAAGCCGTTCAAGGCGGACCGGCTGATCCTCGTGGCCGAACGGGCGCTGGAGGCCTCGCGGCTGCGGCGCGAGGTTCGCGACCTCAAGGCCCGCTCCGGCGCGGCGGAGCAGATCGTCGGCACGTCGCTCGCGGTGAACCAGCTGCGCCAGACCCTGGAGCGGGTCGCGCCGACCAATGCCCGCGTGATGATCACGGGCGCGCTCGGCGCGGGCAAGGAGCTGGCCGCGCGGACCCTTCACCGGGCCTCGGCGCGGGCGAACGGGCCCTTCGTGCTGCTCAACGCCGCCACCATCCTGCCCGAGACGATGGAGGCCGAACTGTTCGGCGTCGAGGGCGAGAACGGCCGCCGGGTCGGCGCCTTGGAGGAGGCCCATGGCGGCACCCTCTACCTCGATGAGGTGGCCGACATGCCCCGCGAGACGCAAGGCAGGATCCTGCGCGTCCTCGTGGACCAGAACTTCCAGCGCGTCGGCGGCACCACACGGGTGCATGTCGACGTGCGCATCATCTCCTCCTCCTCGCGCGACCTGCAGGAGGAGATCGCGGCGGGCCGCTTCCGCGAGGATCTGTTCCACCGCCTCTCGGTGGTGCCGATCCGCGTGCCGGCCCTGTCGGAGCGGCGCGAGGACGTGCCCGAGCTGATCCGCTTCTTCATGGACAACATCTCGTCGCAGACCGGCCTGCCCAAGCGCGTGATCGCCGAGGACGCGATGGCGGTGCTCCAGTCGCACAACTGGCCGGGCAACATCCGCCAGCTCAAGAACAACGTCGAGCGGCTGATGATCCTGACCCAGGCCGACCCGGATCAGGAGGTGACCTCCGAGATGCTGCCCTCCGAGATCGGCGCCCTGGTCCCCACCACCCCGGCCGGGGCGGGCGGCGAGAAGCTGATGAGCCTGGCGCTCCGCGAGGCCCGCGAGATCTTCGAGCGCGAATACCTCGTGGCGCAGATCGCCCGGTTCTCGGGCAACATCTCGCGCACCGCCGAATTCATCGGCATGGAGCGCTCGGCGCTGCACCGGAAGCTCAAGTCCCTGGGTATCGGCCCGTAGGACGACGCGGAACGAGACGAGCGCAGCCGATCCGTCACACCGAAGACCGGAACGGGCCTTGCTTCGGTTGTCGCTTTGGACTGCTAATGCTTCTCAAAGGGCCATCGGCGGGATATCGGACGATCCCGCAGGCGGCGATCCATCCCGGTCGGGTTTTCCCGCCGGGACAACAAACAGGCGAAGAAAATGGCCGGCGAACGCGCGCAGAACCTTCAGGACACGTTCCTCAACCACGTCCGCAAGAACAAAATTCCGCTGACGATCTTCCTCGTCAACGGAGTTAAACTACAAGGCGTCGTGACGTGGTTTGACAACTTCTGCGTGCTGCTGCGCCGGGACGGTCATTCTCAGCTCGTCTACAAGCACGCGATCTCGACCATCATGCCCGGCCACCCCGTGCAACTGTTCGAGCCGGACGAGACGCCCGAAAAGGCGTGACGTAATTTCCCCTCTCCCCGCCTTTGGGGAGAGGGCTTCGGCGACCCTGTCGTCGCCGAAGCGAGGCGGCAGCCGGGGGTGAGGGGGCTGCTGAAAGAGTCTCCACCGGCGAGCCCCCCACCGCCGCTTCGGCTTCTCCTGCGCTTCCCGGTTGCACGACGAGGTGCAACCGGGCCTCTCCCCGCCAGACGGGGAGAGGGGATACCGTTGGCATCCGCCCCGCCCGCGCCCATATGGGCAGGAGCGAACAAGAGCGAACCGGCGAGTGCCCAACCTTTATGAGCGAACCTCAAACCTCGGGTGAGGCCCGTCTGAGGGCCCATGCGGCGCCCGAGGGCGAGATCGCCGCCTCGACCCGCACGCTGGTGATCGGCCCCTATCTCGCCCGCACGGCCGCGACCCTGGGCCGGATAGCCGCCCCGTCCCGCTCCGTGGAGGCGCGGCTCGACGAGGCGACCGGCCTCGCCGCCGCCATCGAACTCGACGTCACCCAGAGCCTGGCCGTCAGTCTGCCGCGCATCCGGCCTTCGACCTATCTCGGCAAGGGCCGGGTCGATGAGATCGCCGGACTGGTCAAGGCCGAGGAGATCGGCCTCGTGGTGATGGATTGCGCCCTCTCGCCGGTGCAGCAGCGCAACCTCGAGAAGGCCTGGGGTGCCAAGGTCATCGACCGCACCGGCCTGATCCTGGAAATCTTCGGCCGCCGGGCGTCGACCCGCGAGGGCACGCTGCAGGTCGAGCACGCGCATCTCGCCTATCAGAAGTCGCGCCTCGTCCGATCCTGGACCCACCTCGAGCGGCAGCGCGGCGGCTTCGGCTTCCTTGGCGGCCCCGGCGAGACCCAGATCGAGGCCGACCGGCGGATGATCCAGGAGCGCATGACCCGCATCGAGCGCGATCTCGACGCGGTGGTGCGCACGCGGGGTCTGCACCGCCAGAGCCGGGCGCGGGTGCCGTACCCGATCGTGGCCCTGGTCGGCTACACCAATGCCGGAAAGTCGAGCCTTTTCAACGCTCTGACCCGCGCCGAGGTCACGGCGAAGGATATGCTGTTCGCCACCCTCGATCCGACCGCGCGGGCGACCAAGCTACCGCACGGCGAGACGGTGATCCTGTCCGACACGGTGGGCTTCATCTCTGATCTGCCGACCCCGCTCATCGCCGCCTTCCGCGCCACTTTGGAGGACGCGATCGAGGCCGACGTGCTGCTGCATGTCCGTGATGTGAGCCACGAGGACACTCATGCCCAGGCTGAGGATGTCGGACAGGTTCTGAACGAGCTCGGCATCGACACCACGGACGGGCGGCTGATCGAGGTCTGGAACAAGGCCGATCTTCTGGACGAGGGCGAGCGCACGCGGCTCGGCAACCTCGCCGGGCAGGGCAAGGTGCGCAACGATCGCGACAGCGATGCGCCGGTCCTCGTCTCGGCGGTGACGGGGGAGGGGCTCCCCGCCCTTGCGAGCCGGATCGAGGCGCGGATCGCCCGCTCGCGGACGAGCTTCGCGGTGACGCTGCCGCCCGAGGATGGCGCGGCCCTGCACTGGCTGTACGAGAACGCCGAGATCCTCGACCGCCGCACGGAGGCCGATGGGACGCTCCACCTTGCCGTGCGCGTCGCGCCGGAGAAGGAACCGCGCTTCCTCAACCGCTTCGGCGGCGCCCGCCGCCTCGGCCGTGCCGGATGACACCACCTCCGATGGTGGCTGCCAAAACCGCCCAGGATGCGGCCCTGAGGGTGATGCAGGAGGGCGGCCAGCCGCGCCTGACCGCGCTGCGGATCGTCATCCTCCTCGTGCTGCTGATGGCCGCGCAGGCCTATGACGGCTCCCTGCATGCCCTGAGCCATTGGTTCATCCTGGGCCTCTACGGCCTCGGGACGGTGTGGTTCGGCCTCGGGGAACGGGGACGGGGCAGGAAAGCGGCGGCCTATTCCTGGGCGGGGACCAGCCTCAACGCCCTGCTCGCGGTCTATGTTATCGTGGAGCACATGCTGGCCGGGGGTGGGACAGGGGAGGGCGCGGACGCGGTGAGCCGCCTGCCCGCCTACCTGCTCCTGTTGCAGACCGGCCTGAGCATGCAGGTCTCCCACACGCTGCTGTTCTGCGCCATCGTCACGGCGAGCTGGGTGGTGGCCTTCCTCGTCGGGCTTGCCTTCCCGGACCTGTTCCCCGGCTTCAACGGGGATGTGCCGATGCAGGTGATCGGGCTCGCGACCTTCGTCGCGACGGGCTTGATCGTCATCGACGGGGTCACCCGCCTGCGCCGGGCCGTGGACCGGACTCTGGAGGTGGAGAGCGAGCGCGGGCGGCTCGCCCGCTTCGTGCCGAACGCCATCGCCCGCGATCTTTCCTCGGATGCCCTGGGCATCCACCGGCGCCACGCCTGCCTGCTGATCCTCGACATCCGCGGCTTCTCGGCCCTCAGCCAGAGGCACGCGCCGGAAGAGATGGTGTCGGCCCTGATGGCCGTGCGGGCGCAGGCCCAAGGGGCGGTGGCCGCGAAGGGCGGCATCGTCGACAAGTACATCGGCGACGCGGTGTTGGCGCAGTTCGTCACCGGCACGCCGCAGGAGCAGGCACAGGCCGCCGCAGCCTGCGCCCTCGACATCCAGGCTCGCCTCGCGGAGGTGAACACGCGACGCCGGGCGGAGGACCGGTTCGTCATCCACACCGCCACGGCGATCCATGCCGGCAACCTGCTCGTCGGCGTGTTCGATGACGGAGTGCGTGCCGAGTACACGGTGCTTGGGCCGGCCATGAACATGCTGGCCCGCATCGAAGTCCGCGCCAAGGCCGCCAACCTCGCCATCGCCGCCTCGGAGGAGATCGTCCGTCTCCTCGGCGGCCCTCAAACGCCGCCGTTCCATCCCCGGCCGGTCCCCGGCACCGAGACGGAGCACGGCCCGCTCTACACGCTCGACGCGGCATCCTAATCCGTCGCACGAAGCGCGAACGCGATCACCTTCCCGTGCGGCAGGAACTCCCTTGTGGGCGATCGGTTCGCCAGCCACGGCGCGTGGCCGTGGAGAGTTCATCCCATGAAGAAGACCCTACTCGGCGCGATGCTCGTGCTCGGGCTTGCCGTCGGCACCGCCGCCCCGTCTCTCGCCTCTCCCGGCGACGGCCTCGACCGCGACGCCGCCGCCCAGGGCAACGGCCGTTTCGGCAACATGCATAGCGGCGCCCGGATGGGCTCGCGGGCCGTGATGATGCGCGGTCATGGCATGCGTGGTCATGGGATGCGCCACCACCGGCACCATCATCATCGCCGCCATCACCACCGCTGACCGCGCGACCGGCGCGCCCGCCGCATTCCCCTCCGTTGCCCCGTGCTCTACGTGGCAGCGGCGGGTGTGCCGCTTCGCGCGCCGGGACGGGGTCGGAGAATCATGGTCGGGATCGGACGAATCGCGCGGCTCGCCTGCGGATTGCTGGCGGCGGGCATCGGCTTCGCCGGTCCGGCGCGGGCGGCGGACACGCCACCGCTCGTCTTCACCGGCATCCCCGATCAGGACGAGAGCCGTCTCGTCGAGCGGTTCGGCAAGGTCGCGAAATACCTTGAGGACAAGCTCGGCGTGCCGGTGCGCTACGTGCCGGTGAAGAGCTATCCGGCCGCGGTCACGGCCTTCACCAACGGACAGGTACAGCTCGCGTGGTTCGGCGGCTTCACCGGCGTGCAGGCGCGCAAGGCGGTGCCGGGCTCGCAGGCCATCGCGCAGGGCGCCGAGGACGCCGCCTTCCGCTTCTACCTGATCGCCAACGCCGCCACCGGATTGTCCCGGGCGGCCGAATTTCCCAAGGCCATCGCCGGCAAGACCTTCACCTTCGGCGCCCGCGCCTCGACCTCGGGCAGGCTGATGCCGGAATACCGGATCCGCGAGGCCTTCCCCGGCAAGACGCCCGAGCAGGTCTTCTCCCGCGTCGGCTTCTCCGGCGATCATTCGCGCACGATCCAGCTCGTGCAATCCGGGGCCTTCGAGGTCGGCGCCGTCGACTTCTCGGTCTGGGACCTCGACACCAAGGCCGGCAAGGTCGACGCCAAGGCCGTCTCGGTGATCTGGGAGAGCCCGCCCTTCCCCGATTACCAGTGGACGGTGCGCGGCGACGTGGACAAGACCTACGGCGAGGGCTTCACGGACAAGCTCCGGGCAGCCCTGACCGGCGTCACCGATCCGGCGATCCTCGAGCCGTTCGGCCGCTCGAAGTTCATCCCCGTCACCAACGCCGCCTACGAGCCGCTGATCGAGGTCGGCAAGGCGACCGGCCTGCTCGACTGACGGGCCGAGCTTTGTCCGAGCCCCTCGTCGTCCTCGCGAACGCGCGCGCCGCTTATGGTGACCACGCGGTTCTGTCGGGCATCGACCTGACGATCCGCGCGGGCGAGCGCGTCGCTCTGATGGGCCGCTCCGGGGCGGGCAAATCGACCCTGCTCGGGCTGATCCGCGAGCGGATCCCCGAACAGGTCGCCCTGGTGCCCCAAGCCGCCGCCCTGGTGCGGACCCTCTCGGTGTTCCACAACGTCTATATGGGCCGCCTCGACAGGCGCTCGACCCTGCACAACCTGCGTACGCTGGTGCGCCCTTCCCGCGCGGATGTCGCGGCGGTCGAGGCTGTGCTCGCCGGGGTCGGCCTGTCCGACAAGCTCTGGGCCAAGGCGGGGGCATTGTCGGGCGGCCAGCAGCAGCGGGTCTCGGTGGCCCGTGCCCTCTACAACGGCCGCCCGGTGCTGATCGGCGACGAGCCGGTCTCGGCTCTCGATCCGCGCCAGGGGGCCGCGATCCTGTCCGAACTCGCCGCCACCCACGAGACCCTGATCCTCGCCCTGCACGATGCCGGGCTGGCGCTCGCGACCTGCGGCCGGATCGTCGTGCTGGAGGCGGGCCGCATCGTCCTCGATGCCCCCGCCGCCGAGGTCGATCCCGCTCGGCTCAGGCCGTTCTACGAGGCGGCCTGATGCGCCTCTCCCTGGCGCCACAGGGCTATCGCGCCGTCAGCGGCTGGTTCGCGCTCGCCGCGCTCGCCTGTCTCCTTGTCGCAGACCTGCATGTCACGACGCTCCATCCCCTCGCGGAACTATCGCGTCTCCTCGGCGGGCTGATCCGGCCGGACATCCTGAGCGTCGAGGGATCGAGCATCCTCTACACGGTCGCCTTCGCCGTGCTCGGGGTCGCGGTGGGGGCGGGGGCGGGGCTCCTGCTGGCCATCCCCTTCGCCCGCTCGCGGGCCGTGAGGATCGCCTGCGCCGCCCTCCGCTCGGTCCACGAGTTGTTCTGGGCGCTCCTGCTGATGCAGGTCTTCGGCCTGTCGGCCACCACGGGCGTGCTCGCGATCGCGCTGCCCTATGCCGGGATCTGCGCCAAGGTCTATTCGGAGATCATCGAGGAGGCGGACCTGTCCGCCCTGCGCGTCCTGCCGCCGGGGACGGGGGCGATCTCGGCCTTCGCCTATGCCCGCCTGCCCGATCTCGCCGGGCGCTTTGCCGATTACACCCTCTATCGCCTCGAATGCGGGATGCGCTCCAGCCTCGTGCTCGGCTTCATCGGCCTGCCGACCATGGGCTTCACCCTGGAATCCGCCTTCCGGCAGGGTCGCTACGCCGAGGCCGGGGCGCTGCTCCTCGTCTTCTACGCGCTGATCGGCTCCCGGCGCCTCTGGGTGCGGAGCTGGAGCGTACCGCTCCTCCTCGTCGGCGCCCTCTTCGCCCTGCCGCCCGCCATCGGCCGCGCCGAGATCGGCCCGAGCCTCGTCCGCTTCCTCACCCGCGACATCGTCCCGGCCCCCCTGCGGGCGGGGGATGCAAGTCTCGGCGGCCTCTGGGCTGGTTCCGGCCGATCCTGACGGAGCAGATCCTGCCGGGCATGGGCCAGACGCTGATCCTGGCCCAGATCGCCCTGGTGGCGACGGCGCTCGGAGCGCTCCTCCTGTTTCCGCTGACGGCGCGGCGCTTCGCCGGGCCGGTCGGGCGACCCTTCGGCCGGGTGCTGCTCGTCGTGGTGCGCTCCACGCCGGAATACATGCTGGCCTATCTCTGCCTGCAGATGCTCGGCCCCTCGATGCTGCCCGCGATCATCGCCCTGTCGCTGCACAATGCCGGGATCATTGGCTACCTGATGGGCCGCCACGCCGACGCCATTCCCTACCGGCCCGACGCACCGCGTGGGCTGAACCTCTACGCCTACGAGACCCTGCCGCGTCTCTACGGGCAGTTCCTGGCCTTCCTGCTCTACCGCTGGGAGTTGATCCTGCGCGAGAGCGCGATCTTCGGCATCCTCGGCGTGACGACGCTCGGCTTCTATGTCGATGCCGCGATCTCGGAACTGCGCCTCGACGTGGCCGTGTTGCTCATCGCCGCCACCGCCCTGCTGACGATGGCCGTCGATGCGCTCTCGCGGACCCTGCGCCGGTCGCTCAGGATCAACGACTTGCCGACCCGGCTCTCGGGTCCGCAGGCCGTGCCCTGCGCCGAGCCGGGCCGGGCGTGATCACCACTTGTAGCTCAGGCTCGCGAGCACCCGGCGGGCATCGCCGTAGAAGCACGAATTGAACGCCTGACAGGAGGAGACGAAGCGCCGGTCGGCGAGATTCGTCGCGGTGACGGCGAGCCGCCAGCGGTCCCAATTGTAATGGACCTGCGCGTCGAACAGCACGTAATCCGGCACCCGGTAGAGGTTGGCCGTGTCCGCGAAGGAGCGTCCGAAGTAGCGCACGCCCCCGCCGAAGCCGAAGCCGCGCAGCGCTCCCACCGGAATCGTGTAGTCGAAATAGGCGTTGGCGAAGTTCTCGGGCACGTTCACCGGCACCTTGCCGATGATGTCGGCGCCGCCGCGCTCGTTGGTCAGGCCGTAGATCGTGTAGGAGGCGGCGACGTCGAGGCCATCGAACACGCTCGCCACGACCTGCGCCTCGAAGCCGGTGGAGCGAACCTCGCCGAGCTGGACCTGGAACAGGGTGTTCACGGGGTCCGGGGTGAGCACGTTCTTACGGTGGATGTCGAAGCCCGCCAGCGTCACGAAATAGCCCTGGCCCGGCGGCTCGAACTTCACGCCGCCCTCGATCTGCGTCCCCTCCTCGGGCTTGAAGGTGTTGCTGAGGCGGCCGGTGCCGATCAGCGGCTGGAACGAGGTCGAGTAGCTCACATACGGCGCGAGCCCGTTCTCGAAATTGTAGATCAGTGCCGTGCGGTAGGTCGGGCCGGTGTCGCTGCGTCCGGTATTGCCGAAGCCGTTGTTGAGCTTGTCGGTTACCCGGTTGTCGGCGAAGTCCAGTCGTCCGCCGAGCACCAGGGTCAGGCGGTCCGTGAGCTTGATCTGGTCCTGCAGGTAGATCCCGAGCTGCTGGAAGGCGTTGGAATTGATGAGGTAGGGGGTCGGGCTGGTCTCGACGCCCGAATAGACCGGCGCGAGGATGTTGAGGTTCGAGGCCGGGAAGGCCGAGGCCTGATTGTCGGTCAGGCGGTAATCCTTGTAGTCGAGGCCCATCAGCAGATCGTGGCGGAAGAACCCGTCGGAGAAGCGGGCCTCGGCCTGGTTGTCGACCTGGAACAGGTTCACGCGGGCATGGTCGCGGAACCGGTAGCGGGCGAGCTGGGTCTGCGTCGCGTCGCCGAAGGCGTAGCCGAGCCTGGCCGATATTGGAATCCTGGAAGCTCTCGCCGAACGAGTAGCGCAGGTTCTGCCGGAAGGCCCAGGTGTCGTTGAAGACGTGCTCGAACTCGTAGCCGAGGAAGGCTTGGTCGCGCTGGTAGGTGTTGAGCCGCGCGTCGCCGACATTGAGCGAGCGGGGGAGGCGCAGGCCGAGCGCCTGCGGTCGCACCGTGCCGAGATACGGCAGGAAGTTCGCCGTGACGGCGGTGTTGTCGCGCTGGACCGAGGTGAGCACCGTCAGGGTCGTCGCGCCGTCGGGCCGGTAGGTCACGCTCGGGGCGATGGAGTAGCTGTCGTCGGGCGCGCCATCGACCTGCGTGCCGCCGTTCCGGCCGTAGCCGGTGATGCGGTAGAACCAGTGCCCCTCCTTGTCGGCCGGGCCGCCGAAATCGAACGCCGCATACTTCTGGCCGAAGGAGCCGCCGCCGATTTCGACATAACCGAACGGATCGGCGGTGGGGCGCTTGCTCACTTGGTTCACGATGCCGCCGGGGGAGCCCGCGCCGAACAGCACCGCCGCCGGGCCGCGCAGGATCTCGATGCGCTCCAGCCCGAACGTGTTCGTGTTGAAGTAGCCGAAGCCGTAATTCAGCGTCTGCAACCCGTCCCGGTAGATGCCGTAATCACTGACGTTGAAGCCGCGCAGGTAGATGAAGGTGTTGCGCGTGTCGAAGCCGAAGCTGCCCGAGAAGGTGCCCGCCGCGTATTGCGTCGCCTGGGTCAGGGTCTGCGCATTCTGGCTGTCGATCTGGCGGCGGCCGATCACGGTGATCGATTGCGGCGTCTCGACCAGCGGCGTGTTGGTCTTGGTGGCCGTGGCCGAGCGCGTCGCCACGTAGCCTGCCACCGGTCCCCTCGGGTTCTCGACTCCCGGCGCGCCGAGCGCCCCGCCTGGCGCCCCTCCCGCCGGCCCCCGGCCGGGACGCCGCCGCCGCGGCTCTCCACGCTGATCTCGTCGAGCTGAACGCTGGCACCGCGCGGCGCCGCCTGCTGCGCGCTCGCGGCGGTGAGGGCTGCCAGGGACGTCCCCGCGAGGATGAGGGCGCGCAGGGCCTGCGTGCGTGTGCGACCGTCTCTCACAACCCGACTCCTCGGCCAGCCGACCCCGTTCGCCGGGGAGCCCCGTCGCTTGGCCGCGCTGTTTAGAACAATGATAAACTATTGCGCCAACTGCGCTTTTCAGTTTGGGTACGTCGCCCGAAGCTTCGCCGCAAGGGAGGGACGCGCACTTACCGTGGGTTGTGGCGAATCGATCACGCCCGCGAGAGGCGCGGCGCGGCACAGCGTCGTTTCGGGGAGTGGCCTCAGTGCAAGCGGCCGGAGAGCCAGCCCATCAACGTGTCGGCGACGAGGTCGCTGTTCTTCTCGACCATGACCATGTGGCCGTTGCCGCGCACCTTCTGGTCGGCGAGGTGCAGGATCTCCGGCTTGGCGCCGGCCTGGGTGAGGAAGGCGGCGGTGCAGTCGTCGTAGGCCGCGTGGAAGGAAGCCTCCGCCGTCACGATCACGGTCGGCACCTTGGCGAGGTTCGGCAGAGTGCGAACCGGCTCGCCCTGAAGCCAGCAGCGGATCTGGCCATCGGCGGCGGGCTTGGCCTGCTGCGCCACGACGAGGTCCTCAGGCGTCCGCACCGGCGGCGAGAAGGTGAGGGGCATGCGGGTGATGCCGTAGGCGCGGGCGCGGGCATCGCCGGACTTCTCCCAGAAATCCTTGCTGCCCCGGAACTTGACGTCGAAGAAGGGCGGCCCGCCGGGCTCGACGGCGACATGCGCCTTCACGAGATCGGACCGGGAATCCGACAACGCCCAGCCGAACAGCGACCCCTGACCGTGGGTGACGAGGACGACCGGGCCGGTCCGGTCGAGGAGGGCGCCGAGCGCCGTATCGACGAGATCCTCGGTCTGCTGGCTGTTGGCGAGGTAGGGCACTTGGCTCGCGAAATACTGGTCGAAGCTCGCATTGCCCTGCACGCCCGCGCCGCCCGGCCATTGGGTGTGCAGCTTGGCCTGGGGATAGAGGTCGTAGACTTCCGGCGCGGTGAAGGTGCGCTCCAGATCGCGGGTACCGAGACGGTCGTAGGGACCGTAGACCTCCGGATTGGTGCCGGAGCGCCCGCGCCCGACCTGATCCACCACGTAGACCTGGTAGCCCCATTCCACGAAGCGCTGCGCCCAGCCGGAGCGGCCGTCCGGCGTCGCCATGAAGTTCACGCCGGTCTGGGCGAGGCCGTGGACCATCACCACCGGATAGGGCTGCGTGACCTTCGCGGGGGTGCGGACCTCCACGAACATCTGCCCGACCATCAGCGTCTTCTCGCCGACCTTCTGGTAGCGTCCGCCGACATAGAAATAGCTCGTCCGGGTCACCGGATCGCCGGGGGCGGGGGTGGCGGGTTCCAGGGCAGGGGTGGCGACCGTCCCTTGGGCAAGGGCGGCTGGGGCAGCGAGACCGCTCGCCACGAGGCCCGCCATCAGGACGCGCGCGACCCCGGCCGCCATCCCCGCGTCCCGTCCCCGCCTGCGTCCGATCATCCGTGCCCCCGGCCCCATCCTTCAGCGCCATCTATGGCGCATCGGCCCTCGGTAATCGCCGACCATGACGATTCGTGCGGCGGGGATGCCGCCTGCGTCACCGAATCCACCCTTTGCATGGCAGTTCCGCCGCCCATGCCGCTAGCGCAGACGGCCGTGGATCGCCACCTTGGGCGAGACGTTCAGGAGGAACCCTCTCGTGGATCCCACAATCGCCCAGACCGTCCTTGCCGCCGGACTCGCCGTGATGGGCCTGTCCCTGGTGCGCGCATCCCTGGCGGCCCGCCGGGTCCCGGTGCGCGTGAAAGCGACCCGGCGCCATCCCCGGCGGGAGGATTAGGCCTCAGGCCTCCTTCCCGCCCTCGCGGGCGCGCTCGCGAAGGATGTATTTCTGCACCTTGCCCGTGGAGGTCTTGGGCAGCTCTCCGAAGATGACGTGGCGCGGCAGCTTGTAGGAAGCGAGCCGCCCACGACACCATTGGATCAGGTCGTTCTCCGAGGCGTTCGCCCCCGGCTTCAATTCCACGAAGGCGCAGGGCGTCTCGCCCCATTTCGGATCGGGCCGGGCGACGACGGCGGCGGCAGCCACCGCCGGGTGCTTGAACAGGGCATCCTCGACCTCGATCGAGGAGATGTTCTCGCCGCCGGAAATGATGATGTCCTTCGAGCGGTCCTTCAGCTGCACGTAGCCGTCCGGGTGCTTCACCCCGAGATCGCCGGTGCGGAACCAGCCGCCCTTGAACGCGGCCTCGGTCGCCTTCGGGTTCTTGAGGTAACCGCGCATCACCACGTTGCCGCGCATCATCACCTCGCCCATCGTCTTCCCGTCGGCGGGCACGGATTCCATCGTCTCGGGATCGCGCACGTCGAGAGCTTCGAGCACGGGGTAGCGCACGCCCTGGCGCGCCTTCTTGGCCGCCCGCTGGTCGGCGGCGAGCGCGTCCCAATCGGCGTGCCACGCATTGACGACCGCCGGGCCGTAGCTCTCCGTCAGCCCGTAGAGATGCGTCACGTCGAAACCCGCCTCGGACATGCCCGCCAGCACCGCCTCCGGCGGTGGGGCAGCGGCGGTGAAGAACGACACCCGGCGGGGCAGGGGGCGGCGCTCCGCGTCGGAGGCGTTGATGAGGAGCTGCATCACCACCGGGGCGCCGCAGAGATGCGTGACGCCGTGCTCGGCCATCAGCCGGTACATCGCCTCGGACCGCACCTGCCGCAGGCGAACATGGGTGCCCGCCACGACCGAGAGGGTCCAGGGAAAGCACCAGCCGTTGCAGTGGAACATCGGCAGGGTCCACAGGTAGACGGGATGCTGGCCGAGCCCGCCCGTCACCACGTTGCCCAGCGCCAGCAGGGCGGCGCCGCGATGGTGGTAGACCACGCCCTTCGGATCGCCGGTCGTACCCGACGTGTAGTTCAGCGAGATCGCGTCCCACTCGTCCGCGGGCAGAGCCCAATCCGCCTCCGGGTCGCCCGCCGCGAGAAAGGCCTCGTAGCCGAGTTCGCCGAGCGTCTCGCCCGGCCCGTCATATTCCAGGTCGTCCACGTCGATGACGAGGGGGCGCTTCTCCATCCCCTCCAGGGCCGGCCCCGCAATGCGCGAGAACTCGCGGTCGGTGATCAGGATTTTGGCCTCGCCATGCTCCAGGCAGAAGCGGATCGCGGCGGCGTCGAGGCGGGTGTTGAGGGTGTTGAGCACCGCCCCCGTCATGGGCACGCCGTAATGGCACTCGACCATCTCCGGCGTGTTGGCGAGGAGCACCGCCACGGTGTCGCCCCGGGCGATCCCTCGCGCCTTCAGGGAGGAGGCGAGGCGCCGGGCACGGTCGTAGAGGTCGGCATAGGTCCGGCGCAGGCCGCCATGGATGACGGCGACATGCTCGGGAAAGACCCGCGCCGCCCGGTCGAGATAAAGCAGGGGGCTCAGCGGTTGATAATTGGCTGCGACCCGGTCGAGATCCCGGTCATAGATCGTGTCGCCCATCGTCCCCTCCATCTTTGAAGGGACGGTAGCGTGCGGATGCCGGGCAGTTCAATCGTCCCGGTACGGTCTCAATGACGGGATTCGTCCTCGGGCTCGGGCAGGAACCGGGCGAGTTCGAATCCGACCTCGATCATCAGGCGCTCCACACGCTCGATCAGCATCGGCCGTTGCAGGGTCTGAGCGAGGCCGCGCAGGGCGATCACGTGCTCCGCCATGCGGTTCATCACCTGCTCGGTCTGGAGCAGGCCGGCGGCATTCTCCTCCGTGCGGTCGATGGCGATGCCGCAGCCCTGGGCCACGGTCCCGGTGGGGTCACGCTCGATCCGGCCGCGCATCACCAGGGTGCGGATCCCCGCCTGCGTGTCGCAGGTGCGGAACTCCGCCTCCACCGGGCCGCCCGTGGCGCCGACGGCGTAGAAGTAATTCTCGATCCGCGCCCGGTCGTCCGGATGCGTCCGGTCCAGGAAGACCGACAGGGGAACGCCGCGCGCCGCCACGTCCGGGTCGAGCCCCATCAGGCTGGGAAACTGGCCCGAGAGCGAGAGGCGTCCAGCCCAGTGGTCGTGCATCCAGGTGCCTACGACGCCCGACGCCTCGAGCACGGTTTGCGGGATCGGTGAATCCATCGTCCTATCCTGGCCGCTGTTTACCTGAGGTTAGACTATCTCAGGGGTCCCGGCGCCGTTCAAATGACGCTACGTCATTCACTTCTCACTGAAAAGCCCGCTTGAGCGAATCGCAGCCATTTCTAAACCTTAAGTATGATTTCCACCGAATTTTCGGCAAGGGCCGGTCCTGCGACGTCGTTTCGGCGGCAGAGGCGGCGAGGGCGTGCGCTTAACGAAGCATTAACCATGCTTCGGCCTACTCAGAGACCTGACATCCTTGGATCGCAGGATCGCACAGGATGTAATTCGACGATCTCAGGTTGCACGCGTGCCCGCGCCGTCCTGGCAATGGACCGGCCCCGGCAGGAGGACGCCAGCATGAAAGCTCTGACCTTCGTCACGCAGAAGGGCGGGAGCGGCAAGAGCACGCTCTGCATCTCCCTGGCCGTCGCCGCCCGTGAGGCGGGCCATTCGGTCTGCATCCTGGAGATGGACCGGCAGGCCACCATCACGGATTGGCTCGACCACCGCACGGTAGAGGGCCCGGAGGTCGCGCAGATCGACGCCGCCCAGCTCGACCCGGTGATGGAGCGCCTGCGCGACTCCGCCTACGACTACGTCTTCATCGATACGCCCGGCGTCGATTCGCCCGGCACCCTGTCCGCGATCCGCGCCGCCGACCTCTGCATCATCCCCTGCCGCCCGACGCCCGCCGACCTGCGCGCCTTCAAGCCGACGCTCGCCGCGATCTACCGGCTGGAGAAGAAGTTCGCCTTCGTGCTGAACCAGACGCCGCCCCGCTCCTACCGGGTGCGCGACGCCGCCGACGGCCTCGCCGTGCTCGGCATCCTGCCGGACGTGAACATCGTCGCCCGCACCGATCATCAGGACGCGATCGGCCTCGGTCTCGGCGTCACCGAACTGAACCCCAAGGGCCAGGCCGCCGCCGAGGTGCGCAAGCTCTGGTCCTGGATCGAGCGCCGCAGCCAGAACGCACGGACGGACAAGCATGTCCAAGCCGCCTAAGCTCAGCCTCGCGGCCATCGTCGCGGCGGCGAGCCCGCCGGAGCGCCTGTCCCCCGGGCGGGGCGGCCTGCGCAGCGCCGAGATCGTCGCCCTCAGTTCCGCCGCCAAGCCGGAAGCCCGGCAAGAAGCGCGGCAAGAAGCCGAAGCCCCCGTGGAGGCGGTACGCTGAAGCAGCGCGCCCGCCAGATGTCCGTCTATCTGGAGCCGCCGGTCTACGACCAGTTGCGCGATCTGGCCCATGCCGAGCGCACCAAGATGCACGGCCTGATGCTCGAAGCCCTCGATCTGCTGTTCAAGCAGCGGGGTTCGCGCTCCATCGCGCAGCTCACGGACACGCCTCCCCGCTGACTTTTTTGACGGCGTGGCAACGGGATAGCCGGAAATCCTCACGCCGTGTGTGAAGCTTTCTCCGAAGTTTCCGCAAAACATCTATGTCGAGAGGTCTTTGCAGCGAGGGCCTCATCCAGCACCTCACTTGGAGCGCTCAGCTAGAGCGGTGGATAGCATCGCTGCGGGCCGGTCCGTTCAGCGTTCCTTTACGTCGTCGCGACAATTCTGCCTGGACCCGGTCGTGCCGGGGGAGGTCCGGTCCCGGGCCGGTCCACGAGTAGAGTTGGTACCCCGCGTATGACGCACCTTCGACCCGGGCGTGTCGCCCTGCGGTTCCTGGCCGTCTCCGGCGTGGCCCTGGCCACCGCCAATTGCGCCTCGACCCCTCCCGGAAAGCTCGCCGCCGGCTCCGGCAGCAGCGTCGATCCGAAATACGGGGTGAAGGCGAGCCCGCGCCTCTACAACGAGGGCGACGTCATTCCCAAGGGCGGCGGGCGCCGCTTTTCCGGCAAGCCCTACGTGGTGGCGGGCAAGACCTACGAGCCCCGCGAGAACGCCAAGGGCTATGTCCGCGAGGGTCTGGCCTCGTGGTACGGCTCCGCCTTCCATGGCCGCATGACAGCCAATGGCGAGGTGTTCGACCGGCACTCCATCGCTGCCGCGCACCCGACCCTGCCGCTGCCGAGCTACGCCCGCGTCACGAACCTCGAGAATGGCGCGTCCATGATCGTGCGCGTCAACGATCGCGGCCCGTACCATGCCGGGCGCGTCATGGACGTCTCGGAGGATGCGGCCGAAGCCCTTGGCTTCCATCGCCGGGGCACGGCCCGCGTGCGGGTGGAATATGCCGGCAAGGCTTCGCTGGCCGGCTCCGACGACCGCAAGCTCCTCGCCACCCTGCGCACCGATGGCCGCCCGGCGGGCATATCCTCGCCGGTGATGGTGGCCGACCTCGGCCCCTCCGAGGAGACCGAGAGCTTCAGCCGGGGCGCGACCCCACTCGCCTACAAGCCCGCCCCCGAAAAGCCGGAGCCCACCGAGGAGGCACCGCGCCGGACCGTGCGCGCCCCGATCGTGCTGGCGAGCGCCGCCGTCGCCGTCCCGGCGGCCGTGCAACCCACCGCGAACCGCACCAGGGAGTTCAAGCCCGCGCCGGTCCAGGCCAAGGCGACGCCCGTCCACTTCGCGGCGGCGACGGTCTCCGGCGGCAACCCGGGCAAGATGCCGGTGGCCGTCCACGCCTCCGCCAGAGAAGCTGCGAAGGAAGCAGCAAAGGCGAGCCCGGCGGGCAAGCCCAGCCTGATGGCGGCCAAGGCGATGCCTGCAGGCAAGCCCACTCCGGTCGTCGCCCGCCTCGCCTCGGCGACCCCGGAGCCCCACAAGGCCATGGGCCGTCACGCCCCGGCGGTCCCGGAGAACTCCAAGCTTGCCATGGCGAAGCTCGCCCCGGCCAAGATCAGTCCGGTCAAGCTCGCCGCCCAGGTGCCCCCCGCCGCCACCCCCGGCAAGGGCAAGGAGGCGACCAAGGATACGAAGGTGGCCCACAAGGACGCGGCCCGGCAGGTCGCCAAGGCGTCCGAGTCCCCGACCCGGTCCGGCGGTCACGGCGCACGCTACGCCGGAATCTATTGACGTCGAGGCCCCGGGCCGGGGGCCTTGCGGCAATTCGCGTTCGATCGCGGTGGGGAAACGCGATATGGTCACGCTCGTCGCCGCCTGAGCTGTTTCCCACCTAGGGGTTCTGACGCACAAGCGGCGGACGCGCCCGCCCGTCCCTACCAGGGATTGCAATTGTGGCCCGCCGGAGATCCGCGATGCGCAGGACCGTTCTGTCTCTCCTGGCCGCCGCCTTGGCCCTGGCCTCGCCCGCCAAGGCGCAGACCTTTCAGACGGCGGCGCCGCACGCGATCCTGATCGATGCGGATTCCGGCTCGGTCCTGTTCGAGAAGGCCGCCGACGAGCGGTTCTCCCCGGCCAGCATGGCCAAGCTGATGACCACCGACATCGTGTTCGAGGCGCTGAAATCCGGCCGCCTCACGATGGACAGCGAGTTCACCGTCACGGAGGACGCGTGGAAGCGCGGCGGTGCCGGGGGCGGGGGTCCTCGATGTTCGCGCAGGTGAACAGCCGCATCAAGATGTCGGACCTGATGCGCGGCCTCATCGTCCAGTCGGGCAACGATGCGGCGATCACCATCGCCGAGAACATGGCCGGGACCGAGGAGGCTTTCGCCGGGCTGATGAACCAGCGGGCCAAGGAGATCGGCCTGACGAACTCCACCTTCCGCAACGCCACCGGCTACTCGGCGCCCGACCAGAAGGTGACGGCGCGGGACATGGCGAAGCTCGCCATCCACCTGATTGATACCTATCCGGACCTCTACAAGATCTTCTCCGAGCGCGAGTTCACCTGGAACAAGATCAAGCAGCAGAACCGCAACCCGCTCCTCACCCTCGATATCGGCGCCGACGGCCTGAAGACCGGCTATCTGGAAGAATCGGGCTACGCGCTGACCGGCTCGGCGGTGCAGAACGGGCAGCGGCTCGTCCTCGTGGTCTCGGGTCTCAAGACGGCGCGCGACCGGGCGGCGGAATCGCGCAAGCTGATGGAATGGGGCTTCCGCGCCTTCGAACCGCGCCAGGTCTTCGCCCCCGGTGAGACCGTGGCCGAAGCCTCGGTCTTCGGCGGCGAGAGCGGCTCCGTGCCGCTCGTGGCCAAGAAGCCGGTTCGGGTGCTCCTGCCCCGCGGCGGCAGCGACCGGGTGAGCGCCAAGGTGATCTACAAAGGGCCCCTCGTCGCCCCCGTGACGGAGGGGCAGCAGGTCGGCGTCCTGCGGGTCCAGCGCGGCGACGTCGTGGCCCTGGACCAGCCGCTCTTTGCCGGCGCCTCGGTGGGGCAGGGCACCCTGAGCCAGCGGGCGATGGATGCCGCGCTGGAATTCGGCACAGGCCTGATGCGCAAGGCCTTCGACAAGGCCGCCGGGGGCAAGCCCGAGGACCGGGCCGCCAACCCGTCGTGACCGCGCGCCCGTGACGATGCAGAAGTCGGAAGCCCCGGCGGGGGGCGTCTTCATCACCCTGGAAGGCGGGGAGGGGGCGGGCAAGTCGACCCAGGTCGCCCGCCTCGCCGCGCGCCTGCGTGCGCGCACCAATCACCCGGTGGTGACGACCCGCGAGCCCGGCGGCTCGCCCTATGCCGAGGAGATCCGCGCCGCCGTTCTGGCCGGAGTGGCCAAGCCCTACGGCCCCTTCGCCGAAGCCCTGCTGTTCAGCGCCGCGCGGCTCGACCATCTCGACCGGCTGATCCGCCCGGCTCTCGCCCGGGGCGAGACCGTGATCTGCGATCGCTTCATCGATTCGACCCGTGCCTATCAGGGCGCGGCGGGTGGGCTCGATCCGGCCGTGCTGAACGCCCTCGAACGGGTCGTCGTCGGCCGCACCCGGCCCGCCCTGACCCTGATCCTCGACCTTCCGCCGGAGACGGGCCTCGCCCGCGCGGCCGCGCGGGGGAGGGACAGGATCGCTTCGAGGCCGAGGCGCTGAGCTTCCATGCCCGCCTGCGCGCCGCCTTCCTCGACATCGCCGCCCGCGAGCCGGGCCGCTGCGCGGTGATCGCCGCCGCCGCCGAGCCCGATGCCGTCGAGGCCGCCATCGCCGCGACGGTCGCGGAACGGCTCCCGGTGCTGGCCGGGGAGGGGGCCCATGGCTGAGGCGGCGGACGAGGAGATCGGCGACCGGCTGGGCGTCCCCCGCCCCCGCGAGACCGCGACGCTCATCGGACACGGCGCGGCCGAGGCCGCCTTCGCGGAGGGCCTCGCCGCCGGGCGCCTGCACCATGCGTGGCTGATCGGCGGCCCCATGGGCATCGGCAAGGCCACCCTCGCCTACCGTGTGGCGCGGCGTCTTCTCGCCTATCCGCGAGGCGATGGCCCGCCCGGTCTCGACGTTCCAACGGACCATCCGATCTACGGGCAGGTAGCCGGGCTCTCGCACCCGAACCTCGTGGCGCTCCGCCGCCACAGGGGGCAGGGCGCCAAGACCCTGCCGACCAAGATCTCCGTCGACATGGTGCGCAAGGCCCTCGACCTGTTCGCCGCCACCGCCGCCGATTCCGGCTGGCGGATCTGCGTGCTGGACAGCGCCGAGGACCTCAACGCCAACGCCGCCAATGCGCTGCTCAAGGTGCTGGAGGAGCCTCCGCCCCGCGCCCTGTTCCTGATCCTCGCCCACCAGCCGGGTCGGCTCCTGCCGACCATCCGCTCCCGCTGCCGCGCGCTGATCCTGCGACCGCTCGCGGATGGGGAGGTGGCGAGCGCCGTCCGCGCCCTGCCCCCGCCCTTTGGACAGCCGGACGAGTCGGCACTCGCCCGCGCGGTCGGCCTCGCGGAAGGCTCGGTCGGCCGGGCGCTCGGCCTCGTCGATCCCGTCACGGCCGGGCTCGTCGCGGAGGTCGAGACTCTGCTGTCGCGCTCGGCCACGCCCGATTGGGGCCGGGTGCTGAAACTCGCGGAGACCCTGGCCGGGCGCGACGGCGAAGAGCGGTTCGCTGCGGCGGGCGACGCGGTGCTGCGCTTCGTCTCCGCCGAGCTCGACCGGCGACAGGGGAGCCGGTCGCCCGCCTTGCGGCGCTCGTGGAGGTGTGTGAGAAGTTCGCCCGCAGCGCCCGGGAGGCCGCGACCTACAACCTCGACCGCCGGCCCGTCGTCCTGTCGCTCTTCGCCGACCTGAGCCGGGCGGGGTGATGCGCGGGGCGTCCCGGCTCCCTCGATCAGCGGACGCGAGCGTGACGGACGGCCCTTCCCCCCGTAAGACCTTCAGCCTCTCGACGGCGATCTCCTACCCGAACGGCGCGCCGCATATCGGCCACGCCTACGAGGTGATCGCCACCGATGCCATCGCGCGCTTCCACCGGCTGGACGGCTACGACGTGCTGTTCTCCACCGGCACGGACGAGCACGGCCTCAAGATCCAGCAGGCGGCGACCAAGGCCGGGATCAGCCCGCGCGACTATGTCGACGGCACAGCTGCGAAGTTCCGCGAGATGGCCGACCGGATGGGCTGCTCCTATGACCGGTTCATCCGCACCACCGAGCCCGCGCACTACGCCGCCGCGCAGGAGATCTGGCGCCGGATGGTGGCCAACGGCGACATCTACCTCGACAAGTATGCCGGCTGGTACTCCGTCCGCGACGAGGCCTATTACGACGAGGCCGAGACACGGCTGGTGGAGGACGGGTCCCGCCGGTCGCTCGCCACCGACACGCCGGTCACCTGGATGGAGGAGGAGAACTTTTGTTCCGCCTCTCCGCCTACCAGGACAGGCTGCTCAAGCACTACGAGGACAATCCGGGCTTCATCGGGCCGGACACCCGCCGCAACGAGGTGGCGAGCTTCGTCCGCGCCGGGCTGAAGGACCTCTCGGTCAGCCGCACCAATTTCGATTGGGGCGTGCCGGTGCCGGAGCATCCCGGCCACGTCATGTATGTCTGGGTCGACGCCCTCACGAACTATCTCAGCGTGACCGGCTTCCCCGATGCGGCGAACCCGAATGCCCGCTTCTGGCCGATGGACCTGCACGTCATCGGCAAGGACATCGTGCGCTTCCACGCGGTCTACTGGCCCGCCTTCCTGATGTCGGCCGGGCTGCCCCTGCCCAAGCGCGTGTTCGGCCATGGCTTCTTCCTCAGCAAGGGGGAGAAGATGTCGAAGTCGCTCGGCAACGTGGTCGATCCGTTCGACCTCGCCGAGACCTTCGGCACGGATGCCGTGCGCTATTTCTGCCTGCGCGAGGCGCCCTTCGGCGGCGACGGCAACTACGACCACAACGCCATCATCAACCGCATCAACGCCGACCTCGCCAACGACCTCGGCAATCTCGCCCAGCGCTCGCTCTCGATGGTCGCCAAGAACTGCGACGCCGCCGTTCCGGAGCCAGGCGATCTGGCCGAGGCCGACCGCGCGATGCTGGCCCAGGCCGACGCCCTCGCCGACAAGGCGCGGGGCCTGATGAAGGAACTCGCGCTGCACGCGATCCTCGCGGAGATCTGGGCGGTGGTGGCCGAGGCGAACCGCTA
>NZ_JBHSWN010000001.1:4035000-4390000 GCF_042661665.1 Methylobacterium komagatae
GATTAGGAAAACTATCTAAATCATTTTATCAGAGAGTCAGTTCGGTAAGTTATATGCCGTTGGGATTTTGTATCTCTGTCAGGGAGTTGAGGCCAATTCCGGTATCCGACTCTGCGCGGAGGCGTATCGGGCTCTGCGCGGGTGCGTATGGGAGTCTGCGCGAGACCTGCGCCGTGACGCATGGGATTCTGCGTGGTTGCGTATGCGATTCAGCGCGGAAATCGAGGGAAGGGTGTGAAGTCCGGGGACAAACGGGCGTATCGAACTCTGCGTGCGCTTCGGAACGACCGCCCGCACTCCCCCCTCGCCCCACCGACGGTGGAGCCTGACACCGTGGATTGCCGGGACAAGTCCGACAGAGCCACGCCCTGCGAGGGCGAATCGTGCCATGCCCTCAGGATGGCCTGTTCCGTCCGGGCGGCCTTGGCGTGGGCATGGGGTTCGATGGGGATCGAGGAGACGATCGCAGAGATCCGCGATCCCGACCTCCTGGCCGAATTGGAAGCGGCCAGGGGCGGCTTCCTGTTCGCGCAGATCGTCGCCCACCTGCACCACCGGCAACGGGAGCGGAACGAAGCCCGCGCGGTGCGGGGGCAGGAGGAGGCGCGCCGGGCCGAGCTGTCACGGGACCAGCGGCGGCGGGATGCCGTGCGCCTCGTCATCGAGAACGAGCCCGCGCTGCCGGAGAACCTCCAGCACATCCATTCCGTTCTCGCCCTGTGCGGCCTGCCCTATCGCGATCCGGGAGCGATGCGGGAATTCTCCCGCACCTACGGGCGCAACTCTCTCAATCTCATCGCCGGGCGCCTGAAGGACCCGACGACGGGCGCCTTCGAGCCGCAGGGCCTGCCCTATGGGCCGAAGGCCCGGTTGATGCTGCTGCATCTCTGCACCGAGGCCGTGCGCCAGCGCAGCGCCGTGGTGCAGGTGGCCGATACGCTCTCTGGATTTATGCGCGAGATGGGCTTCGCCGTGACCGGGGGCGAGCGCGGCACGATCCGGCAGTTCAAGGAGCAGCTGAACCGGCTTGCCGCCTGCACCATGCAGATCGGCCTGTGGGACGGGCGCGACAGCGCCACGACCCTCAATGTGCCGCCGTTCCGGAGCCTGGAATTGTGGCGCCCCCGCTCCGGCGAGGGGGAAGAGGCCTTGGACGGCGCGCGCACCGTGCGGTTCGATCAGGAATTCTACGAGACGCTGATCCGGCACGCCCTGCCGGTCGACATGCGGGCGGCCAAGGCGTTTTCCGGGTCGGCCCGCAAGCTCGATCTCCTGTTCTGGCTCGGCTACCGCCTGCGCGCCCTTCCCCGCCCCCTGCGGCTCACCTGGAACAACCTGCACCAGCAATTCGGGGCGGAGAACGCGTCGATCCGCAGCTTCCGGCAGGGTTTCAAGGCCGACCTCGCCCACCTGCAGGAGGTGTTCCCGAAGCTGCCGGCAAGCCTGGATGAGAACGGCCTCGTTCTCTCACCCGCCGATGAGACCGCCTTGCTCGTTCCCCCACGGAAGGGAATGAAGAGAAAAGCAGGCGGGCATCGCACGGAAGATATGGAATAAGAATACGGAACAAACATTATTCCGTTGCAGTGTGCAGGATCGCCCCATATTCCATTGAAGGAATTGATGCGGTAGGAACGGAATGGGCCTTTCGGAACATGAAGCGGAAGAGAGGCTGGCGCAGTTGCGCCGTCAGCGGGAAGCCCTCGACCGGGAGATCGCGGATCTCGTTCTCTATCTGGAACTCGGGCGGCGGCTGAAGGCGGGGGCCCCCCGGCCCGCGACGCCCGATCCCCTGCCGGTGGCGGATCACCTTGCGCCTGCGCCCGACCCCTGGCCCACCCCTTGGCCCGAACCCGAGGCGGTGCCGACCTTCGCCAGCCCCCCGCCCCGCCCTAGGCGGCCGAGTGCACCGGAACCGGTGGCCTTCGCGGAGGACCCGACCGGCGCGCGCCGCTACGGACGCGCCCTGATCGAGGCGGCCTGCGCGATTCTGGCGGCGGCGGGGCAGCCGCTCCATGCCAGGGACATTCATGACGGGCTGATCGCGCGGGGCTTCGCCATTCCGGGGCGCGACCCGGTGGCGGCTCTCAACACGCGGCTCTGGAAACGCTCGGGTGAAGGCGGCCCCCTGCGCCGCCATGGCGACGCCGTCTACGGCTTGGCAGAGGAATAGGGGGTTTCGAAAGGGCAAGCCCTTTTGCGGGTGCAGGGCGGAGCCCTGTGGAACCCCGTCAGTTGCTCGCGACATCGGCGCTGTCGCCGGTGCCGCCAATCTTGCCGTCGCTGCCGAGCGAGTAGACCTCGTAGGGCGAGCCGCCGAGGCCGGGTGAGCGGTAGAGGTAGGGGTGGCCCCAGGGGTCCACGAGGCCGCGGGCGTCGCGGACATAGGGACCGCGCCAAGCAGGGCCGGTGGGCTGCACCAGGGCCTGGAGACCCTGATCGGGGCTCGGGTAGCCGCCGAGATCGAGATAGTAGAGCTCTACCGCCTGGGCGATGTTCTTCACTTGGATGCGGGCGGTCTCGCCCTTGGCGCGGCCGAGATAGCCGAGCACCTGCGGCGTCACCATGGTCGCGATCATACCGATGATCGCCAGCACGACGAGCAGTTCCACCAGGGAGAAGCCCGCCTCCCCGGGCTCACGCGCGTCCGCATCGTCGCGGCGCCCGATCGCGTATTCGTCCATTCCCCCGCTCCGACAGTGATACTGACTACAGACCGGCAGGATGAAGGGTAGTTCTAAAGATTTCGCTGGCGGACTTTGGACCGTTCGACGGTTTTCGGCCTAGGACGGAGGCAGGGTTTTTGCCTTTGTTAACGCGATCCTGCGACAGAAACGGTTCTGTCCCGTGGGGAGAGGCTCGAAGGGGCCGACAGAGACGATGCCCGCTGCCCGCACGAGCCTCCTTCCTGTGATCGGCGCGGGCCTGATCCTCGGTCTCCTCGGGGCTGCCGCCCCCGCCTTCGCGGCACAGTCCCCGGCCGAGGCGCTGACCCTCGCGCTGCCGGGGTCGCTGCCACCGGTGCGGGTGCTCACCCTGCTGGTGGGGCTGCATCTCGTCGGTCTGTGCTTCGGCCTCGGCGGGGCGACGATGCTCGATTTCTGGATCCTGCGCTGGATGCGCTGGGGCGGGTTGCCACCGGAGATCGCACGGATCTTCCTGTTCGTCAGCAAGGTCTGCAGCGTGGGTCTCGTCCTGCTCTGGATCTCGGGTCTCGGCTTCCTGGCGGTCTATGCGGCGGAATCGCCCGAGAAGTTCCAGAACCCGAAGCTCTGGGCGAAGATCACCGTGGTGGGGGTGCTCACCCTGAACGGGCTCGTCATCCACAGTGCGGTCCTGCCCGGCGTCCTGCGCGATGTCGGGCGCCCGATGCTCGACGGCATCTCCGGCGCGCGCACGGGCATCTTCCTCGTCTCCGGCGCGGTCTCCGGGGTCTCGTGGTACACCGCCTTCGCCCTCGGGCTGATGCGCGAGTTGAACGGCACCGTCGCCTATTCGACGCTGATCGGCCTGTGGCTCCTGGGGGTCGCGGCCGCATCCTTCGGCGCCTACACCCTATGGCTGCACCTGCGCGAATGGAGCGCCTTCCGCCGGGGCAAGGCCGAGGGCGCCGCCGTCCTGGATGCCGAACCCCGCATTCCGCCGAGCCAGTTCGTGCGGATCCGTGCCGCCGCCAGCTGAGACCCCGTGGCGGATGCGATGACCGGCGACCTCTTCCCGCTCGTGCTCGTTCTGGCGCCGCTGCCGCTGACCGTGCCCATGGCCGTCATCGACCTGCGGCGGCGGATCATCCCGGACGGGCTGAACCTCGCCCTGCTGGCCACCGGTCTCGCGCTGACAGCGTGGCGTGATCCCGATGCGCTCGACGTCTCGATGCGCTGCGCGGAGGCGGCCCTCGCCTTCGGCTTCGGCTGGGGAGTCAGGGCGCTCCATGCCCGTCTGCGCGGCCGGATCGGCCTCGGTCTGGGGGATGTGAAGTTTCTCGGCGCTGCCACGGCCTGGACCGGCCTTCCGCAAGTACCGCTGCTGATCCTCGTCGCCAGCCTCGCGGCGCTCCTGGCCATCGGCCTCGCCGCGCTCTCCGGCCGCCGGGTCGGGGCCACGACGCGCCTGCCCTTCGGGCCGTTCCTGGCCCTGGGGCTGCACGTGGCGCTGGCCTTGGGGGCCGCCGCCTAGGGCATCGATCCGGACGGAGGCGTCAGCCTGGTCTGGAAAAAATGGATGGAGAAACAGCGGTCCCGTGCGCGTTCGCGTGGACGGAGTGAACGCATCGAAGAGCCAGGCGACCGGCGGCGGCTGGACGAGTTCGGCGATCGATCGCACCTCCCGCGTCCTCTCGGGGCGGTGGGCCGGGTCAGCGCCCCGGCCCGCCACCGGCGTCGCCCGGTCAGGCGGCGCGAACGGTCGCAAGGAAGCGCTCGACTTCCGCGCCGAGATGTTCCGATTGCCGCGACAGTTCGGAGGCCGCCGAGAGCACTTGGCTGGCCGCCGCGCCGGTTTCCTCCGAGGCCTGGGCCACGCCCGCGATGGTCCCGGTCACCTCCGAGGTGCCGATCGCGGCCTGCGAGACGTTGCGCACGATCTCCTGGGTCGCGGCGCCCTGCTGCTCGACGGCCGCTGCGATGCTGGTGGCGACGGTGTCGATCTCGCGGATGCGGTGCGCGATGCCGCTGATGGCCGAGACCGCCTGATCCGTCACGCCCTGGATCTCGCCGATCTGGCTGGCGATCTCCTGCGTGGCGCGGGCCGTCTGCTCGGCCAGGGCCTTCACTTCGGTCGCCACCACCGCGAAGCCCTTGCCGGCCGCCCCGGCGCGCGCCGCCTCGATGGTCGCGTTGAGGGCCAGGAGGTTGGTCTGGCCCGCGATGCCGGAGATCAGGCCGACCATCTCGCCGATCCGGGTCGAGGTCGTCTTCAGGACCTGCACGAGCTGGGCGGTCTGGGCGGCCTCGCCGACGGCCGCCTGGGCCAAGGTCGCCGAACCCTGTACCTGCCGACCGATCTCCTGAACCGAGGAGCCTAGTTCCTCGGCCGCCGCCGCGACGGTGTTGACGTTGGACGAGGCCTCCTCGGCGGCGGCCGCCACGGTGGTCGACTGGCTGGCCGTGCCGGCGGCGGTCGCGGTCATCTGCTGTGCCGTCGCCTGGAGTTCGGTCGCCGACGACGAGACCATGCCGATGATGCCGCCGACCGCAGCCTCGAACCCGTCCGCCATCTGGCGCATGCCGAGCTTGCGCTGCTCCTCGGCGGCGAGCCGCGCCTGCACCGTCTCCTCCTCCAGCGCCCGCATGCGGATCAACCCGTCCTTGAACACTTGCACGGCATCCGCGATCTGCCCGATCTCCGTCCCGGCGCCCTGATGCGGGATGGTCACGGTGAGGTCGCCGGCCGCCAGGGACTGCATGGGGCTCACCACCGAGCCGATCCCCCGCGAGATGCCCAGGATGATCGTGGCCGCCAGCGCGATCGCCAGGATGGCGGCGGTCAGGCCGGCGCCGATCAGCGTCAGGCGCGTCCGTTCGTAGACCTCGCGGCCCTGGAGCTCGGCCTGCCGGGCTCCGTCCTGGTTGAGCTGGATGATCTGATCGAGCGCGATCGACGCGTTCCGGCGCGGCGTGACGCTGGTGGACCCGTAGAGCCGGAGGGCCTCCGCCTTCTCGCCCTTGCGGGACAGGACGAGGATGCCGTCGACGGTTCCCAGGAAGACCCGCCACTCGCGGGAGAACGTGTCGTAGAGGGCCCGCTCCTCGGGTGAGCTCGATCAGACCCTCGTAGGCTTTCGCGATCGTGTCGATCTTCCGCGCACGGTCGACAAGATCGCCATCGATGCCGGCCATCATCTTGGGGTCGTCCGTCAGGATGTGCCGCAAGAGGCTCGTCGTGTAGCGGCCCGTGAGCGCATCGGCCTGGCCTGCGGTCCGCATGCTCGGCAGCCAGTTCGTCTCGACGTCGATGAGCAGGCCGTTGATCCTGAAGGCGCTCCACAGGCCGACCGCGGTAAGGCCACCGAGGAACAGGAGCAGCACCGCGAAGGCGGCGATCAGCTTGGTGCGGATGGAGAGGGATTGGAGCGACACGACCGGCCTCGGGACGGTGCCGACAATCCGGGAGTGTTTGCGGCAGCCGGTTCTTAAGCTGCCGGGAAAAAGTTAATAGTATTCGAAAAATGTGATATGGTTGAATACTTTATATGCAACACGTCTTCGTTGCATTTCCGGCTGTTGCGGTGATTCTTTCCATCAAGTCCGGTTGTGTCCTCCGCCCGCTTCGAACCGAGTGGGCCGGGCTCCCTCATTGGGCCAGCTGCCCGACGCTCAGGATCGCGCCCATCACCGAGATGATCAGCCCCCCGATCAACGCGCCGATGGCGACGGTGACGAGGGGGGTGAACAGGGCGAGCATCCCGTCGATGCGCTGGCGGGTCTGGGTTTCGTGCATGTCGGCGGCGTGGCCCAGCACGCTGCCCAGCCGGTTCACCTGCTCGCCGCTGGCGATGAGGTTGATGGTGGAGGGGGCGTAGGGGCGAAGGCGCGCGAGGCCCGAGGCGAGGCTGCCGCCTTCCACGAGCCGCTGCCCGGCCTCGTCCAGGGCGAGGCGGAACAGCCGGTTTCCCGCAAGCGGTTTCGTGGCGGCGACCGCATCCGGCACCGGCACCTGGGCCTGGAGCAGGGTGGCGAGCACCCGGCAGATCCGGCCCATCTCGATGCCGACCACTACTTCGCGCACCAGGGGCAGGCGCAGGGCGAGGGAAGAGCGCGCCCGCGCGAAGCCCGGCCTTGGCCAGAGCCGCGCAAGGAGCACGAGGGCGAGCACGCTCCCGCCCGTCAGGATCGGCCACCAGGCGGAGACGAAGGCCCCGAACGCCCCGGCGGCGCGGATCGCGAAGGGCGGGGCCTGGCCGCTCCCCTCGAACATCGGTGCGAGCGCAGGCACCAGCACACCGACGATCATCGCCACGGTGCCGATCGCCATCAGGATGAGAAGGCTCGGGTAGATCATCGCGGAGGTCAGGTGGCGGCGTACCGCGTCCCGCCGCTCCACGGAGACGGTCAGCGAGGCGATCACGTCGGTGAGCGTGCCGGTCGCCTCGCCCGCGCGGATGATATCGGCCATGTCCGACGGGAAGGCCTGCCGGTGGGCCGCCATGGCTCGCGACAGGGAGGCCCCGCCCACCACACGTTCGAGCAGGTCGGCGAGAACGGGTTGCAGGGCCTTCGAGGCCTGACGCTCGGTGAGACGCAGCGCCCGGTCGACGGTGAGGCCTGCGCCGAGCAGCGTCCCGAATTCCCGCAGGAAGGCGACGCGGGCGGCGTCGTTCACCCGGTCGCGACCGAACAGATCGCGCTTCCAGAAGGCGTCCGGCCCTGCGGCGGCGGGCTCGATGGCGAAGACCCGCAGGCCTTCGCCCTGCAATTGCGCCACCGCCCGCTGGCGGGTCTGCGCTTCCACCTGGCCCGAGCGCGTGCGCCCGTCGGCGGAATAGGCCCGGTAGGCGAAGCGACCCATCAGCCGAGACCTTCGAGCACGCGGCCGACCTCGTCGAGGCTCGTCCGCCCGGACAGGACGAGGGCCCGCCCGCTCTCGGAGAGCGAGACCATGCCCTCCGCGCGCGCGCGGTCGGCGATGGCCCGCTCCCCGGCGCGGTCGGCGATCATCCCGCGCAGGGCTCCGTCGAGGAGCATCACCTCGGAGGCGACCATGCGGCCCCGGTAGCCGGTGCCGTTGCAGGCGGGGCAACCGCAGGGCCGCCGCAGGGTGAAGGGCGTGCCGGGGGGCAGCCCGAGGGCGATCCGGTCCCGCTCCGTGCCGGGCACGGTCTCGGCGCAGTCGTCGCAGAGGCGGCGCACGAGGCGCTGGGCGACGACGCCGTTGAGCGTCGCGGCGATCAGGTAGGGCTCGACGCCCATGTCCATCAGGCGCGTCACGGCGGCGGCGGCCGAGTTGGTGTGGAGCGTCGAGACCACGAGGTGGCCGGTCAGCGAGGCCTGTACGGCAATCCGCGCAGTCTCGCCGTCGCGGATCTCGCCGACCATCACCACGTCCGGGTCCTGGCGCAGGATCGAGCGCAGCGCGGCGGCGAAGTCGAGGCCGATGCCGGGATGGGCCTGCACTTGGTTCACCCCCGCCATCCGGTACTCCACCGGATCCTCGACGGTGACGACCTTGAGATGGGGGCCGTTGAGGCGCTTCAGCGCCGCGTAGAGGGTGGTGGTCTTGCCCGATCCGGTGGGGCCCGTGACGAGGACGAGACCGTTCGGCCGCGCGGTCATGGCCGCGATCCGGGCGATGGAGGGGGCATCGAAGCCGAGCCCGGAAAAATCCTCGACCCGGCGGGAGCCGTCGAGCACGCGCAGGACCACGCTCTCGCCATGGGCGGTCGGCAGGGTCGAGACGCGGATATCGACCTCCTGGCCCCGGTCGGGGGCCTTCATGCGGCCGTCCTGCGGCAGGCGCCGCTCCGCGATGTTCAGCCCGGCCTGGATCTTGATGCGCGTGGTCAGGGCGAGCTGCACGGATTTCGCCAGCCGCTCGGCTTCGATCAGCACGCCGTCGACGCGGTATCGCACCCGCATGTCGGCCTCCTCGGCCTCCAGGTGGATGTCCGAGGCCGAGAGTTCGAACGCCTTGCGCACGAGGCGGGCGGCGAGCCGCACGATGGGCGCTTGGCTCGCCACGTCCTGCAGGCGGGTGAGGTCGTCGTCGGGCGCGCCGTCGTCGTCCTGCGGGGCATCGCCGTAGACCGCCCGGTGCGTCCGCTCGAAATGCCCCGGCCCGACGAGGACGCGCACCACGCGCCGGTCGGCCAGATGCTCCAGGGCCGGCGCGATCTCGGGGTCGAATGGATCGACCACCGCCACGGTGAGGCTGTCCGCATCCGCCGCCACCGGCAGGGCACGGGCGCGGGCGCAGTAATCGGCGCCGATCGAGTCCGGCAGGACGGGGGAGGCCGGGATCTCCTCCGGCGCCAGGATCGGCAGGCCCGTCGCCTCGGAGAGGGCGGTGACGAGCGTCGCCTCGTGGACGAGGCCGAGTTCCACCAGCAGCACGGGCAGCGTGCGCCGTCCCGGCAGGTCGAGGGCGGCGAGCGCCCGCTCGTGTCCCGCCGCATCCAGCACCTCTCGTTCCGCGAGGAAGGCGATGAAGTCCCGCGCGTCGTCGCGGGGACCGCGCCTGTCGCCGCGACGGTCGGGCTGGGAGCGGAGCGGGCGGCTCTTGGCAGCCCAGATGTTCAGCATCACCCGGTGGTCCCGTGTCGCTCTGTTCCGTCCGCACACCATCGCAAAGCGAGCGAATGCAGATGAGGCATCCTTAAAGGGTTGGAAATACCGGAGGCTTAACGAAGGCTGACGCGGGAAATCGGAGTTTGACCGTGAACGTCATATCCGCCGTTCCGTCCGCTATCCGCCTCTGGCTGGCCGGAGCCCGGACGGCGCGGCTGCGGCAGATTCTTGATTCGGCGGTGCACCTGTCGGGCTTCACCGAGCCGAGGGCCGATCGGATCCAGACCGCCCTGACGATGCGCCTCGGCGCACCGGGCGACGAGACCGTGACGCTGACCGAGCGGAGCGCGGACGAGACGCGCACCTACCGCTTCAGGACCGGGGAGGGCGACCTCGCGGAACGCCTCGCCGCGGTGGCGGGCGGGCGCGGCGGCCTGCGGGTGAAAGTGCTCCTCCACCCCGCTGCCTGCTTCGTCCGCAGCCTCGACCTGCCGAGCGCCTCCCTGCCGCGCATGCGCGCCCTGCTGGCAGAAGAACTGGAGGCGGCGACGCCCTTCCGCGCGGGCGGCGTCTACAGCGACTGGTTCGTGGAGGGCGAGGACGTGGCCGCGCGGACCCTGCGGGTGCGCCACGTGGTGATCAAGAAGACCCGCCTCGATCCGGTGCTCGACGCCCTGGCGCAGGCCGGGCTCCCCGCCGGGCCGGTGGCGGTGGGCCGCGCCGAGGACCAGACCATGCCGGTCGATCTCCTGAGCCACGGCCACCGGGTGCTGCCCGCCCTGACCGGCGCGCGATCGGGCGACGCCGCCCTGTGGCTCGGCGCGGGGCTTCTGCTGGCCGTGGCCTTCTGGGGCTGGCGCGCGCATCAGGACGCGACGCTCGCGTCCCTCGACCAAGCCTTCACGGCGGCACGCCATGCGGCCGGAACCGGCATGGCGCCGCCGGTCCAGGCCGGTCTCGCGGCGATCCTGGCGGGCCGCGCCCCGCCGCTCGCCCCCACCTGGGACGCGCTGTCCGCCGCCCTGCCGGAGGGCGTGTCCGCGGCGGCCCTCCATCTCGACGCCACGGGGGCGCTCATGACCCTCATCGTCAAGGACGAGGCGGGGGCCCTGGCCGCCCTCGGCCGCCTGCCCGGCTTCGGGCCGCCCGTCCTCCAGACCGCGCTGGACGAGCCCGGCGGGATGCGCCGCCTCGTCCTGCATCTGCCGCGCCCCGGCCGGGGAGGCCGCCCGTGATGCGGTTGCCGGATCTGGCCCTGAGGCCCCTGCTCGTCCGCCTCGTGGGGTTCGGGGCGCTCCTGGCCCTCGGGGCGGGGGCTGTCTCCGCCTCCCTCGACGCCTCGGCCGACATCGCGATCGCCCGCGACCGCCTGGACCGGGCGCAGGCGCGGGCCGCCCGGCCCGATGCCGTCCCGCCGCTCACGGGGACGGACGGCGAGTCCCTGCTCGCGGCCTTCCGCGCCCGCCTCGACGCCCTCGCGGCGGACAGGGCGGTGGTGATCGACACGACGGGCCTTGATCCCGATCCGTCCCGGCCGGACCTGCCGCGCCTGCACGGCTCCCTTCACGGCACCGCCGAGGGTCTGCACGGGTTCGTCCAGGCCCTGGAGACCGGCACGCCCCTCGTCGTTCTGGAACAGGCCGATCTCGGCATCGACCGCCCGGCCGATGCCGAGATCGGACGTCCGACGATCATGCGCCTCGTCCTGACCGCGCGCGGGGTCGTCCTGCCGCCGCCCGCGCCCCGGAGGACTCCGTGAGTTCCCTGACACGGATGCTAACCGCAAGTGGATGGGGGGCGCGCGGCGTCTTCCTTCTGGCGGGTCTCGCCGTCGTGGCCGTGCAGGCCCTGCCGGGAGAGGATTTCGCGCCCGTGACGCGAGCCTTGCCCGCCACTCCCGTATCCGGGGGGCGGCCGAAGGCGCCGCCGTGCAGCGGCCCCTTTTCGACCCCGGGCGCCGGGCCTGGACCGCCCAGGGCAGTCGCGACCTGATTCAGCGGCCCGATCCGGCCGCGCCCGTGCTGGTGGTGCGCGGCATCCGCCTCGACGGAGGCGAGGCCCGCACCTTCATCGATGACGGCAGCGGTGATCGCACTTGGCTCGCCACGGGCGAGGGACGGGGCGATTGGCGCATCGCCGCCATCGCGCCGGAGCGGGTGACGGTCTCGCAGCGCGGGGTGTCCTATCAGGCCGAGTTCCTCGGGGCTCCGGCGACGCTTCGCCCGGCGCCCTTCGCGGACGCGCCGGTCGCGTTGCGGCGGTAGCGCAGGGCGCTGCCCTGCACCCGCGAAAGGGCTCGCCCCTTCGAAACCCCGTATCTGCTAATCGATCATCCGGCGGAGCACGCCCTCCGTGCCGGGCATCGGCATGGCCATGGGCGGAGGTGGGGGGACCGGGCGGACGGGCATCATCGCCCGGAATTGCTGCCGGAAGTCATCCGCGATCCGGTCGGCCTCGGCGACGCCACGGATCACCTTCGGGCGGATGAAGACGATCAGTTCCGTGCGAACCCGCTGGTCGGCGCGGTTGCGGAAGGCGGTGCCGATGATCGGCAGATCGCCCAGGATCGGGAAGCTCTCGTTCGAGAGCTGCGACTTCTCCTGCACGAGGCCGCCCAGGGCGAGGCTGTGCCCATCATGCACTGCCACGCTCGTCGCCACCCGGCGCTGGCGGATGGTCGGGGAGTTAATCGTGGAGGTGGTGGTCGGCACCACGTCGCTCACCTCTTGGTTGATGTCGAGCACCACGAGGCCGTTCTTGTTCACCCGCGGCGTCACCGAGAGGATGACGCCGGTATCCTTCAATTCGATCTGGTTGAGGATCGGCGCGCCCGCCGCGAGGGCGCTTTGCCCGCTCTGCTTCACGATCGGCACCTGATCGCCGATCTGCAATTTGGCCGTGCGGTTGTCGAGCACGGTGATGTTGGGCGAAGACAGGACATGCACGGTGGTGATGCCCTGAAGGGCATTGAGCACCACGTTGAAGTTCGTCGCGCTCATCAGATAGTTGAAGCCCGGCACGCCCCGCGTCGCCGCGCTAATCAGGGCGGCGGTGCCGCTGACCGCCGTGCCGGTGGGCGTCACCGGCAGGGCCGAGTTGCTGAGGCCCGCCGTGGCGCTGGTGGCGAGGTTCAGCCGGTCGCCCCGGTTCTGCAGGAACCATTGCACCCCGAACTGCAGCTGGTCGTTCAGCGTCACCTCGGCGATGACGGTTTCCAGCAGCACCTGCGTCGGCATCGCGTCGAGGCGCCCGAGGATGCGCAGGATCTTGTCGTACTGGTTGCGGGTGGCCGAGATGACGAGGCTATTGTTGGTCTCGTCGGCGACGATGCCGATCATGTCCCGGCGGGGCATCCCGCTGGCCATGCCTCCTGCCATGCCCCCTGCCATGCCCCCTGCCGAGCCTCCCGCCACGCCGTAGCCCGCATCGGCGCCATAGCCGCCCCCCGCGCCGCCGTAGCCGCCTCCGAATCCCCCGCCCTGCGCGCCCGGCTGGTAGCCGCCCGCCCCGCCGAGGGGCGCCGTCGCGGCGAGGCTGCCCGGTCCTGACGGCTGGCCGCTCGCGCCGTATCCGCCGGGGCCGCCTCCGAGTGTCCCCTGGCCGTTCCCGAATCCGCCGGCTCCGGTGCCGGGATCGCCCCCGAAACCGGAGGTGCCGAACCCGGCGCCGATGCCCGAGCCCTCCGCGCCGAACCCGCCTGCACCGAGCCCGCCCGCGCCGGACCCGCCCCCGGCGGTGATGTTCACGCTCGTGCCGGTCTCGGCGGCGGCGACGCCCTGCAGGACGGCGGCGAGTTCCTTCGCCGAGCGGTTCTGGATCCGGTAGACGAAGAGTTGCCGCTCGCGGTCGGCGGCCAGCATCTCCAGTTCGGAGAGCCAGACGCGGGCGCGATCGAGATAGGCCGCCCGCGACGTCACCACGAGCACCGCGCTCAGAGCCTCGTTGGGGACGAAGCGGATGACGTCGCCGGTGCCCGCCGCCTCGCCGCCGAAGATCTGGGTGAGGTCGCGGGCGATGGCCCGCGGGTTCGAGCTGCGCACCGGCAGCATCGCCGTCGACATGCCGCGCATCCAGTCGACGTCGAACACTTCGATCGTCTGGCGCAGGATACGGATCTGGCCCGCGTCGCCGTTCAGGATCAGCACGTTGCGCGCCCGGTCGGCCCGCAGCACCACGTCGCGCGGGGCGACGGAGGCCAGGATCGCCTGCATCTCGGCGGCGGAGATCCAGCGCAGGGGCACCACGACGGCCCCCGCCTCGGCCCCGGCGCCGCGCACGGGTTGGAGCGTGTTGCCCCCCGCCGCCACGATCTGCGCCGTCCGGCCCCGGCGCCGCAGGGCGAGGCCCCGGCTCGACAGGGCCGCCTCGAACATCGAGAGCAGGGTGGCGCGGTTCACCGGGCCGCCGGTCTGAAGGGTGAGGGTGCCGTTCGGATCGGCGTCGAGGGTGTAGCCCCAGCCGAGGGTGTCGGTGAGCACCGCCTTGGCCGCGACCGTCAGCGGGACATCGACGAGGTTGAGGTTCACGGTCCCGGCGGGGATGGGCTCCTGCACGGCGGTGTCGCTGCCCACGAGCCGGTCCGTCCCCCGGACGATCACACCCCCGGACCCGCCGCGCAGGTCCGTGCCGCCGGGGAGGTCCGAGAGGGGTTCGGCAGCCGGTGCTGCGGTGGCCGCCACGCACAGGATTGCCGCGCCGAAGATCTGTGCGCGACCCTTCATACCACCTGTGGTCCCCGTGACGGCGTGTCGTTCAGGGCTACAGGGCTAAAGATTTATGGTTAATAAACCATTTAATTGCAATCTATGCGTGTTCAAACAGCGTCATCGGGAGGTGGGAAATACGAACCAACTCTTGCTGAAAGTAAGAGTGTCGACTTCAGGAAGAGTTCTTCGATTCACACGTCGGGGACGCGGTATAGGAGCAGTGAGGATCCTCACCGCTCCTTCCAGGCCTTGGCGATCTGATCGGTGAGGGGCTTCGTCAGGTAGGAGAGGACCGAGCGGTCGCCGATCTGCATGTAGGCCTCCACCGGCATGCCGGGGACGAGGCGCAGGGCGCCCAGGGCTTCCTTCGCGCTCGGGTCCAGGCGGATGCGGGCGGTGTAGAAGGTCTGGCCGGTCTTGGGGTCCTGGCTCACGTCGGCGGAGACGCGCATCACCTCACCCGCGACCTCGGGCGTGGTGCGCAGGTTGAAGGCCGAGAAGCGCAGCATCGCCGTCTGGCCGGTGCGGACGTTGTCGATGTCCTGCGGCTGGACCCGCACCTCCACGAGGAGCCGATCGGCCTGAGGCACGATCAGCATGGCGGGCTCGTTGGGCGTGACGAGGCCGCCCACCGTGTGGACGCTCAATTGATGGACGATGCCGTCCTGGGGCGCGCGCATGTCGATGCGCATCAGCTGGTCCTGCGCCGCGACGCGCTTCTCCACGAATTCCGACCACTTGCCGCGGATTTCGGCGAGGTCCTTGCCGACCTCGGTGCGCATCTCCCGGTCGATCTGGATGATCTGCAACTCGGTCTCGGCGATCTTGCCGCGCGAGGAGGCGGTGGCGGCGATGAGCTGGCCGCGCTCGCCCTCGAGCCGCGCCGCGTCGCGCTCCAGACCCGTCACCCGCGAGAGCGGCACGAGGTTCTTGGCGAAGAGGTCGCGCACGCCGACCAGTTCCTGCTGGATCAGTGCGATCTCGCGGTTCTTGGCCTCCGTCTGCTGGCCGAGGCCCAGGATCTCCTGGCGCAGCTGCGCGATCCGCTCGGTCAGCTGTGCCTTCTGGCCTTCCCGGGCCGCGACGCGCGATTGGAACAGGCGGGTCTCGCTCTCCATCAGGTGCGCGACGGCGCGGCTCGTCCCGGCGCGGTCCGCGAGGTCCGGGGGAAGGCGATGGCGGCCGTCCCGTCGCGCTCGGCCTCGTCGCGGGCGCGGCGGGCGGACAATTCATCGAGGGCGCTCAGGACGATCTCGAGGTTGGTGCGGATCTGCGTCCCGTCGAGGCGCAACAGCACGTCCCCGGCATGGACGCGGCTACCCTCGCGCACGAGGATCTCGCCGATCACGCCGCCCGTCGGGTGCTGGACCTTCTTCACGTCGGATTCGACCACGAGCTGGCCGGGGGCGATCACGGCCGCCGAGAAATGGGTGAGCGCGGCCCAGCCCCCGATGCCCGGCACCAGCACGAGGCCGAGGCCGAGCGCCGCCAGGAGATGGCGGCGGATCGAGGGCAGGGCGAGGGAGGGCGGCGGGGCGAGGGGCGTGTCGAAGGAGCCGAGGGCGGGCAGGCTGGAATGGCTCATCACGCGCTCTCACGCAGGGTTGCGACGGCGGGTGCGGGGGCGGATGTCGGCGCCTGCGACGGACGCAGGACGTGCCGCAGCACCTCTTCCTTGGGGCCGAAGGCCTGGACCCGCCCGTCCGACAGGACGAGCACCAGGTCGAGGGCGGCGAGCGCGCTCGGCCGGTGGGCGATCACCACGCAGATGCCGCCCCGGCGGCGCACGCCGAGGATCGCCTCGGTGAGGGCGGCCTCGCCCTCCGCATCGAGGTTGGAATTCGGCTCGTCGAGGATCACGAGGAAGGGGTCGCCGTACAGGGCGCGGGCGAGGCCGATGCGCTGGCGTTGCCCGGCGGAGAGGCCCGTGCCGTTCTCGCCGATGCGCGTGTCGTAGCCCTCGGGCAGGCGCAGGATCAGTTCGTGGACACAGGCCGCCCGCGCCGCCGCGATGGCCTTGGCGGGATCCGCCCCGTCCTCGAACCGGGCGATGTTCTCCGCGACCGTGCCGGGGAACAGCTCCACCTCCTGCGGGAGATAGCCGAGATGCGGTCCCAGGGTCTCGCTCGACCATTGGTCGAGGGCCGCTCCGTCGATGCGGACTTGCCCATGCGCGGGCGGCCAGATGCCGACCAGGGCGCGGGCAAGGGAGGACTTCCCCGAAGCGCTCGGGCCGATCATGCCGAGCCCCTGTCCGGCCGAGAGGGCGAAGGTCGCGTCCTGCACCGTAGGCTTGCGACCGCCGGGCGGGACGACGGCGAGCCGTTCCACCGTCAGGCTGCGGCTGGGGGCGGGCAGGGCATGCGGCCGGGGCGCCTCGGGCAGGCGGCCGAACAGGTCGGACAGGCGGCGCCAGCTCAGGCGGGCAGCGGCGAAGCCCTTCCAGTGGGCGATGGCGAGTTCGGCGGGGGCGAGGGCGCGCGAGACGAGGATGGACGAGGCGATGATGATGCCGCCCGTCGCCTCGTTGTGGATCACCAGCCACGCCCCGAGAGCCAGGACGCCGGATTGCAGGGCGGTGCGGAACGTCTTCGACAGGGCGCCGTAGCCGCCCACGACATCGGCCGTACGCTGCTGCGCGAGACCGTAGGTCCGGTTGACGTGCGCCCAGCGCAGGCCGAGGCGGCCTTGCATGCCCAGGGCCGCCAGCACCTCGGCATTGCGGCGGGAGACCTCCGCGAGGCCGCTGCGCTGCTGGGCCGTCACCGCCGACTGGACGGTGGGCTTGCGGGTCGCCCGGTCGGTGAGGAGCGTCACCGCCACCAGCACCAGCATCCCGACGATGGTCGCCACGCCGATGAGCGGATGGAACAGGAAGCAGATGGCGAGGTAGACCGGCATCCACGGCAGATCGAACAGGGCCGAGGGGCCGCCGCCGGTGAGGAAAGCGCGCACCTGATCGAGGTCGCGCACCGCCACCAGCCCATCCTGCCCGAGCCCGCCCTTCAGGGGCGCGCGCACCGTCACGTCGAAGACGCGCGCGCTCAAAGCCTCGTCCAGCGCCATGCCGACGCGCACCAGCACCCGGGTGCGGATCGCTTCCAGCACGCCTTGGATGGCGTAGAGCATGAGGGCGAGCACGCAGAGGCCGACCAGCGTCGGCACCGAGCGGCTCGGGATCACCCGGTCGTAGACTTCCAGCATGAAGAACGAGCCGGTGAGATAGAGCACGTTCACCAAGGCGCTCATGCAGGCCACGCCGATGAAGGCGAGCCGGCACCGTTCGAGGGCCGAGGCGAGCGTGGGGGAAGTGCCTGTCGTCGCCGCCATGATCCGCTCGGGGTGCCGCCGTGATCGCTAGGCCCCCTCGCTCATCCGGGACGAGGAAGGAGGCTCCGTTCCAGCAAGGTGTCGCGCCCTCGGGGCCGAATCACAGTGGCTTCAGCGAGGAAGGCGTTCGCGTTCAAAGGTTTGTTCGCACTGGCGAGGCTGTCCCACCGCGTGCGAATCAGGACCATGAGGGCCAAGCGTTAACAATGTTTAACGCGGATTCCAGCACCTGGGAGGCATCGGCTCGGCGAGGCCGAAGGGCTCACGCAAAAGTTTTCAACTGCAGCGGGTGCGATCGAGGGCAGAATCTTTTCCGGCCGGGGCCCTGACGCCGAAACGCCCGCTAACACCCGGAAAGGGCGGCGGGACGCTGGATCATTGCAGTGCAACAAAGGTTTCCAGAAGGCTTATGGCTAAGTTATAAAAGGCGCAAATGCTTGGTGAATATAGTCCTCGTTTCACTTACCCCCAAAAGGGTTCCATGCTGAAGGACGAAAAAAGCAGGCAAAATCACCCAAGTCGCGTCTTGAATTGTGCAACGCAATCTGGCATTCGAAACTTAATATCCAGTTAAAAATCAACGGCGCCACCCCGTGTCATTGAGGGACGCAGAATGCTGCTTTCTAACCTGCCCCTTCCTGCGCTGCGCTCCCGCAAGGTCGCGTCCGGCCTGCAGGCCGAGGGCCGGTACGGTCACCAGCGCATCCATGACAGGGCGATGAAGCGCCTGTTCGATCTGAGCGTCGCGATGGCGATGCTGTTCCTGCTTCTGCCGCTCTTCGCGTTCGTCGCCCTCGCGGTCTGGGCCGTGGACCGGGGCTCACCGTTCTACAGCCATCGCCGCCTCGGCCGCGACGGCAAGACCTTCGGATGCCTGAAGTTCCGCTCCATGCGGATGAACGGCGACGAGATCCTCGTGCGGTACCTGTCCGAGAATCCCACGGCCCAGGCCGAGTGGGCGCAGAGCCGCAAGCTCAAGAAGGATCCGCGCATCACCGCGATCGGGCATCTGCTGCGCAAGACCAGCCTGGACGAGCTTCCGCAGCTCATCAACGTGATCCGCGGCGAGATGAGCCTCGTCGGGCCGCGCCCGATCGTTGAGGCCGAGGTCGAGAAGTACGGCGATGCCGCCGACGCCTACTTTGCCGTACGTCCGGGCCTGACCGGTGCGTGGCAGATTAGCGGGCGGTCCGACACGACCTATGCCGAGCGTGTCCGTCTCGACCGGCAGTATGTGGAATCGCGTAGCTTCGCGGGCGACATCGTCATCATCCTGCGCACCGTGCCGGCGGTCTTCCTGGTCAAGGGTTCGTACTGAACGGGGCAGGGATCATCCCGCCCAGGCTCCCGCCTGGCCGCCACCGATCTCGATCGAGATGAACAAGACGACACACGTCGTCGTCCGGTGAAAAGCGGCAAAAGCGGTCCACCCGTCACGCACAATGAAGCTTGTCCCGTCAAACCGATGCGGCTTGACGACAGGTTTCGTTTCTAATTCGCAAAAATGTATTTCTTTCTGCCTTCCTCTGGGAGATAAGTCGCTCACGTAGGGATTGTTCACCGACAGGGCGCAGGGTGCGCCTCCGGAATAAGTGAGGCGCCAAGGTTTTGCGGCAAGCCCGTGAAGGGGTTGCGGCGAGCCTGGGACGCCGAGACAAGCCGGGGAACGACGGGCCGGGACTCGGAGAGGACCGATGGAGACGACGGGCGTTCTGGCACTCTTCGGTGTGTTCGGTGTCGTGTGCGGCCTCTACGTGTCGGTCGTCGGTTTCGCGGTGACCGCCCTTGCCTTCGCCCTGCTCCTGACTCTCGTCGCGCACGCCGTCGGCGGTGTCCTCGACGGCTGGATGCCCGGCCTGGCCTTCCTCGCCATGCAGGTCGGCTATTTTCTCTGCCTCGTCGGTACCGCGCTCGCGATTCATGTCCGTGGCCTGCCGAAGGATACGCGCCGGCCCACGCGCCGCCTCCACATCAACCACGAGTGACCGGCGGCTCCCTCACGGGAGCGGCAGCACCGCCATCCGTCCGTTGTCGTCCACGGCGGCGGCCAGGAGATTGTCCGGCGTGCAGGGGCCGGCGGGGATGCGCACGCGGTATCCGATCCGCCGCTTGCCCACGCCTTCGAAGCCGGGTTGGCCGGCGAGGTCCCTGCGCAGGCGGCGCGGCCGCTCCAGACTCTCGAGCCGCCCGCCGCAGAACAGGGCGAGTTGCATCGCCCGGCCCGGCTTCGCCGGATCGAACGCATAGGCCCCCACCAGCCTTTCGTTCCCCGGCAGGGGCTCAATGGACTCGACCCGCGCCTTGACGGAGGAGGGCAGGGCGAGACCGCGCCCGGCCAGCGCGGCCTCGGCCGCCTCGCGCGTGGTCCAGGAGGCGGCGGGCAGGCTCGCGATCGCGTGGCGCGCGCGGCTCTCGGCCCAATCGTGCTGTGCCGTCTCTACGCTGCCCCAGAGGGCGCAGCCCACGAAGAGGCTGAGGAAGGCGATGGTGGCGCGCTTGCCCGCTGCGGGGCTCAGGGCGTCGATCCGCCCACGCAGGCGGCGGTACAGGGCAACGTCGAGGGGGCCGAGGAGGGCGGTGGCGGTCAGCGCGCCCGCGATGCAGACCGCGCCGTAGGCGAGGCCCGACCAATGCGGCGGGCAGGCCCAGTTCGCGAGCATCAGGACCGGCGGATGGGCGAGATAGAGGACGTAGCTCCAATCCCCCAGGGCGATCAGCCCCCGCGCCGCCGGGCTCCGGCGCCCGATGGCCGGGGCGGTGACGGCGGCACCCACGAGCAGCACCGCCGCGATACCGCCGAGCCAGCGCGCGGCGGGCGCATCGACGAAGAAGCAGGCCCCCGCGAAGGGCAGGGCGAGAAGCGCCGTCGCGGGCCGGATCCAGCCCGCCGCGATCAGCCGCGGCAGCAGCAGCCCCATGGCGAAGGGCACGCAGGAGGCCGTGACCGGCACCAGATAGAGGGGTGGCGGCATCATGTTGCGGCTGCCGGGCGGCAGCAGCGGGAAGGCCACGGCCATCAGGACGAGCCACCCGGCGGCCACCGGCACGAGGCGCCGGGCCTGCCCGAGGGAGGCGAGCAGGAACAACCCGATATAGAAGGTCACCTCCAGGACGAGGGTCCATTCCACGTTGAGCGGCCAGCGCGGGGCCCCACCGGTGCCAGGGACAAAGCCAGCACCGAGAGTCCGCCGAATTCCAGGCCCAGGGCCGCGTACAGGACGGCGAACAGGCCGACCACCGCGAAGTAGGTGGGAAAGATGCGGCTCACCCGGTGCGCCAGGAACACCATCGGCGGATCGCGGGTGACGAGCCGCGCCATCAGGAATCCGGACAGGGCGAAGAAGATCGCCACGCCCCACACGCCCATCAGCTGGTCGAGGGCCGCGAAGGGTCTGTCCGCCCCCCGCAAGATCTGCCCATAGATCGCCACGTGGTGGATGAGGACGAGACCCGCCGCGAGCGCCCGCAGGAGTTGCAGGTTCGTGAGCTCTCCGGCCGCCCGGGCGATGCCCACCTGCCCCGGAGCCGGGATGGCTTCGGGCACGGTTCTGGGGATGTCCCGGCTCAGGCGGATCGGCATCGCTGACATCTCGAGCGTCGAAGCGCGCCGTGGTGCCGGCGAACGCGGACCTCTCGAAAGATCGAGAAACGTGGCCAGTCTATGTCGGGATCGGTCGACGTCCGAAACAGCTCAGCTTGAACCTCTCAGCACCGACATGTCGTCTCTTGTGCATCGCCACGATAGAGACAAGTCATTGTCGTGTTGCGACAATCAATCGCGGATCAGCAGAAGATAAGCTTGGGCATAGTCCAAGCATAAGGCCAGACAAATAGTGCAGCGGAATTTCATCGGCAGGAACGTCGTCGGCTCTGCACGGTTGGCCTGACACGCCACCGAGGAGACCACCATGACGGCCAAGCCGCCCCCCGTCCCGCCCGCGAACCAATCCGACAAGGGCCCCGGAAGCGCGACCGCCGCGCCGCTTTCACAAGGCCAGGGCGGAGCCCAGGTCCAGAACCCGGACAAGGTCGGCCAAGCGGGCAATTCGAAGGTGAACACGACCCATCAGGGCCACCAGCAGGATCGGTGATGAGCACCTCTCAGAAGAATCCCGCCGCCGACCGCCACCATGGCGGTCCCGGCAGCAGCCATCAGGACGCATCGAAGCCTGCCCACGAGGAGCGGAGCGGACCCGCGCCCGGCAGCCCCACGAACGATTCGAAGTCTCACGTCTCCGGCGGCGGAGGCGAGCGCGACAGTCACCACACCCACGGGGGCAAGGGCCGCGCGCCCGACCGCACGGACCGGTCCCACTGACCCCACCGCTCCATTGGAGAGACCGCCACATGGCCAAAGCCAACAAGCACACGTTTGGATCGGGCGCGCAGGGCAAGGGCTCGGGTACCGGCGCGATGACCGAGTTGCCGGACGGAATCCTGCCCGAGAACATGGTGCTGAGTAATCGCGACAAGTCTCAGCACAGCGACCAGCGTGGCCTGGACAGCAAGAACGTCCAGACCGAACAGTACCAGGACCACGTGGCCAACCGCCGGATCGACGATCCGGGCTCTCCGGACGAGGCCAATACGAGCGGGCTGGCGAGCCCGTCGATGGGAGCGTCCGGCGAGGACAGCAGCCTCAAGACGCAGCGGGAGGGCTGAGGCCCGCTCAGATCCCGACGCGTCCGATCCCCGGCAGCTTGAGGCCGGGGCGCCGGATGTCGAATCCGGCTACTGCGCCGAGGAGGTTCACCTCGACCCCCTCGACCCAGCCTACGGTGAGCCCGAGATAGCCGCCGAGGTTCAGGCGGAGACCGGTGCGGGACGGGGTGAGCCCGATCCAGCGCCCGTCATAGGGAAAATCCTTCCCGATCGCCGTGGCGGGCAGGCTCGCCTCCATCTCCGGCACGGCGCTCATCACCGCCGCCACGAAGGTGTTGGAGTTCGGCCCCGGCCAGAGGCGGTAATCGCCGATCTCGGCATAGCGATAGGTGGCGATGGTCTCGCGTATCCGTGGCAGCATCCGTTCCGCCTCCGGACCGTCGGCGGCGAAGATCACCTCCGGCAGGCTGCCGAACCAGCGCCCGTCCGGCACGAAGCGGTCGACCCAGATCGGCTGGCCCCAGGCCGTGTAGTCGAAGCGCTGATAGGCGCGCTCGCCCGCTCCCTTCACGACGATCCAGCTATGGGTAGCGACGATGCCGCGCCAACTCACCGTGCGCGCGGAGAACACGCGGACGACCGCCTCGGGATTGCGTGCGGCGGGCGGCAGCAGGCCCGCGCTCGACCGGTCGGCCGAACGCCAATCCGCGATCTCGTTGAACCAGTAATAGCGCGCGGCCGAGACGGCGATCGGTGCGAGGAAGACGACGACGAAGACGAGGAGGGCGGTGCGAAACAAGGGCGATCGATCCGGACGACGTGACAGCCCGGATCTATGGGTTCGGTCCGCTTCCGTGCAGGGGCATGCGACGTCCTCACACGAAGACGAGGACGAGCCCCAGGATCAGCACGACCGCGAGGCCCGCCAACAGGACCACGCGGGTGACGTCGTCTCCCTCCGCCTCGCCCGCTTTCGCTTGCGCCGGAGCGGCGGGAGGGGCCGTCTCCCGCAACCGGGCCTCGCTCGCGGCCGTCGCGGTCGTCTGCGGGACGCCGGGATCGGGCAGTGGAAGGGTCAGCCGGGGCAGGGGGCCGGTTTCGGCGCGCGGGCCGAAGGCGTCCGGCTCGACGCTGATCCCCGCCTCCTCCAGTTCGAGCATCACGAGGACGAGGGCATCGACATCCAGTGCATCCACCGGAAGGGCCGCCTGCAATTCGCTCGCGGTGAGTTCGCCGCGCACCCGCCCCAGGGCGATGAGCCGGTCGAGGGTCGCGCGGTCGATCGTGCCTGTCATGAGAACTTACCGTCCCGTCCGCCGCCTCGTCCTCACGCCGCGTCCTTCTCCGGATCGGCGGCGGTCGTTTCGGACGCTGGAATGTCCAGCGTGTAGTAGGGCATTGCCTCCCGGCGGCCCCGAAGCGGTTCCCGGCTGACCTCCCGCCACGCGGCGGCCTCCGCCCCCGCCGCCCGGCGGACAGCCTCCGAAGCCAGGACGGAGACGCCGTGGACCTTGGTCGCCTGCTCCAGGCGCGCGGCGACGTTGACCGTGTCGCCCAGCACCGTGAATTCGTAGCGGGCCTCCTCGCCGATGATGCCGCTGAACACCTCGCCGCAATGGAGGCCGACGCCGATGCGCACGCTGGCATCGTGCTCGCCCTTGTCGTTCCAGCGGGCGATGACCGCAACGAGGTCGCGGGCGAAGGCGACCGCCCGCGCCGCGTCGTCTGGCGCCGGTTCGGGCAGGCCGAACACCACCAGCGCGCCGTCGCCGATGAACTTGTCGACCACGCCGCCGTGCAGGCGCGACAGGCGCATCACGCGCTTGCGGAAGGAGGACAGGAACGCGGAGAGTTCCTGCGGATCGAGCCGTTCGGCGATGGCCGTCGAGCCGCGCATGTCGATGAAGGCGATGACCGCCTGCTGACGGCGTCCGGCCTTCAGGCTGCCGTCGTCGTCGGCGAGCCGCGAGACCAGTTCCCGGGGCAGGAAGCGCGACAGGCTGCGGCGGCGGGCGGCCTCGCGCGTGGCCGACAGGGCGAAGAGGACCAGGGCGACCACCACCCCCGCGAACAGGCCCCAGATCAGCAGGGCGATGCGCGAGATCGTCGCCTGCCGCTGCTCCATGAAGGCGGCTTCGTGATCCTCCATCCTGCCGATGACGGTGCGGATCTCGTCCATCACCTGGCGGCCGTGGCCGGCCCGGACGAGGCTCTGGCTCCTGTCGAGATCGCCGTTGCGGCGCAGATCGACCGTAGTGCCGAGTTCATCGAGCTTGGTGCGGATCAGCAGGATCAGCGTATCGAGCTCGGCCCGCTGGCTGGCATCGTCCCGCAGGAGTTCGTGCAGCCGGGCGACCTCCCGGTTGACCTTGGCGCGGCCCTCGCGGAACGGCGTGAGGAACACGTCCTCCCCGGTGAGCAGGTAGCCGCGCTGCCCGGTCTCGGCATCCTGGACCGCCGACAACACACGGCCGAGCAACCCGTCCACCACCATGGCATGCCGGACGGCCTCCGTGCCGCGCTGCTGATAGGTGAACGCTCCCACTGCGATTCCGAGCATGGCGAGGATCACGACGCAGCCCACGACCATCCGGTCCACCGTGCGGGAGCGCGTCGGCAGACGGTCGATGACGGTGAGAGCGGCGTGGGTGCTCATGGCGGCGCGGGACGATCGTGACGGCGGAACCCGTGTTCCGGCACGGCGAAGACGACCGCCACGAACCGTATCGGCGCTCTCTTCCCCGCATGGGACATCGGCCGCCGGTCGGGGGCGCGACAAGCGGGGCTGATGCCTCAAGGGACGACCGGGGTCTTTGTTCCCGGAGGCGGCCCGAGAGAAGGCGCGAGGCGAGCGCCGTCGTGAACGGCACTCGCCTCGCGTAGCGCGGCAAGGTCGGCGGGTGCCTAAGCGAGACCCCGCCGCGCGGCGGCGCCTTCGACCGGCCGATCCGAGGAAAGGAGCGGCTCGACCTCCTCCAGGCTCTGCTGACGCGGCTCGACGCCGAGCGTGATCACCGTGACGATCTGGAGGACGAGCAGGCCGATCATCAGGGCCATGACGCCGCCGATCCCGTAGGTCTGGAACAGCGAGATGACCACGAAGGGCGTGACGATGGTCGCGCCGCGCCCGAAGGTATTGCAGATCCCGGAGGCCCGCAGGCGGACCTCGGTGGGGAACAGTTCGGGAATGTAGATGCCGAACAGCAGCGCCACGAGGACGTAGATCGGCACGGTGAGGCCGAACCCGACGAGGGGCAGGAGCCACGGGTCGGTGGTGAGCGGATAGACGATGCCGAACAGGATCGCCGCCGCCGAGGCGCCGACGATGGTCGGCTTGCGGCCCCAGCGATCGGCGGTGAGGGCGCCGATGGCGCTGCCGACGGGGGCGCCGAGCCCCATCAGCAGCGAGTAGCCGAAGGAGGTCGCGACGCTGAGGCCCTGCTTGATGAAGAAGACCGGCAGCCACGTCACGAAGCCGTAGAGCAGCGTGTTGATGACGATCAGGCAGAGGCAGCCGACGAACATCCGCGCCAGCAACGGGGGTTGGAACAGCGTGGCGAAGGCAACCTTCGGCGTCGGGGCCGACACCGGGGCAGGGGGCGGCAGCACGCCGCCGCGGGCCGCCTCGGACTCGATCTGCCTCAGCAGCGCCTCCGCTTCGTCGGTGCGCCCGACAGCCTCCAGCCAACGGGGCGATTCCGGCAGGTTCTTGCGCAGATACCAGACGCCGAGCGCTCCCAATCCGCCGAGCACGAACATCGCTCGCCAGCCGAAGACCGGGATCACGAGATAGCCGATCAGCGAGGCGACCGGCAGGCCGGTGACCACGAACACCGCCATCAGCCCGAGCCAGCGTCCCCGCGAGCGAGCGGGCACGAACTCGGTCATGGTGGAATAGCCGACGACGTTCTCCGCGCCGAGACCGAGGCCCATGATGAAGCGCAGCGCGATGAGCGTCATCATGTTGGGGGCGAAGGCCGCCGCGATGGCGGCGAGCCCGAAGACGAGGAGGTTCGCCTGATAGGTGAATCGCCGCCCGTAGCGGTCGCCCAGGAAGCCCGTGAGGAACGAGCCGCCCATCATCCCGAGGAAGGTCGCCGAGACGAAGAGGGCGTTCTCCGGCAGGGTCGAGAAGCCACTCTTCAGCGTGGCGCCGAGCACGGTCGCCGCGATGTAGATGTCGAACCCGTCGAAGAACATCCCGATACCGATCAACCACATGATCCGGTAATGGAATGGGCCGATCGGAAGCCGGTCGAGCCGGCCTCCCGCATTGACGATCGAGGTCATGGCGTTTCCTCCGCGTAAGGGATCGGCGCGGAGGGCACCCGTCTGACGCGGGGTCTGTCGCCCTCCGTCCGGGTTTCGTGGTGGTCAGTTCAGGCGGCGCTGGCCCGCCGTGTCGCGATACCAGTCGAACGGGGTGTCGTGGGTCGCGACCATGACGCTCTTGACGTTGAAATGGTCGTCGAAGCTCTCGAGCCCGCATTCGCGGCCGAGCCCGCTGTCATCGACGCCGCCCCAGGGGGAGGCGGGGTCGAGGCGGTGGTGGTCGTTCACCCACACGATGCCCGCCTTCACCGAGGCCGCGACCCGGTGGGCGCGGGCGACATCGCGGGTCCGGATCGCGGCGGCGAGGCCGAAGGGGGAATCGTTGGCGAGCCGCAGAGCATCCGCCTCGTCCTTGAAGGGCGTGACGCTGGTGAAGGGGCCGAACACCTCCTCCTGGAAGATGCGCATGTCGGAACGCACGTCGGCGAAGACGGTGGGCTCCACGAAGAAGCCCTCCTCGCCCCCTAGGACCCGCGCCGCCTGGCCGCCCGCCACCGCGCGGGCGCCCTCGTCGCGGCCGTAGCCGGCATAGGCGAGCACCCGGTCGCGCTGCTTGCCCGAGATCACCGGCCCGAGCTGCGTCGCCGGATCGAAGGGGTCGCCGATGCGGATGCTCTTCGCCTTGGCGGCAAGCTTCTCCACGAAGGCGTCGTAGATTGAGGCCTGGACGAGATGGCGGCTCGCGCAGACGCAGGTCTGGCCCGCGCCGATAAAGGCGCCGAAGGCGGCGTAGTTCACCGCCTGCTCCAGATCGAAATCGTCGAACACCATCACCGGGGTCTTGCCGCCGAGCTCCATCGTCTGATGCGCGAAAACCTTGGCCGCCGCGCTGCCCGCGATGCGGCCCGCTTCGGTGCCGCCGGTCAGCACCAGCTTGTTGATGTCGGGATGCTCGGCAAGGTGCCTGCCCGTCGTCGGCCCGAGGCCGAGCACAATGTTGAAGACGCCCTTCGGCAGGCCGGCCTCGGTGAAGATCTGCGCGAGCTTCAGCGTCGTCAGCGGGGTGTATTCGGAGGGCTTCACCACCGTGGTGCAGCCGGTGGCCAGCACGACCGCGAGCGACTTGCACAGGATCATCAGCGGGTGGTTGAACGGCGTGCAATTCGCCACCACGCCGATCGGCGTGCGCCGCGTGTAGTTGAGGTAGGACCCCTCCACCGGGATCACCGCATCCCGCCGCGCCAGGGCGAGACCGGCACTGTACCGGAAGAAGTCCGGCAGGCGCGAGAGCTGGGCGCGGGTCTCGTTGATCGGACGCCCGTTGTTCAGCGTCTCCAGCTTGTAGAGCGTGTCGAGATTGGCCTCGAACGCGTCCGCCAAGCGGTTCACCAGCCGGGCGCGCGCACGGGTGTCCATGCCGCCCCATTCCTTCGACTCGAAGGCGGCGCGGGCGCTGCGCATGGCGCGGTCTACATCCGCTTCCGTCGAGTTCGGGATGCGGGCGATGACGGCGCCGGTCGCGGGGTTCTTCACATCGATGAGCGGGCCGTCCCCGGCCTCGATCTCGCGCCCGTCGACGAAGTTGCCCCGCGTCTCGACGGCGAGATCCGGTCTCGTGATCATGTTCATGGGGTGATCTCCCTCAACGGATGACGGCGCTGCGCTCGAGCGCCGGGATGATGCGGCGCTGGGCCTGGGCGACGTGCTCGCGCACGAGGCGCCGGGCCGTGCGGCCATCGCGCCGCTGCACGGCCTCGATGATCGCGACGTGCTCCGCGATGAGCTGGTCCGGATCCCGGCCCTTGATGCCGGCGAGGCTGACCCGCACGAGGCGGTCGGCCTGCTCGATCAGGTCCCGCGCGGTGGCGGCCATGCGGCGGTTACCGGAGGCCTGGGCCAGGGCGGTGTGGAAGGCGCGGTTGTAGTCGATGAAGTCGGTGCCCTCTTCGAGCGCCCGGAAGGCGTCGAGGGAGGCCAGCGCCTCCGCCGTCCCGGACTCGGCGGCATCGCCCGCGCAGGCCGGCTCGATCACGAGGCGGAAGGCCAGCAGATCGCGGGCATCCGCAATCGAAATCGGATTCACCTGATATCCCTGGCGGGCATGAACCGTCACCAGCCGCTCGCGCTCCAGCCGCAACAGCGCCTCCCTCACGGGCTGGCGGCTCACCGCATAGCGCTCGGCCAATTCCTGCTCTCGCACTTCCGCCCCCGGCGGCATGCGGCAGGCCAGGATCTCGGAGCGGATGGCGTGATAGATGTTGTCGCGGAGAAGCACGGTTCTGACCCGATCAGGTTGCCTCAAGATTGCATCCGTGAAATATCACGTCAACGGAAATTTCGAGTTGCCCGGGGGAGGACACGGATGCGGATCACGCTCGCTGGCGGACGGATCGCGGCGCAGGAATCGGGGGCGGGGGAGCCGCTCGTCCTGTTCCACTCGCTCCTTGCGGATGCGGCGAGCTTCGACCGGATCGCCGGGCCGCTGGCGGAGCGGTTCCGGGTGATCGTGCCGGACCTGCCGGGCTTCGGCGGATCCGAGGCGGTGTCCGGCGGCCTGGAGGCGGTGGCCGATCGCATGGCCGAGGCTTTGCGGGATCTCGGCGAGCGGCCGAGTGTGCTCGGCAATGGATTCGGCGGGTTCGTGGCCCTTCAGATGGCGATCCGGCATCCCGGCCTCGTGCGCCGTCTGATCCTGGCCGATTGCGGCGCCTGCTTCTCCGAGCCCGGGCGTCAGGCCTTCCGGACCATGGCCGCCGTCTCGCGCGAGAAGGGGCTCGGCGCCTTGAGCGAGACGGCGATGCGCCGTCTCTTCGCGCCCGATTTCCAGGCGGCGAACCCGGCGCTGATGCGAGAGCGCTTGGCCGCTTTCCTCCGCACCGACCCGAGCGTGTTCCGCGCCGCCTGCGAGGCCCTGGCGGGGCTCGATCTCCGGGCGGATCTCGGGGGGTCGCGGTGCCGGTGCTGGTGCTGGTCGGCGAGCAGGACGAGGCCACGCCCCCGCCGATGTCGCGTGAACTGGCGGCCGGGTTGCCCGACGCACGCCTCATGATCCTGCCGGGCTGCGCGCACGTTCCGCAATTGCAGGAGCCGGAGCGGTTTCTGGAGGCCCTCGTCTCGTTCCTGAACGAGGACAGCGCCGCGGTGGTCGACGACATGGTCTCGACGGACGCGTGAGCGGAGACGGCGGTCGCTCCGCACCCGAGTTCCCCTCACGAGCGCACGGTCTCTCACGAAGCGGATTTTCTCAGGAAGCGGCCCCGGCCCGGCGGACGTTGCCCTAGATCAACGGCCATGCGCGAAAGCTCACGGCTGCCGCGCCGCGCCGAGAGCTTGATGCCGAACCTTTCCGCCGAACATCTGCGTGTCGCCGACGTGATGGCCCATGACGTCGAGTTCATCGAGCCTCAGGCGAGCGTGCAGGAGGCCGCTGTCCTGATGGGCGAGATCGAGGTCGGGGCCCTGCCGGTCGGCTCGGCCGACCACTGCGTCGGCATCGTGACGGATCGGGATCTGCTCTACCGCGTCGTCGCCCGCGGCCGCGATCCGACCTCCGTCTCGGTGCAGGATGTGGCCTCACGCCCCGTCCTGTCCTGCAAGCCGGACGACACGCTCCGCTCAGCCCTGGATGTCATGGGGGCGAACTATGTGCGGCGCCTCCCGGTCCTCGACGGGAACGACAGGGTCGTAGGCTGGCTGACCCTCGCCGATGTCGCGCGCCACCTGCTCGTGAACGACGACGAGTTGCAGGTCTCCTTGCAGGACCGCCTCGACGGAACGGAGCGCTGATCAGACCCGATACCGCCGCTCCGCCGCCCGGACCAGCGTCGAGGGCAGGGCGCGGGCGGCGGCGACGTAGTCCGCGAAGGCCGAGGCTGCCGGTCCGGCCTCCCGCGCGGCGACCAGACAGAGGATGAAAGCGATCAGATCCATCTCGGGTGTCGTCAGACCGGCCAGGGCCACGGTGAGGGGCGGGGGTGTCCGCAGGGCCTCTTCGAAGGCGGCGAGGGTCTCCTCGTCGGCCCCGCTGGCGGTGAGCCACGCCCGCACCGGGCGCGGCGCCCCCGCCGCGCCTCCGGCCAGCACAGCCACCGCGGCGAAGCGGGCGACGGCCACACGCTCCACCCCGGCCAGCGAGGCGAGGTTGACGCTCAGGGGCATCAGGGTCTGGTGCCGGTTCTGCAGGAAGCCATGAAGGACCTTCTGGCCGACTGCGTCCAGGATCTGACGACGGCCGGGGGCTATGTCGCGGTGGCGGCGATCGATCGCCTCGCGCTCACCGGCGGTTGTCCGCTGGTCCTGTCGTCCGGCGACTCGCTCCAATGCCCATCCCTTCCAGCCTGTGCCGCTTCGGCGGCGCACCGAACAGGTGTTCCTGAATGACCGTCGATCAAGTGCTCGCCTTCAGCCTGATTGGCGTGACGGTGGCCGCCTTCGTCTGGGACCGCCTGCCCTACGACGTCGTGGCGCTGACCGCGCTCGCCGCCGGGATCGCGCTGGGCCTCGTGCCGGCGGACAAGGCGTTCTCGGGATTCTCCGACGACATCGTCATCATCGTGGGCTCGGCCCTCGTCCTGTCCGCCGCCATCGCCCGTTCGGGGGCGGTCGAGACGCTCATGCGCCCCCTGATGCCGCGCCTGACCAGCCCCGGGCGGCAGGTGCCGATCCTCGTGGCCGGGGTGCTGCTCCTGTCGATGGTCACGAAGAATGTCGGGGCGCTGGCCATCTTCATGCCCATCGCCCTGCAGGCTCTCCCGCCGCAGCGGCACGCCGCCCTCCGCGCTGCTGATGCCGATGGCCTCCGCCTCGCTGATCGGCGGCATCGTCACGCTGGTCGGTACCTCGCCGAACGTGATCGTCTCGAAGGTCCGTGCCGACCTGACCGGCAAGCCCTTCGGCATGTTCGATTACGCCCCCGTGGGGCTCTGCGTGGCGGCGGCCGGGTTCGTCTTCCTGTGCCTCGGTTGGCGTCTGCTGCCCCGGCGCGACGGGGGCACACGCTCCATGGAGGCCGCGTTCACCCTGGAGCGCTACACGACGGAGGCGCGCCTCCCGCCCGGCCACCCGGCCATCGACGGCACGGTGGCCGCCCTGGAGGCGCAAGGCGACGGCGAGGTCGGCGTCGCCACGATCCTGCGCGAGCGCTTCCGGCGCTATCCGGCGAGCCCGGATTTCCGCCTGAAGGCCGACGACGTCCTCCTGCTCAACGGCGAGCCCGATGCCCTGGAACGCTTCGTGGCCCGCACCGGGCTGACCCTGGCCGGAGCCGCACCCACCGCCGAATCCGTGGTCATGGAGGGTGTGGTGACGGCGGAATCCGAGCTCGTCGGGCGCACCGCCGCCCAGCTCGATCTCGAGCATAGTGCAGGGCTCGCCATCCTCGCGGTCAGTCGGCGTGGGCGACGCATCGAGCAGCGGCTCTCCTCCGTGCGGTTCCGGGGCGGAGACGTGGTCGTGGTGCGCGGGCGCGCCGCCGCCCTCGCCCCCGCCCTCGGCACCCTCAAGGTGCTGCCCCTCGCCGCGCGGGAAATCGCGCTGGGCCGCAACGACCGGAGCTGGCTGCCCGCCGCGATCCTGATCGCGGCGATGGCCCTCGTCGCGCTCCATGTCGTGCCGGTGGCGGTGGCCTTCTTCGGCGCCGTCGTGGCCGTTCTGCTCCTGCGGAGCATGACGCCTCACGAGGCGTATCAGGCCGTGGAATGGCCGGTGCTCGTGCTGCTCGGCGCCCTGATCCCGATCTCCGAGACGGTCAGCACGACCGGCGGCGCCGACCTGATCGCCGGCCACCTGACGACGTTGGTGCAGGGCCTGTCGCCCGTGACGGCTTTGGGCGCGATCCTGATCCTGGCGATGGCGGTGACGCCGTTCCTCAACAACGCCGCCACCGTCCTGGTCATGGGCCCGATCGCCGCGAAGCTCGCGACCAAGCTCGGGCTCAACCCGGATCCGTTCCTGATGGCGGTGGCCTTGGGTGCCGCCTGCGACTTCCTCACGCCCATCGGGCACCAGTGCAACACCCTGGTCATGGGCCCCGGCGGATACCGCTTCGGCGATTATGCCCGGCTCGGATTGCCGCTTTCGCTCATCGTGATCGCGGTGGGCATCCCCCTCATCGCCCTCGTCTGGCCCCTTCGTCCGGTGTGAGGGCGGCCTCTCAGGAATCGCCCTCGGCCGTGAAGAGGTGGGGGTGGCGCACCTGGAGGGCCAGGACGAGGGCCAGGGTCTTCAAGTCCCGCATTTGCCCGGTCGCGGCCATTCCGGCGAGGTCGGCGAGGGACATCTCCACGACCTTGATGTTCTCGTGCTCGCCCTCGGCGCCGCCGCCCCCGGTCTCGCGGTCGGCGGTGCGATAGGGGGCCAGGAACAGATGGATCTGCTCTGTCGAGATCCCCGCGCAGGAATAGGTCGTGCCGACCGATTCGAGGTCGTGCAGGCGTAGACCCGTCTCTTCCAGAACCTCGCGCCGCGCATTCTCCTCGGGAGAGCCGTCATCGATGAGGCCGGCCGGAGCTTCCAGCTGGGATTGTTCGCCCGAGACGTAGAGGGGCGGAACCCGCAATTCGCGCACGAGCGTCGCCACGCGTCTCTCGGGATCGTAGGGAAGCACGCCGACGGAGTTGCCGTGATCCTCGATCTCGCGCTCCGCTTCCGTTCCATCGGCCAGCCGGACCCTGGCCAAGCCGAATTGGCTCCAGCCGTCGTGAATGATGCGGAAGCTGAGGATTTCGGCCTTCATCGGAACCTCCCGCGGGTGCGCTGGGCGTGTTTGAGTGGACGGGAGCGGTCGCTGGCCATCGCAGCCGACCGTTCCGCGTCGCTCGCGTCGAGGAGTACGCATCCCGTCTGAGCCATCGCTCAGACTCGCACGTCACACACCGTGCTTGAATCCTCCGCCCACGGCAGGGCGCTAGCGGCGAAGATGAGCCAGTTCCTCGAGCCCGCCTCCGTCGGCATAGGCCTTCTGGAAGCTGGTGCGCGCCGTCCATCGCTGCCAGAACCGGTCGAGTTGCTCGAAGCGCTCATCGAGCGGCGTGGCCACCGGCCCGAACTTCGAGAAGGCGATGGCGGTGCAGAGAGTGATGTCGGCGAAAGTCGGGTTCTCACCGCCCAGCAGCCAGCCCCGGCCATCGGCCAGATGGCGATCGACGAGCGCCGCGTGCGAGAGCGCCTCCTTGCGGCAATGCTCGCCCCATTGCGGGTTGTTCGTCAGTTCGAGCTTCGGCCCGAGCCCCTGGTGCAGAACGTGGAACTGCGTCGTGAGCCGGTAGAGGATCTGCACCCAGACGCGATCGTCCCACATCGTATCGAGACCTTGCTCCAGGGGCGTCGCCCCGGTGATCTTGCGTCCCTCATGGTGAGCGTCGAGGTAGCGCACGATCGCGGCCGATTCCGACAGGTAGGATCCATCGGGCAGTTCCAGCGTCGGCGTTTCGCCCCACGGGTTCATCTTGAGGTGGCGCCAGCCGCGCTGCTCGCCGCCCGGCGCCATGTCGTAGATCACCTCGTCGTAAGCATCGGCGATTCCCTTCTCGTGCAGGAAGAGGCGCAGGCGCTGGGGGTTCGGGAAGGCGGACGGGGACGTATAGATTCGCGCTTTTGTCGACAAGAAGACTCTCCTCTCGCTGGCATCCGATGAGGCGGGAACGCCGTGCAGCAGGGTTTGGCTCGCCGGATCAACCTTTCAAGGCGGCCTCACGAAAGGTCGCAGGGCGGCGCGGATCGTAGGTCGGTCGCAGCGGGCCGACAGCCCTTCCTCCTCGCGGCACGCGGCACATCCGCGGCGCATTGAACGTGTGACGTTCGCCTTCGGAGTTCTTGCAATTCGGCATCGGGCGCGATGAGGCCGCCACGCCACCGTTGCGCTCCCCGCTCGCTTGGGCTAGGTGAAAGACACGGTCAGCACCCGTAGCTCAGCTGGATAGAGCGTTGCCCTCCGAAGGCAAAGGTCACACGTTCGAATCGTGTCGGGTGCGCCAGCCTTTCTTGGACGCCACATAAGTTCCGACTGGCGTCATCCTGGCACAACTTAGTGCCAGAAAAGATTCTACAAGTAGGATCTTGAGATGCAAGACTTTTCCCTCTTTTTTCCAACTTGGAAGAGCCGCGAGGCGCTTGAGCGACTTGATGCCTTCTCGTCCGATTAGCGGACCTGATGACTCATAGTCGTCGACGGGTTGCGCCAGCGAGGCGTACGGCGAGCGCGTCCTGAAACCTGCCCCGCGTTTTTTCGGATGTGGGTGTGGGCCAATCGTCGAGCCTACGACGCCCACCATCGCCGAGCCTTCGGCGATGCCAGGATCACCACGGCAACCTGAACCGGGCTGGCGATGCCCCGCTTTGCCCAGGGCATCACGGACACGTGTGACGCGGCGCTGACATAAGGCGAATGCACGTACCGGATGCGAGCCTTCGCTGAGCCGCCGTGACCGGGTTTCTGTAGGTGTGGGGCCGGCGAAACGGCCGATTGCGCCCTTCCCAATCCGCGATCACGACCGTAATGTCTCTAGTAGCTAGAGCATCACGGGGGAATTCGATGCGGTCATTCGCCATCGGCGTGCTGTCGGAGCGGACGGGGGTCAAGATCCCGACCATCCGTTTCTACGAGTCAATCGATTTGCTCCCGGCGCCCGAGCGGACGCAGACCAATCGTCGGACCTACGACGATGACACGGTCCGACGTCTGCGCTTCATCCGGCATGCGCGAGAACTTGGGTTCGAGGTTGAGGCAATCCGGACGCTGCTCGATCTCGCGGCCCATCCCGAGAGGCCCTGCGCGGAAGCCGACGTCGTCGCCCGGAGCCATCTCGCCGACATCGACGACCGCATCGCGCGGCTGACGGGGTTGAGGGCGGAGGTCCAGGCCATGCTCGACCAGTGCACCGGCGGCCAAGTCCGCGAGTGCAGGGTGATAGAGGTGCTAGCCGATCACGGGGAGTGTCTAAGTGACCGACACCGTTCCTGATGCGTCCGCCCCCGGCATTGCCGTGATGCCCATGCCAGCCATGTCTAAGTGGGCCTCGTGCCCTCCGTATCGCGGAGGGGCAGCCAGCTGGCCACCCTGACGTCGAGAGCGACCACCAGGGCCGGGACCAGTATGATGACGGAGAGCCCCCCTCCCGGCGTAGACGTCCCTGCGCCGTCGAAGCGCGGCGGTCGCGTTCATCACCCTCTCGGGCGTGGCCGTGCCCAACGACTTGGTGCGAGCATGAAACAACTGATCGGCGAAGGCCGGCCGCGGAGGAAGCGATGTCGGAAGGCGCTCTGACCCGGCTGCGTCCGGTCGCGATGACCGCACTGGTCGCCTCGCTCGGTTTCGTGCCGAGGGCACCGCCCCGCACGTCGTCAGCAGGAAGTGGCTGAGCAGCTCGGTCAACGCCACGTATTCGGCCTTCTCGGATCCCAGCCAATCCGGATATACGACAGCAACCTTCGAATTGGTCAGGGCATGGGTGGACTTGACCACGTCCTCGAAGATCGTCCTGCCGTTCTGGCGACCCTGCACGTGGTACCGGGGAGAGCATCTGCACGACCAGGAGATTGTCGAGCGCCTCCTTGATCGCCACGATCTGCCGGAAGGGCCCCTCCTCGGCCCGTCGCGCGACCCGGGTCTTTCCGGAAGACCTCGCGTGCACCAGCGTGGCCATGCTACCGAGGCGTCCGACCGCGCGTTCCCGGACGACCACGACCGACAATTGCTGGCGTCGCAAGCGCTTCTCCGCGGCGGCGGCCGAGGCCTCCGCCTTGGCGAGCGCCTCCCTCAAGCCGGCCACCTTCGCCTCCGCTGCCCGGATCCGCATCTCTGCCTCGGCCAGGGCCGAGTGCAGGTCGCTGACGTCGACTCACACGGATGCGGTCCCGCCCTCGACCTCCCCGACCTCGACGCACCCATCGGCCCTCGGCCGTCCGGACGTCCCCCCGCCCGGACTTGCCCGACACTGACAATGCACATTTACCGCCGCGAATTACCTGCCTCGCGTTCGAGGCTCGATATCGACCATGTTCGGCGCGGCAATGTCCGTCCCCCCGCCCGACCGCATGGGCGGACGCCCCGGAACGTGTAACGGAGCACGCTACCCGATACGCGTTCGCCCGGGCCCGCTCTCGCCCCGGCGGCAAAACCGACGCCGGCTGCCCAGAATGCTTCGCCCCTGTCGCATGTCACCGCGGACCGTAAGACGCAGATGCGGAGATCTGATCCGTCGCGACGAGCGGACACCGGCCGCCGCCGATGTGCAACCCAAACTCAAGGATGGGATCGGGTGTCGCCGTTCCCCACCCTGGCGGCATCCGGCGGTGGTCTGACGCCTTGTCGCAATGCGAACCTCAAGCGGTTCCCAGGATAAGGTCTGGGCCGCCGTCTCGCGCGCGTCTCGTGCGCGGACCGCCGGCAACCAGTCCCACGAGCGCGCCCGTACGGGATGGGTCCACCGGCTCAGCAAACCTCCGCTCGGCCCTGGGAGCGGAGAATGGAACGATGCGGTCGGATGCCCTAAAAGCCCTGGAGCGCAAGCGGCGCCAGCGCTGAAGCGCGCGCCGAATGGAATTGAGGAAAGCCGTCGCGATTCAGCGCGTCCGCCTCGGCCAACGTCCGCCTGCGGAATAGGTGCGCGCCGCGCCGCCGATCTCGTCCCTGAGGGACAGGCATGCTTCGTCCAGAGAGACCGAGGCGGATGTCGAGGCCTCGCCGCCGGCAGCGAGCGCTTCCAGGGCGCAGAGGAGGTGCTCGGCCACGCCCGGCTCCCCCTGACGGCACGCCTGCCGGAAGGCGGCGAGGATCAGGGCGTCGATGGCTTGCGCCTCATCTCCCATACTCATGGGCGGCCTCCCTCGGCCGGCGGAACCTCGGATCGGAATAGAAGTAAAGCGACGACGGCGAGCGCCAGTTCCGCAGCCGCGAACGCGGCCAGAACGGGGCCGAACTCTAAGCGAAGCGTCGACCCGAACAGTAGGCTTCCCAGGCCGAACCCGGTGAACAGTAGGCAAACGTTCAGGCCCATGGCCTGCCCCGGCCGCTGGCCGCCGAGCGCGGTGACGATGCCGGCGAACAACGGTTGCGTCATGTCGTAGCCGAGGGACAGGACCGTCACCGCCACCACCGCGAGCAGCAAGGGCACGTCGAGGATCAGGGCTGCCGCCGCGACGGCGCCCAGGAAGAGGCCGAGCGGCAGAAGCCGCCCGCGACCGCGTTGGTCCGCCACCCGGCCGATGATCGGGCCGAGCAGGAAACCGGGGATCCCGTAGCCGAGGAGTGCAAGGCCGACGCCGACGGGCCCAAGGCCGTAGCGCCGCTCGAAATACAGCCCCAGCCAGGTGAACACGCCGGAGTGGAATACCGAATTGAGGAAGACGTAGGCATACGTGCGGCGACCGCGGGTAGAGACCAAGAGGTCCCGATAACCGCGGAACAGCGTGCCCAGGTTGGCCCCAGCCGCCGTCGCGCCCGGAACGACCCCCTTGACCGCCTGAGGACGAACAGGATCGCCGCACCTGCCGCCGCCACGGCCAGGAAGAGGCCCCGCCATCCGATGGATGGTTCCAGCAGCGCCCCGGAGGTGGACCCGAAGGCCATGCCGCCGGCCATGGCCCCGAAAAGCCATCCCAGCGGGCGCCCGCGTCGCTCGTACGGAAAGAGCCTGCCGACGAGGACGAGACCGAGCGGCACGACTCCGCTGGACCCGAGCCCAGTCAGCAGACGCCAGAGCGCGAGTTGCTCCACGGACCCTGCCGTGGCGGTGAGAGCGGTCAGCACGGCGAAGCCGGTCATCGATCCGGCCATCACGCGCCAGATGCCGAGGCGGTCCGCCAGGAGCCCGTAGACCAACGTCGCCACGCCGTACGGGATCAAGTACGCGGGAACGATCAGTCCGACCCGCTCCGGCGAGGCGCCGAACGCCTCCCCCAGTTGCGGAAGGATCGGGGCGACCATGAAAGCCTGGAAGAAGATGACGAAGGTGGCGGCCGCAACCGCCCGGAGCAGGCGCTCCCGATGCACGTCCGAGACATCGAGCGAAACCGGGGTCATGGCCGAACCGCACCGGTCTCGAACCCGGCGCTGGCGAGGGCCGACCCGATCTGTCCGGGTTCGATCCGGGACGCCTCGAACGTCACCGTGACGCGCCTGTGCCAGGCGCTGGGCTTCGCTTGATGGACGCCGGGTACACCCAGGACGGCGTCGCGGACCTTTTCGGCACACCCGTCGCAGATCATGCCGGGCACCGAGAAGGTAACCTCGGACAGGGAGGCCTTCGGCGTGTCGCTCATTGCACCGTTTCTCCGGGTTCAAAGCAGGTCCGCGTAGACCTGGGCGTAGTAGGCGCTGACCAGCAGGAGGGCCGCGCCGCTGACGATTTGCAGGGTCCGCCCCCAAAGGCCGAGGCGAGCCAGGCGCGTGACGGCCCCTGCCGCCATCCCTGCGGCAAGGAACGGGAGACCCCGGCCGAGACCGAACAGCAGGGCGAGCAGGATGCCCCGACCCGGATCCCCGTCCGATGCAGCGACCGTGAGCAGGAGCAGCAGCGGGGCCACCGAGGTGCCGATGCTGAAGATCAGCCCGTAGACGAAGGCCCCGAAGAGGCCGGGCCGGCGCCATGCGGTGAGGTTGCCGAGGCGCATGCGGGGCCAGCAGAACGCCGTCACCGCCGCGCAAAGCGAAAGGATCGCCATGGCGAGCGCCCAGCCCCTGCCGAAGGCCTCGGTCGCCAGGGCGCCGAGATGGCCAGCGACGGCTCCGAGAACGGTGAGGCTCAGGACGATTCCCGCAAAGAACGCGCTCGCGACGTGAAGCCCCATTCGGCGAGAGCCCGCCTCAGAGGCGCCCGCGACGCTGGCGATGCCGAGCCCCACCGGCAGGGTACAGGGGCAGACCGCACTGGCCAGGATGCCCGCGAGGAAGGTGACCCACAGGGTGGCCGGGCCGCTTGTGCCGGACGCGAGCGGCTGGATCACGCTTTCGAGGGTCATCGCTCAAGAACCGGAGTGCCAGCCTTGTAGCCAAGAACGTCGATGGCCGTTTTCACCCGACTGAGAAGGAGGGCACGCCCGGACGCGTAGGTGACGCGGAGCGAGCGCCGAACGAAGTCGATCTCCGCGTCCGAGACGCCGTCGACCTTCCTGACGGTTCGCTTGATCGACGCGGCGCAGGATAGGCAAGCCATGCCCTCGATTGGAATCGTCGCGACCTTCAGCTCGGAGACCCGGCGCGACATGGCCGGCTGATCCTCCACCGCCCATGATCGACCGACCGAACCGAATGTGGCGGCGAGGGCGAGCGCGGCGACGGCACCCTGGCGTAGAGGGTCTGTCATGGGGAAACTCCTGTTAGGTTGGGCTACGCTGTCCGGGGCGGATGGCCGACGTTCATGATCGCACCCAGGAAGAGGCCGGGCTGTGCCCAGAGCGAGTTGAGGAAGATCGCGGTGACGCTGACCGCCATGGCGACCATGGCCCAGATCGGGTTGACCAGCCCGGTCGCGGCGAGCGGGATGCCGAAGCCATTGAAGGCGAAGGCGAGCCAGACGTTCTGGAGCATCTTGGCGTAGCTGCGGCGGCTGATCCGGCGCGCAAGCGGCAGTGCGGCGAGGCGGTTCGACAGGATGATGATGTCGGCGGCCTCGATGGCGATGTCGGTGCCCCCGCCCATCGCGATGCCGACGTCCGCCTGCATCAAGGCCGGTGCATCGTTGATGCCGTCGCCGACCATCGCGACCTTGCCCGCGGCCTGAAGCCGTCGCACGATCTCGGCCTTGCCGTCGGGGAGGACACCGGCATGGACCTCGTCGATGCCAGCCTCGCCGGCGATCCGGCGTGCGGTTCGCTCGTTGTCCCCGGTGAGCAGGACCGTCCGCAGCCCCTCCCTGCGCAAGGCCGCGACAGCCTGCACGGCATCCGCCCGCAGCCGGTCGTCGAGGGCGAGCAGGCCCAGCAGACGGCCGTCACGGCCTGAGACGATGACGGTGCGCCCGGCCTCCTCCAGGGCCAGGATGCGCGCCGAAGCCGGCGCGAGATCGATGCCGTGGCCGGCGAGGAAGGCCGGGCTGCCAACCACGACCTCGCTATCCGCGATCCGGGCCACGACCCCTTTGCCCGGAATGGCCTCGAACGCGACCACCTCCGGGGGCACGGCACCGCGCGCGAAGGCCGCTTTGACCACGGCTTGGGCCAGCGGGTGCTCGGAGGAGGCCTCGGCTGCGGCGGCGAGGGCGACAAGCGCGGCCTCGGTCCCCGAATAGACCTCGATCTCGCGGACCACGGGCCGCCCCTCGGTCAGGGTTCCGGTCTTGTCGAGCACGACGGTGTCGACGAGGCGATAGCACTGGAAGGCCTCGCCGGTCCGCATAAGGATGCCATGCTCGGCCGCCTCCCCAGCGCCCCGCACGATGGAGAGCGGGGCCGAGATGCCGACGGCGCAGGGATAGCCCATGACCAGGACGCTTAAGCCCGCGAACACCGCCCGCGCGATGTCGGCCTCACCGCCGATAAGCCAGGATCCGGCGAGCCAACCCGTGAACGCGAGCGCAGCCACCACAAGCACCGTGGGCGTGTAGACCTGCAGCACGCGGTCGACGAGATGGAGGAGGCCTGGCTTCAAGGCGCGGGCGTCTTCAACCTCGCGGATCACCTTCTGCAGGAAGCTGCCGGCGCCGACGGCCGTCACCCGTACGAGCAGGCTGCCGGTGCCGTTGATCGAGCCGCCGATGACGACGTCGCCTTCCGTGCGCTCGACCGGGATGGGCTCACCGGTCACCAGCGCTTGGTCGACGGCGGAGCGGCCGGATACGACCGTCCCGTCGACGGGCACGCGCTCCCCGGGGCGAATGCGGACGAGGTCGCCGACCGCCACCGCTTCGAGCGGAAGGTCCTGCTCCTGCCCATCCCGGACCACGCGGGCGGTTTCGGGCTGGAGGTCGAGCAAGCGCTTCACGGCCTGCGAGCTGCGCGTCTTGACGATGAGCGACAGCCACTCGGAGAAGATGTGGTAGGTCACGACCATCACCGTGACGGCGAAGAACGGGGCGGTCGGGTAGCCCGGACGGTTCAGTACAAGCCCGATGACGCCGCCGGCCATGCCCGCGAAGGCGCCGATCTCCAGCAACGCGTGCTGGTTGAGGATGCCGCGGCGCAAGGCCTGGATGGCCATGTGCAGGATGTGCCGTCCGACCCCGAAGACGAGGGCCACGGCCAACGCCGCGACGAGCCAGGGGGCGGACGTCGCCAAGTAGCCATGGAGGTTCAGGTAGAGGAGACCCAGCGCCAACACGGTCAGGCCACCGGTGCTGGCAACAGCGGCCAAGACGCTCGTTTTTTTCAGGACGAGGAACACCATGGCGCCGAGACTGAGGCAGACCAGGGCGGGCAGGTAGCCGATCCAGCCGAGCGAGGGATCCGCGATGATGGGAATGGAAGCGACGCTGAGGGCAACCGCGACGACGAAGCGGCGGCTCTCCCGCACGAGGTCCCGCTCCTCTTCCTCGAACGGCCGGACCTTGCGCGGGTCGGAGATCGTGTAGCCGATGTCGCGCAGGATCCCGAGCAGAGCCGCCGGACGGGCGATTGCGGGATCGTACTCCACGAGCGCCTGCTCGTGGGTCAGGCTGACGGCGACCTTGTCGACGCCGGGTTGGCTGCCCAGCGCCTTCTCGATGGTTCCGGTGCAGAGCGAGCAGTGGAGGCCGCCGATCCGGGCGCGGATGCGGGCGCGGTCGGGCCGGCTTGCCGGCTCCTCGCTCCAAAGGGGAAGGTTCGCGTCGAGCGCTGTTGCCGAAGCCACTGCCCTGTCTCCTTGCGGTGTCGGTGAACGGGATCAGGCTGGGTCGCGGGCGACTACATGGAAGCCGCGCCTCTCGACGGCGGCGACGAGGCGGTCCCCGCTCGTAACTTGCGGGTCGTAGAGGACGCGGGCGCGCGCTTCCTCGAAGGAGACGTCGACACCGCGCACACCGGCCTGTGCATCCAGGAGCGAACCGACGGAGGCGGCGCAGGAAGCGCACCGCAAACCCTCGATCCTCAGGTTAATGGTCTTCATCGTGGCTTCCCCTTCTTCGGTTCGTCGCACCGACAGGTGCCTGGCCCGCGCGGCGCGTCCTCCAGGGCTTCCAGGATGGTGCAGTCCTCAAGTCCGCCGCGTCCGGGGCAGGAAGCGACCACGGCCTCCAAGGCTGCGCGGACGCGGAGGAGCTCGGAGATTTTCTCGTCGACCTCCGCGATCTTGTGCTGGGCCTGGGCTCGCACCTCGGCGCAATCGGCGGCCGGGTTGGCGCGCAGGGCGAGGAGTTCCTGCGTCTCCTTCAGGGAAAACCCGATCCTCTGGGCCTGCCGGATGAAGCGGATGCGGGCGACCAGCTCGGGCGAGTAGGTCCGATACCCGGTTCCTTTGATGGGCTGCTCGATCAGGCCTTCGCGCTCGTAGAAGCGGATGGTCTCGACGCCCACGCCGGCGTCCTGCGCCGCTTGTCCTATGGTTTGATCTCTCATCCCGGATCTCGACATCACCAGCTCGCAACGACCCTAGCGGCCGTACCATGGTACGGAGTCAAGCCACCTTCGAAGCCGCGTGTGACGCGCCGCGCCGCGTTGGACCGTCGGCCGCCGCCGGGTCCGCGCCACCGCCGCCGACACCTCACGGAGGCGGCGCCATGCAGGAGCGGCGAGGCCGACCGTATGCGGCGCTTGGCCCCGAGCCTGGCCGGCCTGCTGGCCATGCGCGACGAGCCGCGCCCCGACGCGAAGGCCGGAATCGACGCACTGGCCGCCGCGGGGATCGGGGCGGTTATGCTCACCGGCGACAATGCGCGCACGGCCCAGGCCGTGGCCCGGGCGCTCGGCATCGAGGCCCGGGCCGAACTCCTGCCGGAGGACAAGCAGCGCATCGTCGGCGAGCCCAGGCGGCGGGCGCGGTGGTGGCGAAGGTCGGCGACGGCATCAACGACGCGCCCGCGCTCGCGGCGGCCGACGTCGGCATCGCGATGGGCGGCGGGACCGACGTCGCCCTGGAGACCGCCGACGCCGCGGTGCTGCATGGGCGCGTCGTCGACGTGGCGCGGATGGTGGCGCTCTCACGTCGGACACTCGCCGTCATCCGGGCGAACATCGGCATCGCCCTCGGCCTGAAGGCGGTGTTCCTGGTGACGACCGTGGCGGGCGTCACCGGGCTGTGGCCCGCGATCCTGGCCGATACCGGCGCCACGGTCCTCGTGACCGCGAATGCGTTACGGCTGCTGCGGGTTCGCGCATAATGTCGCCCCCCAAATCGGGGGCATCGCCTTCCCTCGCGACCGTGGCGCCACGGCGGCCACCGGTTCGGGTCACGCTCGTTGCTTGATGGACCGGATGTCGGCGGGGACACCTCCGGTGAGGGGTACCGTATTGGGATCCGGCCGAACGCGAAGGGCACGTCGCGAGAGGCGCGCGCTCCAGCTGGCGTCTCAGGGCTGCAGGATTGCCGAGGCGTACAGATCGTCGTTTTCGGAGATAACCTGTAACGGATGGCGCCATAGATTGTGCGTGTGGAAGCGTGACACGTCCGTCGGCATAGGGTCGTCGCCCCCGATACAAGCGCCGGACGCGTTACACTCCCGCAGCGAACCGTGATCCGCCGCCGACCTTGGTCGTCGTTTCCCTCGGCGGGCCGGACGCTGGACCGCGCAGGGGCCCACCATGAGCCACGAAGTCGCTTGCCTGGAGGAACAGGTCGACGGAGCGGTCCGGCCAGTCGCATGTCCGCGCGGGGGCGGGACGCCGCCCGTTGCGTGAAGCTGTGGCGCGGGGTGTCGCGGGTCATGGAGAGGCGGTACCGGTGGCTTCGCGGCAAGGAAGCCGGCGGGCAGACCCCCGTCCGGAGCGCTGACGGCAACCTCCTTTTCGTAAAAGCATTCTGGCCTGCACCGGCAGGCACTACGGTCGCTTCGTCGTCGTGTCGGCCTGGACCGGATGGTTGATCGTCCCGTTCGGCCTGCGATGGGCAGATCTGCGGATTCGGCGGGCTCACACGGCGACCGTGCCGCCGATCACGGACCCCACTCCGAAAGGCGCGCAGCACCGGCGCCTGGAGCGCCTTGTTGTCCAAGCTAAGTTGCGCTTTCAGCTGCGGCTGGTACTGCTCTCGCTCATGACGATCCCAGCAGCGTGGCTCCTGCGAAATACGCTAGCACATTCTAGAAAATTGCACCGGCGATGCGCAGATTGTTCGGTTTTGCCCGAAGCTAGTCCTAGGCGAATGGGATGTTCAAATAGGTCATTAAGTTACTCGTCACTCCAAAACCAATACAATGGCTGTCAAATCACTATTGCAAATAGTTCTACTTCGAAGCGGCCCCGCGGGACGGTTATCACTGGGGGCGCGAACTGGCACGGCAGTCGGGCATTCGAGGACTGACCGTCCAAGGGTCTGGACTCAATCAGCTTGACCGTCCCAATGGCTGCTTCCGACCGAGGCTGTGCAAAAACGCGGAAGCTCTCTGAACTTGTAGAACAATTTTCTATGTGGCAGCCATCCAGGCAACATAAATAGAGGCATAGATGCCATGGAGGCGCCTATTCCGAAGCTGCCCCGTGCATTCGAGGGGAGATCCCTCTACCGCCTTCGCGTTTTCACCCAAGCTCGATCCATAGCGGACCCTTAAAAGGGATAGTCTCTCACATCGTAGCATCGAGCATGTCGAGCACCGGGCAAGCAGGCGTCGGCGCGCCGCTGCACTGGTCGATTGTGCCGCTCAGGATGGCCTCAAGCCGCGCGAGATGAGCGAGTTTAGTGCGGACCTCGGACAGGTGCGCACTGGCAATGTTCCGAACCTCGGCACAGGATCGGTGTCCGGGCACGGCCAAAGTCAGCAAAGTTCGGATATCCTCGATCCCGAAGCCCAACGTACGAGCGTGACGGATGAACGCCAAACGCTGGATGTGGACCGGATCGTAGGCCCGATGACCGCCTCCAGTGCGGGCAGGCGGTGGCATGAGCCCGATACGCTCGTAGTAGCGGACCGTCTCAAGATTGACCCCGGCTGCCGCCGCGAGTTGCCCGATGGAGAGGCCGCGCGGACCCATGACCATTTTCCTCTTGATCCCGTAGTGGCTACGGGATGCAGAGTGGCACGACCATGATCAACACACCAGACATAGCGGCCCCTGCCAGACCTGCCCTACGCCCACGGGAGCGCCTGCCCGTCCGTACGGGAGGCTGGTTCGCCGGGTTGGGCACTGTCGCCGGATTAGGGGCTCTGGCGGCATCATCCTGCTGTGCCCTGCCCGTGGCGCTCGCCGGTCTCGGCGCAACGGGGGCCGTGTTCGGCGGGTTGGCGATGTTGGCGAGCGTCCGGCCCTTCCTGCTCGGAGGGGCCGCGCTGGCCCTCCTCGCGGGCTGGGCGATGTTCTTCCGCCGCCGCGCAGCGGCCTGCGCCCTGTCTGGTCCATGCGCCAGCACTCAATCATCACGACGGACGGCTGCCCTTCTCGGGCTTGGATCGGCGCTGGTTGCCCTGGCGATTGTGTGGGAACCCTACCTTGAGCCCATGGTGCTCAGGGCCATGCGGTAAGGTTGATGCAGCTTCAGTCCACCCTCACATGCCCGAACTGCGGCCATCAGGCGACTGAAACGATGCCGACCGACGCCTGTCAGTTCTTCTACGAGTGCACCGGCTGCGGCGCGCTCCTGCGACCGAATGCGGGCGACTGCTGCGTGTTCTGCTCCTTCGGTGACGTTTCCTGTCCGCCGATCCAGGAGGCCCGCGAGAGCGGTCGGTCTGCGTGTTGCTGCCCCAGAGTTTAATCCCGCGGTGTGGTGGTACGGTCGGCCACCATGCTGCGAGGGATGCGCTATGGGCCAGCTTCTCCACTTCAGCGCCCGCAAGGCGGGCCGGTCACCAACGCAGGAGACGGGGCCCGAGCAGGGCACCGGCGAGCGTGCACAACGCGATAGTGCCGCCGTACCAGAGCGCCACGAACGGGACCGAGTCGTCCATGCAGTGCAGGGCGTAACCCATTGCGCTGATACCACCGGCAACCAGTCCCACGAGCGCACCCGTACGGAAGAGGTCCGTCGGCGCGGCAAACCTCCGCATGGCCCAGATCAGAACGGCGAAGGGCAGCACCCCGATGACCGGGATCGATACGAGACATTCCAGCCACATGTGGCCGACCAGCATCCTATCCCAATGCGAACTGGGCGCCGAGGCAAGGCTGACGCCTGCGAGCAGCATGATCCCGAGGAACGGCGCCGTGGCGACCCAGGCTCGGATCCTAGCCTCGCCACCCGGGCGCGCGACCTTGATCAGCAGCCACCCGGCCAGGACGACGACGCCGGCACCGAAGGCCACCTTCAGGAGCAGGAAGCCGAGCACGCCAGCATGGCCGAGATCCGGCCGCACCCCGAGCAACAGAAGCGTCAAGCAGAGCGCCACACCGGCAGCGAGCGCCGCAGCGAGGCCGAGGCCGCGCCTGAGCCTGCCGTGGTCGGTCGGCTCGATGTTCGTGCTGAGCATCTCGATCAGTTCGTTCGTTCTCATCGTCCCTTTCCTTGGCTGATGCCGGCCGCCATGGCCTTGAGGCCGCGGTGGACGCTGACCTTAATGGCCGATTCCGACATGCCGCATCGACTGGCCGCCTCGGCGACGCTCAGGCCGTCGAGCTTCACGTAGCGGATCGCGCGTCGCATCTTCTCGGGCAACCTGGCCATGAGCCGGTCCAGGTCATACGCGCTCTCCGTGCCGACATGGTCGTCCTGCGCCTCGAAGTCGCCGGCGTCCTCGATGGGGACGGAAGCCATCGCGGGGCGCGTATGGCGCAGGTGGTCGATCAACTTATAGCGGGCGATGGCCTGCACCCAGGGGGTGAACGGCTGGTCCACGTCGTAGGTATGCCGACGCGTATGGATCGCCATCAGCGCGTCCTGCACGAGATCCTCCGCCTCCGATTGACTTCGCCCGATGCGGGCGAGCTTTCCCCGGTAATAGGCACGCAGATGCCCGCTCAGTCGGTCGAGAAGCGCCCGATACGCAGCCGCGTTCCCGTCCAGGCCGGCCTTCATCAGGCGCCTGAGCTCTCCTTCACTGGCGATCATCGGGCACTCCCAACCAAGTTCGGGAGGCATGCGCCAACGGTTACAGACCCTCGCCGAAGCGCCGGGAGGCCGCCGACCTTGGAGTGGCCCACGACGTCGGATGACGCCTCGGCCCTGCGGCCGGGCACCGGAGCGTGAACGGTGCGGTTTCGCGCGCGTCCACGAGCCGAAGATCCCCGGCCATGGGCCGGAGCACGGTGGAATGACATCGATCTCGTCCTGAGTGCCGTGAGGACCCGGCCCTCGACGGGATTCCGGGCACAAAGCCGCGCATGCTGTCGTCGCAAGCACGACTGCGAGCGCGCCGGCTAAACCGGCGCGCCTAGCTCAGAACGGTAGCCTTGGGTGGGAAGGGGTCCGGCGGTCCCTTGAGGCTCACGCCCCCGATATCTACGAGCGCGTACGCGAACGATGTCCCGATGACACGGGGTTCGAAGGCCGGGGGGGCGTCGGCGACGTAACCGGCGCACAGGAGTGAGCAGGCCGAGCGTGCTATCCCGCCCTCGTCACAGCCCTCGCAACACTCGCAGCCATCGGGCATCGAAGACTGCATCGCCGCGACGGGTGTGGACGCCTTCATGTGAGCGGCCTGCACGCCATGCAGCGCGAAGCCCGCCACGAGGGCGAGGATCAAAACCAATGCGCAAGAAGAGCGGGACCGCAGCCAGGACATCGGAGCGAACGTAACAGGCAGCCGAACGCCTTGAAAGCCGGCATCGCCGCATGGCGCCATGGTTTCACGCGCATCGCCGGGATGCGCAGAGCTGACGGGGTCGTGCAGTCGCTCGGTGCTCACCCCTGGCATGCCATCTTTCCGAGACATGCGCGGCGTGCGGCGACGGGGTTGCCTTCAGCCAGCGTCATGGCGCCCGCCAACTTTGTAACGAAACGGCTGCCGGCTTCGAAATTCCCTTAAAGGTCCGGCTCCGTCCCGGAGACCGTATCCGGCTGCGCGGCGGTGGCGGATGCGCCGCATTCGCTCTCGGCCGGCTTGAAGCGAGCCGGCCGAACCGGCGGTTTGCCGGTGGGCCGGGAAGGGCCTTCGGACACCGCCGGCGGTAAACCCGGCTCATAAGGCACCGAACGCGAGCAGCATGGGCGCGGTCGCGGCCGTGCGGCGGGGTTAGGCCTTCTCCCGCAACGTTCAGTGAACCGGAAAGACCGCAATCATGGGCTTCTACGCGCGCCGCATCTTTCCCTTCCTCGTCGACTATGCCTTGCGGAACCAAGAGGCTGCGGCTTGCCGCGCGCGGCTCGTTCCGCTGGCGCACGGCACCGTGCTGGAGGTGGGCATCGGATCGGGCCTGAACGCCCCTTTCTACACGGCCCAGGTTGATCAGGTGGTCGGCATCGATCCGTCGCCTGCGTTGCTCGGCAAGGCGCGCGGGCGGCTGGGCGCGAGTGCCGCCCCGATCCTGTTGGCGTGTGCCTTTGCCGAAAGCATCCCGCTCGCAAGCGGCAGCATCGATACCGTGGTCATGACCTGGACCCTTTGCAGCCTCCGCGATCCCCGAGCCGGCCTCGACGAGATCCGCAGGGTGCTGCGCCCCGACGGGCAGCTGTTGTTCATCGAGCATGGCTTGGCGCCCGATGCGGACGTCGCGCGCTGGCAACGCCGTCTGGACCCGCTGCGGACACGTATCAGCTCGTCACCTTGAGCGTCCGGTCGACCGCCTTCTCGAAGAAGCGGCCTTTGTGATCGACGCGATGCAGACGGGTTATGTGGGCGACGCCCCCCGGATGCTGAATTACCTCTACCAAGGTCGGGCTCGGCCCGCTCGTCCGTGAGCAAGGCAGCCTCAGTGCAGTCCGGCCCCGTGCGACCGCGGCCCGTGAACACCAGGCGCCGCTCCCCGCGTGTCTGCCGCGCCATCCCTGCGGCGACCGGCGCGCACACGACTGAAGAGGCTGGCGCGTCAGGAGCGACCGACGAACCGGCATACATCATCTTTGAGAGCCGGTTCGCTCGGGATCTGTTCTGCGCTGTCCCGACAAGTCGCGTGATCCCCGCGTTCCTCTGCGGCGTCGCTTGGCTGTTCCGCGGCACCCTCGGGAAGAGAGGCTTCAGAATACCTGGTTTCGACGCGGCTACGGCCCGGACCGCGGCGCAGCGTGACGGCTTCTATTTCTTCACTTCAGTGGGGCGCAGGGATCAGGGCTGACGCGTCGACGCCGACAGAACGCACCGCGCGAGATTTGATTTTCGAAGCATCTTCATACGTCAAGCGAAAGAGCGCGCATCGCCCGCGAGAGACAGTGAAACGGCGTAGAGCGTCCCCGGCTGAAGCGATGGAGGGCATGCCCGACTTACCAACCATTCGCCCAGCCTTGTAACGTTTTGAACGGCCATCCCGAAATTGCAAGAAGAAGCCTCAAGCTTCAAGAACATAAAAGGGATCTCGCCATGAAAAGATCATTCGCCGTTTTGGGCGTCGGAGCTTTCCTAGTCTCGGGCCTGCCAAGTCAGGCCTCGGCTGCGTATTGGGAGTCGCTGCCCCCGTCGTGGAGGAGTCATCGGACAGCGGCTGCACCATCGACGCTCGCTCCGCCCCCGGGTGTCCTGACGACCGGTTCGATCAACAACGCCCCGCGTCGACCTGCGCACCGTCAGCCGAGGCCCGCCGGCGCCAAGTTCTAAAACATCACGGCACAGGGCGCCGGTAGCGGTGCGAATTTCCGCGGCCGGGTTTTCGTGTCCTCGGCCTGCTCAAGTAAGCGCAGGCGACGAGCCCTCACAGACTCGTTGCCCGGCCGGCCATTCCGATGCCGCCGCGGCCGGCGTTGATCGTCCGGCCCTACGACGGCTTGGCGAGGCGTGAGGGGACGCACCTCTCGGTCGAGTTCGGAGGACAGTCCGAGCAGGCCACGCATCGGCGTGCCGATGTTCGATCCCGGCGATGTCGGGAAGGCGCCGGGCATCCCGCACATCCGGATGTAACGAAAAGATTTTGAACTCCGAACTCATGAGCAATGGCACTGAAGCGAGGGCGCTCCCTCAGAGGACGGTGGACAAGATCATGAAACCTTTCGTTGGCATTGCTCTCGTAACATTGGCCTTCGTGGGCACGGCATCGGCCGCGCCCAGTTGGCAGACGCGGACCGGTCCGCGCCTCCACGCCTCATATCCCAAGCCCGCCCTGCGTGATCCGGAGATGACGGGGAGCCTCGCGGGCAGCCCGAACCGCACGCGCGGCTTGCGCGACGTGCAGGGACGAGACTTCCGCAGCAGCACGCGCGGCAACGCGCAGTTCCCGGCGCGCCCGCCAGCTCAGCAAAACCTCGGCGGCACTGCCGGTGGCCCTGAGTTTTGAGCCCCCCACCTCGCACGCCACCGCTGGCCGCAGCACCTGCTGCGGCCGCCCCCACGTGGCGGCGCCTCCCATTATGGCGCACTCTCGCGCTGGTGCTGCTTCTCATGGGCGCTGGCGTCGCCGTCGCGTCGTCCTTAAGCCGCGCCGCTTCGGACCATTATGCCTTCGAGCTCGTCGAGCGTGAGGTGAAGCAGGGTTACGGCACGACCATCCTGGTCCGGCTCGTCGACGAGCACACCGGTAAGGTGGTTCCGGACGCGACGCTGTTCATCAGTCGGATCGACATGTCGCCTGACGGGATGGGCCAGATGACGGCTCCCCTGGGCTCCAGGCCGATACGCTGCCCGGCTACTACCGTTTCGAGACCGACCTCTCGATGGAGGGTGCCTGGGCGCTCACCCTCGCCGCCAAAATCCCCGGTCTTCCGGATCCGGTTCAACGCAGGCTCGTCTTACAGGCAGTGCAATGATGCATCAGCACACGCCCTTCCACGACTTCGAGGAGTTCGAGACCGCGCCCTCCGGCGGTGGCCGAGCCAAGTGGGTCGTGGGCCTCGTCGTGTTCGTGCTCATGCTCGTGGCTGCGGCCGCCGTCGGCTACGGCCTCGGGCGCGGGACCTGGACGATCCCGAGCTCGGTCTCCGGCCACGTTCCGGCGGCGCTTGCCGGCTGGTTGCCGCACGGTGGGAGCGATGCCGCCGCGCCGGCGGGCTCAAGGACTACGCCTTCGAGCTCGTCGAGCACCAAGCCAAGCAGGGCGAAGCGGTGCTGACAGTCCGCCTTAAGCATGCCCCGGCGGGCAAGCCGGTCGCCGACGCGGTCGTCTTCGCGCACCGCCTCGATATGGCTCCCGCGGGCATGCCGACCATGACCACGGAACTTGAGCCGCAGCCGGCGACAGAGCCCGGCCTCTACCGGTTCAAGACCAACCTCACGATGGCGGGCGATTGGCAACTCTCGCTGGCCGCCAAGGTGCAGGGCGAGACCGGCACGGTGCAGAACCAGCTCGCGCTCAAGGTGGTACCGTGATGGACCAGAGGACGCCGTTCCAAATCTCCGAAACCCAGGGACGCGGTGATGGCCCCGTGCGCGTTGCGGCCCGGGTCACCGGCTTCACGCTCGCGCCGGCCGCGCTGGTCGGCGCGATGCTGGTCGGCCTGAAGGCGGGCGAGGTCAACTGGCCCTTGCCGGCCTGGCTGCCGGCTCCGGTCGCGGGCCTGCTCGTCAGGGACGGGGCGGGCCCGGCGCCGGATGCCCCGATCCTGTACTACCGCGATCCCGATGGAAAGGCCGCCTACACGCTGGCGCCGGCCAAGGCTCCCGATGGGCGGGACTACCGGCCTGTGCGTTTCAACGAGGATGTCGGCTTCGAGCCGAAGCCGGCGGAGCCGGCCGGCGGCGACGCCGGCATGGCGCAGACCGGGGCCAAGAAGCTTCTCTACTACCGCAACCCGATGGGGCTACCGGACACCTCGGCGACGCCGAAGAAGGACTCGATGGGGATGGACTACATCCCCGTCTACGCGGGCGAGGCCGAGGACGGCAACACCGTCAGGATCTCACCCGGCAAGGTTCAGCGCACCGGCGTCCGCTCGGAGCCGGTCGAGCGCCGCGTCATCAGCCGACCCGTTCGGGTGCCCGGCACCGTCACCTTGGACGAGCGGCGCGTCACCATCGTGGCCACCCGCTCGGACGCTTACGTGGATCACGTCGAGAACGTCACCACCGGAGATCAGGTCCGCAAGGGCCAACCCCTGGTCGACGTCTATTCCCCCGAGATCAACGCGGCCGCCGCCCAGCTCATCGCCAACCCCGGTTTCGACGGCTCGCGTCGACGCCTGCAGAACCTGAACGTCCCGGCCGAAGTCATCGCCGAGATGGAACGCACCCGGAAGGTGCCGATGGCCATCACCTGGTCGTCCCCCCGCGATGGGGTGATCCTGCAACGCACGGCCATCGAGGGCATGAAGGCCGCGGCCGGAGAGACCCTGTTCCGGATCGGCGACATCTCGGTGATGTGGGTCTTGGCCGATGTGCCCGAATACGACCTCGGCAGCGTCAAGGTCGGCCAGCCCGTCGCCGTGCACGTGCGCTCGCTTCCGGGACGCACCTTCGCCGGCAAGGTCGCGCTGATCTATCCGCAGGTGAACACGCAGACCCGCACCACGCGCGTGCGGATCGAGCTACCGAACCCGGATGGTGTGCTGCTGGCCGACATGTACGCCGACGTCGAGATCGGGACCGGCGCGACGAAGCCCGTCGTCGCAGTCCCGAACGACGCGATCATCGACACGGGCGCGCGCCAGGTCGTGCTCATCGACAAGGGCGAGGGCCGCTTCGAGCCGCGTGAGGTCAAGGTTGGCGCCCGCGGCGAGGGCTACACCGAGATCCGCGATGGCGTGAAGGCGGGCGAGCAGGTCGTGACCGCGGCCAACTTCCTGATCGATGCCGAGAGCAATCTGAAGGCGGCCCTGCAGAGCATGGCGACCCCAACGCCGCCGGCTCCGCAGGCGCAGGGCGAGGAGAAGCCGCGATGATCGCCCGCCTCATCGGCTGGTCGGCCCGCAACCTCGTCCTGGTCCTGATTGGCACCGTGTTTGCGGTGGCGGCCGGCCTCTACGCGGTCCGTACCCTGCCGCTCGACGCCATCCCCGATCTCTCGGACGTGCAGACCATCGTCTACACCGAGTACCCGGGTCAGGCACCACAGGTGGTGGAGGACCAAGTCACCTATCCGCTGACCACCGCGATGCTGACGGTGCCGAAGTCGAAGGTGGTGCGCGGTTTCTCGTTCTTCGGCGTCTCGTTCGTCTACGTCATCTTCGAGGACGGCACCGACCCCTACTGGGCCCGCTCGCGCGTGCTCGAATACCTCAACGCGGCGGGAAGCAAGTTGCCGTCCGGCGTGACGCCGACGCTTGGACCCGACGCGACCGGCGTCGGCTGGGTCTACCAGTACGCCATCGTGGCCAAGCAGCGGACACTCGCCGAATTGCGCTCGCTCCAGGACTGGGTCGTGCGCTTCGGGGCCTCGCGCGCCGAGGGTGTGTCCGAGATCGCGAGCGTCGGCGGCTTCGTCAAGCAGTACAACGTCATCGTCGACCCGAACCGGCTGCGCGCGCAGGGCATCTCGCTCGACAAGCTGCGGGAGGCGATCCGGTCGAGCAACGCCGACGTCGGCGGCCGCACCGTCGAGCTCTCCGAGTTCGAGTTCATGGTGCGTGGCCGCGGCTACCTGAAGAGCGTCGCCGACATCGAGAACATCGTCCTGAAGACCGACGCCGGCACCCCTTGCGGATCCGCGACGTCGCCCGGGTCGAACTCGGGCCTGACGAGCGGCGCGGCATCACCGAGATGAACGGCGAGGGCGAGGTCGCGGGCGGCATCGTCCTCCAGCGCTTCGGCGCGAATGCCCTCAACGTCATCGAGGGTGTGAAGGCGAAGCTCGCGGATGTCGCGAAAAGCCTGCCCTCGGGCACCGAGATCGTGCCGGTCTACGACCGCTCGCAGCTCATCGACGCGGCCATCGATACCTTGAAGCACACCCTGGTCGAGGAGAGCGTCATCGTGGCGCTCGTCTGCGTGGTGTTCCTGCTGCACCTGCGCAGCGCGCTGGTCGCCATCCTGATGCTGCCGGTCGGGATCCTGATGGCGCTCGGCGCCATGCGGCTGCTCGGCATTGGCGCCAACATCATGTCGCTCGGCGGCATCGCCATCGCGGTCGGCGCCATGATCGACGCCGCCATCGTGATGATCGAGAATGCGCACAAGCACCTGGAGCGGGCGCCGCCGGGTAAGCCCAGGGTCGAGATCCTGGTGGAGGCCGCAGCGGAGGTCGGCCCGTCGCTGTTCTTCAGCTTGCTCGTGATCACGGTCTCGTTCCTGCCGATCTTCACGCTGGAGAACCAGGAGGGCCGGCTGTTCGGGCCGCTCGCCTTCACCAAGACCTTCTCCATGGCAGCCGCGGCACTGCTGTCGGTGACGCTGGTGCCCGCCTTGATGGCGCTGTTCGTGCGCGGACGCATCGTCCCCGAGCATCGCAATCCGCTCAACCGCCTCCTGATCTGGGTCTATCGCCCGGTGATCAAGGGCGTGCTGCGGGCGAAGGTCCTGACCATCGTGTTGGCCGTGGTGGTGCTCGGCTTGACGATCTGGCCGACACGCCAGCTTGGATCGGAGTTCATGCCCGACCTCAACGAGGGCACGCTGATGTACATGCCCACGACCCTGCCGGGCATCTCGGTGACCCAGGCCGGCGAGCTCCTCGCCACTCAGGACCGGATCATCAAGTCCTTCCCGGAGGTCGCGTCGGTCTACGGCAAGGCCGGACGCGCAAGTACCGCGACCGACCCGGCGCCGATGGAGATGTTCGAGACGATCATTCGGTTGAAGCCGCAGAATGAATGGCGTCCCGGCATGACGCTCGCGAGCCTCAAGGCCGAGATGGACAAGGCCCTACAGTTTCCCGGCGTCTCGAATGCCTGGACGCAGCCGATCCGCGCTCGCATCGACATGCTCTCGACCGGCATCCGCACACCCGTCGGCATCAAGGTGTACGGTACGGACCTCACCGAGATGGAGAAGATTGCCCGTCAGGTCGAGGCGGTGGTCCGGGCGGTTCCGGGCACATCGAGCGCCTACGCGGAGCGGGTTATCGGCGGCTACTTCCTCGACATCACGCCGAACCGCGAGGCGCTCGGGCGCTACGGCCTGATGGTCGGGGACGTGCAGGACGTCATCGCCACGGCGCTCGGCGGCCAGAGCGTGACCAACACGGTCGAGGGCCGCGAGCGCTACACCGTCAACGTCCGCTACCCGCGCGCCTTCCGCTCGGATCCGCAATCCATCGCACGGGAGGTGCAAGTGCCGCTGCCAGGCGGTGGAACCGTGCCGCTCGGCGAGGTGGCCAAAGTGCAGCTCACCCGCGGCCCGACCTCAATCCGGACCGAGAACGGCCAGCTCGCGGTCTACATCTTCGTCGACCTGACCGGCCGCGATCTCGGTGGCTACGTGGCCGAGGCGCGTGCGGCGGTCGACAAGGAGGTCCAGCTGCCGCAGGGCATGAGCATCCAGTGGAGCGGGCAGTTCGAGTACCTGGAGCGGGCCGAGGCGCGGCTGAAGATCGTGGTGCCGGTCACCCTGCTGATCATCTTCCTGCTGCTCTACCTGAACTTCCGCCGGCTCACCGAGACGTTCATCGTCATGCTCTCGCTGCCGTTCTCGCTGGTCGGCGGGGTCTGGCTGATGTGGTGGATGGGCTTCAACATGTCGGTCGCGGTGGCGGTCGGCTTCATCGCGCTGGCCGGCGTCGCCGCCGAGACCGGGGTGATCATGCTGATCTATCTCGATCACGCCTGGGACGAGCAGCGGGCCGAGGTCGCCTCCGCGGGCCGGGAGGCGACGCGGGCGGACCTGTACCGGGCGATCATGGTCGGGGCGGTCGAGCGCGTGCGGCCGAAGATGATGACCGTGGTCGCCATCATGGCCGGCCTGGTCCCGATCCTGTGGAGCACGGGCGCGGGCTCCGAGGTGATGCAGCGCATCGCGGTGCCGATGATCGGTGGCATGGTCTCCTCGACCGTGCTGACGCTCGTGGTGATCCCGGCCATCTACGGCCTGGTCAAGGCGCGCGGGCTTCCGCACCGAAGCCCGCCGCGCACCGGCGCTCCGAAGCCCGGCAAGGCTCTGGTCCGCGTGCAGCCGCGCCTGGTCAATCCCGCAGAGTGAGTGCGGGGCGGCGTCGCCGCCCCGGTCATCGGGAAAAATCTTCATCAGACGCGACGCGAGGAAGCCGGAACCATGCCGGAAAACGTCCTGGATTGCCTCGTCATCGGCGGCGGACCGGCAGGCCTGACGGCCGCGATCTATCTGGCCCGGTTCCGCCGGCGCTTTCAGGTGGTCGATGCCGGGGCAAGCCGCGCCGCCCTGATCCCGACCTCGCATAATCACGCGGGCTTTCCTGAGGGCATTCACGGCAAAGCGCTTTTGAGCCGGATGACGGAGCAGGCGCGCAAGTACGGTGCCCACATCGTCCACGGCCGCGTCACCGACCTGGAGCGCCGGGCGGACGGCGTCTTCGTCGCGCGTGTCGGCCCGGACCGGATCGCCGCGCACACGGTCCTGCTGGCGACAGGGGTCGTCGACCGCGAGCCGGACCTGCCCGACGTGCCGGACGCGATCCAGCGCGGGCTGGTGCGCCATTGCGGGATCTGCGACGGCTACGAGGTCCTGGGCAAGCGGGTCGCGGTGATCGGGCACGGCAGCAGCGGGCTGCACGAGGCGCTGTTCCTGCGAACCTACACCGCCGACATCACGTTGCTGTCTCTCGGTTGTCCGCTGACCCTCTCGCGGGATGAACGCCGCGCGGCGGCGGAGGCCGGCATCGCGGTCGTGGAGGAGGCGGTGGAGCGCGTGGTGGTGGAGGGCGACCAGGTCCGCGCGCTGGCGATGCGGGATGGGGAGTGCCGCTCGTTCGATGCGCTGTACTCGGCCCTGGGCAGTGATGCGCGCTCGATGCTCGTGCACGACCTGGGCACCCGACTCGACGACAAGGGCTGCGTGGTGACGGACGAGCATCAGCGGAGCTCGACCGAGGGCCTGTTCGCGGCCGGCGACGTGGTGCGCAGCCTCGACCAGATCAGCGTCGCGATGGGGCAGGCTGCCATCGCCGCGACGGCAATCCACAATCTGCTGCGCGGGGTGCCGTCGCCGAAGGAGGCTCCGGACGACACGCTGTCGTTCTCACCCCAGAACCTGTGCAGCTGCTGTTCGTCGCCCGAAGCAGGACGACGCTGAGCTCGTGGACGGACGACATTGCAATGCGGCCGGTCGGGCGCGAAGTCCCTCGGCGTCCTCGACTCCGCCCGCGGTCCCTCGATTAGCGCTCGCTCTCTACGCCAGAGCTTGTTCTCGCATGCTGAACGCTTTCCGGGTGGCGGGCCTTGCCACCCATGCGCCGGTCGTCCTGATCGGGCTCGGTGCCATACTCGGCCTCGTGCCCTTGGCTCGCGGCCCTCGCGCCGGGTTCGGGTTGGTGCTCATGGCCGCGGCATGACCATCGTGGTCCTGGAACCGCTCCTCAGGTTGGGGGCGGTCGGGGTCGGCGCCTATGTGGCCGGCTTCCTGGGTGGGCTGTGGCTGCTACTCGGCCCCGGACCGCCAAGTTCTGACGGACCGGCAACACCCCGCAGATGAGCGGTCGAGGGCGTTCGACGCGGGGCGAACGCCGGTTCCCGCGCACGCCCCGCCGCCCATGCATGCTCCCGTCGAGAGGCCCTCCGCGTCGGCCACCAGCGTCAGCCCCATCCGATCCGCTTGGCCGTCCTGCCGCTGTCGCGCAAAGACATTCTCACTGTAACCGTTCGCCGGGCCGTCCCGAATTTATACTCGACGCACCAAGCGCCAAGCACATTCAAGAAAGACCTTGCCATGAAACGCAGTATTTCTGCCCTGCTCCTCGGAGCCATCATTGCTTCGACGGGAGCGGGTTACGCCTCTGCAGGTTGGATGGACAACGTCCCGGCCCGTTTTCTCCCAGGCCATAACCGTCCGGGTGGGAACCAGTCCCGGACATCGGAGACTGTCGATGGCGTCCTGGTGACCGGCTCGATCAACAGGACGGACGCCCGCTCCGAGCACACCCCCCGGTCGGGCCGGGCCGGGAAGCCGTAAGGCGACGTCGGGGCCGCGGCTGGGGCTTGCGAGCCCTTGCAGCCGGCGGCGCATTGTAACCTTTCCCACGGCGGTCCCGAAGTTTGATGTGAAGGGGCCGCGACGCGCGTGCCCTCCGCTTCCAAGGGGCGTCCAGGCTCTCGAAGGCGGCGCCTGAGCCGTCCCGGCCAGCCGGACCAGAAAGAAGGAACACCGATGTCTGATCTCGATCGGTCGAACCGTAAGGGTGCGCTCGCCGCGAGCGTCGCCGCGCTGCTGCTTGCGGGAGGCGTGCAGGCGCAGGCCGCGCCGATGGACGACATGCCAGGCATGAGCGGCAAGGCTGGCGCGGAGAGCGGAAAGCAGCAGACGGCCAGCGCCACCGGCACCGTCGCGGCCGTGAACGCGAGCCAGCACAAGGTGACCTTCGACCACGAGCCGATCCCGGCGATCAACTGGCCCGCCATGCACATGGAGTTCCCGGCGATCTCCTCGGTCGATCTCTCGAAGGTCAAGCCGGGCGAGAAGGTCAAGTTTACCCTGAGTGGGAGCAAGGGCTCCTACACCGTTCAGTCGATCACCCCGGCCCCGTAGGCCAACGAGGCTGGAGGACCCGCCATGATCCACCGCCGTACGCTCCTCGGCGTGCTTCTCTCGGTGACCGCTCCGTCCCTGGCCGCGGCGCAAGGCGCCCAGACCGCCATTCTCTACAAGAACCCGCAGTGCCAGTGCTGCGACGCCTACGCTGACGTGCTCCAGCGCAGCGGGATTGCGGTCACCGTCAAGGAGACTCCCGCGCTTGCGGCACTCAAGCGCGAGCACGGCGTGCCCGAGCCGCTCCAGGGCTGCCATACGCTGCTCATCGACGGCTACGTGGTCGAGGGGCACGTGCCGGTCGCCGCGGTCAGGCGGCTGCTGGCCGAGCGGCCCGCCATCAGGGGCATATCGCTGCCCGGCATGCCCGCGGGCTCGCCGGGCATGGACGGGGAGAAGACGGCGCCGTTCACGGTCTACGAGATCGGCGACGGTGCCCCGAAGGTCTTCGCGCGCGAGTAGCGCGAAGGCAGGACTGCCTCGAAACGCACGGACGACAGGAGAACCTCATGTCCAAGATCTCACGGCTCGCACCCGCCGCTCTCGGCCTTGCCCTGTTTGCCGGCATCGCCGCTGCCTCGGCCGAACCCGCCGCGAACCCCGCACCCGCGGACAAGGGGACCATGGGCGGCATGATGCAGGGTGACGGCATGATGCCGATGATGCAGGAGATGTCGAAGATGATGGGGAACTGCAACAAGATGATGCAGACCATGATGGATCGGCAGAACCAGGGCGGGTCCAGCCAGGAGAACCCGGACAAGCGCGGCTGATCCCGTCAACGGGCGGCACCCTCTCGGGCTGCCGTCCGAGGATACTGGAACCGTGGGCCGGCGCAGAGTGCCCATCTCGACGGACCATGGTCGAGCCTGCCTTATGGCAATGGACCAGAAATCCTGCCTCGCTTTTGACGCGGACAATCTCACCTTGACGGTACAGGCGCGATTGCCGGCGCCGTCCTGGGATGGGTCACCGGTAGTCGCGCGTCATCCACGAAGGTCGACGATGCACAACCCGCGCCGTTGTGCGTCCGCTCGAAGCTCCGGAGCCGGATGGGCAACGCGGGAACCCTCGGGTCGAAACTCGGCACGCGTCGCATGATCGGACACTTCGACGCGTCGCCCACGACCGCGGGGCAATCACGCGACGTCGCATATCTCGATCCACGATCGGCGTCCCGAGATTGACCGGTTCGTCCAGGCGCGGTGCCGCATCCGTCGCCCGGCGAGCCGTCCGCAAATGCGTGCGGCGAAGGTCACGGGTCGGCGCCGGCCGTCCCAGACCATGACGGGAGACGCGATGGACATGATCCTGCACGAACTCGGTCACGGTCTCCTGATGGCCGTCGGCATGTTCTGGCAGACCGGCTGGAGCCTCGTGCTCGGGTTCACGATCTCGGCCGTGCTGCAGTCGGTGGTCTCTGCGGACCAGATGCGTCGGGCATTCGGGGGCGGCAGCGTGCGTGAGATCGCCTTCGCGACGCTCGCGGGGGCTGCGTCCTCCTCGTGCTCCTACGCCTCGGCCGCGATCATGCGGACCTTGTTCAAGAAAGGCGCGGCCCTGGTTACCTCACTCGCATTCCTGTTCGCCTCGACCAATCTCGTACTGGGCTCGGCCTTATCCTCTACGTGCTGCTCGGGTGGCAATTCATGCTCGGCGAGTGGGTCGGCGGCGTCGTCCTGATCGCCATCATGAGCGTTCTGGTAAAGCTCACCTACCCGAAGAAGCTGGCCGAGGAGGCACGCCGGCATAAGGAGGAGAGCAGCGGCCACGAGCATATGAGCATGACCGTCGAGGGCGCGACTTGGCGCGAGCGGCTGAGGAAGCCCGAGACCCGCGTACGCGTGGCCCAGAACTTCGCCATGGAATGGCGGATGCTCTGGAAGGACCTCGCGCTCGGGTTCCTGATCGGCGGATTCCTCGCAGCCTTGGTGCCGGACGGCGTCTGGAAGACAATTTTTCTGACGGACGCACCCGGATGGGTGCAGGTGCCGGTCAACGTGGTGCTCGGGCCCATCATCGCCGTCCTGACGTTCGTCTGCTCCATCGGAAACGTGCCGCTCGCCGCGGTGCTGTGGGCCGGCGGCGCGAGCTTCTCCGGCGTGCTGGCGTTCCTCTACGCCGATCTGATCGTCATCCCGCTGCTCGACATCTACCGGCGCTACTTCGGTTGGCGAATGGCGGCATACATCGGAGGCGTGTTCTTCGTCACCATGGCGGTCGCGGCCCTCGTGGTCGACTTGGCTTTCACGGCGCTCGGCTGGGTCCCGGCGCGCGACGTGGACGCCCGGGCGCAGATGAGCACGTTCAGCCTGAACTACACGTTCTGGCTGAACGTGGCCTTCGGGGCGCTCGCGGCTTACTTGTTCTGGCTCGACCGCAAGCACCCGATGGACCACGGCTGCCATCGGCACGCGCACGAAGCGCTCCCTGACCACGACAATGCGGCCGGCGATGCTTCGCTCGGCCACCAGTGAGCAGCCCGGCCCACTTCGCAGGTACGCGTCGTCTCCACCGGAGGTGCCGCTCCCGGGGACGGATTCGCGGCGACGGCAACACCCTTCGAGCGGGGCCGGGCATCTCCGGCCGTTGCACGGAGGCACTGCCTCGGCTTGTCGCGCCCGGGTCCCTCACCCTCCCGAGCGCGCCCGCGACGTGCCGTTCGATATCCATGCAGCTGACGACCGAGCCGCCGCGTCGGCGGGGCGCCCCTGCTCGCTGACCGGGTGTCGGTACAGGAGTTCGGCCGACGACGGATCCTCGACGGCGCTGCCGATCTGGCTGTCGCGTTCCTGCAACGGCGGGCGGGGCGGGCGGAGGCGGCATGGCCGGGTTTTCGGTGCATCGGCGGCCAAGTCCGGGCTGCAGGACATCATGGGAGTGCCTGGGCGACCTGCACCGACCGGGCCCGGGAATGAGGCCTTGCTTCTCTAGCCGCTAGAGGAAGTAGGTCCATCCGATTGCCTCGGGCGGCCCCCTCGACCGTCGCGAGCCGAACCGCGCACGCGATGGATGGGCGTTTCGGGATCGGCCACACCACCCTGCAAGTCGAGACGAGCGCGAACAACGCCTGCTCGCTCGTGCCCGATCACGTGGTCTGAGGTCGGGATGCAAGCCTGGGCCTACACCCTGATCCCCGCGGCGGCGGCCATCGTCGGCGCCGCCGTAGCCGTGAACCTGCGGCCGGGACCCGTCCTGGTCAGCGCCATCCGGCACTTCGCCGCCGGTGTCGTCTTCGCCGCGGCCGCGGGCGAGATCCTGCCCGACCTCAAGCACGCCGGGTCGGCCTGGGCGACCCTCGTCGGCGGCGGCCTCGGCGTCGCGGCGATGCTGGCCGTGCGCGGCCTCGAAAAGCGGCCGACGGGCCCGTTCGGGCTGATGTCCGTCACGGGCATCGACATCCTCGTGGACGGCCTCGTCCTCGGCATCGCCTTCGCGGCGGGCGCCAAGGCAGGCATCCTGCTCACCCCGTCGCGTTGACCGTCGAGGTGCTGTTCCTCGGTCTCACCGTCGCGAACGAGCTCGGCGAGGGAGGCGCCTCGAAGCGCAGGGTCGTCGGCCTGACGGCGGCCCTCGTCATGCCGCTGCCGCTGGGGGCGCTCCTCGGCGGCCCGGTCGGCTCGCTGCCGCACTTCGTCCAGGGCGGCTTCCTCGCGTTCGGCCTGATCGCGCTGCTCTACCTCGTGACGGAGGAGCTGCTCGTCGAGGCGCGCGAGACCGAGGACCGGCCCTGGGTCACGGCGATGTTCTTCGCCGGTTCCCACTGCTGCTGCTCCTCGACGAGGCGGTTTCTTGAACAGGCGTTCCCCGAGGACCGGCGTCGTCCGCCCCGGCGAAACCCGGCTCAGTCATCGTGGTGGTGGTGATGGTGATGGCCCCGCTCCTCGAAGAACGGCCGTTCCTCGTAGCGTCGGGGGTGATGGTGCCGGACGACGACGTCTTCGTGGTCACCATGCCGGTAGACATCGACGTGGTCGTGCGGCCGCCTTTGGCCATAACCGCCCTCGTAGTATTGCGCCGACGCCGCCATAGGCGCGAAGGCCAGGGCCACTGCCAGGCCGGTGAAGATCGTTTTCATGGGTCGCTCCGAAGCTCGATCATAGGCGGGCATCCTGGGACGACCGGATTGAACGCACCCTGAGACCGACGTTCAGCAACCGGCAACCTTCGCGCGTCCCGAAAAGCGAAGGGCCGCGGTGCGGGCTTTCCACCCGGCCCCGCGGCCCTTCCGGCATCCAAATCAGTGGCGGTGCTCTTCCACCACGGTGCGTTCATGAACGTCGTCGTGGTGGTCGTGAACGACCGGGCGGTCGCGATGATGCTCCTCGACGGTCGAATGGGTGTGCTCGACCTCGTCATGGTGACGGTCCCCGTGGATCGCGACACCGCCAGGACCGACATCCACGTGCTGGGCGAATGCGCCGATTGGGGTGAGCATGAGGGCAGCCGAGGCGGCCAGGGCGGCAATCGTGAGCTTCATCAGCATCTCCTTCGGTTCGAATCGATCTTGAAATGCACGTCTTTGCAAAACCGTTCCGGGACTATTTCTGCTCGGTTTCCGTTCGCGCACAGGGCGAATATTCGAGACCGAACCATTGAATTGTGCTTGGCGCATCGAGGGGGGTCCCGTCGTGGATGCGCCACTTGCTGAAGAGCAACGTACGACCACGCGTGCGGACCGACGGGAGCCGTCGATGGACTTGGCAGGCCGTGGCGTTCATCGTGAGTTCAAGTCGCAGGCGGCACGGCTTGTGTTGATGGGCCGGAATCGCGGATAAGGGCGGCGATGGGCTTCGGTGGATGGCATAGGCGCCGGCGAGCGGTGCGTGACGGGTGGGCGTTCGCCGTCCGCACGGTCATGCTCGTGCTGGCTCTCGCGTTCGCCGCCCCGTCCGCAGGGCTCGTCGAGGATCTGGCCTTCCATGCCGGCAGCCGGCATCGGGCCACGGAACTGACGTCGGTCGAGATCTTCGCCTCGTCCGAGGCCGCCGATCCCGGCCTCGCCTGCCACGTCCATTGTGGCTGCCACCAAGTGGCCGCCCTGCATGGCGCCCCCGTCGCGCCGACGCCGGACCCTCGGCAGCCGTCCTACGCACGGACCGTGGAGGCTACGGCCGCAATCGCGCCCGACCGGCTGGCACGACCGCCCCGCGCCTGAGGTGACGCCGCGCGCGAATGCGCGCGGATTGCATCCGGCCGCCCCTGCGGGCCCCGGATCCGTCCCTTCATGAAACCAGCGGACCGACCGCGGGGGCATGCGTGCCCACCCGGCGTTCCGGTCGAGGCCCAAATGCGCATCCTCCTTCTCGCGGTCGCCCTGGCCGCCGGCATCGCCGTCGGCGCGACCGTGCCCGCCGTCTCGGGCTTCGTCCGCAACACCCTGTCGGCGGCGGGGGTGCCGCCGACCCTGTTCGCGTTCACCGCCGGACCCGAGGCCACGTCGCCCGCGGCCAAGGCCGACCATGCCGCGGGGGACGGCCACGACCACGCCGAGCCCGCGAAGGCCGCGGAGGGGCACGCCCACGGCGAGCATGCGCACTCCGAGGCCGAGGGCGAGGAAGGCCACGTCAAGATGTCGGCGGAGCAGATCGAGACGCAGGGGATCCAGGTCGCCAAGGCCCACGGCGGGACCCTGGCCCGCCACCTCCTCGTTCCGGGAACCATCACCCCGGACACCGACCGGATCGCCCGCGTCCCCGCCCGCGTGGTCGGGACCGTGGCCGAGATGCGCAAGCGCCTGGGCGATTCCGTGCAAAAGGATGAGGTCGTCGCCGTGCTCGACAGCCGCGAGGTGGCCGATGCCAAGAGCGACTATCTCACCGCCCTGGTCCAGGCCGAGCCCAGAAGATCAACTACGACCGCCAGCAGAAGCTGCTCGCGTCGCAGGCGGCGTCCGAGGCCGCCTTCCAGAATGCGCGCGCCGCGTTCCTGGAGAACCAGCTGCGGGTCGACCTCGCCCGCCAGAAGCTGTCCGCCCTGGGTCTGAACGCCGCCGAGGTGGCGGCCGCGCAGAAGCGGGACGAAGCCACGCCGAATACCTCGACCCTGCGCCGTTACGAGCTGCGTTCGTCGCTCTCGGGCCGCATCGTCGAGCGCAAGGTCGACGTCGGCACCACGGTCGGCAGCCAGGGCGACCCGGCCGACCTCTACACCGTGGCCGATCTCTCGACGGTCTGGATCGAGCTCTCGGTGCCGACGTCGGACCTCGCCAAGGTCAAGGAGGGCGCCGACGTCACCGTCACGCCGAGCCAGGAAGGCGGCGAACGGCACGAGCGGGGCAAGGTGATCTTCGTGAGCCCGCTGCTGAACGCCGACACCCGCGCCGCCCGGGTCGTCGTCGCCCTCCCGAACAAGGACATGGCGTGGCGGCCCGGCACCTACGTCACCGCCGAGGTCGAGATCGCGACCGACCAGGTTCCCGTGCGCGTGGCCAAGGCGGCGCTGCAGACCATCGAGGGCAAGCGCGTGGTCTTCGTGCGAACCGAGGAGGGCTTCGAGAAGCGCGAGGTCGAGCTCGGGCGCTCCGACGACGAGGCCTACGAGGTCGCCTCGGGCCTGAGGGCAGGCGAGGATATCGCCGTCGCCAACACCTTCCTCCTCAAGGCCGAGCTCGGGAAGAGCGAAGCCGACCACGACCATTGAGGAGCGGGTCATGATCAGCCGTGTTCTCGACTTCTCCGTCCGCCAGCGCTGGCTGGTGCTGCTCCTCACGCTGCTGGCGGCGGGCTTCGGCGGCTACGCGCTGACGAGGCTGCCCATCGACGCGGTCCCGGACATCACCAACAACCAGGTGCAGATCAACACGACGGCCCCCTCGCTCTCGCCGGTCGACATCGAGAAACAGGTGACCTACCCGGTGGAGACCGCGCTCGCCGGCATCAAGGGGCTGGAATACACCCGCTCGCTCTCGCGCAACGGCTTCTCGCAGGTCACTGCCGTCTTCGCGGAGAAGCTCGACATCTACTTCGCCCGCCAGCAGGTCGCCGAGCGCCTCGCCCAGGTCAAGCAGGACCTGCCGCCCGGGGCCGAGCCGCATATGGGCCCGATCTCCACGGGGCTCGGCGAGATCTACATGTGGTCGATCCACTACGCCAAGCCCGCCGAGCGCAAGACCGCCGCCCCGGGAAAGCCGGGCTGGCAGCCGGACGGCAGCTACCTGACCCCGGAGGGTCAGCGCCTGCGGACCGAGCTGGAGCAGACCGCCTACCTGCGCACGGTCCAGGACTGGATCATCCGCCCCCTGATCAAGACGGTCCCGGGGGTCGCGGGCGTCGACGGCATCGGCGGGTTCGAGAAGCAGTACCACGTCCAGCCCGACCCGACGAAGCTCGCCGCGCGCGACCTCTCCTTCGCGGACGTCGCACGGGCCCTGGAGACGAATAACGCCAACCAGGGGGCGCGCTACCTGGAGGACAACGGCGAGGGCTACGTCGTGCGTGCGGCCGGCCGCCTGGAGAGCATGGACGAGATCGCCGACGTCGTCGTGGCCACGCGCGGCGGCGTGCCCGTCCGGATCAAGGATGTCGCCGACGTCCGCATCGGGCGCGACCTCCGGACGGGCTCCGGCAGCGAGGATGGGCAGGAGGTCGTCGTCGGCACCGCCCTGATGCTGATCGGCGAGAACAGCCGCACGGTGGCGGCCGCCGTCGACGCCCGCATGGCGCAGATCCGCAAGTCCCTGCCGCCGGGCGTCGAGGTCCAGACGGTCCTCGACCGCACCCGCCTCGTCGAGGCGACGATCCGGACGGTCGCCAAGAACCTCGCCGAGGGCGCGTCCCTCGTGATCGTCGTCCTGTTCCTGCTGCTCGGCAACATCCGGGCCGCCATCATCACGGCCCTGGTCATCCCGGTCGCCATGCTGATGACCATGACCGGCATGGTCGAGGCGAGGATCTCGGCCAACCTGATGAGCCTCGGGGCGCTGGATTTCGGGCTGATCGTCGACGGGGCGGTGATCATCACCGAGAACGCCCTGCGCCACCTCGCCGAGCGGCAGCACGCCCTCGGGCGGCCGCTCGACACCGAGGAGCGCCTGGAGACGGTCCGGGCCTCGGCCGAGGAGATGATCAAGCCGTCCCTCTACGGGCAGGCGATCATCATCCTGGTCTACGTGCCGCTCCTGACCTTCACGGGGGTCGAGGGCAAGATGTTCGAGCCGATGGCGCTGACCGTGATCATCGCGCTGGTCTCGGCCTTCGTGCTGTCGCTGACCTTCGTGCCGGCCCTGATCGCCATCGTGATCACCGGCAAGGTGACGGAGACGGACAACCTCATCATCCGCGCGTTCAAGGCCGCCTATCGACCGGTGCTCGCCGCGGCGGTGCGGATGCCCGTCCCGTTCGTCGGCGGGGCCGTGCTGCTCCTCGTCGGGGCCGGCGTGCTGTTCACGCGGCTCGGGACCGAGTTCATCCCGCAGCTCGACGAGAAGAGCATCGCGCTGAACGCCACCCGGATCCCATCGACTTCCCTGACCCAGTCGCAGGCGATGCAGATCAACGTCGAAAGGACGGTCTCGAAGTTTCCGGAGGTGGCCTACGTGTTCTCGAAGACCGGCACCGCCGAGGTCGCTTCCGACCCGATGCCGCCGAACTCGTCGGACACCTTCGTGATCCTGAAGCCGCAGGAGGAGTGGCCCGACCCGAGCCTGTCGAAAGCCGACCTGCAGGAGCGGATCGAGAGGGCGGTGGGGGCGCTCGCCGGCAACGTCTACGAGTTCTCCCAACCGATCCAGTTGCGCTTCAACGAGCTCCTGGCCGGCACCCGGGGCGACCTCGCCGTGAAGGTGTTCGGCGAGGAGTTCGAGCCGATGCTCAAGGCGGCCAACCAGGTCGCGGCGGCGCTGAAGGGCATCGCCGGGGCGGAGGACGTGAAGGTCGAGCAGACGGCCGGCCTGCCGTTCCTGGAGATCAAGATCAACAAGGGCGAGGCGGCCCGCTACGGCTTGAGCACAGGCGCCATCCAGGAGGTCATCGGGGCCGCCATCGGGGGGCGCGAGGCCGGCGTCGTGTTCGAGGGCGACCGCCGCTTCCCCATCGTCGTGCGCCTGACCGACAAGGTCCGGGAGGACCGGGAGGCCCTGGAGAACATCCCGGTGCCGCTGCCCCCGGGACCGAACGGGCGTGCGAGCTCCGTGCTGCTGAAGCAGGTGGCATCGTTCTCGGTCGCCGAGGGACCGAACCAGATCTCGCGCGAGAACGGCAAGCGCCGTGTGGTGGTCACCGCCAATGTGCGGGCGCGCGACATCGGCTCGCTCGTGGCGGAGGCGCAGGCGAAGGTGGGCGACCAGGTGCAGCTTCCGCCGGGTTACTACGTGACCTGGGGGGGCAGTTCGAGAACCTCGCCTCGGCCAAGCGGCGCCTGATGGTGGTGGTGCCGGTCTGCTTCTTCCTGATCTTCCTGCTCCTGTACTCGGCGCTGGGCAGCCCGCGCGACGCGCTGCTGGTGTTCAGCGCCGTGCCGCTGGCGCTCACGGGCGGCATCCTCGCCCTGTGGCTGCGCGGCATGCCGGTCTCGGTGCCGGCCGCCGTCGGGTTCATCGCGCTCTCGGGCGTGGCGGTCCTCAACGGCCTGGTGATGCTGACCTTCATCAAGCAGTTGATCGCGGAGGGGCGACCGAAGCGCGAGGCCATCCTGGAGGGTGCCATGACCCGCCTGCGTCCGGTGGCGATGACGGCGCTCGTCGCATCGCTCGGCTTCGTGCCGATGGCCATCGCCACCGAGACGGGGGCCGAGATCCAGCGGCCGCTCGCAACCGTGGTCATCGGCGGCTTGATCAGCGCGACCCTGCTGACGCTGATCGTGCTGCCGGCGCTCTACGCCCGCTTCGGCAAGGCCGCGACGCCGAAGGCCACCAAGCGGCCGACGGAGACGGTGCCGCGGCACCTCAAGGCGGCGGAGTAGCCCCGATGCGCGTCTTCGCGATCACGGCCGCCATGGCCTCCCTGGCCGCCTTCGCCACCATTTCCGCATCGCCCGCGGTGGGGGGCGACGGCGGCGACGCACCGTTCGAATTGTCCTGGGGACCGGTCGACGCGGTGCCACATCCGCTCAAGGTCGACCGCGAGGCCAACCTGACCGCGCTCCACTATCCGCATGGCTGGCCGCCGGCCCTCGGGGCGGGCACCGCGGAGGTGGTCCTCGTGGTCTGCCGGGACGAAGGGCTGCAACAGGTGGTTTGGGTCGGCCTGCCGATGTCGGGCGAGGTCCTGGCGAGGACGCGGCGCGCCATCCACGACGAGGGCGTACGCCGCTATGGCGAGCCCGGACCGGGGCCCCTGGCCGATTCCGGCTCTGGCCGGGGGGCCGCGCGCTCCTGGCCAGCCGTGAAGTCACGGATGGGCGGCGCGAACTCGTCATGACCGCATTCGGCCCCGGCTACCCGGCCTGCTCGGCGGCCCATCGCGACGCGACCGGACACCCGGCCGGCGCGCACGTCGCCGACCTGATCGGTGTCGACGCCCCCTGATGAGGCTCCACGGTACACATCCCGGCCGGGACGGCATGCGCGGGAGCGGATCGCTCGAAGACGGACGCACGTTCGGTGGTGCCCGGACGACGGGCATGGCCGGCGTCGGCCCCGCGACGTTCCAATGCGGCACGGCGGGGCGAAGTGACGAGGCCGCGACGAAGCCTCCTGTCGAGAGGAGCCACGAGCAGGGTCGGATGGTGAGGGCTGGCGTGCTCGATGGCGGAGCATGCATCGCCCGCCGGAAGCCTGCACCGGGCGGGCGGTCGGCACCGGCTGCCCTGGCAAGCCCCACGGCGGCCGGAACGCCTCGGTCCATGGCCGCGCCCCTGATCGGGCTTCGGCGGCCTCGGGGCCGGGGCCCCGACGGCGCCTGGCGCCGTGCATTGGCGTGCCTGCTCGCCTTCACCCTGATCGTCGCCCTCGTGGCCCCGGCCCCGACATCGCCCCGGGTCGGACCGGACCACGAGAATAGGCTCGGCACGTTGTCCCTGTTCGACCCGGATGCGACCGTGTCGGCCGCGGACGACCGCTCGGACCGAGGGCGCCATGGATCGGCCCGGTGCAACGGTTGCTGCTCCTGCCACGCGGCCATTCGGCCCGACGGCGGCTTCGCGGTGCCCGCACGCGTCGCGCGGGCCCTGGAATTCCCGATTTCCGGCGTCGGCTTCCGGTCCCAAAAGGCCGCCCCGCCCCACGATCCGCCACGCGCCTGACCGCTCGGCCGCCGCGAGCCGCGGCGGCGCCCCGGGTCGAGAAGCCCCGTCCCGTGACCCGGATGTGAGTGCGCTCGCCTCGCGTGAGCGCGCGGCCCGTCGCCGTGACGAAGCCGCAGGTCGGAACCGCCTACGAAATCGGGTGGAGCGATGCGCGTTCCCAGTCCCCCCTTGACCAACCTCGCACGGCCGACCGTCGACCCCGGAGCCGAAGGTCTCCGGCCAGCCCGATCACGCCCGTCGGACGTCCCGGGCCCGTCGGTGCGAGGGAGCCCACTGCCGTCGGACACCCCGAAAACGGACTGCCCGCCCCGAGCGGGGCTCGGTCCATGTCGGCTCGGTCGGCGCACCCTCGCGGCGGCGCTCGCGGCCCTCGCGGCGAGCGCGGTCGGCAGTCCGCGGGCCGAGACGCTGGAGGGCTCGCTGGCGCGCGCCTACCGCGCGAACCCGGAGCTGAACGCGACGCGGGCGGCCTTGCGGGCGACGGACGAGGAGGTCGCGCTGGCGCGGGCCGGCTATCGCCCGACCGTCACCGCGGACGCGGACGCCGGGGTACGGAACGTGCAGGGGGCCGCCGGCGGCGAGCGCCTGGCGCGAACCTCGTTCCCGCGCGGTGCGGGGCTGACCGTCGGACAGACCCTGTTCAACGGGTTCCAGACGGACAACGACACCCGTCGCGCGGAATCGAATGTGCTCGGCCAGCGCGAGTCCTTGCGCTCCGCCGAGAACACGACCCTGTTCAACGCCGCGCAGGCCTACATGGACGTCCTGCGCGACACCGCGACCGTGGGCTCAACCGCAACAACATCGCGGTCCTGGAAGAGCAGCGCCGCCAGACGAGCCTGCGCTTCCGGCTCGGCGAGTTGACCCGGACGGATGCCGCGCAGGCCGACGCCCGCCTGGCCGGAGCCCGCTCGCAGCGAGCGCGGCGGAGGCGCAGCTCCGCGCCCGCACCGGCGTCTTCCGCCAGGTCATCGGCGTGGACCCGCGCCGGCTCGCCCCCGGGCGCCCGCTCGACCGCCTGGTCCCGCCACGTCTCGACCTCGCGCTCGGCTTGGGGCTGGCCGAACATCCACGGATCCTCTCCGCGCTCCACGCGGTCGATGCCGCCGAGGCGCAGGCGAAGGTCGTCGAGGGGCGGCTCTACCCGCGGGCCGGCGCCTCGGGCGTCGTCCAGAGGCGCCGCGACGAGGAGGAGCCGGGGGACGATGTCCTCGCGGCCGGGCTCGTCGGGCAGGTGACGGTTCCCGTCTACGAGGGCGGGCAGGTCTACGCGCAGGTCCGGCAGGCCAAGGAGCAGGCCGGACAGGCGCGCATCGAGGCGGAGCAGGTGCGCGACGCCGTCCGCGCCGGCATCGTGGCCGCCTGGGCGCAGCTTGAGGCCTCGAAGGCGCAGGTCGCCGCCTCGCAGGCCCAGGTCCAGGCCAACGAGGTGGCGCTGGCCGGCGTGCGGGAGGAGGCGCGCGCCGGCCAGCGCACCACCCTCGACGTCCTGAACGCGCAGCAGGAATTGCTCAACGCCCGGGTGGGCTTGGTCGTGGCGCAGCGCGACCGCGTCGTGTTCTCCTACGGCGTGGTCCAAGCGCTCGGCCGCCTCACCGCGCGCCTCGCCGAGCTGCCCGTGCCCCCCTACGGCGCCAAGGCCCACTTCGACCAGGTCGAGGATCTCTGGGCGGGCCTGCGCACCCCCGACGGCCGCTGACGCCCGGACCGCGTGCCGCCGCCCGGGGCCGCCTTCCCCCGGGATCGCCCGCGGCCCGGCCACCCTGCGCCACCCCAACTCCCAAGCCCGCCGCTGCGGAACGGCGCGGGAAGCCCCGAAGCCCTCACGAGAGAGGGCCGGACACCATGTCGGAGCCCTTCTTGGTCACGCCCTCCCTGATCCATGCCCTGGCCCACCGGATGGCCTGGGTCGACTACCCCGACAGCCACTGGTGGGTCGACCTCCTGGCCCTGCTCGCCTTCGTGGTCGCACCGGCCTGGATGGGATGGCTGGCGATCCGGCTCGGCCTGCGATGGCTGGGACCGGGAAGACGTCGACGGCTCCATCCGGTCGCCGTTCCGTCGCGCGAGCCCCGGGCCGGATCGGTGCCGCCGAGGCCGGGGGGCGCCCGCGACGGCAGCTATGGCTGGTGCCTGGAGCGTTTCGTCGTCCGTGCGACGCTGCGCTTCCAGCTGCGTCTCGTGCTGCTCTCGCTGCTGACGCTGCCCGCGGCGTGGCTCCTCCTCGAAATCCCCAAGCACATCATCAATCGCGCCATCACCGACGCCGATGGGGACGGGCATCCGGAGATGGTCGTCCTCGGCTTCACCCTGAGCCAGGTGGAGCTGCTGTTCGCCCTGTGCGGGAGCTACCTGGCCGTGCTCACGCTCGGCGGGCTCGCCAAGTATGCGGTCAACCGCTCGCGCGGGCGCGTCAACGAGCGTCTCGTGCGCCGCCTGCGCCTCGCCATCCTCCGTCGCGCGCGCGACGAACCCTCGCCCGACCGACGGGCGGCGCTGGCGGCCGCGGCCATGCAGGAAGTCGAGCCGATCGGCTATTTCGGCGGGAGCCTCGTCGTCGTGCCGCTCGTGCAGGGCGGCACGCTCGCGACCAGCATCGCCTTCCTGCTCCTCCAGAACGCCGCCCTCGCGCTGGCGGCGCTGATGATGCTGCCGGTCCAGCTCACGCTGCTGCCGCCCCTGCAGCGGCGCCTGAACGCGAAGGTGCGCGAACGGGTCCACGCGACGCGGGCCCTGGGAGGCCTCCTGACCGCGGCGCCGTCCGGTCGGGAGGCCGCGCCGCCTCGCGACCGGCCCGCACGGACGCCGGCCCGGTCGCGGCAGATGCGCCTGGCCGAGGACCTTGAGCGCGTGCGCGTCGAGATCAACGACCTCAAGGGCCGTCTCAAAGGCCTGTACAACTACACCTCCAACCTGACGCCGTTCTTCTTCTTCGCGATCGGCGGCTACCTGGTCGTGCAGGAGCGCCTCTCGCTCGGCGCGCTCGTCGCCGCGCTGGCGGCCTACAGGGAGATCGCGCCGGCCATGCGCGAGGTGTTCGATTTCGTCCAGAGCTGGTCCGACGCGAACGCCCGGTTCGAGGAGGTCACGACGGCGATCCGCCCCGCTCCGCCCGGCCCTGCGCCCCGGTAGGCCCGAGCGGCCAAGCGCTCAACCCGGTCGCTCCGGCCGGCCCGGCGCGCCCGCGGCGGGCGGCAGGAAGGCGAGGCGCAGGAGGTCGACGAGGTGGCGGCGGTTCACGAGGAACAGGATCGCGGCGAGCCCGAGATAGACCCAGGCGAGCACGGACAGGGTCGCCACCGTGCGCGCCGCGTCGTCCCGGTAGGCGAAGGCCAGCCCCAGCTGCAGGCAGAAGAGGCTCGCCAGGGCGAATGCCGAGACGAGGCCGAGGCGTAGCCGCAGCAGCAGGCCCAACGCGAACAGCGATTGCGCGGCGGTCAGGAAGAACTCCTCCGCCTGGCGGGCGTCGAGCGGCAGGTTCGCCAGCGAGCCCGCGCCGACGCTCATCGCGAGCGGCAGCATGCCGACCAGCAGCGTCCACTGGCTGATCTTGTCGCTGACCAGGGCGCCGAGCCCGTTGGCGGCCCGGCCCGCCAGAACGAACAGGACCGCGACGGTCATGGCCGGGGCTTCGCTCGCCAGCGGCGCGAGCCACTGGATGAGCAGGAACTCGTCGAGGCCGAGGACCCGGCCGGCGCCGACCAACGCCTCGGCGAACGGCTCGGCCGAGATCAGGATGACCCCGCAGGCGGCCAACGTCAGGGCCGCCGTCGCGGCCCACCGTCCTGCCACGGGCAACGCGTTCAGAGCGGCGGCAGGGCCGGGCTCCTCGTCCTCACCCTCGGCCTCGGGCGCGCCGCGGGTGCGCCAGACGTAGGCGCCGAAGAACGCCGCCAGGACCATGAAATCGAGCAGCCCGATGCCGTCCTTGAGCACGATGACGAAGGCGTACAGGCTTGCCAGGAGCAAAAAGGCGACCTCGACCGCGTTGGCTCGGGTCAATTCCACCGCGCGGCCGCCCCCCGAGCCCAATGGATGGCGACCAGGAGCGGCCAGGCCAAGCCGACGAGCAGCCGGTTGGCCCCCGTCATGTTGGCGGCGGCGTAGTGCACGTACTCCGACCCCGGCCCCACCTTGCCGGCCTGGTAGGCGTAGTAGAGGTCGACCGCATATTCGGGCAGCACGGTCACGAGGGCGACGACCGCGATGATCAGCCCCTGCGAGACGTGCCGCTCGGCGGCTTCCGCCCCCCAGGACAGCAGGAAGCCGGCCGCGAGGATGGCGGCCCCGAAGGCCGCCGTCTCGCCGATGGGCCCGACCTGCAGGCCGGTCAGCCGCAAGGTCAGGGCCGGCGTCGCCGCCGCGACCACGAGGGCGACGAGCATCAGGAAGCGTCCCATTCCGTCCCTCCTCGTCACACGCCCGGGCCGCGGCCGCCGGGCGCGGGCGGTCCTCTTCGGCGGGCGCCGCCGGCGGGCGGACCCATGGCCGCGACAGGGTGACCGAACCGCGCCGGGCACCCCGCCCGATGTCTCCGGCGACCGCGCCCGATCCCGCCGCCATCACCCCGGCGGCGCTCGCCCGAAGCGCGTGGTCGGCCGGTCGGAGGGCGCTCGGCCCGGCCCTCCGGAAGGACCGGTGCGGCCGCGCCGAACGGCTTGCGCGAGCCGAGGACGCACCGGGTCCGCAGGGCGGCGCCGGCGGTCGCCGGCGAGGCGGCGACCGCCCGGATCGAGCCCCTCACGAAATCTCCCCCGCGGCACCGGCGCGGCGCCGATCGGACACGAGGAATCCGCCGAGGAACAGCAGGACCGCCCCGGCGGAGATCCAGACGTCGGCCAGGTTGAAGGTAAACCAGCGGATGCCGCCGGTGTGCAGGTCGAGGTAGTCGGTGACGACGCCGTCCATGAGCCGGTCGACGAAATTGCCGGCCGCCCCGCCCGCCATCGCGGCGAGCCCGAGGCGTTCGAGGCCCCCGCCCGCGGCCAGGGCCCAGCCGGCCACGAGGCAGGTGAGCGTGCCCTGGATGGCGAGGAGCAGCGCCAGGGAGGACGGATCGTGCGCCGGGAACAGGCTGAAGCTGATGCCGTGGTTGAACGACAGGCTCAGGTCGACGAAGGGCAGCGCGCCCCTGACGGCGCCTTCGTCCAGCCACGCCTCGGCCACGGCCTTCGCGCCGAGGTCGATGGCCGCGGCGGCCAACGCCACCCCGGCCACGGTCCCGGCCCGGCCGGCCCACCCCGACAGGAAGATCATCACGCCCTCAGGAGACGGAGCGCGTTGGCCGTCACCAGGACGGTCGCGCCGGTGTCGGCCAGGATGGCCGGCCAGAGGCCGGTGATGCCGGCGATGGTCGTCACCAGGAACACCGCCTTCAGGCCGAGGGCGATGGCGACGTTCTGGCGGATGTTGCCCAGGGTCGCCCGCGAGAGGGAAACCAGCGCGGCCACGTCGCCCACCCGGTCGTTCAGCACCGCCGCGTCCGCCGTCTCCAGGGCCGCGTCGGTGCCGCCGCCCATCGCGATGCCGACGCTGGCGGCGGCGAGGGCCGGCGCGTCGTTGATGCCGTCGCCGACCATGGCGACCGGGCCCATCTCCTTCAGGGCAGCGATATCGGCGAGCTTGTCCTGTGGCAGGAGCTCGGCCTTCACGTCGAGGCCGAGCTCGGACGCGACCGCCTCGCCCGTGCGCCGGTTGTCGCCGGTCAGCATCACGCTGCGCACGCCGAGCTTGCGCAGGGCCGCGATGCCGGCGGCCGCGTCGGCGCGGGGCTCGTCCCGGACCGCGATGGCACCCAAGGCCTCGGCGCCCCGGACGACGATGACCACCGTCTTGCCGCCGGCCTCCAGTGCCGCGACGGCGCGCTCGGCCTCGGGGCTGAGCCGCGCGCTCTCGGCGGCGTGGCGCGGCGAGGCGACGAGCACCGTCTGCCCCATGACCGTGGCCTGCACCGCCTTGCCGGGGATGGCGCGGGCGTCCCGCGTCGGCCGCAGCGGCACCCCGTCCGCGCTCGCCCGGTCGAGGATGGCTCGGGCGATGGGGTGGCTGGACCCGTTCTCGACCGCGGCGGCCAGCCCGAGAAGCGAGCGTTCCGATGCGTCCGGGGCGAAGACTAGGATATCCGAGACCCGCGGACGTCCCGCGGTCAGCGTTCCGGTCTTGTCGAACGCGACCGTGCGCACCCGCCCGATGACTTCCAGCGCGGCCCCGCCTTTCACGAGCAGCCCGCGCCGCGCACCGGCGGCCAGTCCCGAGGCGATGGCCGCCGGTGTCGAGAGCACCAGCGCGCAGGGGCAGGCGATCAGGAGGAGCGCCAGGCCCCGATAGACCCAGGTGCCCCAGTCGGCGCCGAGCAGCAGCGGCGGCACGATTGCGACCGCGGCGGCGAACACGAAGGCGATGGGCGTGTAGACCGCGCTGAACCGGTCGATGAAGCGCGCCGTGGGCGATTTCGACGCCTGCGCCTCCTCGACGAGGTGCAGGATGCGGGCGACCGTGTTGTCGGCCGCCGTCTTGGTGACCCGGACCTGGAGCGCGCCGTCGGCGTTGACGCTGCCGGCATAGACCGGGTCGCCGACCTCCTTGGGCTTCGGGACCGACTCGCCGGTGATGGGGGACTCGTCGAGGCTCGACGCGCCGTCGGTGATGACGCCGTCGGCGGGCACGCGGTCGCCCGGCCTGACCACGACGACCTGCCCGATGGCCAGCGACGCCGCGGGCACCTCGCGGATGGTGCCATCGGCCTCGTCGACGACGCGGGCAATCTTCGGCACCAGGGCCGCGAGTGCCTTGATGCCGGCCCGCGCCCGGCCCGCCGCCACCACCTCCAGCATCTCGCCGACCGTGAACAGCAGCACGACGATGGCAGCCTCCTCGGCGGCGTGGATGGCGAGCGCCCCCGCGGTCGCGACCGACATCAGCATCTCGATGGAGAAGGGCGTGCCGGCGAATGCCGCCACGGCCGCGCGGCGCCCGTAATAGGCGAGCCCGACGAGCGCCCCGGGCCAGTAGGCGTACTCGCCCGCCACGCCCGGCGCGATCCGCTCGACCAGGAAGCCGGCGGCGAACAGGGCGCCGATCAGGATGCCCAGCAGCGCCTTGCGGCTCCGCCAGACCGGCGGCTCGGGCTCAGCCGCGGTCTCGGCGGGCGGGGCGCCACCCGAGGCTTGCGCCATGGCCAGGTCCGCGGCCGTGGGGAGCGGCGCGACGCCGTAGCCAAGGCGCTCGATGCGCCCCTCCAATTCGGTCCTCGGCGTCGCGGCCTCGTCGAGCGCGAGGTCGAGGACCTGGCTGCCGTAGTTCACGCGCACGTTCGCGACGCCCGGCAGCCGGGAGACGGCGGTCTCGATCTTCCCGGCGCAGGTCGGGCAGTCCATGCCCTTGACCCTGTAGCGCAGGGCCTGCGGACCGTTCGTGGGGAAGGAGGTGCGGTCCGCGCCGGCGGCCTGGTTCATGGTGCGCTCCGTTCGCCGGGCTCCTGGTCCGGACCGGGAAGGCCCCCTACATGCACCCTGTAGTCGCTACAGGGTCAAGGCCGTGCGCACCGCCTCTTCCATGACCATCGGCAGCCTCGCGGAGGCCACGCAGACCCGTGTCGAGACGGTCCGGTGGTACGAGAAGGTCGGGTTGCTGCCCCCGCCGGCGCGGTCGAGCGGGAACTACCGGCTCTACGGGCCCGAACACCTGCGCCGGCTGAGCTTCATCCGCCGCGGTCGCGCACTGGGCTTCACCGTGGAGCAGATCCGGGACCTGCTCGCCCTGGCGGACGACCGGGAACGCTCCTGCGGCGAGGTCGACACCATCGCCCGCGCCCATCTCGCCGACGTGGAGCGCAAGCTGGCCGACCTGACCCGGCTCGCCTCGGAACTGCGCGAGGTCATCGGCCAGTGCGGCTGCGGGTCGGTCGCCGACTGCCGCATCATCGAGGCCCTGTCGCCGTTGGGTGAGCCCGCCTAAGCGATCTGGGCCCAAGGTCAGCGGCCGACGTAGGGGGCATCGGCACCCGGCTCCCGAACAACCCCTTGGCCACGAACCCGCGGCACGCGACGGCGACGACCCGCGTTCCTCCGGCCCGAAAGTGGCGTTCCACGCGAACATCCCCGCTCGGCCCGACCAGCATCGCGGGCTTGCCGCCGCGACCATCCGGGACCCGGGGATAACAGGCCAGCGGCCAAGGCCGGACAGGCCGGCGCGGCCAGCCCACGAACGAAAAAAGACAGTACCACGCGAGGCGAACTCAGAATAGAACGGCCTCGGAAACCAAGAAGCCCACAGGTTGGAACCTGTGGGCTTCACACGGGCCGGAGCCCATGGGTTGCTGACGGCGCACCGTTCAGCGTTGACGGATCGGATATGAGTGCATGGGGCTGGATAGTCAAGCGGGAAAATCCAGGATCCGGGCCGCACTCTACATCGACGGGTTCAATTTGTATCATTCCGTCAATGATTTAGGAGAGTCCTTCCTGAAGTGGTGCAACTTCTGGAAGCTGGGGGAGTCGATCATCCCGCGCCAGTCGGAGGAGCTCGTCCGCGTCGTGTTCTGCACGGCCTATTACCCGGGCGATCACAGCAAGAAAATCCGCCACGAACGCCTGGTCCGGGCCCTCAAGCTGGTCGGCGTCGAGACCGTCCTAGGCCACTTCAGCCATGAAGATGCCAAGTGCCGGGATTGCGGCTCCATTTGGCAGAAGCCGACCGAGAAGGCGACGGACATCAATCTCGCGCTCAGCGTCTATGACGATGCCGTACAGGACGTCATGGATACTGCATATCTCCTGACGGCAGATACGGACCAGGCGGCGACAGCCAAGCTGTTCGCCAAGCGCTTTCCCGGCAAGAAGCTCGTCAGCGTCAGCCCCCCGGGCCGGACCCACTCGCAGCATATCCTGTCGCACACCCCGCACAAGATCGCGCTCAACCGTGAGCATATCGAGAGGGCGCTGTTCCCGGGGCTCGTCACCGCGGAGGGGCAGGCTTCCGTCATGCGCCCGCACGAGTACGACCCGCCGGCCGGATACGTGATGTGGGACCAGCGTCCGAAGCCCGCGCCCAAATCGGGGGCGAAGGCGGCCGCGCCGGCGGCGGCGATGCCCGAGCGCTGAACGCGCCGCGGCCTCAGGCCGGTTCCCCGCCCCGGGACCACGCGAACGTTGACCGTCCGTCCTTCCCGAACAGGATGACGTCGTAGGTATCGGGCTGCATGTCCTCGGCCTCCATGCCGGTCGAACCGGCCGGCATGCCCGGCACGGCCAGGCCGGTTCCCTCGGGGCCCTGCGCGAGGAGGCGCTTGATCGCCCCGGCCGGGACGTCAGGCTTCCCGGGTCCGCTTCCGCATCCGAAGTTGCCATCGCTCAAGCCCGGCAGAGGCGGCAACCTTCCCCGCTGCCGTCTCCGCGCAGCGATGCACCTGCCTCCGCAGCCACGTATGGGCCGGTTCGCTCCGCATGCGCGGACGCCAGGGTGACGTTGGGGCGGGCCGCCGCATGGGTGACGTTCAGCTCCTTGAGCAGGGCTTCGAGCGCGAGCAGCGAGGCCGACACGGCAATCGCGATATCCAGTGTTTGACTCCTGGACCTGCAAGCCGGGTGCCCCGCCGCCGGGGCGGCCGGCACCTTTGCCGACAAGCGGACCGCAGGTCGCGTCGGGGCCGCCGTCGGTCGGAAAGACCGCGCGGAGCGACGGGTCGACGATGAACCCGGTGCCAGCCTGTCGTGATCCCGGACGCCCGCCCGCGCGATTCCTTCGGGACATGACCTTCCATCCGCGGCGGTCGCGGTGCAGGCTGGACGGGATGGTCCCGGGAGAAACGCATGGACGAGGTCGACGAGCGACGGCTCGCCGCCATCCTGGTTGCCGATGTCGTCGGCTATAGCCGCCTCATGGGCGTCGACGAAGCGGGGACGCTGCGCCGCCTCAGGGGCCTGCGCCGGGAACTGCTCGATCCGCGCATCGAGGCGGCCCGGGGCCGCGTCGTGAAGTCGACCGGCGACGGCCTGATCGCCGAGTTCCCCAGCCCGGTCCGGGCGGTGTCCTGCGCCGTCGCGATCCAGCGAGCGATGCTGACGCGCGAGGCCGGCGTGTCCGACGACCACGCGTTCAGGCTGCGCATCGGCATCAACGTCGGCGACGTGGTCGCCGAGCCTGACGGCGACCTCTACGGCGACGGCGTCAACGTGGCGGCTCGGCTCGAACCCTTGGCGGAGCCGGGCGGGATCTGCATCTCGCACACGGTTCACGATCAGGTACGGGACAAACTCGGCTACCCATTCGAGGACCGGGGCAAGCAGGCGTTGAAGAACATCGCCCGGCCGGTCGGCATGTTCGCACTGCCCGCCGCGGCCATACTGTCGATGCCGGCCGAGGATGACGGGCAGACCGAACATGGGGTCCGGGTCCGGCCCGCGGCGCGCCGGTTGCCGAGACGTCGCGCGCTCGCCGGCGGGCTGCTCATCCTCATCGCCCTCGGCGGCCTCGGGCTTTGGTCCTGGATGACGCCACGCGAGACGGGACAGGTCCCGCCGACGACCCTGGCCGACGGTCGTATCGGCGCGGACTGGATGCCGGCCGCGGAAATCCGCCAGAAGCTTTTGGACACGGGCTACACGTCGGTCACGGAGCTCAAGCCGGATGACGGGCTGTGGGACGGCAAGGGGATCAAAAACGGCATGGAGGTGCGGTTCCATGTCGATCCGCGGACGGGGGCGATGCTGTCCGAGAGGACGGACGACTGAGACGCCGCAGTCCGAGCGGGGCGCAGCTCCGGTCCCGGGGGTGGCCCTCAACTACCCGTGGCCGGCGAAAGCGGCGCGCCGTAGCGGAACGTCGAGGTGCCCCCGGACCGCTCGGTGAATGTACCCTCCCCATGGTCGGCTCGCGCCGTCGTCACGGTGCCGTGCAGGATGCCCGCGCCGGTGCAGTCGACGCTCACCGGTACGGGCGCATGCTTGAGATCCAACGTGAAGCTGCCGCTGCAGGCGACGTACCCCGTCCCGTCGCGCGTGAAGAAGCTGACCCGTAGGAGGCGGACCGACGCGTGGCCGGTCAGGACGCTGCCGTCGATGCGTTGGATCCGGAAAGGCAGGGAGTCGAAGCCGACCGTGCTGCCGCCATCGTCCGAGCCAAGCTGGATACCCGGTAGCGTTCCTCCCCCACATCCCGATAGGAGCGGCAGCAGGATGCCTGCGTAGCCGAGAAGCGCGCGCCGCCTCATCGAAACCTCGTTTGCCATACCGTCCTTCACGTACGCTCGGCGCATGGGCCCACGTATCGCCCGCGCTGCCTGACGGTCCCGGGCTACAGCGTCGCTCATCGCCGGCGCCTTCCGGATCTCTCGGCGGTCACCGTACGTCCTCAAGCGGCTAGAGGGTCAAGAGACCGCGGCGCCCGCCGACCGGCGGCGTAACACGTAGCGGATGCCGTCATGCGTTACGCGTTCCCCGCGGAGTCTCGCACCTACGTCGCCCAGGGCATACGACGCGTCGTCGCGGCGGTTCGCAGGGACATGGCCGCAACCCCGGCCCGCCCGTGCGGACGAAACGCGCCGCCCCTAAGGCCAGACCAGATGCCCCGACCAAGGCTGCATCCGCCGTCAAGACGGAAACTCCGCGGGCCGTCACCCGAAGCCCGCCCGGGACGGCGCGAAAAAACCCGTGCGCAAGCCGGGCAAGGCCTGACGCGCGCAAGGCAGGTCCGACCCGGCGCGCCCGAGGACGGTTCCCGGCCGATCAGGCCCAGCTCAGCCCAACGGTCGTCCCGTCCACTTCGGCCTTCAGACCGGTGAGTTCCCGAAGCGCCTGCGCCAGCCCTTCGAGGGCTGCGTGGCCCGAGCCGTGCAGCGTCAGGTCCAACGCGCCTTCCCGGCATCCGGCAACCCCGACGGCCTCGTCGACGAGCCGACCGAGATGCGTCTCGGCGAAGTCGGCCCCCGCCTACCGGCCGTACAGCCTATCGTCGCGGACCAAGCCGTTGATGCGCGAGCTCGACCGCCTTTGCAGGAAGCGGTCTGCCAGCGCCTCCACGTGCGCGCGCCGGACCTAGGCCCCGATTTCCGCAGGGGTCACGTCATCGCCTCCCGTTAGGGCGAGCGGGCGACGGCACAGGGTGTCACCCGTTCCGCCCCGCCCCGGACATCGCGCTCTCGCCGTCCCATGGCTCCTCGCCGGCCACGGCGGCGAACCGCTCGCCCGCGAGCTCCGCGAACGGCCTGCCCTCTTGGATCCGTCCGCGCAGCTTGAACCGGAGCCGGCCGGGGCTGATCCTCTGGAACCGCTCGGACGCCCCGATCCACGTGGGGTCCATCCGCTCCAGGATCTCGTCCGCCGTCAGCGGGCCCGCCTCCGAGAGGAGGTCGTGGACCGCGTGCACGAAGCGGCGCCAGAACCGGCGCCTGCCCATCTCCTGGACCTCGGCCGCGGGGGACGGCTTTGCCGACCGGTCGGCCCCGGGTTCGGGTCGTGGCCCCGCGAGGCCGAAGCGGCCCTCGATCTCGGTGAGTCCCTCGCCCGACGCAGCCATCCGGAGCAGGTGGTACCGCAGCCAGGCCGGGGTCAGCGGGAAGCCGACTTTCTCGCCCCGTCGCCGCAGCGCGTCCGGCAATGCCCGGTAGATCGCGTGGGCCGGCATGGGCCCGCGCTCGCGCATCGCCGCCTCGACCGCGTCGCGCACCTCGGCCCAGAACGCGTCCGCCTCACGGGCGAACTTCCGCCCCATGAGGGCATCGACGAAGCCACGTGCCGCGGCCGCCTGCGTCCCGGGCGCCGCGGCGCTCCCCGGGCCGGCTTCGGCCTCGGGCTTCGCGACGCCGGCCGCCCGCAACCGGTCCAGCTCGGACTGCAGCGCCGCGACCTTGTCCTCAAGGTGGTCCACCTGCGCCGCGGCCTCCGCGAGGATCTCCTCGTGCCGCTCCCGGCGGCGCTCGACCTCGGCGAAGTCCGACAACCGCTCCCGCGTCGCCTCGACCCGGGCCTGTTCAAGCAGGTCCCTGGCCAGAGCGGCGAGGCGCTTCTCGAACGCCTCCGGCAGGTCCGCCTGCTCGATGACCGGATGGTAGCCCTCGTCCGCCTTCCACCTGGCGAGCGGTTGGGCGATGTCGCCGAACGAGCCGCCCCCGAGTTCCTTCCTGACCGAGCGGACGGAGACGCGCTCCTTCAAGCTCCCGGGCGGCGCCGGCCGCGCGCGTATCCGTGCCGCCGCCGACCTGACCTCGTTCTCAGTGACCATGCCCGTCATCCCCGACCGATGCCGGCATGATGGACGCGAGCGGTGAAGGAATGGTCGTCGCGCACGCCCCCGCCCGCACCGGGAAGCCTTCGGCGAGGCCGGGATGACCGGGCCGGTCGCGCGACGCGCCCCCGACGGTGCCTGCGAGCGGTTCCACGGCCCAAGGGCGCCGGTCGAGGTGCTGAGGACCGTAACGGGTAAACCGTAGCGTTATGCGTGACCCGTTACATCCGGCCCGATCCGCCTCGTCGAAGGCCCGTTCGGTCCGGCGGGACGATCGGGAGCGGCGCCGGCGTCGGACGGCGTGCCGAGGCGCATGCCGCATCATCGAGCCGAGGCGGCCCGGACGCGGCCACGGAAAGCAACCCCGCCTTAACCGAAGGGGCCGGAAATCTCTAGTGACTATAGATTTCTATAGCCTAGTTGATCGGACCTGCGGTAATATTCGTTCGTGCCAAGAGGCACGGACTCACTCACGGAGAATTCCCGTGATCGCAGCTTTCTTTTCCGAAGACATGTCGGCCAACCAGGCGGCGCTGCTCGCGAGCAGCGCCCTCGACCGCCGCGCCGCCGACGATGACGCCCCGCCGAGCCTCGTGGCCGGCAGCGGCCGGATCGTCGAGGCGCTCCCGAACGCCCTCGACGCCGCGCGCATCCACGGGCGCCATCTCATGGTCGCGCTGCCGCTTGCGCACCTCGGCGACCGCGCCGTCAGGAGCCGGGTCGACGTCGCGGTCGTCTCGTTCGGGCCGAGGCCGTTGGCGGCCTCCGCGGCCTTGCGCGCGATGGCCGCGGACGCGCTGCCCGACCTTCCGCCGCCCTGGCTGCTCGCCTGTTGCGGCAGCGCCCGTCCGGCCGGCCTGCGCGCCCTGCCGATGACGCTGAGGGGCCTCCGGCACGAGGGAGCGGCCCGACTGCTCGACGGCGAGCCCTGCGCCGGCCTGGGCTCCTCTCCGCCGGCCTCGCCGCCGCGTTGCACCTCGTCGCCGAGGACCCGTACGCGCCGCGCCTCGATCCCGGCCGCCTCAAAGCGCTGTTCGACGAGGCCGGAACCGCCGCCGACCTGGCGCTCCGGACGACCCTGCTGGACCTCGCCGCCGACCTCGACGGCGACGAAGGCGATGCCGCGACGGCGCCCGCGCCGAGGACGCCGACCCGGCGTCCGAACCCGCGGCGGAAGCCGAGGGCGCCGGGACCGCGCAAGCTCGGGACCGCCAAGCCACACATCGCGCCACGCCACGCGGCGGGATGCGCGTTTGCCACACGAATCTGAGGGGGACGCCATGACCATCCGCACCAAGCCCGCCCGGAACGACACGCCCGCCACGCGTCCGATGCCGGACCCCGGCAAGGGCCGCCGCGCCCGCAGGCGCTCCGCCGCCAGGCGGGCCCTCGACCGGACGATGGGGCGCCTCGCGGTGCCGCACGTCGGGCTCGCCCCCCACGTCCCCGAACCGCATGCCGGCTGGGACGAGCCCCCGCTGCCGCTGTTGCTCGACGGCGACTTCGACTTCGACCACGGCGGTGACGGCGGGGCGGTGGACCTCGCCGGTCGCCTGCATCGCGCGATCCGCGACGAGGAGGATGACTGGGGCTGATCGCCAGACCCGGATGCGCGGCTCCGGCGTGCCCGCTCCGCCGCCAGGCGGGGGGCGATGATGTCCACAGGTTGCTGTGGATATTAACCATCAGTACGCGAGACTACTTGCCTCGTTCCGAAAAACATTGCATTTCTAGTAGGTTTTGCGCTAATATTCGCCTCCTCAGCAACGCATGACTGACGCGACCGAGCCGGCGACCGCTTCGCCGGGCGGTCGCGTCCGTGCCTTTCACGGAGGCTCTCGTGATCAGCGCCACCTTCGGATGCTCCGGGCGCACGGACGCCACGCACGCCGCCCTGATCCTCACCGATACCCATGCCGCGCTCGGCGAGGCGGTGACCCTCGTGCGCATCACCTTGCCCGGTGAGGCGCACCTCCCCGAACGCCGTTACCGCCTCGACGAGGTCACGGTGGCGGAGCGCGAGGCCGGGACGGTCGGCGAGGCCGACGCCCTGGTCGCCGGGGAGATCGCCGCAGCGGCCGGCCGCCACGTGATCCTCGACCTGCCCGGGTCGTGCCTCGCGGATCCCGCGCTTCGCGCCCGCATCGACGCGCCCGTGATGGTGGTCGGCCCCACCCCGCTCGACGAGCACATGGCGGCCCTTGCGCTGGCCGACGACGGCGCGGAAGCCGGCGCCGGGCCGCCCGAGGCCGGCGGTGCGGTCCCGCGCGGGCCGGCGCCGGCATGGCTGCTGGGCTGCGGCCGCTCCGGCGGCGCCCCCGCCGCCGGCGCGTTCGCGCTCGCCATGGCGCGCCTCGCCACCGGGACCTCCGCCCGGCCCCGGCGCGTCCTCCCCGCGGTCCTGCCGGGGCTGAGCCGCTCGGAGGCGGCCCGCGTCATCGAGGGCGACCGGACCGCGCGGACCCTCGCGGCCGGCGTGCCGCTCCTCGCCGCCCTGCGCATCGTCGCCCGGAACCCCCGCGCGGACGCGGTCGATCCGCGGGCGTACGCGGTCGCGCTCGGGGCCGAGTTCGCGGCCGCGCGGCAGCCCGACCAGCGGGAGGCGGGCGACCGGCTGCACGACCTCGCCGACGAGCTCCAGGGCATCCGGGACGGGGCCAAGCCCACGGCGGACGATCTCGCCGACGTGCCGCGCCTGGAGGATTGGCGGCCCGCGACCCGCGAGGTCCGCATCCTCACCGGCCGCGTCTACGGGCACCCGAGCATTCCGGACGGCAGAAGGATCACGACCTCCGATCTTTATGCCTCCGACATGCTGACGTGGGCGAGGACGACGTCGAGATACTACGCCCTGGGCTCCCCCGCCCCGGGCCCCGCCGCGCTGTCCTAGGCCGCCGGGCCCGCCCCGTCCTCCACCCAATCCCGCCCTTGCGGACCGGCCGCGCGCCGGATCGCGGAGCCATGTCCGATCGGAGGCAAGCGGATGCAGGCGAGCGAGACCGGAAGCGGGAGGCGGCCCGGGAACGCCGGGATCGCGTCCCCGGCCATTCGGCCGCTGACCGTGTGGCGCCGATGCGATCCGGGCGGGATCGCGCCCGCGACCGTCGCCGAGATCGAGCGGGCGGTCGCCGGAGCCGCCCTGCTCCCGCACCACCGGCGCTGGCCGGAGGCCCTGCGCGGGGACCCGGCCGCGACGGTGGCCGTGGCGGTCGACGTCCTCCGCCGCCACCCGCCCGGCGCGGCCGCGACCGACCTCGCGATGAGCGGCCTGCTCGTCCACGCGGCGCGCGGCGACCCGACCGCGGCCCTCGTGCTGGCCCACGGCCTGGCCGCCCTTGCGCGCCGGCATCCCCGGCCGGGCGAACTGCTCGGCCGGGCCGCGCGCTGGGCCCCCCGCCGGCCCCGCCGGCGCCCGACGCCGCCCGCACGCGGGTGAGCCCCGCCCACCCGCGACCCGCCGAACCCGAGAGGTGCAAGGATTGCGTATCTGGATCTTTTCCGACCTTCACCGCCGCACGTACGCGAGACCCTGGACGCCGGCGGCCATCCCGGACGCGGACGTCGCCGTCGTGGCCGGCGACGTCGGGGAGGGCCTCGCCGACACGGTCGGATGGCTCGCCGCCGCCATCCGCCCCGCCATGCCGGTCGTGCTGGTGCCGGGGAACCATGAATTCTACCGCGGCGCCATCGATGCGGAGCTGGCGCACGGGCGGCGGGCCGCCGCGCGCCAGGGCATCGACCTCCTGGAGAACGACACCGTCACGCTCGGGGGCTGCACGTTCACGGGCTGCACCCTGTGGACCGACTACGCCCTCGACGGCCTCCCCGGTCGCGCCGCGGCGATGGACGCCGCGCGCGCGGGGCTGATGGACCACCGCCTGGTGGCTTGGTCGCGCGAACCGCGCTTCAGGCCGTTCAGGCCCGAGGAGGCCCTGGGCCTGCACCACGCATCGCGCCGCTTCCTTGAGCGGGCCCTGCTGGAGCGCGACCCGCCCGCCGTGCGGGGCCGCCCGCACGTGGTGGTCACGCACCACGCGCCCAGCCCGGGCTCGGTCGCGCCGGCCTATGCCGGCCACCCCCTCAACCCGGCCTTCGCCTCGGACCTCGACGCGCTGATCCGCGCGGGCCGGCCCGACCTTTGGGTGCACGGGCACGTCCACACGTCGTTCGACTACCGCCTCGGCGCCACCCGGGTCGTCTGCAACCCGCGCGGCTACCCGGGGGAGAATCCCGGCTTCGACGCCGGGCTGGTGATCGAGCTCTGAACCGGGTCCCGCCCCGGCCGCCGCCGCCGAACGCCGCCGAACGCCGACCTGCACGACGGGGAGCCTCCATGATCGCCGATCTCACCTACTTCCGCGACGACGCCGAGGACGGCGAGGCCGTCCTCGGCCGCCGGGGACGGCGCGTCCCGTCCATCGATACCCTGGCCCTCTTCGCCCTGGAGGAGGCCATCCCGGCGGCCGACCGCCGCCGCATCGCCCGCGCCAAGTCGTTCGCCCTCGTGATCGAGGTCCCCTCGGCGGAGTGGGTGGAGCCCGTCCGCGCGGCCTGCATGACGCTGGGGAACTGGCCGGTCGTCTACGCCCGCACCGGCGCCACCCGCGAGGATCGCCCCGACCGCGGCAACGACGCCGTGGCGCGGCGCCTCGCCGAGGGCGGGCGGGTGCTGGGGGTGGCGCAAGCCTGCGACCGGCACCTGCCGTCGGCGCTCGTCGGCGCCGCCGACGGGCGCTACCGGATCCCCGTGCCGTCGAACGCGGTCGTCGCGCGCGTCATCCGCGCCGCGACCGGGCAGCGCCCGACCGCCATGCCCCCGTCCATCGCCGCCGGCCTCGGGATCTGGGACCTCTGCGCCGCGATCCGCGCCGGGTCGGCGCGCGCCTGCGTCGAGCGCCTCGCGACCGCGGCCGAGGCGCGGTCCACGGTCGACGGCCAGGTCGCCGACGCGGTGCCGTTCCCGGCCCTGCGCGGCTATGGGGCTTCCCACGCCTGGGGCATGCGCCTGCTCGAAGAACTCGAAGCTTGGCGCGAAGGCCGCATCGGGTCCTTCGCGGCCATCGACCGGAACGTCGTCCTGGCCTCAAGTCCCGGACTGGGAAAGTCAACTTACGTTCGGTCGCTGGCGAAGTCCGCGCGCCTCCCGCTTCTGGTGAGCTCGGTCTCGTCGTGGTTTTCTCAGTCAAATGGGTATTTGGACGGAGTCGTCAAGCACATAGATATTACGTTTGAGGAAGCTTACGCCCGGTCTCCGTCGATTTTGTTCTTGGATGAGATCGACAGCATACCCAGTAGATCGTCAATGGATGGAAGAAATTCTTCGTGGTGGACACCGGTCGTGACGCATATGCTTTTGAAGATTGACGAATGCTGTGCGCGGGAAGGCGCTGGAGTCTGCATCATCGGCGCCACGAACCATGCGGACCGGCTGGACGCCGCCTTGGTGCGCCCGGGGCGGCTGGGACAGGTCATCCGCATCTCGCCCCCCGCCGCACCCGAGCTCGCCGCCATCGTCCGCCAGCATCTCGGCGCCGACCTGCCCGACCTGGACCTGACCGTCGTCGCCGAGCTGGGCCTCGGCGCCACGGGGGCGCAGGTCGTCGGCTGGGTCAAGGCTGCGCGTGCGAGGGCCCGCGCGGCGAAGCGCCCCCTGCAGGCGGACGACCTGCTGGAGGCGGTCGCGCCGCCGGACACGCGGACCCCCGGGGAAAAATGCGCAGCGCCCTGCACGAGGCGGCCCACGCGGTCGGGGCCGAGGTGCTGCGCATCGCCCATGTCGAGCAGGTGGATTTGATCCTGCGCGAGACCGCCGCGGGCGGCACCAGCATGCGCTCGCGCCTCGGCCCGCTGCCCACGCGCGACGGCCTGGAGAGGATGGTGACCAGCCTCCTGTGCGGCCGCGCCGCCGAGACCGTGTTCCTCGGGGAGGCGAGCGCGGGCTCCGGTGGCGACGCGACCTCGGATCTCGCCCGTGCCACCGCATTCGTCGCCGGCATCCACGGCTCGTTCGGGCTCGGCGGCGGCATCATCTACCGCGGCCCGATGGAGGCGGTCGCCCACACCTTGGCCGCGGACCACGCCCTGCGCGCGGCCGTCGAGGCCGACCTCGCCCGGCTCCAGGGCGAGGCGGAGCGCCTGGTCTCGGAGTACCAGGACGTCGTGCAGGCCGTCGCCGAGGCTTTGCTCGAACGCCGCGTTCTCGGCGGCGACGCGCTGCGCCGGCTCATCGCCGAGGCGCGGCCCGGCCGGGCCAGGCAGGCGGAGGACGGCCGATGACCCGGCACGCCGATCCCATGGCCCTCGGACGGGGGGCCGTCCCGGCGCCCGGAGCCGGGCGCGCCGCGACGCAGAGCCCGCGCCTGTACCGGCTCTGGGTGATGTCCGACCTCGTGGTCGACCGCCATCCCCTCGCCCTGCCCGACCCGCTCCCGGACTTCGACGCGCTCGTGGTGGCCGGCGATGTCTCCGACGACCTCCGGGCGTCGGTCGAGTGGCTGGCGCGCGCACTCGACGGGCGGCAGGGCTCCCGGCCCGTCGTGCTGGTGCCGGGCAACCGCGAGTTCTGGGGCGACGGGGACGTCGCGGAGATCCTCGCGCGCGGTCGCGAACTGGCGGCCCGGGCCGGCATCGCGCTCCTCTCGGACGATGGCCTGCGCGTCGACGACGGTCGCGGGACGGGCCTGTACATCCTGGGGGCCACCCTCTGGACAGATTGGGCCCTGCACGGATCCCGGAGGGCGACCCTCGCCCGTGGCCACGCCCGGCATCACCTCGGCGATTGCCGCCGCATCCGCCGCGCCGGCGCGCTCCCCTACCTGCCCCACGACGCGGGCGGCGCGCACGCCCGGTCGCGGGCGTTCATCGAGGACGTGCTCGGATCCATCGTCGCCCAGGCGACCGGGTTCCGGGCGTCGCCGGTCGCGCTGGTCCAGGACGCGCGCCCCGGCGACCGCGCGGTCGTCGTGACCCACCACGCCCCGTCCGCGCGTGCCCTGCCCCCCGAGGTCCTGCCCGAACTCGCCGACGAGTGGGTCGGGGCCTCGCTCGCCTCCGACCTGGAGGGGATCATGGATGGCTGGGGGGCGCCCGCCCTCTGGATCCACGGCCACGTGCCCGGTCCGGTCGACGTCACGGTGGGACGGACGCGGATCGTCGCCAATCCCAGGATCTCCGGCTGGGAATGCGGCCGGTCGCCCTTCGACCCGACACTCATCCTGGAGGCCTGACCGCATGAAGCCAAATCCCACCGAAACCGCGCCATCCCCGGGACCGGCCTCGCCGATCGACCCAGCCCCGCCGAGGCAGCGGCGTGGCCCCGCCCGCGACCGGCACGGCGCCCCCGGGACACCGGACACGCTCCTCTGCCTCGACATCGAGACCGTCGCCGATCCCGGACTGCCGGCCATCGATTCGGACACGTTCCCAAAACCCTGCCGGCACCAGATCGTCGCCATCTCCTACGTCGAGGCTCGCATCGCGGTCGACCCGGCCACCGGCTACGAGCGCTACATGGTGCAGCAGTGTCGGAGTGGCGGAAACGAGGACTGGGACGAGCGAAGGCTGCTTGCGGCGTTCTGGAGGTTCTTCGCCGCCGGCCGCTACCGCATCGTGTCGTGGAACGGCCGCGGTTTCGACCTGCCCGTGCTTCAGGCCCGGGCGCTCGTTCACGGCATCCCCGTCCAGGCCTGGTATCGCCGCGGCGACCGGTGGAACGGATACGAGAGCCGGTACGCGCCCGACTGGCATACGGACCTGATGGACGTCCTGTCAGGCTTCGGGGCTTCCCCGCGCATGGGCCTCGACGAGTGCGCGGTCGCGCTGGGTCTGCCCGGCAAGGCGGGCGAGCACGGCGCCCACGTCGCCGGCCAGATCACGCGGGGCGACCTCGCCGGCGTCCGGGCCTACTGCGAGTGCGACACGGTGAACACCATGGCTGTCTACGTCCGCCACGCGCTCCTCTGCGGGAAGACCGACGTCGCGGGCCATGACGCGAGCATGCGCAGCCTCGTCGACTACCTCGCGTCCGAGGGCCGGACGCGCCCACACCTTCGCACCTTCCTCGACCGGTGGATGAGTTCATCCCGTCCCGCCCCGATGTTCGTGGGCAAAGTGGCATGAGCGACCGCGCCGCGACGGGCCCCCAGGCCATGGCGGATCACGCCAGGATTCGAGCTCATCGCGGATCCCGGTTCTCCCAGTACCAACGTCGCCGAACCCCAGGACTGGCCGGCAAGCCTAGAACCGCCGTTTCGCCCGATGTCCAGATCCCGGCAGCAGCCGGCACGGTGACGGGATTGACGTGGATCGATGGAGGCGACCTCTGGGAAAGCGGTGTCGAACGAAGCCGCTCGGCAAGGCTTGGTCTCCATCATGGCATGGTGGCGCAGCGAACCGGGCTCCGCGTCGAACTTCCATGCCTGGAAGCGGGGGAAAACGCCAAAAAACCCCGCCGCCCAGGACTGGACCGCTTGCGTGGGGCGGACGGAGCCTCTATAGGATTGAATGCGCTCAGGTGTCCCTGGGCGGCGTCGGTTAACGGGGCCCCGATGGGTAGAGCGGAAGACTATCGGGGCCTTCGTGAAAGACTGGAGCGGAAGCTAAAGGATAAGGAGGAGGCTTATTCAGCGGCAAGCCTGGCTCATTTTCGCGAGGTCGAGGATCTCCGGCTCCAGATCCAGCTCGTCGATCAGGCCCTGCAAGGTGGCGGCACGACGGTGCAATCATCCGAGGCGGCCGATAGTAACTCGAAGGTGCTGCTCACGGGAGAAGTCCCGCGGCTGATCCTGCGTGCCTTGGAAGAGGCCGAACCGCACGGACTGAGCGGCGGGGAACTGAACGCAATCGTCGTGAAGGCTAATTTCGCTAAGGACTCGGCCGAGAAAAACAAGACAAAATTAAGGCTTGCCGGACGCGCCCATCGCGACCCCACGACAGGGCGGTGGCGCCTTGGGCCGGGTCGGGCCTGACCCATCACGCCGTCGCGTCGACCTCCAACTCATGAGGATGCTGGACGAATGGGAATGAGACCTACCGCCAAGCTCATGGGGGCCCGGGCCCCGCCAAACGAAAAAGCGCCCGACGCAAGGCCGGACGCTTTTCAGGGAGGTGCAACGAAGGATGGATGCATCCTGTTTACAAATCCCGGATAGTCGTGCGCAGCGCGTACGACTACTTGCTGGAGCAGCACCACCTGCATGCCAGCCGTGTTCTATACTTACCAAACACCACGTCGACGTCACGATGTGACAACACCGTGACAACCACTTCGTTCTAGCCGAACGAAAGGCGCCAAGCGCCTGTAGAATCTCATTGTTACTGCGCAGTCGCTCCGACCGCAAGCGGGCATGATGGTTTTCCACAGGCGTGCGGCAGCGGCCGTCCTGTTCCAGGGCGCCGCTGCAAGCCTTTGACAACGACGGATCGAGCATCAGCCGCCCGGTCCATGTCTCGGCCACCCCGACGGGGTTTGCCGAGACCCGACGTCATTTTCCCTGACCGAAAACCCGCGCAGTGCGTCTCCCGTCGTCGGCTTAGAAGCCCAAGTCCCAGTCCTGGTTCACGGCGAACAGGACGGGGGCCAGCCGGGACCACTCCGCACATCCCGTAGACCCGCGCCTCCGACCCCGTCGGGAGGCGACAGGAGAGCTGTGCCATGCGTCCGCCCATCCCCGACCTCTTCACCCGCGTCGGCATCGTCCTGCCGGATCATATCGCGCCGCGGCGGCCGCCCGCCGCCAGGGCGGGCGTTTCGAGCGACCCCGCTTCCGGGGCCGGCCGACCCGACCGACAGGGAGCCGGGGCCGAGGTCGCCGACGCCGTTTCCACGGTCCCCCCGACGGGCGCGGTCGCGCGCCCTGCATCGTCAGCGACAGCGACCGCTGATCGGGGCCCGCCGGTGGCCGGTCGATGAGGACCGGCCGCCGGCTTGCGGCGCAGGCGAGGCCGCGCCGCCCGATCAACCCGAGCCGCGCATCGGCGCGGCCCTCGACCTTCAGCATCAAGCCCCGCGCGGCGCTCCGCCTCGGCGGGTCGGGAGAACTTTGCCATGGACCGGTCGACGAAGACCAAGGCCACGAACCCCAGCAGACCCCACGGCCTGGCCGCCGCGGATACCGCGTCGCCGCGCGGAATCCGGAAAGCGCGTCGCCTCCCTCCCGCCGCATCGTCGATCCGGGACCAAGCCTACGACGCGGCCGACGAAGTCATCTCCATGCCCATCGAGGCGATCTTCGACTTCGAGCGCCTCGACTTCGTCGTGATCGACGAGAGCGGCCGGGCTCTTCGGCCCTCGTTGGGTGTGACCACCGACAGTGCCACCGGCGCCGTACTCGGCGTCCTCTGCGAACTCAAGCGTTGAGGAGGGATCGGATGCAGCCCCAGGCACTGCTTACGACGCGCCTCGCCCCGGTCCTCCTGCCGACCGCCCGAGACCTCAAGACAGCCATCGCCGAGGATGACGGCGCGGCGATCCCGCGCCGTCGCGCGTCCTTCGCGGTGCCGGATGACCTCGGCCTCGGCCCCGTCCCGCGTTCCCTCGGCCCCATGCGGGCCCCCCGCTCCTGGGTGCCCGATGTCGTGCGCCACGAGAAGCTGCCGGGTGGCCTGGCGATCACGACGAGTTTGCTGGAGACCGCCGGTCTCACGATGGTCCTGTGCGACCCGGTCAACACCCTCGTCGTGCCGTCCGCCCACGTCCTCCACTACCAAGAGATGGATCGTGATGGCCGCGTCCGGGATGCGTGCCATCGGCCCCAGGTCGTCGCCCGCCGCCGCGACGGCGGCGTCGTCGCCTACACCTTCCTGGCCACCTGGGAGCGCGACAGGGCGGCCCCCCATTGGCAGAGGACCGAGGCGGCGGTGCGATCCGCTTACCGTACGCTGGGCGTGGATTTCCGTGTCCTCACAGAACACACCCTTTTTTCGCGCGTCCAACGGGAAAATCGCACCCGTATGCTGAAGGAGCGGGCCGGGCCCGGGGCGAAGCCCGACCTGGAACGAGTGCACGACTCCCTGGTCCGGCATGGCCTGACCACCACCGTCGGCCGCTTCCATCGTTCGGCGAAACCCTTCCCTGCGCGCAGGATCGATCGGACGCTCGCCTGCCTGATGGAACTCGCCCTGGCCGGCTCCATCAGGCTCGATCTCAGGCAGCCGCTCGGGTCCGAGACCCGCATCATGCGGGGTGCCGTGGCATGAGTATCAGCAAGAACGACGTCGACGAGCCGCCCCTTCGCCTCAAGTCGTCGGCGACGCCGGCGAACCTCGGCCTTTTCCCGGGAGCCCCCGTCGTCCGGGAGGTGAAGAAGCGCAACTACCTGTGCGCGGTCGATGGCGACGGTGGCGACCACAAGGCGCTCGGCGACGCCCCCTTCCGCTCGCTTCTGGAACGTGATCTTCGGACCCTCCTCGGGGCCAACCCCGACATCGCGCACTATGCGGTCGAGCCGCACGAACTCACCTATTTCATCCCGGACGGTCGGGGCGGCCAGGAGAAGCACGTCTACGTCCCGGACGTGGTGTGCCGCTACCGCGCCGGTTCGGTTGTCGTGATCGACGCCAAGGCGCGCTTCATCGCCGAGCTGCCGGCCTGGACGAGACGGCAGCCACACATCGAGGAGGCCTACCGCCTCGACCACGGCGTCGCCTTCCTGACCCTGGACGAGGCCGAGATCCGTGCCGAGCCTCGGCTCTCGAACGCCCAGATCATGGAGCGGCATCGGTACATCGTCCCGGACGCGGTCGCGCTGCTGCGCGTCCGCGACGCCCTCGTCACGCTCGGCCTGCCGACCACGATCGCGGCCGTGGTCAGGGCGGCCCGGCTGAACGACCGGCCCGGCGAGTGCCGCGCCTACACCGCCGTGCTGAACCTGGCGCTGGCGGGCGAGGTCGCGCTCGACCTCGCCCGGCCGCTCTCCTTCCAGGCCGAGATCCGCGAGGTGGTGCCGTGAACGCGCCGTTTTCCGTCCCCTCCGTCCAAACCGCCCATGGGCAGGCGGCGACGCTGCGCTTCGACCTGCGCACCAAGGACATCCTCAACCTCAACGGGCGGACCCACGAGTTCGAGCGCCGCCTCGACGGGCGGCTGCAGTTCCTGCGCGTCGAGGACAAGGACGTGCTGTTCCTCACCGACGAGCAACTCGCCTTCCTGTCGGCGAGGGGCGAGGCGCGGCTCGTCGCCGGCAATTTCAAGTACGGCAAGCCGAGAGGCCCGCTTCCGAACCGCCTCAAGCTCACGAAGGAGCAGGTCGCCGAGGCGGCCCGGAAGCTCGATTACGTGAACGCCTGCATCCGGGGCTTCGTCGAGGGCGAGGCGCGGCCCCGCGCGCCCTGGGAGTTCCGACGCTCGAAGCCGGCGCTCGACCCCGTTATCGTGCGGGTGGCGCTGAGCAAGGGCGAGAAGGCGCCGCACTTCACCACGGTGCTCAACTGGTTCGACCTCTGGATGACGCTCGGCGACATCCACGGCAAGGCGTGCCTCGTCGACCGGCACCAGCACAAGGGCAACCGGCGCCGGCCGTTCGGGCATGTGGGCGAGGTCGCGCTGGAGCGCGGCGTCTGGCGCTGGCTCAGCCCGAACATGACCACGGAGGTGGCCTACGCCAAGGTCGTCACCTCGGTCGGGGCCTACAAGCGCACCCTCTCGCGCCATCTCTCGCCGGAGGAACTCGACCAGATCCGGGTCCCGTCGATCCGCACGTTCCAGCGCCGTTGCAAGGACGTCGACAAGTACGTCCGGGATTACTACCGCAAGGGTCCCGAGTACGCCGCGAAGATGCACCGCACCTATGAGGTGCAGCCGCTTCCGGACCGGCCGTACCAGGACGTCGAGGTCGACCACTGCGTACTCGACATCCTGCTCGTCGACGACGACAGCGACGTCGTCCTCGGCCGGCCAGACCTGATTATTTTCCGCTGTCGCAAGACGGGGATGATCGTCGGGGCGTCGCTCGGCTACGAGGCCCCGAGCTTCGCGAGCTTCGTCGCCGGCCTGCGGCACGCGATGTACCCGAAGGACATGTCGCCGTTCCCGGCCGTGCGGATGCCGTGGCCGTGCTTCGGCCGGATCGAAAACCTCTGGGTCGACAACGCGTTGCATTTTATCGGCAAGGACATCGAGGCCGCCGCACGCGAGCTGAAGATGAACAAGCCGCGGTTCAAGCCGAAGTGCCCCTGGCTCAAGGGCGCCCTCGAACGATTCTTCGGCTACCTCAACACGGGTCTGATCCACCTGCTCCCGGGCACGACGCTGTCCAACACTGTCAAGAGGCGCGAGCCCGACCCGGAGACCCTGGACTGCGCCAAGATCCGGAAATCGGAGTTCGAGGCGTTGCTGATGTTCTTCATCTGCGACGTCCACAACGTCCACCGGTCGAAGGGCCTGGGCCTCCTGCGCGGCATCGGCGACATCCCGCTCCGGGTCTGGAACGAGGAGGCGGCCCGCCATCCCAGCGGCCCGCTCCCGCCCGCCGACCTGTTCATCGCCCTGTGCGGCGAGTGGGAGGATCGCACGATCCAGAACGACGGGATCGTCTGGGACCACGTCAAGTACGAATGCCCGGGCTGATCACGCTCATCACCAACCCGGGGCACCGGAACGCGCGGGAGGACGGCGCGGGCACGCGCTACCGGTGCGTGCGCGACCCGAGCGACATCGGCCGGATCTACGTGATCGACCCGTACGACCAAGACGGGCGCATCATCACGGTGCCGGCGACCCGGGCCCATCGCGCCTACGCCGAGGGGCGCCACCGGCACGTCCACGACCTCGCCGTCGAGAATGCCAGGCGCATGGTCAAGGGCGCGTTCGATTTCGATGCGATGGCCCGGGCGCTCGACCTCCTCGGGGACGCGGCCGCCGCAGCGCGGGCGAAACCGGAGCGCAAGGCCATCCATCGCGGCCTCGCCCGTTTCCTCGACGGCGAGCGCAAGCGGCGCTTCCGCAGCGAGGTGCGCACGGGCACGCCGGCGCTTCCCGCCACCACCGCGGGGCACCTCGATCCCCTGGCCATCGCGCGCCGTCCGAAGGCCGCGACGGCGCCGGAGCCAGGGCCCGATCCCGCTGGGCCGCCCCCGGCCCCGAGGCTCCTCGCCGCCGGGCACCGCGATGCGTCGGTCCCGGCGCCGCCACAGGGCGCCATGGCGTCGGCCGACGGTGCCCCCGGCCCGATGCCGCCGGCCCCGGTCCGGGACGAGCCCGAGCCGGGCCCGGCGGCCACCGCGCCGGCCACGGCGCCGGAGGCGCCCATTCCCGCGGCGCGGGCCCCCGAGCCCGACGACGATCTCGACGAGGAACTCGCGGCCCTCAGGGCCGACAGGAACTGGAGTACGGGCGATGAGTGAGACCCTCCGGGACGACGAGCGGCTTCGCCGCGCCGAGCGCGCGGCGAAGCCGGCTGCCGAGCGGCAGCTCATCATGAAGAACCTCTTCGTGGGGCACGACCGCTTCGAGACCGCGACCGAGGCGGTCGCGCGCTTCCACAGGCCCGTGAAGGACGGCCTGCCGGACACCGGGTCCTTGTTCGTGCTCGCCGGCGATCCGCGGACGGGCAAGAGCTATGCCCTGAAGCGATATGCCCGCGGGTTCCCGGCCGACCTGACCGGCTCCGAGGGAATCGTGCGGCGGGTGGCGTACGTCGACCTTCCGGTCGGCTGCAACAAGGCCGGCTTCGTGACCGCCCTCGCGGGAGTGCTGAACGCCGGCGACGTCACCCGAATGAAGGTCGACTCACTTTTCGGCAACGTGCTGAACGCCCTGGTCAAGCAGAAGGTCGAGCTGGTCCTCCTCGACGAGGTTCAGGAAGCCTTCACCACCGCACGACCAGGCGCCCTGAAGGACTGCCTGGGACTCGTCCGCAAGATCCTCAACCTCGGGACGCTCAACGTCGCCGCCGCAGGGCTCGTCGAGACCTACGGGATCATGGCGGCGGACAAGCAGCTGGAGGGGCGGGGCGGCCTGCCGCACCACGTCATGCTGCCCTACTCCTGGGACAGCAAGGAGGAGCGCGCCCTCTTCCGCCTGCTCTGCGCCGAGATCGACGGCCGGCTGCCCTTCGCGGCGAAGTCGGGCCTCGGCTCGCAGTGGTTCGCCTCGCGGCTCTACTGGGTGACCGACGGCATCATCGGCCGGCTGAAGGACTTCATCTTCGCGGCCGGGTGCCGGGCGCTCAACGACGGCGCCGAGCGGGTCGAGGTCGGACATTTCGCCGATGCCTGGGACCTCATCAGGCCGGTCGGGATGACCTTCAACCCGTTCCGCGACGACATCGACCATGCCCCGGCCCGCGTGACGCAGGTCCCCAAGTCGACGCTCCAGCCGAAGGATCCGGCGCAGGGCGCCTTCGTCAAGTGAGGTGGCCGGCATGAGGACCTTCACCGACCTGCACGGACGCTTCGAGCCTCCGCTCCCCGATTGGGGGCCGCCCCATCCGGGCGAGCCCGCCCACGGCTACGTCGTACGCCTCGGAGCCATGAGCGGGATCGGCAGCGTCGCCGTCCTGCTGAACTCGCACGGGCTGAACGGGCGGGACATCCAGCCCGCCGAGTGCCTGGAGTTCGCGCTGTCCTTCCCGATCACGGGAAAGGAACACCTGATCCATGCCACCCCCGTGGTCACCCCGACCTCGGTCGTGATCATGGGCCAGGAAGTCCGGCGGCGGCACTGGCAGATCGGCCTGCGCCGTTTCTGTCCGGCCTGCCTCGCCGAGAGCCCGCATCACCGGGCCTGGTGGGACCTGCCGGCGTTCGCGCGCTGCCCGGACCACGATATCGACATCGTCGACCGCGACGCCTCGGGCCACCCCGTCCCATGGTGGTCGGCGTCGTTCACGCACGCCCCGACCGGCTCGCCGCTGCCGCGACACGGCGTGCCGCGGCGCACGGTCCCGCGGCCGTCCCTGGAGGGCTACATCCTCGCCCGGCTGGGCGCCGCCGGGCCCCCGGCGGTCCCATTGCTCGATGACCTTCCCACTCTGGGCGACGTGCTCGACGCCGTGGAGCTCGTCGGCCGGGTCGCCCTCGGCGGAACCCTGCGGACGCGCCCGGTCGTCGGCGTGACCAAGGGTTTCGACCTGCCCGCCGTGAACCGGGCCGGGTACGACGTGCTGCGCAAGGGGGAGGACGGGCTCGTCATGCTGCTCCACGCGGTCGCAGCCGCGCGCGCGGCCTTCAAGGACGGGCGCGGCAAGCGCGCGAGCTTCGGCTGGCTCGGCTCGGCCCTGAACGCGGAGAAGGGCTCGCACATCGGGATCCTCGCCGGTTGCATGCGGCGGGTGGCGATCGAGCGGGGCGACTTCTCGCCGTCGACCTGCGAGGCTTGGTACGCCGGCGAGGCGGGCTGGCTGCCGGTCCCGACCCTGGCGGCCGAGCTCGGCCTCACGGAGGAGCGCCTGCGGCGCCTGTCCGAGGCGCTCGGCATCCACGAGCGGCAGTTCGGCATCGCGCGTGCGCGGTACCGCTCCTTCAGCCCGGAGCAGGCGGAGTCGGTCAGGCGAACGTTGGCCTCATGCCTCGACCGGGACGGGGCCGCCGACGCGCTGGGGCTCCCGCGCGACACGTTCGACGCCCTCGTCTGCGCCGGCGTCATCGCCCGCTTCGTCAGGATCGGCACGGGCCGCGACCGCGACCGGTTCCGGCCCGAGGACGTGGCCACGCTCGCAGCGCGCCTGCTGCACAAGGTCGAGCCCGCGACCGACGTGCCGGACGGCCACCTGCGGCTGGCCGACCTCAGGCGGACCTGCAAGACCAACCCGGCGCGGTCGGTCGAGGCGATCCTGAAAGGGTATGCGGTCCCGCGGGGAAGGCTCGGACCGACCGTCGGCGACCTCCTGGTCCCCGACCCGCGCCGGGACCGCGGGGGCGGCATGCGGGCCGCGCGCGCGGCCTTGCGGACGCTCCCAGGCCTCAGCCGCTACCAGGCCGCCACGGTGCTCGGATGCAGGGTCGAGACGGTCGACGGCCTGATCGACGGAGGTCACCTGCGGGTGTGCTCCGGGGGCGCGGCTGGCGCCGGATCGACGAGGTCTCCCTCGACGGGTTCCGCAGGATCTGGGCCCCCGCGGACATCTACGCCGACATCGCCGGGGCGGCGCGGTCGGGTCACGAGGCCGGTGCCGCGCTGGAAAAGCTCGGCGTCGAGACGCTGCGGGTCGCCCAGAAGGACGGAACCGTCACGCACCTGGTCAACCGTGCCGGCGCGCGCTCGATATTGGCGCTGGCCTGCGACCCCGACGACCCGGCGGGCGGCGGCGTGCTCGCGTTCCAGGCCGCGCTGCTCCGCGCGCTCGGGCGGCGGGGAACGTTCAAGCTCGTCGGGCGAAGCCGCGGCCTGACGCTGTCCAGCGCCTCCGGCGACCTCACGATCCGGATCGAGGTCCAACCCGAGCGGGAGGCGGTGGAGGTCGTCCTGACCCGCGGGGGCCGCCCGCCTCGGGAGGTGGCGATCCAGGCCGCGCTCGGCGGACGCCTGCGTTGGCGCGAGGTGGCCGGACGGCTGGAGGTTGCCGACACCGTCTCGGCGTCCGGGCTCTCGGCGCCGCGCGCCTGGCCGGACCTGATTGCCCGTACGGTCGCCAGCACCGAGCTGCTGCGCGCGACCTTCCCGCAGATCCGGGGAGCCACCGCGCCCGGTGGCGTCAAGGCGGCGCGGCCGGCCTTCCCGGTGACGGATCGATCCGAACGGCCCGCGACGTGAAGCTGCCGTTCGGTCGCCCGGTGGTGTCCCGGTCCAAGCCTTCAGGCACCTGCCCCTCGCTCGGGCCCCCCGGCCCGACCGCTCCCAGAGGTTCCGGTGAGGCTGCCACCGGACCTGCGTAGAACGGCTTGAACCGGACGTGGTCGGCCAGCGCCGCGGGACGGTAGGGCGCGACCCCGTCGCACTGGACCACGGACGCGAGCCGGTAGCGCTCGTCGACGCTCGGGTGCACCGTGGCGTCGTGCCTGATCTCCCGGTCCTTGGCTTCCCAGGTCTTGCCCTCCGCCCAGCGTCGTACCCAACCCGGCACCCACGAGGCCGAGACGCGCGCCGCGATGGCGTCCCGCATGCCGGCCACCTCGCAGTGCTGCACGCCCGCGGCGGATGGGTGCAGGCGCAGCCGCGGGATCCGCATCACCTCGACCGGGTGGCGCGGATCGGCGACGGGCGGCATCCCGTCCACCTTGAGGCCGTCCGGGACGCCGACGGCCTGCTCCAGCATCCACCGGAGCGCGATGTCGGACAGGCGGGATTCGGTCTCCTCGTAGCTGCCGCCGATGTCGGAGTGGTTGCCGGCGAACCAGAACTGCCGGAACTGGTCGGGCGCGCCGGGCGCCCGCGGCGGTCGGACCTCGGTCGGGCCCCACTTCACGCGGTCGAAGTCCTTGCGCCTCTCGTCGATGGCGATTGCCGCGCGGGCGTAGCCGACCTGGGCGCTGAGGAGGCGGTCGAAGTTCTCGCCCTTCCACTCCGCCACGTGGCTCTTCGACCTTCCCGGCCCGGGCCAGTCCACGATGGTCTTGGTCTTCGCCGCGGCGACGCGGCGCCGTACCGCCCCTGCGACCGCAACGGAAGCGGCCACGAGGATGCCCGCGGTGATCAGGTCCGCTTTCCAGAAGGGGCCGTCGAAGAGGTAGGAGATGCCCCCGACCAGGGCGGAGGTCACGGCGATGGCGATGCCGAGCGGGATGACGACCGCGGCCGCCAGGCCGGCCTTGATCAGGGTGCGCTTCGGGCCGGCGACGCCGAGCGCGGCGACCGTGTCAAAGGTCCCGACGAAGTAGGGCTCGACGTTGGACTTGCCGCCGCCCTCGGGATGGTCCGAGCCGTACCGCGCCCGGAACCGGCGGGCGAGCTCATGCCGCTCCGCGTCGAAGTCCGCGCGCGGGTGGCCGGCACCGTGCTCCAGCACCGTCTCGACCGCCTCGCGCGCGATGTCCCGCGTCATCTTGCGGAAGCGCAGCAGAGCGCCGCCGGCACCCGTGGCGGGCACCCCGCAGTACATCAGGAGGTTCGCCACGCAGCGGACCGTGTAGGCCCCCGGCTGAAGCCGATCAGGTAGATGCGGTCGCCCGGCTCATAGTGGTCGACGATGAAGCGATAGCAGTCCGCGATATTCGTGGTGATGCCGCGCCCCGAGAGGAGGCCGCCATCTTCTGCACGAACCGCACGGGCGCCGTCAGCGCCGTGGCGCCGATGTCCGTGCCCAGCCCCGGGTCGTAGAAGGCGACCTGCTCCGCCGGGTCGATGCCGCTCTCGGGCCCGACCTTGCAAACGCGGTACATCTTGTAGACGTTGCTGATCCGCTGCTCGGGGCGGACGCCGCCGTCCTGCCCGGTGCCGTCGGAGAAGACCACGATATTCTTGGGCATCCGCCTGCCTCTGGAACGCGGGGGCCCGGGATGGGCGACAGCCGCCTTTGCGTCCCTGGCAGCGATGCCGCCCGGGATGGGGTTTCAGATTTCCGCCCGCGCTTGCGCCTGCCTCAGACGACCGGGCACGGGGTGTACGGCTCGACCTCGTCGAGGAGGAGGTTCCGGTGGATCTCGCGCCCGGCGCCCTCGACGAGGACCCGGGCCATGGCCGGCAGCTCCGCCTTCGCGCGCAGGTAGTCGTCCAGCGCGATGGGGTTGGTGCTCTCCGGCGCGTCGATGCGCGTCAGCCGGTCACGGCCGATGAGCAGGCCCGCCTGCCCGATGGCGTTGTGCGACTGCGCCTTCATGGCCGCCTGGATGACGCCGCGCCACTGGATCATGCCGCCGGAGGTCTTGTTCGCGTCGACCTTGAACGCGGTCTCCCCGCAGCCGAGGCTGAGCACCTGGATCTGGCCGCGGTCGATGTCGAAGCAGGCGAGCGCGTCGACCACCGCGTTCATCGTCGGGTTGTTCGACCACAGGCCGCCGTCGACCATCACGTAGCCGTTGTTCGCCAGCGCCTCGAAGTAGGTCGGGGCGGCCGCAGTGCTCAGGGCGACCCTGACCATGCGCTCGGATCGGTCCTTCCTGTAGGCGGGGTGGTGGGGCGTCTTGAAGACGAACGGCTCGCCGTGGAACCCCTCGAAGGCGGGGATGCAGAGCCGGGTCCGGGCCTCGCCGAAGGTGGTCTCCCCGAAGATCCGCAGCAGCTCGTCTTCGAGCGGCTTGCGCTCGTAGACGTAGCGGTAGCGCTGGCGCACGAACCGGGTGAGGCGCTCGATCCGCGACGGGGGCGGGAAGATGTTGCCGCCGCGCTCGACGTAGACGTCGCGGATCTCGCGCGCCGTCAGGCCGTGGGCGAGCGCGAGCGCGATGATGACGCCGGTCGAGGTCCCGGCGATCATGTCGAAGTGCCGGGCGATCGAGCGCCCTTCGAGGAATCGGCCCTCAAGCTCGGCGAGCACCGCGGCCGGGAGGATGCCGCAGATGCCGCCCCCGTCGACGGAGAGGATACGGAAAGGCCGGTCCTTGGGCCACGGGAGGGGCTGTCTGCGGTCCTGCTGGGTGCCGTCGGAGCGGCGCGGGGGAACGTAGCTCATCGTCCGGCTTCCTTGGCGGCGGGGGGTTCGGCGTGCCGGCCGCCCCCGGACCACCGTCCGGTCGCGCGCCAGCCTTCGTAGCAACCGAGCCAGTCGAGGGCCCAGGGAATGGTCGTCTCGGCGATCAGGCGGAACGGGGTCCACTCGCCGATCTCGTGGTCGAACAGGCACAGGACCGGGTCGCCGGCCCGGTCGACGTAGACGTGCGGCAGCGGGCCCTCGCCGTCCCCGGGGCGGCGCCGGAGGGCCGGCGAGATCACCCGGACCTCGGGCTGCTGCCGCAGGGGGGCGATCCGCTCGATGACGAGGGGGACCCGGTACGAGACCCGCACCTCGTAGGCGAGCATGAAGGGCTTGAGCGTGCCGAGCCAGGTCGCCGCCCGCTCGGAGCGCTCGACGAGCCGGAACGAGGGCCATGACGCCCGGATGGCCCGGTCCTGGTCGGCGATGGAGGGGAAGACGCTCACCACCGGCGCCCCCCGCGGAAGGTGTGGGCGCTCGCCCGGGCCGGTGCCGCGGCGGCCGCGCCGCCGACGCCGACCAGCGCCGGGCGGCTCGGGACGTAGAGGCCGCCCCGCGGCGTGTAGGCGTGGAGCCCGGACTGGACCGCCCGGCCGGTCCGGTCGTTGAAGCGGCGGACCGAGGTCGAGACCACGTGGCCGCCGAAGCGCTCCCGCAGCCACTCCTGGATGTCCTCCAGGCTCGAACCGTGCTGCTTGATCCACGCCAGGCCGTCGGCGAGGTCCGTGAGCTTGGCGGCGTACTCGTCCTGCTGGGCGAGGTTCTCCGGCCAGCGGTCGGTGAAGCAATCCTCCGCGTGGACGGGGTTGACGACCCTGATGGGCTCGCGGCGGGCGCTGGCCGCGCGCAGGGCGCTCGCCACCGTGCGGGCGAGGCGGATCACCATGTCGGCGAGCGGCAGGCCCGGCTGCGAGGCCTGCCCTGCGAAGCAGGAGAGCATCACCGAGGGCGGGATGCGCCCCGTGGCTCCGGCGTAGGCCACGTTGCGGTGGCGCTTTAGAAGCTGCAGGGCGACGGTCGCCACCGCCTTCACGATGATGGGCACCTGGTCGAGGATCTCGTCGACCTCGGCGTCCGCCCGCACCTCCATGCCGTAGGCCTCGTGCAGCCGCTTGTTGAAGGCGGCCGCGAACCGGCGCTCCAGCGGCGTGCGCGCCCGGTACCACTCGGCGAAGCCATAGGCGTTCATCGGCACGTGGAAGTGCTCGGACGCGGGCTTGTCCGGGTGGGCGTGGAAGATGTGGCTGACCCGCTCCGCGCCGTGTCCCAGGCGCACCGCCGGGGTCACGTCGACGTGCATCCGGTCGGCGTAGCGGACGGTCACGCACCGGGTCTGGCGCTCGACCTTTTGACCGGTCGGATATCCTTCCAGCGAGCGGTACAGCAGGTCGAGAACAGCGTCCGGCCCGGAATGCGGATCGAGATCCAGCGCCGCGACGATGTCGAGATCGTACTCGTCGTCCGTGCCGCGCGTCGACGTCGTCGCGTCGATGGCCATGCTGCCCTGCGGGTAGAAGCGCAGGATGCGCCCGTTCAGCGGGCTGCCGGGGCGTTCCGCGAAGTCGCGGATGGCCTCGTAGCGGCCGCCCGCCTTCGCGTGCAGGCCGGGCGGCAGCTGCACCGAGATGGCAATGTCGGCCATGACCGCGTCGAGCGCGCTGGCGAAGGGGTCGAGGTCGGGCGGGTGTCGAAAGTGGTTCATGGGGTCGCTCCTTGGCTGGACGCTCGTCGAGGTTGAAAACCCCTGCGTCCGTGGCATCCTGCCGAGCTATGCCGGCCAAGCTCGCGTCTCAGAATTTGGCCGGCGCGGATTCTGAAAATCGCGTGCAGGGGGCATAGGGGATGTCGGTCGGACCTTTGGCCGGGCGACCGGCTGCGGAGGCGAGCCGGGGGCGAACGGGTGGGCGATGACCTCAGCCCGGAGGAATTCGGGGCGGCCTACCGCGACCTGTCGCGCGACGACCGCAAGAAACTGGTCGTCATCGCGAAGCGGTTGTGCGGGGGTACCACGCTCAACCCGGGCGACCTCTTGAACGAGGCGATCTGCCGGACCCTGCTCGGCACGAGGCAGTGCGGCCGGGAGCTGAACGTCGTCGCCTACCTCGTGGGCGTGATGCGCAGCCTCGTCTCGCACGAGCGGGAGAAGCAGAAGCGGTCGGTCACGACCGACGACGCTGAGGAGGTCGACGCCTACATGCGCGCCCGGCTCGGCGAGAAGCCGAGGGCCGGGAGCGCCGAGGACGCCATCATCGACGCCCAGGAGATGGCGAGGATCATCGATGAGGTGTTCGAGATGTTCCGGGACCAGCCGGAGGAGCTCGCGGTGCTCGAAGCCCTCAGGGATGAGCTGGCGGGCAAGGCGCTGCGGGAGCGCACCGGGCTGGACCAGGGCGATCTCGACTACGCGAAGAAGCGCATCAGGAAGGCGCTCTCCCTCCGCTTCCCGAAAGGATGGAGATCATGAACCGAGAGACGACCAAAGACGAAAAATTCCTGGACGCCCTGGATGACCTTTACATCGAGGGTATCCTGGCGGCCTCTCCCGAGGAGCTTAAGGCGGAGCTGCTCGCCCTCGGGGAGGACCCGGACGCCCTCGCCGCCGTCGCGGATGCCGCCTTCGCGCGGGCCCATGCGGCGTGCGCCGCCGACACCTGCGCCGCTCCCACCTCTGCCGCACCGGCCGCCGACCCGGTCCGAACGGTCGTGTCGGCGGCCGAAGGCGGGAGCGACCCCTTCGCCGTGCAGGAAGACGGCGGATTGCGCGGCGTGGCGCGCAGCTTCGGCTGCAACCTGAATTTCCTCGGGCGGCTCAAGGACCGGCTCATCCGCGTCGAGGATCTGAGCGCCGGGTTCCTGGCACGGCTGGCCGCGGCGCTCGGGACCGGTGCGGACGAGCTTGCCCGCTTCCTCGCGGGGCCCGCGCGCGTGCCCGTGGCCGCGCGGTTCAAGTCGGACGTCAAGCCGGAGGCCGTCGAGAAGCAATCGCTGGCCGAGGCCATCGAGAGCTCCGGGCTGAGCGACGAGCAGAAGCGGCACCTGGCATCGCTTTAGGAAGGGCATCGCCGCCGTGGACGCGTTCGAGGTTGTCAGGTCGCGGGCGGCGCAGGTCCACGCGGCGGCTGTCGAGGGCGGCGCTAATCCGCTCCGCCCCCTGGATCTCGTGGTCGCGGCCATCGATGCCCACGAGATCGATCTCAGCTGGCTGCGTCCCGGCGATGCCTACCTCCGCGGCGGGCGCGGCCTCTACGATCCGACCCTCCCGGCCATCGCCTGCGAGGACCGCGGGGACGCGACGGCCAACGCGTTGCTCGCGGGGCACGAGCTGGGACACGCCGTCCTGCACGATCCCGACGACGTCATCGTCGACGGCGACATCGACCCGAGCCGCGCGGTGGAGGCCACCGCCACGGGCGTGGAGAAGGTCGAGGGCTACGGCCGGCGCGAGCGCCGGGAGCTGCAGGCCGACCTGTTCGCCCGCGAGTTGGTCCTGCCGCGGGGCCTGGCACGACGCCTCTTCCTGGAGGATGGGCACGGTGCCGCCGACATCGTCCGCCTCACCGGGCTGCCCGACGCCCTCGTCGCCCAGCAGTTGGCCGATTGCCTGCTGCTGCCGGAGCACCTGCCACGGGCCGAGCCGGATGCCGGGGCCAGGCCTCCGCTCGACGACAGCCAGCGGGCTGCCGCCTTCCATGAGGGCACCCCGTACCTGCTGCAGGCTGGACCGGGGACGGGGAAGACGCGCACGCTGGTCAGCCGCATCGAATGGCTCCTCGACCGGGGGGCGGCGGCATCCGAGATCCTCGTCCTCACCTTCTCGAACAAGGCGGCCGGCGAGCCGTCGAGCGGTTGACCGCCCGCCTGCCCGAGGCGGCCGCCGCGGCCTGGATCGGCACGTTCCACGGCTTCGGCCTCGACGTCCTGAGGCAGTTCCACGACCGCGAGGCCCTGCCCGACGATCCGCGGCTCGTGGACAAGGCCGATGCGGTCGGCATGCTCGAAGATCTCGTCCCGCGGCTGCCGCTCCGTCATTTCCGGAACCTGCACGACCCCACTCTCGACCTGAGCGACATCCTCTCCGCGGTGTCCCGGGCGAAGGACGAGCTCACCCTTCCCGACGACTACATGGCCCTTGCCGAGCGGATGGCGGAGCGGGCCGGCGACGATGGGGAGGAGCGGCTGCGCGCCGAGAAGGCCATCGAGGTCGCTGCTGTCTATCGCGTCTACGACGCCGAGATGCGGCGGCTCGGCCGGCTCGACTTCGGCGATCTCGTCATGCGGCCGACGCTCCTGCTGGAGCGGGACCACGGCGCCCTGGACATCCTGCGCGCCAAGCACCGCCACATACTCGTCGACGAGTACCAGGACGTGAACCGGGCGAGCGTCAGGCTGCTCAAGGCGCTGGCGGGCGGGGGCGAGCGGCTCTGGGTCGTCGGGGACTCCCGCCAATCCATATACCGGTTCCGCGGCGCCTCGTCGGCCAACATGACGGGTTTCGGGGCCGATTTTCCCGGTGCCCGTATCGGGCGCCTGACGGTGAACTACCGTTCGTCGGCGGAGGTCGTCGCGACGTTCTCGGCCTTCGCGACCGGCATGGCGGCCTCGCGCGGCGTCCTGCCGCTCGACCTCACCGCCCACGCGGGGCCCTCGCACGCGCACCCCGAGACGCGCAAGGTCGAACGCCCCGAGGACGAGGCCGCCGCGATCGCCGCCCGCATCCTCGAACTGCGCCAGGTCCACGGCGTGGACTTCCGGGACCAGGCCGTCCTGTGCCGAGGCAACGCCCGCCTGGCCGCGGTCGCGGCGGCGCTCGAACGGCGCGACGTTCCTGTGCTGTTTCTCGGCACCCTGTTCGAGCGGAACGAGATCCGCGACCTGCTCGCCGTCCTGGCGTTGCTGGTCGATCCCAAGGCCGGCACCCTGGCCCGGGTCGCGCGCATGCCGCGGTACGCGATGCCGCTCGAAGATGTCGGCCGCCTCCAGCGCGTCCTCGCGCGGTGCGAGGAGCCGATGGCATGGGCGACGGAATCGGCGGTCCCGCTCGGCGCCCCGGCGGCGACGGCGCTGGCGAACCTCCGCGCCGACCTTCAGGGCCTGGGCGCGGCCAGCCACCCCTGGGAGGCGCTCTGCCGCCTGCTGTTCGACCGCCGGTACCTGCTGCCCGATCTCCGCCCGCCGCTCCGGACCCGGGACCGGATGCGGATGGTGGCCCTCTGGCAGTTCCTCGCGTTCTGCCGCGAGCTGCCGCCGGGCCAGGGGCTCCCGATCCAGCGCCTGCTGGACCGCACGAGGCGGTTGGTCCTCCTGTCCGAGGAGCGGGATCTCCGCCAGATGCCTGCGGCCGCGGCCGCGATGGACGGGGTCAGCCTGATGACCGTCCACGCCAGCAAGGGCCTGGAGTTCGAGGCCGTGCACATCCCCGGCATGGTCGGCCAGGGATTTCCGAGCGGCGGCCGGACCCCGCGCTGCCCGCCCCCGGACGGGCTCGTCGCCGGCGCCGAGGGTCTGTCGGGCTTGGACGCGGTCCGGCGCGGTCATGCCGAGGAGGAGGAATGCCTGTTCTTCGTCGCGGCGTCCCGGGCACGGCGTCACCTCACCCTCCTCGCGGCGCGCCGCAAGACGAACGGAAGCGGGCGCCCGCTCTCGCCCTTCCTCGACAAGGTCGCCGAGGTCGTGCGGGACGTGCCCGATCCGCCGCTGCACCTGCGCGAGGCGCCCGAGCCCGACCGTCACCGGATCGGCGTCGCGTGGGAGGGGTCGCCCTCCTTCACCGCCGAGCAGATCTCACTCTACGACCGGTGTCCCCGCCGCTTCTTCTACACGCACGTGCTGGGCGCGGCCGGCGGTCGCCGCTCGACCCCCTTCGTCAGGATGCACGACGTGGTGCACGAGGTACTGCGCTGGCTCAGGGAGGACGCGCGGAATTGGGGCCTCCCGCTTGAGGCGGTGCGGGCGCGCTTCGACGCGGTCTGGTCCGAGAAGGGACCGACCGAGGGATATGCCGACGAGCTCCGACGGATGGGGTTCGAACTGGTGGAGGCGCTCATGCGAACCCGGGAAGGACATGTCCCCGGGCTGCGCGAGCCCGTCACCATCGATCTCGGCGGCCTCGGCCTCGTCGTGTTGCCCGACGAGGTGCGCGGCGATGGGGCGGCCACGGTCTACCGAAGGGTGCGGACCGGCCGACGGAGGAAGGAGGAGGAGGACGACCTCGTCTACGCCGCCTACCTCATGGCTGCCGGCCTGCGCCACGGCGCGGGCGCTAGGGTCGAGGCCATCCACCTGAGCGGGGACGGCGTGATGGACATCCCGTTGACCCCGAGGAAGCGAACGAACCGCGAGCGCAAGCTGCGACTGATCGCGGAGGGCATCCTCGCGTGCGACTTCCCCTCGGAACCTGACGAGAGGGCTTGTCCGCGATGCCCGCATTACGTGACCTGCGGGCCTGTGCCGGCGGGCGTCCTCGCCGCTCACAGCCAGGACAGGGGGTAGCCAACCTCCGCACCGCATCGTGGTGATCCTACGGACGAGGCCTTCATCATCTGCGTCACTGGACATTCGCGAGGCAGAAACGGAAATCGTGAGCTGGGGCATGCGCTTGACCGGGTAAAGGCCGACCGCGCGCCACTTTAGCCTCGATCCGCCGCCACCCAAGCCGCAACCAAGCGCCACCATTCATCCGACACGGTCCCGAACCGCCCGGCAGGAATTTGCTGGGTGAACCGCTACGTCCTGGAAGCGGCGAGCTGCGCGGTCGAAAGCGATGGGGACGGATGCGAGCCCGGGAGAGGGGCATGGATGCGGTGCGAAGCCCAGACCGGGCGGGACAAGCCCACGACGGTTGGAGTTGCCGCATCCCGGCTCATCGCCGTCGAGTGACCTGATCCGCCCCACAAATACCGACGGTAAGCGGCCATCCGGCCGGAACGACGGTGGCCATGGTTGGGTCCGATGCCAAGCCGGCCGGATCGCCTCGCAGTTCATCACGATCGGCGTTCGCGAGCGGCCTTTCCCATCAAGCTTCAAGGGCTTACGACCATATGACCCGACTGATCGCCAACCAAGTCTCAGCTGTGCGCCAGCAAACTCCCGACCTACATGCTTGGATCGGTTTCCCGCGCGTGAATGACGCCGTGTGACCAGGCAAGCATTCTCACGGCCTGCGTTGGGTGCCTTGCGGGCTGGCCGCGTGGGAAGTCGGAACTTTAATGGCGCCGGGGCGCGAAAATCGGATCTTTGTTGGCGCTGAGTCGAATTTCGGTCGCGCGGACTATGCGCTAAGTAACTGATTCTGCTCAATTTCCGGTCGCACCTTATGTGACGCCCTAGAGCCTTTCTAATAACTTAGCAAACTTCGCGGGCCCTCGGTTTTGGGGGTGCGGAAGCGTGGCGCAATGTTGTGTGCGTCGCTGCTCGGTTGCTGCCCGTGTTCACGTAAGCAGACCGGTAGTACACCTTTCGGAGAATGAGTCGCACGATGCCCATCAAGGCACTCAACGAGCGGAAGAAGCTCTCTAGCGACTTCAACGAGGCCAACGATGCGTTTATCGACGCCGTCCTCGGTGCCCTTCAGTCCGGCGAGATCCCCCTCGACCTCGCACGCGCCTATCTCGCCCATCCGGTCGCCATGATGCATTCGGACGGCGCGCAGGCCGTGGCGAACTATTTCGACCGGATCCTGTCGCAGCAGCCGAAAATCGATTGGACGCCGGGGGACTGATCGTCACCGACGCCTCGTGGCCGCACGCCTTGAACGGGGGGCCCTCAAAGCTAGGTCAGTGAAGCCGTAGCGGCGTTCGGACACGCTGCACCGAGCATCCGATGGGTTGAGGGCGACCTGACATGAACGAAACGCCAGACGCCGACCGTCGCGCCCGTACGATCGCTGAGAACGTCTACGCGGCCTATTGCAGGCAGGCGACGATGCCGATGCCCTACCGCGAAGAGCAGACAGTTCTGACGCGCCTCGTCGAGGCCATCCGCCCGCAGATCGGGGAGGGGTCACCGGGTGAGCTTATTGAAGCCGCCAATCTGGTCCTGTCGGAATGGGAGCAACGCGATGCCGAGGTGCGAGGGCCGCGCGTGGCATCCATCAATCAAATCGATGGCGCTGTGACGGTTGGTTAGCGGTCCGGTGTCCTGTCAGGCGAGCGTGAGGCAGCAAGGCAATGAACGAGATACCGGACGATAACCTCGACCATTACGCCCTCGGTTTCTACGCCCCGGCCAAGAACCTCAGCCGCGATGCGTGCCCCTATGCCGAGGGTGTGGACGCACACGATCTTTGGCTGGCCGGCTACGATGCCGCCATACGCGGCGAGAGGCTTGAGGATCGCTCGAAGGGCTCGGCTTGAATCGAGGTCCCATGAGGCCGAGTGAGGAAGAGCGGTTCTGGCTCTCGGCCGCGTGACCTTCTCGGTGTCCGGACGTTGGCCTGACATGCGGACGCCTCGCCTCAACGCGGGGCGTCGCCTCATCGAGCCTCGAAGGACAGCGTCATGAACCGTATCCTGATCGCATCCGCCCTCATCCTGTCGCCGTTCGCACTCGCTGCGACGGCGCAAGCCCAAGGTACCATTCCCGGCGCTCAGCGAGGCGCGGAAGATGGCAATCGCGCTGCGGGGCCGATTGGCGGTGTCGTCGGTGGAGCGGTCGGTGCGGCGACTGGGACTGTCGGCGGCGTGCTGGGTGTCGATCCGGAGCGGGATCGCCGGGAAGAGCGGATGGAGCGCCGTGAGGAGCGACGTGAGAGGCAGCGTCGCTAACGCCTGAGTTTCGCTCCCGCTGACGAGATCGCTGTTCGCCAGCAGGAGCGCGAGGAGCGATCTCGCGATGCCATCTGCACGTAGCCGGAATTGCCCCGCGTCGTGTCAGCCTGCTCTGTCTATGCCCCGAGACCCTGCGAAATTCGGCGTGCACGTCTCATTCACGGCGGGCTGCTGACCACCCGTCTGTAACGAGATGTTAGCGCGCCCAACTCCAGGCTGTATGCGCCCGCATCCAGATGGACGGTAGACATGGGCCGACTTCTCGACGCGCCGGACAACAAACGCGACCTGCATCGCGCGCCGACTTTCCTCGACGGCCTCCTCCATATTTCCGGACGTGACGCCATCGCGTGTATCGTCTGGGATATGTCGGAACGCGGCGCGAAAATCGGTATTGGCTGCGATGTCCCGCTGCCGCTTTACTTCGAAATCTCACTGGTCGACGAGGACGTGCGGTTGCCTTGCGAGGGCCGGTGGCGCTCGGGCGAAAGCGTTGGCGTGCGCTTTCGACTGAACCGAGGATCGTAGCGCCCTCTGATTCTTCAATAGCCCGGCGGGAGATCGGGCCGCCGCAGCGAGCCGTAGCAAGGGTCGATATATTCGACACGGCACCCCGGCCGCATCGCCGTCCCCTTGTTTTCGAGGCGGTGGCACGGCTTCGCCAATTCGCGCCGAACCCGATCCAGGTCCGCCTCGGCACCGAAACGGGCGACAAGCCGGGCGAGACGATAACGCCCCTGTCGAGGGCACAGGTCGCACCTCAGGCGCACCACGACGAATGGGTAATCGGCCAGCGTCTTCGGGAAGGCCATGCTCAGGGCCGCCACGAGGACACGCGCCAAGGGGTATCGCGATTCGATCCGGGCTGGAACATTGACAGAACCAGCCCAAGTCGCCGCCTCCGTTCAACGGCTCACGCTGGATGGGCGGCAACGCGATGTGGACGGGTGTGGACACCCGCGAAAAGATCCAGTGGCAGTGAAGGCTTATGCTGCCCCACCGCATTGGACGCCTCTCGCCGGATAACCAAGATCCGGCGGCTAAAGCATGGCCGTGGATTTCAAGCCACTTCAATGATATGTTTCTGGAATATGTCCACCAGAGCTACTCTGTAAGATGGTCCAGATTGTCGTTGCGACATCATTCGATGAGCTCGTATCTGTACAGGGCGCTTGGGAGACGCTGAGCAAGCAAATATTTCCCCGACATCCCTTCGCTTCGTACCAATGGTGCCGATCCTGGTGGGAGAGCTATCGCAGGGGTCGCGACTTTATCGAAGACCGGCTGAGGATCTTTCTCGTGCAGCGTGACGGTGAAATCATCGGCATTGCGCCGATGATGCTGACACTCCGGCCGGCATGGGGCCCGCTGCGTATGCGGGAATTGCAATTTATCGGTGCAGATACCAACGTGACCGAGATCCGTGGGCCGATCTGCCGACCCGGCGACCTCGAGGTCGTGGTGGCAGCTCTTCGGGACTACCTCGACGCCCGATCCTCGGAATGGGATTGGATTCAATGGCGCGGCCTGCACGACTTCGACGAACGATCCGAGCGCATTCGATCCAGCCTCAAGCTCGAAGACGTCAGCAATATCAGCAACTACTACCTTCCATTGCCCAGCAGCTGGGCCGAGTTCCACAGCGCGTTGCCGCGAAATATCAGAGAGAGCATCAGAAAATGCTATCGCTATCTCGATCGAGATAATATTTCATTCGAATTTCGGGCTGTTTCTTCGCCGATGGAGATTGGGTCCGCAGTAGAGGAATTTCTGTCCCTGCATCAACAGCGATCCAAGGCGGAAAATACGGTTCATCACCTCAACATCTTCCGGACGAATACCGCAAAAAATTTTCTTCGGTCTTACGCGGGGGCTACCTCTAAAGCCGGCGCCATCTTCGTCTTTCAGATCAAGATCGGCGGCCAGACAGTGGCTGCTCGTCTTGCTATCAAGATCGATGATGTCTTGTACCTGTATTACTCGGGTTACGATCTGAATTTTCGCAAATACAGCATCATGACGACGTTGCTGACGGAGATTTTGAAGTGGTCGTTCGATAACGGGGTGCGTGTCGCAAACTTATCGACGGGCACGGACGTCTCCAAGACGCGCTGGCGACCGGAGATGATCTCGTTGCTGAACGGCTATCAGGTTTCATCGACCTGGCGTGCCCGGATCTTGTACCGATCGATGGCCCTGGCGAGGCGTTGGCGGACCAAGCTCAGGTTCGGCTCAGTGGCCGTGAATCTTGGTCAGATCGGGCTCACCTGCTCGTCGATCCCGCTGGAAGCGATCTGAGGCGACGAGCAAACGTCAGTGCAGCCGTGACCGCCGACGCTGCCTCGAGGGGGAACGGCGGGCCGATCCGCGCGTGGTTCCTGGCTCCGGAGGGCAGAGCGCCTGTTCGGGCCTACGGATTCACGCCATCGGCTTGACGAAAGAAACAGCTGATCGCACCGGTCTTACACCCCGCGCGCCCTGCTCGTTTCGCAGGGCGCGCAAGTCATTCAAATAAGCCAGAAAATGGCTTCTTACTCTGCGGCCTCAGCAGAGGCATCGTCTCCATCCAAAATAACTTCCAGGTCGCCGACAAGAGCGTCGAGCTGCTCGGCAGTACCCTTCAGCTTGAGCTTGGTCCCATCATCAGCCTCGATCGCGATCTCGATATGATCGCCGACTTTGGCGGCCATGGCCTCCTTCACGGTGTAGGTCGTCACATCCGCCTTACTGGCCATGCCTGTCTCCTTGGTTGGCATCAGGCAACCGCGATGGCCGGCTTTCGTCGCTGCGGCAGAACCCCGCGTCACCGCTTCCCTGCATCATCGCGGATCGCTCCCCCGAGGCGGTGCGGAGGAGCCTGGGAGCGCACGACGCCGTCGAGCGAAAATCAAACTCTTTTCACAAAAAGCCGAGCATAAACATGATGTTATGCGTAAATTCCCTGCATTTGCGTGTGAAAGGCCGATCTATTGGCGTCGATAGCTCAGCTTTTGGGCGAGGCGCCTAATTTTTGGAACGGTTTGTTGTGGTGCCTGCTTGGTAAGTCCGAGAAGACCCACGGAGTTGAACATGCGAACACCTCTTGCCGCGCTCGCTCTTACGGCGCTCCTGGGCTCAGGCGCGTACGCCCAGACCACTGTCACGGGGACACCGGCCGCCCCCGATGCGAAGACCAGTCAGCAATCCGGCGGACAGCAGAGCGTGACACGTCCGAACACGGACAAAATGACCCCCGACGGGGCGACAGCCAATGCTCATTCCGCAGTCAAACTGGAGAAGGGGGCGAACAGCTTCACCGAGGGCGAGGCACGCTCCCGACTGGAAAAGGCAGGCTTCAAGGACGCCAAAGATCTCAAGAAAGACGGTGATGGCATCTGGCGCGGTACGGCCATGCACGAAGGAAAGTCGGTCCCGGTCGGACTCGATTTCAAAGGCAACGTCGCCGCGCAGTAATTCTTGCAACACTCGCCTTGGGAGGCTTTGATGGCCCAACAGACCTTGACTGCCTTATTCGATAGATATGAAGACGCAAGTGCCGCAGTCGATAAGCTTGAGGCTGGCGGAATTCCTCATAGCGACATCAGCCTCGTCAGCAACAACGAGGGTGACCGCCACGCTGGCCTGACTCAGCGGGGCCATGATCACGTGAGCCCTGATACGAAGGAGAAGGCCAAGGACGGCATCGGCGCAGGCGCGACGCTCGGCACGGTCGTGGGTGGCGCGGCTGGTTTGCTGACCGGACTCGGCATGATCGCGATCCCCGGCGTTGGCCCCGTTGTGGCCGCAGGGTGGCTGGTAGCTACTCTGACGGGAGCGGGGGTTGGCGCTGCTGCAGGCGGTCTTGCTGGCGGTCTCACCGGAGCGGGGGTGAGCGAGAAGGATGCCCATGCCTACGGGGAGGGCGTGCGCCGTGGCGGCACTCTCGTGACCGTAAGAGCGGACGAAGCACGCGCTCCGATGGTGATGGACATCCTCGAGCAGCACGGCTCGGTCGATCTTGATCAGAAGACGGCAGCCTGGACCCAGGAAGGCTGGACGCCGGTAACAGCATCGAACACCAGCCCCTCATACCCATCGGGTACCGGTCTCTCTGGAGCGAATGACGGACGTACGCGGGTTCGTTCTTACCCCGGAACCGGCAGCGGGATCTGACCCCTCGGACATTCGGAGTTCAACAGTGCGGCCGGAGCATCGTCTCCGGCCCTTTTGTCTGCAGGGGCATGCATCGCGGGCCGCGTTGAAACAGGCCTGGAACCTGTCGCAACGGCCGCCTGCCTCCTTGATCGGACTGGGTTGCGGAAACGGCCAAGCAAGAAGCCGACGCGCGCAGCCTCTGGTGCGAAAATGCACCGATCTGACGGAATGACGTCGAAATGCCGATGCGCTCGCACCTGCGAGCTTGTTTGCTGCGGTGCAAAGGATTACATCAGTAGCGCGGGACGGCGATGGCGTCGCGGTCCCGCTGCCCTTCTTGGGCGTTTCCTCCCTAGACTTCAGCCGCTCCTCGTGGGCGGCTTTTTTCTGTCCGGGGCGATGGCCGTAGCTGAGAGCGGGCCGCCGATCAAGCATGATTGCGCTGAAAAATAAGCGTGCTGGCAATTTAATGCAGCGACTGGCGCACTTTTAGTGGAAAATTCACATGCTCGCGTGGTCCCGAGGTGGTCGCGACAACGCAAGGCCCACACTCGAAGACAGCGTGACGACAGGCGAGGGCCCGGGCCGGTCTCCTGTGTCTCGCCTGTGATGCCTGGCCTGAGCGGTTGCCTGAGGGTCGGTGCGGTGGGGACTGGACGCCGCAAACGCCGGCTCACGGCAGCTTTGCCAAGTCTTACTCAATCAATCAGTCGCTTACACTTTGCTAACCAATGTCAATCTTCGAAAATTCTGCCCTTACCCAGCAGGTCACCTTCGGAACGAGTGTGTCTCTTTGGCTACAGCGATATTTTAGGCGATGATTTAGGAAGGGCTCAACGAAGTTTTGCTGGAGACAGCCACATCATGAAGACCCTGATCGCTTCCCTCGCCGCCTTCACGGCCCTGACCGCCGCCGCTTCGGCTGCCGACCTTCCGCGCCGCGCTGCGCCGCCGCCGGTGTTCACGCCGGTGCCGGTCTTCACCTGGACGGGCTTCTACGCCGGTTTCAACGCCGGTTACGGCTTCGACGCCTCTTCCAGCCGCGGCCCGACCGTCGTCGGCGTCTCGCCGGGCAACAACCTGTTCGCCGCCGGCAACGTCCCGACCACCGGCGTCCTCGCCTTCTCGAACACCAACAACAACGAAGGCTTCGTTGGCGGTGGTCAGATCGGCTACAACTACCAGTTCACCCCGGGTTCGGGTGTCGTCGTCGGTATCGAAGCTGACGCGCAGTACGCCGACTTCGGCCGTCAGCGGAACCGCTTCTCCGCCGCCGCCCCGGCCGGCTCGGCCATCATCCCGGGCAGCCTGGTCTACAACCCGAACGGCCTGTCGGGCCTCGACTACTTCGGCACCGTCCGTGGTCGCCTCGGCTACGCCTTCGACCGCACCCTCGTGTACGCCACCGGCGGCTTCGCCTACGGCTCGGGCGGCGGCCGTCAGTTCGGCACCGGCGTGTCCTCCGACGACTTCCAGACCGGCTACGCTGTCGGCGGTGGTGTCGAGTACGCTCTCCCGACCGACTCGTTCCTGAACTTCTTCCGCTCCTCGGCCGTCACGCTGAAGGTCGAAGGCCTGTACGTGAACCTCGAGCAGAACCGCCGCACCGCCGGCGCCTTCGCCACCAACAACCTCGGCCAGACCATCACCACCACGTCCCCGGGCGTGACCCTGGTCTCCGGCCCGGCCAACAACCGCCGCGACACCGAGTTCGCCGTCGTCCGCGCCGGCGTGAACTACAAGTTCGGCTCGTACTAAGACCGACAGTTCGGATTTGGCCCTAGAGTCAGCCCGATCAAACTGATTTTGTAGGCCAAGCGACGCCTCAGGAGAGTGAAAACTCCTGGGGCGTTTATCTTTGTCGTGAGCGCCCCTCAGACACGGGGCCCGCCGGTTGGGCCGCCCGGCGCTTTCTGCTGGAGCAGGCTTCGCCACCGCGACCGCTTATTCTTCGGCGGGTCGTGGTCCATGTGGCATCGTCGGCAGACGGCCATGATGTCTCCCAAAGGACCGCTTGGTTCAGCGATTGCCGGTCCTGGCACTCTGTCGGACGCTCGCCAGGAACCTCGTCTGCTTCCCCTGCCTTGATCCCTGCGAGAGGCGTGGAGAGCGACTATGGGAACCGATTCGGACGCAGCACGAGAGGCCTTTGGAATGGTCCCTCCGGGAAAGCTGTCGGGGCAAGAGAAGCGTCCCGACGAGCCGATGGCTGCAGGACCGACATCCCCTGCTCATCCGACAGAACAGGATGAACAGGGTCCCGAAAGTGGCGGCTACGATAACCGCCCCAAGATGCCGATGCCGGATAATCGCAAGGGTGGTTACGGCGCAGGCTGACGTTCACGGTGCCGATGATTGGTTTGGATATTGCACGACCGCTCTTGCGGGCCTGCCGACGGCAAAGTGAGTACGATGACGCTACCGCTACTTCCTGCCTCTTCCTTCAAGAGGCCGACCGTCTTGCTTTCGGGATCGGTCGACTATGCGATGTACAAGGATTTTCGCCAGCAATTCGAGCCGGTGATTGATCAAGATGTTGTGGTGATTGAGTTGTCGACTCTGGGTGGCGATCCCGAAGTCGCGCGAATGATGGGAGAGGATATCCGCTATTACAGCGAGATGAACCCGGAGAAGCGGTATGTCTTCCTGGGAAAGGCCGCCATCTACTCGGCCGGTACGACCTTCATGAGCTTCTTTACGAGAGCCAATCGCTACCTGACACGAGGGACGCGGTTGATGATCCACGAGCGCAAGATGGACAAGCATCTGCACGTCCAGGGACCGCTGACCACCTGTCTGGCTGCCGTGAAGGCGACGCTGAACGAGTTGGAGACGTCGATCACCATTCAGAACGAGGGCTTTGCGAACCTGATCCTCGGCTCATCCGTGACGATGGAAGAGGTCCTGCAGCGGGCGCCGTCGAATTGGTATCTTGAGGCCGAGGAGGCCCGAACGCTCGGGCTCATCGAGGCGGTGCTCTGAAGAGCTGGCGCCTGTTCTGGAACGACCTCGCGCATGATGGCTTAGCGTTCCGACGAAGGTCGGGAGGCTGACGGGCGGTCCGCCATGGCCCCTGGGCGTGCCGATCCTGTTGTGGTTCTTTCTCCGGGGGCGATAACCGAGCATGAGCATCGTAACCGATTTTCTCACCCGCGTTGCCCGCGCCGTGACCGCTTATGCTGGCGATGAGACGCTGATGCAGGCCGCCGTTTCAGCCGCTGCCAACGTGATCGTCGCGGACGGCGAGGTAGCCGGTGAGGAGTTCGAGACCGCGCTGAAGGGCGTCTTGGCAAGCCCTATCCTCGAGAAAGGCTACGACGCCCTCATGCTGGAAGAGGCGCTCTACGACGCCATCGGCCGCGCGCGCACGCGAGCCGGACGGGCCGACAACCTTCGACGGATCGCGGCCATTGCTGGCAGGCCTGCCGATCAACGTGAAAGCGTGTTCCTGGTCGCCGCTGATGTTGCGGACCATGATGGCATTGCCGAGATAGAGCATACGGCTCTGAACGAGATTGCAGCCGCTCTGATCGTCGATAAGAAGAGTTTGCTTGAGGCAGCGCCAGTCAGGTCCGCTCAACAGCGAACCCAGATTTAAATCAACCGTAGTCCGAGTCGCCGGGTTAGCCTAGGCGAGATAGGCCCAGGCCGCATCCTCGTCCGCCAGATCGAACGTCTTCGTTTCCACGGGCATGACCAGGCCTGAGAGCTTGATCATGGCCTCGGCAAAGGCGGGAGCGCCGACGACGACGTATTTCCGGATATGCGCAACGGAGCGCACCTTCACGCTATTGGCATAGCCGTCAAATTTCGCGCCGAAGTCGGAGCCTTCGTAATTTGACATGATGAGAAGCATGTCGATCTGTTCATGCTGCTGCATGGCCTGATCTGTGAGGGCCGACATCCATTCGATGTCTGGCTTCGTGATTTTGTCTTTGATTTCAAAAGCAACAAGGTCGGGCCGCGGAGCGTCTCGCTGGACAACCGAACCATCAGGCGCCGTTTTCATGCTGGCCTCCAGACCGTTTTGATACAGACGCAGGTCATTTCGTCAGAGTTGCCCTGAAGAAATCATGCTTCAGCGCGTAAGCTGCGGATGAATTTCCGTGCGATTTCTCGGACGGCTTCGTCATCTCGCTCTTCACCTTCGGATTTGTCCCAAAGGTGGCTCAAGCTACCCTCAAGTTCATCCAGCAGTTCCGGATGACGATGGGACAGGAAGCGGATCGTGCCGAACAGGATGTGCTCGACGGCCATTTCACGCCGACGGCCATCGGCAATGAGATTCAGAGGGGTGGGCGAGGGCTGATCAGTCATGAGCGCTCAACTGATCAGGGCCGGTCTGGTTCACCAAGCGTGTGATGAGCTGTCCCCCCGCGGGATCGTCTTCGGCCGTACCCTTCGGTCGACTCAGGAGTCATCAACGCGAACGACGGCTTGCTTTGGCATGTGCCCCGCCGCTGACGGCCGTTCCACCTCAGTTCGTAGTCGACAGCCAGTCGCAGAACGCCTGTACGGCCGGACGGTCCGCGCCCGCTTCGGGAACATAGGTGTGGTAGCTGCGCGCGGGCAGAGCAGGATCTGCGAAGGGCATCATCAGGCGGCCCGCGGAGACGTCATCGGCAATGAGGCGATCGGGCCCCATCGCGACGCCCAATCCGTCGAGGGCGGCCTGCAGCGTCAGGTAGAAGTGTTCGAGCGTCACCGAGGCCTGAGGGGTCAAGTTCGGCACGCCGGCCGCCTGCAGCCAGTGTGGCCAGACATCCGGCAAAGTCGCCGCGTGCAGAAGCGTGTGGCCGGCTAAGTCGGCGGGCTTCGAGAGGGGGCCGTGCTGCAGGAGCCGGGGGCTGCAGACGGGAATGCGCCGCTCCGTAAGGAACTCCCGCCCGACGAAGCCCGGCCGGGTGTCCGGCCCCCCGCGAATGGCGACGTCGAACGGCTCGATGATCTGCGCGAGGGGCACGTTCGAGGTCGTCAGGCGGATCTCGACCGCCGGATGGGCCCGCTGGAACGCGGAGAGCCGGGGGATCAGCCACCGCAGGGTGAAGGTTGCCAGCGCATTCACGTGCAGAACGTCGGCTTGGCCGCGCTCCTTCTGCCGGGCGGTGGCGAGGGCGATCCGGTCGAGCGCCGCGCCGATCTCGGGGAGATACGTACGGCCCGCCTCGGTGAGCACCACGCGCCGGTTGTGCCGCTCGAACAGGAGGAGGCCGAGCCACGCTTCCAGCGTCTGCACGTGACGACTGACTGCGCCATGGGTCACGCGCAGTTCCTCTGCCGCCAGCGTGAAGCTTCCGTGGCGACCGGCCGCCTCGAAAGCCTTCAGGGCGTTGAGCGGCGGCAGGCGACGGTGCATGCGTCAGCTTTCCTCACGTGAGCGTCAGCATAAGGCGTTTGTCGGGGCCGGGGGAGAGGATCATCCTGGCGGGCATGATCACGGACAGCCGGACATCGCCCGCCCTGCCGCTGAGCCCTGCGGAAGCGCCGGCTCAGGGCCATCGGGCGGGGCGGCGCTCGCTCGCCGTCGTCGGCGTCAACCACGCCCTCCACGACGGCTACACCGATATGATTTACGTGCTTCTGCCGGTCTGGCAGGCGGAGTTCGGGCTCGGTTACGTCGCCCTCGCGGTGCTCCGCTCGCTCTATGCCGGAGCGCTGGCCGGGCTGCAGATGCCCGCTGCCGCCCTCGCGGACCGGTTCGGCGTGCGCGCCGTGCTCACCCTCGGCACCCTGCTTGGGGCGGGGGGCTACGCGCTCGCCGGCGGTTCCGGCGGCCTCGTCGGCCTCTGCCTCGCGCTGGTATTGTCCGGCGCCGGCAGCAGCACGCAGCACCCGCTCGCCTCCGCCGTGATCGCCCGCACCTACGGATCCGCCGCTCGTGGGCCGCTGGGCACCTACAACTTCACCGGCGATCTCGGAAAGGCGGCCTTGCCGCCCCTCGTCGGCTTCCTGCTCACCCGGGCCGACTGGCGCCCCGTCCTGTGGTGGGTGGCCGGCGGCGGCCTCGTTGTCGCCCTCGTCGTCGCGGGCCTCCTGCCACGTGAGCCGGCCTCGCGCGGCGACACACCTGTGAAGGAGGCAGCCATGGGAGGAGGGGGACGCAATGCGGACCCGACCGGCTTCCGCCTCCTTGTGGCGATCGGCATGCTCGACAACGCTGCGCGCCCGGCCTTCCTGATCTACCTCCCGTTCCTGCTCCAGGCGAAGGGGGCCGGGCTGTCCTTGGTCGGCATCGCCTTCGCCCTGGTCGCGGTCGGCGGGGCGCTGGGCAAGGCCGTCTTCGGGCGGATCGGCGAGCGGTTCGGAGTGACCCGCAGCGTGATCCTCACGGAAGCCGGTACGGCAGTCGCTATCCTCGCCGTCGTCCTCCTGCCTCTTGCCCCCGTCCTCGTCATACTGCCGCTGCTCGGCCTGATGCTGAACGGCACGTCGTCCGTGCTCTACGGGACAGTGCCGGAACTGGCGCCGGGTGGCCGGGTCGAGCGGGCCTTCGCGATCTTCTACACCTGGACCCTGGGCGGCAGCGCGCTCGCGACGCCGCTGCTCTACGGCCCCCTAGGCGACGCCGTGGGCCCGGGCTGGGCGACGATGGCCTCCGCCGCCACGGCGGCCGCGGTCGTGCCCCTGATGCTCGTCCTGTCACCCCGCCTCGCAGCGCCCTCGACCCAGGAGACGTCGACGCCATGACCCACCGGACCGGACGATGCCATTGCGGCGCGGTACAGTTCGAGGTGACGCTCGTCGATGGCTTCTCGACGATCCGCCGCTGCACCTGCTCCTACTGCCGGATGCGGGGCGCAGTCGTCGCCTCTGCGGAGATGGCCGACATCCGGATCGTGCAGGGAGAAGAGGCATTGACGCGTTACCGGTTCAACACGGGCACGGCCGCGCACTTCTTCTGTTCACGCTGCGGGATCTACACCCACCATCAACGTCGCTCGAACCCAAACCTCTACGGCGTGAACGTCGCCTGCCTCGACGGGGTGAGCCCGTTCGATTTCGCAGAGGTGCCGGTCGTGGACGGGGTCAACCATCCGAGCGACACGGGGCAGGCAACCCGCATTGCCGGCACATTGCGCTTCGCCCCAGCCACGTGACGCTCCGAGGCGCAGCAGTCGGCTCCGGCATTCCGACGGGATGCGTTGCGTTCTGGGCTGGGACGGAGATTCGCGGCCGAGGCAGAGTGAGAAGAGCCTGAACGTCAGGGACGGCGCGCAGTACGTCTCCCTATGGTGATGGGCGCCCCATGATGGCCTGACCGGTCAGTCACCGATGGATGAACTCGCACGACGCCTGTTAACTAATCGGTATTGTTGATCCTTTACGAGCCACCTCAAATCGAGGTGACTTCATGCGCGTTTTGCTAATCGAAGACGACACGACAGTCGCTCGCAGCGTCGAGTTGATGCTCAAGTCGGAGAATTTTCAGACGTACACGACAGATCTTGGCGAGGAAGGAATCGACCTCGGCAAGCTGTACGACTACGATATCATCCTGCTTGACCTGAACCTGCCCGATATGTCGGGCTATGAAGTGCTGCGCAGCCTCCGCGTTGCAAAGATCAAGACGCCGATCTTGGTCCTTTCCGGGATGAGCAGCATCGAGGACAAGGTGAAGGGCCTCGGCTTCGGTGCCGACGACTATCTCACCAAGCCGTTCCACAAGGATGAACTGGTGGCGCGCATTCACGCCATCGTCCGCCGGTCGCAGGGCCATGCCCAGTCGGTCATCACCACCGGCGACCTGATCGTGAACCTCGATCAGAAGACCGTCGAGGTCGGCGGCGCCCGCGTGCACCTGACCGGCAAGGAGTACCAGATGCTGGAACTCCTCTCCCTGCGGAAGGGCACGACCCTCACCAAGGAGATGTTCCTGAACCATCTCTACGGCGGCATGGACGAGCCCGAACTGAAGATCATCGACGTCTTCATCTGCAAGCTGCGCAAGAAGCTGGCCAATGCGAGCCAGGGCAAGAACTACATCGAGACCATTTGGGGCCGCGGCTACGTGATGCGCGACGAAGCGCCGGAGATGCGGGCTATGGCCAGTTGATGCGCTCTCGGACGGTTATGAACCGGGGCAGCCATCTCCGAAGATAAAATCACGGCGTCATGGGCCCCTGTCCCCGCTTCTGTTCATTGGATCGCGAACCTTCGCTCAGTTGATCTGTTGCCGCTCGACGATGCGTGATCCTCCCGGGAGGGGCTGCCAGCGGCCCACTCTGGGGGGCGAGAGCAGGACAGAGAGGTTCCATGACGAAGCTGTTCATTGCGCAGATCCGCACTGCGGATGGTCCGAAGCCCTTGGTGACGGTAAGAGCAGCCGCGGAAGGTGAGGCACGCCTGTTCCTCGAAGCGGCTTATCCAGACGCTGTGATCGAGTCTGTCGACGAGCCGGCCGATTGGGCGAGCGATGCAGACACGGGTGCGAAGGCGGGAGACATTCGTGAGCATGCCGGCGTCGCGTGGCAGCCACCGTCCAGCCTCGCGGACTGAGCACGATCCACCTCCGCTATGATGCGCTTTCACCGGGCGTCGGCTCCGCCCCGGCAGCGCCCGCCTCGGGTTGAGGGCCGCCGATCTGTGGCGAAGCCGAGTTTGCGACGATCAAGGAACCCAGCAGCCGCATCAATTCCTGGTGCTGGGGGCCCTGGGGCACGTCGCTGAGGAAGCGCCCCAACTCGATTCTGGAGGTGTGGCCGCCAGAAGAGACGTTCGGCTCATGCCATACGAAGACATCGCAATGATCGTGGCCACGACGGAGCCACCACTGATCTCCGTTCGAGCTGGCGTAGAGCAGCAGGCGTTCGCCGGTCATCGATCCATCCCATTGAGCGTGAATTCATCCTAACGATCAGGCCCCCGGAACTTCGCCAACCGCTCTGACGGCCGAGCGTCAAGGGATCGCCTTCTCGCTGCGACCGACATCTGCCCCGAGGTCGAATTCATGGGGCGGATCGGTGCCCCGCGATGAAGAGCACGGCCAGCGAGGGAGCTCCCAACGCTGTGAACCAGGTGGGCAATCTCACGGTTGCACCACCGTCAGGTCCGATGGTGGGAGATCACCGTGGTTGAAGCGAAGCAGATGGTCGATGCGCTCACTCGTGATCGCCAGGGTAGTGCCATTGCCGTCACAGCCGTCCTGGGTGGCATCTCCCTGATCGTTGGTCTCGCGTTGAAGGCCCTGGCAGGCAGCACGCACGCGTCGGGCACGGAGGCTGCTGCGGAGGATGCAAAGCCCGCAACTGCGTCTCGCACCCCCTTTGATCATTCAGAGGTCAATGAGGACGAGGCCCGCACCATGCTGCGCGCCATGGTCGCCGCTACGATGGCTGACGGCTTGCTGGACGCTGTCGAGCGAGAACGTCTTTACAGTGCCCTCACGACAGCCAAGATCGGCGAGGCTGGCCGGGAATGGCTCGACAGGGAAATTGCCGAACCGGCCGACATTGATCAACTCGCCTCGGGTGTGAGCGGGCCGGAGCAGGCCGCCCGGATCTATGCAGCGGCTCGCATCGCCATTGAGCCAGATACCCTGCAGGAACGGCAGTTTCTCAAGATGCTGGCAGACGCGCTGGACGTGCCAGCCGAAGCTGTCGCACGCTTCGACGAGGAGCTATCGCTGTGATCGGCCGTCGGCGTGACTTCAATCGGCCTGCTCACTGACGATGAGGTCTATCTTCGTCTGCCGGGGGAGGGGCTCACTCACGAAATCAGCACCGCGTGAGGTGATGCACGCACCGGCTCGTCATCGTGTCGCCTGCGTGACCGAGCACGGTGCCAATCGTGACACGACGTGGCCGTCCAGCCTTCCGGTACTGAACGAGTGAGCAGCGCCGCCCAGATGCGAGAATCCTTAAGCCGAAGCAGGGAATTCGTCGCAGCATAGGTAGCCGTCTCGTCCCCGGGACTTGGCGGCCTCGTCTGAGCCGTGGAAGCGCCGAGGCCAATCTGCCCGCGAGGTGGCTCCTGAAGGTGATGAAGACGATCAGCCGCTCGAAGACCCATGCGGTCTGACGTCATTTGACGCCTTGTGAGGACAGGCCGAAGGTGCGGCTTCGTTCGTGGCACCATGCAGCGGTGCGATCCCGTGAAGCTGCCCCCTTCCTCATGGAAGGCGGGCCGAAGGCAAAGCGCTCGTCGCGGAGGTGCTCTTGGCCGTCCGATTTGCCACGCTGCTTCTCGCCGGATCGGCCGCCGTCCTGTCCGGTTCGTCGGCACGATCTCAGCCCACGCCGATTAACAACTGGGTTGAGTTTCGCAAGGCGGTGGCCGCGTGCTGGACGGTACCGTCGGGGACCGAAGGCTCTTTGATTGCCTACCGGTTCGGCCTCGACAAGACGGGAGCCATCCGGGGCAAGCCGCTCATCACCGCACGCCGGCTCGTCGGTGATGACAACGCCAAACACCGGTATGAAGACGCTGCATCCGAGGTTTTGTCGCGCTGTTTCCCTATGGCGGTAACGCCCTCCTTCGGTGCTATCTTTGGCGAAAGCCCGATCTATTTACGGTTCGTCAACACGAAGCCGACAGCGGCTTATCAGATCAATAACAACGTAACGATCTTTGCACCGCAATAGGGGCGCCATGAACACCGATTCCGTTGAGGGCCTGACACGCGCCCGTGGCTCACTCGTTCGTCAGCGCGATGTCCTCGCCACGCGCATCGGTGGGATCGAGCTCGCGCCCGTCTCGATGGCCGAGGATCTGACCCGCATCCTTCTGGCGATAGAGGCCGTGGACCGTGCCCTCGCCAATGCGGGGCACCCGCACTTCGAAGGAGATATCTGAGGCGCCGCTCACGCCCGAGCAGCGGCGCATGCGGGGGCCCCTCAGGCCGGAAGGACGACGACCTTCGTCTTCACCGGGGTGCGCGCATAGAGATGGATCATGTCCTGGCTCAGCAGGCCGACGCAGCCGCTGGTGATGCCGCTGCCGATCGTTTCCGGGTCGCTGCTCGCGTAGATCGTGTACAGCGTGTAGGCGCCGTTCTGGTAGAGATGCAGCGTGCGGGCGCCGAGGGGGTTGTCGAGGCCGCCCGGCATGCCGCGGGCGTATTTGGCGGCTTCCGGCTGGCGCTTGATCATTTCCTTGGGCGGTGTCCACGTCGCCCATTCGGACTTCCGTCCGACATAGGCATCGCCGCTCCACAGGAAGCCGTCCCGTCCGACATTGGCGCCGTATCGCGTGGCGGCTCCGCCCTCCTCGATCCGGTAGACGTAGTAATTCTTCGGATCGACGATGATCGTGCCCGGTGCCTCCTTCGTCTCGTAGCTGACGGTGCGCCGGTAGTATTTTGGATCGACCTTGCTGATATCGACCGCCGGGATCGGGAACTTCTCCTGCGGCATCGGCCCGTAGAGGCCCTGTGCCTCAGCCAAGCTCATCGTGTCGGAGGTCTTGCAGGCCGAGAGGCCCAGGGCACTCACGCTCAGAGCCGAGCCGACGAGGAACGAGCGGCGGTCGAGTCCCGCCCGGGTGCCGGCCATTGGCCTCACAATCGTCATCGCCGCCGCCGTCCCGTCTGCCATCGTACCGGGCGGGGAGTAGCCCGCCCGAGGGTATTACGGCCACGGTTGTCGGCTTCGGTTATGGCGCCAATGCGGCAAGGCCGGGCGATGTCCTCACCGTTTGACGAGGAGTTGCGCCACGCTGCCCGCGCTGCCGTAGCGCTCCCAGAGCGCGGCGCAGGCCTCCTGCGGACGCTCGCGCAGAGCCTTGGCCTCGGCGTCGATCCCCTGTTGCAGGGCCACCGAACGCTTCAGCGTGAAGAAATCCGCGTGGTTCAGGTGGTTCGCATGGGCGAAGGCGCGGAAGCGCTCGGTGTCGATGCGAAGGTCGGCGCAATGCCGGGCGGCCATGTCGGCCTCGATGCCCGGCCTGAGGGCGGAAGGATCGGTCTGTTGCGCGGCGCGATGGGCCTCGGCCCAGGAGCCGAAGGCGGCCCAGGCAGCGACAACGAACAGGGCGGGGGCTAATCTCTTCATCGTGTCGAGGCCGTGATGACGTTCGTGTCACAAAGCGTCCGCATGCAATCCGTTCGCCCTTGGACCCTCGGCCTGCGACACATCTGTGTGAGGACACACGTCGCGGACCCTTCGGCGAATCCCGACGGAACGGATCTCGCAACCGCCTCTCTCACCGGCTATCACGCCGCATCGCCCCGGTTCGGCTGCCTCCTGCGCGCCGCCCGCGGCACGGGGCAGGGCAGCCGGTCATGCGCAAGTCTTTGGGTCTCAATGGCCTTCTGGGGGGCGCGATCGGCGTCGTCGCCCTGGTGTCGGTCCTGAGCAGCAGCGCGGTCCTGCTCACACGCAGCCGCCTGCAGGAAGCGACCGATGCCCGCGAGCACTCGGACCAAGTGATCCGCGAGCTCGATGCGTTCCGCGCGGCGATGCTCAACCAGGAAACCGGCCTGCGCGGCTACCTGATCACCGGGCACGAGGGCAGTCTGGATCCCTACAATGCGGGCCGCCGGGCCCTGGACGAGGCGATTGGCCGCCTGCGCATGCTGATCGGGCAGGATCCGGGGCGGACCCGGATGCTCGCCGACGCTGTCACGGCGGCGCGTAGCTGGCAGACCGATATCGGCGAGGCGGCGATCCGCAACGCAGCCGATCCGGCGACGCGGACGGAGGCTGTCCGCAACGAGGCCGATGGCAAGGGCAAGCGTCTGTTCGACCGGCTCCGTACCGAACTCGGCTCCATCGAGGCTCTGGAGCAGGGCGTGCGCGCCGAGCTGTCGCAGCGGGTGGCTCAGGCCCAACGCGCCGAGGACATCGCGGTCTGGGGTGGGACGCTCGTCACCCTGTTGATCTGCCTCGGTCTCGGCCTCGCCATCAACCGCCTCGTGGTCCGGCCACTCCTCCGGGTGATGACCTTCGTCGAGCGCGTGGGTGAGGGCGACCTGACCGGCCGCCTGGAGAAGACGGCGGACGGAGAGGTCGGTCGCCTCGCCGCCACGCTGAACGCCATGGTGATCGGGCTCTCGGATTTCGCGCGGACGAACCGGGCGGCGACGTCCGACCTGAACGCGGCGGCGGCGGAGATCCGGGCCTCGGCGCAGGAGCAGGCGGCCTCTGTGGAGGAGCAGTTCGCGGCGGTGCAGGAGACGGCGGCGACCGTCGATGAGATCACCCATTCGGGCGCGCAGATCTCGAAGCGGGCGAGCGAGGTGATCGCCACGGCCCAGGCCACCGCCAAGACCTCGCGGCAGGGGCTGCGGGCGGTATCGGACACCGCGCAGGCCATGGACGCGATCCGTGAGCAGGCGGAGGCGGTGGCAGGCAACATCGTCGGGGTCTCGGAGAAGACGCAGGCGATCGGCGAGATCATCGAGAGCGTCAACGACATCTCGGAGCGGACGCATCTTCTGGCGCTGAACGCGGCGATCGAGGCGGCGGCGGCGGGGGAGAGCGGGCGCAGCTTCGCGGTGGTGGCCTCGGAGATGAAGCTTCTGGCCGATCAGGCGAAGGCGGCGACGGGCCAGATCCGGGCGATCCTGGGGGAGATCCAGCGGGGCATCAACACATCGGTGATGCTGACCGAGGAGGCGGTGAAGCGCTCGGCGGTGGGCAAGACGCGCTCGGACACGACGCAGCGGACGATCGAGGAGATCACGGCGCGCTTCGAGGAGAACGTGCAGACGTTCCAGCAGATCGTGGCCTCGACGAACCAGCAGCAACTGGGCATCGAGCAGGTGATGGGGGCGCTGCAGAACATCCGCCAGGCGAGCCAGCAGACGGCGGCCGGGACGCGGCAGGTCGAGACCGCCTCCGCCAACATGACCGAACTCGCCCAGGCGCTCATGGCCCTGGCGGAACGCTACCGGCATTGAGGAGAGGGTGCCATCGTGTCCGGGTTGCCGAACGGCGCGCCCGGTCCATCTCCCCTTGCGCGGTGTGTCGTCCGCAGGGGAGGTCGCGATGCGTGCGGTGGCGCTTGCGGGATGTCTGGTGTTGGCGCCCCTCGCGGCCCGGGCCGAGGAGACGCGGGCGCCATCGGGGCTGACGGTTCCGGCCTGCGAGAGCCTTGTGGCCCTGCGCCAGCTCGCGGCGGAAGCGGGAGAAGACAGCGGTCGCGCCGCGATGCTGATCGGGCAACGTCCCGGTTGCCATCTCGTGCCCCGTGACGGGATCGGGGCCGTCGAGCGCCGCGCGACTTTCGGCGGCACGATCTACGAATGCTACACGCAGGCCGCCGGGGCCTGCGTCTGGGTGATGCCGTAGGCGTTCCCCGCCAGGGCGCCCTCCGCAAGGACGGCCTCGCCTTGGCGGGGGAAGCGGCTCAGCTCTTCAGCCGCTTGTTGCACTCGCTGTAATAGCCGCCGCCCTTCTGGATCCACTTGAGATCGCCGAGCGTGCCTGCAGCCTTGGCAGCGTTGTAGCTGTCCAGGCAGGTGTGCATCCGCTGCTTGCCCGCCGGCTCGCTCGCATATTTCGGATCGACCTTGGCCGGGAAGCCTGCCGTGGTGCCCACAGCCGCCGGGGTGGGCTTCGGAGCCACCGCGCTCGGCGCGGGGGCGGGGGAGGCGGCCTTGTTGCCGCCGGGCGCCATCGGGTTCGGCACGGTTGAGGCGGCCGGAGCTGCGGCGGGGGCCGCATTGGCGCCGCACTCGGCCTTGCGGAAGTCGTTCCACTTCTGGCCGTTCAACGTGCCGCCCTGCTTGGCGGCCTGATACTTGGCCGAGCACTCCGTGACCGTAAGCGCGGAGGCGGGTGAGGAGGCGACCCCCAGGGCCGCGCCGAGGAGCGCGACGGACACGAATGAGCGGACCATGACGAGTCTCCTGCAACACGCAAACGCGTGGCGTTGTGGAGACTACTTCTAGCTGCGGTAGTGAGAAAGCGCGCAACGAGTGATCGCAGTTGAAAAGCGCGCGAGCCGGGACCTTTGCCGCGTATTCATCGCTATTCACAGCGACGTGACCCATCGGGTGTCATGGGCCGACCAACGTCTCGCCTGTCCGTCATTCCTCGTTCCGGCCACGACCCTTGCGGCTTGCAATCACGGGTCGAGCCCTACAGTAGCGGCGCCGTCTTGAACGTGTAATCGACGCGCAGGCCCAGGGTGAACTGGTTGGGATTGCCATAGGGCCGGTCGACGAGCGGGCTCTCGCCCGACGAGCCGAGGATGCGGTTGTAGCCGGCATAGGCCGTGTAGGACCACGCGTCGTCCTGGCGGAAGGTGACCGCTCCGAGGAGGCCAGCGGAGTAGAAGCTGCCGGGGCTGTAGGGCACGACGCGGCCGTTGATGGCGGCCTCGATCGGGCTCACCCCGAAATAGGTCCGCGCGAAACTGGCATCCCCGACATTGAGGCGCGGCCCCACTGAGAAGAGCCATCGGCCGTAAGGCAGGAGGTAATCCGCCGCGACGGTGCCGACCGTGCCGTGATGCCCGTAGACCCCCTGCCGGATCTCGCCGCGCAGGCGGACGGTGGACACGGGGTAGACCTCCACGAACAGGCCCGGCTCGAAGGCCATCCGCGCGTCCCGGAAGCCGAAGAGATGGGCGCGGTCATCGCCGTAATAACGGCCCGGCACGAAGCGCAGGGTCGGCCCGGCGCGGAAGGCCTCCGTGTCGAAGAGCGTGAGGCTGAGATTGTCGTCGGGCGCGGAGAAACGGCGCGGCTCGCCCGAGCGGCGGACATCGATCCCCGGATAGCCGATCAGCGTGTAGTCCGACGCGCCCGGATAGCGTGGGATCGCCTGGAGCGTGCCGCTGAGGGTGATCTCCCAGGTCTCGGGATTCACGGAGGTGAAAGTGGGGGTGGGCGCGGGGGGCGTGATATCTGCCGCCCCCGCGGGTGATGCCGCCGCCAAGGCGACCAGGGCGGCACTTGTCGCCGCCCATCCCGATACGAAACTCGATACGCCGACCACAATCCGGACCCTGCCCATGAGGCCCAGCAGATTCCCCGTCGCGAACCGGCGCGCCAGACACATTGTCTCGATCAGGTATCTCCGTCCGAACCGTGCGGCCCGGACGCCTCACCTGGGCGACGGCGCGCGGGATGCCTCAGCGGCGCCGAAGCGGGACGACGATCCGCTCGGCGGTGTCGTCCGGCCGAAGCGGCGCCGGAGGGCGGCCGAAGGTCTGCGCCCAGGTGAGGGTGATGACCTGCGCTCCCGTCCCCGGTTCCTCCTGCCTGGTCCGGGATGCCCGGCGCCGGGCGGCACCGATCCAGCGCCGGATGCGGGGCCCGCGCATCCCCAGGGGATCTCGCGTTCCTGCCTCGTCCGGCCGCCGCCACACCCAGGCTCCAGGCCGCTGCTCCTTCGCTTTCCGCACCATAGACGTCCACCCAGCACAACCGCAGGATATGTCGCGCGAAGTGCGTGCGGTCGCGACGGGTGCCCGTCCCAAAATGTTCATTGAGCGTCCCAATGCGGGGGCTCAAACGTCGAGGCGGAGCACCCAATCGTAGAAGTCGTCCCATCCGCCGGTGGGCAGCGAATCGAATGCGAGGCCGGCGTGGCTTTTGCCCGTGCGGGCACCGGCCCGGACATCGGCGGGACTGACGTTGAATTCCGCCCGGAAGGCCTGGGTGAAGCTCACCGGGCTGCCGTAGCCGTAGCGGAAGGCGATCTCCGAGACGCGAACTCCCTGGGGGCCGGCGGCCGAGAGGTCCCGGTAGGCCCGCGCGAGCCTGCGGCGGCGGATGTATTCCAGCACCCCGCCCAGCGGCGCGAACAGGCGGTAGAGACCGCTGCGCGAGATGCCGAACCGCTGGCAGAGATGGCTGACGTTGAGATGCGGGGCGCTGAGTTCGGCATCGATGTAGCGGCGGATCGCCAGGAAGACCGGTGCCCGCTCCGCCGGCCGGGGGCTCTGGTTCGGCCCGATCTCCCGCCGGGCCGCCATGGAGAGCAGGATGGCCGTGGCCTGGGCGGCGGCGCGCGATTCCTCGGCGTTGAACCGCGGGGCATTCGCCCCGAGGGACCGAAGATGGTCACTCACCAAAGTTCCGAACGGCGTGGTGCCACGCAGGATCGTCCCGTGCGCCGCGTCCAGCCCCTCTCCGTTCTCCGGGAACAGGGCGCGGGGCATGATGAGCGTCATTGCCCGGTAATTGTCCGATTCCAGGGCGAGGGGCCGCGACAGGTCGAGCAGCGCGACGTCGCCGGGAGCCAGCGTCGCCTCGCGATCGCCGGCTCTCACGATGGCATGCCCCTCCATACGCATCTTGATGGCGACGTGATCGACGCCCATCCGTGCGACCAGGGCCTGCGAGCGCTCGATGCGCAGTTCGGAAGCGGCGGTGAAGCCGACGATGGCATTGCCGAGGTGATAGACCTCGGACCGGCCGCGAAAATCCTGTGTATCCTCCTTGCGAATCCGGACGTCCCAGAAGGGCGCCACGGCCTCGCGCCAGGCCGAGATCTTTCGCGGACCGAGGGTCGATCCCTCCAGGCGCAGATTGGGGCCGCGAATGGTCATCGGGGTCTCTCAGGTCACTCCGCGGAAGCGGCCGAAAAGGAAAAATCCCATGTCCGGACAAGGTTTGGCCGACGGTTAGGCTCCTAGCAACATGTTGACCACCGTTTTGGTGCCACCGCCTCAAGCACTTTCCACCGAAGCCGACTTGTCACACGGCCTCGAGAGCCCGGAGCGCCGGCTTGGCGGCGTTCTGCACGCTTAAGTTGTATTTTCACGTAACTTTCCGGCATTGAACTGTCATCGGTGCTGCTTTAGTTATCTCTATTGTCCGAGCCGGAAGCCTCCCCCATGACCAGATCAGCTTCAGAAGAAACAATTCAATTTATTGAGATGACCGGCGAGATTGTCGCCGCTTATGTCTCTCACAATCACGTTGCCGTGGGCGACCTGCCGGCTCTCATCGCCAGCGTCCACGCGTCTCTGCATGGGTTTACCGCTCCGGGCGCCGGCCTGCCGGCCGAGGAGGCGACGGACAAGCCGACGATGGCGCAGATCCGTAAATCGGTGAAGCCCGAGGGGATCGTCAGCTTCATCGACGGTAAGACCTACAAGACCCTGAAGCGGCATCTGACCTCGCACGGGCTCGATCCGGACAGCTATCGCGAGCGTTACGGCCTCCCGTCGGACTACCCGATGGTCGCTCTGGCCTACAGCGAGAAGCGCTCCAGCCTCGCCAAGTCGCTGGGGCTCGGTCGCCCCGCCAAATCCGCACCGGACGCGGCTCCGCAGGAGGCCTCGAAGCCTGCCAAGGGGCGACGCAAGGTCGCCTGAGGCTTCGCCTGGACGGTCGCGGCGGGCGGATTATCTCGCCGCCATGACCGGCGACACGCATTCTCTGGGCGGTTCGAACACGGACCTGACGATCTATTACGACGGCAGCTGCCCGCTCTGCCGCGCCGAGATCGACCATTATCGCGGCTGCCGGGGGGCCGACCGCCTCGCCTTCGTCGATGTGGGGCGGGATGCGAGCGCGGCTCTGGGGGAGGGGCTCGACCGGCGGGCTGCTCTGGCCCGCTTCCACGTGCGCGACCCACAGGGGCGGCTCGTCTCCGGAGCGGCCGCCTTCGCGCGGCTCTGGCGTGTCCTGCCGAACTGGCGCTGGCTCGGCCGGATCGTGGAGTTCCGCATTCTCGGATTCCGGCCGATCCTGCCGGTGGCGGAGGTGGCCTATCGGCTATTCTTGCCGTTCAGGCCATGGTTTGCCCGGTTGTTCGTGCGGCTACGGCGGGGGTAAGAGGGGTGTTGGGTCGCAATGACGCGATTTATTGCGGAAGGTATAGTCGGCGAACGATTCGTGATCGTGAACGTGTGCTTTTTTACTGGGAGAATATAGGTCCCTATGACCGTGGCAGATGCTTCGGCCGCGTCTGAATCTGCGGCGACCGATTGTAGGGCTGGTTGAACTATGCGCGCGGTTCAAGGTCAAATTGTGGTGTTATGGAGTCGCTCGTACGGTGGTCGAGGTTTTAGTTCGGATTAATCAACGTACGAGCCTGCTTCTACATCTACGAGGACGACATTATTGATATTTAGGACGGCCACGGCTGCTGATGGCTGAAGGACCTCGACAGCACACCTCCACGCATGGGGCCGCAAACCCATTTGGCAGAACGCATCGAATCCCTGTAAGGAGGGCGAACGCAACGTCCTTACACTACGTCAGTATCCTAGGGGATTGAATTTGTTGAAGAAATGCGCTTTGATCACCGGCATAACCGGTCAGGATGGAGCCTATTTGGCGAAACTTCTGCTGGAGAAGGGCTATGACGTGCATGGTGTGGTGCGTAGATCCAGCCATGCCGGTGTCTTTGATCACCGCTTGAAATGGCTTGGCGTTTCCAACGACGTCACCCTCCACGACGGCAATCTGCTTGATCTGTCGAGTCTTGCACGTATCGTGCAGGATGTGCAGCCCGATGAGGTTTACAACCTCGCCGCTCAGTCCTTTGTGACGGCCTCCTGGCAGCAGCCTGTCCTTACGGGACACATCACGGGCCTCGGCGCAGTCAACCTTCTTGAATGCGTGCGCACCTTGCGACCGCAGGCACGTTACTACCAAGCTTCATCGTCGGAGATGTTTGGGCTGATCCAGGAGACGGTCCAAAGCGAGAGCACGCCCTTCTATCCGCGCTCGCCATATGGCGTGGCAAAGCTCTACGCCCATTGGATGACGATCAACTACCGCGAGAGCTTCGGCCTGCATGCTTCAAACGGCATCCTCTTTAATCATGAGAGCCCACTTCGCGGTGTTGAGTTTGTAACCCGTAAAGTGACTGATGGCGTAGCGCGGATTAAATTAGGCTTGGCCAAAGAGCTGCGGCTTGGCAATATCGACGCAAAGCGTGATTGGGGCCATGCCCGTGATTACGTGAAGGCAATGTGGATGATGTTGCAGCAGGACGCGCCTGACGACTACGTCGTGGCGACTGGGCGCACGACGACGGTGCGTGCGATGTGCGAGATTGCTTTCCAGCATGTCGGCCTTGCCATCGACGAGCACCTCATCATTGATCCCAAGCTATTCCGTCCGGCTGAGGTGGACGTACTTCTCGGCGATCCGTCCAAGGCCAAGGGCGCTTTCGGCTGGCAAGCCGAGACCACTCTCGAAGCCATGATTCAAGAAATGGTCGAGGCTGATCTCGCGCGTCTCCGGGACACGAAGGCCGCTGGATGAGTGGAGTGGGCCGGCGCGTTCTCGTTACTGGCGCGTCCGGCTTTGTCGGCCGCCATGTCCTTGCAGGGCTCGCGAGCGCCGGCTACGCTGCTCTACTTGGACTTGGTCGCCACGAAGGCGCTACGGTGCCCGCTGGTGCCGAGTTTCGCGCCGTCGATCTTGCAGATCGTGTGGGCTTGGCGGCTTGCCTGCGAAGCTTCCGGCCCAGCCACGTCCTGCATCTTGCGGCGCAGGCTTCCGCTGCCCAAGCGCAGGGGGCAGGTGCGGAGACTTGGCGCACGAACGTAGCCGGCCTTCTCAATCTTGCAGATGGCCTGCTCGCCGAGGTGCCTAAAAGCACCTTGATCTTCGTGAGTTCCAGCGAGGTGTATGGGCGCGCCTTTCTCTCTGGTGAATCGGTCACCGAAGACACCATTCCGAAGCCGGTTGGCGTCTACGCACGAACAAAGCACGTGGGCGAGGAGATGCTCACGGATGTCCTGGCCGAAAGCGAGAGCCGTCTCATCATCCTGCGGCCCTTCAATCATACGGGGCCCGGGCAGGACGAACGGTTCGTTGTACCCGCCTTTGCGCACCAGATCGCCCGGATCGAGGCGGGACTGATCCCGCCCCGACTCGCGGTCGGAAATCTCGACTCATATCGGGATTTCTTGGATGTGCGAGACGTCGCGCGAGCCTATGCAATGACCATAGAGGCGAGTGAGCGCCTTGAATCAGGGACTATTCTAAACATCGCCGCAGGTCGGCCGCGCAAGATTAGGAGCGTATTGGACGACCTCACGCAACTTGCGAGAGTTCCGTTCGAGATCGTCGTTGATCCGAGCCGCGCGCGTGCCTCCGAGATCCACTTCGCCTCCGGGGACAATCGTCGAATCCGGAAGGCTACCGGCTGGATGCCGGAGATACCTTGGTCTGAGACGCTCGTTCAGGCTCTCGAAGACGCTCGGGCGAGGGTGGCTGCAGAGAGTTAGCACGACTTTGGCGGATTGAGGGGACGCGGCAGGTTATCGTAAATTCGCATGCCATGGCGATGAGCCAGAGTGCTCGCGATGGCGGATGTCGGCGGATGGCATCTTCCTGCTACACAGCGCCAAATGCTCAAAGCGGGCCCGTGCATTAGTCTGTGGCGGCCTTGCTCCGTCGCTCCGCGGCGATCTCCGCAAGGCGCTGGACCATTTTTTGACCCGTTACATTACTGCAGAGCCGGTGCTCGAGATCGATCTTGGCGCGCGCGCCAAGCTTTCGTCCCCATTCCGGGTCGTCGTACAGCTTTCGCATAAGATGTGCTGCGTGAGTAACATTAGGCTCGGCCCAGGTCTGCCCAGCCCGATAGGGTGCTATATCCTTCTCGATCGTGACGAGATCGCAATCCACCAGTAAGCTGTTCTCGTCGTTCATGAAGTCGAGATTGCCGGAGAAGCGTGTCGCCACGACGGGACGTCCGAGAAGCATGGCCTCCGCCATCGTGAGACCCAAGCCTTCGCTACGGTGGAGAGAAACGTAGGCATCGGCGCAGGCCATGAGGCTCAAGGTTTCGTCACGCGAAGAGACGCGGTCGATGATCGTGATGGCCGCTCCATGTGCTGCTGCTTGGAGGCGATCGAGTTCCGCGGGATGCTGGTCCCCAAACGCAGTCTTGATGATCAACCTGGGACCAGTACCCTCCGGGAATGCTTGCCGGAAGGCAGCGATGAGCCCGAGCGGGTTCTTCCGGTCCATGACGCTCGTCATGTGGAACACGAACAGGAACACGAACTCGTCGTCTCGCACGCCAAAGGCCGGTCGCGGCGTCCTCTTGAAGGGAGCGATCTCGGCTCCAGGTGTCAGAACGCGCACCGGCTGCCTGTAGCGTTTGCGCAGGCCGGTGGCGATGAACTCCGTTGCGGTCCAGAACTCGTCGCATTGCAGGGCAACCCGGTTCCAGGACGGCGGAATTTCATCGAATTCCCAGTACCAGTAGCCGATCCGGTATGTGCGAGGCTGCCGCGGCATGAGGCCCGCGATCTCGTAGACCCGGTCGAACAGCGGCTCCGGCTGAACGTGAATCAGCGTCGTGTCGTACACCTCCAAGTCGTGGAAGTCGCGCGCGAACGTCTCCTTGGCGTTTCGGATAACCGGCACGTCGCGCAAGGCGGTGGCGATCCCCTGGCGGTTTAGGCCCTCAACAATGTGCTCGACCGAGGTGCGCAGGCCGGAGGGATAGGTGAAATGCCCGAGGATGTTCAGCCCGGGTCGTGTCAGATCATCCGCAAGATCCCGTGGCTGCCGCTCCGCCAGCCACGCGCGTGGCAGGAAATGAAGGTCCGACCGGCTGTCGCCGAGACGGTGGAGAAAGGCTGCTGCTTCTCCTCGATCTTGGGTCGCCCTGGGAAAAAGAGCCTGCCAGTCAGGCCGCGCGGCGTAGGCGAGACGAAGCTGCGCGGCGTCTCCGAGGAGACGCGGGAAAGTCTGGGCGAAGATGCCAGCGTCCCGGCATTGGTAGGTTTCGGCCACCCATTCCGCCAATTGCACAACACCGAAAACCGTCCCACCGTCAGGGACAGCTGCCTGCCACTCTGGCGTGATGGCCCACGTCTCACAGAGAGCGGCCTGGGTATCCTCGGCATTGGCGAGCAGGAACCACCACACAGACTCAAGGGATAAGCGTCCTACGTATACGTCTTTGAACAGCCTCCGGCTCGTTGGCAGGGCGCAATTCGGAAGCAGGAAAAGAGGTCGAGCCTGCCGGAAGGCGACGTCGGCATAAAGCGTTTCCCTTGCCGCCGTATCGATCCTTGCGGCAAAGGCGGCATCGATCCAGTCTGCTGCGCTGGCTCCGAAACCGAGCTGTGCCAAGCCCTCCTGTTTGGCCCATTGGGCGAAGGCCCCCCCTGGGCCGTCTCGCAGGGCCGTAGGGGAACGTGGCTGCAGGTTTCGGTAGCGCCGAAGTAGTTCGAGGACTAGGCGAGCCCCCGACATGAGGTCGTTCGGCTGCCAAAGATCTTCGGGAGACCAGACGACCTTCGCAAGCGGCAGTCCGACCCCTTCGGCAACGGCATTAGGATCGAAGACGTCCAAGTCGTCATTCGATCCAATGGGCTCCGCGTCATGGGGGATCGGCGGAAGAGTGTGGCCCTCGCGTTTGCCTTCCCTGAGGTAATGCAGCAGCAGGTTGGTGCCCGGCTCCGCGACATCGGGGTTGGCGATCAGATAAGCCCGGGGATCGAAGCGCGGGCCTGGAGCACGTCCCTCGCCGCCGCCATAGTTTAGATAATGAGCGAGTGATCCCCCGGGAAAGCCCACGACGTCTGGATAGGTCGCCTGATACCAGCGCTCATCGAACAACCCGGACTGCGTGATGAGATCGATCTCTTCGATGAAGTCGGTCTCTTCGATGAGGTCGGTCTCTTTGGTAGCTTGGCGGCCGGTTGTCCGCGCGCCGATCCATGACATGGCCCGCGAAAGCATTTTCATTCCTGTGTTCGCGCTAAACATTCTGTATGCCGCCCATCCTGAGACCGGCTTTGTCACGAGACTCAACCTCGGGGTTGGGCCAGACGGGCCGCCGGATCGCAACGACAAGGGGCTGGCCTTCCACCCAAACGCCGGATCCCATTCGTCCTCATGCGACGTCGATCAGTTGGTTGTTGGTTTCGTCAGGCCGCAGTTCGATGTTCCGTACAGACAGGACGCTCTCTTTCGAGACGCGCACTTTTACCTCGATGTGACTGACCGGCCGATCGAGCTCGAAGGCGGCTTCGATCCGCCACTTTCGATCCTGCTTGCTCAATCGCGCCTGGACGTGTTCCTGCAAGCCCTGGCCGGACGTAACACTGATCGTTTCATTTCCATCGAGCTTCGTGGCCTCGCCTTCTGCCACGATGACCCATTTGCCTGCGCCGAGCGGCAGATCGGGACCGGAAATGAGGAAGCCTTCCGTTTCATTCGTGTGGACGCTTCGCCCGTCCGAGACGCCTAACTCGGTCGTCAGTCGCGGATCACTGCCCCAGAACCGAAGCCCCCTAACGGGCATCCAGCGTCGATACGGGGGCGTCTCCCGACGCAACAGAGAGAGCAGAGAAGCGGCACTTTCCGCCCAGGTGAGGACGCACATGCCACGCGCAAGCGGCGGACGCTTTGCCTTAAACAACATCATTTCGACAGCAGAGGCAATCGCTTCGGGTGCGTTCGTATCAGGGAAGTAATCCGCGGCTTCGCCCGCCACTTCCCTGAACACAGGCAAATCTCTAGCCAGAATAGGGATATCGTGGTGGGCGGCTTCGATCAACGGTAGACCGAAGCCTTCCCCCTCGCTGGCTGCGATTAGGCACCGGGAGGCCTCGTAAATGGCATAAAGGTAAGTGTCGCTAACCCCTTCGAGCCAGTGCAAGCGCTTGCCAAATTCTCGATGGCTACGGAGAGACTCGATGAAATCATCCATGAGCCAGCCACGCTTACCGATGATGACGAAGTTGGCAGCAATTCCTTTGGCCCATACCATCTCCATGGCCAAGAGGGTTTGCCGGTAGCCCTTACGTGGCTCGATCGTACCGACGGACAGGAACGTGGGTGACTGTCGGAGTGTTTCTATGAGAGCTTCCGCGGAGTCGGGAAGGGGTTGTGTCGTTCTCGCGACCTCTCTGTCACCCCCAAGATGGAACCAGTCCACTTCGAGGGGCGATATACGATTAGGTCCATAACAATCGAGCCATTCGCAATACTCATCGGCCACCGCACGGGAGATGCAGATAAGGCCGTCGAATTGTGAAATGTGCTCGAGCCAAGCGCGATAGACGGACTGCCCTCCTTCCATGAAAAACTTTGGCGCGACGACGGGAAGGAGATCATAGATAACGAAGCGTATGATCACCCCGGCGCGCCGCCACGCGTGATACGTGTCCAATTGTTGCGCGACGATGGATGGTTGAAGGTCGAGACCGAGGAAGATATCCCCTATCACCGGCTCCACGACTTCGTCTTCGCACCAAGACGACTCAATGTTGAGCAGCCGACACGTAAAATTCCTCGCGTACCGGTACCCGCCTCGCCCGAGAGTCGCGTAGACCGGCTCGACGATGAAGCCCTGCAGTGGTTCTTTCACCCATTGCAGAAGAATGGAGCGGACAACGCGCTGGATACCCGAACCGAAATCGTGTCGGACCAATTCCGACACGTCGATTAGAAGACGCTTCTTCCGGTAGGGCGGCGGGGTGTTTCTCGCCATCGCCCCGATCAGTTGGGGCCAATCGGAGGTGGCGAGCGGTCGGCCCTGCTCTATCAGCCTAGCCTCAAGGCCTTTCGGACCACGATCCGCTCGGGCATAGGAGCTTTCGATCGCATCCGCATAGGCCTCTGCACACAGGCGCGGATTGTGGTCTCTCGCGATATGAGCGCGAGCTTTGGTGCCCAGTTCAGTTCGGCGCACCGAATCCCTTCGCAAGGTCGAAAGTGTCTCGATCACTCCGAATTCGTGAAGTCGTCTGGCAGGATCCACGCGCAATCGCGGGGAAGCTCGGCCATCGATCCGTGGGCGTTGACGACGGTCGGAAGGCCCGCGTTCATGCAGTCTAAAACCGCGGCCGATGTCTCGCCGCGGGAAAGCATGCGCAACTGCACACCGATATCCGCTGCGGCGAGCCACTGGCGGAAGGTGTCCGAATCGACGCGACCCGTGATCCTCACGCTGCCCTCGAAAGTCCCGGCGGCGATCTCGTCGGCCATGGCCAGTCCATATCCGCCGGGATTGTTCTCGCCTACGAAGACGAGATGGCAGTTCGGATCTCTGGCGAGCGGACTCCCAAGCCATGCGGCCAAGAGACGATCATTCATCTTGGTCGGACCAAGCATGCCGAAGCTGCAAACTACGATGTCGTGTTCAGAGAATCCGAGTGCCCTGCGCGCCGCAGCCCGGTCGACTCCCAAGGTTAGTTGGCGCTGGAGAGGAATCTTGTGCCAATCCTGGCCTGCATCAGGCCCGTAGAATTGACGTGCCAACAGACGAGAGAATTCTGCATGGACGATAACACCCAAAGCGTCCTGTATAATTCGCAGATTGCAAGGATATCTATAGACGGCGTTTATTGGATCTTTGACTGTAAACCGGTAGGTTATTGCGGGCCAGCCTTCAGATTCCAGCAGGTCACGCGCCCATTTTCCGGGAGTATCACCACCTAGATCACGATGGGCGACGATACCCGAGAGGTAAAAGTCGTGCAGGACCACCACACCTGGACAATCTCGCAAAAGTTCGAACATATGCGAGTGAAATTCAGAATTACCGAAGTGATAAAGGATCCGATCATAGATATTAAAGTTATTGCGAAACCATGTGATGCCGCGAATAGCGTAGTTTGCTGTTATTCCTTCGACGGACACACTATCCTGCGCGACCACAACATCGATATCGTAGCGACGAGCTAATTCCGGAATAAGTTCGGCGCTGTAATCGCTGATCCCACTCATTGCTGGCGGAAGTGGCGACAGGTAGGCCAATCTCGGGCGACGCGAGGGACGTGCCGTTGGAAAGACGTTCCGGGAACGGACTTCGTGCGCAGCTAGGAGTGCATTCCACGCCAGCTGGGCCGTTCTGTCCCACTCAAATTTTCTCGCCTGTTCCAGGCCGTGGTGTTCCAGTTTGGTGCGGAAGCTCTCGTCCGTAAGGCCCCTGGCCATCGCGTCCCGGATGGAATTGGTATCAAGGGGATCGAAGAGCGCCTCAGCCATTCCGACGACTTCAGGAAGGCTCGAGCAATTGCTCGCCAGGGCGGCGCGCCCGCATTTCATGGCTTCGAGAACGGGTAATCCGAAACCTTCATGCCAGGACGGGAAGACGAAGAGCTTGCACGTTCGGTAGCATGTAACAAGATCTTCTTCTGATATATAACCAGTAGTAACAAGCTCGTCTTCGCGCAGGCCATGTTCATGGGCAATAGATAAAATATGAGCCCGTTCGGACGGTGTCATCGCACATACGATGGCCAATTGGTGAGCTTGTCGCACGTCCCATGGCAAGTGTGCAAAGGCTTTGATCAATCCATCAATGTTTTTGCGGTAATCGATGCCGCCTGTGTACATCACAAAGGGTCGAATCAGGCCGTATTTGAGCCGAAAGGCAGCTTCATCGTGTTGTGATACCTGAGAAGGATAAAATTGATCATCGGCAGCCCCTAGAATATTGATGACGCTTTCCGGGGCTGAGTTAAGCCAATGGATGGCCTCCTGACGCGTCGAGCCGGAGATGGCTAGCAGAAGGTCAGATCGGCGGAGATGTGCTAGCTTCCGCTCGTACCATCGGCAAATGATAGGATTTGCTAGATAGATTGACCTGTTGATGAGGGGAATGAGATCGTAAAGGATCGTTGCAGTTGGAATACGCGTGTTGAAAGCACCGATGCTGGTGGCGATATTATCGTCCAACCCCTCAAATAAGGAGCATATTAACACGAAGTCTGGGTTCAGGCTGCTGAGGAATTGTTCGCGGATTAGTTCGGCAGCTTCGCGTCGCGCGTCATTGTTGGCGTCGGCGCTCGAGATAGGCTCAGGAAGGTGTAGAACGCGAATTGCGTCGGCCGGGACAATATCCGCGAGTTCGCCACGGAGGCGCTCCACGCTCTCTGGAAAGAGGCCGTTGAGGACGATAATGATTTCGTGATCAGCGCGCTGACGCGACAGGCCTCGGAGCAGCGAAAGGCTATACCGGCCAATGCCACGATTCCGGCTGCTGCCATGCGCGCATTGAAGATCAACCACTAAGCGCATCCAAAGTTTCCTTAAGCCTGATGCCTAGCGAGAGCTCTCATCCTGCGCAGGATGCGAGCCGAGTTTGCGCCGAGGTCGCTCTCCGCAAGCAATTCGAGACCAGCAGGCCCACCTGTCGCCGCGTTGGCGGAAAAAGTGTCTTGGGAAGGGGTGAAACCTGGTAATTGAGCGCCGGTCTCAAGTCCTGCTGCGAGACGGAACGGGCGATAAGCATTGCTGAGGATGGCCTCGTATTCCACGTGGTGGAGGCGCTTCCTCCGCGAAGCCCATTTCCAGGGCCAGCGATCGCGATGGAGCCGGGTGATAAGCCATTCGACTTCATACCAAAGGGTCCCGACCGCTCGAGCTTCCGCCGAACGCACAAAAGCGGCCATGACCTTCTTGCGATTTCGTCGCTCGAGCTGCGCCAAATAATGATCCAGCCCGTCTGGATCAGCATTGCGTCCGAGATAAAAATTATACAAATTATTTACGAATTCCAAATTATCGCTCGAAATGAAGAGCTTATCCCGGTAAGTTACGGCCTCTTTCGAAAAATATATACTAGTAATCCTCGAAAATCGCCCGCGTCCTAGGTGAATATCGACCTCTGAATCTCGGCGAGCTTCCGGCTCGACAGGTCTACCAAGCAACAAACAATAACATTCATTTATGAATTCACCGGGGGGAGTGCCAAAAGATCCAGCAAATTTATTAAATTTGTATTGTTTGACGATGGAATATTCATTAATTTCACTCAGTATCTAATAGCATATTGGATTTTTGGCGGGGTATATACCTTGCTTGGGGGGCTTGCAACTTCGACAGAAATTGCAAGCGTATATGCATAGATTGCCAACTCTAGAAGTGTTCGGCATCGTCTTTATTGACAGAGCGGAAACGCTCGCCCGATTTTCACGGCAACCGCTCGTTCCGCCCACCCACCGCCGCCTTGATCGTGGATAGCAGAGACCGGTTTCCCCGGCGACGCTGGGCCAACTCAGCCTGCAAGGCGCGACCATCCGGCAGGTTCATCGCCCGGGCGATCCTGTCTGCGGCATTGCCCGAAGGCGGCTTGGCCGGATCCTCCAGGGTCAGGCGCTGCCACTGCACGGCGGCGTCGAGGATGTCATGGGCCTCCGCGAGGGTATCGGCCGTCTCCGTTGGGATCAGCCCGCCTTCGCCTGCCCGGCGCAGGACCGTGCTCGCATCGCAACCGATGCATCCGGTCAGACCTGTGGCGAGCACGATCGACTGTGCCAGGAAGTCGAGGTCGAACAGCCCGCCGGGCGCGAGCTTCAGATCGTGCGGCCCGGCATAGCCCCGCTCCTTCGTCACCAGGGCGCGCATGGTTCTGGCCTCGGCGCAGACCGTGGCGGGATCGCGCGGGCGGGCGATGACATCTCGGATCGCGGCCGTCACCTCGGCCCCGAGGGAGGCGTCGCCGGCGACGACCCGGGCGCGGGTCAGGGCCATGTGCTCCCAGGCCTCCGCTTCCCCGTCGTGATAGGCGATGAAGCTCTTCAGCTGCACCGCGGGCGGGGCGTGGCTGCCGTAGGGGCGTAGCCGCAGATCGACCTGATACAGGCGCCCGCGCCGCGTCGGGACCGTCAGCGCCGCGACGATGCGCTGGGCGAGGCGGTTATAGGCCACCACGGCATCGAGCGGGCGAGGGCCGTCGCTCATCCGGTGGTCGGGGTCGAAATCGTAGAGGATGACGAGATCGAGGTCGGACGCGGCGGTCAGTTGGCGCGAGCCGAGCCGCCCGAGGGCCAGGACGCAGCAGCGCCCGCGCGGCACCTGCCCATGCTCCTCCGCGAAGCGCCGCGTCTCGGCTTCCAGCACGAGGCCGATCGCGGCGTCCGCGAGGGCCGAGTAGGCCCGGCCCGCCTCAGCCGGGGTGATCAGGCCGGAGACGAGGCGCGCGCCCGTCACGAAGCTCAGGCGCCGCGCCGCGTCCCGGCAGCGGTCGAGGACATCTTCGTGGCTGGCGGGCTCCCCGACGAGGGTCCTGAACTGCACGCGCATCGTGTCCGGTTCGGAGACCGGCGCGATGAACTCGGCTTCCAGCACTGCGTCGAGGACGTGCGGGCTGCGGCCCACCGTGTCCGCAAGGCGCGGGGAGGCGCCGAGCAGGTCCGCGAAGAGCAGCCGCAGCCGCTCGTGCGAGCGCAGGATCGCCAGCAATTCCGCCGCCGCGGGCATCCGGGAGAAGGCCCGGTCGAGGGTGAGCAGGGCGGCATCCGGATCCGGCGTCCCGCCCAGCGCCTTGAGCAGGGCGGGCAGGAAATCGACGAGGATTTCCCGGGCGCGCCCGCCCCGCAGGGCCGGATGGCGGCCGAGATGCCAGTCGCGCACGATGCCGAAGGCGCGCTCCGTTTCGCGGAAGCCGAGCCCTTCGAGCCCGGCCAGGGTCGCGGGCTCGGCCTCACCCGGCCCGAAGACCAGGGGAGCCGCCGCCTCGTCGCCGCCGCGTTCGAACAGCAGCCCGTAATGCCTCTGTACGCGGGCGGAATGGGCGAGCAACGTCTCCTCGAAGGCGGCGAGGCTGGGGGATCCGCAGAAGCGCGCGAAGCCCTCAAGAGCCTCTGGATCGGAGGGCATTCGCTGGGTCTGCTCGTCGCGCAGCATCTGGAGGCGGTGTTCCACCGTGCGCAGGAACGTGTAGGCCTGCGTGAGTTCATCCCGCGCCCGTGCGTCGATCCACCCCGCCTCGCAGAGCCCGTCCAGGGTTTCCACGGTGCGGCGCCCGCGCAGGGCGGGCTGGCGCCCGCCGAAGACGAGTTGCTGCGTCTGCGCGAAGAACTCGATCTCGCGGATGCCGCCGCGGCCGATCTTGATGTTGTGCCCGGCCACCGCGATCTCGTCATGGCCGCGCACGGCCTGGATCTGGCGCTTGAGCGCGTGGATCTCGGCGATGGCCGCGAAGTCGAAATGGCGGCGCCAGATGAACGGCCCGAGTTCCTTCAGGAAGCCGGTCGCCGCCGCCTCGTCGCCCGCGACGGGCCGGGCCTTGATGAAGGCTGCGCGCTCCCAATCCTGCCCGATCGATTGGTAGTAATCGAAGGCGAAGGCGGTGGAGAGGGCGAGCGCGGTGGAGCCGGGATCGGGCCGGAGTCTGTAATCGACCCGGTGGACGTAGCCGTCGGCGCTGCGCTGGGACAGGAGCTTGCCGAGGTCCTGCGTGATCTTGCCGAAGATCGCCTTGGCCTCCGGCCCGGCGACCCGCGCGGCGGGCTCGGCCTCGTAGAAGACCACGAGGTCGATATCGCTCGAATAGTTCAACTCGCCCCCGCCGAGCTTGCCGAGTCCAAGGACGAACAGCCCGCTCTGCCAGGCGGGCCAGTCGGGATCGGCCAAGCGGACCTTTCCCGTGGCGGCGGCCCGGCGCAGGAGCGCGTCGAGCCCGGCCGAGACGGAGGCGTCGGCGAAATCCGACAGGGCCTGCGTCACCGCCGCGAGGTCCCAGAGCCCGCCGAGATCGGCCAGCGCCACGAGGAGCGCGTGAGCGATGCGGTTCGCCCGGAGCCGTTTGGCCATGGCGGCGAGGTCGGCCTCGCTGGCGCAAGCCGCGCCCTCCGCGCGCTGCCGCGAGACGAGTTCGGCATTGGCCGCCTCGGGGGCCTGCTCCGCCAGGGCGACGAACAGCGCGGGCGAACGCGTCACGATCTGCCACAGAAAATCGGAATGCTCGGCGAGCCCGAGGAGCAACGCCCGCATCGCGGGCGTCACGAACCCCGCCGGAAAGGCCGGTGCGATCTCCGCGAGCCGCTCGCGGGCGAGGGGGGATGCGTTCGGCTCACATCGCGGCCGGAGCCGCTCGCGCAGGGTGCCGTCCATCTGCTCGCCGGTTTCTGTTCATCGCGGCGCTTGGCGGAATTGGGTCCACCACGCGCCGCTTCATTGTGCCCCCGAGGGGCGGATGACACCAGGGGAGGGGCTTGGGCCCCGCCCGCCATCACGCCACGCGCACGGTCACATCCATGACATCAGTGAAACACGCCGAAGAACCACAACAGCAAGATGATCGGCAGCGGGATTCCGAGCAGCCACAACAATCCACCACGCAACATGGTCGTCTCCTTCGTTCGGATATCCCCCCGAGAGCTGAGGCTCTGCTTCCGGGAACGCACGAAGTCGGCGAAGCGATGCGAAGAATTCCGAGGCGATCGGGCTCGGTTACGGTCCCTTGTCGGTCGCGATAGCCTCCGCCGCGTATCGCGCCCGCGCGGAGGCATCCGGCGGCGCCCCGGTGCGGGCACACCAGGCGGCGAACACCTCCGGTTCGATCGGCACGCGCAGCACCTCGACGCCGCTCTGGCGGACCACCTGTTCCATCTGCTCGGTGGCGATCCGCCACGTTTCGTAATGAGGCGGCAGCGCGCCGCCATCGGCGAGGCGCGCGCGCAGCGCGTCGTAATGCTCTGCGGCGTACCAGGGCAGGCCGACGCGGCGGGGGCGGCTCATGGCGATCCTCGGATGGCGATGCGGCCGGTCAACCCGCATCGGCGCATTCGGGTTCGAAGGCGCCGTCAGCGCCGTAGCAGGCTCACCCAGGAAGAGAGGGGCTCGGTGAGGGTCGTCCAGGCCCAGGCCCACATCGATTGCGGCCGCCCGCCCATCAGCGCGGCCACGTAGGCGTCCTCGCGCTCCTTGCACTCGTCCAGGGCGTTGCGCTCGTTGCCGGCCCGGCTCTGCCCGGTCGGCTGATGCGCGATGGCCTCCCGCAGGCAGCGGTGCCACGCCAGTTCGAGCGCCTGCGGATCGGCCGGTGCGGCCGAGGCGCTGCCCGTCAGGGCGACGAGGACGAGGAGGAAAGCCGGACTGCGCATGGACGCCGCTCAGTCGTCCGCCCCGGCGACCTGCGCGACCACGCGCCCGCCATCGGCCGGTGCCGCGCTGACGGCGCGGGCGAGTTCGATCCGGGCCGTCCAATCCGCCAGCATCACGAGACTGGCGAGCAGGAGCCCGAGCAGGGCGATGCGACGGGGCGTGGGACGCGGGATCAGCATGACACTCGCCTCAAGGACGGTGCGACCCTAGACGATGGGCCGGACACCGACTGCCACCCGGCGAGCACACCGGTACGAAAAGAGAACGGAGGGCCAGTTATCACCAGCCCGATCGGGTTCCCTCAGCCGGCCATGGGGGGCTCGGTGCTGACGCTGGTCGTGGCCGTTCTCGTTCGCTCTGCGACCTGTCTCAAGATCGCCCGCGCCCTGTGCCGACCGGGTCCCGACCGTCCGCGTCGGGACTCTAATCGAGGTCCGCGCGGGAACCGCCGGTGCGGCCTGACCTTGGCCAAATGGCCCGGTGCGTTCATGCTCCGCTCCGGGATGGAACCGCCGCCGGGACAGGCACAGTATGAAGCCATTGAGAGTGGCCGTGATCGGCGGCTCGATCGCCGGGCTCACCGCCGCCTGCCTGCTGGCGCGGGGAGGGCACCGGGTCTCGGTCTTCGAGCGATCCGCCGGTCCCCTTGCCGGGCGCGGGGCGGGCATCGTCACCCATCCGGGGCTCTGGGCCGTGCTGGCGCGGTGCGGCAGCCCGGTCGACAAGGAGGATCTCGGCGTCTCCGTCGTGGGCCGCCGGGTCCTCGGCCGGGACGGACGCGTGGTCGCCGAGCGGAGCCTGCCGCAGATCCTGGCGGGCTGGGGCCGTCTCTACCGCCTGCTTCTCGACCAAGTGCCGCCGGAGGCGATCCGGTACGGCGCGACCCTCGCGGCGATCGTCCACGAGGGGGCGAGGTCGTGGCCCGGTTCGAGGATGGAACGCGGATCGCGGCGGATCTCCTCGTGGGCGCCGATGGGCAATTCTCGACGGTGCGGGCGCAGGTGTTGCCGCCGGTCGCTCCGGCCTATGCCGGCTATGTCGCGTGGCGCGCGGTGGTCGATGCGGCGATCCTGCCCGAGGCGACACGGCGGGCGATCGGCTCCCATTTCGCGTTCTGCCTGCCGCCGGGCGAGCAGATCCTCGGCTATCCCGTCCCGGCGACGGATGACGGGACCGGGACGGGACGCCGCTTCAACGTGGTCTGGTACAGGCCGACGGAGGAGGCGGCCCTCGCCGCGCTCCTCACCGACAGCGGCGGGGTCCGCCACGCCCTGTCGATTCCGCCGGGGCGGATCAAGCCGGAGATCCTGGCGGCGATGCGGGCCGATGCCGAGCGCATCCTCGCTCCGCCCTTCGCCGACGTCATGCGTCTGGCCGAGCAGCCCTTCCTCCAGGCGATCCTCGATATCGAGACGCCGAGCATGGCCCCGGCTCCGGGTATCGCCCTCCTCGGGGACGCCGCTTTCGTAGCGCGCCCGCATGTCGGGATGGGCGCGACCAAGGCGATGGAGGATGCCGCCGCCCTCGCCGACGCGCTGGCGGCGACGGAGGGCGATGTCGCGGCCGGGCTCGCCGCCTTCGATGCCGGCCGTTGCCCTTACGGCGCCTCGGTCGTGGCGCGGGGCCGGAAGCTCGGGGCCTACATGCAGGCGCAGTTGCGCGGCGCGGCGGAGCGCGAGGCGGCCGAACGCTTCCGTAGCCCCGAGGCGGTCATGACCTGGACCGCCGTCCCCCCACAGGCCGGGGACAACCTCTAAGCCGCCTTGGCGGTCCCTCGGCGGATCTCGGCCGGAAGGTCGAGGGGCGCGTTGGCGCTGTCGAGGAATTCGACCGTCGTGAAGATCAGCTCGGTCTGCCCGATATTGGCGAGGTCGTGCGTCATCCACTCGCCCGCACCGAAGGACAGGTGCTGGATGTCGCCCGCCCGGTAATCGACCTCGGCGACCCGGCCGTCGCCGTATTGCGAGCGGGCGCGTCCTGCGGTCACGGCGGTCCAGAAGTAATCGAGGACATGGGTGTGGAAGCCGATCCGCTCGCCGGGCGCGAGGACGATGGTCCAGACCCGGCAGCGCGCATCCTCCGACAGGAGCCTCGTGCCGACGCAGCCATTCGTGCGCGCCGCCGCGAAGTCCTGCGCCAAGTTCTGCGCGAGGTCCGGCGGAAGAGCCGCCGTTTCGGTCGTCCGGGTCATGGCGTTCCTCCTCGGCCTTTTCCGGGATGGTGATCCCGAACGGTGCGACGGGCAAGCGCCGCTTGCCTTGGCCTAATCCCGCGCGGCGCGGGCGCCCGTCACCACCCGGCGATGCGTCGCGAGGAGGCCGGGCAGGGCCGCGTCGAGCATCGCCGCGCGCACGGCGTCGCGATCCGTGGCGCCCTCGATGCCGTAGACCAGCGAGCGCAGGCCGACATAGACCAGGGCCCCGTGGATGCCGAAGAGCAGTTCGAACTCGTCCGCCGAGAGCGGCTGTTCCTGCGCGCTCGGCAGGTGCGATTCGGCGCGCATGCCTTCGAGCAGCGGCGCGAAGATGCGCTCGCGGACCATACCGAGATAGCGGTTCGGCAGATCGAACCCCTTCAGGCCCGCAGAGACGAAGATCCGCAGCCATGCGTAGTCGTCGATCCGGCGCTGGTAATCGATCTCGAAGCGCCGGAACCGTTCGAGGCAGGGGAGGGCGGCGTCGCGTACCGTCGCTTCCCAGCCGCTATCCCAGCGCTTGAGGTAGACCTCCTCGTAGATGCGCTCGATCAGAGCGGCCTTGGTCGGGAAGTAGCGGAACAGCAGCGGCTGCGTGATGCCGAGGCGCCGCGCCAACTCGCGGGTATGCCCGTCGAGCCCCGCCTCGGCGAAGAAGGCGATCGCACCCTCGACGATCTGGCGCTCACGAGTCTCGGCCGAAAGCCTCCGACCGGTCGGGATCGCCTCCGTCTCTCGCGCGGGGCTGCTTGACGGCATCTCGCTTTGGCCTTCTATTGAGCGAACGATCAATAAGGGCGTCCAACCTGTCCCACGGGGCGGTCATGGGCAAGCCCATAGGGAGGAGGAGCCGCGCGTGAAAGCGCCAGACTTCGCCTACGCGCGCCCGGCTTCGCTCGATGCGGCGCTGGCTCTGCTCGCCGAGCATGGCGAGGATGCCGTTCCCCTCGCGGGCGGGCAGAGCCTCGTCACGGCGTTGAACATGCGGCTTTCCGCCCCCGGCCTTCTGGTCGATCTGAACGCGATTCCCGGCCTCGCCGGCGTCACGGAAGCCGACGGCGCGGTGCGGATCGGTGCGATGACCCGCCACCGGGATGTCGGGACCGCCCTCGTCCGCGAGCGCCTGCCGCTGCTCGCCGCCGCCTTGCCTCACATCGCCCATCCCGCGATCCGCAACCGGGGTACGATCGGCGGCTCGGTGGCCCTGGCCGACCCCGCCTCCGAATGGCCGGCCTGCTGCCTCGCCGCCGGGGCGACCATCGTCGTGCAGGGCTTGACGGCCGAGCGGCGCATCGCGGCGGCGGACTTCTTCCTCGGCCTCTACACGACGGCTCTGGAGCCCGGCGAGATCGTCACTGCGATCGAATTCCCGCTGCCCGGCCCAGAGTCCGTCTGGGGCTTCGAGGAATTGTCCCGCCGTCATGGCGATTACGCCCTGGTCGGCCTCGCCGCCACGGCGAAGCGAACCGGCTCCACCCTCACGGAGATCCGCCTCGCCTTCTTCAGCGTCTCCGACCGGCCGGTCCTGGCGGTGAAGGCCGCCGCCGCCCTGGAGGCGGGCGACGTGGCGGGCGCGCAGGCGGCGCTCGCCGACGAACTCGACCCGCCGGACGACCCGTCCACGAAGGCCGCGACCCGGCTCCACCTCGCCCGCGTCATCCTCGGCCGCGTCGCGGGCCGGATGCGGGGCGGATCCGTCTCGGAGGAGAGCCACCATGGCGTCTGAGAGCCCCGACCGCGAGCACGCGGTCTCCTTCACCCTGAACGGGGAATCGGTGCGCGCCCGCGTGCCCGCCAGGATGCATCTCGGCGATCTCCTGCGCGGCTCCTTCGGCCTGACGGGGGTGCATCTCGGCTGCGAGCACGGCGTCTGCGGCGCCTGCACCATCCTCGTGGACGGGAGGGCGGTGCGCTCGTGCCTGATCCTCGGCGTCCAGGCCGATGGCGCCACCGTCGAGACCGTCGAGGGGCTGACCGAGAGCGGGCGGATCAAGGATCTTCAGGACGCCTTCCACACCCGCAACGCCCTCCAGTGCGGATATTGCACGCCGGGCATGCTGGTGACGGCCGCCGAGTTGCTGGCCGACGAGGAGGCCTCGTCCTCGCGGGATGAGATCCGCGCGGCGATCTCGGGCAATTACTGCCGCTGCACCGGCTACCATGCCATTGTCGACGCCATCGCGACGACCGCCGAGGCGAGGCGCGGCGCCCGCCGGGAGGCCGCGGAATGAGCGGCGAGCCCACCGGCCTCACCTTCCTCGACCGGCCGAACAGCTATATCGGCCGCTCCGTCCCCCGCCCGAACGCGCGGCGCCTGCTGGAGGGCAGGGGCGTCTACGTGGACGACGTGGCGGCCTCCCGCCTCGGCCACGTCGCGTTCCTGCGCAGCCCCCACGCCCATGCCCGCCTCCTATCGGTCGAGACCGGCGAGGCCAAGGCCATGCCCGGCGTGATCGCGGTGGTAACCGGTGCCGAACTCGCCGAGGTCTGCACGCCCTGGGTCGGCGTGCTCGGCCATTTCAAGGGCCTGCGCTCCGCGCCCCAGCATGCGCTCGCGATCGACCGCGTGACCTGGGTCGGGGAGCCGTTCTGCGCCGTCGTCGCCCGGAGCCGGGCCGAGGCCGAGGACGCGCTCGCCGCCATCCTCGTCGAGTTCGAGCCGCTGCCCGCCGTGGTCGACATGGAGACGGCCCTCGATCCCGGGACGCCGGCCATCCATGCGGAACTCGGCGACAACCTCGCCTTCGAGCGCAACCTCGAGGTGGGCGAGGTCGATGCGGCCTTCCGCGACGCAGCCGTCGTGGTCGAGGAGACCTATCAGTTCGGCCGCCATACCGGCGTCTGCCTGGAGCCCCGCGCGATCATGGCGGACTGGGCGGCGGCGGACGGGATGCTCACCGTCCACCATTCCTTCCAGGCGCCGCACATGATGCAGGACATCCTGTGCAAGCACCTCTCGCTCCCCGAGGGGGCGGTGCGGGTGATCTGCAAGGATGTCGGCGGCTCCTTCGGCATCAAGGTCCACATCTATCCGGACGAGATGGCGACCTGCGCGCTGGCGCTGATGCTGAAGCGCCCCGTGAAGTTCGTGGCCGATCGGCTGGAGAGCTTCCAGAGCGACATCCACGCCCGCGACCACCGGGTCACGGCGCGGATGGCCTTCTCGCAGGAGGGCGACATCCTCGCCCTCGACATGGACGACCTGACGGGGATCGGCCCCTACTCGGTCTATCCACGCACCAGCGCGGTGGAGGCCAACCAGGTCGTGAACCTGACGGGCGGTCCCTATCGCCACCGGCATTACCGCGCCCGCGCCCGTGTCGTGCTCCAGAACAAGGCGCCGACCTGCCAGTACCGGGCGGTGGGCCATCCGATCGCTACCATGGTCGCGGAAGGGCTCGTCGATCTCGGCGCGCAGAGGCTCGGCCTCGATCCGCTGGCGGTCCGGGAGCGGAACGTCATCCCGGACGATGCCTACCCCTGCGCGGGCGTCTCCGGGATCAAGCTGGAGAAGCTTTCGCATCAGGCGGCTTTGGCCAAGCTCAAGGCCATGATGGACTATGACGGCCTGCGGGCCGAGCAGGCCACCTTGCGCGAGCAAGGCATCCATCGCGGCATCGGCCTCGCGGCCTTCATCGAGATCACCAACCCCTCGGCCGCCTTCTACGGGGTCGGCGGCGCGCGCATCTCCTCCCAGGACGGCTGCACGATCCGCCTCGATCCGCAGGGTGGCGTCGTCGCCTCGGTGAGCGTCACCGAGCAGGGCCAGGGCACGGAGGGCATCATCGCGCAGATCGTGGCGACCGCCACGGGTGTGCCGATGGACAAGGTCCGGGTCATCTCCGGCGACACGCAGGCGACGCCCTATGGCGGCGGCACCTGGGCCTCGCGGGGTGCGGGCATCGGCGGCGAGGCCGCATGGCAGGCGGGCAAGGCGTTGCGCGCCAATGTCGTCGCGGTGGCGGGCGCGATCCTCCAGGCCGAGCCGGACAGCCTCGACATCCGCGGCGGCGCGGTGGTGGATTCCGCCACGGGGACCGAGCGCATGGCGCTCTCCGAACTCGGGCGCATCGTCTATTTCCGCCCCGACACGCTGCCGCCGGGGATTCAGCCGGAATTCGTCGCGACCCGCCACTACGTGCCGAAGGACTATCCCTTCGCCTTCACCAACGGGGTCCAGGCTTCCTATGTCGAGGTCGATACGGAGACGGGCTTCGTGAAGCTCCTCAAGCACTGGTGCGTCGAGGATTGCGGCACCGTGCTCAATCCCCTTCTCGTGGACGAGCAGATCCGGGGCGGCATCGTCCAGGGGATCGGCGGGGCGCTGTTCGAGCATTGCCTCTACGACACGGAGGGCCAGCTCCTGAACGGGTCGATGGCCGACTACCTCGTGCCCATGGCGGGCGAGATGCCCGACATCGAGGTCGCCCACGTCGTCTCGGCGACGGCTTCCTCGGAGATCGGCGCCAAGGGCGCGGGCGAGGCGGGCACGGCCGGTGCCCCGGCGGCGGTGGTCAACGCCATCAACGATGCGCTCTCGCCGCTGAACGCCCGGGTCTCCCGCCAGCCGGTGACGCCGGACGTGGTGCTGGAGGCCCTGGGGCTGATCTGACCCATTCCGGGAACCGGTCCGAAAGAGAGACCGGTCCCGGCGAGGAAACGCCAAGACAACGGAGGGATGAGGGGATGGGAACGGGCTTCGACAGGCGTCGGCTGCTTCAGGGCAGCGCCGCCGCATCCGCGCTGGCGCTCGCCGCCCCGGCCTTCCTGCGCTCGGCGGCCGCGCAGGGCGGCCCGATCCGGATCGGTTTTCCCGTGCCGCTCACCGGCGCCTTCGGGGCCGAAGCGAACGATCAGGTCCGCGCAGGCCAGCTCGCGATCAAGGAGTTCAACGAGGGTGGCGGCTTCCAGGGCCGCAACGCCGAGCTTCTGGTGCGCGACGACAAGCTCAACCCCGGCGAGGCCGCGACCCGGACGCTGGAACTGATCGAGAAGGACAAGGTCAACTTTCTCGTCGGCGGCCTCTCCGCGGCGGTGACGCTCTCGATCAATAACGTCGCCCGCGAGCGCGGCGTCATCTACAACTCGATCAGCCAGTCCGACGCCATCAACGAGGCGAAGGATTTCGGGCGCACCACCTTCCACGAGGCCCTGAACCCGCACATGACGGCGGGGGCGGTGGGTCGCTACGTCTTCCCGAAATCGGGCAAGCGCGTCGCCTTCCTCAGCGCCGACTACGCCTACGGCCACGAGATGGTGCGCGGCTTCAAGCGCGCGGGCGAAGCCTCGGGCATCGAGGTCGTGGCCGACATCCGCCACCCGATCGGCGCCTCCGATTACTCGGCCTTCCTGCCGCGCATCGCCGCGCTGAAGCCCGACGTGCTCTGCTTGTGCAATTTCGGCCGCGATCAGGTGGTCTCGATCCAGCAGGCGACCGAGTTTGGCCTGAAGCGCAACACCAAGCTCGTGGCGCCGGTCCTCCTGTTCACTGCGCGCAAGGCGGGCGGCGACGCCTTCGACGGGGTGATCGGCGGCACCTCGTATTACTGGCGCCTGGAAGACAGCGTGCCGACCGCCAAGGCGTTCAACGACCGGTTCCGCGCCGCCTATAACGGCGCCGTCCCCTCGGATTACGGCGCGCTCGGCTATGCGGGCGTCCGCTCGGTGCTGGAGGGCGTGAAGGCCGCAGGCTCCACCGAGACCGACAAGGTCGTGGCCGCGATGGAGAACCTGAAGGCCGATTTCTACAAGGGGCCGCAGAGCTTCCGGAAGTGCGACCACCAGTCGGTGCAGTCGGTGCTGATCGTCGAGGCGAAGTCGAAGGACATGAAGACCCCCGACGACGTCTTCACCATCCTCGGCACGGAAGGCCCGGACGAGCGGTTCCTGCGCGGCTGCGACGAACTCGGTCACAAGGCGTGAGAAACAGCCTCGCACGGACGATGGGGAGGGCCAGTCGGTGAGCGACCTCACGATCGGAGGCTTTCCCCTCGATCTCCTCGCGCTCCAGCTCGTCACCGGCGTCGCGCTGGGAGCGATCTATGTGCTCGTGGGCATCGGCCTGTCGCTGATCTTCGGGCTGATGAACGTCGTGAACTTCGCCCATGGGGCGTTCTTCATGGCGGGCGCCTATGTCGGCGTGTTCCTCTATGGCTATACGGGGAACTTCTGGCTGAGCCTCGTCGCGGCGCCCCTGGCGATGGGGGGCCTCGGGCTCGCCGTCGAGCGGGTTCTCGTCCGGCCGCTCTACGGGCGCGGGATCGACGATCCGCTGCTCCTCACCTTCGGCCTGTCCTACGTCATGATTGAGGCCGTGCGTATCGCCTTCGGCCTCACTGGCCTGCCCTTCGGGGCGCCGCCGGAACTGCGCGGGGCCGTCGATATCGGCATCGGCTACTTCCCGCTCTACCGCCTGTTCCTCATCGCCTTCTCCCTCGTGGTGGTCGGCGCCCTGTGGCTGTTCATCGAGCGCACGCCCTTCGGCCTCGTGATCCGGGCGGGCGCCCGGGATCCGCAGATCGTGCAGGTGCTCGGCATCCAGATGTCGAAGATCTGGCTCGCGGTGTTCGGCCTCGGATGCGCGCTGGCCGGGCTCGCGGGCATCCTCGCCGCGCCCCTCCAGGGTGTGACGCCGGAAATGGGCATCCCGGTGCTGGCCGAGGCCTTCGTGGTGACAGTCGTCGGCGGCATGGGCTCTCTCGCCGGGGCGGTGCTGGCCGGGCTCCTCGTCGGCATCGTCGTCGCCATGACCTCGCTGGTGGCCCCCGACATGACCAAGATGGCGATCTTCGCGCTGATGGCCCTGGTGCTGCTGGTGCGTCCGAGGGGCCTCCTCGGCCGGGCGGGAGCCCTCGGATGAGCGCGCCCCTCTCCGGACAGGCCGTGGACAAGGGTACCCCCATCCCCGCCGCGAGGCCGGGTTCGGGCCGGACTGGACGGTGGCTGGCGCTCGCCAGCCGCCACCGGGTTGCCCTGACGCTGGCCTTCCTGCTCGTGTTCCCGTGGATCGCGCCCTATCAGGCGCTCGCCGTGAACATCCTCGTGTTCGGTCTCTACGCGCTCGGGTTCAACCTGCTCTTCGGCTATACCGGGCTCCTGTCCTTCGGCCATGCCGCCTTCCTCGGCGGCGGCGCCTATGGCAGTGGCATCGCCATCGTCCATTACGGGCTGCATCCGGGCCTCGCCCTCGTGGCGGGCACGCTGCTCGCCACCCTCATCGCAGCGGCGATGGGCGTGCTGGCGATCCGCACCCGCGGCATCTACTTCGCGATGACGACGCTCGCCCTGTCGATGTGCGTCTATTACGCCTTCTACCGTGCGGAATCCTTCACCGGGGGCGAGAACGGCCTGCGCGGCATCAACGTGCCGAGCCTCACCCTGCTGCCGGGCCTGCGGCTCGATCTCATCGATCCCGTGGTGAAGTACTATGCCGTGCTCGCCGTCGTCGGCGTGGCGGTCTGGCTGTTCTCGCGGCTCTTGTCCTCGCCCTTCGGCGCGGCTCTCGAAGCGATCCGCGAGAACGAGGGGCGGGCGCAGGCCTGCGGCTACGACGTGCAGCGCACCAAGCTCGTGGCCTTCGTGATCTCCGGGGCGCTCTGCGGTCTCGCGGGGGCGCTGCAGGCGATCCATCTCTCGATCGTGCCGATTGAGACCATGCATTACTCAACCTCCGGCCAGGCGGTGATGATGGCGCTGCTCGGCGGCATGGGGACCTTCTTCGGGCCCTTCGTCGGCGCGGCGACCTTCTCCCTGCTGCAGGACGGGCTCGCGACGCTGACGAGCCACTGGCAGCTCTTCGTCGGCGCGATCTTCATCGCCTTCGTCCTGTTCCTGCCGCTCGGCATCTGGGGCGAGGTGCTGGCGCGCCTGAGGAGGGCCGGATGGTGAGCGCGGCTCCTCTTGCGGCATCCCCCGCCGCCGTCGCCGCTGCGCCGCCGATCCTCGCCACCGAGGGGCTCGGCAAGCGGTTCGGTCATTTCCGCGCCCTGTCCGATGTCAGCGTCGCCTTCCCCGAGGGCGGCATCACCGCGATCATCGGGCCGAACGGGGCGGGCAAGTCGACCTTCTTCAACCTGATCTCCGGCGCCTTCCCGCCGAGCGAAGGGCGGGTCCTGTTCCGGGGGCGTGACATCACCGGCGCGGCCCCGCACCACTTCGCCCGGATGGGCATCGCCAAGTCGTTCCAGATCACCAACGTCTTCCCGCACCTCACCGTGCGCGAGAACGTCCGGGTGGCGGCCCAGGCGCGGCGCGTCCGCTTCGCCTTCTTCCGCCACCGCTCGGCCTATCCGGAACTGATCGAGCGCGCCGAGGCGCTGCTTGGCGAGGTTGGCCTCGCCTCCCGGATGGACCGGTTGGCCCGCGAACTCGCCCATGGCGAGCAGCGCGCCCTGGAGATCGCGGTGGCCCTCGCCGCCGAGCCCTCGCTCCTCCTCCTCGACGAGCCGACCGCCGGAATGAGCCCTGAGGAGACCCGCGAGATGATGGATCTCGTCCAGCGGCTCGCCGCAACGCGGACCCTCATCCTCGTCGAGCACAAGATGAAGCTGGTCATGGGCCTGTGCCGCCGCCTTGTCGTCCTGCACCAGGGCCAGCTGCTGGCGGAGGGCACCCCCGACGACATCCGCGCCCATGCCGAGGTCCGCCGCGTCTACCTGGGCAAAAGCGCATGAGTGCCGCCGCGCCGCTGCTGTCGGTCGAGAACCTGCGGGCGTGGTACGGCCACTCCCACATCCTGCAGGGGATTTCCCTCGAGGTCCGCCCCGGCGAGATCGTCACGCTGGTCGGCCGCAACGGTGCGGGCAAGACGACGACGCTCAAGGCGATCATGGGCCTCGTGCCGAAGCGCGAGGGTCGCGTGACCTTCGCGGGCGCCGACATCCTCGACCGGCCGCCTCACGAGCGCTTTCACCGGGGCCTCGCCTACGTGCCGGAGGAGCGCCGCATCGTGCCGGGGCTGACGGTGGAGGAGAACCTGCGCCTCGGCATCCTGGCGGCGAAGGGCGAGCGGGTCTCCCGCCGCGACGAGGCGCGGCGGATCGAGGTCATCGCCGAGACCTTCCCCCGTCTGAAGCAGCGCCTGAAGCAGGACGCCATCACCATGTCGGGGGGCGAGCAGCAGATGCTCGCCATCGCCCGCGCGCTCATGGCCGAACCGGTGATGGTGCTCCTCGACGAGCCCTCCGAGGGGATCATGCCGATCCTCGTCGAGGAGATGTTCGAGCAGTTCGTGGCGATGAAGCGGGCCGGGACCACGATCCTGCTGGTCGAGCAGAACGTGGAACTCGCCCTCGCCATCTCCGACCGCGTCTACATCGTGGATGGCGGCGCGGTCGTCTACCACGCCCCCGCAGCCGCGCTGCGGAACGATCCCGAGATCCAGGCCCGCTACTGCGCGGTCTGAGCGCCCGTGAGAAGGAGATCCGAATGGACATCGCCGGCGAGTACCGCATCCCCGCCGCGCGGGAGGCCGTCTGGGCGGCGCTGAACGATCCCGCCGTGCTCGCCCGCTGCATCCCCGGCTGCAAGGAGCTGGAACAGGTCTCGCCGGAGGAGATGAAGGCCAAGGTCTCCCTCAAGATCGGGCCGGTCTCGGCGACCTTCGCGGGCACGGTCCGCCTGGAGGATGTGCGCCCGCCCGAGGGCTACACCCTCACCGGACAGGGCAATGGCGGCATGGCGGGATTCGCCAAGGGCCGCGCGGCGGTGAGTCTCGCGGGGGAGGGGGCCGAGACGGTCCTGACCTACACGGCCAAGGCCGAGATCGGCGGCAAGATCGCCACCCTCGGCGGGCGCCTGATGCAGTCGACCTCGCGCAAGCTCGCGGACGAGTTCTTCGGCAAGTTCGCCGCCGAGTTCGGGGCCGCCGGAGTCGTATCCGCCGAAGCGGATACCGGTTCCGCATCGGAAAATGCCACGAAAGCGATGCTCTAGCGAGCCGTCCGCACCCGAGACGGCCATGGCCTGAATTGCGCCTTCCGGCGACGATCGTTTGCGCCTTCTCGAGGGCTCGTCGCGCTATGGTGAGCGACGAACCGTCTCCTGGAAGGACAGCTCATGCCCAAGGTCGTCGTCAGCGAGTTCATGGACGAGGCCGCGATCGCGACGGAACTCGCAGGGTTCGAGACCCTGTACGATCCGGGCCTCGTCGACCGGCCCGGCGATCTTGCGGAGGCGCTCCGGGGCGCCGACGCCCTCATCGTGCGCAACAGGACCCAGGTGCGCGGCGCCCTGCTCGACAGCGCGGCGGATCTGAAGGTGGTCGGCCGCCTCGGCGTCGGCCTCGACAATATCGACGTCGACGCCTGCAACCAGCGGGGCATCGCCGTCTATCCGGCGACGGGCGCCAATGACGGGGCCGTGGCCGAATACGTGATCGCCAGCGCGATGCTGCTCCTGCGCGGCGCCTACGGCGCGACCGGTCAAGTGGTCGAGGGCGCTTGGCCGCGCAACGCGCTGATGGGCCGCGAGATCGGCGGCAAGCGCCTCGGCCTCGTCGGCTTCGGCGCGATCGCCCGCGAGACCGCTCGGCGGGCCTCCGCCCTCGGCATGGAGGTTTCGGCTCACGATCCGTTCCTCGCGCCAGGCGATCCCGCCTGGACCCCGCCCTCCGGCCCCGTGATCCGCCGCGACCTTGCGACGCTGATCGCGCAGAGCGACGTACTCTCCCTGCACGTGCCCCTCACCGAGGGGACGCGGGGGCTGATCGATGGGGCCGCCATCGCCCGGATGCCGAAGGGCGCCGTACTCATCAACGCCGCTCGCGGCGGGGTGGTGGACGAAGCGGCCGTGGCCGCGGCCCTGAAGGCGGGCCATCTCGGCGGCGCGGCCCTCGACGTGTTCGACCGCGAGCCCCTGGATGCGCAGACCGGCGCGGCCTTCGCGGGCGTGCCGAACCTGATCCTCACGCCGCATATCGCGGGCGTGACGCAGGAGTCGAATGTCCGCGTCTCGGCGGTCACGGCCAAAGCCGTGCGTCGCCACCTCATCGGGCCCTGAGCCGACCGAACTTCGCGTTCTAACAAAGGTTGGCGTGGAGGGCTCGCGAGCGGTGCTGTCTGGTTTTGCGCCGGTGAAGCGGGCTGGGGGGGGACGCATGGACCAAATAACACCGGTGAATCTGGCCTACGACGCCCTCGCCGCCGCGCGGGAGGTGGCCGTCTCGGCGCGGATCAACGCCGACGCCCAGGACCGTGACGACGGCTTCCCGGCCTCGGACGTCGCCGACCTCGCCCGTCTCGGTCTCCTGGCCGCCCCCATCCCCGTCCGCGAGGGCGGTGCGGGGCTCGGCGAGGAGCCGGGCGGGGCGAAGCTCGCCGAGGTGCTGCGCCTCGTCGGGTATGGGAGCCTCGCGCTGGGTCGCCTCTACGAGGGCCATGTCAACGCGCTCCATCTCGTCGCCCTCTACGGCGATGCCGGACAGCGTGAGCGCCTGTTCGAGGATGCGCGCTCCGGCCATCTCTTCGGCGTCTGGAACACCGAGAGGGCAGGGGGCGGCCTCGTCCTGGAGGGCGGGCCGGACGGCCTGCATCTGCGTGGCGCCAAGACCTTCGCCTCGGGAGCCGGCCACGTGACCCGGGCTCTCGTCACCGCCCATCGCGCGAACGCGGACGGGCCGGTGATGCTGGTCGTTCCCCTGCGGGCCGGGACCCGGGCCGACCTGTCGGATTGGCGCGCGCATGGGATGCGCGCCTCGGCCACCGGAACCGTCGACTTCACGGACCTGCCGGTCACGGACGATGCCATCCTCGGGGAACCGGGCGATTACCATCGCCAACCGGTCTTCTCCGGCGGCGCATGGCGCTTTGCCGCCGTGCAGCTCGGCGGCATCGAGGCGGTGTTCGATGCGTGGCGCGAGCACCTGACGCGACATGGACGAGGAGGCGACCCGCACCAGCTCGCCCGGTTGGGGGAGGGGGCTCTGGCGGTCGAGGGCGCGCGGAACTGGATCGCGCGCGGTGCGGCCACGGTCACACAGGGGACGTTGCCGTCCGGGCGGCTGATCGCCTGCATCAACCTCGTGCGTCTCGCGGTCGAGCGGGCCGGGCTCGACGTGTTGCAACTGGCCCAGCGCTCGGTCGGCCTCCAGGGCTTCCTGCGCGGCCATCCGCTGGAGCGGTTGTCCCGCGACCTCGCCACCTATCTGCGCCAGCCTGCTCCCGACGGCGCTCTGGTCGGCGCGGCGGAGGAGATCCTGGCGGCGGGCGGGATGGCCGGCGACCTCTGGCATGGGGGCGGTCCATGAGCCGTTTCACATCCTCCATCCCGCCGAGCTACTTCGACGGGCACTACGCCGACGATCCCGATCCCTGGCATTTCGAGACCAGCGCCTACGAGCACGCGAAATACGAGGCGACCCTCGCCGCGCTGCCGCATCCGCGTTACGCCTCGGCCTTGGAAGTCGGGTGCTCCATCGGCGTGTTGACCCGCGCTCTGGCCGCGCGCTGCGATGCGGTGGTCGGGGTCGATGTGGTGGAGCGCGCCCTCGCCCGTGCCCGCGAGACATGCCGCGACCTCGGCCATGTCCGGTTCGAGCGGACGCAGGTTCCCGTGGAATGGCCCGCCGGGTCGTTCGACCTGATCCTCTTGTCCGAGATGATCTATTTCCTCGATCCCGGCGACGTGGAGCGGTTGGCCGAGCGGGTCCGGCACTCCCTCTGGCCGGGAGGCGTCGTCGTCCTGGTCCACTGGACGGGCGAGACCCATTATCCCCTGAGCGGTGACGAGGCGACGCATGCGTTCATCGCGGCTTCGTCGGCCTTCCTGTCCCCCCTCCGCCATCTCGCGACGGAGACGTACCGCCTCGACGTGCTGGCGGACCGAGCCGCCACGGCGCCCGGAGGCCAACCATGAGCACGGTCCGCTGGCTCGACACGCCTGAACGCTACGGCCGCATCAGCCGTGGCTTCCATTGGCTGATGGCCGCGCTCTTCGCGTGGCAATTCGCCGGAGCGCTGCTCTATGTCGGGATCGGCGATACCGCCGTGACCCGCCTCGTCGGTGGAAGCCATTTCGACCTCGGCTTCACGCTCTTCGGGCTGGTGCTGCTGCGGGGACTCTGGGGCCTCGCCAATCTCAAGAGCCGCCCACCCCATCCCGGCCGCCTCGGCCGGGCGGCCTCGATCGGGCACGGCGTGATCTACGGCTTGATGATCATCATCCCGAGCCTCGCCTTGCTCCGCCAATATGGCTCGGGCAAGCCGTTCGCCCCCTATGGAATTCCCCTCATGCCGGAGCGGGACACCAAGATCGCATGGATGATGGCCCCGGCCGATCTCCTCCATGCCTGGCTGGGCTTCACCCTCCTGGCCGTCGTCCTCGGACACGCGGCCATGGTGCTGGTGCATCAGAGGGTGTGGAAGGACCGCACCCTCTCCCGCATGACCTGAGCCCGAGCATGGCTGCCTCGTAGCTGAGGCATGGACTGAAAAATAAATTGACGTAGGCCTATCCACCAAGCAGTCTGGTACTTAGTACTTTAATACTAGGCTGGAGCGCCCATGTTGCAGACCGCGACATCTGACACGGCACGTGCAGCTTACGCAGCAAATGTGATTTGTACTTGCGTTTTAGATACAAGAAGACATCTCGTCTTCGTCATGAGAAACGGGGATGTCGTCAGGGGTTTCGTCAGGGGAACATCATCGCAGATCAAATCCGATCCTGACTATATCTTCAGTGGAATGATCATCGTTGAGGATGAATCGGGCGATTTACGACAGATCGATGCCTTGGAGGTCACGGGGGTCATGCCCCTATAGCGCCAATAGAGGTCTCGCTCGAAGGAAGGCAGGGGGCTGCGGACGCTTCACGGTCGCGGAATGGCGGAAGACGCGGGCTTCTTGCGGGGCAACGCAGTGACATCCACACGGGAGACGCCCGGCCGCCTCGCTGCCAAGTTCGTCCGGTTTCGCTATGACCGTCGAATGAGAGTGTGAGGGAGCGAAGAGAACTGTTCGTGGACAAGCCCGCCCAGCCCTTCACCGATGGCCTGCCGAATCTCAGCGAAGCGCATTTTGCGGTGCCGACCCGCGAGAACCTGCTGACGGTGGCGCCGTTCTCGCACGCGCCGCGATTCCTGATTCTCTACGGCTCTCTGCGCGAGCGATCCTTCAGCCGCTTCCTGGCCTACGAGGCGGCCCGGCTCCTCGAAGCCATGGGAGGCGAGGTGCGGATCTTCCACGCGGACGGCCTGCCCCTGCCCGACGACACCACCGCCGACCACCCGAAGGTGCAGGAGCTGCGCAACCTGTCGATCTGGTCCGAAGGACAGGTCTGGGTGTCCCCCGAGCGGCACGGCACCCTGACCGGCGTGATGAAGAGCCAGATCGACTGGTTGCCGCTGAGCGAAGGCAGCGTGCGGCCGACCCAGGGGCGCACCCTCGCCGTCATGCAGGTGTCGGGCGGCTCGCAGAGCTTCAACGCCGTGAACGCCCTGCGCATCCTGGGCCGCTGGATGCGGATGATCACCATCCCGAACCAGTCCAGTGTGCCGATGGCCTACAAGGAGTTCGACGACGCCGGACGGATGAGACCCGGGCCGCTCTACGAGCGGGTCGTGGATGTGTGCGAGGAGCTCGATGAAGTTCACGCTTCTCACCCGCGAACGGGCCGATCACCTCGTGGACCGCTACAGCGAGCGCAAGGAGCGCGAGCCGGATCGGTTGAAGGGTGTCGCCGCCGATATCGGCTTCGTCAAACGCTAAGGCTGTCTGCCTCCAGGCTCGATCGGACCTCCAAAAGAGGCAGGCCGAACCGGTCATCCGAACGATCGGCGACGCGTCACGGCAGCGACGGCCCGCTCACCGAGAGCGGGCCGTACACGCCCATCGTGGATGCCCCGCGGCTCCGTCAGCAGCTCGAGGCGACGACCTTCCCGTCGTCCATACGTCTGATAGTGGGTCAGGCCGGATGGCATCTGCCCGCGCATGACCGCCCGGCGCACGTCGGGATTGCAGCGAAGATATTCGCGCTCATCGAACGCGTAGCCACCGCGCCCGCCTCGATCGTAATCCCGTCCATACCCACGACGGCCACGGTCGTCGTAGTCGCGGTCGTCGTAGTCGCGACGGTCATATCCGTAATCGCGCGCTCCATAGGGCTGCGCCAGTGCGGGTGTCAGTCCGCTGAGGAGAGCCAAGCCCAACACAGTCGCCGAAACCACCTTCATGTCTCATTCCTCCTTGTAGCGCCCCATGAACGCTCAAGGTGGAAGATGGGTTCGATCATCGGCCGAGATTGAAAGGGCCGATCCGCCGATAGTCCAATTCGGCCGTGTCGTGTCCTGGGCATCGGGCTCATGCGAACGAAATCTCACTGTGCGCGTTTCCGGCCATGCTTGCGCGAACCCCCCGCCTGCCGCCTCACTCCAAGACCGTGGCCCCGGCCAAGGGGGCGGAGGCGGTGGATGTCGCCGCCGGTCTTCATCTGGCGCGCGCCAAGGATCGGCCCTTGGTCCGGGCTCTGGGTACGGCGAGCGAGATAGGGAGTTGGAAATCGCTGCTCGCTCTGTCGGCCGGCACCTACGCTCTCGGCCTCCTCGCGCGGGATCGCCGGCTCGCGGGAGCGGGCCGCCACATGCTTGAAGCCGGTATTCTGGCCGGCGTCGTAAAGACGAGCTTGAAGAGGACGGTCCACCGAACCCGCCCCAACGTCCTTATGGATGAGGGTTTCTACGCTCGGGGGTGGTCGGGAACGAGCGTCGGGCCCTGGCAATCCTTCCCGTCCGGCCATTCCGCCCTGAGCGCCGCCGTCGCGTGCGCCGCCGCCCGCGCCTACCCGGAGATCCAGGCTCCTGCCTACGCCGTCGCGACGGGCGTCATCACGGCGCAGGTCCTACGCGGGGCCCATTTCCCCGCCGATGTCCTGGCAGGCGCCGCCATCGGCATCGCAGCAGAATTCGCGGTCGACCGGCTCAGGGAGGGCCATCGAAGGCCCGAGCGCTGAGTTCGATCCTCCTGTGCTCAGTTGCCGGATCCTGCTTCGCCACACAGGACGCCGGCATTCGAGCGTCCGAGACCGAGTACGGTCTGCTGACGCCAGGGCTTAGGATCGCCCTCCGCTTCTAGCCACATCCAACCGGCCTTGCGCCGCTCCGCGCCGAGCAGCCCGTCTAGGAACGCTCCGCCGGGTCCACTACCCGCTTCTGAGAGAATAGCGGGCGCCTGTTTTCCTTCACCGCCCGCAAGGACGAGGCCCAAGGCTCCGGCCTCGCCTCAATCGAGGCCCCTGACGTCCATGATGCGCGAAACGTGATGAGCCAAGGAGCCAGAGCCCCGTCAAAGACGCACTTGTAAGGTCGGAAGGCATCGCTTGGCCCGATCGGTAGACCCGTGCCGATCAAACCGAGAAGGGCGCTTCAGGACAATGGGGCCGGAGGATCGTAGCCTAGGACCACTCCGGTCTTCGCCATCCGTTGCAACGAGCCCTTGCGCCGCCAAAGACGATCTATCGCGGGGCCGCTCTCATCCGCCGTCGTGAGGAGCGGGCGCGAGGACGGCGTCACTCCGGCAAGCACGGCGGTCTTCACCACCGCGCTCTCGCCATGTGCCCCAGGCGCGCCGTAGTCCCGCCCTTCAGCCAAGCCGAATTCTAGGAAATGCACCAGGGGATTCACTCCCGCGTCGCGAACGTCCGGATTGGCCTGCAGGTATCGTGAAAGGCGGAAGCCCCAGGATGGGTCGCGCCCTTCCTTCCAGCCGTATTCGAGAAAATGTGCCTGCGGATCGCGGCCGGTCGCCTTCACGTCCGGGTTGTTGGCCAAGTAATACGCGCGATCAAAACCGGGAAGCGTCGTGTCGGGGGCAGACGACCTCCGTCGCAGCGACTTGAGAAAACCCAGCATCGATAACGCCTTCCGTGAATGGCCGAGCCCGCGGCCTCACAGAGCGATTGCGTTCTCCGTTCGGCCAGCAAAATCCGCCGTGCGAGCGCCGGATGAAATGTTGAAACACTGGAATGCAGCGCCACACTTAGCCCGGCCTGCTCCGGCGCACCATGATGCTGTGCAGGAGCGCAGAGAGTTTTCTCGGATCGAGAATGCTGCCGTCGGCGGCCAACACCGGGTCCGCGGACGCGAAATCGAGTTCGACGTGCCAGGACGCGTCGGAATAGCCCGCCGCCGGCAAGGGTACCACGACCATCTGGCGATTGCCCGTGAGAGTAATTTCGCTGCACCGGACGCCGTTGACGGACACAGTACAGCGCTGAGCCTGTCCATCGTTCGCGGTCCGTCCCGTCATGTCCAGGACGAGTTCGGCCGTGCCATCTTCCGCACCATCGATCTGGAGAGCGAGCGAGGCGTGCGTCCCGTCGATCCAGATAGCCTCCGGCTCCGCACTCGAGAATCCGTTGAGCAGCGGTCGCAGTCCGGCGGCGCCGGCCTTGGTTTCCAGCACCTCGTCGAGCCTGACCCGCGGCGCGGTGCAAACCAGGGCGAAATCGGCTAGGGCGACGCTGAGGCGTCGTGGGTCGACAACAGCGCCAGTTGCGTCCTTGATCGGCTCCGGCCAATCCGGAACGATCGCAATCTTGAAGTCCTCGCTCGCGCCAACCAGCTTCGGCGGCAGCGGGAAACTCAATGTCCGGCGGGTTTGGTCGATCTCCGCATAAGCGAGCGGCAGATCGTTCAGGGTAACGGTGAAGCCCTGACGCTGGTACGCGCCGACGACAGGGCGCGCCCAGCAGGTCAGGCGGAGGCTCATATTCTCGCGGTAATCGGCAAGCTGGAAACGGATCTCGGCGGAATCGTCTTCGATCCAGACCTGCTGCTGCTCCGGCTGCGAGAAGCCTTTTCCGAGGAAGCGCCGGCCGTTGCCTTCCGCCACAACGCGATAGAGGCGGTTGGGCTGCAACAGGGGCGCCGCCGCTGTCGGCAGGGCATAGCGCTCCCACCGAACCGGCGATGCGGCGAGCGTCGCCGAGATCGGGACGGCGCGGACGCGCATCGCTTGCCAAGTCTGATCCCCCGTGACCGAATCACGGATGAATTGGCGCTGCTGCTCCGCCGGGATGACGGGTTGCGGACGCTTCCAGCGTTCGTGCGCAAGCGACACGTAGGTGGCGTAATTGGTCTGGCCCACCTGACCCGCCAGGACCGCCTGCAGCGCAAGAAGGCCAGGTTCCTCGCCATCGAGCAGCGCCATGGTCTCGGGGCGAATATTTCGACCGATCTCGCGACGGAAGACAAAGCGTCCGCCGTGGATGCCTTCCGTTACGTTCAGGATCGCCTCATGATGCGTGAAGGCCAATTCCTCGAGTCGCCGCGCCGTGCGGCCGTTCTCTGCGGCCTCCTCGACGAGGAGGCCGGCCGCAGCCATCGTGGCTCCCGGTACTCGGGTCAACGCGGCGACCGTGGTCACGAGATGATCGCTGAACCAGTGATCGTCGCGGCCCAACACGGCGAAGAACTCTGACTCGATCATGCCGAGGAGGGTATGCAGCACGGGGCCGGTCCCCCGTAGACGCTGCGCGGACTTCGTCTGGAAGTCTGCGAGTCCGTAGAAGTCCCTGGCCTCCATACGAACCGACCGCAAGCGCGGCCGGTGCTTTTCGATCAGGCCGGCCACGTCCTCGGCTAGTCTCCGGTCGCAGACGCAAACGAGGTCGATCGAAACGCCCTGCTGGCGCAGCACGTTCTTGAGAACGGCGTCAAATTCTTTCCGACTAGTCTGCGTATAGAGCAAGATTACGGTGACCGTCGGTGTTTCCCCGGTCTCTAGGAGCAGGGCGTCGCGCTTGCTTCGCTCGCCGTGCGTCGCGATGAGCGTTTCGAGGCTGCGCTCGAGGCTGAACATCTCGGCCAGCCGCTGCTGGCCGATCCGAGCGCGACGCTGTCCCTCCTCAGGATTACGCCGGATGCTGATGATGAGATCCCGAACCAAATCCCTTAACTCGCCCGAATCGAGACGATCATCGTCGATGACGTAGACGCAATCCGAGAAGTACTTGTCGATGATCGGGTGCTTGTTGGCGATCACCACCGTGCCGGCTGCGAGGCCCTCAAACAGTCGGTTACTCATAATGCCGGATTGCTGGTGGGCCTTCGACGACAGCGCGAGGCAGATGCCGGCCTCGTTAAGGCGCTTGACGACGCTTCTTCCGTCGAAGGGGATCGGCCCCCGGTAGGTCTTGAAACCCTCCCAAGGACGGCCGCCCTGGAAGACGTCCGGGCCATAGATGGCGATCAAGTCTTCTTCGTCGAGGGTCTCGAGAAGATCGTGATGCCGGCCCTTAGGTCCACCGAGCCGTTCCCAGTTGATGCCGATGTAGAAAAGTTTGGACGTTTCGGTGATGGCGGGAGGAAGGTAGGGTTCGGGGGGCTGTGAAATAGCTTCGGCAGGTCCGTGACCGGCCTCCCAAGTCCCTGGAAGAGATTGAGCGCGTGATTGTCGGCCAAGTCGGAGTCACACGATAGGGCGTAGTTGTGACTCACAAGCTTCATGATCGATTTTTCGTAACCGAACATGAAATAGAACTCTAGAGGGTTCCAGAGTGCAGAATATGAAGGTATATCAAAAAGTCGCGGCGACTCGAAATGCAGAGAAATAACGAAGTCGTATTCGTCCCGATCGATCCGCGGGTCGGATGGATCGATGTTCTTGAACGTTGACCAGATCGGATATCCGTCATTGTCCACGATGGTCGCCCGTGCGCCGATGTTCGCGGAAGCGACGCACAGCCGTTGAACGACTTCATATTCCGCGTTTTTGACTTCCGGCCAGGTCAAAATGACCGCGAAAGTTGCCCGCGACAGGGGGGCGCAGAAATCATCGAAACTCCGTACTCAGGATGCGGCCGTCGTGGTGCGTCTGATCGCGAGAATCAGCTCCGAACGTGGCCCAAATTTTCAAGGTACCAATTCAGCGTCTCAGACAGGCCGTCCTGCAATTCGGTTCGCGCCACGAATCCAAGGTCGGAAAGGCGACTGATGTCATAGGCACGGCGCAATTGTCCGAGCGGCTTATCGACATCCCACGCGTAGGTTGCCTCCGGGACAAGCCCCGCAATCGTCTCGACCAAGCTACGGATGGTAATAGAACGCCCCGAAGCAAGGTTATACACGCCCGACCCGGACTTCATCAGCAGAATAAGGCCATCCGCAGCATCGCGCGAATACAAGAAATCGCGTGTCGGGCTGCCGTCCCCCCACACGGAAACAGGCTCCTTGTTCCGGCTCGCTACAAACTTGTGAATGAGGGAGGGGATGACATGGCCATGCTCCGGGTCGAAGCGATCACCGGGCCCGTACAAATTGGTCGACAGGGCCATCACATAGTCCATACCGTATTGCAACCGGTAACTTTCCAGCTGCATCAGCAGGCCTCGCTTGGCGAAGGCATAGAACCGTTCGGAACTGTGCGGCTGGCCGGTTAGAACGTCGTCCTCACGCAGGGGCATGGGCAGGCCATCGGCATACATCGCCACCGTACCCATGCCGAGGAATCGCGTCGCGCCAACCGTTCGCGCTGCCTCGACCACGTTGCAATTAATAAGTGTGTTGCGCCGGAAGATGTCGCCGGGGTAGGCCATGTTGCCGCCCACGCCGTATACCGCACCCGCCAAGTGATAGACCTGCTTTGGCTGGCAGGATTCGAACAGCTTGAGCGTGTCCGAATAATCTTCCAGATTGCAATCCCGGCGAGATGCTACCGCGACAAAATCCGTACCTTCCGCCTCAAGTGCCTGGACGAGCGCATTCCCTAGCACGCCGCCGGCACCAGTCACGAGTACGTCTGCCATACTGATCTCCACCTTCAAGCGAAACATCGTGCTGCAATGGATTTATGAAGAGTTCGAACTTACAATTCACGCAATCCAATAACCTTATGAATAATCAGAGATTACTCACAGCCAGCGCGCCAAAGTTTGACGCTTGACCACAGTTTAGGGCCAATCGTTGATGCACAAATTCACTGAGATGGCCCATGATGCCGCTTTGGTATGGAGAAATCAACCTTTGTCCGGCGCCTACCGGAGGAGCCATGTATTTTGTACGCCACTTCTGTTGCGCGCTCACACAACGGTCATGATCCTACTGTTTCTGAGGGCAAGTTGGCTGACGCACGCGCGCGATGACGGCACTTGGATTGTGGTCTGGTTCATTCAATCCCGATGCGCTCGCCGCTAACGCCGCCCGCTTTAGAAATAATTCCTAGACATGTGGCTGTGGCCGTCTTTTGCCTCAATCTTGTGATAATCTGACAAAAATGAGGCTATCGCTTCCCCGTTCGTGCCTCCCTTGCCAATCGAGGCGCTTAAACCAGGCGGGGTTCAAATCACTCTACACCTTCAAGATTTTGCATGCACTGGCGTATCGTCGGCCGGGCCGTTCCCGATGACCTTCGAGTTGTGTTCGTAAGCCTTGATTGGCGCGATTCCGATGTGTAGATCTCGCGCCGTCGTTGGCGGTCGGTCGATACGGGGTAGGCCCTGAATCTGCCTGTAGCAGCGGTGCTGTATTGCTTGCTTCGCCCGTCAAATTCCTGCATTCGGCCTCGCTGTGAAACTCGTCTGGTCGCCGCTCGTGCGGCCTGTTCGATCCGGTCCACCCTGTTCATCCAACCGTGAGACGTACGATGAAGGCAGTCATACTGGCGGGTGGTCTGGGAACGCGGTTGGGCGAGGAGACGGGATCGCGTCCCAAGCCGATGGTCCTGATTGGCGACAGGCCGATCATCTGGCACATCATGAAAATCTACAGCGCCTACGGAATCAATGATTTTGTTGTGTGCCTGGGCTACAAGGGCTACGTGATCAAAGAATACTTTGCTAATTACTTTCTCCATACGTCGGATGTGACGTTCGATCTGGCCAATAATAATCTGACGATCCACCACAATACTTCGGAGCCGTGGCGTGTAACGCTGGTCGATACCGGCGAAAACAGCATGACGGGTGGCCGCCTTCTGCGGGTGAAGCCTTATCTGAAAGGCGAAGACATCTTCTGCATGACCTACGGCGACGGTGTATCGAACCTGAACCTGACGGCGCTGGTCGATTTCCACCGGCAGCACGGCGGGATGGCGACGCTGACGGGCGTCCGCCCGCCGGCGCGCTTCGGCGCGCTCACCCTCCGGAACACGCTCGTCGACCATTTCGAGGAGAAGCCGGTCGGTGACGGATCCTGGATAAACGGCGGCTTTTTCGTCTGCGGCCAAGGCGTGTTCGATTATATCGAGGGCGATGAGACCGTCTGGGAGCAGCAGCCGCTCCGGCGCCTCGCCATGGACCAGCAATTGCACTCGTATCTGCACGAAGGCTTCTGGCAGCCGATGGATACGCTACGTGACAAGATCACGCTCGAGGGTATGTGGGAGGGCGGGAAGGCCCCATGGAAGGTGTGGTGATCATGGACCCTAATTTCTGGCACGGCCGCAAAGTCTTCCTGACGGGGCACACCGGATTCAAGGGTTCCTGGCTCTCGCTCCTCCTGTCGGATTGGGGCGCCGAGGTCCATGGCTACGCCCTCGCAGCCGTCGAAGAATCGCTGTTCCGCCATGGCGCCATCGAGGATGTCATGGCCTCGTCGGAAATCGCGGATATTCGCCACGCCGAAGCCCTGACGGCGGCGCTCCGCCGGAGCGAGGCGGACGTTGTGTTTCATATGGCCGCGCAGCCCCTCGTGCGCCTCTCGTACCGGGATCCGGTGGACACTTATTCCACCAACGTCATGGGTACAGTCCATCTCCTCGAAGCCTGCCGTCGGGTCGAGCATGTCAAGGCTGTGCTCGTTGTCACCAGCGACAAGTGCTACGAAAACCGTGAATGGGAGTGGGGCTATCGCGAGAATGAGGCCATGGGCGGCCATGACCCCTATAGCAACAGCAAGGGGTGCGCCGAACTTGTGACCGCCGCGTACCGCGATTCTTTCCTGCGCGGGGCGCATATAAATGTCGGCTCCGGGCGGGCCGGCAACGTCATCGGCGGAGGGGACTACTCCGAGGACCGGCTCGTGCCTGACCTCATCCGCGCGGTCGCGGTGGGCGAGAGCGCACAGATCCGCAACCCTAGCGCCATTCGGCCCTGGCAGCATGTCTTGGAGCCGTTGTCGGGCTATGTGATGCTGGCCGAGCGTCTGGCGGCTTCCGACGGCGCCGCATTCGCCGAAGGCTGGAATTTTGGTCCGAGTTCGAGCGGTGATCGCAACGTCGGCGACGTGACGGAGGCCCTCTATCGCCACTGGGGGGCGGGGGCCTGGAAACGCGACGAGGCAGCCCAGCCGCACGAGGCCCATTACCTGAAACTCGACTCCTCAAAGGCTCGCCTCAGGCTCGGCTGGCGACCGCGATGGGATTTCGAGGACACGATCGCCCGGACGACGGAGTGGTACAAGGCTCGGACCGAGGGTCGCAACATGCGGGACGTGACGCGGCATCAGATCACGAGCTACCTTGCGGCCCCTGGCATCTAAGGAAAGTCAATGCAGACGGACGACGCTACCGCACTCGACGCCGACGCCCTGCGTGCGAAGATTCTTGAGCTGACGGCGCAGTACGCTCGGATTGCCCATGCAACCAAGGCTTTCGAGCCGGGCGTGTCCGCTGTGCCGGTGTCGGGCAAGGTCTACGGCGAAGCCGAGATGATGAGCCTCGTGGACTCGTCGCTCGACTTCTGGCTGACGACCGGACGCTTCAACGACGCGTTCGAAAGCCGCTTGGCCGCCTTCATCGGCGAGCGCCGCAAGGTGCTCACAGTCAATTCGGGGTCATCCGCGAATCTCCTCGCGCTGACCGCCCTGACCTCGCACCTGCATCGCGACCGTGCCCTGAAGCCCGGCGACGAAGTCATCACCACCGCGACGGGCTTTCCGACAACGGTCAACCCGACGCTGCAGAACGGCTTGGTTCCGGTGTTCGTAGATGTCGATATCCCGACCTACAACATCATGCCCTCGCGCATCGAGGAGGCCGTGACTGACCGGACCCGGGCGATCATGGTGGCCCATACCCTGGGTAACCCGTTCGACCTGGGCGAGGTGATGCGAGTCGCGAAGAAGTACAATCTTTGGGTGGTCGAAGATTGCTGCGACGCGCTCGGCGCGACCTACGATGGCAAGCCGGTTGGGACGTTCGGCGATGTCGGAACCCTGAGCTTCTATCCCGCTCACCACATCACGATGGGCGAGGGTGGTGCTGTCTTCACCGGTCAGTCGCTCGTGCTTCGCGCCATGGAATCGATCCGCGATTGGGGCCGTGATTGCTACTGCCCGCCGGGCGTGGACAACACCTGCAAGAAGCGTTTCGGCTGGAAGCTCGGCACCCTGCCCCATGGATATGATCACAAGTACACATATTCCCATCTCGGGTATAACCTAAAGATCACCGACATGCAGGCGGCGGTCGGTCTCGCACAGATGGACCGGCTGGACTCCTTCATCGACATTCGTCGGCGCAATTTCGCGTACCTGAACGAAGTCATGGCGCAGTTCCAAGAGTACCTGATCCTGCCGGAGGCAACGCCGCGCAGCGAGCCGTCGTGGTTCGGCTATGTCCTGACTCTTCGTGAGGATGCGCCCTTCGACCGCGACGATCTGGTGAAGTTCCTCAACGAGCGGAAGATTGCGACCCGGCTCCTGTTCGGCGGCAATCTTATTCGGCAGCCGTACATGGAAGGCCGGAACTATAGGGTCGTTGGGGATCTCACCAACGCCGATATCATCGTGAACCGGACCTTCTGGGTGGGCGTCTACCCAGGCCTCGGCCGCGACCACATCGACTACATGGCCGACATGTTCACCGCGTTCTTTCGGCAAGGTGCCAGAGCGAGTCGCTGATCCCTCGAATGCCCCTCAACACCGCACGTCCGAAGAATGTCCCGCCGCACCAGCGGCGGGCTCTCCTCACAGGGGCGACTGGCTACGTAGGGGGATGGCTGCTCGCCGAACTCCTTCGCGGCGGGTGGAGCGTTCACACATTGGGACGGCGGGCATGTGATCACCCTGGCGTGGTCACCCATCTCTACGACGGCGGCATCGCCTCGGTCTCGTGCGCCGTGGAAGCCGCCGCCCCCGACGTCGTCTTCCACCTCGCCTCCGCCGTCGCCATCGACCATACGGCCGACGGCGTAGCCGAGATCCTGGCAGCCAACATCACGTTCCCGACGCTGATTTTAGAAGCCATGGCGTCCCTCGGGTGCCGCAGCTTCGTCAACACCGGCACGTCATGGCAGCATTTCGACGGGACTGACACATACAGTCCGACCAATCTTTATGCCGCCACGAAGCAGGCGTTTGAAGATGTCGCTCGCTACTACGTCGAGGCAAAAGCTTTTAACGTCCTGACACTGCGGTTGTTTGATGTCTACGGCCCCGCCGATCCACGGCGGAAGCTGCTGCCCTACCTCGTCGGCGCCGCATTGCGGAACGAACCCGTCGTCCTCTCTCCCGGTCTGCAGACGCTCGATCTCGTCCACGTCAGCGATGTGACATCCGCCTTCCTTGCAGCCGCCGAGCGGCTCCTGACCAGTGCCCGGGGCATGGAAGTTTTCCCGGTTCGCTCAGGTGAGGTCGTCTCGGTCCGTGACTTGGTGGACCGGATCGCGACGGCCTTGGGCATGACGGTCGATGCGAAATTTGGAGGGCGTCCCTACCGTGACCGTGAGGTCATGAAGCCCTGGGATACCCATGCTACCTTGCCCGGCTGGTCGCCCAAGGTCGACCTTGATTCGGGGCTGCGGCAATTGGTTACCGTCGCTCGGCAGCAGGCTTCCGACGACGACACAGTCTGAAATGTCTCTTGGTTGAGATCGTGAGATTCTCACCCAAAGTTGCGAGAGATACGTTGTCGATCATAGCTAACAGCCCGGAAGCAATCGCTCTTTTGAAGAGGGTCGGGATTCCAGAGCCATCCATCAAAGCGATAGCTTGCTGAAGGGCGATGTTGGCTTCGATTTTGAGACGGTACTCCCCCTCCTGCATACGGCAGCCAATGAATATCGTGGCCAGGGGCAACACGCAGAAGCAAAATCAGTTTTCGAGCGCATTCTTCGACATGTGCCATCCGACTACAACGTGCGGGCGGTGCTTGCTGACTACGCGCTGCAAAGTCACGACCACGATACGTTTGCCAATTTACTGACGCCCGCCATACCAATGCTCTTGGAAAATCCCGTCTTGCACGGGAGAATCCTAGGTCATTATTGTCGCCATGCCTTCGTACGCCATGATTTCGGTTCTGCGCTTGCCATCTACAAGGCTGTCGGATCGTCTCAGAGTTTGCTCGACGGAGGTGACGAGAGTGCGATTGCCATTCTGGATCGCCTCGAGCTGCTCAAGACGCTTGCCGCGTCCGACCTCGTAGATGTTAATTTGGCGTACGATCAGGGCGGAACGGAGCCCCTTCTGATCGGGGCACTGTTCGCCCTCGACGAGTATGATCTCATGACTGGGGTCGCTCAAGCCGAGCGCTCGGTGACCGATGGGGTCGGCACAAGGGCCGTTCAACTGGCATGGGTCGCGGCGCAGGTTGCCGCGGCGCATCGATGGGGGCGGGGTTATCGGGCCGCCTGTCGTCTGGTTTCCCGGCTTCTCGCCTCCACTCGCGATGTTGAAGCGGCCACTCTGCGCTTGAAGGCATCGAACGCCTCGGGCCCTGTTCTACATGCCCTTCTGACCGGCGCGATGGCGAAGGACGTGGTGTCCGGGTACCGGCGTGATGACCTTGCAGTCCTGCGTCGTTCCCAGGCCGATTTCCTGGAGCCGGCTGCTGGATCCGACGATCTTGCGGCATCGTTGAAGACGTTTGGCGCAAGGCCCACGCTGGAGACTGCCGAAGCAGTTTGGCATGCGTCTTACGAAGCAGCGGATTTCGAACGGCTCCTGGCCCATGCGCCATGTGGACGGCATGACGATCCCCTGTCCCGGCACGCATCTGATCCGTTGCATGACCGTTGGCACGCAGCCTTTGAAGTCTCAAGTCTTGGAGTTCCGACCGACAACGGCCCGGCCGTTTGGTACTTCATAACGTGGCACGCCGAGGTCGAGCGTCTATTCCGTCTGTTTGGAAGCCTGTCCCGCGCTGCGAACACCTATGTTATCTCGGTCGGTGGCAGCGAGCCGATCGAGCGCTTCCCTCAGGTGTCGGCGCTCATGCTGGCGGGCAATGTAAATTTGCATTATCGCCCATCCGTCGAGCTGGGGCGGCCAGAAACTTTTGTTCCAGAATGTCTTCGACATCCTAGAATGCTTTAGCGCCCGCACGAATGACGACGCGGTCTTCCAGATCATCTGCAACAAGACATATCCGCTCACCGGCCCGATCGAGTTCGCCACGCTGATGGGTCAGCCCGGTCATCGGGCGATCTACGCGAAGCGTCGCTACTCTGTGCCGCCGCCCGCATGGCACATGGAGTGGCCGGACGCCGTGGTGGCGGAGCTTCCGACTGTCTATAATCAAGCCCTTGACGATGTCTTCCGGAACGCGAAGCTCGATCGCTTCTCGGACCTGGCAAAATTCCCGATGATTTATGATTCGAGCGATTTTCGCTTGAATATGTCTGCATTCAACTTTTCTCCTCGGGCTGAAACCTTCGAGGGCCAGTACAAGGGCGGTGGACAGCAGTACATGATCGCGGGGCACTCCGCCGACATGCGCTGGATGTCCTTTGGTCGCCTCACCCACTTTATCGATCTGATGAATGAAGCGGGGAGCACATATTCGCGGCGCATGCATCCGCGCGTGATGCAATGGGCTCACTCGGTCCTGGTCAAGCACAAGATGCGGACCGGAGACCCATTCCTGCTGATGAGTCGCCGCTTCGTCGACACCATCCTGCACAATTCGAATTGCAATGAATTGTTCGCGGCGAGCGACCTTGGATTTGCCCCGGAGATGAATTTTTCGATACCATCGCATACACGCCAGAGTATGATATGGGAAATGAAATACTTCATCATTACTTCAGAACTGAAACGAACGTCGGAGCGGAGAAGGATATTCCTGCGGCGACGTTCGCGGCCGACGTCCAAAAGCTTCTCTTCATGCGCAAGATGGAGCCGGACCTGTCCGGGCCCTTCATTCAAAACTTCGCCGAACGGTGCAACGAGGAACGGGGAGCTGCAACGTCGTTCCTTGCCACTTCGGCCGAAGACCCGTCGGTGCGGGCGTGCGTGCCGCCCACCCTCTTGGACCTGTTGGGATCCGACCTGGCGAATCTGCGCATTCGCCTCCGGGATCTGCGCGGGACGCCGCACTTCCTGGGATATTTCGGACCGGATGGCCGCCTCGTCCACGCCGACGGCACGGTTGCGGATGGAACCTGGTCGGTCACCGATTCGAGTCTATCGATCACGTTCCCATGGGGAACCAAGATTTACGAGCAGATCGCAACTGACGGCTCTGTTCTGATTCTGCCGCCCTCCGAGATCGTCTCCGTTCGCAACGGCTGGAGCCTATTCATGGAGATCGACTTGGCGGATTTGCTCGCGCGCCGCGCCAGCCGCCTTGTCCTCGATAACACTCTGCACCCCTCGGCGGAAACGTCATGGGTGGCGTCGCGCTCTTGGGAGATCGCGCTTCTCGCAAGCCTAGAGCGCAGGGATCCCCACGGTTACCCGGCGGCGTTCTCGCGGCCCGGCGTGGAGGTGATCGATTTTCGCGGCGATGCCGGGCAGGGGATGGCTCTGTGTGCCGTGGATGCCTATCCGGTGTTGAGTCGCCTTCATTCGGTGAGCTTCGCGGACGGCCGGGCTGTCTGGGTTTGGGGGCGGGCCTCTGCCGAGTGCCGCGAGTCCTGGCCCACGGCCGACGCGAGGAGGCCGGAGATTGCCTTGTCGGCTGAGAATCTTGTCGGATCCTGCCGGATCGACACGATCCGGGGTGTCGAGAATGTGATATTCCTGGAGGGCGGCGTGCTGGCGTCGGAGAGCCAGTCGCTCATCGGACATTGGTTCGTTGAGAGCGGCGCCGTCTGGCTTCTCGGTCTGCCGGGCTTGATGATAGCCCGTGCGACGCAGTTCCAGCGCGTAGGGGATGTCTGGTCGGCGTCCGGGTGGGGCTGGAGTGCCCTCGGAAAGGCCGATTCTTTCCGGGCCGTCTGGGGTTCGGGAGAGATTGCCACCCGACACTGACACAGTTCGGCCCATCACACCCGCAAGCGCCCTGCGTGACGGGCCGTGCTTCATGCACCACCCGAGGTCACCAGTGCGATCCAGCGTCGGGTGTCTCAGGATGGAGAGACCCAGTTGGGCCGGCACATGTCTTCGCGCGCCGTCGTCTTGAACCGTATGTTCTCGTATTTCACGTGTGCCGCCAGCTGTGGTTCGGGGCCACGTCTGGGCCCAACTTGGCCGTCTCGCGCACCCACTTTGCCACCTTCGTTTTCGGCCACTCCGCTTGTCTCGGATCGACCAAAGCTTGATGTAGAATCCAGAGTCGCGAAAGTTGATGGGGAGTGATCGGTGATGGCTGGCGTCCGTCGCATTGGCCTCGTGATCTGCGCGGATTTCGATTTCATGGGGTTGGCGGCGACATCACCCTTCGCCGTTGCCAACAAATACGCCGGCGGCTCGGCCTACGACATGCACCTCCTGTCCGAAGCCGGCGGCCTCGTTCGCTCTGGCCTAGGACCCGATGTCAGGACCGAACGGCTCCACGACCCATCTTCCTTCGACACGATCTTGGTCGCCGCCGGGATCGGCGTACCGGAGCCGAGCCAGGACCTTCTCGCCTTCCTCCGGGAGGCGTCCCGTTCCGCGCGCCGTCTGGCGGGCCTGTGCCTCGGGGCCTTCATCCTCGCGGATGCCGGCCTCTTGAGCGGACGGCGAGCCACGACCCACTGGCACTACGCGCCCCAGTTCCGCGCGCGCTATCCCGATTGTCACCTCGACATCGACAAGATCTACGTCGCGGACGGCAACATATGGACCTCCGCCGGCATGTCGGCAGGCATCGATCTCGCCGTCGGCATGGTCGAGCGCGATCACGGCCGGGAGTTGGCTCAGACTGTGGCGCGCGGGCTGGTGATGGAACGTCGCCGCGCCGGGGGCCAGGCCCAGCATTCGGCCCTGCTCGATTTCGACGCTCCGTCAGACCGCATCCAGAGCGTGCTCGCCTATGCGCGGCAACATCTGCGGCTTCCGCTGACAACCGAGGAACTTGCGGCGATTGCTTGCCTGAGCCCGCGCCAGTTTACCCGGGCCTTCCGCGCGGAGACCGGCGTCTCACCAGCCAAGGCCATCGAGGTGATGCGCGTCGAGGCGGCCAAGCATATGCTGGAGCAGAGCCGCCTGCCCATTGAGGAGATCGCCGATGCCACCGGCTTCGCCAATCGCGAGCGGATGCGTCGGGCGTTCCTCCGCGTCCAGGGAGAGGTCCCACGGGCGATCCGCCGGGCGGCTGGGCCACTTGCCGTCGTCTGATCCGCCGACATGGCCGGAAACGTGGCAAATATGACGTAGGTCGTTCCGAGACCTCTGCTTAAGCATGACCTTGGGGGCTGCTTACTGGCGGGAGTTCGCGAACATGGTGAACCTTTCAATCAACGGCCGCCATTATTCAGTCGATGCCGAGCCCGATACTCCGCTGCTCTTCGTCCTGCGCGACACGCTCGGCCTGACCGGGACGAAATACGGCTGCGGCATCGCCCAGTGTGGGGCCTGCACAGTGCATCTCGACGGCCAGGCGACGCGCTCCTGCCAAGTGCCGCTGGACAGCGTCGGCACCCAGGCCATCACCACCATCGAGGCGATCGAGCAGGACGCGGTCGGCCGGAAGGTCGTCGAGGCCTGGGTTGCGCTGCAGGTGCCGCAATGCGGCTACTGCCAGTCCGGTCAGGTCATGGCCGCCACCGCCCTGCTCAAGCAGACGCCGCACCCGAGCGACGGCGACATCGCCGAGGCGATGACGAATCTCTGCCGCTGCGGAACCTACAACGCCATCGCCGCCGCCGTGCGGCAGGCCGCCGCCTGAGGAGCCTGCCATGCATCCGCTCCTCCGCCCCGTAGCCCCCTCCCGCCGCCGCTTCCTCGCCGGTGCGGGAGGCGCCCTCGTCCTCAGCGTATTCCTGCCGGCGCGCATGGCCCGCGCCGAGGCGCAGGGCCCCGGCGAGGGGGCGGGTGCCCTCGCGCCGAAGCCCGGAACGCGGGTGGCCGCCTTCCTGGAGATCCACCCGAACGGCACCATCAAGCTCTTGAGCCCCTTCGTGGAGGGCGGCCAGGGCATCGCCACCGGCATGGCGCAGATCGTCGGGGAGGAACTCGACGTTCCGCCCTCTCGCTTCGTCGTGGAATGCGCGCCGCCGGGCCCCGACTATGCCGTCGTCAACGGCATCCGCATGACCGGCGGCAGCTTCTCCACCCGGTCGAGCTACGAGACCATGCGCCGCCTCGGTGCGACCGCCCGCGATCTGATGATCCGCGCGGCGGCCGCCCGGCTCAAGGTTCAGGACGGCGAACTCACCACCCACGATGGGATGGTGCTGCACGCGGCCACGAACCGATCGCTCTCCTATGGTGACCTCGCCGTCGACGCCCTGAAGCTCAAGCCGAACGAGAGCGTTCCGCTGCGCGACCCGGTGACCTTCCGTTACATCCGCCAGCCGGTCCCCCGCCTCGACGTGCGGGACAAGTCCACGGGGAGGGCGGTCTACGCCATCGACCAGACGATCGAGGGGATGCTCTACGCCGCCGTGCAGCACGCCCCGCGCCTCGGCACGGAGCCCACGAGCCTCGCCAACGAGGCCGACGTGAAGGCGATGCCGGGTGTCCACTCGGTGCACCGCCTGCCAGGTGCGGTGGCGGTTACCGCCGACAGCTGGTGGCGGGCGCGCAAGGCCGTCGAGGCCCTCAAGGTCGAGTGGTCGGCGCCCAAGGCTAGCGGCATCGACACGGTCGCGGCCGACTTCTCGTCCGAGGGCATGCTCGCAGCCCTCAAGACCTCGACCGAACCGGGACACGTGGCGGAGGAGCAGGGCGACGTGGCCGCGGCTTTCGCCCAGGCTTCCAAGGTGGTGGAGGCCGATTACGAGGCCCCCTACCTCGCCCACGCCCAGCTGGAGCCGCCCTCTTCCATTGCCCGCTTCGACAGCGACGGCACCCTCGACGTCTGGCTCCCGAACCAGATGCCTGAGGTGTTCCAGGCGGTTTCGGCCAAGGTCGCCGGACTGCAGCCGGCCCAGGTCCGCATCCATTCGCCGATGCTCGGCGGCTTCTTCGGCCGCCACTTCACCTACGAGGCGGGTAACCCGTTCCCGCAGGCGATCCTCCTCGCCAAGGCGACCGGGCGGCCCGTGAAGGTGCTGTGGTCGCGGGAGGAGGAGTTCGCTCGAGACGCCGTGCGCCCCTTGAGCTTCAGCCGCTTCCGCGCGGCCCTCAACGCAGCAGGGCAACCGACAGCCATCGAGGTCCGCACCGTGGGGGAGGGCCCGATCGGCCGCTACTTCAGCGTGATGATGCAGACCCCCGTCGATCCCTCGGCGGTCGAGGGCATCGTTGAGAAGCCCTACGCGGTGCCGAACCGGCGCATGACCTTCACGAAGGTCGCCCACCCGGTGAACATAGCCTTCTGGCGCTCCGTCGGACACTCGATGAACGATGCGTTCTACGAGAGCTTCCTGGACGAGATCGCCCAGGCCGGCGGGCAGGACCCGTTCGCGCTGCGCATGGCGCTTCTCCAGGGCAGCGCCCGGCACCGGACGCTGCTCACGACGGTGGCAGAGATGTCCGGCGGCTGGCGGCGCGGGCCCTACCGTGCGGAGGGCGCGATGCGCGCCCGCGGCCTCGCCATGGCTTCGCCCTTCGGCTCGGAGACGGCGACCATCGCGGAGGTCTCGGTTGAGGGTGGCGAGGCTCGCGTCCACAACCTCTGGATCGCCTTCGATCCCGGCAGCATCGTCAACCCGGCCATCGTCAAGGCGCAGGTGGAATCGGCGGCGGCGCTCGGCCTGTCCTCGGTCCTGTTCGAGCAGATCGTCTACCGCGACGGCGTGCGGCAATCGCAGAACTACGACACCTATCCGGTCCTGCGCCGCGAGCACATGCCGAAGGTCCATGTGCGCATCGTTGAGAGCGGCGCGCCGATGGGCGGGGTCGGCGAGCCGGGTCTGCCGGGCGTGCCGCCCGCCGTCCTCAACGCCATCGCGGCGCTCACCGGCCAGCGGGTCCGCGCGCTGCCGGTCGCCAACACCAAGCTCTCCGGCGTCTGACAAGGATACCTCGATGACCCAGCACACAGGCACGGCGCTCGTGACGGGCGCCTCCTCGGGGATCGGCGCGGCCTATGCCAACCAATTGGCTGCCCGGGGCCACGACCTCATCCTTGTCGCGCGCGACGAGGCCCGGCTGCGGGCAGCGGCGGAGCGTCTCGGCCGAGAGGCCGGCGTGACTGTGGAGGTCCTGTCGGCCGACCTGACCCGACCAGAGGATCTTGCGTCGGTGCGGGACCGCGTCGCCACGGATACCGCCCTGCGCGTCCTCGTGAACTGCGCTGGCCTCGGGCCGCTCGGCCCCGCCCTCGACAGCCCCGTCAGCCTCTATGACGGGCTGCTCGACCTCAACGTCAGGGCGCTGCAGACCCTGTCCCTCGCGGCGGCGAAGGCATTCGGCGAGAGGGGAGCGGGCACGGTGATCAACATCTCCTCCGCCGTCGCCATCATCCCTGAGCGCTTCAACGCTTCCTACGCGGCGAGCAAGGCCTTCGTTCTGGCGCTGACGCAGGGGCTCGGGGCCGAACTCGCCGGCAAGGGCGTGCGGTTCCAGGCGGTGCTGCCCGGCGTCACCCGAACCCATTTCTTCGACCGGACAGGCGCGGATATCGGGCAGATTCCCTCCGAGATGATCATGGAGGCGAGCGACCTTGTGGCGGCGGCACTGGCCGGCCTCGATGCGGGCGAGACCGTCACGATTCCCTCGCTCCCCGATCTCGGTGACTGGCAGTCCCTCGAAGCCGCCCGCTTCCGCCTTGGTCCCAACCTCTCCCGCAGCATACCGGCCTCCCGCTATGGTCTCGGCTGAGATCGCGAAGGATTCGATGCCTCGTTGAGTGGGAGTTCGTCGATGCTGCAGGTCGTCGAAGGCGAGCCGAGCGAAGCCACGCTGACTGCCCATCGTGTCCCGGACCAGCCCCCTCTGCCGGGAGGCTGGCGGCATATCGAGGCGTTGCCGGTCGGCCTGTTCGCGGCGGTGATGGGATTGACGGGACTGAGCGTCGCATGGCGGCTCGCCCATGTGCGGTATGGCGTGCCGCCCTGGCTCGGGGAGGCCATCGGGCTGATCGCCGCAGCGGCCTTCCTCGCTCTCATGGCGGCCTATGCCGCCAAGGCCATCATCGCTCCTGAGGCCGTGCGGGCGGAGTTTCGCCACCCTATCGCCGGCAACCTGTTCGGCACGCCTCTCATCAGCCTCCTCCTGCTACCGATCACCCTGGCGCCCTTCAGCCTCACGCTGGCGCGTGTGCTGTGGATCGCCGGCGCCCTCGGCATGATGCTGTTCGCGTGGCTGATAGTGACGCGCTGGCTCAGCGACCGGCAGCAGGCGGCGCATGCGACACCGGCCTGGATCGTGCCGGTGGTCGGCCTGCTCGATGTGCCCCTGGCCCTTCCGGGACTCGGCCTGCCGCCGATGCAGGGGGTGATGATCTTCGCGCTGGCGGTAGGGCTTTTCTTCGCCGTGCCTCTGTTCACGCTGATCCTGTCCCGCCTTCTGTTCGAGGCGCCGCTGCCCGCCGCCTTGCAGCCGTCACTCCTGATCCTCGCCGCGCCGTTCGCGGTCGGCTTCTCATCGTATGTCGCCACAACGGGCACACTTGATCTCTTCGCGGAGTCACTTTTCGCGGTCGCACTGTTCCTGCTCACCGTGCTGCTGCCGAAGCTGGCCCGGTTCGGTCGCGCCTGTCCTTTCCGCGTCTCTTGGTGGGGTGTAAGCTTCCCGCTCGCCGCAGTCGCCGTCGCGGCACTGCGCATCGCGACAGCGGAGTGGGCTCTGGCGACCGACGGCCTCGCCCTGGCCCTGCTCGGGCTGGCCACGCTCGTCATTGGCTGGCTGTTCGTCCGAACCCTGATCGGCTTAGCTCGTGGGGAGCTTCGGACGCTGACGCAGTGACGGCCAATCGCCGAACTCCCGCTGCTCATCCCATGTCGACTCTCACCACTTTCCATCCAAAAGCGGACGGGCAAAAGCCCATCCAACCTAGCCGTTCAGTGGCTCTAGCCAGCGAGGCTGGAAGCGGCCGAGAGGAGCTCTTCCAGTTCGAATATGATCTGCCGAAAGAACGGACGGGCTGCACCTGCCCAGCTTAGGCCGGCCGGCGCCGCGGCAGTAAATGATTGCTTATATATATAGCAAAGTAGAGCGATAATCTCTGTCTATCTCTTGCTTGCCGGCATATCCATGGCTATACCTTAGAATTAAATTGTCCCGGCGTCATGCCAAGCTCTTCATTCCATCGCATCTCTGGACGAAATCCTGCACGGCGTGGATTGAGCGCAGGGTGCTTGGATCCGAGTTGTCCTTCACAGCCTCTTGTTCCAGCGCATGGAGCTGCGCCAGAAGGCTGAGGCGGGCGTGATGCGTCGAGTCTGGCAATTGCTCATCCACAAGGGCGACCAGCCTCCGCATCATCGGATCAGCGGTGGGGATCGGCGGATCGCGCATTCAGCGCCACTCCTCGTTCGAACGGCGCCGAGCGCGATGCGGCGGCAAGCGCGTAGGGTCCTCGGAACGCCCGCCCGGCCGAAGTGCCGAGCGGGCCAGGGAGCGACAGAACGGGCTCCTGCCGCTCAGGGCTCGACTATCGCGTGCCTGCGGCGGGCGTGTCGCGCGTGCCTTGCGGGGCTGATGTGTCGGACTTTGTGGCGCTGCCTCCGTCCGAAGCACTCGATGCGGAGGTGTCTCGGCCGCTGGCTGACGTGAAGGACCCCGTCGTCTCCGCGTTCGGATTGCCCGGGGTGTTCGCCCGGGCCGTCATGCCGCCCAGGAACTCGCCCCGCTCCCAGCGCGACATCCCGACAGTGGCGAGCAGGTTCGTGGTCAAGGTGCCGGTAGGCTCAAGCCCCTGAGCCTGCTGGAAGAGCGTGGCGGCGATCGCCGTGTCGTTGTTCCAGTTGCCGTCCAGATGGCCCGCAGCATAGCCCCGCTGGTTCAGCACCTGCTGGATCTGCCGCACGCCATCGGCATTCAGCCAGATCGGCTCGCCGGGAGTGTCCGTGCGCTCCACGGCGATCCGCTGATTGTCGACTTGCCGATCGCCCCCGGGGCCGGCCGCCTGCGTCCCTTGAGGCCGCGCCGCGTTGGCAGCCTGCGGCCCCGTTCCGTGTGCTGCCGAGAAGATCGCATCGGTCAGACCGAGGGCGGCGACGAGGCCGACTTCGAGCCGCCCCGTGGGCTCGAGCCCATGCGCCTGCTGGTAGCTGCGCGAGGCTTGAACGGTCGCCGGTCCCCAGCGTCCATCCACCTGTCCCGTGTTCCAGCCCTGCTGGTTCAAAGCCTGTTGGATCTGCCGGATGCCCGCCGGGCTGACATAGAGGGGCGTGCCGCGGCTATCGGCACGCTCGACGACGATGCGCTGATTGTCGGCTTGCTTGGTCCCTTGATCGCCGGCTTGGCCAGCCCCGCGCTCATCCCGATTGCCGAGGATGATATCCCGATCGAGACCGAGCCCGTAGACGAGCGGGATGGTGAGAGTACCGGTCGGCTCCATGTTCTGAGCCTGCTGGTAGCTGCGTGCCGCCGCCGCGGTCTGCGGGTTCCAGCGCCCATCGACGGTGCCGGTGCTGTAGCCCTTCTGGGTCAAAGCCTGCTGGATCTGACGTACGCCGGCCGAACTGACGTAGATCTGCGTGCCCTGCCCATCCGCTTGATCCTGGGTCACACGCTGATTGCTGACGGCCGATTGCTGGGCTTGAGCGTAACCACCGGCCAGTGCAGTGATCATCGTGCCGACAAGGAAGAATTCTTTGAGTCTCATCAAGACCTCCTTCTAGGAACGTAGGGACGAACCGGACCGGATTGCATGAGTTTCCTCAGGAGCAATCCCTAGGAATTGTCCGTCGCGCGCAAATTCATTAGATAATCGCGGAGCTTACTGGTCGCGCCGCTAGAATTTGCATCGAACCTGAGGGGACGCCCGGGTCATCACATGCGCCACGACCTGCCACCTCCGCGCTTGTGGAAAGAGTGAGTAGTCGATCCGGAGGGGCGCCATGACCGATGTCTTCCAGGATGAAGGCTGCGATGTCTGTGCACGCGAAGCCGCTGCGGCGATCGACGTGGTGCTCGATCAGCGGTGCCCGGAGTTGAAGTTGGCCTTCTGGCGCGCCGTCGAGAGATACTACCGGCGGAACACCGAGCCCGATGAAGGGCCGCCCGCCGCGCCGGGGGTGAACCTCGCCGATCGATGCCCTGCCAGCCCTCGGTAGGGGCTGTCCCGAATTCGTCATACGGAGGCGGAGGTGAGCGCAGCTCACGCGTCGTACCCCGCGATAGCGTCCCGGGTGGGCTATCGAAGCGTGTGAACCGGAGCGATCCTAAGGAAGGGGCCTGATGCACGCGCCTGGCCGAGGCGGATCAATAGAGCACTCATTCCGGAGTAAGCCCTATGGCGTCTTCCACCCTCAAGATCGCATTGGACCCCGTAAAATCCAGAACGGATTGCCGTGAGTGGAGCCTTCCGTCGGAGGCCGTCGGACCTATCGGGGCACTGGTCCGCAAGCTCGACGGCTATGCCGTGCTCAGGGATGAGGATCGAAAGGCGCTCGCGGGGTTGGCGAGCTATGTCCGCTCGGTGGGACGGTACACCGTCCTTGTGGAGCAGGAATGCGCGGCCGACCACGCCCTCATCGTCTGTTCCGGGTTCGCCTGCCGGTATAAGCGCCGCATCTCAGGCCGACGCCTGATCCTTGCCTACCTCATCCCGGGTGATCACTGTGATCGGGGCGCACTCTATGGTTATCCGCTCGACCACACGATCGAGACGCTGACCCCCGGCCAGATCGCGAAGGTTCCACGCGGGCACTATCTCGATATGCTCGAAGGCCATCCTCGTATCGCGCTTGCATTCCAACGTGCGAAACTCGCCGAGGAAGCAACGGCCCGCGAATGGATGACCAATATCGGCATGCGCCTTGGTCCGGAGCGCATGGCCCATCTTCTGTGCGAACTGCTCGAGCGTCACGGGTCCATCGGCCAAGTCACCAATGATCAATTCGATCTCCCTTTGACTCAGGCGGATCTGGCTGACGCGCTCGGCTTGACGAGTGTTCACGTGAACCGCGTGCTGCAGGCGCTGCGGCGGGATGGACTGATTGCGCTACGCGGGCGTCGCCTACGAATCCTCGCGCCACGGCGGCTGAGTGAGCTCGGAGAATTCGAGGCGAGGTATCTCTAACCCCTGCCGGATACTCGCAAGGCCCGGGGCGGATCTCAGCTCTCGCCCTCTTGACCAAGATCTATTCGCCGTCGGGGCTTGCAGAGCGCACGCCGGCTCCCGCTGCAATAAGGACAGCTTCGAGGAGAATCTGAGCGCCCAGCGCCTCCATGACTCGAGCCCGATGAATCTCCACAGTTCGTAGACTCAGACCGAGCGTGCAGGCGATGGTTTTGTTGGTGCCGCCCGCCAGCAAACCCTCCAGCACTGCGCTCTCTCGCACCGTCAGTGTTCCGATCCGCTCACGGGACACATCGCGTGAACGCGTCCGCTCGGTGGCGTCGCGAACTTCAGCCAACGCCGTCCTCACCGCGAAGAGCCGGACCTCCGCTGTCCAGGGCGCTTCGAGACAATCGACCGCTCCCGCCTTCATCGCACGAACACCGACGGCGACATCGCTGCCGCTACTACCGATCGCCACGATGGGCAGGCGCTCCCGATGGGCTTTCAGTTCACTGATGGCCATTGGTCCGTCACCGCCTCTTAGGTCGAGCACGGTACAGCCCGGCATGAGGGCGTTCGCCATGGCAAGGAGCGCCCGCTCGCGAAGGTTTTGACCTCATATCCAGCCGCCTGCAGGGCGGCGACAAGGTTGCGTCGGCCATCAGGTCTGTCCGCGATTACACTCTCGAAGTCCCATCGGCGTTCGAGCCCACTCTTTCCGTCGTCCGCCACGCTGTTGGAGGCTTATTCGGGGCCGGCAGAAATCAAACAGGTTAGAATTTGCAACCAAAACAGGACGTAGTGAAATCTACACATGTCAAAAATCCCGCAAGTAAATTTTGTGAATATTGTTGCTGTGCGGCGCCGATCGGTCGAAAAAGCAAACATTATATCTTAATAATATCAGTAAATAATAATAGAAGTAGTGCGGCGGCCTGACATGGATCTTGGCTGACTGATCGAGTGCCCTGATCACGCGGAGACGGTGCTGGATCCTCTCGAGCGCTCCGCCCACGCCGGATGTTTCCTAGGGGATCGTCCGCAGAAACGGTCCTGCCCCAGGTCCGGTTCACCCCCTTGCACACCCGACCACCATCCTCGCGAGGACCCGATCCGGGAAGGCTGCAAAGCCCGGATCTGGCTCCCGCACCTCAGCAGATGGGAGAACAAGGCATGCGAGCCCTGGTTTGGCATGGGAAAGAAGACATCCGCTGCGATACCGTCTCCGATCCTGAAATCGAGGATGGGCGGGATATCGTCATCAAGGTCACGAGCTGCGCGATCTGCGGTTCCGACCTTCATCTGTTTCACAACTTCGTCCCCGCCATGCTTCCCGGCGACGTCATGGGCCACGAGACGATGGGCGAGGTCGTCGAGACCGGGCGGGGGCTCAAGAACAAGCTGAAGAAGGGCGACCGGGTCGTGGTGCCCTTCACGATCGTCTGCGGTGAATGCGACCAGTGCAAACGCGGCTACTTTTCCGTGTGCCAAAAGAGCAACCGCAAGAAGCACCTGGCGGACAAGGTCTTCGGTCATACGACGGCGGGTCTGTTCGGTTACACACACCTGACCGGCGGTTATCCGGGGGGCAGGCCGAATACCTGCGCGTGCCATACGCCGATACGACAGTGCAGAAGGTGCCCGAGGGCATCCCCGACGAGAAACTGCTTTTCCTTTCGGACATCTTCCCGACAGGCTGGCAGGCCGCCGTGCAGGCGGACATTCAGCCGACCGACACCGTGGCGATCTGGGGGTGCGGTCCCGTTGGCCAGATGACGATCCGCTCGGCCGTTCTCCTCGGCGCGGAGCAGGTCATCGCCATCGACAATATCCCGGAGCGTCTGGAGATGGCCGAGGCGGGGGGCGCCATCACCATCAATTTCGAGGAAGAGAATGTCGTCGAGCGCTTGAATGATCTGACCGGGGGCGAGGGACCCGAGAAGTGCATCGACTGCATCGGCATGGAGAGCCACGTCTCACCCAGTATGCCCGATACGGTCTATGACCGGGCCAAGCAGATCCTCCTGGCCGAGAGCGACCGGCCGCACGTACTGCGCGAGATGATCTACGTGTGCCGCCCGGGCGGTCTGATCTCAATTCCCGGCGTCTACGGCGGCTTAGTCGACAAGATCCCGATGGGTGCGGCCATGAACAAGGGCCTGACCTTCCGCATGGGGCAGACTCACGTCCAGCGATGGACCGCCGACCTGCTGCGGAGAATCGAGGAGGAGCAGATCGACCCCTCCTTCGTCATCACGCATGAGGTTCCGCTCACGAAGGGGCCCGAGATGTACCGGATGTTCCGGGACAAGCAGGACAGCTGCATCAAAGTCGTTCTCAAACCCTGACATTGCGGGAAAAAGACTATGACGAACATCGCAAGCTTTGCGCGTCTTTCGCACATCACGCGATCCGAGGGCGATCCGAAGGTCCTCCAGTCCGGGCCGAGTTCGAGTGGCGTCCCTGACGGCCTCGCGAAGGCGCTCGGCTGGTTCAGCCTCGGCCTTGGCCTCACTGAACTCTTGGCGCCCCAACGCATCACGCGCACGCTCGGAATGGAGGGCAAGGAAACCCTCGTGCGTGTGTACGGCGCTCGTGAGATCGCCAGCGGCGTCCTCTCGCTCTCGGTCGACAAGAATCTCGGCCTGTGGAGTCGGGTCGCGGGGGACGGCCTCGACATCGCCACCGTGCTCACGGCGCTCCGGTCGGACAATCCGAAGCGCGGCAATGTCACCATTGCCTTGGCTGTCCTGCTCGGCGTGACCGCGATCGATCTGATCGATGCCCAGGCCAGCACGGCACGGCACAGCCGCGCGGTCGGCCGGAAGCGATCCTACCGGGATCGCAGCGGTTTCCCGCGCGGCGTCCAGGCATCCCGCGGCGCCGCCCGGGACTTCAAGACGCCGGCCGATCTGCGGCATGCTCCAACACTCGCGGCGGTGTCGCCGAGCACGTCCGCCGCATGAGGCAGCCCTGTCCGGGTTAAAGCCTCGCTCCTCGAGAGGCCGGCTTCGACCAGCGAAGCGATCGTTGTGTCGATAGCGGCCAGCTCAACAGAGGCGCATCATCTCATGCGCCTCTGACCAGAGCGAGACCGGGGAGCGATTCTCGGAAGTGACGACAAAATATTGATCCAAGTTCTATTCAGTCTTGGTGATGAGGTCTATGACATCCTGAGTGAGACATCCGCGCATCCGGCGCGCGCCGGCATTTGGTACACGTCGCTGGCTCCTCGATATGCCTTGAACAACCATGGGTAACGTATCGGACGACCTATTGCGACCCGCTGATGGCACCGACGCATTCGGAAGTCTGGTCGAACACACGGTATGGCTTTCGGCCCAGCAGGCGGCCTTTCAGGCCGCCGTCGATGGTGCGCCACTTGCCGAATCGCTGGGCATACTCGTGGATATCGCCTGCTCTCAGACCGGCGGCGGCATTCGCTCCGCCTTCTACCTGACCGACCGAGAGGGCACCGGACTGCGGCACGTCATCGGCATGCCCGAGCACTATGCTGGGGCCGTGACCGGCATCACGATCGGGCCGGACTCGCTCGCATGCGGTCTAGCGGTTTTTACCGGCCAGCCGGTGATCACAGCCGATGTGAGACAAGAGCGACGGTGGCAGCCATGGCTGTGGTTGGCGGAACAGCATGGCTTCCGCGCTGTCTGGTCGTTCCCGGCGGAAACCGCAGCGGGGCGGGTCGTCGGCACCTTCGCCTTGTACTTTCGCGATCCGCGTGAGGCTACACCGCGCGATCACGAACTCGCCGCCGCTCTGTCCAGGACCGCCGCGCTCATCATCGCGCAACACCAGCAAGCCGCGAACCGGATCGAACAGCGCTCCGAGGACAAGGCGCTGCGCGAACGAGAGGAACGCTTTCGGTGCTTCGCCGCAAATACGGGAAACGTGCTCTGGCTCGCCAATCTGGAGAGCGGAGAACTCGATTATCTCAACCCAGCATTTACAAAGGTCTGGGGAAAGCGCCCCGAAGATATGCGAGATCTCGCGAGCTGGCTCGCGAGCGTCCATCCCGAGGACCGCGACGACGCCGTACTGGCGCTGAAACGCGTCAGCGAAGGCGAGACGCTCTTGCTGGAGTACCGTATCCAACGCGCCACCGACCAAGCCGTGCGCCGTATCCGCGATACCTTTTTCCCGATCCGAAGCCGCGACGGCCGGATCCGGTCGGCGGGTGGGATCGCGCAGGACGTCACCGTCGATATGGGCTTGTTTGTCTATGTAGTCGGGGCCGGGGATGGCGCCCGCCGCGACCTCCTTGGTGCTCTGCAAGCTGCAGGCTACGACGTTCGCGCCTTTGCAAGTGGTCAAGCCTTTTTGGACATAGTGGGTTCTCTGATTCCAGGCTGCGTGGTCTTTTCCCTCAGGGACGCCAGCAGCCTTGCTGCCCTGAAGGAGTTGAAGGCGGCACGTGGGCATTTTCCCGTGGTCGCGCTCGGCTCAAGCAGTGGCGATGTCGGCTTCGGGGTCCGAGCCATGAAGGCCGGAGCGGCCGATTTTCTTGAAGCCCCGTGGACTCCGGAGGCTTTGCTGTTCGCAGTGAGAACGGCGCTTGCCGATATCCGCGCCGAGGCGGATCGGGTGCGCGGTGGCGACGAAGCCCGCAGCCGGATCGCGCTGCTCTCCGCACGCGAGCGCGAGGTGTTGGAGGGTTTGCTCGCTGGCGGCACCAACAAGGCCATCGCCCGAACGCTGGGCCTCAGCCCGCGTACGGTGGAAATCCATCGGGCCCGGGTCATGGAAGCGCTCGGCGCTCACACTCTGCCGGAGGCTGTGCTGATCGCGACGGCCGCCGGCGTGCGCCCCGCCAGTCACCAGGGCCATTAAAGCGCATTCCCTCACCCGCGCGGAGAAAAGGGACCCCTTCAGCCACCCCGCCCAGCGCTTTCCTCGGCCCATTCCTCAAAACAGCTCCGATCCCTATGCTTCGATCTCCTCGCTTCGATAGGCCATCGCGGGGGCGAGCCGGGCGATGTGCGGCCACCAGGCTGCGCGCAGATCGATGTAGGCCTGTGCCGCCGCCTCGTCGCGGTCGACCGAGATTCCCATCTCGGCAAGCCGGCTTGCAGCCCGCTCCCAGTGGACACGCCATCGCTGCCGGTCATTCGAATTGGCGATGTCCGTGTCCGGGGGATTGCCCGGCAGGAACGTCGTTTCGAGGGTGATGACCAGCATCTGGGCCACGCGCCACAGCCCTTCGACCGCTGCGGATTCCTTCAACCATGCGGTATCCTCGCCCGCGAGCGTGCTGCGGATGAGCGACACGGTATCGAGAGCAAGGTGAGCCTGCGCCGAGACTGAGTAGTAGGGTTTTTGAAAGCGGAAGTAGAATAGCACCGGGTAGAAGTGATGGGTCTCCTTCATCTCGGCCATCGCGGCCCCCAGCGAAACCAAGTGACTGTAGCCGGCGCTGAACTGCCCGCTTGGGCCGAGCCGTGCCAGCAACTCACCCGCGTTCGAGGTTTCCGCCGAAAGGATATGAAGCTGGAGGCCGAGGGCGTTGCGCTGCCGTAGGGCGCCATAGACCTGCATGACGTAGGTCAGGACCAACGACGTCACCGACATCCCGATCAGCGAATTTGCGAGGTAGACGAGCCGATAGCCATCGGTCGTCGGCTTGAAATCGCTGGCCCCGACGATCGCCATGCTGCTGCCCCCGGCATAGAGCGCCGTGAGGAGGTCCGTGGGGGTCTGGCCGTTGCTTGCCTGCACGCCCGACCCGAGGGCGGGATGGATGATGAGCCCGGCGCCGAGCGTCAGGCCGACGGCCCAGAGCAGGACGTAGAGCAGCAGGATGACGGGCCCGCAGAAGGACAGGACTGCCCCGCGATGCGTCCCGGCCGCATCGGCAGCGCGGCGAAAGACCCTCCAGGTGAGATGGGCGGCACGGTCGGCGATCAGGCCGGTGCCGATGCGCGCGTAGAGGACGGTGAGGAAGACGTCGAGAAGGACGACACCCATCACGAGGACGCCTGACGCGCGTTCGAGGACGGACACCATCATCATCCTGCCCCGCGTCTTCGTGCGCCGCAGGTCCCCCACGGCAGGCTCGCCCCCGGTCGCCGGAGGCGGGCCTGATCACCGCCCGCGCGAAAGCCGTGAGGCAGCCGCCGCCGCGGGGGTGCCGGCGTTCACGGGGCGAACACCGCACGCACGCAGCCGTCCGTCTTGTGCTTGAACATGTCGTAGCCGCGCGGTCCGTCCTCGAGGCTGAAGCGGTGCGTGGCGAGGTAGGCCGGGTTGAGTTCGCCCTTCGCGGCATGCGCGAGCAGCCGGTCCATATAGGCCTGGCCATGCTGCTGGGCGGTGCGCACCGTCATCCCCTTGTTCATGATGACGCCCATCGGAAACTTGTCGATCATCCCGTAGACGCCGAGCACCGACAGCGTGCCGCCCTTGCGGCAGGCCATGATGGCCTCGCGGAGCGCTTGGCCGCGGTCCGTCTCCAGGCGCAGCGCCTGCTTCACGCGGTCGTAGGCGTATTGGGAGCCGGTACCGTGGGCCTCCATTCCGACGGCATCGATGCAGGCATCCGGCCCGCGACCGCCGGTCATTTCCTTCAAGGCTTCCAGGACGCTGTGCACCTGCGTGTAATCGAGCGTCTCCGAGCCGGCGTGCTCCCGTGCCATCCGGAGCCGCTCGGGGTATCGATCGATCGCGATCACTCGCTCGGCACCCATCAGCCGCGCGCTCTGTTGCGCCATCAGCCCCACACCACCGCAGCCCCAGACTGCGACCGTGTCGCCTGGCCGGATGCTGCAGAAATCGGCGCCCATGTAGCCCGTCGGCGCGGCATCGGAGAGGAACAGAGCGGTCTCGTCCGCGACGCCATCGGGCACCTTGAAGCAATCCACGTCGGCATGGGGCACGCGGATATACTCGGCGTGGGAGCCCGCATAACCGCCGAAGGCATGGGTGTAACCGTAGATACCGGCGGTGGGGTATCCGAGCAGCGGCTCCTGCAGTTCCGGCTTCGGGTGGGTGCAGTCGCAGAGCGAGAAAAGCTTTTCTTGGCAATACCAGCATTCACCGCAGGCGATGAAGGAGGGGACGACGACCCGGTCGCCTTTCTTGACCCGTTTCACCTTCGGCCCGACCTCGACGACCTCGCCCATGAACTCGTGGCCGATGACGTCCCCGGCTTTCATGGTCGGGATATAACCGTCGATGAAGTGCAGATCTGAGCCGCAGGTCGTCGATAGCTTGACCTTCAGAATCGCGTCGTGCGGGTTGACGATCTCGGGATCCTTGACCGTTCCGACGCGCAGATCGTTGACGCCATTCCAATAGAGCGCGCGCATGGCATAAGCTCCTCAGCGGGTGTCGCGCCGGGCCGCCGGCTGACGATCGGTGGTGGGGATCTCGCCTGTCAGGACGAGGCTCTTGAAGGCGTGCAGCGCTTTCGAGGCCAGCTCCTTCGGCACGACGCCATTGAAGAAGCGCGCCGCGACGTCGCCGAGCATGCCCCCGGGCGGATCGAAGCGGACACGCAGCGTGGCGACCGTGCCGCGTTTGCCCGACGCTGCGCGGAAGCGGATCTCGCTCTCGGTGACGAGGGCGCCGTTGCCATCGGATGTCGCGCGGATGGCTCGCCGGGCCGCTCTTCACTGATCTGCATGACCCAGGCATGGCTCTGGCCGAGTGGGCCGTCGGCGCGCCACTCGCTCCGACCGTCTCCGCTCGGGCGGATCTCGGCCAGGAACGCCATGATGCGCGGCAGGGTCTGCGGATCTCGCCACACCCGATAGAGTTCCTCGGCAGGGCGCTCGATGGTGATGGAGTATTTGACCTCGGGCTCATCGCTCCAGCCATTCGCAGAGCCGGGTTCTTGCCTGGGCCCTCGGTTCGGCGCATCGCGCCGTTGCGCCCCGAGGGCAGCAAGGGCGGCCACTCCCGCGACACCGGCGAGCGCCCAACCGACGCCACTGAGGCTGGACCCCGCGTGCTCGCGCGAGCCAGCCGAGACGCGACGGGTCTGCCTGTCCTCGGCTGGTCTGCCGTTGCCGGATTGATCAGCCATGGATCACCCTCTTGGTCAAAATGCTGCGACAGGCGGACTCGCGTCAGGGTTGGGCGGCGTAGGGGATGCGGAGCGAGCAGCGCCAAACGGCCCCGCCATGTCTCGACTCCCTGGTGATGGGGAAACGTCGGCCGTAGCCCTCGGTTTGATACGGGGTGTCCCTAAGGATGGTCTCCTCGTTTGAATCTCTCCTCGGCGCAGCAGCGTTTGCCGTCCTACGGAGAGCACTGACCAAGAGGGCGATGGGATGGACCAACCGACGCCCAGGGAACCGGTCAGGATCGCCCGATCCGGTGCGGGGCGGGCGGGCTATGTCACGGTGAAGGGCGCCCGGGAGCACAACCTGCGCGACGTTGACGTGGAGCTACCGCGCGACGCCCTCGTGGTGTTCACGGGCGTCTCAGGCTCCGGCAAATCCTCCCTCGCCTTCGGCACGCTCTATGCCGAAGCCCAACGGCGATACTTCGAGTCGGTCGCACCCTACGCGCGACGCATGATCGACCAAGTCGGCGTGCCTAATGTCGACGCCATCGAGGGCCTTCCCCCGGCCGTCGCCCTGCAGCAGCAGCGCGGCACACCCAGCGCCCGCTCCTCGGTCGGCAGCGTCACCACCCTGTCGAGCCTCGTGCGGATGATGTACTCGCGCGCCGGCACCTACCCGCCGGGCCAGCCGATGCTCTACGCGGAGGACTTCTCGCCCAATACGCCCCAGGGCGCCTGCCCATCCTGTGGCGGGCTCGGGCGGGTCTACCGGGCCACGGAAGCCTCCATGGTGCCCGACCCGTCGCTGACGATCCGCGAGCGCGCCGTCGCGGCTTGGCCGCAGGCCTGGGGCGGGCAGAATCTGCGGGACATCCTGGTGAGCCGGGGGTCGATGTCGACACGCCCTGGAAGGACCTGCCGAAGGCGCTCCGGGACTGGATCCTGTTCACAGACGACCAGCCGCAGGAGCCCGTCTATGCCGGACTCTCCCCCGAACAGACACGGCTCGCGCGCAAGCGCCATATGGAGCCGAGCTATATGGGTACCTTCACGAGTGCCCGCCGCCACGTGCTCGGGACCTTCACGAATTCGCAGAGCGCCCTCATGCGCCGAAGGGCGGCGCGCTACCTCGTCAGCGAGGATTGCCCCGCCTGCCACGGCAAGCGCCTGAAGCCCGAGGCGCTCTCCGTCACCTTCGCCGGACTCGATATCGGGGACTTGTCGCGCATGCCGCTCTCCGACCTCGCCGAGGCGATGCGGGCGGCCGCCGAGGACCGGCTGCCCGAGGATGCCGCAGCCGCGAGCCCCGATCCCGGGACGCTGGATCGCGACGCGGGCCGTCAGGATCGGGCCCGGCGTGCCGCCTCCGGGGCGTCGGCCCATGCCGGGGCGCCGGACGTGCGCGCGACCCCGAACCTCTCCATCGAAAAGCGGCTCGCCGCCCAGCGCCTCGCCGCCGATCTCATCGACCGGATCGCGACACTCACTGAGCTGGGCCTCGGCTACCTCTCGCTGGACCGGGTCACCACGACGCTGTCATCGGGCGAATTGCAGCGCCTACGCTTGGCCACCCAGCTTCGCTCGCAGCTCTTCGGCGTGGCCTACGTGCTCGATGAGCCGACGGCGGGACTGCATCCTGCCGACGGCGATGCCATGCACGACGCCCTCGCCGGGCTGCTCGCCTCGGGCAATTCGCTGTTCGTCGTCGAGCACGACATCGGCACGATGCGCCGCGCCGACTGGCTGGTCGATGTCGGCCCGGCGGCGGGCGAGCATGGTGGCACCGTGCTCTACAGCGGCCCGCCGGAGGGACTGCGAGAGGTGGAGGCGTCGCGCACGCGCCTTCACCTGTTCGGATTGGCCGAGCCGGTAATGCATCCACGGCGCGAGCCCTCGGGATGGCTGCGCCTGGAAGGGGTCACCCGCAACAACCTTCACGGCGTCTCGGCCTCATTCCCCCTTGGATGCCTCACCGCCGTCACGGGCATTTCGGGCTCCGGTAAGTCGAGCTTGGTCAGCCAAGCCTTGCTGGAACTCGTCGGCGACCACCTCGGCAGACCCGTTCCTACCGACGACGAGCCGGATGATCCCCTCGACGAGGCGCCGGCCCCGACCGAAGGGCGCATCGTCGGCGGCATGGACGGTATCCGGCGTCTGGTGCAGGTCGATCAGAAACCGATCGGGCGCACGCCCCGCTCGAACCTCGCAACCTATACCGGCCTGTTCGACGGCGTCCGTAAACTGTTCGCCGCCACCCCCGAGGCACGCCGCCGCCGCTACGATGCGGGCCGCTTTTCCTTCAACGTCGCGAAGGGCCGTTGCCCGGCCTGCGAAGGCGAAGGATTCGTCAGCGTCGAACTCCTGTTCATGCCAAGCGTCTACGCCCCCTGTCCGACCTGCCATGGCTCCGGCTACGCGCCGGAGACGCTGGCGGTGACGTGGAACGGCCTCACCATCGCGGAGGTGCTCGGGCTGACCGTCGAGCGGGCCTGCGAGGCCTTCGCGGACGAACCCTCCGTGCTGCGGCCGCTCCTCGTGCTGCGGGATCTCGGCCTCGGCTACCTGCGCCTGGGCCAGCCGGCGACCGAACTCTCCGGCGGGGAGGCACAGCGCATCAAGCTCGCGACCGAGTTGCAGAGGGGGCAGCGTGGGGGGACACTTTATGTCCTCGACGAGCCGACGACCGGATTGCACCCGACCGACGTGGATCGCCTCATGGTCCAGCTCAACGGCTTGGTCGATGCGGGCAATACGGTCGTCATGGTCGAACACGACATGCGCGTCGTCGCGGCGGCGGATCACGTCATTGATGTGGGTCCCGGTGCCGGAAGCCTGGGCGGCACGATCGTGGCGGCCGGCCGTCCCGAAATCGTGGCCAGGGCGCGGGGGAGCCGCACGGCACCGTATCTCTCGGAGGAGCTCGACGCACACGACGGCGGGGACCTGCCACCCCGGCGCCCTTGATGGCCTCTCGCCGCCATGAGTTTCGGGCCTAATCCGCGCCGGAGGACGATGGTGTCGAGGTCGGTCACTCCTCCCTCGACTAGCAGTCGCTACGAGGGGCCCCCGCTTGCGGGTATGGGGATTGATACCGTGCGTGCCGGGGCCTTACCCCGGTTCCGCTACTTCGCCCGGGCGCGACGGCGGTACTCGCTGGGCAAGACGCCGTAGGCGGCTTTGAACCGTCGGCCGAAATGGGTCATGTCCGAAAAGCCCCAGCCATAGGCGATCTCGCTGACCGTCCGACCCGCTTGCAGGGGATCCTCCAGTGCTTGCCGACATCGTGCGAGACGCCGGGCTTGGATGAGTTGCGCGATGGACGTGCTTTCTTCGGCCAGCACCTCATTGGCGTATCGTACGCTGACGCCAGCGGCGCGCGCGACCGTGCCGACGTCGAGCGTCCGGTCGGCCAAGCGCGCTTCGACGGCAGCGCGCAGGCTGACGCGGACGAGTGCTCTGGCTGACGACGTGTGCACGCCAGTCTCTTCCCTCGTTCCGTTGAACGAGAGAGTGATCAGATCGAGGATGTGCGGCTCCATCAGCGCTTCGGCAGCGGGGCTTAGACCATCCGTCTGAAACGGCAGCATCGCGAGGCTCGCGGACAGGAGACGATTCTCGCCACCCAATGGTTTGACCGCACGCGCCGTCAGCTCCCGCGTTTGCCCGAGGCGGGCCTCCATGAGCTGCCTTGGGATCTTCAACACAAGGAGCTCGGAATCGTCCGAAAAACGCCCTTGATACTGCAAGCGCGGGTCGATCAGCGTGATATCTCCGGCCCCTAGCAGGACCTCACGTCCGTCCTGTTCCAGAGACACGCTGCCCGCGAACTGTCGGCAGACGAAAAGCTCGTCGGTGTCGGCGTGCGTAATATGATGGCGCGTGTGAGACACCGACATTTCGGAATTCTCGAACAAGACCAAGCCGATGGCGCCGATCGAGCCTGAGCGGAGCTGAGCTCGGAACGTCTGCCGACATCTCGGTGTCGATGCGTGGTCGGCGACATCCTTTCGCGCCACGTCGTGCCAAAAGTCGAACCGGTCACGCGGATGGACGTGATCGGTCGAGAAGATCGTCTTCACCTGATCTCAGCCTGTCCGAAAAAGCCGACAATGAGCACTGTTCCGGCCGATCCGAAGCCTGATCGTCATGGTTTCTTCGCCCGTCAAGAGACCGGTGGCTCTCATCTCGGCCGGTTCAGGAGCGAAAGCTCGCATGGCGTAGGTAATTCTTCGAAGCACGCCTGATGATCACGCACAAGAGCGAAAGGGGTCGCTTCACTGACCTCGGCCGTGCTTGCGCCTGACTACGATGTGTACGCGCTCACCCCGGCGCGTGTGTCCTAACCCGGAAATGAGACTCAAATCGGGCCCTGCGCAGCATATCTCACATATCGCCAAGGTCGAAACAAAGAAGATCTCCGGATACTCACGCCATCTTGCTGGCGTCTAGTGATATGAAGAAATTATCAAAATTAACGACGCTGGTCTCATTATTCATATTCATAGGGCCGATTTGCAACCAAAACTTATCTGCATCCGACCTCAAAGCAGACGACGCCGACTACATTTGCAGGATTATCGAGGCCAGACACGTGTCTAATGACGAGATGCAAACTTACACGGTTTGCATCAAAAACGAGGAGGGCTGTGGTTATGACGCAAGGCAGTTCTGCGCGATCGAGGGCCCGCATGCCAAAATGCGCAAGAGTTGCAGTTGGGTGCCCCAACGCCAATGTAAAGCGGGCGCACGACGACATCAACTCAGGAAATATATTGTCGACTTTCAAAACTGAGCGGCAGTGTTACACGCTATTCATTTGAATGGACAGCAGAAATAGACTCGATTTGCTGGAGAAAAAGAATACGATGCCGGAAAACATTGAGGACAAAGACCGCTCGATAGCGCTAACGGCCGAACTTGTATCTGCGTATGTCTTGCACAATCCGGTTCCCATGTCCGAGCTCGACAAGCCTCATTCAGCGCGTCCATGAGGTCTTGATGAAGACGCTGAATCCAGGGGCGGACGTTTCAGACGAAAATTACGGCAAGCCGAAGCCTGCGCAGATCCGCCAATCGATCATGCCGGATGCGCTGATCAGCTTCATCGACGGTAAGGCGTACAAGACGCTGAAGCGACACCTGACCAGCCACGGTCTCGACCCGGCCAGCTACCGCGAACGCTACGGCTTGCCCGCCGACTACCCGATGGTCGCCCAAGGTTACGCCGAGCATCGTTCGCAAATCGCCAAAGCAACAGGTTTGGGCGCGATAGGCGGGCGCAATAATCCACGCAAAGCAATCGCGCACCGCTAGTCAATGACCCAACGAGCTTTGTGCAACTTACCACCCGCAAAGCCTCGGTGGCGTGATCGAGAGTGAACCCGCACTCTCAACTACGGTTGTCTCTCTCGGCAGCTTTCATGCGGTAGGCAACCGATCTTGCTTGGCCTCGTCGAATTATGGATCGTCTTTCTCTCGGACAAGCCGCCATCGAGGCTGAGCTCACGCGTCTCCAGCAGCATGCGCATCTCCGCAAATCGCCCAAGCTGGCCCAACTCCTCGCCTATCTCGTTCGCGAGAGCCTGGCCGGACGCGGTAAGCGCCTGAAGGCTTACACGATCGCGACCGAGGCGCTGGGCCGTCCGGACGATTTCGATCCGGTCACCGATTCCATCGTGCGCGTCGAAATTCGCCGCCTTCGGGCCACCTTGCAGCGGATCTATGCTGGTCCTGAGCCGCGCCAAGTCGTCGTTGAGCTTCCTGTCGGCTGCTACGAACCCGTCTTCCGTCAGCCTCCTTCGCAGAACCAGACCGGCCCGGCCGGCGCGCCCGATGAGTTTCTCGCTGCCGCTTTGCGCGAGAGCGAGGAACGCTATGCCGCGCTGGTCAAGGCGAGCGCGGTCATCGAGTGGCGTGCAGAGCCTGACGGCCACCTCACACAGAGTCTGGGCTGGAGCGAGCGAACCGGGCAGGAGGAGGATCTGTACCGGGGGACAGGATGGCTGGGAGCGCTGCATCCCGAGGATCGGGAACGTGTCTCACAGAGCTGGACGACGCGCTGCCGAGCGGGCGCCGCCTTCGAACTGAGCTTCCGGGTCCGGCAGCAGGACGGCCGCTACCAGGCGATGCTGGCGCGGGCGGTGCCACTCGAACGGCCGGATGGAACCTGCCGCGGCTGGGTCGGCACGATCGTTGATCATCCACCGACGCCTGAAAGACAGGCTGACGCCGAGCCTGGAGCGATACGCGAGGCCTTGGATCTCAAGGCCGAGTTCGCCGGGCGAATCCGCGATGTTGCGCACTCGGCCATTCTGGAAACCGATCAGCGACAAGCTCTGCGCACCGGCGTGCTCATCGCCCTCTCCACGCAACTCCGGGACGCGGGCGTGATCTTGGGCCATGCAGACGCACGATCTCCGCAGGTCCAAGAGCAGAAACCGACGCGCTCTGCAGCTAACTGTTAGCCCTAACGTCCGAGCCAGCATCTTAGGAATGCATTAAGCGATTGGGCGCCCAAATTACACACGCGCCTCCCCACTGAGACGCCGCTCACCTTGGTCTGATCCTTCGAGGTCACGATCGAGATCGCTTTTTCCAAGGATAGACTTGATGGCTCTCGTGAAGAAGGCGGCTCTGCCAGGGCCGCAGTCGCTGGCGCGCGGCGGTGAACAGGCTGCGATGAAGCAGCTCGGCCGCCTCAACGAGGAGAACCGACGCAAGGCGCGGACCTTCGCCAAGCAGCAGAAGGCGGCCGAGCGCATCGCCGCAGCCACCGCTCAGCTTTCGAGCGGCGTGGCCGAGGCCTCCTTGGCCGCCGAGGAGCTGCGCCGGGCGATGGAGCAGATCGCGAGCGGCGCCGAGCAGGCTGCCAGCGCCTCCGAGCAGTCGCAGCGCGCCGTCACCGTGGTCTCCGACGCGATCGGCACGGCGCGGAGTGAGGCGGAAGCATCGCGGCAGAAGAGCGAGGCCCTGCAGGAACTGATCGCCGGCGTCGGCCAGCAGATCGCGGCCAGCATCATGTCGATCTCGACCGCCTCCGACCGGCAGGCGGCCTCGGTGACGATGATCGTCGAACTGGAGCGTCAGGCCGCCACGATCGGCGATATCGTCCGCGCCGTCGCGCGCATCGCCGACCAGACCAACCTGCTCGCCCTGAACGCGGCGATCGAGGCCGCCCGCGCCGGCCAGCACGGCAAGGGTTTCGCGGTCGTCGCCGACGAGGTCCGCACGCTCGCCGAGACCTCCGAGAAGAGCGCCCAGGAGATTCAGGAACTCATCGGTCGCATCCAGACGGATGTGAAGGTGATCGCGGACGGCATCAACCGCTCGGCCGAAGGGACCCTGCAGGAGGTCGAGAAGGGCAAGGCCATCACGGCGCAGCTCGGCAGCGTGCGCTCGACCATGGTCGAGGTGATGAAGGGCGCCGAGGCGATCGCGCGCACCGCCGTCGAATCCGAAAAGGCCGCCATCGAGGCCCAGAAGGGCGCCGAGTCGATCGCCGCCGCCGCCGAGGAGCAATCCTCGGCCTGCCAGGAATCGCTGAAGACCGTCGAGCAGCAGACCACGGCGCTCGGCCAGAGCGAGCAGGCCTCGGGCGAGCTGTCCGCCCTGTCCGAGGAACTGCGCAACTCCACCGACATCGCCAAGAGCCGGAGGAGGTCGCCTCCGCCGCCGAGGAGCTGTCCTCCGCCGTGGAGGAGATCAATCGCGCCGCCGCCCAGATCATGACCGCGCTCGATCAGATCAACCGCGGCGCGCAGCAGCAATCGGCCGCCTCACAGCAATCGGCGGCCGCCATCGCCCAGATCGAGAAGGGGGCGCTGTTCTCGCGGGAGCGCGCGCAGGAAGCCCTGGAGCGCGGCGACCTGATCACGACGCAGCTGCAGGAGAACCGTCAGGCCGTGGACGAGCTGGTGCGCGGCGTCGGTCACTCCCTCGACGAGACCAATAAGAGCCGCGAGCAGATCAACGCCCTCGAAGGCGTGAGCCGGAAGATCGACAAGATCGTGGACGCGATCACCACGGTCGCGATCCAGACCAACATGCTGGCGGTGAACGGCTCGATCGAAGCGGCCCGGGCTGGCGAGTTCGGCAAGGGCTTCATGGTGGTGTCGACCGACATCCGGAACCTCGCCCGGGATTCCTCCGAGAACGCCGAGCGGATCAAGGACTTGGTGAAGGCGATCCAGGACCAGATCGTGTTCGTGCGCCGCGACCTGGAGGAGATCTCCGGGGCCGCTGCGGCGGAGGTCGAGAAGAACAAGGCCATCACCCAGAACCTCCTGACCGCTGCGGAGGACATGGGCGCCGTGCTCTCCGGCAACCGCCAGATCCTCGAAGGGTCGAGCCTGATCGTGGACAATCTCGGCGAGGCCAAGAAGGGGGTCGACCAGATCTCGGCGGCCGCCCAGCAGGCCGGGCAGGCCGCTGTCGAGGCGCAGCAGGCGGCCCGCGAGCAGTCGAAGGGGGCGGAGGAGCTCGCCGCCGCGATCGAGGAGATCGCCTCCCTCGCCGACGAGCTGCAGAACCAAGACTGAGCGCGACGCGCCGTGAGACCGAGGGGCCGCCCCTGCCGGGCGGCCCCGCCGCAGCCCCGTCCCGTTCAGTCCGGAAAACCGCCATGTCCCACGATCCCCACATCCCGTCCGAGTCGGGCGACCGGTCCGCCGCATCCGCCACCGCGCGGCAATTCGTGACCTTCCTGATCGATCGCGAGACCTATGCGGTGCCGCTGGCCGAGGTGCAGGAGATCATCCGCCTGCCGGAGATGGTCGATGTGCCGCTGGCCCCCCAGAACCTCGCGGGGCTCGCCAACCTGCGCGGCACGGTGCTGCCGGTCACGAGCCTGCGCCGCGTCTTCGGCCTGCCCGAACGCGCGCACGACGACGCCACCCGGGTCGTCGTCGTCAGCCAGGGCACGCCCTTCGGCTTCGTGGTCGACCGGATGGCGAGCGTCGTGACGAGCGAGCCTTCCGAGATCGACGGCACCGAGGGACTGCAGAGCACCGTCGACACCGACATGCTGTCGGGCATCATCCGCCGGGTCGGGGGGATGGTGATGATCATCGATCCGACGCGGCTCATGCAGAGCGGAGCGCCCTCCCGCCCGGCCGACCGCAAAGGGGAGCGAACCGACATCCCCGCCGAGGCCGGCGCTGCGCGCGCCGAGACGACGGTCTCGGACGAGATCCAGCTCGTGTCCTTCGGGCTTGCCGGCCAGGAATACGCGCTGCCCATCGAGCACGTGCAGGAGATCGTTCAAGTCCCGGACGTCGTGAACACGGTCCCGCGTGCAGACGCCTCCATGATCGGCGTGATCAACCTGCGCGACCGGCTGCTGCCGCTCGTGAGCCTGCGCACCCTGTTCGGGCTCGCGGAGACCGGTCTGTGCGACCAGAGCCGCATCGTCGTGGTCTCCTGGGGCGGCCAGGGGGCCGCGCGCTCGGTCGGCATCGTCACCGACACCGTGAAGGAGGTTCTGCGCGTCCCTCGCGCCATCGTCGACCCGCTGCCCGACCTGCTCTCGGGGGGCGGCTCGCTGCGCGAGGTCGAGGCGATCTGCCGGATCGACCAGGGCAAGCGCCTCGTCTCGATCCTCTCGGCCGAGCGCCTGTTCGACGCGGCCACGCGGCTCGAGGGAACGACCACGGATCAAACGGGTACGGCGAAGGACGAGCGCATGAGCCAGAAGGCCGAGGACGAAGAGCAGTTCGTGGTGTTCCGCCTCGCCAGCGAGGAATACGGCGTACGGATCGACGCGGTCCATGAGATCGTGCGGGTGCCCGAGCAGCTGACCCGCGTGCCGAGGACCCCGCCCTTCATCGAGGGCGTGGTGAATCTGCGGGGCGCGGTGCTCCCTGTGGTCGATCAGCGGCGCCGCTTCCAATTACCGGATACGGAGCGCAACGACCGGCAGCGGATCATGGTCTTCCTGATCGAGGGCGTGCGCACCGGCTTCATCGTCGATGCGGTCTCGGAAGTCCTCAGAATCCCGCGCGCGGTGATCGGGCCTGCACCCGATCTCGGCCAGGACGGAGGCGGGGCGGTCGACCGCATCGCGAACCTCGCCGAGTCCAAGCGCATCATCATGCTGCTCGACGTCGCGCGCCTGCTCAGCCGGAGCGAGGTGGCGGACCTGCGTCAGGCGGCTTGAGCGAGAGCGGACCCGCAATGACGAAGCTTCTGATCGTCGACGATTCCGCCCTCATGCGGAAGCATCTGCGCACCGTGTTCGAGGAGGCCGGCACGTTCGAGATCCGCACCGCCCGCAACGGGCGCGATGCGCTCGAGCAGATCGGCACCTTCGAGCCCGACGTGGTGACCCTCGACGTCAACATGCCCGAGATGGACGGCCTGACTTGCCTCGGAGAGATCATGACCAGCGCCCCGCGCCCGGTGGTGATGGTCTCCTCGCTCACCAGCGAGAGCGCGGCAGTGACCTTGGAGGCGATGCAGCTCGGGGCGGTCGACTATGTCGAGAAGCCCGGCGGCACGGTCTCCCTCAACATCGACGCGATCCGCCGCGAGATGGTCGAGAAGGTCCGGGTCGCGGCGCGTGCCAAGCCGCGCCGCGCCCGTGGGCTCCTCGACCGGGTGCGCCGCGCTCGCACGGCCCCGTCCGCCGCACCGCGCCGGGCGGCCGCGCTCGGCCGCACCGAGGGGCTCATTCTTATCGGCGTCTCGACCGGGGGGCCGCGCACGCTGGAGGAGATCCTGCCCGAGCTGCCGGCCGACCTGCCCTGGCCGGTCGTCGTCGCCCAGCACATGCCGGGCTCGTTCACCGGGCCCTTCGCCCAGCGCCTCGACCGGATCTGCGCCCTCGACGTCGCCGAGGTCGCCGGGCCGATGCCGCTGACGCCCGGGCGCGTCTATGTCGGCCGGGGCGATGCCGACGTGGTGATCGAGCGCAGGCTCGGGCGCCACGTCGTCACCTGCGTGCCCACCGATCCGCAGATGCGCTGGCACCCCAGCGTCGAGCGGCTGGTGCGCTCGGCCCGCGCCGCCTTCCCGCCCGAAGCGCTCGTAGCCGTCCAGCTCACCGGCATGGGCAATGACGGCGCGGCGGCGATGGCCGAGCTCCGCAAGGCGGGGGACGCACCATCGCCGAGTCCGAGGAGACGGCGGTCGTCTTCGGCATGCCGGCCGAGCTGATCCGGCTCGGCGGCGCCACGCTCACGCTGCCGGCCCGCGCCGTCCCCGCCCAGATCCTGTCCTGGCTGTCCTGACGCGGCCCTTCCGAGGTTCCCATGGCTCTCGTCCGCCCCAAACTCGATCCCGCCGCGACCACAGCGTCCCCATCAGAGCCGACGCTCGATGCGGCTAGCGCGACGGTCCGTCGGCAGGCGGCTCGCGCGCGCGCCACCGACCCGGACGCAGTGGACGCGCTCGCCGAACGCCTGCGGATCGAGTCCGATGACAGCGTGCGTGAGGCTCTCCTCGCAGCGCTCGGCGCGATCGGCACCGCCGAGGCGGTCGCCCACCTGTTCGCCCTCCTCGATTCCGAGGATGTCTGGCTGCGCAACGCCGCGATCGAGACGCTTCAGGGCATGGATGCGGCCGTGCTCGAGGCCTTGGAGCGCAACCTCGATCATCCCGACAGCGATCACCGCATCTTCGCCGTGAACGTGCTCACGAGCCTGCGCCACCCGGCCGCCGCCGACCTCGCGCTGCGGGCGCTGGAGCGGGATGCGCACGTCAATGTCTGCGCCGCCGCCCTCGACGTGCTTGCCGAGATCGGCAGGCCCGACATGGTGCAGGCGATCGCGGCTGCGGTCGATCGCTTCCCCGACGAGCCCTTCCTGCGCTTCGCGGCCAAGGCCGCCCTGCGCCGCATCGCCTGAGGGACCTCCGCCATGAGCGCCCAAGCCAGCCGGCGCGAGCCGGACCGGCCGGACCCGGTGGTCACGGACGGCGACTTCGCGAAGTTCCGCGACTTCTTCTACCGCAAGACCGGAATCATGTTCGCCGACAACAAGCGCTACTTCGTCGACAAGCGCCTGCAGGAACGAATGCTGGCCGCCGGCCAGCACGGGTTTCGCGACTACTTCAACATGCTGCGTTTCCAGGCGAGCGGCGAGGAGTTCCAGGCCCTCGTCAACCTGATGACCGTCAACGAGACCTATTTCTACCGCGAGGAGTACCAGTTCCGCTGCCTCGTCCGCTCGATCCTTCCCGAGATCGCCCGTCGCAAGCGCCAGGGCGATCCGGTGCGGATCTGGTCGGTGCCCTGCTCGACCGGCGAGGAGCCCTATTCGATCGCCTTCCAGCTTCTCGACAACTGGGCCGACGTCGACCGCTACGATGTCGAGATCGTCGCCTCCGACATCGACACGACCGTGCTCGATCAGGCCCGGTCGGGGGTCTACGGCGACCGATCGGTGCAGCACGTGCCCAAGCCGACCCTCGAACGGTTCATGCGGCGGCGGCGCGGCGACTACGAGGTGATCGCCGACATCCGGGACTCGATCGCCTTCACCCGCGTCAACCTCTCCGATCCGCTCTCGACCCGGCAGTTCCGCAACTTCGACGTCGTGTTCTGCCGCAACCTGCTCATCTACTTCGACGACGAGTCCCGCCGCGAGGCGGCGCAGACGATCTACGAAGCGCTCGATCCGGGTGGCTTCGTCTGCCTCGGCCACTCGGAATCGATGAGCCGGATCTCGTCCCTGTTCGCCATCCGCAAGTTCCCGGAGGCGATCGTGTATCAGAAACCCCTCAGCGCCGAGGCTTGAGATGGCCCGTATTCTTGTCGTGGACGATGCCACGACCGTGCGCATGTACTACCGCGACGTGCTCGAAGACGCCGGCTTCGCGGTGGACGAGGCGGCCAACGGCTTCGAGGGCTTGGAGAAGGCCATGGAGCAGGCCTTCGACCTCGTGCTTGTCGACGTCAACATGCCCAAAATGGACGGCTACGCCTTCCTCAGGCAGGGGCGGGCGATGCCTGAGCTCCAGGCGGTGCCGGTCGTGATGATCTCGACGGAGAACGGCCCGGAGGACCGCGCACGCGCCTACGCGGTCGGCGCCAACCTCTACCTGGCCAAACCCGTGCGCCCGGAGACCCTGTCCCGGGTCGCGACCCTGATGGCGGGAGCCACGCGATGAACGCCCTTCTCGCCCAATTCATCCCCGAGGCACGCGAACTTCTGGGCTCGCCGGCACCGGCATGCTGCAGCTGGAAAAGTCGCGCAGCCCCGACGCCCTCAACGACATCTTCCGGGCGGTCCACACCCTGAAGGGCACGTCGGGGCTGTTCGACATCGCGCCGCTGACGCACCTCGTCCACGCGGCCGAGGACCTTCTCGTCGAGATGCGCGCCGGCAGCCTCGACCTTGACCCGGAGATCGTCGACGGTCTCCTCGACAGCCTCGACCTCGTCGGTCACTGGATCGACGCGTTAGAGACCCGGGAAAGCCTGCCCGAGGATGCCGAGGCCACGATGGTCGCGCGTGTCGCGGCCCTGCGACGCTGGCTGGCGCCCGAGGACACTGCGCGCGCATCCGATCAGGCGGTTCGATCCGCTGGGGCCGCTCCGGCCTGGATCGCGATGCTGCCCGAGGCCGCGCGCCGGGCCTGCTACCGCGAGGCCATGGCCTCCGGCGCGCCGCTCGCCGCGTGGCGCTACCGGCCCGATGCCGAGTGTTTCTTCCGGGGAGACGACCCAGCCCATCTGGTGGCGCAGTCGCCCGGCCTCCTCGCCGTGGCCGCACGGCCGCACGAGCCCTGGCCGCATCCTTCGGCCTTCGATCCCTTCGTCTGCGCCCTCACATTCCACGTTCTGGCGGCTGCGACCCCGGAAGTGCTCACGGAGCATCTGCGCTACGTCACCGACCAGGTGGAAATCGTGGCGATCCGCCCCGACGACCTCGCCGTGCCGGCCGGACGCGACGACCCGGCCGAGATGTTCTCGGACTTCTCGACGCAAGCCCATGTCCTGCTGGCCGCCGGCGACCGGGCGGCCCTCGCCCGCACGGCCGGAACGCTTCTGGCGATCATCGCCGACGATACCCGGCAGGCCTCGGCCCTACGCTGGATCGCCGAAGTCGCCGAAGCCGGTGGCGATGCGGACCTGCTCGCCCGCCTCATCGCCGGGGTAGGGGGCGGCATCGCGGAGGGTGGTGCGCCGACGGCAGCGCAAGCGCCTGCGCCCGTCCCGGGCTCGGCCGACGAGACCGCGCTGCGGATCCTCGCGAGCCAGACCGACATGCTCGCGAGCCCTGCGGAACCGGGCCTCGCGGCGGGCCGCCTCGAATCCGCCCTGACGGTCCTGCGCCGCTGCCTCCCGCATCTCGGCGAGGCCGGGGTGAGGCTCGCCCCCGCCATCGAGGCGGCGGCCCGCGACGGGAACGCGGCCGCGCTGCTGGCTCGGCTTGCCGGGAGCGCCGACGCTCGCCCGGTGCCGGAAACGGGCCGGGCCGAGCCCGCGACGGCCGCCCGTCCTGAACCGGCTTCCCCGCCTCCGCCGCCCGCGCCGGGTCCCGCCGAGGTCGCGGACGGCAAGGGCCCGGCCCGCATGTTGCGGGTCGAGCAGGGCAAGGTCGACGCCCTCATGAACTTCGTGGCCGAGCTCGACGGTGGCCAAGAACGGCCTCGCCTATCTCGCCGGGCGGGCCGAGCAGGTCAGCGGCTCGCGCCAGCTCGGACGCGAGATCAAGGAGCAGTACGCGGTCATCGACCGGATCGCCCAGAGCCTTCAGGTCGGCGTCATGGCCATCCGCATGATGCCCGTCAGCCAGGTCTTCCAGCGCTTCCCCCGCCTTGTGCGCGACATCTCGCGCAAGCTCGGCAAGGAGGTGGAGCTGGTCGTCCAGGGTGAAGACACGGAGGCCGACAAGAACGTCCTGGAGAGCCTCGCCGATCCGCTGATCCACATGGTCCGCAACTCGCTGGACCACGGGATCGAGACGCCCGAGCAGCGCCGCCGGGCCGGCAAGCCGCCGCAGGGGACGCTCCGGCTCTCGGCCCGTCAGGAGAACGACAACGTCATCATCGAGGTCGCCGATGACGGGGGCGGCATCGATCCGGCGGCGGTGCGGGACAAGGCGCTGCGCGTCGGCCTGATCACGCCGGATCAGGCCGCCCAGATGTCGCCGGAGGAGGTCGTCAACCTCGTCTTCGCGGCGGGCTTCTCGACGAAGGAACAGGTCTCGGACCTCTCGGGCCGGGGCGTCGGCATGGACGTGGTTCGCTCGGCCGTGCGCAAGGCCGGCGGCGACGTCTGGCTGGCCAGTCGGCTCGGCGACGGCACCTGCGTGACCGTGCAGCTGCCGCTGACCATGGCGGTGACGCGGATCGTGACGGTCGAGGTACGCGGCCAGCAATACGGCGTCGCCATGGAGGCCGTGGCCGAGACCGTGAAGGTGCCCCGCAGCCAGCTCCACCGGATCAAGCAGCGCGAGACCTTCGTGCTGCGTGACGCGGTGATCCCACTGGTGCGGCTCTCCGACAGTCTCGGCCTCGCCCCCAGCGCCGCCGAGCCGCCCGAGGAAGAGGCCGTGATGGTGGTCCGGATCGGGCGCGAGCGGGTCGGCATCGTGGTCGACGGCTTCCGCGAACGCATGGAGGTGATCGTGCGGCCCCTCGACGGGCTGCTGTCGGGCCTCTCGGGCTTCTCCGGCACGGCGCTGCTCGGCGACGGCCGCGTGCTCCTCGTTCTCAACCTGCCGGATCTGGTCTGATGCCGCTCGATCTCTCCTCCGATCCCATCGTGCTCGCCGGCGCCTGTTCCATCGAGGAGGCGGAACCGCTGCTGGAAGCCCTGCGGGCCGATCCGGCGCGCCCGGTCGATGTCCGCAGCCTGGAGCACGCCCACACTGCGATCCTGCAGGTGCTGATGGCCTGTGCGGCGCGCCTCGTCGGCCTTCCCGCCGATCCGGTGGCTGCCGCTTGCCTCGCCGGATGCGGTCGGGAGGAGCGGGCGTGACCGCGCGGGTCATCGCGGTGTCGAACCGTAAGGGCGGCACGTCGAAGACGACCACTGCGGTGAACCTCGCCGCAGCCCTCGGCGGCCACGGCGCGCGCGTCCTCATGGTCGATCTCGACAGCCAGGGGCATGCCGGGCTCGGGTTCGGCATCTGCGCCGCGCCCAAGGATACGACGGTGCACGACCATTTCCAGGATCCCGCCACGCCGCTCGCCGCCGGGATACGCCGCTCCGCCTTCGCGAATGTCGACGTACTGCCCGCCAACCGCAGCTTCGCGGGCGTGACGACGGCGACGCCGCCCCTCGGCCTCGCCCGTGCGCTCGCTCCGCTCGCTGCCGCCTACGACGCGATCATCATCGACACGTCGCCCTCCGCCGATGCTCTCCTCGTCAGTGCCCTGGCGGCCGCCGATTACGTCATCGTGCCGACCCTCCTGCATCATCTGGCAGTCGACGGCGTCGGACAGTTCGCGAGGTCCTATTTCCGGGTCGCGGCGGGGCTCAACCCCCGCCTGAGGGGCCTGAGTCTCCTGCCGGTCCAGGTCGATCTGCGCGTGACGATGCAACGTGAGACGCGCGCCCGCTCACCGCGCGCTTCGGAGCGGGACGGATGCTCCCCGGGATCCGGCCAGATATTGCCCTCGCCGAAGCGTTCGAACAGCAACAACCCGTAAAGTATTATCGACCTAGAACAAGATCAGTCGCCGAGTTCGATGATCTCGCAAATCACGTCTGTCGTGAAATTTTGCACTAGACAGCGATTTTCCCCCCAAGAACTACATGCCGTTCGGAGAGGAACCATGAAGCCCGTTCTGCTGGTCGACGATTCGCCGACGATCCTGGCGAGCATGTCCGACATCCTCAGCCGCTCCGGCTATGCGGTCGAGCGCGCGCCGCATGCCGAGGCCGCCCTCGACAAGGCCCGCGCCGGCCTCGCCCCCGGGCTCGTGATCACCGACTTCCACATGCCCGGCATGGACGGGGTCCAGCTGATCGGCGAGTTGCGCAAGCTCCCCGCCTTCCGCTTCACCCCGATGCTCGTGCTGACCACCGAGTCGCAACAGGAGAAGCGCGACGCGGCCCGTCAGGCCGGGGCCACGGGCTGGCTGGTCAAGCCCGTTCAGGCCGACAAGCTGTTGCAGGTGATCAAGCAGGTCGCGCCGGCGGTGCAGCCGAAGGCCGCCTGAGCCGGCCCGGCCCGCCCCTTCCAACAACAGCACCCGTACCGGTCAGATACGATGCGCCACGCCGCCGCTCTCCGTCCCGCCCGCTTCGGCACCCTCGCCGGCATGCCGGTCGGCGGCGTACTCTGGGCCCTCGGGCTTGCGACCCCAGCGCAAGGGGTCGCGGCGGGCCTCCTCGCCGGCTTCGGCGCTCTCGCGGCCGAGATCGCGGGGCGCGTGCGTTCCGCCGACCGCGCCGAGCCCGTCGCGCCGTTTGCCGCGGAAGCACGTCCGACGCCCCTTGTCGCTCCGGCCGAGATTTTCCAAGCGCCTTCGCCGTGCGATCCGCGGGCCGTCGCGGAGGCGTGCCGCACCCTGACCGAACTCGAACCGTTCTTCGCGATTGCCGACGTTCAGCTGCGCAGCATCGTCGAACAGACCGAAGAGGCCGCCTCCGGATTGCTGACCCAGCTACGGGCGCTCGACGACGCCCTCTCCGACGCGGCAGCCTTCATCGGAACCACGCGGCAGCGCATGGGCGGGCTGGTGGCGCATGGCGACACGGCGTACTCCGCCCTCGCCGCCGCCCTGCACGGCTATCTGAAAATCCGTCTCGACGAGACGCGCTCCGAGCGTGAGCATCTCGCCGCGATCGCCGAACAGATGAAGGACCTCGATGGCTTGACCCAGGTTCTGGAGCAGGTCGGTCAGGCGACCAACATGCTGGCCCTCAACGCGAGCATCGAGGCGGCGCGTGCGGGCGAGGCCGGGCTCGGCTTCGGCGTCGTCGCGCGCGAGTTGCGAACGCTGGCCCAGCGTTCCCGCAGTGCGGTGACCGACGCGAGCCATAAGGTGCTGGCGATCAAGGAGTCCGTCGAGGTGAACTTGCTGGCCTCCCGCACCGAAGCCCGCGCCCAAGCCGAGCAAGCGCATATCGAGCAGCTGGTCGAAGAGGTCAGCGGGCTGTCTCAGGCCTTCGCGGCGGTGGGGGCGGCACAGGAAGAGCTGGGCGCGATCGATGAGCGCAATCACGCGATATCACTTCAAATCATGGAGACTTTCGGGAAAATTCAGTTTCAGGATGTCGTGCGTCAGCAAATAGAGGGCGTCGGTGCTGCCATAATCCTTCTGCACCAGATACTCGATGATCAGAGAGATGCGCTGTCGGGGCTGGATACGACGCCCACGGCAACGCCGGCAATCCTCATGGACCGTATCCGCTCAGGTTACGTCACGCAGATTCAGCATGACAATGATCGTCTCGCACGCAGACAAGCTTCGATGGCGAACGCTTTGCCGGATATTGAGTTATTCTGATAGTAAATCTGAGACGTACGAGGTCGGAAAACAGCGAAGCTATCGAGCGCTCAGCATGTGAACATCGATTGCTGTCCTGTTTCTGGTCCGCTTGGCGGGCCAGCTTTCCCGTTCATCGTCTGCATCTTCGTCGATGCGATCTACCCCACGCCGATATCCGCTTTGGGGAGGATAGCAATAGCTGCCGAATGGCCGGGGATGGGCGCGCGGCTGCCGGTCGCTCCTGGCCGAAAGCGAGTGGCTGCTCTCAAAGCATGGAGCCGTCGAAGCAGACGTCGCCTTCGTCTTTTCCGGTGGGGTGTTAGACCGCATCGGCTAGTCGGACCTCTAAATATCGCTGCCGAAGCCGCATCGAGATCGGTCCGGGTCGCCCATCACCCACCGGCGTCCCGTCGATCCGCGTAACCGGTAGAACGAAGTTCGTCGCCGAGCTGATGAAGGCCTCCGCGGCGGCTTTCGCCTCATCGGGGGTGAAGGCCCTTTCCTCCACGGGGATACCCTCGGAGCGAGCGATATCAAGGAGGCTCGCGCGGGTGATGCCGTGAAGCAAGGCGCTCGAGAGGCCCCGGGTCACCAAGCTTCCAGCCTGCGTCACGATATGCGCTGTGGCCGCACTCCCCTCGGTGATGAAGCCGTCCTCGACGAGCCACGCGTCGTCGGCGCCCCGCCGAAGCGCTTCCATCTTGGCCATGGAGGCTGGCAGGAGCTGCACTGTCTTGATGTCGCGCCGGGTCCAGCGCTGGTCCGGCACGAGGGCGATCGTAATTCCTGCGGCCACACGGGGGTTCTCCAAGACCGGCTTGGATTGCGTGAACAGGACCAAGGTAGGCTCTGCACCGTTCGGATAGGCGAAATCACGGTCGGCTACCCCGCGGGAGATCTGGAGGTAGATCAGACCTTCCCGGAGGTCGTTGCGCCGCACGATCTCCCGGTGAACGGCGAGCAGCGCCTCGGGATCGAGGCCACAGGGAATGCCGAGCTCGGCCGTAGATCGCTGCAGGCGTGCAGCGTGGCCGTGATAGTCGATGAGACGGCCACCGATCACCGCCGTCACCTCGTAGACCGCGTCGGCGAACAGGAAACCGCGGTCGAAGATCGAGATCTTCGCCGCGGTCTCCGGCAGCCAGTCGCCATTGAGGTAGACGGTCCGGGTCATCGCGCGATCCTCGTAGTTGGAATGGGCTTCGAAGCGCTTCACCGCAGGGTCAGAGCGCGGGGCAGATCGGAAAGCGGTTCGGCGCCGTGTGGGGTGACGATCACGGTTTCGGACGCGCCGACCGTCCAGGACCCGTAGCAGCGCAGGGTCGCGGGCAGGTGGAACACCATGCCGGGCTCGATCGGCCGGTCGATCCCGGTGAACAGGCTCAACAGACCACCCTCTCCCCAGTCCGGGGCGAAGGCGATCCCCATCGAATAGCCGATGCGTTTGCGGAAGGCCGGGCCGTAGCCCGCCGCGTCGATCACGGCCTGCGCGGCCTCGTGCGGGGCCGAGCAGGGGCGGCCGGGCCGGATCGCATCGAGGGCCGCGTCCAGCGCGCGCAGGGCGCAATCCATCATCCGCTGTGCCTCGACCGGCGGCGCTCCAATCCAGACGCTGCGCATCAGCGCCGTGTGATAGCGCGCATGGCTGCCCGCGAGTTCGAGGAATACCGCGTCGCCCGACTCCAGGCGCCGCCGACGCCACGTCATGTGCGGCAGTCCGCTACGGGGGCCCGACGAGACCAGAGGCTCCATCGCCATCGCTTCTGACCCGGCTGTCGTCGCGGCTGCGAGCATGGCCGCGGCGACGGCGTTCTCATCGGTGCCTGCGCCGCAGGCGGCGATGCCGGCGGCGAGCCCGGCCTGCGTGTAACGGGCGGCCGCCCGGATCGCCTGAAGTTCGGCCGCCGATTTCACGGCGCGCAAGGGGCCGAGGAGCCCCGATCCGTCGGGGAGGAGGTCGCTTCCGAGCGCCCCGCCGATCCGTGCAGTGAGGGCGGCTGAGACGAACCAGCCGTCCCGCTCAATCGCCGGCCGGACGAAGCCGCGCCGGCGCAGGAGGGCCGCCAGGGCGTCGGCAGGGTCTGTCCCGTCCTGATAGGCCTGAATGTCGTTGAGCCAGGTATTGGCCGCCGCACCCGGCAGTTCGAGTTGGCGCACCAGCAGGGAGAGCTCACCCTCCGCGGGAACGAGGAGGGCCTGGAAGGCGAAATATCCCGCCGTCTGGCGACCGGTCAGCCAGTAGATCGTCTCCGGACTCGTCACCACCAGGGCATCGTGGCCGGCGGCGGCGATCGCAGCCCGGGCCGCCGCCTGCCGGACGGCGAATTCCTCCTCTGGGAAGGCGGCCTCGCCGCCGCGCAGATGCGCGAATTCTTGCATGGCGCCGCCCCTGCCTCAGAACTCGCTCAGGCGACGGATGATTCCCTGCTTGAAGTTCTCGAGATGGGTCGCGATGGCGTCCGCCGCCGCCGCCGCGTCTCCAGCCTGCAGGGCGGCGACGACAGCGAGGTGCTCGCGATGCACAGCCTCGAACCGCTCGGGCATCCGGCTCAGATTGAACATCTGCGTCTTGAGCCGCAGATCCTTGATCGTCTTGGCGAGCGTCGCGTTGTGACTGCTATCGGCGATCAGCTCGTGGAAACGGCGGTCGACCTCCCAGTTGCCCGGCGCGTCCGGATCGCCCGCCGCGAGCAGTGCCTCGCTCTGCTCGCGCAGATCCTCGAGCGCGGCGGCCGGTATCCGTCCGGTCGCGAGCGTCACACTCTCCCGTTCCAGCAGGCGGCGGACGTGCAGAATCTCGATCAGCTCGCGGAGAGAGAATTCCTTGACCACGAGCATCCCACCGGGCTGCCGCTCGATCAGCCCCTCGGTCTCCAGCCGCGACATCGCCTCGCGGGTCGGCGTGCGCGAAATGTCGAGCATCTCGGCGAGGCGGCGCTCGTGCAGCACGGTCCCGGCCGGAAGGTCGCGCCGCACGAGCAGGTCGAGCAGCCGATCATAGGCCATCTGGCCGAGGCTCTGCTCACGACGGGCGCCGAGCGCGGTCGTGTAGGACGAGGCGTCGAGGGTCTTCATGGGGTTCCTCCCAGGGCGGCCCACCGGGCCGCCCCCGATCATGTCTTGTTATGGCCTCCCCCTATCCGCTCACATGGCGGACGTCTTGATCGGCTCCTTTGGCGCCGGGTCGTAGCCGATCAAAGGGGTGAGCAGTTTGGCGTAGGTACCGTCGGCGACCATCTCCGCCAGCGCCTTGTTGACCGCGGCGTGCAGGTTCGGCTTGCCCTTCTTGATCGCGAAGCCCTTCTGGATAGTGCTGAGCGGGGTCTCGATCATCACCAACGGCAGCTTCCGCGCCTTGATCGCGTAGTTGCCGGCAACTGCATCGTTGATCACCGCGTCGATGTTGCCGCCGACGAGGTCCTGCATGGCGTCCGCGGCGGTCTTGTAGCTCTTGAGGTTGGCGCCGTGCTCTTCGGCGAGCTTGCCGAAGGTCGAGGCCGAGAGGGCGCCGACATTGCGGCCCTTCAGGTCTTCCGGTCCCTTGATCCCGGTATCCTTGCGGGTGACGATCCGCGCGCCGGATTCGAGCCACCCATCCGCGAAGGCGACCTGCTTCTGCCGGGTGGGGGTGATGTCCATCGACTCGCTGGTGATGTCGTATTGGTCGGCCATCAGACCCACGAGCAAGGCGTCGAACTTGATGTTGACCGGGTTGTATTCGAGCCCGATCCGCCGGCAGATCTCGCGCATCACCCGGACTTCCAGCCCGTCGAGTTCGCCGCTCGGCGTGCGCATGCTGAAGGGCGCGAAGGTGCTGTCGGTGGCCACGATCAGCTTGCCGGGCTCGATCAGTTCCAGCTTGCCATCGGCTGCCCGGAGCGCCGGGGCGGCGAGAAGGCCCGTGCAGAGGGCGGCAAGGGCGAGGAGGTGGCGGCGGTTCATGGCGATCTCCGGTACGGGCGAGGAGGCGGGAGGTGTCGGCCGCGGCCCGTACCGCGGCGGAGGAGGTTCACGACAGGCGGGCGTATCGCCGCTCGAAATAGGCGGAGAGTTGCGAAAGGATCGACGTCAGGCCGAGGTAAATCAGCGCCGCCGCAATGTAGAAATCGAACGGGCGGAACGTCGTCGCAATCATCAGCTGCGCGTAGAGCGTCAACTCGACGACCGTGATCGTCGACAGGAGCGAGGTGTTCTTGACCGCCGAGATCGCTTCGTTGGTCAGCGAGGGGAGGATCATGCGGAAGACCTGCGGCAGGACGATCCGGACCATCATGATCCGCGGGTTCATGCCGAGCGCGAGGGCCGACTCGATCTGACCCCGGGGGATCGCCGCGAGGCCGGCGCGGATGGTCTCGGCCACGTAGGCACCGCTGCTAACGCCGAGCGCGATGATGCCGGCGGTGACGGGGGAGAGTTTCACGCCGATCTGCGGCATGCCGAAATAGACGATGAAGACCTGTACCAGGGTTGGCGTGCCCCGAATGAACCAGACGTAGAAGCTCGCGAGCGCCCGGAAGGGTGCGAAGGTGGAGCGCTTGCCCAGCGCCCCAAGCAGGCCGCAGACCCAACTGACCAAGATGCTCGCCACCGTGACGCCGAGCACGACCAGCGTCGCCGAGACGAAACCGGGGCCGTAGGTGAAGAACTCCTCCGTAAGAGTCTGCCACCAGTCCTGCCATGCCGTGCCGCTCATCGCCGTCCGAACTCCGTGGTGGCCTCAAGGCGGCTCATGCCGGTTGCCCAAGCCCGGCCGGCTCGTGCAGCACCCGACGGAGGAACTGGCGAAGCCGCTCGCTCCGGGGCGATCCGATGATTTCCGCAGGCGTGCCGTCCTCGGCGATCACCCCGCCGTCGAAGAACAGGGTGCGGGTCCCGACGTCCCGGGCGAAGGCCATCTCGTGGGTAACGAGCAGCATCGTCATCCCGTCCGCCGCGAGGGAGCCCATCAGCGCCAGCACCTCGCCGACCAATTCGGGATCGAGGGCCGAAGTGACCTCGTCGAACAGCATCACCTTGGGCGCCATGGCCAGGGCGCGCACGATCGCCACGCGCTGCTGCTGCCCGCCCGAGAGTTTCGACGGGTAGGCGTGCCGCTTCTCGTAGAGGCCGATGCGCTGGAGGAGTGCCTCGGCCTCCGCCACCGCCTGCCTTCGCGGCATCCGCCGGACCCGGATCGGTGCCTCGATGACGTTCTCCAGCACCGTCATGTGCGGCCAGAGATTGTAGCTCTGGAACACCATGCCGATCCGCGACCGCAATTCGCAGAGTTGCTGCGGCGTCGGCTGGCGGCGGGCGCCCTCCTCATAGTCGAAGGCGAACCGCTCGAAATCCATGAAGCCGGAGGTCGGCGTCTCCATGAGGTTGAGGCAGCGTAGGAACGTGCTCTTGCCCGAACCGCTCGCCCCGATGATCGACACGACCTCGCCCTCGTGGATGTCGAGGGAGATGCCCTTCAGGACCTCGTTGGCGCCGTAGCTCTTATGCAGCTTCCTGATCTTCAGGAGCGGCGGTGGAGCGGCCTCGATCTGAGTCATCGTTCGACCTAAATATTCCAGCGTTTATCTCGAAGATCTGCCCGTAATTTGCCTATCTGGAAGGCGAATTACATCGTTTACCGGGCGCATGTCCCGGCGAGATGCTTATATTTCAAATGAATTTGCGGTTTTTGACGTTGCCAGCATTGCGGCATTGGGTTAGCTTCTGCGGTATACCACCGGCATTCAAGCGGTATTTTTGAGCAGGGCTGCCTCGAACGTGTCCACCGAGCCTTCCGATCCGGGCCGCCCCTTCGCAGGAGCGCCGGGTATCTGCCTCATTGTTCAGCCGATCCATGCGGCGGGGCTGACGCAACTTCGGGCGGCGGGGCTCGAGATACGGGCCGCCACCGGCCTCACCCCAGCGATTCTCGCCCGCGAAGCGGCCGATTGCGTCGCGGTCGTCACCCGCAACGGCGGCTTTCCCGCCGAGGCGGTGCTGGCCGCGCCTCGGCTGAGAGTGATCGGGGTCCACGGCACTGGGACCGATCCGGTGGCCGTGCCGGAAGCGACCCGGGCGGGGATCGCGGTCGTCAACACGCCGGGGGCCAATGCCCTCTCTGTCGCGGAGCATGCGATCGGCCTGATCTTCGCCCTCGCCAAAGCGATCCCGCAGGCCGACCGGGCCATGCGGGAGGGTGACCACGATTTCCGCTACGGCGCGCGCCTCGTGGAACTCGCCGGCCTGACGCTGGGTCTCGTGGGGTTCGGGGCCATCGGGCAGGCGACCTGCCGGCTCGCGGCGGGGCTGGGCATGAGGGTGCTCGCCTACGGCCCGACGCGGCCGGATTCAGACTTCGAGGCCCTGGGAGCCGAGCGTGCGGCCTCCCTGCCGGATCTCCTCGCCCGGGCCGACGCGGTCTCCCTGCACTTGCCGCTCACGGCGGAAACCCGGAATCTGATCGGCCGGGATGAGCTGGGCCGGATGAAGCGTGGCGCGTTCCTGATCAATACCGCCCGGGGCGCCCTTGTGGACGAGGACGCCCTGGCTGAGGCGCTCGCCGCGGGCACCATCGCTGGCGCGGGGCTCGACGTGGTGTCGGGGGACGTGCTCGCACACGACCATCCCTTGCACCAGGAGCGGCGGGTGATCCTCACCCCCCACGTCGCCGCCTCGACCGAGGCCGCCCTGATCCGGGCTGCCGAGCGGGTCGCGCGGCAGGTGATCGACGTGCTCGCCGGGCATCGTCCGCCGAACCTCGTCAATCCGGAGGTCTGGGATCGCCGGCGGCAGGGTGGGCACAAAGCGGAGTTCTCGGCATGAGCGGGATGGGGGCGGCCACCGCCGCGGACGCCATCGCCATCGATCCCGATTTCTGCGCCGAGCTGTTCGCGCAACTTCTGTCCTTCAGCCGCGACGAGCCCGGAGTCACCCGGGCCGCCTACGGCGAGGGGGAGGAGCGGGCCCATGCCCTCATGCGCGCGACCGGACTTTCGCTGGGCCTCAGCCCGGAGACCGATGCCGCCGGCAACCTCTTCTTGAACCTGCCCGGGCGCGATCCGGCGCTGCCGGCCTGGATGGTCGGCTCCCATGTCGACACCGTGCCCCATGGTGGAAATTTCGACGGGGCAGCCGGGGTGATCGGCGGTCTCGCTGCCGTCGCGGCCTTGCGCCGGTCGGGCCTTGTGCCGGCGCGCCCCGTGACGGTGGCGGTGTTCCGGGCCGAGGAAAGCGTATGGTTCCCCGCCTCCTATGTCGGGAGCCGGGCCGCCTTCGGCCTGCTGCCGCCCGAGACCCTCGATCTGCCCCGCGCCGATTCCGGTCTGAGCCTGCGCGAGCACATGGCCGCACTTGGCCTGCGGCCCGATGCGGTGGCACAGGGGGAGGCGCTGCTCGATCCGAAGCGGATCCACGGATTCGTGGAGATGCATATCGAGCAGGGGCCGACTCTGGAGGCCGCCGAGATCCCCGTCGCCTTCGTCACGGCGATCAGCGGCAGCTTCCGCCACCGGAAGGCCACCTGCTTCGGGCGCTACGGCCATTCCGGCGCCGTCGCACGATCCGAGCGCAGCGACGCCGTCTTCGCCCTCGCCGACTTGATCGCCGGCCTCGACGCACTGTGGGGCGGGCTGGAGCGGGAGGGGCTTCCCGCGACGGTCACTGTGGGCGAGGTCGCCACCGATCCGGTCCAGCACGCCTTCGCCAAGATCCCGGGAGAGGTCCGCTTCTGTCTCGACGTGCGCAGCACCGAACCGGCAGTCATCAAGCGCATCGAGGCGGCCATGGCCGACCTCATCGCCGGCATCGAGGTCGCCCGCGGCGTGCGCTTCGCCCTCGGCGAACGGACGGGCAGCACTCCGGCCCGGATGAGCCCGCCCTGGTCGAGGCCCTGTCCAGCCATGCCCGCCGGCTCGGGATTCCGTTCCGGACCATGGCGAGCGGGGCGGGACACGACACTGCGACCCTCGCCGGGCAGGGCGTACCGAGCACGATGATCTTCATCCGCAACCAGAACGGCAGTCACAACCCGCACGAGGCGATGCGGATCGCGGATCTCTGCGCCGCCGCGACCCTGGTCGCCCACCTCGTCGCCTCCGAATGACCCCGCGCGAAAGGATGTGCCGATGATCGTCGATCTGAACTGCGACATGGGCGAGGGCTTCGGCGTCTACCGTCTCGGCGACGACGCGGAGATGCTGACCGTGGCCACCTCGGCCAACATCGCCTGCGGCTTCCATGCCGGCGACCCGCTGGTGATGCACGAGACCCTGCGCCTCGCCGCCGCGAACGGCGTCCAGGCGGGCGCCCATCCGAGCTTCCTCGACCTGTGGGGGTTCGGCCGGCGGCCGATCCACGGCGAGCGCCCGGCCGACATCGAGAAGGCAGTCCTCTATCAGGTCGGCGCCCTCCTGGCGCTGGCCCAGGATGCCGGCTGTCCGGTACGCCACGTGAAGACCCACGGGGCGATGGGCAACATGGCCAACGAGGATGCCGACCTCGCCCTCGCTGTTGCCCGGGCAATCCGGACGCTGGACCGAAACCTGATCTTCGTCGTGATGCCAGGCCTGGAGACGGAGCGGGCCGGCGAGCGCCTCGGCCTGCCCATCGCCCGCGAGGTCTATGCCGACCGGGCCTACGCGGATGACGGCACCCTCGTCTCGCGCAAGCTCCCCGGCGCCGTCCTGCACGATCCCGAGGCCGTCGCCGAGCGCGTGGCGCGGATGCTCGAGGACGGGGCGATCACCTCCCTGTCCGGGCGGCGCATCGCGACGCGGATCGACACGATCTGCGTCCACGGCGACACGCCCGGCGCCGTCACCATGGCCCGGCGCCTGCGGGACGATGTCGCCGCAAAAGGTATCTCCCTGCGCCCGATGGCCGAGGTGCTTGGTGTCTGAGCCGGGCTACCGTCTGCTCGATTGCGGCGACCGGGCGCTGACGGTGGAACTCGGCCGCGCCGTCGACCCCGTCGTCAATGCGCTGGTTGTCGCCCTCGACGAAGCGATCCGCGGCGCCGGACGGCCCGGCCTCCTGGAGACGGTGCCGACCTATCGCTCGCTCCTCGTCCTCTACGACCCCGACCTGCTGCCCAGGGCCGATCTCGCAGCCCTGATCGCCGGCCACTGGCCGCCCCCGGTCGCCGCGACCGGAGCGATCCGCCGTTGGCGGGTGCCGGTGCTTTATGGCGGCGAGCACGGCGCCGACCTCGCCGGCCTCGCGGCGGGTGCCGGACTCAGCCAGGAGGAAGTGATCGCCCTGCATGCGGGCCGCGACTACCGCGTCCACATGATCGGCTTCGCCCCCGGCTTCGCGTATCTCGGCGGCCTCGATCCCCGCCTCCACGCGAGCCGGCGCACGGATCCACGCCCCCTGATCCCGGCGGGCAGCGTGTCCATCGGCGGCAACCAGACCGGCGTCTCGCCGCCCCTCGAACTGCCGAGCGGCTGGCAGCTCATCGGCCGCACCCCCGCACGCTCCTACGACCCGGCGCGGGCCGAGCCATTCCTGTTCGCGGCGGGGGATTTGATCCGGTTCGAACCGATCGACCGTGCCGCCTTCGATGATGCGAGCGCGGCCGCTCAGGCCGGAGAACTCGTTGCGACAATGGAGCGAGTCGATGGCTGACGGCTTGCGGATCGTTGCGCCCGGCGTGGCCACCACCCTTCAGGATGCCGGGAGGCAGGGATACCTACGCTTCGGCATCTCGGGCTCGGGGGCGATGGACCTAGACCTCCTGGCCCTCGCCAACACCCTGGTCGGCAACCCTTCTGACGCGGCAGCGATCGAGATGGCGATGCTTGGCCCGACCCTGGTCTGCGAGGCGGAGCTATGCCGCGTTGCCCTGGCCGGCGCGTCGTTCGCGATATCGCTGAATGGTCGGGCCCTCGATCCCTACACGTCCTACGACCTTCGTCGCGGCGACCGGCTGATCCTCGGAGCCCCACGCCAGGGGCTGCGCGCTTGGCTTGCCGTAGCGGGGGGCTTCGCCGTGGCGCCGATGCTCGGCAGTGTCTCGACCCACACCCGCACCCGCCTCGGCGGCCTCGACGGTAATCCTCTCGCGGCGGGCGATCTCTTGCCGCTTCACGCTCCGCAGCCTTCCGGGCGACCGCTCACTCTGCCGACCGCCCACCGGCCCCGTTTCGATGGTCGGATCCGGGTGGTGCTCGGGCCCCAGGCTGACAGCTTCACAGAGGAGGGGCTGCGCACCTTTCTGTCCGCGCCCTACACGCTGACGGCGCGAGCCGACCGGATGGGCTGCCACCTCGACGGGCCGCCGATCGCCCACGCGGACGGCTTCAACATCGTCTCAGACGGGATCGTGAACGGCTCGATCCAGGTGCCCGGCTATGGGCGACCGCTCATCCTGCTCGCCGATCGCCATACCACGGGCGGCTATCCGAAGATTGCGACGGTCATCGCAGCCGATCTCGGCCGCCTCGCGCAGGTGCGACCGGGGGAGACGATCCGGTTCGAGGCCGTCACCGTCGAGGTGGCCCAGTCAGTTGCCCGCGAAGCGAAACGCACCCTCGCGTCACAGCGAGCGGCCCTCGTACCGGCCGGCGGCGGCGATCTCGACAGCGGATTTCTGCTGTCCTGCAATCTCATCGGCGGCGTCGTCTCAGCGAGCTCCGCCGCAGCGACCGCCTGAGCGCAGGCCGCAACCATCACGCACAACGAAGAGACCCGACGATGCTCACTCCGTTTCACCTTGCCTACCACGTCACCGACCTCGACGCGGCGCGCCGCTTCTATGGCGGAGTGCTCGGATGCCGGGAGGGACGCAGCACGGAAACCTGGGTCGATTTCGATTTCTTCGGCCACCAGATCTCGCTGCATCTGGGCGAACCGTTCACCACGACCCGGACCGGAAAAGTCGGCAACCACATGGTGATGATGCCGCATCTCGGGGTGGTGCTGCCTCTCGACGCCTGGGAAGCGCTCGCCGCTCGCATCGAAGCCGAGGGCATCGCCTTCGACATCCCGCCGGTGGTCCGTTTCCCGGGCGAGCCCGGTGAGCAGCGGACCATGTTCTTCTTCGATCCGAGCGGCAATCCTATTGAAATCAAGGGCTTCCGAGATCTCGATGGGATCTTCGAACAATAGGCTGATGTCGGTTAGAGCCGCGTGCCTGAATGCCGATGCAATTTTCGGGGGCCTCTGTCGTTTCTGGAGCCTGCGCATGACGAGCCAACTTAATCCGTAGACCCGCGTCGCCGAGACCCCACTCTCGCGGCTACTGCCCAACCTCGTGCTGTTCGGACAGGACATCGATGGCAAGCCGCGCGCCGCCTGGTTCGAGGCAGCTGATGACGAAGCCGCCTTCGTACGCGCCCGCTCGTCGATGACGAGCAGTGTACGCTCGCCGTCAAGCTCGCGCACGACCGCCTGCTGCCGAACGGCCGAGCCCTGGGGCCTTTTGCCAAACACGACCTCTATGCATGCTCGATCGCGATGGCCGGGGAGGAAGCAGGGGGCCACATCGCAGGGGAAGGGCAGGGGCGTCGCTCGCGAATTCGGGGCGATCGAGCGGCAGAGCGTTCATGGCGGCCGAGTGACCGGCGCGGCGCTGGACGAACCTCATGCGACCCATGTCTTGGTCCCGGAGCCCGCGAATGTAGCGCGCGGCTGAGGCCAAGCCTTTGAAGAATAACATTTTCTGAGAGCACAACGCTTAAGCGTTGAGTGGCGCGCCCTACGGGAATCGAACCCGTGTTTTCGCCGTGAAAGGGCGACGTCCTGGACCGCTAGACGAAGGGCGCTCGCGCGGGCTGGGCTTCCTATAGTCGGATGAATCGCAGACGGCAACCGCCGGTTTTGACCCACGGTGCAGTTCGGGCGAAGAGGAGCCATGTCGTCGCCTCCTCCCCGTCTCACCCTCGTCCTGGGGGGCGCCCGTTCCGGCAAGAGCGCTTATGCCGAGGCGCTGGTCACGTCCTGCCCCGCGCCGTGGCTCTATCTCGCTACCGCCGAGATCTGGGACGACGAGATGGCCGAGCGCGTCGGCCAGCACCGGGCGCGGCGGGGGGAGGGGTGGATCACCCGCGACGCGCCCCTCGCCCTGCCGGAGGCCGTCGCCGCCGCGCCGGGGCCGGTGCTCGTCGATTGCCTGACCCTGTGGCTCACGAACCTCATCCTCGCGGAGGCCGACATCGCCGCCGCCACCACGGCCCTCGAAGCCGCCTGCGCTGCCGCGCCGGGGCCCGTCGTGCTGGTCTCGAACGAGGTCGGCCTCGGCATCGTGCCCGACAATGCCCTCGCCCGGCGGTTCCGCGACGAGGCGGGGCGCCTGCACCAGCGCATGGCGGCGCTCGCCGACCGGGTCGTGCTCACCGTCGCCGGCCTGCCCCTCACCGTGAAGCCAGGAGCCCCCGCATGACCGACGAGGCCGACCGCCATCGCGAGAAGATGGAGAAGCGCAAGGCCGTTCAGGATGCCGAAGTCGCCGCCAAGACCATCGAGAAGGGCCTGCTCATCGTCCATACCGGCCCCGGCAAGGGCAAGACCACGGCGGCCCTTGGCCTGATGGTCCGGGCGCTGGGGCGCGGCTGGACGGTCGGCATGGTCCAGTTCATCAAGGGCGGCTGGGACACGGGCGAGCGGCACGCCTTCGCGGCCTTCGGCGATCGGGTCACGTGGCACACCCTCGGCGAGGGCTTCACCTGGGAGACGCAGGACAAGGCCCGCGACATCGCCGCCTGTCGCCATGCCTGGGACGTCGCAACCGGGCTGATGGCCAATCCGGCGATCCGCCTTCTCGTCCTCGATGAGCTGAACATCGCGCTCCGCTACGAGTATCTCGACCTCGCCGAGGTCGTGGCGGCGTTGCAGGCGCGGCGGCCGGACCTGCACGTGGTCGTCACCGGCCGCAACGCCAAGGCACCACTGATCGAGGCCGCCGACCTCGTCACAGAGATGGGCAGCGTGAAGCACCATTTTGCGGCGGGTGTGAAGGCGCAGGAGGGGATCGAGTTCTGAGCACGCCGCCCCGCTCCCCCCGCGCCCTGATGATCCAGGGCACCGGCTCGGATGTCGGCAAGTCGCTGATCGTCGCCGGTCTCGCCCGCGTCTTCGCGGACCGGGGCCTGCGCGTCCGGCCGTTCAAGCCGCAGAACATGTCGAACAATGCCGCCGTCACCGCCGACGGGGGCGAGATCGGCCGCGCCCAGGCGCTTCAGGCGCGGGCGGCGCGGGTGCCGCTCTCCGTCCACATGAACCCCGTGCTCCTGAAACCGCAGAGCGAGGTGGGCTCGCAGGTGGTCGTCCAGGGCCGCATGGTCGCCACGGTGAAGGCCCGCGACTACCAGGCCTGGAAGCCGCGCCTCCTGGCCTCCGTCCTCGACAGCTTCGCCCATCTGAAGGCACAGGCCGATCTCGTCCTCGTGGAGGGGGCGGGCTCCGCCTCGGAGGTGAACCTGCGCCCCGGCGACATCGCCAATATGGGCTTCGCCCGCGCCACCGGCACGCCCGTCATCCTCGTCGGCGATATCGATCGGGGCGGGGTCATCGCCAGCCTCGTCGGCACCAGGGTGGTGGTCGATCCCGAGGATGCGGCGATGATCCGGGGCTTCCTCGTCAACCGCTTCCGGGGCGATCCGACCCTGTTCGCGGACGGGATGCGCCTCATCGCCGAGCGCACCGGCTGGGAGGCGCTCGGCCTCGTTCCGCACCTGCCCGAGGCGGCCCGCCTGCCGGCGGAGGATGTACTCGGCCTCGTGGGTTCCGAAGCACGGGGGGCGGGCGCCGTCACCGTGGCGGTGCCGGTCATGCCGCGCATCAGCAATTTCGACGATCTCGATCCCCTGCGCGCGGAGCCGGGGGTGCGTGTGGTGCTGGTGCGGCCGGGACAGACGATTCCGCCGGAGGCCGCCCTGGTGCTGCTGCCCGGATCGAAGACCACCATCGATGATCTCGACTTTCTCCGGGGCGAGGGCTGGGACATCGACATCCGCGCCCATTGGCGCCGGGGTGGGCATGTGCTCGGCCTGTGCGGCGGCTACCAGATGCTCGGGCGCCGCATCGCCGATCCGCACGGGATCGAGGGCCCGCCGCGCGACGTGCCGGGCCTCGGCCTGCTCGATGTCGAGACGGTGCTGACGGACGATAAGAGCCTCGTCTCGGTCACCGGCACCAGCGTGGCCGACGGCCTGCCCTTCGCCGGGTACGAGATGCATGTCGGGCAGACGCGGGGGCCGGACGCCGCCCGGCCCCTCCTGCGCTTCGCGGATGGGCGGCCGGACGGGGCGGTCTCGCCCGATGGCCGGGTCCACGGCACCTATGTCCACGGGGTCTTCGCCGACGATGCACAGCGCGGCGCGTGGCTCGCCCGCCTGGGCACGCGGAGCGCGGACGCCTCCTACGAGGCCGGCGTCGAGGCCGCCCTCGACCGGCTCGCCCGTCACATCGAGGCGCATGTCGATTGCGACCGGCTGCTCGCCCTCGCACGGGAGACCGAGCCCGGTCTATAACTCAGAGTAATGAGCTCGCACCTGTCCGGCGACGGGCTCGCTCGGAGGATGCGGCCATGGCGAGCGAGATCCAGGATCCGGAATCGGACCTCGGCAGGGACACGATCCGTACCGTGACCCTGCGGCTGATGCCGCTGCTCGGGCTCATGTACCTCGTGGCCTATATCGACCGGCAGAACATCTCCTACGCCAAGCTGGAGATGGTCGGGGCGCTCGGCCTCAGCGAGACCGCCTACGGCCTCGGCGCCTCCCTGTTCTTCCTCGGCTATTTCCTGTTCGAGGTGCCCGCCAACGTCTTCCTGGAGCGGGTCGGAGCGCGGATCTGGTTCGCGCGGATCATGTTCACCTGGGGGCTGGTGACGGTGCTGCTCGGGTTCACCCACGGCACGGCCATGTTCTACGTGCTGCGCTTCCTGCTCGGGGTGGCGGAGGCAGGGTTCTTCCCCGGCGTCTTGTTCGTGCTCACCCTCTGGTTCCCGCAGGCGCACCGCGGGCGGATGATCGGCTGGTTCATGATCGCCTCGGCCTTCGCCAACGCCATCGGCGCGGTGGTGGGCGGGGCGCTCCTCAACCTCGACGGCGTGCTCGGCTTCGCGGGCTGGCAATGGGTGTTCCTAGCTACCGGTCTGCCCGCCCTGTTGCTGGCCGTCGTGGTTCTCGTCGCGCTGCCGGACGGGCCCGGCGTGGCGCGCTGGCTCGCCCCGGCGCAGCGGGACTGGCTCGTGCGCACCATCGAAGCCGAGCGGCAGGAAGGCGGCCTCACCGAGCACGGCAACCCCTTCGCCGCACTCCTCGACCGGCGGGTCCAGATGCTGGCCTGCGTCTACATCGCCTTTCCCCTGGCGGCCTACGGCCTGAGCTACTGGCTGCCGACGGTGGTGAAGGGGTTCGGGGTGTCGAGCCTCGCCAACGGCTTCATCAACGTCATCCCCTGGTTGGTGACCGCGTTCGCCCTGTGGTGGGTGCCCCGCCACGCGGCCCGGACGGGCGCGACGGGGCAGGCGCTGACGTGGCACGTCGTCGGCCCGGCGCTCGTGGCCGCCGCCGCGCTGGCACTCAGCGTCGTGCTGCCGGGCAACGCGGTGAAGTTCGCCTGCCTGTGCGTCGCGGCGGCAGGCACGTTCTCGGCGCAGCCGGTCTTCTGGACCATGCCCGGCACCTTCCTGCGCGGCGCCTCGGCGGCGGCGGGGATCGCGGCGATCAACTCGGTAGGCAATCTCGGCGGGTTCGTGGCTCAGAACGCGGTGCCGATGATTCGCGATGCCACGAGCAGCGACCTCGTGCCGATGCTGTTCCTCTCCGCTTGCCTCGCGGCGGGGGCGGGGCTGATGGTCCTCGTTCTCTCGGCGCTGCGCCGGGACGCGGCGCGGCGAAGTGCGCCGGGAGATGCGGCCACGGCGGGCTGAACGGAATGGGCGATGGCGCGTTGATCTCGAACCGGCGCGACGGCTCCGGCGGCCTTGCGGGGCTCGCCTCCTCCGTCACTGCACGACGGCCCGGACGGAACGCGTCCGCAATGCCGCATCGTGAGCGAGGGTGCTCTCACCACCGGCGGGAGGCACCGGGAGGACGCGGGCGATGAGCAACGGTTACCCCCTGCTGTTTCTGGCTTTCGGCACGATCGGGGCCCTGTGGTTCCTGGGCGCGGCGGCGCGCAAGCAGGTCGCGGACCTGAAGGGCCATCCGGGCCGCTCCAACATCATTCGCGACCATGGCGGCCCACCGCGGCCGAACATGCCCGGCACGGAGCACTAGAGCATTTTCCGCCGGAGTGGACGCCGGTTCGGCGCAAGAAAATGCCTCAATAACAATGGTCTAGAGCGCTTTCTGTGATCCAAGGATGACAGACAACGCTCTAGCTCACACCCCGGCCGCGACCCGGCGGCAATGCTCCAGGGCGGCGCCGATCAGGTTGTCCGCCGCCTCCGGCGTACGGAAGGCCGAGTGGGCCGACAGGGTCACGTTCGGCAATGACGTGAACGGGTGGCCCACGGGCAGCGGCTCCACGCCGAACACGTCGAGCCCCGCTCCGGCGAGACGGCCCGCGCGCAGGGCCTCGACCAGCGCCTCCTCGTCCACCAGGGCGCCACGCGCCGTATTGACGAGGATGGCGCCCGGCCTCATCGCGGCGATCCGCGCGGCTGACAGGAAGCCTCGCGTCTCGTCCGTCAGGAGCAGGTGCACGGACACGACATCGCTCTCGGCGAGCAGCCGGTCGAGGTCCACGAACTCCACGCCCGCCTGGGGCCGGGGTGTCCGGTTCCAGGCGAGGACCCGCATCCCGATGCCGCCGCAGAGCCGGGCCATCTCGGCCCCGATCCCGCCGAAACCGACGAGTCCCACCGTCTTGCCCGTGAGCTGGATGCCGTCCGTGCGCAGCCATTGCCCGGCGCGCATGCCGACATCCATCCGGGCAAGGCCCTTGGCGACCGACCACATCAGGGCGAAGGCGCCCTCGGCCACCGCCGTGTCGCCGTAACTGCGGATCAGATGGACATCGATGCTGAGTTCGGCGCTGAGCGCCTCCGGGTCCATGTAGCTCCGCGCTCCCGTGCCGAGGAACACGACGTGCTTCAGCCCCGCGCAGGCGCGGGCCACGGCAAGGGGCAGGGCGGTGTGGTCGATGAGCGCGATCTCCGCTCCCGCGAGAAGGCGAGGCAGATCCTCGGGCATGGTGTCCGGATCGGCGTGGATCGCGAGCGGCGGATCCCCTGGACGGCGCAATCGCTGCGCCACCGCCGCCAGGGTCTCGTTGGCATCCACGAATACCGCGCGCATCGGGCTCTCCTCGTGGGGCTGGCGTAACACGCTCAGCCTACAGTCTCGCTGCCAGGACGAGCGCCAGCAGCCCCACCACCAGCCCCCCTGGATCAGGCAGGCGGTGCGGTAGAGCGCGAGCGCCCGGCCGATATCGCCGGGCGTCGCCTCGGCCCGGCCGTCGCCCATATGCGCGTCGGGGACAAGGGCGCCGTCGTAGATGCGGGGGCCCGCGAGCTTCAGCCCCAACGCGCCCGCCATGGCGGATTCGGGCCAGCCGGCATTGGGCGAGCGGTGGCGGCGCGCGTCCCGCGCCATGGCCCGGAGCGCGCCGCGCCCATCGGCGCCGCGCAGGAACGCCGCCCCCGCGATCAGCAGACCGGCGAGGCGGGAGGCGGGAAGGTTCACGAGATCGTCGAACCGGGCCGCCGCCCAGCCGAAGGCGGCGTAGCGCGGGGTGCGGTGGCCGATCATGCTGTCGGCGGTGTTGGCGGCCTTGTAGAGCGCTCCGCCGGGCAGGCCGAATGCGCCGATCCAGAAGGCGGGCGCCACGATCCCGTCGGAAAAGTTCTCGGACAGGCTCTCGATCGCCGCCCGGCAGATCGCCGCCTCGTCGAGGCGGTCGGGATCGCGTCCGACGATCATCGAGACGGCCCGGCGCCCGGCCTCGAGGCCGCCCGTGCGCAGCGCCGTCTCCACTGCCGTCACATGCTGGTGCAGGCTGCGCTGCGCGGGCAGGCTGGCGCAGAGCAGGCCGAGGATCAGGAGGGCGGGGAGGGGCCCGGCGAAGGCCGCCGCCCCGGTGAGGAGGCCCGCGACCCCGCCCACCACCGCCAGCAGCAGGATCAGCGTGAGTACCCCCGCGAGGCGTCGGCGCCTGTCCGAGCCCCGGTTGAGCCCCCGCTCCAGGGCGGCGATCAGCCGCCCGATCCAGGTGACAGGGTGGCCGATGGCCCTGTAGAGCGCGTCCGGATAGCCCAGAGCCGCCTCGATCCCGAGGGCGATGGCGAGAAGGGCGAGCGTGTCGGGCGGATGGACCATTCGGTGTGGAGCGTTTCCGCGCGTGACGTCGCCGCGATCGCCCATGGCGGCGAACTCGGCGGACTGCGACAGGCCTTCCCCGATGCGCCGCGGCCGTGGCTCGACCTGTCGACGGGGATCAACCCGGTCCCCTATCCCGTGCCGGTGATCGAGGCCAGCGCCTGGCTGCGCCTGCCCGAGGCGTCCGACGTCGCGGCCTTGCGTGAGGCGGCGGCCGGGGCCTACGGCGCGCCGGATGCCGGGCATGTCGTGCCCGCGCCGGGCACGCAGATCCTGATCGAGACCCTACCCCGCCTCGTGGCGCCGACCGAGGTGGCGATCCTCGGCCCGACCTATGCCGAGCATGCCGCCGCGTGGCGACGGGCCGGGCACGCGGTGCAGGAGGTCTTGAGCCCGGACGGAATCGGCGCGGCGCGGGTCGCGGTGATCGTCGATCCCAACAACCCGGACGGCCGTACCCTGCCGCTCGCCGCGCGGCGCGACCTCGCCGGAGCGATGCGCGCCCGGGGCGGGCTGCTCGTGGCCGACGAGGCCTTCGCCGACCTGGAGCCCGTGGAGAGCCTGTGCCCCCATGCCGGACCGGGACTCGTGGTGCTGCGCTCCTTCGGCAAGACCTACGGGCTTGCCGGATTGCGGCTCGGCTTCGCCGTGGCCGATCCTGAGACGGCGGCGCGGATCGCCGCGGCGCTCGGCCCCTGGGCGGTGTCGGGCCCGGCGCTGGCAATCGGAACCGCCGCCCTGTCGGATGCCACGTGGCGCGAGGCGGCCTCACGGGCGCGGGGGGCGGATGCCGAGCGCCTCGACCGGATGATCCTGCGCGGCGGCGGGTGCCTCGTCGGCGGAACGCGCCTGTTCCGCACGGCCGACTTTCCCGACGGGTCCGGCCTCTACCGGCGTCTCGCGGAAGCGGGCATTGCCGTACGCCGCTTCGCCGAACGCCCGGAGCGCCTGCGCTTCGGCCTGCCGCCAGACAAGGACGCGTGGTGCCGGTTGTCGCGGGTGATGAAGTAAGCGAGAGCCCAGGGGCCTTCCCCCGGACCCCACCGAGGGCCTTCTGAGATCCCGGTTTCAGCGGTCGCGTAGCGCGACCAGGACGGCCAGGGCGGAGCAGGTCAGGCCGACCGCGCAGACGCCGGGCCAGCCGACCAGCAGGAAAGCCTGCGAGCCCGCATAGGCGCCGAGCGCCGCGAACACGAATATCGTCGTGAACAGGACGGTGTTGATCCGGCCCCGCGCCCCCGGCACCAGGGCATAGGCGCGGGTCTGATTGGCGATGAGCGCGCCGTTCATGCCGATATCGATGAGCAGCACGCCGATCGTGATCGCGACGAGGGACCATGCGCCCGCCGCCCAGAGGATCACAAAGGACAGGGCGACCATCAGGCTCCCGCCGAGCACCACCGGCTTGGCGCCGCTGCGATCGGCGAAGCGGCCCGAAAGGGGCGCCACGAAGGCGCCGCAGACACCGATCACCCCGAACAGTCCCGCACCGGCGGCGGTGAGCCCGAAGGGCGGCGCTTCGACCAGAAGGGCGAGCGTTGCCCAGAAGGCGTTGAACCCGGCGAAGAGCAGCCCCTGCGACAGGGCGGCGGTGCGCAGGACCGGCTGCGTCTTGGCGAGGCCGACGATCGAGATCATCAGCGCGCGGTAGCGCAGGCGCTGGGTCTGGGGTGTGTGCGGCAGGGTCGCGGCGGCGATACCCGCCATGGCCAACGCGACGGCCGAGGCGATGAGGAAGACCGGCCGCCAGCCGAGATGGGCGCCGATGAAGCCGCTGGCCGTCCGCGCGAGCAGGATGCCGGAGAGGAGCCCCGTCATCACCTGCCCGACCACGCGTCCCCGGCTCGCATCCGGGGCGAGTTCGGCGGCGAAGGGCACCGCCTGCTGCGCCGCCGAGGCGAGCATGCCCACGAGCAGGTGGGCGATGGCGAGGGAGAGCAGGTTGCCGGACAGCCCGACGCCGAGCAGCGCGAAGGCCATGGCGAGGCATTGCAGCACGATCAGCCGTCGCCGGGGCAGGGCGTCACCCAGCGGCACGAGCCCGACGATGCCGAGGCCGTAGCCGACGAGCGCCGTCGTCGGCACCCAGAGGGCGGCGCGCTCGCCGAACTCGGCGACGATCAGCCCGAGCAGTGGCTGGTTGTAGTAGATGTTGGCTACGGCTCCGCCTGCGATGAGCGTCAGGCCGAACCGGGCCTTACCGTCGAGGGGGCGTGCACGGGGGATGAGGCGGACAGGGCGCCCTCGCGAGGTCGGGGGTGAACGGGTTCCGAGCGGATAGGCGTTGGCTCTCCGCCCCGGCAACCCGGCGCGCCGCATGGCCGCGCCCCGCCGGACGCCCCTGCAATCCGGCCGGAGACACCCCATATGCACAAGATGCGGGCAGCCAGCCCGCGACTGACCGGGCCCTGCACGGCTCACGCCGCCGCAGGTTCCGACCAGCCGTCATTCTACGATCGGGGAGCCGATCCGTTCCCGGCGAAAGCCGGAGGAGGGTCCCCAGCAAGGAGTACGGGATGCTGAACTACCGGGTCGATTTCGCCAAGGAGATCTTCGGGGTGCCGTTTACGGTGGGATCCGTGGAGATCAGCCGGGCGCGCGATCCCGAGCGCGCCCGGCGGGCCGCAGAACTGCGCTTCGCCCGCCAGCACGGCGTCGGGGATTGGCGCGAGCGGGCGGACCTCGCCATGCTCGCCTCGCGGGTCTGAGCGATCCCGTGTCGCTTTCTCCTTGGCCGAACCACGGTGGCCGCCCTAAACTAGGCTGAACGCGCGGGCGGCCCCGAACCGGGCCGGCGCCAGGGATGAGGTCACGGGGGCGATGGCGGCGATCTCCTTCTTCGGCGACCTGCTGCAGACGATCAGCGATCGGGGCCGCGACCTCGTCGGCCTCGGGCGGGGCGACATCGCCGCCCGCGCCGGCGCCGCCGACCTCGCCCGTCTCTGCGACGACCTCATCTCCCGGCGCGGCGAGGCTTCGGGCGTGGCCCTGGCCCGCGCCATCCTCGACCGTTACGCCCACCTGTCGGCCGCCGAGCGGCACGAATTCCTGCGGGCCATCGCCCTGGATTTCGGGGCGGATCACCGCGCGGTCGATGCGGCGATCACCGCCTATCTCGCCAACCCGAGCCGCGCCCGTCTCGGCACCCTGCACGAGGCGGCCGAGCCGCGCAGCCAGGAGCTGATCCGCCGCCTCAACCTCGCGCGCGGCGGCACGCTGAGCCTCGTGCGCATGCGCGAGGATCTGTTCGATCTGCGTCGCGACCTGCGCAAGGAAAGCAGGGGGGCCAAGGGCGGCGGAGACAAGGCGGATGCGGCCCTGCTCGACGCCGCTGACAGCCTCGATTCGGATTTCGAGCACCTGTTCGCCTCCTGGTTCAACCGGGGCTTCCTGGTGCTGCGCCACATCGACTGGACGACCCCGGCGCATATCCTCGAAAAGATCATCCGCTACGAGGCGGTCCACGCCATCGCGGATTGGGACGATCTGCGCGCCCGGATCGAGCCGCCGGACCGGCGCTGCTTCGCCTTCTTCCATCCGGCGCTCGCCGACGAGCCGCTGATCTTCGTGGAGGTGGCGCTCACCGACACGATCGCCCCCGCCATCGCGCCGATCCTGTCCCGGGAGCGGAAGCCCCTGCCGCCGCGCTCGGCCACCACGGCGATCTTCTATTCGATCTCGAACTGCCAGAAGGGCCTTGCGGGCGTCACCTTCGGCAACTTCCTGATCAAGCAGGTGGTGGAGGATCTGGCCCGCGAGATTCCGAGCCTGAAGACCTTCGTCACCCTCTCGCCGGTGCCGGGCTTCGCCACCTGGCTCACCCGCGAGCGCCGGGCCGACAGCCCGCAGAGCCTCCTGCCCGAGGATGTGGAGGCCCTGCGCGGCCTCGATATTCCCGGCTGGCACGAGGACAAGACCCTGTCCGAGACCATCCGCAAGGCGATGATCCCGGCGGCGGCGGCCTATTTCCTCCGCGCCAAGAACGAGCGCGGGCGACCCCTCGATCCCGTCGCGCGGTTCCACCTCGGCAACGGCGCGAGGCTGGAACGGATCAACTTCCTGGGCGACGTCTCCGACAAGGGGATCGGCCAGTCGCACGGGCTCATGGTCAATTACCTCTACGACCTCGGCGCCATCGAGAAGAACCACGAGACCTACGCCAATCTCGGCACGGTGGCGGCCTCGTCCTCCGTCAGCCGCGAGTTGCGCGCGAGCAAGCTGCCACCACCCCGCGCCGTGGCGCTCGCCGACGCCTAAAGCCTCGTCAGCCGGGCGAAGCCGAGGGTGATCCGGCGGGCGAGGGCATCGCTCTCGCCGGACGCCAGGGGAATCCGCCGGTCGAGGATCAGGGCTGCGAGCCCGTGGACCAGGGACCACGCGGCCAGCGTCAGGTCCTCCGCGGACATGGCAGGACCCGCGAGCGCCGCCGCCCGCCTTTGCAGAATCGCGTAGGCTCGCGACCCTTCCCTCAATGTCTCGGAGGGTTGGCACGGGGCTGTGAACATCAGCCGGAACAGGGCCGGATGCCGACAGGCGAAGGCGACGTAGGCCGCGCCCTGTGCGGCCAGGGCCTCGGAGCCTGAAGCACCCGCATCGGCCGCCTCGAGAGCCTGCGCCAGCGCCTCGAATCCGTGAGCCGCCACCGCGTCGAGCAGGGCGTTCTTGTCCTTGAAATGCCGGTAGGGGGCCATCGCGGAGACGCCGCAGGCTCTGGCCACCGCCCGTAACGACAGGTTCGCCGCGCCGCTCTCCTCCAGCTGGGCCAGGGCCGCGGTGAGAAGGGATGCCCGCAGATCGCCACGCGGGATGGGCAGGTCGTCTCGATGCGATGTTGACACTGTAAGCAGGCCGCCGTACGTTTACGATGTAAGCAGAGGGTATGAGACCGCGTGATGCAAGTCCCCTCCCGCCGTTCGGTGGATTTGTCCGCCTATCCCGACCTCGTCGTGGTCTATCTGGGCTTCCGCGTCACGCGCTGGCGCGGCCTCATGGCGCTGATGGGCCTGGGACGGGGCATCGCCGCCTCGGTGCGTTCGCAGCCGGACGGGCTCCTGGCTCACGAGAACCTGTTTTTCGGGCTGACCCATGTCGGCATGCGTCAGTATTGGCGCGACCTGGACAGCCTGGAGCGGTTCACCCGCTCGGAGCCACACCGGACGTGGTGGCGGGACTTCTCGCGCGATGCCAAGGGCTCCGGCTTCTGGCACGAGGCCTATGCGCGGGGCGGCATGGAGGCGATCTATGTCGGCATGCCCGCGCCCACCGGGCTCGGCCTGTTCGCGCCGGAGAAGGCGCCGGAGGGGGCCTTTCTGTCGTCCCGGCAGCGGCTTGCTGCCTGAAAGGGCTCGCGGGAGACGGACGGGGCGGCTAGAGAGGCGGACAATACGCCAGTCACAACCCGGCTCTCTCGATGACGAACCACCTCTTTTCCCTCGTGCGGGACGGTGCCCCCGACCTCGCCAAGACCGTCATCGAGACGCATGAGGGCACGCTCTATTCCTACGGCGACCTGATCGCCCGCTCCGGCGCCTATGCCGCCGCCCTGAAGGCGGCGGGTGTCGCGCCGGGGGACCGGGTGGCGGTGCAGGTCGAGAAAAGCGCGGAGGTCATCTTCCTCTATCTCGGCGTGGTGCGGGCCGGCGCGGTGTTCCTGCCGCTCAACACCGCCTACACTTCGGCCGAGATCGGCTACTTCCTGGGCGATGCCGAGCCCGCCCTGTTCGTCTGCGATCCGGGCAAGCGCGAGGCGCTGTCCGAGTCCGCCGCCGGGGTGCGGCAAATCTGGACCCTCGACGCGGCCGGTCAGGGCAGCGCCGCCGAGGCCGCGGACGCGCAGGACGGGGCCGCCTTCGCAGACGTGGCCCGTGGGCCGGAGGATCTCGCGGCGATCCTCTACACATCCGGCACGACCGGGCGCTCCAAGGGCGCCATGCTGAGCCACGACAACCTCGCTTCCAATGCCCGCGTGCTCGTGCAGCATTGGCGCTTCACGGCGAAGGACGTGCTGATCCACGCCCTGCCGGTCTTCCACACCCACGGCCTATTCGTGGCGACGAACACGGTGCTGGCGAGCGGCGGCTCGATGCTGTTCCTGCCCCGGCTCGACCCGAAGAAGATCCTCGACCTGATGCCCCGCGCCACCGCGATGATGGGCGTGCCGACCTTCTACACCCGGCTCCTCAAAGAGCCGGGCCTCACCCGCGAGGCGTCGTCCTCGATCCGCCTGTTCGTCTCGGGCTCGGCGCCATTGCTCGCGGAGACGCACCGGGAGTGGCAGGCCCGCACCGGCCACGCCATCCTCGAACGCTACGGCATGACCGAGACGAACATGAGCACCTCGAACCCCTATGAGGGGGACCGCGTGGCGGGCACGGTCGGCTTCCCCCTGCCGGGCGTAGACCTGCGGGTGGTCGATCCCGAAACGGGCGCGGCGCTCGGGCCCGACGAGGTCGGCATGATCGAGGTGAGGGGCCCCAACGTATTCAAGGGCTACTGGCGCATGCCGGAGAAGACTGCCGCCGAGTTCAAGGCGAACGGGTTCTTCATCACCGGCGATCTCGGCAAGGTCGATCCGCGCGGCTACGTCCACATCGTCGGGCGCGGCAAGGATCTGATCATCTCAGGCGGGTTCAACGTCTACCCGAAGGAGGTCGAGACCGAGATCGACGCCCTTCCGGGCGTGGTGGAATCGGCGGTGATCGGCCTGCCCCATGCCGATTTCGGGGAGGCAGTGACGGCAGTGGTGGTGGGCGGCCAGAACGCCCCGGCCGAGGCCGCCATCGTGGCCGATCTGGAAGGTCGGCTGGCCAAGTTCAAATGCCCCAAGCGCGTGCTGTTCGTGGACGAACTGCCGCGCAACACCATGGGCAAGGTGCAGAAGAACGTGCTGCGGGAGCAGTATAAGGGGCTGTTCGGGGGCTGAGCAGCGACACCGATCCCACTCTCGCCTTCGTCGTGGGTGTCCGGCCGAGAAGCTGCGCGTTTCCCTTCTCCCCGTCTTGCGGGGAGAGGGCTGAGCCCCCCTTGCCGGGGGCGAAGCGAGGCGGCAGCCGAGGGTGAGGGGGAGGACCGGAGGAGTCTCGTCCTGCGAGCCCCCTCACCGCCGCTCCGGCTTCGCCTCCGCTTCCCGTTTGCACGACGAGGTGCAAACGGGCCTCTCCCCGCAGGCGGGGAGAGGGGAAGGCTCCCCCGTACAGCCGACCTTACAGGTTGTGCTGCGTCCGCTCCCCGGCGGGCGGCGTCTCGTCCTCGGCGCCGGTCGCCTTGCGGACGACCTCGTTCAGATTGTCCGGATCGAGGGCGGACTGGACGAATTCCCGGCCGCGATGGGTCATCTCGCGGGCGTAGCGCAGGCCCTCGCCGCGAACCTCGTCGGCATACGGCCCGAGGCTGCGATCCTCCTGGCGGGTGCGCGGTAGCAGCGCGCCTAACAGAAGACCGGCGGCGACGCCGACCACGCCGACCAGCAGCGGGTTGTCCTCCACGAACCGTTCGACCTGGGTGCGGCTGCGACGCAGGCCGTCGAGACCCTGCACGGTCAAGTCGTCCAGACGGCGCATGTTGCGGCGGTGGAGATCGCCCGCCCGGCCGCGCGCCTCGTCATAGGCCGCCTCGGCCCGGTCCCGCACCCGGTCGGCCGAGCCGCCGAGCCGGTCGTGGATGTCGTCGGCGAGGCCGGTGATCTTGTCCCGTGCCCGGTCGGCGAGATCTGAGGCGCGATCCCCGAGATCGTTCGCGGCATCCGCCGCGCGGTCGACGCTGGCCGAGGCCGCGCCGGGGAGGGGATCGTGGCGGCCGGTCGGGTCGGGACGCAGGGTGTGGTCTCCGGCCGCGCCCGGGGCGGCGGCGGGGTTGAACGGCTCGCCCGCTGGGAAGCCCGGCTTGTCGGTCATGCTCGTATCCTCGGCGGTCACGCGTATGGGAAAGGTCCGTCCTTCGGGATGGTTAGATCTCGGTCTTTTCCAGGGGATCCTGGACCGGGCGGGCGGCGGGTCCGTCCGGGTCGTAGTCCCGCACCGCGTCCGTCGCGATGGTGTCCACCCGCGCGGCCGAGACCTGCGTGCGGCGGCGCTCGGTCTCCTTGGCCATGCGGCTGAACAACATCCCCACCCCCGCCGCGATCAGCAGCACGGGAACGGGATTGCGGCGCACGGCGTCCAGCGCGCCGTCGTAGACGTTCGCGAGCTAGGGGACGCGCCGGGCATTGCCCAGCATCTCGTCGACGAGATTGGGCACCGAGAGGCGGCCCTGGATCTGGTCGATCGTGTCATCGAGGCGGGCGCGGCTTTCCTCGATCTCGCGCTCGAGGTCGTTCATCGAACTCATGGCGTCCTTCTCATCCTGAGACGCGTTCCGACAGGGCCTGGGCGTCCTGCCGAACCTGGCGGGTGGTGCGGGTCGGCGCGAGGGTCGAGAGCGACAGCACGCTCCGTGCCCACAGGGCCATCCCGATGGCGAGCACGAACAGCGTGCCGCCGACAATCAGCGCCGCGAGCCATTCCGAGCCGACGATGGTGGCGAGCCACTTCACGAAGGCGTCGATCAGCACCAGCAGGGCGACGACGGCGAAGACCGCCGCGCCGATCATGCAGGCGAGGCCCACGATGAGCTGGCGGACGTTGCCCGCCATCTCGGCCCGGAACAGAGCAATTTCCTTGCGGGCGAGCTCGTTGGTCTCGCGCAGGGCGTCGCCGATCAGGCCCTGAATCGAACTCGCACCTTGGCGGGGGTCGGAACCTTGGCTCATGATCAGGCCCGGTAGCTGTCGCGGACGTCCTCGTCCGGCGGAACGTTCGAGGACTTGATGAAGCGTGCGGCCAGCAGGCCGACCATGAAGGTGCCCACCGCCACCGCGACCGGCGCGCGCCGGGCGATCGCCTCGGCCTCGCCGTAGAACTCGCTGAGACTGCGGCGCTCGATGGAGGTGCCGAGCTGCTCCAGCCCGTCCGCCGCACTGTCGAAGAAGGCACGCACATGCGGCTTGTCGGCCATGTCCTTGCCGGAGCCGCGCAGGGAGCGCGCGAGATCCTGCACCGATTGCGCCGCCTCGCCCTTGCGGCGCTCGACGTAATCCTGGGCCTGGAGGCGCGCCGCATCGATGAGGCCGCGGCCCTGCTCGGCGGCGACGCCGGCGAGGTTCTCCACGTCGCCCTGCAGCCCACGCCACTCGGCCTTCGCCCGAGCCCCTTCGGTCCCATCCGGTCCGGAGGTCGCGCCCTGAGCGGCGCCATGCGGCACGTCGTGCGGGAATTCGGGTTCGGCCATCGCGCTCAGACTCCTTTTGTCGCGGTGTCCCGCGACGGCTGTGTAACCGGCTGAACCTGTGACAGTTCCTCGATTCGAGCCGAAACCCGCACGGCTCAGCTTGCGTTCAGCCGGAGGATGCCATGACCCCGGCGTCACCCTCGGGACCCCGGCCGTGCTTGACCTGCACCCGGCTTCGCGCTTGGGTTGCCGACGTTAAGGATCGCCTCTCAACGAGATGCGTTCTACACACGGTATCTGTGCGTCGGCGCGGGCTATTCGCGCCTCAAACGGGAGCCCACCCGAGTGGCACGCCTTGTGATCGTATCGAACCGCGTGGCCGTCCCGGAGGAGGGCGGCAAGGCCGTCGCGGCTGGCGGTCTCGCGGTTGCGGTCAAGGAAGCGTTCAGCGCCTATGAGGGCCTGTGGTTCGGCTGGAGCGGGCGGATCACCGACGAGCCCTCCGAGGAGCCGACGCTCATCGACCGGGGCCGGGTCCAATACGCGGTGGTGGATCTCTCCCCCGCGACCACGCCGAATATTATGCCGGGTTCGCCAACCGCGCCCTCTGGCCGATCATGCATTACCGGCTGGGGCTCGGCGCCTTCTCGCGCTCGGATTATTCCGGCTACAGCCGGGTGAATCGCACCTTCGCGCGGGCCCTCGCCAAGCTTGTCGAGCCCGACGACATCATCTGGGTCCACGATTACCACCTGCTGCCGCTGGCGGCCGAACTGCGCGGCCTCGGCCTCGACAACCCGATCGGCTATTTCCACCACATCCCGTGGCCTGCGGCGGACGTGTTCAATTCCCTGCCTGCCAGCGGCGAAGCGCTTCGCGCCATCGTCGATTACGACCTGATCGGCCTGCAGACCGACCCCGACGTACAGAACCTGCAGCGCAACCTCATCGACACGCTGCGGGCGATCCCGCTGGGCGGCGGCTCGCTGATGGTCGACGGGCGCCGCACCCGGATCAAAAGCTTCCCCATCGGGATCGACGTGGCGGGCTTCCAGGAAGCCGCAGATAAGGCGTCGTCCAACAAGGTGGTCCGCGAGACCATGGCAGGCTTGCGCACCCGCAAGCTGCTGATCGGCGTCGACCGGCTGGATTATTCCAAGGGCGTGCCTGAGCGGATGGAGGCGGTGGAGAGCTTCTTTGCCTCGAACCCCGACCAGCGTGGCAACGTCACCTACATCCAGATCACCCCGAAATCCCGCAGCGAGGTGCCGGAATACGAGCAGGCTCGCCCGCGAGGTGAACGAGAAGGTCGGCGAGATCAACGGCTCGCTCGGCGACCCTGCCTGGACGCCGATCCAGTACATCACCAAGGCCTATCCGAGGCCCGTGCTCGCCGGCCTCTACCGGGCGGCGCGGGTGGGACTCGTCACGCCGATGCGCGACGGCATGAACCTCGTCGCCAAGGAATATGTCGTCGCGCAGAGCGACGAGGATCCCGGCGTGCTGGTGCTGTCGAAATTCGCAGGCGCGGCGCGGCAATTGCCTGAGGCGCTGCTGGTGAACCCCTACGACCGGTTCGAGGTCGCGGAGGCGATCCGGATGGCGCTGTACATGCCGAAGGCGGAGCGCGTGGCGCGCTGGCGCCCGATGGCGGAGCGCATGGCGCGCGAGGACGTGGATTGGTGGGCGCGCAACTTCCTGGCCGAGCTCGAAGCCTTCCGCACGACGGAACGCGAGCCTCCGACCACCGCTGCCGCGGCGGAATAGCTCCCATCCTGCCCGGACCACGCCCATGATCGCCGTCGATGACGGGGTGCCGGCACCGCTCGGCGCGCATTTCGACGGCCGCGGGGTGAACTTCGCCCTGTTCTCCGAACACGCGACGGCGGTCGATCTCTGCCTGTTCGAGCCGGGCGAGCGGCACGAGACGCGTACCGTCCGCCTGCCCTGCCGCACGGACGACGTCTGGCACGGCTACCTGCGCGGGCTGCTGCCGGGCCGGCTCTATGGCTACCGGGTTCATGGACCGTGGGACCCCGCCCAGGGCCACCGCTTCAACGCCTCGAAGCTCGTCCTCGACCCCTATGCGCGGGAGATCCGGGGCCGCATCCGCTGGCACGACGCCCTCTACAGCCACCGCCGCAGCGGGACCCGGGCCGACCGGATCGATCGCCGCGACAGCGCCGTCTACATGCCGCGCGGCGTCGTCACGGCGCCGGACGTGCCCGACCTCGCCCTCACCCCCGTGCGGCGTCCGCTCTCGGAGACGGTGATCTACGAGGCGCATGTGAAGGCGCTGACCCGGACCCATCCCGACATCCCGGAACAGGAGCGCGGCACCTATGCGGCGATGGCCCATCCGGCGATCATCGAGCACCTCGTGAAGCTCGGCGTCACGGCGCTGGAACTGCTGCCGATCCAGGTCTTCGCCGACGACCGGTTCCTCGTGGACAAGGGTCTCGTCAATTTCTGGGGCTACCAACCCTACAACTACTTCGCGCCCGATCCGCGCTACCTCGGGGAAAGCGGCGTCAGCAGCCTGAAGGCGGCGATCCGCGAATTGAACGCGGCCGGCATCGAGACCTGGCTCGACGTGGTCTACAACCACACCGCCGAGGGCGGGCTGACCGGGCCGACCTTGAGCTTCCGCGGCATCGACAATGCCAGCTACTACAAGGCCGAGCCGGGCGACCCGTCCCGCGACCTCGACTGCACCGGCTGCGGCAACACCCTCGACGTCAGCCATCCGCGCGTGATGCAGATGGTGCTGGATTCCCTCCGGCATTGGGTCACCGCCTACGGCATCGCGGGCTTCCGCTTCGACCTCGCCTCCAGCCTCGGGCGCTCCCCCGTGGACTTCACCCCTCGCGCCGCCTTCTTCCAGGCCGTGGCGCAGGATCCGGTGCTGGCGCGCGTGAAGATGGTGGCCGAGCCCTGGGATATCGGCATGGGCGGCTACCAGCTCGGCGGCTACCCGCGCGGCTGGAGCGAGTGGAACGACCGGTTCCGTGACGCCACCCGTGGGTTCTGGCGCGGGGATTCGGGCACACTCGCCAAGTTGACCCAGGGGCTGACCGGCTCGCGCGAGACCTTCGCCGCCTCGGGACGCTCGCCGCTCGCGAGCATCAACTTCATCGCGAGCCATGACGGCTTCACCCTCGCCGACGTCGTCTCCTACGAGGAGAAGCACAACCACGCCAACGGCGAGGAGAACCGCGACGGTCACGGCCACAACGTCAGCCGCAATTACGGCGTCGAGGGCGATACGGATGAACCGGCGACCTTGGAGGTCCGCGCCCGCCAGAAGCGCAACATGCTCGCCACGATCATGCTCGCGCAGGGCGTGCCGATGCTGCTGATGGGCGACGAGCGATCCCGCTCGCAGGGGGGCAACAACAACGCCTACGCCCAGGACAACCCGACGAGCTGGATGGACTGGACGTCCGATCCCGACCCGGACCTGACCGCCTTCGTCGCCCATTGCCTCGCCTTCCGGCGCGCGCAACCGGCGCTGCGCCGCCGGGCCTTCTTCACGGGCGAACTGATCGATCCCGAGGAGCCCCTGCGCGACGTGCATTGGCTCTCTCCCGAGGGTGGGGAGATGGAGGGACGCCACTGGGGCGACGACGGATTGCGCGTCTTCGGCATGCAGATCGGCAACGACCGGGTCGAGGCCGACCGGCTGCTGATCCTGTTCAATGGCGGGGAGAGGGAGGTGTCCTTCCACCTCGCGCCCATCGTCGGTGGTCCTTGGACGCCCGCCCTCGACACGACGGAGCCCACGGGCGCACCGCGCGCGAGCGAGCCCATCCCGGCGGGCGGCACCGTTGCGCTGTCCGGGCGCTCGCTCTTGGTGCTGACCGCCTCGGGGGCGTTCGTGGTGCCGGACGCGGCGGCTTAGCCGACGTCGCCCGCTTGCGACGGCGGTGTCACGCTCGCCGCAGCCATGCACCCACCGGCATCCCCTTCGCTCCGTGGCGCTCTACGTGCATCGGTCGGGAACCGGATCAACTCCGGGGCCTTCTCCGATGACACGCAGCGGCTCCGCTTGTCGGCGGAACCGGACGCGCGCACGAAAAAAGGATGGCGGCCTGACATGCGGCATGCCCACAGCATGGATTTCGGGGCCGAACTCGTCGAGGGCGGCGTGCGCTTTGCCCTCTGGGCACCGAGCGCCGAAACCGTCACCGTCGTGGTCGACGGGGCCGAGCATCCCCTCCCCGAATCCGGCGGCGGTTGGCGGCGCACCGCCCTGCCGGGCATCAAGCCCGGTGCTCGCTACGGCTTCCGCATCGGCGGCGATCTCGTGGTGCCCGACCCCGCCTCGCGCTTTCAGCCCGAGGACGTGTCCGGCCTGTCGGAGGTGATCGACGCCCGCGCCTTCGAATGGTCCGACGAGGGCTGGACCGGCCGCCCCTTCGAGGAGGCGGTGATCTACGAGTGCCATGTCGGCGCGGCGACGCCGGAAGGCACCTATGCGGGGCTGGAAAAGCGCCTGCCCGACCTGAAGGCGCTCGGCGTCACCGCCATCGAACTCCTGCCTATCGCCGACTTCAAAGGCACCCGGAACTGGGGCTATGACGGCGTGCTGCCCTACGCGCCGGACGGGGCCTATGGCCGTCCCGACGATCTCAAGCGCTTGATAGACAAGGCCCACGGGCTCGGGCTGATGGTCTATCTCGACGTGGTCTACAACCACTTCGGACCGGCCGGGAATTACCTCCACGCCTACGCGGAATCCTTCTTCACCGACCGCCACCAGACCCCCTGGGGCGCAGGAATCAATTTCGACGGCAAGGACAGCGGCGCCACCGTGCGCCAGTTCTTCCTGCAGAACACTCTGTACTGGCTGGAGGAATTCCGGTTCGACGGCCTGCGCTTCGACGCGGTCCATGCCATCCTCGACGATTCCCCGCGGCACTTCCTGGCCGAGCTCGGCGAGACCGTCCGCAAGCTCCTCCCCCAGCGCCAGATCCACCTGATGCTGGAGAACGAGAAGAACCAAGCCCGCTGGCTCGAACGCGACGCGGGCGGGCGTGCCCGGATGCACGATGCCCAATGGGCGGACGATCTCCACCATTGCTGGCACGTCCTGCTGACGGGCGAGGAAGCCGGCTATTATGAAAGCTTCGCCGACAAACCGGTCGAGCGTCTGGCCCGCTGCCTCTCGGAGGGGTTTGCCTATCAGGGCGAGCCCTTCAAGACGCTGGACAACCACCCGCGCGGCGAGCCCTCCAGCCACCTGCCCCCCAGCGCCTTCGTCACCTTCCTGCAGAACCACGATCAGGTCGGCAACCGGGCGCTCGGCGAGCGGCTGAACCACCTCGCCGACCCGGACAAGCTGGCGCTTGCCCGCGCGGGCTTCCTCCTGGCGCCGCAGATCCCGATGCTCTGGATGGGCGAGGAATGGTCGGCCTCGGCCCCGTTCCTGTTCTTCGTCGACTTTGCGCCGGACGAGGAGCTGAACAAGGCTGTCCGCGAGGGCCGCCGCAGGGAGTTCAAGAGCTTCGCCGCCTTCGCGGACGACACGTCCAAGATCCCCGACCCGACGGAGGAGGAGACCTTCCTTCGCTCGAAGCTCGACTGGTCGGAGCGGGACCGCTCGCCTCACAAGGAGGTGCTGGCCGACACGACGCACCTCCTCGCCCTTCGCCGGGACGTGGTCGTACCGCTGGCGAAGTCCGGCTATCGCGGGGCGCGGGCGCATCTGCCGAGCCCCGGCGTGGTCGATTGCACGTGGAGCTTCGAGGCGGGCGACCTTCGCTTCGTCGCCAATGTCGGGGAGGGCGAGCAGACGGTCGAGCCCGGCACTGGGCGTCTCGTGTGGACCAACGCGCCCGATGGCACGGGCCATACCCTGCCGGCCTGGACCGGCCTGTTTCTGACGGAGTCCCGCTCGTGAGCCTGAGGGAAGACCTCGCCGACCTCGTCGGCGTCGCGGCGGGCTACACGGACGCCTTCGGCAAGCCCGTCGAGACCTCCCTCGATGCCCGCGTCGGCCTTCTGGCCGCTCTGGGTTTTCCCGTGGGCGACGACACGGAACTGGCCGAGAGCCTCGCGACGGTGCAGGCGCTCCGCCGCAACCTCGTTCCGCCGCTCCTGCCGATCGAGGCGCGCCGCGCCACCCGCATCCCCCTGCGCCTTCCCGGCGGCGCGAGCACGCTGGTCTGGCGGCTCGTCGATGAGCGCGGGGCCGCCCGCGAAGGGCGCGCCGCGATCTCCGCCTCCGATCCGGCCTTCGACCTGCCGCCGCTGACGCCGGGCTATCACCGCCTGACGGTGGCGGTCGGCGACACGCGCGCCGAATCCTTCGTCATCTCCGCGCCGCAACGCTGCTGGCGTCCCCGTGCCTATGGGGAGGAGGGGGCCTCCGATTGGGGACTCGCCGCGCAGCTCTACGGCCTGCGCTCCTCCGGCAATATCGGCATCGGCACCTATGCGGATGCGGGCGAGGCGGCCCGAGAGGCGGCCCTGCGCGGGGCGGCCTTCCTGGGCCTGAGCCCGGTCCACGCCCTGTTCGGCTCCGACCGGACCAAGATCTCGCCCTACTCGCCGTCCTCGCGGCTCTTCCTCGAAACCCTGTTCATCGCGCCGCGCGACCTGCCGGGCCTCAAGGGCTCCCGCGCCGAAACCCTGCTCGCGGAGGCGGCTCCTGCCATCGCGTCCTTGCGGGAGGCGGCGCTCGTCGATCATGCCGGCGTCGCTGCCGTGCTCGACCCGGTTCTGCGGGCGCTCTGGGCGGAATCCCCGGCCAAGTCCGGCACCGACGAGGCCTTCGACCGCTTCCGTATCGAGGGCGGTGAGGACTTGGCCTCGCACGCGATCTTCGAGGCTCTGTCCGCCCACTTCAAGGCCCAGGGTGCCCATTGGCTGGGAGACTGGCCGGAGGAGTACCGCCGCGCCGGGACCGAGGCCGTGCGTGCCTTCGCGGCCGACCACGCGGAGGAGGTCGGCTATTTCGCGTGGCTGCAATATCTCGCGGATACGCAACTCGCGGCCGCCTCGCAGGGCGCGCAGGATGCGGGCATGCGGCTCGGCCTGTATCGCGACCTCGCGGTCGGCGCCGACCGGGGCGGGTCCGAGATCTGGTCCCATCCCGAGCGGTTCGCCGACCGGGTGTCCATCGGCGCGCCGCCGGACCTGCTCGCCCCCAAGGGGCAGAACTGGGGTCTGCCCGCCTTCGACCCGCTTGAAATGGAGCGTGATGGCCTCGCCGCCTTCCGCGCTCTCGTCCAGGCGAACATGCGCCATGCGGGCGCGATCCGCATCGACCATGCCTTCCAGCTCGCCCGGCTGTTCCTGATCCCGCTGGGGGAGGGGGCGCATGCGGGCGCCTATGTCGCCATGCCCTTCGAGCCCATGCTCGCGGTGCTGCGGCTGGAAAGCCACCGCAACAAGTGCCTCGTCATTGCCGAAGACCTCGGCACCGCGCCGGAGGGCTTCTCCGACGCGCTGATGAAGGCCGGGGTGCTGAGCTACCGCATCCTCGCCTTCGAGCGCGAGGGCGACGGCCGGTTCAAGGCGCCGGGCGCCTACCCGCGCGACGCGCTCACCGCCATCACCACGCACGACCTGCCGACTTTCGTCGGCTGGTGGCGCGGCGTCGATACCGACACCCGCCAGTCGCTCGGCCTCTACGATCAGGAACGGGCCGAGGCCGAGCGCGGCGAGCGCGTCGTGGAGCGCCGCCGCCTCGCGGAAGCCCTGGCCGGGGAGCAGTTGCTGCCCGAATCCGAGCCGCCGGAGGCCGCGCCTTTCGAGGGCGCCGCGCGCTACCTTGCCCGCGCGCCGTCGATCCTGACGGCCGTGCAATACGAGGACGTGGTGTCCGAGTTGGCGCAGGCCAACGTGCCGGGCTCGACGGAGGGCTATCCGAACTGGCGGCGGAAACTCGACCGCGACCTGTCCGAGATCGCCGCCCCCGGCGGGCCGCTCGCCAAGCTCGCCGCCGCCCTCTCCGCCGAGGACCGGGGCGCGCGCAGCGCCTCCCGCCTTGCCGCGCCGCCGCCGCGGGCGACCTACCGGCTGCAATTCCACAAGGACTTCACCTTCGCCGACGCTGAGCGGATCATCCCGTATCTCGCCAAACTCGGCATCAGCCACGTCTACGCCTCACCCCTGCAGAAGGCGCGGCCCGGCTCGACCCATGGCTACGACATCGTGGACCACGGGCAGATCAACCCGGAACTCGGCGGGGAAGAGGATTTCATCCGCCTCGCCGACACCCTGCACAGCCATGGGCTGAAGCTCCTCCTCGATATCGTGCCCAACCACATGGGCGTCGGCGGGTCGGACAATCCGTGGTGGCTCTCGGTGCTGGAATGGGGGGCTCTCTCGCCCTTCGCCCACGCCTTCGACATCGATTGGCAGCGCCTCGGTGCGGGCCGCAACCTCGTCATTCCGTTCCTGGGTGAGCGCTATGGCGAGGCGCTGGAGAACGGCCACCTCGAACTGAAATTCGACCCCGAGAAAGGCGCCTTCAGCGTCTGGCATTACGAGCACCAGTTTCCGGTGCGGCCCTTCAGCTACCCGACGATCCTGAGCCGGGTTCTCGCCGCCATCGGCGCCGTGGACGACGACACAACCGCGGAACTGCTCGCCATCTCCGAGCGCCTGCGGGCCATGTCGCTGGACACCGACGAGACCCGCCGCCGGGGCTTCCCCGAGGAGGCGGAGGATCTGAAGCGGCGCCTTGCGGCCGTCTACGCCATGTCGCCCTCGATCCAGCAGGCGACCGAGCGGACCCTGGCGCTGCTCAACGGCTTCAAGGGCCGACCGGACAGCTTCGGTACCCTGCACCGGCTGCTCGAGGCGCAGGCCTACCGCCTCGCCCATTGGCGTGTGGCGTCGAGCGACATCAACTACCGCCGGTTCTTCGATGTGAACTCGCTGGCGGGCCTGCGGGTCGAGAAGTCCGACATCTTCCACCGCTCGCACGAGACCGTGTTCCGCCACATCCGCGAGGGCCGGATCGACGGGCTGCGCATCGACCATATCGACGGCCTGGCCGACCCGGCGGGCTATGCCCGTGCCTTGCAGGCGGCGGTGGGACCTGGCTTCTACGTGGTGGTCGAAAAGATCCTCGAACCCGGCGAGCGGCTACGGCCCTGGCCGGTCGCGGGCACCACCGGCTACGACGTGCTGAACCAGCTCGACGGCGTACTGGTCGACAAGGGCAAGCAGGCCAAGGTCCGCCGCCTCTACGAATGGGCCAGCGGCATGGACGAGCGCTACGGCGCACAACTGCGCGCCGCCAAGGCCGAGATCCTCGAGATCAGCTTCGCCAGCGAACTCGAAGTGCTGACGAGCGATCTGAAGGAAGTCGCCGACGCCGACCGGCGCACCCGCGACTTCACCGTCAATGCCCTGCGCCGGGCGCTGATCGAGGTGATCGCCCGCTTTCCCACCTACCGCAGCTATCTGCCCGCCGACCTGGAGGAGGGCGAGATCGAGCCGGAGGACGTGCGGCTCATCGAGGGCGCGGTGGCCAAGGCCAAGCGCTGGTCGAGCCTGCCCGACCGCTCGGTCCACGATTTCGCCCGCGACGTGCTGCTCGGCCGGGTCGAGACCTCCGGCCCCGGACGGCCCGATCCGCATGTGGTGCTGCGCTTCCGCCGCCGGTTCCAGCAATTGACCGGCCCGGTCATGGCCAAGAGCTTGGAGGACACGCTGTTCTACCGCTACGCGGCGCTGCTCGGCCTCAACGAGGTCGGCGGCGATCCGGGCGAGTACGGCATCGACGTGGAGCATTTCCACGATCTGCAGGCCGCCCGTGCCCGCGACTGGCCGAACGCCATGATCGCCACCGCGACCCACGATACCAAGCGCGGCGAGGATGCCCGCTCGCGGCTTCTGGCCCTTTCCGAGATGCCCGAGAGCTGGGCCGGGGCCTGGGACCTCTGGCAGAAGACCGCTAGCCCCCATCTCTCCCGCATCGACGGCGAGCCCGCGCCCGACGCCAACGACCAATGGATGTTCTTCCAGGCCATCCTCGGGGCGTGGCCCCTGGAACTCCTCGACGGCGAGGAAGCGGGGGCCGTCACCGCCTTCCGCGAGCGCCTCAACGCCTATGCCGAGAAGGCGATGCGCGAGGGCAAGCGCCGGTCGAGCGGGTCAACGTGGACGAGACCTACGAGGGCACCGTCCGCAAGCTGTTCGAGGCGATCATCGCGCCGGGCTCGGCCTTCCTGCAGGAGCTGCGCCCCTTCGCGCAGCGCCTCGCCCATCTCGGCATGCTGTCCGGCCTCGGCCGCACGGTGCTGAAATCGACCCTGCCGGGCCTGCCCGACACCTACCAGGGCACGGAAATCTGGGACTTCTCCTTTGTCGACCCTGACAATCGGAGACCGGTCGATTACGGCGCCTTGACGCGGATGATCGACGGGGAGGGAGAGGTCGCGCCGCTCCTCGCCCATTGGATGGACGGCCGGGTGAAGCAGGCGACGCTCCACCGGATGCTCTCCGAACGAGCCGCCCGGCCGGAATTCTTCGCCCGCGCCGGCTACGAGGCGGTGGAGGCCGCGGGCGAGCGGGCGGAGCACATCCTCGCCTTCCGCCGCACCGATCTCGATCCGGCCGGGGCAGGCGATCTCATCGTCGCCGTGCCGCGCCTGTTCTCTGGGCTGACCGGGGAGGGGACGTGGTCCGGCAAGGCCTTCGCCGGCACGACCCTCGCCCTCGGGGCGGGAACACGCTGGCGGGACATCGTGACCGGGAGGGAGATCGACGGGGAGGGCGCCGATGGCGGTACATTGTTCCGCGACCTGCCCTACGCGGTGTTGCGGCGGGCGGGGTGAGCATCCCCCTCGCCCCGCTTGCGGGGAGAGGGTTTTGCCGACCTTGTCGTCGGCAAAACGAGGCGGCAGCCGAAGGTGAGGGGGCTCCACGATGGAGCCATGTCCGGCTTACCCCCTCACCATCGCCCTTCGGGCTCGCCTCGCCCCCGGCAAGGGGGCTCGGCCCTCTCCCCGCTTGCGGGGAGAGGGGGCAACCGCGGTAGGCGCAGAGACTGACCCACCACCGTCACGGGTCGCGGGATAGAGCAGGGTACGCGTCGAACGCGGCACGGCAGCCGAGTTGAGGCGTTAGCGAGCAGGCAGGAGACACGATCCGTATGAACGCACCGACCAAGGCCGCATCGCCGACGCAGGCGACCGGAACCCCTGGCGCGCTGCCGGCCACCCTCGCGCCCCGGGCCGAGGGGCCGCGGATCTACAACCTGTTCCCCCTCCTCGTGGGGCGCGTGTCCGACTGGACGCGGGAATTGCCGCGCATCGCCGATCTCGGCTTCGACTGGATCTACCTGAACCCGTTCCACCAGACCGGCGGCTCGCGCAGCCTCTATGCGGTGGCCGACACCGACCGCCTGGACGAACGCCTGCGCGACGAGGACGGCACCCCCGACGACGAGCAGATCCGCCGCTTCTGCGCCGCCGCCCGCGCCGCGGGCATCGCGGTGATGACCGACCTGGTCATCAACCACACCGCCGACAATGCCCGCCTCGTGCAGGAGCGCCCCGACCTGTTCATGCGCGAGCCCGACGGCTCGATCATGCACCCCGCCGCCGTAGACCCGGACGACCCGTCGATCCGCACGGTCTGGGGCGACCTCGCCGAACTCGACTATCACAGCCCCGCCGCCCGGCAGGCGCTGACGGAAATCTTCACCGCCTATGTCGCGCGGATGCAGGATCTCGGCGTCGGCGGCTTCCGCTGCGATGCCGCCTACAAGGTGCCGCCCGAGGTGTGGCGCGTGCTGATCGCCGCCGCCAAGGAGAAGGACCCGGCCTGTCTCTTCGCCGCCGAGACCCTCGGCTGCACCTTCGAGGAGGCCCGCGCCACGGCAGGCGCCGGCTTCGACTACCTGTTCAACTCCTTCGCGTGGTGGGACCTCAAGGCCCCCTGGGCGCTCGATCAGTACGAGCGCCTGCGGGTGCTCGCCCCCTCCATCGCCTTCCCCGAGAACCACGATATGAAGCGCCTCGCCGCCGAGATCGGCGGGGGACAGGAGGCGGTCGCCGCGCATCTGCGCACCCGCTACGCGCTCGCGTCCTTCTTCTCGGCGGGCGTGCTGATGCCCATCGGCTATGAATGGGGCTACCGCCGGGCGCTCCATGTGGTCGAGACCCATCCGGGCGACCGCGAGAGCGACACCGGTATCGACATCTCGGCCTCGATCCGCGCGATCAACGCCCTCAAGGCCGAGTTGCCCGCCGCCAATGTCGAGGGCGCGCAGCAGCGCCTGTCCGCGCCGGATGCGGGCTTCATCGCCCTCGTCCGCTACGACACCGGTCACCATGCCTCCGCCGGGCACGCAGTGCTGGTGCTTTACAACCCGAGCGGGGCGCCGGTCGCGGTCGAGGCCGGGCCGCTGATCGCCCGCACGGGCGGAATGCTCGGTCCCTTCGTGGACCGCACGCCCGAGGTGGAGCCCATCGCCTTCCACGCCGGAAGCCACGTCACCCTGGTGCCGGGTGAGTTGCGCATCCTTGCCGCGAGCCGGGCGAATGTCGCCCGCCAGCCCACCCGGGGTGAGCCGAAGGGCGAAGGTCGGGTCGTCATCGAGGCGGTGAGCCCGGAACTCGACGGGGGCCGCTCGGCCGTGAAGCGCATCGTCGGCGAGGACGTGCGGGTCGAGGCCGACATCTTCTCGGACGGACACGAGATCATCGCCGCCGCGATCCTCTCGCGCGTCGTCGGAACGACGGAATGGCGCGAGGACCCGATGGTCTTCGTGGACAACGACCGCTGGGCGGGCCGCTTCCCCCTGGAGCGCAATGCCCGCTACGAGTTCACCATCGAGGCGTGGCGCGATCCCTTCGCCTCGTGGATGCGCGACACGATCAAGAAGCGCGATGCGGGCGTCGACGTGCGCCTGGAGACCATCGAAGGTGTCACCCTCGTGGGCACCGCCGCGTCGCTGGCCACCGGCCGGGACAAGGACCGCTTGGCGGCCCTGGTCGCGGCGCTCGCCGCCGAACAGAGTGGGTCGGCCGCACAGCTCGAAAAGATCCTGCAACCGGATACCGTCGCCCTGGTGAGGCCCCATGCCGAACGTGTGAACCGCTCGCGCTATCCGGTGATGCTTCCCGTCATCGCCGACCGCCTCGCGGCCCGGTACTCGGCTTGGTACGAGATCTTCCCGCGCTCGCAATCCATGGACGTGAACCGCCACGGCACGTTCAACGACGTGATCGCGCGCCTGCCGGAGATCCGCGAACTCGGCTTCGACGTGCTCTACTTCACGCCGATCCACCCGGTCGGACGCACCAACCGCAAGGGCAAGAACAACACGCTGAAAGCTCTGCCCGGCGATGTCGGCTCGGTCTACGCGGTCGGCGCGGAGGAGGGCGGCCACGAGGCCGTCCACCCGGACCTCGGCACGCTCGAGGATTTCGAGCGGCTGGTGGCGGCCAGCCACGCCTACGGCATGGAGATCGCGCTCGATTTCGCGATCCAGTGCTCGCCGGACCATCCTTGGATCAAGAACCACCCGGAATGGTTCGAGTGGCGCCCGGACGGGACGCTGAAATTCGCCGAGAATCCGCCGAAGAAGTACGAGGACATCTCGAACGTCCATTTCTACGGCGGGGCCCTGCCCTCCCTCTGGATCGAGCTGCGCGACATCCTGCTGGGCTGGTGCCAGCGGGGCGTGCGCATCTTCCGCGTCGACAACCCGCACACCAAGCCGATCCCGTTCTGGGAATGGGTGATCGGCGAAGTGAACGGCCAGTTCCCGGACGCGATCTTCCTCGCGGAGGCCTTCACCCGGCCGAAGATGATGAAGAAACTCGCCAAGGCGGGCTATCAGCAGAGCTACACGTACTTCACGTGGCGCAACACCAAGGCGGAGCTGATCGAGTACAGCACCGAACTGGCCGGCGAGATGGGCGAGTATTACCGCCCGAACTTTTTCGCGAATACGCCCGATATTAATCCGTACTACCTGCAGACCAGCGGGCGGGCCGGGTTCGTGGTGCGGGCGACGCTCGCTGCCACCCTCTCCTCGGTCTATGGGATCTATAACGGTTTCGAACTGTGCGAGGCCGCGCCGTATCCCGGCAAGGAGGAATACCTCAACTCCGAAAAGTATGGGCTCGAAGGCCTGGGACTACGACCGGCCGGGCAACATCCGCGAGCACATCGTCAAGCTCAACCATATCCGGCGGAACAACCCGGCCCTTTGGGACTTCCGCAACGTCACCTTCACGCCGGCTTGGAACGAGAACATCATCGCCTACGCCAAGACGTCGCCGGAGGGGGACAATTGCGTGTTCGTGATGGTCAACCTCGATCCCAAGAATCGTCAGGAATGCAGCTACGAGGTGCCCCTCTGGCTGTTCGGCCTGCCCGATGACGGCGCGGTCGAGGTCGAGGACCTGTTGCAGGGTTACACGTTCTCGCTCCGGGGCAAGGGACACCGGATCGCGCTCGATCCGGCGGAACGCTCCTGCGTCATCTGGCGTCTCACTCCACCACGCCGGGTTGCGGGCTGAGGCTGCCCGTGGCACCTGCGGCTGTCCAATGACGGCCGCCCGGCCGCCGGTCGCGTTCTCGACCGGCTCCTTCGACTTTCTCGATGAGGCAGCGACGCGATGATCGATCGCAGCGATCCGCAATGGTACCGGGACGCCATCATCTACCAGATCCACGTCAAGTCGTTCTTCGACTCGAACAATGACGGGATCGGCGATTTCGAGGGGCTGACCCAGCGGCTGGATTACGTCCGCGACCTCGGGGTCACGGCGATCTGGCTGATGCCGTTTTACCCCTCGCCGCTCCGGGACGACGGCTACGACATCGCCGATTACGAGGGCATCAACCCCTCCTACGGGACGATGGAGCAGTTCCGCGCCTTCGTGGAGGCGGCGCACGAGCGCGGCTTGCGCGTCATCACCGAGCTCGTCATCAACCACACCTCGGACCAGCATCCCTGGTTCCAGGCCGCCCGCGAGGCGCCCCCCGGCTCGCCCGAGCGCGAGTTCTACGTCTGGTCGGACACCGACGAGCCGTACAAGGACACGCGCATCATCTTCCTCGACACCGAGGCCTCGAACTGGACCTGGGATCCGGTCGCCAAGCAGTATTTCTGGCACCGCTTCTACAGCCACCAGCCTGACCTGAACTTCGACAACCCGAAGGTGCTGGAAGCGGTCATCGCGACCATGCGCTACTGGCTCGACATGGGCGTCGACGGCCTGCGCCTCGACGCAATCCCGTACCTGATCGAGCGCGACGGGACGAATTGCGAGAACCTGTCCGAAACGCATGACGTCATCAAAAAAATCCGGGCGGCCCTCGATGAGAGCTATCCCGACCGGATGCTGCTGGCCGAGGCCAACCAGTGGCCGGAGGAGACCGCGCAGTATTTCGGCGACGGCGACGAATGCCACATGGCGTTCCACTTCCCGCTGATGCCGCGCATGTACATGGCGATCGCCCGCGAGGACCGGCACCCGATCACCGACATCATGCGCCAGACCCCGGAGATCCCGGAGGGCTGCCAATGGGCCATCTTCCTGCGCAACCACGACGAGCTGACGCTTGAAATGGTGACGGCCGAGGAGCGTGATTACCTCTGGTCGTTCTACGCCGCCGAGCGCCGCGCCCGGATCAATCTCGGCATCCGCCGCCGCCTCGCGCCGCTTCTGGAGAACGACCGGCGCAAGATCGAATTGATGAAGTCCCTCGTCCTGTCGATGCCCGGCACGCCGGTGCTCTACTATGGCGACGAGATCGGGATGGGCGACAACATCTATCTCGGCGACCGCGACGGCGTGCGCACGCCGATGCAGTGGAGCCCGGACCGAAACGGCGGCTTCTCCCGCGCCAACCCGCAGAAACTGTTCCTGCCCGCGATCCAGGACCCGATCTACGGCTTCGACGCGATCAACGTCGAGGCGCAGACGCAGGCCCAGACCAGCCTGCTGAACTGGACCCGGCGGATGATCGCCATCCGCAACAACAGCGTCGCCCTGGGGCGGGGCTCGATCCAGTTCCTGTACCCGTCGAACCGCAAGGTCCTGGCCTGGATCCGCGAGCACGAGAGCGAGCGCATCCTGTGCGTGGCGAACCTGTCGCGAGCGCCGCAGGCGGTGCAGCTCGACCTGTCTGAGTTCCGCACGGCGGTGCCGATCGAATTGACCGGCGGCACCGAGTTCCCGCCGATCGGCGATCTGCCCTATCTGCTGACGCTGCCGGCCTACGGCTTCTACTGGTTCTCCCTGTCGGCCGCCCAGTCGGGCGTGGTCGGCCCGCAGCAGGAGCCGCCGGAACTGTTCACGATGGTCCTCACCGGGGGCATCGAGAGCCTGATGGCGGGGCGCGAGCGCGTCGCCTTCGAGCGCACCGTGGTGCCGCCCTTCCTGATGAGCCGCCGCTGGTTCGGCGCCAAGGGCTCGCGGATCAAGGGTGTGAAGGTGGTGGATTGCGCCGCTTTCGGCCCCCGCGAGGGCGGCGAGCCGCGCTTCCTGCTGCCGCGTCTCGCGGTGACCCTCGCCAACGGCGAGACCCACCAGTACTTCGTGCCGGTCGGCGTCGATGAGGGCCGCGAGGACGCGGACCTGATGGAATTCGCCGTGGCGCGGGTGCGCCGGGGCCCGCGCACCGGCCTGCTCTTCGGGGCGGCGGGCTCTAACGACTTCGCCGCCTGCCTCATCGAGGACATGCGCCAGCACCGGGAGATCCCGACCGAGGGCGGCAAGCTCGTCTTCGCCACCACCTCGGCCTTCGACCCGAGCGTCACGGTGGACGTGGCCGATATCCGCCGCCTGAAGGCCGAGCAGAGCAACACCTCGATCGCGGTGGGCTCGAAGCTGATGCTGAAGCTCCTGCGCCGCCTCCAGCCGGGCACCCACCCGGAGATCGAGGTCGGGCGCTTCCTCACCGAGACGGCGGGCTTCCCGCATACCCCCGCGCTGCTCGGCACGCTGGAGCATGTCGCGGAGGACGGCACCCGCACGGCGCTGGCGGTCCTGCAGAAGTTCGTCCTCAATCAGGGCGATGCCTGGACCCTGATGCTGGAGGGCCTGCGCCGCGACTTCGAGACCGTGGTGCTCGCCCCCGAGAGCGAGGCCCTGAGCCCCGAGGAGGCGTTCCGCGACCACATGCGCTGGGCCGACCTGCTCGGCCAGCGCACGGCGCAGATGCATGTCGCCTTCGCCATGGAGACCGACGACCCGGCCTTCGCGGCCGAAGCCTTCGAGGAGGGCGACCTCGCGGTGCTCGCGAAGGATGCCCGCCATCAGGCCGAGCGCGCCTTCCGGGGCCTGAAGGGTCTCGCCGAGCGCGGCCTCGACGCGGGCAAGGACGCTTGCGCCGATCTGCTGGGCCGCCGGGCCGAGGTCGAGGCGCTGATCGAGCGTCTGGCCGGGGGGACGCCGAAGGGCGCGCACAAGATCCGCATCCATGGCGACTACCATCTCGGGCAGGTGCTGGTCGCCGAGAGCGACCTGATCATCGTCGACTTCGAGGGCGAGCCCTCCCGGCCGGCGGACGAGCGCCGCGCCAAGTCGATGCCGCTGCGCGACGTCGCCGGGATGATGCGCTCCTTCGCCTATGGCGCCGAAACGGTGATCCGCGAGATCGCGAGCCGCTTCGCGGATTCGCAGGACCGGGCACGGGCGGCGGCCTCGGCGTGGCGTGGCATGATCGATGCGGCGTTCCTCGCCGGCTACCAGGGCGCCGTCGACGGCTCCCGGGCCGCCGTGACCGACACCGAGACCCGCGAGCGCCTGCTGAAGCTCTGTCTGCTGACCAAGGCGCTCTACGAGGTGGACTACGAGGCCAACAACCGCCCCGACTGGATCGAAATTCCCGCACGTGGGGTTCTGTCCATTCTGGATGAGGACGGAGAGCGTTCCGAATGACGGTAATCGACGAGACCTTCGCGCCCCGGGCCGAGGAGGGAGCCGCAGGCTCCGTCGCGGAGACCCAGCGCGCCGCGTCCCCGACGATTCCCACGGTCCATCAGGATGCGATCGCCGCGATCATGGGCGCGAGCCACGGCGATCCCTTCTCCGTGCTGGGGCCGCACAAGGTCGGCGCGAACACCTGGGAGGTGCGCGCCGTGCTGCCGGAGGCCCGGGCCGCGAACCTGATCCTCGACGGGCGGACGGTGCCCTTCGAGAAGCGGCACGCCGACGGCTTCTTCGTCGCCCGCGTCGAGGGCGAGGGACGGCCGCTCTACGAGATCGAGACCGAGCCGTGGGACGGCTCGACCCGCCGCCGCTTCGACCCCTACGGCTTCGGCTCGTCCATCGAGCAATACGACGTGGCGGGCCTGCGCGAGGTCGGCACCAACCTCGTCTACCGCATCCTCGGTGCCCAGGCCGGGCGCCTCGACGGGATCGACGGGTTCCGCTTCGCCGTCTGGGCCCCGAACGCCAAGAAGGTCAGCGTCGTCGGCGACTTCAACGAATGGGACGGCCGCCGCCACCCGATGCGCCTGTGGCAGGATGGAGGGGTCTGGGAACTCTTCGTCCCCGGCCTCGAGCCCGGCGGGCGCTACAAGTTCGAGATCAGGGGGCCGGACGGCTCCCTCGTGCCGCTCAAGGCCGACCCGGTCGCCTTCGCTGCCGAGCATCCGCCCGCCACGGGCTCGATCCTGCACGGGCTCGGCTCGTTCGATTGGCGCGATGACGGCTGGATGGGCAGCCGCGGCGCCAAGGATCCGCGCCACGCCGCGATCTCGGTCTACGAGGTCCATCTCGGCTCGTGGATGCGGGTGCCGGAGGAGGGCAACCGCTACCTGACCTACAAGGAATTGGGCGAGCGGTTGATCCCCTACGTCAAGGATATGGGCTTCACCCATATCGAGATGCTGCCGATCACCGAGTTCCCGTTCGATGGGTCATGGGGCTACCAGCCGGTCTCGCTGTTCGCCCCGACCAGCCGCTTCGGCACGCCGGAAGAGTTCGCGGCCTTCGTCGATACCGCCCACGAGGCGGGCATCGGCGTGATGCTGGACTGGGTGCCGGGCCACTTCCCGCTGGACGCCCACGGCCTCGGCCAGTTCGACGGCACGCATCTCTACGAGCATGCCGACCCGCGCCAGGGCTTCCACCAGGATTGGGGCACCTACATCTACAATTTCGGGCGGACCGAGGTCGCGAGCTTCCTCACCGCCAACGCCCGGTTCTGGCTGGAGCATTACCACCTCGACGGACTGCGCGTGGATGCCGTCGCGTCGATGCTCTACCTCGACTATTCGCGCCGGGCGGGCGAGTGGATCCCGAACCGCTACGGCGGGAACGAGAACCTCGACGCCATCGACTTCCTGCGCAAGACGAACGAGGCAACCTACAGCCACGCCCCCGGCACGATCACGGTGGCCGAGGAATCGACCTCGTGGCCCGGCGTCTCGCACCCGACCTATACGGGCGGCCTCGGCTTCGGCTTCAAATGGAACATGGGCTGGATGCACGACACCCTGCATTACATGCAGGAAGACCCGATCCATCGCCGCTACCATCACCACAACCTGACCTTCGGGCTGCTCTACGCCTTCTCCGAAAACTTCATCCTGCCCCTGTCCCACGACGAGGTGGTGCATGGGAAGGGCTCGCTGCTGACACGGATGCCGGGCGACCGCTGGCAGAAATTCGCCAACCTGCGCGCCTATTTCGGCTTCATGTGGGGGCATCCCGGCAAGAAGCTGCTGTTCATGGGCGGCGAGTTCGGCCAGGAGCGCGAGTGGAACCACGATGCCAGCCTCGACTGGCATCTGCTCGACGATCCCCTGCACCGGGGCGTCAAGGATGTGGTCCGCGACCTCAACCGGCTCTACGTCTCCTCACCCGCCCTCCACAGCCGCGACGCCGAGGCGGCGGGCTTCCAGTGGCTCGTGGCCGATGATTCCGACAACAGCGTCATCGCCTGGGCACGCAAGGGCATGGGCGGCGAGATCGCCGTCGTCGTGTCGAACTTCACGCCGGTCCCGCGTGAGGGCTACCGCATCGGCGTGCCGGCGGGCGGCTTCTACCGGGAGGCGTTCAACTCCGACGCCGCGCAATATGGCGGCTCGAATGTCGGCAATGGCGGCGGTCGCGATGCCGAGGCTCAAGCGAGCCACGGCCAGCAGCATTCCCTCAGCCTGACGATCCCGCCGCTTGCGACGGTGATTCTCCTCCGGGAGGGGTAAGGACGCTTACCGCCCGCCTTGCTCGCGTCCCCGATCGTCATTGCGAGCAAGGCGAAGCAATCCAGGGATGCGCCGCCTCCTGAAATGGCCCGCGTCCCTGGATCGCTTCGCTGTACTCGCGATGACGGAAGGGGTTGGCTTCCTTAGACCGCGTTCCAGCGCAGGGCGACGTTGTTGCCGATCGCGCGGGCATAGAGGTCCGCGTAGCTCTCGGCCGCAAGATCCCAGCCGAAGCGCGTGCCCATGGCCTTACGGCGCATGGCATTCAGCCGCTTCTTCTGCCCGAACACGTCCAGCGCCCGGCGAACCGCGCCCGTGAGGCCGGTGGGCGAGGGCTCCGCGAAGGAGAAGCCGGTCCCCCCATCCTCCACCGTGTCGGCGAGGCCGCCGGTCTGGCGGACGATCGGCAGCGAGCCGTAACGCTGGGCGTACATCTGCGCGAGGCCGCAGGGCTCGAAGCGCGAGGGCATCAGCAGGAAGTCGCTGCCCGCGAAGATGCGCCGTGCCTGCCCCTCGTCGAACCCGACATGGACGCCGACCGAATCCGGGTGCCGCTTGGCGAGGCCGCGCAGCGCCCCTCGAACCGGCCTTCGCCCTGGCCGATCACCACGAGCTGCCCGCCCTCGGCGACGATGGTCTGGGCCGCCTCCAGGCTCAGGTCGATGCCCTTCTGGTGCACGAGCCGCGAGACGATGGCGAAGAGCGGCCCGCGCGAGACCGCCATGCCGAAATCCTTGCGCACGCAATCGGCGTTGGCGCGCTTGCCCTTCCAGTCATCCGCCTCGAAGGACAGGGCGAGATGGGGATCGCTGCTCGGATCCCAGGATTCATCGATGCCGTTGAGGATGCCCGCCAGTCGCCCCTGGCTCGCGCGCACGCGCAGCAACCCGTCGAGGCCGCAGCCCATTTCGGGGGTCTGGATCTCGCGAGCATAGGTCTCGCTCACCGTCGTGACCTGCGACGCGTAGTAGAGGCCCGCCTTGAGGAAGGACAGTTGCCCATAGAATTCGCAGCCATCCACCTGGAAGGCGGATTCGGGCACGCCGATGCGGTGCATGCCGTCGCGCGGGAAGAGGCCCTGATAGGCAAGGTTGTGCACGGTCAGCACGCTCGGCAGGCGTACACCCCGCCATGCGAGATAAGCCGGCGCCAGGGCCGCCTGCCAATCGTGCAGATGCAGCAGGTCCGCCGACCAGGCCGAATCGACACCGAGCGCCAGATCCGCCGCCGCGAGGCTCAGGCGGGCGAAGCGCACGTCGTTATCCGCAAAATCTCCCGACGAATCGCCGTAGGGGGTGCCGCTCCGCTCGTAGAGTTCGGGAGCGATCAGGACGTAGACGCGCAGGCCGTCCGCTGTCTCGGCAAGGCCGAGATCGCAGGCGGGAATGCCCGCGAGCCCGTCGAGCCGCGCCACGACCGGCATGTCTGGGAAGGCCGCCCGCACCTGCGGGTAGCCGGGGATGAGGACGCGGACATCGTAATGGGCCCGCAGCGCCCGGGGGAGGGCGGCCGAGACCTCGCCGAGGCCGCCTGTCTTCACGAAATCCGCCATCTCCGGCGTCGCGTAGAGAATGCGCCGCCCCATCGGGACCGAGGCCGAAAGCGCTCTGTAGGCACTCGATTCGGACTTCCGTGCAGTCAGTCCGGAACGGTGCACGTGAAGCATCTTGGAGGTCCCAGGCCGGGAGAGATGCCCCGGATGCGCAAAGACCGGGTCGAACGAACCTGCCGCGATCTCAACCACGCCTAACGCTCCCTTGTGCGCGACGGTTCCGCTGCGACGCACAAATGGGGCCATGTTTTTTCTTAAGTTTCGATTATCCGCTGCTGCACCGCGGCGAGTATATTTTTATCGATGCCCATAAGACCTGTGTTGGGCGGCAATTTCCTGGTCGCTAGGGTTTTGTGCAGGGCCGTCCAGAGGGGTGGGGTTGAACTCCAAGTCGCTGTGCTTATCATGACACAGTGTCCGCCTGCCTGCTGCAAAATAAACGTAGCTGCAAGGCGTTGCCTCGACTTTGCCCGAGAGCGTCCACAGACTCGTCGTGCTCGGGGCCAGACTGCAGGGCCGTTCACTCGGCAGCAATCTGAGACAAATCATAATCATCCGGCTCTATTGGGGGATCGACTGTGCTTACCGAAGTCCAGACGCGTGCCGCTTCATCCGCCTCCCTGTCCGATAGCGGACAGGTGCATGCGAAAGCGGCCGTCGCCCCGGCGAGGGCACCGGCACAACGGTCGCTGACCGTGTCCGGCGATCCTGTCGTCGACCTGCGCGAGGCGATTCGCGGCAAGCTCGGGATTGTGCTCGGTGTGACGCCGGAGACCGCCCGTCCGCGCGACTGGTTCGTGGCGACCGCGCTCGCCCTGCGTGACCGGATCGCGGAGACCGGCCTGTCGAAGGCGACCCAGATCCCGCACAAGCGTGTCTATTACCTCTCCCTTGAGTTCCTGATCGGCCGACTGATGTCGGATGCGCTCAACAATCTCGGTCTCACCGAGACCGTGCGTGAGGCGCTCAACGAACTCGGCATCGACCTCGACGCCGTGCAGGAGGCCGAGCCCGACGCAGCCCTCGGCAATGGCGGCCTGGGCCGTCTCGCCGCCTGCTTCATGGAGAGCATGGCGAGCCTGTCGATCCCGGCCATCGGTTACGGCATCCGCTACGATCACGGCCTGTTCCGCCAGTCCTTCAAGGATGGCTGGCAGCAGGAGGCACCGGAGACGTGGCTCGCCGAGGGTAACCCGTGGGAATTCGCCCGCCGGGAAGCCACCTACAAGATCGGCTTCGGCGGCGGCGTGACCATGTCCGCCTCCGGCGACGGGATCGCCCGGCGCTGGCAACCCGCCGAGACGGTGCTGGCCGTCGCCCATGATGTGCCGGTGGTCGGCTGGCGTGGAAAACAGGTGAACCGCCTGCGTTTGTGGAAGGCGGAGTCCGAGGCCCCGGTGGATCTCGCCCGCTTCAACGGTGGCGACCATGTCGGCGCCGTGTCCGAGCGGATGCGCGCCGAGGCCATCTCGCGCGTTCTCTACCCGAGCGACGCCTCGGCCGAGGGCCAGGAGCTGCGCCTGCGCCAGGAATACTTCTTCACGTCGGCCTCGCTGCAGGACCTCGTGGCCCGGCACCGGAACGAGCGCGGCGACCTGCGTTCGCTGCCCGACCACGCCGCGATCCAGCTCAACGACACGCACCCGGCGATCGCGGTGCCGGAGCTGATGCGCATCCTCACCGACGACCACGGACTCTCCTGGGAGGATGCGTGGCACGTCACCACCAACACCCTGCATTACACGAACCACACCCTCCTGCCGGAGGCGCTGGAGACCTGGCCGGTGGAGCTGATGGAGCGGCTGCTGCCGCGCCACATGCAGATCATCTACCTGATCAACTGGATGCACCTCGAAGAGCAGGGCAAGTCGGGCAAGGGCGACGCCGCCCATCTCGCCTCGGTTTCGCTGATCGACGAATCCCATGGGCGCCGGGTGCGCATGGGCCACCTCGCCTTCCACGGCGCGCGCCGGGTGAACGGCGTCTCAGCCCTGCACACGGACCTGATGCGCTCGACCGTGTTCTCGGACCTGCACGCGCTCGATTCCGACAAGATCGTCAACAAGACCAACGGCATCACCTTCCGCCGCTGGCTGCATACGGCCAATCCCGGCCTGACCAAGCTCGCCGTCGAGGCGGTGGGCGAGGGCGTGCTCGACAATCCCGAACTGCTCACGGGCCTTGATAAGTTCGCGCAGGATGCGAGCTTCGTGGCGCGCTACCGGGCCGTTCGGCGTGAGCGCAAGGAGGCGCTGACCGCCATCGTCGCCGACCGGACGGGGATCGACCTCGATCCGGACGCACTCTTCGATGTGCAGGTGAAGCGCATCCACGAGTACAAGCGCCAATTGCTCAACGTCATCGAGACGGTGGCGCTGTATCAGGCGATCAAGGCCGAGCCGCACCGCAACTGGACCCCTCGGGTCAAGATCTTCGGCGGCAAGGCGGCGCCGAGCTACGTCCAGGCCAAGCTGATCATCAAGCTCGCCGCCGACGTGGCCCGGGCCGTGAACGACGATCCCGAGGTGGCGGGCCGCCTCAAGGTGGTGTTCCTGCCGAACTACTCGGTGAGCCTCGCCGAGGCGATCATTCCGGCTGCCGACCTCTCGGAGCAGATCTCCACGGCGGGCCTTGAGGCTTCCGGCACCGGCAACATGAAGTTCGCACTGAACGGCGCGCTGACGGTGGGCACCCTCGATGGCGCCAATATCGAGATCCGCGATCATGTCGGCGCGGACAACATCTTCATCTTCGGCCTCGACGCGGCGGGCGTCATCGCCCGCAAGGCGGTGCCGGGCTATGCGCGGGCGGCGATCGAGGCATCTCCGCGCCTCGCGGCGGCCCTCGACATGATCGCCTCCGGCCGATTCTCGCCGGAGGAGCCGGGCCGCTTCCGCCCGCTCACCGACGATCTTCGCCACCGCGACCCCTACCTGCTGACCGCCGATTTCGACGATTACTGGCGGACCCAGCGGGCCATCGACGCCGCGTGGCGCGACTCCACGACGTGGTGGGCCAAGGCGATCCACAACACCGCCCGGATGGCGTGGTTCTCCTCGGACCGGTCGATGCGCGAATACGCGGACGAGATCTGGCGCGTCCGCCTGGACTGAGACAGGGATCCCCAAGGGCTGAGCCCTTGAATGGGGTGCCGGGGCAGGTCTCCGGCATCTGGGCCGGCCTGAGGATAAGTGATGCGTACCCTGTTCCGGCTCGCCTTTTGGGCCCTGCTCGGCCTTCTGGCCTTCGTGACCCTGTCGCCGATCGGGCTGCGGCCGGAAGTCGGCCCGGCCAATATCGAGCGGGCGTTGGCCTATGCCGCCTTTGGCATGCTGGCGGCGCTCGCCTATCCGCGCCACCGCTTCGCGATCCTCGTCTTCGTCGTCGTGGCGGCGGGGCTGTTGGAAGCCGGGCAGAACCTCTCCGCGACCCGTCACGGCCGCGTGGACGACTTCCTCGTGAAGGCTGGAAGTGGCGCGGTGGGCTGGCTCGCGGCCTGCGCGACCCTCATCCTCGCCGGGATCGTGCCCCGCCCGAAGGCGGGGTGAGCCGCCTCAATCCTCGTCGCCGATATACAGCCCCTCGGCGATGCCGTCCTCCAGCATCATCCGGGCACGGGCGCGCAGCTTCTCGGTCTCGCTCTTGAGCTGGCCGCAGGCGGCGAGGATGTCGCGACCGCGCGGCGTGCGCACCGGCGAGGCATAGCCCGCGTTGAAGATGATCTCCGAGAACTGCTCGATGCGTTCCCAATCGGAGCATTCGTAGCGGCTGCCCGGCCAGGGGTTGAACGGGATCAGGTTGATCTTGGCCGGGATGCCCTTGAGCAGCCGCACCAGTTCCCGCGCATCTGCGTCGGAATCGTTGACCCCCTTCAGCATCACGTACTCGAAGGTGATGCGCCGGGCGTTGTTCAGGCCCGGATAGGCCCGGCAGGCCGCGAGCAGGTCGCGGATCGGATACTTGCGGTTCAGCGGCACCAGCTCGTTGCGCAGATCGTCGCGCACGGCATGGAGCGAGATGGCGAGCATCGCGTTCGCCTCCGCCCCGAGGCGGGGAATCTGCGGCACGACGCCGGAGGTCGAGACGGTAATCCGCCGCCGGGACAGGCCGAGGCCTTCCTGATCGGACATCACGCCGACCGCATCGACTACTGCGTCGAAATTGTAGAGGGGCTCGCCCATCCCCATGAACACGATGTTGGTGACGAGCCGCCCGACCTCGCCGCCATTGGCGTCGCGGCTGGGCATCTGGCCGGTCCAGTCCCCGGCTCGTCGCGGGCGACCACGAGCTGCTGCACGATCTCGGCGGAGGAGAGGTTGCGCACGAGGCGCTGCGTGCCGGTGTGGCAGAACGAGCAGGTGAGGGTGCAGCCGACTTGGCTCGACACGCAGAGCGTGCCGCGATCCGGGCCGGGAATGTAGACGCACTCGATCTCGGCGCCGCGATTATGCTCGTGCGGGTTGGTCGGCGCCATGCGCAGGAGCCACTTGCGGGTCCCGTCGCGGGAGACCTGGCGGCTGACGACCTCGGGGCGCTCCAGGGTGAAGTTCTGGGCGAGGTCGGCCTTCAGCGCCTTGCCGACATTCGTCATCTCGGAGAAGTCCTGCGCCCCGCGCAGATTGACCCAGTGCCAGATCTGGCCGGAGCGCATCCGGCTCTCGCGCTCGGGCACACCGGCTCCGATGAGCTGGGCCTTCAATTCCTCGCGGGTCAGGCCGACGAGGGAGAGCTTCCGGCCGGGCAGGGCCTCGGGCCGGAACTCGGGGGTCTTCTCGATAGCGGAGAGAGCAGCCACACGGCCGCTGTCGAGCGACGGCGTCGCCATGATGATGCGGATCCCTTCGGTTGAAGGGATCTCATATAGTCGCTTTTCTTCACGCCGTCATCGCGAGGGACGAAGCGACCCAGGGTTGCGCGACGCCGATAGCCGTGGCGCCGCCCTGAATGGCTTCGCTTCGCTCGCAAGGACGTCGGGCGGCCTTACGCGGCGGCGGTCTTCACCGGCACGCCCTTCTCGGCGAGGAAGGTTTGCAACTCGCCCGACTGGAACATCTCGCGGGTGATGTCGCAGCCGCCGACGAACTCGCCCTTCACGTAGATCTGCGGGATGGTCGGCCAGTTCGAGAAGGACTTGATCCCCTCGCGGATGCCCTGGTCGGCCAGGACGTTGACGCCCTTGAACGGCACGCCGAGGTAATTGAGGATCTGCACCACCTGACCGGAGAAACCGCATTGCGGCATCTGGGGCGTGCCCTTCATGAACACCACCACGTCCTGGGAGGCGATCTCGTTCTGAATGGTCGTGTTGACGTCGGTCATGGTGTTTCGCGTCCTCGTTCCTGACCCGTGATCTAGTGACGGTCGGGCGTGGATTTCAATGCTGCAGTCAATCCTGCGGGACGCCCGTCGTCAGCGCAAGGGCGTGGAGAACCCCGCCCATGCGGCCCTGAAGGGCGCCGTAGACCATCTGATGCTGGGCAACCCGGGTCTTCCCCTTGAAGGCGTGGCTCAGCACCGTGGCGGCGTAGTGGTCGCCGTCTCCGGCGAGGTCGCGGATCTCGACCTTCGCGTCGGGCAGGGCCTCGACGATCATGCGCTCGATCTCGCGGGCATCCATCGGCATGGGTTCGGCTCCGTTCAGGCAGCGGGGGCGGCGGGCTGGCTCGCCATGTAGGTCGGCATCCAGCCCTCGTGGGCCTCGCGCAGGTCGGCGATGGCGATGGTCTCGCCGCCCGGCAGGGTGAGGCGGTCGGAACCGGTGATGCCGACGACGGCCGCCGCGATGCCCTGGGCTGAGGCGGAATAGAGCAGGTCCGAGGCCGTCTCGGGGGCGACGGCGATCAGGTAACGGCCTTGGTCCTCGCCGAACAGGTAGGCATGGGCCGGCAGATCCACCGGCACCTCGGGCAGGGCCGCGCCGACGCCACCCGCCATGGCCATCTCCGCCAGCGCCACCGCAAGGCCGCCATCGGACAGGTCGTGCACCGTATCGACGGCGCCGGAGGTGATCAGCCCCCGCACGAAGTCGCCGTTGCGGCGCTCCAGACCGAGATCGACCGGCGGCGGAGCGCCCTCCTCGCGGCCCTCGACGACCGCGAGATAGGCCGACTGGCCGAGCCAGCCTTCACCTGTACCGATCAGCACCAGGGCGTCACCCTCGCGCTTGAGGGCGATGGTGGCGTGGCGGGTCACGTCATCGAGCACGCCGACGCCGCCGATGGTCGGGGTGGGCAGAATGCCGACGCCGTTGGTCTCGTTGTAGAGCGACACGTTGCCGGACACGACGGGGAAGTCGAGCGCCCGACAGGCCTCGCCGATGCCCTGAAGGCAGCCGACGAGTTGGCCCATCACCTCGGGCTTCTCCGGGTTGCCGAAGTTCAGGTTGTCCGTGATCGCGAGCGGCTTGCCGCCGACCGCCGTGATGTTGCGCCACGCCTCGGCCACGGCCTGCTTGCCGCCCTCGACCGGGTCCGCCTCGCAATAGCGGGGGTGACGTCGCAGGTGATCGCGAGGCCCTTCGGCCCATCCTCGACGCGCACGATGGCCGCGTCGCCACCGGGCTTCTGCACGGTGTTGCCGAGGATGAAGTGATCATACTGCTCGTAGACCCAGCGCTTGGAGGACAGGTCTGGCGAGGCGACGAGGCGCTTCAGCGCGTCGGCGAGGGACGCGGGCGCGGCCACGTCGGCTGCGGCGATGACCGGCTGGTGCGTGTTGGCGATGTGCGGCCGGTCGTAGAGCGGCGCCTCGTCGCCGAGTTCCTTGATCGGCAGGTCGGCCACCGTCTCGCCGTGCCACTTGATGACGAAGCGCAGCGTGTCGGTGGTCTTGCCGATCACCGCGAAGTCCAGGCCCCATTTCACGAAGATCGCTTCGGCCTCGGCTTCCATGCCGGGCTTGAGGACCATGAGCATCCGCTCCTGGCTCTCGGAGAGCATCATCTCGTAGGGGGTCATGCCTTCTTCGCGGGCGGGCACCTTCTCGATGTCGAGCTCCACGCCGAGATCGCCCTTGGCACCCATCTCGACGGCCGAGCAGGTGAGCCCCGCCGCGCCCATGTCCTGGATGGCGATGACGGCGCCGGACGCCATCAGTTCGAGGCAGGCTTCGAGGAGCAGCTTCTCGGCGAAGGGATCGCCGACCTGCACGGTCGGGCGCTTGGCCTCGGTGCCCTCATCGAACTCGGCCGAGGCCATCGTGGCGCCGTGGATGCCGTCGCGGCCGGTCTTGGAGCCGAGATAGACGATCGGGTTCCCGACGCCGGCGGCGGCGGCGTAGAAGATGCCGTCCTGCTTGGCGAGGCCGACCGCCATGGCGTTGACGAGGATGTTGCCGTCGTAGCGGCGGTGGAAGCCGACCTGCCCGCCCACGGTCGGCACGCCGAAGGAATTGCCGTAGCCGCCCACGCCCGCCACCACGCCGGAGACGAGGCCGCGGGTGCGGGGATGCTCGGGATCGCCGAAGCGGAGCGCGTTCAGCGCCGCGATGGGCCGCGCGCCCATGGTGAACACGTCGCGCAGGATGCCGCCGACGCCGGTCGCCGCGCCCTGGTAGGGCTCGATGAAGCTCGGGTGGTTGTGGCTCTCCATCTTGAAGACGCAGGCCAGGCCGTCGCCGATATCGATGACGCCCGCGTTCTCGCCAGGACCCTGGATGACGTGCGGACCCGAGGTCGGCAGGCCGCGCAGGTGCTTGCGCGAAGATTTGTACGAGCAGTGCTCGTTCCACATCGCCGAGACGATGCCGAGCTCGGTCAGAGTCGGGTCGCGGCCGATGAGCGCCCGGAAGCGGTCGTACTCGTCCGGTTTGAGGCCGTGCTGGGCCACGAGCCGGGCGTGATCGGGACATCGTTGCGGAACATGCGGCGGTCTCGACGAACAGGCCTACGGTGGCGGACCCGGACCGGGCGCTGTGTTGGCCGCGACGGATTAGTGCTTTCCTGACCTGCGATGCAACATCTGGGGTGAGGATCGCCTGAATGGAACGGGGGATCAGGCAGCCGACGAGTGGCTCAGGAACTCCTTGATCGCCTCCGCGAAACGATCACCATAGGCCTCCCGCTTGCGCTCGCCGACACCGTGGACACTGCGCATCGCCCAGAGATCCACGGGTTTCTGCCGGGCCATCTCGATCAGCGTGCGGTCCGGGAAGACCATGAAGGCGGCGATTCCCTCGGCCCGCGCGATCGTCGCGCGAAGACCACGCAGATGCTGGAACAGAGCCTCGTCCGATTCGGACAGGCCCATCTCCTCGGCCGCCCTCGGCGCCGTCCGCCGCCGCTCACGCGATTCGGGACGCGGCTCGGGATCGGGCCGCAGGGTGATGGGCTCGCGGCCGTAGAGGATCTCCGTGCCCTTCTCCGTGAGGCCGAGGCCGCCATAGCCGTCGGAATTCTCGGCGACCGCCCCGGCGGCGAAGAGCTCGACGCAGGATCGCCCGCCACGCGGCGACCGGCTTGTCGGAGCCGACCCCGAAGGTCTTGAGCCCGTCATGGCCGTTGCGGCGGATCTGGTCGCTCTCCTTGCCGTGGACGACGTCGCAGACATAGGCCGCGCCGAAGCGCTGGCCGGTGCGCACGATGGCCGAGAGCAGCTTCTGCGCGGGCACGGTGCCGTCCACGAGCTCGACCCCGTCGCGGCACAGGTCGCAGCGTCCGCAGCGCCCGCTGGCCTCGCCGAAATAGGCGAGCAGCGACTGGCGGCGGCAAGAGGCGCCCTCGCACAGGGAAATCATCGCCTCCAGCTTGCGCCGCTCGACCCGGCGGCGCTCGTCGGAAATCTCCTTCTCGTCGATCTGGCGGCGGCGCAAAGCCATGTCGTCGAGGCCATAGAGGGTGAGGGTGTCGGCGGGCAGTCCGTCGCGCCCGGCGCGGCCGATCTCCTGGTAATACCCTTCGACGTTGGTTGGCATATCGGCGTGGATGACGAAGCGCACGTCCGGCTTGTTGATGCCCATGCCGAAGGCGACGGTGGCGGTCATCACCACCCCGTCCTCCTGCAGGAACCGGTCCTGGTTGCGGGCGCGCGTCCCCTGATCGAGGCCGGCATGGTAGGGCAGGGCGTTGAACCCGTCCTTGCTCAGGGTCTCGGCCAGTTGCTCCGTGCGCTTGCGCGACGAGCAGTAGATGATCCCGCTCTCCGAGCGGCGGTGCTTCAGGAAGCGTTCGATCTGCCGGGCCGGGTTGTCCTTCGGCTGGAACACCAGACGGATGTTCGGCCTGTCGAAGGAATGGACGAAGATCCTCGGGTGCCGGCCCTCGGGAAACAGCCGCTCGGCGATCTCGGCACGGGTCGCGGCGTCGGCGGTGGCGGTGAGTGCCACGGTCTGGACGTTGCCGAGCGCTTCGCGGGCACGGGCGATCTCCCGGTATTCGGGACGGAAATCGTGCCCCCATTGGGAGACGCAGTGGGCCTCGTCCACGGCGAGCCGCCGGACCCCGGCCCCGCGAAGGGCTTCCATGCAGCCATCCATCAGCAGCCGCTCGGGTGAGACGAACAGGAGCCGCATCGTCCCGTTGCGGATGCCCCGCCAGGTCTCGCGCGATTCGGCTTCCGCCACGGTGGAGTTCAGGGTCGCCGCCACGATACCGACGCTGCGCATCTGCTGCACCTGATCGTGCATGAGCGCGATGAGCGGCGAGACCACCACGGTCAGCCCGGCATCGACGAGCGCCGGCAGCCGATAGGTCATCGACTTCCCGGAGCCCGTCGGCATCACGGCGAAGACGTCCTCTCCATCGAGGACCGCGCCGATCACCTCATCCTGGCCGGGCCGGAAATCCTCGTAGCCGAAGGTGGTCTTCAGCGCGGCGCGTGCCTCGTCGAGGCGGGTCATCCGGGGTTCTCTCAATTTGTGGTGTGCTTGCGGCAAGGCGCGACGGGCATTACGTTTTTCAGGCACCACGGAGGCCGCCATGCCGCTCACCATCGCCAGCGACGAGGTCGATCAGCTAGCCGAGAAACTGGCATCGCGGACCGGCGTGAGCAAGGCCGAGGCGGTGCGGGTCGCCTTGGTGAACGAGATCGACCGCTGCGACAAGGCTGTGCCGCTGGCGGAACGGCTGCGGCCCTTGCTCGACCGGATCGATGCAATCCCTCGCACTGGCCTTGAGGCAGACAAGGCCTTCTATGACAGCCTGAATGACGAATGACGTTCGTCGATGCCTCGGCCCTCGTGGCAATCCTGACTGGTGAGCCGCAGCGATCCGCTCTCCTCGGACGCATTGCCGCTGCCAGGCTTCCCCTGACTTCCGGTCTTGCCATCTTCGAGACCGTCACCGCCGTGGCGCGCAAGAAGACCATGACGGTCGCCGAGGCTCAGGCGGAGGTCGCCGAGTTTATCCGCATCAGCGGTTTATGGACCGTGCCAATCGGTGAAAGGGAAACGGATCTGGCCCTCGCGGCCCATGCCCGTTTCGGCAAGGGCCGCCATCCGGCCCGACTGAACCTTGGCGATTGCTTCGCCTATGCTTGCGCCAAGGCGCACGGAGCGCAACTGCTGTTCATCGGCGACGATTTCCCGCAGACCGACATCGCTGTCGCGCTCTGAGCGGCCTCACCCCCCGTGGAACTCGGCGATGTGCTGGGCCACGATGGCGTCAAACGAGGCGTCGGCCCGAAAGCCGAGTTCCGTCGCGGTGGTGGTGTCGAAGGCGGCGGGCCACGTTTCAACGATGCGCAACACCGCCTCGTCCGGCTCGCGCCGGATGAGGGCGACGGCCTTGTCGCCGGCCGCCCGGCGCAGGGCCTCGATCTCTTCGGCCACCGTGGCGGAGACGCCCGGCATGGTCAGGCTGCGGCGGGTGCCGAGCCGTGCGAGGTCGAGCGTCGCCGCATGGGTGAGGAAGCCGACCGCCGCCGCCGGGCTCGCGAACCAGTGGCGCACGGTGTCCGGCACCGGCAGGCGGGCTTCTTGTCCCGCAAGCGGCTCGCGGATGATGCCGGAGAAGAAGCCGGAGGCTGCCTTGTTCGGCTTGCCCGGCCGCACGCAGATCGTCGGCAGGCGCAGGCCGATCCCGTCGAAGATGCCCCGGCGGGCATAGTCGGCCAGGAGCATCTCGCCCATCGCCTTCTGCGTGCCGTAGGAGGTGGCGGGGCGAAGGGCGTAATCGTCCGGGATCACGTCCGGCAGGGGCGGCCCGAACACGGCGAGCGACGAGGTGAACACCACCTTCGGCCGGTACCCCTCGACGGCGCGGATCGCCTCGAACAGGAAGCGCGTCGCGTCGAGGTTCACCCGGTAGCCGAGATCGAAATTCGCCTCCGCCTCGCCGGAAACCACCGCCGCGAGATGGAAGATCACCTCCGGCCGGTCGCGGATCGCGGCCTCGGCGGCGCCGGGCACGCTCAGGTCGGCGGCCTCCGCGCGCACCGGTCCGGGCACGCCTTCCGGCGTTGCGGGGGCCACGACGTCGAGAAGCGTCAGCGCGGTCAGCGGCTGCCCGCCTACCTTCCCCTCGGCCACGAGAACATCGACGAGGCGGCGGCCGATCATACCGGCGGCGCCGAGAATCAAAGCGTGCATCGGAACCTCACTGCATCATGTCGAGGGCGCGGGCGAAGAAGTCCGGCCCGCCGAAATTGCCCGACTTCAGGGCCAGTAAGAGCGGCTCGGGCCGCCCGGCGGTGCGCAGCACGGGCACGCCGGCCGCAATCTCCGGCCCGACGAGGAAGGCGCGGAGCGAAAGCCGGTCGACGCAGGCACCGGACGTCTCGCCTCCCGCGATGACGAGGCGCCGGACACCCGCCGCGACCAGTCCCTCTGCAATGGCCGACAGGGCCGCCTCGACGGCATGGCCCGCCGCTTCGGAGCCGTGCCGGGACTGGAGCGCGCGCACGGCCTCGGGCTCGGCGGAGGAGGCGATCAGCACCGGGCCTTGCCCGATCCGTTCGCGGGCGAAGGCCAGCGCCTCGGCCACCACCGCATCCGGTTCGGACAGGAGCCGCCCGGCATCGAGCCGGAGCACCGGCATCAAGGCTTCCGCCGCGGCGACCTGACCGAGGGTCGCCTGCGAGCAGCTTCCCGCGAGGCAGGCGGCATGGCCACCGACGGGATCGCCGATCGCCGCCCCGGCCGCATCCCGGGTGCCGCGCCCATCCGCCACCAGGGCGCGGGCGAGACCGAGGCCCAGGCCCGACGCGCCGACCGAGAAGGTCTTCGAGACGATGGCGCGGCCGAGCGTTTCGAGGTCGTGGTCGAAGATCGCGTCGGCGATGGCCGCGCCCTTGCCCTCGGCGGTCAGCGCACCGAGCCGTGCGGATACCGCCTCCGGTCCCTTCGTGACGGTCGCGATGTCGACGAGCCCGACCCCGTGGCGGCTCTGGCGCGCCAGCACCCGCACGAGGTTGGCGTCCCGCATCGGGTTGAGGGGATGGTCCTTCAGCGGGCTCTCGTTCAGGGGCAGGGCGCCGACGAACAGGTTGCCCTGGTAGACGCTGCGGCCCGTTTCCGGGAAAGCGGGGGTGACCAGCGCGATGGCCTCGCCCGCCGCCTCGCGAAGGGCGTCGGCGACGGGGCCGATATTGCCCGCATCCGTCGAATCGAAGGTCGAACAGACCTTGAACATCACATGCGACGCGCCGCGCTCACGCAGCCAAGTGTCCGCCTCCCGCGAGCGGGCGACGGCTTCGTCGGCGGGGATCGAGCGGCTCTTCAGGGCCACAACCACCGCGTCCACCTCCGGCAGGGAGAGATCGGAGGCGGGCACGCCGATGGTCTGGATCGTGCGCAGGCCGGCCTTGGTCAGCGTGTTGGCGAGATCCGAGGCGCCGGTATAGTCGTCGGCGACGCAGCCGAGTGCGAGCGGCTTGGCGGTCGTCATCGGGATCAGCCCTTCCTGTAGGGGGCGAACCAGCCGAGGCCCGCCTCGGTGTTCCCCGCCGGGATGTATTCGCAGCCGACGAAGCCGTCGTAGCCGAGCCGGTCGAGCTCGGCGAAGAGAAACGCGTCGTTCATCTCGCCGGTGCCGGGCTCGTGCCGGTCGGGCACGCTCGCGGTCTGGACATGGCCGACCATCGGCATCAGCGCGCGCAGCCGCATCGCGACGTCGCCATGCATGATCTGGCAATGGTAGAGGTCGAACTGGAGCTTCAGGTTCGGGAGCGACAGCTCCCGGATCAGCTCGGCCGCCGCCCCGAAATCGTTGAGGAAATAGCCCGGCATGTTGCGGCCGTTGATCGGCTCCAGCACCAGGTCGAGCCCGGCCGGGGCCAGCTTTTCGGCGGCGTAGGTCACGGCCCGGCGATAGGCCTCCTTCGCCCTGGAATCGGTCGGGTCGGCGAGCCCGGCCATCAGGTGCAGGCGCTTCACGCCCGTCGCCTCGGCGTAGCGCAGCGCCGTGTCGACGCCCGCCTTCACCTCCTCGAACCGGTCGGGGAGGGCGGCGAGCCCTCGCTCGCCCCCCGCGAAGTCGCCCGGCGGCATGTTGAACAGCGCCTGGGTCAGGCCGTTCGCACGCAGGCGCTCGGCGATGGCCTCCGGCGGATGCTCGTAGGGGAACAGGAACTCCACCGCCTCGAAGCCCGCCCGCGCGGCGGCCTCGAACCGGTCGAGGAACGGCACCTCGTTGAACATCATGGTCAGGTTGGCGGCGAAGCGGGGCATGGGTGTGGGACCTTCTCTTTCAACCGCCTCCGTCAGTGCGAGCGGAGCGAAGCAATCCAGGGCAGCGCCAGGGTCTAAAGCGGCCCGCTACCCTGGGTCGCTTCGCTGACGCTCGCGATGACGGCGCGCGAGCCTACGCTTCCGGCAGCTTTGCCCCGGAGACCTGCGCATACAGCCGCGCCACGGAGGCGTCGTCGTCCCGGCCCATTCCGGCGCCGGAGGCCATCAGGAACATCTGCAGGGCGGCCGCCGCCACCGGCACCGGGTACTTCTCCGCCCGCGCCATGTCCTGCACGATGCCGAGATCCTTCACGAAGATGTCGACCGCGCTGCGGGGGAATAGTCCGCGTCGAGGATGTGCGGCACGCGGTTCTCGAACATCCACGAGTTGCCCGCCGACTTCGTGATCACCTCGTAGACCTTGGCGAGGTCGAGGCCCTGCTTGGCCGCGAAGCTCATCGCCTCGCAGGCGGCGGCGATGTGCACGCCCGCGAGCAGCTGGTTGATCATCTTGAAGGCCGCGCCCTGGCCGGGCTCGTCGCCCAGCTCGTAGACGGTGCCCGCCATCGCATCGAGGGCAGCGCGCGCCCCCGCGAAGGCCGCCTTCGAGCCCGAGGCCAGGAAGGTCAGGCCGCCCTCGGCGGCGCGCACGGCGCCCCCGCTCATCGGCGCGTCGAGATAGTGGCGGCCGGTTTCTTCCAATCGCGCCGCGAGGCGGCGGGCGATGGCCGGGTCCATGGTGGCGGAGGAGATGAACACCGCTCCCTCCGGCATGACGGAGGCCGCGCCGTTCTCGCCGAACAGCACCGCTTCCGTCTGGGCGGCGTTCACCACTACCGCGACCACCACGGCGGCGCCCTTGGCCGCCTCGGCGGGGTTCGCCGCCCCTTCGCCGCCCGTCTCACGGAAGCGGGCGACCGCCTCCGGGTTCACGTCGCAGGCGGCGACGGAGAAGCCCGCCCGCAGGAGCGAGGCCGCCATGCCTGAGCCCATCGAGCCCAGGCCGATCAGGGCCACGCGGCCCTTCTGTGCCGGTTCGGTCATGATCCCCCTCCCTTACCGGTTCACGAGACGGGCCGGGACGATCAGCACGCAGAGCGCGCCGAGCACCAGGGTCACCGCCAGAACGTACATGCCCGCCGCCGTGCTGCCGGTGGCGTCGCGGAGCGCGCCGATGGCGTAGGGGCCGGCGAAGCCCGCGAGGTTGCCCACCGAGTTGATCAGCGCGATGCCCGCAGCGGCGCCTGCGCCGCTGAGGAAGGCGGTCGGCAGCGACCAGAACAGGGGCGAGCAGGCCAGCACGCCACCCGCCGCGACCGAAAGCGCCGCGATGGCGATCACCGTGTCGCCGGTCGAGGCCGAGACCACGAAGCCCGCCGCGCCGATGAGAGCCGGGATGATCAGGTGCCAGCGGCGCTCGCGGAAATGGTCGGCGCTGCGGCCGAGACAGACCATCGTCACCGTCGCCACGAGGAACGGGATCGCGCTGACGAGGCCGATCGTGAAGTTGCCCTGGATGCCGGACGCCTTGACGATGGTCGGCACCCAGAAGGTCAGCCCGTACTGACCGGCCACGAACAGGAAGTAGATCAGGCTCATGAACCACACGCGGCCGTTGCGGAACACGGTGGCGATGGAGTGCGGGCTGTCGGACTTAGTCCGCTCCTCAGCGGCGAGGTCGCGCTCCAGAACCTGCTTCTCGGCCGCATCGAGCCACTTGGCTTCCGAGGGGCGGTTGTCGAGGTAGAAGAACACCGCGATGCCGATGATGACGGCGGGGATGGCTTCGAGCAGGAACATCCACTGCCAGCCGGACAGGCCGTGCGTCTCGTGGAACGAATCCATGATCCAGCCGGAGAGCGGGTTTCCGAACACGCCCGAGATCGGGATCGCCGCCATGAACACGGTGATGACCCGCGCCCGGCGATGCGACGGGAACCAGTTCGTCACGTAGAGGATCACGCCCGGATAGAACCCGGCCTCAGCGATGCCGAGGAGGAAGCGCATCGCGTAGAAGGTCGCCTCCGAGTTCACGAACAGGAACGCGCCGGAGATGACGCCCCAGGTGATCATGATCCGCGCGATCCAGACCCGCGCGCCCACCCGGTGCAGGATGACGTTCGAGGGCACCTCGAACAGGAAGTAGCCGAGGAAGAAGATGCCCGCGCCGAGGCCGTAGGCGGTTTCGGAGAAGCCGAGCTCCTTCGACATCTGGAGCTTGGCGAAGCCGACGTTCACCCGGTCGAGATAGGCGACGACGTAGCAAAGCATCAGGAACGGCACGAGCCGCCAGAAGACCTTGGCATAGGTCCTGTCGATGAAGCTTTTGTCGGTATTCACGGCGCTTCCCGGCGCCGCGGCGGCCTGGATGGACATGGCTTGTCTCCTCCCTTTCCCCCGCGATGCGAAGGATGGTCCGGCCGCTCGCTGGCGGCGTTGACGGTCCTATATCGCCGTTTGGCAGCGCTGCCAATTCTGGTTGTGAAACAAAATGCAGACGTTTATGTCGGGTTGTAGGGAGTCGCTCCGTCGCCATGACGGGGAAGGTGGTTCGCGAAAAGCCGGGACAGGGGATGACCGAATTCCAGCCGCCGGGACGGCTCGTGACGCTGGCCGACGTCGCCCGGGCGGCGGGTGTCGGCGAGAGCACCGTCTCGCGGGTGCTGCGTAACCACGGCTCCTATTCGAAGCGCGCGGGTGAACGTGTCGCGGAGGCGGTGGCACGCCTCGGCTACGTACCGAACCGGCTGGCGGGGCATCTCGCCGGGGGCGGGATGGGCACGGGGCTCGTCGGCGTGGTGATTCCCTCGCTGGCCAACATCGTGTTCCCGGACCTGTTGCGCGGGCTCACGGCGGCGCTCGACGGCACGGGGATGCAGAGCGTCGTCGGCGTCAGCGAATACGATCCCGATCGGGAGGAGGCCTTGGTCGCCGCGCTCCTGTCCTGGCGGCCGGAGGCCCTGTTGCTCACGGGATTGGAGCACAATCCCGGAACGGTGTCCCTCGCCCGTGCCTCGGGCGTGCGGGTCGTGGAAATGATCGATACGGACGGGGAGGGGATCGACACGGTGGTCGGCTTCTCGAACCGGGAGGCGGGCGCGGCGAGCGCAAGGCACCTCCTCGCCCGCGGCTACCGGCGGATCGGCTATTGCGGACACGATCCCGAGGCGGATCTGCGGGCGGGCAAGCGGCTCGCCGGGTTCGAGGCGGCGCTCGCCCAAGCGGGCTTGGCGTTCGCCGCGCGGGAGATCAGGCCCGGCCGGTCCTCGGCCGCCTCGGGGCGGGCCGGGTTCGAGGCGCTGATCGCCAGGGCTCCGGATCTCGACGCGGTGTATTTCTCCAACGACGACATGGCGCTGGGCGGTTGGTTCGCCTGCCTCGCGGCGGGGATCTCCGTGCCGGGGCGGATCGCTCTGTTCGGCTTCAACGGCCTCGACTTCGCCGATGCCATGCCTCAACCGCTCTCGACGGTGCGCACGCCGCGCCTCGAGATCGGCCGCGCCGCTGCCGCCTGCCTTACCGGGCGCGACCCCACACGCATCGATCTCGGCTTCACGCTGATCGAAGGAGCCACCGCATGAGCGAAGAAGCCCGCCTGCGCGAAGAGATCTGCCGGTACGGCCGGTCGCTATTCGAGCGCGGCCTGACCCCGGGTTCGTCGGGCAACATCTCCTTGCGCCTGCCCGACGGCGGCTGGCTCGTGACCCCGACCAACGCGTCGCTCGGCTTCCTCGACCCGGCCCGGATCTCACGCCTCGACGGGGAGGGCCGTCTCGTCTCCGGCGACAAGCCGACCAAGGAGATCCCGCTCCACAGCGCCCTCTACGAGAGCCGCGACAGCGCGCGGGCGATCGTGCACCTGCATTCGACCCATGCGGTCGCCGTGTCGATGCTGCCGGAGATCGATCCGAAGGCGGTCCTGCCGCCGATGACCCCCTATTACCTGATGCGCACCGGGGGAACGGCGCTCGTCCCTTATTTCCGCCCCGGCGACCCGGCGGTGGCCGACGCGATCCGGGGCTTGGCCGGACGCTATTCGTCCGTCCTGCTGGCCAATCACGGTCCGGTGGTGGCGGGCGACAGCCTGGAGGCAGCGGTCTTCGCGACGGAGGAACTGGAGGAGACGGCCAAGCTCTATCTCCTGCTGCGCAACCTCAACCCGCGCCATCTCTCACCCGCGCAGGTGCAGGATCTGGTGAGCCATTTCGGGCTCACCCTACCGGAGCAAGACGGGCACGATCACGATCACGGGTAGAAGCACAACCCCTCTCCCCGCACGCGGGGAGAGGGGGGTGTTTCACCCCTCGATCTTCGAGAAGTCCGCGACTTCCCGCGTGGCCGCCCGCAATGCGTTGAGCAGCAGCAGCCGGTTCTCGCGCAGCTTCGGATCGTCCGCATTGACGGTGACGTCCGTGAAGAAGGCGTCGACCGGGGCACGCAGCGTCGAGAGCGCCCGCATGGCCCCGGCGAAATCCTCCGCCGCGACGGCCTTCGATGCCTCGGCGCGGGCAGTCTGCAACGCCTCGGACAGCGCCCGCTCGGCCGGCTCGCCCGATGCCGCAAGGGCGGAATCGGGGGCGGCGTCAAAGGCGCGACCGTCCTTCTTCTCCTCGATGCGGAGGATGTTGGCCGCACGCTTGTAGCCCGCGAGCAGGTTCTTGCCGTCCTCGGTCTCCAGGAACTTCTGGAGCGCCTCGACCCGGCGGGCGATGAGCAGCAGGTCGTCCTGGCCGGGCAGGGCGAAGACCGCGTCCACGAGGTCGTGCCGGGCACCCATGTCCCGCAGGGTGATCTTCAGGCGGTCGGCGAAGAAGGCGAGCAGATCCGCCGGATCAGCCCCGGCCCGCTCGCGCAGGCCGCGATCCGCCGCGCCGAACCGGTCGAGCAGGCGCAGGCGCAGGCCCCGGTCGAGGATCAAGCGGACGACGCCCAAGGCCGCACGCCGCAGCGCATAAGGATCCTTGCTGCCCGTCGGCTTCTCGTCGATGGCCCAGAAGCCCACCAGCGTGTCGAGCTTGTCGGCCAGCGCCACGGCGATGGCGACGGGGTCGCGCGGCACCCGGTCCGAAGGGCCGAGCGGCTTGTAATGATCCTCGATCGCCGTGGCGACGCTCTCCGGCAGGCCTTCGAGGGCGGCGTATTTCGCGCCCATCAGGCCCTGCAACTCGGGGAACTCTCCGACCATCTCGGTGACGAGATCGGTCTTGGCGAGGCGCGCCGCCTGCTCGGCCAGGGCGGGATCGGCGCCGACCAGCGGGGCCAGTTCCTTGGTGAGGGCTGCAATGCGCTCGATGCGCTGTCCCTGTGTCCCGAGCTTCTCGTGGAAGACGATGGTGTCGAGCTTCGGCAGGCGGTCCTCGAGCTTGATCGCCTTGTCCGTCTCCCAAAAGAACTTGGCGTCGGAGAGCCGCGCCCGCACCACCCGCTCGTTGCCCGCCGTGATGGCGAGGCCGCCGTCGCTGGCGATCAGGTTCGAGACGAGGATGAAGGCCGGGGCCAAGTCCTCGGAGCCGGATTTCCGCAGCACGAAGCACTTCTGGTTCGCGCGGATCGTGGCACGGATCGCCTCGGCGGGTATGTCGAGAAAGGCCTCGTCGAAGGAGCCGAGCAGCACGACCGGCCATTCGACCAGCCCCGCCACCTCCTCCAGCAGGCCGTCATCCTCCACGAGGTCGAGGCCGCGCGCGAAGGCGAGGTCGCGGGCGTCGTGCAAGATCACGTCCTTGCGGCGGTCGGCGTCGAGGATGACCTTCGCCTTCTCCAGCGCCTGGATGTAGTCGTCGAAGCGGCGCACCTCGATCGGGCCGGGCGCGAGGAAGCGATGGCCGTAGGTGGTCGTGCCCGCGCGGATGCCGCCGATCTCGAAGGGTACCACCTCGGGCGATTCGGTCTCGGGACCGAAGGTCGCGACGATGGATTGCAGCGGACGCACCCAGCGCAAGGATCCCGGCTGGGCCGAGGCCGCGCCCCAGCGCATCGCCTTCGGCCAGGGGAAGCTCTTGATGATCTCGGGCAGGATCTCGGCCAGGACGTCCAGCGTCTCGCGGCCGGGCTTCTCGATCACCGCGAGGTAGAACTCGCCCTTCTTCGGATCGGTGATGGTGGTCGCCTGATCGAGGCTGGTGAGCCCGGCGCCCTTCAGGAAGCCCTGGACGGCGGCGTCCGGTGCCCCGACGCGGGGGCCGCGGCGCTCCTCGCGCACGGCCTCGCCGCGGGCCGGGAGCCCGGCGATGTGGAGGGCGAGGCGGCGCGGCGTCGCGAAGGCCTTGGCGCCCTCGTAGAGGAAGCCACGCGCGACGAGGGCGTCGGTGACGAGCTTCCGGAGATCCTCGGCCGCGCGCCGCTGCATGCGGGCGGGGATCTCTTCCGAGCGGAGTTCGAGCAGGAGGTCGGGCATGGCGCGGCCATATCGCCGCGCCGCACACCTGTCGAGGGTTCAGAGGCCCCTCAGTGCGCCTCGCCCTTCAGGATCGCTGTCAGCTGCCACTTGCGGTCGCCGATGGCATGGGCATCCGAGACGCGCCAGCCGCCATCCTCACGCACGAGGTCGTAGACGATCGCCTGGGCGCCGTTGCCGCCCTTGCGCTCCACCGTGACCTTCGCCTGATCCTTGCCCTCGGTGGCCTCCTTGAAGGTCAGGTTCTTCACCGTGTCCGGCTTCAGGGGCTCGCCGTTGAGGCGGTAATCGAAATCGAGGTTGCCTGTGGCACCGTTGGCCTGCTTCGCATCTGCGTCGAACAGGCCCTGCAGGCGCTTCGTGTAGACGGCCGAGTGATTCGGGTGCGGCTCGGCATAGAGCTTCTTCACCACGGCCTCCGGGCCGGCCTCGGCGGCCAGCGCCGGGGCGAGGCCCCATGCGACGAGGCCGAGGGCGAAGACGGTCTGTTTCTTCATGGCATGGTTCCCGCGTCTGCGGACGCGCCGGGGCGCGCCGGTTGGCGGGGCGGCAACGCGCGACGGCTCAAGGGGCTCCGCCCGCTGCCGTCTTCAGCCACGCCGCGCCGCAGGCCTGGCCAGCTCGCGCACCCGCAAGATGTAGCTCTGGCGCTCAGTGACGGAGATCACCCCCCGCGCGTCGAGCAGGTTGAAGACGTGGCTCGCCTTGATGCACTGATCGTAGGCGGGCTGGACGATGCGATGGCGCTCGCCCTCCTTCGGCTCACCCGCGTCGAGATAGGCGCGGCAGGCGGCTTCCGCGTCCGCGAACTGGCGGAAGAGCATCTCCGAGTTCGACGCCTCGAAATTGTGCCGTGAATATTCCTGCTCGGCCTGAAGGAACACGTCGCCGTAGGTGACGCGGTCCTCGCCCTCGGCGCCGTTGAAGTCGAGATCGTAGACGTTCTCGACGCCCTGAACGTACATGGCGAGCCGTTCCAGACCGTAGGTCAGCTCGCCCGCCACGGGGGCGCATTCGAAGCCTGCGACCTGCTGGAAGTAGGTGAACTGGCTCACCTCCATCCCGTCGCACCAGCATTCCCAGCCGAGTCCCCAGGCGCCCAGCGTCGGGCTTTCCCAATCATCCTCCACGAAGCGGATGTCGTGGAGCTTCAGGTCGACCCCGATGGCCTCGAGCGAGGCGAGGTAGAGTTCCTGCAGGTTCGGCGGGTTCGGCTTCAGGATCACCTGGAACTGGTAATAGTGCTGGAGCCGGTTGGGGTTCTCGCCGTAGCGCCCGTCCTTCGGGCGGCGGGAGGGCTGGACATAGGCCGCCTTCCACGGCTTCGGCCCGAGCGCGCGCAAGGTCGTGGCCGGATGGAACGTGCCCGCGCCGACCTCCATGTCGTAGGGCTGCAGGATCACGCAGCCCTTCTCCGCCCAGTAGGTCTGGAGCGCCAGGATCAGCCCCTGGAAGGATTTTTTCGGAGTGGGCGCGGCGCTCGGCATGATCGGTCGGTGCTTGTCTGAATCGAGCGGGGTCTAGGAGAGCGGGGCCGGGGACGCAAGGCGGGCGGCCGAAGGGCAGGGCGCTATGGCGCGTGCCCGCCCCGTCAAGGCGCTGCGGCGCCAGGGAACCGCCAAGCCCACAGCCAAGTTATCGATGCAACCAGGGGTTATCCGGCGCCCGATGTGCTGCCGAATGTTGCGGATCATGGACCATGACCAAGTTCTCGACCCAGTCTTTCGCCCGTCGTAACCTTGCCCTCGTCGCCACCCTCGCCCTGTCCGCCATGGCCGCCACGCCCGTCGTCATGAGCGCGAGCCGGGCCCTGGCGACCTCCGACGACCCGGTGGCTGGTGCCACCCTGCGAGTCGAGCCGGTGGAGGTCGCGCCCATCGCGCCGGTGGCCAAGCCCGATTGCGCCCGCAAGGTGCGTGTCGTCTACGGAAGCTACGGCACGCCGGAGGGCTGCGCCGCCCGTTGATCCTCAACCATGCCCCGCCGGTTCGCCCGCGAGCCGGCGCAGATGCAGTTCCTCGAGGTCGAGTTCGGCCTCGATGGTCCTGAGCACCGAGCCAGTGAATGCGCCCCTCGCGGTGTAGGCCGATGAGGGCCGAGCGCCCGGCCCGGATGGCGCCGAGCGCCGCCGCCATGTGAGCGTCCCGCTCGACCTCCGCGACGGAGCGATCGTCGCGCAGCCGTGAGGTCGCCCGGACCCGGCGGCGATACTGCTCCACGAGGACCGGATGCCGGTGCGTACCGGTCTCGGATTCGATCATCGTCTCCAGGGAGGCGAGTCCCGCCTCGTTCACCGCCACGCGCGCCATGGTCGCATCGAGATGGCCGTCAGGCAGGCGCGTCTTCGCATCGAGGGCGAGGCGCCGGATCAGCGGACCCAGGGTCGTGCCCTGCACCAGCACCGTGAACAGGATCACCGCGAAGGCGGCGAGCAGGATCGGGTCGCGACCGGGGAAGCCCAGTGGCAGGGCGAGCGCCGCCGCGAGGGTCACGACTCCGCGCATTCCCGCCCAGTCGATCACCAGCGGGATGGCCGGGCGAAGGGGTGGGGAGGCATCGCGCCAGCGCCGGGGCAGCAGGCGTGGCAGGTTGACGGCGGCGAACACCCAGGCGAGGCGGGCGGCAACGCAGGTCACCGTCGCCGCGACCGCCAGGGGCAGGCCCGCGATCAGCGCATCCTCGCTGCCGCCCATGCGGGCGAGCACGCCGCGGAGCGCCAGCCCGATCAGCACGAAGACCAGCGCTTCCAGCACGAACACCACGAAGGCCCAGACGGCGATGGCATGGGTCCGGGTGCGGGCATCGAAGGTGAGGTGCTCGCGGCCTCCCAGCATCAGCCCGCAGGCCACCACGGCGAGGACGCCGGAGGCGTGGATCTCTTCCGCCGCGAGATAGGCGAGATAGGCGACGAGGAAGGTGACGATCGTGGCCGCGTTCGCATCGTGCAGACGCGCCATCACCCTGTTGACGACGAAGCCGATGGCGACGCCCACCGCCACCCCCGCCACGGCGAGCCACGCGAAGCTGCCCAGGGCGCCCCAGGCGCTGAACGCCCCCGTCAGCGCGGCGGCCACCGCGAAGCGGTAGAGGACGAGGCCGGACGCGTCGTTCACGAGGCTTTCGCCTTCGAGCACGGTGACGGTCTTGCGCGGCAGGCTCACCCGGCTCAACACCGCCTTGGCCGAGACGGCATCGGGCGGGGAGACGATGGCGCCCAGCGCGAAGCAGGCCGCCCAGGGCAGGCCGGGCGCGACTCCATGCGCCACGAGGCCCACGACCAGCGTCGTGAACAGCACCGCCCCGAGCGAAAGCGACAGGATCGGCCCGATCGCCGCGCGGAAATCGCGCCAGACGGTGAAGTAGGCCGATTCGAGCAGGAGCGGGGGCAGGAACAGGACCATGATCAGGTCCGGGTCGAGGTCGAAGGCAGGCAGGCCCGGTGCGAAGGCCAGCGCCATGCCGCCGATCACCAGGGCCACGGCCGGGGGCAGGCCCAGGCGGCCTGCGATGAGGGACAGGACCAGCGCCGCAGCCAGCAGCGCGAGCACCAGTTCGAACAGCGCGACGGGTGTCATGCTCAAGCTGTGGACCGCAACGGGTCCACGGGGCAAGCCGAAAGCGGCCCCCGAAGGACGCCCTACAGCGCCCCTTCGCGGATCGCGCCGGGATCGGCCAGGGCGTGCAGCAGCCGGGCGGCGCTATGGGCGAAGCGGAGCGTCACCGCCTTGCGGCGCGCGCCGCTGAGGGCGTGCTCCGGCGCCTCGCGCAGGATCCCGGCGCCGTAGGCATCGGCGACGATCAGACCGCATTCCTCCGGGATCAGGCTTTCGGGCACGTCGTCGGGGATCGCAAAGAAGAAGCGATCGCAGAAATCGCGGTAATCGGGCCATTTCCGGTCGGCCCGGAAATCCGCCACGCTCGACTTGATCTCGACGATGGTGAGCCGCCCCGCCCCGCACAGGGCGATGACGTCGGCCCGGCGCCCGTTCACCAGGGAGAATTCCGGCAGGGTCACGCAACCCATCTCGGAGAACAGCCTCCGGACCCCGCGCTGGATGCGCAAGGCAGTGGGGGATTGGCGCCGGTCCGGGGGGAGGACGAGGGCGGGCTCGGGCGTGGCGGTGGCTGTCATATCCGAATCGGTATCGTGCCGAATCGGGACATCCTGATGGCTCGGGCCGGTGGCGTCACCTGCGGCGCGCCACCACGCGCCTCACTTGTCGAACCACGTGAGCAGCCCCGCACCGGGCGCGAGCAGCACGAAGGCCCAAACCGCCGCCGAGGCGACGTTGGCGAGCTGGAAGGGCAGGCGGCTCATGCCGAGCACCCCGGCGAGCAGCGGTACCAGCGCCCGCGCCGGGCCGAAGAAGCGCCCAAGCGCCACGGCGGCGATGCCCCAGCGTTGGATGAATCCCTCGGCCTTGGCGGTCATCTCGGGGTAGCGGTTGAGCGGCCATTTCTCCTTGGCGCCCGGCCCGAGCCAATGGCCGAACTCGTAGGACACCCAATCCCCCAGGGCGGCGCCCACGGCCGCGCCGGCCACCACCGGCCAGAATTCGAGCCCCGCCCCGCCGACCAGCGCGCCGATCGCCACGAGGATCACCGTCGCGGGCACGAAGATCGAAAGCACGGCGATCGACTCGCAGAAGGCGAGAACCCCCGCGATCAGCGGCGTCCAAGCCCTGTGGGTCTCCACGAAGGCCATTGTCGAGTCCTTGAGGGCTTCGATGTCCATGGGGCGGGAAAACTCTCCTGTGCCAGCCCCATCTGTTGCGCGCATGGCACCCCGGCAAGTCCGGCATGCGTGACACCGGGGATGCGAAGGACGGAGGAACGAGCTAACCACGACCGGTCGAGGAGCCCCTGAGCGTGAACGTCCTCTCCATCCAGTCCCACGTCGCCTACGGCCATGTCGGCAATGCCTCGGCGGTGTTCCCGATGCAGCGGCTCGGGGTCGAGGTGTGGCCGGTCCACACCGTGCAGTTCTCCAACCACACCGGCTACGGCGCGTGGCGCGGCGAGGTCTTCGCCGCCGACAGCGTGCGCGAGGTGGTGAAGGGCGTGGCCGAGCGCGGGGCGCTCGCCCGCTGCGACGCGGTGCTGTCGGGCTATATGGGTTCGGCCGCGATCGGCGAGGCGATCCTGGAGGCGGTTGCCGCCGTGCGGGCCGAGAACCGCGATGCGCTCTATTGCTGCGATCCGGTGCTCGGCGACACGGAGGAGGGCGTCTATGTCCGCCCCGGCATCACGGAGTTCATGCGCGAGCGGGCCGTGCCCGCCGCCGACATCCTCACCCCCAACCTGTTCGAACTGAACCTCCTCACCGGCCTGCCGACCCGCACCCTGGCCGAGGCGAAGGCCGCCATCGCCGCCCTTCAGGCGCGGGGGCCGCGGGTGGTGCTCGTGACCTCGGCGGCCATCGCCGAGACACCGGAGGGGCGCATCGACCTGCTGGCCGGGGAGGGCGGGCGGCTGTTCCGGGTGCGAACCCCGCGCCTCGACCTCGCGATCAACGGCGCGGGCGATTGCATCGCCGCCCTCTTCCTCGTCCACTACGCCCGCACCCGCTCGGCCGCCGCCGCGCTGGAGCAAGCGGCGGCCTCCGTCTACGGCCTGCTGCGGCGCACCGCCGAGGCGGGTTCGCGGGAGATCCTGACCGTCGCGGCTCAGGACGAGTTCGTCGCGCCCTCCGAGGTCTTCCCTGCCGAGGCGGTCTGACCCCAGCCCTCCCCACCCGACAGAGGTGATGCCATGACGCGCCGCTTCGCCACCCTCGACGTGTTCACCACGCAGCCGCTCGCCGGAAATCCCCTGGCGGTGGTCCTCGATTCCGATGGGCTCGACGGGGCGGCGATGCAGTCCATCGCGAGGGAGTTCAACCTGTCGGAGACGGTGTTCGTGTTCCCGCCGGACGAGCCCCGCCACCGGGCGCGGCTGCGGATCTTCACCCCCGCCCGGGAGCTGCCCTTCGCCGGTCATCCCACGGTCGGGACCGCCGTGCTGCTCGCCCTCCGGGATCCGTCCGCGGCCGATGCCCGCGCCTTCGGCCTGGAGGAGGGGGTCGGCATCGTGCCCTGTGTCGTTGAGACCCTGCCCGACGGCTCGGGCGGGCGCGCCCGGTTCAAGCTGCCCGCCCTGCCCGAGTATCTCGGGCCGGGGCCGGAACCGGAGGTTCTCGCGCCCCTGCTCGGGTTGGAGCCGGAGGAGATCGGCTTCGGCCGCCACCGCCCGAGCCGGCACGGGACGGGGCCGCGCTTCACCTGCGTGCCGATTGCTTCGGCCGCGCGCCTCGACGCGGCGCGCCCCGCCGACGCGCCGGAGGCGGGCGACGGGCTCTACCTCTATGCCCCCGACCCGGAGGGAACGGGCCTGTCCTTCCGCACCCGGATGTTCGCCCCCGCGATGGGGATCGCGGAGGATCCCGCCACCGGCTCGGCGGCGGCAGCCTTCGCCGGGGTGCTGATGCAGTTCGAGGCTCTGGGCGAGGGTACCCACGACGTCGCCATCGCCCAGGGACAGGCGATGGGCCGCCCGAGCACCATCGCCCTGCAGATCGATATCGAATTCGGTGCCCTGCGCTCGGTGGAAATCGGTGGCGCGGCGGTCTTGGTGTCGGAAGGCGCCTTACGTGTCTGAGGGCTTCCACACCGCGCGCCTCACGGGCCTCGAGGCCCGCCTCGTGCCCTACGACTGGCCCTGGGCGCGGGACAACGAGGCGGCGATCGCCGCCCATTGGGAACGCCGCCGCGCGCGCGACCGGCGATGTTCGACGGCATCGTCCTCCTGGCCTGCGCGTGCGAGGTCCGCGACGGGATCGCCCGGGTCGATCTGTTCGAGGCGCGCTACTCGCAGTTCATCGCCTATCGCGACGGGGGCGAATTCGGCGGCGGCGTCGCCAACGCCTTCGCGGCCATCGTGCCCTGGGGGGCGGACGGAGCGGTGCTGGTCGGCGAGATGGGCGTCCACACCGCCAATGCCGGGCAGCTCTACTTCCCCTGCGGCACGCCGGACCGGGACGACGTGCGCGGTACCGTCGTCGATCTCGCGGGCAGCGCCGAGCGGGAATTTATCGAGGAGACCGGATTGCTCCTGCCCGGTGGCGCGGCCGGAGACTGGATCTTCCTCGAAGGGGAGGGGCAGCTCGCCTTCCTGCGCCCGGTGCGCTTCCCCGACCCCGCCGAGGCGATCCGCGCGCGGGCCGAGGCCCACCGGCAGGCCGAGGACGAGCCGGAACTCGCCTCCCTTCGCATCCTGCGCGGGCCCGCCGACATCGATCCCGCCCGGATGCCGGGCTTCGCGCGGGCCTATCTGGCGGAGGCGTTCGGCTGAAGCCTGCGAGGAGCGAGACTTCTTCGGATATTGTCTTCTCACCTGCGGCGAAGATGCAAAAATCCTTTATCGGCAACGCCGGAAATACGAACGATCACTCCATTGATCGTCTAATCCGTCCTTGTAAGCTTCGCCGTCACTTCCGCCCTCTTCCGAGGGCGGGCCAGCATGACGGATCCCATGAGCGCCGATCGTTTCCCGTCCCGCCGCCTCGCGGCCTCCCTCCTCGCCGCCCTGATGCTGGCGGCGCTTCCAGCGGCGGCGGAGACGGTCGTCCTGCGCGTCGGCGATCAGAAGGGCGGCAACCGCTCGCTGCTCGACATCTCCGGCTACGCGAAGGATCTGCCCTACCGGATCGAGTGGTCGGAGTTTCCCGCCGCCGCGCCGATCCTGGAGGCCCTCAACGCCGGGGCCCTCGATGTCGGCTACACCGGGGACCTCTCGTTCCTCACGGCCTACGCGGCGGGCGCGCCGATCAAGGCGGTCGGCGGCGCCCGGGCCGAGGCGACGACTCAGGCGATCCTCGTGCGCGAGGACTCGCCGATCCGCTCGGCGGCCGACCTCAAGGGCAAGCGCCTGGCCGGCACGCGGGGCGGCTGGGGCCAGTTCCTGATCGCCGCCACCCTCGAAAAGGCCGGGATCGCACCGGAGGCCGCCACCTTCGCGCCCCTGGGCCCCGTCGACGCCAAGGTGGCGCTGGTCGCTGGCTCGGTGGATGCCTGGGCCATCTGGGAGCCCTACGTCTCCTTCGCCCAGCTGAAGGATAGGGCGCGGGTGGTCGCCACGGGCGAGGGCCTGACGCCGACCATCACCTTCATCACCGCCTCGGACAGTGCGATCGCCACCAAGCGGGCGGCTTTGCGGGATTTCGTCGACCGCCTGAACAAGGCGAGGCTCTGGTCTCTCGACCACCTCGCCGAATACGCCAAGTCCACCGCCGAGCAGACCAAGCTGCCGGAGGATGTGCTGTTCGCGGCCTACAGCGCCCAGCGGAACAAGCCGATCGTGATCGATGACGGCGTGGTCCGGGAGGTGCAGGAAGCGTCGGATCGCGCGACCCGCTACGGCATCCTGGCGCGGCGGCTCGAGGTCGCCCGCGCGGTCGACAAGAGCTTCACGGAGCCGGGCTCGCAGTGAGGCCGGGCCACGGGCCTTCGGGGATCGGCGGCCGGCGGCGGCGGCGCACCAAATTTTCGGGGAGCCAAGGGGAGCTTCGCCGTGTCCGGCACGTTCCCGGATGGCCCCTGCCGTGACATGGCGGGTCGAGCACCGGAGACCCCATGTCCGATTCCCCACGTTCGAACCTTCAGGCCCGCGCGTCGCGCTCGCGCATCCTGGAAGGTCTGCCCTATCCGCTCGGGGCCACCTGGGATGGTTTGGGGGTCAACTTCGCCCTGTTCTCGGCTCACGCCACCAAGGTCGAGCTATGCCTGTTCGACGACCAGGGCGAGCGCGAGATCGAGCGCATCGAGCTGCCCGAATACACGGACGAGATCTGGCACGGTTACCTGCCCGATGCCCGGCCTGGGACGATCTACGGCTACCGCGTCCACGGCCCCTACGAGCCCACCGCCGGGCACCGCTTCAACCCGAACAAGCTGCTGATCGACCCCTACGCCAAGGGGCTCGTCGGTTCCATCACGTGGAATCCGGCCCTGTTCGGCTACAAGATGGAATCCGGCGACGACACGAGCTTCGATGACCGCGATTCCGCCCCGTACACCCGCCGCTCGCGGGTGATCGACCCCGCCTTCACCTGGGGCCGCCACCAGAAGCCGAACGTGCCGTGGGAGCGGACGATCTTCTACGAGGCCCACGTGAAGGGCCTCACCAAGCTCCACCCGAAGGTGCCGGAGAAGCTGCGCGGCACCTATGCCGGCCTCGGGACGCCGGAGGTGCTCGACTATATCAAGAGCCTCGGCGTGACTTCGGTGGAACTGCTGCCGGTCCATTCCTTCGTGCAGGACGATTACCTGCAACAGAAGGATCTGGTGAATTACTGGGGCTACAACACGATCTCGTTCTTCACGCCCGCGCGGCGCTACGCGGCGGTGCCGGATTTCGCCTTCTCCGAGTTCAAGGAGATGGTCTCCCGCCTGCACGGGGCCGGTCTCGAGGTAATCCTCGACGTGGTCTACAACCACACCGCTGAGGGCAACGAGAAGGGCCCGACCCTCTCGTTCAAGGGCATCGACAACGCCTCGTATTACCGGCTCCTGCCGAACGAGAAGCGCTATTACATCAACGATACGGGCACCGGGAACACGTTCAACCTGTCCCACCCGCGGGTGTTGCAACTCGTCACCGATTCGCTCCGCTACTGGGCGACCGAGATGCGGGTCGACGGCTTCCGCTTCGACCTCGCCACGATCCTCGGACGCGAGCCCTACGGCTTCGATGAGGGCGGCGGCTTCCTCGACACCTGTCGCCAGGACCCGGTGCTCAACTCGGTGAAGCTCATCGCCGAGCCGTGGGATTGCGGGCCGGGCGGCTATCAGGTCGGCGGCTTCCCGCCGGGCTGGGCCGAGTGGAACGACCGGTTCCGGGATGACGTGCGCGGCTACTGGAAGGGCGATGGCGGCCTTCTGCCGGACATGGCCGCGCGCATCACAGGCTCTGCGGACAAGTTCGACAAGCGCGGGCGCAAGCCCTGGGCGAGCGTCAATTTCCTCACCGCGCATGACGGCTTCACCCTGCACGACACGGTCGCCTACAACGACAAGCACAATGAGGCGAATGGCGAGGGCAACCGCGACGGGCACTCGCACAACCTGTCGTACAATTATGGGGTCGAGGGCCCGACTGACGATCCGAACATCCGTGCGGTGCGGCTGCGCCAGATGCGAAACATGCTGGCGACGCTGTTCTTCTCACGCGGCACGCCGATGCTGCTGGCAGGCGACGAGTTCGCCCGCACCCAGAAGGGCAACAACAACGCCTATTGCCAGGACAACCGGATTTCCTGGCTCGATTGGGGTGCGATCGAGGACGAGGAGCGGGACCTCGCGGAGTTCACACAGCGCCTGATCATTCTGCGCAACGCCCTGCCGATCCTCAACCGGGGCCGGTTCCTGAACGGCCAGTACGACGAGGAATTCGGCGTCAAGGACGTGACGTGGTTGCGCCCGGACGGGGGCGAGATGGCCCCGGAGAACTGGAGCGACGGGGAGGCGCGGTCCTTCGCCGTGCGCCTCGACGGCCGCGCCCAGCCGACGGGCCTGCACCGCAAGGGCGGCGACGCGACGCTGCTCCTGCTGTTCAACGCCTACCACGACCTCGTGACCTTCACCCTGCCGGAGACGGTGGGGGGCGAGGCCTGGACCCGGCTCCTCGACACCAACCTGCCCGACAGCCAGGACGCGGAGAGCTTCGGCTTCGGCCAGCCCTACGACGTGACCGGCCGGTCGCTCCTGATGTTCGTGCTGAAGCCCGAGGACACGCCGGGCGATGCGGCGACCGACATGGAGCGGTCGTATCAGCATGTCATGCAGGCCTTCGAGCGGGCCAATGTCGAACGCGTCCGCTTCCACCTGGACGAGGAGAACTGACGCCCTCTCCGGCCACGCGCCTCGGCTTTTTCCGGGGTGCGGGCCTTTTCTCTAAGCGCGTGCCTTGCGCAATGCCCCCTGCGCAGGATACAGCACCGGCCCGCGAGGCTTGCCGCGCACGGTCCTGCACCGTGCGCCGGGCCCCGGACGGAGGGGTGGCCGAGTGGTTGAAGGCGCACGCCTGGAAAGTGTGTATACGGGAAACCGTATCGCGGGTTCGAATCCCGCTCCCTCCGCCAGATAACCTTCCGCACCGATAGCTGCGGAAGACCTAAGCTCCCAAAATACCTCAGAAAATTGCCCCAGGCTTTCCGCGACGAGCGGCTGGCTTCGGCACAAATCCGCGTTTATCATGTGGGTAGCCACGCGGGTGAGGCCGATATGGTGGGCAAGCTCACAGCCCTAGGAGTCGCGAAGCTCAAGACCCCCGGCATGTACGGGGATGGCGGCAACCTCTGGCTTCAAGTCACGGGCAACGGCGCCAAGAGCTGGATTTTCCGCTTCACCCTGCGCGGAAAGTCGCGGGAGATGGGGCTTGGGTCGGCCAACACGTTCTCGCTGGCCGAGGCGCGCGACAAGGCGCTGACCTACCGGAAGCTGCTCTACGAAGGGATCGACCCCATCGAGATGCGGCGGGGCCAGCGCCAAGACGCTGCCATTGAGGCCGCGAAGGCGATCACCTTCCGCACCTGCGCCGAACGCTACATCGAGGCGCATAAGGCTGGCTGGCGCAACGCGAAGCATGCGGCGCAGTGGACTGCAACGCTCGAAGCCTACGCCTTTCCCGTGTTCGGTGACTTGCCCGTCGCTGCGGTCGATACCGGCTTGGTGATGCAGGCGCTGCAACCGCTCTGGACCACGAAGGCCGAGACGGCGACGCGGGTGCGCGGCCGGGTCGAGGCGATCCTTGATTGGGCGACGACTCACAGCTACCGGCGCGGGGAAAATCCGGCGCGATGGAAAGGCCACCTCGCCAACCTGCTGCCGAAGCGGTCGCGGGTACAGAAGGTGGAGCACCATGCCGCGCTGCCGTTCGCTCAAGTGCCAGCCTTCATGAAGGTGCTCGCCGAGCAGACAGGCGTCGCAGCGAAGCTTTTAGCTTTCACGATCTTGACGGCGGCCCGCACGGGCGAGGCGCTGGGGGCCCGGTGGTCCGAGATCGATTTAGACGCTGGGATTTGGACCGTACCGGCAGAGCGGATGAAGGCCGGGGCCGAACACCGCGTACCGCTGTCGTCGGCAGCGCTGGCTCTCCTCGCCGGGATGAAGGGCCTGGACGCGACCTACGTCTTCCCCGGCAGCCGACGCAGCAAGCCGCTCTCCAACATGGCCATGCTGGTGCTGCTTCGACGGATGGAGCGCGAGGACATCACCGTCCACGGGTTCCGCAGTTCGTTCCGGGACTGGGCTTCTGAGACCACGGACTTCCCATCCGAGGTGGTCGAGATGGCGCTTGCTCACACCGTCGAGTCCAAGGTCGAGCGGGCCTACCGGCGGGGCGACCTGTTCGAGAAGCGGCGGGGATTGATGGCATGCTGGGCTAGCTGGATCCAGCAAACAGGCTGAGGACTACCATGAGCCCTTCGAAGCAACTCTGGCAGCATGAAATCAGCAGCACTGTAGAATTAGCTAAGACGTTCTCTGACAGCGCTTATTCAACCGAGGAAGACAGAGCGGTAATTCGGCATGCTATATCTCTGCTTGAAGAGCACTGCAAAGACTTGGAGGGCCTTTCAGCTCTTTTCGATTTAGATGGGACCATCCCGCTCGATGCAATCTATGCGCAATCCGCAAAGCTGGCGATGGCAACAGCGCTAATATTTGGCTGTTGTGGCATCTCAGATAGCAGCCGCGCTTTAAATGGGGACAGGCAAGCAGCGGTCGCGAGAGGTGGAAAAGTGAAGGCGGCCGAAAAGCACCTCAGAATGCAGAAAGAGGTTCTCGCCAAAAACATTTCTGACTGGCACGCGGCAAGAGCGCATCCGCATACGACCGCCGAAAGCATTCTTGTGGCAGTCAATCGAGATCTGAAGGCTTACGACAAATCGATCACCAGTCGGTCGCTTCAGGACTGGATTAAGCGGCACGCGCCGGATTTTTTGGCATAAAATCAGAAATCTCTTCAAACGCTTCCGAAGCGATACAAATGGCTTCCGAAGACTAGTTTGATTTTGGTTCGCGCAGCGCTTTTATAGTTTTGCATCCGCACAGACCGGTGCGGAACAACCATCAGGTGCAGCCATGAACATCAGCGTTCAGGCGGCGCAGGGAGACCTGTCGCCGTCAACGGGGAAGCTTTTGCACCGTGCAAGAGATGTGCAGTACGCGCTCTCAATTGGGCACGATACATTTTATAAGCTTGTAGCCAAGGGCAAACTGCGCACCGTTAAGATCGGTGCAGCTACATACGTGCCCGATGACAGCCTTCGCGCCTTCGTGGCCTCTCTTGAGCAGGAGGCCGCGTAGCAGAATGGCATCCAGAAAAGGTGAAGCCCGCACGGCGGTGGCACGCCAGCGGGCTTCGGAATTGTCGTATCGCTTCGACCCTTCCGATATAGCGCCTCACTCCCTCGCCGTCCATAGAATTACTAGCCGCTTCGGCGTCGCGCCCGCGACGGCCGCGGTAATCGCCGAGCTTTGCTTCGTCCCCCACGACACATGGAGGGCGCAGCGATGAGCCCCAAGCAGCCCTACGGCTCTTTCCCCACGCCCTACGGCGTCACGGTGCCGGTCTACCTCCCGGACGCGGCCAACCCCGACAACCCTGATCACCTCCTTTTCGGGCTTGATGGTACGGCGGTCTTCGCCGGGATCTACGATGAGAGCGAGCGCCGCCGCTTTGTCGCTGACGCCAATCGACTGCGTGGCTGCCCGAAGTTTGAGGATTACGGCGGCCACCGGGTTCCGAAGATCGCTCTGCCGATACCGCGGCAGCCTGCCTACCCGCGAGTCGCAGGCATGGAAGCAGACGTGCCGGTCGAGGCTTGGACTACGGCTGTCCTCGACTACTCGCGGTGGTGCGACCGGGCCGACTACCTGATCGACATCATCGGCAACAATCAGGAGCAGGCAGCGACCTGGGAGAACGATGTCCTTACCGCCGAGATCGCCGCGCTCGGCATCTCCGGCGTGATGACAGCCGCCCTCGAACATCTCTGCGAGACCGAGATCGACTGCATCGAGGCGGCGGCGATGTACGCGCTGACCGAACACTACGAATGGCGTCAGGCTGGTATCGCTTGGCTTCACCCGTTCCGGGAGACGTGGTTCCGCGACTGGCGATCCGCCCGCCCGCGCTATGCCAACTTTGCGCAGGGCCTTGTTTCGACCTTCGATCTTCCGCGCTGGATCACCGAGGGAGGTCGAGCATGAGTACGCCTCCCGAATTCTGCATTGCGGAAGCCGAAGAGAAGCTTCCCCAAACCTGCATTATGGCAATCGACCCCGGCCTGACCGGTGCGATCTGCTTCTACTTTCCGAGCGTCCCGGAGCGTGTGTCCATCATGGACATGCCGATTTGCGCCGGCGAGGTGGACCCGCACGCCTTGGAGCGGCGGATCAAGCAACTCGGGCCGACGCTCGCGGCGATTGAGCGGCAGGGCCCCCAACCCCGCGACGGTTGCCGACAGGCGTTCGGTATCGGCTCGGCCTTCGCCACCGTGAAGACCGTCGCGGCGCTCTGCCATCTGCCGATCCACCTCGTGACGCCCTCCGTCTGGAAGCGGCATCATGGCATCCTCGCATCTGCCGATCCCAAGGAGGCCAGCCGGGCGCTCGCCCTCCGGTTATTCCCGGCTTCGGCCGAGAGCTTCAGTCGAAAGAAGGATCACGGTCGGAGCGATGCCGCCCTGCTCGCCCGCTTCGCCGCCGACACCTTCGCGAAAGGGGGTGCTGCATGAAGACGATCACGCATAGCCCCGACCGGATCGCGATGGACGGGCTCAGCTTCGATGCCATCGGCGAGGCCGCCGAACTGGCCGCAACCTATGCTGACATGGCCGTCCGGTTCGCAGCGGTGAACGACGCCCGCGGGGTCAATTACACGCTGCGGGCCGCTACCGCCGCCCTCCTGACCGCGACGCAGGCAGCCGAGTTGCTGTCTCGTCCCGCCGCGCGACGGGGAGGTGCGTAATGTCGGAGCGCGCCTACAATCAACAGGCGTCGGACGGCCCGGACCCCTTCCATGGGTGGCCCGGTCCCGATCCGGAGACCCTTGCGCCATCGCGGCGGCGCGTCGCCAAGCGGCCTGAGGGTCCCGTGATCGAGTCCGCCGCAGCCCTGAGGCGGATGACCTTCCCGCCCATTGGCTACGTTGTGCCGGGCTATATCGCAGAAGGTTGCACCCTCCTCGCGGGACGGCCGAAGCTCGGCAAGTCATGGCTGGTCTTGGAGAGCGGCCTTGCCGTCGCTCTCGGCGGGGACTGCCTCGGCGGCATCGTCTGCGAGCAGGGCGACGTGCTGTACCTCGCCCTTGAGGACAACCGCCGCCGCCTTCAGCGGCGGATCGACAAGGTTCTCGGCGCCTTCACCCAGGAATGGCCGGAGGCTTTTGAGTACGCTACCGAATGGCCTCGGGCGAACGAGGGCGGCCTAGCCAAGATCCGCGAGTGGATCATCTCGAAGGCCAACCCCCGTCTTGTCATCGTGGACGTGCTGGCGATGTTCAAGCCGGTGCGCGGTTCGAGTGAGTCTTTGTACGAGGCCGACTACGCGGCCATCAAAGGGCTTCAGGGCCTCGCAGGCGAATTCGGCGTCGCCATAGTCGTCGTGCATCACACCCGGAAATCCGGCGCGGAGAGCGACCCATTCGAGAAGGTGTCCGGGACGCTTGGCCTTTCCGGCGCGGCCGACACGACGCTGATCCTCGACCGGGACGGCAACGGTGCGACCCTCTACGGCCGCGGACGCGATGTCGAGGAGATCGAGAGCGCCATCGTGTTCGATAGGGTCGGTTGCCGGTGGCATGTCCAGGGTGCTGCATCAGAAGTCCGGCGGACGGACGAGCGTGGCGCCATCCTTGATGCGTTGGAGGAAGCCGACGCGCCGATGGACCCGAAAGAATTGGCCCTGGCGACCGGCGCTACCCGCAACAGCATCGACCAGTTGCTCTTTAAGCTCGCGAAGGCTGGTGACGTCCACAAGATCTCGCGGGGCTTGTATGTCCACCCCAACCGCGCCGATCTTATCGCCGCCTACCTCAGCACCCCCCATAAGACCGGTAAGAAGATAAGAAGCGAAGCGGATGGCGTATCCTGATACTCCTTCTTATTTTCTTACCCTTCTTATGGGGGTGTTGGTTGTGCGCGCACGAAGACGCTACTCAGCGGTCCTTGCTTCTCAGAACGTGGATGGCGCCCGCGACGAGAGCGGCGACGATAATGGCAAGCACGACAAGCTCGCTGATCAGACCATTGCCCAACGAAACCCCCATCGGCTCTGAGATGGTGCGGTTATAGCGCCTGGGGTCGGTTCGGCGCAGAACGTCGCCCCAACGACGCTTATCCAGCGCACGCTCGTGACGGGAGCGCTGGCAGGCAAGGGAAACGACAGCCGCCGTTGGCTGTAGAGGGAAAGGGCTTTTCGGATTGGTGTGAGAGGTAGCACGCTACCTACTCCGGCGGCGCAATTAAATCCGCCAGCGTCCCGCTGGGCCCCCGAAAACCGAAAAGGCGGATAGGTCTTCCGCTATCGAGGCCGAAAAGTAGCGCAACGGCAATGCGTTGAGATTGGTGCTGTCGCGCTACCCACGTTCTCGCCCACGATTGGGGGCAATTTTATCGCAATGAGCGTCGTCAGATCGGCGTCGGTCAGAAAAGCTCTTCGCGGACGAGTTTGCCGGTCTTGTCGAAGAAGCCGCGCCACACTTGGTTCATCACGTTCACCGTGACGCACGTCTCGTCGGACCCGGTGGCTTCTCCCGGTCTGATGAACGCCTGGACCAACCCCTTCCGTTTAAGTCGGTCAAGGAAAGCCGCGCTGACCTGAAAGCGGGTCGCCAACTCACTCGGGTCAACGATCCAATCGCCTTTTGCGCCAAGATCAAGTCGCATCGGAAAAGTCCCCGGCAGCTCGGCAAAAGCTGCGGGGCTGAGACCAACGATAGCACCAATGGGACCTTTTGAAATGTCCTATAAGGCGCTGCAGAATTCATAGAGGCATAATTTATTGCTTCGGTTTCTGGCTCGGCGGCGCCGACTGATCGGTCTGCGGCTCCATCTTGGTCGTGTCGGGCTTGGTCGGGGTGTTGTTCTCGGCCTTCTTATCGCTGCAACCGGCCATGCCGACTGCCAGCAGGGCGATGAGGGCGAGGGGCTTCACGGCGTTCATGGCTTCCTCCGGGTTGTTTGTGTCGTGCCTGACGAACGTCAGCCCCATGAGCACCGTTCCGGTTCGGCTACGAACGCCTCTTAAGTGCCGATCAAGGCGCAGGCAGATATTTGAATTTAAGTGCCACGAAGACAATTACGGAAAGGTGCGGACTGCTGCGTAATACTTCATGGTGCACTAGATTATATCGACATTTGCGCTATAATCTCAGCATGATTGCTTCGCGAAATCCTCTTGTCGCGGCAGATGATTTGCCCGATCCGGTACTTGCTGACAGCGAAGCCTTCGCGGCTGCGGTCTACGGGATCGAGCACGCCATGAACCTGCTGACCGGCAGCGGACACGAGCGCGAATTTGCGTTCGTCCTCGCGCTGTTCGCGGTCTCCGGGTTCCTCACCAGCGGCGGCTGCGAGATCAGCGAGAACGCGATCCAGCAACTCGCCGAGATCCGGTCGCACTACGAAGCTGTCTGCGCCACCGGAGCGCTCCCGCAGTGACGCTGCACCAGTCCTATCACCCATCGGGCCGCTTCCCGGCCCCCAGCACTTCGGAGCCCGTTTCCTGAGGGCGCCGCGACCCGTCCGACAACGGGAACTTCGGCTCCGTGGCTCCGCAAGCATCGAAACGGACAAGCCGAAGACGGTCGCACATAATGCAGATGCCAACTTGGCGCCTGCTCTTGAGACATCCTCACTGAGGGGACCGAGATGGCAACGATCAAGACCTATGGCACCATCGGCGGCTTTGCGCTGACGCAGCAGTCCCGCCCGATTGTGGACGGTGACTATCTGAAGTTCCCGCTGTCCGCGGGCATCAATTCCGGCAACTCGGCCCCGCGCCTTGTCGCGGTCTTGAACCTATCCAACGGCACGATCTCGACCGACTTCGCGGCGGCGTTGGTTGAAGACGCAACCCGTGTCGGTGAGGTGTACGCGCTTACCTTGCAGGCCAACGCCGTTCTGAACGCCTTCGCAGCCATCGGCGCGCAGGTTGTGTTGGGCGATCCGGGAGCCCCTGTCACGGCATCACCGAATGCGACCGGTCCTTACACGCGCGCCGTCACTCTGACCCCCGGCACGCCGCTCCCGCCCGGCCGTGGCGTTCGAGTGAAGGGCGGCAGCGGTTTCGTCTTGAAAATGGCTGCGGGCGGAACCTTGTCAGCGGACGACCCGACTGGCGGGAGCGGGTCCATCATCAGCAACGTCGCCGTGGTGGATGCGACCGTGCCCACCGGGGGTACGGTTCAGATCCTCTACTGAGGCCGGGCCATGACAGGACGCCTCCCCCGGCGAAACCCCCGCGCCCGCACCCGTCTCACCAACGGCACGACGCTGTTCCTCGGCGAGGTGGACGGCCGCACGGAGGTCGGCCGCCGCTACGGTGATCTGATCGCCGACCTGACGGCCGAGCGCGGCGGGCAAGCCGTGATGGACCTTCACCAGATCGAGGCGATCCGCACCTATGCCGGGCTCGCGATCCAGCGCGACCTAATGCACGCGGCGCTCGCCCGCGGCGAGAAGGTGGACGGCGAGGCGCTAGGCCAGATCGGCGACCGGATGGACCGTCAGGCCCGCCGTATGGGACCCCCTCTCGGGCCCGTACACAAGACGCTTGAGCAGCGGCTGGCCGAGAAGGCACGGGCATGAAGAAGATCGCCCTGCCGCGCCTCATGACGATGCGTGCCGCGCTGGAAGACCCAGACATCTTCGGCAGCATCCTGCCCGGCGAGACCTGGGCGGCGTGGCGGGTCATCCTGATCGCCAGCCAGGGTGAGGAACTGACGGAAGCGGAGCGAGAGGTTTTCCAAGCTCTCACCGGACGCGAGCGCGAGCCGACACGACCCTGCCGCGAGATCTGGGGCGTGGTCGGGCGGCGCGGCGGCAAGACCCGCGCCTTCGCGGTAGCGGCGGCCTACTTCGCCCGCCTCATCGACTACGAGGGTGCCTTTGCCCCCGGACAGCGCGGACGGGTGCCGGTGATGGCGGCTTCAAAGGAGCAGGCGCGCGAGGCGTTCAACTACCTCGTCGGCATCTTCCAAGAGGTGCCCGCCTTCGCCGAGATGCTGGACGGCGAGCCGACCGCCGAGACGATCCGGCTTAAGAACCGCGTCGATATTCAGGTCCTGACGGCGAGCTATCGCACGGCGCGCGGCTTCACGCCCGTGGCCGCGGTGGCAGACGAGATTGCGTTCTGGTGGATGGAAGGGGCCGCGAACCCTGACACGGAGGTGTTGCGAGCCCTGCGACCCGGCCTCGCGACCTTCGGCGGCCCACTGTTCGTGCTGTCGAGCCCGTATGCGCGGAAGGGCGAACTCTGGAAGACCTACGATAAGCATTACGGTGAGCGTGGCGACCCGCGCATCCTGGTGGTGCAGGCGCCGACGCTGACGATGCATCCGAGCGAAACGCTGGCCGAGGAAGTTGACGCGGCTTACTCGGACGACCCAGCCTCCGCGAGGGCGGAGTGGGGCGCGGAATTCCGCAAGGACGTGGAAGCGTTCGTCACTGTCGAGGCGGTACGGGCCTGCACAGACACCAACATCACCGAGCGCCCCGCTGTGCCGGGCACGCGCTACTTCGCCTTCGTGGATGTGTCGGGAGGCGGCGCCGATGCCATGGCACTGGCAATTGCCCACCGCGAGGACAAGACCGCCGTTCTGGACGCGGTTCGGGAGATGCCTGCCCTGACCTCGCCGAGCGCCGTCGTGGAAGCCTTCGCCGAGCTTCTGCGATCCTACGGCATCCGCGAGGTGCGCGGCGACCGCTACGGCAAGGCGTGGGTGCAGGAGCGCTTCCGCGACGAGCAGATCGGCTACGTCGAGTCCGAGCAGAGTAAGTCCGAGATCTACGGCGCGTGGCTTCCCATCCTCAACTCAGGACGCTGCCGGCTGCTGTCCTTGCCGAAGCTTGAGACGCAGTTGATCTCCCTCGAACGCCGCACCACCCGCGGCACAGGCCGCGATGTCATCGATCACCCGCAGAAGAAGGGCGCGCACGACGACTTGGCGAACGCGGTCTGCGGCGCGCTGGTGATGGCCTCGCAGCGAAAGCTGACGACGATGGATCTGCTGGGCGACGAGACTGAAACCACCGCCTTCAACCGAGCGGCTGACTTCCGGCGCAACTACGGCTTCTTCCCGTTCTGATGCGCCCCGTCCCTCAGGTTCTCATCCCCTGGATCCCGGAGGAGGCGATCAGCGTGGCGCAGGCCGCCGTGATCGCTCGCAAGGCGCCGCGCACGGTTCGGGAATGGGCCGCCCGACACGACATTGGCCGCCGCATCGTCGGCGGTGATTGGATGATCTCGCACGTCGCCCTGCTGATGCTGTTGGAAGGCAATGCGACCGCGCTGGCTCGCTATCTGGCCGGTGATAGGCAATCCCAAGATGTGGCCAGCTATTTTTCCCGACTCGGTGTCGATTTTTCTGCGGTGATTTCGGCGAAATCGGCAATAGCGGCGGATATGGCAAACCCGACCTAGGACATATGCGGATTGTGCGGCAGGTTAAGCCGCATGAAACCTGTCGAACTACCGGCGCCAAATTTTACGGACGGACGCGGACTCTACCCCGAGCGGCTGGCTGTGAGCGTGCCCCGCGGGCTGACCGAGGCCGCCAAGCGAGCCGCTGTCACGGAGGGTGTGACCCTCGCTGAGTTTGTGCGCCGTGCCGTCGCTGGTCGCCTCTCAGCTGCGCAGGATCGGACAGCCTTCGTAGAACAGCTTCACGCCCGCGCGCTCGGCGAGACCGACCCGGCCGTGATTAAGCGCGCTTTGGCGAATGCCGCCGCCGTCCATCGCACAGATTTCCCCGAGCTTGGTCGTAAGGAGGGTGAGGCAGATGGCGAGTGAGCGGAAGATCGGTAGCAACGTCTACCGGTGCGAGCAGCTACCCGCTGATCAAGGTCTCGGCCTTCTTCTGCGGGTGAGCGAGATGTTCAGCGCCGCTCCCGCCATGCTCGACAGCATCACCAAGGGCGAGGACGACAAGGAAGGCGTAGCAGCCTTGATGGTGCTCGCGCTCTCCGGCGGCATGGATCACGACAAGTGCCAAGCCATCCTCCGCGAGCTTGTCGAGACGTGCCGCGTCGGTGGCGATCCCTGCGTGATTGGCGTGAAGCCTCAGTCTCTCAAGGAGACGGTCGCTGTCGCTTGGTTCGCCATGAAAGTGCAGTTCCGGGATTTTTTGTCCGAAGGGCTTTCGTGAAGCCCCGGTCAATCAAGCAAGCAAGCCCAACCGATTTGTCAGAGCGCGAGTGGAATGCCGTGGCGCCGCACATCAAAGACAAGATGTATTTGCTGCGGCCGACGCCTGGATTTTCCAGTCCGCCTCTTTGCACGTTGAACGACCTGCGAACGGTATACACCCTAAACGATTTGGCCGACTTCCATGAGATCCTAGACGTTCGCGATCTTGTCGCCGAGAAAGCTGTGAAGGCCGCTGACACTGCCCGCAACCGTGTGCGTGGGAGGCGTCCCTAATGGTAATCGAAGAACTCATCGCGAAGCTTGGGTTCCGTGCCACAGGCGGCAAGGAAGCCAGTGCCTTTCTCAAAGACCTTGAGAAGATCAAGAAGGCCACGAGGGAACTCGGCAAGGACTTCAGGATCAACCTCGGCGGCCGCACGTCCGGTTTGGGTAAAGTCACTGCCGAGATCGAGCGGGCGACACGCGCATGGCGCAGCTATCGCATCGAGGCCGAGCGCGCGTCGCGAGTGCGGCCCGGCGGTGGGCGTTATGGCCCAGGGGGCCGCATTCCGGGGCGGCGACCGGGTGATGATCGCGTTCTAGAGCCGGGCCTCGCGGGCGCTGGCCTGTCGCCCGGTCGTGCCGGTGTCATCGCGGGCGGCGCATATACGGCCGGGCGGGTCGCCTCTGCCGCTCTGCGCTCATCCATGAGCTTTGAGCGCGCGATGATCGAGGTGACGAAGGCAACCGACGCGAACCCCGCCGAGCGGGAGGACTACGCTAAGGCGATCACCCGCTTGGCGCGCGACACCGGCAAGAACAAGGAAGAGCTTGCCGGGATGCTGGCTGCCGCGGGCTTCGCAGGCCGCCCCAAAGACGAGCTTATGCGGTTCACCGCCTTCGGCGCTCGCGCCTCGACCGCATGGGGAACTACGCCCGAAGCGACTGGGCAGGCCATGGCCGAGATCGGAAACATCTATCAGGCCAACCAAGCCGAGATCGAGCGCATCGGCGACCAGATCAACACGATGGCCGACAAGAGCGCGTCCAAGGAGATCGATCTACTCGAAATCCTTCGGCGAACGGGCGGCACGGGCAAGTCAGCGGGCCTCACTTCCGGCGACGTACTGGCCTTTGGTGCTGGTCTGAAAGAGCGCGGCGTCCAGACCGAAATCGCGGCCAGCGGCATTGAGGATTACTTCAACTTTCTGAAGCTCGGATCAGAGTATTCGACCGGTGCGGAGAAGGGTCTAAAGCAGCTCGGATACACGTCCGATGCGCTTCGCAAGGCGTTCGTCGCCAACCCTAGCAAGACAGCGCTCGAATTCCTCGACAAGATCAACGCGATCACCAACCCGATGAAGCGCGCGGAGGTGCTTACGGGTGTCTTCGGGAAGACGCGTCAGGACGACGTTGAGCGGTTAGCCTCATCTGCCCCTAAGATCCGCGAATACCTCGACATGATCAACGATCCGAAGAATTACAAAGGATCGGTCATCACGCAGTTCGCCGAGCAGCTTCAGAATGACGTGTCGAAGATCGATCAGGCAAGCCAGCAACTCGACGTGCTGCTGAAGCGCCTCGGTGATCCGATGAAGCAGATCCTCGGCTACGGCGCGGGGAAGATGAACTCGGCCCTAGACTACATTGACGACCGCAAGGGCAACACCTCTGCCGCAGCGAGCAACGCTTTCGATGATCTGCCGGGGCTTGATTATCTGAAGTCCGGCCCGAGCATGAACCAGTTCCTAGAGAGATTTAACAACGCCGCGCCGAGCGCGATGCGACGCACCTTCGGCACCTCCGCCTTCCCCAGCATGATCGGCAAGGGCAATGGCGCTCGCCTGGGCTTCGGGTCGGCCGGCACGGGCGCGGCTCCAACCTTCGACAAAAGCAACTTTGGCATCGGCGGCGGCAACGGGCTGAGTTGGGCAAACCAAGGTCTCAAGGAGACCGTGGTCAACAACGTCACGAACAACACCAACACCGGCAATGATCAGCGCACGCAGTCCGTGACGATCCAGCAGACGGTCAACGGTGTCGCGGGTGTGGCTTCTGCCGCGGCCGAGGGCACGCAGCGCGGCCTCGCCAGCATGGGTGCATCGGTCGTGAAGGGCAATCTGACCTCGACCGGCGCAACAACTTCACCGTGAGGCAATGATGAAGAAGAGATCTTACATTCGGCATGCCGATGGAATGCCCGTCACTGAAGATGAGGCAATGGAAAACGGAGTTCTCAAAGCCGGATACCTGATGGCAGTGGGCATGCGCCTTGCCGATGGTGCTGCAATACCGAACGCGAGAGGAATTCTCATGGCTGACAGTGGCATCCGCTTCATGGACAATCTGCCGACTGCAGATAGCGCGCAGATCAATACGATCCTCGCCGATTACGGGAGCAACGAGGTATTCCGCGTTCGCCGGGCCGCTGACGCTGCCCGTCGTCTTGGATACTCAATGTACGCGGCCGGTAGCGGCGCGGTGCCGGGGTACTTCGGCGACTCGCAGGCCGCCGCGCAATCGGCTTCGTCCTACCTGCATGGGCTGGCGGATCAGGCCACGAAGCGCGTCGGCGAGATGTATGCCGCCGCTGGCCGTGGCGACACGAGCGTCAACGCTGGCAGCGATCCCATCATCGCTCAGGCCGCCTACGCTAGGCATGTCTCCGAGCTAGGCGATGCATGGCGGGGCGACGACAATCCCGCGCCTGCGAACCGAACGAATGATGCCGTAGCGGACGCCCAGAGCGCCCGTGCGGCCTACGTCGCCAATCTGAGCAAGGCATGGGAGCACTGAGCATGGTTGCGAACCTGAAGGCGGTTCCGACCGCATCCGAGCCCACGATCACGCTGCGCCAGCGCGTCGCCGATGCGCTTACCAAGGACACGACGACGGCGGAGCTTCGGTCCTGCCTCGCCGACACTCAGGCCGACATCGCTCGCGTCGAACGGGATCGGATAAGCGCAGAGGCGAAGGCTGTCGATCCTCTCTCGACCGAGGAAGAGGCGACCGAGGCGAAGCGGCAGTGTGAAAGCCTGCGCTTCGATATGGAGCGGCTGAAGGCGTCTGAGATCCGGCTCAATATCCGGCTCGATCAGATTGCCGAGCGGGAGGCTCAGGCGGCTCTACGGGCTCGCTACGATGAGGTTCGAGCCGAGCGCGATGCGGTCATTGCCGAGATGACCGAGCACTACCCGCAGTTGGCGGAGGGCATCGTCGCGCTCTTGGAGCGGATGCGGGTCACAGAGGGCCGGATCGCCGAGGTGAACACGGCTCTACCCCGCGGCGCGGATCGCCTTCCGTGGATTGAGACGGGGTTGGCAGAGCCGATCACGCTCAATCTCTACGGCTCACCCTCAAACGCCTCCGTCCCGCCGCTTTATCAGTCCGTGCAGCTGCCGCGGCTCGTGCGCACCGGGGGCAATGACGACTTCTACAAGCTGTTCATGCGGAACACGCAGGGGGTACTGCCATATTGAGCGCAAAAAATGGCAGATCAGTACTGATCGCCTACGGCAAGTTGCGAATGCTGTAGGCGCCCAAGATTGCCATTATTCCATCATGTAATAAATTCTATTGAGAAAGCTTTCTAGTCCAATATGGCACATACTTTGCGTTTCGTTTTCCTTGATTTGTTTCGGCGGGCACAACGCGCTTGCGTTTCACTGACTCTGATATGATCGCAGACACTGCTTGGTAGTTCTCTTGCTCTAGTCTGAACCTATCTCGCAAAGTAGTGTTACTCATATAATCACGCTGAAGCCATCTCAAAATACAATGAAAGAAGCATGCCCGGAGTTTTTCCGTCTTATTTAGCTCAGAGAAAGATTTTGGTCCATACAGCACGACCCGCATGGTGTCTTTTGAGGATATAAACTCAGGCGCAGGCAGGTTCTGCTCTTCAATTTCAAAGCCGGCCTTGTCTAAACCGCCTCCACGTTCTTCGCAAAGACCTAATAGACGCATAGATGATGCTAGCTTTTCGTTTCTAGATCTTCTTTCGTCAATTATTCGATCTATCTCTACCAAAGAGGCGCCTGGATTTGATACTTCAACTCTTTTGCCATACACCTCGACGACTGGAGCGGAGCCAGTGATCGTAAAGTCTTGATGTATCATCGCATTTGCGATCACTTCACGCAACGCCGTCACTGGATATACAGGGATTACTGAACGGATCCCGTTTGTATAGATCTCTTTCTTCGGCAGTATGGAATTCATATGTCTTAGCACTCTGGGTAGAGCGACGGCATACCCGGAATTGAATTCTTCTTCGTTCTCTGAATGCCTCTTGTCTTCGCCTCGATACTGAATGACTCTGATGGCTTTTCCTGCTGTTGAAGGAAATTTATGCAAGTCTTTAGCTAAAACAATTGCGCCCAAATTTGTTATGTCATAACTTCCCTCCATATCATCGCGGATGAAGCCGGACATCTCAAATTTCCTAATGATCTCCTCAGGAACTCTGGGCTTTTGTTCTTTTAGAAGCGCATAAAAGGCATCCACATCGAGTTGTTCGAAGACATCGAATGCACTTTGATGAGAGATCGCAATTGCGTCTTCAAATTTACGACGTCCAGTTGCAACCCAAATTGATCTCTCGTGATTGGGGAAGTCTGATAATTTTTTGGTGTTCTCGCCGATCCGAAGATATTCGGTGCCATTAAACTTTACGGGCCTATCATATGTTGGCTCTATGGCAATTACTGCATATTTATGTGAGCCAACCCTAAAATCTAAAAATTCCATCATGAGTCTGGGCTCAATCATTCTGCTGAGCCAGTTTGTAAAATTTTCTCCACCCTTTTTCATTTTTGAAATATCTACTGTAGTGCCAACCATTTTCCGTGGCTTGTCGCGAACGCCGAAGACAAGAAACCCGCGCTCTTTACCAGCTAAAATTGCAGCGTTAGCGCATGCCGACACCCACGAACCAATCATTTCAGGGTCGTCATTGTTTTCTTTAAACTCGACCCATGCGCTTTCGGTCGGTTCCTTAAACAATCTCTTGAGAAGAGCCTGTGGGTCGTTGACCATCTCGCGTCCTGTCGCTTTTATCCCCCTTATATCAGAATGGGCTGGCGTGCTTGCGGGCTCATTCGGCGGGAGAATTTTTTGTCGAGTTATTTCAATTAGTTAGCCTGCCGGACGCTTATAATCTTTTATCATCTCATCGTCCCGATCCGTTCCCAGGACGCTTTCATGCCATCGCTTGGCGACATGCCAGACACGGCGATCTTGAGCACGGCAATGGCTATTGCCTAAGGCCCTCGGACCTAAGCGCTTCCTCGACTAGACGGCGAATAGCCTCAGATCGGGATGGCTTGTCATGCTGGGCCTCGCGCCAAGCATCAATCCCATCCCGCAGGCTGTCAGACATGCGGAAGCCATACATCGGGTCGCGACCCGTCGCTGGCCGCCCGCGCTTTTTTGGTTCAGCCATAATTGACAGCAGCATGTTTTAGGTTTAGCAGAAAAGCGGGCCGAATGGAAGGGTGCAATCAACCATCCGGCCCTCACCACCAACCGCACTCGGAGTGCTGTTCATGGCTATCCACCACCTTACACCGCCCATTCGCGGCGGTGAACGCCCGCGCTTGCCTTCCGCACAGCGTGGCCCCGTCACCATCGCCCTCGCGGCCATGCATGCCGCTGATCCCGACCGCCAGCGTATCCGCGACCTTCGACGCCGGATCGCCGACCGGATCGAGGCCGACATCGCCTTGCTAGAAGCGCTAGACGGGGGAGGCCGGGCATGACCGAGCGCCGTCGCGCCATCCATGCCGTCTTTCAGATGGAAGACGACATACACAGCGTGCTCCGGTACGCACAGGCTCTCGATCACGTGGCGTCGAGCCCGCACATGATCGAGCCCGAGTGCCTGACAGCCTTCTCCGATCCGCTTCGTGCAATCGGGCAGCGATTGAGGGAGCAGTACAAAGAGGCTCATGAGGCGGTCGTAGGGGACCGGCCATGAACGCCCCCGCGAACCGTCGAGGTTTCCTGCGCGGCCTCACTTCGCTCCCGCTGATTGGCGGTGGCATCACCCTGATCGGCGCCCCGTCTGCCGTGGCGCAGCCCGTCACGGATGGGTTGCTGATGGCCTACAACGAGTGGCTGTTCATGGAGCGCCGGATGCTCTGCGAGCAACTGAGCCCCGGCGATGCCCTTTGCGAACGCTTCGTCCCCACCAACACGGGAGCGCACGACTACCACTTTGCGGGCCCTGAGGGTTGGCGAGCGCCACACCGGCAACCTTCGACGCGGGCGGCACTGGTGCTGAGCGCCGTTGGCTGTGAGTGGCAAGGGAGGGGGATATGGTAGCCCCCGTGCAGCGCCGTGGCTTCCTACGCGGTCTCGTCTCGCTTCCTCTCATCGGGGGTGGCGTGACGCTCATCGGTTCGCCGACTGCTGTCGCCGAGCCTTGCACCCTCGGCCTTCTGGATCGCTACACCGATTGGTTAGCTGTCGAGTACGGCGAAGCCCTCATCGAGCGGTGCGCTCTGGCGCCGAGCACCAGCCACGCCCATTCCCTGGCGATCATGAAGTTCCGGCGCGAATGGTGTCAGGACAACCGGACGCTCAACCCTCGACGGGATAAGTTCGAGCACCCTCCGGCTACGCTGCCCTCGACCCGCGCCGCTCTCGTTCTCAGCACGGTCGGCTGCGATTGGAGGGAGGGCTCGTCATGGCTGTGACCTCACACAAGCCGGTTCGTCTGGCGACTGAGAATGGCCGTCGCATCGGACGCCTGAGCAAGGCCAAAAGGCAGGCGGCGCTCCCCGCGATGGAGGCAGCGCGGCTTCGACGATCTATCGCGATGATCCGTGAGGAGGCGGAAAAGATCACCAAGCGCGGCGAAGAGGCTAAGAAGGTGTTGGAGAAGGCGTTCTTCGTCGCTGGCGGCGATGATCGTTTAGTAGCGAGAGCGCTCGCCCGTGAGGCCCTGATCGAATGCTCCCACGCAATGGGTGCCTACATGGTCCTCCGCTACTGCGAGATGGCCGAGGAGGGCACACTATGCGCCTGATCCTCTCCCTCCTCGCCGTTGCGCAGATCCGGCTTGCTCGGCACGACCTCGCGCGATCAGACTTGCTGATGCGGGATGCCGATGAAGCCTTCGCCCGTTCCAGGCGGCGGGTGGACCTCGCCAACGACTTCGCCCGGCGGGCGGGGTTGGAAGTTCGAACTGACCGATGAAAGTTCGCCCGCGTCCTCACGGTGAAGGTGTCTCTACAGGACGCGGGCGACTGAGGCTGGCCTCAGTTGTCAACCATAAGTAGCGCTGGTTGCGATAGGGTTAACATAAGATGCTTTCGGGCTTGGCCATCTAGTGGAGCGAGACATGGACACGAACGATCCCGAGCCCTTGGACGACTTCACCCGACTCTACGCGAAGATGACGGCGATGGAGATCGTGCTGGGCGTCCTCATCGGCCGCTTGTCCGAGGAGAACCCCGAGGTGCGGGAAGACGTGAAGCGGGACGTCGCGGTGATCCTCGGCGAGCTTCCGTTGGAGACCCCCAGCGAGGAACTGATGGCTGCCGAGGTGAAGCGCGCGGCGGACGTGCTGACCAGCGTCTCAGTCGGCAGCTGAAAACCGCAGATCGGCCCGCTCATAACAGTCTGGTTGTAGGCTCGAATGCCGGTCCCTTTGCACCCACGCCCGCCTCGACCCGGTCTGTTGAGACAGGAAGGCAGGCGTGGGGGGTCAAGGCTCGGGAGGAACCTGACGCCATCAGCGAGCAAGAACGATGCAACGATGTTGCGACAGCCGTCCTCACAACGGCTACAGGCGGCGCCGTTCGTCACCATTCGCACTTATAGCTTAGCACCCGCGTTCAGGACGTGGGTCAAGACGTGGGTAGTTGATCACCCGGTAGAGGTAAGATCATGCCAGAAAACATGAATTTTGTTCAGGCTGGCGGACGCTCCCTCCGCCAGATAACCTTCCGCTTGCTCCAATCATCGTCTCGGCCTGCTCGCCGCCCGTTCGGCCTCAGCCGCGGTAGACGTCCGGCGACGGCCGTTCCTTCATGAAGCCGACCCCGACCGTGTGGCCGCGTCTCCAGACGACGCGGACCGTTTGCGGCTTGGCCTTCTCACTGACGCGAAGCTCGAAGTACTGAGGGACATGCGTGCCGGGCGCGAAGGCGACGCACGCACCGGCGGCCGACAGATTGAGCGCGACGCAGGGCCACTCGCCCGAGCTGGTGAATGCGGCCGTCATCGGGAGGGCGATTTGTGCCCTTTCTTTTGTGCGTCTGTTAAGCATAGGCTTTGCTCATTTTGGCCCTGATGCGATCGGGTGTACGATAGAACGCTTAAATATTGGCAAACGACTGTATTGGATGGCTGGATTATTGCCCGAGATCCATTCGCGGTGCCATGGCCGAGCGCGATGTCGGCCGCGAAGGTTCCCGCGCACGTTGTGCTGTCTTACTTGACCAGCCCGGTGCGTTCATTGTCGAGCGATGGAACGATCACAGTCGATGGGCTTCCGTCGGCGCGATCATATTTTAATCATTCACCCCGATGCTGCGTCACGACGGGTTCAAGCCCACATCGAGGCACGTGCCTCCAGGAAACGTCAGCGCATGCACCGCTTCTCGATCCGGACGCAGTTGATCGCAGCGTTCAGCGTCGCAGCCTTGCTTCTGCTGGGCCTCGGCTGTGTCGCCCTCACGGCGACCGCCTCCGTCAATGCCCGTCTCGAGCAGGTTCATACCGAGTGGTTGCCAAGCCAGCAGCGGGCCGGTGAGATCAACACGACGCTCGCCCGCTACACCGTCGCGAGCTTCCGGCAGGTCACGGCCGACAGCATAGGCGGCCGCCTGCGCATGGATGCCTTGGTCGGCAACCTCGGCGCCAAGATCAAGAAGCTGCTCGGCCAGTATGACGGGCTCATCTCCACGGAGGAGGAGCGGCAGGCCTTCGAGAAGCTGAAGGCGGCCTGGGCGGCCTATCACGCCGAGGTGGAGCCGGTCATGGCCCTGGCCCGCGACGGCGATCAGGCCAAGGCATTGGAGATCCTGGGCGGCAAGCTGAACGAATTGCAGATCGCGGCGACCCAGGCCATCCAGGACCTCGTGACGCTCAACGCGCGCGGCGCGGAGGTATCGCGCGTCCAGGCGGGTGAGGATTACGCCCGGGTGAGGCAGCTCGTCGTTGCCGTCCTGGCCTTGGGCCTGCTGATGTGCGCCGCTTTGGCCTTCGTGATCGTCCGCGGCGTCACCCGCGGCATCGCCTCGGTGGTGAGCCCGATGACGGCACTCGCGGCCGGCGACCTCGACGCGCAGGTGCCGCAGCACCGCCGCAAGACTGAGATCGGGATGATCGCCGCCGCCATCCAGGTCTTCAAGGATGGTTTGCTCCGGATGCGCGCCCTCGAAGCCGAGACGGCGCAGGCCCGCCTCGCCGCCGACGAGCAGCGCAAGATCGGCATGCGGCAGCTGGCGGACAGCTTCGAGGCCGCGATGGGCGGCATCATCGGCACGGTCTCGTCCTCCGCCACCGAATTGCAGGCGACGGCAGGTGCGATGAGCGGCACCGCCGCCGAGACGGCCGCGCAATCCTCGGCAGTCGCGGCGGCGGCCGAGATCGCCGCCAGCAACGTCACCACCGTCGCGGCGGCGGCGGAGCAACTCGGTTCGTCCGTTCACGAGATCGGTCGTCAGGTCGATGGCTCGGCGGCCATCGCCCGGCAGGCCGTGGCCGATGCCGACCAGACCGGCGCTCTGGTCCACGAACTGAGCGGCACTGTCGAGCGCATCGGCGATGTGGTGGGGCTGATCTCCTCGATCGCCGGGCAGACCAACCTGCTGGCGCTCAACGCCACCATCGAGGCGGCCCGCGCCGGGGAGGCGGGCAAGGGCTTCGCCGTCGTCGCCGCCGAGGTTAAGGAACTGGCCGGGCAGACGGCGCGGGCGACCCAGGATATCTCGGTGCAGATCGGGCGGATCCAGGGCTCGACCGGTCAGGCGGTCGCGGCCATCGCCAGCATCACGCAGCGAATCCGCGAGATCAGCGCCACCTCGACCTCGATCGCGGCGGCCGTCGAACAGCAGGGCGCGGCGACCCAGGAGATCGTGCGCAACGTGACCCAGGCCGCCACCGGCACGGGCGAGGTGACCGACAACATCGCGGGCGTGGCGAGCGCGGCAGAGGAGACGGGCGCGGCGGCGACCCAGGTGCTGGGCGCGGCCTCCGAATTGTCGCGCCAGTCCGAGCAACTCGCGCACGAGATGAGCCGCTTCCTGGCTACGGTGCGCGCGGCCTAGGACGGCGCGAGCGTGGCACCTTGCCGCCGGGCCATCCGGCGGCGAACACTGGCCGCATGCGCCCGGTCATTCCCCTCTCCGCGATCCGCATCTTCGAGGCCGCCGCCCGGCGCCGCTCGTTCAAGGCGGCGGCCGAGGAGCTCGGGCTTTCGACCAGCGCCATCAGCCATGCCATCCGCAAGTTGGAGGAGGGGCTGGGTATCGCCCTGTTCGCGCGCACCGGCCAGGGCGTCGACCTCACGCCGTCCGGCGAGACCCTGCTCGATCATGCCGGGCGCGCCTTCGAGGTGCTGGACCAGGGCCTCGATCTCGTCACCAGCCGGGGCTCGCAATTGCTCCGCCTGCACTGCGCCCCGAGCTTCGCCGCGCAATGGCTGACCCCGCGCCTCGCCCGGTTCCTGCGCGAGTATCCCGGCATCGAGGTGCGGCTCGCGGCAGGCATGGACTATGCCCGCTTCACCAATGACGATTTCGACGCGGACATCGTCTACGGGCCGCCCCGCGGCGAGGGGGTGGTGCGCATGCCGCTGGGCGAGGAGATCCTCACGCCCCTCTGCGATCCGGCCCGCGCGGCCACCATCGCCAGCGCCGCCGACCTCGTGGGCCAGACGCTGATCCAGAGCGACAACAAGCAATGGCGCTGGCCGCACTGGTTCGAGGCGAACAGTCTCGCCGCGCCTGCCACGGCGGGCCTGCGTTTCGACCGGAGCTTCCTGGCACTGGTCGCCGCCGCCGACGGGCTCGGCATCGCCCTCGAATCGACTCGCCTCGCCGAGCGGGAACTCGCCTCCGGGCGCCTCGTCGCCCCCCTGGCGGGCCAAGCGACGGACCTGCGCTATGTCGGCCATCATCTCGTCTTCCCGGCCGCCTCCTGCCGCCGAGCGCCCCTGCGCGTCTTTGCGCGCTGGCTCGCGGGGGAACTCGGGATCCCGCTCGATCCGGCCCTGGCGTAAGTCCCAGTTGAGCCAGATTCATCTGCGGTTGCCGATTTCGCGTTTGTCAGGTCCCGGCGGGCCAGCGCAGTCTTCGTGCAACAGACGTCCGACAAACCAGCCGGGAGGATAGGGTGAGACTGCTCGACGGCATGGTCTGCGTGATCACCGGCGCGGCGTCCGCGCGCGGGATCGGCAAGGCGACGGCCAAGCTCTTCGCGGCGCAGGGCGCGCGGATCGTGATCCTCGATCTCGATGCGGGTCTCGCCGAGGGAGCCGCCCGCGACATCGGTGCCGGGCATCTGGGCCTCGCCTGCAACGTCACGGACAAGGCCGCCTGCCAGGCGGCGGCCGACGAAGCCCTCGCCCGGTTCGGCCGGATCGACGTGCTCGTCAACAATGCGGGCATCACCCAGCCTTTGAAGATCATGGAGATCGGGCCGGAGAATTACGACGCGGTCACCGACGTGAATCTGCGCGGCACCCTCTACATGAGCCAGGCGGTGATCCCCGCCATGCGGGCGCAGCAATCCGGCTCGATCGTGTGCCTGTCCTCGGTCTCGGCCCAGCGCGGCGGCGGCATCTTCGGCGGGCCGCATTATTCGGCCGCGAAGGGCGGCGTGCTCGGCCTGCAGAAGGCCATGGCTCGCGAACTCGGGTCCGACAACGTCCGGGTGAACTCCGTCACTCCCGGCCTGATCCAGACCGACATCACGGGCGGCAAGCTCACTCCCGAGCTCGAAGGCCGAGATCGCCAGGGGCATCCCGCTTGGGCGCCTCGGCGTCGCCGAGGATGTCGCCAAGGCCTGCCTGTTCCTCGCCTCCGACCTGTCCTCGTACATCACCGGCGCGGTGATCGACGTGAACGGCGGCATGCTCATCCACTGACCGGGAGGCGATCATGTCGGCCGAACCGACCCATGCGGGCTCCAACGTCTCCCTGAGGGAGCGGGCCTACCGCATCCGCCGCAACGCCGTGCTCATGGGCGAGGTCCAGGGCCAGGGCTACATCGCCCAGGCGCTGGGCATCTCCGACGTGTTGGCGGTGGCCTACTTCCACGCGCTCCGCTACCGCCCCGAGGACCCGGAATGGGAGGGCCGCGACCGGTTCTGCCTGTCCATCGGCCATTATGCCATCGCGCTCTACGCGGCGCTGATCGAGGCGGGCATCCTCCCCGAGGACGAGCCGACGAGCTACGGCGGCGACGACAGTCGCCTGCCGATGTCGGGCATGGCCGCCTACACGCCGGGCATGGAGATCACCGGCGGATCGCTCGGCCATGGGCTCGGCATCGCGGTCGGCATGGCGCTCGGGCTGAAGCGGAAGCGGTCCGACAGCTTCGTCTACAACCTGTTCTCCGATGGCGAGCTCAACGAGGGCTCGACATGGGAAGCCGCGATGTCGGCGGGCTCGCACAAGCTCGACAACCTCATCGGCATCGTCGACGTGAACGGGATGCAGGCCGACGGCGCCTCACGCGGTGTCCTCGATTTCGAGCCGCTGGTGCCGAAGTTCGAAGCGTTCAACTGGTTCGTCCAACGGGTCGATGGCAACGACATTGAGGCCGTGGTCGCGGCCTTCGACGCCGCCCGCAACCACACGGGCGCCCAGCCCCGGATCGTTATCTGCGACACGAGGATGGCCAAGGGCGTGCCCTTCCTGGAATCCCGCGAGCGCAACCACTTCCTGCGCGTCGAGCCGGAGGAGTGGACCGAAGCCTTGAGGATTCTCGACGAGGGGAGGGGCCGGTGAGGCGCTCGAAATACGAGAAGCCCGCGCCGCGTCAGGGTGCGGGACTGAAGACCTCGGCGATGATCGCATCGCTCGCCGGTCCCGACCAGCGCACCAGGGCGGCGCCGTTCGGCCACGCCCTGGTGGAGCTCGCTCAGTCCCGGCCCGACCTCGTCGGCCTCTCGGCGGATCTCGCCAAGTACACCGACCTGCACATCTTCGCGCAGGCCCATCCCGACCGGTTCTACCAGATGGGCATGGCCGAGCAGCTCCTGATGAGCGCGGCGGCGGGGCTGGCGCGGGAGGGTTTCACGCCCATCGCCACCACCTACGCGGTGTTCGCGGCGCGCCGGGCCTACGACTTCATCTGCCTCGCCATCGCGGAGGAGAACCTCAACGTCAAGATCGCCTGCGCCCTGCCGGGCCTGACCACCGGCTACGGCCCGAGCCATCAGGCGACGGAGGATGTCGCGATCTTCCGCGGCATGCCGAACATGACGATCATCGACCCGTGCGACGCGCATGAGATCGGTGAGGTCGTGCCCGCGATGGTCGCCCATCAGGGGCCGGTCTACCTGCGGCTGCTACGGGGCAACGTCCCGCTGGTCCTCGATGAGTACGGCTACACGTTCGAGTGGGGCAAGGCGAAGACGATCCGCGACGGGCGGGACGTGCTCGTCATCTCGTCGGGCCTGATGACCATGCGGGCGCTGGAGGCGGCGCAGGCGCTGGGCGACGACCGGATCGACGTCGCGGTGCTCCATGTGCCGACGATCAAGCCGCTGGACGAGGCGACGATCCTGGCCGAGGCGCGCAAGGGCGGGCGGCTCGTGGTGGTGGCCGAGAACCACACGGTGATCGGCGGCCTCGGCGAGGCGGTGGCCGGGCTTCTGATGCGGAGCGGCGTGATGCCGGATCGCGGCTTCCGGCAGATCGGCCTGCCCGACGAATTCCTCGACGCGGGCGCCCTGCCGACGCTGCACGACCGCTACGGTATCTCGACGGCGGCGATGACGCGGAGCATCCGGGAATGGCTCTGAGCCGCATCGCCTTCGTCGGGCTCGGCGCCATGGGCATGCCGATGGCCCGGCACCTCGTCGCCACCGGGTTCGATCTGCGGGGCTACGACATCCGGCCGGAGAGCCGCGCGGCGCTCGCCGCCGCCGGGGGTGGGAAGGCCGAGACCGTCGCAGAGGCCGCCTCGGATGCCGACGCGATCCTGCTGATGGTGGTCAACGGCGCCCAGGCCGAGGACGTGCTGTTCGGCCAGGGCGCCCTCGACGCGCTCGCCCCCGGCGCCACCGTGGTGCTGATGGCGACCTGCCCGCCGCAAGCCGTGGCCGACATCGCAGCCCGCGTGCTCGCCACCGGCCGCCGTTTCATCGATGCCCCGGTTTCCGGCGGGGTCGTGGGGGCGGAGGCCGCCACGCTCACCATCATGGCGGCGGCTCCGGCCGAGGTTCTGGCCGCGATGCGCCCGGTCCTCGACCGGCTCGGCGACCGGGTGTTCCATGTGGGGACGGAGCCGGGGCAGGGGGCCACCGTCAAGGCGGTGAATCAACTGCTCTGCGGCGTGCACATCGCGGCCACCGCCGAGGCCCTGTCGCTCGCCGAGCGGGTCGGCGTCGACCTCGCCGTGGTGCTGGAGATCCTGTCGGGCTCCTCCGCGTCGAGCTGGATGTTGCGCGACCGGGGCCCTCGGATGCTGGAGGACGAACCTCGCGTCACCAGCGCCGTCGACATCTTCGTGAAGGATCTCGGCATCGTGCTGGAGGCCGGACGTGGGGCCAAGGCCGCGCTGCCGCTCGCCGGCCTCGCCCATCAACTCTTCCTCTCGACCTCCGGCCGGGGAGAGGGCGCCCTCGACGACAGCCAGGTGGTGCGAGCCTACCGCGCCCTCAATGGCCCCCGGCGCTGATCGGTACCGGTTCCCGTGCTGGGCTCAGCCTCTGACGGGCTTTCGATCCGTCATTTTAAGAATTCGGTCGCCCTGATTCTTGGGCGAACCTTTACGAATGGGTCTCTAGATTTGGGGTATGACCAGCATCGCGACCCTAGCCGTTCAGATGCAGGCCGGCTCCTTCGCGCAGTCCGTCGGGACGGCGGTGGCCCGGCAGCAGATCGACGCCCAGAAGTCCGTAGCCGCCCTCGTGGCTCAGACCGCCGCGACGGCCTCCCCGCCGGCCCCTCCGGGCCAGGGACAACTCCTCGACATCCGGGCCTGAAGCCCTCCGGGATCCCGGATCCGCAGGAGACGGGTGCGGTCCGGCCGCGTGCGATCCCGCCCCGTCTCTTCGGTCCTGCGTGAGCCCTCACCCGTGCCGGAGCATCGGCGACTGCCGGAACGTAGCGACGCGGCGCTGGCGTTCCACATTGCGCTCCTGGGCGGGGCTCTTCGCCTCCAGGCGGATCTGCTCGAGAAGCATCGGCCGCGCGTAGTAATAGCCCTGCGCGCAGCGGATCTGCGTGGCGCCTAGCAGGTAGGCGACCTCGTCGTAGGTCTCGACGCCCTCGGCGATGACCGCCATGCCGAGCGCCAGCCCGAGCGACTCGATGGCCTTGAGCACGATCTGGCTGCGCGGGCGCTTGTGGATGTCCGTGATGAACGAGCGGTCGATCTTCAGTTCGTCCGCCGTGATCTCCGCGAGCGCCGCCAGGGAGGAATAGCCCACCCCGAAATCATCGATCGAGACCCGTGCTCCGATCTCACGGATGCGCGGCAGGACCTCCCGCTGAAACCGGCCCTTGGTGAAGAAGGCCTCTTCGGTCAGTTCGAGGATGAAGCGTGAGGCGAGGCCGGTGCGCCCGAGGGATTCGCAGAAGGCAGTCATGAACGGCACGTCGCAGGCCTGCTTGGCCGCGATGTTGAGGCTGACCGTCACGTCGGGCCCGAACATGTCGTCGAGGTCGGGGATCGCCCGCACCGTCTCGGCGAGCACCTGAAGGGTGATCTCGTTGATGAGCCCCAGCTCGATGGCCAGTTCCACGAAATCGCCCGGCGCCTGGATCACCCCGGCTCGTCGCGCCAGCGCAGCAGCACCTCCACGCCCTTCACCGCGTGGGTGCGCATGTCGACCTTGGGCTGGAAGGCGCAGCAGAAGCAGCGGTCGCGGATGGCGAGCCTCAGGCGCTGCTCCACCGCCATGCGGGCGGTGGCGGCTTGGCTCATCGCCTCTTCGAAGACGCTGACGCCGCCCTTCACGCTGCCCTTCACCCGGTACATGGCGCTGTCGGCCTGCCGACGCAGGGTCTCGTAGCAGGTGCCGTGGTCGGGATAGAGGCTGAGGCCGATGGAGGCCGAGGCGAAGATCTCGTGTCCGTCGATGAAGAAGGGCTGCTTCAGCCGCTCGGAGATCCCGGCGACGCAGGCGAGCGTCGCGTCCCGGTCGGTCACGGGGTTCAGGAGCAGCACGAACTCGTCGCCGCCGAGGCGGGCGAGCATGTCGCTCGGGCGCAGGGATCCCCGGATCCGCTCGGCCACCTTCTGCAGCAGCGAGTCGCCAGCCGCGTGGCTGTAATAATCGTTGATGTGCTTGAAGTTATCGAGGTCGATGAAGGCCAGCGCGAAGCGGTCCGACGGGGCGGCCTGCGCGATTACCTCCTCGATGCTCTGCTCGAACATCAGCCGGTTCGGCAATCCGGTCAGGACGTCGATATAGGCGCGGCCGATCAGGTCGCGCTGGATCCGGTGATGCTGCGTGACGTCGAGTAGGGTGGTGAGGGTGAAGGTCTCGCTGTCGACGCTGAGGGGGCGCGCCTGCGCCTCGACGACCCGCTCGCCCAGTTCGGCCACGACCCTGGCCTCGCGCGGGGCGGCGAGGTCGGCGGGCATGTCCAGCGTCGCCTCGGGCGCGAGGTCCTGCGCGAGGGCGTTGGCCAGGATGCAGTGACCCTGCGCATCGTGCACGACCATCCCCACGGGGAGGGCCTGGATGGCCGCCTCGAGGAGGATGCGTCTCTGGCTCGGGGGGCGGAGGGATCCACGCTCAGCCCTGCTGCCAGAGCGCTCGGACGAGGCGGTTGCCGCCCTCGGCCGGAGCGGGGGCAGGGACGTCGCCTCCTTCGAGGGGGCGGCGCAGCAGGCGGCGATGGGCCTGATCCAGGGCGGGGCCGTTGCCCTGCGGCTCGGTGGCGGGCTCGCGGGAGAGGCGGGCGGCGATCATCCCGTCCGCTTCGAGGCCGGCGGGCTTGCTCATGGTGGCGGCGCGCCAGCGCTCGACCACCGCCCCGACGGACGGGCCGTTGACCGTCATCCGGCCCTCGTCGGCGTCGCGGCCGCTCACGTCGTTGCGAGGCTGGCGGGACGGGGGCAGTTGCGAGAAGGTCATGCGCGCGGGCAGCGGCACGCCCTCACCGAAGGCGATCACCTCGCCCGTCCCCAGCGAGGGGACGAAGGCCAGGAGGTTCGCCGCGTCCGAGACGGCGGCGGCGAGGAAGGCTTGGTCGCGCTCGTTCGTCATCCGCATCGCGAAGAGCGTGCTGCATTGGGAGATGATCGCCGGGTCGAGCTCGGCCGGGCGCTGGGTCACGAGGCCCAGGAACACGCCGTGCTTACGGCCCTCCCGGGCGATCCGCGACAGGGCGCGGCGGGTGGGGGTGAACCCCACGGACCGGTCGGCCGAGGCGTAGCGGTGGGCCTCCTCGCAGACGAGGAGCAGCGGCACGGCGCCTTCGCTCCAGATCCCGAATTCGAAGGCGAGGCGGCATAGCACGCAGACCACCGCATCGACCACCTCGGTCGGTAGTCCCGCAAGCTGCATGATCGTCATCGGCCGCCCGTCCGGCTCCAGCCGGAACAGGTGGGCCAGGAGTTCGCCCATCATGTCGCCACCGACATTGGCGTTCTCGAACATGAAGCCGTAGCGCGGATCGTTGCGGATCGTCTCGATCCGCGAGATCAGCCGGTGATAGTGCATCCGCGAGGCGCGGTTCTCCAGGCGGCCCATCCGCTCGTCGATGAGCAGCGTCAGGTCCTGAAGCGTGTACGGAACGGGCGTGTCGACGGTGAAGCCGGCATTCTTGCCGAGGCCACGCTTCACGAGCTCGCCGGTCGCTCGCTTCCCGGTATTGGAGGTACTTGGTCTTGGCCAGCGGGATCACCTCGGCCAGGATATCGATCTCCTCGTCGATCGGCGGGCGCCCGCCATAGATCACGTCGGCGATCTCTTCGAGGTTGAACAGCCAGAACGGCAGCTTGAGGTTGCGCGGGGTGACGATGTTCGCCCGGTCGCCGAAGCACGACGCGTATTCGTTGTGCACGTCGAGCAGGAAGACCCGCACCGAATCCTGCGCGGCCAGCACCCGGTCGAGGATCACGGCGACGCCGCTCGACTTGCCAACGCCGGTCGCCCCCAGCACCGCGAAATGCTTCGAGAGGAGGTCGTCGATCTTGAGGCAGGCCGGGGTCTCGGGATCCTGATAGAGCGTGCCGACCGCGACCGAGCCGGTGCCGGAGACCCGGTGGACCACGCGCACGTCGGCGGGCGGCAGCAGGTCGACCTCGTCGCCGATGGCCGGGTAGCGCGCGACGCCGCGACGAAACCGCTCGGCCCCGCCTTCGGACAGGATCTCGCCGAGGAGGTCGAGCCCCGCGACGGCGCCCGTGATGCTCCGACCGTCTCCGGTGGAGGCGAGGGTGGTGATGATGCCGACGAGGATCGCGCCCCCGGCCCTCACGCGGACGAACCGGCCGACCGTCACCCGCTGGTTCGGCCGCCTGTTCCACGCCTCCAGGGCGAGGTTCACCTTCATGCCGTCGATGGATGCGACCGTTCCGATTCGCGCCGTCTGGACGCTGTCATCGGACGGGCCTGTCATTCCGAACATCCTCTGAGCCCCTGGCAGGACGTGTGCCCGCTGGGAAGCGGCGGCAAGCAACGCCACGCAGTCGAATCCGGCAAACACAATGGGGCATTGTCGTTGACAATTAGTATACGACGCCTGGTTGTGATCCGATTAAATTTATCCAGGTGATGCGACCGCATTTTTTCGGACTTGCTATAGCGTAATAATCGAAAAATCTCCGCGCATATATTGTGCGTGTTCCTAGGTAGATGCTCGCCAAGCTCATCCGGAGATTTGGTCCCGACATGCTTGCGCTGCATCTTGGCGGCGACGGGGTGCTTGTAGCGACGGGGAGAAAGCGGCCATAAGGAGCGCGATGAGCGCGGCGCGTCGACATGGATCCCGTCGGATCCTCGGAACGGCGGGCGGGTGGTGGCAGGCCGCCGCCCGGATGATCGCGCTCGTCCTGACCCTGGCGCTCACCCTGCCGACGGCCGGGCTGGCGGAGGATCTCGCCTTCCATGCCCATCGCGGCGGCCACGGCGCGGTGGAGCTCCCCACCTACACGGTGGCGGAGGCGGGCCATCAGGCGGCCGATCCCGGCCTCGTCTGCCACGCCCATTGCGGCTGCCATGTCACGGCCAGCCCCTGCGAGGCGGGCCTGACGCCGCCCGTCCCGTCCGCGCGACCGCGCTACGCCCGCACCGCCGAAGCGGCCTCCTCCGTCTTCCCCGACAGGCTCCCCCGGCCCCCTCGCGCCTGAGGCAGGCCCCCGCGTCACGCGGCCCATCCATCCTCATCACCCCCCGATCGCGGCGTTCCCGGCTACGCCCGATCCCGGTCGAGTCCTGTCCATGCGCATCCTTCCGAGTGCGGCCCTCGTGGCCGCCGGCCTCCCTTGCGGGCGCCGCCATCCCCCATGCCCCCGTCCCCGTCCCCGTCCGGGATGCCCTGATTGCGGCGGGGTGGCCGCGCGCCAGCTTTTCCTCCGCGCTGTCCCGAGAAGCCACGACGCCGGAGGCCGCGACCCCTGCGGCCCATTCCGGGCACGGCCACGACGAGGATCATGACCATGCGGAGGAGGGCGAAGGCCTCGTGCGGATGACGCCCGAGCAGATCCGCGTGCAGGAGATCGCAACGGCCAAGGTCGGGGGCGGCATCCTCTCCCGCCACATCCTCGTGCCCGGCACCGTGACCCCCGATGCCGACCGGATCGCCCGCGTCCCGGCGCGGGTGGTCGGCACGGTCTCGCAGATGCGCAAGCGGCTGGGCGACACCGTCGCCAAGGGCGACGTGGTCGCGATCCTCGACAGCCGCGAGGTGGCCGATGCCAAGAGCGACTACCTGACGGCCTTGGTCCAATCGGAACTGCAGAAGTCCAATTTCGAGCGGCAGGAAAAGCTGCTCGCCTCCCGCGCCGTCTCGGAGGCCGCGTGGCAGAACGCCCGCGCCCTCTTCCAGGAAAATCAGCTGCGCCTCGACCTCGCGCGGCAGAAGCTCTCCGCCCTCGGGCTCAACGCCTCCGAGGTCGCCGCCGCGCAGAAGCGGGACGAGGCGACCCCCAATGCCTCGACGCTGCGCCAATACGAATTGCGCGCGCCCCTCGGCGGGCGGATCGTGGAACGGAAGGTCGATGTCGGCACGGCCGTGGGCAAGGAAGGCGACCCCGCCGACCTCTACACGGTCGCCGACCTGTCGAGCGTCTGGATCGAGCTGGCCGTCTCCACCGCTGACCTCGCCGACGTGCGGGACGGCGCGCCCGTCGCGGTGAAGCGCGCCCAGGGTGCCGAGACCCGAACCGGGCAGGGCAGGGTGATCTTCGTGAGCCCGCTCCTCAACATGGAGACCCGCTCGGCGCGGGTGGTCGTCGCCCTGCCGAACGAGGACATGGCGTGGCGCCCGGGGACCTACGTGACCGCCGAGATCGGGATCGCGGAGGATCCCGTGACGGTCCGCCTGCCCAAACCCGCGCTTCAAACGGTGGAGGGCAAGCGCGTCGTGTTCGTGCGCGTGCCGGAAGGCTTCGCCAAGCGCGAGGTCGAACTCGGCCGCGCGGACGACGACGCGGTGGAGATCGTCTCCGGTCTGGCACCGGGCGAGGAGATCGCCGTCGGCAACAGCTTCCTTCTCAAGGCCGAGCTCGGAAAGAGCGAAGCCGGGCACAGCCACTGAGGAGCCCGGCCATGATCGCCCGCATCCTCGACTTTTCCGTCCACCGCCGCTGGCTGGTGCTGCTCCTGTCCCTGCTCGCCGCTGCGTTCGGCGGCTACGCGGCGACCCGTCTGCCCATCGACGCGGTGCCCGACATCACCAACAACCAAGTGCAGATCAACACGCTCGCGCCCTCGCTCTCTCCCGTCGATATCGAAAAGCAGGTCACCTACCCGATCGAGGCCGCCCTCGCGGGCATCAAGGGCCTGGACTACACCCGCTCGCTCTCGCGCAACGGTTTCTCGCAGGTGACGGCGGTCTTCGCGGAGCGCGTCGACATTTACTTCGCCCGGCAGCAGGTGGCCGAACGCCTCGCGCAGGTGGCGCGGGATCTCCCGCCCGGCGCCCAGGCGGGCATGGGGCCGATCTCGACCGGGCTCGGCGAGATCGTGATGTGGTCGGTGCGCTACGCCCCGCCGGGCGAGCGCCCGGTCGCGGCCGACGGCAAGCCGGGCTGGCTGGCCGATGGCAGCTACCTCACGCCCGAGGGGCAGCGTCTCGCGGGGGAACTCGAACAGAAGGCGTATCTGCGGACCGTGCAGGACTGGATCGTCCGGCCGCGCATCAGGACCGTGCCGGGCGTGGCGGGGGTCGACAGCATCGGCGGCTTCGAGAAGCAGTACCACGTCCAGCCCGACCCCACGGTGCTCGCCTCCCTCGATCTGTCCTTCGGCGACGTGGCGCGGGCGCTCGAGGCCAACAACGCCAACCAGGGCGCCCGCTACCTGGAGGACAATGGCGAGAGCTATGTCGTGCGCGCCGCCGGGCGTCTGGAGGGCATGGATGACATCGCCAACGTGGTCGTCGCCACGCGCGGCGGTGTGCCGGTGCGGATCAAGGACATCGCCACGGTGCGGATCGGCCGCGACCTGCGCACCGGCTCGGCGAGCGAGGACGCGTCCGAAGCGGTGATCGGCACCGCGCTCATGCTGATCGGCGAGAACAGCCGCACCGTCGCCGCCGCCGTCGCGGCCCGGATGGAGGAGATCCGCCGCTCCCTGCCGCCCGGCATCGAGCTGCGCACCGTCCTCGACCGGACGCAACTCGTCGACGCGACCGTGCGCACCGTCGCCAAGAACCTCGCGGAGGGGGCGGCCCTCGTCGTCGTCATCCTGTTCCTGCTGCTCGGCAATATCCGCGCGGCTTTGGTGACGGCGCTGGTCATCCCCGTCGCCATGCTGATGACCGTCACCGGCATGGTCGAGGCGAAGATCTCGGCCAACCTGATGAGCCTCGGGGCCCTCGATTTCGGGCTGATCGTCGATGGTGCGGTGATTATCAGCGAGAACGCCCTGCGCCACGTCGCGGAGCGCCAGCACGCCCTCGGGCGGGTGCTCACCGAGGAGGAGCGTCTCGTCACGGTGCGGGATTCCGCCCGCGAGATGATCGCCCCCTCCCTCTACGGGCAGGCGATCATCATCCTCGTCTACGTGCCGCTCCTCACCTTCACCGGGGTGGAGGGCAAGATGTTCGAGCCGATGGCGCTTACGGTCATCATCGCGCTCGCCTGCGCCTTCGTCCTGTCCCTGACCTTCGTGCCCGCGCTCATCGCCATCGTCCTCACCGGGCGGGTCACGGAGGGCGACAACGGGATGATCCGGGCGCTGAAATCCCTCTACCGGCCGGTACTCACGGCCGCGATCCGCGCGCCGCTCGTCTTCGCGGGCCTCGCGCTGCTGATCCTTGCCGGAGCGGCGGCGCTCTCGACCCGCCTCGGCACGGAGTTCATCCCCCAACTCGATGAGCAGGCGATCGCCCTCAACGCGACCCGCATCCCCTCGACCTCGCTCACCCAATCGCAGGCGATGCAGTTGAAGGTCGAGAAGGCGGTCGCCGCCTTCCCCGAGGTCGCCACGGTCTTCTCCAAGACCGGCACGGCCGAGGTCGCCACCGACCCGATGCCGCCGAACTCCTCGGACACGTTCGTCATCCTGAAGCCGCGTGGGGAATGGCCGGATCCGGCCCTGCCCAAGGCCGAGTTGCAGGAGCGGATCGAGGCGGCGGTCGGGCAACTCGCAGGCAACGTCTACGAGTTCTCGCAGCCGATCCAGTTACGCTTCAACGAGTTGCTGGCGGGCACGCGGGGGGACCTCGCGGTGAAGGTGTTCGGCGACGAGTTCGAGCCCCTCCTGAAGGCCGCGAACCGCATTGCCGGGGTGCTGCGCGGGGTCGCGGGCGCCGAGGATGTGAAGGTCGAGCAGATCGAGGGCCTGCCCGTCCTCGACATCCGCATCGATAAGGCCGAGGCTGCCCGCTACGGTCTCAGCACCGGGGCGATCCAGGATGTGATCGGCGCCGCCATCGGCGGTCGCGAGGCGGGGGTGGTGTTCGAGGGGGACCGCCGCTTCCCGATCGTCATGCGCCTGACAGACCGGGTCCGCGAGGATCGCGAGACCCTGGAGAACATCCCCGTTCCGCTGCCGCCGGGGGCGGGCGGCCGGGCGGGCTCGGTCCTACTCAAGCAGGTCGCGTCCTTCTCCGTCACGGAGGGGCCGAACCAGATCAGCCGCGAGAATGGACGCCGCCGGGTGGTGGTGACGGCCAATGTCCGCGGACGTGACATCGGCTCGGTCGTCGCGGAGGCGCAGGCGAAGGTCGTGGCACAGGTGCCGCTGCCCGCCGGTGCCTTCCTCGCCTGGGGCGGGCAGTTCGAGAACCTCGCCTCGGCCAAGGCGCGGCTTGCGGCCGTGGTGCCCGCCTGCTTCCTGCTGATCTTCCTGCTCCTCGTATCCGCGCTCGGCTCAGCGCGCGATGCGCTCCTTGTGTTCAGCGCCGTGCCCCTGGCGCTGACGGGTGGCATCCTCGCCCTGTGGCTGCGGGACATGCCGGTCTCTGTTCCGGCGGCGGTGGGCTTCATCGCCCTGTCGGGCGTCGCCGTGCTGAACGGCCTCGTGATGATCACCGCCATCCGCCATCTCGCTGCGGAGGGGCGTCCGTTGAAGGATGCGATCCGCGAGGGGGCCATGACGCGCCTGCGGCCGGTAGCGATGACCGCCCTCGTCGCCTCCCTCGGCTTCGTGCCCATGGCGCTCGCCACCGGCACGGGCGCCGAGATCCAGCGCCCGCTCGCCACCGTGGTGATCGGCGGGCTGATCAGCGCGACGCTCCTGACCCTCGTCGTCCTGCCCGCCCTCTATGCGCGCTTCGGCGGCCCGGCCCGCGCGCGGGCCTCGTTGCGGGCGGGTGGAGATCCGCACGCCGTCACGAACACCTGAATGTGAGTGACATTGCCGGAGGGCCGTCAGATGACGTGCTTTTGGATATCGGTATTCGTCCTTGTAGTGGCAAATTGAAAGGAATTTACAACCATACTTGAGCCAGTGAGACTGAGATTAGGGGGCAGCATTGCTGCTGCGCCGACGAGGGCCGATGCACGCGACGGGGTCTGCGAAGGGGTGGGGCGCCGAGGGTGGCTCCGCAGGGGCGCGCGCTCCGGGTTCCGCCTCGTCGAACCCACGCCGCCTGCTGGCCGCCGTCGCCCTCGTGATCATCGGCGGCATGTGGACCTACACCGCCTGGACGATCCACGATCTGCGCCGCCACGCCACGGACAACGCCCGCCACGATGCGGCCAGCCTCCTGAGTACGACCGAGCGCGCCATCGCGCGCGACATCGAACTCTACGACCTGTCCCTGCAGACGGTGTCCAGCCGGATGCTGCTCCCGGCCCTCGAAGGGGTCTCGCCGGAGGTCCGCCAACTCGCCCTGTTCGACCGGGTCTCGCAGGCGCGGGGCTATGGCTCGATCCTCGTCCTCGACGCGGCCGGCCGGGCCTATCTCGATTCGAGCTCGGTGGTGCCCCGCCGCCTCGACGGCTCGGACAGGCTCTATTTCACCCACCACCGGGACGACCCGAAATCCGGGCTGTTCATCGGCCGTCCCTGGCGCACCCGCCTGAGCGGGCGCGAGATGATCCCGCTCAGCCGCCGCTTCTCCTATGCGGACGGCACCTTCGCCGGTGTCATCGTGGGCGCCATCGAACTGTCCTACTTCCGCGAGGTCTTCGATCGCCTCAAGGGTGACAGCGCCTTCACCGTCAGCCTCGATTTCTCGGACGGCAGCGTGGTGATGAATTCCGGTGCCCTGCCCGTCGCCGACGATGCGCAGGGCCTGCGGCACTCGCAGCAGGTGGAGCCCTGGCCGCTGACTCTCTCGGTCTTCCTGCCGGCCTCCGCCATCGAACGGGCGTGGCGGCCGCAATCCCAGTTCGTCATCGCGCTGGCATCGTTCCTCAGCCTCGCGATCCTCGGCGTCCTCGTCCTCCTGCACCGGGAATTCACCCGCCGCGAGCGCGCGGAGCATCAGGCGCTGGAGGCGCAGGACGAGCGAAGCGGCTCGCCGCCACCGATGCGCTGACCGGGCTGTGGAACTGGCGGCATTTCGAGAGGACGATCGCGGCTTGCGCCGATTCCGAGGAGCGGGCGCGCTGGGCTCTGCTCACCATCGACACGGACCATTTCAAGCGGTTCAACGACCGCTACGGCCATCCGGCGGGCGACAGGGCCTTGAAGCAGGTCGCGACGGTGCTGAGCGAGCGGGCGGAGGCCGTCGGCGGCAGCGCCTTCCGGGTGGGGGGCGAGGAATTCACGATCCTCGCCGCCTGCAAGCCGGGGGAGGCGGCCCTGCTGGCCGAGGCGATCCGCGCGGGCGTCGCCGCTCTCGCCATCCCGCACGCGGACAATCCGCGCGGTATCCTCACCCTCAGCGTCGGCTTCGCCCACGGCGCCCTGACGCCGGGACGGAGCCTGCAGGACTGGATGGAGAGCGCCGACGCGGCGCTCTACGCCGCCAAGCGGCAGGGCAGGGACCGCGTCTGCCACGCTGGCGGGCCGGAGCCCGCGTGGCCCGCGCGGCTCGTCACCGCCGTCTGAGGCTTACTCGTCCAGGCGGCGCAGGTGCAGGTAGCTGGGGTCGAACTCCCCGGCCTTGGCCAGAGCGTCCCAATCATGGATCGTCAGGCGCCCTCCGCTCAGGGTGATAAGGCCGCTCTCGCGCAGTTCGCGCAAAATCCGGTTCACGTGGACGGAGGTGATCCCCAGGGCGTCGCCGAGTTCGTACTGCGTCAGGGGCAACTGGCAGCTGTGATCGACGGCGAGGCCGACGGTCTCCAGGCGAAGCATCAATTCGCAGAACAGATGCGCCATGCGGGGGTAGGATTCCCGGCGGCCGTTGTTCAGCATCCACTCTCGGGCCAGCGAGCCCTCGATCAGCGTGGTGCGCCAGAAGGCGTCCCCGAGCCGGGGCTCGGCGGCGAACATGGCGCGCAGGGCCTCGTGCGTCACGAAGCCGACGCGCAGGGGAGACACCGCACAGATGCTGAAATCCAGCACTTCCAGGTGCAGGCTCTGGAAGTCCGGCACGTCGCCGGGGACATGATAGGCCGTGACCTGCCGCCGCCCGTCCTGGGTGGTCTTGTAGGTGGCGGCGAGCCCGCTCAGCACGGCGAAGCAACGCTTCGGCCTCTCGTGCTCCACCACGATGTCCTGATCGGTCTCGTAATCCGCCATCTGCATGGGCAGCCCGGCCAGGGCCGCCCGCTCGGAGGCTGACAGGTCGAACAGCGCCACACTCTCGATCTTGCGAACGAAAGGATGATTCTCCGCCCGCCTCGTGTCCGCCATCGCCTGCTCCCGTCGCTCTCGCGCCCATGTAGGGCGCTTCGGCCCCGCTTTCGCCCCTGCGGATGGCGAGACCCGTTGATGCAAGTCAAGGTGGCGAGGGCCTGCAACGTCCATACCCGGCCGGGACCGGAAGGGACGCCATGCAAGACGATGTGAGGGCCCGCTACGCCGACGAGCGTCTGCCGCGCTACACCAGCTACCCGCCGAGCCCGCATTTCACGCATCTCGTCGGTGACCGGACCTACGCCGGCTGGCTCGGGGTGCAGCCCGCACGATCCTTCGCCTCGCTGTATCTCCACGTGCCGTTCTGCCGCTCCCTGTGCTGGTATTGCGGCTGTCACACCGTCATCACCCGGCATGACGGCCCCATCGCCGCCTATGTCGGCTTGCTCCGGCGCGAGATCGACCTCGTGTCGCGGCTCATGCCGCAGGTCCCGTCGGTCCGGCACATCCATTTCGGCGGCGGCACGCCCACCGTGATGACCCCCGACGCGTTCGGCGACCTCATCGCCGCCCTGCGCGCGCGCTTTCCCATCGCCCCCGAGGCCGAGATCGCCGTCGAGATCGACCCGCGCACCCTCACCTCCGCCATGATCGGGGCCCTCGGCCGGGCCGGAGCCACGCGGGCGAGCCTCGGCGTGCAGAGCTTCGACCCCAAGGTGCAGGAGGCGATCAACCGCCACCAGGATTTCGCGGTCACCGTGGCAGCCGTCGAGGGTCTGCGCGCAGCGGGGATCCGGGCCATCAACCTCGATCTGATCTATGGCCTGCCGCATCAGGACGTGGACAGCTGCCTCGACACAGTGAGGCGCTGCCTCGCTTTGAAGCCCGACCGGCTCGCCGTGTTCGGCTATGCCCATGTGCCCGCCTTCAAGAAGCACCAGCGGCTCATCGATCCTGCCGCCTTGCCCGATGGGGAGGCGCGACGCGCCCAGGCGGAGGCCATCGCTGGTCTTCTCCAGGCGGCGGGCTACCGGCGGATCGGCCTCGATCATTACGCCCGTCCGGACGATGAGATGGCCCTCGCGCAAGGGGAGGGGCGTCTGCGCCGCAACTTCCAGGGCTATACGACGGACCCGTGCGACCTTCTGATCGGCCTCGGCGCCTCCTCCATCGGCCGTTTGCACCAGGGTTACGTCCAGAACGAGCCCGGCCTGCGCGCCTATGCCGAGCGCATCGAACGGGGTGAACTCGCCACGTCGCGGGGTCACGCCCTGACCGCCGAAGACCGGCTTCGCTCGGACCTGATCGAGGGGATCATGTGCCACTTCGCCGTCGATGTCGGCGAGGTCTGCCGGTCGCACGGCGTGGAGGCCGGGGCGTTCCTCGCCGCCCTGCCTCGCCTGCCCGCCCTGCTGTCCGATGGCCTCGTGCAGCGCGAAGGCGACCGCCTCGCGATTCCCGACGAGGCGCGCGGCCTCGTCCGGGCGGTGGCCTCGGTCTTCGACGCCTATTCCGGCAAGGCGGCAGCCCTCCACAGCCGCGCGGCGTGACGGATTTGATTCCGGTCAAGGACGGGGGCGGGGAGCAGGGCTTCAAGGAGAGGCCGGCGAGACCGGCTGACCCTCCACGACTTCCGGAACGAACGACACCATGTCCAGAAGGTTCGCCGCCCTCGCCGCGACCGCCGTCTTCGGCCTCGTCCCCAGCCTAGCCCTCTCGGCCGATCTGCCCAGCTTCGCCGCCGCACCCGCCCCGGCGCCCATCCCGGCCGAGTGGTCGCCCTGGATGGTACGCGTCCGGGTGCTCGGCGTCCTGCCCGATCCGGCCGCGCGCCTCAGTGCGGGCGGCCTGCCCCTCAACGGCGCGAAGGTGTCGATCAGCGATTCCGTGATCCCGGAGCTCGACATCACCTACTTCTTCACCCGCAACATCGCCGCCGAGCTCATCCTCGGCGTCACCCGCCACAGCATCGACGGCGCGGGCACGCTCGCGGGTACACGGATCGGCTCCACGTGGATCCTGCCTCCGACCCTCACGCTGCAATATCATGTCGACGGGCTCGGCGCGTTCAAGCCCTATGTCGGCGCGGGCGTGAACTATTCGATCTTCTTCGGCGAGAAGGAACGCGCGCCCTTCCAGAGCTTCCGGCTGACGAACTCTTTCGCGCCTGCCCTACAGGTCGGCTTCGACTACATGCTCGACGCCCATTGGGGCCTCAACGTCGACGTCAAGAAGATCTTCCTCGACACGAAGGTGAAGCTCAACGCCGGAGCCGTGCGCGGCCGGGTCGATATCGACCCCTGGATCGTCGGTGGCGGCCTCACCTACAGGTTCTGATCGCCCCGTTGCCCGTTCATCGGGGCGCTCACCCCGATGAACCGTGCCGCGTGCCGATATTCGCCGCACGGCTTTGAAGTGAGCCCATGGGGAGATCACATCGCCGTGACATGCACAGAAAATACAGTATCTGGTCGGGCTAAGCGTTGCGTGTTTTGAATCGATGCAAGGCGATTTTAATAAAGTGGATTAAGATTGGCATGTCTTGCATGGGCGCGAATAAATGTTGCGACGGTTGAGATTCCATAGGTCTTTGACCGCCCTGCTGACGCAGTCCTCCGCCAGTCTCCCGGCGGCGAGGCAAGTCGCGGAAATCCAGAAGCAGATCCCGACACTTTATTTGATGTTGTGCGTCAATGTCGGCGGATTGGCCGTTACACATGTCACTCTTGCGCCGGTCTATCTCACGATCGGTTTTCCGGTCGTCGCGCTGGTCCTTTGCATCATGCGGATCGTCTGGTGGTGGCGGCTCCGGCCCGAGACGCTCACGGAGGAAGAGGCGGACGACCTCCTGATGCGGACGACGATCGTAGCGGGTTCGTTCTCGATCGTCGTCATGGCCTGGGCCATGACCCTCCATCAGTATGGCGGCTTCTACGAGCAGGGCCACGTGGCGATCTTCGTCGCGGTGACGATGACGGCTTGCATCTTCTGCCTGACGCATCTGCCGGTGGCGGCCTTCCTGATCGCCGGCATCGTGCTCAGCGTGTTCCTCGCGGTCTTCATGGCCAGCGGCAACCGGGTCTTCCTGGCGATCACCGTGAACACGGCCTTCGTCACGGCGATGATGGTGCGCAACCTCGTCAACAATTACCGGTCCTTCGCGGAACTGGTGGCCTCGAAGGCCGAAGCGAGCCGCCTGTCCGACGAGAACGCCCGTCTCGCTCAGACCGATAGCCTGACCGGGCTACCGAGCCGCCGCTACTTCCTGTCCTGCCTGGAGGAGACGGCCCGCATCTGCGAGGCCGAGCAGAAGCGCTTCGCCCTGGCGGTCTTCGACCTCGACCAGTTCAAGCCGATCAACGACACCTACGGCCACACGGTAGGCGACCGGGTGCTGGCCGAGACCGGCCGCCGCCTTGCCGCCTTCGCGGGCCCCGATGTGACCGTGGCCCGGCTCGGCGGCGACGAGTTCGGCGTGATCCTCCACGAGCCCGGCGCGGCCCACGAAGCGATCGCCTTCTGTGATCGCATCTGCACGGCGCTCCAGGAGCCGATCCGCCTGAACGACATCCGGGTCGTCACCGGCTGTTCCTGCGGCCTCGCCAAGTTCCCCCGGGCCGGACACGAGGCGGCGGCTCTGTTCGACCGCGCCGACTACGCGCTCTACCACTCGAAGCTGCACCGCCGGGGCGCCACGACCCTGTTCTCGCGGGAGCACGAGGATGCGATCCGCGCCGAGCGGGCCGTGGAGACCGCCCTGCGCACGGCCGATCTCTCCGCCGAGATGGAACTGCACTACCAGCCGATCCTCGACACCGCCACGGGCGCGATCACCTTCGTCGAGGCGCTCGCGCGGTGGACGAGCCCGATCCTCGGTCGGGTCGGCCCCGATCGCTTCGTGGCGGCCGCCGAGCGGTGCGGCCTCGTGCACGGTCTCACACTGCTGCTCCTGAGCAAGGCACTCGCCGATTTCCGGCAGTTCCCGGCCTGGGTCGGCCTGTCGTTCAACCTCTCCGCCCACGACCTCGTGTCGCCCGAGGCCGTGCAGGAGATCATCGCCACGGTGCGCGAGAGTGGGATCGATCCGCGCCGCCTTACCCTCGAACTCACCGAAACCGCGCTGATGCGCGACTTCGATCAAGCCAAGGCCGGGATCACCTCCCTCCGGGCGCTCGGCATCAAGATCGCCCTCGACGATTTTGGCACGGGGTATTCCAGCCTCGGCTACGTCCACCGCCTGCCCCTCGACAAGATCAAGATCGACCGGAGCTTCATGGCAGGCATCGACACCGAGATCGGCGGCAGCCTGATTTCCACGATCGTCAGCCTGTGCCGAAACCTCGGCCTCGACGGCATCGTGGAGGGCGTCGAGACCGCCGCGCAACGCGAGGCCGCCCAAAGGCAGGGCTGTCGCTACATCCAGGGGTACCTCATCGGACGGCCGATGCCGCTTCGCGACCTCCTCGCCCGCCTCGCCCAGGAGCCACCCCCGATGCGGGCGGCCGATCTAGAACCCCTTCGTCTCACGGCCTGACCCTGGCCCCTCCGGCCCCGGGATCACCGTGCGAGACTGGCGGATCGGCCGGTGCTTGCCATATCTCCCCATGGCCCGCATGACGCTCCCGGCATCAAGCTGCACGTTCCGGTTGTAAGGCCAGCCGGTCAACCATCGCCTTGAGGAGATGGGAACCGAACGCGCGGAATGCCTTTGAGCGGAGGCAATGAGGGAGCGGCCGTGTACAGCCAAGAGATTCCGGGCGAACTCCTCAAATATTTCAAGGACTCGCATATCGCGCTCGCCCTGGCGGACGTGACCGAGGACAATCCCCTTCTGCTGGTCAACGAGCCGTTCCGCACCCTGACGGGTTACACGGACGAAGAGGTGATCGGCCGCAATTGCCGCCTGCTCCAGCGCGATGCCGAAAACCGGCAGCCCCGCGCCAAGATCCGCGGCTTCCTCGAAGGCGGGCGGCAGGCTTCGGTGCGGACGTCGATCGTCAATTTCCGCAAGGACGGAAAGCCCTTCGTCAACTTGCTCTACATGTCCAAGCTGAAGGCCCTGTCGGGGGAGGTGCGCTTTCTTTTCGCATCCCAATTCGACGTCAGCCGCTCGCAACCTGAACTGCTTTCCGCGTACGATGCCGAATTGGGACGGACCCTTGCCAAGCTCGGCCCGACGCTGGCCGAAAGCGGCATGGTCATCGAAGGCTCTCTGATGACCATCGCCAACACCGTCGCCACCGTCGCGCAGGCGAAGCTCACCCTCGCGGATCTCGATGCACCAGGATTTCCTTGACGACGCCGGGGGCGGCGCCTCCGAAATCCTGGACGGCCCGGTGAAGGGCGCGCCTGCGCCGTTCACCGGCCCCGTCGTCGGGATCGGCGCTTCGGCGGGGGGCTCGAGGCGTTGCGCGAGATGCTCGCCCGTGCCCGCTTCCCCACGGGCATGGCCTTCGTCATCGTCCAGCACCTGGACCCGAACCACGAGAGCATGCTGGCTCAATTGCTCGACCGGCACACGGAGCTTGAAGTGCTCCAGTGCGAGGGCGGCGAGCGCATCACGGGCGACAAGGTCTACATCATCCCGCCGGGGCGGGGTCTCGCCATCCAGAACGGCGTGCTCGAACTCACCCAGTTCGTGCAGCCGCGCGGCCTGCGCCGCCCCATCGACGATTTCTTCCTGTCGCTCGCCGTCGATCAGCAGGCGAACGCCGCCTGCGTGATCCTCTCCGGCACCGGAGCGGACGGCACGACGGGCCTGCGCGCCGTCAAGGAGCATGGCGGCGTCTGCGTGGTCCAGCAGCCGGAATCGGCCCGGTACGACGGCATGCCGCTCTCGGCGGTGGGCACGGGCCTCGTGGATTTCGTCCAGCCGCCGGGCGAGATCGTGGATTGCCTCGCCGCCTTCTTCCGCCGCCGCACCAGCGACGTCGCGGGCGAGCACGCCGACCTCGTCGCCGACCACGTGGACGACCTCTGCCGGGTGATCCGCAACGCCGTCGGTCACGATTTTGCGGGCTACAAGCGGACGACCATGGTGCGCCGGGTCGAACGGCGGATGCACGTGCTCGGCCTCGATTCCGGCCGGGCCTATCTCGCCCGCGTCCGGGCCGACAAGGACGAGTGCGAGGCGCTGTTCCGCGATCTGCTCATCAATGTCACCCGCTTCTTCCGCGACGCGGAGATGTTCGAGGTGCTGCGCGAGCGGGCAATCGAGCCGCTGCTGCGCACCCGCAATCCCGACGAGGATATCCGCGTCTGGATTCCCGGCTGTTCCAGCGGCGAGGAGGCCTACAGCATCGCCATGCTGTTCGCCGACGCCGCCCGGCGTTTCGAGCTGCCGCTGGCGGTGCAGATCTTCGCCACCGACATCGACGAGCGGATGCTTCAGATCGCCCGAGACGCGACCTATCCGGCCGCCGCGCTCGCCGACATCCCCGCGCATATGCGCGAGCGTTACGTGGTGCCCCATGCCGAGCGGTTCACGATCGCGCCCGAGATCCGCGACCTAATCCGCTTCTCCAGCCACAGCCTCGTGAAGGATCCGCCCTTCTCGCGGGTGGACCTCCTGTCCTGCCGTAACCTGCTGATCTATTTCGATGATCGCCTGCAGCAATCGGTGGTGCCGCTGTTCCATTACGCGGTGCGGCCGGGCGGCTACCTGTTCCTCGGGCCCTCCGAGAGCGTGAGCCGCTTCGAACAGCTGTTCCCGGCCATCGACCAGCATGCCCGTCTGTTCGAGCGCCCGCCCGGCGCCCCGAAGTACCCGATCGACCTGCCCGGCGGCGCTCGTCGCGGGGAGAGCCCGCGCGGCGAGCGCACCGAGCGGCGGGGCGAGGCCTCCATCGCCGACGAGACCGTCGCCGTGCGGCGCGTGGTGGAGCGCTACGCCCCGCCGAGCATGGTGCTGAACGAGGATGGCGGCATCATCGCCGCCTACGGACGCCTGAGCCGCTACTTCGACTTCCCCGTAAGCCGTGCGGGCGGCACCAGCGCCATCACCCTGGCCCGGCCGGGCCTGCGCGACGTGCTCGGCCCGCTGCTCCGCCAGACCCGCGATGCCCGCAAGCGCGTCGTGGTGCGCGACATCGATGTCCAGTCGGAATACGGCGTCCAGAGGATCGAGGCGGTCTGCGATCCGCTGCCCGACGGCTCGATGCTGGTCATCCTGCGCGACGTCGGCGCCTTCCGGCCGTCCGACGACCTCGACCTGATGGAGATGGATGCGGGCGGCGACCACGTCGAGGCGCTGGAAGAGGAATTGCTGCGCACCCGTTACAAGCTGCGCTCGACCGTCGAGGAACTGGAGACGACGAACGAGGAGCTGAAGAGCCCAACGAAGAAATGATGTCGATGAATGAGGAGCTTCAATCGACGAACGAGGAGCTCTCCACCGTCAACGACGAGTTGAAGACCAAGGTCGAGCAACTGACGACGGCCAATGCCGACCTGCGCAACTTCTTCGAATCCACCGATCTCGCTGTCATCGTCCTCGACCGAGCATTACGCGTGCGCAGCTTCACCACGGCGGCGACGACGATCTTTCCCCTCCAGCCGAGCGATCGGGGGCGTCCGCTCGCCGACGTGTCGAGCCGCCTCGTGGGGCAGGATTACCTGCACGACGCGGAGGAGGTATGCGGGGGCGGGACGGTGATCCAGCGTCGTATCCTCACCCGCGACGGCGGGCGGACCCTCTCGCTGCGCGTCCTGCCCTACCGGTTGCAGAATGGTAGCATCGACGGCGCCACCCTGGTGCTGACCGACATCACCGAGGCCCTGGCCCTGGAGCGCCAGCTCGCCTCAGAGCGCGAGCGCCTGGACCTCGCGGTGAAGGCGGGCGGCATCGGCGTGTGGGAGTACAATCCCGATTCCGCGACCATGGTGTTCGACAGCACGGCGGGCTCGATGTTCGGCCTCGCCGCCGACACGCCGCACCCGACCGAGCTCCTGGTCTCCCGCGTCTTTCCCGAGGACCGCGAAGCCCTTGAGACGGCCCTAGGCGAGGTCGCCCATGGGCTCGACGAGTTCGAGGCGCGGCTACGCGTCCGGGCGGGCAAGCACGCCTCCCGGCACATCCGCAGCTATGGCCGCCTGACCCGCAGCGGCGACCGCAAGCGCGTGGTCGGCGTGTGCATCGACGTGTCGCCCGAATATGCGCTCGCCGAAACCCGCGACCTGATGCTGCGGGAGATGAATCACCGGGTGAAGAACCTCTTCGCCATCATCGGCGGGATGATCTCGGCGGGCTCGCGCACCCATAAGGATATCGGCGTCTTCGCCTCCGACATGCGCGACCGCATCTCGGCACTCGGCCGGGCCCATTCCCTGGCGGACCCGACCGGCGGCCAGGGGGCGACCGACCTCGCGGGGCTGATCAACGCGACGTTGCGGCCCTACCGTGACCACGTTCCGACCTCGATCGACGGGCCGCTGGTCTCCATCGACTGGCGGCACGTCTCGTCGCTGGCGATGATCCTGCACGAGTGGGCCACGAACTCCGTGAAATACGGAGCGCTGGGCTCCAACGAGGGATCGCTCACCGTAGCGTGGGAACGCGTGCCGGACGGCCTCGTGATCTCATGGACCGAGCGCGCGCCCTTGAAGGCCGAGCCACGCCCCGGCCGGGGCTTCGGCTCGCTCCTCGTGGAGATGTCGCTGCGCCAGCTCGAAGCCTCGGTGGAGCGCGACCACGACACGAGCGGCCTTCGCCTGACCCTGAACCTGCCGGGGTTGGTACTGGCGAAGACGTGAGGGTAGGGCGGGCCGTCAGCCCACCACGCCCGCGAGCCTGACCCCCGAGAGCCACGCATTCTCGATGCGCGGCCCGGTGAGCCAGTCGCCGCAGGCGCCGATGCGGTGCTCGGCGTCCCACAGGACCGCCCGCTCGGCCGCACCGGATTTCGCGTAGCGCCAGCGGTGTCCCTTCAGCAGGGCAGGCACGACCGGGGCGATCCCCGAAGCCGCGAAGAATTCGGCCAGGAGATCCGCCGCCACCGCGTCGGCGTCCCGCTCCAGGTTGGCGCGGGACCAGTCCGGGCTCCCCTGGACCACCCAGGCCTCCGTCGCTGGTCGGCCGGGCTTGGCGGAGTTGCGCGCCGCCCAGCCGACGGCGCCGTCCGTGCGCAACACGTCGGGCTCGACGTCGAGCCGGACGGGGAAGGCGGCCATCGCCGTCCAGCAGGGATCGGAGGGAATCCGTTCGGCGATCGCCGCGAGGGCGGGCGTATGAGGGGCGAGCAGGGTCGCCGTCTGCTCGGCAGGGATCGCGGTGAGCACGGTCGCGAACCCGCCCTCGTCCAGGCCTTCGCCACGCAGGCGCCAGCCCGACGCGTCGCGTTCCAGGCCCTCGACCCGCGTGTCCCAACGAATCGTGAGTTCGCGGGCCATGGCGAGGAGCGGGGCGTTCATGCCCGGCACGCCGACCCAGGCATCCGGCCCGGCCGCAGGCCAAGGGGCGAGCAGACCGTCCGATCGCCACGCGGAAAGTGCCGCCACGAAGCCCGCATCGCGCCCGGTCATGTATTGCGCGCCGTGGTCGAACCCCACCGGCCCGGCCGAGGACTCGCCGAGGCGGCTCGACATGCGCCCGCCCGCCTTACGGCCCTTGTCGAACAGGCTTGCCTCGATGCCCCGCTCGCGGAGAGCCCGTGCGCAGGCAAGCCCCGCCATCCCGGCCCCGACGATCGCGATTCCCCCCATCGCCAGCCTCCTCAACCGCGCAGAATCTTCGGGATGCCTCCGCGAAGCCGCGAATAGCCCCGCGTCGAGAGCGGCCACGCCCGCTCGTCCCAATCCCGGCGGAGCCGGAGGCAGTCCCCCGGCAGCGCCTCGGCCGAAGGTCCGACGGTCGCCCAGGCGGTGACCACCGGCAGATCGCCCGCCCACCCCTCGGAAACCGGCCCGGCGGGGCAGCCGAAATGCGCCTCCGCGCGGGCGAGACCGTCACGCATCGCGGATTCGTCGGCCGCGCGGACCTTTTCGCTCGCCCCCTCCGGATGGGCGAGGAGCCCGCCGATCCGGCTGACCCGCGCCGCGCCGAGGTCGAGGCTCTCGGGATGCAGGTCATCGAGATGCAGGAGCAGGGCGACATCCCCGGCAGGCGGGGTATCGGCCTTGGGGAGGGGGACCTCGCGCGGGGGCTTCGCCTCGTCCAGGGGCTCGGCATCCTCGTCGAGGCCGTCCGGGTCGAAGCCCTCGGCGGTGTAGCGCCGGATGTTGTCGCGCCGCGCGACGTAGTTCTTGCCGCGCGTGTGCAGCCCCGCCACCCATCGCCAGGACAGGGTATTGCTGGCCGGGTCGCCGTCGATCAGGTGGCGCATGAAGAGATCCGCCCCCAGTTCCCAGGGCAGCCGCAGGGTGAAGATCCAGATCGAGGCGAACCACATCCTCGTGTGGTTGTGCAGCCAGCCCTCCTCGGTGAGCTGGACGACCCAGGAATCGAACCCGTCGATCCCCGTCTCCCCGGCGATCGCCTGCTCGTGGATGCGGCGCAGCCTGGGCTCCTCGGCGAGCCGCGCTAGGGCAGCGTCCCGCCCGGTGCGAGTGCCCGTCCAGGCGTCCGGATGGGTCTCGAGATGGCCCTTGAAGTAGGTCCGCCAGAACACCTCGGAGACGAATTTCTCCGCGCCCTCGTCCCCGAAGGCATGGAGCGCCGCCTCGACCACCTCCGCCTCCGTCAGGAGCCGTCGGCGCAAATAGGGCGAGAGCGCCGAGGTGGTCGGCTGCGCGCCGCGTCCGCGATCGGTGTTGCGGGCGGCGGCATAGTCCGCGCCGGGGCCGCCGAGGAAGGCGGACAACGCGGCGAGGCCGGCATCACGGGTGAGGGCGGTAGGGAAGAGCGGCATGGGCCTCATCTAGGCCCCCGCCGCGCTCCGGCATCACCGTGCGGCGAGGAAGCGCCGGGTCAGGCTCGCCCACCACGCCGCGCCGACGGGCAGGATCTCGTCGTTGAAATCGTAGGCCGGGTTGTGCAGCGGCGCACTGGGCTTGGCGCCGTCCGCCCCGAGCCAGACATAGGCGCCGGGGCATTCGTTGAGCATGTACGAGAAGTCCTCCGAGCCCATGGAGGGCGTGATCTCGCTCCGGCGCTCGGTGATGCCCGCGACCTCGGCCGCCGCGTCGAAGGCGAAGCGGGCGGGGTCGGCGGCGTTAATCGTTGCGGGATAGCCGTGTGTGTAGACGATCTCGGCCTTGGCGCCGTGCGTTTCGGCAATGCCCCGGGCGAGGGCGCGGATATGATCGGCGATCCGTGCGCGCAGACCCTCGTCGAGGCAGCGCACCGTTCCCCGGATCACGGCCCGGTCGGGGATGACGTTGTAGGCCTCGCCGCCGTGGATCTGCGTCACGCTGAGTACGGCGGGCTCGGTCGGGGCGATGCGGCGGCTCACCACCGTCTGAAGGGCGAGGACGAGTTCGGCGGTGATGACGAGGGGATCGGTGCCCCGCTCGGGCATGGCGGCATGGGTGCCGTAGCCGATCACCGTGATCTCGAACGTGTCGAGGGAGGCCATGATCGGCCCGGTGCGGGTGGCGAAGGTGCCGACCGGCAGGCCCGGCCAATTGTGCAGGCCGAACACCGCGTCGCAGGGGAAGTCGCGGAACAGTCCGTCCTCGACCATGGCTTTCCCGCCGCCCTCGCATTCCTCGGCGGGCTGGAAGATGACGTGCAGCGTCCCCGCGAGATCGCTGCGAGACGCGAGATGGCGGGCCGCGCCGAGCAGCATCGTGACGTGCCCGTCATGGCCGCAGGCATGCATCACGCCGGGATTGGTCGAGGCGTAGGGCAGGCCGGTCGCCTCCCGGATCGGGAGGGCGTCCATGTCCGCCCGGAGGCCCAGAGCCGGGCCGCCGCCGCGGGCCAGGGTGCCGACCACGCCGGTGCGGCCGATGCCGGTCTTCACCGCGAAGCCGCAGGCGGCGAGTTCGCGGGCTACGAACTCCGCCGTCCTCGTCTCCTGGAAGGCGAGTTCGGGATGGGCGTGGAGGTCCCGGCGCCACGCGACCATGCGCTCCACCGTATCCGCCTCGATGCTCATGCCCGAACTCCTTGTCGCGATACCGGGACCCTGTCGCCCCTGTTTAACCCAGGGGCGGGTGCATGAAGAACTGCGCGATCAGCGCCGCCCCGAGGAATGTCCCCGCATTGGCCATGAACGAGACCACCACGATGCGCCAGCCGAGGCGGCGGAAGGCGGGGACGTCCTTGGCGACCGACAGGCCCGCGAAGGTCAGGATCGGCGTGGCGAGCGCGAGGAAGTTGATCTTGCCGGTCATCGCCGCGACGTCGGCCGCGAACGGCATGCCGGGATAGGTCAGCGCCATGCCGATGATCGAGACCCAGAGCACGGCCGGGAGCTTCCGGCCGAGCAGAAGGTAGATCGCATAGCCAGCCAGCACCACGCCGATGATGATCGCCATGCCGGAGATGACCATCCGGTCCGGATAGACGCCGTAGGTCAGCCAGTTGCCGATGAGGCCGTAGATTCCGATCAGGATCCAGGCGAGCACCGTCTCGGCAAGGCTGATGCGCACCTCCTCGTGGGGCACGGCGACCGGGGCCGGACCGGCGGCCTGCGCCGCGTCGGGCCGGTTGCGGCCGAGGATCGGCTCCAGCTTGCCATAAGCCCAGATCGTGAAGGGCAGCGACAGGAACAGGGTGAAATACGTGCCGATGGTGGTGGTGACGAGGTTGCTCGCCGCCGCGAACGTCGCGACCTCCTTGGCCACTTCCGGCGTCTGCTGTGCGGCGATGGCACCGGAGGCGGCGGCCATCATGCTGCCCGAGCCGACGCCCGCACCCATGGCGAGCGCGAGCGGGTTGAAGATCCCCAGGCTGGTCATGAGCCCGGCGAGGAGCGCGATGAACACCGCCCCGAACACCGTGCCGGTGAGGTATTCCGCGAGCACGCCGCGCCCTTCCGGCGAATCCATGCCGTAGCGCTCGCCGATGATGGCGAGGCTCGGCTCACGGCCGACCGAGAAGGTCGCGCCGATCGCCTCGCGCTTGATGCCGAGCAGCAGGGCCACCGGCAGGCCGAAGACCATCGTGCCGAAGAAGTGGCCGAATTCCTGGAAGACCAGCGCCCAGCCCGAGGCCAGGATCTTCGGCAGCGAGCCGCCGACCAGCAGCCCGAGCTTGGCGATGAAGATCAGCAGCGCGGGCTGGAGATAGGCGCTCGCCGTGTTCTGCAGCCCAATGGAGAGCCGGAGCGGCGCGGGCAGGCGGGGGCTCAGGAGGCCGAGGGCCCCGCCGATGAGCAGCGCCCACAGGAGGGGGAGCAGGACGATCTTGCCCGTCCCCATCGGGATGGTGACGTTCCCGATCGCCTCCGCGATGATCACGATGACGAGGGCCAGCAGGAAAAGCACCAGCTTTCCGCCCCCCGCGACGGGCCGTACGCCCGCCTCCGCTGTCCGTACGCCCGTCGCCATCGCTGTAGTCCCCCTCTTGGTTCGATTACCCGACGTAGCCGAAGGCCACCGCCGGCTGGGCGGCCGTCTCGACCCACACACTCTTGGTCTGGGTGTAGGCCATCAGCGCCTCCCGGCCGGAGGAGCGTCCGAAGCCGGAGCGCCCGAAGCCACCAAAGGGCGAGGCCACGTTGATCGTCTTGTAGCCGTTGACCCAGAAGGTTCCGGCGCGCACGCCCGCCGCGACCCGGTGGGCGCGCCCGACATCGCCAGTCCACACCGCCCCCGCAAGCCCGTAGGGCGTGGCGTTGGCGAGGCTGATCGCCTCTTCCTCGTCATCGAAGGGCAGCACCGTCAGGACCGGGCCGAACACCTCCTCGCGGGCGATGGCGGCGTCCGGGCCGACGCCGTCCACGATGGTCGGGCCGAAGAAGAACCCGCCTGTGTCCCGCAGGGAGGCCGGGCAGCCCCCACCCGCCGCGATGCGGGCCCCTGCCGCCGAGGCGGCTTCCACCATCTCCGCGATCTTGTCGCGCTGGCGGCGGTTGTTGATCGGGCCGATCTGCGTCGCCGGGTCGGTCGGCAGGCCGACCGGGATGCGCTCGGCCGCATGGGCGAGGCGCGACACGAAATCGGCATGGACCGAGCGGTGGACGAGCAGGCGCGAGCCTGCGACGCAGCTCTGCCCGGCGCCGCCGAAGATCGCCGCCTGCGCGCCCATCAGCGCCCGGCCGAGATCTGCATCGGCGAAGACGATGTTGGCCGACTTGCCGCCGAGTTCGAGGATGCTGGGCACGATGTTGCGCGCCGCCGCCGCCGCGATCTGCGCCCCGGCCTCGGCCGAGCCGACGAAGACCACGAGGCGGGTGTCAGCATGGGCCACCGCCGCCGCACCGGTCGTCGGGCCAGCGCCCGCCAGCACCGAGACGAGGCCGCGCGGCATGCCCTCCGCCCGGTCGCAGATCAGGCCCAGGGCCAGCGAGGTGAGGGGGTGAGTTCGGAGGGCTTCAGCACCACCGCGTTGCCCGCGCAGATGGCCGGGGCGATCTGCCAGCCCGCCGTGAAGATCGGCGCGTTCCAGGGGGTGATCTGCACCACCGTGCCGTAGGGCTCCTGGCGGGTGTAGTTCAGGTGCGAGGTCGGGACGGGGATGACCTCGCCGTGGAGCTTGTCGCACCAGCCGGCATAGTACTCGAACATCTCCGCGACCTTGGCGACCTCGCCGCGCGTGTCACGGATCGGCTTGCCCGCCGAGAGGGTCTCGAGTTCGGCCAGGGCGTCCGCGTGGCGGCGGACCAGGGCGGCGACCGCCCACATCGCCCGGCCACGGGCGGCGGCGCTCATCGCCCACCACGCCCGCTGGCCTTCGCGGGCCGCCGCCATGGCGGCATCCACGACGCCCGTGCCCGCATCGGCGAAATGCGCGAGCACGCCGCCATCGGCCGGGTTGATCAGAGCGAGGTCGTCGCCCGTGCCGGCCAGGATCTCACCGGCCACGACGCTGCCGATCCGGCCGCCGGGCAGCAGATCGGTGAGGAGTTCGGCGACCCGTCCGGCCGCATCGGAGCGCGTTTGAGCGGACATCAGAGAGCTTCCTTGGTGCGGTAGTCAGCCATGCGGGTGAAGTCGGCCGTGTCGGGGATGGAGGTCTCCTCCCGCCAGATCCGCCCGACCTCCTCGGAGAGGGGAAGGCCGATGCCGCACTCGGCGGCGAGTTCGAGGGCGAGGCGCACGTCCTTGCGCATCAGCCCGGCGGAGAAGCCGCTGTCGAAGGTGTTCGAGACCACCCAGCGCGGCACCATCACCTCGCTGACGGCGCTGCGGCCGGTGGCGGTGTTGACCACCTGCACCGCCTCCTCGGCGGACAGGCCCGCCGCCTGCGACAGGCGCAGGGCCTCGCCGGTGGTGACGAGATGGGCGGCGACCAGCAGGTTGTTGACGAGCTTGACGATGTTGCCCGCCCCCGAGGGGCCGACATGCGGCGCGCGGGCCGACATCGCTTCCAGCACCGGGCGGGCGAGGGCATAGTCGGCCTCGGCGCCGCCGATCATCATGGTCAGCGTGCCCTCGGCCGCGCCGGAGGGGCCGCCGCTCACGGGGGCATCGAGGAGGGCATGGCCCGCTGCCGCGAGGCGCTCGGCCAAGCGGCGGGTGGTGCCGGGATCGGATGTGGAGGTGTCGATCACCACGACCTTGCGGTCGCTGCGGGAGAGCAGGCCGCCCTCGGCCGTGACCACCGCCTCGACATCCTTGGCGTAGGGGAGGGAGAAGACCAGGGCATCGGCCCGGCGCAGCACCTCGGTGAGCGAGGGCACGAAGGTCACGCCCGACGCCTCGACCACGGCACGCTTGTCCGCGTCGATGTCGAAACCGAGAACCGAGAAGCCCTTGCGGGCGAGCGTCGCGGCCATGCCCCGGCCCATATTGCCGAGCCCGACGACCCCTACCGTTGCGATGTTCATGCCGATCCGCCTTTTCGCTGGCAAACGGTATCCGCCTGCGAAAGCGTTGCGACAAGAATGGAATTTGGCACGTGATGTGCGGATTTTGCGAACGATAATGCTTAGGAGGTGGCCCGGAACGCGACCATCCGCTCTGCGAGCCAGCCGACCAGTCGCCCCATCCCCTCCGGCAGGCGGCGGCCGGTGCGGACGACGAGATGGGCGCTCGCCTCGGTGAGCAGGGGATCGCGCAGGGGCGCCGCGTGGAGCAGGTCGGCCTGCAACTCGGCCGCGACGACGAAGCGGGGCAGGAAGGCGACGCCCATCCCCGCCGTGACGAAACGGCGGTGCAGTTCGAAGGCCGAGGTTTCGAGCCGGGGTACGAGGCGGAAGCCGCCATCCGCCTCCGCCCGGCCGAGCAATTGCCTCACCCCGTGATCGGGGGGCAGGAGGACGGCGGGCTCGGTGGCGAAGGCGCGCAATGGCACCGGGCCGGACGAGCGGACGAGGGGATGCCCCTTCGGCAGGATGGCGAGCAGCGGCTGGCGCGCGGAGACGATGCCGTACACGTCCGGCCGGGCAGGGGGATTGTAGGCGAGGCCGAGATCCGCCTCGCCCTGGGCCACGGCGGCGAGGATGCCGTCCGTGGTGCCGATCTCGATCTGATAGGCGATGCCGGGATGCGCCTCGGCGAAGCCGGCCAGGGCGTTGTCCACGAGGTCGATGACGAAGCCCGCCCCGCAGCACAGGCGGATCGTGCCCTGCTGCACCCCACGCAGGCGCTTCAGTCGGTCATCGAGGAGGGCGGCCTCGTCGGCTTGACGCTGCGCGTGCTCGGCCACCATCCGCCCCGCCTCGGTGGGCACGACGCCCCGGGGCAGGCGCTCCAGCAGCACTTCCCCGACCTCCGCCTCCAACTCGATGATCTGGCGGCTCACCGCCGAGGCGGCGACGTTCAGGGTCTCGGCGGCGGCCCGCACCGAACCCGCTCGCACCACCGCGAGGAAGTAGCGCAGGGCCCGGTCGGTCACGGCGCCCTCCAGGCGATAGCGCCCCGCGCCAGGACGAGGAAGGGCGGGCGCCGCTCCGCGATCACCTCGGGCAGGCAGGAGGCCTCGAACACCGCGAGATCCGCATCGCGTCCCGGTGCCACCGCGCCGGACCCGAGGCCCAGCGCCCGCGCTGGGATGGCGGTGGCGTGGTCGAGGAGCCCGGCCAGCGCCTCGTCCGCCCGAAGGTCGAACCGGTAGGCGGCGAGGCTCATCCGGTCGATCATCCCCGTCACCGAGGAGGGATTCCAGCAATCGCGCACATTGTCCGTGCTGAAGCAGATCGCCACGCCGAGTTCCCGCAGCCGTGGGAGGGGCGGGCAGCGCCGCCCGCCCGGCACGCTGCTGATGAGTGTGACGCCCGCCCGCGCCATCGCCTCGGCGATCCGCCCAAGGCGCCCGTCGTCGGCATCGGCCAGGGCGAAGGCGTGGCTGATCGCGACCCGCCCGCCGAGGCCTCCGGCCGCGGTACGGGTGATGATCGCCTCGATCTCGGAAAGCCCCGCCTCGCCGCCATCGTGGAGATGGAGGTCGATGCCGCGCCCATGCCGCTCGGCCAGCCCGAACACGACGTCGAGGGGCGCCTGCGCATCGCCGTCGATGCCATGCGGGTCGAGACCGCCGACGAGGTCGGCTCCCATCCGCAAGGCCTCGTCGAGCAACGCCGCCACGGGCGGGCAGGCGAGGATGCCGCTCTGCGGGAAGGCGACGATCTCGATCCGCATCCTGTCGGCCCATTGCGCCCGCAGGTCGAGAATCTGCGCGAGATGGTTGAGGCCGGTCACATCGTCGATGTCGACATGGGTGCGCAGGCTGGTCGTGCCGCCGCGCAGCATCCGCTCCAGCAGGGCCGTGGCGCCTTGCTCGGCCAGGGGAATGCGGTTGTCCCGCCGGAACGCCTTCTCGTCCGCGATGCGCGCCTGCACCGAGCCCGCCGCCCGGTGCGGGCGCCAGGGCAGCCCGAGCAGGCACTTGTCGAGATGGACATGCGCATCCGTCAGCCCCGGCAGAACCAGCGCCCCGGCGAGGTCGATGAGGCGCGCCGCCTCCGGCATCGGCTCATGCGCCGCGCGGATCGCGGCGATGCAGCCATCGGCGATGTCGATCACGTGCTCCCGACCGTCGAGGGAGGCGCGCAGCAGACGCAGATCCGGGCGGGCCATCATATCCGCCCCGCCACGACGGTGCGGATCGCGAAGCTCGATTGCAGCCTCGCGACCCCCGGCAGCCGCGACAGCACCTCCTTGTGCAACCGCTCGTAATCGGCGGCATCCGCGATCTTGATCTTCACGAGGTAATCCGCCGTGCCGGTCATCAGGTAGCAATCTTGCACCTCGGGACAGCGGCGGACGGCGGCCTCGAACCGGTTGAGGTAATCTTCCGTCTGCCTGTCGAGGGTGAATTGCGTCAGCACCACCAGCCCAGGCTCATCGGTGACGCCGCCGATGATCGCCGTGTAGCCGCGGATGATCCCGCTCTCCTCCAGCGCCCGCACCCGGCGGTGGCAGGCGGAGGCGGACAGGCCGATTCGCGCCGCGAGGTCGGCATTGCTGATCCGCCCGTCGGCCCGCAGGGCTTGAATGATGCGACGGTCGATTTCGTCCATGGCGGTGAGCAAGGACCTTCGAGAAGACCGCAGAAGCTTGCACCGCTAAGCTCAGAACGCAATCACCTTCGAACGAACCGCCGGAAATTCTCTGCCTCTGCGTGTAGCTTGGGCATGGCTCCGAAAGAGGCAGGGCACGGCATGGGCATCGTCGATCGGGACATTCGCCAGGAGACCGGCCCCGCCGCGCACGCCGCCGCCTTCCTGACCGTGGATCTCGGGGCGATCGTCCAGAATTATCGCCTCCTCGCCCGCAAGGCCCAGGGGGCTGCCTGCGCCGCCGTGGTGAAAGCCGATGCCTACGGGCTCGGGGCCGACAGGGTCGCCCCCGCCCTCGCGGCGGCGGGATGCCGCCACTTCTTCGTCGCCCTGGTGGGGGAGGGCGTCGCCCTCCGTGCCATCCTCGGACCGGGGCCGGTGATCGGCGTGCTCAATGGTGCCACCCCCGGCAGCGAGGAGGCCTGCGCCGCGCACGACCTCGTGCCCGTCCTCAACGATGCCTGTCAGTTCGCCGCCTGGAAGGCGCTCGCCCGGCGGCTGGAACGGCGTCTGCCCGCGATCCTCCAGATCGATTCCGGCATGGCGCGGTTCGGCTTCGACCCGGCCGAGGCCGCCGCCCTGCTCGACGCTCCGGATGCCCTGGACGGGCTCTCCCTGCGGCTGGTGATGAGCCACCTCGCCTGTGCCGACACGCCGGATGGCCCGGCCAATGCGGCACAGCTCTCAACCTTCTCCGCATTCCGCCAGCGCCTGCCGATGGTGCCCGCGAGCCTGTCGGCCTCCTCGGGCATCTTCCTGGGGCCGGACTATCACTTCGACATGGTCCGCCCCGGTGCGGCCCTCTACGGCGTCGCGCCTCAGCCGGGCCGGGACAACCCGCTGCGTTCCGTGGTCGGCCTGCGCGCCCGCGTCATGCAGTTGCGCTCCGTCCCGGCGGGCACGCCGGTCGGCTATGGCCACCGGGCCGTGACGGCACGGGATTCGCGTCTCGCGACCGTCGCGATCGGCTACGCGGACGGGTTTCCCCGCGCGACGGACGGGTTCGCGGGTTGGATCGCGGGCACACGGCTTCCGCTGATGGGGCGGGTCTCCATGGACAGCATCGTCCTCGACGTGACGGATGTGGCTCCCGGCGCCATCGGGCCCGGCTCACTCGTGGACCTTCTCGGGCCGGAGCAGGGGGTGGACGCCCTCGCCGAGGCATCCGGCACCATCGGCTACGAGGTGCTGACGCGCCTCGGGCGCCGCTTCCATCGCACCTATTCCCACGCGTGAGGTCGACCATGCATGTCATGATTCTCGGTGGCGGCGTCGTCGGCGTCACCTCGGCCTACTACCTCGCCAAGGCCGGGCATCAGGTCACCGTGCTGGAGCGCCAGCCGGGCGCGGGGCTGGAGACCAGCTTCGCCAATGCGGGGCAGGTCTCGCCGGGCTATTCGGCCCCCTGGGCGGCACCGGGCATTCCGGTGAAGGCCTTGAAGTGGCTGATGATGCGCCACCGGCCCCTGGTCCTGTGGCCGCGGCTGGAGCCGCGCCTCTACGGCTGGCTCGCGCGGATGCTCGCCAACTGCAACGAGGATGCCTACACCCGCAACAAGGGCCGCATGGTGCGTCTCGCGGAATACAGCCGCGACGTGCTGCGCGATCTGCGCGCCGAGACCGGCATCGCCTACGACCACCGGGAGAAGGGCACGCTCCAGCTTTTCCGGACGCAGAAGCAGCTCGACCATGTGGGCGACGACACCAAGGTGCTCGACGCCTACGGCGTGCCCTACGAGGTGCTCGACCCGGCGGGCTGCATCGCCGCCGAGCCGGCCCTGGCGCGGGTGGGCGGCGTGTTCGTCGGCGGTTTGCGCCTGCCCGGCGACGAGACCGGCGACGCGCACCTGTTCACGAAGGCGCTCGCCGTCCTCTGCCAGGAAATGGGTGTGACGATCCGCTATGGCGTCTCGATCGCCCGCCTCGACCACGAGGGCGGCCGCATCACGGCCGTCGAGACCACGACGGGCGAGCGGTTGCAGGCGGATGCCTATGTCGCGGCGCTCGGCAGCTACACCCCGGCCTTGCTGCGCCCGCTCGGCATCGCGGTGTCGGTCTATCCGGTGAAGGGCTATTCCCTGACCCTGCCGATCACCGACGCGGAGGCCGCGCCGGTCTCGACGGTGATGGACGAGACCTACAAGGTCGCGATCACCCGCCTCGGCGAGCGCATCCGCGTCGGCGGCACGGCGGAACTCGCGGGCTTCAGCCACGTCCTGCGCGATCCCCGGCGAGAGACGCTGGCACGCTCGGTCACCGATCTCTTCCCGGCGGGCGGCGATCTGACCAAGGCGACCTTCTGGACCGGCCTGCGTCCCATGACTCCGGACGGCACGCCGATCGTCGGGGCGACGCGGGTGTCCAACCTGTTCACCAATACCGGCCACGGCACGCTCGGCTGGACCATGGCCTGCGGCTCGGGCCGCCTGCTGGCCGACCTCGTCACGGGCCGCACCCCCGAGATCGCGGGCGACGACCTCGCCGTCGATCGTTACGCGGCCTGAGCGGGAGCCGACACGGCCCCCTTACGCCACGCTGTCCGTGGTCCCCGCCGCCGTCGGCGTCATGCGCCCGGCCAGTTCCGGATCGTCCGCCTGCGCGCGCCCGGCCGCGCCGGCGATGGCGCGCTTGACCGTGGACCGGGCGGCATCGATGGCGATGGCCGCCGCCGACATGGTCTTGGCCTCGGTTGGCCGTTCGAGGGCGTGCCGCGCGATATCGCCAGCGAGGTCGTCGATCTCGCGGGCGAGGAGTTCCAGCCGCCCGGCATCGGTGCTGTCCTGGGCCTCGTGGCGGATCTCGAGCAGGCGGTCGGTCGCCTCCTCGACGCGCTCGCGCCGCAAGCGGGAGAGGCGCTGCCCCACCCATGCGAGCGCCGAGCCGATGCCGCCGCCGAGAAAGGCGACGAGGTAGATCCAGGTCTCGTAGCGTTCGACGAAGCTCTGCTGCTCGCGCTCGAAATAATCCACGGCACCCGGATGGATGGGCAGGCGCGCGCTCGTGGCGGCGGCGGTGCTGTCGTAATGCGGCGCCTGGAGATAGTCGGCAGCGGGGGCGATGTTGGCCATGCCGCTGCGCAATTCGAACAGGTGCTGGGTCACGTCCGCCGCCACCGGGCGCGACAGGCTCGACCGGGCCATCAGCCGGTAGGAGGCACCCACCGTGGTCACGTCTTCGGCGGGCACCTTGGGACTGCCGCCGAAGGTCTCGGCGGGCATCGTCACGACCTGAAGCCGGGGCAGGCGGGCGACGATGGCATCCGCATTGGGGACGTTGACGAAGGCCACCTTCTTGCTGCGGCTCGCGGCCTGGACGATCCCGACGATG
>NZ_JBHSWN010000001.1:4400000-4817500 GCF_042661665.1 Methylobacterium komagatae
TGACGGAATGGCGTGCGTACTTCGGCGCAGTTTCAACACTTAAGCATTGGCACCATGGAACCTGGCGCGAGTTCACAGATGCCGATTCGCTAAGCGCATTTAAACTTGGATCAATTTCCAGGCTTGGACCGAGAGACGGTAAAGAAGTCAGCTTAGTCGCCCGGTATGATGGCTCCGAATTCATCCGGGTGGCGGATCGAGTCTCGCTGTGGGCGGTGCAGCGTGCACGATTCCGTTGGTTCCACTTCCCCAGTACGAACTCGGCCGGCCCGTGAGAGATCGCGCTGGCCATTCCAGCTCGAGACGAGGATCGCTCCTCGTGAAATATCGGCCTTCGACAAGATGATACAGGACTTTGACGCTCATGGAGGGCAACTCGCACCCTAGAGGCGGGTGCGGAAAGCAGCGAAATCGGCGGCTCCGCGGAGGCAGGCTCGACAACCCATCTGCGCGGCAGCAGCATGTCCCTCGGCAAGCTGAGATGAGGGCCGCGCTTGGCCTGGGGTTGCTTCAAGCCTCACCGACGGAAGCGAGGTCCATGCTGTCGCCGCCTGCACGGCGTCAGCCAACGTGGCGACAGCGGCGCGATCAGCTGCCTTGGCGGGCGTGACGTGCAGCGCCAGCATCTGACCGGGTGTATTCGGGATGGACGCATCCAATGGCACTCCTGCGAGGTAGTACCCGAATCGCTCCCGGTGGCGTCCTGAATGGCGGAAGGTGGGGGGGCCGTCCGCTTCCGGCACGGTTGTTCACCGAGTGACGACGCTCGTCTCCTTCGCATTGGGTCGAGGCTGCAGGGCGAGAAACCCGGCCGAGTAGATCAACGAGACAAGCAGGGCTGTGCTCAGGGCATACGCGGCACCTAAGGACCGGACAGTGAGGTGAAGCGTGAGCAATGTCAGGCCAAAGCCGAACACGCCGCGGATCGCAATGCTGGCCAATCGCGCCATCGCCGCTCCGCCGAGGCGACGATGCAGAATCACGAAGGTGCTCGTGAGGGTCACCGGAAAGGCGGCGATGATTCCGGTCCGCGCGGGACCCAGAGCCGAACTGACAGCCAGCAAGAGAGTGACGAAAAGCGCCACGGCCGCTGCCCGGACAAGAAGGTCGAGCGGTCTTGGTCTGGCGACGAGGGGGCTTCTTACCAGAGTGGTTCGCACCGCTATCCGGGTCGAGATGATACCCGCCCCATAGACGAGCACGTTGAGAAGAAGCGCCGTCAGAGGCGTCCACGACAGGGTGGATATGGCCAAAGCCGCGACCAGCCATGCCAGTGTCGCTGGACCGAGGACCGCGACGAGACCACGGCCCGCCGCCCGCAGAGTGTAGACGGTGAGGAACAGGCCCGTCGCCGCGTTCGCTGCGAATCCGTTGAGGGCTGCCCCGGCGACGAAGTCAGTCTCGTGCTCCAGCGCCATGAACACGTAAGCCGGTCCCGCCGAGACCGGCAGGCTGACGATGAGAGCCCCCCAGACCGGTCCGAGGATCTCTGCCAGCACCGAGGCGAGCACGACCACGGTCCCAGAAATCAACGCCCGGACGAGGGCGGCTACCCAGATGACGGTCAAGGCTGTTCCCAAGCTGTGTGGCCAACGGTGACCGGCTTCGGATCCGAGGCTTCGCTATAACGGGCGGTGAGCATGAGCCAAGCGCCGGATCGGGCGACGGCCATAGCTGTCGGCGCATGGTTCGCTTGCACCGGTGCAGGGGGAATGAGTCTACCTTCCCTCGGGACGGGCGCTAGCTAACGTGAGGGTCGCCGTCTTATCCGAAGCGATGGCCCCCGCCGAGGCGGGCGGGTCAGCATCGTGCCGGGAAGCACAAATCCTCTCAAGCTAGCAATAGGATAGCCTCGCGATGGAATATCTGCACACGATGGTGCGCGTCGCCGACCTCGACCGCGCGCTGGCCTTCTACGTCGATGCGTTCGGATTGCAGGAGGTCCGCCGCGTCGAGAACGAGAAGGGCCGCTTCACGCTGGTCTTCCTGGCGGCGCCGGGGGATGTCGCCCGTGCTCAGGAGAGCAAGTCTCCCCTTGTGGAGCTGACCTACAACTGGGACCCCGAGACCTATATGGGCGGCCGGAACTTCGGGCATCTCGCCTACCGGGTCGATGACATTTACGCCCTCTGCGAAAAGCTCCAGAAGGCGGGGATCACGATCAACCGCCCACCGCGAGACGGTTACATGGCCTTCGTGAAGTCCCCCGACGGCATCTCCATCGAGATCCTGCAGAAGGGCGAGGCCAAGCCGCCGCAGGAGCCGTGGGCGTCCATGGAGAATACCGGCACGTGGTGAGGCGGCCTGGCTCTTGACCGCCGGGGCGGCAAGGGCCCATGTCGCCCGCGGATCAGTCGGCCGGGCGGCCGCTCCGGGTTCGCCCGGGGAGGAAAGTCCGGGCTCCATGGAGAGACGGTGCCGGATAACGTCCGGCGGGGGCGACCCCAGGGACAGTGCCACAGAGAGCAGACCGCCCCGGATCCGTCCGGGGTCAGGGTGAAAGGGTGCGGTAAGAGCGCACCGCGGACGCGGCAACGCGGACGGCACGGCAAACCCCACCGGGAGCAAAACCGAATAGGGGCGGCGCGTCCCCCGCGAGGGGGGCAGGCCCGCTCTCCAGGCCAGTCGCCCGGGTTGGTTGCTCGAGGCGGTCGGCAACGACCGTCCCAGAGGAATGGCTGCCACGTCGGAAGGCCCTCGGCCTTCCGGCCCTACAGAACCCGGCTTACAGGCCGGCTGATCCGCATATTTCCCGAAACCCCCGCATCCTCAGCAGGTTGGGCCGAGAAGGCACTTCGGGGCCCTGGGTGGATTCTCGGGAAAAACACACCATCGGTTAACCTTGCCGGGTTCTAGATCGACGGACGGCGGGCGCGTCCGGCGCGCGTTGACGACCTTCCGAGGCCCATGATACCCGGCTCCCTCCCGTCAGCGGCGACTATCGGATCGCCGGGCGTCACCTGCGGACCCGCAGGGGTCGTCCGTTCGCGGGTGACTGCGCCCAGCGCCTCCGTCGCCGCTCCCGTCACGCGAGCCGCCCCTGCGCGGTCCGGACCAGGGCGACATGAGAGTGACCGCACTTCCCCCCGCTTTCACGACCGTCGTCGGGTGGCCCAGGCCGTCCGTTCGCCAGCCCGGTTCACGGGCATGAAGGCCCGGCCCGGCCGCGCGCCCGTTCCGGCGTCCGACGCGCCGCACATTCCCGTTCTGCTCGGCGAGGTGATCGACGCCTTGAGCCCGGCCGGCGAGGGCGTGATCATCGACGGCACCTTCGGCGCGGGCGGCTACACCCGCGCCCTGCTCGCCGCCGATCCGGCCCTGCAGATCCTCGCCATCGACCGCGATCCCAACGCGATTGCCGGGGGGCAGCCCCTCGTCGCGGAAGCGGAAGGCCGTCTGACCCTGGTGCCGGGCCGGTTCGGCGACCTCGACGCCCTCGCCGAACAGGCGGGGAAAGGACCGGTCTCCGGCGTGGTCCTCGATATCGGCGTGTCCTCGATGCAGCTCGACACGCCCGAACGCGGCTTCTCCTTCCGCCACGACGGTCCCCTCGACATGCGCATGGGCGCTGAGGGCCCCAGCGCAGCCGACATCGTCAACGAGACGGACGAGACCGAACTCGCCGACATCATCTACCATTACGGCGAGGAGCGCCGGTCGCGGGCCGTCGCGCGTGCGATCCACGAGGCGCGCCGCCGGGGCCGCATCGAGACCACGGCGCAGCTTGCCGAGATCGTGGCGGGCGTGGTCCGGGTCGAGCCCGGCAGCCACATCCACCCGGCCACGCGGACCTTCCAGGGCCTGCGCATCGCGGTGAACGACGAACTGGGCGAACTCGTCCGGGCGCTGCACGCCGCCGAGCGGGTGCTGGCGCCGGGCGGACGCCTCGCCGTCGTGACCTTCCACTCCCTCGAAGACCGCATCGTGAAGCAGTTCTTCGCGGCGCGGAGCGGGCGCTCGTCGCACGGCTCGCGGCATCTGCCGTCGCAAGGCGCCCCGGAGCCGCGCAGCCTGCAGCCGGTGACCAAGGGGCCCGTCCTGCCGGGCGAAGCGGAACTGGCGCGCAACCCGCGCGCGCGCTCCGCGAAGCTGCGCGCCGTGGCGCGCACCGACGCACCCGTCCCGCCGCCGCTCAGCGCCATCGAAACCCTGGCGAGCCTGCCCGACCAACGCCGCGGAGGCGCGCGCCGATGATCCGCCTGCTCAACCTGCTGGCGATTGCCGGGCTCGTCGCCTCGGCGATCTACGCCTACTCGATCAAGTACGACACGCTGTACCAGATGGGTCAGGTGTCCAAGGTCCAGACCGCCCTGCACAAGGAGCGGCAGGCCATCGCGGTGCTGCGCGCGGAGTGGCAGCTGCTCACCCGGCCGGACCGCCTCCAGGCGGCGGTGGAGAAGCACCTCGCGCTGGAGCCCATCGGCATCAGCCATCTCGGCCGGATCGCGGACCTTCCCGCCCGGCAGGAGCGCGGCGATGAGATCGGCCGCCTCCTCGCGGCGACGGCCACGCCCAAGGAAAAGGGCACGCCCGAGCCGCGCACCACGGGCGCGATCAGCCGCACCGTGACGACGACCCGTACCCCGACCGCCACGAGGTAATTCCTTGTCCGACGCGCAGGATCATTCGGAGCGCCGGGAGCCGGTTTTCGGCACTGAGGGCGAACAGGTTTCGGCAGCCGCGCCGGAGGCGTCCCCGCCCGTGCCGGAGCAGGACGCCGCGCGGCTGATGCAGGCCGTCGAGGAGGTCATGGCCCCGCGCGATCCGCGCCGGATCCGCATGCGCCGCCTCCTGGCCGACATGTTCCGCCTCGCCATCGAGCGCTCGCATGTGCGCGTCGCGCTGGTCGGGCTGGTCTTCCTCGGCGTGTTCGGGGCGATCTCCGTGCGCCTGCTCACCATGGCGATCTTCGGCGAGCCGCCGAGCCAGGAGCACCGGGCCGCGGCCTCGTCCTCGACCGCCTTCCGCCCCGATATCGTGGACCGCAACGGCGAGATCCTGGCCACTGACATCCGCACGGTCTCGGTCTTCGCCGAGCCCGGCAACATCTACGACAAGGACGAGGCGGTCGAACTCCTCACCGCCGTCCTGCCCTCGCTCAACGCCTCGGAACTGCGCGCCAAGCTCGCCTCCCGCAAGGACCGCAAGGGCGCGGGCTTCGTGTGGGTGAAGCGCGAACTGACCCCGAAGCAGCAGGCCGAGGTGCACCGCCTCGGCATTCCCGGCATCGGCTTCCTGCCCGACCACAAGCGCGTCTACCCGAACGGCACGGCCGCCGCCCACATCCTGGGCGCGACGAACCTCGACGGCGTCGGCATCGCGGGCATGGAGAAGTACATCGACTCCACCGGCCTTCAGGCGCTCAACAGCTTCGGCCTCGTCAACAAGCAGGCGGATCTCAAGCCGATCCAGCTCTCCCTCGACCTGCGCGCGCAATTCGCCGTGCGCGACGAGCTTGCCAAGGGCATCGAGCACTTCAAGGCGAAGGCGGGCGCCTCGATGATCCTCGACGTGAAGACCGGCGAGGTCATCGCCCTGGTCTCCATGCCCGACTTCGACCCTAACGACCCGAAGGATGCCCTGGCGCCGGATCGGATCAACCGGATGAATGTCGGCGTCTACGAGATGGGCTCGACCTTCAAGGCGATGACGCTGGCCATGGCTCTCGACTCGGGCAAGTACAACGTCAACTCGACGTTCGATACCCGGGGCGGCGTGCTCAACTGGGGCCGCCAGAAGATCCACGAGTATCACGGCACCAACCGCGTCATCACCATGCCGGAGGTGTTCACGCACTCGTCCAACATCGGCTCGGCCAAGATGGCGCTCGGCGTCGGCGTGCCCGGCCACAAGGCCTTCCTGAAGAAGATGGGCCTGACCGACCGCCTGCGGACGGAACTGCCCGAGAGCGCGGCGCCGATCGTCCCGTCTCGCTGGAGCGAGATCAACACCATCACCATCGCCTTCGGCCACGGCATCGCGGTGGCGCCGCTTCAAGCGGCCATGGCGGTGGCCGCCATCGTCAACGGCGGCGACCTCATCACGCCGACCTTCCTGAAGACCGACGCCGCCTCGATCAAGGATCGCTCGACCCACGTGCTCTCGGCCCAGACCTCCGAGGCGATGCGCTACATCATGCGGCTGAACGCCTTCGAGGGTTCGGCCAAGAAGGCCTCGGTCCCGCTCTACTACGTGGGCGGTAAGACCGGCACGGCCGAGAAGGTGATCGGCGGGCGCTACAACAAGAACCGGCTGTTCACGACCTTCATGGCGGCGGCGCCGATGAACGACCCGAAATACCTGTTCGTCACCATCATGGACGAGCCGCAGGGCCTGCCGGAATCCGGCGGCTACGCCACCGCCGCGTGGAACTCCGGCGTCGTCACCGGCAAGGTGATCGAGCGCGTCGCCCCGATCCTCGGCCTGCCGCCGCAATTCGAGGCGCCGGTCAAGCCCTTCCCGCAGATGGTGCGGCTCAACGCCTACCACGTGAACCAGCCTGGGCGGCCCGTGACCCGGCTCGGCGACCTCTTCCCGGAGGCCACCGGCCTGGCTGCCGATGCGCCCGTTTCCGGCCTCACCGCCGACAGCCGCCGCGTAAGCGCAGGCGGCGTCTTCGTCGCCGTGCCCGGCACGAAGGCGGATGGGCGTCTCTTCGCGGCGAAGGCGGCGCAGGCCGGTGCCGTCGCCGTGGCGGGCGAGGGTGAGCGGCCCGCCGACCTTCCCGGAACGACGGCCTGGATCGCCGTTCCCGATGCCCGGCGCGCCCTGGCGCTCGCCGCCGCGCGCCTTTCAGGCCGCCAGCCGGAGACGGTGCTCGCCGTCACCGGCACCGCGGGCAAAAGCTCGGTGGCCGATTTCGTCCGCCAGATCTTCTCGGCGATGGGCCGTGACTCCGCGAGCCTCGGAACGGTCGGCATCGTCACCAACCGGGGCGCCCATTACGGCTCGCTCACGACGCCGGATCCCGTCACTCTGCACGAGACCCTGGCCCGCCTCGCCGATGAGGGCATCACCGAACTCGCCATGGAAGCTTCGTCCCACGGGATCGAGCAGCGGCGCCTCGACGGCGTGCGCCTGAGCGCGGCGGGCTTCACCAATCTCGGCCGCGATCACCTCGATTATCACGCGAGCATCGAGGAATACCTCGCGGCCAAGCTCCGGCTGTTCACGGATCTGCTGCCCGAGGGCTGCCCGGCCGTCGTCAACGCGGACGGCGCCTTCTCCGACCGGGTGATCGCCGCCGCCACGGGTGCGGGGCGGACGATTATCACGACGGGCCGGGCCGGGCGCGACCTCCGCCTCGTCTCCGCCCGCACGGAGGGCTTCGCGCAGGCGCTGACCGTCGAAGCCGGGGGCTCTACCCACGAGCTGCGCCTGCCCCTCGTCGGCGGGTTCCAGGTGGAGAACGCCCTGGTCGCGGCGGGCCTCGCCCTGGCGGCGCCAGCCGGTGCCGCCGACCCGGACGGCGTGTTCGCCGCCCTCGACCATCTCACCGGCGTCCCCGGCCGCATGGAGCGGATCGGCCTCGCGCGCGGCGGCCTCTGTCTCGTCGATTACGCCCACAAGCCCGAGGCGTTGGAGCAGGTGCTGACCGCCCTTCGCCCCTTCGCGACGGGCCGTCTCATCGTCGTCTTCGGCTGCGGCGGCGACCGCGACCGGGGCAAGCGCCCGCTGATGGGTGCCATCGCGGCCCGTTTGGCGGACCACGTGATCGTCACCGACGACAATCCGCGCACGGAGGAGCCCGCCTCCATCCGCCAGGCGATCCTCGATGCGGTACCGGGCGCCGTGGAGATCGGCGACCGCGAGGAGGCGATCCGCCGGGCCGTCGGCGGCCTGGGCGAGGGCGACGTTCTGGTCGTGGCCGGCAAGGGTCACGAAACCGGCCAGATCGTGGGAGATCGGGTGCTCCCGTTCTCGGACCATGAGGTCCTTCGCACGGCGATCGCCGAGCTTGCTGGGGGCTGACCTTGACCGCACTCTGGACCCCGGACGCCCTCGAAGCGGCCACGGGCGGACGCTGGACCGGCGCGCGCCGTCCAGTCTCGGGCGCCTCCATCGACACCCGCACCTTAGGTGACGGCGACCTGTTCTTCGCGATCCGCGGCGAGGCCCGCGATGGGCACGATTTCGTCGCGCAGGCGCTACACAAGGGCGCCGCTGCGGCCGTGGTGAACGAGGAGAAGGCGGACGCCCTCTCGGCGGCGGGCCCCGTCCTGGCCGTGCCGGGGGAGGGGGCCGACCCGGTTCTCACCGCGATGGAGCGGATCGGCCGCGCGGCCCGCGCCCGGAGCGACGCGCAGATCGTCGCCGTCACCGGTTCGGTCGGCAAAACCGGCACCAAAGAGGCCCTTCGCCACGTCCTGTCGGGACAGGGCGCGACGCACGCCTCGGCGGCCAGCTACAACAACCACTGGGGCGTGCCGCTGACGCTGTCCCGGATGCCGCAGGACACGCGCTACGGCGTGTTCGAGATCGGCATGAACCACCCCTACGAGATCCTGCCGCTGACGCGCATGGTCCGGCCGCAGGTGGCCCTCGTCGTCACGGTCGAGCCGGTCCACATCGAGCATTTCGCGTCGGTCTCGGCCATCGCCGACGCCAAGGGCGAGATCTTTGCCGGGCTCGAAGCCGGCGGGGTAGCGGTGATCAATCGCGACAACCCGCATTACGCCCGCCTCGCCGCCCATGCCATGGCCTCCGGCGCCGGGCGGATCGTGAGCTTCGGCGAGCATCCCGAGGCCGATGTCCGCGCCAAGAGAATCGTGCTCCGCCCAGACCTCTCCGTGGTCGATGCGGTCGTGATGGGCGAGCCCGTCACCTACAAGCTCGGCACGGCCGGGCGGCACAGCGCCCTCAATTCGCTGGGGGTGATGGCGGTGATCCATTCACTGGGCGCGGACCTCGCCGCCGCCGCCCTCTCGCTCGCCGCCCTCTCGCCCCCCGTGGGCCGGGGCGAGCGCACTGCCCTGGACTTGCCCGGCGGCACCGCGTGGCTGGTCGATGAGAGCTACAACGCCAACCCGGCCTCGGTCCGCGCCGCCCTGGCGACGCTCGCCGGCATCGAGACCGGACCGCGTGGGCGCCGCATCGCCGTGCTCGGTGACATGTTGGAACTTGGACCGACCAGCCCCGACCTGCATCGCGGTCTCGCCGAGGCGGTCGAGGCGGCACGGATCGACCTCGTCTTCGCGGCTGGGCCGCTCACCCGCAACCTCTACGAGGCCCTGCCCGTCAGTCGCCGCGGGGCGGTGGCCGAGACGTCGGCGGACCTCGTCGAGCCCCTGACGCGGATCCTCCGGCCCGGCGACGCCGTGATGGTGAAGGGCTCCAACGGCAGCCGCATGGGCCGGATTGTCGAGGCGCTCAAAGGCCGTTACGCCGCAGCGCACACGCGCCGCGAGTCCATCGTCGCCATTCCCTGAGCGGTTCCGCCGCCACCCTGCCTGAACAGAGGGGCCGAGCGCCCGGATGCTTTACCTTCTCTCGGAACTGAGCAGCACATTCACGCCGCTCAACGTCTTCCGCTACATCACCTTCCGCACCGGCGGCGCGATGTTCACGGCGGGCCTGTTCGTATTCTGGTTCGGGCCGTGGATCATCTCCCTGCTGCGCCTGCGCCAGGGCAAGGGCCAGCCGATCCGCGAGGACGGCCCGCAGACCCATCTGCTGACCAAGCGCGGCACGCCGACCATGGGCGGGCTGATGATCCTGGCGGGCTTCGTGGTGGCGGTGCTGCTCTGGGCGAACCCGCGCAACCACTATGTCTGGATCACCCTCGCGGTGACCCTCGGCTTCGGGGCGATCGGCTTCTACGACGACTACCTCAAGGTGACGAAGCAGTCGCACAAGGGCTTCTCGGGCAAGTTCCGCCTCGGCCTCGAAGGGCTGATCGCGCTCGCCGCCTGCGTGACGATCTCGGCCTATTCGCCGCTCTCGCTGCAGAACCAGCTCGCCTTCCCTGTCCTGAAGGACGTGCTCCTCAATCTCGGCCTGCTCTATCCGCTATTCGGCGCCTTCGTGATCGTCGGCTCGGGTAACGCCGTGAACATGACGGACGGGCTCGACGGCCTCGCCATCGTGCCGGTGATGATCGCCTGCGCCACTTTCGGCGTCATCGCCTATCTCGTCGGCAACTCCTTCACCGCGAGCTACCTGCAGGTGAACTACGTCCGCGACACCGGCGAACTCGCCGTGGTCTGCGGCGCGGTGGTCGGGGCGGGCCTCGGCTTCCTATGGTTCAACGCGCCCCCCGCCCAGATCTTCATGGGCGATACCGGCTCGCTGGCGCTCGGTGGCCTGCTCGGCACCATCGCCGTCGCGGCCAAGCACGAGATCGTGCTGGCGATCGTCGGCGGCCTGTTCGTGCTGGAGATGATGTCGGTCATCATCCAGGTCGCCTCGTTCAAGCTCACGGGCAAGCGCGTCTTCCGCATGGCGCCGATCCACCACCATTTCGAGCAGAAGGGCTGGAAGGAACCGCAGGTCGTGATCCGCTTCTGGATCATCGCCGTGATCCTGGCGATGGCGGGTCTCGCCACCCTCAAGCTTCGCTGAGGGCATTTCCGCCCAGGCGTGGTATAAGTCGTTCGAAAAGCGGCGTAATCAGGCTGCCGTCTCTAGTTTGAGTTTCGCATGACCCCCGTCACCACTTTCGCGGGCCAAAGAGTGGCCCTGTTCGGCCTCGGCGGATCGGGGCTAGCCACGGCCAGGGCGCTGATCGCCGGCGGGGCCGAGGTGGTCGCCTGGGACGACGGCGCAGAGGGGGTGGCCAAGGCGCAGGGGGAGGGGATCCCCACCGCAGACCTGCGCGAGCAGGATTGGTCCGGCTTCGCGGCCCTCGTGCTCGCGCCGGGCGTGCCGCTGACCCATCCCGAGCCCCATTGGAGCGTGCGGCAGGCGCAAGGGGCGGGCGTCGAGATCGTCGGCGACATCGAATTGTTCTGCCGCGAACGCCGGGCCGTCGCGCCAGGCGCGCCCTTCGTCGCCATCACCGGCACCAACGGCAAGTCGACCACCACGGCGCTCATCGCCTATGTCCTGCGTCAGGCCGGGCGTGACGTTCAGATGGGCGGCAATATCGGCACCGCGATCCTGTCGCTGGAGCCGCCGGACGCCGCCCGCGTCCACGTGATCGAGATGTCCTCGTTCCAGATCGACCTGACGCCCTCCCTCGACCCGAGCGTGGGCGTGCTGATGAACGTGACGCCCGACCATCTCGACCGCCACGGCACGATGGAGCAATATGCAGGCATCAAAGAGCGGCTGATCCGGGGTGCGGACCTCGCGGTGGTCGGCATCGACGATGCGCCAAGCCGCGCCATCGCCGACCGTCGCGCCGAGCGGCTGGTGCGGGTGCATGTCGGGGCCGGTCCCACGCAGGGCGAGGGTCTTCGCGCCGAGGCTGGAATCATTCGCGATGCCGCTGGGGCAGACCTCGCCGACGTGAACGGCATCGGCTCCCTTCGCGGCGCCCATAATTGGCAGAACGCCGCCGTCGCCGTGGCCGTCGCCCAGGCCCTGGGCTTGAGCGCGGACGAGATCCGCGCCGGTCTGGCCTCATTCCCCGGCCTGCCTCACCGGATGGAAGAGGTCGGCCGCCGGGACCGGGTCCTGTTCGTCAACGATTCCAAGGCGACCAACGCCGATTCCACCGAGAAGGCGCTCACCGCCTTCCGGGACATCCACTGGATCCTCGGCGGCAAGGCCAAGGATGGGGGCATCTTCCCCCTGGTCCCGTATTTCGAGCGGGTGGCGCATGCCTACTTGATCGGCGCCGCCTCGGATGCCTTCGCGGCGACGCTCGAAGGCGCCGTGCCCTATACCCGCTGCGGCACCCTCGACGTTGCCGTGGAGAAGGCCGCGCAGAACGCCGCCGCCTCCGGTGCCCCGGAGCCGGTGGTGCTGCTCTCCCCGGCCTGTGCGTCCTACGACCAGTTCCGCAACTTCGAAGTGCGCGGCGACCGGTTCCGGGGCTCGTGCAGGCGCTCCCGTAAGAACGGGTTCAGCGCGCCAGCACCTGCGCCGCCTGCCGCGTGGTGCCGACCGCCTGATTGACCTGCGAGACGGCGGCGCCGATCGCGCCGATATCGTCCGTGATGCCCGCGACCGATTGAGCGGCCTCATGCATGTTGCGGGACAGGTCGCGGGTCACCGCATCCTGCTCCTCCACCGCGCCCGCCGTGGTCATGACGTGCTCGCGCATGATTCCGACCGAGGAGCGGATCGAATCGAGGGCCGAGACGACCTCCTGCGACACGCCCTGGACGTTGGCGATCTCTGCGTTGATCTGGTCGGTCGCGCGGGCGGCTTGGCTCGCCAGCGCCTTGACCTCGCTCGCCACCACCGCGAAGCCGCGTCCCGCATCGCCCGCCCGGGCCGCCTCGATGGTCGCGTTGAGGGCGAGCAGATTGATCTGACCGGCGACGGTCTGGATCAGGGAAACGATGCCGCCCATCGCGTCGGTCGCGTCGGTGAGGCGGCGCGTATGCCCCTCGACCGCCTCGACCTGACCCACGGCCGCGTCGGTCGCCTCCCGCGAGCGGACCATGCTCTGCGAGATCTCGCCGACCGCCGCCGCCAGTTCCTCGGAGGCCGCCGCCATGGTCTGCACGCTCATCGACGCCATGCCCGCCGCCGCCCCGGCCGAATGCGAAGCGCTGCCCGCATGGGACACGGCCGCGTCGATCTCCGCGAAGTTCCGGTCGATCAGGCAGCGCAGATCCTCGAGGAGGCGCATCTGAGTCGTGATGTCGGTGGCGAACTTGACGACCCTCACCGGTCGCCCGCTCGGGTCGAAGATCGGGTTGTAGGAAGCCTGGATCCAGACCTCACGGCCACCCTTGGCGATCCGCCGATATTGGGCAGCCTGAAATTCACCGGAGCGCAGACGATCCCAGAAGGCTTGGTATTCCGGGGTCTCGGCATACCCGGCCGGGACGAACATCGCGTGATGCCGACCGACGATCTCTTCGCGCTCGTATCCGACCACGGCCAAAAAGTTGGCGTTCGCGGATAGGATGTGTCCGGTCAGATCGAACTCGATGATCGCCTGGACGCGGTCGAGGGCCGCGAGCTTGGCCGCGTCGTCGGTCTGACGGAGGATCTGGTCGGTGATATCGGTGGCGAACTTGATCACCTTCACCGGACGGCCCTGCCGGTCGAAAACCGGGTTGTAGGAGGCCTGGATCCACACCTCCCGTCCACCCTTGGCGATCCGGCGGTACTGTGCCGCCTGGAACTCCCCGGAGCGAAGCCGGTCCCAGAAGGCCCGGTATTCCGGCGAAGCGGCGTAGTCCGGTGGGACGAACATCGCGTGGTGCTGTCCGACAATCTCGTCCTGGTTGTAACCGACCACGGCGAGAAAATTGGCGTTCGCTGCTAGGATGCGCCCGGTGAGATCGAACTCGATGATCGCCTGAACGCGGTCGACAGCAGCGAGCTTGGCTGCGTCATGGGTCCGGTGAGCGAAAAGCATGGTCGGCCGGTCTCTTAGGTCTTACAACTACAAATTGAATGCCTTACGTTAAGACCGAGTTACGGTCATCGGATCGCCGGCTGAGGCCTCCGCCGTAGGGAAGCATTTACCATTCGGGGACACTCTCCCGGCTCGCGCCGCAGGACGGCGCCGGGAGGCACTCGCACGCCCATGATGTCTCGCGCCGAACGCACCCCGCTCACGGATTGGTGGTGGACGGTCGATCGCGGCCTCCTCGCGGCGCTCGTCGCGCTGATGGTGGCCGGGCTGGTCTTCCTGATGGGCGGCGGCCCGCCGGTGGCCGAGCGAATCGGCTTGCCGACCTTCCACTTCCTCAACCGGCAGGCGATGTATCTCGCGCCGACGGTGGTCATCATCTGCGCAGTCTCGTTCCTGAGCCTGCGCGGCATCCGTCGCCTCGCCCTGTTCACGTGGCTGACGGGCGTGGTCTTCTGCCTTCTCGCCGTGAAGATCGGGCCGGAGATCAAGGGCGCCCATCGCTGGATCCAGATCGGCTCCTTCGGCCTTCAACCCTCCGAGTTCGTGAAGCCGGCCTTCGTGGTGGTGGCCGCCTGGGCCTTCTCCGAGGGCGCCCAGCGCCGCGACATGCCGGGGGGCATCCTCGGGCTGTTGATCCTGCCGGTGACCATCGTTCCGCTGCTGCTTCAGCCGGATTTCGGCCAGACCATGCTCATCACCATGACCTGGTCGGCCCTGCTCTTCGTGGCAGGCCTGCACCTGATCTGGGTCGGCGCGCTCGGTGTCTTCGGTCTCGCGGGCGTCTTCGCCGCCTACACGTTCTTCCACCACGTGCGCGAGCGCTTCAACAAGTTCCTCGACCGGGGCGACGACGGTTCCGGCGGCGGCTTCCAGGAGTTCTGGTCACGCGAATCGTTCCGCTCCGGCAGCTGGTTCGGCACCGGCCCGGGGGAGGGCGTCGCCAAGCGCCACCTGCCGGACGCGCATACCGACTTCCTGTTCTCGGTGATCGGCGAGGAGTTCGGCGTCATCGTCTGCCTGTGCCTCGTGGCCCTGTTCGCCTACATCGTGCTGCGCGGCCTCAAGCTCGCCCGGCGCACCGACGACACGTTCTCGCGGCTGGCGATCACGGGGCTGACGACCCTGTTCGGCCTTCAGGCGTGCATCAACATGGCGGTGAACACCCGCTCATGCCGGCCAAGGGCATGACTCTCCCCTTCGTCTCCTTTGGCGGCTCGTCGATGTTCTCGCTGGCGCTCGGCACCGGCTTCCTCGTGGCCCTCACCCGTAAGCGGCCGCGTACGGTGCTGCTCAGCCAGAATTCCCCGGGGACCGCGCCGTCCAACGTCGCCGGGGTAATCCAGTGACCGTCCTGACGCCCACTATCCTGCTCTGCGCGGGCGGGACCGGCGGCCATCTCTTCCCGGCCGAGAGTCTCGCCCATGCCCTCCGGGCGAGGGGCGTGCGCGTCGCCCTCGCCACGGACGCGCGGGTCGATTCCATCGCTACGGGCTTCCCGGCCGCGGAAGTCGTCACCATCCGCTCCGCGACGCCGTCCGGCCGCAGTGTGATCAAGCGGGCCACGGCGGTGGTTACCCTCGGCCGTGGCTTCGGCGATGCGGCCAAGGCGATCCGGCGGATCAACCCGGCGGCTGTGGTCGGCTTCGGAGGCTATCCCACCGTGCCGCCGGTCCTAGCGGCGCAACTCCTGCGCGTGCCGACCCTGCTCCACGAGCAGAACGCCGTGATGGGCCGGGCCAATACCTTCCTGGCCCGGGGCGCGCGCACCATCGCCACCGGTTTCCGTGAGGTCCGGGGCATTCCCGACAAGGCGACCGCACGGCGCGTCCACACCGGCAACCCCCTGCGTCCGGCGGTGATCGAGGCGACGCGCGTCCCCTATCCCGCCTTCGCGGAAGGGGCCGTGCTCCGGATCCTCGTGTTCGGCGGCAGCCAGGGAGCGCGGGTCATGGGTGAGGTCGTCCCGCCGGCGCTGGAGCGCTTGCCCGCCGACCTGCGGGCGCGGATCCATGTGACGCAACAGGTGCGGGCCGAGGACCTGACGGCCGTGCAGAACCAGTACCTCGCCATGGGCCTCGCCGGGCTGGAGGCGGCGCCGTTCTTCAAGGACCTACCCGCGCGGATGGCGGCGAGCCACCTCGTCGTCTCGCGCTCCGGCGCCTCGACCGTTTCGGAACTCGCGGCGATCGGCCGCCCGTCTGTGCTGGTGCCCCTGCCGGGATCGCTCGATCAGGACCAAGCGGCCAACGCCGCCACCCTGGAGGCGATCGGCGCGGCTCTGGTCCTGAAACAGACCGCCTTCACCCCGGATCGCCTCGCTGCGGACCTCGTGGAGATGATCGAGAACCCGGCAAAATTGACCCGCGCCGCCGATGCGGCGAGAAGCGCAGGCATACACGACGCCGCCGAGCGGCTGGCCGAAGTCGTCATCGAGACGGCGGCCCATCCCTGATCGCCGCTTATCAGCGGCCGGTCCCGCACAGGTCTGAACCCCATGAAGCTGCCCGAACAACTCGGACCCATCCACTTCATCGGCATCGGCGGCATCGGCATGTCCGGCATCGCCGAGGTGATGCGCAACCTCGGCTATACGGTGCAGGGCTCCGATGCCTCGGACAACGCCAATGTCCGTCGTCTCGCCGACAAGGGCATCCGCACCTTCGTCGGCCATGAGGCCGCCAATGTCGAGGATGCCGCCCTGGTGGTGGTCTCGACGGCGATCCGCCGGGACAATCCCGAGCTTCAGGCCGCCCGCGAGCGCCGCCTGCCGGTGGTGCGCCGTGCGGAGATGCTGGCCGAGCTGATGCGGTTCAAGTCCTGCGTCGCGGTGGCGGGCACTCACGGCAAGACGACGACGACCTCGCTGGTCGCGACGCTCCTCGATGCGGGCAACATGGACCCGACCGTCATCAACGGCGGCATCATCAACGCCTACGGCACCAACGCCCGCATGGGCGAGGGCGAGTGGATGGTGGTGGAGGCCGACGAATCCGACGGCACCTTCCTGAAATTGCCGGCCGATGTCGCCATCGTCACGAACATCGACCCCGAGCATCTCGACCATTTCGGCTCGTTCGATGCGGTGAAGGACGCGTTCCGGCGCTTCATCGACAACATCCCGTTCTACGGCTTCGCGGTGATGTGCATCGACCATCCCGTGGTGCAGGATCTCGTCGGCCATATCGAGGACCGGCGGATCATCACCTACGGTGAGAACCCGCAGGCCGATGTGCGCCTGATCGACGTCGATCTCCGCGGCGGCCAGAGCAAGTTCCGGGTGATGATCCGCGACCGGCGCCCCGGCTACCGGATGGAGCTGGAGGATCTGGTGCTGCCCATGCCGGGCAAGCACAATGCCCTGAATGCCACCGCCGCGCTCGCCGTCGCCCACGAACTCGGCGTGCCGGCAGAGGCGCTCCGCAACGCGCTCGCCGGGTTCGGCGGCGTGAAGCGGCGCTTCACCCGCACGGGCGAGTGGAATGGCGCAACGATCTTCGACGATTACGGGCACCATCCGGTGGAGATCAAGGCGGTGCTCAAGGCCGCCCGCGCCTCGACGGAGCACGGGGTGATCGCGGTGGTGCAGCCCCACCGCTACAGCCGCCTGCATTCGCTGTTCGACGATTTCTGCACCTGCTTCAACGACGCGGACACGGTGATCGTGGCCCCGGTCTACGCGGCGGGCGAAACGCCGATCGAGGGCGCCGACCGGGATGGCCTCGTCGCCGGCCTGCGCTCGCGCGGCCACCGCGACGCTCGCGCCCTCGACAAGCCGGAGGATCTGGCTGGCATCGTCGCCGACCTCGCCAAGCCCGGCGACTACGTCGTGTGTCTCGGCGCGGGCACGATCACGCAATGGGCCTACGCGCTGCCGGGTGAACTGGCGGCGCGGGGGTGAGGGTGGATAGGCACCTAAGGGGCTATGTCCTCGGCTTCCACGCCGAGGATGCGCGCGAGTGCTTCGCAAAAGCGCGCCTCGGCAGGATGCACGCCGCTCTCCAGTGCCTGAAGGATATCGGTGGGTACGCCGCTTTCGCGCGAAAGGGCTTCGAGGGACAGCCCTCGCCGGGCTCGCCAGAAGGCGAGGGGAGTCGGGGCCCTGCGAAGGGCATCGAGGTCTGCCTCGGACAGAAGCTCCTCTTCGCCGACTCGGAGCCGTTCCTCGGACACCTCGGCGATCCGCGCGTCGGCAGCCTCCTCAGCGAGGTCTCGCAGCCGGTCGAATTCGGCTTCGGGCAGGATGACGATTGCTTCGCCAGCGGGCGTCACGGTTCGCACGATGGTCACGATGGTCACGATGGCGCTCCTAACCGTAGATCGACCCGCGGGGACCGACATCGTGGATGATGATCCGATCCGCCTCGATGGTGAAGACCGCACGCCAATCGCCCACACGCAGACGGTAGCGCTGCCCTTCTCCCCTCAACGCTTTGACGTTGTTGGAAAGCGCAGCGGGATCGGCCGCATAGAGGCGAAGCTTGTCCCGGATCAACCGTTCCGTTTCTTCGGGCATGCGTCGCAACGCCCTCGCGGCTGTACGGGTGTAGACGACCTCACGCGACATTCCCCTGACACGGCCCCGTTTCCGTCAGGCTACATGAACCGATTCCCATCATGAGATCAAACGACCTTCACGATACGATCCGCGCCGCTGCCCCCGGTCTTCGGGGGCGGCTGGTGGCGGGCGCGAGCTTGGCCGACCTGACATGGTTCCGCGTCGGCGGCCCGGCGGAGGTGTTGTTCACCCCCGCCGACGAGGACGATCTCGCCGCCCTGCTCGCGGTGCTCGATCCCTCCGTACCAGTGACGGTGATCGGACTCGGCTCGAACCTGATCGTGCGCGACGGCGGGATTCCCGGCGTGACCGTGCGGCTCGGCGGCAAGGCGTTCGGGGCCATCGTCGTGGATGGCGAGACGATCCGCGCGGGCACGGCGGTGCCGGACATGCGCCTCGCCAAGGCTGCTGCCGAAGAGTCCCTCGACGGGCTCGCCTTCTTCCGTGGCATTCCCGGCTCGGTCGGCGGGGCACTGCGCATGAATGCGGGCGCCCATGGCGGCGAAACCACGGACGTGTTCGTGGAGGCGAGGGGCATCGACCGGCGCGGCGCCTTGCGTGTGTTCGATCATGCAGAGATGGGCTTCGCGTACCGCCACTCCTCCGCGCCGGAGGACGTCATCTTCACGCAGGCCGTGTTCCGGGGCCGTCCGGGAGATCGCAAGGCGATCGAGGCGGAGATGGAGCGGGTCACCGCCGCGCGGGAGGCCGCCCAGCCGATCCGCGAGCGGACCGGCGGCTCGACCTTCGCCAACCCCGAAGGTGGCAAGGCGTGGCAACTCGTCGACGCCGCCGGATGCCGGGGCCTGACCCGCGGCGGCGCGCAGGTCAGCGAGATGCATTGCAACTTCCTCATCAACCGCGGCGGCGCCACGGCGGCCGATATCGAAGGGCTGGGCGAGGAGGTCCGTCGCCGGGTCCGCGAAACCAGCGGCGTGGAGTTGCGCTGGGAGATCAAGCGGATCGGCATCCCCCTGCCGTCCGCATCCTGAGACCGATTCGAACGAAGACGACCGGAGCCCGCCCCATGACCCGTCACGTCGCCGTCCTGATGGGCGGAACCTCCTCCGAGCGAGAGGTCTCGCTGAATTCCGGCAAGGCCTGCGCCGATGCCCTTGAGGGCGAGGGATTCAAGGTCACGCGCATCGATGTCGGGGCCGATGTCGCCTCCGTGCTCAGCGCGCTCCGGCCGGACGCGGCGTTCAACGCCCTGCACGGGCCGGACGGCGAGGATGGTACGATCCAGGGCCTGCTCGAAATCCTGAAGATTCCCTACACCCATTCCGGCGTGCTGGCCTCGGCGCTGGCCATGGATAAGGAGCGCGCCAAGATCGTGATGCGGGCGGCGGGCGTCGACGTGCCTGGCGGTCGTGTCGTTAACCGAATGGAGGCCGCCAGCCGCCACGTCCTGCCGCCGCCTTACGTGGTGAAGCCCATCGCGGAAGGTTCGTCGATGGGTGTGATCATCGTGCGCGACGGGCGCTCGCATCCGCCCCAGATCCTCGCCTCCGACGAATGGCGGTTCGGCGAGCAAGTCCTTGCAGAACCTTACATTGCGGGCCGCGAACTGACCTGCGGCGTGATGGGCGACAAGCCACTCGGCGTCATCGAGGTGAAGGCCGCCACCGAGTGGTACGATTACGACGCCAAGTACGCACCGGGGGGTCCATCCATGTCCTCCCGGCAGAACTTAAACCAAATGTTTACCACCGGGTCCAAGAGTTGGCGTTAACGGCGCATCGCGCGCTGGGCTGTCGGGGCGTCAGCCGTGCCGACCTTCGCTACGACGACACGCCGGGTGGAACCGGGGCGCTCGTCGTTCTCGAGGTCAACACGCAACCCGGCATGACCCAGACGAGCCTTGTGCCGGATATGGCGGCCCATGCGGGCCTGAGTTTCGGTGAGCTCGTCCGATGGATGGTGGAGGACGCTTCCCTGAATCGCTGAACCCGGGTCCCGCCCGGGCCGCGGGGGTATCCGCGCGGCTCGCTGGCAACCCGCTCCTGCGATTCGCCTCGCGTTTCCCCTCTCGCGCCCTCTCGGTGCGGCGGGTCCGCGGCGGCCAGTCGATGGCCGACCGCCTGCCGCGCGGGACGGGTCTCGTCATCGTCTCGGTCTCCTGCGCGGCCCTGTCGGTGGCGGGTTTCGTTGCCAGTGGGCGCTACGACGCCTTCGTCGCGGAGCAGGGGCGCCCCCTGGATGTCGCCGCGCGGATCGCCGGGTTCGGCGTGAAGCGGGTCACGATCACCGGCATTTCCCGGATGTACGAGCGCGAGGTTCTGGCCGCCGCCGGGATCGATTGGCGCTCCTCCGTGCCCTTCCTCGACGTGAACGAGGCGCGCGAACGGCTCATGCGGGTGCCGCTGATCGCCCAGGCCTCGGTACGCAAGATTTACCCCAACGACATTGCGATCACGCAGATCGAGCGCGAGCCCGCCGCCCTTTGGCAGAAGGACGGCGTGATCAACGTGATCGCCGCCGACGGCACGGTGATCGACGCCATGCGCGACGACCGCTACGCGACCCTGCCCCTGGTGGTCGGCGAGAACGCCAACGCCAAGCTGCCGGAATATCTGGCCCTGGTGGCTGCCGCCGGTCCCCTCGCGGAGCGGATCAAGGCGGGCACCTACGTGTCCGGCCGACGCTGGACCCTCAAGCTCGACGGCATCGACGTGCGCCTTCCGGAGGACGATCCGGCCGGGGCACTGGCCCGGCTGGTGAGACTGGAGCGCAACGAGCGCGTCCTGGAGAAGGACATCATCGCCGTCGACCTGCGCATGGCCGACCGGGTGGTGGTGCGCCTGACCGAGGAGGCCGCTGCCGCCCGCGCCGAGACACAGCAGCAGAACAAGAAGAAGCCGGGGGCGCCGACATGACGCCCCGTGACGCCCTCCGACTTTCCGTCCGTCCCGCCTTTCGCGTCCGGTAGCGTTTCATGCACAGCCAACACGGCCTCACGCCGCGTCTGAAGCCGCTCTCGGCCCGCCGTTCGACGATCCTCTCGGTCCTCGACATCGGTACGAGCAAGGTGGTCTGTCTGATCGCGGAGCTTCAGCCCGCCGAGGCGCTCTCGACGCTCAAGGGGCGCACGCACCTCGCGCGGATCATCGGCATCGGTCACCAGCGGTCGGTCGGCCTCAAGGGCGGGGCGATCGTCGATCTCGAAGCGGCCGAGAACTCGATCCGTCAGGCGGTACATGCCGCCGAGCGGATGGCCAAGGTCGAGGTTCAGTCGGTCATCGTGAACATGTCCGGCGGGCGCCTCGCCTCGCAGCATTTCCAGGCGCGGGTGAATGTCCGCTCCGGCAGCGTCACGGGCTCGGACGTGGAGCGCGTGCTGGAGACGGCGAGCGCCCATGGCGTCAGCCCCGGCCGGGCCGTGCTGCACGCCCTGCCCACCGGCTACGCCCTAGACGGACAGGGTGCGGTGATCGACCCCTCGGGGATGATCGGCGAGGCGCTCGGCGTCGACCTGCACGTCGTCACCACCGAACTCGCCGCTGCGCGCAACGTCATGCTGGCGATCGAGCATTGCCATCTGGGCGTCGAGGCGGTGATCGCCACCCCCTACGCCGCCGGCCTCTCGGCTCTGGTGGACGACGAGGCCGAGATGGGCGTCTGCGTCGTCGACATGGGTGGCGGCACGACGAGCGTCGGCGTGTTCTCGGGCGGCCATCTGGTTCATTGCGACGCGGTCGCCGTGGGCGGGCACCACGTGACCATGGACATCGCACGGGGCCTTTCCACCCGCGTCGCGGCGGCCGAGCGGCTGAAGACCCTCTACGGCTCGGCGATCTCGTCTCCCTCCGACGAGCGCGACATGATCGCGGTTCATGGAGTCGGCGAGGAGGAGGGCGACGCCCCGGCGCATATCCCGCGCTCGCAACTCGTGCGGATCATCAAGCCGCGCGTCGAAGAAGTGGTGGAGCCTGGTCCGCGACCGGCTCCGCAACGCGGGCTTCGCCGCCCAGGCCGGGCGCCGCGTGGTGCTGACGGGCGGGGCGAGCCAGCTCGTCGGCCTGCCGGAGGTAGCCCGGCGGGTGATGCAGGGGCAGGTGCGTATCGGTCGCCCCCTCGGGATCCGGGGCCTGCCCGAGGCGGCCAAGGGTCCGGCCTTCTCGGCGTCGGTCGGCCTGCTCGTCTACCCGCAGGTCGCCCACGCCGAATACTTCGAACCGCGCGGCCACGGCGTCTTCGCCGCGACCGGCACGGACCGGTACCTGCCGCGGGTCGTCCGCTGGATCAGGGACAGCTTCTAGGGTTCCGCGCCCCGCGAGGGGCGGGGGCTCAGACGAAATAACCGGCGCCGCAAGGCGCCACGCGACACACCGAAGTTCAGCAGAGGCTCGACACCATGGCCATCTCCCTCCAGGCGCCGGACATCCGGGAACTCAAGCCCCGCATCACCGTGTTCGGCGTCGGCGGCGCCGGCGGCAACGCGGTCAACAACATGATCGAGGCGGGCCTGCTCGGCTGCGAGTTCGTGGTGGCCAACACCGATGCCCAGGCGCTCACCTCCTCGAAGGCCGAGCGGGTCATCCAGATGGGCCTGAACGCCACACAGGGCCTCGGCGCCGGTTCACACCCGGAGGTCGGCTCGGCCGCCGCCGACGAGGTGATCGATGAGATCCGCGATCGTCCTCGGGCGCCCACATGTGCTTCATCACCGCCGGCATGGGCGGCGGCACCGGCACCGGCGCCGCTCCGGTCATCGCCCGCGCGGCCCGCGACATGGGCATCCTCACCGTCGGCGTCGTGACGAAGCCGTTCCAGTTCGAGGGTGTCCGCCGGATGCGCACGGCCGAAGCCGGCATCCAGGAGCTTCAGGCGGCGGTCGATACCCTGATCGTCATCCCGAACCAGAACCTGTTCCGCGTCGCCAACGAGAAGACCACCTTCGCCGACGCCTTCGCGATGGCCGACCAGGTGCTCTATTCCGGCGTCGCCTGCATCACCGACCTGATGGTCAAGGAAGGCCTCATCAACCTCGACTTCGCCGACGTGCGCGCGATCATGCGCGGCATGGGCAAGGCGATGATGGGCACCGGCGAGGCCTCTGGCGAGAAGCGCGCCAACCGTGCCGCCGAGGCAGCCATCGCCAACCCGCTCCTCGACGACGTGTCGATGAAGGGCGCCCGCGGCCTGCTGATCTCGATCACCGGCGGCTCGGACCTCACCCTCTACGAACTCGACGAGGCCGCCACCCGCATCCGCGAAGAGGTCGATCAGGACGCCAACATCATCCTCGGCGCCACCTTCGACGAGAGCCTGGACGGCATCATCCGCGTGTCGGTGGTCGCCACCGGCATCGAGCCGGCCCTGATCTCCGCGAACTCGCCGAACAACCCGGCCGTCGCCGAGACCGAGCAGCGCATCGCCGAGGTGGCCGAGCGCCTGCGCGCCGAGGCCCGTGCCCGTGCGTCTTCGCCGGTCCCGAGCATCCGCACGGAATCGAGCTTCACTCAGGCGCCCGCTCCGGCTCCGGTCCACGCTCCTGCCGCCCCGGTCGCCGCCGTCCCGGCCGCGCCGGTCATGGAGCCGCGCCACGAGCTGCGTCCCGAGCCGGCCCCGGTCACGACCCGCGACGACGTGCTTCTCGCCCCGGTCCCGCCGCGCGCCGCGACCCCGTTCGTGCCGGCCCCGGCCGCGCCGCGCATCGAGGCCGCCCCGCAGATCCATAGCGGTCCGTTCGTGCCGCCGCGTGCCGAGGCTCCCGTCGCGGCTCCCGCCGTGGCCCGCGCCCCGCGCATGCCGCAGATCCACGAGCTTCCCCCGATCGCCCAGACCCAGCTCGATGGCGAATCGGGCCGCCGAGGAGGCCGCTCCGGAATCCAAGCGGACCTCGCTGCTGCGCCGTCTCGCCACCGTCGGCTTCGGTGGACGGCGTGACGACGAGGCCGCCCCGGCCCCGCGCAACGCCGCGATGCCCACGGCTCCGCAGGCTCCGGCGCCGTATCAGGCTCCGGCCGCCTACCAGCCGCCGATGCCCCAGGCGCCTCGCGCCCCGGTGCCCCCGGCTCCGCAATACCGCCCGGCCCAGGGCAACCTCGACGGTCAGGGCCGCGCCATGCCGCAGCAGCCGCGGATGATGGACGACGATCAGCTCGAGATCCCGGCCTTCCTCCGCCGCCAAGCCAACTGACGGCAAGCCGACCATCAGATACCGTCCCGGTCTCACGGCCGGGTCGATTCAACCTCACGTTGTGTGCTCCTCCCGGAGTGCACGGCGTGAGGTCGTTTCGTCAGCTCTATGGCCTGTGTGTATGATGCATGCGTGCCACAGAACGACCGCGGATCCGCCGCGTGTTAACCATTTTTTAAACCCTTGCACGGCTTGCGATTTATGCCGATTCCGATCCGGCCAGGCTTGTAACAAGCGGTAAGAATCCGTGATTTGGCTGGGTTGCGGAGCGCGGCTATAGCTAATCCGGTAAGAACGAACGTACCGCGGGGATACAACCTGTCAGCGGTATAGGGGCATCAAGCAGCGGACGGATCGAGCGCACGCCATCACCCGCCACCGGGTTGGCGACGCCGGATTGCGGCCGAGGGCTCAGGAATGCGAACGAACAATCAGACCACCCTTAAGGCGGCGGCCACCCTCACAGGTGTAGGCGTCCACTCCGGAAACCCCGCCGCGATCACGATTCGTCCCGCTCCCGCCAACCACGGCATCGCCTTCCTCCGAACCGGTACCCCCCTCGGCAACGACCGCCTCATCAAGGCTCATCACGCCCTCGTTTCCGCCACCGAACTCTGCACCGTCATCGGTGACGTCGAGACCGGGGCCGTTGCCACCATCGAGCACCTGATGTCCGCCCTGTTCGGTCTGGGCGTCGACAATGCCCTGATCGAGATCGACGGGCCCGAGCTTCCCATCCTCGACGGTTCGGCCAAGCTCTTCGTGGAGGCGATCGACCGCGTCGGTCTCGCGTCCTGTGGCGCCCCCAGGCGCTGGCTCAAGGTTCTCCGTCCGGTCCGTATCGAGGTCGGCCGCGCCTTCGCCGAACTCCGTCCGATCGACCGGGGCTTCCGCCTCGATGTCGAGATCGATTTCGACAACCCGGTGATCGGCCGCTCGCGCAAGGCTATGGACCTGTCGCCGGCGACCTATCGTCGTGAGGTCGCGGATGCCCGCACCTTCGGCATGATGAAGGACGTGGAGAAGTACTGGAAGGCGGGCTTCGCGCTCGGCGCCTCCCTGGAGAACACCGTCGCCGTCGGCGAAAACGGTGTCGTGAACCCCGAGGGGCTGCGGTTCCCCGACGAGTTCGTTCGCCACAAGATCCTCGACGCGGTGGGCGACCTCGCCCTCGCCGGGCTGCCGATCCAGGGGGCGTACCGCTCCTATTGCGGCGGCCATCGCATGAATGTCGGCGTCCTGTCCGCGCTGTTCTCGGACCGCGCCAACTACGCCATCGTCGAGGCCGCCGCCGGCACCCGCCAGGGCACCCTCGTCGATCTCGGCGCGAGCCTCGGTCTCGCCGCCTTCGCCGCCGACGTCTGAGGCGGCGTCCGGGGTCGCCCGGGGCTGTGTCCGGCGGACCACACTGCACAACCGATGCGGGCCGCCTCACCATCGCCCCTTTCACGCCCAAATCGAGCGTCACGGTTTAACCGCCCGTAAACGGCGGGCTCGGCTCCCTGGAGCCGGAGACCACCACGGGTTGGCATCCCGGCGGCGAAAACCGCTCCGGGTGGGGGAAAGAGCGCGAGAATGCCTGTCACCATTCGTCATCGCGGCCTCGCGGCCCTGGCGGCTCCGCTCGTGGCCGTGCTGGGCCTCGGCCTCGGCGGCTGCGACTTCGATCCCACCGGGATCTTCGCCGAGAAGTACAAGCCGGAAGTCATTCCGGATGTCCCCGCCGACAAGCTCTATAGTGAGGGCTTGGCGAAGATGGAGGACAGCGACTACGAAGGCGCCGTCAAGAAGTTCGACAGCCTCGATAAGACGTACCAGTATTCCGACTGGTCGCGTAAGGCGCTGTTGATGACGGCTTACGCGAATTACGAAGGCCAGAAGTACGACGACGCGATCAACGCCTCGAAGCTGTACTTGCAGCGGCACCCGTCCAGCAAGGATGCGGCCTACGCGCAGTACCTGATCGCCATGTCGAACTATAAGCAGATCCCGGACGTGACCCGCGATCAGGACCGGTCCGAGAAGGCGCTCGCCGCCCTTCAGGAGTTGATCCAGCGGTATCCGACCTCGGAATACGCATCCGACGCCAAGTCGAAGATCCAGATCACCCGCGACCAGGCTCGCCGGCAAGGAGATGGATATCGGCCGCTATTATCTGGAGCGGCGCAACTTCCCGGCGGCGATCAACCGCTTCCGCGACGTGGTGTCCAAGTATCAGACCACCCGTCACGCCGAGGAGGCGCTGGAGCGTCTGACCGAGGCGTACTGGGCGCTCGGCATCCCGCAGGAGGCGCAGAACGCCGCCGCCGTGCTGGGGCACAACTTCCCCGACTCGCCCTGGTACAAGGACGCTCACGCGCTCCTGGCCAATAACGGCCTCGAGCCGCGCGAGGAGAAGTCCTCCTTCCTGTCGAAGGCGTTCCGTTCCATCACCGGGCGCACCGCCTCGGCCGAGTAACGGCCCGTCCAGCTTGTGCGCGAAGGCCCGGAGCGAAGGTTCCGGGCCTTTTGCGTTCGGGGTGCCGCGTTCGGACGCCGCGAAGTTTTCGGGTGAAACCCGTCTCGGCCCGGCTTATGTACGCACTCCGTTCCCGGAAGCGTTTCCGGTTCCTCTCGACTCTGGGATGCCCGCCGCAGCATGCTCGCGCAGCTCGCGATCCGCGACATCGTTCTGATCGACAAGCTCGAGTTGAATTTCCGCGAGGGCCTCAGTGTCCTCACGGGAGAGACCGGCGCGGGTAAGTCGATCCTGCTCGATGCCTTCGCCCTGGCGCTCGGCGGGCGCGGCGATGGCCGCCTCGTCCGCTCGGGCGAATCGCAGGGCGGCGTCACGGCGGTGTTCGACGTCGCCCTCGACCATCCGGCCCGCCGGATCGCCGCCGAGGCCGAGATCGACACCGAGGGCGACCTCATCCTCCGCCGCACGCAGATGGCCGACGGGCGGACCCGCGCCTTCGTCAACGATCAGGCGGTGGGCGTGCAGGTGCTCCGGGCGATCGGCGCGGCCCTGGTGGAAATCCACGGCCAGCACGACGACCGGGCACTCGCGGATCCCGCCTCGCACCGGGCGATCCTCGATGCGTTCGGAGGGCTTCAATCGCATTCGGCCAAGGTCGGGACCGCCGCCCGTGCCCTGCGCGCAGCCCGCACCGCCTTCACCGAGCACAAGGAGAAGGTGGAGACTGCCCGGCGGGAGGCCGACTTCCTGCGCCATGCGGTGGAGGAACTCAGCGAGCTGAACCCGCTGCCGGGGGAGGAGGCGAGCCTCGCCGAGCGGCGCACGGTGATGCAGCAATCGGAGAAGGTCGCCCGCGAACTCAACGAGGCGCTGGACGCTGCCGGGGGCCGCATTCGGCCGTGCCGCATCTCTCGGCGGCCCTGCGCAAGCTCGAGCGCCGGGCGGCGCAATTGCCCGCCCTGGTCGATCCTTGCGTCGGTGCGCTGGATGCGGCCCTCGTCGCCCTGGACGAGGCCCGCGCCACCCTGGAGGCCGCCGTCGCGGAGGCCGAGTTCGACCCGCGCGAACTGGAGCGCGTGGAGGAACGGCTCTTCGCCCTCCGCGCGGCGGCCCGCAAATACAACGTCGCCGCCGACGATCTCGCGGACCTCGCCGGGCGCTTCGCCTCCGACGTGGCGGCGATCGACGCGGGCGAGGCGGAGCTCGCCGTCCTCGCGGCGGCCCAGGACAAGGCGGAGGCCGCCTATGCCGCCGCTGCCGAGGCCCTGAGCGCGGGGCGCAAGAAGGCCGCACGCAAGCTCGACGCGGCGGTGCAGGCCGAGTTGCCGCCCCTGAAGCTGGAACGCGCTCGCTTCATCACCGAGATCGCCACCGATCCGGCCTCTCGCGATGCGGCGGGAATCGATCGCGTGGAGTTCTGGGCGCAGACCAACCCCGGCACCAAGCCCGGACCGATGATGCGCGTCGCTTCGGGCGGCGAGCTGTCCCGGTTCATGCTCGCCCTGAAGGTGGTGCTGGCCGACAAGGGCTCGGCCCCGACCCTGATCTTCGACGAGATCGATACCGGCGTCGGCGGTGCGGTCGCGGATGCGATCGGCCTGCGCCTCGCTCGCTTGGCGGACACGGTGCAGGTCATCGCCGTCACCCATGCGCCTCAGGTCGCAGCACGGGCGGCGACGCATCTGCTGATCGCCAAGGCGCCGGTCAAGGGAGCGGGGAGGGTGGCTACCCGCGTCTCGACGCTGCCGGTGGAGGATCGCCGCGAGGAGATCGCCCGCATGCTCGCGGGCGCGACGGTCACCGACGAGGCCCGTGCCGCCGCCGCCCGTCTTCTTCAGGGAGCGTGAAGAGGTCTTAGTGTCGCAGTCAGGTCGTTAAGCTTAACGACAGGTTGACGGTAACGAGGAATTAACCAACCTGATCGACGGTGTCCGTCGCTCATTCCGGAAGGAGAGCGAGACGGTTTTCGGTGCGGGATTAAGACCATGAGCCGGATTGTCGCCGAGTCACGGACGCAAGCCCCCTCCGCCAAGTCGGGAACGGGCGTAGATACCGGCCATCTCGGGCAGAGCCTTCGCCGCGTCTACGAGGGCAGCATCGATACGCAGCCGATTCCCGACTCCCAGGTCGATCTGCTGCTGCGCCTGCGCCACAAGGAGCGTGATCGCCGTCAGGCGGTCTGATCGCGCTACCAGCGCCTCGCGCCGGGCTGGCGGCCGTATTCCGCCGCCCGGATCCGCGTGAGCACCCGGTCGAGATTCAGGAGAAGCCCGGCCTCTTCGCGCGCCGCCTCGTCGGCCTCGGCATCGTCCTTCGCGATCCGCTGCCGGGTCTGGACCAGGGCCAACGCCCGTTCCAGCGACTCGCGCTCCTCGTGAAGCTCGCGCCAGGCGGCGTCCGGATCCTGTCCCTCCTGCGCCGTCCCTGTCACCACGCTCCGTGTCCTTCTCGGCCCCATCTCCCGCGGCTTCGGATCCACGAGTCGATGCGACATCAACGCAGAGGTCCGCCATAGCGTGCCATGACCTGTGACGGGCGTTGAGGACACTGCATTTCCGGGCGGTTTCCAGGCCAGATCGAATCGAAAAATCAGATTCTTACCGCAGCGCGGAAGGATGTTCGCGGCCAGCTTGTCATAGGCCTGTCATACGACCTTCGTATCGCCCCCGAGCCCGGCCGGAGCTTTCCGCGCCCCTTGGATGTGCGCCGTATCGCCCCAGGGCAGCGGCGCGACTGACCGAGACGGAGACACCCTTGAGACCCTTCGCTTACGCGCTCGCCCTCGGCCTCGCGACGGCCCAGCTCGCCTCCGCGGCCCTGGCGGCCGACATCACCGGCGCTGGCGCCACCTTCCCCTTCCCGGTCTATTCGAAGTGGGCGGAAGCCTACCGCAAGGAGACCGGCACCGGCCTGAACTACCAGTCGATCGGCTCCGGCGGCGGCATCAAGCAGATCCAGGCCAAGACCGTCGATTTCGGCGCCACCGACGCCCCCCTGAAGGGTGAGCAGCTCGCCAAGGACGGCCTCGTCCAGTTCCCGACCGTGATGGGTGGCGTGGTCACCGTGGTGAACATCCCCGGCATCGAGCCCGGCAAGCTGAAGCTGACCGGCGAACTCATTGCCGACATCTACGCCGGCAAGATCGCCAAGTGGTCCGACCCGCGCATCGCCAAGCTGAACGAGGGCGTGAAGCTTCCCGACGCGAACGTGACCCCGGTCTACCGCTCGGACGCCTCGGGCACGACCAACATCTTCACGACCTACCTCTCCCAGGCCTCCGAGACCTGGAAGAAGGAATTCGGCGCCGCCACCACCATCTCCTGGCCCGTCGGCCAGGGCGGCAAGGGCAACGAGGGCGTCACCGCCACCGTGAAGCAGGTCCCGAACTCGATCGGCTACGTCGAGTCCGCCTACGCCAAGCAGAACAAGCTCGCCTACACGCTGATCCAGAACAAGGACGGCCAGTTCCCCGAGCCGACCGACAAGGCGTTCCAGGCCGCTGCCGCCAGCGCCGACTGGAAAGCCGCTCCGGGCTTCGGCATCTCGCTCACCAATCAGGCGGGCGCCGGGTCCTGGCCGATCACGGCCGCGACCTTTATCCTCGTCTACAAGGAGCCGGCCGACTCGGCGAAGGCCACCGAGGTGCTGAAGTTCTTCGACTGGGCCTACAAGAACGGCGACAAGCTCGCCTCGGACCTCGACTACGTCCCGCTGCCGGACAACGTCGTCGGCCTGATCCACGACGAGTGGAAGACCATCAAGGGCAAGGACGGCAAGCCCGTCTTCGGAATGTGATCCGGGATACGTGATCCGGGCCGGGAGGGGGCGACACGCCTCCTCCCTCGCATCGCGGGCACCGCCGCGATAACAGTCCATCACCTTCAGAGAATCGCGGATGTCCGCCTTGACGCAGTCCCTTGCCAGCGCCGAGACGCGCGCCGCCCCGCGCAAGGGGCCGAGCCGGGGGCTCGACGCGCTGTTCCGTGCTTCCTCCTACGGCGCCGCCATGCTGGTGCTGCTGGTTCTCGCCGGGATCCTTGGCTCGATCATCTACGGCGGCTGGCCCGCCTTCCGCGAATTCGGCTTCGGCTTCCTCACCTCGAGCGCCTGGAATATCGGCACCGAGCAATACGGCGCCCTCGTCGCCGTCATCGGCACGGTCGCCTCGGCGATCCTCGCCCTGCTGATCGGCGTTCCGGTCTCGCTGGGCATCGCGATCTTTCTCACGCAGCTCTGCCCCGGCTGGGCGCGCAAGCCCGTCGCGATGACGATCGAGCTGCTCGCGGCCGTCCCCAGCATCATCTACGGCATGTGGGGCCTGTTCGTGTTCGCGCCGCTCTTCGCGCGCTTCGTGCAGATCCCGGTCTCGAACCTCGTCGAGGGCATGCCGATCATCGGCACGCTGCTCTACGCCCGCGTTCCCTCGGGCGTCGGCATCTTCACCGCCGGCATCATCCTGGCGATCATGATCGTGCCGTTCATCGCCTCGATCGCCCGCGACATGCTCGAGCAGATCCCCACGGTCCTGCGCGAGAGCGCCTACGGCATCGGCTGCACCACCTGGGAGGTCGTGCGCCACGTGCTCGTGCCGCAGGCCGCGGTCTCGATCATCGGAGCCATCATGCTCGGCCTCGGCCGCGCGCTCGGCGAGACCATGGCGGTGACCTTCGTGGTCGGCAACGCCAACCGGCTCTCGGCCTCGATCTTCGATCCCTCGTCCACCATCGCCTCGCGGATCGCCAACGAGTTCAACGAGGCGGACGGGCTTCAGCTCAACGCGCTGATGGCGCTCGGCTGCATCCTCTTCATCATCACCTTCATCGTGCTGATCATTGCGCGGCTGCTGACCCGCCGCGTTCGGGCCGCCTGAGGAGACCATCGCCATGGACGCGACCAATCCCCTCGTGACGGCTCCGGCGCCACAGCGCGCCAGCCGCGTCCGGCCCGGCCGCCGGGTAGCGGACCGGATCCTGCGGGTCTCCTGCCTCGTGGCCACGGTGGTCGGGGCGATCGTCCTCGGCTCGATCCTGCTGATGCTGATCGTCCAGGGCGTCCAGGGCTTCAGCCCGTCCCTGTTCACGCAGCCGACCCCCGGGCCCGGCTCGGAGGGAGGCGGCATCGCCAACGCGATCCTGGGCAGCCTCGTGCTCACCACGATCGGCATCGTGGTCGCGACGCCGATCGGCGTGATGGCGGGCACTTATCTTGCGGAATACGGGCGGAACTCGAAGCTCGCGGACCTGATCCGCTTTCTCAACGACATCCTGCTCTCGGCGCCGTCCATCCTGATCGGTCTGTTCGTCTACACCCTGATGGTGCGGCCGATGGGGACCTATTCCGGCTGGGCCGGCGGCGTGGCGCTGGCGATCATCGCGGTGCCGGTGATCGTCCGCACCACCGAGGACATGCTGCGGCTCGTGCCGGGCACCCTGCGCGAGGCCGGCGCGGCGCTCGGCGCGCCCCCTCCGTCGTCATCACCAGCGTGACGTGGAAGGCCGCCTCGGCCGGCATCGTGACGGGCATCATCCTGGCGCTGGCCCGCATCGCGGGCGAGACCGCGCCGCTCCTGTTCACGGCGCTCAACAACAACTCCTGGTTCTCGGCCAACCTCATGGGCGGCGTCGCGAACCTTCCGGTGATGATCTACCAGTTCGCGCTGTCGCCCTATCCGAACTGGCAGGGCCTCGCCTGGGCCGGCGCCCTCCTGATCACCGGGACCATCCTGGCCCTGTCGATCGTCGCCCGCATCGTGATCAAGCCCCAGCGTTCCCGCTGACCCCGCGTGACGTACGACCCCACCACGAGGACATGACGATGAACGCCGCCTCCGCAAGGCCGACAGGTGCCATGGGCCACAACGCCCCTGCCGCCGGCCGGGCCGTCCGCATCGCCGTGAAGGACCTGAACTTCTACTACGGGTCGTTCCACGGCCTGAAGAACGTCAATCTCGACTTCTACGACCGGCAGGTGACGGCGCTGATCGGCCCCTCGGGCTGCGGAAAGTCGACCCTGCTGCGGTGCTTCAACCGCATCTACAGCCTCTATCCAGAGCAGCGCGCCGAGGGGCAGATCCTGCTCGACGGGCGCAACGTGCTCGATTCGAACGTCGACCTGAACGAGCTGCGCTCGCGCATCGGCATGGTGTTCCAGAAGCCGACGCCGTTCCCGATGTCGATCTACGACAATGTCGCCTTCGGCCTGCGCCTCTACGAGAAGCTGCCCAAGGCGGAGCTCGACGTCCGCGTCGAGGAATCCCTGCGCAAGTCCGCCCTCTGGGACGAGGTGAAGGACAAGCTCAAGCAGCCCGGCACCGGCCTCTCCGGCGGCCAGCAGCAGCGCCTCTGCATCGCCCGCACCGTGGCGCAGCGTCCGGAGGTGATCCTGTTCGACGAGCCGACCTCGGCCCTCGACCCGATCTCGACCGGCCGCATCGAGGAGCTGATGGAGCAGCTGCGCGATGAGTTCACCATCGTGATCGTCACGCACAACATGCAGCAGGCGGCCCGCATCTCGCAGTACACGGCCTTCATGTATCTCGGCGAACTGGTCGAGTTCGACCAGACCAACAAGATCTTCATGAACCCCACCGAGCGCCGCACGCAGGACTACATCACCGGCCGCTTCGGCTGAGCCACAGATCAGGATTCGCGGAGGTCTCGCCATGCCCGGCCATATCGTCACGTCCTACGACACGGACCTAGAGGACCTGCGCCGGTCGATCTCGGAGATGGGCGGCGTCGCCGAGAAGATGACCGGCGAGGCGACCCTCGCCCTCGCCCGCAAGGACGAGAACCTCGCCCAGGCGGTAATCCTGGCCGACAAGCGCCTCGACACGCTTCAGCGCGAGATCGAGGAAAAGGCGGTCCTGCTCATCGCCCGCCGCCAGCCCATGGCGGTGGACCTGCGCGAGACCATCTCGGCCATCCGCGTCTCGGGCGATCTCGAGCGCATCGGCGACCTCGCCAAGAACGTCGCCAAGCGCGTCACCGCCATCGCCGACCAGTCGCCCGCGCAGAAGATCGTGCTCGGCGTGCGCCACATGAGCGACCTCGCCGAGGGGCAGCTCAAGGACGTGCTGGACGCCTATGCGAGCCGTGACATCAAGGCCGCCCACGACGTATGGGAACGGGACGGCGAGATCGACGCCCTGTACAATTCCCTGTTTCGCGAGCTCCTGACCTACATGATGGAGGATCCGCGCAACATCTCGTTCTGCACGCATCTTCTGTTCTGCGCCAAGAACGTGGAGCGCATCGGCGATCACACCACCAACATCGCCGAGACCATCCATTATCTCCAGACCGGCGAGATCTTCATGGGCGAGCGCCCGAAGAACGACGCCTCGAACTACACGACGGTCGTGCCGGGCGCCTAAGAGCTCCTCACAAAACTCCCGTTCACCGGGAGTTCTCCCCCTGGCCTCGACGGCTTAGCGGGAGTTTCGTGAGAGGCTCTCAGGCCCGGCGAGACCCGACCCATCGACGGCGCGGTCCCCGCTCAGGAAGGCCGCGCGGCGTAACAGCGTTGCCTGGACCCCTCGGTCGCCTTCGGCCGGGGGCATCCGGCGTGGAATGGACCACCGGCCATGCGTGTCCTGATCGTCGAGGACGAAGAGGCGCTCACCACCCTCCTGCGGTACAACCTGGAGGCGGAGGGCTTCAGCGTCGATTCCGCCGCGCGGGGCGACGACGCCGAGTTGCTGCTCGCCGAGCGCACCCCCGATCTCGTGCTGCTCGACTGGATGCTGCCGGGCCTGTCGGGCATCGAACTCTGCCGCCGCATCCGGGCGCGGCGCGAGACCGAGCGGCTGCCGGTCATCATGCTCACCGCCAGGGGCGAGGAGGGCGACCGGGTGCGTGGCCTCGGCACCGGCGCGGACGATTACATCGTCAAGCCGTTCTCGGTGCCGGAATTGCTGGCGCGGGTGCGCGCCCTTCTTCGCCGTGCCAAGCCCGCCCATGTCGCAGACCGGCTGGCGGCGGGCGATATCGAGCTCGACCGCAGCGGTCATCGCGTCCGGCGCGGCGGCACCGAACTCCATCTCGGGCCGACCGAGTTCCGGCTACTCGAATTCCTGATGCTCAGCCCCGGCCGGGTCTTCTCCCGCGAGCAATTGCTCGACGGCGTCTGGGGCCACGACGTCTATATCGACGAGCGCACCGTGGACGTGCATGTCGGCCGCCTGCGCAAGGCGCTCAACGGGCCGCGCCAGACCGACCCAATCCGCACCGTGCGCGGCTCGGGCTACGCCTTCGACGAGACCTTCTCCCTCGAAGCGTGATCTACCGGACCGCGGCCGTGCGGTCGGGAATGGCGGACAGGGCTTCCAGCACCGTGCCCTCCGTCAGGATCTGCGGCAGCACCTGCGGCTCGCCCTGCGTGTAGAGCAGGTAGAGCGGCACGCCGCTGCGGCCGTAATCCTCGAGCAAACGGGTGATCTCCGGGTTCTGGTTGGTCCAATCGCCCTTCAGGTAGGTGACGCCCTTGGCCCGCATCGCCGCCTGCACGGACGGCCGCGACAGCGAGGTGGTTTCGTTGACGGCGCAGGTGATGCACCACGCCGCCGTCAGGTTCACGAAGACCGGGTGCCGCGCGTCGCGCAAGGCATCGAGCCGCGTCCGGCTGAAAGGTTCGGTGCCCTCGGACGCGGCTTGCGCCGTTGACAGTGCAGGCTGCTGCGACAGGCCGAAGCCCAAAGTCACCACGGCGATGACCGCGAGGCCTGCCAAACCCTGGAAGATGCGCTCCCCGACGGGCGTCGCGTTGCGGCTGCGCTCCCAGGCCCAGGCCGCGAAGCCCACGAGCACGACGCCGATGAGCGCTGCGAACAGGCCGCGCGCATCGACCTGCTGCGCCAGCACCCAGATCAGCCACGCCGCCGTGGCATAGACCGGGAAGGCGAGCGCCTGCTTCAGCGTCTCCATCCACGCGCCGGGGCGGGGAAGGATCCGCACGGCGCCGGGCCACAGGGTCAGGGCCAGGAAGGGCAGCGAGAGGCCGAGACCCAGGGCGGCGAACACCGCCAGCGCCACGGCGGGCCCCTGCGTCAGCGCGAAGCCCACCGCCGCGCCCATGAAGGGCGCAGTACACGGGGTGGCGACGAGCGTCGCGAGCACCCCGGTGAAGAACGAGCCCGAGAGTCCGGCCCGGCGGGTCAGGCCGTCGCCGATCCCGGCGAATCGGCCGCCGAGGGAGAACACCCCCGACAGGCTCAAACCCACCGCGACAAGGAGGTAGGCGAGACCGGCCACGACCGGCGCCGATTGCAACTGGAAGCCCCAACCGAGGCTCGCCCCGCCGCCCTTCAGGCCGATCAGCAGCCCGGCGAGGCCGAGGAAGCTCGCGAGCACGCCCGCCGTGTAGGCGAGGCCGTGGAGCCTCACGCGCCCGAGGCTCTCGCCCGACTGGCGGACGAGGCCGAGCACCTTGATCGACAGGACCGGGAAGACGCAGGGCATCAGGTTAAGGATCAGCCCGCCGAGCAGCGCGAGGCCGATCGAAGCCAAGAGCGTCGGCTGGTCCGCCGGGTAGGACGGGGCGCCGGAGGATGCGGGAGCGTTCGCGGACAGCGTGGTCGCAGGCTCGTCGCCATAGGCGAAGGCGAGGCGCACGACGCCGTTGCCGGTCTCTTCACCCACCGTCAGCACGCCGGGCAGGGAGCCGGGGAAGGTCTTGTCGTCCCCCCGCGTCAGGGTGAGGTGCAGCCCCTGGTCATCGACGCTCAGCGTCTGCTCGGCGGCGTTGTCGATCGCCGTCTCGGCATAGGGGAAGTAGGCGGCGGATTTGATCGAATCCGGCTTCAGCCCGCTCGCGGCGAAGTCCAGGCGGATCCTGTCGCCTTCGCGGGAGAGACGCTGTGGCCAGACCGGTGCGACCGGCAGGGCGGCCCGCGCGCGGGCGAACAGGGCGGCGTTGGCCGGATCGGGCGTCGCCTTGCCCACCGGCAGGGTCAGGCTGAGGTCGGCCGAGCCCGGAATGCACTCGGTCTCGCAGACGAGATAGGTCAGCTTGCCCGCGAGCCGCACCGGTTCGGCCGGATCGAGGCTCGGCGGCGGCGAGACCGGCACGAGGAGCGTCACCTCGCCCTCGTAGCCGTAGTTCATCAGCGTCGCGATCGGAATGCGGTGCGGCGCGGGCCAGCGGATGCCCCCGGTGCCGAACCCGGCGGGCAAGGTCCACGTGATCTCCGGCGGCAGGCCGGAATCACCCGGATTGCGCCAATAGACGTGCCAGCCGGGCTTCAGCTTCATCGTGACGGCAAGGGTGAAGGGCGTGCCACCCGCCACCGCCTGCGGCTCCGCCGCGAGGCTCGCCCGCACGAGATCGGCGGGCGGACGCAGGCCCTGAGCCTGGGACGGACCGAGACCCGGAGCGAAGCCCAGGCAGGCGAGGAGCAGGAGAAGGCGGGCGATCATGCGAGACTCTTCACGCCGGATTGGGGCCGCATCATGCGTCGAGCGGGGCCGTCGCCGTCTCCAGCCAGTCCCGCGTCGGCGCGTTGAGGAGCGGCGCCAGCGCCTCGCGCACCCGCGCGTGGTAGGCGTCGATCCAGGCGCGCTCGCTCGCATCGAGCAGGGCCGGTTCGATGAGACGGCGATCGTAGGGAACGAGGGTCAGGGTCTCGAAGCCGAAGACCGGCCGCTCCCCGCCCTCCACCGCGCGCGGCTCCACGAGGACGAGGTTCTCGATGCGGATGCCGTAGCGTCCGGCTGCGTAATAGCCGGGCTCGTTCGAGAGGATCATGCCCGGCTCCAACGCCACGGTGCCGGTCTTGGCGATGCGCTGCGGCCCCTCGTGCACGGAAAGGAAGGCGCCGACGCCGTGGCCGGTGCCGTGGTCGAAATCGAGCCCGGCCCGCCACAGGGGGAGACGGGCCAGCGCATCGATCTGCGCGCCGGTCGTGCCCTTGGGGAACATCGCGCGGGAGATGGCGACATGGCCCTGCAGCACGCGAGTATAGCGGTCCCGCATCTCGGGGGTCGGTTCGCCGATGGCAAGCGTCCGGGTGATGTCGGTGGTGCCATCGGGATATTGCGCGCCGGAATCGACGAGGAACAACTCGCCTGCGCCCACCGCGCGGTCGGTGTCCCGCGTCACCCGGTAATGGACGATGGCGCCGTTCGGGCCCGAGCCGGAAATGGTCGGGAAAGACACGTCGCGCAGGTCGCCGCCCGCCGCGCGGAAATCCTCCAGCGCCTCCACGGCGGCGATCTCGGTGAGGTCGCCCGAGGCCGCCGCGCCGTCGAGCCAGGCCAGGAAGCGCACGACGCTCGCCCCGTCGCGCAGGTGGGCGGCGCGGGTGCCCGCGATCTCGGCCCCGTTCTTGACCGCCTTCATGGCGGTGATCGGGTCCTTGCCGACATCGACCGTGCCGCCCGAGGACTCCACGCGCTCCTTCAGGGCGACCGCCCCCGTCGCCCCGTCGAGGCGCACGCGAGCCCCTGAAAGGGCGGCGATCCCCTCATCGAGGTCGAGGCGGGGGCCGATCTCGGCGACGGGTTCGAGCGCCGCGCGCAAGGCCGGGTCGATCTCGCCCGAGACGAGATAGAGCCGCGCCCGGCCCTCTCGGGGCAGGATCGCGTAGCCCAGCGCCAGGGGGGTGTGGCCGATATCGCCGCCGCGCAGGTTGAAGGCCCAAGCGAGGTTGTGCGGGTCCGAGATCACCAGGGCGTCGCAGGAATCGGCGACGAGCGCCGCTCGCACCCGCGCGAGCTTGTCCGCCGCCGATTCCCCGGCCAGGGCCTCGGGCTGGATCACGACTCGTCCGGCGGGGGGCTTCGGGCGGCCCGCCCAGCAGGAATCGACCGGGTTCTCGGCCAAGGCGCGCAGGGTGCCCCCAGCCTTGGACGCGGCCCGTTCCAGGCGGGCGACACCGTCCGGCGTGTGCAGCCACGGATCGTAACCGAGCACCCGGTCCCGGCCGAGATGCTCGGCGATCCACGCCTCGGCATTGCTCTCCGCGAGAGGCACGACGGTGATCAGGCCGGTATCGACCTGCGCGGGCGCCTGGAGGGTGTAGCGCCCATCGACGACCAGCGCGGCGCTGTCGGCGAGGATCACCGCCGTGCCGGCCGAGCCCGTGAAGCCGGTGAGCCACGCGAGCCGCTCGGCATTGTCGGGGACGTATTCCGATTGATGCTCGTCGGCGCGGGGGACGACGAAGCCGTCCACCCCCGCCTCGCGCAGGGCAGCGCGGAGGGCGGCGATCCGCTCGGGCCCCTTGCGGTGGCCAGGATCGTCGAAGGTCTGGAAGCGGCGGCGGGGCTCGGTCATGGCGCGAACCTATCGCCCGGGGCCACCCTCGGGCAACGGAGGTCAGGACGCGTCGGGCACCCGAGCGGCGGGTATCCCGTCATAGCCTTCGAGCCATTCGACCCGCTCGCGCGATTCCGCCGGATAGGGGCAGGCATCCTTCGGGCGGCCATGGGTGCGGGCACGGGCGCCCTCGGCGATCGGATCGGGGGTCTCGGCGGCGGGAGAGTCGGTCATGTCCCTTGAGATGAGGGGCCTCGCCGGGGGTTCAACGTCTCCGCGGCGCCGCGCCGCCCCGGCGCAGGACGAGATGCACCCACCCCTCGATCACTCCGCGCTTCGAGAGCGCGAAGCCCTGATGGCGATAGGCCGAGAGCACGCCCGGCACGTCCCGCTCGATCAGGCCCGACAGGACGAGCGTACCGCCCTCGGCCACGACCCGGGACAGGCTCGGGGCGAGCATTCGCAGGGGCTTGGCGAGGATGTTGGCGAAGACGAGATCGAAATGGCGGCTGCGGTCGGCCATCCGGTGCCGGGTTCCGGCTGCATGGTAGAGCTTCAGCCATGGTCCCAGCCCGTTCAGCCGGGCATTCTCCCGCGCGGTGATCACCGCCTCGACATCGAGATCGCCCGCCACCACCGGCTGGCGCAGGTCCTTGGCGGCGGCGAAGGCGAGGATGCCCGTGCCGGTGCCGACATCGAGCACATGGCGCGGGCGGCGGCGCTTGCGCTCGGCCACCAGGGCGCGCAGGCAGCCGAGGGTGGTGCCGTGATGGCCGGTGCCGAAGGCGAGCGCGGCTTCGATCTCGATGGCGAGATCGTTCGTCCGCCGTACCTCCCGGTCGTGGGCGCCATGGATCAGGAAGCGGCCCGCGCGCACGGGCTTCAGCCCTTCCAGGGACGCGCGCACCCAATCCTGCTCGGCGATGGTGCGGAACTCGGCCTCGTCGGCCTGCGGGCCGATCACCGGCCGGATCAGTTCGCGGATGAAGGCCTCGTCCGGCTCGTCGGCGAAATAGGCTTCGAGCCGCCACGTCTTGCCGTCTGCGTCCTCGAAGGCCGCGACCGCCGTCTCGGTCGGATCGAACATCTCGCCGAGCAGGTCGGTCATGGCCCGCGCCGACTTCTCGTCGGTGTCGAGGCGCAGGATGTGAGTCGGTCGGTGGGGAGGCAGACCTTCGAGCATGGTCGTCCTGTTAGCGCGCCTGCTCGATCTGTCACAGGGGCCTGCGCAAAATCGGGCCAAGAGTGGGGCATGTGACGGACAGGGCTGCGATTCTTTCGCAACGCTGCCCAGGATTGCGGCATCGTGGTCGCCCGTTGATCAAATGAGCCGGGAACTGCCGCCCGAGGTCGACGTTTTCGGGGGCTTCGGCACGAAATCGTTCAAGGGAAGAGTAAAAGTGAAGCGTTCGAGTCGTCCCCTCCCTGGCCAGACCGGCCCGCATGGGCCGATCGTTCTCGCGCGGAACCCGAATCGCCGCCGCGATGCGCGCTTTGGGGCGCCGCTGCCCGATTCGCCATTACCGGGCCGCCTTCTGGTCGCCCTCAGTCGCCTCCACCGGGCCGAAACCGCCCCGCCTCACGCGAATGGTTCCTCGCGGGATGAGGCCTGAGCCGACTTGACCCCTTGCCGGAATCCCAACCGGTCTTAAGATGACCGCCATAGCCGACTGGATATAACGGTCGGCACGGAAGGGTCCGGCCATGGCGATCACACGGCGCATCTGGCTCGCGGCGGCGCTCTCGGCGTTGCCGCTGGCATCGAGCCTCCCCGCACGGGCGGCAGAGCCTGTGGTGGTGTTCGCCGCCGCGAGCCTCAAGAACGCCCTCGACGAGGCCTCCGCCCTCTGGACGAAGGATGCGGGCAAGGCGGCGCCACGGATTTCCTATGCGGGCTCGAACGCACTCGCGAAGCAGATCGAGGCGGGCGCACCGGCCGATCTCTTCGTCTCCGCCGACGAGGCGTGGATGGATTACGCGGACAAGGCCGGGGCCATCCGGCCGGACAGCCGCTTCAATTTCCTGCGCAACACATTGGTGCTGATCGCCCCCGCCGACGGTTCGGCCGCGTCCGGGGTGAGCCTCGTTCCCGGTCTCGGCCCGAACCTCGCCAAGGCGCTGGCGGGGGGCAAGCTCGCCATGGCGAATACCGAGGCGGTTCCGGCGGGGAAGTACGGCAAGGCCGCGCTCGAAAAGCTTGGCGGCTGGGACGCCGTAAAGGTGCAGGTGGCGCAGGCCGAGAACGTGCGCGCCGCCCTGCTTCTCGTCGCGCGAGGCGAGGCACCCTTGGGCATCGTCTACGCCACCGACGCCGCTGCCGATCCGAAGGTGAGGGTGGTCGCCACCTTCCCTGCCGACAGTCACCCGCCCATCGTCTACCCGGCGGCCCTCATCAAGACCTCCGCGAACCCGGATGCCGGGGCCTTCCTCGCCTTCCTGAAGAGCGCTCCTGCCCGCACCTCCTTCGAGCGCCAGGGCTTCACAGTGATCGGCGCCCCCGGCGGCGGACTGTGAGGCCGAGAGAGGCGGCCCTTCAATCCCATCCTCGCCCGGATCCTTCGAGGCTGCTTCGCCGCGCCTCAGGATGCGGTAGGTGAGGGGATCCTGTTGGCGGTGGCAGTGAAACAGACCCCATGATGCTCGGCCTCGGCCCGGAGGAGTGGCAGGCCGTCCTTCTCAGCCTGAAGGTGGCGGCCTGCGCCACGATCGTCTCCCTACCTCTGGGGCTCGGGGTCGCGTGGTTGCTCGCCCGTCGCCGCTTTCCCGGCCGGGCGCTGCTCGACGGGCTCGTCCATCTGCCGCTGATCCTGCCCCCCGTCGTCACGGGCTACCTCTTGCTCCTGGCCTTCGGCCGTCGCGGCGTGTTCGGCGCAGCGCTGGCTGAACTCGGAATCGTTTTCGCCTTCCGCTGGACTGGCGCGGCCTTGGCCTGTGCGGTGATGGGCTTTCCGCTGATGGTGCGGGCGATGCGCCTCTCCATCGAGGCGGTAGATGCCCGCCTTGAGCATGCGGCCGGGACCCTCGGAGCTTCGCCGCTCATGGTGTTTCTCACGGTGACCTTGCCGCTCAGCCTGCCGGGCTGCCTCGCGGGGGCCGTGCTCGCCTTCGCCAAGGCGATGGGCGAGTTCGGGGCGACGATCACCTTCGTCTCGAACATCCCCGGCGAGACGCAGACCCTTCCGTCCGCGATCTACACCCTCACCCAGGTGCCGGGCGGGGAGGGGGCGGCGCTCCGCCTCACCCTCGTCTCGGTCGCCCTGTCGATCGCGGCGCTTCTCGCCTCGGAGGCCCTGGCGGCCAGGGCCGGGCGGCGGCTGGGGGCCGGATGAGCTCTGAGCCCGCCATCACCGTGGATGTCCGCTTCCACCGGGGAGATTTCAGCCTGGAGGCGGCGTTTTCCGCCGGGCCCGGGCTCACGGCCCTGTTCGGGCGCTCCGGCTCGGGCAAGACCACGCTGATCGATCTGATCGCCGGCCTCGCGCGGCCCGAAAGGGGCCGGATCGTGGTGGCGGATCACGTCCTCGTCGAGACGCAGAGGCAGCTGTTCCTGCCACCCCATCGCCGCCGGGTCGGGGTGGTGTTTCAGGATGCCCGGCTATTCCCGCATCTCACCGTCGCGCAGAACCTCGCCTATGGCCGGGTCTTCGCACGCCTGCCCCATGACCGCGCGGAATTCGCGGCCGTCACGGGCATGCTCGGCATCGAAAAGCTCCTCACCCGCCAGCCCACCGGACTCTCGGGAGGCGAGCGTCAGCGGGTCGCCATCGGCCGTGCCCTGCTGGCGCGGCCCCGGCTCCTGCTCATGGACGAACCGCTGGCCGCCCTCGACGACGCCCGCAAGGCCGAGATCCTTCCCTATATCGAGCGGTTGCGCGACGAGGCGGGGGTGCCGATCGTCTATGTCAGCCATTCCGTCGCGGAGGTGGCACGGCTTGCCGCCACCCTGGTCGTGCTCGACGGGGGCCGGGTCGCGGCCTCCGGCCCCGCCGAAGCGATCCTGCGCCGGGCGGACCTGATCCCGCTCCACGGCGAGCCCGGTGCGCTGCTCGACATGGTGGTGGAGGGCACGGACGAGGCCAGCGGCCTCACCCGCCTCGTGGGCCGGGCGGGGCCCCTGCTTGTGCCAGACCTCGCCCGCTCCGTCGGCACGGCGGTCCGCGTGCGGATCCCCGCCCGCGACGTGCTCGTCGCGACCCAGGTCCCACGGGGGCTCTCGGCTCGCAACGCCCTTCCGGGACGGATTGCCGCACTCGTCCCAGCCGGGGCGGGCGTCCTGGTCGAGATCGACTGCGGGGGGCGATCCTACTCGCCCAACTCACGGAGGCCGCTGTACGCGATCTCGCCCTCGCACCGGGACGGGAGGTCCTGGCCATCGTCAAGAGCGCGGCCTTCGACCCGGCCGGTTTCGGCACGACCCGCCCGACCGTCGCGATTTGACGCGGTTTTCGGGTTCCGCCGCTACAACCTTTAGGCGAGGATACAACCATAAATTAGGATTCGGATTCCACTCTGGGTTGTATAACGCCCAGGTGGCGGCGGCTGGAGCCGACCGATGCGAGTATCCGGCCGACCTTTCGGAAGCCTGAAATCTGCTCAAAACCGCTTGCGCGGGTGGAGCCGTTGCCGGCGAGGCGGATCGGCGGTCGAGTTCGCGCTGATCGCTCCCATGCTGCTTGCCATGGTTGCGGGCATTCTCACCTTCGGCATCCTGCTCGGTGCGGCGCACAACCTGCGGTTGGTAACGGCGGAAGCTGCCCGCGCGTCGATCGCCGGAGTCACCGATGCCGAGCGCGCTACGATCGTGCGGGATACGGTCACGCGCAGCCTCGCCAACGGAGCGATGTTCCGGCCCGGCAGCGTCTCCGTGCAGGTCGGCACGGATGCGACCGACCCGAACGTCACGGTCGTGACGGTGACCCTCGATGCCACCACCCTCGGCCTCGGCCTGTTCTCGCGCCTGCTCCCGTACCTGCCGAATGTGATGTCGAGCACGGTCACCGTCCGACGGGGCGGCCTGTGAAAAGCGCGCGACTTCTCGGCCGGATCGCGGAGCGATGGGGCTTCGCGCGGGCGAAGGGTGGCAACGTCGCCATCCTTGTGGCGCTGAGCTCCACCATGATCATGGGCGCTGCCGCCGTAGGCATCGATCTCGGCGTCGCGGTTCACATGAAGCGCAAGGCGCAAGGGGCGGCCGATGTGGCGGCCATGCTGGCGGCCGTCGATCTCGCTCACGCCGACCCCCTGGCACGCCGCTCACTGGCCGATAACGGCTTCGGCAGCGCGGCGGCGACGGTGAGCCTCGGCACCTACGATTCCACCGCCGCCATCGGCGCGCGCTACACGGATGGCGGCGGGTCCGGCAACGCCGTGCGCGTGAAGCTCACCGCCGCCGCGCCCGCGACCTTCGCCCGCGTCATCGGTTTGCCGGGAACCGTCCCGGTCGCCGTCACGGCTACGGCCGCGACGGCGCAGTTCGCCGCCTTCACCGTGGGGTCGGGCATCGCCGCCATCGATGGCGGCATCGCTAATGCCGTTCTCGGTTCCCTGCTCGGGGTGAAGCTGTCCCTGCGGGCCGTGGATTACGACGCGCTGGCCGGCGTCCGGGTCGACGGCTTGCGCGTCCTCGACGCGCTGGGGGCCAGCCTCGGCCTTCAGGCCGCGGGCTACACGCGGATCCTTTCGAGCAACGCCAGCCTCGGCCAGATCATCATGGCTTTGCGGGTCGGCGCACAGGGCAACAGCACTGCCGTCGCGGCGCTCACCTCCATCCTCAATGCCATGCCCAACCCGGGCAACCTCGTGCCCCTCACCCAACTCGACGCCCTGGCCGACGCGGTATCGGTGGCACCGGGGCCGGGCCTGCCCGGGCCCTCGGAGCCATTGATGAGCCTCCTCAGCGCCGCAGCCTCCATCGCCAACGGCCAGAACCAGATCGCCCTCGATCTCGGCGTTGCGGTACCCGGCCTGCTCTCGACGAAGCTGACCCTCGCCATCGGCGAGCGGAAACGCAGTTCCGGCTGGGTCCGACCCGGCACCGCCAACGCCACGGTGCGCACGGCGCAGACGCGTCTCCTGCTCGAGACGACGCTCGCCGCGCCCCTTGGGCTCGGCCAATTGAACCTGCCGCTCTTCGTGTCGGCCGCTCCGGCCAAAGGCACCCTGCGCAGCCTCACCTGCGGCTCATCCGGCCGTCAGGTGGTGATTGACGGCCAGACCGGTCTCGCAACGCTGGCCATCGCCGAGATCCCGCGCAGCGCGATCAACACGGGGGATCTGGGGCCCGACCTGTCGCAGCCTGCGACGCTTCTGGCCCTGCCGCTCATTCGGGTGACGGGACGCAGCCAGCTCGTTCTCGGCACGAACACGCAGTCCCTGACCTTCAACGAGGCCGACATCGCCGCCTTTCGGGTGCGCAGCATCGCCTCCGGCGCCATCGCGCAGTCGCTGACGAGCAGCCTGCTCGGGAGCCTCGTCCTGTCGCTCAACGGGCTCGGGGTCACCCCCTGTTACAGCCCGCCCTGTCGGCAACCCTCTTCGCGGCGGCTCCGGCCCTCGATCTCGTCCTCGGCTCGGTGATGAAAGTGCTCGGCCTGCGCCTCGGCTATGCCGATTACGGCATCGACGGCACCCTCTGCGGGCAGGCCGTGCTGGTACAGTGAACCGAGGCTCAGCCGATCTGCGTCAGGAGGGTGAGCGCGCCGAAGATCAGCACGGCGGCCACCGAGATTCCGAGCAGGATGAGGCTCGCCCGCGATTCCCGCATGTCGGCCGACATGGCGTCTCCCCCTTATTCTTCTCCGCCGGGAAGTGTCCCACCCGCCCCGCGTCCTGTCGAGTCCGTCCCGCTCACGCAGCGGTACGGCGCTCCACCATCCGCGCCAGGAAGGCACTGCCGATCGGGATGATCGAATCCTCGAAATTATAGGCGGCGTTGTGCAGGCCCGCGCCCGGTCCCGCTCCGAGCCAGACATAGGCGCCGGGCACGCGCATGGTCATGTCGGCGAAGTCCTCGCTACCCATGCGCGGAGTGGCGTTGGCATCGACATTCTCGGACCCGAGCAGTTCGGCGGCGACCTCGGCGGCGGCGGCGGCCTGCTCCGGCGCGTTCTCCAGCACCGAGAACACGTCCCGCAGATCCACCTCGATCTCGGCCCCGTAGGCGGCCGCGAAGCCCGCCGCCAATTCGCGGATGCGCGTGCCCGCGAGCTTGCGCACCTCCGCATCGAAGGTGCGGACTGTGCCCGCCATCTGCGCCGTCTCGGGAATGACGTTGTAGGCTGAGCCCGCCGTGATCTTGGTGATCGACAGCACGATCGACTTCAGCGGATCCGCGTTGCGCGAAACGATGGATTGCAACGCCTGGGCGAGGCCGGTGGCGACGATGATCGGATCGTTGCCCCGATGAGGCTGCGCCGCGTGGATGCCCCGGCCCCGGATGCGGATGTCGAAGAAGTCCGCCGCGGCCATGATCGGGCCGGGGCAGAGCTTGATCTGCCCGAGGCGACCGCCCGGCTGGTTGTGCAGCCCGTAGATCTCGTCGCAGGGGAAGCGCTCGAACAGCCCGTCCTTCAGCATGGCGCGGGCGCCGCCCAGCCCCTCCTCGGCGGGCTGGAAGACGAACACCGCCGTGCCGTCGAAATCGCGAGTCTCGGCGAGGTAGCGCGCGGCGCCGATCAGCATGGTCGTGTGCCCGTCATGGCCGCAGGCGTGCATCTTTCCGGGCACGGTCGAGCGGTAGGGGAGGTTGGTCTCCTCCTCGATGGGCAGGGCATCCATGTCGGCGCGCAGGCCGATCCGGCGACCGTTGTCGCTGCGCCCCTTCAGGAGACCGACCACCCCCGTGCCGCCGATTCCGCGATGGACCTCGCAGCCGAACGTCTCGAGCAGGTTCGCCACGATGCCGGAGGTGCGCACCTCCTCGAAGCCGATCTCGGGATGGGCATGCAGATCCCGGCGCAGGGCCGTCGAGCTCCGCGGAATAGCCCTGAATGCGCTCGATCGGATTCATCATGCCTGCTCGTCGGATGTGCCGCGCCGGAAGGGCGTGAGAGTGTCGAGGACATCGACCGCCTCGGCCACGTGGGCGCGCTCGCGCTGCAAGTAGTCGGCCACCGCCTTCCGCAGGGACGGATCGGCGATGTCGTGGGCTGAGTGCATCAGAACCGGGCGGTAGCCGCGGGCGAGCTTGTGCTCCCCCTGCGCCCCGGCCTCGACCCGCTTGAGCCCATGCGCGATCGCGAAATCGATCGCTTGGTAGTAGCAGACTTCGAAATGCAGGAACGGGTGGTCCTCGACGCAACCCCAGTTGCGTCCGTAGAGCGCCGTGTCGCCGATCAGGTTGATGGCGCCCGCGATGTAGCGGCCCTCGCGCTTGGCCATGATGAGCAGCACGCGGTCCGCCATCCGCTCGGTGAGCAGCGAGAAGAACTTCCGGTTCAAGTAGGGGCGGCCCCATTTGCGGGCCCCCGTATCCATGTAGAACCCGTAGAAGGCATCCCAGACCGCCTCGGTGAGGTCGGTTCCGGTCAGATGCTCGATGGTGATGCCGGGGAGCAGAGCGTCGCGTCGCTCCCGCTTGATCGTCTTGCGCTTGCGGGAGGAGAGGGCAGCGAGAAAATCCTCGAAGCTCGCGTAGCCGTCATTCTCCCAGTGGAATTGCTGATCGGTGCGCTTGAGGAAGCCCGCCGCCCCGGCGCGCTCCCATTCGGCCTCGCGCATGAAGGTGACGTGGATCGAGGAGGCCTCGACCTCGCCGCGCAGGGCGCGCAGGCCCGCGACGAGGCCGGCGGTCGCCTCGTCCGGATCGGCGCCGGGGGCGATGAGGAAGCGCGGCCCCGTCACGGGCGTAAAGGGCACGCTCACCTGCAGCTTCGGATAGTAGCTGCCCCCCGCCCGCTCAAACGCGTCGGCCCAGCCGTGGTCGAACACGTATTCGCCCTGGCTGTGGGATTTCAGGTAGCAGGGCGCGGCGGCCAGGAGCGTGCCCTCGCGCTCCACCACCACATGCACGGGCAGCCAGCCAGTGCGGCGCGAGACGCAGCCCGATTCCTCCAGCGCCGAAAGGAAGGCGTGGGTGACGAAGGGATTGTGGGTCTCGTCCCCCGCCGCCAGGGTCTCGGGGGAGAGGGCGCAGGCGTCCCAGGCTTGCGCACCGATCTCCTTGAGCCCCGGAAGGGCTCTCACCGTGAGGGGGGCGGCGTCCGGCGGCGGCGCGGAGGCTTGCTTCATGCCCGCCAGTCTAACGGCCGCCGGGGACGGGGCAAGCGGCGGATCGTTGCAGGGGTTCAGTCGGGCGCAAACAAGATGGCTTCGATGTCCCGCGCGCCGCGAAGCACACGCAGGACGTCGATTCGAGGGGTAGCTTCCTCCACCCGGTAGAAGATCAGGTAATCGCCGAACGGACGCCGCCGGATACCGCTGGCTTCATGGCCGGGCAGGGGTGGGTAGCCCTTGGGCATATCGCCCAGCGTCACGCAACGGGCCTCCAACTCGGCCACGAAACTTGCGGCACGGGTGGGGTTGTTCCGTCCGATGTATCTGCCGATGTCGATAAGGTCTTCGATCGCCCGCTTGGAGAGGACGACCTTCACGCAGTCTTATCCTCGTCAACGATGCCAAGGGCGGCTCGGACGCGAGCGAAGGCTTCGCCGACCGGGACGAGCCTGCCCGCTTCGGCATCCGCCAAGCCTTCGGCCAAGGCGGCATCGAGAGCTTTCAGCCGCGCGGAGCGGTCGTGCTCTGCCAGATACCGCGCGCGGACCAGATCGCGGATGTACTCACTCGGCGTCGCAAACGCCCCGTCGCGCACCTTGTCCCTGACGAACTGCTCCAGCTCTTCTGTGAGCGTGACGGTCATCTGTCCGCGTGGAGTGGGCATGAACGCCTCCTCGGCATTCAATGCCACACAGTGAAAATCACTGTCCACTGTTAGATGAGAGGTCCCCGCACCGATGAATGCCCCTCAGGGCACGAATCCCTCGAACACCATCTGATCCGCATGCGCCTGCGCGTGCGCCCGCTGTTCGGGCGTGCGCACCGTCCAGGCCATCACCGGGAGCCCCGCGAGGAGGCGGCAGAGATGGGTCGGGGCGCAGGGTAGATCGTTCACCCGCCAGGAGAGAAAATCCGGCCGCGTCTCGTCGAAATGGAGGAGGTCGCGCAGGCTGCGGCGCTTGCTGTCGGTCATCGTGGCGTAGACCGGGTCGTCCTGGTTCGTCTCCGCGACGATCCCCCTCGGGATGCGCGGTGGCAGGCCCTCGCGCAGGGCGGCGACGATCTCGGGATCGAAGGATTTCAGCGCGACGGGTCCCTGAGAGGCGGCGGCGATCTCGGCGGTACGCCGGGCGAGACGCAGGTCGCCGTCATAGGCCGACTTGATCTCCACGATCACTGGCACGGCGCCCGCGACGGCCGCGAGGAACTCCTGCAAGGTCGGGATGCGTTCGGACGAGCCGGCCACGGCGAGCCGTCCGAGATCCGCCGCCGGGGTGTCGCTGACCCGCTCGGTCGCCCCGGTCAGTCGTCCGAGGGCGGCGTCGTGGAACACCATCGCCTCGCCATCGGCGCTGATCTGCACGTCGCACTCGATCGCGAAGCCCCCGCCACGGCCGCGTGGGCGGCGGCGAGGGTGTTCTCCGGGCGGCCCGACGCGCGGTCGTGCAGCCCGCGATGGGCGATCGGCCGGGCGGTGAGCCAGCCGAAGCCGGTCATCCCTTGACCTCGAAGATCGCCTCGACCTCGACGGCGGCGTCGAGGGGCAGCTCGGCCACGCCGACGGTGGAGCGGGCATGCCGTCCGCGATCGCCCAGCACCTCGACCATCAAGTCCGAGGCGCCGTTCATGACGCCGGCTACCGCCGAGAAGCCCGGCGCGCTGTTGATGAAGCCGCCGAGGCGCACGCACTGGACCACCGCCCGGTCGAGGTCGCCCACCGCCGCCTCGAGCTGCGAGAGCAGGTTGAGGGCGCAAAGCCGGGCGGCCTCCTTGCCGGCTTCGGCCGAGACGTTGCTGCCGACCTTGCCGGTATGCTCGGGCGCAATCTTGCCGTCGGCGCCGAAGCAGACCTGACCGGAGATCACCACGAGGCTGCCAGTCCGCACGAAGGGGACGTAATTCGCCACCGGCGCCGCCGCCTTGGGCAGGCTCAGACCGAGGGAAGCCAGACGTTCCTTGACCGTGCTCATGCGGATGTTCTCCCAACCGAATCCGCGCGCTCTGGAACACGGGGAGGGTGGCGCGCGCAAGGGGCGGGGGCCTGCGCGGCCAAGCGCCTTCCGGCGTTAAACAGGGCTGGGTCGCACGTGGCACAGGTCCCGCAAGACCCTTGTGCGATTGACAGCACCGGTCCGATTCATAGTAATCGCGCGCGTGCCGCCCGGTGACCGAGGCGGCCTTTTCATTTGGTGCCGCCGACCCCTCGCGCGACGGAGACCGGAACGTGACATCCGCCCTTCTGCCGAACTACGCCCGGGCTCCGCTCGCGTTCGAGCGAGGCGAAGGCCCATGGCTCGTCACGCAGGACGGGCAGCGCTACCTCGATTTCGGGGCGGGCGTCGCCGTCAACGCCCTCGGCCATGCCCATCCGCACCTCGTGGCGGCCCTCGCCGAGCAGGCGGCCAAGGTCTGGCACGTCTCGAACCTGTTCCAGATCCCCGAGGGCGAGCGGCTCGGCCGCCGCCTCGTGGAGGCGACCTTCGCGGAGGTCGCCTTCTTCTGCAACTCGGGGGCCGAGGCCAACGAGGCAGCGATCAAGATCGCGCGGAAGTATCACGCGGCGGGCGGTCACCCGGAGCGCTACCGGATCGTGACCTTCGAGGGCGCGTTCCACGGGCGCACCCTCGCCACCCTCGCGGCGGGCGGGCAGCAGAAGTACATCGACGGCTTCGGCCCCAAGGTCGATGGCTTCGATCAGGTGCCGACCGGCGATTTCGCGGCGCTCGAGGCTGTGATCGGCCCCGAGACGGCGGCCCTGATGATCGAGCCCGTGCAGGGCGAGGGCGGCGTGCGCGTCATCCCCCCGCCGATCTGCGCCGCCTGCGTGAAATCTGCGACCGGCATGGCCTCCTCTTGATCATGGACGAGGTGCAGACCGGCATGGGCCGCACCGGCAAACTGTTCGCCTATGAATGGTCGGGCATCACGCCGGACATCTTGAGCGCGGCCAAGGGCATCGGCGGCGGCTTCCCGCTCGGCGCCTGCCTCACCACCAAGGAGGCGGCGCGCGGCATGGTCGCGGGCAGCCACGGCTCGACCTTCGGCGGCAACCCGCTGGCGATGGCGGTTGGCAACGCCGTGCTCGACGTGGTCCTGTCGGAGGGGTTCCTCGATCGCGTCGCCCATACCGGGCTCGTGTTGAAGCAGAAGCTCGCCGCCCTGCGGGACAAGCACCCGCAGGTCATTGAGGACGTGCGCGGAGAGGGGCTGATGATCGGCCTCAAGCTCGGCGTGCCCAACACCGAATTCGCCGCGGCGGCACGGGAGGCTCACCTCCTCGTGATCCCGGCCGGCGACAACGTCGTGCGGCTGATTCCGCCGCTGATCGTCACCGAGTCGGATGTCGACGAGGCGGTCCGGCGGCTCGATGCCGCCGCGACCGGTTTCGAAGCGCTGCGCGGGGCGGCCGAATAAGGCGCCGCCGGAAAGTCCCTACCCCATGACCTCGAAGACCAACGGCCGGGCCAAGGCCCCGGCCAGTCCCGGCGGCGTTTCCGCCCAGACCCGCCACTTCCTCGACCTCTCGGATTTCTCCGGGCCCGAGATCCGCCGCATGCTCGATTCCAGCGCCGCCATGAAGGCCGCGCGCCGGAAGGGCGAGCGCTCGGCTGACCGGCCACTCGTGGGCAAGACCCTGGCCATGGTGTTCGACCGGCCCTCGACCCGCACCCGCGTCTCCTTCGACGTGGCGATGCGCGAGCTCGGCGGCGAGACGCTGATGCTCACGGGCTCCGAGATGCAGCTCGGTCGCGGTGAGACCATCGGCGACACGGCGCAGGTGCTGTCCCGCTTCGTGGACGCGATCATGATCCGTATCCTCGACCACGGGCAGATGCTGGAACTGGCCGAGCATGCCACCGTGCCGGTGATCAACGCCCTCACCAAGCACTCGCATCCCTGCCAGATCATGGCCGACGTGTTGACCTTCGAGGAGCATCGCGGGCCGATCAAGGGCCGCACCGTCGCGTGGTCCGGAGACGCCAACAACGTGCTGGCGAGTTGGGTCCACGCTGCCGCCCGGCTCGACTTCACCATGAATGTCGCCTGCCCCCCGGAACTGGCGCCGCCCGCCTCTCTCATCGCCTGGGCGAAGCGCGAGGGCGCCCGCCTCAACGTCACCACCGATGCCCGCGCAGCGGTGGATGGCGCGGATGCGGTGGTCACCGATTGCTGGGTCTCGATGGGCGACGACGACGAGAGCCACCGGCACAACCTGCTCTCGCCCTACCGGGTCGATTCCAAGCTCATGGCGGCGGCCAAGCCCGACGCGATCTTCATGCATTGCCTACCTGCCCACCGGGGCGAGGAGGTGACCGCCGAGGTGATGGACGGGCCGCAATCGGTGGTGTTCGACGAGGCCGAGAACCGGCTGCATGCGCAGAAGGGTATCCTGGCCTGGTGCCTTCAGGCGCACGAAGCGTGACGCGATCCCGGGGGCCCCGCCTCTGGACCCCGCCTGAGGGGCGCAGCCCTTTGGGAACCCCATGCCGAGTCACCATATGACGGGGGTATCCACGGAGAGACCATGACCGCAGGAAACGAGACCCCCAGCGTCGATGACGCGGTGCTGCCCTTCGCCGTCGAAGCCCTCGATGTGCGCGGACGGGTGGTGCGGCTGGGGCCGTCCATCGACACGATCCTGCGCCGTCACGGCTATCCCGATGCGGTGGCCCGGCTGCTCGGCGAGGCTGCGGCGCTCACCGTGCTGCTCGGGGCGTCCCTGAAGTTCGAGGGGCGGTTCCAGCTCCAGACCAAGACCGATGGCCCGGTCGAGATGATCGTGGTCGACTTCGAGGCGCCCGACCGGCTACGCGCCACGGCGCGGTTCGACGCGGCGCGGGTCTCGGCCCTCGGGACCGGCCCGGTGCGCGATGCGGACCTGATCGGCAACGGCCATCTCGCCATGACCATCGACCAGGGTACGGCGGCGAGCCGCTACCAGGGCGTGGTGCCGATGGAGGGCCAGAGCCTCGAGGAGGCGGCGCACCAGTATTTCCGGCAATCGGAGCAGATCCCCACCGTCGTGCGCCTCGCCGTCGCCGAATCCCTGGGTGAGGCAAGCGGGGCGTGGCGGGCGGGCGGCCTGATCGTGCAGTTTCTGCCCCAGTCCACCGACCGGGCGCGCCTCGCCGACCTGCCGCCTGGCGATATCCCGGAGGGCCATGTCCATCTCGGCGAGGGTGCGCCGGAGGACGATGCCTGGGTGGAGGCACGCTCGCTGGCCGCGACCATCGAGGACCACGAACTCGTCGACCCCAACGTGACGAGCGAGCGGCTGCTCTACCGTCTGTTCCACGAGCGCGGCGTGCGCGTCTTCGATCGCCAGCCGGTGCACGAGACCTGCCGCTGTTCCCGAGAGCGGGTGATGGGCATGATCCGCTCCTTCAGCCCGGAAGAACGGCGGGACATGGTGGCCGATGACGGACGCATCGTCATCACCTGCGAGTTCTGCTCGCGCCGCTACGACCTCGATCCGACAGAAGTCGAGGCGGAGATCGCGAGCAACGCAGGCTGAGCCGTATCGGGGAGGAGCCTTGCTCCTTCCCTCGACCTCAGCATCTTTGCTTGCTCCGCGAAGACAACAGAGAGCTAGACTACGCAGAACTGGCCGTTATGGCCAAGCTTACCTCGCGTAACGCTCAAGTTCTCGCAAGTGTTGCATCATTTTCTGCATGCGAGAGCTTGAACCGTTTGTGCGCCCTCAGCGTTGCGAAGCATAATTTTCGACGTGAGGGAACCCCATGACTCAATTCACCACGCGACTGTCCGTGAGCCTTGCCGCGCTTCTGCTCAGCACGTCGGTCTATGCCCAGCAAGGCATGGGCGGCGAGCGCGGTGGCGCCGCCGGCGGACAGGGTGGCCGCCCCGAGGCCGGTATGAAGGCCGAGGGCGGTGCCAAGACGGGCGGCAATACGGGCGCGATGTCCGGCACCTCGTCGCAGCAGGGTATGGGCGGCGCCGACCGTCAGGCCGATCGTCAGTCGGGCGGCCAGATGGGTCAGGGCCGCGAGGGTGCGAAGGCGGATCGCTCGGCCGACCGCAATGCCCAGGGCGCCGACCGTGACCGCTCCGCTGCCAACGGTCGCAACGGCGAGCGCGACAACGACCGGACGGCTCGCAACGGCAACGACCGTGGCGAGCGCATGGGCCGCGACCGCCGCGACGGCGACCGGGCCGAAGGGCGCAGCGAGTTTCGTGGCAGCCGCACCCAGATCGACAGCCGCAGCGCGCGCTTCGAGGGTGGCTTCCGGCGCGAGGGCCGCTTCGTGTTCATCGGCGGCCAGCGGGTCGTCTACGGCTCGCCGGAATACCGTCGCCTGATCGTCGAGCATCGCGGTCCGCGCGAGCGTTACGTGGTGATCCGTGGCCAGCGGGTCGTGTACGGCTCGCCGGAATATCGCCGTCTCGTCAGTGTCCGTGAGGGCGGCACCCGCACGCGCTACGTGACCATCCGCGGTCAGCGCGTTCTGTACGGGTCGCCCGAGTACCGTCGCCTCGTCAGCATCCGCGAGACCGGCCCGAGCGAGCGTTGGGTGGTGATCCGCGGCCAGCGCGTGCGTTACGGCTCGGCCGAGTACCGTCGTCTCTCCGGCGGTGTGGTCGGAGCGAGCTTCGGCACCGAAACCCGCGCCGGAATCCGCAGCGATCGCGAGCGCAGCAGCTTCCGCAGCGAGCAGAACCGTCGCGGCGACGTCCAGGCTCGTGGTGAGAACCGCGGCGAGAACCGGGGTGACATGAAGCGCGACGCCAAGAGCGATATGAAGAACGACGGCGCCCGCAATGCCGGGATGCGCGGCGAGGGTGATCGCCAGAACAACATGCGCAACGTCTCCGACCGCGACAACGGCGGTCAGCAGGGTGGCATGGAGCGCGGCAATCGCGGCAATGGTGGCGAGATGCAGCGCGGCGGTCGTGGCGGCGCCGAGGGCGCTGGCATGAACGCCGGCGGCGGCGCCAACGCGGGCGGCATGAAGGCCGGCGGCGCGGCGGGCGGTCAGGCCCGCTAAGCCCAGCCATTCACGAATAAGGCTGGGGGTCGGGCGAAAGCCCGGCCCCTTTTTTACGTCTTCAGCACGGGCTCGTTTGGATCGCCGCCGCCGCGCGACGACAGGTAGTCCGGCTGGAACAGACACATCCTTATGGCGTCCCGGTAGCGCCCGTTCACGAAGAATTCGTCCTTCAGCACGCCCTCGGGGCGGAAGCCGCAGCGCTCGTAGATGCGCACCGCCCGTTGGTTCTCACGATCGACGTGGAGGTAGAGCTTGTGGATGTTCAGGACGCTGAAGGCGTAATCCATCACGATCCGCGTCGCGCGCCACGCATAGCCATGTCCCTGGAAGGACGGGTGAATCGCGATCTGGAATTCACAGCGGCGATGGAGATGGTTGATCTCGACCAGCTCGATCAACCCCGCCGGCTCGCCATCCGGTGCGGCGACGATGAAGCGACGCTCGGTCTGGTTGTGGATGTTGCGCTCGTAGAGTTGCTGCAGTTCGGCGAAGGATTCATAGGCCTCCTCGAACCAGTAGCGCATGATGCTGTCGTTGTTGTTGAGCTGGTGCACGAAGCGCAGATCCTCGCGCTCTAGTGGCCTCAGCTTCACATGCTCGTTGGCCCGGATGGTCATGCCGCGCACTCCGCGATCAGCCTTCGCAGGAAGGCTTCGCCCGCTGCCAGGGCGTCGAGGGTGATGAATTCGTCGGGTTGGTGCGCCTGGGCGATATCGCCGGGACCGCACACGACGGTCGGAATCCCCGCAGCCTGGAAACGTCCCGCTTCCGTGGCGTAGGGCATGGCCACCGTCCGGTTGCGCCCGGCGATCCGCAGGGCGAGGCGTTCGGCCTCCGAACCCGGATCCGGCGCGAGACCGGGAATATCCACCTCCTCCAGCGTGTCGATGCGGCCGTATTCGCCGTAGCGGTTGAGGCGGCGCGTGGTGACCTCGTCCACGGCCTTGGCGAACAGGGCCGGTATCTCGCGCGGATCGAGATCCGGAAGGCCGCGATACTCCCAATGGAACCGGCATTCCCGCGCCAGGATGTTGCGGGCGGTGCCGCCCTGAATTGTCCCGACATGGATCGTCGTGGCGGGCGGGTCGAACCGGCCGGAGGGATCGCCCCGCTCGATCATCCGGTCGGCGATGCGGTTGAGGGCCGCGACGAGATCACAGGCAGCCGAGACCGCGTTGGCGCCGAGTTCCGGCCGGGAGGAATGCGCCTCGCGGCCATGGACCGTGGTGAGGCAGGTGACGATGCTCTTGTGCGCGTCCGCCACGTCGAGGCCCGTCGGCTCGCCGACGATGCAGGCGCCGGGGCGGGGCACGTCCTCGCCGAACCGGGCGATGGCATCCATCGGCCCGAGGCAGGTGGTCTCTTCGTCGTAGGAGAGGAGCAGATGGATCGGCCGTGCGAGATCGGCGGCGAGCATGTCCGGCACCAGGGCCAGCGCGGTCGCGCAGAAGCCCTTCATGTCGACCGCGCCGCGCCCGTAGGCCCGGCCGCCCGCGACGCGTAAGGTGAAGGGGTCGGACGTCCAGGGCTGTCCCGCCACCGGCACCACGTCGGTATGGCCCGAGAGGACGATGCCGCCCTCGCGCTCGGGGCCGATGGTGGCCAGGATCGCGGCCTTGGTGCCGCTCGCATCGGGGAACCGACGGACGGGCACGCCCCATCCGTCCAGATAGGCGCAGACCGCATCGATCAGCGCGAGGTTGGATTTGTCGCTTTCGGTGTCGAAGGCGACGAGCCGTGCCAGCATCTCGAGCGGTGTCAGCCGCTCGCCGTTCGAAGCCATGATCCCTCCGGGGCCGCCCGTCTCACGCGCTCCCCGACGGTTGGCGAGGCTGGCTTCAGTGGAGGCTGCGGCGGACGTGCGGGCTATCGAGCGAGAAGGCGGGAATCTCGGCCTCGAAGCTCTCGCCGGCCACGGTCGCCATGGTGTAGCTGCCGGCCATCAGCCCGTCGGGAGTCGTGAGCGGGCACCCGCTCGTGTAGCAGAAGGACTCGCCGGGCTCCAGAACAGGCTGCTTGCCGACCACGCCGACGCCGCGCACTTCCTGGCAGGCGCCGCGCCCGTCGATGATACGCCAATGGCGCGAGCGGAGCTGCACCTGTTCTTCGCCGTTATTCACGATCTCGACCGTGTAGGCAAAGAAGTAGCGGCTCTCGTTCGGAGAGGATTCCTCCTCCACGAAACGCGGCTGCACCGTCACGCTAATTCCCCGGGTCTCGGCCGTGTACATTGCCTTACATGGTCCCTCGAGACTGGCGACTCGACGATGACGGCTTTCGCCGCATCACGCTCTTGGTGGTAGTTGGCGCGTGAATCGGCGTCAATTGCGGCGGATTACGTCGCAGCGCGAGCCTGGGTTCCGCCCACGTTCTGCACTGCACGCATTAAATCCGCCTTAGGGCCGTTGGCGGACAATGAGGGGCGCGGTCGGCCGCCGCGCGACGGGAGCGGACGATGCAGGCGGGCGCGAATTCGATGGGGGAGGGCATCCTCCCGGCCCAGGCGATCGACGCGCTCACCCGCGCGGGGGGCATCCTGCCCGCCACCCCGTTCGCGCCGGACCAGATCCAGCCCGCAAGCCTCGACCTTCGCCTCGGGCAGCGGGCCTACCGGGTGCGTACAAGCTTCCTGCCCGGCGCATCGCGCAGCGTCGAGACCTGCGTCCAGCACCTGTCTTTCCACGCCATCGACCTGCGGCCGGGCGCGGTGCTGGAAACGGGCTGCGTCTACATCGCGGAATTGCAGGAAAGCCTCGCGCTCCCCGCCGATCTCGCCGCCTCGGCCAACCCCAAGAGCTCGACCGGCCGGATCGACGTGTTCACCCGCGTGATCACGGACCGGGCCGAGGCCTTCGATCAGGTGGCGCCGGGCTATTCCGGGCCGCTCTATGCCGAGATCTCGCCCCGGACCTTCCCCGTCCTGGTGCGGACGGGTTCGCGCCTCTCGCAGATCCGTTTCCGCCGGGGCCAGCCCCGTCTCGGCGAGGCGGACCTCGCTGCCCTGCACGCGCGCTCGCCCCTGGTGAACGTCGCCTCGCCCTCGCTCCAGGGCGGGGTGGCGGTCTCGGTCGACCTGGCGGGCTTCGACGGGCTGATCGGCTACCGCGCCAAGCGCCATACCGGCCTCGTGGATGTCGACGCTCCGGGCAAACACGGCATCGACGCCTTCTGGGAGCGCCTGCCCTCGGACGGCAGTGCGAGCCTGATCCTCGACCCTGGCCAGTTCTACATTCTCGCCTCGAAGGAGGCGGTGCAGGTTCCCCCGGACCATGCCGCCGAGATGGTGCCGTTCGATCCGCTGGTGGGTGAGTTCCGCGTCCATTACGCAGGCTTCTTCGATCCCGGCTTCGGCCATGCCGAGGCGGGGGGATCGGGGGCACGGGCGGTCCTGGAAGTACGCTCCCGCGACGTTCCCTTCCTGCTGGAAGACGGTCAGATCGTCGGCCGCCTCGTCTATGAGCGCATGGCCGAGAAGCCCGCCACCCTCTACGGGGCCGGTGCGGGCTCGAACTATCAGGCGCAAGGGCTGAAGCTGTCCAAGCACTTCGTGTGAAACGAGGGCTTACCCCTGCGACACGGCCCGCCCGAAGGAATGGACGAGGGCCATGTCGAGCTTGCCCTCCATGCCGCGCATGACGGCGAGGGCCTCCTCGGTCGGCATCGGCGCGCGATAGGGGCGGTGCTCCACCAGCGCCGCGTAGATATCGCAGACGGTGATCAGGCGCACGATGTCGGGAATCGCGTCGCCTGACAGACCATCGGGATAGCCGCTGCCGTCGAGCAGTTCGTGATGGTGCCGGACCACGGCGAGGATCGAATCGTCGTAGCCGCCCGCCTCCACGAGGATGGCGTGGCCGAGTTCGGCATGTGTGCGCATGATCGCCCGCTCCTCGGCATCGAGCGGCCCGGCCTTGTTCAGGATGGCAATGGGGATACGCGCCTTGCCGACATCGTGGACGAGGGCAGCCCGCACCAGATGCTCGCGGTCGCGTCGGCTGAAGCCGAGTTCGATCGCGAAGGTCGCGGCCAAACCCGCCACGAGCAGGCAATGCTGATAGGTGGCGTCGTCGTAGGCGCGGACCGTATCGAGCCACGCCCCGAGCCCGGCCTCGCCGACCGCCCCGAGGATCGGGTCGAGCCCGTGCTCGACGAGCATCGGATCGACCTTGCCCGTGAGCCGGGCCGAATCGAGCATCCCCGCCAGGACGGCCCCGGCCTCGTCGGCGGCCTGCGCGATCACCGCGCTGCGTCCCTGCTGCCGGGTGCTCCGGACGAGGTCGGGGAGGGGGCTTTCCAGATGCGCGCGCATCGCTTCCGCCACCTGATCGGCGGGCGTATCGACCGGAAGGCTCAGGCAGGCGCCCAGGCTGCGGGCGACGGAGAGGCTGCGCTCGCCGAGGTCGCGCATCAGGAACAGGCGCGGCAGATGCGGCGCCTCGGCGATGAGCGCGCGCAGGCCGCGCAACTGCAACGGTTGCAACAGATCGAGATCGGCGACGAAGCCGATACAGTCGCCAGCAGGCGCCACGGCGGCCGCATCGCGCACGTGGCAGGGGGCGATCTCCCCCAGCGCCCGCACGAGGTCGAGGTGCTGACCGGGCCGGTCGGTGAACAGGACGAGCGTACCCAGGCGCGGCGCCTTTGAGGAAGCGGCCGGCGACGACATTCGCCAGCCTCGATGGGCGACGCTACCCCATCATCCTTAAGCGAGGGTAGTGGCGTCTACCCCACCGCCGCCTCATCGAGCAGCCACGCCACCTGAGCGCCGCGCACATGCCCGGCGGGCAGATCCTCCCCGGCGGCGAGGCGGCCGAGCGGCGCCCGCTTGCCCTCCCCAGTAACGAGAAACAGCACGTGCCGCGACGAGAGCAGGGCGGGCCGGGTCAGGCTGATGCGGGGCACGAAGGGGGCGAGGCCCGCATCGGGCACGGCCACGACAAGGGCGTCGCTCTCCCCCGCCTCCGGCTTGCCCGGGAACAGGGAGGCGGTGTGCCCGTCCTCGCCGAGGCCGAGAAGCACGAGGTCGAACAACGGTCTGGCGGGGTCCAGCGTGTCGGCGCCGTAGAAATCCAGCAGCGTCCGCTCATAGGCCCGCGCTCCGGCCTCGAGCCCCTCGTCCGAGGGGATGAAATGCAGATGGGTCGGCGGGATCGGGCTGCCGTGGCCGAAAGCCTCGCGCACCATGCGCACGTTGCTGCGCTCATCGTCCCACGGCACGGCGCGGTCGTCGCCGAAGAACCAGTGGATCTGGGTCCATGGCACCCGCGCGGCATATTCGGGCCCGGCGAGGAGTTTGTAGAGGCGCTTCGGCGTCGAGCCGCCCGCAAGGCAGATCGCGATGCGCTCCCCCCGCCTCGCCGCAGGCGGCGATCAGGCGCTCGGCGGCCTCGCGGGCCACCGCGTCAGCATCGGGCAGGACATGCGTTCCGTCCGGGTGCGTCGCCATGCAATCCTCAAGATTTCTTGGGTTCCTGGTGGCCGCCGAAGCCCTTGCGCATCGCGGAGAGAAGCTTGTCGGCGTAGGAGGCGTCCTCACGAGAGCGGAAGCGGCGATAGAGGGCGGCCGAGAGGACGGTGGCCGGGACGGCCTGTTCCACGGCGGCGTTGATGGTCCAGCGGCCCTCGCCGGAATCCTCGACCCAGCCGGAGAAATCTTCGAGGCTCTCGTCACCCGCCAGAGCCTGGGCGGTGAGGTCGAGGAGCCAGGACGAGACCACGCTGCCCCGCCGCCAGACCTCGGCTATGTCGCCAAGGTTGAGGTCGAAGCGCCGTTCCTCCGGCAGGGACTCGGCGTTGGCGTGGCGGAGGATGTCGAACCCCTCCGCATAGGCCTGCATCAGCCCGTACTCGATGCCGTTATGGACCATCTTCACGTAATGGCCCGCGCCGGTCGGCCCGGCATGGATGTAGCCCTGCTCGGCGCGGGGGTCGCGTCCCTCGCGGCCCGGCGTGCGCGGCACGTCGCCGATTCCCGGCGCCAGGGTTGAGAAGATCGGATCGAGCCGGTCCACGGCCGACTTATCGCCGCCGATCATCATGCAATAGCCGCGCTCCAGGCCCCAGACGCCGCCGGACGTGCCGACATCGACGTAGTGGATGCCCTTGCCCTTGAGTTCCTGGCCCCGGCGCACGTCGTCGCCGTAGAAGGAATTGCCACCGTCTATGATGCAATCGTCGGACTGCATCAGGGATCCCAGCGTCTGTACCGTTTCCTCGGTGATCGCGCCCGCCGGCAGCATCACCCAGGCGGTGCGGGGCACCTCGAGCTTCGACACGAGGTCTTCGAGGCTCGTTGCGCCGGTCGCGCCTTCCTTCACCAGCGCCTCGACGGCTTGCGTGTTCCTGTCGAACACTACCGCCGTGTGCCCGTCCCGCAGCAGCCGCCGGACGATGTTGCCGCCCATCCGGCCGAGGCCGATCATGCCGAGTTGCATCGCGTGGGCTCCGTGTAAGGGGTCTTCGCGGTCACGGGAGGTGCCCGAGACAACCCCGTCATTGCGAGCGGAGCGAAGCCATCCAGCAGCGCCCCGGCCGAAAATGTCCCGCCGCCCTGGATCGCTTCGCTGCGCTCGCGATGACGGCGGAGGGTGTGTCGGCCGGGGAAAGCCCCCGGCCGCGAGTCACGCCACCGCGGCCTTCAGCGCCGCTGCGATCCGGGCCAGTCCGGCTTGCGTCTGACCGGCCTTGAGATGGACCCGGAGCGCCCGTCGCCCACGCTCGGCCAGCACGGCGAAATCGCCCCGCGCCTGAGCAGCGACCACCGTCGAGAACCCGAGCGAACGGCCGGGGATCGGCAGATCCTTGCTGGCATCGCCGGTGATCTGCAGGAACACGCCGGTGTTCGGTCCGCCCTTGTAGGCTTGGCCCGTCGAGTGGAGGAAACGTGGCCCGAATTCGAGGCAGGTCGCGTATCGCTTCGCGTCGCGGATCGCGAGCCGCGCCTCCTGAAGTACGGCGTGGTTGGCCTCGTTGCGGGGGATGTATGCGAGGAGGGCGACGTAATCGTCCTGCCGCGCCCGCGCGAGATGGGCCCTGATGGCGACGTCGAGCCCGTCCCGCGCCTGCGGCAGGGCCTCGGCATTCTTCGGATCGGCGTAGAGGGCCAGCACTTCGTCTTCGAAGAGCGGCGTCTCCGAGGGGAGGGCACCGCTCTTTTCCGCCTCGGCGAAGAGCTTCTTCGTCTCGATCTTGCTCGCCTCCACGTCCGGCTGATCGAACGGATTGATCTCCAGGACCGCCCCGGCCACCGCCGTGGCGATCTCCAGTCGGTAGAATTCCTGCGGCAACTGCTCGACGCCATCGAGGCCGATCCGGGCGATCGGGTGCCCATCCTTCTCCAGAGCGGAGAGGGCGGCGTCCTGGGCGGCGTCGGCTTGGCTGTCGAGGCGCAGGTACAGGAAGAACCGGTCGTGCCCGTAGACGGCCGGGACGCCCGCGGGCTCCCCGTCCACCGGGATCAGGCCCTGGCCGACCTTGCCGGTCGATTCGGCGATGAGCTGCTCGGCCCAGGCGCCGAAGCTCGCGATGCCGGGGGAGGCGATCACCGTCACCTTGTCCCGGCCCTTCAGCGCCGCCGTGCCCATGGCGGTGCCGAGAAGCACGCCGGGATTGTTGTGCGGCGGCACGGCCGGGCCGCAGGAGCGGACCATGATCCGCGCCCGGTCGAGCAGATCCTTGACGTCGAGGCCCATGGCGGCGGCGGGCACGAGGCCGAAGGCCGAGAGCACCGAATAACGCCCGCCGATCTGCTTCTTGCCGTAGAAGATTTTTTGAAGTTCTGGGCCTGAGCAGCCCGCTCCATATCCGAGCCGGGGTCGGTGACGGCCACGAAATGGTCGCCGACCTTCTCGCCGATGGTCTGCTTCACCCGGTCGTAGAAGTAATCGCGAAAAACGTTCGGCTCCAAGGTCGAGCCCGACTTCGAGGAGACGATGAACAGCGTCTTGGCGAGGTCGATCTCGGCTTCGACCGCGCGCACCTCGTCCGGATGGGTCGAATCGAGGATGCGCAACGCCGGATAACCCGGACGCTGACCGTAGGTCAGGCTCAACACCTCCGGGCCGAGGCTCGACCCGCCCATGCCGAGCACCACGGCATGGGTGAACCCCTCACCCTTCACCCAATCGGCGAAGGCGGCGTAGTCGGCGGCCTTCTCGAGTTCCTCCTCCACGATGTGGAGCCAGCCGAGCCAGCTCGCCTCGTCGGCGCCGGTCCAGACCGTGGCGTCCTTGGCCCAGAGGCGGCGGATCGCGCCGCTGGCGCGCCACGCCTCCACGGCCTTGGCCGCATCGGCGCTCAGGATATCGCAGAGGGCGAGCGCCTGTGGGTCGAGGCGGGCGCCGAGGAGGGCGACGCGCTTGCCTGCCACCGCGCCGAGCAGGTTGTCGGCAGCGTCGATGAAGAGCTGCACGCCCTCCTCGACCAGCTGCCGAGCCACAGCCTCGATGTCGATGCCCGCGCGGGCGAGGCTGTTCATCACCGCCTCGGCCCCGGGCACGTCCTCCTCGATGGTCGCGCGGACCTCGCCGTGGTCGCGGAAGGCGGCCATGGTCGCGGGGGGCATGGTGTTGACGGTGTTCGGGCCGATCAACTCCTCGACGTAGAGCACGTCGGAATAGGCCTTGTTCTTGGTCCCCGTGGAGGCCCAGAGCAGACGCTGCGCCTTCGCGCCCTTTTCGGCCAAAGCCTGCCATTTCGCCTCGGCGAAAATGCGCTTGTAGCGCTGGTAGGCGAGCTTGGCGTTGGCGATCGCCACCTTGCCCTTGAGGGAGCCGAGCGCGATCTTCTCGTCGGGGTCGTTCGCGGCGGCGATCTTCTCGTCGAGCATCTTGTCGACGAGGCTGTCGATGCGGCTGATGAAGAAGCTCGCCACGCTCGCGATGCGCGAGACGTCATGCCCCCCTCGACCCGCTCCTCGAGCCCCGCCACGAAGGCGCGGGCGACGGCCTCGTAGGCCTCCTGAGAGAAGAGCAGCGTGACGTTGATCGAAATGCCTTCGGCGGTGAGTTGCTTGATCGCCGGGATGCCCTCCGGCGTCGCGGGCACCTTCACCATCAGGTTGTCGCGGGCGACGGCCTTGTGCAGGCGGCGGGCCTCGTCGAGCGTCGCCTGCGTGTCGAGGGCGAGGTAGGGGGAGACTTCGAGGCTCACATAGCCGTCGGCGCCGTCGCTCGCCTCGTAGACCGGGCGCAGCACATCGGCGGCGGCCTGGATGTCGGCGATGGCCAGCCCCTCGTAGAGATCGATGACCCGGCTGTCGCCGGTCTCCTGAACGGCCTTCAGGCTGGCATCGTACTCGTCCGAGTGGCCGATGGCCTTCTCGAAGATCGCCGGGTTCGAGGTGACGCCGCGCAGGCCGTCCTCCTCCACGAGCTTCTTCAGCTCACCCTTCTCGATGAACCCTCGGGCGACGAAGTCGAGCCAGACGGCCTGATCCTGTTCTGCGTGCAGGGCCTTGAGCGCGTTCATGTCCGAGCCTCGTGATGTCAGTCGCGACCTGCTCCCTCTCTCACGGAGGGGAGCGTTGCGAAATTCCCGTATCCCCCTCTCCCCTCCTTCGAGGCCCGCCAAGGCCGGCATCTCAGGATGAGGAGAAAGGTCGGGACGGGCGTCGCTCCCGTCCCTGGGGTGAATGTCCTCAGTGCTTGTGCTTGGCCACCTGCGCCTTCGCGGCCTCCAGAACCTTCTCCGGGGTAAACCCGAACTTGGTCAGGAGATCCTTCAGGGGCGCCGAGGCACCGAAGGTGTTCATGCCGATCACCGTGCCCTCCGAGCCCGCATAGCGGTCCCAGCCGATCACGCTGCCCTGCTCGACAGCGACGCGGGCCTTCACGGACGGCGGCAGCACCGAATCGCGGTAGCCCTGGTCCTGACGTTCGAACAGGTCCCACGACGGCATCGAGACCACGCGGGCCTTCACGCCCTCGGCCTTCAGCGCCTCGTAGGCGCCGATGCAGAACTGCACCTCGGAACCGGAGCCCAGCAGGATCACCTCCGGCGTGCCCTCGCAATCGGCCAGCACGTAGGCGCCCTTCGCGGTGCCGGAGGCGGCGCCGTATATCGACCGGTCGAGGGTCGGCAGGGCCTGACGCGACAAGGCGAGCACGGCGGGCTGGTTCTTCAGGGAGAAGATCACCCGGTAGGCTTCCGCCACCTCGTTGGCATCCGCCGGGCGCAGCGTGACGAGGCCCGGAATGCAGCGCAGCGACAGCAACTGCTCCACCGGCTGGTGGGTCGGCCCGTCCTCGCCCACGCCGATCGAGTCGTGGGTGAAAATGTGGAAGACCGGCAGTTCCATCAGCGCGGCAAGCCGCACCGGGGGACGCATGTAATCGGCGAAGACGAGGAAGGTCGCGCCGTAGGCCCGCAGACCCACGAGGCCGAGGCCGTTCACGATCGATCCCATGGCATGCTCGCGCACGCCGAAATGGACGTTGCGCCCGCCCGGGTTGAGCGGGGTCAGCGAGCCCGCACCCTCGAAGGTCAGGTTCGACTTGTTCGACGGGGCGAGGTCGGCCGAGCCGCCGAGCAGGAACGGTACGTGCTGGGCGATGGCGTTGAGCACCTTGCCGGACGATTCGCGGGTGGCGAGACCCTTGGCATCCGCCTCGAAGACCGGGATGTCCTTGTCCCATCCCTCGGGGAGGCGGCCTTCGAGGAAGGCGTCCAGCTGCTCGGCATGGGCGGCGTCGGAGTCCTTCGCCTTGGCGAACAGGCCCTGCCATTCGTCGAAGAGCGCCGCGCCGCGCTTGCCGATGCCGTCCCGGAAATTCTCCTGGACGCCGTCCGGCACGAGGAACTGCGAATCCTCCGGCCAGCCATAGGCGCGCTTTGCGCCCTTCACCTCGTCCTCGCCCAGCGCGTCGGAATGCGCCTTTGAGGTGCCCTGCTTCTTCGGGGCGCCGTAGCCGATCACCGATTTGAGGATGATCAGCGTCGGCCGGTCACGGTTGCTCACGAAGGTGTCGAGGGCGTTCGTGATGGCGTGGATGTCGTTGGCGTCGGCGACGCGCAGCACTTCCCAGCCATAAGACAGGAAGCGGGTGGCGACCTCCTCACCGAAGGCGAGTTCGGTGTGGCCCTCGATGGTGATGGTGTTGTCATCGTAGATCCAGCACAGGTTCGACAGGCGCAGGTGCCCGGCGATGGAGGCGGCCTCCGAGGCGACGCCCTCCATAAGGTCGCCGTCCGAGCACAGGGCGTAGACGTTGTAGTCGAACAGCGGCAGCCCCGGCCGGTTCAGGTGCTTGCCGAGGAAGCGCCCCCCCATCGCCATGCCGACGGAGTTCGCAACACCCTGGCCGAGGGGGCCGGTGGTGGTCTCGACGCCGGTGGTGAAGTGGTATTCCGGGTGGCCCGGCGTACGGCTGTCGATCTGGCGGAAACGCTTGATCTCATCGAGGCTTACGGCCGGGGCGTTGCCGCCGTCCTTCTCCGCCACGTTGGCGAGGTGAAGCAGCGCGTAGAGCAGCATCGAGGCATGGCCGCAGGAGAGCACGAACCGGTCGCGGTTCGGCCAATGCGGGTGCGCCGGGTCGTAGCGCAGGTAGCGGTTCCACAGGGTGTAGGCGACCGGCGCCAGCGCCATCGGGGCGCCGGGATGGCCCGAATTCGCCTTCTGCACCGCGTCGATCGTCAGGGTGCGGATCGTGTTGATGCAGAGCGTGTCGATCTCGGCAAGCTCGGCGCGGGCGGGGGTATCGGCTCCGCTCATGATGTCACGTCGTCCTATTCTCTAGCTCGACCGCTGAGCCGCCTCGCGGCGGTGTACGGCGGGGGGCGCACCGTCAGATTTACCGCCCTGTTTCTCGGCCGGCCCCTCGCCACGGGCATAGCTGAGGAGCGTATTGACGAGGGCCACGTGGGTGAATGCCTGCGGGTAATTACCCACAAGTCGCTCGGCATGCACGTCATACTCCTCGCTGACGAGGCCGAGATCGTTACAGATCCCCAGGAGGCGGTCGATCAAGGCACGGGCTTCTTCTCGCCGCCCGAGGCCGATGAGGTTGTCAGCATACCAATAGGTGCAGGGCAGGAAGGCTCCCTCGTTGCCCGATAAACCGTCCGTCTTCTGGCCCTCGGTCTCGTAGCGCAGGATGAAACCGTTGCGCATCAGCCCCTTGCCGATGGCCTCGACGGTGCCGACCACGCGCGGGTCGTGCTGCGGCAGGAAGCCGGTATGGGCGATGAGGAGCAGGCTCGCATCGAGGGCCTTCGCACCATAGTACTGCACGAAGCTGTTGAGCTCGGGGTCGAACCCCTTCTCGCAGACCTCGGCGTGGATCTCGTCGCGAATCGCCCGCCAGCGCGCAATCTGCTCCCGCGAGGCGCTGCCCACGTTGGCTCCTGCATCCGCAGGGCGCGGTCGAAGGCGACCCAGGCCATCACCTTGGAATGGACGAAGTGGCGGGATCCCCCGCGCACCTCCCAGATGCCCTCGTCCGGCAGGCGCCACGCCTTCTCCAGATGGCCGAGCAGGGCGAGGCCGACGCGGCGCCCGTCCTCGCTCACCGGCAGGCCGCGGGAATGGGCTTGGTAGAGGGCGTCGAACAACTCGCCGTAGACATCGAGCTGGAACTGAGCCGCAGCGGCGTTGCCGATGCGGACCGGCCTCGAATTCTCGTAGCCCGGCAGCCAATCGAGGGTGATCTCGGGCAGCAGGCGCTCGCCCGCGATGCCGTACAGGATGTGCGCCTGCTCCGGGTTGCCCGCCACCGCGCGCAGCAGCCAGTTCAGCCACGCGCGGGCCTCTTCGATATAGCCTCCGTCCATCAAGGCGATGAGCGTGAGCGTCGAATCCCGAAGCCAGCAGAACCGGTAATCCCAGTTGCGCTCGCCGCCGAGCCCTTCCGGCAGGGAGGCGGTGGGTGCCGCGACGATGCCGCCGGTCGGCTGGTAGATCAGCGTCTTGAGGGTCAGGAGCGAGCGCTGAAGCAGCCCGTCCCAGGGCGTTCCTCCCACGCACCGCTTCGACCAGTTGCGCCACGCGCGGTCGGTATCCGCCAGCATCTGCCGGGGCTCGATCGGCGGTGGGTCGGGCTCGTGCGAGGCGCCGTAGCTCAGGACGAAGCGGCGGTGCTCGCCCGCATGGATCGTGAACTCCCCGAGCGTCGTCTGGCGGTCGGTGCCGTGCAGGGGCACGTCGGTCCGCATCACGACCTTGTGTGGCCCGGAGATCGCCCGCAGGTCCCCCAGTTCCGAGTGCGAGACCCAGGGCACGGCGGAGCCGTAGTCGAACCGGACCGCCAGTTCGCTGCGCATGGCCACCCGGCCGTGGAGGCCCTGGACGAGGCGCACGAGATGCGGCCCGTCGCCGGTCGGCATGAAATCCGTGACGAGGACTTCGCCCTGGCGGGTCTTGTGCCGCGTCTCAAGGACGAGGCTGCCCTCGCGATAGGCCCAGGACGTCTCGACGTGGTCGGCCTCCGGGCGGATCTCCCAGAAGCCGTGCTCGTGGGTGCCGAGAAGGGCGGTGAACAGCGCGGCGGCATCGAAGCGCGGCCAGCATAGCCAATCGACGCTGCCACGGCGGCTTACCAGCGCGGCCGTGCGACCGTCGCCAAGCAGCGCGTAATCCTCGATTCGTTCGGCCATCAGGCCCGTCCCCCGTCCGCTCAGCGCGAACTAGGCTGATGCGGCGCCGGGTCCAGGGGGCGCTTGCCGCAGCGCGGTATCGGCTCCGTTAGAACAGCCGGTCGCCGAGGACGCCGATGGAGCCCTTCACCACCGCCTGGGAGCCTCGCAGCAGATCACCCGCGCCGCCGGAAATCTGCTCGACCCTCGAGCCGACCTCGCGGGCGACCGGCACCACCACCTCGACCACGGATTCCGCGAAGGGCAGGGCACTCGGGACCTGGGAGGGCGACGCCTCCTCGGAGGCGGTGCGCGCCGGCTGGAACGGATCCTCGGCCGGAGCGTGGTCCGGCACCGTCCCTTCCGTGCAGCGGCGGCCGGGGCAGGTGCGACGGATGGACGAGGAAGTCGCGACCTTGCGCGCGGGCCGGGGCGCGGCAGCGGCGGCATTGGCCGAATGAGCGGGCAGGGCCGAGGTCGTCACCGGATCGGCGACCAGCGGATAGATCTCCGAGAAGGCGATCACGGCCGGGGGCCGGGCGGGCAGCTCGGCGGCGGGCGAGGCCGGGGCGGTCATGGCGAGGCTCGCCCCGCCCGAGGCCGGGATCATCCGCGCCGTCGGTGCCGGAGCGGGCGCATCGCCTTTGGTGCAGTAGACGGAGGCGGCCGCCAGGAAGGCGATGGTGAACAGGGTCGGCACGAAGGGCATCGTCACTCGCCCGCCGCCATCGGCCAGGGCAGGCCTTTCCTGTGACCGGCAGGGCAGCGCCACCGAATTGCGATCAGGCCCGCGCATCCGCTTTTCGACCCTCTCTGTCGTCTCAGGGACACAGGAAGCAGCCGCATTGCGGCAGAAGCTAGACCGAAAGGTTACGTGGCGGTAACCGGGCGGAGATCGGGGAAACCTTGGCCGGAGGCACATCCCTTGCTTACGCCAGTACGGTCCTGCACCGGCGGGATCCGGGCGGAGCGCCCGTCCCTGAACACGCCGCGATGACCGAATCGAGCCTCACCGTCGCCGTGATCGATCCCAGCCAGGCCCGCGCCGCGATCCTTGAGGAAGGACTCCGCGCGGCCGGGATCGGGCGGATCGTCGTCCTGCCGGATTCCGCCGACCTCCACGAGCGGGTGAGTGCCCTGAAGCCCGATGTCGTGGTGATCCACCTGGAAAGCCCGAGCCGGGACATCCTGGAGCAGATGTCGGCGGTGACCCGCCACGCCGAGCGGCCGGTGGCGATGTTCGTGGACCGCTCGGACAGCACCATGATGGAGGCCGCCGTCGATGCAGGCATCTCGGCTTACGTGGTCGACGGCCTGAGGGCGGAGCGGATCAAGTCGATCATCGACATCGCGATCCTGCGCTTCAACGCCTTCGCCCGGCTCCAGCGTGAGCTTTCGGAAGCGAAGGGGAACTCGCCGACCGAAAGCTCATCGAGCGGGCAAAGGGCATCCTGATGAACCTGAAGGGCCTCTCGGAGGAGGAGGCCTACCGGCAGTTGCGGCGCAAGGCCATGAACGAGAAGCGCAAGATCGCGGACATCGCCCGCGCCATCGTCACTACGGCGGATTTGCTCGGATGAGGCTCCGGATCGGCTACGTCCCGCTCTGCGATGCGGCGCCCGTGATTCTGGCGCGGGAACTCGGCTATGCCCGCGATGAGGGGATCGACCTCGACCTCTCGGCGGAGCCCTCCTGGGCGACCCTGCGCGACCGGCTGGCGCTCGGCCATCTCGACGGCGCCCATATGCTGGCGCCCCTGGCGCTCGCCAGTGCGCTCGGCCTGTCGGGGCCGCCCTCGGACCTGACAATCGCCCTGCCGCTGAGCCTCAACGGCAACGCGATCACCTTCTCGAACGCGCTGAGCGAAGCCGTGCGCGACGAGGGCGGGGAGGGTGAGGATTGGCGCACCATCGCCCGGGCCTTCGCGCGTGTCGCGGCGGCGCGACGCACGGCGGGCAAGCCGGTGACGATCGGCATCGTCCACCCCTTCTCGTGTCATGCCTATCAGGTCCGCCTGTTCGCGCAGGCCGGTGGGCTCGACCCGGCGGCCCTGCGCCATGTGGTCGTGCCGCCGCAACACGGCGTCGAAGCTCTGTCTCGCGGATTGGTCGATGGGTTCTGCGCGGGCGCGCCCTGGAACGGGGTCGCCCTGGCGGCGGGTGTCGGGCGGGTCGTCGTCCTCGGAAGCGAGATCGCCCCGGACGCGCCGGAGAAGGTTCTTGCCATTTCGGCCCGGGTCGGGGAGGCGGGGGCACCCCTGGTTCGGGCGATCGCGCGGGCAGGTCTCTGGTGCGCCGACCCCGATCATCGCGGCGAACTCGTTCATCATCTCCAGCGCCGCGCCCGGGTAGACCCGGAACTCGGCGGCGTCGCACGCGCCTTCGAGCAGAGCGCGGAGGACGAGACAGGCCGCTGGCTGGGGCATTTGCGCCTCGGCGGGGAGGCGCAGGTTGCGTCGCCCGAACGGCTCGCATGGCTGCTCCGGCAGATGCACGCGGCAGGGCAGATCGAGGACGGCTTCGCCTGGGAGGCTGCGGCGCGGGCGCTCTATAGACTTGAACCGTAAGTGGCCCGGCGTCCCGCGCCCACCTGCTGCCTTGGCCATGCGCTCGGCGCGTGGAACACGCTCAGGGTTGAGCCGTTGAGCAGCTACCATGCCCGGTTGCCGCAAATTCGACGCAGCGTCGCTCCCGCCAGCCCCGCCCCAAAGGGTGGAGTTGCAACGCTACGTCCGCACCGGACGCCGCGCCCCCCGACCTGCCAACGACAACCGCCGCCTGAGCGCGCCTAGTGGCTGGTATTGGGTCGTCGTGGTCGGCGCCATGCCGACTGTCGGCCTGCTCGTAGCCCTGTCGGCACTCCTTTAAGCTTTCCCCGCCCCGATCATTCGATGCGCTGACGCCTGCGTCGGCAGCCGCCTGCCTTTTGTGCAGCGCCGCGGCATGGTGCCTGGATCTCGCGTCCCGGTGGCATCTGGCACGATCCCTGCAAAGCATCTCGCGTCCGTCAACGGCGACGGACAGCGCCGTCAGCGAGGCCGCTGATCCGGTTCTCCTGGGGCCCCTGACCGGCTGTCCTGGGACGATGTCCGGCAGCGGCTTTTTCGTGGGCGGTCCGCCGACGATCCCTGGATTCGAGGTTCGAGACGCGACCGATCGATGTCGACATACCTTTTGGACACCGCGATGCCGGAGGCGCGGGGCACGGATGGGGAGACGCGCGAGCGGCTCGTCGTCGTGGGCAATGGCATGGCATCGCTGCGCTTCCTGGAGCGCCTGACCGAAGCCTGCCCCGGCCGATACGACATCGCCTGCGTGGGCGCTGAGCCCCAGGCCGCCTATAACCGCGTGCTCCTCTCCTCGCTGCTCGGCGGCGAGATCGACGAGGCGGCGACCGCCTTCCGTGGGCTCGACTGGTACGAGGCTCACGGCATTCGCCTGATCACCGGCGCGCCGGTCACAACCATCGACCGTGAGAACGGTCTGGCCATCGTGGGCGAAACCCACATCCTTCCCTTCGACAAAATGGTCCTCGCCATCGGCTCCCAGCCGATCCGCCTGCCGAAGCCCGGCATGGACCTGCCCGGCGTCATCACCTTTCGCGATCTCGCCGACGTGGCGGCGATCCGCCGGGCGGCCGTGCAGCATGCCAAGGCCATCGTCATCGGCGGTGGCCTGCTCGGGCTCGAAGCTGCCGCAGGGCTCGCCCGGCTCGGCATCGACACAACGCTGCTCCACGTCATGGACCGGCTGATGGAGCGCCAGCTCGATCACGAGGCCGCCGGGCTCGTGAAGCGGGCCATGGAGGAGCGCGGCATCAAGGTGCTCCTGGGTGCCGACACTGCTGCGGTCGAGGGCGATGGCAGGGTCGAGCGTCTTCGCCTCGCGGACGGCACCGTCCTTCCCGCCGACTTGGTGGTGATGTCGGTCGGCGTGCGGCCTTCCGTGGCGCTGGCCCAGGAGGCGGGCCTTGCGATCGGCCGTGGCATCCTCGTCGACGACGCGATGACGACCTCGGACCCGCGCATCTTCGCGCTGGGCGAATGCGCCGAGCACCGGGGCCTCGTCTACGGCCTCGTGGAGCCCGCCTACGAGCAGGCCGACACCCTGGCCCGCCACTTCTCCGGGCAGCAGGCCGCCTATCTGGGCACCCACCTCGCCACCAGCCTCAAGGTCTCGGGCCTTCCGGTCTTCTCGGCCGGGATCGTGGACACTCCGGCGGATGCGGAGGCGGTCATCCTCTCCGATCCCGGCGCTGGCCTCTACCGCAAGCTGTTGCTGCGGGATGGCCGTCTCGTCGGCGCGGTCTTCGTCGGCGACATCGCCGAGCAGGCGGCCTGCAAGACTCTGATCCGCTCCGGCGAGCCCGCCGGGGACGTGGATGACCTGATGTTCGGGCGCCCCGCGCCCCAGCCACTCGCAGCGTAAGGAGGCCAGCATGGCGGAAGAATTCAACGCCGAGCAGCGGCGCTACCTCGAAGGCTTCGCGGCGGGCATCGGTGCCGCGCGGATGACCGGCGGCCTCGCGAGCGGACCGGCCGCCGCGCCCGCTGCCGAGCCCACCGGCCCGGATGCGATTCACATCAAGGCGCAGGACGCGACCGTGAAGGCGGGCGGCAAGCTCGTCGATCAGGAGAAATGGAAGCGCGCCGAGAGCCCGTTCGATGGCCACAACCGGCTCAAGGCAGAGGCGGCGCAGGGCAAGGCGCCCAAGCCCGAGGACAATTTCCGCTGGCGCTACCATGGGATGTTCTGGGTCGCACCCAACCAGGTGAGCTACATGTGCCGCCTGCGCATCCCGAACGGGGTGCTGCACCACTGGCAGTTCGCGGGCGTCGCCGACCTCGCCGACGCCCATGGCGGCGGCTATGTCCACGTCACCACCCGCGCCAACCTTCAGGTCCGTGAGATCACCCCCGAGCACGCGCAGCCCTTCCTCGACGGGCTCGCCGATATCGGCCTCGGGGCGCAGGGGGCGGGCGCCGACAACATCCGCAACGTCACCGGTTCGCCCACGGCGGGCATTGACGGGCAGGAAATCCTCGACACGCGGCCACTCGCCAAGTCGTGGAACAACTGGATCATCAACGACCGCTCGCTCTACGGCCTGCCGCGCAAGTTCAACGTCGCCTTCGACGGCGGCGGGGTGATGCCGGTGCTGGAGGAGACGAACGATGTCGGCTTCCAGGCCGTCGAGGTGCTGGAGGGGGCCTCCGTCGCCCCGGGCGTCTGGATGCGCCTCGTCCTCGGCGGCATCTCGGGGCACCGGGATCTCGCCCGCGACACGGGCGTGGTGCTGAAGCCGGAGGAGTGCAATCAGGTCGCGGACGCGATCATCCGCGTCTTCATCGAGAATGGCGACCGGACGAACCGCAACAAGGCGCGGATGAAGTACGTCCTCGATGCCTGGGGCTTCGACAAGTACCTCGCCGCCGTCGAGGAGAAGCTCGGCCGCAAGCTGGAGCGGGTCGATCCCGCCCATATCGCGCCGCGAAAAGCCACGAACCGCTACAGCCATGTCGGCGTGCATCCGCAGAAGCAGGAAGGCCTGAACTGGGTCGGCGTCGTACTCCCCGTCGGCAAGATGCTGAGCGACGAGGTGCGGGCGCTGGCGAAGATCGCCCAGGAATGCGGCGATGGGCAGATCCGCCTGACCGTCTGGCAGAACTTCATCTTTTCCGGTGTGCCGGACGCCAAGGTCGCCGAGGTCGAGGAGCGCGTCGTCGCCCTCGGCCTCTCGATCAAGGCCGAGGGCATCCGGGCGGGTCTCGTGGCCTGCACCGGGGCGCGGGGCTGCAAGTTCGCCGCCTCCGACACGAAGGGCCACGCCATGCTCATCGCCGAGCATGTCGAGCGCACGGTGACCGAGCTCGACGTGCCGGTGAACGTCCACCTCACCGGCTGCCACCATAGCTGCGCCCAGCATTACATCGGCGATATCGGCCTGATCGGCGCGAAGGTCGTCGTCTCGGAGGAGGGCGACACTGTCGAGGGCTACGACATCGTGGTCGGCGGCGGCTTCGCCGAGACCCCGAAGATCGGCACCGAGATCTGGAAGGCCGTGAAGGCCGAGGACGCGCCGCTTCGCGTCGAGGCGCTGCTGCGCACCTACCTCGCAGGCCGCCAGGGCAAGGACGAGACCTTCCAAGCATTCACCGCCCGCACCGGACCGGAGGCCCTGCGCGCCGCCGCCGAAACCGTGCCCGCTCTGAGGGAAGCCGCATGACCCAGCACGTCGCTCCTCCTCTCGTTCTCATTCCCGAGACCGCCCCGTTCAATGACGACCAGCGGGCGTGGCTCTCGGGCTACTTCGCGGCCCTCCTCGGCCCGGCCATCGAGGGCGCCACTGCGCTGGCGCCGGGTGAAATGCCCGGCGGCGAGTCCAAAAACTCGCCGACAACGACGACGCGCCCTGGCACGATCCGTCCATGCCGTTGCCCGACCGGATGGAGATGGCCAAGGACCGGCCGGAGCCGCAGAAGCTAATGGCCGCCATGGCTCAGCAGGATTGCGGCCAGTGCGGCTACAATTGCGCCGACTATGCCAACGCGATCTTCCTGAAGAACGAAGCGCGACTGAACCTCTGCCAGCCCGGCGGCAAGGAGACGTTGCGGATGCTCAAGAAGCTGGACGAGGAGTTCGGCGCCTCCGGGGGCGCCGCGCCCGCCGCCCCCGCTCCGGCCGCCGAGGCGAAGGAGCCGGAACTCGGGCCGCTCGGCTATTGCCGCGAGAACCCGGTGGAGGCACTGTTCCTGTCCCGCCGCCGCCTCAACGATCCGGGTGGTGAGAAGGAGACGTGGCACGTCGAGATCGGCCTCGATGGCACGCCGATCGAGTACGTGGTCGGCGATTCCCTCGGCCTGTTCCCGGCCAACGCTCCGGCGCTGGTCGATGCGGTGATCGCCGAACTCGGCGCCCGCCCGGAGCGGGTGATCGGCGGCAAGACCCTGCGGGAGCGGCTGCTCGCCGACTATTCCCTCGGCGCCGCGCCGGACAACCTTTACCAACTCCTCTCGCTCCTCACCTCCGGCGAGGCGCGCAAGAAGGCGCAGGCACTGGCCTCCGGTGAGGATCCGGATGGGGACGCCGCCTATCTCGACGTGCTCGGTGCCCTGCACAAGTTCCGGGCGGCGCGGCCCGACGCGGAGGTCTTTCTCGAGGCGCTGGATGAACTCCAGCCCCGGCTCTACTCGATCTCGTCCTCGCCCAAGATGGATGTCGGCCGCGTGTCGCTCACGGTCGATGCGGTGCGCTACAACCATCGCTCGCGGCTTCGGCTCGGCGTCGCCTCGACCCATCTCGGTGAGCGTCTGCCCGAGCAGACCAAGGTGAAGGTCTACCTGCAGAAGGCCCACGGTTTCGGTTTGCCGGAGGATCTGTCGAAGGACGTGATCATGTGCGGCCCCGGCACCGGGATCGCGCCGTTCCGGGCCTTCCTGCGCGAGCGCGCGGCGACCGGGGCGCCCGGCCGGAACTGGCTGTTCTACGGCCACCAGAAGCAGGCGAGCGACTTCTTCTACAAGGACGAGCCTGAACAAGCTGAAGGACGACAAGGTGCTCACCCGCCTGTCGCTCGCGTGGTCGCGCGACGGCAAGGAGAAGACCTACGTCCAGGACCGGATGCGCGAGAACGGCGCCGAGTTGTGGAAGTGGCTCGAAGGCGGCGCGCATTTCTACGTCTGCGGCGATGCCAAGCGCATGGCCAAGGACGTGGAGCGCGCGATCATCGACGTCGCCGCCCAGTACGGCGGCAAGAGTGCCGAGGACGCGGTGGCCTACCTCGCCGGGCTGAAGAAAGCCGGTCGCTATCAGGCCGACGTGTACTGACGAGTATCCCCTCTCCCCGTCTGCGGGGAGAGGGGCGCAAATCCGGCCCGCGTCTTGCTCGCAACGCCGGAACCACACCCGAGGAACTCGTCATGACCGCTGAGGTCCGCACCACCTGCCCGTATTGCGGCGTCGGCTGCGGCGTACTGGCGACGCCCGACGGGCAGGGGGGCGCGAGCGTCGCGGGCGATCCCCAGCATCCCGCCAATCTCGGGCGGTTATGCTCCAAGGGCTCGGCCCTCGGCGAGACGCTGTCCCTGGAGAACCGGCTACTGCATCCCCGCTCAACGGCGAGCGGGTCTCGTGGGACGCGGCGCTCGGCACCGTCGCGGCGGAGATGCAGCGGGTCGTGGACCGGCATGGGCCGGAGGCCATCGCCTTCTACCTGTCCGGCCAGCTTCTCACCGAGGATTACTACGTCGCCAACAAGCTCGCGAAGGGCTTCGTCGGCACGCCGCATGTCGAGACCAATTCGCGCCTGTGCATGTCGAGTGCAGTCGCGGCCCACCGCCGGGCCTTCGGCTCGGATACGGTGCCCGGCTGCTACGAGGATCTGGACGAGGCCGACCTCATCGTCTTCGTGGGCTCGAATGCGGCGTGGTGCCATCCCGTCCTGTTCCGCCGCATGGCGGATGCCAAGGCGCGGCGCGGCACGAAGTTCGTGGTGATCGACCCCCGCCGCACACAGACCGCACAGGAAGCCGACCTGTTCCTCGGGCTGAAGCCCGGCAGCGACGTGGCGCTGTTCTCCGGCCTGCTCGTCTACCTCGTCGAGAACGGCTTCAGCGACCGCGCCTTCGTTGACGAACACACCGCGGGCCTCGACACCGCCCTCGACCGCGCCCGGCAGATCGCCCCGGATCAGGCCGCCATCGCCGCCGCGACTGGCTTGAGCGAGGGCGAGATCGGCGCCTTCTATGACCTGTTCGCGCGGACGCGCCGGGTCGTCACCGCCTTTTCCATGGGCGTGAACCAGTCGATGCAGGGCACCGACAAGGGCAACGCCATCATCAATTGCCACCTCATCACCGGCCGGATCGGCGGGGTGGGGCAGGGGCCTTTCTCCCTCACCGGCCAGCCCAACGCCATGGGCGGGCGCGAGGTCGGCGGCCTGTCCAACATGCTCGCCGCGCACATGCATTTCGCGCCGGAGGAGGTCGACCGGGTGCGCCGCTACTGGAGCGCTCCCCGGATCGTCACGGGCGAGGGGATGAAGGCCGTCGCCCTGTTCGAGGCGATGCATGCGGGCAAGATCAAGGCCCTCTGGGTCATGGGCACGAACCCGCTCGTGTCCGTGCCCCGTGCCGACCGGGTGCGCGAAGCCCTGGCCGGGCTCGATCTCCTCGTCGTCTCGGACATCATGGCCGATGCGGATACCGCCCGCGCCCGGGGGCGCACCACCGTGCTGCTCCCGGCCCTCGGCTGGGGCGAGAAGGACGGCACGGTGACGAACACCGAGCGGCGGATCTCGCGCCAGCGCCAGTTCCTGCCGAGCCCCGGCGAGGCGAGGGCCGACTGGGCGGTGCTGGCCGAGGTCGGCCGTCGCCTCGGCCACGGCAGGGCGTTCGACTTCCCCAACGCGGCGGCGGTGTTCCGCGAGCACGCCGCCCTCTCGGCCTTCGAGAATAACGGCACGCGCGACTTCGATATCGGCGCCCTCGCCGAGCTCACGGAGGGCGCCTACGAAGCGGCCGCGCCGGTGCAATGGCCCCTGCCGAAACGAGGGGCCAAGCAGGGCAAGCCGCGCTTCTTCGCAGATGGGCGCTTCTACACGTTCGATCGCCGCGCCCGGTTCGTGGCGGTCCAGCCCCCGGCCTCGCCGAGGCGGCGGGCGGGGAGACGCCCTTCGTGCTCAATACCGGCCGGGTGCGCGACCATTGGCACACCATGACGCGCACCGGCAAAAGTCAGCGCCTCTCGGCTCATCGCGCCGTGCCCTTCGTCGAAATCCACCCCGATGACGCAGCCACGTACGGGCTCGCGGAGGGCACCATCGCCCGCGTCGGGACGGCGCATGGCGCGGCCGAACTCGAAGTGATGATCACCGACGCGGTGGCGCCGGGCCAGCTGTTCATGCCGATGCACTGGAACGGCGCCTACGCCTCGGCGGCGCGGGTCGGTGCTCTGGTGCGCGGCGTGCCGGACCCGGTCTCGGGCCAGCCGGAGCTGAAGGCGACGCCCGCCGCGATCGAGGCCGTGGCCTACCGGGCGCGGGGCTTCGTGCTGTCGCGGGATCTCGTCCGCGTGCCCGAGGGCTGGTGGTGGGCGCGGGCCGCGATCAGCGGCGGATGGGGCGTTCAATTCGCCACCCATGACGGTTCGCGCGAGGTCGCCCTGGCCCTTCGTGGAATGGTCCAGGGAGCGGGCTTCCAGCTTGCCGAATACGCCGACCATGCGCGCGGCCGCTATCGCTGCGCCGTCTATGACGGGGCGCGCCTCGTCGCGAGCATCGCCGTGGGGCCTTACGAGGCTCGTCCCGATTGGGAGGCCGCCAAGGCCCTCTTCGCCACGGGCGAGCCGGAAGCGGCCGAGCGCCGCGCCCTGCTCTCGGGCCGGGCGGCGACGGAGGCGGCGGGCCCGGTGGTCTGCGCCTGCCACGGCGTCGGCCTCGATGTCATCGCCGCCACCATTCGGGACGGAGCGGGCAGCGTCGAGGCAGTGGGTGCCGCCTGCAAGGCCGGGACGAATTGCGGCTCGTGCATCCCAGAGATCCGCAAGCTGCTCACCGTCACGACCGCAAAAGCGGCATGATTGGTGATAGAAGCAGTTCTTGGAAAACACGCCTGTCCCACCTGTGCCCTCATCCTGAGGTGGCCGCGGAACGGGCCTCGAAGGTGACCTCCAGAAGCCTCGGCGTTTCCTGGAGCCCTCCTTCGAGGCTGCTTCACAGCACCTCAGGATGAGGGCGGGGGAGGGGACGAGGCTACGGACATAGACCAGTGAGCGACACCCCCACCCCCCGTCCCCAGCGCGCGCCCCGCGAGACCCGCTCCGCCGGGCTCGAACCCCTGGCCGTGCTGCCGGTCTTCGTGCCCCTGCGCGGCAAGCGGGTGGTGCTGGCGGGGTCCTCCGGCGGGGCGCCGTGGAAGGTGAAGGTGCTGGCGGCCGCTGGCGCCCATGTCGATGTCTACGCCGCCGAGCCCTCGGACGAGTTGCGCGGCGTGCCGGGTGAGATCGTCGACGGCCATGTCACCCTGCACGAGCGGCACTGGACGCCGGACGACCTCTGGGGCGCTGCCTTCTGCGTCGGCGCCATGGAGGACGAGGTGGATGCGGTGGCCTTCGTCGCCGCCGCCCGCGCCACGGGCGCTATCGTCAACGCCGTCGACCGGCCGCATCTCTGCGACGTGAAGTTCGGCGCCATCGTCAACCGCTCGCCCCTGGTGGTCGGCATCTCGACCGAGGGTGCCGCCCCGGTCTTCGGGCAGACCGTCCGCGCGCGGATCGAGGCGATGCTGCCGCGCGGCTTCTCCCGCTGGATGGAGGCCGCCAGGGATTGGCGCGAGCGCGTCACCGGCCGCTTCCCGGCTTCGCCGACCGGCGCTTCTTCTGGGAGCGCTTCACCGAGCGCGCCTTCGCCGAACCCGACCGCACGCCGCAGGAAAGCGATCTCGCGGAACTGCTCGGCGAGACCGAGGTGGCACCGAAAGGCGGGGCTGTGACCCTGGTCGGCGCCGGGCCGGGCGATGCCGAACTCCTCACGCTCAAGGCCCTTCGGGCGCTCCGCAATGCCGACGTGATCCTCTACGACGACCTCGTTGCCCCGGCGATCCTCGATTATGCGCGCCGTGAGGCTCGCACCATGCTCGTCGGGAAGACGGGGCACGGCCCGTCCTGCCGACAGGACGACATCAACGCGCTGATGGTGCAGCTCGCCCGCTCGGGCAAGCGGGTGGTGCGGCTCAAATCCGGCGACCCGCTGGTCTTCGGCCGGGCCGGGGAGGAGATCGAGGCGTGCCGTCAGGCGGGTATCCCGGTCACGGTGGTGCCCGGCGTCTCGGCGGCGCAGGGCGCGGCGGCCTCCCTCGGCCTCTCGCTCACCCATCGGGATGCGGCGCGGCGGCTGCAATACGTCACCGGCCACGACCGCAAGGGCGGCCTGCCGGACGACCTGAACTGGAACGCGCTGGGCGATTCCAGCGTCACCACCGTGGTCTACATGCCCAAGCGGACGCTTGGCGCGCTGCTCGGCCGCGCGGTCGAGGAAGGACTCTCGCCCGAGACGCCCGCGCTCCTCGTGTTCAACGCCACGCGTCCGAACCAGGAGGTGGTGCGCGGTACTGCCGCCGACCTCGCTGCGCGGGTCGAGGCGGCGGGGCTGGAAGGCCCGGCGCTGCTCATGGTTGGGCGGGCGCTGGCCGAGGCGGAGGAGAACCGCGTGGTGGCGGAGGATGAGCGCCGGGCGGTTTAGCCCTTCGCCGGACGCTCGCCGAGCGGTCGCTCTTCCAACAGTGCCAGGAAGAGGAAGGTCAGGGCAAGGCAACCACAGGCCGCCAGGAAGACATGCCGGAACCCGGCCGCGAGCAGGGCCGGGTCGGCGCCCCGCAGCAGGCTTTCCAGGTCGGCGCCCCTCTGGCCCGCTGCCGCGCCCAGCACGATGGTGCCGAACACCGCCACGATCAGCGCACCGCCGAGGGAGCGAAAGAAGTTCATGGCGGCCGTCGCGATGCCGAGCTGGTGCGGCACGACGGCGTTCTGGATCGTGATGGTCGAGAGCGGCAGGATCGTTCCGACGCCGATCGACAGGAAGGCGAAGGCGATCTCCATCAGCCAGAAGGGCAGGGTGTCGCCGTAGACAGCCAGCAGCGCACAGGCGGCGAGGCTGACGCCCATCATGACCAGCGGCACCCGCTTGTAGTGCCGGAAATACAGCATCGAGCGGCCCGAGAGGGTCGCCCCGGTCACGGTGCCGATCATCAGGGGCACCAGGGCGAGGCCGGACTGGCTCGCGCTCAGCCCCACCACGCCTTCGAGGAAGATCGGCACGTAGATCGTGAGGCCGATGAACGTGCCCATGGCGAAGCACGCTGAAAGCGTGGCGCAGGCCACGACCGGGTTCGCGAGCACGGAGGCCGGGATCAGCGGCTCGGCCGCCGTCATGAGCCGGGCCACGAACCCACCTCCGAAGACGAGGGCGGCGGCCATGAGGCCGAGCACCGTGGGCGAGGTCCACGCCTCGTGCACACCGCCCCGGCTGAGGGCGAGGAGGAGGGCGGTGGAGCCGAGCACGAGGAGCACCGCGCCGGGATAATCGAGCCGGTGGCGCCGTTCGTTGCGCGGCAGGAGCTTCAGCTTGTCGTTGGTGAGCCAGAAGGCCAGGAAGCCGATGGGCAGGTTGATCCAGAAGATCAGCGACCAGTGGACATGCTGCGCGAGCACGCCGCCGAGCAGCGGCCCGGCAACGGAGGCGGTGGCGAACACCCCGGCGATATAGACCTGATACCCCGCCCGCTCGCGGGGCGACATGATGTCGGCGAGGATGGTCTGCGACAGGGCGATCAACCCGCCGCCGCCGATCCCCTGGAGGGCGCGGGCCAAGGCCAGGGCGATCATGGTCGGGGCGAGGGCGCAGGCGAGCGACCCCACGCTGAAGATCACGATGGCGATGAGCAGCATCACCCGCCGCCCGTGAATGTCGCTGAGCTTGCCGTAGAGCGGCGTGACGGCGGTCGAGGCGAGAAGGTAGGCGGTGACGATCCAGGGCAGGTTCGCGGCATCACCGAGATCGAGCCCGATCGTCGGCATCGCGGTCGCGACGATGGTCTGATCGAGGGCGGCGAGCAGCATCGCCGCCATCAGCCCGGCCACGATCGCCCGGATCTCGTGCCGGGCGAGCCCGCCAGCCGTCGCCTGTTCTGTCATGCGGGCTCTATGAGGCTTCCCGGGCGATCGCGCGATAGCCGATATCCCGTCGGCAGAAGCCTTCGGGCCAGTCGATCCGGGCCACGGCCGCGTAGGCGCGGGCCTGAGCTTCGGTGACGCTGTCGCCCAGCGCCGTCACCGCGAGCACGCGCCCGCCATCGGCGAGGATCTTGTCCCCCTCGGCGCGCGTACCTGCCTGGAAGACGTGGACCCCCTCGCCCTCGGCCGCCTCGATGCCCCGGATCACCGATCCGCGCACCACGGCGCCGGGATAACCCGCCGCCGCCATCACGACGGTCAGGGCCGTGCGGCAGGGATCGGATTCGAGCGTCACGCCCGTCAGGTCGCCGTCGCAGGCCGAGAGCAGGGCGGGCACGAGGTCCGAGGCGAGACGCGGCATCAGCACCTGCGCCTCGGGATCGCCGAAGCGGGTGTTGTACTCGATGAGCTTCGGACCTTCGTCCGTCAGCATCAGCCCGGCGTAAAGGATGCCGGTGAAGGGGCATCCTTTGGCGCGCATGCCCGCGAGCGTCGGGTTGATGATCTCGGCCATCACCCGCGCTTCGATCTCGGGCGTCACCACCGTCGCCGGGGCGTAGGCGCCCATGCCACCGGTATTAGGGCCGCGATCCCCGTCGAAGACGCGCTTGTGGTCCTGGGCCGTGCCGATCGGGATGGCGCGGGTGCCGTCGCACAGGGCGAAGAAGCTCGCCTCCTCCCCGAACAGGCACTCCTCCACCACCACCTCCGCGCCGGGCTCGGCGAAGAGGGCGTTGAGCGCGTCCTCGGCCTGGTCGAGGCTTTCGGCCACGGTCACGCCCTTGCCGGCCGCGAGCCCGTCCGCCTTCACGACGATGGGCACGCCCTTCTCGCGGACATAGGCCAGCGCGTCGTCGAGGCTGGTAAAGCGGGCGAAGGCGGCCGTGGGGATGCCGTATTCGGCGCAAAGGTCCTTGGTGAAGCCCTTCGAGCCTTCGAGGCGCGCGGCGTCGCGGGTCGGCCCGAAGGCGCGGATCCCCGCCTCCGTCAGGTCGTCCACGAGGCCTGCCACGAGGGGCGCCTCCGGCCCGATCACCACGAGGCCGATCCGCTCGGCCCGGCAGAACGCCGCGACCGCCGCATGGTCGGAGACCTTGAGGTCGGGAAGGTTTGTGCCGTGGCGGGCCGTGCCCGGATTGCCGGGGGCGGTGAAGAGGTCCGCGCAGAGGGGACTCTGCGAGAGGCGCCATGCGAGCGCATGCTCGCGGCCACCGGAGCCGATCAGGAGAATTTTCATGTGCGAGCCATCATCGCACTCGGTTCTGAACCGATCGCGTCCGCGAGGGAAGGGCCTTTCTGGACTTGTCCCGTCCCCCGCCCGGACTGATCTAGATCAACACCCGGTGCAGATGCTGGTGTTGAGCCCGTGCCGCCGCCCCACCGCCCGGTGGCCGCGCCGCCCGAGCGGCGCGTAGAGGCCGGGATCGACGACGGCGGGTGGGCTGAACTGCACGTTGCGCTGCGCCTGCATGGACAGGGTGTTGAAATCGGAGGTCCGCTGCTGGTTCATGCTGCGGAATTGGCTCTGCAGGGCGAAGGAGTTGTTCGCCGCATTCGGGTTGCCGGGCTGGACCTGCGCAAGGGCAGGCCCGGCCAGGAGGCCGAAACACAGGGCGGTACCGAGGACGAAGCGGGTTCGCATGGGAGCCTCCCGACGAGACCGTGGCATGGTGATGATCATACAATCGACTCGCGCGCCCCGCACCCGGTTCCGGGGCGCGTCATCCGGGCACGACTGGGTTCTTACGCTCTGGCAAGCCGTCGACCTGCGCGCGATCGAGCTTCGTATGAGCCTGGACCAGGGCATGCGGGGTGAGCGCCATCCATTGGGCGAGTGAGATGTCGGCGTAGCGCGGGCTCTTGAACATCTCGAGAAAGGTCAGGGTCTCGCGTCCCGTGTTCTCGATGTAATGGCCCATGGCGAAGGGCACGTAGCCCACATCGCCCGCGCGGTAATCGAAGGTGCGCGCCTTCGATTCCGAACCGAACACCGTCATCCGGCCCTGGCCCGACAGGTAGTATTGCCACTCGTCGCCGTTCGGATGCCAATGCAGTTCCCGCATCCCGCCGGGCTCGATCTCCACCAGGGCCGCCGCGATGGTGGTCGAGGCCGGGAAGTTGCCCGAATCGGTAATGCGCACCGTGCCGCCACGCGTGCGGACCGGCTCCTGCGCAAGCATCCTGTGGCTGAACGAGGTCGGGATGGGGCCTGCGCCGCCGAGCTTGTCATCGGCGAGAGGGCCGGGCTTCGGCCCGGGGAAGATGTAGAGTTCCTTGTCGGGGATGTTCGCGAAGGCGGCTTCGGGCAGGCCGAAATTCTTGGCAAGCACGTCGCGTGGGGTGTGCGCCAGCCAATCGGTGATCAGGAAGGTCGAGTCTTCCGAGAAACCGCCATCGTCGAAGACGAGGAGGAACTCGGAGCCATCCTCCGGCCCTTCGAGGCCCTGGATCGAGTGCGGGATGCCGGAGGGGAAGTACCACAGGTCGCCCTCACCCACGTCGTCGGCGAAGGTGCGGCCGTCCTGATCGATGGCGGTGATCCGGGCGCGACCCTTGATCATGTAGGCCCACTCGGCTTCCTTGTGCCAGTGCATCTCCCGCACTGCATTGGCCTTCAGGCGCATGTTCACGCCGGCCATCGCCTTCGAGACCGGTAATTCGCGGATCGTCGTCTGCCGCGCCCAGCCCCCGTCCTCCAGCCGCATGTGGCTGTCGGCGAAGGACCATTTCAGGTTCGGCATGGTGCCGTGGTCGGTGGCAGGCGGCGCCAGCGTCCAGGGGTCCTGCGCGTCGCGGGCGGGATTCTTCGGCCCCAGTACGTCGGCCCCCTTGCCGCCGCGCTCCGGCAGGGGAGCGGCGGGGGAGGGCGCCTGTGCGGCGGCGGGCGACGCCGCGAACGCGGTGCCAGCCGCAGCGGCGATTAGGCCGCGTCGGGACAAGTCCGTCATGGGGGGATCCGTGTCATGCTGCGAGGGCGCGCCGCGCCCGAGAGGACCCGGAAACGGCCGGGCACCCGGCTTTGTTCGCACGAGCGGAAAATCGTCGCGGACACCGCTCGGAAACACGCCTGCCCTAGATTGACCTCTTGGGCTCAGACCGGCGGAATCGATGGCGGACGCGGAGGCAGCCGGACGGGGGACGATGCGCGGCACGACGTGGCTCGTCCTGATCGCCCTCGCGGGGGCGGGTTTTGTCGGCTACCGGACGTGGTCAGAGCCGTCTCGCGCTGCCGTGCCCTCCGAGGCGGCGCGGCGCGGGCCTGTCACTGTCCGGGTCGCCATCGCCAAGCGGGCGGGGGACACCCTCGACCTGACTCAGACCGGCACCGCCCAAGCCTTCGACACCGCAAGCCTCTATCCGCGCGCCACCGGCTACATCGCCGAGCGGTTGATCGACATCGGTTCGCGGGTGAAGAAGGGCGACCTGCTGTTCCGCATCAGCGCCCCCGATCTCGATCAGCAATTGGCGCAGGCACAATCGCAGGTGGTGCAGCTTCAGGCCGCCCTCGCCCAGGCCAAGGCGATGGTCGATCAGGCGGAGGCGAACCGCCACCTCGCCGACGTGACCAACAAGCGGACCTCGACCCTCGCGGGTAGCGGCGCCGCGACGGCGCAGAACGCCGACACGGCCCGGGCGGGGGTGCTGACGCAGGGCGCGAACCTCGCCGCGGCCAAGGCGGCGGTGAAGGTCGCGGAGGCCAACATCACCGCGCAGGAGGCGCAGGTCGCGCGGCTGAAGGTCTTGACCGGCTTCGAGGATATCCGCGCGCCCTTCGACGGGGTGGTCACGGCGCGCAACATGGATATCGGCGACGCCGTGACGGCCGATACCAATTCCGGCACGCCGCTCGCCACCCTCGCCCGGGACGACACGCTGCGCATGGCGGTCAACGTGCCGCTCTATGCCGCCGACGGCGTGCGCGACGGGCTCCCCGCCCGCATCGAGGTCGCGCAGATGCCGGGGAAGGTGTTTCCCGGCACGGTCTCGCGCTCCTCCTCCTCGCTGCTCTACGCCTCACGCATCCTGGCGACGCAGGTCGATATCCCGAACCCGGACCACGCACTCCAGCCCGGCCTCTACATCACCGTGACGCTTGCGATCCCCCGCCCCGCGCCCGTGGTGAGCGTGCCCGGCGACGCGCTGATCTTCGACCAGAACGGCACCCGGGTGGCCGTGCTGGAACCGGCGGGCCAGGACGACTTCGTGGTGCGGATGCGCCCGGTGACGATCTTCCGCCAGGGCGATTCCGGCGTCGAGTTGCGCAGCGGCCTCACCGGCGGCGAGCAGGTGGTGGTCGGCCCCTCGGCCTCGTTGCGCGACGGCGACCCTGCCGCGCCACGCAAGGATGCCAAGGCCGGCACCTGACCGGCTGAGAGTCTAACCCGGCAGCCTGGCCCGACCGTCCGTCCGGGCGAGGCGAGCGAGCAGGTACTCGACCTCCTCCCGCGCCTGAGTGCTCAGCGCCTGGGACGGCTTACGCTGCGCGTCGGAGGTGAAGATCCCCCGCCGCATGAACACGTATTTCCGTACGGCGAGCCCCAGCGGCCCCTGCTGCTGCTCGTAGCGCAGATAGGGCAGGTGAACGTCGAACAGGTCATGCGCCTCGTCCCGGCGGCCCGCCTTGGTCAGGCGCACAACATCCACCAGCATCTCCGGGAAGGCGTAGCCGGTATTGGAGCCATCGACTCCGCGCTCCGCCTCGAAATCGAGGAACAGGCCGCCATTGCCGACGAGGATCGCGATGCGCCGCATCGACCCTTCCGCCTCGAAACCGCGCAGGGTGGTGATCTTCTCGAGCCCCGGCCAATCCTCGTGCTTGAGCATCACGCAGGACGGGTTCTCGGTCACGATCCGGCGGATCACCGTAGGACTCATCACCACCGAGAAGGTCAGCGGATAATCCTGAAGCACAAAGGGAACATCCGGCCCTAACGCCTCGGCCGCGTTGCGAAAATAGGTGACGATCTGGTCGTCTGTGCGGAGCGTGTTCGGCGGGGCGACCATGACGCCGCCCGCGCCCATGGCCATGACCTCGTGAGCCAGCGACCGCATGGCCGCGAAGCCCGGCGCCGTGACGCCGACGATGACCGGAAGCCTCGTCCGGCCGATCACCCGCTTGGCGATAGCCGTGCCTTCGGCATGGTCGAGTTTGCCCGCCTCGCCGAGCTGGCCGAGGATCGTCAGACCGTCGACGCCCGCGCCCTCGAAGAAGTCGACCATGCGGTCGAGGGACGCCTCATCGATCCGCCCATCCGGATGGAACGGCGTCGGCGCGATCGGCACGACGCCGCTGATGTCGCTGGTGAGGGGCATGGGAATCCTCGTCTCGCCTCGGCGCGGGGAGGGGTTCTAGCAGGCCCTTCACCGCCTTTGCGAGCGATGCGAAGGATCAAGGGGAGCGGGAGGCCACAGGCCATAGCGCTTCCCTGGCTCGCTTCGTTGCGTTCGCGGTGACGGGGGAGGAGGCTCCTCATCCCAGGAGCTTATCCAGCGTGATCGGGATGTCGCGCACTCGCACGCCCGTGGCATGCCACACGGCGTTGGCGATGGCCCCCGCCGTGCCGGTGATACCGATCTCGCCCACACCCTTCACGCCCAGCGCGTTCACCACAGAATCTTCCTCGGGAATGAGGATCGCCTCCATCGCCGGAATGTCGGCGTTCACGGGCACGTGGTACTCGGCCAAGTTGTCGTTGAGGAACCGGCCGGTGCGCGGGTCCATTTCCGCCCGCTCGTGGAGCGCGAAGGAGATGCCCCAGATCATGCCGCCATAATACTGGCTGCGCACGAGGTGCGGGTTGATGATGCGCCCCGCCGCGAAGGCCCCGACGAGACGGCTCACGCGGACCTGCCCGAGGTCGGGATCGACCTTCACCTCCGCGAAGACCGCCCCATGGGCGTGCATCGCGTAGGAGTTCTGCGCGGCCGGATCGGCGCCCGCCTTGCCCTTGCCCTCGATCTTCGACTTGCCCGCTCGGTTGAGGATGTCGGCGAAGGATTCGCTGCGGCTGGTATCGTCGCGGCGGGTCAGGCGGCCATTGGCGGCGGTGACGCCCGCATTGCCCGCGCCGAATAGCGGCGAGGCCTGATCGTTGACGGCGAGCGCCGTCAACTGGTCGATCACGTCCTTGGCCGCCGCGTGGATCGCGTTGCCCGCCGTAGCGGTGTGGCCGGAGCCACCCGCAATGCCCGCATTCGGCAGGTCGGACGAGCCCATGCGGAAGGTCAGGGTCTCCATGTCGAGGCCGAGCCCGTCGGCCGCGATCTGGGCGAGGGCCGTCCAGGCGCCCTGGCCCATGTCGAGGGCGCCGATCTCCACCGTGCCCGAACCGTCGGCCCGGATCTCCGCGCGCGCCATGCCCTCGAAGATCAGCGCCGGGAAGGTCGCGGTGCCGACGCCCGTGCCGACGAGGAACCCGTCCTTGTCCCGCGTTTGGCGGGGCTTCAGTGGGCGTCCGGCCCAACCGAAGGCCTGCGCGCCGCGCGCGTAGCACTCGCGCAGGGCCTTGGAGGAGAAAGGCTTGCCGGTGAAGGGCTCGACCTCGGCGTAGTTGGCCAGCCGGAACTCCAGCGGATCCATGTTGAGGTCGAAGGCGAGTTCATCGAGCGCGCTCTCGATCGCGACGCTGCCCGAGGCCTCACCCGGCGCGCGCATGAACAGCGGCGTGCCGGTATCGAGCCGCACCGCCTCATGGCGGATCGCGGTCGCCTTGCTGGCGTAGAGGGTCGTCGTCACCCGGCCTGCAGGCTCGAAGAAGTCGTCGAAACTCGACGAGGCGGTGAGGATGTGGTGGTCGAGCGCCGTCAGCTTTCCGCCCTCATCCACGCCGAGGCGCAGGGTCTGCCGGGTCGGGCCGCGATGGCCCATCGGCCCGTACATCTGCGAGCGGGTCGGCACGAGCTTCACCGGCTTGCCGACGAGCTTGGCCGCCATGCAGGCGAGTACCTGCGGACCCGCCGGAACACCCTTCGAGCCGAAGCCGCCGCCGAGATAGGGGCTTTCGATGTGGATGTCGGTCGGCTTGATACCGAAGAGGGCACCGAGCCGACCCTGCGCGATGGCGAGTCCCTGCGTCGGCATGAAAAGGTTCAGCTTGTCGCCATCCCAGCTCGCCACCGCCGCGTGCGGCTCCATGGCGTTGTGGTACTGGGCCGGCGTCTCGTAGGTCCCGGTGAAGGTCTTCGCCGCCGAGGCGAGGCCTGCTTCGACGTCGCCGTCCACCTGCTCGGCAGGGGCGCCGACGCCTACGGAAGACGGCGTGAAAACCTCGCCCGCATCGAGGCCAATGCGCGGGGCTTCCTCTTCATAGGTCGGGGCCAGCAACCGTGCGCCCTCGGTCGCGGCTTCCAACGTCTCCGCGATCACCACCGCGATCGGCTGGTTGGCGTAGCGGACCTTGTCGTTCTGCAGGACGTCGATCTTGAAGGTAAAGGGAACGTCCTTCAGGTCCGGGTCCTTGGCGAGTTTCGGTGCGTTCTCCGGGGTCATCACCTTGACGACGCCGGGATGGGCTTCCGCCGCCGCAACATCCAGGCTCTTCACCCGGCCGCGGGCGATCTTCGCCACACAGAGGGCCGCATGGAGTGTGCCGGGCGGCAGGTTGTCGGCGGCGAAGCGCGCTTGGCCCTTCACCTTCAAAGGGCCGTCCCTGCGGGTGAGGGGCTGGCCGATGCTCGATCCGTGACGGACCGGTTCGCTGGTCGAGGTCATGGGACGATCCTCAGACAATGCCGAAGGGGGAGGCGGGAAGCGCGGGAATGCGCGCGGGCGTGCCCGCTGCCGCCAGGGTAAGCGCTCGCACCGCCACGCGGCGCGCGAGCTCGATCTTGAAGGCGTTGGCCTCGCCCGTGGGCTTGGCTCCGTCCAGCGCCACACGCGCGGCTCGCGCGTACGCCTCGGGGGAGGGTGCCTGACCGGCGAGCGCGGCCTCGGCCTCCTTCACCCGCCAGGGCTTCAGGGCGAGGCCACCGAAGGCGAGGCGGGCCTGCCCGATCGTGCCGCCGTCGAGCGTCATCGCGGCGGCGGCCGAGACGACGGCGAAGGCGTAGGAGGTGCGATCCCGGACCTTGAGATAGCGGGCGTGTCCGGCGAACTGCGCCGCCTCGGCGGGGAGGGTGAGGGCGGTGATGAGCTCGCCCGGCTCCAGCACCGTCTCCCGCTCCGGATGATCGCCGGGCAGGAGGTGGAACTCGGTCAGCGGCACGGAGCGCCTGCCCCCTGCCCCTCGATCTCGACCGAGGCGTCGAGCGCGGCCAGCGGAACGCAGAAATCGGATGGGTGGGTGGCGATGCAGTGCTCGCTCCACCCCTGGACCGCATGGATCCGGGTCGCATGGCCGAGCGCCGCGCAGCCCGAGCCCGGCTGGCGCTTGTTGCAGGGGGAGACCGCGTCGGTGAAGTACTGGCAGCGGGTCCGCTGCATCAGGTTGCCGCCGACCGTCGCCGCATTGCGCAGCTGTGCCGAGGCGCCCGCGAGTAGGGCTTCAGCCACCATCGGATACGTCTTGGCGATGTGGGAGTCGTCGGCCACGTCGCTGTTGCGGACGAGCGCGCCGATACGCACCGAGCCGTCCGCTTGCGTCTCAATCCCCGACAGGCCGGGGAGACGGGTGATGTCGATGACCCGCTCCGGCGTCGTCACGCCGCCCTTCATGAGATCGACGAGGTTGGTCCCGGCGGCGAGGAAGGCGGCGCCGGGTTGGCGCGCGGCACCGATCGCCTCGGCGACGGACGAGGCGCGGGTATAATCGAAGCGGATCACGCGGCGTCCTCCCGATGCTCCATGCGGCCGCTTGCGTCCTTCACGGCCTCAAGGATGCCCGCATAGGCGCCACAGCGGCAGATGTTGCCGCTCATGCCCTCGCGGATGCGCTCGGGATCGGTCCCCGCCTGACCCTCGCGGATCAGGCCGACCGCGCTCATGATCTGGCCCGGCGTGCAGAAGCCGCACTGGAATCCGTCATGGGCGATGAAGGCGGCCTGGACCGGATGGAGGGCGTCGCCCTCGGACAGACCCTCGATGGTCAGCACCTCGGCTCCGTCGAGGCTGACGGCGAGTTGCAGGCAGGAATTGATCCGGCGCCCTTCCACGAGGACCGTGCAGGCGCCGCATTGTCCACGGTCGCAGCCCTTCTTGGCGCCCGTCAGCCCTAGCCGTTCCCGCAGCAGGTCGAGGAGGGTGATGCGCGGATCATCGAGATCGATGTCATGCGGCTTCCCGTTCAGGGTAAGCCTGATGGGTATCGTCATGGTGGAGTTCCGGCAGGTGCAGGCTGGAACGGTTACAAGTAGACGAACGAACCGGAGCGGCGAGCCCGCTTATCGGAGAAATGTGCGCAATCTCACGGAGCGCGCAGGGGCCCTCGCACCAGCTCACGTTCGTCAGCGCACAGCGCCGCGCAGCGCCTCCACCAGCGTCTCGACGGCCTCCTGAGCGTCCTGGCCCAGGTTGATCTCCGTCTCGCCCGCCTCGGCGAGACCGCGCTCGGTCAACTCCTCCACGCCTTTCGGATCGGCCTCGTGACCGTTGCCGTCCTTGCGCACTACCGAGGTGACGCGCTCACCGCTGACCAGCCGGTGATAAGCCGCGAAGGCCAGGATCGAGAGAGCGTGGTCGGATAAGCCCTTCACATCGGCCATGTGCGCGGTCCCTCAAATCTCGTTGGTGGTGTGCGCGCAACGCCCCGCCTCCGTGCGGGGTCCCGGCCAGGACGAAACGCCGCGTGGATCGTGATTCCGCCGCCGATCCGCGATATCGCCCGGTATAGTCCTGGTATAACCGTTCCGTCATCATGCCTGCCCGTCCCGATGAGCCGCGTATCGAGGAAGCCCCCGAGGACGCTTCGGTCGCGCCCCGCAGCCCCGCCGATTTCGAAGCGCGGCTGCGCCAGCAGGTCATCCTGTCCGAGTTCGGTGTCGAGGCTCTGCGGGGCAAGGATTTCAACCTGCTGCTGCAGCGGGCGACCGAACTCTGCGCGGAGGGCATGCGCGCCGAGTATTGCAAGGCGCTCGAATACCTGCGCGGCGAGGATACGCTGCTCGTACGGGCGGGTGTCGGCTGGAAGCCGGAGGTGATCGGCCACGCCACGGTCGGCGCGGACCTCGCCTCGCCGGCCGGCTTCGCCCTGAAGACCGGGCGGCCGGTCATCTCGAACCATCTCGCGGACGAGACGCGCTTCCGCACCCCGCAATTGATGGCCGATCACGGCATCCGCCGGGCGATCAACGTGCTGATCGAGAACCGGGACGGGGCCTTCGGCGTGCTGGAGGTAGATGACAGCCGCGAGGGCAAGTTCGACGAGGCGGACATCGCCTTCATGCAGGGCTTCGCCAACCTGCTCGGCAGCGCCATCGAGCGCCACCGCACGGAGGAATTGCTGCGCGCTTCCCTCGCCCGGCAGGATCTGCTCGCCCGCGAGATGAGCCACCGGGTGAAGAACAGTCTCGCCATCGTCGCGAGCCTGCTGACCCTCCAGGCGCGCTCGGCCGAGGGTGAGCCCGCCGTGCTGGCGGCCCTTCAGGATGCCCGCAGCCGGGTCGAGGCCATTGCCACCGTCCACGATCGGCTCTGGCGCCAGGGCGACCTCGCGGAGAAGGACGGGGCAGGGGAGGCGGTCCCCGGCGAGATCGACCTCGCGCCCTTCCTCGACAAGCTCGTGCTGAACCTCGCGAGCGGCGCCCCCGCCCACCGCCTGACCTGTGCCGCCGAGCCCCAGAAGCTCTCGGCCGACCTTGCCATCCCCATCGGGCTGCTCATCAACGAACTCGTCACGAACGCCCTGAAATACGCCTATCCCCTCGCCCGCTTCCCCTCCGGCGGCGAGATCCGGGTGAGGGCCGCGCGCGAGAAGGCGACGCTGGTCGTCGAGGTGGCGGATGACGGAATCGGCCTGCCGGAGGGGTTCGAGATCGGCCGTAGCTCGAAGAGCCTGGGCACCCGCGTCATCGCGAGCCTCGTCCGCCAACTCGGCGGTACCCTGACTCTCCCCCGAAGGAGCATGGCGCCCAGTTCCACCTCGTCGTGCCGTTGGAGAAGGGAATCGGCTGATTCGCGGCGCAGTCGAGCCTCATGTGACGAGCGAGATTGGCGAATTAAACCACTGCGCGAATTGCTTTTTGGTACACAACCTAAGGCATAGGTTGATGTCGCAAAATCGGCCGGGGAGGGGCCTTCGGACCGTGAAACGCTGGTGCCTTCAGCAGGCGGTGCCTATCCCATGGACCTCCCCGTCCCTGGAAGAGGCCCCGTATGATGATCCGGCTCGCCGCCGCCCTCGCCACGACCCTTGGTGGCGATCCCTCTGCCGGGGCGCCGCCCGCCGCCTCCCCCGTCTACGACCTGGAACGGATCGTCCCGCGCGGTGAGGCACGGACGATCGCTTTCTATGCCTCGCTCTTCCCCGATTGCACGCCGCAGGGGCCGGTGGTGATCCGCGTGCTGTCGCAGCCTCACCACGGAAAGGTGACGATCGAGACAGGGCAATCCTTCACGAGTTTCGTGGCCTCTTCGCCCCTGGCGGAGTGCAACACGCGCAAGGTGTCCGGCCAGCGGATGGTCTACCAGGGGGCGGAGGGGTACGAGGGGGTGGATTCGTTCCGTATCCTCGTCATCAACCCCGACGGGACAGGCTACGAATCCACGGTGAGGATCGCGGTGCGCTAACGGCGCCCGGCGGCGCAAGGGCTCGATGGACGCCATAACCGAGCGAGAGCTGGGAAGCGGAACGGAGTACGGAGCGGTCGCCTCCCTTGCGGAGCGGCTCCATGGCTTCCGCAGCCTCGGCGACAATTGCGAGTTCGGCTTCGTGCAGCGTTATGGCGGCGTGGAGCCCTCCGGCCTGCTACGCTTCGCCTACACGCCGATGGAGGATCTGATCCGCGGCCTGCGCTGCGGCTTCGAGGATCTCGGCGCGCCGGGCGATCTGCACCTTTCGGTGAGCCAGGGCGGCACCTTCTACTGCCACAGCCGGGCCTACAACATCTGGGCCAATACCGGGCAGACGCCCGATAGCATCACCCCGGAGACCCTGCTCGACCGGGAGTACGGCCGCCTCGCCCATCTCAAGCGCAAGATGCTCGACGAGCTGGCGACAGGCTCGCACATCTTCGTTCGCAAGGTGGCGCAGGATGAGCCCCAGGTAGATTTCGACCGGCTCGCCGAGGCCGTGTGGGCGCATGGTCCCGCGACGCTGCTGCGCGTGACGGAAGCGGGGCCGGGCTGGCGGCCGGAGCCGGTGCGATGGGCCGGGGACCGTCTGATCGAGGGGAGGGTGCGCCGCTTTGCGCCCCTCGATACGGCCTGGGAGACCGATCTCGAACCCTGGATGCATCTCGTGGATTCCGCCTGGTCGCTGGTGCGGGGCGTGCCCGCTACGGACCTGGGTGAGGGCGCCTTCCAATCGGCGATGCCCCTGCCCGGCGGCCTGCGCCGCCATGCGGGCCGCCGCCGGGAGCCCGGCTTCCACGGCTTCACGCGGATGGTCGACCGGGCCGCGTTCGATCCGCAGGCGATCTACACCTTCGCCTCCTGGGTCTGGATCCCCGAGGCGTTCTCCGGCACGCGGATCCAGGCCGCTGCGGGCTATGCCCGGCTGGCGGGTCTCGATGCCGACCTGACCCGGCGCGACTGCTGGCAAAAGGTCTGGGCCTCGGGCCGCCTCACCCATGCCGAGCGCGAGCCGGTCGGCCTCGCCATGATCGGCAGCCGCCGCGACCATTTCTGGTCGGCGGGCGCCCGCTTCGTGCGCGGGCCGATCCCGGAGCAGGGGCAGACACCGCACTGGCCGAAACCACCCAAACCGTTGTCACTAGGAGACCTTTTGGCGAGACTGCAAGCCCGTTTGGGATAGCCCTCGGCCACCAATCCAGAGTTCGCATAAGATATATTATGGAACTTGAATGCCGTGGGAGGGCTACGGGGAGGGGTATAGTTAACGTTGTTAACCATACCTGCCCAGAGTGGCGGATCCCTGAACCGCCCTGGTGACGCTCACGACGAGACAGGGATTTCCGTGCGGGTGAGGGCTGTTGGAGCCCCCTGCCCTCAGGCGGCGCGGTCGACGAAACGGTGCACGTCGGCGAGGATGCGGCCGTCGGCGGCGCGGCAGGACAATTCGCGGGACAGGGCCTTGTCGGACAGGCGGATCTCCGTTGGGCCAGTCAGGGCGTCGATGCCGGCCAGGAAGCCGGCCGCGTCGAGGGGCGCGTCGCGCCCGCCGCCGAGGCCGCGCCACCACAGCACGGCCTTCTCGCGCTCGTAGCCGCGCCCCTCCGGCCGTAGCCGCACCCGCCAGGAGCCGTCGGCCCAGGTCAGCACCACGTCGAGCCCGCCCGGCGCGGGTTCGAGGCTCCATTCCGTCACGGGATGCCACGCCCCGTCCGCACGCGGCGTCGGGGCGAGGGTGGAGTCCGAGAGGATCGCCAGTTCATCCTCAGCGGCCGGGTCGTGGCCCGGCTCGCGCTCGGCCTCCGGCTCGGTCCAGCAGGCCTCGCAGGTCGAGGCGTTGAGGGCAATGAGCGCGCCGCATCCGGGGCAGGGCTTGGCACGCAGGCCCCCTGCCCCGCCGCGTACCGCCTCTGCGGTGCGGACGGTGACGGCATCGACCGGGCCGTGCATCCGCACCAGCCCGGCATAGTCGAGGATCAGCGCATCGTCCTTGCCGGGCGCCCGGCGCAAGGCTCGACCGACCTGCTGAACGTAGAGACCGGTGCTCCGGGTCGGTCGCAGCAGCGCCACGAGGTCCACCTCCGGCGCGTTGAAGCCGGTGCCGAGCACACCGACCGATGTGAGACAGCGGATCCGGCCAGCCCGGAACTCCGCGACGATCCGGTCGCGCTCACGCTTGGGCGTACCGCCATCCACGGTCTCGCAGGAATAGCCCTCGGCGCGCACGGCGTCGCGCACGGCGGCGGCATGGGCGAGCCCGGCGCAGAAGGCGAGCCAGGAGCGGCGCTTGGCCCCGTATTCCGCCAGCTCGGCCACCGCCGCACGGGTGATCCAGTCGCGGTTCACGGCCGCTTCCAGCTCGCTCGGGATGTAATCGCCCCCGCGACGGCCGACCCCGGTCACGTCGAGTTGCGTCAGCGTCGCCTTGGACACCAGCGGGGCGAGATAGCCCCGGCGGATCAGGTCACCGGTATCGGCCTCGTAGGCGATACCGGTGAACAGCCGTCCCGGCCCCTCGTCGAGCCGCCCGGAATCGAGCCGGTAAGGCGTCGCCGTGAAGCCCGCGACGCGCATCGACGGGGTGAGGGCGGCGAGCCCTGCGAGAAAGCGGCCGTAGCGGGTCTCGGCCGAGCGTGGGATGAGATGCGCCTCATCCACCACCACGAGGTCGCGTGGGCCTATGGCGTCGAGCCGGTCCGCCACGGACTGGATCGAGCAGACCAGTACTTGCGCGCCCGCCTCGCGCCGCCCGAGCCCGGCGGAAAAGACGCCGGCAGGCGCCTCGGGCCAATGCCGCTTCAACTCCGCGAGGTTCTGCGCGACGAGTTCGCGGCTATGGGTGACGATGGCGACGCGGGTGAGGGGCTTCCGCTCCAGTGTCTCGCGGGCCAGCGCCGCGATCACGAGCGACTTGCCAGCCCCGGTCGGCAGGACGACGAGGCGGCCCGCCTCCCTCCCCGCGCCCATGCGCCCTCGAGCGCATCCAGACTCGCCCGCTGATAGTCCCGTAGGCGCAGCATCAGGGACTCCCGAAGGACGAGCCCTGCGAAGCCCGCGACAGCAGGTAGATATCCATGATCCACCCGTGCCGCGCCCGCGCCTCCGCCCGTAACCGGAGGATCTCCTCCGCGACGCTGCCGAGCCGCCCGGCGACGAGGATCTCGTCCGTGCTGCCGAGATAGGCGCCCCAATGGATGGTCAGGTCGGGATCAAGCCCGGCGAAGCTCGGATCCCCGTCGAGCATCACGACCACGCTCTCCGCGCCCTCCGGCCATCCCGACGCGAGGCGTCGGCCGGTGGTGATGCAGATCGCCCCGCCGATGGCGTTCAGGGGTACGGCGTGGCGGGCACAGAGCACCTGAACGCTCGAAATGCCGGGGATGACCTCGTAGGCGAGGGGCAGTCGGCCACGCGCTGCGATCCGCTCCAAGATGCGCAAGGTGCTGTCGTAGAGGGCGGGATCGCCCCAGACGAGGAGGGCGCCGATCTCCCCTTCCCCCAACTCCGCGAAGGCCGCCTCCAGCCGCTCGGCGCGGGCGGCGTGCCACGCCTCGACGGTCGCGCCGTAATCGGTGGGGTTTCGCTCGCGGGGCGGGTCGTCCACGCTGACGAGGCGGTAGGGACGGGCGATATGCGCCGCGCAGATCCGCTTGCGGATCGCCACGAGATCGGCGGTCTCGGCCCGCTTGTCGAGGACGAACACGGCGGCCACGTCGGACAGCGCCCGCACCGCCTGCAACGTCAGGTGCTCGGGATCGCCCGTGCCGATGCCGACGACGCGGAGGGTTCTGACGTGCTCGCTCATGTCGGGGCGCTGACTAGCGCGCCGCGTCGGCCTTGGCGAGGATAGCCCGCGCGATGGTGAGATCCTGCAAGGCGATGCCGGAGGAGTCGAACACCGTGATCTCGTCCGCCAAGCTACGGCCCCCCTCCCCGCTCGCCAGCACTTCGCCAAGGGCCCGCAGGCGGGTCCTGCCGACGCGGATCGACTCGGCGACGTGCTGGAATTCGCCCATCACCAGGGATTGGATCGGCAGGTCGCAGAACAGGCTCGCCCCTTCGAGCAGCGCGGGCGGCATCTCCTGCTTGCCCTTGGCATCCGCGCCCATGGCGGCGAGATGCGTTCCGGGGCGGACCCAGCCCGCCTCGAAGAGCGGCGCCCGAGACGGCGTGGCGGTGACGATCACATCGGCGGCGCGGCAGGCGGCTTCTGCCGGGGCCGCCTCGACGGTGACAGGTCGGTCGATCATCCCGCGCAGCCGTTCGGCGAAGCCCTCGACCTTTGAGGCGTCGCGGGCGACGACCAGCACCCGGTCGATCGGCAGGATTCGCGCCACGGCGGCGCATTCGAACAGGCCCTGGTTGCCTGCGCCGAACAGAGCGAGGGTGCGGGAATCCGGCCGGGCGAGGAGGCTCGCGGCCACCGCGTCGGCGGCAGCCGTGCGGTAGGCGTTGACGTGGCCCGCTTCGATCACCGTATCGATCCGGCCGACCTCCTGATTGAACAGGAGAATCACGGAATTGTGCCGGGGCAGGCCCTTCTCGGGATTACGATGCCAGAACGAGCCGACCTTCAGCCCGGTATAGTCGGCGGTGGTCCCGGACTTGATCGAGAACCGGTTGGCGGTGTCCGTCCCGTGACCCAGCACCGCCGGAAACAGGGTGGTGCTCGGGGCCACCGCCGCGATCAACGCCTCGCGCGCGGCCTCGAAGGCCATCTCATGCGTGACGAGCGCAGCCGATTCTTCCTCTGAGATGAAGCGCATGGACGGACAACCTCACAGATGGAATGAAGAGCTGATACCGCTGGGGCTTGGCTCTGGCGGGGCTCACCCTGACGCACAGGGCGAGCCCCGGCCGAGCGATTACAGGCACGCCCCGCGGGCCGTTACCGGCCACAGGGCCTCGACGCGGCCGTTTCGCACGCCCACCAGCCAGTCGTAGACATTCACGGTCGGGTCGCAATGGCCGGGGATCAGGCGGAGCCGATCGTTGAGACGGAGCACGTTGCCGGGATCGGCGATCACGCCGTGCTCGTCGGACGCCTTCAGGTACTCGACGTCGCTGCGCCCGAACACCACCGGCATGCCGCTATCGACGCTCTGCGCCTTGAGGCCCGCATCGCAGATCGCGACCTCCTTCTTCGCCTTGCTCATCACCGAGGTGAGGATGAACAGGCTGTTCTCGAACGCGGAAATCGGCTTGTCGCCCTCGTCTCGGACGCGCTGATAATCGGCATCCATGAAGACGTAGGAGCCGCATTGCAACTCGTTGTAGACGCCGCTCGCTCCTTCCATCTCGAAGCTGCCCGTGCCCGCGCCCGCGACGATATCGCAAGACAGGCCGTCGGCCTTGAGCAGGTCGACGGTGCGCTTCGTGTCGTCGATGGCCTGCTGGATGAGCGTCCGCCGCTCGCCGTGCTCGCGGACATGCTGCGCCTTGCCCTGATAGGCCTGGAGCCCGGCGAACTTGAGGCCTGGCCGGTCGGCGATGCGCCGCGCGATCGCCACCGCCGGCTCGCCCGGCGCGACGCCGCAGCGGCCCGCCCCGACATCGATCTCCACGAGGCATTCGAGGGTCACGCCATACTTCACGGCCGCCGCCGAGAGGTCATCGACGTTGCCGATGTCATCGACGCAGACCAGCACCCGGGCGCGGGTGGCGAGCGCGGCCAGCCGCTCGATCTTCCTGGGCGCGACCACTTGGTTCGACACCAGCACGTCGCGGATGCCCGCGCTCACCAGCGCCTCGGCCTCGCTCACCTTCTGGCAACAGACACCACAGGCGCCGCCGCGCTCCATCTGGATCATCGCGATGTCGGAGGATTTGTGCGTCTTGGCATGGGCCCGGTGACGCAGCCCGTGCTCCTTCATGTAGCGGCCGAGCTTCTCGACGTTACGCTCGAAGGCATCGAGATCGACCACGAGACAGGGGGTGTCGACCTCTTCGACCGGCATGCCGACAGCGGCGGGAATCGTGTTGGCCATGGGGTTTCTCCCACTCTCTCTCAGGAAGCGACGCCGATGAGTTCGGCGATGCGGGGCGTGGCCTTGATGCCGGTGCCGGTGAGCACCACGACATTCGTCTCGTCGGCGCGGATTGCGCCGCGTCCGGTCAGATCGGTCAGCGCCGCCGCCGCCATGGCGCAGGTCGGCTCGACGTAGAGGCCGGAGCGGGCGAGTGCGTGCAGAGCAGCCTCGATCGCCGCCTCCGACACGGCGACGGTGCCACCGCCGGAGCGGCGGAGCGCGGCTAGAACCTCACGTCCACGCACGGGCTTGGCGATGGACGCGCCCTCGGCCAGGGTCGGGCGCGGCTCGATGGGCAAGGCCTCCTCCGCGCCCGCCGCGAAGCCCGCATGGAGCGGCGCGCAATGGGCGGGCTGGACCGCGTAGAGGCGGGGCAGGCGGTCGATCTCGCCCCGTCGCAGGAGTTCGCGGAAGCCGATATCGCAGCCGAGAATGTTGCTGCCCGCGCCGCAGGGAATGATGACCGAATCCGGCGCGCGGAAGCCGAGATCCTCCCACAGCTCGTAGGCCAGGGTCTTGGTGCCCTGGAGGAAGTGTGCCTGCCAGTTATGGCTGGCGTAGAAGATCGATTCCGCCTGAGCCTCGGCCGCCTCGGCGGTGGCCTGCCGCGTGCCGGGGATGAGTTCAATCTCGGCGCCCGCCGCGCGCATCTGCACGGTCTTGGCCGGCGAGGTTGAGGCGGGCACGAGGATCTTTGCACGCATCCCGGCGGCGGCCGAGTAGGTCGCCACCGCCGCACCGCCATTGCCGGAGGAATCCTCCAACACGGCCTCAATTCCCTGCTGCCGCAGGATCGAGAGCATTACCGAGGCGCCGCGATCCTTGAAGGAGCCCGAGGGGGCGAACCATTCGAGCTTGAAATGCGCGTGGCCGCCGTTCCAGGGCCGCCGCACCAGCGGGGTGCAGCCCTCGCCCAACGTGATCGGATCGGTCACCGCCACCGGCAGCGCCTTGGCGTAACGCCACAGGGATCGCGTGCCGGTCTCGATCCCGTCCCGGCCGATGCCCGGCAGGTCTGTGATCATCAGCGGGCGCCCGGCCTCCGAACGCCAGCGGGGCGTGTCGATCGGATAGGTCGTCCCGTCGATGGGATCGAGATAGGCGGGCAGCGTCATTGTCAGGCCTCGGCGGCGATGCGCTTTGAACTCATAATACAGAATTTCTGCGCGGCGCACCGCCCCTGTTGGGGCGATGGCCGAAGGGGCGGCGCCTCAGGCCGCCAGGGCGTAGCCGGTGGTGACCGCTTCGTGCTCGGCCGCGACGGCCTGCGCGATGAGTTCGGCCGTTGCCCCGGACAGGGTCCAGCCGAGATGGCCGTGGCCGGTATTGTAGAACACCCCTGCCCGGCGCCCCCGCCCGACCTTGGGCAGCATGCTGGGCAGCATGGGCCGCAGGCCGCTCCAGGCGATGACGCGATCGGTGGCGACGCCGGGGAACTGCTCCCGCGTCCAATCGATCAGGGGCTGGATGCGGTCGTGGCGGATGTCGCGGTTGAAGCCGTTGAACTCGGCGGTCCCCGCCACGCGGAACCGGTCATCCCCAAGGCGGCTGGTGACGATCTTCGTCGCCTCATCGAGGATGCTGACCTGCGGCGCGGCGGCCTGGGCTTCCGGCGTGTAGAGGTTCACGGTGATCGAGTAGCCCTTCACCGGATAGATGTTCACCCGGTCGCCGAGCATGGCCGCGAAATGGCGGCTCGCCGTGCCCGCGCAGATCACCACCGCATCCACGGCCTCGTCGCGCTTCCCGCCCCGCGCGCCCTCGTGCCAGGAGACGACGTGGCCCCCCGTCCCGCCCGGCTCGATCGCCTCGACGGTCGCGTCATGGACGAAGCGCACGCCCTTGCGGGCGCAGGCCGCCGCGAGGCCGCGGGTGAACTTGTGGATGTCGCCCGTGGCGTCGGAGGGGGTGAAGAAGCCGCCATAATAGTTGCCCGCCAGCGTCGGCTCGATGGCACGGATCTCCTCCGGCGTGACGGCGTGGCGCTCCAGGCCGCCCTGCAGCAAAAGGGCGTTGACGCCCTCTGCCTTCCGGAAGGCGGCCTCGTCCCGGTAGAAATGCAGGATGCCGCGCGTCTTGAGGTCGAAATCGATCCCCTCGTCGCGGGCCATGGCGAACAGTGCTTCCCGCGCCTTGATCGCGAGCCGCACGGTCTCGACGGTATTGGCCCGGTAATGGGCGATCTCGCGGACGAACTCGGCCATCCAAGACAGCTTGTGCCAGGAGGGGGTGGGGTTCATCAGCAGCGGCGCGTCGCGCCGGGTCATCCAGCGCAGGCCCTGGATTACCGTCGAGACCTTGTTCCACACTTCGGCGTTGCAGGCCGAGAGCTGCCCGCCATTGGCGAACGAGGTCTCCATTGCGGCGTAGCGCTGCCGGTCGAAGACGGTGACGCGATAACCGCGCTGAACCAGGGCATAGGCTGTCGTTACGCCGGTGATGCCGGCGCCGATTACGGCGACATGGGTCATGGGTTTGGGACTCCGGAACGTCTGGACGCATGGAGCCGGCGTCGAGTGAAGCCGGCCGGTTGCGCCCCATCTGTCCCGGTTGCCTGAGAGCTTGATCCGGCACCGCCCTGGCGAGGCGGGTGAGCACGGACGTCCCCTTCGGCGGGTGCGGGCGGGTCGACCGCTGCACCACTCTCCAGATTGCCCCGACGACACGGTTCTGGTGCCTGAGAGTTTCCGGGGCGGTTGCTCCGTCGGCGCCGGGCCGTCTCTCACGGACGGTCCCGGTCTCTCCCGCATCATCGTGAAGGGCGGTGCGACACTAACGCAGGGCCTTCCCCAGCTGAAGCCCGTTTTGGCGCCTCTCCTGCCGATCTTCCTTGCAATCGGCGGCGCCTGTCACACCTGCTGCTCCAAGACCCTCGGAGCTGCCGACCGGATGACAAGCCTCAGCCTCGCCATCGCCTTCGGAACCCGCCTGCTCCTCGTCCTGCTGTTCCTGCCCTTCAGCGCCCTCGACAAGATCCTGAACTTCAAGGGCGCCGTGGGACAGGCCAAGCAGGCGGTGGGAGCCACGCCCCCGGCGGTGGTTCTGATTCTCCTGGGGCTCTGCGTCGAGATCGGCATGTCGGCCTGCATCCTGACGGGGGCCTACGACCGGGCGGCGGCCTTCGTGATGGCCGGCTATTGCGGCGTCACGGCGCTCCTGTGGAAGCAGTTCTGGAAGCCAGGCGATTTCTGGTCCGGCGGCAAGGGGCGCGAGCTGTTCTGGGACTTCCTGAAGAACTTCGCCCTGGCCGGCGGCTTCCTGCTCATCACCTTCGGCACGGGGGCGAGCACGGTGGAGAGCTTTTTCGCCGATCCCCTCGCCTCCTCGCATCCCTACACGGTGACGCCACCGCAATAGGCAGCGGCGCAGATCCCTCCACGCGTCTTTGCGAGCAAAGCGAAGCAAGCCAGGGAGCCGCCGCCTCTGGAGACGTCCCACTGCCCTGGGTCGCTTCGCTGCGCTCGCGGTGATGAAGGGAGCGAGATCAGCCCTGAGGCGGCACGGTCTCCGTCATCGACGGGCGGCCCTCGAACACCGCGTACCACGCCGCCGTGGCAGGGCGGCCGTCACGCCAAGCGAGGTCGGGGAAGCGGAAATCGAGGTAGCCCAGCGCGCAGGCGATCGCGACGGTGCCGATGTCGAGCACCGGCATGTCGGCGACGATGGCTTCGATCTCGGTCGAGACCGGCGGCGATCTTGGCGACCTGCCCAGCATCCCAGGCATCCCAGCGAAGGGACTCGGGCCGCAGGGCGCGCTCGTAGCGGGCGCTGAGGGCGGCATCGAGCATGCCGTCCGCGAGCGCCTGCCGGGCCAGGGCGTCCCACCGTTCGGCGCCCTCGGGGAACAGGTGCGTGCCCTCGGAGCGCATGTCGAGGTATTCGCAGATCACCCGGCTGTCGAACAGGCAGGTGCCATCCTCTAGGATCAGGGCGGGCACCTTGCCGAGCGGGTTGTGGGGCGACACGTCGGGCGAGCCCGCCGTCGGGGAGACGCCCGCCGTCACGACCTCGATGTCGCCGGCTTGGCCGGTCTCGTGAGCCAGCACCAGCACCTTCCGGGCATAGGGTGAGGCGGGAGAGTAGAGAAGCTTCATCGGCCGGTCCCGTTTCCTTGGTTTGCGGCACAACGCACCGATCCGGTGCGGAAATCCAGTCCGCCGCCTCACCTATCCGCGGCATTCACCGATCAGGCGGCGCAGGAAGCCGGCGCAGGCGTCGAGTTCATCCCGCGTCACGTACTCGTCGGCCCGGTGGGCGCGGGCGATTGAGCCGGGGCCGATCACCACGCTCGGAATTCCGGCGGCATCGAACAGGCCGGCCTCCGTGCCGTAGGAGACCTTGGCATGGGCGTTCCGCCCGGCGAGGCGCTTGGCCAGCGTCGCGATTGTCGCTTCTGGGTCGGTCTCCAGGCCGGGATAGTCGATCAGCGGCTCCACGGTGATTCCGCAGGCGGGATCGATCGCGCGCATCAGGGGAGCGAGCACCGCCTCGGCATGGGCGACGGCCCCTTCCGCGAGCGCACCCGCATCGTCCGCCCCGATGGCCCGCACTTCGAAATCGACGCTGCACGTGTCGGGCACGATGTTCAGCGCCGAGCCGCCGCGCACCACGCTCGACAGGGCGGTGGTGTGGGGCACGTCGTAGAGCCCGTCGCGGGCGCCGTCGCGGGCGAGGCTCTCGGCCATAAGCCGCACATGCTCGATGAACCGGGCGGCATATTCGACGGCGTTGACGCCATCGGGCGCCAGGGAGGAATGGCAGGCGCGGCCCGTGAAGGTCACCCGCGCGGCGGATTTGCCCTTGTGCCCAAGCACGACCTCCATGCCCGTGGGCTCTCCGACGAAGCAGCCCAGCGGGGTCGGGAACAGCTCGGCCATCCGGGCGATGAGGGGCCGCACGCCGAGGCATCCGACCTCCTCGTCGTAGGAGATGGCGAGATGGAGCGGCACCGCGAGGTCCGCCGCCGCCATCTCCGGCAGCAGGGCAAGGCACACGGCCAGGAAGCCCTTCATGTCCGAAGTGCCCCGCCCGTAGAGCCGCCCGGCTTCCTCCCGGAGCCGGAACGGGTCCGAACTCCACGGTTGGCCGTCGGCGGGCACCACGTCGCTATGGCCGGACAGGACGTAGCCCGGCCTGTCGGCGGGGCCGAGGCTGATCCAGAGCCCGGCCTTCTCGCCGGACGCGTCCGGGACCCGCGTGACGGAAGCGCCGTGGCGGCGGGCGAAATCCTCGATCCAGTCGATCAGGGCCAGGTTCGAGCGGTCGCTCACCGTGTCGAAGGCGACGAGGGTCGCGAGAATCTGTGCCGCGTCCGGCGCCTGCGCCGCGTCCGTACCCATGCAATCCTCTCCGTTGTCCCCCTCGCGCACCTCAGTCGACAGGGCGGGGGAGTCTGACTACGCGCTCAGGGAACCTGAGGCTCCCGCGAGGCGTAGCTTGGCAGAATGCCTCGCGGTCCTCTGCCGCCGATGCTTCACGGGGATCCACCGATGCGCGTCCGATCCGCCTTTCTTCTCTCCACCCTTCTCCTCACCTTCGCCAGCGCCACGGCGCTCGCCGACGTGTCGATCACCGTCGACAAGGCGTCGCAGCGCATGACCGTCGCCGTCGATGGGACGCCACGCTATTCCTGGCCGGTCTCGACCGGCGGCGGAAACTACGACACGCCCTCGGGCAGCTTCCGCCCGTTCCGCATGGAGCGCACCCACTTCTCCAAGGAATGGGATGACGCGCCCATGCCCTACGCGATGTTCTTCACGCGGCAGGGTCACGCCATTCACGGCACGAACCACGTCCGCAGCCTCGGCCGCGCGGTCTCGCATGGCTGCGTGCGCCTCTCCGTGCGCAACGCCGCGACCCTGTTCGGCCTCGTGAAGCAGCAGGGGATGAACCGCACGCAGGTCACGATCGAGGGTGAGGGCTCTCCCATGGCCGAGGGCGGACGGCGGACCCGGCCCGTCATGCGCGGAGGATACGGCGTCGCGAATTACGATGACGACCAGACCGGCGCGCGCACGGTCTATTACGCCGTGCCTGCCCGCCGCCCGGTGCGCGGCCCGGCCTATGACGACCCGAGGGGAATCGACGGTTTCGGCCCCTCCCCTGTCGACATTTACGACGGGTACTGAGACCGGCCTTTAACCTACGGCAGAATTCGAGCTCGTTAACTCTCCTTTTAAGTGAAGCCTTTACGGGCGGTCGCGACGATGCCTCCGCATCACGACCGCCCGTGGCGGGCGGTGAGGAGAGAGGACGATCCGACGATGCGGCTCGCTGTATTTTCCACCGCGTGCCTCATGCTCGCGACCCCGGTCCTGGCGAGCACGAACGAGGGCGCCGTATCCTCGCGGGGTCCGCGCCTCGACGCATGGCTGCGCGGCGTCGATCCTGGCACGACGAGTTCCATTCAGCCCAGTCAGGCCGCGCCCGCAAAGCCCGCCTGCCCGCCCGAGCGCCGCGTCGGCACGGGCGCGGGCTTCTGCATGATCAACTGATCCTTGGGCTCTATTCCCCGACCGCCGCCCCCGCCGGGCGGCGATTGTCGTTGGCGCCGTAGAGCAGCCCCGGGCGCATGCCCTGCGTGCGGGACGCGTCGTTGCCCGATGACGCGGCCTCCGGCTCGTTAGGCCCCGCGCCCTTCACCGCAATGAGTTCCTGGGCGCCCCAGGCCTTCTGCACGCTCACGGCGTGGCCCATCCCCTTGAGGATGGTGAGGGTGTCCGCCGAAAGGGCGAAGGGCTCGGCATAGAGCGTGTCCGGCAGCCATTGGTGATGAATGCGCGGGGCATCGACCGCCTCCTGCGGCTGCATGCCGTGGTCGAGCATGTTCATGATCACCTGGGCGTTGATCGTGATGATCCGCGAGCCGCCGGGCGAGCCCACCACCATCACCGGCTTGCCGTCCCGCAGGACGAGGGTCGGCGCCATGGAGGAGAGAGGGCGCTTGCCCGGCGCGATCGCGTTGGCGGTGCCCTGAACGAGGCCGAACAGGTTCGGCACCCCGACCTTCACGGTGAAGTCGTCCATTTCGTTGTTCAGGAAGAAGCCGGTGCCGGGGGCCATCGCGCCCGAGCCGAAATAGCCGTTGATCGTGTAGGTCAGCGAAGCCGCGTTGCCGTTCCGGTCGAGGACCGAGATATGCGTTGTTTCCGGCTTCTCGCGGGGCGCCAGGAGGCTCGGATCGGGCCGCACCTGCGCCGAGGGCGTCGCCTTCTCCAGGCTGATGCCTGCCCGCAGGGACCGCGCGTAATCCGGCGAGATCAGCCGCTCTACCGGGTTGGCCACAAAGGCCGGATCGCCCAGCGTCGCGTTGCGGTCGGCATAGGCGCGCCGCATCGCCTCGACCATCAGGTGGACGGTGCGGGCCGAATTGAAGCCCGAGGCCGCGATGTCGTAGCCGTCGAGGATCGCCAGCATCTCGCACAGCGTCGTCCCGCCGGACGAGGGCGGCGGCGCCGAGAGGATCGTTGCGCCCCGGTAGGGGCAGGCGAGCGGCGGATCGTCGGTGATCGTGTAGTCGGAAAAATCCTTCGCGGTCAGGATCCCGCCGCCCGCCGCCGAGGCCGCCTCGACGGCTTGGGGGATCTCGCCCTTGTAGAAGGCGTCCGGCCCGCCCTCGGCGATGGCCTGGAGGGTTCGGGCGAGATCGGCCTGGACCATCCTGTCCCCCGGCCGGAACGGCGTCCCGTCGGGCCGCAGAAAGATTTTCGCCACGGCCGGGTCCCGGGCGAACTTCTCCGTGCCGGTCTCCAGAATGTCGGTATCGCCCCGCGTCAGGACGAAGCCGTCCCGCGCGAGGGCGATGGCCGGGGCCATCACCCCGGCCAGCGGCAGGGTGCCATAGCGCGACAGGGCGTTGGTGAGGCCGAGCACCGTGCCGGGCACGCCCGCCGCCTTCCAGCCGCGAAGGGTCGAGCCCTCCACGACCCTGCCGCTCGCGTCGAGATACATGTCCCGGCTCGCGGCAGCGGGGGCCTTCTCGCGGAAATTGATGAAGCGGCTCAGGCCCGTGGCGGTGTGGACCAGCAGGAAGCCGCCGCCGCCGAGATTGCCGCAGCAGGGGTTCACCACCGCTTCGGCGAAGGCCACCGCCACCGCTGCATCGACGGCGTTGCCCCCCGAGGCGAGGATGTCCGCGCCGATCTGCGAGGCCAGGGCCTGGGACGAGACGACCATGCCATTCTCCCCCTCCACCGCCGGGGCGGAGGCGGCATGCGCGAGACCGGGCAGGGCCAGCAAGGCAGCCACGCATGCGATCCGCAGGCCTGCGATCATTCCCGGTTCCTTCCCTGCCGCCATCCATCCTGATCTAGGCCAGGATCGACGGGAATCAGCCATTTGCGCCGCGCCCTCGGGCGTGGATCGCGTCGGCCTCATGAAAACCGTATTGGAACCGTCACCACGCTGGCTGACACGGAAGCCGCCCGGATCAGAGCCCTCATGCCGTCCCCGCCTCCGGAGCCGGCGACCGCGCGCCCCGCCCCTGGGCTCGCGCGGATCGCCGCCGGATTGACCCTCTTCCAGCCGACGCAGGCGCAGGTCGCGTCCCTGTCCGGGCGCCTGCCTGCCGGGCTCGCGGCGCGGTTCGCCTATGCCAACTCGCCCCTCGACCCGGCCTTGAAGGCCGAACTGGAACGCGCTGGCTTCACCCTCCTCGGCGACGGCACGAATCTCGGCATCGCCGAGGCGCTGAACCGGCTGGCGGCGGCGGCCAAATCCGCCGGGGCGGATGCTCTCTACCTGCTCGATCAGGATGCGGCGGCCGAGCCCACCCTGCCCGGCGCGCTCTCTGCCTCGCGGGAGCGCCTGATCGCGCGCGGCCTCGCCCCGGCGGTCATCGGCCCCTCCCCCGCCGCCGCGCCGGGCCACAAGGCTCCCGCCTATCCGGCCCGGTCGGGCGTCGAGGCGATCGGGAGCTTGCGGCCGGTGCAGTTCCTGGCGACATCCGGGAGCCTCGTCGATCTCGCCGCCTTCGCGCGCACCGGCCCTTTCCGGGCGGATTTCTTCATCGATGCCGTCGAGCTCGAATGGTGCTTCCGGGCCTGGAGCCTCGGCCATGGCAGCTATCTCGACCCCGCCGTGACGCTGCCGCACCGGGTCGGCGGCGGGACGATCCGCGCCTTCGGAATCGCCATGTCGCGCCAGCCCCTGTTCCGGATGGCGACCTACCTGCGCAACAGCGTCTATGCGTGGCGCCTGCCGCACCTGCCCCTGTCGTGGAAGCTCGCCCAGGGGCTCTACCTGCCGGTCCAGGCCATGCTGTTCTGGGCGGATTCGGGATGGCGTCCCGCCGTGCTCGGCCGCCTGGCCGGGGCGGCGCGCGACGGGCTGCTCGGCCGCCTGGGGCCCCCGCGGGACCTGCCACGATGACCGATCTCGACGTGGTCATCGTCAACTGGAACGGCGGCGACCTGCTGCGCGACTGCTTGGCCGGGCTTGCCGCCTCGGACGGCGCGGAGCGCGTCGCGGTGACCGTGGTCGACAACGCCTCGACCGATGCGTCCCTCACCGGATTGCCGACCCTGCCCGGCCCGCTCGAAGTGATCCGCAACACGGAGAATCGCGGCTTCGGCCGCGCCTGCAACCAGGGCGCGGCGTTGGGCAAGGCTCCTGTGATCCTGTTCCTCAACCCCGATGCGCGGGTCGAGCCGGACACGCTCGCCCGTGCGAGGGCGGCGCTCCTCGCGGAGCCGGGCTGGGGAATCGTCGGGGCGCGGCTCGTGGAAGCGAACGGGCGCACCGCCCGCTCCTGCGCCCGCGCGCCCACCCCCGCCGCCATGCTCGGCCGGGCCTTCGCGCTCGATCGGCTCCGCCTCGTACCGCCGCACTTCCTGCGCGACTGGGACCACGAGGACGACCGCGCCGTGGATCAGGTGATGGGCGCCTTCCTGATGATCCGGCGGGACCTGTTCGCCGCGCTCGACGGCTTCGACGAGCGGTTCTTCGTTTATTACGAGGATGTCGACCTGTGCCTGCGGGCCCGGCAGGCGGGCTTTGCCGTGCGCCACCTCGCCGGGCCGGTCGCCCGCCATCTCGGCCAGGGCACCACCCGGCAGGCCAAGGCGCGGCGCCTGTTCTACATCCTGCGCAGCGAGATCCTGTATGCCGGCAAGCACCACGGCCGGGTCGCCGCCCTCGCGCTCGCCGTTGCCGCCTTCTGCGGGCAGATACCCCTGCGGCTGGCCCAGGCCCTGGCGCGCCGCTCCATCGCCGAGGCGGGGGAGGTGCTCCGCGCCGCCCGCCTCCTCGCCGCCGCCCTGCCCGAGATCGCCCCCGCGATCCTCCGGGCCTGACCCTTCCTGAAGACCCCGCCGATGCTCCACGGACACCGAATCGCCGTCGTCCTGCCCGCCTACAACGCGGCGGCGACCCTGGAACGCACCCACCGCGAGATCCCGTTCGACATCGTCGATGACGTGATCCTCATCGATGATGCCAGCCGCGACGCGACGGTGGCGGTGGCCGAACGACTCGGCATCCACACGGTCCGGCACGCGAAGAATCTCGGTTACGGCGGCAACCAGAAGACCTGCTACCGCACCGCCCTGGAGCGCGGCGCCGACGTGGTGGTGATGCTCCACCCGGATTATCAATATGCCCCGCGCCTCGTGACCGCGATGGCCTCCATGATCGTCTCGGGCGAGTACGACGCGGTGCTCGCCTCGCGCATCCTGGGCAACGGCGCGCTGGTCGGGGGCATGCCGCTCTACAAGTACGTCGCCAACCGGGGGCTGACCCTCGTGCAGAACTGGCTGATGGGCCAGAAACTCTCCGAGTATCATTCGGGCTACCGGGCCTGGAGCCGAAAGGTGCTGGAATCCTTGCCGCTCGACCGTTGCTCGGACGATTTCGTGTTCGACAACGAGATGCTGGCGCTGGCCATGCATCAGGATTTTCGCATCGGCGAGATTTCCTGCCCGACGCGGTATTTCGACGATGCCTCGTCGATCAACTTTCGCCGCTCGTGCATCTACGGTCTCGGCGTCCTTCGCACGAGCCTCGCCTACCGCCTGCATCGCTCCGGCCTGAAGGCGGACCCGCTCTTCGCGGAGCCCGCCCCCACGGAGGCGCGCCCGTGACGCTGCCACCCCTTTCCCGCCTCGCCGCGCTGGCACTGCTCGGCGGTCTCGCCGCCGCGCCGTTGGTGGCCGGGATCCTCGCCCCCGACGCCGCCGCCCGGCTGACCGCGCGGCTCGCGGAACTCGGCCCGGCGGGGCCCGCGATCCTCCTTGTCGTGCAGGCGCTGGTCGCTGCCTCGGGCGTGGTGCCGGCCTCGGGCGTCGGCATCGCGGCGGGGGCTCTGCTCGGGCCGGTTGAGGGGTTCTGCGTCGCGGCGCTCGGCACCATGATGGGCGCGCTCATCACCTTCGCCCTCGCTCGCACCGTGCTCGGGGCCCGCGCGCTCGCCCGGTTCGGCGGCCGACGTCTGGCCGCCCTCGACGGGGCGCTCGCGGCGGAGGGCTGGCGGCTGGTCTGCCTGATCCGGCTCTCGCCGATCATGCCCTTCGCGCCCACGAGCCTTGCCCTGGGAGCGAGCACGGTCGGCCTGCGCGACTACGCGCTCGGAACGCTCGCCGCCCTGCCCGCCCTGTTCGCCTATGTCGCCCTCGGGGCGATGGGCCAGGGCGGCGGGCACCTCCTGTCCGGCGCCGGTCCGGCGGAATGGCTGCGCCTCGGCGTGCTGAGCGCGGGCGCGGTCGCCACCGTGCTGCTGATGCTGCGCCTGCGACGGATCCTCGGGCGGACCGTGCCCGGCCACGCCCTGCCGAACGGAAATCTTCCCGGGGGAGACCTGACCGCGTGATCCGTCTGCCTTCCGGCCCCCGGTTCTGGTGCTGGGCCTATCTGGCCCTCTGCGCCCCGGTCTGCATTGCGCTCGCACTGATCGTGCCGCCGGGCGAGGTCGCCGACGAGGGCTCGCATCTCGCCCGCGCCGTGGCCCTGACCCAGGGCGACATGATCGGCCACCGCGAGCCCGTGCGCTATTCCGACGGCTCGACCCACGTGGCGGCGGGGGTGCGGATCGATCCCTCATGGGAGCGGCTGACGCGCTCGCGGCCGAAGGATTTCGGCGGCGTCCTCTATCCCCTCGACGACCCGCCGGATGCGCGGGGCCGGGTCTTCGTGCCGCTCTACACCGTCGGCACCTACCCGCCCTTCCTCTATGCGCCCGCTGCAGCGGGGCTGACGGTCGGGCGGATCCTCGGCCTCGCGCCGGAGGTCTGCTTCTATCTCGGGCGGCTCGGCACGGCGACGGCGACCCTCGCCATCGCCATTGCCGCCCTGGCGCTGGCCCAGCGCGGCCGGGTGGCCTTCTTCGCGATGCTCGCCCTGCCGATGACCCTGTCGCTCGCGGCCTCGTTCAACCAGGATGCGCCGATCATCGCCCTCGCGGCGCTCGCCGCCGCCCTGCTCACCCCCCGGCCCCTCGCCGGGCCGGGTATGCGCCTGCGGCTCTCCGGCGCGATCGTCAGCCTCGCCCTCGTGGTCCTCGCCAAGCCGCCCTATGCCGGGCTCGCGGCGATGCTGTTGATCCCCCTCCCCTTGGGGGAAGGATCCGGCGGCCTCGCGCGCCACGCCGTCCGGCGCCTTGCGGCGGCGGCGCTGACCGTGCTGCCCGCCGCGCTCTGGACAGTCGCGGCTACCGCAACCGTCGCGACCCCGGTGCCGCGCGACGCCTACGAGGCCGGCCCGCTCTGGTCGGGCCCCCGCCCGGCGACCTTCACCTCCACCGATCCGAAGGCGCAGGCCCAGATTCTTCTCGACAAGCCCGCACGGCTCCTGACCCTGCCGGGACATTTCCTCGGCACGATCAAGCACCTGACCATCCTCGCCAAGGGCTCGGTCGGCATCTTCGGCTGGCTCGACCGGCCGCTGCCGGGGTTTGTATACGGGCTCTGGGCCGTGGCCCTGCTCGCGCCGTTCCTTCTGCTCAGGCACGGCACGATGCCGCCCTGGCCGGAATCACTGCTCCTCACCGCCTCGGCCGTCGCGTGCCTGTGGCTGGTGGTGATCTCGCAATACCTCACCTGGACCAATGTCGGGGAGAACCGGATCGACGGGCCGCAGGGGCGCTACCTGCTGCCCCTCGTGCCGATGTTGGTCCTGGCCTTCGCCCCCACGCGCCGGAGCCCTTCGCCCGGGCGCTGGCCTGCGATGCTGCCCGTGGCAGCGGCCGCCGCCGATCTGGTCGCCGTCCCGCTCGCCGCCCTCGCCATGACGGCGCCGGCCTGAGCGGCCGGGAAAGCTTGCCGGGCGAGCCGAGCCGCCTACAATTCAGGGTTGCTCCCTCGGAGTGACCCGCGATGCGCGCCCTATCCTGTCTCGTCCTCGTCCTGGGGTGTCTCGGCTCGGGCGCATGGGCGGGCGAAACGGAGCAGGCGGCGGCCCGCGCCGTCATCACCCGGCAGGCCGAGGCCTTCGGACGGGACGACGCCTCCACCGCCTACGCTCAGGCCGCCCCCGCGATCCGCGACATTTTCCCGAACCCGGACCTGTTCCTCGGGATGGTGCGCAACCAGTACAAGCCGGTCTATCGCCACCGCAGCTTCGTCTTCGGCTCGGCCCGTGACCTCGGCGAGACCTCGGTGAGCCAAACCGTGGCGATCCAGGACGAGTACGGCACCGATTGGACAGCCGAATACACCCTTGAGCGCCAGCAGGACGGCGAGTGGCGCATCACCGGCTGCCGCTTGGTCAAGGCACCGGGGATCAGCGCATGACCGCCCGGCCGCGATCGCATTTCGACACGCAAGCCTGCATCGTGTAGAGGGTCCGCCTTCCCACGGAGGCCCCTGTGCTCCACGTCTCGACCCGCGGCGAGGCCGCGCCTCTTTCGTTTTCCGATGCGCTGCTTGCCGGCTTGGCCCGCGATGGCGGGCTCTATCTGCCTGAGACCTGGCCGCGAATCGGCCGGGACGAAATCGCCGCGCTCGCCGGAAAGCCCTACGCCGAGGCCGCCAAGCTCGTGCTGCGCCCGCTGGTCGACGGTGAGATCGCCGATGCCGACCTCGACCGGATGATCGACGCCGCCTACGCCACCTTCCGGCACCCGGCGATCTGCCCGATCACCCAACTCGACGACAACCTCTTCCTGCTGGAGCTTTTCCACGGCCCGACGCTCGCCTTCAAGGACGTGGCGATGCAGCTGCTGGGCCGCCTGATGGACCACGTGTTGCGCCAGCGCGGCAGCCGGGCGACCATCGTCGGCGCGACCTCGGGCGATACCGGCTCGGCCGCCGTCGAGGCGTTCCGTGGCCTCGATCAAGTCGATGTGTTCATCCTCTACCCGCATGGGCGGGTCTCCGAGGTGCAGCGGCGGCAGATGACCTCCGTCGATGCGCCCAACGTCCATGCACTCGCCGTCGACGGAACGTTCGACGATTGCCAGAACATCGTCAAAGCCTTGTTCCAGCACGCCGAATTCGCCGATGCGGTGCGCCTCTCCGGCGTGAACTCGATCAACTGGGCCCGCGTCGCGGCGCAGGTGGTCTATTACTTCACCAGCGCCGTGGCGCTCGGCGCCCCGCACCGGGAGGTCTCCTTCTCGGTGCCGACCGGCAATTTCGGCGACATCCTCGCCGGATGGGTCGCGAAGAAGATGGGCCTGCCCATCAAGCGCCTGATGATCGGCACCAACGCCAACGACATCCTCGTGCGCACCCTGGAGCACGGCGCCTACGAGCTGCGTGGCGTCGAGCCCACCACCTCGCCCTCCATGGACATCCAGATCTCCTCGAACTTCGAGCGGCTGCTGTTCGAGGCCCTCGGCCGGGACGCGTCGAGCCTGTCGCGGCTGATGGCCGGGCTGAAGCAATCGGGCGGGTTCCAGCTCGATGAGACGGTGCTGGCCAAGGTCCGCGACGAGTTCGACGCCCATGCGGTGCCGGAACACGCGGTGATGGAGGAGATCGCCTTCAGCCACGCGGCGACGGGCGTGACCCTCGATCCGCATAGCGCCATCGGCGTGAATGCCGCCCGCCGCCTGCTGACGAAGGACCCGGCGACGCCGGTCGTGGCGCTCGCCACCGCCCATCCCGCTAAGTTCCCCGACGCCGTGGCCAAGGCGACGGGCGGCCAGCGCCCCGTCCTGCCCCCGCACCTCGCCGACCTGATGGACCGGCCCGAGCGTGTGACCCGCATCGCCAACGATCAGGGCGCCGTCGAGCGCCTGATCCGCGAGCGTGCCCGCATCACGAAGGGCGCGTGACCGCCACGATGAACGAGCATTTCTCGACTCACGCCGCCTCTCCGACCCTCAAGGTCACGCGGCTCGCCAACGGCGTCACCGTCGTGACCGAGCCGATGCCGGGGGTGGCGACGGCGAGCCTCGGCGTCTGGGTCGGGGCGGGCTCCCGCCACGAGCGGGCGGACGAGAGCGGGCTGTCGCACCTCATCGAGCACATGGCGTTCAAGGGCACCGCCCGCCGCTCGGCCCGGGACATCGCGGAGGAGATCGAGAATGTCGGCGGCGAGATCAACGCCGCCACCTCCACCGAGACCACGAGCTACACCGCCCGCGTGCTCGGCGAGGACGCAGGCCTCGCCCTCGACGTGATCGGCGACATCCTGACCAGCGCCACCTTCGAGGCGGGCGAACTCGCCCGTGAGAAGGGCGTGATCCTGCAGGAATATGCGGCCATCGAGGACACGCCGGACGACGTCGTCTACGACGCCTTCACTGAAGCCGCCTTCCCCGGCCAGCCGGTAGGGCGGCCGATCATCGGGCGGCCCGAAACGATCCACAGCTTCGACGAGGCGGGCATCCGCGCCTACCTCGCCCGCGAATACACACCGGACCGTCTCGTGGTGGCGGGCTCGGGCAGCGTGCAGCACGAGGCCATCGTGGCGGCAGCCGAGCAGCATTTCGGAGGGTTGAAGGCCGCCGAAGCGCCGCCGATGGAGCCCGGCCGCTACGGCGGCGGCGAGCGGCGCATGAAGCGAAAGCTCGAACAGGCCAACCTCGTCATCGGCCTGCCCGGCCTCTCCTTCCGCGACGAGGGCTACTATGCCCTGCACATGTTCGCTCAGGTGCTCGGCGGCGGTCTGACCTCGCGCCTGTGGCACGAGGTGCGCGAGACCCGCGGTCTCGCCTACGAGATCCAGGCGTTCCACTGGCCCTTCTCCGATTGCGGCCTGTTCGGCATCGGCGCGGGTACGGCAGGCTCGGATGTGGCCGAACTCGTGGCCGTGACCCTGGAGGCGACGACCCGCGCGGCCCGCGACCTCGATGAAATCGAGATCGCCCGCGCCAAGGCGCAGCTGAAGGTCTCGCTGCTCTCGGCTTTGGAGACACCCGGCGGCCGGATCGAGCGAAACGCCCGCCAGATCCTGGCCTGGGGCCGGGTGATCCCCGCCTCGGAGGTCATCGCCAAGGTGGATGCGGTGACGGTCGATGACGTGCGCGCAGTCGCGACGACGATGCTCGGCGGAACGCCCACGGTCGCCGCCATCGGCCCCATCGCGGGCCTGCCGTCGATCGACAAGATCGCGGCGGGGTTGTCGGGGGGCGCTGACCCTCCCGTCTTTGCGAGCGCAGCGAAGCAATTCAGGGCGGCGCCAGGATCTCCAAGCGGCCCGCTGCCCTGGATCGCTTCGCTGCGCTCGCGATGACGGTGCGAGTCTGAAGCCCCCTTCAACTTGATTTGGCCGCAAAGGGGCGCGATCCGCGAACGGTGGACCGGCGCGCCCTCGGCCTTGCCGGGCCTTAGCGTCGCCTTTACCAATCGCGGTCGCCAGGGCGGCCGATGCAGACACCCCCGGCCGGACACGTCAGCCCTTTGCGCATCCTCGCCCTCCTCCTGATCCTGGTCGGCGGCCTCGTCTTCGGCAGCCCCGCGCGCGCCATCGAGGCGGTGCGGGTCGGCCTCGACCAGCCGGTCATCGACCTGACCGGCGCCATCGAGCGCTACCGCTCGGACGGCGACCTCGTTCAGATCTCCACCGCCGCCGGCAAGGACGGCATCAAGCGCCGCATCGTCGTGAAGGCCCGCGACGCGGGCGCCCGGCCGGACTGGATCGCCTTCGCGCTCACCAACGACACCGACGAGCAGATCGACCGCATCCTGATCGCCCCGCATTTCCGTCTGGTCGGATCCGGGGTGATCTGGCCCGATCTCGGCGGCTCGCGCATCGCCGCCATCACCGCGAGCCAGGGCATCCGCCCCGAGCGCGACGAGAACCCGGACGCAGATCAGTTCACGATCACCCTCGATCCCGGCACGACGGTCACCTACGTGGCCGAATTGCGAAACGCCAACGTCCCGCAACTGCACCTGTGGGACCAGGATGCCTACCGCCGGAAGACCTCCGGCCTGACCCTCTACAAGGGCATCATCATCGGCATCAGCGGGCTGCTCGCCCTGTTTCTCACCATCGTCTTCGTGGTGAAGGGCGCGATCATCTTCCCCGCCGCCGCCGCGCTCGCGTGGTCGGTGCTGGCCTATGCCTGCATCGATTTCGGCTTCCTGCAGCGGATCTTCCCCGTCACCGAACTGGCCGAGCGGGTCTACCGCGCCTCCGCCGAGGCGGTGCTCGGCGCGACGCTGCTGGTCTTCCTCTTCGCCTACCTGAACCTCGCCCGATGGCACGTGCGCTACAGCCACGTCGCCTTCTTCTGGCTCGCCTTCCTCGCAGGCCTCGTCGGGCTTGCGGTGTTCGATCCGCCGGTCGCGGCGGGCGTGGCGCGCATCTCGATCGCGGCGGTGGCCGGAATCGGCCTGCTGCTGATCCTCTATCTCTCCGTCCATAACGGCTACGACCGGGCGATCCTGCTGGTGCCGACCTGGCTCCTGCTGATGATCTGGGTGACGGCCGCGGGCTTTGCCGTGACGGGCCAGATCGGCAGCGATCTCGTCCAGCCGGCGCTGATCGGCGGCCTCGTGCTGATCGTGATGCTGATCGGCTTCACGGTGCTCCAGCACGCCTTCGCGGGAAGCGGCCTGTCCCATGCGCTCGTTTCCGATACGGAGCGCCGGGCGCTCGCGCTGACCGGCGCGGGCGACGTGGTGTTCGATTGGGACGTGCCCGCCGACAAGATCTTCGTCGGCCCGGAGATCGAGGCGCAGCTCGGCCTGTCGCGCGGAGCGCTCGAAGGTCCGGCCTCGAACTGGCTCGGCGCCCTGCACCCGTTCGATACGGAGCGCTATTCGGCGGCCCTCGACACGGTGATCGAGGAGCGGCGCGGCCGCATCGTCCACGATTTCCGCCTGCGCTCGGCGGCCGGAAGCTATTTCTGGTACCGGCTGAAGGCCCGGCCGGTGATCGGCGCCGATGGCGAGGTGATCCGCGTGGTCGGCACCATCGCCGACGTCACCGAGGTGAAGACCGCCGAGGAGCGCCTGCTGCACGACGCAGTGCATGACAGCCTCACCGGCCTGCCGAACCGCGAACTCTTCGGAGACCGGCTCGATGCGGCTTTGGCCTTCGCGGGCCAGGATGCGCGCCTCAAGCCCACCGTCCTTGTCCTCGACATCGACCGCTTCACCGGCATCAACGACGCGATCGGCCTCTCGGCGGGCGATTCGATCCTGCTCACCCTCTCACGGCGCCTCGGCCGGCTGCTTCGCCCGCAGGATACGCTCGCCCGCCTCTCCGGCGACGAGTTCGCGGTGATCCTGCTTTCCGAGCGTGACCCCGACCGGATTCTCGCCTTCGCCAGCATGATCCAGCGGGCCATCGCCACGCCGATCACCTATGCCGACCGGGAGATTTTCCTCACCGTCTCCATCGGGCTCGCTCTCTATGAGGGTGGCCAGAAGCGCGACGAGGTGCTGAAGAACGCCGAGGTCGCGATGATCCAGGCCAAGCGCCAGGGCGGCGACCGGATCGAGGTGTTCCGGGCCCATATGCGCGCCGAGCGTTCCGACCGGCTGATGCTCGAAGGCGATCTGCGCAAGGCGATCGAGCGCAACGAGATGCGGGTGCTATTCAACCCCGTCGTGCGCCTGGATGACCGCACCGTCGCCGGTTTCGAGACGGTCCTGCGCTGGGACCACCCGAAGCTCGGGCGCATCCCGGCGGCGACCTTCATGCCGCTCGCCGAGGAATGCGGCCTGATCGTCAATCTCGGCATCTTCGCGCTCGAGCGCACCGCGCTGGAACTCGCCGCGTGGCAGCGTTCGCTCGAAGTCGAGCCGCCGATCTTCGCAGCCTGCAACCTCTCCTCGCGACAGCTCCTGCGCCACGATCTCCTTCACGATGTGAAGACGGTGCTCGCCCGTTCGGGTGCCCTCCCCGGCTCCCTGAAGCTCGAATTCAGCGAGAGCCTCGTGATGGAGAACCCGGAATACGCGGCGCAGATGCTCTCGCGCATCCACGACCTCGGCGCAGGCCTGTGCCTGTCCGATTTCGGCACCGGCTACTCGGCACTGTCCTACCTGCAGCGCTTCCCCTTCGACACGATCAAGGTCGACCGGGACTTCGTGCGACAGATCTCGTCGGGCCAGACGGCGATCCTGCGCTCGATCGTGAAGATGGCGAGCGAGTTGAATCTCGCCATCGTCGCGGAGGGCTGCGAATCGGAAGGGGATGCGGTGGCGCTTGCCGAGCTCGGCTGCGAATACGCCCTCGGCCCGGCCTTCGGCGAGCCGATGACCATGCTTCAGGCCCGGCAGATCGTCGGTGCCGCGCCCGAGGCCGCTTGAGCCTTCGAATTAAGCCCCCCTTAACCACGTTCACCCACAGTCATCCACAGTTCGCGTGAGCGTGGGGATGGGCGATGGCCGAGGCGGCGAGGCGTTTTCAACCGGCGGGTAGCCCGGATCTCGTGCGCCGCATGATCGCTCGTCCGATGCGTCACGCGTATCAGGTCCGCACTCGTCTGCCGGAGCGCGAGGCTCAGACCCTTGCCGTGGCACCGGTCCTGGCGCGGGCCGAGGCCGCCATCGGCCGGCTCGAATCCGAACTCGGCGTGATGAAGGCGGTGGTGCGGGCGCAGAGGGACGAGATCGCCTCCCTGCGCGCCCAGCGCCAGCTCCTCACCGAATCCTCGCCCGACGACGACGTGCGGGCGACCCGCGAACGGTGGGCCGCGCTGGTCGACAGCCTGCTGATCCGCGCCCGCTGAAGACGTCCGGGCCTGCCCCCGCCCGTCCGTTCCCGTCCAGGATGATCCAGTGTCGTACGATGTCCGCGGGAACGCCGATCCCACCTTTCCGCATCGTGCCTTGAGACAGGGCGAGGGTTCCGCCATGCGCGCGCGCTGCTCGCTCGTCGTCAACGGCCGTGCCGTCCGCTGCTCCCCCGGCGAGACGCCCCTGGAGGCCGCCCTGGCCGAGGGGATGATCGCGCCGGTTCCGGGGCTTCACGGGGCGAACCTGCTCGGCCAGGGCGCGGCACCCGCCATGCGCCGCAGCCAGGGCCGCCGTGCCCGCGAGGCGCCCGCGCCCCTGTCCGAAATCCCCGAAAGCGATCCCGCCTCGGCGCATTCGCCTGGGCCGCAGGAGCGCGCGAAGCAACAGAACCTCAAGGGTAGCATCACGGCGGTGCGGCGGCTCGGCCCCGGCATCCTCGAAGTGGTCGCCACCCTGTCCCGTCGCCCCCTCCACGAGCCGGGCCAGGCCTTCACCGTGACCCTGCCGGGTCTGGGCGCCCGGAGCCTGTGCCCGACCCTGCGGGTCGACGGCTCGGCCGAGATCAACGAAGCCGTGTTCCACATTCCCCGCGATGCGGAGATCGGCGACCCCGAAGAGCTCATCCTCGGCGGCGAAGTGAAGCTCAAGGGCCCAATCGGGCGCAGCCATTACCGTCCCGGCGGCGGTCGGCTGGTGCTTGCCGCCTCGGGCGCCGGGTTCGGGCCGATCTGGGCCATAGCGCGGGCCGCGCGCTACATCGAGCCGGGGCGGGACATGGCCCTGTCGATCGGCGCCCGCGACGCCCTCGATCTCTACATGCGCGAGAGCCTCGATTGGCTGCGCGCCACCGGCGTGGGCCGGATCGTGCTTTGCACCGAGCGTGGCCGCCAGCGTCCGCCGGATGTCCGCCTCGGCCCGGTGGGTGCCCATCTCCCGCAATTGCGGGCGACGGACGTGATCCACGTGGCGGGCGATATCGGCACGGTCGGCGCCGTGCAGGCGCTCGCCGGAGCGGTGGGCGCGCGCTGCTACCCGATCGTGGTGGAATAGGCCACTACTTCCCCTCCCCCACCGTCAGGCTCCCGGTACCGGTCCGCCCGTAACGGGCGGGGCGGTACATGTCCTCGACGCTGGCGCCGGGATGGACGTAAGTCCCCGGCGAGACCGCCCGCACCGCGTAGGCCACGGTGAAGAAGGCGGGCTGGCTCGGCTCGCGGGTATAGGCGGCCACGAACCGGTCGTCCCGGAACTCGGTGTGGATCGGCTGGACATCAGACTTCGCGAAGGCGAGGCCTTGCAGCGCATCCGCGTCGAGGAGCTTCGGATTGTCGATCTCGAGCCCTGCGGGCAAGCGATCGACGAGGAGGAGGCGCGCTGCCTCGGCCTTCGCTTCGGTCACCTTGAGCACCACGACGAGGCGGTCGTTCTGGCGGATGCCCGTAGCGGGATCGACGACGCTGCCGTCGAGCCGGTGCAGGCTGCGCTCCACCGTATAGCCGCGGGACTCGGCGGGTTCGGGGGTGAGCGGGTTGCCCGCGACGCCGAGGGACACCTGAACCGGCGCCGCGCCGGTATTCACGAGCACCCTGTCGCTCACACCCAGCTCCGCCTCCCGGAAGGTGCGGGCCAAGGCCCCTGTCTGGGCGGCGCCGTCGAGGGTGAAGGACAGGCCCTTCGCCTCGTCCGCGAGGCTCTGCGCGGCGAGAATCATCCAGGCATTCTCCTGCGTGCTGGTCGGGCGTCCATCCGCCCGTTCCTGGCCAAGGGCCGCGCTCGCGGGCGCAAGAGCCGACCCGGCGAGCCCGGTCTCGGCGGCGAGCGCGATCAGCCCGGCGCCATCGCGCAGGCGGGAGCCGTAATCGGCACGGTAGCCTCCCCGATCCCGCTCGGAGGAAAGCGCGGAGACGGCCGAATCCATCACCTTGGCGGCCCGGCCGCGGTCTCCCAGCAGAGCCAAAGCGGCGGCGAGCTGCGCCCGCCCGAGGGGTGTTCGGAAGTCGGAAAGGCGCGAATCGGCGAGGTACCGCAGGTCGCCCATCACCGGGCGTCCGTTACGGGCGAGCACATAGGCGGCATAGGCGAGGTCGGCGCCCCCGTCGCGCACCTCGCTCGCATTGGCGACCGCGTTGCGCAGCCGGTCGAGGGCCAGCGTGAACGGCCCCTGCGGCACGGCGAACTTGCGCTCGCGGGCACGGGTGAGAAAGTCGCTGACATAGGCGTCGAGCCAGAGGTCGTTCGACCCGTCCGCCGACCAGAGCCCGAAATCGCCGCTCGAATCCTGGCGCGACAGCACTCGCTCGATGGCCTCGCGCACCCGCCCGTCCACGTCGGGGTCGAGGGCCATGCGGTCGAGGCTGGCGAGCCGGTTCACGTAAAGGAGCGGCAAGGCCCGGCTCACGATCTGCTCGGAGCAGCCATAGGGATAGCGGTCGAGCGCCTGGAGCAGGACGGGTACATCGATCCCCGGAGGCGTCGAGGCGGAGAGTGAGACGCTGCCCGTGCCGGGAATCACATCCGCCAGGAGGTCGGCCGAGACGCGCAGGCTTTCGCCGGGCGCGAGGGTACGCACCGAGCGTCGCAGCAGCGCGCCCGTGCCGGGTGCGATGCCGAGGCTGAGGCCGCGCGACAGCGGAGCGGGCAGGCCCGGCCCCGAGAGCGTGACGTCGAGCCGGGCGGTGCCCGGCCCCGCCGCCGTCAGCGGTACGGCGAAGCGGCCCTGACCCTGCGCGGCGAGCTTCAGTGTGGTTTTGAGTGCCTGCGCGCCGACGAGGACCGGCCCGGATGGGGTGATCGTGGCCACGTACTCGCCTGCCGGTCCCTCGACATTGTCGAGAGCCACGAACAGGCGCGAACGGTCGCCGATATCGAGAAAGCGCGGCAGGGTGGCGCTCACCACGACGGGATCGCGGATCGTCACGTCCGCCTGGGCCTGCCCGACGCGGGTGCCGCTCCAGGCCGTCACCATCACCCGGCCGGTCCCGTTGAAGGCGGGAACGGGGAAGGTGACGCTGGCCGTCCCGTCCGGTCCGACCTTCACCACGCCGGAGAACAGGGCGAGCGGCGCCTCGGTCGGTGGCGCGTCGGCGAGTTCGGCTCCGGCCGCGTCGCCGCCGGAGCGGATCGCCCCTGCGCTGCCCTGCATGCCGTCGATCAGATAGCCGTAGACGTCGCGGAATTCCGGCCCGAGCGCCCGCTGGCCGAGGAAGTAGCGGGTCGGGTCCGGCGCGGCGTAGCGCGTCAGGTTAAGGATGCCGACATCGACCATCGCGACCGTCACCCGCGCCTCCTCACCCGGAGCAAGCCCCGCGACCTTGACCGGCAGGGTCAGGTCCTGCCGGGGGCGCACCTTGCCGGGCGCGTCGATGGAGACGGTGAGCGCGCGCCTGTCCCGATCGATGGAGAACCAAGCGAGGCCGACCGCCCGGCCAGGCTGGCGCTTGGCCGCCTGATCGAGGGGCCGATAGGCTGTGGCGACGAGATAGGCGCCCGCGCCCCATTCCGCCTTCACGGGCAGGCGGATCGTGGTGCCGCCTTCGGGCACGCTCACCTCGCGGATGTCGTGGATCCTGTCGCTCACCACCATCACGCTGGCTTGCCCGGCGAACTTGGAGCCGAGCTTGGCGGTGAGGGTATCGCCTGCCGCGTAGGCCTGCTTGTCGAGGGTGAGGTCGAGGAGATCGGGGGCCTGCGCCGTCTCCGAGCCGGCCCAGCCGACATCGAAGCCGAGGCTCGCCGCCGCTTCGGGCGCGCCGGGAGCCGTCACGTCCAGGCGGTAGGAGCCGAGACCGACCGGCGCCTGAATGCGGCCGGGGGCATCGGCGGCGAGGTCGAGGGTGCCGCTGGCGATCCGCTTCGTGGTCTTGGCCGCCTCGAAGGACCAGCGGCCATCCGCACGGTACCATTGGTAGGTTTTTTCAACTTTGTTCAGCGTCCAGGCTACGCCAGCCTTGGGCAGGCGATGCCCATTGGGTGCCGCCATCACCACGTCGAAGCTCGCGAGGTCGCCGTCCTTCAGGTCCGAGAAACCCTTGCGCAGGGCAAGAACCGGCCCCGAGGGCAGGATCGGCAGGGTCACGCTGCGCGAGAGCGCCCGCCCCCCGGGCTCGCCCACCGCCAGGGTGATCTTCGCCTCGAGCGGCCGGGGGGCGGCGATCTCCGGCACCGGCACGGCGACCTTCGCCGCGCCCTGCGCATCCGTGGTGGCGTGGGCGGAGAGTTCCCGCGTCGTCGCCTCGACCGCCTCGTCGTCGAGGCCGACCGTGAACCCGTCGAGACCCTTGATCCCATTCTGAGAGGCGGCCTGTACGGTGACGCTGCCGGAGACATCGAGCCCCGAACCCGGCGCGCCGTAGAGGTAGCGGGCGGCGACCGCGATCTCGGCCGCCTCGCCTCGCGTCAGGCTGGGCGCAGCGGGGGTGAGGGTCACGTCGAGCCGCTCGGGGACGTAATCCTCTAGCAGGAAGCTCGCCTCCCCCACCGGGGGCGCCTTCGGATCGGCATAGGCCGCGATCCGCCACGTGCCGTGCATCGCCCCCGACAGAAGCGGCAGGGGAAGGGCCCGCCCGCCGAGCCCCTGATCGGCCACGGAGACCCGGCGGTACTCCACGCCATCCGGGCGCTTCACCACCAGCGTCAGGGGGAGATCGGCCACCGCGCTGCCGCGGGCGTCGCGCAGGAGGGCGGCGATCTGCACCGTTTCGCCGGAGCGGTAGACCCCACGCTCGGTGAAGACGTAGGCATCAAGCCCCCCGCCCTCGGGACGGCCCTTCACGCCCCGGTCGGTGAGGTCGAAGGCGGCCTGATCGAGATCGAGGAAGCCGTAATCGGTGCCGAGCGAGGCAACGACGAGGCTCGGCGCGGTGCCGCCTTCCCCCGGCTCAAGCCTGCCTCGAAGGCGGCATGGCCCTGCGCGTCAGTCTTACGGGTAGCCAGAACCTCGTTGTCCCGGGCAACGAGGCGGATCTCCGCCCCCTCCATCGCCTTGGCCGTGCCCAGCGAGCGCAGCACGACGTGGACGCCGTCCCGACCCTTCGTGGCGGTGAGACCGAGATCGGAGACGACGAACCATTGCGTCGCCTGGGTCTCGTACTCCTCGTCCGAGGCGGCCGTGCCGGAGGCCCGGGCGAGCATCACGTAGACGCCGGGCTCCAGCGTGCCGACCGCTTGGAGCACCGGGAAGGCGGTGACGCTCTCTTGGTTGATCTCGGCCTTGGCGGTGTCGAGGCTCCCCTTCCAGACCCGGACGCCCTTCTGGGCGGCGATGGTCTTTGCGGTGGAACCGCTGAGTTGGCCGAGGAAATCCTCCGAGCGCAGGGTCGGCAGCAGGCCGCGATCCCCGATGCGCAGCACCTCGACCTCGAGCTTCGGGGCGTTGACCGAGACGATGGGAATGCCGGCCTGACCCGTGCGCGGCAGGACGTAGTTGCGCCCGGTGAAGCGCGCCTGCGGCGCGCGATCCCGGACATAGATCTCGTAATCGGCGGGTTTCAGCAGGGTCTCGCCGACCCCCGAGGGGAGGCCGGGACGCAGCACCACCGCGTAGCGGCTCCCGTGCTTCAGGCCATCGACGCAGACCTGCGATCCCTCCCCCGTCACCGCCGCCGAGGCGCTTCCGGACACCGCGACGTAGGGGGCGAAATCCGCCTTGGGCGCGACCGCCTCGGAGAATGTGAAGCACAGGCGCGGGGCGGCGGCGTCGGAATCGACCGTGTAGTTCAGAATGCGGAAGCCATGCTCGGCGCGCAGTCGCTCATAGGTCTCCCGGATCGACGCATCGTCCAGCAGCGCGAGGCTCGCGGCAAAGGCGTCGAGCGCCGGGCGCCATTCTTCCTGATCGGCGGCGTTCTCACCGAGCAGGGCGAGGGCCGAGGCGGCATCGGGGGCGGTGCGGGCGCGCTCGTAGGCGCGGTAGGCGGCGGCCAGTGCCTGACCGCGCAGGCGCGTCCGGCTTTGATAATCGTTCTCTTCCGTCTCGCCCGCCGCTCCCTGAGCCGCGCGGGCATAGGCGCGCCAATTGGCGGGGTCGGCGGGATCGGCGGCTATGGCGGCGGCGAGCGGCGTCAGGGCCTCGGTGGGCTTCTCGGTGTCGAGAAGACCTTCGCCCTTGCGGCGGGACTGGGCAGCGGGGGCCAGCGGCCCGGCGACTCCCGCCTTCAACGTGGCTTCGAGGCGAACGGCGTCGCTCGCGAGGCCGGGGCGGACGAAGGTCCGCTGAAAGGATACAGCCGCTTGGGTCGGCCGCTGTTGCGCGGCGGTGGGCGCCACCAGGAGCAGGGCGGCGAGGCCGCCCGCGACCGCTTGGATCCACCACCGCGCCATGGGCCCCTCCCCCCTACCGCCGCGACGCGAATCGCGGCGGAATCGCGGGGGAGATTACAGGCCGGGCGGGCGAAAGGAACTGGCCGGACCGCCCCATTCACCACGCGAACCTGAGGCGCCGCGAAGCGGCATCTCAGGTGGAGGCCGAGGGGGCCGGCACGGCGAACAGGGCTTCAGTAGACCTGAGCCGGCTCCGCCTGCGGCCGGTTCGCCTTGGCGTCCAGGCTCTTCTCGATGACCTTGCCGAGATCGATCATGATCCGGTCGATGGCGTAGTCCTTCGGCGTATAGACGGCCCGCACGCCCATGTTCTTGAGCACGAGTTCGTCCTCCGGCGAGATGATGCCGCCGACGACGACCGGAACGTGATCGAGCCCGGCCTCCCGCATCATCGCGCGGACCTCGCGCACCAGCGGGACGTGGCTGCCCGACAGGATCGACAGGCCGACCACGTGGGCGCCGGTCTCCTTCGCCTTGGCGACGATCTCGGACGGGGTCTGGCGGATGCCGTCATAGGTCACGTCGAAGCCGACATCGCGGGCACGCAGCGCAATCTGCTCCGCGCCGTTGGAATGGCCGTCGAGACCCGGCTTGCCGACGACGAGCCTGGGCTGCTCGCCCAGGCGCTCGCCGAGATCGGCGATGAGGAGGCGCGCCTCGTCGGCAGCGCCGGAAGAAGCAGTCTCCACCGTGACGCCGGTCGGCGCCCGGTACTCGCCGAACACCTGGCGCAGGCGCCCGCCCCATTCGCCGGTGGTGACGCCCGCCTTCGCCGCCGCGATCGAGGCAGGCATGATGTTGGCGCCCGAGCGCGCCGCCTCTTCCAGCGCGTCGAGGGCGGCCTTCACCGCCGCATCGTCGCGCTGCTCGCGCCACGCCTTGATGCGGTTCGCGGCTTCCATCTCCACAGTCTCGGAGACGGAGAAGATCGCGCCTTCGCCCGCCGTGAGCGGCGAGGGCTCGCCTTGCTGCCACTTGTTGACGCCGACGACGATCTGGTCGCCCGCCTCGATGGCCGAGATGCGCTTGGCGTTCGATTCCACCAGGGCGCGCTTCAAGGCACCCGTTTCCACCGCCGCTACGGCACCGCCGATGCCGCCGATCCGCTCCAGCTCGGCGCGGGTCTGGGCCTTCAACTCCTCGACGCGCTTCTCGATGACGTGGCTGCCGTCGAAGATGTCGTCATATTCGAGCAGATCGGTCTCGAAGGCGAGGATCTGCTGCATCCGCATGGACCATTGCTGGTCCCACGGGCGCGGGAGACCGAGCGCCTCGTTCCAGGCGGGCAATTGCACCGCACGGGCGCGGGCGCGCTTCGACAGGGTGACGGCCAGCATCTCAATGAGGATGCGGTGGACGTTGTTCTCGGGCTGCTGCTCGGTCAGCCCGAGCGAATTGACCTGCACGCCGTAGCGGAAGATGCGCTTCTTGGCGTCGGTGATGCCGTAGCGCTCCTGAGCGATCTCGTCCCAGAGTTCCGCGAAGGCTCTCATCTTGCAGATTTCGGTGACGAACCGCATCCCCGCATTCACGAAGAACGAGATCCGGCTGAAGACGTCGGAGAAGCTGGCCTCGTCGAAATTCGGGTCCTCGCGCACCGTGTCGAGCACGGCGATGGCGATGGCCAGCGCATAGGACAATTCCTGGACCGGCGTCGCCCCCGCCTCCTGCAGGTGGTAGGAGCAGACGTTCATCGGGTTCCACTTCGGCACTTCCTTGGTCGTGAACAGGATCACGTCCTTGGTCAGCCGCAGGCTCGGCGCGGGCGGGAAGACGTAGGTGCCGCGCGAGAGGTATTCCTTGATGATGTCGTTCTGCGTCGTGCCCTGAAGAGCGGCGATCGGCGCGCCCTGCTCCTCGGCGACCGCAAGGTAGAGGGCGAGCAGCCACGGCGCCGTGGCGTTGATCGTCATCGACGTGTTCATCTGGGCGAGCGGGATCTGGTCGAACAGGGCCCGCATGTCGCCGAGATGCGCGATCGAAACGCCGACCTTGCCGACCTCTCCGCGCGAAAGCTCATGATCCGGATCGTAGCCCGTCTGCGTCGGCAGGTCGAAGGCGACCGACAGGCCGGTCTGGCCTTTGGCGAGGTTGCCCCGGTAGAGCTTGTTCGATTCCGCTGCCGTCGAGTGGCCCGCATAGGTGCGGATGATCCACGGCTTGTCGCGCTTCACCTCGGCGATTTCGGCGCTCGCGCCCATTCCACCCACTCCCGTATCGCGTTCTGATTGCAACGCTCAGAGCGCCGCTTGCGGCGCAGCGTAGCCGAGGCTCAAGCCGCCGTCATCCAGCCCGGGCTGCACGAAAAATCGGGGTTGACGGTGAAGGGAATTTGAGACGCGCAGTCGATCAGGCCAGCAAGGCCCCCATATGCTTCGCGACGGCGCCGTAATCGGCAAGGTGAACGCCGTCGCTCAGCGCTCCCGGCTTGGCGAGCCCTTTGGCGAGCGCCTCGGCCGGCCACCCTGACCCCTCCCGCAATTCCGAGAACGGGTCGGCGAAGCCACAGCCGGTCTCGGCCGCGAGCCGTTCGAGGCGAGCGGAGTATTCCTCCACCGCTTTGGTCTCCCGCTCCTGGCCCGGCACCTGATCGATCGGCGGAAGGGCCAACACCACAACCCGATCAGCATGGGTCCGCAACCAGCGCATCAGCGCCAGGGCTGCCGCCTCGAACCGGGCGATTCCCTCCGACGAGAGCGGGCGGGTGCGCACCGAGAGGTCGTTGCTGCCGAGGATCATCACCGCCACCCCGGCCCGGCGGGGGACGTATAGCTCCGGCAGGCGCGCCGCGTAGCCGCCGATGCCGATGCCGCCGACGCCGCCATTCACGACCGGCCGGGGGCCGAGGGGGTGTGCGCACAGGAACTCGGCATGGGAATCGCCGAGGACGAGGGCGAAGCCGGGCTCGGCCGCGTCGAGATCCCGCTGGATCAGGGGGAAGCGCATGGCGATGCGCTCCCGGCAGATCTGTCTGTAGCGGCGGCGCCGGAGCGACTGGCGCAGCCAGCCGAGCATCAGCGCCCGAACCGCTCGAATTTCGGGAAGCTGCGCGCCATCATCAAGCCGACCTCGGCGCGGTGGCCGACCCACTTCTCGAGGATCGCCGCGTTGGCGAGCCGTCCCTCCGCCGAGCCGTCCTGCCAGGGCAAGCCGTCTTCCAGCTTGAAGACATGGGCGTGGGTGAGGTGTCCGCTACGGCAGCGCTGAAGCCGCACGCCCTTGCCACGCGCCAGTTCCGCCACTTCCCCGATCGGGAAGATCAGGAGCAGCTTCTCCGAATTCAGCACCGCCACATGGTCGCCCTCGGCGGGGACCATCAGCGCCGCCGTGGCCGATCCGTCGAGGCCGAGGATGCCCTTGCCCTTGCGGGTATTGGCGACGAGGGCGTCCGAGGGCGCCACGAAGCCGCGTCCGTCCGAGCCCGCGAGGAGCAGCTTCGTCTCCGGCCGGTAGGGCAGAGCGGCCACCACCTCGGTGCCGTCATCGAGATCGACCATCAGGCGCACGGGATCGCCGAAGCCGCGCCCACCCGGCAGCTTCGACGCATCGAGGGTGAAGACCTTGCCGTTCGAGGCGAGCAGCAGGATCTTCTGGGTGGTCTCGCTCGGGAAGGCGATCTTGAGCCGGTCGTCGCCCTTGAAGCCCACGCCCGACAGGTCCGCCACATGCCCCTTGAGGGCGCGGATCCAGCCCTTCTCGGAGACGATCACCGTGATCGGCTCGCGCTCGACCAGAGCCGCCGTGAGGTCGACGCCCGCCGTGTCCGGCGGATTCTCCAACGTCGTCCGGCGCTTGCCGAGCTTGGTCTCCGGTCCGAACGTCTTCTTCACCGCGCGGATCTGAGCCTGGATCGACTTCCACTGCGCGGGCTCGGAGGCCAGCAGCCCGTCGAGTTCGGCCTTCTCAGCGGTCAGCGCATCGAACTCACGCCGCAGTTCCATCTCCTCCAGCTTGCGCAACGAGCGCAGGCGAGTGTCGAGGATGGCGTTGGCCTGCACCTCGGTCAGTTCGAACCGCGCCATGAGGGCAGGCTTCGGCTCGTCCTCCTCGCGGATGATGCGGATCACCTCATCGAGGTCGAGATAGACGATGAGCAAGCCACCGAGGATCTCGAGCCGCCGGTCGATCTGGCCGAGGCGGAAGCGGGAACGCCGCTGCAGCACGACCCGGCGATGATCGACCCATTCCCGCAGGCATTCGGCGAGCCCGATCACCTTCGGCACGAGGCCGCCGACGAGGACGTTGAGGTTGAGCGAGACCCGCGCCTCCAGTTCGGTGAGGCGGAACAGCGATTCCATCAGGATGACCGGATCAACGCTGCGCGAGCGCGGCTCCAGCACCACCCGCACGTCCTCGGCGGATTCATCGCGGACATCGGCGAGCAGCGGCAGCTTCTTCTCCTGCAGAAGCTCGGCCATCTTCTCGATCAGCCGCCCCTTCGGAATGCCGTAGGGGATTTCGGTGACGACGATGTTCCACGTCCCCCGGCCGAGATCCTCCTTGTGCCAGCGGGCGCGGACCCGGAAGGCGCCGCGCCCCGTGCGGTAGGCTTCCGCGATCGACTCGGCCGAATCCACGAGGATGCCACCGGTCGGGAAATCCGGCCCTTGCACGAACTTGGCGAGCTGGCCCGAATTCGCTTCGGGATGGTTGATCAGGTAGAGCGCCGCGTCGCAGAGTTCGGCCGCGTTGTGCGGCGGGATCGAGGTCGCCATGCCGACCGCGATCCCCTGGCTGCCATTGGCGAGCAGGTTCGGGAAGGCCGCCGGAAGGACGATGGGCTCTTCCTTCTCGCCGTTATAGGACGGCCGGAAATCGACCGTGTCCTCATCGATCCCATCGAGGAGCAGGCGGGCCACCTCGGTGAGGCGTGCCTCGGTGTAGCGATAGGCAGCGGGGCCGTCGCCATCGATGTTTCCGAAGTTCCCCTGACCATCGACCAGCGGGTAGCGCTGCGCGAAATCCTGACTGAGACGCACGAGGGCATCGTAGATCGCCTGATCGCCGTGGGGGTGGAAGTCACCCATCACGTCGCCGACGATCTTCGCGCATTTCTTGTGCGCGGTGTTCGGGTCGAGCCGCAGGAGGCGCATGCCGTAAAGGATGCGCCGATGCACCGGCTTCAGCCCATCGCGGGCATCGGGCAGGGCCCGGTGCATGATGGTCGAGAGCGCATAGGCGAGGTAGCGCTCTTCCAGCGCGGATTTCAGCTCGACGCTCTCGATGCCGTCGCCGGATGGCGGCTCGAACGGCTGGCCCATGGTGGTTCCCCGACTTCCCGGCCGCACTCTTCGTCATTGCTTCGCTCCGCTCGCAATGACGGTGGAGCGTACGGCGCATCACTAGAACATTACGCGAACATTATCCTGCGGCGACGCCGAGCGCAACGAATCGCGCCCGCTCCTCCGGTGGCGTGAGGCCGCGTGGACCCCAGACGTGCCGGTCGAGGAAGTATCCCGTCAAGGTAAACCCTTGTGCAACGCCGTCCGGCCCCGGGGCACCGCCCTCGCGCAGGAAGGTCGGGAGGGCGAGTAGCTTGTCCCGGTAGGGCTCGCCCGCCGCCGCGCTTACGGCCCGGCCGGTACGGGGGGAGACATAGGCGAGGCGGTCGTTGCCGCCTGTCGCAGCACAGGACGAGAGATCGAGGCCGAAGCCGAGTTCCGTGAGCACGGCGAGTTCGAACCGCACCATCAGAGGCGGGGCAATGTCGGCATCGTCCAAATGCTCCACGAGGATGCAGGCCGCTTCGTAGAGCGCGGGGTGCGGATCCCGCTCGGGCAGAAGCCGCAGCAGCGCCCCCATCGCGCCGAGCCCGTAGAGGGCGAGACCAGAGCCGATCATCCGCGACACTTCCGAACTCAGCGGCTCGACCGCGAAGGCGCCGAGCCCGTCATCGAGCCGCGCCCGCCATGTGACGCGCACCCGGTTGCCCGGTTGCAGCACTGGCTGCATCCGGCGCGAGCGCCCGCCATGCACGAGGCCGAGATGGCGGCCGTGCTCGGCGGTCATGGCTTCGAGGATGATTCCGGTCTCCCCGTGCCGACGCAGGCCCAGCACGAGGGCATCGTCCGTCCATTGCATGGGAGGGATATAGGTGTTTTCCGCTCCGTTGCGTTAGCCTCGCGCGATGCCAGCCACGAACCTCGACCTGACCCTGGACCTGATCCGCGCCGCCCATGCGCGCCCCGTTGCCGACGATCCCTCCGCGCTCACGGTGATGACCGACGAGGAGCTTCGCCCCGGCCTTGAGGAGATCGTGGCCGGACGCGAGGGTGCCGCGCTCTGGGTCTTCGCCTATGGCTCGCTGATGTGGCGGCCGGAATTCCCGGTGGCGGAGCGGCGGCTCGGCACTGTGCGCGGCTTTCACCGCCGGTTCTGTCTGTTGCAGCGCCGCTTCCGGGGCACGCCGGAGCGGCCGGGCTTCGTGCTCGCGCTGGACAGGGGCGGCCTGTGCCGGGGCGTCGCCTTTCGCCTGCCGGATGCGGAGATCCGCGAGGCGCTGATGCCGGTCTGGCGACGGGAGATGCGCGGGCGCGGCTACGTCGCTCGCTGGCTGCCGGTGCAGACTGAAGAAGGAACCGTCTCGGCCCTCACCTTTCTCGCCAACCGGGCGAATGACCGCTACGCGGGCCGCCTGCCCGATGCGGAGATCGCGGACCGGATCGCCGTCGCCTGCGGCCATACCGGGCCGAGCGCGGAGTATCTCTACCGCACCGTGGAGGCCTGCGAGGCTTTGGGCATCCGCGACCGGCACCTGTGGAGCCTCCAGGCGCTGGTCGCGAAACGGTTGAAGGCCGAACTCGCCAAGGGATGAGGCTCAGATCCAGGCGCGCTTCGTCGCGACGATGCTGCGTGCGCCGGCATGCTCCGCATCGGGGTTGCGGAGTTCGCGGAAGCCGGGGGCCCGGCCGTCGATGAGATAGACGACCAACATGAGGCCGAGGGTGATCTTGATGCGCATGGCCACGCCTGAGGACTTAAGCGTGGCGGTGTAGGATCGATCGATTTTGAATGAGTTGCTGCAGCGCACATCAACCCTGCGATGAGCGCCTCTTACCTCCCGGCGTGGTAAAGCCGCCCTTCCCGGCCGCGATGCGGCGTTAACGGATCAGGCTTCCATGCGGATCGCGGCCCCTGCTCTCGCTGTTGCTCTCCTGGCCTCCCCCGTCCTTGCGGATGAGATCGGGCTCGTGGGCGAGGCGACCATCGGCAGCGCGTCGCGCCATGTCACCCTGCGTCTAGCCTGCGACCCGGCGCATGCGGGGCTTTCGGCAGCGCTGACGATCCCACGCTTCGCGGACCTGTCGTCGACGTTCGATGTCGACGCCTTCACCGGGGCGAGCGGCACGACGAAGCCGCTCACCGCGATCCGGGTGGTGGGGGCGAACGGAGTGCGCAGCATGATCGCGCCCGCGACCGGCGCCGTGGCCGCCGATCCCGCAACGAGCTTTACGCTCACCGTGGCCGGGCCGAAACGCACGGAGAACCCCCTGCGCGGCATCGCGCCCGGCTTCGCGCAGCCGGGCGCGCGCATCGTCTGGACGCAGTCGAGCCCACGTGCGGGCGACGCCTCCGTGATCGCGACTTTCCTCGTCACGGATGCAACCGCTATTCGGAACGTCGTCGAGCCCTGCGCGGCGGGCTCTATGCCCTGAGTCCTGTCCTAGCTCACTTCCACCTGCGCCACGCCCGGCATCGCCCGAAGCATGCCGGCGAGTTGGGGCGTCGCCTGATACCGGCCGGGGAGGCGGATCTCCACCTCCCGGTCGCCGCCGTCGAGGCGGAGCACCAGGGACACCTCGCCCTCCCCGCGCATGGTCAGGCGGCTCTGCACCGCCTGAATGCCGCGTGCATCGTCGAGATGGATGCGCATGCCCTTCTGGAAGCGGGCCACGGCCGCATCGAGGGGTTCGGCGGTCATGATGCGGGCGCGGACATCCTCGCCCTCCAGGTTTGCCTGAAGCTGGAGCACCAGCGGGCGGCCGGGCTCCAGGATCTCGCGGTAATGGCCGAGCCCTTCGGAGAAGATGATCGCTTCAAAATGCGCCGTCCGGTCCGAGAGCGTGACGATGCCCATCTTGTTGCCGGTCTTGGTGCGCCGCTCGGCCCGGTCCAGCACCGAGGCCGCGACCCGGCCGACGCTCGTCGTGCCCGCCCGCACCGCCCGGCAGAAATCCGCCCAACTCTGCACCCGCAGCTTGTCGAGGAGATCGCCGTATTCATCGAGCGGATGGCCCGAGACGAAAAAGCCGATCGCCGCGTATTCCCGCTTCAGCGTGTCGGCCATGGGCCACAATTCGTGGGGCGGGATGCGCAAGGAGACATCCGCCGAGGCGACACCGCCGAACATGTCGGCGACGCCGGTCGTCTCGGCCTCGACCGCGCTGGCGGCGAGGCGCATCATCGGCTCGACCGCCGCGAAGGCCCGCGCGCGGTCGGGCTCGATGCAATCGAGCGCCCCGGCCTGGACGAGGCTTTCCATCGTCCGCTTGTTCACGAGGCGCGGGTTGAGGCGCCGCGCGAGGTCGGAGAGGTCGGTGAAGGGCTTGCCCCCCGCGCCTCGACCAGCGCCCGCACGGCCTCGCGGCCGACGCCCTTGATGGCGGCGAGGGCGTAGAAGATCTTGCCGTCACGCACCTCGAACACCTCGCCCGAGGCGTTGATCGAGGGCGGCTCGACGGTGATCTTCAGGCGCTGCGCGTCCTGCCGGAATTCCGCGATCTTGTCGGTGTTGTCGATGTCGAGCGTCATGGCGGCGGCCAGGAACTCGACCGGATGGTTCGCCTTCAGGTAGGCCGTCTGGTAGGTCAGCAGGGCATAGGCGGCGGCGTGTGACTTGTTGAAGCCGTAATCGGCGAACTTGGCGAGCAGGTCGAAGATCTCGTTCGCCTTGGCCTTGGTGAGGCCCCCCGCCTCGCAGCCCTTCACGAAGCGCTCGCGCTGGGCGTCCATCTCCGCGCGGATCTTCTTACCCATGGCGCGGCGGAGCATGTCGGCCTCGCCGAGGGTGTACCCGGCGAGCACCTTGGCGATCTCCATTACCTGCTCCTGGTAGACGATGATGCCGAAGGTCTCCTTCAGCATCGGCTCCAGGCTGGGGTGCGGGTACCAGTTGGCCTCGTTGCCGGCATCCCGGCCGAGTTTGCGCTCACAGTACACGGGGATGTTGGCCATCGGGCCCGGCCGGTAGAGGGCCACCAGGGCGATGATGTCCTCGAACCGGTCGGCCTGCATCTCGCAGAGCGCCTTGCGCATGCCCGCCGATTCCACCTGGAACACGCCGACCGTCTCGCCCCGGCCCATCGGCGCGTAGGTCTCCGGGTCATCCAGCGGCAGGGAGGCGAGATCGATCTCGATGCCGCGCGCCTTGAGCAGATCGGTGCAGCACCGCAGCATGGTCAGCGTCTTGAGGCCGAGGAAGTCGAACTTCACGAGGCCCGCCTGCTCCACCCACTTCATGTTGAACTGGGTGACGCGCATGCCCGTCTTCGGGTCTCGGTAGAGCGGAACCAGCTCTTCCAGCGGCCGATCGCCGATCACCACGCCCGCCGCGTGGGTCGAAGCGTGGCGGTGCAGCCCTTCGAGCTTCCGCGCGATATCCACGAGCCGGGCGACGACCGGCTCTTCCTCGATCGCCTGCTGAAGCTTCGGCTCGCCCTCGATCGCCTGGGCCAGCGTGACCGGGTTGGCCGGGTTCTGCGGCACGAGCTTGGTCAGCTTGTCGACCTGCCCGTAGGGCATTTCGAGCACGCGGCCGACATCGCGCAGCACGCCGCGGGCGAGCAGCGTACCGAAGGTGATGATCTGCCCGACCTGCCCCTCACCGTAGCGCTCCTGCACGTAGCGGATGACGCGCTCGCGGCCCTCGACGCAGAAGTCGATGTCGAAATCCGGCATCGAGACGCGCTCGGGATTCAGGAAGCGCTCGAACAGCAGGCCGAAGCGCAGCGGGTCGAGATCGGTGATGAGCAGCGACCATGCGACCAGCGAGCCCGCGCCGGAGCCGCGCCCCGGCCCCACCGGAATGTCGTGCTCCTTCGCCCACTTGATGAAGTCCGACACGATCAGGAAGTAGCCGGGAAACTTCATTGAGACGATGACGTCGAGCTCGAAGGCGAGCCGCTTGCGGTAATCATCCTCCGTGAAGCCCGGCGCGGTGCCGTGCTGCTGCAGGCGCAGTTCGAGGCCCGCTTCGGCCTGTCGGCGCAACTCGGTCGGCTCGTCGACGGCGATCGCCTGCGCCACCGCTCCCGAGGCTTCGGCCAGCGCGTCGGCCATCGGGGCCGCCTCGCCCCCGGCGATCCGCGAGAAGTTGGGCAGGATCGGCTTGCGGGTCCGCGCGCGCACGGCGCATCGCATGGCGATCTCGACCGTGGAGGTCAGCGCGTCGGGCAAGTCGTGGAACAGGGCGGCCATCTCGGCCCTGGTCTTGAAGTTGTGGCGCGGGGTCAGCTTGCGGCGGCGGTCGTCCGAGACGATCCGCCCATCCGCGATGGCCAGCAGCGCGTCGTGGGCGTCGTAATCGTCCGGCTTCGAGAAGAAGGTCTCGTTCGTCGCCGCGATGCCGAGCCCGTTCCGGTCCGCGAGATGGAGCAGAGCCGCTTCGATGCGCCCCTCCTCCGGCAGACCGTGGCGCTGGATCTCGACATAGAGCCGGTCCTCGCCGAAGGCGTGCTTCAGGCTCTCAAGGCGGCTCGTGGCGAGTTCGGGGCGCCCGGCCCGCAGGGCGGCATCGAGGGGACCGCCCGCTCCGCCGGTCAGCGCGATGAGCCCGTCGGCGTAATCCGCCAGGGCGGAAGCGGCCACGCGGGGCGACTCACCGAGGGGGAATCGAAATAGGCGCGGCTCGCGAGCCGCAGGAGGTTGGCATAGCCGGCCTCGTCCTGCGCCAGCAGGACCACGCCGTGATGGGTCGGCAGGGTGCGGGCATGGGGATCCGCCGCCTCGAAAGCTACGGACAGCTGGACGCCCGCGATCGGCTGAAGCCCATCCTTGGCCGCCTTCTCGGAGAATTCCAGGGCGCCGAACAGGTTGTTGGTATCGGTGAGCGCCAACGCCGGCTGCCGGTCGGCCACGGCGGCCTTCACGAGGTCGCCGAGCTTCACCGCGCCTTCGAGCAGGGAATAGGACGAGTGGACGTGGAGGTGGACGAAGCCGACCTCCTTCAATTGACGTGTCATGTCCGGCCTTGTTCGGGGGCCGCCGAGGATCGTCCCTGCCCGCCCCGAAGTCGACCGCCCGGCGGCCACAGGGACGACTTATCCACTGCCCGGGGGCCGATTCCCGGTCCCTGTGGCAGGCCGGTGAATGGCGGGGGCATCCTGTGGATAAGGCCCTTTCGAGGGGAACTTTCGCGCGCTTGAAAGCACGTCCTCAATGGATCGGTGCGAGAGCTACCGCCCAGGCGCCGAACGCGCCGAACAGAATGCCGAACGCCATGAACTCCACCATCCCGGTCAGGATCGCCCGCTTCAGCATCATCGCCGCCTCCCGTCTTGGTTGAGGCAGTATGTTCTTGTTTTGTTCTTTTGGAAGCGGAGATTTGCAAGAGCGTCATGCGGCGTTCGAAGATGGTTGATGAAGGGTTGCGGCCTGCTCCTGGCCCGGCCCACCCTCTTTATCCTGGAGCCTAGCCGAGAAGGTTTGAAATCCCCTCTCCCCGCTTGCGGGGAGAGGGGAAGCCCGCGTCCTCTCCGGCCGGTATGGTTCGAAGTGCGTCAGTCCAGTGGCGTGATCTGACCGTCGCGGATCGTCACCCGCCGGTCCATGCGAGCGGCGAGGTCGAGGTTGTGGGTCGCAACCAGGGCGGCCAGCCCCGAGGCCCGTACCAGCGACATCAGCACCGAGAAGACATGCCCGGCCGTGCCGGGGTCGAGGTTGCCGGTCGGCTCGTCGGCCAGGAGCAGGCGCGGCCCGTTGGCGACCGCGCGAGCGATGGCGACGCGCTGCTGCTCGCCGCCGGAGAGTTCGGCCGGGCGATGCGCCAGCCGCTCTCCCAGGCCGAGGAAGGTGAGAAGTTCGGAGGCGCGCGATTTAGCCTCGCCCCGCTTCAGGCCCCGGATGAGCTGGGGCATCATCACGTTCTCCAGCGCCGAGAACTCGGGCAGGAGGTGATGGAACTGGTAGACGAAGCCCATCTCCTCGCGGCGCAGGCGGGTGCGTTCGGCATCTCCCATCGCGGCGGTGGGGCGCCCGCCGATATAGACCTCGCCGCCGTCCGGCCGTTCGAGCAGCCCGGCGAGATGGAGGAGCGTCGACTTGCCCGCGCCCGAGGGGGCGACGAGGGCGACGAGTTCCCCCGGCCAGATCGCGAGATCGGTGCCCCGCAGGATCTCCAGGGCACCCTCGGCCTGGGCGTAGCGTCGTTCGACCTGCGCGAAGAACAGGGCCGGGACCGGCGGGGCGTCGGCGGCAGCGGGGCCGGGCTCATGGGCAGGGGCCTCAGCCGTAGCGCAGGGCCTGCACCGGATCGAGCCGGGCGGCGCGCCACGAGGGATACAGGGTGGCGGCGAGCGACAGGATCAGCGTGGTGACGACCACCGCCACGATCTCGCGCGGATTCATCTCGGCGGGGATCTCCGCGAGGAAGCGTACGGTCGGATCCCAGGCACCGGGGAAGAGGAAACGCTGGATCGGCTTGATGTTCAGGGTGATAACGATGCCGAGCACCAGCCCCGACAGCGTACCCACCACGCCGATCAAGGCGCCGTTGATGAGGAAGACCCGCATGATCGTGCCGGGCGTCGCCCCCATGGTTCGCAGGATCGCAATGTCGCTCGACTTGTCTCGCACGAGCAGGATCAGGCCGGAGACGATGTTCAGCGTCGCCACCACCACGATCAGGCTGAGGATCAGGAACATCACGTTCCGCTCGACTTCGAGGGCTCCGAAGAAGGTGCGGTTGCGTTGGCGCCAATCCGTGAGCAGGAGCGGGCGCTCGGCCGCCATCTCCAGGGGCTCGCGCATGTCGCCCACATGGTCGGGGTCATCGACGTAGATCTCGATCAACGAGACGTCGCCCTCACGGTTGAAGAAGGTCTGCGCCTCGGTGAGCGGCATGAACACGAAGGTCTGGTCGAATTCGGTCATGCCGACTTCGAACACCGCCTTCACCGTGTAGCTCTTGGTGCGGGGCGCCGTGCCGAAGGGAGTCGAGGCGCCCTTCGGCGTCGATAGGGTGATCGTATCCCCGGCCTGAAGGCCGAGCGTATCCGCGAGGCGCTTGCCGATCAGCACGCCCGTCCCGTCATCGAAGCCCTCAAGGGTGCCGCCGCGGACCGACGTGGTGACGGCGGCAAGAGAATCGAGATCCTGCGCCCGCACTCCACGCACCAGCACGCCCGACCCGCCATATTGCGAGGAGGCGAAGGCCTGCCCCTCGACCAGCGGCACCGCCGACTTCACCCCCGCCACCTTGGACAGGCGCTCGGACAGGTCCTGCCAATCGTTGAACGAGCGGTCGATGGGCGTGGCGAACAGATGGCCGTTGATGCCGACGATCTTCGACAGCAACTCGGCCCGGAAGCCGTTCATCACCGAGAGCACGATGATGAGGGTCGCGACTCCGAGCGCGATGCCGAGCACCGAGAAGAAGGCGACGACGGACACGCCCCCGCCCCGCCGCCGGGCCCGGAGATAGCGGCCCGCCAAAAGCCATTCGAACGGAGCGAAAGGCGGCGTGCCCGCGCGCATGGTCGCGACGAAGCCCGACGTCCAGTTAGCCGCCTGCCCCTTCAGCCGGTCGAAGGTCTCGCGCCCCGCCATCGGGCCGCCTCAGACGCGCTTGATGCGTGCCAGGAGATCGATCGCCGGCAGGCTCTCCCGCTCGCCGCCCGCGCGCCGCTTCAACTCGACCTTGCCCTCGGCGAGGCCCTTCGGTCCGACCACGACCTGCCAGGGCAGGCCGATCAGGTCGGCGGTGGCGAACTTGGCGCCCGGCCGCTCATCGCGGTCGTCGTAAAGCACGGAGAGCCCGGCGGCCTCGAGTTCGCCCTGGATCTGCGCGCAGGCGGCATCGGTCGCCGCGTCGCCGACCTTCAGGTTGATCAGTGCCACGTCGAACGGGGCCACCGCATCCGGCCAGATGATCCCGGCCTCGTCGTGCGAGGCCTCGATGATCGCGGCGACGAGGCGGCTCGGGCCGATGCCATAGGAGCCCATATGGACCGGCCGCTCGATGCCGTCCGGCCCGGCGACCTTGGCGTTCATCGGCTCGGAATACTTGGTACCGAAATAGAAGATGTGCCCCACCTCGATGCCACGGGCGGAGAGGCGGCTCTCCTCCGGCACCTCGGCGAAGGCATCGGCCTCGTGCATCTCCTCCGTCGCGGCGTAGCGCGAGGTCCAGGCGTCCACGAGGCCCTGGAGGCCGGCGACGTCGTCGAAATCGACGTTCTCCGGCGGGATGTCCATGTCGAGATAGGCCTTGTCGCAGAACACCTCGCTCTCGCCGGTCTGGGCGAGGATGATGAACTCGTGCGAGAGGTCGCCGCCGATCGGGCCGGTATCGGCGCGCATCGGGATCGCCTTAAGGCCGAGCCCGGCGAAGGTGCGCAGGTAGGAGACGAACACCTTGTTATAGGCGTGGCGGGACGTCGCCTGATCGAAATCGAAGGAATAACCGTCCTTCATCAGGAATTCGCGGGAGCGCATGGTGCCGAAGCGGGGACGCACCTCGTCCCGGAACTTCCATGAGATCTGGTAGAGGTTCTTGGGCAGGTCCTTGTAGGACCGCACGCTCGCCCGGAAGATCTCGGTGACCATTTCCTCGGCTGTCGGGCCGTAGAGCATTTCGCGCTCGTGACGGTCCTTCAGGCGCAGCATCTCCTTGCCGTAGGCATCGTAGCGGCCGGATTCACGCCACAGCTCGGCCGATTGCACCGTCGGCATCAGGATCTCGACGGCGCCCGAGCGCTCCTGCTCCCGGCGGATCACGTCGCAGACCTTATTCAGGACACGCAGCCCGAGCGGCAGCCACGCGTAGATGCCAGCCGATTCCTGCCGCACCAGTCCGGCGCGCAGCATCAGGCGGTGAGAGACGATCTCGGCTTCCTTGGGCGTCTCGCGCAAGGTCGGGAGGAAGTAGCGGGAGAGACGCATCGATCGCTTCGAAAGGGGGCCTGCGGGGCCTCGAGGCGCCCGGCGTCGGGCACACAACACGTCACTGTGGCAAAAAACAAGCGGATCCTGGCTGGGAGCGATCCCTCAGGCTTCACCGGACGGCGAGGCGCAACCCCGGCGCGAGCGGTCAGTTCCACAGGTCGGCAAAAAAGCGCAGATTTTTTCTCCAACCCCGGTGACAGCACGCATTGTTGTTCCTATAAGCGTGCCGCGATGTTTGCGACGCCCCGAGGGGCTGGCGCAGGGTCCGAGTCTCGGGAGGAAAAACCGGCCACCACGCAGGCAATGCGTCGGGTAACCCAAGGCCGAACAACTGGTAAATTTAAAAGCAAGGCCCTGGGGCCTTGCTTTTTTGTTTTGTGCCTACCGCCCTTGATTAGGACGACACTTGCGGGTCGCCTAATCTTTCGAGAGCAAGCTTTCAATTTCAGGTAGAATCACTGTGGCGGCAGGACGGTTCAGCGGATCCCGGCTTCGGCCAGTTCGCGTCGCCAGCAATCCGCCGATATGAGCGCGCCCTTCTCGGTCGAGAAGGCATAGGGCGATTGCCGGACGGGCGTGCCGTCCTGACGGCGGATGATCCAGCGAAAGGTCGGCGAGGTGCCCGAACCGGGCACGATCTCGACGGTGTGGGAATGGTCGTGGGCGATGCTCATGATCGGATAACGTTCGCAACCGCGATATTGCTCCGCGGTGAAGAGTGCCTAGCCTCAAGTGTGACCCGGATACCACGCCCACCGGTTGATCTGTCCCAGTAAGGATAAGCTGCCACACTCTGTACGAACGCGGCCCGCATGGAGTGGGGATCGCAGGAACAGGAGCGGCGCAGCCGATGAAAAAGTCCAGCCAGGCGGAAGAGGCGACTGTCGTGGCCTTCCCGGCCCGCCTTGCGCCGACGATCACCGACGAGGCGGTCGCCTCGGTCATCGAGGTGCTGCAGGACCAACTCGCCCTGGCACGTGAGGGCAAGCTGCGCTCCGTCGCCGTGGTCTCGGTCTCGTCGGACGGCGAGGCGATCGGCACGCAATGGTCCTGCCGCAAGGGCGACCTGACCAGCCTGATCGGCAAGCTGACGGTCCTCACCCACGACATGATGGCCTCGCGGGAATAAGGCCGCTCAGCCCCGGCTGGGGCTGGTCATTTCATTACGTCGAGCACAGCGAAGCCATCCAAGACCGCAAAACGCCCCCGGGCGACGCGGATCCCTGGATGGCTTCGCTGCGTGTGGGGTGATGTCGAAGGATGAGGGCGTGCTGCGAGCCGGCCCATCGTGGCAGGCTCGGATCAGGCTGCGTGCCGTATTCCCGCGCGCTCGAACGCCAAAGCTTGGCCAAACCACAGCACAAAGCGTGGCTGTCGAAGCAGAGAGACTAGCGATGTGAGGGAGTTGTTAGTGTGATGGCTCCCCGAGCAGGACTCGAACCTGCGACAAGGCGATTAACAGTCGCCTGCTCTACCAACTGAGCTATCGGGGATCACGGGGGTGTCTCTACACAGCACCGGCGGACCGCGCAAGTCCTGTTCGACGCCAATTTTCCCGTCGGCCGGTCTGTTGCCGAAAGGCAACGCAATCCGAGGCGGCTGAACGAAAAAGCCCCGGCCTTCAGGGCGCGGGGCTGCATCGTCATTGTGCTGTCAGGAAAGATTGGAGGCCTCGGAGGGAATCGAACCCCCGTACAAGGATTTGCAGTCCTCTGCGTAACCACTCCGCCACGAGGCCATCGCATTCACGGCGTGAGCCGCGCGGGGTCTGGCGGACGACCCCGGAGGCCGCGTCTCTAGCAGAGGTTCCCCCTGACAGGCAACGGGCCAGATCGAGCCAATTCAGGTCTGCCATACGCGCGGCATCGGCAGGCCGCGATAGGCCGAGAGGAACCGGGCGGCGCGCTGGCGCAGCGGTCCCACCGCTGGACCGAGCATCCGAATGGCGAGATGCCCGTTCCAGGCACTGGCGGCGGCCTCGATACCCTCCGCCGGCCGGTCGAGCCGTTCCAGTTCCGCGCGCGCCTCCTCCAGGCGAGCCTCCGCGCCGGGGCCGAGGTCGAGCAGGGTCGCCGCCGCGCTCGCGCCGCCGCCGATAGGAGGCCGGGCCAGAAGATCGGAGATCGGTCCTCGGATCAGTGCCGTGTCGGCATAGGTCAGGCGCCCGCCCCGCCGCACCCGCCACGCATCGGCGAAGAGCCCCTCCCCGATCCGCTCGCGCCGCGCTGCGCGGCCGAAGGCCACGATCTCGACGGCAAGCATCCCGGCTCCCGGCGCGAGATCGACCTCGAAGCGGCGGCGCAGGCGGGCATGATCGAACAGGATCGTCTCCTGCGGCAGCCATGCGAGCCGTGCCCCCTCCCCGATCGTGACGTGGTTCTCGACATGGCTCTCCGGCCCATCCGAGCGGTAGATCTTCTCCGCCGCCGTGGTGGTGAAGACGAGTTCGCTCCCCGCCACGAGGTCGAGCTCCACGCGGAAATCGTCGCCGCAGGCGATTCCACCCGCTGTGTTGACCAGTACGGCTTCCGGCGCCCCGTCGACGCGGGGAAACCGCAACCGCGACGGCCCGGATTCGGCGAGGTCGCGGATGCGCGTCGGGCCGCCCTCTCCGCTCGGCCCCACCGCAAGCCGGATGCGCCCGACAGATCTCTGACGCGCGGCGACGCCTGCGGGAGCGTCGCAGTTTGCCTGTTGAATGTGCATGGCCATCATCCGCGCCCTGCCTCTTCGGTGGGCAATGCCTCCGAGTGGGACGGTCGGTCGAGGATGCGCCTCCCGAACAAGCTCGCCACCAATTCCACCAGCACTCGCGCCGAGCGGCCACGCTCGTCCAGGAACGGGTTCAGTTCGACGACGTCCAGAGAGCCGACCAGACCGCAATCGTGCAGCATCTCCATGATGAGATGCGCCTCGCGGAAGGTGGCGCCGCCGGGCACCGCCGTGCCGACCGCGGGGGCGATCGAGGGATCGAGGAAGTCGATATCCAGGCTGACATGAAGGTGGGCGTTCTCGGCCGCCGCCTGTTCGAGCACCCGGCGCAGGGGCGCCACCACGCCGAACTCATCGATGGCGCGCATGTCGGTGACGCCGACCCGACGGGCGCGGACCAGGGCGCGCTCGCCCGCATCGACGGAACGCAGGCCGAACAGGTGGACGTGGCGTGGGTCGAGCGGAGGCGGGGACGGCTCACGGAAGAGGCCGGTGAAGCCCGGCTCGCCGCAGAGCGCCGCCAGCGGCATCCCGTGGACATTGCCCGAGGGCGAGGTCTCGGGCGTGTTGAAATCGGCATGGGCATCGAGCCACAGCACCCGGAATGGGCGGCCGGTCCTGGCGCAATGGCGCATCGCCCCGTCGACGGAGCCGAGCGACAGGCTGTGGTCGCCCCCGGCGGCGATCGGAACCGCGCCCTCCGCAAGCGCCGCCTCGACGGAGGCCGAGAGGGCCTTTGCCCAGGCCGCCACCGCCGGCAGACCGGTCGCGCCCGGCGCCAGCCCGGCCGGGGCCACATCGCCCCGGTCCTCCACCGTGTGGCCGAGGTCCCGCAGCGTCCGCACCAGCCCGGCGGTGCGGAGCGCCGCCGGACCCATCAGGGCGCCCGGCTCGCTGGTGCCAACCTCGATCGGCGCGCCGATCAAGGCGATATGCCTGGCGTCCTCGTCGCGTTCATGCGGCATCGGTTTCTCCGGAAAACGAGAACGGCTCTAGCAGAGACCGGACCGCTCCTGATGACGGCCGAAGAGGCGGCGCGTGCTCGCCAGGAATGCAATCCTCGTTTCTGCCCAAAAAACTGGCACGGCCATTGCCTCCGGCTGCGACGTCTCGTGCAGACGACAAGGGGAAGACCGTGAAGACTTGGAAGACGTGGAGTTCGGCCGCTGCGCTGGCCGCCGGCCTCGCCCTGGGCGCGCTTTCGACAGGCGCCGCACGGGCGGAAGACACCATCAAGGTGGGTATCCTGCACTCGTTGTCGGGCACGATGGCGATCTCGGAAACGACCCTCAAGGATGCGATGCTGATGCTCATTGCCGAGCAGAACGCCAAGGGCGGCGTGCTCGGCAAGAAGCTGGAGCCGGTGGTGGTCGACCCGGCTTCGAACTGGCCGCTCTTCGCCGAGAAGGCCCGCGAGTTGATCTCGAAGGACAAGGTTTCCGCGGTGTTCGGCTGCTGGACCAGCGTGTCGCGCAAGTCCGTGCTGCCGGTCTTCAAGGAGTTGAACAACATCCTGTTCTACCCCGTCCAGTATGAGGGCGAGGAGAGCGAGCGCAACGTGTTCTACACGGGCGCCGCCCCGAACCAGCAGGCGATCCCGGCGGTGGATTACCTGATGTCCGAGGATGGCGGCGGCGCGAAGCGCTGGGTGCTGGAGGGCACGGATTACGTCTATCCCCGGACCACGAACAAGATCCTCGAAGCCTACCTCAAGTCGAAGGGGGTCGCGGCCGAGGACATCATGATCAACTACACGCCGTTCGGCTTCTCGGACTGGCAGACCGAGGTGTCGAAGATCAAGGCGTTCGGTTCGGCGGGCAAGAAGACGGCCGTGGTCTCGACCATCAATGGCGACGCCAACGTGCCGTTCTACAAGGAACTCGGCAACCAGGGCATCAAGGCCACCGATATCCCGGTCGTCGCCTTCTCCGTGGGTGAGGAAGAACTCGCCGGTATCGACACCAAGCCACTGGTCGGCCACCTCGCGGCCTGGAACTACTTCGAGTCGATCAAGACGCCGGAGAACGAGGAGTTCATCAAGAAGTGGCAGGCGTTCAAGAAGAACGCCAAGGCCGTCACCAACGACCCGATGGAGGCCCACTACATCGGCTTCAACATGTGGGTGAAGGCGGTCGAGAAGGCGGGGACCGCCGATCCGGACAAGGTGATCGCCGCGCTTCCAGGCATCGAGCAGAAGAACCTCACCGGTGGCACCGCCACGATGCTCCCCAACCACCACATCACCAAGCCGGTCTTCATCGGTGAGATCGAGGCCAACGGCCAGTTCGACGTGGTGTGGAAGACCGACAAGCTGATCCCCGGCGAGGCGTGGTCCAAGCAGCTCGAAGGCTCGAAGGACCTCGAGGCCGATTGGGTGAAGCTCAACTGCGGCAACTACAACACCAAGACCAAGAAGTGCGGCGGGGCGTGACCGCCGCATCCCCTCTCCCTGCTTGCGGGGAGAGGGCTGAGCCCCCCTCGTCGGGGGCGAAGCGAGGCGGCAGCCGAGGGTGAGGGGGCGTGCTGGCAGAGACTCCTCCGTCGAGCCCCCTCACCTCCGCTGCGGCTTCGCCTCCGCTTCCCACGGACACGACAAGGTGTCCGTGGGACTCTCCCCTCAGGCGGGGAGAGGGGAATGGGCGCCTCCATGATTTCAGGCGTCCGCTCATCAAAGATGAGAAAAGAATGATCCGCCTCCTCACCCTCCTCCTGCTCCTCCTCGCCGGCCCCGCGCTGGCCCAGGCGCCCGATCCGTACGCCCAGCTTGCGGGCGACGGCTATGCCGAGATCGAGGCCGGTGTCGCGGGGCTCGCCGCCAGCGGCGATCCACGGGCGGGGGCCGTCCTCTCGGCCCTGTCGGAGGGGCGGCTCCTCGCACGGTCGTCGGACAAGGCCCTTTTCATTCGCCAGGGAAACACCCTGGTCGAGGCGAAGACCGGCGCTGCCGCGCCCGACGATACGACCCTCAAGCCCGTGCGCGCCAACAACAAGGTCCGACGGAGCATCGAGGCCGCGCAGGGCCAGCTGAACCTCGTAAGCCCCGATCCCGCGAAGCGGCGGGAGGCGGCCGAGGCCGTGTTCAAGGCCCGCGAGGCGGCGGCGTTGCCGGCCCTCGATGCCGCCCTCGCGCGGGAGAAGGATGCGGGCGTCAAGCAGGCCATGACCGAGGCCCGCGCCGCCGTCATCCTCGCCAAGCCCGGCACGTCCGAGCCTGATCGGCTCGCGGCGGTCCCGGCCATTCAGGCGCGGGGCGACGGCGACGCCATGGGGATCCTGCGTGGCCTCGGCGCCGATCCGAGCGAGGCGGTGCGCGCCGCCGCCGGACGGGGCATCGCCGCCATCGAGACCCGGCTCGCGATCCTCGGGGCGCTTCAGAACGTCTGGTACGGCATCTCGCTGGGCTCGGTGCTGCTGCTCGCGGCCATCGGGCTCGCCATCACCTTCGGCGTGATGGGCATCATCAACATGGCCCATGGCGAGATGGTGATGCTTGGAGCCTACACGACCTATCTCGTGCAGGAGGCGATCCGCACCAAGGCACCCGCCCTGTTCCCGTGGTCGCTGGCCATCAGCATCCCCTGCGCCTTCCTCGTGGCGGGACTGGTCGGCATCCTGATCGAGCGGTTCATCATCCGCTTCCTCTATGGGCGCCCGCTGGAAACCCTGCTCGCCACCTTCGGCGTCAGCCTCGCCCTGCAGCAAGGGGTGCGCTCGATCTTCGGGCCGACGAACCGGGAGGTCGGCGCCCCGGCCTTCATGAGCGGCGCCTTCGACTTTTTCGGATTGTCGATCACCTGGGGGCGCCTCTGGATCATCGTCTTCGCGTTTGCCGTCTTCCTCGGCTTGCTGTTCGTATTGCGAAAAACGTCGTTCGGGCTGAAGACCCGGGCCGTCACCCAGAACCGGCGCATGGCCGCCGCCATGGGTATCCGCACGCCCTATGTCGATGCGCTGACCTTCGGCCTCGGCTCCGGCATCGCGGGCATCGCCGGGGTGGCTCTGTCGCAGATCGACAACGTCTCGCCCAATCTCGGCCAGGGCTACATCATCGACTCGTTCCTCGTGGTGGTGTTCGGCGGTGTCGGCAACCTGTGGGGCACGCTGGTCGCAGCCCTGACGCTCGGTGTCGTGAACAAGCTCGCGGAGCCGTATATCGGCGCCGTTCTCGCCAAAATCGGCCTTCTGATCTTCATCATCCTGTTCATCCAGAAGCGCCCGCGCGGGTTGTTCGCGCTGAAGGGCCGGGCGGTGGAATCGTGAGCGCCATGGCCCCTCGCACCCGCCTCATCGACCTCAAGGGTTGGATCTTCCTGGCCTTCCTGGCGGCCTTCTGCCTCGCGGTGCCGCTGCTGAACCTCGCGGTACCGGAAGGCTCCGGCCTGCACCTGCCGACCTACCTCGTCTCGCTGTTCGGCAAGTATCTCGCCTATGCCCTGCTCGCGGTCAGCCTCGACTTGGTCTGGGGCTATTGCGGCATCCTCTCGCTCGGCCACGGGGCGTTCTTCGCGCTCGGCGGCTACGCGATGGGCATGTACCTGATGCGCCAGATCGGCAGCCGGGGTGTCTACGGCAACCCGGTCCTGCCCGACTTCATGGTGTTCCTGAACTACAAGGAACTGCCCTGGTATTGGTACGGGTTCGACCATTTCGCCTTCGCGGCGCTGATGGTGCTGCTCGTGCCGGGGCTGCTCGCCTTCCTGTTCGGCTGGCTCGCCTTCCGCTCGCGGGTGACGGGCGTCTACCTGTCGATCATCACGCAGGCGATGACCTACGCCCTGATGCTCGCCTTCTTCCGCAACGACATGGGGCTTGGCGGCAATAACGGACTGACCGACTTCAAGGACCTGCTGGGCTTCAACGTGCAGGCGCAGGGTTTCCGGGTCGCCATCTTCGTGGCGACCGGCATCGCCCTGGCGATCGGCTACCTCATCGCCCGCATGATGACGGTCTCGGCCTACGGCAAGATCCTCATTGCCGTGCGCGATGCCGAGAGCCGGACCCGGTTCCTCGGCTACCGGCCGGAGCACTTCAAGACGCTGGCCTTCACCGTCTCGGCGATGATGGCGGGCGTTGCGGGCGCCCTCTACGTGCCGCAGGTCGGCATCATCAATCCCGGCGAGTTCGCGCCGGGCAATTCCATCGAGGCGGTGATCTGGGTCGCTGTCGGCGGGCGCGGGACGCTGGTCGGCGCGGCGCTCGGGGCCGTGGTGGTGAATTACGCCAAGACGGTGCTGACGGGCGCCATGCCCGATGCGTGGCTGTTCGCGCTGGGCGCCCTGTTCGTGGTGGTGACGCTGTTCATGCCGCGCGGCATTGTCGGCACGCTGGTGGAGAAGTTCGGCAGCCGCCGGGCGGCGGCCAAGCTCCCGCCGGAACCCGAGATCGCGCCGAAGCTCGCGGAAGAGGGACAGGGCTCGTGAGCGCGACCGACGTGATGGAACGCCCCGCGACGGCGCCGGGCCCCGCCAACAAGACGAAAGTCACCGACGCGCTGCTCTACGTCGATGACCTGCGCGTGACCTTCGACGGCTACAAGGCCCTGCGCGGCCTGTCGCTGACGCTGCTGCCGGGGGAGATGCGGGCGATCATCGGTCCGAACGGCGCCGGCAAGACCACGATGATGGATTGCATCACCGGCAAGACGAAGCCCGACAGTGGGATCGCCCTGTTCGACGGCAAGCATGACCTGCTGGCGCTGGACGAGCCGGCCATCGCCGACCTCGGCATCGGCCGAAAGTTCCAGAAGCCGACCGTGTTCGAGAGCCACACGGTGGCGGACAACGTCCTGCTGGCCTTGAAGGGCCCCCGCGCGGCGGCGGCTTCGTTGTTCGGTTGGCGCAATCGTGTGGCGGCGGAGCGCATCGACGCGATCCTCACCACCGTCGGGCTCATCGCCCATCGCGCCCGGCCCGCAGCCGATCTCAGCCACGGTCAGAAGCAGTGGCTGGAGATCGGGATGCTGCTCGCGCAAGATCCGAAGCTCCTCCTCGTGGACGAGCCGGTGGCGGGCATGACCGATGCCGAGACCGCGCAGACGGCCGATCTGCTACGGCGGATCGCCGGTGAGCACGCTGTGGTGGTGGTGGAGCACGACATGCACTTCGTGCGCGCGCTCCAGTGCCGCGTCACCTGCCTGCATGAAGGCGCGGTGCTGGCGGAAGGCTCCATCGATGCCGTGTCGGCCGACCCGAAGGTGGTCGAAGTGTATCTGGGGCGGTGAGCATGCTGAGCGTCGAAGGCATCGACCTGTATTACGGAGCGGCGCAAGCCCTGCGCGGCGTGTCCCTGAAGGCCGAGGCCGGGCAGGTCACGACCGTTCTCGGCCGCAACGGCGTGGGCAAGACCTCCCTCCTCCGGGCCATCGTCGGGCAGCAACCGGTCAAGGGCGGGGCGATCCGTCTCGATGGCCGCGAGATCCAGGGGCTGGCGCCCTATGACCGGGCGCGGGCGGGCGTCGCCTTCGTGCCCCAAGGCCGGGAGATCTTTCCCCTGCTGACGGTGAAGGAGAATCTCGAGACCGGCTTCGCGCCCCTCAAGCGGCGGGACCGGCACGTCCCCGCCGAGATCTACGACCTGTTCCCCGTCCTTAAGGACATGCTGCATCGGCGCGGCGGCGACCTGTCCGGCGGCCAGCAGCAGCAGCTCGCCATCGGCCGCGCACTCGTCACCCGGCCGAAGCTCCTCGTCCTCGATGAGCCTACGGAGGGCATCCAGCCCTCCATCATCAAGGATATCGGCCGGGCCATCACTTACCTGCGCGGCAAGGGCGAAATGGCGATCGTGCTGGTCGAGCAGTATTTCGAATGGGCGCGCGACCTCTGCGATCATTACGCCGTGATGGATCGCGGGCAGGTTGTGCTTGCCGGGCCGCGCTCGGACATGGTCGAGGCCGACGTCCTGAAATGGATGTCGGTCTGACCGAAAATCCGTCAAGCGGGACGCCCGACCGGCGTTGCCCCAGCTGAAACAGTGAAAAGAGCGTATAAGCCCCGATATCGGACATCAGATGGTGTCGGGCAGCAATTACAAATTGCGCCACCCTTAAAGCTCTCTCAATCCGTCCCTCCTAGGGTGCAACCCACAATAAGAGTGGGGCGCTCGATTATGTTGAATTCATCGCGGCTGAGCACGCGTCTTCCGGCCATGACGATCGGTCTGGCCCTGATGAGTGCCGCTACAATGGGTGGCATCAGCTGGTATTCAGCCCGGGCGAGCCTCCTGACTGCGGCGGGTGATCGCCTCCAACTCGCCGCCTCCGCCCGGCGGGACAGCATCGAACTCACGGCCGACCGCCTGCACGCGGATTTCGTGGCGGTCGCCGCCCATCCGCAGGTCGTCTCGAACTTCCCGGACCTGATCGAAGCCCTCGATCCGGGCAAATCCGACTACGCGACGGTGATCGAAGCCTTCCGGGCACCCAAGACCGTCGAGGAGCGCATCGCCCTCGACGGCGGCGCGGGCACGGGGATGTATGGCCGCCGCCACGGCAAGGTGCAGGAGATCGCCCGCAAGCTGGTGGCGCAGCCGGGCTACGGCGACCTGCTCTTCGTCGATGAAAATGGCCGGATCGCCTACACCACGACCAAGAGTGAGGATTTCGCGGGCACCGTGGCGGAAGGCCCGCTCAAGGAGACCGGCCTGGGCCGCCTCGTGGAGCGGCTGAAGACGGCCGAGCCGAATGCCATCCTGTTCGAGGATTTCTCCGCCTACCCGGTCGGCGGCGTGCCCTCGGCCTTCATCGGCCGGGCGATGACGAAGCGCGCCAACGTCGCCATGGGCACCTCGCAGGCAGTGGAGCGCATCGGCTTCATCGTCATGCGCGTCACGCCCGCCCTGTTCAATCAAGTGCTCGCCAAGCGCACGGGCCTCGGCGAGACCGGGCAGGTGCTGGCTGCGGGCCAGGACGGGCTGCTGCGCAGCGATCCGCCGCTCAACACGGAGAAGGCGGGCACCTCGATCAAGGATCTCGGCATCCTGTCCCTGAGCGGAACCGGCAACGGAAGCTTCAGCTACAACGCCGCGAACGGCCCCCACATGGCCGCCGCCGCGACGGTGTCCGTCCATGGTGCGCCCTGGACCGTGATCGCCGAGCAATCCCAGGCGGAGGCGCTTCAGGATGCGCAGTCGCTCTCGCGCACGCTGGTCATGATCGGCCTCGCCGTTCTGGCGGCGACGGCCGTGCTCGGCCTGCTCCTCGCCCGCTCCATCGTGAGCCCGCTCGGCGCCCTCACCCGCGCGCTCAAGGCGCTGGCCGCCCGCGAGGACCTCGCCGAGGTGCCGGGCAGCCGTCGCGCCGACGAGATCGGCGACATCGCCCGTGCCGTCGTGACCATCCGCGACATGACGCTGGAAGAAGCCGCGCAGCAACTGCGCACGACCGAGGCGGCCCGGCTCCGCGAGGAGCAGGCCCGCCGCGCCATGCTTCAGGACCTTGCGGACAATTTCGAGCGGTCCGTGGTCGGCATTGTCGGTGACGTCAGCGGCGCGGTCACGACTCTCGGTGGCACGTCCGGCACGATGAGCTACGCGGTCGGTGAGACCTCGCAGCGTTCGGCCAACGTGGCGAGCGCCGCGCACCAGACCGCTGCCAGCGTCACCACGGTGGCCGCGGCGGCCGAGGAACTCGGCGCGACGGTGTCCGAGATCAGCCGTCAGGTCGAGCAGGCGGCAGGCATGTCGGATGCGGCGGTGCAGGAGGCCGAGCGCGCGGGCAGGACGGTGGCGGATCTCTCCGCCGTCGCGACCCGCATCGGCGATGTGGTGCGGATGGTCTCGGCCATCGCGGGCCAGACCAACCTCCTCGCCCTCAACGCCACGATCGAGGCCGCCCGCGCAGGCGAAGCCGGAAGGGGTTTCGCCGTGGTGGCCAACGAGGTGAAGGAACTCGCCGCCCAGACGTCCCGTGCCACGGACGAGATCGGTCAGCAGGTCGCGGCTATCCAGGCTGCGACCGGTGGCGCGTCGGTGGCGATCCAGTCGATCACGACGCAGATCGAAGCCATGAACCGCACCACCACCGGCATCGCGGCGGCGGTGGAGCAGCAGGGCGCGACGACACAGGAGATCGTGCGCAGCATGACCCAGGCTTCGGAGGGCACCAGCGCCATGACCTCCGACATCGCCGAAGTGGCCCGCGTGGCCGACGAGGCGGGCCGGGCCGCGGCTTCGGTGGCCGAGGTGACGGGGCATCTCGCCACGCAATCCGAGCGTCTGCGGGCCGAGGTCGCCCAGTTCCTCCAGAACGTCCGGGCGGCGTAAAAACAGGATCCCCCCTCCCCGCAGGCGGGGAGGGGGATCGCTCGAATGATCCCAGCCCCTCAGGCAGCCCGCGCGGCCGGTTCCTCGGCGGCGGGCGGCGTGGGCTTCCCACCCGAGAAATCCCGCGCGGCCAGCGGCAATTCGATCGCCGCGCAGAGGCCGCCTTCGGGGCGGTTCTCCAGGGTCAGGCGCCCGTCATGGGCCTCTACGATAGCCTGAACGATCGAGAGACCCAGGCCAAAGCCGCTCGCTGCGTTGAGATTGCGCGCCCGGTCGCCGCGCACGAAGGGCTGCAGCATCGTCTCGCGCTCCGCATCGGGAATGCCCGGCCCGGAATCGAGCACGCAGATCCGCACCCCGCGCGCCGATCCCTCCATCGTCAGGCTGGCCCGGCCGCCGTATTTTACGGCGTTGTCCACGAGGTTGGTGACCGCCCGCTGCAATTCGTCGGGCTGGCCACGCACGAGGACGTGGCGGCTGCGCTCCACGGTGACGGGCGCACCGATATCGGTGAAGCCGTCGCAAACCGTCTGCACCACCGAAGCGAGGTCCACGAGGCTGTGGCTGCCGGGATCCCGCGCCTGTCCGTCACGCACGAAGGACAGGGCCGCTTCCACGAGGCCGTTCATCTGGTCGAGGTCACGCAAAGTCGCCGCGCGGGCGGACTCGTCCTCGATGAACTCCGCGCGCAGGCGCAGCCGGGTGATCGGCGTACGCAGATCGTGGCTGATCGCGGCGAGCATCTGCGTGCGGTCGTCGATCAGCCGCCGGACGCGGGAGCGCATCCGGTCGAGGGCGCTGGAGACGGCGAGCACCTCCTGCGGGCCGGACTGGGGCAGGGCGACGTGGTCGTCCCGTGCGCCGAACGCCTCCGCCGCGCTGGCGAGCCGGGCCAGGGGTGCCGTGAGCGCCCGCGTCGCCCACAGGCACAGCAGGGCCAGCGTCAGGGCCAGGAACACCACGGTGAAGATCAGCGCGCCCTGGCGCGGCGGGCGCAGCGGATCGTCCGCCAGGGTGGCGCGCAGCATCGCACCGTTGCCGGTGACGATGCCGACATGCAGAAAGTCGCTGTTGCCTGAGGGCTTGAGGCTCGTCACCGTCACCGGGCGTCCGGCGGCGGCGCGCAGGCGGCGGACGATCGCCCGGTCCGGGGCGGGCTCGGCGCCGGGGGGCGCCACGCCGTCCCAGGGTTCGACCTCGACCAGGGGCAGGGACCGCGCCCCCGCCGCGATCAAGGCCGGACGCGCGGAAGGCTCGGCCACATCGAGGAGGCGAGCCAGCACACCGACCCGCGCGGCGGCGACGCCCGGCAGCGTGTCGGGGTTCTGCGGCTCGTGCAGCAGGAAGAACGACATCGTGGCCACCGCATGAGCCACGGCGATGCCCGCGACGACGAGGAGCGCCATCTGCCCCGCGATGCTGCGCGGGCGCAGGCGGGCGCGCAGGGCTGCCAGCGTCATGACCGGGTGACCTCCGGCGTGAACAGGTAGCCGCCCGAGCGGATGGTGCGGATGTATTCCGGGTTGCGCGTGTCGCGCTCGATCTTCTGGCGGATGCGCGAGACCAGCACGTCGATGCTGCGCTCGAACGGCCCGGCCGCCCTCCCCTGCGTCAGATCCAGGAGCTGGTCACGCGAGAGCACCCGCCCCGGCCGAAGACAGAGGGCGTGGAGCAGGTCGAACTCCGCCCCCGTGATCGCCACCCGCGCGCCTTCGGGGCTCAGGAGCTGACGCAGCGACACGTCGAGGGTCCAGCCCGCGAAATGCAGGCGCTTGCGCTCATCCTCCTCGGGGGCCTCGGCCGAGACCCGTCGCAGGATCGCCCGGATGCGGGCGAGCAATTCGCGCGGGTTGAACGGCTTGCCGAGATAGTCGTCCGCGCCGAGTTCGAGGCCGAGGATGCGGTCCACCTCCTCGGATTTCGCGGTGAGCATCAGAATCGGGATCTGAGAGGTCTCGCGCAGGCGGCGGCACAGGCTGAACCCGTCCTCGCCCGGCAGCATCAGGTCGAGGACGATCAGGTCGATGCGCGATTCCGCGAGCGCCCGGTCCATCTCGCGACCATCCCCGGCAATCGTCACGCGGCAGTCGTTGCCGCGCAGATAGCGTGCCACGAGGGCAGAGATCTCGCGGTCGTCTTCCACCACAAGAATGTGGGGGGCGGCGGATTGAGTCATCGCGCGGGTATCGAGGAGTGGATCGGCAAGCGTCATCCTCCGATTATGGCCCCACGACGCCGATATTCGAAGATCCCGGAGGGAACCATTTTGTAAACCGGTGTTTCCAGCCCCGCGAGATCGAACGGGGAGGCACCATGACACGCAGCGATACACGCCGTGACACGATCGCACCGCAGCCGCCGGAGCTGGCTTCCCCCTGGCGCACCGAGGCGCGGGCGTCGCTCCAGGCCGAGGCCCGCGCCTTCGCCCGCGAGACCGTGTTGCCGATCGCCGACGAACTCGACCCGCAGAAGGCGCAGATGCCGCCCTCCCTCATCGCCGCCATGGCCGCGAAGGGCTGGTTCGGCATCACCATCCCCCAGGAGCATGGCGGGTTGGGGCTCGGCGTGTTCGAGTACTGCCTCGTCTCCGAGGAACTCGCCCGGTCCTGGCTGTCGGTGGGCTCGATCCTGGCGCGGGGCCAGGGGCTCGGCACCCAGACCCTCGATCCCGAGCGCCGGGCCGCCCTGATGCGCCGGTCCGCGAAAGGCGAGTGGATCGGCTCGATCTCCCTGTCGGAGCCCAATGCGGGCTCGGACCTCGCGGGCGTGGCGACGAAGGCCGTGCGCGAGGGCGATACCTGGGTGCTCACCGGCCGCAAGCGCTGGGCGGGCTTCGCCAAGGGCGCCCACTTCATCGAGGTGTTGGCGCGGACCCGCGAGCCGAAGCCCGGCGAGTCCCGCTCGGCCGGGCTGGAACCGTTCCTCGTGGTCAAGCAGCCCGGCACCTTCCCCGAAGGCATGAAGGGCCGGGTGATCGACAAGATCGGCTATCACGGCTTCGAGACCTTCGAACTCGACCTCGAAGGCGTGCGGGTGCCCGAGAGCGACCGCCTCACCGGCCTCTACGGCGACCAGGGGGCGGATGCGGATTCGGGCGGATTCGCCGCCGTGCAGCGCGGGCTGAACATCGCCCGCGTCCACACCGCCGCGCGGGCGGTGGGCGTCGCGCGGGCGGCGGTCGAGGATTGCCAACTCTACCTTCAGGAGCGCGAACAGTTCGGCCACCCGATCGGCGACTTCCAGGCGCTCCGCTTCGCGCTGGCCGACATGGCGGCCGAGGTGACGCAAGCCCGTGCCTTCTGGCAGCAGGTCGCCCACCTCCTCGATCAGGGCGAACCGGCGGAGTCGGAATCGGCCATGGTGAAGCTCACCTGCACCGAGATGGCGGTGCGGGTGACGAACCAAGCGATGCAACTCCATGGAGGCAACGGCTACACGACCGAGCGCCGGGTGGAGCGGTATTGGCGCGATGCCCGCCTCACCACGATCTTCGAGGGGACCAGCGAGATCCAGCGCCGGATCATCAGCGACCGGATGCTGCCGCGGCCCTGAGGCCGTGCGGCGAATCGTCGAGCCCGACTCCCCACCGCCCCGCCGTTGGCTACCTCAACGGCGGGGGATGTCATTTGCCGCGCCTCTGGCGGCTCAACCGGAACTCCAGTGTCGAAGCCTATCAGCGATTACGCCATCGTCGGCGATACCCATTCCTGTGCGCTGATCGCCCGCGACGGCTCGGTCGACTGGCTGTGCTGGCCGCGTCACGATTCGCCCGCCCTGTTCGTGAAACTCCTCGATGACGAGAAGGGCGGCTCCTGCGCCGTCACGCTGGCGGGTCTCACCGGCACCCATCGGCGCTACCGTCCCGACACCAACATCCTGGAGACGACCCTCACGACGCAGATGGGCCGCGCCGTGCTGACCGACCTGATGCCCGTGAACCCGCCCGCGCCCGAGCCCGACGAGGGGCCGGATGGCGAGGGCGAGAGCCGCCTGATCCGCCTCCTCACCTGCGAGGAGGGCACGGTCGAAGGCGCCTTCACCGTGCGCCCCACCTTCGACTACGCCCGACGGGCCTGCACGCCGATCGAGGCAGAGGGCTCCGTCCTGTTCGAGGCGGGGGATTGGCGGATCCGCGTCAACGCGGCCCCCTGCCCCCGCATCGACGGCGATACGGCCACGGTGACGTTCCGCCTCTCGGCTGGGGAGACCGCTTATCTCGTCCTCACTCATGGCGAGGATTCGGAGGGCGCCGGCATCGATGACCTTGCCGGGGCACAGCGGCGTCTCGCTTGCACCGAGGAATACTGGCGGCGCTGGAGCGCCCGCTGCACCTATCGCGGCCCCTACCGGGAGGCGGTGCTGCGCTCGGCGCTTTGCCTGAAGCTCCTGACCTATTCACCTTCCGGCGGCATCGTCGCGGCTGCGACCGCGGGCCTGCCGGAGGCCGTGCCCGGCAATCGCAACTTCGACTACCGGTTCACGTGGATGCGCGATGCCGCCTTCACGGTGACGGCCTTCGTCATGCTCGGCTACGTGCGCGAGGCCTCCGAATTCCTGCGCTTCCTGCGCGAGCGCGACGACACCTTCGGGCGCGAAACCAAGCTGATGTACGGCGTCTGCGACGACATCCCGCCAGAGGAGGCGCTGACCCATCTCGCGGGCTGGAACGGAGTCGGCCCGGTGCTGGTCGGCAACGCAGCCGAGAGCCAAGACCAGCACGACATCTACGGCGAGTTGATCCGCGCCCTCTGCGTCTTCCTCGAAGCGGTGGAATACGATCCGCCCGAGAAGGTCAACGACCGCCTGCCGAGGGTGCTCGACAACCTCACGGCCCGCGCGATCCGCCACCGGCACGATGCCGATCACGGCATCTGGGAATTGCGTACCGGTCCGCGCCAGCAGGTCCATACCAAGGCGATGATCTGGGTGGCGCTGACCGACGCCGCCCGCATCGCCCGCCGGATCGACGGGGTGCCCGACGACAAGATCGCGGAATGGGAGCGGATCGCCGCCGAGGTCCGCGCGGAGTATCTGGAGAAGGGCTGGAGCGAGGAGCGCAACGCTTTCACCGGCGCCTACGGCTCGCACCATCTCGACGCGGCGGTGCTGCGCGTCGCCCTGTTCGGGGCCATCGACCCGTCCGATCCGCGACTGCGCGCGACGCTCGCCGCCATCGAGCAGGAACTCGGTGCGGGCGGCGACCTGATCTATCGCTACCGGATGGAGGACGGGTTCGAGGGCGACGAGGGCGCGTTCACGGCCTGCGCCTTCTGGCGGGTCGGCTGCCTCGCCCTCGACGGGCGGACCGGTGAGGCCAAGGCCGCCTTCGAGCGACTGGTGGCGCGTGGCAACGATGTCGGACTGCTCGCGGAGGAGATCGACCCTGCGACCGGCGAGCAGCGAGGCAACACCCCGCAGGGCTTCTCTCACATGGCGTTGATCAACGCCGCCCTGCGCCTCGACGGTGCCATCGCACGCTTTGGCCTCGTCGAGGATGACGGGGCGACGGCGCAGGCCCGCGCGGCCGAATAGGACCCGCGCGGCGCCCTTACGCGGCGATGGCGATGCTGTCCTTGGCCGGGCTCGTACGGCTCGCGCGGAATTCCGCGATGAGGGCGGTGTCGAGTTCGCTGAGGATCGTCTCCGGCACGGCCTCGACGGAGGCGGGCTCCCGACCCTTGCGGAACCAGTCGATGATCTGATCCGGCAGGGATTCGAGGATCGCGCCGACAGGGTCGGTACGGCTCTCCGTGACCGGCGTCTCGACGGGGGTGGCCTCTGCGAAGCCCTGCGCCCGGCGATGGGCGTCCAGCGCTTCCTTCCAGGCGGCGTCGGCGGCGAGGCGTTCGCGCTCGGCGGCCTCGCGGGCCGTGGCCTCGGCCAGGATCGCGCGGGTGGTCTCGCGTGCCTCGTCGCGGGCGGCCTCGGCCTCGAACCGGGTGAGCAGGGCGACGACGCTGCGGATCTCCGGGCTCTCCCAGCCCTCACAGGCCTCGATGGCCCGCTCGATCATCCGGCGGGAAAGGCCCGCAGCCCTCACGGCGCCGTTCGGCTCGGCGCGGGCGGTGTCGCGCCACGCCGACAGCACCGCCTGCATCGCGGGGAGCAGGGCTGCGGGCAGGCGCGCCCGCTCGTGCAGCCCGGCGACCGCCTTCGGATCGCGCATGGCGCGGGCGACGACCGCATGGTCGAGCCCCGACAGGTCCGCGAAGGCGGTCTGCGCGAACTCGATCCGCCCCGACAGGATGGCGCGAAGGATCAGCCCGGCATTGAGCTGGTGGGTGCCGCGCAGGTAGCCAACGAGGCGGGAGGTCGCCGCCGCTCCCGCTCCGGCGCTGAGGTCGAGGGCGGTGCGCTCCGCAATCTCGCGGTTAACGCGCTCGGAGCGCGCCGCACCAAGCCAGCCGCGCTCGGTCGCGAAAGCTGAGAGGCTCTTGGCGAGCGCCATGGCGATGGCGTGGCGGACCTCCGGCGGCAGATCATGCCGGGCGAGGAGGGCTTCGCGCAGGTCGGCCTCGTGGCCGAACCGCTCGATCATCCGCAGGAGACGCCCGCCGGTGATCCGCGCGGTCGGGTTGCCCGCGAGCGCCACCAGGGTCGGAAGGTCCGCGATCTCGGCGAGTGCGCCCGATACGGCGGGAGTGAGGTGGTGGCGCCGGGCGATGACCTCGCGTGCCTCCTCGTCGCCGAGGGCGGCGGCCTCGACCAGATCGGCCTCGGTGAGGACCGGGGAGCGGGCGAGGATCGGCTCGGATACCTCGAATCCGTCGCAGGACAGGGCGACCACGATCGGGCGCGGGCTGCGGGCGGAATCGGCACAGACCTCCGCGAGCGCCCGGCGCACCGAGGGGGCCGGATCGTCGAGGAGGCTCAACAGCGCGGTCTTCGCCTCCCACGAGGCTTCCGCGTCGAGGTTGCCGTAAAGATAGGCCCGCGCCATGGCCGCCGCCCCCTGCGCCCGGCGATCCGCCGGTGCATTGAGGGTCAGGGCCAGGAATTGGCGGATGATCATGGACTTCTTGATCATGGGCCTCTCCTTGGGGCGAACAGGGTGTTCGCAGACGGGGCCGCACCGAACTCCGCCGGGCGGCGGGGCGGCAGCGGGGCGTGGACGAGGGCCGGACCGGGCGGGACCACCTCGCTTGCGAGGGAGCCCGTCACCGCCGGGATGTCCTCGGGATCGGCCGAGGCGAGGAGCGGCGCCGCGACGCGGCTCTCGGCCTCGTCCGAGCGCGGGAAATACGACGGTGCGGGCCGCGCGGTGGCGGTGCCGGAGGTTCGCCCCTGCCAGAGCTTGGCGACGGCGTCGTTGGTGGTCGCGCGGCGATCGGTCTGGAACAGGCTGCGCAGATCGGAGCCGCCGCCGAAGGCGGTCGCCGTCGAGACGTAGGCATTGGCCGAAGGCGGGACGGCCTGAGCTTCGGATGGGCCGTCCTGGCGGATCGCGACGGGCGCGGCATTGACGTTCGCGCCCTGGGCCGCCGCCGAGAGGCTGGCATAGAGTTCGGCCGCCGTGCGCGGGCGCCCGGAGCGATCGTAGAACAGCGACCGGTTGGCGGCGGCGGCCTCCGGAAGGTCGAGGGCAGCCGCGCGCTCGGGGAAGGTCTTGGCGGTGCCGATCAGGCTCGCTGCGCCCTTCGCCCCGAGGACGTGGGCGGCGTAGAGGTCACCCGCCGTCGGCTCGTGGCCGATGGCGGCTTGCAGGGCCTGGGCATTCTTCTGAGTCAGGGCGCCTGCCAGCACCGAGGCGACCTTCGGGTCGCGCCGCAGATCCAGGATCGCCTGCTTCTGAGATGGGTCGGCGACGGCGTAAGTGCCGTCGGACTGGCGGACGATGGCATCCGCCTGCGCCTGCAGCCCGAGCTGCGGGCCGGCATTCTTCATGGTGCCGAGCCAGGTCTGCTCGATGAACTGGAACAGCCCCGTGGCACTGGAGGTCGGCGCCTTGGCCGCTGGATCGAGGGCCGATTCGCGGCGCGCCGTGGCGAGGAGGTAGTCGAAGCCGACGCCCGTGGCGCTCGCCCCGTCGCGGATCGCCTGCACGACCGGAGCCGGTGCGGGACGCACGAGCGCGGGCGGCGTGGGAATCTCCGGGGGTGTAGCCGTGGTGGTGAACAGGAACATCCGGCGTCGGCCAGTCTGTGAGGACCGGCCGACCCTGCGCCTGTCATGGTAAATAAAGCCTCAAGGATGAAGCGGTGTTAACGCAGGCTTCAGCCGTTAAGACCCCGTAAACTCTCCTGCACCCTTCGGGCGGCGCATGGTGAAACGCGTCTCTGGGGTCGCATGAAAGTAATCGAAATAACCTCCACGCATGATCGGATGCATTGCGGCGGTGTCGACCATTCCGTCTGTAACAAATCGATCTTCGACATAAATCGAGACGACCTGCCCGATCACGAGGAAATTCTCGGCCTCGCCGCCGCCGAGCGGCACGAGCGGGACGGTTTGCAACCACCGGCATTCGAGGGCGGCGGGCGAGGCGGCGACCCGGGGCGGGCGCACCTTGAGGGAAGGAGCCGTCTCCAGCCCGGCGAAGGCGAATTCGCTCTCCCCGCGCGGCAGGGGGGCGGACGAATCGTTCATCCCGTCGCGCAGATCCCAGGTGGCGAGGCTGCACACGAACTCGCCGCCCTCCTCCGTGAAGACCAGGGCATCCTTCCGCCCCGTGGAGGAGAACGCCACCATGTTGTCGCCGACGGCATTGAAGAAGGAATACGGCGCGAGGTTCAGGCGCCCGGCCTTGTCCATGGCGCTGATCCAGCCGATCGGCCGGGGGGCGACGATGGCCTTGAGCGGGCTGTGGGGCAGGCTGCGCTCGGCGCGCGGAAGATCGAGATCGTAATGCACGGTCGCCTCACAGGGTGGTGACGATGTCGGCCAGGGCCGGTCGGGGCCGGTCCGAGGGGATCTCCCGGCCGCGCCCGATATGCACGTAGCCCGCCAGCTTTTCCTGCGGGGCGAGGCCCAGCGCGTCGAGCACCCGACGGTCGTAGGCGTGCCATTCCGTGAGCCAGGAGGTGGCGTAGCACATGGCGTTGGCGGCGACGACTAGGTTCATCGCCACGGCGCCCGCCGAGAGCACCTGCTCCCATTCGGGGATCTTCACGTGCGGGCCGGCGCGGGACACGATGGCCACCACGACCGGCGCGTGCTGCAGGCGCCGCCGCTCCTGGTCCAGCCGATCCGGCCCGGCATCAGGATTGTCGGCGGCGAAGGCTGTGGCGATGGCCTCGCCGACCCGCGCCCGCGCCTCGCCCGCGATCACGATGAACCGCCAGGGGGCGAGCTTGCCGTGATCCGGCACCCGTGAGGCGAGGGTGAGCAGGGTCTCAAGCTCGTTGACCGTGGGGCCGGGCCCGTCGAGGAGCGGCGGCGGGACCGAGCGGCGGGTCCTCAGAAGGTCGAGTGTGGCGGTCATGGCTCTAGTCCGAACGCTGACTTGAGGCGGTCTCAGGCCGGTGTGGCACGCGACGCCCCGGCGTGGAAGGTCCGGGCCGCCGATGCGGCCTTGCCGCCGCCATGGTCGCGCGGCACAGGAGCGGTCATGGCGGAACGAGGATCGGCGGGGATGGGCACGGGTCGGCTGACGAGGTGGTGCGTGGGGCTGGCGGCGTCGGCCTTCGCGCTCCTGCCCTCTCTCGCCCCGGCACAGCAGCCCATGCTCCAGCCCGGCACGAACACGCCGATGCTGACGCCCTCGATCACCAGCCCTTCGCTGCCGCCCTCGCTGCCCGCCGCCGAGCCCGACGCGCAGCTCAGCCTGTCGGCGATCCTCTCGGGCGCCGGAACGCCCCTGCGGGACGGGCTCGCCTGGCGGATCTTCGATGACCGGGGCGAGGGCACGCGGCCCACGATCGTCGCCCGCTCCACCGAGGCCGAGCCGCGTTTCACCCTGCCGCCGGGGGCCTATGTCGCCACCGTCACCTACGGTTTCGCCAGTTCCGCCAAGCGCATCGTGCTCGGCGGCCAAGCCTCGAGCGACACGCTGAGGATCGCGGCCGGGGCGCTCCGCCTCTCCGGTGCCGTGGGCGACACCAAGATCCCGCAGGATCAGGTGACCTTCTCGGTCTTCGTGCCGGTGGGGACGAATTCGGAAGGGCGCCTCGTGCGGTCGGCGATCCGCGCCGGCGAGGTGCTGCGCCTGCCGGAGGGCACCTATCACGTGGTCTCGATCTACGGAGAATCGAACGCGATTCAGCGCGCCGATCTCAAGGTCGAGAACGGTAAGGTCACGGAGGCGACCCTCAACCACCGGGCCGCGACCGTCACCCTCAAGCTCGTGGCATCGCCGGGGGCGGAGGCCTTCGCGGGCACCGCCTTCTCCGTGCTGACGCCGGGCGGCGATACGATCCGCGAGGCCATCGGCGCCTTTCCGCAAGTGACCTTGGCCGAAGGCGATTACGTGCTGATCGCCCGCCATGACGGGCAGGTCTTCACCCGCGAGTTCAAGGTCGAGAGCGGGCTCGACAGGGACATCGAGGTGCTCGCCAAGTCCGAGCCGAAGCCCGAGGCAGCGCCCGCGAACTGACGGGGCGGTTTTCGTTCCATGTTTCGCGAATTTACATTTCTGCGTGAGGGGGGAACGATAGCGGGAGGTCGATGCTTCCCTGCCGCCCACATCAACGGGCGTTGGAGGTTATCATGCGTCGTCTCGTTCTTGCTTCTCTCGCCGCTGCGATGCTCGCCGGCCCCGCCCTCGCCGCCGGAGAGAAGGCCGCCCCCGCGACCGTGGCGCCCAAGTTCGTGAACGTGCCGCAGGACGCGGTGCTCAGCTACAACCTGATCGGCCTCAACGTCACCGACGCTCAGAACAACACCGTCGGCGAGATCAAGGACCTCGTGATCGAGAACCAGAAGCTCGCGGGCTACATCCTTTCCGTCGGCGGCTTCCTCGGCATGGGCGAGCGCTACGTGGTGGTGGCTCCCGATTCCGTGGCGCTCGGCTACGATGCCGACGCCAAGAAGTGGAAGGCGATCATCGGCGCCAGCAAGGACCAGCTGAAGTCGGCGCCGGAGTTCAAGTACGACGGCAAGTTCAAGCGCTGATCGAATAGCGCATCCCCTCTCCCCGCCTTACGGGGAGAGGGGCCTTGATCCCGGCCCAGCCGTTCGACGGCTGCGATCAAGCCTTCACGGCTCTTTCTCTTCGCCCCCGCGCATCAACTCCCCGGCGACGTCAGTGAGGCGTGGCGGTTCGGTGCGCACGAAGGGCAGCGGGCGGCAGACTGCCAGGGCTGCGAGCCCGAACCGGGCGGTCATCAGCCCGTTCAGCACTCCCTCCCCGAGCTTCGCCGAGACACGGGCCGCGAGGCCCAGCCCCAGCACCTGCTGCATCATGCTCTCGCCCACCGCCATGCCGCCGGTGACCGTGAGATGCGCCAGCGCCGAGCGGGCAAGGCGCAGGAAGCCGAGGAAGCCGGGCCGTCCGCCGTAGATCGTCGCGATCCGGCGCAGCAGACGCACCCCGGCGAAGAGCACGAAGGCCACGTCCACGATGGCGCGGGGGCTGAGCGCCGTCACCGCCGAGACCTGCTTGGCCGCCGTCGCAATGGCGTTGCGTGCCTGCCGGTCGAGGTCGCCCAGCAACTCCGCTCCGCGAGACCGATCCGGTCGTCGACGTCGAGGATCGCGTCCGCCGAGGCATCGAGCCGGGCGCGGGCCGCGCTCAGACGCTCCCGGTCCGCATAGAGGCCGGACACCTCCTTCACCACCGCCAGGGCGCCGGAATGGTCGCGGGTGGCGATGGCGTCGATCGCCGACTGGCGCAGCCGCTCGATCCGCTTTTCGCGCCGCAGCCCGACGAGTTCGCGCCCGACGATCACAGCGAGCGCCAGCAGGGCGAGGCCGAGCAGGGCGAGCGCGACCCAGCCAAGCCACGGCGCCGCCTGGAACAGGTCGGCGATCATCCGCTCGATGGAGAGACCGACGCCGAGGGAGACGAGGCCGCCCGCCGCCGACCAGAACAAGGCCCCCCAGGGCGAGCGGCTCTTGGGCGCCACCGGCACCGGCACGCCGTCGGCGGCGTCCACGATCTCGAAGGGCTCTTCCACGATCACCGGTGCGGGTGTGGCGCGCTCGGGCGGCGGCGCGACACCGGGCCCGGGCGGTGGCTCGGGGGACAGGCGGAAGGCCCGCGGTTTCTGGGATGGGCTCATCGCGAAGGGTCCGAGGCTATCAGGTGAGCCGGTCGCCGATCAGGAACTGCATCGCCCGGTCGAGGCGGATCTGTGGCAGATGTCCGGGGCGGCCGAGATGGTCCGGGCGGACCAGCGGCGGGCGGAAGCGCGGGAAGCGCAGGGAGCCAGGCTCGACGGCGCCTTCCAGCACCGCCTCCGGCCGGGCCGGTAACTCGCCGGGGAACACCGCCGCCTCGCTCTGCCCGTCGAAGGTTTCGTCGCCGACGATTTCGCCCGCCTCCGGCGTGCCCGCCACCGCGCGCAGCACCTCGCCGTCATCATGCACCGTGGTCTCGCGGGTCGCCCGGACGGAGGCCAAAGCCACCGTGCCGACCCGGGCGCCCGCCGCCTCCGTCCGGCGCATGGCGCGTGAGACGAGCAGGCGCAGGAGCGCGTCGAGCCGGTCGTGGCTCGTTTGGTGGAGATGGTCGGCCTTGGTGGCGGCGAACAGCACCCGGTCGGCGCGGGGGGCGAAGAAGCGCGACAGCAGAGAGTTGCGGCCGATGTTCAGGCTGAGCAGAACCGCGTCGATGGCCTCTTCCAGTTCGGCGAGCGCGGTCGGCCCGGCATCGACGGCCGAGAGCACGTCGACCAGCACGATCTGGCGATCGACTCGCTGGAAGTGGTCGCGGAAGAAGGGCGTGACGACCTTCGTCTTGTAGGCCTCGAACCGCCGCTGCATCAGCCCCGCGAGGCTGTCGAGGTCGATCGTATCGGGCAGGCGGTCGAGGGGCGCGAAAGTCAGCGCCGGGGAGCCCGCGAGGTCGCCCGGCATCAGGAACCGCCCCGGTGGGGTGGTGGCGACCGCCTCCGGTCCGGCCCGGAGCGCCGAAAGGTAGGTCTTGAATGCGTCGCTCGCCCGCTCGGCGGCGACCTCGTCCAGCGGTGAGGCCGGGTCGAACCCCTGTAAGGCGGCGAGCCAGGGGGCGGCGATCTCCGCCCGCCCCGGCCGCCGCGTACCCGCGATAGTGGAGCGCGACCACGAGACGTAATCGGTCTCGATCAGGGCGAGGTCGAGGAGCCATTCGCCGGGATAATCGACCACGTCGAGCATCAGCGTCGCCGGGCCGGAGCGCCACCCGGCGGCGCGCTCGTAGGCGATTTCCAGGCGGAACTGGCTGATCCGGTCGGTGGAGCGCGGCCACGCGCGGGCCTCGCTCAGGGTCGCGAAATGCTCCTCGAAGGGGAAGCGCGGAACGTCGTCGTCGGGCTGCGGCACCAGCCGCGCCCGGCGCAGGCGCCCTTCCTGCGCCGCGGCGAAGGCGGGCAGCGCGTGCGTCTCCACGAGGTGGTGGATCAGCGCCGTGGTGAACACGGTCTTGCCCGAGCGGGCGAGGCCCGTCACCCCGAGGCGCAGGGTCGGCTGGACAAGGAGGTCCTGGGACGCCTCGGCGAAGGCGCGCAAGGCGGAGCCGGCGCGGGAGGCGAAAGTGTTTGCGGGAGGGGCCACGGACCGTCTGGCTCGGGAAGGGACAGGCGGGCGTGAGGTGGCGCGGCGAAGGCGCAGTCGCAAGGGTAGAGAGGTCCGGGGGAGCCCGCTTATTGTTGCGCCGAGGCCGATTGTTCCTGCGCAAGCCGACCGATCGCCCCGGCGACGAGGTCCGGCCCCGCGCGCAAGGTGCCGAGTTCCACCGCCGACATGGCGAGCATGACCGGCGCGAGGTTCGGCAGCGGCGATCCGTCCGGCGCGAAGAGATGCAGGTCGTCGTCGGGCTTCACGCCGACACTGACGGCGATCCGCGCGGCGTAATTGTTGATGCGCACTGTATCGCCCGCGCAGAGTGGGGCGGGCAGGCGCAGGTCGAGGACCGGAAGCCCGGCGGCGATGGCCGGGAGCAGCGCCGATTCCGCGACCATCCGATCCGGGCTCGGCACATGCCCGTTCCCCAACAGGGCGGCGGGATCGGCGACACGCGGGGCGGTCCTGCTGGCGCTCGGCAGGATGCCCTCGGCGATATCGCCCACCGGGCGCGGCGCCGGGATGCGGGCGGCGTTGCGCGCGGCCGGCCGGACGCCCATGCGGGCGAGCGGCGACCAGGGCTGGACCCGAAGCGCCCCTCCCCGCGCCGGGCGAGCCGCCGCGACCCGGGGGGCGCCGCCCGGCCGGTGGCGGGCGAGGAAGCGGGCGCGCAGCGTTCTGCCCAGCCCCTTCGGCGCGAGGGTGGACGAGACGGCCGGCGTCGCTACAGAGGCGCGGCCCGCCACGGGGGCGCCCCGGCATTCGGCGGGTGCCCAGCGGCGCACGATGGCGAGCGCGCTGCGGCGGCTGTAATCACGGTAATAGCGGCGCAGCAGCCGCGCTGCGGCGTCGGCCCCGTCATCCAGGGTGGCGAAGGCCGTGTGCCCCTCCCCGTCCGCGCCGATCTCCCCGGGCCAGCGGGCCGACTTGATGCACCAGCCATTGTTGAGCCGCACGCAGCGGGCGACGTAGGGCGGATCCTTGGCAAGGCTTGCCGTGAGGGCGAGCGCCCTCGGGCGGAGAGCCGCGCCGGTCTGCTCGTGCCAGTTGGATACGGCCCGCGCCGCCGGATCGTAACGCGGCGCCTCGGTCCCGGCCGGACTAGCCGGCGGTAGGACGGGAGCGCCCGGCAGGGCGGCGTGCAGGCTTCCCCACAGGCTCGCCGTGGCGAGGAGGAGGCTCAGCAGCACGGGCCGCCCATGATGCGCCTCACGGGTTCAGCACCTTGAGAGCTGCTTCGTGCAACCTCGGGTCGCCCGCCGCGATCACCCGGCCGCCCTTGGCCGCCGAGCCGCCATCCCAGGACGTGACGCGCCCGCCCGCGCCCTCGATGATCGGGATCAGGGCACAGATGTCGTAGGGCTTCAGTCCCGCCTCGACCACGAGGTCGATCTGCCCCGCCGCGAGCATGCAATAGGCGTAGCAATCGGTGCCGTAGCGCGAGAGTCGCGCCTGCCCTTCCAGGGCGCGGAACCGCTCCGCCTCCTCGCCCTCCGCGAACAGGCGCGGATCGGTGGTGGCCAGCAGCGCCTGCCCGAGATCGGTGCAGCGCCGGGTGCGCAAGGTGCGCTCGCCCGCCGGGCCGCGCAATCGGGCGCTGTGCCCGTCGCCGGTGAAGACCTCACCCAGGTAGGGTTGGTGCATCAGCCCACGGACCGGTACGCCGTGGCGGGTCAGGCCGATCAGTGTGCCCCAGGTCGGCAGGCCCGCGATGAAGGCGCGGGTGCCGTCGATGGGATCGAGCACCCAGACGCATTCCGCGTCCTCCCGCTCGGTCCCGAATTCCTCGCCGAGGATGCCGTGGCCGGGGAAGGCCTTGGCGATCATCGCCCGTAGGACGACCTCCGCCGCCCGGTCGGCCTCGGTCACCGGATCGAAGGGCGAGCCGCCCCGCGCCTTGTCCTCCAGCGCGAATTGCGCCCGGAAGAACGGCAGGATCGCCTTGCCCGAGGCCTGGGCGAGATCCTCCATGAACCGGCCGAGTTCGACGACGCTCATGCGGTGGCTTCTCCGACAGGCGGCTCAGCGCCGACGGTCAGACGAAGGCGGGCGACCGGGGCCGACGTCAAGCCCCCTGCCCCACCGGACCGGGTGCCGCGACCGCGACCGCCGCCGCAGGGTCGGGCTGGGAGTCCTGCCGCGCCGGCCGGGCCGGATCGGCTTCGGCGGCGGCGAGCACCGCTTCCACCGCCTCGTGCAGGGAGCCCGAGACGATATCCGCGTCGAGGGTGAAGCCGGGGCGGCGCTGGCCCTCATCCGCCAGCCACAGGCCGGCGAGCACCGGGACGGCGGGCATGCGCTCGCGCAGGCGTGCGATGAGCCGGTTCAGATGCTGCGGCTCCCCGCCATGGGCGATGGAGACGACGCAGGCGAGCCGCGCTCCCTTCGGTTCGAGCTCGGCGAGATGGACCGAGGCGGTCTCGGCGAAGGGCATGGTCCGGGCGCCAATCCCGCGCTTGGCGAGGATCTGCGCCAGGATCGCCACGGCGGCGGCATCCAGGAAGCCCCGGCCGGAAATGCAGAGCACGGCGCCCTCGCGGGTCCAGGTCTCCGGTAGGTGGTTCGGGATCGGATGGACCGGCAGCGGGCTGCAGGCGCCCTGGGCCTCGCAGGCGTCGGCCGCCTCCTTGTCCTTCCGGGCGCCCTCGACCGGGCCGTCCGCGCGGTCGGCGAGGTCGTCGATGAGTTCGGAGAGCGTCCCGCGCATGGCGCTCTTCTGGGCGGGGGTGAGCACCCCGCGCGCCGCGTCGCGGGCGGCGAGTTCCAGGGCCTTCAGCACCACGTCCTCGTAATAGGAGGACAGCGAGCAATGCTGGAGGATCAACTCGGCATGGCCCAGCACCTCCTCGGAATCACCCGCCAGAATGCGCTGGTAGAAGTTCTGCACGGGTGTCAGCGCGGGCCTGTCGCCGAACAGCACGTCGAGGAATTCGAGATGCTCGGCATGGCGCCCGAGCACCACGAGGCAGACGGTGAGCGGCGTCGAAAGCAGGAGGCCCACCGGCCCCCAGAGCCATGTCCAGAACAGGGCCGAGACCAGCACGGCGGTGGGCGAGAGGCCGGTCGACTGGCCGTAGAGCATCGGCTCGATCACTTGTCCGGTCAGGGGCTCGAGGATCAGGAACAGGATCGCCGTAGCGATGGTCATGTTCCAGCCGGGCTCGATGGCGGCGGCCAGTACCATGGGCAGCAGGGCCGAGATGAACGCGCCGAGATAGGGCACGAAGCGCATCAGCGCGGACACGATCCCGCAGAGCACGGGGTTCGGCACGCCGATCAGGTACAGGCCGATGCCCACGACGAGGCCGAAGGCCGAGTTCAGGGCGAGCTGGGCGACGAAGTAGCGGGAGAGGCGGCTTGCGGCGTCGTCCATCGCCACGGTGGTGCGGTGGAGGTCGCGGGATCCCGCGAGGCGGATCAACCGGTCGCGCAGATCCTCCCGCTGCATCAGCACGAAGAGGAGCACCACGAAGACGATGCCGGTGGTCGCGAGCGGCTGCATCACCGGCGAGAGCAGCGTGCTTGCCGTCTCCAGGGGGCTCGGCGGGCTCGCCGCCATCTCCACCAGCATCGGCTTGCGTTCGGACTGGGGCGGCCCGGCTTCCGCCGGAGGCTTGGGTTTCGGCGGCGGCTCGGGCTTGGCCTCGGTGCTGGCCCCGCCATGGATCACACGGCCGATATTGGCGACGTAGTCGGTGATCCGCCCGGCCGGGCTGTGGCGCAGGCTCTCGACCTTACGCTCGATGGTGGCGCGGTAGCGCGGCACGTCGCCTGCGAGGTCGGCGACCTGGATGCCGATCAGCGTCGCCAGCGCCCCGACGATCCCGAGCGTCATCAGCACGGTGAGCCCCACCGCGACGAGGCGCGGCAGCCGCCAGCGCCGCAGGAAATTCACCAGCGGCCCGAGGACGAAGGACAGGAGCAGGGCGATGGCGATCGGGATGAAGATCTCCCGGCCGAAATACAGTCCCGCCACGATGATCGCCCAGACGATCAGCGGCGAGGCGAGCGCCGCGCGGGGCCGCTCGGCGGCGGCGACGCGGGTCGGTCGCGGATGGATCGCCGGATCCTCCATGCCGAGACCCCCGGTGCTCCTCTTGACCATCACCGACCCGTAAGCCCCCACGACGCGACTTTCGGCGCCGACCGGGGCCGGGGCGCCGCACGTTGAACGGACCGGGAGGGGAATTCGATCCCGCCCGGCCGAAGCGCGGCTGTCGGACCCTCGTCAGGCTCCCTGAACGCCCGCCCTTGCGACCTCGCCCGCATCCTTCAGGTCCGGCAGCGACCGGCAGAGGGTGAGCACCCGTGTGGCCTGCGCTGCGGGCAGGATGCCGTCCGCGAGGTCTCTGAACTTCGCGTCGAGCTGGGCGTCGGTCATCGGCTTTTCGACGCTGCCGATGGCGTGGTCGATGTGCCGGTGGATCGTGCGCCCGTCATTAAGTGTGACCACCATGTCGACCTGCGCCGGGTCGACGCCGGGGGTGACGACCGGGTTCACCTTGGCGCGCAGGGCCAGGACGCGGGGATCCTTCACCGCCCGGTCGCTGAACTGCTTCTCGCCGCCCGCCCCCTCCACGAAAGCCACCGCCACCGCGTGGTAGATGCTGAACTTGCCCTCCAGCCCGGTCTTCGGCGCGGTCTTGCCGGTCGACTCCAGCACCAGGGGATGCACCTTGAGGTCGACGGACTTGATATCCTCCGGCTTCACATGCTCCCCGTCGCGGATCTGGATCGCGGCGTCGATCGCCGGATGCATGACGATGCCGCAGGCGAAGGGCTTGTAGGTGTTGAGCGCGCTCTCGTAGCGGGTGCCGAGCCCTTCGGTGATCTGCGACCAATCCTGCTTGGTCGAGATGGTCTGCGCCCAGCCCCTGCGGACCTCGATCATCTTCTCCGACGATGTGAAGCCCTTCGAGGCCAGGATCGCGGCGAACAGCCCGTTGGCGGCGGCCCGGCCCGGATTGAAGCTCTTGGTCATGGAGCCGAACGACTCGCGCAGTCCGACGGGCTGCGAGGCTGCGAGGCCGAGCGCGTAGATCGTCTGCTCGACGCTCAGGCCCATCAGCTTCGATACCGCTGCCGCCGCGCCGAACGGCCCGCAGGTGCCGGTGATGTGCCACCCGGCATCGTAGTGGTTCGGATAGACGACGTTGCCGATCCGGCACTCGACCTCGATGCCGACCACCAGCGCGTCGAGGAAATCCTTGCCGGAGACGGGCTTCATCTCGGCATGTGCCAGGATCGCGGAGGCGACCGGACCCGCCGGGTGGATGATCGTCTTCAGGTGCGTGTCGTCGAAATCGAAGATGTGGCTCGCTACGCCGTTGAGGAAGGCGGCGTTCATGATGTCGAACCGCTCGGTGCGGCCGAACAGGCTCGCCTGGGGCGGGCCGGAGAAGGGCTGGAGCGCCGAGACGGCGATATCGACCGTCTCGTGGTGGGAGCCGCCGATGGCAACGCCTACCCAGTTCAGGAAGCTGCGCACGCCCTCCCGGCGGACATTGTCCGGCAGACCGTCATAGGAGGAATCGTGGATGAACTCCGCGAGGATCTTCGTCACCGGCGGGGGCGGCGGCGCCTTGAGAGCCTCCTTGTGAGGGGCCTGGGCAACCTCGGCCGCCTGCGCGACGGTCACGACGGGCGCACCGAGCGCGAGGCCTGCAGCCCCGAGGAGAGAGCGGCGGTTCATGGTCATCGGATCCTCCCACGCGGGCCGTCTTGGACCCGTCGTGGTGGACAGTATATTCTGTATTTTCTTTCAGGCGAGGCCCGCCGCGGACGCGGCGGCCCGTCAGACCACCACCGGCATCGTCGCCTGATCGCCCACCCCGAACACCCGCCGGTAGCGGGCGACCTCGTCGGAGGGCCCCTGCGCCTTGGTCGGATTGTCGGAGAGCTTCACCGTGGGATGGCCGTTCGCGTCCATCACCTTGCAGACCACGGAAATCGGATCGAGCCGCCCGTCCGGCATCAGCCCCCGGAAATCGTTGGTAAGCAGCGTGCCCCAGCCGTAGCCGATGCGCATCCGGCCGTGGAAGCGGGCATGGATGCGCTCGATTTCCGCGATGTCGAGCCCGTCGGAGAAGATCGCGAGCTTGTCGCGCGGGTCGCGGCCGTGATCCTGCCAGAAGCGGATCGCCTCCTCTCCGCCCTCGATCGGATCCTTGGAATCGATGCGGATGCCGGTCCAGTCCGCGACCCAATCCGGCGCGTTCGCCAGGAAGCCGGTCGTGCCGTAAGTGTCCGGCAGGACGATGCGAAGGTTGCCCGCGTAATCCTCCTGCCAATCCCCCAGGACGGCGTAAGGCGCGTGGGCGAGCGCCGCATCGTCGGGGGCCAGCGCCGCGTAAACCATCGGCAATTCGTGGGCGTTGGTGCCGACAGGCTCCACCTCGCGCCGGGCGGCGATGAGACAGTTCGACGTGCCGAGGAAGCGCGGCTCGCCCAAGCCCTCGGCCATCGCTTGCACGCACCAATCCTGCCACAGGAAGCCGTGCCGCCGCCGCGTGCCGAAATCCGCGATGGATAGGTCGGGAAGGCGCTGCAACCGCTCGATCTTCTCCCAGACCCGCGTCATGGCGCGGGCATAGAGCACCTGGAGCGTGAGCTTGCCGAGGCCGCGCAGCACCGAACGCGCCCGCAACTCGTTGAGGATGGCCAGCGCCGGCACCTCCCACATGGTGGTCTCGACCCAGGGGCCATGGAAGGTCAGCTCGTATTGCCCGTCACGGGTGGCGAGCTCGTATTCGGGCAGGCGGAAATTCTCGAACCACGACACGAATTCCGGCCCCAGAATCCGGCCCTGCCCGCGGAACACGTTGCCGCGCAGCCACGTCACCTCGCCCTTCGACAGGCGCAGAGAGCGCGCGTGGTCGAGCTGCTCGCGCAGCAATCCCTCATCGACCTCGTCCGCGATGCGCACCCGCGCCGTGCGGTTCGTGATGCCGAAGGTCGCCGAAACCTGCGGATGCCGCCGCAGAATCGTCTGTGCCATCAGCAGCTTATAGAAATCCGTATCCAGCAGCGACCGAACGATCGGATCGATGCGGAAGCTGTGGTCGTAAACCCGCTTCGCCAGATCGAGCATTTTTTGGGACTTTGCGTCGCGCCGGGGGAGAGGGAGGGCGCATAATTTTGGGCGCGGCGTCAACCGGGGCGGGAGGCTTATCCCTCAGCCCTCCCGTCATGGCTTCGCTGCGCTCGCAATGACGAACGGGTCAAAACGAGAAAGGGCGGCGGCCATTCCCAGCCTGCCGCCCTCGATGTGCTTCGTCCTGAAAACTTAGCTCAGCTTGACCTTCTCGGTCTCGGTCTTCGGGCTCTCGCCGGTCAGAGCAGCCTTCACCGTGCCGTAAAGGTGCAGCATCGTCGCATTCGGGCTGTCCCAATACTCACCCTTCTCCGGGCAGACGCGGATCAAGGCGACCTCGGGATCGTCCTTGCCGTTGGGAAACCACGTCTTCAGGCTGGCATTCCACTTGGCGTCGATGAGCGCCTGATCGCGGATCACCTCGGCCTTGCCCGCGACCGACACGTAGTTCTGGCTCGACGGGTCGGAATAGGCGAGGTTCACCTGATCGTCCCGGCTGATCTCGGAAGTCTTGGGCGAATGCAGCTTGGTGAAGAACCACAGATCGCCGTTCTCATCGATGTCGTTGTTCCACATCGGGCGGCTGTTCAGGGTGCCTTCGCTGTCGACGGTGGTCATCATCGCGACCTTCACGTCCTTGATCAGATCGAACAGCTTCTTGGCGCCCTCTTGGTCGCGGTGGTTCTTGTGCACGGCGTCACTCCTGACTCTGGCGGTGGGCCGCAGCGAGCGGCCCTGCCCGGATTCGCCTCGACAACGAGCGAAGCTCCGGTTGGTTCAGGCTGATCGCCAGGGTGGTGTTTCGCGCGTGCGCGTATAGATGGAGGCAATTGAATTCCGGAGCCTGAAACCTTGGCCATCACCCGCGACGACGTGCTGCGCGCCCTGCAATCGGTGACGATCGACGCCGCCGGCACCACCCTCCCCGGCTCCGGCCGCCTGTCCCAGGTCGTGGTCGATCCGAACAACCGGGTCATGTTCTCGATCCTGGTCGATGCCTCCGAGGCCGAGCGGTTCGAGCCGGTGCGGCGTCAGGCGGAAGGCCGCGTCCTCCAGATGCCCGGCGTCTCCGGCGTGTTCGCCAGCCTCACCTCCGAGCGCGACACGAGCCATCCGGCCCAGAGCACCGCCGCGCCCCGCCCGGTCTCGCCGCCGCCTGTCGCCCCGCCCCGGCCCGGCGCGCCGCCGCAGCAGGGTCCGAAGCTTCCGGGCGTGCGCCACATCGTGGCGGTCGCCTCCGGCAAGGGCGGCGTCGGCAAGTCGACCACCGCCTGCAACCTCGCCCTGGCTCTCCAGGCGCAGGGGCTGAAGGTCGGCCTGCTGGATGCCGACATCTACGGTCCCTCGGTGCCGAAGCTGTTCGGTCTGTCGGGCAAGCCCAACGTGGTCGACAACAAGGCGATGGAGCCGATGGTCGGCTACGGCCTCAAGGTCATGTCGATCGGCTTCCTGATCGAGCCCGAGGCGGCGATGATCTGGCGTGGGCCGATGGTGCAGTCGGCGATCACGCAGATGCTGCGCGATGTGCTCTGGGGCGAGCTCGACGTGCTCCTCGTGGACATGCCCCCCGGCACGGGCGACGCGCAGCTCACCATGGCGCAGGCGACACCGCTCTCGGGCGCCGTGATCGTCTCGACGCCGCAGGATCTTGCCCTGATCGACGCGCGGCGCGGCGTGACCATGTTCAAGAAGGTCGCGGTGCCGATCCTCGGCATCGTCGAGAACATGGCGACCTTCATCTGCCCGAATTGCGGCCATGCCTCGCACATCTTCGGCCATGGCGGCGCGAGGGTGGAGGCGCAGCGCCTCGGCGTGCCGTTCCTCGGCGAGGTGCCGCTGAACATGACGATTCGGGAGACCTCGGATGCCGGTCGGCCCGTCGTGGCCACCGATCCCGAGGGCCCGCAGGCCAAGGTCTATCGCGAGATCGCCTCGGCCCTCTGGGCGAACCTGTCCGGTGCAGGCCCCGCCCGCTCGGCGCCGAAAATCGTCATCGAGTAGGGTCGCGGGTGGCGGGCCCCGTCGTCGGCCTGATCCTGGCGGGCGGTCTCGGGCGGCGGATGGGCGGGGTCGACAAGACCCTGCTGCCGCTCGGCGGACGGCCGATCCTGGCGCGGATCACGGAGCGCCTGCGCCCGCAATGCGGCGCCGGGCTGGCGCTGAGTGCCAACGGCGATCCCGCACGCTTCTCGGATGCCTTCGACGGGCCGGTTCTACCCGATCCTGTGCCGGACCTGCCGGGGCCACTGGCCGGCATCCTTGCGGGGCTTGAGCATGGCGCGGGCCTGCCTGGCGTGACTCATGTGCTGAGCGTGCCGGGGGATGCCCCGTTCCTGCCGGAGGATCTCGTCCCGCGTCTGGCCGCGTCCCTTGGGCCTGCGCCCGTCGCGGTGGCGGCCTCGGGCGGGCGGTCTCACTACACGGCGGCGCTCTGGTCCGTCGCCCTGCGGGACGACCTGCGGGCGTGGCTCGCGGCAGGCGAGCGCCGGGTCGGTGCCTTCATCGCCCGCCATGGGGCGAGCGTGGTGGACTGGCCGGTCGCGCCGGTCGATCCGTTCCTTAACCTCAACGCGCCGGAGGATTTCGCCTGCGCGGAGGGCATCGTCCAATCCCGATCCTCATCCTGAGGTGCTGCGAAGCAGCCTCGAAGGAAGGCTCCTCCGAGGCCCGCTGATGCGAACACCTCAGGATGAGGTGGAAGGTGGGAAGGAGCGGCTTACGCGGCTGCGCCGACCGAAGCCTTCACGATCTTGTCCGGGGAGCGCGGCGGCTCGCCCTTGTTGATCGTGTCGATCACATCCATGCCTTCCACGACCTTGCCCCACACGGTGTACTGCTTGTCGAGGAAGCGGGCGTCATCGAAGCAGATGAAGAACTGCGAGTTCGCCGAGTGCGGGAAGTTCGTGCGGGCCATGGAGCAGGTGCCGCGCACGTGCGGCTCGGCGTTGAACTCGGCCTTCAGGTCCGGCAGCTCGGAGCCGCCCGAGCCGGTACCGGTCGGGTCGCCGGTCTGGGCCATGAAGCCGTCGATAACCCGGTGGAACGGAACGCCGTCGTAGAAGCCCTGCCCGGCGAGGGTCTTGATCCGCTCCACGTGATTGGGGGCGAGGTCGGGGCGCAGCCCAATGACGACGCGGCCCTTGGTGGTCTCGAGGACGATGGTTTCGTTGTCCGCCATGATCGGTTCTCCGTTGATGCGGGGTGTGGGTGAGGGGTTGGCCGCCGGTCAGGCCGGGGGATGGTAGACGAAGCGCAGGGCCATCGGCCTACCGGCAATGGCCCGGCCGAGGCCGGGGGTGAGGCGCACCGGGGTGCAGCGACCGAGCGCCGCGACGGTGGCCTGGGTGAGCGCCGGACGATCACCATCCGAGACGCCCGCCGTGTAGGTGATCCGCGGGGTGCCGATGAGGCTGCCGTCGCGCCGCAGTGAGAGCCGCGCCGTCACCTGGACGTCGGGCCCCTGCGGTGCGGCGGTGAAGCGGGGCGCGCTCCAACAGGCGGCGAGCGCCGGAAAGAGCTGCCTCAGCGTGTTCGCCGCGCCCGCCGGCTTGTCCGCGAGGGGCACGGCGATCGTGGCGCGCAGGGTTTCCGGCAGGGCCAAGGGATAGCCGCCGCCGGGCGTGTAGACGTAGCCGGAAAAGAGATGGCCCCCGTCATAGGCGCGCGCCGAGGAGGCCGCGCCGAGGACGAGGACGCCCAGCAGGACAGGCCGGAAGGCCAGCCTCACTGAGCCTTCTCGGCGAGTGTCATGCGCACGATCTTGTCGGGATCCTGCACCGCGCCGCCGGAGGCGCCGGGGGCGGCCTTCTTGATCTTGTCGAGGACGTCGAGCCCGTCCGTGACGTTGCCGACGATGGTGTATTGGCCGTTCAGGAACGGCGCGTCGCCGAGGCAGATGAAGAACTGCGAGTTCGCCGAATTCGGGTTCGAGGAGCGGGCCATGCCCACCGTGCCGCGCTTGAACTGCGCGCTCTTGGAAAACTCGGCCGGGATATCGGGCAGGTCGGAGCCGCCGGTACCGTTGCCCTTCGGGTCGCCGGTCTGGGCCATGAAGCCGTCGATGACCCGGTGGAACTTCAGGCCATCGTAGAAGCCCCGGCCGACCAGGGTCTTGATCTGCTTCACATGCTTGGGCGCCAGATCGGGGCGCAGCTCGATGGTGATGCGGCCGTCCTTGGTCTGCAGGTAGACGGTGTTGGAATCGGCGGCGAAGGCCGGGACCGTGAGGCCCGCCGAGAGGGCGAGCGCGAGGAGCGTGCGGCGTATCATGGCTCTGTCGGGGTCCTTCTGGTCTTAAGAATGGGCCGGCGCGAAACGCGCCTTGAGCCGGGCGGCGACTTCGGCGGGCACGAAGGGGGACACGTCCCCTCCCATGCCGGCAATCTGCCGCACCAGGGTCGCGGTGATGGGCCGGGCGCTGGTCGAAGCGGGCAGGAACACCGTCTGCACCTCGGGCGCCATGGCGCCGTTCATGCCCGCGAGCTGCATCTCGTAATCGAGGTCGGTGCCGTCGCGCAGGCCCCGGATGAAAATCGTGGCGCCGCAACGGCGCGCCGCCGAGACGGCGAGGTCATCGAAGGTCACGACGTCGAGGACGGCCCCTTCGGCCGCCGCCATCGGCCCGCAGCTCAGGCGCAGCAACTCGGCCCGCTCCTCGGCGGAGAAGAGCGGCGCCTTGCCGGGATGCACGCCGATGGCGAGCACCAGCCGGTCCGTCAGGCGACAAGCCTGGCGCACGACGTCGAGATGGCCGTTCGTGACCGGATCGAACGAGCCTGCATAGAGAGCAGTACGGGTCATCGCCCGTTGCCCTAGCCTGTTTTCGGGCAGGACGGAACCTTTGGGGTGAGTTCCCCAGCCCGACGCCTCCCGTCTTTGCGAGCGTCAGCGAAGCAAGCCAGGGCAGCGGGACGCTTCCGAACGAGGCGGATCCCTGGATTGCTTCGCTATGCTCGCAAAGACGGCGGAGCCTACGGAACCGGCGCTTCCCCGTGATGCGAATCGAGTACCGCGTCGCTCGTCGGCACGGTCTCGGCTACCGCATCGGCCCGGCGACGGTCGGGCGAGGTGGCTTCTTCCACGAAGGCGGCGATGGCCTCGGTGAGGGGCAGGGTGCGGGTCTGCTGGCTGCCGAGGCGCCGGATCGAAACCGTGCTTTCCTCCGCCTCACGCTTGCCGAGGGCCAGCAGGACTGGAACCTTCGCCAGCGAATGCTCGCGGACCTTGTAGTTGATCTTCTCATTGCGGAGATCGGCCTCGACCCGCAGGCCCGCCTTCTCCAGCGCGCGCACGACCTTGGCCGCGTAGGGGTCCGCCTCGCCGGTGATGGTCGCGACCACCACCTGCACGGGCGCGAGCCAGAGCGGGAAATGCCCGGCGAAATGCTCGATCAGGATGCCGGTGAACCGCTCCATCGAGCCACAGATTGCCCGGTGGACCATGACCGGCGGCTTCTTCTGTCCGTCCGCATCGACATAGAAGGCGCCGAACCGCTCAGGCAGGTTGAAGTCGACCTGCGTGGTGCCGCATTGCCAATCGCGGCCGATGGCATCGCGCAGCACGTACTCGAATTTGGGCCCGTAGAACGCGCCCTCCCCCGGGTTCACGGCGGTCTTGATCCGCCCGCCGGACTGTTCTTCGATCTGCGCGAGCACCCGCGTCATCACGCTCTCGGCATGGTCCCACAGGGCGTCCGAGCCGACACGCTTCTCGGGGCGCGTCGAGAGCTTCACGACGATCTCGCCGAAGCCGAAATCGGCATAGGTCGAGAGGATCAGGTCGTTGATCTTCAGGCACTCGTCGGCGAGTTGATCCTCGGTGCAGAAGATATGCGCGTCGTCCTGGGTGAAGCCGCGCACGCGCATCAGCCCGTGCATGGCGCCCGACGGCTCGTAGCGATGCACCACGCCGAATTCCGCCATCCGCAAAGGCAGATCGCGGTAGGACTTCAAGCCATGCTTGAAGATCTGCACGTGGCCGGGGCAGTTCATCGGCTTGAGGGCGAACCAGCGCTTGTCCTCGGCCTCCTCGCCCGCCGATTGCGCGGCGAACATGTTTTCCCGGTACCAACCCCAGTGGCCTGAGGTCTCCCACAGGGCCTTGTCGAGGATCTGCGGGGCGTTCACCTCGGCATAGTCGCCCCGCAGGCGGCGGCGCATATAGGCGATCAGCTCCTGGAACACCGTCCAGCCCTTGGCGTGCCAGAAGACGACGCCCGGCCCCTCTTCCTGGAAGTGGAACAGGTCCATCTCGCGACCGAGGCGGCGGTGATCGCGGCGCTCGGCCTCTTCCAGCCGGTGCAGATAGGCGTCGAGGTCTTCCTTGGTGGCCCAGGCGGTGCCGTAGATGCGGGTGAGCATCGGGTTGTTCGAATCACCCCGCCAATAGGCGCCCGCGACCTTCATCAGCTTGAAGGCGGTCCCGACCTTGCCCGTCGAGGTCATGTGCGGGCCGCGGCAGAGGTCGAACCACTCGCCCTGGCGGTAGATCTTCAGGTCCTCGCCCGGCGGGATGGCGTCGACCAGCTCGACCTTGAAGCCTTCCTTCTTCTCCGCGAACAGGTTGCGCACGTCGTCGCGCTTCCAGACCTCCTTGGTGAAGGCCGTGTCCCTGGCGATGATCTCGCGCATCCGCGCCTCGATCGCCGGGAAGTCCTCCGGCGTGAACGGGGCCTCGCGGTGGAAGTCGTAATAGAAGCCGTTCTCGATGACCGGGCCGATGGTCACCTGCGTCTCCGGCCAGAGCGACTGCACCGCCTCGGCGAGCACGTGGGCGCAATCGTGCCGGATCAGTTCGAGAGCGCGCGGGTCGGCACGGTCGAGGAACTCGATCCGGGCATCCTGAGAGATCGGGTCGTCGAGATCGCAGACCGTCCCGTCGAGCGCCATGGCCACGGTGCGCTTTGCGAGCGACTTGGCGATGCCCTCGACCACGCTGCGGCCGGTGGTGCCGGCGGCGACTTCGCGCGTGTTGCCATCGGGAAAGGTCAGGACGGGCATGGTCTGTCTCCTGGCTCACTCCTGCGAACGGGGCAGGTAAGCGGGTCGGTGCGGGAACGCGAAGGCGCGCCGTTTAGACGGTTTCGCGCCGGGATGGAATGTCGGGCGCGCGGTCAAGCGCTCCGCACGAGACGGCTCGCAAAAAACCCGTCGAGGCCATGGCTCGGCAGGGTACGCAGATCGCCGTTGGCGTCGATCAATTCGTGCTGGCCGCCGACCTCCTCCGGGCGGACGGACGCCCGCATGAAAGCCGGGTTCCGGGCGAGGAAGGCGGCGACCTGCGCCTCGCCCTCGTCGGGCTCCAGGGAGCAGGTGCAGTAGACGAGCCGCCCGCCCGGCCCCACCAGTGTCGCCGCGCGGTCGAGAAGCCGCGCCTGCAATTGCGCGAGGCGGGCGATGTCGGACTCTTCCTTGGTCCAGGCGACGTCGGGGTGGCGGCGGATCGTGCCCGTGGCCGAGCAGGGCGCGTCGAGAAGCACCGCGTCGAAGGGCTCGGCCTGATAGGCGGTGGCGTCGGCCACAGTGACCTCGGCGGTCAGGCCGATGCGCGCGAGGTTCTCACGAAGCCGCTCCAGGCGCGGGGCCGAACGGTCGAGGGCCGTGACGGCGGCGCCACGGCTCGCGAGCCTGCATCGTCTTGCCTCCCGGCGCGGCGCAGAGGTCGAGCACACGCTCGCCCTCCGTCACGCCGAGCAGCCGGGCGGGGATGGCGGCGGCGGCGTCCTGCACCCACCACGCGCCCTCCCCGAACCCTGCCAGGGCCGGGATCGCCTCGCCATCCGGCGGCAGACGCAGGGAGCCGGTCGGCAGCAGGGTCGCGCCGAGGGTGTCGGCCCAGCTCTGCGCCTCGTCCTCGCGGCGTGGGGTCAGGTCGATCGCCGCGCTCGTGAGATGCGCCTTCGCGATGGCCGCCGCCCGCTCGGGCCCGTACGACGCAACCCACCGTCGGGCGAGCCAATCGGGCGTGTTCCCGCCCAGGGGATCGGCGGCGGCGAGGACGGCCTCGCGCTCCCGCGCGACCCGGCGCAGCACGGCATTCACCACCCCCGTGAACCCGGCGGTGCGCTGATCGGCCTTGGCGAGGCGCACCGCGCAATCGACAGCCGCGTGGTCGGGCACGGACAGGTCGAGAATCTGCGCACAACCCGTCGCCAGCAGCGCCAGCAGGCGCGGCTTGCCTACGGGCAGGCCCTTGTCCAGCCGCTCGGCGAGGACGACGCGAATCTGCCCGAGTCGGCGGAAGGTCGCCACCGCGATCGCCCGTGCCAACGCGGCATCGGCCGGCTCCAGCCGTTCGGCGCGCAGGGCGGCGGCCAGCGCCTCATCGAGCGCCGGAGGCCGCTCCTGCCCGATGAGATCGGCGACGGCCTGCACGGCCACCCGCCTCGCGCCGAGCCCTGCCGCGTCCTGGCCGGTCGTATCGCTGTCATCCGCCGCGTTGCGGACCTTGCCTCGAGATGCCACGTCTAACCTTGAAACCCTGTCGATCACGACACGACCTCACACCCGAGCGAGCCCGATGCAAGACCGCAGCGACGATTCCGCCCCCGCCGAGACGCCCAAGCGCACTTTGACCCCCGCCGCCGAGCGCGCCCTGGCCGAGGCGGCCGAACGCCGTGCTGCCATCGATGCCCGCGCCGCCGAAATCCAGGCAAAGCCCGAGCGTCAGGGGCGCGGCGGGCTGGAGCCGGTGCGCTACGAGGATTGGGAGGTAAAAGGCCTCGCCGTCGATTTTTAAAGGGCGGAACGGACGCCCCGCCCTTCCGTTGCCCTGCCATTCGAAAGGAGAACGGTCATGGCGACGAAGGTTTCGGCCAAGCAGGCGGTCGAGGGACCACACGGTGAGATCGGTCTCGCCTCAGGCGAGCGCGTGGCGATGCGCATGTGGCGCAACGAAGAGCCCAATGCCGACAAGCCGATGACCCGCTCGGAGCACGAGACGGTCGGCTACGTGCTGAGCGGCCGGGCCGACCTGATCGTCGGCGGCGAGACGGTGTCGCTGGCGGCGGGCGATTCGTACCTCGTTCCGGCCGGGACCGAGCACACCTACCGCATCCACGAGACCTTCACTGCCGTGGAGGCGACCTCGCCCCCGGCGAAGTAGCAGTCGTTCAGGCGAAGCGCTTCGCTCCGGCGACGCACAGGACCACGACGGCACTGACGGCGAGCATCGTCCCCGAGACGGGCTCGCCGATCACCAGCGCAGCCAGCGCGAGGCCGAAGAAGGGTTGGAGCAGCTGCAACTGCCCGACGCTCGCGATGCCGCCGAGCGCCAAGCCCCGGTACCAGAACACGAACCCCACCAGCATGCTGAAGACCGAGACGTAGGCGAGGCCGCTCCAGGCCGCCGCGCCGACGCCGTCCCACCGTGCCGGCCATGTGGCGAGGGCGAGCGCCCCCATGGCGGGCAGCGCCAGCACCAGCGCCCAGGAGATCACCTGCCAGCCGCCGAGGCGCCGGGACAGGGCCGCGCCCTCGGCGTAGCCGAGGCCGCAGAGCAGGATCGCCGCGAGCATCAGGAGGTTCGGCGCGAGGCCTGCCGCCCCGCCCTGCGCCAGGGCGAAGCCCGCCACGGCGCCGCTGCCGAGGATCGAGAACAGCCAGAAGGCCAGGCGCGGGCGTTCGCCGCCGCGCAGCACGCCGAACAGGGCGGTGGCGAGCGGCAGCATGCCGACGAAGACGATGGCCTGCGCCGAGGTCATTCCACGCAGGGCCAGCGCCGTCAGAAGCGGGAAGCCCACCACCACGCCGAGGGACACGAGGACGAGGGCGCCGAGGTCGCCCCGTGCCGGGCGCTTCTGCCGCAGCAGCCAGAGCAGCGCCCCGCCGAGGAGGGCGGCGATCACAGCCCGCGCGGCCGTGAGGAACAGCGGCGCGAAGCCCGCCACCGCCAGCCGCGTCGCGGGCAGCGACCCGCTGAAGATCACAACACCAAGAAGCCCACTCCCCCACCCTGCCGTCGTCCGCCGCATGATCCATCCGCCTCCGAGACCATCGGCTTACGGAGCGCGGCGGGATCGCGATACGGACGGAGCTGCACGGTTGGGACGAACTGTACTGCTCCACCAGCCGGAACGGACGCCGTTAATGGGTCATCAGCACGGGCGTGCCGACATCGACCCGCTGGTAGAGATCGACCACATCCTGATTGTACATGCGGATGCAGCCATAGGACGCCCAGGTGCCGATGGAGCTGGGACGGTTCGTGCCGTGGATCGCGTATTGCCCGCCCGCCAGCGTCATGGCGGCGGCACCCATCGGGTTGTGCGGCGAGCCCCCGGCGATGACGTTGGGCAGGCGCGGGTTGTCGCGCTTCACCTCCCACGGGGGCGACCAGGCCGGGGCGACGTACTTGCCATCGATCCGCGCCGTGCCGAACCATTGCTTGCCGGGCTTGCCGACCGCCACGGGGTAGCGGATCGCCGTGCCGTCGCCGTTCACGAGGTAGAGCTTACGCTGGGATACGCTGACCACGATCGTCCCAGCCGACGCATCACCGAAGGGCACGACCTCCCGCGCCGAGGCAGACCCGGCCGCGACCATGGCGGCCAACCCGAAAACAACAGACACCCGACCCGACATCGCCGCAACTCCACAAGCGTGAGTGTATGCGGGCCATCAAGCCATGGTCGCTCACGACCGTTCCAGGGAAAGCTATGGTTGATGCGTGGAGAACCACTGAAACCGAAGGTGAGGGTAAAGAGAAACAGTGAAGCAGCATCGTGAATGCTGAGGACAATGCTTACCGCTCGTAGAGTTCCGCCCCGCGTGGGTCCTCCTGCTGCCAGCCGTGGCGTTCCAGCTCCGGGTCGGGATGCTCTTCCTGCGGCAGGCCGAGGCAGAGATAGGCCACGAGCCGCCAGTGCGGCGGTACGTCGAGGATCGTCGTGACCGCCTCGGGGTCGAGGATCGAGACCCAGCCGACGCCGATCCCGCGCGCGCGGGCGGCGAGCCACAGGCATTGGACAGCCCCGACCACCGAATAGGCCAGGGTCTCCGGCATGGTCGCCCGGCCGAGGCCGAGGCCGGTGCCGGTCGCCTCGTCACAGAAGGCGGCGAGGTGAACCGGCGCCTCCCGCAGGCCGGCGAGCTTTAAGGCCCGGTAGTGGGCGGCGCGGGCGTCGTCGTAGCTCGCGGCGGCCGCCGCGTTGCAGCGGGCGAAACTGTCCGCCACGGCGCCGCGCCGCGCCGGGTCCGACACTCGCACGAACCGCCAGGGGCGGGAGTTGCCGACCGAGGGCGCCCGGTGCGCCGCCGCGAGGCACGCGCGCAGGGTCGCCTCGTCCAGGGGATCGGAGCGGAAGCGGCGCACGTCCCGGCGCCACGCGAACAGCGTGTCGAGTTGGGCCGTGAAGTCACCGTCGAAGGCGGGCGGGTCCGTGGTCACCGGAGCGGCATATCCGCCGCGACCGCCCATCGCAAAAGCAAAAAAAGGCCGCCCGGGAAGGGCGGCCTTAAGTCCCTTGGGTCTCGAAACCTCGGAGTGCCGGCTCAAGCGGATTCGGACGGTGGCCGAGGCTGGGGAGCACGGGTTCGGCCAACGGCCGGGCAAGATCCGGCGAGGTTCGAACTGTGTTGTCGGGCCGCAACACGGCTCGCAAAAGGCGCTAATGGGGCAAAACCGTGAAGTTTGTCGCTTGGATGTGTCCTGGTGATCACGCCGGCGTCATCGCCCCATGCGGGGCAGGCGTCGCCCCTCCCCTTGCGGAGGGCGGGTGCGGGGACCATCATCCCGGCTAAGGACAGCGCGCCAGGAGCGATGATGAGCGAATGGACCAGCGCCGGGCCGCGGCCCGACGAAGCGTCAGGACACGTCATTCCCTTCCCCTCCCGGGCCGAGCCGCCTCAGGTGGCCTTCAACCGGGACGAGTTGCGGGTGATTTTCAACCTGTACGGACGTCAGGTCGCCCAGGGCGAGTGGCGTGATTACGCAATGGATTTCCGGCGGGACAAGGCGGTGTTCTCGATCTACCGCCGCACCTCCGAGATGCCGCTCTACCGCATCGAGAAGGATCCGAAGCTCGCCCGGCGCCAGGGCGCCTACGCGGTGATCGCGACGAGCGGGCATGTGATGAAGCGCGGCACCGACCTCGCGCGGGTCATTGCGGTGCTGGAGCCCGGACCCAGGGCGGTCTAAGCGGCGAGTCCCATCGCCCGCACGGTCGCCAAAGCCTGCGCCTGGACGTCCTCCGGCAGGGGGAGGATCGGGCGGGGCGGTTGAGCGCCGGCGATGGCATGCACGATCCGAAGGGAGGAATGGGCCTTGAACAGGTCCCAGAGGGGCGCCATCGCGGCGTCCAGCGCGCGGGCGCGGGTCGCGTCCCCCGCTTGCACGGCGCGGATGATCTCCAGGCACGGCTTCGGAAACAGCCCGGCGGCGACGCTGTACCATGCGACCCCTCCGGCCAGCATCGCCTCGGTGGCGTTCCAGTCTCCGCTGAAGCCGAGGGGAAATCCATCCGGCAGGGCATCGCGCAGATCGGTCACCGTCGCGGCGGCGTCCTCCGGCGCAGGCCCGGGGCATTTGGCTGCGACCACCCCCGGTAGACGAGCAAGGCGACCGAGCAGAGCCGGCGTGAAGCGGAAATGCGTGGTGGCCGGATTGTCGTAGATCACGAGGGGCAAGCCGCCCTCTTCCGCCACGGCGGCGAAATGGACGAAGACCTCGTCTTCGGTAAGCGGCGTGTAGGAGACTGGCGCGAGCAGCCCCGCGCATGCCCCCGCCTCCTTCGCGTCTTGGGCAAGCCGAACCGCCTCGTCCGTGCGCAACGCACCGATTCCGACGAGGAGCGGCACCTGATTGCCGACTGCATCCGCGGCGATGCAAACCGCCCGCCGGCGCTCTTTGCGGGTGAGGTAGGCATAGGTGCCGGTGCTGCCGAGAAGCCCGATCGAGTCGACTCCCGCCTCCACGAGCGGCGCCAGCAGACGGCGCAGCCCTGCCTCATCGACCCGCCCAGCTTCATCGCAGGGCGTAATCGGAAAAGCGGACAGGCCGGAAAACGCGCTCATCGGGTCGCTCGAAACTTGGTGTCCAGAGGGCGGGCCTTCCGGCGGGTGCGGGGCAGCGCCCTGCGGAACCATAAACGAGAAAGGCCCCGGCGGTCTCCCGCCGGGGCCTTCTCAGTTCGTCGTCCCTAACGCTTAGCGGCGGTCGCCGACCAGCGAGAGCAGGAACTGGAACATATTGATGAAGTCGAGGTAGAGCGTCAGGGCGCCGTTCACCGACATCTTGGCCGCCATCTCACCGTCGAAGCCACCGTAGAGATACATCTCCTTGAGCTTCTGGGTGTCGTAGGCGGTCAGACCCGCGAAGATCAGCACGCCGAGCACCGAGATCGCGAACTGGAGCGCCGACGAGGCGAAGAAGATGTTCACCAGCGACGCGATGATGATGCCGATGAGGCCCATCATCAGGAACGAGCCCATGCCGCTCAGGCTACGGGTGGTCGTGTAGCCGTAGAGGCTGAGGCCGCCGAAGGCCGCCGCCGTGATGAAGAACACCTGCACCACGCTCGCCCCCGTGAAGACGAGGAGGAGGGTGGACATCGAAGCGCCCATCACCGCCGCGAAGGCGAAGAACATCGTCCGCGCCGAAGCGGCCGACATCCGGTCCATCCGGAACGAGAAGACGAAGATGAAGGCCAGCGGCGCCAGCATCAGCACCCACTTGAGGGGGCTGGTGTAGAGCGTCGCACCGAAGGAGGTCAGCACCGGCCGCGTACCCTGGTAGGCCGCGACGGACGCCATGTTGAGACCCAGCGCCACGAGGCCGGAAATTCCGAGCCCCACAACCATGTTGTTATAAACGCCGAGCATGAAGGAGCGCAGGCCCTGATCGACTTCGACCTGGGTTCCGGCATAGCCGGTCGGCTGCTGCTGCTGGCCGTACCGGAAGGGGCTATTTTCGAATGCCATGGGAGTTTCCTTGCGGAGGCTCTCTCAGCGTGGTGTTTCGGGCGAGGCCCACGCAGGACCTCTGGCGCCGGGTGGCGCCTCGGAGTTGAATATGTTGCGGGACGCTGCTCCGCACAAGACCCGGCCGAGGTTCGAGAGGCGGTTTTGGACGTCTCTCGCATGTAAATTTGTTCATGAATTCCGGGATTAAACCCGCTACTCGCCCGAACGACCGGCGTTCGACTGGGTGAGGATTAACGCGATCCTTATAACTCACGTAGGTAAGGCGCCGGCTTCTGGCCGAGGATTCGCACCGTCCCGGCAAGGCCGAGCAGGATCGCGAGCAGCACCGCCGCCCCGGCGGCGATCAGCGCCCCCGACAGGTCGAGCTGGAAGTCGAGGTGCATCACCTTGGCGACGATGACCCAGCCCGCCGCACTGCCCGCGATCAGCCCGAACAGGGCGGTGGCGAGACCGAGCGCCGCATATTCGAGGGCATAGGCCGAGAGCAGCCGGGACCGGCTGGCGCCGAGCACCTTCAGCACCACGGCATCGTAGAGCCGCGCCCGGTGACCCGCCGCCACGGCGCCGCCGAGGACGAGAAGGCTTGCCAGGATCGCCACGCCGCTCGCCCCGCGAATCGCCAGGACGAGCCGCCCCACGAGATCGCCCACCGCGTCGAGGGCATCCTTCACCCGCACCGAGGTGACGGAGGGGAATTCCTTCGCGACGCCGCGCAGGATGCGGTTCTCGGTCGCCGCGTCCGGTCCGCCCGGCAGGGACAGGGTGGCGAGGTCGGAGTGCGGCGCGCCCTTGAAGGTGCCCGGCGAGAAGACCATCACGAAGTTGATGCCGAGATTGCGCCACTCGACCTTGCGCAGGTTGAAGATCGTGGCGGTCACGTCCCGCCCGAGGACGTTGACGGTGACGGTGTCGCCGAGCTTCAGCCCGAGCATCCGGGCGAGGTCGCCCTCGAAGGAAACGAGGTGGCCCGCGCCCTCCCCGGCGTCCCACCAGCGCCCTTCCTCGACCTTCGTGCCTTCGGGCACCGTGTCGGCGTAGGTGATGCCCCGATCGCCGTCGAGCACCCAGGCGGCATCCTCCGGCGGACGGATCTTGCGGACCGGCACGCCGTTCAGGGCGACGATGCGCCCGCGCATCATCGGGACCTCCTCGATCTTGCCCGAGGGAGCCTGCGCGCGAAGATAGTCGCGGAACGGCCCGGTCTCGCGGGAGGGGATGTCGAGGAAGAACAGGTTCGGCGCCTTGGCGGGGAGCGTCGCGCTGATCGTCCGGCGAACATTCGCGTCGATGAGGCTCAGCGCCACGAGGAGCGTCACGCCGAGGCCGAGGGAGAGGACGATGGTCGGCGTCAGGGCGCCGGGCCGGTGAAGGTTCGCGAGCGCCATCCGGGGCGCGGCCCACTTCGGGTGCGGCAGACGCCGCGCCCCCGCCATCAGGCCCAGGGCGACGAGGTGCAGGAGCCCGAAGGCGATGCCCGAGGCCGCGATGAAGATCATCGCCACCCGCCGGTCGAAGGAGGTCGCCACCGACAGGCCGACGAGGAGCAGGATCGAGGTTCCGAGCCAGAGGCGGTAGCGCCGCCGGGGGGCGACGCGGGCGGGATCGACGGTATCGCGGAACAGCCCCGAGACCGGCACGTCGTGGGCACGGCCGAGCGGCGTGATCGCGAAGGCGAAGGCCGTGAGCAAGCCATAGGCCGCCGCCAGCGCCAACTCGCCGGGAGCGATGGTCGGGTTGAGCGGCAGGGGCAGGCTCTCAGAAAACAGCGCCTCCACGAGGAAGGGCAGGCTCGCCCCCAGCGCGAGGCCGATGAGCGTGCCGAGCCCTGCGATCAGCATGACCTGCGTGAGGTAGAGGGTCACCACGGTCGAGCCCGGCGCGCCGATGCTCTTCAGGGTGGCGATCGCCCCGCGCTTGCGCTCGACGAAGGCGTGGACGGCATTCGCCACGCCGACCCCACCGACGATCAGGGCGGTGAGGCCGACCAGCGTCAGGAACTGCGTGAACCGCTCGATGCTCTGGGCGAAGCGCGGATCGGCATTGGCCCGGCTGCGGACCTGCCAGCCCGCCTCCGGGGCACCCTGGCGCACCCGCGCCTCCACCACATCGAGGGCGGCGCCTGGGGGCAATTGTACCCGGTAGCTCCAACGGCTGAGGCTGCCCGGCTGGACGAGTCCGGTGCCGCGGAGCGCCTCCTGCGACACGATCAGACGCGGCCCGAAACCGATACCGCCCGCGATCTTGTCGGGCTCGGACTGGATCGTTCCGCGCACGGTCAGCGGGTGACCGGCGAGCGTGATCCGGTCGCCGGGCTTGAGATCGAGGCGGGTCAGCAGGGCCGGGTCGGCCAGCGCACCGGGCACGCCGTCCTTCACGCCGAGCAGGCCGGCGAGGTCGCCGGGCGGATCCGTCACGAGTTCGCCCGCCGCTGGATAGGTCGCGGGATCGACGGCCTTCAGTTCCACCAGCGTCGCGTCGCCTCCAGGCGCTACCGCCATGGCCCGCAGGGAGGCGATGATGTCGAGCCGCCCCTCCTTGCCGAGGACCGCCCTTTCCTGCTCCGTCGCTTCGCGGTTGATGAGGCTGTAGGACAGGTCGCCGCCGATGATCCGGCGCCCCTCGCGTCCGAGCCCGTCCGAGAGGGAGCGCGACACCGAGGCGATGCCCGCGATGGCCGCGACGCCCAGCGAGATGCAGGCGAGGAACACGCCGAAGCCGGACAGACCGCCGCGCAATTCACGCAGGGCCAGCCGGAGGATGAGGGGCATCCGCCGGGGCGGGCGGGCGGCGGGGGGAGAGTGCCGTGCACCTTATCGCTTCCTCACGCCTCGACCGCCCCTTGCACCGGCTCCTCGACCACCCCGGAGCGCAGACGCACCGTGCGGTCGCAGAGGCTGGCGAGGCCGTTATCGTGGGTCACGAGGACGAGGGTCGCCCCCCGATCGCGCTTGAGGCGGAAGAGCAGGTCCACGATCTGGCGGCCGGTGGTCTCGTCGAGGTTGCCGGTGGGCTCGTCGGCCACCAGGATCGCCGGATCGGGCGCGACGGCGCGGGCGATGGCGACGCGCTGCTGCTCGCCGCCCGAGAGCTGGGCTGGATAGTGATGCAGCCGGTGGCCGAGGCCCACCGCCTCCAGTTCGGCGCGGGCGCGCTCATGGGCGCCCGTCCTATCCGCGAGTTCGAGGGGCAGGGCCACATTCTCCAGCGCCGTCATGGTCGGCACGAGGTGGAAGGACTGGAACACGATGCCGATCCGTCGGCCGCGGAAGCGGGCAAGGGCATCCTCGTCGAGGCCCACGAGATCCGTGCCCTCCACGAGCACCCGGCCCGAATCCGGCCGTTCCAGGCCGGCCATGACCATGAGCAGCGTCGACTTGCCCGAGCCGGACGGGCCGACAAGGCCCACCGCCTCCCCACGCCCCACATCCAGCGAGATGCCGCGCAGGACATGCACCCGGGCCGGGCCGCGCCCGAGGCTGAGGTCGATCCCGTCGAGGGCGATGGCCGGATGGGCCGGTGCCATCCCGCCGCTCTTGTCGTCGCTCATGGCGTGTCCGATCTGTGGGCGATGACGAGCATGAGACGCACGGCGCCGCGCCGGATTGGGTTGCGGCGCGATATGGGTGATGCATTGCGGCTGCGCCATGACAGGCGCCACCGTTTCCCGATTCTCGTGCTGTTTGCCGCACTGATGAGCCTGATCTTCTCCTCTCCGATCCTCGCCGCCTCGCGCCCGATCAAGCTCGTGGCCTTCGGCGACAGCCTGACCGCGGGCTACCGCCTGCCCGCCGACGCGGCCTTTCCCGCCGTGCTCGAACGGCTGCTGAAGGCGAAGGGCCGCGACGTCTCGATCGCCAATGCGGGAGTTTCCGGCGACACCACGACCGGGGGACTCGACCGGCTCGATTGGTCGGTGCCGGACGGGACGGACGGCGTGATCCTCGAACTCGGCGCCAACGACATGCTGCGCGGCACCGACCCCGCCGTCGCCCGGCGCAACCTGACGGCGATGCTCGACCGGCTGAAGGCGCGCGGCATCCCCGTCCTGATCGCCGGGATGCAGGCGGCGCCCAATCTCGGGCCCGATTACCGCGCGAAGTTCGATGCGATCTTCCCCGATCTCGCCAAGCAGTACGGGTTGATCCTCTATCCGTTCTTCCTCGACGGAATCATCGGCGATGCCGGGCAGCACCTCGATGACGGGCTGCACCCGAACACGAAAGGCGTGCAGACCATCGCGGCGCGGATGGTGCCGACCGTCGAGCGGTTCCTCGACACTCTCCCGGCCAAGGCGGCGCGGTGATGCCGCGCCTGTTCACCGCGCTTGCCGTGCCGCCGGATGTCGCGACCGCCCTGGCCGCCTACCAGGGCGGCCTGCCCGGAGCCCGCTGGATCGAGCCGGGCGATTTCCACGTCACCCTGCGGTTTCTCGGCGATGTCGAGCGAACCATGGCCGAGGATTTCCTCGACCTCCTCGGCGAGATGCGATCGAGGGCGCCCCTCACCGTTACGCTCGACGGACTCGGCGTGTTCGGCGGAGGCAAGCCCCGGGCGATCCTCGCCACCGTTCACCCCTCCCCCGAGATCGTCGATCTTCAGGACGAGCAGGAGCGATTGGCACGCCGCGCCGGTCTCGCTCCCGAGACGCGGCGCTTCACCCCGCACGTCACCCTCGCGCGCCTGCGCCGGGAGGCGAACCAGGAGGCGGTGGCGATGTACCTGTCGCAGGCCCCGATCTTCGCGCCCCTCACCTTCACCGCCGACCGGGTGACGGTCTATTCGGCCCGCGAGTCGACCGGTGGCGGGCCGTATCTCGCGGAGGCCGAGGTGCCGTTCGCTTGAGGTCCAGCGTCAGCTGGCCTTGAGGAAGGTCTGCATGCTGGCGCCGAGACCACTCGAATGTTCGGCGAGGCGCTCGGAGATCTCACGGACCTTCTCGGCAAGGGTGCCGGTGGCTCCGGCGGCGGTCGAGACGCCGGTGATGTTCACGGTCATTTCCTGCGTCGAGGCCGCCTGCTGCTCCACGGCACCCGCGATGGCGAGCGTCAGTCGCGACAGCTCCCCGACCGCTCCCGTGATCATGCCGATGGCCGAAACGGCTTCGCCGGTAGCGGATTGGATGGCGTGAATCTGCTGGGTGATCTCGTCCGTGGCGCGGGCGGTCTGCCCGGCGAGTTCCTTCACCTCCGCCGCCACGACGGCGAAGCCCCTCCCGGCCTCCCCCGCGCGGGCCGCTTCGATGGTCGCGTTCAGCGCGAGCAGATTGGTCTGGTCGGCGATCGACTTGATCATCGCGACCACCGAATCGACCTTGCCGGTCTTCTCGGCGAGCGCCCGCACGGTCTGATCGGTGGTGCCCGCCTGATCCGCGATCTGGTTCGCGCGCTCCGAGACGCGGCCGACCTGGCTGGAGATCTCCTTGACCGTGCTCGCCATCTCCTCGGATCCGGCGGCCACGGTGGCGGCCAGGCCGCTGGCCTCGTCGGCTGAATGGTTTAGTCCCTCGGCGGATTGGCGCATCTCGTCGATGGCCCGGCCCAGCGCATCGACCACCCGTGTGACTTCGGCCGCCATCGCGACCTGCGCCGTGATCACCGACCACGTCAGCATCGGGGCGATGTACTGACCTTCCGGATCCTTGATCGCGGAAACCTGAAGGTCGAGCGTCTCCGGTCCGACCTTGATCCGCGTCCGGTGCGGAAGGCGGCTCGCATCGGCCAACATGTTCCGCTGGTGGTGGGGATTCTTGTGAAAGATGTCGAAGGACCGGCCGAGCATGTCGGCCACCTTGACCGGCAGATGCTGCTCGATCGTTCCCAGCGTCCGCGAGGATGTGCTGTTGAGATAGTTGATCTTGAAATCGTCTTTGGGGTCGGCCGTCATCACAGCGACCGGCATGTCGTCGATCATCGTCAACAGGCGGCTGACCTCGTTCTTCTTGGCGGTGATGTCCGCCGCCACCTTGATGACCTTCAGCGGCTTGCCGTCCTGATCGAGGACGGGATTGTAGCTCGCCTCGAGCCAGACCCGGCGCTTGGTCTTGTCGAGGCGCATAAATTCGCCCGAGACGAACTCGCCGGCGCGGAGCTTCGCCCAGAACTGCTCGTATTCCGGCGACTTCGCGACGGCGTCCTCGATGAAGATGCGGTGGTGCTTGCCCTTGATCTCCGAGAGATCATACCCGACCACCTTCGTGAAGTTGGAGTTGGCCGTCAGGATCGTGCCGTCCATCCCGAACTCGATGATCGCCATCGACCTATCGATCGCGTCGATCACGAACTGGGATTCGGAGAGCTTCGGCCGCCTGAACATGATGGAATTTTCCCCCTTGATGCTGCGCGATAGCATTCACCAGACTTATTAAAATTCGGCAGTATCCTCATATGAATAACTCTTCGATACTCATGCAAGTTTGCCCCGTTTTCAGTCACGCCGATCCAATCGTGTCAGGGCGACCATTCAATGCGACGAAAAAGCAGCGCTTTTCGATCAGGCACACTTCGGCCTCGCGGATCGTGACTTGAACGAATTTAACGGAGGTCGCCGCGAGACAGATTTTTATTTCCAAGGCGCGAATCCGCGGGGCTTTAGATCGCGACCAGATTTCGAACCTTGTTCAGGCTCTATCTCGCCGGCTGGATGCAGCGCTTTCCGCAGCGCACAAGGCTGTTAAGCATCAATCGATGCGGCAAACGCAGAGCGGATATGGCAAATCCGCACTCACGGCACCGTCCGATTGCCCCCATGATGCTGCAATGCACCATCGCGGGCCAATCGGCCCAGCCGGAGGTTCCCATGACCCTCATTGCCAAGTCTGTTGCCCGGAGCCTCAGCGTCTCCGCCATCCGCATAAGCCGCGCCCTCAACCGGTCGGCGGTCGGCCGCTACGAAGAGGCCCGCGCGCAGGTCGAGCGCACCGGCTTCGGCGGAATGCTCTGATCTGCCTTTCGGGGTGGTCTAGAGATCGCCGGGATTTGAGGGCGACGTAGTTTCGTCGCTTTCCCTCTCCATGTCGCTCTCGGCGCGGTCGCCTCCCGGCGGCGTCCGAGAGACGGGATCGTGAGGGCGATGGCGAGTGGCCTGACGGCGAACGAGCGCGAGGGCGGGCGGCTCAGCCCTCTCGAATCCTATCTGCACGTGCTTCACGCGCTGATGCTGCGCGACATGCGCACCCGCTTCGGTGGCACGTTGTGGGGCTACGGCGTGGTGGTGATGTGGCCGTGCGTCCACATTCTCATGCTGATTGCGATCTACTCTTTCCAACACATGCCTGCTCCGGTCGGGAATAGCGTACCGCTTTTCTTCGCAACAGGCCTCGTGCCAGTGCTGATATTTCAGTACGTTTCTCGCGAAGTGATGAAGGCAACCCTAGCCAACAAGCCGTTGACTTATTATCCTCAAGTCAAACTATTTGATTTGATCCTTGCGCGCGTTCTTGTTGAAATTGTTACCGGATTCCTTGGTCTGCTTGTCGTTGTCAGTGTGCTCGTTGCTACGGGAACAGATCCTCGGCCCGTCGACAACTTCTTGGCAGTGACGGCATATCTATCGTCTATTCTTCTGGGCATTGGCATCGGTGTCGTCAACGTCGCGATTGTTGGCTTCTTTCCCGGCTGGCTTGTGGGCTACGCGCTCTTTAACATCGTCATGTATCTCGCCAGTGGGGTCATTTTCTTGCCAAGCTTTCTGCCCGAGAAAGTTTATTACTGGTTTAAGTTCAATCCTGCGCTTCAACTTTCCGAATGGATGAGGTCGGCTTATTACCCAAATATTGGCGTACAAGTCGATTATCTCTATGTTATATTATTTGCTCTCACTTCGCTGGTGTTTGGCCTGCTGATTTTGAAGCACATCGTCAGTAAGCAGAGCTAAGACGCGGAGCGACCGAATCGCCGGCGCGGCGCGGAACCAGCGGGTGCGGATGCCGTTGGCGCCGTGCCCGGCGGTGTTGCGGCGGGCAAGCTGAGGCCCGCCCGGGCCGCCGCGAGGCTCCATGCGCGAGACCGTTCCGCTTCTTCCCCTGCTGGCCGCGGCCCTGCGCGACGGCGCCGATCACACTGCGCAGATGTTGCGGCTGGCGCGCATCGAGACCGATGCCACTCTTCGGACATGGCTTCGACTCGCCGGCATCCTGGGCACGATTCCGATCCTTGCGGTGGCGACCTTCTTCCTGGGGCTCGATGCCCTGGTGAAGATCATCGCAGCCTTGAGCGGGGCGCCATTGGTCTCGGCTCTCATCGTCGCCGCGCCCTTCATCATCGTGGCCGGCATTCTCGCGTGGTTCGGCGCCAGGCGGATGGCGTTATCGAACCTTGAACCGTACCGGTCCTGGCAAAAGGCGGGCCGCTCGCCCGGCGCTTCGCGCACGCACCCGGCCGGATGAGCCGCGCGGCATGTCCGTTCCCGACTCAGCGCGAAGAGTCGCGCCCCGGCGAGCGGGATCCGAGGTGGAGGAAGCTGCGCTCGCCCGTGGCCGCCTCGGCCACGTGCTGGATTGTCTCGATCAAATCCGCAACCGGCCGGGCCTGCACGGGCCGGAAGCTCGCGGTCTCCACGACGCGGCGCGGTTCGAGGCGACCGGCAGCGAGTTGTGCCTCGCTCAAGGCATCGAAACTCCGACGTTTGGCCATGCTCTCGATCCTCCGTCCCGGACCTCAATCCATCATGGTTGACGAAAGGTTAATTGGCCTCGTCCCGGAGGTCCCATGACGAGCGCGGTCGTCGTCGGAGCCTCGGGTGGCATCGGCCGCGCCCTTGTCGAGCGGATCGCCACGAGCGGTGCCTTCGATCGCGTCTTCGCGCTGTCGCGGGCGGGCATCGAGGGCGGGCCTGGGATCGTCACGGGCCAGATCGACCTCGCCGACGAGCAGAGCATCCGCGAGGCGGCGTCCCGCGTGGCCGAGGAGGGGCCGGTGGGTCTCGCCATCGTCGCGAGTGGGATGCTGCATGGTCCTGGCGTCTCACCCGAGAAGGCGTTGAAGGCGATCGACCCGGTCGCGATGACGCAACTCTTCGCGGTCAATACGATCGGCCCCGCCCTCGTCGCCAAGCACATGGTGCCGCTTCTGCCCCGAACGGGCCGCAGCGTGTTCGCGGCCCTCTCGGCACGGGTTGGCTCGATCAGCGACAACCGTCTCGGCGGCTGGTACGGCTACCGGGCGTCCAAGGCGGCTCTCAATCAGATCCTGCGCACGTTGGCGATCGAGGTCGCTCGCACTCGACCCGAGGCGATCATTGCAGGCCTCCATCCCGGGACGGTCCGCACCGGTCTTTCGAACCCCTTCCGCCCTGATGCCGACAGCCCCGATACGGTCGCGCCGGAAGAGGCGGCGGCGAATCTCCTCACCGTCCTGAACGCCCTTACGGTCGCAGACAGCGGGGGCATCTTCGCCTGGGATGGCCAACAGGTCCCGCCGTAGCGCCAGCGCCTCTCGGAGCACTTGCCAGAGCCGGATCGGCCGTCTAGGAGATCGCGGTCTTTGGGGCGTCGCCAAGTGGTAAGGCAGCGGTTTTTGGTACCGCCATTCCCAGGTTCGAATCCTGGCGCCCCAGCCAAAGGCTCAAGATTCTCAGCCGGCCGTTGATTCTCCGGCTGTTTTCGGACCCGCCCGGGCCGACCGCTCCGTCCAGGTCCACTCGGGAGGTCCACTTGTCTGGACGGCAGGGATTCCTGCCTTGCCCCACACCCACCTTCGCCGCCGCCGACAAACGGTCTTTTTTCGCCGTATCATCCCCCATGACCTGCGCCAGCGGTTTGGCCAGCGCGAGATCCTGCGCTCGCTCGGGCAGGCCACGCCGGGGGAGGCTCGACGAATGGCGCAACAGCTGTGGGATGGGACGGAGAAGATATTCACGATCGTCCGTTTCGATCGGTCGCTCACACGCGCCGACATTGCCCGGCTCGCGGAGCAGTACCTAGACTCCGCGTCCATCAAGCACGAAGGCCTCATCACGTACATCGGGCGCTACCCAAAGAGCGAGGATCTTCCTGGCGTCGACAACACGACGCCTGAAGACGGAATAGCTGATGGCAGCGATTTCGTCGGAGATTGTCCAAAGGGGACCCTCAATGATCCGGCCGAATGGGTGATTCTCTATGAGGGCCGACTGGAAGTCCTGAAACGTGACCGCTCACTCAACAATCTCGCATCCTATCGCAGCGCGGCACAGGAACTCGCTTTACGCAACGAGATCGACCTCGACTCGACCGCTCATGAAGACGCGCTTTGCCGCGCGCTGCTTGAGGCCGAAATCAAGGTTGCCGAGGACATGCTGACCTACCTGCGCGACGTCGTCCTGCCTCATCATCCCCTTCATGCGGACGCTCATCGTCCGATCGTCTCAAATCCGCCGTCGCGGCCTAACGCGCCGGCAACAGACAAGGCACGTCAAACTCGAAGGTTGTTTAGCGACGTCTGGGTGGCCTATACCGGCGACCGCGTCATACACAATGAATGGAAAGAGGCTATTGCTCGCCAAGCCCAGTCGACAGGACGTCTTTTCGTCGAGATATGTGGAGACAAACCCCTCGAGGCTTATGGACCCGCCGATGCCGCCGAGTTTAGGCGTGCTTTGCTCAGCCTACCCGGCAACTACGACAAGTGCATCGAGTGGCGCGACATTCAGCGACGAGCCGGCATCCGCGGCTTGATTGAACATTGCAACGATAAGACCGGCATCGATCGGCTGAAACCGCAGACCTTCAACAGGCACCTCGCGGCTTTGTCGGGAATTTGGCCTTGGGCTCAGGTCAACGAAGTCGTCGCCAAGGGTGCGCCGTCGATCTTCGAGGGTTTGCACATCAACGTGAACCGCGCCCGAGGTCGGCATCACAGGACGCGGGATGAGCGTCCAGCCTGGAATCAGGCCGAACTCGTAGCCGTACTAAATTCAGATTTATTCTTCGGAATTCGTAGTCGTCGCAGTTGGAAGAAGGCGGGCTCACAGGTCCTGCGCGATGAGCGCTACTGGGGGATCCTGATCGGCTCCCACAGCGGCATGCGGCGCGGTGAAATTTTCCAACTCCGGGTACGACACGTCGTGAAAGATGCAGAGACCGGGATCTGGCACTTCAATCTTGTGGATCCGACTCTGAAGCTGAAAGCGGAGGGAAGCGTTCGGTGGATCCCTCTTCATCAGAATCTGTTGAGCCTCGGCGTGATCGAGGCTTTGGTGGAGGGGCGAGGCGACGATGAAATGCTCTTGTCCGAGGGTGAGGCGGGCGCCGAGGAGAAGGATATTCTCAAAGACGGAGAGAGTACGTCATTCGGTAGCGCCTTCGGGAAATGGTTTCAGCGCTTTAAGTCGCATCACGGCGTACGCGAAGAGGTCGTGTTTCATTCTTTTCGACATTCTGCGACAACGCTTCTTTGTAACGTCGGCGTTCAGCGTGCTTTCGTAGAGGAGCTTATCGGACACGAGAGTTCGGTGAGACGATCCGAAATGGATCGTTATAATAAAGGCCAGACCCTGCAAAAACTCAAGGATGTAGTCGATCGTCTTGTTCTGCCAATCGACGTCCCGAGGATGATCGATGCAGCGCGAAATCGAAAGCCCGGCTAAAAACAGCGACCAAAACATGTATCGGCAGTTCACGGTGTTCGCGATTAGACATCGCAGGCGCAAGTGGAACTCGACGAGGGGCAGTTGATCCTAAAACCGGAGCGATGCCCGAAAGCAGAAGCTTTGGATTTGTCCCCGGCTGACTACTTCCTTCTCGGATCTGTGTGCTCGGAAGCTGACGTAGTTGATGGAGTGCTGGCGACCGACTTGGGTGGATTGCGGCTGTACCGGTTTCGGGAGCGGGTTCGACGAAAGCGGCCGCTTGGCGATTGGCTGGAACTGGCCATTAGCTTGATAGCTGCTTCGGAGGAGGTCGGCTGGAAAAATTAGACGGCTTCTATAACGATCCGACGCGGTCGTTCACGACAAACGCGGCTGCCCCGTCAAGCAAAAGTAGCCGGCCTTGGAGGCCACATGCTCGTCGTCATATGCGGGCTACTTGGCTTAGGCGAGACGATCCTGGGGAAGGCCCTCGCCGTCAGGTGTTCCGTCACCATTGGAGGGCAAGAGAGCGACGGCCTCTAAGCGCCGCGGCAGACCCGGATGGTCAAGGATCCCTCGGAGGGTGTCCGTCAGCCGACGCAGACATAGGTCATCCAGGGCCGGCGGGCATGAGTCCAGCCACGTCGGCGTTCCGCCCGGACGCGAGGTCCCGACCATGTTCGACACCACGAAAGTGGTCGCCAACGCCCTGAGCGAACACCTCGCACTCACGTATCAGCGCACGTTCGGAAGCCGCGAGCCGCGATACGCCGAGATCATCGAGGCTTCCGCGCGGCTCACGATCGAGCGCATCGCCGGAAGCGACGCGCTCTACCACGACGGCGATCACACGATCCTCGTCACCCTCGTCGCCCAGGACATCCTGCGCGGCCGCTTCCTGCAGCGTGGCGTCACGCCCGAGGATTGGCTGCACATGATCCTGGCCGCCCTCTACCACGACATCGGCTACGTGCGCGGCGTCTGCGCGGGGGACCGGGCCAACGCCTTCGTCATCGACGCCCAGGGCACGACGGTAGGCTTGTCGCGAGGCGCCTCGGACGCCGCCCTGACACCCCACCACATCGAGCGCTCCAAGCTCGCGGTGCAGGAGCGCTTCGGCACGCACGACATCGTCGACGCTGGCCGTGTGATACGGGCCATCGAGCCACCCGCTTCCCGGTGCCCGAGGACGACGAGCACCGCGAGACCGGAACGGAGGCGGGCCTGCTGCGGGCAGCGGACCTGATCGGGCAGCTCGGCGACCCCCTCTACCCGCGCAAGCTGAACGCCCTGTTCCACGAGTTCGCCGAGGCCGGGCTCGATGGCCAGCTCGGCTACGACAGCCCGGCCGACCTCGCGGAGCGCTACCCGGCGTTCTTCTGGGGCAAGGTCGAGCCGGTGATCGGCGATGCGGCCCGTTTCCTGGACCTCACAGTGGAAGGGCGTGTCTGGATGGCCAACCTCTATGCCCACGTGTTCGCCGCCGAGCACGACCGCCGTCGAATGGGTCCGCATCCCGGTTGAACGCGGGAAGGCGGCGGTCGCACGCCATGCATGCCGAGGCGAACCATGCACCGGCGACCGGCTCGGCGCGTGGCAGCAAGCCACCCCGGTCTCCTCTCGCGTGCGTGTGGGGTTCGCCCAGACAATAGGCCGGGTCTGCACGGACTCGATGCGCGAGTTGACACCCAGTGGGTCGTTGGGCGGACATGAGGGGTCAGATGTCGATGCGGGCGCCGATCTCGACCGCCCGTTCGGCCGGGATGCGGAAGAAGCGGGAGGCGTCCGTCGCCGCCAGCGCCATCGCGATGTAGAGCCGGTCCTGCCAGACCGGCATGCCCGTGGTCGGCGAGGCCACCAGCACCCGGCGGCTCAGAAAATAGGACAGGCCATCCTCGTCCAGGCCGGCGTTGGCGAGGGCCCTGGGCAGGTCGGGCAACTCGGTGAAGCCGAAGCGCACGGTCACGCCGGTGAAAACGCCGGACAGCCGTTCCACGGTGACGCGCCCGGCCTCGTAGACCCTGGGCACTTCCTCTGTCACCACGGTCAGGATGAGATTGCGTTCGTGCAGCACGTGGTTGTGCTTCACGTTGTGCATCAACGCCCCGGGCGCGTCGTCGGGCGAGCCGGTGAGAAACACGGCGGTCCCCGGGGCGCGCAGGACCGAGCCGGTTTCGGCCATGCGCGTGAAGTCGGCCAGGGGAACGCGGCGCTCGTGGATGTGCGCGGCGATCAGCGCCGACCCCTCCGCCAGGTCCACATCGCCGTCACGAGCGCCGCGCCGATGGTCAGCGGCACCCAACCGCCGTGGACGATCTTCAGGGCGTTGGCGGACAGGAACACCAGTTCGACGAGGAGGAAGGGGGCAAGGACGAGCGCCGCGACCGCCGCGGGCCAGCGCCAGAACCGCCACGCCACCACGAAGACGAGGCAGGCCGTGATCACCATGTCCCCGGTGACGGCAATGCCGTAGGCGGCGGCCAGCGAGCTCGACGACTTGAACAGCACCGCCAGGAGCACGACCGCGGTCAGCAGCCACCAGTTCACCCGGGGGATGTAGATCTGGCCCTTCTCGGTCTCGGAGGTACGCAGCACCCGCATCCGCGGCAGCAGGCCAAGCTGCATGGCCTGCTGCGTGATCGAGAACGTGCCGGTGATGACCGCCTGGCTGGCGATGACCGTCGCCACGGTGGCGAGCAGCACCATCGGCAGGAGGGCCCAGGACGGGTAGAGCAGGAAGAAGGGGTTCTCGATTCGCTCGGGATGGGACAGCAACATCGCGCCCTGGCCGAGGTAGTTCAGCGCCAGGGCCGGCAGGACGAGGCCGAACCAAGCCGCGCGGATCGGCTGGCGGCCGAAATGGCCCATGTCCGCGTACAGCGCCTCCGCCCCGGTCACCGCCAGGAAGACGGCGCCGAGCGCGAGGAGGCCGGCGGTCCCGTGGCTCAGGAGGAAGGCGATGCCGTAGGCCGGATTGAAGGCCGCCACGATACTGAGGTCGTCGAGCAGGTGGTGGAGGCCACCCAGCGCCATGACGGTGAACCACAGCGCGGTCAGGGGGCCGAACACGAACGCCACCTTCGCCGTGCCGTGGCTCTGAACCGCGAACAGCCCGACCAAGATGACGAGGCTGAGGGGCAGTACGTAGGGGTCGAGGGCGGGCGTTACGAGCTTCAGCCCCTCGACGGCGGAGAGCACGGAGATGGCCGGCGTGATGATGGCGTCGCCGTAGAACAGGCTGACGCCGATCATACCGAGGACGATCACGAAGCCGCCGGACCGCCCCAGGGCCCGCTGGGCGAGCGCCACCAGGGAAGGCGTCCCGCCCTCGCCGTCGTTGTCGGCGCGCATGACGATGAGCACGTACTTCAGCGTCACGATGAGGATGAGGGCCCAGAGGATCAGGGAGACGACACCGAACACCATCTCCCGCGTGGGCGCGTGGCCATCGCCCGCGGCGGCATGCAGCGACTCCTTCAGCGCGTAGAGCGGGCTGGTGCCGATGTCGCCGTACACCACGCCGACGGAGCCGAGCGCCAGCGCCCAGAACCCGGTCTTCGAGCCATCCCCCGCCTCGTCCGCCAGCGGTGTCCGCAGTGTCGAGGCTCGGTCCTGGCGGTCGCGGACATGAACGGCCTCCCATGTCCGCACCCGTGCCACGCTCGCGAACCAAGGCTCCAACGGACAGCGGCCAGGAACGTTCGAGCGCTTGGCTCGCACGCCGAACGCATTGGTCTCCGTATCTGGCCCGGTTCGCGAAGGACGAAGCATCGTCGCGCCTGAACGAGTCCGGACGGGCTCGTCCCATGGAGGGGTCGATATGACGTTGTATGCCGGGTTGGCCTGCCTGTGGCCGCCAGGCGATGTCACATGCGCTCCTTGATGCCCGCCGACACGAGCCACCAGTTCACCGGGTAGGCGGTGACGAACCCCGCGACCATCGCGACCTGCATCACGAACCAAAACTCCACCGTGTCCACCGTCGCCCTGGGCGCGCCCAGGGATGGCAGAACGGCGAACTGCGCCAGCGCCATGAAGCCGTACATGCCGACCTGCCAGGAGATCAGCGACAGGGTGTCGGCCTTGAGCGCGGCCACGATGCCCGCGCCCGGCGACAAGCCACGCATCGGCACGATGGCGAGGTACTGGAAGACGATGCCGAGGCCGAACGCGAACAGGAAGTCGAGCACCCAGACCGCGTACATCCTCTCCTCGAAGATAGAGTGCCAGCCGAACCAGACCGCCACCGCAGGGACCAGGAAGGCTAGCCACTCGGCGGCGACGTCGCCCAGCATGCACCCGGCGCCGCAATGCAGGGCTCCCTTGCCCACCATCATCGGGAACGGCGTATCGGTCATGTTCGGGGGTTTCTCGTCCCGCTCCATCGCGTGGTGGTGGGCCTCCATCGTGGCGAGGCGGCCGTAACGGAAGTAGGCCCAGACCACGGCGAGGGTGCCGAACAGGGCGCAGACCGGCCAGACGACGTTCATCATCGCCATGTGCTGCGGGTGCCGGATCACCTGCACCGACAGGAGGAGCGAGCAGGCGGCCCCCAGCAAGAGGGACGCGATGGCGAGGGCATGGAGCCAGCCCGGGGCGGCGAAGGCGGCGCTCAATGGTGCACCGCCAGCATCCAGACGGCCATCGCGACCATCATCAGGTTCTCGGTCAGCGAGACGAAGCCCAGCGGAACGCTGCCCGACCCGCCGACGCAGGCACACTTGATCTCGCGCTTCTCGATGTAGACCGCCTTGAACACCGAGACCGCGCCGACCGCGCCGATGAACAGGGCCACGGGAATCGAGATCCAGTTCAGGGCGCCCGCGACCATCAAGACGCCGGCGATGCCCTCCAGGAACGGGTAGGCGTAAGCGTAGCGGACCCAGCGCCGGGCGAGCAGGTCGTAGCCCAGAAACATCGACGAGAAGGTCTCGACATCCTGCAGCTTGAGGATGGCCAGGACGCACATGCTGAAGGCGATGAACCACTCGGCCGCGCGCGTCGTGAACGGCGTGCCGTAGACGGCGTAGCTCGCCGCCAGCGCCATCAGGGCGGTCATCGCGAACACGGCGACCACGGGTGCGTAGCTGGTGGCCTTCGGGTCCTTGACCTCCTTGCCGAGGTGGCGGCGCAGGTCGTCGTAGCCGCCGACCCGCTCGCCGTTGAGGAAGGTCTGCGGCGTCGTCTTCACGCCGTGCTCGGCCTTGAAGGCGTTGGTCTCCTCTCGGGTGGTCAGCCAGTGGTCGTCGACCGTGAACCCCTCGCGTTTGAGCAGGTCCTTGGTCTTCAGGCCATAGGGACAGACGTGCTTCTCCATCACCATCCGGTAGACGGTGGCCCTGCGGGCGGTGTCGAGCATCAGGAAATCCTTTCGGAATGCGCCACGGCGTCATGGGGTCTGAGCCCGATAACGCGATGGCGTTGATCGGCTTCCCGGCACGCGTTGCGCGATCCACCGTGCACCCGAGATGGGGTTTCCCACCGTGGGAAGGTCAAGGACCGCGTCGAAGTCTTCGCGCTGTCATCGACGTGGTGCGCAGCCAACGCGTGACCGGATGCGCGGAACGTCCGGGATGGGCGGATGTTTCTGGACCTCCGACCGCTGCGGGCATCCGTCCCTTGTCCTCTGCCGGTTCAACCGCCCCGATCTTCGGCCGTACCGGTGCCGGACTGCATCCGAGGCCCTTCAGGAACCTGGTCCCTATGAAGCTCTCGCTTACCCTCGCCGCCGCCGTCGCAGCGTCCCTGCTCGGACAACCGGCGGTCGCCGGGTCCGCCACCGCCCCCATCGAGGCACTGACCGCCGGTACCCTGCCGACCAGCTACGTCCAGCTCAGGCGCTTCGGGCATCGGCACCACGGCTTCCGACGCGGTTACGGCTACCGTCGGGGATACGGGCGTGGCTACGGCTATCGCCGCGGACCGGGCGTCGGCGCGGCCGTCGGTGCCGGCGTGGCGGGCCTTGCCGCGGGCGCCATCATCGGGGGGGCCATAGCCAACTCTCAGGCCCAGGCGGCACAGGGCGCGGCGAACTCCGAGGCCGTGGCCGCTTGCGCCCGCCGGTTCCGGTCCTACGACGCATCGAGCGGAACATACCTCGGCAACGACGGCGACCGGCACGCCTGTCCGTAGGCTTGCGACGCTCGCGGGCCGCTCCCGGGTCCGCGGGCATTCCCCACCGCGTCGACGTCCCCCTGGCCGTCGCGCCGGTCCGCTCCACCCCGGTGAACGGGACGATCAACCCATGTCGAAATACAGGGTCTACGGACCGGAGGGGCGACCCGCGGCGCTGGAGCGGCGCCGCCTACGCAAGATGGCGCGGTCGGCCCACGGGTACGTCCGCGGTAACACGCGGCAGTTCTATCGATGGCTCGACGAGATGCCCGATCTCGTCATGCCCGAGACGCAGCCCATCTGGATCTGCGGCGATTGCCACGTGGAAAACCTCGGTGCCCTTGCAGGCTACGGCGGCGAGGTCGCGGTCCAGATCCGCGACTTCGACCAGACTGTCGTCGGCCATCCCGGCCACGACCTGCTCCGGCTCTGCCTGTCGCTGGCCTCCGCTGCCCGATCCTCAGACCTGCCCGGCACGGTGACCGCGCAGATGGTCGAGGCGGTCGTCCGAAACTATGCCCTCGCCCTCGCCCGGGGGCGCCGCGACGAGATACCGACGGCGCCCAAGCTGATCGAGGCGACCCAGCGCTGCGCCTTCGACCGCACCTGGAAGCACCTCGCCAAGGACCGCCTCAAGCATCGCCGGCCGACCATTGACCATGGGAAGAAGTTCTGGCCGCTCGCTCCCGAGGAACACGCATCCATCGTCGCCATGTTCGCACAGCCGGCGATGCGCGACCTAGTCCTGAAGCTCCATCGGCGCGATTCCGAGGCGGAGATCGAGGTCGTCGATGCCGCCTACTGGGTGAAGGGGTGCAGCTCCCTCGAACTGCTGCGCTACGCCGCCATCATCGGCATCCATGACGGCTCAGGGGAACCGCGCTACGCCCTGTTCGACATCAAGGAGGCCGAGGCTTCGGTGGCGCCGGCGGCGAGACCGGATGCGATGCCGAACGACCCGGCCGAGCGTGTGGTGGCCGGTGCCCGGGCGCTTTCTCCGATCCTCGGGGAGCGCATGGCGGCCGGCCGGATCATGGACCGCCCGGTCTTCGTCCGCGAGTTGCTGCCCCAGGACCTCAAGATCGAGGTCGACCAGTTCGCCTCCAAGCCCGCCGTCGCGGTCGCTGGCTATCTCGCTTACGTCGTGGGCGACAGCCACGCCAACCTCATGGGCGCCGAGACGCGTAAGACGTGGCGTAAGGAGGTCCGCCGCCGGGGCACCCGGGAGGTCGATGCGCCGGATTGGCTGTGGAACGGTCTCGTGGCGATGGCCGGACGCCACGAGGCGGGATACCTCGACCATTGCTGCGAGCATGATCTCGTCTACCGACACTGATGGCGGTCCCAGAGACCCAGGAGCCGTGCCCTCACCGGAGGTACAGCATGACCCGTCTCGCTCTCGCCCTGACCATCTGGCCGGCCCCCATTGCCGCGGTTCGAGGCCGGCTTAAACGAACCCACCCTGCTCGTGCATGGCCACGAATTGTGCGTGGCGTTGACGAAGGTCGTCCAAGTCGTGGGAATCGGCCACGTCCCGCTCGGCTGCCGCTTGGACGAGGTCGGCGTGACGGCGCAACTCCCTCAGGCGCGTCGTGAGGCGCTCGACCTCGGCGACGCGCGTCAGCACGTCGAGCATCCGTCCGAGGACGAGCACTGACCCGGCGGAGTTCTGCCGGATCATGTGGAACATGGCATCGCACAGGCCGTCGTAATCGGTCACGGGATGGACCAGCACGACCCGCCTCTCCCGGACGACCGCGCCGGTCGGAAGGTGGCGCGGCGCGATCCTGCACAGGGCGTCGCCGAGATGGTCGACGACGCTGCCGGCCGTGAACGGGTCGTTGATGCCCGGCGACAGGGCGCGGACCGCGATCTCGACCAGTTGCCGGATCGAGTATTCGAGGTCCTGGAGCGAGGCCGGGCGGCGCCCGAGGGTGAGCGCGTTCGTGATGGCCTCGTCGGCGCCCTCGACACCCGCCAACAGGAACGCGACGGGGAAGCCGGTGGGGACGTAGTCGCCGGGGCGGACCCGCAGGGTCACGGTGATGCCGCGCTCCTCCGCCCAATCGGCCAGGGTGTCCGTATCGATGGCCTGCAGATAACCGCCCCCGGTGGTGGCGACGCCGCTGCCGGTCGGGGCGTCGGAGGGCCTCGCCGCATCCGCCGCGTCGAGGGTTCGGGCCGCGATGGCCTTGCAGAGATCTTGCTGGACCGCATCGACCACGGTCTCGATGTTGATGCTCGTGGCGATGTGGTGGACGAACCAGACCAGGGTGCCGATGGCGACCAGCGCCAGAACGAGCGCGCCGGTGATGGCGAGGTGGGGGACGAACGGGTCCTCCTCGACGGTACGGACCGTCCGCAGCACCATCAGGGAATAGGCGAAGGTCCCGAGAAAGATGCCCAGCACCGTCTGGTTGCGGGCGTCGCGGATGAAGTTGCGCAGGAGCCTTGGGCCCATCTGGCCCGAAGCCAGGGTCAGGGCCGCGATGGTGATGGAGAAGGTCGTGCCGGCGACCCCGATGTTGGAGGAGGCGATGGCGCTGAGGAGGCCACGCGCCCCTTCGGCGCCGCCGGAATAGCCCCAGTTCGTGTTCGGGGAGGACGCGTCGTAGCCGACGACGTGGGCCGTCTCCAGCCACACCCCGAACTGCGCCAGCAGGATGCAGCCGAGCACGATCAGGGCCGGACGAAGCCAGAACAGGTCGCCGAGGATCTCGACCCAGGCTTGCAGCCGCGCCTTCACGCCCGGTCCTCCGCACGGCGGACGGCGGCGCCATCGTCCCGCAGCACCTCCCAGCGCGCGCGGGGTGGGCCCTTCCCGGCGGGCCAGCCTTCGCGCTGGCTCGTCCTATCGCCGTCCGTCTCCTCGGTCTGGTCGTGGAACAGCACTTGGCTCGTCGGATACGGCAGGTCGATGCCGGCCTCGGTCAGGGCCTCCTTCACATTCGAGATGGCGTGGTCGAGCGCGTCCACCGCATCGCGACGCCGGGGCGGGTCGATCCAGAACCGGGCCGTCATGTCGACGCCGGCGGCCCCGAGACCGGTCACCAGCGCCTCCGGTGGTGGATCAGCGAGGACGCCTTCCGTACCGCGCAAAGCCTCGACGATGACGCGGCGCGCCTCCCTCATGTCGTCGCCGTTGCCGATGGTCAGCGGGAAGGCGAGGCGGCGCTTGTCATGGGCGGTGATGACGGTGATCTTGTCGACGAACAGGGTGGCGTTCGGGATCAGCACCCGCTGGTTGTCATAGGTGCGCAGCACGGTGGCGCGCACCCAGACATCCTCCACCGTGCCCTCGTGCGAGCCCGCGCGGATCTGGTCGCCGATGACGAAGGGCCGGGTGAGCAGGATCAGGATGCCCGCGAGCAGGTTCTGCAGCACGTCCCGGAAGGCGAAGCCGATGGCCACGCCGCCGATGCCGAGCAGGTTAAACAGGTCGGCCGCCGAGACCGACGGAAAGGCCACCGACGCCGCGACCAGGAACGAGACCAGGATGGTGACGCCCCCGGCGATCCGCCCCAGCACTGAGGCCGAGCCCGGAGATGCGTCGCGCAGTTCCGCGGCCCGGCGCACGGCGGCGCGGACGCCGCGGGCGACCAGCAGGCCGAGGCCGAACAGGACGAGGGCGATGGCAAGCCCGGGCAGGAGGGCCGCCGCCGAGCGACCGAGCCCTTCCAGGCGTCCGAGCGCTTCCGCGAAGATCATGCGTGACACCGATTCATGAGAAAGCCGCCGGGGGCTGGGAGGCCACCCGGCGGCGCTTGATCAACGGCCCGAGGGCACCCAGCCCTCGGGAGGCAGGCGAGGCCGCGTCAGCGGCGCGGACCGCCGGTCGTGCCGCCGTACTGCTGCCCGCGGGCGCCGCGCGACGGCATGGCTGCGTTGCCGCGGCTGGCCGAGCCCTGCCGCATCCGGTGGCGCCGGTGCATGCGCACCTGGACCAGATCGGCGTTGGCCGGGGCCGTGACGCCGGAAGCGGTCATCGGCAGTGCCGAAGACGGCAGGGTCGAGGCGCCGAGGCCGAGGCCGGCCAGCAGCGCTGAGGCGAGGATGGTATGCTTCATGATCGTGTTTCCTTCGTCGTGAGGGATCAGCTCTTCTTCTTGGAGTAGGTGAACTTCGGCGCGTTCTTCAGCGTGTCCTTGTCGGTGTCGGCGTGGACCGCCCACTTGCCGTCCTTGTCGCTGATGGCCAGCGTCGACGGGTCGAGCACCACGTAGCTCTCGCCCATGCCGAGGAAACCGCCGACGCTGACGACGACACCGGTTACGGTCTTGCCGTTCTCGATCACGAGATCCTCGACCTCGCCGACGTTCTCGTTCTTGTTGTTGTAGACAGTCGTGCCGATGAGCTTCGACGACATGACATCGGCGGGCTTCACGGTCACGTACTTCAGCTTCACCGTCGCGGTGTCGGCCATCTTCATGCCGGTGTCGGTGGTTGCCGCGGGCATCGCCGAGCCGGGCGCCGGTGCCGTCGGCGTCGTCTGGGCCAGGGCCGGCACGGCCATGCAGGTGACGGCGAGCGCGGCGAGGACGGTGTTCTTCAAGGTGAAACTCCTGGAGTCATGCCTCCGCCGTGATGGCCTGGGGCCGTTGGCAAAAGGCTGCGGCGCGCCCCCTCGGACGCGTGATCGCGGTCGCTAACGTGCGTTGCCGGAAACCGTTCAGCAAAAATTCATCCGCGTGGGAGCTGGCCCGAGGCAGGCTAAGGAGCTCCGGGATGGGCATGACCAACACCCCCGGTCGGGGCACGGCGTGTCGGCCAGGAACCAAGCCGGCCGGGGGATCCTTGCGGAATGGCAAGCCCGACGGTCGGGTATCTGAACAGGAGCACGTGATCTCAGTGTCCACGCATCGACGTTTCCGCCATGGCCGGACCATGGCCAGCCTGCTGGCCGGTGCCGGCGCCCTGCTCGCGGGGACCATCCTGGTTGCCGGCCCGGCCGCCGCACAGTCCGCGGGGAGCGCCATCGACCAGCCGACGGCCGGGACACTTCCGCCCGGGACATCGACGGTGAAGGGCAACGGCACCGCACCGCGCGACCAATCCACCGGACAGGTCGCTCCGCCGAGCGCCATCCAATCCTCGACGGACGTGATGCAATCGGATGGCACGGTTCAGGGCAAAGGCCAGGGAGGCACGACCGACCCGATCAAGCACCTGCCCAAGGACATGCGCCGGTGAGCGACTCCCGCTCCTGCACCGAGGCGGCCTCCCGTTCGCCCGATGCAGGAGCACCGGCCAGGGCGGTCGTGGGGTCGCCGGCCGATCCCTCTCATCCTCTTCCTCGACATCCCCGGCAGGTGCGACATGACCAAGATCGCAGTCACTGGTGCTGGGTCACCAGTTCGATGCACCGCCAGCGCGAGTGTGGACCGGTCCGTGCAGAGCGCCTCGTGAGGGTGCTCGCCCGCCTCGTCTTGATCGTACTCGCCGGGTCTCTTGCGGCCGCGAGCCTCGTCCCGCTGGTCCCGACCGAATGGTGGGCGGTCCGGCTGCTCGATTTCCCGCGCCTGCCGCTCGCCTTCGCGTTGGCCGCGGTCTGTCTCGCCCTGGTCCCCTTCCTCCGGCAAAACCCCGGGACGACCGCGACGGCGCTCGCCCTGGTCGCCTGCGCGCTCGTGGTCGATCTCTGGATCCTGTGGCCATACCTGCCCGGGTCGATGCAACGGATCGAGGCTTGCCCGGTCGAGCGCAAGCTCTCGGTGCTGGTCGCGAACGTGCAGTTGGGAAACCGGAACGCCCGACCGCTGGTCGAGGCCGTCGAGCGTGAGCAGCCCGACCTGTTCCTGGCGATGGAGACGGATGCGTGGTGGGACGAGGCCCTGACGCCGTTGCGCGCCTCGATGCCCCACGGCCTGCAGCGGATCACGGGATCGTACTACGGCATCCACCTCCTCTCGCGCCTACCCCTGGTGAACGGTGAGGTACGCTACCTCGCCGGTCAGGACACGCCGGCCGTGGTGACCGGCGTCAACCTGCGCAGCGGTGAGGTGATCGACTTCGTCGGCCTCCACCCGAGGCCGCCACAGCCATGGCAATCGGCCCGCGGGCGCGACGCCCAACTCTACGCGGCGGCGGTCGTGCTGCGTGAACGGGTCGAGCCGGGCGTCATCGCCGGCGACCTCAACGCCACGCCCTGGGAGATCGCGGTGGAACGCATGATGAGGCTGTCCGGGCTGATCGACCCCCGCCGCGACCGTGGCTACGTCGCCACCTGGAACGCCCATTCGTCCCTGTGGCGCTGGCCGCTCGACCATGTCTTCCACGAGGGCGGCTTCGCGACGGTCTCGGTCGAGCGCCTCGACGCCTTCGGCTCCGACCACTTTCCCTATCTCGTGCGCCTCTGCCGCCGGTCCGGCGAAGGCCCGGCGGCGGCGATGCCGCGGGAGGCCGGCGACGTCGCCGCGGCCAACGCCGTGCTCTCCGCCGCCGGCGCGACCGAACGCGTGCAACCGCGTTGAGCCATCTCATCGGAAAGCCCCCCGCACCCTCCCGCGGCCTGGGCGGGGGAAGCCCGTGATCTCCATCTTCGACCTTGCCGCGCTCCTGCTCACCCTGTCGGCGACCTTCGGTTTCCTGAACCGTCGGTTCCTGCGGATGCCGCACACCATCGGCCTGCTGGTGATGGGACTGCTGGCCTCCCTCGCCCTCGTCCTCGTCGACCTCGCCTTCCCGGCGCAGCACCTCTACCAAGACCTCACGCGGGTGCTCGATCAGGTCGACTTCACCGCCGTGGTGATGAACGGCATGCTGGCCTTCCTGTTGTTCGCCGGCGCCATGAGCCTCAACCTTCGCCTGCTGCGCGACCGAGCCTTGTCGGTGGCGACACTGTCCCTCCTCGGGACCCTGATCTCGACGGCGCTGGTCGGCGGTGCCTTCTGGGCCATAGCGAAGGCCCTCGGCAGTCCGGTGTCATTCGCCTGGGCGCTGGTCTTCGGGGCACTCATCAGCCCGACCGATCCCGTCGCGGTCCTGGCCACGCTCAAGAACGTGAACGTGCCCGAAGCCCTCGAAATCGAGATGCAGGGCGAGGCGCTGTTCAACGACGGCATCGGCATTGTCTTGTTCACCGTTCTCGTCGCTTTCGCAGCAGGATCGGGCGGCGAGGCGACCAGCGCTGGCGGGATCGCAGCCCTGCTCCTGCACGAGGCCGGCGGCGGCTTGGTTCTGGGGGTGGTGACGGGCTACCTCGCCTACCGCGCGATGCGCGCCATCGACGACTTCCCGGTCGAGGTGCTGATCACCCTGGCCCTCGTCACCGGCACCTACGCGCTCGCCCAGAAGCTCGGGGCCAGCGGGCCGCTGGCCGTGGTCGCGGCTGGGCTGCTGATCGGCGAGCGCGCGCCGCGCTACGCGATGAGCGACAACACCCAGAAGTACGTCTCGGCGCTCTGGACACTGATCGACGAAGTTCTGAACTCGGTCCTCTTCCTGCTGATTGGACTGGAGGTCCTCGTCCTGCGCTTCCAGGTCGCCGGGCTGACGCTGGCCGCCTGCGCCGTTCCCATCGTGCTGGTCGCCCGCCTCGTGGCGGTGTCGGCCCCGGTCCTGTTGTTCCGATGGGGCGGCAACCTCTGCCTCGGCAACGTGCCGTTCCTGACCTGGGCAGGGGTACGGGGCGGCATCTCCGTGGCGCTGGCTCTCTCGATCCCGGAGAGCGACGCCAAGCCTGCGATCCTGGCGGCAACTTACGCGGTGGTGCTGTTCACCATCGTCGTACAGGGCTCCACATTGAGCATGGTGGCACGCCGGACGCTCAGGGAACTACCGGAGCGTGAGGCCGCCTGACGACGTCGACCGGCCTCGCCGCCTTTTCCCATACCGCCCCTCCGGAGCGCCACCCATGAAACGGGACGGCTCGACCACCGTCGTCTACGCCGCCCTCGGCGGCAACCTCGCCATCGCCGTGACCAAGTTCGGCGCCGCGCTCTACACCGGGTCTAGCGCCATGTTCACCGAGGCCCTGCACTCGCTCGTCGACACGGTCGACCAGGGCCTGCTGCTTTACGGCATGCACCGGGCGAAGCGACCGCCGGACGAAGCCCACCCGTTCGGCTACGGCCTCGAACTGTACTTCTGGTCCTTCGTCGTCGCCCTGTTGATCTTCAGCCTCGGCGGCGCCTTCGCCATCTATCAGGGCATCGAGAGGATCCGGCACCCCGAGCCGATCCGGGACGCCTGGGTGAACTTCACCGTGCTGGGGCTCTCCGTCCTGTTCGAGGGCTACTCCTTCGGCGTCGCGTGGCGGGAGATGCGCCGGCGGCACGCCGACGTCGGGATGTGGTCCGCAATGCGCCGGTCCAAGGACCCGAGCACCTTCACCGTCATCCTGGAGGACGGCGCGGCCCTGATCGGCCTGGGCGTCGCCGCCATCGGCGTCGCGGTGTCCGTGGGGCTCGACGAGCCCCGCGCGGACGGCGTGGCCTCCTTCACCATCGGCGTGCTGCTCGTCGGCGTCGCGGTGGTTCTCGCCCGGGAGACGCGCAGCCTGCTCATCGGCGAGGGCGCCTCGGTGGCGTTCCTAGCCCGGGCCCGCGACTGCGTCGGCCGGGACGAGCGGATCGCCTGCATCCAGGACGTGCGCAGCCTGCAGATCGGGACCAACAGCGTGGTCCTGGCGATGGTCCTGTCATTCCGCGACGGGACCACCGCCGAGGAGCGGGACGACGCATTCGACACGGCGTACGGGCGTCTGAAATCGGCCCTGCCCAGCCTCACCTACTTGTACCTGATGCCGTCCCGGGGCGGGCCGTGAGGGAATCGCCGATGCCGGGCCGTCGGAAGGTCGTCGCCGTTATCCGCCGGGCCGTGTTGGCCGCGAACGACCACGGCATCGGCTTCATGGCGGCGGGCGTCGCGTTCTGGAGCGCGCTCGCCCTGTTCCCTGCCGTGGCCCTGCTGGTCTGGCTCGCGCACCACCTCCTTGGGGTCGCCGACGTCCGTGACGCCCTTCGCACGGTCACCCACGTCATGCCCGACAGCGTCGGGGACATCGTCGCGCGGGCGATCCAGGCGGCGTCCGACGGAAATCCGGCGGACCGTGGTGCCGACCTCGGCTGGCCGGTCGGTCCGGCGTTCGGACTCCTGGTGAGCCTTTGGAGCGTGACCGTTGCGATGCAGGCCCTGTTCCACGCCCTGGACCAAACCTTCGAGGCCGAGGAGCGCCGGTCCTGGCTGCGCCTGACGGCGGTGAGTCTGGCGTTCTCCGTGGGGGCGCTGGTCGTCATGGCCTGCGCGTTGGCGGCGACGGTCGCCATGACGCATGCGCTTGCACCCATCGACGGCGCGTTGCCCGGAACACTGGCGCGCTGGGCAACGGCCTTCGTCACTTTCCTCCTGACGGTCGCGACCTTGTACCGGGTCGCCCCGTCCGGTGGCCGGGAGGGCTTGCCGTTCGTGACAGTGGGCGGCGTGGCCGCAGCGGCTGCCCTCGTGGCGGAGTGCGGCCTGTTCTCCTGGGTGGTCGGCCACTTCTCCACGCTGGACGTCACATACGGCTCGCTCAGCACCGTCGCGGCGTTCTTGCTCTGGCTGTGGGTGTCGGTCGCCATCGTCCTTGTGGGGGCGGAACTCGACGTGGCCCTCTATCGCGGGACAGGTCTGTACGGAGGCCGGAGTAGGAGCGGCGGGATGAGCCGACAGTCCGCTAGGTAGCGTCTCGAACGCTCCGGCCCTGCCTGGCTGCGGCGCAAGCTTTCTTCGCCTACGGGACAAGCCAGTAATTGAATGGAAGTTTCTCCGGAAAGGCCGGCGCCGGATCACCCGCATCAGCGATGGGCGGTCGCAGATCTCGTTACGCGAACCATGTGAACGATGGCCGGGTGCCCCATACGGAAAGAGGCGGCCGACGGAATGTCGGTCGCCTCTTTCCTTTCATGCATAACCGTCTGGCTCTGGGCCGCCGTCAGGTCGATGATGCCTCAGTATCCGTAGCCGTAAGCCGGGTACCCGTAGCCATAGGCCGGCGCGTACCCGTAGGCCGGCGCGTAGCCATAGCCGCCGTAGTACCCGACCGAACGACCGTAGCCGTATCCGTAGCCGCCGTACGAGTTCGCGACGATGGCACCGGCGGCGAGACCCGCGATGCCGAGGCCGATGGCGGCGCCTGGGCCGATGCCGCGACGGTAGCCGTAACCACGCCCGTAGCCGCGGTAGCCGCCGTAACCACCCCGGAACCCGATGCCGCGGTATCCGCCGCCGTAGCCGTAGCCGCCATGGCCATAGCCACCGCCGTAGCCCCAACCGCGTGCTTCGGCGGGGGCCGATGCCAGGACGCCGAGGGCGAGCAAGGCAGTGGAAGCGAGTGCGATCTTCCGCATTCGAGATCTCATGTCGTGTGGGATGTCTACTAAACAGATCGGGCCTTGTTCCGTTCCGAGGTGACGTGCGGCCCTTGACGGTATCCCGAACGTATGTCCGCTTCCGGGAACCGCGCGGCCGCGCGCAAACGACTGCGTTGGGTCGATAGGCGACCGTCCGCTTATGAAGTCGGCCAATTCTTGTGCCATCACGCTGCGGACGTCCGGCACGCTCGATCAAGTGAGTGGGGGGTGGAGCGCAGGGCGCGCAAAAGCAACGTGGTCCATCCATCCATAACAGCCGACAACCGAGTAATGTGTCCGTTTTCTCGGGGTTTGTACGCGTACCCAAAATTTTGGCCCCTTTGCTTTGGATCCACGCCCATTGATCGTGACGGGGGAGGATCACCGCCAGTGAGATGACACCGGCGGTGACGGAAAGAATTCGGCTACGTGGGTCGGCGGCGCAGGCTCGAAATACGATCGTTCAGAATGGCGCGAAGCTCTTGGATCTCTCCGTAAGCGGCTTCGGCCTTTTCGAAAGCCGCCAATCCATCCCGCCGGATTTCTTGGGTCAGCGCCTCGATGCGTTTGACCGCCATCAGGAAGCTGGGTCTCTCGGGCGTCTGGTTCTCGGTCATTTCGTATTTCCTCGTTGAGTTGTCAGTGGAAGGCGACGGTGATCGGTACGACTCGGACGAAGACCGTTCCGTCGTGGAAATGAAGGTACAGATTGCTGTCCGATCTCAGCTGGTCGTACCGGGTGATGACGCGGTTGGTCTCGGCGACGGTCACCAGCGCCAGCCCCGGCTCCTGCGGTGGCGCACCATCGCCATCGACGAGCCGTGGGGGTTGGGCAGGATCGGGAGCCCTGGGTACGGCCGCTGTGGTGGTTGCTTCGGCGAGGTGGCCCAGCAGACTCTGCTCGACGGCCCTGTCCAGTTGCCGCAGGTGTCGGTCGGCGCGATCGACGAGATGCTGAACGGCGGCCTCGAACGCGTTGGTAGCTCGCCCCAGAGCGATCCGGGCGGCCGCTTCCAGATCGTCTGTGACCGCAGCATCGAATGCGGCGAGCGCACGTTCGGCCCGGGCGCCGGTGCCCTCAACAAGACGGCGGACCAGCACCGCGGCGGCGGTCGGCGTGGGCTCCGAGCGGGCCGCGATCGCATCCAGAGCGGTGGGCGGCGTACCGGCATGGCCGAGCCCCACAATCAGATTCGGAACCGCGGCGGCCACTGCAGCGTTCGCGGTCACGAAAGTATTCAAGGCCCGGAAGCCCTCGACCGGCCCTCCTCCCCTGCAAACCAGCGTGGCCGACAGGCCGTTATCGCGATGCAGTTCGCTGACCCGCTCAAAGGTGGCAGCCAAGGACCGTTCCGCACTGGGTCCTTCGAAGTTCGTCCAGATCCGGTGTACACGGATGAGACCGTTCTCCTCGAGCGGACGAAAGACGTGCTCGACGTCACGGCGGGCATCGCCGCACTCGGCTGCAATCAGTGCGATGTGGTGGGGATCCTCAGGTTCGACCCACGTCGCAGGACCGAACCGGCATCCTTCCAGCCGGAGACGTTGTAGCGTTCGCTCCCGATCCAGTTCGCCGTCGATCGGTACCTCACCGATCGAGAGCAGGGCGAGGACCCGGGCCTGCACCCCGGCCCCGCGACCAAAGCGCTGGCGCATGCCGGTCTGCAGCCGCAGCTCGATCCTCCGGTTGACCAGGGTCGCCGGATCGAAGCTTTCACCGGTCGGGCTTCGATGGGCCTCGCTTTCAGCAGCATCGAGCCGAACCTTCAGCCGCGGCGGATCGGCACTGCCGACGGGGTCTGCCTCCCCGAGCAAAAGCAGGTAATCGCTGGGACCGACGGGTTCGACGGTGAGGACGCAGGCCCGGACCGTGTGCTCGCCGCGCAGGCGCTGACGCAGCCAAGCGATGAGGTCTCGTAGGTCGCGCACCTCATCGGTGGGCTTGCACTCATTCTCGTCGTTCGCTCGCCCGAGGGGGCGCCCCCCATCGCCTGAGGGCGGGCGACGCAGGGGCGCCCGGTCGGACGGGTTGAAGAAGCGGTGGTGTCTCATCTGTCATTCTTGTTTCGGGAAGGAGAGATGATCCGGCGGCCCTCATGCGGGCGGCCGGATCGCGGCGGTGGCGTCAGTCGAACAGCGGCCCATGGAACGCGGGCGTCATCCGTCGAGCGGAAGCCGGCTCGATCATCTCGGCGATCGCCGCGAGCCGCGGCGTGTTCGCCACGCGCACCTCCTCCCGGAGGATGCCGGTCAGGAAGGCGAGGATCTCGTCCGGGCCATCGAAACAGCGGTGGGCCATGGTGTCGAGCAGGGTCGGAGCGCCCGCCTTGCGCAGGACGATCGGGACCGGGAGAACGGCGATCCGGCGCAGCAGCCCCTCGTCCGACAGGGCGCGGAACGCGAAGCCGGTACCGGGCGCGATGATCACGAGGTCGAGCGTGCCCCACTCGTACTGATCGTAGGCGCAGCCGATCGCCTCCTCGAGTGCGGCGACCGATCCGGCTTCCTCGAAGGCGACCGGGTGCCGGATCAGCTCGATGATCCCGTGCTCCCACCACCGCTCGAGTTTCTCCCTGATTGCGGTGGGCGAACCTCCGTCTTCCGGCTCGATCAGAAAGACGCGCCGGAGGCGGCTCGGGGCCGGCAGATTGTGCTGCCGGTCCCAGATCCGATCGGCCTCCAGCCCATCCCGGATCGCGGCATCCTGATCGGCCCAGTCCGACAGGAAGGTGTCTCGCACGAAGCCGGCAACCTGTGCCGAGAGGTCACCCCGTGGTTCGGCCGTCACGGTCAGCTTCAGCTCGTGGTCGCCGATGATGGTGCTCGGATCGAGCAAGATGCCCGTCGCAGTCTGAACCTCTCGAATGAAGTCACCCGTCATGAAGGCTGTGAGCCGTCCGGGGCGGCCTGAATCGACGGCCCGGAGTTCGAGGAGAAGGCCGTCCTGGTGCCTACGAGGGCGCTCAACCGTGGCGCGCACCCAGAAGCTCGGCTCGTGGGGGCGGCCGGGCTCGTTCGCGCCGACGAGCGCGTTGAGATCTGTCATTTGTCATGTCCGTCATGAGGGGAAGGGGCGAAGGCACCTCACCGACTGCTTCCCGCCGGCGCTGTTCGAGCGCCGCGTTTCACCCCGTCCTTCCTGGGGTTTTTGGGCGAAGGGCCTTCGCCTGATTCACCTTGATTGGAGTGTCTTCCCCTCCGCTCCCGCAGCCGCAGAGGCTCGGGAGCACGTCGTCTTTTCCCTCTTGTGGTATGTGAAGGTTGACGGACATCGACCGACCACAAGCAGGTCGGCGCGCACCGGGTTGCCCGAGCGCTCGATTAATTGAGTGGTCGCTCATTTTTGCGGGCGCAGAGGCTCGGCATGCGATAGATAGATGAGCGATCACTCATAAACCGATGAACTGGCGATGGCCCGCGGACGCCCTTGGAGCTTCGATCGGAAGCAGGCCCTGCACCAGGCGATGATGCTGTTCTGGGAACGCGGTTACAGCGCCACTCCGCTCAAGGCTCTGCAGACCGCCATGGGCATCGCCCATCCCCAGAGCTTCGAGCTCGGCGTTCGGATCGAAGCAGAAGCTGTTCGAAGCCGCGCTCGGCTCGTACTGGGTGAGCCATCTCAAACCGATGTTGGAGTACCTGGAGGCAGACGAACCCATCGAGGCGTTCCAGACCCTGTTTGCGGAAGCCGCCCAGCTCTACACGCGCTCGTCCCCGGCGCGGGGCTGTCTGATCCTGACCAGCTCGGTGAACCTGAGGACCGAAGATGACGAGGTCGGCTTGCTGATCGCGGAGTACCGACAGCGGATTGAGCGCGCGATCAAGGAACGCCTGTCCCGCGCGGTGAAGGACGAGCATCTCCCACCGGGGCAGAAGGCCGCTTTGGCCGAGCTCTGCTTCACCATCCTCTATGGCATGGCCCTGCGAGCCCAGTCTGGCGCCGGGTGCGATGATCTCCTGGGCGGGACGGAGGTGGCGATCAGGCCGTTCGTGGATACGATCTGATTGATGAGCGTCCGCTCATTTCTCTGAGAGTTTCAGGGCACGTCGGTTCCGGATGGCGGATGCCGACTTTCTCTACCTACATCTCGTTGCCGTTCCCGCTGCCGCGCCTAACCCCGCGCTTCTCGCTCGCCTTTGCCTTGCCAGGGGCTCGAACCAGCGGAGACAGCGTGACCGCCGGTGCCGCCACCGGGATAGACTTCGGTTTGTTGGCCTCTTCGCGTTTCCGGGCGGCACGCTCCAACTCCAGCCACATCTCCGGAGGCGCGCGGTCGAATGCCCAGCAGCTCGTCCTCTGCATCACCGCGGAAGGCGTGGCCTGCTGCGCGCCGCCCATAACCGGTCCAGGCATGACGGCCGATCCTCGGCACCGTTGGAGCGCAGGCGGTGATCAGGGCGGCGACCGCGTCCTCGCCGTGACCGGTCCCACGCAGACGGCGGGCGATCAGGGCGTCGATCCGGGAGGGATCAGGCCAGCGCCCCTGCCAGCGTGCCAGAAGGTCTGCCCGGTGCGCCCAGTAGACCGGCGCGTCGGCGTGCTGCTCCGCGCCGTCCGAGCTTGGACAGCGGCCGAGTTGTGAGGCCGGCCCGAGACCGTAACGTCGGGCGAAGATGCCGATCCAGAACGCGAGCCGCTGGCCGAGCCTCTGGCACATCGCCCCGGTCGCGGTGAGAATCTGCCCATAGACACGGCGAGTGCTCCCGTCCGCGTTCCGAACAGCGGTATCCGGGTGATCGGGATCGTCGATCCGCAGGCCGTAGGGGCTGCGGGCAAACCCGAGGCTGAAGCGGAAATCCTCGCTCACTTCGGCCAGGGCAGCCTGCTCGAAGGGCCTGCCCTCGTTCGGCGTCGTCAGCACGACTTCGTGGCTCCCGTCGCTCTTGTCGAGGACGAGGGCTGGCGCAAAACCGGAAGCCACCAAGGCATCGACTTGCGATTGAGCGAGGCCGGTGAGTATCAGGTGGTGCCGGTCTGTGGAGATTGGGCTGAGATGGACCGTTGCCCCGGGCCCGCCTGCTCGCTCCATCGCTTTCCAGCCCAGCGCGATCTCGGCCATCGGACGCGGCGTGAGTTGCCTCAACAGATCGGGATCCCGGGCGAGAACCTCGTCGTCTTTCCCACGAACCCGCGGCGAGCGCCGCTCGGTCACGACCCGGTAGAGGTCGGCCTGAAGAGCCGCATGGTACAGCCCGAGAAGTCCGGTCACGCTCGCGCCGTGGCTCGGCTGGCGGATCGGTGCCAAGCGAGGCAATGGCTGACCTGCTCTCATCGCGAGACTGCGCGCGCTCAGGGCAGCGCGAGGAGCCGGCCCGACGACAGCAGCCTTCAGTAACGGGGCAAAGTTGAGCATCGGATAGGCGGCGTCGTACGCGCTCCGCGCCGAAGCCGCCTCTAGCGTCTGTCGCTTCGCAAGACCGAAGAGGGCCGGGTCGATACCCGGGGCCGGTCGCGGTGAATGCGAGACTGCCTCGGCGCTGTAGTCGTCACGGTTGGGCTGATGACCGACGCCCTTCGATCTCGGCTCGAATGCGCCCAGGCGCTTCTCCAGGCGGGTTCGGCTGGCCGCTCGGCAGGTCGAGGCTTTCACCGTGATCCCGTCCACGACGATGACCGCGCCTGATCCCTTCGCCTCGTAGATGATGCGGTGCTCATCGAGGGCCGCGTGCAAGGCGGCCCAAGACGACGCCTTCGTCGCGATCGGACCGACCACCTCGATCACGCGCCGCGCGGCACTTTCCTCACCGCGGTAGATCTCGGCCCGCGCGGCGCCGGCAGGCAACGCATCGCTCGGCCCGATGCTTCTGGCGAGCACCAATTCCCTTCCCTGTGCGCGATGGGCGAGACGCATGCGCATCTCGGCTAAACGCCGGGCGGTGAGGGCCGCGACCGTGTCGGCCGGGGTCGTCGATCGATCATCCCGAGCCGCTGCCATCGCCTCGGAGAGTTCGAGCCGGGATCCCTGTTGCAAGGAAGAGATCTGCGGCCGGGCAGTGGGCTCGGACGCTGCTGCCCGGCGCAGTCTCACGGCTGCCAGGGCGCGGGCTATTTGCGAGTGAGAGTTGCCCGCGAGAGCACGAGGTGAATCTCGCCGACCTGCTGGCGCAACACCGTGAGGTCGCCCGCCTGTCTTTGTTGTTCGGCCGACATGGCCTGCAACAGCTCCATGATCTGCTTGAGGCGGCTCGAGGCGCGGTCCTGACCATCGATGATCGTCCCGATCGGATCGGCCTCCTCGCTCCCCTCCCGGATGATCCTCAAGAGCCGATCGTGTTGGTGTGGGCCCCTTGCGCCTGGTAGGCTGCGATGCGGCTGTAGTCCGGGGGCGGGTCGCCCTGCGGTCCGGTACCGGTCGACATGTTGCTCTCCTATGCTGCGGTCTTCGAAGACCTCGTGGTGCGCGCCGGGCTCGCGTTGCCAGCCCTGGACGTGCTCGATCCGGGCGACGGCGCGCCCGATGGCTCGGTGAAAGAAGGCGACCCGCGTCGGCTTGTCCGCGTCGGGCGCGACACGCGAGATCAACGCGTGGACGTGGGCGTTGCCGGACGCGCCGAGATGCTGCGTCCAGAGCACCTGATGGCCGCGCAGGCCGGTCTCCTCCAGCAGGATCGCCAGGCCTTGTTCGATCTGGCGGACCGTCGGCTGTTCGCCCGCCCGCCAAGAAAGCACGAGGTGCTCGATCGGGCTGCGGGCGGTGGGGGCACCCATCGCGGTGGCGGCCATCTCGGCGACCTGTTCGGAGCGGACGTCGGTGATCAGATTGAGCTGACCGCGAGCCACGACGTCGCCGCGATCCTGGGCGTTGACGTCGCGGTCGATATAGGCGGCGAGCTGGGTCACCTGCCGAACCACCGACGCGCCGTCGCGGCGCTTGGGCATGCGCTTGCCGATCATGACGGCACGGCCAGATGCGCGATGGCGGAGCGAATGTCCTTGAGCACGAGGCGACCGGTCTCGGCCATGTGCAGCGTGCGGATGGCGATCTTGGCAAGCCCACCGAGCCGCCGCAACTCGCGGATCAGTTCGGCATCGACGCGCGCCGTGATGTGAAGCCCGAGGAGCCGTCGTCGCGTGAGCTCGGCGAGCGTAATGCCGGCCGCCACGGCTTCGGCCTGCAGGCGCTCGTACTCCTCCGGCGTGAGCCGGATGTTGACCTGCTTCGTCAGGATGCGCGTCTCGGTTCCGCGTTGGCCGGGCACGTCAGAAGTCCTTTCGGGCTGTGTTCGGGGAGGTTGTGGGATGGGGGTTCGGGGGCTCGCCCCGACAGGTGAGCGGCTGTGAGAAGCGTCAGCGCCGAACGGCTGCGTCTCCTCGGTAGCTGCGCCCGGCTTGGCCGGCGGCGCGGATAGCGAGGGGCATCCTGCCCTCCGTGTCCTCTCCGGGATCGTCCTTCCGGGAGCCCACGCCTTTCCGTCTCTTCAGGGCAGCCGTTCGGCTTTCTCTCCGGACAGCACGATCCGCATCGGCTGGCCGGTGTTCCTTCCCGCAACCTGACGCAACGACAGGCGCTCCGTGTTCTACGTAGATGATCATCCGGCCCATCCTCGCTGTCGGAGATGCCCCGACTGAGCCCTCGACAACCGATAAGCTCAAGCTTGAGGATAAAGCTGCAACCAGCGCCGCTGTCAAATAACGGCGATTCGACTATAAGGATTCGGTACTCGAATGCGCTGCTGTTTCACCGAACGATGCTTGTATCGAATCGCCGTGATTTGCAATTTGGAGCGACAAGCGTGACCATAAGCGGGCCAAGTCCAGAGCACTTCCGCTCGACAGGGCTTGGGCGAAGCGAGGCAAATCCCGATGGCCAAACCCAGACGCACACCGAAGCCCATGCTGGCGAGCGAGCCGGCAGCCAACCGTGCGGCGCTCGCCGAACTGCTGACCCAGGAACCAGAGCCACAACCGACCAAGCTCACCGTGGCGAACGAGATCGCGGCCTACGCCGCCGACATCCGCGCCTGCCTCAAGTTGGGCCATTCGCTCGCTGCGATCGCCGAGCTTCTGCAGTTCGGCGGCGATCGCCTCGATCCACAGCAGCTCCGTCGCTACCTCGCACGCTGCGAGAAGCGTCTCGGGCGAAAGGGCCGAGCCAAGAAGGCGGATGCGGGGTCAACTACTCCCTCGGAGACTCCCGCTGCGCCACTGTCGAACGGCGCTGACCGGGGTACGACCGCACGCAGGTCACTGTCCGGTTCGGTGGACAGGCAAACGCCGCTACCGCCTCCAGCCCGTCCGGAGGCACCGGTCCGGACCACTGTGCTGCCGAACGCGGGCGCGGCGGCACCCCAAACGACCCTGCCGTTATCGGACAAGCCCCAGGGGATGGCGGCATCCACGGTACAGCACTCAACCGCCGGACAAGCTCCGCCGATCGCACGCTCGATGCCCCCGACAGCTGTGTCGGCAGGTACGACGACCGGCGCCGGGACTGGGACGCTGGCAAAGCCTGCGGCCGGTCCGACGACAAGCGGCCAGGATCAACGAACCGCCGCCCCGAACTCAGCCTCGTCCTCAACCACGGCAAAGCCTCAGAGCACGGCATCGCCCGAGTTGCCGGGCCTGACCTTTGAGGCGGCAATGAGCCGTACCGTCGACAGAATGCTCGGGACCGCTAAACCGGAGGCGAACGTCGACATGTCGCGCCAAACTTGGCGGCTCGCCGGCCAGCCAGACGCCTCATCCGTGGACGAAGCGCAGGCGGGGCCGCCGCTCGCGTCGACGACGCGGCCCTGAACCGTCGCATGCCCAGCGGTTCGCCCGCGGCCCGTGCCGCTGCGGGCGAACCCGCCGCCCATGATGCCGACACCCCCGCGGTCACGGTCGTCACGGTACCGGCAATGAGTTCGGCGACATACGAAAGGCTCGGCCATGACGTTCGTCGCCGCCACACCCTGCGCTTCCTGGTGACGCTCCCTCTGGGGAGCGGCACGACACGTCATCTCATGAGGACGAACCCTACCGACGACGCTCTGGAGGTCTGTTCGTGTTCCGACAGCTCATCCGACACGGCGGCTCCCATCCGAAGAACCGCTCATGCCCGACATCTCGACCGATCCGCGTCCCGTCATCCTGATCGGCGATCGCCCGACCGGCCCGCTTCATTTCGGTCACTACTGCGGGAGTCTCCGCAACCGCGTCGCGCTCCAGCACGACCACGACCCCTTCGTCCTGATCGCCGACGCGCAGGCGCTCACCGACAACGCCGACGACCCAAGACGCATCACGGGGCACGTGCTCGACCTCGCCCTCGACGACCTCGCGGTCGGGATCGATCCGAGCCTCACGACGATCTGCGTGCAGTCGGCCCTGCCGGCGCTGTGCGAGCTGACGCAGCTGTTCCTCAACCTCGTCACGGTGGCACGTCTCGAGCGCAACCCGACGATCAAGGAGGAAATCCAGGCGCGCGGATTTGGGCGCGACATCCCGGCCGGCTTCCTATGCTATCCCGTGGCCCAGGCCGCCGACATCGCCGCGTTTCGGGCGACGCTCGTTCCGATGGGCGCCGATCAGGCCCCGATGATCGAGCAGACTGACGAGATCGTACGGCGCCTCAACCGGCAGGTCGGGCACACGCTGCTGCCGGATGCGCGCGCTGATCCCCGAGAGCGGTCGCCTGCCCGGCGTCGACGGGCGCGCGAAGATGAGCAAGTCGCAGGGCAACGCCCTAGCCTTGTCGGCGACCGAGGGCGCGATCCGTGCGGCGGTGCGTCGGATGTACACCGACCCCGGCCATCTGCACGTCACCGATCCGGGCCGGGTCGAGGGCAACGTCCTGCTACCTATGTCGACGCGTTCGATCCAGATCGCGACACCGTGCACGAACTGAAGGCGCACTACCGGCGCGGCGGCCTCGGCGACACCGCGGTGAGGCGGCGGCTGGAGACCGTGCTGCTCGATCTGTTCGCTCCGATCCGCGAGCGCCGCGCCGCCTGGGCGGAACGTCCGGATGGCGTCCGTGACATCCTGCGGAACGGCACCCGCCGCGCCCGCGAGGTCACACAGGCGACGCTGGAGGCAGTCAAAGGCGCACTCGGCCTGTTCCGCGTAGGGCAGTGACAAGCCCTCGCTTAACGACACAGCACACGGAACGACCGCAGGTACGACAGGCGAAACGCTCCTGAACGCACCGCGTAGTTTCGTACCGTCAGCTGGTTAGCAGAACGCGAACACCTGACCCATAGCCAAAATTCGGAAGGTCTGCGTCTGGATCACTCGCAAGGCAAGCTGCCTAAACATCTTCAAGACAGCCCATCTTGCTTCATTCAGTGGCCGATACAGGCGTAAGGAGATCAACGGGCACTAAGTTGGTGAAGCGAATTATGAAAGGCTTGCCCCTAAGTACTTCTCACGATAAATTCTACTTCGGCGATCAGAGTGACCACATCGTCGAAATACTGCTTAAGCACTCGGGCACCGAGACTCTGCCCTCCGCCGTGGGAGACTGAGTTGCGGACCGCGTAGCAGGATGACACGCTCTCCTTCACGCGCTGGTTCGAGGCAATGAACGTCTCCAGAGCCACACCCCATGTTGTGTCGAACCGGTTGAGCAGAGCAACGATCCGGTCGCAATCGTAGTTTGTGCCCGCCCCAAAATACCGCCGCAGAAAGGCTGACATTTGCGAGGGCATGGTACCCTCGAACTTCTCGCACAGGATGAGTTCAAGGCAGCGCTCCAGGTGCCCGCAGACCAAGACGCTACCGAACCGGCAGAGGTAGGACGATACTTCCGCGGCGTGGGAGGTGTTTGCAGCCTCGGTAATGACTCTCTCGAGCGCGACCAGCCTCTGGTCGATCGAAAAGGACACCTCAGCATCCCGCAAACGTGGTCGTCGCTACCCGTCTCCGTGTCTTTACTGCCTCCTCGTCGGCAGTCGCGCGTTCGCTTGCAGCTGTGAATTCATTGTCGGCAAGGAGCGCATCATACGCCTTCCGGAGCTTTTCCTTGTCGACGGGCGTACTGTCCTTCTCAATCCTACTCGAAACTCCAAGCATGACTGCCTCGAAGACTGCGGCGTTCAGGGTCCCGCGCGGCCGGAAAGCACCTTTGCCCTTTACATCATAAATCACCTGAATGGCGTCCGTGAAAGCTTTAGAAAACTCCTCCAGCACGGCCTGATCAACGTTCTTAAGGTCGTTAGCAAAATCGTTCAAAAAGTCCCGCATCGGCCGGGAATATTTATCCGATCGCGCTCTCATCGCCAGGAAACGCAGTACCAACTCTTCGTCTTTCAACCGCGAGTTTTTCTTCTCGCCAAAAATAGATCGCCATGCGGTATTGTTGTTCAAGGTACGGACCGTAGAGAGAAGCGTGCCTTCGTAAATCGCATTTCGAATTTCTTGGGGAGACAATCGGATCCCGCCCGAGTTTATCCTCTCAAATACGAAGTAAAGGCTCCGATGTGCTTGCTTCGGCGCATCTTGATGAAATATAGTAGAATGAATGATTGAATCTCCGAGTCGGAGCTTGTCCGCAGGACTCAGCTGATCATATGATAGATTGTTCCACTGATCAGCAACTCCAGTCAGACGGAACTTTTTCTCTAAAAAAACGCCTTCATAAAAATATTGAAGTGACCGTAGTCTTTGCTGGCCGTCCACCACCAAATGCCTGTTGGTCTCAGCTTCCCGGTAGAGAAAGATTCCTGGTACTGGCAGACCCATGAGCAGTGATTCGATGAACCGCGACGCATGGCGCTGGGACCACACGAACCTTCGTTGAAACGGAGGGATGAAGAATGCGCCCGACTTCAAGCGAGAGATCACGGTGTCGATCGGGTAGTCAGCTCCGTAGCTGGTGATGACGAACCTAACGTCCCCCGGCTGCTCGAGAAGCGTTTCGTCCTCAACGCCGGCCGTCTCCAGAGCGAGCTTGTACTCGTCCTCAATCTCGACAGGCTGATCGGAAGGAATTTCGTCGGCGTCGGTCGGATCGGGCATCATGCACTCACGCTAGCTGCGGGGGACGTCCTTATCAGAAGCAAGCGTGTCAACCTTAAGAACAGGAAGTCAGGACGCACGTTGCCCAAAAAATTCAGATTGGCAACGCTATACCAAGCGTGCGAGGAATAGGGCCGAAGTCAAGGAAATTGTACTTCGGAAGGCACCTGAACGATCTCATCTGACTCGACGGTGTGCTGATAGCGTTCAGATTTTAACGTCGGCTTTTTGGCAAGCAAACAAGGTCGGCTCCTGGCGCACAGCGGCGGCGACGAGTGACTGATTCGGGTGATTTTCTGCCAGTCCGCTTCCGGACGGCCGGTGCATCGAAGCGGACAGAGCTACGGGACCGTTCACGACCCTTCACGAACGGAAAATTAGTTCCCGCTGACGGTCTGCATTCTAGTGGGAGAAGACGCTGTGGTCGGCGTCTGCGATGTTGGTGTGGCGCCGATGGCACTGTGCCGATTGCTCAGGGCCTCAATGGGAACTCAATCCAGATTGGCTGTTTGCCCCTTATTACGTGGTCTGGGGCCAGGGAGGCAGTTCGGTGGGGAAACGTGCCTCTGATTCTGGAATTGATCCTGTTCGCGACGAGAACGGACAAGTTCTCCCGCAGGGGTCGGTCATATGGATGCAGCCGGGCTCACCCCACGCGATCCAGCACCACCTCGGGCGCAAGTTGCAGGGCATGTACGCCCAGATCCCGGCAACGCCACTGCCGGACCGCCTGAACCAACTCCTTGCCCAGCTGGATACGGCCGACGGGACGGTTTGATCGCCCGGCATGCTCCCGTCGCGGGATCCGAGGTCTAGCTCGCCATGAGACCGCGCCGCGGCGCGACGATGGTGCAGACCACACCAGAGGGCGGGTAGCTCAAGTCAACCTTGCCGTCGAAGCTTCCAGCAAGCCCACGTCCGATCAGCCGGGTACCAAACCCCGCGCGCTTCGGCGCCACCACCGCCGGACCGCCTGCCTCGATCCAACGCAAGGTGACCGGAGCGTCGTCGCCGTCGCCGTCGATTTCCCAAATGATGGTGACCCGACCGTCCGCGTTCGAGAGCGCGCCGTACTTGGCGGCGTTGGTCGCCAGCTCGTGCAGCATCAACGACAGCGAAAGCGCCGCCCTGGAACCTACCATCACAGCCGGGCCATCGAGCACGAACCGATCCGGACGGTCACGGTGGATGTCGAGCGCGCTCTCGATCACGCTCGCCAGCGGGGCTTTCGACAGGGAGCCGCCGAGCAGGAGGTCGTGCGACTTGCCAAGGGCGATCAGTCGGTTCGCCAGCACATCCCGGGCAGTGTCGAGATCGGCAGCTCCACGCATCGTCTGCGTGGCGATGGACTGCACCATCGCCAGCATGTTCTTCATACGGTGGCTCGGCTCGTGGTTTAGCAGTTGCTGCTGCGCCTCGGCCTCGATGCGGGCGATGGCCGACCGGGTGCGGTCGGCGACGTTGCGCACGAAGGCGATGTCCTCCTGAGCCCACTCCCCCGGCTCCGCCCTCACGGCGTAGAACAGGGCCACGAAGCGGCCGTGCTCCATCACCGGCAAGTTGAGAAGCGAGCGCGTGCTGATGGCCGCCAATGCCTTGGCATCGGCGGCGGTCCGAGGATCACTACCGGTGTCGTCGATGACGACTTTGCGCCCGGCTCTGAGGTCTTCGATGTACGAGCCGTAGGCGCGGAAATGGTGCAGCCCGGTGATGTCGGTGAGGCCCGGCGCGGTCCACCCCTGCTCCACCAGGATCGTCTCGGCGTCGGGATCGACCTGCCCGTAGCCCGCGTGGCTCAGTCCGAGCGTGCGCCCCATGATGTCGGCGGCGATCCGGCTGATCTCGCCCTTGTCGCCCAAGTCGCGCAGCCGGTCGCCCAGGCTCCGTCATGGCCGCGCGGCGAACCTCGGTCCGTTTGCGGCCCGAGATCTCCAGGAACAACGCAGCGAACTGCTGGCCAGACTGCTTGTGTGCCCGGACCTCGAACGTACGGTTCAGCTCGGGGACGTGGATCTCGAACTTCTCGGGTTGGCCGGTCTCGATGGTGCGGGCGTAGGTGTCGATCAGCCACTGCGGGATGGCCGGCACAAGCTCGCGCATGGTGCGCCCGGCGCTGCTGGCCGGTAGCCCGGTCAGCCCGGCGAACGCTGGATTGACCTCCAGGAACCGGAAGTCCACCGCCTTGCCAGCCTCGTCGCGGATCAGCTCGGCGCTGAGGAACCCCTCCTGCATCCCGCTGAACAGCCCGCGCCAGCGTTCCTCGCTGACCGCGAGTTGGCGCTCGACGGTCTTCTGGTCGGTGATGTCCCGCGAGACCGACAGGATCTTCTCAGGCTGCCCATTCGCGCCCAGGATCGGCGTCACCTGCACGTCCCACCATTTCGGGGTGCCGAGGTAGGTACCGGCTGGCCCCTGGAAGTGCCCGACACCGCCGGACTTGGCGGCCGCGAGTGCCGCGACAGCATCGGCGTGACCCTGGCCCTGCCAGAAGTCCGGCCACGGGCAGCCCTTCACCTGATTGAAGTCGCTGACCTCCATCACCCGCATGCCGCCCTCGCTCATGAAGGTCATGCCGCCGTCGAGGTCGAGCACCTTGATGCAGTCGGCCGAGGAGGCGAGCACGCTGCGCATGAACTCCGCATCGGCCTGCTGCCGAGCGGCTGCGTTGCGCTGCTCGGTGCGGTCGCGCAGGATCTTGATGAAGCCCTCAGGCCGCCCGTCTTCGTCCGTGAGCGGCATCATCTCGCCGTTCGCCCAGAACTCGGTTCCGTCCTTGCGCAGGTGCCAGCGTTCGTCCTTGCCACGCCCGTGCAGCAGGGCCGCGCCCATCTCCTTCTCGGCGATCTGGTCGCGCTCATCCTCTCGGGTGAAGAAGACGTTGGCGTGCCGTCCGAGCATCTCGGCCTCAGTCCACCCAAGGATCTGCTCGGCTCCCGCGTTCCAGCTCGTCACGCGGCCGTTCAGATCCATCGCGATGATGCCGTAGTCGATCGCGCTCTGCAGGATCGCCTTGTTTCGCCGGTCGCTCTCGCGACGCTCCTTGAGCGTGCGTCTCGAGCTCAAGTTGGTGATGACCTGCTGGGCAAGCGTGCGCAGGGTGAACGCCTGTGACGGGGTCAGCCGATTAGGCTTGGTGTCGAGGACGCACAGGGCGCCGAGGGCGACACCATCCGCGGTCTTCAAGGGCACGCCAGCGTAGAACCGCACCTCTGGCCCGCCGGTCACGAGGGGGTTGTCGGCGGTCCGCGGATCGAGGGTGAGATCGGGGATCTCGAACACGTCGTTCTGCTGCGCGGCGTAGGCGCAAATGGATTGCGAGATCGGGGTCTCGCTGTGGCTAAAGCCGGTCTCGGCCTTGAACCACTGGCGCTCGCCGTCGAGCAGGGAGATCAGCGACACCGGCATGCCACAGGTCTCGGACGCCACCCTCACGATGCTGTCAAACTCGGCCTCGGTCGGCGTGTCGAGAATATCGTAGGCGGCGAGCGCAGCTTGGCGTCGCGCTGTGCTGTCGATCTGTTCCACGGCCACCCGTTCACCCGGCGTCGATCCCAGGCCGTCATTTGGGTCCGGCAGGCCTGTGGATCTGATGTGAATGACTGAGACGCTCTATGCCATAGGTGGCCGATACAGACACGGGAAGGTGACCGGGCAGATCGCCGCTTGCTCGGAAGCGGCTGCCGACGTTCAACCGGCGGGAACAGGGGTGCAACAACGTTCCCGCGACCGGCTCATGGGGTCTTCGACCGCCCGACGGTTCGGTACCATGCCGGCCCGGAACGCCGGCGTTCCGGGAACACGGGGGTGCGCATCCCGTTCGTCCGGGGCTGTGCGTGACCACGGTCGGGCCGGGAACGGGACGGGACGGCCCGCCCTGCAATCCCGGGCCACACTTCCCGGACGACCCGGCCTCCGTCATACGGCTCCGGGATGCGTCGGCCGACGGCACTCAGCGGAAACCGACGGCTCCGTCGGGATACCAACGGGCGGACCCACCCAGTACCCGGTCGGGACAGGTAGGATGGAAACGGACTTCGAGGACCTGCGCCGGCAACTGGCGGACGCGAAGGCTGAGATCGAGCGGCTGCGGCGGCGGAACGAGGGGCACGTCCATGCCCCGACCGGCGACGAGCGCACCTCGGCGGCCGGGACCGACCTGCTATTCACGGCGGCGGAGAAGACCCGCATGCCGCAGATCGTCACCGATCCGAACCTGCCCGACAATCCGATCGTCTTCGCCAACCGCGCATTCCAGGAGCTCTGCGGCTACGGAGCCGACGAGCTGATCGGCCGCAACTGCCGATTCCTCCAAGGCCCGGGCACCGATCCCGCCGACGTCGCCAAGGTCCGCGACGCCGTCGCGGCGCGGCGCGACGTGGTCGTGGAGATCCTGAACTACCACCGCGACGGCACGCCGTTCCGGAACGAGCTCTACGTCAGCCCGGTGTTCGATCCGGACGGACATCTGCGCTACTTCTTCGCGAGCCAACTCGATGTCACCCGGTTCCGCACCGAGGAAGGCCGGCTCGCCGAGAGCGAGGCGCGCTACCGCACCCTGTTCGAGGCCGTGGACGCCGGCTTCTGCATCGTCGAGATGCGCTACGATGCGGCCGGGCGCGCCGTCGACTACCGCTTCGTCGAGGTCAACCCGGCGTTCGAACGCCATACCGGGCTCCGCGACGTGGCCGGACGCTGGGTCAGCGAGGTCGTCCCGGGCCTGGAGCGGTCCTGGCTGGACGCCTACGGCGGGGTGGCCCTGACGGGCGAGGCGGCCCGCTTCGAGAGCGGCGCGGTGGCACTCGGCCGGTGGTTCGACGTCCACGCCTTGCGCATTGGCGAGCCGGCCCGGCGCCGGGTCGCCATCCTGTTCAACGACATCACCGAGCGGCGCGAGGCCGAGCGGGTCCTGGAGGAGACCGCCCGCGACAGGACGGACGAGCGCGACATGGTCTGGCGCACGAGCCGCGACCTATTCCTCGTCTGCGGCTTCGATGGCCGCTACCGCTCGGTGAACCCGGCCTGGACCGAGACGCTCGGCTGGTCCGAGGACGACCTCGTCGGCGCGCACTTCAACGCATTCATCGACCCGGCCGACAGGTCCGCCGTGGAGGGGTGTTCGGCGACCTCGTGAACGGCATCGTCCTCGACGGCCTGGACGTGCGGATGCGGACGCGCGACGGGGGCTTCCGATGGCTGTCGTGGTACGCCATCCCCCGCGACGACCACTTCTATGCGGCGGGCCGGGACGTGACGGAGCGCAAGGCCCTGGAGGAGCAACTCCGGCAGAGCCAGAAGCTGGAGGCGGTGGGCCAGCTCACCGGCGGCGTCGCGCATGACTTCAACAACCTGCTGACGGTCATCAAGTCGTCCACCGACCTGCTGAAGCGGCCGAACCTGGCCGAGGAGCGCCGGATCCGCTACGTCGACGCCATCTCGGACACCGTCGACCGCGCCGCCAAGCTGACCGGCCAACTCCTCGCGTTCGCGCGGAGGCAGGCGCTCCAGCCGGAGGTGTTCGATGTCGGGCGCGGCGTCGCCTCGGTCTCGGACATGGTCCGCACCCTCACGGGCTCTCGCATTCACGTCGAGACCCAGGTCGAGCCGTTCCGGGACGCCAGGGGGCAGGAGGGTCCCTGCCTCGTCGACGCCGACCCGAGCCAGTTCGACACCGCGCTGGTCAACATGGTGGTCAACGCCCGCGACGCGATGTCGGGCGAAGGGCGCATCACCATCCGGGTGCGGCCGGTCGGCGTCGTCCCCGCGGTCCGGGCCCATCCGGCCATGCGCCGCGACTTCGTCGCGGTCTCGGTCGCCGACACGGGCAGCGGCATCGCCCCGGACGCACTGGACCGGATCTTCGAGCCGTTCTTCACCACGAAGGGCGTCGGCCAGGGCACCGGGCTCGGGCTGTCCCAGGTCTTCGGCTTCGCCAAGCAGTCCGGCGGCGAGGTCATCGCCGAGAGCCGCCTCGGCGAGGGCGCCACCTTCACCCTGTACCTCCCGCGCGCCAAGGCCCCCGCCGCCACCGAGGCCGAGGCGCATGAGCCGGCGGACCTCGCCGAGGGCCACGGCACCTGCGTCCTACTGGTGGAGGACAACCACGAGGTTGGGGCCTTCGCGGCACAGGCGCTGGAAGAGCTAGGCTACAGCACCGTGTGGGCCATGGACGCGGAAAAGGCCCTGAACGAGTTCGAGCGCATCCCCTACCGGTTCGAGGTGGTGTTCTCCGACGTAGTCATGCCGGGGATGAACGGGGTTGATCTCGCCCGCGAACTCCGCCGCCGCCGACCCGACCTGCCGGTGGTCCTGACGTCGGGCTACAGCGAGGTGCTTGCCGAGCAGGGGACGCACGGGTTCGAGCTCCTGCGCAAACCCTACTCCGTGGCCGACCTCTCGCGCATCCTCAGGCGCGCCGTGGGGGGCGTCGGCACCGGCGCGCACTGACCGCCGTCGCGGGGAGTCCCCGCGGCGACCGTCCCTGGGCGGGTTGCGTCCATCGGGCCCGCCGCGCCTCGATCGATGGATAGCCCTGGCTAGCGGGCCGAGGCGCTGCCCATGGCTTTGCTGGCGAACCGACCTAGTTCGGTGGCCGGGTCCCGGAAGACGACGGGCTTCACCGAGCTCGGGAACTCGATGTCACTGACGAAGCGGATCGTGGGCCTTGTCGTCTTGGCGCTGATTCCGGCGTTGGCCGTCCAGGGCTACAACGAGTACGCGCTCCGCGCCGCCCGGGCCGAGGCCGTCCGCAAGGAGGCCATGCGCGGGGCGAAGGCCGTCGCGGCCGACCTCGGGCAGTTCGGTCGCGGGGCCCGGCAGATCCTCTCCATCCTGGCCGGCGTGGCCGAGGTCCGCGGCCAGGACGCCCGGGCCTGCACGGCGTACCTCGCGACGGTCAGCGGGAAGGTCCCCGGCTCTTTCTTCTTCGGGGTCGCCGACCCGGACGGGCGCATCCGGTGCAACACCCTGGGATCCCCGGTCGGGGCCTATTCGGTCGCCGACCGGTCCTACTTCCAGGAGGCGATGCGCACCGGCGGCTTCGCCATCGGGGAGGTCGTGTTTGGCCGGGTCACCGGACGGCCCACCATCCAGTTCGCCCAGGCCATCGCCGACGAAGACGGCGACGGTCGCCCCGAAGGCATCGTGATCACGAGCATCGACCTGTCCTACCTCGCGGCACGGCAGTCCGATGCCGGGCTGCCGCCCGACGCCGCCCTCACGGTCGCGGACCGGAACGGCACGATCCTGGTCCGGCTGCCAGACCACGAAGCCTGGGCCGGCAAGCCGCTGCCGACGGCCTTCTGGAAGGCCCTGTCCGACCACCGCGGCGGCGTCGCGGACCTGACCGGGTTGAGGGGCAACCCGCGAATCACGGCGGTGGCCGGGGGCGCGCCGGGGGACCTCGACGGCATGACGGTGGCGGTGGGCCTGTCGCCCGCCACCGCCTTCGCGGACATCGATGCCGCGACCCGTCGCGGGGTCGTGCTGATCGGCGTCGGCGCGATCCTGGCCGTCGCCGCCGCGCTCCTGGCCGGCCGCGCCTTCATCCGCAGGCCGGTGCGGCGCCTCCTCGCGGCGGCCGGCGCGTGGCGCGCCGGCGAGTTGGGGACCCGAACCGGCTTGTCCGGGAGCGACGAGTTCGGCCGGCTCGGCGAGGCGTTCGACGCCATGGCGGCATCGCTGCAGAGGCACGAGGGGGAGTTGCGCGAGGAGGTCGCCCGCAGCCGCGTCCTGCAGGAGCGGCAGACGATGATGCTGCACGAGCTGAACCATCGGGTCCGCAACACCCTGACAACCGTGCAGTCCCTGGCGCGGCAGGCCCGCCGCGACGAGGACCGTGGCGAGCGGCTGGAGGGGCGCATCCTCTCGCTGTCGAAGACCCACGACCTGCTCTCGCGCGACGATTGGGAGGGCGCCTCGCTGCGCACGGTGCTGGAGAACGAACTCGCCCCCTTCCGGGACGAGCAGTTGCACCGCTTCGGCCTGGAAGGGGCCGACATTGACCTGCCTCCGCGCTACGTCCTGGCGCTGGGGATGACGATGCACGAGTTGACGACCAACGCGGCCAAGTACGGCGCCCTCTCGACCGACGCGGGCCGGATCGACGTCGCCTGGAGGGTCGTCGTCGGCGAGAGCGGCGCGCGGCGGCTCGCCCTCGAATGGCGGGAGAGTGGCGGCCCGCCGGTGCGGGAGACGGGCAAACGCGGCTTCGGCACCCGCCTGATCACGGGCGGGGTCAGCCGCGAGCTCGGCGGCACGGTCAGCCTGGAGTTCGCCCCCGAGGGCCTGCGCTGCAGCCTCGACGTGCCCCTCGACGAGCCGGACCGGTTCACCTCGTTCGCCGCCGCCACGGACGTGCGACCGGTCGGCAGGGCCTGAAGACCGAGCGACGACTACAAAACGATACGTGCGGGCCACCGTTTGTCACGTAAGGGACGCCCGGGTCCCCGAACCTAAGCTTCATTGGCTTGTGGACGAACGAGGCGGCCGCGTGAAGACAGAGACGAGCACCCTAAGCCAGCGCTTTGCCCGTCGTACCCTGCTTCTCGGCGCGATCCTGGGCCCTGCGTTCGCATTCGCCCCGGCGCGGGCGGCCCCCGTCGATGACCCGGCGATGGCGGGCCCGTTAGGCGACATCTGGGTCGGCTCGGCCGATGCGAAGGTGACCTTCATCGAGTACGCCGCCGTCACCTGCACCCATTGCGCGGCCTTCCACGACAAGGTCTGGCCAAGCATCAAGGCCCGCTGGATCGACACGGGGAAGATGCGCTTCGCATTGCGCGGATACCCGCTGAACCCCCTCGACACCGCCGCCTTCATGCTGGCCAGGGCCGACGGCGGGCGGAACTACTACCCGGTCACGGACCTGCTGTTCGAGAGACAGAGGTCCTGGGCCTTCGTCGACAAGCCGCTCGACGCGATGCGCGACCTCCTCCGGCAGGCTGGCTTCGACAAGGCCAAGTTCGATGCCATGCTCGCCGACCAAGCCCTCTACGACCAGGTCAACCGCGTGCAGGCGCAGGCCATGAAGGTCCTGGACGTCCATTCGACGCCGACCCTATTCCTCAACGGCGAGCGACACGAAGGTGCGCCGCCGGTCGAAGCCTTCGATGACATCGTCCGTAAAATTCAGGGCTAGGGTCGGTCCCGCGCGATCAGCCGACCCATCATCGACCCCCAGGGCGAAGGACGCTGCGCCGTAGGCCTGTCTGGCCCGGGGCGCACCACGAGGAGACTGAGATGGCGAAAACGGACAGGCTTATCCCGGTCGCGGCTGCGGTGGTTATGGGCATGGGCATGGGCATAGTCCCGGCGATGGCCGGCGATCCAATCTCTGCCTTCACAGGCCATTGGCGCGTCGCGAAAGTCGCGGTCCCGGACATCGGCGTCCAAGCGCTTGCCGACAACGACCCGAGCCTGATGGGCAAGCGTCTGACCTTCACGTCGACCCGGCTGGCGTGGGACAGGACACCATCGACCGGCGACGTGTGCGAGGCCCCCGATTTCCAGCCGCTCGAACGACTGCCGCCGGACGTGCAGCCCGAGCTCCGCAAGCTCGGCATGCGCCAGCCGGTCGCTTACGCGGTCCATTGCCAAAGCGGCATGTGGGGTCCGGGGCGCGATCCGGTCATCTACCGGGGTGCGGCCGGGGCTCTCGCTCTCCCCTGGTATGACAACGCGGTGATGATGCTCGTCCGGGAGCCCACGTAACGCTCGCCCGTCGCTGTGGGAGTACCAAAATGCGAGATGCGGGTGTCGCCCCGCTCCGCACAAGGAGCGGGCGTGACGATTGACCGTCAAGCCCGGCTGTCCTCCGCGAGGGGCGCACCTCGGATCGACGGCGGATCAGCGCGTCCAGGGCTCGGTCATCCGTCGCGGCGCTCGCAGAACCGCAGCCTGTTCCCGAATGGGTCCGGCACCTCCAGCACATCGCCCCAAGGAGCCTGATCAACGCCCGGCCGGGCATAGCCGTAGCGCTTGTCGATCAGTTCCCGGTGATAGGCGTGGACGCCCCGCATCGGCACGAACACCGCGGAGCCTGGACTGGCATCGCCGTGATGCTCGGACAGGTGCAGTCGCAGGCCGGCGCGGGCGACCTCCATGTAGAGGGGCAGACCCGGCTCGAAGCGGTGCTCGAACCCGGCCTCGAACCCGAGGAAGCCGCAGTAGAACTCGCGCGCCTTGGCCTCGTCGAAGATGCGCAGGATCGGGATTGCCTCCACGAAGCGGGGTCCGATCTCCGCCGGGCGGTCGAGGGCGGAGCAAGCGGTGTTCCAGTCGTCGTGGCCAAGGCCGGCGGCCACGAGTTCGAGGGCGGTCGCGTGCGGGACTGCGAGGTTGCGGGCGGCCAGCGCAACGCGCAGCCGCTTGGCCATGGCCTTGGCCTTGGCCTTGGCCTGGTCGACGGTCGTCATGGTGCTCTCCCAAGCCGGCGTCGGTCCGTCGGTGCCCGCGTTGCCGACCCGTCGCCGGTCAGGGATCCGGTGGGGGTGGTCGTCCGCGATGCTTTCACCATCCCGTTCCCGGGGCGAGCGGCAGGCAGCATCGGCCTAGGGCCAGGCTACCCCGAGGTCGGTACGGTCGCCAAGCCGAAGGTCCGCTCACAAATCCGGCATGCGCGACCAGAGACGTGTCTCGACCAGTAAACAGTGAGATCACGACCCTGACCATCGCCGCTCGCGCACGGCGAGCCACCAGTACACTCCGCCGCCCACCACTCCGGCGCTTACGGCTTGCAGCGGCCAGTCGACCATGCCGGCAAACAGATGCCCGAGGGCGAGACCAATGGCGCCGCCGCAAGCCACGTGGATGGTCGGATGGCGCCATCCCGTCCGGATCGAGACCGCCAGGCACAGCAAGAATGCCGGCATCGCGAAGACCGTCACGAACAGCGTTGCGATGACGAACGTGATGGCGACGGAGATTAAGTCGGAAGGGAGGGTAGGCTCGGCGACGGGCGACGGGGGAGGCCCGAACAGAGCACTGGCCGCACTGGCCAGCATCAAGGTCGTCACCGCCGCCGCCACGGCGGCGAGGTAGCCGCCGAGCACCCGTACGACGGGATCTCCGGACCTGTCTGTCGTGATGCGGTTCGGCGTCGTGGCCTCCTCGGGCTCGGTCGTGGGAGAGGCTAGCGCGCCGTGCTACCACCGGCAAAAGTGGGGCAGGACCGCAAGAGGCCTCTGCCCGGCGGGGTCCATGCGATGAAGCACGCCCAAATGGTGGTCCTGATGCTCTGGTCGACGGCGGCCACGGCGGAGGTGCCGGCACTTTGCGCGGACGTCGCGAACCAAGCCGAGGGGACCCTATGCGCCAAGCGCAAGCTGGACGCCGCCGAGGCCAGTTTGGCGAAGGCGCGAGAGGCCCTGCAGGCCAAACTCGACCCGAGCGGGCGACACAACCTCGACCTCGCGCAGCAGGCTTGGCGGCGCTTCCGCGACCTCGAATGCAACCTTGAGACCGGCTACGACGCCGAACACCCCGATGATAACGGCACGATCATGCCCATGCTTATCGGCGAGTGCGCGACGGCCCTAACCGAGCGCCGCACCCGCGACCTGACCGATCAACTAGCCTGCCCGGGCGGGGACCTATCATGCGAGCAGTGAGCGACTTCCACCGTACCGCGGCCCGCATCGGGGCATCGGCGGCATTCGCTTTCACGGCGCCGGTTGCCCATGCGGCAAGCTTCGACTGCGCCAAGGCATCGACCGGAATGGAACGCCTCGTCTGCGGGGACGCCGCTCTCGGGAGCCGGGACGAGATCCTGGCGAGGCTCTACTCGGGCGCCTTGAAAGAGGGGAAGCGCGAGGCCGTCGAGGCTCGGCAGCGGGCGTGGCTAGGGAAGGCGCAGGCCTGTGCCACAGCAGCCTGCCTGGCCGAGGCCTACGACGAGCGGAACGCCGAACTCCAGCGGTCTGAGGGTGGGGTGAAGGTGGGCAGTGACTTCTTTTGCGAGGAGCCCAAGGGCAATCACAGCACCCTCAACGTCGTGGGACCGGTCCATGGCTTCGCCAGCGTGTCCCTGATGTCTAACTATGTCGGGCCCGGCGGGGAGGAGGCCGGCGACGTGGACACCGCGGCCACGGATGCATTCCTGGATCTCCGGAAAGGGACAGCCACCGTCTTGAACGGCCGCTGTCGACTAACCTTCGAGCGCCTCGGCGCGGACGGTTGGAAGGTCATCCAGGCCGGCACCTGCGAACTGCAGGGCGGCGCGGTATTCGCGGGCGTCTACCGCCGCCTGCCTTGACAAGACTGCGACCGGCCGCCGGTCGCCATTGCGCTGGCGATCCCTGACAATCATCGGCGGACAGGCGGTCGATAATGGAAGACGTACAAGCGCGGACGCTCATTCAAGGCGGGGGGTTCGCTGAGCGTCCGTCCGCGTACGCCCAGCACGTCCGCTTATGAGATGAGCACCGAATTCGTTCTACGTCTGGCTCGGGTCGGCAGCAGGCCGTCCGCTCTTCCCGCGGACCTTCTCCGAAGCGGACAGACGGCTTTCGGCCGGCTCTGGTCGCGTTGGCATGTGTCGCTAAATGGCCGGGTAGGGTGGTTTCCTGCCTGTCCGCTTTTGGACGGCGATTGCATTAAGCGGACATGGCCGGGGGACCGCTCACGATCCTTTTCCGACCCTGGGACGGTCCGCTCTCAAGACCTTGGCTTCACCGTATAACCATCGGGAAGCTGCGTCCGATCAGAGCACAGGTGACGTCCTTCCCTCGCAGGTCCGCTATGTAATCGAACTCCTTGGCGCCCGCTCGAATGGCCTGCGCGCCTTTGCCGGAGCCGACCCGGTTGTAACATCGGCGCGCCATGTCCACGATCTCGGGATTGAAGCTCTGGAAGGCACACTGGGCCTGCGCCTGCCGCAGCATGCCGTGCATCCGCAGGAAATCGGTGCAGTCGACCGCCCGAGCGGGTCCGTAAGCCAGGGTGAGCGGGAACAATGCAACGAGGATCGCCGAAAGCTTCATCCGGAACGGGCTGGCCACTGATGGTGAAGATCGTCGACAACGAAGGCATGGGCGTGCCGAACTCCTATGGCGCCGCTGACATGCGGGTGACCGGGATCAAGGTCGGCATGAACATGCTCGATGACATCTGGGTCATTGGCGGGCCACAGCGCGGCGGCCGCGACGACGGCCACCAGGGTCAGCACGCCTAGAGCCGCGAGGGTGACCGGTATCCCAACCTCAGCGCCGAGCCAGCCCGCGAGCGGATAGGTCACCAGCCACGCGGCATGCGAGAGCGCGAACTGGGCAGCGAACACCGCGGGCCGGTCACCGGGTGCGGCCGATCGCTTGAGCAGGCGTCCGGTCGGGGTCTGGGCGGCCGAGTAGCCGATGCCGAGAACAAGCCAGGTCGCCAGCAACATCCGCCAGCCAATCCCGCCGCCCCAGGTTGCGGCGGCAAAGGCGAGCAGCACGACGCCGAGCATAGCCCCTGCCGGGACCATCACGGTCCGGTCGGGAAGCCGGTCGAGGACCCTCGGCAGCAGCATCGCCGCCAGCATCGAGCCTCCGCCGAATAGCCCGAGGGCGACGGCGACGTCGTTCTGGGTCCGCCCCAGGAGGGCCTGGACGATCACCACCGTGTTGACGATGACCATCGAGCCGGCGGCCGACACCGCCAGGTTCAGCGCGAGCAGCCCACGCAGGCGGGGCGTGGCGAGGTAGATCCGCAGGCCCCGCGTCGTGCGCTCGTAGATGCCGGCCGGGCGCTCGGCCGGCTTGGGCGACGGCAGTGACGTCGAGACGACGAAGGCGGCCGAACAGAGGAAGCCGACGACCGTGCCGCCGAACAGCCAGTGGAAGTTGATGACAGTCAGCAGCAGGGCGGCCAGCGCCGGGCTGAGCAGGTTCTCCAGGTCGTAGGCGAGACGCGAGAGCGAAAGCGCCCGGGTGTAGTCGCGCTCCTCCGGGAGGATATCCGGGATGGTCGCCTGGAAGGTCGGGGTGAAGGCCGCCGAGCACGCTTGTAGGACGAAGACCAAGACGTAGACCTGCCAGATTTGGTCGACGAACGGCAGGATCAGAGCGACCCCGGCGCGGACGAGGTCGGTTACCACCAGGAACGCCCGCCGCGGCAGTTGCGCGGTGAAGGCATTCGCAATTGGCCCGACGAGCACGTAGGCCACCATCTTGATGGCCAGCGCCGTCCCGAGGACCGCACCGGCTTCGGCACCCGCAAGCCGGTACGCCAGAAGTCCGAGCGCGACGGTGAGCAGGCCGGTACCGATCAGGGCAATGACCTGTGCGGCGAAGAGATGCCGGTAGGTTCGGTTCGCGAGGACGCCTAGCATCAGAGATACTTCGCCAACGCCTTGAACTCGGCGAGCGCGGCCTTGGCGGACTTGCCACCGTCCGCGACGCCGTCGCCGATGCAGTGCTCCATGTGGTCCTCGATCAGCGTTCGCTTCGCGTTGGCGATGGCGCTCTCGACCGCCTGAAGCTGCTGGGCGAGGTCCACGCAGGACCGACCCTCCTCGATCATGGCGATGACGCCTGCGAGGTGGCCGTGGGCGCGCTTGAGGCGCTTGACGATGTCAGGGTGAGAGGCGTGCACGTGATCCATGTTGACTTCCTATCCCCCCGGATAGGATAAGGGAAGCCGCTTCGCCGTATCGGGATCGCCCGGCGCAGGTTTCAGGGGATTGGTGTCGGGTGTCGTTCGGACGGCGTCTCATGACGTTTGCCATCGCGTTTCTGCTGGCGGCGGTGACGGTGCTGCCGCTTATGGCGGGGGCTCGGCACGACGGTTCCGCGGCGACCGCCCACGCGGTCCTTACCTTGGCGGACCATGACCATGCCGAGGATCACCAGGACGCGGACGAGTTGGTCCACCATGCGCAATCGCACGCCCAGTGCGTGATGCCGGCGGACGCCCGTTCTCCCGCGAGCGCTCCGTCCTGCACGACGCAATCGTTCGTCGTCGCGCACGAAGCCGCCCGCGCCGGCGGCGATGCGCAGGGGCCTTACGAGCCTCCAAGGGGCTGAGGCCATCCGCCTCGTCCCTTTCTCGAACGATGGCACCGTGCGGACGCGCGGCTGGCCGTTCATGGCGCCGATATGTTGAAACGTCTCCTTCCCGTGCCGCTGGCCGTCGCCGGCGGCTTCCTCGTCGCCACGTGGTGGCCAGCCGCGCCGGACGCCCTCAGGTCCATGCTGGCGAGCTGGCATGCCCCCGCGCCTGCCCGTCCCGAGGCGAAGCCGGCGGCCGCGCCGGAGCCCGAGAAACCCGGCCTCGTTCGGCTGAGCGACCAGCAGGTGGCCAAGGCCGGCATCCGCACGGACGCCGCCGACGGGGGCCGCCTCTTCCGGCACCTCCACGTCCCGGCGACCATCGTGCCGAGCGCCAACAACACCGCCCGCATCGCGGTGAAGACGACCGGCACGGTGGTGGAGCTCCGCAAGGGCTCGGCGACAAGGTCGCCAAGGGGGAGGTCGTGGCGCTGCTCGACAGCCGCGAGATCGCCGACGCAAAAGGGGAATACCTCGCCGCCCGCGTCTCTGCCGACCTGCAGAAGACCTTGTACCAGCGCGACAAGGAACTCTGGGACAAGCGCATCTCGTCCGAGCAGCAGTACCTGCGCTCTCAGGCGAGCTACCAGGACTTGAAGGTCAAGGAGGACGCGGCCCGTCGCAAGCTGACCTTCCTGGGGTTGGGGCCCGCGGAGATCAACGCCCTGGCCACCCAGCCCGAGGCGCAGTTCGAGCGCCAGGAGATCCGCTCGCCCATCGCGGGCAAGGTGGTTGAGCGGCGCGTCGACCTGGGCGCAGCGGTCGGACGCGACAACCTGGAGACCGAGCTCTACAGCGTCGTCGACCTCACCAAGGTCTGGATCGACCTCGCGGTCACGCCGGGCGACCTGCCGCTGGTCCGCGAGGGCCAGGCGGTGACCGTCCGGACGGACGCGACCGGCGCGACGGCGGAGGGACACATCGTCTTCATCGGGCCGGTGCTCGACCAGAACACCCGCGCCGCCCGGGTCGTGGCCGAGTTGGCCAATCCCGACGAGACCTGGCGTCCCGGATCCTTCGTGGCCGCCGAGATCAAGGTCTCGGACAAGCCTGTCCGTGTCCTGGTCCCTTCCGAGGCGGTCCAGACAATCGAGGGCAAGCCGACCGTGTTCGTGCGGATGCCGGAGGGCTTCCAGGCGCGCGCCGTCGCCGTCGGGCGCTCCGACGACCGCGACGTCGAGGTGACGGCCGGGCTTGAGCCCGGCGAGATCATCGCGGTGGCCAACAGCTTCACGCTGAAGGCCGAGCTCGGCAAGGCCGCGGCGGAGGACTGAGTTATGATCCGGCCCGTCCTCGCCTTCTCGGTCGCCAACCGCTACGCGGTCATCCTGGTGACGCTCATCGCCACCGCCTTCGGGGCCTGGTCGCTGTCACGGCTGCCCATCGACGCCGTGCCCGACGTCACCAACAACCAGGTCCAGATCAACGCCATCGCGCCGGCGCTGACGCCGGTCGAGATCGAGAAGCAGGTCACGGTCCTGGTCGAGCGCGCGCTCGCCGGCACGCCGGGCCTGGAGAGCATGCGCTCGTTCTCGCGCAACGGCTTTGCGCAGCTCACGGCGGTGTTCAGCGACAAGGTCGACGTCTACTTCGCGCGCGCGCAGGTCAACGAGCGCCTTGTCGAGGTGCGCGGCACCCTGCCACCGGGGGTCGAGGTGCGGCTCGGGCCGATTTCGACGGGCCTCGGCGAGATCTACTGGTGGGCGGTCGAGTACGAGGCGCCGGGCGAGGGCCCGCCCGCGGCCGACGGCAAGCCGGGCTGGCAATCGGACGGCAGCTACCTGACGCCCGAGGGCGAGCGCCTGAAGAGCGACTTCGAGCGGACCGTCTACCTGCGCACGGTCCAGGACTGGATCGTGCGGCCGCAGATGCGGGGGTCCCCGGCGTCGCCGGTGCCGACGCCATCGGCGGCTACGTCAAGGAGTACCAGGTCCAGCCGGACCCGATGCGGCTCGTCGGCTACGGCCTGTCCTTCGCCGACCTCACGCGGGCCATCGAGGTCAACAACGCGACCCGGGGGGCGAACTACATCGAACGCAACGGCGAGGGCTACGTCGTCCGCGCCGGTGGCCTGATCGAGAACGTCGACCAGATCCGCGACATCGTCGTGGCCACCCGCGCCGGCGTGCCCATCCTGGTGAAGGACGTCGCCGAGGTCGGGATCGGACGGGGCTCCGCACCGGCTCGGCGAGCGAGAATGGGCGCGAGGTGGTGCTCGGGACCGCGCTCATGCTGATCGGCGAGAACAGCCGCACCGTCTCGGCGGCGGCGGACGCGAAGATCCGGGAGATCAACAAGCTGCTGCCGCCGGGCATCCAGGCCCGGACGCTGCTCAGCCGCACCGACCTCGTGGACGCCACCATCAGGACGGTCGCCGAGAACCTCGCCGAGGGCGCGCTGCTGGTGATCGCGGTGCTGTTCCTGGCGCTCGGAAATATCCGGGCGGCCATCATCACCGCCCTGGTCATCCCGGTCACGATGATGCTGACCGCGACCGGGATGCTCGCGGGCCGCATCAGCGCCAACCTCATGAGCCTGGGCGCCCTCGACTTCGGGCTGATCGTCGACGGCGCGGTCATCATCGCCGAGAACAGCCTGCGGCACCTGGCGGAGCGGCAGCACGAACTCGGGCGCAAGCTCCGCCTGGACGAGCGGCTGGAGACCGTGCGCGTCTCGGCCGAGGAAATGATCAAGCCGAGCGTCTACGGTCAGGCCATCATCATCCTGGTCTACGTGCCGCTGCTGACCTTCACGGGGGTCGAGGGCAAGACCTTCACCCCGATGGCGCTGACGGTGCTGATCGCGCTGGCCGCGGCCTTCGTACTGTCCCTGACCTTCGTGCCGGCGATGGTCGCGACCTTCGTCACCGGCCGCGTCGCCGAAGGGGACAACTTCCTCATCCGGGCACTCAAGTCCGCCTACCGGCCCGTGCTCGGTGCCGCGATCCGGGCGCCCCTGACCTTCGTCATGGCGGCGGTCCTCGTCGTCGGGCTGGCCGGGGTGCTCGCGACGCGGCTCGGGCAGGAGTTCACGCCGACCCTCGACGAGAAGAACATCGTCATGGAGGCCCGACGCATACCGTCGACCTCGATCTCGCAGTCCCAGACGATGCAGCTCGGCGTCGAGGACGCCATGAGCAAGTTCCCGGAGGTGGCCTTCGTCTACTCGCGCTGCGGGACGCCGGACATCGCCGCCGACCCGATGCCGCCGAACGCCTGCGACGCCTACCTCATCCTCAAGCCGCAGGCGGAGTGGCCGGACCCCAAGGAGACCAAGGAAGCCCTGATCGGCCGGATGGAGACCGAGGCGAAGCTGATCCCGGGCACGCTGCTCGGGTTCTCGCAGCCCATCCAGATGCGCTTCAACGAGCTCATCGCCGGCGTGCGCGACGACCTGGCCGTGAAGGTGTTCGGCGAGGAGTTCGGGCCGATGGTCGAGGGGGCCCGAAAGATCGCCGGCATCCTGCGCGGCCTGGAGGGGGCCGCAGACGTGAAGGTGGAGGAGGCGGTCGGCCTGCCCTTCCTTGAGATCAGGATCGACCGAAAGGAGATCGCCCGGCGCGGCCTGAGCCTCGCCGACGTGCAGGACGTCATCGGGACCGCCGTGGGCGGCAAGGACGCCGGACTGGTCTTCGAGGGCGACCGGCGCTTCGCCATCGTGGTGCGCCTCGCCGATTCCGTGCGCGGTGACGTCGAGGCGCTCAAGAACCTGCCGGTGCCGCTGCCGGCCTCGCAGGCGGCCGTGGCGAGGACGGGCACGGGCGTGCCGTCGGGCCCGGCGCTGGCCGGCGGCATGAGCGTGCCCCTGAGGCAGCTCGCCAGCTTCGAGTTCACGGAAGGCCCGAACCAGGTCAGCCGCGAGAACGGCCGGCGCAGGGTCGTGGTGACCGCGAACGTGCGAGGGCGGGACATCGGCTCGCTCGTCGCGGAGGCGCAGGAGCGCATCGCCGCGGAGGTGAGGCTGCCCGCGGGCTACGAGGTGCGCTGGGGCGGGCAGTTCGAGAACCTGACCGCCGCACGCCAGCGCCTGATGATGGTGGTGCCGGCCTGCTTCGCGCTGATCCTCATCCTGCTACTCGGGGCGCTCGGTTCGGCCAGGGACGCGCTGATCGTGTTCAGCGCGGTTCCTATGGCCCTGACGGGCGGAGTGGCGGCCCTGTGGCTGCGGGACATGCCCTTCTCGGTGTCGGCGGCGGTCGGGTTCATCGCTCTCTCGGGCGTCGCCGTGCTCAACGGGCTCGTGCTCCTCAGCCACATCCGCACGCTGCTGGCGCAGGGCATGGATGTCGCGGAAGCCGTGCGCGAGGGGGCCCTTACCAGGCTGCGGCCGGTGATCATGACGGCGCTGGTCGCGGCCCTGGGCTTCATCCCGATGGCTCTCGCCACCGGGACGGGCGCGGAGGTGCAGCGGCCGCTCGCGACCGTGGTCATCGGCGGTCTCGCCAGCGCGACACTGCTGACGCTGGTGGTGCTGCCGGCGCTTTATGCGTGGTTCGGAGCAGCAACACCGGTCGCGCAACCAGCAGGAGCATCCCCTTCCCACCGGACCGCGGTAACCTGATCGGCGTCGGCGCCATCGGCTAACCGGTGCGGACAACGGCAGGGGCGTTTCGAAAGCGGTACCAACTCGGCGCTTCCCTGGTCGGGGCGGGCCGACCTTGGCTCGATCCGACCCGTGTCGAAGTGGAATGCCGTGCGCTGTAGGCCCGACCCGAGCCGTTCCTATAGAGATCCCGAGACGCTGGGTAACAGGAGGCGGCAATCACCGACGACGGATGGGTAACGACTTTCGGCCTCTTCGCCGTTCTCGCCCTCGTGCTGGCGAACGGCTTCTTCGTGGCCGCCGAGTTCGCCCTAGTGGCAGTGCGCAGGAGTCGGGTCGCCGAGCTCGTCGCCGAGCGCCGCACCAATGCCAAGGCCCTGCTCTGGGCCACCGACCACCTCGACGCCCACCTCGCCGCGACCCGCTCGGCATCACCATATCGTCCCTGGCGCTGGGTTGGGTCGGCGAGCCGGCGCTCGCGCACCTGATCGCGCCGGCGCTCGGCTGGCTCCCCGACGTGGTTTCGACGGCGGCCGCCCACACGGCCGCGGTGGTGATCTCCTTCGTCATCATCACCTCCCTGCACATCGTGCTGGGCGAGCTCGCCCCGAAAAGCCTCGCCCTCCAGCGCAGCGAGCGCACGGCGCTGGCGGTGATCCGGCCACTCAGCCTGTTCCTGATCGTGTTCCGGCCGGCCATCATGTTCCTGAACAGGCTCGGCAACAGTGTCCTGCGCCTGTTCGGGCTTGAGCCGGGCCACGGCGAAGGCGGGCAGCATTCGACGGCCGAGCCAACCTGCTCGTCGAGGCAAGCCGCGAGGCCGGCCTGATCCGCGAGGCGCAGCAGGAGGCCGTCGAACGCATCTTCCGGTTGGGCGACCGCCGCGTCCGCGAGATCATGACGCCGCGCCACGAGGTCGAGTGGGTCGACCTCGACGACGGCCGCGAGGCCATCCTGAAGGCGATACGCGCGTGCAACCACGCCCATGTCGTGATCAGCCACGGTAGCGTCGACGAGGTGGTGGGCGTGTTGCGTAAGCAGGATCTGCTCGATCAGATGCTCGACGGGCGCGAGCCGGACGTCGCCGCCGCCATGCGGCCGCCGAACGTCGTGCACGAGGGCATGACGGTCCTGGCCGGGCTGGAGGCCTTCCAGAAGAACCCCGTGCAGATGGCCATCGTGGTCGACGAGTACGGCAGCCTGGAGGGCATCGTCACGCAGACGGACCTCTTGGAAGCCATCGCCGGCGACATTTCCGAAGCGGGCGAGGAGCCTGACGTAGTCGAGCGCGAGGACGGCTCTCTGCTGATGGACGGCATGATGCCGGCCGAGGAGGCGTTCGAGCGGCTCGCCTTCGCCGACCCGCCGGACATGGACGACTACACGACGCTCGCCGGCTTCGTGATCTTCCAGCTTGGGCGCATCCCCGCGGTGGGCGACGCCGTCGACGCCCAGGGCTGGCGGCTGGAAGTCGTCGACATGTACGCGCGGCGCGTCGACAAGGTCCTGGCCACCCGCTTGCCGGAGCTTGAGGCGGCATGAACGGACGCAGAACCTAGGCGTACAATCAGCCGTTCACCGACGATAGCTCCCCGGCTCGCCCTCCTCACCGTGCTGACGCTCGTCGCCGCAGTCGGACCCGACAGAATACGGAGCGTCGGCACCGCGGTGCGTGACGTCTTCGGTCGCGTGGCCCTGGCTCGCGACCTAGCCCAGGGACAGCGGTGAAACATCCGGAACCCTCCCGGGACACGCGACGTCTGGGCCGCATCGGCAATTCCGGGGACGCGTTGATGCAGGTTCAGGCCGACGTTGCGAGCAAGTCCCAAGGTGCCACCCCGTCGTTGCTGCTGGCCTTCCTCGGCTTTGCCACCTCGACCGTCGGAATCGTAGGTATCATGACCGCGCTCGGCACGCTGGCCTGAGGCGTCCGACATACGCGAAGACCGGACGACTGCCCGTCAGTGCAGCTCCTGCGGCGTGACCTCGTCCGTGACGTCCTGCCCGTTTCCCACTTCGCGGACGCTGATCCTGACGCCCGCAAGGACCAGTCGCCGTAGGTCGTCCGCCCCACGGTAAGTCCTGGTCTCCAGGTCGTAGAGGCGGCATCCGCCATAGCGCTTGAGATGTCGGACGGTCGCGGGCTTCTTCTTGGACATGGCGGATGACGCGCGTCTGCAAGGCGCCCGACTTTCGGACAGACCTCGTTCTCTGGAATGGTTACAGAGTAGGCTCTGTAAGGCAACAAACTCGCGTTCCGCGCAAGTCGCGCTTGACATCGCAGTCCACCGAGGATGAATGGAGCCATCGGGGAGCGATCCCCCGACGAGGCTTCGGCTGAAGAATCGCGTCCCATCTGCACTCGCTGCAAGGACGCGTCATGCCCGTGCCGAACTCCATCTCCGTCCAAAACCTTGCACGCCTGATCGGCACCCCGGGATGCCCGGTTGTCGTTGACGTGCGCGCCTACAAGGAATTCCTCGCCGACCAGCGCCACGTACCCGGCTCCCTCGTCCGGGAGGCCGGCCGGGTCGCCGAGTGGGCGCCGGCGTTGCGCGGCAGGTCCGTCGTCGTGGTCTGCGAGGACGGTCGGCGAAACAGCCAAGGCGTCGCCGCATGGCTGCGCAGCGCCGGGGCGGACGCCGAGGCCCTGCAGGGCGGCATCGCGGACTGGGCAGCCGCCGAACTGCCTATGGTGCCGGCCGACAAGGTCCGTAACCGCGACGAGCAAGGCCGCACTGTCTGGGTCACGCGCGCCCGGCCCAAGGTCGACCGCATCGCCTGCCCCTGGCTCATCCGCCGCTTCGTCGACCCCGACGCGGTCTTCCTCTTCGTGCCGCCTACCGAGGTCGTCGGCGTCGCGGAACGCTTCGAGGCCGCGCCGTTCGACATTGACGACCCCGGCACCTTCTGGAGCCACCGGGGCGAGCTCTGCACGTTCGACGTCATGGTCGACGAACTCGGCCTCGCCACGCCACCGCTCCTCCACCTCGCGACCCTGGTGCGCGGGGCTGATACGGGCCGCCCTGACCTCGCGCCGGAGGCGGCCGGTCTGCTTGCGGCCTCGCTCGGCCTCTCGCGGATCTACGCGGACGACTTGGAGCAGCTCGACGCCGGCATGCTCCTCTACGACGCCTTCTATCGCTGGTGCCGGGACGCGACCGGCGAGCGTCACGATTGGGTCGGCGACCGCACCAAGGGGAAGGCCTGACCCATGGCCGCGACCGCACGGATAGAGAGCGCGCCCGAGCCCGGCGCGGTCACCCCGGGAGCGCCGCTGCCCGTGACCCTGGCCGAGGCCGTACCGGTCTGGGCGCGCATCGCCGCGCTCTCCTTCGGGGGCCCGCCGGGCAGATCGCGGTCATGCATCGCATCCTCGTCGAGGAGCGGCGCTGGATCTCCGAGAACCGCTTCTTGCACGCCCTGAACTTCTGCACCCTCCTGCCGGGGCCGGAGGCGCAGCAGCTCGCCACCTACGTGGGCTGGCTGATGCACGGCACCCGCGGCGGCCTCGTCGCAGGCGGGCTGTTCGTCGTACCGGGCATCGTCGCCATCATGGCCATGAGCTGGGTCTACGCGCTTTACGGCAACGTCGGCTTCGTCGCTGGCCTGTTCTTCGGTCTCAAGGCGGCGGTGCTCGCCATCGTGCTGCAGGCCGTGATCCGCATCGGCAAGCGGGCACTCAAGGGCCCGGTCATGATCGGCCTCGCAGCGGCGGCGTTCGTGGCCATCTTCTTCATCGGTGTGCCCTTCCCGCTGATCGTCCTGACAGCCGGCGTGATCGGCTACTTCGGTGGCCGGGCCGGCCTGCCGCAGTTCAAGGCCGGGGGCCACGGCGGCGGCGCGAAGGCCGTCGAGGGCCCCTTCCTCCTCGACGACCACGAACTCCCGCAGGAGCGGGCCGGCACCGGGCACACCCTGCGGGTGCTGCTGACCTGGGGCGCGATCTGGCTGCTGCCCGTCGCCGCGATCCTGCTCGCCCTCGGGACGGACGACGTCTTCAGCCAGGTGGCCGTATTCTTCTCGAAGATGGCGATGGTGACGTTCGGCGGGGCCTACGCGGTCCTCTCCTACGTCGCCCAGCAGGCGGTGGAGCATTACGGCTGGCTCAGGCCCGGCGAGATGCTCGACGGGCTCGGGATGGCCGAGACGACGCCGGGCCCCCTCATCATGGTCACGCAGTTCGTCGGATTCCTAGCCGCCTACCGGGCACCGGGGGGCCTGTCGCCCTTGCTGGCCGGGACCCTCGGCGGGCTCCTGACCACCTGGGTGACCTTCGCACCGTGCTTCCTCTGGATCTTCGTGGGCGCGCCTTACGTCGAGCGCCTGCGCGGCAACCGGGCGCTGGCCGGCGCGCTCTCGGCGATCACTGCGGCGGTGGTCGGTGTGATCCTGAACCTGGCGGTCTGGTTCGCCCTGCACACGGTCTTCGCCGAGACGCGACCCTTCACGGCAGGTCCGGTCCGCTTCGACGTGCCGGTCCCCGCCAGTCTGAACCCATGGGCGCTGGCCCTGTCGGTTGCTGCCGTGCTGGCGGTGTTCCGGTTCAAGGTCGGCATGGTCCCGACGCTGGCCGCGTGCTCGGCCGCCGGCATCCTCCTGCATTACGCGGGGGCCATCGCGTGAGACGCCTGATCGCACCGACCGCCATCGTGTTGCTCCTAGCGGCGTTCCCTGCCGTCGCCGGACCGGATGGGTTGCCCGGTTTCGAGCCGATGCAGACCGGTCCCGGCGCCGCCGGCCGGTGGGATGCCGTCGCGGACGTGGACGGGACGGACGGGCACGCCGTCGAGCAATCGAGCGATGACCCGACCGAGGACCGCTTCCCCTTGTTGATCCGCATGGCGACGGCGCCGGCGGACGTGACGGTCCGGGCACGCATCAAGCCGGTGTCGGGCTCAGTGGACCAAGCCGGGGGCCTCGCCGTGCGGTTGCTGGACCGTAACAACTACTACCTCGTCCGGGCCAATGCGCTCGAAGGCAACGTGCGGTTCTACAAGGTCATCGCCGGCCACCGGACGCAGTTGGGGGGCGCGGACCTGCCCGTCGTCGCGGGCGTCTGGCACGACCTCGCCGTGACTGCCCGCGAAGATCGTTTCACGGTGTGGTTCGACGGCGGGGAGCTCTTCACCGTGACGGACGCGACCATCGGCACGCCGGGCAAGGTCGCGTTCTGGACCAAGGCGGACAGCGTCACTCGCTTCGACCGTCTCGACGTGGAGGAGCTGCGATGACGGCGGCCCACGTCTTTGCAGTCGCGGTGGCGCTCGGTGCCGCCGGAATGACGGTCGCGTCCGCCGGGGAACCCTTCCGCAGGCTTTTCGGGCGCGACCTCGTCAAGCGCCTGACCGGCATGGAACTCACCGACGACGTGCACTGGGCCTACGGCTTCGAGAAGGGCGGTCGCCTGCGCACGGTCTCGATGGGGACGCTCCGGACCGGCTTCTGGCGCGTCCGGGGCGACGAGCTCTGCCTCGACGGCGGTCCGGACGGCGCCCGCTGCTTCGAGGTTTGGGCCGCGGGCGACGGCATCGAGCTCCGGCGCGACGACGGGAGCCTTCCCGACGCCGGCACCCTTCGCAAACCCCAGGCGCGTCGGTAGCGCACGCCTCCCCGAAAGGAAGTACAGCATGTCCAACGACATCGACCGCCGCAACCTCTTCCTGGCCGGCGCGGGCCTCGCCGCCGCGGGACTGGGGGTGGGCTCAGCCGCCGCCGCGGACGGATCCGCTCCCGGGCAGCCTGCATTGAAGCTGCCGCCTTACACCGCCAAGCCGCTCCCGCTGGACCCGCAGAAGATCGCCGGGATGAGCGAGCGCATCATGATCAGCCACTACGAGAACAACTATCTCGGGGCGGTGAAGCGCCTGAATTCCATCGCGGACCAACTCGCGACGATGGACTACGAGAAGACGCCCGGGTTCGTGGTCAACGGGCTCAAGCGCGAGGAGCCATCGCCACGAACTCGATGATCCTGCACGAGCTGTTCTTCTCCAACCTCGGCGACCAGAGCAAGCCGGGGCCGGCCTTGGAAGCCGCGCTGGTCCGAGACTTCGGCAGCGTCGAGCGGTGGCGCTCGCAATTCACCGCCATGGGGCGGGCCGAGGGCGGCGGATCCGGCTGGGTGCTCCTGACTTACAGCCCTCGGGACAAGCGCCTAGTGAACGCCTGGGCAGCCGACCACACCACCACGCTGGCCGGCGGCACGCCCATCCTGGCGATGGACATGTACGAGCACGCCTACCAGATGGATTTCGGGGCGAAGGCCGCGAACTACGTCGACGTCTTCATGAAGGTGATCCGCTGGGAGACGGCCGACCGCCTTTACGAGGAAGCCAGCCGCGCGTCATGAGGAATCGACGCGTCTTCGCCGTTGTCCTGCTCGCTGCCGGGCTCGCCGCCATGAGTGCCGTCCCGGGAGCCTCGTCCGGCGAGGAAGCCGGATCCGCTACGGACGCAGCGCCGTTCGAGCGGCCGGTGCAGCGGCAAGGCGCCATCGACGTGACGCGGCGCCGGACGCAGGATCTCTACCAGGCCTGCCTCGCCGAGCAGGGGGCGGCCTCCGGCTGGTGCGGTGCCTACCTGATGGGCGTCGCCGACACCCTGACGGCCTTCGGGAATGGCGGCAGCGCGAGCGGGATCTGCAGTCCGGACTACACGATCGAGGAATTGGTGGAGACCTTCCTCACCTGGGGACGTTCGAACGGTTCTCTCCTCGGCATCGACATGCTCGCCGGCGCGAGCCTGGCTTTCCGGCGGCGCTGGCCCTGCGAACGGTCCGGCTCCCCCGCTCGCTGAGAACAAGGTCGCGCACCGCAAGCTTGACGGCCAGACATCCTCGACCGCGACAGTCCATTTCCTATCACGCCAACGGGGTACTTCCGGTCGGAACGTGGGGCTGCGCAGACGACGGACCTCGATCATCGGTGCACCGATACGGCAGCCGACGACCTATGCGGGACCGCGTTCAGCCTCTTCAACCTCATAACCGGCGTCGCCCTCGATGTCGCCGGCGTCGTGGCCGGCGCCGCTTGGGATACGGCAGGCTCGACGGCTACGTTCCTGGCCGGCGCCGCGTTCGGTGCCCTCGCCTTGGTCGGCCTTTTCGTCGTCAGGCTCCAAGCGGACCTGCGGCGGACCCGCGTCGCCTGAGGCTAGGGTATTTGCCCATCGGATGGCATAGGGCCACGGTCCGGTCGTCCGGGGAGTGTTGTAGCGGGCGGTTCGAGATCGAGCGGAAGTTCCTCGTCGCCGACTAGCAATGGCGTGGCGGTGTCGTCGAGCTCATGTCCGCTTCAGAGCCCAGTCCGCAAGTCGATAAATGACCGGGGCGGGTCGCCAACGGAACGTCCGCTACTGGGTAGTCCGCCAGCTTGCACTCTCGGCGAATGACCAGTCCGCTGCCATTTCTCCAGTCTGTGGAGCACTTCAAGCTGATCCTTGACCAGGGTCCACTCGGATGGTCCATTCCCCAGGTCCGATGCCGCTCAAGAAGGGTGATCGGGGGCTTAAACCCTTGATGTCGTACCCCTTAGGTTTTGGCTGAGAATCCTGGCGCCCCAGCCAAGCCTCCGCTAAGTCATTGATCTGATTGCATTCGGCTCTCGGCCGCTTCGGCGGCCATGCCGATTGTACGCAGAGCTGTTGCACGCGCTTGTCCACAGGGGCAGGCCGTTGACGATTTGTTCTAACGTGTTCCGCCGCGGGGCGGTATACTGGTGGCGAAGGCGATTCCGTTGCGATGAGCGGACACGACCCTCTGGTGCCCCGCTTAGGGGGAAGTCCACCACGGTCGCTCTGAGCCTGGGCACTACCGACCCGGCAGGTGCTCGCACACTTGGCTGGGGGCTCAACGCGGAAAGCCTCCGCGTCCGGGATGACCCCGCCATGCAAACAGCAACTCAGATTCGCGACCACCTACGCGCCTTCGTCGATCGGGAGCGAAGCGCGCGGATTGCACGCTTGCAGCGTGACCTCAATCCACCGCGCGCGCGCCTCATCGGCGACTGGTCCTCGCTCATGGTGAAACGGGAACGGGAGTATCGGATCTTTGGACGCCTTCAGGCACTAGCGGCCGAGGAAGGCTTCGAAGCGGGGTACGACAGCAAACTCGATGCCCGCCTGAAGCGGGAAGGCTTCAGCCTGACGGAGCGCGGAGCCATCCGACGGCGCATCGAGAACGGTTACCTGCGCGATCTCGGTCGCCCGGACGAGACTGGTCGGCTCACGCCACCGCGCGCTTACCTTCAGACGATGCTGACCAGCATGAACGAGCCTTTGACGGAGGCTGGCCTCAATCGCTGCCTTCGTGGCCTCGCGGCGCTCTCCAGCCATGTTTCACGCGAGTTCGCCTCAACCTATGCTGAGGCGCGTGCAGATCCACGGGAAGCCTGGGCCAATCTCTCAGCGATGCGTGCAAAGGGCGAAGTACCCCGCGACACATTGGGCTGGGCCAAGTCGGACTTCGACGGCGCCGACAGCTTCGAATGGGGCAACTTCGAAGTCGACGTCCCTACCCCGTCGCAGCAGGCGATGGACGATTATGAGAGATCTAACGCTCGCCAAACCGAGCCTGCATCCTCTCGGACTTCCGAACAAGATGCTGTGCCTAGCAGGCGAGACCAGACCTCCGCCGCGCCGACGCCTCCTCATCAAACGGATAGCGCTGCGCCTGAGCAGGCCTCAGAAACCCTTGGCACTACGTCAGTGAATGAAGGTCGGAACCCGGTTGAGAACGCCACCATCGGCACCGAGGTTCTCAACCAAGAAAGCTCAAATTGTAACGACAATCAAACTGAGACGACCTCTGCCGAAAAGACAAATTCTCTCATAGAAATCGTGGAAGAGCTCATCGGCCACAAAGGTAAGACGTGGGACGAGAAGACCCAGCGTCAGCATCGGGCCGTCTCCAAGATGCTGGTCGCTATCGCGGGCACTGACGATCTGGGAGAGATCAAACACGCCCATTGCGTCGCCTATGTCCAGAATCTCTCGAACTTGCCGAAGTCTTACGGCAAAAGCCAACGGGATGCGGAACTCTCGATCGCGGATCTTCTCGAACGTGGGCAGAGGTTACGGGCTTCTGGACAGGCCGAGAAAGTCGGGCTCAGTCCTGCGACGGTCAACCGGCACATCACACAGCTTTCGACCATTTTGAAATACTGCCGCGCCAATCAGCGTCCGATCGGAGAAGTGGAGCTCTTACGCGACTTTCGCCTGATTGACCCCCAACGGGATGGCGACAAGCGACCTGCCTTCGAGGTTGAAGATGTCGAGCGGCTCTTCGCGCATCCCGTCTGGACGTCGACGACATCCGAGGTGGATATGCAGCAGATCGCCAGCCGACAGCAGATTTTCGCGGCCGTCTATTGGCTGCCGCTTCTCGGCTACTACACCTGCGCACGCTTGTCGGAATTGACCTATCTCGAGATCGACGACGTTGATGTAACGCGGGGCACGCTGAGGATCAGGCCAACCCGCAGACGGCGTCTCAAGAATGCGGTGTCACAGCGAACTCTGCCGATCCATCCCGAACTTATTCGGCTCGGCTTCCTCAATTTTGTGCAGAGACGGTCGGGAAAACGAACGGACCTGATTTTTTCGGAGATTGAACAGCTTGGTGAAAACACCCCACTGTCGAACTTGTTTGACAAGCGCTGGAGCGTCGTCCTGGACGAAGCCGTGCCGTCGGCACGGGAAGAAGGAAAAACGTTTCATTCCTTCCGGCACTTCGGCAACATGGAAATGATCTTGGCCCTTGTCCTCGATCCGATACGCGAGTCGATGATGGGTCACGAGGGCGCCACAGTGAATTCGCGCCACTATAAAAAGACACTCAAGCCCGAGAAGCTTCAAACTGCTATCGCTGCCATACCGGAGGTCACGCGGAGCTTGATCGCGTACGACTGGTCGCTGATGGAGAAGGCGCTCATGGAAGACCCGCCGAAATCAAGAGCAGCACGACCTTGTGGGGCGCGACGTCCGACATCCGGCGGATCACCCCGGCATGCTTCAGGCAAGGATCGCATCATCGTGCCTGGACGTTCGCCACGTTCTGTCGAACCCCGCTGAGAACCACGTCGCAAACTGAAAAACACGACCTAACCGACTATGGATCGCGTCCGCTTAGGTGTGTCCTTTGTCCGGAGCGGACATTCGGCTTTGCGCCCATTCCAGTCGCTCGTAACGGCATCGGTTCGCCCCAAAAGCGGACATGGCCGCGGATGTATAGAAACGCTTTCAGTCTCTCGGCGGCCGGATGCCGAGACCTCGGATGAGGCCGAAGGCCACGAGCGCCGAAATGCCGGCGATGGCCATGGCCACGTAAGAGCCGCCGTCGTTCTCAGTCAGTGGCAGGCTTTTAGTATTCATACCGAATAGCCCGGTCACGAGCGTCGGCGGTAGGAACAGTGCCGTCAGCACCGACAAGGTGTAGAGTTGGCGGTTCGAAGCCTGGGCGAGGTAGGAGGACAGCTCCTCCTGCATCAGCCGGCTTCGGTCGGCGAGCATCACCATGTCCCGATCGAGCGCGTCCAGCCGCTGCGCGATCCGGGCTGCGGCTGTGACCGCGAGAGGCGGAACCTGCTCGTCGTCCTCCGCGGTCTCAAGCCGGTGAAAGACGGCGCGCAGGCCGAGGAGTTGCCGGTGCAGCCGGACGGCATCCCGGCGGATCGGCCCGAGCCGCCGCTGTTCGCCGCGCATGCGCTCGTCAAGAATGTGGTCCTCGATCTCATCGAGCTCATCGGCCAGGCGAGCGCCAGTCTCGACCATCGCGGTCACGACCTGATCGACGATGACGTCGAGCAGCTGGATCGGGGCGAGGATACCGCGACCCTCCGCAGCCGCATCGCGCGCGCGGTCCGGCCCGAGGACAGGGTGACGTCGGCCGCTCACGAGCAGGCGCGGTCCCATGACGAAGTGGAGCCGTCCGCCGGCGTCGACTTTCGGGCTCTCGCCTCTCTCGCAGACCAAATCGGCTACGACGCCGCCGATATGGCCTGCCTCGACGATCAGGCGTTGATGCAAGTCGCTCGCGAAGGCGGCTTCCGTCAGTTGCGGGGGTCCCAGTTGCCCCTCGGCAACGAGCCCCGGAAGGCGCGCGTCATTCAGGTTGAAGTGCAGCCAAGTGAAGCCTTCGCCGAAGCCCCCCGGATGAAGCGGCGGCTCCTCGGGTTCGACAAGACGGCCCCGGCCGGTCTCATCGAACCGCATCGCCCAAAGCAGGCCCGGCAAGGCGGGCTCGTCGCACAGAAGACGAGGCGCCGCGCCGGTGGGGATTGCCGTCACAATCAGAACACGTGGCGAAGGATGAAGAACAGCGTACCGGCGATCAGGATGGCGGCCGGCAGCGTCGTCACCCAGGCCAGCGCCATGTTGCGCACCGTCGCGATCTGCAACCCGGAACCGTTCGCCGCCATCGTGCCCGCAACGCCCGACGACAGGATGTGCGTGGTGGAGACCGGCAGACCGTAGACCTCGGCGAGCCCGATCGTGCCCGCCGCGACGATCTCGGCGGAGGCGCCTTGGGCGTAGGTCAGGTGGGTCTTGCCGATCCGCTCGCCGACGGTGACGACGATGCGCTTCCAGCCGACCATCGTGCCGAGGCCGAGCGCCAGGGCGACGCAGACCTTTACCCAGTCGGGGATGTAGCGTGTGCCCGCGTTGAGCAGATCGGTGTAGCCTTTGAGGGTCTTGGTCTCGGCGTCCGAGAAGCTGGCGCCGGACTTCGGCAGCAGGCGGATCGCGTCCGAGGCGAGATACATGTCGTTGCGGACGTTCGAGGTCGCGGCAGCCGGGACCTGCCGGATCGAGCCGTAACCCTGCACGGCCTTGGCAATGTCGGTGGAGAGGGCGGCGAGCGCGGCGTAGACCGGCGGCTTGTCGAGCTCCTTGGCCTTCAGCGCGTCGCTGACCACCTTGCGGGCCTGGGCCGCGTCGGGCTGCGCGGCACCGTTGGCGCGGGGCGTGAACACGCCACTCGCGGCCTGCGAAGATTGCACGAAGGCCGGTGTGGCGTCCGCGGTCATGGTGCGGTTCAGGGCGTAGGCGGTGGGGGCGGCACCGATCAGGATCAGCATGATGAGCCCCATGCCCTTCTGCCCGTCATTGCCGCCGTGGAAGAACGAGACCAGCGTACAGGTCAGGATCAGCAGGCTGCGGATCCACAGGGGCGGAGGTGCGTCGCCGTTCGGGGCCTCGTAGAGGTCCTTGCGCCGCACCGTGAACTTCAGCGCCAGGAGCAGCAACGCCGCGAGGACGAATCCGCAGATCGGACTGAAGGCGAGGGCCTTGAACACGCCGAACGCTTGGTTCCAATCGACGCCGGAGGTGCCGTCCTGACCACCCATGAGCTGGTTGGCGAGGCCGACGCCGAGCACCGAGCCGATCAGCGCGTGGGACGAGGAATTCGGCAGGCCGAGCGCCCAGGTGCCGAGGTTCCAGATGATGGCGGCGAGCAGCAGCGCGAAGATCATCGCGTAGCCCGCCCCCGAGCCGACTTGGAGGATCAATTCCACCGGCAGCAGCGTGACGATGGCGTAGGCCACCGCGCCGGACGAGAGCATCACGCCGAGGAAGTTGAACATCCCCGACCAGATCACCGCGAACAGGGGCGGCATGGAATGGGTATAAATGACCGTGGCCACCGCGTTGGCGGTGTCGTGGAAGCCGTTCACGAACTCGAAGCCCAGGGCAATCAGCAGGGCGAGGCCCAGCAGCGCGAAGGCGCCGTAAGCGAGCGGCGCCTCGCCGACGGCGTTCATGTCGGCGATCAGGCTGATGACGGCGTAGGCGAGCCCGGCGACGAGGACGAGCAGAAAGGCGATGATGCCTCCCGGATGCATGCTCCGGTCGAGATGAGGCTTGCCATCGGGCGAACGTCCTACCGCTCCAGTCGGAGCAAAGGCGGCGTCGGACATGGGCACCTCGGAATGTTTCGTTACCGAGGGATTAAAGTCGGCCGGTGACGCTCAGGTGACGCGGTGGCAGATGGGATGCTTTCATTCGCCTCGAACAAACGATCGCGACACGCGCCTTGCCACCGTGTCCCGGCAATCGGCCATCGCGGTGTCACGCAAATTTCATCCATGCTAGGCCGTCGCCTACGCCAGTTCAGGCAGAGAGGATCACGTGCATGGCTTCCATTGAGGAGATCGCCTCGGCGCTGCATGCCATCGCCAAGCCGGGGATGAAGCCGAAGGCCCTCCGGACCGCGATCCGTCAGAAATATCCCGATGTCACCAAGAAGGAGGTCGTCCGCGCCGCCTTTTATGCGCTGACGGAACCATCTCCGGCGCAGCACGGTGCCCATGACGAACTGCACAATTTCGCGCTGGCCGAGCGAATCGCGGAAGACAACGCCGACGAGGTATTAAGGGTCAGCAAGCTCAAGAAAAAGAAGAAGCACGCCGCCGATTCCGACAGGAAAACCCCGGCTCATTGAAGACATCCTCAATGGCCGGGTGGCCTGCGCTTGAACCGAAACGCCTCGATCTCATGCACGAGGCGTTCGCTCTGCCAGATCTGAGCCCGGTCTGCGCCACAGATGATCATCGCCAGATCGATGGCTTCATGGTCGTCATGGGCGATGATGGCATGGGATGTGAGCAGCCGGTTGCTCGTGTCGATCCTATTGACCGTGTAGAGCCTTTCGACTTCCTGACTTGTTACCCGAGGCGTGTCTGGATCGTACGACAATATCACGTGCGTCATGCCTGGAATCCTTTCAAGCCTACCAAAAGCAGAAAGATGTTGCGCATGAATCATGTCGATGTGCTTTTGTAACGAAGATCATAGCTGCGATCAACGGGGTCTTTAGTCTCAGAAAAATAGGATTATCCAGCAATTAAAGTTGGCTAAGTTTATCATGGTGCTTGTGAGGATCGATTTTCACTGACTGATTTTGATTCAGAAGGTTTGGTCGTGACGGGGCGTCGTGCCGCTCCGGGCGATCCGCTGGATGCGGGCCCGCAAAGGAACGGAAGCCCTACGACGGTGCGTAGAGACCCTTCTGTTGATGCATCGACAGAATGCATCCTTTCCCTCGGACACTTTCACAAAGTTGTGATCTTCGGCCTCTAGCGGCGTAGCGGATCGTTAACGGTTCGTGAAACCGCCCCCTTTGTTGCAAGCGCCATGTGCAGCGGCATCGGTGGCGAGGTCGTGCATCCGGGACTCGATCGTCTTCAACCGGCCCTCGAATCCGGCCTGAGCCGGGTCGAGTGGCGTCCGGAGGATTGAATGTCGAGTTCTCCGAACCCGAATGGTGTCGTCATCGGCGGCACCACGATCTACGGTGCCGCGCCCTCCCTTCAGGGCCTTTCGGGGGCCACATCGACGACGGCCCCGGCCGCGACGAACGCGCTGACCCTGGTGCGGCTCGGCGCCTATGCCGCCACCAATGATCCCACGACCGGCGCGTCGCCGAACGCCGAGGTCGTCGCCTACGATGCGACGACGAACCGGCTCTACGTGCAGAACACCAACGAAAGCCGCATCGAGATCGTGTCGATCTCGTCCGCGGGGGCCATGACCAAGACCGGGGAGATCCTTCTTCCAGGCCTCGATCAGTACGGCGCGGTGAACTCGGTCGCCGTGTCGAACGGCCTCGTGGCCGTCGCCTATGCCAACGCCACGGGCGATCAGCCGGGCCGCGTCGCCTTCTTCGACGCGACTGGGACCCTGTTGAGCACGGTGACGGTCGGTGTCGGCCCCGATCAGGTCGTCTTCACCCGCGACGGCACGAAGCTCCTCGTCGCCAACGAGGGCGAGCAGGCAAGCGCGAACAGCAACCCGGTCGGCGGCATCTCGATCATCGACGTGTCGGGCGGCGGCGCGGCGGCTGCCGTGCTCACGACGGTCGGCTTCGACGGGCTGAACGGCAGCGAGGCCACCCTGCGGGCGCAGGGGCTCGCCCTGTCGCCGAACGTCTCCGCCGCCGCCGACATCGAGCCGGAATACATCGCGATCTCGCCGGACAACCGCTTCGCCTACGTCACCTTGCAGGAGGTGAACGGCGTCGCGGTGATCGACCTCGCCAATCCCGGCACGGCGCCCATCGCTATCCAGCCGCTCGGCGCGGTGAACCATTCGCTCGCGGGCAACGAGTTCGACGCCTCCGACCGGGACGGGCCGAACGGCACCGCCTCGATCCGCATCGCCACGACGCCCTCGGGCACGCCGATCTACGGCCTGCTCCAGCCCGATTCGCTCGCGAGCTTCACCACCAACGGCTCGACCTATTTTGTCACCGCCAACGAGGGTGACCAGCGGGTCATCGGCGGCACCGACAACACCGCCGACGTCGCGCGGCTGAGCGCAGTCCCGAACAGCAAGCTGACCCCGGAGCTTCAGGCGCTCAAAGCCGATCCGGCCTATGCCCGCCTCAATATCCTGCTTCAGGTCGGGGACACCGACAATGACGGACGGATCGACCAGCTCCACACGCTGGGCGGTCGCGGCATCTCGATCTTCCGCCAGAATGCCGACGGCACCATCACCAAGGTCCGCGAGACCGGCGGCGAATTCGAGAAGATCTTCGCCCAGATCGCGCCGGAGCGGTTCAACAACGATCAGGTGATCGCCAACACGCCGGACGATCGCTCGGACAACAAGGGGCCCGAGCCCGAGGGCATCACGATCGGCAGCGTCAACGGCCGGATCTACGCCTTCGTCGGCCTGGAACGGCAGAGCGGCGTCATCGTCTATGACGTCACCGACCCGGCCAATGCGGCCTACGTCTCGTACGTCCCGCCGCAGCCGAACGCGACGACCGACCTCGGCCCGGAGGTCCTGACCTTCATCGCAGCCGACAGAAACCCGACCGGCACGGCCCTCGTGATCAGCGCCAACGAGGTCAACAACGGCGGTGCCGTGCTCTATGCCGCCCTGCCCCAGGGCTACACCCAGGAGATCGGCTTCGCCGCAGGCTCGCTCTCCGTCGGCCAAGCCGAGGGCGATGCGGGCGAGACCGTGTTCACCTTCACGGTGGAGCGCAGCAACGGGACGCTCGGCACCGTGACCTTCACGGCGGAAGTCTCGGGAAGTGGAGCCAATCCGGCGGCCTCGGCGGATTTCTCCGGCACGCCCGGCCTGCCGCTCACTGTGACGGGCACGATCCCCGCCGGAGCCGCCTCCGCGCAGGTCAGCGTCCGCGTCCAGGGCGATACCCGGTTCGAGGCGAACGAGACCTTCGCACTCACCCTGCGCTCGGCGTCGTCCGACCAATCCGGCGTGAGCGCCGCCGTCGGCACCGCCGCCACAGCCATCGGCACCATCCTGAACGACGATCCGACCCCCATCTCGGTGGTGCAAGGGTCCGGCACGGCGAGCCCCCTTGTCGGCAGCACCGTCACCATCGAGGCCATCGTCGTCGGCGACTTCCAGAACGGCGACGCCGACACCAAGCGCAACCTCGGCGGCTTCTACCTTCAGGAGGAGGCGGCCGATCAGGACGGCAATCCGCTCACCTCGGAAGGCGTGTTCCTCTACGAAGGCACCGGCAGCCGCCTCCTTGATGTCGCCGAGGGCGACCGGGTGCGGGTGACGGGCGTCGTCACCGAATTCAACGGCGAGACACAGATCGCGGTCACGAGCGCCCAGGCGATCCGGATCGTGCAGGCGGGGGCGCTCACCGCCGCCGAGGTCAAAGCACAGGCCGTGGAAGTCCAGCTTCCCGCGACCGGCACGGTGGGCACCGGTACGACGGCCCAGCCCGATCTCGAACGCTACGAGGGGATGCTGGTCCGCTTCCCCCAGACGCTCACGATCACCGAGCAATTCAACCTCGACCGGTTCAACGAGATCCGCCTCGCGGCGGGCGGGCGGCCGGAGACCTTCGCCAACGAGTTCGAACCGAACACGGCGGCCTATGCCGCCTACCTCGCCCAAACGGCCGCCCGCTCGATCACCTATGACGACGGGCTCAACACCCAGAACCAGCGGATCGAGAACCTCGACGGGTTCGGGCCGACCTACGGCACCGCGACGGCGTTCCGCATGGGCGACACGGTGAGCGACCTCACCGGCACCCTCGGCTACGGCCCGAGTGGTGCCTTCCGGGTCCGCGCCATCAATGACGGCGACAACACCTTCACGGTGGCCAACCCGCGCCCCGCCGCGCCCGACGCGACGGGGGGCACCCTGAAGATCGGCAGCCTCAACGTCCTGAACTACTTCACGACGCTCGACACGAGTTCGGCGGCGCGCACGGCCATCGGCCAGGAGCCGCGCGGCGCGAACAATGCCGCCGAGCTCGCCCGCCAGACGGAGAAGCTCGTCACCACCCTGATCGGAACCGGTGCCGACGTGCTCGGCCTCACCGAGTTGGAGAACCAATTCAGGCCGGGCGATCCCGGCAACGCCCTCGAATACCTCGTGGGCCAGCTCAACCTGCGAGCGGGGGCGGGCACCTGGGCCTATGTGAACCCCGGCGCGCAGCTCGACCAGGGTCAGTTCCTCGGCGGCGACGCCATCGCGGTCGGGTTCATCTACAAGCCGGGCAAGGTCAGCCTCGCGCTGAACACCACCATCGAGAAGCTCGACGACACCGACGTCGCGGCCCTGAATCCGGCCCTGCTTCAGCAGAGCACGACCGGCCACATCTTCAACGGCGTGAATACCAGCCGCGCCTCCCTCGCCGTGACCTTCAATGAGATCGCCACGGGAGAGCAGTTCACGGCGGTCATCAACCACTTCAAGTCGAAGAGCGGCACCGGAACCGGCGCCGATGCCGACCAGGGCGACGGCCAGGGCGCTTGGCAGCAGCAGCGGGAACTCGCCGCGACCGCCCTGTCCCAGTGGATCGCCGCGCACCCGACGGGGAGCCAGGACGGCGACACGATCCTGCTCGGCGACTTCAACGCCTACATCAAGGAAGACGCCCTCGACATCCTCAAGGCGGGCGGGTTCACCAACCTCGCCGAGGACCGGCTGGGCAACCCCTATTCCTACGTCTTCGACGGGGCCTACGGCGCCCTCGACCATGCGCTGGCTTCGAGCAGCCTGAACCGGCAGGTGACCGGCGTCACCGAGTGGCACATCAACGCCGACGAGGCCGACGCGATCGACTACAACCTCGATTTCAGCCGCCCCGCCAGCTACTTCGATGGCCAGGTCGCAGCGCGGGAATCGGACCACGACCCCGTCCTCGTCGGCCTGCGGCTCGACTCGGTTGCGCCGACCCTCGTCTCCGCGACGCCCGCCGACAACGCCGCAGGGGTCGCCGCCGGTGCCAACATCGTCCTGCGCTTCAGCGAGACGGTGCGCGCCGGGACCGGCACGATCACCCTGACCGACGGCGCGGGCGACCAGCGCAGCATCGCGGTCTCCGACGCTTCCCAGATCACGATCAGTGGCGACACCGTCACGATCAATCCCACCGCCGACCTGCGCCCCGGCACCGCCTACGACGTGATCGTCCCGGGAGGAGCCTTCACCGACGGGACAGGCAACGCCTTCGGCGGGATCGCGCAGGATCATCTCGACTTCACCACAGCGCAGGCCGCCCCGATGACCTATACGCTTCAGATTCTTCACGCCTCGGATTGGGAGGCGGGCCTGCTCGCCACCCAGCGGGCGGCGAATTTCGCGGCCATCGTCGACAAGCTCGAGGATGCGACGCCCAACTCCATCACCCTCTCGACGGGCGACGGCTGGATCCCGAGCCCCTTCTACATCGCGGGTGCCGATCCGCAGCTCGCGGCCACCTATAACGGCGTCTACAATCAGCTGTTCGGGCTGTCGGGCAGCGCCGCCTACACGAAGCTGGCGGCCTCGGCGGGCCGCGCCGACATCACCATCCAGAACATCATCGGCGTCCAGGCGGCGGTGTTCGGCAACCACGAGTTCGACGGAGGTCCGAACGAGGTCGCCAACATCATCGGCGCCAATCTCGGCTCCTCGGCGGGCAATGCCGACGACACCTGGGTCGGGGCGCAGTTCCCCTACCTCTCGACGAACCTGAACGTCTCGCGGGAATCCTCGCTCTCGGGCCTCGTGCACCGGGACGGCGATCTCGCCACCTTCGCCCAGACCGGCCCGACTTCGACCCAGACCGGGACCGGTGCCGACAAGATCGCCCGATCGACCATCATCGTGGAGAACGGCGAGAAGATCGCCTTCGTCGGCGCCACGACCCAGTTGGAGCCGCTGCTGACCACGCTCGGCAACGTCACGATCGACGGCTTCAACGGGCAGGATCAGATCCAGCTTCTCGCCGACCAGATCAACGCCGAGGTCGACCGGGTGCTGGCCGCCAATCCCGGGCTCAACAAGGTGATCGTCGGCACCCACCTGCAGCAGCTCGCCAACGAACAGGCGCTCGCGCCGCTACTGCGCAATGTCGATGTGCTGATCGGCGGCGGCTCGCACACCCTGCTCGCCGATTCCGACGACCGGCTCCTGCCCGGCGACGTGGCGGGCGGCACCTATCCTCAGTTCTTCACCAACGCGAGCGGGCAGACGCTCGCCCTCGTCAATACCGCTTCCGAATACTCGTATGTCGGCCGCCTCACCGTCACCTTCGACGACCAGGGCAACATCATCCGCAATTCGATCACCTCGGCGACCTCGGGCGCCGTGGCGGTCGATAACACCACGGTCGCGCAGCTTTACGGCTCGACCGCCGCCGCCTTCACGCCGGGGAGCAAGGGCTATCTCGTCCGTGAGGTGATCGAGGGTCTCGACGCCAACAACGACGGCGTGCAGGAGACGCTCGGCGTCGCCGATGTCATCCGCCAGCAGGACGGCAACATCCTCGGCCGCAGCAGCGTGTACCTGGAAGGTCGCCGCGGTGAGGTCCGCACCGAGGAGACCAACCTCGGCGACCTCACGGCGGACGCGAACCTCTGGTACGCCAAGCAGTACGACGGCAAGGTCACGGTCTCGATCAAGAACGGCGGCGGCATCCGCGACTCGATCGGCTCGTTCTCGACGGCGGGCGGCGGCACGGCCGAGCTCCCTCCGGCGGCCAACCCCTCGGCGGGCAAGGCGGCAGGCGACATCTCGCAACTCGACGTGACCAACTCCCTGCGCTTCAACAACGCGCTGGCGGTCGTCACCGTCACGGCCTCCGAGCTCGAACGGGTGCTGGAGCACGCGGTCTCCTCGGTGGCTCCGAGCGCGACGCCGGGATCCTTCCCTCAGATCGGCGGCATCAGCTTCTCCTTCGACGCGACGAAGCAGGCCCAGACCCTGGACGCCAACGGCAACGTCACGCGCGAGGGTCAACGCATCGTCTCGGCGGCGATCGTGGATGCGGACGGCTACCTGATCGACACGCTGGTGCAGAACGGGCAGGTCGTCGGCGATCCGAACCGTGAGATCCGCGCCGTCACCCTCGACTTCCTGACCACGGGAACGAGCGCGGCACCGGGTCTCGGCGGCGACAACTACCCCTTCCCGGCCTATGGCGAGAATCGCGTCGCGCTCAGCACCGCCACGCCGCTCACTCTGCCCAACACCGCGACCTTCGCCGCGCAGGGCACCGAGCAGGATGCGCTCGCCGAGTATCTCAAGGCTTTCCACAGCATCACGCCTTACGGGCAGGCCGATACCACCCCAGCCAACGATCTGCGTATCCAGAACCTCGGCGTCCGCGCCGATAGCGTCCTCGCCCGCGGCATCAGCGTGGTGGGCACGAACGGCGACGACACCTTCACCGGCACCAACTTCAGCGACCGCATCTTCGGTGGCGCGGGCAACGATGTGATCGTCAACGGCGCTGGCGACGACATCTTCCTCGGCGGCCAGGACGCCACCGGCCGGGGCGTCGATACCCTCGTCTTCCACTCCTCCTTCACCTCGGTCACGATCACGGAGGCGGGTGGCCTCACGCTCGTCTCCGGGCCGGAGGGCAGCGACCGCGTCGGCGGGTTCGAACGCTACCTGTTCAACGACGCCACCATCGTGGTCGATGACGGCAACCCGCTGGTCGACGATCTTTACTACCTGTCCCGCAATCAGGACGTGTTCCGGGCGGGTATGGACGCGGACACCCACTACGAGATGTACGGCGCTCAGGAAGGCCGCAACCCAAACGCCTTCTTCTCGACCTCAGGCTATCTCGCCGCGAACCCGGATGTGCGCGCGGCCGGGATAAACCCGCTGAAGCACTACGATCAGCATGGATGGAAGGAGGGGCGCGATCCGGGAGCGAGCTTCGACAACGAGTCCTACCTCGCCGCCAATCCGGACGTGAAGGCCGCCGGGATCGACCCGCTGAAGCATTACATCGAGTACGGCCAGGCCGAGGGTCGGACGATCCATGAAGCGATCGGCCGCGCCATCGACATCAAGGACGGCTTTGACGCGGAATACTATCTGCTCGCCAATCCGGACGTGGCCCGCGCGGCGGGAGCGGGCAACACATTCGCTTTCGCGGCGAGCCATTTCGAGCAAAACGGCTGGCGCGAGGGCCGCAACCCGAACTCGACCTTCGACACCAAGGGCTATCTGGACGCCTATGCCGACGTGAAAGCGGCGGGCGTCAATCCCCTCACTCACTACCACCAATACGGTTGGAGTGAGGGGCGCGACCCAACGAAAGCCTTCGACAGCTCGAGCTACCTCGCCGCCTACTCAGATGTGGCCGCCGCGAAGATCGACCCGATGCAGCACTTCCTGCAGTTCGGGCTCTACGAGGGCCGCTCTTCCTTCGCCGACGGCAGCTTCGGCAGCGGCACCCAAGGCTGAGAGCCATTCCCACCGGAAGGGGCGGGGTTCGCCTCGCCCTCTCCCTTTCGACGTGACCCGAGGATCCCGTGAGCCGAGTCCTTTCCCCGCCGCGCGAACTGGCGGAGTCCCTCGCACGGAGCCGCACCGCGTTCCTCGGAGTCGCGGCCATGAGCGGGCTGATCAACCTCCTCTACTTGACCGGCTCGATCTTCATGCTGGAGGTCTACGACCGGGTCATTCCCGGCCGCTCCGTTCCGACGCTGATCGGCCTCAGCCTCCTCGCCTTCGGGCTCTATCTGTTCCAAGGCGCGCTCGACACGCTGCGGGCGCGAATCCTCTCCCGCGTCGGCGCGGCCCTCAATGCCGATTGCGGCCGGCGGGCCTTCGATCTCGTGGTCCGGGCACCGTTGAAGGGAGCGGGTCTCAGCGATGGTATGATGCCGTTGCGCGACCTCGATACGGTGCGCGCCTTCTTCGCGGGCAGCGGGCCGGGCGCCCTTTTCGATCTGCCCTGGATTCCGGTCTACCTCGCGATCTGCTTCCTGTTTCATCCGCTGATTGGCGTCGCCGCCCTGGTCGGTGGGCTCGTGCTCGTCGCCCTCACCCTGGCGACGGAGTTTACGACCCGCGCCCCGACCCGCGCCTCGACGGCCCACGCCCAGTCCCGCGCGAGTCTCGCTGAGGCAGGGCGGCGCAATGCCGAGGTCGTGGCAGCGCTCGGCATGCAGGACGGCTTCGGCCGCCGCTGGAGCGAGGCCAACACCGCCTTCATCGCCGCCAACCAGAGGGTCGCCGACATGGCCGGTGGCTTCGGCTCGGCGGCAAAGGTCTTCCGCATGATGCTGCAATCCGGCGTGCTGGCGCTCGGCGCGTGGCTGGTGATCCGGGGCGAGGCGAGCGCGGGGGTAATCATCGCCTCTTCGATCCTCGTCTCGCGTGCCCTCGCCCCTGCCGAACTCGCCGTCGCCAATTGGAAGAGCTTCGTGGCGACGCGGCAGGCGTGGCGCCGCCTGTCGGACCTCATGGCGCGGATCCCGGCGGAGGCACAGCCGCATCGCCTGCCCACACCAGCCCGCTCCGTCACGGTCGAGGGTCTCGGCGTGGCCCCCCCCGGCGTGCCGCGGCTAATTGCGCGGGAATTGTCCTTCGGGCTCCAGGCGGGGCAGGCGCTCGGGGTGATCGGCCCCTCGGCCTCCGGTAAGTCGAGCCTCGTCCGTGCCCTCGTCGGGATCTGGCCCGCCGCCATCGGAAGCGTACGCCTCGACGGAGCCGCCCTCGACCAGTGGACGCCCCGCACGCTCGGCCCCCATCTCGGGTACCTTCCGCAGGAAGCGGAGCTGTTCGCAGGCACCGTCGCGGAGAACATCGCGCGCTTCACGGACGGTGCCTCCTCGGAGGCCGTGGTCGCCGCAGCCCGGGCTGCAGGCGCGCACGAGCTCGATTTTACGCCTGCCGGAGGGATATGACACCCGCCTCGGCGAGACCGGAGCCGGGCTCTCGGCGGGCCAGCGTCAGCGGATCGGCTTGGCCAGGGCCCTGTACGGCGATCCCTTCCTCGTGGTGCTGGATGAGCCCAACGCCAACCTCGACGCCGAGGGCGAGCACGCTCTGACCCGGGCGATTCTCGGTATCCGCGCTCGGGGCGGGATCTGCGTCGTAGTCGCCCACCGCCCCTCGGCGCTCGCCGCGGTGGATCTCGTGCTGATGATGGCCGACGGCCGGGCTCAGGCCTTCGGCCCGAAGGACGAGGTGCTGAAGCGTGTCTTGCGGCCGGCGGGAGCCGATGCCCCCGTTCCCGCGAGGGGCACTACCCGATCCGGCACCGCCCTGCAGGAGAGCGCATGATGTCGTCCGCTGTCATCAGCGACCGCTCACCCAGGTTGGCTCCCCGAAGCGAGCGCGCCTCGATCCGCCTCCACTTGTGGTTTTCCCTGATCCTGTCCGTCGCCCTCGTGCTCGGCGTTGGCGGCTGGGCGACGCAGACGGAGATCGCAGGTGCCGTGGTCGCGCCGGGGCAAATGATGGTCGAGTCGGAGGTGAAGAAGGTTCAGCATCCGACCGGCGGCGTAATCGGCGCCCTCCTGGTGCGCGAGGGCGCGCGGGTGAAGGCGGGAGACGTCCTGGTCCGCCTCGACGCGACCCAGATGCAGGCCAACCTCGATATCGTCCGCAAGGCGCTGGACGAACTCTCCGCCCGCCGGGCGCGGGCTGAGGCGGAGCGGGACGGCCTGTCCACCCTCACCTTCCCCGCCGATCTCCTGGCCCGCCGGGACAGTGAGGCGGATGTCGAACGGCTCTTGGAGGGCGAGACCCGTTTCTTCATCGCCCGCGCCGACGCGCGAGAGGGCCAGCGAGCGCAGTTGCGCGAGCGTGTGAAGCAACTTGGCCAGGAGATCGGCGGTCTGACCGAGCAAGTCAGGGCAAAGGCCCGCGAGATCGACCTGATCCAGGGTGAGCTACGCGGTGTGCAAGAGCTCTACGCCAAGAACCTCGTGCCCCTGTCCCGCGTGACGGCGCTGGAACGCGACGCGACGCGGCTCGAAGGAGAGCGCGGGCAGCTCGATCGCGGCGACGGCCTCCGCCCGGGGACGGATCGCCGAGACCGAACTTCAGATCGTGCAGATCGACAGCACGATGCGCACCGAGGTCGGCAAGGATCTCGCCGAGATTCGCGGGCGATGGTCGGAATTCGTTGAAAAGCGCGTCGCCGCCGAGGATCAACTGAAGCGCATCGATCTGCGTGCGCCCCAGGACGGGACGGTGCACCAGATGAGCGTGCACACGGTCGGCGGCCTCGTTGTCCCATCCGAGCCTGCAATGTTGATCGTGCCCCATGCCGACGCCCTGGTGGTGGAGGTGAAGGTCCAGCCGCAGGATATCGACAACGTCCGTAGCGGACAGAAAGCAGTCCTTCGCTTTCCGGCGTTCAACACCCGCACGACACCCGAGATCGACGGGACGGTGGCCCGAGTTTCCGCAGACGTCGCCACGGATCTCAAGACCGGCCTGAGCTACTACGTCGCGCGGATCGCACTTGCTCCCGAAGAACTGGCGCGCCTCGGCGGGTTGCGCCTCGTGCCCGGAATGCCGGTGGAAGCGCATCTTCAGATCGGTGAAAGGACCGTGCTGAGCTACCTGACAAGGCCCCTGACGGATCAGATCGCGAAGGCCTGGAAGGAGCGCTGATGAATACCGCTCTGCGATCAAAAGAACGGGCGCGCCAAGAGAACGGCGCGCCCCAAGTTCGTTCCTGTCTCGGGAGGAACGTGCCGGAGCGATAAGGCCTCACAGCTCCCTGAACAATCCGCATGAAGCGAGAAACTCGAGGTGTGTCCCTGTCATCTAGTTGTTGTACAATTGCGGACATTCGCACCACCCGCAAACCGAATTTCTCACAGCTTACTCGACATTGATTGCCGCGGGAGGACTGACCTCCGAGGTGTGGCATATTCCTGGGTATTTGCTCGGAGCTTTGGCGTCTGCTTCTGCGGCCGATATGTCTTGAAGCTGCCCTTCCGATTTCGGCCAGCACCAGTCTTCTCCGCAGACCCGGTAGAACGACTAGGTTGGGTGGTTTCCAGCCCGTCTGCAACGGACGGCGGGTACGTCCAAGCAGACATAGCCGCACGGATCGCTTACTATTCAGAGCAGGAACTCTGAACATGTATGATCGTAGGAAATGTGAGCAGTGCGAATAATCGATAAGACATACTAGTCCTCAGAATGGTCGTATATCGTAATAGATCGGGCGCAATCGCTAAATATAGAGACAGACACGCATGATATGGAATTTTTTAGGGATAGCCGCAGTAATTATATCATCATTACTTTCTTTGAGAGAATTTATTTTAGCCAGAAAGAGCTTCAATATGGTCAATAATCGATTGAAAATGGATTTACGTGATTGGATTTTATACGGTGAAGCCCCTCCATCCGCAAGAAGTTCCTATGTAGAGGCGTTAGATCTGCTTTTTTATTCGCTTTTGTTAATCGGCGCTCTTTTATACTACAATGAATATGGTTACATTTCCGTGCCTGTTTTTCTGGTAGCCGGTTATATCAAATTATTATTGCTTCTAAGCCTCTATAGATCCGGCAAGGTGAAAAGAAACGCAGGCGAATTTTGAATTGTCTGATATCTCTTGACTACGCTTGTGAAATATCAGTGGCAGATCGCAGACACGATATGGCTCATCCACGGATATTGCCCGCATGGCAATATGTTACTGCGTTTTGGTTTGTTGTTATTGTTCTCAACAGACCATACGAAATGAGTACGGAAAACTTCGCCCAATGGTGCGTGATAGTGATCCCCTTGGTCTTGGTTTCATCCGTAATATTATACGCCGTCAAATCCCGCCGGAATAAAAGGCTGCGAGATCAGTCCCATCAGCCCTGAGCGCAGTTTCCAGCTCTGCTGGACGGCCGGCGGATGACCGCTTTCAGGGAGCTCCGATACGGGGCCTGTACGGCCGAGTTGGGTCGCAAGCCGGAGGGCCGCTCGGGGTGGTTTCCTGCCTGACCGCTTCTGATCCTACCTGGGCCAGAAGCGGACAACTGGTGGGCAGCGTGAGCCTGAAATTATTCAGGCAAGTTCAGGCGGCGCGAACCGTGGCGAGGAAACGACCTACTTCGGCACGGAGATGTTCTGACTGCCGCGACAGCTCGGAGGCTGCGCCAAGAACCTGAGACGCTGCGGCTCCAGTCTCCTCGGAGGCCTGAGCGACGCCGACGATGTTGCCTGTCACCTCACTGGCTCCCATAGCCGCTTGGCTGACGTTGCGCACGATCTCTTGCGTCGCGGCACCCTGTTGTTCCACCGCCGCCGCGATCGAGGTCGCCGTAGCGCTGATGTCGCGGATCCGCTGAGTGATGCCGCTGATGGCCGCCACCGCCTGACCAGTGGACGCCTGAATCCGACAAATCTGGGCGGAGATCTCCTGGGTTGCCCGGGCGGTCTGGCCAGCGAGCTCTTTAACCTCAGCCGCCACCACGGCGAAGCCCTTGCCGGCCTCTCCAGCCCGGGCGGCCTCAATGGTGGCATTCAGGGCCAGCAGGTTGGTCTGCCCTGCGATCGAGGAGATCAAACCGACCACATCGCCGATCCGCTCGACAGTACCACTCAATTCGTTGACTAGCGCCCCTGTGCGGTCGGCCTCGTCTACCGCATGCTGGGCCAGGGACGCGGAGCCATCCACCTGCCGCCCGATCTCCTGGACGGAGGCGCCAAGCTCCTCGGCCGCCGCGGCGACAGTGTTGACGTTGGAGGAAGCCTCCTCGGCGGCAGCAGCCACGGCAGTTGACTGGCTCGCTGTCTCCGCTGCAGTCCCGCTCATCACGCCAGCAGTGGCCTGCAACTCGGTGGCCGATGCTGAGACCGTGCCGATAATGCTGCCGACGGCAGCCTCGAAGCTGTTGGCCATCTGCCGCATGCCGGCCCTGCGCTGCTCCTCCGCCGCGAGCCGGGCCTGTGCAGTCTCGGCTTCGAGCCGCCGCGTCCGGATCAGATTATCCTTGAACACCTGCACGGCGGACGCCATGGCGCCCATTTCGTCCCGCCGGGCGCGGAAGGGGACCTCGGCCGACGTATCGCCCCCGGCGAGGGCGGTCATCGCCTCCGTCATCGCCTGGATCGGACGAGACACTCGGACGAGAACGAACAGGCCGGCACACAGGGCACTGAGCAGGCTGACGCCAACGGCGACGAGGGCCAGCGTGGTCGCGGAGTCCGTCGCGTCGATGGCGCGGCTGGCATCGACATGGGCGCTGTGCTCATTCAACGCGATGTCCTTGCCGAGGGCGTCGCGAACCGTGTTGTAGAGATTGATATGGGCGGGATCGACCATTAACCTTACACCTTCGCTCGTCCGTCCGGCCTGCGCCAGCTTGACGGCCTCACGGCCGATGGCGTCATACCGGGACCATGCAGAGGCAAACGCCTCGTACAGGGCGCGTTCCTCTGGCGAGGACATCAGCGGTTCGTAGCTCCTGCGAGCCTTGTCCATCTGTGCATGCCCCTCGTCGATCTGTCGGGCAGTCTCGTTGCGATCATCGGAGCCATCGGCCAAGGTCAGGAACCGCAATTCCTTGATGCGCACCTCCGCCGCCGCAGCGCGGACATTGGTGATGGCAACTACAGAGGGAAGCCAGTTCGTGGCGACATCGGTTACGTTGGTCCGGATGCCGGAGAGCCGGGTGATCGAAACAATGCCCTGGCCGGCGCAGAGGAGAGCGAGGAGGCTGAAGGCGGCAAAGAGCGAAGATTTCAGCGTGAGAGCGAGGCGCATAATTCCATCCCGGGAGAACGGACCCGAATGGACGCGCCGCCGCCCGCCGGTGAGCAGGCGTTGATACGCGACCGCACGGGTAAAATGGGGACATGGACCTCAAGGCGCGCGTGACCGTCGCCGCTGATCCAAGCACCGCTATCGTCAACCCAGGGCCTTAACGAATGGCTTGTTTCCGGCTTTGCTCTCCTTGGACGAGCGTCAATTAAAGGTGATTGGACGATCCGAGACTAAACCCTAGCCGATCGATCTGCTGACAAAGCGAGCTTGCCAGCGTTGATCTTGCTTTGTCGAGCGGCTGTGCCTCTTTTCGGAAAGTTCGTGATCGCCAGACGATACGATCCCCAGTCCCCATGCAGCTGACGCGCGAAGCTTCACAAATCAGTGTTTGACGGCCTGGCCGAAGAATGTCGCCTCGTCTCACTGCATCCCCTCGTCGCCGTTCGCGTTTCGCCTTCCCAGAGGACAGCAATCGAAGGATCCCGTTATGGCAACTCGTTCTGTGCAGTGGGAGGAAGGGAGAGCCGCAAAGCTCTCAGGCGCAAGCTATTCGACGGACCCCTACGAAGCCGGCTCGCAGCAGAGCGCGGACTGGTTGGCGGGCTTCACGTTCGATGAGGCGGAGCAGAATACCGACCGGCCGCAACCTGGCGAAGGCTGAGCGCTCAAGTCGAGTGATGGGGGCGCCCGCGTCCCCCTCACCCGGTGCCATCGTCCAGGGGGATCTTCCCCTTGAAGATCCGATAGACGACGAGGGTGTAGATTAGGGTGATCGGCAGGACCACGACGCCGGCACCCCAGAACAAGAACGACAGGCTCGCCTCGGGGGCCGCTGCGTCGGTCAGGGTGATCGTGAAGGGCACCATGTAGGGCAGGAACGAGCCGGCGAGGGTGGCGAAGGCCGTCGCGAAGATCATGGCCGTCAATGGGAAGGGCAGCGCGTCGATGCGGCGGCGTCCGGCGTAGAAGAGCCCGGCGGACGCAAGCGCCCCCACCAATGGCAGGATAAGGAGTTCTGGCCGCTCGGTCCACCGATGCAGCACCCGCAGGTTCATCGCCAGCGCGTACAGAAACGCCGTCGCGAGGAAGACCAGCACCCCGACGAGCAGCCGGGGCATCATCCAAAAGCCGAGGTCACGCACGTCGTCCTCGGTTTTGCCGCACAGCCACGCCGCGCCCAGCAGCGCGTAGCCGAGGCATAGGCCGACGCCGCACAGCAGGGAGAAGGGCGACAGCCACGCGAAGGCCCCTCCGACGTACCGCCCGTCCCGAATTGGCAGTTCCTGAACGAGGGCCCCGACTGTCGTGCCCTGCACGAAGGCGGCGCAGGCGGAGCCGCCGACGAAGCCCGCATCCCACACCCTCCGTAGCCGTCGGGACTTAGCGCGGAACTCGAAGGCGACGCCCCGCAGGATCAGCGCGGCAAGCATCAGCAGCAGCGGCAGGTAGAAGGCCGAGAGCAGCAGCGCGTAGACAAGGGGGAAGGCGCCGAACAGGATTGTGGCGGCGAGGACCAGCCATGTCTCGTTGCCATCCCAGACCGGGGCGATGGCCTGCATCATGTGACGGCGCGCGGTCTCGCTGGGGGCGATCCCGAACAGCATGCCGACGCCGAGATCAAACCCGTCAAGCAGCACGTAGAGAAGGAGGGTGAGGGCGAGGGCCGCAGCCCAGAACGCGATCATCGCCTGTCACTCAGCCGGGGTCGAGGCCGTCCTGGGGATGTCCGAGCCCATTCCCGGCACGGCGAGCGGCCGCTTGGGGTTAGCCCTGCCTCCGGCAGGGTCCGGCATCGGCAGGAGGCCCGCTTTAAGCAGGCGGTAGATATAGACCGTGCCGGCGGCGAAGATCAGCGCGTACACCGCGGCGAACACGATGAGCGAGGTCGCCACCTGGGGCGTGGTAAGAATCGGCGTCGCGGCGTCTGTGGTCCTCAACTGCCCGTAGACCGTCCAGGGCTGACGCCCGACCTCGGCGGTGAACCAGCCGGTGAGCGTGGCGACGAAGCCAAGGGGAAAGGACAGGAAGATTCCCCATTGCAGCCAGCGGGCTCGTTCCAGCCGCCCGGCCGCATAGAAGGCGATGCCGCCCCAGGCTAGCGTCAGCATCAGCAGCCCGCAGCCGACCATGATGCGGAAGGCGAAGAACGGGATCAGGACCGGCGGCCGGTCGGCCTTCGGGATAGCCTTGAGGCCGATGACCTCGCCGGTGAGCGTCCCGTCGTCGATCAGGCTGCCCGCCGGGGGCGGCAGGGCGATGACGAAGCGGTTCGTCTCACGGTCCTCGTCGGGCCAAGCGAACAAGATCTCGCCAGCCGGGGCGCGGCTCTCCCAGTGGCCCTCGATGGCGGCGATCTTCGAGGGCTGGTGCCGGACGACGTAATCGCCCGTCAGATGGCCGAAGAACAGCTGCAGCGGCACCAGGATTGCGGCGAGGCCGAGCCCCATGCGGATCATCGCCCGTGCCTCGGGCAGGTCGGTGCCGCGCAGCATGTACCACGCCCCGGTCGCCGCCACGCAGAAGCTCGTCGTCACGTAGGCGGCCAGGAGCATGTGCGGGAAGCGCACCCAGACCACGGAGTTGAACAGGATCTCGAACCAGTCGGTAGGCACGAACAGGCCATCAGGCCGCATCGTGAAGCCCACCGGATGCTGCATCCACGAGTTGTTCACGAGGATCCAGAAGGATGACAAGCTCGTGCCGAAGCAGACCATCAGGCAGGCGAACAGGTAGAACCAGCGTGGCACGCGGGTGCGGCCGAACATCAGCACCCCGAAGAACGAGGCTTCGAGGGCGAAGGCGGTGAAGCTCTCATAGCCCAGGAGCGGCCCCTGGATCGGGCCGGTGCGTCGGGCGAGTTTGCTCCAGTTGGTGCCGAACTGGAACGCCATGACGATGCCTGAGACCACGCCGAGGCCGAAGGCGACGGCGAAGATCTTGAGCCAGAAGTCAAACAGGCGGTCGTGGAGCGGCCGGCCCGAGGCCATCGCCCGGACTTGCAGGAAGGCGAGCCACGCCGCCAGCCCGACCGTGAAGGCCGGGAAGATGATGTGGAACGAGACCGTGAAAGCGAATTGGATCCGCGAAAGCAGCAGCGCCGTATGATCCATGCATCCTCACCCGGGACCGCTGTAACGCCTGCCTCGTGCCGGCCGCAGGGCCGCCCCCTCAGCGCGAGGCGAGGGCCTTGGCAGGGTTGAAGGGCTCGGCGTCCGAGATTGCGTCCGTGCCCATGTCGAGAACCGCCGTGAAACGATCTCCGCCCGGCCGGAGGACCAGCGCCCCCGGCTCAACGGCGATCCGCTTATCGTCCAGCCCGAGGAAGCGCGTGACGTTGATTACGACCGCTCTCAGGGTGCCGCCCGTGACCAACAGATCCTCGATCGTTCCGACGCGCCCGCCTGCGGCGTTGCGGACCTCGACGCCGATCACCTTGGAGGCCAGGAATGTCACCGGCTTCAGGTTCTGTCGCTTGGCGGCATCCTCGGCATTGGCCGCTTCCATGAGCGGACCAGGAGCCGTGCCGTGGACGTTTGTCCCGGGGCCAGTTCCCGGAACGACCGTGCCGAGGCTTCCAAGGTCGGCCTGCTGCGCGAAGGCTGGGGTGGCCACCGCGAGGGCGAGGATGGGCGCGCACAACCGTATGGCTCGCATGTGGCTCTCCTGAAAGTCGGCGAGGGAAAGGGTGAGCAAAGTTTCGGGAACCGGATGCCATCTTCGGCCCCGTCCCCTGAGGTGCGCTTTGCACAAATCTATGCCCAACATCCCCCCGGACGCCGCATCAGAGGTGCCCAGGGGCTAAGCGGGGCTGGCTTTGAGGCGATCGGGGCGTTGGCCGCCCGCCTACTTCCTGTTCTTGATCAGGCTGTCGACATTCTTGTTGGCTTCCTTGTTTTCCTTCTGCTGGGCAGTGATCTGGCTCTTGGTGTCCTTCATTGACATCTCGTCACGCTTGCCCTGAGACATCTCCTTGGGGGCAGCCATGGCCGGTACCGCCGCCAGGAGGAAAGCGGTACACAGAGCGGCGCCCATCGTCTTGTTGGTCATGGTCGTTTCTCCAGCGTTTTCGACAAGGCACGAAGTTCTTGCAGAATCTTCTGTTCCCAGGCCGTCGATCACGAACCTGTCATTCTGAATAACAAGTTTGGGAAGAGTTTAGTCCGTAAGACTTGGGGGGCACCGCCGTCACCTCAAGCGTCTGCCCGCACCGCTGCGGCGGGCCGCAGCGGGGTAGCTTGGCTGGCTCGGTGGATCACCGCCGAGTTCCCGGCTCGTCATGGCATCATCTGCTGCGGCCGTACCGGGATCTGGGCTCAGTTACTTGTTGGCCTTCCCGGTAGCGGTGGAGCCTGTCGTCTGCGACGAGGTCGTGTTCGCGGCCCCCGCCTTCTGCGGCACCGCAACGGCGTCGATCACGTCGAAGCGCACCGCGTCCTGTGCGGTCTTCAGAACGGCGTTGGCCTCGTAATATTTCCCTTGCCCGATCAGCGTCGCCGCCTGATCAATATCTGAGTCGGTACAGCATCCATGTCTCGGTAGCTATGTGGCTGGGTGGGCTGCAGAGTCTAATTTCGCAGTTCAGTGTTTCATCCTTTGGTTTGTTTGGGGCATTGGGCCGAGGCAGCGGAAGCCGCACCCTATATCTTGCCCATGACTAGCCACTGCTAGATGCCATCCGTCTCGCCCATGCTCAATAGCGGGTGTAATGCCTTCTGGACCATATTCGGGGGACCTGCCGATGTGCGTTGCTTCCGCAGTAGATCAACTGACGTCCGCTTCCGAGCATTGCGAAGGCGAACCCGAACGACCGAGTAGGGTCGAAGGCGGAATGACGGCTTGGGGTGGTTTGCGGATTGTCTGCTTTCAGGCGATTTTCACGCAATGCGGATGTGGCCGGTACAGGCCCACATAACTAGCAACTATGCAGCGCTTCTGCTGAGACCATTCAATTCTTATCAGCGCTGTTGCCCCGAATGGCTGCTGCTATTTCTCTCGATCGATTTCCAGTCTGCCACAAAAGCATTTTTATTTTAGAACGCACTCTATGCTCGGCGCCGCGAGTGGAAGGCAAAATCAGCGTCAGTGAGGGTTCGATACTCTACGATGGGCTGGGGGCGCCCGCAAAGATAGCCCTGTATCTCCGCGCAATCGTATTTACGTAAGAAGGCGAGTTGCTCCTCTGTCTCGATGCCCTCAGCGATCACCGGCATGCCAAGACTGGAGCCGAGGGCAATAATCGCCTGCACGATCGCCGCGCCCTTCGGCGTAACCCCGATCTGCCCGACGAAGGACCGATCAATCTTGATTCGGTCGAAGGGGAAGGATTGTAGGGTCAGCAGCGAACTGTAACCGGTGCCGAAATCGTCGATGGCGACGCGCACACCCTCTCGCTTAAGCGTGAGCAGAAGATCTTGCGCTCGGGACGTGTTCTGGAGGAGCAGGCTCTCGGTAACTTCAATTTCGAGGCGGCTGGGGTCGAGCCGGGCGTCGCGGATCGCCTCCATCACCACCGCCGGCAAGCCTTCCTGCTTGAACTGGGCGATGGAGAGGTTGACCGCAATCCCGAGGGGTTTTTCCCATCGCGCCGCCTCTTCGCAAGCAGCGCGCAGAACCCATTCCCCGACTGGGAGGATCAGCCCTGTCTCCTCTGCGATCGGAATGAACTGAGCCGGCGAGATCGGCCCTCGAAGCGGATGGTTCCACCGAAGTAGGGCCTCGAAGCCAAGGATCTCGCCTGTCGCGACCGCGAATTGTGGTTGGTAGTGTAGTAGCAGCTGGCTTGTGCCGATCGCCGCCTTCAGGTCACGCGCCAATTCGTGGCGGGCTCGAGCCTCGGTCTCCATGGCCGGCTCGAAGAAGGCGAAGCCACCCTTTGACTGACGCTTTGCTCGGAACAGGGCCATGTCCGCCGCGCAGAGAAGACGATCGTAGGTGTCGCCATCTTGCGGGAAGACGGCGATCCCAATGCTGCATCCGATCTCGACGCGCGTCTCAGCGAGGTCGAAGGGCTCCGCCAGGGCATCAATCACAGCCTGCGCCCACTCAGCTGGGCCCCTCGCGCCGGTGATGTCGGTCGCGACGATGGCGAACTCATCGCCGCCCAGTCGGGCTGGGACGCAGCGGTCCCCAAGGCCGCTCAGCCGCCGGGCCACCTCCGCGAGTAGACTGTCGCCGGTAGGATGACCGAAGACGTCGTTGACCTGCTTGAAGTGGTCCAGATCGATGCAGAGAAGCGCGGCCTCTGTCGCCGCGTTCGCGCTGGCGACCAAGGTCTGCTCGACCTGCTGCTCGAAGAGCCGCCGGTTCGACAGGTCAGTCAGAACGTCGTGACTGGCCAGGAAGAGCATCCGTTCCTCCGCCCGGCGGCGCTCGGTGATGTCCTCATGCGTGCACACCCAGCCGCCCCCCGGCACAGGGGCTCGCACGATCTCCAGGGTACGATCGTCGGTGAAGTGAACCGTGGTGCGGATGGGAGCGACTCCGGGCGGCCGTTGCAGAAGGTCGCAACGGTCATAACCAACGGACAGGTGCTCGATGATCGTCTGCTGGATCTGCGAGGCCAACGTTCCCTGAACGCGCAACTCCGGCGGGATACCGTGGAGTTCCGCGAAACGGGCGTTCATGACGACCAACTCCCCGGAGCCGGAGAACAAGCACAGGCCCTGGGTCATGTTGTCGAGCGCCACGCCGAAGGCCGCATGCTGCTTGCGCAGATCGAGTTCCGCACGGTGACGCTCCTCCGCCCTCGTATGATCTTCGCGGGCACGCAGCTTCCGGTAGGCGTAGAAGAGGGACAGGTTCAGGCCGGCGGCCAGCATGACTGCAACCAGCCCAACGGCCAATACTTGTCGCCGGAACGGGGTCAGGCCGATGGCGGCGTCGCGACTGACATACAACCTCATCGGGTAATGCGTCAGGGATCGGACGGACACGAACCGATCTGATCCGTCGATGGGGCTTTCCGCGCGGGCGTCGCGGCCGGCGATCCCGGCGGATGTAAGCGCCATCACCGTGCTAGTGGGAAACGTGTTGCCGATCGCGTTCTCCCGATGGGGAAAGCGGATGAAGAGGACGCCATCGTTGCGGAAGACCCCCACGTTAAAGTCTTCAGCCGGTACGATCCTGCGATACAGATCCTCGAAGTAGCGCAACTCTACGGCGCCAAGCACCGCTCCGAGAAACGTTCCATCAGCGGCGGTGACCTTCCGGGCGATGTAGATTGTCCAAATGCCATCGCCGCGGTTCTGAAACGGGCGGCTGATGACGCGCTGAAGCGTCGGATTAGCGGCGAGCTGCTGAAAATAGTCCCGGTCGGACAAATCAATCGACGGGATTGGCCAGCGCCGGCTGAAGTTGAGAAGTCGCCCGTTGTTATCCAGCACAGTCAAGGCATTGATCTGCGGCAAGGATGAAACCCGGGTTCGCAACTCCTCGTGGAGTGAGTGGTTGCCCGCTGCTAGCGCATAGCTCGCCCGATCAGGGGCCTCGTTAAGCTTCTCGATGACAGCATCCTGGGCCAACTCGATGGCCTGCAAGGCGTGGTCGGCTTGGTCGGCGAGGACGGTCGAGAGGCTGGTGAGCCCGCGGGCAACGTCTTGGGTCGCCTGTTCGTGCAGGGCCGTGACGGTCAAAAATGTGACGAAGGCAATTATGGCGGTCAGGCAGACGCCGCCGATGAGTGGCCGGCCAATCTGGGGAAACGGCGAACCGAGTCTAGAGACGAGAGAGAAATGACGCATCTGCGCGAAAATCCGCGAGATAAGCCCGAGAGCGATCAGGCGGGCTAACAGGTCAAGCTATAAGCTCGAGTTACGAATTCATTGGTTCCGAAAAAATACCAAAATGTCGCATCTACCGATGCGAATGCAATTCGGCAAAATTGAATATAAAGTGCTGAATCAGCTAGTAGGTTGATACTCTTCTGATCATGCACCGGAACTGCCCTTCAATGCCGGGTATGGATCGGTAGGCGTCAGTCCGCTTTTCTACCTGCCCCTCTCCGAAGCAGTTGTTCCGCTTACGGCCAGATCTAGTCGTGTCGATAGGGGCCTATAAATGGCCGAGTTGGGTGGTTTCAGGAAAGTCTGCTTATGAGTGGCAGTAGGCCGAAAGCAGACCTACGGATGGAACGGCACTGCAGTAAATCATGATGCCTGACATGCCGCGGATGGCGACCCATCGAGGTTCACACCGCTTGGACGCGGTGGAGGAAGGTCTCGATTGCGGCCTGCATGGTGTCTGCGCTCGCAGCGACACGGGCTGCGCCGTCCGTCAGCGTTCCGGCCTGCGCTTCATTCGAGGCCGCCGCTGCACGAACGCTGCCGATGCTCCCCGAGATCGTGCGGGCCTCGAGTGCCGCGTTCGCAGCTCAGCCCCCAGGACGGAGGCTGCAGAGAGCAGGGGTCGATCTACAATCTTCAAAATTAGGCCGAGGCACTAGCAACTTTTCTCGGGCCAATCGATCCTTTAGCCGACTGAAATACTTACTATGTTGCGTTCAAGCAACATAGATACCGCAAATATAATGTGACTGGATTATGACGAAGAGTATATATCAAGCTTCGCTAAGGGTGTCACTGCCGGGGACTAGCCGGATGGGGACAGCCATGGACTTCAAGCAAAGTGTTTCGCTTGCTGCACTCACCCTTGCTGCCTTTGGCACGCAAGCTGCGCAGGCGCAGACGGTCAACACCACGCCGTCGAACGTAAATGTGCTCAACCTCCTGAGCCCATTCCTAAGCCTCAACGGCACCCAGGTCGGTCAGCAGACCCTTCAGCTTAATCTTTCCCAGGCCATCGCCCAGAACCAAGGTGCTTCGCTCGCCGACCAGCAGAAAGCGATCAGCGACAAGGCCCTTCCAGGCAGCGCGGCTTTCGCCACCACGATCACGCTGGCTAACGGCACGCGGGTGAATCTCGGCCCGGCCGACAACCTCGCGGGCGGACTGCCCGCGCAGGCTCCGCAGAGCGCGGGCGGCCTTACCCCCTCCAGCCAGTGGGCGGCCTCGGACCTCGAGCTCGGCGCGATCTACCAAACCGGCATCCGCGCGAGCAACGCCAATACAGGCCCCCTGACGGCGACGTTCAACCTGCTGAACCAAGCCTATAGCGTGTTCAGCGCCGATCTCGGCGTGGCAAAAAATTACTTCGCCAATGGCGCGGCCACGAACCCGAGCACGACGCCCGCCGGCTATGTCCCGATCCCGGCGGTGGCACCCGCCGGTTACACCCTGCCGACCGGTCCTTACACGATCCCTGCCGGCTCGCCGGCCGGCGCGGCTGGTTCCACAGGGATGCTGCCCAACCGGTCCGATAGCGTGCTCGACCTCGCCTACGGTGTGCGCAACACTCAACCCGGCCAGGACGTCTATGGCTCGTCGCGGCCGATCCAGGTGGCGCAGAGCCAGTACAACGTATTCGATCCGACAGCGCTGAACGGTATCGCCACCAACCCGTCCTTCCCGAGCGGGCACACGCAATACGCCTACACAGACGGCTACCTGCTGGCGATGTTGGTACCTCAGCAGTACCAGAACATGCTGCTGCGGGCGTCCGACTACGGCAACAGCCGCATCGTGCTGGGCGTGCATTACCCGCTCGACATCATCGCATCGCGCGCCTTCTCGGCCTACGACCTCGCGCAAGCGTTCACGAACCCGGCCTACATCAACAACGCTACGACGACCGGCACGGCAATCAACATGCCGAGCCTCTTCACGGCGGCGCAGGGTGAGTTGCAGACCTACCTCTCGGCTCAGTGCGGCAACACCGTCGCCGCCTGCGCGAACGGCACGGCGAACACGACAAACAACCCCTACCTACCCTCCAACGCCAACCAAGCGCTCTACCAGTCCCGCCTCACCTACGGTCTGCCGATCCTGACCTTCGCCCAGGCTCCCCGCGAACAGGCTCCGGTCGGCGGTCCCGATGCCTCGATCTTGCTGGCCCCGCTCTACGGCGGCAACACCAGCGCGGCGAAGACTATCGCGCCGAACGGCGGCCTCTACGGCCAGCTCTCCACGGGGACGATCAACCAGATCATCGTGAACACCGAGGGCAACGCGCTCGCCGCCTTCTACGGCACGGCGCTGAGTTACTGGGCGCGCCTCGATCTCTACTCGGCGGCAGGGTACTTCGGGAACGTCACTGGCACGTTGGCGATGGACCCGACCGACCGGCTCATAACCGGCGCCAGTATCGGCAACGGCGGCGCCCTTTACGCCAACGGCACGATCGGCGGCACAGTCATCGTCAACGGCGGCGGCCTCCTCGGCGGCACCGGCACGGTGGGCGGGCTTGCCGCGCTATCCGGTGGCACGGTGGCGCCAGGCAATTCCATCGGCACCCTGACCGTGGCCGGCAACGCCACCTTCGCGGCGGGCTCGGTCTATCAGGTCGAGGCCAACGCGGCGGGCCAGTCGGACCGGCTCGCGATCTCCGGCACCGCGACACTGGCCGGCGGCACGGTGCAGGTTCTGGCGCAGAACGGCACCTACAACCCGCGCACCCAGTATGCGATCCTCAACGCCACCGACGGAGTCACCGGCCAGTTCGCCGGCGTCACTTCCAACTTCGCCTTCCTCACCCCGACCCTGCGCTATCAGCCGACCGAGGTCGACCTGACGCTCACCCGCAACGACGTGGCCTTCGCCTCCGTCGCCACGACCCGCAACGGCGCCTCCGTCGCCAACGCGATCCAGGCGGGCGGGCCGAATAGTGCCATCTACGGCTCCACCGTTGGCCTGACCACGCCGGAGGCACAGGGCGCCTTTCGCGTCCTGGCCGGCGACATCCATGGCTCGACGGTCTCCTCGTCCTACGAGACGGCGTTCTTCGTTCGCGAGGCGATCCTTGACCGGCTGCGCTGGGGCACCACCCCCGGCGCAGCTCGACGGCTTGAGCTTCGGCACCCTACCCGCCACTTACACCGCCGATCTCCCCGGTCGCCGGCCGCCGTTGGCGAGCGTGCCGATGCAGACCCTCGACCCCACCGTGGTTGGGATCTGGGGCCAGGGCTTCGGCGCCTTCGGCAGCGCGAGCGGCGGCAACGCCTTAGGCCTCGACCGGACGCTCGCCGGCTTCGCGGCGGGCCTCGACGTGCGCCTGCCGAGCGGGGTGAAGCTTGGCGTGGTCGGCGGCTACACCGAGAACACCCTCGACACCACTGGCCGCTTCCAGTCGGCGGGCATCACGAGCGGGTTCGGCGGCGTCTACGGCGGATACGAGATGGGGCCGGTTTCCGTTCGTCTCGGAGCGGTCTACGCGGACGAGTCGCTGCGCACCCGCCGCACGGTGATCTTCCCCGGCGTGGCCGACACCCCCACTGGCCGCTACGGCGGCTACACGGTGCAGGGCTTCGGCGAGATCGGGTACAAGTTCTTCGTGGGCCAGCCCGCCCCGGTGGCGCTGGTCTCAAAAGGCGCGGCCGTCCAGCCGGTGCAGCCGACCACAACCTACATCGAGCCCTTCGTCGGCGGCGCCTATGTCGGCATCCACCGGGACGGGTTCGCTGAAACCGGCGGCGTGGCGGCGCTACGCGGATTTGCCCGTGACTACGACCTCGGCGCACTGACGGTGGGCGTGCGTGGCCAGACTGCCTTCGACTTCGGCACTGGCCTGCCTCTCTCGGCCCACGCGCTGGTCGGCTACCGCCGAGCCTTCGGCGACGTGGTTCCGAAAGCGCTCCTGTCCTTCGGGACCGGTCCGGCGTTCCTGTCGGCCGGTGTGCCGATCGACCGGGACGCTGTGGTGGCTGAGGTTGGCCTCGACCTGCGCGTCGCCCCGAACACGACGCTCGGCGTGGCCTATACGGGCCAGACCGGCTCCCGGGCACAAGATCAGGCTGTGAAGGGAAACTTCACGTATCGGTTCTGATCAGGCTTACATCGACCTTCTGGTTTGAGGGCCGCCACCGCTGGGCGGCCCTTCACCAGTCCACCAGCAGTACATCTCGTCGCCGTGGGATATGATCGGGCAGTTGTCCGTTAAATCGGGACGAGGACAGTCATGACGAGCCTGCACCAGCAAGCCGGCCGTCGCGCATGCAATCCTACATCGTCGTCGGCCTCATAGGCGTATGTTTGCTCGGCGTCCTGGGTGGGATGCTCCACGTGATACCGGCTTGACAGACATTGGAACACAAGCCGATCGGCACCGATGTCCTGCCGCCGAAGATGAAAGTTTTCGGAGCAGCGACCAAGAGCGTATTGTGAAGTCTGATTGACGGAAAATGCTCAAACCGGCTTTTCAACGAGAAATTTCTACTGAATATCGAGCGTTTCAAAAATATCACGCCGCCCCAGAATTCAACATTATTGATCGGAAATAGATCTTCTCTGCTACCGATAACGATCCAAGTAAACGCAGCGTCACGGACAATTGCTCATCTGATCTCGGTGCCACCCGCTTCGTCGAACGGTTCCAGCGCCCTGCATTAGAGATCGCCCGCCATGCCCTTACTTCGCCGGCACGCCTCTTGGATCTCGGGTCTCGCGGTCCTGACCGCGGCGGCCATCCCTCAACCGGCCTCGGCACAGACCGTCTCCGAGATGGCCACGCGCATGGATGCAATGCAGCGCCAGATGCAGGCGATGCAACAAGAACTCGCAGCGCTTCGCCGCCGGTCAGGGGCTCAGAAACAGGCCCTGATGGGCGAGGTGCGCGAGCGCCGCACCCTGTCACGCGAGCAGGCTCGCTTGGCCGAGCGCCAGGCCCGGCAGCAACAGGTGGCGCGGGCCGGCGGGCCCGGTGGGGCGCGACCTGCGCCAAGCGAGCATACGCCGGTTATCCTCGCCAACGACCTCGTTTGCAATTCCGGCAGCTACGCCTTGGGATCGGCGATCTGCTTCACACCAGGCGGCTTCGTCGAGCTGGCGGGGTTCTACCGCAGCGCCAACACGGTCTCGGACGTCGCGACGGACTTCAACGGCATTCCGTTCCGGAACAACCCGCAATCGCGGGAGAACGAGTTTCGCTTCTCCGCCCGCCAGAGCCGGCTCTCAGGCCTGTTCACCGCCCGTGTCGAGCCGACGCTTCAGATCTCCGGCTACTACGAGATCGACTTCCTGGCCGCCGGCGTCACCTCCAATTCCCGCGAGAGCAACAGCTACGTTCCGCGCATCCGCCAGATCTTCGCCACCGTCGATTCCCTCGATACCGGCTGGCACATCCTGGCGGGGCAGGCCTGGAGCCTGATCACCACCGATCTGGCCGGGATCACGCCCCTTAAGGAGCAGATCCCGCTCACTATCGATGCCCAGTATGTGCCGGGCTTCAACTGGACCCGTAATCCGCAGGTCCGGGTGGTGAAGGACCTTGCTCCGGGCTTGTGGGCGGGCCTATCGGTCGAGTCGCCCCAGAGCGTCCTACCGCCGAGCCCCTTCGCGGCGCCCTCCAACGTCAACGTCAACAACACAGGCGACGCAGCCGGGCAGTTGAACAACTCCACGACCTACTCGAACAACAGCATCCCCGACATCGCCGGCAAGCTCGTTTTCGAGCCGGGTTTCGGCCATTTCGAGGTGAAGGGGCTGGTGCGCTTTTTCGACGACCGGATCGCGCCCGCCGCGTTGACCGGCGGGCTGCGCACCTCCGGTCGCTCGGAGACGGCGGTCGGCTACGGCGTCGGCGGCGCGGCGACCCTGCCGGTGATCGACAAGCACCTCGACATTCAGGTCAGCGGCCTCATCGGCGAGGGCATCGGCCGCTACGGCTCGTCGCAGCTCCCGGACTTCGCCCTGCGCGCCGACGGCTCGATTGCAACTATTCCTGTGTTTCAGCTTCTGGCGGGCGGTGTCTACCACGTCCAGCCTGGAACCGACGTCTACGTCTACGCCGGCTGGGAGCATGCCACCCGGACGGGCGCATTCAACACCACGGGCTACGGTTCACCAACCCTCGTCGCCACCGGCTGCAACATCGAAGGTGCCGCGAGCGGAAGCTGCCAGGCCGAGACTCGCGACATCCGCCAGATCACCGGCGGCTTCTGGCACGATCTCTACAAAGGCTCCTACGGCCGCCTCGTCGCCGGCGCGCAGGTGTCCTACACAGAGCGCGACGCCTTTCGCGGAGCGCAAGGCATCCAACCTTCGACGCACCTCGTCACCGGCCTGACTTCCCTGCGCTACTACCCGTTCTGAGCTCCGCGGCATCCGACTGACATCAGACCGACGCCGGCATCTGGCAGGAGGTCCGCTCCTGGTGGGACATGCCGATGCGGATCGCCCTCGTCATCAACGCCGCCTCCGGCAGCCTCGGGAATGGCGTCGATCCCGCGCAGCTCAGGCAGCGCCTCGCCGATGCCGGCTTCGAGGTCGTAGTGGAACCCAACGACACGGCCCCTCTGCCTCGTCGCCTGGAAGAAGCCGCGAACCGGCCGGGGATCGGGGCGGTGGTCGTCGCGGGAGGGGACGGTACCTTGTCCTGCGCGGCGGCGACCCTCGCAGGACGCGAATTGCCTCTCGGGATCTTGCCCTTGGGAACGATGAACCTTCTCGCCAGGGATCTCGGGCTCCCCCTCGACCTCGACGCCGCGCTGGCCACGCTCGCGACGGGCGTCAGGCGACGCATCGACATCGGCGATCTGGGACAACCGGGCGACGGTGCATCGAGCCGTGGACGATTACGACGACGAACCCCGCGTGGTGCGCCGGGTGACGATCCAGGGTGTCGCTCCGGTCAGCACCGACGGGCGCCGCAGCCGGGCCCGCGAGACTCAGGCGGGCAAGGCTGCTTGAGGCCTGCCTTGGCGCGAGGGCTTCGCGAAGACACCATCGCGCGGCCCGCACAGGGCGGGCCTCTCCGCCCTGTGCGGGCCGCGCGATCCTCGGGGTGGCGGAACACATTTCTCCACGGCCCACCGATCAGGGCTTCACATCCGGCCTGGGGTCCGGGACGAAACCGTCACGGTTCGGCATGCGCGTGGCCGCGAGCGATTGCGCATCGAACACGGCGTCCTCGGGCGCGAGCCCGTTCAGGTGGAGAACGTAGCCTGAAACGGCATAGACATCGTCGTCACTGAGCGATTGCGGGGCGTTCATCGGCATCGCCCGGCGGATATAGTCGAACAGCGTCGGCGCGTAGGGCCAAAAGCTCCCGACCGTCTTGACCGGCTTCTCAGAGGCGAGCGTGCCCTGTCCCCCGGCCAAGCGCTCACCCGTTCCGCCCTCCCCCCGGTTGCCGTGACAGGAGACGCATTGGGCCTCGAAGACCTCGCGGCCGTGGGCGACGCTGCCGCTTCCGGGCGGGAGTTTCCGCCCGTCACGGTCGATGTCGATGTTCCAGGCCGCGATCTCAGCCTCGGTCGCCGGGCGGCCGATTCCGAAACGCTCCGCGCCCCTCGCCGCGCCGCCGATGCCGAGCGCAAGGAGGGCACCTGCAAGGACCCGGACGTTACGCGTAGCCATTGGCGACCTCACCGTCCGCGGCGATGCGCCAGGGCACCACCGCGTTGTTGTGATAGAAGGACTTGAGGCCTCGGGCCGCCGTCAGGTCTTCGAAGCTCGGCTGGACGTAGCCGGTCTCGTCGATGGCCCGGCTCGCGATGGTCGTCGGCTGGCCGTCCCAGGTCCAGGGCAAGCGGAAGCGGGTCAGCGCCCGGTTCAGGACCGGCTCCTGCAACGCCGCCTCCCGCCAGCTCTTGCCCCCGTCCGTCGTGACCCGCACCGCGCGGATGCGACCGCGCCCGGTCCAGGCGATGCCGGTGATCTCGTGGAAGCCGGGGCCGATCCGCTGGGTCCCGGAGGGCCGGGTGATGATCGATTTCGCCTCCATCACGAAGGTGAATTGCCGGGCCGTGCCGTCCGGCATCAGGTCAGTGTACTTGGCGGTCTCCTCGCGGGAATAGGCCGGCTCCGCGCTCACGTTGAGACGGCGCAGCCACTTCACGCTCATGTTGCCTTCGAAGCCGGGGAGGAACACGCGCAGCGGGTAGCCCTGCTGCGGGCGCAGCCGCTCGCCATTCTGGCTGTAGACCAGCAGCGCGTCGTCGAGGCATTTTTCGATCGGGATGCTACGGGTCATCGCAGCGGCGTCGGCGCCTTCCGCGACGACCCATTTCGCCTCCGGTTTCAGCCCAGCCTCCCGCAGCACCGTCGCGAGGCGAACGCCTGTCCACTCGGCGCAGCTGACGAGCCCGACGAGATCGGAGGCCGTCTTTCCCTTGATCGCTTCGAAGCCCGGATTGCCCGAGCATTCGAGGAAGTGGATGTGCGACTCCGAAGGGAAGCGCCGGATATCCTCCATGGTCAGCACGAGGGGCCGCTCCACCAGCCCATGGATCATGAGCCGGTGCCGGGCCGGGTCGATGTCCGGGATGCCACCGTGATGGCGTTCGTAGAACAGGCCGTTCGGCGTGAGGATGCCGTCGAGCTCCTGGAGCGGCGTGCGGGTGGAGGCCGAAATGGACTGCTTGAGGCCCTTCGGGACGTTGCGGATGATCCCGGCCTCGAAGCGCGAGGGCGTGCCGTAAGGCTGGCTGCCCGTGTCGGCGCCCGGCACCTTCATCCAGTCCGGGATACCGGGCGGGGTCGTCTCCTCAGCGCGGGCGGTACCCGCCACCGCGCCCACTGCCGCCGCCGCACCCTGGACGAGGAAGCGCCGCCGGGCGGGGATCGTCGTGTCGTTGTCGCTCATGGCCTCGTCTCACGCCGATCCGACGCGATACTGACGGGGTGGCGCCTCGCCGGAGATCGCGAAGGTACCGACGCTGCGGTCCCGGTAGATGCGCGGGTTGTGTGAGGCGATGGTGCGGGCGTTGCGCCAGTACCGGTCGAGCCCGGCGCCCACCTTCACCGCCGAGGCACCGAGCGCGTCGAACAGGCTCGTGGTCGCGGAGAGGATCAGGTCGGTGACCACACTCACCGCTTGGTTGACCTCGACATCGGCGAGCGTCGCATGCCGCTCCGCCTCCGGCGATCCGGCCTGGTGCGCATCGTGGACCCTCTGCACCGCCTCGGCGGCCTTGAGCACTACGGCGCCCGCCGCGTAGGCGTTGGCCCGCACCCGCCCGACGACGGCCTGGATCTGCGGATCGTCGGCAGTGCGGCCGGCATTGCCGTGGCTGTAGACGCGGGTGCGCTCGGCCACGAGACGCGCCACGTCGTCCGCCGCCGCCCGGCCGATGCCAGCGAGCGTCGCGAGGTGCACCAGCTGGAAGAACGCCATGGCGTAGGGGAAGCGGGCCGGGTCCGGCTTGATGAGCGCGGGGTCGAGGTCCACGCCCTCGAAGGATGCGGTGCCGCTGGCGGTGAGCGCCTGCCCGAACCCGTCCCAATCGTCGACGATGGTGACGCCCGGCGCGCGCACCGGCACGGCGGCCGTCACCGGCCCACCCGCCTCATCCTCCGCCGAGAGGTGGATGTAGTCCGCGAACAGTGAGCCGGTCGTGTAGAACTTTCGCCCGTCGACCACGAACCCGCCGTCCCGTCGCCGCACGACCGTGTCGAAGGCGCCGACCTTGGCGGGCCCGGTCTCCGAGACGCCGCTGCCGATCGTTTCGCCCGCACCGATCCGTTTGATCCAGGCTGCGCGCCATTCGGGCGAGGTGGAACAGAGCGCATCCTCCGTGAAGCCGAAATGCGCCCGCAGCGCATTGGTCACGTTCGAATCCGCAGCCGACAAGCTCGATCAGCAGGGCGAAGAGTTCCGGCAGGCTGGCACCGTGGCCGCCCGCCTCGGGCGAGAGCCGTAGGGTGGTGAAATTCGCCTCCCGCAGCCAGCCGATCTCGGCATGTGGCAGGCGGCGCTCCCGGTCTCGCTCGACAGCGGTGGCGCGGATCTCGGCGAAGACCGGGCGAAATCGGTTCGCCAGGGTCTCGTAGCGCCCGCTCGGCCCCGCACCCCAGCCCAAATCCGTCTGCGACATGGCTTAGACTTTCCGATCTTTCGACATCGCCCCGGGGGCCTTTGTCGGAGGAATCGGCGAGCCGGCCCCTGATCTCAAGACGGATTCACGGTCAGATTTCGTCTTTGGGATCGACGCATCGTGAGCAGCCCGACAAGAAGATTTTCGTTTTACTACGGCACGCTCTGCTGAAAGACCGTTCCCCCGACGCATTTGTGCAAATTCAATGCGCATTGAGTCGTGCTAATGCGGATAGAAAAGTGAGGTGTCTTTCATAATGTTCCTTTCGGAGCACAGAATCCTCCGTTCGTGCCACGAATCGAAAACTCGTTTCATTGATCCGGCGCACCTTGCTGGCCTTCAATACGGCGCGCGCCGGTCGTGATGCTCCGGCGCCCTGCCCCTGTGTTCATTTCACGATTCGCGAGTGCCCGATGACCGACGACATGATGGGCCGGTTCGGCCCCTCCCGCCGCACGCTCCTGCGCGGCGGCCTCGGTGGTGCGGCTGTTCTTGCGCTCGGCGCTCCGCCCGTCATCGCGGCGCCCCGCGAGGTGAAGATCAGCATGCAGCGGTCGTCGGTTCTGTTCACCGTGCTTAAGGTGAAGGGCACGCTGGCCGAGCGCCTCGCCCCGCTGGGCTTCACCCCGACCTGGCACCTGTTCACCAGCGTCATTGAGCCGATGAATGCCGGCGCGGTCGACATCCATGCCGACGTGGCCGATGCCGTGCCGATCTTCACCCAATCGGCGAAGGCTCCCCTCACCTTCTATGCCCGCGAGCGGGGCGCGCCCTCGGCCGAGGCGATCATCGTGCCGGCCGACTCCCCCATCCGCACCGTCGCCGACCTCAAGGGCAAGACGGTCGGCGTCTCACGCGGCTCGGGCAGTCATTACGTGCTGGCCGCCGCGCTCAAGCGCGCCGGCCTGACCTTGGCGGATATCAAGCCCGCCTATCTCCAGGCGCCGGAGGGGGCCGTGGCCTTCGATCAGGGCGCCCTCGACGCGTGGTCGATTTGGGATCCGTTCCTGGCTTTCGCCGAGGCCAAGCGCCCGGTGAGGGTCATCGCGGACGGCACGGGGCTGACGAGCTACCACCGCTACTACCTCGTCAACGACAGCTTCGTGGCCGCGCAGCCCGAGGTGGTGGCGATCGTCTACCGATCCCTCGTCGAGGCGGGCGCCTGGATGAAGGCGAACCCGGAGGAGGCCGTGGCCCTGTTGGCCCCGATCTGGGGAGACCTGCCGCCGGCCGTCGTGGCCGCCGCCAATAGCCGTCGGACCTACGCGGTGGAGCCAGTGGAGCGGGCGCAGCTCGGCGAGCAGCAGGCCATCGCCGACGTGTTCCACGAGGCGAAGCTCATCCCCCGCCGGATCGACGCGACCGACGTGCCGATCTTCGCGATCCCGACGGGCCGGGGCTGAGGCCGTGACGAGCCCTCCCCGCTTCGGCATCTGGGCCGCCGTCCACGGCTCCCGTGCCTCGCACCACGATCCCGACGAGCCGGACGACGCCAGTTGGGGGCGCAACCGCGCCCTCGTGCTGGAGGCCGAAGCCCTTGGCTTCGATTCGGTTCTGGTCGCCCAGCACACGATGAATCCCTACGATCCGGGGCGTGACCAGCTGGAAGCCTGGACCGGCGCGGCCGCGCTCGCGGCGCTGACGAAGCGGATCGAGATCATCGCGGCGATCAAGCCGGGGCTCTACCACCCCGTGGTGCTCGCCAAGATGGCCCTCCAGATCGAGCATATCAGCCGCGGGCGCTTTGCCCTGAACCTCGTGAATGCCTGGAACAAGGCTGAGTTCGAGCGCGCCGGCCTGCCCTTCCCTGCCCACGACGACCGATACGCCTATGGCCGCGAGTGGATCGGCCTCGTGGACCGGCTGATGCGCGGCGAGCGCGTGACCTTCGAGGGCGACCACTTTCGCATCGAGGATTACCAGCTCCGGCCCGCCGGCACGTTCCGGTCACGGCCGACGATCTATCTCGGCGGCGAATCCGAGCCCGCCCGGGCGCTCGCCGCCGACCACGCCGATGTCTGGTTCATCAACGGACAGCCGCTGGAGGATGTCGCCGCGCTGATCACCGACGTCGCCCGGCGCCCGGCCGCCAACGGGCCCCTACGCTACGGCCTCTCGGCCTTCGTGATCGCGCGGGACACCGACGTGGAGGCGAAGGAAGAGCACGCCCGGCTCCTCGCCCTCGCCCAGCGCGACGCGGATCTTCGCGCCGACACCCGCGCCCGCACGGACGCAGCGAGCGTAATGTTTGCGAAGACCGACGCGGCGGCCTCCCGTCATGTCGGGACCAATGGCGGCACGGCGGCCGGGCTCGTGGGCAGCTACGAGACTGTCGCGGAACGGATCCGCGCCTTCCATGCCGCCGGCATCGAGCTGTTCATGCTGCAGTTCCAGCCCTTCGAGGCGGAGATGCGCCGCTTCGCCGAGCAGGTCATTCCCCGCATCCGCTGACCCCGAGGGCTTCGATGAGCGGCCGCCAATTGCACCTCAACGTCAACCTGCTGCATTCGGGCGTCTACCCGTCGGCCTGGCGGCTGCCGGAGAGCCGGCCCGACGCCTTCATCGACATCGACCATTTCGTGCGCGTCGCCCGCATTGCCGAGCGCGGCAAGCTCGACGCGATCTTCCTCGCCGACACGCCGGCCATCAACGACCGGATCGACTACCGTCCGTTCAACGCCCTCGAACCCACTGTCGTGCTGGCGGCGGTCGCGGCCGCGACGAGCCATGTCGGCCTGGTGGCGACCGCCTCGACGACCTACAACGAGCCCTACAATCTCGCCCGGCGCTTCGCGAGCCTCGACCTCGTGAGCCGGGGCCGGGCCGGCTGGAACGTGGTGACGACGGCAGATGCCGCCGCCGGCCGCAATTTCGGCTTCGCGGGCGCCTCCGAACACGGGGCCCGCTACGCCCGGGCGCGGGAATTCACCGACCTCGTCCACGCCCTGTGGGACAGCTGGGAGGACGACGCCTTCGTCGGCGATAAGTCGAGCGGCCGGTTCGTCGACACGGCCAAGGTCCACGCGATCGACCATCGCGGCGCGCACTACACCGTCGCGGGGCCGCTGACCGTGCCGCGAAGCCCGCAGGGACGCCCCGTCACCTTTCAGGCGGGCGGCTCAGAGGATGGACGCGAACTCGCCGCCGCCACCGCCGACGCGGTGTTCTCCCTGGCCCAGACCATCGAGGACGGCGCGGCCTATGCCCGGGACTTGCGGACGCGGGCGGTGCGCTACGGGCGCCCCCCGGACGCGCTGGTGATCCTGCCGGGCCTCGCCACGGTGATCGGCTCCACCGAGGCCGAGGCGCAGCGGCGCCAGGACGAACTCTGGGATCTCGTGCCGGTGGAGTACAGCCTCGCCCGGCTCGCCGGCACGCTGCGGATCGACCCGGCCCGGCTCGATCTCGACAAGCCCCTGCCCGACCCGCTGCCCCTCCCGCCGGACGCCAACCACACGATGTTCCTTGGAACCGTGGCCCTTGCGCGGAGGGACAAGCTGACCGTGCGTCGGCTCCTGCGGGCGCTCGGCGGCGGCGTCGGCCACCGCATCGTCGTCGGAACGCCGGAGGCCATCGCCGACGACATCGAGGCGTGGTTCCGGGCCGGCGCGGCGGACGGCTTCAATCTGATGCCGGATGTTCTGCCGGACGGGCTGGAGACCTTCGTCGACGCGGTCGTGCCGATCCTCCAGCGCAGGGGACTGTTCCGGCAGGACTATGCCGGGGCGACCCTGCGGGACCATCTCGGGCTGGCCCGCCCCGCGAACCGCTACGCCGCGACCGGGCGCTCGCTCTCGGCTTGAGCGGAGCGCCTGCGACCGACCGGCTATCAAAGGCTTCGCCGCCAAGAGTGGCGGCCCGACAGTCAGGGCGATCATCAGCCCGCCTCCGAGGGCTGGACGATCCGTGTCCATTCGGACCGATTCCGTGCCGCCCTGGCCCGGAACAACCCTTGCCAAACTGGGTTTGATCGATAATTATCGAGTTATAACAACGATTTAGCGAAGATCATGCTCTCTTTCGGGCACGGTTCGAACGAAACCTTCCCCTCCGACCAGGATGGGGCAGAAGGGCATTTCCAGAGCCCGTCGCGAGGGTCACGGCTCGGACATCGCGCGGGTTTCATCCGGGACGCAAAGGAGGACGCCATGGCGGCATCGGCGATCAGGCGAGGGGATGAAGTCGTGTTCGAGCGCCTCGACCTCGCGGAAGCCCTCGGGATCTGGCGGCACGCCAGGGGCCGGATCGTCGGCATCCACGGCCAGGGCGGGCATCCGGCCACGGTGGATGTCGCCTTCGAAGGTCACGAGGTGCTCGAACGCTACCTGCCGGACCTGTTCCGGCGGGTGCACTGATCGCCGCAATGACCGCCGCCCTCGCCGCGCTCCAGCCGCCCCTCCGGGCGATCAGCCGCAGCACCGCCGAGACCGAGGTCTGGGCGGAGTTACGCGCCGAGGCGGAGGCCGCCCTGATCGAGGAGCCGCTCTACGCGGGCATCATCCAGGCGACGATCCTCGACCAGCGCAGCCTCGCCCAGGCGCTGGCCTACCGCCTCGCCCACCGGCTCGGCGACGGCGACCTCGCGCGCCTGTCGATGCGCGACCTGTGCCTCTCGGCCTTCGAGGCAGATCCGGAGGCCGGTGCTCATGCGGTGCGCGACCTCGTCGCCATCCGCGAGCGCGACCCGACCTGCCGACGCTACCTGGACCCGTTCCTGTTCTACAAGGGCTTCGCCGCCCTCGAAGCCTACCGGGTCGGGCACTGGCTCTGGCATCAGGGCCGGGCGACGCTGGCGCTGCATGTCCAGAGCCGCATCTCCGAGGTTTTCGGCTGCGATATCCATCCCGCTGCGCGGATCGGCTCCGGCGTGTTCATCGACCACGCCACGGGGGTAGTGATTGGCGAAACAACGGTGGTCGCCGACGACGTGTCGATCCTCCAATCGGTGACGCTGGGCGGCAACGGCAAGGAGAGTGGCGACCGGCATCCCAAGATCGCCCGCGGCGTGCTGCTCAGCGTCGGGGCCAAGGTGCTCGGCAATGTCCGCGTCGGCGAGGGGGCTAAGATCGGCGCCGCCGCCGTTGTGTTGAGCGACGTGCCCGCCCACACCACCGTCGCGGGCGTCCCAGCTCGCGTCGTCTCGCGCTTGCGGCCCGACGAGGAGCCCGCGCAGAGCATGGACCAGTCCTTCGGCTTCGGGGACGGGATCTGACTTGCAGACTGAAAAATCCTTCTCGTAAAACGATGTCGTCGTGGTTCTGCCCTCAAAGGGCGTCTTTGGAGAATGAATTTCCTCAAAGACCGCCGATGCCGTAGAATTCGTTTTGATATGAGCCAGCAAAACGGACCGAACTTCCAAATTATCTCTAGATATAGAAGATCATTTTGTTGACCGCGGGCAGCGCCCCGGCATAGTCAAGCATCGCTGGCAAGGCTCAAAAGCGAGTCTGGCCATTCAGTGATGAGCGAATGTAGCTCCGCTTACAACTCTATGATCCACCGGATCGTTCGCGGCCATAAAGGGCCGCTCGATCCTTCGAACATTTGCGACCGGCCCGCTTTTACTGCGGAACTGCCCGCTTCCACGCGGGCCGAAACGGCGCGCCTGCATACCTCCTGGAGACGAACGACGATGAGCGGACCGGGTTTGAGCGTCAGCGCCACGGCGGCACGCAACCTAGCGACGGCGACCGTCACCTCGGTCCAGAACGCGGCGAATACCCCGCGGTGGCTTCTTCGCCTCCTGCCCTTCGTCGATGTGGCAGGCGGCGTCTACCGGGTGAACCGCCGCGCCGTGGTGCTCGCCAAGGGTGGGCGGATCGACCTCGCCACCGAGGATCAGGGCCGCACCATCCGTTCCGGATCGCTCCGCTCCGTGCCGCTGTTCAGCCGCCTGGGCGATGCCGAACTCGCAAGCCTCGCGGGCAAGTTCAAGGAAAGCCAACATGCGGCCGGTGACGTCATCCGCGAGGAGGGCGCCGCCGACCGCAGCCTCGTCGTGGTCGCCGACGGCACCGTCGAACTGACCCTGTCCGGCCCCTACAAGGGCCGCCTGCGCCAGGGGCTCGCCACCAAGGGCGACTATTTCGGCGACGGCGATCTCCTCGACGAGGGCGCGCCGGTTCCGGCGGTGAAGGCGCTCTCGGCCGTCACGCTGCTGACCCTCGACCGCTCGGCGCTGGACGACGAGAGCATCCGCTCGCGGATCGGCCAGTATCGCGAGGAGCGCGACCGGCTGAAGGGCCACACCAATTCCTACGGCGAGCAGGGCATAGAGCCCTGGCCGTCCATACCGGCGAGCCGCGCCTGCCGACGACCTTCGTCGATTACGAAATCGATCCGCGCGAGTACCACCTCTCGACCATCCAGACGATCCTCAACACCCATACCCGCGTCACCGATCTCTATTCGAACGAGATCGACCAGCTGCGCGAGCAGATCCGCCTCACCGTGGATGCGGTGAAGGAGCGGGAGGAGTGGGAGCTCCTGAACAACTCGGCCTTCGGCCTGCTCAACGAGGTGACGGGCCGCCAGCGCATCCCGACCCGGGGCGGCCCGCCCACCCCGGACGACCTCGACGAATTGCTGACGCTGGTTTGGAAGAAGCCCGCCTTCTTCGTGGCCCATCCCCGCGCCATCGCCGCCTTCGGCCGCGAGGCGACCCGCCGGGGCGTGCCGCCGGTGGTGGTGCATCTGTTCGGCGCCCCGTTCATCACATGGCGCGGCGTGCCGCTGGTGCCGAGCGACAAGCTGCCGATCGACATCGACCAGGTGACGGGCGCCCAGACAACGTCGATCCTCCTGCTGCGCGTCGGCGAGGGCGAGCAGGGCGTCGTCGGCCTGCAGAAGTCGGGTGTGACCGGCGAGATCGAGCCCGGCCTGTCGGTGCGCTACATGGGCACCAACGACCATTCCATCGCCTCGCACCTCGTGACCCGCTACTTCTCGGCCGCCGTGCTGGTCGAGGACGCGATCGCCCGTCTCGATAACGTGCTGCTCGGCAACTACCATGACTATGCGTGAGGTGCCGGTGTCGGGTTTCCCCACGGGGACGACGGGCGAGCTCGCCCATGCGGATCTCGTCGGGCGCCTCGCCCGCGAGATCTATGGCCAAGGTCAGGCGGCGAGCCAGCCCTTCGCCCCGATGCTGCCGGCGAGCCCCCAGGCGCCGCAGGCCCTCGACGGCCTGCCGCAGGGCTTCGGTGGCACCCCGCTGCCGAGCGGCTCGGTGGAGACGCCCTCGGCTCCGGCCGGAGGGCTGCCCGCCGGGTTTCAGCCCGACGTTTCGGCGTTCGGCGCCCGCTCCTTCGGGGCGCCGCCGCTCGGGGTGCCGGGCCTGAGCGGCCCGACCGTGCCGAACCTCGCCCCTGCGAGCCCGGCTTTCGCCGAGGTCGGCGCGGTCCCGCCGGTCCACCCGGCGAGCCCCCGGCCGGTCCTGCCGGACTTCTCGTTCCCGAGCATCCCCTCGCTCGCGGCGGCCCTCCCCGGCGGGCCCGAGCTGCACCGGCAGATTGCGGCGGATCACCCCCGCGCCAACGCCTTCGCCCACGCGCTGGCCCCGCATCTCGTCCCGGCCGACCCGTCGCAAGGGGGGTGGACGAGGCGCAGGAGAGTTTTCGAAGGACCGGCCGCCTGCCGCGGGCGCCCGAGCCAGCGGGGCTGAATCTCTCCGACTACTATTTCCTGAACCTCGGCCCCGGCCCGGTCCGGAAGGCCCCGGCGAGCCCCCGCGTCGAGCCGACCGGCTCATCCGGTCCCGCACCACGCGTGCTGTCGCACGGGTCGAGCCCGGTGGCGGCGCCCTTCGACGTGGAACGCGTCCGCCGGGACTTCCCGGCGCTGCACCAGAGCATCAACGGCCACCCGCTCGTCTGGCTCGACAATGCCGCCACGACCCACAAACCACAATCGGTCATCGACGCCACCAGCGAGTTCTACGCCCGGCACAACTCGAACATCCACCGGGCCGCTCATACGCTCGCAGCACGCTCGACAGACCTGTTCGAGGGCGGGCGCGAGGCCGTGCGCCGCTTCCTTAACGCGCCGACCAAGGACGACATCGTCTTCCTGCGGGGCACGACGGAGGCGATCAACCTCGTGGCCGCCTCCTATGGCGGGGCGAATATCGGGCCGGGCGACGAGATCATCCTCTCGACCATCGAACACCATGCCAACATCGTGCCCTGGCAATTGCTGGCGCAGCGCACGGGGGCGACGATCCGTGTCATCCCGGTGAACGATCGGGGCGAGATCATCTTCGAGCAATACGCCGCCCTGCTCTCGGGGCGGACGAAGATCGTTTCGGTGACGCATGTCGCCAACGCCCTCGGCACGGTGAACCCGATCCGGGAGATCATCGCGCTGGCCCATGCCTACGGCGTGCCGGTGCTCGTCGATGCGGCGCAATCCTCGCCGCACATTCCCCTCGACGTGCAGGCGCTCGACGCCGACTTCCTCGTCTTCTCCGGTCACAAGGTGTTCGGGCCGACGGGGATCGGCGCCCTCTACGGCAAGAGCGCCCTCCTCGAGGCGATGCCGCCCTGGCAGGGCGGCGGCCACATGATCGAGGACGTGACCTTCGCGAAGACGGTCTACAAGGGCGCGCCGGAGAAGTTCGAGGCGGGCACCCCCGACATCGCGGGTGCCGTCGGGCTCGGAGCGGCCATCGACTACCTGGAGAGCATCGGCCTACCGGCCATCGCGGCCTACGAGCACGACCTGCTGGAGTATGCACAGGCCGGTCTCGCCGAGGTGAAGGGCCTGCGCCTGATCGGCACCGCCCGGGAGAAGGCGAGCGTCATGTCCTTCACCGTCGAGGGCCAGGAGAACGAGGCGGTGGCCCACCATCTCGACGCCCACGGCATTGCCGTGCGCTCGGGCCACCACTGCGCCCTCCCCGCGCTCCGCCGCTTCGGCGTGGACCAATCGGTGCGGGCCTCTCTCGCTTTCTACAACACCCGCGAGGATGTGGACGTGTTCCTGCGGGCGCTGCACACCCTGCCGCGGCCTTGAACGTTCCGCGCCGGCTGAACGGGTCGGCGCGGAACGAGTCCGGAAACTAACGAGCCCGAACGAATGGCTTTCGCTCGACCTGATAGATTTTCGCTTCGTCCGCTTTGGCAGTAAGCGATCTCATCAGCAGATTGGCCGCTTCCGGCCAGTAGCGGCCAATACCGAAAGCCCGGGTATTTGTCTCACTGGGGTCCGAAGCGAAAAGCCCGTTCGGGGTGGTTTTCTGACGGTCTGGTAACGGCAGCTGACGCCACAAAACCGGACGTGTGTCCTGATCGTACTCTTCAGTCATTGGCCGGCGCAGCAGGCTTGGCAGCGTGCCAAGCCGAAAAACCCGGAGATACGGCTGGTCTATATTCGCAAATGATTAACTATAATATTGGGGCGTATTTTGCGCGCCCCGCGCCCTGCCCAAGTGATTAGACCCGGAACTTCGGCCAATATCTGGGGTTTGCGCATTGGTCAGGTAGCTTTGTTGCCGATTTTGCGAATGTTAGTTCAAATTTGAGCTTACAAATGCCCTGGAACAATCGCTCGATCCGCGTACTCGTCGGCCTGCTTCTGCTTAGCGCCGCGATCCTTGCCATCCTTCCAAGCTTTACGGGATACACGAGCCTCGACGGCACGGTGAATGCCCGCTTCGCCCTCGTCTCGGCGCCCATCGAAGGCGTCGTCTCCGATACGCCACCGAAGGTTGGCACGGCACTGACCCAGGATACTTCGGTCTTTTTCATCAACAACGACCGCATTGCGCGGACCGCCGAGGCGCAGTTGGATGCCGACCTGAACGCTTCCAAGGAAAAACTGCGTGCGTTGGAAAGGCAGGCGAAGGATCTCGCCGCGCTGAAGACCGACCTCGTCGACCGCCTCAAGGAGTATCAGCAGGCAAGCATAACGAGCATCCAACAGGAAATCGTCATCCGTCAGCAGCGCATCGCAACGGCGCAGGCGAACAAGGCCTCGGCCGAGGCAGACCTCGCTAGAAAGCAGACACTGGGTGCGACCGGCGTGGTCGCGGGCAGCTCGGTCGAGCAGGCGCGTGCCGCCTCCGTCGGCGCCGGCAGCGAGCAGACCATCGCGAAAGCCGAACTCGAGCGACTCCAACGCCAACTGGATGCGCTCAAGCGTGGCACCTTCGTTGGCGAAGGTCGCAACGACGTGCCCTACTCGCAGCAGCGCACCGACGAGGTCGCGATCCAGCTCGCCAATGTCGAGGCGCAGATCCGCATCGAGCAGGCGCGCGCCCAGCAGCTGAGTCTCCAGCTTTCTATGGAACGCTCACGCAACGACCGGCTCTCCTTTGCCGCAATACAGGTCCCGTTCGAAGGGGTGATCTGGCGCAACAACGTCGTGGCAGGTTCGAACGTGCTCGTCGGCAACGAGTTGCTCCGCCTACTCGACTGCCGCGACCTGTTCGTGGACATCCTCGTGGACGAGGTGAACTACGATCAGATCAAGCCGGGCGAGAGGGCGGACGTGCGCCTCCTAGGCACGTCCCAGGTGATCGGAGGGGAGGTCCGGTCCGTGCGCGGATCGGCGGCAGCCGTCGAGGAGCCGGTGCTCGCGGCGATCCCGCCGCAGAGCCGCGGCAAGAATGCGCGCATCCGGGTCGCGCTCGAACAAAGCGATATGCAGACGGACTACGCCAACTTTTGTCAGGTCGGCCGCACAGTTCAAGTTCGGTTCGCGCGGGCCCCATCCTGGCAGATTGCCCTCGATCCCGTGGTGAATTGGGTCAAGGGCCTGTGGTTCAGCATCTCGTGACGCTGCAGAACCTCACAACACTTGGGCCGACGCTCTTCGTCGCCGCCTTCTTCTTCGTGTTCACCCTGAACTTGCCCCGGGACCGTACATGGACGCGTGCGGTCACCTGCAGCTTCGTGCTGCTGGTCGCCCTGCGCTACCTCTGCTGGCGCCTCTTCGACACCGTCCTACCCTACCCGGCGGACGGGAGTTTCGGCTTCTTCTGGACGTGGTTCGTGTTCTGCGTCGAACTCGGAGCTTTCGCCGACATCTTGCTCTTCCTCGTGGCAATGAGCCGCTACGTCGATCGACATGCCGAGGCCGACCGCCTGGAGCGTGCGTTCTTCGCCCGCGCCCCGGAGGATCTGCCGCGTATCGACGTGTTCATCCCGACCTACAACGAGCCCTTGGACGTCCTGGAACGGACCATCGTCGGGGCGCTCGCGCTCGACTACCCAAAGGACAAGCTGACGGTCTACGTCCTCGACGACAAGCGCCGCGACTGGCTGCGCATATTCTGCGAGACCAAGGGCGCGATCCACGTCACGCGCTCCGACAACAGCCACGCCAAAGCGGGCAACATGAACAACGGCCTCACGGTCGCATCGGGTGATTTCGTCGCGATCTTCGATGCAGACTTCGTGCCCTATCGCAACTTCCTCCGGCGTACCGTGCCGTTCTTCCAAGACCCGACCATCGGCATCGTCCAGACGCCGCAACACTTCTTCAACAAGGACCCGGTGCAGTCGAACCTTGGTCTCGAGAAGGTCTGGCCCGACGAGCAGCGGCTGTTCTTCGACGAGATGGCCACTTCCCGTGACGCCTGGGATGTAAGTTTCTGCTGCGGCTCCTGCTCGATCGCCCGGCGCACGGCCATCGACGCCATCGGCGGCTTTCCGCACGACTCGATCACCGAGGATCTGCTCACTACGCTCGCCATGCTGAACCAGGGCTATAAGACCCGCTATCTCAACGAGCGGCTCTCGATGGGCTTGGCGGCCGAAAATCTGAAGGGCTATTTCGTGCAGCGCGGGCGCTGGTGCCGCGGCGGCATTCAGACGATCTACCTGCACAACGGACCGCTGCGCGGCCCCGGCCTCAACCTCTTCCAGCGGGTGATGTTCATCCCCCTGTCCTGGTTGGTGCAATACACGGTCCGCTTCGTCATTCTCGTCGTGCCGGCGGTCTACTTATGGACCGGGGCGGCCCCGCTCTACTTCACGGGCACGACCGACATCGTGCTCTACCAGCTGCCCGTCTTGGTGGGCTACTTCCTTCTGATGGCCTGGCTCACGCCGACGCGCTACCTGCCGCTGATCTCATCCGCGGTCGGCGCCTTCGCGACATTTCGCATGCTGCCCGTCGTGCTCTCCAGTCTGATCAAGCCGTTCGGTGTGCCCTTCAAGGTGACGCCGAAGGGGTCGGGCAACGAGGACTCGGAATTCGACGCTTACACGTTCTTTTCCATTGCGTTCTGGATCGCCGTCACGGCACTGGGGCTCATCGTCAACATCGTTCCCGAGTGGGCGCGTATTGGCGAGGGCGAGTTCTCGGTGGTCTCGGCCTATTGGGCTGTAGTCAACATCGTGGTCCTGATGATCGCCGCTCTGATCTGCTTCGAGCGGCCGCGCCCGTTGGTGGAATCCTTCTCCACGCATGAGCGCGCGCTCGTGCTGGGGGTGAGCGAACGGTATCGTGAGGCGCGCATCGTCAGCCTTTCGCTGGAGGGGGCATCGCGGAGTTCGCCGTGCCCCCAGACGTGCGTCAAGGCGAGTTTATGTGGGTCGAGATGGACGCGTTCCCGCATCTGCGCTGCAAGGTCGAAAGGGTCTCGCAGTCGGAGGCGGGCAAACCGGTCTGCGTGAAATTCAGCTTTACACTCGGCGGCGAATGCCGCGACCGCATGATCGTGAAGCTCTACACAGGCCGCTATAACCAGGACATCCACGAACTCGACAAATCCGCTATCGCAGGCGGTGTTTGGTCTCGGATGTTCGGCAGGCGCCCGCAAGCCGCTTAGCGTGTCTTGGTGCTGCAGGGCGCGAAAGCATGCCTTTGCTTCTGATCACTCAAAGCAAACGTTACCGGACGGCCGCCGCATGGCTAACGGTCACGAGCGGAGCGCTCGACGACCATGTCTTCTTTAGCCGGCTCGACGGCGTCACGCACATCAACACCCGGCAGTATGAGCGCCTGGTCGATGAGCGGGTCGCGGGCATCGGGCTGCGCAGTGAGTACGGTGGAACCCGTTCCCTGCGGCGCACGAAGGTGTCGTTGATCTACAAACGGACCGGTAACTTGGATGACAACCAAATCCTACTCAGCCACACTCAGAGCGAGAGTACGGTCAGGTACCTCGGCGTCGACGTCAAGGATGCTCTGTCTCTGGCCGAACGTACTGAGATTTGAGCGTTCGGCCCCGTGGAATCGATTTCGAGGGGCTTTCACCGCAGACCGGCAGAAAAGCACCTATGTCGGACGTGCTGAGAGCGGCCGGGGGGGCCAGAAGCAGCCTCAAGCGTTTCGTCCTTCCCTGTCTGCTCTGGATGGTACGCGGATTGGCTTTGTTCCCCAGATCGGTCGCTCCGCCTCGATCGGGCTTCATGGCGGGCGCAGGCAGGAGCCTCTGAGGAAATGAAAATCGGACTAGCTGCGATTCAGAGTAAGACGTCACCCAAAGCGAGGTCGATGTTCCCTTCACACCGCGCGTCACCGAAGCGGGCCGGTCGACATCCACCTTCAGCAGCTATTCCGCTGCCGACCCGGCCCGGCCGTTCATGTCGATGCATACTTTTTCACTTCAAATAAATACTGATTTTCATCATATTTTTTAAACAATCGTGCTACATGGCCCGCAAATTCGATGACATTTCTTTAGTATATTTCGAAATATAGATTTTATATTGCCATTTGTGCTCTAAATTTATTTTTTAAACCATGGGATTAGCGTCTGGATGCGTGGCATAGCGAAATTCGTGATTGTCGACCGTGCAATGTCAACGATGCGTGGTGCTAGGGATGAAAGATCGTCCCGTCGTGTGACGAGGAGCAGGTCTCGGGAGAAGCTCGGTCCGGGCAGTGGCAATACGCCAACCTGCGCGGCATGGGCGATACCTTGCAAGAGGCAAAGCGGAGTAGTGATGCCCACGCCCATCCCAGTCGCGACCATGGCGATCAGACTGTCGGATGTGTCGAACTCGAACGCCCGTGGCGGCCGAATGCCGAGCCGGCTCAAGTGCCTTTCGACCTGACTACCCACAAAGGAGCGCTCGCTGTGCCTGACTAAGCGGTGCTTCGCGAGAATTTCCTCCAGCCCCTGGTTTTCGAGTGTCGCTGCGATCGCCCTGGGCACGATCAGGACATACGGCTCGCGATAGAATGGGTACCGCTCGACATCATCCAAGTCCTCCATTGCATCACAGGTAATGGCCGCATCGATCGTACGGCGCAGCAGCGCCTCCCCATGAGACGCCGCTAGACCCGACCATGCGGAGAGGCTGAGGGCCGTCGCTCCGGTCACGAGTTCCTTCACCAGATAAGCGCCGACCGTGCCGGCATAGGAGTCCACGAGGCCAAGTCGCAGGTCGATTCGCTCAGGCAGAGCTGCAACCGTCCGCAGCGTGCCGAGCAGCGCTTCGTAATCGCGGCTCAAGTCAATCACCCGGCTCGCCAGCATCCGCCCCGCCCGCGTCGGTACGAGGGGACGCTTAGTGCGATCGAGCAGCTTGACGCCAGCGGTGGCCTCGGCCCGGCGCACAGCTTGGGACACCGCTGACTGCGTGATGCCGTAGCGTTGAGCGGCCTCCAACATGCTGCCGGTTTCCGCCACCGCGGCGACGATTTGCAGGGTCCTCAGATCAAAAGTTGGCTGCACGACGGAACCGATTAAGCGATTTTCACATAGATCTTCAGTTTTGCTTCATATCCAGCAATTTCGTTGCTTCATAGCCGCCGATGCAGTCAATTCGAGTTGTGTTCACGGATTAGGCATCTCGGCATTCTGATGAGCGAGCGAGCGGACTTTCTGGTGATCGGCCTGGGGGCTATGGGCAGCGCCGCCCTCTACCAGTTAGCGAAGCGAGGCGCGAAGGTTATCGGCCTCGATCGCTTCGCGCCGCCACACACGATGGGATCGAGCCATGGCGAGACCCGCATCACGCGACAGGCCGTCGGCGAGGGGCGCGACTACGTCCCGCTCGTTCTCGATACGCATCGCATCTGGCGCGAGTTGGAAGCCGATACGGGTGACACCCTGCTCAATGCTTGTGGCGTGTTGGTCATGGCACCCGGCGTGGGTGAGACTTCTCATCACGGAAAGCCGGATTTCGTGGCCCGCTCCCAGGAAGCCGCTCGGAGATTCGACATTCCCCACGAGATGCTCGACGGCCGGGAGGTGGCGCGCCGCTTCCCTCAATTCTTGAACCTCGAAGGGAACGAGAAGGCCTATTTTGAGCCCGGCGGCGGCTTCGTCTATCCAGAGCGTTGCATTAAGGCGCAGCTGACCCGCGCTGCGCAGCTCGGCGCCACGATACGCACTGACGTCGAGGTTCTCTCAATCGTTCAGGACGGCGATGGCGTCCGCGTCGAGACATCGGCAGGGGCCTTTGCGGCCGACCGGGTGGTGGTGTCGGCCGGCAGTTGGAATGCCGCGCTGCTTGGCCAGCCCTTCGACCGGCTACTGACTGTGAATCGGCAGGTGCTGCACTGGTACGAGCTAGAGGATACCTCGTCCTACCGCACCGATGCCCCCGTCTTCATCTGGATGCACGGCGCCACCGACGTCGATTACCTCTATGGCTTCCCGCCGCTACCGGGGGATCGGCGCCTCAAGGTGGCCACCGAGCAGTACAAAACCAGCACCACCGCCGACACGCTCGACCGGACGGTCGATCCCGCCGAGTCGGCCGAGATGTACCGGCGCCATGTCGCCGGGCGCCTGGCTGGAACGACACCACGCGTCGCCCAGGCCGCCGCCTGCCTGTACACCGTCACACCAGACCGGGGTTTCATCATCGACTGGCATCCACATCAGGACCGGGTGCTGGTCGTGTCGGCGTGTTCGGGACACGGCTTCAAGCACTCGGCTGGTATCGGCCGAGTGGCAGCCGAATTGCTGACCGAGGGCCGCAGCGGCATTCCCACGACGCCGTTTTCCGTCCGCCGCTTCCATTAACGCGAACCGATGACGCCACCCGCGGCTCGGAACGACCGCGCCGACCGCGCATCCCCGTAAGCACGCACGAGAGAGGTGAGATCCATGCAAGGCGTTCTTCGATTCGTGGCCTTAGGGGCCGCTACGACGTGGCTACTGGAGAGCGCCGGGGCCGCCGATGGCGTCGATGCCATCAAGAAGCGAGGCACCTTGCTTGTTGGCGTGAAGGCCGATTACCGCCCCTTCGGCTTCCGCGACCCCGCCGGCCAGATCGTCGGCATTGAACCGGATCTAGCAGCAGACGTGGCCAAGCGGCTCGGGGTCAAACTCGAACTCGTGCCCGTCGCCTCAGCCAATCGGATCGAGTTTCTTCAGCAGGGCAAGGTCGATGTACTGATAGCGACCATGTCGGACAAGCCGGAGCGCCGCCGTGTCGTGCAGGTGATCGAGCCGCTCTATTACTCCGATTTCGTCAATGTCTTGGTCAACAAGAAGACCGGGATCAAGGATTGGGCTGATCTCAAGGGCAAGCCCGTCTGCGCGACCTCCGGAGCTTGGTACAACAAGGACATCGCCCGCACCTATGGCGCCGAAATCATGGCGTTCGATGGCTCGGAGAAGCCCCTGTTCGCCATGAAGCAGGGCAATTGCGTTGGCTACGTGTACGATCAGACTTTTCTACAAGGTAAGTTGCTCGATGACGAGTGGAAGGCGGACTACGCCATGCCCCTTAAAGGCGTATTTTCAGCGCCGTGGATGATCGCAGTGGCGCAGGGCAATGCCGGCCTCCAGCAATTTTTGGAGACGACGACGAAAGATTGGATGAAGACCGGCTTCATCGTTGACGAAGAAAAGAAATGGGACATCAACCCGACTGAATACTCGCAGGCCATGTATGAGAAGTACAAGGCCAGCAATTGATGGCAAGGCGGGGCAACGGCCTGCCAGGACACCACGCTGCAATGATGGAATGAACCGAGGCGCTCGGCCTCGAAACGGCGAGGTCATGCGATGGGCTCGATCCCAGACTGGTTCCAGCGGCTTTATGTGTCGTCCGGCTTTAATTTTACGATCTTTTACGACAGCTACGATTGGATGAGATACTATAACGGTCTCAAGATGACCGTCTTTCTCGGTCTGACGACTATCATCGCTAGCGTGATTCTGGGAGCGGCAGGTGCTTTGATCCAAAGCGGCCCCTCGAGGGTTTTGCGGACATTCGTCAACGTCTTTGTCGTCGTGTTTCGCAATACACCTCCGTTGGTACAGATTTTCTTTTTTACTTCGGCCTTGGCTCTTTGCTACCATCAGTTGAAACAGCCAGCGGCATGAACGTTCCGATGGTCAACAACGTCCAGTGGGCGATCATCTCGCTGTCGTTGTTCGCAGCTGCCTTCAACGTCGAGATCTTCCGGTCTGGTATCGAAGCTGTTCCGAGGACGACGGTCGAGGCGGCTGAGGCGCTCGGGTATACGCGGCTCAAGTCCTACCTCTACATCGTCCTGCCCTTGGCGATCCGCGTCTGCCTGCCCGCGCTGAACAATAATTTGGTCAATCTCCTCAAAACGACGACACTCGCCTACGCCATCGCCGTTCCAGAAACCCTCTACGCCGTTAAACAGATCTGGTCCGAGTCGCAGAACGTCTCCGAGATGATGGTCGTACTGCTGGCGACCTATGGCATCCTCGTCGGAATTCTTGTTTGGCTGATGCATCGGTGGGAGCGGACGCTGCGCATTCCGGGATATGGCCGATGAAGACGACCTCAAACGGTTCGCCCGCTCTTCCCGTGCTGCTTCCCTATCGGGTCGTCCAGACCCGGATACATCCTCGGCTCAGCCTGCCTTCGGGCGTCGGACTGTGCTTCTGCGCTGTCATGGTGGCGTCAACGGCCTGGGCGCAGACGGGACCGGCAACAATGACACCCCTGCAAGTCATCGTGAAGTGGGCGCCGCTCCTGCTCTCGGGTTTCGCCTTCAACGTTTTGATTTCCGTACTTGCGATGGCGCTGGGCACCATCGCCGGTCTCGGCCTGGGCCTCGCGATGCTCTCCGACGTTCGGCCCCTCGCGAGGGCGAGTTGGATGGTGACACAGTTCTTTCGCAATGCTCCCTGGCTGGTCCTGCTCTTCTTTGTGATGTTTCTGATCCCATTCCAGATCACGGTGTTCAACATCGTCATTCCGTTGCCGGATTGGGTCAAGGCGACGGTCGGCTTCGCGCTGCCGGTCATGGCGAATGTCGCCGAGGTCGTGCGGGGCGCCGTCCGGTCCGTGCCTTCGACTCAGTGGGAAGCGGCTGAAGCCCTGTCCTTCACGCGGCGCCAGACCATGTGGCGGATCATCCTGCCGCAATGCATCAAGAGGATGCTGCCGCCATGGATGAATATCTATGCGCTCGTGACGATGGCGACAGTACTTGCTTCGATCGTCGGCGTCTCCGAGATGCTCACGTTGACCGCGCAGGTTCATGCGGCCGAGGGCGGACGGCCGGAATTGTTCGCACCGCTCTACGGCTTCGCGCTGCTTTGCTTCTTTGTCTACTGCTATCCAATCAATCTATGGACAGCTCATCTTGAGCGCCGGTTCCACATCCGTTGAGGAGCTCAAGATAATGACCATGCCTTGGACATCTGACCAGCCTATCGTTCAGTGCACCGACATCCAGAAATCCTACGGCACCTTTGACGTGCTGAAAGGTGTCAGCCTTTCGGTCAAGAAAGGGGAAGTCGTCTGCATCATCGGCCCATCGGGCTCCGGCAAATCGACCCTGATCCGGTGCATCAACGCACTCGTGCCAATCACCTCCGGTTCCATCCTGGTTGAGGGCATCGAGGTTGCCAACCCGAAGCTCGACAAGTTGGCCCTGCGCCGTAAGGTCGGCATGGTGTTCCAGCAATATAACCTCTTCCCGCACAAGACGGCGCTGCAGAACGTGATGATGGCCCCCATCCATGTCCTCGGGCAGGACAAGCACGAGGTTGAGGGGCGTGCCCGTGCCCTCCTTGCCAAGGTTCGGCTGGCAGGAAAGGAGAATGCCTATCCAGGCGAACTTTCAGGCGGGCAGCAGCAGCGTGTCGCCATTGCCCGCTCCTTGGCGATGCGGCCAGATATTATGCTGTTCGACGAGGTCACCGCCGCCTTGGACCCCGAAACAGTCAAGGAGGTACTTGTCACGATCCGCGAACTGTCCGAGGAGGGCATGACGTGCATGCTTGTGACCCACGAGATGAACTTTGCTCGGGATGTGGCCGACCACATCTACTTCACGGATCGTGGCGTCATCGTAGAACATGGGCCACCTGCGACCTTCTTCACTTCCGCGCGGGATGAGCGCACACGCCGATTTCTTTCGCAGGTGCTGTAGACCCGAGAGATCAGTTTGCACCCTTTCTTGATGCAGTCACTGACCGGTAATGAAGTAAGGACTAGACGCAAAATCTGCGACCAGAGGCGTGACTCGCCCCGCGTCGGAAACTTGAAGCAACAATCTGGTTGATCCAGGGGCGACAGGCCTTATCAAGCCAACGTTGCAAGATGTGGGAAGAGTTCATGAGCGAACGCATCATCCTCCGCGCCGGCGAGGCCCTCGTGGCGGGCGGCCCGCCCAACACCGCCTCGGAGCCCGAGGTCATCATCGGCGAGCTCGACGGGCCAGTCGGCACAGCGCTCGCGACTCTGACCGGCGACCAAGTGGTCGGTCACAGCCGCGTCTTTGCCCTGCTCAACACCGACATCATGGTTCGCCCGGTGACGCTCTGCGTCTCAAAGGTGAGCGTGACCGAGAGCAAGTACACCTCGATCCTGATGGGCACGGTGCAGTTCGCCATCGCCAACGGCGTCCTTGACGCGGTGCGGGCTGGCTACATCCCGAAGGAGAAGGCCAATGACCTCGGAATCATCTGCTCGGTCTGGCTGAGCCCGGGCGTCATCCAGGCCGAGACGGTCGACCACAAGGCGCTGTTCGAGATCCAGCGCAAAGGCATGACCGAGGCGATCCGCAAGGCCATGACCAACGAACCGTCGATCGACTGGCTCCTGGAGAACCAGGATAAGATCACGCACAAGTATTACCAGATGGGCTTAGAAGGAAAAATTTAGCAATTCGAAAGTGAGCCTTAGCCCAGCGATCGATAGTGTAACGTCCGCTCTCCGGTGCCTAGCGCCTTAGAGCGGATGGGGTGGATTGCTCCCGCTTCGGCTGACGGCATCTTGGTGCCAGGATGTGGTCGCTGCCGAAGCCGGAGTCACACAGATGCAGGAGCCATCCCTCTGGAGATCGGCACCGTCGGCATCGACCTAGCCAAGATCATCTTCCAGATTTACGCCGTCGATGCGCCATGGAGACATACGGCACGGCGCACCACTAGGCCAGTGAACTGACCAAGCTCGGTCACGACGTGAGGCTGATGCCGCCGGCTTACGTGAAGCCGTTCATGAAGCGTGGCAAGACCGATGCGAACGATGCCGCTGCCATCAGCAGACGGTCGCCGCTAGTGGGAACAACCGTTTCGTATAGGGCCAATCAAGACGTGCGGGGGTCTCACAGAAGTTGCTTGAGCCAGAGGCTCCGCAGCCTCATTCTAGGCTAAAGTACAATCCTTGATGCGAAATTTCGTAGCTTGACCCGCTGAATTGGCATCGTTTGTGATCAGTTTGCGATCATTTTCGAGTCCTTTGCGACCGAAACTGAACTGCTTATGATGGGCAGTGGGACGAACGATTAGTTAGGAGACCGTTAGCATGCGAGTAGAAGCTGCTAAAAGGTAAGCCATGAAGGTCGCCAAAGAGAACAGCCAGATTTGGTCGATGGCGGCTTTATCGTATTTTTCAGCCGCAGCTCTCACAATCCATTTGACGAGTAACGGCAAAGATATTGCAACGATTTGGCCTGCAAACGCCATTCTTGTCGCGCTTTTGCTGGCAGAGGATCGCCCACGCTGGACGAATGTGCTTTCAGCGGGATTTATTGGCGGTGTCGCCGCCAATTATGTCATGCGCGGAACGCTGATAGGTCCAATAGCCTTCGGATTGGGCAACATTGTTGAGATATGGATCGCAGCAACTTGCCTGCGTTGTGAAACTAATCGGGATGGAATCCTACAATCAACCCCAGCAGTAGCGAGGTTCATCGCAATGGCTGGACTTGCCGCGCCCACTTTGAGTGGAGTCATCGGAGCCGCTGCCGCATGCTCCGTTTATGGGGAGCCATTCTGGAAATCGTTTTCAACTTGGCTTGCCAGCGACAGCCTTGGTCTTTTGGTTTTTACCCCATTCTTCCACGCCACATTTCGTGGAGATTTTGTCGTTTGTTTTAAAAGAAAAAGCTGGCTGCAGAGATTTGAGTGTTTACTTCTACTAGCGTTCGTCTGCTCTGTGACATACTGGGTATTTTATATTTCGCCTTATCCGGCGATCTTTGCAATCTTTCTGCCTCTGATGCTGGTCACGTTCCGAGTGGGCCGCCTCGGCACGAAAGCAGCAGTGATGCTGATCGCCATCATCGGCGGTATTGCGACCATGAACGGTTACGGACCCATCTCACGTCTGTTTCCTGGCCCCTTCATGCAGGCACAGGCATTCCAAGCGTTTCTCGCGGTCACTCTGCTGATATGCTTGCCGGTCGCTGCAGAGGTCACTGCCCGGGCGCGTCTTACGGCAGCCCTCGCTGCGCATAGTCAGCAAATGACGCTAAGCGCCATTACGGATCCTCTGACCGGAATGCTTAACCGCGGAGGCTTTGAAGCTAAACTTCAGAAGAAAGCTTTGCACCGACTGGACGCCCGCATCAGCCTGATCGCGATCGACTTGGATCACTTCAAGCAAATTAACGACCGCTGGGGGCATCACGCCGGTGATCAGGCCCTCAAGCATCTCAGCTCTATTCTTGCGAGCAATACCCGCGCGCTTGACATTGTCGGCCGAATTGGGGGCGACGAATTCATGATCGCGCTTCCTGACAGCGATCTGGAACTAGCTAAGGCGGTCGGAGAGCGCGTGCGCAACGCTGCCCGGACATCGCCTCTTGAGATCGACGATAAGATTGTGACCACGATTTCGCTGAGCATAGGCATTGCCTCCGCCCGGCCAGGTGAGACTTACGAAGGAGTTGCCCGACGCGCAGACCGAGCGCTGTACGATGCCAAAAATGCTGGTCGAAATACAATCAGGACGAGTGCTTGATCCACTCGCACGATATCAAAGCCTCCTGCGACGTAAGTTGGGCCATCACTGATCTGAATGGTGAGGATGGGCGTCGCATCCACACCCCAATGCCGCCGGGCCGAAACAAGGTCTCACTGACAATGCGATTGCCGAGCGTGGTGAAAATCAGTTTCCAGAAAAAAGGGGCAGGTCCCGGAATGCCGGGGGCAGCAATGATCGCGAAGGAGTCCGGCGCCATTGAACAACTTTGATAGAGATGAAGCTTAAAATAGTGCCGATGTGATTTATAAGGTTGAAAATCAGGTCAGTAAAAATCGATAAATTTATGTACGCAACCGAAAATTAGTGATGCGGACACGATATTGCTCGCCGCGGCGGATGCCGAGCGGACGAAGTTATCAGGGTTGCGCGGAGTTGTCGGACGCTTAGGGCGCCGTGTCCTCGACGAACTTGGTGCCGCTCCAGACGGACCGCCCGCCGGCCTTCAGTCCGACCGACTTGAGTCCGGTATAGGTGTTGTTGCGGCCGGTGGTTTCGTCGAGGTACCCGATCTGGGCTTTCCCGGCATTGGTGGTGTCATTGACACCCCCGATGAACGTCACGCTCTCGGTGCGGAAGTTCCGGGTCTGGCCGCCGATGTCGATGCCGCAGACGTCGGACAGGCGTCCTTTACTCGGTGAGGTCATGTCGTTACCGGCGGTGTTGTAGCCGCAGATCATGGACGAGCGCAGGAAGCCGCCATCGGCGCCGCTGATCCGAACTGCCCCGCCGAGATGGGCGGTCGTCAAGATGTTGATGATCTGCAGGAAGGCGACGCTGGTGAAGCCATGATCGCCGTTGATGTCGAGCGCTCGCTTGCCGATGAGTTGACCGTTCAACCTGGTGTTGGCGATGGTCATCCGCCGCAGGCTGGCGAAGTTCGCGCCCTGGCAGAAGGTGGCGATGTTGGCTTCGTTGCTCTCGTCGTGGTCGCCACCCATGATGCTACCATTCAGGAGTATGTCGTCCGGACGGACGGCGGCGATCCTGATGTTGTACCGATCCGCAGCAGCCGAGAAACAATCGAGGATCTGAAAGTCTTCCTGGCTCTGGATTTCGAAGATGCAGACCGGGCCGGCTCGCCGCGTCGTGGTAACTGCGACGTTGCTCGCTGAGCAAGCGACGGCGCTCGCTTGGGTGATGCCGTCCTGCACCGTGTAGGTCTGCGGGACGGTGGTCGCGCCGCCGTAGAGGGTGCAGGAGTCGGCCCAGAATGAGGTCCCGGCCCCGTGCGCCGTTCCACCGTGCGCAAGCAGGACGGCAGCCTGACCTTCCTGCATCCGCGGGTTTCGCCGATCCCAGATCTGCGCGAGGCTTCGGCACCGGAGCATCCGCTTGCTGTCGCCGCCGTAGAACGCATAGGTGTAGACAGCGCCGCCCTGCTGGCAGTCTTCGACCGCGAAGCCGGCGCCACCCCACACTTCGAGCATCGCCTCACTGTGGGAAAGTTGCCCGGCGAGGGTCTCGTTACCGACGAGCGCGCCCAAGAGGCGCCCCGGGTGTTCCCAACGAATTCCCTGGACGAGGCCGCGCCCGGCCGACTTCGCCTGATCGGTGCGGGAACCGAGCCGGATGGCAGCTACGCCGCGCGTCGAGGTCACCGGGCCGGAGACCGGGTAAGGAATCGTCACGCTCTCAAGCGTCTGAAGAGCGACGTTGCGCGCGAAGATCGAGTACTCGGGGTTGGCGCCCATGATGACGGCGCCGCCGCCTTCGTAGACGAGCCCCTGCGTCTTGATGTTGACGTAACGGCCTGGGTTGAACAGGCGGCACCCGAACTTGTCGATGATCTTCTGGATGCCGACGCTGTCGTCGTCCATGCCGTTGAGGGGGACTGCAAAGCCCGCATCGGCGGCCCAGGCCAAGTTGTAGAGGCCAGACCAATCGTCTGGGCGCTTAAGCCAAGGGCCGAACGGGCGATAGGCTTGGTCAGACGGTGAGCCCTCAAGCGCTAGGCAAGCGGTACTCGCGCTTGCGACCGCGGTAAGGCCGGCAAGAATCGCCCGGCGGCTCGGTGCAATAGACATAGGTGGCCGCCTAACGCGGCTTGGGCTGCAACGCCATAGACAAACTTTTTCATCGCGCATTGCGCGTTCCAGCACCGAGAACGCGATGATGGGCGCCATGGTCGCCATGACCGTCGGTATGCTGGCGATGCGCCATTGAGTGCCGCCGTCGAAAAGCCGGAGTGATTTCGCCCGGGCGTCACCTTGCCAGAAGGCGGAGGACAGGCCTCTGCACCGGTGCTTTTGACCTATATCGGCCGCCGTCCCCGACTGGTAACACGCGCGACGGCCCCGTCCCGGGACCGTCCGAACGCGGGATCGGGTTTGATACAGAGCAGCAACGCGGCCCACCAGCGAATCGACCTGTCTGCCTGCGACCGCGAGCCCATTCACATCGTGGGCAGCGTTCAGCCGCACGGCTTCCTGCTGGCCCTCGACGTGCCTGACCTGACCATCCTCCAGGCCAGCGCCAACGCACCTGCGACCGCCACGGTCGGAACCGGTCTCGAAGCGGCCTATCCGGAACTCGCGGCGCTGGTTCGCCGCTACCTCACCGGGGAGGCCCGGCAGGACGGAGCGGTCTACCTTCGGACAGTGACCCTGGAGATCGGGGGCGTCCGCCAAGCCTACGAAGTTGCCGCCCACGGCGTCGACGGCTTCGTCATCCTGGAACTTGAGGAGACCGACGACCTCTCAGGCGATGCGGGCCTCGACGCGCTCACCCCCGGCTCCGAGCCTTCGTCGAGCGCCTCCACGCCGCGCGATCCGTCGAGGATCTCTGCCACCTATTGGCTGTCGACATCCGCCATGTCACCGGCTTCGACCGGGCCCTGGTCTACCGGTTCGACCGGGATTGGCACGGGACGGTGCTGGCCGAGGACGGCAACGGCGTCCTGCCGAGCTATCTCGATCTGCGCTTTCCGGCCTCCGACATCCCGGCCCAGGCGCGCGAACTCTACCGCCGCAACCGGCTGCGCATCATCCCGGATGCGGCCTACGTACCGGTGCCGATCAGGCCGGCCATGACCCCGGCCGGCAAGCCCCTCGACCTGAGCCAGTCGGTGCTGCGCTCGGTCTCGCCGGTGCACGTCGAATACATGCGCAACATGGGCACGATGGCGTCCATGTCGGTCTCGATCCTCGTCGATGGCGCGCTGTGGGGGCTCGTCTCCTGCCACAACCAGGATCCCAAGCGGGTGCCGCTCCTGGCCCGCAATGCCTGCGACTTCCTTACTCAGATCTTCGCCCTGCAGCTCTCCGCCAAGGTCCGCGGCGAGCAGGCCGAGCAGCGCCTGGCACTCGGCGCGGTCCAGTCCCGGTTGCTCGGCTACATGGCCGAGGAAGAGAGCTTCATCGACGGCCTGCTGAACCACCCCGACGACGTCCTCGCCCTGGTGAACGCTTCGGGTGCGGCGGTGGTGACGAGCGACCGGTGCCGGTTGCTCGGCGCGACCCCGGCCGAGGGTGAGGTCCGCGCCCTCTACGACTGGCTGTCGGCCCGCTCGGATTCCGACGACATGTTCGCGACCGACGCTTTGGCGGAGGCGTTCCCCCGGGCCGAGGCTTTCGCGGACAGGGCCAGCGGCCTGCTCGCGATCTCGATCTCCAAGCGGTACGCGAGCTACGTCCTCTGGTTCAGGCCGGAGGTGGTGCGCACCGTGAAGTGGGGCGGCAACCCGGTGAAGGCCGCCCAGCCCGATCCCGATGGGGGGCCGGACCGGCTGCACCCGCGCAAGTCGTTCGAGATCTGGAAGGAGACCGTGAAGGGCCGCTCGCTGCCCTGGTCTGTGCCCGAGGCAGAGGCGGCCAAGGACCTGCGCGCTTCGGTCCTCGGCATCGTGCTGCGCCGGGCCGAGGAACTCGCGGCCATGAGCGAGGAGCCCAGCGCTCGAACAAGGAGTTGGAAGCGTTCTCCTACTCGGTCAGCCATGACCTCCGAGCGCCGTTCCGGCACATCGTCGGCTACTCGAACCTGTTGAAGAACAAGGAGGGGGCCAACCTTTCCGAGAAGGGTCGGCACTACGTCGATACGATCATCGAGGCGGCGTTCTCGGCCGGCACCCTCGTCGACAACCTTCTGACCTTTTCCCAGATGGGGCGCCACTCGCTGAACAAGGTGAGCGGCGACCTGAACGCCCTGGTCGAGGAGGTCCGGCGCAAGGTGATGCGCGACGTCGCGCCCGAGCGGACGGTGCGCTGGGAGATCGGCGCGCTCGGTCGCGTCCACGGCGATCCGATCATGCTGAGGCTGGTCATCGAAAATCTGCTCTCGAACGCGGCGAAGTACACCCGCGGCAAGCCAGAGTCGGTCATCGAGGTCGGGCGCCTGCCGCCCCAGGACGGCGAGGCGGTGTTCTTCGTGCGCGACAACGGCGCCGGCTTCGACATGGCCTATGTCGATAAGCTGTTCGGCGTGTTCCAGCGCCTGCACCGTGTCGAGGAGTTCGAGGGCACCGGCATCGGGCTCGCCAACGTCCGCCGGATCGTCGAGCGTCACGGCGGCCGGACCTGGGCCGAGGGCAAGCCCGGCGAAGGCGCCACCTTCCATTTCACCTTACCCATCCGGGAGGAGGCGTAGCCACATGGCGGGACTGAAGCCCATCCTCCTCGTCGAGGACAATCCGAACGACATCGAGCTCGACCCTGGCGGCACTGGAATCGAGCCAACTCGCCAACCAGATCGTCATCTGCCGAGACGGTGCCGAGGCGCTCGACTGGATCTTTCGCCGCGGCCCGCACGAAGCCCGCCAAGTGCAGGACCCGGCCGTCGTGCTCCTCGACCTGAAGCTGCCGAAGGTCGACGGGCTGGAGGTGCTGGAGACGGTGAAGGCCGACCCCACGACCCGCGGCATCCCGGTGGTGATGCTGACCTCGTCCCGGGAAGAGGCCGACGTCGTCCGTTCCTACAAGCTCGGGGTCAACGCCTTCGTGGTGAAGCCGGTGGCCTTCGACGAGTTCTTCGCGGCCATCAAGGAGATCGGCGTGTTCTGGGCGCTCCTGAACGAGCCGCCCCCGCACAAGGGAGGCTGGCCATCGAACGAATAATCGGGCCCGCAGCCGGCCCCCTGCGCATCCTCCACCTGGAGGACAGCGACCTCGACGCGGAACTCATCGAGGCGGAGCTGGAGAACCTCGGCCACCCGGTGGTGATCGAGCGCGTGATTACGCGCGACGAGTTCGCCGCCGCTGCCGTGGAAGGCCGCCACGACATCATCCTCGCCGACTACGTCCTGCCGACCTTCGACGGCGTGAGCGCGCTGGGCATCGCCCGGCAGCAATGTCCGGACACGCCCTTCATCTTCTGCTCGGGGACGCTGGGCGAGGAAGTCGCGGTCGAGGCCATCAAGAACGGCGCGACCGACTACGTGACGAAGCAGCGCCTCGATCGCATGTCCCGGACCATCGTCCGGGCCCTGGCCGAACGGCGCGCCCGCCACGACAAGCGCGCCGCCGAGGCCGCCCTGCAGGCCCTGAACGATACGCTCGAGACGCGTATCCTTGAGCGCACCCGCGAACTCGCGGTGTCCAACTCGGCCCTTGAGAACCAGATCGTCGAGCGCGAGCGGGCGGAGGACGCCCTTCGGCTCAGCCAGCGGCTGGAGGCGGTCGGGCAGTTGACCAGCGGCGTGGCGCACGACTTCAACAACCTGCTCACCGTCATCGCGGGCAACATCGAGTTCCTCGAACGCGCCGTCACCGACGAGCGCTCGAAGCGGCGGCTCGACATGATGCGCGGGGCCGCCGCCCGCGGCGCGAACCTGACCGCGCAGCTCCTGGCCTTCTCCCGGCGCCAACGGCTGGTCCCGACCCCGGTCAGCCTGAACCGGACGGTCGTATCGATGCGCGACCTGCTTCAAAGCTCCATCGGCGGCTCCATCCAGATCGAGACGACGCTGCAGGACGGGCTTTGGCCCGCGCTCATCGACGCCACCCAGATCGAACTCGTCATCCTCAATCTCGCGATCAACGCCCGGGACGCCATGGCGGTCGGCGGGCGGCTCGCCATCGAGACGGCCAACGTCACCATCACCGGCAAGCCGACCCGGCCCGAGCAGCCGCAGCCCGGCGATTATGTGATGATTTCGGTCAGCGACACCGGGACCGGGATGCCCCCCGAGGTGCTGTCGCGGGTGTTCGAGCCGTTCTTCACGACCAAGGAGACCGGTAAGGGCTCGGGGCTCGGCCTTGCGCAGGTCTTCGGCTTCATCAAGCAGTCCGGCGGCGGCATCCGCATCGACACGGTTCTCGGCGAGGGCACCTCGTTCAAGGTGTACCTTCCCCGCGTCGAGGCGACCGAGGCGGAGGTGTGGGCCGAGGCGCCTCCCCCGAGACCGCAACGGCCCACTCGCACGGGAGCCAAGCCGTCATCCTGGTCGTGGATGACGACGCGGGCGTGCGCGAGGTGACGGTCACGCGCCTCTCCGAGGTGGGGTACACGGTTCGGGAGGCCACGTCCGGCCTACAGGCGCTCGCGGCCCTCGAAGCCGATCCACATGTCGACCTCGTGGTGCTCGACTTCGCGATGCCGGGCATGAACGGGGCCGAAGTGGCGACCGAGATCCGAAGGCGCTGGCAGGCCATGCCGGTGTTGTTCGTAACCGGCTTCGCGGACACCGCGGCGCTGGCCGATGCCGGGGCGAACGGCGCGGATGCCATCGTTCTGAAGCCCTTTCGCAAGGGCGAACTCGAACGGAAGGTGGCGACGGCCCTGGGCAGCAGGACGACAGCGGGCCTTCGCCTGGTCTCGGACCGGACCAAGATCGTCTGAGCGGATCGCGCCAGCGGGCCGCCGGGCGGCGATGACCTATGACTGGCGAATATCCGCCTGCTCCGAAAGGGTTGCCACGGCGCGTGGTGGCGCCCTCCCCGGCGCCGCGGCTTCGCTCCCGGCCTCCAGCGTCCATCCCTTCACCAGCGCGTAGACGGCGGGGATCACGACGAGGGTCAGCGCGGTCGAGGAGACCATCCCGCCGATCATCGGCACGGCGATCCGTTGCATGATCTCCGAACCCGCGCCCTGGCTCCAGAGGATCGGCACGAGCCCGGCCATGATCGCGACGACCGTCATCATCTTGGGTCGAACCCGCTCGACCGCACCGACCATGATGGCGCGGCGCAGATCGGCCCGCGTCGGGGGCCTGGCTTCGCGCGCGCAGATGGTCCGAACCTCGTCCCAGGCATGGTCGAGATAGACCAGCATGATGACGCCGGTCTCCGCAGCGACGCCAGCGAGCGCGATGAAGCCGACCGCCACCGCCACCGAGAGGTTAAACCCCATCCACCACAGCAGCCACACTCCGCCGACCAGGGCGAAGGGAAGCGACAGCATCACGATGAGCGTCTCGGTCAGCCGCCGGAAGTTCAGGTAGAGGAGGAGGAACACGACGATGAGCGTGAGCGGCACCACGATCCTCAGCCGCGCCTCGGCTCGCTCTAGCCCGACTTATTCATTGGGCTTCGGCGGACGGTGCGTTTTGGGCTGATGGCGAGCGGGATCGCACGTCTGTTCTGACGCGTGTGGATCTGGAGTGTTCTGTCGGCGCTGGAGGGATGGAAGCGGGTTCGTCGGGGCGTCACAGCCCCGTGGTTCAGGCCGGGGCCGGAGCAAACGCGGTCGCGAGGTGGCGTAGCAGGTCGGCCTCGGGACAGGCGGCAGCGAAGGCAAGACGGACACGGGCAGCGGTCTCGCGGATGCGGGCCCCGAGCTTGAGTAACCGCAGCCGGATCGTCGCGAACTCGGCTCTGGCGAGACGATGGGTCTTCGGGATGGCGTCGCGGACGGTCAGCATCAGCCAGTAAGCCGCCGTGTGCAGCACGAGCCGCATCTGGTTGGCGGCAGGGTTCCGGCAGGAGGTGCGGTCGGAGGCCAACTGCGTTTTGTGGAGTTTGATCAGGTTCTCGGCCTGACCGCGGGCGCAGTAGAGGTCGGCGTAGAGCCATTCGGGCGTGCCGGTGGTGATGTTCGTGACCACGTAGCGGATGTCGAGGCCGAGCCGCGTGGCCTCGATGCGGGCAGCGACGCGGCGTTGCTGTCGCCAGGACTTGGCCGCGTGCGTGGTCTCGGCAAAGCCGCGCACCGCATCCTTGTCGTCGATGGCCCGCGCCACCCGGATAGGGTCGGCGGTGTCCTCGACCTTGGCGGCGAGCGCCTTGGTGCCGGTCAGGCCGAAGACGTAGGTGACCCCATTATCCTCGCACCAGTCCATCGCCTCCGGCCGGCCGTAATGGCCGTCACCCCGGATGGTGATCGCGGTGTTCGGCCAGTGGCGGCGGATCGCCCGGACGAGCCGACGCAGATGGCCCCGCACCTCGCGACCCGAGGGCGTCTTGCCCGGGCGCAGGATCATCGCGACGGGACGGCTGGTGGCGGTGTCGTAGACGTGGATCGGCAGAAAGCAGCGCTCAGCGTGATGAGCGTTGAACAGCGACAGTTGCTGCTGGCCGTGCACCACATCACAGGTGTCGTCGATGTCGAGAGTAACGGCGGCTGGCGGCACGGCGTAACTGGCGCAGTAGAGGTCGACCAGCACCCGCCCGAGCCGGATGAGGTCGCGCAGGCCCGGCGTGTTCTCCAGCCGCGAGACGGTGGGTTGGCTCATCAGGTCCGCGCCGCTGTCGGGCAGGCGGCCGCAGGCGAGCTTGAAGGCTGGATCGGCGCGCAGATGGTCGAGGTCATCGGCATCCTCGTACCCGCAGGCGATGGCCAGGATGCGTGCCAGCAGGATCTCGGGCAACGGATGCAGAACCCGGCTCGGATCACGCCGGTCCGGGATCACCGCGGCGAGCTTCTCGGCGATGCCCAACCGTCGGGCAGCCTGGGCGAGCAGCAGGACGCCGCCGTCCGAGGTCAGGCGTCCGCCGTCAAACGCAGCTGTGAGCTTCTTGCCCCAGACGGATGGAAACGCGAACGGGAGACACGTAGGATCGGACATGGCGGGCGTGGCGGGCTCGATGCGGTCTGAAGGCTTGGCAACAGCACCCAATCCCTAAGCCATATCAATGGCCTACGCTACGCTCGCCACCTCAGATCCACTGCCCTCATGAATAAGACGGGCTAGAAGCGTTCGCGTTCGGCCGGTCAGCTAAACTGCTGATACGAACGCGATGGGTGTATTCCTGCCAGCCCAGTTTCGCCTGGCAAGACAGGAAAGCCAAAGTTCACTTGATGGCGGCGCTAGGCAGCTCTGCGCCATAAGCGGTCTTCCGAATGGAGCAGCTGGAATGGCCGCTTAGCTTCCGAAAGCTGCCATTGGCATGGAATGGCAGATTTGGGCTGCAGGTCCGCGCCGGAAACACCCGCCGACGGCTCGATGCCGCCGGCGCCTTCCCTGAGGCCTCGAACCCCGCTGCGCCTCAGATGCGCGCCGCGGGGTTTCCTTTTGCCGGACGTCGGATTGTTCATCGCCTAGGGATTGGTGGTCCTACACCCAGAGGACGACGTCATTCGGCTTGTACTCGGCCATGTTCGCAAGCCTCGGGTCGTCGTGCGGCCAAGCCCGGAGGCGGGTGAGGACCTCGCCGGGGATCGGCCTGCCACCATCGCCGCCGAACAACACGTTGGGGAGCGCCCGGTCGTCGCCGAAATCCAGCCCATGGCGCCGGTCGAACAGCGGCGCGTCCCCCGCCGCCCGCACGAAGTTGTGCAGGTGTCGGACCACGACGACGGCATCGACGTCGGGGAAGCGCAGGGCGGCACCGTCCTCGCCCTTGGCGAAGCTGTTCGGCGTCAGGAGGCCGGACCGGGGGTTCACCAACGTCGATATCGGCTCGTAGATGTGGTCGTCCCAGACAATGACGAGCAGGCCCGCGGTTTGGCCGTCGGACCGGAAACCCCGAAACTTCCGGTCAGCGTCCTTCAGGAAATCCAGGATCGGGTTGTCCCTCGGTAGCGTCAGTCCGCCGGCCCCCAAGGCTTCCCGCGCCCCCTCCAGCGGCAAGCCCTCGCGGTAGGGCAACTGCACGCCGTTCTCCCCGCGCTGGCGGGCGTGCGCCAGGAGCGATGGGGTCTTCACCTCGACGACAAGGCGTTCCTCGAGCGCGACCACGAGGAGCTCGGGTCGCGGGCCGCCCTTGAAGGCGGCCGGCTCGTGCTGGAACTTCGCGGTATTATGCAGCAACCTCACCCAAAAGCGTTGAGGTTGAGGTCTGTTGCTTCAGTCTCCTGGCTTTGAACAGCGTCCTTGCGCCTCGACGACTTTGCAGGAGGAGAGGCTTGCTACGCAGGAAAGCTCAGCGACTAACCCAAATCATCATACACTGTTAAGCGCATTTTGTACTGACATAGCTATGTCAGCTTCCGGGGTCGGATTTGTACTTGTTACGATACCATTCAAAGAAAAATCGAATTCTTTGAAAAAACTTCCGTTATTAGCATCAGCGCTAGGACCTAACGAGTACATTTTTTTCGATCCGTTACGAATGATGTAGTTATTCTCAAATTGAAGGCAGAGTGGATGGATCTCGGAAATTCCATTTTGTGGTATTAGGCGATCCGCCCTCCAGCCTAATTTACTCTTATCGTATATACTTGGTTTCCTTGATTGTGAAATCGTTCTCTTGAAAACAGAGTCGATATAAGATTGACAGATAACCAACTGGCTTCGCAGCCTTATGCGCTGGAACATTGTTAAGAGCACAATGTCAGTTATAAGACTATTCGTCGTAAAGTCAGCGACGTCGCCATGGCATCCAGGTACCCAAATCTGTTCGAGATTGACAGGCAGATTGATTGAGTCTTCTTCTGCGATGCTCTGAAATGGATCGTAATTGGAATTTGACGCGAACCATATATTTGGGATGAAACTATCTCTCCTCTCGTTGAGAGCAAATATCTCAACGGCGTGCCGCACAAGGCTACTCACGTTGTCGTCTATTCGAATACTAATTCTGTAATTCTCTGGACCCATTACAGGATCATATAATCCCACAAATTCTATAGGCATCTTTCGTATTCTGTCTACCAGGAACAGCCTGTCTATATCCAGGCGGTTCATATAGTACTGGTAGGCCCTATCAAGATATTCTATTTGAGATCTTTGAAGTATACCAGAGGCATCAATCATCGATATCAACGCTTTTGCAACTATAGCGCCTCGAGAATAGCCAAATATATATATCTTATCATGTTCCATCGAATTTAGATTGAGACATAAAGCTAGGTATACTTCGCGAACCAAGGCCTCCATTTCGGCGCCCGTGGCTGCATTCAGTACCTTGCCGTATACATCTCGATTTGCAGGGCCCGGGTAATAAAGTACAACGGGCTCATCGCCGACAGATCGCCCGCCTAAAATACAAGCTTCTGCTATGCAGAATGCATTTGTAAAATATTGCCGCTTGCCACGCGCAGCAGAGTTCGTTGTCCCATCAATAATGACAATAATATTTGTCATTATTGAAACTTGATATAAAAGATATAAGCAACTAGGGTGAGCGCAAGCACAGATGCGAGCAATAAAGCCCCCGCCAGAGTATAAATTGTTAGCTTTTGTTTCGTGATTTCCGATTTGTATTTTTCTACTTCTACAGCCATAAAAAGCTCAGCGTCGAATAAATCTTTATAACCGGCCATCAATCTTGGCAGGTAATTCTTCTTCAGTGACTCATATAGCTCGTGCCGTTTTTCGCTATCTTTTCTGGCTTGTTCAATCTTTTTTTGGCATTCTCTAATAGCAGAACGCAACTCTCTGTATGGTGGATATGCTCGCTCAATCGAAAGGCCGCCAAATCGCGCATTTAAATCGTCAATTCGTCTTCCAATAAACATAACCAAGGAGTCGGCAATATCATGATCCGCATTGGTCAAGCACTGCTCAGCATTATATAGAGCTTTATCATATACATCTCTGTCTGCTAAATTTCTACTTTGGCTTATCGCTCTAATAATCTGGCGACCAGCATACCTAAGCTCGTTGATTGCGGGAACCGTTACCTTGCCTTGAAATAACTCGGCCGATTTAATAGAGGCCTCAACATTGTCCCACCGTACCAGGATTGCCTCAAGACGATTGTCAAATTCAAGAATATTCACTAACCGTCTCTTTGATTATGTTAGCTGCGCGTGAGTTTTAATGAGCCCGCCATGGAGCAATTCCGCCGTAACATTCATCTAGTTCTGTCGCAGTTATGTACTGGCCCGCTTGAAGAGATACGTTACCACGCGAAAATCGCTTCGTTACATCAATAGAGCGTGCTTCGTGCAGCTCTTTAATGCGTTGCTCCAAAGCTTCAGCGCTTGGAAGCGATCTGACTGCCTTCAAGAGACGTAAATATGATAATAGGAAATTTGGCATTTGACTAACGCGAGTTAATGGCATGGAAAAATAAGTTAAGATCTCGACTAGTGGTAAAAACTTTGATTTCACTAAATCTGTGTGGAAACGTTCCGCCCATGGCCAGCCTCACGTTCTTTTTCTAAACGACTGTGAGATATTTATTACATCGCCAGTAGAGACGGACGGATTGGCCGATGGTTCGGTTTGAACGACCGGTGCGTCACTTTGGTCATTTGCACTATTTGTTTGAGCAGGCATTGAAGCGATCAGACATAGTTGTAGCAATGCAATGTTGCTTTCACAAAAAGCTTCCCAAGCTTTATCTGTCCCGATGGATTGAATTCGTTTTTTAGCATCTGGGAATTTGAAAAACGTGTCGTTTATGCCGTCAGTAAGAGCGAGGAGCAGGACGTAGCGCTTAAGAACTCCGATTGAATATTGTTTTTTGTTCCTGCTGCCCTTTTCCTTGGTCGGGAAGAAGGTTTCGTCGGAGCCTACGTGCGATCGAGCTTTGCCTTTACGTAGCTCCAGTAACTCGTCGATATCAGTTAATGAAAAAAGCGCATCCGCGCTCAAGGCGTTGACGCGTTTGGTGATGGTGCCGTGGTTCGAAGGCGTGACTAGCATAACAGTCCAATGGGTCGACGAGTCAGCGGTTCAGCTGCTAAGCAGGTTGGCATGTGGGGCTGCATCCGACAGAGTCAATCGTTAATTGTCAATTGCGAGTTTGAATTTTTCGCCTCTGGTCGACGCCGCCGACTTTGGTGTTTTTGTGGAAGCGAGGCTTTCGGCCTCTGATATCGCCGGAACATAGATGCCCTAGGGCAGTCGCCATACGCGCACATTAGCTCGCTTGCCGGCATCCCCAATTCGCCCTTGGCGGCATGCTGTCGTTAGGGACTGAATTAGGCGGTAAGCCACTGCCTTCCGAAGCATCATATCCCGTTCATCCCAGCGCTTCGCTTGGATAATCGCTAGTGCGATCTCGCGTGTTGTGAGCGGCTTACCCGCTTGGGTAATTGTTGCCTTCGCAAGTGTGAACATCTCCCCATACGCGAATAGCCGGTTGAGGTGGGCGTAGGCTGGGGTAGCGGTAGCCGAAGCAGGTTCGCCAGGGCGAAGGTCGGTCCGCGCCGGAACTGGGCGCCCTTGAAGTTGCCCGCAGCCTTCCCGGCGATGGCCTCGATGGGCGACCGGACGGACCGGGGGTCGTAGTCAGGGGCGTCGCCGACCGGCCGGTAGGGTTCGATGACACCCTCGGCCATCGCGATGCGCCTGCCCTCGCCGACCTGGCGCTCCAGCTCGATCTCGACCTCCAGCGCTTCCATCATCATCTCGGGGAGCCGTTGCGGCGCCGTGACGATGTCGCGCGACTTGACCTCCAGGTAGAAGTAGAGCGTCACCGTCCGCCCCTGCCGGACGACATCGAGTTCGCACGCGAAGTCCGGGCCGGGCTCGGACGTCTCCGGGATCTTGGTGATCCTCAGGCGGCCCCCGAGCCGCTCCCAGAGCAGGCGACAGACCAGGGCCTCCCCGTAGACGTCGAAAACCTGCCGGAGCACCTCGTGCCGGGCCAACTTGCCCGGCGCCAGCCTGGTCCGCATGTCCCGCACGAACTCCTTCAGCGACGGGTCCGCCGCGGCCTCGTCCTCCAAGAGGCGGACCTGCCCCAGGTCCATGCAGCCTGACGCCGGCGAGGGCGCCCAGCTCACCCGCGACTTCCTCAGCCGCGTTACCGATCGGACCGTCCGGCTAGTGAAACGGCTTGGTCAGCCCAACGCGGATGCTCCTGTCGGGCGCGAGGGCACGCTCGGCGGCCTCATCCGCGGTCGGGAATTCGCGCAGCTGCTCCGGCGTGAAGTCCAGCACGGCGAGATGCTCACCGAGGAGCGCGACGGCCTCGACGGGCACGGCGATCAGCCTCGTGCCGAAGCCGAGAAATCCTCCGAACCGAACGACGATGTCGACTCCGCCTCGCGCGTTCTGATCAACCGATGCCACGCGTCCGAGCACGTGCTGAGCTGGAACCGGCTCTAGCACCTGACGACCGATGAGGTCGCCGACCCGGACCGGCTGCGGGTAGCGGCGGGCGGACTTGTCCGTGAGCGTCGAGGTGGCGACGGCCGCTTCGGAGACGATGGCGGTCGAGACCAGTGCAGTCAGGGCGATCACGGATAGGCGAAGGGTCATGGGGATGCTCCGTCGGCGCGCGGCGCACAAGCGTCGGTCTTGGCACCGAAGGGGCTTCATGATCGGCCAGACCAGCTTGTTTTAGCAAGATGTGACGAGGCCCCAACAACGATAATATTTGTGCATCTTCACGATTACAAAATGTCATCATTCTTATTTCAGCTCGCATGGTAACGAACCGCGTTTTCACGACGAAAAGGTGGTTATGAGCGTGACAATCTCCCATCACTTCGCCTCTGGCGGAAAACGGCTGCATCCCTGGCCGGTGCGGATCATGCACTGGATCAACGCGGTCGCGATGATCGTGATGATCGGATCGGGCTGGGGCATCTACAACGACTCGGTGATCTTCGGATCGCTGTACTTCCCGCAGCCAATCCGGCTGGGCAGCTGGGCGGCCGAGAGCCTACTCTGGCATTTCGCCGGGATGTGGGTGCTGGCCCTGAACGGCGTCGCCTACCTGGTCTACGGCTTCGTCACCGGACGGTTTCGCGAGCGGCTTTTCCCGATCCGTATCGCCGACTTGATCCAGACCGTGCGCGAGACGCTGCGCTTCCAGATCTCGCACGACGATCTCACCGTCTACAACGCGGTCCAGAAGATCCTCTACCTCGTCGTCATGATCGCCGGGGTGACGCAGGTGATCACCGGTCTGGCAGTGTGGAAGCCGGTCCAGTTCTCCTGGCTCGTCGACCTGTTCGGCGGCTTCCAGGGTGCGCGCCTGGCGCACTTCCTCGGCATGGCCGTCATCGTCGGCTTCCTGCTGGTGCATGTCACTCTGGCCCTCCTCGTGCCCCAAACAATCTGGGCGATGCTCAGCGGCGGTCCGCGCCTCGCCCCGTCCCGCCTCCGGAACCCCACCCTTGGAGAGCATCGATGAGGTCGCTGTTCCGTCCCCAAACGCTCCCGAACCCGCGGATCCTCGACGACCACCGTCCGGAAATCCGTTCACTGGAGCGGCGCGGTCTACTGCGGGGCGGCCTTTCGCTAGGGGCGCTGACGATGCTGACGGGCTGCGACGTCGGCGATTCCAGCGCCATCGGCAAGGCCTTGCGAGCGGTCTCGACCCTCAACGACGGCGTCCAGGCCGCCTTGTTCGATCCAAACAAGCTCGCTCCCGAATATCCCGAGAGCCAGGTGCTCAAGCCGCCGCGCTTCAACGCCTATTATCCGATCGAGGAGCTGCGCCCGGTGAACGGCGAGACCTGGCGCCTCGAAGTCGCGGGCCTCGTCGAGAACAAGCGTCCCTGGACGAGTCAGGACATCGCGGCATTGCCGGAGAAGGAGATCATCGTCCGGCACATCTGCGTCGAGGGCTGGGACTATATCGGCCAATGGTCGGGCGTGCCCATGCGGACGTTCCTTGAGCGGATCGGTGCCGACCTGAAGGCCAAGTACGTGTCCTTCAGGACCGCCGACGACTATCCGAGCAGCATCGACATGGCGACCGCTCTGCACCCGCAGACGCTGCTCGCGACCAAGTACGCCCGTGAGACGTTGCCCGACCCGTTCGGCTACCCCTTACGCCTGCGCACGTCGACGAAGCTTGGCTTCAAGAACCCGAAATGGATCACCGCGATTGAGGTCGGTAACGTCTACCAGGCCGGCTATTGGGAGAGCCGCGGCTTCAACTGGCATAGCGGCCTGTGAGCGCCGCCGACCGCCCCGCGGCCGACGGCACGCGCTCTCCGACCTGCGCCATCGGCATCATGGCGAAGGCGCCCCAGGCCGGCCGCTCCAAGACCCGCCTGTGCCCGCCGCTGACTCCGGACGAGGCCGCCGCGCTCAGCGGAGCTTTCCTCCGGGACACCGCCGCCAACATCGCGGACGCATCGCGATCCGCGCCAATCGCCGCCTACGCCGCCTATGCGCCGCGCGGGACGGAGGCCTTGATCGCAGCCCATGTCGGTGCCAAAACTGGCCTCGTTCTTGCCGACGGCACAGCCCCGATGCCCGGGGACGTTCAGGGATTCGGCCGCTGCCTGCTTCACGCAATCAAGGGCATGCTGGAGCGCGGCCACGCGGCGGCCTGCGTACTCAGTTCCGACATCCCGACCCTGCCGACGCGCCTCCTGATCGAAGCGGCCGAGCACCTTCTCGCCCCAGGCGATCGGGCGGTGCTGGGAGCTTCTGACGATGGCGGCTACTACATCCTCGGGCTGAAGGCGGCGCATGCCGAGATGTTCGCCGACATCGCCTGGAGCACGGCTTCGGTCGCCGAGGCGACACGGGAGCGGGCGCGCGGGATCGGCCTCCCCTTGATCGGCTCGATCCTTGGTACGATGTCGATGACGCGCCGTCCCTGTCCGTCCTGATCGCCGAGACCGACGGCTACGCGGCTCCGGCCACACGGGCGGTCCTGGGCGAACTTGAACGAACCGGGGGTCTCGCAGAGCTCGTGGCCCTCGCATGACCTCGCCGCTGGCACGTCTGACCGGCCTCGGTCTTCTGCTCGCCCTCATCATGCTCGGTGCGCTGATGCTGCACGTGCCCGGCGCCGACACCGTCGGCTCACCGGAGCGGGCAAATATCTTCGTCGCCGTGCTGGCCCTAGGCGTCGCCGTCTATTTCGTCGCCGTACGGCTCGTGCTGCGGACCATTCTCCCGCCTCAGGCCTTTTGGATCATCATCGGCATCGCATTCGCCCTACGCGCGGCGCTGCTGCCCTCGCTGCCGTTCCTGTCGAGCGACATCTACCGCTATGTCTGGGACGGCCAGGTCCAGGCCGCCGGCATCAATCCCTACCGCTACCTGCCCGTCGATCCGGCACTCGCGCATCTGCGCGACCCGGCGGTGTTTCCCTGGATCAACCGCGCGACCTACGCGCTGACGATCTACCCGCCGGCGGCCCAGGCCGTGTTCGCCCTCGTCGGCGTGATCACGCCGACAGTGCTCGGAATGAAGGTCGCCATGGTCTGCTTCGAGGCCTTGGCCGTCCTCTGCCTCCTCCGAGTGCTGGCGCTGGCACGGCTCCCTCGGGAACGCGTCCTGCTCTATGCGTGGAATCCCCTCGCGCTCTGGTCCTTCGCCTGCGACGGCCATGTCGACGCAATCGCCATTGGTCTGCTGGCCGTGGCGCTCCTGTGCCGGGCGCGGGCACGAGAAGGCCTTGCCGGCGCGATGCTGGCGGCGGCTATTCTAGTCAAGTTCCTGCCGGTGGCCGCGGCCCCCGCCCTGTTGCGCGGCGGGCGGTTCTGGAAACCGGTGCTGGCCGGCCTCCTCGTCATCGTCCTCCTATACGCACCCTACCTCTCGGTGGGCTCAGGCGTCCTCGGCTTCCTCTCCGCCTATGGTGACGAGGAGGGCTATCGCTCCGGCAAGGGGTTCTGGCTGCTGTCCGGCATGTCCCATCTCGTGCCCCTGCCGGACGGAGCGGGACGGATCTACCTGATCTGCGCCGCGATCCTGCTCGGGGCCCTGGCCTTCTGGATCGCTCGCAGGCCGGCCTTGCGGGGGCCGGCCGCGACCATCGCCCTGTGCCGGGACACCGCGATCCTCGTAACCTGCACCACCGCGGCGGCGAACCCCCATTATGCCTGGTACTACGCCTGGCTTGCCCTGCCGGCGGTCGTCGCGCCGATTCCGGCGGTGGTCTGGCTCTCGGCCGCGCCGGTCCTGTTCTACGTCGACCCCTTCAACGAGCGGTTTCTCTGGCCAAGCCTCGTCTTCGTGCCCGCGCTCGCGCTCGCCCTTCGCGGCCTGCTCCAGGCCCGCGCCGTCACCCCAGTTCCAAGCCCGGAAGGACCGCGCTGATGTCAGCCTCCGCTGCGATCAAGGACCCCCGCCGCTACTTCGAGGAGGTCGGTCGAGAACGTTCCGGCGCTACGGAGAGCGCGCCGGTCTGCCTCTACCTGGAGGTGACGAACCGCTGCAATCTCCTCTGCGAGACCTGCCCGCGCACGTTCGAGGAACTCGAGCCGCCGGCCGACATGAGCTGGGAGCTGTTTACCCGCATCGTCGACCAGGTTCCGAATGTCGCCCGCGTGGTCCTGCATGGGGTCGGCGAGCCGATGCTGGTCGCGGACCTGCAGCGGATGATCCGCTACCTCAAGGACCGTGGAACCTACGTGTTGTTCAATACGAACGGCACCCTGATGCAGCCCAAACGCTTCCAGGAGCTCATCGATACGGGCCTCGACGAGTTGCGCGTCTCCCTCGATGCGGCAGACCGCAAGTCCTACGCGAAGGTGCGCGGCAAGGACTTCTTCGACCGCATCGTGCGCGATGTCGGCAAATTCATCGCCTTCAAGAAGCAGGTCGGAGCTGCGACTCCCGCTGTGTCGCTGTGGCTGACCGGCATGAAGGAGACGGTGGACCAGCTCCCTGCCTTCGTCCGCCTCGCCGCCACGATGGGCGTCACCGACGTCCATCTCCAGCGCCTCGTCTTCGACGAGGTCGGGTACGGCATGGCCCGCGCCGACCTGTCGCTGTTCGAGTCGACGCAAGGCGAGGAACTGGCGGCGATCGAGGCGGCGCAGGCTCTCGGACGTGACCTCGGCGTCAGCCTCGACGCCTCCGGTGCCACCGAGCCCGGCATGAGCCTGAAGCGCCAGAGCGAGGACCAGCCCTGGGCGACCTGCCGAAGGCCGTGGTCGCTGATGTACTTCACCGCTCATGGCCGGGCCTTGCCCTGCTGCATCGCCCCCTTCTCGGTGCGCGGCTACAGCAACTACACGCTGGGCGACGCCACCCAGCAGAGCCTGCGCGAGATCTGGAACAGCCCGGCCTATCGCGACTTCCGCACCTCGCTCCTCTCGAGCGCGCCGCCCGCGCCCTGCCAGAATTGCGGGATGCGATGGAGCCTGTAAGCGTCGTCATTCCCACGCTGAACGAGGCCGGCTCGATCGGCAGCGTCATCCGCGAGATCCCAGCAGCCTATGCCGGCGACATCATCGTCGCCGACAGCGGCAGCCAAGACGGCACCGCCCGCATCGCCCGCGAAGCGGGGCGCGGGTCATCGACGGAGGACGCGGCTACGGCCGTGCCTGTGCCCGCGGTGTCGCTGCCGCCGATCCGGCGAGCCGCGTCATCGTCTTCATGGATGGCGACGGCGCCGATCGTGGCGACCTGATCGCGACGATCGCCGGCCCGGTGCTGCACGGCGCACGGGATTTCGTCCTCGCCTCCCGCACACGTGGAGATCGAGAGCCCGGCGCCATGCTCTGGCACCAGGTTCTGGCTGGTCGGCTGGCGGGCTTCGGCATCGGCGCGCTCTACGGCGCGCGCTACAGCGACATGTGCGCCTTTCGCGCCATCGAGCGCAGCGCGTTGCAGGGGCTGGCCCTGCGCGAGATGACCTACGGCTGGAACATCGAGATGCAGATGCAGGCGGCTCGGGCAGGCCTGCGTATCGAGGAAGTGCCGCTGCCCTATCGCTGCCGGATGGCCGGCGACTCCAAGGTCGCGGGCTCGGTCAAGGGAACGATTCGGGCCGGGACCAAGATCGTCACGACGTTCCTGCGCGTGGCCGCGACGCCGGCACCGCCCCACGGGGTGGCGCGACCGTGAGAGAGCCCTTCGCCCTGGCAAACTTCCTGAGCCGGTGGGTCCCCTCGGTCCGGCACGACCTCGCCTCCTCGGATTCCGAGACGACGACCCTCTCCGACCTCCTCGATCTGGCGGGGCAGGACGATCTCGAGCGCTGGCACGAGCTCGGCTTCGGCTACCTCGACCCGCGCGGGGCGGAGTGGCTGCGGCACACCGTGGCGGCTCGTCATGAGCGGCTGGCGGCCGACGACGTGGTCTGCTGTGCTGGGGCGCAGGAGGCACTCGCCGCGGTGGTGGCAGCGCTTTTGACTCCGCACGACCATGCGGTGGTCGTGCTCCCGATCTACCAGCCCTCCGAGGAGGCTGTCACCGCGCTCTGCACCGCCACGGGCGTCGCGCTCCGCGCGACCGATGGCTGGTGCCTCGATGTCGGCGCGGTCGAAGCCGCGCTCCGGCCGCAGACAAAGCTCGTCCTGATGAACATGCCGAACAGCCCCACCGGCGCGACCCTCGACGCGGCGACCATGGACGATCTCGTCGCGCTCTGTCGCCGCCGCGGCCTCTGGCTCGTCAGCGACGAGGTCTATCGGCATACCCTGGACCGCTCGCACGGGCTTGGTGCAACCCCTGCGGTCGCCGACCTCTACGAGCGCGGCATCTCCATCGACAGCCTGTCGAAGGGGTATGGGCTCGCGGGGCTCCGCGTCGGCTGGATCGCGTGCCGCGATCGGCGGCTCCTGGCCGCCGCCCTCAATGCCAAGAACCGCATGTCGAGCTGCCTGTCCGCGGCGAGCGAGATCCTGGCCCAGGTGGCCCTCCGCGCGGAGGACCGCATCCTTGCCCGCAGCCGCTCCGTGGGTGAGCGGAGCCGCGCACGCCTCGATGCCCTGATTGCCCAGCATCCGGAAACCTTCGGGGCGGATGCCTCGCACAACCTCGCCTTCGCCTTCCCACGCTATCTCGGAACCGAAGGCGCTGACCGCTTTGCCAACGATCTCGCCGGCCGGGCCGATATCCTCGTCCTGCCGGCGAGCCTGTGGCGCTCGCGGCTGGGACAGGTCCCGACAGATCACCTGCGCATCGGCCTCGGCCGTCTCGGGGCGGTTCCGGCTTTCGATGCGCTGGATCGATACCTCTTCGTGGCTGTGCAGTAGCGTGACTTTTGGCCGACCCGCGAACCGCCTTCAGATGTGTGGCAGCTCGCCCGCGCCGAGCCTGTCCGGCTCCATTCGGTCGTTCGTCCAGACGTAGCGGTCGAGTGCCGAGAGCAGGGCCGCCATCGGCGGCGACGGACGTCGCTGGGCGATCGTGACGATGCAGACCTCGCGCGAGATTCCAGGGTCGACGACGGGCAACTGCACGAGGCCGGGGACCGTCGCCGAAAACGACGGCAGGAAGCAGACGCCCATGCCGGCCGCCACCATGCTCTGGATCCAGTCCTCGCGCTCGCTACGATGAGCGCGCCGGATGGTGATGCCGCGGTCGGCCAGCATCTGCGCGAGGCGGTCCCGGTACTCGCAATGGATGCGCTGGAGGTAGATCTCGCCCTCCAGGTCCTCCGGCGTGACCGCCTTCCGTGCGGCGAAGGCATGGGTCGGTCCGCAGGCAAGAACGAAGGGCTCCTCGTAGAGCACCCTCGCAAGGAGCGGCGGCTCGAATCCGTCGGGATCGGAAATGACGGCGACATCGAGGTCGCCGCTGCGCAGGAGATCCTTGAGCTCGGATGACATCCCCTCGATCAGCGTCAGCTCGATGCCGGGATGCGAGACGCGGAACTCATTCAGGAAGCCAGTGAACCGGACCGGTCCGACGGTGCACATCACCCCGAGCCGGATCGGTGCACCGGTCAGGCTCAGGAAGCTCTCGGCAGTGCGCTTCGCCTCTCCCGCCTGGACGATCATCTCCCGCAGGCTCGGCTCGAGGAGGCGGCCGAGATCGGTGAGATGGATGTTGCCTCGCTCACGCGACACCAGCATCCCGCCGAGCTCCTCCTCGAGCTTGCGAATCGCGCGCGTCAGCGCGGGCTGGGTGATGCGGCAGGCGGCTGCGGCTTTGGTGAAGTTGCGCGTCTCACCGACCGCCAGAAAGTAGCGGATCTCGTGAAATTCCATTTCCCTGACCTTCCGTGATCTCGCCTTCGCCAGCCGGCTCCGGCAGAGCTTCCCGCGCGGGAGCGATTGGAACGTTGGCGGATATCGCGATTTCTGCGGCCTTAGCGGGCGTAAGGCAAAGAAGCGGCGAATTGGGGCCGTTATCCGTAAACGATCTCAGCAGCCGGTGCATACGGCCGCGCGCACAACTCGGTCGAGGCGCCTGTCGGCTGGTGCCCGAACCATTCCGAACACCGGACGGGTGTTCAGAACGGCACCGGAGACCTTTGTCGCTTGATCGGCGACCATATGACGGAACAGGATTGAAGCCGCCGGAACCGGCAAGGGCCCGGGCTGTTTCGCGGAGGCCGGACCGACGAACAGGGCGAAGGCCGTCGCGTGGGTCAGGGCGGCGGCAAGTAGCGCGGCGCGACGAACGGCGATCATGGCATGTCTCCTGGGAATCTGCCGGGAATTCGCAGGTGGGGGCCACGCGTTACGCGACGAACGCGAAGGCCGTGCGGTCTCGCACCTCTGGGCGGTTGCTTCCGCGTCACGCCGCTGGCCCCGGCGCCGTGATCAGAGGGCGGCGAAGTGGTCGTAAGCGCATGCGTACTCTCGGCGATCTAAGCTCGACTTTGGCCAATTTGACGGGCGGTTGAGGGGTGGGGTGACGAAGCGGACATGACGGGTAGGTTCGGGGCGTCCCGACCAAGAAACACCTGATGCCTGATCTGCCCGCCCGCTTCGCCGAACTCATCCTGGCGTTCGCGCCGCTGTTCGTCCATCGCTCGTGGCGACACGCTCAGGTTCTACTGATCGGCGCGATCCTCACCCTCGGTCGGCGCACGGTGACCAGCGTCCTGCGGATCATGGGCCGTGCGCAGGAGCGACGGTTCGTGAACGTCCACCGCGTCCTCGATCGGGCAGCGTGGTGCCCGCGCACTGGCAGCCGCATCCTGCTCGGTCTCTTAGTCAACGCGTTCGCGCAACGCGGCCCCGTGGTCCTGGGACTGGACGACACGAGCGAGCGCCGCCGCGGCAAGCGGATCACCGCCAAGGGCCTCTACCGAGATCCGGTTCGCTCCTCCAACAGCCATTTCGTCAAGGCGAGCGGGCTGCGCTGGATGAGCCTGATGCTGCTCGCCCCACTCCCTTGGGCGGGGCGCGTCTGGGCGCTGCCGTTCCTGACCGCGCTGGTGCCGTCCGAGCGTGCCTGTCGCGAACGAGGCCGTCGGCACAAGCCGTTGCTCGACGTCGGACGTCAACTCGCCCTCCAGGCCCGCCGCTGGCTACCGGGGCGCGACCTCGTGCTAGTCGGTGATGGCGGCTTCTCGGCCCTGCTGTTCCTCGACGCGATGCGCCGTGCCCGCATAACAGCGATCACCCGCCTACGGCTCGACGCAGCCCTCTACGACCCCGCTCCGCCGCGGTTGCGCGGCACGATCGGACGCCCGCGCACCAAAGGCGCACGGCTGCCGACGCCAGCCGCAACCCTCGCGTCCAAGGACACGCGCTGGCACGCAGTTGTGGTGCCGGGCCGGTACGGAGCAGGTGAGCGCACGATCGAGATCGCCCCGGACACCGCAGTGTGGCGGCACGGGGGCCTGCCCGTCGTACCGATCCGCTCTCGTACTCATCCGCGATCCCGAGGCGCGCTTCCCGCCCCAGGCCCTGCTCTGCACCTATCCGATGCGCGAGCCCGCGCAGATCGTAGGATGGTTCGTGCAGCGCGGGAACGTCGAGGTCACGTTCCAGGAAGTGCGCGCCCACCTCGGCGTCGAGACGAGAGCGGCAGTGGTCCGACAAGGCGATTGCCCGCACCACGCCCTGCCTACTCGCCCTGTTCTCGATCATCACACTGCTGGCTGCACGGCTCCCGGCCCGCCAACGGCGACGCATCGCAGCCGCCGCGTGGTACCCAAAACCGCGCCCGACTTTTGCCGATGCGCTCGCCGCCGTGCGCTGTGCGATCTGGCGCGAGAGGACTTTGGCAACATCACCGCGCCGACGCGCTCGAACAAAACACCCCTTCCGATTGCCTGCACCCTGGCTCTATGCGCTCTGCCACGCCGCATGAATGGCCAAAGTCGAGCTAAGTCCCTGGTCGAAGCGCATAGGAAAAGCGCTTATTCACACCATGCACGATCGCTCGCCACTGCACGGATCTGGGCACGCCCAAGCAAGAAGGCGGATTGTGTCGCTAATTTGCAGCGGCATACGAGTGTCGCCCCGGGCACGGGAATCGTTGCTCCATGCAACAAAGATCGTGGTCGGGGCATACACGATTCTGAACCCACCACTCGGTGGGCCACTGCTCTTTTGCGCACGTCCTTGATCGTTCCGGATGCCACAGCCGACACTATCGCGCCTTTGGCAGGGGACGGCTCAAAATAAGCAACGCCTATGATTTCGATGCTTAAAAGGCATGAGCATCGAGCCTGCGCAATGGCTAAGCTGGAGATCTCATGACCCACTGAACGAGGATCGATACATTTATGGGAAACTCGAACGTGGCACGCCGCCGATTGTCGCGATGAACGTTCCGATGCCGGCACTTGGGCAGTCGAACGTGACAGCGCCAGTCGTTGCCTCAGCCTTCGATGCCCGACCGATGGATCCACCCGGTCCCACGGTGTGAAGAGGCCTCGTCGCAAACCGCGCCGGATGTCGTCGCGCGCATGATGACTGGCGAAGGCCGGCATTAGACCGCGTCCGAGCAAGAGGGCGGAACAGGGTGCGGAGGCGCACGCACGAAACAGCGCCGGCGTAACCATTCGATGTCCAATCGCGAGAACCCAGCATTGCAACAGGTGAACCGAGGACGTTTCGCCATGAAGGTGCTGATCGCAGCCACGGCCCTGACCGGGCATATCAATCCCCTTCTCGCCGTCGGCCGGCGGCTCACTGCGCGAGGGGATGATGTCGTCGTGATGACCGCCGAGCGGTTCCGGACGAAGATCGAAGCATCCGGCCTCCGGTTCGCGCCGTACGACGACGGCGACGCCGCCGAGTATCGGGAGACGGCCCTGCCAGCGGGCCCGGAGCGCTACCGCATCGAGTTCGCCCGCCGCTTCATCGATCCCATTCCTCTGCAGACCGGGGTGTTGCGGACACTGATCGCCGCGGAGGAACCCGACGTCATCATCGCCGGAAGCATGATGCTCGGGGTTCTGCCGCTGCTGCTCGCGTCTGACCGACGTCCACCAATCATCGTCCTGAACGTGAGCTTCCTGTTCCTTGATCGGCCGGACCAAGCGCCCGTCGGCCTCGGTCTCCCGCCGGCGCGGACCGAGGCCGAGCGCACCCACTATGCCCTTCTGAAGGTCGGCATGGACGCGGCGTTCGCAGATCCCGTCCGCTCTGCTACGGACACGCAGCTTGCGCGCCTGGGAGCCTCCTCCCTGCCGGCCTCGCTCCCGCACTCGATCGCCGTCCTGCCGGACCTGTTCCTCCAACCAACCGTTCCAGCCTTCGAGTATGATTTCGGACGACTGCCGCTCAATCTCCGCTTCGTCGGTCTGCTCCCGGCGCCCAAGTCTGAAGCCCCGCTGCCCGATTGGTGGCATGCGCGCGATCCCGCCAAGCCCGTCGTCCTGGTCACACAGGGCACGTTGGCAAACGCGGATTTCGGCGAGTTGATCGAGCCGACCCTGGCTGCCCTCGCCGACCGCGACGATCTCCTTGTCGTCGTCACGACAGGAGGGCGCCCGGTCGAAGCCCTCGAGATGCCGCTGCCCGGCAACGCTCGCGCGGCCTCGTTCCTGCCGTTCGACGCTCTCCTTCCGCAGATCAACCTTCTCGTCACCAACGGCGGCTATGGCAGCGTCTCGCAGGCCCTGGCGGTCGGTGTGCCCATCGTCTCCGCGGGGCTCACCGAGGACAAGGCCGAAGTCGGTGCCCGCATCGGCTGGGCAGGAGCGGGCCTCAATCTCGCGACCAACACCCCGACGCAGGGCGCCCTTCGCACGGCGATCGACACGGTTCTCGGGAGTCCCCGCTTCCGAGCCCGCGCCGCAGCCCTAGCGCGCGACTTCCAGGGGCTGGATTCGAGCCGGCAGATCCTCGACGCGATCGACGAGGTAGTTGGGGTGCACGCCGCGGTCGAGGAGGCCGTCGCATGAGCGCGCTCACGTTCGTCAGTGATCTCGGAGCCGATACGAACCGGCCATGGGCGCTGCGCGCGCCGCGAGTGGTCGGCTTCATTGCCGCTCTGGTTCTGGTCAGCACTACGCGCCTGCCTTGGACTTCCGTCGCCCGCCTGGTTCCGCAGGCGGACGATCACACCGATCCCTTCATCGGTATCTAACGATGAGCGAGGCACGACCCATGACGCATGTCGCCGATGCGACGCCCGGCCAGCCCGCTCCCCTGCGGGTCGTGGTCGACCTCAACCGATGCCAAGGCTACGCGCAATGCTGCTACGCGGCACCCGGGGCCTTCGAAGTTCGGGGTCACGAAATCCTGTTCTACGATCCTGCTCCGCCGCGCGCGCGACGAGGTGAGATCGAACGGGCCGTCCAGGCCTGCCCCGTCCGCGCCATCAGTCTTCAGGTCGACTTCGGAGAAGCACCGTGAGCACAGCGGAGTCGGCCGGCTTCGTCGTCGTCGGCGCCTCACTCGCCGGCCTCCGGGGCGCGGAGGCCCTGCGCCGCAACGGCTACGCCGGACGGCTGACGATCGTCGGCGACGAACCACATCGTCCCTACGACCGCCCCCCGCTGTCGAAGCACGTGCTGTCGGGCGCGTTGACACCGGACGCCACCGCGTTGCCGGAACTCTTCGCCCTTGAGGCCGACTGGCGCCTGGGGCATGGAGCCGTCGCCCTTGAGCGCGATGCGCACCGGATCCGCCTCGCTGATGGGGCGGTGCTCGCCTACGAGCGCCTGCTCGTCGCCACCGGCGCGCAGGCGCGCCCCTGGCCCGTACCCTCCGGTGGCGGGTTGGCCGGGATCTTCACGTTGCGCGGCCGGGACGATGCCGCCCGCCTGCGAACCGCGTTGGCCGAGGGGCCCCGCCGCGTCCTCATCGTCGGCGCTGGTCTGATCGGTTGCGAGGCGGCGTCCTGCTGCCGCGATCTCGGACTGCCCGTCACGCTGGTCGATCCCAACCCGACGCCGCTCGCCCGCTCGCTGGGCACCTGGGTCGGCGGCGTGATCGCGGATTGCCTGAGGGATGCCGGCGTGGCCTTTCGCCCAGGCGCACAAGTTCTTCGCTTCGAGGGCGATCCGGCGGGTCGGGTCGTTCGTGCCCATCTCGCGGACCGGAACGTGGTGGAGGCCGACCTCGTGATCGTGGCGCTCGGCGCGACGCGGGCCACCGAATGGCTTTCGGGCGCGGGGCTGATGGCCGATTCCCGCGGCGTGACCTGCGACGGCGCCTGCCGGGTCCTCACCACGGATGGGACGCCATGTCCGGACATATACGCGGCCGGAGACGTGGCGCGCTGGCCGAACCCCCTCTACGGCGGCCGGTTGATGGCTGTGGAGCACTGGGGCAACGCCGTCGCGCAATCCGCGCACGCCGCCCGCAACATGCTGGCGCCCGCCGAGGACCAGAAGGCCTACCGGCACCTGCCGGCTTTCTGGTCGAGCCAGTTCGGCATCAACATCAAGGCCGTGGGCCTGACGGAAGGTGCGGACTCGGTCGCGATCGTGCAGGGTTCGCGCTCGTCGCATCGCTTTCTCGCTGTCTACGGTCGCGCCGGCCGCAGCATCGGTGCCGTGTCGTTCGATCAGGCGCGGTGGCTTCCCGCCTATGCCGAGGCGATCGAGGCCGGCCAGGCATTTCCACCGATCCGCGATGCGAGCGACCAGGGCGAACTCCTCTCCAGGGCACCCGCCTTCCCGCCGCCGCGTGCCGATTCGCATCCCATCGAGGCACGCCATGGCTGAGGACACGCTGTTTTCCGAGGTGCTCGACCCCGCCAACCGGGCCGATCCCTATCCGATCTACGCGCGGCTTCGCGAGAATCCTGTCGCGCTTCAGCGCGACGGCAGCATCGTGGTGAGCACGCATGCGGCCATCCGCAGCCTGATCTTCGATCCACGCCTCAGTTCCGAGGACCTGCCGCCCTCCCACCGACCGCGTACCGGCAACCCACTCAAGGATTGGTTCCTCAATCCGATCAAGGACCGCATCGCCACGGCCCATCGCCCGCTGATCTTCCGCGATCCGCCCGATCACGACACCCTGCGCCACGCCGTGATGCGCGAGTTCTCGGTGGCCCGGGTGCAGGGCCTGAAGCAGCGCGTCGTCCGGGACGTGGACGCCCTCATCGACGCATGCCAAGGGCGCGAGGAGGTCTGCCTCGTGGAGGATCTGTCCTATCCGCTCCCGGTCTCGGTGATCTGCGACATGCTCGGCGTACCGGAGGCGGACGAGCCCCAGTTTCAGGCCTGGGCGACGCAACTGGCAACCGCTCTGGAGCCCGATGCCCGCCACGACGAGGCCAGCCGGCACCGGACGGTCGCGGCCTTCGACGCGATCTCCGGCTACATGCGCGCCCTGATCCGCGAGAAGCGGCGACGGCCAACGGCCGACATGCTCAGCGCACTCGCCGCACCGGGTCCCTCCGGCAAGCCGGTGATGGGTGATTTCGATCTGATCTCGACGGCGATCCTGTTGCTGGTGGCGGGCCACGAGACCACGGTGAACCTGATCACCAACGGCATGTTGACCCTGCTCCGCCACCCCCGAGAACTGGAGCGCCTCCGCGCCGATCCCGAGCGCGCGCCGCGTGTCATCGAGGAACTTCTCCGCTACGAGCCACCCGTACATTTCCGGACCCGAAAGGCCCTCGGGGCGATCGAGATCGCGGGACGCACCATCCCGAAGGGCGCGCCGGTCATCCTGCTCTTCGCCGCCGCGAACCGAGACCCGGACCGCTTCAGGGAACCGGACCGTTTCGACCCGGATCGTGAGGACAACCAGCACTTCGGTTTTGGCGGCGGGTTGCACTATTGCATGGGTGCGCCGCTCGCGCGGATCGAGGCCGAGATCGCCCTGGTGGCCCTCTGCCGCCGCCTCGTCGCTCCGCGGCTCTTGGCCGATCCGCCTCCGTATCGTCCCGGTGCGTCCCTGCGCGGTCCCGAGACCCTCGGCATCCGAATTGGAGGGATTGCGGTAGGGATTTCCTGAGGAGGTGCTTCGGTGAAAAGCGTCTCCTGGGCACGGGTTGCCCGATATGCCTCAATCCAAGCTGCCTCAGGGCGCAGCGAACGCGTTCGAGGCGCCCCTGATGAATGATTGCAAGCCGACGCGGACAGGCATGGTTGTGGTCTGGAAACGCCGATCCGCCGGCGTTCGCCGCAAGGCAATTTTGCCCATGAATAGGACCAGCCTGACGTCTCAGCGGAAGGGCGACTGAGTCCTCATCCCGGGGCAAGCACGCAGAGCAAGGCATAGAAGCCCGACCCGGTGTCTGCAGCGATCTTGCCTTTGTAGAGTTGGTTGATTTCCGATTCGGTGATTTGAATCGGGATTGGTATCTGCAGGGAATCTGATCGCCACGATACCAACTCGGCATTGTACGGACTAGCCATCGAACCGCTACCGCGAAGCGGGGCAGGTCGCCTCGGCGTCAATCCGATGCGTGAGCGGCTTGCCCTTTCGAGGTCACAACTCTTCCTAAGGATGTGAGACATGAAGCGCACGGCACTCGCGATGGGGTTCTCAGTCATCGTGACGGGAGGATCCCCGGTTCTGGCTCAAACCTACGGATCGATCGATGCCTACGGCTCGAAATTCGAGCTGACACCGTTCGAGAAGATGGAAGCGTCCGTCGCCGTCGCATCCGACAGGAACGGCCGCAAATTCAACGTCGTCAAAGCACCGAATGGAAAAATGATGGTCCTGCTCCCGGTGGAGAAAGTGAAGAATTTCTCGCCTTATGCCGACGACTCGGAGATGATGTTCGGCGGCACCAAAGGTTCGACCCGATAGTTCGTCGCGGCTCCGGGCTCGTGCCTTCCGCGTTCGACAGATGGAGGAGGCGGCGACCGGAGCTTCCTGGGGGTGGCGGGCGATGCGCCAGCACGTGAGCCTTCGGGGCATCGGAGAGGGCGACCCTCCATTTTCCTACGCGTCCCTGCCACATTTGCGGTACTTTGCCGACGTCCTCGACGAGAGCCGGTACGCGCCTGTGCCGAACGACTGGGCGGTCGGTCTCTGCGACGTGGTCGATTCGACCGGTGCGATCGCGCAGGGGCGCTACCGCGCCGTGAATTTCGCCGGCGCGGCCGTGATTGCTGCGGTCCGGAATGCGCTGAAGGGTGTTCCTTTCGGCTTCGCCTTCGGAGGCGACGGCGCGAGTATTCTCGTGGCACCGTCAGATCGCGCGGCGGTTGGCACAGCGCTCGCCGCCACGGCGGCTTGGGTCCGCGCAGAACTCAAGCTCGACTTGCGTACGGCCTTGATCCCCGTCGCAGCCCTGCGGGCCGCTGGAATGGACCTGCGGGTAGCCCGCTACTCCGCGTCCGAACATGCCGACTACGCGATGTTCACGGGCGGTGGTCTGACTCTCGCCGACACGCTGATGAAGCGGGGCGACTACACCCTGGAACCCACAGCCGACGGACCGCGGCCGGATCTCACCGGATTATCCTGCCGCTTCGAGCCCCTTGCGGTGAAGGACGGGGTCGTTCTCTCGCTGATCGTCGTCCCGAGGCAGGGTGCAGATCGCGTCCGAGTCCGAGAGACCCTCGCGGCAGTGTTGTCCGCGGTGGAGGCGAGCCCGGCCGCGGGGCGGCCGCTGCCGCCACAGGGACCATCGATGCGCCCGCCCTGGTCGGGCATCGAGGCGGAGGCCGCCGCGGCGGGCCCCCTTGCCGGATCGCGCATCCTCCGGCGCGTTGCCGTCTTCGTCCGGGCCTGCCTCGCCTATGCCGTGTTCCGGATCGGCCTGCCACTCGGCGGATTCTCACCACGCACCTACCGCCGCCATCTCGCAGCCAACGCCGATTTTCGAAAGTTCGACGACGGCCTTCGCCTGACCATCGCCTGCCCCCACGCGACCGCTGATGCGATCGAAGCGCAGCTTACCGCCGCCCGGGCAGCAGGCCTGCTCCGGTTCGGCCTGACCCGACAGGATTCGGCCGTGGTGACCTGCATCAGCCCCTCGGTGATGAGCGCGGGCCACGTACATTTTGTCGACGGAGCCGACGGTGGCTATGCACGAGCCGCGCAGCAGCTGAAGGCCGACCTGGCATGAGCCTTCGCGACATCCCGTTTCTCGCTGGTTTGGACCCCGCAATCTCGGAGGCCGTCGCCGCCAACATGGTGTCCCTCGCAATCCCCGGCGGAGCCACGCTCTTCGATGAGGGCGATGCAGGCGACGGGCTGTATACGCTGGTCTCGGGATGCGTTGGGATCTCGATGCGCGATCCGCACACCGGCACCCTGAAGCGGATCGCCCGCCTCAACCCGCCCGAGACCGTCGGGGAAATGGCCCTGCTCTCCTCCGCGCCGCGCTCCGCGACCGCGACCGCCCTGCGCGACAGCCATGTTCTGTACCTAGCGCGGCCGGCCTTCGAACGAATCATCGCGCAGCATCCGGAGACGCTGCTCTACTTCAGCCGTCTGCTCGTCGAGCGCTTGCGAAGCGTTTACGAGGGCAGGCCCCTGGACGACCGGCCGCGCACCTTCGCGGTACTGGCCGTGACGGAAGGCCCTGCCACGACCGGGTTCGGTCATCGCCTCGCCGAAGCGCTCGATGCCGTTCTGCCCGGCACGACCGGATGCCTCGCGGACTGGCCGGCCGAGGCGGACGAGGCGTGGTTTCACGCCTTCGAGGCGGCGCATGCCCGTACGATCTTCGTCGCCCAGCAGATCGACTGCCCCTGGTGCCAGCTCTGCCTGCGCCATGCCGACCACGTCCTGCTGCTGGCCGCGGCCGGTGCGCCGCCGCGACCCGGGGTGGCCGAATACGTGGCCCGCATCCGTTCCGATTGGGTGGAGACGGACCTCGTCGTCTGCCAGGATGAGGCGGCGCGCCTGCCACGACCGCTCCATCCGGAGATTGCAGCCCTTTCCGCCTCGCTCACCATCCATGTCCGCCAGGGGCGTGCGCCCGACTTGGTCCGTCTGGCGAGGCTCGTCAGCGGCTGCGCGCGTGGGCTCGTCCTCGGCGGGGGCGGGGCGCGTGGCCTGGCGCATCTCGGCGTACTCGAGGTTCTCGAAGAGGCGGGCCTGACGATCGACCTGATCGGGGGCACAAGCATGGGGGCGATCATCGCCGCAAGCGTCGCCATGGGATGGAACCTGGCTGAGATCCGCGAGCGCACGATCGAGTCCTTCGTCGGGCGAAACCCACTCAACGATTACACGCTGCCGTATCTTGCCCTGACGCGTGGTGCGAAGGTCGATGCCGGGCTCGCCGAACGGTTCGGAAATGCCACGATCGAGAACCTGTGGCTGCCGTTCTTCTGCATTTCGTCGAATCTGACCACCGGCAGCGCGATGATCCATCGCGCGGGCAAGGTCGCGGCTGCCCTGCGCGCCAGCATCGCAATTCCGGGCCTCCTGCCGCCGGTCTGTTCGCCCGAGGGCGTCCTCGTCGACGGCGGGATGATGAACAATCTTCCCGCCGACGTAATGGCACGCCTGAAGCGCGGCCGGGTTCTCGCGGTGGATGTCGGGAGCGACCTCGCGTTCCAGTCCATGCCGATGCGGTCCTGGCGCGGCCGCACCCTGCGTCGCTGGCTCGGTGCTCCCGACGCGATGCCCGCGATCGCCCCTCTGCTCCTCAGGGCCGCAACCGTCTCGAGCGACGCCCAGAGCATGATGGCGGTCAGCCAGGCGACCGTCGTGCTGAAACCAGCCCTTGCCGGCGTGGACCTTCGCGCCTGGTCCAGCTTCGAGAATATCGCCGCGCTCGGGGCGGAATGTACCCGTGACGCTCTCGCGTCCGGTCGACTTGCGGCCTGGGCCGATCCTGGCGAGTGAATCCGTCACTATCCGTCACTGCCGAGCATGGTGATCGTGCGGGTTCACCGCGATAGGCCGCCGCTCAGGTAGCGCGCAGCCCTGGACCACTTCTCCAAGCATCGACAATGGGAGACCTGTCATGATCACCATCATCCGCCCGTTCCTCGTCGGCCTCACCTTGATGGGATCGGCATCCCTCGCCAACGCCCGAACACCGAGGCCGCCGCTCGACCAGTAGGCGCCGCCCTTCCCACCATGACGGCCCTGTTCCGCCACCTGGCCGTCAGTCAGCGCCGGGACCGGTTGTCGTAGGTCGTGTCGGATCCGTAGTGCGCTGGGATGTCGGCCTAAGGATACGTCCGTGGTTTGCCGCTGGAAGATCGTGAGCCCCCGCCGGTCGTGCACACGATCCTCGTCATGTACGTCCGTCGGCAGATCCGTCTTGATCAGCGCCATTCCGCGTCCGTCAGATTAAGCGGCGCCATCCTCGTTCATCCGCTCAGAGGCCCAACGACGCCTTGCCCAAAGCATGCCAGCTGTTGAGGGTTCACGACTTGGACCGCCGGCCGCGGCCTGAAATCATTTTGTAGCTTGAGGCCAGCATTGAACCTCGATGGCCGGGGAGAAGCGCGTGCCACACCCCAAGCCTGTGGCCGACCGGGCCTCACGCTCTCAATCCGGACGGAGCCAAGATCCAAATGAAACATGACATCAGCGCCGGCTCTGTGGCCCAACGTCGGAGCATTCGTGCCGCGCTCGGAAGCATGACTGCGACGCTGCTCATGCTGGCGTCCCTCGCCACTTTCGCGCCGGCCAGCGCCGAGACAGGCGCCAGACACGGCTCGCGCACGGCGATCCTGTGCGCCTACGAGCCGGAATGGCAGGCGCTGTTGCCATCGCTCACGGACCGGCAAGATGCGACGTATGCTGGTGTGACCTTCGTCCTCGGGCGGATCGAGGGCACGCCAGTCGTGCTCATCGAGAGCGGCATCAGCCAGGTCAACGCGGCCATAGCCACACAGACCGCGATCGACCACTACAACCTCGACGGCATCATCGTGATGGGCATCTCGGGCGGGGTCGACCCCGATCTGCACGTCGGTGACGTCGTCGTCCCGACCCAATGGCGCGAATATCTGGACTCCGTGTTCGCTCGGGAGCAGAATGGCCAATACACCTTGCCGAGCTACTTCGCGGTGCCGCAGACCGAGCACTTCGGGATGATCTTCCCGCAGCCCGTGCGGATCCAGAAGCCTATGGGCGGAACCGATCTTCACACGTGGTTCCCGGCGGATGCCCGTCTTTTGGACGCTGCTCGGAAGGTGTCGGCCGACGTGACTCTGGAAAACTGCACGGCCGACCGCAAATGCCTGCCATCGAAGCCCCGCGTGATCGTGGGCGGCAATGGCATCTCGGGGCCGGCCTTCGTCGACAACGCCGCTTTCCGTGAATTCACGCGCCGCGCCTTTCAGGCCGAAGCCGTCGACATGGAGGCCGCTGCGGTGGCGCACACCTCCTACATGAACAAGGTGCCGTTCCTATCGATCCGCAGCTTGTCAGACCTAGCTGGCGGGAATGCCGGCTCGAACGAGATGGAGGCTTTCCAGAGCCTGGCATCTAGGAACGCCTTGGCGGTTCTGCGCGCGCTCCTCGTACAACTGCGGTCTGAACGATAGCCGATTAGAGACAGTCCTCGGTCCCGAATGCATAGCCGCTTTTGGGTCGCGCTCCGTAGCGCAGCGGCAACCGAATTGGACTGGAAGCGGCGCGTCCGCACCCGCGAAGATGCGTTCCGGATTGCCTTCGTGCAGCTTGCTCTGCAATCAGGTACGGCGTCAAATCCCAGCAACCCGCTAAGTCGCTCCTCAAGAAATCTTGGCCGGCAGATAGAAGAGATCGACGAAGGACCGTGCGAGATCGGCCTCGCCAACGAAAGCAAGCGTGCCGCCTGCACCGTCTTTGGCTAAGGGCGCCTTGCCATAGATCGTGCGGCGCATCGCCATCGTATCTCCGGTAAAAGCGAGGTTGGATGCCTCTATGGCACCACGGCTCACAAGGATCTCGCCGCCAGTCACCGTCGCGCCAAAGTCCTCACCGGGAAAGTGGAAAGCGACCGACACTGGGAGTTCTGCAGCGCGCTTTCGGTCGATCAGGGCTTGGAGCGACATCATGGCTGAGGCCGCCGACATGAAGAGGCTCCGGTCATGCCGCGGCGAGCGAGCCGCCCAGCGACCCAGGTCGCGCATCAGCGGCCCGGCTTCGCGGCCCCACTCCGTCAGATCGTAGACCTGCACGTTGGCCGGTGATGGCAATCGATAGCGCTGGACGATGCCTGCATCTTCCAGGCTTTCCAGGCGCTGGGTCAGAACGTTCGCGCTGATGCCCGGGAGGTTTGCCCGGATCTCACCGAAGCGACGCGCACCGAAGACCAGTTCGCGCATAATCAGCAACGACCAGCGCTCGCCGACAAACTCCAGGGCGAGCGCAGTGCCGCACGCGTCGTCGTACCGACGCTCTCGTGGCGCAGATGCCTCGTTAGTTATTTTATCTAACTTCATGGTTGTCTTGTGTAACCGAGAATGCCAGCCTTGGCAAAGCGGAGCCTTCAGCGGTGCCGCGATGCGGACGACGGGCCCATCGACATGGAGGAATACGCTCAATGCCAGCTGTCGAGGGTACACCCATCTGGTTTGAACTGAACGCGACGGACCAGGACGCGGCGCAGGCCTTCTACCAGGCTATCACCGGCTGGTGCGTCGCGCCGTCGCCAATGTCCGAGCATGGTGGCTACCGGATCGCCGAGGCGGACGGACGCCCCGTCGCAGGGATCCGGCAAACGATGCCGGAGGCGCCCGGCTTGCCCGGCTGGGTGGTCTATCTCGCGACCCGCGACGTCGACGCCACGGTCTCTCGGGTGGTGGATCTCGGCGGCCGGATCCGGTTCGGGCCTGTCGACATTCCCCATGTCGGGCGTTTCGTCATGGTCAGCGACCCGCAGGACGTGGTCTTCGCCCTGATGGCTGCGACGAGCCCCGGCGAGAGCCGGGCTTTTGGGCCGGTGCCCCTCGGGATGGAGCAAACCCTCGGGCACGGCGTCTGGATCGAACTCGCGACCCCTGATCCCGAAGCTGCCTTCGCGTTCTACGGAGCGCTGTTCGGCTGGGAGAAGCTCGGGGCCATGCCAATGGGCGGGATGGGCGAGTACGCCTTCATCGGCCGGGGCGACTTACGGCCTGGCGCCGTGATGTCGAGTGCCGCTATTGGAGCGCCATCCCGTTGGAACTGGTACGTACACGTGGCCGACATTGATGCCGCGCTCGCGACGGTCCGCGATAAGGGCGGCACGGTGCTTCAGGGACCAGATCCGATCCCCGGAGGCAGCTACTCAGCCAACATTGCCGATCCGTCAGGCAACAGACTCGGGCTTGCCGGCCCGCGCCAGGCAGCGTGAACGGAGGCTAGCGATGACGAACGAGACGCTGATGCACGCAGGCAGACAGAGTGCGCCCGCGGCCAGCAAGGCACGCACGACGGTAGAGAGGGCATCGGACAGGGGGCTCGCCGTCATGCGAATTGTCGACGGCCCGGCGCAGATCGTCTTCGAAGCATGGTCGAGGCCGGAGCTGTTCCAGAAATGGTGGGTGCCCAAATCCTGTGGCGTCTCCCTGATCTCCTTCGAGGCCGACATCGTCACGGGTGGAGCGTACCGTCTGCTGATGGGCCACCCCTCAGCGGAACGACCCATGGCGTTCTTCGGCCGATACATCGAGGTGGCGCCCCATACCCGCCTCGTCTGGACCAACGACGAAGGGGGCGAAGACGGGCCCATCACCACAGTGGCGTTCGAGGACACTGATGGCGCGACACGCATCGTCGTGCACGAACTCTATCCCTCGAAGGAAGCGCTTGATGACGCCGTAGCCTCCGGAAGCACCAGCGGGTGGAGTGAGCAATTCGAACAGCTGGACGAGCTTATCATCAGCCTGGACGCGAAGGTCTGATCGCTATGAGCAAGGTGCGCGTAAGAGGTTTCGCCGTGTCCGTCGACGGCTTCGGGGCCGGCCTGGACCAGAGCATGGAGCATCCGCTCGGCAAAGGCGGGCCGGAGTTGATGCGTTGGTTCTTCCCGACGCGAGCCTTTCGATCAATGATCGGGCAAGACGGCGGGACTGACGATCGCTTCGCCGAAACCGGGATGGAAGGTTTTGGCGCCTTCATCCTCGGCCGCAATATGTTCGGCCCGATCCGAGGCGAATGGCCGGACGACGCCTGGAAGGGCTGGTGGGGCGACAATCCCCCGTATCATGCGCCGACCTTCATCCTCACCCATCACGCTCGCGCGTCCATCGTGATGAAGGGCGGGACGACCTTCCATTTTGTGACCGGGGGGATCGAGGCGGCGCTCGCCCAAGCCAAGGCCGCCGCTGGCGACTTGGACGTCAAGATCGGAGGTGGCGTGTCCACCGTCCGGCAGTATCTGCTCGCTGGGGCGATCGACGAAATGCACCTGGCGGTGTCGCCCATTGTTATGGGCCGGGGCGAGCACCTGTTCGCAGGCATCGACCTGCCGAGCCTAGCCCGTCTTATTCATGAGGGCAGTGGATCTGAGGTGGCGAGCGTAGCGTAGGCCATTGATATGGCTTAGGGATTGGGTGCTGTTGCCAAGCCTTCAGACCGCATCGAGCCCGCCACGCCCGCCATGTCCGATCCTACGTGTCTCCCGTTCGCGTTTCCATCCGTCTGGGGCAAGAAGCTCACAGCTGCGTTTGACGGCGGACGCCTGACCTCGGACGGCGGCGTCCTGCTGCTCGCCCAGGCTGCCCGACGGTTGGGCATCGCCGAGAAGCTCGCCGCGGTGATCCCGGACCGGCGTGATCCGAGCCGGGTTCTGCATCCGTTGCCCGAGATCCTGCTGGCACGCATCCTGGCCATCGCCTGCGGGTACGAGGATGCCGATGACCTCGACCATCTGCGCGCCGATCCAGCCTTCAAGCTCGCCTGCGGCCGCCTGCCCGACAGCGGCGCGGACCTGATGAGCCAACCCACCGTCTCGCGGCTGGAGAACACGCCGGGCCTGCGCGACCTCATCCGGCTCGGGCGGGTGCTGGTCGACCTCTACTGCGCCAGTTACGCCGTGCCGCCAGCCGCCGTTACTCTCGACATCGACGACACCTGTGATGTGGTGCACGGCCAGCAGCAACTGTCGCTGTTCAACGCTCATCACGCTGAGCGCTGCTTTCTGCCGATCCACGTCTACGACACCGCCACCAGCCGTCCCGTCGCGATGATCCTGCGCCCGGGCAAGACGCCCTCGGGTCGCGAGGTGCGGGGCCATCTGCGTCGGCTCGTCCGGGCGATCCGCCGCCACTGGCCGAACACCGCGATCACCATCCGGGGTGACGGCCATTACGGCCGGCCGGAGGCGATGGACTGGTGCGAGGATAATGGGGTCACCTACGTCTTCGGCCTGACCGGCACCAAGGCGCTCGCCGCCAAGGTCGAGGACACCGCCGACCCTATCCGGGTGGCGCGGGCCATCGACGACAAGGATGCGGTGCGCGGCTTTGCCGAGACCACGCACGCGGCCAAGTCCTGGCGACAGCAACGCCGCGTCGCTGCCCGCATCGAGGCCACGCGGCTCGGCCTCGACATCCGCTACGTGGTCACGAACATCACCACCGGCACGCCCGAATGGCTCTACGCCGACCTCTACTGCGCCCGCGGTCAGGCCGAGAACCTGATCAAACTCCACAAAACGCAGTTGGCCTCCGACCGCACCTCCTGCCGGAACCCTGCCGCCAACCAGATGCGGCTCGTGCTGCACACGGCGGCTTACTGGCTGATGCTGACCGTCCGCGACGCCATCCCGAAGACCCATCGTCTCGCCAGAGCCGAGTTCGCGACGATCCGGCTGCGGTTACTCAAGCTCGGGGCCCGCATCCGCGAGACCGCTGCCCGTGTCCGTCTTGCCTTCGCTGCCGCCTGTCCCGAGGCCGACCTGCTACGCCACCTCGCGACCGCGTTTGCTCCGGCCCCGGCCTGAACCACGGGGCTGTGACGCCCCGACGAACCCGCTTCCATCCCTCCAGCGCCGACAGAACACTCCAGATCCACACGCGTCAGAACAGACGTGCGATCCCGCTCGCCATCAGCCCAAAACGCACCGTCCGCCGAAGCCCAATGAATAAGTCGGGCTAGGTATTCATACTGCCCGCTCCATTGGAGCGTCATGCCCTGCGGAAGCGTGACGGCATCGGCCACCGCCTTGCGCGCCTCCGCCACGTAACCACCAAGGTCCCGGCCAGCCATGTCGACGAAAACGTAGACTGCGAGTTGCCCGTTCTCCGTGCGGATCGAGGTCGGCCCCCGAGCCAACTCGACCTTGGCGACCTCGCGCAGTGGCACCGTGCCGCCTGCGGGAAGCGGCACCTGCACCTCGTCCGCGATGGCGCGCGGGTCAGAGCGGAAGGCGCGGGGGTAGCGCACGTTGACCGTGTAGCGTTCGCGGCCCTCGACCGTGTTGGTCACGGCCTGCCCGCCCAAGGCCGTCGCAATGACGTCCTGCACGTCGCCGACCATCAGGCCGTAGCGCCCCAGCGCCTCGCGGTCCGGGGTGATGTCGAGGAAGTAACCGCCGATGACCCGCTCGGCATAGGCGCTCGACGTGCCGGGCACGGCGCGGATGACCGTCTCGACCTGCCGGGCGATGCCCTCCATCGCCTTGAGGTCCGTCCCGATGACCTTTATGCCGACCGGCGTGCGGATGCCGGTGGAGAGCATGTCGATGCGGGCGCGGATCGGCTGCGTCCAGGCGTTCGAGACGCCGGGGAACTGAAGCGCCGCGTCCATCTCGGCTTTCAGGCCGGCGAGGGTTACGCCCGGCCGCCACTCCGCCTTCGGCTTCAGGGCGATGACGGTCTCGAACATCTCCATTGGCGCGGGGTCGGTCGCCGTGTTGGCGCGGCCCGCCTTGCCGTAGACCGAGGCGACTTCCGGGAAGCTCTTGATGATGCGGTCCTGGGTGGCCAGGAGTTCGCCGGCCTTGGTCACGGAGAGGCCCGGCAGCGTCGTTGGCATATAGAGCAGGCTCCCCTCGTCGAGGTCGGGCATGAACTCGGAGCCGAGTTGCCGGGCGGGCCAGACGGTCGCCGCCAGCACGCCGATGGCGATCAGGATGGTGAGCAGGCGGGCCCGCAGCACCCCGGCGATGAGCGGCCGGTACAGCCAGATGAGCAGGCGGTTGAGCGGGTTGCGGTGCTCGGGGACGATCCGCCCGCGCACGAACAGGACCATGAGCGCCGGAACCAGCGTCACCGACAGCAACGCCGCCGCCGCCATGGCGAAGGTCTTGGTGTAGGCGAGCGGCCCGAACAGCCGTCCCTCCTGGCTCTCCAGGGTGAAGATCGGCAGGAAGCTGACCGTGATGACGAGGAGCGAGAAGAACAGGGACGGCCCGACTTCGCCTGCGGCCTCGATCAGAATCTCGATGCGGGGCTTGCCCTCGGGCGCACGCTCCAGATGCTTGTGGGCGTTCTCGATCATGACGATGGCGGCGTCGATCATCGCGCCGACCGCGATGGCGATGCCCCCCAGGCTCATGATGTTAGCGCCGATGCCGAGCGCCTTCATGCCGCCGAGCGCCATCAGGATGCCGACCGGCAGCATCAGGATGGCGACGAGCGCGCTCCGGACGTGAAGGAGGAAGACGACGCAGACGAGGGAGACGACGACGCTTTCCTCGATCAGCGTGTGCCGCAACGTGTCGATGGCCGCGTCGATGAGTTGGGAGCGGTCGTAGACCGGCAGGATCTCGGTTCCGGCCGGCAGGCTTCTGGCGATTTCGGCGAGCTTCGCCTTGACCCCGTCGATGACGGAGAGCGCGTTCGCGCCGAAGCGCTGAAGAACGATGCCGCCGGCGACCTCGCCGTCACCGTTCATCTCCGTGATGCCGCGACGCTCGTCCGGCCCCAGTTCGACGCGGGCGACGTCCCGCACCCGCAGGGGCGTGCCACCGGCCGTCTTCAGCACGATGTTCTCGATGTCGGCGATGCTCCTGAGGTAGCCCCTCCCCCGCACCATGAACTCGAACTCGGAGGCTCGACGGTGCGGCCGCCGACGTCGGCGTTGCTCGCGCGGATTGCGTCCCGCAGCTTGTTGAGCGAGATCCCCTGAGCCCGCAGGCGATTCGGATCGACGACGACATTGTACTGCTTCACGAAGCCGCCGACGCTGGCGATTTCGGCCACGCCCTCGGCGCGCGAGGCGCCGAAGCGGATCACCCAATCCTGGATCGAGCGCAGTTCGGCGAGCGTCCGTTCCTTGGCCACCACGACGTATTGGTAGACCCAGCCGACACCGGTCGCATCGGGGCCGAGCGTCGGCGTCACCCCGGGCGGCAGGCGGCTCGCCGCCGCGTTGAGATATTCGAGCACCCGCGACCGGCCCCAATACGGATCGGTGCCGTCTTCGAAGATCACGTAGACGAACGAGACGCCGAAGAACGAGAAGCCCCGCACCACCTTCGCCTTCGGCACTGTCAGCATGGCGGTGGTGAGGGGGTAGGTGACTTGGTCCTCGACGACCTGGGGGGCCTGCCCCGGATACTCGGTGTAGACGATGGCCTGAACGTCCGAGAGGTCGGGGATTGCGTCGAGGGGAAGCGCCCTCAGCGCCAGGACGCCCGCCGCGACGGCGAAGACCGTCCCGACCAGCACGAGGACGAGGTTGCGGGCCGACCAGCCGATGAGGCGCGCGATCACGGCGTGCCTCCCGCCTTCGCGGCCTGCCGGTCGTCCCTTGCCGAGGCGAGGGATTGCAGCGCCGCCTTCAGGTTGCTCTCCGCGTCGATCAGGAAGTTTGCCGACGTCACCACTGTGTCTCCGACGGCGACGCCGTCGCGGATCTCCGTGTAATCCGTGCCGCGAACCCCGATCGTCACCGGCCGCGGCTCGAAGCGGCCCTCCCCGCGATCGATGAGCACGATTTGCCGCTCTCCGGTGTCGATCACCGCAACGCTCGGCACCGCCACGACTGGCCTTCCATCGCCGGTGGCGATTTCGACGTCGGCGTACATGTCCGGCAGCAGGGTCCCGTCGGGGTTCGGCAGCTCGATCCGCACCCGTGTGGTCCGGGTGTCGGGGCTGACCTGCGGGTAGATCACCGCGACCTTGCCCGCGATGCTACGGCCCGGGGCCGACCGCAAACGCACCGTGGCGGGCTGGCCGACCCTGACCCCGGAAAGGTCACGCTCGGGGACATCCGCCAGCACCCAGAGGGTCGAGATGTCGCCGATCCGGAACAGGATATCCCCCGCGGCCGCCTTCATGCCCTCGACGGCGTTCCGCTGCAGGACGAGGCCGTCGCGCGGCGAGGCCCAGGTGATGGCCATCGGCACCTTCCGGCTGCGGTCGATCTCATCGATCACGGATTCGGAGACGTTCAGATTCTGCAGGCGCCGCCGGGCCCCGTCGAAGCCCGGATTGGCGATGGCTGGGCCGCCGCCGCGTTGATGTCGGGGGAGTAGACATGGACCAGCGCCTGCCCCTTGCGGACGCGATCTCCTGTCGTGACGTTCTCGACGTGATCGACATAGGCGTCCGAGCGGGTCGCCACGACGGTCACGCGCCGCTCATCGAGCGCCACGGTGCCGGGGACGCGCACCGGCTGTGCCACGACCCGCCGGTCGACGGTCTCCGTGCGGACGCCGGTGCGCTGGACGCGCCCGGGCGAGACGGTCACGACGTCGCCGCCCTCGTCGTCGCCCGCATAGACGGGGATATAGTCCATCCCCATCGAGTCCTTCTTCGGCGTCGGTGAGGTATCCGGCAGGCCCATCGGATTGCGGTAGTAGAGGATACGACGGGAGGCCCCGGCGGCCTTGCCCGTCTCCCCCTGCGCCATGCCTAGGGCGGCCCTCTCCGTCGGCAGGGGCTCCGCATCGTCCGCGTCCTCGAAGCTGACGTCTTCGCTGGTACGCACGGCGCGGAATGCGCGTCCATCCTCTGTCGCCATCTGCGACGCCGAATAGACCGGCTTCCCATCCGGATCCTGATAATAGACCACCGGCCCGCTCGCCTTCGCGGGGGAGACGCGGCCGCGGCCTGGGAAGGGGCCCATTCCGCGAAGGCCGGCACGGGGTTTCCCCCATGTCCGGCAACGTAGCCGAGGCCCCCCGCCGCGAACGCGGCGAGGGTCCCGGCAAGCCAGGCAGCTCGGCTCATTTGACGGCCTGGAAGACCAGCTTGTCTTCGACCGTGCCGGTCTCGCCCTGGACCTTGGCCCCGAGCGAGAGACGCCAGCCGCCCGCCATCGAGAGCTTGGCCTTGAAGCGATAGATCCCGGGCTCCGTCGAGGGCAGCTGCTCGAGTCGGGTGACCATCTCCTCCATGCTGTCGGGGGCCATGTCGAGGCGCTTGGCGAAGATCACCGCGTCCGGCACCGGCTTGCCGGTCCGCTTGTCGACGAGACGCACGGCGACGACGGCTTCGCCGACCTTCGCCTCCTGCTGCACGAGTTGGAACTGGTAGTCCTTGATGTCCGCCTGGGCGGGCAGGATCGTCGCAGACGCCGAAAAAGCAGCGCCGAGCAGCGCAGCCGACAGGGCGCGCGCGAAGGGGTTCTTGGTCACGGATCTTGTCTCCTGAACGCGATGGAGGGCGACGCGCGGGCGCGCGTCAGCGAGCCGGCGCGGGCGCCGGCGGCATCGGGTTCAGGCTCGGGGAGGCTCCGGGTACGGTGTCCCGTGGACGCTGGCGAAGCGCCCGGGCTCCGGCCAAGCTCGTTTGGCGCGGGTCGCAGCGGGAACGGGGATCGGCACGGAAGTGGGCAGCAAGGACGCCGCTCCTGCCAGGCACAGGGCCATCAGCGGGCACCCTTTCGCGCAATCCGGCTTGGAGGAGACGGGCTTGGGCGCGTGTGCCGTGAGAGCGTCTGACTTGGGGGCATCGGCTTTGGGGCAGCAGGGCATGTCGTCCATGCTCATGCCGTCCGCCATGTCCATTCCGGCTGACGCGGCCTCGTGGGGCGCCATGGCGGAAGGGTCCATCCCCGCCATGGCATGCGCGATCGATGCATGCATACCCGCGGTGGCCGCGGGAGCGGCCACCGGCGTCAGGGCGAGGCTGAGAACCGCCAGAAGCGGCAACAGTCGCCGGAGGGCGAGCCAGAGGGTCACGGCGCAACAATGCCAAATTCCGGGCCGGTGCGGAAGTCCACCCGGCGTGGCGGCTGACCTTACACCGGCAGTGCGTGATGGATCAGCACGACGGCCTTGCCGATCCGGCTCCTGTCCTCGATCTGTCCCGTGATGAAGTCCGCGACGTCGGCCCGCGCGATCAGCCCATTGCGCCAGGATGAGGGGGTATCGAGGACACGGTAGCGGCCTGTGGCCCGTCCGCCGGTCAGCACGCCCGGCCGCACGAGCGTCCAGTCCAAGCCGCTCCGGCGGATGCGCATCTCCTGGGCATCCTTGTCGTCGTAGGCGCGTCCGAAGACCAGCCGGAACGGCAGGCGCTGCAAGAGGCTGATGGCTTGGCGGCTGTCGCCGGAGCCGAATCCCGTTACGGCCACCAACCGGCGGATTCCAGCCTTCTCCATCGCGGGGACGAGGATCCCGGTTGCCTCCGAGAAGAGGCGGACTGGCCCAAGCAGCTCCCGCGCGGGTACGCCGAGCGCCTGCACCACCACGTCGATGCCCGTGAGTGCCGCCGCAATGTCGTTCTCCTTCAGGGCGTCACCCTGACGAAGCTCGAGATTCGGGTCGGACAGGGCGATCTTCTCCGCCGAGCGGGCGAAGGCCCGCACCTGATGCCCTGCGGCCAGGGCCGCTTTCACGGTTTCGAAGCCGATACCTTGGCTGGCACCGATGACGAGAACGTGGGCCATTGCGATGCCTGATGAGCTGGAAGGATGACGGGATCCCCAGAAGATCGGGCGCTCGCGATGATCCGCCATGTGGCCCCTTGCCCCTGCGCCCCGCTCGCGACCGGCGCAAAAGTCGGAACCGAGCAGGGCCCCGTCATGACATTCGGAACCGCGGCCGAGAGCCGAGGCTTGCCTTGGGTACCGATCCAGGCCCAAGGGGAGCAGGAAGCCATGTCCACGGATACCGAGAAGCATCGCGACCTGTTGGCGGCCTTGAGGAATGCACAGGGCAAAGGCGACGGTACGTTCGAGGCGGCCGTCACCGCTGCCTTCGAGCATGTCTTCGAGCACCTGGGACGCCTGAACGACCACGTCTCACCGACCGGTCCCGATGGTGGAGATCGCCATCTCAAGCCGGGCGAATCACCGACCCTTCGCTAGGACGGCCTGCGACGGGACGGGCATCCACGCTTTGGCGGTCGATGCCCGCGCCTAGCGGCACTGCCGGTCGAGCATCTTCGCGATGTCCAGCCCTCCGAAAGACATTCCGGGCTTGAACGGCGGCCCGGGCGTGATGCGAACACGACCGGTCTCGCTGAAGAGTTCGATCGGCTGTTTCACGCTCCACGATCCATCCGGATTGTGCGTGAACTGCGAGCAGTTCACCTCCATCTGACCCGTTGGCTGCTGCGCATGGGCTGAACCGGCGCCGAGCGCCAAGGCACACAGACCCAATAGGGCAGATCGCGACAGCATGGGCGGTTCCTGAAGCCGAGCGCCTTGGACTTAGGCGTGCGAATCGCAAAAGCCAGGGATGCTGGGAATTGCCATTGTGCCGGAGCGCCTCGGCCGCCGTCGCTGATCCCGCCGATCCTTCGCGATCGCACGAGTGGTTCCCCTGCGGCGCCGATAACAACGTTTATCTCGTTATTCATGCTCGTCATGGCAAAATCGAATCGGGGTTCTAACGGTAACTAAATCCGTCGGTGAAGAACTTGCGACCCGAGAAGTCGCCGAAGACCTTAATGCCAAATCCTGACCGCTGCGGAGTCTTAAGTGTCTCCCAGGATGAGGCAATGCCATCCGATGGCGCGCGCTCTCGCGGCGAGCGCGGCTGAAATCAGATTTTGCGGTATGTTGGTCTTGCAGCTGCAGTCTTTTGCAGCGCAAAAACGAATTGTTGCGGCATTCGCTTGACGCAGACCTGTCATGCGGTATCGTTGGTATACCACATACAAGGCTCGAGGGGTGGCTTCGTCGCCGTATGGGGATACTGGTCCGGCACGCTCCGGATGGGGAAAAGTCTTGTGCAATCGTTCAGTGCTGCCTCAGATCGGCAGTATTGTTACGTGTTTATGCCCGAAATACGCAATCTCAGCATCGCGCACGCCCGCAAGCTTCGGTAAGATTATCAAAATTCAAAATAGCCGCTGCGGACTGCTTACCAGTCACTCAGCAGGGAGGATTTGCAATGCCAAAACCAACTGAGGCAGACCCGCAACGCGTCAGCGACGGTTATCGCTGGATGCGAGCTGGTGCTCGGCGTCGTCTGCATGGTCATGATCGCCAACCTGCAATACGGCTGGACGTTCTTCGTCCCCGAGATCCAAAAGAAATTCGGTTTCGACCGCGCCGCGATCCAGTGGGCCTTCACCCTGTTCGTGCTGTTCGAGACTTGGTTGGTGCCGGTCGAGGGCTGGTTCGTGGACAAGTACGGCCCCAAGGTCGTCGTCCTGTTCGGCGGCATCCTGTGTGGTATCGGCTGGGTGATCAATGCCTACGCCGATACGCTCGGGATGTTCTACCTCGGCCAGATCATCGCCGGTATCGGCGCTGGTGGCGTCTACGGCACGTGCGTCGGCAATGCGCTGAAGTGGTTCCCGGACAAGCGCGGTCTGGCCTCTGGCATCACCGCCGCGGGCTTCGGGGCGGGCTCCGCCCTCACCGTCGCGCCGATCCAGTGGATGATCGCCGACCAGGGCTTCCAGTCCGCGTTCCTGTATTTCGGACTCGGCCAGGGCCTGATCGTCGCTGCGCTCGCCTTCTTCCTGGCATCCCCGAAGAGCGGTCAGATCCCTGAGGTGTCGAACAACGCCAACGTCATTCAGACGCGCCGCAACTACACGCCGGCCCAGGTGGTCCGTCAGCCGATCTTCTGGCTGATGTATGTCATGTTCGTCATGGTCGGTGCCGGTGGTCTCATGATCACGGCCAACCTGAAGCCGATCGCGGCCGACATCCACGTCGACAAGGTTCCGGTGACGCTGTTCGGCGTAACGATGGTGGCGATCACCTTCGCCGCCACGATCGACCGGGTGCTCAACGGCCTGACGCGTCCGTTCTTCGGCTGGGTCTCGGACCGGATCGGACGCGAGAACACCATGTTCATCGCCTTCGCGATGGAAGGCTTCGGCATCTACATGCTCTACCTGTGGGGCAGTGATCCGGTGTGGTTCGTGCTGCTGTCGGGCTTCGTGTTCTTCGCCTGGGGCGAGATCTACTCGCTGTTCCCGTCGACCTGCACGGATACGTTCGGCGCGAAGTTCGCGGCGACGAATGCGGGCCTGCTTTACACGGCCAAGGGAACGGCGGCATTGCTCGTGCCCTTCGCCAACTACCTGCAGCAGAGCTCCGGCAACTGGGACGGCGTGTTCCTGGCCGCAGCGGGAGCCAACATCCTGGCCTCGATCCTGGCGATCGCGGTGCTGAAGCCCTGGCGCAAGCGCGTCGTGGCCGAAGCGCAGCTCCCCGCTAAGGTCGCTCCGATCAGCCAGGTCGCGACGGCCTAAGCCGGGAGGCAAGCCTTACCGGAATGCGTGAAGGGCCCGGATGATTGTCCGGGCCCTTTGCGTATGATGAAGGAGCTCATCGACACCAGCGGAGGACCGACCGATGCCGCCGTTCGTTCAGAGTACCGACCTGCTCGGGCTCGGCTTTCTTCTCATCGCGCTCGCGGGGGCCGGCATTGCAGGTGCGAGCAAGGGCAAGCGCCCCGTGGAGGATCCGCGAGACTACCTCGCGGGGGGCTCGCTTCTGGTGGCCATCCTCGGGCTCGTCTTCGTGCTCGCCGAATAGCGGGTCGTGTGTTTGGGCAGCGAGGGCGAGCGTCCTGCCTCTCGCGCTGCGAGTGAGACCAGCGCGCACTTCTGCAACCGCGCGCGCAATAGCCGCCTATTCCCGGTCCTCACGACGTTCTAGGAATCTCAAAAGCGTAGCCATCGGAATCCTCGGACGGCGCCTTCCGTTTCTCGCGTGCGATGGGGCTCAGCGAATGACCGTCGTGACGGGGTCGGGAGGTCCCTGCCAAGCCGATCCGCCTGCTCCGGCCACGCTCGATGTGTTGCGCGCTCGCGGTGACGACAGAGGTACGACGTCGTGCGCGATCTTCTCGCCGTTCGAAGCCGGCACGAAGCGGCGCCCCTTCGTCGTCGCGCAGCTCGGCCAATCGCTGGACGGCCGGATCGCCACCCCGTCGGGGGATTCGAAATACATCAACCTGTGCCCGGCGCTGGATCACCTGCACCGCATCCGCGCCCGGGTTGATGCCGTCATCGTCGGCATCGGCACGGTGCTCGCGGATGATCCCCTGCTGACGGTCCGCCGGGTGGAAGGCGCGAACCCGGCCCGCATCGTCATCGATCCCTCTGGCCGGATCCCGCCGACGGCCCGCTGCCTCGCGGAGGACGGGGCGCGCAGGATCGTCGTCTGCCGGACGGACGCTTGGGTGCCGGATTCCGTGGAAGCCGTCCGGATGGGCGAGGACGAGATCTTCTGCCCCCGGGCGATCGTCGCCCGGCTCGGCTCGCTGGGCTTCGCCCGCCTTCTGGTCGAGGGCGGCGCCCGCACCGTCTCGGCCTTCATCGATGCCGGGGCCATCGACCGGCTCCATCTAATGGTCGCGCCGCTGCTCCTAGGCTCCGGGCGATCCGGCCTCGACCTTCGGCCGATCTCTGCCCTCAGCGAGGCCATGCGGCCGGTGACGACGACTTACCCGCTTGGCGCGGGCGAGGTTCTTTTCGATTGCGACTTGCGTCGCACTGTCGGGGAGGGACATCCGTCATGACGCAACCGGCTTCATATTCGGCCACGCAGAAGTTGCTCCATTGGGCAGTCGCCCTGATCATCGTGGAGCAGGTGATCGTGGCTCTGGCGATGACGAATGTCGGCCAGGGACCGCTGCAGAACCAACTCTACGAATGGCATAAATCCTTCGGCCTCGTCGTGCTCGCCCTGGTCCTGGCCCGCCTGCTGGTGCGCCTGTCGCGCGGGGCTCCGGCGCCGGAGGCCGGCATCCCGGCTTGGCAGCGACGGGCTGCGCGCGTTTCCCACGCGGCGCTCTACTTGCTGATCCTGATCGTCCCCATCCTCGGCTGGGCGGGAACCTCCGCCTGCTGCGCGCCGGTCAACCTGTTCTGGGGGCCATCGCTCACCCTGCCGATCACCGGCGGCATGCCGGTGGGCGGGGCGATCCTGAAGGTCCATGCCGCCGGGGCCTTCGCCCTCGTCGCCCTCGTCGCCTTGCACGTGGCGGCGGCCATCCACCATCACGTGGTCCGCCGCGACGGGACCCTACGGCGCATGCTCGCCGGGCACTGATCCCGGCACGGCCAGACAATCCCTGTGGCCGATGAGGGCCTTGGTGCCGGGCTTGCCCCGCGCGACGGCCCAGGCTGCCACGACATCGGCCGGCACTCGGCCCGTCTCGGCGACGGCCCCCGCCTTGCCGTCCTTGAGTTGTGCGATCAGATCGCTCTCGTCAGGCCCGAGCCGCCACGGGCTCGAGGCCGTTCGCACCCCGTAGCCTCGCTCGCGGAAAGCCGTTTCCAGCGCCGCCGTGGCGCCGGGACCGAGGGCCGCGCCGAACCCCTTGTCGCCCGCCTGATGCGCGAGGAAGGCGTCATGCATCGCCGTGTCGGCGGGGTGTGGTGGATGCCACGTCTCCGACCCGTCGTAGCTCAGGGTCGTATAGAAGAGTGCGCCCGAGGCCGCTGTCGCTTCGGCGAAGCGATCGATCCACCCTGCCGAAACGAGGTCGAACAGGGCGGCGGCGGTCACGAGGTCCGGTGCTGGATCGAGGATCCCGGCGGGGGCGGCGTTGAGATCGGCCGTTGCGAAGGCCACACGGATTCGCCGTTCGCCCTTCTCCATGACGAAATCCCCGCCGTCCTCCTCCGACCGGTCGGCCCAGGCAGCCAGCACCGTGCGGGCTACCGCCAGGAGGGCGGGATCGTTGTCGATGAGGGTCCACGTCTGATGCGGCCCGAGGGACGGCGCGAGGGCGCGCAGGTTCGATCCGGTGCCGCTGCCGAGATCGATGATGGTCTGCGCCCGATTCCCCGATGAGCGTGCCGCCAGGGCGGAGGCCAGCGCATCGACCAGGCCAGTGTCGCGGGCCCGGTGGTCGGCGGGCTCCCGCAGGGCAAGCCATTCGTGGCTGAAACCGGTCATGGCCGCACCTGCCTCAAGACTCGCGCCACGCAGCGCGCCGTGTCGGACCAGCGCGGGAGCCGTTGCCCGGCCTCCCAGGCCGCCTGGCCCGCCTTGGCCCGGCGGGTGGATCCGTTGATTAGGACGTGCAGGGCCTCGGCGAGAGCGGAGCCATCGCCCGGCGGCACCTTTAACCCGGCCGCATCCGGGACCGTATCGGCTGCCGCGCCGCCCGTGGTCGACACGACCGGAAGGCCCCTGGCCAGGGCCTCCGCCAGCGCCATCCCGTAGCCCTCGAACAGGGAGGGCGAGACCACGAGATCGGCCCCGTCGTAGAGGGCGTCGAGCCGGGTCGCCGAGACGGCCCCTGCCAGGGTGATCCGCGCATCGAGCCCCGCCTCCGCGATCACCCTGCGCAAGGCTGCGACATGGTCGGGCGCCCGGTCCAGCGCCCCCGCGATGGTCAGATCCCAGGGGAGATCCGGCAGGCGTTCCAGTGCGGCGACGAGGATGTCGAATCCCTTGCGCGGCGTCAGTGCCCCCACTGCCAGGAGACGCACGGGATGGCCGTTCCCGCCTCTCGCCCGCCGCGCCGGTTCGGTGCCCGGTTCCGCCACCGTGATCCGGTTCGCCGGGACGGCGAACTCGGCCGCGAGGAGATCACGGGTGAAGCGGCTCGTCGTCACCACGCGGGCCGCCAGCGCCAGCGCCGCCCGCTCCGTGCCGATCAGGCGGTTCGCCTCGTCGCGGCTCAGCCCCGCTTCGAGGCCGAGCGGATGATGCACCAGGGCCACGATCGGCCGCCTCCCGGCGGCGGCGATCACGGGCGTCGGCAGGGCTCCATAGGCGAGCCCGTCGATCAGCAGCACAGTCCCCTCCGGAGCCGAGGCGAGCCGCGTCGCGGTGTCCGCGAGGTCGGCGACGCCCGGATGCGGGAAGGCCGCCGACAGGGTGACCGGCGAGACGATTACTCCCGCCTCCGGCAGGCGGGCGTGGAGGTGCCGGGCATAGGCGTAGCCCCCGGTCGGCGTGTCGAGGTCCCCCGGAACGCAAAAGCAGGCCTCGATCACGCCTGGACCGGCCCCTCGAACCATGCCCGCGCGATGTGCGACTCGTGCAGCATCACGCGGATCCGCGCGATGCCCTCCCCGCCCGGTCCGAGACCGCCCGCCCGGGCCACGGCGGCCATCTCCCGGTGGATGTAGCCGCACAGATACTCGGTGGTGGTGTTGATGCCTTCGAATTGCGGCAGGGCGTCGAGGTTCTGGTAGGTGAGCGGTGCCAGGATGCGCTTCAGCGCCTCTCCGGCCCGGCCGATATCGACCACGACCCCCTCCTCCGTGAGCGTCGGCCGGTAGAAGGCGACATCGACCACGAAGGTGGCGCCGTGCAGCGCCTGAGCCGGGCCGAACAACTCCCCCGGAAGCTATGGGCGATCATGACGTGATCGCGGACCTCGATGGCGTACATGGTTCGGCTCCGGTGACGGCGTGGTCTGTCAGGATCGGTAGCGGACGGCCGTGCAGAGACCGGCGGCGTCTTGTGCGAGCAGCCGGGGCAGCGCCTCCGGCAGATCGGTGAAGGCGACCTCTTCGGTGATCAGCGCGTCGAGGCGCGGGTCGGTCAGGAGGTCGAGGGCCTTGCCCATCCGGCGTGCGTAGGTCCAGCGCGGGCGGCGGGAGGCCGAGACCTGCCCCACTTGGCTCGATACGAGGTTCAGGCGGCGCACGTGGAAGTCTTCCCCCAGCGGCACCGTCACGGCGCGCGTCCCGTACCAGCTCAGTTCCACCACGCGGCCTTCGTCGCCCGCGAGGGACAGAGCCTCGGCCAAGCCCTCCTGGCTTGCGCTTGCATGGAACACGATGTCTGCCGCGCCCCTCGTGGCGGCGCCGGGTTCTGCGAAGTCGGTGCCGAGATGCTGGGCGAGCGCGGCCCGCTCGGCCAGCCGGTCGATCACCGTGACCTCGCAGCCGACGATCCCGCCCGCGAGATAGGCCACGAGCAGGCCGACGACGCCCGCGCCGACGACCGCGATGCGGTCCCCCGGCCCGGCGCCCGAATCCCAGATCGCATTGAGCGCGGTCTCCATGTTCGCCGCCAGCACGGCCCGGCGCGGCGGGACGCCGGGAGGGATCGGATGAAGGCTGTCGGGGGAAGCGACGAAACGCTCCTGGTGCGGCTTCAGCGCGAACACGTAGGGCGAGGCCACCTCGCCTCGCGCCGCGATCAGGCCGACCGCGCAGTAGCCGTACTTGACCGGAAAGGAGAAACGGCCTTCCTGCGCCGGGGCGCGCATGCGCTCGTGGAGTGTGTCCGGGACGAGCCCGTGGAAGACGAGCCGTTCCGTTCCCCGGCTGAGGGCGGTCCACAGGGTCTCGACGACGACCTCGCCCGGGCCTGCGGGCGGCAGGACTTCGTGCCGCAACTCGGCGCAGCCGGCGGCCCTGTACCAGAGCGCCCTCGCCCGGTCCCCCTCCTCGACTCCGGTGCCGGACCCTTCAGAATGATGCACGTCGCCCGCCCGCCGCACAGGGTTCCGGAATTCGAGGAAAGTCTCCTTTCCACGACACCGGCGGGCCTTCAATCGGCGACGGTCCTTCGTCGACGCCGCTGGATCTTCTTCCTCCTGAATTTCTTGAGTTTCGCGGGCCTCCTCGGCCTCGTGGGCGCCGTGCTCGGCTCAGGGGGCTGGAAGCCGGTCGATCTCGTCCTGGTCGTCTGCTGCACCCTCATTCTGCCCTGGACGATCATGGGTGTCTGGAACGGGCTGATCGGCCTGTGGCTGATCGCGCGGGGTCCCGTCGGCCTCGCCGCCGCCGCGCCGTTCGCGTCGCCGATGGACGACCCGATCCGGATCGACACGGCCATCGTCATGCCCCTGCGCAACGAGGATCCGGGCCGGGCGCTGGCCCGTCTGCAGCGGGTGAAGGCGAGCCTCGACGCGACCGGATGGGGCAGCCGCTTCGCCTTTCACGTGCTGAGCGACAGCGACGATCCGGCGATCATCGCCGCCGAAGAGCGGGCGATGGCGGATTGGACCGCACGGGATCCCGAGGCCGGGGATCGGATCGCCTACCGGCGGCGGGCGAACAATGCGGGCTTCAAGGCCGGGAACCTTCAGGAATTCTGTCGGGAGACCGGGGAACGGTACGAAGCGATGCTGCCGCTAGACGCTGACAGCGCCATGGACGGATCGCGCATCCTCGACCTCGTGCGGATCATGCAGGCCCATCCGAGGATCGGCATCCTTCAGAGCCTCGTCGTCGGCACCGCGTCGGCCAGCCCCTTCGCCCGGATCTTCCAGTTCGGCATGCGCCAGGGCATGCGCCCCTACACGATGGGAGCCGCGTGGTGGTCGGGCGATTGCGGGCCATTCTGGGGTCACAATGCCCTCGTCCGCATCGCCCCCTTCGGCGCCTTCTGCCGTCTTCCCGTGCTCTCGCCGGGGCTGTTCGGCGGGCCGATCCTGTCCCACGACCAGATCGAGGCGGTGCTGATGCGTCGTGCGGGCTACGAGGTGCGGGTCCTGCCGACGGAGGGCGGGAGTTTCGAGGAGAACCCCCCGACGCTGCTCGACCATGTCGAGCGCGAAGCGCGCTGGTGCCTTGGCAACCTGCAATATGTCCGGCTGCTCGGCCTGCCAGGCATCGCGCCGACGAGCCGCTTCCGCTCGTGGCGGCGGTGATGATGTTCATGACCGCACCCGCGCTCACGCTCGCGCTGCTGCTGTCTCCGCTGGCGACGATGCAGGCGGGGGCGTCGTTCCCGGCAGGGCTTGCGGGCACCCTCTACCTTGCGTGGCTCGCGGGCTCGATGGCCCCGACGCTCGCGGGCTATGCCGAGATCCTCACCTCTGGATCGGCCGCGCACCGTTACGGTGGTCGCGCGCGCGTCGCCCTCGGCGCCGTGGTGGGCTCGTCTTCTCCTTCCTGCTCTTCCCAGTGCTCTGCGTCTGGCTGACGATCGCCATGTGTCGTGCCCTTTCGGGCCACCGGTCCGCTTGGAACCGGCAGGATCGGGACGGAGGGCGCGTCTCCCTCGCCCTGGCGTGGCGCCGTCTCTGGCCTTGTTTCGGGATCGGGATGGTGCCCGCCCTCCTTACGCTCTGGCTCAATCCGGCCGCGTTCCTGTGGAGCCTGCCTCTCCTGGCGGGCCTGCTCCTATGCGTCCCCTTCGCCGTGGCGACCAGCCTGCCGTCACTCGGTCGTGCAATGAAGCGGAGCGCCCTCTGCGCGACGCCCGAGGAACTCGTGACCGAGAGTCCCAACCGATAGCGGCGCTCAGCCTTCGACCGTCGCATGGGTGGCGAGGTAGTCGACGAAGGCGCGGATGCGCAGGGCCAGCCGGGCATGCCCGACATACAGGGCGTGGATCTCCTCCGTATCGCCGGGATTGAACGGTTCCAGAACCGGCACGAGGCGCCCTGCGGCAAGGTCGGCGGACACGTGAAACCGGCCGAACCGCGCGAGACCGGCGCCGCCCACCGCCATCAGGCGCACCACCTCGCCGGAATTTCCGAAGAAGTTGCCCTGGATCGGCCGCTGGCTCACCCCCGCACTTACGCGGAATGGCCAGGTGTCGATGGAGCGCCGGAAACTGAAGTTCAGGCAATTGTGCTCGGTGAGTTCGTCGGGATGCGTCGGCGTGCCGTGCGCGCCGAGATAGGCGGGCGAGGCGACCACCACCATCCGGCTGGATCCGAGGCGGCGTGCCCGCAATCGGGAATCGCGCAGCGGGCCGACGCGGATGGCGATATCGGCCGGGGTGACGGCGAGATCGATCACCTCGTCGGTCAGCGCGAGATCGACGCTCATCCGGGGATGCCTTGCGAGGAATTGCGGCAGAACCGGCAGGATCACATGGGTTCCGAACGGAACCGACGCGTTGACTCGGAGCCGGCCGCTCGGCTCGGCCGCATCGTCGGTAAGCCCACGCTCGACCGCTTCGAGATCCTCCATGAGTTGCGCGGCCCGGTCCCGATACGTCTCTCCCTCCGGTGTCAGGGTCAGTGCGCGGGTCGTCCGTCGCAGGAGAGCGACGCCCAATCGGGCCTCCAGACGGGCTACCGATCGGCTGAGTGCCGAGGGTGTCTGGCGCAGCGCCTTGGCCGCCGCTGCGAAGCTGCCGCACCGGACGACCTGAAGGAAGGCCTCCATCTCGCCGAGCCGATTATCCATCGGGCGTCCCATCCGTGATTCTGATGCACGAGTGACGTGATCTCCTGCGATCTATTCACGAAAAGCGGGCGGATCCATCTCCCTGCCAGCAACACGGAGGTCATCATGGATCTGCAACTCACAGGACGGCGGGCCCTCATCACGGGGGCGACTGCGGGAATCGGGCTGTCCATCGCCCAGCGTCTCGCCGCAGAGGGCGCCGACGTGCTGATCACGGGGCGCCAGCAAGCCAAGCTCGACGCGGCCGTTGCCACGATCCACGAAGCCGGGCGGGTGCGCGGGATCCTCGCCGACGCCGCGACGGCCGAGGGTGCAGCGACGCTCGCGAGACTGGTCCCCAAGGTCGACATCCTGGTCAACAATCTCGGGATCTACGAGGCCAAGGATTTCACGGACATCAGGGACGAGGATTGGCACCGGCTGTTCGAGGTGAACGTCGTGTCCGGCGCGCGCTTGGCGAAGACCTATTTCCCCGGCATGCGCGAACGAGGCTGGGGCCGGATCGTGTTCGTCTCGAGCGAATCGGGCCTCGTGCCGCCGCCGGACATGATCCACTATGCGGTGACGAAATCGGCTCAGCTGACCATCGCCCGCGGGTTGGCGCAGCTCACGAAGGGCAGCGCTGTGACCGTGAATACGGTGATGCCCGGCCCGACCCGCTCTGAGGGCATCGTCGATTTTCTGAAGAGCGTCGCCTCGCGGCCGGATCTCACGGCCGAGGAGTTGGAGGCCGAATTCTTCCGCGTTCACCGGCCTCTGTCGCTGATCCAGCGCATGATCGAGCCGCACGAGATCGCCGCGCTCGTCGCCTATCTCGCGAGTCCGCTGGCAGGGGCCACCAATGGCGCGGCGCTCCGCGTCGAGGGCGGCATCGTGCCGACCATCGCCTGACGTCGGACGAGGGCTGGTGTGGCCGGTGGCGACGAGGTTCAGTGCTCGCGCTTGCGGCCGGGTTCGACCATCGCGACCAGCACCTCGACTTCGCCCATGAATTTGAACACGGCGTCCTCGACCGCGCTCCTTCTCGGGTCGTCGGCCGGAAGCTTCGACAGCATCGCGGCGAGCGCATCCGGGAGCGCCTGCAAGGCCTCGGTGATCGACCTTCGCAGGACTGCAATCTGATGGTGCCGCGATCCAGGGTCTCCCCCGCGCCGACGAGGGCGGCGAGTTCGCCGGCCAAGCGTTGACCGGCCTCACCCTGAAGCACGACGGGCAGTCGGTGAACACAGCCCATGGCGTCGCCCTCAGCGTGCCAGGACGCGCGCGGCGCCCTTGGTCGTCTCGACGGCCTGGGACACGCTGCCGACCGCCTGGACGATCGCCCCGATGTTCTGCGCGATCGCCCCGACGGCCCCGGCGGCGTCCTGCATGTTCGCGGACATGTCCCGCGTGACCACGCTCTGCTGCTCGACGGATGCCGCCGTGCTCACCACGAGGTCCCGCATGGTCTCGACCGAGGCCAGGATCGTCTCCAGCGATCCGACCACCTGGGTCGACACCGCCTGGATGTTGCCGATCTCGCCCGCGATCTGATCGGTCGCGCGGGAGGCTTGGTTAGCGAGGTTCTTCACCTCCTGCGCCACGACGGCGAAGCCCCGGCCCGCTTCGCCCGCGCGCGCGGATTCGATCGTCGCGTTCAAGGCCAACAGGTTGATCTGGCTGGCGATGTTCTGAATCAGGCCGACGATGCCGCTCATGGCCGTCGCCGTTGCGCTCAGCCTCTGCGTCAACTCGCCCGCCGCCTGGGTCTGCAACTGGGCCTCGTCGCTGCTCGCCCGCGCCTTGCTCATGCTGGCGGCGATCTCATCGACGGAATGGGCGAGCTCCTCGGCGGCCGCCGCTACGGACTGGACGTTTTCGGACGTCTTGCCGGCCGCGAGCCGAGCCTCCTCGGATTCGCTGTTCGACAGGCCGACCGCCCGGTCGACCTCCGCGAAGTTCTTATCGATGAGTACCTTCAACTCGGTCAGCCGCTTCACGTCGTCGGTGACGTCGCTGGCGAACTTCACGATCTTGGCCACCTTGCCGTGGCGGTCGAGGATCGGGTTGTACGAGCCCTCGATCCAGACCGGTCGCCCGTCGCGGGCGATCCGCTTGAACTGGGCGGCCTGGTACTCGCCCTTGCGCAGCCGATCCCAGAAGGCGTTGTATTCCCCAGTCGCGCGGGCCTCCGGCTCGACGAAGATGCCATGGTGCCGACCCCTCACCTCGTCGAGCTCGTAGCCCATGAGATCGAGGAAATTCCTGTTGGCGGTGACGATCGTACCGTCGGGCTGAAATTCGATGACCGCCTCAGAACGGCTGATGGCGGCGATCTGCGACGAGTAGTCGAGGTTCAGGAGCCGCTCCTGCGCGTCCGCCCATTCCACGACGAAGCCGATGCGCCGACCGCCTTCGGAAAGGGGCGTCACCAGCAGATCGAACACCCGCTTGCCGACCCGGATGGTGGCCTCATGCGGCTTGTCGAGGGCAGCGAGCATGCGGCGCTGATGCGAAGGGTCCTTGTGGAAGATGTCGATGTTGCTGCCGATGAGCTTGGCGGCATCGAAGCGCGGCAATTCCGTTTTCAGGTCGGCCTCAGCCTCCTGCATGAAGTGCGTCAGCGCCGGATTCATGTACGTGATGTTCATGGCCGCGTCGGCGATCATGACATTGGTGCGTAGCGCAGCAAGGGCGGCGATCTCGCTCGATCTCCCGGCCGACTTGTTCTTCCAGCTCCACGTCATCCCACGCATCTCTGCCTCGAACGCTGCACCAAAGAGGGGAGCCGCCGATGGGTCAGGCGATTTCATTGGAAGCTCTGCTTGCTAATAGCTAGCGAGCGAACCTCTAACGATTTCTGAATTTCGTGGGTTTTCTAGGAAAAAAGGTGATCGATTTCGTATCTTGCCCATTAAACGACGCTTAACAATTTCTGAATATACCCCGGGCTCCCACGGAGCGGAGCCATGCACCTCATCGATCTCGTCCGTCATCTCGCCGATCCGCTTGAGGTCGGTGTGTTGGTCACCGACGCCGAACTCGGTCGCCCTGGACCCACGATCCTGTACGCGAATGACGCCTTCGCGCAGATGAGCGGGTACGAGGTGCGGGATGTCCTGGGCAGGACGCCCCGCATACTTCAGGGCGCGGGGACGAGCCGGGAGGGCGTGCGGCAGGTCCAGCGGGCGCTGCGGACGGAGGGCCGCTTCGTTGGACGGCTGCAAAACTATCGGATGACCGGCGAGCCCTACCTCTGCGAACTCGACATCCGGCCGATTCAAGGATTGGACGGGCATACGGAAGCCTACATCGCCTTCGAGCGCGAGGTGGTGCGCAGGCGGGGGCGGCCGACCGAGGGCGGCGCCGGACGCTACAAGGCCGTCGGCCTGCAGGAGGCTGGCATCATCCCGTTCCTCAAAACCCCCATGTTCGGATGACGGCAACGGGATGAGCGGCCTTGATGCCGGCCCCTCATCTTAGAGGAAGAAGATCGTATTTCTCTCATCGATTTGCCCAGAGCGGCTTGTAACATATGATTGTCTTATGAACTCTTGAACTATGGCTGAAGCTAAGGCTGTTTGTGCAGAAATCACCTAGCGAACTTAACCGGGCGCATACTTTCCTTCGTTAGGTGTCCGTCAAATCCACCTTTCGAACTTGTATGAGATGGCAAGCAGGGGCAGCACCACGGTTCGTCGCGGTCGGCGTGTCCTCGGCTGGTGGACCGAACTCGCCTCGTCCTTCGTCAGGCGCCGCCGGGGCGGTGTCGCTCTGACCTTCGCGCTCTCGTCGCCGGTTCTATTCGGCTTAGTGGGCGGCGGCATCGACTATGCGCGCCTGGTCGCCCGGCGCTCGCAATTGCAGAACGCCGTCGATGTCGGAGTTCTGGCAGGGGGCAACGCCCTGAAGCTCGCCTCGTCCAACGCGGCCTCGGTCAAGGGCGTGGTCGAGCAGATGATCGTCACCCACGCTCCGGCGCCGAGCGGGGGGCAGGTGATGATCACCGTCGATGTCGCGAGCGACAAGACCAGCGTGTTCGCCAAGGCGGTCGATACGGTCTCGCTCACCTTCGGCCGCTTCATCGGCATGAGCAACCAGACCGTCTCGGCGCAGGCCAAGGTCAGTATCGTGGGCAAGATGCGCCTGTGCATGCTCACCCTCGATCCGGCGGCTCCCGGCGCCTTCAACCTTCAGAAGAATGCGCAGGTCACCGCCTTCGGCTGTGCGCTCTATTCGGATTCGGCGAACGTGGCCGGAATGGTCGGCGGCGCCAGTGCCATGGCCCGGGCGGAGACGATCTGCTCGGTGGGAGGCTATTCCGGCATCCGCGCGAACTTTTCGCCACCACCTCAGACAGGATGTCCTGTGATCAAGGATCCCCTGCAGGGCAGGCCCGCGCCGCCGGTCGGCGCGTGCCTCACACTGCCCTACCCTTTCAACCTCTTGCCGCTCGGCCAGATGCCCGTCATCGATAAGGACGTGACGCTCGAGCCCGGCACCTATTGTGCGGGCCTCACGATCAAGAAAAACGCCGTGGCGACGATGAAGCCCGGCATTTACGTCTTCAAGGATGGGCCCCTCATCGTGAAGGACAATGCGACGCTGACAGGCGTCGATGTCGGGCTTTACTTCGCGGGCGACAAGGCCGGACTGCTCTTCGACAAGAAGACGACGATCAGCCTCGCGGCGCCGACGACCGGCGTGATGGCGGGGATGCTGATGTCCGAGCAGACTTTCGTCTGGAATCCGCTGGATCCGGCGATCGGGGTTGCCGACGACTTCACCGGTGCGCCCGTGTCTCCGACGCCTGCTCCTTTGGGGCAGACGAGTCCGATGCGAATTTATCGGATCATCAGCAACAATGCCCGGACGATGCTCGGCACGATTTATCTTCCGGCGGGCCGTCTCGTGATCGACGCCGACAAGCCGGTGGCGGATCAATCGGCCTACACGGTCGTCGTCGCGCGACAGGTCAACCTCTACGAGGGACCGAACCTGTACCTCAACGCCAATTACGAGGGCACGAGCGTGCCGGTGCCGAAGGGCGTGGGCCCTCTCGGAGGCAGGGTCGTGCTCTCGGAATGAGGGCGCTGAGCCCTCTTTAGCTAGGGCCGGTGCCGGATGTCGTGACGACGGGCAATGCCGACTTTCGTTGCTTTAAGCTCTGCTTGCTACCCGCCAACCACAATCTTCGTGAATAGCCTCGGCGATCTGAGTTTATTTCATTCACGTCGATCGCGGCGGATGCTTCGATGATAATCGTATTTTAGCGCGGCCAGACCAGAGTGAGGGCCGTATCCCGGATCACTCGATGATGACCAAGATTCCCTCCTCCCCCGCTCGCGGGCCGACCACGCAGAGGCAGGCCACCTGGGGTGGGACGTCGCGATCCGACCGGGAGGGATTTCTCTCCAACCACAATCTCGGTGTGAAGACTTCCGTCGATCGTCGCGCTCATCGGTGGGACGTCGTTGCGAACGTGATGATCGGTCTGGTGCTGTTCTCGGCCGTCGTAATCGGCTGTGCGGTGATCTGGCCGTCCTACCTGCATTGCCACCGCATGCAGCAGACGACGGGCCTTGTCGGCGGCCAGTCGCTGACGACCTGCACAATCCAGACATCGCTTTGGTGGCGCGTCCCTGCCTTCTAGGGAATTGTCCGCCTCAGTGCCTGGCTCGGGTCACGCCCTGGGCAGGGACGTCCCGTCCTGCCGCATCAGAGCCTCCGCATGGGCGCGCCACGCGTCGCGCTCGACCTGCACGGCTTCGATCAAAGCGTGCAGGTTGCCGGCATCGATGGCCGTTTCCACGAGCATGTCCTGAGCGGCGGCGAGCTGGTCGCGCAGCTCCGCGTTCTCGGTGGCCAAAGCCAGCAGCAGAGCAACCACGTCGTCGCCCATCTCTGCCCCGTTCGCCCAAGGAAGCGGCGCGTGTAGACGGGCCGGGGCCGCGTGGCAACACGGCTTCGCCGAGCCCGGTCCCGGCCGCGATTCCACCCCCGCTCCTTGTACAGAGAAGACCTGTCCCTGCCGCCGACATGGCGAATGGAAACAGACACGACGGGGCGCCCTCGGTAGAAACGCGGCATGGACCTTACGTCCGCGAGGTATCTGGACCGCGTGAAATCAATCAGTTAGATCGATTTCATGACTATTAACGAGGTCGACGCAGCTTTTCGGAGGATCTGGTCCGAATGCATGCCGGGATATCATTTTCGTGAGGACTCAACATTGCTTGAGGCGGGTGTCACCTCGCTCAAAGCAATGGAGATGTTCTTCAAGCTCGAGATGGCCCTCGGCATGAGTATAAACTTGGCCAAGATCGGCGCCACGAGCACGATCTCAGACGTGATCGAAAATCTGGCGGGCGGCGCCAAGCCCATTCCCGGCCCTGAGGCCTCTCGCCATACGCGCATCATCCTCTCCGGGCTGTTCGGTGAGGAGCTCACCTTCCTCGCCTTTCTCGACGACCTCCCGGACACGACCCGGTTTTCTTCGGAGCCGCTGCCTGGCATCGAGGCGGATTGCGAATTACAAACGGATATCGACGCCGTTGCTCGACATCTGGTGCAGCAGATCATGGAGCGGGGCGTACAGGGGGATCTGACCCTCGCGGGGGTGAGTTACGGAGCCGTCCTCGCTCACGAGATCGCCCGGAAACTGATGGAGCGGGGCCAGTCCGTCCGAACCCTGATCCTGATCGACCCTCTGCTCGCCCCCTCAAGGATCGCCCCGCTCAAGCGCGCGGCCGAACGAGCCCTGCGATCCGCCGGGCGTCGAACCGGGCCGATGGCGGGTGCGGGGACGCCGCGCGCCGTCGCGCCGGGCGAGAGGCTGGCGACACTGACGTTCTTTGGCCTGATGGGCGTCGGGGCCTACCGGCGCGCGCGCGACTTCATCATCGGAGCCTACGGGAGGCGCGATCCCGAATGGATCATCCAGCGGACGCGCGAGTATTTCGCGATTGCCCGCGGCAGGGCGATCCGGCGCTGGTCCGGCGGCGTCTGCGACGTGCCGACGACAATCATCGCGGGTACGGATTTCACCGCACAATCGTCCCTCGAACGTTGGCGCGCCCTGTGTCCCCATCTGACAGTAGAGCCTATCGAGGCGGATCACTTCTCCCTCTTCATGCCCGAGCATGTCCCGACGCTCCGGGCGCTGTTCCTTAAGGCCACGCATCGCGGCGCAGAGCTCGGTAGGGCCTAGGCGATGATGCGCGTGAGGATGTCCCGGCATCGCTGGGCGCGCCCGATCCCGGTGACCCTGGCCATGATCGGGGCCACCTATATCGACCGGATGCTGCGCTTCCTGCTCCTGACCATCACGGGTTGGGCGGCGGGCCCCTCGGGCCTCGGCGTGGCTCTCCTGGCCCTGCTGGTCACCGAACTGGTCCAGACCCTGACCGATCTCGGGTTCCATCGCAGCCTGCTTCAGGAGAAGCGGTTGCGCCGTGCCACCGTCGATACGGCCTTCACGCTGGCGGCCTGCAACGGCTTCGTCATCGCCGCCGTGATGCTCGCCTTCGCGAGCCCGCTGGCCTCCCTGATGGGCGAGCCGCGGATCGAGCCCCTGCTCCGGCTGCTCGCAATCGTTCCCGTCGTCACCGGTCTCGGGCAGGTGTCCGACGCGCTGCTTCAGCGGCGCAAGCGCTTCCGCCTCATCGCGGCCAGGACCGTCGCGACCGCCGTCGCAGCGTCCGGTGTCGGCTTCGGCGCGATTCGGCAGGGAAGCCCGGACTATGCCCTCGTCCTTTCGGCTCTCGTCCAGGCCTGCCTCGTCGGCGGCCTCTCATGGGTGTTGGCACCTTACCGTCCCCGGCCTCGTCCGAGCGGCGACGAATGGAAGAGGATCGGACCGCGGTCCTTCCGGCTCTGGATGAGCGGCATCGTCGGTTTCCTGAACAATCGCGGCTTCGACTTCATCGCCGGGCTCAGCCTCGGTCCGGCGGCGCTGGCGGCTTTGCGAATTGGCGGGCAGATCGTCCTGCTGCTGATCCAGGTGACGATCGGGCCGATACTGGCGGTCGCCTACGCAGTCTTGCCCCGGCTGCGCGGCCAGCCCGACCGGTTCAAGGCAGAATTGATGGTCGCCGCACTGTTGTGCTCGACCTTGCTCTTTCCGATCTTCGCAGGGTTGTTTGCCCTGGCCGATGTCGTTCTTCCGGCTGTGCTCGGCGAGAAGTGGAATTCGCTGGCCGCGATCCTCCCGTTCATGAGCTTGATCGCCCCCGCGCTCTACTACCATGTGATCATGTCCGCCGCCTTCTTCGGCAGTGATAGAAACGATCTCTTGCTCAAGATTTCGATCTTTGAGCTGATCGCGACAATCGTCGTCGGAGCGATCGGTAGCAATTTTGGGATCATCGGCATCGCTGCCGCCGGATCTTTGCGCGTCTATCTTCTGATACCGCTCACATGGCGGTGGATGTTGCGGGATGTGGCTCTTGATCCGAAAATTCTTGTTTTGATCGCCCTTCCGGCGTTGATTTCAACAGCCGTGATGCTGGCGGCGCTCATGATCATCAAGCCTGCCGTGATTGAAAGTTTTTCATCGTATTGGTGGCAGGCGACGATTATGTTCGTGGTCGGCGTAATTTCCTACGCCGCACTCATGTCTGCATTTGTATTCGTTGCAATCCACCATCATAAGATCGTAGCGACGATTTTTAAGGATGAATTGGCTGCGGATCTGTCAAATCTTCGCCAATCATTGACGCTAAAAATCAGAATGTTTAATGGAACTGATGTTCGTCAGAGGGGGACAACGTCTCCGTAGTTCAGAGGACGGGATGAGCACAGGCACCTTCGCCGAGGTGGCATGGCACCGGAACGCCATCGATTCCGTGAAGTATTTCGCGCTGTTGGTCGTCAGCCCGAAGCGGCGCCTCTTCAATGGATCGTGCTTCATCCTCGCCACCGAGGGCAACACGTTCCGCACCATGTACAACAAGTTCGCGGCTACGGCAGAAGGCCGTGATTTGCTGCAAAGCCAGCCGCAGAGCATCGGTCTGCTGGCGGATCGTGCCAAGCTGGCGAGCTGCCCCGAGGGATCGCTCGGGCGGCGTTATCTCGAATTCATGCAGAGGCACGCCTTCGACGAGGGCATCTACCTCAAGGTCAACGCCACGCTGAAGCGTCCCGGGGAAACCGGCGACAAGGCGTGGTTCCGCGAGCGCTGGAACTGCTGCCACGATCTGCGCCACGTCCTGACCGGCTACGGGCCGGACGAACTCGGCGAGATCTGCCTCCTCGCGTTCCGCTACGGCCAGACCGGCCATCTCGGCATCGGCGCTCTCGCGCTGCTCGGGCTGCTGCATCCGCGCCGCAACGGCGAGGTGCCCGCATGGCGTGCGGTACAAGAGGCGTATCGCCGGGGAAAGGCCTCGCGCCTGCTCGACCTTCTCCCCTGGGAGGGCCGCCTCAATCAGTCGCTTGCGGAGATCCGCGCGCAACTCGCGATCGCTCCGCCGCGCTTCTACGCCTTCCCCGAATTCACCCAGGACTACAGACAGCCGCTATGACCACCGCGCAGCCAGGGGGATCGCGTGATCGCCATGGTCGCCACGGCGTCCAATGGCCATCGCGCGTGCGACCGGCTTGAGACGAACGATCTCTGCCTGCTCGACACATTGGGCCCGCTCTCCTCCATGCACGCGGCGCTGGATGCGGCGGGCGTGGGCATGCCCTGCGGAATCATCGCGCGGTTCGAGGGCCACGGGATTGCCGAGGTCGAGGCCGCAATCCGGCGTGCCTCGCTCGACTATCCCCTGCTGTGTCGGCATCTGGCTTGGCGGGATGGACGCGTCTGGTCCGTGGGCGATGCTTCCCTATCGCCGCGACCCGCCTGCGACGCGGGCTTCTCGCTGGTCTTCAAGGTCGGGCCCGAGGGGCGGCCCTGGTCCTATGCGCTGGAGACGGTGGGAGAGGATGTCCTGTTCAAGGCCGTCTTCGCCCACGCCATCGCCGACGGCTACTCGATGCTCCATTTCGTCGGGAACCTGGCCCGGTATCTCAAGGGCTCGTCCCACGAACCCGCGCAGCCTACGCCCCGTCAGGCTTCGATGCCCCGGAGTTTCCACTCGTGGCTTCCGGGATTCCTGGCCCTTCAGTTTCGGGGCTTCTCGACCTCCGCGATCGAGGCGCATGGGCCGGGCATCACCGGGACGACAATACCCCTGCCCGAGGCGGCTCGACTCCTGAACGCGGCGCGTGTGGAGGGAGGCGGGTTCGGCAGCCTGTTGGCGGCGGCGGCGAGCCTCGCCATCGCGCGCACGAGCCCGGATCCCTTCGCCTCCCCCGTCCTCTTGAACCTTCAGGTTCTGCGCAGCCGTCTCGAGGCCCTCAACGGCTTCGGCTTCGGCGCCGGATCGATCATGATGCCGGTGCGGGTGACGGAGACGGACGATCCCTACGCCATGGCGAGGACGATCTCGGCCCGCGCGCGGCGCCTCGCCGACGAGGATTGGGACGGCAATCTCAACCGGCTGATCGGGCGTGACCCGCGCAGGCACCATGCGATGGCATGGCTCAAGCGACGGGAAACCTGCGATCCGGCGCTCACCGTCTCATGGAAATCGCGGCCGGCCTCCCTCGGTGGCCATTCCGGCGTGCGGGATGTCGCATGCTTCGCGGCATCCCGGGGAACGCACGTTTCGGCTCATCTCGATGATGACGGCTTGTCGATCAGCCTCACGAGCCGTTTGTCCGAGACGGCACGGGCCAACGCGCTCACGGCCCTGCTCCGCTCTCTGCATGTACAGGCCGAGGTCCGGTGCCTCCATGCCGGGGAGCCTCTGGACGATGCCGCCGGAATGGCCGGCACACCGCTGCCGAAGGCCCGCACCCTCCGGCCGTGGGGCGCGCGCCAAGCCCAGGACGCTCAGGTGGGCGCCGCACAGGCGGGCGGTCTTCCCCTCTCATCGGGCTCAGCCTGATTCAGGACATTCAGATGCGATCCGACACCTCCACTCCGGCCAGCGAACTTGCGTGGGAGAAGGGCGGCGCGAAGCCCCTCGATCATGCCGGGCCGGAGGAGCGGGCCTACGACGCCGCCTTGGCCGCCGCATTCCCGGACATCGGCGGCATTGCCGTGATCGAGACGGTAGCGGCCCGCTATCCGGATAAGATCGCGGTCGATGACGGCACGCGCTCGCTCACGTATCGCGTGTTCCTGCACAACGTGTACGCCCTGTGCCACCGGATCCTCGACGCGACGAAGCCGAGCGACGTGGTCGTGTCCGTCTGCGGCCACACCTGCGCATCGACCGTCATCATCATGGCGGTGGCCATGTCGGGCCGCATCCTGGTCCCGATCGACGCGGGTCATCCGATCGAGCGGCAGAAGGCCATCTTCGACCAATCCGGTGCGGCGCTCATCCTGCTCCCCGAGCAGGCGCCCCTCCCCGACCTCTACGCCGCGTCGGGTCTGCCGGTCGTCCGCGTCGAACTGAACGAGAAGGCTGACGCGCCGCGACCGGACCACCGCCACGATCCGGATGCGCCCCTCTTCGTCAGCTTCACGTCGGGAAGCACCGGGCGTCCCAAGGGCATCGTCAGCGGCGGTCGCTATGGCGGACAGGCGCTGCGGCAGTTCATCGACATGTTCCACGTCAATCAGGACGACGTGATTCTGGGGCTGGCGTCCCTCAGCACCGGTGGTAGCCGCGATGCGTTCGCCGCCCTCGGCACGGGCGCGAAGATCCGGCTTCTGGACGTCCATGGCGGGATCGCACAGCTCGTGCAGATCATCGCCCGCGAACAGGTCACGATCCTCAGCTTCGTGCCGTCCGCGTTGCGCATGATCCTGGCAATCGACGGCATCGAGCAGGCCTTCCGGTCGCTCCGCGTGCTCGACCTGCACGGAGAACGGATCCTGGCGAGCGACATCGTCCTGTTCCGGAAGAAGCTGCCCCCCACCTGCCATATCAGCGTCACCATGGGGTCGGTGGAAGCGGGCGCGGTGTTCAGCTGGTTCGTCGAGGACGGCAAGATCGAGGGCGAGACGGTCCCTGTCGGCTATCTCCTGCCCGGCCGCCAAGTTGCGCTGTTGCCGGCCGCCGAGGCGGGGGCGATGAGGCCGCCGGTCAGCTCCTCGTGCGCGGCGCCATGGCGCTGGGGGCTTGGCAGAACGGGCGCATCGCCAGCGGGCCGTTCCTGGAAGATCACGAAGATCCGTCGTCGCGGATCTATCCGATGGGCGACCTCGTGCGGCGGCGCCCCGATGGGCTCTACGAGTATGTCGGCCGGATCGACAGGCGGATCAAGGTTCGCGGCCTGTGGGCCGATCTCGGCGAGATCGAACTGGCGATGCATGGCATCGAGGGCATCGATGAAGCCGTGGCCGTCGCGACGGCAGGCCAGGAAGAGGCCGATTCGATTGCCGTCTACGTCAAGGCGGGCGGCCCGTCCCGTCCGTCTCAGGAGGTCATCCGTTCCGCCATCGCCGCCGCGACGGCGGAACACATGGTCCCGTCCAGGATCGTCTACGTCGACGAGATACCGCGCCTTGCGAATTTCAAAGCCGATCTGGTCAAGCTCGCCCGCACGGTGGGGTAGAACCGGCCGCGTTCGGGCAAGGTCGCGCCGGCGACTATCGAGGCCTGCTACAGGATCACGCTGGGATTGAAGGTCTCGTCGCTGAACGGCAGGTGGAAGCGAACCGCGATCCGGCCCGGCTCCGTCCGCACGATGACGGAGAAACGCTTGCCGACCGCGACCGGCAGGCCCTGCATCCAGAGACGGTGGCTCGCGGGCGGGGACAGGAGACGGATCCTCGCCCCGGACTTCGACAGATCGTCGATCTCGCCTTCGGCGATCATGTCGTGAGCCGAGCGGATCACGACCGTCCGGTGCAACGGCACGATACGCGGCGCGGCCCGCTGATCGATGCCGTTCCGCAGCCACATCAGGCGCGCCGCCACGCGGTCCCGGCGGGCTTCGCACAGGTCGGGAATCAGGGTGAAGCCCGTCCCTGTCGGGGATGCGACATGGCCGGCAATGAGGCCGATTCCATCGAGGCGGCACAGGACGGCCTCGCCGCCGCGGCCCGGCTCCGCCGCCGTGATCACCACGCGCTCGGGCGAGGTGATGTCAGCCTGACAGGGATGATCGCCTCCGCCGTCGAGCGACAGCCGTCCGGCGACTCTCACCGGCTTCATGGGGGAGGACTCCGCAGGGTCGATCACGTTCATGCCGCATCCTGCTCACAGCGCCGCGACCTCAGGAAAGCCCGCGCCTCTTCCGCCGGAAGCGGCTTGCTGAACAGGAAGCCCTGAACCTCGGTGCATCCTTCCCGGCGAACGAGGGCGAGTTGCTCCTCGGTCTCGACCCCTTCCGCAACGATCACCATCCCTAGCCGTTCGCCGAGCCCGGCCACGGCCCGGACGATCGCCGCCGCGTCCGGGTCGGCGATGTCGCGGATGAAGGTGCGGTCGATCTTGAGCTTGTCGAACGGGAAACGGCGCAGGTAGCTGAGCGACGAATACCCCGTGCCGAAATCGTCGAGGGCGATCCGCACGCCCAGGGCACGCAGCCGGTGAAGGCAAGCCAAGGCGTCGTCCGCATCGCGCATCAGCACGCTTTCGGTGACCTCCAGCTTCAGCCGCTGAGCCGGCATGGCCGCATTGACCAGCGCCGTCTTCACGTGCTCCTCCAGGCCGCCGCGGAACTGGACCGGAGAGACGTTGACGCCCACCCGCACCTGCTCCGGCCAAGTCTGCGCTTCGCGGCAGGCCTCCTGCAGCGCCCAGGCACCGAGGGGGACGATCATCCCGGTTTCCTCGGCCACCGGGATGAAGTCGGCCGGCGAGATCATGCCGTGGACCGGATGCTGCCAGCGCATCAGCGCCTCGAAACTGGTGACGGCGCCGCTCGCGATATCGATGACCGGCTGGTAGACGAGGAAGAAATCACCCCGGCGGATCGCCTCCTTCATGTCCAGGGCCAGCAGGTTGCGTGTGGCGGTGCGCGCATGCGCCGTTGCCTCGAACAAGCTGTAAGTGTTCCGGCCCAGGGCCTTGGCCCGGTACAGCGCCGTATCGGCCCGTGTCAGGACATCCTTGGCCGAAACCTCCGCGCCGGAGACCAGAACGACGCCGATGCTGATCGTGAGGTCGATCGAGAGGCCATCGACCTGGATCGGTTCATCGATGGCTGCGATGATCCGCTGGCAGACGGCGCAGGCCTCGGCCTCGCCGTCGATGTTGCCGAGGATGACCGCAAACTCGTCGCCCCCTGCCGGGAAACCGTGTCGTTCGCCCGAACCATCGCGCAGAGACGGCTAGCGACGATCCGCAGGACCGCATCGCCGATAAGGTGGCCGAGCGTGTCGTTGATGGTCTTGAACCCGTCGAGATCGCAGGCGAGCACGGCGAAGTGGTCGCGCCCGTGTTCCGTCTGCGCCAGCATCCGGTCGAGGTTCTGCCGGAAGAGGGTGCGATTGGGCAGGTCCGTCAGAGCATCGTGGTGGGCCAGATGGGCGATGTGCATCTCGGCCTCCTTGCGGCGCGAGATATCGATCAAGGTGCCGACGAGACGCAGGGCACGGCCCGCCGCGTCGCGCGCCGCCACGCGGGCCCGGTTGAGCACCCAGACGAAACCTCCCTCCGCTCTCAGGTACCGGTATTCGGTCTCCACGGCGGGGATCTGGCCCTTGAGATGCGCAACGAGCTGGGCCCTCACGGCCTCCCGATCGTCGGGGTGGACGGTCGACAGGTAGAAGCCGCCGGATCCGGTGGATTCGTCGCTGTCGTAGCCGAGCTTCGACAGCCAGCCCCGGGAGGTCCAGAGCGCGTCGGTCGTCAGATTCCAGTCGAACAGGCCATCCCCGCCGCTGTTCAGGGCGAGCGCCAGACGCTCCTCACTGATGCGCAGGTGCTCGCGACTCGCGCGCAACGCCTCCTCGGCGCGATGGCGGTCAGTCACGTCGAGATGCAGCCCGACGAAGCGAAGGGGCTTGTCTTCGTTCCCCTCGGCGATGGCGCGCCCATGCGATTCAATCCAGCGTTGCCCTCCGGCAGCATCGCTTGTCCGGGTCCGGTACTCGGTGATGTTCGTCGCCTGTCCCGCCTCGGCGCGCTTGATCGCCCGCCGGACCCGGGGCAGATCTGCGGCGAGGATGCGGGTCTTCAGTTGCGCCATCGAGACGATCACGGGTGCATCCTGTGCATCGTCGGGGACCGGCAGGCCATGCAGCCGCGCGCTCACCGGCGACAGGCTGACGAGGCCGGTGCGCATGTCCCAGACGTACTCGCCTGCGCCCGCAGCGACATGGGTCAGCCGTAGACGCTCCGTCGTTTGCTCGAGGTCACGCCGCGCCTTCACGCTCTCGTCGATGTCGAGGGCGGTGCCGAGCACCGAGACGATGTTCCCCTTGAGAAGGATCGGCGCCACCACGACCTTGTGCCAGCGGTAGGTTGCGTCCCAGCGGCGCAGCCGCACCTCGATTTCGGACCGAACCTCCCTGGTCTGCGCCTCACCCCAGACCCGGTTCAGGCTCATGAGGTCATCGGGATGGACGAGCGTGAGCCGGGCCTCCCGGGAAGAGCCGATCGGGCCGTGATACTCCTCGAAGTTCCGGTTGACGTAGGTCGTCTCTCCGGTCGCCACGCTGCTGATCAGGATCATCTGCGGCAGTGCCTCGGCCAGCGCGCGGTGGCGTGCCTCGCTGTCGCGCACGGCTTCATCGATGGCGTGGCGCACGCCCATGTCGAGCAGCACCTGAACCTTGCTGGCGAGCCGCTCGTGCAGATCGCTCAGGCTCAGATGGCCGGCGACCAGCGTCGCGATCTCGCTCAGTTGGCGGATTTGCTCGGCCTCGAAACGAGCCCATGGCTTCACATCGGCGATCCAGAGGATGGCCCTATGGCCCTGCCCGGTCAGCCCCGCAGGGATACCGGCGAGGAAGCGTGGATCTCCCTGCGTATCGAGGATGACGAGGGGGCGCTCAGCCGCGTCTTCCGCTCCGGGCCAGTCGTGGCTGACGTCCTGAGAGCCGTCCGGTGCCAAGTCCGCGTGGCCGATGATGAGGTGTCGTCCCGCATCGTACCAGCCGACGAAAGCGTACCGCGTTCCGAACAGCTTGGCGGCGATCCGGCAGATGGTATCGAGACGGCCGTCCCGTCTCGCCGTCGGCGCCGATTCCGGTCGGTGTGCTGTGCCATCCGGTATCGTCGGAGCGCGGAAGTCGTCCATCGTCAGACCCGTCATCAGTCGTCGTCTGTGTCGCCGATTGCGACGTGAACCGGTCCGGTTGGTGCCTTATGGCCGGACACGATTATCGAAGCTGTCGAGCCTGAACGGCTCGACGAATTGAGCGGAGACGCCGCCCGCGATTGTCCGGACTATCGAGGCCATACGTGCGCCGACACGGACCAAGAGCCTGACCAGGAGACCTCGATCCGGCTTCGGCATGATGGCCCTTCGAATCCGAAATTGTTTTGGATGCTACCGTCGAGAACCCGGCCCTAGGTGGCCCGGGACACGTTCCCGGCATCTAAAACCTGACGTTGATCTTGGTCGTCGACAATTGAACGACCGTTAACGTGGCAGGATAGGCTTGCTGTAAAGAAGTGAATACATAATTTCTACTATGATGCGTTTCTACTAGGGCGGTGTCGATGAACTAGCTCCGTCCCGTGGAAATGGCGATTTTTGTACAATAGCTGACTTATGTTGTGATTGCCCAAGTATTGTTTCGGACATAAGCTGCGCATCCGCTGCGACGATCTGTCTGTGCAGCCGGCGCGGATGAAGTTTGCTTGGCTACCGGCGCTGTCCTCAGCGGCAGTCGCTCGCGATTTTCCGATGAAGGCTACGCAACCCCGCGAGGCCGACATCCTCCGTGATCGCTTCGTGCCACTTGTCCAGAATGCGAATTCTGAAACGCTGCCCGTCGAGGATCGCTTTGAAGGCTTCGCCATCCAGCGCGACGAGACCAGCATCCTGCATGTCCGCCGTAGGTATCATGAAGTTGGACACGGACTGATCATTGATCCTGAACTGATAGTTGAAGATCGATTTCTTCGGAAGTCCCGTCACTTCGAGCCGGTCTTGCGTGACTTGGATCCGAGATTGCGCTTTGGGTGTGACGATACAGGTCGAGGCGTCGTCTGATTTCCTGAGGATCCAGTCTCCCTCGCTGGCGATGGGCTGGCCCGCAGACTGGGCGGCGGCACCGGATGCCACCAAGCATGCCAGGATTGCGCAGGTCGTGACCTTCATCCGGGTTCCCTCTTGCGGACGATCATGCGGTGCCAGGAAAGGCTCCGGCGCAGCTTCAAGAGTGCGGAGACGGGGACGTTCCGGGTGGTTGAGGCCGCACCGGGGCGAGACGAGGCGCATCCCCCCGGCCCGAGTTCCGGTCAACCCTCCCCCGGCTGTGCGCCGATCCTCTGCGCCGCAAAGCGTTCGCGAAGCCAGGCTGCGGCAGGGCCGCAGGGGCGTTGCTTGTGCCAGACCAGTTCAAGGGCGATGGGCCAGTCGCCCTGATCGAACCGAAGCTCCGGCGTGACGAGATACGGCGCCGTGAGGGATGCGGCGATCACGTGGTCGGTGACGAAGGCCCAGCCGATGCCATGCTTCACCATTTCCAGGATGACCCAGTGGCTTTCCACCCACCACACCTCGGCAGCCACCCGAAGGCGCCGCTTCTCCGGCCCGTCGCCGCGCGCGGCCACGAGGATCTGCCGGTGGCGCTTCAACTCCTCCCACTCCACCCGCTCCTTCGCGAGCGGATGATCGCGGCCGCAAACGAACTTCAGGGGCACCCAGCCGATGGTCTGGAAGCCGAGTTCCGTGGGCAGGACCTCCTGTCGCCACATCACGCCGAGGTCGGCGGCGCCGGATTGCACCATCCGGCTGACATCCTCCATCAGCGGAAAGAGCAACTCCAGTTCCACGAAGGGGAAGACCTGGGCGAAATCGGCGAAGAGGGCGCCCAGGGCATGCTCCGGATAGAGTTCGTCGATGGCGACGACCAGCCGGTTCTCGATCCCCTGCTCGAGGCTGCTCGCGACGCCGATCAGGTGCTCCCGCCGGTCGAGCACCACGCGCGCTTCCAGCAGTAGCCGCTCCCCCGCCGGGGTGAGGACCGGATTCCGGCCCGTCCGATCGAACAGGACGAGGCCGAGATCCGTCTCGAGGTTGGCGATCTGCGTGCTGACCGCCGATTGTGCCTTCCGCAAGGCCCGCGCCGCCCCGGAAAAGGATCCAGCCTCGGCGGCTGCCACGAACGCTTGAAGCTGATCCAGCGAGATCGCCATCTATCTGTTTCTCAGATACGTCCCAACTTGCTGATCGGGTTATCGCAGATAGAAAGCGGCCAACAAATCCAGCTTTCCAGAGCGAGACCATGCGCAGCACGCGAGACCGAATCCGGCACGCCATCCTGTTCGAGGTGGTGGGCCTCCTTCTGATCATTCCCCTGGGGAGTGCGGTGTTCGGCCTGCACGCCTCCGACATGGGCGTCATTGGCGTCGGCAGCGCCCTTGTCGCGACGAGTTGGAACTACGTCTACAATCTCGGCTTCGACCGGACGATGCAGCGGTTGATCGGGCACACCCGCAAGAGCCTCGTCCTGAGGGTCGCCCATGCGGTGTTGTTCGAGGCGGGGTTGCTGATGATCCTGATGCCGCCGATCGCGTGGTACCTCGGCATCGGCCTGGTCGAGGCGTTCTTCATGGATCTGGCGATCGCCGCCTTCTACGTGGCCTACGCCTTCGTGTTCAATCTCGCCTACGATTGGACATTCCCGCTTCCCAGCTGGAACGAGATCGAGGCGAAGCCGTCCCATTGAGGTGGGTTCTGCGCTAACGAAGGAGCCATGCAGCCCAACGCGACCGAGAGCATCCGTCTCCCGTTCAAGGCGCCCTACGACTGGGACGGGGTGCAGGGCTATCTCGCCGCCCGCGCCATTCCGGGCGTGGAACTCGCGGGCCCCGGTTTCTACGCCCGCACCTTCGCCTCGGGCGGGACGCACGGCGTCGTCAGGATCGCGCTCACGGACGGGAATGCCGTCCTTCTGACGGTGACGGGGCCGGCTTGCGATGCTCCCGCGCGGGCCGCGGGTCTGCTCGATCTCGAAGCCGATCCGGAGGCGATCGGGCGGGCGTTGTCGAGCGATCCGTTCATGGCCGGGCTGGTCGCGGCCCGTCCCGGCTTGCGGGTGCCGGGGGCCTGGGACGGGTTCGAACTCGCGGTTCGTGCCATCCTCGGGCAGCAGGTCTCGGTCGCAGCCGCGACCCGTCTGGCGGGGAAGCTGGTCGCGGCCTTCGGCACGCCGCTGGATGGCGTCTCCGAGCCGGGGTTGAGCCATCTCTTCCCGCCACCCTCCTCCCTCGTTGAGGCCGATGTCGCGCTGGCGCTCAACATGCCCAGGGCGCGAGGAGCTGCCATCCGTGCGCTGGCCGCCGCGATTCTTGCGGAACCGGACCTGTTCGATCCCGGCCAAGGTCTCGCTCAGGCCGTTACCCGCCTGAAGGCGTTGCGCGGCATCGGCGATTGGACAGCGCAGTACATCGCCATGCGTGCCTTACGCGAAGCGGATGCCCTCCCCACGGGGGATATCGGCCTGCTCCGCGCGCTCGAAAATGAGGCCGGCCGCCCGACCGCCAAGGCCCTGGACGCGCGATCCGAGGCTTGGCGGCCGTGGCGTGCCTATGCCGTGCTGCACCTCTGGGCGCATGACGCCGCCCGGCTCCACAGCACGGCTCTCAAGGGACCGGCGGCCTGAGCCGTTCAGCCCTTCTTGCCCTGCTTGAAGCTCTGGATCGCGCCCTGACAGCCGGGCGAGAGCTTGGCCATGTTCTTCTCGAAACAGGCCTGCGTCTCGGGGCCCTCCTCAGGCGGCATGTCTCCGCAGAAGGTGGTGAAATCGCCCATGCATTGCTGCTGAAGCGCGGCCTTGTCGTCGGCCGACATCGGGGCGGCGAGGGCGGAAATGGTCGTCGCAGACAGAAACAGCGCGGTCGTGATCGAACGTACCAGCATGATGGCGCCCCTCCTCATATCGATGAACGGGGCAGAAAGCCGGAGGGGCGGGAAAGCGTTGCACGCTGAGAGGCTGTCAGGCCCACAAAAAAGGGGCGCCTTTGGAAGGGCGCCCCTCGAGCCTTAATCCGGTTCGAACCGGGATCAGTCGTCCCAATCGTTGTAATGACGGTGGCTGCGGCGCTCGATCACGCGCACGGCGGGACGGTCCCAATCATGGTCCCGGAAGCGCGCGCCGCGGTAGCCGTCCCGATAACCCTCGCGCACGATGACCCGCGAGTGACCGTAGCCCGGCGCAACACCGTAGCCGTACCCGCTGCCCCACTCGTGGGCCTGGGCGGAGGAGGCCGCGCCCAGGAGCGCGGCACCGGCAGCCAAGGTCATGACGAATTTCTTCATGCTCAGTCTCCAATTACGAATTTGAGCGATCAATGCTTACAGGAATGATATTGTTCCAAATTCAATGATCATTGTCACTTAATTTGCGTTCATGTGAAGTTCATCTGGCGAGCGGTGGCGCCTGACTTCATCTGCGTGTCGTATTGGAGCCGAGCTTCATCTTGGCGTTCTCTAGGTGGCTCAATCGCATCGAAGAGCCGAATGGGAGACAACACAGCCGCGTAGTCCCGCGCGGAACGGTTTCGGGCCGTACGCCGTAATGGCCCGAAGCGGAGCCGCTGCGGGGAATCGTCCATGGTGCGCGTGTTGAGTCTGGTCTTGCTGGCCACTGCCCTGCTGTCCGCGCACGGCGCGCTCGCACAGAATTCGGTCGAGCCGCAGGCGGTCGAGGACAGCGAGCCTCGCCCCGGCCCGCCGCCTCCCCTGCCCGATCTCTCGGACCCCAACGGACGCGCGGGCGAGTCCCTGGGCGAGCCCGGCGAACGCTCCGGCATCCCCAAGGCTTTGCGCTCGTCGGGCTCCCGGGCGGGCGGACCAGCCAACGAGCCCAACCCCAGCGGGCGCGTTGAGGAGCCGGCTCCGCCGAAGGGCGACCTCGGCCAAGTCGTCGCGGGCAAGGAACTGTTCCACGGCAACTATTGCGGGAAGGGACAGCGCGGCGAGGGGTTGCCTCCGACCGACGATCTCGACGCCGCCTGCATGCGCCACGATGCCTGCTATGACACGGCCGGATACAGTTCATGCGCCTGTGACGCGACGCTCAAACGGGAAGCTACCCTCGTCTCGGACAGCCCGAAGGCCTCGCTGGAGGTCCGGCGCCGGGCTCTCAGCGTGATCGAGGCGGCGGCGGCGATGGAGTGCCGCACGCCGTAGAGGCCGCCTGCCCCGCAGGCGTGTCGCAATGAATCCTCAACGCCCATCGTCTTTAGTTTGGCCAATAATCGGGTTGCCAACCGCTCGTGTGAGACTTCGACGATGGACACGTCGCCTCTCGTCTGGGAAGCCGTCACGGACCCCGCCGAGCTGTGGCGCCTGAAACCAGATTGGGATGCCCTCTGGCGCGCCGCCGACGGCGATCACGTCCAGACGGAGCGCGCCTGCTTCCATGCCTGGAACAACGACGGGGACCCCTCCCCGCGCCGCCTCCACGCCATTGCCGGTCGGCGGGAGGGGCGCCTCGTCTTCCTCTGGCCCCTCGTCGTCCGGCGGCGGCATGGCCTGTGGTCCATGGTAACCCAGCTCGGGCCTCAGGCCGGGGAGCTGACCTCCGTGCTGACGGAGCCGGGGCCGGAAGCGGTGCCACGAACGGCAGCGGCCTGGGCGTTCATGAAGCGGACCTCCCGCGCCGACATCGTCTGGCTCGACTACATCAAGCTCGGCTCGCCGCTTCATCAGGTCGTAACTACCGATTCACGGCGGATCGGCGGGGTGGGCATCAACCCGGACATCGCCCCTTACGTGCGCTGGCCCGAGACGATGGGCTTCGACGAATACTATGCGTCTCTCAGTGCCAACACGCGCAGGACCCTCGGCAAGAAGCACAGGGCCCTCGCCAAAGCCGGCGAGGTGACGTTCGCGGCGGAAACCGACCCGCAGCGGAGGGCGAGTCTCGCCCGCTGGATCCTGGAACAGAAGCGTCACTGGGCGGACAAGACCGGCAAGCACGGCCCTTGGCTGACGGCTGCGGCCTATGACGGCTTCCTGCGTGACCTGGCAGGGGATTCCTCCGCGACGGACTGCATCGTATTCGCCCTATCGGTGAACGGCGAGGTGGTCGCCGCGATGCTGACCAGCATGAGCACCCGGCACATGGACTGGATCATCGCGGGCTATGATCCTGCCTGGAGCCATCATTCCCCGGGCCTCGTACTGAACGAGCATGGCCTGCGCTGGGCTCACGAGCGCGGGCTGACGGTGGAACTCGGACGCGGCGCGGAGATCAACAAGAGGTTCTGGAGCCGGGGCGCTTGCCACGACATCCTCTCCTTCCGCCTGACGATCACGCAGCGGGGCGCCGCGATCGATGCCCTGCGCAAGACCCTGTCGCGAATGCGCCACCTTGTGCGCCGTCCCGGCCGGGACGGGGAAGCGAGCGCCACCCCGGCGCGCGGAGAACCCTCCCCCGGCTGAGTTCGCCCCCCGCGACGGTGGCGCTTGGGCTCAGCTCCCGCGATAGGTCGAATAGCTCCACGGGGTGATGAGCAGCGGCACGTGGTACTTCGCTTCAGGATCCGAGACGCCGAACCGCACCGGCACCCGGTCGAGGAACGGCTGCCCGGCGGTCAGGCCCGCCTTGGCGAAATACGGGCCGATCGCGAAGATGAGTTCGTAGGTCCCGGCCGTCAGGGCCTCGCCCGCGAGCAGGGGGGCGTCGGTACGGCCGTCGGCATTGGTCACGTCCGAGGCGATCGTCTCGCCCGTGCCGTCATCCGCGAGGCGCCGGAGTTCGATGGCGATGCCGGCCGCCGGCTTCCCGGAGGCGGTGTCGAGGACATGTGTCGAGAGATGGCCCATGGCGCCCTCTGGAGTGGAAACGCCCGCACCTGTCGCCCTCGTGGGGTGATCTCTGCCGGGCCTGTGAAGCCACGCGAGACGACCATGCGCCGGGGGCTCCGGCAACCCGAAAAGCGCCCCGCATTTTCCGAACCATTTTGAAGGTCCTTGGCGCGGGGGCGGCTCGCGGGCCGGCCCGGTTCGAGGCACATCTATTGCTGCGGCTCAGGCCCAACCATGAGCCGACGGCGCGGCCGACCCCGGCCCCGGCGACAGATAACGGAGGATATCCGTCCCATGTATCCGATCCTGCATGAATGGGGCGGGTTCCTCATTCGATGGACCCATGTCGTCGCCGCGATCGCCTGGATCGGCGCGTCGTTCTATTTCATGCACCTCGATGCCAGCCTGCGCGCCATCCCGGCCATTCCCGCGGGCAAGGGCGGCGAGGCCTGGGAGGTGCATGGCGGCGGCTTCTATCAGGTGCGCAAGTACCTCGTGGCACCCGACCGGATGCCCGAGCACCTGATCTGGCACAAATGGCAATCCTACTCGACCTGGCTGTCGGGCTTCTTCCTGCTCTGCTGGGTCTACTATGGGCAGGCCGACCTTTACCTGATCGACCCGGCCGTGCGGGTCATCACCCCGGCCACGGGCGCGTTCATCGGCCTCGGCGCCCTCGCCCTCGGCTGGCTCATCTATGACGGGCTGAACCGCTCGGCGCTGGCGAACCGCCCGCTCATCCTGGCGAGCGCCGTGTTCGCGACCGTCGTCGCTTTCGCCTACGGCTTTCAGCAGGTCTTCTCCGGCCGGGCGGCGATGCTGCATACCGGCGCGGTCATCGCCACCTGGATGACGGGCAACGTGTTCTTCGTGATCATGCCCAACCAGCGCAAGGCGATCGCCGAGCTGGTGGCGGGCCGCGTGCCCAACCCTGCCTGGGGCAAGCAGGCCAAGAACCGGTCGTCCCACAACAATTACCTGACCCTGCCGGTCCTGTTCTTCATGCTCTCGGGCCATTACCCGCTGGCGTGGTCGTCCTCCCTCAGCTGGATGATCGTCGGCCTCGTGGTGATCGCGGGCGGCGTCGTGCGCCATTTCTTCAACGTGCGGAATGCGGGCGGCGGCGACCGCTGGTGGACCTGGGGCGTGGCGAGCGCCTGCGTCGCGGCGGCGGTGGCGATCAGCGTCCTGACCTCGCCCGGCGTCCGCGAGCGGGTCGGCCTCGCTGTCGAGCGGGAGGCGACCACGGCCTCCCCGACCCAGACCGCCAGCGTCACGCCCTCGAAGGTGGCCCTGGTCGACGACACGGTGATGGGCGTGATCGGCTCGCGCTGCTCCATGTGCCACGCTCCCGAGCCGCTCTGGCCGGATCTCGCCGCCCCGCCGAAGGGCGTGCTGCTCGATACGCCGGAGCATGTGGCGCGCTTCGCCTCCGCCATCCGCACCCAGGCCGTGCTCACCCACGCGATGCCGCCGAACAACATCACCGACATGCAACCCGAGGAGCGGCAGGAACTGGCCCGCTGGCTCGCCGCGCAGTGATATCCCGCTCGGGCCCCGTTCGAGCGTTACAGGATCCAAAACCGTGACCGACAAGCCATTCGATGACCTGCCGCGCGACTTCCTCGGCTACGGCGAGAACCCGCCGACCGTCCGCTGGCCCGGCGGCGCCCGCGTCGCGGTGCAATTCGTCCTGAATTACGAGGAGGGCGGCGAGCGCTCCGTCCTCGATGGCGACCCCCATGCGGAGATCTTCCTCTCGGAGATCGCGGGCGCCCTGCCCTTCCCGAGCCGCCACATGAGCATGGAGAGCCTGTACGAATACGGCTCCCGCGCGGGGGTGTGGCGGATCCTGCGCCTGTTCCGGGATCGCGGCTTGCCCCTCACCGTCTTCGGCGTAGCCCAGGCGCTGGCGCGCAACCCGGCGGTGATGGACGCCTTCCTGCGTGACGAGCACGAGATCGCCGGGCACGGCTGGCGCTGGCTGCCCTACCAGGACGTGCCGGAAGAGCTTGAGCGAGAGCATCTCGCCCGCGCGGTCGAGACCATCCAGGGCCTGACCGGGCAGACGCTGCTCGGCTGGTATACCGGGCGCGACAGCCCGAACACCCGCCGTCTCGTGGTCGAGCAGGGCGGCTTCCTCTACGATTCCGACAGCTACGCCGACGACCTGCCCTATTGGGTCCGCGTCGGGGGCAATGACCACCTCGTGGTGCCCTACACCCTCGATACGAACGACATGCGCTTCTCCATTCCAGGCGGCTTCCCCTCCGGCGAGCAGTTCTTCGCGCATCTCAGGGACGCGTTCGATTGTCTCTACGCGGAGGGCGCATACGCCCCGAAGATGCTGTCGATCGGCCTGCATTGTCGGCTCGTCGGGCGGCCCGCGCGCCTCCCCGCCCTCGCCCGCTTCATCGACCATGTGCTGAGCCATCCCGACGTCTGGGTCGCCCGCCGCATCGACATCGCCCGCCATTGGGCGACCCACCACCCCGCGACCGCGTAGGAACGCTTGCGTCCATGACCGCCCTGTCCGAACTCAATGCGCTGCCTCAGGACGCCTTCGTGGCGCGTCTCGCCGAGATCTACGAACATTCGCCGTGGGTCGCCGAAGCGGCGTGCGCGAAACGGCCCTTCGCCTCGCGCGAGGCGCTGCACGGCGCGATGGAGGCGGTGGTCGCGGGGGCCGACGAGGACAGGAAGCTCGCCCTGCTGCGCGCCCACCCGGAACTCGCCGGGCGCGCGGCCCAGCGCGGCGAACTGACCGCCCATTCCCGCAGCGAGCAGGACGGCAGCGGACTGCTTGCCGCGCCGGTCGATGCGGTGGCGCGGATGCAGTCCCTGAACCGCGCCTATTCCGACCAGTTCGGCTTCCCCTTCATCATCGCCGTGAAAGGGCTCGACCGCGAGACGATCCTCGCGCGGCTCGAAGAGCGACTCGAGAACGATGCCGAGGCCGAGCGGGCGGAAGCCCTCCGGCAGGTCGGGCGCATCGCGGCGTTGCGTCTGGAAGCCCTGATCGAGGGCTGAGCCGGTGCTCAGGCCGGTCGCTTGCCCACGCGCGCGAGCTCGCCGGTGACATGGGCGCGCAAGGCCTCATGCGTCATGTCCACGAAGGTCTTGGTCCGCGCGGACAGCATCTTGCGCGAGGGGTAGAGCAAGCCGAGCGTCGCGGAGGTTGGGGGTGTCCCTTCGAGCACCGGGACGAGGCGCCCCTCCGCGATGTGGGCTGCGACCTCGAAGAGCGGCTTCATCACGATGCCCTCTCCCGCCAGCGCCCATTCGGTAAGGGTGTCGCCGTCATCGGCGTCGATATGGCCCGAGATCGGCAGCGTCACGGTCTCGTCGCCATCGACCAGCGTCCAGCGGAATTGCTCGGAGCCGGGGAAGCGCAGCAACAAACAATCGTGCTGCAGCAGATCCGACGGCTCGGCGGGCGCCGGATTGCGATCGAGGTAGGACGGCGCCGCGCAGAGGATGCGCTCGATCTCGGCCACCTTCCGCAGGGTGAAGGTGGAATCGCGCATCTGCGACAGGCGGATCGCCACGTCGACCGCCTCCTGCACGAGGTCGAGCAGATGCTCGGACAGGCGCAGGCGGACATCCGTCTCCCCATGCCGCTCGCGGAAGAGCGGAACGAGCGGCGCCACCACCCGGCGGCCGAGGCCGATCGGCGCCGTGACCTTCAGGACGCCGCGCGGGGCCGCACCCGCCGTCTCCACGCTCTTTTCCGCCTGTTCGACGGCCGCCGTGATGTCGAGGCAGCGATCGTAGAAGATGCGGCCGGCCTCGGTCAGGCTCATGCGCCGGGTCGTGCGGGTGAGCAGGAGGCAGCCGAGATGCTCTTCCAGCGTCTGGATGCGGTAGCTGATCACCGAGGGCGAGAGCCTCAATGAGCGTCCCGCTGCCGAGAAGCTGCCGCTCTCGGCCGAGCGCATGAAGATGCGGATGCTCTCGAGCGAGATCATAGGCAGGATCTTCAGAAGGCGTTTGAAACTGTCAACGAAATTTCCCCGCACATCCTGCGGTTTACGCCGCTAAGCTGCGGTCCTGTCAGCACCCGTTCGACCTTGCCTCAAGCGGGCGGACCAACCTTCGACGGATCGGACCATGGCGCATTCCCCCTATAATCCGCCGAGCGGCGGCCTCCCCGGCCAGACCCAGTTGATGACCGGCCGCGCCGTGTTCACGGAAGCCTATGCCGTGATCCCGCACGGGGTGATGAGCGACATCGTCACCAGCGCCCTGCCCTTCTGGACCGGCACCAAGGCGTGGATCCTGTCGCGCCCGCTCTCGGGCTTCTCCGAGACCTTCGCGCAATACCTGATGGAGGTTGCCCCCGGTGGCGGGAGTGACCGGCCGGAGCCGGATCCCCAGGCCGAGGGCGTGGTGTTCGTGGTCGAGGGACAGGGCACCCTCACGGCCGATGGGGGGACACATCCGCTGCGGGCGGGCAGCTATGCCTATCTCGCCCCCGGCACGGCCTGGACGCTGCGCAATGACGGCGGCGCGGCCCTGCGCTTCCACTGGGTGCGCAAGGCGTTCGAACCGGTGCAGGGCCTTGAGGCGCCGACCACCTTCGTCACCCATGAATCGGCGGTCGAGCCCCTGGGCATGGTTGGTACGGGCGGCGCCTGGGCGACGACGCGCTTCGTCTCGCCGGACGATCTGCGCCACGACATGCACGTGAACATCGTGACGCTGCGCCCCGGCGCCTCGATCCCCTTCGAGGAGACCCACGTGATGGAGCACGGCCTGTTCGTGCTGGAGGGCAAGGCCGTGTACCGGCTGAACCGCGACTGGGTCGAGGTCGAAGCGGGCGACTTCATGTGGCTGCGCGCCTTCTGCCCTCAGGCCTGCTACGCGGGCGGCCCCGGCCCGTTCCGGTATCTGCTCTATAAGGACGTTAACCGGCATCCTGCGCTGCGCGTCCAGGGGAGGTGTTCGTTGAGTGATCGTCTGCTGACCGCGCGGCCCCTGACTGCCGAAAGCTTCGCGCCCTTCGGAACGGTCATCGACACGAAAACCGTTTCGCCGCGCCCGATGAACGCGGGCAAGGCGCGCCGCTTCCATGACCTCGCCGAGATCCTCGTCTCCGGCGAGGAGGCCCGTGCGGTGGTCGGCCTCGTGGAGGCCGAGCCTTATCCCGTCCCGCTGGTCTTCTCCCTGGTGGAGCGGCATCCCTTCGGCAGCCAGGCCTTCATCCCCATGAGCGCGGCGCCGTTCCTCGTGATCACGTGCCTTGACGAGGAGGGGCGGCCGGGCCGCCCGCAGGCGTTCCTCACGGCGCCGTGGCAGGGCGTCTGTTACGCCCCCAATACGTGGCACGGCGTGCTGACGCCGTTCGGACAGGCGCAGAACTTCGTCGTCGTGGACCGCGCCGGAGGCGGCGTGAACCTGGAAGAGTTCACCTACGACGAGCCTTGGACGGTCTCGCTGCCAGAGTGATAGCTGCCGTCATTGCGAGTGCAGCGAAGTAATCCCGGGTGATCGCTTCGCGTGTGCTCGCAATGACGATCGGCCATCAGAACACGTGGAAGGCGACACCGGCGAGGAAGCTCTTCTCTTCCGTGCCCTTGAAGTTTGCGGTCTCGACGTTGCCGAACTTGTTCAGCCAGTACTGGAAGCCGATGAACACATCGACCCGGTTGGGCTGGTCGTAGACGAGCTTGCCGAGGTCGAGGACGAGGTTGGTCCGCGACAGGAATTCCAGGCCGCGCGGCGGGTTGAACGGGAAGGCCGCCACGTTCTGCACGCCTCGGCCCTTGGGCAGGACGATGTTGTTGAAGCCCGTGATGCTGAGCGGCAGGCCGGTGAAGGTCAGCGGGAAGCTGTAGACCACCTCGAACTCGGGCACCGTGTCGAAGCTCTGGTCGCGATCGGGCTGGACGTTGAAGCCGTTGCGGTTCCACTCCTTGTAGGCGTGGACGGAGAGGTTGAGGAACCCGGCGGGCACGTCGAAGGCGAAGTTCAGGCCGCCGACCACGTCGCGTTTCTTCGAGCCGAAGGCGTCGTTCTGCGAGTTGGCGTCGAAGCCGAAGGCCAGGGACACGTCCTTGACGAGGCCGGGGATGGTGAAGGCCTTGGTGCCGGACAGGGCGTTGAGGCTGAGCGTGCCGCGATACAGGCCGTAGGCTTCGGTGTTGCCGTAATCGGCGAAGAACGGGTTGGCGATCGTTCCGGGGGGATTGGTCGTGCCTGCGGGAAACTGCGAGCCGGACTTGAGGATGTCGAGGGAGAAGAAGTTGGTGCCGTAGGCCCAGGCGTCGGCGTGGGAGATGTTGAGGATCTGCTTGGGTGCCTCGCGGGAGACGAAGCTGCCATCGGCCCGCTGGATCTGGACGCCCGGCGAGACGGTGGGGAACTGGTAGCGGTAGCTGATCTGCGTATCCGCGAAGAGGAAGAACGGCGCATCGACCGGCTTCTCCGCCGGGGTGACCGGCGCCGTGGAAGACGCTCCGATCTCGGTCGCGTGGACCGCGTAGGACATTCCGAGCGGCACCAGAGCCGCCACCCATCGACGAACCAACTTCATTGTCGCCCCCATTCCACCGGCCGCCTTCACTTCGAAGCGTCGGCCCTTAACCCCGCGCGCTGGCGCGCCACCTCTTCCGCGGAGACCGGCGCGCTCTGCCCGCCCCACTCGGCCCGCATCCACGTTCCGAGCTCCGCGAGCGCCGTGTCATCGAGAAGGTTCGCGAAGGGCGGCATGGCCTCCATCCGCTCGTTGCCGGGGAAGCGTTGCGCGGGCAGCCCGTGCAGGGTCGCTCGCACGAGCCCGCTGCCGCTCGCCACGCGCATCAGCGCGTTGGTCCGAAGGGGCACGGAGACGTGGGGAATACCCTCCCCCGCCTGCCCATGGCATCCGGCGCAGAGCCCGGCATAGGTCGCCTGGGCGCGGGACGCCACGGCCTGCGGAACCGCGACGGGCGTCGGTGCGACCGGCTTCTCCGGCTCGCTCGGCAGGGCGTCGCGATCGAAGAGATAGGCCGACAGGGCGGTCAGGTCCGCCTCATCCATGTGCTGCGTCGAGAAATGCACCACGTCGAACATCTGGTGTGTCGCCCCGCCCTGGGCCGACAGGCCGAGCCGCATGAACTGCGCGAGCCCGTGCGGGTCGAATCCCATCCGGCGCAGGCCGTCCGGCGTGATGTCCGGCGCCTCGACTCCCTCGATCGTCGCGCCGCGATAGCTGGCGTCAGCGCGCATCGCCTGGATCAGGTTGCGGGGCGTATGGCACTCGCCGCAATGGCCGAGGGCCTCGGCGACATAGCGTCCGCGATTCCACACGTCCGACCGGTTCGGATCGGGCTCAGCCACCTTTGCGAGCAGGCTCAGGACGTTCCAGGCCGCCAGCGTCCAGCGCTGATCGAAGGGGAAGCCGAGCGTGTTCGCCTTGTTCGCCACCGCCATGGGCGTGCGGGTCATCAGGTAGGCGTAGAGCGCGTCCACATCCTCCGTCGAGAGGCCCCGGTAGGAGGTGTAGGGCATGGCCGGATAGAGGTGCCGCCCGCCCGGCGCGATCCCGTCGCGCAGCGCCCGGTGGAAGTCGGCGCGGCTATACCCGCCTATCCCCTCGGGCTCGGGGAGATGTTGGTGGCGTGGATGATCCCGAACGGGGTCTCGAGCGGCAGACCGCCCGCCCAGGGCGCACCGCCGCGCGCGGTGTGGCAGGCGAAGCAATCGGCCGCCGCCGCGACCTTGGCGCCGCGTGGCGCCAGGGCCTTCATCGCATCCTGGCTCAGAGGCGCCTCGACGTCCTGCGCCACGGCGCTGCGTTCGAGGATACCCGAAGCGAGGAGGCCGCCCGCAACCAGGGCGCTCGCGGCAAGCACGGCACCAATGCGCCGGGCCGGCGTGGAGAGGGACAAGATGGCCATGGCGGCTCTCAGGCGATCGTCAGGCCGGGGGTCGCCAGCACGAGGTCGCGCACGGCCTGGTGGTAGCGGACATAACCCGTGCAGCGACAGATATGCGGGTCGAGGGCGTCGGTGACGACGCGCTCGACATCCTCCCGGTGGATGGGCTTCCGCTTGAGCTTCTCGATGAGAACGCTCGCCCCGGTCACGAAGCCCGGTGTGCAGTAGCCGCACTGGAAGGCGAAGTTCTCGACGAAGGCCTTCTGGACCGGCGACAGCACCACCGTGCCGTCCGCCTCGGTCTTGGCGTGGCCCTCGACGGTGCGGACACTGCGCCCCTCGAACCAATGGGCGCCGGTGATGCAGGTGCGCATCTCGCGCGGGCCCGCCTCTTCCTCCACCATCACCGTGCAGGCGTGGCAGATGCCCTGACCGCAGCCCATGCGGCTGCCGGTGAGTCCCAGCCATTCGTGCAGGACGTCGAGGAGGCTCGTTCCGACCGGGACGGGGATGGGGCCGACCCTCTCGCCGTTCACGCGCAGCGTCAGATCGCGGATTTCGATGGCGTTGCTCATGCCAGTGCCTCGCGGATGCGCTCGGGCCGGATGGGGAGTTCGTGGAAGCGGTGGCCGATGGCGTGGGCCACGGCGTTGGCGAGTGCCGGGACGACCGCGATCATCACGACCTCCGCGATGCCCTTGGGCGGATCGGTCTCGGAGAGCGGTGGCAGGATCTCCACCGTCTGGTTCCAGGGGGCCACGTCGCGGGCGCGGGGCAACTCGTAGCGGTTCCAGTTCCACGTGCCGTCGCCGGGGCCGTCCTCGTAGAGGGGCAGCACCTCCTTGAGGGCGTGGCCGATCCCCATGGCGAGCCCACCCTGCACCTGTCCCGAGACCAGGGCGGGGACGATCTGGCGGCCGCATTCGAGGATCGAATGGTGCGAGAGGATCGTCACCTCGCCGCTTCCGGTATCGACCGCGACCTCGGCGAGCGTCGCCATGGGCGAGTAGTAGGTCGTGCCGACATTGTTGCGCTGGGTCGGCGGGTAATGGGCCGCCATCCGGGGCAGGAAGTGCCAGCCCGCGAGGTCCATCAGGGCACGGCGATCGGGGCTCGCGCCCGCGCCGTAGCGCAGCGACAGGGCATCGATGGGCAACCGCGTCCGCCCCGCACTGGGCAGGTCGAAATCGGCTTCGGCCCATTGCCAGCGGTTGAAGGTGTGGAGGGTCACGCCGACCGGCAGACCGAGCCGGTGCGCCTCGGCCGCGACCTCCTCGAGCGACAGGGTCGCGAGCCCGCCCCCATCACCTGGCCGTCCGCGAGCCGCAGGGTGTCACGGGTCAGCTCGTTGTACGAGGCCAGCGCGCCGCCCTTGCCGCCGCGCGCCCAGAGGAGCGCGCGGCGGGCCAGATCGCGTGATCGACGAGGAACTTCGCCGCCGTTCGCGTGGCATGGCCGAGGTAATAGGCCGAGTTCGTCGCGCTCATGGGAGAGGTGAAGCGCGGCGTCCAGCGGGGGTCCTGCGCCCGCCGATCCTCTTCGGCTTGCGGCGTCGTGTAGGGCTGGTCCGTGGTGTGAAGCGGCATTTCGGGCCAGCGCACCACGCCGAACTCGGTCTCGGACGGCACCCGGCCGAGGATTTCGCCCACCATCGCGGCCTGCGAGGTGGTGACCCCCGGGCCCATCTCGTGGGCGACATGGCGCAGCCGCAGGCGGCCCTGGCCGTCGAGTTCGAGGGAGGCGACGGCCGCCTCGGCTCCGGTGCCGTAATCCTTGTGCACCTGGGCGAAGCCGACGCCGTAGCGGTGGCCGGGATGGGCGGCCTCGTAGGCCACCTTCCGTGCCTCGCGCTCCCGCCAGAGCGGATGGGCGGCGGCCTTGTTCAGGATCTCTTCGTTGCGTAGCGCCCCCGCCGGAACAGCGCCCTGACTATTGCGCTGGCCGGTGCGCATCACGTTGCGCAGGCGCAATTCGATGGCGTCGATCTTGAGCAGAGCGGCGGCCTCATCGACCAGCATCTCAGTGGCCGACATGGTCTGGAGCGTGCCGAAACCGCGGGTCGAGCCCGCCTCGACGGCCCGCGAGGCGAGCGCGATGGCCTGGAAGTCGCTCTTCGGCAGGTAGTAGATCGACTGGGCGGCGGTGGCGCCGACGAAGGAGACCGCGACCGAGTAATTCGGGCGCCCGCCGCCATCGCAGGCATAGCGGCCGGTCATCGCGCGGAAGCGGCCGGTCGCCTTGTCCACGAGCAAGGTGGTGTCCATGCGGAAGGCATGGCGCTTCAGGCCGTTCTGAAACTGCTCGAACCGGTCGTTGGCGAGCCGTACCGGGCGCCCGGAGCCATAGAGGGCGGCGACCACGCAGAGGAATGGGAAGATGTGGTGGTCCTTCGTCCCGTAACCGACCGTATAGCCGACCTTGAGATCGACTTCCTTCAGCGGGTACCGGGATTTCGAGACGAGTTCGGCAGCGGCCTCGGCGACGTCGTAGGGCGATTGCGTCGCCATCATCAGGCGCAGCGTGCCGGTCGCCGGATCGTACCAGACGTTGCCGTTATCGGCTTCCATGGCCGAGGCGTCGGTCGATTGCGACTGGTAGGTCCGGCGCATCACCAGGGCGTCCTCGCCCGCGCCGTCGATCTCGGCGGCGATCGCTGCGGCGGCTTCCATGCCCTTCGGGAACAGGCCGTCCTGGCCGGGGGCGGGCCAAGCGGGCTCGTCACCGGAGAAGCCCGCGAAGATCGGCGAATGCTCGTAGGGCGAAAAGCGATCGGGTGCGTCGGGCGTATCCCCCTCGATCCGCACCCAGCGCGAGGCGCCGTAATGAGCCGGAGGCTTGGGGCCGGTCTTCTCGCCGTATTGCACCACGTCGTCGGCGAAGCGCAGCGCACGCTTGGCCGCGTTGAAGCGGGGGAAGTCGTTGTAGATCAGGATCGCGACCGGCTGGCCGAGCAGGCGCGGGGTCTGGCCTTGGGGCACGAGGAACCAGTCGCCGAAAAAGTCGGCATGGGGCACCGTGACCTTGTCGGCTACCAGATCCTCGTGCCGGACGATGCGGTCCGGCTGGAGCGAGTCCGGGAGGCGCGACAGATCGAGGCCGGAGAAGCGGCGGTCCGCGCTGGTCGCCGCGATCAGGAAGGCGTGCGCCTGCTGCTCGGGCCATCCGGCGAGATCGCGGGAGCGGTAGTCCCGGGAAAAGGTCTTGGCTCCCGTGACCTTGGCGACCGCGTCGAGGCGGATGCGGGGCTTGCCGGGGGCGGTCCAGCAGGAGCCGGCCGACAGGGCGGTCTGCGCGAGCTGAGCCTTGGCCGGGGCCTCCAGGAAGGAGACCTTCACGGCGACGCCCGCCGCCGCACCGGCTTTCAGGAAATTGCGCCGCGAGAGCGCCTTGGTGTGATCGGCGGGCATGGCGTGTCCCCTCAGGCCCGGTCCAGGGCCGCCTCGGGCGGGAAGGCGTGGCCGTGATCGGCCGCGTGATGCTCGGCTCCGGCGCCGAGGCGGTCGGAGTTCAGGAGCAGGTTCAGGACGATGGCGCCGATGGCACCCAGCGTGATGCCGCTGTGCAGGATCGGCCCGGCCCAATCGGGGGCGGTGGCGGCGAAGAGCTTGGGCGCGGCCATCGGAATGAGGCTGAGGCCGATGCTCACCGCCACGACGATCTGGTTGCGCCGGTCCCCGAGATCGGATCCGCCGACGATCTTGAGGCCCGCCGCCGCGACCATCCCGAAGATGACGATGCCGGCGCCGCCCAGTACGGCGGGCGGGATCGAGGCGACCACGAAGGCGACCTTCGGGAACAGGCTGATGGCGAGGATGATGAAGCCGGCCGCGACCGTGACGTAGCGGCTGCGCACCCGCGTCATGTTCACAAGGCCCACGTTCTGGGAAAACGAGGTGTGCGGGAAGGTATTGAGGCAGCCCGCGATCAGGGTGGAGAGTGAATCCGCCATCAGGCCGCGCGTCAGGGTACGCTTGTCGACCGGACGCCCGACGATGTCGCCGACCGCGAGGAACATGCCCGTCGACTCGACCAGCGTGACCATCATCACGATGCACATGGCCGCCACCGCCGTGAGGTGGAAGGTCGGCCAGCCGAAATGGAACGGGGTGACGAGGGCGAGGAGCGGACGGTCGGCGAGTCCGTCGAGCCGGAACAGGCCGAGCGGCCAGGCGATGCACAGGCCCGCGACGAGGCCGATCAGCACCGCGACATTGGCGAGGAACCCGGTGGCGAAGCGGCTGATCACGAGGATCACCGCCAGCACGAAGGCCGCGACGCCGAGATGGACCGGCGCGCCGAAATCCGGGGCGCCGAAGCCGCCGCCCGCCCAGTTGATCCCGACCGGCAGCAGCGTGACGCCGATGATCAGGATCACCGTGCCGGTGACGAGAGGCGGGAAGAAGTTCGCGAGCTTCGAGAAGAACGGACGCAGCAGCAGGCCGAAGAGACCCGCGCCGATGGTCGCGCCGAAGATGCCGGGCAGGCCGATCGTCGGGTCCTGCGCCATCGCCACCATCGGGCCGACCGCCGCGAAGCTGACGCCCATGATGACGGGGAGGCGGACGCCGAACATCCCGAAGCCGAGGGACTGGATGAGGATCGCGATGCCCGTCACGAGGAGATCGCAATTGATCAGGTAGGCGACGGTCTCGGCGGGCAGGTTCATCGCCGCGCCGAGAATCAACGGGGGCGCCACCGCGCCGGCGCTCATCACGAGCACGTGCTGCATGCCGTAGGCGAGCAGCTTCGGAAGGGGTGGGATCGCGTCGACCGCGTCCACCTCGCGGGGAATCCTGTCCTGCGCTGTCATGAGCGTGTCCTCCGCCAGCCGGGACCTGTCGAGGCGTCGTCCCGTGATGGTGTCGTCAGGGATCCGCCGTTTTCGGCCGGGCCTCTTCCGGGTCCGTGCCGCCTTGGGGCGGGGGGTTGGGGTTGGTCGCTTGGGGAGCCGTGCAGCCCCTTCCTCGCCTCGGGCGGGAAGGGGTGGCCCTCGGCTCTCGCCCCAGGGTCATGCGCCGCCTACTTGGCTGGCTCTCAAACCTTGCATGGCTGGCCAGGAATGCCATGGGCGAATTTCGGAAGCACTTTGCGAAAATTCGCCAAGGTCGCCGGATGAAGCTGCCGTATGATGCGTGGAGCTGACGGCCCCCGAATGGCGCGCCCGTCACGGCGTTCCTGCTGCCGAGGGGGTAGCATCTGGCCGTGGGGGAGCGGCGCGGCCCATGCGGCACCGCTCCGTGGCGCGCCCGGAGTGATGCGATGACCTCCCTGCTTTTGAAGAACGCCGACATCCTGGTCACGATGGATGCGACGCGCCGGGAGATCCCCGGCGGCTCGGTCTATGTCGAAGACAACCGCATCGTTGCCGTCGGCCCGGCGGACGAGGTGCCGGCCCAGGCCGACACCGTGCTCGACATGCGCGGCCACGCAGTGATGCCCGGCCTCGTGAACACCCACCACCACATGTACCAGACGCTCACCCGCGCGGTGCCCGCCGCGCAGGATGCCGAACTGTTCGGCTGGCTGAAGGCGCTCTACCCGATCTGGGCACGCCTGACGCCCGAAATGGTCCGCGTCTCGACGCAGACCGCGATGGCGGAGCTGATCCTCTCAGGCTGCACCACGTCGAGCGATCACCTCTACATCTACCCGAACGGGTGCCGCCTCGACGATTCGATCGAGGGAGCCGACGAGATCGGGATGCGCTTCCACGCCGCCCGCGGGGCGATGAGCGTGGGTGAGAGCGATGGCGGCCTGCCGCCGGACTCGGTGGTCGAGAACGAGGGAGCGATTCTCAAGGAGACGCAGAGGCTGATCGAGCGGTGGCACGACCCGTCCCGCTTCGCCATGCGCCGCATCGTGGTGGCGCCCTGCTCGCCCTTCTCGGTGAGCCGGGGCCTGATGCGCGATGCGGCTTTGCTGGCGCGCCAACACGGCGTCTCGCTCCACACGCATCTCGCGGAGAACGACAACGACGTCAGCTACAGCCTCGAAAAGTTCGGGATGACTCCGGCGGAATACGCTGCCGATCTCGGCTGGACCGGGCCGGATGTCTGGCACGCCCACTGCGTGAAGCTCGATACGGCCGGCATCGCCCTGTTCGGCCGCACGGGCACGGGTGTCGCGCACTGCCCCTGCTCGAACATGCGGCTCGCCTCCGGAATCGCGCCCATCCGGCAGATGCGCTGCGAGGGGGTGTCCGTCGGGCTCGGCGTGGACGGCTCGGCCTCCAACGACGGCTCGCACATGCTCGGCGAGGCGCGTCAGGCCATGCTGCTCGCCCGCGTCGGCTTCGGCCCCGCCGCCATGACGGCGCGGGAGGCGCTGGAGATCGCTACGCTCGGCGGCGCGAAGGTGCTGAACCGCGACGATATCGGCGCGCTTAGCCCCGGCATGGCGGCCGACATCGTCGCCTTCGACCTGCGGGGACTGGAGATGGCGGGGGCGCTGCACGATCCCGTCGCCGCCCTCACCTTCTGCGCGCCGCAGAAGGTGTCGTGGAGCATCATCAACGGCAAGGTCGTGGTGCGCGAGGGGCGGTTGACTACCCTCGACACCGGGGCTCTCGCGGCCCGGCACAATGCCCTGGCGGCGGCCTTGGTGCGGGGGGAGTAGGACAGAGGTCGCCTTGCCTCACCGTCATTCCGGGGCTCGCCAAAGGCGAGAGCCCGAAATGACGGCGGGAGCGATGGGGCCAGAAGCCTCATCCTCCCTTACGGTCGCGTTCTAGAACTCCACCTCGACCGCCAGCCCCTTGGCCACCGCGAGATCCACGGCGGCCGAGGCTACGGCGAGGTCCTGAAGGCCGACGCCGGTGCCGTCGAACAGGGTGATCTCCTCGTCCGACGTCCGGCCGGGATGGTCGCCGTTGATCACCGCGCCGATCTCCACGATGGCGCCCTCGGTGAGGAGCCCCCGGCCGATGGCGTGCTGCGCCTCGCCGATGCTCACCGATTGCGCGACCTCGTCCGTGAAGACCGTCGCGGCGGCGAGCAGTTCGGCCTCGACCTCCTGCTTGCCCTTCGTGTCGGTGCCCATGCACGCGATATGCGTGCCCGGCTTGACGTGGGACGCCTTCAGGATCGGCGCGAAGGACGAGGTGATCGTCACGATCGCGTCCGCTTCGGCGCCGAGACGATCGAGCCAGCCACCTCGAACGGCACGCCGTGCTCGCGCGCCACCGCCTCCATGCGCCCGAACATGCCGGGGTGGAGGTTCCATGCCAGCACCCGCTCGAAAGGACGTTGTGCCAGGGCGGCGCGAAGCTGGAAGGCCGATTGGTGGCCCGCGCCGATCATGCCGAGCACCCGCGCATCCTTGCGGGCGAGATGCTTGATCGAGATTGCCGAGGCCGCCGCCGTGCGGAGCGCGGTGAGGAGATTGCCCCCCACCACGGCCCGGCAGCGGCCGGTATCGGCATCGAACAGAAACACGGTCGATTGGTGGTTGGTCAGGCCCTTGGCGGCGTTGCCGGGCCAGAAGCCGCCGGCTTTGAGGCCGAGGGCGAGGCTTTCCCGGTCGAAGCCGGATTTGAAGCCGTAGAGCGCATCGGCATGGCCGATGGCCTCGCGCACCACGGGGAAGTTCCCCGCCGTACGCCGCGCCATGGAGGCGAAGACCTTCTCCACCGCCGTGAAGCAATCCGCTTCCGTGAGGAGCCCGTCGATCCGGTTTTCAGGGACGATGATCATGGCGACCTCAATACGCCTTGCCGCGCGCCGAGACCGGCCACAGCGTCTCGACCACGCCGTTGCGCACGCCGACATACCAATCGTGGACGTTGCAGGTCGGGTCGCAATGGCCGGGCACGAGGCGCAGCTTGTCGTTGACCTTCAGCTTGCCCTCCGGATCGTCGATCACCCCGTGCTCGTCGGAGCACTTGATGTACTTCACGTCGGTTCTGCCGAAGATGAAGGGCAGGCCGGAATCGACCGACTGCGCCTTGAGGCCCGCGTCGCAGATCGCCTTGTCGGCCTTGGCGTGGCTCATGACGCTGGTGAGGATAAACAGGGCGTTCTTCCATTCGCCCGCATCGATGCGGTGGCCTTCGCGATCGAGGATGCGGCCGTAATCGGCATCCATGAAAGCGTAGCTGCCGCATTGCAGCTCGTTGTAGAGGCCGGATTCGCTCTCGAAATAGTAGCTGCCTGTGCCGCCGCCGCTGACCAGTTCTGGCTCAAGCCCCTCGCGCTTCAGCGCCTCGACCGCGTCGCGGACCTGGGCGATCGCCGCATCGAGCTTGGCGCGCCGCTCCTCGAACCCGTCGATGTGCTGCATGGCGCCCTGATAGGCCTGGATGCCGGCAAAGCGCAGGTTCGGCGCGGCATCGACCGCCTTGGCGATGGCCACCACGTCGGGCGTGGTCTTCACGCCGCAGCGCCCGGCGCCGCAATCGATCTCCACGAAGCAATCGAGCTGCGTGCCGTGCTTGTGTGCCGCCGCCGACAGGTCGGCGACGTTCGCCACGTCGTCGAGGCAGACGATGATGCGGGCGCCGAAGCGCGGCAGCTTGGCGAGACGGTCGATCTTGGCCGGATCGCGCACTTGGTTCGAGACGAGGATGTCCTTGATCCCGGCGCGAGCGAAGACCTCCGCCTCCGAGACCTTCTGGCAGCAGACGCCGCAGGCGCCGCCGAGGTCCTGCTGGAGCTTCAGGACATCGACCGACTTGTGCATCTTGCCGTGGGCGCGGTGGCGCATCCCGTGCGCCTTGGCGTAGTCGCCCATCTTGCGGACATTGGCTTCCAGAGCGTCGAGATCGAGGATCAGGCAGGGCGTCTGGATCTCGTCCTCGCGCATGCCCGGCAGGGCGGGCACGTCGAAGCCGACTTCCAGGTCGGCGATCGGGGTATGTGCGTTCATCGGTTTCTCTCCCCTATTGCCAAGGCAGCTTGTCGAGATCGACATTGCCCCCCGTGATGATCACGCCCACCCGCTTGCCTTCGAAGACGGGGCGGTTTCTGAGCACGGCCGCCAGCGCCACGGCGCTCGACGGCTCCATGACGATCTTCAGCCGCTTCCAGATCAGCCGCATCGCCGCGACGATCTCGACCTCCGAGACCGTCAGGATATCCTCGACATGGTGGCGAACGAAGTGCCACGTCAGGTCCTTCAGCGGCACCTTCAACCCGTCCGCCACGGTCACCGGCGCGTCGTCGGCGATGATGTGCCCGGCCTTCAGGCTGCGGTGGGCGTCGTCCGCCTGCTCGGGCTCGGCGGCATAGACCGCGATGTGCGGGGCGAGCCCGGCGAGCGTGAGGCAGGTGCCCGACACCATGCCGCCACCGCCGATCGGGGCGATCACCGCGTCGAGATCCTCGACCTGCTCGATCAGTTCGCGGGCGCAGGTCGCCTGACCCGCGATGACGCGGGGATCGTTGTAGGGATGCACGAACTCGGCACCGGTCTCGGCGACCACCTCCGCGAACACCGCCTCGCGGGAGGAGGTGGACGGCTCGCATTCCACCACCCGCCCGCCATAGCCGCGCACGGCATCCTTCTTGGCCTGGGGGGCGGTGCGCGGCATCACCACCGTGCAGGGTATGCCACGGCGGCTTGCGGCGTAGGACAGGCAGGTGCCGTGATTGCCGGAGGAGTGGGTCGCCACGCCCCGCGCGGCCTGCGCCTCGGTGAGGCTGAAGACCGCGTTCGAGGCGCCCCGTGCTTTGAAGGCCCCGGCTTTCTGCAGGTTCTCGCACTTGAAGAATAGCTGCGCACCCGCCGCTTCGTCGATGATCCGCGAGGTCAGAACCGGGGTCTGATGAATGTGCGGCCGGATGCGCTCATGCGCGGCGAGCACGTCTTCCAGGGTGGGGGTGATCATGGCTCCCTCCCTCAGGCCGCCGCGCGCAGGCGGGTCCCTGCCGCGCCGCGATAGACGGCCTGAGCCGCCGCGACGCCGGATCCCAATTCGATGCGCAGGCCGCAATCAGCCATGGCCATCTCCGCTGCCGCGATCCCCGACAGGGCCATCACGTCCGTGAGGCTGCCCAGATGGCCGATGCGGAACACCTTGCCCGCGACCTCGCCCAGGCCGACGCCGAAGGCGACATCGTATTGCCGCGCGGCATGGGTGACGATCTGCGTGGCATCGAAGCCTTCCGGCGTGCGGATCGCGCTCACCGTGTCCGAGTAAAGCTCGGGTCGCGCGGCGCAGAGTTCGAGGCCCCAGGCCGAGACCGCGGCGCGGATGCCGTCCGCGATGCGGCGGTGCCGGGCGAAGACGGCATCGAGTCCTTCGGCCAGAAGCAGTTCCGTCGAGAGCTTGAGGCCGTTCAGTAGGCCGACCGACGGCGTGTAGGGATAGGCGCCATTCGCGTAACCCTTCGCCATGTCGCGGATGTCGAAATAGGTCCGCGGCAGGGTGGCGGTCGCCGTGGCGTCCATCGCCTTTGGCGAGAAGGCAGTGATGGCGAGGCCCGCCGGCAGCATGAAGCCCTTCTGCGACCCGGTGACGGCGACATCGACGCCCCATTCGTCCATGCGGAAATCCATGGAGGCGATCGAGCTGACGCCATCAACGAGCAACAGCGCGGGATGGCCCGTCGCGTCCAGGGCACGGCGCACGGCGGCGACATCGGACTTCACCCCGGTCGCGGTCTCGTTGTGAGTGACGAGCACCGCCTTGATGCGGTGCGCCTTGTCCGCCGATAGAGCCTCGGCGAAGCGATCGGCCGGAAGACCCTGGCCCCAGGGAGCCTCGATCACGCGGACATCGAGTCCATGGCGGCGGGCCATGTCGATCCAGCGATGGCTGAACATGCCATAGCGCGAGGCCAGGACGGCATCACCCACGCTCAGCGTGTTCGAAAGAGCCGTCTCCCATCCGCCCGTCGCAGTCGAAGGAAAGATGAAGACCTCAGCTGTCTCGCTCTTCAACACCTTCTTCACGCCCGCAAGCGCCGGATGAAGGATCTGAGCGAAGTACGGCGACCGGTGATCGAGGGTCGGCATGTCTGCCGCCCGCCGAAGCACTTCCGGCATATTGGTCGGTCCGGGAATGAAAACGGGATTCTGTGCAAACATCGGCGGGCGTCCTCCTCCAATACGCAGGACAATAGCACCGCTTCCTCGCCATTGATATTTTTTTGAAAAAGTTTTTCATTTTGGACGTGGCCGGCGAAAAGCCTAATTAGTCAGGTGGTTAGATTTTTCCGTTGAACGAAAAATTTTTTCACTCTACTTCGCGGATGGGGCGGTGGCGAAGGCGAGGGCGCGATGGATTCGGGGAACCGGCGGCGCGGCCGCCCGAAGGGGTTCGGCGGTGCCAAGCCCACGGAGACGATCCAGGCCCTCGACCGTGCTCTTGATGTGCTCGACGTGCTGGCGGAGAGCGACGGGCTCACCCTATCGGAACTCGCGGGTAAGCTCGGGCAGTCGGTCGCGACGATGCACCGGGTGCTCGCGACCCTGGAACGGCGGGCCTTCGTCGAGATCAGCGCCGACAAGCAGGAATGGCATGTGGGTGCGGAGGCCTACCGGCTTGGTTCGGCCTTTCTGCGCCGCCACAACGTTGTCGAGCGCAGCCGCCCGATGATGTGGACGCTGATGCAGGAGACGGGCGAAACCTCCAATCTCGGCGTCGAGAAGGAGGGAAGCGTTCTCTTCGTCAGCCAAGTCGAGACGCACGAGACGATCCGCGCCTTCTTCCCGCCTGGCTCTCTCTCGCCGCTCCATGCCTCCGGCATCGGTAAGGCGCTGCTCGCCACCTACGAGCCGGACCGGACCGAACGCCTGTTCCGGGGCAAGACCTTCGCGCGCTTCACGGACAAGACCATCGGCTCGCTGGAGCAATTGCGGGAGGATATCGAGGCCACCCGCCACAGGGGCTATGCCATCGACGACGAGGAGCGGACCATCGGGATGCGCTGCGTCGCCGCTCCGATCCTCAACTTCCACGGCGAGGCCATCGCGGGAATCTCCGTCTCGGGCCCGACGCACCGGCTCTCGGACGAAAAACTCAAGGAAATCGGTGAGCGCGTCCGCAAGGGCGCGGCCACCGTATCGCGCCTCCTCGGCGCGACGACCGCCTAAGGACAAAGGAGCCACGACAATGGATGTCTTCGAACGCTTGCGGTCGTCGGCCGCCGAGGACTGGACGCGCTACGTCGACCATCCCTTCGTGCGCCAACTCGGCGACGGCACGCTGCCCGAGGCGGCCTTCCGCGCTTACCTCGTGCAGGACTACCTGTTCCTGATCCAGTTCGCGCGGGCCTATGCGCTCGCCGCCTACAAGAGCCGGACGCCGGGCGACATCCGAGCCGCGCAGGCGGGCCTCGCCTCCATCCTGGACGAGACGGAACTTCATGTCCGTCTCTGCGCCCGCTGGGGGATCGGTGTCGAGGCCCTCGCCGCCACGCGGGAGCATCCGGCAACGGTGGCCTATACCCGCTTCGTGCTGGACCAGGGCGCGGCGGGCGACCTGCTCGACCTGCACGTTGCGCTCGCCCCCTGCGTCGTGGGTTATGCCGTGATCGGCAAGGCTCTCGCGCCGCAGGGTCCCGAGGCGCTCGGCGACCACCCCTACCGCGAGTGGGTCGCCGATTATGCGGGCGAGGGCTACCAGGGTGTGGCGGGCCGCGCCCGGGCGCATCTGGACGACCTCGCCGCGCGGACGCTCACGGAGGCCCGGTTCCCGGACCTCGTCGCGACCTTCGCCGCCGCCTCGCGCCTCGAAGCGGATTTCTGGCAGATGGGCCTCGACGCGGCGAAGGCCTGACCCGTCATGCCCGTGCGTCCCGTGCCGCGAGACGCTGGTAGACCATGCCGATCCCGAGCAGGACGAGCCCGAGCGCGATGACCGACAGGGCGCGGGCCGCGCCGGTCAGATGCGCGAGATCGAGCAGGGTCACCTTCGCCGCGACCGCAGCGACGATGCCGAGCGCCGTGAGCCGCGCCACCCGCGCCCCCGTGCGCAGGCCGTAGCCGAGGATCGCCGTGCCGAGCACCAGCCAGACGAGGGTGTGCATCCACAACTCGTTCTCCGTGATCCCATCGAGCGAGAGCACCGGACCCTGGAAGGCCTGCGACACCGTACAGGTCGCGTAGGCGAGGAGCCCCGCCACCGCCATGCCGCCCGCCCTGCCGCGCAGCCGCGGATCCACGGTTCCGAACGGCATGGCCGCCGCCTCGCGGGCGAGGCGCCATGCGGCGAGGGCCGGGAGGAGATAGGCCAGCACGAGTAGGTTCAGCCCCGGCATCACACCGACCGGATCCTCCGTGACGAAGGGATTGGCGAGGATTGCCCCGGCGCAGGCCGCCACCGCGAAGCGCGAGAGGCTCGCGGCGAGTATCGAGAAGCCCGCCATTCCGGAGGCACGGCGCAGGCGCAGAGAGGCTGCGGCTCCGGACAACAGGAACAGGCAGAGAAGGCCGATATCCCCCGGCGCCGACAGAGGCGCATAGGCATCACCGAAGGTCACGGCGCGCACCGTCGCCACGGCGGCGCCCAGCAGCAGCCCGCCCGCGGCGATGGCCGTCAGGACGAGGCTCATCGGCAGGCCCGTTCCGGCGGCCGCGACATCCGCCTTCAGGACCAAGAGCCAACGCCGGTCGGCCCTGCGGATCGCAGCCGGTCCGGGCTGCCGGTTCATCAGCGCGGCCGTGCCGAGAAGCACGATCCCCGGCAGGAGCGTATCCTGCAGGATCGGCCACAGGGCCGTCGTGCCCTCGTGATGGGCCACATCGAGCGTCCGCACCGCGTTCAGCCCTGCGTGGAGGATCACCGGCACCGAGGCGAGCCCGGCCACGGAGGCGAAGAGCGGCATGCGCCAGAGGATCGCCAGGGCGCCCGCCCCCGCCGCGATGAGGGCCAGCACCAGCGTGACCAAGGAGCCACCCCCCAGGCCGGATACGACCAGCGCGAGGCCGAGAAGACCGAGGCCAAGGGAAGCGACGATCGACGAGGCGAAAGCGCGGTCCCCCGGGATCGTCCCATGCCGGGGCCGGGCGATCGCAAGGAGCCCGGTTCCCTGCGCACAGGCGAGCCCGGCGAGAATGGCTCCTTCGAGCCCGCCCGCCTGATGAAGCGAGATATCGGCTGCGGGAAGGAGGATGGCGGCAGAGACCGTGCCGATAAAGGCGGTGGTCGCGACGCGTTTCGAACGCCGCATCGCCACAGCCGCGATGGCGAGAGCGGCCACCGACAGAATTGCGACGATCCAGCCGACCCGATCCGGCGAAAGGCCGATGACAACAGGAGTGATCGTGTCGTCGCGAACGGATAGGCCGCACAGGGCTGCCACGAGCCCGACGATGAGGCTCGCAATGAGCGGCGCCACAACGCGCGTTCGCGTCATCGTCGCTGCGATAGCGAGGCAGGCAAGCAGGATCGTGAGACCGAGGCCGGTCGCCACCGGCTGAAAGACGAAGACGCTCGGCGTCCGCACGACATGGGTCGCCAGCAGGAGCCCCTGCCCTCCCGCAATCGCCAGGGCGAGGCACGCCTGCCCACTCAGCCGGTCGCTCGCCCAGGCTTCGCGGGGGCGAAGACGCATCACCGTGATGGCAATCGCAAGGGCCGCGCCGGGCAGCGCCACGAGCGCGAGGGGAAGGAGCGTCGCGGGCCAGAGCAGGGCTGCCCATCCGAGCAGGATCAGACCGGCGGGGTTCTCGAGCCGCTTCCAGCCACCGCGCCACGCGGCGGCATAGCCGGCCACGCCGACGAGGGCGACATAGGCGGCGCCCGTGACGAGGCCGTCTCCCACGATCAGGAACGGCACGGCGAGGGCCGCGAGATATCCGATCACCGCGAGGGCGGGCCCGTAGATCAGCGACACACCGATCCCGGCCAGAGCGGTGACGGCCATGATAGCGAAGGCCGTGGGCGAGGAGAGGTAGCCGTAGACGGCATGAGCGGCATAGGCGACGGCGAACACGCCGCTCAGTCCTGTCCCCAGCAGCACCGAGGGGATATCCGCGATCCGGCGGAAAGCGCCCGCATCGGCCGGTAATTCGAAGGTCCTGCGGCGCCGGAAGTACTCCGCGCCCGCGCAGAGAATGAGGGCGAGCAGTGCTGCAACGGCCAAGCGAACCGAGGGCGGGAAGTAACCCTGCTGGATCGAGTGGCGCACCAGGAGTGCGAGGCCGAAGGCGACGATCCCGCCACCGAGCAAGGCGGCCCAGCGGCGGCCGAACCGTAATTCGAAATCGACGCGCGCATGACCGGCCGGCGGGGGAGCCGGGGCAGCCGGCGGTTCGGCCAGACCCACTTCGGGCTCAGAATCCGAAGGTTCGCGGATCGGCGGAAGAGGGGCCGGCACGATCTCCGATTGTGGAGTTGCCGTGCTTTCCGGGGTCAAAGCCTCCATTACCGGCGCAGCCTCGCTGGCGACACCCTGGCCGAGGGCATTCACTTGGCGCTCGATCCTGCCCAGGCGCTTCAATGCGACCAGCAGGAGGATAAGCATCACGAACTGAATGAGGCTGTCGAACATGAGGCCGGCTCCTGCGCGAGAGCTTGTCGGCTCCTCGCCTTGAACAGCGTTCATTTAACTCGTAGAAGGCTCCGGCCGTGAGTCGCAAGTGCGAAAATGAACGTCGCTCATAAAAATGGGAAAGGCCGTCCACGTAAGGCGCAGGCCGACAGGAATGCGGATCGCCAAGCCCTCATCGACGCCGCCTTTGCCATCCTTCGAGATGGCGGATCGGCGGCTCTGACCGCTCGCAGCGTCGCGGAGCGGGCGGGGACGGCAGTC
>NZ_JBHSWN010000001.1:4825000-4895000 GCF_042661665.1 Methylobacterium komagatae
GAGGCGGGCATTGTCTGCTTCCACCGCCGCAAGCCGATCGTACACGTCTCCCGGGATCGTCATCCGCCGTCTCTCGGCATCATCAACCTCTTGGGCAACTCGCGGGCGCCCCATTTTCTTCATGCCTCGACAGGCGGCGGATCCGATCCCACCGTAAAATGCAGGTAAGACGCATCGAAATGCGCCAGCTCCGCCAACCGCGCCGGATCGTGGATCGTCAGGCGGCGGCTGCGAAGGGTGATGAGGCCTTGGGCGCGCAGTTCCTGAAGCGTCCGGTTGATGTGCACGCTGGTCTGCCCGAGCGAATGGGCGAGATCGTGCTGCGTCAGCGGGAGCGGGCAGCTGGTGCGCGTCGCGAGGCCGATGGCGGATAGCCGCGTAGGCAGTTCACAGAATAGGTGGGCGAGGCGTTCGATGCCCGAGCGGCACCCAAGGCTGACGGTCCATTCCCGCTGGATCGCCGCAGTGGCGAGAGCTTCGCGTTGGAAGGCCCGGTCGAGAGCGGCGCTGCGCGCGGTCAATTCCTGCAGCACCGGTCCGGGAATCTGCGCGTAGACCACGGGGGTCAGCGCACTGATCGCATGGTCCATCTGATCGAGAAGGAAGACATGGGGGTCGCACGGGTCCCCCGGGAGAAGAAGCGAGACGATCTGGCGGCGCCCATCCACGAGTTGCCGAGACCGGCAGGCCCAGCCTTCCAGGATGACGTTGACCGCGTGTGGATCCTCGCCCTCATCGATGATGTCGGTGCGGGCGGCGATGCTCCGGGCCGGCCCAAGCGCCTCCGAAAGCCACATCCGGTCGGCAACCGAAAGCGGAACGTAGCGCGCCAGCTTTGCCGCGAGCGGATCGTGCATCGAATCCCGGTGCGTCCAAATTCAAGCAGGATCATACCCGATCCGATGTTCGGCACACTCAAATGGATCAGTCGTAAGCTTCTCCTCACTCTCAAAGACCGAATTGATACCGCGCGTGCCCCTCACGCTTTTCGTGGTCTCCAAATGCGCGAGGCGATATCGGCGTGAACGGTGAGGGCCGCATGAAGGTCGGGAGCGGCGTCGCGCCGTCCCTCCCGGATGGACATGACGAGTCCGGCCGGGTCATCGGGGCCGATGAGATCGGCGCCCGCCGCCGCGAGGTCGTGGGCATCCCCAATCTCGCGCGCGGCGATGCCGAGGGCGTTGGCCACCATCAGCGCCACGTAGCGCGGGCGGCCGGTGAGACCGGGTAAGACCTCGTCGGTGAGGGCTTTCCGGGCGGCTTCGATCAGGTCGGCGCCGGAGGGATCATCACGCATCGGAAGGCTCCGTTATCGCGGCCAGGCGGCGGGGGCGGTGGCGGCGAGGATCGCCTGTTCCAGTTCCGGCACCATGCGGCCGGTCAGGGCGAGTTCGAGGGAGAATTCGCGGCCCGAAACGTGGCGCGCGCCCTGCTCCAGGGCGATCACCGCCCAGCGCAGATGCGCCATCACCTCCCAGTAGGCGACCCGCTCGCGCTCGACTGGTCGGCCGCCGCCCTCGCGATAGCCGCGCTCGAAGGCCTCGCGCGATCCGATGCCGCCCGCTTCCTTGTCGAGACGGCCGAAGCGCCAGCAGGCGGCACAGAACCAGCCGAGATCCTGGGCCGGGTCGCCCCACCCGGAAAATTCCCAATCGAGGATGGCGGTCAGGCCGGTCTCATCGACCATGTAGTTGCCGGTGCGGAAGTCCCGGTGGACGAGGGACGGTGCCGGGCAGGCGGGCGCGCATACCTCGGCCCAGCGCAGGCCCCATTCGATGGCGGGCCGCTTGGCGCCGATCCCGTCGAGACTTTCGCGGAGGCGTGCAATCTCGGCCCTGGCCGGCTCCGGCTCGGGCGGGCCGAGGAAGGCGAGGGCCGGCGGCGGATCCCGGTGGGGGTCGAGCACCGCGTGGATCGTCGCGAGTTCGCGTCCGAGGTCTTCCGCCAGCTTCTCACGGTCGCCACCGAGGGTCAGATCCTTGGCGATACGCGGCCCGAGACCGACGCCCGCCACCAGCCCCATCAGGGCAAAGGGCGCGCCGATCACCGACGCGTCCTCACAGAAGCCGACCGGCTCCGGCACGCGCACCCCCGCCGCGTGGGCGGCTTCGAGCAGGCGGAATTCCTCGCGCCGGGATCGGCTGGAAGCGATGGTCGCGGGCGCATCCCGGCGGAGGACGAATTCGCGCGTCCCCTCCCCGATCCGGCAGCGGATCAGCCGGTTTTCCTGGATCGACCCGCCGCCCAGGGCGCGGCTCTCTTCGATCGTGACGCTGGGTACCCCGAGATGCGTGGCAATCCAGGCGCTGAGCCGCGTCTCGTCCATGGTCTAGAGCCCCGAAACGAGGTGGCCACCATCGGCGGCGAGGACCGAGCCGGTCATGTACGATCCGGCATCTGAGGCAAACAACAGGAGCGCACCGTCGAGTTCGTGGGCCTCGCCGAGGCGCCGCTGGGGCACCCGCTTGATCAGCGCCTTGCCCGCCTCGGAATCGAAGAACTCCGCGTTCAGTTCGGTGCGCACGTAGCCCGGCGCGAGGGCGTTCACGCGGATGCCGTGGCGCGCCCATTCGAGGGCGAGGCTCTTGGTCAGCTGGATCACGGCGGCCTTAGAGGCGGCGTAGGGGGCAAGACCCCCGGCGACCCGCAGGCCGAGGATCGAGGCGACGTTGATGATGCTGCCCCCTGCCCCGCCGCGACCATGCGCTTGGCGGTCGCCTGGGCGACGAGGAACACGCCCTTCAGGTTGGTGTCGAGCACCCCGTCCCACTCGCTCTCCGAGAGGTCGAGGGCCGGGGTCGTCGCCGTGACGCCCGCATTGTTCACGAGCACCGCCACGGGGCCGAACCGCTCCTGCGCCTGATCGAGGGCCACCTCGATGCTGGCGCGGTCGGTCACGTCCATCACGAGGGCCTGCGCCTGCCCGCCCAAAGCCTCGACGGTGGCCACGGTCTCGGCGAGCGCCCCCGCCCGGCGGGCGGCGAGGGAAAGCCTTGCCCCCGACTTCGCCAGAAGGCCCGCGAAATGGCGCCCGAGCCCGCTCGACGCGCCGGTCACCAGCACATGACGGCCCGTGAGATCGAAGATGCCGCTCATGGATGCCTCACTGCGCGCGTTCGAAGGCGACCGCGATGCCCTGGCCGCCGCCGATGCACATGGTGGCGAGGCCGTAGCGACCGCCGGTCCGGGCGAGCTCATAGAGCGTCTTCACCGCGATGATCGCCCCGCTCGCGCCGATCGGGTGACCCAGCGCGATGGCACCGCCGTTGGGGTTCACCCTGTCCGGGTCGAGGTCGAGGGAGCGCGAGACCGCGCAGGCCTGCGCCGCGAAGGCCTCGTTCGATTCGATCACGTCGAAATCGGAGGCGCGCAGGCCGGTGCGCTCGAACAGGCGGCGCACGGCGGGGACGGGCCCCATGCCCATCTCGGACGGATCGACGCCCGCATGGGCGTAGCCGACGATGCGGGCCAGCGGCTTGGCGCCTTCGCGGGCCGCCTTCTCGGCGCTCATCAGCACCAGGGCGGCGGCGCCGTCGTTGAGGCCAGAAGCGTTGCCCGCCGTGACGCTGCCGGTCTTCGCGAAGGCCGGGCGGAGCTTCGCCAGATCCTCGGCACTGGTGGCCTTGGGGTGCTCGTCGGTCTCGAAGGGCACGGTCTCACGCTTGCGCTGAACCGGGATCGGCAGGATCTGATCGCGGAACCGGCCCTCGGCGATGGCCTTGGCGGCCCGCGCTTGGCTCAGCGCTGCGAAGGCGTCCTGATCCTCGCGGGAAATGCCGTAGCGGCTCGCGATATTCTCGGCGGTGACGCCCATATGGCCGTGGCCGAACGGATCGGAGAGCACGCCGATCATGTAATCGACACCGCTGATATCGCCCATCTTCTGACCGAACCGGGCTGCTGACAGCAGATGCGGCGAACGGCTCATGCTCTCGGCGCCACCCGCGACGGCGGCCTCGGCATCGCCGAGCATCACGGCCTGCGCCGCCGAGACGATGGCCTGCAGGCCGCTGCCGCAGAGGCGGTTGACGGTCAGGGCGGGCACCTCCTGCGGGATGCCGCCCTCCATCGCCGCGACGCGGGCGATATAGGCGTCGCGCGGCGTGGTCGGGATCACGTGACCAAAGATGACGTGGCCGATCTCCTCCCCCTTGGTCCCGGAGCGCGACAGCGCCTCGGCCACGCATTTTGCGGCGAGTTCGGCCGGGGGGATCGCGGCGAGCGCGCCGCCGAAGGTGCCGATGGCCGTCCGCACGGCGCCGGTGATGACCACGTCCGTCATGGATTCTGTTTCCTTTTCTTCTCGCGCGACGGTGCGCATTCTTCTCTCACCACCTGTGGGGAGAGGACGGGCTCACACCCCTATTCCCCCACGTCCCAGGTCCAGAACGCGTCGCCCTCCGCCTCGAGGTTGCGGTTCAGCACCATCTTGTGGACCTCGTCCGCCCCGTCCACGAGCCGGGCCTGACGGGCGTAGCGGTAGATCCATTCGAGCGGCGTATCGGTGGAGTAGCCCCGCGCGCCGTTGATCTGGATCGCCGTATCGGCCGCCGCGTGCAGAAGGTTGGCCACGTGGACCTTGGCCATGGACACCTCCTTGCGTGCGAAGCTGCCCTGGTCGAGCGCCCAGGCGGCCTTGGCCACGAGAAGGCGGCCGATCTCAATGCGCATGGCGAGGTCGCCGAGCATCAACTGGATGCTTTCCCGGTCGGCGAGGCGAACGCCGAAGCCCTGGCGCTCGGCCGCATAATGGCGGGCGATCTCGACGCAGCGCTTCGACAATCCGAGCCAGCGCATGCAGTGCGTGAGCCGCGCCGGACCGAGGCGGATCTGCGTGAGCTTGAGCCCGTCGCCTTCCTTCATCAGCACGTCGCTCGCGGGGATTTCGAGTCCCTCGAACGCGATCTCGCAATGGCCGCCATGCTCCTCGGGACCCATGATCCCGATGCGGCGGACGATGTGCCAGCCGGGGCTGTCCCGGTGGAACAGAAAGGCGGTGAGGCCCTTGCGGGCGTCGTCCGACGTCCGCGCCATCAGGATGAAATGGGCTGCATCCTCGGCGCCGGTGATGAACCACTTGCGGCCGGTCACGACGTAGGTATCGCCCCGCCGCTCGGCGCGGGTCTGGATCATGCCAGGATCGGAGCCGCCACCGGGATGGGGCTCCGTCATGGCGAAGGCCGAGCGAACCTCGCCGCGCACGATCGGATCGAGCCAGCGCGCCTTCTGCTCGGGCGTCGCGACCTTTTCCAACACCATCATGTTGCCATCGTCGGGGGCGGCCGAGTTGAACACCACGGGCCCGAAGATCGAGCGGTTCATCGCCTCATAGCAGACCGCCATGCCAATCTTGTCGAGGCCCGCTCCCCCAGTCTCCGGCTTGAGTTGGAGGCACCACAGCCCCTCGGCGCGAGCGAGGCCGCGCAGGCGCTCCAGTTCGGGCAGGGAAATGTTGCCGTGCCCGTCATAGGCGGCCGGATCCCGCTCCACCGGGATGATGTGCGTGTCGACAAAGGCCGCGATGCGCGCGCGGTACTCCTCGACGCGCGGGGAAATCGTGAAATCCATGATGGTCCCGTTGTGAGGCCCGTGCCCGTATGATGTGGGGCGTATGCCACATTGGGAAGAGCCGGAGCCTGACAGATCGAAGCGGCGCGGTTTCCGGTGATACGCGGGATCGTGTAGGGGTCTCGCCTCCTTCGTCCCCGGCCGGGGCACTTCCTTCCTCATCGGACACGGCATGCAGGCGGTCCTGAACGCGGCGCTGCCGATCTTCGCGCTGATCCTCGTCGGCTTTCTCTGCGGACGGTTCGGGGTCTTCACGCGGGAGGCGACCGACAACATCAACCGCTTCGCGATCTACCTCGCGCTCCCGGCACTGATCTTCACCACCATGGCGCGGATCACCCCGGCCGAGATCGGGCAGGTGGGGTTCTCGGCGGCCTTCGGCCTCGGCATCGCCGCGACCTTCACCCTGGCCTACGGCCTCGGGCGGCGCCGCGGCGGCTCCGTAGCGGATGCGAGCATCGAGGGGCTGGATGCCGGCTACAGCAATGTCGGCTTCATGGGCATTCCGCTCTGCCTGCTGGTCTTCGGGCCCGAGGGGCTGCCGGCGGCCGTGATCGCCACCCTGTTCACCGCCTGCGTGCTGTTCCTCACGGCCATCGTGATGGTGGAGTTCGACCTGAGGCGGGGCGTCGACCGGCGCAGTACCGTGAAACGGGTGCTGCTCTCCCTGCTGCGCAATCCACTCTTCCTCGCCCCCATCGCCGGTCTCGCGGTGGGGCTCACCGGCTTGGCCGTGCCCCTCCCCCTCGACACCGCCGCGAAGCTCCTCGGCGGTGCGGCCTCGCCCTGCGCGTTGATCTGCATCGGACTGTTCCTGGCGCAGGAGAGCGGAGTGGCTGGGGACCGGCGCCTGATCTGGCTCCTCGTTGGGCTGAAGCTCGTCGTCCACCCGGCGGTGACGGCCCTCCTCGTCTTCTATGTCTTCCCCGTACCGCCGCTCTGGGCGCGGGCGGCGGTGCTGCTCAGCGCGTTGCCCATCGGCTCCGGCCCTTTCACCCTCGCCAAGCTCTACGGCCTCCAGGCGGGTGTCACGTCGGGGGCGATCCTCGTCTCGCACCTCGTCTCGGTCGTCACCGTCTCCGCTCTGGTGGCGTGGCTCGGCTGAGCCTGACGCGACGAGGCTGGATATCCGCGTCGGCCGGTTCACTGGCAGGGCCGTCGCAAGTATGGAATGTGTTCGCGCGGAGACCGGGATAACCCGGCGCCGGCCCCGGTTAGGGCTTTTGGGAGGATGGCGATGGACATCGCGGCGGTGGAAGCTGCGGGCGCGGGCGCTCACGGGATCGGTCTCGATGGCCCGCCCCTGCGGAGCCGTGGCTGGCTGAAGGTCCTCGACAACGCCATCGGCTGGCTGGTCGAGATCCCCGCCGCCCTGCTCGTGCTCGCCGAGATCGGCGTTCTCCTGTCGGGCGTCGTCAGCCGCTACGTCTTCCATCAACCGCTGATCTGGACCGACGAACTCGCCGGTATCCTGTTCCTCTGGCTCGCCATGCTCGGATCGGTCGTCGCCTTCCGCCGCGCCGAGCACATGCGCATGACCGCCATCGTCGCCATGGCGGGACCGCGCGCCCGCGCCTTCCTCGAAACGCTGGCCCTCGTCGCGGGCCTCGTCTTCGTCAGTCTTGTCCTGCACCCGGCCTACGAGTTCGCCAGCGAAGAGGTCTTCGTCCAGACGCCCGCGCTGGAGCTGAACAACGCGTGGCGCGCCGCCGCCCTGCCGATCGGCTTCGGGCTGATGCTCGTCATCGCACTGATCCGTCTGCTCGAAACGGCCGACTGGAAGATCACCCTCGCCGCGCTCGCCACCGGCGCGGCCCTGGCCGGAGGGCTCGTGGCCCTGCAGCCGTTCCTGGCCGGGCTCGGCAACGTCAACCTGCTGCTGTTCTTCGTGCTCGGCGTCGGGATGCTGGTCTTCTCCGGCGTGCCGATCGCCTTCGCCTTCGGCCTTTCGACCTTCGCCTACGTGACGCTGACCACCGACGCGCCGGCCATGGTCGTGGTCGGCCGCATGGACGAGGGCATGAGCCACCTCATCCTGCTCGCGGTGCCGCTCTTCGTGTTCCTTGGCCTGCTCATCGAGATGACCGGCATGGCCAAGGCCATGGTCGGCTTCCTGGCGAGCCTGCTCGGCCACGTGCGTGGCGGCCTGCATTTCGTGCTGGTGGGCGCGATGTACCTCGTCTCCGGCATTTCGGGCTCGAAGGCCGCCGACATGGCCGCCGTCGCCCCCGTGCTGTTCCCGGAGATGAAGGCGCGCGGTGCCAAGGAGGGCGACCTCGTGGCCCTGCTCGCCGCGACCGGTGCGCAGACCGAGACGATCCCGCCCTCGATCGTGCTGATCACGATCGGCTCGGTGACCGGCGTGTCGATCACCGCCCTGTTCACCGGCGGCCTGCTGCCGGGGCTCGTGCTGGCAGTGACGCTCTGCGCCCTGGTGTGGTGGCGCTACCGGCACGAGGACCTGAGCCACGTCGCCCGGCCCTCGCGCGCGGTGATCGGGCGGGCCTTCCTCGTGGCCCTGCCCGCGCTCGCGCTCCCCTTCGTGATCCGCTACGCGGTGGTCGAAGGCATCGCGACGGCGACCGAAGTCTCGACCATCGGTATCGTCTACTCGGTGCTGGCGGGCCTGCTGATCTACCGCTGCTTCGCCTGGGCGCGTCTGTACCCGATGCTGGTGACGACGGCGGCCCTGTCGGGGGCGATCCTGCTGATCATCGGGGCGGCGACCGGCATGGCCTGGGCGCTGACTCAGTCCGGCTTCTCGCAGACGCTGGCGGTGGCGATGAAGAGCCTGCCGGGCGGGCCGCTCGGGTTCCTGCTGGTCTCGGCGGTGGCGTTCGTGATCCTCGGCTCGGTGCTGGAGGGCATCCCGGCGGTGGTGCTGTTCGGGCCGCTGCTGTTCCCGATCGCGCGGTCGGTGGGCGTGCACGAGGTGCACTACGCGATGGTGGTGATCCTGGCGATGGGCGTCGGCCTGTTCGCCCCGCCGTTCGGCGTCGGATACTATGCGGCCTGCGCGATCAGCCGGATCCACCCGGATGCGGGGATGCGGCCGATCGTGGGCTACATGCTCGCCCTGCTCGTCGGCCTGCTCGCCATCATCCTCGTCCCCTGGTTCTCGATCGGGTTCCTGTAGGGGCCGGTCAGCGCGCCGTCAGCGCACTGATCTCGATGACGAACTTGCGCCGCATCGCCCGTGAGAAATCGCCGTAGCCCGCTGCGGCGAGGAGGAACGAGGTCGGCCCGCCGACCACATGGGCGCGATACCATTGCTCCAAACTGGTCCGGTCCTGCGGAAGCGGGGTCGGGCGCAGGCCGTAGCCGGGCGCGCGATAGGCCCCCGCGCCGACCACGTCGTTTTCCCCCGGAACGAGGATCGGCAACCCTGTTGATCGTCGCCCCGAGGGCGAGGACGTCGTTGCGCTCGGCCTCCATGGCGTCGGGATCGGTGCAATTGTCGATCCCGTCCCCCGACACGTCCACGACGATCCGGTCTGCCGCCATCGGCATGGCGGGGATGACGCTCGAGGCAACGGTGCGGAACATCTGCCCGATGCAGGTGAATTCCCCTGCTTGCCGCGGCGTGGCGCGCACGGCCGCCGCTGCGGCCTCGGCGTCGGCCTTGTTGGCGATGCGCCGCCACGGCACCGGCATCCCGGCCCGGTCGGCCCAGGTCACCATCGCGAACAGGATGCCGCCGGGGTTGCCGGTGATCGCCGCGAGCACGCCTTGATCCTCAAGGGCCTCCGCGATGCCCTCCATCTGTAGCTTGAACCGTGCGTCATCGACCGATTGTGACACGTCCACCGACACGATCAGAGCCGTGGCGACGGAGTCCGCCGCCGCCGCAGGCAGGGCGGTCGCGAGGAGACCGGCGCAGGCCGCCACAGAGAGATGCCGGATCATGCCTTCTCCGCGAAGCGCACGGTACAGCCTGGATGCCCCGCGACGAGCGCTCCGCCCCGCTCCCGCCCGAGCACCATGCAGGCCGTGGACAGGCCATCGGCCAGGAGTCCGGACGGAGCCGTCACCGTCACCGAAGACAAGCCTCGCGGCGAATGCCCCGTGGCCGGATCGAAGATGTGATGGTCGGCGTAGTCCGGTGAGAAAGCCATGTTGTAGTCGCCCGAGGTGGCCGCGAAGCCGGTGAACGGGGCGATCACTGCCGCGACCTCGCCCTTGTGGCGCGGATCGGCGATGCCGAGGCGCCAGGGCGAGCCATCGGGATGGGTGCCGAGGGCACCGAACTCGCCCGTGTCGACGAAGGCATCCGCGATGCCCCGGCGTGTGAGCGCGGCCATCACCACATCAGCCGCATAGCCCTGCACGACGGCGTTCAGCGTCACCTCCGTGCCCGCCTCCAGCAGGATCGCATCCGGCGACGCCCGCACCTTTCGCCAGCCGATCCGGGTCAGGCAGTCCCGCAGAACCGCATCGCCGGGTCGCCCTCCCGCCTCAGCCGCGCGCGACCAGACGGGCCAAAGCGGCTGAACCGTGGGATCGAACGCCCCATCGGTCTTGGAAGCGAGATCGAGGGCGAAGGCCAACAAAGCGGTGAGATGGCCGGGGGCGCGTCGAGCCGCCCTTCCCGATTGAGGCGGGCGAGCGCGCTGTCCGTCCGGAACAGGCTCGCCTCGTGTTCAACGGCCCGCATCGCGGCCACGCCCTCGGTCAGGGCAGCTTCCATCGCCTCCGGATCCGTTCCGGCGACGGTGAGGGAGATCGTCGTGCCGAAAGCAAGCCCGACCCGGCTGCGCGCCAGCAAGCCTCGGCCGGTGGCGAGGGCATGGAAGGCGCCGAGCCCGGCCGTTGTGGCGGCAAGGCCGCAGGCCCCGAGCACGGCCCGGCGGCGTGTCGGCCTGGCGCTCATCGGACCGCCGCCGGGCGCGGCACGATCCGCTTGGCGTGGCGCCGGGCCACCACCTGCGGCACACACTGGCCGGGATCGTGAATGATCGTCACGCAATCCATGCACTGGAAGCACTCGGGGTAATCGACCTTACCGCTCTGCGCGATGGCACCGTAGCGGCAGCGGACCTTGCACAGCTGACAGGGTGTGCCGCACTCGGCCCGGCGAGGAATCCAGTTCAGGATCCGCAAGCGCCCGGCCACCGCGAGCGCCGCGCCCAGGGGGCACAGGTAGCGGCAGAAACCCTTGTAGACGAACAGGTTGAGCACCAGCAGCCCGATCGCGTAGGCGACGAAGGGCCAGCTTCGCACGAAAGACAGGGTGATGGCCGTCTTGAACGGCTCGATCTCGGCCATGGCATCGGCGGCGGGCAGCCCTGCGGCGGTGGCCGCAAGGAGGCCCGCGAGCACCCCATATTTCAGCTTGCGCAGCGGACCGTCGAGGGCGGGCGGCACGGTGATCTGCCGGATGCGCAGGGGGCGCGCGAGCCACGCGACAAGTTCTTGCATCGCCCCGAACGGGCAGAGCCAGCCGCAGAACGTGCCCCGGCCCCACAGGACGAGGCTGACCAGCACGAAGGCCCAGAGCACCAGCGAGGGCGGATCGTAGAGCAGGAACGCAAAATCGTGCGTGCGCAGGACCGCCCGTACCAGCCCCATCAGGGTGACGATCGAGAGCTGCGCCTGCGCCACGTAGCCGATGAAGCCGACCGTGACGGCGAGGAAGGCGAGCCGGAAGACCGGAAACCGGCGCGCATCCGCGACCAGCCCCTTCTGCCGCGCCAGCACCGGCACGAGGAGCGCCAGCATGGCGCCGATTCCGGCGAGCGTCGGGATGCGCGCGCGCCAGGATTCCGTCCAGTCCGGCCCGTCCTGCGCCGCGACACGCACGAACAGGTCGCCCGGCAGCTTGGTCTCCACGGTGAAATCGCGGGCGATCTTCTCCGAGAGGATCTGGCCGCGCTCGCGCACGATCTTCTGCACCACGGTGAACGGCGCAGACGGATCGAACCCGGCGGCGGAATCGATGCGCAGGATGGTCCAATCGCCGGGGGGCAGGCCCTCCGTCAGGCCCGCGCCCCGCCGCTCCACGGCCATGTCGCGGGCATTTACGACGAGGCCGCCCTGCGCGACCGAGATCCGGTCGGGCACCGCGCCGAGGATGAATGTGTCGCCGAGCGGGTTCTCGGGCGCGTCGACCGGGCCCGCGTTCAGCACCATCAGGGCGTGCCCGCCTGGGCCGAGTTCGCGGGTCAGCGCCTCGAACCGCTTCGGTCCCAGGAGGTTGCGGCCGATCAAGGGCACGTCGAGCAGGGCGACGTACAAATCGCTGAGCACGTCCTCCGGCGCGCCCTCCCCCGCCTCCTCGACGCCCGTGCCGCGGAAGGCACGGGTGGCCTCCGCCCGGGTGACGGTGAGGCGACGGACCAAGCCGCGCGCCATCAGCGCCTCCAGGCTGAGGGGCTCGAACAGGTCGGGCTTGGCCTCGACGCTGAGGCCGACATTGGTCGCGCCGAAGCCGAGCTTGCCCCGCGCCACCGCAAGGGCGGAGGCCAGCACGGATTGGTTGATCGTGCGCGTCGAGGCGGTGGCCATGGCGATGCCATCGACGGTGGTCTGGGGGCCGCCCCCGAGGCCCGGGCATTCGGCCGCCCCACCCGGATCGGCTGGCGCGCCGACAGGCCGACATATTGCTCGACGAAGGCGAAGAGCGGCTCCGAGCCGAGTCCTTCCAGGAAGACCGGCTCGCGGTGCGAGAGCACCTTCACGTCCCGGAACGTGCCGTCCGGTGCGAGGGCGATCAGGAGATCGGCGGGTGTGCCGCCGAAGCCGGGCAACGGCGCGAAATCGATGGATTCGAACGCGTAGGCGAAGACCTCGTAGGAGCCTGCCTGCTGCTTGAGGATCGGCCAGACCGGAAGGGCGTCGTCCTTCTCGCCGACGACCAGGGGCGGCGGGAAATAGCGGGCGATCCCCTCGCGGTTCAACTCGCCCGCGACGGCGGGAGACAGCCGCGCGAGGGTGAGGAGAGCCACGAGCATGGCCACCCATCCGGTGCGCAGTACGCCGGATACTCGCATCCGCAGCCGTCTCCGGGACAGCGCCGCGCCGCCCCCCGCGTTTCCTCGATCGTTACCGCCACGATAGGGCCCCCGCGGCGGAGCCCGATATTGGACCAAAGGCCAGGGCGTCGGGACGCCTCGCACAGAGTGGGTCTAAGGATTGCCTCGCCGTTTGAACCTTGCCTGAAGCATGCGGAAGCATTTCATTCGTCGAAACATGCAATCTTCGGTTGTTGGCGAAAATATAATCCAACTACAGCTCAGTAAATTGATGTTTTAATTATGCAACAGCTGCGTAGTTAGGGCCAAAAGGCGAGATTTTCGGTTTTAGAATCGGAACTCTATGCGCTTAGCTTTGGGCAGCCGGACATCCACCGACTTGTCGATGCAAAAGCGAGGCGGTGTTCCGGCAGCGGCATTCGCGGAGGTCCGCTCTCAGGGGGCAGACGCGTCGAGGTGTTCAGCATCCGCAGTCATGGCCGAGGAAAGTTTTCGAAGGACGTGCGCAGCACGGCAGGTCGAAGCTTTCGAAGGCAGCGTTATTGGAGAAAGCGATGAGATCTATGAAGACTTGGCTGCTCGGTTCTGCCGCAGCACTGGCCACGGTCGGCGCTGCACAGGCCGCCGACCTCACGACGAAGAAGGCCGTCCCGGTCGAATTCGTCCGTGTCTGCTCCGCCTACGGCGCGGGCTTCTTCTACATCCCCGGCACCGACACCTGCCTGCGCCTGTCGGGCCGCGCCCGCTTCGAGGGTGGCTACCAGACCACCTTCTCGCGCACGAACGGCAACGGTGACACCGCCGGCTACCGCGGCCTCGCCCGCATCAACCTCGATGCCCGCGCCCAGACCGGCTACGGCACCCTGCGCGCCTTCCTGCGCGTCGAAGTCGCCTCCCGCACCGGCGGTCCGTACGCTGGTGGCACCTCCGGTACCCAGCAGCGCATCGGCAACGCCTTCGCCGCCCTCGGCCCGGATCAGTTCGGCCGCGCCCAGACCTACGTGAACGCCGACAAGGCCTTCGTGCAGTTCGCTGGCCTCACCGCCGGTCGCGCCTCCTCGTTCTTCGACTTCTACGCCCACGACTTCGAGTTCGCCGCCGCCACCGGTGGTTCGGACATCGCGTCGACCAACCTGTTCGCCTACACCGCGACCCTCGGCAACGGCTTCTCCGCCACGCTGTCGGTGGAAGACCCGACCGCTCGCCGCTCGGCCATCTACTCGCCGGTCGCCCCGACCGCCACCGTCACCAACGGCGCGATCACCTCGTTCGGCGTGACCAACATCCAGGCCCCGATCATCACGACGGTGAACGGTGTCATCGGCAGCACCTCGGTCGACGTCATCCAGCGCAACCGTCTGCCCGACTTCGTCGGCGTGCTGCGCTACGACGCCGCCTGGGGTTCGGCTCAGGTCTCCGCCGCGTCGCACGAGCTGAACGTCGGCAACCTCGCGCTCACCACGCCGCTGAACGCCGTCGCTCCGGCCCGTCCGTCCAACGAGTACGGCTACGCCGTCCAGGGTGGCATCAAGGTCAACCTGCCGATGATCGCCGCCGGCGATGCCCTCTACCTGCAGGGCGCGTATGGCAACGGCGCCCAGATGTACACCGGCTACTGCGCTTACTCGGGCTGCTACAACCAGACCGCCGCGACCATCCAGGGCCAGAAGTTCAGCCAGTTCTTCAACGATGCGACGGTGAACCCCTTCACCGGCCGTCTCGAGAAGTCGGACAGCTTCACGGTCGCCGCCGCCTACCTGCACTACTGGGCGCCTGAGTGGCGTTCGGCTGTGTTCGGCAGCTACGGTGAGATGAGCTACAGCGCCAACGCCCGCAACGCGCAGGGCCTCGCCTCCGGTCTGCTCGGTACTCCGGGCGGCTCCAACGCTGTGGGCGCCCCGGGCACCCGCTTCTTCCAGCTGAGCCAAGCTCTCCGTGACACCTACCAGTTCACGGCCGGCGCCAACATCATCTGGTCGCCCGTCAAGGATCTCGATATCGGCGTCGAGGGCTTCTACACCCAGATCGGCGTGAAGAGCGGCCGCGTCATCGACCTCGACAAGGATCCGACCGCCTACTCGCGCGTCGGCGCCATCAACGCCGGGGGGCCGTGCGCACGACGAGCGCGGACTCCGTCCAGCAGATCCGCCTCCGCGTCCAGCGCGACTTCTAATCCCGACGATAGTCGCCCCGCCCCTCTTTCCAAGAAGGGGCGGGGCAGCACCAAACACCAATAAGCAGCACGGTCACATCTTCGGGGCGTAACGTCTGAACGGAGACGTAGTGACCACGAGCTGTTTCATTGTCCCGAATTGAAAGATCGACGCGTTACGCCGCTGGGAAGCCGCCATTGCTCTTGTCGAAATCGAGATAGGCGGTCTCAATCACAATCTGCGTCCGGCTGATCACTTCGAGCTTGCGAAGGATTTCGGACACATGGGCCTTCACGGTCGAGTCACCGACCTGCAATTCGTGGGCGATCTGCTTGTTCAGCTTGCCCTGGCGAATCATCATCAACACGCGCATTTGCTGCGGCGTCAGGCGGGAGACACGCTCGGCCAGCGGTGATTTGCGGCTCGGCGTCGGTTCCGGCGCGCTCGCGAGATCGGGCGGGGTGAACAGCGCGCCGTTCATCACCTCCGAGATGGCGCGGGTGAGCGTGGCCTTGTCGACCGCCTTCGGTACGAAGCCGGACGCGCCGCGCTGAAGCGCCTCGCGCATGATGCGCGGATCTTCGAGTCCCGACACGATCAGCACGGGGACACGCGGGAAGCGGGCGCGGATGGTGACGAGCCCGTCGAAGCCGGACACGCCCTGCATGGACAGGTCGAGGAGGGTCAGATCGATACCGGTCTCGCGGCCCAGCACGTCGCAGGCGCTGCGGATCCCGTCCGCTTCGTGCAGCACGGCATCGGGAAAGGCCAGGGTGATGGCGCTCGCCAGCGCCTCACGGAAGAGCGGATGATCGTCGACGATCAGCAATTGCATCCCGGCTACCCCCGCCTCCGGCCCGTCGGCATGTCGTGCCAGGATCATAGCCTCCCCGGCACCCTGGACAGAAGGGGTGGCGAGCCCGGTCTCCGGCACAGATGTCAGCATGGAATGGGTCGCGCTCATGCCGGCTCGCGGAGGAGATGGGCCCCGGACGCCGCCCCCGTTCGCCGAGCGACCGGGGGCGGTTCGAGTTTGGCGGGACTGCAGAGCAATCCCGCCATGCTGCGGTCTTAGGGTAGGGACGCACTCACCTCGTTCCTGCGTCCCTGCCCTAGCTCATTGTCTTTGCATCAATTTTTCCGGACTCAGCTGACGCTTTTGTCTGGATCGATGCATTAGCGCGCCGCAACCTTCTTCGGCAGCTTGAACGCCCAGAAGCTTCCGCCCTGGTTGATGCCCGCCGTGGTCTTGGCGACTTCGCCGCCCCACAGCGGCACCGCGCCGCCCCAGCCGGCGGTGACGCCGACCCATTGCTCGCCGTCCTGCTCCCAGGTGATCGGGGAGGAGACGACGCCCGTGCCGACCTGGAACTTCCACAGTTCCTCGCCGGTCTTGGCGTCGAAGGCCTTCAGGAAGCCCTCGGGCGTGCCGGTGAAGACGAGGCCGCCGCCGGTGGTGAGGATGCCGGCCCAGAGCGGAGCCTTATTCTTGTATTCCCACGCGACCTTGCCAGTGGCCGGATCGATGGCCTTGAGCGAGCCGATATGGTCCTCGAAGGTGGGCTTGATGGTGAAGCCCGCGCCGAGATAAGCGGCGCCCTTCTTGTAGTTCACCGGCTCGTTCCAGATGTCCATGCCCCACTCGTTGGAGGGGATGTAGAACAGCTTGGTGTCGGGGCTGTAGCCGATCGGGTTCCAGTTCTTGCCGCCGAGGAAGCCCGGCACGGCGAAGACGGACTTGCCCTTCTTCTCATCGCCGGTGGCTTGGCTCGGATCGCCGGGGCGGTTCTCGTTGATGTAGATCGGGCGGCCGTCCTTATCGATGCCGCTCGCCCAGTTGATCTTGTTCACGAAGGGCGTGGCCGAGATGAACTTCCCGTTCGTCCGGTCGAGCACGTAGAAGAAGCCGTTGCGGTCGGCCGTGGCGCCGGCCTTCACGGTCTTGCCGTCCTTCTGCATGTCGAACGGCACGAACTCGTTCACGCCGTCGAAGTCCCAGCCGTCATGCGGGGTGGTCTGGAAGCCCCACACGATCTCGCCATTGTCGGGGTTGATCGCGAGGCGGGAGGCCGACCACTTGTTGTCGCCCGGACGCAGCCAGGAGTTCCACGGGCCCGGATTGCCGGTGCCGACATAGATCATGTTGAGTTCGGGATCGTAGGTGCCGCCGAGCCAGGTGGCGCCGCCGCCGAACTTCCACATGTCGCCGGGCCAAGTCTCGTTGGTCTTGCCCGTCATGGTGGAGGGCTTGCCGTTCAGCTCGCCCATATGGCCCTCGATGACGGGGCGCTTCCACACGATCTCGCCGGTCTCGGCATCGCGGGCCTCGACCCGGCCGACCACGCCGAACTCGCCGCCCGACACGCCGGTGATGATCTTGCCCTTCACGATCATCGGCGCGGCGGTGTAGCTGTAGCCGGACTTGAAGTCGTCGATGTCCTTGCGCCACGCGACCTTGCCGGTCTTGGCGTTGAGCGCCACCAGCTTGGCGTCGAGGGTGCCGAAGTAGATGTTGTCCTTGTACAGGGCGGCGCCGCGGTTCACCACGTCACAGCACGGGAGGATGCCTTCCGGAAGGCGGGCATTGTATTCCCACTTCTTTTCACCGGTGCGCGAGTCGATCGCATAGAGGCGCGAATAGGAACCGGTCACGTAGAGCGTGCCGTCCTTCACGAGCGCCTGGCTCTCCTGGCCGCGCTGCTTCTCGCCACCGAAGGAGAAGGACCAGGCCGGGACGAGGGACTTCACGCTCTCCTTGTCGATGGTCTTGAGCGGGCTGTAGCGCTGGCCCTGTGGACCGAGCCCGTAGGTCACGACGTCGCCGGGGGTCTTGGCGTCGTTGATGATGTCCTGCTCGGTCACCCCGCCGCCCGTGGCGGCTGCGGTCTTCTCGGGCTCCTTGGCCGAGGCGGACAGGCTCGTCGCGCCTGCGGCCAGGGCGGCAAGCCCCACCGCCGCGAGAAACTGCGTGCGCATTCTCATGACATCTCCTCCGGTGAATTCCCTGGCCGATGGGGTTCGAGCCCCTTTGAGCAGACGGCCTTCCGCGAGGGTCAGAGTATGACGAGTCTCGGGGCCGGGTTATTGGCCATAAGTCCAATCTTATGGCGGTTTGCTTAGGAAATTAAGGCGGACTTACAAGTATAAACGCCATCGTCCCGCCGCGTTGGCGCGGCGGGATCTGTCTTTCTTGAAGGCCCCGGCGGATCAGTAGCCGGTTGGGGGGTCGTAACTCACGCCGTGCTTGGCGAAGATGGCCTTCATCGTACCGTTGTCGATCAGCGACGTGATCGTGTCGCCAACCGCGTAGCCGAGATCACGCGAGTCGCTCTTCACGGCTCCGCAGAGTTCCCATGAGGTCTTGATCGGCCCGGCGAGTTTGACCTGCGTGATGCCGATGCCGTCGCGCGGCGTCTTGGAGGCCGTCAGCGCGCCCTCGATCTCGGACAGAGTGCCCGCCAGGACCGGGGCCTCGCCGCCCGTGAACGCCTTAGCCGCCTCATCGAAGCTCTTGAAATGCTTGAGGTTGCCCCGCAGCTTGCCGCCATTGGCGGTCAGCAGCATGGCATCGGAGGCGCTGTTGCCCTCCACGGCGATGGGCGTGTCGCCGATATCCCCGAGCGTCTCGAAATCCTCCGTCGCGCCTCGCTTCCAGGCCAGGGCGAGCCGCTGCTGGAGATAGGGGCGCGTCGTGAAGATCTGCTCGTTACGCTGGGCGAAGATTCGGTCGGCGGGCACGTGCAGCATCACGTCCGAAAGCGCCGACCCGGCGAGATCACCGCGCCAGAGGGCGAGGCGAAGGTCGCCGTCGGAGTTCTCCCCCGCATCCACGAGGCGCAGGTCGAGCTTCACCTTCAGCGCGTCCGCGACGGCCTGGGCGAGATCGACCTCGATCCCGGCGGGCTTGCCGTCCTTCAGGCCGGAGAAGGGGAAGTTGTCCTCATAGAGGGCGACGCGCAACGTGCCGTCGGCACGCACGGCGTCGAGGGGGCGGGACAGGGCCGGGCCCGCAGCCATCAGCAGGGAGGCCGCCAGCAGGAGGGAGCGCCGTCGCAGCGAGAGGGTCATCCGCGCCGCGCTCAATTGTCGACGTGCTGGGCTTCGATGTAGCTGCGGATGGCCCACAGGCCCTCCTGCGAGATCACACCGGCGAAGACCGGCATCTTGGTCATGCCATCGACGATCGCGCCGTGGGTGACGCGCTCCTTGAACCACTCGTCGCCTTCCTTGCCCTTCTCGAGGTAGCGCAGGTCGGGGGCGAGGCCGCCGGAAATGACCTCCAGACCATGGCAGCGTGCGCAGTTCTGGTTGTAGGCCGAGGCTCCGATCTTCACCGCGTGCTCATTGCCGCGATAGGGGTTCTCGTCGCGCCACGTGTCGCCGAGGCCCGGCAGGCCATCGGTGTTCACGGGCTGGGGCTGCACGTCCCCGTGGCCGAACACCGCACCACTGGACACAACGAGCGCAGCGAGAACGCTGCCTGCGAACGCAAGCCTTCTGGACATCGTCTTCCTCCGCAGCGGCCGTGGGCCGTCATTCGCCGTCCATTCGGGCGGCCGGTTGAAGGAAGGCTAGCAAGCGGGCCGCCCCGAACCCATTGTGCTTTGGTATGGACCGGCCGGAACGCCCCGTATTCGCACCTTGGTCCAATATCCCGGGGTGGGTGCTCGCCCTATTCCAGAGGGCAACAACGATCTGACGGGCGGAAACGAGACCAGCCGGATGCGGACGGCTACCGAGCGGAACGGCCGGGGACGGCGAGGCGCGCGCCTGAGCGCCGGGTTCCTGGCGGCCTGCCTTCTGCCGCTCCTGTCGAGCGTCTCGGCCAAGGCGGCCGAGCCCGTTGCGATCGCCTATATCGAGCGGCGGATCGAGCGGCCGAACCCCCTGAACAATGAGGACCCCGTGCCCGCCGACCAGGGGCGGAAGGGCGCTGAACTCGGCCTGCGCGATTCCAACGCGACGGGCCGGTTCGTGGGTGTGTCCCTCGATCTCACGAGCAAGGTGGTGGAGCCGGGCGCCGATATCCGCGCGGCCCTGTCCGAACTCCTCGCCGGCAAAGGGCACCCGCGCTTCGTGGTGGTGAACGCCCCTGCCGCCGACCTTCTGGCGCTGGCGGACGCGCCGGAAGCGAAGGAGACGGTCTTCCTCAATATCGGCGCCACGGATACCGCCCTGCGCGATGCCCAGTGCCGTAAGCGGGTGCTGCATGTCGCCCCCTCGCGCGCCATGCTCACCGATGCGCTGGTACAGCTTCTCGTGTTCAAGCGCTGGACGCGGATTCTGCTGGTCTCGGGTCCCGATCAGGCGGACGGGCTCTACGCCGAGTCCCTGCGGCGGAGTGCGCGGAAGTTCGGAGCGCGCATCGTCGCCGAGACGACGTTCGATGCCCGTGGCGCCGACCTGCGCGACAGTGCGTTACGGGAATTCGCGCTGGCCACGCGGGGGCCCGAGCACGACGTGGTGGCCGTAGCCGACGAGTTGGGCGAGTTCGGCACCAACCTCGTCTACAACACCGAGTCGCCGCGCCCGGTGGTGGGCACGCAGGGCCTCTCCCCGGCCGCCTGGGGCCGCGCGGTCGAAGCCTGGGCTGCGGCGCAGTTGCAGCAACGTTTCAGGAAGCTCGCCAACCGGACCATGGACCCGGTCGACTGGGCAGGCTGGATGGCTGTTCACGCTGTGGGTGAGGCGGCGGTGAAGTTGAAATCCGCCGACCCCGAGCCGATCTCAAAACTCCTGCTCGATCCGGCCTTCGAAGTCGGCGGTTTCAAGGGGCGAGCTCTCAGCTTCCGGGCCTGGAACGGGCAGTTGCGCCAACCGCTCTATCTGCTCTGGCCGGGGGCCGTGGTCGGCACGGCGCCCGTCGAGGGCTTCCTGCACCGTGCCACCGAGCTCGATACGCTGGGCCTCGACCGGCCCGAGAGCGCCTGCAAAGCCTTCGGAGGATGAGATGATCGGCCATCCGCCTTGGCATTGCTTCGCTGCGCTCGCGATGACGATGGTCGCCCTCTCCGCTGCGCCCGCACGGGCCGCGGAGATCTACGTGACCAATGAGCGCGACAACACGGTCTCGGTCATCGATTCGGCGACCTACACCGTCACGCGGACCTTCGGCGTAGGGCGCCGCCCGCGCGGGGTCGTGTTCTCGAAGGACGGGCGACGGCTCTTCGTCTGCGCAAGCGATTCCGATTCCGTGCAGGTGATCGATCCGGAGACCGGCACGCTCATCACCGATCTTCCGTCAGGTGAGGATCCTGAGCAGTTTGCCCTGTCCCCGGACGGGCGCACCCTGTTCATCGCCAACGAAAACAACGCCACCACGACGGTGGTCGATGTCGATACCAAGCACGTGAAGGCTCAGATCGACGTCGGCATTGAACCGGAAGGCATGGCCGTGAGCCCGGACGGGACCATCGCGGTGACGACCTCCGAAACCACGAACATGGTCCACTGGATCGACGTCGCGACGCTCACGGCCGTCGATGCGACGCAAGTCGATCAGCGCCCGCGTCACGCGGAATTCTCTAAAGACGGCAAGAGTTTATGGGTCTCGTCGGAGATCGGTGGCACGGTAGCGGTGATCGACGTGGCGACCCGCAAGGTGGTGAAGACCATCGCCTTCGAGATCAAGGGCGTGGCCTCGGACCGGATCCAGCCGGTGGGGATCAGCCTCACCGATGACGGCCGCATGGCCTTCGTGGCGCTCGGCCCCTCGGATCGCGTGGCGGTGGTGGATGCCAGGACCTTCGAGGTGAAGAGCTACATCCTCGTCGGCCGCCGGGTCTGGCATACCGTACTGACGCCCGAGCAGGACCGGCTGATCACCACGAATGGCGTCTCCGGTGACGTGACCATCATCGACGTGCCTGCGCTGAAGGCGATCAAGACCGTGAAGGTGGGCCGCTTCCCCTGGGGCGCGGCCATCCGCCCGGCCGCCGGAGCCGTGGCGGGCAAGTAGAGCGGACAGACGAAATTCGCCGGGGGAGCCTGCGCTTCAACACCATGTACGATTTGCGCAAACCAATCGGCCGGACATATAGTTCCGGCTACGAGGGCCGCCGCAACAGAGCAGCTCCGAGCGGGAGTAACGCCGTGATCGATGGAACGCGGATGCGTTCGCATCTGTGCGGGATCCAGTCGGCCTGGACCGAGGCGAGCGATGTGCGCGCCGCGGTCTCGGCCGTGGCGTCCCTGCTCGACCGCGAGCGGATCGGGCATCTGCTCGTCTTCTTCTCTCCCTCCTACGACGCGCGCGAACTCGTCGCGGCGGTGGGCGAGCATTTCCCCGGCGTGACGCTTCTGGGGTGCAGTTCATCGGGCGGGATCAGTCCGGCGGGCGCCATCGACCGGGGGCTCGTGGCCCTCGCTTTCCCCCGCCAGGGGTTCCGCATCGTGAGCGACGTCCTCACGCGGATCGACCGACTCGATGTCGGCAGCACGGCTGCCGCCGTCCGCAGCCTGCGTCGGAACCTCGACCAGATCCGGCCGGAGCCCATCCCCGGCAGCCAGTTCGCCTTGTCGCTCATCGATGCGCTCGCCAACGCGGAAGAGACCGTGGTTTCCGCCGTGGCCTGGGCGCTCGACGGCATTCCCCTGGTCGGCGGCTCGGCGGGCGATGATCTCGCCTTCGCGGGCACGGTGTTGATCCATGACGGGGCGATCCACACCAATGCGGCGGTACTGATCCTCGTCGAGACCGATTTCCCGATCCGCATCTTCAAGAGCGACAACTTCGCGCCGACGCAGCGCAAGTTCGTGGTGACGGCCGCCTGCGAGGAGACCCGCCGGGTCCACGAGTTGAACGCCGAGCCCGCCGCGCGGGAATACGCCAAGGCGGTCGGGCTCGATCCCGAGCACCTGACGCCGATGAGCTTCGCGGCCTATCCCCTCGCGGTGAAGGTCGGCGGCGAATATTATTGCCGCTCGATCAGCCGGGTGGAGGCAGATGGGTCGCTGACCCTGTTCTGCGCCATCAGCGAGGGGGCGGTGCTGACACTCGCGGAGCCGCACGACATCGTCGAGGCGACGCGGGCCGAATTGTCTGGCCTCGACGCCACGCTCGGCGGGCTCGATCTCGTGATCGGCTTCGATTGCGTGCTGCGGCGCCTCGATGCCGAGAGCCGACAGGTCCGCCATCGCATCTCGGACCTCTACAGCCGCTACGGTGTGGTCGGGTTCGAAACCTATGGCGAGCAATACCGCTCGATGCATCTGAACCAGACCTTCACCGGCATCGCGATCGGCCGGAATCATCCGGCGTGAGCGGAATGGTCATGGTCGCGGAGGACGGTGAGAGCCGGGAGGCCTTGGCGCGGCGCGTCGAGAAGCTCGAGCGCATCAATGCGTCGCTCATGGCCCATGTCGAACGCACCATGGACCAGCAGGGCGGGGCCTACGCCCTGTTCCAGACGGCGATCATGCTCGAAGGCCGGGTCCGGTCCCGGACGGAGGAACTCACCACGCTCATGAAGAGTCTGGAGACCTCCAACGCCGCCCTCCAGGCGGCGAAGGACGAGGCCGAGACCGCCAATCGCTCGAAGACCCGCTTCCTCGCCGCCGCGAGCCACGACCTCCTCCAGCCGCTGAACGCGGCACGGCTCTCCCTTTCGGCACTCGCCGACCTCGCCCCCGGTCCGGAGGCTCAGACCGTCGCGGGCCAAGTCGAGCGGGGGTTGCAGACGATCGAGGACCTGATCAAGGCCCTCATCGACATCTCGAAGCTCGATGCGGGCGCCGTGCGGCCGGTCATCAAGCCGGTGCGGCTCGCCGATCTCGTCGCCCATATCGAGACGAGCTTCAGGCCCTTCGCCGAGCGCAAGGGTTTGCGCCTGATCACCCGCGTCGCCGACCTCATGGTGGCCACCGACGTCACGCTGATGCAGCGCATCCTGCAGAACCTCGTCTCCAATGCTGTGCGCTACACGGAAGCGGGCGGCGTGCTGATCGGTGTGCGACGCCGGGGCGGGGTCTGCCGGATCGACGTGGTCGATAGCGGTCGGGGCATCCCGGAGGAGGAGCGCGATCTCGTCTTCGAGGAATTCTATCGCGGGACCGGCGACGGCGAGGATGCCGGGGGCCGGGCCTCGGCCTCGGTCTCTCCATCGTCCAGCGCATGGCCTCGGCAATGGGGCATCCGATCCGGCTGCACTCGCGGCTCGGCCGCGGTACGCGGATGAGCATCGAGATCCCGCTGGCGGGGGCCGTTCCGGACGCGCCGTCCCATCCTGTGCCGGTCGCCACGACGCTGACCGGCGCGCGGGTTCTGGTGATCGAGAACGACGCCTCGACCGCAGAGGCACTGGAACGGCTGCTGCGCGGGTGGGACGCCGAGGTCGAGAGCCACCGCGCTTTGTCCGGCGTGGAGGCCTCGCTGCGCGCCGGGATGAAGCGCCCCGACGTGATGGTGATCGATTACCACCTCTCCGACGGCGCCTGCGGCCTCGATGTGGTCGATCATCTCCGGCGGGAACGGGGCTGGTTCACCCCGGTCATCGTCGCCACCGCCGATTACAGCGTCGAGGTCGGACGCCGGGTGGTGGAGGCCGAGGCGGAACTGATGCTCAAGCCCGTGAAGCCGGCGCAGTTACGCGCCCTCCTCGCCTACATGCTGGCCTGAACGGTCCGATACGGACAATTCGAGGCAATCGCATTACGCGTTTTGCATTCACGCGTGAGAGAGTGAGCCCGTCAGTCGAGATCCCCCATGATCGAACGTCGCGCTCAAAGCCGCACCAGGATGGATGTCCCGGGGCGCATCTGCCTTGATGAACACCACTCCTTGTCCTGCCTGGTCTACGACCGGTCGGAGGAGGGCGTGCGCGTCACGCTTCCGCAGGCCGACCTGATCCCCGAGACCTTCGTTCTGGAGATCGCGGAGATGCCCGTCGTCTACATCTGCCGCCTCGTCTGGCGGAAGGGCGAGGAGATCGGCGCGCAGCTTCAGGCGGCGTGAGGAGCGGACATCCTCACCGCTCCCGAGCCTCGCGGATGCGGTCGAGCAACTCGACTGCCGCTTCCGCGCGGGTCGCCGGATGGTCCGTCGCACGGCGCAGGACGATGCGGCTGTCCTTGAGGACGAGATCGTCCGCCGCTTGCATCGGCCCCGGCCGACAACCGGGGCGGAAGTCCGCCGCGATGCCCTGTGGGCCGCCGCCGAGCTTGGCGATGCCGAGTTGACGACAGGCAGCGCGCAGCCGACCCAGGGTGAACAGGGCGGCCACCGCCTCCGGCATGGCCCCGAAGCGATCTTCCACCTCTGCAGCCAGGGCCTCGATGGCCTCCGCCTCGCGCAGGCGCAGGACCCGGGTGTAGAGATCGAGCCGGATTTCCGGCTCCGGCACGTAGGAATCCGGGATGATCGCGGCGAGCCCAAGAGCGATCTCCGGCGTCCAATCCTCGGCCGGCAGACCCTTGGCCTGCATCAGCGCCAGTTCGAGTAGATGGCGATACAGGCCGAGCCCGACGAGCTTGGCATGGCCCGCCTGATCCTCTCCGACGAGATCTCCCGCTCCGCGCAGGTCGAGGTCGCGAGCGCTGATGGCAAAGCCCGCGCCGAGGCGGTCCATGGCTTCGAGCGCACGCAGGCGCTGCTCGGCCGCCGGGCTCGGCGGCGCCGCCGGATCGCTCAGGAGATAGACCACACCACGCCGCTGGCCCCGCCCGACCCGCCCGCGCAACTGATGAAGCTGCGACAGTCCGAACCGGGCGGCATCCCAGACGAGCATCGTATTGGCGCGGGGCACATCCAGCCCGCTCTCGATGATCGCCGTGGCGAGGAGCACGTCGCCCGAGCCGTCCGCGAACCGGACCATGGTCTCGTCCATCTCAGCGGCCTTCAACTCGCCATGCGCGACGGCGATGTCGAGATCCGGCACGAGCTTGGCGAGACGCTCCTTGAGGGGGTGATGTCCTCGATGCGCGGGCATACGACGAAGCTCTGGCCGCCCCGGCGGTGCTCCCGGACCAGGGCCTCGCGCAGGGTCTCGTCCTCGAAGGCGGTGACGATGGTGCGCACCGGCTGGCGCAAGGCGGGCGGGGTCGCCAGCACGCTGAGACTTTGCAGCCCAACCAGGGCGGATTGTAGCGTGCGCGGGATCGGCGTCGCGGTGAGCGTCAGCACGTGGCCTCCGGCCGCAAGGCGGCGCAGGTCGGCCTTCATCTTGGCGCCGAAGCGCTGCTCCTCATCGATCACCGTGAGGCCGAGATCGGCATAGGCGACGCCCTTGCCCGCGAGCGCATGAGTCCCGACCGCGAGGCGGATCGAGCCGTCCTTCAGCCCCTGTTTCACGCGTTTCGCCTCGCTTGGTGAGACGAGACGCGAAAGGTGGCCGACCGCGATGCCGAACCGGGCGAAGCGCCGTTCCAGGGTCGCGGCGTGCTGCCGGGCGAGGACGGTAGTCGGGGCGATCAGCACCGCCTGCTTGCCCGCGAAGATCGCGGCGGCGAGCGCCCGCAGGGCGATCTCGGTCTTGCCGAAGCCGACATCGCCGCAGACCAGCCGGTCCATGGGCTCGCCCGAGGCGAGGTCAGCGAGGATGGCATCGACCGCCTGCGCCTGATCCGGCGTGGGCGAGAAGCCGAAGCCCGCCGCAAACCGCTCCAGATCGCGGGCCGGCGGCACGAGCTTCGCGGCGCCCGCCTCGCGCCGGACCTTGGCGGCGTCGAGCAGGGTGCGGGCGGTGCGGGCGAGCGTCGCTTCCGCTTCGAGGCGGCGGCGGGCCCAGGTGTTGCCGTCGAGCTTGTCGAGAGTCACCGCCTCGGGCTCCGACCCATAGCGCCAGATCCGCTCGGCCTGATCCACCGGCACCATCAGCACAGCATCGTCCGCGAAGCGAAGCCGCAGGGCTTCCGTCGCATCCGTCGCCGAGACCGGCTCCAGCCCCTCGAAGACGCAGAGCCCCCGGTCGCGATCCACCGCCACGTCGCCAGGGCGCAACTCGACATCGCCGAGCGGCAGCGTCGGCCCCGCCGTGCCAACCGGCGCGGCGGACGGACCCAGAAGATCGGCCGCCGTGATGACCGTCAGCCCCGGCAGGCGGAAGCCCGCCGCCAGTGGCGCCTCGAAGGCGAGGACTGCGCCGGGCTCGGCCGTCTCCGCCTCATTCCAGGCATCGATCAGGCGGATCGGCCGCCCGGCCGGCTCGGCGGCCCGGCGAACGAGGCGGCGCAGGGGTGACTTCGGTCCGGCGAGGACGATGCGGTCGCCCACCTTCAGCCGCTCGCGCAGGAACTTCGCCATGGCCGCGCCGGGGCGTTTGTCGTGGGCGAAGACCGGAATCGCCGCGTTGTCGGCGGCATCCTCGGTGGCGCCGGTTAAGGCGCGGCTCTTGGTGAGGGCCGTCCATTCCTTTGGCGTGAGATAGAGGCCATCCGCAGCCTTGGCGGGGCGGCGGCCCTTCATCGCGGCCTCGCGCCCCTCATCGACCTGTTCGAAGAAGGCGTGGAGGCGGCTCTCCGTCCCCTCCTCCACCACGAGCCGTGCGTCGGGCAGGTAATCGAGCAGCGTCACGAGCGACTTGTAGAAGCGCGGAAGGCCGTGCTCCTGGCCGGTGAACGGCATCAGCCGCTCCTCGGAGCCCGGCTTCAACAGGATCTCGGTCGCCGGATCGACCAGCAGGTCGTTGCTCTCCGCCACGGAGCGTTGCGAAATCGGATCGTACGAACGAATCGCAGTGACGCGGCCCTTTTCGTGCTCCACCCGGCAGGGCAGCGGCGCGGCGGCGGGGAACACTTCGAGCGTCCGCCCGCGCATGGCGACCTCGCCCGGTTCGTCCACCCGCTCATCGAGGACGTAGCCGAGCCGCTGCAGTTCCACGGTGACGGCGGCGACGTCGATCGTATCGCCCACGGCGAAAGTGACCCGCGCGCCCGACCACGTCTCGGGTGGGGGCACGCGCTGGGCGAGGGCCGGGCCGGTGGTGAGGACGATGGAGGGGCGTGCCTGTGCATCGGTGAGCCAGCGCAGCAGCGCGGTGCGGGCGCCCATCATCGCCCGCGACGGCGAGGCGTGATCGAAGGGCAGGCAATCCCATTCCGGGAAGAGACCGACCGCGAGGCCGGGCTGAAGCGTCCGCAGGGTCGCGGCGAGTTCATCGAGGCGCCGCCCATCGCGGGCGACATGGACGAGGGGGCTCCCTCCTCCGCCAGATCGATCAGCGCGACCGCGAGGGCGCCGGTCGGAACAAGGGGCACATCCTCTTGTCCGCGCTCCGCCACACTCGCCCGGCGCCGCACCCGTGAGCCTGCCATGAACCGTCCCGCACTCGTACCCTTTGGCCCAGCAACGCCGCACGGCGCCTCCGGGTCCCTCGCCATCCACAGGCTGCGGCGTCGCGGTGATGCGTTGCGCCGGGGCTTGCAAGGCGCCAGAACGGGGGCCTGTCGATGCCCGGAGAGCCCGTATGCGAACAGAGACGCCGCCGCTGATCCGCCTGGAGGATTACCGCCCGAGCGCCTTCCTGATCGACCGCGTCGACCTCGACATCCGGCTTGATCCCCATGCCGCCCGCATAACGGCCGAACTCGCCCTGCGGCCCAATCCGGAAGGCGATGCGGATGCCCCGCTCCATCTCGACGGCGACGACCTGACGCTGGTCGCGATCGACCTCGACGGCGCTGGCGTGGCGCCGGGTGATCTTACGGTCGAGCCCTCCGGCCTGACCCTGCGCAATCCGCCCCGGCGTCCCTTCGTCCTGCGCCTCGTGACGCAGGTCGATCCTACCGCCAACACCAAGCTGATGGGGCTGTACCGGACGGACGGCGTCTACTGCACGCAGTGCGAGGCGGATGGCTTCCGCCGCATCACCTACTTCCTCGACCGGCCGGACGTGATGTCGGTCTACACCACGCGGATCGAGGCGAACCGCGAGGAGGCGCCGGTCCTGCTCGGCAACGGTAACCCGGTGGAAGCGGGGCCGGTGGGCGAGGATCGGCACTATGCGGTCTGGCACGATCCGCACCCCAAGCCCGCCTATCTCTTCGCCATCGTCGGCGGGCGCCTCGGCAAGGTTGAGACGACGTTCCGCACGATGGAGGGCCGCGACGTCACCTGCGCCGTCTATGTCGAGCCCGGCCGCGAGGACCGCGCGGGCTACGCCCTCGACGCCGTGATCCGCTCGATGGAGTGGGACGAGCGCGCGTTTGGCCGCGCCTACGACCTCGACGTGTTCAACGTCGTCGCCGTCTCGGCCTTCAACATGGGGGCCATGGAGAACAAGGGCCTCAACATCTTCAACGACAAATACGTGCTCGCCGTGCCGGATACGGCGACGGACGCCGACTATGCCGCCATCGAGGCGATCATCGCCCACGAGTATTTCCACAATTGGTCAGGCAATCGCGTCACTTGCCGGGATTGGTTCCAGCTTTGCCTGAAGGAGGGCCTGACGGTCTTCCGCGATCAGGAATTCTCCTCCGACATGCGCTCCCGGCCGGTTCACCGGATCGGGGAGGTGCGCTCGCTGCGCGCCCGCCAGTTTCCGGAGGATGCAGGGCCGCTCAAGCACCCGGTGCGGCCCAACGCCTATGCCGAGATCAACAACTTCTACACGGCGACGGTCTACGACAAAGGCGCCGAGATCGTGCGGATGCTGCGCACGCTGATCGGCGGGGCGGCCTTCCGCGCAGGCATGGACCGCTACTTCGCCGATAATGACGGGACCGCCGCGACGGTCGAGGATTTCCTTGCCGCCTTCGCAACCGTCACCGGGCGCGATCTCTCGGCTTTCGCTCGCTGGTACGAGCGTCCCGGTACGCCGAAGCTCTCGGCGAGTGGTCGCTACGATCCGGCCGCGCGCACCTACACCCTTCGCCTCGCCCAGATTCTCACCGTAGAGGGGCCGCCCCTCGTCATCCCCGTGGCCCTGGGTCTCGTCGGCGCGAAGGGCCCGATGACCGATGTGACATGCGCCGCGGTGACGGATGGGGTGTTCATCCTCGACCGGGACGAGGCGGAACTCGTCTTCGAGAACGTGGCCGAGGAGCCGGTGCCGTCCCTCTTACGGGATTTCTCCGCGCCGGTGCGTCTCGACCTTTCCCTCACCGACGAGCAACGCCTGCGTCTGCTCGCCCGCGACAGTGATCCGTTCAACCGCTGGCAGGCGGCGCAGGACGTCGCGATGCGGCTGATCCTCGATCCCGATCCCGCCCGCGCCGAGGCCTTCGCCGAAGCGCTCGGCACCTTCCTCGACGGGGAGGCTCTGGCCGATCCGGCCTTCGCCGCCCTCGTCCTCGCCCTGCCGACAGAGGGCGAGGCCGCCGATTCGCTTCCCTCCGACGTGGATCCCGATGCGATCCACCAAGCACGGCGGGATCTGCGGGCGCGGCTCGGCCGGGCCCTGCGCCCGCGCCTGGAACGGATCGACGCCTCCCTGTCCTCGGGCAAGGAGGCCTACAGCCCCGATGCCGCCTCGGCGGGCCGGCGGGCGCTCCGCAATGCCGCCCTCGACCTGATCGCGGCGGGCGATCCCCAAGCAGGTGCGGCGCTTGCCACGCAGCGGCTCGACGCCGCCACCAACATGACCGACCGTCTCGCGGCGCTCGCCACCATCGCGCAGATCCCAGGCGAGGCACGGGAGGCCGCCCTGACCGCCTTCGGTGAGCGTTACGCGCAGGAGCCCCTCGTCCTCGACAAGTGGTTCGCCATCCAGGCCACCATCGCCGAGCCCGAAACCCTGGACCGTATCGCGCGGCTCAAGGCTCACCCCGCCTTCTCCATGACCAACCCGAATCGCGTCCGCGCGCTGGTCGGGAGCTTCAGCATGGCGAACCCCACTCAGTTCGCACGGGCGGACGGAGCAGGCTTCGCCCTCGTCGCCGATGTCGTGAAGGCCCTCGATTCCACCAATCCGCAGGTTGCAGCGCGCCTGCTGACGGCCTTCGGATCGTGGCGTCGGCTCGAAAAAAATCGCCGTGTTGCAGCCGCCGAAATGCTGAACCGTATCAAGGCCGTTCCGGGTTTGTCCCGCGACGTCGCGGACATTCTCGGCAGGACTCTTAAAGACGGCTAACCACTTGCCGTGGTTGCATAAACGCGGTTTCGGCGAGTCGCGAAGTGCCCTCTCAGAGTCAAGGCGGAATGGTAAAAATTCGGTGGACAAACACCCCGTCCGGGTGATTGTATTCACTGAGATTCGCAGGGCGCCACCGCCCCGGCCGGATCGATTTCCGAGGGGTGAGGTTCGGCCATGCCGGAGGCGGTTTCCGCTTCCCTCTCCGCGCGTGCGGACTCGACTCTGTCGGCGGTTTGGCCCGTCCGCAGCCGGGATCCACGTTTGCAGAGAGCGGAGCGCTGGTTGCGCTATGCCGTACCCGGCGCGCTCTCCATTTTCCTGGCCTGCCTCGTCGCGCTGGCGGCGATCCACATCCGTGGCCAGCGCGCGGAGATCCTCTCCGGCGCGGAGGCCGAGGTGGAGGGCTTCGCTCGCCTTGCCGCCCATGCCCTGAGCCGTTTCGACGGCGGCCGGGCCGACCTGTACCGGCTGCTGCCGGAGGATGCCCGACATTCGGGCCGCCGCCTCGTCCTCCTCACCCCCAATTCCCAGATCGCGGAGGCGCATCCGCCCCTCCCTGCGGAGATGAAGACGCTGCCCGACATCCTCGGGGCGAGCGAGCCGCTCTCGGCGCTCGGTGAGCGTGCCGGGGCTGTGCTCCTGAGCTTGCCCGGCGGCGAGCGGGTGCTGGCGGCAGTACACAACCTTCCCGGCGGACGGGGCCAACTGGCCGTGCTTCAGCCGGTCGATCCGCTCATGGTCGGCTGGGGCGCGCGGACCCGCGACCAGATCGTCCTCGTCGGGGCCGCGATCCTCGTGATCGTCGGCGTCGGCGTCGCCTATGGTTTGCAGACGCGGCAGGCGACGCTGGCCGACCGGGCCTGCGAGCAGATCCGTCTGCGCCTCGAAACGGCGCTCCGCCGCAGCGATTGCGGCCTGTGGGACTGGGACATCGCGCGGGGCCGGATCTACTGGTCGGACTCGATGTACACCCTCCTCGGCTATCGCCGGGAGCAGCCCTACCTTGCCTTCGGCACCGTCAACGCGCTCGTTCATCCGGATGACGGCGATCTCTACAGCCTCGCCCGCGCCGTGGCTGCCAACCAGACCCACGTGGACCATGCCTTCCGGGTGCGAGGAGCGGACGGCGCGTATGTGTGGCTGCGTGCGCGCGCCGAGGTGGTGACGGACGGGTTCGATGGCGGGCGCCACCTCGTTGGCATCGCCGTCGACATCAGCCAGCAGCGCGCCCTGGAAGAGACCAGCGCCGCCAACGACATGCGTTTGCGCGATGCGGTCGAGGCGATCTCCGAGGCCTTCGTGCTGTGGGACCAGGGCAACCGCCTCGTCCTGTGCAATTCCAAGTTCCGTCATCTCCACGCGCTCAGCGCCGAGGATGCACAGCCCGGCCGCCGCTACATCGATGTGATGAGCCGTGGCGCCCTGCCCCAGATCCGCCGGGAGACGCCGGAGGTCGGCATGGCCACCGCCCGGACCTTCGAGGCGGAACTGGCTGATGGGCGGTGGCTGCAGATCAGCGAGCGCCGGACGCGCGACGGCGGCTACGTTTCCGTCGGCACCGACATCACAAGCCTCAAGCGCCAGCAGGAGCAACTCGTCGCTTCAGAGCGCGAGCCGATCGATACGGTCACCGACCTGAAGCGGTCGCGGCGGACCCTCGAAGTCCAGACGCAGCAGCTCGCCGACCTCGCCGAGCGCTACCTCGACCAGAAGGCGGTGGCCGAATCGGCCAATCAGTCGAAATCCGAGTTCCTGGCCAATATGAGCCACGAACTGCGCACTCCGCTCAACGCCATCATCGGCTTCGCGGACGTGATGGAGAACGAGGTTCTCGGCCCCATCGGCCTGCCGCGATACAGCGAATATGCCCGCGACATCCGCCTCAGCGGCGGCCACTTGCTCGCCATGATCGACGACATCCTCGACATGGCCCGGCTCGAGGCCCGGCGCGTGCGCCTGGAGCCGCGCAGTCTTCCGGCCGAGCGGGTCGTGGCCGACGCCATCGAGACGGTCTCCACCGAGGCCGCGCGCAAGGACCTGCGCATCCATGTCGATGTCCGCCCTGGCACCGACCTCCTGGCCGACGTGCGCGGCATCCACCGCATCCTTCTCGGTATCCTCGAGAATGCCGTGAAGTTCACCAAGAGCGGCGGCCGGATCGAAGTGCGCGTTCGTCCCGCCGGGGATCACGTCCACGTCTTCGTGGCCGATAGCGGCATCGGCATTCCGCGTGCCGCCGTCCCGCGGCTAGGCCAGCCATTCACCAAGGTCGAGACGCAGATCACCAGCCGTCACAAGGGTTCGGGCCTCGGCCTCGCCATCGCCCGGTCCACGGCCGAACTGCACGGCGGTGCCCTGCGCATCCGGTCCGAGGAGAATGTCGGCACTATCGTGATGCTTCGCCTGCCCGGTCCGACCCCGCAGCGCCTGGAAAGGATCGCCCAGGCCGCCGGCAAGGTGCAGCGGCGCAAGGCGGCCTAACACCGCGACGATCTGCTTCCCGCCGGCCTCGAGACGGTGGGACGGCTAGGGATCGAAGGCGTGAGTCCTTCGAGACGATGACGTTCCGCTAACCCGGCGTCCGCTGCGCCCCGCTTTGTGCGGGAGTCTCGCGCGGCGGCACGGGCGCCGCTGGTGGCGTCGGCGTGCGGGCCAGGGAGACCGAAATCGTCAAAGCGACGTGTTCGGCCATGCAGCGCAGGCCGAGATCGTTCAGGCGGAATTGCCGCCCGAGGATATGGCTCTCGCCCTTCTCGTTGCGCCCGGCGAGGTAGCGCAGGGCCTCGAACCGCCGAACCAGGGGCACCGACTCGCGGGTGGCCACGTCGCGGACGCCATCGACGATGCGGTTGTAATCGGCATCGGCTGCGACGCTCGCTGTGTAGAGGGGATCGACCAGCACCACGTCGATCCCGTGGGATTTCAACCACGTCACCGACTCGTCGAGGGCCTCGACGAAGGCGGCGGGATCGACCCGCGCGATGGCATCATGCGTGCCGACCTGCCAGACCACGAGATCGGGCTCGGCATCGGCCACGAGGGTGCGCAGGCGCTCGGCGGCGCCGGACGCGATTTCACCCGGCAGGCCGCGATGATCGATCACCACGTCGACATGCGGCATGGCGTGTTCGAGGGCCGATTCGAGCTTTACGGGGTAGGAGGCCGAGGCTCCCGGTGCCGAAGAACCGCCGATTGCCAGGATGCGCAGCACCTTCCGTTCCAACAGCGCCGACTTCGACGCGGCGAGGCCCGCGACGGTGTAGAGTTGCGAGCCGGGTACCTGACACTCGACGGAGGGTACGGGCATGGTCGTCTCCTGCCCGGCGGCCGGAAGGCCGCTGGCGAGCAGGCTGCCGAAACACAGGATGAGGACGCTGCGGTTCATGTGCGCGGACGCGGGGCTCTGCGGGAACGCCATTCGACGAACCATGCGGTGATTCCCAACGCGACGAGGCCGATGCCGGCGACCACCATGTCCACCAGCAGGCCGCCCCCGGTCTGGAAGCGAACGAGCTGGCCGATCAGGCTCAGCAGCGACCCCATCGAGAAGACGGCCAGGGAGTTCCTGCCCAGGCCCGACAGGAATCCGACGATCCAGCCGATTCGCGGCGCAATCAATGCGTAGATTGGCGAAAATGCCAACAATACCCCGATGAAGTGCACCACACGGGCCGGGGTCAGGTAGCTTTTCTCGAACGTGAATAACAAACGCGGCTCCGGCACCATGAGCGGGTCCGGCCTGATGCCGAAGACAGACAGGACCACGCCGATCAGGACGATGACGACGCCGAGCGGCATCAGCCGCCGCGTCCACCGCACGAAGGCGGGCGAGGTCCGGCTCCAATCCTGAAGCACGAAGCCGAGGACGAGCAGCAACTGCCAGCACAGCGGATCGAAGAACCACGTCCCCTCACCCGGCCAGGACGGCAGGTTCCAGTCGAGAATCAGGCTTGAAAGGTAGAGGGCGACCGACAACCCGAGCGCCAGCACCCGGCTCACCCGTGCGATCAGCACGATGATCGGCGCGATGCCGATCAGCACCACATAGAGCGGCAGGATGTTGAAGAAGCCGAGTTGGTAGGTGAGCAGCGCCATCCCGCAGACCGACTGGATCGGGTCCGCGAAGAAGTTGCCCGCGTTGTGCCATTCGAGGATCAGCGGGTTGTCGAGGAGCAGGGCCGCGCCCGCGATGATCGAGAGCGCCAGCAGCATCACCGTGATCTGGGCGCGATAGACCTCGACCGTGCGCGCCAGCATGCGCACCACGCTGCGCCAGCGCGGCTCGGGTGCACCGTCGCGCGTCCGGGTGGCGATGCCGATCGACCACCCCGCCAGGAATACGAACAGCTCGGCCGCGTCCGAGATGCCGTATTGCGAGAAGGTGTAGCGCTCGAACGTGTTGCCCGGGATGTGATTGATGAAGATCGTGATCAGGGCGAAGCCGCGCCAGAAGTCGATCGCATTGGGCTCCCGCATGGGGGCGGCGGCTCCGGGGCTGAACGGGCGAAACGGATCGGTTCGGAGCCTCTGTACGGCGCGCGGGCGCCGCTGCAAACCCATCCGAAGCGGGCAAAGCCAGGCTATTTCCTACCTGCACGACCGCCTCTGGAGCGCGGAATGCATGGGATGACAGGGATATGCGGCGAACGGTGGCTAACGTGATTTAACATCACCCGTCCGCGAACCCGGCGACGACGATCGCGTTACCGACGCGAAGGAGCCCCCGCATGCGTCACGCCGCCCTGTCCCCCATCCTCGTTTCTCTCGCCCTCTGGGCGGGCGCCTCGGCTCCGGCCTTTGCCCAGGCCACGACCGGCACCGGGGGCGGTCCCGGCAGCACGGCGACGGCGCCGAACACCAGTTCGGTAGGCCGCACCATGCCCCCGGCGGGCGGCGACGCGAGCGCGGCGACGGCCAACGACCGCGAGCACCGCACCCAGGAGCAAAAGGTCGATGACAAGATCACCAAGGGGATCTGTATCGGCTGCGGGCCGAAGTAGCGCCCCGCCTCAGAGGTCTGCGACCTCGTCCCGGGCCCTCGGCTCGTCGGCGAGGCGCAGCAGGTTCTTGCCGTAGGCGGTCTTGGAGAACAGCTTGCCGCGCGCGACCAGCTGGTCGCGGTTGATGAACCCCTGGAGGTAGGCGATCTCCTCCAGGCAGGCGACCTGAAGCCCCTGCCGGTGCTGGATCGTGCGCACGAACTCCGAGGCCTCGAGCAGGCTGTCATGCGTGCCGGTGTCGAGCCACGCATAGCCCCGGCTCATCTTCTCGACGAAGAGTTCGCCCCGCTCGAGATACGCCTCGTTGACGCTGGTGATTTCCAACTCGCCCCGGGGCGAGGGCGTCACGGCGGCGGCGATGTCGAGCACCTGATTGTCGTAGAAGTACAGGCCCGTGACCGCCCAGGTCGATTCCGGCTGCTCAGGCTTCTCGACGATCTTCGTCGCCTTGCCGGTCGCGTCCAGGCTGACAACGCCGTAGGCCTGCGGGTTGTCGACATGGTAGGCGAACACCGTCGCCCCCTGCTTGCGCGCCACCGCGCGCTTCAGCAACTCGGCCATGCCGGCGCCGAAGAACAGGTTGTCGCCCAGGATCAACGCCACGTCGTCGTCGCCGACGAACTCGCGGCCGATGATGAAGGCCTGGGCGAGGCCCTCGGGCTTGGGCTGCACCGCGTAGGTGAAGGACAGGCCGAACTGCTCGCCGGTGCCGAACAGGCGCTTGTAGTTGTCCAAGTGCTCCGGCGACGAGATGATCAGGATCTCACGGATGCCGGCCAGCATCAGCACCGAGACCGGGTAGTAGATCATCGGCTTGTCGTAGACGGGCAGGAGCTGCTTGTTGATCGACAGCGTCGCCGGGTGCAGCCGCGTGCCGGAACCTCCGGCGAGGATGATGCCCTTCATCGGGTGGGTTCCTTTGTCTTCCGGCTCAGGGCCGGACCGGTCCGGCCAGCGTGTCGAGGATGTCGTCGAGGGCGTCCTGCCAGGGACGCGGAAGGATGCCGTAGGCCTCGCGCAGGCTGCCGGTGGACAGGCGCGAGTTCGACGGCCGCCGTGCCGGCGTCGGGTAGGCCGAGGTCGGGATGCCCTCCACGGGTACTTCCCGGCCGCCGCGCTTGGCGCCGCCGGCCACGATCGCCTTCGCGAAGCCGCACCACGTGGTCGATCCGTCGTTGACGCAGTGGAACGTGCCCGTCGGCGCGGCGGGGTCTTCGGCCATGCGCAGGGCGACGGTGGCGAGCGCGGCGGCGAGGTCGGTCGCGCTGGTCGGGCAGCCGTGCTGGTCATCGACCACGGTCAGCCTGTCGCGCTCGGCGGCCAGCCGCAGCATCGTCTTCACGAAGTTGCCCCGGTGCGGGCTGACCACCCAGGCCGTGCGCAGGATCGCGTGGCGCGGGTTGCCGGTGCGCACGGCGAACTCGCCCGCCGCCTTGCTGGCGCCGTAGACGCTTTGCGGATCAACCGGCTCGTCGGGGGCATAGGCGCCCTCGGGCTTGGTGCCGGCGAAGACGTAATCCGTCGAGACATGGACGAGGGGGATATCACGCGCCCTTGTCTCGTTGGCCAGGATCGCGGGGGCGAGAGCGTTGAGGCGCCAGGCCGCGATTGCGTCGGCTTCGGCCTTGTCGACCGCCGTGTAGGCGGCCGTGTTGATCACCGCCGCGTAATCGCGCTCGGCCAGGACCGAGGCCACGGCTGCGGGATCGGTGATGTCGAGGGCCTCCCGCGTCGGCGCATGGACGCGCACGCCGTCGGGCCAGGCATGGGCCTGCAGCTCGGTGCCGACCTGACCGGCGCCGCCGAGAACGAGGATGTCCATCAGCCGGCGAGCCCGAGCCGGTCGCCCTTGTAGCGGCCCTCGCGGATCGGGCGCCACCACGCCTCGTTGGCGAGGTACCACGCCACGGTCTCCTCCAGCGCCGCCTCGAAGGTCTTCTTCGGGGCCCAGCCGAGCTCACGCTCGGCCTTGGTGCAGTCGATCGCGTAGCGCCGGTCATGGCCCGGACGGTCGGCGACGAAGGTGATCAGCCGCTCGTGCGGCCCGGCTTCCGGGCGCAGCCGGTCGAAGGCGGCGCACAGGCCGTGGACCACGGCGAGGTTGTTGCGCACGGCGCGCCCGCCGAGCAGGTAGGTCTCGCCGATGCGACCGCGCTCCAGCACGGCGACGAGGCCCTTGGCGTGATCCTCGACATGGATCCAGTCGCGCTCGTTCAGGCCGTCGCCGTAGACCGGCAGGTTCTTGCCCTCCAGGGCGTTGAGGATCATCAGCGGGATCAGCTTCTCGGGGAAGTGACGCGGGCCGTAATTGTTCGAGCAGTTCGTCACCAGCACCGGCAGGCCGTAGGTCTCGTGCCACGCGCGGGCGAGGTGATCGGAGGCGGCCTTCGAGGCGGAGTAGGGCGAGCGCGGGTCGTAGCGGCTCTCCTCGGTGAAGAAGCCGCCGGGCGGCAGCGAGCCGTAGACCTCGTCGGTCGAGACGTGGAGGAAGCGGAAGCCCTCGCGGTCGGGACCGGTCAGGCCCTCGTACAGCTCGCGGGCGGCATCGAGCATGGTCTGCGTGCCGATGACGTTGGTGCGCACGAAGGCGCCCGGATCGGTGATCGAGCGGTCGACATGGCTCTCGGCGGCCAGATGCATCACCGCCTGCGGCTTGAACTCGCCGAAGGCGGCGCGCACCGCGTCGCGGTCGCAGATGTCGGCCTCGACGAGGCGGTGGCGCCCGCTGCTCTCGAGCGGCTTCAGGGAGATGGGATTGGCCGCGTAGGTCAGGGCGTCGAGGGTGAGGACCTCGTGTCCGAGATCCTGCACGAGGTGCAGGACGAGGGCGGAGCCGATGAAGCCGCAACCGCCGGTAACGAGGATCCGCATGAAAACCCCTCTCGGACTGAATCCGTGCCGGATCCAACCTACAATGCATGGCCAGATCGCGACATCCAAGCGCCATGCCGCTTCGACGTCAGTGATGCCGCGTGGACGGCGCGCGGCAGGATTACTGAGGGCCGGTCAGAACAGCTTGCCGGCCTCGCTCAGACAGGGCGCCTTTCGGTCCTTGTCCGACAGCACCGCCTCGGCCTCGCTCACGGGCCATTCGATCCCGATCTCGGGGTCGTTCCAGCGGATGCCCCGGTCATGGGCAGGGCTGTAGTAGGAATCGACCTTGTACGCGACCATCACATCCGGGGTCAGCGTACAGAAGCCGTGCGCGAAACCGTGCGGGATGAACAATTGCTCGCCGCCCTCGGCATCGAGGCGCACGGCGACGTATTGCCGGTAGGTCGGCGAATCGGGCCGGATGTCGACGGCGACATCAAGGATGGCGCCAGACAGCACGCGGATCAGCTTGGCCTGCGGCTGGGGCGGGATCTGGAAGTGAAGGCCGCGCACCGTGCCCTGCGGCGCCGAAAAGGATTGGTTGTCCTGCACGAACGGCGCCGTGATCCCAGCACGTTCGAGCGCATCCGCCCGGAACGTCTCGGAGAACCATCCCCGCGCATCGCCGAAGCGCTTCGGCACGATGCGCTTCACGTCCGGGATTCGCGTCTCGATGACGTCCACGGGATACCTCGGCGTATCAGATCATGGGCCCGCGTCGCTGCAATCGCCGCGCGGTTTCAAGCGGCGATGCCGAACAAATCCAGTGGGAGTCAAGTCTTGCACCCGAGAAATGGGTGCGGTGCGGAATGGTGAATGCTTACGGAATCCCGATCATCTTGTGCGTCTGCAACGAGAGGCGCCACCGCGCGTCGGCCCGGCAATAGGCGATCGCCGCTTGGGTATTCGCTTTCGCGTCCGGCCCGTCCATGGGCTGAAGGAAGCGGTGCCGGAAGGGCAGGTCCGCGAAAGTCTCGGGCGGCGCGTCGGCCTGGGGGTAGACGAGCTTCAACTCATCGCCCCGTGTCTGCGCCAGGGTGTTCGCGCCCTTCGGGCTGACGCAGATCCAGTCGATCCCGTCTGGGGCCGGAAGGGTGCCATTCGTCTCGATGGCAATCTCGAACCCCTGTCCATGGACCGCCTCGATCAGTGCGGCATCGAGTTGGAGGAGAGGCTCGCCACCCGTGAATACGACGTAACGGTTATGCTCTCCCCCTCCCAGGCGGCCGCGATGGCCCCGGCAAGGGCGATCGCATCGGAGAACCGGCCACCGCCCTCCCCGTCCATGCCGACGAAATCCGTGTCGCAGAACCGGCAGGCGGCGGCGGCACGATCCTCTTCGCGACCAGACCACAGGTTGCATCCGGCGAAACGGCAGAAGACCGCCGCGCGGCCTGCCTGCGCCCCCTCCCCCTGAAGCGTGTGGAAGATTTCCTTGACCGCGTAAGGCACCCTTGAGTCCTCGAACCCCTGAATCCCGTGCCGAACCGTGGCCGGCGATTTGACAGGCGCCGTTCGGGCGCCAGATCCGTGTTGCGCCACGGCGACGGGCGCACGCAACCCCGCTCGACGCGGGGGCGACCTTCCTACCCCACGCCGCCCGCGTCGACTTCCCCCCGGTTCACACAGGGGGCCCGGCCGCCATCGTATCGCCATGGAGCGTGCGTTGAAGGCATGCTCGACGCGCGTTTCCCTCCGGTGTGAGCGGTCCCGGCCGCTTCACGACGAGACAGGTCCGATGCTCAATCACATAATTGGCCGTCTCTCGCTCGGCGGCCTTTTGGCCCGCGCCGTCAGCGCTGCCGCCCTTCTCGGGGCCTTTGGCGGCGCGGCGAGCGCCGTGACGGTTCCAATCCTCGTGGCGGACGTGGATTCCGGCCGGGTGATCTATTCCCAGGCGCCGACCGATCCCTGGTTTCCGGCCTCGATCACCAAGCTGATGACCACCTACGTGGCCCTCGACCTCGTCCGTCAGGGGCGGGCCTCGATGGACACGCTGATCACCATTTCGCCGAACGCCGCCGCCGAGCCGCCCTCGAAGATGGGTTTCAAGCCGGGTACGCAGCTCACGCTCGGCAATGCCCTCAAGATCATCATGGTGAAATCGGCGAACGACGTGGCCTTCGCCATCGGCGAGAGCCTGGGCGGCTCCATCGACAATTTCGCCGCGATGATGAACGATTCCGCCCGGCGGATCGGCATGCGCGACAGCCGCTGGACCAACGCCAACGGCCTTCCCGATCCGCAGCAATGGACCTCGGCCCGCGATATGGCGATCCTCGCCCGCGCCCTGATCCGTGACTTCCCGGACGACCACGATCTGTTCTCGATCTCGGCGATCCAGTTCGGCGGAGCGGTGATCCCGAACCATAACGGCCTGCTCGGACGCTATCCCGGCACGGACGGGATGAAGACCGGCTTCATCTGCTCCGGCGGCTTCAACGTGGTGGCGACCGCGACCCGGGGCGGTCGCCGGATCGTCGCCATCGTGATGGGCCAGCCGAGCGCCCGCGAGCGCGACGTGAAGACGGCCGATCTGTTCGATTACGGTTTCGCCCAGGATGGCGGAAACGGACCGGGGCTCGATGCCCTGCCGGGTTCCTCGTCGGCCGCCCCGCCGGACATGCGCCCCTATGTCTGCGGCGGCAAGAAAGTGCCCGCGATCGATGAGGGCCCCGGCGCCGTGTCGGCCTCCGCCACCACCGCCGCCCAACTCGTCGGCGGCGCGGCGGCGTCGTCCCCGTCCCTGGCGCTCGCTGCCTTCTCCAGTCCCGGTATGCGCGCTCGCACTTTGCCGCCGCGCGCTCCGCTCCAGCCCGTTGCTGTCTGGATCGGCCGTAGCCCGGCCGAGGGCCAGCAGATCCTGGCGCAGCAGGCGGCCGAGGCGCAGGCCGCCGCCGCGAATGTCCGGGCCGCCCGGCTGGAAGCCGCCAAGGCCCGGCGCGAGGCTGTCCTGGCCAAGCGGCAGGCTGTGCAGGCCGCCGCCAAGGAAGCTGCAGCGCAGAAGCAGGCCGCGAAGGCGGCCGCCAAGGCTTCTGGCGGCGTGCCGCGTTCGGCCAGTGCCTACACGTCGTCCGAGTCGGCGAGCATGCCCGAAGCGAAGCCCGGCAAGGGGCTGACCAAGGCCAAGGACGCGGCCAAGCCCGCTGCGCACAAGCCTGTGGCCGCTAAGCCTGTCGCAAAGCCGGTGGCGGCGAAGCCCGCGCCGAAGCCGGCCAAGAAGGCCGCCGCCAAGAGCGACGAATAGCCGACCAGCGTCAGACCGATGGTTCAGCCGCCCCCGCCGCCCGATTCCCGTCGCCCCGAGCCGATTCCGCTCACCGTGCTGACGGGTTTCCTGGGGGCGGGGAAAACCACGTTGCTGAACCGGTGGCTCGGTGATCCGGCGCTGTCGGACACGGTCGTCATTGTCAACGAGTTCGGCGAGATCGGTCTCGACCACCTGCTCATCGAGCGGGTGGACGAGGACATGGTGCTGCTCGGGGCGGGTTGCCTGTGCTGCACCGTGCGCGGCGACCTCATCGCGACGCTGGAAGATCTGCTGCGTCAGCGCGACAACGGCCGCATCACGCCGTTTCGTCGGGTCGTCATCGAGACGACCGGCCTCGCGGATCCCGCGCCGATCCTGCACGCACTGATCTACCACCCGTATCTGGTGATGCGGTACCGCCTCCAATCGGTGGTGACGGTGGTGGATGCCGTCCATGGCGCCGCGACCCTCGACGCTCATCTGGAGGCGCTGCGGCAGGCGGCAGTGGCCGACCGGCTCGTCCTCACCAAGGAAGACGTCGCCCGGGAGACGGTGGCTTTGCGCGCGAGGCTCGCCGCCCTCAATCCGGTGGCGCCGATCCTGCCTGCCGATACGCCGGCGGAACAACTGCTCGGCGGCCTGTTCGGGCTGGACGGCAAGGGCGAGGATGTGCGCGCTTGGCTCGGAGCCGACGCGATGGCCGACGAGCCCGAAGACGGGCGGGACGTGAATCGGCACGACGCATCGATCCAGGCCATTTGCTTGACGAGCGAGGCTCCGGTCCCGCGCCCGGCCTTCGAGATGTTCCTCGATCTCCTGCGCTCCGGCCACGGGCCGAAGATCCTGCGGCTCAAGGGCCTTGTGGCCCTGGCCGACGATCCCGAGCGGCCCCTCGTCATCCACGGCGTTCAGCATGTCGTCCACGCGCCGGTGGCCCTGCCGTCCTGGCCCGATCCTGACAGGACCTCACGCCTCGTTCTGATCCTCAACGACCTCGACCCGGCTTTCGTGCAGCGGCTCTGGGATGCCTTCCTCGGGCGGCCGCGGATCGATGCGCCTGATGCCGCCGCGTTGACCGACAACCCCCTCGCCATTCCGGGCGGCTGATCGCGGCATCATCCTTGAACCTCATAGGTCGAACGGCGCTTTCGAGCCGCCGAGCCGTCCCGGAAGGGGACGGGATGAGCCAAAGCGGGATAGGCGATGACGCGGCGTTTCACGGTGATCCAGGGCGGTCGCGAGGGCTCGGTCGCGGGTGGTAAGCCCAGCCCCCTGCGGCTCGAAGCGGTCGCCATGGTGCTGCGCCGCCGCCTTGCCGACCTCAAGAACGAGCGCCAGCCGTTCCGCGTGGAGCGCGCTGCACCGATCCGCGGCGCGATCCCCGATGCCGCCTTTCTCGGCGTTCGGCCCGAGGGCTGGAGCCCCGACGTCGCAGCCTGAGCGAGAGGTCAACCACCGCCCTACCTTCGCCCCATGGCGAGCGACACGATCCATGGGCTGAAGAACACCCGCGCCGGGCGCGCCCGGAAGGCTCCGGCCGAGGGCTCACCGAAACGGGTCGCGGCGGTGATGGCCCGCTTGGCCGCCGTCGATCCCGAGCCGAAGGCCGGACTCATCATCGAGGATCCGTTCCGCCTGCTGGTGACGGTGCTCCTGTCGGCGCAATCCACCGGGCCGACCGTCTCCCGCATCTCCGATGCGCTGTTTGCGCGAGCGGCGACGCCGAAGGCACTCCTGGCCCTCGGCGAGGATGGCATTCTCGACATCATTCGCCCGGTCGGCCTCGGGCCGTCCAAGACGCGCTCCATACTGAGGCTTTGCGCCGCCCTCGACGACACGTTCGACGGAAAAGTGCCGCGTACGGCCGCCGAACTCCGGCGTCTGCCGGGCATCGGCCGGAAAACCGCCGAGGTGACGTTGAACTTTGCCTTCGGAGAGAAGGTGATTGCGGTCGACACCCACATCTTCCGGGTCTCGAACCGCATCCCCCTGGCGCCGGGACGTACGGCCGATGCGGTGGCGGACGGCCTCGCGGTGCTGGTGCCGGAGGCTTAGAAGGATAGCGCCCATCTCTGGCTGTTCCGCCATGGGCGAGACACCTGCACGGCGCGCAAGCCCGCCTGCGAGCGATGCGTGGTCTCAGACCTGTGCACGTGGCCTGAGAAGAGTGTGCCGGCCTGAACCTTACTCGTCCTCGCCGAACTTATTGGCGAGCAGCGCGTCGATTGCGTCCATGCAATCCTGGGCGTCGCTGCCGACCGCCGTGACGACGATGCTGGTGCCCATGGCCGCGCCGAGGGTCAGCAGGCCCATGATCGATCGCCCACCCACGGTCTCGCCCGCGCGGGTGACGGTCACGGTGGAATCGAACCGCTCGACCGTCTGCACGAATTTAGCCGAGGCCCGCGCATGCAGCCCGCGCCGGTTGATGATCGGCAGCTTCCGCAGGAAGCCACCCTCCGGGACGGGGGGATCGTCGTCGCTCTCGTAGAGGTCGTCCATCGGTCTCGCTTTGGCGGCGGGCAGCGTGGCGGTAAGACTAGACCAGGAACTGGCCAAGTCGATCCCGGAACAGGCAAATTGCCGGGAGAAGGGCTACCATTCGTATTCCGCACCGACGCCGAGGCTGGTGCGGCCGTCGCTGCCCGCCTCGCCCTTCAACTTGATCCGGCGGGTGACGTCGACATCCACGCCGACAGCTGTGTCGGCGGGTTTCGCCCCCGCCTTCACCCCGATGCTCACGCGGTCCGAGATATATCGCGAGGCGCCGAGCGCCGGGCCCCCGCTCGCCCCCGTGGAGACGTCGAGGCTGTCGAGGCCGAGGCCCTTGCGTGCTTCTTCGAATACGTCCGGCCCGGCCGACCCGCCGGAGAGCTGCGCCACGGCCTGGGCGAGTTGGAGCGCCTGGAACGGCGAGAGGCCCCCGGCCGCCTTCTTGAACAGCAAGCGCGAGAGAACTTCGTCCTGCGGCAGCGCCGGGTCCGAGGTGAGCGCGAATTGCGGCGCGTCGGCCGGGCCGCTCACCGCCACCCGGGCGGTGACGTCGCCCGCCTTGGTCTGAGCCGAAAAGTCGAGGTCCGGCGTCGTCAGGCTGCCTGCGAAGGTGATCCGGCCCCGGTCGAAATCAAGACGCTGACCCACGAGGTCGAAGCGGCCCCTCCGCAGGGAGAACTCGCCGTTGGCGCGTGGATCCTGCGACGAGCCCGTGACCCGAAGTTCCCCGCCGAGTTCCGCGTCGATCCCCCGGCCGCGCACGAAGATGCGGTTCGGTGCGTTCACCGCGACGTCGAGGGTGGCGTCGAAAGGCGCCGCCGCCTTTCCGCGCCCGCGTCCCTTCACGGTGGCGTTCGCGCGCTTGGCGAGACGGGCGCGAACCTCCGGCGGTGTGTTGATGTGGCGCACGCCCGGCAGGGGCCGCGCCGTGGCGGGCAGGCGATCCGGCACGGCGACGTCGATGGAGGCGACATCGACCCGTCCGGTGATCCGGGGCGTGCGGGCGAGCGGACCGGAAAGCGACAGGTCGAGCCCGGCCACTGCCGTCATCAGCGAACTGGAGACGAGCTCCGCCCGCTCGGCGGTGAGGCGGAAATTGCCGGGGAAACCGCCTGCCGGGTCGAGGCTGACCTTGCCCGAGGCACCGATGCGCCCGCCATTGCGGGTGGCGGCGGTGAGCCGCTCCACGACGAGGCTGTCGCCCCGACCCGTCACCCGGCCTTCGATGGCGGTCAGACGGATGCCGTTGAGCGGATCGCTGAAGCTGCCGCCGGAGAGCACGGCGACGCCTTCGGCGCGGGGCGCGGCCAGCGTGCCGGTGACGCCGCCGTCGATGGCGACCTTGCCGCCGACGCTCTGGCCGGTGGCACTGAGGAGCGAGTTGGCGAGCGATGCGTCGAGGGTGCCCTTGCCGCGAAGGTTGAGGGGACCGCCGGGCTCCACGGGCAGGGTGCCCGAGAGGGTCAGGGCCATGCCGCGACCCGCGCTCACGCGTCCGTCGAGGCTTGCCTGCCCGTCGGAAAGGGTGCCGCGCGCTTCGGCTTCGATCGGCGGCAGACCGGCGCTGCGGGTCTGCGGAGCGACGAGGCGAGCCACTTTCAAAGCGTAGCGTCCCTCGGGCCGGTTCGCGGGACCGTGCAGGTCCGCGTCGCCATCGAGGGTGCCGGACAGGGCGAGGTCCGGGGACGCGATGCGGGCCAGCGACAGCGGCAGGCTGCTGATCGCGACCCGCAGGTCAAGGTCCCGTCCGGCCTTGCCGGAGACCTGCACCCGGCCTGATCCGGCCGCGATCGACAGCCCGTCGATCACCGCGCCGCCTTCAGCGAGGGTGATCGTCGCCGGGCCGGTCAGGGCGAAGCGGTCGCTGCCGCGCGCGGCGGAGAGCCGGGCGATCTCGATCCGCGTCGCGTCCGAGGGGATGAGACGTGCGGCACCGTCTAGGGCGAAACCCCGCGCGCGGGCGGTGAGCACCACGTCGCTGGCGGCGGGGCTGCCGGTAGCCGCGAGTTTGAGGCTGTCGATGGACTGGCCGCCCGCCACGACCCGGTCGGCGTCGAGATGCCCGTCGAGCACCGGCCGGGCGAGCAGATCGGCGCCGCGCAGGTCGGCGTCGAGGCGCGCAAGCGCGGTTTCGCCGTAGCGGAGGCCGGCGCCCATGGCGCGGATCGCTGCGCCCTGGCGCCCGCCTTCGCGGGTGAGCGTCACTGTGGCGTCAAGCCGGCCGGCTAGGTTTTCCGGGCTCAGGGGTGAGAGGTCATCGAGATTGCCGGCCCGGACGCTGAGCGTCCCGGCGGCGAGGCGCGTCGCCTCTGCGATCGCGGCGTTGCCCTCCACCGCCACCGAACCGAGGCTCAGGGCGAGGCGATCGAGCACCCAATCGGTCCCGGTCGAGAGAGCGACGCGGGCGAGATGGGCGTCACCCGCCAGCGGCTTGCCGCCGACATCGCCCGCAAGCCTCAGCGTGCCATCCGCCGCGCCGGTCGCGTCGCGCAGGGCAGCCGAGACGGCAAGATTGCGGATCGGCCGACCATCCGCAGTGGCGGCGGGCGCAGTGAGCGTCGCCGTCAGATCAGGCTTCTCGAGCGAACCCGTCAGGCGCGCGTCGAGGGCGGCGCGTCCGGTAAAGCGGGATTCGAGGTCGGTGAGGCTCTTGATGTCGATGCGGGCGGTGACGTCGGCCGCGCTCGCCGTCGCCTGTCCTTGAAGTGCAGCCAGCATGCCTGCCCCTTCCAGCCGCAGCCGGTCGAAGCCGTATCCGTCATAGGTCTGCGAGACCTGTCCGGTGAGGCTCGGGGTGCGGCCGAGCAACCGGTCGGCGGGGCCGATGCCGGTGACGAGGCCCGAACTAGTGACGGTGAGGTCGGCCGCGAGTGCCTTGCGCGCCGGATCGCCCGAAAGGCGAGCCCTGGCCTCTATGCTCCCCGCGAGGCCGCGCCCGGCGAGACCGGAGAAGGCCGCGAGGTCAGGCAGCGAGGCTTGCAGTGTGCCGGCGAGCAGGTTCTGGCCGACCTTTCCGGCATAGGAGGCCTGCGCCGTCTCGGAATGGGCAGTGAGGCGCGAGACATCGATCACCCCGTCTGACCCGGCGCTGGCGCGCAGGCTCAGCTTCGCCTCGGAGCCGATGGCTCGGCTTAGACCCGGATCGGCGAGGCGCAAGCCCTGGGCATCGCCATCGGCGGTGATCGCGAAGCGCCCGGCCTTCGGATCGCCCTCCGGCACGACGGAGAGCGTTGCGGCCACCCGGTCGAGGTCGGTGCCGCGGCTGCGGATACCCGCCGCGTCGAGGGTGCCGCGAACGGTCGGCGTCGCGAGCGGGCCTTTCAAGCTGCCGTCGAAGACGAGCTTGGCGATCTCGGAGTCACCCGCCTTCGTCACCTCGCCCTCGGTGGGAAGAGCGCGGGCCTGAAGGGTCAGGTCGGCGACGCGGTCGGCGGTGATGCCGCCCAAAGCCGCGAGCCGCGCGGTGCGCGAGGCGAGTTCCAGGCGGTCGATGCGGAAGGCGCCGCTGTCGGCGAAGCCCAGGGCGCCGTCGAGCTTGGTCGTACCCGCGAAGACGGAGGCGGCCGGGCCCGGAACCAGCCCTTCGATGCGGGCGGCGAGATCGAGCGACAGCCGCCGCTCGGCGCCGATGCGCGAGATGCGCGCGCCACCCTTGGCGCCGATCTCGGGACCGGCGATGAAGTCGAGCTTGGCGTTCCAGGCGTCGAGGGTCCCCGTGCCCTCGAGATCGAAGGCGATGGGGGGCGTGCCGGGGATCGACGCCGCCTTGGACAGGAGGCCGCCGGCCTCCTCCATCAGGTTCGCCTTCAGTTCGAGCTTGTCACCCTTCGGCACGTAGGCGAGCGTCAGGGAGAACAGCCCGGCCGCGTCGAGACGCTTGGCCTCGGCCCGCAGATCCAGACCTTCGCTCGCTGCGCCGAGCTTCGCGCTGCCCTTGGCCGAGAGCCGGGCGGGCTGGCCTGCGATCTCCTCTCCAAGCACGAGGTCGGCGAGGGTGAAGCTCTTGATCTCGACCTTCACCGGAAGGTCGGGCAACAACTTGCCGTCAGGCTTGGCTTCCGCCGGTGTCGGTCCCGGCAGGGGGCGGCGCAGAACCTCCAGACGGCCGATCTCCAGGGTGTCGACCTCGAGCCGCCCCGAGAGCAGCGCCAGACGGCGCCAGGAGATCCGCGCCTTGTCGAGCTTCAACCACACTCCCGCGCGGTCGCTCACCGCCACGTCGCGGATCGTTGCGTCCGCCGACAGGGCTCCATCCACGGCGCCGATGGAGACGCGAGACGCAGGGGTGGACAGGGCCTTCGACAGCAATCCGCCCAGCACGGATTTCTCCGCGTCGTCGGCGCGAAGTATGACGGGGGTAAGGGTGATGAGGAGCAATGCGACGAGCAGGGCGGCCACACCCCGAATGCCCCTGCCCCGCCCATCATTGCTTCGCTGCGCTCGCAATGACGGCGTGATGTGCAAAGCTTCCCTGGTCAGGATCATCAGAACGCCTGCCCGAGGCTGAGATACAGGACGGCGGGGCGGACGTGTCCGCCCTTGTAGGCGTCGAGGGGGAAGGCGAGATCGGCGCGGATTGGGCCGATGCCGGTATAGTAGCGCAGGCCGATGCCCACCGACTTGCGGATGGTCTCGTCGAAATTCGGCAAGGACGAGGCGAAGGCCGTGCCCGCGTCGAAGAACGGCACCACGCCGATCGTGTCCGTGACCTTGATCCGCGCCTCGATCGAGGCTTCGAGCAGGCTGCGTCCGCCGATCGGCAGGTTGAACGGCCCGATGGGGCCGAGCGTCCGGTAGGGATAGCCGCGCACCGAGCCGCCGCCACCCGCGAAGAAGCGGAAATTGTCCGGGATCTCCCCGAGCTTCGCCCCCGAAACCGAGCCGAAGCCGATACGTCCCGCGAGGATGAAACGGGATTCGTCGTCCAGGGAGTAATAGGTCGAGCCCTGCGCCTTCGCGACTACGATGCCCGGATCTGAGATGGCGCCCGGATACGCCGCCACGGAGGCGATGGCCCGGAACCCCTTGGTCGGGTCGAGCAAGCTGTCCGTGGAGTCGTAGGTGACGGAGGCGGGCACGCCGATCAGCCGGTAATTCAACCTGCCGAGCGCGTCCTGCGAGCGGCCGGCCTGCGCGTCGAGGCCGATCTGGGCCGAGAACGTGTCCGAGAAGCGGTGGCGGATCGCACCTGAGATGCCGCCGCCGTCCACGAGGTAGCTCTGCTGGACCTCGCGGGCGAAGAAGACATTGGCCAGGAAGTCGTTGCGCGTGCCCCAGAGGGCGGGCTGCACGTAAGTCGCCGAGAGGCGCCCGCCGAGGCCGTTCGTCCCGATGCCCGCCTGCTTGCGCTGTTGGGCGAAGGGATCGTAGCCGAGACCGAGATAGTAGAGGTCGGCATCGACCCGGAAGGTCTCTCCGCCGCCGAACAGGTTGCGGTTGGCGTAGTAGGCCCGCACCCCCGGCCCATCGACGGTGGAATAGCGCGCCGAGACGCCGATCAGGTTCTTCTCGCGCTCCGTGACCTCCACGAAGAGCGGCAGGTTGCCCTCCGCGTCGAGTTCGGTGCCCTCGCGGACCCGCACGGAGCCGATGCCCTCCAGCCGCGCCACCGAACGGCGGATCGCGGCGACGGCCTGGGGGGAATAAGGGTCACCCGGTTCGGCATAGATGAAGGAGCGGATGGTCGCCGGGTCCATGCCCTCTGCGCCACGGACGCTCACTTCGCCGATCCCGGCCTTGGGGCCAGGGTTCAGCGTGAAGGTGACGTCCATGACATGGGCGGTGTCGTCCACGACGGGATCGCGGTTCACAACCTTGGCAAAGGGATGCCCCTCCGCGCGGAAACGGTCCACGATCGCCGCCTCGCGGGCGAGCACCGTCGCGGACCGGGCGGGCACGTCGTCATCCACGCGGGTCAGGCGCGGCGGGAGGATCTCCTCTGGGAAGGGCCGCCCGGCGGGATCGCGCACGGTGATCCGGCGCAGGGTGTAGAGCGGCCCGAGATCGATCGCGATCTTCACAGGCACGAGGCCGCGATTGCGCCAGTTCTCCGCTGCGCGCACCGCAGGCGCGGTCCGCCCCGGCGCTACGGGCACGCCATCGACGCGCACCTCGACCCGGCCCTGGTAATAGCCGTAGCCGGAGAGCACGTCCGCGAGCTTGGCGAGATCGATCTCAGCCCGGCGGACCAGCCCCTCCCCGTCCGGCGGCGCTTCCTGGCGCAGGCGGTACAGGGCGGAGGCATCCTGGATCGCGGTCAGGACGTCGGAATCGTCGGTGCCGGTGATTTTGGCCGTATAAGGCACGGCCGTCGCGCTCGGAGCGGGCGGCTCGGGCTCCGAGCCGAATAGCCCGAAAAAGTCGAAGGCGCGGGCGGGCTCCGGCAGGGCGATGCCGGCCATGCCCGCCGCCCAGGCGATCAGGATCGCGCGGGCAATCCCCTGCGGAAGAGAAAGCAGTCGGAAAGGGTGCAGCAAGCGGATCGCGCCGTCAGCCCCGAAGGCCGCTGGCGCGGCAAAGTCCGGTCCGGTTCATGCTCGACGCCCCCCACGTCTCGCCTGCGCCTCGCCGGGGCGCGTCTGTTCCTTTGTCCACGGCCTTGCCGATCGGCATGGCCCCGGCCGTACAGACCATGCCCGAAATGAGTCGACTCTGTGGCAAAGCTTGGTTTCAGGCCGCTCGTACCTGTGAAAGAAACCCTGCGACCGCTCCGCGCAGGGCACCTGCCTGACGCGAAAGATCCCCCGCGGCGGCGAGCACCTGATCCGAGCCGTGGCTCGCCGTGGCAGCAGCGGCATCGACGCCCGCCACATGGCCCGAGACCGCGCGGGTATCCTGCGATGTCTGCACCGTGGTGCGTGCGATCTCGGCGGTCGCCGCGCCCTGCTCTTCCACCATGGCGGCAATGTCGGAGCCGATCCGCGCGAGGTCGCGGACCATGGCCGCGATCCCTCCGATGGAGCGCACCGAGGCGTCCGTTGCGCTCGAGATCTCCGCGACCTTGGCGGTGATGTCCTCGGTGGCGCGGGTGGTTTGGGCAGCGAGTTCCTTCACCTCCGCCGCGACCACGGCGAAGCCCCGCCCCGCCTCGCCCGCGCGTGCGGCCTCGATGGTGGCATTGAGTGCCAGCAGGTTCGTCTGGGAGGCGACGTTGGAGATCATGCCGACGATCTCGCCGATGCTGGAGGCGGCTTCCGCGAGGCGGCGGACCTCCTCGGTCACGCCGTCCGCATTGCGTTGCGCCTTGGCGGCGAGATCCGCCGAGGCGCCGACCTGCGAGGCGATCTCGCGCACCGAGACCGACAATTCCTCCGTGGCGGCAGCGACCGCATCCGCCGTGCCGGCCGCCGAGGCGGAGGCGTTGGTGACTGCGCGGGTCAGGTTGGTCGTGTCGCGGGCGGCCTGCGCCATTCCGTTGGCGGAGGATTCGAGCTGGCTCGCGGCGGCGGACACCGCCTCGACGATCCCGCCGACCTTGCCTTCGAAATCGTCCGCAAGGAGGAGTGCCGCCTCATGCTGAGCGGCGGCGTGTTCGGAGGCCATGCGTTCCTGCGCAGCCCGCGCCGTCCGGCGCTCGGCGACACTCTCGCGGAAGGCGATCGCCGCGCCGGTGATCGCTCGCAACTCGCGGGGGCCACCGACCGGCAGCACCACCGTTTCCGCGTCCGCCTCACCCCGCCCGATGGCCGTGAGCGCCCCCGCCACGCGGGTGAGCGGACGGCTGATCGCGGTGCCCAAGGCCACGGCGATCCCGGCCGAAAGCGACAGCAGCGCGAGCGCGCCGCCGATCCACCACCAGAGCAATCGCTCGGCCCCGCTGCGCAAGCTCCTCGCCTGCGCGGTGAGTTCGCCGGTCAGCTGATCCTCGACACCCTTCAGCCCGTCGATGCGCTGGCTCGCGAGCTTGAACCAGACCGGTGCATCGCGGAAGGCGGGCGCCTCGCCGGGTGTGAGGGACAGGATCGACTCGCGCAGCTTGGCGACGTCGCGGGCGGGCGCGCTCGTTTCGGTCGCGTCCAGGGCGCCACTCATTTCGGGCGTGGCAGACGCTCGAAACAGCTTCGCATAGGTGGATTGGTCCGCCGCCAGCGTCGTGATCCGCTTGGCTGCTGCGAGGTCGTATTGGCCGGAGGCGAAGACCGCCGAGGCCGCTGCGCGCTCCTGGCCCGCCGCCTCCTTCATCATGAGGAAGTTGGCGTAGGAGCGCGCCTTGGATGCGATGGCGGCGTCGTCCATGGCGCCGCCCATGGCGCGCACCAGGCTAAGACCCGCGCCGATCAGGCCGGTATAGCTGGCAGCCGCCTGGGGTGCGGGGATGGACAGGCCGTCCACCGCCTTGCGTTGGGCTTTGAGCCCGTCGAGCCGTTCGATGAAGTCTTTGGCGGTAGAGGCAGCGGTGCCGCCCATGGCGGTGAAGTCCCCGGCTCTGACGGCATCGCTCAAGCCCGACAGGGCGACATCGGTCCGCGACCGCTGTGCCTGCAATTCCGGCCCGAACTGCGCGCCCTTGGCCGCAAGAAAGAGGCTCGACGCGCCCCGTTCCCGTTGTGCCTCGTGAGCGAAGGCGCTGATCCGGGAGGCCAGCCCGACGAGATCCTCGACCCGCACCATCTCGGCGCGGCGTGTCCATTGTTCCGAGACCATGACACCGGCCGCCCCCGCGAAAGCGAGACAGGGTGCGAGCGCAACGGCGAGGATGCGGGAATGCAGTGTCGAAAGAAGAGCCATGGCGCAATCGCAAGTAAGATCAGCGCCTTAATTGCTGACTTAAGTTGATAAACATACCGTTGCGAAGGGCAGGCTGTAGTTTATGCAAACTGCTTGATTAAGCGGCAACCTCGACATCATCGGCCGAACCGGCGTGCAAGTCTCCCCAGGCCTTCAGGGCTGAAATGACTGGTTTCAGGGAGCGTCCCCGCTCGGTCAGACTATACTCCACCTTGGGCGGGACTTGTGCGTAAACCTTCCGCGCGATGAGCCCATCCGACTCCAGCTCACGCAGCTGCGTCGTCAGCATACGTTGCGTGACGCTCGTCAGCCGCCGCCGGATCTCGTTGAAGCGCAGTGTTCCCTCGAGCAGGTGATAAAGGATGACGCCCTTCCACTTGCCGTCGATGAGCTGGAGCGTCGCTTCGACGGCGCAGCCGGGGCTGCAATTGCCCTGGTGACGGCGAGTGCGGGGCATAACGGTATCCTTTTCGACACTATGAGCCTTTTATGTGCGTACTTGCGTGGGGGAAAGGCGAGCGGCATCACATCGCCATTCGTTTTGAGAGGTCGCGATGCGCGCCGTTGGATATCGCAAGTCCCTGCCGATCACCGATGCGGAGGCTCTGATCGATCTCGATCTGCCGCAGCCGGAGCCCGGCCCGCACGACCTGCTTGTGAAGGTCGAGGCGATCTCGGTGAACCCCGTCGATACGAAGGTCCGGCGGAGAGCCGAGCCGGAGGCGGGCGGCGCCAAGATCCTGGGCTGGGACGCGGCCGGGTCCGTGATCGCCATCGGGCCGGAGGTGACGGAGTTCGCCGTGGGGGAGGCTGTCTTCTACGCGGGCGACATCACCCGGGCAGGGACGAATGCCGAATATCACTGTGTCGATTCCCGCATCGTCGGGCGCAAGCCGCAGAGCCTGGATTGGGCGCAATCCGCCGCCCTGCCTCTCACGGCGATCACGGCCTGGGAAACCCTGTTCGACCGTCTGGATGTGGCCAAGCCCATCCCGGGTGCTCCCCCAGCCCTGCTCATCGTCGGCGGTGCCGGAGGCGTCGGCTCGATCGCGATCCAGCTCGCCCGCCAGCTCACAGACTTGACCGTGATCGCCACGGCCTCGCGGCCGGAGACGGCGCAATGGTGCCGTGACCTCGGCGCCCATCATGTGGTGGACCATGCGAAGCCGCTCTCCACCGAGGTGGCGGCCCTCGGGATCGGCGCGCCGGGCCTCGTCTTCTCGACGACGAACACCGACCTGCACCTGCCTGAGATCGTCGCGTTGATCGCCCCTCAGGGCCGGCTCGCCCTGATCGACGACCCGGCCAGCCTCGATGTCTCGCTCCTCAAGCGAAAGAGCCTGTCCCTGCACTGGGAACTGATGTTCACGCGCTCGATGTTCGGCACCGCCGACATCGCCGAGCAGGGGCGGTTGCTCAACGAGGTCTCGCGCCTCGTCGATGCCAGGCGCCTGCGCACGACGCTTGGTGAGCATTACGGACAGATCGACGCCCGGAACCTCCAGCGGGCCCATGCACTGATCGAGTCGGGCCGGGCCAAGGGCAAGATCGTCCTCGAAGGCTTCGGCGCGTAGGGAGGGGCCGATGGGTGAGGCGGCGGACGGGACCGGCATCTTCGACGTGGCAGCCATCGCTGCCGCCCTGCCGCCGAGCGCGGCGACCCTGCTGGTCGACACCTACCTGACCGACCGTCCCGCCGCGAGCGCGCGGGTCTTCCGGGTGTACCGGCCGACCCCGCCGCATTTTCACCGGACCTGCGACGAGTACCTGTATTGCCTCTCCGGCCGGGGCACGTTCTGGATGCGCGACCCGGCAGCGGTCGCGCCCTTCGCGGCGGGGCAGTTGCTGTTCTTCGAGAAGGGCACCGTTCATGCCATGCCGGAGATCGAGCCCGGTGAGCCAGTCGTATTCCTGTCGATCGATACCCCCGCCGGGAGCCGACCGACATTGTCTTCGTCAACGAGGAGGATGGCAGCCCGGCGACCTTCATGGCTCGCAACGCCGACGGGTGAGGCTCAGAAACGGAGCACCCGCCCGGCCGCTGCCACGCCCACAAGCAGCACGGCGACCGTCAGGAACGCGAAGGGCAGGCTCGTCGCTTGCGCGATGAAGCCGATCAGCGCCGGCCCGGCCAGCACGCCCGCATAACCGAAGGTCGTGACGGCGGGCACGGCGACGCTCGCCGGCATCGCGTCCTGCCGACCGGCTGCGGTGAAGAGCACCGGCACGATGTTGGCGCAGCCCGCGCCGATCAGGGCGTAGCCCGCAAGCGCCGCCTCCCAGGCCGGGACGAGGACGGAAAGCGCGAGCCCGGCGGCGGCGCAAAGCCCGCCGAGCACGACGACGGGCGAGCGCCCGAGCCGGGCGACGATCCAGTCTCCCGCCAGCCGTCCCGCCGTCATCGTCACCGAGAAGGCCGCGTAGCCGAGGGTCGCCCGCGCCGGGTCGAGCCCGCGATCCTGCGCCAGGAACACGGCGCTCCAGTCGAGAACGGAGCCCTCGGTCAGGAACACGATGCAGCACAGGATGCCGATGACCAGTACCGTCCCGCGTGGAAGGGCGAAGGCCGGGCCACCCGCCGTCGTGGTGCGTGCCAGGATGCCGGGCCAGGAGGCGGCGAACAGGAGCGCGATGGCCGCGACCGCGAGCCATGTCGTCAAGTCGATGCCGAGGCCTGCGAAGAGCAGCGCCCCGGCCGCCAGCGCCCCGACGAGGCTGCCGAGGCTGTAGAGCCCGTGGAAGCCCGACATCATGGGACGTCCGCTCGCCTTCTCGACGGCGACGGCCTGGAGGTTCATGCCGCAATCGATCGCTCCCATCCCGGCGCCGAACAGCAGCAAGACGGGTGCGAGCACAGCCACGGAATTGGCATGCGCGAGCACCGGCAGGGCGAGGCTGATCGCCGCCGTTCCGGCCATCAGCACCGGGCGCAGCCCGATCTTCGCCGCAGCCGCCCCGGCTAGCGGCATCGCCGCGATCGAGCCGATGCCGAGGCAGAGGAGCAGCAGGCCGAGTTGCGCCTCGCCCAACGCCGCCTGCGCCTTCACATGAGGCACCAGTGGCGCCCAGGCGGCGGTGCCGAGTCCGACGATCAGGAAGAGAAAGCGGGTGGACCAGACTTCCGCGCGATGACGATGGACATGGGCGGGAGGGGCGTCGGTCGCGGAGAGAGCGGGCATCGGCACCGTTTTTCGCGATTCGGAGAGACCCGGCCTAGGTGGGCCGTGGCCAAACTCCCGGCAATGCGGGCACGCGCCCGTCTGCCTTGCGTGCCGACGAATGCGGCTTTCACGGTTGCCCGCGTACCCTTTTCGTTCTAGCAAGCTCCCGCGGGGACGGGTCCGCCATCGGAACGCCGCACCTTGCCATCGGCCTGCGGGGATCGACATGAGCCGGTGTCGCGGCCGGTTCGCCGGACGCTGTCCCCTTCCGCGTCGACGCCTCGAAAGACCGCCGCCCTCATGGCCAGAGCCCGTGCCGGAGCCCAGAAGCAGGCCGCCGAAACCGACACTTCCCGCCCTGCGGCGCGGAAGAGCACGGTGAAGGCGCCTCCCCGCGAGTCGGTGAAGGCCGAGGCGGCGATCGACGCCAAGCTGGAGAAGCTGTTCGACTCGGCCGGGCCCGCGGCGCGGGACTCACGGGTCATCTCCGTGCGCGGTGCCCGCGAGCACAACCTGAAGAACGTCGACCTGACGATCCCCCGGGACCGGCTGGTGGTGTTCACGGGCCTGTCCGGCTCGGGCAAGTCGTCGCTGGCCTTCGACACGATCTATGCCGAGGGGCAGCGCCGCTATGTCGAGTCGCTGTCGGCCTATGCCCGTCAGTTCCTCGAGATGATGGCCAAGCCCGATGTCGATCAGATCGACGGGCTGTCTCCGGCCATCTCCATCGAGCAGAAGACCACCTCGAAGAATCCGCGCTCGACGGTCGGCACTGTCACCGAGATCTACGACTACATGCGTCTGCTCTGGGCGCGGGTCGGCATCCCCTACTCTCCCGCCACGGGCCTGCCCATCGAGAGCCAGACCGTCAGCCAGATGGTCGACCGGGTTCTCGCCCTGCCGGAGAAGACCCGCCTCTATCTGCTCGCTCCGGTGGTCCGCGGTCGTAAGGGCGAATATCGCAAGGAGATCGCGGAGTTCCAGAAGAAGGGCTTCCAGCGTCTTCGGATCGACGGCGAGTTCTACGCCATCGACGATGCGCCCAAGCTCGACAAGAAACTGAAGCACGACATCGACGTGGTAGTGGACCGCATCGTGGTGCGGGACGACATCGCCTCGCGTCTCGCGGATTCCTTTGAAACCGCCCTCGACCTCGCGGACGGCATCGCGGAGATCGTCTTCGCCGATGTCGCGGAGGGCGAGGAGGCGCAGTCGATCACCTTCTCCTCGCGCTTCGCCTGCCCCGTCTCCGGCTTCACCATCGCCGAGATCGAGCCGCGCCTGTTCTCGTTCAACAACCCGTTCGGCGCCTGCCCCACCTGTAGCGGCATCGGCCATGAGATGCGGATCGATCCCGAACTCGTCATCTCCGATCCCGGCTTGAGCCTGAAGCGCGGGGCGGTGGCGCCCTGGGCGAAGTCGACCTCGCCCTATTACGGGCAGACGCTCGATGCGCTCTCGGCCCATTTCGGTTTCGAGACCACCACCCCGTGGGGCAAGCTGAGGGAGGCCGACCGGGCCGTGGTGCTGCACGGTTCCGGGCGGGAGCCGATCCGCTTCTATTACGACGATGGCCTGCGCCGGTATTCGGTCAACAAGCCGTTCGAGGGCGTGATCCCGAACCTGGAGCGCCGCTACAAGGAGAGTGACTCCGACGCGGTGCGCGAGGAGATCGGGCGCTTCATGAGCGAGACGCCCTGTGCGGCATGCGAGGGCAAGCGGCTCAAGCCCGAGGCGCTGGCGGTGAAAGTGGCGATGCACGACATCGCCGAGGTGACCGGCCTGTCGGTGAGCAAGGCGCACCAATGGTTCGCGGACCTCCCGGAGAAGCTGACCGCCAAGCAGAACGAGATCGCCGTTCGCATCCTCAAGGAGATCCGGGATCGGCTGAGCTTCCTGATGGATGTCGGCCTCGAATATCTCACCCTCGCCCGCGGCTCGGGCTCGCTCTCCGGTGGTGAGAGCCAGCGCATCCGGCTGGCGAGCCAGATCGGCTCAGGGCTGACGGGCGTGCTCTACGTGCTGGACGAGCCGTCCATCGGCCTGCACCAGCGGGATAACGAGCGGCTGCTCGGCACGCTGAAGCGCCTGCGCGACCTCGGCAACTCGGTGATCGTCGTAGAGCACGACGAGGATGCGATCCTGCAGGCCGATTACGTGGTCGATGTCGGCCCCGGCGCGGGCATCCACGGGGGCAAGATCATCGCTCAGGGAACACCCGCCGAGGTGCTGGCGCATCCGGCCTCTCTCACCGCGAAGTACCTCACCGGCGAAATGGCGGTGCGCATGCCGAGCGCCCGGCGGAAGAGCCGGAAGGGCACGCTCCAGGTGTTCGGCGCGCGCGGCAACAACCTGAAGGACGTGGACATCGCGATCCCGCTCGGGACCTTCACCTGCGTCACGGGCGTCTCGGGCGGCGGCAAGTCCACCCTCGTCATCGACACACTCTACAAGGCGGTGGCAAAGAAGCTGAACGGCGCCGTGGAGCACCCGGCATCCCACGGGCGGATCGAGGGATTGGAGCACCTCGACAAGGTCATCGACATCGACCAGTCGCCCATCGGCCGGACCCCGCGCTCAAACCCTGCCACCTATATCGGCGCCTTCACACCAATCCGCGATTGGTTCGCCGGGCTCCCCGAGGCGAAGGCGCGCGGCTACCAGCCGGGCCGCTTCTCCTTCAACGTAAAGGGCGGCCGCTGCGAGGCCTGTTCCGGCGATGGCGTCATCAAGATCGAGATGCACTTCCTGCCGGATGTCTACGTCACCTGCGATGTGTGCAAGGGTAAGCGTTACGACCGCGAAACGCTGGAAGTGAAGTACCGCGAGAAGTCGATCGCCGATGTTCTCGACATGACGGTCGAGGAAGCGGCCGAACTCTTCAAGGCGGTGCCGTCGATCCGCGATAAGCTCGAAACCTTGAAGCGCGTCGGCCTGCATTATGTCCGTGTCGGCCAACAGGCGACTACACTTTCCGGCGGTGAGGCGCAGCGCGTGAAGCTCTCGAAGGAGCTGTCCAAGCGAGCGACCGGCCGGACCTTGTACATCCTCGACGAGCCGACCACGGGTCTTCACTTCCATGACGTCGCGAAGCTGATGGAAGTCCTGCACGAGTTGGTTGATCAGGGAAATACTGTCGTCGTCATCGAGCACAACTTGGAAGTCATCAAGACGGCCGATTGGGTGATCGATATGGGCCCTGAGGGCGGCGATGGGGGCGGGCAAGTGGTCGCTGTAGGCGTGCCTGAAGAGATTGCTTCGTCCGAGGTAAGCCATACCGGCCGGTTCCTGCGCGAGGTGCTTCAGCGTCGCTCGTCCAAACCGGCGGAAAAGGCCTCGGCCAAGCCGTCGGCCCGCAGAAAGGCCGCGTCCTAGGAATCACCTGCGAAGCGGACCGGCAAAATTTGCCGGTCCGACGGGCAAAGCGCCTGCGGTAGCGGCATGATTCGACCTGTACATGCCTGAGTGCCGGTCCGATTCCGTCGCTGGATGGTGCCCGGAGGCTTCCCGCAGGTTCGGCGGCGCGGTTTAAGCCAGCAGCCGGAATTGCCGGTTCATCCCGGCTTGGCCGGTGACAACAGCTTGGCCATTCAACATTATTTTGCCGATCGGCCCGTGCCGCATTTGTGTTGCGCCGCGGCAAAAATGCGGCTTTTGCGCAACGGTTGGTCTGGATGTGCCAAACCGGCAAGCATTGCACTGTCTTTCCGGAGGTCTTTGTAGAATAGTCCCAATCGTTGAGACGGGGCGGCTCCGTGGGGGCGCTCGGCAGTGACCGAACGGCGACCGCCCATGGCGGATATGACCGGCACGGTATTGCCGAAAGCGGGACGGAAGCCAGAGACCTTGGGAAGGACCAACATAATGATGAAGAACTGGCTCGCGGCCGGCGCGGTCGCGCTCTCGGTCGGAATGACGTCCACGATCGCTCACGCGCAGAGCACCACTGTTCCCGGTGAGCAGGTCGGCCTCGCCATCGGCGCGCCGCTCCCGGAGGGCATCTACGCCCTGAACACCTTCACCTACCGCCGCACCGACGCGCCGTTCTCGCCGGACACCGCCGTCAACATCCCGGTGCTCGTGTGGTCGACCCCGCTGGTGCCGTTCGGCGGCCGCATCGGCTCCTCGTTGCTCCCCCGACCGTGTTCGTGTTCACCCGTAACCAGGCCGGCGTCGCCAACCGCGACATCTCGATCAACGTCGGCACGTTCGTCGGCGGCATCTGGGCGTTCGACCTGGGTGGCAACTTCGGCGTCAGCTTGCTCGGCGGCGTGTACCTCAACGACCTGAACGGCGACCGTGGTTCGCTGGGCATCGGCCTCGCCGGCACCCCGATCCTGCCGCAGCTCTCGTCCAACACCTACCGCATGGGCGTTGCCGGCAGCTACACGGGTGACGGCTGGAACATCACCGCCAACCTGACCGCCAACTTCTACGACAGCCCCGGCCGCTTCGATGGCCGCGTCGGCGCCGCCATCGGCCCGATCCGCCTCTCGGACGCCCTGAACTTCGACCTCACGGCCACGAAGACCTTCGGCAACTTCGAAATCGGCGCCGTCGGCTACGGCACCTACAACTTCGACATCGGTCCGGGCAGCGCTGCCTTCGGCAACCGCGGTCGCTTCGCCCTCGGCGGTCTCGTCGGCTACGACTTCAAGGTGTTCAAGGTCCAGGCCTACGTCGCCCGCGACGTCGTGACCGCCTCGCAGTACGTGTCGCTCGGCGGCCGCGTCCGCGACAACTACTCGACCGACGGCTGGGTGCGCTTCATCATCCCGCTCTACAGCCCGGCTGCTGCCGCTGCTCCGGTCCCGGCTCCGCTGGTCCGCAAGTACTGAGAACGGATCCGGATGCGGCGTCCAAGACGCCGCATCCCCCGGTCTTCCCGACGCCCGGCCTCCCCTGGAGGCCGGGCGTTCGTCGTTTCAGGCGGTCCCCCTCACCAACTCGTCTCGGCAAGGCGTCCCGATATGTCATCCCGGCGCCCGTGGCGGGTGTCGGCGCGCCCCGGCTCGCCTATTTATTGCTCTTTCCAGGAAGACTCGGCACCCCTGCGGGGCCGACGGTTGTGCGAGGCCAAGGGGCGCCGAAATGCAGGGCGAACGCAAGATCCCGGTTCAGGTTCAGCCGAAGGCCGCCGACTACACGTATGATCTCGACCGGGCCATCGGCGCGGTCCTGTCCCTCTCGACCCGCGTGCCGGAGGATGGATTCACGGCCGAGACGCTGGGCACGGAGCGGGCGGGCAACGGCGTGGTGATCGGTGAGGACGGCCTCGTCCTCACCGTCGGCTATCTCATCATGGAGGCCGACAGCGTCTGGTTGACCACCCGCGACGGGCGCTCCGTGCCGGGCCATGTCCTCGGCTTCGATGCCGCCACGGGGTTCGGTCTCGTCCAGGCACTGGGTGATCTCGGCACGCCAGTCCTGCGGCTCGGCCGCTCGGCTTCGTTCAAGGTCGGAGACCGGGCTGTGCTCGCGGGCGGGGGCGGGCGAGCCCACAGCGTCGCCGTCGAACTGGTCGCCCGGCAGGAATTCGCAGGCTACTGGGAGTACGTCCTGGACGAGGCCCTGTTCACGGCGCCATCGCACCCGCATTGGGGCGGCACCGCACTCATCGGCCCGAAGGGCGACCTCCTCGGCATCGGCTCCCTGCAATTGCAGCAGGGCGGCAGCGCGGCGGGCCGGGCGATCAACATGATCATCCCGATCGATCTCCTGCCGCCCATCCTCGATGACCTGCGTACGCGCGGCCGGGCGGATGCTGCACCGCGCCCGTGGCTCGGGCTTTACGCGACCGAGAGCGAGGAGGGCATCGTCGTGATGGGGTTGGCCGATGGCGGTCCCGCCGAGGGCGCCGGCCTCCAGGGGGGCGACGTGATCACGGCCGTGGCCGGGGAGCCGATCTCGGATCTCGCGGCCCTGTTCCGTGCGATCTGGGCACTTGGCGAGGCCGGGGCGCGCATTCCCCTCACGATCAAGCGCGACGGGCGCAACGTCCTGCTCACGGTCGTCTCGGGCGACCGGCATGCCTTCCTGCGCACGCCCTCCGTTCACTGAAGGCGCCACAACCCTGCCGATAAATCGCCGCGAGACTGCAAATTTTACAACCGTAATCTCAGGGTCCGTTCAGGTCGCCGGGGCGATTCTCTCCCTCGAACCAGCGCCTGGGCGCTGGGAAACGATGGAGATTCTCGCATGGCAATCGTGAGCGCCATTCGCACGAAAACCCTCATCAAGCCGATGATACTGGCTGCGGCGCTCGTCGGCGGTGTGGCCTTCGGGGGCTCGGCCGAGGCGGCCGGCGGCTGCGGCCCCGGCTTCCACCCGAACCCCTGGGGCTATTGCCGACCGAACTACGGCCCACGCCCGTATTGGCGCCGCCCAGTCCCGGTCTATGGCTACGGTTATGCTCGTCCGCGGCCGATCTACCGGCCCTATGGCTACGGTTATTACGGCCCGCGCCCCTTCTACTAAGCCATTTCGCGACTGCGAATAGCAAAAGGCGTCCCGCTACACGGTGGGGCGCCTTTTTCCTTCCCGGTACAGGCCACCACATGCGTCTATTGAATAGCCACCGCCCAAAGTTGCCGATGTCTTAAGCGACGTATGCCCGTGCCGCAGGGCTGGTGCTTGGCCTTTGCTCTCCCGCTGCGCCGCGGCAGGTCTATATGTGCATTGCATCAACAACGGGCAGCGGTGCACCACCTTTCGGCACCGTCTGCCTCATCAGAGGCCATTTGTACCATGTCTGCCGCTCGCAGCGTTCTGTCCCGTGTCCGCGCCTACCTCCGTTACCGCGATACGGTGTCCCAGCTCTCGCGCCTGTCGGATCGCGATCTTGCCGACCTCGGCATCAACCGCACCGACATCCCGGGCATCGCGCGCTCCTGATCTTTCCGGGTTCACGCCCGTCTGACTGCCAAAGGGCCGTCCCCCGTTGATCCGGGTGGCGGCCCTCCGTTATTTTCGGGCATGACGCAAACCATCCATATCGTCGGCGGCGGTCTCGCCGGATCCGAAGCCGCCTGGCAGATCGCCGAATCCGGTCATCGTGCCGTCCTCCATGAGATGCGTCCCGTGCGCGGGACGGAAGCCCACCAGGGCGAGGGGCTGGCGGAACTCGTCTGCTCTAACTCCTTCCGCTCGGACGATGCGCACGGCAACGCCGTGGGGCTGCTGCATCAGGAGATGCGCACCCTCGGCTCGCTGATCATGCGGGCCGCCGACGCGCATCAGGTCCCGGCGGGCGGGGCGCTGGCGGTGGACCGCGAGGGGTTCTCGGCCGCCGTCACCGCCGCGCTGGAGAACCACCCCAACGTCACCATCATGCGCGAGGAGATCTCCGGGTTGCCGCCGGAGGAATGGGGGCCGTGCATCGTCGCGACGGGCCCCCTCACCGCCCCCGGCCTCGCCGAGAGCATCCGTGAGCTCACGGGGGCCGAGTCGCTGGCCTTCTTCGATGCCATCGCGCCCATCGTCCACCGAGAGTCCATCGATATGGACGTGGCGTGGTTCCAGTCGCGCTACGACAAGCCGGGGCCCGGCGGCACGGGCGCCGATTATCTGAACTGCCCGATGGATCGGGAGCAGTACGATGCCTTCGTCGCGGCCCTCGTGGGCGGCGAGAAGATCGGCTTCAAGCAATGGGAGGGCACGCCTTATTTCGACGGGTGCCTGCCCATCGAGGTCATGGCGGAGCGCGGCCCCGAGACCCTGCGGCACGGACCGATGAAGCCTGTCGGCCTCACCAATCCCCGCGCGCCGGACAGGAAGCCTTGTGCCATCGTCCAGCTGCGTCAGGACAATGCATTGGGGACGCTCTACAACATGGTCGGCTTCCAGACGAAGCTGACCTATTCGGAGCAGGTGCGGATCTTCCGCACCATCCCCGGCCTGGAGAAGGCCGAGTTCGCCCGGCTCGGCGGCCTGCACCGCAACACCTATCTCGACTCGCCTCGCCTCCTCGACGCGACCTTGCGCCTGAAAGCCCGCCCGGCCCTGCGCTTCGCCGGGCAGATCACGGGTTGCGAGGGCTATGTCGAGAGCGCCGCGGTGGGCCTGATGGCCGGTCGCTTCGCCGTGGCCGAGGCTGCCTCCGCGCCGCTGGCGCCCCTGCCGCAGACCACGGCCCTCGGTGCGCTCATCGCGCACATCACCGGCGGACACGTCTCCGCAGAGGAGGGTGGTAGCGGGCCGCGCTCGTTCCAACCGATGAACGTCAATTTCGGGCTGTTCCCGCCCCTCGAGCGGATGCCGCGCGGCGAGGCAGGGCGCCGCCTTCGGGGGCCGGAAAAGGCGGCTTTGAAGAAGCGCGCCCTCACCGACCGGGCACGGGAGCATCTCGTTGCCTGGATGGCGGGCGAACAACCGGTGCAGGCCGCGGCCGAATAGGACCAAACCTTGCAACGCGGGGCACAGCTCCGCGTTGGAGCATGAGACGTGCGGGAGCCCCGACTCATGCGGATCCGCAAGCAAACGACCTACGATGGCGTCTGGACGCTCTTCGTCGGCGACTATCTGTACATCAGCGATCTCAGTGAAGCGGAGGCCGACGCCCTGGCCGCCGCCTTCGCGTCGATCTCCGACGGGGGCGATTAGCCCTCCTCGCGCCTCGCCCGGCGCAGATCCTCCCAGCGGGCGAGGCGTTCCGCGAGCCGGATCTCGTAGCCGCGCTCTGTCGGCTCGTAGAGGTGTTGGCGGCCCAGAGCCTCGGGCCAGTAATCCTGGCCGGAGAAAGCATCCGGCTGGTCGTGGTCGTAGCGATAGCCCTCGCCATAGCCGACCTTCTTCATCAGCTTGGTCGGCGCGTTGAGGATCACGCGCGGCGGTGGCAGCGATCCCGCCTCCTTGGCGAGCCGCGTCGCGGCCTTGTACGCGGTGTAGACCGCATTCGATTTGGGGGCGCAGGCGAGGTAGATCGCCACCTGGGCAAGGGCCAACTCGCCCTCGGGGCTGCCGAGGAAGTCAAAAGCGTCCTTGGCCGCGTTGGCGATGACGAGGGCCTGGGGATCGGCGAGTCCGATATCCTCCACCGCCATGCGCACGAGGCGTCGCGCGATGAACAGGCGGTCTTCGCCGGCATCGAGCATCCGGCAGAGGTAATAGAGCGCGGCATCCGGGTCCGAGCCGCGCACCGTCTTATGGAGCGCGGAGATCAGATTGTAGTGGCCCTCCTGCGCCTTGTCGTAGACGGGCGCACGGCGCTGCACGATCCTTTGCAAGGCGTCGGCGTCGAAGGTCTCTCCGGGCGCGGCCGAACGCCAGACTTCCTCGGCCAGGGTGAGGGCGGCCCGTCCATCACCATCGGCCATGCGGACGAGGACGCCCCTCGCCTCCTCCGTCAGCGGCAGCGCCTGCCCGGTCAGGTCTTCGGCTCGTGCCAGAAGGCGGGCGATCGCGCCGGGGTCGAGGGCGCGGAACAGCAGCACCCGCGCACGGGAGAGGAGAGCCGCGTTCAACTCGAATGACGGGTTCTCGGTGGTGGCGCCGATCAGCGTCACCGTGCCGTCCTCCATCACGGGCAGGAAGGCATCGAGCTGAGCGCGGTTGAAGCGATGGATCTCGTCCACGAAGAGCAGGGTCGCCTGCCCCTGCGCCCGCCGCTTGCGGGCCGCCTCGAACACTTTCCGCAGGTCGGGCACGCCCGAGAAAATCGCGGAGATCTGCTCGAAATGCAGGTCCGTCGCATGGGCCAGCAGGCGCGCCACCGTGGTCTTGCCGGTGCCGGGCGGTCCCCAGAAGATCAGCGAGCCGAGGTTGCGCCCGCGGAGCAGGCGGGTGAGGGCGCCGCCCTCCCCGGTCAGGTGCTCCTGGCCCACGACCTCATCCAGGGTGCGCGGACGCAGCCTGTCGGCCAGCGGGCGGTTCACGCCGGTTTCGGGCGGGGGGCTTGCGGCGGGGCGGGCTCGGCCGAACCGAAGAGATCAGGCATGGGGGCATCAACACCCTCGGCACCGCCCTGCGCAAGCGCCCCGCGCCGGGATCAACCGCTGAAGATCGAGGTCATGACCTCGCCGCCGCGGTTGATGACGATCTCCCAGGCACCGGGCGTGGTGCGCGTCACGCGGTCGAGATCCTTGGTCGTGGCGATGGGCAGGCCGTTCACGGCTACCACGATGTCGCCCTTCTGCAGCCCGGCGCGAGCGGCGATAGAGCCCTCGTCCACCGCCTCGACCGCCACGCCCTCGGTGGGGAAGTCCACCTGCAGATCTTCCGCGACGGCAGGCGAGGTGTTCACGAAACTCGCGCCCATGAAGGGCGAGCGGGCGCGCACCTTCAGGGACTCGCGCGGCCGGGTCTCCGGCGCGGTGATAAGCTTCACCATCACCGACTGGCGGGTAGTGCCGCGCAGGATGCCGAGCTTGGTCTGGCCGCTCGTGCCCTTCAGGGCGAAGCGATAGCCGAACGCCTCCGGGTCATCGACGACCTGTCCGTCGATCGTCAGGATCAGGTCACCGCGCTTGAGGCCCGATTCCTCGGCCGGACTCTTGGCCTGGAGGCTCGCGACGAGCACGCCGGTCGGATGGTCGAGGCCCATGCTGTCGGCGATGTCGGGCGTGACGTTCTGAATTCGCGCGCCGAGCCAGGGGCGGCGCACCACCGTCTGCCCGTCCTTGGCGGCAGTCACCACGGCCTTCACCATGCTGACCGGAATGGCGAACCCGATGCCGTGGCTGCCACCCGATTGCGAATAGATCGCGGTGTTGATGCCGACGAGTTGGCCCTGCAGGTTGACCAGCGCGCCGCCGGAATTACCCGGATTGATCGCGGCATCGGTCTGGATGAAGTACTGGTAATCGGCCGAGCCGACCTGCGTGCGCGCCAGCGCCGAAACGATGCCCTGGGTCACCGTCTGGCCGACGCCGAACGGGTTGCCGATCGCCATCACGAAGTCGCCGACCTCGAGCTTGTCGGCATCGCCGAAGGGCATCGGGGCCAGTCCGGCGGGCGGCTGCTTGATACGGATCACCGCGAGGTCGGTGCGGCTGTCGCGAAGGACGATCGAGGCTTCGAACTCCCGCCGGTCGGAGAGCGCGACGCGAACCTCGTTCATGTTGTCGATGACGTGGGCGTTGGTGATGACGAGGCCGGACCCGTCCACGAGCACGCCCGAACCGAGGGATTTCTGCGCCCGGTCGCCGCGCGGCCCGCGCCCGCCATCCGGCTCGCCGAAGAAGCGGCGCATGAACTCGTCCATCGCACTGGCGCGCGCGTTCGAGCGCTTGTCGACATGCGAGGCGTAGACGTTCACCACCGAGGGCGCCGCCCGCTTCACCACCGGCGCGAAGGAGAGCTGGATCTCCCCCCGGCTGAGCGGAACCTGCTTGCTACCAGTTTCCTTGCCCGGCCCTTCCTGCGGCTCGGTCCGCGCCATCTGGGCGGAGGCGGTGCCGCAGAGGATCGCGGCGAAGAGCGCGGCAAGGGGCAGGCGGGTCGTCATGCGTGGCTCCGGAGGCGAGGCCCCCGCCGGCTGGGCCGGGCGGGGATTGTCTCGAGGAGCCTATCGGAGCCGATTAAGGCAGGCGCGCGACACCTTCGCCGATGCGCCGTCGTTTCCGTCATTCAGCGGCGGTGGGGATCCGGACGGCAGGCACGCGGTGCATCTTTCCGAGACCGAGCGCGCGGGCGAGTTCCGAGCGGCGCTTGGAATAGGACGGCGCGGTCATGGGGTAATCGGAGCCGAGACCCCACTTGGCGCGGTATTCATCCGGCGTGAGACCCTGCATCGCGAGGTGGCGACGCAGCGTCTTGTAGGGTTTGCCGTCCTCGAACGAGATCAGGAAGTCCGTGGTGATTGAGCGGTCGATCTCCTGCGGGGTGAGCTTGGGCGGAAGCTCGACCGGCTTTCGCTTGCTCTCGATGTCCCACATCGTCCGGTAGATGTTCGTCAGGACCTCCGGCACGTCCGATGGCTGGATGTGGTTGTTGCTGACGTAAGCCGTGACGATGCCGGCGGTCAGCGACAAGAGGCGATCATCGAACGTGGAAGACATCATTCTTCGTCCATCGTGGAAGGAAACGGCTCACAAATCACTCTCGATGGCCGTATAGCGCGCAGAGACAGCTAACTCAATTCACACGTGCGCTACTTTTGAGGTTCAATCAAAAATTTTGACACGTTAAGGCGCTTACGTCCGCCTCAGTTGGCAAGATATCCGTATTGGGCGCTTAGATCAATTTGTAATTGTGTAAGCAAGTAAAATTCGCGGCACTCAATAATGTCTGGCATGACAGAATTTGGCGCATGAGACAGATTATCTGTCTTGAATGAATTCGTATCTTGCTACATACTCTGTCATGAAGGGTGGCTATGAGGCGGCCCACACCGCGTTGACAGGATGGGCCCGCGCACGCGAACAAGGCGCATGTCGCAAACGTCCATTCGATCGAACACATCGACGGAGCGCCTTGCCCTGATCGGCATTGCCGTCGTGGTGACGGCGACCGTCGTGATCGGGGCTTTGGCCCCGTCATCCCATCCCTCGTCCAGCGTGAAGGTGGCGGACGATCCCACCTGCATCGAGTGGTCGGATGGGTGTCAGGTCTGCTCGCGTCGGCCGGAGGGCATCGCGTGCTCGCTCCCGGGCATTGCCTGCGTGCCGAGTGGCGAGCGCTGTCTGATCCGCAACGACGGGTGAGCGGCGCGTCCGCACGGCTGCGATTCGCGCCAAGCCCGAACGGGCGCCTTCACCTCGGCCACGCCTATTCTGCTCTCCTGAACGCACGCATCGCGTCTGATCTTGGCGGCCTATGCCTATTGCGGATCGAAGACATCGATCCGGCGCGTTCCAGAGCCGAATTCACGCACGGAATCGTCAGCGATCTGGCATGGCTCGGGCTCAGTTACCGGCAGCCCGTGCGCCAACAATCCCAGCATATGAGTGAATATCGGGCAGCTCGCGATCAGCTCGCCGCTGCGGATTTCGCCTATCCCTGCTTCTGTTCCCGCAGCGAAATACGGGCACGATCCTGCGCGTGCGATCCGGATGGCGCCCCGCTCTATCCAGGGACCTGCCGCAGCCTTGATCCGCGCGAAACAGAGGCGCGGCGTGAGCGCGGCGAGCCGCATACCTGGCGGCTCGACATGGCACGCGCCCTCCCCCAAGCCCAGGCTTCGGACGAGCTCGGCTTCTTCGCCTTCGAGCGGGGAGACGAGCGGTGGTGTCCGGTCGATCCGGCCCCGTGGGGCGACGCGGTGATCGCACGTCGGGACGTCCCGACGAGTTACCATCTCGCGGTGGTCCATGACGACGCGCTGGAAGGCATCACCCACGTGGTACGTGGCGCTGATCTCGAAGCAGCGACGGCGCTTCACGTGGTGCTGCAACGGCTTCTCGGCCTTCCCACTCCTCGCTACCACCATCACGGGTTGATCGAGGATGAGGAGGGCCGGAAGCTCGCCAAGTCGCGTGGCTCACCGAGCCTTGCCTTCTTGCGCGAGGCAGGCACGACTCCGTGCGAGATCCGCGCGAGGCTCGGTTTCTGACCGAAACCTTATCGAATGGAGGCGTCGCGCTGGGCCATGGCCGTGGCGCTCTTGCCCTTCTGCATCGTCGCCTCGATTTGCTCGCGCTGGCGACGGAAATCGGCGAGGAGCCGCCCGTCCAATTCCCGGCCACGGGGCACGCGGATCTTCATCGGATCCACGAAGTGTCCGTTGATGATCACCTCGTAATGGAGGTGAGCGCCGGTGGAGAGGCCGGTCGAGCCGACATAGCCGATAACCTGACCCTGCCGGACGCGCACACCTTCGGTGATGCCGCGGGCGAACCGCGACATGTGATTGTAGG
>NZ_JBHSWN010000001.1:4905000-5529624 GCF_042661665.1 Methylobacterium komagatae
TCGTGGTGACGCCGTATCATAAGGAGTCGATTGAGGTTCTCAGGCGCTGCCACGAGAGCGTGATGAACCAGCAGATCTCGGCTCGCCTGACCCACGTCATGATCGCGGATGGGCATCCGCGCGAGGAGATCGAAGACTGGGATGTCCTGCACGTGCGGCTCCCGCGCGAGCACGGCGACAACGGCAACACGCCTCGCGCCGTGGGCTCCATCCTCGCGGAGACGAACGGCGCAGAGTTCATCGCTTTCCTCGACGCCGATAACTGGTTCTATCCCGATCACCTCGCGAGCACGCTCCAGGCCATGCACCAGACTGGGGCGAGTGTCGGCTGCTCATGGCGGGATTATTACGGGCCGGATGGGCAACAGCTGCCCATCTTCGAGCAGGAGGAGATGGAACTGCGGCACGTCGATACGAGCTGCATCGTCCTCGCGAGCCCAGCCTTCGAGGTCACTCGGCTGTGGTCGAGCATGCCACGGATCCTCACCCCGTGGTGCGACCGTGTCTTCATAACCGGCATCCGGCACCGGCGGCACATGCAATGCTACACGCGCAAGAAGACCGTCGCATTCACGACGATCTACACGCGCCATTTCGAAGGATTGAACCTGCCGGCGCCGGCGAACAGCAAGATGCCGCCGGATGCGGAGATGATGGCGTATCTCCAGTCGGCGGCAGGCGTACAGGAGACCGTGAGCCGGATGGGCTTCTGGCCCCTGGCGATCTGAAACGCAAAGTGCCGGGGCTCTACCCCGGCACTTCAAACGGGCTGAGCCCTCCGAGATTTTCTTACTCCGCGGCCTGAGCCAGATAGGAGGCCGGGTCGTAGTTGAGGATCGGGCCGAGCCAGCGTTCCACCGCAGTCAGGTCCATGCCCTTGCGCGCGGCGTAATCCTCGACCTGATCGCGCTCCACTTTGGCGACGCCGAAATAATGGGCGTCGGGATGGGCGAGGTAGAGGCCCGACACCGAGGAGCCCGGCCACATGGCGTAGGACTCGGTGAGCTTCACACCGATGCGGCGCTCGGCCTTGAGAAGGTCGAACAGGGTCGTCTTCTCGGTGTGATCAGGCTGGGCGGGATAGCCGGGCGCCGGGCGAATGCCGGCGTAGGGCTCCCCTGCCAGTTGATCCGGGGTGAAGGTCTCGTCCGGCGCATAGCCCCAGAATTCGCGGCGGACTCGCTCGTGCATCCGCTCGGCGAAAGCCTCCGCGATCCGGTCGGCCAGCGCCTTCACGAGGATCGCCCGGTAATCGTCATTGGCCCGCTCGAACCGCTCGGCGATACGCACCTCTTCCAGGCCCGCCGTCACCACGAAGGCGCCGACGTAATCCGCGACGCCCGTCTCCGCGGGCGCGACGAAGTCGGACAGACACAGGTTCGGCCGACCATCGCGCTTGGAGAGTTGCTGGCGCAGGCCGTGGAGCGTGGCGAGCTTCTCGCTGCGGGATTCTCCGGTCCAGAGCACGATGTCGTCGCCGACGCTGTTCGCGGGCCAGAAGCCGATCACGCCCTTCGGGTTGAACCAGCGCTCCTCGACGATCTTCTTGAGCATCTCCTGCGCGTCCTCGTAGAGGGCGCGGGCGGCCGGACCCTGCTCCGGGTCATCCAGGATCGCCGGGAAGCGACCCTTGAACTCGTAGGTCTGCAGGAATGGCGTCCAGTCGATATACGGCACGAGATCGGCGACCTCGTAGGAGCCGAAGACCCGGGCGTCGGTGAAGGTCGGCTTCTTCGGCTTCAAGGCCGACCAGTCGGCCTTGAAGCCGTTGGCGCGGGCCTTGGCGAGCGGCAGCCGCTGCTTGTCGGCCTCCGCGCGGGCATGGGCCTGGGCGACCTTGGCGTATTCGGCGCGCACCTTCTCGATGGTGGGCCCACGCGTCTCCTTCGAGATCAGGCTCGACACGACGCCGACGGCGCGGCTCGCATCGGTGACGTAGACGGCTTGGCCGCGCTCGTAGGCCGGGTGGATCTTCACCGCCGTGTGGACGCGGCTCGTCGTGGCGCCGCCGATGAGGAGCGGCACGTCGAGGCCCTCGCGCTCCATCTCGCCCGCCACGTGGACCATCTCGTCCAGCGACGGGGTGATGAGACCGGACAGGCCGACGATATCGACCTTCTCGCGCTTGGCGGTCTCGAGGATCTTGGCGGCGGGCACCATCACGCCGAGATCGATGATCTCGTAGTTGTTGCAGGCCAGCACGACGCCGACGATGTTCTTGCCGATGTCGTGAACGTCGCCCTTAACGGTGGCCATCAGCACCTTGCCGGCAGCCTGCCGCTTGCCGTCACCACCATTGGCCTTCTTCTCTTCCTCCATGAAGGGTTCGAGATAGGCCACGGCCTGCTTCATCACGCGGGCGGATTTCACCACCTGCGGCAGGAACATCTTGCCCGCACCGAACAGGTCGCCGACCACGTTCATGCCGGCCATCAGCGGGCCCTCGATGACGTGGAGCGGCCGCTCTACGGTGAGGCGCGCCTCCTCGGTATCCGCGAGGATGTATTCGGTGATGCCGTTGACCAGCGCATGCTCGATGCGCTTCTCGACCGGGGCTTCCCGCCAGGAGAGATCGGCGGTGCGCGCCTGAGCCGAAGCGCCGGTCTTGAACCGCTCGGCGGCTTCCAAGAGGCGCTCGGTGGAATCGTCGCGACGGTTGAGAACGACGTCCTCGCAGAGCTCGCGCAACTCGGCGGGGATCTCGTCGTAGACGGCGAGCTGGCCGGCATTGACGATGCCCATGTCCATCCCGGCCTGGATGCAGTGATACAGGAACACCGCGTGCATCGCCTCGCGCACCGGCTCGTTGCCGCGGAAGGCGAAGGAGAGGTTCGAGACACCGCCCGAGATATGGGCGTGGGGCAGGGTTTCGCGGATGGTGCGCGTGGCCTCGATGAAGGCGACGCCGTAGCCGTTATGCTCTTCGATGCCGGTGGCGACGGCGAAGATGTTCGGGTCGAAGATGATGTCTTCCGGCGGGAAGCCGACCTGCTTCGTGAGGATCGTGTAGGCCCGCGTGCAGATTTCGACCTTGCGCTCGTAGGTATCGGCCTGTCCCTGCTCATCGAAGGCCATCACCACCACGGCGGCGCCGTAGGAGCGGCAGATCCGAGCGGCCTCGATGAACTTGTCCTCGCCCTCCTTCATGGAGATCGAGTTCACGATGGCCTTGCCCTGCAGGCACTTGAGACCGGCCTCGATCACCTCGAATTTCGAGGAATCAACCATCACGGGAACGCGGGCAATATCGGGCTCGGCGGCGACGAGATTGAGGAACTCGACCATCGCTTTTTGAGAGTCGAGCAGGCCCTCATCCATGTTGACGTCGATGATCTGGGCACCCGCCGCGACCTGATCGCGGGCCACATCCAGGGCGGCGGCGTAATCGCCGTTGGTGATGAGCTTCCTGAACTTGGCCGAGCCGGTGACGTTGGTGCGCTCGCCGACATTGACGAAGGGAATCTCCTTCGTGAGCACGAAGGGCTCCAGGCCGGAGAGGCGCATCAGGCGCGGAATCTCGGGGATCTTGCGCGGCGCCTTGTCCGCGACAGCTTCCGCGATGGCGCGGATATGATCCGGCGTGGTGCCGCAGCAGCCGCCGACCATGTTGACGAGGCCCGCTTCCGCGAACTCGCCGACGAGCTTGCCCATTGCCTCCGGGCTCTCGTCGTAGAGGCCGAACTCGTTCGGCAGGCCCGCATTCGGGTAGGCACAGACGAGGGTGTCGCAGAGCCGCGAGAGTTCGGCGATGTGGCCGCGCATCTCGCGGGCGCCGAGCGCGCAGTTCAGGCCGAAGGTCAGCGGGTCGGAATGGCGTAGCGCGTTCCAGAAAGCCGCCGGAGTCTGGCCGGAGAGGGTGCGGCCGGAGAGGTCGGTGATGGTGCCGGAGATCTGGATCGGCAGCTTGATGCCGGTCTCCTCAAACACCTGCCACGCGGCGGCCACCGCCGCCTTGGCGTTCAGGGTGTCGAAGATCGTCTCGATGAGGATGAGTTCGGCGCCGCCCGCGATGAGGCCGCGCACCTGCTCGACATAGGCCGTCTTCACCTGATCGAAGGTGACGGCCCGGTAGCCCGGGTTGTTCACGTCGGGCGAGATCGACAGGGTGCGGTTCGTCGGGCCGATGGCACCTGCCACGAAGCGGCGGTGGCCATCCTGCTGCTCCGCGAGCTTGGCGGCTTCGCGAGCGAGGCGTGCGCCCTGCTCGTTCAATTCGTGGACGATCGATTCCATGCCGTAATCGGCCTGGGCGATGGTCGTGCCTGAGAAGGTGTTGGTCTCGCAGACATCGGCGCCCGCGAGGAAGTAATCGAGGTGGATCTGCCGGATCGCGTCGGGCTGAGTGAGGATCAGAAGGTCGTTGTTGCCCTTCTGGTCATGCCCGTGGTCCTTGAACCGGTCGCCCCGGAAATCCTCCTCGGAGAATTTCAGGCGCTGGATCACGGTGCCCATCGCCCCGTCGAGCACGAGGATCTTCTGGCTGGCCCGCTCGCGAAGCAGCTTCGCGATCTCGGTGCCATCGACGGGGGCGAAGTCGGTCATCGTCAGTCCCAAAAGTCACTCTGTGGTGACGGCGCGGAGCGAACCACGTCCGTCTTTGCGAACGACACGAAGCAATCCAGGGCGGCGCTACGTTTTCGTAAGTAGCGTTGCCCCGGGGTCTCGCTTCGCTGTGCTCGCGATGACGGTGAGCCCCGTCAGGCGGCCTTCGCGGCGGTGATCTTCGGCGCCTGGTTGCGCAGGCCCAGAAGATGGCAGATCGCGTAGACGAGGTCCGAACGGTTCATCGAGTAGAAGTGGAAGTCGTTGACGCCCTCATCGACGAGATCCAGCACCTGCTCGGCCGCGACGGCGGCGGCGACGAGGCGGCGGGTCTCGACGTCGTCGTCCAGGCCTTCGAACCGGGCAGCCAGCCAGTACGGCACCGAGGCACCGGTGCGGCGGGCGAAGTTCGCCGCCTGCTTGAAGTTCTGCACCGGCAGGATGCCCGGCAGGATCGGGATAGTGATCCCGGCCGCCCTCACCTTGTCCATGTAGCGCAGGTAGACCTCGTTCTCGAAGAAGAACTGGGTGATCGCCTGATCCGCCCCAGCATCGACCTTGGCCTTCAGCGCATCGATATCGGCCTCGAGGCTCGCGGCCTCGGGGTGCTTCTCGGGATAGGCCGAGACGGAGACCTTGAAGTCACCGATGCGCTTGATGCCGGCCACCAGTTCGGCGGTCGAGGCATAGCCGCCCGGGTGCGGCCGGAAGGCATGGCCGACGCCCTCGGCCGGGTCGCCGCGCAGGGCCACGATGTGGCGCACGCCCGCATCCCAGTAGGACTGAACCACCGCGTCGATCTCTTCGCGCGTGGCGTCGACGCAGGTCAGGTGAGCGGCGGGCTTGAGGGTGGTCTCACGCACCATGCGCGCGACGGTGTTGTGCGTGCGCTCACGGGTGGAGCCCCCTGCCCCGTAGGTCACGGAGACGAATTTCGGCTGGAGCGGCGCAAGGCGCTCGATCGAGCTCCAGAGAACCTTCTCCATCTCCTCACTCTTCGGCGGGAAGAATTCGATCGAGACGCGGATGGGGTGGTAGCCGTCGCGGCTGGCGCGTGTAGTCCGGCGCATGGTGTTCGTTGCTCCTCGTCCTCAAGATCCGACGGTTCGGACGACTGACCCGTTCTCTTCACATCTCCCGGCCAGACGGCCAGGCATCCCTTTACGGTGCTTCAGGCCACCGCGCGGCCATCGGGCGGCAAAGCCGCCCAACCCGGCCCGGCGGGGGCATCGACCCCCTGCCCTTCCTCCGACCCCAGCCAGAGCGTGACCGTCAGTTGGCCCGAGGCCGTCGGCGCCAGGTTCCTGGCGGTCACCTCCGGCAACCCGGCCTCGGCGAGCCATCCGGCGATCTGCTCCGTGGAGAAGCCGAGTCGGCGGTGGGCCTGGGCGGTGCGCAGGAATTCCAGATCATGCGGGGCGAAATCGACCACCAGAAGGCGGCCCCCCGGCGCGACCAGACGGGCGGCCGCCTTCAAGGCGCGCGCCGGATCATCGAGGTAATGCAGCACCTGATGCACGATGACGAGGTCGAAGCTCGCCCGAGCGAAGGGCGGGGCGTGGATATCGCCCTGGCGCAGTTCCACCCGCGCGATGCCGAGGCGCTCGAAATTGGCACGGGCCACGGACAACATGGCGTGGCTCGAATCGAGCCCGACCGCCCTCCCCGCCAGCGGCGCCAGGAGCCCGAGCATCCGCCCGGTCCCCGTTCCGAGATCGAGCAGGCTCCCGATGGGGCGCGGCCCGAGGGCCTCAAGAACCGCCGCTTCGACGATCGCCTCCGGCACATGCAGCGAGCGCAGCTCGTCCCATTTGGGAGCCAGTCGGGCGAAGAAGCTCTGTGCGGCCTCGGCCCGCTGTGCGCGAACGGCATCGAGCCGCGCCCGATCCTCCGATAGGGGCGGCGCCGACCGGTCGAGACCGGCGACGAGCGGATCCGCGAGACCTGCCCGATTCTCAGCGAGGCGGAAGAACGCCCAAGCGCCCTCGCGGTGACGCTCGACCAGCCCCGCTTCGACGAGGAGCTTCAGGTGACGTGAAATGCGCGGCTGAGACTGCCCGAGAATGTCGGTCAGGTCCGAGACGGACAATTCCCCTTCCGCCAGCAGGGCGAGGATGCGCAGGCGCGTCTCTTCCGCCGCGGCGCGCAGGACGGCCAAGGCTTGCGGAAAGGGAACTGACCCCGCCTCTTGGTGGCGATCGTTAGACATAAAGATATCTTTATATCCGCGCAGGACGGGGCGCAAGGGCAAATCGACCGATGCGATCTGACTTGTCGCCCTGGATGCTTCCGCGCGGGCGTGCTCTTGTGGCGGCCGGTTTCGATCCGGCGAGGCGGCATTTGTTCGGTATCCTGCGCACCCTCGGCTTGGCGCTCGGCCTTCTCGGTGGCGCCATCGCGGCTCAGGCCCCCGAATTCGCGCAGCAATATGCGCAGCGGCTCGGCGGAGCCGTCGACGAGCTGCGCCGTCAGATCGCGACCCTCGAATCCGATGCGCGCGCCAACGGCACCACCCGCGATGGAGCGGTCGAGCGTCTGCGCAGCAATCCGGACGGGCTCGTAGCCCGGCGCGGCGAGGCGGCTCAGGCGGATATCGCCCGGCTCGCCCGCCTCTCGGAACAGCAGCAAGCTCTGACCGAGGCGGTAAGTCCGCTCGGGCGGACGGTCGCGGTGATCCGCAATCCCGATCTCGACATCGCCCAAGCCACGATGCGCGACTACCAGCCCGCCGTCCCGACCACGGCGGATGGGCTGACGGCGGGTCTCGTCGGGTTTTTGGCAGCCTGGGGTGGCTGGCGCGTTCTGTCCGATCTCGGACGCCGCACCGCCCGCCGCCGCCCGAAAGCGCCTCCGACAACGGCCTGACGCGGGTCACGGATGGGCGAGACTTATAAAGAGCAGTGCCGGGGTGTTGCCGCAGGTCTACAGCACTGTGCCCGTTGCTTGCTTATCGAGCCGTGATCCCGCTCGCTCCGCACCGGAAGGGGCGTAACATGCCACGCGCGACGACACAGACGATCGACCCTGCCCTCGACGCCGCGGCACTCCTGCGGCGCGTCGGGTTCTTCGGCCTATTCGTGATCCTGCCGGTCCTGGCGCAGGTCGCCCGGCGAGCTGCCGTGATCCTGGCGCCCATCGCCGTCGTGCTCCTGATCATCGCCAGCAGCATCGACCGGCGGCAAAGGCCGATCAACCCGGCCTTCCGGCGCTTGCTCACGGCCCCCGCCTTCCTGGCGGGCAGCCTGGTCGTGCTGTGGTCGGCCCTGTCCCTCGTCTGGACGCCCTTCCTCGGCCCGGCGGGGGAGCGGCTCGCCAATTTGGTCGCCACGATCCTCCTCGGTCTGGTCGCCTACCTTGCCCTGCCCGACCGGATGCGCTCGGCGAACCTCTACCTGCTGCCGTTGGGTGTCACGGCGGGTGCCATCGTCGCCATCGGTCTGGGCCTGTTCAGCGCCCGGATGGCGCCGGGCATCGAGGATGATGGTGCCCTCGACCGGGGCCTGATCCTCCTGATCCTCCTGCTCTGGCCGGCCCTGGCGTGGCTGCGCTCGCGCCGCCGCGACCGGGAGGCGCTGGTCGTCGCCCTGCTGGTGGCCGTGGCCCTGACCGTTCAACCGGATGCGACGCAGATCGCCGCCCTCGCCGTTGGTGCCCTGGCCTACGCCCTCGCCAGCCTCCGGCCCAAGGTTGGTGTTGCTGCGACCGCTTTGGTGGCGGCGGGGCTGCTCGCGGCGGCGCCGATCCTGCCCTTCCTGGCCCGGCCGGTGGCTTCGGCAGCCTTCGGCCCGCTCAGCCCCGCCGCCCTGTCGCTGAAGAGCCTGGCAGAAGGTGGTGACATCCGAGCCCGTACGCCTCGTGACCGGCCACGGCTTGGAGACGGCCCTGCGCGGGCGCGTCGTCGGGCTTGTGCCGGCCAATGCGCCGACCACGGCCCTTTTCGAATTCTGGTATGAGCTCGGCATCGTCGGCGCCCTTGCCGCGGCCTACGCCCTTTATGCCTCGATCCGCCGGGCGGGCCGGGATGTCCCTGCCCTGGTGCCCGGCGCCATGGCCTGCTTCGCCAGCGCCTTCGCCGTGGCTTGCCTCGGCGTGGGGCTGACGACCGTCTGGTGGCTCGCGACGCTCGGCATTGCGGTGATGGTATTCATCGCCGTCGAGCGCGGACAGTTTCGCACCAGCCGCCCGAAGGTGTCGCGGCTGCGTCGGATCCGCGACGGCGCTGCTGTCGCGGAATAAGAGGCGGCCCCGCTTCGCGGGCGCCGCCGGTCGTGTCGCAGTTCGATCTTAGTGAACGACGCGCAGGGAGACCCGCTGGTCCCGCCCATGCCGAGAGCCCGCGCCGAACCACGGGAAAGGTCGATGATCCGGCCGCGGATGAACGGGCCACGATCGTTGATCCGGACGACGATCGAACGGCCGGTCCGAGGGTTCTGAACCTGAACGCGGGTGCCGAAGGGCAGCGTCCGGTGGGCTGCGGTGAGCCCGTTGGGGTTGAAGCGCTCGCCATTCGCCGTGCGATGTCCGCTGCCGTACCAGGACGCGGTGCCGCTCTGTGCGGCGGCCGGGGCGACTGCGCCAGTGACGCTGGCCACCAAACCGAGGACGACAGCGATCTTACCGAAACCAACCTTCATTTGTCCGCGCATTCCCTTGTTGTTAGCGGGGCGGCGCCAGTCGTTTCCGAAACGGGCAGCAATGTGGCGCGAAAATTTGAGATTTCGCGGTCGCAATTTCGCCGCATTGGTGCTGGACCTGCCGATTACATACGCGGTTCGGTCAAGTTATTTGCAGATCAAATATCGAATACTTTGAGCCAATGCTTGCAAAGTAAATCGTTGGATTTGCCGCAACGGCGCGAATTCGCCGATCGATACGACGATTATCCTAGATCTGCGCTCGGGGAAGGGCTGCGTCCCGCTGAAGGTGACGCTGGCCGGAGCCATCGGACGGCTGGTTCCAGAACGGGACGAATTTTTCCCGACATGCTGAACGCGGCTTTTACCCTACTCGACGCATGGTCTCCGGGTCAGTCGCGTAAACGGTGTGTCTCATGGCTTCCCAGCGTACCGTGGCAGCCGACGCCTTCGCCCGGAAACAGGTCTCGCGTACCGGGCGGCCCGCGTCGTCTCCACGGATGGGGCTTCCTGCCCAGCCGTCGCCACTCAGGCCCTCAAGCCTGCCACTCGACACGGTGCTGGTCGGCGATTGCATCGCGGCCATGAACGCATTGCCCGCGTCCAGCGTCGACTGCGTGTTCGCAGACCCGCCCTATAATCTCCAGCTGGGTGATGCCGGGCTGCTGCGCCCCGACCAGAGCCGCGTCGATGCCGTCGACGACGACTGGGACAAGTTCGCGAGCTTTCCCTCTTACGACGCCTTCACCCGCGAATGGCTTGCCGCAGCGCGCCGGGTGATGAAGCCGAATGCGACCCTCTGGGTCATCGGGTCTTACCACAACATCTTCCGCGTCGGCAGCGCGCTTCAGGATCTCGGTTACTGGATCTTGAACGACATCGTGTGGCGCAAGGCCAACCCGATGCCGAACTTCCGCGGCAAGCGTTTCACCAATGCGCACGAGACTCTGATCTGGGCCTCCCGCTCGGCCGAATCGAAGGGCTACACCTTTCATTACGATGCGTTGAAGGGCGGCAACGAAGACCTCCAGATGCGCTCGGACTGGTTCATCCCCCTCTGCACCGGGGATGAGCGACTGAAGGACGACGAGGGCCGAAAGGTCCACCCGACCCAGAAGCCCGAGGCGTTGCTTGCCCGGACCCTGCTCGCGGCGACCAATCCCGGCGATGTGGTGCTCGACCCGTTCTTCGGCACCGGCACGACCGGTGCCGTCGCCAAACGCCTTGGCCGCCGCTTCATCGGCATCGAACGCGACCCCGGTTACGCCGCCGCTGCGCGGGAGCGCATCGCGGGGATCGAGACTCTGTCCCAGGCTTCGCTCCTCGTGGCGCCGACCAAGCGCGCAGAGCCGCGCGTGCCGTTCCTGTCGGTGATCGAGGCGGGGCATGTTCGCGCGGGCGAGACTCTGACCGACGAGCGCGGGCGCTTCCGCGCGACGGTGCGGCCGGACGGTCAGCTCGACAATGGGTTGGTGATCGGCTCGATCCACAAGATCGGTGCCCTCGTCCAGGGCCTCCCGGCCTGCAACGGCTGGACCTTCTGGCACACTGAGCGCAACGGCCGGAAAACCTGCATCGACTCGTTCCGCAACGAGATCCGCGCGACGATGGCCGGGGCCTGAACGAACCCCCGAACGTCATTGCGAACGAAGTGAAGCAATCCAGGGCGTCGCTCCGGCTTCAGGCGTCCCGCATACCTGGATCGCTTCATGTTGTTCGCGATGACGGCGGGACGTCAAATCTTCCTCGGCTGCACCTTGCGCGGCGGCGCGGCGGCGACGGGCCGCCGCGAGAGCACCTTCGGGATCGGCGCCCGGCGCGCCTTCTGTTCAGCGGGCGGTGGCGTCGCGAGGTCGGGCTCGGGGTCCGGCGTCGGCGCGGGCGGCAGCGCCAGCTTCCGCTCCAGGGCGTGGGCGAGCACCTTCTTCATGGCGCCCGGCAGGGGCTCGTCTGCCAATCCGGCGGGCGGGGTGAAGCGCATGCCCTCGGGTGGCGCGGTGTCGGCCGCAACGCGCGCCTGGAACACCGTCAGTTCCAGGGGGAAATGCGTGAAGACATGCCGCACAGTGCCCGGCAGGCGCTTCCAGCGGGCGTCCAGGGGCGCGTCGAGCAGCGCCTGGGCCGGATCGTAATCCGCCCGCCACTCGCTCGTCGGCGGCTCGGCCATCGCACCGAGGAGGCCTGTGGGAGGGCGCGTGCGTAGCAGGACCGCGCCGTCGCCTGCCCGCTCCACCACGAAGGCGGCGCCCCGTCGAAGCGCCCCCGATTCCTTCTTCAGCTTGCGGGGATAGGTCTCCTGCGTGCCCTCCTTCCGCGCTTGGCAGGGCGCCATCCAGGGGCAGAGGGCGCAGGCCGGTCGCTTGGACGTGCAAAGCGTGGCGCCGAGATCCATGACGGCCTGCGCGAAATCGCCCGGCCGCTTCTGCGGTACCAGCGATTCGGCAAGCACCCGCAGGGCCGGCCGTGCGGCAGGCAGGGGCTGGTCCACGGCGAAGAGCCGCGAGACCACCCGCTCGACATTGCCATCCACTGCCGCCGCCGGGCGATCGAAGGCGATGGCCGCGATGGCGCCCGCCGTATAGGCGCCGATTCCCGGGAGCTTGCGCAGGCCCTCCACCGTGTCGGGGAAGCCACCCGCCGCAGCGACCGAACGGGCGCAGGCGTGGAGATTTCGCGCACGCGAGTAATAACCAAGCCCCGCCCAGGCACTCATCACCGCCTCCTCCGGCGCCGCCGCGAGGGCGGCGACATCGGGGAAGCGTTCGAGGAAGCGGGCGAAATAGGGTTTCACCGCCGTGACTGTTGTCTGCTGCAGCATGATTTCCGACAGCCAGACCCGGTAGGGATCGGGTACCTCGCCGGGCAGGGCGCGCCAGGGCAGCACGCGGCGATGGCGGTCGTACCAGACCAGAAGGTCGGCGGCGTCCGGCCGGGCGTCCTGCCTTGAGTATGACGCCGCGGGCGTTACCATGCGGTGGCCTTAACCGTTTTTTCGCGGCGACGGGAGCGGGATTTCGGCAGCCGGATCACGGCGGCCCGGAACGGACATCATGGCACGACCGAAGCCCCTCGCCGAACTCATCGATTCCTGCATCGGCCCCGCCTTCGCCGCGCAGGGCTTCGCCTCGACCGATATCCTCGCGGCGTGGCCGGAGATCGTCGGGGAGCGTTTGGCGCGCTATTGCCGCCCCGCCAAGCTTGAATGGCCGCGCCGCCGCCGGGGCGCGGAGGCTGGCAGCGGTCCTGAGCCCGGCACGCTGATCGTGCGCGTCGAGGGCGTCTTCGCCATCGAGTTGCAGCATCTCGCCCCCGTGGTGGTTCAGCGCATCAACGCCCATTACGGCTGGGCCTGCGTCGGCAAGATCGTCCTCAAGCAGGATCGCGTCGGAGTGCGCGGCTCGGCCGGAACGACGCGCGGAATCGACCCCGCACGGCGTGGCGAAGTGGCCAAGGCCGTGGCGAATATCGAGAACGAGGGCTTGCGCGAGGCGCTGGACCGGTTGGGCGTCGCAGCCGTCGCCACCGCCGGGGCGCCCTCCCCTGGTCCAATGGGGGGCAGCCTCACGAAGTCGCGGCGGTAGTTCAAGCCGTCGCACCGCCTTGCCAGCCCCGCGCCGCGCAGATACCCGGAAGGCCGAACGAACCACGCCAGCCGGCGGAGGCCTCACACCATGACCACCCGACGCGACGCCCTGAAGCTGACCGGTCTCGTGACCGCCGGCCTCGCCCTGCCCTCCTTCGTCCGCCCGGCCTTCGCCGACACGGTCGACACCGCCGCTCTGATGCAGGCGGGCCCCCTCGGCGACGTCTGGCTCGGCCCGGCCGACGCCAAGTGCACGATCATCGAATACGCCTCGATGACCTGCTCGCACTGCGCCCGCTTCCACAAGGAGACGTGGCCGGAGCTGCGCAAGCGCTACATCGACACCGGCAAGGTTCGCTTCACCCTGCGGGAGTTTCCCTGGATCCCCTCGCCACCGCCGCATTCATGCTGGCCCGGTGCGAGGGCGATAAGATGTACTATCCGGTCACCGATCTCCTCTTCGACCAGCAGCCGAACTGGGCCTTCACCCAGAAGCCAGTCGACGCCCTCGAGCAGATGCTCAAGCAGGCGGGCTACACGAAGGAGAAGTTCGAAGCCTGCCTCAAGAATGAGCAGGTCTATGGCGCCGTAAACTCCGTGAAGCAGCGGGGCATGGACGTGTTCAAGGTCGACTCGACGCCGACCTTCTTCATCAACGGCACGCGCTACACCGGCGAGCAGACGATCGACGCCATGGAGAAGGTGATCAAGCCGATCATCGGCGCCTGAGCACTCGACCACACGCGGCCGTGAAATCGGGTGGCGGGAAAAGCTTGCCAAAAAGCCCGAAAACGTAATGAAAACAACGAGTTGAGACGATGGACGGTCGCCTTGACACCCAAGGTAGGCGAAACTATGGTGCGCCGCGCTTGAAGGGGGCTTCCAGCAGATTCCGGGTCCCGATTTCCCGAGGGTTTGAGCCGTGAACGGCGACGACACGAAGGACGGACCGGGGGATGCAGGCAAGCCGCCGGAGGGCGACCTCTCCGCGAGGCTCAGGCGTCTCGAAGCACAGATCGAACGGAAGCGGCCCTCGGCCTCTCCCGATACGTCTGCGCGTCCTCGGGATACTGACCGCACCCCGCTCGCTCAGGCGATGACGCTCTCCACGGAGTTCGTCGCCGGTGTGATCGCGGGGGGCATTCTCGGCTGGATCGTCGACCATGTCTTCGGGACGAAACCCTGGGGATTGGTGGTGCTCCTGCTGCTGGGATGCGTGGCGGGCTTCTACAACGTGATGCGAGCCTCCGGGTTCGCCGGGTCGCGCCCGGGCATTCGCCCAGGTCGGCGTGACGGGGCGGACCACTGACATTGCCCTGACGGGCGGGCGCCGGAACCGGTGCCGGAGAGTAGAGAAGAGAAGGGCGGGAGCGGGCATGGCGGTCACGATCGACCCGATTCATCAGTTCGAGCTGAAGACCCTGGTGCCGCTCGGCCATATCGGCCATCAGCAGCTCGCGTTCACCCAGTCCGCTCTGTATATGTTCGCCGCGGTGGGCGTGATCGCTCTGATCACCATCGTCGCGACCGCGTCGCGCTCCGTTGTTCCGGGGCGCATCCAGTCGCTGGCGGAAGTCTTCTACGAGTTCATCGACGATACGTTGTACCAAGCGACGGGCGAAGGCGGCCGCAAGTTCATGCCGCTGGTGTTCTCGCTCTTCATGTTCGTGCTGATCCTGAACCTGTTCGGCATGATCCCCTACGCATTCGCCGTCACCAGCCACCTCATCATCACCTTCGGCCTCGCCGCCCTGGTGATCAGCGTGGTGGTCGGCTACGGCGTGTACAAGCACGGCGCCCATTTCTTCGGCCTCTTCGTGCCGTCGGGCGTGCCGAAGCCGCTGCTGGCCATCCTCGTTCCGATCGAGGTCATCTCGTTCATCTCGCGTCCGATCAGCCTTTCGGTTCGTCTGTTCGCGAACATGCTCGCCGGCCACATCGCCATGAAGATCTTCGCTTTCTTCGTGGTCCAGCTTCTTCTCGCCGGGGCCTGGAGCGTGCTATCGCCCCTCCCGCTGTTCCTGACGATCGCCCTGACCGCCCTCGAATTCCTCGTGGCGGCCCTTCAGGCCTACGTCTTCGCGACGCTCACGGCGATCTACCTGAACGACGCCCTTCACCCCGGCCACTGACGACCGGCCGGCTTCCCCGCCGCGAACCTCGCGCACGTTTCTCGAGAAAGACCTCAGGAGTTACCATGGATCCCGTCGCTGCGAAGTACATCGGCGCCGGCCTCGCTTGCCTCGGCATGGCGGGCGCGGGCATCGGCCTCGGCAACCTGTTCGGTCAGTTCCTTGCCGGCGCCCTTCGCAACCCGTCCGCTGCCGATGGCCAGCGCGCCACGCTGCTCCTGGGCTTCGCCCTCACTGAGGCGCTCGGCATCTTCTCGCTGCTGATCGCCCTGCTGCTGCTCTTCGCCGTCTAATCGGCTTCGGCCGGGGCCTCGCGGCCCCGGCTCCGGCGGCGCTTCCTGAGCGCCGCCTTCCAACGGGAGGATGGCACTCGGGCGCCCTCCTCCTCGTCCGGCGCCCCTGGCGCCCCCCGACGGTGTTTTCTCGGACCGGTTTGATGGCGCAGCCGAACCCACTCACGACGCCGCCTCCGGGCGCCGATACCAAGATCGCGCCGGGGCATACCGAGCACACGGAAGCGCATTCGAGCGCCTTCCCGCCCTTCGAGACCTCTGGCTTCCTGGCCCAGATCATCTGGCTCGCGCTGGCCTTCGGTCTGCTCTACTACCTGATGGACAAGGTGGCCCTGCCCCGCATCCGGGGTATCCTCCACAATCGCGCCGAGCGGCTCCGCTCCGATCTCGATCAGGCGCAGGCGATGAAGTCTCAGGCTGATGCGGCCGGAGTCGCCTACGAGACGTCCCTGCGCGAGGCGCAGAACAAGGCGCGCGACATCGCGCAGGCTACGCGCAACGAGCTGAACGCTGAGGCGGACGCCAAGCGCAAGGCCCTGGAGGCCGAGCTGAACACCAAGCTCGCCGCCGCTGAAACCACCATCCGCAGCCGCACCGATGCGGCCATGGGCAATGTCCGCACGATTGCCGGCGAGACCGCCTCCGCGATCGTTGAGCGGCTGACCGGACAGGCCCCCGACCAAGCGAGCCTCAACCGGGCGCTCGACGCCACGGCTCACTGACGGAGGATCGCCATGCTGCTCGAAGCCGAATTCTGGGTTGCCGTCGCCTTCGTCATCTTCATGGCCATCGCGTGGAAGGCTGGTGCCTTCTCCATGATGACCAAGGGGCTGGACGGTCGCGCCAACCGCATCCGCCATGAACTCGACGAGGCCAAGCGCCTGCGTGAGGAAGCCGCCGCTGTACTGGCCGACTACAAGCGCCGTCAGGTCGAGGCCGAGAAGGAAGCGCAGGCGATCGTCGCCAGCGCCCGTGAGGAGGCGCAGCGCGCTGCCGACGAGGGCCAGCGCAAGCTGAACGACTTCCTCGCCCGCCGCACCCAGGCGGCCGACACCAAGATCGCCCAGGCCGAGGCTCAGGCTGAGGCCCAGGTCCGCGCTGCGGCGGCCGAGGCGGCTGTCCGTGTCTCGGAGACGATCCTGAAGGAGCGCCTGCAGGGCGACGCCGCCCAGGGCCTTATTCGGTCCAGCCTCGGCGAGATCCAGACCCGCCTGCGGGCCTGATCGTCCCCAACATCAGCCGAAGAGACCGAGCCGCCGGATCACCATCCGGCGGCTTTTCTTTGGGCGATGCCGTGGCCGGACGGGTCTAATGGTCTCTCAGCACCCTCAACGTCATTGCGAGCGTAGCGAAGCAATCCAGCGATACGCTACATTCGGACGTGTCTCGCTTCCTGGATTGCTTCGCTGCGCTCGCAATGACGCAGGGCTTTGAGTGTGCTGGTCAGGCCCTCAATCCGGACGTTTGCCCTCAACCTCGCGAGTCTCTTCGACCTCAGGAGCGACTTGGCCGTAATTGAGCACCGCGACGAGGGCGGTGCCGCCGAAAAGATTGCCCAGCAGCGTCGGCAGCAGGAAGCGCCACCCGTAATCGGCCAGCGTCGCCGCCCCCGTGACTACGAGGTAGAACGACTCAACCGAGCCCGCGACCACGTGGGCGAGGCTGCACAGCGAGACGAGCCACGTCATCAGCATGATGATGAAGGGGGCCGCGCTGCCGGTGGCGGGCAGGAACCACACCATCAGGGCGATCATCCAGCCCGCGAAGACGGCCTTCACAAAGGTCGCGCCGAAATCATGCGCGATCGCATCGTGGCTGATTTCGGCGAAGGCCTTCTGCATCGAGGGCTCGAACGCCCCCGAATGGGCGATGAGCGTCGCGATGGCCAGCGTGCCGAGAAGGTTGCCGACGAGGACGATCGTCCAGAGCCGCAGCACCCGCCACAGGGTCTTCACCGACCGGTCGTGCAACAAGGGCAGGACCGGCGTGATCGTGTTCTCAGTGAAGAGCTGCTGCCGCCCCAGCACCACGACGAGGAAGCCCACGGAATAGCCCATGGAGGTGATGATCTTTGTCCAATCCCCCTCGGGCAGGTGCGTCTTCAGCACGCCGGGCACGATGAGCGACAGGGCGATGCTCAAGCCCGCGGCGAAGGCCGAGAGGAACAGCGCTCCGCCATGGCGGCGCAACTCCTCGTCGCCGCCGAGGCGGATCGCCTCGTGCAACACGTAGGCGTCTGGTCTTGCGATCTGCGAGACGGTTTTCAGGATCTCGTGGCGCCGCGCCTTCGCGTCGGGCTTGTCGTTCTGTGGCATCCGGTCCGCTCCATCGCGCCGTCTGAACGGGGGGCGTCAGGCGGAGAGACGTGCCACCAGGGCCTCGACCTCCTCCTGCGCCGCCGCGAGGGCGGACGCGTCCCGACTGCGGACGACGATACGGTTGCGGAACCCCTCTGGCGTCATCATCGGATAGGAACCGATGGAAACCTCCCCGTGCCGCTTGGCGATCTCGCCCAGGTCGCCCGCGTAATTGCCTTCGGGGATGCCCTTGGCTTCGACGGTCATGGATTGCATCGCCGCGCCGCCCTTCAAGGTCGGCCCCACGGCGTCGAGCATCGCCTGCATGATCGCGGGCACCCCTGCCATGACGATGACGTTGCCGATGCGGAAGCCCGGCGCTTTCGAGATCGGGTTTGCGATCAGGTCGGCCCCGAAGGGGATGCGCGCCATGCGCAGCCGTGCCTCGTTCAGGTCCTCCGGCTTATGCCGCTCCAGCAGCATGGCGCGGGCGCGCTCGTCGATGTCGATGCCGACGCCGAAGGCCTTGGCGACGCAGTCGGCGGTGATGTCGTCATGGGTCGGGCCGATGCCGCCCGTGGTGAAGAGATAGGTGTAGCGCTCCCGCAGGGCGTTCACCGCCTCAACGATGCGGTCTTCCTCGTCGGGGACGATGCGCACCTCACGCAGGTCGATTCCGGCGGCGGTGAGGTAATCGGCGATGGTCCCGATGTTCTTGTCCTTGGTGCGTCCCGAAAGGATCTCGTCGCCGATGACGAGGATGGAAGCGGTGACCATGTCGGGCGTGGCGCTCATAGGACCTGTCGTCTCTTGGGATTAAAGGGCAGATAGCGCGCTGCGGCCCCGCCGCCACGTTCGTCTTCACCCCTCATTCCCGGGCGATTCCATGCTTTGGCCTTCGGCCCTCACCGAGGGGCGGCTGCTCCGCCGCTACAAGCGGTTCCTGGCCGATATCGAGACGGCGGAGGGCCTTGAGACTGTCCATTGCCCGAACCCTGGCGCGATGATGGGGCTCGATGCGCCGGGAAGCCGGGTGCTGCTCTCCCGCTCGGACAGCAAGACGCGAAAGCTTCCCCTCACCTGGGAGGCGGTGGAGGCGGATCTACCCGGTGGCCCGCAATGGGTCGGCATCAACACGATGCGCCCGAACGCCCTGGTGGCCGAGGCGTTTCGCGGTGGGCTCATCGCACCGCTCGCCGGCTATGAATCCCTGCGGCCTGAGGTGCGCTACGCGCAGGCGAGCCGCGTCGATTTCCTGGCGAGCGGCCCGGCCGGGCCCTGCCATGTCGAGGTGAAGAACTGTCACCTCCTGCGCCGGGCCGGGCTTGCGGAGTTCCCCGATTGCAAGGCCGCCCGCAGCGCGCGACACATGCGCGACCTCGCGGAAGTGGTCGAGGGCGGCGGCCGGGCGCTGGTGGTGATCGTTGTGCAGATGAAGGCCGAGGCCTTCGACGTCGCCCGCGACATCGACCCGATTTTCGACCGCGCCTTCCGCGACGCCCGGGCGGCAGGCGTCGAGACGCGAGCCTATCGCTGCGATGTCGGGCTGGACGGCGTGGCGATCGTCGCGGAGATCCCCATCGTCACGCCGGTCTGACGAGCCTCAGGCGCGCTCGAACATCAGGTTGAGGCGCGAACGGCCGATTTCGCGATAGCCATGCTCACCGAGGAGCTTCGGCAGATCGAGCTGCCATTGGCCGGTGCCGTTTTCCACGAGGAGGATGCGCGGCAACAGGGCCTCGGGCGCTTCGCGCAGGAAGGGTTCGAGGATCAAGTCCTCCGCGCCCTCGACATCGAGCTTGATCGCATCGACATGCGTCAGACCCTCGCTGCGCAGCAGGTCGAGAAGGGTCACCGCCGGCACGGTCACTTGCGCGCCTTCGTTGGTTCCGACGATCCGCAGGCTGGATTCGCCCCGGTTGCGAGGATCGATGAACAGGGTCAGCTCGCCGGTCTTGTCGGCGACGGCGCAGGCCACGGCTTTGACCGTGTGGAACGGGTTCTGGGCGATGTTGTAGCTCAGACGCTCGAACACGTCCTTCTGCGGCTCCACCGCGACGATCCGAGAATTCGGCCCGGCGAAGGCGGCCACGAACAGGGCGTAGGCGCCGATATTCGCGCCGATGTCGAGGAAGACGCAATCCTGCGGCAGCCGCGCCTTCAGCAGAGCACGCTCCTGCGGGTCGAAGAATTGCGGCGTGAACAGCACCTTCTTCTCGCAGTTGTTGTTGTAGGGGTGCAGCCGCATCTTCGCGCCGTAGCGCGTCACGTCGAGGGGCTTGCCGCCGAGCAGGGAGATGGCAATGCGGCGCAGCATCAGAGCGATGCGGCGCCCATACCAGTTCTCCGTGCCGATGCCGCTGGTTCGCCGGGTGATGGCGGCGACGAGGCCGGACGGCGCGTACGTCCCGTAGGGTCGAGATTCACTCATAGCCGCCGGGTGATGCCAGCAGGGGCGCTCTGTCGCAAGCGGGCGTTGTAGGCTCGGCCTCTCGCCAGTAAGCCGAACGGCGGTTTGGAGAATGGGTTCGGGGATGGACAGTTTCGATTCCGATGGCGTGCGCATCGCCTATATCGACATTCCGGCCATCGGCGGACGCGGCGATGCGATCCTACTCATCCACGGCTTTGCCTCGAACCACGCCGTCAATTGGGTCAACACCCAATGGGTCCGGGCCCTCACCCAGGCAGGCTACCGCACCATTGCCCTGGATAATCGCGGCCATGGCGAGAGCGAGAAGCTCTACGATCCGGAGGCGTATTCCTCCGAGGCCATGGCGGGCGACGCCGTGCGGCTCCTGGACCATCTCGGCATCGAGCAAGCCCATGTCATGGGCTATTCGATGGGCGCACGCATCACCGCCCATATCGCGCTGGATTACGCCTCGCGCGTCCGCTCGGCACTGATCGGTGGGCTCGGGATGCACCTGATCGAGGGGCGCGGTCTGCCCTCCGGCATTGCGGAAGCCCTGGAAGCGCCGGCGGGGACCCCGGCGCCGAACCCGACCGCAGCCGCGTTCCGCATCTTCGCCGAACAGACCCGCAGCGACCTGCGGGCGCTGGCCGCCTGCATGCGCGGCTCACGCCAGACGCTGAGCCGCAGCGAACTGGCGCAGATCGAGATGCCGGTTCTGGTCTCGGTCGGCACCCTCGACACCGTGGCGGGGTCCGGCCCGGCCCTAGCTGCCCTCATGCCTGATGCGCGCGCGCTCGAACTCGAAGGCAAGGACCACTCGACGGCCGTCGGCGCCAAGCCGCACCGGGACGGCGTGCTCGCCTTCCTGGCGGCTCAGCCGTGAGACCTCAGCTCTTCAGCCGGTAGCCCGTGCGGAAGATGTAGGTGACGAGCCCGAGGCAGATGACGAGGAACAGCCCCGTCATCGCGAGGCTGACGCCGATGCTCACATCCGCCGTGCCGAAGAAGGCCCAGCGGAAGCCGCTGATCAAGTAGACGACCGGATTGGCGAGGCTTACCGCGTGCCAGAAGGGCGGCAGCATGCTCACCGAATAGAAGCTGCCGCCAAGGAAGGTGAGCGGCGTCACCACCAGAAGCGGCACGAGTTGCAACTTCTCGAACCCGTCCGCCCAGAGGCCGATGACGAAGCCGAACAGGCTGAAGGTCGTCGCCGTGAGCAGCAGGAAGCCGATCATCCAGAACGGATGGTCGATTCGCAGCGGCACGAAGAGCGACGAGGTCGCCAGGATGATCAGGCCGATCAGGATCGATTTCGATGCTGCCGCGCCGACATAGCCGAGCACCACCTCGACAGGGGAGATCGGCGCCGAAAGGATCTCGTAGATCGTGCCGGCGAAGCGAGGGAAGTAGATGCCGAACGAGGCGTTGGCGATGCTCTGCGTGAGCAGCGAGAGCATGATCAGCCCCGGCACGATGAACAGCCCATAGGGCACGTCATCCACGGCCGAGACCCGCGAGCCGATGGCCGCGCCGAAGACCACGAAGTACAGGGTCGTGGAGATGACCGGGGCGAGGATGCTCTGCCCGGCGGTGCGCCAGAAGCGGCTCATCTCGAAGCGGTAGATCGCCCGGATCGCGGGCCAGTTCATGCCGCCCATCACGCCGCCTCCCCACGCACCAACCCGACGAAGATGTCTTCCAGCGAGTTCTGCTCGGTGCGCAGGTCGCTGAATCGGATCCCCGCCTCTGACAGCGCGGTGAGGAGCCCGGTGATGCCGGTACGCTCGGCCTTGGTGTCGTAGGTGTAGACCAGTTCCTTCCCCTGCCCCGCGAGGGCCAGGCCGAAATGAGCGAGACTGGGCGGGACTTGGTCGAGGGGCGCCTGGAGCTGGAGGATCAGACGCTTGCGCCCGAGTTGGTGCATCAGCGCTGCCTTCTCTTCCACCAGGATGATCTCCCCTCCCCGGATCACGCCGATCCGGTCGGCCATCTCCTCGGCTTCCTCGATGTAGTGGGTGGTGAGGATGACCGTGACGCCCTGGTCGCGCATCTGGCGCACGAGGCGCCACATGTCCTGGCGCAGTTCGACATCGACGCCCGCCGTGGGCTCATCGAGGAACAGGACGCGCGGCTCGTGCGACAGTGCCTTGGCGATCAGCACGCGCCGCTTCATGCCGCCCGAGAGGGTCATGAGCCTGTTGTCCCGCTTGTCCCACAGAGACAGGGAGCGCAGCACCCGCTCGACATGGGCATGGTCGGGCTTCAGCCCGAACAGACCCCGCGAGAAGTTCACCGTGTTCCACACGGTTTCGAACGCGTCGGTGGTCAGTTCCTGCGGCACGAGGCCGATGGCCCGGCGGGCGGCCCGGTAATCGCGCGCGATGTCATGCCCATCGACGCTCACCGTGCCGGAACTCGGCGTGACGATGCCACAAACGATGTTGATGAGGGTCGATTTGCCTGCGCCGTTCGGTCCGAGGAGGGCGAAGATCTCCCCCCGCTCGATGGCGAGGCTGACGCGCTTCAGGGCGCTGAACCCCGACGCATAGGTCTTCGACAGGTCCGTAATGGAAATGATCGGCATTGCGCAGGGGCTGAATCCGGGGTGCCGGCCTATAGCATGCCCGTGTCGCCGCTCACGGTCCCACGCGTGTGCGGGCACACGTCCGGTGCGCCGCCATCATCCCCGTTCGGCGAAGGATTCCAGCATCTTCAAGCAGAACTCGCGCATCTTGGGGTCTCGGATGCGAGAGAAGGCCTTGATGACGGCCGCGCATTCGTCGCTCGCCGCTTCCTCGCCCGTCTCGGTAGCGGGCGGATGCGTAAAGGCCGTGAGTGGCAGGTCGAGGACGTCCGCGATCTGGCGAAGCAGCCGGGCACGCTCAGTCGCCGCACGATCCGTCTTGAAGGGAAAGACGCCCGCATCAGTCATGGTGCCGTCCACCCGCTAGCGCAACGCGGTCGCAGCCCTTACCCATCACATCATCCGCACTGCAGAATGCGACTACTTCAGCGGCAGATGATAAGCAAATTTCTATAGAACGATAGACCGTAGTAAAGGTCCATTTCCAGGGTATATATTGATGAGCGGGGTACATAGAGCGAAAACTGATATGGATCAATCGATGTGTATGCTGACCAGCATGCGGCGAAATTCAGAGGTTCCGACCATCGGTGGAGGGTCTTTTCCAAAGACATTCGCGCCGTCTCGGCGACATACGCAGCACAAACGCGCCACTGCCAACATCGAGCCGCGTCGGCAAATCACAAACGTGCGCGACGGCACCAGCTTACGTAAAGTTAACGTAGGCCACCCGATCGAAGTCAGTGTTTACCTTTCATCAAGGTTTACATATGGAAACGGTCGATCAAATCGTTACCGAGAAGGAAAGGACTCGCGAACGATCCGTTAATCGAGGAAATCTTCGGTCAGAGACGAACCGGAGAGACCGATGAGCGCCCGCCTCGAAGACCTGAAATTCCTCTTCACTCTCAGCACCGTGGTGCTGTTCGGCAGCGGGCTCGACATCATCCTCCGCTGAGGCGGTCAGGCTGCCCGTCTTTCGACTCGATGCAGGGATTCCAGTGCGCGATCAAGCGCTGCGCGGGCATCCACGTTAACCTGTGACGCGGCGCGTGGGGCGCAATCGACGAAGACCTGACGGGGAATGCGGTTCGCCGATGCGGGGCGGGCCGAAGACGTCGCCACCGCGTTGCCGGTGAGAAGCAGCCCGCGCAGTTCCGCCGCCCTTGCCCGGCGCTCGGTGCGCAAGCGGATGAGGCCGAGGACGAGCCCGGCCAATCCGGCGGCTTCCAGCACCAGAGCGAGAACGTAACCGAGTGCCATCTGACCGACCTGCGAGCTGATACCAGCCGAGCCGGAATTCTCTCCGCTCATGGTTAGCGGAGGCTTAATGACACTATGGCCTCACCACATGTCGAGGGCGACGCGCGCCTCATCGGACATGCGGCTCTGATCCCACGGCGGATCGAACACCATCGTCACCGTGCAGGATTGCACGCCCGGCACAGCCGAGACGGCGTTCTCGACCCAGCCCGGCATCTCGCCCGCGACCGGGCAGCCCGGTGCAGTCAGGGTCATGTCGATGGCGACCTTGCGGTCGTCGTCGATATCGACACGGTAGATCAGGCCGAGCTCGTAGATGTCGGCCGGGATCTCCGGGTCGTAGACGGACTTGAGCGCGACGACGATGGCGTCGGTCAGCCGGTCCATTTCCTCCGGCGGGATCGCCGAGGCGCCTTCGACGGCGGGTGTGTTGTTGCCGCCGGTGATGGTGGCGTCGGTGCTCATCGGTCTACCCTTCCCTCGCCGCGTTCAAGGCGCGGCCGGTTGTCGTCCATCAGGCGAACAGCATTTCCGCTTTCGCGAGCGCCTCGGCAAGCGCATCGATCTCGGACGTCGTGTTGTAAAGCCCGAACGAGGCGCGGCAGGTCGAGGTCACGCCGAAACGCGTCAGCAGGGGCATGGCGCAATGGGTCCCCGCCCGCACGGCGACGCCCTGCCGATCGATCACGGTGGCGATGTCGTGAGCGTGGGCGCCCTTCATCTCGAAGCTGACCACGCCGCCCTTGCCCTTGGCGTTGCCGATGATGCGGACGGCATTCATCGCGCCCAGGCGCTCATGGGCATAGGTGGTGAGCGAAGCTTCATGGGCCGCGATCTTGTCGCGGCCGAGCGTCATCATGAATTCGAGCGCCGCGCCGAGGCCGACAGCCTCGATGATGGCAGGCGTGCCCGCCTCGAACCGGTGCGGCGGATCGTTGTAGGTCACCGTATCCTCGGCCACCGTGCGGATCATCTCGCCACCACCCTGGTAGGGGGGCAGGCGCTCAAGCCATTCCTTCTTGCCATAGAGCACGCCGATGCCGGTCGGCCCGTAGACCTTGTGCCCGGTGAAGACGAAGAAGTCGCAATCGAGCGCGCGGACGTCGACCGGCTGGTGCACGGCGCTTTGCGCTCCGTCCAGCAGAACCGGAACGCCGTGAGCATGAGCGATGCGCACGATCTCGGCGGCAGGCGTCACCGTGCCGAGCACGTTCGACATGTGGGTGATCGCCACCATCTTGGTGCATCGCGAAAACAGCTTTTCGAATTCCTTGACGAGGAAGTTACCCTCGTCGTCCACCGGCGCCCACTTGATCACCGCCCCGCGACGCTCGCGCAGGAAGTGCCACGGCACGATGTTGGAATGGTGCTCCATGATCGAGAGGATGATCTCGTCACCCTCCCCGATCATCCCGCCCCAGCCCATCGAGCTGGCTACGAGGTTGTAGGCCTCGGTGGCGTTGCGGGTGAAGATGATCTCGTCCGTCGAGGCGGCGTTGAGGAACTGACGCGTCGTCTCGCGAGCGCCCTCGAACCCCTCGGTCGCCGCGTTCGCCATGTAGTGCAGGCCACGATGCACGTTCGCGTAGCCGGTTTGCATGCAGTTCACCATCGCGTCGATGACGGCGCGGGGTTTCTGCGCAGAGGCGGCGTTGTCGAGATAGACCAGCGGTTTGCCATAGACCTGCTCGGCCAGGATCGGGAATTCCTTCCGGATCTCGGCGACATCGTAGGTCGAGGTGAGGACGGGTGCGTTCATGGTCGCGACCTTCCGAGGACTTAACCGCTCCCTGGCGAAAACCTCATCCTGAGGTGCCGGGGCGAAGCGGAGGCCTCGAACGAGGCCTCCCGCTGGCATTGCGATCCCTGGACCCCTCCTTCGACGCGGCCGCCGCCGCAGCGCAGGATGAGGCCCAGGTTTTGACGGGCGCCTGAGCGGGGCTCAGCTTCGCGCCGCGAGCCACGCTTCGGTCTCGCCGATCAGCGCTGCGCGGGCGCCCTCATGCGTGACCGACTCGATGGCCTCGCCGAGGAAGGCCTGGACGAGCAGGCTCTGGGCGAGGGGACGCGGCAGGCCGCGGGCCATCAGGTAGAACAGCAGGTCCTCATCCGGCGCGCCGCAGGTGGCACCGTGGCCGCAGGCCACGTCGTCGGCGAAGATCTCCAACTCCGGCTTGTTCATCATCTGCCCCTCGTCGGTGAGGAGGAGGCAGTCGGACTTCATCTTGCCGTCGGTCTGCTGCGCGATCTGGCGGACGATGATCTTGCCCTGGAACACGCCGGTGGCATCGCCGTCGATGACCGTCTTGAACATCTCGCGGCCGACGCCGCCCACCGCTGCATGGTCGGCGAGCAGGGTCGAATCGGCGAGCTGTCCATCCCGCAGCATGGCGGCACCGTTGACGACGACGTTGGTGCCCTCGCCCGCGATGTTCAGGAAGATCTGATGGCGCGACAGCACGGCACCCGTCACCACGGCGACGGTTTCCAGTTCCGCCTCGTCATCGAGGCGCACGCTGATCGTCGAGAGGGCGACGGCGGCATCGCCCTCCTTGTTGATGCGGCTGTGACGGAAGGCGGCCTTCTTGCCGATCCGCACGTCGAGGGCATCGTTCGGCTGGTAGGTGACGCCGTTCGGCCCCTCGTGGCTTTCGAGGATGGTCAGTTCCGACTCGTCTCCAAGATCGACCAGCACGCGGGTGGCGGTCGAGAACGGCTCCGTCCCGGCGCCGACGAAGCGCAGGTGCACCGGCCGATCGATCTTGGCGCCTTCCGCGACCGTGATCAGCGCGCCATCCGCCAGGAAGGCAGTGTTGAGCTGATAGATCGGGTTGTCGCGCGCCTGCTCCACGGGAGCGAGGCGCTTCAGACGCGCATCGCTCTTGCCCATGGCGTCGTTGATCGGCGTCACGGTCACACCCTCCGGCAGGCCGGAGAGGTCGGACAGGGCGCGGATCAGGTGGCCGTTCACGAAGGTCAGGCGAGCCGCCTCGATCGATGCGAAGCCCGTGGCGGCGGCGACCGCCTTGCGCGCGGCCTCGGCAGAGGGCGCCTCGGCGGGCGGCGCGGCTTCAGTGATCGCGGCGCGCAGGTCGGTGTACTTGAACGCCTCGACCCGGCGGCTCGGCAGACCGGTCGCCTCGAAGAACTTGAACGCCTCTTCGCGGCCGATGGCCTCTTCAGTGGCGAAGCTCTTGCGCCCGGCCTCGAACAGAGCCGACAGGCCGGTCTCGGCGCCCGTGCGGAGGTTCTTGACCTCGGCCATCACGCGGCCTCCCCGGTGCGGTACTCGGCGTAGCCGGACGCCTCGGCTCGAGGGCCAGATCCTTGCCGCCCGTCTTCACGATCTGTCCCTTGGACATGACATGCACCACGTCCGGGACGATGTGATTCAGGAGCCGCTGGTAGTGGGTGATGACGAGGAAGGAGCGGCCTTCCGCGCGGAGCGCGTTCACGCCCTCGGAGACGATGCGCAGGGCATCAATGTCGAGGCCGGAATCTGTCTCGTCGAGAACGCAGAACTTCGGCTGGAGCAGCGCCATCTGGAGGATCTCCATGCGCTTCTTCTCACCACCGGAGAAGCCGACGTTGAGAGCGCGCTTGAGCATCTCCTTATTGATCTCGAGCTTGTCGGCGGCGCCGTTCACCGCACGGATGAAATCCGGAGTGGACAGCTCATCCTCGCCGCGCGCCTTGCGCTGGGCATTGAGGCACGCCTTCAGGAAGGTCATGGTGCCGACGCCGGGGATCTCCAGCGGGTACTGGAAGGCCAGGAACACGCCGGCGGCGGCGCGCTCGTCGGGGGCCATCTCCAGCAGGTTCTGGCCGTCGAGCAGGATCTCGCCCTCGAGGACCTCGTAGTCCTCCTTGCCGGCGATGACGTAGCTGAGCGTCGACTTGCCGGAGCCGTTCGGCCCCATGATCGCGGCGACTTCGCCGTCCTTCACGGTGAGGTTGAGGCCATTGAGGATGCGGTTGTCCTCGATCTGCACGACGAGGTTCTTGATTTCGAGCATAGGTCGTCAGTCCCGTAAAATAGCGGTCGACTCCCTCCCCGCGCCGGGGGAGGGAGGAGCTTCGTGCGTGTGGCTTAGCCCACCGAGCCTTCGAGGCTGATCGAGATCAGCTTCTGGGCCTCGACGGCGAACTCCATCGGCAGCTGCTGCAGCACGTCGCGGACGAAGCCGTTGACGATGAGCGCGGTCGCCTCCTCCTCGGAAAGGCCGCGCTGCTGGCAGTAGAACTTCTGCTCCTCGGAGATCTTCGAAGTGGTGGCCTCGTGTTCGAACACGGCCGAGGCGTTCTTCGACTCGATGTAGGGCACGGTGTGCGCCCCGCACTGGTCGCCGATCAGCAGCGAGTCGCAGTTCGTGAAGTTCCGCGCGCCCTTGGCCTTCTTATGAGCCGAGACGAGGCCCCGGTAGGTGTTCTGCGAACGCCCGGCCGAGATGCCCTTCGAGATGATCCGGCTCGTTGTGTTCTTGCCGAGGTGGATCATCTTGGTGCCGGAATCGACCTGCTGCATGCCGTTCGACACCGCGATCGAGTAGAACTCGCCACGGCTGTCGTCACCGCGCAGGATGCAGGACGGGTACTTCCAGGTGATCGCCGAGCCAGTCTCGACCTGCGTCCACGAGATCTTCGAACGGGCGCCACGGCAATCGCCGCGCTTCGTCACGAAGTTGTAGATGCCGCCCTTGCCGTCGTTGTCGCCCGGGTACCAGTTCTGGACCGTCGAGTACTTGATCTCGGCGTCCTCGAGGGCGACGAGCTCGACCACGGCCGCGTGGAGCTGGTTGTCGTCGCGCTTCGGGGCGGTGCAGCCCTCGAGATACGAAACGTACGAGCCCTTGTCGGCGATGATCAGCGTGCGCTCGAACTGGCCAGTGTCGCGCTCGTTGATGCGGAAATAGGTCGACAGCTCCATCGGGCAGCGGACGCCCGGCGGGATGTAGACGAACGACCCGTCGGAGAAGACGGCCGAGTTCAGCGTCGCGAAGAAGTTGTCCGTCACCGGCACGACCGAGCCGAGGTACTTCTTCACCAGCTCCGGATGCTCGCGCACGGCCTCGGAGATCGGCATGAAGATCACGCCGGCCTTCTCGAGCTCCTTCTTGAAGGTCGTGGCGACCGACACGGAATCGAAGACCGCGTCCACGGCCACCCGGCGCTCAGGGGCGATGCCCTCCAGCACCTCGACCTCACGCAGCGGGATGCCGAGCTTCTCGTAGGTCTTCAGGATCTCCGGGTCGATCTCGTCGAGCGACTCGGGGCCCTGACGCTTCGGCGCGGCGTAGTAATAGATGTCGTTGTAATCGACCTTGTCGTACGACACCCGGGCCCATTCCGGCTCCTGCATCGTCAGCCAGCGCTTGTAGGCGTCGAGGCGCCACTCGAGCAGCCATTCCGGCTCGTTCTTCTTGGCCGAAATGAAGCGGACGACGTCCTCGGAGATGCCCTTCTCGGACTTCTCCATCTCGATGGTGGTCTCGAACCCGTACTTGTACTGGTCGAGGTCGATCGAGCGAACCCGGTCGATGGTTTCCTGCACGGCAGGCATCAGCGTCTCCTGGCATGCCCGGCGTCAAGGGCCGGGAAGCGTGTGGATGTGGCTCGGGATACGGCCCTCAGGCCGCTCGCCCTCGCCTCTCATATAGGGATGTCGCCACCCGTTCGAAGGCGTGGAGGAAGCGCGACACATCTTCCTCCACGGTATTCCAGCCCAGACTCACCCGCAGCGCCCCCGCCGCCAGGGTGTTCGGAACGCCCATCGCCGCGAGCGTCGCCGAGCGCGCGACCTTGCCCGACGAGCAGGCCGAACCCGATGAGACCGCCACCCCCGCGAGATCGAGGGCGATCAGCGCCGCCGGGGCGTCGAGCCCCGGAACGGCGAAGCTCAGCGTGTTCGGCAGGCGCGGCGCCCCTTCCCCGAACACGACGGCATCCGGAGCCAGGGCGCGCATCCCCGCCTCGGCGCGATCGCGCAGGGCGGCGAGCCGTTCGGCTTCCGCGCGGAGGGATTCACCCGCGATCCGCGCGGCCTCACCCATACCAACGAGGCAAGGAAGGCTTTCGGTGCCACAGCGCAGGCGCTTTTCCTGGCCGCCGCCCCGAACGAAGGCGCCTTCGAGGGTGACGTCGTCGGCCAGGACCAGCGCGCCGACACCCTTCGGGGCGGCGAACTTGTGGCCTGAGAGCGTCAGCACGTCGAGGCCGAGGGCAGCGAAATCCAAAGGGATCTTACCCATCGCCTGTACCGCGTCGCTATGGACGAGAGTGCGGCCATGGGCTTGGGCCAGCGCCACGATCTCGGCGAGCGGCTGGACCACGCCGGTCTCGTTATTGGCCGCATGGACCGAGATCAGCACGGTCTCGTCCGTCAACGCGGCGAGTCGCGCCTGGAGCGCTGCGAGATCGAGGAGGCCCGACGGCGTGACCGGGAGGATCTCGACCGCCGCATCCGGGAATCGATGGCCCGCCGCGACGCAGGGATGCTCGCTCGCGCTGTAGAGAAGTCGCGTCGGGGCATCCCAGCCCCGGCGGCGCAAGGCGCCCGAAAGCACGGCGTTGGCCGCCTCCGTCCCGCCGCTCGTGAAGATCACCTGCGCCGGGCGCGCGCCCACAAGCGTCGCGACCTGATGGCGCGCCGCTTCCAGCGCCGCCCTCGCGGCCCGGCCCTCGGCATGAACCGAGGACGGATTGCCCGGCAGGGTCAGCGCGCGCGCCACCGCCTCCGCCACGTCCGGACGGACAGGGGCGGTCGCGTTATGGTCGAGATAGGCGCGCTTGTTCTCCATCACCGTAAAGCATCGTCTCCAATTCGCGCGAATTGCTTGCGCGCAGGGTGGCTCGCCGTGTTAAGGCGCGCCGAGAGAAATACCGGTCCCTCCGGCCGAGCAGATCCCGGCAGGCTATCGAACGGTGGATGAGCGCCGCTCTTTAGAATAGTTCTAATGACCTAGAATTGTTCTAAGAGTGCTTTTATGGCGTGCGTCCATTGAGTCAAGGTGGCTCGCTGCGGTGCAGGAACGGGCGGTCGAGGGCGACGGAGCGAAAGGTCAGACATGCCAGAGGTCATCTTCACCGGTCCCGCCGGGCGTCTGGAAGGCCGCTATCAGGCCCCCAAGAAGCGCGGCGCTCCCATTGCCATCGTGCTGCACCCGCATCCGCAATTCGGCGGCACGATGAACAATCAAATTGTGTACAATCTTTTCTACACGTTCGCCAATCGCGGCTTTGCAGCCCTGCGTTTCAATTTTCGCGGGGTCGGCCGCAGCCAGGGCTCGTTCGACCACGGCTCGGGTGAGCTTTCGGATGCGGCGGCGGCGCTCGACTGGGTGCAGGCGGTGAACCCGGAGGCGAAGGCCTGCTGGATCGCGGGCGTGTCGTTCGGCTCCTGGATCGGCATGCAGCTGCTGATGCGTCGCCCGGAGATCGAGGGCTTCATCTCGATCGCCGCCATGGCCAACCGCTACGACTTCACCTTCCTGGCGCCTTGCCCCTCCTCCGGCCTGTTCGTCCATGGGTCCGAGGATCGCGTGGCCCCCGCCCGCGAGGTGATGCCGGTGATCGAGAAGGTGAAGACGCAGAAGGGGGTCATCATCGAGCACCAGATCGTGGATGGGGCGAACCACTTCTTCGACGGCAAGGTCGATGAGCTCGACGCAGACGGTCGACACCTATCTCGATAAGCGCCTCGGCAAGCGGGAAGAGGCCGCCTGAGGCGCGGGAGAACGGGTGGGATCGGTTGTCGCCGTCCCACCCCTCACCTTGACGCCGGATGGCGTGGGGAATAGGGCCGCCCTTTCGAATTGCCCCCTGCGGAACGCATCCAGGCCTGATGACGGATAGCCCCTCCGAGCAACCGGTTGTCCTGCTGGTCGAAGACGACGGCCTCCTCTTGATGGAGGCCTCGGATACGCTTGCCGATGCCGGGTTCACGGTTCTGGAGGCTCCGCACGCCGACAAGGCCCTCGCTCTCCTGGAGAACCGGGACGACGTTGAGGTGCTGATGACCGACGTGGACATGCCACAGGGCTCGATGGACGGCTTCGCCCTGGCGCGCCTCGTCGCCCATCGCTGGCCGGGCATCCCGGTTCTGGTGGTGTCCGGCATGGGCACGCCCGGCCCGAACGACATGCCCGATGGGGCCCGCTTCATCCCGAAGCCCTACGAGCCGACAACCCTGGTCCGAACCCTGCGCTCCTTCATTCGTCGCGCGGCCTGAGCCATAAGGTTCACATCCTTCCGGCCGCGGCCGATCCGCACAGCGGCGGGCGCCCCGATCCGACGAGTCCCATGACCGACGAGACCCGACAACACCGGTTCGCGACCAAGGCGATCCACGCAGGCGCCGCCCCCGATCCGGCTACCGGAGCCCGGGCACAGCCGATCTATTTCACGAACGGCTTCGTGTTCGAATCCACCGAGCAGGCGGCCGACATCTTTGCCGTGCGCAAGACCGGCTTTTCCTATTCGCGCGGCTCCAACCCGACCGTCGCGGCGCTGGAGCGCCGTGTCGCAGCGCTGGAAGGGGCGAAGGCGGCCATTGCAGTCGCCTCCGGTCAATCGGCGGTACTGCTCGTGCTGATGACGCTGATGCGCAGCGGCGATTCCTACGTCGCCTCGCCGCGGCTGTTCGGCGGCTCGCTCGGCCTGATGCGCCGTCTCGACGGTCGCTACGATCTGAAGCCCCGCTTTGCCCGCGGCATGGAGCCCGCCGATTTCGAGGCGGCGATCACGCCCGACTGCAAGGCGATCGTCTGCGAATCCATCGTGAATCCCTGCGGCTTCGTGATGGATCTCGAAGGCATCTCGGCGGTGGCGAAGCGTCACGGCCTGCCGTTGATCGTGGACAACACCCTCGCCTCCCCGGCCCTGATCCGGCCGATCGAGCACGGCGCCGACATCGTCGTGCACTCGACCTCGAAGTTCTTGGCGGGGTCGGGACAGGTGATCGGCGGCGTGATCTGCGACGGCGGCACCTTCGATTGGGTGAAGGCGGGCGGCTACGACCTGATCAACCAGCCCTGGCCGGATTACGACGGTCTCGTCATCCCGGAGCGGTTCCCGGAGACGCCGTTCGCCGTCGCTTGCCGCCTGTTCGGCCTGCGCGACCTCGGCCCCGGCCTGTCGCCGATGAACGCCTTCCTGACGCTCACCGGCATCGAGACCCTGCCTCTGCGCATGGAGCGTCACTGTTCGAACGCGAAGGCCGTCGCGGCCTTCCTTCGGGATCACCCGGCAGTGGAATGGGTGAGCTATCCCGGCCTGCCCGGCCAGACCGGCGAGGCCAATGTCGCGCGCTACTCGCCGCAGGGACCGGGCTCGATCTTCACCTTTGCCCTCAAGGGCGGAGAGACCGCGGCAAAGAAGTTCATCACCTCGCTCGACCTCGTCTCGCACCTCGTCAACATCGGCGAGATCAAGACGCTGGCGATCCACCCGGCCACCACGACGCACCGGCAGCTCTCGCCCAGCGAGAGGGCCATCGCCTTCGTCGGGCCGGAAACGGTGCGCCTCTCGATCGGACTCGAGACCATCGAGGATCTGATCGCGGATATCTCTCAGGCGCTGGATCAGGTGGGTTAAGGGCCCAGCGCCCTGCATTTTCACCGCAGGGCGCTGTTCCAGTCACGGCCGCCGTAAAAGAGGCGAAGGATTACAACGCGATCGCCCTCGACGGCGAAGGCGACTGATATGCGCCGCTCGAAGCCTATAACCCAAAGATGGGGACGGATATCGTCGCGCAAACTTCCCCGCTCGGCGCCGTAGGCGAGGCCTTCGCAGAATTCCCGGAGTCTTCGATTGTACTGCGACGCGACTCCGGTGTCTGCGGCCTCCGCGACTGTATCGTAGATCGTTTCGAGGTCGGTGGCGGCGTCAGCAGTGTAGATGATCTGCCGACGCTTCACGCTTCGCCCTTAAGGTGCGCAGCCTGACGGCGGCGCATGCGCTCAGCCATGTCCTCGGGGGAGAGGCCCACTGTCGGATCTGCCTTCCACCGGTCGTAAGTCGCCGCAACGTCCTCGCGTATCCATCGCTCCACAGCGGCATCACGCTCCTGTAGCGCGCGGAGACCTGCTCGAACCACTTCGCTGGCGCTCGCGAAGGAGCCTGCCTTCACTTGCGCGTCGATGAACGAAGCCTGTTCCGACGGTAGGCTGAAGGTCCGTTTCTCAACACTTCCCATGCGATCCCCGCTTGAACGACGCGGTATGAGATTATCACACCGCGGCGCCACGCCTTACTTCCGACGCTCAAGGATCGATACGTAATTCGCGACTGCCGCGCCGCCCATGTTGAAGATCCCGGCGAGTTCGGCGCCGGGCACCTGCATCTCGCCCGCCTCGTTCATGAGTTGCAGACAGGCCATCACATGCATCGAGACGCCGGTCGCGCCGACCGGGTGGCCCTTGGCCTTCAATCCGCCCGAGGGGTTGACCGGAAGCTTGCCGCCCTTTTCCGTTAGTCCCTCTCGGACAACCCGAAACCCCTCACCCGGCGCCGCCAGACCCATCGCCTCGTATTCGAGCAACTCTGCGATGGTGAAGCAGTCGTGGGTCTCCACGAAGGACAGGTCCTCGTTGGCGATGCCGGCTTGGGCGCGCGCCTTGTCCCAGGCGCGGCGGGCTCCCTCGAAGGCCGTAGGGTCACGGCGGGAGAGGGGCAGGATGTCGTTGACCTGCGCCCGCGCCCGGAAACCAATGGCCCGTTCCAACCGCGCGGCGGTCTCCGCATCGGCAACGACGATGGCGGCAGCGCCGTCCGAGATCAGCGAGCAGTCGGTGCGGCGCAGCGGTGCGGCGACATAGGGGTTCTTGTCGGAGACCCTGTTGCAGAAGTCGAAGCCAAGATCCTTGCGCAGCTGCGCATAGGGGTTGCCCACGCCGTTGCGGTGGTTCTTGGCAGCGATGCGCGCCAGTTCCTCGCTGCGGTCGCCGTAGCGCTGGAAGTAGCCCGCCGCGATCCGGCCGAACACGCCCGCGAAGCCGCCCTCGATCTCGGCTTCCTCCTTCCGGTAGGAGGCGCCGAGCAGGATATCGCCGGTTTCGGCGACGGATTTCGCGGTCATCTTCTCGGCGCCGACCACGAGGGCGATCCGGCCTCGACCGCATTCCACGAAGTCGAGCGCCGCATAGAGCGCCGCCGAACCCGTGGCGCAGGCATTCTCCAGGTGGGTCGAGGGGACATGCGCCAGGGCGGGCTGGTTCAAGGCGACGAGGGAGCCTTCGAAGCCCTGCTTCGAGAAGCCCGTATTCATGACGCCGACATAGATGCCGTCGACCTCCTCCGCCCCGACGCCCGCATGGGTCAGGGCTTCGCCGGAAACGCGGGCGATCAGGCTTTCCACGTCCGGATCTTCGAGCTTGCCGAAGGGGTGTGGGCCCAGCCCACGATGCAGGCGCGCGTCATCGTTTCCTCTCCTGTTGCCCGGACGATGGGCTTGGGCGTGTGCCGGATCAAGGGTGGGTGGGTGACGAGCCGGTCAGGAAGTCGAAGTCGCAGCCTTCCGGCGCCTGGGTGACGCTACGCCGGTAGAGGGCCTTGTAGCCGCGCGCCGGGGCGGGCGGCGGCGTATGCGAGGCAAGGCGCCGTGCCACTTCCTCCGGCTCGACCAGAAGGTCGATCCGCTTGTCCTTCACGGACAGGCGGATGCGGTCGCCGTCTCGCACGGCGGCGAGCGGTCCGCCGATGGCGGCCTCCGGCGCGATGTGCAGCACGATGGAGCCGAAGGCCGTGCCGGACATGCGCGCATCCGAAATCCGGACCATGTCCTTCACCCCCGCTCGGGCGAGCTTCTTGGGGATCGGCAGGTAGCCGGCTTCAGGCATCCCCGCCGCGTGCGGCCCGGCATTCTGGAGGACGAGGATATCATCGGCCGTCACATCGAGATCGGGATCATCGATGCGGCGGCTCAGGTCTTTGAGGCTCGTGAACACCACGGCCCTGCCCTCGGTCTCGAACAGGCCCGGCGTCGCGGCGGCGCGCTTGAAGATCGCCCCCTCCGGCGCGAGGCTCCCGCCCAGCGCCACGAGTCCGCCCTGTGGGGATACCGGATCCCCGAACGGCCGCACCACAGCGCGATCCACCCAGGATTCCGGGTCATCGAGCCGCTCGGCCAGAGTACGGCCCTCCACGTCCAGTGTATCGAGGTGGAGGAGCGGGCGCAGCTCGCGCAGCAGAGCGCCCATGCCGCCCGCCGCATGGAAGTCCTCCATGTAGCCCTCGCCGACCGGCTTGAGATCGACCAGCACGGGGGTCTCGTCGGAAATGGCGTTGAAGCGATCGTAGGGCACCCGGATGCCGAGGCGCCCGGCGATGGCCGTGAGGTGGACGATGGCGTTGGTCGAGCCCGACACCGCCATCAGCACGCGGATCGCATTCTCGACCGACTTCTGCGTGATGACTTGGCTCGGGCGGATCTTCGTCTCGATCAGGCGGACAGCGGCCCGGCCGGTCTCCTCGGCGGCGACCAAGCGATCCGAGTGCACGGCGGGAATCGCCGCCGTTCCCGGAAGCGACATGCCGAGCGCCTCGGCGATACAGGCCATGGTCGAAGCCGTGCCCATCACCGCGCAGGTGCCCTGGGTGACCGAGAGGCGGCCCTCGACCTCGGCGATCTCCTCGCCATCGACGGTCCCGGCGCGGTATTTCGCCCAGAAACCCCGGCAATCGGTGCAGGCACCGAGGCGCTGTCCGCGATGGCGGCCGGTGGACATCGGCCCGGTAACGAGCTGGATCGCGGGCAGATCGGCGGAGGCCGCGCCCATCAGTTGTGCGGGTACGGTCTTGTCGCAGCCGCCGATCAGCACCACCGCGTCCATGGGCTGGGCGAGGATCATCTCCTCCGTGTCCATGGCCATGAGGTTGCGGTACATCATACTGGTGGGGTTCAGGAAAACCTCACCCAGGGACACCGTGGGGAAGGGCAGCGGCAGGGCGCCCGCAGCCAGCACCCCGCGTGAAACCGCCTCCACCAGTTCCGGCATGCCCCGGTGGCAATTGTTGAAGCCGGAGGGCGTCATGGCGATGCCGACGACCGGCTTGTTCAGGAGCCGGGGTGAAATTCCCATCGAGCGGGCGAAGGAACGGCGCAGATAGCGGGCAAAATCCCGGTCACCGTAATTCGTCAGGCCCCGGTCGAGGCCGTGCGGTTCGTCGGTCATCGTGACTCCTCAGGCCTCATCGCAGGTGGAAGGCAATCCACGCCACGGCGAGGAGGATGAACGCGGTGAGGGCGTAGCGATAGGCGGGGAGCATCTCAGTCACCCGAAAGCGCACCGTCATTGCGAGCGAAGCGAAGCAATCCAGGGCTGTACCAGCGTCGGCCGATGTCTCGCTGCCCCGGGTCGCCTCACCGCGTCCGCGATGACGGCGTGGCTATCAAACCTACCGCATCACGAACGGGTTCTCGGGCGCGTCGCGGCTGGTGGAGATCCAGACGCTCTTGGTCTCGAGATATTCCTTGATCGACTCGATCCCGCTTTCGCGGCCGAGGCCGGAGCGCTTCATGCCGCCAAAGGGCATCATGTAGCTCACCGCCCGGTAGGTATTCACCCAGACGGTACCCGCCTTTAGGCCCTTCGACATCCGCATTGCCCGGCCGATATCCTGCGTCCAGACACCCGCCGCGAGGCCGTAGATCACGTCGTTGCCGATCTTAAGCGCCTCGGCCTCGTCCTCGAAGCCGATGATGGACAGGACCGGGCCGAACACCTCCTCCTGCGCGATCCGCATGGTGTTGGTAACGTCGGCGAAAATCGTCGGCTCGACGAACTGGCCGCCCTTCACGCCCTCGCCCGTCGCCGGGTTGCCGCCGAACACGCAGCGCGCGCCCTCGCTCTTGGCCACCGCGATGTAGTCCAGCACCTTCTGGTACTGCGGCGGAGTGGTGATCGGCCCGATATTGGTGCCCGCGTCCATCGGGTCGCCGAGCTTGGCGGACTTCGCCAGCTCGATCAGCCGGGCGGTGAATTCCTCGCGGATACTGTTCTGCACGAGGAGGCGCGAGCCCGCGATGCAGGTCTGGCCGGTGGCGGCGAAGATCCCGGAAATCGCGCCTGCGGCGGCCATCTTCAGGTCGGCATCGGCGAAGACGATGTTGGGCGACTTGCCGCCGAGTTCGAGGGAGACGCGTTTGATCTGCTTCGCGGCGTCCGAATAGATCCGCGCGCCAGTCGCGTCCGAGCCGGTGAAGGTGATCTTGGCGACGTCGGGGTGCTCTACGATGGCCGCGCCCGTCTCGCCGCCATAGCCGGTCACGACGTTCAGCATCCCGTCCGGCAGGCCCGCCTCCTTGAGCAGGGCAGCGAATTCCAGCGTGCTGGCGGAGGCGAATTCGGACGGCTTGATCACCACCGAACAGCCCGCCGCCAGCGCTGGAGCGCATTTCCAGGCGACGAAGAGCAGCGGCGAGTTCCAGGCGGTCAGCGCGCCGACCACGCCCACCGGCTCGTGGGTGGTAAAGGCGAAGGTCTCGGGCTTGTCGATCGGCACTTGTGCGCCTTCGATCTTGTCCGCGAGGCCCGCATAGTAGTGCCACCATTCCGGCTGGTAGCGCGTCTGGCCATGCATTTCGGCGAAGAGCTTGCCGTTGTCGCGGGTCTCGACCTCCGCCAGATGCTTCGCCTCGCGTTCCACGATGTCCCCGATCTTGCGCAGCACCTTGCCGCGCGCGGAGGCGGTCATGCTGGCCCAGGGCCCCTCGGTCATGGCGCGCTTGGCCGCCGCGACCGCCCTGTCCACATCCGCCTTCGAACCGCGCGGGATCTTCGCCCAGGGCTCGCCGCGATAGGGATCGATGGAGTCGAACCACTCGCCCTCGACCGGATCGACGAATTGGCCGTCGATGTAGTGCTGGTAGGTCTTCATGGGGCGATCTCCCTCACATGGCGGACTGGCCGGATATGGTTCAAGCCCCGATGAGGGCCAGACTTCGGCTTACCCCCGGCCGATCCAGTCGAGCACGCCGTCGAGGGTACGGAAGGCGTCGAGCGCATGGACCCGTGCCACAGGCAGCGCCGCCTGCGCCATGGTCGCGAGCGCATGGCCGGGGCCGAGCTCGATCACGTGGTCGGCTCCATATTCGCCGCAGGCTTCGAGGCAGGCCGCCCAATCGATCGTCTCGGAGATCTGGCGCGCGAGCTTGTCGAGCCCGGCCCGCGCATCGAAGACCGGCGCCCCGTCGAGCCCGCTCAAGAGGCGGGGTGCCGAGGGGGGCGGGCGATGCGGCTCGGCCTCCGCGAGGAGATCCCGGAAGCGCGTGGAGGCGGTGGCCAGGAGCGGCGTATGCGAGGGCGTCGCGACGGGCAGCACCACGGCGCGCTGCGCACCACGCTCCGTCACCTCACGGCAGAGGCGTTCCAAGGCGTCCCGCCGCCCGCCGACCACGAAGCTGTCCGGGGCATTGCGGATGGCAAGGTGGCCATCATGCGAGTGGGCGAGGTCGGTGAGGGTCTGAAGGCCGATCCCCCTGATGCCCGCCAAGGCGAAGCCTTCGCCCGATGCGGCATCCATCGCCTCGGCGCGGGCGGCGGCCAAGCGCAGCACCGTGGCGGGATCGAGCCGTCCCGCTACACCCCAGGCTGCGAGATCGCCGATGCTGTAGCCCGCCACGATCGCCCGGCCGGGCTTGGCCGCCGCGATGACGCTCCATCCGGCCAAAGCCGAAACGCAGCAGAGGACCTGCCCGGTGCTGTTGCCATGCAGCCCCTCCCCCGACTTCGCGAGATCCCGAGGATCCCGTCCGCCGAGCAGCGGCTTGGCAGCCTCGAAGACCGCGGCCGCCTCGGGCCGGTCGGCCGTGAGGTCGAACATCGCCGGATGCTGGCCGCCCTGGCCGGACAGGAGGATCGCGAGGGTCATGGCCTGTCTCGTGGGGTCATCGAGTCCATTCCACCATCGTCGCCATCGCTTCACGTCGTTCGCAAAGACGGTGAAGCGCCTTACTGGATCAGATCCTGTGCCGGTCGCATCGCCACCCGGTCGAGGGATTTGACCAGCACGGAACTGCCCGGCGGAGCGCGGTGGAGCTCCCGCCACTGAACCCCGCGGCCCTCGGCGAGAAGGATTTCCCCGTCGAGGCGCATGGGAGACTGTGCGTCGATGCGGGCGAGGCTATCGAGCAGGCCCGGCGGAATGCCGCCCGTGCAAGGCCAGAGCAGATCGAGGTCCGAGGTGGCGGAGAGATAGGTGAGGCCCGTGACCGCCTGCCAGAGCAGGGCCCCGAACGGCCGGGGCGTCAGGCCGTGGCCGCGAGCCAGCACCAGCAGCGCGTCGATGGATGCTTGCCACGCGGCTGGTGCGTGAGACGCAACATCGGTGAGCGAAGGTGGATCGACCGCCCGCACGGCTTTGGCTGGCAGGGCGAGACCAATCCGACGCTTGCCGTCGGCGGGCGGTAGGGGCAGGCCCAACGGCACGCCATCGCGCGGCTCCCCCGGCACGAAGCGCCGGACGATCAGCGGACGGCCCATCCGTGCCCAGTCGCGCAGATGGGGCACCCCGTCGAAGTCGCGCCGCCCGGCGAGCAGGCTCTCCCAGGCGTCGGGATCGGCGGCAACGAGGTCGTGGCGGGCGATCTCAGACGGCACGGAGGCGGCTGGAGACGAGATCCGCGATCTCCTCCGCGACCGGGCGTCCTCCCCGCTCGCGGCCGAGCCGGTCGCGCACGTCCGACGCGGGCAGATCGGCGATTAGGGTTTCGAGTTGCGGCCGCAGGGGCTCGGCCGGATCGAGAACCGCGTGAACGGCGCCGGTGGCGAGCATGTTGTCGAGGCCCGGCGCGAAGACCGGAGTCGATTTCGCCATCTCCTGAAGCTTCTCCAGAGGCAGCTTGGTGACGCGGGAGACCGAGGGCAGGTCCATCACGCTCGGATTGGCCCCGGGGAGCGCGGCCAGCACGCGCGTCGCCAGCGCCGTGGCGATAAAGGCGCCCGCTGCCGAGTGGCCGTAGAGAAGCCCGATGGTCGGGTGCCCCTGCTGATCCGCCAGGAGTAGAGCCTTGGCCAGATGGGCGAGGTACTCGTTGAGGCCCAGCAACTCGTCCCGGCGGCTCATGCGCTGGCTGTCGGAATCGATCGCCACGAGGATCGGCGTGCGGCCCCCCGCCCGCACCGTATCGAGGACGTGGCCCGCGAGCGTCAGAGCGCCCTCGACGCCGAGCGGCGTGTCGCCGTCGATGCCGATCACCTTGATCCGCCCCTGGGCGAACGGCCCATCGCCCGCGATCAAGCCCTCTTCGACTGAGACGGCATGGCCCTCGGGGAAGAGAGAGGCCAGGATGTCGGTGAGCGACTTAGCGGGCGTCATGGGTCGCCTCCGTCACGCGGGCCACCGTCTCCTCGAAAGAGCGGGTGTCCATGGCGGGCACCGCATCGGGATCGTTGACCCCGAGCCGCGCCCACACCTCCGTCGCGTCCCGGCACTCGCCGAATCGGGCGATGCGCCCGCGCAGGCGTGCGTGCTCGGCCTCCAATGTGGCGAGGTCGAAGGCCGGGGGCCGGCCGATCAGGTCGAGGGCGGAGGCGCGAAAGGCAGAGACGCTATCCTCGCAGAAGGCGTCGGCGGCGCCGATCAGGCGGCGATGCTTGCCGCCCATGGTGCGCCAGACGAGCGCGCGGTCCTTCGAGTCGAATTCCTCGGCGCCCTTGTTGGTCTCGATCACCTCGGGTCCCGAGACCGAAATGCGCCCGCCTTCCGTGACGGCGAGCCGCGAGCAGGTGCCCGCGATCAAGCCGCCACCGCCGTAGCAGCCCGCCCGTCCGCCGATCAGTCCGATCACGGGCACGCCCGCCGCGCGGACCTCCGCGATCGCCCGCATCGTCTCCGCGATGGCGGTCTCACCCGCATTGGCTTCTTGCAGGCGCACGCCGCCGGTATCGAACAGGATCAGCACGGCGGCGGGCTTGACCTCGATGGCCGCGCGGAGCAGGCCCACGAGCTTGCCGCCATGGACCTCCCCGAAGGCGCCGCCCATGAAGCGGCCTTCCTGGGCGGCTACGAACACCGCGCGCCCGTCGAGGGTGCCGGATCCGACGACGATCCCGTCATCGAAGGCGCGGGGCAGATCGAACAGCGGCAGGTGCGGGCTCATCCGCCGCTCGGCCGGGCCGAGGGCTTCCACGAAGCTTCCGGGATCGAGCAGAGCCTCGACGCGCTGGCGGGCACTGGCCTCGTACCAGGACAGGCGGTCGCGATCGATCAGGCTCATGCCCCCATCTCCATGAGCCGCGCTCCCTGGAGCAGGCGGAGGGAGACGGTATCTGGCCGGGCGCCGCCGTCGTTGATCGAGATGCGCACGCCGCCGGGCTGCGCGCGGGCGACGAAATCGGCCACCACCGCTTCCCAGACCTGGGCATAGCCTGCGATCGGCGTCTCGATGGCGATCTCGACCGTATCCGGCGGTAACACCCGCTCCAGAAGGATTTCGAGATTGCCGGAGGCGACGACCCCGGTGATCGCCTGCGTCTTTGAGCCGGGGAGCGGCTTCGTCGTGGTGTGGCGGAACGTCAGGGATTCCATGGCGATCACCAGTTCCTGAATCGCGCGGGCGGCTCGTAGAGCCCGCCGGACCAATGCACGAGATCCTTGATCGACCGGGCGGCAAGCAGCGAGCGGTCGGCATCCAGCGGCTCGATGCCGAGGTCTTCCGGCCGCCGGATCACGCCCCGGGCGCGCAACTCCTCGACCTTCGCCTTGTCCCGGCCCCGGCCGACCTCTGTGTAGCCCGCCACGCCGCGAATCGCCTGCTCGCGGTCATCCGCGTCGCGGCACAGCAGGAGATTGGCAATGCCTTCCTCCGTGACGATGTGGGTGACGTCGTCGGCGTAGATCATGACCGGTGCGAGTTCGAGGCCGATCTTCTTTGCGAGTTCGAGGGCGTCGAGCCGTTCCACGAAGGTCGGCACCAGCTTGTCGCCGAAGGTCTCGACCAACTGCACCACCAGCTTGCGTCCGCGCATCAGGGCCGGATCACCCACGATCTGACCCTCGCGCCCCGCTTTCATCCACGGGTCTGACGGGTGGCGGCGGCCATGCGGGTCAGAGCCCATGTTCGGCGCCCCGCCAAAGCCCGCCACCCGCGATTGGGTGACGGTGGAGGAATGACCCATCAGGTCGATCTGAAGGGTCGCGCCGATGAACATGTCACACGCATAGAGCCCGGCTGTCTGGCAGAAGGCGCGGTTCGAACGCAGCGACCCGTCCGAGCCGGTGAAGAACACGTCCGGCCGCTCGCGGATGTAGCGGTCCATCCCGACCTCTGAGCCGAAGCAGTGGATCTGCTTCACCCAGCCAGATTCGATCGCCGGAATCAGGGTCGGATGCGGGTTGAGCGCGAAATGCGTCGCGATCTCGCCCTTGAGTCCGAGCCTTTCGCCATAGGTCGGCAGCAGCAATTCGATGGCCGCCGTGCCGAAGCCGATGCCATGGTTCAGACGGCGCACGCCGTACTCGGCGTAGATCCCCTTGATCGCCATCATGGCAATGAGGATCTGCGTTTCGGTCATCGCCGCCGGGTCGCGGGTGAAGAGCGGCTCCACGAAGAAGGGGTGTCCGCCTGGACCACGAAGTCGACCCGGTCGCCGGGAATATCGACCCGGGGCACCTTGTCCACGATCTCGTTCACCTGCGCGACGACGACGCCGTTCTTGAAATGCGTCGCCTCCACGATGGTCGGCGTGTCCTCGGTGTTCGGCCCGGTATAGAGGTTGCCCTCCCGGTCGGCCGAGACGCCCGCGATCAGCGCCACATGCGGCGTCAGATCCATGAAGTACCGGGCGAACAGCTCAAGATAGGTGTGCACCGCCCCGAGCTTGATCTGGCCACCATAGAGCATGCGAGCAATCCGGGCGCCCTGGGGGCCGGAATAGGAATAGTCCAGCCGCTCGGCCACGCCGGTCTCGAACACGTCGAGATGCTCCGGCAGCACGATGCCCGACTGCACCATGTGCAGACCATGGACCTTGCTGGGATCGCACTGGACCAGCGCGCGGGCGAGGCAGTCCGCCTGTTTCTGGTTGTCGCCTTCAAGGCAGACCCGGTCTCCCGGCCGCAGGATTGCTTCGAGCAGCGCGATCACCGCGTCCGCTGGGACGACCTTGCCCCGCGCATGGACCCGCCCGGCCTCCACACGCGCGTCGCGGGCTTTCCTCTCCCCGCGCCAGTCGGCCATCGCTCGTCTCCCTGTATGCAGGATACAGGTTAGCGCAACGCCGTGGATTTTCAAACCGCACTGGTCTTAACGATTGTATATTCTATAATGACCAGTGGCAGCCTGTGCATACGGATGCAGGGTGTCAACGCGCGCCTTCTCCTCGGGCCCGACAGCCTCGGGTGGCGAGGGCCAAGGAGCCGGGTGTTCGGTGGGGGCGTGTCATGGATGCGGGGGAGCCGACGGAGGGCATAGAGCGGGGGCTGCTCTCCGAGCGCATTCGCAACGCGTTGAGCGACGCCATCGCCTCGGGCGATTTTCCTGCCGGCACGACCCTGGATGAGCAGCTTCTCGCAGACCGCTACGGCGCCTCGCGCACACCCGTCAGGGAGGCGCTACGCCAACTCGCCGCCTCGGGACTCGTCGAGATCCGCCCCCGGCGCGGCGTGGTGGTGGCGCAACTGACGCCGCAGCGAATCGGCGACATGTTCGAGACGTCGGCGGAGGTCGAAGCCCTCTGCGCGCGCCTCGCGACCTACCGGATGACGCCGCTGGAGCGCGGGGCGCTGATCGACCTGCACGACGAATCCGCCGAGGCGGTGGCGGCCGGGGACGTCGATGCCTACGACCGGCTCAACCGCGCCTTCCACGAGGCGCTCTATGCCGGCACGCATAATGGGTTCCTCGCCGAACAGGCTCTTGCGTTGCGGGAACGCCTCGGCGCCTTCCGGCGGACGCAACTGCGCCAGGGCGACCGCATCCACCGCTCGCGGGAGGAGCACGCCGAGATCCTCTCCGCCCTGTCCGAGGGCGATGGCGAGACCGCCGCCCGGAGGATGCGGGCGCATATGATCCGTGCCGCCGCTGCGCTCGGCCGTTACATCGCCGGGTAGACTCTTCTCAGTCCTCGCCTCTTCGGCCGAGCGGCAGGCTGCCGACCGGCGCGTTGAGAGCGTCGGCGAGGCGGGCAAGGCGGCCCGCCGCCTGGCTGATTCCCTCCGCCGCCCGGGCCGAGGCATCGTCCCGCTGCCGTTCCGCCGCCTCGACCACCGAGCGCGACTGGCCCACCTCCTTTTCAAGGGCCGCATAGCGTCTGCGCAGGTCCGACAGCTCGTCGGAGATGGTGAGCGCGGCCATGACATGAAGGCGCATGTCGCCGATCTCGCCGAAGCTCGTGCGCATCTGCGCGACGCGTTCGCTGAAATCCTGCGTCAGGGCGGTGAGGTGGGCTTCCTCGTCCTTCCCGCATGACATGCGGTAAGTCTTGTTGTCGATGGTGACGGTGATGATCGGCATCCGGTCAGTGCCTTTCCAGCACGCCTGAGACGGCGGCGATGGCTCTGTCGAGCCGGTGTCCGACCTCGCCCGAAGTCGCCTCGACCTGCGCAAGGCGCGCGCTCGCCGCGTCGAGTGCGGCGGCGAGGCGGCTGCGATCCTCGCCCAGCAGAGCCAGTTCCGCGTCCCGGTCGTCGGGGGCGGCCTCGGCCTCCAGGCGGCGGGTCACGGTGGCCTCCAGCCGCGACAGGACGGCGTCGAGCCTTTGCAGGGCGGCGGTCACTGGATCGGGCGCAAGTTCGTCGTCGGACGGCATCGTCATCTTGGGTTTTGCACAATGAGGCGAGATCGCAAGTTTCGACCGGATGACCTGCAATTTCCAGGGAAAAAGACCGCTCGGAGGACTCTCCGTATCTAGCGTCCCACGGGATTCACCGAAGTCTGTAACAACCGGTGGTTTGTCACTTCCAGTCGTTTGACAGGTCGAAGCACCATGTTAGACAGCCGCGCGTTCCCGAAAGTGGACCACCGAGCCTTTGGCCGGCCTGGCCCGTGACGCGTCTTCAGTTGCGCTGACCGCCCCGTGTGGCGGCTGCACGGCAGGGGCGCCGCACCGGTTCATCCCCGGTTCAATCCACCTCTTTAAGGGGTGCTCGGACGGACGAATATCGGGCCGTTGGCGCCGGGGGTACCAGGCGACCGGGCCCGCCGCGCGCGGCGGGTGCCCGGCATCAGGAAGGATCAAAGCCGTGACGAAGGTTGCCATCAACGGGTTCGGGCGCATCGGCCGCAACGTGCTGCGCGCCATCGCCGAGTCCGGCCGCAAGGACATCGAGGTCGTGGCGATCAACGATCTCGGCCCGGTCGAGACCAACGCCCACCTCCTCCGCTTCGATTCCGTGCATGGCCGCTATCCCGGCCAGGTCGCCGTCGACGGCGAGTTCCTGGTGGTCGATGGCCGCCGCATCAAGGTGACCGCCGTCCGCAACCCGGCCGAGCTGCCGCACCGCGACCTCGGCGTCGACATTGCCCTCGAATGCACGGGCATCTTCACCTCTAAGGATAAGGCGAAGGCGCATCTCGACGCCGGCGCGAAGCGCGTCCTGGTCTCGGCCCCCGCCGACGGCGCCGACCTGACGGTCGTGTACGGCGTGAACCACGACAAGCTCTCCGCTGAGCACCTCGTCGTCTCGAACGCCTCCTGCACCACCAACTGCCTCGCGCCGGTCGCGAAGGTGCTGCACGAGGCCATCGGCATCGAGCGTGGCTTCATGACCACGATCCACTCCTACACCAACGACCAGCCCTCGCTGGACCAGATGCACAAGGACCTGTACCGGGCCCGCGCCGCGTCCCTGTCCATGATCCCGACCACGACCGGTGCCGCCAAGGCCGTCGGCCTCGTGCTGCCGGAACTGAAGGGTCTGCTCGACGGCACCTCGATCCGCGTGCCGACCCCGAACGTCTCGGCGGTGGACCTCGTGTTCACGGCCAAGCGCGCGACCACGGTCCAGGAAGTCAACGATGCGATCAAGGCGGCCGCCGCCGGCCGCTGAAGGGCGTGCTCGGCGTTACCGATCAGCCGAACGTCTCGATCGACTTCAACCACGACCCCCATTCCTCGACCTTCCACCTCGACCAAACCAAGGTGATGGACGGTGTGCTCGTCCGCATCCTGACCTGGTACGACAACGAGTGGGGCTTCTCGAACCGCATGGCCGACACCGCCGTGGCGATGGCCAAGCTCATCTGATCGACCGCGACCGGCCCCGCCGCTCCATCCGGGCGGCGGGGCTCTTTTACGGCACGGCGTTCCTTCGGAAGGGTTGTTCTCGGGATGGCAGACGCGTCGCAGGGTCCGCAGGGCGGACAGGGTTTCATCCCTCAGACTTCCGCTTCCCCTCCCCCGCCTTCCCCGTCGCCCTCCCCCGCCATCGTCCCTGCCGCTGGCCCGGCCGTAGCGGCGATGGCTCCCGTTTCCGCCAATCAGCTCTTCGATCAGCTCGCCCGGATCGAGGACAAGGCCTCTCGCATCGAGGACAAGTACGCCCGCTCGGAGGCGCTGCTGTCCCGCGTCGAGGACAAGGTGGACGCCGCGACCGGCCGCATGAACGATGCCGCCCGTCAATCTGATCTTGCCGCCCTTCGCACCGAGGTGCGTGGCCTCGCTGAGCGCACCCGGCGCCTGCCCGGGACCGGCGCCCTCGTCCTGACCGCGATCATCACAGCCGTCCTCACCGTCGTGCTGACGATCGCCGTGCAGCGGCTGAACCTCGATGGGCTGCTGCCCCCGAAGGCCAACGCCGCTGCGATCCGCTGAACCCCATTCCTTTACCGATCCAACGGGACCCGATGAGCGCCTTCCGCACCCTCGATGACGCCGGCTCGATCCAGGGGAAGCGCGTGCTCCTGCGCGTCGACCTGAACGTTCCGATGGAGAATGGCCGCGTCACGGACGCCACCCGCATCGAGCGCGTCGTCCCCACGATCCGCGAGATCGCGGGCAAGGGCGCCAAGGTGGTGCTGCTCGCCCATTTCGGCCGTCCAAAGGGCAAGCGCGAGGCCAAGGATTCCTTGGAGCCGGTGGTGCCCGCCCTGTCGCAGGCCCTCGGCCAGCCCGTATCCTTCGCCGCTGACTGCATCGGCGAGGACGCCGCCAAGGCGGTCGCTGCCCTGAAGGACGGGGATGTGCTCCTGCTGGAGAACACCCGCTACCACGCGGGTGAAGAGAAGAACGAGTCCGGCTTTGCCGACGCGCTCGCCGCCAATGGCGATGTCTACGTTAATGAGGCGTTCTCGGCCGCCCACCGCGCCCACGCCTCCACCGAAGGCCTCGCTCACCGGCTGCCCGCCTATGCGGGTCGCGAGATGCAGGCAGAACTCGACGCCCTGACCAAGGGCCTGGAATCGCCGCAGCGCCCGGTCATCGCCCTGGTCGGCGGCGCCAAGGTCTCGTCGAAGATCGATCTGCTCGAAAACCTCGTCGCCAAGGTCGACATGCTGGTGATCGGCGGCGGCATGGCCAACACGTTCCTGCACGCGCAGGGCAAGACGGTCGGCAAGTCGCTCTGCGAGAAGGACCTCGCCGAGACCGCGACCCGCATCTTCGCCGCCGCCGAGAAGGCGGGTTGCCGGATCATTCTCCCGGTCGATGCCGTCTCGGCTGCCGAGTTCAAGGCCAACGCCGCGCACGAGACCGTGTCGGTCGACTCCGTGCCGGAGAGCGGGATGATCCTGGATGCCGGTCCCAAGTCGGTCGCCGAGATCAATGCCGCGATCGATACCGCCAAGACGCTCGTCTGGAACGGCCCTCTTGGCGCTTTCGAGCTAACCCCCTTCGATGCGGCGACCGTCGCGGCGGCCCAGCACGCGGCCGAGCGGACCAAGGCCGGTCAGCTCGTTTCGGTGGCGGGCGGCGGCGACACCGTAGCCGCACTCAACCACGCTGGCGTGGCGCAGGCTTTCACCTACGTGTCCACGGCAGGTGGCGCCTTCCTTGAATGGCTCGAGGGCAAGGCCCTTCCGGGTGTCGAGGCGCTGCGCGCCAAGGGCTGAGTAGACGAGCGCGTCTTCCTTCGCGACCCATCCAGAGGTGCCCGCGGAAGCGGGCCTCGCAGGGGAGCTCCAGGGAGCGCAACGGGTTTTGGAGGCCTCCTGCGAGGCCTCCGCTTCGCTACGGCACCTCAGGATGAGGTGCTCTGACGGGAAATCTGCGGCAGGTGCCGCTTCATTCGAACCGAGGTGGGACACATGGCACGCATCACCCTGAGGCAGCTCCTCGACCACGCCGCCGAGCATGAATACGGCGTGCCCGCCTTCAACCTGAACAATATGGAACAGGGCCTCGCCATCATGGCGGCGGCCGATGCCACCGACTCGCCGGTGATCCTGCAGGCGAGCCGTGGCGCCCGCGCCTATGCCAACGACATCGTGCTGGCCAAGCTGATCGACGGCCTCGTCGAGATCTATCCGCACATCCCGGTCTGCATGCATCTCGACCACGGGAATAACGAGGCGACCTGCGCCACCGCCATTCAGTACGGCTTCACCTCCGTGATGATGGACGGCTCGCTCAAGGCGGACGGCAAGACCCCCGCCGACTACAATTACAACGTCGAGATCACCCAGAACGTCACCAAGATGGCCCATTGGGCCGGCGTTTCGGTCGAGGGTGAGCTGGGCGTGCTCGGCTCGCTGGAAAGCGGCCAAGGCGAGGCCGAGGACGGCCACGGCGCTGAGGGCACCCTCTCCCACGACCAGCTCCTCACCGATCCGGAAGAGGCGGTGAAGTTTGTGCAGGCCACCAAGGTCGATGCGCTGGCGGTGGCCATGGGCACCAGCCACGGCGCCTACAAGTTCACGCGGCAGCCGGACGGCGACGTCCTGGCGATGAACGTGATCGAGGAGATCCACCGCCGCCTGCCGACGACCCACCTCGTCATGCACGGCTCCTCCTCGGTGCCGCAGGACCTGCAGGACATCATCAACCAGTATGGCGGCCAGATGAAGCCGACCTGGGGCGTGCCGGTCGAGGAAATCCAGCGCGGCATCAAGCACGGTGTGCGCAAGATCAACATCGACACCGACAACCGGATGGCCATGACCGGCCAGATCCGCAAGGTGCTGACCGAGAACCCCTCGGAATTCGACCCGCGCAAGTACCTGAAGCCCGCCATGGACGCGATGACGAAGCTCTGCAAGCAGCGCTTCGAGGAGTTCAACACGGCGGGCCAGGGCTCGAAGATCCGTCCGATCTCCGTGGCCGAGATGGCCAAGCGTTATGCCAGCGGCTCCCTCGACCCGAAGATCGGGGCCTAGTAAGCGGAGGCAGTTTCAGCCTCGCGTTCAGGGCCCATGGTCGATCAACGTCTCGCACTCCTCGGTCCCCACGGCCTCGACGCCGCGGGGGCCGAGACCCTTCTTCCCGCCCTCGAAGCGGCCTGCGCCGCAGGCGACGTGGCGGCCGTGATCCTGCGGTTCGCGCCTGCCGACGAGCGGGCATTGACCGGCCTCGTGAAGCGCGCTGCCGCCATTGTGCAGGTGCGCGAGGCCGCCCTCGTCATTGCCTGTCCCGGCTTCAACGGTGACCTCGTGCAGGTCGCCGCGCGAGGCGGAGCGGACGGCGTCCATCTCGACAAGCCACGCGATCCCGAGGGTGAGCTCTCCGACCTGCGCAAGCGGCTGCGCGACGGGCGTATCCTCGGCACCGGTGGCCTCGAATCGAAGCACATCGCCATGGAAGCGGGCGAGGCGGGTGTCGACTACCTGATGTTCGGCGGCCTTTACCCGGATGGCGCCGCGCCCGATACCGAGATCGTGCGGGCACGGGCCGGCTGGTGGGCCGAGATCTTCGAAACGCCCTGTGTCGCCGTCGCCGCAACGGAAGCGGAGCTTCCCGGCCTTGTCGAGACCGGCGCCGAGTTCATCGGGCTCGAAAGCACGATCTGGGCGACCGATGCCGATGCGGTCGGCCGGGCCCAGGCGCTGATCGGAGCGCAAGAGGGATGAGGTCGCTCACCCTCGCGCTGGCCGGATTCCTGATCGCGCAGGGGGCGGCTCAGGGGGCCGCTCAGGCCGCCTCGCTTGCCGATCCGAAGGCCACGACCGTGGCGCCCGAGAAGCCCACACGTGAATTGCCGTCGCCCTACACGCCGGGATACGCGGGAGGTGCCACGCCGCCCGCAACCGGCCAAGCGCCGGACTTCGCTTACGGCGCCTACCAGCGCGGGCAATACGTCACCGCCTTCCGGGAGGCGACGAAGCGCATAGAGGCCGATCCCAAGGATGCGTCGGCGATGACGCTCCTCGGGGAATTGTACAACCAGGGCCTCGGCGTCGCGCAGAACCCGGTCAAGGCGGCCGATTGGTACAAGCTCGCCGCCAAGCAAAACGACCCCGCCGCCATGTCCTCCCTCGGCCTCATGGCCCTCGACGGTCGTGGCGTGCCGCGTGATCCCAAGGCCGGTCGCCGCTGGCTTGAACAGGCCGCAGCGCTGGGTTCGCCCACGGCCTCCTACAATCTCGGGCTGATCCTCATCGCCACGGGCGCCCCCGCCGACGAGGCCGAGGCCGCCAAGCAGTTCCGCAAGGCCGCCGAGGCCGAGCTGGGCCCGGCGCAACACGATCTCGGCGTGCTCTACCTTCAGGGGCGGGGCGTGCAGAAGGATCCGGCGCAGGCGGCGCAATGGTTCCGCCGCGCGGCGGATAATGGCGATCTCGCGGGCGAGGTCGAGTACGCGATCCTGCTGTTCAACGGGACCGGCGTGACCAAGGACGAGCGCGCCGCCGCGCGCTACTTCCTGCACGCGGCCAAGCGCGGCAACGCCATCGCTCAGAACCGCGTGGCGCGCCTCTTTGCCTCCGGACGGGGGTGGGGAAGAACCTCGTGGAAGCGGCAGCCTGGAACCTTGCCGCCGCCGGTCAGGGTCTGTCGGACGCGTGGCTCGACCAAGCGGTCGCGGGCCTCTCGACGGACGAGAAGGCGCGCGCGGAACGGCTCGGCAACGAGCGGATCGAGCAGCAATAGGTCAGGCTTCGGCCTTCGACCAATCGACGCCCGCTTCGAGCTCCGGCAGCAGGACGACACTCTCCTGCTCGTTCGGATCGGTGCGGGCGATCACCGCCACGACCGGCTCCGTCGCGCTGCGGTTGTAGGGCAGGTGCGGCACGTTCGCCGCGATGTAGACGAACTCGCCTGCCCCGGCGATGGCGTGGTGTTCGAGCCGCTCGCCCCAGAAACAGCCGGACACGCCCTTCAAGACGTGGATCGCCGTCTCGTGCGCCGCGTGCTTGTGGGCATGGGCTCGCTCCCCCGGGGCGATTTCAAGAAGCTGCATATGCAGCGCCTTCGCGCCCACAGCCTCCGCCGAGATGGCGTGGCGGTAGAGGTGGCCCTGCTTCCCCCGGAAGGGTTCGCCCTCCCGCACCACCATGAGGCCCGCTCGTTCGCTCACCCTACCCTCCCGCTAAAATCAGCGGCAGGACATCACAGCTGGCACGCGCCGCCAAGGGCATCGTTCTCGGCCTGCGTGAATAGGCGCGAGCGGATGTGGAAGCGCTTTTCGCGGCCGTTTTCCAGGGAGAACATGCCGCCTCGGCCCGGCACCACGTCGAGCATGATGTGGGTATGCTTCCAGACCTCGAACTGGGTGCGCGAGATGTAGAAATCCGCTCCGCCGACTTGCCCCAGATGCACGTCGTTGTCGCCGACGATGAAATCGCCCACGGGGTAGCACATGGGCGAGGAGCCGTCGCAGCAGCCGCCCGATTGGTGGAACATCACCGGGCCGTACTCGGCCTTCAATTCGTCGATGAGCGCCAGCGCCGTGGGCGTTGCGGTGACGCGCAGGGGCGTCCCGTCCACTCCGGCCTGCTCGGCGGTGGTGGCTTCGACCGTCTCCATGGCGCTCATGCGCTCCTCCCGTTCAAGGCGTGAATTCAGATTTAAGGTCGGCAGATGGGGACGGCGAGCCCCGGACACAAAGAGGCCCCGGCCGGATGGCCAGGGCCCAAGGCAGTCTCGGGGGAGACTCGGCTAGGCTCAGAAGAATCCGAGCTTCTTCGCCGAGTAGCTAACCAGCATGTTCTTCGTCTGCTGGTAGTGGTCGAGCATCATCTTGTGGGTCTCGCGACCGATGCCGGACTGCTTGTAGCCACCGAAGGCCGCGTGGGCCGGGTAGGCATGGTAGCAGTTCGTCCAGACACGGCCCGCCTGGATCGCCCGGCCGAAGCGATAGGCGCGGGTCCCGTCACGGGTCCAGACGCCGGCGCCGAGGCCGTAAAGCGTGTCGTTGGCGATGGAGAGGGCGTCGGCGTCGTCCTTGAAGGTCGTGACCGACAGGACCGGGCCGAAGATCTCTTCCTGGAAGATGCGCATCTTGTTGTGGCCGCGGAACACGGTCGGCTTCATGTAGAAGCCCTCGGCCAGATCGCCCTCGCGCACGCCGCGCTCACCGCCGGTGAGGCACTCCGCGCCCTCCTGCTTGCCGATATCGACGTAGCTGAGGATCTTCTCAAGCTGCTCGCTCGACGCCTGGGCGCCGATCATCGTGGCCGGGTCGAGGGGCGAGCCCTGCGTGATAGCCTCGACGCGCTTGATCGCCCGCTCCATGAACCGGTCGTAGATCGACTCGTGGACGAGGGCGCGGCTCGGGCAGGTGCAGACCTCGCCCTGGTTGAGCGCGAACATCGTGAAGCCCTCGAGGGCCTTGTCGAAGAAGTCGTCGTCCTCGTTCGCGACGTCGGCGAAGAAGATGTTCGGCGACTTGCCGCCCAGTTCCAGCGTCACCGGGATCAGGTTCTGCGAGGCGTACTGCATGATGAGGCGACCGGTGGTCGTCTCACCCGTGAAGGCGATCTTGGCGATGCGCGGCGAGGAGGCGAGCGGCTTACCGGCCTCTAGGCCGAAGCCGTTCACGATGTTCAGCACACCCGGGGGCAGCAGGTCGCCGATGATTTCCATCAGCACCAGCACGGAGGCCGGGGTCTGCTCGGCGGGCTTCAGCACCACGCAGTTGCCGGCGGCGAGCGCCGGAGCGAGCTTCCACACCGCCATCAGGATGGGGAAGTTCCACGGGATGATCTGGCCGACGACGCCGAGCGGCTCATGGAAGTGGTAGGCCACGGTGTCGTGGTCGATCTCGGAGATCGAGCCTTCCTGCGCCCGTACGCAGCCCGCGAAGTAGCGGAAATGGTCGATGGCGAGCGGAATGTCGGCGTGGGTCGTCTCGCGGATCGGCTTGCCGTTGTCCCAGGTCTCGGCCAGGGCGATCAGATCGAGATTCTCCTCCATCCGGTCGGCCATCTTGTTCAGGATGCGGGCGCGCTCGGCCGGAGCGGTGCGGCCCCAGGCCTCCTTCGCGGCGTGGGCGGCATCGAGGGCGCGGTCGATGTCGGTGGCGTCGGAGCGCGGCACCTCGCATACGACCTTGCCGGTGATCGGCGAGGTGTTCTCGAAGTAGCGGCCGGCGGCAGGCGCGACCCACTGGCCGCCGATGAAGTTCTCGTAGCGCGACGAGAACGGCGACTTCGTACGGCTATCGCCGAAGAATTCGGGCTTGTTCATGGGCGTTCTCCCTGGTTTGGGCCCGGCCTCGCGGACCGCGGCTCGTTCGATTCGGCCCCCGTCTCGGAGGTCCTGCCGCTTCCCTCGGCTCGGGTGCTAGCCAATGTCAGATGGCCTGCCGAAGCAAGGTGGACTTTTGGACGAGGCGCCCGAGGCGCCTCCTCGAACACGAGCTTACGCCCGCTCAAAACCCTTGGCGACCCCACCCTTTAAGGGGCGAGCGCGAAGGGCAGGCACGCCGCCGCCAGGGGCAAGGCTGCGAGGGCGGCCGGGCGCAGCCAGCCCGGCCGATAGGTGAGGCAGACGGCTACCGCGAGCGCGGCTGCCGTCACGGCACCCGTCGCCAGGACCGGCCCGAAATTCCATCCGTCCAGAGCGATGGCCGCCCCGAATGAGAGAAGGATGCCGGCCCAGCCCGCGACGCGCAGGGGCCGGGTTCGTCCCTGCGGTACCGGCCCGCGCAAGGCGACCCGGTGGTGCCGGTCGAGGCTCAAGGCGAGCGTCGCGAGCCCGGCGAAGGCCAGGGCCGTACAGAGCAGGAGCGTCGCCCCGCTCATGCCCGCGCCGCCTGCGCCGGGGCTCGCCTAGCCAGGGCGGCAGGCGGGCGCGCAGCCACCCGCGCGGCGACGATGAGAAGCGCGGCGACGAGCAGCATCGCGAGGTCGAAGGCCACGAAGCGGGGCTCGCCGATCAGGGCGAGATCGGCCGGGACCACGGCGAGGAAGGCGATCGCAGCGATCCCGAGGGTGACGGGCCATGCCTGTCGGCGAGGCGCGAGGGCGCCCACCAGTGCGACCAGCACCCAGGCGCCGAAGAACAGCCCGACCTCCCAATTGGCACGCTCCGCCAAGCCGACGGGCAGCAGCCGGTTTGCCAGAAAGAAGGCGCCGATGCCGGCGGGCAATCCGGCGATGGTCCCGATATTCAGGACACGCACGAGGCGCAGGCCCCATCCTTCCGGTGCCGCGCCCTTCGGCGCCCGCGCCACGGTCCACAACACCAGCCCGGAGGCCACCGCCGCGGCGCCGAGTGCCCCGCAAAGGAAGAACACGACGCGTAGGGCCGAGGAGGCGAAATGCGCCTCGTGCAACCCGACGAAGACCGCGCCGGTTCGCGTCGCGACCCCGGCCTCGGTGTTGCGCGCGAGTTCCGCGCCCGTCACCGCGTCGTAGGCGGTCTGCGGATGCAGGTGTGCGAGCCCGTGCGGTTCCTCGAATGCGAGGTTGACCGTCGCGGCGGCATCGCCCGGCGCGTAGACGGACAGGCCCTCGGGCATCTCCCCGGCTTCGCGGGCGGCGGCGGTGATGATGTCTCCGAGAGGCTTGCCCTCGGCCGGCTTGCCGGCGGGCATACGGCCCTTGGGCATCAGCCCCGCCTCGACGAAGAAGTTCGGCGCGTTGTCGTGATAGGCGGCCTGCGTCGCCCAAGGCATCAGCATCGGCCCCAGGGTCACGAGACCCGTATAGGTGATCATCAGGTGGAATGGCAGCGCGAGCACACCGAAGAGGTTGTGCGCGTCGAGCCATGCGCGCTGGCGGGAGCGATCCGGCCGGAAGGTGAAGAAATCCGCGAAGATCCGGCGGTGAGTGATGATGCCGGAGATGAGCGCGATCAGCAGGATCATCGCGCAGGATCCGACGATCCAGCGCCCCCAGAGGCTCGGCAGGGCAAGTTCGAAGTGGAAGCGGTAGAGAAAATCGCCGCCCTTCGTCTCGCGGGCATGGGTCGGGGCGCCTGTCGCGGGATCGAGGAGCGCATGATGGAACGGCCCATCGAAGCTCTTCCACCAATAGACCTCGGTCACCGGCACTTCCGGCTTCGGCAACTGGATGTACCAGCCTCCGGCATCGGGCATCTGCCGGGCGAGATAGGCGCTCGCCAAAGTAGCCGCCGCCGCAGGATCGACGGCGGTCTCGCGTAGTTCGGGACGCATCCAGCGGGTAATGTCGTCCTTGTAGTAGCTCGCCGTACCGGTGACGAAGATCGCGAACAGCACCCAGCCGACCACGAGGCCGGACCACGTGTGCAGCCACGCCATAGCGGGCCGGAAACGCTTCGTCTCGCTCATGCCGTCACCGTCGCAGAGAAGCCGCCGGAGAGCCAAAGGGCTGCCGTCAGGAGAATGACCGCGGCAGCGATCGTCAGCGCCGCACGGCGAAGAGAGGCTGCTGCGAAAACGAAGATTACGATGCCGGCCATCACCGCAAAGCTCGCGAGCATCGAGGCCGACACGGCTTCGGCCCGTGACAGGGGCAGGGTCATCGCGCCGAGGGCGCTCACCAAGCCTGCCACCGCGTACCCGCCGAAAGCCGCGAGGGCGACACGCCCGGCAACGGTCAGGCGGTCACGCCATCCCTTCTCCGAAGATCGAATGCGGATCGCGTCGACAGGTGGCGAGTCGCTGGGCATGGCGTCGGGTAGCAGCGGCCAAGGGGCCACCGCAATCGCTATCTTTCGGAACGATTCCAACAAGACGCCAAGGACTTGGCACGTCTCGGACGGGTGATTCATCCCACCCGCAGACACGTCCCTCGCGATCGCGCTGAGGATTACCGGTCGGTGGCGGCGCGGCCCGGACGTTGGACAGAAGCGGCAGCGGCCGTTGCACTAGGCGGCAGGGAAGTGGCCGCGCGGCTTTCACTCGATGGGGCGCCCGGCGAGACGGCGGGAGCAGCGCCCGTATCCTTCTCACGGCTCCAGCCGTAACCCGCATTCACGCCTGCGTAGAAGCCGGTGAAATCCTCGGCCTGGGCGGGCAGGGCTGCGAGGAGGAACAGGAGCGGCAGGCGACGGAGCATGTGAGATCCAGCCCAACAAACGAGAACGGCGGCCCGCGAGGACCGCCGTTCCGAATCTCATGAGCATCGCGGCGACAGAGTGGCGCCGCGCGGCTCAGCCTCAGCCGTCGACGTTGATGGACGAGGCCTCACGGCCCTTCATGCCCTCGACGACGCCGAGCGTGACCTGCTGGCCTTCGGCCAGGGAGTCGAGGCCGGCGCGGGCGAGCGCGGAGCGGTGGACGAACACGTCCTTGCCGCCGTCGTTCACCGACACGAAGCCGAAGCCCTTGGCCGGGTCATACCACTTCACGGTGCCGACCATCTCGGTCGACGGGCCGGAGGGGCGCGACCGCCGCCACCGCCGCCGCCACCGAATCGGTCGCCGCCGCGGCCGCCGCCGCCGAAGCGGTCACCGCCGCCGAAGCCCTCGGTGCGCGGACGGAACTCGCGGCGGGGAGCCGGAGCCTCGGCCGTGGAGGTGTCCACGCTGGTCACGCTCGTGACCTGCGGGCCCTTCTGACCCTGGGCAGTCGTGACCATCAGCTTGGTGCCGGGCATGAGATCGTCATGGCCAGCGGCCTCGACGGCCCGGATGTGGAGGAAGGCATCGCCCGAACCGTCGCCGAGTTCGACGAAGCCGAAGCCCTTCTCCTTGTTGAACCACTTGACGGTGGCATCACGCTCGGGGCCCGACGGAGCCGGGGACGCGCCGCGCGACGGGCCACGGTCGAAGCCGCCGCCACCGCCGTATCCGCCGCCGCCACCGCCGCCGTAACCACCGCCGCCGCCGCCACCGTAGCCACCGCCAAAGCCGCCGCCCGAGGGTGCCTGATCAGGCCATCTCGGCTCACCGCTCTCGTCGAAGCCGCGCTTCTGCGGCCCCCTGAAATCACGACCACGTCCCATTAGAAGCTCGCAAAAACCGTCCGCCGCCCGTATTCAAAATTCACGCCGACCATTGCGGAGGATCGGCGGCTCGCACTGCGCATTACCCCAGGTCGTGCTAACCAAGAATAATGCCCTAGTCCTGACGCAATCGGGCCTTGACCGCAAGGTCCTTTTGGGCGGAGACGCGGCGGTTCACGAACTTTCCTGCGGCAAGCGTCGCGCTGGAAGTGAGTGGCGTTAGCGAAATGCAAAGTGCGGTCGGTTACCGTCGCGACGGGACGACGCACCCGATGATCGCAACACCGACCTTTCCCGACCTCTCCGCCCTCGTCGTCGACGAGAGCCTTTATATCCGGCGCATCGTCCGGGACATGCTGATGCGTGTGGGCATCAAGCGCGTCCTGGAAGCGCCCGATGGCGCCGAGGCGCTGGGCGTGCTCGCCGAGAGCAAGCCCGATATCGCCATCATCGATTGGGACCTGTCGATTCTGTCGGGGGAGGAGTTCATCCGCCTCGCCCGCACCCCGACCACCTCCCCCTGCCCTACCCTGCCGATCATCCTCATGCTGGCCCAGCCGCGCCGGAATGTGGTGGACCGGGCGGTCGGCCTCGGCGTCAACGAGATCATCGCCAAGCCGTTCTCCCCGAAAACGCTGTGGTCGCGTCTCGATGAGATCATCAACCGGCCACGGCCCTACTCTCAGGTCAAGAGCCTGTTGCGGCCGATTCCCCGTGCCGCCGGGGCGGCGAAGATCTTCGCCTGACGCATTCGCAACCCCGACGACCCGTTCGGCCGTTGCAGTTCCCGCCCGAGGCTGTAGGCTCACACGCAAGTGAGGTCGGGCTGTCAGCCGGGCCGATGAGGATTCGACGGCCGCGCCGATGAGGGACGAGACCGCCGCGGCCGCGCCGGCCCGGCCCGCAACCACCATGGCGCCGCTCTCGACGCCGACCCTCTATGCGGGGCGCGAGCGTCGGCAGAGCTATGCGGCTCTCGATCTCGGTACCAACAATTGCCGGTTGCTGATCGCGGAGCCGACCTATGGTGGCTTTAGGGTGATCGACGCCTTCTCGCGCATCGTGCGACTGGGGGAAGGGTTGGGCACGTCCGACCGCCTGAGCGAGGCCGCAATCGAGCGCACCGTCGAGGCCTTGCGCATCTGCCGGGCCAAGATGCAGGCGCGGCGGGTCCGCCGAGCCAAGATCATCGCCACCGAGGCCTGCCGCCTCGCTGTGAACGGCGCCGATTTCGTGGAGCGCGTGCGCCAGTCGGTCGGCCTCGATCTTGAGATCGTGGACCGGCAGACCGAGGCCTACCTCGCCGTGACCGGTTGTGCGGCCCTGGCCGATCCGCGGGCGGAATCAGTCGTCATTTTCGACATCGGCGGCGGCTCCACCGAGGTGGCGTGGCTCGACGGGGCGGCGACCAACCCCTCGACCGACCCGACCCTGCGCATCCGCGCCTGGGACAGTTTGCCGGTCGGTGTCGTGACGCTCGCCGAGCGCCATGGCGGCGCCGAGGTGACGCGACGCATGTTCGAAGGCATGGTCGAGGAAGTGGCGGAGAAGTTGTCCGCCTTCGCCCTGCGCGCCGCCCCTGCCGCCACCGCACAGAACTTCCACCTGCTCGGCACGTCCGGCACCGTCACCACCATCGCGGCGATGCATCTGCGGCTCGCGCGCTACGAGCGCCGCCGCGTCGACGGCCTGTGGATGAGCGACGACGAGGTCTCGGCGGCGATCGACGATCTTCTCGACACGCGCTTGGAGCAGCGCGTCGACAACCCCTGCATCGGCCGGGACCGGGCCGATCTCGTGCTCGCGGGCTGTGCGATTCTGGAAGCGTTGCGCCGGGCATTCCCGGCCGAGCGTCTGCGTATCGCCGACCGCGGCCTGCGCGAGGGCCTTCTCGTGAACATGATGCGCGAAGATGGGGTATGGTCGCGTAAGCCGGTGCGGTAACCGGCCACGGACAAAGGTTCATGACTGACAGGCGCGGCGGCGTAGGCTCCACCGGGGGCGTGCGCGGGGATCTCAAGCAGCGGGTGAAGACTGCGCGAAAGCGCACCGTCTCGCAGACGCGCTGGCTCGAACGGCAGCTCAACGACCCCTACGTCGCCCGCGCCAAGCGCGAGGGCTACCGCTCCCGTGCGGCGTTCAAGCTCATCGAGATCGACGAGCGCTTCAAGCTGCTGAAGCCCGGCCAGCGGATCGTGGATCTCGGCGCGGCGCCGGGAGGCTGGTCTCAGGTCGCCGCCCGCGTCGTCGGGCCGACCGGCAAGGTGGTCGGCATCGATCTCCTCCCCATCGAGCCCATGGCCGGAGTGGAGTTCATCACCCTCGACTTCCTGGACGACGACGCGCCCAAGCAGCTGACCGATCTTCTCGGTGGCCCGGCCGATTTCGTGATGTCCGACATGGCCGCCAACACGACCGGCCACAAGAAGACCGACCACCTGCGGATCATCGGCCTCGCGGAGACCGCCGCCGAATTCGCCCGCGAGATCCTGGCCCCCGGTGGCGCCTACCTCGCCAAGGTGCTGCAGGGCGGTACCGAGGGCGAATTGCTCGCCAACCTCAAGCGCGATTTCGCGGTAGTCCGCCACGTGAAGCCGTCGGCCAGTCGCGCCGATTCGAGCGAACTCTATGTGTTGGCCACCGGTTATCGCGGGGCGCCCGGCAAGGGCGTGGTCGAGGAAGACTAGGCTAGATTGTTCCGCTGGGGACAGATCGGCGCACGATGCTGGTGGGCATAGGCGCTGGTGGCGCTTTCGGTTAATTTTGGGAAAATAGTATCGACAGTCGGCGCGTGCTCAGCGGACCCGCAATTCTTCGCATCTCGGTGCTGCTGCTCCTGGCCGGAGCCCTCGCCGCACTCGTGCAATATTGGCTTCCGGCCTCGCCGCAGCCCCCCGCCAAGACAGCGATGGCGACGCCAGCCCCGGCGCCGAGCGACCCGGCCGTGCGCCAGATTCCCTCGCGACCGCAGGCGGATGTCACCTCGCCCATCCCGGTTCCGGCCGAGCCCGTGCGGCGCCCGCCTCCAGAGCCCTCGCCCGCCCCTGCCCCAGCCGCACCGAGCGTGATGCCGAGCGACAGCCTTGCCTTTCCGGCGCCGCCGTCCTCGGCCGCGCCACAGGGCCGGGCCGAGGTGACGGAGGCGGAGGCTACCGAGGGGCCGCCTGCCATCGATCTGGTCGATCTCAACAAGGCGAGCGTGGCGGAATTGAACGGCTTGCGCGGCGGCGGCGCCATCGGCCGGGCCATCATCGCCAAGCGGCCCTACACGCAGGTGACCGATCTGCTGTCCAAGCGGGTGCTCAGCCGGGCAGTCTACGAGCGCATCAAGGAACAGGTGACGGTGCGCTGAGACCGGCGCACCGTCCGTTTCCGCTGTCCTACAGCTTGGTCCCGAACAGTTCCGCGACCTGCGGGATGTCCTTGTCGCCCCGACCGGACATGCTGAGCACCATCAGGTGATCGGCCGGGCGCTCGATGGCGAGTTCCGCAACCTTCGCCAGGGCATGGGCCGGCTCGAGGGCCGGGATGATGCCCTCCAGCATTGAGCAGAGCTTGAACGCCTCGAGCGTCTCGGAATCCGTCGCTGAGAGGTACTTCACGCGGCCCATCTCGTGCAGCCACGCATGCTCCGGGCCGATGCCCGGATAATCGAGGCCCGCCGAGATGGAATGCGCGTCGGCGATCTGCCCGTCCGCATCCATGAGGAGGTAGGTGCGGTTGCCGTGGAGCACGCCGGGCTTGCCCCCGGTCAGCGAGGCGGCATGAAGGCCACTCGTCACCCCGTGACCGGCCGCCTCGACGCCGAAGATTTCGACCTCGCGGTCGTCCAGGAACGGATGGAACAGGCCCATCGCGTTCGAGCCGCCGCCGATGCACGCCACCAGCGAATCGGGCAGGCGGCCTTCCTGGGCGAGCATCTGCTCACGGGTCTCTCGGCCAATCACCGACTGAAAGTCGCGGACCATCGCCGGGTAGGGATGCGGACCCGCGACGGTGCCGATGCAGTAGAACGTGTCCGCGACGTTCGTCACCCAGTCGCGCAGGGCCTCGTTCATCGCATCCTTGAGGGTCTTGGTGCCGGATTCCACCGGCACGACCTCGGCCCCGAGCATCTTCATGCGGAAGACATTCGGAGCCTGCCGGGCCACGTCCACGGCGCCCATGTACACGACGCACTTTAAGCCGAAGCGGGCGCAGAGGGTGGCCGTGGCCACGCCGTGCTGGCCCGCGCCGGTCTCGGCGATGATCCGCGGCTTGCCCATCCGGCGGGCGAGCAGGATCTGCCCGAGCACGTTGTTCACCTTGTGCGAGCCGGTGTGGTTCAGCTCCTCACGCTTGAAATAGATCTTCGCGCCCTTGCCGGCGGGGGCTTGGCTGCGGAAATGCTCGGTCAGCCGCTCGGCGTAATAGAGCGGGCTCGGGCGGCCGATGTAGTGCGTGCCGTAGCTTTCCATGTCCGCCTTGAAAGACGGATCCTGCTTGGCGTCCTCGTAGGCCTTCTCGAGGTCGAGGATGAGCGGCATCAGCGTTTCGGCCACGAAACGACCGCCGAAGATACCGAAGCGCCCGCGCTCGTCGGGTCCGGTGCGGAAAGAGTTCGGGGCGGGGGCGATGGTCACGGCACGGTCCTTCGCGGCACGACAACGTTTTGCCGGTTGCTAGACCCATGTGAGCCCCGCTGCAATGGCAGGACCCTAGACGCAACGGCGCAGTGTCAGCCCCGAGCGGCCGCCACGAAGGCCGCGATGCGCGCCGGATCCTTCGATCCGGGCGCGTTCTCGACGCCGGAGGACACGTCGACGGCGGTCAAACCCGTCCGCGCAAGGGCCTCCGCGACGTTCGCAGGCCCGAGACCGCCGGAAAGCATGGTCCCGGCGGGCAAGGCAGCCCCCGCAAGCAGGTCCCAATCGAAGCTTACGCCGTTGCCGCCGGGCAACGACGCTCCGGGCGGCGCCTTGGCGTCGAGGAGCAGCCGATCGGCGATTCCGGCATAAGCAGTGATGGATGCGAGATCGGCCGCGCTCGCGATTCCGAGCGCCTTCATCACCGGAAGGCCCGTCAAGGCGCGGATCTCGGCGACGCGCTCCGGGCTCTCACGGCCGTGAAGCTGAATCAGATCAGGCTCCATCGCCTCGACAGCCTGGTGGAGCGACGCGTCGTCGGGATCGACCAGCAGCACCACCCGGCCCGCCCTGCCCTTCGCCTGACGGGACAGGGCGCGAGCGGTTTCGAGCTCCACATGCCGAGGGCTGCGGGGAAAACGCACGAAGCCCACCCAGTCAGCCCCGGCGCCGAGTGCGGCGTCGAGGGTGTCCGGCGTGCTGAGGCCGCAGATCTTGATCTCGGTCACGGGATCACAGGCTCGGGACGGCGCGGCGTTCCGCGCTGGCTCAGGTTCAGCGCGGAGCGGGGAGCGCCGTGCGAACGGGGACGGAAGTGCCGGGATAAGTTTGGCCCGGGGCGTCGGGAGCGTAGGGGCGCAGGCGGTTCACCTCGCGCTCGTAGCTGCGCGCCTCCCGGCGGTGGTAGCGGGCGCTGGCCCGAGCCCGGCCCTGGCCGAGCCACGTGAAGACGCCGCCGACGATGATGCCGAGCGCCACGGCGCCGAACAGAATCGCATAGAGCGGCAGGTTCACGCTGAAGACCGGCGCGTCGATGTTGACGGGGTCGAAGGAAAGCTGCACCGGCGCCCGGTTGGCGACGGCCAGCAGGACCACCAGCGCCGCGACCGGCAGCAGGAGGAGGCTTTTCAGGAACCGGATCATCTGTGTGACTCCCGCCTATTCCGCCGCGACGCCTTCGCCGATCTTGGCCGCGTTGAGACGCAGGCGCATCTCTTTACCCGTCTTGAAGACGGGGATGGCCTTTTCGGACACGGCAACGGCCGCGCCCGTGCGTGGGTTGCGTCCCTTTCGCGCTTCCCGGCGCTTCACTGAAAACGCCCCGAAGCCGCGCAGTTCCACCCGGTCGCCCCGTGCCAGGGCGTCGGCGATCGTGTCGAGGATGGCGTTGACCAGGATCTCGACGTCCCGCTGGTAGAGATGCGGGTTCTGCTCGGCGATCTTGAGGACAAGCTCCGACTTGATCATGGCGTGTCGTATTCCCGTCTATCCGGCTGTTCTTGGGGCCTGTCGAGACCCTGGAATCCTCAGGGCTCCGGCCGCCACAGCACGAGCAGCCCACCCTGCGCGCCCGCCTGCGCCTCGGCGCCGAGTTCCTGCAACCGCCCCGCAATGCCTTCGAAGCCGAGCAGCCCGGCACCGGTGCCCGCCGCCGACCACAGGGAGAAGCCGCTCTCGGTCTTCGGCTTCCAATCGGTGACCGGAAGGTCCTTCGGAACGCCGCGCGCGCTCTCGAGCCATGCGACGGCCTGCCGCTCGCTTCCGAGTTCGTCCACGAGTTTCAGGGGCACGCTCTGACGGCCACTGAACACCCGCCCGTCCGAGACGGTAGCGAGTTGTTGCGCATCCATGCCACGCCGCTCGGCCACGAGGCCCTTGAACCAAGCGTAGGTGTCGCCGACGACGGCGGCCAGCGCCGCCCGCGCCTCGGGCGAGGTGGGCGTGAAGCCCGAAGGCTCGGCCTTGAGCGGCGACGACTTCACCGATTCGACCTTCACGCCGACCTTATCGAGCAGGCCCGACACGTCCGGATACTGAAACAGCACGCCGATGGAGCCGACGAGGCTCGTCTCACGGGCGACGATATGGTCGGCGGCGATGGCAGTGATGTAGGCGCCTGAGGCGGCCGTCCCGTCCACGAACGCCACGATCGGCTTCTTGGCGGCGAGCGCCCGCAGGTTGCGGAAGATTTCCTCGGAACCCGTCGTGGTGCCACCCGGCGAGTTGATCGAGACGACGACGCCCTTCACCGCCTCCGCCTCACCCACGCGCTTCATGAGCTTGGCGGTGGCTTCGGACCCGGCAATGAAGCCGGAGACCGAGATCCGCGCGATCTGCGGCCTTACGGCGAAGGCACCGGTCGTGCCGGCCTGAATGCGATAGCCGACGGCGCCGACCGCGACGATGAGCCCGCCGATCCCCAGCACCCGCCAGAGGCCGAGCCTGCGGCGCAGGCGCCGCCTGTCGATCAGCAATTCGGCATCGGCTGCCATGCGATCCGTTCCCTTGCATCCCCGGCTGGAGGTGTCTCCAGCCATTCCGCCGACAGGCGCCTGAGCGCCGCGATGCGGCGCCAAGTCCTTGGCGTCCTTGGCATCCCGGCGGGGCGAGCCCGCAGGAGGGCGTGTTCTAGAGCATTTTTCGGCGGCGTGGATACGGGGAGCGGCGAAGAATTTGCGCGACGTGTCGCCCACGCGTTGTGATCGCCGCCACGCTCGCAGCAGCCTCGTGCTCAAAGAAAAGCCGCGCGGAAGCGGATCCGCGCGGCTCGACTGTCTGCCGTCGGACCGCCCGGCGAACCGGGCGGCCGATCGAGCGAGGATTACTCCTCGTCGGGGCGGGCCTTCTTCATGGCCGCGCCGAGGATGTCGCCGAGCGAGGCGCCCGAATCGGCAGAGCCGAACTGAGCCATCGCTTCCTTTTCCTCGGCCACTTCCAGGGCCTTGATCGAGACCGTGACGCGGCGCGCCTTGCGGTCGAACTGCACCACGCGGGCATCGACCTTCTCGCCGGCCGCGAAACGCTCGGGACGCTGGTCGGCACGGTCGCGGGCGATCTCGGCGCGGCGGATGAAGGTCTGCATGTCGGTGTCGGCGATGCGCACCTCCAGGCCGGAATCCTTCACCTCGACGATCTCGCAGGTCACGATCTGACCCTTCTTGATCTCACCGCCCTCGGCGAAGGGATCGCCGGCGAGCTGCTTGATACCAAGCGAGATGCGCTCCTTCTCGACGTCCACGTCGAGAACCTGGGCGCGGACCATGTCGCCCTTCTTGAACTCGTCGATGACCTGCTCGCCGGGACGGTTCCAGTCGAGATCCGACAGGTGGACCATGCCGTCGACATCGCCCTCGAGGCCGATGAACAGGCCGAACTCGGTCTTGTTCTTGACCTCGCCCTCGACCTCGGAGCCCACGGGATGCTTCTCGGAGAAGCCTTCCCACGGGTTCTGCAGGGTCTGCTTGAGACCCAGCGAGATGCGGCGCTTGACCTGATCGACTTCCAGGATCTGAACCTCGACCTCCTGAGAGGTGGAGACGATCTTGCCCGGATGGACGTTCTTCTTGGTCCAGCTCATCTCGGAGACGTGGATGAGGCCCTCGATCCCCGGCTCCAGCTCCACGAAGGCGCCGTAATCGGTGATGTTGGTCACGCGGCCCTTGAGCTTGGCACCCTCGGGGTAACGGGCGGCGATGCCCTCCCACGGATCGGCCAGGAGCTGCTTGATGCCGAGCGAGATGCGGTGCGTCTCGTGGTTGATCTTGATGATCTTGACCTTGACCGTCTGGCCGATGGTGACGACCTCGGACGGATGGTTCACGCGGCGCCACGCCATGTCGGTGACGTGCAGCAGGCCGTCGATGCCGCCGAGGTCCACGAACGCACCGTACTCGGTGATGTTCTTGACCACGCCGTCAATGACCTGACCTTCCTCAAGGTTGGCCACCAGCTCGCTGCGCTGCTCGGCGCGGCTCTCCTCGAGCACGGTCCGGCGCGACACGACGATGTTGCCGCGGCGACGGTCCATCTTGAGGATCTGGAACGGCTGCGGCGTGCCCAGGAGCGGGGTGACGTCGCGGACCGGACGGATATCGACCTGCGAGCGCGGCAGGAACGCCACGGCGCCGTCGAGGTCGACGGTGTAGCCGCCCTTGACCTGGTTGAAGATCGTGCCAGTGACACGCTCGTTGGCCTCGAAGGCCTTCTCGAGCTTGACCCAGCTCTCCTCGCGGCGAGCCTTGTCGCGCGAGATGACGGCTTCGCCGAGCGCGTTCTCGATCCGGTCGACGTAGACCTCGACCTCGTCGCCGACCTTCAGGTCGCCTTCACGGCCGGGACCAGCGAATTCCTTAAGTGCGACACGGCCTTCCGTCTTGGCGCCGATGTCGATGACGGCCACGTCCTTCTCGATCGCGACGACGCGACCCTTGACGACGGACCCTTCGGTAATCTCGGACTGGAGGAAGCTCTCCTCCAGAAGCGCGGCGAAATCATCGCGGTACTGATCCCGCGCCACGGCTGTCCCTGCGGTCATTCTCTCTCCTGGGCGGTCCCATCCTTCAGGACGGACCGGCTGCGTCGGCGGCTCGCGTTGCGAACACCCTCTGCCGCCGCGGCTTCCTGATAGGGAAGCGACCGCCTCCCGCAGGAGACCGGTTTGCCGACGCGTCGATACGAATGACGAGGGCGACCTGGCCGGCTCGTCCACGCAGGCCGCCCATAGGGCGAGCATCGCGGCGGACGGCGAGGCGCCTGTCACATACTCTATTAGTGGTATCTATTCAACACGCTGCGCGTCACGCCGCTTGTGCCAGTTCCGCGCCCTCGGCAGGGAGATCGTCCGTATGGACATCGAAGCGGGCCAGGAAGGCCGTGCCGAAGCTCGTCGTCAGGGCGCAATCGGTGGCGTCGCGACCGCGCGCCATCACGATCCGGCCGATCCGGGGCCGATTGTGCCGGGCGTCGAACGTGTACCAGCGCGGGCCTTCTGGGCCTTCGAGGAAGACCTCGAACCACGCCGAGAAGTCCATCGGGGCCGGATCCTTCGGCACGCCGATATCGCCGAGATAGCCGGTGGCGTAGCGGGCCGGGATGTTCATGCACCGGCACAGGGTAATGGCGAGATGGGCGAAGTCGCGGCAGACGCCGACCTGCTGGCCGTGACCGTCATGGGCGGTCCGGGTCGCGTCCGCCTGCTGGTAGTCGAAGCGCAGCCGATTGTGAGCGTAGTCGACGATCGCCTGGACACGGTTCCAGCCGGGCGCGACGCCCCCGAACAACCCCCACGCGGTCTGCGAGAGCTTGTCCGTATCGCAATAGCGAGATCCCAATAGGAACACGAGAACGTCATTGGGCAGGTCCTGCACCGGGATTTCGCGGGCATCCGGCGCCTGGTCGTCCGGCAAGCCGCTGTCGGCAACGATGAAATCGGCCGACATCGTGATCCGTCCGCCCGGCGCGACGATGCGGGTGCAGACGTTCCCGAAGTCATCGACATGCTGTTTGGCGGGAACGGGCGGATCGAATGTGATCACCTCAGGCGTCACCAAATCGATTCGGCGCTCCGGCCGAATGTTCAGCAGAAGGTTCATGGCCGTCGGACCATTCGTATCGAAGGCCAAGGTGAAACCGGTGCGGATATGCATGGTAGAACGCCGTGTCGCTGGTCTGCTCCGCCACTCGCGAGAGCGAAGACTTTTGTCAGGTGCGACAACCGGTCTATTCGGCAGCGGTTCCGCTTGATCGCGCAAACACGGCGGGATGTGTTGCACAAAGATCATGCAGCCCGCATCGCTCCGGGCAGACATGCAGGGCTGGCCTGTCACGGCCGATGTTGCATCGCGGTGGGGGCCTGCCTATCGCTGCGGCTCGATTTTCACCTGTCGATCGATCCGATGGCCGCCTCCTCACTGCTCGCCGAGAAGCTCTCCCTCCCCAAGGACAAGATCCGCATCCTGCTCTTGGAGGGGATCAACGACAGTGCCGTCGCCCTGATGCAGGCGTCCGGCTACACCAACCTGACGCGTCTGCCGAAGGCACTGGACCGTGAGGCGCTTCACGAGGCGCTTCAGGGCGTCCATATGGTCGGCATTCGTTCGCGCACGCAGATGGATGCGGCCGCCTTTGAGGCGGCAGACAGGCTGCTCGCGGTGGGTTGCTTCTCGGTCGGCACCAATCAGGTCGATCTCGAGGCTGCCCGGCACCGGGGGATCCCGGTCTTCAACGCGCCCTTCTCCAACACCCGCTCGGTCGCGGAACTGACGATCGGCGAGATCGTGATGCTGCTGCGCCGGATCGTGCCCCGGTCCGTCGGTGCCCATGCCGGACAGTGGGACAAATCCGCCGTCGGCTCCCTCGAGGTACGTGGCAAGACGCTGGGCATCGTCGGCTACGGCAATATCGGCACGCAGCTCTCGACGCTGGCCGAAGCCATGGGCATGCGGGTTCTGTTCTACGATCACACCGACCGGCTGCGCCACGGAAACACCGAGCCGACCGACTCGCTCACCGATCTGCTCGCGCAGAGCGATGTCGTGTCGCTCCACGTGCCGGAGACCGAGGCAACCTTCAACATGATCGGTGAGGCTGAGATCCGGGCGATGAAGCCTGGCAGCTACCTCATCAACAATGCCCGCGGCACGGTGGTGGACCTCGACGCCCTGGCCTCCGCCTTGCGCGACGGCCATTTGCGCGGCGCCGCCGTGGATGTGTTCCCGAAGGAGCCCGGTTCGAACTCGGAGCGGTTCGTCAGCCCGCTCCAGGGCCTCGACAACGTGATCCTCACGCCGCATGTCGGCGGCTCGACCGAGGAGGCGCAGGAGCGCATCGGCGCCGAGGTCGCCAAGAAGCTCGTCGATTACTCGGATATCGGCTCGACGGTCGGTGCCGTGAACTTTCCGCAGGTGCAGCTTCCGGCGCGCGCCACCGGCACGCGGTTCATCCACGTCCAGCGCAACCTGCCGGGCATGCTCGGGCGCCTCAACGAGGTCTTTGCCCGCAGCGAGGTCAACATCGCCGCCCAGTTCTACCAGACGGATGGTGAGGTGGGTTACGTGGTTCTGGAAACCGATGCCTCCGATGCGGATGCCGAGACACTGCTCGGTCAGATCCGCGCCATTCCCGGCACGATCCGCGCACGACTTCTGTACGAGCGCCGCTAGCGATTACGGCTTGCGCGCGAGCCGTCCGCATTGTTCAAGTCCTGCCACGGTTTTGATCGGGAGCAGGCAGTGGGCAAGCGAGTCTGGACGGCAGGACGATCGCGCGGGGCTGCGGCCCTGGCTCTGGCCGTGCTTGGCACGGCCGCCACGGCATCAGCCGCTTCGGCCGAATGCCTCCGGCAGATCGTGAACCGTTCGGCCTACGTGCTGACGGCCCGTCGCGACGGCGGGCCGCCGGTGACGATCTTGCCGGGGCGGTCGGTGCAGATCCGCCTTTCTCATCCGGGGACGCTCGATTTCGCCGCCTATTGCGGTGTGCCCGGCCCGGCCGGCGCGCAGACGCTGGTCACGCAGGCGAGCTTTTCCTACGAGGCGGTGATCGACCGCTGCTTCATCCGGTTCGGCGGGCAGGGTTTCCTGCCGCAACTCGGGCGCGGCTTCATCGGCCTTCAGGGCACCGCGCCCTTCACGGTCAACAATCCGCGCCAGGGCGATGTCGTGCTGGGTCCGTTCGAGACGGGCGCCTGCCCGGCCGCGACGATCCTCGACCGCCGGGGCTGACCGCAAACCTATAAGTAGTGCCGGAAGACGACCGGGCCGCCGACAGGGCGGCCCGTGGTGGCGGCTGGAGCGACCACGCGGCGCGTCAGGCGTCCGAGGGTACGCATCAGGGCAGCGAGTGCGCTGTCGAGGGTCGTGGTGTGGCGCTGGATCATGGACGCCTCCGCCGCGGCGGAGGCCCCTGGCCTTCCCCGCGTGAGCCAACACTGGCAGGCCCTCACGGCCAAGGCTGTGCCGGAGCGCACATGGGGTGCCGCCCTACTTTCTCGGCCGAGTGACAGCTTCGTCGTGCGCTCCCGTCTGGCGTGGCGCGCGGGTGGCTAATATGGTGGCCGGGCCGAACCGGGACTGCGATCAAGCCCGGCGTGACTGAGGACGCGCGTATGCTCACCCACACCGGCAGCACGATCCTGCGCAACGAGCTCGGGGTCGAGGAGACGGTCGAATCCGACAACATCGTCCGCTGGGACGGAAACCGGCTCTATGTGGAGCAGGACGTCTTCCACAACGGGCAACTGGTCCACCGCAAGTACCGGCGCACGGTCACGGAGCCCGTGGCGCGCGTCCTTTGGGAGATCATCAACCGCGCCAAGCAATAGGCGCATCGCTCAGGCGGCGATGGCGGCTTCGGTCGCCTCGTCCGCCGGGCGGATCAGCTCGATCTTCTCCCGTGCCGCATCGAAGGCCGTCCGGACGATGGCCGACACGTCCTCGACTGCGACGAGGACCGACAGCTTCTGCGTGGTGGCTCGGTCGGCGAGGCCGCGCGCGGCGGACAGAAGCATTTCCTCCATCCGCGACAGGTCCGCCCCGGCATCACGCCCGGCCGCCTGGTCTGCGTCAACGAACCTCGACAACACGGCCTCAAGGGCATGGCCCAGGACCAGGGTCTTCACCCGCTCCTGCAGGAGGGCTCTCTCTTCGCGTGTCATGAATGGGCCGCCGATTCGCTGGACGAATCGACTGTGACACTCAGGCGCACTTGCCGCAGCGCCCAAATGGCAACAGCGGCCTGAACTCGCATTTTGAATGCGTCTCAGCCGATCACAGACGCCTGAGCGCAACGGATTCGATTCGGTGGCTCGCCCCTTTGGTGAGGATGAGACTCGCCCGCTGCCGGGTCGGCAGGATGTTCTCCCGCAGGTTCGGCAGGTTGATCGTGGACCAGAGCCGGTCGGCAGTATCGAGCGCCTCCGCCTCGGGGATCTCCGCGTATTTGCGGAAGTACGAGCGCGGATCGCGGAAGGCGGTCTGGCGCAGCCGCATGAATCGGGTCACGTACCAGCGATGCAGGTCGTCCTCGTGACCGTCGAGGTAGATCGAGAAATCGAAGAAATCGGACACGAAGGGAATCGCGGTCCCGTCCCGCGGCAGGCGGGCGGGCTGGAGTACGTTCAGCCCCTCGACGATGAGGATATCGGGGCTCTCCACCACCCGCTCCTCCCCCGGCACCCGGTCGTAGACGAGGTGGGAGTAGAGCGGTGCCGTCACCCGCCTTTGGCCAGATTTCACGTCGTGCAGGAAGCGCAGGAGCGCGGCGGTGTCGTAGCTCTCGGGGAAGCCTTTCCGCTCCATCAAGCCGTTTGCGGCCAACTCGGCGTTCGGCAGTAGGAACCCGTCGGTGGTGACGAGATCGACCTTCGGCGTGTTCGGCCAGCGCGCGAGGAGCGCCGCCAGAATGCGCGCCGTGGTGGACTTGCCCACCGCCACCGATCCGGCGAGCCCGATGATGTAAGGCAGCTTGGTCTCGCGCTCGGCCGTGAGAAACCTTTGGGTCGCCTTGAACAGGCCCTGCGTCGCCGCGACGTAGAACGACAGCAGGCGCGACAGCGGCAGATAGATCTCCACGACCTCCTCGATCGAGATCGGGTCGTTGAGGGATTTCAGCCGCTCCAGATCGTCGGTGTTGAGCGTCAGGGGGGCGTCGGCGCGCAGGCGCGCCCATTCCTCCCGGGTGAAGTGACGGTAGGGCGAAAGACTGTTCGTACCGTCCGAGAGAGCGGGCGGCGCGTTCACGCGGTTCGCCTCGACGCTTTCTCCGTAAGGCCGCTCTGGGCGGTGCGTCGCTCCAGTTCGGCCATCACCTCGGTGGCTCGACGTTCCCGGCCTTCAGCACCACCATCAGGTGGTAGAGCACGTCGGCCGCCTCGTTCTTCAGCCCCTCGCGGTCGCCCTGGACGGCGGCGATGGCGGCCTCCACGGCCTCCTCCCCCAGCTTCTTGGCGGCCTTAGCCGGGCCATCGGCCAGGAGCTTGGCGGTGTAGGACGCCGCCGGATCCGTGCCGGCACGGCTCGCCACGAGGCGGGCGAGATCGGCGAGGGTGTAGGTGCTCATGAAATGTCTTGCAGTCACGGTGCCGCAGAAGGCGGTTTTCCGGCAGGAAACTGCGCCACGGCGGCGCTTGGGGCAAGCACCCGCACGTGAGAGGCGAGCCGCTTTGTCCCCTAAGGGTTTATCGGGGGATCCTCACCCGTTCGGCAGGTGTCGGGCCAGGGCGTCGAGAACGGCCATGCGCACGGCGACGCCCATTTCGACCTGCTCGCGGATCAGAGACTGAGCGCCATCAGCGATTTCCGATGAAATCTCCACGCCCCGGTTCATCGGGCCGGGGTGCATCACCAGGGCGTCGGGGGCGGCCAGCGCAAGCTTCTCGGCATCGAGGCCGTAATAGCGGAAATACTCCTTCACCGAGGGGACGAAGGAACCGTTCATCCGCTCGCGCTGAAGGCGCAGCATCATCACGATGTCGCAGCCCGCCAATCCCTTCCGCATGTCCGTGAAGGTCTCGACGCCGAAACGCTCGATGCCAGCTGGCAGGAGAGTCGAGGGTGCGATGAGCCGCACCCGCGCACCCATGGCCTGAAGCAGGATCAGGTTGGAGCGCGCCACCCGCGAATGCAGGACATCGCCGCAGATCGCGACGGTCAGTCCTTCGATCCGGCCCTTGTTGCGGCGGATGGTGAGGGCATCGAGCAGCGCCTGGGTCGGGTGCTCGTGTGCCCCATCGCCCGCATTGACCACCGCGCAATCGACCTTGCGGGCAAGCAGATGCACCGCGCCTGCCGCCTGATGGCGTACGACGATGATGTCCGGCCGCATGGCGTTGAGGGTCGCGGCGGTATCGATGAGCGTCTCGCCCTTCTTCACCGACGAGGAGGCGACCGACATGTTCATCACGTCGGCGCCGAGCCGCTTGCCCGCGAGCTCGAACGACGATTGCGTCCGCGTCGAGGGTTCGAAGAACAGGTTGATCTGGGTGCGCCCGCGCAAGGTCGTGCGCTTCTTCTCGACCTGACGGGAGATGTCGACGGCGGCATCGGCCGCATCGAGCAGGGCTTCGATGTCGGGCCGGGTCAGTCCCTCGATCCCCAGCAGATGCCGGTGCGGGAAGTGAATGGGCGCGGGCGTCTGGGCTGTCATGACGGGTGCCGGGTGTAGGTGTCGGCGGCGAGTCTCGCAAGCGTCGCCGCGCCCCGGCGGGTGACGGCGCTGCGGCGTTTTCGTCGCGGCTGGTAACCGCTCGGCCGCGCTACACGTATTGCGCGCAACGAACCGTACTTCCCGGAGATGGCCGCTTGGACGCCTCGCCTGCCCTGAACGCCCCGGACAAGGCCGCGCCCGAGCGCGTGGGCCGCAACGGGCGTCGGCTGATCTACCGGCACCCGCTGGTCATCCGCCTCACCCACTGGATCAACGCGGCCGTTCTGCTGGTACTGCTGATGAGCGGCCTTCAGATCTTCAACGCCCACCCTGCCCTGTATTGGGGCTCGGTCTCGACCTTCGACACGCCCGCCCTGGCCATCACCAGCGAGGAGACCGGGGGCAGCAATCGCGGGGTCGTTTATCTCGGCGACCGGAAGTTCGACACGACCGGCGTGCTCGGCCTGTCCAAGGACAACGGCATGGAGACCGACCGGGCCTTCCCCTCGTGGGTCACCCTGCCCGCCACGCAGGATCTCGCCACCGGCCGCCGCTGGCATTTCCTGTTCGCGTGGTTCCTCGTGATCAACGGGGCGATTTATCTGATCTACGGCTTGTTCTCCGGCCAACTGCGCCGCCGCCTGATTCCCGAGGGCGACCAGATCCGTGATTTCGGTGGATCGGTGAAGGAGCACCTGCTCCTGAAATTCCCCGAGGGTGAGGAAGCCAAGCGCTACAACGTCATCCAGAAGCTCACCTATCTCGGCGTGGTGCTGATTCTGTTGCCCGCCATGGTCCTCGCGGGACTCGCCATGTCGCCCGGCGTCGATGCCGCATGGCCATGGCTCCCCGAATTGTTCGGAGGCCGCCAGTCGGCCCGCACCGTCCATTTCATCGCCGCAGGCCTGCTGGTGCTGTTCGTGGTGGTCCACCTCGCGCTGGTTCTCGTCTCCGGCGTCGTCAACAACCTGCGCGGCATGATCACCGGCTGGTTCAGCATCGGCAAGGTTCGCCCTGCCGGGGAGGAAACGCGATGATTCTGCACCGCCGACGCCTGCTCACCGCCACGGCCGGCCTCGCCGGCGCCTCCCTGCTCGGCGGTTGCGATCGCTTCGCAGGAACCCCAGCCGGTCGCCGCACCCTGGGAATCGGGGAGGATGCCAACCTCTATGTCCAGCGCCTGCTGATGTCGAACGTGACGACGGCGCGGGAATTCCCGGAGTCGATGATCTCGCCGTGGTTTAAGCCGAACGGCTCGATCGATCCGCCCGACAGCGCCTACAAGGCCTTAGCCGCCAAGAACTTTTCGGACTTCAAGCTGAAGGTCGATGGGCTCGTGGAAACGCCGCTGTCCCTGAGCCTCGCGGATCTGCGTGCCTTGCCCTCCCGCACCCAGATCACCCGGCACGATTGTGTCGAGGGTTGGAGTTGCATCGGCAAATGGTCGGGCGTGCCCCTGGCCGAGTTGTTGAAGAAGGCCGGGCTGAAGCCGCAGGCCCGCTACGCCGTGCTGCACTGCGCGGATACGCTCGAATATGCCAGCATGGACGGCGCTTGGCTGAAGCCCAGCCGCCCCGGCACGGTGCGCGAGGCGCATGCCGCCTATGTCCAACTTGCGGCGGCGGGGGATTGGGGCGGCTCGCCGAGCGGCACGGCCTCGGATGGTCAGGCCGATCCCGACGCCACCGACGGGCGCCGTCCGATCCGCTATTACGAGAGCATCGACCTGTTCGATGCGTTCAACCCGCAAACGATCCTCGCCTACGACCTCAATGGCAAGGCGTTGCCCGTCTCCAACGGTGCGCCGCTTCGGCTGAGGGTCGAGCGGCAGCTCGGCTACAAGAACGCCAAATACGTGATGCGGGTCGAAATGGTCTCGTCGCTCACCGGGTTCGGCGATGGCAAGGGTGGGTACTGGGAGGATCGTGGCTACGAATGGTACGCGGGGATCTGACGGTGGGCAGGGCGGCCACCATTTGACAACCCGCCGCCTCTCACCCACTTCTCCGCCCCGCGTGGCCCCGTCGACGGCGGGTTCGGTCGCGCTCCGAACATTCCGTCGCGCCGGGCCCTCAGGGGCAGAGGGATCTGGATGAAAGTCGTCGTCGTCGAGTCGCCGGCCAAGGCCAAGACGATCAACAAGTATCTCGGCCGCGACTACGAGGTGATCGCCTCCTTCGGCCATATCCGCGACCTTCCGGCTAAGGATGGCTCGGTCGATCCCGAGCAGGACTTCCATATGGTCTGGGAGTTGGAGGATCGTGGCTCGAAGCGGGTCAGCGAGATCGCCAAGGCGGTCAAGGGCGCCGAGAAGCTCATCCTGGCGACCGACCCGGATCGTGAGGGCGAGGCGATCTCCTGGCACGTCCTAGAGGCGCTGTCGGCCCGCAAGGTGCTGAAGGGCATCCCGGTCGAGCGCGTGACCTTCAACGCGATCACCAAGTCCTCGGTCGAGCAGGCGATGCGCAAGCCGCGCCAGATCGATCAGGCGCTGGTCGACGCCTATCTCGCCCGTCGCGCCCTCGATTATCTCGTCGGCTTCAACCTCTCCCCGGTCCTCTGGCGGAAGCTTCCCGGTGCCCGCTCGGCGGGCCGGGTGCAGTCGGTCGCTTTGCGCCTCGTGGTCGAGCGCGAGATGGAGATCGAGGCGTTCAAGCCGCGTGAATACTGGTCGATCGTCGCGACCCTGCGGACGCAGGACGGGGCGACCTTCGAAGCCCGCCTCGTTGGGGCGGACGGCAAGCGCATCCAGCGCCTCGATGTCGGCAACGCCGAGGACGCCGCCGCCTTCAAGAGCGCCCTCGAAGCCGCGACCTTCCAGGTGGCGAGCATCGAGGCGAAGCCCGCCAAGCGCCACCCGCAGCCGCCCTTCACCACTTCGACCCTGCAGCAGGAAGCCTCCCGCAAGCTCGGAATGGCGCCCGCCCAGACCATGCGCGTCGCCCAGCGCCTCTATGAGGGCGTCGATGTCGGCGGCGAGACGGTCGGCATCATCACCTACATGCGAACCGACGGTGTCGACATGGCGCCGGAGGCCATCGCCGACGCCCGCCGGGTGATCGGCAAGGAGTTCGGTGACCGCTACGTGCCCGGCGCCCCGCGCAAATACAGCGTGAAGGCGAAGAACGCCCAGGAGGCGCACGAGGCGGTGCGCCCCACCGACATGAGCCGCCTGCCGAAGAACGTGGCCCGCTACCTCGAACCGGAACAGGCCAAGCTCTACGACCTCATCTGGACTCGCACCATGGCGAGCCAAATGGAATCGGCCGAGCTGGAGCGCACCACGGTCGAAGTTCATGCGATGGCGGGCGGGCGCCGGATCGAGCTGCGCGCCACCGGGCAGGTGGTGAAGTTCGACGGCTTCCTCGCGCTCTATCAAGAGGGCAAGGACGACGAGGAGGACGAGGAGAGCCGCCGTCTGCCGCCGATGCGCCAGGGCGACGACCTCAAGCGCGAGAAGATCGCGTCTACCCAGCATTTCACCGAGCCGCCGCCGCGCTATTCCGAGGCGAGCCTCGTGAAGCGCATGGAGGAACTCGGCATCGGTCGGCCATCGACCTACGCCGCCGTGCTGCAGACCCTGCGCGATCGCGAATACGTCAAGATCGAGAAGAAGCGGCTTCAGCCGGAGGATAAGGGGCGGCTCGTCACCGGCTTTCTCGAAAGCTTCTTCCGCCGCTATGTCGAGTACGATTTCACGGCCGCCCTCGAAGAGCAGCTGGACCGCGTCTCGAACGCCGAGATCGACTGGCGGGCGGTGCTGCGCGACTTCTGGCGCGATTTCTCGGCCGCCATCGGCGAGACAAAGGAACTGCGCGTCGCGGAAGTGCTGGATGCCCTGAACGAATTGCTCGGGCCGCACATCTTCCCTGACCGGGGCGAAGGCAAGGACCCCCGCGCATGCCCGAATTGCGGTGAGGGGCAGCTTTCGCTGAAGCTCGGCAAGTTCGGTGCGTTCGTCGGCTGCTCGAACTATCCCGAATGCACCTACACACGGCAATTGTCGGCGACCGGCGTCAACGGCGAGGGCGACGGCTCATCCGTCGATGGCGGCCAGCCGGGCGTGCGTGTGCTCGGCAACGACCCCGCCACCAACCTGCCGGTGACGGTACGTGACGGCCGGTTCGGCCCGTTCATCCAGCTCGGTGAGGCGAGCGCGGAGAAGGGCGCGGAGAAGCCCAAGCGCTCCTCTCTGCCCCGTGGACTCTCGCCCTCTGAGGTGACTCTCGACCAGGCGCTTGCCCTGCTTTCCCTGCCGCGGGAGGTTGCCAAACATCCCGAGAGCGGCGAGCCGATCCTCGCGGGGATCGGGCGCTTTGGACCTTACGTTCAGCACGGGCGAACCTACGCCAATCTCGGCCGCGACGACGACGTGTTGGAGATCGGTGGCAACCGGGCGATCGATCTCATCGTTGCCAAGGAGCAGGGCGGCGGACGCGGCCGTCCGGCGGGGGATCCCGGCCGGTCGCTGGGCAAGGATGCCGAGAGCGGTCGCGACGTGGTGGTGAAGGCGGGCCGTTACGGCCCCTACGTCACCGATGGCGAGGTGAACGCGACCCTGCCGAAGAGTGCCAACGCCGAGGCCCTGACCCTCGACGAGGCGCTGAAGCTCATCGCGGCAAAGCGTGAGTCAGGTGGCGGCAAGAAGGCCCCGGCGCGGAAGAAGACCGCGACGCGCAAGGCCGCCGATGGTGACAAGGCCAAGGCGGCGGCGAAGTCACCTGCCAAGAAGCCAGCGGCCAAGAAGGCGGCGCCCAAGAAAAAGGCGGCGGGCTAAGAAGCCCTGCCGCCCGACAGATCCCGTCCGTCGCAGTGACGGGGAGATTAGATCAGATAGGTGACGGTCGCGGCGAAGGCCGTTGCGAGGGTGGCGACTGCCAGGGCGGCGGGGGCGGTGACGAACGGGGCGGAACGGCCTTCGTCTTCATCGACGCAGCCGAAGGCGGTCCCGGCCGCATGCTCGCACCGGATCAGGTCGAGGTGGCGGGCTTCAATCGCTTCGCTGCTCATCGGCGCACCTCCTGAAATGTGTCGAATTTTGTTCCGAGAACGCCGGGATCGGGGACAGGTTCCGGTCTCGCTTGCGGCGGATTGAAAACGTTAACCACTGCGCGCCCACCCTGCCCTGCGCAAAGGTCGCGTGGGAACGCTCGCGCACCGCATCGCAGCATGGCAGAAAGGCCGTCGATTCCGCCTCGGCGGCTTTGATGTTTCCTGTTTGTTCCGTTATGCTGGCGAGATGAAGGCCCATGCTCCCAGACGCAAAGCATCCACCCCTCCGGTTGCCCCTGCTCGCGGGAGCGGGCGCGTGAGCGATCCGGCACGTGATCTCTTCGCGGGCAAGGCCAAGGCCGTGCCTGTGACGGAACCCAAGCGGCGCCTCACCGAGGGGGCGTCTCCCGTATCCCTGGCCGCCGCCTCGCCCGAGGCCGGCTACACCGCCTCGGACATCGAGGTGCTGGAGGGGCTTGAGCCGGTACGCCGCCGCCCCGGCATGTATATCGGCGGCACGGACGAGCGCGCCCTGCATCACCTCTTCGCGGAGGTGATCGACAACTCGATGGACGAGGCCGTCGCGGGCCATGCGAGCTTCATCGAGGTGGAGTTGGAAGAAGGCGGCTCCCTTGTCGTGACCGACAATGGGCGCGGTATCCCGGTGGATCCGCATCCGAAGTTCCCGGGTAAATCCGCCCTCGAAGTCATCATGACCACCCTGCATGCGGGCGGTAAGTTCGATTCGAAGGTCTACGAGACCTCCGGTGGTCTGCACGGTGTCGGCATCTCGGTGGTGAATGCCCTTTCGGACGTTCTCGAGGTCGAGGTCGCACGTAACCAGACCCTCTATCGCCAGTGCTTCTCACGCGGCCATTCGCAGGGCGCCCTGGAGATCGTCGGCCGCGTGCAGAACCGGCGCGGCACGCGGGTACGCTTCCACCCCGATGCCGAAATCTTCGGCTCGCTGAAGTTCGACCCCCGCCGCCTGTTCAAGATGGCGCGCTCGAAGGCCTACCTGTTCGGCGGCGTCGAGATCCGCTGGAAATGCGCGCCTTCGCTCGTCGAGGGCATGGAGGACGTGCCTTCCGAGGCGGTGCACCGCTTCCCCGGCGGCCTGTCGGACTATCTCGCCCGCGACATCGACGGGAAGGAACTCGTCATCGATGCGGTCTTCTCCGGCAAGGTGACGAAGCCCGGCTCACATGGCTCCCTCGAATGGGCTGTCGCCTGGACGGTGGCCGACGATGGCGTGTCGCATTCCTACTGCAACACGATCCCCACGCCTGAGGGTGGCACCCACGAGGCAGGCTTACGCGTCGCCCTCCTCCGGGGGCTGCGCGAGCACGCCGAGCGTGTGAACCAAGCCAAGCGCATGACGTCCGTAACCACGGACGACGTGATGGCGACCTGTGCCTCCATGCTGTCGGTCTTCATTCGCGAGCCGGAATTCCAGGGCCAGACCAAGGACAAGCTCGCCACGGTCGAGGCGCAGCGCATCGTTGAGACGGCGGTGCGAGACGCGTTCGACCATTGGCTCGCCGCCTCGCCCGCCCAAGCCAACAAGCTCCTCGACTGGGTGATCGACCGAGCGGAGGAGCGTCTGCGCCGCCGCCAGGAAAAGGAGGTCGCCCGCAAGAGTGCCACCCGCAAGCTGCGCCTGCCCGGCAAGCTCGCTGATTGCTCCGCTGCCGGAACGTCGGGCTCCGAGATCTTCATCGTCGAGGGCGATTCCGCCGGTGGCTCGGCCAAGCAGGCTCGGGACCGGGCGACACAGGCGATTCTGCCCCTGCGCGGCAAGATCCTGAACGTCGCCTCGGCAAGTCGCGACAAGCTCGGCGCCAATCAATTGATCGGCGATCTAACGCTTGCGCTCGGGTGCGGCACGGGCTCGAACTTCCGGGAGACGGACCTTCGCTACGAGAAGGTGATCATCATGACGGACGCCGACGTCGACGGCGCTCACATCGCCTCCCTGCTGATCACGTTCTTTTATCGTCAGATGCCCAAACTCATCGACAAGGGGCATCTGTACCTTGCGATCCCGCCGCTCTACCGGCTGCAGCAGGGTTCGAAGGTCGCCTATGCCCGCAACGACGAGGACAAGGACCGGATCGTCAAGACGGTCTTCAAGAACGGCAAGGTCGAGATCGGCCGCTTCAAGGGCCTCGGCGAGATGATGCCGGCCCAGTTGAAGGAGACGACCATGGATCCGAAGAAGCGCACGCTTCTGCGGGTGGCCGTCCTCGACGAGGCACGGGAATCGACGGGCGATACCGTGGAGCGGCTGATGGGGAACAAGCCCGAGGCGCGCTTCGCCTTCATCACCGAACGCGCCGCCTTCGCGGAAGGTGCCGACCTCGACATCTGAGACCCCAGAGGCTTCGCCTCTGGATCTCATCGAAGGACCTGTCTTTTGGGATCCTCTCAGCGAGAGGGGATCGCCTTCGCGGGGTCGAAAGCCTGGGCGGCTGACAACGTATCCTTGCTCATTTGTAGGATTGCCGAATAGCGGTCGCCTCCCGGCCTGAGGACCACGGCTTCCGGACCCACAGCGATCCGCTTGCTTCCGATCCCAAGGAAGCCGCCGACGTCGATGACGACGGCCCGCACCCTGTTGCCGTCAGCCAGCAGCAGATCGTCGATCTTCCCCACGCTGTCACCTGCCGGATTGCGCACCTCGACGCCGATCAAATGGGACGCCAGGACAGTGGCGGGCTTCAGGCCCCTGCGCTTGACGGCATCCTCCGCGCTGTCTGCCTGCATCAGGCGCCCGCCGCCTGGGTTCTCCGTGCTCGTGCCGGGCCCGGTACCTGGCAGCACCGTATCCTTGCCGATGACAGAGGCGTCCTGTGCCAAGACCGGGGAAGCTCCGAGCGCGCAGAGCAGCGGCAGGAGGCCGAGGAGGGATGTACGCGGCGGCATGCGGTGGACTTCCGGAGTCAGCGACCGTCTCGAGACGGACGGCGGTCAATCAGCTGGTCGCAAGACGGGTTCCTGACCGCCACGTCGCACCGTACAACCCGCCAAAACAAAAAGCCCGGCCGTGCGGCCGGGCTTCCAAGGTGAAGGGCCGCGGCCGAAGCCGCGGCGTTGTCGGTCTTAGTACGAGCCGAACTTGTAGTTCACGCCGGCGCGGACGACGGCGAACTCGGTGTCGCGGCGGTTGTTGGCCGGGCCGGAGACCAGGGTCACGCCCGGGGACGTGGTGGTGATGGTCTGGCCGAGGTTGTTGGTGGCGAAAGCGCCGGCGGAGCGGCGGTTCTGCTCGAGGTTCACGTACAGGCCTTCGACCTTCAGCGTGACGGCCGAGGAGCGGAAGAAGTTCAGGAACGAGTCGGTCGGGAGAGCGTACTCGACACCGCCGCCGACAGCGTAGCCGGTCTGGAAGTCGTCGGAGGACACGCCGGTGCCGAACTGACGGCCGCCGCCCGAGCCGTAGGCGAAACCGCCGGTGGCGTACACGAGGGTGCGGTCGAAGGCGTAGCCGAGGCGACCACGGACGGTGCCGAAGTAGTCGAGGCCCGACAGGCCGTTCGGGTTGTAGACCAGGCTGCCCGGGATGATGGCCGAGCCGGCCGGGGCGGCGGCAGAGAAGCGGTTCCGCTGACGGCCGAAGTCGGCGTACTGGGCGTCAGCTTCGATACCGACGACGATGCCCGAGCCCGGGGTGAACTGATAGTTGTAGCCGATCTGACCACCGCCAACGAAGCCTTCGTTGTTGTTGGTGTTCGAGAAGGCGAGGACGCCGGTGGTCGGGACGTTGCCGGCGGCGAACAGGTTGTTGCCCGGCGAGACGCCGACGACGGTCGGGCCGCGGCTGGAAGAGGCATCGAAGCCGTAACCGGCGTTGAAACCGGCGTAGAAGCCCGTCCAGGTGAAGACCGGCACCGGCGTGAACACCGGCGGCGGCGCAGCGCGGCGCGGAAGGTCGGCGGCCGCAGCGGCCGCGGTCATGCCGGCGAGAACGGTCGATGCGAGGAGAAGCTTTTTCATCGGGTTACCAGATCCTGGGGTTGGCTTAGGCCAGCGGCCTTCTAGGCGCTTGCGGCGAACGGGTCTGTCGCTTTCCTGCAACAAGCTGGGCCAGATTAGCCAGATCGGGTCAACGAAAGGTGAAGGTTATGGAGACGTAACGAGCGGACCGAAGCGATGTGCTCTTGCGCACAGGGCTAAGCATGGAAGTGGTCGCTGCTGAATTATCTTTCCGACGCAGTTGAGAATGAGGCGAAACCGCGGCGCGGCGTTTCGAACATTTAAGTCGTCGTCCGCGGGGAGCCCCAGGAGCTACGTTTTATTTTAGGACGGTGCGGCGGCAGACCGCATGGGGCCGGCTAGGAGACACTTAACCCTGTCGACCCGCACCTCGATCGAGTCGAGTGAGGAGGCCGGTCCTGCGAGAAGCCGGTTTGGAAGCGACTTCCAAATGAGTGAACGGGCGCCGTTCGCCCTTCATCCCGTCCTTACGGAGCTCGCAAGATTGACAAGTCGCCGCAAGGGTCTAGGTGATGCGGTAATCGCTCGGCGGCCGCGGTTTCCGTCCGCGCGTCTGCCTAGATCCCGGATCGTTGCCGCGACGATGTCCTTCGCGCCGGCCGGGTGCGTGAATGTTGCCGATACGAAATGCCGTTCTCCGATCTGGGACTGAGTGAGAAAGTCCTCCAGGCCGTCACATCGGCCGGGTATTCCGAGCCGACGCCGATCCAGGCGCAGGCCATTCCCCATGTGCTTGCACGCCGGGACGTCTTGGGTATCGCTCAGACCGGCACTGGCAAGACGGCAGCCTTCACGCTGCCCATGCTGACCCTGCTCGAAACCGGACGCGCCCGCGCCCGGATGCCGCGGACCCTCATCCTCGAGCCGACCCGCGAGCTTGCCGCGCAGGTGGAAGAGAGCTTCGAGCGTTACGGTACCAATCATAAGCTGAACGTTGCGCTCATCATCGGCGGCGTCTCCTTCGCGGACCAGGATGCGAAGCTGACGCGCGGCACCGATGTGCTGATCGCGACGCCCGGCCGCCTCCTCGATCATTTCGAGCGTGGCAAGCTCCTGCTGACCGGCGTCGAACTCCTCGTCATCGACGAGGCGGATCGCATGCTCGACATGGGCTTCATCCCCGATATCGAGCGCATCGTGAAGATGGTGCCGTTCACCCGGCAGACGCTGTTCTTCTCGGCGACGATGCCGCCGGAGATCGAACGGTTGGCGGACATGTTCCTGCACAACCCGCAGCGGATCGAGGTGGCGCGTCCCTCCTCCACCGCTACGACCATCACCCAACGCCTCGTGGCGACCCCCGGCGAGGACTACGCCAAGCGTGACCGCCTGCGCCGCTTGATCCGTGCCGAGGACGGGCTGACCAACGGCATCATCTTCTGCAACCGGAAACGCGATGTCGCGATCTTGCAGAAGTCGCTCGTGAGCCACGGCTTTGATGCGGTCGCCTTGCACGGCGACATGGATCAGCGGGCGCGTATGGCCGCTCTCGATGGCTTCCGCAGTGGCGAGACGGCCCTGCTCGTGGCAAGCGACGTGGCGGCCCGTGGTCTCGACATCCCGGCGGTGAGCCACGTCTTCAACTTCGATATTCCGCGTCATCCGGAAGATTACGTCCACCGTATCGGCCGTACGGGCCGTGCGGGCCGCTCGGGTGCTGCCTTCACCCTCGTCAGCCCGGACGACGACCGGTCGCTGAGCGCCATCGAGTCGCTGATCGGTCAGCCTATCCCGTGGCTAGACGGCGATCTCTCGAGCCTCGGCACGTCGGAGACCGAACCGCGCAGCCGTCATCGCGGGCGTTCCGGCGAAGGCCGCCGGGGTCGCGGGAGCGAGCGGTCCAGTCGGGAAGGCCGTGAGCGTTCCGAGCCGCGCGAGCGGAGCGAGACTCGTGACCGGCCCGAGCGTTCGGAGCGGTCCGCGCCGCGTGAACGTCCCGCAGCTCGCGCTGAGGCCCAGACGCCGAGACCGGAGCAAAGCCGCCGGGAAGCGCCCCGCCGCCAAAATCAGCGCGGTCCGCGTGAGGTTGAGGCAGAGGGCGACACGCCGGTCGGTCTCGGCTCGCATGTGCCTGCCTTCCTGATGCGCGCACCGACGACCAAGCGCGAGCGATAGGGAAAGGGGAGGCCGCCGGGCTTGTGCCCGGTGGTGATCCTGGATTTCTTGTCAGCCGCTAGGCTGCTCCCCACCAGTATAACGGTACTCGGGAGCCGCCCGCGCCTCTTAACTGGGCGTGTAGGAAGTCTTGTTACAACCCTCAGTCATGCGGTGATGCCTAATCGGGCAATGTCTCCGCGAGATGGGCTGAGGATGGGCCAGGACGCTTTCCCCGATCGTGACCGCAGCTTCGCCTTGGCGAAGCGGACGAACGAGCTCATGCGCGATTACGGCCCTTCGGCAACCCCGAGGGCCTACGCCGTGTGGTATGCCTATGTCTCAGGCGAGCTGCCGCTTCTGAACGACGCTGTCAAACGATTGACGGCGGAGAAGGGGCATCTCACCGATCTCGATATCGATCATCTGCACGAGAGCTATCTCGACGGACAGAAACACGCGTCGGATGCGAGCGTGGTCAGCAAGACGGTTCTGGCCGAACTCGCGTCGATTAGCGAGGTGCTGGACCTTTCGCTGGGCTCGACGCAGCAATACGGCGAATCCCTCTCGACCCTCTCGGCCGATCTCACCCAGGCCCATCTGAGCCGGGCGCGGCTCGCGGAGGTCGTCGCCTCCCTTGCGGCGGCAACCCGCGAGGTGGTGGCCGATAACCGCGTTCTGGAAGCGCGAATCCGCGAGAGCCGGAGTGAGGTGGAGGCCCTGCGCGAGAAGCTCGAGGCGACTCGGACGGAGAGCCTGACCGACCCGCTCAGCGGCCTTTCGAACCGCAAGCACTTCGAGGAAATGCTGCACACGACGGTGGCCGAGGCCAACCGGGGCAACCGCCTTAGCGTTATCGTCGTCGATATCGATTACTTTAAGCGGTTCAACGACCAGTATGGCCACCTGACCGGCGATCAGGTTCTTCGTCTCGTCGCCGTCGTCATGCGTGAGAGCGTGCAGTCGAATGCGCGGCTGGCCCGCTTCGGCGGGGAGGAATTCGGGATCATCCTGCCGGGCGCGAACCGCCTCGAAGCGATCGAGATCGCCGAGACCATCCGGTCCAGCATGATCGGTCGCGAACTTGTGAAGCGTTCGACCGGCGAGTCGCTCGGCAAGGTCACCGTCTCGCTCGGTGTCGCCGAATATCGCCTCGGGGATACGCCGGCCTCGCTTCTCGAGCGCGCCGACCTCTGCATGTTTGCCGCCAAGCGCGGCGGTCGCAACCGCGTGGCGGACGACGCTTCGATCGCCTCGCCGCAGGCGGCCTGACGGCGAGGCGTCGTCGGCGTTCAGGCCGTGGCGGGAACCCGCTCCGGCGATACCGGCGTGATGGCGACGGATTCACCGCAGCCGCAGGCAGAGGTCTGGTTCGGGTTGTTGAACACGAACTGCGACGCGAGCTTTGTGGTCGTGAAGTCCATCTCCGTGCCGAGCAGGAACAGCACGGCCTTAGGATCGATGAAGACCTGAACGCCCCGATCCTCGACCACGTCCTCGCCGGGCTTGCGCGCTTCGGCATATTCCATCGTGTAGGTCATGCCGGCGCAGCCGCCGTTCTTCACGCCCACGCGCAACCCCGCGACGGGCTTGTCTGCCTGCGCCATGATGGCCTTGATCCGATCTGCAGCGCGATCGGTCAGCGACAGAACCTTAAAACTCGACGTCATCGACTCTCTCCGGCCCGAACGGGTTCAAGGCCCGTGGGACGCTATCTGGATGATCTGAAGATAAGCATGCCGCGCCTGCGGGTCCACATCGGCGCGGAAGTCAGGCGGTGGGTGCGACGAGCCGTGCGAAGGATGTGATATCGACGTTGCCGCCACTCACGACGACACCGACGCGCTTGCCCGCCACGTCGAGCTTGCCGTGCAACACCGCCGTCGCTGCGAGGCAGCCCGTGGGCTCGACCACCATCTTCATCCGGCTCGCGAAGAAACGCATCGTTTCGATGAGTTCTTCGTCCGTCACCGTGACGATATCGGTGACCCGCTCGCGGATGATGGGGAAGGTCAGAGCCCCAAGGTAGGTCGTCTGCGCTCCGTCCGCGATGGTCCGCGGCACGGGGATCGTCACCACCCTTCCCTCATGGAAGGAGCGGCGCCCGTCATCGCCCGCTTCCGGCTCAACACCGTAGATCGCGATGCCCGGCGAGCGCTCAGCCGCCGCGAGGGCACAGCCGGCGAGCTGTCCGCCGCCGCCGAGGCAGGCGACCAGCATGTCGAGGGGGCCGGTCTCCTCGATCAGTTCCAGCGCGAGGGTGCCCTGCCCCGCGATCACCTCACGGTGGTCATAAGGCGGGATCAGGGACAGGCCGCGTGCCTGCGCAAGCTCCCGGCCGATTACCTCCCGGTCCTGGCTGTAGCGATCGTAGGACACGACTTCGGCGCCGTATCCCTTGGTCGCCTCGACCTTCACGCGCGGCGCGTCCTCCGGCATCACGATGACGGCGGGCACGCCGAGCAGGCGGCTCGCCAGTGCGATGGCCTGGGCATGGTTTCCGGATGAGAAGGCGATCACGCCGCGCCGCCGCACCTCGTCCGGCAGGGCGGAGATGGCGTTATAGGCACCACGAAACTTGAAGGCCCCACCCCGCTGGAGATTCTCGGCCTTAAAGAACAGGCGCGCCCCGGCCATCGCGTCGGCGGTGCGGGAGGTCAGCACGGGCGTGCGGTGCGCGACCCCCGCGATGCGTCGCGCGGCGGTTTCCACATCCGCGAAGACCGGACGGGCGGGGCTGTCCGTGACCGGATCGGGCATCGCATCTCTCCGAAAGGATCTTCGACGCCATTCCGCCCCGAGCGGAGCCATTAGCGTCACCGTGGATTAATCCTCGCATGGGGGATCACACAATGGCACGCGAGGATGCTCGCACGGCAGGCACGCCTGTGACGTTCCGGGGCCGGGGGCGCGGGTTGCGCCTCGGCTCACGCTTCGTCGTCTTGGTCTGCCCACTCTGCTCCCAGCGGAATGCGCCCCGTAGCGCCGAGCGCGGCATCTGCGAGTGGTGCGCCTACACGCCCTCCGAGAAGGATGCGCAACCGGATGAGCCGCGATAGTGCAACGATGAATTGAACGGCCCTGCGACCGAAGCGTTAGTCGCGTGAAGCCTCCGGATGAGAGGCCATTCGACAGAGAAGGAGACGACCATGCGGATGTCCACCCTATTCGCCGCCGCCGGTCTTATGGCGCTCGGCAGCGCCGCCTGGGCGACCGAGAGCGGCCCGGCCACGCAGAACACCACGGGCAATGCCGTCGGGCGGATGCAGGGCTCCCCCAACGCCGCGGGGTTCGGCAAGGGCGAGACCACTGGCAGCACCGGGGCGTCGACCACCGCGCCGGGTCAGGAGATGAAGGACGGCAAGATGCAGGGTTCGCCCAACGCCGCCGGCTTCAAAGGCGGCGCGGGCAATAGCGGCCGCTAAGACCTGATTCAATAAAACGAGGGCCGCGACTGTCTTCGAAAGCAGTCGCGGCCCTTCTCGTATTCGGACCTCAGGTGTGGATCACCTTACCGTAGGCGTCGAGTACGCTCTCGTGCATCATCTCGTTGGTGCGAGCGGGACTTTCCAAGGGGCGCGCGGCGCATCGTTGCTCAAGCGATAGCACGAATGCTTCCGATCGAAATTCGGACTGTAGAATGGATCGTGCAGTCCGCCCGAATCCCACCTCTCAAGCACTCTTCGAGCATCGTCATCGAGCCGTTTGCGTCGCTCGGGTGACGCGTCGCTGCCGCGCGTGCGCGACTCGTGGTGAGCCAAGCGGATGTTGGGGTCGCAGATGACCTTCAAGCCTTTCGCCCTTACACGAAGACAAAAGTCGATGTCGTTGTATGCGACTGGAAAGCTTTCATCAAAGCCGCCGACGGATGCATAGTCCGCCTTGCGAATGAACATGCAGGCGCCTGTGACGGCTGAGAATTGCTGCAGCAGACGGCTCTTGCTGAAATTGACATGCTGATCGTCAGGCAAGCCCAGATAAGCATGCTCAGCGATCCGATGCTCCCCGACCCCAAGATGAACACCGAAATGCTGCAATGTCCCGTCGGGATAGAGAAGGCGCGCGCCGACAATACCGATATCGGAAACTGAGAACCACGCGCGAACTCGCTCAAACGCGCCGGCCTCTAAGAATTCGGTATCGTCGTTCAAAAGGCAAACGATGGCGCCGCGTGCGTGCTCGACCCCAAGGTTCACAAGCCGTGAAAAGTTAAAGTCCCCGTCATCGCGAACAACACGATATCGATAACTCTCGCGCTCCAGGCTAGCGAACAGGCTGAGCGTTTTGGGATCTACGGTACCATTATCTACAATGACCACCTCAATCAACGGATCGGAAAATTTTCGAAGAGATTCGAGGCACCGGGATAAATGTTCGAAGCCGTCCCGCGTCGGGATGATAACGCTGACGATTTGAGGATTAGGTGTTGATAATGTTTGCACTCTAGAAATACCGGGAAACTCTCCATCTACGGAAAGAAGCGGCCAATCGTTGCGTGAGAAATGATCATTTATTGCCCGCTTTGCGGCAGTAAAAGCGTAGTTCTTCTCCGAGGCGCCCATGGATGTCGATCCTGGGATCTGCCGCCATTGGTAAAGAACATGCGGGATGTGAACGATGCTACCTTCTCCAGCTTCATCCAGGCAGCGGAGTATAAGATCATAATCTTGGCTTCCCTCGTAGCCTTTTCGAAAACCGCCAACCTTCTCGAATATATCTCGACTGAATACACCGAGATGGCTAAACATATTGTGCCCGTAAAGAAGGAAACGATCAAACGCCCCTTTGGAGTAGGGTTGCGCCCTGCTTTTTCCTGGGGTGAGCTTGTCTTCGTCGGAATAGAACATCGATGCATCTGGATTTGCCAAGGCATAATGAGCAACAGTCCAAAGTGCATGCGAACTCAAAAGATCATCATTGTCCATCAAGACGAAGAATTCGCCACGCGCGATAGAAGCGGCGGAATTGGTTGCCTCGGAGATATGGCCATTCTCGGCGCGAAACACGGGCCGGATGCGTGCATCCGCCGCCGCAAGCCGCTCAATGCATGTGCGCACATCTGGATTGCGAGAGGCGTCGTCCGCGATGCAGAGTTCCCAATTCTCGTAGATTTGAGCCTGTAGCGATGCGACCGCCTCTTCAAGAAGGGCCACGGGGGGGTCAAAAACCGGCATCAATACCGACAGGAGAGGATGGCGCGCCCAACGGCTGATCTCACCCTGCATCCAAGAGATATCGGCCTGGTTCGGTCGCTCATGGCGTTCGATCCATTCGAGATAGGCAGCGTCGATTACAACATCTTCCGGGATCGGTGCATTCAGAGTGGACAGCAGCAGTGAAGCGATCGCAACTTGGCTCTTCGACTCGTCATTCGGAATTGATTCGAGCGAGTTTAAGAGCAGACCAGCACCTTCTCCGGCGTAACGTTCAGCAAGGGCTCGGGCTACGTCAGGCCCCCTGCGCAACAGGGTGTGCGCCAGGCTCTAGCAGAGACGCGCGCCTCGCTACAAACGATGTAAAGCTGAACGTCCCGGCCCCCTGGATGGGATCGAGACGTAATCGCTTTATAAGATTCGGAAATGGAATGAATGCAATCCAGGCACCATCATGCCGTCGTATCATCGATAGCTTGAGATCTTCGGAAAACCCATTTCCGTAGTTAATGTATATAATTGGATTTGAGCACGTAGAACTGTCGGCAGTCTTTATTTCGAGCTGAACAAGCGCAGACGAACTGCATATGTATTTCTTCAATCTAAAAAATATTTGGGGGTTGTTATCTGATTTTATATTGTATTCATGAATAGATCCATTGAATATTTCAAATTCGAGAATGCCGCGTGCGATAGGTGCTATTTTCAGCCTATTGAATGGCCAAATTTTATGCATTTACCAAGGTTCCATTGCGAGATTTGTGAAGTATTGCCGTGAATTCATTCGATCCATGGGGAGTGTCATAGACGTGCTCCACCGTAAGATTCATCAACTTTGTGCGGCGTATAGTGGCGACGACGTTGCGGAATGATGACGGGGTGAATTGCCACGCATGAACATCGATGTAGTTTCCGTTGGATTCATCGAATTCCACGCGCGCTGCGTGTTCGCGCTCGGAAAACAAATGGCCACGGGGATCTGCGCTATCCCCAGCCCAGTGGCGCGCTGTATCGTTATGCGTCGTCAGCGCACGATGTTCGCGGACGCTCGCCCAAGTATGAACGCGACGTTTCTCTCGATGAGCCTGAAGGACCGCATCGACGGTGCTTTCTGGCAGGAGAGCATCGAAGCAGTAGCGTTTGTCCGGAATAAGTAGCATATACCGCCCATTGGGACGCAAAATTCGCTCGACCTGCTGTAAATGAGCGACTAAGTCTGGCTGATGTTCGATGCAGTGGCTCGACAAGACAATATCAAACTGTCGATCGACGACGTTTAGATCTCCGGTGGGCGAGACGAATTCAATTTCTGGGCAGTCATCCGTTGGATGAGCGTGATGGACCGCCCGCGCAAGAAGGCCTGCCCGATCCATCACGTCGAAATAGTGAACTCTTGGTCCACGCAGGGTTGGCTTTGTAAAGGGGCCGATTTCCAGGACATCCGCGTCTTCAGGAACGAGCGCGATGAAGCCTCGCCTCTCGGCTGCTGGATTAGCAAGGCGTCCTTCAGAGCGTCCGTGCCGTTCGTAATGAGCGATGAGGGCTTTGTCGTCGAAATTTGCTAAGTCGTCGTTGACAAGCCGGTAGAATGCTAAGTCGAGCTCAGGTGATGATTCGCCGGCGCGGATGATCTTGCTCAGGAGCTTGAAAAGGTTGGCCACTTTCGACCTTTCACTCATCTCCCCCCTTGCGCCACCAAAAGGCTGCCGCGGATCCAGAAAAGGACAGGCCAGCGTTCGCAGGGTGATGATGCTCGACTGTCGGACGTGCCTCCTAGGGTCTAAAACACAAGGGAGGGGGAGCCAAGTCACAAATCATCGATGATTTCTCAGCCCAATCGCACGGCGGGTATGGCCGGTCAAATTGCGCTCAAATAAGTTTCCTGAAATTATAACTAAACTATTACGCGAGATTTTGGCTCGCCTCGCCGCTGGAATTGAAATTCTCATTATGAGAAAGACAGTTTTGACAATGAAATTAATTTCAATCAAAATAATAACGTCATTTTTTCTGAAACAATGCTTTCCCAAGCGCGATAATAAAAAAAGATCAGTATGCGCACAAAAACCAAGTTGTAAATATGTATACGTGATATCATTACCGTACATGGACATGAGCCAAGTAACGCATCGATACAATTAACCCAGGCTCGGCGATTTCTAGGCGAAGCCTGGGTTCGGCGATTTATAGCCGCCTTCTCTTGGTCGTCCGATCGGACCTCAGGTGTGGATTACCTTACCGTAGGCGTCGAGTACGCTCTCGTGCATCATCTCGCTGAGCGTGGGGTGCGGGAACACCGTGTGCATCAGCTCTTCCTCGGTGCTCTCGAGGTTCATGGCGACGACGTAGCCCTGGATCAGCTCCGTCACCTCGGCCCCCACCATATGAGCGCCGAGCAACTGGCCGGTCTTGGCATCGAAGACGGTCTTGATCATGCCGTCCGGCTCGCCCAGCGCGATCGCCTTGCCGTTGCCTGCGAAGGGGAAGCGGCCGACCTTCACGGCGAAGCCCTGCTCCTTGGCCTTGGCCTCGGTCAGCCCGACACTGGCGATCTGCGGCTGACAATAAGTGCAGCCGGGGATCTTACCCTTGTCCATCGGGTGCGTGTGCAGGCCCTTGATTGTCTCGATGCAGATCACGCCCTCATGCTCGGCTTTATGGGCGAGCATCGGTGGGCCCGCCACGTCGCCGATGGCGTAGAGGCCCGGCACGTTGGTGCGGCCAAGCCCGTCCGTAACGATGCAGCCGCGATCGGTCTTTACCCCGAGCTTCTCGAGGCCGAGATTCTCGATGTTGCCGACGACGCCCACGGCCGAGATCATCTTCTCGGCGGTGATCTGCTGGGACTTGCCGTCTCCGCCCTCGATCGTCGCGGTGATCGAATTGGCACCCTTCTCGACCTTCGTCACCTTGGCGCCGGTGAGGATCTTGATGCCCTGCTTCTCGAACCGCTTGCGCGCCATGGCCGCGATCTCGGCATCCTCGACGGGCAGGATCTGCGGCAGTACCTCGACCACCGTCACCTCGGCGCCCATCGTCCGGTAGAACGAGGCGAACTCGATACCGATGGCGCCGGAGCCCATCACCAGAAGGCTTTTGGGCATCGCCTCCGGAACCATGGCCTCGTAATAGGTCCAGATCTGCTTCTTGTCCGGCTCGATGCCGGGCAGCGCGCGGGGCCGGGCGCCGGTCGCAACGATGATGTGCTTGGCGCTGTAGCTGCCCGCGCCCTTGGCGCCCTTCGGCGGCTCGGCGCGCTTGCTTTCCTTCACGGTGACCTGACCGGGCTGGTTGCCCCTGGCGACGGAGTCGACGCTCGCCTCGCCCCAGATCACATCGACCTTGTTCTTCTTCAGCAGCATGCCGACGCCGCCGTTGAGGCGGGCCGAGACGCCGCGCGAGCGCTTGACGATGGCCGCCGTGTCGAACCCAACCTTCTCGGCGGTCAGGCCATATTCGCCCGGGTGCTGGAAGTAATGGAAGATTTCCGCCGAGCGCAGCAGCGCCTTGGTCGGGATGCAGCCCCAGTTCAGACAGATGCCGCCCAGGTGCTCGCGATCCACCACGGCTGTTTTGAAGCCGAGCTGCGCGGCGCGGATCGCGGTGACGTAGCCGCCAGGCCCGGCACCGATGATGAGAACGTCGTAGGTGTCAGCCATGGCGGCTCCTCGCGGACTTCCCCCTGCGCCCGCGCGCGGGAGGTGAAGGTGGTTCCTGTCGGGTCAGCGCAGCTGGAAAGGTGGTCTCTCCCCTGGAGGGAAACGACTTCGCCTTAGACCAGCATGCCCATCGGATTCTCGATCAGCCCCTTGAAGGCCGACACCAACTCCGCACCGAGCGCTCCATCGAGGACACGGTGGTCGCAGGACAGGGTGCAGGTCATCACCTGGACCACGGCCGGAGCACCATCCTTCACGACCACGCGCTTCTCGCCCGCGCCCACCGCCAGAATGCTCGATTGCGGCGGGTTGATCACCGCCGTGAAGTGCTTGATGCCGAACATGCCCAGGTTCGACACCGAGGTGACGCCGCCCTGATATTCCTCGGGCTTCAGCTTCTTGGCCCGCGCCCGCGCCGCAAAATCCTTCATCTCGTTCGAAATGGTCGACAGCGTTTTCTCGTCGGCGCGGCGGATCACCGGCGTGAACAGGCCGCCGTCGATCGCCACCGCGACGCCGACCTCGGCATGCTTGAAGCGCAGGATCCGGTCTTCGGCCCAGACGGCGTTGGCGGCCGGAACGCGGGTGAGCGCGAGGCCCATCGCCTTGATGACGAAGTCGTTCACCGAGAGCTTGAACGCGGGCTTGCCGTCCTTGTCCTTGCCGGCAGAGCCGTTCAGTGTCTCACGCAACTTCATCAGTGCATCGAGTTCGCAATCCACCGTCAGGTAGAAGTGCGGGGCCACCAGCATTGCCTCGGTGAGGCGCTTGGCGATCGTCTTACGCATGCCGTCGAGGGTGACCTCCTCGTAGGCATCCTTGGCGTAGAAGCCCTTGACCTGATCGGTCGTGAGCCCGGTGGGCATGCCGCCCGCGGACGCTGCCTTCGGGGCGGGGGCGGCGGCCTTCGGTGCCTCGGCGGCGGTGGCCTGGGGCGTGGGCGCCTTGAGTGCGCCGCCGGCCTTCGCCGCCTGAACGTCGCGGGCGATGATGCGGCCATGCGGGCCGCTGCCCTGGATCGCGCCGAGATCGATGCCTTCCATCTTCGCGAGACGGCGTGCGAGCGGCGAAGAGAACGGGCGCTCGCCCGCATGAGCCGGTGCGGCACCGGCGGCCGGGTTCACGGCCTTGGCCGCGTCCGGCGCCTCGTTCACCCGCGCATAGGACATCTGACCCTCGGACGAGGTCTTCGCGTCCGCCTTCGGTGCCTCGGCGGTCTTCGGGGCTTCGGACGCCTTCGCACCGCCGCCCGGCGCCTGCACGCTGCCCGGATCCTCGCCCTCGCCAGCGATCAGGGCGATGAGGTCGTTCACCGGCACGTCCGCCGTGCCTTCCGGCACGATGATCTTGGCGAGCACGCCCTCATCGACCGCCTCGACTTCCATCGTGGCCTTGTCGGTTTCGATCTCTGCCAGCACATCGCCGGACTTGATCGGATCGCCTTCCTTCTTGAGCCACTTGGCGAGGTTGCCCTTCTCCATCGTCGGCGACAGGGCGGGCATCAGGACGTTGATCGGCATGGTCAGGTCTCGGGCACGGCCGGGGCGGCCGGATCGGCGAAAGGGGGCAGGTTTTCGTGGGAGGCGATCGGCTCTCGGGCCGAAGCGGGAGCATGGCGAGGGGCGGGCACAGCCGGTCTCTCGGCGACGCTCACGCAGGTGGACAGCACGGCCTCAAGCTCGGTCCGGTGCGTCACCGGTACGGCCGCCTGAGCCATGCGCGGCCCCGTCAGTTGAACTCGCCCGGAGCGAGGCATTCCGCCTCGATCGCGGCGCGGATTCGCTCGAAGGCTTCCTCCTCCGACATGTCGGTGTCGACCGCATAGGCGCGGGCCGCCTGCCGGGCGAGATCGACCAGCAGACGCCCCCAGGTCGCCGGATCATCGAACGAGCGCCGCAGGGCGACGCTCACCGCCCCGTCCACCACCGCCGCGCGCAGCACTTCGACGCCGCCCTGTTCGAGGGCGTCGGGAGGCACGGCGAGTTCGGCGAAGTCGGGCTCATCGGGCGGGACCGGAGTGGCGCTGTCCCGCCGGTAAGGCGGGAACGATGGGATCGACGGGGACCGGCAGGCCGGACCTTACTTGTAGCAAACCGCCTTGGCGGCCTCGATGACCTCGCCGACATTCGGCAGGGCCAGCTTTTCGAGGTTGGCGGCGTAGGGCATCGGCACGTCCTTGCCGGTCACCCGCAGCACCGGGGCGTCGAGATAGTCGAACGCATCGACCATCAGGCGCGCCGAGATTTCGGCGCCGATGCCGGATTGCGGGAAGCCTTCTTCGACGGTGATGCAGCGGCCGGTCTTCTTCACCGACTCGACCACCGTGGCCGTGTCCATCGGGCGGATGGTGCGCAGGTCGATCACCTCGGCCTCGATCCCCTGCTCGGCCAGCGCCTGGGCCGCCTTGAGGGCGTAGGTCATGCCGATGGCGAAGGACACGATGGTGACGTCCTTGCCCTCGCGGTGAATCCGCGCCTTGCCGATGGGCAGCACGAAGTCGTCGAGCTTCGGCACCGGGAAGGTCTGCCCGTAGAGGATCTCGTTCTCGAGGAAGATGACGGGGTTCGGATCGCGGATCGCGGCCTTGAGCAGACCCTTGGCGTCGCTCGCCGTGTAGGGGGCGATGACCTTGAGACCGGGCACGTTGGAGTACCACGCGGAATAATCGTGGCTGTGCTGGGCGGCGACGCGGGCCGCCGCACCGTTCGGGCCACGGAACACGATCGGGCAGCCGAGCTGGCCGCCGGACATGTAGAGGGTCTTGGCGGCCGAGTTGATGATGTGGTCGATCGCCTGCATGGCGAAGTTGAACGTCATAAACTCCACGATCGGCTTCAGCCCGGCGAGCGCCGCGCCGACGCCGATACCGGCAAAGCCATGCTCGGTGATCGGGGTATCGACCACGCGCTTCGCGCCGAATTCCTGCAGCAGGCCCTGCGTGACTTTATAGGCGCCCTGGTATTCGGCGACTTCCTCACCCATGACGAAGACGTCGCCGTCGCGGCGCATCTCCTCGGCCATGGCATCGCGTAGCGCCTCGCGGACGGTCATCGTGACCATCTCGGTGCCGGCGGGGAATTCCTCCATCACCGGCTCGTTCGCCTTGGACGAGATCTTCGCCGGGGCAGCGGGCGCGCGGGGAGCATCGTCCTCGGTCTTGGCGATCGTGGCGGGCTTGTCGCCGCCCTGTTCGACGGAGGTATCGAGGCCGTTCGTCTTCGGCGCCTCGGCCTTCTTGCCGCCGGAGGCAGCGGCGGCCTCGACGTCTTCACCCTCGCCCGCGATGATCGCGATGGGGGTGTTCACGGCGACACCCTCGGTGCCCTCGTCCACGAGGATCTTTGCGAGCACGCCCTCGTCGACTGCCTCGACCTCCATGGTCGCCTTGTCGGTCTCGATCTCGGCCAGCACATCGCCGGATTTGATCGGGTCGCCGACCTTTTTCAGCCATTTCGAGAGCTTGCCCTCCTCCATGGTCGGAGACAGGGCGGGCATGAGGATATCGGTCGCCATGATGAGTTCTTCGCGTCGCTCTCGTTCGGGGGCGGCCTAAAGGGTGAGGTGTCGGCGCTCAGGCGCCGACTTCGAGCAGGATGTCGGTCCACAGCTCCGAGGGATCGGGCTCGGGATCATTGGTGGCGAACTCGGCGGAGGCGTTCACCGTCTCGCGGACCTTGGCGTCCGTCGCCTTGATGTCGGCCTCCGGCACGCCGTGCAGCTCCAGAAGGCGCTTGCGCACCATCTCGATCGGGTCATGCTCGTCCCGCATCTTCGAGACTTCGTCCTTCGTCCGGTACTTGGCCGGGTCGGACATGGAGTGGCCGCGATAGCGGTAGGTCTGCATCTCGAGGATGAAGGGGCCCTTGCCCGAGCGGGCATGCTCGATGGCGCGGCCGGCGGCCTCACGCACCGTGCGGACATCCATGCCGTCGACAGACTCGCCGGGGATGCCGAAGGACAGGCCACGCTTGGAGAAGTCGGTCTGCGCCGAGGCGCGGGCGACCGAGGTGCCCATGGCGTAGCGGTTGTTCTCGATCACGTAGACAACGGGCAGCTTCCAGAGCGCCGCCATGTTGAAGCTCTCGTAGACCTGGCCCTGGTTGGCGGCACCGTCACCCATATAGGTGAGGCTGACCTTGCCATTACCGCGGTAATGATCCGCGAAACCGAGGCCGGTGCCGAGGGAGACCTGCGCGCCGACGATGCCGTGGCCGCCGAAGAACTGCTTCTCACGGCTGAACATGTGCATCGAGCCGCCCTTGCCGCGGCTGTAGCCGCCGCGGCGGCCGGTCAGCTCGGCCATGACGCCCTTGGGGTCCATGCCGCAGGCCAGCATATGGCCGTGGTCGCGATAGCCGGTGATGACCTGATCGCCATCCTCGGACGCCATCTGCATGCCGACGACCACGGCTTCCTGGCCGATATAGAGGTGGCAGAAACCGCCGATGAGACCCATGCCGTAGAGCTGGCCCGCCTTCTCCTCGAAGCGGCGGATCAGGAGCATCTCGTGGTAAGCGTGAAGGTCTTCCTCACGCGAGAATTGCGGCATGTTGGGAGCTGGCCGGTGGGCCTCGGCTGCTGCCGCCGACGACGGGCCGGCAGCGGGCTCGGTCTCGGCCGTCTTGCCAGCATCCATGTCGTTTCTCCCGCGCTCTCGCTGTCTTGAGGCGGGTGTAGGCTAGGCGCCGTCCGAAAGCGAGGCCCGCCCCTCTAACAGGGAGGCGCCGTTGTCAGAGTAGACGGCTCTAATTCCCCCGTTGCAGGAGGGGATTGCAGAATTGAGTGGGCTTGAATTGCGGGCCGATCAGGGGGTGATGACGACCACGTCGTTGGCGTGGACGCGGCCCAGGACGATCCGTGCGCGCTCTTCCAAGAGATCGCGATCGATCTGGTCGCTTTTCAACAGCGCGACCCGGTGCTCCCACACGGCGCGCTCGGCCTTCACGGTCGCCAGTTCCTGGTTCAGTCCGAACGCTTTCATCTTCAGCGCGCGCTTGGCCTCGAGGCCGCGATTGCCGCTTTCGGCCTGCATGATGAAGTAGCCGCAGACGAGTGCCGACAGGGTCCAGAGACCCAGGGGCAGAACGATCATTCTGACGCGGCGACGGACGACCATGGCCGCACCTTGGCCGGAGACAGTTAACGAGGGGTTGAGAACAACCCGACCGTTAATGCGAAAAGGGGAGCCACGTCGCCGTGGCTCCCCTTTTCTAAATCCGCCCCCGATGGGGAAAGGCCGCTCCTAGCTTACGCGCGGGCGAGGTGCTTGATCGCGGCGCGGCCGGCATAGAGGGCCTGCGGGCCAAGGCCCTCCTCGATGCGGATGAGCTGGTTGTACTTCGCCAGTCTGTCCGAGCGGGCGAGCGAGCCGGTCTTGATCTGCCCGCAATTCGTCGCGACCGCGAGGTCGGCGATGGTCGAGTCCTCAGTCTCGCCGGAGCGATGCGACATCACGGCGGTGTAACCGGCGCGCTGGGCCATATCGACGGCGGCCAGCGTCTCGGTAAGAGAGCCGATCTGGTTCACCTTGATGAGGATCGAGTTGCCGGTGCTGTTGGCGATGCCGCGCGACAGGCGCTCGACATTGGTGACGAACAGGTCGTCGCCGACCAGCTGGCACTGCGCACCGACCTTGTCGGTCAGGAGCTTCCAGCCCTCCCAATCGTCCTCGGACATACCGTCCTCGATCGACACGATCGGGTACTTGCCAACGAGCTCGGCGAGGTAATCGACCTGGGCGGCGATGTCGCGGGTCTTGCCTTCGCCTTCGTAGTGGTAGGCGCCGTTCTTGAAGAACTCGGTGGCCGCGCAATCGAGCGCCAGGGCGATCTCGGAGCCCGGCTTGAAGCCGGCCGTCTGGATCGCTTGCATGACGAAGTCGAGGGCCGCCTCGGCGGAGGGCAGGTTCGGAGCGAAGCCGCCTTCGTCGCCGACATTGGTGTTGTGACCGGCCTTCTTCAGGGCGCTCTTGAGGGTGTGAAACACCTCGGAGCCCATCCGCACCGCCTCGGCGATGGAATCGGCGCCGACCGGCATGATCATGAATTCCTGGAAGTCGATCGGGTTGTCCGCATGCGCGCCGCCGTTGATGATGTTCATCATCGGCACCGGCAGGATGCGGCCCTGGACGCCACCGACATAGCGGTAGAGCGGCAGGCCGGAGGCTTCCGCCGCCGCCTTCGCCACGGCAAGCGACACGCCGAGGATGGCGTTGGCGCCGAGGCGGGCCTTGTTCGGGGTGCCGTCGAGCTCGATCATCGCCTCATCGACGGCGACCTGATCCTCCGCGTCCATGCCGCCGATGGCGTCGAGGATCTCGGTCTGCGCGGCTTCGACCGCCTTGAGCACACCCTTGCCGAGGAAGCGGGACTTATCGCCGTCGCGCAGTTCGACCGCCTCGTGGGCGCCGGTCGAGGCGCCGGAGGGAACCGCCGCGCGGCCGAAGGAGCCGTCCTCCAGCAGCACATCGACCTCGACGGTCGGGTTGCCGCGGCTGTCGAGGATTTCACGGGCGCTGATGTTGGTGATCGCGGTCATGGTTGTGTCTCCGGGGGCCGCGGGCCGTTGGTCGCGCCGGCCGCGTGGCCGCGCGTCGCGGGCGGCTTATCCGCCATGCTTCGGCGCCCGGCAACCCGGAGCGGCCCGGCATACCGGCGAAATCTTTGCGGACGCGGCTCAATCGACTCCAAAGACAGAGCAGGATCGTGCGGACGCGCCTCACCCGCGCTATAGGGGCGGCATGACCAACACATCCGATCTCCAGCTGGGGCAGGCGACCCCGTACCCCCAGTCCCCCGAGGAAGCCCGGCTCGACCGGGTGCCCAATCCCCATGCCGACACGGATTACGTCGCCCGCTTCACGGCGCCGGAATTCACCTCGATCTGCCCCGTGACCGGCCAGCCCGATTTCGCAATCCTCGTGATCGACTACGTTCCCGGCTCGTGGCTCGTAGAGTCGAAGTCGCTGAAGCTCTACCTCGGCTCGTTCCGTAACCACGGCGCCTTCCATGAGGATTGCACCGTCGCCATCGGCAAGCGGCTCGCGGAGCTGCTGGAGCCGCGCTACCTGCGCATCGGGGGATATTGGTATCCGCGCGGCGGCATCCCCATCGACGTGTTCTGGCAGACGGGCACGCCGCCTTCCACGATCTGGTTGCCCGATACGGGCGTGGCGCCCTATCGCGGCCGCTGACAACACTCATGAAAAAGGGGCGGTCGGCTCTCGCCGACCGCCCCTTTTAGCCCGACTAAAGCTTAGTAGCCGTAGCCGTAGTAATCATAGGCCGGGGCGCCGTAGCCATAGCCGTAGGCCGGGCGGGAGTAGCCGTAGCCATACGAGTCACGGGCAGCGCCCGCAGCGATCGCACCGGCGGCAAGACCCGCGATGCCGAGGCCGACAGCCGCGCCGGTCCCGATGCCGCGACGGCCGCCACGGTAGTAACCGTGATGCCCGTAACCCCCGCCATGGTAGCCGTAGCCATACGGACGGGCCTCGGCGCCGGTCGTGGCGGCAATGCTGCCAACGGCCATCGTGGCGGCGGCGGTGATGAGAGCAAGCTTACGCATGTTATCCTTTCTCGATCACTGATCGATATGGGCGAATAACGTTGGCGTCGCCTGACGGTTCCAAGGATTCAACGACCGTCCTCAGGATATAACGAACGATGAACGCCTGTTCATCCGCTGCCGATGCCTGGATCTTTGATTTTTGCCCGTGCGCCGCTGCGCAGAAGCTTCGCCGTTTTCTATGGGACCTTTCGAGTGATGGCCCATGGTCGCCAATGCTGAAACGCAATTTAATCGACGGATCCCTCCACACGGGCATTTGATCGGGCATCAGCGAGCGCCAGCCACGCCATGAGGTCCGTTCTCCTTTCCTTTCTCGTGATGCTTACCGGGGCGCCCGCCTCAGCGCAGGCTCCGCGTTCGCCGGTCGCGGCCCAGCCAGTTCTGACCGAGGCCGTGTATGTCCGGCCACTCTATGGTGGGCCGTATCGCCATTGCGGCGGTGAGTGCCTGAAAAGTGGAACCCTCTCGTGGTTCTGCTCCGAGCGGCAGCAATGCGTGCTCAACTGTGCCGTGGCGCCGCCTTCGCGGAAATGCGCGATTCGCTGAGACGGGATGCGTCCGCCTGCGAAGCGGCGCATAGGGGATGAGGCGCGATAGCACCGCGCCGCCGGAGCCCGGTTTGATGGACGCCCTCACGCTCATTCGCGAGACCTATGCGCCGCTGGCTGGGAAGGCCCTGCTCGATATCGGCTGCGGTACGGGCTCATTGGCCCGCGCGCTCACAGGGGAGGGTGCGGCCGTCACGGGGATCGATCCCGGTCAGGACGCCCTCGCCAAGGCGCGGAAAGCCGTTCCGGCTGCTCGGTTCGAGACGGCCTCGGCGGAGGCCCTGCCCTTCCCGGATGGCACCTTCGACGGGGCGGTGATGCTGAATTCGCTGCACCACGTCCCCGACCCCGCGAAAGCCCTTAAGGAGGCGGCCCGGGTGCTGCGGCCGGGTTGCCGCCTCGTCGTCGTCGAGCCGCTGGCCTCGGGCACGTTCTTTGATGCGCTCAAGCCCATTGAGGACGAGACGGAGATCCGAGCCGCCGCGCAGGCCGCCATTGCCGAGACCGTGGCGCAGGGACGAGTCTCCTGCGAGCGCGAAGTGATCGTCGAGCGGCACGAGAGCTTTACCGACATCGAAGCGTTCTTCGCCCGCGTCACGACGGTCGATCCGGCCCGCGCCGACGCGATCCGCGAGCGCCGCTCGGAGGCGGAGGCCGCTTTCGCCGGGGCTGTCGAGCAGGGGGCGGACGGGGGCTTTGCCCTGGTCCAACCCCTGCGGATCCATGTGTTGGTGCCCGTTGCCTGACGAGGCGTCGCGTTACAGCCCCTTCGCCAGCCGGTCGAAGGCGATGAGCTGTTCGAGCAGGGCGGGCATGTCCTTCAGGGCGACCATGTTCGGGCCGTCCGAGGGGGCGCGGTCGGGATCGGGATGCGTCTCGATGAACACGCCCGCCACCCCCACCGCCACCGCCGCGCGGGCGAGGACGGCCACGAATTCGCGCTGACCGCCGGAGCTGCCCCCCTGGCCGCCGGGCTGCTGCACGGAATGGGTCGCATCGAACACGACAGGAGCGCCGCCCGTGACCTCGGCCATGATCGGCAGGCTGCGCATGTCCGAGACGAGGGTGTTGTAGCCGAAGGAAGCGCCCCGCTCGGTGACGATGACGTTCGGGTTGCCTGCCTGCGTCACCTTGGCGGCGACATGCTTCATGTCCCAAGGAGCCAGGAACTGACCCTTCTTCACGTTCACCACCCGCCCCGTGGCGGCGGCGGCGAGCAGCAGGTCGGTCTGGCGGCAGAGGAAGGCCGGGATCTGCAGGATGTCCACGGCCTCCGCCACGGGAGCGCACTGGGCCGCGTCATGGACGTCGGTGAGGACGGGCAGGCCGAGGCTCTCGCGGATTTCGGCAAAGACCGGCAGCGCCCCGTCGAGGCCCATGCCGCGTGCCGCGCCGCCGGAGGTGCGGTTGGCCTTGTCGAAGGAGGCCTTGAACACCAGCCCGATGCCGAGTTTGGCCGCCAATTCCTTGAGGGCGGAGGCGATCTCCAGGCCGTGCTGGCGGCCTTCGAGCTGGCAGGGCCCCGCGATCAGCGAGAGCGGCAGGTGGTTGGCGAAGGCGGTGTCGCGCGCATGCACGACCGGGCCGGAGCGGAAGTTCGACATGGCGCGGGTCTAACCGGCATGACGCCGCCGCGAAAGAGCAGCGGGTACGATCCGGCAGACGGTCAGATCCCTGGCGAGTGCGTCCTGGCGGGGTCCGGTGTCGCACAGCATGAGAGCCCGGCCGGTGGCGCCCCGCCGGGGGGCGTCGGCGAGCAGGCTGTCCTGATGGAGGTTCAGCGCCAGCACCTCGGCTTGCTCGGCGTCGGCGCCGGTGAGCGCTCGCGTCGCGAGCCCGACGAGCGTGAAATAGGCGCGGCCCGGCTCGCGATCGAGGGAGGCGAGGGTGATCCGCGCCGGGATCCGGCAATCGAGGCTCATGCGCTCGGCATCCTGTGCGCGGAACACGGCATAGGAGCCCGTCCGCCCTGCGAGGGAGGCACCCGTCACGCGAATCACCTTCGCGGTGAGCACATCGCACGCATCAGCCGCCGCAGCGGGTGTGGCCGCGAGACACGCGGCGAGCATGAGAAATCGGAGCATCGGATCTGTCCGGGAGGGGCTTTCCTCCCGCTCTTATAGGGCGATCTGATGGGACGACCCCATCCGGAGTGCTCATGCCCCGTCTCGCCCTCGCACCGGCCCTTCTCGCATTCAGCTTCGCCGCCCTGCCCTGCCGGGCCGAGACGGCCTACGGCCCGGAACTCCAGGGGTTCGACTATCCGTTTCCGGTCGAGCGCTACGAATTTACCTCACAGCGCCAGCCGTTGCAGATGGCCTATCTCGACGTGAAGCCGGACAAGCCCAACGGGCACACGGTGGTGCTTCTGCACGGCAAGAATTTCTGCGCTGCCACCTGGGAGGGACAGATCCGCGCCTTGACGGGTGCCGGATACCGCGTCGTCGCCCCGGACCAAATCGGTTTCTGCAAGTCGAGCAAGCCGGGCGCGTATCAGTTCAGCTTCCGGCAACTTGCCGAAAACACCCACGCGCTCCTCGACAAGCTCGGCATCGCCAAGCCCATCGTCGTTGGGCATTCGACCGGCGGGATGCTCGCCGCCCACTACGCCCTGCTCTACCCGAAGGAAGTGGAGCAACTGGTGATGGTGAACCCCGTGGGGCTCGAGGATTGGAGCGCCAAGGGCCTGCCGCCGATCTCCATCGCCCGCTGGTACGAGCGCGAATTGAAGACGTCGGCCGAGTCGATCCGGAACTACGAGAAGGCGACTTACTATTCCGGCCGCTGGGAGGCGCGTTACGAGCCCTGGGTCGAGATGCTGGCGGGTCTCAATCGCGGCCCCGGAAAGGAAGCCGTCGCCTGGGATTCGGCGCTGCTCTACGACATGATCGTCACGCAGCCGGTGGTCTACCGCTTCCCGCAGATCGCGGTGCCGACGCTCCTGCTCATTGGGCAGAAGGACAATACCGCCATCGGAAAGGACCTCGCCCCACCAGAAGTGCGGCCGACCCTCGGGAACTATCCTGAGCTCGGGAAGGCGGCCGCCAAGGCTATCCCCGGCGCGACGCTGGTGGAATTTCCGGAGTCCGGCCACGCCCCGCAGATGTCCGAGCCGGAAGCGTTCAACAAGGCGTTGATCGACGGGATCGGGCGTTAGACGCGACACGCGACGTCATTGCGAGCCAAAGGCGAAGCAATCCAAGGAAGCGGGCCGTTTTAGGCCTTGGCGGGTCCCTGGATCGCTTCGCTGACGCTCGCGATGACGAGTGCGCTAGAAGTACGACTGCAACGTACCCCGGCGGCGGACGTCGAGGGTGGCGCAGTGGAACGAGCCGCCGAACGGGCCGTAGCTCAGGAACGGCGCCGGGATCGGGTCGAAGCCCCAATCCTTGAGAGCCTTGATGAGCGTCGGCTGGCTCTGATCGACGACGATCTTCTTCTCGGTGATCGCGAGAACGTTGATCGAGGTCCAGGGCGAGCACATCGAGATCTTGCTCATGAAGCCCTCGACAGGGTCGGGGCGCGGGGCGACGAGCACGTCCCACTTCTTGAGCACGGCCGGAAGGCGCTCGATGTCGACGTAGTCCGGGTTCACCAGAACCTTGCCCGGCGCCAGCGGCATGAACGACGAATCGATGTGCATCGGCTGCGGGCAGCGGCTCTCGATCTCGTGGATGCGGAAGCCGGGGCCGAGGTGGCGGCGCAGCCACTCGATGCCCATCAGGTTCGTCACGTTCGAGCGGGTAACGAACAGGTCGCGACCGCAGCGCACGAAGTCGGCCGCGTCGAAGACCGGCTCGAACTCGTTCACCGTGAACTGCATGGGCTCGCCGGCCTTCAGGTTCGGCACCCGGTAATCGTAGTTGTAGAGGTCGTCCGTCGAGCTGCGGGCGCGGGGCGGAGGTCCAGCGGGCGCCGTTGCGGAAGTATTCCTTGAACAGCGAGCGGTAGGCGTCGCCCTCGAAGTAGCGCGAGCGCCAGCACATCGGGCTCTCGATGATCTCGTCGCCGATGACGAGGTACGGGTCGCGCGGGCAGGCCACGCAGAATCCGCGCGAAGACCAGAGCGGCGCCTTGAATTTACGGGAAAAGTCCACGGTGTCGGGGCGGCGCACCTTGACGCCTTCGCCCGCGAGGATCGTGATGAAGTTGTCGGCTCGGCCTGGGCGAGCTTCTTCATGAACTTCGGGTACTTCCAGCCCGAAGCGAGCCGGTAGAAGGGCTGCGCGGCGCGGGGCAGGTTGAAGATGACCGTGAGGTGGTGAGTCGGGATCGTCGCGCCGTCGAGGGAGCCGACGATGACCTCCTCCAGCGGATCCCACTCGTTCCACGCCATGACCGGCGAGGTCGGCGCGGGAACGGACGGCTCGCGCGTCGAGGAATAACCTTCGACACGCGCGGCTTCGTTCACGGCCTCGGCGGCCGTGATGGGTGATTCGCGGTCCATGACGTGTGCCCCTTCTGCGACGTTTCGCGGTCTCGTGTCCGGGACGTCAGACCCGTCAGCCGCTTTGCCCTTTGGTGTAGCAAACGGGTGATAGACACGGCTCATCCATGCTGCAACGTGGCGTAACAACCTGTTGGGGTCGCATCGACCTATTTCCGCCGCGACCGTGACCGATTTCCCGCATCAAGCCATTTGCGAGCTTGAAAGACGAAGATGAAGCGTCTCACGACACTGGCCTCGATTGCCGGTCTCTGCACGGTCGTGGGCCTGTTGGCGTCCTCCGGTGTCGAGGACGTGACGGCCGCCGTTGCGAGCGCCGGATGGGGCGCTCTCCTCGTCGTGCTCGCACGGTTCCTGGCTGTCGCCTGGGCCGGGTTGGGCTGGCACGTGGTGTTCCCCGCGGGCTCGCAGCCCCGCCTGCGTGACTGTATATCCCTGCGTTTCGTACGCGAGGGCATCAACACCCTCTTGCCGGTCGCGACCGTGGGGGGTGACTTCGTGGGCGCGCGGCTGCTTGCCAAGCGCGGCGTGACCGGCGCGATGGCCGGCGCCAGCATGTTCGTCGACCTGATGACCCAGGCGGTGACGCAGCTGATCTTCACCATCCTCGGCCTCGGCCTGGTGATCTGGCTCGTCGGCGATGGCCCGGTCACCCGCACGGTGGCGGGCGGCGTAGCCCTGGCCGTGCCCGCTCTTGCCGCCTTCTACCTGATTCAGCGCCGGGCCGGTCACCGGGTGATTCAGGCGCTCCTCAGCCGCTTCGCCTCGGGCCGCGAGTGGCGGGCGCTCGGCGCCATCGACCAGCTCTATGACGGTCTGCGCCGCCTCTACGGCGAACACGGCCGCGTCTCCGCAGCGATCGCCATCCATTTCGGTGGCTGGATCATCGGCACCGCCGAAGTCTACGTGTGTCTGCACTTCATGGGCTACCCGGTCGACTTCAGCCACGCTCTCGTGATCGAGAGCTTGGCTCAGGCGGTGCGCGGTGCGGCCTTCGCCGTTCCGGGTGCGCTCGGCGCGCAAGAGGGCGGATTGATCGCCCTGTGCGGTATGTTCAACATCCCCGCCGAGGCGGCGCTCGCACTCTCTCTGGTGAAGCGCTTCGCCGATATCGGCGTCGGCCTGCCGAGCCTCTGGCTGTGGCACCGGATCGAAGCCGGCCTGCGCGCCCGTGGCGAGGAAGAAGCCGATCAGGACGAGGGGAGGGTGACGGGTCTCACCCGCCGCCCTAAGCCGGTCCCGCAGCCGGCCACCCTGGGCCCGTTCTACAGTTACGCTCCGCCGCGCATGGTTGCCCGGCTGGATGAGAAGGACTTGAAGAAGTGCGCCTGATCCGCCGCTTCGCCGCCGCGTTCGCCCTGGCGCCGCTCCTCGCCTCTCCCGCTTTCGCGGGCGACGAGACGGCGATCCAGAACGTGCGCGACCTCTACGCAGCCTTCTCCTCGGCCGTAAAGGACGGCGCGGGACCCCTCCCCGCCCGCGTCGAGGCCGTAAGCCCGGTCATCGACAAGGTGTTCGATTTTCCGGTCATGGCCCGCATCGCCATTGGTTCCAAATGGTCCGGCTTCACGCCGGAGCAGCAGGAGGCCGTGACCAAGGCGCTGAAGCGCAGCCTGACCGTCACCTATGCCAACCGTCTGAGCCAAGCCGCGGGCGGCAAATTCGAGGTGACGCCGAAGGTCGAGGCCCGCGGCTCGCAGCGCGTGGTACCGACCAAAGTGACCACCGCCAACGACGATGACTCCGCGGTCGACTTCGTCGTCAACGCGGAAGACAAGGTGCAGGACGTGCTCCTGAACGGCGACGTGAGCGAGATGGCGGCCCAGCGCACGATGCTGTCCAAGCCCCTCGCCAGCGGCGGCGCGGACGGAGTCGTTAAGTTCCTCAACGACCGCGCCGAAGGCATGCTCGCCCCGAAGGACGCTCCCAAGGCAGCCCCCGCCGCGAAGCCCGCCCCCGCCAAGGCTGGTCAGTAGCCGCTCGCAACGCCGCAGCCGGCGGCCGGACACCTTACGGACCCAACGGATGGATCTCACCACCCTGGCGTCGCAGGCGCTGCTCTGGCTCTCGCCGCTCTGCCTCGTGGTGGCGGGCGCGGGTTGCCTTTACGGGCTCGCGGCGGCCTTCTTCGTCGGACGCTATGGCGCGCGCCGCGTTCCCACCCTGCCCGCCGGAAGCGAGCGGCCGGCGGTGACGGTGCTGAAGCCCCTCTGCGGGCTGGAGCCGAACCTTTACGAAAACCTCGAGACGGTGCTGCGTCAGGACTATGCCGGTGCTGTGCAGATCGTCTTCGGCGTGCAGAACGCAGGCGATCCGGCGATCGGCGTGGTCCGGGCCCTCAGCGAGGCCTACCCGCAGGCGCATATCGACCTCGTGGTGGATGCGCGCCAGCACGGCTCGAACCGCAAGGTCTCGAACCTGATCAACATGTCCGAGCGGATCGCCCATCCGGTGATCGTGCTGGCCGACAGCGACATGGTGGTCGCGCCCGATTACCTGGAGCGCATCGCCGCGGAATTGGCGCAGCCGGGCGTGAGCGGCGTCACCTGCCTCTACCACGGCGTACCGGCCTTCCCCGGGGCCATGGGTCAGCTCTCGGCGCTCGCCATCGACGTGCAGTTCCTGCCGAACGTGGTGATGGGCCTGAGCCTCGGCCTCGCGAAGCCCTGCTTCGGCTCCACCGTCGCCTTCACCCGCGCGAGCCTCGACGCGGTCGGCGGGTTCCGCCGTTTCCGCAATGACCTCGCGGACGATTACGCGATCGGCGCCGCCCTGCGCGGTCTCGGCGGTCGCGTGACCATCCCGAACTTCACCATCGGCCACACCTGCGTCGATACCGAGCTTCACGGCATGTGGAAGCACGAGCTGCGCTGGAACCGCACGATCCGCACGGTCGATCCGGCCGGATATGCGGGCTCCGTCGTCACCCACGCCTTCCCGCTGGCGCTCATCGCTGCGACACTTCCCGGTGCGGGCACCGTGGCTCTGGCCATGGCGGCGACCGCTTTGGCCTGTCGCATCGTGCTTTGCCGCCAGGTGGAGCGGGCCTTCGGCCTGCCGCCGCACGCCTACTGGCTGTTGCCGATTCGCGACATCCTCTCCTTCATGAACTTCTCCTGTGCCTTCCTCTCGGGGTCGGTGACATGGAAAGGTCACGATTATCACGTGGTTGCGGACGGTACGCTGATCCCCGACGCAGACCTCGGCCGTGATGCCGAGGCTCCGACCGCTTGATCCGCCCGACCCCGCCCACCCGGCTCAGCATCGAGGCCTTGAACCCCATGCGCACGCTTTTCCTCCAGGCCCCCACCTTCGACGGGTTCGACGGCGGCGCGGGCTCCCGCTACCAAGCCAAGCGCGAGATCAAGTCGTTCTGGTACCCGACCTGGCTGGCGCAGCCCGCCGCCCTGGTGCCGAACTCCAAGCTGATCGACGCGCCGCCGCACAACATCAAGCTCGATGAGATCGTGGCCCAGGCCAACGACTTCGATCTCGTGGTGCTCCACACCTCGGTGCCGTCCTTCAAGTCCGACGTGAAGACGATCGAGGCACTGAAGGCCGCCAACCCGAAGCTGATCGCCGGTCTGATCGGCGCCAAGGTCGCCGTGGACGCCGCGGGCGCCATGGCCCAGGCCCCGGTGGTCGATTTCTGCGCCCGCAACGAGTTCGACTTCACCGTCAAGGACGTGGCCGACGGCAAGCCAATGTCCGAGATCAAGGGTCTGTCCTATCGCGATGCCAACGGTACCGTGGTCCATAACGAGGACCGCGAGATCATGACCGATATGGACCAGCTTCCCTTCGTCACCAGCGTGTACAAGCGCGACCTGGAGATGGAGAAGTACTTCATCGGTTACCTGAAGCACCCCTACATCTCGTTCTACTCCGGCCGTGGCTGCAAGAGCCGCTGCACCTTCTGCCTGTGGCCTCAGACGGTGGGTGGGCATACCTACCGGACGCGCTCGGTCGCCCACGTGATCGAGGAGATCAAGTACTGCCTGAAGGAGTTCCCCCAGACCAAGGAGTTCTTCTTCGACGACGACACCTTCACGGATAACCTGCCGCGCGCCGAGGAGATCGCCCGCGAGCTCGGGAAGCTCGGTGTCACGTGGTCGTGCAACGCCAAGGCGAACGTGCCGCGTGAGACCCTGAAGGTCCTCAAGGAGAACGGCCTGCGCCTGCTCCTCGTCGGCTACGAGTCCGGCAATCAGCAGATCCTTCACAACATCAAGAAGGGCATGCGCGTCGAGGTGGCGGAGAAGTTCACCAAGGATTGCCACGACCTCGGCATCGCGATCCACGGCACCTTCATCCTCGGCCTGCCGGGCGAGACCAAGGAAACGATCCAGGAGACGATCGCCTTCGCCAAGCGGATCAACCCGCACACGATCCAGGTCTCGCTCGCGGCGCCCTACCCCGGCACCTTCCTGTACAAGCAGGCTGTGGAGAACGGCTGGCTCGACGTCGAGAACGCCGAACTCGTCGATGAGAACGGCGTGCAGGTCGCGCCGCTGCACTACCCGCACCTGTCCCATACCGAGATCTTCACCTCGGTGGAGGAGTTCTACAAGAAGTTCTACTTCCGTGCGCCGAAGATTGCCTCCATCGTTTCGGAGATGGTGCGCTCGCCCGACATGATGAAGCGCCGCCTCCGCGAGGGCGTGGAGTTCTACCGCTTCCTCAAGGAGCGTCAGGGCACCGCCAAGGCGGCGTAAAGTCAGGGATCCGGGGCCTGAGGCCCCGACGGGGAGTGCGGGACAGAGCCCCGCCTCTCCACCCAGGGCTCTGCCCTGGACCCGCGAGAGGGCTCGCCCTCTCGACACCCGTTACGAGGTTACTGTGAAGCGTCTGGTCGTTACCGCGGATGATTTCGGGCTCAGCACCGAGGTCAACGAGGCTGTCGAGCAGGCGCATCGTGAGGGAATCCTCACCGCCGCCAGCCTCATGGTTTCGGCTCCCGCCGCCGCCGATGCAGTGGCGCGGGCCAAGCGCCTTCCCTCGTTGAGGGTCGGGCTCCATCTCGTGCTCGTCGAGGCGTGGCCGACCCTGCCACCTTCGGAGTTGCCGGACCTTGCCGGTCCGGACGGGTTGCTCAGAGCCGACATGGCCAAGCTCGGGCTCGACATGGCCCGCCGCCCCGCCGCCCGCCGCCAATTGTCCGCCGAGATCGTGGCGCAGTTCGAGGCCTACCGGGCGACCGGCCTACCCCTCGACCATGTCAACGCCCACAAGCATTTCCACGTCCACCCCCTGATCGCGGGTGCCGTGCTGCGGATCGGCCGTCGTTACGGCATGCGCGCTCTGAGGGTGCCGCGCGAGCCGCGCGAGATCCTGCGCCGCGCCGAACCCGGCGCCCGTCCCCGTGCTGCGCTCGACATCGCACCCTGGGCGGCACTGCTTGCCGTCCGCGCCCGGCAGGCGGGCCTGCTCATCCCCGACCGGACCCTTGGGCTGGCATGGTCGGGCGCGATGACGCCGAAGCGCGTCGCAGGGCTGCTATCCCATCTGCCGGATGGCCTGACCGAACTCTACACTCACCCGGCCACCGGCAGCGGCTTCCCGTGCGAGGCGCCGGGCTATCACTACGCCGAAGAGCGCGATGCCCTCATCGCCCCGGCCAGTGTGGCGGCGGCGCGGGCCTCCGGCGCGGTCAGGGCCGGGTTTTCAGACTTTCTGTAAGCGCCCTCGCCGCTGAGTCGGGCAGGCGCGGAAGAGGCGCGCGGAGGATCATCCGCGCGCCTTGCTTCTACTTCACCGCCACGGTCTCGGGCTTGCGCTGCCCGAAGGCGGGGCCGCGACCAGCCGAATCGCCTTCGGGGCGGTTGCGGTCGGGCTGAGCCGGGGGCTCGCCGAGGGTGGCCGGCACGACGAAGAAGGCGGCCAGCAGGGTGAAGAACAGGGACAGCGCGAGCAATTCGCCCATGCTCGCCGTACCCGGGTGGCTCGACAGGACCAGCGAGCCGAAGGCGCTGCCGGTCGTCATCGCGGAAAAGAAGATCGCCCGCGTCAAGCTGGAGGCCAGCATGTCGGTTACGCCCGCTCGCCACGCGATCACGTAGTAGATGTGGAAAGCCACGCCGACCGCGAGCATCAGCGGCAGGGCGATGATGTTGGCGAAGTTCAGCGGCATGCCGATGATTTTCATGGCCATCAGCGTCCACAGGGTCGCTACGACCAGCGGGCCAAGCGTCATCGCCACGTCCCACGGCTTGCGAAGGGCAACCGTGAGGATGACGAAGATCAGCACCAGGGCGGTGATGGCCGCCTGAATGAAGGCCCCGAGGATCGTGTAGGTCGAGCGGGTGGTCGAGATCGGCGCGCCTGTGGCGTGCGGGGCGACCTTCAGCACTTCGTTGGCGAAGTTGCGCAGAACCTCGTCGTCGTTCGAATTGCCCTTCGGATGGATCTCGACCCGCGCCCGGCCGTCGGCCGACACCCAGTCCGCCTTGAGCTGCGGCGGCAGGTTTTCAAGCGTGATCTTCTCCGGGTGAAGCAGGTCGCGCAGGCGGGTCAGAAGCGGATTCAGGTCCTTGGTCAGAGCGACGGAGGCGGCCTCGCGCTTCTGCACCGGGCCATCCGCAAGGGTGTTCAGGGTTCCTGCGAGACGCTTGGCGGTGTCCGCACCCTGCGTGCCCGCCTTAGCCTCGTCGCCCGTTGCCTTCAGCGCGGTCGCCGCGTCCTTCAGTGCCTTGACGTTATCCGCATCGCTGGGCGGCGGTGGCTTGCGGGCCGGGTTCAGAACAGGATCGAGGAGTTGCGCCGTATCGGCGATCTGCGCGAGCTTCTTGTCCTGATCCTGAGGAACGAACGTGTCGATGCTGTTGACGGGCTCGCCACCGGCAGGGCGCCGAGCTTCTTCGACAGTTCGGGCACGGCCGCCACGTTCGGAGCGAGCACGTCGATGACGTTGGGGCTCGTCTCCGGGTTCTTGATCAGGTCCAAATAGGTCGCGATCGATTCGACCTTCGGGCTGCGCAGATGCATCGGGTTCGAGTCGAACGGCAGCCAGTAGAGCAACGGAGTGCCCGCCAGCGTCACGAGGCCCACCGCGATCAGGATCGGCTTGCGATTGCGAATGATCCAGGGATCGACGCCGACCAGCCACTTAGTCTCGACCGCCTCCTTCTCGCCCTTCGGCTTGAACACCGCGATCAGCGCGGGCAGCAGCGTGAGGGAGAAGAGATAGGCCACGATCATGCCGACACCGGCGATGAGGCCGAGCTCGGACACGCCGCGGAAGGCGGTCGGCAGAAAGGCGAAGAAGCCCGCGAGCAGCGAGACTGCGGCGAGCGTCAGGGACCAGCCCACGCCCCGAGCGGCGGCACGGATGGCGGCCTGCAGCGTCGGCTGCTCATAGCGGTCGGCCCGGTAGCGCACCGAGAATTGGATGCCGAAATCGATGCCGAGCCCCACGAACAGGGCGGCGAAGGCCACCGAGATCGGGTTCAATTCTCCGACCAGAAGCAGGCCGAGGGCCGCCGTCACGATCAGGCCTGCGAAGGTGGTGATGATGACGCCGATAACCAGCGGTCCGGAGCGCAGGGCGAGCCAGAGGAACAGCACGATCGCGCCGACGATGATGCTGTTGTTCAGCAGCGCGTCCTGCGAAAGCGTGGCGAATTCCTCGTCCGCCACGGCGACGGGACCGGTAAGGCGCATCCGCAGGCCGTTGGCGGCGTCGATCTTGAGGTCCTTGGCAACCTCGCGGATCATCCGCGTCGCTTCGTAGCCGGGCTCCAGAGCGTTGAAGTCCAGCACCGGCTGAATCATCACGAATTTCAGCCGGTCGGTGACGCGGGTCTCGCCATTCGCGAGCAGCGCCTGCCAGGAGAGACGGGCCGGCTCGCCCTTCAGCACCTTTTGAAGCGTCGCATCGATCTGCGCCATCGGCTTGTCGAGGTCGGCGAGCGTGGCATCGCCGGACTTCACGCCACGGGCGCCCAGCGTTAGCACGCGCATGATACCGCGCAGCGACGGGTCGGCGGCGAGCGGCCCGAGCAAGCCCTGTTGCTGAGTCAGCTGTTCGAGCGTCTTTTCCAGTTCCGCCTGGGGCATGAGGAGCAGGCCGTTCTTATCGAAGAACGGGCCGCCATCGGGCCGGTAGACGGTCTCGATGAGATTCTTGCGCTCGGACAGGGCGCGGGTCAGGGAGGCAGCGGCCTCCTCGGTCTCCTCGGGCGTCTGGCCGTCGATCACGGCGACGATCAGATTCGACCGCTGCGGGAAGGCCTTCTCGAACGCGATCTCGTCCTGGCGCCAGGGCTCCTTGGGATCGATCAGCCGTTCGACATCCGTGTTGATTCGAAACAGGTGAACGGCGATACCGGCGCTTGCCACCGTCATCAGCGCGACGAGGGCGATGACGGTCCAGCGAAAGCGGACGGAAGACGCGACGAGACCTTCGATCACGAGTACCCTGCCAGTTCGTCCGGCCCGACGGGCCGTTCCTCTCGTTCCGGGAAACGCATGCAGGGCCGAAGCGGTCACAGACCGTCGGACCCATGGTCGCCGAGGGACCACGCGCGGGGCAAACCGGCAACCGGCGCGAGGTTCCCCCGCGTCCGGCGCCATCTTGCGGCGCGGTCGCTAGGCTCAGTAAAGACGCGGGCCTCGGATTGCAACGCGAGGCGCCCCTGCGTCACCTTCGGGCCACAGGGGTGCGCTGCCGCACTGCACACTGGATCGTGGGTGCCCAATCGGCCCAAATGGTCGTAATGCCGACGCATTGTGCGCGTGGAAGTCGCGCATCGTCCGGGTCCCCGCACCGTGGCATCAGCTATGCGTGCGCCTGTGGCGCCGATGCGTCAGCCCCGGACTAAAGAGTTCACGGACACCTCCGGCACCGTAGTTTGAGAACTGTTCCAAGCTACGTTGCTGGAAATCGAGCACTTATCACGCTAAGCACCCCGTTCTTCCGGGGCCGACGAAACTAAGGAGCCGCAACTTGGGTATCCCCCTCCGGTACGTCGCGAAGATCGGCGGCTACATCCTCAAGCAGCACCTGACGGGCCGTAAGCGCTACCCGCTCGTCATGATGATGGAGCCCCTGTTCCGCTGCAACTTGGCCTGCGCCGGCTGCGGAAAGATCGACTACCCTGAGGAGATCCTCAACAAGCGGCTGCCGGTCGACGAAGCCCTCGAATCGGTCCGCGAGTGCGGCGCACCGGTGGTGGTGATCGCGGGCGGTGAGCCGCTTCTCCACAAGGATCTTCCGCAGATCGTGGAAGGCATCATCGCGCAGAAGAAGTTCGCCATCGTCTGCACGAACGCGCTCCTCCTTGAGAAAAAGATCAAGGAGTACAAGCCGAGCCCGTACTTCACCTGGTCGATCCATCTGGATGGCGACAAGGAGATGCACGATCAGTCGGTGTGCCAGCGCGGCGTGTACGACAAGGCTGTCGCGGCCATCGCGAAGGCCAAGGAGATGGGCTTCCGCGTCACCATCAACTGCACGTTCTTCAACAATTCGAAGTCGGAGAAGATCGCCGACTTCTTCGACAGCGTGACCCGGATGGGCATCGACGGCATCACCGTCTCCCCCGGCTACGCCTACGAGCGCGCCCCCGACCAGCAGCACTTCCTGAACCGCAAGGCGACGAAGGACCTGTTCCGCGGCGTGTTTCGTCACGGCAAGGAGAAGGGCCGCGAGAAGTGGACCTTCCAGCAGTCGAGCCTGTTCCTCGACTTCCTGGCCGGCAACCAGACCTACCATTGCACCCCGTGGGGCAACCCGACCCGCACGGTCTTCGGCTGGCAGAAGCCCTGCTACCTTCTGGGCGAAGGCTATGCCGCAACCTTCAAGGAGCTGATGGAATCCACCGATTGGGATTCCTACGGCACCGGCAACTACGAGAAGTGCGCCGACTGCATGGTCCACTCGGGCTACGAGGCGTCCTCGGTGGTCGATTCGGTCCGCAAGCCGTGGAAGCCGGTGGTTCAGATGCTGCGCGGCATCAAGACCGAGGGCGACATGGCCCCCGATGTCAGCCTCGAGAACCAGCGCCCCGCCGAGTTCGTCTTCTCGCGCAACGTCGCGCAGAAGCTGTCCGAGATCAAAGCCTCGGGCGTCGACACGAAGCAGGAAGCCCGCAAGCGTACCGCCGCCTGAGGCGCGGTTCCTCCGGGACAAGAAAAGGGCCGCCGCGGTATCCCCGCGGCGGCCCTTTCTCGTTGGTCAGGCGGCTTCCGGCGGCTCGTCATTGTCCGGCCCCGCGGGCGAGTTGAGGAGATCCTCCAACTCGTCGATGAGCCTGTCGACCTGATCCTCGGTGGCGAGCACCTTCAGCACTTCGCCGGTTTCGGACTCGACGGCCAACTCGATATGCGGGCCGACGCGCATGGCCAGCACGCGGGCGAGAATCTTGATGGCGCTCATCGAGTGATGTCCTCCGCGATGAGGCCGACCGCAACGGCCGGCCCACAGGTCGAGATCCAGGTTGATGCCGCCTCCCCGGACCGTGAGGCCAGGAGTTCGGCGAGCCCCGTCCGTTTCCGCCCGAGCCGGGCCGCGAGGCGGTCGCCGACGAAGGCCCCCGCGCCACAGGTCACCAGGGGAGCCTCCGGCGGCATGTCGGGGCGCGACAGCAGGGTGGAGGCCGAATCGTACAGAAGCCGTAACTGCGTCTCGGCGAAATGCGCCGCGAGAGCAGCCCAGGCCTGGGCATCGCCCTCCTCCCGGTCGCGACCGACGATGCGGGCGAGGCGCGTCTCGCTTTCCGGCACGGATTTGCCCTTGCGGTCGCCCGTGCCCTGCTGGTCCGTCTCCGGCGGCAGGTCGCCGAGGATGCGGTAGACATCCGCCGCATGGGCGAAGGTTTCCGTCATCAGCCGCGTGCGTCGTCCCCGGAACGGCGCGTGGTCGCAGAGGCCGATCAGTGGCGTGCGCACGACGCCGGTATAGACGAGTTCCCCCGTCTCGAGCCGCTCGGCATCGCTGTAGCCCGTCGCGGCGGGACGCCCCGCGACGATCGGGATGAGGTCGGCCGTCGTGGAGCCGATATCGACCAGGAGCGCATCGGGCACGATCCGGCCGATCTGAGCGGCGGTGGCGTACCAATTGGCGGAGGCGATATCGAACGCGTGTGCGGCCGCTTCGCTGGGGGCGACGAAGCCGGAGCGCCCTGCGAAGATCTGGACCCGCCCCTTCAGCTCCTCAGCAGCCCAGCCCGCAAGGGCGGCGACGCCCGCCGTGCGATCGGCGAAGCAATCGGTCAACTCGCCGGTCATGGTGACAGCGTGGCTTGCCTCGTCCCGTGCCCAATCGGGCAGGAGCGCCAGGGAGGCATCGAGCGCGGTGACGCCCTGCCAGAGGGGACATGGCACCTGCACCGCCTCCTGCACGCGCCCATCGCGGATGAGGGCCGCCTTGACGTGGACCCCGCCGAGGTCCCACCCGATGGTTTTGGCGTTAGACATGCGCGGATGACGGATTTCGGAACAGCAGGGGGCGCGGCCGGACAGGACGGCTTCGCGGTGATTCCGGTGCTGGACCTGCGCGGGGGGCGCGTGGTCCGTGCGCGCCGGGGCGAGCGCGCTTCGTATGCCCCGATCGAGACGCCCTTGGCAAAGGGCTCGGAGCCCGGCGCCATCGCGGCGGGATTGCTCTTGGCATGGCCCGCGCGACGGCTCTACGTGGCCGATCTCGATGCCATCATCGATGGCGCCGCGCCGGATCTCACCTCTTTGCGCGCCATCGCCGCCTCCTGCCCAGGACTGGACCTCTGGGTCGATGCGGGATTTTCCCGGCGGGAGGGTGTGGAAAGCTTCCTGGCCGAGGGGCTTGGGCGCCCGGTCATCGGCAGCGAGAGCCAGACCGATTCTGCCCTTGTCACGAGCCTCGGGGAAAAGGCCGTCTTGTCCCTCGATACGCGGGGCGGCGAGCGCCTTGGCCCGGATAGCCTGCATGACGATCCCTCGCTGTGGCCGCGCGATGTCATCACGATGACCCTGGCCAGCGTCGGCGCCGGGACCGGGCCGGATCTTCCGGCGCTCATGGCGGTGCAAGCGCGGGCGCCGGGGAGCCGGGTCTATGCCGCGGGTGGCGTGCGCGGACCTCAGGACCTTCGCGCCCTGGCGGAAGCGGGACTGGCGGGCGCCCTCGTCGCCTCCGCACTCCATGACGGCACCCTGCGCCGGGAGCATGCCGCGGATTTCGCATGATCTTCCGGCCCGCGCACGGGGCTGCTACACCGGAGCGATTCCTACAAACCCCGCCGATTTTAAAGAAGACGATGGACAAGTTCACGACCCTGGAGGGCGTCGCCGCGCCCATGCGGACGATCAACGTCGATACCGACCGGATCATTCCCGCCAAGTATCTGAAGACGATCAAGCGCACCGGCCTCGGCAAGAGCCTGTTCGCCGAGATGCGCTACCGCGAGGATGGATCGGAGAACCCGGACTTCATTCTGAACCAGCCGGCCTATCGCCAGTCCAAGATCCTCGTCGTCGGCGACAATTTCGGCTGCGGATCGTCCCGCGAGCACGCGCCCTGGGCGTTGGCCGATTTCGGCATCCGCTGCGTGATTTCCACGAGCTTCGCGGACATCTTCTTCAATAACTGCGCGAAGAACGGCATCCTGGCGATCCGCGTCGCGCCGGAGGATCTGGAGAAGCTGTTCGAGGATGCCGAGCGCGGCTCGAACGCCACCCTAACCATCGACCTCGATGCGCAGACCATCCGCGGCCCGGATGGCGGCACCCTGCATTTCGATATCGAACCCGGCCGCAAGCACACTCTGCTGAACGGCCTCGACGAGATCGGCATCACGCTGGAGCGCAGCACGGCCATCGATGCCTACGAGAAGAAGCTCGCCGAGCGCGAGTGGGCCTGACGTCATCATCCGCACCCCTGTTCCGGGCTCCCACTGAGGGCGAGCCCGGAATGACAGGTTCGCTCGGCGGACTTCGCCTCGTCATCCTTCGTTAACCCTCATGCCGCCTGAATCCGCGCCCAGATTCCGACTGCCGACATGAGGACGACAGCCATGCCGAAGCCGCCGAACGGAACGGGGCTCGCCCTCGCGCTGAGCCTTCTCGCCAGTGTCTCGGCCACGCCCGCCCTGGCTGATTTCGACGGGTGCCTTTCCGGCATCCGCGCCCAGGCCGCTGCGGCGGGCGTGTCCGGCCGGGCCTTCGAGGCCGCGACCTCCGGCATCTCCTACGATGACAAGGTGATCGAGCTCTCGCAGGCGCAGCCCGAATTCAAGACGCCGATCTGGGACTACATGGCGGCGCTGGTGGATGACGAGCGCGTCGAGGACGGGCGGGCCGCCATGCGCCAGCATGCCGACGCCTTGGCCCGCGCCGAGGCTCGCTTCGGGGTCGATCGCTACACCATCGCCGCCGTGTGGGGCGTGGAATCCAATTTCGGCAAGAACCTCGGGAAGATGCCCCTGGTTCAGTCGCTCGCCACTCTCGCCTGCTCCGGCAACCGCCGCAGGGACTTCTTCCGGGGCGAGCTGATCGCCACCCTGAAGATCATCGACCGGGGCGATATCGCGCCTGAGCGGCTAACCGGCTCCTGGGCGGGCGCCTTCGGCCAGACCCAGTTCATGCCCACCACCTATCAGCGGCTCGCGGTGGATGGCGACGGCGACGGGCGCCGCGACGTGGTCGATTCGGTCGCTGATGCCGTGGCCTCGACGGCGAATTTCCTGCACGTCGCCAAATGGCATAACGGCCAGCCCTGGGGCTACGAGGTCCGCCTTCCCTCCGGCTTCAACACCGCCGCCGCCGGTCGCAAGAACAAGAAGCCGGTCTCGCATTGGGCGTCTCTCGGCGTCACCCGGCTCGACGGGCGGCCGCTCTCCGGTGAGGGGCCGGTGGGCATCCTCGCCCCGGCGGGGGCGAGCGGCCCGGCTTTCCTCGTCACGAAGAACTTCGACGCGATCTATTCCTACAACGCCGCCGAATCCTACGGTCTCGCCATCGCGGTGTTGTCCGACCGGCTGCGCGGGCGTCCGGGCGTGCAGGCGGCGTGGCCGACCGATGACCCACCCCTGTCCCGGGCCGAGCGTCGCGACCTGCAGGTGCGCCTCACCAGCATGGGCTATGATGTCGGCGAGCCGGACGGCAAGGTCGGTCAGAAGACCCGCGACGCCATCAAGGACATCGAGCGTAAGCTCGGTATGCCCACCACCGGCCGTCCCGGCGGCAAGGTGCTGGAAGCCCTGCGCCGCTGACCCTTCGGGTAGCTCCGGCAGTGGGATAGGTTCGGCGGAACGATTCGCCGAGCCTCCATGTCCCTCTCCCTCTATCTCACCTTCGTCGGCGCCTCGGTCGGGCTGATTCTCCTGCCCGGCCCCAACGTGGCGCTCATCCTCGCGACCAGCATCAGCCAGGGCATCCGCGCCGGGCTGGCGACCGTCTTCGGCGCCGCCCTGGCCATGGTTCTGCAATTGACGGTCGTCGTCCTCGGCGCGGGCATCCTGCTCGAAATGTCGGCCCGTTGGTTCGAGATGCTGCGCTGGATCGGCGTCGCCTATCTCGTCATGCTGGCGTTCCATGCATGGCGTGCGCAGCCGAAGGCTGCAGCCCCGCAGCCCGTCGGGGCTGGGCTTAGCGTCGCCAAGGGATTCTTCGTGTCCCTGACGAACCCGAAGACGCTGCTGTTCTTCGGATCTTTCCTTCCTCAATTCGTCGAACCGGGTCCCGGGGCGTTCGGGCAGCTCGTGCTGCTGGCCGCGACCTTCGTCGTCCTGTCCCTCATGCTCGATTCGGTCTGGGCGCTGGCGGCGGGACGGCTGCGCGCCCTCGCGGCCATGCCGGAGCGGCGGCGCAACCGCATCGGCGCGGGCTTCTTCCTAGGCGCGGGCATCGGCCTCGCCCTGGCGCGGCATCCCTGATCTTCGGCCATGAAAAAACCCGCCGCGGCGCGCCGGGCGGGTTCGAGAGGGACGATCGTGTAATCGCCCCGATGTCTCAGCCGATTACTCGGCGGCGGCCGGGGCCTGGGCCTCCTTGGCCGGCTTGGCGGTACGCTCGGTCCGCTCGACGATACGGGCCGACTTACCGCGACGGTCGCGCAGGTAATACAGCTTGGCGCGACGCACCTTACCGCGACGGACCACCTTGATCGAATCGATCATCGGGGAGTGCACCGGGAAGACGCGCTCGACGCCCTCACCGTAGGAGATCTTGCGGACGGTGAAGCTCTCGTTGAGGCCGCCGCCGGACCGGGCGATGCAAACGCCCTCATAGGCCTGGACGCGGGTACGCTCGCCTTCCTTCACGCGGACGTTGACGATGACCGTGTCGCCCGGCTCGAAATCGGGAATGGTCTTGGCAAGGCGCGCGACTTCCTCGCGCTCCAGCTGCTCGATGATGTTCATGGCAATGCTCCAGCCGTCGCGCCCGTCCACTCGTATGAGCGGCGAGCACCAGGATTTCGGCGATCCTGTTGTGAGTTGGCCGGGCTCCTACACGAGCGTGCCGGTTTTGTCGACCGACACGCGTCACAAATCTCTCATGCGCGCCAGAACGGCTTCAGCATCTCTTCGCGCAGCGCGAGCGGATCGAGCCCTGCATCGCGGATCTGCTCGGCATCGAGCATGGCGAGGGCGCGGCGGTCGCGCAACCGGCGCAGCCACAGAGCGCGCCAGGGAAGGCCAGGCTCATTCGGCCGCGAAATCAGCGCGGAGCGTGAGGGAAAGGCGATAACGACGGACATTCTGACTGATCCAATGGGAGGGGAGCAGCCCGGCCGGGATTGCGTGCTCCGATTTGCCCCGCTAATTGAGTCGGATCAATCGGAACATTGTGCTCGGAGCAATTATGGCGTCGAGAGACTTTCGCGACGTCGCGGACGAGGTCGCCGCCGACATGGCAGCGGGCAGGCTGAAACCGGGAGACCGGCTGCCGCCGCAACGGGACTTCGCCTATGCGCGTGGTATCGCCGTCTCGACGGCGAGCCGGGTCTATGCCGAACTTGCCCGTCGGGGCCTCGTGATCGGAGAGGTTGGACGCGGCACCTATGTTCGCTCCGACCTCAACAGCCCCCGCGCCATCCCGGTCGAGCCGCCGTCCAGCGCGATCGACCTGCAACGGACGGTGACCTTCCTCCCCGAACAGGAGGCCTTGCTCACCGAGACCCTGGCGAAGCTCGGGCGCGGCCCGGCGATCGAGGCCGCCATGCAGCAGGTCGGGCCGATGGGCACGCCGCAGGCGCAACGGGTCGCGGCGCAGTTCCTGTCCGTCGAGGGTTATGCCCCGAACCCGTCGGATATCCGTTTTGCGGGCAATGGCCGCCAAGCCATCGCGGCCGCGCTGGCTGCCCTCGCCTCTCCGGGTGAGCGGATCGGCTGCGAGCCGCTGACCTATCCTGTCGTGAAGGGAATCGCGTCGCGTCTCGGTATCGCGCTCATTCCCCTCGCCATGGACGATGAGGGGCTCTGCCCCGATTCGATCATCCAGGCGCACCGCGTCACGCCACTGAGCGGGCTCTACCTCCAGCCGAGCCTTCAGAACCCGTTGGGGACGACCATGGGGCCTCGGCGCCGGGCAGACCTCGCCGCCATCCTCGAACGGACCGGCCTCATCGCGATCGAAGACGCCGTCTATGGCTTCCACGCCGAGATAGCTCCGCTGGCCGCCCTGGCCCCGCAGCACACGATCCTGATCGACAGCCTCTCGAAGCGCGTCGCGCCGGGATTGACGGTCGGCATGCTCGCGGCGCCGCCCGGCATGGGCGACCAGCTCGGCGTCTCACTCCGCCAGGGTGGTTGGACAACGACCGGCTTTCCCCTCGCAGCCGGAATCCATTGGATGGGAAGCGGGGTCGCCGATCGTCTCGCCGCGATCAAGCGGAAGGATGCCGCTGAGCGTCAGGTCATCGCCAGGGCCGTCCTATCGGATCTCGAAGTCGTCGGTGATCCCCGCGCCTATCACCTCTGGCTGCGTTTGCCCGAGTTCTGGCGTGCCGAGGCCTATGCCACGGCGGCTCTGCGGCGGGGCATCGCCCTCATCCCATCTTCAGCCTTCGCCGTCGTGCCGGGCCACGCTCAGAATGCGGTGCGGATCGCCCTCGCTGCCCCGGCCCGCAACGACCTCGCCCTGGCCCTGGGGCGCCTGCGCACCCTCGCCCTATCCGGAGACGAGCAGATCATGGAATGAGGGTGCCCCTCATCCCTCCCCGGCGGCGGCTTCGATGCGGGCCATGTCGTCGTCAGACAGGCCGAAATGGTGCCCGATCTCATGCACCAGCACGTGGGTGACGAGATCGCCCAACGTCTCGTCGTGCTCGGCCCAGTAATCGAGCAGCGGGCGGCGGTAGAGCCAGATCGCGTTGGGCATCCGCCCCGATTCGACCTCACCGGACTGCGCGAGGCCGACTCCCCGGAACAGGCCGAGCAGATCGAACTCGGTCTCGCAGCCCATGTCGTCCAGCGTCTCCTCGTCGGGGAAATCTTCGACATGGATGGCCACGCCTTCACAGCGGGCGCGGAACGCCTCCGGCAAGGCGGCGAAGGCGTCGTGGGCGAGGGCTTCGATCTCCGCGAGGTCCGGGGCCCGCAAAGACGCGAGGTCGCTCATGCGGCGCCGATCTCCGGTGCGACGCAGGTGGTGAGAAAGCCCGCGAGATCGTCGGTGATGTGGTCGATATGGGGCTCGCGCACCGCCTCCTGCTCGAAGGCCTCGCGGTACGGATCGATGATTCGGGGCACCACGAGCACCGTCGCCATGCCGAGATCGTGCGGGACGGCGAGGTTGCGGGCGATGTCCTCGAACAACGCGGCGCGCTTCGGCTCAACCCCATGGGCCTTCAGGAAGCGCTCGTAGGTCACCCGCTCGGGCTTGGGCACGAAATCGGCGGCGGCTATATCGAAGACGTCCTCGAAATGGTCGAGGATGCCGAGCTTGGCTGCGACGTTCTCCGCGTGGCGACGCGAACCGTTCGTGAGGATCAGCTTGCGGCCGGGCAGCTTCTCGATGGCGTCGCCGAGGGCCGCGTCGAGCTTGATGGTCGAGTGATCGATGTCGTGCGCGAAGTCGAGGAAGTCGTGCGGGTCCACGCTGTCTTCGATCATCAACGCCTTCAGCGTCGTCCCGTAACGATGGTAGAAATACTTCTGCAGCGCTCGCGCCGAGAGCGCGTCGAGACCGTAGAGGCGCATCACGTAGAGGGTGATGCGGTCATCGACCTGCGGCCAGACCATCGCATCGCTCGGGTAGAGCGTGTTGTCGAGATCGAACACCCAGGTATCGACATCGGCAAAGCCGCGGGCGCCTGGGGCGGTGAAGTGGTCTTGCGTCGGCTGATACAAGGAATCCGTCGCAGGATAGAGAAGCGGCACGGGGCCGGGCGAAGACAATGCGCCGAGACGGCCAAGGTTGCTAGACTCGTGCCAGTTCTCTTCGGAACCGGCACGAGTTTCCGGCGAAGCCTCAGCCCCGGCGAATCAGGGTGCCCGCGCCGTAATTCGTAAACAGCTCCAGGAGCACGGCATGGTTCACCTTGCCGTCGAGGATGACGACCGCCTCCACGCCCCGGTCCAAGGCGTACATGCAGGTCTCGATCTTCGGGATCATGCCGCCCGTGATGGTGCCGTCCGCGATCAAGCGGCGGCAATCCTCGACTGTCAGTTCCGGGATCAGCTTCTTGTTCTTGTCGAGCACGCCCGGCACGTCCGTGAGCAGCAGGAGGCGCTTGGCCCGCAGCGCTCCCGCGATAGCCCCCGCGAAGGTATCGGCGTTCACGTTGTAGGTCTGTCCGTCCGCTCCGTAGGCCACAGGGGCGAGCACGGGGATGAGTTCCGCCTTCAGCACGGCGTCCAGCACGCCGCGCTCGACATGCTCAGGCTCGCCGACGAGGCCGAGGTCGAGAACCTGTTCCTCGTTGCTCTCGGGATCGCGGTACGTCTTCAGGGCGCGCTTGGCGCGCACCATGTTGCCGTCCTTGCCGCACAGGCCGATGGCCCGGCCGCCCTGCCCCGAGATCCAGCCGACGATCTGCTTATTGATGGAGCCCGCCAGCACCATCTCCACCACCTCGACGGTGGCAGCGTCCGTGACGCGCAGGCCGCCCCGGAATTCGGACTGGATGCCGAGCCGGTTCAGCATCTTGCCGATCTGCGGCCCACCGCCATGCACCACCAGTGGCTTCAGGCCGGATTGCTCCAGCAGGACCACGTCCTGCGCGAAGGTCTGCGCCGCTTCGGCGTCGCCCATCGCGTGGCCGCCGTACTTGATGAGCACGATCTCCTGATCATAGCGCTGCATGTGCGGCAGCGCCTGGGCGAGGATCTCGGCGCGCACATGCACGTTCGGCAGTTCGGTCATCGCGGTCCTTTGCCAGCTTTCCCGCCGCGTCTGGCGGAAGCTCGGGTCTCAGGGCGAGGTGCTTCTACAGGACTTGTTCCAGGCATTGAAGCCGCGATGACGTGGTTCGGCATGATCGTGGCCCGTCAAAAAACCGTCGTGATTTCGCGGTGTTGCTGCCTGGCTACAGACCGGACGGCGGGGGATCCGTCCGGTTGCGACTTTGCCGTTCCCGGCCCATGCTGCAACGCGGCAAGCCGCCCGGTCGGCTGCCGGGAGACATGGCATGCGTATCGCGATGATCGGGGCGGGTTATGTCGGGCTGGTGTCCGGCGCCTGCCTCGCGGATTTCGGCCACGACGTCGTCTGCATCGACAACGATCCGGCCAAGATCGAGGCCCTCGAAGCGGGCCGCATGCCGATCTACGAGCCGGGGCTCGAATCCCTCGTCTCCGACAATGTCCGCCAGGGCCGCCTCTCGTTCCGCACCGACCTGCGCGAGGCGGTGTCAGGCGCGGATGCCGTGTTCATCGCCGTCGGCACGCCCTCGCGCCGGGGCGACGGCTTCGCCGATCTCTCCTTCGTCCATGAGGCGGCGCGCGAGATCGCGGGCGCCCTGACCGGCTATACGGTCGTCGTCACCAAATCGACGGTGCCGGTCGGGACCGGCGACGAGGTCGAGCGCATCATCCGTGAGACCGCCCCGCAGGCCGATTTCGCCGTGGTCTCGAACCCGGAATTCCTGCGCGAGGGTGCCGCGATCGGCGACTTCAAGCGTCCCGACCGGATCGTTGTCGGGACCGAGGATCCGCGCGCTGAGGCCGTGATGCGGGAGGTCTACCGCCCGCTCTACCTCAATGCCTCGCCGATCCTCGTGACCGGACGCCGCACGGCGGAACTGACCAAGTACGCCGCCAACGCCTTCCTCGCGGTCAAGATCACCTTCATCAACGAGATGGCCGATCTGTGCGAGGCGGTTGGTGCCGACGTGCAGCAGGTGGCCCGGGGCATCGGCCTCGACGGCCGCATCGGCACGAAGTTCCTTCATGCCGGGCCGGGCTATGGCGGTTCGTGTTTCCCCAAGGACACGCTGGCGTTGGCCAAGACGGCGCAGGACCACGGTATGCCGCTGCGCATCGTCGAGACTGTGGTGGCGGTGAACGACCAGCGCAAGCGCGCCATGGCCCGCAAGGTGATCCGCGCCTGTGGCGGCTCCGTGCGCGGCAAGACGATCGCTCTGCTCGGTCTCACCTTCAAGCCCGATACGGACGACATGCGCGAGGCGCCCTCGCTCGCAATCGCCGCAGGGTTGCAGGATGGTGGCGCAAAAGTGCGTGCTTACGATCCCGAGGGGATGGAGCAGGCCAGGGCCCTTCTTCCCAGCGTGTCCTTCGCCGAGGATGCCTATTCCTGTGCAGAAGATGCCGATGCCATCGTCATCGTCACCGAGTGGAACGCTTTCCGCGCCCTCGACCTGAAGCGTCTTCGCGGTGTGATGCGCACGCCAATCCTGGTCGATCTCCGCAACATCTATGATCCTGTTACCGCAGCGCAACATGGATTTGCCTATCAGGGCGTCGGGCGCGGCGGTGGAGACGAGCCCGCTCCGGTCGCTTGACCGGCTAAACTTGCTGCGCCTTGCACGGATACTTGCCGCGCCGGAGGCCAAAGACTTCAGAAATCCGCGTCGGCGACCGTACCGGAAGGGCTGATGCAATAGTCCCAGCGGCGCCTGGCGGATGCTCTGATGATGTATCGTTCAACTTGGTGGTGCTGCCATGAGTTGAAAATTGGCTTTTATGCGGCAGGGATTGCGCGCATCGCTGATGAATACATGTCACATCGCCCTGCAAATTCCCTCTAAGGCGAAGACCTGTGGTCATGCGAGGTTGGACACCGCATTGACGCCATACTAAGGGACCAGATGGTCCTCACTCGCCGAGAGCCGAGCCACCCACTCACGAGCGCCCGCGACCCGAACGTGACACAACGCACAGACATCGCGATCGTCGGACGCGCCTGCCGACTCCCCGGAGCGCCGAGCGTCGGAGGGCTGTGGCAGCTCCTTTCGGAGGGCCGCTGCGCGGTCAGCACCCTGCCTTCGGATCGCTTCTCCCTGGAGCGGTTCCTGCACCCCCGCGCCCACGAGCGCGGGAAGAGCTACACCTTCGCGGCGGGCGCGCTGGACGACGTCTGGTCCTTCGATCCGACCGTGTTCGGCATCTCGCCCCGCGAGGCCGAGCAGATGGACCCGCAGCAGCGCATGCTGCTGGAGTTGACCTGGGAAGCCCTTGAGGATGCGGGCCTGCGGCCATCGGCCGTGGCTGGCAGCCAGATCGGCGTATTCGTCGGTGCCTCGTCCCTCGACCACGGCAACCTGCGCATCATGGATGCGCCCTCGGGCGACGCCTACACGGCCACCGGCAACACGCTCTCGATCCTCTCGAACCGCATCTCCTACATCTACGACCTGAAAGGTCCGAGCTTCACGGTCGACACGGCCTGCTCGTCCTCCCTCGTCGCCTTCGACAACGCGATTCAAGCGATCCAGTCCGGCCGGATCGACACCGCCGTCGTCGCGGGCGTGAACGTGCTGGCGAGCCCGTTCAACTTCATCTGCTTCTCGGCCGCGCAGATGCTCTCGCGCACGGGCCTGTGCCAGGCGTTCTCGAAGAACGCGGACGGCTACGTCCGTTCCGAGGGCGGTGTGGTGATGGTGCTGCAATCCGCTGAGGCGGCGCGCCGCAACGGCGCGACCGTGCGCGCGGTCGTGGCAGCCTCGGGTGTGAACTCGGACGGGCGCACGACCGGCATCTCACTTCCCTCCGGCTATGCCCAGGCGGCCTTGCTGGAAAAGGTCTACCGCGAGGCGGAGATCGCGGTGGACGACCTCGCCTTCATGGAGGCTCACGGCACCGGCACTCCGGTCGGCGACCCGATCGAGGCGTCCGCCATCGGCACCAAGCTCGGCCAGGGCCGCAGCGCCCCGCTGCCGATGGGCTCCATCAAGACCAATATCGGCCATACCGAGCCGGTCTCGGGCCTCGCGGGCCTGATGAAGGCGACGCTTGCCCTTGAGCACAACCTCGTTCCGCCCTCGTTGCATGCGGCCGAGCTCAACCCAGAGATTCCGTTCGACAAGCTGAACCTGCAGGTCGTGCGCCAGGGCCTGCCGATCACCCGTGGCAGCCGCCAGCGTTTCGCGGGCGTCAACTCCTTTGGCTTCGGTGGCACGAACGCCCACGTCGTCATCACCGATGCCGATCCGGTTCCGGCCGCCAAAGCTGCGGACGACCGGGCACCGCAGGTTTTGATGATCTCGGCGCAAACCCGCGCTGCCCTGAACGAACTCGCTCTGGACTATGCCGAGCGATTCGAGGCCGAGCCCGAGGCCATCGCCGAGGTCGCTGCCGCCGTCGCCCATCGCCGCGAGCGGATGTCCGCGCGCCTCGCCATCTCCCTCGACAGCGCGACCGATGTGGCCACCGCCCTGCGCGCGATCGGCGAAGGCGAGGATTCCGAGGCGGCCCATACCGGCACCGCCGTGGACCGCGCCGCCGAGGTGGCCTTCGTCTATTCCGGAAACGGCAGCCAATGGGCAGGCATGGGCCGCGAGGCCTACGAGCGAATTCCGATTTCCGGGCCGCCTTCGACAAGATCGATGGCCTGTTCCAAACCTATGCCGATTGGTCCCTGAAGGACGCGCTTTACGCCGAGGATCTCGACGAGCGTCTGGTCCTCACGAGCGTCTCGCAGCCGCTGATCTTCGCCATCGAGAGCGCCTCTACCGCGTCCCTGCGGGCCAAGGGCCTGATGCCGAGCTACGTGCTGGGCCACAGCGTCGGTGAGATCGCAGCGGCCGAGGCCGCCGGGATCCTGACGCTCGAGGATGCGGTCAAGGTCATCTACTACCGCAGCCATCATCAGGAGACGACGCACGGCCAGGGCACCATGGCGGTGTTGCTGATGCCGGTGGAGGAGGTTCCGGCCTTCCTCAAGGATTTCCCGAGCCTCGACCTTGCCGCGACCAACAGCCCGAAGGCCGTGACGGTAGCCGGGCCGGTGGCCGATATCGACGCCGCTCTCAAGGCGCTGTCGCGCAAGCGCCGTCGTGGCCGCAAGCTCGACCTCGCCTATGCCTTCCACGGAAGGCTTATGGACCCGACCGAGAAGCCGCTGCTTCGCGACCTCGGGGCCTGCGCCCGCAATCGGGCGTGGTGACGATGATGTCCACCGTCACCGGCGCTGCGCTGGATGGGTCGAATTTCGGGCCAAATTACTGGTGGCGCAACATCCGCGAGCCGGTGCGCTTCAGCGACGCCGTGCAGGAAGCGACCCGTCAGGGAGCCCGCGTGTTCGTGGAGGTCGGCCCGCGCGCGACCCTCATGTCGCATGTCGGTGACTCTGTCGAACCGCTCGGTATCGAGATCGCGACCGTCGGCGTCATGCACCGCAAGACGTCGAACGCGGACCCCATCGCCAAGGCTGTGAACGCAGCCCTCGTGCTCGGCGCGGCGGTGGACGAGGACAAGCTGTTCGGCTCCGTGCCGCGCGGCGACGTGCCCCTGCCGACCTATCCGTGGCAGCGCCGCCCGTTCCGCCTGAACGACACGACCGAGAGCGTGGGCGCCCTCAGCCCCCGCCCCTACCACCCGCTAATCGGCTCCCGCACGGAGTCGGACGGGCTGGAATGGCACGGCTACGTCGATCCCGAGACCGTGCCCGAACTCGAGGATCACCGCGTCGAGGGGCAGGTGATCATGCCTGGTGCGGGCTTCGTGGAGATGGCTCTGTCGGCCGCGCAGGCCGCCTTAAAGGACGAGTCCGTCGTCCTCTCGGAGTTCGAAATCGTCGCGCCGATGATCTTCGCGGAGGATGCCCTGCGCGAGGTGATGGTTCGCCTATCGGGAAGCGGCAACGGCATTCAGGTTCTGAGCCGTCCGCGTCTCACGCAGACGCCCTGGCAGCTCCACGCCCAGGCGAAGGTGGTAGAGGGCGAGTTCTCGGCCCCGCGCAAGCCTGATCTCGATGGCTTCGACTTCGACAGCGCTGGCGATCACGTCTTGTCCGGCGAGGCGCTCTATGCCCGTGCGAAGGCGGCTGGTCTGGGCTTCGGCCCGAGCTTCCGTCAGGTCGCTCTGTCGGCCCGCGTGGACGAGGCGACCATCGTCTCGGATCTTGTGCCCGCCGAGGCCGATCCGCGCTACGCCCTTGTCCCATCGCGGCTCGATGCCTGTTTCCACGGCCTGATTCTGCTCTTCGCCGACCTCCTCGGTGAGGGGGCGGGCAAGGCCTACATTCCGGTGCGCTTCGGCGAGATTCGCCTCGTGAAGCCGGGCGCCTCCATTGCCCGTTCGGTGATCCGCACGCGCCGCTGCAACGAGCGGTCGATTCTGGCCGATTTCACCCTGCTCGATGCGGACGGCGAGGTGATCGCCACGATCCGCGAAGGCCGGTTCCAGGCGCTGCGCAGCAAGGGTGGCGACGAACTCGCCGCCTACGCGATCAGCCAGGTCTCCGAACTTGCCACCGAGCCGACGGCGATCCCGATGGAGCGCCGCCCGAGCGTGGCCGCGCGCCTTCGGCCGTTGACGCAACAGGCGAAGGGTCCGGCCGATGCCGCGCTCTCGCCGGGTCATCTCCTGCTCGAAGGCTGGGCGACCTCCCTCGCCTTCCGTCTTGCGCAAGGTCTGTCGCGGAACACGGGTGTCGTCGCCCTTACCGATTCTCGCCTGCCCGCGGCGCTCCGCCCGTGGCTCGTCAACGCGCTATACGCGCTGGAGAGCAGCGGCCTTGCCGAGCACGAGAACGACGCGTGGCGCCTGGGCGATGGCTCGGCCCTGCCCGCGCCCGACGAGATCATGCGCTGGATTGCGTCGGACCATCCCGATCTTTCGGCTGAGCTGGTCCTGATCGCGGATGTCGGATCCACCGTCGACCGCATTCTGGCGGGCGACGTTACCGACGTTCCGAACCTGCCGCAGAGCGCCATCGACGCCTTCGTCATGCGTTCGGCCACGTCGCGCCATTCGGCGGCGGCCCTGGCGAGCCTCCTCGACGGCGCTCTGGCCCAGATGCCGAAGGAACGCGCCCTGCGCGTGCTTCAGGTCGGCTACGGCCCGCTTTCTGCCCAGGTCGCGGCCTTCACGGGCCAAGCGCACGCACGCTTCACCATCCTCGAGACCGATCGGCGCTTGGCCGAGCGAGCCCGCCTCTCCTTCGGCCTCGCCGCGACCCTCGTGGAAGCGTCGGATGAGCTCCCCGCGGGCGGCTTCGACCTGATCGTCGGCGCGGGCAGCCTGCACCGTGGCGAGCGCGGCCTCGTCGGCGATCTCTCCGCCGCCCTGGCGACGGGCGGCTTGATGGTCGCCGTGGAGCCCGGCATCTCCCTGTTCCGCGACCTCGTCTTTGGTCTCACGCCGGATTGGTTTGAGGACGGGATGGGCGGTCTGCCCATCGGGCGGCTCGACGATATCGGCGGCTGGCAGCGTACGCTCAGCGCGGCAGGCCTCGTCTCGGTCTCCGTCGATCGCGCTATCTCGGGCAACGGCGACGACCTTCTTCTGGTGGCGGAAGCGCCCGTCCGGCCGACCCCGGCTGCGGCCCAGAGCTTCGCCTTCATCATCGGTTCGGACGACGATTTCGCCGCCGAGACCGCCTCGTCGCTGGCGACCCTGCTGGTCGCGGGCGGGGTCCACGTCTCGATCATCCTCGATTCCGAGACGTCGCTGATGGAGCTGGAGAAGGAGACCCCGGATACGGTGGTCTTCCTCGCCGGTGCCTTCTCCCGCGGCGGCGAGGCAGCCGAGCGGCTGCGCGACCGGTGCATGAGCCTGAAGCGGTGTGTCGAGCATCTCGGTGCCCGCCAGACCTGTCTCTGGGTCGTGTCGCCGGGCGCCACCCGCGACCGCGGCGGCCAGATGACCAACGTCGAGGCGGGCGTATGGGCCTTCACCCGCACCCTGGCCAACGAGGTGCCGAACCTCGATATTCGCCGCATCGACCTCTCTCCCGAGATGTCCTCGAAGCGCGCCTCCGAGCGGCTGCGCGACCTCATCCTTTCCGGCACGCCGGAGACCGAGATCGTGCTCGATGACGAGAGCACGCAGGTCGTGCGCTTCCATGCCGGCAGGCCGCGTCACAGCGATCCGGTGGATCGCGTGCCCGCCGAGGCCGCGCGCCTGGAGCGGAGCAACACCGGTGGCCTGAACGAGATGGTCTGGGGGCCCGCCGAGCGGGTTGCGCCGGGCAAGGGCGAACTGGAAATCGCCGTCGATGCCACCGGCCTCAACTTCCGCGATGTTCTCTGGGCGCTCTCGATGCTGCCGGAGGAGATCCTGGAGGACGGCTTCGCCGGTCCCCGCCTAGGTCTCGAATGCGCGGGCCGCGTCACGGCGGTGGGTCCGGGCGTGAAGGGTTTCAAGGTCGGCGATGCCGTCGTCGCCTTCGCCCAGTCCGGCTTCTCGACGCATATCGTGGTGCCCGACCTCGTCGTCGCGCCGATGCCGCAGGGCGTCGATCCGATGGCGGCAGCGACGGTGCCCGTGGCCTTCCTCACCGCCTATTACGCCCTGGTTTCCTGTGCCCGGATGCGGCGCGGCGAGTGGGTGCTGGTCCATGGCGGCGCGGGCGGTGTCGGCCTCGCCGCGCTGCAGATCGCCAAGCTCAAGGGCGCTCGCGTCATCGCCACCGCGGGCTCGCGTGAAAAGCGTGCCCTGGTGAAGGCGCTCGGCGCCGAGCATGTGCTCGATTCCCGCTCGCTGGCCTTCGTGGACGATGTCCGCGCGATCACCGGCGACGGCGTCGACATCGTGCTGAACAGTCTGTTCGGCGAGGCGATGGAGCGCTCCCTCAACGCGCTTCGTCCCTTCGGGCGGTTCGTCGAACTGGGCAAGCGCGATTACGTCGCCAACACCCATATCGGCTTGAGGCCGTTCCGGCGGAACCTCAGCTATTTCGGCGTCGATCTCGATCAGGTAATCCAGCATCAGGGCGACGACGGCGCGCGGATGTTCCGCGAGGTGATGGCGCTGTTCAACGACGGTGGCCTGAAGCCCCTGCCCTACCAGCCGTTCACGGCGGCCGAGACCTCGGACGCGTTCCGGCTAATGCAGCAATCTGGTCACATCGGTAAGATCGTGATCAGCCCGCCCAAGCCGGGCACGGTGCTCAAGGACGTCGCCAAGCCCTTCGTGGTGTCGGCTGACGGCGTGCACCTCGTCACGGGTGGCCTCGGCGGCTTCGGCCTGGAGGCGGCGCGCTGGCTTGCGGATCGCGGCGCGAAGCACATCGTCCTGTCCGGCCGTAAGGGCGCGACGACCGACGAAGCGAAGGCGCTGCTTGGCGAACTGTCCGAGCGCGGGGTGAAGGTCGAGGCCAAGGCGGTGGACATCACCAACCGCTCGGCTGTGGACCGGATGCTCTCGGAGATCGAGCGCGGCGGACGCAAGCTGGCGGGCGTGATCCACGCGGCGGCTGTGCTTCAGGATGGACTCATCGCCAACCTGGAAGTCTCGGCCCTGGACGCGGTGATCGGTCCCAAGGTGGTCGGCGCGCAGCATCTCGATGCGGCGACCCGCGACCGGTCGCTCGACTACTTCGTTCTGTTCTCCTCGGCCACGACCTTCATCGGCAATCCGGGCCAGGGCTCCTATGTCGCCGCCAACGGCTTCATGGAAGGCCTTGCGCGCCAGCGCCGCCGCAAGGGGCTTCCGGCCTTGGCCGTCGCCTGGGGCGCCATCGGCGATGTGGGCATGCTCGCCCGCAACAAGGCCGTGATGGAAACCCTGGCCGGGCGCGTCGGCGTGACGCCGATGGAGGCCCGCCGCTGCCTCGACCTGATGACCGACGCCCTGTCGAACCAGGGCACCGCGCCGGACGAAGCCGTGGTCGCCATCGCGGCGATGCATTGGGGCAAGGCGCGCGAGCGGCTCGCCACCATGCGCTCCCCGAGCTACGCCGAACTCGGCTCGGACCAGCAGGCGGAATCCGGCTCGGTCCAGACGATCAACATCGCGGGGCTGCTGAAGGCCTCCGACATCGACTCGGTGCGCAAGACCGTGTCGGATGCGATCGTCGATGACATCGCCCGAATCCTTCGTCTGCCGAAGGACGATATCAGCCGGGTGCGGCAGCTCTCGGAGATCGGTCTCGACTCGCTCATGGGCGTCGAGCTCGGCGCCAGCCTCCAGGAGCGGTTCGGCCTCGAATCGCCGCCTGCGGGCCTTTCGGCGGGCATGACGGTCAATGAACTCTCGGAGTCCTTAATTCAGGCGGTTTCCGCGCCCATGGACGACACGGCGGGCGTCGCGATGAGCCTCATGGCCAAGCATATCGGCGGTGAGGTGAGTGCGAGCGTGGTCGGCCCGCTCCGCGATCTCATCGAGGCGCGCGAGAACGAGAGCAAAGAGACACAGCGATGACGCAATCGGCGCGGCCCGACGGCGGGCGGGCGGCCCTGGCCGGCTTCGTGACGAACCGCCTCGGGCGGGCGACACCCCGGCCTGCCCCGGCGAAGGCGCCAGAGGCGTCGCGCATCAGCGCGGCGCAGAACTTCGAGAACCTCCCGGGCTACCGCGAGCTGAAGCTTCAGCGCTCGGGCGCAGAGCTGATCGGCCTCGGCAACCCGTTCTTCCGCGTCCACGACGCGAAGGCGGGCGCCACGACGCGGATCGACCAGAAGATCTTCACGAACTTCTCGTCCTACGATTACCTCGGCCTCAACGGGCACCCCAAGGTCAGCGGCGCCGCTCGCGAGGCCATGGAGGCCTACGGTACCTCGGCTTCCGCGAGCCGCGTGGTGGCGGGCGAGCGGCCCGGCCATATCAGCCTGGAACAGGCGCTTGCCGCCCATTATCGCACCGAAGGGTGCGTGGTGATGGTGAGCGGGCACGCCACGAACGTCACGACCATCGGCGCCCTACTGGAGCCGGGCGACGTGGTGTTCCACGATGCGCTCTCGCACAACAGCATCGTCACAGGCGTCCAGCTGTCCGGGGCGCAGCGCCGTTCCTTCGCCCACAATGACCTCGACGCTTTGGAGAACCTCCTCCAGGCGACGCGCCACGAGCATCGCCGCGCTCTGATCGTGGTCGAGGGCCTCTACAGCATGGACGGCGATGCGCCGGACCTCGCGGGCTTCGTCGCTCTTAAGAAGCGTTACGATGCATGGCTGATGGTGGATGAGGCCCATGGCCTCGGCGTCACCGGCCGCACGGGCGCGGGGCTCTTCGAGTATTGCGGTGTCGACCCCAAGGAGGTCGACATCTGGATGGGCACCCTGTCCAAGACCCTGTCGGCCTGTGGCGGCTACATCTGCGGCCCGATCGCGCTGATCGAGTATCTCAAACACTCGGCAGGCGGCTTCGTCTACAGCGTCGGCATGTCCCCACCCCTCGCGGCGGCGGCGGAGGCCGCCCTGGCGGTGATGCAGGCAGAGCCGGAGCGGGTCGAGCGTCTTCGGCAGAACGGCAATCTGTTCCTCACCACGGCGCGCAAGCTCGGGCTCGATACGGGCTTCAGCCTCGGCCTCGCGGTGATCCCGGTCATCGTGGGCGATTCCCTCAAGGCTGTGACCCTGTCGGACCGGTTGTTCCGGCGCGGGATCAACGTGCAGCCGATCATCCACCCGGCCGTGCCGGAGCGGAGTTCGCGTTTGCGCTTCTTCCTGACCTCGGAGCATACGCCGGAGCAGATCACCGACACTGTCAACGCGGTGGCCGAGGAGATCGCGGCGATCGACAAGGGCGGCTCGCTGATCGAGCAGTTGCTCGCCAAGCGCTGACGAACGTCTGACGGGAAATAGATAAGGGCGCGGACCGTGAGGTCCGCGCCCCATTTTCGTGAGTTCGCTACTACCGTGCGGTGCTGTACACGGCCGCCGCCGAGGCGACAGGGCCCGTGATGGTGGAGAACACGCCCAGCACCTTCTGGATCTCGGTGAACGGCGCGTTCGAGACGTAGACCAGATCGCGGTTGCGCATGCGGAACGCCTGCGCGGTGAACAGGCTGTTCGGGTCGCGCATGTCGATCCGGTACACCACCGGCACCAGCGGCGTGCCCGTCAGCTTCGAGCCCGGCGCGAGGCGGCGCACGATGGCCGCAGGTTCGAACCGGAAGATGAAGGTGCCCGCCGGATCGGCCTGGAAGTCCGACAGGCCGCGCGCCTTGGCCAGCGCCTGCGCCAGGGTGATGCCGTCCGCCTGGAACGGCAGCTCCGTCGCATTGCCGAGCGCACCCACCGCCAGGAAGGTCTGCGGGTCGCGCACCAGCGTCAGCACGTCGCTCGGCCGAAGGAAGATGTTCTCCTTCGGGTTCGACACCACCGTCGTCAGCGGTACCGTGGCCGTCACCGGCCCGCGCGACAGCCGCACGAAGGTCTCGGACACCGGCGAGCGCACGCCACCGGCGCTCGCGAGCACATCGAGCAGGCGGTCGCCATGGCCGGACAGCGGCAGGCGGGCGCCCGCCACGGCTTCGCCGGTCACCGTGACCGTTTGCGAGATCGGCTTGGTGACCGAGACGAGCACCTGCGGCTGGATGGCCTTGCCCGCGAGTTCGTTCTCGATCAGCGCCTGCACGTCCTGCGGCCTGCGCCCGGCGACCTGGATGCGCCCGGCATAGGGAACGGAGATCGCGCCGTCGCGGCCCACCGGCTGCTCGGGGATAAGGGCGGATTTCGAGCCCGCCGAGAAGCGGTCGGCCACGAGCGGGCCGGAGAACAGGCCGCCGGACCCGGCCTCCCAGATCGAGACGGCGACCATGTCGCCGACCCCGATCAGCGGCTCGGCGGAGGGGCGGTGATCGCCGAAGGAGGCGAGCAGGCTGTCGAGGGGACGCCCGCGCAGGGCTTCGATGACGGCGGGGGTGACGTCGATGATCTCGTAGCGGGCGAGCAGGCCGCCGCCGGTTCCCGGCACCTCGGCCCCCGCCTGGATCGCATTGGCCGTCGGCCCCGCCGCAGGCAGGAGCGTGCAGCCCGACATCGCCACCGTGGCGATGCAGGCCGTCGAAACGGCAAGCTTGCCCAAACGCATCATTCAGAAATCCGCTGTGCCGGGCCCGTCGATGCGGCCCGCCGCCCCATAAGGGGGCTGGAAGACTGCCATCAGCTTAACGGTGAATTGAGGCCGGTTCGAGGATCGCATCTTTCGGCGTCGGGCTGCGTGCCACTTCGGCAACAGAGGGGGCATAACCCACTGTCACGTCGAGGGGCGACCATGATGCTGCCGCCTTTTCCACGGCAGGACAGTCCTCGAGAACGCGGCGGCGTTCGGCGCGAATGGGCGCCGGCCCTGCTCCGACGGTGCACGCTCGGAAGGTATGGCTTTCATGACAGCGATCCCCGCTCCCGCCCCTGACGCTCCCACGCCGCACGACGCTGCCGTCACGCGCGGTGCGGGACGGGGTGGACGGCAGGTCTTCCTGTTCCTACAGGGGCCGATCACGCCCTACTTCGCCCATACGGCGGACGAATTGGAGGCGCGGGGCCATCGTTGCTTGCGCGTGAACCTCTGCGTCGGCGACGTGCTGTTCTGGCGCCGTCCGGGCGCCATCAACTATCGTGGCCGCCGGGAGAAATGGCCCGCCTTCATTGCGGATCTGATCGACCGCGAGGGCGTCACCGACCTGATGCTGCTGGGCGAGCAGCGCTTCTACCACAAAGTCGCGATCGCGGCGGCGAAGGCTCGCAACCTCAACGTGACCGTGACGGATTTCGGCTATCTCCGGCCGGATTGGATCACGCTGGAGCGTGACGGCATGTCGGGGGACAGCTGCTTCCCCCGCGAACCCGAGGCGGTGATGGCGCTGGCCGAGAACCTGCCGGAGCCGGATCTGGAGCCGCGCTTCAAGGACAGCTTCAAGACGCAGATCGTGTGGGACATCGCCTACCACATGTTCAGCAACTGGCTGTGGTTCCTGTTCCCGTTCTACCGCTCCCACCAGATCTATCATCCGGCGCTCGTCTATCTCGGCACCGGCCTGCATATTCTGAAGGCCAAGTTCACCGCGCCGAGGGTCGATCGTTTCGTCGCCAAGCTGAAGGCGGACAAGACGCCGTATTACGTGCTCCCCTTGCAGATGGAGAACGATTTCCAGCTGCGCGCCTATTCGCCGTATTACGACTTCAAGGCGCCGATCCATGCCGTGGTCGCCTCCTTCGCCAAGAACGCCCCGGCGAATTCGCGCCTCGTCATCAAGGCCCATCCGCTCGATCCGGCGATGCGCAATTGGGCGCGGATCGTCCGCCGCTCCGCCGCCAAGCACGGCGTGTCGGGCCGGGTCGATTTCGTGGATGGCGGCAACCTCGCGATCATGCTCGACGCCTCGCAGGGCTGCATCACCGTGAACAGCACGGTCGGCTTGTGGTCGATGCGCGTGGCTGTGCCGACGATGACCCTCGGCACGGCCGTGTACGACATCGAAGGCATGACATTCCAAGGCCCCCTCGACCGTTTCTGGACCGAGGCCCGTCCGCCGCGTCCGGACTCTGGCACGCTTTCGTCCGAGCGATCGTGGCGCATATCCAGATCCGCGGCGTCTATTACGGCAAGGAGGGCCTTGCCGCTGCCGTTCAGGCGACCGCGTCGCGGCTCGATCTCACCGAGGGCGCGTGGCTGGAAATGCGCAACCGCGCCCGCCGCAACGGCCCGCCGCAGGACACCATGGTGCCCGAGCACGCCTTCAGGCTGCAGAACGCCTGAGCCTTCGTCCTCGTGCCTCAGCGCCGCCGCAACAGGTGGCGCGAGGCCAGGGACCAGACCTGCTTCATCGCGGCCTCAACGGTCGGCTCGCGCCGCGTGAGGCCGGGGTCGCCCTCCGACAGACGCTGGATGATCACCTCAGGCGGGCTGGGCAGGCCCGTCCGCGGATCGACATAGTGCGGGTAGACGATGAGCGCCCCCGCGACCAACTCGTCCAGGGTGATGCGCCGTGTGCGGCGGGGGCAGGCCGGGCTCTCGGTGAGCCCCCAGCCGGCATAGAACGGCAGCCCGTGGGTCGTGACGCTCCGGCCCCGCAGCAGCGCCTCGAAGCCGATCAGCGACGAGATGGTCTCGACATGGTCGGCGGCCGCGATGGCATCGGCGGCCGGTACGTCGCGCAGGACGATATCGGCTAGTGACGACAGCTCTTCGGGCGGCACACGGCCCGGCCGAAGCCCGGCTTCGACATCGGGATGCGGTTTGAAGGCAATCACTGCATCCGGGTGGCGCTGGCGCGCGAGCCTGAGGAGATCGACATTGCGGGTCACGGTCGCCATGCAGAGGTGAATCGAGGCGTCGTTCTCCACCTGACCGGCCACCAGCACCACCTTACCTGGTCGCGGCATAGCGGGCATCGGCGCGGCGCCGACATTGTACTTGCTGAGCTTGGCCTCGACGACGGCTCCCCGCAGGCGCTGCGCCCGCTCCAGCACGTCGGCGGGGAAGGCTCCCGCCTCCAGCAGCGTTTCGAGATCGCTCGGCCCCGTGGCATCGTAGTAGATGCCGGTGGCATCGATGACGTGGGACGCGCCCGGCCGTAGGGCGACGCCGAGGCCGATGGAGCGGATGAAGCCGTCCTCCATCCGCAGGAGCGGCACCTTCGCCTCCTGACAGGCGGCGGTCAGATCCGAAGGGGCGCGGCTCGCCCAGGCGACCACGCGATCGTAGCGTGCGATCTCGCTGGGTTTCGGTGCGTGGCGGGGCGCGGCGATGGCCGGCCTCTGTCCCGGCGAGGCCAGGGCCCGCGACAGCCAGCGCCGCTTCCACCCGGCAAAGCCTATGCAGAGCGTCCTAGCGGCGTTGGCACGCTGCTCCTCCACGATCAGGCGAAGGATCGCCGCCGCTTCCTCGAATCGGCAGGTCTCGCCGCCATAGGGCTCGAAGTAGCGCGAACAGATCAGGTAGACCGCCGCGAAGACCTCGACCGGCGAGCGGCTGCGGGTCCGGCGGATCGGATCGAGCCGGTCGTCGGTGAAGCCCCATCCGGCATAGAAGGGCACGCCGAAGCAGGTGACCGGCCGACCGGCAAGCGAGGCCTCGAAACCGATATGGCTCGTGACGACGTAGAGACGTGACGCCGCCTCGATCACCGACCAGGCCTCGACCGGCTCGGCGATAAGCCGCGCGCCGGTCGCCTCGACGGCTTCCCTGTCGAGATGGCCGACGGCGTTCATTTTGGCAGCGGGGTCCATCACCACCACCCGGTCGGCATTCGGGTGCTCGGCGGCGGCGGCCGCGAGCATGGTGGAGAAGCCGGTCTCGCTGGCGAGGCCGAAGCCGATGGTGGGGTCGCGCTGCGCCTGATCGATAATCACGACGAGGGGCCGCGCGGTATCGGTTTTGCCGAGTAGGGTGGCGAGGTCGGCGCGACGGGGATCGTTGTCGAGGCTGAGTCGCGCCTGGCGCAGGAGGGCGATGCCCGCCTCGGCGCGGGCAAGGATGTCGTCATCCTCCCAGCCGCCGACCTGCAGCATCGTCTCCAGTTCGCTGGCGGCCGTGGCGTCATAATGGATGCCGAGGCCGTCCACGATCGAACTCAGGGGGCGCTGCGTCCGCGCACCCGGCAGGCGCAGGAAGCCCTCGTCCCAGCGGTCGGCATGACCGACACGCCGGGAAACCGGCTCGCTGCCGAGGCGCCGCACCTGACGGCCTCCGGGCATCTCGATATCCGAGAGTGTCCGGGGCCACAGGCGCTTGAGCTTGCCACCTTCCATCCGAAACTCATCCAATCCGGAACAACCGAGCCATTTTCACCGGCGGAGATGGCGCCTCGAAAGGCGCGGCGGGCGAGGCCGGACGACCGAGCCGTCCCGCCCGATCACTGCGGCATCGGGCATAGCACCGGACCCGTCCAGGCCGAAATGGCTTCCCCTCCGGCGGGGAGCACTCTACGAGGCCCGCGACGGCGCGGGGACTTCCACATCGCCGGGACAGCGTCAAGCGAGGCGGGTCTCGAGGCCGCGCCGAAGAGGGGACGACGATATCATGGTGGGAATCACCAGCCGCAGGCCGGGCAACGCGCGGTGAGGACGATCCTCATCACCGGGGCGTCGAGCGGCATCGGCGCCGCCCTCGCCCGCCATTACGCCGCGCCGCAGGTGCGCCTGATCCTCGTGGCGCGCAACGAGCCCCGTCTGGAGGCGGTGGCGCAGGATTGCCGCGCCAAGGGCGCCGTGGCCGAGGTGGCGCGTGGCGATACCCGCGACCGCGCGGCGATCCAACGACTGATTACCGAGGTCGATGCCCGATCGCCTCTGGACCTCGTGGTGGTCAACGCGGCGATCAACGGCGGCGGCAAGGAAGGCCGGGTCGAGACCGAGGAGGTCGCCTTCGAGACAGCCGATATCAATTACATCGGTTCGCTCAATGTGATGCTGCCGACGCTCAGCCTCATGCTCGCCCGCGGCCGCGGTCAGATCGCGCTCATGTCATCGCTCGCGGCCTATGCGCCGCTCGCCGACGCGCCGACCTATAGCGGCGCCAAGGCGGCCTTGGTCGCCCATGGTCTCGCTTTGCGCCAGAAGGTCTGGCCGCTCGGCGTGCGCATCAGCGTCGTGACGCCGGGCTACGTGAAGACACCCATGGGCAGCGATCTGAAGGGATGGCGCCCCCTGGAGATGAGCGCCGAGAAGGCGGCGGCGATCATCGCCAAGGGCCTCGAACGGGATCGGGACGTGGTGTCCTTCCCGCTGCCCCTCGCCATCCTGGCGCGGAGCGTGCTGTTGCTGCCCGAATGGGTGCGGCGGGTCAGCTTGTCGGCCTTCAAGTTCAATCAGAGGTAACGGCTTTGCGGATCGCGCTCCTCGTCCTCGAAGCCCTGCCGAACGCCCGGACCGTGCGGCGGCTGATCGCGGATAGGGGGCACGAGATCGTCCTCGTCGGCCTGTCCAATGCCGAACGGCCCTCGAACGGCGGGCTGACCGGGCAGTTGCGGCGTCATCTCGGACGCTCCGGCACGGGCATCCTGCCCTATCTCGCGGTGAATTTCGGCTTGCCGGATCTGCTCCGGCCGCTGGCGCCTTTCACGCAGGCAGCCGCAGGCAGCGCCGACAGACCTGAGACTACGCCCATCGCCACCCTCTGCCGCCGCCTCGGCATCCGCACGGTGAAGGTGGACGACGTGAACGGGGCAGAAATGGCCGAGGCCCTGCGCCAAGCCGCGCCTGATCTGATCCTCACCTACCATTTCGACCAGATCCTCAAGCCCGCGACCATCGCACTGGCCCGGCTCGGCGGCATCAACGGCCATCCGGGCCTGCTGCCGCGCCATCGAGGCCCGGTACCGACGATCCATGCCCTCTCCGATGGGCCTGATACGTTCGGGATGACCCTGCATAAGCTGGCGGCGGCCATCGATGCCGGCGCGATCCTCGATCAGGAGGCGGTGCGCCTGCCCGCGGACGTCACGGCGACGCGCGCGGCGATCCTGCTACATGAGCATGGGCGGGCCATGCTCGACAGATTGCTCGACACGATCGCCGCGACGGGTGCGATTCCCGAGGGGCGGATGGCGGACGTGCTGCCCTATTGCCCGTTCCCAGACCGGGCGATGCTCGCCGATCTCAAGCGCCGAGGATTGCGGCTCACCGATGCGGCGGATCTCGCGGCGGCGGCGAAGCTGTCGCTGCGGTAGGGCGCGACAGGGCGAGGGCCCGTCTTCGGCCATATCCGTAGAAGATCACGAGGCCGATTCCCGTCCAGGCGGCGAGACGCAGCCAGGTTTCCGGGGGCAGCGAGGCCATCAGCACCGCGCAGGCGAACAGACCGAGCCCGGCGACGAGATCGGCCGCCGGGACCCGGAATGGCCGGTGCCGCTTCGGCTGCAGGCGGCGCAGGATCGGCACACTGGCGCAGACGAGGCCGAAGGCGAGCAGGGTTCCGATGCTGACGAGTTCGCCCAGCACGTCGATGGGGACCAGCCCCGCGACCGCGGCGGTGACGAGGCCGATGACGATCTGCCCCCGCGCGGGCGCATGGGTCTCGGGATCGACATGTGCGAAGGCGCGGGGCAACAGCCCGTCGCGGGCCATGGAGTAGAAGATACGTCCCTGCCCGTAGAGGGCGGTGAGCGTGGAGGTGGTGAGCCCAACCAGCGCGCCGAGCTTCACGATGAGCGCGAAGCTTGGGAAGCCGATCACGTCGACCGCCTTCGCGATCGGATCCGGCACGTTGAGATCGCGATAGGGCACGAGGCCGGTGAGCACGGCGGCAACCGCGACGTAGAGAACCGTGCTGAGGAGCAGCGACCCGATGAGTCCCTTGGGTGCATCGGATTGCGGATCGCGACACTCGCCCACCGCCGTCGAGACGGTCTCGAACCCGATGAAAGCGAAGAACACCACGGCCGCGCCGCGGAAGACTCCGCTTACGCCGAATTGGCCGAACTCGCCCGTGTTTGCCGGTACGAATGGGTGCCACAGCTCCGGCTTCAGCGCCGTAGCGCCGAAGCCGACGAAGGCGATGATGATCGCGACTTTCAGGGCCACCAGGGCTGCGTTGACGCCGGAGGCCTCGCGGATGGTGCGCGTCAGCAGGGCCGTCAGACCGAGCACCACGATCACGGCGGGCAGATCGACGTAGCCCCCGCCCCCGGCGCAGCGGAGAGGGACGTAGGGAGGCGCCAGCCGAAATCGGCCATCAGCGATTGCGCATAGCCGGACCATCCGGCGGCCACCGTCGCGGCGGCAAAGGCGAATTCGAGGACGAGATCCCAGCCGATGATCCAGGCCGGGAGCAGGCCGAAACTCACGCGGGTATAGGCGTAGGTCGATCCCGCCTCCGGGATCATCGCCGCCAGTTCGGCGTAGCACAGACCCACGAGGCCGCTGACCAGCCCGCCGATGAGGAAGGACAGGATCAGCGCCGGCCCTGCATAATTCGCCGCCGCCGTTCCGGTGAGTACGAAGATGCCCGCGCCGATCGTGCCGCCGAGCCCGATGCAGATGAGGCCCGGTGCTGTGAGCGCCCGTTCAAGGCTTCGGGGAGAGGCTGCCGGTGACCCCGACGGTGCTGTCATGCGCGTGTCTTCCCCGTATCCGGCAACCATAAGCCGGTGGCGGTGCCGCCGGGGCAAGTCCCGCGCCGGGGGTGGCAACCGGCCTGGTTTCGTGTATGGATCGCCCTGGCCTCGACCCGGAAGCGGGCGGGGCTTGAACCGCTTGCGGCAGACCGTGCTGGACGACATCCCGGCACAGGCCGTTCCGCAGGCATCGGCGCTCTATGAGGGCGCTCTTCTGTACTGAAACACCCGAAAGGCACGCGATGTCGATTACGGCAGAGCGCAAGACCGCGCTCATCAAGCAGCACCGCAAGGATGCGAAGGATACCGGCTCCCCCGAGGTGCAGGTCGCCATCCTCTCCGAGCGGATCGCCAACCTGACCGGCCACTTCAAGACCCACAGCAAGGACAACCATTCCCGCCGTGGCCTCCTGAAGCTGGTTTCCCAGCGCCGTTCGCTTCTGGATTACCTGAAGCGCAAGGACGAGCCGCGCTACCGCGCGATCATCGAGAAGCTCGGCATCCGCCGCTAATCTCGACCGGTTTCACGCGGCTCCGGGCTCCGGGGCCGCGTTCCACTTTCGGCAGGTCCGGACATGGGGTTCGGGCAAGCCACACGGGCCGCTTCGAGGCATGAAGTCGGGGCAGGATCGCAGGGCGCTTCGTGAAGCGCCCTGTCGTCTTGCCCCCGCCGTGCCGGGTTTCGCGCCCGCCGCATGAAGGCAAGGATAGACAATATGTTCGACGTTCAACGCGAAGAGCTGATGTGGGGTGACCGCAAGCTCGTCCTGGAGACGGGCAAGGTCGCCCGGCAGGCCGACGGCGCCGTCGTCGCCACCTATGGCGAGACCTCGGTGCTCGCCTGCGTCGTGGGCGCCAAGGAGCCCAAGGCCGGGATCGACTTCCTCCCGCTTACCGTGAACTACCAAGAGCGCGCCTATGCCGCCGGCCGCATTCCGGGCGGCTACTTCAAGCGCGAGGGCCGTCCCTCCGAGAAGGAGACCCTGGTCTCCCGTCTGATCGATCGTCCGATCCGCCCCCTCTTCGTGGATGGCTGGCGCAACGATACCCAGGTCACGGTCACCGTGCTGACCCACGACCTCGAGAACGATCCCGACATCGTCGCCATGGTCGCCGCCTCCGCTGCCCTGACGCTGTCCGGCGTGCCCTTCATGGGCCCGATCGGCGCGGCGCGCGTGGGCTACGTCAACGGCGGCTACAAGCTGAACCCGCTCGTCACCGAGACCAAGGAAGAGTCCTCTCTCGACCTCGTCGTCGCCGGCACGCAGGACGCCGTTCTGATGGTCGAGTCCGAGGCCAAGGAGCTCTCGGAAGACGTGATGCTCGGCGCCGTGATGTTCGGCCACAAGCACTTCCAGCCGGTCATCGAGGCGATCATCCGCCTTGCCGAGAAGGCCGCCAAGGAGCCGCGCGATTTCTCCCCGCCGGAGAACGCCGATGTCGAGAAGGCCGTGCTCGACGTGTGTGAGGCCGAGCTGCGCTCCGCCTACACCAAGACCGTCAAGCAGGAGCGTTACGCCGCCGTCGACGCTGTGAAGGCGAAGGTGATGGCCGCCCTCTGCGCCGAGGGCGCCGAGAAGTTCCCGGCCGAAAAGGTCAAGGCCGCTTTCAAGGAGGCCCAGTCGAAGGTGGTTCGCTGGAACATCCTCGACACCGGCTCGCGCATCGACGGCCGCGACGTGAAGACCGTTCGCCCGATCCTCTCCGAGGTCGGCGTGCTGCCCCGCGCCCACGGCTCCTCGCTCTTCACCCGCGGTGAGACGCAGGCCCTCGTGGTCGCCACCCTTGGCACCGGCGAGGACGAGCAGTTCATCGACGCGCTGGAAGGCACCTACAAGGAGCGCTTCCTGCTTCACTACAACTTCCCTCCCTATTCGGTGGGTGAGACCGGCCGCATGGGTTCGCCGGGCCGCCGCGAGATCGGTCACGGCAAGCTTGCCTGGCGCGCGATCCGTCCGGTTCTGCCGCCGGCTCACGAATTCCCGTACACGATCCGCGTCGTGTCCGAGATCACCGAGTCCAACGGTTCGTCCTCGATGGCGTCGGTCTGCGGCGGCTCGCTGTCGCTGATGGATGCCGGCGTGCCGCTGCGCCGTCCGGTGGCGGGCATCGCCATGGGCCTCATCCTCGAGGGTGAGCGCTTTGCGGTCCTGTCCGACATCCTGGGCGACGAGGATCACCTCGGCGACATGGACTTCAAGGTGGCCGGTACGGACGAGGGCATCACCTCGCTCCAGATGGACATCAAGATCGCGGGCATCACCGAAGAGATCATGCGGGTCGCTCTCGATCAGGCCAAGGACGGGCGTGCCCACATCCTTGGCGAGATGGCGAATGCCCTCACCGCGGCCCGTCCGGAGCTCGGCGAGTACGCGCCGCGCATCGAGACCATGCAGATCCCCACGGACAAGATCCGCGACGTGATCGGCACCGGCGGTAAGGTGATCCGCGAGATCGTCGAGAAGACCGGCGCCAAGATCAACATCGAGGATACGGGCGTCGTGAAGATCGCCTCGTCCGACGGCAAGGCGATCAAGGCGGCCTATAACTGGATCCGCTCCATCGTCGCGGAGCCCGAGGCCGGCACGATCTACGATGGCACCATCGTGAAGTGCATGGAGTTCGGCGCGTTCGTGAACTTCTTCGGCGCCAAGGATGGCCTCGTCCACATCTCGGGCTCGCCGCCAACCGCGTCGCCAAGGTGACGGATGTCGTCAAGGAAGGCGACAAGGTGAAGGTGAAGTTCCTTGGTCAGGACGATCGCGGCAAGATCCGCCTGTCGATGAAGGTCGTCGATCAGCAGACCGGCGAAGACATCACCGACAAGATCAAGGCGCAGCGCGACGCCGAGCGGGCCGAGCGTGGCGACGAGCCGCGTGAACCCCGCGAGGGCCGCGAGGGTGGCCGTCACCGGGGCGAGCGCCGCCGCGACGCGGGCGAGTAATCGCTCTCACCATCACGATCTGACGTGACGACGAAGCGCGGTTCCCATGGGGCCGCGCTTCTTTTTGCGGACGTGCCACGACCGCACCGCAAGGAACGCCCCGGCTGCCTCCGCGTTCGCCCCGCGACCCGGAAAGCGGAGGAGCCTTATGGCCAACGACATGATTCACGACATCTTCAGCGGTGAGCCGAACCTGACCACCACGGAGCGGGCCGTCTCAGTTGCGCTGGGCCTCGGCATCGCGGCTGCGGCGGCGCAGCCGCGTCCCAACAAGTGGCTGAGCCTCGCGGCTCTGGTGGTCGGCGTCGGCCTCGCCATGCGCGGGGCCACCGGCCACTGCGCGCTGAAGGCCGCGGCGAACGAGTTCTAAGCACGAAAAAGGGGGCACCCGATTGGGTGCCCCTCCGCCTCAAGCCCGCAGCGGCGAGCGTTTTAGTAGGTCGTGGTGCGGCGGCTGGCGACGAAGCCATAGATTGCGAGCACGATCACCGCGCCGACGATGGCGCCGATGAAGCCCGCACCCTGATTCGGTCCGTACCAACCGACCGCCTGACCAATGAAGGTCGCGACGAAGGCGCCGACGATGCCCAGAATGGTGGTCATGATGAAGCCCGCAGGCTCATTCGGACCGGGCATGATGAACTTTGCGATCACGCCGGCCAGGAAGCCGATGATGATGGTCCCGAGAATGCCCATGTTTCTCCCCGCATTGGGCTACTGACGCCCTCCAAACGTTTGGATTTTGGAACGGGTTGCCGCATCCCATCATCGAGACACTGATTTTTTTGGCGGTTCCCTTCTGCGACACTGATGAGCGCCAATGCCCTTTACGCCGACCCGTCCTCGGCGGCAGATACGGCGCCGCCCAGCTCGTCGCTCGGGCGGATCAAGTGGAACGGACGGAGTTCAAGCACATGGCCATCAGGCGGATCGAGCCCGGGGCGCGGATGTCCCAGGGCGTGGTGTACGGCGATACCGTCTACCTCGCGGGCCAGGTGGCCGATGAGCCGGTGGGCATGGGCGTCACGGCGCAGACCCAGAACATCCTCGACCAGATCGACCGGCTGCTGGCCGCGGCAGGCACCGACAAGGAGCACCTGCTTTCCACCACGATCTACCTTGCCGACATCGCGACCTTTTCCGAGATGAACGCAGCCTGGGATGCTTGGGTCTCCAAGGAGAACCCCCGGCCCGCGCCACGGTGGAGGCCAAGCTCGCCGCGCCGGAATACCTCGTCGAGATCGTCGTCGTCGCCGCTCGGACGGCCTGAGCGTGGCGTTCCGTCTCCCGGGACGGGGGCGGCTCGCCGCCCTCGGGGCCTGCCTCGCGGCAGCGCTCGGAACCGCCCTGTTCGCCGGAGCCGCGCGCCCGGCGACCGAGAAGGTCGTCAACATCTACAACTGGTCGGACTATATCGACCCGCAGGTGCTCGATGCCTTCACGCGGGAGACGGGCATCAAGGTCGTCTACGACACGTACGACAACAACGAGATCCTGGAGACGCGGCTGCTCGCCGGGCGCTCGGGCTACGACATCGTCGTGCCCTCGGGGCCGTATCTTCAGCGTCTCATCCGGGCCGGCGCGTTCCGGCCGCTCGATAAGGCGAAGCTGAGGAACCTCGGCAACCTCTGGCCGGACATCACGTCCCGGCTGGCGGGCTACGATCCCGGCAACGTCTACGCCATCGATTACATGTGGGGCACCACCGGCATCGGCTACAACGCCGCGCTGGTGAAGGAGAAGCTCGGCCCCAACGTGCCGATTAACTCATGGAGCGTCGTGCTCAACCCGTCCTCGGCTGCCAAGCTGAAGGAATGCGGGCTCATGATGCTGGACAGTCCCGAAGACCTCATCCCCAGCATGCTGCCCTTCTTCGGCGCCAAGGCCGACAGCAAGCGCTGGGACGACATGACCCTCGTCACCGACGCACTCTACAAGGTGCGCGGCAGCGTGCGGAAGTTTCACTCTTCGGAGTACATCCAGGCGCTGGCCAACGGCGATATCTGCATGGCGGTCGGCTATTCGGGCGATGTGCTTCAGGCAAAGAAACGCGCCGACGAGGCCAATAACGGCGTCGAGGTCGCCTACGTGGTCCCCAAGGAGGGATCGCTGATGTGGTTCGATTCCTTCGCGATTCCGAAGGACGCTCCGCATCCGGACGAGGCGCTGGCCTTCCTCGACTACATGATGCGGCCGGACGTGGCGGCGGCGAACACGAACTTCGTGTCCTATGCCAGCGGCAATCTCGCCGCGAAGGCCTTCGTGAAGCCCGAGATCCTGAACAATCCCGGCATCTACCCGGACGAGGCGACAATGCAGCGCCTCTCGGTGAACACCGCCTGGGACGAACGCACGCAGCGCTTCATCACTCGGCTCTGGACGCGGGTCCGTACCGGGCGCTGAACGAGAGCGCCCTCCCCTGATCCAAGGATCAAGGGAGGGCTTTCTAACCTAGTGCTTCAGGTCGTCCGGAACCTTGCCGCCGTTCTCGGCGAGCTTTTGCATCACCTGCTTGTGCAGCCAGATGTTCATGGAGGCGGAATCCTCCTTGTCGCCCGTGTAGTGCAACTCGTCGGCGAGCTGCTTACGCGAGGCAAGACCCGAATCGAGGTTCAGAAGCTTCATCAGGTCCACGATGGAGTGGCGCCAATCGAGCTTCTGCGGGTTCTTTTCGGCGAGCCCGGTCAGCACCGCCTCGACATCCACCGGCTCGCCGCTGCCACCCGCGCTGCCGGTGGGGGCTGGCGTGCTGGTCTGGCCCGAGCTGGACGTCGTCGCCGATGGCGCCGCCTCCGCCTCTCCCCCACCGAACGGATGGAGGATCTTGCTGACGATGTTGCCGAGTAGGCTCATAGGTCTGCTCCGTCTGCGCTGCGTCTAGAGAAGCGCAACGCACCGACAACATGTCGCATCGCGATGGCGTTCCACAATCAGGCGCTTCACCGCGCGAGGCGCAAGCTTACGCCCAGAAGACAGAGGCCAAGGACGAGGCAGATCCCGCTCCATCGTTCGAACAAGTACGAACGCTCGCGATCCCGCAGGGACAATGCGGCGAGAACCACGCCACTCAAAAGGCTTCCGACACAGATCACGATCAGGAGATCTTCGAGCAGGCTGTGAATTCGCACGGCTCATACATAGGTGAGACTTCGGAATTCGCGAAGAGATTTTTGCAGCAAGAATACGGTTATACGCAATATTCCCACTACTGACGTATTTCATAGCAGACTGCGTATGATTCAATACGATAGAACCAACCATTCGAAGACTTAAAACAATATATGATCGTTTTTCGTGACTTGTTATGACAGCCTGGCTGGGCTCTCAGTAGAGGTCTGGCGATCTTGCGAATGAATAGGACGCATTCCCGGAAGGATTGTGTGTAGGGCCTCAGCACTACTGGGAATCGATCTTAGGATCGCCCACAACCTTTCGCTGTGATCCCGCCGCTGCAGGCCTTCGCGCCAGGGCGCGGTGTTCTCATCGTTTTCGAGGGGCTCAAAAAGAACGGCGCAGGTTGCGTGCGAGAAGCGTTGACACGGAGCCACCCCCTGACCATAAGGGCGGCGCGGGACGCCCAGCGGGTGTCACCGACCTTGGGGGAATGTCCCGAGCGGCAAAGGGGGCGGACTGTAAATCCGCTGCGTAAGCTTCGTAGGTTCGAGTCCTACTTCCCCCACCAAGATCCCAACCTCACTACCATCAGCGTACTTTCGCCAGCGCGGCCTCGATCCGGGCCGCGGCGGCGGCTGAGTAGCCCTTGCCTTCCAGCGTCTGACCCGCCTGCGCCACGCCTGAGAGGCTGCGCGGGGCCCGGCCCGGCAGGTGCTTAGCCTTGAGGGCATGAGACTCGCGATGGCTCGCATGGGTCACGGCGATGGCCAGCGCGTCGGCCGCATCGGCAACCCGGAACTCCGCCTTGGGCAGCAGGAAGCGCACCATGGCCTGGATCTGCGTCTTGTCGGCGTGGCCGGAGCCCGCCACGGTCTTCTTGATGAGGTTGGCCGCGTATTCGAAGACAGGCCTCCCCGCGAGTGCAGGAACCAGAAGCGCGACGGCGCGGGCATGGCCGAGTTTGAGCGTCGCCTGCGCGTCCTTGTTGACGAAGGTTTCCTCCACGGCGACCTCGTCGGGTTGCAGCGCGTCGCAGATCCGGGTGAGCCCCTCGAACAATTCGCGTAGGCGCAGCGCCAGCGGCAGCTCGCCGTCGGAAGTGACGACGCCGCAATCGTGGTAAGTCAGGCTCGTTCCGCGGGCGGTGATCAGCCCCCAGCCGGTGCGGCGCAGGCCGGGATCGATCCCGAGGATACGGACCGCCGCGTTGGGACCGGACTTCATGGTGCTGCTCATGGTGCTCGCTTGAGGGCCTCTGAGCCCAATATCAGGACGAATGCCGGCCCGGTTTCGTACCGCGAAGGCCGCGCCCGAGCCAGACGAGGACGACGATGCATCGCGAGGACCCGATCAGCCGTTTTCCGGTGCCCGCGCTCGCCGACATGCCCGAGGATCTGCGTTCGCGGATCGAGCAGGTGCAGGAGAAGGCGGGTTTCGTACCGAACGTCTTCCTGGCGCTCGCCCACAGGCCCGACGAGTTTCGCGCCTTCTTTGCCTATCACGATGCCCTGATGGAACGAGCCGGTGGCCTCACCAAGGCGGAGCGCGAGATGATCGTGGTGGCAACGAGTGCCGCCAATCGTTGCCTCTACTGTGTGGTCGCCCATGGGGCGATCCTGCGGATCCGGGCGAAGGATCCGCTGCTCGCGGACGAGGTCGCCACGAACTACGCCAAGGCGGCGATCACGCCCCGGCAGAAGGCGATGCTCGATTTCGCGGTGAAGCTCGCGCTCGATCCCGGCTCGGTCGGCGCTGCCGATCACGCAGTCTTGGCGGAACAGGGCCTCACCGAGGACGAGATCTGGGACGTGGCCTCCATCACCGGCCTGTTCGCCCTTTCGAACCGCCTCGCCAGCGCGGCGGACCTGCGGCCCAATCTTGAGTTTTTCGGAATGGGCCGGGGCTGAGAGTCAGCGCGTCCGGCCCAACAGGATGAGGCCCGCGCCGAGAAGGCAAACCGCCGCGCCGAGACCGTCGCGCAGGTCCGGTCGCACGCCCTCCATCAACCACATCCACGCGAGCGAGGCGGCGATATAGATGCCACCATAGGCCGCGAAGGCGCGTCCGGCGGCCTCGCTCTCGACAAGGGTCAGGAGAATGGCGAAGGCAATGAGCGATCCGACTCCCGGAACCACCCACAGGGCCGAGCGGCCGAGGCGCAGCCACGCCCAGAACGCGAAACAGCCCGCGATTTCCGCGACGGCCGCCAGACTATAGACGATGAGTGTCACAGCGACATCATTTTGCTGAATTTCCAAACTTTATTTTGTATACATCGCATTCTACTGTCACTAGTTCTCGACACGAAAGGAACGCAATCAGTATACTCCTCTATAGGCAGGAGGTTTTTTCGTGGAGATCAGACGTAGCGGCTCTCGTCCATGCCAGGCGGGGGCGGTCGAGTGGTTCACGGGCAGCGTGAAAATCGATCCCCTGTTCGGGCCCACGGATTCGTCGTGCGCATGCGGTTCGTGGGTCACCTTCGCGCCCGGCGCCCGGACGGCGTGGCATACTCATCCTCTCGGGCAGGCGCTGATCGTTACCGATGGGGTCGGCTGGGCGCAAACGCTCGGCGGCCCTGTCGAAGAGATTCGACCCGGAGACGTGGTGTGGTTCTCCCCTGGTGAGAAGCATTGGCACGGGGCAACCGCGACCGAGTCGATGAGCCATGTGACGGTGCAGGAGGCCTTCTACGGCTCGGCGGTCGTCTGGCTGGAGAAGGTGACGGACGCGGATTACGCGCGCTGAAGCGAGGCGTTAACGCGCTCGCGCTCTGATGGCGCCATGCGCCCCGAGCCCGACCTTGCCGCCTCCCTGCTGCCGCCCGGCGATGCCGCCCTACGCGCAGTGATCGAGGGTTGGATCGGCGCCCTCGCCCGCGAGAGGCGGATGTCGCCCAACACGGTCGAGGCCTATGCCCGCGACGTGCGGCAGTTCCTCGTCCATCTCGCCGGGCGGCGGGGCGAGCCGACCATCGCCACATTGACCGAGCTGAAGGTGCGGGACATCCGCGCTTTCATGGCCGCTCGCCGGGCTGACGAGATTTCCGGGCGGTCCCTCATGCGCATGCTGGCGGGATTGCGCTCCTTCGCCCGCCATCTCGAACGGGAGGGGCATGGCGCGATCTCGGCGCTGGCAGCGGTGCGCTCACCGAAGGTGCCCCGCCGCCTGCCGCGCCCCCTCCCCGTCACGGCAGCGGTAGCGCTGACGGATGTAGGAATCCGCGCGGGAGAAGACAGGGAGCCGTGGATCCTGGCCCGCGACGCGGCAGTGCTGGCCCTGCTTTACGGGGCTGGCCTGCGCATCTCCGAGGCCCTCGGCTTGCGCAGGATCGACGCGCCAGTTCCGGGGACGGATCAGGTCACCGTGCTCGGGAAGGGCGGCAAGGAGCGGATGGTGCCGGTCCTGCCGGTCGTCGCGGAGGCGGTCGCCGCCTATCTTGCAGCCTGTCCCCTGCCTCTGCCGCCGGACGGGCCACTCTTCGTAGGAGCTCGCGGTGGGCCGCTCTCGCCACGGATCATCCAATACGCCGTCGCCCGTCTGCGGGGGGCGCTCGGTTTGCCTGACGGGGCAACGCCGCACGCCCTGCGCCATTCCTTCGCGACGCATCTGCTCGCCCGCCAGGGCGAGCTACGGGCGATCCAGGAACTGCTCGGCCACGCTTCGCTGTCGACGACGCAACTCTACACGCAAGTCGATGCCGCCCGGCTGATGAGCGCCTACGAGGCGGCCCATCCCCGGGCAAGAATGCGAGCGTGATCCTCAGACGTGGATGGCGCGCTTGCTCACAGCGAGCGCCGCTTCCTTCACCGCTTCAGTGAGGGTCGGGTGGGCGTGGCAGGTGCGGGCGATGTCCTCCGACGAGGCGCCGAACTCCATGGCGACCGCGACCTCGGCGATGAGGTTGCCCGCATCCGCGCCGACGATGTGGACGCCGAGCACCCGGTCGCTCTGCGCGTCGGCCAGCACCTTCACAAAGCCGTCCGTGGTGCCGTTCGCCTTGGCGCGGCCGTTGGCGGTGAAGGGGAACTTGCCTGCATTGTAGGCGATGCCGTCCTTCTTCAACTCCTCCTCGGTGCGGCCGACGGAGGCCACCTCGGGGAAGGTGTAGACGACGTTCGGGATCACCTCGTAGTTCACGTGGCCCGACTGCCCGGCCAGGATCTCGGCGACGGCGACGCCCTCATCCTCGGCCTTGTGGGCTAGCATCGGCCCAGCGATCACGTCGCCGATGGCGTAGATGCCCGTGACGTTGGTCGCGAAATGCGAATCGACGTGGATGCGGCCCTTCTCGTCCTTCTGGACGCCGACGGTCTCCAGGCCCAGCCCCTCGGTGTAGGGGGTGCGCCCGATGCACACCAGCACGACATCGGCCTGAAGGGTCTCACCCTCGCCACCGGCGGCGGGTTGCACCGTAACGGTCGCGCCCTTCTTGCCGACTTCGACGCCGGTCACCTTCGTGGACAGGCGGAATTCCATGCCCTGCTTGGCCAGGATGCGCTGGAACTGCTTGCCGACCTCGCCGTCCATGCCCGGCAGGATCCGGTCGAGATACTCGACCACCGTGACCTCGGCGCCGAGGCGCCGCCAGACCGAGCCGAGTTCGAGGCCGATCACGCCCGCACCGATCACGAGGAGCTTCTTCGGCACCTTGTCGAGGTCGAGGGCGCCGGTCGAGGACACCACGACCTTCTCGTCCACGGTGATGCCCGGCAGGTTCGCCACATCCGAGCCGGTGGCAATGACGATGTTCTTCGTCTCCAGCATCTGGTTGCCGCCATCCTCGGACAGCACTTCGACCCGGCCCGCCCCGGCGATGCGGCCGGTGCCGTGGAACGTATCGACCTTGTTCTTCTTCAGGAGGAACTCGACGCCCTTGGTGTTGCCCGCAACGCCCTCGGCCTTGAAGCTCATCATCTTCTTCAGATCGAGCTTGGGCGTGCCGACATCGATGCCGAGATCGGGGAAATGCTTGCTCGCCTCCTCGAAGGCTTCGGAGGCGTGGAGAAGGGCCTTCGACGGGATGCAGCCGACATTGAGGCAGGTGCCGCCATGGGTGGCGCGCTTCTCGACGACGGCGGTCCTCAGGCCAAGCTGCGCCGCGCGGATCGCGCAGACGTAACCGCCGGGGCCGGTGCCGATGACGACGAGATCGTAGGACATGCTGGTTCGTTTCCTTCGGTCCGGCCCGGGGCCGGAAGGGTGTTCGCGAACGGAGGGAGACGGTCAGCGACCGCCGGAGACGAGAAGGTTGGCGCCCGTCATGTAGGCGGCCTCGTCCGAGAGCAGCCACACGATCGGCGCCGCTACCTCCTCGGCGGTACCGGCCCGGCCCATCGGCTGATCCGGCCCCAGGCGTGCCACCCTGTCGGGCTGACCGCCGCTGGCATGGATCTCCGTATCGATGATGCCCGGTGACACGGCGTTGACACGGATGCCCTCCGCCGCGACTTCGCGGGAAAGGCCGGTGGTGAGGGTGTCGATGGCGCCCTTCGAGGCGGCGTAATCCACGTACTGGCCAGGGCCGCCGAGGCGGGCCGCGACCGAGGACAGGTTGACGATGGAGCCGCCCTGCCCGCCCTGCTTCGTAGACATGCGTCGCACCGCCTCGCGGGCGCAAAGGAAGCTGCCGACAATGTTCGTCGTCATCATGCGCTGAAGCCGCTCGGCGCTCATGTCGGAGACGCGGCAGGCGACATCGACCACGCCCGCATTGTTGATCAGAGCCTTAAGCGGGCCGAGCCGGTCGGCGGCCTCGAACAGGGCCAGCACATCCGCCTCGACGCCGACATCGCTGCGCACAGCGGTCGCTCGACCGCCCTTGGCGGTGATCGCATCGACCACCGACTGGGCTGACCCGGCATCGGAAACGTAGCTCAGGCAGACCGCGTACCCGCGCTCCGCCAACATCAGGGACACCGCGCGGCCGATGCCGCGGCTGCCGCCGGTGACGACGGCGACGGGGGTGGATGCTCCGCTCACGTCTCCGCTCCTCACTGATTGAACCAGGATCCTCAGAGATCCAGCACGAGGCGTGCCGGATCCTCCAGAGCTTCCTTCACCCGCACAAGGAAGGTGACGGCCTCCTTCCCGTCCACGATCCGGTGATCGTAGGACAGGGCGAGGTACATCATCGGCCGGGCTTCGATCTTGCCGTTGCGCACGACCGGCCGCTCCTCGATCCGGTGCATCCCGAGGATGCCCGACTGAGGCGCGTTGAGGATCGGCGTCGACATCAGCGAACCGTAGATGCCGCCGTTGGTGATCGTGAAGGTGCCGCCCTGCATCTCCTCGATGGAGAGCTTGCCGTCGCGAGCCTTCTTGCCGAACCCGGCGATCTTCTTCTCGATCCCGGCGATGGACAGGTCGTCGGCATCGCGGACCACCGGCACGACGAGGCCCTTATCGGTCCCGACCGCGATGCCGATGTGGTAGTAGTTCTTGTAGACGAGGTCCTGCCCGTCGATCTCGGCATTCACCGCCGGAACGTCCTTCAGGGCGCCGATCACGGCCTTGGTGAAGAAGCCCATGAAGCCGAGCTTCGTGCCGTGCTTCTTCTCGAAGATGTCCTTGTACTGGCTGCGCATCGCCATCACGGCGGACATGTCGACGTCGTTGAACGTCGTCAGCATCGCCGCCGTGTCCTGCGCGTCCTTGAGGCGGCGGGCGATGGTCTGGCGGAGCTTGGTCATCCGCACGCGCTCCTCGCGGGAAGCGTCGTCCGGGGCGGACGGGGCGCGCGGCATGCTCGGGCGGGCTTCCTTGGCCGGAGCCGGTGCGCTGACGCCCTTGGCGATGGCGCCGAGCATGTCGCCCTTGGTTACCCGGCCGTCCTTGCCGGAGCCGCCGACCTGCGACGGGTCCACGCCTGACTCGCGAGCGAGCTTGGCGACGGCGGGGCCGTTATCGCCCACCGGGCGCTGCTGTGCCGGGGTGCCGGCATCGTGGTTGCCGTAACCGGCATTGGCGTCGGGGGCCTTTTCGGCCTTGGTCTCGGCGGCCTTCGGGGCCTCCTTGGCGGCGGCCTTCGGCTCTGCCTTCTTCGGGGCACCCGAGCCCTCGACGATCGAGCCGAGGATCGCGCCCGGCTCGACGGTCTCGCCGTCCTTCACGAGGATCTCGCCGAGTTCGCCCGCAGCGGGGGCGTTCACCTCAAGGGTGACCTTGTCGGTCTCGAGTTCCACCAACGGCTCGTCGGCCGCCACTGTGTCGCCGGGCTTCTTGAACCAGCGGCCGATCGTGGCCTCGCTCACGGATTCCCCGAGCGTCGGGACGAGGATGTCGGTTGCCATGGTCTCGCTCTGTCAGGTCGGCGGGTCCGAACAAGGACCCAGGAATGGTGCGGCGGCCGCGTGCTGCGACCGCCGGCGTGTCACGGAATTCAGACGGCCAGCGCCTCGTTGAGGAACGCCTGAAGCTGCGCCTGGTGCTTCGACATCAGGCCCACCGCCGTGGAAGCCGAGGCCGGGCGGCCGACATAGCGGGCGCGCGACACGGGGGAATTGGCCTGGCCCAGCACCCATTCGAGATAGGGCTCGACGAACGACCAAGCGCCCATGTTCTTGGGCTCCTCCTGGCACCACACCACGTCCGCGTTCCGGAAGCGGGCCATCTCATGCGCCAGCGCCTTGAGCGGGAACGGGTAGAGCTGCTCCACGCGCATCAGGTACACGTCGGTGATGCCGCGCCTCTCGCGCTCTTCCAGCAGGTCGTAATAGACCTTGCCCGAGCACAGCACGACGCGACGGACCTTGTCGTCACGGACGAGCTTGTACTCGCTGCCCTCGCTCTCCGCGTCGTCCCAGAGGACACGGTGGAAGGTCGAGCCCTCGGCGATGTCGTTCAGCGTCGAGACGGCGCGCTTGTGCCGGAGCAGCGACTTCGGCGTCATCAGGATCAGCGGCTTGCGGAAGTCGCGCTTCAGCTGGCGCCGCAGAATGTGGAAGTAGTTCGCGGGCGTCGTGCAATTGGCGACCTGGATGTTGTCCTCGGCGCAGGCCTGCAGATACCGTTCCAGGCGAGCGGAGGAATGCTCCGGCCCCTGCCCCTCGTAGCCGTGCGGCAGCAGCAGCACGAGGCCGGACATGCGCAGCCACTTGCGCTCGCCGGACGCGATGAATTGGTCGAATACTACCTGCGCGCCGTTGGCGAAGTCGCCGAACTGCGCCTCCCACAGCGTCAGCGCATTCGGCTCGGCCAGCGAATAGCCGTACTCGAAGCCGAGCACCGCCTCTTCCGAGAGCATCGAGTTGATGATCTCGATTTGGGCCTGACCGTCGCGGATGTTGTTGAGCGGCGTGAAGCGCTGCTCGTTTTCCTGATCGATCACCACCGCGTGGCGCTGCGAGAAGGTGCCGCGCTCGACATCCTGGCCCGACAGGCGGACCCGGTTGCCGTCCAGGAGCGTCGCTCCAAAGGCCAGGGCCTCCGCCGTCGCCCAGTCGATGCCCGCGCCGGTCTCGACCGCCTTGGCGCGGTTATCCATGAAGCGCTGGATCGTGCGGTGCAGGTGGAAGCCGGGGGGCGCGGACGTGATCTTGCGGGCGATCTCCTGCAGCGTCTCGGCGGGCACGGCGGTGCGGCCGCGGCGCGGATCGTCCACATCCTCGTGGACGGCCTTCATGTTCGACCAGCGACCGTCCAGCCAGTCGGCCTTGTTGGCCTTGTAGTTGGTGGCGATGTCGAACTCGCTGTCGAGGACCGCGCGGAACTCGGCCTTGCGCGCGTCCAGGGCCTCCTGCGAGAGGGTGCCGTTCTCAACCAGCTTGCGGGCGTAGGTCTCCAGCACCGTCGGATGCTTGCGGATCCGCTGGTACATCTTCGGCTGGGTGAAGGCGGGCTCGTCGCCTTCGTTGTGGCCGAAGCGGCGGTAGCACAGCATGTCGATGACGACCGGCTTGCCGAACTTCTGCCGGTACTCGACCGCGATCTTGGCCGCAAAGGTCACGGCCTCCGGGTCGTCGCCGCAGCAATGGAAGATCGGCGCCTCGACCATCTTCGCCACGTCGGACGGGTAGGGCGATGAGCGCGAGAAACGCGGATCGGTGGTGAAGCCGATCTGGTTGTTGATGATGAAGTGCACCGAGCCGCCGGTGCGGTGGCCCTTCAGGCCGGAGAGGCCCAGACATTCGGCCACCACGCCCTGACCGGCGAAGGCGGCGTCGCCGTGGATCAACAGCGGCAGAACGGTGCGACGCTCGACGTTGGGCTTGGCCCACTGGTCCTGCTTGGCGCGAACCTTCCCCAGCACCACCGGATCCACGATCTCGAGGTGAGACGGGTTGGCGGTCAGCGACAGGTGGACGTTATTTCCGTCGAAGGAGCGGTCGGACGAAGCACCGAGGTGGTACTTCACGTCGCCCGAGCCTTCGACCTCGGCCGGGGAGGACGAGCCGCCCTTGAACTCGTGGAACACGGCCCGGAAGGGCTTGGCCATCACGGTGGTGAGGGTGTTCAGACGGCCACGGTGGGCCATGCCGAGCACGATCTCTCGTACGCCCAGGGCGCCGCCGCGCTTGATGATCTGCTCAAGGGCCGGGATCATCGCCTCGCCGCCGTCGAGGCCGAAGCGCTTGGTGCCGGTGTACTTGAGGTCGAGGAACTTCTCGAAGCCCTCGGCCTCGATCAGCTTGTTCAGGATCGCGCGGCGGCCTTCGGGGGTGAACGAGATTTCCTTGTCCTTGCCCTCGATGCGCTCCTGGATCCACGCCTTCTCGGCCGGATCCGAGATGTGCATGAACTCGACGCCGAGCGTCTGGCAGTAGGTGCGCTCCAGGATGTCCACGATCTCGCGGATCGTCCCGAATTGCAGGCCGAGCACGTTGTCGAGGAAGATCGGGCGGTCGTAATCGGCTTCGGTGAAGCCGTAATGTTGCGGGTGCAACTCCTCGTGGTCGCCGCGCGGAGCCAGCCCCAGCGGGTCGAGCTTGGCGTGGAGGTGGCCGCGCATGCGGTAGGAGCGGATCAGCATGATCGCCCGCACCGAATCCTTCGTCGCCTGCTCGACGGAAACGCCGGTCGTGGCCAGCACGCCGCCAGGGACAGCACCATCGACCGGCTTGCCGGGAAGCGCGTCGCCCTTCTTCTCCTTAGCAACAATCTTGTCGCCAACGGCTTTTTCCAGGGCGGCCCAGTTGCCGTCCATGGCCGATACCAGTTCGCCGTTCAGCGGAACGGGCCAGTTCGGCCGCTCCCACGAAGCGCCCGCGGCATTCTTTTCGACCAGGGTCTCGTCCTCGCCGAGCGCCTTGAAGAAGTTCTGCCACTCGGGATCGACGGAGTGCGGATTGCGCGCGTAGGCGGCCTGCAATTCCTCGATGTAGGCGGCGTTCGCGCCGTACAGGAACGAGGTTTCGAGGAGCGCTTCGTTCACGTCCTGGCGTGCCATGGTGCGTCCATCCTGTCGCTCGCGGCGGGGGCCGGGGCCCGCCCGCTCGGCGGCACCGGCCGGGCCGGTGTCAGAAAGCGGTGAAGGGCGCCCTCGCGCCCCTCACCCAATTAATTGTGCCCGTCGGCCCACGGCCGCCGGGGCCGGTCAGCCCTTCAGGACTTCGACCAGCGTCGAGCCGAGGCGCGCCGGAGACGGGGAAACACGGATGCCCGCCGACTCCATCGCCGCGATCTTGTCCTCGGCGCCGCCCTTGCCGCCCGAGATGATCGCGCCGGCATGGCCCATGCGGCGGCCGGGGGGCGCCGTGCGGCCGGCGATGAAGCCCACCATCGGCTTCTTGCGGCCGCGCTTGGCTTCGTCCTTCAGGAACTGCGCTGCTTCTTCTTCGGCCGAGCCGCCGATCTCACCGATCATGACGATCGACTCGGTCTTGTCGTCCGCGAGGAACAGTTCGAGCACGTCGATGAACTCGGTGCCCTTCACCGGGTCGCCGCCGATGCCGACCGCCGTGGTCTGGCCGAGGCCCGCCGTCGTGGTCTGGAACACCGCTTCGTAGGTCAGCGTGCCGGAACGCGACACGATGCCGACCGAGCCGGGACGGAAGATGTTGGCCGGCATGATGCCGATCTTCGACTCGCCCGCCGTGACGATGCCGGGGCAGTTCGGGCCGACGAGGCGCGACTTGGAGCCGATCAGCGCCCGCTTCACGCGCACCATGTCGAGCACCGGAATGCCCTCGGTGATGCAGACGATCAGCGGGATCTCGGCCGCGATGGCCTCGCAAATCGCGTCCGCCGCGCCGGGCGGTGGCACGTAGACGACGGAGGCGTCGGCGCCCGTGGCCTCGCGCGCCTCGGCCACGGTGTCGAACACCGGCAGGCCGAGATGGGTCGAGCCGCCCTTACCGGGCGAGGTGCCGCCGACCATCTTCGTCCCGTAGGCGATGGCCTGCTCGGAGTGGAAGGTCCCGTTCTTGCCGGTGAAGCCCTGGCAGATGACCTTGGTGTTCGCGTCGATCATCACCGACATGATCAGGCTCCCTTCACGGCGGCGACGATCTTCTGCGCGGCGTCATCCAGGTCGTCGGCCGGGATCACGTTGAGGCCGGAGGCGCGGATGATCTCCTTGCCCTGCTCGACGTTGGTGCCTTCCAGGCGCACCACCAGCGGAACCTGCAGCCCCACCGCCTTCACCGCCGCGATCACGCCGTTGGCGATCACGTCGCACTTCATGATTCCGCCGAAGATGTTGACGAGGATGCCCTTTACCTGCGGATCGGCGGTGATGATCTTGAACGCCGCCGTCACCTTCTCCTCGGAGGCGCCGCCGCCTACGTCGAGGAAGTTCGCCGGGCTCTCACCGTAGAGCTTGATGATGTCGAGGGTGGCCATGGCCAGCCCAGCGCCATTGACCATGCAACCGATGGTGCCATCCAGGGCGATATAGGCGAGGTCGTACTTGGACGCCTCGATCTCCTTGGCGTCCTCCTCGGTCTCGTCGCGCAGGGCAACGATGTCCGGATGCCGGTAAAGGGCGTTCGAGTCGAACGAGATCTTGGCGTCGAGGCACTTGAGGTGGCCGTCGCCGGTAAGCACCAAAGGGTTGATCTCCAGCATGCTCATGTCCTTGGCGGTAAACGCCTGGTAGAGCTTGGTGGTCAGGTCTCCGGCTTCCTTCGCCTGGGCGCCGGTGAGGCCCAGCGCCTTGGCGACCGCGCGGCCGTGATGAGGCATGATGCCCGTGGCCGGATCGACCGGGATGGTGTGGATCTTCTCGGGCGTGTCGTGGGCGACCGCCTCGATGTCCATGCCGCCCTCGGTGGAGACCACGAAGGCGATGCCGCCGGTTTCCCGATCGACGAGCATCGACAGGTAGAACTCGGCGGCAATCTGCGCGCCTTCCTCGATATAGAGGCGGTTCACCTGCTTGCCGGCCGGGCCGGTCTGGATCGTCACCAGGGTCTGGCCGAGCATTTCGCCCGCATATTGCTTCACCTCGTCGATCGACTTGGTGACGCGCACGCCGCCCTTGGCGCCTTCAGCAGCGCCGACGAAGGTGCCCTTGCCGCGACCGCCGGCATGGATCTGGCTCTTCACGACCCAAACCGGGCCGCCCAGCTCCTTGGCCGCAGCCTCGGCCTCGGAGGGGTTGAAGATGGCGACGCCGCGGGACACCGGCAGGCCGAACTCCCGCAGGACCGCTTTGGCCTGGTATTCGTGGATGTTCATCGGAGCCTCGTTCAGAGGGGCGAAGAGGGAGTGGCGAATGGCGAACAGCGTTCGGGAGAAGCGGTGAAGGCCTACGCCTTCGCCCGCCGCTCCCTCAATGCTCTTCGCTCCGTGACTTACGCCAGCGAGCCGTCGACGGTCTTGCAGGCCTCGATCAGGCCCTTCACCGAGTTGACGGACTTCTCGAACATCGCCTTCTCGTCGCCGTTGAACTCGACTTCGAGGACCTTCTCGACGCCGTTCGCGCCGATCACCACCGGCACGCCGATGAACAGGCCGTCGATGCCGTACTGGCCGTCGAGATGGGCGGCGCAGGGCAGCACGCGGCGCTTGTCGCGCAGGTAGCTCTCGGCCATCGCGATCGCCGAGGAGGCCGGGGCGTAGAAGGCCGAGCCGGTCTTGAGCAGGTTGACGATCTCGCCGCCGCCCTTGCGGGTCCGCTCGACCATGGCGTCGAGCTTCTCCTGGGTGGACCAGCCGAGCTTGATCATGTCGGGCAGCGGCACGCCCGCGATGGTGGAGTAGCGCACCAGCGGAACCATGTCGTCGCCGTGGCCGCCGAGCACGAAGGCCGTGACGTCCTCGACCGAGACCTTGAACTCTTCGGCCAGGAAGTGACGGAAGCGGGCGGAGTCGAGCACGCCGGCCATGCCGACGATCTTGTTCTTCGGCAGGCCAGAGAACTTCTGGAGCGCCCACACCATCGCGTCGAGCGGGTTGGTGATGCAGATCACGAAGGCGTCCGGCGCATGCGCCTTGATGCCCTCGCCTACCGACTGCATGACCTTGAGGTTGATGCCGATGAGATCGTCGCGGCTCATGCCGGGCTTGCGCGGCACGCCGGCGGTGACGATCACGACATCGGCCCCGGCGATCGCCGAGTAGTCGCTGGCGCCGGCGAGCTTGGCATCGAAGCCCTCGACCGGGGCGGCTTCGGCGATATCGAGCGCCTTACCCTGCGGCACGCCGTCGACGATGTCGAACAGCACGATGTCGCCCAGTTCCTTGAGTCCGGCCAGAAGGGCCAGGGTTCCGCCGATCTGGCCGGCACCGATGAGGGCGATCTTGCTGCGTGCCATGTCGGTTCTGCCTCCTGAGAAACCTTGCTTCCCGGGCGCGTGGTGGCCTGCTCCAGCGTGCGTTGCGCCGGGTCGTTCGCGACCGAAAATCTGCGCGGCTGTGTGGCCGAAAAGCACTGACGCTTCAACCCGATGCGGGTTGGCCTAAAGGCCGGAAGGCATGGGCGGGCCCTATGCCAGGGCACGGGCTTGCGTCGGAAATCGCTGTGCTGCGAGGGTTTTAGGTGCGGTGCAGCGATCCGGAAAGCAAGAATGACAGATTTCCAAACCTGTCATTTCACGGTTTCTTGCTGGACCCGCCTTAGGCCGCGATGAGGGAATCACCGCCCGGAACGAGAAAGGGCGGGGCCGCGATCTCCGCGGGCCCCGCCCTGTTTCGTCTCAGAGGACGCCTGCTCGCAGGACCCTCTGGATCGCGTGGATCACCGCCCCGAAGCGGGCCTCGATCAGATCTCGAGGCACATCCGCGTCATGTTGGATCGCGAGCGGATGAGTGAACCGGTAGCTCGCATCGAAGATGTAGGCGATGGCCCGTTCCCGGTCTCGGGCCGAGAAGATGCCGGAGGTGATCCCTTCCTCGACGACCCGCTCGACGAGGCTGCGCAGGCGGACCCGGTGGCGCCGGGCGATGGGCCGCGCGGCGACTGTGGCATCGAGATGGACGGCAAAGAGGTTCGGCTCGTTCGCGAGTGCGTCCCGCTGAAGGGCCGCGAGGGCGACGAGAAGCCGTTCGATCTTGTCGTCGGCCGGATCCGGCGCGTCGGCGATTCCGGCGAGCCGGGTTTCCACATCCCGCAGCCAGCGGCCCGCCACGGCATCGAGCAGGGCGTCCTTGGAGGGGAAGTAGCGGTAGACGTTGGCGTGCGTCATGCCCGCTTCGGCGGCCACAGCGACGACGGTGACACGCTTGGGCCCAAGTCGGGCCAGATGCTCGGTGGCGATGCCCAGAAGGCGAATATCGGCCGAGACGGGAGTCCGTGCCTTCGGGGTGTTGCCCGGTTCCGCATCGTCGGACGACTTGGCGGGGGCGCCACCTTCGACCCCTGTCAGGGCGACCTTCAGATCGGCTTCGTCATCCTTGGACGAGTCAATCTCCGGCCGCAGGAACGGAAGGGGAAGGCGAGAGGAGGACAGGTGGTAGGGCGAGGCGGACCCCCATCGTTCCGAAAGAAGCGCGAATACGCTTCCGGTTGAAAAAGCGGTGTCCCCCCGGGAGCCCGCGTGCTCATGCGGCTTCGTTGCCGCTTACCTGTCGTATGTTCAAAATGATTTGAGAACGCAACAAAATTTTCCGATCGTATCACTCTCAGAACCGATCCTTCCACGATCTTAGAGTAACGAACACCTTTTCAGAGGAGCTTCCAGCAGGGAGATTGACTCCCTTCGCCAGTTCTGAGGTGCCACTCCTGAGAAAGGGATTTGTCCGTCTTTCCTGACCGAGAGTCGAAGGGATCAGGAATAACCCGTCCCGCCGCGCGGTTTCCGCTTCCGCGACACGGGCGCGCAGAGCTTCGTTGTCGGGATCTGCGGCCAGGGCGAACTTGCCATTCGAGAGTACGTAGTCATGCCCACTGAAGACCTGGGTCTCATCAGGCAGATCGGCGAAGCGTTCGAGTGAGCGCCACAGAACTTCGGGAGGACCCTCAAGCACCCGCCCGCAGCCGAGGGTAAACAATGTATCCCCGGCGCAAACGATCTTCGCGTCTTCGAACCAATAGGTGATGTGGTCGTTGCAGTGGCCGGGCGTCTCCCACACCTGGGCGACGAGATCCCCGACCCTGACCGTGTCGCCCTCGCCCACCGTCCTGTCGACGGCGGGAATGGCATCGCCGGCCTTGCGCGGCGCGGTGACGCGGGCGCCGGTCTGAACCTTCACCTCCTCGATCCCCGCGATGTGATCGCCGTGCCGGTGGGTGACGAGGATGTCGGTGAGGCGCCAGCCCGTTTCCTCGAGAGCCCTCAGGACGGGGCCCGCCTCGGGAACGTCGATGGCGGCGCAGGCGCCCGTTCCGGGGTCTCGGATCAGGACGCCGATATTGTCCGAGCGGCAGAGGAAGGTTTTGATCTGTGCGTCCACGTCGCGGTCCCTGGCCCGAGATGAAGCTAGCCTAAGGCTGCGGCTGGAAAAACCGGCTTTCGCGAGGCGCGGTTCCGGGACGACTTGCGGCGGACGCGCGCCGCCACCATTGATGGCGCGATGACAGCCAGCCGCGCGTAATGAGTCCATGCGTCTCGACGTCAACGGCCTGAGGGCCTTCTACGCTACGCCCCTCGGCGCCACGACCCGGCGGGTCGTCGGCCGCTCGGTGCATGGCTTCCTCGGCTCGGTCTCGGGACTGCGCGTGCTCGGGATCGGTTACGCGACCCCCTACCTCGCACCCGTCCACTGCATCGCCGAGCGGACGCTCGCCTTCATGCCCGCCTCGCAGGGCGTGGTGAACTGGCCGGGCAGCGGTCGTTCCTGCACCGCCCTGACCGACCCGACGATGATGCCCCTCCCCGAGGCGGCCATCGACCGAGTGATCCTCGTCCACGCCCTCGAATCGGTCGAAAGCCCGACCGAATTGCTGCAGGAGGTCTGGCGGACGCTGACGCCCGGCGGCCGCATGGTGCTTGTGGTGCCCAATCGCCGGGGCATCTGGGCGCGGCGCGAGGCGACGCCCTTCGGCCATGGCCAGCCCTACAGCCGCTCCCAACTCGGGCGATTGATGCGGGACACCCTGTTCTCGCCGGAAGGATGGGCCGAGACCCTCTACATGCCTCCGGTGCGCTCGCGCGTGCTCCTGCGAACGGGGCCGATCTGGGAGGCCTGCGGCACGACCCTGGCCATGCCTTTCGCGGGCCTGCACGTCATCGACGCGACGAAGCAGCTCTACAGGCCGATTGCCGTCGCCCAGGTGCGCCGGTCCCGCCGCCTCGCACCGGCCCGCGTACTCGTCCCCGCGCCCGCGCCGGGTTAGAGCATCGCCCGCCGACACGCGGGAGAGCACGGTTTGACCGTCGAGATCACGATCCAGCAATTCCTGCTGGCCCTGTCCGGCCTCATCGCCATCGTGAACCCGATCGGCGGGGCTCTCATCTTCGCGCAGGTGACAGGCCAGTTCAGCCATGCCGAGCGGGTCCTGCTCTCCCGCCGGATCGGCACTTACGCGGCGGTGATCATGCTCGGCGCGCTCTGGGCGGGTACGCCGATCCTCAACTTCTTCGGCGTGAGCCTCGCTGCGCTACGGATCGCGGGCGGGCTGGTGGTGATGTCCGCCGCCTGGACGCAGCTCAACCGGCCGGAGGCGCGGGAGGCGCGCAAGCAGGCCGAAGCCTCCGGCTCGCGGGACAAGCGGATGCAGGAGCCCCCGGCGGAAGCGCTCTCCGGCAATCTCAACGAAATCGCCTTCTTCCCGCTGACGCTGCCCTTCACCGTCGGGCCCGGCACCATCGCCGTGGCGATCACCCTGGGTTCCAGCCGACCCGAGGCCCTGGCCAACCGGATCGGCTTCTATGCCAGCGTGTCGGCGGCGGCCCTCTGCGTCGCCCTGATCGTAGTCCTGGTCTACGGCTCGGCCGACCGAGTGGTCGCCCTGATCGGCCCCGCCCGCGCGCGGGTGCTCGGGCGGCTCTTCGCGTTCCTTCTGCTCTGCGTCGGATGTCAGATCCTGCTGACCGGTGTGAACGACGCCGTGGCCTCGTTCCACCGTCCTTAAGCCGCATTCAGATCACCGGCAGTTCCGCGAGGCCGCCATAGATCGCGGCGTGGCCGAGATAGTAGAGGAGCAGGAAGCCCGCGAGGGAGGCCGCGTACCAGGCTGGGGCGAGCACCGTGTCGCGCACCCGGACCTTCACCCGCACATCGTCGGCAGCGATACCGAGCAGCACCACGATGATGCCGGAATGGCCGATCGCGTCGATCTTGCCGAACTCAAAGATGGCCGAGACGAACACGCCTGCCAGGATCAGTGCGGAGGTGCGGCGCACCAGCGGCGTCCAGACGAGGGCGAAGGCGAGGGTGAACTCGATGACGCCAGCGGCCTGCATGAACAGCTCGGGGCTTGCGCCCATGGTCATGGCCGGGTTGGCGGCGATGAGCGGGTCGGTCCAGTGCGGATACGCCCACTTCTCGACCGAGGCCCACATCAGCGTGACGGCGGCCGTCCAGCGCACGATGTCGAGCGCACGGATCCCATAAGGCGTGAGGTCGAGGCCGCGCAGGATCAGGTAAGCGGCGACGCCGAGAAAGACCGGGTAATCGGCGAGGTGGAAGACGCCGTATTGCGAGACCGCATATCCGAAGAGAAAAACGATCCCGAGCCCGGTGATCGGCATGGTCCGCCGCCAGATCAGGCACCCGGCGAGGCCGAGCTGGAGCCAGGAGATCCATTCGAGGTTGGTCTTCAATTCCGGCGTCAGGATGATGCCGCCGAGACCCCAGAGCGACACGAAGAAGAAGCCGACCGTCGCGCGTACCAGAAGCTCGGTATCGGTGCGGATGCGGCTCAGCACCCGGTCGAGGGAGTTCATCAGCGCGGTGCCGAGCGGCGTGCCCTCCGCGAGGCAGCCGAACATCAGGCAAACCAGCGAGAGGCCGACCAGCCACTCGAAATTGAGGCACAGGACGTTTTCCAGGCCCCGTGGCTGGCCCGAAACGTCGTAGGCACAAAACCATTTCACGTGCGCGCTGGCCTCGTTCGTCGCGAACAAGGTCAATGGTAACGCCAAGGCCAAGGTTGGAAGTGAACTGAAAAACGTCTTCCGTGGGGACTTCATAAGACCCTCGCCCTCGGCGGCGCCGCTTTGTGAAACCTAGTTAAATCAAATCCCGGCCTCTCCGGTAAGTGAATCTTAATGGCTTTCCTCAAAAGGTTAACGCTGTGGATTCCGCGAGCTGAGCTTTTTCCGTCCAACCCGCCATCCAGGAACGGTCCTCGGAAGCTTCGGGTTAAGGGTTGGCGTTTAGCGTGACCGCAATGGCTAGCGGGCACGCCCGGAGAGCCTTGTCGGAGAGTTCACTCATGGTCGGATTGGCGAGCGCCTTCAGCCTCTGCCTGGGCGTCGCCCTCGCGGCCCGTGCTCCCGCCGCCGGTCTGCGCGCGAAGGCCTTCGAGACCTCGGGCGGTCTCTTCCTCGTGTCGGGCTTGGTCCTGCTAGGCTCGGGCCTGCCGGTCTTCCACTGAGCCGACATCCGGCCATACAGCCGAAGGACCCATCAAGCCCGTCATTGCGAGCACAGCGACGCCACACAAGGCAGCGCAACCGCCCAGAACGAATTGTGGATGGCCTCGCTTCGCCGATGAAAGGTGGAAGAGGCTCTCTGGCCTACGGTGTCGGCGCGTTTGCGGGAAACACCGCCGCGGTCTCGTCGCGGTCGCCCTCGGTGGACAGCGTCGCCAGGAAGGCCAGCAGGTCCGCCTTTTCCCGCGCACTGAGGTTCAGGGGCTTGATCTGCCGCGACCGGCTCGGGCGGTCGATCCCGCCCTTGTCGTAGTGGTCGACCACCGCTTCCAGCGTCGGCACCGAGCCGTCGTGCATGTAGGCCGTGCGCTGGTCGATCTCGCGCAGCGTCGGCGTCTTGAAAGCGTATTGCAGGGCGACCGAGCGTGGCATCAGGCGGCCCCGGCCGAGATCGGTGCCCGTGGCGGTGCCGATGTCGTGGAAGGAGTTGTCGGTGAACGACCAGCCGGAATGGCAACCGGCGCAGCCACCTTTCCCATTGAACACGTCGAACCCACGCTTGGCGGGCTCGGAGATCGCGCCCTCCTCCCCACCGATCCAGCGGTCGAATGGTGCCTTCCCGGCGATGATCAAGCGCTGGTAGGTCGCGAGGGCGGCTTCGAGCCGGTCCTCGCTGACGGCAGGATCTCCGAACGCGGCGGCGAAGCCCTCGCGGTAGCTCTCGTCGGCCGAAAGACGAGACACGGCATCGCGCATCTTGAGGTTCATGTTCCCCGGTGCGGAGATGGGCGCGCGGGCGACCTTCTCCAGCACGGGAAACTTGCCGTCCCAGCCGAGCGGACCATCCTGCCAAGCGACATTCAGGAGCGTCGGCGTGTGCAGGTCCATGTCTCCACCCATGCGGGTGGAGGCGCGGGCGCGGCCATCGGCCCAGGCCAGGTCCGGGCGGTGGCAGGTCACGCAGGCGCGGCTGCCGTCGCCCGAGAGGATCGGATCGAAGAAGAGCTTGCGGCCGAGTTCCGCCTTGGCGGGCGAATAGGGGTTGGTCTCGGGGAAGGGGATCGTCGTGGGACGAACATAGTCGAGGCGCCAAGCGGCCCGATGCCCGTCCGCCGCAGTTCCGGCGTAACCAGCAACACCTGCCAAAGCAGTAAGCGTCGCCGTGGCGACGCCGAAAATTCGTAGCCTCGAAACCATCACATGAGTGGTTTACGGGCAGACTGTTGAAAAACAGTATACCAGTTAGAGTATTTCATTCGGAATGACTTGGGCCGGCGGACTTACCCCCTACTCGATCCGTACGGCGACGCTGTCGCTAGCACCGGTCGCGTCGAGGACGGAGATTCGTGCGAAGCCCGCGCCCTCCGGCACCCAGGCCGATTGCCGCCGGATGGTTCGTGAGACCGGCTGCCCGTCGATCATCCAGGTGAGGGGTGGCACGCCGCCCGATGCCTTCAGGATCACCCCCTCCCCCGCCCCGCCCGCGTGGGCGGCCAAGCCGAGATCGACCCGCGCCCCATCCGGGGGATAGGCGATCCGCAGGATCGGCGTTCCGTCCGGCGGCTCATCGCGGTTCAGGCGGCGCAGGGGCGGCGGCAATGCTGCGTTGGCGACGGCCAACGCATCGGCCGGGCGCGGCCCGAAGACGGGATCGCCCCCGTAGCGGGCGAAGGCATCGAACAGGATCGGCGCGGCGACGATCCGCCCGACGAGGCCGGGCACCGGGGCGCCATCGGCGCGACCGGCCCAAACCGCGACCGTGACGCGGCGGTCGTATCCCACGGCCCAGGCATCGCGGTACCCGAAGGACGTGCCGGTCTTGTAGGCGATGCGATTGGGCAGTGCGTTGTCGGGCGGCGGCGTCCCGCGCAGGATGTCGGTGACGTACCACGCCGCCACATCCCCTGCGATGCGCTTGCCCGCGGCCGGGGGCGGCATCTGCCCATCGCGGGCAAGGCCGGCATAGAGCCGGGCGAGATCGGTAAGGGTGAGCCCGAGCCCCCCGAGCGCTACCGGAAGGCCGGGCGCCGCCTCGCGGGGCAGGCGCAGGTCGGCTCCCGCCGCGCGCAGATGCGCGACGAAGCGCGCCGGTCCCACCGCCTCCATCAGCGCGACGGCGGGCACGTTGAGTGAGAGTTGCAGCGCCCGCCGGGCGGTGACGGTGCCCTGGAAGGTCATGTCGAAGTTCTCGGGCGCGTAGCTTGCGGAGAAACGCGAAGGCCGGTCCTCGATCAGCGTCTCGGGATGGGCGAGCCCGGCCTCGAAGGCCATGGCGTAGACGAAGGGCTTCAGCGCCGATCCCGGAGAGCGCACGGCGCGGGTCATGTCGATGGCCCCCCGGCGGCTGGCATCGAGGTAGCCCGCGCTGCCGACCCGGGCGAGGAGCCGCCCGTCGCGATTGTCGATCACCACGATCGCCGTCGAGAGGACGGGCCCCGCCGAGGCGGCTCGCTCCGCGGCGAGGGCTTCGAGGCTCGCCTGGAGACGGCCATCGAGGCTGAGGCGGATCACCGGGTTCGCAGGCTCGGCGGCCACGGCCTCTTCGGCGGCGTGGGCGGCCAGCATCGGAAAGGGCTGGCGGGCCGCCGGGACTGGTTCGGCCCTGGCCTGTGCGGCCTCGTCGTCGCGGAGCAGGCCGCGCGATAGCGCGATGTCGATCACCCGATTGCGCGCCGCGCGCGCCCGTTCAGGGAAACGGTCGGGCCGCCGTGTCTCGGGCGATTGCGGCAGGGCGACGAGGAGGGCGGCCTGGGCGGGGGTCAGGCGGGCGGGCTCCCGGCCGAAATAGGCGAGGCTCGCCGCCCGCACCCCTTCCAGCGATCCGCCGAAGGGCGCCAGTGCGAGGTAGAGATCGAGCACGGCCGCCTTGCCGAGTTGTCGTTCCAGGCTCACGGCCCGCAGGGCTTGCCGCAGCTTCGCCGAGGCCGAGCGCCGCGCCCGTGGCTCCACGAGGCGGGCGACCTGCATCGAGAGCGTCGAGCCGCCGGACACGATGCGTCCGTGGCGCAGCCCCTGGGATGCAGCCCGGAGGACGGCGAGGGGATCGATCCCGATATGGCTGTCGAAGCGCCGGTCCTCGTAGGCACGGAGCATGGCGAGATAGCGCGGATCGACCGTGGCAGCGCTCACCGGCAGGCGCCAGCGACCGTCCTGCGTCGCGAAGGGCCGAAGCAGATCTCCCGACCGGTCCAGCACGACCACCGAGCGGGCCTGCGCCGCATGGAGATCGAGGGGCGGGAGCGAAGCCGCGTAGATCAGCAGCGCCAGCAGGCCGATCACGGAAAGCGCGGCGCATACCCGGATGAGGATCAGCCACCCGCTCTTCCGCATGCCGCCCTCCCCGCCGAGCCGGAGGATGCCGCCTCAGAGCGCCGGGCTCAAGCGGCCTCGGCGCTGGCGCGCTCGCGGGCGAGCTTGGAGACCGCCACCAGATCGACCTTGCCCGCGCCGAGCAGGGGGATGTCCTCCAACACGACCACCTCGGCGGGGATCGAGACATCGGAGGCGCCCTTGCCCTTGGCGAAGCTCTGGAAGGCGGCGCGGGTCGCGTCCTTGGCCTGGGTGAAAAGCACCAGCCGCTCGCCCTTGCGCGCGTCCGGTACGGCGGCCGCGGCGCTCAATCGGTCGGGCCAGAGGTCGTTAGCCAGCTTCTCGATAGCCGCGAGCGAGACCATCTCGCCGGCCACCTTGGCGAAGCGCTTCGCCCGGCCACGGATGGTGACGAAGCCCTCCTTGTCGATGCTCACGATGTCGCCGGTATCGTGCCAGCCCTCCGGCGGCGGCTTCAGATGCCCGGGGGCATCGGTCATCAGGTAGCCAAGCATCACGTTGGGGCCGCGCACCGAAAGGCGCCCGCCCTCATCAATGCCCGGCACCGGCTCGAGCTTCGCCTCGATGCCGGGCAGGAGACGGCCGACCGTGCCGAAGCGGTTGAACATCGGCGTGTTGAGGGCGAGCACAGGCCCGCACTCGGTGACGCCGTAGCCTTCGAGGATGCGCAGGCCGAACTTCTCCAACCAGGTCCGGCGGGTCGTGTCCTTCACGGCCTCCGCCCCGGCCACGACGTAGCGTAGCGAGCGCAGATCGTAGGCGTGGGCGGCCCGAGCATACCCCGTAAGGAAGGTGTCCGTTCCGAAGAGCACCGTGCTGTTGGAGCCGTAAACGAGCTCCGGTACGATCCGGTAATGCAGCGGTGACGGATAGAGATAGACTGGCACGCCCGAGACCAGCGGCAGCACCGTCCCGGCGGTGAGCCCGAACGCATGGAACATCGGCAGGACGTTGAACACCTTGTCCGTCGGCCCGAAATCGATCCTCGCGGCCACCTGCGCCACGTTGGCAAGCATGCAGCGGTTGGCCAGCACGACACCCTTGGGCGCGCCCTCGCTGCCCGAGGTGAACAGGACCGCCGCCGGATCCTCGCCCCGCCGCTTCACCAGCGGCTTTCGGGGGCTCAGGAAGCCGCGGATCTTGTCGGCCAGGGTGATCGTGGCGCGCAGGTCTTCGAGATAGACCAGCGTCACCTTGCCCTTCATCGCCTCCACGAGGGAGCCGAGACGGCCCTTCTCGATGAAGGCGCGTGATGTCAGCACCGTGCTCACTTCCGCCGTCGCACAAGCCGAGAGGACGTTGGCGGCACCCGCCGAGAAATTGATCATGGCCGGCACGCGGCCCGCCGAGGCCAGGGCGAAGAAGGTCACTGCCGCGCCGTTGGCGTTCGGAAGCATCAGGCCGATATGCCCGCCCTCCGGAGCGTAGGCCATCAGTCTGCGGCCGAGGATGTTGGCGCCCATCACGAGGCGCCCGTAGCTCAGGCGGCCGGTCACCGGGTCTTCGAGGGCGTTGCGGCGCCAGCCATGGCGCTCGCCCGCATCGATCAGCGCGGCCATCACCCCGCGGTCGATCTCGGCCGTGCGGAACAGCAACTCGGACATTGCGTCGTAGAGCTCCGCGCCCGCGGCCTGCCGCCGAGCCTTGCCCTTCAGCGCGGGGTCCACCGTAAGCCGCAGAGGTGGCATGACGGTGACAGTTACTTTCGGCCACCAGCGGCGGCGCACCTGATTGCGGGACAGGCGCGAGAAGACGGTCTGCTCCAACCCGTCGATCTTCACCGGCACCACCATGGCGCCCGACTTGTCGCCGATGAGCCCGGCCCCGTCATAGACCTTCATCAGGCTGCCGGTGACGGTGAGCCGACCCTCGGGAAAGATGATCAGCGTCTCGCCGGATCGCACGGCGTTGATGAGGGTGCGGGTGGCGAGCGGCCGCGTCGGATCGAGCGGCATCGCCTTGGTCATCTTCAGGAACGGCCGCACCCACCAGCGCTTCGCGATGCCGCTGTCGATGGCAAAGACCGGCTCTTGATCGAGCAGCGACAGGGCCAGCGGCGCATCGAGGAAGGACACGTGATTGAGGGCCACGATGCAGTTCGGACCCGCCTTGTCGATGTTGTCGAGGCCGCGCACCTCGAGCCGGTAGAAGGCGCGGAACAGGATCGACAGGGCGTCCCGGAACGGGCTCGTCGGCAGGGTGACGAGGACCACGGCGCCGACGACGAGATTGAGCACGGCCACCACCGCGAGCAGGCTCGCCATGGAGAGCCCCGCCGCCTGTAACGCCGCCAGCGCCAAGGTGCCCCCCACCATGAAGGCGGCGGTGATCACGTTCACCGCGCCGATGATGCGGGCGCGCATGGATTTCTCGGTCCAGGCCTGCACGGCGGCAAAGGACGGCACGATGTAGAGGCCGCCCGCCATGGCGAGACCGAGGAAGTCGATCATCGTGCGCAGGCCGTGCCCGGTACCGATGAACGCGACCGGACCGATCATTTCGGAGGGCGGCGCGGGAAGATGCGAGATCGTCCAGGCAAGGTCGAAGCCGAACAGGGCCATCAACAGCGCCCCGACCGGGGTCGGCAGCAGGACGATCCGCCCGCTGGCGAGCCAGGAGGCGAGGCCGGAGCCCAGGGCGATGCCGACCGAAAACGTCGCGAGCAGAAGGGTGATGACCGACTCGCTGCCGTTGAAGGCGGTCCGCACCATCACCGGAAGCAGCGACAGCACCACGACCCCGACGAGCCAGAACCAGCTCACGATCAGCGAGCCGCGCCAGAGCCTCGTGTCGACCCATAGGTCGCGAAGCAGGGAAAAGGTCGAGCGGGCGACGTTGGCGTCGACCTTGAGGTCGGGGGCGCCCTCTCCCGTCTCTGGGATCATTCGCGCCGAAAGCCAGCACAGAACGGCGAAGGCCATGACCAGGGCAGCGAATAGCGCGCCCGATCCGCCCATGGCCGAGGCGGTACCCGCCGCAATGGTGCCCAGGAGGATGGCGAGGAAGGTCGCGGCTTCGACCAGGGCGTTGCCGGCGGGAAGTTCCTCCCGGCGCAGGTGGTCCGGCAGGATGCCGTACTTGATCGGGCCGAACAGGGCCGCAATCGTCCCGAACAGGCCGAGCGCGACGAACAGCACCGGCACGGAATGGAGCAGGAAGCCCAGCACCGCGCAGCCCGCCGCGAAGATCTCCGCGAACTTGAGCCGCCTGGCCATGAGCGCCTTGTCGTAGCGGTCGGCCCATTGGCCGCCGAGCCCCGACAGGATGAAGAACGGCCCGATGAACACGGCACTCGCCAGCGTGACGAGGACGCCGCCATGGCCCTCGCCGCCCTCGCCCGCATGGCCCCCGATGCCGAACAGGATCAGGAAGGCGAGAGCGTTCTTCAGGAAATTGTCGTTGAAGGCCGAGAAGAACTGGCACCAGAACAGTGGCGCGAAACGTCGCGCGGTCATCAACGAACGAAACATGTCGGTCTCCGGCCCTGCGCCATGACTGACCCAGGCGCTACGCCGAGGTCAAATCCGGCAAGGAACGGCAGGCGGTTTCGCCTCAGCGGCGTTCGATTCTCGCGCGCACCATGGCCCCCAGATCGTACGACCGGCAGGCGTGCTGAACGAGGATCACGGTCAACGCCAGAACGAGCGCCGCCGCCATGCATGGCACGGCGAGCAAAAGGATGAGGACCGAGCCGACCGCCGTGCGCTCGGCCAGCGACGCGCGGGGCCAGGGATCGATGGGCCACCGGAGCGGAAGCCGAATCGGGCGAGTCGTCGTCATGGGCGGGGTCTCCCATCCGCACCGAAGGGGCACTGTGTGCCCGATCGAGCGCGGCGTCGAGCACGTCTTTCAGGCAGCGATGTCGCGGTGCAGCCTGGAAACCGTGGCGTCCGGGGACAGTTTCAGGCGGTGCTTTCACCGCTGCGTGAGGGCGGAGGACACGAAGCGATGCCCGGTTACCTGCCCTTCGCGGGCGCCCTGAAACTGCCCGCGTATACATGCGATAATTGCGGGTTCTGGCAGCGCCATTTCGAGCCGCCGCCCGCCTGCCCGATGTGCCTCGACGCTAGGCACGTGGTGCCGCAGGACGGCTGGCGCTTCCGCACCGAGCGTGAGGCGCAGGACGCGTTTCCCTGTCACTGGCAGGAATTGGAGCCGGGCGTCTGGCGGTTTTGGAACGAGCCGGTCTCGGGCATCGGTCCTTCGGCCTATCTGGTCCAGACGGACGAGGGAAATATGGGCTTCGAAGGATGCCCGGTCTTCAGCGAAGCCGCCCTCGACCAGATCGAGCGGCTCGGCGGCATGAAGGTGCTGTCCGCCTCGCATCCGCATTCCTACGGCGCCCTGGTGCAATTGCAGGACCGGTTCGACCCGGAATTGTGCCTGCCTGCTGCCGACTTCACGTGGAGCGCGGCGCTTCAGGTGAGCTGGCCCTACGACGATTTTCTCGAACCCCTCCCCGGCCTCGAGCTGCACCGCACGGCGGGCCATTTTGACGGCCATGCCGTCCTGTTCGATCGCAAACGGAAGATCTGCTTCTGCGGCGACGCCCTGAAGTTCGAACTCGACCCCGAGGATTTCCGCCGGGCACGCACGATCTCGGCCCACAAGGCGTTCGTGCGTGGCGTGCCGCTGACCGTGAACGAGCTACGCCGCTATCGCGACGTGTTCGAGCGACTGGACTTTACTCAGACCTGGACGCCCTTCGAGCCCGCCGCGAATTGCGGCCGACCCGAAGTGCTGGCTCTGATCGATTCCATGCTCGGAAGCCGACCGCACGCCTACCCCGTCCCGCTGGGCGAACTGACGAAGGCACAGCCATCGCGCGCGCAATAACGGGTCAGTGCCGCCCCTGCGGGTCATTCTCCAACAGGATTGGCTGCCCGTGCGGCGTGGCATGCGCCGCCCGTAGCCATGCGGCCGTGCGGCACTCGATGCTGGTTCCATCCGCGACGCCGCGCTCAGCGAGCAGACGTTCCAGCGTCACGAGCCAGCGCCCGTAATCAGCCGCCTGCTCGCCCTCGCCCTCGGGACGGATGGTCCGCCCCAGGGCATCGGTCCATTGGCTCCAAGTGAACAGGCCCGCCTCCTGAAGCGACACGACCAGAGCGAAGACCTGCGCTTCCCAAGGCGCGGAGAACGGCCCCTTCGGGCTCGGCGCGCTCATGCCGGAACCAGATAGGGTTCGAAGGCCGCAATGGTGACGCGCCCGCCTGGATCGGCCTGCGGCCCCCAGAGGTCGGCGGCCTCGAAGGCGACGGTATAGAGCCAAGCCGGGTTTTCGCCCTGCTTGTAGGCGTTCGTATCGGGGAAGACGTGCGCGCCATGCACCGCCTCGACCCGCCCCCGCTTTCCCCGAACGTAGCGGGGCAGGCGTGTATGGCCGACCGGGTTCATCACCTTCGTGATGACCTCATCGCCCGGCGCGAAGCGGGCGGGAGCCATCGGCGTCCGGTCGCTCGGGAAACCCGCCTTGAAGCGAGGCTCCAGAATATCGGCCGTCAGCACGCGGGACACCGCGACGGGCGGTTCGGTCGCCCTCCCTGTCTCGACTTCGTCCGGTGTGGCGAGGCCGTTGGCGAGGATCTGCTTCTCCAGGGCTTCGAGCCAGATCTCGTAATAGCTCGACGAGAGATATTGCGCGGGCGGCAGGGATTCCCTGCGCGGCGCGGCTGCCATCGAGGTTCCACGTGCCGGTGAAGCCCATGGCCAGGGCGAGAGCCAGCACGCGCTTCTCCCACTCGGCGTGGAAGACCGGCTCGTTCGGTTCGGGCACAACCGGCCCGAAGCCGTGTGAGCCGCCGAGATCCTGAGCGCCGTTCATGCCCGGATCTCCGCAGCGGGTGCGAGCGGCAGGCCCGTGCCGATCATCGCATCGCGGGTGACGAGACCGGCCAAGGCCTCCTCGGAATAACCCTCAGTCCCGGCGGGGCGCATCGGCAGCACCATGAAGCGCGTCTCGGCGGTGGAGTCCCACACGGTAATCCGCGTGGTCTCGGGAAGGCTCACGCCGAACTCGGCCAGCACGCCGCGCGGATCGCTGACCGCGCGGGCACGGTAGGGCGGTGCCTTGTACCAGACCGGGGGCAGGCCCAGCACCGGCCACGGGTAGCAGGAGCAAAGAGTGCACACGACCATGTTGTGGGTGTCGGGCGTGTTCTCGACCACCACCATGTGCTCGCCGCCTCGTCCGCCGATTCCGAGTTCGGCGATGGCCGGTGTCGCGTCCGCGAGCAGCCGCGCGCGAAAGTCGGGATCGGTCCAGGCGCGGGCGACGACGCGGGCGCCCAGATGCGGGCCGACCTTGGTCTCGTACATCTCGACCAGCGCATCGAGGGCGGCGGTTTGAACGTAGCCCTTCTCCACGAGGAGGGATTCCAGCGCCTTCACCCGCGCCTCGATGGGGCTCAGGTCGCTGCCCTTATGGTCGTGATCGTGGTCGTGACCGTGGTGATGATGGTTCGACATGCACTCGTCCTCGCGCGGACAGGATGCACAAGCCCACGTCCTGCCGCCACCCCCGAATGCCGCCATACACGCCCTGTGGGATGATCCGGCAATTTCGTCCGGGTCTGTTTAGCAGTGGTTCATGTCCCAGCCCGTACGACACCTTAGATCCGTTCCAGGATGAAGTATTTTTTTCGAGGAGACGGGATGATCGCGGAGCCGCTGGATGCGCCGGAAGAGCTTGCCGCCAAGCCGTCGGCCATAGGCGCAACGCGGGATGTGGGGCGCCATCTGTCCGCGCCGTTGAAGGACTACTTCGCGCTCCGCCAAGAGGACGCTCTGCCTGAGCGCCTGTCCGGTCTCGTCGCTCGGCTCGAGGCCCTGTTCGCGGGGGCCGACCCCACGCTGGTCTTCGATTTCCGTGCCGACATCATCAACGCCCTGCCGGGCCTTCGCACCTTCGCCTTGTCCCTCTGTGGCGACGCGAGCCGTGCCGACGATCTCGTGCAGGAAGCCTTTGCCCGCGCCTGGGCGAACCAGCATCGCTTCCGCCCCGGCACGAACTTCACCGCTTGGCTGTTCACCATTCTTCGGAACCAATTCTACTCCGAGCTTCGCAAGGCCAAGCGCGAAGTTGAGGATGCAGATGGCGTCCATGCCGAGCGACTCGTCGCCCTGTCGGATCAGGAGGATGTGAGCACGCTCACCACGGTCCGCGAGCATCTAGGCAAGTTGCCCGCCGTCCAGCGCGAGGCGCTGCTGCTCGTGGGGGCCGAGGGCTTCACCTACGAGGAGGCAGCGGAACGTATCGGCTGTCAGGTCGGCACGGTGAAGAGCCGCGTGAGCCGCGCGCGGGTCGCGCTGCTGGCCGGCCTCGGCCTTGGAGCCTCGGATGGCGAGGGCCGTCCGACGATCAGGTAGCGCGGCGGGGCTGTAGCAGCCCTGCATCCGTGCCCCCTTGCGCCTCGCCCCACCCGTGCCACGATGCGCCCGATCCGGCGTACAGGGAGGAATGGCGTGGCTGAACCGACTTCGGAGGCGGCGGCTGCGCCGATGAACGGCGCCGAGAGTCTGGTGCGAACCCTGGTGGCGGGCGGGGTCGAGGTCTGTTTCACCAATCCCGGCACGTCCGAGATGCACTTCGTCGCCGCCCTCGACCGGGTCGAGGGCATGCGCTGCGTGTTGTGCCTGTTCGAGGGCGGCGCCACAGGCGCGGCAGACGGCTATGCCCGCATGGCGGATAAGCCCGCTTCGACGCTGCTCCATCTCGGCCCCGGCCTCGCGAACGGTCTCGCCAACCTGCACAATGCCCGGAGGGCGCGCTCTCCGCTCGTCAACATCGTCGGCGAGCATGCGACCTACCATCGTCAGTACGATGCCCCCCTCACCTCCGACATCGAAGGGCTGGCCAAGCCCATGTCGGCTTGGGTGCGCACCGGCCTGTCCTCGGCCGAGATCGGCCGCGACGGCGCGGATGCCATCGCTGCGGCCCGGACCGCGCCGGGCGGTGTCGCCACGCTGATCCTGCCCGCCAACACGGCCTGGGATCCCGGCACCGGCATCGCCCCCGTCCCCGCCATTCCCGAGCGAGTGAAGGCCGGGGACGAGGCGCTCAGGGAGGCGGTAAAGGCTCTGTCCAGCGGCGAACCGGTGCTTCTGCATCTCGGCGACAAGGCCGTGCGCAAGGAAGGGCGGCAGATTGCCGACCGCATCGCCCGCAAGACCGGTGCGAAGCTCCTCGCCATGACCTCGAACGCCCGGATCGACCGCGGCGTCGGCACGGTACCGATCGAGCGCCTGCCCTACCCGATCGATCAGGCCATCGAGGCGCTGAAGGGCTTCCGCCACATCATCCTGATCGGTGCGACCCAGCCCGTCGGGTTCTTCGCCTACCCCGGCAAGCCGAGCCTGCTCGCGCCGGAAGGGTGCCGCACCATCACCCTGGCGACGCCCGAACAGGACCAGATCGACGCCCTCGAACGATTGGCCGAAGCGGTGAACGCGCCGGAAGCCGCCCTGCCCGACCTGGGTATTCGGCCGGAGATCCCGACATCGGAAAAGCTCGATCAGGACGCCATCGGCGCGGTCATCGGTGCGCTGATCCCGGAAGGCGCGGTGATATGCGATGAATCCCTCACCACCGGCCGCAACTATTTCGGGCTCACAAAGGCCAGCGCCCCGCATTCCTGGCTTCAGCTCAGCGGCGGCTCCATCGGCGTCGGGATCCCGATGGCGACGGGTGCCGCGGTCGCCTCGCCCGGCCGGAAGGTGATCAACCTCCAGGCCGATGGCAGCGGCCTCTACACGGTGCAGGCACTTTGGACGCAGGCGCGCGAACGCCTCGACGTGGTGACGGTGGTCTGGTCGAACCGCGCCTACGCGATCCTTCGCGGCGAGCTCGCCAATGTCGGCGCGCACAATCCCGGGCCGAAGGCCATCGGGATGCTGAGCCTCGATGATCCGGCGATCGACTGGGTGTCCCTGGCGCGGGGCTTCGGCGTCGATGGACGCCGCGTCGAGACGCTGCCCGCCTTCATCGACGCCCTGAAGCACGGGATCGCCGAGAAGGGCCCGTACCTGATCGAGGTCGTCCTGTGAGTGAGACCTTCGCGCTGGCCGGCCTGTCCGGGCCGGCGGAGATCAGGATCGATGCGTCCGGCCTCGCCCATATCCAGGCGGGCAGCACGCTCGATGCCTTCCGGGTTCAGGGCTTCAACGCCGCCCGCGACCGGTTGTGGCAGCTCGACCTGTGGCGCAAGCGCGGGCTCGGGCTGCTGGCGGCAGATTTCGGTCCGGGCTTCATCGCCCAGGACAGGGCCGCGCGGCTGTTCCTCTACCGGGGCGACATGGCCGCCGAATGGGCCGCCTACGGTCCGCAGGACACGAAAGCCATCGTCTCCGCCTTCGTCGGCGGTCTGAACGCCTTCATCGCCCTCACCGACCGCCGGCCGGATCTGCTCCCCCCGGAATTCGCGCGGATGGGAACGAGGCCTGCACCTTGGGCGCCGGAGGATGTGGTGCGAATCCGCAGCCATGGGCTGGTGCGGAACCTGCCGTCGGAAGTGGCCCGCGCGAAGGTCCTCGCGGGTGGGGGCGGTCATGCCGTGGACGACCTGCGCAAGCGACTGAGCCCGCCCCACGATCCTGTCGTGCCGGCGGGACTGGGCGTGTCGGATTGGCCCGACGATCTCCTCGACCTGTTCCGCCTTGCCACCGCGCAGGTCCACCTGACGCCTGAGCGGCTCGCTGCCACGCGAGAGGAGGCTTGGGCTTGGTCGAAGGTCGATGCGCATGGCCATATCGGGCGGCAGCAGAGTGCGCCGCCGCCTGAGTCGAGCGAGGGGTCGAACAACTGGGTCGTGGGGCCCAGCCGCACGGCGACGGGTCGGCCGATCTTGGCGAGCGACCCGCACCGGATCTACCTGAACCCATCACTGCGATACGCCGTGCACCTTACGGCGCCGGGGCTCGACGTGATCGGCGCGGGCGAGCCTGCCCTCCCCGGCATCTCCATCGGCCACAACGGGCACGCCGCCTTCAGCCTGACCATCGCGCCGATGGATCAGGAGGATCTGTTCGTCTGCGAGAAGCATCCGGATGATAACGATCTCGTCCGCCACGGTAATGGCTTCGAGCCCATCCGACGCCTGCACGAGGCGATTCCCGTGCGGGGCGGCCCGGACGAGCCGGTCACCCTCGCCTTCACCCGCCACGGGCCGGTGATCGCGGAGGATGGGCAGCGCGCCTTTGCGTTGGCGACGGTCTGGTCCTCACCCGGTGCCGCGGCCTATCTCGGCAGCCTTGCCTATCTCGACGTCACGTCGCCCGAGGCGTTCGGGCAGGCCCTGCGGCACTGGTCGGCACCCTCGGTGAACCAGCTCTATGCCGACCGGGATGGGCGGGTCGCGTGGTTCATGGCGGGCAAAGCTCCGCGCCGCCCGGCCCATGACGGGCTGCTGCCCGTCCCAGGCGACGGGGGTTCGATTGGGCGGGCTTCCTCGACGCGGAGGAACTGCCCCGCGCCATCGATCCGGTCGAGGGCTGGCTCGCCACCGCCAACGAGATGAATCTGCCGCCCGGCTATCCGGCGGAGACCCGCAAGGTCGGCTTCGAATGGCACGAGCCGTGGCGCGCCCGGCGCATCCGAACGGTCTTGAGTGGCCAGACTGCCCACGATCTCGCGGATTCAAAGGCCCTACAAACCGATGTCTTTTCGGAACCCGCTCTGCGCGTAGCCCGGCTCGCCTGTGCCGTCCCGCATGGCGATGCCGAAACCATCGCCGTGCGGGAATTGCTGCAAGATTTCGATGGACTTCTCACCGCCGATAGCGCCGCAGCCGCCTTCACCGAGGTGCTGTGGGTGCGCCATCTCCGCCCCGCCGCAATCAAGGCCTTCGTGCCCGATGCGACGCTGCGCGTGCTGATCCCGCCGGGCGACACCCAGAGCCTCATCGAGCGGCTGGAGGCCGATGCCTCGATCCGGGGCGCGATCCTGCTGCCGTCGCTGAAGGCTGCCTGGGCCACCTGCCGGACGCTGATGGGCGACGATCCCGCCGCCTGGGCCTGGGGGACGCTCCATCGGGCGCTCTTCGCCCATCCCCTCGCGGCCTGCGGCGCGGAGGAATGGAACGTCGGTCCCTTCCCGCTCGGCGGCGCCGGGGCCAGCGTGATGCATGCGGAGTATCGCACCGACACGTTCGGCATCACCAACGGCGCTTCGTTCCGCATGGTGGTCGATGTCGGGGAGTGGGACAACTCGGTCTACGTCAACGTACCCGGCCAATCCGGCAACCCGCTCAGCCCGCATTACCGCGACCTCGCGGAGATCTGGGGGCGGCAGGGCTACGCGCCGATGCCCTATTCGCCCGCGGCGGTGGCCGCGGCCACCGTCGTCACGATCCGCCTCGAGCCTGCAAACGGCGCGTGACTTGCTCGCCCCGAGGCGTCGCAGCTCCGAAGGATGCCCCTTGAAGATCTTCATCGCCGGCCTTGCCACCGAGACCAACACCTTTGCCCCGCTGCCTACGGGCCGCGCGGCTTTTCTGGCCGACTACTCCCGCCGCGAGGGCACGGCCGCCCCGCCTGCGCTGAGCAATATCGGCCTCAAGGCCTGGCGGGAGATGGGCGAGGCGGACGGCCATGAGGTGATCGAAAGCATCTCGACCTTCGCGCAGCCCGGCGGGATCACCCTGCAGGCGGTCTACGAGGACTTACGGGACACGCTGCTCGACGATCTGCGCGCGGCGATGCCGGTCGACGCCGTGCTGCTGTTCATGCACGGGGCGATGGTGGCCGAGGGCTACGACGATTGCGAGGGCGACACCCTCGAAAAGGTCCGCGACGTCGTCGGGCCGGACGTGACGATCGGTGCTGAGATCGACCTGCACTGCCACCTCACCGAGACGATGCGGCGTTCATCGGACGTGATGGTGATCTACAAGGAGTACCCGCACACCGACATCGTGGACCGCGCCCGCGACCTCTACCCGCTGGTCGTGGCAACGGCAGAGAAGCGCATCCGCCCGGTCATGGCCTATTCCGATTGCCGGATGGTGAGCATGTGGAAGACGACTCGCGAGCCGATCGCGGGCTTCGTGCACAAGATGCTTTCGCTGGAGGGCAAGGACGGAATCCTGTCTGTCTCCTTCGGCCACGGTTTCCCCTATGCCGACGTGGCCGATGTCGGCGCGAAGATGCTCGTGGTCGCCGATGGCGATGCGGCCAAGGCGCAGGCCCTGGCGGACGACCTTGCGGCGGATATCTGGGCGATGCGCGAGAGTGCCGCGACGCAGTTCGACACGATCGACGCCGCCATCGATGCGGCGCTCGCCTCGGACGATCCGCGGCCGATGGTTCTCGCCGACACCGCCGACAATGCCGGGGCGGGCGCGCCCTCCGACAACACGGCGATCCTCGCCCGGCTCGTCGCCCGCCGCGTGAAAGGCGCGGCGCTCGGGATGATCTGGGACCCCGGCGCGGTCGGCATCTGCCACGAGGCGGGGCTCGGCGCGACCTTCGACCTGCGCATCGGGGGCAAATGCGGCGTCACCTCTGGTGATCCGGTCGATCTGCGCGTGACCGTGCGCGGCCTCTCCGAGGATCACAGCCAAGGCGGACTCAGCGGTGGGCGCGCCCATCTCGGCCCGGCGGCCTGGGTCGAGGCGGACGGCATTCACATCGTGCTGACGCACAAACGCCAGCAGCCTTTCGCGCCCGATGCCTTCACCGGCCTCGGCCTCAGCCTCGACGACAAGCGCATCGTGGTCGTGAAGTCGATGCAGCATTTCTATGCGGGCTTCGTCCCCATCGCCTCGGAGGTCCGCTACGTCGCGGTGCCGGGGGCGGTGCCGCCGGATTACGGCGCGCTGCCCTTCACGAAGCGCGATCCGAACTATTGGCCGCGCGTGGCCGACCCCTTCGCCGAGAGCGCCCGCTGATGCGCGACCTGTCCTTCTCCACCGATGCCCTGCTCGCCACGTTGCGCGAATGGGTCGAATGCGAAAGCCCGACCTACGACCGGTCGGCGGTGAACCGCATGATGGCGCTCGCGGCCCGCGACCTCGCTTTGCTCGGCGCGCAGGTCGAGACGATCCCCGGCCGGATGGGGCTCGGCGATTGCGTGCGCGCCCGCCTGCCCCATCCGCGGCGGGACGAGCCCGGCATCCTGATCCTCGGCCATCTCGATACGGTCCATCCGGTCGGCACGCTGGCGCAGCTTCCCTGGCGGATCGAGGGCAACCGGGCCTATGGGCCGGGCATCCTCGACATGAAGGGCGGCAACGTCATTGCGGTGGCCGCGATCCGTGCCCTGATCGAGGCTGGGCAGCGCACGCCCCTGCCGGTGACGGTGCTGTTCACCAGCGACGAGGAAATCGGCAGTCCAGCCACCCGCGATCTGATCGAGGCCGAGGCCTCCCGGCATGCCTTTGTGCTCGTACCGGAGCCCGGTCAGCCCGGCGACGGCGTGGTGACCGGCCGCTACGCCATCGCCCGGTTCGATCTGGAAGCCGTCGGCCGACCGAGCCATGCCGGGACGTCGCCCGGCGAGGGGCGCTCGGCCATTCGCGCCATGGCGCGCAAGGTCCTCGCCATCGATGCCCTGTCGGATGCCGATTGCACGGTCTCGACCGGCATCGTGTCCGGCGGGCAATGGGTGAATTGCGTGCCGACCGTCTGCAAGGGACAGGCTCTCAGCATGGCCAAGCGCCAAGCCGACCTCGACCGGGTGGTCGATCAGATGCTCGCCCTGTCCAGAGAGGAGGAGGGCGTGCGTTTCACCGTGAGGCGCGGCGTCACGCGCCCGGTCTGGGAACCCGATGCAGGCACGCTCGCCCTCTATGCCATGGCGCGAGACCTCGCGGCCGAAACGGGCGTAGACCTATTCCATTGCAGCGCGGGCGGCGGCTCGGATGGCAACTTCACCGGGGCCAGGGGCATCCCGACCCTCGACGGCCTCGGCGTGCTAGGCGCGGGCTTCCACACGCTCGATGAGCATGTGCTGATCGATTCCCTGCCCCGCCGTGCCTCTCTCTTTGCCGGACTGCTGATGCGGTTGGGCGCCTAGGCCGCGTCCACCGGATCGACCGGCATGGGCGGAACGCCGCCTGCCTCGATCGCTTCGCCCGCCGCGAGGCACAGATCTTCCCGGAAGCGCCCGGCGACGATCTGGACGCCGACCGGCGTGCGGCCGACGAGGCCGGTCGTGACCGTCAGGGCGGGAAGGCCGAGCGGCGCTAGCGCAACCTGAAGAAGCTGCGCTTCGAACACACGGGCAATGCCTTCTGGCGTGCGGTCCAACCCGTCCGGGAACGGCAACTCGCCCGAGACAGGCACGAGTAGCACCGGATTCTCCGCGAGGAAGACCGACCATTGCCGCACCAGCGTCGCACGCCGGGTCAGCGCCTGGGCGATCGCGTCTGGCCCCAGTGCCTCGGCCCGGCTGCGGAAGGCCTCGAGAATTCCGATGGCTGCCGGATCGCCCTCACGCTCCGCCGCCGCGCGAACCGCTGCGAATCCATCCCCGAGCCAGAGGGTGAGCTGGATCTCGTTCGCTTCCCGCAGGGGCGGGGTATCGGCGATCTCCTCGACGTGCCATCCGGCCGCTTCGAGGCGGCGGGCGGCGTCGCGGAGGGCAGACTCGATCTCGGGGGCGATGGCCATCCCGCCCGGCCGCAGGCACAGGGCCGCCCGGCGCGGCATGGACGGGCCTTCGAGGGGCGCAGGCACCCACCACGGGTCGCGCGAGTCCGCCGCCGCCATGGCGGTGAGCCCGAGGCGGATATCAGGAATGCTGCGGGCGAGTGGGCCCGACACCGCCATCAGCTGCGGCCCGATCCCCCGTTCGGGTGACGAGGCGTTCCAAGCCGGGATGCGCCCGAAGCTCGGGCGCAGGCCGTGGACGCCGCAGGCATAGGCCGGATAACGCACCGATCCCGCGATGTCGGTGCCGTGGGCGATGGCACCGATGCCCGCCGCCACGGCAGCTCCTGCGCCACCGGACGAGCCGCCCGGCGTCAGTGCGGGATCGCGCGGGTTTTTCGTCTCGCCATGTAGTCCGTTGGTGGTGAACCAGCGGAGCGAAAAGGCCGGTGTGTTGGTGCGCCCAAGGAGGACCGCCCCCGCCCGGCGGAAATTCGCGACGACCGGGCTGTCGCCCTTCGCGACGAGATCCTTTTGGAGACGCAGGCCGTTCGTGGTGGCGAAGCCCGTCTGGTCGGCATTGACTTTGATCGTTACCGGCACGCCCGCCAGCGGGCCCGGATCGCCACCCCGCGCCAGGGCGGCATCGATGGCTTCGGCCTCAGTCAAAACGTCCTCGGGCCGGTGGTCCACGACGGCATTGATCGCGCCGTTGACCGCCGAGAGCCGGTCGAGGGCGTCGGACGCCGCCTCCCGGGCCGAGACTTCGCGTGCCCGGATGCGGGCCGCCAATTCCGTCGCGGACAGGCGCCAGAGCCTGCATGAAACGACCTCAAACCTTCCCGGTGGACGCGATTCGCGGGGTATTGATCCGGCTAAAACCGGATCAGGCGGCTAAATTCAAAATGCAGCACGCCTGCCGATAATTTGGGCAAAGGCGGGATTGCACGTTCCCTCAACGATTTCCCGCATTGCACATCTCGCACCATCGGTACTTCACCACAGGTCGGCCTTGCGTCCAAGCCGCGCTTGCCTAACCTCGCGACCATGATGCGCATCTGACCCGAGCGTCGGCCCAGAACGGGTGCGGCGCCTCAAGAACCCCTGCAAGAGCTTTCTCCAGCAAGAGGCAGGTTCCCATGTCCGAAGCCATTCGCGTCAAGCCGACCCATGACGGCACCTACACGGTCTATCGTGGCACCCTCGCCCTGGTGAGCGGCCTGACCCGCAGCGAGGCAGAACGCTACGAAGCGAAGCTCAGCCGCAGGCAGGAGCTTATGGTCGTCTGATCGTCCCGGCTCAAGCCGACAAGGCCGGGCTCGCTCCCAGATCAAGGGGACCGAGATCGGCCATGGTTCCGGCGGCGTCCAGGCCACGCCGCCGGGCCGCGATGGCAAAGCCCTCGCCCGCCCGTTCGATCTCATAGAGCACATAGCCCGCACGGCGGGCCGGGAGGGCGCCATGCCCGTCCGGCAGCGCCGAGGCGGAGGGCACCCCCACCACCGGGACCGGCCGTCCGCCCGGCCCGGTGATGTGGGCGAGGCTCGAAACGTGGTTGTGGCCGTGAAGGATCAGGTCCGCCCCCACCCGGCCGATCATCGCGGCGAAGGCCGCAGAATCCTTCAACTCCCGCCCCGGCGACGCGCCGCCGGGATGCGGCGGATGGTGGATCATCACCACCCGGCAGGGCCGCCCCGGCTCGGTCGCCAGCGCGCGCAACAAGGTTTCGGCCGCCGCGAGTTGGGGCGGGCCGAGGCGTCCGCTCGCCACGAACGGCTTCGTCGGGATGGCGCTCGACAGGCCGATCAGCGCCACCGGCCCTCGCCTCCGCAGGTAGGGGAAATGGCCGCGCGTCCCTGAATCGTCCGACGTGAAGGCGCCGCAGGCTTCGAGCAGACCTTCGAGGGAGCCGCGCACATAGGCGTCGTGATTGCCCGGCACGAGGCTCACCTCGTCCGGCGACCCGAGGGCCTGCATGAAGGACAGGGCCGTCGCCCATTCGCTCGGCAGGCCGATATTGCAGAGGTCGCCGGTGCAGGCGATGTGACCCGCGCCCTGTGCCCGCAGATCCGTGACCAGCGACGACAGGGTCGCCATGTCGTGGCTGCGGGAGCGGCCCCGGCGCCAATTGGCGTAGCCGGTCGCCCTCTTTCCGAAGAGTTGGCTGAAGCGAGGACGGCCGAGTGGGCCGACATGCGGGTCGCTGAGATGCGCGAGGCGGAAGGTCAAGCGAGGGGGCGCTCCGGACGTCGCCCCCGGCATCGCGGCGGCAGGCGCTCGCGTCAAGCGCTGCCGATCAGGATGCCCGTCACGAGGACCAGCACGCCGCCGAGCATGACTTGAAGGGCCGCCCGCCAGAACGGCGTCGCCATGTAGCGGGTGCGGATGCCCGCGATCACTGCGAGTTCGATCACCACCACCGCCACGGCGAGCGTCGTCGCCAGCCAGAACGCGTTCGGCCAGCCGGGAGGCAGGGTGTCGGGGATCGCGTAGGGCAGGGTGTGGCCGAGCCCGCCCACCGTCGTCATCACCCCGCAGACGATGCCGCGGACCAGCGGACTGCCCCTTCCCGTCACGCTGCCGTCGTCGGACAGCGCTTCCGTGAAGCCCATGCTGATGCCGGCGCCGACCGAGGCCGCGAGCCCGACGAGGAAGGTCGACCAATTGTGTCCGGTCGCGAAGGCGGCCGCGAAGATCGGCGCCAGGGTCGAGACCGAGCCGTCGATCAGCCCCGCGAGGCCAGGCTGGACGTAGCGCAGGACGAGGTCGCGCCGCGCTTCCGCAAGGGCTGCCGCCGCATCGTCGATCACCATGGACATGCCCACACCCTCTTAATGAGTCTCTCTGGAATTGTTCCAATCTACAGTTTGGAATGGATATAAACAAGCGTTCGACACACGTTTGTGAGTCTGATCGTCGCTCTGTGCGCTATGAGCCTTGGGGGCTCCGCGCCGCCGAATGTCTGATCCCGGCGGCTTGAACCCGGCCGCCCGACGGGGCTATTCCGCCGGGCCTGACACGCGGGCCGTAATGAGTTTTTTCAAGCGTCTTCTTCGACAGCCGCTCGTGAAGCAGGCGCTCGGGCGCCTTGCTGCCGGCTACCTGCGTCTGCTGCGCGCGACGAATCGCTTTACCTTCGAGGTCGGCTCAGGCGTCGCTGGGCCTCCGTCTGCCGCCGACCCTTGGCTCGATGCGCAACTGCCCGCGATCTTCGGCATGTGGCACGGCCAGCACATCCAGATGTCGCTGATGATGCGGCCGACCGACCGGGTCGCCACGATCATCTCCCGCAACCCGGACGGGGACATCAACACCATCGCCCTCGAACGCCTCGGCGTGCGGGTGATGCGTGCCTCCGGCGCCCGTGGTCGCCGCCGGTCTGCCGATACCCGGTCCAAGGGCGGGGCCGAGGGTCTGCGAGGCATGCTGAAGGCGCTGAAGGCGGGAGAATCGGTGGCCTTCAGCGCGGACGTCCCCAAGATCACGCGGCGCTGCGATGCGGGCATCCTCACCCTTGCGCGCTTCGCCGGACGGCCGATCGTCCCAACCGCCGTGGTGACGAGCCGACACATCCGATTCGGTTCGTGGGACAAGGCGTGTCTGTCCTTGCCGTTCGGCAAGGGAGCGGTCGTCCTGGGTGAGCCGATCTTCGTGCCGCGCGAATGCGAGGGCGAGGCATTCGAGCGGGTGCGGCGTCATCTCGAGGCGGAGATGGACCGGGTCCATGTCCGCGCCTATGCCCTCGTCGGGCGCCACGACCGCGCCGCCTATTACGATGCCCCCATCGCCCCGGTGGGCGCCCTGCCGGAGGGCGTGGCGTGAGGCGCCCTGCCCTGACATTGCCGCTTCGGCTCTACCGGACCGGCCTGCGGATCGGTGAGCCTGCGGTGGCCGGTCTCCTCGCATGGCGCGCCCGGCGCGGCAAAGAGGACCCGCGCCGCCTGGGCGAACGCCGGGGGCTACCTGGGCGCGCCCGTCCGGTCGGCCCGCTCGTGTGGATGCACGGGGCGAGCGTCGGTGAGGTGCTGTCCCTCGTCGCTCTCGTGGAGGGCATGATCGCCCGGCGCTATTCAGTGCTGGTCACTACCGGCACGCGCACCGCCGCCGACCTCATCGGCTCCCGCCTGCCGCCCGGTGCCGTCCACCAATACGTGCCCCTGGATGCGCCGCGCTGGATCGAGCGATTCCTCGAACACTGGCAGCCTGACATCGCGGTGGTGGCGGAGTCGGAGATCTGGCCGAACACGATCGTCGCCCTCGACGAGCGTGATATCCCGTTGATCCTCGTGAACGGGCGCATGTCCGAGCGGTCGTTCCGGGGCTGGGAGCGGTCCAAGCGCACCGCCGCCGCGCTGCTCTCGCGCATCGCGATCTGCCTCGCCCAGACGGAGGATGACGGCGCCCGCTTCGCGATGCTCGGAGCGCCCCGCGTCTCGGTAACGGGAAACCTGAAGTTCGACGCACCGATCCCGCCCGTCGATCCGCAGCAGCTCAATTACCTTCGCCCGATGATGGCCGGGCGCCCCGTCTGGCTCGCGGCCAGCACGCACGAGGGTGAGGAGGCGGCTATCGCCTATGCCCATGCCGAGTTGAGAACGCGCTTTCCGAACCTGCTCACCGTGCTCGCGCCCCGCCATCCGGGACGGGGTGCGGAAGCGGCCGCCTGCGCCGCGGCAGCGGGTTTGCGCACCGCCCGTCGCTCGGCGGGCGGGCGCCCGCATCCAAGCGTCGATCTGTATGTGGCGGATACGATCGGCGAACTCGGCCTGTTCTACCGGCTGAGTCCCCTCGTTTTCGTCGGTGGCTCGCTCGTGCCGCGCGGTGGCCAGAATCCCATCGAGCCCGTCCGCCTGGAAGCGGCCGTGCTGCATGGCCCCCATACGAGCAATTTCTCTCAGGTCTACGAAGCCCTGGATCGAGCCGGGGGTGCGGCGCTCGTCGCCAATGGGGCCGAGCTTGCCGACAATGTGGGGCGCCTCCTCGACGACCGGTCCCGTCTCACCGCGATGGCCGAGGCGGGGCAGGCGGCGCTCAAGCCCTTCGAGGGTGCCGTAGCACGCACCTTGTCGGTGCTCGATCCCTTCGTTGCCCAGATGAAGTTGCAAGGCCTTCACGCGGCTGGACGTTCGCGGGCCTGATGCGAGAGCCCGGCTTCTGGCAGGCCGGGCACGGCCATCTCGCGGCGCGGTTGCTGGCCCCGCTCGCCGCGCTCTACGGCGCCGCAGGGGCGCGGCGCATGGACCAACCGGGCGCCATAGGCCCCTGCCCCGTGATCTGTCTCGGCAACTTCACCCTTGGCGGTGCGGGCAAGACGCCCGCCGCCCTGGCTGTCGCTGCGATCCTGCAGGACCTCGGCGCTGCGCCCGTCTTCCTCAGCCGGGGCTATGGTGGACGTCTCGCTGGTCCGGTCCAGGTTTCCGCGACCCACGGTTCGGCCGATGTCGGGGACGAACCGCTCCTCCTCGCCCGCGCGGCCCCGGCCGTCATCGCCCGCGACCGCCCGGCCGGGGCGGCGCTTTGCCGGAGCCTTGGGGCCACGGCCATCGTGATGGATGACGGGTTGCAGAACCCGAGCCTCGCGAAAAGCCTCGCCTTTGCCGTGATCGATGCCGCGACGGGTGTCGGCAATGGACGGGTCTTTCCCGCCGGGCCCCTCCGCCTGCCGTTGCGGCGCCAATGGCCCCATATCGGCGGGGTGATCCTGATCGGCGAAGGCGCTGCGGGCGATGCGCTTGCGGCGGAGGCGAAAACGCGGGGCTGCCCCGTTCACCGGGCACGGCTCGTACCCGACGCGGTCGACCTGTCCTCGGGACGCTGGCTCGCCTTCGCCGGAATCGGGCGGCCCGAGAAATTCTTCACGACACTGCGCGAGGCTGGCGCAGCCCTGGTGGGCACTCGGTCCTTCCCGGACCATCACCCCTATCGCGAGGCGGAACTCATGGCGCTGGCGGAGGAGGCGGACAGGCTCGGCGTCCGGATGATTACGACGGAGAAGGACGCCGTCCGGCTGCCGCCCGGCTTCGCCGCCCGGGTCGAGGTACTGAAGGTCGTCCTGCGGTTCGAGGACGAGGAGTCGGTTCGCCGACAGCTGACGGCGGTCATTCAGCGAGCGACGTCAGAGACTTATCTGTGAGACTTGGTGCCAAATTTCAGGATGAGCGCTCGTTCATGCGCTCGATCGAAGAAGTCTGCTAAGCCATTCTAAAACAACGTCATTGCGAGCTTGGCGCGGACAATGACGGTGGTGGAACTCGCACGGTTTACGGCCGGCCGTGAGCCTTGAGGCGGGTCATGAGAGCTTCCGGCGTGGCATAGGCCTCCTGCCGGGCGACGCTCCAATAGCGGAGGTTGTCGAGGTGAATGGCATCGCCCGTCACGGCGCAGCGCACGAAGCTGCCGGGCTTCACCACGCGCATGGTGCCGTCGCCATAGGAGACGACCGCCTCACCCGAATTCCCACGATCCAACCGGCCCAGCACATCCGCCTCCGCGATGATGATTCCGCCCTTCTATACCGGGCCGACCGTCTCAGGCGAGCATGGACGGCACGGTGTCGGTCGCGAGCAGCCTTTTCGCCTCCGCCGCATCGAGATGCATACGCGCGATCAGATCCTCCGCGCTGGCGAAACGCTCCTCGCCCCGGATGAAGCCCACGAACTCGACGCCGAGTTCCTGCCCGTACAGATCGCCCGAAAAATCGAACAGGTTCACTTCGAGCAGGGGTGCGCCGTCATCGAAGGTCGGGCGGCGGCCATAACTGGCTACGCCGTCCTTAATCGTACCGTCGGGCAGCCGGATCCGCACCGCATAGATTCCATGCGCCAGAGCGCAATCGGCGAGCATCAGGTTCGCGGTCGGATAACCGAGTGTCCGTCCGCGCTTGTCGCCGTGGCGGACGGTGGCGGTCACGAACCAGCGGTAGCCGAGGAGCGCGTTCGCCCGCGCCACGTCGCCTTCCGACAGCGCCATGCGGATCTTGCTCGACGACACTTGCTCTTCCTCCCCCGTCAGGGCCACCGGCTCCACGAGGCGGCAGCTCAACCCGGCCTCGCGGCACAATTCACGCAGGAGGGACGGCGTCCCCTCCCGGGCGCGGCCGAAATGGAAGTCGTGACCGACGACCACGCCCGACAGGCCGAGCCCATCGCGCAGAAAATCGATCACGAAGGCGCGAGCGCTGGTTCCGGCGAGGTCGGCATCGAAGCGCCGGACGATCAGTCCATCTAGGCCGCATCTGGCGAAGACGATTTGTTTCGCGTGTTCCCCGCTTAGCTGGAACATCGGCGCGTCGGGCCGGAAGAACGCACGCGGATGCGGCTCGAAGGTCAGCGCCACGGCGGGATGGCCGCCCGCCCTCGCCTCCTCGCGTACGGCAGCCGCCAGCGCCCTGTGGCCGCGATGCACGCCATCGAAATTACCGATGGCCGCCACGGCCCCTCGCAGGGCGTCCGGCAGGGGCTCGTCCGCGCGGCAGAGCAGGAAGGGCCGCACGGTCGTGTCGTCGCCTGAGGCCATCTTTGCTGACGTCGAAACTCTCGGAAGCGTCGGCAGCGGATGCCACCATCCGGCCCCAACGCGGCCGGACCCTGCCGAAACCGGCGTGGCCGGTCAAGCGAGGTGTCTTTGTCCACTTTAACGCCTTTGCAAGATGGTCGGCGCTAAGGTCTCGACAGGTTCCGTTGGATGATCCCGACGGGCAGATCAATCCATACAGTCCAGGATTTCAGTCTCCTGGATGACTTCGGAGCATTTGGTTCATGGCTCTCGATCTGAGCATGCCGATCCTCGTCGTCGACGATTATCAGACGATGGTCCGCATTATCCGCAACCTGCTCAAGCAGCTCGGCTTCGAAGAAGTCGATGATGCTTCCGACGGGACGGCCGCCCTCGCCCGGATGAAGGGCCGCAAGTATGGCCTCGTGATCTCGGATTGGAACATGGAGCCCATGACGGGCTACGAGCTCCTTCGCCACGTCCGCGCGGATGAAAGCCTGCGCACCACGCCGTTCATCATGGTCACCGCCGAGTCGAAAACCGAGAACGTCATCGCTGCCAAGAAGGCGGGCGTGAACAACTACATCGTCAAGCCGTTCAATGCGGCGACGCTGAAGTCCAAGATCGAAGCCGTCTGCGGTAGCTGACGGATCCATCGGGGCACGACGGCGCCAACGCTGCGTGCCCCCAAAGTAGCGAGGGGGCGGGCGAGGCCTGCAAGGCCATCCGGCATCGAGGGTTGATCAGATGTCCGACGCGCAGCGGAGACGTTCCGCAGACATTCGTGAATTCGAGTCGGCGACGGTAGTCTCCGAACTCATACAGATCGCCGAGTACATCACGCATATGCGTGACGAGATCTCGGCATTGCGCGCCAACGAGATGACCCGCGACCGTATCCCCATGGCGCATGAGGAGCTGGGCAGCGTCCTCAATGCCACGGCCGGTGCGACCAACCGGATCATGAACGCCGCGGAATCGATACTGAGCCTCCCGGACGGACCGGAACACCGGCCCGCCATGGAAGAACATATCGGCACGATCTTCGAGGCCTGCGCCTTCCAGGACATCACCGGGCAGCGCATCTCCAAGGTCGTCAGCGCTCTCCAGAGCTTCGAGCAGCGCCTGGACCGGTTCATCGGCGCCGTCCGGGCTCGGGATGCCGCCATCTCCGACCCGGCCGAGCGCGCCCGTCGCGAGCGTGCCTCCGAGCTCATGCTCAACGGTCCGCAGGCGGTCGAAAGCGCACCCAGCCAGGACGACATCGACGCCCTGTTCGCCTGATTCTGTCGACTCCGGCACGAGGGGACGGCTAAACCGTTTCCTCTCCGGCAGCGGAAGGAATTGAAGAGGCATGGCGGCGCGGCTTTGGTCCGACCTCACCACCGTCGAGATCGCCGCCCGCGACATGTCGCGGACGGTCGCAGTTCTACCCGTCGCCGCCTTGGAGCAGCACGGGCCGCACTTGCCGCTCTCCACCGACATCGACATCGCGCTCGGCTATCTCGACCGGGTGAGGGCGCTGACGCCCGCCGATCTCGACGTGCTGATCCTGCCCGTGCAGACGATCGGCAAGTCGGACGAGCATGACGACTTTCCCGGCACGCTCAGCCTCACCACCGCCACTGCCCTCGCGGCCTGGACGGAGATCGGCACGGGTGTCGCGCGGGCGGGTTGCCGCCGCCTCGTCATCGTCACGAGCCACGGTGGCAATTCGGCCTTGATCGACATCCTGGCGGGCGATTTGCGCGCCAAGCTCGGGCTCGTCGCGGTGACGACCTCGTGGAGCCGCCTCGGCTATCCCGAGGGGTTGTTTCCTCGGAACGAGATCACCCATGGCATCCATGCGGGCGGAATCGAAACCGCGCTGATGCTGGCTCTGCGTCCCGACCTCGTGCGCCGGGACGCCATCGATGACTTCCCCTCGCGCGGTGCCGAATTGGCGCGAGACTACACCGTCCTCCGAACCGGCCGCCCGGCGGCGCTGGCATGGAAGGCCGGGGATCTCAATCCCTCGGGTGCGATCGGCGATGCCCGGCTCGGCACGGCGGAGGCCGGCCATGCCTTGCTCGACCATGGCGCGGCCGTCTTCGTCGAGCTTCTGCGCGATGTGAGCCGGTTCGGTGAGGGCGTCAGGTCGCCCAGGTGAGCAGCACCTCGACCACACAGGGGTCCGGGCGGGCGAACGAACTCGCAAGCTTAAGCCGTTCCATGATCTTCTGGGTCACGGCGTCTGCTGCCGCCAAGTCGGCCTCGATCCCCGGCGGCTGCTCGCCATAAAAGGCGCTGCGCAGGAGTTTGAGGGCGCCGCAGTTCGGCCTGATCCGATAGAACACGCCCGGTTCATTAAAAAGCGTTCCGACGCGGCAGGTCTGCGTGATGGCCCGCATCAGGGCAACGTCCTCCCCGCCATACCGCCGGAAAAGCTCATCCTCCGGAAAGCCACCCGCGTCGATCAGCACCTGACGGCGGACGACGACGTTGCTCTGCACCGTGAACGTCACCAGCGTCCACGCGGCTTCGAAGTCCGGGCGAGCGAGGTACGCGCGATCGAGTCCGATCGGCTTCAGCGCCATGCGGACCACCGCGAGATCGGACATGCCGTCGAGGGCGCCGACAGCGGCAGTCAGCGCCTCGGGTTCGTAGAGATCGTCGGCATCGAGGAACGCGATTAGATCGGCTTCGACGTAGGAAAGGCCGATATTCCTGGCGCGTGCGGGGCCGCTGTTGTCCGGCAGCCTGATCAATTCGATCCGGCCATCGGCCCTGGCGGCCAGAGACTCCACGAGCGCAGCCGTATGATCGGTCGACGCATCATCGATCACCAGCACGCGCCGACATCTTGGAGATGCGAGTGCGCTTCTGATGCTCGCTTCGATTGTTGTCGCAGCATTATGCGCGGGCATGATGACATCGACAAGGCTGGGCCCGATTTTAGGCATGCAAAACGCTCCTGAGGCGCTGCATGTTTCTCACTAAGATCGTTGATGCGAAAGTTTTTGATCAAAAAAATATTTATATAGCAATATTTTCAACCACCAATATACAAGACAGAGAAATTACTACTTTAAATCTAGTATCGGCGCGTTCGGGCCGATAGGCGAGGTAACTATCGCCTGCGCCATCCGAAAAGGTCTGCAAGGGCGCAGGTCTGCGTCCCGCCGGAACATGCCGATCATGAGCCCCGTCCCTTCCTCGCCTGATTTTCACGCCGCCATCCGGGATCGACAGGCCCATCGTCGCACGTGGTCCTCTCGCAACGGCCTCGGGCCGCGGAAGGCTTGCACCGCAGCGGCAAGGGAAAGCTGAGCCATGGCCAGCTCACTCGCGCTCGCAGCTGGAAGCTTCGTGCCCGTCGGTCGCCCTGCCCGTCCGCCTGCGCTAGAAAGCGCGCGAGGGGAGAAGCGGACCGACACCGGCATGGCGCTCGACGAAGAATTGGCGAGCCTGATGATCGCGACGCAGGCAGGCGATGCCGCCGCCTATCGCGCCCTGCTCAAGACATGCTTGCCGGTCGTCGCGGGGTTCGCCCGCTCGCAGGGCGTGCGCGGCGACGCGGTGGACGACGTCGTGCAGGACACATTGATGACCCTCCATGCCGCGCGGGCGAGCTACGACCCTGCCCGACCCTTCCTGCCGTGGCTGCGCGCCATCACCCAGCGCAGGGCCATCGACCGCATGCGCCGGATCGCGCGGCGTCCGCATGAAGTGTTCGATCCCCTCGCTTACGAAGGGGAGATCGATCCCCTCCCCGCTCCCGGCGCGGGTCTGGAAATGCGCGAGCGTGGCGCCGCTCTCGCGCGGGCGGTGGCGGCCCTGCCTGATGGACAGCGACAAGCGGTGGAGCATCTGGGCTTACGTGAGTTGAGCCTCGAAGAGACGGCCGCGCTTACCGGGCGGACCAAGGGAGCCCTGAAGGTGAACCTGCATCGCGCGCTCAAGGCGCTGCGCGCCAGCCTGACCCTGGGAGGAGAGCGATGAGTGCTCGCCACGACCGGCTGGTCGAGGAACTTGCCGGGCGCCTGGAGCCGGTACGACCGTTGCCGCGCCCCTCCCTTCGGGCTGGCCTGTGGCTCGGGTCAGCGCTGCTGATCGGTTTACTGCTGGCCTCGCGTCTCGCGATGGTCGGGCTCGACGCCCATGCGGGCCGTGCGGACCTGTGGCTGCCCACCATCGGAGCGGCCTTGACCGCCATCGCCGCCGCCTATGCCGCCTTCGCCACCTCGGTGCCGGGCCGCTCGGCCGCCTGGGCGCTGCTGCCCCTGCCCCCCGCGATCCTGTGGGTCGGCGCGGGCGGGCTCGGGTGCCTCAGAGCCTGGTTCTCGCCGGGCATCGATCCGGCCGAGACGCACGAAGCGGTTCATTGCTTCGGCTTCCTCGTCTGTGTCTCGATCCCGCTCTCGCTGCTGATCGTCATGATGTTGCGGCGGGCCTGCCCGCTTCGGCCGAACCTGACGGCGGCCCTGGCCGGTCTCGCCGTCGCCGGAGCGGCGGCCACGCTGATCGTGCCCTTCCACCCACAGGAAGCCACGTTCTCGGACCTGCTGATCCATGGCGGTGTCGTCCTGGGTGTGATCGGCCTCAACACCCTGGCGGGTGGACGACTCCTCTCGACGGCGCGAAGCTAGAGCATTTTCCGCCGAAAGGGACGCCAGTTCGGCGCAAGAGGACGCTCTAGTCCTCGTCCTCAGGACGGAGTGCGGGCCATTCCACGATCCGGTCGGGATACTCGTCCTCGCCGAATTCCTCTTCGGTGCCCGCGATGCGCCCGCGCACGGACATCCCGGCCTCGTGGACGCTCGATCGGCTACCCGAAACCAGCGGGTGCCAGGGATAAAGCGGCTGGCCGTCGCGGACGAGGCGATAGGCGCAGGTCGGCGGGAGCCAGGGGATCGTGCGGACCGCCTCCGGTGTAAGGCGCACGCAATCGGGCACCTTCTTCTGGCGGCGTGGGTAATCCCGGCAGCGGCAGGCGTAGCCGTCGAGGAGCGTGCAGCCGATATCGGTGTGCAGTACCTCGCCGGTATCTTCGTCCTCGAGCTTGATGAGGCAGCACCGGCCGCAGCCGTCGCACAGGCTCTCCCACTCGGCGGGAGACATCTCCTCGAGGGATTTGGTCTGCCAGAACGGCTTGTCGACGCTCGGAGAATCCGCCGCAGGCTCGGAACGGGCAGGCTTGGAGGGAGGCATGGTCACGCGTCCGTCTGCCCGAGCCGCCGTCCTCTGGCAAGCGAAACGCTCCTCGCGTCCCGCCGCCGCCGCATTCTGCGCGTTAACCTCGTTGCGGGTCCTGCGCCTAGGGAATGGGCCCAGGACGGGCCACTCGCGTTAACCTCTGCATCGCTTCGCCTCGCCGTGACCGCGCAAGCCTGCTAAGACAGGGCAGCCGAAAGGGCGCCCGAACTCCGGATCCGATACCGTGCGCCTGCCCAACCTGAACGCGATCAAGACCCGCATTGAGCGCGCGGCTCTGGCCTTCGATGCCTGGGTCAACGCGTCTCTCTACGACAGCGGTCAATCGACTGGTGCGGCTTACGAGCGTTACCAACGCTTCATGAGCCGCTTCGCCGTGCGCGGCTGGAAGCGGATTGGCCTCGATCTCACCAGCGAGGTGATGACGCTGGGCACGGGCGGCATCCTGCTGATGCTCGCCATGGCGCAGCCCGCTTTCCGGCTGACCAGCGACAACTGGCTGAAGCAGCAGGATCTCGCCGTCACCTTCCTCGACCGCTACGGCACCGAAGTCGGGCGGCGCGGCATCAAGCACGACGATTCCCTGTCGCTAGACCAGTTCCCCGACATCATGATCAAGGCGCTGCTCTCCACGGAGGACCGGCGCTTCTACGACCATTACGGTATCGACCCGATCGGCACCGCCCGCGCCCTGGTCAACAACTCGCGCGGCGGCGGCAACACGCAGGGCGGCTCGTCCATCACCCAGCAGCTCGCCAAGAACCTGTTTCTGACGAACGAGCGCTCCCTGGAGCGCAAGGTCAACGAGGCGTTCCTGGCCTTCTGGCTGGAGAGCCACCTCACCAAGAACGAGATCCTGAAACTCTACCTCGACCGCGCCTATATGGGCGGCGGCACCTTCGGCGCGGTAGCGGCAGCGGATTACTATTTCGGCAAGCCGCTGAAGGACATCAGCCTCGCCGAAGCCGCGATGCTCGCGGGTCTTTTCAAGGCGCCGACGAAGTACGCGCCGCACGTGAACCTGCCCGCCGCCCGTGCCCGGGCGGCCGACGTGTTGCACAACATGGTCGAGGCAGGCTTCGTGACGGAGGGCCAGATCCAGACGGCGCTCCGCAATCCCGCGACGCCGGTCACCCGCACGCGCGACATCACAGCCGACTACTATCTCGACTGGGCCTTCGGTCAGGTGAAGGCCATGGCCGACAGCGGAAAGATCCGTGACCGTGTGCTGACGGTGAAGACGCCTCTCGATCTCGCCGTACAGAAGCGTGCCGACGAGGTCGTGGCCGACATCCTGCGCAAGTCCGGTGATGCCTATGACGTGGACGAGGCCGCGATGGTCATCCTCGATCCCGATGGCGCCCTGCGCGCCATGGTCGGCGGTGCGGATTACGGCGAGAGCCAGTTCAACCGCGCCACCGACGCGCAGCGCCAACCAGGCTCGTCGTTCAAACCTTATGTCTACGCGGCTGCCCTCGCCTCGGGGCAGTTTAAGCCGGACACGACGGTGGTCGATTCACCGGTCTGTATCGGGAATTGGTGCCCGCAGAATTACGGCCGCTCCTATTCCGGCCGTCAGCCCATGTGGCTCGCCGTCGCGAAATCCGTGAACACGATCCCGATCAAGATCTCGATCCAGCTGGGTAAGGCGATGGGGATCAGCCACGAGGCCAAGGCGGCCAAGGCGGGCCGGGCGAAAATCATCTCGATGGCGCACAGCATGGGCATCACCACGCCGCTCATCGATACTGTTTCGCTTCCCATCGGCTCGGACGAGGTAACCGTGATCGACCAGGCGGCGGGCTATGCCGTGTTCGCCAATGGCGGCTTCAAGGCCAAGCCCTACGCGGCGACCGAGATCCGCAATTCGCAGGGCGAGGTCGTGTATCGCCATTCCGACGAGGCCCCCGAGCGGGTACTCTCGCCCCAGGTCGTGGCCGATATGAACTTCATGCTGAACAAGGTGGTGGAAGAGGGGACCGGCCGCCGGGCGCAGCTCGAAGGGATCAAGGTCGCGGGCAAGTCGGGCACCACGAATGCGTATCGGGATGCCTGGTTCGTGGGCTACACCGGCAATTACGTCGCTGCCGTCTGGTACGGGAATGACGACCACACCTCGACCAACAAGATGACCGGCGGCTCCCTCCCCGCGCAGACCTTCCATGACGTGCTGGATCCCGCGCACAAGGGCATCGAGATCAAGGGCCTGCCCGGACTGAAGGACAGCCCGAAGGCTGCCGCGCAGCAGGCATCCGGCGGCGCCACCGCCCCGGTCGATCCCAATGCCAGCGCCTTCGGCAAGCTGTCGCGGCGTTCCTTCGAGGTGATCGGCGGACTGAACGGACTGTTCAAGGGCGCCGAGCGTCCCCGCGCGGGCGCCAAGCCGGGCTCCGATGATCGCGCCTCCGTTGCGCCTGCCCGCGAGGTCGCCGAAGGCGCTCGCGCGGTGGGCGGTCGCATCGCCGTGCCGTAAGGCAGCGCGCATGAAGCTCGCGTTTTCCGAGCAGGCCGCTCGCCTGCCCGCATCCGCCGAAGTCGCGGGAAGTGTCCTCGCCCGCATCGTCCGTAAGAGCGGCACGCCGCTCCTGATTCTCTACGCCCTGGCGCTGGGGTCGGTACTCGGACTTGCCAGCGCCGATTGGGCAACGCGTGGCGGCTACCGCTTCGGCGGGGTGCGCATCGGGGCCTGGGTCGCGTGGCCCCGCGCCGGGGCGCTCAACGCCGACCCCTATACCCGTGCCGTAAATGCGCGGCGGGGCGAGGTCCCCCTCGCTATCGGCGAAGGTTTGCTCCTGACCGCTGCGGAGGACGATGAAGGTCGCGCCCTCGATGCAACCTGCGCTTACGAGATCGGCGGTGCCGTTCCCCCGCCCGCGCCTGGACGATCACCGTCGCCGGGCGCGGCAAGCGGGATCCCGAGCGTCCGCATATTCGCGATGGCTTCACCTCCACCGAGGTGTTGCGGCAGCAGGATGGGCGTTTCGTCATCATGCTGGCTCCCGACGTCGAACCCGGCAACTGGCTTCCGAGCCCGCGGACGAACGGCCCGATGCGTCTGGCCCTGCGCCTCTACGATACCCCGGCCGCGGCGAGTGTCGGCTCGCTCGACAGGAACGTCGTGCCCTCCATCGTCCGGAAGGGCTGCGCCTCGTGAAGCTGCGTCTCGCCTACGCCACCCTGGCAGGCCTCGTGCTCGCCGGGATCGTCCACATCGCGGCGGTGCTGGCCATCCCACGGCTCGCCGAGACCGATGCCGTCTCCCGCGCCCGAACCAGCGAAAATCTGGACCATCCGCAGGTGGTCTTCGCCCCCGCCATCGGGGACACCCCCGCGCCGCAGGAGGCGTGGCTGCCGATCCCCGATCCGGCGGTGGCGGTGGGCGTGTGCGCCTACGATCTCGCGGACGGGCCGATGCGTGTCTCTGCACGCACGGGCGCCCTCGCCCTGTCGCTGGCCGCCCACGGCCGCCAGGGCTCCTTCTACGCGGTGACGGATCAGGCGGCGGTGCGCGGCGCCCTCGACCTCGTGATCCTCACCCGCGCCCAGTACGATCAGGCGCTGGCCGACGACGACGAGAGCGAGCCGAGCCGCGACGTACGCATCGTCGCGCCGGAGATGCGCGGCTTCGTGGTGATCCGCGTGATCGCCAGCCTGCCGAGCCAGCGCGAGGGGGCGAACGCGGCCGTGCGGGCCGTGTCCTGCACGACCGATTCCGCAGGTGACGACGCTACGCGGCGCTGAAATACCCCGGTCAGTATTTGACGACGAGCGGCGGCTGAGCGGCGACGGCAGGAGCGGGGACGAGACCGCAGCGGATTGCCGCATCCGCGGGAACGACCGGGTCGAGGAGCGGGCGCCGGGCCGTCAGCATCGCCAGCGCACGCTCGGCCTCGACGGCGGCGGGATCCGGCGTTTCGGCATAGAGATGCTCGAGCGCGTAGCGGTATCCCTCGATTCGTACGCCCGTTTCCAGGCGGACCCACGCGATGAGGCAGCGGTTCTCGGCGACGCGCATCGCGGCCTGCCGCACGTCCCAATCATCGAGGGTGCGCGCGAAGGGCAGGCTCTTCAGCCGTCGCGCGTCGGCATCGACCACCCGAACCGCGAGTGCGACGAAAGCCGGAATCAGGCGGGCATCGGCGACGGCGTCGTCCGACAGGCGGCGATAGCGTGAGACCGGAGAGAGGGCGTCCCCCGTCCGCAGGGAGGCGTGGTACCCCGCGGGATCGTCCGGGCGCCACGAGGGCGGCAGCACGCGGGCACGTGTCAGGTTTGCGAGGATGTCCAGGAAGGCGTCCCGCGTCATGGCGGGCATTAGGAAGCGCCAGGAGCGGTTGCGCAGATCCTGCTCATCGTCGGTGAGCGGCGAGGCCGAGGCCGGAGCGTGGCGTTCCCCCGCGGCGAGGGTGCCTGTTGCATCGATCAGGCTGTTCCAGGCGCCCGCCTTGGGCCGCCCGAAATCGCCCTGCTGAGCGCAGGATGCGAGAACGCCGATGGCGAGGCCGACAGGCAGGAGGCGAAACGGAATTGTCATGGCGCTGAACGGGGCTGCGGGCATGCGTTCGCATCCGCCGGCCGCGCCGGACGCGTCATTCGGTCTGGACGTTCGCGCGGGCGAAGGGGGCGGGCTCGTCGCGCTTAAGACGCGCGGCGCTCGTACCGGACGCCGAGGAACAGGAGGATCTGACCGCGCGCCTCGCTGGAATCGGGTGCGGGCCGGGCTGGACGCTGCGTCAGGCCGGGGAACGGGATCACTACGCCTTCGGACGGCGTCTGAACGGTATCCGGGGTGCTGCTTCGCTCGATTTTTCGGTGGCGGTTCATGGTTGGGCTCCTGTCGGCGATCCGGGCGGGTTGCCCAGGCCCGGCAAAGGGCGTCGGCAAGGGCGTCGTCTAAGAGTGGGTCCGAATTCTGGTCTTGTGCTTCGCGATGAGATCATCACGGGATGGTTAACAGAAGCTTGAGAGGTCCATCGCGCGGTGCAACTCAAGTGGCGCGGGGTTTGCTTGGAGAGGGGGCCCATGGCGGGCGTTTCCTCCCTGTGACTGGCCCTGCCCGAATGCGGGCGGGGCCTTTTTCAAGCCTGCCCCAAGCCGCCGCATTTCTGCAACGCGCGACACAAGTGGCCTCGGGGGGTGCTTGCCTACCGCCCGGCTGGCCCGATATGCCGACGCAACGCGGGCGGTCTTCCGCCCCTCAAACCGGTGTTTAAGGACAAGGCTGGATGCGACTGGTTCCGGACCATTCCCTTCGTTTGCCGCGTGCCGCTGCGCTCGCCGCGCTCACGTTCCTGGCGCTGACGGCGGGTCCAGCCTACGCGCAGAGAGAGGACCAGGGTCTTCAACTCGGCTGCGCGGACGATTATTTCCGCCTCTGCATCGGCGTCGATCCGAACAGCCCCGAGGCCGACCGCTGCATGACCCGCAACCGCGCCCGCCTCTCGGCCAAGTGCCGCGCGGCCATCGGTGATTACGACCGGCGGACGGGCAGCAAGTCGATGCCGAACAACTGATGCGCGCGTAACGAGCGCCGGAAGAGCCGCCATGAGCCTGACCGTCGCGGTCCAGATGGATCCGATCCAGAACATCCGGATCGCGGGTGACACGACCTTCGCGCTGCTGCTCGAAGCACAGCGCCGGGGGCATCGGCTCGTCCACTACACACCCGACCGGCTCTCGATGCAGGGTCGGCGGGTGACGGCGCGGGTCGAGGCTCTGACCGTTCAGGACGTGCAGGGCGATCACTTCACCCTGGCACCCCCGGAGCGGATCGACCTTTCCGAATGCGACGTGGTGCTGATGCGCCAGGATCCGCCGTTCGACATGGCCTATGTCACGGCGACGCACATGCTGGAGCGGATCCACCCGAAGACGCTGGTCGTGAACGATCCGTCCGAGGTCCGCAACGCTCCTGAAAAGCTGTTCGTCCTCGACTTCCCTGAACTGATGCCCCCGACCCTGATCAGCCGTGACCGCGCGGAGATCGAGGCGTTTCGCCTGGAACACGGCACGGTGGCGATGAAGCCCCTGCACGGCCATGGCGGCGCGGCGGTGTTCAAGGTCACCGAGAAGGACCCGAATTTCGGTTCGATGTTCGACCTGTTCGCCACGACCTTCAAGGAAGCGTGGGTGACGCAGCGTTACCTCGACCGGGTGACCGAGGGCGACAAGCGCATCATCCTCGTCGACGGCGTTCCCATGGGCGCGGTGAACCGGGTGCCTGCGGCGAACGACATCCGCTCGAACATGGTGCGCGGCGGTGCCGCCTCGGCCTCCGAACTTACCGAGCGTGAGCGCGAGATCTGCGCGACGATCGGTCCGGAGCTGGCCCGCAGGGGGCTGATCCTCGTCGGTATCGACGTGATCGACGGTCACCTCACCGAGATCAATGTCACCTCCCCCACCGGCATTCGCGCCATCGAGCGCCTCGGCGGCCCCAACCTCGCCGTGGCCGTGTGGGATGCCATCGAGACGCGCATCGCCACGCGCAAGGCGAGCTAGAGCTTCGTTCTCGGCGTCGCGCTGAGTTCGGCCCAGTCGAACTCTTCCTCCAACAGGAAATAGGCGTCGTCGCCGATTTCGCCCTTCCGGCGCATCTCCATCACCTTGTCGCGGGCGGCGAGCACCGCGTTGAGGCGCGATGCATCGGCGGGAAGGCTCTCCGGGGCGAGCCCTTCCTCGTGCGCTTCGGCTTCGGCGAGAGCCGCGCGGAATTCCGCCCGAAGCGCGTCAGTGGCCGCGCAATCCTCGAAGGATTCGAGGGTTTCGAGCGCTGCGCCATAGGCAGCCGCGCGCGCACGGCCGACTTCGCGCCCGACGGGATCGTCATCGGGCAACTGCAGGACTTTGAGGAGCGGGCTGAGGGTCAGTCCTTGCAGGACGAGCGTCCCGAGCACGGTGGCGAAGGCCGTGAACACCACGAGGTCGCGGTGCGGGAAGTTTCCCGGCAGGGCGAGGGCCGTCGCGACTGTAACGATGCCGCGCATGCCCGCCCAGGCGACCGCGACACCTGCTCCGAGCCGCGCCCGGTCGCCATCCGGGCCGAGCCCGAACCCACGGAGCCCGCTTGTCGGCAGCACCCAGGCGATGCGGACCACCGTAACGGTGAGGAAAACGCCGATCGCCAGCAGGATCGCCTGCCATTGGTCGGCGCCATTCAGCCGTTCCAGAATCGGGTCGATCTGGATGCCGATCAGCACGAAGGCGAGCACGTTGAGCACGAAAACCGCCGTGTCCCATACGGCGTAGGAGACGATCCGCGCTCTCGGCGCGGTGACGCCCGGGGCGCGCCGCGCCACCATCATCGCGAAGGTGACGACGACGAGGACGCCTGACAGCTCGATCTTCTCCGCGGCGAGCCAGAGGCCGAAGGCGGCGACGAATTGCAGCACGATGGCGGTGGGCGGGTCATCGACGCGCTTGCGCACAGCCACGAAGACGAGGCCGAGCAGCGGCCCCACGATGACGCTCGCCACGACGCCGAGCAGGAAGCCGGGGGCGACTTCTGAGACGGCCATGGAGCCCGTCATCGCGGCGCTGACGGCAAGACGGTAGAGCAGCAGGGAGGCCGCGTCGTTGAGCAGGCTTTCGCCGCGCAGGATGGTCGCGAGCCGGTGGGGCATGGGCGCATGCCGCAGCACGGCCAGCGCCGCCACGGCATCGGGCGGGGCGACGATGGCACCGAGCGCGATACAGGCCGCGAGCGGCATGTCCGGCACCACGATCGTCGCGACCACCGCCACGGCGAGGCTCGTCACCACCACGGCGCCGACCGCGAGCCCGAGCACCGGCTGCCAACTCGCCCGCAGATCGCGCAGCGACGCACCGAAGCCCGCATCGAGCAGGACCGGCGCGAGGAACAGGGCGAGGGCGAGTTCCGGATCCAGTTGCAGGTTCGGCACGCCGGGGACGAAGGCGAGGCAGATGCCGCCGATGGCCAGGAAAGCCGGGTAAGGAGCACCGAGACGGCGCGCGAGCCCGGTCAGGACGACCGCGCCGAGCAGCACCGCCACGGTCCATTCGAAGATGAGCATATCCCCGACATAGGGCGGAAAGCGTCGTACGACGGCGGGTATGGGCTTTGCTTTGGCCGGGTCGCTCGCCTATTCGGCATCAGAGCCAGCCGGACACGCCATGCCCGAGACACCGATCTTCTCGTCAGCCTCCGTCGCCGCCCCGCATAGCCTCGCGGCTCAGGCGGGGCAGACCGTCCTCGCTCAGGGCGGCAACGCCATCGAGGCGATGGTCGCCATGGCGGCCTCCATCGCCGTGGTCTACCCGCACATGAACGGCCTCGGCGGAGACGGCTTCTGGCTGGTGCGCGAGCGCGGTGGCCGGGTACGCGGCATCGAGGCCTGCGGCCCGGCGGGCCGGGGTGCGACGATCGCCCGCTACCGGGAAAAGGGTTACGACGCCATTCCGCCCCGCGGTCCGGAGGCGATGGTCACGGTCGCGGGCGCGGTAGGCGGCTGGGATCTGGCGCTGCAATTGTCGAAGGCTTTGGGCGGGCGCCTGCCGCTCGAGACGCTGCTCGCCGACGCCACCGCCCAGGCCCGCAACGGCGTGCAGGTATCCGCGAGCGAGGCCCGCTACAAGCCCCAGGCTGGCGACACGCTCCACGAGGCCCCGAACTTCGCCGCGACCTTCCTGAAGGACGGAAAGCCTTTTCCGGCCGGCGAGACTCGCCGCCTTCCGGCTTTGGCCGCGACCCTCGAGCAACTGGCCCATGCCGGGCTCGACGATTTCTACCGCGGCGACGTCGGCCGCGAGATCGGCGCCGATCTCGAACGCCTCGGCGCGCCCGTGACCCGGGCCGACCTGAACGATTATCGCGCCGCTGAGCGGGCGCCGCTCATCCTGCGCCGCCGGGACGCGACGCTCTACAACTTCCCGCCGCCGACTCAGGGGCTGGCGGCGCTCATCATCCTCGGCCTGTTCGACCGTTTGGGGATCAAGGAGGGTGAGACGGCTGCCCACTATCATGGGCTGATCGAGGCAACGAAGCGCGCCTTCGCCATTCGCGACCGGGTGGTGACGGATTTCTCGCGCCTGCGCCACGACCCGGCAACCTTCCTCGACGCCGCCCGTCTCGCCGCCGAGGCGGCGCGGATCGATAGCGGCCGCGCCGCCTCGATCCCGGTCGTCTCGCATACCGGCGACACGGTATGGATGGGCGCCATCGACAAGGATGGCCTCGCGGTCTCCTACATCCAGTCGGTCTACTGGGAGTACGGCTCGGGCACGGTGCTGCCGAAGACTGGCCTCGCATGGCTGAACCGCGGCGTGTCGTTCTCCCTCGATCCGGCCTCGGTGAATCCGCTGGAGCCGGGGCGGCGCCCGTTCCACACGCTGATCCCCGCTTTGGCCCATTTCGACGATGGCCGCGTGATGGCCTACGGCTCGATGGGGGGCGACGGGCAGCCGCAATTCCAGGCACAGATCTTCGCGCGCTACGCCGATTACGGGATGTCCGTGGCCGACGCGATCGACGCGCCGCGCCTGCTCTACGGCCGGACCTGGGGTGCGCCGTCGCTCAGCGTGAAGGTGGAGGATCGGTTCGATCCGGCCTGCATCGCCGCTTTGGAGCGCATGGGCCATGAAATCGAATCCGTGGGCATGCCCTACAGCGACACGCTCGGCCATGCCGGCATGCTGGTGCGCCATCCGAGAGACGGCCGTATCGAGGCGTCGCACGATCCGCGCTCCGATGGCGGCGCGGTCGGTTTGTAGCGGTTAAGGCTTTGGCGTCTATGATGGCTTCCCGTTTTTAGACGACTGCCGTTCCCATGCTTGTTCGTGAAGGCACCGAGAGGACGTATCGGGTCGATGAGCGGCTGGCGCGCGCGTTCGCCGCCATCGCGGGGGCGCTCAACGTCGCCGGTTTCTATGCCTTCGGCACCTTCTCCTCGAACATGACCGGCAACGTCTCGTCGCTGGCCGATCACCTCGGCCTTGGCGAGCTGCGGATGGCGCTGTTCGGATTGTTGATCGTCGTCGCCTTCGTCGCCGGGGCGATGGCGGCGACTTTGCTGATCGATGCCGGGCGGACGCGCCACCTGCCGGGGGTCTATGCCTACGGTGTGCTCACCGAGGCGCTGATGCTGACGCTGCTCGGCATCCTCGCGCCATTCCTCCCGGAAGAGGCACGCGGCGCGGTGCTCGCCCTCGGCCTCAGCTTCCTGCTCGGACTCCAGAACGCCACCGTCACGCAGATCACCAATGCGCGGGTGCGGACCACCCATGTCACCGGCACGGTCACGGATATCGGTATCGGCCTCGCCAACCTGATGGAGCGCAACCCCAATATCGACCGGGCGCGACTCCGGCTGAATCTCGTGACCGTCGCGGCCTTTCTCGGTGGCGGCATCGTTGGCGTGGTCGTGTTCCGGCTCATCGGCACCGGTCTGCTCGTCGCCGCCGCTGGGCTACTGGCGGCCTTCGCCATCCCGACCATCGCGACGGCGCGGCGAAGCCGTAAGGCGGACACTTTCGCGCTCTCCCAAGCTGAACAATAGCTGCCAATCGACTTCAGGGCCGGTGCAGGCGCCCTCCTTCATTCTCCTCTCCATGGCCGGAACAGCCCGGCCGACACGATGCGAGAGGGATAGGCCATGAAGACGATTGCTACCCTGGCCGCCGCTACCCTGGTCATGGTCGGGACCCTCGGCGCGCCGCAGGCGCAGGCCCGCGACGGCGGCGCCATCGCCGCCGGGGTGATCGGCGGCCTCGCGGCCGGTGCCCTCCTCGGCGCGGCCGTCTCCAACGCCCAGGCCGAGCCTGCCTATGGATACGGTTACGGCTACCGCCAGCCCGCCTACGATTATGCGCCGCCGCGCCGCGTCCGCACCTACGAGGTCTATGACGGCCCGGTCTATCGCAGCGAACGCGTTGTCCGCCGGTACGATGCCGGTCCGGATTACGGGTACCGTTCTGCCGGTTACGGCTACGGATATGGCTCCCACCGCGAGCGCCATTGCGACCGGCCCTATGGCTACGACGCTTGGTAACTAAAGTCCTTCCACCCCGCGACGGCGTGTGAGCCGTCGCGGGACCGGATGCATAATTCCTATCGATGGGCTTGGCTCGTTTGAGCGCAATTTAGTCAAATTTCATTTTGTACTTTTATGCATGCTGCCAGCTTTGAGAGACTCGGCTGGGCTCACATGAAAGTTTCCATCAAGTCCGCCCTCGCCGGCATGTTCGGCTTCGCGGCAATCGTCGCAGCTGGGCAGGGTGTCGTTGCGGTTCGTAACCTGCTCGAACTCCAGCAGAGTGTCGCCGCGATTGGCAGGGTGCAGCTCCCAGCCGTCAATGTCGTCAACCAGATCAACACGGCGACGCGGGACCACCGGGTCAAGCTGTACAGGCTGGTCCTTTCCTCCGACACGCCGCAGGCCCTCGCGGAGAATCGCACGACGCTCGATGGTGTGAGCAACGCCATCGACAAGCTGCGCCGGGACTACGAGGCCTTGCCGAACTCGGAGGCGGAGCGGGCGCTCTACGAAAAGTTCTCGACGCTCTGGAAGAGCTACCTCACCAAGCAGCAGAAGGTCATCGATCAGGTCGCGGCGGGCCAGAAGGACGAGGCTTTGGCGACCCTTCTGGGCCCGGACCTTCTCAAGCTGGCGAGCGGAGCCTCCGACGCGCTGAAGTCCAACGTCTTGATGAATCAACAGGAGGCGGAGGCGGCCGCCGCAGCCACGATCGCGGATGCCGATGCGGCCGTTCGCACGGTTACGATCGCCGCCGGTCTCGTCACGCTCTTATCGATCCTCGCGGCCATCTTCGGCTTCCTGTGGATCGCGCGGCCGATCCAGCGCATGACCGGCGCGATGGAGAGCCTCGCCGCCGGTGATACGGCAGTGACTATCCCGGGCGCGGGCCGAAAGGATGAGATCGGCGCCATGGCGGCCACCGTGCAGGTGTTCCGCGACAACCTCGTCCATGCTCTGAACCTCGAAGAGGAAACGCGCGCCGCGCGCCTCTCGGCGGAGGAGCAGCGCAAGGCGGGCATGCGCCAGATGGCGGATGGGTTTGAATCCGCTATCGGCGGCATCGCGGCCTTGGTTTCCTCTTCGGCCACCGAGTTGCAGGCTACGGCGCAGGCCATGTCTGGCACGGCCACTCGGACGGCCGAACAATCGACCACGGTCGCCCTCGCAGCCGAGGAAGCGGCCGCCAACGTGACCACCGTCGCGGCCTCGGCGGAAGAATTGGGCTCCTCCGTGCAGGAGATCGGCCGACAGGTCTCGGGCTCGGCGGAACTGGCCCGCAAGGCGGTGCAGGAGGCGAGCGAGACCGCGGCCTCTGTGAAGGAGCTGAACGAAGCCGCTTCGCTCATCGGCGACGTGGCGACGATGATCGCCAACATCGCGGGACAGACGAATCTCCTCGCCCTGAATGCGACCATCGAGGCCGCCCGCGCCGGAGAAGCGGGGCGAGGCTTCGCGGTGGTTGCCACCGAGGTGAAGGAGCTCGCTGGCCAGACCGCGCGGGCGACGCAGGACATTACCTCTCAGATCGCCCGCATCCAGTCCTCGACGGGCAACGCCGTGCGCGCCATCGACACGATCGGCGGGCGCATCCGCGAAATCAGCGGCGTGGCGACCGCCATCGCGGCGGCTGTCGAGCAGCAGGGTGCGGCGACGCAGGAGATCGTGCGCAACGTGACTCAGGCGGCGTCCGGCACCGACGAGGTGACGGCGACCATCACCCATGTCGCGGGAGCGGCCGAGGAGACGGGTCTGTCGGCATCTCAAGTGCTCGACGCCGCTTCCGAACTGTCGCGTCACGCCGAGCGGCTCCAGGCCGAGATGACTCGCTTCGTGGCGACCGTGCGCGCCGCGTGAGGCTACCCACCCAAGCCGGATGAGACGAACCAAGCCCTCCGCGTTATGCTTGTACAAGGCATGACGCGGAGGGCCGATGCCACGCTACTTCTTCCACACGCATATCGGCGACGACGTCGTGGTCGATCCCGAAGGCCGCGAACTGGACGATGCGGATGCGGCCTATGAAGCCGCCAAGGTGCTTGCGCTGCAATTGCTTCAGGGCGCGGATGCCGATCCCGATCTGCTCAAGGCGGTTCTCTTCGTCTCAGACGACTCGCAGGATCTCGTGCTGGAATTTCCCCTGACGGAGGCACTGGTGGCCGAGCCCCTGCCCAATTCCGGGGGCGGCACGATCCACTGACCGTTCAGTCGGATAGGCGTTCGGCGCTCAGGCTGAGATGGGCTTTGAGTAGGCTTTCGATGATGGCCGCCAGAGCCTGTCCCTGTGGCTCGTTCCAGTTCTTCGCAAAGAATTCAGCGATCGTCGTGTCGTTTGGGGGTGGTTCCCTCGCGTCTTGCTCAACGGTTTGAGCGCGCACCCGGCGGACGCGGACAGCCGATATCGGCTCCTGGAAAAGGAACCATTCAGACCCATCCGGGTCCGTAAAGAAGAGATGAGTTTTTAAACCTGTGTTAAACGCGTTAGTTGACACGCCTAACGCATCGGCAATCTGCTGAAGCGTCGTCTCCTCGGGACAATGTATTCGATAGGGTCCGTCTTTCGGCGATCGCGCGATCATTTGTTCTTGCTCTCACGTGCTGGAGAAAATGTGATCAGCGTGCCTTGGATATTTGTGAGAGGTTATTTTTAGTTTGGAACCATTCGGCTTGCGTGTATTTATAATCCCTGTCCGACAGTGATGACCACAATCCATGCCGCGACCAAGATCCCAGCCGGTTCTCGCCTTTGTGCCCGATGCCTTGAGCGCATCGCAAGTCGGTGTGTGGGAGACAGACTTCCAGAGTGACCTCACCTTCGGCGACGCAACCTTAGCAGCCTTGTTCGGGGTTGATCCGTTGGATGCGGCGAACGGGCTGCCTCTGGCGGACTACATCCGGAATGTCTCCCTTGAAGACCGCGAGATGTTGTTCGATCGGCTCAACCATGTGCGGTTGTCCGGTGGGATGTTCGTGGTCGAGTATCGCACCCATCCGACTCCCGATGATGTCCGGTGGGTGCTTGCACGGGGGCGCTACGAGCGCGACCCGCGCACCGGGGCGATGATGGGCCGGGGCATCGTCATCGACATCACGGACAGCAAGCTCAACGGGCAGATGTCGGACCGCGCCATCTTCGTGATGCCCGATCGGGGTGAGGCCGCCTTGGATCGGATCGCCAGTCTCGCGATCATGGTGCGGCGGGAGATCGATGAGCTCGGCGAACGCGAGAGCTCGCCCCTCCGCAAGGCGATCGACACTTTGCTGTGGGCCGTGGGCCGCGCCCTGGCAGCGGCGCAAACCGCACAGAGCGATCGGAAATCTCGCTTCAACTGAACAATGATGGTGCGGACGGCGGGACTCGAACCCGCACGGCCTTTCGGCCGCAAGATTTTAAGTCTCGTGCGTCTACCGGTTCCGCCACGTCCGCATAGCCGCACCGGTAGCCGCCGCGCTCGCCGCAATCAAGCGGGTGGCGTCCATCCGTAGACCCAGGCGTAACGTTCGCGCATGCCTGTTGGCCCGAGTCGCCGCATCACCGCATCGCGCACGAGGCTGACGACCCCGCCCGCGTGATAGCTGCGCCCGTTGGTCCGCGCCGCCTTCTGCACCTGCCTGACACGGGTTTCGCGCGCCTGTGCATAGGCATCCAGGGCCTGCGGCACGCTTGGTGCCTGCGAGAGGCAACTCGTCAGTACCGCCGCGTCCTCAATCGCCAGCGCTGCGCCCTGCGCGAGGTACGGCAGGACCGGATGACCCGCATCACCCAGCAACGCGATCCGCCCCCGCGCCATCGGATGCGGCGCGGGCCGGTCGGCCAGCGACCACACCAGCCAGGAATCCGGCAGGCTCAGCAGATCCCGTAGGGGTCCAGCGCAGCGGCGGAAATGGGCGCGCAGCACGGCGGGTTCGCCCAGGCGGCCCCAGCCCTTCTCGCCCACCGCCTCGGGGACGATGGCCACGACGTTGAGAAGGCTTCCACCGCGCACCGGGTAATGCACCACGTGCCGTCCGCGCCCGAGCCAAAGCCCGGTCGCCTCGCCCTGCAAGGTTTCCGGCACGGCTTCACGCGGAACGAGCGCCCGCCATGCCGCCGCCCGGCCGGGCCGGAGCGGTGCGTCGTCGAAACGGCGGCGCAGGACCGAGCGCAGCCCGTCCGCCGCGATCAGCAGATCGAAGTCGAGCTTCTGTGTGCCGGTGCCGGTCTCCGCCGTGAGGCTCACTCGCTCCGAGCCCTCATGCGCCTCATCGGCGGATCGGCCCATCAGCAGGCGGATGCCGGGCCTCGCCCGCACCGCATCGAGCAGCAGGGTCTGAAGGTCGGCCCGGTGAATCACATAGTAGGGCGCGCCAAATTGCTCGCGCGCCTCGGCGCCCAGAGTAACGCCGCCGATCCGGCGGCCACTCTCCAGAGAGCGGACCTCGACACCCGGCGGTTCGCTTGCCGCGCGCCGCATCGCAGTGGCCAGGCCGAGGCCCGCCAGCACCCGGCTGGCATTGGGCGAGATCTGAATGCCCGCGCCGACTTCGCTGAACCCGGTACGGCGCTCGATCAGCGTGACGGCGTGGCCCGCGTCGGAGAGCGCGAGCGCAGCCGTCAGGCCGCCTATACCGGCGCCGACGATCCCGATCTCGAGAGGCGTGGAGTGTGGTTGCGGTCCTGAGGACACCGCCAGCGAGCGCCGCCTAAGCCGCCTTCGCCGAATCGTCGTGCCAGACGCACTCCGCCGGATCGGCCGCTCCGGCGCCCAGCGACGGCTGGTAACGGTAGAGCGTCGAGCAGTACTGGCAGATGATCTCGTTGTCCGCGCCCATGTCCAGGAACACGTGCGGATGGTCGAACGGCGGCAGCGCGCCGATGCACATGAACTCCTTCGCGCCGACCGAGATGGCCGGGACGCCGGGTTCGTTGTGGAAATGCGGTACCGACTTGCCTGCCATCCGGCCCTCACCTGCCCCGCCAACGGGGCCTGTCCGCCTGCGCTTATGCCGCCCCGCCCCCCAGCCGCGCAAGGGAGGCGATGCATGAGCCTCGCGGACAGGACATGCCGCTTGCGCAACGCCCGACGCCCATGGCGCTTGGCCTCCCGCCTGACGCACCGTACATAGAGACCACCGCCAGTACGACGATCCTACCAGAAACCTCTGATCATGATGCAGGAACAGGCGAGCGCCCAGGCGCGCCGGGCGCCGGAGCCGCCGATTCACGGCCCGGAGGATTTTGCGGGGATGCGCCGCGCAGGGCACCTGACCGCACAGGCGCTCGACCTCTTGATGGAGGCGACGCAGCCGGGCGTGACGACGGATGCTTTGGACAAGCTGGCCTTTGAATTCGCCATGGATAACGGGGCCTATCCAGCGTCCCTGTTCTACCGAGGCTACCCGAAGTCGATCTGCACCTCGATCAACCACGTCGTGTGCCACGGCATCCCCAACGACAAGCCGCTGCGCGAAGGCGACATCGTCAATCTCGACATCTGCCTGATCCTCGATGGATGGCACGGTGATTCGAGCCGCATGGCGTATGTCGGCGAGGTGCCGCGCAAGGCGCAGCGCCTGTGCGAGATCACCTACGAGGCGTTGATGCGCGGCATCGCGGCGGTGAAGCCCGGTGGTTCCACCAACGATATCGGCCGTGCGATCCAATCCTTCGCCGAGTCGGAGCGCTGCTCGGTCGTGCGCGATTTCTGCGGCCACGGCCTCGGGCGGATCTACCACGACGCGCCGACGATCCTCCACTATGTGGAAGCGAGCTACGATGTGCCGCTGAAGCCCGGCCAGTTCTTCACCATCGAGCCGATGATCAATCTCGGCCGCCCAGCGGTGAAGGTGCTGGGCGATGGCTGGACTGCCGTCACCCGCGACCGCTCGCTATCCGCTCAGTTCGAACACACGGTCGCCGTCACCGAGACGGGGGTCGAGATCTTTACGGCCTCGCCCAAGGGTCTGCACCAGCCGGTCAACCCGGCGGCCTGAGGCGGGCGTGGCACGCTCGCCGTCGCGGCGCGGCCCGGGTTTCAGCGAGGGTGCGGCAACGCCCGCGCTCTCCGTCCCTGTCGAGGAACCGCATTACCTCGGCCACCGGGATCGCCTTCGAGACAAGTTCACCGAGGCGGGGGCGATGCCCTCCCCGATTACGAATTGCTCGAGTTGCTTCTCTTCCGGGCGATCCCTCGCCGGGACGTGAAGCCGCTGGCCAAGGCGCTGATTCGCCGTTTCGGCAGTCTCGCCGAGGTGCTGGGCGCCGAACGGGCGCGGCTGTTGGAGATCGACGGAATCGGGCCGAGCGTCGTCACCGATCTCAAGCTCGTGGAAGCTGCCGGGCGGCGGCTCGCCCGGGGTGAGATCCGCGATCGCGACGTTCTCGCCTCATGGACCGCCCTCACCGAATACCTGCGCGCCACCATGGCCTTCGCCCCGCGCGAGGAATTTCGCATCCTCTTCCTGGATAAGCGCAACCACCTCATCGCCGACGAGGTGCAAGGGCGTGGCACCGTCGATCATACGCCCGCCTATCCCCGCGAGGTGGCGCGCCGGGCGCTCGAACTCTCCGCGACGGCGATCATTCTCGCCCACAACCACCCCTCGGGCGATCCCAGGCCTTCGGCGGCCGACGTGTCGATGACGCGGGAGATCGTCTCCGTCCTGGCGCCATTGAACATCGTGGTGCACGATCACGTGATCATGGCTCGTAACGGTCACGCGAGCCTGAAAGGCCTATAGCTCTTCTAAAAGCCCTGGCCTTTGGCAAGCGCGGCTTCGGCCGCTACGTATCGGCCATGGCGCGCCTCTTGCCTTGAGAGCTTGAGCGTGTGGAGGGAGCAAAGCATGGCTGCCACAGCCTTCGATGAAATGACCGGCCTTGGCGGCCCAGCCGATCCGGCCACCCTTCGCGAGGCCTATGGACGACTGAAGACTTGGCTCGACTCGACCCCGGCGGACCATTTCAACACTCGCCGCAGCCAAGCCGAACTGCTGTTCCGGCGCATCGGCATCACCTTCGCCGTTTACGGCGACACCGAGTCTACCGAACGTCTGATCCCGTTCGACATCATTCCGCGGGTCATCACCCGGCCGGAATGGGATTTCCTCGAGCGCGGGCTGAAGCAGCGCGTCACAGCGCTCAACATGTTCCTCAAGGACGTCTACGGCGCCCAGGAATGCATCAAGGCCGGCATCATCCCCGCCGACCTCGTGTACCGGAATGCCCATTACCGCATGGAGATGCGCAATTTCCGGGTGCCGCACGATCTCTACGTCCATGTGGCGGGCATCGACATCGTCCGCACCGGCGAGAAGGACTTCTTCGTGCTGGAGGACAATGCCCGGATTCCCTCCGGCGTGTCCTACATGCTGGAAAACCGCGAGGTGATGCTGCGGCTCTTCCCGGACCTGTTCTCCAAGCACCGCGTCGCCCCCGTCGAGAACTACCCGGATTCCCTGCTCGCGACCCTTCGCAGCCTCGCCCCCGCCTCGGCGACGCGCGACCCGACCGTTGTTCTGCTCACCCCCGGCCGCTACAATTCGGCCTTTTACGAGCATTCGTTCCTGGCCGATAAGCTGGGCGTCGAACTGGTGGAGGCTTCCGACCTCTTCACCAAGGATGACGTCGTCTACATGCGCACCACGGAAGGCCCGCGCCGGGTCGACGTGATCTATCGGCGCCTGGACGACGACTTCCTCGATCCGCTCGTCTTCCGGCCGGATTCGGTGCTCGGCGTGCCGGGCATCATGAACGCCTACGAGCGCGGGTCGGTCACTCTCGCCAATGCGGTGGGCACCGGCATCTCGGACGACAAGGCGGTCTACAGCTACATGCCGGAGATCGTGAAGTTCTTCACCGGCGAGGATCCGATCCTGCACAACGTTCCGACCTATCGCTGCCGCGAGAAGGAGGCGTTTGCCTACGTGATGGACAACTTGTCCGAGCTGGTGGTGAAGGAAGTGAACGGGTCAGGCGGCTACGGGATGCTCGTCGGCCCCCATGCGAGCAAGCGCGAGATCGACGACTTCGCCAAGAAGTTGCGCCACGCGCCGGACGGCTTCATCGCCCAGCCGACGCTGTCGCTGTCCACCTGCCCGACCTTCGTCGCCTCCGGCGTCGCGCCGCGCCACGTGGATCTGCGGCCCTTCGTGCTCTGCGGAGCGGATGAGATCCGCATCGTCCCCGGTGGCCTTACTCGCGTCGCCCTCAAGGAAGGATCCCTCGTCGTGAATTCGAGCCAGGGCGGGGGGACGAAGGACACCTGGGTGCTCGACGCCTGACCGCCACTTCCACAAGACCGCGTAAGCCCTGACGGGACGGGACGATCGAGCCGTACAATGCTCTCAAGGACTGCCGACAACCTCTACTGGCTCTCGCGTTACGTCGAGCGCGCCGACTTCGTGGCGCGCATCCTCGACGCCGCGCATCGCCTCGCTGCCCTGCCGACGAGTTACGGTGGCGGTGAAACCAACGAATGGGAATCCGCCCTCGCCTCGGCGGGGGATCCGAGCTGTTCAAGCCGCACTACAGCGTCGTCAATGCCGACACGGTGTGCGACTTCCTCGCCTTCAGTCCGCACAACCCGTCCTCGATCCGCTCCTGCATCGAAGCGGCGCGCGAGAGTGCCCGTTCCGTGCGCACCGCGCTCACGACGGAAATGTGGGACGCGATCAACGGAGCCTGGTTAGAGCTGCGCAGCTATTCGGGCCGCGAACTGAACCGCGATGAATTCGGCCGCTTCCTCGACTGGGTGAAGACCGTCTCGTTGACCTATGATGGTTCGGCCTTCCGCACGATGCTGCGCAACGATGCCTTCTGGTTCACGCGGCTCGGCACGGCGATCGAGCGGGCGGACAACACTGCCCGCATCCTCGACGTGAAATACCAGATCCTCTTGCCGCACGATGAGAAGGTCGGCGGCAGCCTCGACTACTTCCAGTGGACGACGATTCTGCGCGAGGTCTCCGCGCTGACCGCCTACCATTGGGTCTACCGGGAGAGCGTGAAGCCGCTCCTGGTGGCGGATCTGCTCATGCTCAACAAGCAGATGCCGCGCTCCTTCGCCAATTGCTACGGCGTGATCGTCGAGTATCTCGACCTCATCGCCGATGCCTATGGCCGACGCGGCCCGAGCCAGCGCTTGGCGGGCAATATGCTGGCGAAGCTCGAGAGCGACAACATCGACCGTATCTTCGGCGCCGGCCTGCACGAGTTCGTGGAGGGGTTCATCGCCGAGAATAACGGGGTGGGCGAAGCGATCGCCAAGCAGTATCTCGTCGGCTGACGCCGCACGGGTGTGAAACCGGGGCAGTCGCAACAGCTAAGACAGGCGGGAAAGGCGCATGCGCATCCGCGTGGTCCACGAGACCAGCTACACCTACGAGCAACCGGCGCGGGGTCTGATCCAGATCCTGCGGCTGACGCCGCGCGACCATGACGGGCAGTACATCCGCCGCTGGCGGATCGACACCAGCGTCGACGGCCGCCTGACGGCCCGCGAGGACGGCTTCGGCAATGTCGTCCACTGGTTCACGCCCGATGAGGCCGCCGACACGCTGATGATCCGCGTGACCGGCGAGGCCGACACCGACGACACGCATGGCGTTGTGCGCGGTGCTGTCGAGCGTCTGCCGGACCTGTTCTACCTGCGAGAGACGGATTTCTGCACGACGAGCCCCGAATTGCACGAACTGGCGGCAACCGCCGCGAAGGGTGCGCAGGACCCGCTGACAATCCTGCACCGGCTAATGGAGGCGGTGCACGGTGCGATGACGTTCGAGCCCGGCCCCGCGACCTCCGCCGTGCCTGCTGCCAAGGCGCTGGCGACCGGAAGCGGCAACCCGCAGGACATCACGCATGTCTTCATCGCGGCCGCGCGGCACCTGAACATCCCGGCGCGCTACGTCGCGGGCTATCGGGCGCGTGACGATGGTGAGGCCGAGGTCGAGGCCCCCCATGGCTGGGCCGAGGCGCTCGTGCCCGATCTCGGCTGGGTCGCCTTCGACGCGGTCCACAAGATCAGCCCCTCGGAGCAGTATATCCGCCTCGCCATGGGGCTCGACTATCTCGGCGCGGCCCCGATCCGCGGCAGCCGCATGGGTGGCGGCACCGAAACGCTGGACGTGAAGCTCCGGGTCGAGCAAGGCAAGTCGGCTGTCCAATGCTGACGCACTCTACGCCGGAACCTTGAGATCATGACCTACTGCGTCGGTGTCCTCGTCGAGGAGGGCCTCGTGATGGTCGCCGATACCCGCACCAATGCGGGGCTCGACGACATCTCGACCTATCGCAAGCTGCATCATTTCAACGTGCCGGGTGAGCGCGTGATGATGCTCGCCTCGGCGGGCAACCTATCGATCACGCAGTCCGTGCTGAGCATGCTTCAGGAAGGCGTGCCGGGCGAGGAAGGCGATCCGCCCCAGCGCCTGATCGAGGCGCCGACCATGTTCCAGGCGGCGCAACTCGTCGGCCGAGCGATCCGCCGGGTGCGGACCATCGAGCAGAGGGGCTTCGAGGCGGCGAGCATCCGCTTCTCGATCTCTCTGCTGTTCGGCGGTCAGATCGGCAACGAACCGATGCGGTTATTCCTCATCTACTCGGCGGGCAATTTCATCGAATGCAGCACCGATGCGCCGTTCCTTCAGATCGGTGAGCACAAATACGGAAAGCCGATTCTCGACCGGGCCGTGAAGTTCGAGACCGACCTTTACGACGCCCTGAAGGTGAGTTTGGTGTCTATGGATTCCACCATGCGCTCCAATCTCGGAGTCGGCCTGCCGATCGACATCGCGTTGGCCCGGCGTAATGCCCTGAACCTCGAGGTGAACCACCGGATCGAGGCGGGCGAGGGGTATTTCCACGATCTGCGCGAGCGCTGGTCCGCTGCCCTGCGGGCCGCCCATCGTGCGATCCCGCGTCCGCCTTACGGGCCTGCGGCCTAAGAAGCGCTTCGCGGCTCGGACCACCCTCGGAGAAGGAGGCCCGCCGTTTCGGCGGGGTCCGAAACCCGCATCAACTCGCCCATGACGGCAAACCCCGCCGCGCCTGCCGAATGGCAGGAAGCGAGCGTGTCGCCACTCATTCCCCCCAGAGCGACGATGGGCAGTCCATGGTTTCGCGCGGCGGCGATGGCCTCGGGCCCCAGCGCTGGGCCGTAGCCCGGCTTGCTGGCAGTGGGAAAGATCGGACTGAGAGTGACGTAGTCGGCGCCCGCCGAAACCGCTGCTGCGACGTCGCCGAGCGAATGCGCCGACGCGCCGATGAGCTTGTCCGAGCCCACGCGCTCGCGCACACCGTTCAGCGCCGACATCGGCAGGTGGATCCCGTCAGCCCCCAGGGCGAGTGCCAGATCCACATCGCCGCCGACCGTCAGGAAGCCGCTGGCCGCGCGCACTTCATCAACCACAATCTGCCCGAGCACGCGCCGTTCCGCGTCAGGCAGGTCGCGGTCGCGGAACCAGATCCAGCGCCCTCCCCCGGCGAGCACCGCCCGCACCGTCTCGCGGAGCGGGCGGGCATGACCGTGGCGGTCCGTCACCGCCATGAGCGGCGACGGCAGGCTCATGAGCCGACGAGACCAAGTTGCGGACTCGACGGCTCGGCCCGGCCCCGGCGCGGAATGCGCCCTGCGCGATAGGCGTCACGCCCCGCCTCGACAGCGCGGGCCATGGCGCGGGCCATCCGGACGGGATCGTCTGCCTTGGCGACGGCGGTGTTCACGAGGCAGGCGGCGGCGCCGAGTTCCATGGCGATCACGGCGTCCGAGGCAGTGCCGATGCCCGCATCGACGATGACCGGCACGCCCGCACGGCGACAGATCAACTCGATATTGGCGGGGTTGGCGACGCCCATGCCGGAGCCAATCAGTGACCCCATCGGCATCACCGCCGCGCAGCCAATATCTTCCAGGCGGCGGCAGACGATGGGATCATCGTTGCAATAGGGTAGAACGGTGAAGCCCTCATCCACGAGATGGCGGCAGGCTTCGATCAGTTCGGCTACGTCGGGATAGAGCGTCTCGCGATCGCCGATGACCTCGACCTTGATCCACGTCGTGTCCAGCGCCTCGCGGGCGAGTTCGGCGGTCATGATCGCGTCGCGGGCAGTCTCGCACCCGGCAGTGTTCGGCAGGAAACGACGGCCTTTCAGCAGGCTGACCGTGTCCGAGCCATGACCGCGCAGGGAGACCCGGCGGATCGAGGCCGTGACGACTTCGGCTTCGGACGCTTCCACCGCATCGCGCATGATCGCCTGGGTCGGATATCCGGCGGTACCGATGAACAGGCGCGACGACAGGCGCACCCCGGCAATGACCAGGGCGTCGTCGTCTTCGGGCCGCAGCGGCGTGACGGTGCTATCCATGCTCTAGCCTCCCTGCATGGCGCGGACGATCTCGATGCGGTCGCCCGGCGTGATGGTGGTCTCAGCCCAGTCCTTCCGGCGGAGGACGCGGCCATTCAGTGCGATGGCGATGCCCTGCGGGCCCTCAATGCCGGATTCTTCGGCTTCGAGAGCGAACAGGGCCTCGATGGTCTCGGCCTCGCTCTCGCGGGGCTCGCCGTTGACGAAAAACTTCATCGGGCTGCCCTCTTGGGCTCGGGCCGCGCGAAACGGGCCAGGGTGAAGGAGCGCGCCACCGCCGGAAGCTCACCCGACGTCACGAGATCGGCCACCGCGTCGGCGGTGACAGGGGCCAGGAGGTAGCCATTGCGGTGATGGCCGGTGGCAGCCACGAGGCCCGGCGCGATCGTGTCGATGATCGGCGCATCGTCGTCGGAGGTCGGGCGATAGCCGCTCCAGACGGCCTCCACCTCCATCTCCTCGATGCCTGGAAGCACCCGGCGGGCGCCTTCCAGCAGAGCATAGAGCCCGCCCGCCGTGACGCCTTCACGAAATCCGCAATCCTCCACCGTTGCGCCGATGATGAGCTGGCCGTCGCTCTTGGGCGCCATGTGGACCTGTTCGGTCCACACCATGCGCGTCAGTGTGCCGGTTTGCCGTGTGGTGCGGAGCGCAAGCGCCTGTCCCTTCAGCGGACGCACCGGCAGCGCAAGAGCATCGGGCAACAGCCCACCCTCGCCGCTCCAAGCACCGGCAGCGAGGACGACCGTCTGGGCTGAGAGACGGCCGTTCTGGGTAACCACGCCCGTCACGCGCCCACCCGACCAGTCGAGACCGGTCACGGGCGACTGTTGGAGGATCGTCACGCCCGCCGCTTCGCAGGCCTGCGCGAGAGCGGCCATGACGAGGCGAGGATCGACCTGATGGTCGAGGGGGCATTGTACGCCCGCCGTTACGGAAGGTCGGAGGACCGGTTCCAGGCGGCGGACCTCCGTGCCGTTCAGCCACGTGGCGTCCAGGCCGGAGCGGCGTTGCAGGTCGAAGCGAAAGCGAAGGCGCTCCACTTCGTCCCGGCCGATGGCCAGCACCAGCGTCCCGTCCGGGCGGTAATCGATGGGCAGGCCGGAGGCGGCTTCAAGATCGTCGCGGAAGCCCGGCCAGCGGGCGAGAGAATCTATGGCGAGCGGCAGGAGCGGATCGGATCCCGGCTCGTGCTCGGCCGCCGGCGCGAGCATGCCCGTTGCGGCGAGGCTCGCCCCGCAACCGACCGTGTCGCGCTCGATCACCGTGACGGCGAGACCTCTCGCGGCGAGACGCCACGCGCAGGCGAGGCCGATCAAACCGCCGCCGACGATCGCCACATCGGCGCGTTCCGGCATCGGCACGGACTTCAGCGCGAAGCCGGGATGCCTGCGTTGACCGATGGGGGATACGGGCCTGTCCAATCCCACGAAAACGCTCCCAAATGCGGGGCGTAGGGATGTGGCCGGGTGCTTCGCTTGAAAAGCATCGGCCTGTCTGGAAGACGGCCGCGGTCCAATCCCTACGCCGGTATGAGCCGGATCAGGTTCGAAGGATTTCCGCGCCGCAGGCTCTCGCGAGCGTGCCAGCGGTGTCTCAGCCCCTTGCCGGGGATCTCCCTGGAACAGAGCGAGATGTGGCCCCTTGCGTCCGCAGGGTCAATCCCCCGCGCGGTCAATGATGCTGGCTCGTCACGTCCCGGCCTGCGGGTCAGTCCCGCTTGCGAGGCCGGAGGAATTTCGGCTTGAACACCGCCATCGGCTCCTCAAAGCCGTGGAGGACATGCGTGCCCACGGGGACCGGGTCACCCCAGAGGAAATCCACGAAGGGCTTGGACATGAGAAGCTCCTCACCCAAGCCGCGATTGAGCTTGGCGAGGCGACTCGCAAGATTCACGTCGCGCCCGATCACCGTGAAGTCGAGCCGCGAGCCCGAGCCGACATTGCCGTAGGCCGCCTCTCCGTGATGCAGGGCGATGCCCGCCTGAATCGGCACCGGAAACTGATGCAGGGCGTTGGCCTCGTCGATCGCGGCCAGGATGTGCTGGGCCGCCGTCAGCGCCCCCTTGGCCGCACCGCCGAGGTCGTCGCCGCTCTCGCGGAAGATGGCGAGCAAGCCATCGCCCAGATATTTCAGCACCTCGCCGCCCTCTCCCTCAATGGGGGGCACGAGACAGTCGAAGAAGACGTTGAGGAGGGCCACCGCCTCTTCCGGCGTCATATCGGCGGAGATGCGCGTGTAGTCGCGCATGTCGGCGAACAGGATCGCGGAGCGGATGCGGGTCACCTGCCCGCGCCGGATGTCGCCGGACAGGATTGCCCGGTGCGGCTCATCCCCGACATAGACCCGCAACACGTGATCAAGCTGCTTGTTCAGCACCCGCATCTCCATCACCGCCGCCAGGGCGGGCATGATGAAGCGCAGGATCGCGATGTGCTCCCGCTCAAAACCAGTTGGGCACTTGGTGGCGAAGGTGATGCCGTTTTGCGTGCCGTTCGTGAAGAAAAGGGGCGCCACGACGTAGTGCGTGTAGCCCTCGGCCTTCAGGTCGGGGACGATGGCGTAGGCCTCGTCCGGCGTCTCCGAGAGGTCGAGAACCAGCCATCGACCGGTCTGGTGCACCTCCGCGAAGGGGCTCCGGAGATAGGCCTCCTGCGAACGGCTACCGTGCGGGAAGAGCCGTACGGTCACGCCGCCGTTGCGGGTCCAGACGCGACCGACACCGGCATATTCTGAGTGAAGCGTATCGATGGCCGTCGAAGCGCGATCGACCGGAACGCCGATCTCGATCAGCCGTTCGGCGAGGCCTTCGAGCATCCGCTCGGCCTTGTCGATGCGCGCGCCCTCACCCAGCAGCCAGTCACGGATGCCGACCGAGGGTTCCAGCGCGCCGAAGGGCACATCGCCGGTCTCGGACCCGTCCGCATCGGCCGTGGGTGTTACGGGCAAAGGCGGACGTCGTTCGAGCATGGCGCCAAGTTGGGATTCCAGTACGGCAAAGCAAGGCTTTGCCGGTAACCGGCGGCGCGTGCCGCCGGCTTAGTTGTCGAGGAAGCTCCTGAGCTTGCGGCTGCGGCTCGGATGCTTGAGCTTACGCAACGCCTTCGCCTCGATCTGGCGAATGCGCTCGCGGGTCACCGAGAATTGCTGGCCGACCTCTTCCAGCGTGTGATCCGTGTTCATACCGATGCCGAAACGCATGCGCAGCACGCGTTCCTCGCGCGGCGTGAGCGAGGCCAGAACCCGCGTTGTGGTCTCACGCAGGTTGGACTGGATCGCCGCGTCGATCGGCAGGACGACGTTCTTGTCCTCGATGAAGTCGCCGAGGTGGCTGTCCTCTTCGTCGCCGATGGGCGTTTCGAGAGAAATCGGCTCCTTGGCGATCTTCAGGACCTTGCGGACCTTTTCGAGCGGCATGGCCAACTTCTCGGCCAATTCCTCCGGGGTCGGCTCGCGGCCGATCTCGTGCAGCATCTGCCGAGAGGTGCGGACGATCTTGTTGATCGTCTCGATCATGTGCACCGGAATGCGGATGGTGCGCGCCTGGTCAGCAATCGAACGGGTGATCGCCTGCCGGATCCACCATGTAGCATAGGTCGAGAACTTGTAGCCGCGGCGGTACTCGAACTTGTCCACGGCCTTCATCAGGCCGATGTTGCCCTCTTGGATCAGGTCCAAGAACTGCAGGCCGCGGTTCGTGTATTTCTTGGCGATCGAAATCACGAGGCGCAGGTTCGCCTCGATCATTTCCTTCTTCGCCTGCCGGGCCTCGCGCTCGCCCTTCTGGACCATGTTCACGATGCGGCGGAACTCGCCGATCTCGAGACCGGTCTCCGACGCGAGATCGAGGATCTGCGAGCGCAGTTCCGTGACCTGCTTATGACCCTTCTCGACGAGGTTCTTCCAACCCCGGCCACCGAGCGTGCCGACTCGCTCCATCCAGGCCGGATCGGCTCGTAGCCCTGGTAGTGGCGCAGGAATTCGTCGCGGGCGACGCCGTGGCTCTCGGCGTAGCGCATCAGCCGACCTTCGTGGCCGATGAGCTGCTTGTTGATCGCGTAGAGCTGACCGACCAGCGCCTCGATGCGGTTGTTGTTCAGCGACAGGGACTTCACGTCGGCGACGACGATGTCCTTCAGGTCACCCTGCTTCTTCACCTGGGCCGAGGACTTATCAACCGCTCCTGCGTCGGACTGGGCCTTGCGCAGCTTGTGGTAGTTCTGGGCGATCGAGTCGAAGGTCTCGAGGACGCGCGGCTTGATTTCCGCTTCCATCGCGGCCAGCGACACGTTGTTTTCGAGGTCGTCTTCCTCGTCGCCGCCCTCGGGCGGGGCCTGCTCGCCGTCCTCGTCGCCCTCGCCTTCGCCCATCTGCGGCGCATTGCGCCCGTCCGGCCCGGCATAGGTCGCTTCGAGATCGATGATGTCGCGCAGGAGGACCTTGCCCTCCACGAGCTCGTCCCGCCAGATGATGATGGCCTGGAAGGTCAGCGGGCTCTCGCAGAGCCCTGCAATCATCGCTTCGCGCCCGGCCTCGATGCGCTTGGCGATGGCGATTTCGCCCTCGCGCGACAGGAGCTCCACCGAGCCCATCTCGCGCAGGTACATGCGCACCGGATCGTCGGTGCGGTCGGTCGGCTCGCGCGTGGTGGTCGTGACGGCGACGGCGCGGGTCGAGGCGATCTCAGCGACCTCGCCACCCTCGGCCTCTTCCTCATCGCCCTCGGCTGCAGCGGGCTTCTCGCCCGCGGCAGCTTCCTCGGTCTCTTCCGCCTCGACGACGTTGATGCCCATTTCGGACAGCTGCGACAGCACGTCCTCGAGCTCGATCCGGATCGGACTGACCCTCCGGAAGCACCTCGTTGACCTCTTCGTAGGTCACGTAGCCGCGCTTCTTGGCGAGCTTGATCATCCGCTTAACGGCGGCATCAGACAGGTCGAGGAGCGGCCCGTCGGTCTGCTGCTCGGGTGCAGCGTCCGCCTCGTCCCGTTCCGTTGCCTTCGTCGCCATGATGAGCCTATTGTTGTCCCGTTGCGGCGGATTGCGGAGGCATCGACAGCCTATCCGCACCTTCGACGCCGCGATGCAAAAACTGGTGCGAGTCGCGCCCATCCATCGCGCGACCCTGAGTTCGTATGCAAGCCTCAGGCTTGACCGTGTGTTAACTAAGGCCGCGCGTGCTCAAGCCGCCACCGCCGATCGCCGCCTATAGCGCCAGCACCGCCAGGAAGTCACGGCACGCTTACGCATCCGTTTTCGGAAGGTCAGCCTCCGATTCCGCCGACAGCACGGTTGCCAGCCTCTCCTTCACGTCACACACCCAGGTCCAGCCGGCATCTGTTGGATCTGCCTCAAACGCCTGCCGTGCCTCATGAAGTTCGCTATGTAGCGCGCCGGCCTGCCGGTGCAAGATCATCGCTTGGCGCAGGGCATCTGCGCGCTGCGCAGGATCGGCCTGAGGATCGAGCTGAGCGCGCTCTCGTGAGCGCGCGACCCCCAGAACGCGCTCTGCCGCATCGATCAGCCCGGAGCGAGTGAGGCGTTCTTGCAACAGCGTGGCGTCCGGCATCAAATGCTCGCCCGCGCAGGCCAGAAGAGCCGACACGACCGCCCGGCAATCCGAATCGGTGAAGTCCAGTTCGGCAAGCTCGTCACCGAACGTGGAGACCAGTTCGGGATGGACGAGGAAGGTGCCCGCGATCACCGCCTCGCGCACAGGAGCAGCGCCGCTGAAGCCGGCCGAGGATGTCATCGACGCGCTGGGTGCCGCCGTCATGCGCGGCGAGGCAGGCTCGGCCTGCCACTTCCCTGCGCGTGCACGCCCGCTCGGCGCATTGCGGACGGGTTGCGGAGAAAGGCCCCGCAGCCGGTCTTCGATATCATCCCGATAATAGCGCTTCACCGTCTCGTCGCGGATCGTCGCGATGAGCGTGCGGAGTGCGCGTGCCAGACCGGCCCGGCGCTCGGGCGTATCGACCGGTCCCGATTCGACCGCTCGCCGCCACAGCAACTCCGACAGCGGAATTGCGCTTTCCAGCACCCGGTCGATGGCGGCGGGGCCGCCGGAACGGAGGAGATCGTCGGGATCCTGCCCGCCCGGTAGGAGGGCGATGCGCAGGCTCTTGCCCGGTTCGAGCAGGGGAAGGGCGACGTCGAGCGCGCGGTGTGCGGCTCTCAGGCCCGCCCCGTCCCCATCGAAGCATAGGATCGGCTCGTCGGCGTGGCGCCAAAGCAGGGCCAGCTGATCCTCCGTGAGGGCCGTGCCGAGCGGCGCCACCGTTTCGGCATGGCCCGCGAGCGTCATGGCGATGACGTCGACATAGCCTTCCACGGCGACGACCGAACTGCGTTCGTGCGCCGCCTTACGCGCATTATGCAGGTTGTAGAGCATCCGCCCCTTGGAAAAGAGCGGCGTCTCCGGTGAGTTCAGGTATTTTGCGCGCACGTCCTTCGACAGGGCGCGCCCGCCGAAGGCGACGACACGGCCGCGCAGATCGGTGATGGGAAACATCACCCGGTCGCGGAAATAATCGTAGGGGACCGCGATGTCCTCGCCGCCCGCAATCAGGCCAAGTTCGACCATCGTGTCGCGCTCGATGCCCTTTTCCGCGAGATGATCGCGAAGGGCGTAGCGTTCGTTCGGCGCGTAGCCGAGGCGGAAGCGTCGGCGGACATCGTCACCGAGACCGCGCCGGTCGAGATAGGCCCGGGCCTCGGCGCCCTTCGAGGATCGCAGGCGCTCCTCGAACCACGCGGCGGCCATCTCCATCACATCAATGGCGGTCGCGCGCTTCTTTTCGGTCTCACGCGATTCGGCTGTCGGCGCGGGCAGAATCACGCCCGCCTCGCCCGCGAGTCGTTCCACCGCCTCGGGAAAGCTGAGGCCTTCCGTTTCCATCAGGAAGGTGAAGACGTCGCCGTGCTTGCCGGACGAGAAGCAGTGATAGAATTGCTTCTGGTCGTTCACGTAGAAGGACGGTGTCTTCTCCGCATTGAACGGAGACAGCCCACGCCACTCACGGCCCGCCTTCTTCAGCTGCACCCGACGGCCGACTACGGCGGAAGCCGGAAGCCGGGCGCGAATCTCTTCCAGAATGTGCGGCGGATAGCGCAAGGGCGACGCGGGGCGTGTGATGGGACCCGCGAGTATAACGCCTGAGATGCCTTAGAGTCCCGGACTGCCCGCCGATGCGGCAGGGGATTGCGGGTAGAACGCCGCGCCGAAGCGCGGCGAGATGCATTTTCGGTGTTGTCTCGAAAGCGGTGAGGCTCAGCCTTTCGCCGCGAGCGCCGCCTTCACGAGGCCGCTCGCCTTCCCGAAATCCATCCGGCCCGCGAAGGTGCCCTTCAGGGCGGCGATGACCCGGCCCATATCTTTCTGGCCGGCGGCACCGGTCTCGAGAATCGCGGCCTCGACGGCTGCCTTCATCTCGGTTTCGTCCATCTGCTTCGGCAGGAACGATTCGATGATGGCGATCTCGGCGCGCTCGTTCTCCGCGAGTTCGGGGCGCCCGCCCTGCACGTAGACGGCGGCCGATTCGGTGCGCTGTTTGATCATCTTCTGCAGCAGGGACAGGATCTCCTCCTCCGAGGCCGGTTCCTTGCCGAGGCCGCGCGCCTCGATGTCCTTGTCCTTCAGCGCGGCCTGGATCATCCGCACCGTCGCCAGGCGACCTTTGTCCCCGGCCTTCATCGCCTCTTTCATCTCGGCGGTGAAACGCTCGCGCAGCTGCATCGTGACTTCCTCGAAAACTGTGTGAAGAACGGGCGGCAGCCCCGCACAAAGAGGCGTTGAACGGCGAGTGCGTTGCGGCCACATTGACCGCGTCACACGCCGCAGTCTTTAAGACGCGCCGGATGGATCCGCGCGCGCCGCAAGGCGCCGGATGCCGACGAGATAAGCGAGAAGGTCCCGATGCTGCAAGACGACGGCGCGTCCGCGCACCCCACGCCCGAGCCTTCGCCCTGGTCTGATCCCGTCGCGACCGCCCTTCTGGTGCTTGCCGACGGCACCATCCTCGAAGGGTTCGGCATCGGTCAAACCGGTGTTGCCGACGGCGAGGTTTGCTTCAACACCGCCATGACCGGGTATCAGGAAATCCTGACCGACCCGTCCTATGCGGGCCAGATCGTCACTTTCACCTTTCCGCATATCGGCAATGTGGGCACGAACGACGAGGATCTCGAAAGCCTCGACGCCGCCCCGGCCTCCGGTGTTCGCGGCGCGGTGATCGCATCAGCGGTGACGAAGCCGTCCAACTGGCGCTCCTCCTCGCATCTCGATGGCTGGCTGAAAGCACGCGGCATCGTCGGCATCACCGGCGTCGATACCCGTGCGCTGACCGCCCTGATCCGCGACAAGGGCATGCCGAATGCGGTCATTGCCAACGACCCGGAGGGCCGGTTCGACCGCGAGGCGCTGAAGGCCCGCGCGGCCGCTCTCGCTCCGATGGAGGGGCTGGATCTCGTACCGCCGGTCACGAGCCGCGAGCGGACGGAATGGTCCGAGACCGTCTGGGCCCTCGGCGGCGGTTACGGCAAGCGCGCACCGGGCGAGGGCCTCAAGGTCGTGGCGATCGATTACGGTGTGAAGCGCAACATCCTGCGGCTGCTGGCCGAAGCGGGTTGCGATGTCACCGTCGTACCCGCCACCACCAGCGCCGAAGACATCCTCGCAATGAAGCCGGACGGTGTGTTTCTCTCCAACGGTCCCGGTGACCCGGCGGCGACCGGCGAATACGCGGTGCCGGTGATCCGTAAGCTGCTGGACGAGAAGGTGCCGACCTTCGGCATCTGCCTCGGTCACCAGTTGATGGGCCTCGCCCTGGGCGGGCGCACAGTGAAGATGGGCCAGGGCCACCATGGCGCGAACCACCCGGTGAAGGACAAGACCACCGGCAAGGTCGAGATCGTGTCGATGAACCACGGTTTCGCGGTAGATCCGGCGAGCCTGCCCGCATCGGCGGTGGAGACCCATGTCTCGCTGTTCGACGGCTCGAATTGCGGCCTGTCGCTCACCGATCGCCCGGCCTTCTCGGTGCAGCACCATCCGGAGGCTTCGCCTGGCCCGCGCGACAGCCACTATCTGTTCGAGCGTTTCGTGTCGCTGATGCGCTCCGGTAAGCAGGAAGTCGCCCAGCCCTGATCTCCCGCTAGGCGTACGGATGGGGGATGATTCCCCCATCCGCCCCTTGTCCGATCCCGAGACCGCCCCACCGGGGTCACAAAATCCGCGAATTCGCAGGGCTTATCCCCAGCCAACGAAACGAGACGGCGGCGCGCTGGCGCCCGCCCCGGCTACGATGGGGACCCTCGGATGATCGCCAACCCGGCGCACAACGATTTCTCTCGCCTTCACAAGGCTTTCGCCTTCCATCTCGGAATGGCGACCGCTTTGTCCTGGGCGACGGCGCTGTATGTCGCAGCCTATGCGCCGTGGGTGCGCAACATCCGCGCCCTGATCGATCCGACTGGGGGCCTCGACCGCGTCGAGAGCACCGTCTCCTATCTCTTCGCCATGCCCGCCGTGCTGGCGCTGGCCTGGATTTCCATCGTCGTCGGCCGCGAAAGCCTGCGCCGGGCGCAGACGCTGTCGAACGTTGCGGTCGAGTTCGCGGCGGCGGCCGTGGTGGCCTTCGGGGTGTTCTACCTGTCGATCGACCGGGCTGTGACGGTCCTGTCTGCGGCGTCCTGACCGGGCCGGCTCGGCATTACCCTTGCGATGAGGCGGCGGGCGCCCTTGTCTAGGGCGTGAACCCACGTGTAAACGCAGGGCTCAACGACAATCCCGCCGTGCGTCCGGTCGTGGGCCCCTGCCCGACGATAGGGCGCGCGTGCCTGTACCAAGGCGTCCGATGCCCAAACGCACCGATATCTCCTCGATCCTGATCGTCGGGGCGGGGCCGATCATCATCGGACAGGCCTGCGAGTTCGACTATTCCGGCACCCAGGCCTGCAAGGCCCTCCGCGAGGAGGGCTACCGCATCGTGCTCGTGAACTCGAACCCCGCAACGATCATGACTGATCCGGACATGGCCGATGCGACCTATGTCGAGCCGATCACGCCGGAGATCGTCGCCAAGATCATCGAGAAGGAGCGGCCCGACGCCATCCTCCCGACCATGGGCGGCCAGACAGCGCTGAACTGTGCCCCTCTCTCCAGAAGATGGGCGTGCTCGCCAAGTACGGCGTGCAGATGATCGGCGCGACCGCCGAGGCCATCGACAAGGCCGAGGATCGCCTCTCTTCCGCGACGCGATGACCAAGATCGGTCTCGACACGCCGAAATCGGCGCTGGCGAATGCCTCTGCCGCCAAGAAGGCCGACCGCGAGAAGTACCTCGCCGAGATCGCCCGCATCGAGGCTGCCAACACCGAAACGGAAGCCCGCAACGCGGCCCTTGCAGCCTTCGAGAAGAAGTGGCTGGCGGGCGAGTCCGAGCGGCGTAAGCGCTACGGCGAGCATGCGCTCGGTCAGGCGTTGATCGCGCTGGCCGAAGTCGGCCTGCCCGCCATCATCCGTCCGTCCTTCACCATGGGCGGCACGGGCGGCGGCATCGCCTACAACCGCGAGGAGTTCCTCGACATCGTGGAGCGCGGCATCGATGCCTCGCCCACCAACGAGGTGCTGATCGAGGAGAGCGTGCTCGGCTGGAAGGAGTACGAGATGGAGGTCGTTCGCGATAAGAACGACAACTGCATCATCGTCTGCTCCATCGAGAACATCGACCCGATGGGCGTCCATACCGGTGATTCGATCACCGTCGCTCCGGCCCTGACGCTCACCGACAAGGAGTATCAGGTGATGCGCGACGCCTCCCTCGCGGTTCTCCGCGAGATCGGCGTCGAGACCGGCGGATCCAACGTGCAGTTCGCGATCAACCCGGAGAACGGGCGGATGATCGTGATCGAGATGAACCCGCGCGTGTCGCGCTCCTCGGCGCTGGCATCCAAGGCGACCGGCTTCCCCATCGCCAAGGTCGCGGCGAAGCTCGCCGTGGGCTACACGCTCGACGAGATCGCCAACGACATCACCGGCGGCGCGACCCCGGCCTCGTTCGAGCCGACGATCGACTACGTCGTCACCAAGATCCCGCGCTTCGCCTTCGAGAAGTTCCCCGGCGCCGAGCCGACGCTCACCACCGCCATGAAGTCGGTGGGCGAGGCCATGGCCATCGGCCGCTGCTTCGCGGAGTCGCTTCAGAAGGCACTGCGCTCCCTGGAAACCGGGCTCACCGGCCTCGACGAGATCGAGATCGAAGGTCTGGGCAAGGGCGATGACCGCAACGCGATCAAGGCGGCGCTCGGCACGCCGACCCCGAACCGCCTGCTTCAGGTCGCCCAGGCTTTGCGCTTCGGCGTGAGCCACGAGGAGGTCCATGCCTCCTGCAAGATCGACCCGTGGTTCCTCGAGCAACTTCAGGCCATCGTGGACCTGGAGCACCGGGTGAAGGCCCACGGCCTGCCGACCACGGCGGGTGCCTTCCGTCAGCTCAAGGCGGCGGGCTTCTCGGACGCCCGCCTCGCGGTGCTCGCCAAGATGGAAGAGGGCGAGGTGCGCGAGAAGCGCCGGGCGCTCAGTGTGCGTCCGGTCTTCAAGCGGATCGACACCTGCGCGGCCGAGTTCAAGTCGCCGACCGCCTACATGTACTCGACCTACGTGGCCCCCTTCGCGGGAACCGTGGTGGACGAGGCTGAGCCGAGCGACCGCAAGAAGGTCGTGATCCTCGGCGGTGGGCCGAACCGGATCGGCCAGGGCATCGAGTTCGATTACTGCTGCTGCCACGCCTGTTTCGCCCTGAGCGACGCGGGCTTCGAGACCATTATGGTCAACTGCAACCCGGAGACGGTCTCGACCGATTACGACACGTCGGATCGCCTCTACTTCGAGCCGCTAACGGCCGAGGACGTGCTCGAAATCCTTGAGACCGAGAAGCAGAAGGGCACGCTTCACGGCGTCATCGTGCAGTTCGGCGGCCAGACGCCGCTGAAGCTTGCCCGCGCGCTCGAAGCGGCCGGGATCCCGATCCTGGGCACCTCGCCGGATGCGATCGACCTCGCGGAGGACCGCGACCAGTTCAAGCGCCTCCTCGACAAGCTCGGGATGAAGCAGCCAAAAAACGGCATCGCTTATTCGGTCGAGCAGAGCCGCCTCGTCGCCGCCGAACTCGGCCTGCCTTTCGTGGTGCGCCCGAGCTACGTGCTCGGCGGTCGCGCCATGGCGATCATCCGCGACGAGACCCAGTTCGCCGATTACCTGCTGGGCACCTTGCCGAGCCTGATCCCGTCCGACGTCGTGGCCCGCTACCCCAACGATAAGACGGGGCAGATCAACACGGTGCTCGGCAAGAACCCGCTGCTGTTCGATCGCTACCTGTCGGACGCGGTCGAGGTGGACGTGGACGCGGTGTGCGACGGTGAGACGGTCTACATCGCCGGGATCATGGAGCACATCGAGGAAGCCGGCATCCATTCCGGCGACTCCGCCTGCTCCCTGCCGCCGCGCTCGCTCTCGCCCGAGATCATCGCCGAGTTGGAGCGGCAGACCACGGCCATGGCGCTGGCGCTCAAGGTCGGCGGCCTGATGAACGTGCAGTACGCGATCAAGGACGGCACGATCTACGTGCTCGAGGTGAACCCCCGCGCGTCGCGCACGGTGCCCTTCGTCGCGAAGGTGATCGGCGAACCCATCGCCAAGATCGCCGCGCGCGTCATGGCTGGTGAGAAGCTCGGGCCGTTCGGCCTGACCAAGAAGACGCTGCCGCATATCGCGGTGAAGGAGGCCGTGTTCCCCTTCGCGCGCTTCCCCGGCGTCGACGTTCTGCTCGGCCCGGAGATGCGCTCGACCGGCGAGGTGATCGGCCTCGACGCCGGCTTCGGCGTGGCCTTCGCCAAGAGCCAGCTCGGCGCGGGCAACCAGTGCCACGCGCGGGTGCGGTGTTCGTGTCGGTGCGGGATGACGACAAGGCGCGCATCCTGCCCGCCATGAAGCTTTTGTCCGAACTCGGCTTCACGATCCTCGCCACCGGCGGGACTCAGCGCTATCTGGTAGAGCAGGGCCTGAAATCCGAGAGGATCAACAAGGTCCTCGAAGGGCGGCCGCACGTGGTCGACGCAATCAAGAACGGCGAAATCCAGCTTGTGTTCAACACCACCGAAGGTGCTGGCGCATTGTCGGACTCTCGCTCGCTCCGCCGCGCGGCCCTCTTGCATAAGGTGCCGTACTACACCACTCTAGCCGGCGCGATGGCGGCTGCCGAAGGGATCAAGGCCTATCTCGAAGGCGATCTCACGGTGCGGGCATTGCAGGAATATTTCGCGGCCTGAAGTTGCAGGGCGCGGTAAGACTTTCAGGGCCCGGAGGGAGTGACCCGCTCCCGGCCGGGCTTCTTCATTGTGGCGCGAGACGATGAGCATAGACAAGGTTCCGATTACGACCCGCGGCTATGCGGCTCTCGAAGAAGAGCTGAAGCACCGGCAGCAGGTCGAGCGTCAGCGCATCATTCAGGCGATCGCCGAAGCTCGCGCGCTCGGCGACCTGTCCGAGAATGCTGAGTATCATGCCGCCAAGGAGGCCCAGTCCCACAACGAGGGGCGGGTCATGGAGTTGGAGAGCATGATCGCCCGAGCTGAGGTGATCGACGTCGCCAAGCTCTCTGGTAGCAAGATCATCTTCGGCGCCACCGTGAAGCTCGTGGACGAGGACACGGAAGAGGAGAAGACCTACCAGATCGTGGGCGAGCCTGAGGCGGACGTCCGCTCGGGCCGCGTGTCGATCGGCTCTCCGATCGCGCGTGCCCTCATTGGCAAGGCTGTGGGCGACACCGTCGAGGTGACGACACCGGGCGGCGGCAAGTCCTACGAAGTGGTCGAGATCCGGTTCGGCGGCTGAGACGATGGCCGTGACGGCACGGTGGATCGCGGGGCTTTCTGCGCTGCTCGGCCTCGCGAGCACGGCGTCGGCGGGGGATTTCCCGCCGACACCGCTCTTTTCCGATGTCCGGGTGGATGCGGGACCCCTGCTTGCGAAGGGCGGTGGGCTCCCGGCCGAAGCGATGGCTGCCGACCTTACGGCGGCCCTTCGCAAGAAAATGGCGGATCGGATCGGCGGAAACGGTCCCCGTCTGATCGTCGTCATCACCGATCTATCGTTGCGCGACTATGTCGGTAGCGGTGGCGGACGCCTCGGCCTCAGCGGCTCGCAGAACGATTATCTCGTTGGCGATGCGCTCCTCGTGAGTCGAAAGGGCGACGTACTCGGGCGCCATCATCAGATGACCGCGACGCCATCGAGCTATGGCGGCGCCTGGTACGATCCCGACAGCGAACGCCGCCGAATTTCAGTGATCGCCGACATCTACGCCCAGTGGCTCGCCCGCGACTTGCCCAGGGACTGAAGCCCCATGACGGGCCTTGCCGGCCTCCGCGCCTGGATCGTGACGGATGGTAAGGCGGGCGACGAGAACCAGTGCCTCGGGATCGCCGATACCCTGGGGCTCGACGTTTCTGTCCGCCGCGTCCCAGCCTCGGGCCCTTTCGGGTGGTTCGCGCCATGGGGGCCTATCGACCCGCGTCAGGGGCCGCGCCGGAAGGGCGGCGCCCTGTATGGTCCCCTCCCCGCCCTTGCTATCGCCTCCGGACGCCGGGCCGTGCCTTATCTGCGGGCCTGCCGAAGGCTCGGTGTCAGCTTCACCGCCTTTCTGAAGGATCCGCGTACCGGACCTGGGACGGCGGATTTTATCTGGGTGCCCGAGCACGATGCTCTGCGTGGGCCGAACGTCTTCGCGACCGTTACCTCGCCGCATCGCATTTCACCGTCTCGCCTCGCGGCGGCGCGAACGGTTTCCGATCCGCGCCTCGCGCCACTCCGCGGAAGGCGTGTGGCGGTTCTGCTCGGCGGCGACAGCCGCCACCTCACCTTTTCCGAGGCCGAGATTTCGCGGCTGGCCGATGGCCTTCGCGATTTGGCGGCATCGGGCTGCGCCCTGATGGTGACGGCCTCTCGGCGTACGCCCGAACTACTTCGAAGCGCAGCTTACAGCCTCGCGACGCGGACGGGGGGCTTCTTCTGGGACGGCACGGGGGAGAATCCCTACCTTGGCCTGCTCGCTCTGGCGGAGGCGATCGTCGTGACGTCCGATTCCGTGAACATGGTAAGCGAAGCGGTCGCAACGGGCGCGCCGGTCCTGCTGGCCGAGATCACCGGAACCCCTCCCCGCCACCGGGCGATGTACGAAGCTCTGGCCCAGGCCGGAGCGGTCGCACCCTTCGAAGGTCGCCTCATCGATTTAAGGTATCAACCGATAGACGCGACACCGGTGATCGCGCAGGCGCTCGCTGACGCCTATATTGAGCGTCACCGCTCTCGGGACTGACGCGAGCGCGATCCGGTTGACCGGAAGACGAAGAGTTTCAAGACCGATGGCCCACACCCACGCAAAGCTCATCATCGTCGGCTCCGGCCCGGCGGGTTACACCGCCGCAATCTACGCCGCACGCGCCATGGTGAAGCCGCTGCTGATCTCCGGCTTCCAGCCCGGTGGCCAGTTGATGATCACCACCGATGTCGAGAATTATCCCGGCTTCGCGGAGGCGATCCAGGGCCCATGGCTGATGGAGCAGATGCGTCTCCAGGCCGAGCATGTCGGCACGACGATCCTTTCAGAGTACATCATCAAGGTCGATCTCAAGACGCGGCCATTCCGGCTCGAGGCCGATTCCGGCGAGACCTATTCCTGTGATGCGCTGATCATCGCCACGGGCGCCCAGGCCAAATGGCTGGGTCTGCCCTCCGAGGCGAAGTTTCAGGCCGGCGGCGTCTCGGCCTGTGCGACCTGCGACGGGTTCTTCTACCGCGGCCGGGAGGTTGTCGTGGTCGGCGGCGGCAACACCGCCGTCGAGGAGGCGCTCTACCTCGCCAACATCGCCAAGAAGGTCACGGTCGTGCATCGCCGTGATCAGTTCCGCGCCGAGCGCATCCTTCAGGAGCGCCTTTTCAAACACCCGAATGTCGAGGTGCTTTGGCACAAGGAGATCGAAGAGATCTGCGGCAACGAGAAGCCCGCGCCGACCGTCACTCATGTGCGCCTGAAAGACACGCGCACCGGCGAGATCAGCGAAGTGCAGACCGACGGCGTGTTCGTGGCGATCGGCCATCAGCCCGCGACGGCGATCTTCGAAGGCCAGCTCCCCTTCCGGAACGGCGGATATCTCTCGGTGAGGCCGGGCACGGCTGAGACGGAGATCCCCGGCGTATTCGCGGCGGGCGATGTCACGGACGACGTGTATCGTCAGGCGATTACGCTGCAGGTATGGGCTGCATGGCGGCGCTGGAAGCTGAGAAGTACCTTGCCAATCTTGAGATCGGCGAGAGCCCGGCACGCGCGGCCGCCGAATAGCGGCCCACGCATCCCCGCTTTCCGCAAGCTTATGCACCGGTTGTCGGGCCAATGAGGCCCGCGCCGGGCGCATAGGTCTATTCTCCGTGAAGGAATGCGTATATCGCATGGCACCGTGGCGTGGATGTCGGCCCTGAAGCGTAAGCGTCTCGGGTTGCGACGGCAGGTGCCGCAGGGCCGCGGTCTTCCTCTGGACCGAGCCGTGCGGCGAGAGCGGGAGTTCTCGCGTTGGATTGGGATAAGATCCGGATTTTCCTCAACGTCGCCGAGGCGGGGAGCTTCACCAAAGCCGGAGACGATATCGGCCTCAGTCAATCGGCGGTGAGCCGTCAGATCAGCGCCCTCGAGCGCGAACTGAAGGCGCCGCTGTTTCATCGGCATGCGCGCGGCCTCATCCTGACCGAACAGGGCGACCTCCTGTTCCGCGCCGCCAAGGACATGAAGCTCCGCCTGGAAAACACGCGGGCGCGTCTCGTGGAGACTTCGGAGCGGCCGACCGGCGATCTCAAGGTGACGACGACCGTGGGACTTGGCGTCTCATGGTTGTCGCAGCGGGTGGGTGAGTTCCTCGACCTTTATCCCGACGTCCGCATCGAGATGATCCTCACGAACGAGGAACTCGATCTCGCCATGCGCGAGGCCGACGTCGCCATCCGCATGCGCCGCCCGGCCCAACCGGACCTGATCCAGCGGCGCCTTTTCACCGTGCATTACCACGCGTTCGCCAGCCAGGATTACGTGAAGCGGTTCGGTGAGCCGAAGACCGTCGAGGAACTGGACGAGCACCGCATCGTGTCCTTCGGCGGCAACGAGCCGTCCTATCTGCTTGCTGCGCATTGGCTGGCCGATGCGGGCCGCGAGGGCCGGGAGCGTCGGCCCGTGCATCTCACGGTTAACAACATCGGTGCCCTACAACGGGCGATGGAGGCGGGCGCCGGCATCGGCATCCTTCCCGATTACGCCGTCGATGGCGACGACACCCTCGTGCAGGTTCTGCGGGAGACGGAGATGCCTTCGCTTGAGAGCTACCTTGTCTATGCCGAGGAGATGCGTTCGGTGGCGCGGGTCCAGGCCTTCCGCGACTTTCTCGTGCAGAAGGCACAACGTTGGACCTATTGAGCGCATGGGTGCAACGGCTCTTCAGCCGTTGCAACTCAAAGTCGCTTAACCATAACCACGCAACCAAACGTTGCGTCCCCGAAAACCCTCGGCCCCGTGGGCGCCATCCTCTTGCGAGTCTGATGCGCTAGATCCCAGCCACACAAACTGGCGGGAGGTGGCCATGGGTATGGTGACGAAGGCGATCGTCGTCGGAGCGGGTGGAGGGTTCGAGCGGGTCGGCACAGCCGAGCGCCCAGTGCCGGAACCGGGTTTCGGCGAGATCACCGTGCGGTTGCGGGCAAGTTCGCTGAACTACCACGATTACGCTGTCGTCAGCGGCATGTGGGGTCCGCCTGAGGACCGTATTCCCATGTCCGACGGTGCGGGCGACGTCACCGCAGTGGGCCCAGGCGTCGCCGAATTCTGCGTCGGCGACAGGGTTGTCAGCACCTTCTTCCCGACTTGGCTCGATGGCCAACCGGAGGTGCTGGGCTTCGCGACCGTGCCGGGGGATGGCGTCGATGGCTATGCCCGCGAGGCGATCACCGCCCCCGCCAGCGCCTTCACCCGCGCTCCCGCCGGATGGGACCATGCCGAGGCGGCCACGCTGACGACGGCCGGGCTCACCGCGTGGCGTGCGCTCCACGAGGACGGAAAGGTCAAGGCGGGCGACACCGTTCTGGTACAGGGCTCCGGCGGCGTCTCTGTCTTCGCCTTGCAATTCGCCAAGATGGCCGGGGCGACGGTGATCGCGACCTCATCGTCGGGCGAGAAACTGTCCCGCTTGCAGGCGCTCGGCGCCGACCACCTGATCAATTATCGCGATGATCCCGCCTGGGGCGAAACGGCCCGCAAGCTGACCGGCGGACGGGGCGTCGATCACGTCATCGAGGTCGGTGGGCCGGGGACGCTGGAGCAATCGATGGAGGCCGCGCGCGTCGGCGGCCATATCTCGGTGATCGGCATTCTGACCGGCGTCGCGGGCTCGTTGGCGGTGGTGCCCGCCCTGGTGAAGCAGTTGCGCCTTCAAGGCGTTCTCGTCGGCAACCGCCGCCAGCAGATGGATATGGTGCGTGCCATCGATGCCAACGGCATGAAGCCGGTGGTCGATAGCCGCTATCCCCTCGACTCCCTGGTGGAGGCCTTCCGCCACCAGGAGAGCAACAAGCATTTCGGCAAGATCTGCCTCGAAATGTGAGCCTCCGGGGCGGGCGGTCAGACGAAGAGCCGCTCGCCCTCGAGCCCCTTGTAGAGCCCGGCCACCTGCTCGCCGTAGCCGTTGTAGATCAGCGTCGGCACGCGCTGGTCGGTACCGAGCACCCGCTCGCTCGCCTGACTCCAGCGGGGATGCGGCACGGCCGGATTCACGTTGGCCCAGAAGCCGTATTCGGACGCCTGCAGCCCCTCCCAGAAGGTCTTGGGCCGCTCGGCGGTGAAGGAGACCTTCACGATCGATTTTGCGGATTTGAAGCCGTATTTCCACGGCACGGCGATGCGGATCGGCGCGCCGAATTGGTTCGGCAGGGGCTTGCCGTAGATGCCGGTGACGACGAAGGGCAGGTCATTGCCCGCCTCGGCCATCGTCAGGCCCTCGATATACGGCCAGGGGTAGTAAAACACCCGCTGCCCCGGCGCGGTCGCCTTGTCCATGAAGGTTTCGAAGCGCACGTATTTCGCGCCCGAACTCGGCTTCGCGAGGGCCACGAGCTTCGACAGCGGAAAGCCCGTCCAGGGCACCGCCATCGACCAAGCCTCGACGCAGCGGTGGCGATAAAGGCGCTCTTCCAGCCCAATCTTCTTAATCAGGTCATCGACGCCGATTTCGAACGGCTTCTCGACCAGTCCGTCGATCTTCACGGTCCAGGGGGAGGTCTTGAGCGCGTTGGCGGCGGGCAGGACCGTCTTGGACATGCCGAATTCGTAGAAGTTGTTGTAGTCGCCGCTAAATTTTTCGGGCGTCAGCGCGCGGTCGAGCGTGTAGGCGTCGTTGCGCTGAGCGGGGTAGAGACCGCCCTCGCTTGCTGCCCGCGCGCCGCCGCCGATCAGCGATCCCGCCGCGAGACCGGCTGCGCCGCCGATGAGGCTGCGTCGGTTGAGGAAAATGGATTCAGGCGTCGCCTGGCTCTCGGGAATCTCCCAACCGCGATTACGCCTGATCAGCATGGCCGTCTCCTCGCTCGTGACCGACAAGAGATCGGGCCGAATTGCCGTACGGGCAAGCCAACCCACCTCACCATTCGGCGAGATGGGCCGCGAGGTTACGTCGCGCGTCAGACCGGCGGGGTGTCGTCGCGCAGCACCCGGCGCAGCACTTTGCCGACATTCGTCTTCGGCAGGGCATCGTGCAGTACGACCGTGCGCGGCACCTTGTAGCCGGTGAGTTGCGTACGGGCGTAGCTGCGCAGATCGTCGGTTGAGACGGTCTGATCCTTCAGCACCACATGGGCGACGACCATCTCGCCGGTCTCGGCATGGGGTGAGCCCACCACCGCGCATTCGAGCACGCCCGGATGCGAGGCCATCACGTCCTCGACCTCGTTCGGATAGACGTTGAAGCCCGAGACGAGGATCATATCCTTCAAGCGGTCGACGATCTTCACCTCGCCGCCCTCACTCATCACGGCCACGTCGCCAGTGCGGAAATAGCCGTCCGCCGTCATGGACCGCGCGGTCTCGTCCGGACGGTTCCAATAGCCGCGCATGACTTGCGGACCCTGAGCGCAAAGTTCGCCCCGCTCGCCGGGCGGAACGGGTCGCCCCTCCTCGTCCCGGATCGAGACGATCGTGGACGGCAGCGGGAAGCCGATCGTGCCGCTGAACTCATCGAGCGTGTTCGGATTGGCGCAGAGCACGGGCGAGGTCTCGGACAGGCCATAGCCCTCAATGATCGCCCGCCCCGTCAGGGCCTTCCACCGCGTGGCCACGGCACTCTGCACCGCGGTGCCGCCACCGATGACGAAATCGAGGTTGGAGAAATCCACCGTGCCGATCTTCGGATGGTTCACCAGCATGTTGAATAAGGTGTTCACCCCCGCGATGCTGGTGAAGCGCGCGCGCGAAAGGGTCTTCACGAAGCCGTCGCAGTCGCGCGGGTTCGGAATCAGCAGGCAGCTTCCGCCGATCCTCACCGAGAACAAAAAGCAGGCCGTGAGGGCGAAGATGTGATAGAGTGGCAGCGCCGTCACCATCACGCGAACGCGGTTCGTGTCCATCGCGTCGAACCACGTGACGCTCTGCTCGACATTGGCCGCGACGTTGCGATGCGTCAGCATGGCCGCCTTGGCGACGCCCGTTGTGCCGCCGGTATATTGCAGGAAGGCGAGATCGTCCGGCGCGACCGGTACGGGCTGGGGCGCGGTCTTGGTCTTCAGCGCATCGGCGAAGCGGATTGTGAGCCCCGGCGGCAGAATGTAGGGCGGTACCGCCTTGCGCAGGTGGCGGCTTGCGAGGTTGATGGCTTGGCCCTTCAGGCCGAGCCCGTCGCCCGGACCGGCGATCACCACCCGGCGGAGGTCGATCTCGTCCAGCGCTCCAGCAACCGTATGAGCGAAATTCTCTAGCACGATGAGGACTCGGGCGCCCGAATCCTGCACCTGCGCCGCCATCTCGCGGCTCGTGTAGAGCGGGTTCATGTTGACCACGACCGCCCCGGCGAGATGCACGGCGACGATCGCCACCGGATAGGACGGTACGTTGGGCAGCATGATCGCCACCCGGTCCCCCTTGGCGAGGCCGTCCGCCTGGAGGCTTGCTGCGAGCGCCCGAGCCTGCCGCCCGAGTTCGGCATAGGTCATGTCCGAGCCGAAGCAGGTTACGGCGGTCCGGTCCGCGAAGGCCGCGATGCTGTGGGTGTAGAGCTCGGTCAGGGTCTTCAGACCCGCGACATCGATATCCCCCGGGACACCGGGCGGATAGGCGGCAAGCCAAGGCCGCGTGGCCGACCCGCCCGGCGCGCCGACCGCGTCGCGGTTCATGGTCACGCTGGCATTCATTGGCGTTTCTCCCGCAGGTGCGGCTCTTCCGGCCGACAATCCCGCCCCCTCGCCCCGAACTTTGGGCGAAGCGGATGGCGTGCGCAAGGCAGGCTCAGGCGACAGCCTGGCGACGGCGTAACGCGACGAGGAGGCTGTGCGGCGCCATCGCAAGGAGCAGCAGCCCTACGGCGACCCCGGCCTCATGGCCGGTCATGGCTCGTGCCGGCCAGGGACCGAAGCCGACCTGATGCGCGAGGCCGATCATGGCCGCGCCGAACCACAGGCACAGGAAAGACAAAGCGCCCCAGCCGACCCGTCGCCAGCGTGGGCGGAGAGACCGGTTCGCCGCGATGACCGTCAGCCCGATGATGCCACCGAGCATCATCGCCGGAACGGCCGCCCCGAGCGCATAGGCGATCCAGAGCGGCTGACCCGTCAGGAATGCCATGCCGCCGGTGGCATAGCCGCCGCGCAGGATCAGCCCGCCGATGGTGGGGTAAAGTCCGGCCAAGCCGAGAACCACGACCCCCGCCAGGGCGAAGACGGTACGCCGCACCGGAGCGCCTGAACCAGGTGCGGCGCAGGCGGCGACGATCCGCACTACGCCGTAGATGAGCGCGAAGACGAAGAGCGGATAGCGGTCGATGAAGTAGCCGTAGGCGTAGGGCTCAAGAATGTCCGGCACGCCCGAGCGGCGGCTCAGGCCGCTCACCGCCACGAGGACAAGCGCGAGGAGCACGGCGACGGTCGGCGCGAAAGCCTCGACGGCACGGCCCACCCACGCTCCGTTCGGCGCCGCGCGGCGAGGCGCGGGCACCCGGACGGGTGCGTAGCGCGACCCGATGACGTCGAGGAAGGCGTCGCCCGCCACTGTGCCTGCTCCGAGGGGCTCAGCGCGCCTCGTAATGGTCGCGGATCAGCCGGTCGAGCAGGCGGACGCCCCAGCCCGCGCCCCAGCTTTTGTTGATCTCGTTCGAGGTCGAGGACATGGCCACGCCCGCGATGTCGAGATGCGCCCAGGGCGTGTCCTCGACGTAGCGCTTGATGAAGGAGGCCGCCGTCGCGGCGCCGCCATGGCGCCCGCCGGTGTTCTTCATATCCGCGAACTTCGAGTCGATCGCCTTGTCGTAGGCGGGGATCAGCGGCATCCGCCACACGGCCTCGCCGGTCGCTTCGCCCGCCGCGCGGATGTTCTCGGCGAGCGTGTCGTCGTTCGAGAACATCCCGGCGATGTCCTGGCCGAGCGCCACGATGATCGCACCCGTGAGGGTGGCGAGGTCCACCATCGCCTTGGGCTTGGTCGAGCGGACGATGTGGGTGATCACGTCGGCGAGGACCAGGCGGCCCTCGGCGTCGGTGTTGATCACTTCGATGGTCTGGCCGGACATGGAGGTCAGGATGTCGGACGGGCGGTAGGAACCGCCGTCAGGCATGTTCTCCACGAGGCCGATGGCGCCGACCACGTTGCAGCGGGCCTTGCGCGAGGCCAGCGCATGCATGGCGCCGACGACGGCGGCCGCGCCGCCCATGTCGCCCTTCATGTCTTCCATGCCCGCGCCGGGCTTGATCGACACGCCGCCCGAGTCGAACACCACGCCCTTGCCGATGAAGGCGACCGGTGCCTCGCCGGAGGCGCCGCCGTTCCAGCGCATGATGACGACGCGCGGCTCGCGCACCGAGCCCTGGGCCACGGCGAGTAGAGCGCCCATGCCCAGCGCCTGAAGCTTGGCGAGATCGAGGATCTCGACCTCGACACCGAGCTTGCTCAACGCGTTGGCGCGGTTGGCGAATTCTTCGGGGAAGAGGACGTTCGGCGGCTCGTTCACGAGGTCGCGGGCGAGGATGACGCTGTCGGCGAGACCGCGTGCGGTCTCGGCCTCGTGGGAGGCCGCAGCATGGTCGGCGGCCAGGATGGTCAGGCTCGTGCCGACCTTATCCTCGGCGTCCGGCTTCTTCTTCGTCTTGTACCGGTCGAACGTGTAGTTTCGCAGCCGCGCGCCGAGCGCGAAGGCGGCGGCCTGCTCAGGGCCCGTCACCACGCCCGGCAGATCGAGGATGATCCGCGCCGTGCGGCCGGACACCTTCGCGGCGGTGAAGCCGCCGAGGGCGGGCCAATCGAGCTTGCCGCGATCCGATTCGCTGCCGAGCCCGACGATCACGAGCCGGTCCGCCGAGACCCCCGCCGGGGCGGGAAGAACGAGCGCCGAGAGCGAGCGTCCCTTGAACTTCTCCGAACCCGCCGCCTTTGCGACGAGGTCCGCACCCGCCGCGCCGAGGGCGTCCCGCGCCGGGGAGCCGAGCGCGAGGTCGTCGCCCACGAACACCACGAGGTCGCCCTGGCCGCCTTGGCCCAGGGGCCCGAAGGCGATGTCGATCTTGTCCGTCATGCTTGAGCCGCCATCCCGACGCCTCGGCCGTGGATCGTCGGCCGCAATGCGCAATCCGCCCTGTGTAGCCTGTGAGACGAAGAACGCAACGCGGCGCGAGAGCCCTGGAATCGCCCCACTTATCTCGTCATGCCGCTGGCAGGGGAGCGAACCACGGAGTAGGCCTCTCAGACGATGAGGCAGGTCGAACGCTACATCTTCCGGATCGCGGCCGGCGGCACGCTTGCGTGCCTTCTCGGGTTGACCGGGACGATTTGGGTCACCCAGGCGCTGCGCGAGCTCGACCTCGTCACCGCCAAGGGGCAGACGTTGCTCGTCTTCCTCTTCGTCACCGCTCTGTCGTTGCCGACCCTGATCGTGGTGATTGCTCCGGTCGCCCTGTTTATCGGGTCGATCTACGCCCTCAACAAGCTCAACGGCGATTCCGAGCTCATCGTGATGTCGGCAGCGGGCATGCCGCCCCGCTCTCTGTTGCGCCCCTTCGTGACGCTGGCGCTCAGCGTCAGTTTCCTCGTAGGCGTGGTGGTGATCGTGGTGATGCCCGCGAGCTTTCAGGAACTGCGCGACGTCATCACGCGGGTGCGCGGCGACTTTATCGCCAACGTGGTGAAGGAGGGGCAATTCACCCAGCTCGACAACGGAATCACCTTCCATTTCCGTCAGCGCGGGCCGGGGGCGTGCTCGAAGGGCTGTTCATTCAGGACCGGCGTGAGGCGGGCAAGACCAAGGTCTACCTCGCCGACAAGGGCAATGCCGTCGATATCGACGGGCAGAGCTATCTCATCCTCGAACACGGCACCGTGCTGCAGCAGCAGAAGGACAGCCGCGATTCGTCGATCCTGAAGTTCGACCGCTACACGATCGACCTCGCCGCCTTCGCGCCGCCGGACTCAGACACGATCTACAAGCCGCGCGAGCGCTCCACCTCGCAGCTTCTCTTCCCCGACCGAAGCGAGACCTATTACCAACTGCAGAAGGGCCGCTTCCGGGCCGAGCTTCATGATCGCCTCTCGGCGGCGCTCTACCCTTTGGCCCTGGTCTTCATCGCCTTCGCCGCCCTCGGCGACCCACGCACCACCCGCCAGGGGCGGGGTCTCGCCATCGCCGGGGCCATCGTCGCCGTAGTGGCTTTGCGCATCGGCGGCTTCGCGGCGGTAAGCGCCGCAACGAGAAGTTCTGGCGCGGTCGCGGCAATCTATGGCGCGCCGCTGCTCGCCATCGTCCTGTCGAGCCTCATGATCTTCCAGGGCCCGCGCGTCCGCGCCTTCAACGCGGGCATCGCACGCTTCGTCCGGTCGCGGCTGCGCCCGCCCCGCCTCGCTCCGGCACAGTAGCGGGGCGGCCATGCTGATCGGACCCACCCTCGGACGCTACTTCGCCGCGCGCTTCGCACGCACCGTTCTCGGCGTGTTCATCACCGTCTTCGCCCTGGTCTACACCCTCGACTTCGTGGAGCTGCTGCGCCGGGCGGGCGAGTCCCAGGGCGCCTCGGCGGGGCTGATGGCGCAACTCTCACTCTACCGCACACCCACCGTCGCCGAGGGCGTGCTGCCCTTCGCCGTGCTGTTCGGCTCCATGGCCGCCATGCTGCAACTGTCGCGCAAGCTCGAATTGGTGGTGGCCCGGGCCGCCGGCATCTCGGCGTGGCAATTCCTGCAGCCGGGCCTCTTCGTCGCCCTCGCCCTGGGGGCGGTGGCAGTCGGCATCTACAACCCGGTTTCGGCGACACTGAAACAGCGATCCACAGAGATCGAGGCCAAGATCTTCGCCAAATCGACCAAGGCCACTTCGGGCAAGGACCTGTGGCTACGGCAGAAGGGGCTCGACGGGGAGGCGATCATCCGGGCCGAGACCGCCATCGAAGGCACCACGACGCTCGCGGGCGTGGGGGTGTTCACCTTCGATGAACGCGGGGAATTCACGTCGCAGATCGTCGCAGCCCAGGCGAGCCTGCATGACGGGTTCTGGGAGCTGACCGACGCCCGGATCCTGCGGCCGGACGAGCCGCCGGAGAGCTACGGCACCTACCTGATCGCCTCGAACCTCCAGCCCGAGCGGGTGCGCCAGCGCTTCACCAGCGCTGAATCTGTGCCCTTCTGGCAACTCCCTGCCACCATCGCACAGACGGAGCGAGCGGGGCTGGATGCGACCCGCTACCGGCTGCAGTACGATGTGTTGTGGGCGAGGCCGATTCTGTTTGTGGCGATGGTCATGGTCGCCGCAACCGTTTCGTTACGGTTCTTCCGCTTTGGTGGTGTCGGAAAACTCGTCCTCGGAGGCGTTGCGGCAGGGTTCACGCTCTACGTCGTGCGTCAGATCATGGAAGGGCTCGGCGCCTCGGGTTTGGTTGCAACACCTGTGGCTGCTTGGTTCCCAGCGGTGGTAGGAAGTCTTCTCGGTACGCTCGCGCTTCTGTACCAAGAGGACGGCTGAAGCCTGCGGCCCATGCGGGTCGGGAGACGAGTGTGAGTGTCGTGGCGGAAGTCGTCACAGGGGTTGGGACTGGCGTTGCGTAAGGTCGCCGACATCCTGAGGAGCGCCGGTCTCACGGCGGCTCTCACGGTCGCCGTGCTGCCCGTGTCGATCGGGCACGCGCAGGGCGTCCCTGCGCCCAAGGATCCCCTGACCAAGGGCAAGCCGGGCGAGAAGCTGCTCGTCGAGGCGAACGAGCCATCTACGACAACGACCGCAACACGGTGACCGCCCGTGGCAATGCGGAATTGCATTACGGCCCCCGCACGCTGCAGGCGGACCGCGTGCGCTACGATCGCGGCACCGGCCGCGTCTTCGCGGAGGGCAATGTCCGCCTGACGGAAGCCGATGGCGGCGTCGTGACCGGCGAGCGCATGGAGCCACGGACGACTTCAAGACCGGCTTCGTCGACTCGCTTCGGGTGCAGCAATCCGTGGAGCGGAAGAACGAGACGATCCGGGTCCGCTTCTCGGCGCCGCGCGGCGAGCGCGTGAACGGTGAGCAGACCTCGTTCGACTACGGCAGCTACACCGCCTGCGAGCCGTGCAAGGACGCGCCGGAGAAGCCGCCCCTGTGGCAGATCCGGGCGCAGAAAATTATCCACAACAACGAGACGCACACGATCTACTTCGAGGAATCGACCCTCGAGATCGCCGGCATCCCGGTTGTCTACCTGCCATATTTCGAGGCGCCCGATCCGTCGGAGCGGCGCAAGACCGGCCTGCTGACGCCGCGGTTCATCTCAACCACGGCGCTCGGCCGGGGCGTGTCCCTGCCGTACTTCATCAATTTTGCGCCGAACTACGACCTGACGATCACGCCGACGATCCTGAGCCGCCAGGGCGTGCTCGGACAGGCGGAGTTCCGCCACCGGCTGGATAACGGGTTCTACAGCCTGCGCCTTTCGGGCATCTCGCAGACGACCCCCTCGGCCTTCCTGCCGAGCCCGCTGGGCGCGGGCGAGCGGGACTTCCGCGGCTCGATCGAGAGCCAGGGACGCTTCTATATCAACGAGCGGTGGCGCACGGGCTGGGATGTCGTCGGAGTCACCGACAAGTGGTTCCTCGACAATTACCGCATCCGCAACCAGTCCATCACGACGGACTTCTTCCGCGAGGCGGTGTCGACGGCCTACCTGATCGGCCAGGGCGACCGCTCGTGGTTCGAGGCGCGCGGTTACTACTTCAAGGGCTTGTCGAGCTTCGACTGGCAGAAGCAGCAGCCGATCGTCGCCCCGGTGATCGACTACGATAAGCGCATCAACGCCCCGTCCGAGATCGGTGGCGAGTTGCGCCTGCAAACCAACATCACGAGCCTGGACCGCGAGACGACTCAGTACCAGGGTCTGCCGCGCACCACGGCCTACCTGTTCTCGCCGAGCATCAACGGCATCAGCTTCCCGCTGTACCAGACCTGTGCGGTCTTCGCCCGGGGATCGTGTCTGATCCAGGGCCTCGCCGGCTACAACACGCGTGCCTCGGCGCAGGTGACGTGGCGGCGCAGCTTCATCGACGATTACGGGCAGAAGATCACGCCCTTCGCGTCGCTACGCGGCGATGCGTTCTTCGTGAACCCGAACCTGTCGGGCTACCAGAACGACCTCGCCCCCTCCGTGGCGCGGATCGATGACGGCGTGTCCGGGCGCATCATGCCGACGGTCGGCGTCGATTACCGCTATCCCTTCGTCGCGAATTTCGGCGGGTTCGGCGTCCATACGATCGAGCCCATCGGCCAGCTTCTCGTGCGCCCGTCCGAGACCAAGGTCGGCCGTCTGCCGAACGAGGACGCGCAGAGCCTCGTCTTCGACGACACGTCGCTGTTCGAGTGGGACAAGTTCTCCGGTTACGACCGGGTCGAGGGCGGCGTGCGTACCAATCTCGGCGCGCAGTACTCCATCTTCACGCCGTCGGGCTGGTACGCGAACGCGATGTTCGGCGAGTCCATCCAGCTTGCGGGCGTGAACTCGTTCCGCCGGGGCGACCTCGCGAATACCGGCCTGGAATCGGGCCTCGACAAGCGGCTGTCCGATTATGTCGGGCGCTTCCAGCTGTCTCCGAACCAGAACATCACGTTCATCTCGCGGGCGCGGTTCAACCAAGCGGACTTCCATGTCTCGCGCTTTGAGACCGGCGTGACCGCCCGCTTCTCGCCCTTCGTGCCGCTGACGACCTCGGTCTTTTACTCGTATTACGAGGCTCAGCCGCTGCTCGGCTACAGCCACTATCGCGAGGGCGTGACCGCCTCGGCGACCTACAGCATCACGCCGAACTGGTTCGTCTCGGGCTCGGTGCTCCTCGACCTGACCCACTACCTCGACGTGCGTAACACCTATACCGATGCCCTGGCGGGCTACCTCGCCAACCCGGTCGGCGCGCGGCCGCTCTACGAGAATCCCGGCCGCTTCTACATGGCGGGCGCGAGCTTCGGCGGCGGTTATCAGGACGAGTGCACCACCGTCACGCTCAACTACATCAACTCGCCCATCGCCACGGCGACGGGTGTTCGCGAGCGCAACCAGACGGTGCTGCTGCGCATCGAGCTGAAGACGCTCGGCGAGGCTGACTTGCGCCAGAACGTCGGTGTGGCGACCACGGCAGACGGCATCGCCTCGGCCCGGTGATGACGCGGGCGATGCGGGGCGCGATACTGGGCCCCATGCTACCTCTCGCTCTCACCCTCGGTGATCCCGCCGGGATCGGCCCCGAACTCGCGCTCGCCGCGTGGCTCGATCGTGGCGGCCCGAACCCGCTGCCGCCTTTTTCGTCCTCGGCGATCCTGCCTTCTTCGAGCGCTTGGCCCTGCGCCTCGACCGTTTCGTGCCGGTGGCCGAGGTCGATCCCGAGACGGCGGCGGAGGTGTTCCCCCGCGCCCTCCCCGTCGTTCCCCTGCCGAGCGGCACGCCGGTGACGGCCCAGCCCGGCGTGCCGGATTCCGCCTATGCGGGTGCGGTGATCGAATCGATCAGTGCCGCCGTCGCCCTGGTGAAGGCCGGGCGCGCCGCGGCCGTCGTCACGAACCCCATCGCGAAGCATGTCCTCACCCGTACTGGTTTCGCGCATCCGGGCCATACGGAATTCCTGGCGGCTCTCGCGGTGCCACCCGGCGTCACGCCACCCCGCCCGGTCATGATGATCTGGAGCGAAACCCTGGCGGTCGTGCCGGTGACGATCCACGTTCCGCTCCGCGCCGTGCCCGATCTGCTGACCCAGGACCTGGTGGAGGAGACCGCCCGCATCGTTGAGCGGGATCTGCGCGAAAGGTTCGGTCTTCCCGAGCCGCGCCTCGTCCTAGCTGGCCTCAATCCGCATGCGGGCGAGGCCGGGACGATGGGCCATGAGGACCGGGACGTACTGACGCCCGCCGTGGCCCGGCTCCGGTCGGAAGGCATCGATATTCGGGGGCCGCTGCCGGCCGATACACTGTTCCACGCCCGTGCCCGTGCTGGCTACGATGTCGCCCTGGCTCCGACCCATGATCAGGCGCTGATCCCCATCAAGACCATCGCCTTCGATGACGGGGTAAACGTCACGTTGGGCCTGCCCTTCGTGCGGACCTCGCCCGATCACGGCACCGCCTTCGACATCGCGGGCAAGGGCATCGCCCGGCCGGACAGTTTGATGGCCGCCCTTCGTCTCGCGAAGCGGCTCGCGGGGTCCACATTCGCTCAGGAGCAGGAGCCGGTTCCTGCCAGCGTCTATGCCGGACGAGAGCGCCCGGCGGGCGCACGCCATTTCGATCCAGAGGACGAGTTGTGAGCGCATCCGACGGGCTGCCGCCCCTGCGGGAGGTGGTGGCGCGCCACGGCCTCGAACCGAAGAAGGCCCTTGGCCAGAACTTCCTCTACGATCTGAACCTGACGGGCCGCATCGCTCGCTCCGCCGGTCCGCTCGAAGGCGTGACGGTGGTGGAGGTCGGCCCCGGTCCCGGCGGCCTCACCCGCGCGCTGCTGGCGGAGGGAGCGGGGCGCGTGGTGGCGATCGAGCGTGATCCTCGCGCGCTTCCGGCGCTTGCCGAGATTGCGGCGCATTATCCGGGTCGGCTCGAGGTGATCGATGCCGATGCCATGGAATTCGACCCCAGGCCCCTGATCGGAACCGGGCCGACGCGGATCGTCGCCAACCTTCCCTACAATGTCGGCACCACGCTCCTCACCGGTTGGCTCTCGGGGGAGACGTGGCCCGCGTGGTGGGACAGCGCCGTGCTGATGTTCCAGCGAGAAGTAGCCGAGCGCATCGTCGCGACGCCGGAGGAGCGGGCGGATTACGGGCGGCTTGGTGTGCTGTGTGGCTGGCGGACCGAGGCATCGATCCTGTTCGACGTCGCCCCCTCGGCCTTCGTTCCGCCGCCGAAGGTCACGTCCAGCGTGGTGCGGCTTGTCCCGCGCGCCACGCTTCTGCCCTGCCGGGCGGGCGCGCTGGAGGCTGTGACGCGGGCGGCCTTCGGCCAGCGCCGGAAGATGTTGCGGCAGAGCCTCAAGGCCCTCACCCCCGATCCGGCCTCGCTCTTAGGCGCGGTCGGCATTCTCGAAACGGCGCGGGCGGAAGAAATCCCGGTCGAGGGTTTCGTCGCCTTGGCCAATGCCTGGGACGTGGACAGGAAAAAGGCCGGTGCCTGAAGGCACCGGCCTGATGTCATCTCAGCGCTTGGTCTGCTGGATCGCCGAGAGCACCCAGCCCCGGCCGGGCTGACGCTGGAACGTCCAGAGCTCCGTTGCCTCCGGGTCGCCGTTGGCGACGACGCGGCCGCTGCCGCGCTCCACCGTCACGTCCTTTAAGGCGTAGCGCATAGCGACCGTAGCGTAGTCGGTGCGGTCCTCGCCCCAGGCTTCCGCGAGGTCGCCCTGAAGCAGCTTCACGTCCGTGATGCGGTTCACGACGCCACGCGAGGCGTTGCCCTGAAGCTCCTCATCGAAGTAGCCGACCATTTCCGGCGTCGAGAGGTTCGAAAGGGTGACGCGGTCCTCGCGGGAATACGCGTCCTGGATGTCGCCGAGCAGACGCTCGAACGCCTGATAGTCGTTCGGGCCAATCTGCACCTGACGCATCTGCGGCTGGCGCGGCGCGGCGTACGGACCGGCGTTGCCGCCGCCCATCGGATTACCGGCCGGACCGCCCATCGGGCCACCCATACCGGGGTTCGGGCCATCCGACGCGTTGCGGGCGTAGGAGGCTGCGGCAGGCTCGCTGCGGCGGCGGAAGAACCGCATCGCCAGCATCACGACACCGATCAGCAGGCCGACCTGAAGCAGCAGGCCGAGCATGGAGGCGATGCCGCCGAGGCCACCGAAGAAGCCGCCGCCGAGCAGAGCGCCAAGCAGGCCAGCACCGAGCAGACCCGCGAAGAAGCCGCCGCCGAAGCGCGGACGAGCGGCCTGCATGCCGGGATTGGCCATGCCGGGGCTGTTCATGCCCGGCGAGGGGGAGGTCTGGCTGCGCTGCATCGTCGTCGCGCCACCCGGTGCGGTCGGCGTGGCCGAGGGAGCCGTGTAGGTGCGAGAGCCGCGCGAACCCATGGATCCACCGCCGCCGGGACGAGCCTCGACGATCGGGGCCGCGACGGTCAGCGCTGCGGCGAGCGCCAGAAGGGCCGCCCTGCGCCGGCCGCGCGAAGAAGTAACGGACATGAAACGCCTCTGAAGACGAACCGGCGACGAAAGCCGCCGACGATGATGTGGTAACGGTTGGGCGAAGATTTTAGTCCGTCGCCACTGCATCTGCGCAGTGCGCCGCGTCAGTGAAGCACGCGATCGGGTGCTGCGGGCAGGACCAGACGGACGCGGGTGCCGCCGCCGGGCTCGCTGTCGAGGGACATCGTGCCGTTCTGCCGTTTCATCAACCCATGAACGATGGCGAGGCCCGCGCCCCGGCCCGCCTCCCGGCTGGTCTGGAACGGTGCGAGCGCCCGAGCCAGCATTTCCGGCGACATGCCGTGGCCGGTATCGGCTACGACGATCCCCACTGCACCCGCGCCGGGGTTCTGGAGTGAGCGGTCGCCGGGCTCGATGCGGAAGGTGGAGAGGGTCAGCGTCCCGCCGCCCGGCATCGCCTCGCAGGAATTGGCGACGAGCTGGCGCAGGGCGAACTCGATCTGGGTGGGGTTGGTGATGGCGCGCGGCAGGCCCGGTGTCGGCATCACCGCCAGACGGATCCCCGGCGGCAGGTCACTCGACAGCTGCGCGCCGAGATCGGCCATGAGCGCGTCCAGATCGACGGGGCGGACATCCGGCGCGATGCGGCGCGAATAGGCCAGAAGCTGCCGGGTGAGGATCGCGGCGCGCTCGGTCGCGTCGGCGGAGCGCGAAATCGCCCGCTGGATGAACGGCTCGGGCCGGTCGCCGAGGCGGCGCTTCAACCCGTCGATGTAGCCGATCAGGATCTGCAGGAAGTTGTTGAACTCGTGCGCGACACTGTTGGTAAGGAGCCCCAGCGCCTCACGTTGCCGGGACAGGGCGAGGGCCGATTCCACCTCGCGCCGGGCCGTTACATCGAGGATCTGCCCGATCCGCCATTCGGCCCCGGGGAACGGTGCGAGGGTCAGGTTGGCCCAGAAGGTCGCGCCATCGGCCCGCCGGGCGAGAAATTCCTGTGGAGCGTCTTGGCTCGGATCGGCCGCGGATAGGCCGGGGCAGCACAATGCATCGAGCCCCTTGCCGAATAGCGCATCTCGGGGATGACCGGTCAGGGCGTCGAAAGCGGCGTTCGCCCAACGGATCGTGCCATCCGCACCGAGGGTAAGGCTCGGGGTCGGCAGGGCATTCAGCACCGCGCGGGCAGCCTCGTCGAGATCCGTGTCGGGCTGCGCCATTCCCGCCTTCGCCAAACCTTGCGTGTCTGAGGAAAGCGATAGCGGCAGCCGCCGCGCCGGTCGAGGGAGGGAGCGCCTACTGCCGGACCCACATGACGCGGGCCATCCACGCGATCTCGCCGATATTCAGCACGCGGTCCTCGTGCTCGGGGTTCAGTGAGGCGAGTTCCACGGTGCGCGCCGTGCGCCGCCGCAACTCCTTCGCCAGCACCTCGCCGCCATGGAGACGGGCGACCACGCGGTCGCCCTTGCGCACGCTCGCCGTGGGGGACACGATGAGCACGTCGCCGTCGCGGAACAGCGGCATCATCGAATCGCCCTGGACTTCGAGGGCGAAGGCCCGCTCCTCGCCAAGATCGGGAAACTCGATCTCCTCCCAGCCGGGGCCGCCGGTCGGCATGCCGTCATCGGTGAAGACGCGGCCCGATCCCGCCTGGGTAAGGCCGATCAGCGGGACCATGGTCCGGGCCGGGACGGCGCGGGCCTCAATCAGGCGCAGGAATTCGTCTAGGCTCGCGCCCGTCGCGGCCAGCACCTTCGAGATCGATTCCGTGGAGGGCCAACGCTTTCGCCCATCGGCGCCGACGCGCTTGGAGCGGTTGAAACTCGTCGCATCGAGCCCGGCCTTGCGCGCGAGCCCCGAGGCCGAATAGCCATGCCGCTCGGCCAAGCGATCGATGGCGTTCCAAATCTGTTCGTGCGACAGCATGCGACCCGCCGAGTCTGGTCAGACCGGTCCAGAGACCCTGGCCGCAGGGATCCGCACCGGACACGACCCGAGAGTCGGCTTGGTTTGAGACGAGCAGCCTACTTCTAGGAAACTAGAACTACCGTCCGCCAATTGCAATCGAGACCCAAGTGACTGTTCGGAAAGACTGGCATCCGCGTCCACACCTGTTGCAGCAGGATGATGCGGCCTCTATCCGACGCCCGCCGGGACCATAAGCATGCCGCTCATTTACAAGATCTGCCCACGCGCCCTGTGGCGCGAAGCCGAGGGCCAGGGCTGTTTCACGGGCGCGCCCGTCGACCTCGCGGACGGGTTCATCCACTTCTCCACCGCCGCACAGGTGGCGGAGACCGCCGCTCGTCACTTCGCGGGACAGGACGATTTGCTCCTCGTCGCCGTCGAGGCGGACCGGCTCGGCCCTGCGCTGCGCTTCGAAGCCTCGCGGGGCGGCGATCTTTTTCCGCATCTCTACGGTGACCTGCCGCTCTCGGCCGCGATGTCCGTCGAGGAGATGCCCCTCGGCCCCGATGGCCGCCACAGCTTCCCGGAGGGAATCCTTCCGCAATGATCGACGCGGCCTTTCCCCTGGTGCGGCCCCTGCTGCACCGGCTCGATGCCGAGCGCGCGCACGACCTGACAATCCGCGCCCTTGCGGCTCTACCCGCTGCTACGCCGCCCGCCGATGATCCGTGCCTTGCTATCGATGTCATCGGACGGCGATTCTCGAACCCGATCGGCCTCGCCGCGGGGTTCGACAAGGGTGCGCGGGTGCCCGATGCCCTGCTCGGTCTTGGCTTCGGCTTCGTTGAGGTCGGCGGGGTCGTGCCCCGGCCGCAGCCCGGCAATCCGAAGCCCCGCGTGTTCCGGCTCGCCGCCGACCGGGCGGTGATCAACCGATTCGGCCTGAACAGCGAAGGGCTCTCCGTGGTGGCCGCGCGCTTGGCGCGACGGGCCGACCGGCCGGGCATCGTGGGTGTGAATATCGGAGCGAACAAGGAGTCGGCCGACCGGCTGGCCGATTACGCCGCCTGTACGGCCGCGCTGGTGCCGCATGTGGCCTTCGTCACCGTCAACGTGTCCTCTCCCAACACACCCGGTCTCCGCGACCTGCAGGGCGAGGCCTTCCTCGATGAGCTTCTGGCTCGCGTGGTGGCTGCCCGCGACGAGGCAGGGAGCCACGCTGCGATTCTCCTGAAAATCGCGCCCGACATGGCCCTCGATGCCCTCGACACGATCTGTGCGACTGCCCTGCGCCGGGGCGTGCAGGCGCTCGTCGTCTCGAACACCACGATCGATCGTCCCGCCACGTTGCGGGAAACGTCGCTTGCGAAGGAGACGGGCGGCCTCTCCGGCAAGCCTCTCTTCGTCCCCGCCACGCGGATGCTGGCGCAGACCTTCCTGCGGGTCGGCTCGTCGATCCCGCTGGTCGGCGTCGGCGGCGTGGATTCGGCCGAAGCGGCATGGACGAAGATCCGTGCGGGGGCGAGCCTCGTGCAGCTCTACTCGGCGCTGGTCTACGAGGGACCCGGCCTCGTCGGGCGGATCAAGCGCGGCCTTGTCGAACGGGTTCGCGCCGAGGGCGGGAACTCCGTCGCGGCCTTCGTTGGCCGCGACGCGCGTGACTTGGCGAAGGGCTAGTACCCCTTCGCCTGGATCGCCTCGGACCAGTTCACGGCGCGGCGGTTCATGGCGAGGTGCTGGCGCTCGTAGAGTCGCCCTTCGAGCTTGATGGCACCGCGCTTGGCGTATTCGGGCTTCTCGAACGCCTCGATCACCATCTTGGCCCGGCGCACCTCCTCCTCCGTGGGGGCGAAGGAGGTGTTGGCGGGCTCGAGCTGGTTGGGGTGGATCAGCGTTTTGCCGTCGAAGCCGAGGTCGCGCGCCTGGCGGCACTCCTCGCGGCAGCCCTCGACGTCGGAGATGTCGTTGAACACGCCGTCGAGGATGGTCAACCCCTCCGAGCGGGCGGCGGCCAGCGCGGTCATCATCCAGGGCAACATGGGAGCGCGGCCGGGGACGATCTTGGCCCAGGTGTCCTTGGACAAATCGTTGGTGCCCAGAACGAGGCATGTCAGCCGGTTACGGCGGTCGCGCTTGGCCTTGGCGATCTCGTAGATGTTGAGGATCGAGGCCGGAGTCTCGATCATCGCCCAGACGTTGATACTCTCTGGCGCGTCCAGGGATTCGAGGCGGTCGGCGATGCTCTCCAGCACGGCCGGAGAGGACACCTTCGGCATCAGGATCGCATCGGGCTTGGCCTCGATGGCGGCGTGCAGGTCCGCCTCCCCCAGGGCGTCTGAGGCGCGTTGACGCGGATGATCAGCTCCCGCTCGCCGTAGCCGCCGCTCTTCACCGCCGCGCAAACCTGCTCGCGGGCGGTATCCTTCTCTTCCGACCCGACTGCATCCTCCAGATCAAGGATGATGCTGTCACAGGGTAGGGACTTCGCCTTCTCCAGCGCGCGCTGATTCGAGCCCGGCATGTACAGCACGCTGCGGCGCAGGCGGAGATCGGTCAGCGTGGCCATCGGTAGAGATCCTTCCCTCGCGGCTCTCCGCCGCTCTTGTCCGTTATCGCCCCATCGCCCGGCCCGTGGTCCTCAGGCTGGTGTGGTCGCGTTGCAGCGCACACTAGACCAGGGAGCCGATCAGGCCATCAGTGTTTTGCCTCCGCCATTGAGGACGCGAAAGGTTTGACACTGGCGCGGGAGCCATTCACGGCCGTGGTTTCGTCACGGTCGCAGAATCTAAGCCCCGGCGAACGCAGTGCAATCTTGGACCTTTTGATGAGACGGACTCTCCCGATCCTGGCGCTCGCCGCCGCCCTTGCCTTGCCGCAGGCGGCTTCGGCGCAAAGCCGCACGACCCTCGGGGTCGGCTCAGGCGCCGTTGCAGGCGCGTTGGTCGGCGGGCCGATCGGAGCCGTCGCCGGGGCGGTGATCGGGGGTGTCATCGGCAATTCGACGGAGCGGGGCGGTCGTCGCCATGTCCGCCGCAACCGCCGCGTCGTCACCGCGCGGCGAGCGCCACAGCGCCGGGCCGAGGCGACGATTCCGCGTGCTGCGCCGGTCGCTTCGGCGTCGGCCACCTCTTGGAAAGATCCGCGCTGATCCGCGCTCAGGCTGTGCGGAAGGTTTTGCGGGCGAGGTTCGGATAGGCGAGGGCTTGTCCGACGCCCCGCGCGGCGAGGAAAATCACGAACGAGATCCAAAGGCCCGGATTGCCAAGCCCGAAGCCTTGGGTCACGGCGATGGCCAAGCCGAACGTCGCAAGCGCGATCAACATCAGGTTGCGCATCGCCCGCGTCCAAGTCGCGCCGATATAGATCCCGTCGTATGCGAAGGCCGCCGCCGCCGCGATGGGCGCAAGAGCCGCGAGCGGCAGGAAGATCCGTGCGGCTTCCCGCACGGTGCCGTTCGTCGTCACGAAGTCGATGAAGGCCGGCCCGCCCGCCAGGGCCAGAAGGCTTACGGCCAGACCGAAGCCCACGCACCAGCGAAGGCTGAGCGAGGCCGCCGCCCGAAAGCGGGCCTCGTCCCGCGCGCCGACGGCTTGACCGCAGAGGGTCTCGGCCGCTGTGGCGAAGCCGTCGAGGAAGAACCCGCCGATCATGAAGAGATTCCACAGGACGGCATTGGCCGCCAGGATCACGTCGCCCTGCCGGGCTCCGAGGGCCGAGAACACGACGATAGCCGCGATGATCGCGAGCGTTCGTAGGATCACATCGACATTCACGCTGAGCGTTCTGCGCAGGGCCGCCGCGTCGCGAATTTCCGTCAGCGGCACCCGGAACGGATGCGAACCGAGCCGGGTGACTACGAAGAGCCCGAGCACCAAGCCCGCCGCCTCCGCGCCCAAGGCCGAGAGGGCGGCGCCCGCGATGCCGAGATCGGCCACGAGCACCAGAGCCAGCGTAAGCGCGATGTTGATGAGATTGATCGCGACTTGAAGCACGAGGCCAAGATCTGTCCGCCCCCGGCCGAGCACTGAGCCAAGCAACGCGTAATTCGCGAGCACGAAGGGCGCGGAGAGAATGCGAATGTGGAAGTAGCTCGAGAGAGCCGCGACCACCGCCGGGCTCGCCCCGCTCACCGCGAAGGCTGCCTGCCCGATAGGCCATTGCAGCAGGGCAATGGCGAGGCCCGCAAGAGCCCCCGCCGCGAGGGCGCGCGCGAGGCTGCGATCGATCTCGGCGCGGTCGCCTGCACCCACCGCCTGCGCGGTCAGCCCCGCGGTCGCCATCCGCAGGGAGCCGAATGACCAGAAGATCGCATCGAAGATGACGGCACCGAGCGAAATGGCGCCGAGCAGGGCAGCATCGCCCAAGCGCCCGATCACCGCTGCCCCGACGAAACCGAGCAGCGGCGTCGTGACGTTGGCCAGCGTCATCGGCAGCGCGAGCGTCAGCACGCGGCGATGGCTGATGGGGGCGGTTGCTGAGAGGGTCACGATGTGATCCCGCGGGCGGATCGAGCTTCAGCCCTCCCGCCGCGCGCGTTGCCGCGTCCGTGCGCTAACGCACGGATGCCTCTCGTCGTCAGCGAGAAACCGCGAAGAGCCGCGAGATCAGCCAGAGCGGCACGACGATGATGGCGCCCGCAATCACCCATCCCGCGACGTCGTTCAACTGCGTCCGTGCGAGGTAGATCAGATCCTGCACCGAATCGACCACGCGCCAGAACAGCAGGCCGGGCGTGACGCCGAGCATCGACATGAATGCGCCGACGAGCACGGACAGAAACAGAAGGCGCAGGAAAACGCCCATGAGCGAGCCGCCCAGGAAGCGCCGCATGGCGGAGGGGGCCGTGCCGGTGCGGTAGGCGGCATGGGGCGGCTCACCGGGCCTTGCCCCCGAATTGCGGCGGTCTTGGTCGAGCAACATCGTCTCTCTCGCTCTGGCGCCTTTGCATCACCGCTGAAGCGGGCATAACCGTGGCCGCTGCACCACAGTGGCGCGAAAGGCGGCGACATCCGCGTCCATGGCGGATTTCCCCGCAACGCCCCAGATGGCAAGCAGAAGGGCGCGCGCCAAGATGCAGGGCAGGCTGCCCGAACCTCGCCGCCCGACAGAGACGAGAGAATGATCGACCACGCCCTGTTCGACCCGGCGACGATCGATCCCGAGACGAAGCGGCTCAATGCCGAGATCGTCGCGGCCCATGCCGCGCAGCCCGACCCCTGGACGCTGCCTATCGAGGAGGTGCGCGCCCGCCGCAGGGCCGGGACCCAGGCCTCCCCGGCCATGCCGCGCAGCGCGCGCGCCGAATGGCTGACGATCGACGGCCCCGAAGGTCCGCTGCGCTTGCGCTGCATCCGCCCGAAGCCGGGCACCAAGCTGCGTGGGGCCTATCTGCACATCCATCGCGGCGGCTGGATCTGGGGTTCGGCTGACGAGCAGGATCCGTGGCTCGAACGGGTGGCCGATACCTGCGGCTTCATCACCCTGTCCGTGGAATACCGGCTTGCCCCCGAGCACCCCTATCCCGCCGCCCTCGTCGATTGCGAGGCCGCCGCCCTCTGGCTCGCCGGAAAGGGCCGGGCCGAACTCGGCGTCAACGCCCTGACCATCGGCGGCGAATCGGTCGGCGCGCATCTCGCCGTGATGGTGATGCTGCGTTTGCGCGACCGTCACGGGCTCGGCCGCGCCTTCCGGGGTGCGAACCTGAATGCGGGCTTCTTCGATCTCGGCCTAACCCCCTCGGTGCGCAACTGGGGCGCGGAACGGCTCGTGGTGAACACCGAGGATCTGACGCGCTTCGCCGACGGCTACGTGCGGGAGGGCATCGACCGTCGCCGTCCCGACGTGTCGCCGATCTACGCCGACCTGAAGGGCCTGCCGCCCGCTTTGTTCACGGTCGGCACCTGCGATCCGCTGCTCGATGACACGCTCTACATGTCGTCGCGCTGGGCGGCCGCCGGGAATGGAGGGCACACGGCGGTCTATCCGGGCGGATGCCACGTCTTCGTGCGCTATCCGGGCGCCATGAGCGAGCGCGCCTTGGAGCTGATTGACCGCTTCCTCATGGCCCTCGCCTGAGCGGCCCGGCGGACGACTTACCTCCGGCCTTCCAGGCGTGGTTCGCCTCGCGGGGCTGGGAGCCCCGCAGCCACCAGATCGGCCTTCTCCGTCTTATCCGGGGCGGGCGCTCGGCCCTGCTCGTCGCCCCCACCGGAGCAGGAAAGACCCTGGCGGGGTTTTTGCCGAGCCTCGTCTCGCTGGCCGAACGTGGCACCGCGAAGGGCAAGAAGGCCGGGCTGCACACGCTCTACGTGTCGCCCCTCAAGGCGCTCGCGGTCGACATCGCCCGCAACCTGGAAGCGCCCATTGCCGGGATGGATCTGCCGATCCGCGTCGAGACCCGAACCGGCGATACCCCGTCCCACAAGCGGACCCGGCAGATCAGCCGCCCGCCGGACATCCTGCTGACTACGCCGGAACAGCTGTCGCTGCTGATCGCCCACCGCGAAGCGGCCGACCTGTTCGCCAACCTCCGCTGCGTGGTGCTCGATGAGTTGCACGCCCTCGTCACGTCGAAGCGCGGCGACCTCCTGTCTCTCGCCCTGGCGCGGCTGCACAAGCTCAGCCCCGATCTCGTCTCGATCGGTCTCTCCGCGACCGTTCGCGAGCCCGACGAATTGCGCCGTTACCTCGTGCCTCAGAAGACCGAGGCGCCGGCGATGGCGGATCTCGTGGTCGTGGCGGGCGGGGCCCGGGCCGATCTGCGCATGCTCGACCTCGGCCGGTCGCTGCCGATCTCCGGTCACACCGCATGGCACTCGATGGAGGCGATCTACGACCTCATCAAGGAGCACCGGACGACGCTGGTCTTCGTCAACACGCGGCTTCAGGCCGAATACACGTTCCAGGAGCTCTGGCGCCTCAACGAGGACACGCTGCCCATCGCCATCCACCACGGCTCGCTCGATGCTGCGCAGAGACGGCGGGTCGAGGCGGCCATGGCGTCGGGGGGCTACGGGCCATCGTCTGCACCGCGACCCTCGATCTCGGCATCGATTGGGGCGATGTCGATCTCGTCGTGAATGTCGGCGCGCCGAAGGGGGCGAGCCGGATCATGCAGCGGATCGGCCGGGCCAACCATCGGATGGACGAGCCGTCCAAGGCCTATCTCGTGCCCGGCAACCGCTTCGAGATGCTGGAATGCCAAGCGGCCCTCGATGCCGTCGAGGAGGCGGCGCAGGACACGCCCGATGCCCGCCAGGGTGCCCTCGACGTGCTGGCCCAGCACGTCCTCGGCATGGCCTGCGCCGATGCCATCGATCCGAACGATCTCTATGACGAGATCGTCTCGGCGGCGCCCTATTCCTGGCTCCCCTGGGAGCGATTCGAGCAGGTCATCGACTACGTGGCGACCGGCGGATACGCGCTGCGCGCCTATGAGCGGTTCGCCAAGATCCTACGCGGACCGGACGGGCTGTGGCGCGTGCGTGATGCGCGGACCGCTCAAGCCTACCGCATGAATGTCGGCACTATCGTCGAGGCGGCCCGCGTGAAGGTGCGCCTCGGCCGAAGCCTGCGGAACAAGCCCGGCACGGTGCTGCCGAAGACCGGCCGGGTGCTCGGCGAGATCGAGGACGAATTCGCCGATACGCTGATCGTGGGCGACACCTTCCTGTTCGCCGGCGAGACCCTGCGCTTCGAGGGGCTGGCCGAGGATGAAGCGCTCGTCACGCGGGCGCCGCCGGGCACCGACCCGGCGATCCCGTCCTATGCCGGTTCGAAGTTCCCGCTCTCGACCTTTCTCGCGGCGCGGGTGCGGGCGCTGATCGCCGATCCGTTCGAATGGGACCGGCTGCCCAAGCAGATCGGCGACTACCTGCTCCAGCAACGCCGCCGTTCGGTCCTGCCGGGAGAGCGCGACCTGCTGGTCGAGACCTTCCCACGCGGCAAGCGGCACTACCTCACCGCCTTCCCGTTCGAGGGGCGGCTCGCGCACCAGACGCTGGGGATGCTCCTGACCCGCCGTCTGGAACGGGCGGGTCTGCGGCCGCTGGGCTTCGCAGCCAACGATTACGGCATCGCCATCTGGATGACCCGCGACGTGTCCGAGCGCGCGGCCTTCGATCCGGATTTCATGACCGAGCTGTTCGGGGAGGACATGCTCGGCGACGACCTCGAAGCGTGGCTCGATGAATCGGCCATGATGAAGCGCACCTTCCGCCAATGTGCGGTGATCGCCGGTCTGATCGAGCGCCACCATCCGGGGCAGAAGAAGACCGGGCGACAGGTGACCATTTCGACCGACCTGATCTTCGACGTGCTGCGGAAGCACGAGCCCGACCACCTGTTGCTCGCCGCCGCGCGCAGGATGCGGCAACCGGACTCCTCGACGTGCGACGCCTCGGTATGATGCTAGAGCGCATCCAGGGGCGAATCATTCATCGTGCCCTCGACCGGGTGTCGCCGCTATCCGTCTCCGTGATGCTGGAGATCGGACGCGAGCGGGTCTACGGCGAGGGAGCGGACGAGATTCTGGCCGAGGCGGAGGCGGAGCTTCTTCAGGAGGCCCTGGCTTGAGCCGAGGCCCGCACGACGGTTCGCCCTCCCCCGATGCGTTAGAGGATGCCCTGGTGGCGGCCGGACTCCGACTCGAGAAGACCCAGAAACACCCGACGATTACCCTCGCCGGAGAAGTGCTTACGCTGGATTTGTGCGGTGGCCTGTGGCTCGAAGCCCACCGGACGCTGATCGTCTCCGATCTTCACCTTGAGAAGGGCTCATCCTTCGCATCCCGGTCAGGCCAGTTCCTGCCGCCCTACGACACCCGCGAGACCCTCGCCTGTCTCCATGAGGCCATCGCCCGGCATGATCCTGCGCGGGTCGTGGCTCTCGGCGATTCCTTCCACGACGCCCGTGGGCCCGAGAGGATGGAGCCCGGCGACCGGGCGATGATCGCCGCTCTTCAGGAGGGCCGCGATTGGGTTTGGATCGCGGGCAACCACGATGCGGCCGTGCAGGAAGGTGTCGGCGGGCGCTATGCAGAGGCGCTGACCCTCGGCAGCCTCGTCCTGCGTCACGAACCCAGCGAGACCGCCGCACCGGGCGAGATCGCGGGGCACCTCCATCCCTGCGGCAAGGTCGCGATGCGCGGGCGCGCCGTACGGCGGCGGTGCTTCGTCACCGATGGCAGCCGCCTGATCATGCCCGCCCTCGGCGCCTTCGCGGGCGGTCTCAACGTCCGCGACAAGGCCTTCGACGCCGCCTTCCCGAAAGGCTTCACCGCCTATCTCCTCGGTGACGGCCGCGTCTTCGCCATCGGTCGGGCGCAACTTGCGCGAGATTAGGCTGCGCGCAAGAGACTTTTCTCTCTAATTTCTGCCGATGCGATGTATCCGGGGCTATGCGTGGTCCCAAACTGGCCTATAACCTTGTACAGTGAGAAGCGGAATTGACGCCGTTTCTCGCGACTTTGCATAAAAGTATACAATAGAGCGTTCGACGGCTGTTATGATAATATTGACGATCATAACATGGTTGTTTAGCGCGTAAGGAACTAAGCTCGTCGGGGGATCGCTGGGACTTGAGCGTGCTGCCGGCCTTTATAGACACCGTGGCGGGTGTAAGCGCAGAGCAGATCCAGAGTATTCTGGGCGCGGTGCGCCGCTATCTTGCGATGGATGTCGGTTTCATCTCCGAGTTTACTCGCGGAAATCGTGTCTTTCGCTTCACGGACGGTGCGGCGGGACAAGATGCAGTGGCCGTAGGCAATTCCGACCCACTGGAGACGACCTTCTGCCACCATGTCGCGGAAGGGACGTTGCCCGGCTTACTGTCGAATGCCCAGACCAATCGGACGGCGGCGGCACTCCCAGCAACGAAAGCTTTCCCCGTCGGGGCCCATCTCAGCGTACCCCTTCGTCATCCGGACGGGACACCCTACGGGACGTCTGCTGCTTTAGTGCCGCGCCCAACCGGCGGCTCGGTGCCCGCGATCTCAATGTCCTGAAAATGTGCGCGGAGGTCGTTGAAGCGGTCCTCGAAAAGGAGCGGCGTGCGGCCTACGCGGTCACGTCCCGCCGAGCCGACATCGCCCGCATCATTGAGGAAGAAGCGATCGAGATGGTGTTTCAGCCATTTTATCGCGTGGCGGATGGGCACCTGACGGGGTTCGAATCTCTGTCGCGCTTTCCAAAGAATCCACAGCGGCAAGTCGATGCGTGGTTCGCCGAGGCGGCCGAGATGGGTCTTGGACTTGAACTCGAATTCCTTGCGGCACGAAAGGCCCTCGCGGCCCTGCCCCATTTGGACGAGACGCTCAAGCTGACGATCAACCTGTCGTATGAGGCGATCCTGAGCGAGCATTTCGCTCGCGTGCTGGAGGGTGTTCCCGTCCACCGGGTGGTGGTCGAACTGACCGAACATGCCGTGGTCGATCGCTACGAGACCCTGCGGCAGGCGCTCGCGCCCTTCGCGCGCGGGGCCTTCGCCTTGCCATCGACGATGTCGGCGCGGGCCATTCGACCTTCCGGCACATCCTCGACCTGAACCCGGAATTCATCAAGCTCGACCGATCCCTGATCCGGGGCCTGAACGAAGATTCCGCCCGCCGGGCGCTGGCCGAAGCGCTGACCCTCTATGGTCGCCGCATCGGCTGCGAGGTGGTCGCCGAGGGTGTCGAGACCGAGGAGGAACTGGCGGTGATCGGCGCGATCGGGATCACGCGCGCGCAGGGCTATCTACTGGGAAGGCCGATGCCCCTGGAGCGGGCAGTCGCCCTACCGCCGGTCAGAACCAGCCCTTGATGCGGAAATAAACGATCGGGATCAGCGCGCTCATTACGATCAGCCCGAGCGCGTAGGGATAGCCGTAGGTCCATTCGAGTTCCGGCATGTGCTTGAAGTTCATGCCGTACATGGATGCAATCAGCGTTGGGGGCACGCCCACCACCGAGACGACCGTGAGAACCCGGAAGACGTTGTTCTGCTCGATGTTGATGAGGCCCAAAGCCGCGTCGAGCAGGAACTGAACGTTTTCCGCGAGCCGCGTCTCGAACTCGTCCAGCGACTCGATATCCTTGCGAGATCGTGTCGAACCGCCCGTCATCGGACAGTTCGAGGCCGTCGCAGGCACTCGCCACGAAAGGCACGATCCGCTCCAGGCCGAGCAGGCTCGCGCGCACTTTGCCCAAGACTTTCCCCCGACGACTGATGGCCCGAAGGATCCGTCGGAGCGCAAGGTCGCGGCGGCGCGGCGGCGCCTCGTCCTGACGCCGCGACGAGCGGGCGCGGACGTCGAAATCGAAGATGCGGCTCGACAAGGCATCGAGATCGGCAGCCATCTCCTCCAGCGCGTCCGCGAGGCTGTCGACCAACTCCTCCAGCAGGACCACGAAAGTCTCGGCCGGATCGCCGCCCTCGCCGTCCTCCTTCAAACGCTCGGCCGCCGAACTGTAGGCGCGGAGATCGTGAAAGCGCACGGTGACGAGGTGATCGCGCGTCAGCAGGAAGCCGAGAGGCTTCAACTGGGAATCCGCCTGTTCGAACGTGATCATTGGCGTCGAAAGCGACAACCCGCCCTTGAGCCGACGAAGGCGGCTCGACGATTCGACCTCGGACAAGGCCTCGCGCGTTGGGATCCGAAGGCCGGTGGCCTCCTCAACGCGTGCCACCTCCTCCGCCGTGGGATCGACCAGGTCGATCCAGACCGGCCCGTGATAGTTCAGCATGTCGGGCTTAGATCCTGGCGGGCGGAAGCCGCGACGCGGCACAGCCGGGTGCGACCATCTTGACTTGGAACCACGCGATGGCTATCTCGCCGTCGCGTTGGCACTCGTCGAATGAGAGTGCTAACAAAGGTGCTAACTATGGGGTCGAGGCGACCTGCCGGGCCGCATCAACGCCATCTCCAGACCTGAAGCAAGAGGGCAGCTCATGAAGTTCCGTCCGCTGCACGACCGTGTGGTCGTCCGCCGCATCGAGAGCGAAGAGAGGACGAAGGGCGGGATCATCATCCCCGATTCCGCCAAGGAGAAGCCGCAAGAGGGCGAAGTGATCGCCGTCGGCGCCGGCGCCCGTGACGAGAACGGCCGGGTGAACCCGCTCGACGTCAAGGCCGGTGACCGCGTGCTGTTCGGCAAGTGGTCCGGCACCGAGGTCAAGATCGACGGTGAGGATCTCCTCATCATGAAGGAGTCGGACATCATGGGCGTCGTCGCCCTCTGATCGTCGGCGTTCGACCGCACAGGCTTTTCAAGCCCCTTTGAGGCCGCTTCAGGCCTCGGGGCCATCCTCGAACCGAAAGAGCTAGGACATGGCAGCGAAAGACGTTCGTTTCTCCGCCGACGCCCGCGACAAGATGCTTCGCGGCGTCGATATCCTTGCGGACGCCGTCAAGGTGACGCTCGGCCCGAAGGGCCGCAACGTCGTGATCGAGAAGAGCTTCGGCGCCCCGCGCATCACCAAGGACGGTGTGACGGTCGCCAAGGAGATCGAGCTCGCCGACCGTTTCGAGAACATGGGCGCCCAGATGGTGCGCGAAGTGGCCTCGAAGACCAACGACATCGCCGGTGACGGCACCACCACCGCGACCGTGCTGGCCCAGGCCATCGTTCGCGAGGGCGCCAAGTACGTAGCCGCCGGCATCAACCCGATGGACCTGAAGCGCGGCATCGACCTCGCCACCCAGGCCGCCGTGAAGGACATCACCTCGCGCGCCAAGAAGGTCTCGACCTCCGATGAGGTCGCCCAGGTCGGCACGATCTCCGCCAATGGCGACAAGGAGATCGGCGAGATGATCGCCCACGCCATGCAGAAGGTGGGCAACGAAGGCGTCATCACCGTCGAGGAGGCCAAGACCGCCGAGACCGAGCTGGACGTCGTCGAGGGCATGCAGTTCGATCGCGGCTACCTCTCCCCGTACTTCATCACGAACGCGGAGAAGATGGTCGCCGAGCTCGAGGATCCCTACATCCTCATCCACGAGAAGAAGCTCTCGTCGCTCCAGGCCATGCTGCCGGTGCTCGAGGCCGTCGTTCAGACCGGCAAGCCGCTCCTGATCATCGCCGAGGACATCGAGGGTGAGGCGCTCGCCACGCTCGTCGTGAACAAGCTCCGCGGCGGCCTGAAGGTCGCGGCCGTGAAGGCTCCGGGCTTCGGTGATCGCCGCAAGGCGATGCTCGAGGACATCGCGATCCTGACCAAGGGCCAGATGATCGCCGAGGACCTCGGCATCAAGCTCGAGAACGTCTCGCTCCCGATGCTCGGCCGCGCCAAGCGCGTCCGCATCGAGAAGGAGAACACCACGATCATCGACGGTATCGGCGAGAAGTCGGACATCGAGGGCCGTATCTCGCAGATCAAGGCGCAGATCGAGGAGACCACCTCGGACTACGACCGTGAGAAGCTCCAGGAGCGTCTGGCCAAGCTCGCGGGCGGCGTCGCGGTGATCCGCGTCGGCGGCGCGACCGAGGTGGAGGTGAAGGAGAAGAAGGACCGCGTCGACGACGCGCTCAACGCCACCCGCGCTGCGGTGGAAGAGGGCATCGTTCCCGGCGGCGGCACCGCCCTGCTCCGCGCCAAGAAGGCGGTCTCCGAGCTGAAGTCCGACATCCCGGACGTCCAGGCCGGCATCAAGATCGTCCTGAAGGCCCTTGAGGCCCCGATCCGCCAGATCGCCAGCAACGCTGGTGTCGAGGGCTCGATCGTGGTCGGCAAGATCACCGACAAGACGGACTCCGAGACCTTCGGCTTCAACGCCCAGACCGAAGAGTACGTCGACATGATCCAGGCCGGTATCGTGGACCCGGCCAAGGTCGTCCGCACCGCCCTGCAGGATGCCGCCTCGGTGGCTGGCCTGCTGGTGACGACGGAGGCCATGGTCGCCGACGCGCCGAAGAAGGACAGCCCTGCTCCGGCAATGCCGGGCGGCGGCATGGGCGGCATGGACTTCTAAGTCCTGCGCCATCCGATTGGATGAGGAAGGGGGTCGCCGAAAGGCGGCCCCTTTTCTTTGCCCGGTGGGCACCATGGCTCACGGTTGAGCCTGACATTCCTTTTGAAGATGTACAAAAAACGCAGGTTAAGGCAATCTAGATCAATGCGCGTTTTCGGCGAGCGTTATCAACTCACGCTATGGCTCAGACCGATTCCCCTTCCGGCCATTTCGTCGTCTCTGCGAAGAGCAGTGAAGGTTACGTGCAGCAGACCCGCAAGGTCGCTGCCAGCGCCATCGTCCTCGCACTGTCGTGGCGTGAATCCGGACATACCGAGGTCACGGTGATCGATCCGACGGGCAAGCCTCTGAGCCCGGAAACCTACCGGAACGCAGCGATGCAGCGGATCGAACATGGGCACCGCCCCCGCTGGTAGCCGCTACGCGGAGAGATGCTGGCGGACGATGCTCGGGTGTCAGCGGTCGGCTTCGCGATGCTCGAGCAGAGGCGTCGCGGGATTGGCCCCGGTGAGGGGCGTGATCTTCAGCGTCGTGATCCGGTTCTTCGCCTTGCGGAGCACCTGAAACCGGAAACCGTGGAAATTGAAGGCGGTGCCCTGGTCGGGGATCGTCCGCGCCTCGTGAATCACGAGGCCCGCGATGGTGGTGGCCTCGTCGTCCGGCAGGTTCCAGTCCATGGCGCGATTGAGGTCGCGGATCGGCACCCCACCGTCGACATTCACCGAGCCATCGACCTGAATGCGCACGCCGGAGACGGTCACGTCGTGCTCGTCCGCGATATCGCCGACGATTTCTTCCAGGATGTCTTCGAGGGTTACGAGGCCCATCACCTCGCCGTACTCGTCCACGACGAGGGCGAAGTGCGTTTTCTTCGAGAGGAACGCTTTGAGCTGCGCGCGCAGCGTCGTCATGCCGGGCACGAACCACGTTTCCAGGGCAAGCTCCTCGACCTTGAGGCCGGAAGCGTCGCCGCCCGCAGCGTCAAGGGCGCGGAGCAAGTCCTTGGCATGAAGCACGCCGACGATGTTCTCCGGCGTGCCGCGCCACAGGGGCATGCGGGTGTAGGGTGAGGACAGCACCGCCCTGACGATGTCCTCGGAGGGCATGTCGGCATCGATGGCGCGCATCTTGGTGCGGTGGACCATGACGTCCGAGACGGAGAGATTCGACAGGTCGAGCAGGCCGCCGAGCATGTCGCGCTCGGCACGCTCGACCCCGCCCTCGCGATGAAGCAGTGCCACCTGCCCGCGGATCTCCTCCGCAGCGGTAAGGATCGATTGGTGCTCGCCGATGGTGACGCCGAACGGCTTGAGCATGAGGCGGACGAGCTGCTCGATGGCGAGCGCAGGCGGCCCCATCAGCGCCACGGCAAAGGCCACGGGCCTCGCGATCAAAAGGGCGATCTTATCGGGGTTCGAGATGGCGAGGGTCTTCGGCAGCACTTCGGCGAAGACGATGACGAGCACCGACATCCCGATCGTGGCGTAGATGACGCCGCTCTTGCCGAAGATCGCCGTCAGCACGCTCGTCGTGAAGGCCGAGGCCCCGATGGCGACGATGTTGTAGCCGATCAACATCGCGCCGATGAACCGCTCACGGATCGCGAGGATGCGGTTCACGATGCTGGCTCGGGGATCGCCGCCCTGTTCCAGGGCATGCATCCGCGCCCGGGAGGCAGCGGTGAAGGCCGTCTCCGCGCCCGCGAAGAACGCCGAGAGGACGAGCGAGATCACCACGATGCTCGCGGCGAACCAGAGATCTGTACCAGTGTCCATCGGGCCGATCTGACGCGCCGCCCCTCGGCGCTGCGGGAGCCATATACGCCCCCGCGATGCCGGATGCATGCCGGGTGCCGCTGAAGTGAAATTTTCCTCGCGCGGTCAGCGTTCCGCTGCGCGTCGCACCGTCCACGTCGCCCAATAGACCGGCCGCCCGTAGACCTTTGATCCCGTCGAGCCGCCCGCGCCGGGGGCAAGGCGATCGACCCAGGTCAGCAGGCCGGATTTGCCCGCATAACTCGCGGGCAGGTCGAGATTGCCGTGGGCGTCGGTCATCCAGAAATGCGCGGCGCGGTCGAACCGCCCGGCCCCGTTCCCACCGGAGCGGAGGCCGAGATAAGCGGTGGAGCGCCCAGCTTCGACGGGGTCCGCGTAAAGCGTCAACGCACCGATTCCGGCCGGGTCGAGATCGGCCGTGTATTGCAGACAGATATCGGCCACCGGTCCGCCCGGAGCGTTGGCCGGACGGCTGCAGGTGTAGGAAACGGCCCAGCGCGAGGCACCCTTTGCGCGGGCGACGCGCACGAGACTGTTCGGCGGAAGAGCACCGCCGAGACGGCGCGGGCGCGACCAAACTTTATCGACGGCAAGATCGGTGGCCGTGCGCAGGAATAGACCCATCCGGCGCTTCTCCGGTGGCAGGTTGCAATCCTCCGGCAGCACATCCGTGTAGAAGTAGTGATAGGTTTGCTCGACGATGCTGATCGAGCCCACGAGCCCCTGGGTCTCGAACGGCATGGCCGCGCAGGCCGAGCGGACGGGCTTGCCCTCCTCATCCAGCACGACAGCCGGTTCCAGGGGCGAACGGCGCTTCCTGTCCTTCTCCTGGTTCACGGGCACCCAAGCGAGGTTTCCACTCTCGTCGCGGGTGCGGATCTCGAAATTCGCGAAATCGAGTGTGCGCGCCTCGATCTGGACGCGGCGGAGGGAAACCGGCGTCGCGGGCTCAGACCATTCGCGCTGACGGCGTCCGCGCCTGCGCCGGGGCCTGTCCTCGTTCGCTTCGGTCGCGGCCTCGGCAACGGGAGCCTCCTGCCCGAGCAGGAAGACGTAAGAGTACTCCTCTCCCGCCCAGTCCCGTCCCGCTACTGCGATCGGGTCGCGAGGGCCGATACCCTCGCGGACCTGCGCCGGCGGCTCGTCGCCGTCACGATCGCGCCCGCGACGGCGGCGCTTCGTCTGCTTGTCCTTCTCCGGCAGCGTCACGCCGAAGCGGATCTGCGACGGGGGCAGGATGGTCGCGAGTTGCTCCGGGCTGCGGCCGGTATGCAGCGCGCCGCCATCGCGGTCGTCCGTGGCCATCCGCTCGGGGCAATCCTCGCCCCGCCGTGTCTTGCCGAGCGGGCTCTCGCCTTGGAAGACGAACTCGATCGGCCCGTCCGCGGGCGTCTTTTGAAGCCGAAGCAATTGCACGCCGCGCACGAAGGAGCAGGCAGGCGGCGCGGCGAGGACCCCTTCCGCTTCGCTGCCGTCGCGGCAAATTTCCAGACTGCCACCGGCGGTGAGAAAACAGGTCGGCGCGCTGCCGTCATAGGTCGGCCGCGCCTGTGCCGGGGCGGCGAGCCATCCTGAAAGGATCACGGCCGATCCTAGCGCCCAAACGGGCGTCCGGCAGTGGCGGGTCACGGGGCGGGTGAAAGCTTTCGTCGTCATCGGCGACATGCAAGCCCCAGAGGGGCTGCTTCGTTCCGCTCAAGGTTGTGGACCCCGCACTTTGCCTCCGCCCGGCCGTGCCGCACGTGTCCGAGCGAACCGCCGCGCGCCTCGACCGTTGTGCGGCTCATGGGGCCGTGATCGGCCCGGTTCACATGCGTCCTCGGGAGACCTTCATGGATATCGCCGCCGATACCGTCGCCGACATCGTCATCCGCCTGCGTGCGATCGAGGTGAAAGAGGGCGCCACAGACCCGGATTCCGGCTCGAACCCCATCGATGACGGGGCGACCGACGTGCTTGTCTCCGGCACGGACGATGCCACCGAATCCGAGGTGCGGAGCATGATCGCGGGCCTCGACGACGATTCCCGCGCCGAACTTCTGGCCCTTCTCTATGTCGGGCGCGGCGACATGGAGCCCGAGGAATGGGATGCCGCCGTGAAGTTCGCCAGCGAGCGCGAAGCCGTCGGCGAGGGTGCGATCAAGGAACTGCTCGGCACGCCCGATGCCGGCGACCTACTGGAGGAAGGGCTCGACGCGCTCGGCCTCACCCCCGAACTTCCCCAGGCATGATGGCCTGAGAGCGATGGAGAGCCGCACCCGCCGGGCCGCGCGGAAAGCTTTGCGCGTCGTCGCTCGCCCGGTCCGGCGGGCGCAGGGGCGTGGCGGCCTCGTGGTTGAACCCTATCGCGGCTACGGCTCGGCGGATGAGATCTTCCTGATCGGCCGCGTCTTCCGGCAATCGCCCGATATCCCGGGCGAGGACCCGGATTCCTGGCGCGCCCAGTGGCGGGACGTTCGCCGCCGCATCTCCCGCCGGACGGTGGCGGGGGCCACGATCCTCGCTCGGTTCGGCGGTACGGAATGCGAGGCCGTGACCGACCGTGACGGATATTTCCGCGTGCACTTGCGCCCGCGACACCTGCCGCCTGTCGAGGGTCCCTGGCATGAGGTGGATCTGCTTATGCAGGCCGATCCGCCGATCCCGGCCAAGGCAGAGGTGTACATCCCAACCGCGGGATGTGGCTTCGTCGTCGTCAGCGACATTGACGACACGGTGATGCGCACGGGCGTCGCCAACAAGATGAAGATGCTCTGGCGGCTGTTCGTTGAGGACGCCGAGAGTCGCGTCGCCTTCCCCGGCGTGGCCTCGCTCTACCGGGGCCTGCATGGCGGCGCGAGCGGGGGCGAGGGCAATCCCATGCTGTACGTCTCGCGGGCGCCTTGGGGCCTCTACGACATGCTCACGGAGTTCTTCCGGAGCCACGACATCCCGGCCGGGCCGGTTCTGTTCCTGCGGGAATGGGGCCTGTCCTGGACCCACCCCCTCCCCCGGAAGGCCGAGGACCACAAGCAGGCCCTCATCCGCCATATGCTCGACCTCTATCGCGACCGTCCGTTCGTCCTGATCGGCGACAGCGGACAGCACGACCCCGAAGTCTATGCGCAGATCGTGGCTGACCATCCGGGGCGGGTGAAGGCGGTCTATATCCGCAACGTTTCGCGCGATGCCGCGCGGACCGAAGAGGTGGTGCGCTTGGCCGGCGCCGTCGCGGCGACGGGATCGAGCCTCGTCCTCGCCGCCGACAGCATCGCCATCGCCCAGCACGCGGCGGGTTTGGGGCTCATCACGCGAGAGGCCGCACGTGCCGTGGCCGAGGAGCACTCGGTGAGCCAGGCGCCACCGCCCTGCGCCGAAACGGTGCGCCTCGTTCCCGCCTCGGATGACGACGGAACGGCGCTGGCCCCCGACGTGATTGCCGCCTTTGCCGACGAGGCTGAGGTGCCGGCGACGGTGGTCGTCTCCCCGCCAGAGGCGCGCAGGACGGCGCCGATCACGGGAGTGTGAAGGCACCAAAGCGCGTCTCAGGTGTCATTCCGCTCGTGCGACGCCGGCCGGAAGATGTTTGTAAAGGATGAGCTGATTGCTGCAACGCAGCATTTCCGAGAATGCACTTCTCTGGACAGTTCTGATTCTTAGGTTCGCACCCTTCCGAGCCGCCTGCCCCCTGGTGGAGACGCTGCATGCAGACCTACACCCTTGCGATCGCCGACGGCGTTCTGTTCGCTTGCCTTCCCGATGGCGGCGACATCGCCGCCGCCATCGATGACGCGACCGCCGTAAGCTATGGCGCCGGGCTGTCCCTCGATATCGTCCGGGGCACGGTGCTCACCGACGCCGCCGGTCCCGGGGACGAGATTGTGTGGCGGGAAAGCTCGGACAGTGAATTGCTGGACGAGGACGGTCGGCGTTACCGTTACGCCGTGCGCCGCCATTCCTGATAGGCTCAGCGGAAGCCTCGGCAGATAGCGCTTTTTTCGGCGTGTTCTGGTACAAAGATAGAACATGCCGACCGTCGCCGAAATCCTCATCCCCCTCGCGATCGACACACCGTACAGCTACGTCGTCCCGCACGGCCTCGCTGTCGAGGTGGGAGATGTCGTGCAGATCCCGCTGGGTCCGCGCGAAACGGTCGGCGTCGTCTGGACCGTGGCCGAGAGCGTCGGCGGCTCGAACCTGCGGCCGGTGACGGGTGTCATCGATGTGCCGCGCCTCGGTGGGACGCTACGCGGCCTCGTTGATTGGATCGCCCGCTATACCCTCGCGCCCAAGGGCTCGGCATTGGCCATGGTGCTGCGGCTGCCCGACGAGGCGGCGGGCGCCGAGATCGCCCGCGTCGCGGTGAAGATCTCCGGCAAGCCCCCGACCCGCGCGACGGCGGCGCGGAGCAAGGTGCTCGCCATTGCCGCGGACGGCGAGTCGCGTGGCAAGAGCGCCCTGGCCAAGGAAGCGGGCGTCTCGCTTTCCGTGGTCGACGGTTTGATCGATGACGGGGCTCTCGACGCCATCGCGATCGCGCCCGAGCCCGTTGCGCCGGTTCCCGATCCGGATCATCCCCGCACGCCGCTCTCCGAGGCACAGGCGGATGCCGTTGCAGCCCTGGAAGCGGCTTTCGATGAAAGCGCGCGGGCCGGGGCGGTGAAGCCTGTCCTGCTCGAAGGTGTGACCGGTTCAGGCAAGACGGAGGTCTATTTCGAGGCCGTGGCGGCCTGCGTCCGAGGTGGCAAGCAGGCCCTGATCCTGATGCCGGAAATCGCACTGACCGCGCAATTTCTCGACCGCTTCGCTGAGCGGTTCGGCGTTCGCCCGGCAGCGTGGCATTCCGGTATCGGCGGGCGACGGCGGGAGCGGTTGCGCGCGGCTGTCGCATCGGGCGAAGCGAAGGTGGTGGTCGGCGCGCGCTCGGCCCTGTTCCTGCCCTTCGCGCAACTCGGCCTCATCGTCGTCGATGAGGAGCACGAGACCGCGTACAAGCAGGAAGACGGCGTCCATTACCATGCCCGTGATATGGCGGTGGTGCGCGGGCGTCTTGAAGGCTGTCCCGTTCTGCTCGCCTCCGCGACGCCCTCTATTGAGAGCCGCGTGAATGCGGCGCGGGGGCGCTACGATCACCTCATCCTGCCCGAACGTTTCGGTGGGCGGCGCCTGCCCGATATCGCCGCCATCGACATGCGGCGTGACCCGCCGGAGCGCGGCAGCTTCATCAGCCCGCCCCTCGTCAACGCTGTGAAGCACACCCTGGAACGGGGCGAACAGGCGCTGCTCTTCCTCAACCGGCGAGGATATGCGCCGCTTACCCTGTGCCGGGCCTGCGGCCATCGCTATCAGTGCCGCAACTGCTCGACCTGGCTGGTCGAGCACCGGTTCCGGCGCGCACTGGTTTGCCACCAATGCGGCTATACCGAGCGGCGGCCGGAGGCCTGTACGAATTGCGGCGCCTTCGATCATCTGACCCCCTGCGGCCCCGGCGTCGAGCGCATCGCCGAAGAGGCAGCCGCGCTATTCCCGGATAAGCGGATCATCGTGCTGTCGAGCGATTTCCCCGGTGGGGCCGAGCGCTTGCGGCAAGAACTCGATGCCGTGGCGGCGGGGGAATGCGACCTCGTGGTCGGCACACAGCTCGTGGCCAAGGGGCACAATTTCCCCGGCCTGACGCTGGTCGGCGTGCTCGACGCCGATATCGGCCTGACATCCGGCGATCCGCGCGCCGCCGAACGAACGTTCCAGTTGCTCCAGCAGGTGACGGGTCGCGCGGGGCGCGGAGAGAAGCCGGGCCGAGCCCTCGTCCAGACCTACCAGCCCGAGCACCCGGTGATCGCCGCCCTGCTCTCAGGCGATGCCGAACGGTTTTATGCGGAGGAGATCGCCGCTCGCGAGGCGGCAGGCCTGCCACCCTTCGGGCGCCTCGCCGCACTGATCGTCTCGGGGACGGACAAGGCGGCCGCGGAGGCGCATGGGCAGGCTTTGGCCCGCGAAGCGGACCCGCCGCCGGGCATCATGGTGCTCGGCCCAGCCGAGGCGCCGCTGGCGCTGATCCGGGGACGGCACCGGTTCCGGCTGCTGGTGAAAACCGAGCGCAACATCGACATGCAGGCCTATCTGCGCGAATGGCTCGCCCGCGCCCCGAAGCCGCGCGGCAACGTTAAGGTTACGATCGATGTCGACCCGCAGAGCTTTTGTAGGAGACAGGGCGCTTCGGCTGCGAGGCCGTGCACGAGGAGCGAGCAGTGCTGACCTACACCAAGACGCCGGACTCGAACGTGGCCGAGATCGTGGTCGACGGAAAGATCTCCGATGAGGAGATGAACGCGGCCATCGCCGCGATGAAGGCCGACCTCGACAAGGGCGACCGCCTGAAGCTTCTGGAGGACATCCGCAGCTTCCAGGGCATGGAGCCGGCAGCGTTCTTCAAGGATCCGCGCTTCGGCATTTCGATGATGAAGGGCGTGAGCCACGTCGCCCTGGTGACGGACGCGCCCTGGCTCAAGATGATGGCCGAGACCTTCGCCTTCGTCTCGCCCTACAAGATCAAGGTGTTCGAGCGCGAGCGGCTGTCCGAGGCCCGCTCCTGGCTCGCCGCTGCGGCCTGACCCGGCTCACTCGGCCTGGGCGGTGCGAGTATCGCCGCGCCGGGCCGTCCAATGGCCCGAGCAGAGGGACGACACCGCCCAGGTGCCCGAACCCTGCGTGCCGCTGAGGCGCCCGGTTCCGGTGCCCGAGCCGCCCGCTCCGGCAACGGTGATTCCCACCGTCCCATCCGCAGAAACCTTGCCGCTGACCCGGGCGCGGCCCGAAAGAGGCCGCACCTCACCATCGCGGATGGCGACGCTGTAGCTGTAGCGCGCGTTACAGAGGCCGCTCTCGGTCACGGCTCGACCGCCCAGGTGCCGTTGTGCCGCTCAGGACCTGCCACTGCGGGTGCAGCGAAGGCACCGGCGGTGATGGCAGTGGCGGCGAACAGGGTTGGGACGGTAAAGCTCATCAGGATCAGTGGCTCTCGGCAAATACAGCGACGCCTTGGCGCGGTTCAGCGCCCCGTTGTCAGCTTCGTTGCGGGATGAGCCACCATAACCCAAGTTGCGCGGCAACAATATGGCTGCACGCTAACAAATATGTATTATTTCGTAACTGCAAGGAAGCTCGGCAATAATGCCGAGCTTCCGCAAAGATCAATCGTGCAGAGGGCGCGCCTCTTCCGGCAGCATGATCGGGATACCGTCGCGGATCGGATAGGCGAGCTTGGCCGAGCGGCTGATCAATTCCTGCTTGGCGGAATCGTATTCTAGAGTACCCTTGGTCAGCGGGCAGACGAGGATCTCCAAAAGCTTGGGATCCACGCGGGTCGCCTCGACGGGGGCGGTGAGATCGTTGGCCATGACGGGCTTCGTCCTATTGCATCGTCGGTTCGGGGCCGGAGCCCCGCAACAGTTCCATCTGCGTGACCGCGATCAGGATCTCGGCACGGGTCTTGAGGTCCGCCGCTTCGAGCATCGCCTGCTTCTCGCGGATCCCGAACGGACTCATCATGCACAGCGCGTTCACGAGGGCTTCGTTCGGAGCCTCGTCGATCCCCGCCCAGTCGACTTTCAATTCGTTCGACTCGACGAAGTCGCGCAGGGCCTTGAGGACGCCCGCCCGGTCCACCTGTTCCTCACCCGCGCGGGCCTGGAAGTCCACCGCGAACTCGTCGTAGCTCACTTGGCACTGGCGATAGACTTCGGGCGAGGCGACCTCGCTCTCGACCCGGAACCGGCTGAGGCCGGTGAGCGAGATCAGATATCGTCCGTCGCCGGTCTCGGCATATTGGGTGATGCGTCCGGCGCAACCAACGCGAAACAGCTTCGGATGCGCTGAGGCAGCGCCATCCGGGTCCGGCTGGATCATGCCGATCAGGCGATCGCCGCGCAGGGCGTCGTCCACCATCTTGAGATAGCGCGGCTCGAAGATATTGAGCGGCATCTGTCCCCTCGGCAGCAGCAGCGCGCCGGGCAGGGGAAAGACTGGGATCACGGCGGGGCAATCCGCCGGACGATGGAAGCCGGAATGCGTGCTCATCGCACCTCCTCTGGCGCGATCACCCGCCCCGGCTCCCGGACGCGCCTTTGTGGTCCGGGATGGGGCCGATGCGCTACGAGAACAGCAAGGCCGAAAGCTTGCGCCGGCCGCGGATCGTGTCGGGGTCCATCACGCCCCAAGCCTCGAAGAACTGAAGAAGCTGCTTGCGCGCGGCCTCCTCGTTCCATGTCTTTTCGCGTTTGTGGAGCTCGATCAGGTGATCGACCGCCTGTTCGCGTTGATTGCGGGCCGCGAGGCCGAGCGCCAGATCGAACCGGGCCTGATGATCGTCCGGGTTGGCGTCGATCGCCTTCTGCAGCCCAGCGAGGTCGCCGAGCGAGGCGGCCTGTTCCGCGAGTTCCAGCGCGGCGCGAATTCCCGCCAGGGCGGGATCGTTCGCCTTCTCTTCCGGCACCATGGCGAGGACGCGCTTGGCGTTCTCGATCTCGCCCGCGTCGAGTTGCAGCTTGGCGAAGCCCGCCAGCGCGGTGACGTTGTCGGGCTCCTGCTCCAGCACCGCCGCGTAGATTTCGGATGCACCCGCGAGATCCCCGGCCTCGACCAGGGAGGCGGCCTCTTCCAACGCCGCCTCGATCGGCGACGGGCCACCCGGACCAGCGAGCCGTTCGATGAATTCCTTGATCTGACTTTCGGGCACCGCGCCCATGAAGCCGTCGACGGGGCGACCCTTGTCGAAGGCGATGACCGCCGGGATCGACTGGATGCCGAGCTGCCCCGCGATGGAGGGGTGCTCGTCGATGTTCATCTTCGCCAGCACGACCTTACCCGCGGCGGCGTTGACAGCCTTTTCCAGCACGGGGGTCAGTTGCTTGCACGGCCCGCACCACGGCGCCCAGAAGTCCACGAGGACCGGGCGGTTCATGGATTCGGCGATGACGTCCTGCCGGAAGGAGGCCGTCGTGGTATCCCTGACGAGGTCGCCGGAAGCGCCCCCGGCGCTGGTGTCGTTGAGCATCGATCTGGCTTCGGAACTTTTCCCGTGAAGCCTGCTAGATGGGGCTCGAAGGCGGACATGACCAGCCCGCTGCGCGGATGCTTCGCGGTTGTCCACGCCCGGTTGCCCGGCTGATCAGCGGGCGGGCGCCGCCTGGGCCGCTTTCGCGGCGGTGACGAAGGTGCCGGAATAGACCTTCCCGTCGCCCGTCTTGGCCTCACACGCGATCGAGGTGCGGCCGGGTTCGGGCGTCGAGAAGCGGCAGGCACCGATGGCGAGCACCGGCGCCCCGACGTCGCTTCCGGCCTTGCTCTCCGTCACGACGTTGATCGGCTGAAGCGGGTCGGTTTCCTCCGTGGCCTCCTGCTGAGCGCCGTTACCGGAGAAGCTGACGACCTGCCCGTCCTTGGTGGCGAAGTCGAAGGTCGTGCGGTTGCGGGCCACGCCGTTGGTCAGGACCGGACCGCATTGCGCGCTGACATCCTTGCCTGCCACGACCAGCGACTCGCATACCCCTTCGAGCTTGAGGGCGGTCTGGGCCGAAGCGCCCTGGATGCCGAGGGCGGCGAAGGCGGGGCAGATGAGGGCGAGGCGAAATGAAGCCTTCATGGCGTTGCGTGAACCTCCCGTGGGGATTCGGATTGTTTCTCTTGATCTAGGCACGGCGACAGTTCCGTCGAGACACGGACGCGCGATCCGCCCGGCGCAGGTCTGGCTTGCACGCCAGCCTCTGTTGCAGTGCAACAAAGCGCGGCAGACAGGGTTCAGAAGCGGATGCGGCATCGGCTTCGCACCACACCTTGATGGATGAGGAGTATCGCGATGACCCTCGCGCTTGTACCCGTGGCGGAAGCAGCGGTCTTCACGCTCGGCTGCATCGCGATCCATGCGCTACGGCGGCATGCGGATGTCGTCACCGCCACGCTGGCCTGTTTCGCGACCATCCTCTTTCTGTTGATCGGCGCGTCCCTCGCGCCAGCCTCGATGCTGCTCGATCATCAGTCGAGCGACTTCGCGATGATCGATCCGTCGCTCTACTGATCCTGCACGACCCGGCGGGCAGCGGTGGCGATGTCGTAGCGGTCGTCCGGGACCCGGGCCAGAAACCGCTCCGCCAATTCGTAGAGCAGGATGTCGGGCTTCACCGCCTCAATGTAGGACCAGTCGAGGCTTGAGGACCACACGAAGTGGACCTCACGAAAACTCTCGGCGAGCAGGCCCGTGAGCAGGAACGGCGCAAAGTGGGCCGAGCTGTCGCCGAAGAGGACGAGGCAACGCGGATCGGCCGTTGCCGCCTCGTTACGATAGATGACATGCGCGCCGGTATGCAGTTCCGCCGCGCGCCCCCTCGCCTCATAAGCAGCGAGCAGCGCGCCGGTTTCGACCCGCTGCGCATCCCGCAGGATCGCCATGCGCTCCACATCCTCGAGCGGCGGGTTGGGCAGCTTCTCGCCGAGATCCATCACCACCGGCTCGCACACCCTCGGCCGTGTGGCGATGTCGGCGGGCGGCGTCGCGCTCAATGCCCGCATGATGGCCCGGTAGGCGACGAGGCACCCTTCGAGGGACCAGTGGGAATCGGTGCGCAGGTAGAGCGGCGCAGCCCTCATCGCGCGCCGCGCGGAGCGGCGCCAGCAGGTCGAGATAGGCAGCGCTGCGGCCGAGACGCTTCGCCAACTGCCGGGCCGAGGAATGGCCGGGCACGTAGCGTAGCCCGTCCGTCAGATGGTCGTAGACCGACAGCTTCTCCGGCACGACCACGTGCAGGTACCGGATGCCGAGCCGCTCGGCGCGCGCCGCGCGGGCAGCGATCAGGCGAGACCAGCGCCGGAGGAGCCACCATTGGGCGAGTGGTCCGCGATAGCGGTCCATGACGCGGTTGCTGCCGCCGATGAGGAAGAGCCAGCCGTCGCGGCCGAGATGCACATGGGACTTGTCCGTTTCGGCCATCGCGGGAGCATTAGCCGCCCTCGCGCAGCACGCCTAGGCTGGACCTTGGCCCGGACGGCGCCATCTCGCCGTTGATGCAAGAGCCGCCCCCCTGATCCTCACCCTCGCCTTCGATGAGGCGACCTTTGCTCGCTTTAACGGCGAGCGCCGCCGCCATTTCCCGGAGGCGCTGAATCACATCCCGGCCCATGCCACGCTGTTCCACCATCTTCCCGGCGACAGGGAACGCGCCGTGCTGGAGACGATCACCGCCCTCGCCCGCACCTTGCCGCCGCCGGACGTCGCGGTGACGGGATTGCGGTTCATCGGCCGTGGCGTCGCTTACGTGCTCGATTCAGAGCCTTTAGCGACGTTTCGGGGAAGGCTCGCGAAGGAATTCGCCGCCGATCTCACCGCGCAGGACAGTCAGGGCTGGCGTCCGCACGTTACCGTGCAGAACAAGGTCGCACCGCAGGTCGCCCGTGCGTTGCACGAGAACCTGGAGGCGGGTTTCGAACCGTTCCGCTTTACCGCTCCGGCCCTGTTGCTGTGGCGCTATCTCGGCGGGCCTTGGGACCGGGTGGCGCGTATCCCGTTCGGGGATAATGCCTGATGCTCGGTGGGAGATGGATGCGATGAGGGTCCCGAGGGCGGTGACGCATAATCCGATTACCGGACGGGCGACGGCCGTCTGGTTCTGGCTGCGCCTCAACGAGGTGGGGCCGCTGGTCGCCCTACTCTGCCTGAGCACCCTCGGCTACGGCTTCTTCGCCCTGGCGCATGAGGTCGGCGAGGGCTCAACCGAGGCGCTCGATCGGCGTATTCTGCTCGCCCTGCGCAATCCCGCCGATCTGTCGGACCCGATCGGGCCCCCCTGGCTCGAAGAAACGATGCGGGACATCACCGGCCTCGGCAGCGTATTCACGGTGGTGTTCGTCACCTGCGCCGTGTCCGCCTATCTCGTCCTGACGAACCGGCGTCGGATCGGCTTCTATGTCCTAGCCGCAGTCGGCAGCGGCGAGTTGGTCTCCACCGTGCTCAAGCACTTCTACCATCGGCCGCGGCCGGATCTGGTGCCGCACGGCATGGAGGTCTTCACCGCCAGCTTCCCCAGCGGCCACGCCATGATGTCGGCCATCGCGTACCTGACCCTCGCGATCCTGCTGGCCCGCGTCGATCGCAACCGCCGGGTGAAGGCCCTGGTGCTCGTGCTCGGCGTCGGGATCACGGTGCTCGTCGGGATCAGCCGGATCTATCTCGGCGTCCACTGGCCGAGCGACGTCGTCGCCGGATGGTGCGTCGGTGCGGCCTGGGCGTCGCTCTGCTGGTTCGTCGCCCTGCAATTGCAGCAACGTGGCGAGGTCGAAGTCAATGATCCGCCGACCGGGCCTCCCTCGCATTAAGCATGACCCAAGAAGGGTCAGATAAAGGGCAGCCTAATAGTCAATGATACGTTACCGATGCTCACGGGGTCGTGAGGATTGGCTTTGAAAGAGCGCAGAGACGTCGAACGCCGCCGGGTCCTCCTCGGCGGCCTGATCGAAACGGCAGCGTTCCTGCCGGAGATTGCCTGCACGATCCGCAATGTGTCGTTGACGGGCGCACGGATCAGGATCGCGGAGGGATCGATCCTGCCCGAGCGGGTGATCCTCCGCGTTCCGATCCGAGGCGAATGCCGCGAGGCGCGGATTGTATGGCGCGACGGCGACTCGGTGGGGCTACACTTCGAAGCTGTCGAAGCCGCTCCTACCCCGCCCCAGCGGAAGACGGTGGATGTGGGGCCCGGCGAGGTGTCTTTCGCTTCGCCGAAGGGCTCGCTGCACTGAGGGCATCCGTCGCGGGCCGGAACCGCCTCTCCGTGGGAGGGGTTCCCGAAGCCCGAATCCGACGAGCGGAGCCCCATGGCGGACGACGATCGCTTTTCCCGGCGTAGCCTTCTTGCGGTTGGAGGCGCGCTTGCCGGCGCGGCCCTCGGCGGCACACGCAGCGCCGAGGCGGCCACGCCCGGCCCGGCCGTTCCAGCCGATACCGGCGCCGTGCAGGGTAACCGGGTGTTGTTTCCGAACTGGCGCGGAGCCGGTGATCCAACCCCCGCGCCAAGCCCGGCGCCCCAGCCCCCGTCCCAGCGCGTCGGCTATTGCATCGTTGGCCTGGGTCGTCTCAGCCTCGATGAGATCCTTCCGGCCTTCGGAGAGACCAAGCGTTCGCGCCTCGTCGCGCTGATGTCGGGCAGTCCGGACAAAGCTCGCCTCGTCGCCCGCCAATACGGGGTGCCCGACGAGGCGGTCTACGGCTACGGTGACTGGGACAAGCTCAAACAGAATCCCGACATTCAGGCAGTCTATATCGTGACGCCGAACGCGGTTCACCGGGAGAACGTCCTGGCGGCGGCGGGTGTCGGCAAGAACGTGCTGTGCGAGAAGCCGATGGCGGTGGCATCGCAGGAATGCCGGGACATGATCGACGCCTGCGCCAAGGCGGGCGTGAAGCTCATGATCGCCTATCGCTGCCAGTACGAGCCGTTCAACCGGGCGCTTGTGAAGGCCGTGCGCGGGGGAGCCTCGGCAAGGCGCGGCTGATCCAGGCGTTCAACGGGCAGACCACCGGGTTGCCCGAGCAATGGCGGCTCAAGAAGGCCCTGGCGGGCGGCGGTGCCCTCCCCGATATCGGGCTGTACTGTCTCAACGGCACGCGGGCGCTGCTCGGCGAGGAGCCGGATTCGGTTCAGGCCATCGTGCATTCGCCGTCCGACGACCCGAAATTCAAGGAGGTCGAGGAGACGGTGAGCTTCACCCTCCGCTTCCCCTCCGGCGTGATCGCGCAATGCATGACGAGCTACGGTGTGCACGAGTCGCGGGCGCTGACCGTCCATACCTCGGCCGGCGCCTTCGATCTGCAGAACGCCTTCGCCTATCGCGGGCAGAGGTTGTTCGTCGGCCGAGCCGAGGGCAAGAGTGAGGCTCGCGACGAGAAAATCCTCTCGCACAAGAACCAGTTCGCCCTGGAGATCGATCACTTCTCCCGCTGCATCCAGGAGAACGTCAGGCCCCGCACGCCCGGTGAGGAGGGGCTGCAGGATCAGATCCTGATGGAGGCGATCTATGAATCGGCTCGCACCGGAGCCCCGGTGAAGACGGGTCCCCTCCCCGGCACCAGCAGTGGCCTCGACGCCACGCGAGGGCCAGAGCCAGAGGAGCCCGCCTAAGGGGAAGCCACCCGGTGCGGCAGAACCTCGCGCACCGGTTTTCCCACGGAGCTTGGCCGGTCGCCGCCGCACTTGCCGGTCATGATCTTCCTCTATGGCCTGACGGTCCTCGCCGGCATTGCGAACGCGATCCAGCCCGGACAGAACGCGACTCTCTCGAAGTCGCTTGGCTTGCCGATCACGGCGGGCCTCATCACGCTGCTCATCAGTAGCAGCCTGTTGCTCGCCGGGGGCTTGGCCCTCGGAAAGCTCGAAGTGCCGACAGGCCAGCAACTGTCCGCCGTTCCGTGGTGGGCGTGGTTCGGCGGATTCTTCAGCGTGCTGCTGATCCTCGCCCAGCTCTATGCCTCGCCTTCCATCGGGGCAGCGTCCTTCCTCGGCATCATCGTGACCGTGGGCGTCGTCTGCTCCATCGGTCTCGATCACTTCGGATGGGTCGGGTTTCCGGTCCACCCGGCAAGCATTTGGCGGATGGCGGGCGCCGTCCTGATGATCGCGGGCGTCGCGCTGGTCGCGCTTTTCTGAGGCTCGGCCCTAGAACGGCAGCAGGATATCGACGAGTTGCTGTCCGTAGCGCGGCTGCTGCACGTCGGTGATCTGGCCGCGTCCGCCATAGGCGATGCGCGCCTCGGCGATCTTTGTGGAATCGATGGTGTTGTCGGCGGCGATGTCCTCCGGCCGCACCACGCCCGCCACGACCAGTTCGCGCACCTCGAAGTTGATGCGGATCTCCTGCTTGCCCTCCACGACGAGGTTGCCGTTCGGCAGCACCTGTGTGACGACCGCCGCTACGTTCGTGGTGACCTGCTCCGCGCGCTGGACCGAGCCCGCGCCGTCATTCGCGGTAGAGGAGGTTGCGCTGAGGAGCGCGCTTCCGCCAACGCCCGCCGCCTTACCGGCCGTGGTGTTCTCAAGCCCGACGGCGTTCGGCAGGCCAAAGCTCTCGGTGTTGGCGCGGGACCGCTTGGTCTCGTTGCTGATGTTAGCCTTGTCCGTCACGATGACGTTGACGGTGAGGACGTCGCCGACCTTGGCCGCGCGCTGATCCTTGAAAAAGGCGCGCGAGCCCGTGCGCCACAGGGAGTTCGGCGCGTAGGAGACCGGCTGCACGTCCGGCATCGGCATCCGCACCGGCTTGTAGCCGGGCTGAGCCGTTGGATCCTGGATGGCCGAAAGGGCCGGGGTGGCGCCGATGTTGGAGAGGCGGTCGGCCGTGTTGCAGGCGCCGAGCGCGAGCGGCAGCGCCACGGTGGTGAGACGGACGATCAGGCGCATCGGCGGAACTCCTCGACGCGAAACGGGCAATCAGCGCAGGGCTGTCGTGGCGGCACTGGCCTGAAGCTGCGGGCCGCCGCCGGGTCCGACAGAGACGCGGCCGGGGCCGATGACCGTAGCTTGCAGGACCTTCTTTGACGCAACGTTAACCACGTTCACGACGGCGCCCATCCGGCCGCTATCGTTGGCAAGGCCGCGCATCGAGAGGCTGATGCCGGGTGTGGAATAGACGATGGTCACCGTCTCTCCCCGCGCCACGAGGTCGGGCTTGGCAGTATCGCCTTCGCGCAGAGCGTAGCCCGCGGGCAGGCCGCGTTGGGCGACTTCACCGATCGCGGCGGTGATAGACGATTGGGTGTCCTGGCTGATGCCGTCGCGCGGGCGCTTCTCCAGGGCGAGGTCGCCTTCGCGGACCGGTTCGCCGCGCGACAGCGCGCGGGTCAGCACCGCCACGTCCCGCATCTCGACCACGATGCCGGACACACGCAGCGACGCCTGACGGTCGCCAAGGCTCACCATAGCCGAGACCCGGTGGGTACGGGGATCGTAGACGAGGTCGATGGCGCTCACCTGCCCCGCCAAATCGACCGGGGCGAGCATCGTCGGCGCCTCGCCGTCGAGGCGGATCGTGGTCATGTCGGTGTCGAGACCGTAGGTGGTCTCCAGGCCGCGCTTGAGCGCCACCTCGATCTCGGCGGGGCCGATCCGGCGGGCGGCGCGCTGCACGGCGATCTGGATACGGCCGCCGGTCTCGACCGGGCCGAGACCGAGGGCGGCGGCTGCCTCCGCGATGCGGCGGGACTGGATGGTGCCCGTCGAGCCGAGGTTGGGCGCGCGGAAGAGCGGGCGGGCGGCGAGCGTCGGCGGCACGTTCTCTACGAGATCGCCCAGGGTGAGGATATCCTGCCGGGCCGTCACGTCGCCACGAAGGCGGGGGGTCGCGGTCTCGGCCATGGCGGGCACCGCGACCGCGCCGAGGATCACGAAGACGACGAGGGCCAGGGCGGCGCGCAGGATCATACCCCGGCAGGGCCGCGCGACGCGCGGGCGGCGCGGCTGCACGATCGGGTTGAGGACGAGTTCCGACAGGCTCTCGTCGTTGAGGAAGGGGGCGAAGTCGTTGGGCGTGGTCATGGCGATCGATCCCGTGCCGGCCATCAGCCGCGGAACATCTGGGACGTGGTGGAGAGCATCTGATCGGCGGCGGTCACGACCTTCGAGTTCATCTCGTAGGCGCGCTGGGCCGCGATCAGGGACGAGATCTCGGTGACGGCGTTGACGTTCGCCTCTTCGAGATAGCTTTGCTGCAGGTTGCCGAAGCCCTCGGCGCCGGGCAGGCCGCTGATGGCCGGGCCGGAGGCGGCGGTCTCGACGAACAAGTTGTCGCCGATGGATTCGAGGCCGACCTTGTTGACGAAGCGCGAGAGCTGGAACTGGCCCAAGGCCTGAGGTGCAGTCTGGCCGGGCAGGGTCGCCTGAACGGCGCCCGTGGCGCTGATCGTCACCGACGTCGCCGTGTTCGGCACCGTGATCGCGGGGTCGACAAGGTAGCCGTCGCGGGTCACCAGCTGGCCGGAGGCCGAGAGATCGAACGAACCGTCGCGGCTGTAGGCGGTGCGCCCATCCGGCAGCGTCACGCGGAAGAAGCCCTCGCCGCGGATGGCGACGTCGTAATCCTTCTCCGTCGAGGTCAGCGTACCCTGCGACATGACGCGAGCGGTCGAGGTGGTCTTCACACCCGAACCGAGGGCGAGGCCCGCCGGAAGCTGCGTGTTCTGCTCCGAGGTGGAGGAACCGGCCCGACGCAGGTTCTGGTAGAGCAGATCCTGGAAGTGAACCTGCTGGCGCTTGTAGCCAGTGGTGCGAAGGTTCGCGATGTTGTTCGAGATGACCTGGACGTTCAGTTCCTGGGCCGCCATGCCGGTGGCGGCAGAGTAGAGCGCGCGCATCGGATGCTACCTCAGGCCACGTTGGCGAGTTTGGAGATGGCCGAGCCGCGAAGCTCATCCATGCGCGAGATCATGCTCGTGACCATCGCGTAGGAGCGGTTCACGTCCATCAGCCGGGTCATTTCGAGGACGGGGCGGACGTTCGACCGTTCGAGCGCGCCGGACTCGACGCGGCCGTCGATGCCTGCGGGCCGGGCCGGGCTCGGCGAGGAATAGAGGTTGGCCCCCTCGTTCACGAGGGCACCGGGATTGGCGAAGGTCACGAGCTTGATCCGTCCGCGAATGCCGAGATTGGTCGAAACCGTGCCGTCCGGGCCGATCGAGAGACCGGTCTCCTGCGGATTGACGGCGATCGGCCCGCCATCGCCCGCGACGGGGTAGCCGTCGCTCGTCACCAACTGGCCCTGGGCGTTGACCGTGAGAGCGCCGTTGCGGGTGTAGCGCTCGCCGCCGCCATTGGGCGCCTGCACGGCGATAAAGGCATTGCCCTTCACCGCGATGTCGAGGGGATTGCCGGTCTGCTCCACCGGGCCCTGGTCGAGGTTCAGGGTCGTGCCCTGGTCGATCACGTAGGAGATGCGCCGGTCGGGCGGGGTGAAGCTGTCCGCCTGCGCCACCGGCATCAGATATTCCTGAAAACGGCTGTTGCGGCTCTTGAAGCCGTTGGTCGAGACGTTCGCCATGTTGTTGGCGATCACGTCGAGTTCGCGTTGGAGAGCGACCTGACTCGACACGCCGACGAAGAGGGCATTCTGCATGGAGAACTCTGGGGCCCACGAACGGCCGGGGTTGCCAGGACAGTCAGCATCCAGCGTGCCAGTCCGGAGCAGAGCAATTTGATAATTGTCGTCAAGCACTTGTTCAGCATGAGACGCATCAGACGCCCCTGATCATCAGTGCTAGCGGCAAACCCGACCCGGCAGAATTTGCCTCCTTAACGGCGCGTTAACCGCATCTGCCGATACCTTTCGGGAAGTCCATTTAACCAGCTTCGCGAGTGACGGCCCCATGGCCAAGAAGCCCAAAAAGGCGGGCGCCGATCAGGGCGAAGGCGGCGCCGATGCGGCGCCGAAGAGCAAGAAGAAGCTCATCATCATCGGCGCTGTCGCGGCCGTTCTCCTGCTGGGCGGGGGCGGCGGGGCCTTCTTCATGATGAAGCGCGGCCCGGGCGACGAAGCCAAGGCCGAGGGCGGCGAGGCTGCTGCATCCGCCCATGGCGGTGGAGGCCACGGCAACGCCGCCGCACCGAAGAAGGCTATCGCCTTCGTCGACCTGCGCGAGATGATTATCAACCTCAGCCCCGATGCCGGCCAGGACAAGGGGAAATTCGCCAAGTTCCGCGTGTCCTTGGAGGTGAAGGACGCGAAGCTGGAAGAGGATGTGAAGCTCCTCGCCCCGCGCATCGAGGACACGTTGCAGGTCTACATGCGCGAAGTCCGCCCCACCGATCTGTCGGGCTCCGCCGGTCTGTACAGGCTGCGCGAGGAATTGCTGAAGCGCGTGAACGTCGCCGTCTATCCGGCCAAGGTCGATGCGGTGCTGTTCAAGGATCTGATCATCCAGTGAGGCGCTGATGGAACCGGAGGATCAGGTCGAGGAGGACGATTGGTCGGCGGCCCTGCTTGAGCAGAGCTCTGAGGGCGGCGACGCGTCGCTCGCCGAGGAATGGGGCGCGGCCCTCGCCGAACAGGGCACCACCCGCAACGCCAGCGACGTCGCCGCCGAATGGGCGACGATGATCGAGGACGGGGAGAGCGACAACCTCCCCGAACTCGCCGGCAACGACCGCATCCTCAACCAGGACGAGATCGACGGCGTCCTGGGCTTCTCCATGCGCGAACTCTCGGCCTCCGGGGCCGGGGGCGTGCGCGCCATCGTCGATTCGGGCGTCGTTCAGTACGAACGACTGCCTATGCTGGAAATCGTCTTCGACCGGATGATCCGGTTGCTGTCGACGTCCCTGCGTAACCTGTTCCAGGATAACGTCGAAGTCACTCTCGACAACATCACCTCGGTGCGGTTCGGCGATTACGTGAACGCCATCCCGCTGCCGACCTTGCTCGGGGTGTTCAAGGCCGATCCGTGGGAAAATTCCGGCCTCGTCACGGTCGATACCAACCTCGCCTACGCAACCTTCGACCTGCTGCTCGGCGGCAAGCGCGGGGGCTCGTCGAGCCGACTCGACGGACGGCCTTTCACCGCCATCGAGATGACGCTGGTGCGGCGACTCGTGGAGATTATCCTCGCCGACCTGCAGCTGTCCTTCCAGCCGCTGTCGCCGGTGAACTTCAACATCGACCGGATCGAGACCAACCCGCGCTTCGCCACCATCACCCGGCCCGGCAACGCGGCGATCCTCATCGGCCTGCGCCTCGACGTCGACGGGCGCGGCGGGCGGATGCAGATCCTGTTTCCCTACGCCACGATCGAGCCGATCCGTGAATTGCTCACCCAGAGCTTCATGGGTGAGAAGCTCGGCCGCGATCAGGTGTGGGAGGGTCACCTCGCCACCGAGATCTGGCAGGCCGACGTCACCATGGAAGCGGTGCTTCACGAGATGATGCTGCCGCTGAAGCGCGTGATGCGGCTGCGGGTCGGCGACACGCTGATGTTCGATGCCAAGCCCTCGGACCTCGTGACCGTGCGCTGCGGCGACTGGGCCTTGACGCAGGGGCGGATCGGCAAGGTCGACGGCAACATCGCGGTGCAAGTGACGCGCCCCCTGCGGCGCTCGCGCACCACGCTTCAGGCCTACGAGGCCTCCATGAACAGCCGCACGGACGGGTAGGCCGACATGAGTCTCTTCGTCACCCTCTTCGCCGACCTGCTCGTCGCCGTCCTGCTGACGGCGACGATCATCACCTCCCTGCGCCTGTCGAAGCGCATCGGTCAGCTCAAGGGCGACGAGGCCGCGCTCCGTTCCACCATCGGTGATCTCATGGTGGCGACCCATAATGCCGAGCGCGCCATCACGGGCCTGCGTAGCGCCCTCGATGAGTGCGACCGCACCCTCGCGGACCGGATCCAGTCGGCCCAGACCTGCAGCACGACTCTCGCGGGCGGCGTCGAAGCGGGTGAAGCCGTGCTCTCGCGGATCGCGGCGATCGTCACGGGCGCGCGCACGGCTCCGGCTGCACCGCGTCCCGTCGAGGTGCGGCCCGAGCCGACGGTCGAGGCGTCGTCGAAGCCCGCTCCCGCCGTCGCCGAAGGGCCGAATGGCGAGCGCCTGGGCGCTGCGGCCGCCGCCGCGCTTGCCATGACCGAACGGGCCCTGGCCCGCGTTCGCGCTCGAGCCGCCTGATGTCTCGCCGCAGCGTGCCGACCAAGGACGTGGCGCCCGCCATCAAGGCGCCGCCCAAGGCTGCCGCCCCCGTTGTAAAGACGGCGGCGAAGCCTGCAGCGACGTTGAAGCAGCAGGCGCAGACGGCACTGCACCGCTCGCGCGAGAAGGTCGCGCGCCCGTTCAAGCTGCGCCTGATCGACGCCGTGGCCCTGTCGGCGGCGGCTTTGCTGGTGCTCAAGATGCTGACCCTGTCGCAGGCCAGTCTCCCCGAGACGAGCCTGCCGGGTTTCGCCCGCGCCATCGCCAAGGCGCGGACCGGCTACGAGATCCCGGACCCCGAGACGACGGGCTCGGTCGAGCCGAAGAAGGACGACAAGAAGTCCGCCCCTCCGGCGGAGCCGCCCAAGGCGCAGCCTCCGGCCCAGGAGCCCATGTCTCCGAGTGAAAAGGCTCTTCTCGAAAAGCTCGGCGCCCGGAGCAACGTTCTCAAGCAGCGCAGCGATGAACTCGACCTGCGCGAGAAGATGCTCGACGACGCGGAGAAGAAGATCGAGACCGGAATCGGCGATTTGAAGAAGGCCGAGGATAAGGTCGATGCCGCCGCGAAGGCGAAAGAGGATGCCGAGAAACAGGGCCTCAAGAGCATCGTGACCATGTACGAGACGATGAAGCCGAAGGACGCCGCGCGCGTCTTCGATCGCCTCGGCCACGACGTGCTCGTGCCCCTCGTGGTGGCGATGAACCCGCGAAAGATGGCGGAGATCCTGGCGGTGATGTCGCCCGAGGCGGCCGAGCGCCTGACGGTGGCCCTGGCCAACCGCGCCCGTGGCACTGGCGGTTCTGCCCAAGCGCAGGCGGGCCCCCTGCTCTTCCGCCGGGCGAGCTTCCGGCGATCGATCCCGGCGCGGCACGATAGGGCTCGCTACTCCGATAGCATCGCCTGTATGAAACAGTCCGGGTCGCTGTAGAACTCCCGCAAGAGCCGGAAATGCCCGATGTCGCCGAGGCTGGTCGGCGACACGCCGTATTTTTTGATCGCCATGAGCTGTGCCCCTGGACAGGCCATCAACAGCGGTGAGTGGGTTGCCATGATCACCTGAGCCTTGCCCACCTCGATCATCCGCAGGACGATCTTGAGAAAGTCGATCTGCCGGGAAGGCGACAGTGCGGCTTCGGGCTCGTCGAAGATGAAAAGGCCACGCCGCCGACAGCGCTCCTCGAAGAAGCGCAGGAACCCTTCGCCGTGTGAATGAGACAGGAAATCCGGCGGAGCCGCACCCACCTCCATGGCGGCCGCGTCGAGATAGCGGGCGACCGAAAAGAAGCTCTCGGAGCGAAAGAACCATCCGTCCGTAATTTTGGGGAGCCAACTCGCCCTGAGGCCATCGCCCAAGCGAGACCCCATGGCCTCGATCGCCAGGCTGTGATCGACGGCGCGGTAGCCCTTGCCGCCACCCGCTTCGTCGAAGCCCGCGAGCGCGGCGATCCCTTCGAGCAAGGTCGATTTACCGACACCATTCTCGCCGGTGAAAATCGCCAACGGTCGTTCGAAGGTCAATTCGAACTCGGGGTCCCGGAACAGCGGCAGACAGAACGGATATTCCTCGGTCGTCGCGACACGGTTCCGATCGAGCCACACCCGCCGAAGATAGGGAGGATCGAGACGCGAGCGTGGTTTGACCCTGGCCATCTCGTCGCTCCGACGCAAGACTTGCGGTGACGGTCTCCTGATAGCAGGTTTGCGTGTCTGAGCGATGCCATACTGGCGGGGATTGCATTCGATTGCTTGTGCAACTCTCCGTGATATCCACTCGATACTTCATCGCAAGGCGACGGCGATGTCCCCCATGTCTGGTCGAGAGGCCGGATCAGGATTCGTGCAACGTCGCGCCAGATCACGCAGAACTTCGGAATCGTCGAGGACGAGATCCAGAAGTTCACCAAGCAGGATACCAAAGGCGCGGGTCTCGATCCGCGCCAAGGCACGCCCCTCCGCTCCGTCGGGCAGGACCGAGGCCGCGCCGAAGTCTCCGAGGGCGGCCGCGCCGCCGTGTCCGTCCCACAGGATGTTGTGGCCGTAGAGATCGCCATGCATCAGCCGCCGTTCGTGCAGATGCGCGAGGGCCGAGGCGATGTCGCGGGCCAGGCGCCGCGCGGCGTCCGGTGAGAGGCGCAGGCCGGGCTCGTAGACGTCGCGGCTGCAACTCGCGAGGCTGGGTGGCCCAGCAAGCACCGGCCATTCCGCCGGAACGAGGCGCAGCACCAGGCCGGGCGTGCCGTCCGGGTGGTTCGTGAGACGACCGAGCGCCCCGATCAGGGCCGGGTGATCGCCTGCAGCGAGGCAGGCCGCCATCTCGCGCTCGGGCAGGCCGTCGCTGCCCATGGCGCCCTTGAACAGCTTGAGTGCGACATCGCCGCCGCTGTGCCAACCTGCCCGGTAGACGAGGCCGGAACTGCCCTCGCCCAAGAGCGGCCCGAGGGTGAGGTCCGACCACGGAACGAGCGGCGCAGCGGTCGACAACCCCTCGGGTTCTGCCAGATTGCCGGAGTAGGAGATCCAGGCCAGCGAGGGCATTTCGCCGAGCCAGTTCGGCAGGCGCTCGAAGCGATTACTGGCGAAGCGGATGAGTTCGAGATTGCCGGCTTCTCGCAAGCTATCAGGAAGTTGCGTCAGTTCGTTGCCGGACAGCATCAGCTTCTGGAGCAGCGGCCGATGCCCGAGCGCATCCGGCAGATGCGCGATGCGATTGTCCGTAAGGGTCAGCCAACGCAGCCTCGTCGGCAGCGATTCCGCAGGCACCTCCCTGATGCCGCAGCCCCGAAAGCCGATCTGGCTCAAGGCTGGGCAATCTCCCAACGCAGGCGGTAGCCGAGCGAAGGGCGTCCCCGAGCAGAACAACACCGTCAGGGCTCGGAAGCGTCCGATATCGTCGGGCAGGGCGTAGGTGCCGCGCCCGAGGTCGAGCAGTTCCAGCGTGTCGGCGAGGCCATAGAGTTCGGGGGAAACTCGGTCAGGCCATCCGGCAGGCGGATGGCCTTCGCTCCCGCGAGTTGGCCCCGGCGCAGGGCCGCGAGGGTCGCCGTGCGATCCATCTCAGCCGCGCTTGAAGAAGGCGTCGGCGGAGGATTGGGCCGCCTCCTTGGCGGCACGAGCGGCCTCGATCCGCGCGATCTCCGCGCGCAACAGGGCGATCCGCTCGTCGAGGTCCGACAGTGACAGCGTCTCGAGCGGCTGACCGATCTCGTGCGACGGCGTTTTGCGCGGCTTGTCGTCGTCCCACATGCGGAGGCTCCTAAAGGAAGGGCGTGCCCATGCCGATGCCCGGCAGGCCGAGATGCCGCGCGAGGGAAGCGGCGATGTCGGAGAAGCTGTCACGTCGGCCGATCGGGCCGGTGGCGAGGCCGGGGCCGAAGGTGAGGACCGGCACCTGCTCGCGAGTGTGGTCCGTGCCCGTCCAGGTCGGATCGTTGCCGTGGTCCGCGGTGATAATCGCCACGTCGCCCAGCCGGAGGACGGCATGGATCGCGGGCACCAACGCGTCGAAAGCTTCGAGTTCGGCGGCGTAGCCCGGCACATCCCGGCGGTGGCCGTGCTCGGTGTCGAAATCCACGAGGTTCACGAAGACCAGCCCGCCGTCGGGCAGGTCGCGCAGGGCAGCCAGACCGGTATCGAGGCAGGCGGCATTGCCGCCGGGTTTGACTTCGCAGCCGGTGGCCCGGTGGGCGAAGATGTCTCCGATCTTGCCGACGCTCACCACGGCTCGGCCCGCCTCCTCGGCTCGATCGAGCAGGGTCGGGCCGGGGGGCGTCACGGCGTAGTCCTTGCGGTTCGCGGTGCGGCGGAAACCGCCCTCGGGCGAGCCGGTGAAGGGCCGGGCGATGACGCGGCAGATCCGGTACGGATCGCAGAGGGTCCGCGCCGTGCGGCAGAGTTCGTAGAGCCGGTCGAGACCGAAGCTCTCTTCATGCGCGGCGATCTGGAATACGCTGTCGGCCGATGTGTAGCAGATCGGCTTGCCGGTCCGCATATGCTCAGGTCCGAGATCGTCGATAATCCCGACGCCGTTGGCATGGCGATCACCCAGGATGCCGGGCAGGCCGCCTTGCGTGATCAGCGCCTCGATCAATTCCGGCGGGAACGCCGGACGCGTGTCGGGGAAGGTGCCCCAGGGCTCCGGGAGGGCGAGGCCCGCGATCTCCCAATGGCCGGAGGGCGTGTCCTTACCCGCCGCTGTCTCGATGGCATTGCCGTAGAGTGCCAACGGCTCATCCACCGGTGCGAGCCCAGGCGGAACCGTCCCGGTCGCGCCTCGTGCTGCGAGACCGATCCCGAGGGCAGTGAGGTGTGGAAGACGCAGTGGGCCGGCGCGCAGGCCCGCCCGGTCGCCTCGCCCCTCGGCGCAGGCGACCGCGATATGGCCGAGCGTGTCGGATCCGGAATCGCCGTAGGCAGCGGCATCCGGAGCGCCGCCGATTCCGACCGAATCCAGCACGATGAGGAGCGCGCGGGCCACGGCTCAGGCGGGCTCCAGCTCGGTCGGCTCGTCGCTGTCGAGGGCGAAGGCGGCCTTGAACAGGGTTTGGGTGTATTCGGTGCGCGGGTTGGCGAAGATCGTCTCCGCTGCGCCCTCCTCGACCACATGCCCGTTCTGCATCACCACCACGTGGTTCGCGAGGGCGCGCACCACCTTCAGATCGTGGCTGATGAACAGGTAGGCGAGGCCCCGCTCGCGTTGAAGGTCGCGCAGCAGCGTCACGATCTGCGCCTGCACGGAGCGGTCGAGGGCGGAGGTCGGCTCATCAAGCACGATGAATTTCGGGCCCAGCACGATGGCGCGGGCGATGGCGATGCGCTGGCGCTGGCCGCCGGAAAATTCGTGCGGGTATCGATCCATCGTCGCCGGATCGAGTCCGACATCATGGAGTGCCTTCGCGACGACGGAGCGCCGCTCGGCCCGGTTGCGAACGGCACCCTGAACGACCAGCCCTTCCGACACGATGTCGGCCACCGACATGCGCGGCGAGAGCGAGCCGTAGGGATCTTGGAAGACCACCTGCATGTCTCGGCGCAGGGGCCGCATTTGGCGGATCGCGTATCCGTCGATCCGTTGGCCCATGAAGACGATCGGCCCTTCGGAGGCGGTGAGCCGTAGGATGGCGAGGCCCAGCGTCGTCTTGCCCGAGCCGGATTCGCCGACGACGCCGACCGTCTCTCCGGCCCTGACCTTTACCGAGACGCCATCGACGGCCTTCACATAGCCGCCGGCTTGCCGAAACAGCCCAGCCTTGAGCGGGAACCACACCTTGAGCGGCCCTGCCTCGACAAGGGTCGGCGCGGCGGGGGGCACAGGGTTAGCCCGGCCTTTCGGCTCCGAGGCAATGAGGCGCCGCGTATACTCGTGCTGCGGGTCGCGAAAGACGGCGGCTGTCTCGCCCGCCTCGACGATGCGGCCCTTCAGCATCACGCAGACCCGGTCTGCGATCCGCTGCACGATGCCGAGATCGTGGGTGATGAACAGCATCGCCATGCCGAGCCGCTTCTGCAGGTCGGCGAGTAGGGCGAGGATCTGCGCCTGGACGGTGACGTCGAGGGCGGTGGTTGGCTCGTCCGCGACGAGCAGTTCGGGCTCGCAGGCGAGCGCCATGGCGATCATTACACGCTGGCGCTGTCCGCCGGAGAGTTCGTGCGGATAGGCGCCCATCCGCCGCTCGGCATCGCGCAGGCCGACGAGTTCGAGCAGCTCGAGGATCCGCGCTCGTGCCGCCTTCCGGGAGAGGGTGCGGTGAAGCGCCAGCACCTCGCCGATCTGCCGCTCGATCGTGTGAAGCGGGTTCAGCGACGTCATGGGCTCCTGGAAGACCATGGTGATGTCGGCGCCGCGCACGCCACGCATCTCCCTCTCCGGCAGGCTCGCGAGGTCGCGCCCGTTGAACAGGATGCGCCCCTTTTGCGCCGCCGCGCTATCGAGAAGGCGAAGGATCGCCAACGCCGAGACCGATTTACCGGAGCCGGACTCACCCACGAGCGCGAGCGTTTCGCCTCGCGCGATGGAGAAGGAGACGTCATCGACGGCGACCGTATCCCCGTCCCGCGAGCGGAAGGCGACGGACAGGTTCTCGACGGACAGAAGCGTAGACTGCGGATCCGGCATGCTGGCCTTATAGCGCGGAAGCCCCCGCGTCACAGGGGCAGCAACCCGAACCGCATTGAAGCAGGCGTGGCAGGCGCTACTTGCGCTCCCGCCCACGATTGGATCGATACGGGGCACCATCGGAGAGCCCGGTTCCCCTGTCCCGCACCGTGTCGCCGTCCCTTCGCCTGATCCTGGCGCTCGTCCTTCTCACCGGCCTCACGGGACGCGCTTTCGCCGCTCCCTCCGATGGCGCGACGGAGACGGTCGAACAGGCGCTGTGCCGCCTGATCGACGACTCGGCCAAGGCCAGGAACCTGCCCGTGGCCTTCCTGACCCGCCTGATCTGGCGGGAATCCAGCTTTCGCGTCGGGGTCGTCAGCCCGGCGGGCGCGCAGGGCGTGGCGCAATTCATGCCGGGCACGGCCAAGGAGCGCGGCCTGCTCGATCCGTTCGATCCCGAACAAGCCATCCCCCATGCGGCGCATCTGCTGTCCGACCTGAAGCGCCAGTTCGGCAATCTCGGGCTCGCGGCGGCGGCCTATAATGGTGGGCCGACGCGGGTGTCGAACTGGCTCGCAGGGAACGGCGGCCTACCCGCCGAGACCCGGGCTTACGTGCTGGCCATCACCGGCCGCGCGCCGGAGGAATGGCGGGCGCCCGCCAGCGGCGTAGAATATCCCGAGGGCGGCGCTCCGGAGGCGAAGGCCGAGCCGGAGAAGCCGCAGACCTGCCTGCAGGTCACCGCCGCGCTACGGGTGCCGAACCGGGGCGACCGCTTCGCGCTCGGCGGCTCGGAGGGGCCGGCCGCGCCCTGGGGCATCCAGCTTGCGGGCAACTTCTCGAAAGCGCTGGCGCTTCAGAGCTTCTCCCGGACACGCGCGACCTATGCGAAGGTGATCGGTGAGGTGCGACCCATGATCATCGGCACGCGCCTGCGCAACCGGGGCACGCGTGCCTTCTACCGCATCCGCATCCCGGCCGAGACGCGCCAAGCCGCCGATGGCCTGTGCGGCAAGATTCGGCAGGCGGGCGGCGCCTGCATCGTTCTCAGAACCTGAAATTTTCATCGAAGGCCACGTCTGCGTCATCAATCCGCCCCGAGGCGGGTGATTGATGGCGGGGCGCGGCTCGACCGGACGGGATATGACACGCCTCTTCACCGCCTTCGCCAGTCTCATCTGCCTCGGGCTCGCTGCCCTGGGCATCTCCAATGCCTCGCCCCTTTCTCTGTTCGACGCGCTCGGCCCCCGGGATTCCGGCGGGCGGCTCGCGGCGCGGGACCGGGTGTTCGGCCAGAACAACCGCAACAAGCTTGATGTCTACGTTCCGGCAACCGCCGCGGAGAATGCTCCGGTCCTCGTCTTCTTCTATGGCGGCTCGTGGGACAGCGGCTCGAAGGACGATTACGCCTTCGTCGGCCACGCCCTGGCCGCCCAGGGCTTCGTGACGGTGCTGCCGGATTATCGGCTCTATCCGCAGGTGCGCTTCCCCGAATTCCTGCAGGATGGGGCTGCTGCCATCGCCTGGGTACGCGACCACATCGCCGAGTTCGGCGGTGATCCACGCCGCGTCGTCCTCGCCGGGCACTCGGCGGGCGCCTACAACGCGGTGATGCTCGGCTTCGATACGCGCTACCTCGAAGCGGTCGGGGTCGATCCGAAGGTCATCCGCGCTGTGGCCGGCCTGTCCGGTCCTTACGACTTCCTGCCGCTCGACACCGACACGACGATCAAGGTCTTCGGTCAGACCAAGGATCTGCCGGGTACGCAGCCGGTCAACCTCGCCGGCCCGCTTTCGCCGCCAACCTTCCTCGCCACGGGCGATGGTGACACGACCGTTCGCCCCCGCCACACCGCCGCCCTGGCTGCGCGCCTGCGCGCCGCCAACGTTCCGGTGCAGGAGAAGGTCTATCGGGGCCTCGACCACAAGGACACGCTGCTCGCCCTGTCCGTAACCTTCCGTTCGAAGGCTCCGGAATTGGCCGAGATGTCATCGTTCCTGATGCGCCAAGCGGCGGGACGGACGCAGTATACGATGACGGGGCCGGTCACACCGGCAAAGCTTCAACCCTAACGAGAGTTTATCGGCATCCTCGCGGTGTCGTTAGCATTTGCCTATAGGCCCGTGCGATAAGATCGCGTGGGTCCGGCTGAACGGGTTCGGGCCGACAGTGGCGAGTCTGACCTGTGCGCACGGTGACCGAGACCGTCTTTCCGAACAGTGAGCCGGCCGTCAAACGCCCGGCCCGCGATCTGCCGGATGTCGTCCGCCTCGCCTACATGACCTTTGTGGTCGTCGCGCTACTCAACCACACGTGGTTCACGGACCTCGCGACACCGACCCCGATCGGTGAGGTGGAAGGCGGCAGCCTCGCCACGCAGATCCTGTTTATCTCGATGATCCTCGTCGGCGTCCCGCTGGTCTGGCACTTGGGCGTGGACCGGCTTCGTCCGCTGGCGACGAAATCCGTGCTGGCCTTTGGCGGGTGGCTGCTGTTGACGTCGCTCATCTCGGGCGACCCTGCTCTCTCCCTGCGCCGCCTCGCCCTCTACGTCATCGCGGGCTTCCTGTCGGTAAGCCTGCTGGTGGTGGCGCGCTCGGCGCGGCAACTGGCCGATGCCTTCGCCATGGCAGGGCTCACCGTATTGGCTTCGAGCTATCTCGGTCTGCTCCTCGTGCCGGGCCTGACCATCCACTCCCATTTCGATCTCACCGGTGAGATCGGTCATGACGGGCTGTGGCGGGGAATCTTCTCGCACAAGAACGAGGCTGGCATGGCGATGACGATCCTCGTCATCCTCGGCCTGTTCATCGCCTCCGTGCGCAGCGCCTTGCTCGGCTGGATCATGGTGGCCGGGGCCGGAATCTTCCTGATCGGCAGTGGCTCGAAGACGCCGATGATCACGCTGGTGATGGTGCTGGGCATCTCCTGGCTCTGCGGCATCCTCCGCTCGCGCTTCCTGCGGCTGGTGCTGCTGGTCGGGCCGGTGCTTCTGCTGATGACGATTACCATCGGCTCGATCGTGCTGCCGCCGGTGCGCGCGGTGCTCGACGTAGTGCTTCCCGATGCGACCTTCACGGCGCGCAACGAGATCTGGGCCTTCGCCATCGACAACATCGTTCAGAAGCCGCTGACTGGGTTCGGTTTCGGCGCGTTCTGGATGACGGAGCGGACGGTCTACGCCTCGGTGGTGAACCCCGATTCGAACTGGGTGCAGATGGCGACCCAGGCGCATAATTCCTTCCTCGACGCGGCCGTCGCCATGGGCCTGCCGGGCTTCGTGCTGACACTGCTCGTCTTTATCGCCATGCCGACGCGGGACTTCCTCTACCGCTTGCCGCAGGGCGCGACCGATCCTTCGGCCGAGCTGTTCCTGCGGCTGTGGCAGCTGGTGCTCCTGTCGGCCTCGCTGGAGACGATCCTTTTCAACCCGAATACGCCGGCCTTCGGCATGATCGTCATGGCGATTGCGGGCCTGCGGATGCTCACGGTCCGCCCGGTCATAGCCTGAGCGACGATCCGGTAGCACTAATTGTCGATAACTGTTGCTGAACGCATTCGAGCGACTTTTTTCGATAAAATGGCAGGGACGGCTTGGTAGAGTAGGCCAAGTGCCCAAAGAAGCGGATGAGAACGTTCCGCTTCAAGTGCAATCCGGACGTTTACTTCATGCTCGATACGCGCTCGACGCCCGCCGTCAACGCTCATCCCAAGGTTGAGGCGCTTCCCGCGCTTACCTCATTGCGCTTCTTCGCGGCGGCCTATGTCGTGGCGTTCCATTACACGCCCTATTTCTTTCCGCAGGCCAGTGCATCGAGCATCGTGTCGCTTGGTTATTCCGGCGTCACCTTCTTCTTTCTGCTGTCGGGGTTCATCCTCGCCTACAATTATCGGGATGCGGACCTCTCGCAGCCCTTCGCGCGGTCGCTCTTCTATCGCGCCCGCTTCGCGCGGGTGTATCCGGTCTTCCTGCTGGCGCTGATGATCCACGTCCCGTGGTTTCTCGCCTGGGTCACGAAACAGCCCATGCCGTTGAAGGCCCTGATGGCTTCCGGCGCGATCCTGGCACCCCTCGGAATTCATGCCTGGGTGCCTGGCGCGGCCTGCTCACTCGATTGCCCGAGCTGGTCGGTCTCGGTCGAGCTGTTCTTCTACGCTCTGTTCCCGATCCTCCTGCCGCTGGTGCTACGCAACCCGAAGCAGATCGCTCTTGTCACCCTCGCCTTCTGGGCCGCGGTCGTTGCTCTGGCGACACTGGTCTGGCAAGCGTCGAGCGGCGGCGTCTCGCTGATCGCGCCGGAGGAAGGCGGGATCCGCCCCGTCCTGATCGCCGAGTTCGTGAAGTACTTCCCGCTGCTGCACCTGCCGGAATTCCTCGCGGGGCTGCTGCTCTTCGTGGCGTGGCGGAGTGTTCCGCTCTCGACGCCGCTCCTGACCGTCGCGGCTTTCTGCTTTGGCGCGCTGATCGTGACCTTCGCCCGGTTCGTGCCCGAGCCGGTCTTGCACAACGGGTTCACCGTGCTCGCCTGGGCGCCGCTCATCCTCGCCTGCGCGGCGTTGCGGCGGGGGCCGCTCTGTTCGGCACCGTTGGTCTTCCTCGGCAAGATCTCCTTCGCTCTCTACCTCCTGCACATTCCGATCTTCGCCATCCTCAACACTGCGGACAAGGTAGTTTTGCACGGCATGCTCGCCGCCCATCCGTGGCTCGGCATCGCCGCGAACAGCGCCGTGAGTCTCGTGGCGGCGTCCCTGGTTCATCTCCTGGTGGAAGAGCCGGTGCGACGCCGGATCATGCGCGGTGCGCGTCCGGCTGCCGGTCGGCCGATGCCCGTCTCACAGGCTGGGGCCTGAGCGGCTCAAGTCGCCTGCGGCACCGGGCGCGGACGGCGGTCCTCGCCGATCGCCACGAAGGTGAAGGTCGCCTCCGTGACCTTCATGGTCGCTTCGCTCGCCCGCTCCCGGCGCCAGACCTCGACCTGTATCCGCAGGGATGACCGGCCGACCTTCAGCAGCCACGCATAGATGCTCACCTCATCGCCGACGAAGACGGGATGATGGAAGGTGATCGCATCGACGGCGATGGTCGCGCAGCGGCCACGCGAGCGGCGCGCCGCGACGTTGCCCGCCGCGAGATCCATCTGCGCCATCAGCCAGCCGCCGAAGATATCTCCGGCCGGGTTGGTATCGCCGGGCATGGCGATGGTGCGGATGACCGGCGGCCCCCGATCCGTCGGTTGGTGCGGACCCTCCTCGCTCGCAACATCGTCCATGTCCCGCTCCGCTCAGCTGAAAGGCCGAGCTTTTGCGGTGCAGCGAGAAACCGTCAATCCGGGAGGGCGAAGACGACGAGGGAATCTCCGGTGCCGAAGCCGGAGGATTGGGTGAAGGACGAGCCGCCCGCCGCGACCGCCACGTATTGCCGACCGTCGATCGCGTAGGTCATGGCCGGTCCGCTGATTCCAGCGCCGCATTGGAAGCGCCACAGGATCTTGCCCGTCGCGGCGTCATGCGCGTCGAGATGCCCGTCTTCCTCGCCGGAGAAGACGAGGCCGCCCGCCGTGGCGAGCGTTCCGCCCGAGAGGCGGCTTTCTGAGCGTGTGGACCACGCGATCTTGCCACCGCCGTTCAGATCGACGGCGGTGAGCGTGCTGAAGGAAGGCTCGCCCTTCGCGACGCCCGTCTCGGTGTAGCGGATCTCCGGGCGGCCCGGCGCGGCGGGGACGGCGTTCACGGTATAGGTCGTCGCCGCATGGCGAACCTGCACGAAAGCGAGATGTCCATCATAGGCCGTAGGCGGCCACGAGACCGCCCCGAGTGGGCCCGGCGACACGACTGTGCCTTCGGGGCTCGGCGGGACGAACAGGTTCTTTTGTTTGATAAGCGGTTCAGACCGGGACAGCAGCGCCCCGCTCTGACGGTCGTGAACGTAGATCCAGCCCGTCTTGCTCGCGGAGGCTACGGCCTTGGTCCCATTCGGACCGTCGAGCAGGAAGGGCGGCGCGGCGACGTCGTAGCCCCATTCGTCGTGCGGTACTTGCTGGAAGTACCAGCGTAACGTGCCCGTGTGGACGTCGAGGGCGACGAGGCACATCGTGTAGAGATTATCGCCGGGCCGAGTGAGGCCGAAATTCTGTGGCGCCGGGTTGCCCGTGCCGAGGAACAGCAGGCCGAGAGCCGGGTCGTAGGCGGGCGTCATCCAGAGGGAGCCGCCCCCGACCCGCCACGCATCGCGGTTCGCCCCGGCGGCGGTCTTCTCGGCGGCGATGTCCCGGTGAAGGGGAATGCCATCGGCGGTCCTGTCGACGAACCCGCCTTCCCAACCTTCGGAGGGTGTGACGTACCAACGCCAGCGTTCCTCGCCGGTCTTGGCATCGTAGGCGGCGAGCCAGCCCCGGCGGCCATATCCGCCTTCGATGCCGACGACCGCGCCGCCATCGAGCCCGCCGGACGCATCCTCGACATGCAGGCCGTAGCCCGCGCCTGTGACGCCGACGATCACCAGACCCTCGGCGACCAAGGGCGGCATTTTGAAGCCGAGGCGGCTCGATCCTTGGACCGGCTTGCCGCCGAGCTTGTCCGCAAGGCCCGAGGCTGTTTCGGTCTCGCCCTCCTCCGGGCGGACTGCCTCGTGGTCCCAGACCACCTTGCCGGTCTTGGCATCGAGGGCGATGACGCGCCCGTCCATGGTCGCCTGATAGACAAGGCCCCCCGCCACCGCGACGCCCCGGTTCGAGGGCGGGCCGAAGATTTTCTCGGTGCGAGGCTTATGCAGATAGGTCCACAGCACCTTGCCAGATTTGGGATCGAGCGCCGCGACGTTGTTCTGCGTGGTCGAGAGATAGAGCACCCCATCGACCATCACGGGCTGCGCCTGGAAGTAACCGGTCACGCCGGTCTGGAACATCCAGGCGGGCCTCAGGCGGGCGACATTGCCCCGGTCGATCTGCGTCAGTTCCGAATAGTTACGGTTGCTGGCATCATGGCCGAAGGCGGGCCAATCGGTTTCCCCTGCTTGGGCAGGCAAGGCGAGGGCGAACAGCACGCCCGACAGTCTCATCACCTTCGGCACGGCGTTCCCCTCTATGTCTTTTGTGCGTTGAAGCGGGCTCAGATGCCCTTCCGCGGAGCCTTGTCCAACTGCTCCGGCGTCGCCTGCGCACCCATGGCGCGGGCCATGTCGGCCGCGCTTTTGCCCGAGGCGTCGCGCAGGTCCGGGTCGGCGCCATGGGCGAGGAGGAGATCGACTATCTCCGTCCGGTCGAACATCGCCGCCGTCATCAGCGCGGTGCGGGTGCCGTCGCCGATGCCGTCCACCTGCGCGCCATGGGCGAGCAGCAGCTTGGCGATCTCCGTCTCGCCCTTGAACGCCGCCCCGGCCAGCGGCGTCTGGCCACGATCGTTGGCGAGTTCGGGATCGCCCCCGGCTTCGAGGATGACCCGCGTCGCATCAATCTGTCCGTTATAGGCGGCCAGCATGAGGATGCTGTCGCCCTTATCGTTGCGCAGGTTGGCCGGCAGCCCCTGGGCGAACAGCTCGGCGAGTTCCTCGGCGTGACCCATCCGCGCGAACTGAAAGACCCTTCCTGCGAAGGCCAGCGTTTCAGAATCGAGTTCGGGCTTTGGATCGGTCATGCTCTGAAGGATTGCCTGCGAGAGGATTGCGACCGGTAGATGGGACGGCGACCGCCGTCGGGAAGCGTCATCCGCGCTTTCGTCCGCCACCGCCCTTGTACTTCGGGCGTTGGCCGCCGAGCCCCTGCGTGGAGCGTGCCTTCGGCCGTTCCTGCCAGACGGGCGCGCCGACAGGCAATTCCCGGTCCGTGCCCGGCCCCATATCGTCGAGGTCGGGCTTGCTGATGCGGCTTCCGCCGCGCGGTCCCTTGCTGCCGTAGCGACCCGCTTCCCGCTCGACATCGCCCTGGCGGGCCATGGGATCGTCGGATACGAGCAGTTCCGTCGCCTGAAGGCGCTTGAGCTCGTCGCGGAGGCGCGCCGCCTCCTCGAAATCCAGGTCCGCCGCCGCCGCACGCATCTGCTTCTCGAGATCCGCGAGCACGGCCTTGAGGTTGTGGCCGACCGTGACGGCATCCTTGGCGAGGCCGGTATCGACCTGCACGTGGTCGCGCTCGTAAACGCTGTTGAGGATGTCCGCGATGCCGCGCTTCACGCTCTGCGGCGTGATGCCGTGCTCCTCGTTGTAGGCCAGCTGCTTTGTGCGGCGGCGCTCGGTTTCCGCCATGGCCCGTTCCATCGAGCCGGTGATCGAGTCCGCATAGAGGATACAGCGGGCATCCGCGTTACGGGCCGCGCGGCCGATGGTCTGCACCAGCGAGGTCTCCGAGCGCAGGAAGCCTTCCTTGTCCGCGTCGAGGATGGCGACCAGCGCGCATTCCGGGATGTCGAGGCCCTCGCGCAACAGGTTGATTCCGATTAGCACGTCGAAGGCGCCGAGACGCAGGTCGCGGATGATCTCGATCCGCTCCAGCGTGTCGATGTCCGAGTGCATATAGCGGACCCGCACGCTGTTCTCGTGAAGGTACTCGGTCAGATCCTCGGCCATCCGCTTGGTCAGGGTCGTGACCAGGGTGCGGTAGCCAGCTTGTGCCACGGCCTTCACCTCGCCGAGCAGATCATCGACCTGACTGCGGGCGGGACGGATCTCGATCACCGGGTCCACGAGGCCGGTGGGGCGGATGACCTGCTCGGCGAAGACGCCGCCGGTCTGCTCCATCTCCCACTTGCCCGGCGTCGCCGAGACGTGGACCGATTGCGGACGCATGGCGTCCCATTCCTCGAACCGTAGCGGACGGTTGTCGAGACAGGAGGGCAGGCGGAAGCCGTATTCGGCCAGCGTCGCCTTCCGCCGGAAATCGCCCCGGTACATGCCGCCGATCTGCGGCACGGTCACGTGGCTCTCGTCCGTGAACACGATGGCGTTGTCGGGCAGGTACTCGAACAGGGTCGGCGGCGGCTCGCCGGGCTTCCGGCCCGTGAGGTAGCGCGAATAGTTCTCAATGCCGTTGCAGGAGCCGGTCGCCTCGATCATCTCGATGTCGAAGGTGCAGCGCTGGTCGATGCGTTGCGCCTCGATGAGGCGGCCCATGCGGGTCAGTTCCTCGATCCGGCCGTTCAGCTCGTTCTTGATGCCCTTGATCGCCTGTTGCAGCGTCGGGCGGGGCGTGACGTAGTGCGAGTTCGCGTAGACCTTCACGAACTTGAGGTCGCTGATCTTCTTGCCCGTCAGCGGGTCGAACTCCACGATGGATTCGATCTCGTCACCGAACAGGTCGATCCGCCAGCCGCGATCCTCCAAGTGGGCGGGCCAGAGTTCGATTACGTCGCCGCGCACCCTGAAGGTACCGCGGGCGAAATCGGACTGGATGCGCTTGTATTGAAGCGCCACGAGATCAGCGACCAGTTGGCGCTGCTCGATCCGCTCGCCGAGCGAGACGGTGAACGACATGGCGGTGTAGGTCTCGACCGAGCCGATACCGTAGATGCAAGAGACTGACGCCACGATGATCACGTCGTCCCGTTCCAGCAGGGCGCGGGTCGCAGAGTGGCGCATCCGGTCGATCTGCTCGTTGATCGAGGATTCCTTCTCGATGAACGTGTCGGAGCGTGGAACGTAGGCTTCCGGCTGATAGTAATCGTAGTACGAGACAAAATACTCGACTGCGTTGTCGGGAAAGAACGCCTTGAACTCGCCGTAGAGCTGCGCCGCCAGCGTCTTGTTCGGCGCGAGGATCAGCGCCGGACGCTGCGTCTCCTCGATGATCTTGGCCATGGTGAAGGTTTTGCCCGAGCCGGTGACGCCAAGCAGCACCTGATCGCGCTCATGCTCCTTGACGCCCTGCACCAGGGTGGCGATGGCGGTCGGCTGGTCACCAGCCGGAGAAAACTCCGATTTCAGGACGAACTTGACGCCGCCCTCCGACTTGGCCGGACGCTCCGGCCGGTGCGGGGTCCAGGTCTCGCCGTTCTTGAAAAGCGGGTTGCCCTCCGTGAGGAGCCGCTCGAGGGCGGTGACCGTGGCGGAGGCGCCACCATCGACGACCGGCTCGGGATCCGAGGTGCCGGCGGGCACGGGGCCGTCCTCCGGCCCGGCGAGGCCGAGGGCCTGTGCGAGCTTGGGGTCGATCTCTGCGGCGTCGCCTACGGTGAAGCCGGCTTGCGGCGCTTCCGCGAAACCTCGTCCGCCTTTCTTGCGCGCGGGCGGCTTGCCGGGCCTCGCGCCGCCCTGATCCGGCGATTTGGGCCGGGTGCGGTTGAGGGCTGGGTTCAGCAACTCGGCCAAATGGCTGTCGAGCGGCTGCAGGACGGGCTTGTCCGCCTTGGAAGCGGCAGCGGCGCGGGGCTTTTTCGGCGTCGGCATGGGGGTAATATGGGCTTCCGGGGTGGCCGGAGAAAGACGTCGCGTGCTCGTTCGCACCGCATGGAGCGCGATCCCCGTCGTGATTTCCGAATTCCGGTTTTCGCCACAGCTTGCGACCGGGCGGGCTGCGCGATACTTCATTTCCCAAGATTTGCTACGCGGAGGGGGCGGCAGGTGCAGGACCTCGATAAGGCCCTGGCCGATATCGTGGCGATTCGGACCCAGATCGCCCGCGATACGACCTTTCGCGGCCTGGGTTCCGCGACCTTGGCCGCCACGGGCGGCGTTGCCCTGGCGACGGCTGCCGGGCAGGCCCTCTGGCTCGGCAATCCGGCCAACCACGCCGGGCTCTTTTTCGCGATCTGGGTCGCTGCTGCCCTCAGCGCCTTTGCCTTGATCGGCGTCGAGGCTTTGAGGCGGACCCGCCGCCTCCATTCCGGCCTCGCCGACGCGATGGTGCTGAACGCGATCGAGGTGTTCCTTCCGTCGGCCGGCGCGGGCGCTTGCCTCGGCCTCGTCATCGCCCGCTTCGCCCCGGACCAGATCTGGCTGCTGCCGGGCCTGTGGCAGGTTCTGGTGGGCCTTGGCCTTTTCGCCTCGGCGCGGATCCTGCCCCGGGCCGTGCAGGCGATCGGCGCGTGGTATCTCATCGCCGGGCTGTCGGTGATCGCCATCGCGGCGGCCGATCACGCGTTGTCGCCCTGGACGATGGGCCTGCCCTTCGTGATCGGACAAGTGGCGCTGGCGATCGTCGTTCAACGCACGGGCGGGGGTAGCGATGGCGATCGCTGACCGTGCGACGGGCCGTTTCTCGTATGACGGCTTAGACCGGATCATTCACGAGAAGGCGCGCCTCAGCGTGCTGACCTCGCTCGCCGCCCACCCCAAGGGACTGCCCTTCCCTGATCTCAAGCGCATGTGCGGGCTCACGGACGGCAACCTCAGCCGCCATCTCTCGGTGTTGAGCGAGGCGGACTTCGTGAGTCTCGAAAAGGGCGTCTCGCAGAATCGCCCTCAAACGATCTGTCGCCTGACCCATAGTGGTCGCGAGCGTTTTCTGGGCTACCTCGCCGTTTTGGAGCAGGTCGTGCGCGACGCGGCGAGAGCCGCCGAGCGCGCGTCTGACACAGGACGTAACGGCGGCCTCAAACCGGTCACGAAACCGGCCTGACATCGCCCGACCGCTCAGCAACCGTTAACCGGCATCCGATGCACTCTGCCAACGCCGATTCGTCCGGAGACTTTACGATGCAAAGCGAAGCGGAGCCCCGCGCCCTGCACGCCGCCATCATCATGGATGGCAATGGCCGCTGGGCGACGGGTCGTGGGCTCCCCCGTCTCGCAGGCCATCGGCGCGGCGTCGAAGCCATCCGCCGGACGGCAGAGGCTTGTCCCGATCTTGGGATCGGTACTCTGACGCTCTACGCCTTCTCCGCCGATAATTGGCAGCGCCCGGCCGATGAGGTCGGTGGGCTGATGCGGCTGCTGCGCACTTACCTCCGCAACGAGACCCAGCGCCTCGCTCGCTCGGGCACGCGTCTCAGTGTGGTCGGCCGCCGTGACCGTCTGCCTGCCGGCATTCCCGAGGCCATCGCCGCCGCCGAGGCCGCAACGGCGGAGGGCCGCCGCCTGCACCTGCGGATCTGCGTCGATTACTCCGCGCGCGACGCGATCATCGAGGCAGCGCGGCGGCTCGAAGGCGGCGAGGCGACCCGGGAATCCTTCGGCGCCATGATCGCGGGAGAGATGCACGGCTCCCCGGTCGAGGTCGATCTCCTGATCCGCACCGGCGGGGAGAAGCGCCTGTCCGACTTCATGCTTTGGGAGGCGGCCTACGCCGAACTGCATTTCACTGACCGGATGTGGCCGGAATTCGGTGAGGAGGACCTCGCCCTCGCCGTGGCCGATTTCGCCCAGCGCGACCGGCGTTTCGGCGGGCTGAAATCGTCGCGGGTGATGGTGGCGGCCTGATCCGCCTCGCTTGACGCTGGCGCGCGGACGCGCAGAGGCTTTCCCGATGAGCCTGCCCCTCGCCCGCCGCCGCATCCTCCTCGTCATCGGTGGGGGAATCGCGGCCTACAAGTCCCTCGATCTCATTCGCCGCCTGCGCGAGCGTGGGGCGAGTGTGTGCCCGGTGCTGACCGCGGGCGCCCAGGAATTCGTGACGCCGCTCGCCGCCGCCGCCCTGGCGGGGGAGCGGGCGCATACGGATCTGTTCGACCGGGCGAACGAGGCCGAGATCGGCCACATCAAGCTCGCCCGGCAAGCGGATGCGGTGGTCGTCGCCCCGGCCACCGCCGACCTGATGGCGCGCATGGCCAACGGTCACGCCCCGGACCTCGCCTGTACGATCCTGCTCGCGACGACCCTGCCCATCCTCATCGCCCCGGCGATGAACGTGAAAATGTGGGCGCACCCGGCGACCCAGCGAAACCTCAACACACTCAAGGGCGATGGCGTGCGCGTCGTCGGGCCGAATGCCGGGCCGATGGCCGAGCCCGAATCGGGAGCGGGCCGGATGGCCGAGCCGACAGAAATCGCGGACGCCCTCGTGGCCATGCTGGACGAGGCCTCAGGTTCAAAGCCGGGGCTCGGCTTTCTCGCGGGGCGCCCCGGCCCGCAAGAGGCCAAGCCGCTGGCCGGACGGCGGGTGCTCGTCACGTCGGGGCCGACGCATGAGCCGATCGACCCGGTTCGTTACATCGCCAATCGCTCATCGGGCCGCCAGGGCCACGCCATCGCGACGGCGGCGGCGCAGGCCGGTGCAGCAGTCACGCTGGTCTCCGGCCCGGTCTCCCTCCCCGATCCCACGGGGGTGGACGTGGTCCATGTCGAGACCGCACGCGAGATGCTGTCGGCTGTCGAAGCGGCGCTCCCTGCCGACATCGCCATCTTCGCCGCCGCCGTGGCTGATTGGCGGCCGGAGGTCGAGGCGGCCGCTAAAAAGATCAAGAAGGATGGGTCCGGCCCCGCGCCCCTCGCGCTCGCCGAGAACCCGGATATCCTCGCGACCATCGCGAAGCGAAGCGAGGGGCGGCCCAGCCTCGTGGTCGGCTTCGCGGCCGAGACTGATTCTGTGCTTGATCACGCCCGCGCCAAGATCGCCCGGAAGGGCTGCGACCTCATCGTCGCTAACGATGTCTCGGCTGAGGGCGGGGTGATGGGGGGCGCCGAAAACACGGTGCACCTGATCAGCCGCGACGGCAGCGTCGAATCCTGGCCGCGCGCTGCCAAGGAAGAGGTGGCGCGCCGGTTGGTAGCGCGGTTCGCGGAGTTGGCGGAGGGCTGAGAAACACCTCCTCAGCACCGCTCTTCAATTATTCGTTTGCGAGGACGCAGCTAAGGCCCGGTGGCCCACCGTTCAGGCCTTCATGCGGCTTCGAGGAACAAGAAATCCTCCGCAGGCGCCGTCGCGTCGAGGATGGTGCACAGCTTCGCGACGAGGCTAGCGATCTCATCCGGGAACAGAACCGGGTGCTCCAGACCGAACGCCGTGTCGAGTGCCGGTCCGATGCTCACGAGGATCGGGGGCCGCTGCCGCTCCGGCGCGGGGCCGGTCGAGACGAGGGCGGGAAAGGCCCGGTAGGCGAGCATGGCGGCGGTGATCCGGTGCGAACGCCCTTGGTTAAGAGCGCACGGCCAAGCTGCCTGCCGCCGGTTGAACGGTGGCTGAAGGGATTCCTTACCGAAGAGTTATCCCCAGAACGTAAACGGCGTCCGCGCGCCGACGAATGCGCGGGCCGCATTGCCTCGCGCTATCCCCCGGCACTAGAAGCCCCGGAAGGCCGGTGCTTCGAAACCGGCTCAGGGAGATTGCATGCCCCGTCTGTCCCTCATCGCCGGAGCCGCACTGATCGCCATGACCGCATCCGCTAACGCCGCTGAAACCGTCACCACGCCCACCGGGCTCAAGTACCAGGACGAGGTGGTCGGCACCGGCCCCTCCCCCAAGGCCGGCCAGCAGGTCACCGTTCAGTACACGGGCTGGCTCGATGAGGGCGGCAAGAAGGGCAAGAAGTTCGACTCGTCGCGCGACCGCAATCAGCCCTTCTCCTTCACCATCGGCGCTGGCCAGGTGATCCAGGGCTGGGACCAGGGCGTGATGACCATGAAGACGGGTGGCAAGCGCACCCTGATCATCCCGCCGGAGCTGGGCTATGGCGCCCGTGGCGCGGGCGGTGTCATCCCCCCGAACGCCACGCTGATCTTCGACGTCGAGCTTCTCGGCGCGAAGTAAGCGACAGGCTGTGAGTCTGATGGCTGCGCGAGCGTAGGTCCCGCGTTTCGATGCTGTTCGCGCAGCTGTCCGATGATCTCTTCAGGCCCCTGGCCTCGCCGAGCCGCGCGTTCAACGCGGCTCTGCTTCTGCATCTGCACCGGAAGGTGCTGGGCGCCGAGCCCGTCCGGAAGGCCGGGCTCTTGGCCGAGATCGGCGATTTCGCCGCGGGATGGAGCGAGCCGGACGTCCATGGCGACGAACCCGTTCCGCCGGACCCGGTGGAGCGCCGCGCGATCCCCTATCGCCGCCTCCTCGATTCCGGCTGGCTGATCGAGCGCCGGGAACGCTACGTGCCCGTGGTCGAGTTCGACCCGGAGGCGCGGCTTCTCCTCGAAGAGCTCTCGCGCCTGGAACGGGGTGAGACGCGCTCCTACGGCGGTGCGGTGCTGGATGTCCTCGGTGGGTTGGAATCGGCCCTGGCCGATCCGGCCAACCGCTCGGAATCGCTCGCCAACGCCGCCCGCGCCGCAGACGGCTTCCTCTCGCACGTCCGGGGCCTCGCGGCGGGGATGCGGAAGGTCGAGGAGCGGATCCTCCGCGAACCCGACAGGGCCGCCTCGTTCCGCTTGTTCTTCGAGGAATTCGTCGAGCGCCACCTCATCCGCGATTACCGGACGCTCCATACCCGCTTCAATCCGTTCCGCTTCCGCGCGAGCGTCGTACGTCTCGCCCATCGCGCCCTGGGCGACGCCCTCGGCATCCGCGCCCTCGCCGAGGGAGCGGTGCGCGAGGGACGCGCGCCCGACCTCGCGGCAGGCGAGCGGATGGTGCGGGCGGATCTCGCCCAGATCCTCGCCGTGTTCGAGGGTGTCGACGGTCATCTCGACGCGGTCGACGCCGTGGTCGTGCGTCTCGAACGCCGGATCGGCGCGACCCTGCGCTATTCGGAAGCGCCTGACCCCGGTACCGTCGAGCGAATCGCCGCCCTGCTTCAGGCTGTCGGCGAGGATGACGAGGCGCCGGATGTCCCCGCCGACCTGTCGCTCCTGCGCCCGCCCCTCGGCGAGGCGCATCTGCAAACGCCCCGCGCTCGTCGCTCGGAGATCTTCATCGAGGCGCTGCCGGATCTCGACATCGACCCGGCGGTCGACGCCTTCGCGGCGGCCAAGGCCGATTTCCGCCGCCGGGTGACGGTAACGCCCGAACGCATGCGGGATTTTGTGGAGGCGAAGCTCGCGCGCGGGAAACCCCTGCGCGGTTCGGGCATCGCCATCACCGATGTCGACGACTTCGTGGTGTTTCAGCGCCTGCGCGAGATCGATCTGCTGTTCGAAGGCCAACTCGCCGATGCCTACGCGGTGACGCATCTCACCGAACGCCTCGCCAATGGCTGGCTTGATTGCCCCGATTTCGTGGTCGAGCGTCGCGCCCTAGGAATGCCCCGTGCTTGAGCCCTTCCGCGCCATCATCGACGGCGATGAACCCCCTCCTCCCGGCTCGCGTGCGCCCGATGCGGAGGAGCTGATCCGGGCCCTTCAGGTGATGCTGAAGGCGCAGGTCGTCTATGCCGACACGCCGGGAATCGGCCGGGCCTATGAACTCGCTCGGCATTATGCGCCGTTCTTCACCGACTATTTCGCCTGCCTCGGCTACGCCCTTACCGTGGCCCATCGCGATCAGATGGTCTCGCTGAGCCCGGCGGCGGACGCCCCGCGCTACGACATTGCGGGGGAGCGACTGCGCAAGGACGAGACGCTGGTGCTCCTCGCCCTGCGGCTCCTCTACGAGGAAGGCTTGCGCGACGCCCGCGTCGGGACCGATGGCATCGTGGAGTGCACGACGGACGAGATCGTCGAGAAGATCCGCACCGCCGCACGCAACGATCCGCCGGACGAAGGGCGTCTTGGGGAGATCCTGCGCCTCTTCGCCCGGCGCGGTGGCCTGAAGCTCGGCGAGCGCGATCGCATCGAGCGCGTCACGCCCCTCGCCCTTCTGCCCGGCCTGACTGTGATCGCGTCCGAGGCCTGGATGGAGCGCTTGCGCTCCTGGGCGGATGCGCGGGGTTGAGGCGCCGTTCAGCCCCCGCTGACTAGGGGCTGCTCCCAGCCTCGCAGACTTGAATCGTCGAGTGGTTCCCCTGAATGCCATCCCTTGCGTCTGGGCTCGACTCCGGCCAACTGGTCCGGCTCCCCAAGCCGGCGGGCGGATTGCATCCCTTGTACCTTCTGACCGACATCTCGATTTCCAACTGGTACCTGATCCGCCGCGAGCAGATCAGGATCCGGGGCGCGGCGGCCCTCGTCGGGCCGACCGGAGCCGGTAAGTCGACCATCTTCGATGCGGTGGGCACCGTGCTCGCGGGCAACAATGCGAGCCGCCTCGCCCTGAATGCCTCGGCGTCGGGCCGCAGCGCGCGGACGGTGCGCGACTATTGCCTGGGCTGGATCAGCGACCCGGCCGAGGGCGGGCGGCCGACTCGGGAAGCCTGCGAGACGATTCTCGCCCTCACTTTCGAGAACCCGTCCTCGGGCCGGGTCGTCACGGCGGGACTCGCTCTGGCGGCGCGGGCGGACGAGGCGAAGGAGACGGTGCTGTCGCGCTTCATCGCGGTCGGTCACCGCTTCGCCATCGCGGATTACGCGCGATCCAGTGAGGCGGGCACCTATACCGCGCCCTGGACGGAGATCGCCGCCGACCTGAAGGCCCAGGCCGAGAGCTTCACCGAGTACCGCACCTCCGGCGAGCGGTTCACCGCCGATCTCCTTGCTTCCCTGCGCGAGGGCGCGCCCGCGCCGGAGCCGCGCCACTTCCTGCGCAGCTTCGCCAATGCCGTGGCGTTCAAGCCGATCTTCGACACCAGCGCCTTCGTCCGCGCTTTCGTGCTCGATCCCGAGCCGCTGAACGTCGACCGGGTGCGCCAGTCCATCGCGACGTGGAAGTCACTGCTCGACACGCTCGGCGAGTTGGAGGCGCGGCTGGTGCGCCTGAAGCGTCTGCGCGACCGCTATGAGGCGTGGGGCGAGGCGGTGATCGCCTCGGCCGAGCATGAGTTGCGGGCGGCGGTGGCGGAACTGCGCCGCCGCACCCTCGATCTCACCGCCGTGCGCAGCAAGCTGCGCGAGGGCGCCGACGAAATGCGCCTCGCCCGGGAGCGCGTTACGGACAGCCGCGGCTTCGTGCGCGACATCGACCGTGAGATCGCCGAGAAGAAGGCTCTGAAGGCCGGGCAGGCCATGGGGGAGCGCCTCACCGCCACCGATCTCGGCCTGTCGATGCTGGAGCGCGACCGCAAGGAATTCGCCGCCCGCGTGGCCGACCTCGTCTCCCTCGTTGGGCAGATGGCGAGACTTCAATCGGTGGCGCCGGTGCTGCGGCCGGTCGCGCCTCAGGCGGCGAGGCTCGCGGAGGCCTGCGCGCGGGCAAGCCTGCGCAAGGAGACTCCCCCGGACGAGATCCTGCGCGCCGACGGTCCTCTGGCGGGGCTGGTGAAGGGCCTCGCCCGTCTCGCCCCCTTCGATGAGGCGCTGGAACGCGCGGCGGAAGATGCCGCCCTGAAGGCGCGGAGCGCCGAGGCCGAGGCCGAGCGAACCGCACCGCGCGTCGGCGGAAGCACGGGCGCGCGGCTCTCCTCCGACACCCTGGCCTTCCGCGCCGAGCTGGAGCGCAAGGGCATTGAGGCCGTCGCCATCTGTGAGCGCGCCGAAATCACGGACCCGACCTGGGGGCCGGCGATCGAGGCCCTGCTCGGCCGCGCCCGCGAGGCGCTGATCGTCGATCCGGACCGGTTGGAAGACGCGTTCGCGGTGCTCCAAGCGGGGCGCGACCGCCTCTACCGCTGCATCCTTGTGAAGACGACCGACACGGCACGGCAGCGGGCGCGCCACGACGATGACGGCGCCATGTCGCTGATAGAGACGAGCGACCCCCATGCCCGCGCCTTCCTCGGCGTGCGGATCGGCGGCTACGACCTTGCCCGCAACGATGCCGAGCTCGCCCGGCTTTCGCGCGCCGTGGCGCCGAGCGGACGCACGACCGCGGGCATGGCCTATTCGGTGACCCGCGGCGTCGATCTGATGATGACGCGCGGCCATCGCGGCCCGACGCCAGAAAGCCGCCGCGTCCACGAGAACGCTACCGCCGAGGCGCGGCGCTTGCGGGGCGAGGCTGCGGTTCTGCGCGAGGCTGCCCGCACCGCCGCAGGCATCCGGGCGCGCATCGAGCGCGGCCTCGACGACATCGATGTCCTGCGGGGCGAACTCGACGGCATCGAGGGCCGTCGCCGCTCCTTGCAAACCGAACGCGCCGAGATCGTGAAGCGCGATACGGGCGGGCTCGATGCAGAAATCGCCGCCCTCAATTCAGAGCGCGTCGCCTACCTGCGCGAATTGTCCGAGGATCTGGAACCCAAGCTCGATCGGCTGCTCGCCGAGGAAGCTGCCCTCACCGCGCGTGTCGGCACCATGCGCGAGGCGGCCCGCGCAGCGTTCGCCGCGCGGCGGGGCGCTCTGCGCAACTGCGTCGGTGGCGATGCGGCGCGGGTGCGCGTCGCGCGGATGGAGGTGTTCGATCCGGCTGTTGTCGTGTCGGCGCGCAAGGCGCTCGCAGGGCTCGATCCGAAGGGCGCCGGGGCGCTCGCCGCGTCGGAACGCAGCCGCGCCCGAGAGGCCGCGGACGCTGCCCGCTCCCATGGCCGCGTGGCCGAGCGAGAATTGGCCGAAGCCTGCGCCACGTGGCGGATCGAGAATCCGCTCCGGGCGGGTGACGTCCCGGCCATCGAAGGCTTCGCCTGGGTGCGGCGGGAATACGAGGCGGTCGAGGGCCACGAACTGCGCCGCTACCGCGATCAAGCGGCCCGTGCCGAGGCCGAGATGCGCCGCCTGATGACCGAGGACCTGCTGGCCCGCCTCGCGGACCGGTTCGAGCGTGTGCATACGAGGCTCGCGGCCCTCAACGAGCGCCTGTCGGCCCGTTCCTTCACCGGACAGACCTATGCGTTCGAGGCGGCGGTCGACCGGCGTTATGCGGCCGTCCACGCGCTGGCAGTCGAGGCCGCGCGTTCGCCGGAAGCGGCGCAGGCTCTCCTGACCGGAGAAATTGAAGGGCCGATGGCTTCGGCTCTCGCCGAGATCACTGCCCTCATCGCGGGCGAAGACGATGCGAACCGGCTCGCCGATTACCGCAACTACTTCGTCTACGAGATCGGCATGAAGGATAAGGCGGGCAACCGCACCACCATGTCGGCAAGGGCTCTACGCGGATCCGGCGGCGAGGCTCAGGCGCCGTTCTACGTCGCCATCGCGGCCTCGCTGGCCAGCGCCTACTACCCTGGCGACCGGCCGGGCGCCGAGCATCCGGGGCTCGGCCTCTGCCTGCTGGACGAGGCCTTCTCGAAGCTCGACGTGCGCAACTCTCAGGCGCTGGTCGATCTCTACCGCGCCTGGGGGCTGCAATTGCTGATCGCCGCGCCCGAAGACAAGCGGACGACCCTGACCGAGGTGATGGACACCATCGTCACGGTCTACAAGAGCCCGGACCTCTCCGCTGTAAGGATCGAATCCGAGCATCCGCTCGAAGCGGCGCGGCGTGCGCTGCATGCGATCAACCCCGACCACCGGGGGATCGAGGGCTTCCGGCAGCAGGACGCCGCGGAATAGCCCGGAGGGTGCGGGGTGGGCGGCTTCGCCGTCCCCGCAATCCCCGAAGTTCAGTTCAGGTAGGTGCGGATCCAGTTCGGGGAGAGGATCTCGCCCTCCTCGGTGATGATCCAGGGCTGCTTGGCCGGATCGGTCAGGGCGCCCGCAGCGGCGGCGATCGCCTCGCGCAGGGTGCCGTACCGCTCGGGCTGCGCCATCGGGGCGCTCGCGGGAGCCGTGCGCCAGATGGTCAGATCGGCGGGACGTTCCAGAGCTTCGGTTTCCATGGCTTCGTACTCTTCCTTCGAAAAACGCGGTCTTCGGGTCACAAGCCATCCCCCCGCAAACCCAGAGGGGTCAGCGGTGATAGGGTGGCGTCCAATACAAGCTTCTGTGCGGCAGCTTTGAGATCAGTTCTCGCCGACTTTCCGGTCCCCGCCGCGTTCGCGGCAGAGTTGTGGCGCCTTTAGTCGGCCGCCACTAAAATCCGGCGCTCGATCACTGAGCTGCACTTATGATGATTGTTCGACTCGAAAAATGACCATTCCGTTAGTGAGCCTGAGATGGTCACTCCGGCTGTAGCCGACCACCCCAGCGCATGGGGACTTGTTGACGCTTCGAACCTGAACGCGCACTTAAGGCCCCGCTAAGCCCCCGTTCCCTAGTTCATCGTCCCGGAGAGCCCCGTGCCGGACCGCACCCGACGCCTCGTGCTCGCGCTGGTTCTGCTGTTCCTGGGGCTTGCCGTGGTGCAGCCCTACGTCACGCCGCTCCTGTACTCTGCCAGCACCCCGCGCATCGTCGCCGCCAGGGGCGATCTGGCCGACAATGAGAAGTCGACGATCGCCCTGTTCGAGAGAGCCAGCCCGTCCGTAGTCCACGTCTTCGCTCAAGCTGCGGCGCAAGATCGCGGCCTGATGGATATCGACAACGAGAGTGAGGGGGAGAGCGGCAACAGCGGCACGCAGACCGGCACGGGTTTCGTCTGGGACGGCGCGGGCCACATCGTCACCAACACCCATGTGGTGCAGGCGGCAGCTCAATCGGGCGGCTCGGTCTCCGTCCGGCTGAGTTCCGGCGAGGTGGTGCCCGCCACCCTGGTCGGCATGGCACCGTCCTACGATCTCGCCGTGCTGCAACTCGGGCGCAGCCTGCATCTGCCCCCGCCGCTCGCCATTGGAACCTCGGCGGATCTGAAGGTCGGCCAATCGACCTTCGCCATCGGCAATCCGTTTGGGCTCGATCATACCCTGACGACGGGCGTGATCAGCGCCGTGCGCCGCCGCATGCCTACCAGCGAGGGGCGGGAGGTCTCGGGCGTGATCCAGACTGACGCGGCGATCAATCCCGGCAATTCCGGCGGGCCTCTGCTCGATTCCGCCGGGCGGCTGATCGGCGTGAACACCGCTATCGTCTCGCCTTCGGGCGCCAGTGCAGGCATCGGCTTCGCGATCCCCGTCGATGTGGTGAACCGGGTCGTGCCGGAATTGATCAAGGCGGGCCGTGTGCGCAATCCCGGCATCGGCATCATCGCCGGCCAGGAGGCCACCGCCGCGCGGCTCGGGATCGACGGCGTGGTCGTGCTGCGGGTTCTGCGCGGCTCGCCCGCCGCCCAGGCCGGCATCCGCGGTGTCGATGCACAGACCGGCACGATCGGAGACATCATCGTCTCGGCGGGCGGGCGAGAGGTCCATCGCCTCGCGGACCTGACTGCGGCCATCGCCGAGGCTGGGATCGGCGCCACGGTCGAACTCGGGATCCTGCGCGACGGCCGCCTGCGGCAGGTCCGCGTCGGAACAACGGACGTCGCGGAGAACCGGCAATGATGCGGCTTCCCCTTCTCGTGCTCGTGTTGCTGGTCCCAATTTCCGCTCTCGCGGCCGAACCCGAGGCACGCCCGCGCTTCTGCGCGGAGGATTTGCCGGAGGGCGTTCGCCTGCCGGGCACACCGCCCTGCCCTGCCGCGCCCAATCGGAAGCCGAAGGCCGACGGCTTCCGTGATCTCGGCAATGGCCTGTCCGTACGGATCGGCGGCCGGGTCAGCGCCGAATACGGCGTGAACCGCTGATGCTGCTGCTTCTCGGCTTGCTCGCCTGTTTCGGTCTGTGGTGGCTCTCGAAGAAACCGGGCGGTCTGGGCGCCGTCTTCGCCGCCTTCCCCCGTCACCGCCTCGCCGGATGGGCCGCATTGGCTGCGGCCGGGTTCCTGCTTCTGCACGGCAACCTGCCGCTGGCCGCGCTGCTCGGGATCGGCGGGTTGTGGAGCTTGGAGGGGCCGCAGGGCATGGGCCGACGCCTGCGCAGCCTGATGCCGGGCGGGATCGGCGCAGGGCGACGCGTGCGCACGCGCCTCATCGCCGTGGCGATTTTGCCCGATGGCAGCTTTGCGGCGGGCAGGGTTCGCGCGGGCCCACTCAGCGGGGCTCCGCTCGACGGCCTCAGCCTGCCCGCGCTCACGGAATTACACGCCCTCTGCAGGTTGGAGGACCCGGAGGGCGCAGTCGTCCTAGAGGCTTATCTCGACCGCCGGGCGCCCGGATGGCGTGTAGACGCTGAGCGCAATCGAGACGCGTGGGCGCGCGGTGCGGCGAAGCCAGGGACGATGGCGCAGGAGGAGGCGTACCAGATCCTGGGGCTTGAGAGCGGGGCGACCACTGAGCAGATCCGGACGGCCCACCGGACGCTGATGAAGCGCGCCCACCCCGACCAGGGGGAAGTGCCGAGGGGCGGCGCGGCTCAACGCGGCCCGGGATCGTTTGCTGAACCGACATCGCTGAACTCCACGCGCGTTGCCAGGTTGCGTCGATTATCGGCGGCTCCGTACGGGGCGCCGCCGAGTGTGAGGCACCCGGCGTCATGGGCCGGGTGCGATTTCAGGATGGTAAGCGAAATGTCTTGAAAGGGCGTTTCCGCGCCGAAACTAGCTGCGAGTCGCGAAGCAGCTGAAGCCGCTGCGCTTCAGGGCGAGGCAGGCGTCCTGCGCGGTTTCCTGCTCGGAGAAGCCGGAGAAGCGGGCGCGGTAGAGCGTGGCGCCGCCATGCTCGACCTTCACGGTGTACGGGGCGGCCTTGGACAGGCTGCCGCCGACCTTCGCGCGGGCCTGCGACAGCATCGAACGTGCCTTCTCTTCGTCGTCCATCGCGCCGAGCTGAATCACCCAGGCGGTCGGCGTCATCTTCGGGCCGGACAGGGGCTTCGGCGGCTCGTCGCGCTCGTTCGAGCCGACGCGAGCCGAGATCTTGCCGTTGCCGGGGAAGGAGGGCTGCACGGCCTGCTCGGCATAGGCCTGAGCCGCCTTCGGCAGGGCCTGGAGGCCGGAGCGGCTGCTGCTGCCCGGCGTCGTCGTGCGGGCGGGGGAGATATCCAGGGGCTCACCGGTGGAGTTCGTCGTCTCCACATCGTCCTCTTCCGCCGAGGCGACCTGGGTGCGGGTCCGCGACACCGCATCGGCCACGACCGCCGGGCGGGCGCTCGCCACCTCGGTCACAGGCGCGGCGGTTCGAGCGCCGGCATAGGCCCGCGGCAGGTTGCTGCGCACGAGGTTGGCCATGATCTGGTCACGGCTGGCACCGGACCGGCCGCCGAGGACGATGGCGACGATCTGGTGCCCATCGGACTTCGCTGCGGTCATCAGGTTGAAGCCCGAATCGCGGGTGTAGCCGGTCTTGATGCCGTCCACGCCCTCGACATTGCCGAGCAGGCGGTTGTGGTTGCCGATCACCCGGCCTCGGAAGGCGAAGGAGCGAGTCTGGAAATAGCGGTAGTAGCGCGGGAAGCGGTCCTGGATCGCGCGGGCGAGGATCGTCAGGTCGCGGGCGGTGGTGAGCTGCTCGGGGTCCGGCAGGCCGGATGCGTTGGCGTAGTGCGTGCGGCTCATACCGAGCGAACGGGCCTTGGCCGTCATCATCTCCGCGAAACGCTCCTCGGACCCGGCGATGTTCTCACCGATGGCGCAGGCGACGTCGTTGGCGGACTTCGTGACGATCGATTTGATGGCGTCTTCGACGGTGATCGTCTGGCCGGGGCGGATGCCGAGCTTCGAGGGCGCCTGGGCAGCGGCGTGGGCCGAGATCGTCAGTTCAGAATCGAGGGCAAACTTGCCGCGCTCCATCTGCTCGAACAGCATGTAGAGCGTCATGACCTTGGTGATCGAGGCCGGATGGCGCAGCGCATCCTCGTTCACCGCGTGGAGCGTCTTGCCGGTCTTGGCATCAACGACCATCGCCGCGTAGGGCGGGTTGTAGCCGCCACCGGACACATGTCTGTGATGGGCGGCGTGCTTGCCGTGGCGTCCTCGCCGCGCGTCGGCGGGGGTTACGAACGCGCTCATGACCGCTACGGCCGCCAGTGCAGCAGGCACTGCACGCGCCGTAAGGCGGGGAACTCCAACGATACGCATGCGCCTGAACGCCCTCACCGTGCCGGCTCCGCACCGGCCTCCGCCCCTCGCAAGGACGCCCGGCGTCGCGGTGCGTCCACATCGGTGAAACATGAAGTTGAGCGGTTACGGGCGGGTTAACCGGATTGACGTTGAACGCTTTTCTTCCAAACCTGATCGACGCTTGACGCTCGCTGGGGCGGCGCACACACTCCTTCGCCGTTCGAGCCGCGCATGCCCCTGCACTCGTGGGGCGGCCCGACGAATGAGGCTGCCCGATGCCGCTATCCCTCGCCCTCCACACCGCCGGGCGACGGCGCGAGCCGTGAGGTTTCCCGCGCCAGCGTTCGTGTTTCTCCGCACCGATCCGGGCTGCGCAAAGCCTCGCGCGGTTCTAAGTTCGGACACGAGCGCGCAGGCGTCTGGCGAAGTCGGCTCACCGTCTGTAGATTGCGCTGGGAGCGACGAAGGTTCGGTCGGACAGCGCCGATTCCACCGATCGCATGACAGCTTCGGGGGACGGTCTGCCCAGCCTCAAGGGATCGGTTCGACGGATATGATACGCGTCCCAAATATGGGAACGGAGCCAGTGCGGACGGCGTTCGCGATCACTGCCACGGGTTCAAGGGAGCCGGGGGGCGATGACCGCTCGAACACCGCCATCATCACCCGCACCAAGCCGCGCACGAAGCGGCCCAGCCTCTACCGTGTTCTGCTGCTCAATGACGACTACACCCCGATGGAGTTCGTGGTGCTGGTGGTCGAGCGGTTCTTCAACAAGAGCCACGAGGACGCGTACCGGATCATGATGCACGTTCATCAGAACGGCGTCGGTGAGTGCGGGGTGTTCACCTACGAGGTCGCGGAGACCAAGGTGACGCAGGTCATGGACTTTGCCCGCAAGCACCAACATCCTCTCCAGTGCGTTATGGAAAAGAAATAGGCGCCGCTCGCGGTAGGCACGAAGGACAGAGGCCCGCTTTGCCAAGCTTCTCACGCAGCCTAGAACAAGCCCTCCACCGGGCGCTCGCCCTGGCAGGAGAGCGCCGCCACGAATACGCGACGCTCGAACATCTCCTGTTAGCCCTGGTCGATGATCAGGACGCGGCCGCCGTCATGCGAGCCTGCAATGTCGAGATCGACACGCTGCGCCGCAGCCTCGTCGAATATGTCGACACCGAACTCTCCAACCTGACCGGCGACGGACGCCAGGATGCGAAGCCCACGGCGGGCTTCCAGCGGGTGATCCAGCGAGCGGTGATCCACGTCCAATCCTCCGGACGCGAGGAAGTGACCGGCGCGAACGTGCTCGTGGCGATCTTCGCCGAGCGCGAGAGCCACGCCGCCTACTTCCTGCAGGAGCAGGACATGACCCGCTACGACGCGGTCAATTACATCAGCCACGGCATCGCCAAGCGCCCCGGCGCCAGCGACGCCAAGCCGGTGCGTGGTGCCGAGGAAGAGGGCCCGGCCGAGCGTCCGAGCGACGACGGAGAGGCGCGCGGCACGAAGAAGAAGGGCGACGCACTCGACGCCTACTGCGTCAACCTCAACAAGAAGGCCCGCGAGGGCAAGATCGACCCGCTGATCGGCCGCCACGCTGAGGTGGAGCGGACGATCCAGGTGCTCTGCCGCCGCCAGAAGAACAACCCGCTGCTGGTGGGCGACCCTGGCGTCGGCAAGACCGCCATCGCGGAGGGCCTCGCCCGCAAGATCATCCAGCACGAGGTGCCGGAGGTTCTTGCCGAGGCGACCGTGTTCTCCCTCGACATGGGAACGCTGCTCGCTGGCACCCGCTATCGCGGTGACTTCGAGGAGCGCCTCAAGCAGGTGATGAAGGAGATCGAGGCGCACCCGAACGCCATCATGTTCATCGACGAGATCCACACGGTGATCGGCGCCGGTGCGACCTCCGGTGGCGCGATGGATGCGTCGAATCTGCTGAAGCCCGCCCTCGCATCGGGGACGCTGCGTTGCATCGGCTCGACTACCTACAAGGAGTACCGCCAGTACTTCGAGAAGGACCGCGCCCTGGTGCGTCGCTTCCAGAAGATCGACGTCAACGAGCCGTCGATCCCGGACGCGATCGAGATCGTGAAGGGTCTGCGCCCGTATTTCGAGGAGTTCCACAAGCTCAAGTACACGACCGACGCCGTGAAGGCGGCCGTGGAGCTGTCGGCGCGCTACATCAACGACCGCAAGCTGCCTGACAAGGCGATCGATGTGATCGACGAGACCGGCGCCTCGCAGATGCTCGTGCCGGAGGCTCGCCGCAAGCGGACCATCGGCGTGAAGGAGATCGAGGCGACTATCGCCACGATGGCCCGCATCCCGCCGAAGACCGTCTCGAAGGACGACGCGGTGGTTCTCCAGAACCTGACGGAGAGCCTGAAGCGGGTGGTCTACGGTCAGACTGGCGCGATCGAAGCCCTCACCTCGGCGATCAAGCTTGCCCGCGCGGGCCTGCGCGATCCGGACAAGCCGATCGGTTCGTACCTGTTCGCGGGCCCGACCGGCGTCGGCAAGACCGAGGCGGCCAAGCAACTCGCGGCGTCGCTCGGCGTCGAGATGCTGCGCTTCGACATGTCGGAATACATGGAGCGGCACACCGTTTCGCGCCTGATCGGTGCGCCCCCGGCTATGTCGGCTTCGACCAAGGCGGGCTGCTGACCGACGGTATCGACCAGCATCCGCATTGCGTGCTGCTGCTCGATGAGATCGAGAAGGCGCACCCCGACCTGTTCAACATCCTGCTGCAGGTGATGGACCACGGGAAGCTGACCGACCACAACGGCAAGCAGGTCGATTTCCGCAACGTCATCATCATCATGACGTCGAACGCAGGCGCGTCCGATCTCGCGAAGTCGGCCTATGGCTTCACTCAGAACAAGCGCTCGGGTGACGACGTGGAGGCGATCAACCGTCTCTTCGCGCCGGAATTCCGCAACCGTCTCGATGCGATCATCTCGTTCGGCCACCTGCCGAAGGAGGTCGTGGCCAAGGTGGTGGACAAGTTCGTGCTCCAGCTCGAAGCGCAGCTTGCCGACCGCAACGTTACCATTGGCTCTCGGACGAAGCGCGCGATTGGCTCGTGGAGCACGGCTACGACGATGCGATGGGCGCACGGCCCATGGCTCGGCTGATCCAGTCCACGATAAAGACGCCGCTCGCAGACGAGGTGCTGTTCGGGAAACTGAAGGATGGCGGCGCAGTGCGCGTCGTGGTGCGCAAGCCTGAGGATGCCGAGGCCAAGGCCGGTGCGAAGGACTCGCTGGCCTTCGAGTTCCCGGCAGGGCCGGCCATGCCGAAGCCCGAAGCGGATGTGGCCAACGCGACAAAGCGCAAGCGCGCGAAGCCCCGTTCGGTGACGCGGAAGAAGACGCCCAAGAACGACAAGGGCGGTGGTGGCTCCGGCGGCGGTGTGAAGACCGTGCCCAAAGTGCCTCTGGTCCGGGCCTGATGAATTGCCGACCGGGGCTTGGGCTTCCGGTCGGCGATGAGCCAGTCTATGACCCCCGCGACGCAATCGCGCCGCGGGGAGGAGGCGCCCGATGACTGAAGACTTGCGGGAAGGCCCCCTTACCTCGTTGACGCAGACGGCCCCTGCTCCGAAGCAGAAGCCGTCAGGCCGTGAGATGCGTCGCATCCGGCGCCGCCGCCGCCGTCGTGGCGAAGAAATGCTCGCGTGGGTGCTCGTGCCGCTGATCTGCGTCGGCATCTATTGGTGCATCACCGCCGGTTTCGAATTCATGGGGACGTCGCCGGGTCAGGTCTGGGACCAGCTCATGCAGGTCAAGGCGATGATGGAGAAGCGGCACTGACGCGCTGGGCCCGGCGCTGCCGCTGAGGCGGGAGCCGGGACCATGTTGACGCGTCGCGCGGCCCTCGCCGCTGGTCTTTTCACGACCTTGCCGCTCCCCGCTCGGGCCGCATCCGGCCCGGTCGCCATTGTCGGCGCAGGGGCGGCAGGGCTTGCAGCGGCTGAAATGTTTCGGCGGGCGGGTCATCCGTTCGTTCTCGTGGAGGCTCGGGACCGCATCGGCGGCCGTGCCCATACCGATCGCTTCCTCGGCCCGGAGTCGTCGTTCGATGCCGGGGCGCAGTACATCCATTGGGCCGAACGGAACCCCTGGTCCGCGATCGCGCGCAAGAGGGGCGTGAAGCTCAGCGATCAAGATGGCTGGGCGCGCAATCTCTTCATCGACGGTCGGCCTGCGACGGAAGCTGAACGCACCCAGCGACGGGCGGGTTTTGCCGGGCTCGATTCGATGATCGCGCCGAAGGGGGAGGATGCGTCCCTGGCCGATGAGGTTCGCCTCGCGGCCCCAGAGGTTCAGGCCGCCGTGTCGGGCCTCAGCCGATTATCCCTGGGAGAGGATCCTGCCCGGGTCTCCGCTGTGGATTACGACCGGCTTTGGTCGGGGAGCGACCTCTGGGTCGACGGCTATGGCGACCTCGTGGCCCGGCATTACGCCCATCTTCCGGTGCGGCTGAATTGCCCGGTTCAGCGCATCGATTGGTCGGGGCCGGGCGTGCGCCTGAACCTTCAAGACGGCACCCTCGACGCGGCGGCGGCAATCGTCACCGTGCCGGTCGGCGTCTTGAAGAGCGAAAGCCTCGCCTTCACGCCCGCCCTACCCTCTCCCACGCAGGCGGCGCTCAATGGCTTGACGATGGGGGCCTACACCAAGGTCGCCCTGCGGCTCGACCGAGCCAAGGTCGATCCCAGGGCCATCGGAGACGCCGTCTCCGTGATGCGAGACGGACCGACGATCTACCTGGAGATGGGTCCCTTCGGACATCCCGTCGCGATCGCTAATCTCGGCGGCGACATGGCCCGCGATCTGTGTCGCGCGGGCGAGGCCGCAGCGGTTTCACTCGCAACCGAGCGACTTGCTGTCTTGCTCGGAACGCAGACGACCGGCGCGGTGACGGGCGGTCGGCTCGCGGGGTGGTGGACGGATCCGTTCGCCCGCGGCTCCTACTCTATCGCTCTACCCGGCCATGGGGACGCACGCGAAACCCTCCACGCACCGATCGGCGAACGGATCTTCCTGGCAGGCGAGGCCCTCGCCGGGCCGAGGGCGATGACCGTGGGCGGCGCGACCCTGGATGGAGAACGCGCCGCCAAGGAGTTGCTGAAGCGGCTTCCGGCCTGAATTCAGTCCCGGCGCAGGACGTGGACGCTGAAGAGGGCGTCCGCGTCAGTCCAAACGGTCACCGTCTGCCAACCCGCGCGGGCGGCCAGGGCGCAAAAGGTCTCGAGCGTGTACTTGTAGCTGTTCTCGGTATGGATCGTTTCGCCCTGGCGAAACGCAAAGCTGTCGCCGCCGATGCGCACCGTTTGATCCTTGCGGGAAACCAAATGCATCTCGATTCGAGAGGCCTGTGTGTTGAACACAGCGCGATGCTCGAAGGCGTCGAGATCGAAATCTCCGCCGAGTTCGTGATTGATCCGCTTCAACAGGTTCATGTTGAACGCCGCCGTGACCCCGGCGGCGTCGTCATAGGCCGCTTCCAGGCGATCCTTGTCCTTCACGAGGTCGACACCGAGGATCAGCAGCGCATCAGGACCGAGGATTTCGCCGAAGCTGTCGAGGAGGGCTTCCGCTTCGGCCGGTTCGAAGTTGCCGACGGTCGAGCCGGGGAAGAACCCGGCGCGGGGCGCCATGCCGGTCGTCTCGGGCAGGGAGAAAGGCTTCGTGAAATCCGCGATCACAGCTTCGACCGCGAGATCGGGAAAATCCTGTCGAAGGGTCTTGGCTTGGTCGGCCAGGAACTCGCCGGAAACGTCCACGGGCACGTAGGCGGCGAGGTCGGGTAGATGGCGCAGCAGCCGCCGGAGCTTGGCGGTCGAGCCGCTGCCGAACTCCACCAAGGCGGCCTGCTTCGGCAGGACGTTCGCAATCTCCGGCCCGCGCTCATCGAGGATGCCGATCTCGGTCCGCGTTGGGTAATATTCCGGGAGGGCCGTGATCTGCTCGAAAAGTTCCGAGCCCGCCGCGTCGTAGAAGTACTTCGGCGATAGCGTCTTGTTGGGCTTCGATAGGCCCGCACGGACATCCGCGAGGAAGACCGGATCGGCGACGATGGCCTCGGGGAAGGTCGGATTGACGGTCACGGCAGACTCCGGGCTTCGAACGGGACAACGATGCGCCGCCACGAGGGGCGGCGCAGTCTTCAGGACAGCGGCTCGGCCAGACGCAGCCCGGTGAATTGCCAACGCTGATGGGGGTAGAAGAAGTTGCGATAGGTTGCGCGCGCGTGACCCTCCGGCGTTGCCACCGACGAGCCGCGCAACACGAACTGGTTCGACATGAACTTGCCGTTGTACTCGCCCAGAGCGCCCGGCAGAGGCCGGTAGCCGGGATAGGCGAGATACGCGCTGCGGGTCCATTGCCAGACGAGGCCGTAGGCGTCGGGCAGGTCGCCGTTGCGGGCGGCCACCTCCCACTCGAACTCCGTCGGCAGGACGCGGCCCGCCCAGCGGGCATAGGCGTCGGCCTCGTAGTAGCTCACATGGGTGACGGGAGCGTCGGGATCGACCGGCTTTGGCCCGGCGAGACTTGCCTGAAGCCATTGCCCGTCGTGTCGGCGCCAGTAGCCGGGAGCCTCCCATCCCTGTCCCTGAGCGGCGTACCACCCGTCGTTGAGCCAGAGGTCCTGCCGCCCATAGCCGCCGTCTTCCATGAAGGCGAGCCAGTCGCGGTTGCGCACCAAAGCCCGGTCGATCCGCACCGGCAGGATCAGGCTGTCGTGGCGCGGTGATTCGTTGTCGTAGGAGAAGCCGTCGCCCTCATGGCCGATGGCGGTGATCCCCTTGTCGAGGGTCACGCTCCCAGCCTCCGGCGAGGCGGTCGGGAAGCGCCAACCCTCGTCATAGATGGGATCGAGCGGGTTCTGCGCGAAGGCGTGGAGGATATCGGTCCAGAGCAGCTCTTGGTGCTGCTGCTCGTGGAATAGGCCAATCTCGAGAATCGGGAGGATGTCCGCAAGCGCCTTCTCGGACGCCTGCCCGAGCAGAGCCTCGACGGCCCGGTCGACATGGGCGCGATAGGTCGCCACCTCGGCGCAGGTCGGGCGGGTGATGAGCCCACGCTGTGTGCGCGGCTGGCGCGGCCCAGCGGCGACGTAATACGAATTGAACAGGTAGTGCAGGCGCGGATCGTGGATCGCGTAGCCCGGCAGATGCTCGGCGAGCAGGAACTGTTCGAAGAACCACGTCACATGCGCCCGGTGCCACTTGGTCGGGCTTGCATCTTCCATGGACTGGATCTGCTGATCCTCGGGGGAGAGCGGTGCGGCGCGCCGCTCCGTTTCGGCGCGCACGACGCGGTAAGCGTCGATCCATGCTTGCCGATCGATCGGCCTCGCCGTGACGGGCGGGGGCGGAAAGGCCGGGCGCGGTGCGTCCTGCCTGTCGTCCGTGGAGAGTGCGGCGGTGGCAGCCATGCAGATCCTTCCCTCTCGGCCGGAACCCGAAGGAGAGTTTTCTCGCCCGGAGGCGTTGCGGGGCAGATAGTCCCCGGCGCAGGCGCAGCAACCGTGACGCGGCGATTGTGTACAGCCACGCTCGCACGAGTTGATCCGGTGTCCGGTGGATTGATGGGATAGCGGGCCTTTCTCTCGCCGCTTTGAGGCGGCCTTAACCAACCCCCGGGGAAGCTCGTTATCCGTTCAGAGGGGAGAGGTGAGCGTTGCGATGCGGATCGACCTGATGGCTGGCGCCGGTCTGTCCTTCGCCCCGGTCGTAGCGGCACCGGAGCCGACGATCCTGGTGTTCGATTCCGGGCTCGGTGGTCTCACCGTGCTCGAAGCGGTGCGCCGGGCCCGTCCCGATGCCCGGTATGTCTACGCCGCAGACGATGCCGCCTTCCCCTATGGCCGCCTGTCGGAAGCTGCCCTCGTAGCGCGCGTCCTCGACGTGATAAGCCAGCTTATCGCGGCGCATCGGCCCGACCTCGTGGTCATCGCCTGCAACACGGCATCGACCCTCGTGCTGCCCGCCCTGCGCCAGCGCTTCTCGACGCCCTTCGTCGGTGTCGTGCCGCCGATCAAGCCTGCCGCCGCCACCACGCGATCAGGCCTCATCACCTTGCTGGCGACCCCTGGCACGGTGGCCCGCTCCTACACACGTGACCTGATAGCCACCTACGCCTCGTCATGTTCCGTGACCCTCGTCGGATCGCGCAACCTCGCGACCTTCGCGGAGGCCGAGATGGCGGGCAGCCCGGTCGATGACGCGACTCTGGCCGCTGAAGTCGCGGCCTGCTTCGTCACGGCCGAGGATGGGCGGCGGACGGATGTCGTGTGCTTGTCCTGCACGCATTATCCCCTTCTGCTTCCACGCCTGCGGGCCCTCGCCCCCTGGCCTGTGAGCTGGATCGACCCGGCCCCCGCCATTGCCCGGCGGGTGGTGCAGTTGCTCGGCCCGGGGGCACGGACGGAGCCGCACGGCGTCCTCGCCGCCTTCACCGCCGGAACCTGCCTGACGGGCCCGCTCCGCGACAGCCTCGCCCAGCGCGGCGTGAATGAAGTTGCGGTGGAGGCGATGCCGCTGCCTATGCAGTAGAGGTAAGCGCGTCAGAAATCTTAACGGTGTTTTAGGAAGGCGCCCGCACCCTCTGGACAGTGGGAGGGGCGACACATGCTCGAACATGGCGGCGGACTGGCCGGGCGGGACCGGGCACCGGGAGCCGCCGAGCGTTTTCTTTCCAAAGCTGTGGCGCATCGCGAGGCCGGGCGTCTGGACAAGGCGCGCCGGAACATCGGCCGTGTCCTCGATATCGCCCCCGACAATGCTGGTGCGCGCTACGAACTCGGAATGCTCGTCAGTCGCGCCGAGGGTCCCACGGCAGCGATCCCCCATTTCGCCGCCGCGCTCAAAAGTTCGCAATCGAACCCCGCGCATTGGCTCGCGCTGATCGGTGCCCTCCTCGAAACCCATCGGATCGCCGAAGCCAGAGCAATTGCCGAGCGGTTTCGTGCCGCTTGCCTCGCCACTACCGCGGCGAAGGCCGTCGCCGTGCTGGTGGACCGGGCCGTCGCCTATGGCCGGGCCTGTTACGACGTTCAGGATTTTGCGACGGCCGAGACTTACCTCGACCTCGCCATCGCCCTCGATGACACCCATCCCGATGCTACATTTCTCGCAGGCGCTGTCGCGGCCCGGACGAACCGGCTGCAACTGGCCTTCGATCTGATTAGTATCGCGATCTACCGCACGCCCGATCGCGCGCTGTATTTCGCGGGGCTCGGCGCCCTGCTCACCTTGATGAACAATGAGGACGGCGCCCGTTCGGCGCTCGAGAAATCTCTCGAACTCGACCCCGACAATGCCGTCGGCCATTCGAACATGGCGGGCTATCTTCACCGCCAGTCCCGTTATGCGGATGCGATGCGCCACGCCGACAAGGCCGTGGAATTGGATCCGAATTGCGGAGGCGCCCACGTCAATCGCGGACAGATCCTGAAGAGCCTCGGACGGCTGCACGAAGCCATCGCGGCGATGGACCGTGCCATCGCCATCACCCCGCGCGATATCGACGCCCATTCGAACCGCCTCTTCTCCAAGCTCTATGCGGGTGACATCCCGGCCGAGGACTACTTTGCCGACGCGAAGGCCTTCGGTCTTCGCTTCGCGGAACCGCTGCTGCGCAAGCGCCCCTTCACCAGTGACCGCGACCCCAACCGCAAGCTCAAGATCGGGTTCGTCTCCGGCGATCTCTGCGCCCACGCGGTAGCCCGCTTCCTCGAACCGTTCCTGGAAGAGTTCGACCGGACCCAGTTCGAGACGTTCGCCTACATGACACGGGCGACGGAAGATGGCCTGTCGCAGCGACTTCAGACGCATTTCGACCAGTGGCTGAACATCTCCGGCCTCTCGGACGACGCGGCGGCGGACAGGATCGAGGCCGACACGATCGATATCCTCGTGGACCTGTCCGGCCATAGCGCGCTGCACCGGCTCCTCGTCTTCGCCCGCAAGCCCGCGCCGATCCAGGTGACCTGGATCGGGCATCCAGCCACGACGGGGCTGACCGCGATTGATTATCGCCTGACCGACACGGTTCAGGACGGCGAGGAAGGCGACGCCCTTCACACCGAGACGTTGTGGCGCTTGCCGCGCGTCTCGGCGACGTACCGGCTCGCCGACGATCAACCGCCTGCGCGCGAGCGCCCACCTTGCGAAGATAACGGCTATATCACCTTCGGCGTGCTGAACCGCTTCGAGAAGGTGAGCGACATTGCGCTCGGTGTCTGGAGCCGCATCCTGGCCGCCGTGCCGGATTCCCGGCTGTTCATGGTGGTGGGTGATGCCGACACGCCCGAGGTCCGGCAGCAGATCGATGAGCGCCTGAGCCGCGCGGGTATCGCCCTCGACCGGCTGATCCTTCAGCCGCGCGTGACGAGTGGCTATTTCGAACTCTACTACAAGGTCGATATCGCCCTCGATCCGTTCCCCTATAACGGTGGCACCACGAGTTGCGACACGATCAGCATGGGCGTGCCACTCGTGACCCTGCGCGGCCTCACAGCGCCCGAGAGGTCCGGCGCGGTCATCCTCTCCGCGGTGGGGCTCGATGAGCCGATCGCGACCTCACAGGACGCCTACGTCGAGACCGCTGTGGCGCTCGCCACGGACCGTGCGCGTCTCCTCGGGCTGCGCCATGGGCTGCGCGAGCGGATGCTCGCCAGCCCCCTCACCGATCATGCCCGCCTCGCGAACGAGGTCGGGAAGGCGTTCAGGGCCATGTGGACCCGCTGGGCAGCAGGTGAACCATGCGCGCAAAGGTGAGGCAGCCGAAGGAGCCGTCAGCCAAGGCTCCGCGCCGGAAGGATCAGCGCGAGGGGATGGCCGCGCCCTCCCCGCTCCTCGATGATGCCCTGGCCCAACGGCTTGCCGCTGCTGCCCGCGATCCGGCCGTGCTGCGCGAGCCCTTTTCGGCGCCCGTGACCGGCCCAGTCTACGTCACCAAGCCGTTCCTCCCGCCCTATTCCGAATTCGAGCCGATGCTGCGGGAGATCTGGGACCGTAAGGTTCTGACCAATTGCGGCCCCTGCCATCACGAGTTCGAACAGCGTCTCGCAGAGTATCTGGGCGTGCCGCACGTGGCCGTGTTCAACAACGCCACCACCGCCCTCATCATGGCGCTGCGGGCCATGGGCCTATCCTCGGGCGAAGTCATCACCACCCCCTACTCCTTCGTCGCCACCTCGCACGCGCTGATGTGGAGTGGGCTTACGCCGGTCTTCGCCGATATCGATCCGGTTCATCTCAATCTCGATCCGGCGGCGGTCGAGCGGGCCGTGACGCCCCGCACGCGTGCGATCCTTCCTGTTCATTGCTACGGCCATCCGTGCGATGTCGCGGGCATTGCCGAGGTCGCGGAGCGGCATGGGCTGGTGGTCGTGTACGACGCGGCGCATGCCTTCGGTGTGCGAGATGCGGGCGGCTCGATCCTGCGCCACGGCGATCTCTCGGTGTTGAGCTTTCACGCGACGAAGGTGTTCAACACCTTCGAGGGTGGCGCGATCATCTGCCCCGATGCGGCGCGCAAGGAGCAAATCGACAAGCTTAAGAACTTTGGCCACGACGGCGAGACAACGGTCATCGAAGTCGGCCTGAACGGCAAGATGAGCGAGTTCAACGCCGCCCTTGGGCTGCTTCAACTGCGCTACATCGACGGCTGCATCGATCGGCGGGGCGCGATCGATGCGACCTACCGCGCGGGGCTCGCGGACATTCCCGGCATTGCCTGCCTCGATCCCGCGGGTGAGGTGCGGGCGAACTATTCGTATTTTCCGATCCTCGTCGGACCCGATTACCCGGTCGCCCGTGACGCGCTGTGGGAAATCCTGAAACGGGAAGGCGTGCATACCCGCCGCTACTTCCATCCGCTGATCTCGGACCATTCGATGTATTCGGGCCTGCCGAGCGCGGACCGCGCCGGACTGCCGGTGGCCGCCCGTGCCGCTGACCAGATTCTCTGCCTGCCGATCTACCCCGATCTCGAACCCGAGGTGGTCGCGCGGATCCTCGCCCGCATCGCCGACCCCTCGAGCGCCTGATATCGCCATGCGTGTCGGGATCATGCAGCCGTATCTGTTTCCGTATATCGGCTATTTCCAGCTGATCGCGGCGGTCGATCGCTTCGTGATCTACGACACGGTGAAGTACACGAAAAAAGGCTGGATCAATCGCAACCGCTTCCTGCGGGACGGAGAACCAGTCACCTTCACCCTGCCGATCGCTCGCGGGGCGGATGAACTCGACATCGGCGAGCGGCATGTCGCGGCCGAGTTCGCACCAACCAAGCTCTGCGCGCAGATCGCCCAGGCCTATCGCCGGGCACCGTTCCTTGCCGAGACCATGCCGCTGATCGAAGCGGTTCTGCACCACCGCGCCGATACGCTGTTCCTACACCTTCGCGAGGGCCTCACGCGGACCTGTGCGCATCTCGGCATCGAGACGCCGATCCTCGCCGCCTCAGCCCTGGAAGGCCGGACCGAACTGCGCCGACAGGTGCGCGTCATCGACCTCTGCACAAGGCTGTCGGCCACGACCTACGTGAACCCGATCGGCGGCACCGCGCTCTATGATCCGGAGGCTTTTGCCGAGCGCGGGATCGCGCTTCGCTTCCTCAAGGCCCGGCCGCAGGAATACCCGCAATTCGACAGGCCGTTCGTGCCCTGGCTGTCGATCATCGACGTGCTGATGTTCAACGGTCGCGACGGCACCCGCGTTCGTCTTCCCGACTGCGACCTCCTCACAGCCGACGAGGCGGCACCCGCTGGCCAGCCCTCGCTGCCGGAAGCCGCATGAGCGTGGAGCGTCCGCAGTTCCGCCGCAACCAGTCGGATGCGGATGCGATCGTCCGCCATCTCGAAGCCTGTTCGGACAGCTTCGTGCCGCCCCTTCACGGGCGCGTCGCGATCCCCGCCTACGCCGACAAGCTCGCGCAACGCGCCGAACGATTCGAGGCGTGGGAAGAAGACCGGCTGGTGGGGCTGGTCGCGATCTATTGCTCGGGCGAGAACGATGCCTTCGTGAGCAATGTCAGCGTCGTTCCCGACGCCGTCCGACAGGGCATCGGCCGCCGGCTGGTCACGGACGCCATTGCCCATTCGCGGCGGTGCGCCGAGGCGATGACACTACAGGTCGATCGCCGAGCGCCCGCGCTGGCACTCTATCGCAGCGTCGGATTCGCGCCGGAGGGTCAGGATGGCGACACCCTCACCCTTCGGCTGGACCTTAGACAAGACGCAGGTTGCTGCGGCTGAGATCCTTGATCGAGTGGCAGCCCATGAGCTTCATGTCCCGCTCGATCTCGTTGCGCATTAGTTCGAGGGCGCGCTCGACGCCCGGCTGTCCGGCCGCCGCGAGGGGGAACAGGTAGTAGCGGCCTAGGCCGACCGCCTTCGCCCCGAGGGACAGGGCCTTGAGCACATGGGTGCCGCGCTGGACGCCGCCATCCATGATGACGTCGATCCGGTCGCCTACGGCATCGACGATATCCGCCAACATATCGAAGCCGGTGGTGGAGCCGTCGAGCTGGCGCCCGCCATGGTTCGACAGCACGATGCCGGTGCAGCCGATATCGGCGGCGTGCTTGGCATCCTCCACCGACATCACGCCCTTGAGGCAGAACTGGCCGCCCCATTCCTGCACCATGGCGCCGACATCGTCCCAGGACAGGGCGGGGTCCAACATCTCGGTGAAGTAGCGGCTGATCGACAGCGATCCGCCCCCCATGTCGACGTGATTATCGAGCTGGGGCAGCTTGAAGCTCTCATGCGTCAGATAGTTGAGCGCCCAAGCTGGCTTGATCGCGAATTGGACCATGCCGCCCAGCGTCAGCCGGAAGGGAATCGAGAAGCCGGTGCGCTTGTCGCGCTCGCGGTTGCCGCCCGTGATGCTGTCGACGGTCAGCATCATCACCTGAATGCCCGCCTGCTTGGCGCGGGCCATCATCTCGCGGTTGAGGCCGCGATCCTTATGGAAATAGAATTGGTAGACCTGCGGGCCGCCGCTGATACGCCGCGCCTCTTCCAGGCTCACCGTCCCCAGTGACGACACGCCGAACATCGTGCCGAACTTGCCCGCCGCGGCTGCCACGGCGCGCTCGCCCTGGTGGTGGAACAGGCGCTGCAGGGCTGTCGGCGAGCAATAGACCGGCATGGCCAGCTTCTGGCCCATCACCGTCACCGACATGTCCACATCGCCGACGCCGCGCAGGACGTTGGGGATGAGGCTGCACGAATCGAACGACGAGGTGTTGCGCCGATAGGTGACCTCATCGTCGGCGGCGCCGTCGATGTAATCGAAGATCGGCCCCGGAAGGCGGCTCTTCGCCATGCGGCGGAAATCGTGAAACGAATGGCATTGCGAAAGGCGCATCACATCAACTCCGCCGGCGCTGGCGATCCCTCGGGACGGGAAAGGGGGCGCTTGAGGCGCCCCCTCGGGTTTGGCTCAGTGCACCACGGCCGGGACGACCGTCGGCGGCACCAGGGAGGTGAAGGGCGGCACGTAGGCCTGGAGCATCACCAGCAGGCCGACGAGGCAGGCCAGCGCGATCGAGTGGAAGAACACGTAGCGCAGGATCTTCGACTCGCCGCCGTACCACTGAGTCGCGGTGGATGCGACGACGATGGACTGGGCGTCGATCATCTTGCCCATCACGCCGCCCGATGAGTTCGAGGCCGCCATGAGGACGGGCGACAGGCCGAGCTGCTCCGCCGTGATCTTCTGAAGGCCGCCGAACAGCACGTTCGACGCCGTATCCGATCCGGTCAGCGCCACGCCGAGCCAGCCGAGCATCGCGCCGAAGAACGGGTAGATCCAACCGGTCTGAGCGAAGGCGAGGCCGAGGGTCGCGTCGGTGCCGGAGTAGCGGGTGACGTAGCCGAGCGCCAACATCGCCGAGATGGTGATCAGCGAATACCGGACGATATAGGCCGTCCGGAAATATTCCTTAATCAGCTTCAGCGGATTGAAGCCGAGGATCAGGCCGCCGACGATGGCCGACAGCAGGATACCCGAACCCGTGGCCGAAAGGATGTTGAACTTGTAGACCGCCGCCTCGGCATGGGCCTTCGCGACGACCGGCGGCACCTTGAAGACGAGGTTATGCAGGTACGGGACGTTCAGGTTGTAAATGTAGAGCGAGTCGAGCCACGCGCGGAACTGCGGCGTACCCCAGGCGAAGACGAAGACCGACAGGATCAGCCACGGAAGCCAAGCACGGAACACCGCTCCGGCGCTGTGGGTGCGGCCCGCAACGATGGGCGCGACGACGGGCGTGGGCCCGGCGGCGGGGGCGTCGGTATCGGTGGAGGTCCAGATCCGGGCGGGCTTCCAGAAGCGGAGGAAGCCGGCCAGCGCTGCCATGGAGCAGATGGCGGCGATGACGTCCACGAGCCACGGGCCGTGGAAGTTCGACACGAGATACTGCGGAATCGCGAAGGATACGCCCGCCACGAGCAGGGCGGGCCACACTTCCCACATGCCCTTGCGCCCGGCAAAGGCCCAGATGAGCCAGAACGGCACGATCACGGAGAAGAACGGCAACTGACGGCCGATCATGCCGGAGAGCTCGATGAGGTCGAGGCCGGTGACGGCCGAGAGTGCGATGACCGGGGCACCAAGGGCGCCATACGCCACGGGTGCGGTATTGGCGATGAGCGAAAGGCCGGCGGCGGCGAGCGGCGTGAAGCCGAGGCCCATCAGCATCGCAGCAGTGACCGCGACCGGCGTTCCGAAGCCCGCCGCACCTTCGAAGAAGGCGCCGAAGGAGAAGGCGATGAACAGGAGCTGCAGGCGCCGGTCCGGGGTGATGCCCGCGATCGAGTCCCGCAGGACGTCGAATTGCCCCGTCTGCTCGGTCAGCCGATAGAGGAAGATGACGTTCAGGATGATCCAGCCAATCGGCAGCAGGCCAAAGGCTGCGCCGTAGGCGGCCGTAGCGCCCGCCATCTGTGCGGGCATGCCGAAGCCGATCACCGCCACCAGCAGCGCCGTGACGAGGCCGAGCAGCGCCGCCGTGTGCGCCTTCATGTGCAGCAGGCCGATGCCGCCGAGCAGCACCACGATCGGCAAGGCCGCGAGTGCTGTCGACCCGAAGGCGTTCGATAGCGGATCGTATACTTGGTTCCACGTCACGGCGGCGGCTCTCCCTATGCCACGTCCTCGACCCTCCACGCCGTATTCCAGCGTTCGCGCGGGTGCCGAGACCGCTTCCCCTGTCGGGATTTTGAGAATGGTCGCCGATTTGGACCGGCGCCGCCCGTCTGGTAAAATAGTTTGACCAAACTCGTCAATTGGAAATATCAATTGTCCGTTGTATGCGTAGGGACATCCCCGGGCAGCGTTCGGGGGCGGGGGCGGATGATGGAGCAGGACCCGATCAAGGGTGCGAGCGTCGCCGAAAGCACGGCGCGTCATCTCAAGGATCTGATTGCGGAAGGGACCTTGAGCCCCGGCGACCTGCTGGCGCCGGAGCGCGACCTCGCCCAGCAGTTGAACGTGTCCCGGCCGACCCTGCGGCAGGGAATCAAGATCCTCGAGGATGACGGGCTCATCGTCTCGACGCCGGCGGGCCGCTCGGTGGCACCGCTCGGGCGGGAAATCTTGGACCCGCTCATTGCCCTGATCGCCTCGCACGCCGAGGTGGTGGACGATTACCTCGAATTTCGCGCCACGACCGAGCGGATGGCTGCGCGCCTCGCCGCGCAGAGAGCCAACGCCGTGGATCGCGACCGGCTGACCGCCTGCATGGAGCGGATCGACCGCGCCCATGATGAGGGTATCCACCGCGAGGAAGCGGAGGCGGATGTCGACCTGCACATCGCGGTCTACGAGGCCAGCCACAACCTCGTCGTGCTGCACACGATGCGCGCGCTGTCGGGCATGCTCCGGCAGGGCGTGATTGAGAATCGCGAGACGTTGTTCGAGCGCCCCGAGACCCGCGACCAGTTGAGGGCACAGCATCGCGAGATCTACGAAAGCGTGATGGCCGGAGATGCGGAGCGGGCGGCGGAGGCTGCCGAGGCGCATATCCACTACACGCATCGGGCGCTCAACGAGGTGAAGGCGGCTCAGGCGCGTCTTCAGGTCTCCCTCCGCCGCCTCAACCATGGCGGTCTCACGGCGCGTCACAAGGGCGAGCGCTAGCCGCGCCTTAGCCTTTCGCAGGCTTTCGCTTCGAGCTGCTCGACCCGCCTCGGCAACTCCCGAATGAGGGCAGTGCGCCGGAACGGGGTCATCTTCCGCCATGCCCGCGCCTCCGGGATCGTGCGCCCGCAGGCGATGCACCAGCCGGTCCTGCCGTCGAACTCGCAGACGGAAACGCAGGGGTTGTCCTTGGGCATGGCACTCGACACGGGATAGGGTACCCCCCTATATATCCATCTGTCCGTGAAAGTCCTCTCGATGGCGCACACGATCAAGGAAAAGACCAAGCTCCTGGCGCGCGTTCGCCGGATCAAGGGGCAGGCGGAGGCGGTCGAGAGGGCGCTCGACGCCGAACTTGGTTGCGCGGACGTGTTGATGCTGGTCGCGTCCATGCGCGGGGCAATCAACGGCCTGACCGCCGAACTGATGGAAGATCACATCCGCCACCACGTCGTGAATCCGGACAACGAACCGGATGCCGAGCGTGCGAAGGGCGCGGCCGATCTCATCGACGTCGTGCGGACCTACCTGAAATGACGAGGAATCCTCGATGACCTCGCTGCCTGAATTGCTTCAGCAAGGCACCGCGCATGCCTGGCTGTTCGTGCCGACCGCGATCCTGCTCGGCGTCCTGCACGGGTTGGAGCCTGGCCATTCCAAGACGATGATGGCCGCCTTCATCATCGCCGTTCGGGGCACCGTGACCCAGGCGGTCCTGCTCGGGCTCGCCGCGACGCTCTCTCACACGGCTGTGGTGTGGGTCATTGCGCTGGCCGGGCAGTATTTCGGTCAGTCGCTCGGCGAGAGTGCCGAGCCGTATTTCCAATTGGCTTCCGCCGTCCTGATCGTCGTCATCGCGGCCTGGATGGCCTGGCGAACATGGCGCGAGCAGCACCAGCACCTTCACCACCACCACGATCACCATCATCGCCATGACGCCGATCACGCGCATGATCACGCGCATCTTGATCTCAGCGAAGAGGACGATGCCCACGCCCGCGCCCATGCCGATGAGATCCGGAGGCGCTTTTCAGGCCGCAGCGTCACGACCGGCGAGATCGTCATGTTCGGCCTGACGGGGGGCCTGATCCCCTGCCCCGCCGCGATCACCGTTCTGCTGCTGTGCATCCAACTGAAGCAATTCAGCCTCGGCTTCGCGCTGGTCCTGTGCTTCAGCATCGGGCTCGCCCTGACCATGGTGTCCGCGGGCGTGCTGGCGGCGCTCAGCGTCAAGCATGTCGCTTCACGCTGGTCGGGATTTGGCTCCTTCGCCCGGTGGGCACCCTATGCCTCGTCCACCCTGATCGTGCTGGTCGGCCTGTATACCGGTTGGCTCGGATGGGAAGGCATCCGGAACGGCGAGACGGCTCACAAGACACTCTCGGCGGTCATGCCGCCTCCGTAAGAGGCCGCCTCCCGGAGGAAGGGCACCGGCCGGGGCCGCGCACGTTCTGCCCCAGGCGATGTTCACGCTGGGAGGGTGGTCCATGATCGAGAAGGCGGTGCGGGTCACCGAGAATGCCATCGAGAGCGGTGGCTTTATCGCCAGGGCCTATCTGCCCGGGCACCTCAAGCCCGGCCACGCCGATCACGGCCTCGGACCGCTGGCGGCCATCATGGAATCGTTCCTGGCGCCGGGCACGCACATCAAGCTTCACGAGCATGTGCAGGACGAGATTATCTCCTGGGTCCCGGCGGGCTGCATGCGCCACGACGATCCGAACGGCGAGCATCTCGTCGTGGATGCGGGCCATCTCATGGTGATGAACGCTGGACGGGGCTTCCAGCACGAGGAGCGGGTCCTGGCGAGCGATCCGCCCCTGCGGATGCTTCAGATCTTCGTGCGCCCGCACGCGCCGGACCTCGAACCCGGAATCCATTTCGGTCCCCTCCCCGCCCATGAGGATGGGACGTGGCGCCTCCTCTTCGGGCCGCCCGGCAGCATCGCCCCCTTCCACGTCCGCAACCGCGTGACGTGCCACGACATCCGCCTGGACGCGGGCGAGGAGGTCGCTCTGCCGAAGGAGTCCCGTTGCGACACCTACTTCTTCGTCTTCGAAGGTGGCATCGAGGCGGAGGGCACGCGCTTCTGCGAGGGCGAGACCGGCCTGTGTCTATCCGGCGATGCCACTACGATCCGTGCAAGCCAACCATCACTGGTCGTCGCCTTCGTGATCGACCCCGAAGCCGAGATATATCGCGGCGGTACGATCGGCGACGGCGAAACCGTGCAGCGGATGGCAGCGATAGCCCAGCCCCGCTGACAAGATCCGCATCCTGAATGCAAAATCCTACATCGCTATCTCCGTCTATAACCAGCTAAAACTGCAGCTCTTCAGATGTGCGCGAGAGCACAAGTGATCAGGAACGTCGCGCCAATGTTGCTGTTGTTCAGACATCCAGCGCATCGACGGTTCGAGCGCAGTCTGAAGGGGCAGAGATCATGATGAAGACCCGTATCGCCACTGCCGTTGCCGCTCTTGCCATGGGCGCCGCTTCGATCTCGACGGCCTCCGCCTATGATTTCGGCGCCCGTTATACCGGCTTCGCGCCCTACGGTGCTCCGATCAACGCCCCGCTCGGCGTGCACGACACTCCCTTCTACGACGCCTGCCCGATGAGCTCGGCGTCCGAGGGCAACGCCAACCAGCAGACCCGTCCGGTGAAGCAATACGGCCAGACCTCTGGCGGCTACGGCTGCTAATGACGCTTGCGGGCGCGGCGAGGGGGCCGCGCCCGACCCCGCATGATCCCGACACACGAGACAGCGCGGAGTGCTTCCACGATGCAGCGTTCACAGTGCTTCACCCGTCACGCCGCCATAGTCGCCATCGCGACGCTCGGCGTCATCGTTGGCCCCGCGATCGGCATGGCGGCCGGCTATACGGGAACCGGCGGCGGCCCCGAGACCACGGCGAACGCGCCTTACCGGTCATCCGTAGGCCAGACAGTCCCGCCCGGTCGCAGCGCCGCCCCCGATATTGATCCTAACTCCCGTACCGAACGACAGAAGCAGCTGGATTCTGTCCTCGACAGCATCTGCAACGGTTGCTGAAGCCCTCACATCTTCGGAGGAGCGTCGGGATTGTTCTCGTACCTGTCGCGGTGGGCGGCGGCACGCGCGAGCAGGATGAGCGTGACCGGTGTCGTCACCGTGAGGAAGACGCCGATCAGGACTTCCTGCATCACCAGATGGCCCTCCGTTATCGACAGGAGCAGCACCGAAGAGCCCATGATCAGGGCCATGCCGAGCGTCGCGCCGAGCGTCGGCGCATGGACCCGCTCGTAGAAGCTCTTGAGCCGGATGAGCCCGAAGGCCCCGGTGAGCGAAAGTCCAGCTCCCGCCAAAGCCAGCAGGACGACGATGAACGCCGCCCAGAGCGGCACGTTCGCCGGGCTCATCGGATAACCTCGCCCTGCATCAGGAACTTGGCGAGTGCGACCGACGCGGTGAAACCAAGCATGCCGATGATGAAAGCGGCCTCGAAATACAGCCCGCTTCCGGTACGCATCCCGTGAACGACGATGGCCAGCATGCCGTTAAGATAGAACGTATCGAGCCCGAGGATCCGGTCCTGCGCGCGCGGTCCGCGCAGCATCCGCCATGCGGCGAAGGCCATGGCGAGAACGAGCATCGCCTGCGCAAGGCCGAGCCCCCAATCGAGAACCGTTGCGGCGCTCATTCGAAGATCTCCATCAGCGGCCGTTCGTAGCGGTCCTTGACCCGGCGTATCCACTCCTCGCCATCCGTGAAGTCGAGGACGTGAAGGAGCAATCGGCGCGTATCGGAATCGTACTGCACCCACAGGGTGCCGGGCGTGGCCGTCAGGATGATGGACAGGAGGGCGAGGGCGAAGGGTTCGCGCAGATCGAGGGGGATTGCCACGAAGCCGGTCCGCCGCTCGCCCCGCCTCAAGCCCAAAATGATCCGGGCTACATCGATGTTGGATCGCACCATGTCGAGAAGAAACACGCCGAGGAGCTTAATCGCGACACCCGGCGCGCGTACCCGAACGGGACGTGCCTCGATGGCGCGCATGACGAAGGGCACCAGGATGCCGACGGCGAGTGCCAGAAGCAGGCTTCCGGGTGTCGGCGGCTCATTCAGGAGCAGCCATGTGGCGACGAGGGCGGCGGAGAGGAACGGGTGCGGCAGGATCCGGCTCACGTGGCGGGCCTCCCCTGATCGCCCAGCACGGCGCGAACGTAACTCTGCGGCTGAGTCAGCCAGCCCACCGTGGCATCCGCATAGGCCAGTGCCGGCCCTCCCCAGATGGACAAGGCTAGGCAGGTCGCCATCAGCCCCGAGATCGCTGCGAACTCGGACCTCGTCAGCTTCGGCGGTTCGGCCTCATGCTCGATCCAAAGGTTCAGGATGCCGAGCCGCACCAGCGGCATCAGCGTGCCGAGGCTCGAGAGAGTGAGGGCCGCGATGAGCCACCATCCCGCCGCCGAGGGCGTACCCGCCGACAGCCCGACGAAGATCGCGAGCTTGCCCACGAAGCCAGCCAGCGGTGGAACACCGGCCAGCATCAGCGTGCAGAGCAGGAAACCGACCCCGAGGATCGCAACGCCAGCAGGGATCACCCGCCCGATCTCGACGGCATCCGCATCATCGAAGGGGTCGCTGTATTCGTCCGCGAAGACGGGAACCGCGTGATCCTCAGGATCTCGCCCACGCTGAAGCACCTCCGCCAGAAGGAACAGCGCCCCGGCCGCGAGTGTGGAGCCGAACAGGTAATACAGTGCCCCGGCCAGCGCGGCGTCGCTGCCTGTCCCCAGAGCCGCCAGGATCGTCCCGGAAGAGACCATCACAGCGTATCCTGCGGCGCGGGTCAGGTCGCGAGCGGCGACGAGGCCGATAGTGCCGAAGGCGATGGTCGCGAGCCCGGCGCCGAACAGGCAGGCCTGCCCGAAGCCTTGCGACAGGCCCTCACCGAAGACGAGCAGGCTCAGCCGCACCACCACGTAAACGCCGACCTTGCTGAGGATGGCCAGAATGGCGGCGGCGGGCGCACTCGCCGCCGCATAGGTCGTCGGTAGCCAGAAGCCCAGAGGCCACGCGCTGCACTTGATCAGGAAGGCGAGTCCGAGGATCGCGCTACCGATCTCGAACAGAGCGAGGTCGCCCGTATCGGAGCCTGCGCCCGCGAGCCGCCGGGCGAGGTCTGCCATGTTGAGCGTCCCCATCGTCCCGTAGATCATGCTGACGCCGATGAGGAAGAACAGCGACGCCACGAGGTTCACGGCGATATAGCCGAGCCCCGCGCGGATCCGGGTCTCACCCGAGCCATGCAGCACGAGCCCGTAGGAGGCTGCGAGCATTACCTCAAAGAACACGAACAGGTTGAACAGATCGCCCGTCAGGAAGGCCCCGTTCACGCCCATCAGCAGCAGCAGGAACAGACCGTGGAAGCGGGGGCCGGCCCTACCCCACCGGGCGAAGGAGAAGACGAGGGCGCAGAGCCCCAGCACGCTGGAAAGGGCCAGCATCATCGCTGAAAGGCGGTCCGCCACCAGCACGATGCCGTAGGGCGCGGCCCAATTGCCGACGCGGTAGACGCGTGGCGCCTCCGTCACCCATCCGACCAGGAAGAACGCGATGCCCACCAGCGCCAGGACGGTGGCGAAGGACAGGGCCGCCTTCAGGGTGCGGCGGCGTTCGTCGAGCAGGAACATCGCGCCCGCCACGACGATGGGCAGCACGATCGGCAGCACGACGATGTGGTCGCTCCAGACGCTGTCGACGGCAAGATTCGTCATGACCGGGTTCATGGATGCGGGTTCCCGGCATGGGGCTCGGCCTCATGCGGCTCGCGCCCGTCGACGTGATCGCAGCCGGTGACGCCGCGCGCAGCCAGCAGCACCACGAGGAACAAGGCAGTAAGGGCGAAGCTGATGACGACGGCGGTCAGAACCAGGGCCTGAGGCACCGGGTCATCAACCGACACGACGTTGGGTGCTGCATCGAGAACGGGCGGCGCGCCCACGGTGAGCCGCCCCATGGCGAAGATGAACAGGTTCACCGCGTAGCTCAGGAGCGACAGGCCGAGGACGACCTGAAAGGTGCGCGGGCGCAGGATCAGCCAGACGCCCGCGGCGGCAAGGACGCCGATGCCGAGGGACAGGACGAGTTCCATCAGGCGATCTCCCCCTCGGCTTCGCGCTCGGCGCGTTCCGCCTCGGCGGCGCGGGTCCGCCGCCGGGATTGGTGCGCCAGGGCGACGAGCATCAGCACGCTCGCGCCGACAACGAGGATCATGATCCCGAGGTCGAAAACGAGCGCGGAGGCGAGCGGCACCTTGCCGATGATCGGCGCCTCCCAATAGGCGAAGGACGCCGTGAGGAAGGGGTGTGAGAACAACCACGACACGGCGCCGGCCAGCACCGACACCAGAAGTCCGACTCCGATCCACGAAATCGGCTGCAGACGCAGGCGCTCCTCCACCCATTCGGCGCCGCGCGCCATGTATTGCAGCATGAAGGCGATGGTCAGCGCGATGCCCGCCGCGAAACCGCCGCCGGGAAGGTCATGCCCGCGCAGGAACAGGTGCAGGGCCAGCAGCACGACGAAGGGGAACAGCCACGTGATGACCACCTGCGGCACCAGCAGGGCATCCGCGGCGGTCTGGCCCGGCTCGCGGCCCTCGCGGTCGCGGTCATAGGCATCGTGCCGGATCTGCTGAGCCGGGCGTTCCTGACTGTCTGGTGCGGGGCGGAATCGGCGCAGGAGCGCGAAGACCGTGAGCCCGACCACGCCGAGCACGCAGATCTCGCCCATCGTGTCGAAGGCGCGGAAATCCACCAGCAGCACGTTGACGACGTTGCGCCCGCCCGCCTGAGGATAGGCCTCTTCCACGAACCATCGGCTGATGCCCTCGACCGGGGGCGGGTCATCACCGCGTAGGACAGTCCCGCCAAGCCGATCCCGACGCCGAGCGCGATGCAAAGATCGATCAGACGGCGCCGCCGGGCCTGCGCCCGCTCGGAAGCCGGTGTCGGAATGGCCTCGTCGCGCTTCGGCAGCCAGCGCAGGCCGAGCAGCAGCAGAACCGTGGTGACGATCTCGATCAGGATCTGCGTCACCGCGAGATCAGGCGCCGACAGCCAGAGGAAACTCACGGCGCTCGTGAGCCCGGCGCCGCCGAGCAGGATCACCGCCGACAGGCGATGGTACTTCGCCCGCTCGGCCGCGCCGATGGCGCAGGCGGCGCCGACCAACCAGAGCAGGCCGAAGGCAGGGTCGAACTCCGTCAGCTTGCCTTTCTCGAACAGGTTCAAGCCGCGGCCGAGCCCGGTGACGGTCGCGCCAAGGAGGGCGGCGAGAAACAGAATCCGCAACTGCGGCTGAAGGCGCTCCGAGCCGAGTCGCCCTTCCAGCCAGCGGGCCCCGAGGACGATGCGCGTCATCATCTGTTCGAAGAGCCAGCCGCCATCGAGCCGGTCCGGTAGCCAGGGGCCGCCACGGGGATTGGTGTTGATCCGCTTGCCGAACGCCGCGTAGAGGGCGGCGCCCCCTGCCAGCGCCAGTACGCTCATCGCCAACGGCGCATTGAAGCCGTGCCAGATCGCGAGGTCGTAATCCGGTGTCCGGTCGCCGAGCACCGCCCTCGCCGCCCCCGCCAGCACGGGGCCGATCGTGAGGTTGGGCACGAGACCGATGGCGACGCAGGCCAGGACCAGCGCCTCGATCGGGATGCGCATCCAGCGCACCGGCTCATGCGGGGCATGGGGCAGATCATGCGGCGGCGGGCCGAAGAAGGTCTGCCGGATGAAGCGCAGGGAGTAGAGGACGGTGAAGGCGCTCGCCACGGTCGCGAGAACGGGCAGCGCGAGGTTGAGAGCATGGTCGCCCGTGTTATCGACCGCTTCCGCCAGGAACATCTCCTTGGACAGGAAGCCGTTCAACAGGGGAACGCCCGCCATCGCGGCCGCCGCGATGATCGCGAGGGTGCCGGTATAGGGCATGACCCGCCACAGCCCGCTGAGGCGCCGCATGTCCCGTGTGCCGGTCTCGTGATCAATGATCCCGGCGGCCATGAAGAGCGACGCCTTAAAGGTCGCGTGGTTCACCGTGTGGAAGATCGCCGCCACGACAGCCAGCGGAGAGTCCAGGCCGAGCAGCAGGGTGATCAGCCCGAGATGGCTGATCGTGGAATAGGCGAGCAGCCCCTTCAGATCGTGCTGGAAGATCGCGCTCCATGCGCCGACCAGCATCGTGATCATGCCCGCAGAGCCGACGATCCAGTACCAGCTCTCCGTGCCCGACAGGACAGGCCAGAGGCGGATCATCAGGAAGATGCCCGCCTTCACCATCGTCGCAGAATGCAGGTAGGCGCTGATCGGCGTCGGAGCCGCCATGGCGCGTGGTAGCCAAATGTGAAACGGGAATTGCGCCGATTTCGTCAGCGCCCCGAGCAAGATCAGCACGAGTGTCGGCACGTAGAGCGGGCTCGCGTGGATCGCTTCCCCTGCTGCCAGAACCGCGTCGAGCTCGTAGCTTCCGGCGATCTGGCCCAGCATCACCATCCCGACGAGCAGGCACAGGCCGCCCGCCGCCGTGATCGTCACCGCCATCCGCGCGCCGTCGCGGGCTGCGGCATTGTCGGACCAATAGCCGATCAGCAAGAACGAGACGACGCTTGTCAGTTCCCAGAAGACGACGAGTTGGATGAGGTTGCCCGAGAGGATGATCCCAAGCATCGCGCCGACGAAGGCGAGCAGGTAGCAGAATAGCCGAGGCACCGGATCGGCCTTGGCCATGTAATATTGCGCGTAAAGCACGACGAGCACGCCGATCCCCAGCACCAGTACGGAGAAGATCCAGGCCAAGCCATCGAGGCGAAGGACTAACCGCACGCCGAGACTTGGAAGCCAGTCGAGCGCGAAGGTGACAGGGTCAGGACCCGTGGCCAGCGGATACAGGAGCGCGATGCAGGCGAGGGCCGCCAGCGTGGCGAAACCCGCTACGCCAGCCGCTGCGCTGCGCGCCTCGCTCGGCAGACAGATCGCGGCGATGCTGCCGAGGAAAGGCAGGATCGCAGCCGTGACGAGAAGGAGTTCTGGCGGCATGGACACGGGGCTGAAACGCGCTCGCGCAGCCGAACGGATTCACCGCCAGGGGACCACCGCGTGGGGTACGCGGAGGCTTTGCCTCTGGGGCGACTCGCTGCCCGGACTCCGCTTGTCTCAACGAACTAAGTCCGTTCGCGCCGAATGACGAGTCGCTTTGCGTCCGTCGATCACACTTCCGTGCGCGGGATCACCCCGTTCGTCGCTCAGGAGCGGACGATGCCGTGAGCCTTGATCCGGGAGGCGAGCGTCGTCGGCTTGACGCCCAGGAGTTCCGCCGCGCCGCCGGGCCCGAACACGCGGCCACCGGTGATCGCCAGGGCCGCCTCGATTTCCGCCCGGTCGCGGGTACGTCGCTCGTTCTCATTCGGCGGACGCGCGGCGGGTGCCACGCCCGTCGCGACCGGCCCTGTCCGCAGACCGGCCTCCGTCTCCGGCAGATCGAGACGCAGGCGGCCCCGCGTCGAGAGGATGACCGCCCGTTCGATGGCATTCTCCAACTCGCGGACGTTTCCCGGCCACGGGTAGCGGCACAGGCGGCGGACATCCCCCTCGGTCAGGCGAGGTTCCGGCACCCTGAGCCGACGAGCGGCCGCCTGCAGGAAATGCTGCGCGATGGGCGCGATGTCCTCCGGCCGTTCGCGCAAGGGCCGGACCTGGATCGGGAAGACGTTGAGGCGAAAGAACAGGTCTTCGCGGAAGCGCCCCCGGCGGACCTCCGCGCCGAGATCGCGATTGGTGGCGGCTACGAGGCGGACATCGACCGCTCGCGTCCTCGCCTCGCCGATGCGTTCGAAGACGCGCTCCTGAAGCACGCGCAGGAGCTTGCTCTGAAGATCGAGGGGGATCTCCCCGACCTCGTCGAGGAACAGCGTGCCGCCATCGGCCAGTTCGAACCGCCCAATCCGGTCGCGGATGGCACCGGTGAAGGCCCCCTTCGCATGGCCGAAGAACTCGCTCTCGAACAGGTCGCGCGGAATGGCGGCGCAGTTCACGCGGATCAGCGGACGGCCGCTGCGTCGGCTCGCCTCGTGGATCGCCCGCGCAATCAACTCCTTGCCGGTGCCGGATTCGCCGGTGATCAATACCGTGGCGTCCGTGCCCGCCACGAGATCGACCTGCCGCAAAGTCGCTTCCGTCGCTGGCGAGGCGCCGATGATGCCCTCGTGATGGCGGGCCGCTCGGATTTCCTCCTTGAGATAGGCATTTTCCTGTTCGAGCCGCTCGCGCAGGAGACCGACCTCGGCGAGCGCGCTCTTCAGCTTCGCCTCGTCCTCGCGGCGCTGGCTGATATCGCGGAACACGATCACCGCCCCGAGCAATTGGCCCCGGTCACGGATCGGCGTCGAGGTGTACTCCACCGGGAAGGCCGTACCGTCGGCGCGCCAGAAGACCTCGTCGTCCACCTTGTGGACCGCCCCGTCGCGGAAGGCCGCGTAGATCGGGCAATGGCGGTGCGGGTAATGCGATCCGTCTGCGTGGGTGTGGTGGACGCTGGCGTGCATGTCCTTGCCCACCAGATCGCTCGCCTTCCAGCCGAGCATGCGCTCCGCGGCCGGGTTGACGAAGGTGGTGACCCCCTCGGCGTTTACCCCATAGATGCCCTCGCCGGCTGCCCGCAGGATCAACTGGTTGCCGCGCTCGATATCGCGGAAGATCCGCTCCATGCGCTGCCACTCGGGGAGGCCTGCGCGCATATACGCATCGGCCTCGCCATCGACCTGCCGCCGCTGCCTTTCCTCAAGATCGATGAGCGTCACGAGGAGACGTTGTGATGGGCCGGAAAGAGTTGATCCCTCCGTCTCGACCCTCAATGTCCGTCCTTCCGCATGACGGGGGACGAGCGCCTGCGTCCACCATCGTCCCTTGGCGAGGGCCGCCTGCGTGAAGACCGTGAGCGCTGCGAGCTGGCCTGGAAAGAGGTCGCTCGGGCGAGATCCGCGTAACCCATCGCGGGGAGTGCCGAGCATCCGCGAGGCCGCCGGGTTGGTGTCAATCACCCGGTCCTCGCCCGGGTCGATGACGAGCATCGCCTCAGGGGCTTCAACGAAAACTACGCCGAGGCTAGCTGATGGTAGGCTACGATTTTTCGTCATTCCGCAACGATATCTCGTCTGCTACGAAAAGTCGTGTTCAGGGAGAGAACGCTAAGTCATTGTTTCGAGATGTCTTTATCCCCCACTTCTTCCTGGCACGCCGATTGCCAACCTCCAGCGTCCTGCCCCGGCAGACCGGGCGTTGTGTGGAGGAAGGCCGATGAAGCGCGAAGACCTCACCGAGAAGCTTCTCGACATCAAGCGCGAGAAGGGCTGGAGCTGGAAGTACATTCACGAGGAGATCGGCGGCCTGTCGCCTTTCCTGATCACCGCCGCCTGTATGGGGCAGATGAAGCTGCCCAAGGCCCAGGCGAAGCGCGCGGCCGAACTGTTCGGCCTGACCGAGGCCGAGGAACGCATGATCAACGAGCCGCCCTACCGCGGCTCGATCCCCTCCATGCCGCCGACCGATCCGCTGATCTACCGGTTCTACGAACTGGTGATGGTCTACGGCACGACCTTCAAGGAACTGATCCAGGAAGAGTTCGGCGACGGCATCATGTCGGCCATCGATTTCAACATGGAGATGGCCCGCGAGGCCAACAACAAGGGCGATCGCGTCAAGCTCAGCATGTCCGGCAAGTTCCTGCCGTACAAGTATTATGGCAACGACGAGGACACGCCGGAATACGGTTTCAAGGAAGGCTGATCCTTCCATTCGGCCGATGCGCGAAGACGCGTATCGGCCGAACCCTACGAATTCCTTTGCGCGGCTCGAGCCTTCGCATCCTGCACGGCCCGCCGGAGAATGCGAGACAGATCCGCGACGGAATAAGGTTTGCGCAACAGGTCGAACCCATGTGTGCCATGGGCCGCGAGCACGTCGCTGTAGCCGGAGGTGAGAACCACCGGAAGTTCGGGGCGCCGCCGCCGGATTTCTTCCGCCAGTTCCACGCCGTTCATGCCGGGCATCACCACGTCCGAGAACACGACCTCGAAGCGGAAGGGCACCCGTTCCAGCTCGATGAGTGCCTTACTCGCATCCGTGACCCACACGGTGGAATAGCCGAGTTCGCTGAGCGCCTGCTCGGCGAAGGCGCCGACGTCGAGATTGTCTTCCACCACAAGAACGCAGGTGCCGTGCCCCTCGGCCAGCGGCTCGGGCTCAGCTGCGGGGTCGCTCACCTCCGCATCGCTGACGCGGGGAAGGAAGAGGGTGAAGATCGTGCCCTTGCCGACCTCGCTCTCCACGATGATCTCGCCACCGGATTGCTTGGCGAAGCCAAACACTTGGCTGAGGCCCAGGCCCGTGCCCTGGCCCACACCCTTGGTCGTGAAGAACGGCTCGAAGATGCGTTCCAGATTCTCGGGCGGGATGCCCGCGCCCGTATCCGCGATGGCGACCGCAACGAAATCGCCGCGCTGCCGTGGATGCGCTCTCACGGCTGGAATATTCATCGCCCGATAGAGGCGGATATGAAGGTTCCCCTCCCCCGCCATGGCGTCACGCGCGTTGACGACGAGATTGACGAGTGCCGTATCGAACTGGCTCGGATCGGCATTCACATGCAGATCGCGCTGCTCTTCGCCGGGTAGATCGAGGGTGATGTTCACCCGCGCGCCGGTCAGCGTGCGCACCATGTCGGCCACCGCCGCCACGGCGCGATCCACCGCGAATGTCTCAGGCCGAAGTGCTTGCCGCCGGGCGAAGGCGAGCAACTGGCCCGTGAGCTTGGCCGCTCTCTCGACCGTGTCTGAGATCGCACCGACATAACGTTGGCGACGTTCCTCCGCGAGGCCCGGCCGCTTCAGCAGGTCGGTCGATGACTTGATGACGGTCAGCAGGTTGTTGAAGTCGTGCGCGACGCCGCCCGTCAGTTGGCCGACGGCTTCCAGCTTTTGGGATTGGCGCAACTGCTCTTCCAGCGCCCGGCGCTCGGTAATATCGCGACCCGCGGCGTAGAAATGATCGCCGGTCGGAAAGCCGTTCCACGACATCCAGCGATAGGTTCCGTCCTTCGCGAGAAGCCGCACGTCGATATCGTCGACGGCTTCGCCCTTGCTGATCGTCTCGAAAGCGTGCGCCGCTGTCGCGCGATCCTCCGGATGCACTAGGGCATCGAAACGCTGGCCAACGATCTGATCGAGGGACCAGCCCAGCATTTCCGTCCAGGCTGCGTTGGCCTTCCGAAAATAACCGTCGAGGCCGCACACCACGAACAGGTCGCGGCTCGCTCGCCACACCATGTCTCGTTCGTCGGTACGCTGCTGTGCGGCGTCTTCGAGATGCCGTTCGAGGCGGCGGCGATCCGTGATGTCGTTGAATAGGATGGCGACCCGGTGCAACTCGGGTTCGCCGACCCGCAAGGCGTGCACATCGAACCAGCGGCCCATCGAGACGGCGCCGCTTTCGAAGCGGATCGCAGTCCCCGTCCGCGCCACATCCCCATAGGTCTCGAGCCAGAAGGGTTCGAGATTGGGCACGACGTCGCTTACCCATTTCCCGGCGACGTTCGTGAGGCCGGACTGCGTCGCGAAAGCCGGATTGACCTCGATGAAGCGGTAATCCACCGCGCGCCCCTCGGCGTCGAAGCGCAACTCGACGATGCAGAAGCCGCTATCGACGGCACCGAACAAGGCCCGGTAGCGGGACTCGCTTTCGGCCAGCACGCCCTCGGCGGTGCGGAAGCGGGTGACGTCGAGTTGGCTCGCGAAAAAGTAGCGAAGGTCGCCGTGCGCGTCGAAGACCGGGCTTATGTACAACTCGTTGCGAAACGGCGTGCCGTCGCGATGGTAGTTCAAGAGCTCGACAACGACGTCGCGTCGCCCGGCGATCGCATCACGGACTTTCGCCACGTCTGCCGGGTCGGTGCCGGGGCCCTGCAGGAATCGGCAATTGCGGCCCAGCAATTCCGACGCGTCGTAGCCGCACAGGATCTGGAACGCCCGGTTAGCGAAGACGATCGGGTTATCCGGCAGGTTGGGATCGGTGATGATCTGCGGCATGCGGGTCTTTTCCGCTGCCGTGAAGAGAAGCTCCGGCGATGCGGCCGAGGTGCGTTGGCCGGCCTCCGGGCGACGCAGGCCGCTGGCCCGCTCGGCTTCGAGCTTCGCGATCCGCTCCTCGAGCTCCCGCTCGCGCTGCCTTAGCCGTTCGATCTCGGCGTCCATGGTCCCCTCATCGCTGGCGTCGATAAACGGGGAGCCAAGAGGGGGCAACGTCCGAGGTCATACCAATTATCGATTCCCCCCCCGGTTGCCTCGCCTATCGGGCAAACTCCATTTCGGGCCGGTGTGGTGGATGGAAAGGGTTCGCTCGCTACACTGTCCCGGAGGGTACGGGCCGCCTGTCAGGCGACCCGGCTCGCGAGACAAACGGGGGTTTTGGAATGGAACGGCGTCGGTTCATTGCTGCGGGTATGATGGCGGGTCTCGCGACCAGCGTGGGGGCGTCGGCAAAGGCCGCCGAGCACGACCATTCTCACGACCACGGCTCGACCACAGCTGCTGGTGGACACAACCATCCGCCGATCTACGCCGCCTTGACGAAGGCGAGCGGCGATTGTGTCGAAACCGGGCAAGCCTGCCTGAGGCACTGCTTCGGCATGATTGCGATGAACGACACCAGCATGGTCGCCTGTATGAAGTCGGTGACCGACCTCATTCACGCCTGCACGGCCCTGCAATCCATGGCCGCACTCAATTCGCCCCACACCCGCGCGATGGCGCGGGCGGTCGCGGAAGTTTGCACCGCTTGCGAGACGGAATGCAGCAAGTTCCCGGACAATGCGGAGTGTCGCGCGTGCCGCGATTCCTGCCGCGCCTGCGCGGCAGAATGCAAGAAGATCGCGGCGTAGGTTTCGCGAACACGGTCTGATCAACGAAAACGGCGAGGCTCGCGCCTCGCCGTTGTGCCGGTGCCGAAGTCCGGCGCCGTCATCGGGTCATCACAGTCCGATCAGAACTCCTGCCGAACCGATGGCGGTCATGACGAGACTTCCGGCGAAGACGGTCGCCATCGCGTAAGAAAAGAACTTCAGCATGATTGTCTTCCTCTCGGCTCAGCAGCGGTTGCCGCCGCTGGTCTGGCCGTATTGCTTCACGGGGAAGTTCTGCTGATTGGCGTTGCCTTCGGCAGCCGAACTCATCGGGCAGGTCGCGGGGTTCCGGTCGAAGCCTGCGCCGAAGGGGGCAGAAAGCGAGCCGGTGGTCTCGACGTCGTAAGGGGTGAGCCCCGTCCAGGCGGAACGATCGGTGGCCATGGCGGACGAGATCGGAGCGGCGCCAAGGATGAAAGCGGTGACGACAGCGGCGATACGGGTCTTCATGGTCTTTGCATACTCCTTACGCAATACAGTCCGAGTGGTTCGGCCTATTCCCTCTTGCGTGATTCCAATATAGGGACGATTTTTCCGGAGCAGCGTGCTTCCGCACACCCGGCGGCTGGGATTAAAGCTTGTGCGGTTCTGCCCAAGCTTCCGCCGCGGTCGGAGCGTTGCGCTGGCCGGATACAGGCGGCACACTCGGCCACGACACCGTGGAGGCAGTTCATGGTTCGGTGGGTCCACAGGCTTCGGCTCTGGCTCTGGCGTAGACAGGAAAGAGCTTTGGCGCGCGACTGTCGGCCCTCGGGAGCGAGCAACGGGGATTGGATCGCGGCGACTGTCGCAGCATCGGCCGGAGGGACAACCTGCGGCCACAACGCCTCCTATTCGAACTTCGCAGGATTCTGATGGGCTGGCGCGCCGGGTCCGCGCGCCAGCACCAAGGCCATTGATTACTTCGCGGGTTTGGCGCTCGTGGTGCTGCCGGTCGTCTGTGAGGATGCGGTTCCGGCGCTCGAGGCCGAAGCTTGCGGAACGGCCACCGCGTCGATCACATCGAAGCGCATCCCGTCCTGCGCCGACTTCAGAACCGCGTTCGCCTCATAATACTTGCCCTGCCCGATCAGCGAGGAGGCCTGATCGATATCCGCGACCGTCTTGTTCAGCGGCAGAACGGCCATCGTGAAATTGACGTCGACATGGGCGAGCTTCAGCTTCTCCAAGGCACCCTTCTGGTCGCCGTGGGCGAGCTTGGAATTCGCCTCGGTGACCGCCGACGCCTTCGCGGGCGTGGCGACGAAGTCGTCACCCAGGGTCAGTTGTGCATCGACAGGCACCCACGCGACCTGCTCCTTGGATGTCGGTTTGGCGTCGGTGGCCGAAGCCTGAGGCTTTGCCTTGTTTGCGAGGTCGGCCGGGGTCTTCAATTCGGCTTCCGCCTTCGTGAACACCGTCTCGTCCGTTTTCACCTTGGAGAAGGCGGCCTGCGCCTTGGCGATCATATCCTTGGCCTGGGCCGGATTGGCCTCGAAGATGGCGAGCCGGGTCATCTGGAGATCCCGAAAGCCCTGCGCGCCATCCTTCGAAAGCTTACCGACATCCCGGTCGATGGCGGTTTGCGAGGAAGTGGTCTGGTGCTGCGTCATCTGCTCGGCGGCGAAAGCGGTGCCGCAGAGCGCGGTCGTCAGAACGAGTGCCGCAGTCATGGATTTCCAGTAAGACATCTTCCTATCTCCATTTTATCTGCGGGATGAAAGGCTTCGTTTTGCTTAGGCCAAATTCATTCCGTGTTCAGATAATAGATCTGGAGACTGTTGGTCGCATGTCCGATTGATTAAAACGCCGTAATGCAGGCTCTGCGCCGCCGATCCCCTCGGCGGGGTCACCGGCTCATTTCATGCAGGCATCCTCCGCCTTGGTGAAGGCAGCGGGCTTGGGCTCGTGGTCGGATGGGCGGTTGCGGCCGAGCGCGCCGTCGGACCGCGCCCGCAGATAAGTGTATATGTCGGGCAGGTAGCACATGACGTTCCGGTTATCGCCGAAAGCGGGCATGACCAGTTCCTGCGAGGCGTTCACATCCTTCTTGCCGCCGACGACGACGCCGGCAAAATGCGCGTAGTCCATCCCCTTGAGGGCATCGACAAGGGACGGCGCGTAGGTCGAGCCCATGCCATCCGGTCCATGGCACACGATGCAATTGGAATTGTACCGGACGTAGCCTGACATCGTGTACCAATCGACCGTCTTGCCCCCATTGGTGACGTGGTAGGTCGGATCGCCATTCTTGTCGGTATATTGTCCGTCCTGAAGTTTGGCGGGCTGTGTCGGCCCCTCGCTTTTCAGATCCCCATTGGTAGCCGCGAGGGTCGTTCCCGCGCCGAGCGCGCAGGCGGCGAGAGCGGCGAAAATGCCGATGCCATGACGCATGATCGAACTCCTCCCTGTCGGCCCATCGCCGACGTGGGACAACTGTCATCGATCATGATGGCGCTGCGGGTAGGACTTCACGTTGTCGCGAAGCAGTCACGCTGAGCCGCGGTCAGCCTCAGCCCCTCCCAAACGCAGGTCAGCCCTACCGAAACAAGGGCCGCCCCTTCGCTATGAAGGAAAGGACACCACACGGTGACCGGCACTGAACGGCCAGAGCTGCTTGATGACCCTTGTCGACCATTCCAACACGACCCCGCTCGACGCGGAGGTCGCGGCAACGGCTGCGCCGTCGAAGGCGGCGCCCGGAAGCAACCCTACCTTGGTGCTCTTGGCCCTCGCCATGGGCGGGTTCGCCATCGGCACTACAGAGTTCGCAGCGATGAGCCTGCTGCCGGACTTCGCGCCCGATCTCGGCCTCGATCCACCCACCGCCGGACATGTGATAAGCGCCTATGCCCTTGGGGTCGTCGTCGGCGCGCCGGTGATCGCCGTGCTGGCTGCGAAGGTCGCCCGGCGGACGCTCCTCATCGGTCTCATGTGCCTGTTCGCCGTGGGCAATGGACTCTCGGCCCTGGCGCCGACCTACGGGTGGATGCTGGCCTTCCGCTTTCTCGCGGGCCTGCCCCACGGCGCCTATTTCGGGGTCGCAGCCCTTGTTGCGGCCTCGCTCGTACCGCGTGAACGCCGCTCGCAGGCCGTCTCGCGCGTGCTTCTGGGATTGACCATCGCCACCGTGGTGGGGGTGCCGCTCGCCAACGGCATCGGCCAGTTCGTGGGGTGGCGCTGGAGCTTTGGCCTCGTGGCCTTGCTTGCTCTGCTCACCGCCGTCCTCGTGCGCGTTCATGCGCCTCTTGGGGAGCCGGCGGAGGGGGCGAGCCCCCTGCGTGAACTCGGCGCACTGAAACGCGGGCAGGTCTGGCTGACCCTGGCCACTGGCGCGATCGGCTTCGGCGGGCTGTTCTCGGTCTACACCTACCTCGCTTCCACGCTGCTGGACGTGACCCACGCGTCTCCCGCCGCCATCCCGGCCGTCCTGGCTGTGTTCGGGCTCGGCATGACGATCGGCAATCTCGTCTGTGCCTGGGCGGCCGACCGAGCGCAGATGCCTGCCGCTGGAGCGACCCTGGTGTGGAGCGCGGCGGCTCTCGCACTCTATCCCTTCGCCTCGGCCAGCCTGTGGACGCTGACGCCGACGGTGTTTCTCATCGGCTGCGGTTGCGGGCTCGCTACCATCCTGCAGACGCGCCTCATGGATGTCGCCGAAGACGCACAGACCCTCGCCGCCGCGCTCAACCACTCCGCGTTCAACGTCGCGAATGCTCTTGGCCCATGGCTCGCAGGCTTGGCGCTCGCCGCCGGCTTCGGTCTCCCCGCAACCGGATGGGTGGGCGTGGCCTTGGCGCTCGGCGGTCTCGCGATCTGGTCGATCTCCGTGTTGCTCGAACGACGGTCCCAAGCAGCCCGCGCGATCGATATGGAGAGAAGCGAAGCCGCGCCGTTGGGATACAAAATGCGCGACTAGACTTGGCTCCAAGATGTACCTTTGGAGGAAATGATACAGATGATACCAAACTGGGGTTGGTATAGATCTGGCATGAGAAATATGACATGATTTAGAAGGAAGACAGTTTATAGCCTCTCTAAAACAGTTTGAAAAAGTTGCGGACTCGCGTACACGTTGCTGCAGAAGCGTGAGTGCGACGTGACCCGTACGTTGTGATGTCCCGCCCTCTCCGCTTGGTCAGTCGATTGGCTCGGTGAAGCATCGGGGCGGTTGTGAAGTCGATCCAAGCCTGGAATTCTGGGAGAGCGCGCGCGAAACTCGCTCTGCCGATGCGGCAGACGCTGGCTTTGGCCGTCCTGGCGATAGGCTTGGCATCGACCCTCGCTCTGGCTGGGATCATCGGCGAGACCGTACGGGTCCGGATGGAGCGGCAGATCGGCATTTCGCTGGTCCGCCACGGGACGCTCGTCGCAGCCACCCTCGATCGGGGGCTGTATGACCGCTGGCGCGATCTCGAAGTGACCACAGCCCTGGACGCGGCGAAACTGATCGAGGGGTCCGAGCAGGACCGGATGGCGGTCCTCGATCGCGCGCTCGCCAGTCATAGCGATTTCGTCTGGGTCGGCTACGCGGATCGGGGGGCATCGTACGAGCGGCGACCCAGGGACTCCTGGTCGGCCGGGATGTGAGTGATCGATCCTGGTTCGCCGAGGGCTTCAAGACCCCGTATGCCGGAGATGTGCACGAAGGCCGTCTCCTTGCGGAAGCGCGTGGCGGCCAACGGAACGAAGTCCTGCGCCTATTGGATCTCGCCGCGCCGGTGAGGGACGCAGCCGGTCAGACCGTCGGCGTTCTGGGCGTGCACTTCTCTTCGAAATGGGCCTCGACGGTCGAGGAAAGCCTTCGCTCCTCGCTTCAAGCCGAACTTGCCGGCGCGGAGGTACTCATCCTGTCTCGCGACGGGACCGTGCTCCTCGGGCCCCCCTCCGAGATGGGCAAACCCCTAGCCGGATCGGTTTTACCGCCGGCGAACGGCGCTGCCCAAAGCATCCTGAGTCAGGATGGACGCACTTTCCTCTCCGCAATGCTGCCGACGCGGGGCTATCGCAGCTTCCACGGTCTCGGTTGGTCGGTGCTGGTGCGGCTGGATGAGTCGGTCGCCCTCGCCCCAGCCGCCGATCTCAGACGCGACGTGCTGGCGAGGGGCATTCCCCTGTCTCTCGTCGCTGCGGTCCTGACCTTCATGCTGGCCGACATTCTCAAAAGGCCGCTCGACCAGTTCCGGTCGGCCACGGCTGCTTTGGGACGGGGCGAAGCGGTGATCCGTCCATCGGGGCTCTTCGATGAGCTTCGCCAGATCGGCGATGCCCTCGACGCGGCCTCCGCAAACCTCCGGGAGCGCGAGGCGCGCCTCAACGCTGAAAAGTCACGCCTCGCCTTCGCCCTGGAAGGCGCCAATGACGGTATCTGGGATTGGGACATCGTCAGCGGGAACGTCTGGTTCAGCCAGCGATGGCTCGACATGCTGGGTTACCGGTCCGGAGAGCTCAAGGAGCATTTCTCGTCCTGGGAACGCCTCGTCCATCCGGAGGATAAGGACGCCGTCTTGGCTGCCCTGGACGAGCACCGCCGGGGTGTCAGCCCCTTCTACCAAGCCGAGCACAGGCTCTGGCACAAGGAGCGCCGCTGGATCTGGGTACTGACGCGCGGCAAGATCGTGGAGCGGGATTCGAGCGACCGGCCCTTGAGGGCCGTGGGCACGCATACCGACATCACCGACCGCAAGGGCGTAGAGGAAGCCCTCGCGGCGAGCGAAGCGCGGTTCCGCACTCTGTTCGAACGAGCGCCGATCGGCATCGCCGATGTCACGCTGGGATGCCGGTTCAGCGCGGTCAACGATCAGTTCTGCGGGATCGTTGGGTACGACCGCAGCGAACTGATCGGCAAGACCTTTCAGGAGATCACGCACCCCGACGACGTGGCGGCCGACACGGCGCAGGTGCGAGACCTGCTCGCGGGCCGCATTCCTCACTACGATCTGGAGAAGCGCTACATCCGCAAGGATGGCCGCATCATCTGGGCGTATCTTGCGGTTTCCCTCGTGCGCAACGAACAGGGCAGGCCGTCCTACTTCCTGTCGAGCATCAAGGATTGCACGGCACGCAAAGAGGTGGAGCATCTGCTTCAGGTCGGCGAAAGTTTCACCCGCAGCGTGGTCGAAAGCAGCGCCGATTGCATCAAGGTTCTCGATCTGGAGGGACGGATCCAATTCATCAATGGTCTTGGCCTCTGCGCCATGGAGATCGCGGAGTTCGATACGGTGCGCGGTGAATTCTGGGCCGAATTCTGGCCCGAGGCGGCTCGCTCGGATATCGACCGCGCCATCGCGGGCGCCAGAAGCGGCTCGCGGGAGAGGTTCGTCGCGTTTTGCCCGACCATGAAAGGCACGCCGAAATGGTGGGACGTGTGTGTGACGCCCGTGCTGTCCGCCGACGGACGCCCGGAACGCCTGCTCGCGATATCGCGTGAGATCACGGGCCTCAAGCAGGCGGAAGAGCGGCTTCATCTGATGATGGGCGAGCTCAACCATCGCGTGAAGAATCTGTTCGCAACGGTGCAGGCGATCATGCGTCTCAGCGGTCGGGCGGGAGACGACGTCTCCGCCTACAAGGCACGGATCCTCGCGCGGCTGACCACCCTGGCGCGAACCAACGAGATCCTGTTCCGCGCCAGCTGGAACGGAGCAAACCTGCCAGAACTGCTCACTGCGGAACTCGAAGCCTTCAGCCTTGATGAGCGACTGGCCCTCGGCGGCCCGTCCGTCGCGTTGCAGGCCGCCCAGGCCGTCCCGATCAGTCTGATCATCCACGAACTGGCCACCAATGCCGTCAAGCACGGCGCGCTCTCCGTGCCCGAAGGAACCCTAGCCCTGGCTTGGCGCGTCGAAGAATGCGGATTGTTCCGGAGGCTTGTCCTGACATGGACGGAGCGCAACGGGCCGCCCGTGACGCCGCCGGAGCGGAGGGGTTCGGCACCCGCCTCATCCAAGATGGGCTGGCACGGGAACTCGGGGGGAGGTCGTGCTGGATTATCGACCTGAAGGATTGTCGGCGTCGCTGACCATCCCCCTTGCCTGACCGAACCGTCCGGCTTTCAGCACCATCAGCGAGAAGGCGCCTTCGCCGGAGACGCGATCACCAAGCAACGGGATGTCCGCGCGCCTCGTCCCGGTGACACAGTCGAGCTTTTAACCACAAATTTTATCGTCCTTTAAGATCGCTGGTGTTCCCTTTTCAGACTATCTTGGAGCGGGACCATGCGTAAATTTTCTTTAAAAATCAGGTCTGCGCTCGGACTTCTATTTTGTTCGATGTTGCTTGTATCGATTTTACAGGGCGCCATCGCCTACTGGAAAATCGGCAATATCTCCCAGGCTACTGATCATCTTCTCGATAATACGATCCCCTCCATTTCGGAGGCCCACGGAATCAATGCCTTGATCTTGCGGACGCGCCTTTGGCAATTCCGCTACATGACCGCCGAGAATGAGGCGGGCAAAAAGCAGAGCGGGGACAAGGTCACGGAGTTTTCGGCCGAGCGCGACAAGAAGGTGAATGCCTATGCTCCGCTCGTCGCCTCGCCGGAGGAGCAGAAGGCTTACGACGCGTTAAAGGCGAAGCTTGATGTGCTGCGCGCGGATGGTGAACGGCTGCGCTCTTTCCCGCCTGAGAAATACGAGGAGGCGATGGCGTTCTTTCGGGGGCCGATGAACGCCAATTACCTCGCCGTTTCTGCTGCAGCGAATGCGATCGTCGATATCAATCTTGCGGCCGGCAAACAGGCGGACGCCGCGACCCGGTCCGAGCAGGCCTCGGCCCAGCGCAGCATCCTGATCATGCTGGGCTTGGCTATCTGCATCGCTGCCGGGGCGATGGCGTTCAGCTTCCTCGGCGTGTCCCGTCCGATCGAGCGCATGACGGCGTCGATGCGCAAGCTCGCTGGCGGAGATACCAACTCTGAAATTCCGTATGGCGGCCGCGGCGACGAGATTGGCGCCATGTCCGAGACCGTTCAGGTGTTCCGCCAGAATCTCATCCACACGCGTCAACTCGAGGAGGAGACGGCGCTGGCCCGCGCAAGCGCCGAGGAGCAGCGCAAGCGCGCCATGCGCGAGATGGCCGATGGGTTCGAGGCGGCGGTGGGCGGCGTCATCGGCATGGTGTCGTCCTCGGCCACAGAACTTCAGGCGACCGCCGGGTCGATGAGCAGCACTGCGGCGGAAACCGCCGCTCAATCCTCCACCGTGGCGGCAGCCGCCGAGGAAGCCGCCTCCACCGTCAACACGATCGCGGCGGCGGCCGAGGAGCTGGGCTCATCAGTGCTGGAAATCGGCCGACAGGTCGACGGCTCAGCCGACCTCGCCCGGCAGGCTGTAATCGAAGCCGATCAGGCGGGCGCCCTGGTCAACGAACTCAGCGCTGCTGTCGCCCGCATCGGTGACGTCGTCGGCCTGATCTCCACCATCGCCGGGCAAACGAACCTTCTCGCGCTCAACGCGACGATCGAGGCGGCTCGGGCCGGCGCGGCGGGTAAGGGCTTCGCGGTCGTCGCGACCGAGGTGAAGGCCCTGGCCGAACAGACCGCCAAGGCGACGAACGAAATCTCCGGGCAGATCCTGCAGATCCAGGCCTCGACCGGACAGGCCGTTGCCTCGATCGGTGGGATCACGGGACGCATCCGCGAGATCAATACGGTGGCCATCTCGATCGCCGCGTCGGTCGAGCAACAAGGCGCGGCCACGCAGGAGATCGTCCGGAACATCGCCCAAGCCGCGGCAGGGACGGGCGAGGTCACCGGCAATATCGCCGGTGTCGCCGGGGCGGCGGAGGAAACTGGAGCCGCCGCGAGCCAAGTGCTGGGGGCCGCATCCGAACTCTCGCGTCAGTCTGAACACCTCACGTCGGAAGTCGCGCGCTTCCTTTCTACGGTGCGGGCGGCCTGACGCATCTTTCACCCAAGCCGATGCCGGTTCGGTGAAGGATCGTGCTCGTCGATGATAGGCTAGCGCGAGTTCTGTAATCCCAGCCTTACAGAACTCGCGCTAGAGATGCGGATCGTCCGCGGCGTCGAGCCTGCCTGATGCGATCGCCGCCCGGAAGGTCTCGAAGTCTTCCGAGTTCTTGTCGCCGTAAGCAGCGGCCCAATCGGCGAGAGCCATGCGGAGATCGGCGCGGCCTTCGTGGCCGCAATAGCCTGCGATCGCTGCGGCATCGCCGGTCCGGGCATGGGCCTTGGCCAGAAGTGCCCCATAGGCATGCGAAAAATAGAGCAGGGATTGGCCGGTCATGCGGGAGATCGGGATCTCTCCCTTCATGTTCTTCATTTGCCGCACGTAGAACGGCCTTCCGTCGATCTTGGTCCAACCGAGGAGCGGGTCTCCCACCGCCTGGAGGAGACGCTGCCCGTAGATGACCCGCTCTCCCTCGTGGCTGGCATAGGGCTCGGGCATGCCGTGCAGGTAGGGAGCATGGGCCGGGCGGACCGCTTCCTTGACCTGCAGGAAGAGCGCATCCTGATCCGAGTTGCCGCACAGCAGCGCGACATAGGCTCGTGTACCGACACTGCCGACGCCGACGACGCGGTGAGCGACATCGACCACTTGATAGCGGCTGAGCATGAAACGCCGTTCGCGCGGCAGGGTCTCGGCATAGCGCTCCAGGCCGGTCGTGACCGCCTCGCGTGTGTCTGCATCGACGCGGACGAGAATCGGCGGCTCCTCCCTGAAACGCCAACCGCCGTCGATCCGGCGCTCGCCGACCCGATCGAGCAAACTCCGGTTGTTCTTCCGCCGCGCTTTCTCGACGGCCTTCGCGACGACCGCCTGTGAGCGCGCATCGATCTCAACCCCGGCGAAGTCGAGGTCGTCAGCCCGCGATGCGCGCTGCCAGACATCGAGTGATCCGCGAGGCGCGAGATCGTCCATCGTGAGTTGATAGCCGGCCGCCGCGCTCAAAACCGCCTCCCGGCGTTCGGCGGTGGGCACGTCGGCGTCCCGCGCGGCGACCTCGATGCTGGCACAGAGGCGCTTGAGGTCCCACTCCCACGGCCCTACCGTGACCTCATCGAAGTCGTTGAGGTCCAGCACCACGTCACCCTGCGGTGAGCCGAACAGGCCGAAGTTCGAGATATGCGCGTCCCCGTTCATCACCACGTCGATGGCGGTTCGGGGGCCCTGGGCGAGGTCCCAGGCCATGACCTGTGCGGCCCCGCGCAAGAAGGCGAAGGGCGACGAGGCCATGCGGGCCACACGCAACGGAATGAGGTGAGGCTGCCGTCCCTCGTGGGTCGCCTCGATGAGCGCCACCGGGTCCGGCCGGTCGCGGCCGACAGCCAGCGGGGCGTGGGCCGCGTGCGGAATTTCCGTTCGCAGGATTTTCCCGGCCGTGCGACGCTTGTCCCACGGCTCCACGCCTGAGCGGAGGTCGATGCGCGGAAAGTCGGCCAAGGGTGTGAGGACCGCCTCTTCCGCAGCCCGGATCACCCCCTCATGCCGCTCGTCCATTGATGTCTTGGTATCCGTCGTGAGGAGTGATCGTTCCACTGACCGTGTCCGCTTGCCTCCGGACAAGCTAGCGCCCTCACTTCGGATTAAAAGCATCGGTCCGACGTTAGTGCCCGCTCATACGGCTGCCGCCCCTACACGGTTTTCAGCAGCCACCGCAGCGGCAGGGCGATGGCCGTGAGGCTCGCCACGCTCATGGCCCAGAGCAGAACGAACCAGCCGAGCTTGCGCATCAGTGGTACCCCGCTTCCGCCGTAACCTTGCCGCGGAACAGCCAATACACGTAGGTCGTGTAGGCCAGAATGAGCGGCACCAGCACCGCGGCACCGTAGAGCAGGAAGGCCTGTGATTTCGGATGCGTCGCCGCCTGCCAGATCGTGACGCCCGGCGGCACGATGTAGGGCCACATGCTGATGCCGAGCCCGATATAGGACAGGAGGAAGAAGCCCAGCGCGCAGAGGAAGGGCGTGACCTCCTCTCGCCGTTGCAGGGCATGGGCGAAGCGCCATCCTAGCATTCCGACCAGGATCGGCACCGGTGCGCCGATGAACAGCCCGGGCAGGCCGAGCCAGCGGGCGCGGAAGGGGGGCTGATCGCCAGCATCGTCGCCGAGACCACGGCGATGAGAACAAGCGTCGCCACCGCCAGCGGCTTTGCGAGGTTGTATGCGCGAATCTGCAATTCGCCGTTGGTCTTCCAGATCAGCCAGCAGGCCCCGAGCAGGCCGTAACCCGCGACGAGCGCGAGACCGGTCAGCACCGAGAACGGGGTCAGCCAGTCCCACCAGCCGCCGGCATAGGTACGGCCGGCGATCTTGATGCCCTGGACGAAGGCGCCGAGCGCGATGCCCTGGCAAAAGGCGGCGACGTAGCTGCCCCAGGAAAAGGCTCGGTCCCACCAGAGTTGCCCGCGCGGCGTGCTCATGCGGAAGCGCATCTCGAAGGCCACCCCCGGAACACCAGGGCGAGCAGCATCAGGATCAGCGGCATGTACAGGGCGGGCAGGATCGTGGCGTAGGCCAGCGGAAACACCGCGAACAGCCCGCCACCGCCGAGGACGAGCCAGGTCTCGTTGCCGTCCCAGACGGGGGCGACCGAGTTCACCATCACGTCTCGGCCGGTTTTGCTGCGCACCGCCGGGAACAGGATGCCGATGCCGAGATCGAACCCGTCCATCGCCACATAGAGGAACACGGCGGTGGCGATGAGGATCGCCCAGATGAGGGTGAGGTCGAGTTCCATCGTGGGCTCTCCTCACTCGGCCGGGTAGAGGCGCGGCTCGCCGGACAGGGCGGGCGCCGGGGTGATGCCCGCCGTGCGGACCGGCTGGCCGACGGGTGGGCCGGATTCATGCGGGCGCGGAATCTGATTGAACAGGTGGAACAGGTACCAGATGCCCGCCCCGAACACGGCGAAGTAGACGAGCGCGAAGGCCACCAGCGAAGCCGCCACGGCGGGCGCGGCAATGGGCGAGACGCTGTCCGCCGTGCGGAGCAGGCCGTAGACCGTAAAGGGCTGGCGGCCGGCCTCCGTCACCACCCAGCCCGCCGTCACCGCGATCAGCCCCGAGGGGCCCATCGCCACGGCGAAACGGTGCAGCCAGGGTGTCTCGAATAGATGGCCCTTGTAGCGGAGAACGAGTGACCACAGCCCGAGGCCGATCATCAGCATTCCGAGCCCGACCATCACCCGGAAGGCCCAGAACACCAGCGGTAGATTGGTTGGCCACGTGTCGCGCGGCAGGTCCTTCAGGCCCGTGACCTTCGCGTCGAGATCATGCGCGAGATAGAGGCTCGCTAGGCCGGGAATGCCGATCTCGTACTTGGTCTTGCCCGCCTGCGCATCCGGCCAGCCGAACAGGATCGAGGGCGCGCGGGTTACGCTGTCGAAATGGCCTTCCATCGCCGCCACCTTGGCCGGTTGATGGTGGTAGCTGTTCCCGCCGTGGAGGTCGCCAAGCACCATTTGCACCGGGGCGACGATGGCCGCCATCCACATGGCCATGGAGAACATCAGCCGGGCGCGGGGATTCGTGCGGTCGCGCAGCAGGTGCCACGCGCCGACCGCGCCCACGATCATCGCCGTCGTCAGGTAGGCGGCCGTTACGGTGTGGGCGAAACGGTAGGGGAAGGACGGGTTGAAGACTAATGCCCACCAATCCTCGGGCACGAACCGGCCGTCGGCATCGAGCGAATAGCCCGCGGGCGTCTGCATCCAGGAATTGGCGGACAGGATCCAGAAGGCCGAGATCAGCGTCCCGAAGGCCACGAGGCCCGTCGCGAGGAAGTGCAAGCGCGGGCCGACTCGCTCCATGCCGAACAGCATCACCCCGAGGAAGCCCGCCTCCAGGAAGAACGCGGTAAGTACCTCGTAGCCAAGCAGAGGCCCGAGCACCGGGCCGGTCTTGTCTGAAAAGACCGACCAGTTGGTGCCGAATTGGTAGCTCATCACCAGTCCCGACACGACGCCCATGGCGAAGGCCACGGCGAACACTTTCAGCCAGTAGCGGTAGGTGTCGAGATAGACCGGCTCGTCGGTGGCGAGCCAGAACGCCTCCAGCACGGCCAGATAGCTCGCCAGCCCGATGGTGAAGGCGGGAAACAGGAAGTGCCAGACGACTGTGAAGGCGAACTGGCTGCGAGCGAGATCGAGCGCGCTCGGGAGATGGTCGACCAACATCGGATCAGTCCCTCACAGGGATGGCTCGCACGACGGCTCTGGCGGCCGAGTCGCGAAGCGTGAGCTTACCTCGCGCCGATGCCGAACCGTGTCAATCCATGTTTTTGTTGGACAAGACGTATGTCATATGAAAAAGTAAATCAACGTGCAGTGGTTGGCACCTTCACCGGCGCCACTTCTTGGAACATCGTTTTATGAAATTTGAAAGTAACCAGACAGACATTGCCCTGTCACCACCGGGGTGCCCACCGATCATTGGCGAAGGCGCGCCGAACTTCCGCGCGCGGACCACGATGGGCGGGCGCACGCTATCGGCCTATCGGGGCCGGTGGCTCGTCTTCTTCTCGCATCCCGCTGACTTCACACCGGTCTGCACCAGCGAGTTCGTTGCCTTCGCTCGGGCTTTCGATGCCTTCCAGGCACAGGATTGCGACTTGCTCGCCCTCTCCGTCGACAGCCTGTCCTCGCACCTCGCTTGGCAACAGAGCATCGAGCAGCGCTTCGGCGTCCGGGTGCCGTTCCCGATCGTCGAGGATCCGGCCATGGGCATTGCCCGCGCCTATGGCATGCTGCCGGCGGGGGCCACTTCCACCGCGACGGTGCGCACCACTTTCGTCATCGATCCGGAGGGCATCGTCCGTGCCTCGATCGCCTACCCGCTCACGGTGGGGCGGAGTGTCGATGAGATCCTGCGCTTGGTGCAGGCCCTGCAGGCCAGCGACGCGAACGATGTCTCGACGCCGGAGGGCTGGCGGCCGGGCGAGCCGGCGCTGATGAACCCGCCCATGACAAGTGATGAGATCGGCGCTTGCGGCACCGACTGGTACTACCGCTTGGGTGAAGCGTGATGGCCTCCGGGACCGACGAGGCGCTGGCCATCGCCGCCGCCGATCTGCTCAAGCTGATTGCCAACCCCAACCGGTTGCGCATCCTCTACTTGCTGGCCAAGGAGGAGTGCTCAGTCTCGGAGATCGAGCAGCGCCTCGGCATCCGCCAGCCGACGCTCTCCCAACAGCTCGGTGAGCTGCGCAACGCCGAGGTCGTCGCAACGCGACGGGAGCACAAGGTGGTGTTCTATAGCTTGAACGATTCGCGCCTGAATGCACTCCTGGGCGCAATCGAGGACATCCTGATCCTCGATCGCCCGCAGCGAAGGGCCTTCGTGCGGACGGGTAATGTCCGCGCCCGCGCCTTGGGGCAGGCGGCCCAATTCGGATCGGTCGGAGACGAGCCATGAACGCGTTCCTCCCCCCGCTGGTGGGCGGCGCGCTGATCGGCGCTTCGGCCGCCTTGCTGCTCCTGGCCAACGGGCGCATCGCCGGGATCAGCGGCATTCTGGGCGGCCTGCTCGGTCCCTCAGTCCGGGATTGGGCGTGGCGGGCCGCCTTCCTCGCGGGGCTCCTCGCAGGCCCGGCCCTGTTCCGCCTCGGAGCGGGCCACTGGCCTCAGGTTCGGATCGGCGTGTCCTGGCCGATGCTCGTCGCGGCGGGGCTTCTCGTCGGCTTCGGGACACGCCTCGGTTCGGGCTGCACCAGCGGTCACGGCGTCTGCGGCCTCGCGCGGCTCTCGCCCCGCTCTTTCGCGGCGGTCGCAACCTTCATGGCCGCGGCAATCGTGACCGTCTTCCTTGTCCGTCATGGAGTGGCCCGATGAACGCGCGCCGTCTCCTCGTGGCCCTCGCCAGCGGCCTGCTGTTCGGCCTCGGCCTCGCCCTGTCGGGCATGATGGACCCGGAGAAAGTGCTGGGCTTCCTTGACGTTGCGGGCACCTGGGACCCGAGCCTCGCCTTCGTGCTCGGCGGCGCGGTCAGTGTCTCGGCGCTGGGCTATGCACTGAGGGCGCGGATGGAGCGCCCTGCCCTCGCCGACCGCTTCGACGTGCCGACGAACCAGAGCCTGGATCCCCGCCTGCTTGGCGGTGCGGCCTTGTTCGGCATCGGCTGGGGTCTCGCCGGGTTCTGCCCCGGTCCCGCCGTGGCGGGCCTGACCCTCGGCCTGCCGCAGATCGCCCTGTTCGTTGCCGCGATGCTGGGCGGGATGCTTTTGTACCGGCTCGTCATGGAGCGGTCCTCAAGCCGCTGAGTGAGGCGCTGCAACCTTACGAGAGGAGACACTCCATGGCCGAGCCCGTCATTCGCGCGTTCTTCGATGAGCCCACCAACACGGTCAGCTACATCGTGGCCGATCCCGAGACGAAGAGGGCGGCATTCATCGATCCGGTGCTCGACTACGACCACAACAGCGGCAGCGTCGACACCCGCTCCGTCGAAGCGATGCTGAAAGCCGCCGATGAGGCGGACTTATCGATCATCTGGACGCTGGAGACCCACGCCCACGCCGACCACCTGTCTGGCTCGCCCTACGTCAAAGCCAAGACCGGCGCGAGGATTGGAATCGGCGAGCACATCAAGGAAGTTCAAAAGCTTTTCCGCCCGGTCTTCAACGCCACCGACCTGAAGACCGACGGCAGTGACTTCGACCACCTCTTCGTGGATGGCGAGACGTTCCTTGTTGGCAACCTCTCCGTCGAGGTCATGTACACGCCCGGTCATACGCCCGCCGACATCTGCTACCGCATCGGTGGCCACGTCTTCGTCGGCGATACACTGTTTATGCCCGATTTCGGCACCGCGCGGGCGGACTTCCCCGGCGGCGACGTGCGCACGCTCTACCGCTCGATCCGCACGCTGTTGGCCCTGCCGCCGGAGACGGTGCTGCACATGTGCCACGACTACAAGGCGCCGGGCCGCGACGCGTATGCCTGGGAGACGACGGTCGGCGAGCAGCGTGACCGCAACGTTCACGTGAAGGAGGGCGTCACCGAGGATGAGTTCACCGCCCTGCGCACCGCCCGGGACGCAACCCTGGCCGCCCCGCGCCTGCTGCTGCCGTCGATCCAGGTAAACATGCGTGCCGGCAAATTTCCACCGGCCGAAGCGAATGGCGTCCGCTACCTGACCATTCCAGTCAAACTCAAGGGCGGGGCCGAACTAGGCGTTTGACGGAGAACAATTTGGCTTCGGCATCGGATACCGGCCCCCTAACCGAAGAGATCGATAGCCTCGTGCGGCCGGTAATCTGTAAACGGATAGGACGAAAACTAATCTGGATCAGTTGACCCTCGCTTTTCCACGCTCTTCGTGGACACATGGCGCATCTCGACAATCCATGGCCCCGCGACGAGGGCGAAATGGCCGGACGCATCCGGGACTTCGATTGGGCTTCGACCCCACTCGGACCTATTCAAGATTGGTCTGAGCGCCTGAAGTCGATCGTCGATCTGATGCTGGGCTCACCCAGTATGATGAGCCTCGTCTGGGGGCCGGAAGCCATTCTCCTCTACAACGACCCCTTCACCGAACTGCTTAGGGAACATGGTACGCTGGCGCTTGGGCGCTCCGCCTACGAAACCTTCGCACGCTCACGCGAAGTGTTCGAAGCTGATGTGGCAGTCGGCATGGCCGGGAAGTCGTCGCGCCTGCTCGGCCAACGCTATCCAGTGCTTCGGAACGGTCGCCTGGAAGAGGCATGGTTCGACGTGGACTATGCGCCTGTCCGCGAGGAAAGCGGCTCTGTCGCAGCCGTCCTCTGGACCCTCAAGGAGACGACAGCGCAGCGCATGGCGGAGCAAGCCCTACGCGAAAGCGAGGCGCGACACCGCCTTCTGATCGAAAGCTGGGCTCAGGCGGTGTGGGAAACAGACGCTTCCGGCGTCGTCGTTGCCGACAGTCCGAGCTGGCGAGCCTACACCGGCCAGACACAGGAGGAGTGGTTCGGCTTCGGCTGGCTGGACGCCATTCATCCCGACGACCGCGCTTACGCCGAAAGGCAATGGCGAGAGGCCATCGCTGTTCGAGGGCGCGTCAATGCCGAGTTCCGCCTTCGTGCACCCGGCGGTGGGTGGCGTTGGACGAATGTCCTCGCCGCTCCCATCCTTGATGCAGAAGGGGGCATCCGGAAGTGGGCCGGAATCAACATCGACATCGGCGCCCGCAAAGGAACAGAGGCTGCACTTCGGAAGAGCGAGGAGCTTCGCCGCATCGCGATCGCAGGCGGGCGCATGGGAACCTGGCGCTGGGATCTGCGCGAGAAACTCATCTGGGGCGACGCTGCGTTCCTCGACCTCTGGGGATTTCCTCCTTCGGACGAGCCGCGCAGCCTTGCTGACTTCACGGACCGCATGACCCCACAGGGCCAGGCCGAGATGAGCGAGATGATCACGCGCGCCATGGAGGCAAGCGAGGCATTCGACGGACAACTCGCAATCATCGGCGGCCCGAGCAACGGATGTTGGGTGCGCTGGCGCGGGCGAGTTGAGGCGGAGCGACCGTGGATCGTCAACGGCGTGAGCTTCGATGTCACCGACCAACGGCAAGCGGAAGAGCGGCTGCGCGAAAGCGAGAGATTACTGGCTGCCGATCTCGTCGACGCACAACGGTTGCGTAGCCTTGCCGAGCGTTTGGTTTCGGAAGAAAGCTTCGAGGCGATCTACGATGAAGTCCTATCCACTACCGTCGCGATTACACACGCAGATGCCGGAACCATCCAGATCTACGATCCAGCCACGAAGGCACTCAAGCTGATTGCAAGCCTGAACTTCTCCCGTACGGTGAACGACCATTTCCACCTCGTCGACACAGGCAGCCGGACCGCTTGCGGCCTCGCTTTAAGGACCGGCGAGCGAGCTTTCGTCGATTTTCCCGACGAGGTCGCGGATTTAGGCTGCCAGTTGCTCGTCGATGAGGGCATCCAGTCGGCAGTAGCGCAGCCGCTCGTGTCGCGCTCGGGCACTCCGCTCGGCATGTTGAACGCACATTGGCGTACTCCGCGACATCGCCCAAGCGACAGAGAAACGCGCTTCCTCGACCTGCTCGCTCGCCAAGCCGCGGACCTGATCGAGCAACGGCGCGCTCACAATGCCCTGCGCGAGAGTGAGGCACGCCAGCGTGCGCTCGTCGAGGGCGTGCCGCAGCTCGTTTGGCGTGCGGTCGACGGTGGTCACTGGACCTGGGCCAGCCCACAATGGACGACGTATACCGGTCAATCGGAGGTCGACAGCCATGGGCACGGTTGGCTGGATGCCTACCACCCTGACGACCGCGCCGCCGCACTCAAGACGTGGCATGCCGCCGAAGACATTGGTCGCCTGGAGATCGATGCTCGAATCTACCACGCCTCGGACGGACGCTACCGCTGGTTCCAGTCCCGGGCTACCGCTGTCCGCGATGAGTTCGGCCGCATCGTGGAATGGCTGGGCACCTCAACCGACGTCGACGATCTGCGTGCCTATCAGGAGCGTCAGGGCGTGATGGTCGCTGAACTTCAGCACCGCACCCGCAATCTCCTCGGGGTCGTGCGCTCGATCAGCGCCCAGACTCTTCGTAACAGCAAGACCCTGCAGGAGTTTGATGTCGCTTTCAGCCAACGCCTGGGAGCGCTTTCCCGCGTACAGGGGCTGCTCTCTCGCTCGGACGATGAGCCGATCACGCTCGCTACGTTACTGCACTCGGAACTTGCTGCACTCGGAGCTGGCGAGGTGTCGGAGCGCATCCGAACGCACGGGCCCGAAGTAAGGCTTCGGAAAGGGACGGTGCAGACCTTCGCATTGGCGCTCCATGAGCTGGCGACCAACGCGTGCAAGTACGGAGCTCTCGCCAACGGCAAGGGGCGCCTGAAAGTCACTTGGCGGACTTATAGCGACGAGAGCGGTCGGCGGCTTGGCTTGGAGTGGCGGGAGATCGATCTGGATCGCTCGCGGGAGGAGCAGAGCCCGACGACCCAGGCGGGCGGATATGGGCGCGAGCTGATCGAGCGTGCGCTGCCCTACGCGCTGCAAGCGCGTACGACCTACCAACTCGGCGCGACGGAGCTGGTCTGCACGATCGATCTACCGCTAGTAGAGAGCGTCAATCGAAAGGGCACTGGCGATGGCGATGACACTGGTAGGGCGCCGCGTGCTGATCGTTGAGGACGACTACTTCCTTGCGGACATAATGCGCCGTACCTTCGCGGACGACGGCGCCGAAGTGTTGGGGCCGGCCGGGCAAGTCGAGAATGCGCTGGCGCTGATCCACGGCGCCGAGCACATTGATGCTGCGGTGCTCGATGTGAACCTGCACGACGTCATGGTCTTCTCCGTGGCGGACGCTTTGCGCGAACGCGGCATCCCGTTTCTGTTCACGACGGGGTACGATCAGGAGACGTTACCGAGCCAGTATTCCGGAGCGCGTCGCTTGGAAAAGCCAGTTGAGGCTGCCATAGTCCTGTCGGAGGTTCGACGGCTCATCAATATTGATTCGGTGTCGGAGTAGTCGCAAGCGGACTGACCGCTCCGAAGATGAGCGTGTGAGAGACGGACCGTCTTCCACAAGTTGAATCGATATGGCGGTTTGTGCCTATCGGCAGCGCCGCTACTTCAGGTCCCGAATTTGCTAGGGCGATTGCAGTTCAAAATATGTGCGCCCAAAGTCGCTTCCATGGGTGCAGGGTGAAGCGCGCTAGGCAAGCGCAGCGTGTGTGACCACTGGTGATTCGACCGCGCAAAAATCGAGACGAATAAGAACGAGGCCCGTTTGATCGGTGACTTCTATCCGCCAATCGGGGCACGCTAATATCCGGTATGGATCTTCCCTAAGGATTTCGCCGGCCAACTTGATCGCTGCCAGCCGTGCCGACGACCAATCGGGGAACTCGCAGCCCTCCTCATCAGAGCCGCTATAGCCGTCAAAGACGTTGAAGTGATACCGTGGCACGGCCTTCTCCAGATCAAAGCAAAGGCTTTAAGCGCATATTGCCGAAGCCCCCTGTGTGGATGCGAATTCCATGCGCTACATGCCACACGACAACTTGTCGTGCACTTCAATGGATTAGCTTATGATATGCGCGACGCCCTGACGCAGCCTTTTTGAATCAGGCGCACCGACTTGCCGCGTGACTGGTTGTTGAGGGGCATCTCGTCTGTATCTACTGTACTTGACGTAACTTGGATTAAATTGTCTGGGATTGCGCCAAATAGTATTGCGCAAAATACTTATTTATGCTGTACCTTCCGAGAAGACATTGCTATTTATTTCTGGCGGGGGCGAATCGGGAAGCATCAGCCATGTGCTATAAGGTCCGTGCTGAGCGAGATGCTGAACCTTGCTTTGCAACTCGTGTACAACCATCGAGTGCGATAGTCCTGGCCCTACGCTGGGCCGAGGAGGGCTACAAAGGCATCAGGATCGAGACCGCGACCGGCCGAACCTTCGATATAAAGGCGGCGCAGGAGCGGCTTGCGCGCGGACTTCGCCTCTGAGGCGATGTCGTGAATGGCGCACCGGTCGTCCACCCGCTCCTAGCCCCGCGAATGTTTCGGCAGAACCGGTGCGATAGTCTCGCTTTGCTCATCCATCAGCCAGAAGTGGACGATTGGCCCCTGCCGCAGGAGCCCTGCGTTGATCGTGGTGCGTCCCGCCAGTCAGCTGCTGGCGCGCCGGACCGGGGAGCGCCCCCAACTGACGGAAGGCTTTTCCAGCAAACGGCAGAGTCCCTCTGACGCCGCCGCTACTGCAGCTCCGTAGACGAGATGGGCCGCAAAGCCTCGCAGGCGGGTGAAGATTGGGTAGTGATGATTGGGGGCGCTGAGGCCGAGAGCCGGCACCAGGGATTCGTCCAGGATCAACGACATCGCCGTTCCGGAAGCCAGGGCGGCAGGGATCGGCCGTAATCCGGCGTACCGTCGCAACAGGCCGTAGACCGGTCCCCAGCCCATACCGGTGGCGAGGTGGATCGCCTTGCCCGACATCTCATGGCGGCTCGGTGAGGGGTCGATGTCCATCGCGTTGCAGAGCTTCTGTCCCGCGACCAAAGACGAGGATTCGCCAGGGCGTACTCGCTTCTCATGGCGATGAACGCGTTCCGGGGTAATCCGCTTCAACGGGTGTTGGGCGAGATTCGTGACCAGCGTCGCGATCAGACCGGCCGACAGGCCGATGGTGATATCGACCCATATCCGGTGGCTGGGATCTGACTTCATCAGACGAGCCATAGCGACAATCCCAGAACGACCCCGACGCCGCCAATCACGGCACAGTAGCTGGGCACGACCCACGCGTTCGGCCCGTGCGGCCGTGACGCCCTCCGCACCCGGGCAGGCGCCGACTCAGTCTTGCGCGCCAAAGCGATGCGCTCGTGGGACGGGGACTGCCCGGCGGCCTCATCGTCGGTCCCAAGCTGGGAAAGCCCCGGATCGTAAGCCTTCACTTTGTCGCCTGTCGCACCGCTGTCGATGTCCGCTTTCAGCATCGCCGTGGTCGGCCGATCGGAGGCAGGTGGTGCCTCTACGGGCATGCTGCCGGGGGGCGGCGGGGTTTCGGATCGAAGATTCATGGTAGCGCCTCTCGGCAACGCTCAGCCGCGCAGCGTCTGCTTTGGTGAAGTGGAGTACGATTCAAGCTCTCGGAGAGATTGGGAACTCGCATCACGCCGTCATCGCGAAGGGGGTGGCCTTCTCGGCTTTGGTCCGATCAAGCGACGTCCGCGTGCGGCTCTAGGCCGTGGTCGATCTGCAGGTAGGCCGGGTCGAATTCGGACACGCGGATGAGTTCGTCCCACGCCGCGATCACCAAGGTGCTGCTTCTGAGGGTGATGAGAGCCCTGCCGCGCATGGTCTGCAAGACGCGGTTGACGTGCACCGAGGTCAATCCCAGCGCGTCCGCGAGATCCGCCTGAGTGACAGGCATCGGGCAACGATGATCCCCCGCGAGCCCCACCATCTGCAACTTCAGGTACATTTCGCAGAACAAATGTGCGATGCGCTCGAAGGCCGAACGGCGGCCCATGCCGACGATCCAGGCCCGGAAGACGCCGGCATCGATCAGCGTCGCGCGCCAGAAGAGGGCGCCGATGCGCGGGAAGGCTTCGGTCAGCGCGCGCAGGTTCTCATGCGGAATGAAGCCGACCGTCGCCTTCGTCACGGAAGCGAGGCCATGATCCATGGTCGGGATGTGCAGGGTCCCAAGATCCGGGATGTCGCCAGCGATATGGAACGACAGGATCTGCCGCTTACCCTCGTGGAGCAACTTGTAGCGGCAGGCCCAGCCGGACAAGATGAGGCAGCAGTGCTGGGGCTGGTCGCCATCGCGCACGATGTCCTGGCGGGCATTGACGGCGTGCATCCGAACCGGGAGGTCCTTAATCGCCTGCCGCTCTTGTGGGGAGAGGGGCGCCATGCTCTCGAGTTTCCGGATGAGCATCGTCCTGGGGTGGATATCGGAGATCGACGCCATGTCATTCCACCGTATCTTGCAGGTGGAAGCACATCGCTCTCCCGGCCATCAGCACCTGTCTCAAATTCGCTGATGATGATCTGACAATAGATCTATATGAGATGCTATCTATAAATTGGATCAGCATTCCTACATATAAGTTTTTGCCGCTACGTTGGAACATGCTTGCGCAGAAAGAGTTATGCGGCGACCTTTCTCAAGGCGACATGGCGGATCGGGCTTCCGTTCCGCATCCGGGCGATGGCTTCGAAATCAACCTCCCGGGACGAAATCTTGTATGAATAACACTACTTCAGCTGGTCTTGATTTCGTTTGACAGGACCTGCGCGAGCTTATCCATGTCCACCGGCTTCTCGCAGCGCTGAACATGGGCATAGCGCGCGGGAATGGCGGTTCCTTCATAGCCCGTGGCGAAGACGAACGGTACACCGCGTGTTTCGAGGGCGTCCGCCACGGGAAAGACCATGATGTCGCGCAGGTTCACATCGAGCACAGCCGCATCGATCTCGGAATTAGCCGCTATCAGCGTCAGAGCTTTGTCGACGCTCGCCACAGGACCGAGCACCTGAGCGCCACCCTTCGACAACATCCGCTGCATCTCTACGGCGATGAAGTAATCGTCCTCGACCAAGAGTACCTTAGGACCCGACAAAGCGTCCGGCCCATGGCTCGGTGTGCCCATCGTCATCGTCAGCTCCTACAAAGCCTCAGGCAAGTGAAAGCTCGATAAGACAACGTACCTCGGTCTCGTTAAGTTCGTAACGCGTCGTGGCATCGAGCGCGAACGGAAGCGCATTCTCGATTAATTCGCGTCCGTAACCGTTCCTCAGGGCCGCGCCTTCCGCGCTGTGCCGCTTGTCGATCCCAGTCTCCACCCATTCCAGCGTGAGCCGCGGTTCCTGCCCGTCGTTTTCGTGCGTCCACCACCTGACGGTGAGCTGGCCGTGCGCGCTGGAGAGAGCGCCGTACTTGCGGGCGTTGGTGGCCAACTCGTGCAGGGCCAGCGCGAAGATCTGAACTGCCCCCTTTCGGATGCGGACGTCGGGGCCGTCGAGTACGATGCGTTCGCGTAGATCTGCGGCTGCGAGCGCGTCGGCTCGATCCGGATGAGGGTCCCCAGCGTGATCGGCTCTTCCCCGGCACGTGAAAGGAGGCCTTGCACGCGAGAAAGAGCCGCCAGCCTTTCGTTGAACGCGGTCGTGAAGGATTCCAGCGTGTCGCTTGCTGCGAGCGTCTGCTGTGCGATCGAGTGGACGACGCCAAGCAGGTTTCGCGTGCGATGCTGCAACTCGGCGACCAGCACCGACTGTTGCTCCTGCATCCGGCGCAGATCGTCAATGTCGGTCGAGGTGCCGAGCCACTCGACCACCTCTCCACGCTCGCCACGCACCGGCATCGCGCGGGTTTGAAACCAGCGGTAACTGCCATCGACGGCGCTGCGCAGGCGTCCTTCCATTTGCAGAGCGCCGGTCCGGGCCGCATCGCGCCACGCCTCCATGGCCGGTCCACGATCGTCCGCGTGCACGGCATCGAGCCAGCCATGATCCCGGCTCTGCGCCTCCGTCTGTCCAGTGTAAGCGGACCATTGCGGGCTCGCCCAGGTCCACCGCCCATTCTCAGCCGCCCGCCAGACCAATTGCGGGATGCCCTCGACGAGCGCGACGAGCCGGCGCTCGCTCGCGCGCTGACGCTCCTCGGCCCGTTTGCGCTCCGTGATGTCGACGAAGGTGATCACGACACCGGCGATGAAGTTGTCGATGCTGCGATAGGGCAGCACCCGGACGAGGTATTGGGCTCCCGTCGTCGAATTGGTGATCTCGCGTTCGACCACGCTTAGGGTACGCAGCACCCGTCGGGCGTCGTCCTGCAACTCCTCGTAGGCAATGCGCGACTTGATATGCGCAATCGGTCGTCCCGTATCGGTCTCGATCAGGTGGAAGATCTCGGTGACGGCGGGCGTGTAGTTTGTGATCCGCAGATCGTTGTCGAGGAAGATCGTCGCGATCTGGGTGCTCTCGAGGAAGTTCTTCAGATCGCTGTTGGCTCGGCCCAGTTCCTGCACGCGGTGGCCAAGCTCACCATTGACCGTGGTGAGCTCCTCATTGACGGATTGCTGCTCTTCCTTGGAGGTCTGCAGCTCCTCGTTGGTCGATTGCAGTTCCTCGTTGAGAGACTGGTATTCCTCGTTGGAGGATTTCAATTCCTCGTTGGTGCTCTCCAGCTCCTCGATCGTGGCCTGCAAACGCTCGCGTGTGGCAGTAAGCTCGACCTCCAGACGCCTTGTATGCTCGAGGGTGCCTGAAACACCTGCGGCGCTGCCGCCTTTTTCGGCCGCCTTCGGACCGCCATCCTTGAACAGCACGAAATAGCCGTGCGCGTCGGGATCGTCCCGCATGGGTTCGACGACGATGTCGACCGAGAAGCGCGTCCCGTTCTGGCCGACCTGCAAGCCTTCGACCTGCACTAACTCGGCCGTCTCATCGGCTTTTGCGAGCGCTGCGCGCAGGTCGAGCCGCAGGTCCGGATGGGCGAGCCTGCAACAGGTTCAGGGTGGCAGTGCCGCCGGCCGGCTCGATGTACCGCCCGGTCCGTCCGGAGAAATGCAGAACGTTGAACGACGCATCGGTGATCACGTAAGCGGGGGCGAAGCGTTCCGCGAGGCGTTCGGCGCGCCGGGTCAGCGTCACTCCATTCGGCCGGGCCCGCTCATCGGGGACGATCGTCGTCCCGATCCGGCGATCCGGCGCCACGAACGGGAAGTCCGGCAGGATGCGCGTGCCGGTCTCCCGACGCCGGAAGATGCGCGAGCGGCTGTCGATCGGCGCAAACAGGTCGGTGTGGCGCGAGACGTTCTCGGAATTTCCTAAGAACAAGGTGCCCTCTGGTTTCAGGGCGAAGTGAAACAGCGGGACGACCCGGCTCTGAAGCTCGGCGTCGAGGTAGATGAGCAGGTTGCGGCACGAGATCAGATCGAGCCGTGAGAAAGGCGGGTCCTTGATGATCGAGTGCTGCGAGAAGATGCACATCTCGCGCAACTCCTTCACGATGCAATAGGTGTTGCCTTCCTTCACGAACCAGCGGGCCAGCCGCTCAGGCGACATGGTCTCACTGATCGTATGAGCGAAGCGCGCCGCCCGGGCCGAGGCCAGCGCGCGCCCGTCGAGGTCGGTCGCGAAGATCTGGACCTGGGGCACGACATCGAGCCCGGCCATGTGCTCGCGCAGCAGGATCGCCAGCGAATAGGCCTCTTCGCCGGTCGAGCAGCCGATCACCCAGATCCGGATCTGATCGTCTCGTGTCTTTTCCGCGAACATCTTCGGGATCACCTCCCGTTCGAGGATCTCGAATTCCTTCGGATCGCGGAAGAACTGGGTCACACCGTTCAACAGATCGTTGAAGAGCTCCTGTGCTTCCTCCGGCCTGTTGCGCAGGGCTTCAACGTAGTCTTCGACCCTCGTCAGCGCGAGGACCTGCATCCGCCGCTGGACCCGTCGCAGAAAGGTGCCGGGCTTGTAGCCGTGGAAGTCGTGGCCGGTCTTGTTGCGGAGCACCCCCGCGATGGCCGCGAGGGCGGCTTTGGATGCGGCCGGAGTGGCGACACCCTCGGCGGCCAGCTGGCGCGCCGCGGACGCGACCCGCTGGATGAGATCGTCGAGGGATAAGACCGCATCCGCCAGCGCCGCCGGACTCTCGCTGGAAGTCAGCTCGCCGGCTCTGGCCTCATCAGTTTCCTCGGCGAGCGTGAGGCCGCCCGCCTCCTTGATCGCCTTGAAGCCGAGCGTTCCGTCCCCATCGGTCCCAGCCAGCGCCACCGCGATGCTGCGTCCCTCCTCGTCGCGGGCAAGCGAGACAAGGAAGCTGTCGATCACGCCCCGGCCTCCGGCCTCGTCCGCAGGACGAGTACGGAAGTGTCCATTCTCGACACTCGCGACGAGGTGGGCTCCGACGAGATAAATGTGCCCGCCTTCGATGGCGGCACCGTCTTGGACAGCTGTCAGTTCGATGCCAGCGGCGGCGAGAGCGAGCTGAAACCCATTCTCATCAAGGGCTTCCCGGTGCTGCAGAGCAATCATCACCGCCAGACCATCCAGGCGCGGCATTCCAGTGAGGATTCGTTGCAGCGGACCGGTACTCGCGGCCGACGCGCTCAGGGTGAGATAGGCGGTCGTCCTCGACGAGCGTATATCGGCTTCGGACATGCTGGATCGCTGTGATGCGCGAGATGCGGGAAGAGCGGCGCCGCCGCTCCATTCGCCTCCCTATAGGAAGCGTGAAGCCCTCGTACCACAGCGCGGATGGAGTGCGGTCGAGGTCTCAGGTCCTATTCTTCCTGTGCGCCCTCGCTTCCGGATGGTTCCGGCGCAGGGAGGGACAGGAGGACCGCCCGGCGGATCGTGTCGGCATATTCGCGGTATTCGACCGCGCGCTCGTCGTACATTTCGGCAACGGCAAGACGTCCGGAGCTTCGTCCATCCTGCGCCATGCGGGCAACGAGTTCGGCTCGTTCCTCGATGATGCGTAGCGCGATGCGCAGCGCCTCGTCGACGGCGTTCTCCTGCTCCCTGGCCACTGCCTCCGCTGTGTAGGCATGTCCGACTTGGCAGCGAAAGCGTAGCGGCTTAGCATCGCGGACCTTCGACAGCACCCCGCTGCAATGCGGACAGGTCAGCGCCGCAGGATCCGCGATCCGGCGCAACACGTCGCTGTCGATCCGCTCACCGGCGGCGATGTCGATCTCCAAGCGAATCTCCGGCGGCACCGGCAGGCGCGGTCCGGGCGATTCTTGAACGAGCTCGGACAGAACGTCGCCGAGACGCGTACTCGGCGCAACCAGATCGACGGTCGTCGCAGCCATGCCGCTGAGGGGCATTTCATCGGCGATGGCGTCCGCCGGGTCTTGTACGAGCGCCACGCCCCCGCAGCGTTTGATCGCCTCCAGACCGGCGGCACCATCGTTGAGCAGGCCGCTGAGCAAGACGCCGATGACCCGGGGGCCGTAGGTCGCCGCAGCAGAGCGGAACAGAGGATCGATGGACGGGCGGGCCATATTCTCACGAGGGCCACGGCCAAGCCTGATTTGCCCGTCTCGCACGATAAGATGATGGTCGGGCACGCCGAGGTAGATGTTGCCGGGGGTAATCATCATGCCGTCACGTGCGGCGTGGACGGGCAGGTGTGCGGCAGCCGCTGTGACGGTCGCGAGCAGCCCAATGCTGCGAGCCGGAATGTGCAGGACGATGAAGACCGCCGCCGGCAGATCTGCTGGCAAAGCGCCGAGGATCACCTTGAGCGAGGCGGTCGCACCTGATGATCCTCCGATGACGACGATGTCGCGATTTGTCATGGTCGTTCTCCGCCGGGCATTGGGCGCCGCACCCGCCGCGTCGCGCTCAAACGCTTGGGGCAGGAAGGCAGAGTTGCGAGCGAAAAACTCTCCGGGGCTGCCTCAATCGCGTTCATCGGCTTCCCGATGCGTTGCGTCCGTCGGAGCGAGGCGTCCGATCCGAGCCGTGAATGGGACGAGGAGCGCGCAGCTGAGCCCGTCCGGCTCATAGGTGAGCGTCGATTGCGCTTCGAGTTCGTAGACCAGCATTTCCTTCAGTACTGTCGTACCGAAGCCTTGGCGGACGGGTGACGTTACCGCCGTGCCTCCGGTCTCCTTCCACGTCAGGGCCAGGATCGGCTCAGGATCGTTCGGTTCGATCCGCCACGTCACCGTCACCCGCCCCTGCCGGAGCGACAGCGAGCCATGCTCGATCCCGTTACTCGTCAGCTCGTGCAGCGCCAGCGCCAGGACCAGAGCAGGCTTCGGCCGGAGCTTCACGCGTGGACCGGCGATCGTGGCGTGTTCGCCCTCGCGCACGAGGTGGGCCATCAATTCGTCGGAGACGAGGGTTTGCAGGTCCGCCTCGCCGAAGGCGTCAGTGATGGCCTGCGCCCTCAGGATGCCTTTGAAGCGTCCGTCGAGATGAGCGACATAGGCGTCGATCTCGTCAGCGCTCTCAGCCGATTGGTGCATGATCGTGCGGAGCATCGCCATCGTGTTTCGCACGCCGTGGCGCAGACTGTCGGGCAAGCCTGCTTCGTCGAGCAGGCGGCGCAGGCGCGCGTTATCAGCTCGCAGGGCGGCGAGCTGGTCGGCCATGTCACTCGGCTCTGCGTCAACGGGTTCTATCATGCCGAACCTCCGCGGCGGTCTCGTCTCTCTGCCAAGTCGGCGCGAGCGCGAGGGGTTCACGCGGCATCGAGCAAGAGTTTCCGTCCGCGCGGCCGATCACGCGTACAGTTCAAAGAACGAGTGCGCGATCTGCTCGATGCCGGTGCGGCAGTCGAAATTTGCCGTTCATGGCCGCTATCTTGGCCGGACGGCATAATACTCGCACTTAACTGAATTATTTCAGTTTCCACTTTGAAAGTATTTGTGGTCATGGAATGCGGTTTCGTCCCGCGTCATGTCCGGCCGTCGCCAGTGGACACGACGAGCGGGAAACTGCTTCGGCAGACGATGCCCTCAATCAGCAATCGCAGCGATCGCCGGAGGGCCGCCGTGCCGTCGCGGCCGATCGGGATCGAACCGACGACATTCAGCTTGGGAAGCCCTGACAGGCCTCTGATTTTACTCGCCCTCGTACCCCATACCCCGGTTCGTTCGCTGAAGTGATGAGCGACCTCGAACCACTGAGCGAATGACAGGATTGGCTGAAAACCGTGTGCCCGCTTCCAACCCGAACGGAATGGAAGCGAGCACTTATTCGGCGCAACGAAGCTGAGAACGGAGATCAGGCTGCGCGGACGGTTGCGAGGAAGCGAGTAACCTCGGCGTTGAGATGCTCTGATTGCCGCGACAATTCCGAAGCAGCCGACAGCACTTGGCTAGCCGCCGCTCCGGTTTCCTCCGAGGCCTGGGCCACGCCCGCGATGGTTCCGGTTACTTCCGATGTGCCGGTCGCAGCCTGCGAGACGTTACGCACGATCTCCTGGGTCGCGGCGGCTTGCTCTTCGACGGCTGCCGCAATGCTGGTCGCGACGGTGTCGATTTCCTGGATGCGGTGCGTGATGCTGCCGATGGCCGACACCGCTTGGTCCGTTACCCCCTGGATCTCGCCAATCTGGCTGGCGATCTCCTGTGTAGCACGGGCGGTCTGCTCGGCCAGGGCCTTCACTTCGGTCGCCACCACCGCGAAGCCCTTGCCGGCCGCGCCGGCGCGCGCCGCCTCAATCGTCGCGTTGAGGGCCAAGAGATTGGTTTGACCGGCGATCCCAGAGATCAGGCCAACCATTTCGCCGATCTTCGCCGAAGTGGCTTTGAGAGCCTGGACGAGATGCGCGGTTTGCGCAGCTTCACCCACAGCGGCTTGGGCCAGCCCAGCCGAACCCTGCACTTGCCGACCAATCTCCTGAACCGAGGAGCCCAGCTCCTCGGCTGCCGCCGCGACGGTGTTGACGTTGGACGAGGCCTCCTCAGCGGCGGCGGCGACGGTGATCGACTGGCTGGCCGTCTCGGCGGCGGTCGAAGTCATCTGCTGCGCTGTCGCCTGAAGTTCAGTCGATGACGACGACACCATTCCGACGATCCCACCGACTGACCGCTCGAAGCTGTCAGCCAACTCGATCATGGTGCGCTTGCGCTCGCGGGCGGCCGCCTCGTCGGCTAACCGCTTCATTTCGGCTTCTTCCAGGGCCTTGCGGGTCACCATCTCCTTGATGCCCTCGACGGCCTTGCCAACAGCGCCGATCTCGTCGCCGCGGTTGGCTTCGGCAATCTGCGCATCGATCTCGCCCTTCGCCATACGCTGCAACACCGAAACGAGGTTGCCGAGAGGACGCGTGATACCGATGACCGAGACCAAAGTAGCGACGAGGAGCCCGACCAGCAGGCCCAAGGCGCTGAGACCCATCAGCGTATAGCGGGTGGTGTTGGTCAGATGGGTGAGATCGGCAGAGCCCGTGCGCATGAACTCCTGAATATCATCACCGAGCTTGTTACCCTCTTCGACCATAGTATTGAAGGTCGGGTCAATCGCACTGTGAACGAGAGCGATCGCTTCAGCATTCTGATTGGACGTGCCGAGGCGGCGAACCTCGCTGACGTCGCGGGTAAAGCGGTTGATCCGTGCCGATTGGGCATCAATGCGTGCCGTGAAAGTCGGCGCTTTCTCGCGGAGGGTCGCAAGGCTCTCTGCCATCCTCGGCAGAGCTGTTTCGAAGCCCTTGTTGGCGGCTTGCATCTGGCCGTCCTCGGTCTCCGCAATTATTCTGTAAACCCAGTAATTTAATTCGAAGATAAGGCGATTAGTACGCCGCGCGACAGTTGCGGCTTCCGCTTCGTTGTCGATAAATCTAGTATAGGAATCATCGATTTGCGTCATACGTCCTTGCGCGTACCAAACACAGCAACCGACGATTACGGCAATGAAGGCGATTGCCGCAGAGATTTTCGGAAGTATCCGAATATTTTTCATTTTAACGGCAGCCGCATTTCCCAGATCGATGATGTATTATATCGCATAGATCGGTAATTTATCCGTTAATATTTGCTAAGCGCGCTCTTATAATTTGATTTCCGACAAGAACTGCGCTTCTTAATAATGTGTGTAGTTTCGATCTTTCACACGAAAGTGTAGCGAGCTGAATGAATGTTTTACACAGATACTCGGAGCGGTGCGAGTGGTTGGACGGCCCGCTTTCGCAAGAAACGGCTCAAACTCACACGCTGCCGGTCAGAGTGATTACAGGTCGCTGTATTCGAAACGCGGCGACGACAGTTCAGATCGCGAGGTTGGGCCTCGCTTGGAATGGCTGCTCGGGGTGGGTTTCCCGCCTTTCTGATTTCGGCCATTTAAGCCAAAGAGCAGCTCCTTCTACCCAGCTATCGACCCTCGCTGATCCGCGCAGATCCGGCATGATCACCAACGCGGAGATCGTCGCGGCGATTGACCGGTATGTCTCGATCCGCCGTGAGACCCCTATCCTTACGACAGCGGCCATAGCGTCGATATTGCAGCGGCCATCACCGCATCTCGTGGTGAGTTCGATCTCGGCCAGCGGTTAGGCTCACCCAAGAAGACCCTTCGGAATGCCATCGCAGTAATTGTTCTAGCTGCGCGATTCGAAACACCAGAGCCATGACACCACTTGGCCGATGACGAATTGCGGGACTAGCGAGTGTTGAGCTTTCCGACGAAAAGACCCGCCGCGGTAGCAGCCGGGCGGGGTTGCGAGTTCATCAGGTGATCGCCGTATATCCCAAATGGGAGATACGACGCGGGCGTTTCAGTGCGTAGCGGGGCGACCCGGTGTCATTGAGGTTCTAGACCGGGGGCTAGACCCCGCCCCGATCTGCACACGGGGCGGGGGAGCATCCAATCTTATTTTGTCTCAGCCGCGGTGCCCTTGATCGTGAACGGCTGTTCCACTCGCGTCGTGCGACCGTTGACAAGGTCATGCAGAATGTAAGCAAGCACGTAGTTGCCAGCGGGAGCGCCGTCCATACTCATAGTGCTGTTCACGAAGAACTCGCGGTTGCGGTAGTGGCTGTCCAACTCTTGCTTCAGAATCCCTTTTTGACCGGTGAGGATCTTTCCGTCCGTGGACAGGATCTCGAAATCGATACTTACACCGAAACGGTAGCCGTCGCCCTTGGCGGCCCAGGCATACCCAAGCGGCTCAAGATAGGTGAGCAGCTTCTCGCCTGGCTCAAACACGTTCGATGAACGAGCGTCGTAGTCGCCGTAGGCGTTCGCCCCCCGGTTCACGAACATGGCATGGCGCGACGAAAACGGCAGGCGCTCCCAAACCGCTGCAGTAGCATTCTCCTGAGTTTCTAGATCTGCAACGGTCGCGGTGGCGGGAGCCTGCGACACCGAAGCGGGCGCACTGGACGGTGCAGTCGTAGCGGCTTTGGGTCCTAGTTGGCCCAGCGGCTGAAGGCTCTTGAGAACTGTCTCAAGTTGGTTCGCGTATTTTTTCTGCCCCTTCGGCGAGCCCCAGAACGTGAGGATGCCAATTCTCTCGCTTGAAAGAACAAAAATCGAGAGTGCCACAGACGTGGGGCCGTCATTGTCGTTACCGTCGAACTCGAGCTGAACCACAGGTAAGCCGTTAATTTCGCCCTCTTTCCTTCGTTGCGAGGATTGGTCGAACTTGACGCCCTTCTTCCGCAGCCAGACGATGGCGTCGAGGACCGCCTTCTGTGTGTCTTTCGCCTTCTCGATCTCAAGGGAGACGAAGATTGAGCCATCAGGCGAGTTGGCCTGGGCGCCCTTCTCGATCTCCTCGGGGGACCACGCGTCCGGTAAGGTGACCGTGATCGCGGGTTTCTCTTCAGGAAGTTCGAAGACCTTGGCGTGCGCGGCAACGGGCAGCACGGCGAGCGAGACGCCGAGGACGGCTAGACGGAAACGGTTCATGCTTCGTGTTCCCCCGGCCGCTCCTTGCGGGCCCCGGGCGGGGCCTTCTATATTTGAACGGCCGAGTATCTCATAACACGCCCAAGTGTCTTATCCCCTAATAGACGTTTCGTTCGCGTCTTCGTGAACGCCTAATGGCATTGTGGAATTTTTAGGCTTCTTGATTAGCCTCAAAGACAATAGCCGAGGGTAGCCGGATCCGATGGGCTAAGAGCGCTCTAAAGGTCGAGTTTGGTCTATCGACCTACCGGACACGTCACGCTTTCGCTGACCCTCCAAGTGTCCGCTTTTGGAGAATTCGGCTGGCTGCCGCCTGCGACCGAGGTGGGTCGCATTCAGACCCTGCTGTGCATCGCATGGAAGATGAGGACGGCCCAAGGCGTCCTCATTCCGTTGCGTTGTGCTTTAGGCGTGCGCCACCGGCAGCTCACCCACCTGGGTCGTATACCGCGGCGTCCGCATGTCGAACTTCGTGTTCCACTCCCGCTTCGTCGTGAGCCCCGCCCGCGCCGGCACCACGGCCCCCCTGCCCCATCGCGCATTGCAGGCATCCATCGCCGCCATCAGCGGCTCCGAGCGCTTCCGGTCGAGCGCGCCGATCAGCGCCCGGGGGCTGTCGGCGAGTGGCCATAGGTCGTTCGTCACCACCCCCGCCTTGCTGTAGCGCCAGGCCGGCCGGTCAGATCTCGGCTCGCGCCAGGTCTTCGCCACGCCGAGCCGCGCCGCCTTGATCAGCGCCAGCGTGTCCGAACTGTGCTCCGGCAGGCTGACGGTGGTGGCGACGGAGCGCTGCGGCGCGTCCCGGTCGTGCTCGCTCGTATGATAGAAGACCGTGACGTGATCGGTGCCGAGGCCTTCCCGACGCAGCTTCTCACCGAGACGGGTCGCGTGGGCAGCAACTGCTTCCTCCAGCGTCGCCCGGTCAGTGATGCGTGCGGAGAACGAGCGCGTCACGGCGCAGCCCTTCCGCCGGGCCGGCACGAGGTCGAGCGGCAAGCAGGCGAGGCCGCGCAGTTCGTGGATGATGCGTTCGCCCACCACGGTCAGGCCCTTGCGGACCGGCCGGGGATCGAGGTCCCGCAAATCCGCGACACTCTCGACGCCCATCGCCTCCAGCTTGGCGAGCGAGGCCCGGCCGATGCCCCACACCTCGCCCACGGCTACGGTCTTTCCGCGGTCGAGGCATCCGCCATCGACGGCGTGGAGAACCTCAATGCCCTCTGATCTCAAAGCCCCCGGCTTGAAATCGAAGCCGAATCGCGACGGAAGCCGACGCCTTTACTGGTGCGCGCGCAGTGATCTCGTCAAAGCAGGCTATCGCCCGCCCACCGTTCGCCTGCCCTACGGCCTCGACGATCCGGCCGGCCGCGTCCTGATCGAGGCCGCCTGTCTTCGTCTCCAGGCCGAGATGCTTCAATGGTCCGCCCATCGCGGCCAGCCGGATGCCCGCTTCCCATGGGTCGGCGCGTCGGGCCGGTGATCATAGACGAGTTGGCCGGGCGCCCCTACGCGGAATCGGCCTACGGTCGAGAGTGGCGGATCGTGGCGCGGGCGGCCGGCGTGCCGGACAATGTGTGGAACATGGATGCGTGGGCCGGCGCCATCACGGAAGCCGAGGATGCGGGCGCCGATCTCGACGCGATCCGCTCGTCAGCCGCTCACGCCCAGCTCGCCACCACCCTGCGCTACTCACGCGGCGCAGTCGGCAAATCGCGCGCAGTCGCGACGATGCGGGCCGCGCACCGCAAGGCCGGAACGGGCGCGGAACAGCCATAAGGGACGCTTTGGGGTACGATGGGGGACGCGAGATCAGCGGTAGACTGTCAGAACAGCATACGCTTCAGCGGGTTAGTTGGAGCGGGCGATCGGGATCGAACCGACGACATTCAGCTTGGGAAGCCCTGGTAGGCCGTTGATCTTGCTTCACTGCGTTCCCTAGACGCGGGATCGCCGCCCTCCCCTGTCGCCCTATCTCGCGGCGATGGACGAGGCCGCGATCACCACCACCCTTGCCGCGCAAGACGCGGCCGAGGCGCTTATTGCCCTCGGCTGGCCGATCACGCCGGACGGACCTGACATGGAGCGCTGGCGGATCGGTGACCTAATCATGACGGACGAGGAGCTGATCGGGCTCGCGACCCGGCGTGGCTTCCAGCCGGTCAGCGAGAGGGTGCAGTAGGGCAATTATAGCGGTCGCAGATGCTGCTAACGGCGAACCAGCTTGGCCGTGGCGGATCGCCACAGCACATCAGAAGCTAATCCAGTAAAGTGCATGCCAAGTTTTAGCGTGCCATGTAGCTATCAATTGCTGGCTTCACTGAAGGCGTGCTGGCAAGTGAGGGCTACACCCCCCGCCTTCCATTGGAGGCTCTAGGTGGCGCGCTATCATTTCAACGTTCATGACGGTTTAGGTATATTAGACGTTGATGGCAGTGAATTCCCCGATTGGGCAACTGCACGGATCGTAGCGATCAGACTAGCCGGCGAGATCCTAAAGGACGATCCAAAGAGCGCTCTGTCCTGCGATGACTGGCACCTTGAGGTTACAGACGGGACCGGCCTCATCCTGCTCCGCGTCGACTTTGCTTTAACTGAGGTGTCAGCAATGCCGGTGGCTAAGGTGCCTTGCCTTTCGGTTGCGGCACACTCTTAGCGATCATCTTCAACGCCACGTCGAACGCCGCCTCATCCTCGCTCGCCCCAGCGGTCAGGCCAAAGCGACAGGAAGCTCGGACACCTGCGTCGTATAGCGAGGCGTCCGCATCTCGAACTTCGTGTTCCAGTCCCGTTTCGTCGTCAGCCCTGCTCTCGCAGGAACGACAGCGCCACGTCCCCACCGCGAGTTGCAGGCGTCCATCGCGGCCATCAACGGACCGGAGCGCTCGCGATCGAGCGCGCCGATTAACGCGCGCGGGCTATGACTGAGGGGCGCAAGATCGTTCGTCACCACGCCGGCCTTCGAATAGCGCCAGGCCGGCCGGTCAGAACTCGGCTCGCGCCAGGTCTTCGCCACACCGAGCCGTGCCGCCTTGATCAGCGCCAGCGTGTCCGAACTGTGCTCCGGCAGGCTGACGGTGGTGGCCACCGAGCGCTGCGGCGCGTCCCGGTCGTGCTCGCTCGTATGATAGAAGACCGTGACGTGATCGGTGCCGAGGCCTTCCCGACGCAGCTTCTCACCGAGACGGGTCGCGTGGGCAGCAACTGCTTCCTCCAGCGTCGCCCGGTCAGTGATGCGTGCGGAGAACGAGCGCGTCACGGCGCAGCCCTTCCGCCGGGCCGGCACGAGGTCGAGCGGCAAGCAGGCGAGGCCGCGCAGTTCGTGGATGATGCGTTCGCCCACCACGGTCAGGCCCTTGCGGACCGGCCGGGGATCGAGGTCCCGCAAATCCGCGACACTCTCGACGCCCATCGCCTCCAGCTTGGCGAGCGAGGCCCGGCCGATGCCCCAGACCTCACCGACCTCCACCCGGCACAGCCAGTGCTCATAGGCGGCGACATCCGTCAGATCGCAGACGCCATCGAGATCGGGGACGGTCTTGGCGATGTGATTGGCGAGTTTGGCCAGCGTCTTCGTCGGCCCGATCCCGACGCAGGTCGGGATGCCGGTCCAGGCGCGCACGGTGGCGCGAAGGTCACGAGCTAGTTCGCCCCGGAGCAAGGGGGCCACGTCCGACAGGTCGAGGAAGCTCTCATCGATCGAGTAGATCTCCACCCGCGGGCTGAACTGCCGGTAGACGGCGTTCGTGCGCCCGCTCATGTCGCCATAGAGCGTGTAGTTGGACGAGAAGACCCGCACGCCTTGGGTCCGGCAGAGATCACGGATCTTGAAGAACGGTTCGCCCATGCGGATGCCGAGGGCTTTCGCCTCGCTCGTGCGGGCGATCGCACAGCCATCGTTGTTCGACAGCACGATCACCGGCACGCGGGCGAGTTTGGGATCGAACACGCGCTCGCAGGAGCAATAGAAGCTGTTGCCGTCGATCAACGCGACGGCCCGGCCGCCGCCGATCCGATCACGCGCTCTGTCGCCCGGTCTGCTCACGTCAGCCGCCCCCGCGCGAGATGCCAGCGCACGGTGAAGCGCACCACGCCCCAGATCTCGACTTCGCTCGCCTCGTCGACGGCGAAGGTCGGCAGGTCCGGGTTATCGAAGGCGAGGCGCGGCCTGTTGCCTTCCATGCGGTAGCGCTTGCAGCTCAGCAGCGCATCGACCACCGCCACGACCACGCTATCGTGTTGGGCGGTGAGGCTACGATCGACGCAGGCCAGATCGCGGTCGAATATGCCGGCGCCGCGCATGCTCTCGCCGCGCACCTGCATCAGGAAGGTGGCAGGCGGGTTCGGCACCAGCCAGCGCGGCAGTTCGAGCGCGCCCTCCAGGAAATCGTCGGCGGGCGACGGGAAGCCGGCACACAGCGCGGGCCCGACGAGGGGGACGCGCACGGTGCTTGGCCCCTCGGCCGGTAGCGTTGCGACGCGTCGCAGGCTCATCGGCGTGAGCCTTCGCAAGCGGGGCCTCGATCCCAATCCCCAACCAATCCGCTCGACATCTCTCGCATCCGGCCCGAACCCGACTAGAACACATCGGGAACAAGCCTGACCTTAGGCGGTAGTTCAACCGGCGGCATCCTCCTGCCGGACGTAGACCTGAGGGGCGATGTGGACGGCTGTGGACGCTGGTGGAAATCATCAATGAGGAAGACGGCTTGGGCGGACACTCCTGTCCCGCCTCTCCGAGGCAAGCAACTGGCGGCCCTGCGCGCCATCGCGTCGACGCCCGGCGGGTTGCGGATCACCGCCTATCCGAGCGCAATGTCGCTGCTTGTCGAGATGGGGTTGGTCGAGGAGCGCCCGGCTTCACGAACCGCGCACCGTGAGGGCCGGGCTTGGTTTCTCACTGTAGAGGGGCGGGAGACGGTGAAAGCCTATGGGGTCGATGCCCCGTGAGCGAGCCTTCGATCTCGTCATTGAGACATGAGATAAATCTTGTGATGGCAACAGGTCAATATTGAAGCCGGGGCCCGTGAAATGCCGATCTCAATAATCTATCGGATTGGAGAGTGATCGATTCGAGGAGCCAATTATCCGATGAGACGCGAATTTTCTGACAAGCACGAGTTTATTATTGACGCAGGCATCGACGCACTAAGCGATATAGTCAATGACATACAGGCTATTTGGAAGATCGGACACAAGACACAGGCTACAGTTGAAAAGTTCGAGGATCGCCAATACGGATATGTCTTAAGTGAAGATGGTATATCGGACGCGCTGCTCAGGATTGCGTTCAATCAGGCGCTTGCCTACGGCTGTTTGTTTAATGATGCGGATAAGTCGCCGAGCGAGTCAAAATCTGCGGCTGAACTAAGACTCGATAGAGTTAGGGAGTTTGGCAGGAAGCTCAGCGGCGTAACGGCGACTCAACTGCGAAAACGGGGCGTCAGGAATGCCCTCGCGCATTATGACGAACGGTTTTCGAAGGCGGTCGTGGAAGCGAACGGTCAGCCAATCTCGATAATGAAGGGTCTCGGAATTAGCCATCTGAACGCCGTTGTGAGCGAGGCTAAGCATTTTCTTAGATTAAACGTATACTCATTTTATGAAGATACGTTCTATCTATTTAACGAGACTTTGAAACTAGAGCCGCTGCACACTGAAATAGTTACGATTGTGAAAACCCTCAATTATTCTTTCGACGGAGAGAAATTGATTGAGAGGCCCAAATTATTGCCGCTGAAGTTCGGCGCGAAGTGAGACAAAAGAAGGCCCGCCACGGCGAACCGGGCGGGCTGGAATAGACTCGGAATGTTTCGAGGCGGCTCGGACAGGCGGCCAACCGAACGGATGCGGTGTGAGCCTCGAGAGCCAGCGCTACTGGGCTTTGCTGCTCTTGCGGGCGAACTCCCAAACCGGCACGCCCCATACCTGCCCCGGCTTGTTGCGGCGGGCGGATCCGCGATCCGTTACAATCCGGTCTACTTCAACGGCCGTCGGGTTCAGCCCGGGCATCATGAGGGCCCCGCAGTAGTCGATGCGGAGCGTCCCATGCTCTGGGTGAACTGCGAACAGTTCGGCCGCTGTCCAGCCGAGGCGGTGAGCTTCGGCGCCGTGCTGATTGCAGAAAGCAATCGCCTCCTCGCGAATCGCCGCCCATTTTGCCGGGACGAGGTAGCGGCAGGGCGAGGCATGCGGCGACAGGTTCTCCAGGGCGCTGCGCCAACGAGCGACGGCATCCGGGAGGGGTGAAGGGCTGGCTGACATGCCGGCTGCGTACAGCGGCTCAGCCGGGCGATCCATGCGAGGGGGCGCCCAGCTGACCTGTCAGCTTTGCAGATTGCGCTCTCGCACGTCTGATGCCTCTGAAAACCACGGCCCGCGGCGAGAGGCGAAACGCATGCTCAACAATGCTGCCGGCGTCGCACGCGGCCCGTCGTCAGTCGCTCAGCTTGACCTCTCTGATCAGCACCTTGCCGTCGGCAAGTACCGTGACGGGAGTGATTTCCTGGCCGTTGGGGAGTTTGATGACGGGCCTGATCGTTCTCGTGGGCATGCTGCGCTCCGCTCAGATATCACCTGGATAAAAAGAAGCGAGCTGAATTGCGGTTCCGGCTGTGCCGCAGGTTCGGAGCGAGATTGAGCAGCAGGGCTTCGTCCGAATCGCGAAGCGTTGGGTCGTTCACTGCGATGGCCACCCGCCGGCCCCCATCCCGATCAGATCATGGGGGAGCGGGGACAGTCCGATCTTGTTGGCTGGGCGGCAGACAACGCGGCTGCCTCTTTCATGTCAGCCGATCATGCGCGGGTTTTCCGTGACTCACGCCAAGCCTCAATGGTACTCGGCATCTTATAGAGCCTGATTGCCCTCGCTATGATCCCGTCATGAATAAATTGCGTCGCGCTATCTTCACCCTGACCACGAACCAGAAGCTTCCGTGGGCATGTCTGCTATTTGAAACGCTGAGAACACATAATCCAGAGTGCGATCTCATCTTAGGTCTTGTTGATCGGGCGCATGATGGCAGCTACCCTGAGGGTTGCAAAATTATATCTGTCGAGGATATTAGGCTGCCTGATGAAAAGAGCTTTCTATTTCGGTACAGCGCATTCAATTTATGTACAGCTGTAAAACCCTATTATTTTAAGTACCTCTTTGAAATGGGCTACGAAAAGGTATTGTATTTTGACAGCGACATAGCTGTCTTTCAAACGCTTGACCGATACTTTGGGCTTATGGAAGCTGGGTCTGATTTCATTTTGACGCCCCACCTTTTGAAGCCGACAGTCAAATCTGATCTACCGGACGATATTGCAATACTTCGGCACGGCACCTTCAATTTAGGTTTCATCGGCATCGCTGCATCTGCCGAATCAATTCCACTAGTTGATTGGTGGGCTGAGAAGCTTCAATTTAACTGCGTGACATTGATCGAAGAAGGTGTTTTCGCAGACCAGAAATTCATAGACCTAATACCATCGTTTACGAGTAAGATTTCTATCGTTAGGGACCCTGGTGCGAACTTCGCCTATTGGAATATGTTGCGACGGGTTGTTTCGTTTGAGGACGAGCGTTTTTATATCGATAGCTTACCGCTAATATTCGCACATTTCAGCGGCTTCGATATTCATGATTTAGGGCACCTCTCGAAGTATGGGGCGAGGGTCGAGCCGGAGGAAACCCGAGGATTGGAAGCGCTCATCCTATGGTACGCAGATAAGCTAAGGAGTTTTTCGGCAGACTCATATGTTCCTGCACCTTATGCCTTCGGCTCATTCTATTCTGGAGCGGCGATACCGGATGGCACGCGAGAGAAGTTTCGCCAATCCGTATACGATCCGAATGAAGATCCCTTTGCGTGTAGTGCTCTGGAAGATGGCAGTTATGCATTCGTGCAACGTCAGCCGCCGGTTATCAAGCAAAGTACTAGGTTCGAAGAAACGCACGATCACCTGCTGGTGGCTCTTAGGGAATTAGACACGCGTACACATCACGCGTTCAGCCTTCTGCAGGAAAATGAGACCCTGAAAGCGAGGATCAGAGAGTTGGAAGGCCAAGGGGTCACAGAAAACGTGCAAGGGCCAAGTCACCGACCCCCAACACATTGAAGCAGGAGCGCGGACCGCTTCATCCACGCGTGTGCTCATCTCCCCACCGGCACGATGGGCGGGTGCGTCCGGCCGCGGCTCATGTCGTCTCGCCCAGGTACAGACACAAACGAGCCCACCGCAGCGAAGCCGGACGGGCAGAAGGTTGTCTCAGCAGGATCACCGGCGACGCCCGACGCGCTCTGAGTTGCAGGGTAGCCGAGGCTAAATGGACAAGGGCCAACAGCGCGGCGGCGGCTATCGAATCCGGCCGCAACCTCCCAAATCGCCTTCGTTGGCGCTTGACCGTTGAGTTCGCGCGGGGTGGATGGCAAACCCCGACGCGGTGCCCGACGGCCCAAGCCGATCGCATAGAAAGAACGAGCTACATGGCTGATCCTCTCCGCGACGCTCTCGACAACCGTTCCGTGGCCGACATCATCGCGTGGTCCATTCGCCGGAGCATTTGGCCGTTCGCACCGGACAATGGCGCAGGTCGCACGGGCCTTAACCTCGATGGTGTGAATCTTCTCGAGGTCGCCAAGACGGTCTTGGAGGACATGCAGGAGCCTCCGCGGAACGTGCTGGCCTCCATCCAAGAGCGCATCAACTGCAACGAACAGGATGCAAGGACGATCTGGAATGCCTGCGTCGGCTCAATGATCGCGAGCGGATCGGCGGACGCTAAGTAGCCCCGGGCATCCTCTGACAGTGCACAGCCAGCTACGGTAGCCTCAAGATGCTGACCTCAGACGCGCTCGGAATCCTTACAGCGATTTCCGAAGGCGACCTTTCGCGAGAGATCCCCGGTGCGCTGAGCCAGATCCAGCCGTTTACGCCGCTGGCTGTCGAACTCTCCCAGCAGCTATCGGGGGAGCGCCTGATTTCTCTGACCGAACTGGTGGCGAGTGGGCGCAAAGTCGAGCTCACGCCGACTGTTATCTGCCTACTGCATCAGTTCGCGAATAACGCCAGAAACGCGAATGAGAAGGCGGTCGCGATCTCGTGGTTCGAGAGGGTCCTCGAGATCACTCCCCACGACTTCAACGTGCGGGCGGCGCTCTCGGAGTACATGTCGGCCCATGAGGAGCCGGCGCGGCTGCTCAGGATCCTTTCGCCAGCCGTTGATATTTTCGTCGAGCGGTCGGCGGTCTACCGCGATGTCCTCGCGAGCTTCTGCCGCGTTGCGCTGCTTGAGGGCGATCGGAACGACATCGCGGTCGGCCTCCGTGCCTACGAGCGGATCACCGATACTCGCGCCGCTGCGCTTATCCGGCAGCGCGTCGAGCATACCCTGTCCTCCGGTGACGATGCCTCAACGAACGTCAGCGCCCCAATCAGCAAGGCGCTCCGGTCGCTCTGCGAGTACGATTGCCTGTCGGCCCTTGAAGCGCAGCTCGGGCAGCCGTTTGAGCCGAGCGAACGTTTCGCGACGCTCGTCGCCAAGGTCGCGCGTAGCGCTCTAACGGAAAACTGGCGACAGGCTTACCGCCTGGCTGCCGATCTCATGCGTCAGGTTTCCGATGCATCGCCGAGCGTTGATGCGACGAAGATCTGGCGGCAGGAGGGGCTAGATGCGCGTGCCCTCGACTTCCGTGAGCCGGTGACCGAGCGCCACTTCAACGATTTCACGCACGCCCTTTCGAGTTTCCATTCGGCCCCATCGCTGCCAAATCTGCAAAAATTTTGGACCTCGGCTGCTCGCGCAAGATCTGATCTGGAAGCCTTCAGGCTCGTCGGGCCGACTGGCCAGCGTGATACCGACGAGGCCGAGGCCACCTCGCGGCGCGAAGCCTACTATGCCAGAACCCAGCCCAGCGTGGCTGACGATGGCCGTAACGCGGCAACGGTCTGGTACTTCATCACTTGGCAGGACAACGTCGAACAGCTGGTTCGGCAGATCCTCGCGATCTACCATCCCAAGAACGTTTACGTCGTGTCGATTGGTGGACTTCGAGCGCCCCCGAGCCTCAGCCATCTGTCGATTTTGCTTAGCCTGCCCAACTTCCACTTGCTCTATCGCCCATCGGTGACCTGGGGCGGGCAGAAGCTGTTCTTCCACAACCTTTTCGAAGTCCTGCAAGCATTCAGCGAACAGGCGGAAGACCCGGCCTGGGTGCAGGTTCTCTGTCACCGCAGCTTCCCGCTCGTGAACCAAACGAAACTGCGCAAGGAACTGTCTGACACCGGTATCCTGAAGACCTTCATCGGCACGCGCCCATCGCACGCTTGGCAGATCGAATGGCCCGACGACGTCGTCACCGATCTCGATGCGCGTTTCGGCCGCGCGATGGACGAGATCTTCGAGACCGGATCAAGCCGTAACTTCCGAGAACTCATTCCCGATCAGTGGCGGCAGGGCGGATGCCGCTTTAACTTCGGCGACGAGGTGCACAGTTCTATTGGGGACTCCCGTACCGATGCCCATGACTATGCAATCTCCGCGATGTCCGGCGACCTGCGGTGGCCTTCGCTCGGACGCCTTACCGAGTTCGTTGATGTCGCGACTGAGTCCGGCGCCACCTACACAAGGCGGATGCACCCGATTGTAGTGGAGCACATCTCAAAGGTGTTCCGACGCCACCAGATGATGACCGGCGATCCATTTTTGCTGATGAATCAGCGGTTCGTTGAAACGGTGCTGACGAACGACGATGCTAAGGAGTTGTTCGCCGCGATGAACCCCGGCTTCGCGCCGGAAATGAACTTCTTTGATACTGTCATCGCGACGCCGGCCTATGGTGTGTCCGGTGAAGCAGGACACGTCTATCACCGGAACGAGCAATCGCAGGCGGCGACTGCGGTCGACATCGAACCCGCTGCATTCGCGGCCGATGCAAAGAAGCGCTACTACATGCGCAAGATGCTCGGTGAGCATAGCAAGGATTTCATCGAATATTTCAACGAGCGTGCGTCTGCGGATTGGGATGCGCGTAGCTACTATCTCAGCGGGTCAGTCGCCTCGCCCTCTTCCCTGCCGCCATCGACCTTCCCCTCGCTGGATCAGGCCATCGTTGATCGTTTGCTGGGTCGGCGATGCATGCTTCACAACCTGCATGGCGTCCTGCTCGGCGTGTTCTTCTTGATGCCGGGCGGCGTGGCTCAAGGCGAGGATGGCACGGAGGCGGCACGGTGGGCCTTCAACAACGGTACGCTTTCGGTTGTGTGGTCGTGGGGGGCGAAGAACTACCGCCGCATGACTACCGACGGAACGTCCCTGGTGCTCGTGCCGGCTGAAGTCGCCGAGGCCGCAAATAATTGGAGCTTGTTCCTCCGGTTCGAGATCGAGAGCATCTGCGCGACCGACGACATGCAGTCGAGCATCATCGACGTGCCTGACCTCGGGATCGAGGTAGGGCAGTACGAATGGGTCGGCAGCCATCTTTCGGAAGCGAGCGCCCTGGTGTCGTTCGACCGGCAAGCCCTGGAGCACTATCCCACGTCGGCCCAGCGCCATCTGGTGACGGTGCATGAGGCGAGGGTTGCGGCGTCCGGTGACACCCTATGCCTTGCGAGCGTCGACGGCTTCCCCACGCTGATCCGACTGAGCAACGTGTGGATTGCAGACGCACGGATCAGGTGCGTCTTCCAAGTCGCGTGCGCGGACGATCATCGGGCTTGGGAGGCTGCCAAGCCGGGTAGCGGCCAGATCTGTTTTTCGCGGGCGCATCTGGTCGGCGCCTACAGATTCCAGACGCTGGCTGGCGGCATGGAGGTGACGCTGGCCGAGGACGGGCGGCTTCAGGACGAGGCCGGGCGAACGGTCGGTGGGTGGTTCAGCCTCCCGGGCCGCATTCTCTTGTTCGGGCTGCCCGGCATGCGAGTGGCGCAAGCTGCTCGGCTCGTCATCCGCGATGGCCGCGCTTCGATCTCTGGCTGGGCCTGGAAAAATCTTAAGGACCTCGTCTCGTTCTCGGCGACCCCGCTCCCGTCGCGCTGACGTGGCCCAGACACAAAGAAGCCCGCCTCGGCGTCTGCCGGGCGGGCTCTGTCATTCGGTCGGTGATGGAGGACGATCAGGCGGTTCCTCGGCCTCGCTCCAGTTCTTCGGGGGACCGGTCTTCTGTCCCCAGATCACCCCGGCGGTGAACGTGACCGCCGACATCAGCAAGCCGATCAGGAAGCTGAGACTCCAATCCACGCGGGGCGGTGGGCAGGGCATCGTCAGCCGAACAGGTGCGGCGTGAACCCGGCCTGCGAGTAGCTATCAACGATGAAGCTGGCGCAGACCATCATGAAGACTGCACAGGCGACGATAACGCCCCATCGGATCCACCGCCGAGGGGGCACCCGTTCATCGCCGATCGCCTCGTCCGCGATGAGGTGGAAGTAAGCGCCACAGGCCACGAGAAAGAGGCCATAGGCGACGATCCACGAGTTCGCGAGCCAGGGCGGCATCCCGAGCCAGCGCCATGCGATCGACCACCACCGCCCGATCTGCGTGCCGCCCCATGACACGAATATGCCGAGTGCGAGCCAGTGGACTTTATGGAGCGGCAGGCGGCCCAGAAGGATATCCCGGGTGGTGGTGAAGTAGGCGACGCACACACCAGCCGCGAGCGCCACGATGGCCGCATTCAGCCACTCGATCATGTCTTCGGGGCCAAGAGCCCAAAGCCCGAGGGCGAAGAGCAGATTGGGGACGACGAACAGCGTCACCAGCCTCGTCTGAAGAAGCGCCTTCATCGGTCCCGTTCCAGCAACTGGTTGAGGGTGTCAATCCGTTCGTTTCGTCGTCGCTCTGCCGCGTTGGCGGTGACGCGAAGGTCGTTCACGCGGCGCTCGACCTTGCGCGCCTCGTTACCCACCGCGAGGGACGAGATCGCGTGGAGTTCGGAGGCGCGCTTCAGCGCTTCGTTCTCCACGCTGCACCGCGAGGGGATGAGCCGGCCGAACAGCATTTTGAGCCTCCGCAGCATCAGCGCGCCCCCGCGCGATAGGCCTGTTCCAAGCGCCCTACAGCGTCCGCCAAGCCTTTGATTGTTGCCTGTGTGCTTTCGTCCCCATGCTCGCTGTCTTTTGAGAGCAGCGCGATGACCCGCATCATCTCGACCTGCCCCTCGCGCAGGCTGGCCGTGATGGTCGCGATCTCAGTGTTGGTGCTGGCCTGCCGGGTCAGCGCTTCAGTTGCGAGGCGACCATCCGTGACGCGCGCCTCCTGGCATGCCTGCCAGCCCTTGTGCAGGTAGACGACGGCGAGGATCAGCAGCGCGCAGATACCCCAAGGGCCGTAGTCCTTGAGGAGGTTGGCGATCTCCAGGCTAGTCACGGGTCAGCGCCTGATCACACCTGGCAGCAGGGCCGTGATCTGGTTGCCGGTGCTCTTCGAGCCGGTGATCACGTCGGTGTCGGCGGCCTTGACCTGCATCATGGCACCGGTCCGACGATGCGTGATCGTCCGGATGTGCCGCTGCGGGTGGAAGAGCTTCGCGGCTCCTTGTCGAGCGCAATCAGCCCGGCCGCCTGCTTGAAGGCGATGTCTGCGATCTCCTTGGTCGGCGCGATCAGCAGAAACTCGGCGGCGGGCCGCTCATTCATGATCAGCGCCGTCACCATGATCGATGCGGCGCTGGACGACTTGGAGTTCTTCTTAGGAACGAGGAGGAAGATCTCTTGGATCATCCGGCGGTGCGTCTGCGCATCGTAGGCGCCGAACAGCGCTCGCACGATGGCGCGCATCCAGTCCCCGGCGGCCTCGGCCATTGTCGGCGTGCCGATCACATCGGGGATGCGCAACCGGTTGAAGATGCGCTCGGCCTTGTCGGCCTGATCGGTGAAGAGCGGAAGATCGGGGACCAGCGGTCGCCGCGCGAGGAGCCGTTCTTCCCAGTCAGGGCAGGCGGTGTTCCACATCGCGGCTTCAGTTCAGCGCCGGGGCCTGACCGAGATCGTCGCCCCATTCGGTGCCGACGCCAGCGGTCTGCGCCGCTTCCTGCGCCTCCTCCTTCTTGCCTCGGCGCATCGGCATATCCGGTTCCGCCTCGACCGCGCGCTGGGCGCCAACAAGTCGGGTGAGGTCGTGCAGTTCCTTGATCAGGGTCGCGTTGCCCGTCCTGGCCTTCGCGAACATCAGCCCAACCACTTCACGGCGTCGGCGCGCGTGGCCGTGCAGGAGTTCGACGCCGAACCGGGCCGTCGAGCTGTTCGAGAGTGCATCCGATCGCGTCGGCGATCACTGCCTGGGGCTCACCGAGAGCGACAAGCTGCTCGACCTCGAGGGCGAGCTCGTCCGGCAAGCCCTGCGGCGGCGCCTTCACGAATGGGGACTTCGGCGTCCGCTTAAGTCGGCCGTTCGCCTCGCGAGCGCCCGGCTTCGCGGGCCGACCCCTTTTCCGGGGGCCATTATCGGACATGATTTGTGACCGTCCAAAATTAATTCTGCGAATGGGTTGGCATCCGCCGACGAAGCCGCGACGCTGGCGACTTCTTACCCCCTACTGGGGTGGCCAAAAACGATTTGTTAGCGCGACCTGCGGTGCTTCACCTCGGTGCAAGTAGCGGCCCAGTTCATCTTTGCGCAGTTCCCAACAAGCGGCATCCAAGCAGCGCTGATGGTTGTCCCTGATGTCGATGATGTCTCTATCGTCTTGGATTGCGCGCCCAATCCACATGGATCGCGTTTCGGACACCTCATGCTCTGACACAGTAGCCACGTCGAGAACATCACGCATCAGATCAGCCTCCATCAGATCGTAAGGCCTCGTTCTCTTCGCGCTGCTTCGCCGAGTTGTGGTGATGGGCGCACAGAGACTGGAAGGGACCGGCCCAGAAGGCCTGCACATCGCCACGGTGTGGCGTGACGTGGTCACAGACGGTGGCACTCACCGCGCGCCCATCCTCGTCCATGCAGAGCCGACACAGCGGCTCGCGGGTCAGCTGCTCTCGCCTAAGGGCACGCCACCTCGTCGAGGTGTAGAGGCGATCAACGGGGCTCTCGCGGCGACGGACGCGGCCGTAGGCCTGGTCAGGTGTCAGGCCCATCGTGGCGTTGCCGTAGCCTACCCGGGTGTCGAGGGTGGCAATGCGGGGCTTGAGGCTGTTCAGGCGGGGCATGTGGCCTCATCGGGGCCACATGCCGCTAGGGCTTAGGCCAAGATCGCTGAAGGCAGAGTCCGATCAAAGAGGGGGCTCTGTGCCTCCCTCGGCCTCATCCCATCCTTCGACCCGCTGAGCGGGGAGTACAGGCAGAGACGGTCCAGCGCCGATGACGACGCGGACCGCATAGATTCAGAACCGAATAAGGGAGTCAAGGCATGACGGCCCAATCTCAGTCTTCGCCGCCATCCTCCTCAACATCTTCATCGTCAACTTTGTCCTCTTCTTCCTCTTCCTTGAGCAGCGCCTTTTCGAAGTTAACTATGGCCGAGTCGAGGGCATTTTGATGCACGGACCACCAATCTTGCGCATTCATCCCCCGATCTTCATCTGGAAGATATCTTACAATCTTATATTCTTCAGTATATCTTTTCAGGCCTTTTAGTGTCGTTCTTGCGTTGTTCAGATAAAATCGAAAGGTCCAGTAATTGGCGTTTTTGTCCTGCTGATAAGCAATCGTGTTATTCTCGATGAGATTTTTTAGGAAAATCTCTGCATCCGCCATCATCATTCCTTGCTGGCGGTCGATGTCGGTCAAGAAAACTGCGCGCCACAACGAAAAATTGACACCGAGTAATGATTGTGCGGTGTTTCTAAAAATCTTATGATCGACAAATATCTCTTTATGGATTTGAAAAAGCTTATATAACTCCACAGACGAAGCTTGATTCTGAGATCTGCTTTTTACTAACCATTTCAAATCTTCCAAATCTCTCGTCGGCTTCTTAAGGCCAGTAACTGAGACGCTTTTCTTTCCCATAGTACCTTCCGTGTCGACAGTAAGTGTATTGATGCGGTAGAAACATGTAATATCTCTAAAGTTACGTGTTTAAGGATGCGTAAGACTCACGCCCGCTCGAACTGCGCCCGCTCCAACTCGACCGGGGTGGCCCGCCCGAAGATCGACACGGCGACCTTGAACCGGTTCAGCCGATCGTCGGCCTCCTCGACGATGCCGGGGAAGCTGGCGAAGGGGCCATCGACCACCATGACGTGCTCTCCGATCTCGATCCGGTCGTGGTCGTCGAGGATTGGAACCGCACCGATCAGCGCATTGGCGAAGCGCCGCATCTCGGCATCGGGCAGCGCGACCGGCAGGATGGCTGGGACGCGTCGCTCGTGGCCTGCGCCGTCGATCAGCGATTCCGTCCGCTCGACGTGCTCGACCGTCCAGGCCCATTCGCGGTCGTCACGCAGGCCAAGCGTGCCGAAGACCCGCCGCTCCATCAGCCAGGGATGCTCGGCGGCAAGCTCCTCCAGCTGCTCGCGGTAGGCCAGCCCGACGAACACGGTCCGGTCGAAGAGCGGCATCCGGATCTTGCGGACCTGTCCTGAGGCCAGCCTCTGCTCGACGTCGTCGGTCGGCCGGAAGAATGGAATCTCAGCCTTGCGCAGCCGCTCGGTCAGGTCGTGGGCGTGACCGACACAGGCCTCGACCATGATCCAGACCTTGCCCTCGGGTAGATCGTGCTCGGCGCGGCGAGCAGCGATGCGCTCGGCCTCGCGTTCCCGCATCTCGCGCTGGTGCCGCTCACGGGGGCTCTCGGATTGACCGTCGCCGCGCACCGGGCGGTCGCCGTTCCCGGCCGGGCCGATGTAGCCCCGGCGATCGAACCGCTTGCGGGCGGCCTCCTGCTCGCGCTTCAGCCGCAACCGCTGCTTCCGGGTCAGTCTGCGCGTCATCGCTGTGCTCCCGTCGCCGTCTGGGTCAAAGAGCGACGAGCGCAAAGCAGCGCGGGGCTATTCCAGCCCGTCGCGGTGATCGAAGGCTGCAAGCATCTGGCGGGCCCAGTCGCATTCCGCGACGTGAGCGAACTGGACCAGCGCAGCGCGGATCGCGTCCGGCGAAGCGTCTCGGCAGAGCCAGACCGACGCGAAAACGCCCGCAGGGTGATCCAGCGCATGGCTTCCGGTCGTCCATTCGGCCGACATGGCACCTGCTGAGCACGACAGGTATTTCGGATCGCCGACGCGACGATCGGGCCGCATCCGCCGGTCGAGAACCAGGACGTCACTGCCGCCGGCACGATCTGGCCGCGTCGGATCGTCGTTCCAGCAGATCTCGGCGAACCTTGCCGGTATTCGGGATTCGGGCATTCAGACCTCCTGTGAGCCGATCCGAATCTGGGCTTGGCAACGCTGATGGCCATGGCCTGCCCCCTCAGTGCCGCGCCATGGCGTAGCCGTTGGCTGCCGCCCGCTCGGCAGGGCTCATCGCCCGCTCGGCGTCGACGATCGACCGCGCCTCGTCCAGCACCTCTTCCGGCGTCGTGCAGTCGGGGTGATCGGGCTTCAGGGTCGTCGGCCAGCAGGGTGCCAGCGACCCCGGAAGTGGTCGACCGCCATGGTGAGCTGATGCTTTCGGACGTCGTCGGGCGTCGGCAAGCGGGTCGGTTCGTCGGGCGCTTGCCGGTGCGTTCGCCGAGCCTTGGGCGCCGCCTCGAGCCGATCCTTCGCGGCCCGCCGGATCCAGCCGACCAGCGAGCGCCAGTTGCGGGGCCGGAACTCCCGATCGTCCATGGCGGCTGCGATGCCCGCGGCGATGTCGGCCCGGGTCAGCCCCTCGTCGAGCAGCGCCTGGATCGGTCGGATGTTCAAGTCGGTGACGACGGGCTCTGTGCCGACCTGGCTTCGCAGCCATAGGCCGAGTTCGGGCTCGTCGGGCAGGGGCGCCGAGGCCTCGGAAGCGAGCTCGCCTCGCGTACGATCGCGCGTACGACCGGCGCTGGTATCTTCTCCCTCCTATTCCTCTCCCCCTCCTCCTCCACCTCCATCTGTTTTGACTTTTCCGCCTTTTGCGGAATCGGGACCGGTTGAACCTCTTCGAGTTCCCCACCAGCCTCATCTTCAATGTCGTCGAGTTCCCCACTCGGCTTGTCTGAGCCGACGTAGGTTCGGAACTCACCATTGATGGGATGCACCGGGCGCGGCTTTTTGGGGCGCTGAAAGCGACAGAAGTTCCGAACCGCGCCGTACTTCTTGCCGCCTGCGGAGAACTGCCGGATCAGATCAGCGTCGGCCAGTTCCGCCAGCAGCGCCGCCATATCGAGGTTATCGGCGGGGAAGAGCCGCATCTTGATGGTGATCGGCTTCCACTCGAACACGCCCTGATCGTCGCATTCGGTCCACAAGCCGATGCCAAGGAGCCGCGCCTCGAAAGAGACGGAGACCCAGGCCTCGTCCGTGAACCAGCCGGGATGGATGCTGCGGATACGCGCCATGATCAGCCTCGGAAATGAAGGTCGCGGACGGCGTTCAGCGCCGGATCGATCCAGGCCCGCACGATGTGGTTCGAGCGGCCGGCCCGGTTCTTGTCGATGATGAATTCGAGCCCGTGGCGATTGGCGCGATGGTCCTCGATCGCCTTCGCTTCGCCGTTCCGGAATGCCGGGGAGCGCTCGATGTAATAGGCGGGCCGGTAGAGGAAGATTACCGCGTCCGAGTCCTCCTCGAACGCTCCTGCGCCGCGCAGATCGGCAAGGCCGGGGCGTTTGTCCTCGCGGGTTTCGGGCCCGCGGTTCAGCTGCGCCAAAAGCAGCACCGTCGTGTCGAGGTGTTTGGCTAGGGCGAGCGCGCCGTCGGCAACTTCCTTGAAGCCCTCGTCCTCGCGGTTAAAGTTGCGGGAGAACTTCACGATGTGCGCGTGGTCGATGACGACGAGGCCGAGCGGGATGTTGCGGCGGGCGTAAAAGTTGGCCAGCCGATCGGTCGACGCCGCAATGTCGCCGATGGTGCGCCCGCCGCCGTCCTCGATGTGGAACGGTAGATCGCGCGTATCCCGGGCGGCCATCGCGACTTGGTAGGCGTCCCGGTCGTTCAGCGCCCGACGCTTCTGGATTTGCGAGAAGGAGATCTCGACGCCGAGGTCGAACAGGTGGCTGGCTGCGATGCGAGCGGCGATCTGCTTCCGCGACATCTCCAGGGAGTGGTAGATCGCAGCGTGACCGCCGCTGGCCACGCAACGGCCCATTTCGACCCCGACGACCGATTTGCCGACCGAGGTCCTGGCGCCGATGGTCAGGAGGAAGGACGGGAGCAGGCCTCCTCCGATCTCCTCATCCAGCGCCGCGATTCCGCAGGACGGCGGCGGCCGGTCCTCGCCTTGCAGGCTTGCCTGAATGTCCGTCACGAGCGCGTGGCTCGCCTCGTCCAGGCTGACCGAGGTCACCTTGCGGTCGACGAACGCCGAGCGGATCGCGTCGATGCGGGCGTAGATCCGATCCAGCGCTGGGCCCGGAACGAACCCGGTGCCCGGCGTCACCGAGCCCGTCGCGGCGTGAAGCTCGCGTAGCTGCCAGATCTGCTGGACGATGCGGGCGTATTCGACCGCTTGGGCTGGCAGGCCGTCGATGGCCAAACCGGTCAGGTAGGATCCGAAGGTCTTGCCTCCGAAATCCTGGCCCCACACCTCGGCGCCGATCGCGGCGCGCACTCGCATCAGGTTCGGTGTGTCGCCCGCCGCAACAACATCGGCGATGGCGGCCCACACTATCTTGTGAGGCTGCTCGTAAAAGTGCTCGACGGCGACCAGGGCTTCGACGCGCGGATAGACCTCTGGGTGTCCGAGAATGGTGCCGATGAGGGCCTGCTCGACATCAACATCGGCGATCGGGTTGGTCTGCGCGGAAGGCGCCGCGGCACGGCCGACGCGGAAGTCGTCGAGAAGCGCAACGGGGTTGCTACCGCTTGGCATGGTGATCCCGAACCCATTCCAGAGTGCGCAGGGCTGCTTCCAGGCCGGGCAGCGTGGCCGCCGTACAGCCGGTGTCGGGTGGCAGGGTCTTGCCTTGCCGCGTCAGCTCCTCACGGCGGCCGAGCCAAGCCTTCCGGTTGACGATGACGAGGCTGACCTCGGAGATCTGCTCGTCGATGCTGACACGCTCGCTCATGCCGCACGCCTCTTCAGCCGAGCTGGAAGCATGTCCTCCGGCATGATGATCGCGTCCCGTGACAGGCGCGGCGGGATCTCGACACCGTCGGCGTAGAAGCCGCGGCCCGGCTCGGGATCGCGGGGGTCGTCGAGCACGTGCGAGATCAGGCCGTAGCGCTCGGCCGCCTCGAGTACCTGCTCGTAGGTGCCGGCGTAGGCGACGGTGCCGGAGCGGATGAGAGCCCAGCGCATCGGCTCACTCCGCAGCTATCGGGAGGGCGGCGGCGGGCGCGCCAACGATCATCGCGGCCGAGCCGATGCGTCTGGCCGACATCGCCGCATATTCTGGATTGAGCTCGATCAGCGTGGCGTCGAGGCCGCGTGCATCCGCGACGAGCCCAACTGTCCCGGCACCGCCGAATGGATCGAGGACGCGCCCTGGGACGGGCGGCGTGACGCTGCACAGGCCGTGGCACCCGGGATGGGGAAGCGCATGACCGCAGAGACCGCAGGCCTGAGATGGAACGCCCGCCTTTATGCAGCGCTCGGCGAGTGCAGGCGGGAAGGTCGCGAAGTGCGCTTCGCGATAAGCTCGAGGAGCGATCGTCCAGACGTTCCGCGCATTGCGGGTAGCAAGCGGCGACAGGCTCAGTTCTGCGAGCGCTGCATCCATGCTCGCGTTGTTCTTCGTGCCGCTGCCGGGCCGCGCAAGCTTCCGCGAGACCGGTACACGGTCGACGTTCTGGCGCGAGTTCGGCCCAGGCCGCTTGATCCGGTTTCGCCCTCGGTCGGATTGATCAGGGTCAAGGCGGTCTAGGCGACCCCAGCCAACCCCGGTGTCGGTACCGCGGGCCGCCGCGCGGACATGCGCGCCACCGGTGACCGGCTCCCTGATCGCCTCGTGATTGTAGAAGTAGTCCTCGCTCTTTGAGAGCAGCCAGACCTTCTCGTGCGACGAGGTCGGACGGTCGTAGACCGATTCCGGCATCGGATTCGGCTTATGCCAGATGATCTCTGAGCGGACCCACCACCCATCATCCTGGAGGGCGATGGCGAGCCGGTTCGGGATCATGCAGAGGTCTTTGGGCTTAAGGTAGCCGCCGGCCACGATGCGTCCGCCGTGGTCGCTCGCGCCGTTGCCCATGTTGTTCGACGAGCCGACCCGCAGCGTGCGCGCGTATGCCGGGTCGAAGATCGGCCCCACCGTCGAGAAGGGCTTGTCTCGAAACGTCCGATCATCACCGACCACGTCGGCAGCGGCCCGGCCGTTTGGCGACGCGGCGTAGCAATCGCCGTAGTTCAGCCAGAGCGTGCCTCGAGGTTTCAGCACACGCCGAACCTCGCGGAAGACGGACACCATGACGGCGATGTGCTCGCCCAGCGTCCGCTCAAGCCCGATCTGGCCAACGACGCCGTAGTCGCGCAGCCCCCAATAGGGTGGCGAGGTCACGACGCTGTCGAAGTAGGCGTCGGGAAGAGCGCGAAGCTGCTCGCGCACGTCGCCGACGAGTATGCGGACGGTCATGCCGCCCTCCCGCCGAGCGGCCCGAGCCGCAGCCGCGAGAAGCGAGGCGCCTTCTCATCAACGACACAGGCCCAGAGCGCGAGAGCGTCGGCCGCGTTGTCGTCTTTGGGGTCCCACCCGAACCGCTGGCACATGGCGATCATGTCGCCCTTGGTGGCGTGCCCGTGCCCGGCGAAGGTCTTCTTCACGCTGGAGTTGCCGTGCTCGAGGCACTGCACGTCCCGGCGGTAGCAGGCGATTTCGGTCTGCCAGCAAAGCCCCATGAGCTTGCGGGCCGTGTTCGCGTTGCCGGTCCCACTGACGAAGGGGCCTCGAACATGACCAGCGCCGGGTTCTCCAGCGTGATCATGTCGAGGAGCCATTGATCGTAGGCGTCGCCGAAGCGCCCGATCCCGTTCCCGGTCGACGGGAGCCGATACGAGCCGTAGTGCGGCTCCGCGTCAGGCGCCCCGCAGGCCCAGCCGAGACGGGTCGCCAAGTCCAGGGTCAGGATCTTCGGCAGGGCCATGGTCAGTGCGCCAGCTGCTGAATGCCGCCGCGCAGGGCCTTGGTGTTGCGCTCGACTGCCTCGTCGTCGGCTTTCGCCTTCGCGGACTGCTCGGAGCGGCGCTTTTCCTCGTCGCCCTCCTCGGCGGACTCGAACAGATCCGGCGGCGAATTAAGCTGAAGCTTCGCGCGGTAGTCGTCGAAGGCGCGAAGGTAATCGGCGCGGGCCGCGTCCTCCATGCGCGAGAGCTTCCGGCAGTCGTTGAAGGCCTTCCGGTGGACGCCATGGACGTCCTCGGCCTTCTTGACCGCGGCGCCGAGTTCGCCGCGGGCGGCGTCCATGTTGGACTTGTGCCCGTTGCAGACCCCGATGAGGCTCTGCAGGACCGGCGCCGCGACGCCCGTCTGCTTCTTGCTCTTCGTGCTTTTCAGCTTCTCGGCCATCGCGGGCCTCCATGTCGCGCGGGAGCGCCCCGCGTAGGCGGGCTGGTCAGCCGGGGAAGCGGTGGACGCGCGGTGGCGCATCGACGTCAGCGCGCACGGCAGGCAGCCCGTCGACGAAGGCACGGACCGCGAGGATGGCCACGTCTTCGACAGTTCGCCCACACCGGGCCGCCTCGGCCGACAGGCGGGCATAGAGATCGGCCGGGAGCATCACGGCATCGGACGCGGTGGATTGCAGTTCGATTGCGCGGGCGCGGCCGGGGAGCGTGCGGATATGCCCGCGCTCCTCAAGCTGAGCGATCAGCCGGGCGATCCCCGATTTGCTCTTCAGGTCGAGAGCGCACCGCATCTCTTCGTATGAGGGTGGGACGCGATGCTGACGGACGGAGTGCTCGATGAAGTCGAGCAGTTCGCGCGCCTTGCCGGTCAGGCCCATGTGCGAGGCGGCCATCGGTCAGAGTCCTCGCCGCTCTGCCGCAGCAAGGTCGCGAAGCGCGCGCGCCGTTCGCTTCGCCTGCCGAGCCGTACTGACGACCTCATCAAGTGCCGCAAGATCGGTCGACGGAATGGCTTGAGCGGCCAAGCGTTCAAGGCGATCCGCCAGAGCCGCAGCCGCTCGAAGTTCCTCACGAAGCGTGCGGTTTCGATGCTCATGGGCCGAGCGGATGGCGTCCATCTCGGCGGCATCGATCCGGCGAGCTTCGCGCCGCCAGATATCTTCGGCACGACCATAGCTGACCCGCCTCTCCTTCGGCAGAAACTGGTTCATTGCGTTGGCCGCGCGTGTGATCGCGGCCTTCACGGTGTCGCCGACCGGTCGTGGCTCGGCGATTTCGTGCAGCAGGCGTGAGGCGACGTCGGTCGGCATCAGGCGAAAGCCCTCGGACGATTTTTCCGAATGCTCGGTACGGGTCTCCGACATCTCGGGAATGCTCCAGTGCAATGTGATTGCACCGGAGCGGAGCGACCGAGATGGACAGAGCGACGGCTACGCACGGCAACACAGGCACCCCGGCCGACAGCTGGCAGGCGGGAAGGCAGAGGTGCGGGAGGAGGAAGCCGGGCGGTGCTCACGCGACCGCTCCGGCTATGAGGCAGGCGAGGCCGAGGCCAAGCATGGTCGCGGTGGCGCGAACGACAGATCGATCCAGCAACCCGTCGCTCGCGCGCACGCCCCAGCCCAGGCCGCCGACAAATCCGGCGCTGAACAGGCACATCACAGCGAGGCTGAGAAAGACGATTTGCGCGGCCATTTCAGGCGCGCCCCGAAAAAGGCCGGAGCCCAAAGGCCCCGGCCAGTGCAGGGAGAAAAACGCCATGGAGGGCGTGCCCGCACGGGGCCCCGGTTCGGCAAGCCGCCGGTATGGGGATGAGGCCGGCCATCAAGCGGCCTCTGGCTGACAGATAAAATCAGCAGCGGTGATCTCGCCGCCGGATCCCTCGACAATCTTTCGGATAGTCGCACCTCGGGGATCACGCTCACCCTTAAGGATCCGCGTTATCGTCGACGGCGGCACGCCGATCTCCGCCGCGAAGACCGCAGCCTTAATCTTGCGCTTCGCGAGGTATGCAGCGAGGTCCATTCCTCATGGATTTGCCATTTGGCGAAAAAAGTCAACCAGAAGTTTGCCGATTGGCTCTGGATTGCGGAGCGGGCGCCGGGGATTTTCGCCAGATGGATCTCCCTGAAATAAAACTTCGCAGAAAAGCCAAAGGCCTTACGCTGGAACAGGTCGCCTCGATGGTTGATCTATCCGTGTCGCAAGTTTCTCGCTTCGAAAGCGGGGAGCGAGAGCCAAAAATTAGCGAAATATTCAAGCTTGCCGAAGCTCTTGATTGTAGTGTTGAGGATTTGATAGGTGAAAGGAAGATACAACCTACTCTATATTCATGGACATCGGGTTCTGCGAAGAAAATGCTGCTTCCGGTTCCGGTGATCGGGACGACGGCGGCGGGTGTGTTTCGTGAAATCGTCGAATTTGACGATGCCGAGCCTGAGTATGTTTTTGAATTAGAGGATGAAGATTATCCAAAAGCACGTCGATTTGCCCTGACGGTCGAAGGCGACAGCATGGATGCCGCCGATCCACCAATGCCTGATGGCTGCCGGGTGATCTGCGTAGATTTTGAGCAAACCGGCCAGCCGATCACTGATGGTTTGGTAGTCGTGATTCAGCGGACGCGCGAAGGCGGTCACCTGCGAGAATGGTCCGTGAAAGAAGTTGAACTTCACGACGACGAGGTTTGGTTCTGTCCGCGCTCAGCAAATAAGAAGCATCGCCCAATCAAAGTGCCATTCTCTCCCGAAGCGAATGAGTGGAACTCGCTGGAAGTCATTGGACTTGTGCGGGATGTATCAATGCGCGTTCGAAGAAGCCCGCGGCGCAGACAATCACCTACGCCAGCGTGATAGTTTCCCCGTAATCCACAGGCAGCGCTTCGGGCGTGCAGAACGGCTCGACTCCCTGAGGCCGAGGGGAACAGAATGCGAACATCGTGGCGGTGTGGATGCCGATGTTCCAAGAAGTTCCGACAATCCGAGCGCGCTTCACTATGCGGCTGCGCTGCCATAACTGCCACCACATGACGAAGCGGCTGATCGAGTCGCCCGATCTTGAGGACGCTCCCGCGACCGTCGAGGAACTGCTGGAAAGCGCATGGCTCCAGCGTCAGAATTTCGGATGCGGCGAGTGCGAGAATAACATTGCTACCCTGGTGGCGGTGAAACAGGAAGAGCTTCACACGCGGCCCGAGTAGCTCGGGCGCTCGTTTCGCCAAATGGCAAAAATCTCTTGACGCCGATTTTGCCATTTGGCTAAATTGCTACATCGCCACCCCGCGATGGAGCGTCAAGTGCTCAGCACCCTTCACACCTACCTCGCCAGTCTGCCCGCCGACGACGCGCTGATCGCCTCCGTCCTCGTCGCGCTGGTCCCGGCCCTCGTTCTCTTCGCCGCCGGGTTCGAAGCCTGCCGCGCCGCTGACCGCGCCGCCGCCAAGTCGTGGGCCCAGTGATGGCCGCCCGCCCGCGCTTCGCCAGCCCGGCCCAGGCCATTCGCGCCTCAGCCGCTATCCGCCGGGCAGTCACCGCTGCCGGCGCCGCGCGCCTCGCCGCCCGATTGGGTGTGCGCGTCACCTCGCTGCCAGCCTGGAACTTCTGCCCGGCCGAGCACGTCGAGGTCGTCGCTGACGCCTCGGGCGTCTCCCGGCACGACCTGCGGCCGGATCTCTACCCGCGCACGACGACCGCTCGCGACCTGACTGGTGGCGAGGCGATGGCCGCGCACCTGATGGCCGGTGAGCACTTCGCGCGGACCGGTCGGTGCCTCTCGGCTGAGGGGGTGCGGTGATGGAGCGCCCATACGACCCATGCCGCGGCCCATCCTGGCCCATCTGGACTCGCCGCCGCGTGCGCCGCGCCCGCTACGTGCTGCGCTTTACCACTCGCACCCGAGGCCCGTCGCCTGCGATGCGCGCCGCCCTTGCGGCCTTCGAGGATCACGCCCGGCGCTGGGTGGCCGCTCGCGTCGAAGCTCTGGGGATCGGTGGCCCGGCCCCTGTCCGCGATACGCGCCTCGACCTGTCGGCCGGATCGCGTCCTGCCTGTCTCACCGGGGGCTCGTTGTGAACGCGCCTGTCCTCTCCTTCGTCCCGGCCCCGACCGAACCGCATTCGCCCACCGAGCGCCTGATCGCTCACGGTGAACTGACGGTCGCCGCCGACGCCTTCGGGCATGCCGTCGAGGCCATGCGCTCGGCCGCCTACTTCTTCGAGCGCGCCGCCCAGCGCGGTGGCGGATACGCCAGCGACGTCGAGCGCGTCGAGCGCCATCGCGAACTGCTGCGCGAGGCCACTCTCAAGATCGATGCCGGGCTCGCCGAACTGGCCAACCGGCCCGGGAGGCGCGCGTGAGCCCCTTCCTTTGGTTCGGCTCTGCGCCGCCTTCTGGTCCGCCTTCCTGCCCGCCCGCGATCTGCCGACCGGTGTCACGGACATCCGTGAAGGCCACGCGATCCGCGCCCGGCGCGCCGAGCAGCGGAGGCGGCTGTGATCCTCTGCCCCTTCGATCCCGATCAACTCGCACCCATCGCGGCGCTGCGTGCCCAGGAGGCGCTTGTGCAGGCTCCCAACTCGTTCGCGGCGCGCATGGCGCTGCTCGGCCATCCCGGCCCCTACCAGTCCAGCCCGAGCAATCCCGGCCTCATCCTCGACCGGGCCCGGCATCCCATCGAGCACGTCATGCCGACGATCAGCGGAGGCCCGGCGCGGCGGGAGGCGGCCGAGATCACGGCGCTCGCCCTGAACCGGCTCTGCGGGTTCGTCGCCGTCGAGGACAAGCTCGACCCAGAGCACATCGACGACGTGCGCGCCGAGTCCGCGCGGTTCCAGACGCAGGCGCGGCCTGCCGAAGCCGCGGAGTAATCGAGATGTACAACTGGTTTGAGCGCCCGACCAAGGCCGACGTCCGCCACCACATAGCCGGCGTTGCGCCTGCGGTGGTCTACACGATCGGAAAGTACGAGGTCACGGTTCCGGTCGCCTCCGAGGAGGACGAGCCCGCCGTCACGTACCGCGTGCCAACCGACAATCGCGGTCGCGATCCGCGCCACACCTTCCCGAACATGGAGGTCTGCGACGGCGAGCCCGGTTTCCGATTTCCGATCTGGTGGACACCGTTCTGTCGCGCATCGAGCCCGCCGAAATCGCTCGGGCGCTTTGGGCGAACGACGAGGTCAAGGCGGCCTTCATGGACTGCCTCGCTGACCGTTGGTGCGAGGGCGGCATTGATGACAAAGATCGTCGGGCCTTTCTCGCCCGCGTTCAGGAAGCGGTTCACGGCGCAGCGCTTGATCGCCTCGCTAAGCAGATGGCGGAAGCCGAGTACGAACTGACGCGCCGCGCCCACCACGTTGATGAGGTTTGGCGCATCAATGAGACGCTGCGCGAGAAGGACGTCAGAGTCCTTCGATCGGTTCGCGGCGATGATGGCGAGCGGACCACGCAGATGGTCCTGCTGCAATTCGACGACCGCTGTCATGCCGTCCGTAAGGACGACGGCACGGCAGTGCTCGGCGATTTTCAGATCGGCGGTCGCAGCTGGACCGAGGCCCGCGAGTTCTGGCGCGCTGAGGTGCTGAAGCGCTTCCCGACGCCGGTCGCGTCGGCGGAGTGACCGTCATGCAGACCGCAATCGCCTCCAACATCCAGATTCACGAGGACCTGTACCAGGGCAGCGACGAGTGGGTCGCCGCCCGGTGCGGGATGCTCACCGCGAGCGAGATGCACCTGATCGTCACGCCGACCTTCAAAGCGGCGAAGAACGAGAAGGAGCGTGCGCACCTCTACGAGCTTCTGGCCCAGCGCATCACCGGTTTTGTCGAGCCCCATTACATCAGCGACGACATGCTGCGCGGGCACGACGACGAGGTCGAAGCCCTCGGCATCTACGCCCAGCACTACGCGCCGACCGAGCACGTCGGCTTCATCGTCAACGACAAGTGGGGCTTCCGGATCGGCTACTCGCCGGACGCGCTCGTCGGCCGCGATGGCCTCGTCGAGGTGAAATCCCGGCGCCAGAAATTCCAGATCGAGACCTTCGTCACCCACGCGGTCGCGGGCACGATTCCGAGCGACTTCGTCATCCAGATCCAGACCGGCCTGCTCGTGTCCGAGCGGAAGTGGTGCGACTTCGTCTCGTACTCGGGCGGCCTGCCGATGGCCGTCATCCGGGTCTTCCCCGACGCCGCCGTGCAGGACGCGATCATCACCGCCGCCACCGCTTTCGAGGAGCGGCTGGCCGAGGCGCGCGACCGCTACGAGCTCGTGCTCGCCAACACCCGCGCCGTCCCCACCAAGCGCATCAACCGCGAGATCATCCTGTGACCGACCTATCCCAGACCATTGCTCCCAAGAGCACGCAGCTCGAACGCCGACGACCTGATCGGCGGCCCCCGCACGATCCGGATCACGAAGGTCGCGCGGTCCACCGAACCGGACCAGCCGATCGCGATCAACTTCGAGGGCGACGGCGGCAAGCCGTACCTGCCGTGCAAGTCGATGCGCCGCGTCCTCGTGACGGTGTGGGGCAACGACGGCAACGCCTACGTCGGCCGCAGCATGACGCTCTATCGGGACGACAAGGTCCTGTTCGGCGGCATCGCGGTCGGCGGCATCCGCATCAGCCACATGACCGACCTCGAGCGCGAGATGACGCTGGCGCTGACGGTCACAAAGGCCCGGCGCGCCCCTTACGTGGTGAAGCCGCTTCGCGTCGAGCAGGCGGCCGCGCCGAAGCGGACCAAGGCCGACTTGTTCGCCGATGCCCGAGCCAAGGCGCGCGAGGGGTCATTTGCGCTCGACGAGTGGCGCGCTGGCCTGCCGGATCGCGCTCGCGCCGCCCTGGATGAGATCGCCGCCGAACTCCAGGCCACTGCCGAGGCCGCAGATGCCGAGGCGGACAACGCGGGCGGCAACAGCGGCGCCGATCTCGAAGGGGAGGTCGTCTGATGACTCGCACCCCGCAGCAAGCCGCCGCCGAGGCGATCTTCGATGCCTACGAGGACCGCTCGACCCTGACCGAGGCCGAGCAAGCGATGAAGCCCGCCGAACTGGCGGCCACCCGTGCGATCGCAGCGATGGAAGCCGCCTACCAGGCCGAGGAGCAATCCGACGGCTGGGAATGGGCCATCGTCGAGGTGATGGGCCACCGCCGCCACGTCGGCCGCATCCGAGAGGAGGAGCGCTTCGGCGCCAAGATGATCCGGGTGGACGTGCCGATTGACGGCGACCCGGTCGCGAAAGGCTGGCGCACGCACTTCTACGCCGGGTCGGCACTGTTCAGCGTCTCGCCCTGCACCCGTGAGGCCGCACTGAAGACGAACAAGCCCTACGAGCGGCCCGCTCTGCTCGCCCTGCCGCGTCGTGAGGAAGATGACGCCGACCCCATCCCGTTCTGAGGGCCGAGCCGATGATCGTCCACCGCTCTCCATTCCGCCCGGCCGCGGCCGCTCCGAAGACCACGCAGTTCCAGCGCGACCTGCGCGAAGCCCTCGCCGGGGCCAAGCGGCGGCAGCGGCCCGTCACGCTGGTGCAGCTGCGGGGGATGGCGAAGACGCAGGATTCGGGAGGGCACTCGTGATGGCGGCGGCTCATACCTACGGCGGCGTGCCCGTCCCCTACACCGTGTCGTGGTCGGCGGAAGAAGTATTCCGCGTTGATCGCTGCCAATATGCCGGGGGCCCGGCTATCTGCCAGGAGGTCGCTCCAGGGCAGGGCAAGCCGCAGTTCGGCAAGCCGCATAGCCAGCGCCAACGCGAAGCCATCTCCGACAACCTGTGCGACCTGTGCGGACGCACTCTGCGCAACCGGACGAAAGTTTCGCTCTCTCACGCGCGGCCCCGCATGAATGCGGCCGAGGGCATTGCCGTCCTGCAGGTCGAGCCGCTGCTGCATCGCGAGTGCGCGGCGGTCAGTCTGCGACATTGCCCGTCTCTGAAGCGTGACGTCGCTGCTGGAACGGTGGCGATCCGGCAGGTGACACGGCATCGCGCGCAGATCGCGATCATGTCGCCCGAGTTCGTCGCGACCTACGTGCCCGGCTATCAGGCCGCCCCGCACGAGAAGGTTGCCGGGCATGCGAAGGTCGAGCCCAAAAGTGGGTCGACCGAGACGCTGGCTGGCTCCTGCGTGAAGTTGGAGGGCGCTCGTGATGATCGCCGTCTCGCCTCCGACGAAGAAGCAGCGCCGGGCGTCTCATTCCCTTCGGCAGCCTGCCAGCATCACGGCCTTCCAGAAGTGGCTCACCGCCAATGGCGCCGAGGTTCTGGTCACGACCAACCCTTACGAGGTCGTCCGCTTCCGCGGCGATGCGGGGGTGTCGATCGTCTACCGGAACGACGGCGCGCGGCCGCACAAGATGACCGGGCAGGCCGGAGATGCTTGGGCTGCGTTCTGTCAGGGGCGCAACATGCGCTTCACACAGGCGGTCCAGATCCAGGCGAAATACGAGCCGGTTGTTCGGACCCTGATCGACCGCGATGGCGGCGCCTGCTTCTACTGCGGCTCTCCGTTCTGCGAAGCCTTGCCGCCGACGCGCGAGCATCTGCTGAGCCGCACGCACGGTGGCCCTGACCACATCGCGAACCAAGCGCTCGCCTGCGGCCCGTGCAACCGGCGCGCTGGGCACATGTCGCTCGCCGAGAAGATCCGCCTTCGGGATCAGCTTCGTCAGGAGGATCGTCATGGCTGAGCACCCAAGCCTCTCGCTGTTCCTGGCCGAGGCCGAGTGCGGCAAGGCCACGGCCCGGTCGCTGGCGGTGCTCTACGCGCTCCTGATGGCGGCGGGCGAGCAGATCGACCCGCGCGACTGGCGGCGGATCAACGACGCGGTGAACGCCGCGCTCGGCCTCGACACGGCCCGCAAGATCGACCGCTTCCGCCGGGTGGTGGCCGAGATCGATGAGGCGACGGCCCTGCGGCAGATGACGATGAACGGTGTCGCGGCGGCCGGGGCGCATCCCGCGCCGGCTCGGGTGCAGTGAGGGTGTGATGGCTGCGCTTGTTATTCACACGCATTCAATACCGAATAGCGCGACCTTCAAAATGGCGGGCGCTCCTCCAGGCTTCATCTTTTGCGAGATTAACTTCTTTAGAGGCCTTCTGACGACATTCTTCAAAAAGCAGAATGGATCCCTCTACTTTGCGCCGAATGATTTCGGCTTCCGACGTGGTAATGTCTTCCTCGCCTTCTTCATAATCGGCCCCAAAGGTTTGTCTCCGGAAAGAGTCCTGAAGTGCCCAAAAGCAATTATCAAGGTCGATAGCAGCGGCTTTGAAAGTCTGACGCACGAAGAACAAATCACTCGTGCCTGGATAACGGTCAAAGAAGAAGAATGCTTTTTCACATCCGATCTTGAGATCGTGGTGAAGCTCCCAGATTTGATCTGGCCAGTGTTGATATATCCTTTCGAAAGATTCCTCATCGTATTCTTTCAGAAGGCGCATCAATCTGAATTTTATCCATTCGAGGCTCTTATATGTCGAGATTTCAGCTTCCAAGTCTTTGGCGACTTCGATGCTAGATTGTCGGGCAGAAATAGCAGATTGCCTTCTCATCTCTTGAAGCTGGCCCCTTGCTGGGAGCAGGGCCAAAAGAGCTGCAGAGAGGGCAATCAGCGTTCCGACGAGAGTCTGGTAGCGATTGAGCCAAAACTCAAAGCATGTCGTTGCGTCTTCACCTGTCATGGCTTTCTGAGCAATCGCGATCCCGCAGAGTCCGGTGTCCGAAGTGGCCCATGGCACCGCGAAGAGCAGCGCAAAAAGAAAGATCAAAAAGGAAGAGAATCGCCAATCCATGTGCAGATCTCTGGCCAGAAGCTGCGCCACTCCGCAAGTGCGATGGCCAACCAGTGGAATGCGACGCAGACGCCCGGCGCCTGGGCGATCTGGCCCGAGCAGATGGAGCTCGTCGCCTGATGCTCGTCGCCCCCATCCTCCACATCGACGCCATCAGCCGCGCTGACCTGAACCAGCTCCTTGTCGCGTGGGGCCACCGCATGGGCCCTTACACGCGTCCAGTCTTCGCCGTCGAAGCGCATCACGCGATGTTCGAGCACGGCGAGCCGGTCGCGGTCGCAGCTGCGGGCGAGGCGGTCCGCGAGGTTGTCGGCCAGACCGGCATACGGCGCGAGCAGTGCGTCGAGATCGCCCGCCTTACCGCTGCGGTCTGCCTCCTCCTGCCTTTTGTGAATCACGCCGCTGGCGAAGGACACGTCTACCTCGCCGCGCCGACCGAGCCGGAGATGGATGCCGCCGACATCTGTTCTGCCGCCGCGAAGGCGCTCAGCATCGAATTGGGTGGCCCCGATTACATGGCCATCATCGCCGCCGGAAAAACCCAAGCCGCCCTGCATGGAGGCGAGAATGCCGGGGGAGGCGCCGATGCCCCGTAGCGCGCGAATCCCCGAGCGGGCTCAGAGCAGCCCCCCGGCCACCGCGCCTCCGGCCCGTCGCGACGTTCACCGACGCCAGGGCCTCTTCCCCTGCGAGTCGGAGGTCGCCCGCCGATTAAGCCAGTCGCCCGTCGAGTGGCCCGCGAAGGCCCTGGTGCTCGAACGGGACGGCCTACCTCGGATCGACCCGGTGATGGGCGGTCGCTTCTGGCCGGCAGTCGAAGCATTCTGGCACAGGCGCTACGGTCTCTCCACCATCGAGGCGTCCGCGCTCGATGGGGTGGAGAACCTCAATGCCCTCTGACCTCAACGCCCCCGGTCTCAAGACAAGGCCGAATCGCGACGGGACGCGGCGCCTCTACTGGTGCGCCCGCACGGACTTAGTGAAGGCCGGCTACCGGCCGGAGACGGTCCGCCTCCCCTACTCTCTTGACGAGCCCTCGCAGCGCATCCTGATCAAGGCGGCATGCATGCGGCTTCAGGCCGAGATGCTGGAATGGTCCGGCCGGCTCAAACGGCCGGAGGCGCGGTTCGACGGCACGATCCTCAGCCTGTCGCGCCGCTACCAGATTGACGAGGCCAGCCCCTACCAGCGTCTCAAGCACACGACCCGCCGGAAGGACACCTACACCCTCGTGCTGATCGAGAAAGCGTTCGGCTCGCGCTCGCTGGCGGCGCTCAAGATCGCCGACTTCTATCGCTGGTACGATGCGGCCAAGAAGCCGAAGACCCCAGGCGGTCCCGAGCGCGTGCGCCGCGCCTACGGCATCATCAAGAAGCTCCGGGAGCTGTTCGCCTTCGGTGTCATGGCCGAACTGCCGGAATGCGCCCGGCTCTACGAGATCCTTCAGCGGGCCAAGTTCAAGCAGCCCGAGCGGCGCCGGATCGCCATGGAGCTCGCCCACGTCGAGGCGTTCGTCGCGACTGCGCTGGAGCGTGATCGGCTGTCGCTCGCCCTAGGCACGGCAATCCAGTTCGAGGCCGTGCTCCGACAGAAGGACGTCATTGGGGAATGGGAGCCGATCCCGGAAGGCGAGGAGGCGACCGGGATCGTACTCAACGGCCGCCGCTGGAAGAACGGCCTCACCTGGTCCGATCTGTCGGCCGACCTCATTGTGCGGAAGGCGACGACGAAGACCGGGGCGTTCGTGGCCCACGATCTCAAGCTCTCACCGCTCGTCGTCTCGCTGATCGCCAGGGTGCCGGCCTCTCGTCGGATCGGCCCGTTAATCCTCGACGAGACGGCCGGGCGCCCATACGCCGAATCCGCTTACGGACGGGAGTGGCGAATCATCGCCCGGGCCGCCGGTATACCCGATGCGGTCTGGAACATGGATGCCCGGGCGGGCGCCATTACCGAAGCCGAGGACGCGGGGGCTGACCTTGATCACATCCGCTCGTCGGCCGCGCATGCGCAGCTATCGACCACGTTGCGCTACTCGCGCGGAGCGGTCGGAAAGTCCCGGGCAGTCGCATCCGCGCGGCAGGCCCACCGGACGCCGCGGAACGAGGCCTGAACGGGCTTAAGGAACGTCCTGGGGAACGTGGGGAACGCGAGATCTGCGGTAGAGCGCCAAACCGACTGACGCTTCAATGAGATAAGTGGAGCGGGCGATCGGGATCGAACCGACGACATTCAGCTTGGGAAGCTATATGGCCCAAGTGAACCCCTCCCGATATTCAGTTAACCATCTCCTCAGAAGCCATTGATGTTGCGTGGTTTTCCTCGTTTAGAGGGGTGACATCTTCGTTGCCACGGCCCGAATACCCATGTTGTATCCCCGTTGTATCCCGGGGGATGGGCCATGGCGAAGGCGGCAGGCAGGGGCAGCTACGAGCGCGAGCGCGTGAGAATGACGGCGGCGACCGTCGAGCGCGCGGCCCGCATGATCCAGGAGGGGAAGCTCGTCGGCCGCGGCGCGGAGATCGCCGACGCGGACACCCCGGGCCTCACCCTGCGGATCACGCGTGCGGCGGGCACGTGGTACCTCCGCCACCGCAAGGGGACGTTCCGCCTCGGCTCCATGGACGCCCTGACCCTGCCGGCGGCCCGGCTCGCCGCCGACCGCGCGCGCCGGGACGTCGAGGCCGGGGTCAACCCGCGCGAGGATCTGCACGTGTTCGAGGCGGTGCTGGCCAAGGGCAAGCCGGTCGAGCTCGCCGCGGACGCCGCGTTCGCGGAGACTGTCGAGGTGCAGTCCGACGAGGACCGCCGCCGGCGCGGGCCATGGCAGTGGCAGGACCTCATGGCCGAGTTCCTCGCATCGAAGCTGCCTGACCTAAAGGAGAGCTACCGGCGCAGCTACTCGGCCTACCACACCGGCCCCGAGTTCGAGCCAATCGAGAGGCTGGGCTGGCCTCGATTGAGATCTCGGATCTGGAGGAGTTGCGCGACCGCGTGATTGAATCCCGCACCCTCTCCGCCGCGGCCCGCGTCGTCGCGCAGTGCAAGGAAGCGCTGACCTGGGGGTGGCGCAGTCATGCGACGCGCTCGGGGCTCGCGGACGAAAAGCACGCGTGGTGGCAGGAGCGCTGGCACATCGAGTACAGCTCGAAGGCTCGCGAGCACACGCCGACGATCCAGGAGCTCGTCCGAACGCTGCTCGTCATCGAGCATCACCGTACCCTCAGCTCGACTGACCAGGAGACCGAGAACGGCATGCTGGCAGCCGTCTGGGCAGTCGTCCTGACCGGGCAGAGGACGGGCAGCCTCGGACGCACCCGGCGCGACGGCATCATCCCCATGCCCGACATGCCCGGCTGGGAGGTTTGGACTTGGACCGCGAAGGAAATGAAGAGCGGCCGGAAGGGAGGCCGCCCGCACGCCCTGCCGATCCCGCCGGCCGCGATCGCGGCGATCGATCGGCTCGGGGCGGACCCGTCATCGCCGTGGCGCTTCCCCAGTCGGGTCGACGGTAAGCACGTGACCCCGGCCGGGTTCACCGGCCTCTTCCATCGGTTGGAGGGCAAGACGAAGGCCGGCAAGACGAGGAAGGGCAAGAAGGGGCCGCTGTTCAAGCGTCCCCACGGCAACCTGTTCGAGCGCTACGGCATCAGGGTCTGGACCCCGCACGATGCCCGGCGCACGCTCGGGACCTTCCTCGACGAGGAGCAGCTCGGGGGCGCTGGCTCGGCGATCCTGGCGCACGCGCGGGACAAGACCGAGAACCGCGAGGAGGCACGCATCGAGGACGTGACCCGCAAGGTGTACGCTCGGGCTCAGCGCCTGAAGCTTAAGGCGAGCGGCATGGCCCCCTGGGTCGACCACGTCCTGGAGCACTACGAGCGCGAGCGCGCCCGCTTCAAGCCCCTTCCCCTGCCATGAGCGACCCCATCACGATTACAGTCCGCCTCCACGCCGACGGCGAGCTCGTCGTCTCGTCGCCGGGGACGCCCCCGACCCGCATCGTCGCCATCCGCGAGAAGCGCGCCCGGGCCGCGGGGCAGCGGGTCGCCGAGCTCGTCGAAGAGGCCCTGCAGACCCGTGACCATGCCCGTCAGGGACCGACTTCCAGATAGGTCGTCGCCACTAGTCGGCCATTCTCGTCCAGGCGGCCGTCCGGATCCCAGATTTCCATGGAGATGACGTATTCCTCCTCCGGACCGGGTACCCGGCCGTCACCAAACCCGGCCGCGAGGAACCGCGCCCCTCTCTCGTCTGGGACTCTGTAGACGAGGCTGTCCTCGACGCTGACAGCCTGGGCCTCAGCCGTAGCTAGGCCCGACACAATGCGGTGAGCGAAGCCGCCGATGGCGCCGTCGTCCCTCCAGATTGCATAGACGACGCTTCCGCCCATCATGCTCCGCTCGATGAAGATTCTTAGCGGCTCGCCGCGGCGAAGCCGCATCGATAAACTCTTGTCGGACCAGCGGGCCTTCCCCTGGAGTTCCTTTACGAGCTCAAGCGCGGTCTGCGTGGTGTAAGGAGCCATCTGTCCTGCCTCATGCCGACGCCATCGCCGGGAGGCCTGTTGATGTAATCGCAAATACCTGTTGGAACCTGAATCAGATTTGGTTCATAATAGCTTAGCGGGCGGCCACAAATTGTCTGGATCGACAAATTTTCGGGTTTGAACATTCCCGTTTTTTTCATGTGGTAGCCAGACCATCGTGGCCTGGACGTCCGCGATCATCGCCGGCGGACGAGAATTTTTTGAACTGGGGCGGCTAACGAGGCCTGCCGGCGGGAGCATCCCGGCATGCCCAACAACGCCTACGATCCCGCCACGATCCTGCGCGTCCTCACTGGGAGGGAGCAGTCCCGGCCCCGGCCCGCTAGGCACGTCGAGGACGTCCCGGACCCGACGTGGCTCGCCCTATCCCTAAGGGCGCGGAGGCTCGGCCATGGCGGCACTCCGGCCGTCAGTTGGTTGGGTGCTCGCCGACGGGTTTCATGACGGTATCTCCTGAGCGGCCGCGAACCTGTCCCGGCCTGGAAGCCTGCGCAAGCCCGAGGTGCCCGGATCCAAAACGGCGCCAGAGGCCGTCCCGACCGGGTGACCCCTGGGGGCCGGGAAACACAACTCGGCGGCAGGGTATCGGGTAGCGCTAACCCAATACCCTGCGCGCGAACGAACCGGGCCACTGCCAAGCCGTTATGTCACCGGCCCGGTCTGACCCCGTCGAGCGTCGATGGCCGCGAGGCGGCTTGGAAGCCGGTGCTTCGGCGGGCTAGCCTTCCGGCGACACGAACTCGGCGCCGGCCGGCGCACGCCTCGTCACCGACGTGACTTGGCCTCCACGACCTTGAGCGACCACGATGGACGGGCAGCCCGAGACGACCACGAGCCCTGACACGACCCGTCCTGCGCGGGGCGGACCGGCCAAGCCGCAGATCGGGTTCCACCATCGCGACGCGGTGCGCCTCCTGTACATCCTGGCACTCGGGAGCGAGGAGGCCGCACACGATGGGCGCATCTTCCGCGGCGAGAAGCGGGCGATGGCTATCGACTTCCTCGTCCGCTACCCGGATTACTTGGCCGACGAACTCCTGACCCGCTTCGAGACCGAGGGCGATCCTGCCGCCCTGGATGCTGCGTCCGACATCTTCGACGCCGACGAGCCGGACCTTCGCACGGTCGCGATGGTCCGCTGGCGCCGCGGGGCCTTCCAGAACATCGAGATGCCGCTCTCGATCCTCGCGGCGCATGGCCTGGTGCGTCCGCTGAAGCAGACCACCGGCCAGCGCCGGCACGACTTCATCGTCCTTCCGACCTCGTTCGCGTTCATCGAGCGGATCGAGCGCGAGCAGCCGAGCCTTGGCTGGTATAGGTCGCGGGTCGAGCTCGTGATGACGCTGGCCGGCTTCCGGAGCGGCTCTGACCTGAAGGGCGACCAGTATCTCCATCCCGAGTACCGCGACGCCCGCCACGGGACCGAAATCCCGTCCATCAAGGAGCGCGTCCTGGCCCGGCTCCGGAGCCTCAGGGGACGATGATGAGCACGCAAGCCACGGCAGCGGAGTGGATCGAGGCCATCGCCGGCAAGGCATCCCTGCCGATGCCGGTCGTGCAGGAGGTGCTCGACCGGCACGCCGTCGAGCCTCAATCCACCTTGCCCCGTAGGAAGAGCCTCCGCATCCGCTCTGTCACGCTGAAGGGTATCAAGGAGGGCACCGTCGCCGACGGCCCGTTCGGCCAGACTTTCACTTTCGGTCCCGGGCTCTGGGCCATCGTTTCGGACCAGAACTTCAGGGGCAAGTCGACCCTGCTGGGCGTGATCCAGGGGGGCATCCGCGGCGACATCCACGAACGCGTGAAGCCGGACGTGTGGCGATGGCTGAGCAAGGCGGAGGTCGTCTTCGAGGCTAACGGCATCGGCCACCGGCTCCTCGTCACGAAGGAGGCGGGCGACCCCGACAAGGGCGCGGCCGGCAGCTTCAGCCGCGAACAGGAGGGCGGGTGGTTCACCCTGTACGAGGGCACGGTCGGGAAGCCTCTCGAACGGGCCGTCGAGGACGCCATGCTGGCGGAGTTCGGCTTCGCCAGGTTCCATGCCCACAACGAGAAGGACGGCAGCCATACCCATGGCTGGCCGGTCATCGCGTCGGCGCTGTTCGTCGACGGTCCGGGCAAGGCCGTGTTCGGCGAGCTGCTGGTCGATGCCATCCCGCTGAGGCTGCTGCAGATGTTCATGGGCCTGCCGTGGGTCAGCACCTACACGGCTGCCGCAACGGCGCTGAAGCGGCTGAGGGCGACGAAGGCCGAGCGTCCCACCGCCTCCCGCGGCCTCGGGGACAGGCTCCGGACTAGGCTCGAAGCGGTCGACGCCTCCCTTTCGTCCGCGCGCGGCCGGGTCCGCCCCGGGCCCGACCGTGCCGTCCTGCGGGCCACGATGCTTGAGCAGGACCGTCGGCTGCTGGCCCTGCGCGAGGGGATCGAGGAGACGCGGCAGGAGGCGGTCAGGGTGGACCGCCAGTTGCAGGGCGCGACGACCCTGCTCCTCGAAACGCGGAGGGCCTTGCAGCAACTCAGGGACGAGCGGGCAGCCGGCGTGGTGCTCCGGACCTTGCGCCCCGTCTGCTGCCCCTCGTGCGATGCCGGCATCGACCACAACCGGCATTCGCGGGCGGACGAGGGTTCTACCTGCGCCTTATGCGGCACGCGCCAGGCACCGGACGAGGACGAGGACGCGTTGCGGCTGGAGGAGTTGCAGCGGGACGTCGACGACGTTGAGGTCAATGTCGCGGAGCTGAGCGCCCAGGCGACCAAGGCGCAGGCGTCGCAGCGGGGGGCCGAGGCGGAGCTTTCCAAGGCCATCGAGGCGTCGCGCGCCACCGAAGCCGCCTTGCGGGCCGAGGGCTCCGCCGACCTAGAGATGGAGATCCGGGGCCTTGAGGCCCAGCGCGAGCAACTCCTCGCGCTGATCGCGGCCGAGGAGGAAGAGGAGGAGAAGGAAGAGGCTGCCACCGGCGCTCATGACGAGGCAGTGCTCCAGGCCGCCGAGGAGGTGACCAAGGATCTCTACGACGGGCTCGCGCGCGAGATCCTCGCCGACGTGTCGAGGGAGATCACCACGCTGTCCCGTTCGTTCGGCGTCCAGAACATCGAGAGCATGGACTGGGGCACCGGGGGGGCGATGCGGATCGTGCAGGGCAAGGCTCCGACCAGCTTCGGGAGGCTGTCCCCGGGAGAGAACCTGCGCGTGCGCATCGCGGCGGCGCTCGCCGTGATCGAGGTGGCCCGGCAACGCATGTACGGCCGGCACCCGGGCCTGCTGGTCCTGGATAGCCCGGGCGCGCAGGAGATGGCGCCCGCCGACTTCGCCGCGTTGCTGTCGCGCGTGCACGAGGCTATCCAGAGCGCGGGGGACATCCAGATCATCGTCGGCGCCCGTGCGGACCCGACGCTCCTCGACGTTGTCCCATGCGATCACGTGACCCACGCTCATGGCGAGCGATTCCTTTTCTGAGCCTGGCTCCGTGGCGCCGTCCGACCTGATCAGACGCCTTCTCGACGACGGCGACGCGCAAGACCTCGGCGACATCCCGGTCGACGAGCTCGCCGCGGCGGCCGCCGATCATGCGGCGGAAGTCGAGGGCGCGCGCCTCTTCGTCATCCTCGCCGAACATCCGCGAGCCGAGGCAACCACGAAGGCCCTGGTCGCGGTGGCGGAGAACGCCGACGTGCTCGCCATGATGGAGATTGCGTCTTGGCTTGGGCGCGGCGGGCAGGTTCCGCCGACGCACCGCCAAGGGCTCGGCCGGGTTTTCCTGGAACGGGCCGCCGACAGGTCGGCCCACTATGGCACCCGCTCCCAGGCGCTGAAGGCGGCGATGATCATGGCCCAGTCGGAGCGGTCGCTGCTCCGGCGCCTCCAAGCCGACCTCCTCGATCTCGACCCGTCGGACGACGGCATCTATCTCCGCCATGCGGCCAGGGTTGCCGGGGCCGTGCTGGCCCACGAGCCCGCCGACGACTTGCGCCACAAGCTGACGGAACTCGCGGATGTCGAGGACGCGGAGGACGAAGCCGCGGTCGAGCTCGGCCTCGATGCGCTGAGAACGGGGCTCGGCGCCACCACGCCGAAAACGGCGCTCGACGCCTTCGGGCGGGCCCGGGGCTGGTTTGCGCGTGCCGAGGACGCGACCGAGACGCGCCTCGATGCCCGGCTTTACCGGAACTGCCTCGACATGCTGGTGGCCTTCCAGGAAGGCCGTACCGGCGAGGATCTCCCAGAGCGGATCGACACCGTCACGCGATCGGCCTTCGAGTACACCGCCTACCTCACCGCGAATGACCGCGAGCCCGAGACGTCGTCCTGGCTCACGGCGAAGGACCTCGAACGCGTCCACTGGACTTCGCTCGCGCTCCGCCTCGGGGCGGTCACGGACAAGATCTCCCGCTCGGCGTGGCTCAAAGTCGCCGCGGTCATGGAGGAGGAGCTTCTGTCCGTCTATGCCGCGAGCCGTACCATGTTCCGGCGAGGGTCCGACGGCGGGCTAGAGCAGGTCGTGCGCCCGATGATCGTGGGCGCGATGCAGCGCGAGCTTCGTTCCCTGGACATCCTGGAGCACTGGATAGAGGAGAACGCCGGGTCCGCTTACCTGCCGGAGGCGATGTCCCTCGGGGACCTCGTGGGCCAAGCCCGGGTAGACCTCGTCACCCACCGCCCTTCCGGGGCGGCGGACGGGAGCTCACCGACCGCCGCCATCATTGAGCACCTCCCGGCGCAGGTACGCGAGACCGTCTCGGCCCGCATCGAGGCCGATGCCGTCATCCTGTACGACGAGACCGTATCCAGGACCGTCGACGAGGTGCTTGGGACAGCCCTTGCCGCCCTCGCCGGGAATGTCGACTACGGGGGGCGAGAGGATGTCCGGAGCTTCGTCGATGTACTGCTCCTAGAGGTCACACGCTTCGTCGTCTCGCGGTACAACCTCAGCAAGGCAACGTATCCCGGCGTCGCCTATCTCTTCAATCGTGACGCGGACAACCCGCCGCTGGAAGCCGATCTCCAGCATGACTTCGTCAACTTCCTCATGGGTTCGCGGCTCGCGGAGATCTGCCGACCCGAGGCCCGGGACCTCGGCGGCGGGCGCGTTGATGTCCTGTTCACCTACAGATGGATGAAGACGACGTCCGAACTGAAGCGCTCCTTCCCGAAGCTGACGCTTAGCGACTTGGTCGACCGATACGGCCCGCAAGCCATCTCGTATCAGGGCACGAACATCGCGCTTTCCATGCTGATGGTCCTCGACCTGCATGACCGAGCCGGAGCCCAGCCCGACATACGCGACCAGATTGGCGTCCATCATCGAACCGTTGCGGACAGCTCGGTGGAGACCGCAGTCGTCCTTTTCCGGGTTCAAGGGAAGCGGCATACCCCGTCGGATGTCCCGGAAGCCGCCCTAACACCATCAGGGGCCAACCAAGCGAGCGACGAGTAGCCGCTCGTGCATGAGGTATTGGGTAGCGCAAACCGATATGGCGGCCCCTAATCACTCTAGGTTGCTTCAGTGCGGAGCTTCGATGCGTGGGAGCAAAACAATGGCTCCGGCTATCATCACCAACGTCTCAACCAAAGCTGACAGAGGCAAACGCCGACCGTTTACCATGCCTCCAATCGGGCCTTCCCTCGGCTGGTGCCTGGGCCTAATTTTCAGGGCGTGCACAAGACGCCCCCTGACCTAGTACTCAGGGATGACACATCGTGAGCGATACTGCCGGTGAGATGACCTAGCCCCTGTCCTCGTGCGCAGGGATGACAGCGTGTCTTTTACAGCCTTCAAGTGATCGAGATTTACCCGCCCTAGTGGGCGAGGTGTTCAGAGGGCCCCGGGGCGATGCCGGGGCTCTTCTCGTTATACGCCTCTGCACGCGGGCTTGCCCGCGGGTGGGGCCTGCGCGACCCTCTCGGCATGCCCGACTATCACGACCACCCCGAGCCCGCGCTGTCCCGCGCGCTGCGGGAGCGCCGGCATGCCCTCGGCGATCCCGAGGCGTGGGAGCCCGCTCGCGCGGAGGCGCTCGCGGACGGGGCAGGCTACGATGCCGAGACCGCCCTGCGCGTCTTGCGGGGATGACCCCGCCACGGCGGCCGGCCTGCCACGAGGAGGACTTGGTGCTGATGGTCCGCCTGAGCGCCGACAGCGAGCCTGGTCGTCGCGTCGCCTGGGATGCATCTGCACCGGGTCGTCGCCATACGGGCGAAGCGCGGGGCCGCGCCGCGGGGCAGCGGGTCGCCGAACTCGTCGAGGAAGCCCTGCAGGCACAGGGGCGCGGATGAGGGCGTACGTGGTGCTTCGGAATCCCTGGACGACGTTCTTGGTTTGGTCCAGGTTAGCTGGGCAGCATGCCGCCGGAGCGGATCGTGGAGCCCACGAAGGTTTACGTCGATGAGCGCGACCCCACGATCAATCCAAACGTTCTCGGCCGCAAGGAGGTCGTCCTCAAAGACGGGCAGAAGGATCGCTCGAAGGTTCGACGGATCGCGCGCCTGACGAGCGTCCGCGACCGGCACACCGGTGAGCACCATCACGACGCGCTGAGCATCAAGACGATCGCCCTCTCGAAGGAGGCGTGCACGGTCGACCTGACCCGCTCCGTCCAACTCGATGGTGAGGAGACCAATCGGCTCGCGGACTTCCTCGCGGCGGCGCGCAGCGGGGCCCTCCCGCCCTCCACCGGCGGCTACATCGTGATGCCGACGCGAGGCGGGCCCAAGGACGTGATGCAGGCGCTGCGCGACCTCGCCGCGCCGGATCGGCTCGACGCGCTGACCATGCTCCTGCGGGAGGCCTCGGAGAAGCCCGACGTCCTCGGCGCTCTCGTCTCCCGGCTCGCCCGGGACGATGGGTTCATCGAGAAGGCGGCCGCCGCCATGAACCTCGCCGTCTACCGTGAGGTGGTCGACCGGTTCGAGGCTATGATCGAGGCTCCCGACACGAGCGAAGGCGACTTCCAGGCGCTGCTCGAACGGCACCCCTGGCTGTTCGGGAGCGAGTACAGCTGCATCCTCGACCGGCGCCGGTGGACGCGCGACGAGATCGCCGACTTCGTGCCGCGGCGGACGACGGACGGCCGGGTCGAGCTCATCGAGATCAAGACCCCCCTGAAGGGGAAGGCACTCTTCACCTTCGACACCTCGCACAAGGTCTGGGCGCCCGGCAGCGACCTGACGCGGGTGGTGGCCCAGGCCGAAAACTATTTGGAAAAGCTCGACCGGAACCGGGACTCGATCCTCGCCAACGACGGGGAGGACGTTACCAAGATGCGGGCCCGCATCATCATCGGCAGAGACCTGAACGACGACCAGCGGTCGGCCCTGCGGCGGCACAACGGCCACCTCCATCGCATCGAGATCCTGACCTTTGACGCGCTGCTCGCGATCGCCCGGCGGGTTCTGCGGCACTTCGAGGAAGCCCAGAAAGTCTGAGGTTGCGCCCGGCACAGCACAGAGCCCAAGGGGAAGAGGAGCGGGACCAAGCGCTGACGCAGAGATCAGCGGCGCCCGGGGTGCACGGTGTCGCGCAGGTCGGCAAGCGCCCGGTCGGCCCGGGCCAGGGTCCCGAGGACTGCCGTGGCAGAGACGAACGTCGCGGTCGCGACGAGGCCCGCAGGCGCCTTAGATCAAGAGCATGTCCACAAGGCCGCTTTGCTCGCGAGGTGCCCATGGCTCTTCAGGACGACCGTGATCGCCCCGGCGAGCTGGCGGTCGTCGTGGCCGATGGCGCGCCCGCGGGCGAGGGTCTCCTGGACGAGGGCGGCCGGTTCCTGTGGGGTGAGAGCCTGCCCGAACATGGCGACCTCGATCGCCGGGCGGCCGTCCACCGGCAGTGCGACGAGCGCGGCCGCTACGTCGTCGTAGACCATGACGGGGGGCCTCATTGAGTTCGTCACCCCGACTGCCGCAAAGGCGGCGACGACGTCGGGCTCTCCGCACCTGGCGCCGACGACCCGGCCCCGGAACACCGTCTGCGCCGGTTTTGGGAGCCGATAGAAATCCCACGCCGCCCGGTGCTCTTCGCTCGCGCTCGCCATCGTTCGCCCCTCCGCTACCCCTCCGACCAAGTGTAGCATCGGCGAACGATTCGCGATGGGAAGGGGCCGGCCCCCAACGTCCAGGGATATCTTCACCACGCCCCCCGATCGCGCGTTGCCTCGGGAGTCCCCGCCTGCCAGGGTAACCGCCTCACCGCAGGGATCGCCCTCGTGTTCGCAGCTCGCTTGTTACGGAAACGGATAGCCGCCGCCTGAGCCCTGCTCGGCGCGCCTCTTCGCGCATCCTGATCCCGTACCTGCGAGCTCCTCCCGTGACCAAGCATGCTGCCTCGTCGGCCGCCGCCGTGCGCGCCGCCATCCTCGACCCGCGCCCGTTCGCCGGGCCCCGTGACGGTCAGGGCACCCGCACCCGCGTGCAGCTTCTCTACGGCGGAGGGATGCTCGGCCACGACGCCGTCACGGATCTGCGCGCCCGCCTTCAGCCGCTCCTCGGCGCGCCGGGCCTGCGCGACCGCACGCACGCCGCGCTGACCGCCGCATTCGAGGAGGCCACCGTCGGCAGGATCTCCACGCTGGAGCGCATGCTCGCGAGCGAGGCCCTCCGCAACAGCCTGCCGACGCCGACGCTCGCGCTCGTGCGGGACGTGGGCGGGGTGCTCGTGTTCCACCTCGCCGAGCTGGGCTGCGAGCTCGCCTCGGCCAGGCTGGCGGCCGAGCTCCTCTCGACTGCGGCCGCGCAAGTCCGGGCCGCCCAGCTCGACCGCGCCTTCCTTGTCGTGCGGCACGCGCTGCTGCGCGCCGAGGACGCCCAAGCCACGTTCCGGGACGTGCCATACGTGCCCGGCCCCAGCTATCCGAGGCTTGAGAGCTTCGACGTGGAGGCGGCCGCGTGGGTGCAGGCTTGGACGACGTTCGGGTCGGCGCTCCGCATGGTAGAGGACGAGGACACGATCCTGCGCGGGGGCGCCGGGCAGCGGGTCGAGCCCCCCGTCGTGCAGGACGGCGACCTCGCCCTCGATCTGCCGGATGTGCCGCCGGGGCAGCTCTCCGCGGAAGAGATCCTCGCCGTTGCTAACGCGCGCCGGATCCTCGACGAGGGCGCACGCCGTCGGGCGGCCCGGCCAGCCCTGTCGCTCGTCGTCTTCCCCGTGATGACGCACCTGCCGGAGCCGTCGAAGAGCATCCGCGACCGGGGCGACAGCCCGCGCGCGCTCGCCGAGCCGTGGGCCGGCAAGCCCATGCCGCTCGTGTCGGCGCCGGATCCGGCAGCCTTCGTCAAGCGCCTGCGCGCCCGCTTCCCGTGGGCGGTCGAGGCGGTCGAGGCCTACGCGGCCGACCTTGTCGGTGCCCCCTACGCCCGGTTTTCCCCGCGGATCCTCGTCGGCCCAGCCGGCTGCGGGAAGACGGCGTTCGCGCGGGCCGTGCTTGAGGCGGCCGGGCTCGACGTCACCGTCTACGCCGGTGCAGGCCAGATGGATGGCGGCAGCTGGGCTGGTACCAGCAGAATGTGGGGATCCTGGCGCCCGTCCGTGCCGGCCCAGGCATGCCTCCGCTTCGGGAAGGCCTCCCACGGCATCGTCGTCGACGAGGTCGAGAAGGCGGGCGACAGCCGCCGATGGGGCCGCCTCGACGAGACGCTCCTCCCGTTCCTGGAGAGGGGCAGCACGGCCCGGGCGATCCACGATCCAGCGTTCGAGTGCGCCCTCGACCTCTCGCCCGTCTCCTATGTCCTGACCGCCAACTCGCTCGACGGGCTCTCCGCCCCGCTGCGCGACCGTTGCCAGGCCCTGGAGTGGAAGGCTCCGCGCGCGGAGGACCTGCCGGTCGTCGCCGCGGCGATCCTCGACGAGCTCCGGCGCGAGCGCGGCTTCGACGAGGCGTGGTGCCCCGCCCTCGATGGGGGCGAGCCGACGTCCTCTCGGCATGGCGCGGCGGCAGCCTGCGCCCCCTGCGCCGGATGATCGAGGCGGTGGTGGCCAGCCGCGAGCTCTTCGCGCGCCGCCTCCCGAACTGAGGGGGCGTGCCGTGGAGAGCTCCGACACGCTCGACGTCATCGCGTCGCGGATCCGCGCCGCCTGGGAGAGCGGCCGGGTCTGCTCCCTCGTCGGCCGCGGCTGCCGCGCCCGCGTCGTCCGCATCGGCCGGCTCGTCGAGGCCGGCCGGCTCGATCCCGCCCTCGGCCTGCGGCTTGCCCGCGAGGTCGAGGCCCTGGCTTTCTGTTTCGCCCCCCTGCCGCCGGAGCCCATGCCGTGATCGCCGAGGAATTTCTGAGCATCGCCGGGCCCGCCCTGCGCCACCACCGGGGCGCCGACAGCGTCACCGTCCTCGCGGTCGAGCCTTCGCCGCACGGGCCGCTCGTCCGGTGGCAGGGGCCGCTCCTCGCCGTCGAGCGGGAGCGCAGGGCCGACGGACCCAGCACGTTCGTCGGTCCCCTTCCGAGGCCCTTCCTGCTCGACCTGCTCGCACGCGTCCTCGCGTGCCGATGGCGAGACGGCGCGCCCCGGTGCCCGCCGGACTGGCAGCAGCGCCTGGCCAGGCGGCACCGGCGCGTGTTCGGCCAGGGCTGCTTCGAGTGCGGCCCGGGATGGAAGTGGCTGTGGGAAGGCGCGGCCGAACTCCTGCGCGAGCACGGCATCGCCGACGGCTTCCACACCACGCAGATGAAGGAGAAGTTCGGCTCGGCGCGCTGGTACTACGACGCCAACGAAGACTGCGAATACACGGCGAATACTGTCGATGCCGTCGAGCATCTATCCGCCTACATCTGCGAGGAATGCGGGAAGCCCGGCCGCGTACGCCAGGGAGGCTGGCTCCGGTGCCTGTGCCCGGAGCACGCCAACGGCAGGCGGGTGGTCGGCGGTGGCTGACGTCTACCGCAACCGCACCCGCTGCCGGTGGAGCGTCCGCATTTCCGGACGCGTGGTCGGCCACCGGCTCGGGGTCGTCCTCATCGGTGTCGCCTTCCGGGCATCCGAGGTGGCCCGCCTCCGGTGCCTGCGGGCGGGCGCGCGCGACGTCCATGCGTGGGCCTCCGGCGAACTCGCCGACCTGCCCCGGCCGCCGGGCGCGCGCCGGCTCAGGTACCGGCTCACGGAGAGCGGCTTCCGGATCGAGGGGCGGGTCGTCGTACGAGCGGCGGCCGCGTGGTTCGAGGCAGACGGCACCGCCTGGTGCGAGGGGGAGAGTGATGGTCACGGTCTGGATCCTGTCCGACCTGCACGTCGACGCGACGCCGTGGACGCCGCCGCCGGGCCCGCGCGTGGACATTGCGATCGTCGCCGGAGATGTGGCCGACGGCCTCACCCGGAGGGCGCTCCCGTGGCTGGCGGAGCACGTCGTCCCCCGGGCGCGGGAGGTCGTCTATGTGCCGGGCAATCACGACATGTGGCGCGCGCGCTACCCGGACGAGCTCGCCAGCGCCCGGGACCTCGCCGAGGCCGCAGGGATCACGCTCCTCGACAGCGGGCAGGCCTGCCTCGTCGACGGCGTCGAGATCACCGGGGCGACGCTCTGGACGGACTACGCGATCGCGGGCGAGGAGCGTCGCGAGCTCGCGATGCGCGTCGCCGGGGACCGCCAAGTCGGCATGAGGGATCACAGGCTGGTGCAGATCCGGGATCGAAACGGCACCCCCGCGCCGTTCCGGCCGCCGGCCGCGCTCGCGCTGCACCGGCAGCACCGGGCGTGCATCGAGGGGCGGCTCGCGGAGCCTTGGAACGGACCACGGATCGTCGTCACGCACCACGCTCCACACCCGCGCAGCCTCCTGCACGGCGAGGTCCGCGAGCCGATCGACGCCGCCTACGCGAGCGACCTGACGCCGCTGATGGAGGGCCCCGGCGCCCCGAACATCTGGATCCATGGGCACGTGCATCGGTCGGCCGACTACCGCATCGGGCGCACGAGGGTGATCGCCAACGCCCGCGGGCACGACACCTCGCACCGGCGCCGGGACGGCATGTGGGCCGTCGAGCTGGAGAACCCCGCCTTCGACCCCTTCCTCGTCATGGAGATCTGAGATGCGCACCTTCCTCGCCCTCGTCCTCGCCGTCGCCCCGGCGGCTGCGGAGCCCCGGCCCGCGCCGGGCCGCTACTGCGCGGTCGGCCAGGACCTCCCCGACATCTCAATCGGGCCCGGGCGCGGGGTCGGCATCGATTTGATGGACTGCGCGACCGCCACGATCGCCGACGGCCGCGTCCGGGCCCCGAGGTGTTTCGGCATGGGCGGCGCGGAGGTCCCGTACGACACCGACCTCGTCGTGTGCCCCGACGGCAGCCTGGAGCACGACGGCGCGGTCTTCCGGCGCTGCCGCTAGTCGTCGTCCCGGCCGCCGAGGGCGTCGATCTGGCGGGCCCGGCGCCGGGCCAGCTTGCGTGCCCACGAGAGCGCCCGCTCCGAGACGGCGGCTTCGCCGGAGAGCCAGCGTCGGACCTGACGGGTGTCCTTGCCGACGTCCCAGGCGAGCTCCGCGGTCCACCGGGTCCCGTAGAGCGGCTCGCCGATCGCCCGGATCTCGGCGACGGCCGCGAGCATGGGTTGGCCCCCCGTTGCCAGTACGGCCGCCTGCCCGACGAGGGCCTGCGCAGTCGGGCGCGCCTCGGCCCGGGCCCGCGCGATCCGGCGTTCGCTGTGCAGATACCCATAAAATGAGCTGGCACTCCAGATGCGATTGCCTTTTTCGAGCCCCTCTGGCCCCATAATTCGCGACGATGCAAACCCATAAAGCGGCAAGCGAAGCCCTGTCAGACCCCATAATTTGGGACACGGTTATCAAGCCCGCGAAGGATGACTTGACCGGGTGCGGCTCGATCCGGGCCGATCGCAGGATCATCCGAGACACCTTGGACTGCCGTGCGCGGTCAAGTCATCCTTCGCGGGCGGCTTGGTACGGTCTTCGGTGAAGGGCGCCGCGACGGCGCGGCGGCTAATCAGATCGCATCCGCAACGAGGTTTGTCCGGGCAGCATGCATGGCGGCGCGCAGGGGCGGAACGATAGGCATCCGGTAAGGGTGCCGACTGGTCAAGGGAAACACCCGACCGATGCGGTCAAGGTATAGCCGCGGTCGGGCGAACACAGGTCTCCGGGGCGATGAGGGAAAATCCGATCAGCTTGCCCGTGTAAGGAGCCGCTTTCGCCCCAGCTTGATCCGTTCCGGTAGATCAGGCGCCGGTCGTGGCGGCCTTTTTCACCCCCGGTCGACTGGCGCGCCCGCCTTCTCCAATGCGGTGAAGCCCCCGGCGACATGGGCGACGGACCTGAGCCCCATGTCCTTGAGGGTCTTGGCGGCCAAGGCCGATCGGTTGCCCGAGCCGCAGTAGAGAACCAGCCTCCTGCCATCCCCGAGACTCGGCCTTGTGGGTCGGGCTCTTCGGATCGGCCTGGAACTCTAGGAAGCCGCGCGGCACATGGACCGCGCCGGCGATCCTGCCGGTCTTGGCCAATTCTTCGCCTTCCCGAACGTCGACGAGCACCGTGTCGGTCTGGCCGAGGCGTGCGAGCGCCTCCTCGGCCGATAGAGTCTCCACCTCGCGGTTGGCTTCCGCCACCAAGTCCTTCGCGCTCTTCGTGGTCATGGTCATCTCCGTCACGCGCCCCAGGCCGCGCCGTCGAGGGCGTCCAGCGGGATCTTCAGGTAACGCCGGCCGTTCGCCTCGGGCTCGGGCAGGCGGCCGCCACGGATGTTTACCTGCAGGGAATGCAGGATGAGCTTGGGCATCGGCAGTTCGCGGTCGCGGGCCTCGCGCATGCGGACGAACGCCTCCTCGCTCGGGGTCTCGACGAGGTGTGGGTTCTCCGCCCGTTGCCGGGCGACCGTGCTCTCCCAGGCCGCCTCGCGCCCACCCGGGCGGTAATCGTGCCCGGTGAACAGCCGGGTCTCCTCCGGCAGAGCCAGGATGCGCTGGATGCTGCGCCAGAGTGCGTGCGCGCTGCCGCCCGGGAAGTCGGCCCGCGCCGAGCCGCTGTCGGGCATGAACAGGGTGTCGTGGATGAAGGCGGCGTCGCCCACCCGGTAGGCGATGGAGGCCAGGGTATGGCCCGGCGTGAACATCACCTCGGCGTCGAGGTTGCCGATCCGGAAGCGCTCGCCGTCGGCGAAGAGCCGGTCCCACTGCGAGCCGTCCGTCCGGAACGTGTCGGGTAGGTTGTAGAGCCCCTTCCAGAGCCGCTGCACCTCGACCACCTTCTCGCCGATGGCGGTCGGGACGCCGGTCTTGTCGTGCAGGTGGCCGGCCGCCGAGAAGTGGTCGGCGTGCGGGTGGGTGTCGAGGATCCACTCCAACTCGTAGCCCTCGCGCTCGATATGGGCGAGCAGGGCGTCGGCGGAGCGGGTGGCGGTCGCCCCGGACTTCGGGTCGAAGTCGAGCACCGGGTCGATGATGGCGCAGCGCTTCGTCTCGGGATCGGCGACGACGTACTGGATGCTGCCGGTCGTCTCATCGTGGAAGCCGGTCACGATGGGTCGACCGCGCAACGACGGGATGGTCTGGTCGGACATGGATCTCCTCCTTCCGAGTTCAGGTTGTGGCTCCGAGGAGCGGCAGGGCTCCGCGGGCGACCACGTAGAGGCCGACCAGGATCACGAGGCCGGCGAAGGTGAGGGTCAGGGCGCGCTTGTGCTGGCTGAGCCGTCGGCCGAGGCCGGCACCGACGAGGCCGCCGAGCACGCCGCCCAGGACGAACAGGCCGGCCAACGGCCAGTCGATCAGGCCTGAGACGGCGTAGCTTGCCGCGGTGGCGGCTCCGAAGGCGCTGACCGCCACCAGCGAGGTGCCGATGGCCATCGGCAGCGGCATCGAGGTCGCCAGCATCAGGCCCGGCACGATCAGGAATCCCCCGCCGATGCCGAAGAAACCGGAGAACAGGCCCACAGCGAAGCCGATGCCGAGCAGCCAGGGCAGGAGCACCGGGGCGCTGGCCTTGGTCAGGCGCACCTCCGGGTCGCCCTCGCCGCGCCGCTTGCGCAGCATCAGCCCCCCGACCACGAGCATCACCACCCCGAACAGCGCCAGCAGGCTCTGCCCATCGACCGCCTTGGCTGCCGTCGAGCCGGCGAGCGCACCGAGGACGCCGGCCGCCGAGAACACCGCCGCGCAGCGCCACTTCACGTTCCCGGCCCGCCATTGCGGGACAAGGTTGCCGGCCGCGCTGACCGAGACCGCCAGGGCACTGGTGCCGATCGCCACATGGGGCGAGCTCACCCCGACCACGTAGGTCAGGAGCGGGACCGCCAGGATCGAGCCGCCCCCGCCGACGAGGCCGAGGATCACGCCGACGACCCCGCCCGAGCCGGTCGCGAGACCGGATGTGAGCAAGCCGGGCATCAAGCGTCGGCTCCCCGGACTGCCTTCGGGTTCGAGGTCGACGATGGCACGAGGCGGAACATCAGCATGCCCACGGCCATGGCGGCCACGAAGGTCGCGGCGGGGGCCGGCACCACCGAGAGGATGGTCAGGGCGGGTCCGGGGCAGAGGCCGACCAGACCCCAGCCGACGCCGAAGAGCGCGGCGCCGACGAGCAGGCGCGGGTCGAGGTCGCGCCGGGTCGGGATCTCCAACCGGGGCGCGAGCACCGGCCGGCCGCGCCGTCGCGCGACGCGGTAGCCGGCGGCCGAGACAGCGACGGCGCCCGCCATGACAAAGGCGAGGCTCGGATCCCAGCGTCCGGTCACGTCGAGGAAGGCCAGGACTTTCGCCGGGTTGGCCATGCCGGAAACGAGCAGCCCGATCCCGAACAACAGGCCGACGGTGAAGGCGGAGACGGTCTTGGCCATGGCTCAGGCTCCGAGCAGGTGACGGGTGACGAGGACGGTCAGGATGGCGACGGCCATGAAGGTGCCGGTCGCGATCAGCGAGCGGGGCGAGCCGCGACCGATGCCGCAGACGCCGTGACCGCTGGTACAGCCGGCCCCGAGGCGTGCACCGAAGCCGACGAGCAGACCTGCGACCACGATGAGCGGAAACGAGGCGCTGACCGTCACCGCCGGCAGGCTCCCGCCCAAGCCGGCGTAGACTAGCGGTGCCAGGACCAGCCCGGCCAGGAAGGCGGCTCGCCAGCCGGTCTCGCGCGAAGGCGAGGCGAGCAGGCCGCCGAGGATGCCGCTGATGCCGGCGATGCGTCCGTTGAGGAGCAGGAGCAGGGCTGCGGAAGCGCCGATCAGGCCGCCGCCGAGGAGGGCGCTCAATGGCGTGAAGCTGTCCATGGTCAGTCACTCCCGACGCGCGGCAAGGGGCACACCCGTGGGCGATGCATGATCCACACGCCGCCACTGGGGTTGTCATGGACGGGGTCCATCCCCGAACCGCGCTAGAATTAGATGATGCTTAATTAGTGACATCTAATGTAACGTCAAGAGGAGGCGATCGATGATCCCTGGAACAGCGGAGCGGGTTTCGCTTCACACAGGCGTGCGCGACAACCGGCGCATCGCTGCCGACCTCGATGCGAGCGTCCGCTGGCATGCCGAGCGCCCGCAAGACATCGGTCGCCGCCTGCGCGAGCTTGACGCGGAGTGGGACATCGAGCGGACGCTGGAGGCCAACGCCGCGACGCTGGCGCTCACCGGAACGGTGTTGGGCCTGACCACGGACCGACGGTGGCTTGCCCTGCCCCTGGCGGTGACCGCGTTCCTCCTCCAGCACGCAGTGCAGGGCTGGTGCCCGCCCTTGCCGGTCCTTCGGCGCCTCGGCTTCCGTACGGCTCGTGAGATCGAGGTCGAGCGCAACGCCCTGAAGGCGCTCAGAGGTGATTTCGGCCCTATCGGACCGGGTCCGGGTGACCACGACAGCCGGGCAAGCCACGCCCTCATGGCAGCTAGGCTCTGACGAGAGGGCGCCGGAACGGCTTCCCGTTCCCCGCGCTACGGGTGGATGTAGGCGAAACCCATGCCCTGCAGGCGCGCCAACTCGGCGACGCCGCTCGGCACGATGTCGTCCTCGCCCACCGCATAGAGAGCGCCGCGGTCGATCTTCCGCTCCCTCAAGGTATTGGCGCAGACCAGGAACCTGACGCCCGCGGCCTTGAGGGCGTCGATGCGTCCGGCGAGTTCCTTGTCCTCGGCGGCGGCCTGGAACAGAGCCAACCCGTCGCCGAGGCTCACCACGCGGATCTCGACGTGATCCTTGCCCACGGCGTCGACGTGGTTCCGCAGGTTGCCGAGCAGGCGCTTGAAGTAGGCGGCTCCGTCGGGGCCGCCGCCGTTATGATAGATCACCTTCTGGTTGGCGTAGTACCCGGCCGGGGCTTTCGAGCCGGCGTGGGCGGCCCCCATGCCGAGGGTTGCGAGAAGGACCGCGAGCGCCAGGCTCCTAAAGACCGTCGTCATCCGGCTCTCCGTCGTCGGTGAATGGCTCCGGCGCCTCCGAGGCGCGGGCGGACAGGCTATCGAGCCGCGCATGGTCGAGGCCGTCGTCCGGCTCCGGTCCGGCCGACGCGCCGCTCCCGAGGCTGCCGGTCGTCTCCGGCGCGACTTGCCGCGTGGCGTGGCTGGTGCCTCGTGACCCGAGCACCACGACCTTGGTGCCGGTGGGCACGCGCCGGTGCAGGTCGATCACGTCCTGGTTCAGCATGCGGATGCACCCCGAGGAGACCGCCTCGCCGATGCTCCAGGGCTCCGTGGTGCCGTGGATGCGGTAGAGCGTGTCCTTGCCGTCCTTGAACAGGTAGAGCGCACGCGCCCCGAGCGGGTTCCTGTCGCCGCCGGGCATGCCGCCGGCCCAGCGTCCGTTGCGGGCCGGGTCACGCCGGATCATGTCGGGCGTCGGCGTCCAGCGCGGCCAGGATGCCTTGCGGGCGACCGTCGCCTCGCCGGTGAACTCGAAGCCGGCCTTGCCGACCCCGACGCCGTAGCGCATCGCCTTGCCGCCCTCCATGACGAGGTAGAGGAAGCGCCTGTAGGGGTCGACCACGAGGGTGCCGGGTGGCTCCTTCGTCGGGTAATCGACGACCTGGCGGACATTTCGGGCCTTGAGGTCGCGCGGATCGATCGCCTCGACGGGGAAGAGCTCGTCCGTGATGGCCGCGTATCGGCGCAGGGCATCCGGGGCGATCTGCGGCCGGGCCTCCGCGACCGGGGCCGGCGCCCCCATCGAGGCCGTGCAGGCGCCAAGCGCCGAGGCGAGCGCCACCAGCGCCGATAGACGTGAGACCCGCCGCATCACGAGCGACCCTTGGCGCGCGCCTGGGCCACAGCCTGCTTGAAGCCGTCGTAGTCAAGCGCCGCGGCGACCTTCAGCGGGCCGATCAGGAAGACCGGCGTGCCCTGCAGGCCGAGGGCATCGGCCTGGTCGAGGTTGCGCTGGAGCAAGGCGCCGATCTCGGCTTGGTGAGCCCGCCGGTCCTCCTCCAGGCGGCCCATGTCGACGCCCGAGGCGGCCACCGCCTCCAGCATCCGCTCCTTCGGGATCTTGCGGCCGGGGATGCCCATAAGCGCCCTGTGCACGGCGTCGTAGCGGCCCTGGTATTTCGCCGCGAGGGCGAGCTGGGCGCCGTAGACGGAAGCGTCGCCGAGGATCGGCCAGTCCTTGTGGACGACGCGGATGCGCCCGTCCTCCTTCACCAGGCGGGTGAGGTCGGGCTCAGCCTTCTTGCAGAAGGGGCAGTTGTAATCGAGGAAGGCGACGATGGTCAGGTCGCCCTTCGGGTTGCCGGAGATCGGCGCTTCCGGGTCGTTGAGGATGGCGTTCGCATCGATGCCTTGAGCGAAGGCCTCCTCCGTATGCGGCGCCAGCGAGAGCAGGGCGGGCGCGAGCGCGACGGCGGGCAGAAGGGCGAGCAGGGTCCTGCGGTCCATGACGGTCTCCGTGGGGTTATCGAAGGGGGTGGCTCAGGCGCCGACCAGGGCAAGGCGGCGCGTCAGGTCCTCGACCGTGAGCTCTCCCTCGGTGCGGGCCTCCCGGACCTCGTCACCGTCGGGGCGCATCAGGATGAGGGTCGGCGGACCGACGACCCCGAACCGCTGCATCAGAGCCCGGGTGTCGGCGTCGTCGCGGGTGACGTCGGCCTTGATGACGGAGACGGCCTTCAGGCGCTCCCGGATGCCGGCGTCCGCCAGGACCGTCCGCTCGTTCGTCTTGCAGACGGTGCACCAGTCGGCGGCGAACTCGACGAGCACCGGCTTGCCCGCGGCGCGGGCGGCCTGAAGGGCGGTCTCGAAGGCAGGCAGCGAGGCCACGGCGCGGGTGTCGGCGGCGTGCACGGCTTGGGCCTGACCGAAGCCGGCGAGCGGCCGGAGCGGGTCGGTCCCACCCGCCGAGGCGCCGACGACGAGGGCGCAGCCATAGGTCACCGCGACGATGCCGACGCTCTTGCCCAGCCGGCCCACGGCACCGGCACCGGCCGGGAGGGCGTCGAAGGCCCCGACGAACACGCCGACGCCGACGGCCAACAGGCCCCAGAGCGCGAGCGTAACCTCGGGTGGCACGAGGCGGGAGACCATCGTGATGGTCAACCCGAGAAACACGACACCGAAGGCCTGCTTGGCGGAAACGAGCCAAGGGCCGGACTTCGGCAGGATCCCCGCCCCAAATGTCCCGAACGCGACCAGCGGCAAGCCCATGCCGAGGCCAAGCGCGAACAGGGCCGAGGCGCCGCGCGCCACGTCCCCGGTCTGGGCGACGTAGAGCAGGGCCGCGGCGAGCGGCGGCGTCACGCAGGGGCCGACGATCAGGGCGGAGGTGAAGCCCATGACCGCGGCGCCGCCGAGGGCGCCGAGCCTGCGCCCGCTCAGGCGGGACAGGCGGGCGGCGGCACCGGTCGGCAGCGCGAGGTCGAACGCACCGAACATCGACAGCGCCAGGGCGGCGAAGGTCGCGGCGAGCAGGCCCAGCGCCACGGGCGTCTGGAGCGCGACCTGGAGGTTGCGTCCAGACCAGGCCGCGGCCACGCCGAGCGTGCCGTAGGCCAGCGCCATCGCGAGCGCGTAGGTGCCGGACAGGACGAAACCGCGCCCGGCCGAGAGCTGCTCTCCGGAGCGGGTCAGCATGCCGGCTAGCACCGGAACCATCGGGAGCACGCACGGCGTGAAGGCCAGGAGCAGGCCGAGCCCGAGGAAGGTCGCCAGGACGCCCGCGAGATGGCCGGAGAGCAGACCGCTCCCGGTCTCGGCCTTCGTATCGACCGGGGGCGCACTCGCGGGCACCGCTGGGTTCGCCGGCACGGCCGCCGCTTGTGGACCGGGCGCAGGCACCTCGACGACCCGGGTGACCGGCGGGTAGCAGATGCCCCTCTCGGCACAGCCCTGGTAGGTGACGCGCACGTCGCGTACCCCCACAAGCGCCGCGCCCGGCACGACGGCCTCGGCCGCGCCGTGGTAGACCTCGGTCGCCCCGAAGTTCGGGTCGTCCTTGGTTTCGCCCGCAGCGGTCGTCACGGGAAGCTCCCGACCGCTACCGTCCGACGCGCCGATCTTGTCTCGGTAGAGGTAGGTGCCGGGGGCGGTGGTCCATCTCAGGCGAAGCGAGAGGTCCTCGTCGCGGGTCACGTCGAGAGTGAACGGCGCCTGCCGTGCGGCGGGCTCGCGGCAATGACCCGGCGACCACAGCGATGACCCCGCCCAGACCAGGACGGCGAGGATGACGTTGGCGAGAACGTTCGGCATGAGCGGGCGGGGTCCGGGCTCGGATCGGTCCGCCGCCGGTCGGAAACGTAGCTTAAGCCAGGCTTAAGCCTGGCCCGGAGGATGCCAGGCAGCCAACGGAGACACGCATGCGCATCCTCGTCGTCGAGGACGACCCCATCCTCTCGGACGGCCTCAGGGCCGGGCTCGGGCTGTCCGGCGCGACCGTCGAGTGCGTCGCGACCTGCGCGGACGCCGATGCCGCCCTCGCCGCAAGCGGCTTCGGCGCCGTGGTGCTCGACCTGATGCTGCCCGACGGCTCCGGGCTCGACGTGCTGCGTGGGCTACGCGAGCGGGGCGACCGCACGCCGGTGGTCCTGCTCACGGCCCGGGATGCGGTAGCGGACCGAATCGCAGGGCTCGACGGCGGAGCCGACGACTACCTCGGCAAGCCCTTCGACCTCGACGAGCTCTCGGCCCGCATCCGCGCCGTCGTCCGGCGGGCGTCAGGGCGGGCCTCGGCCTGCCTGGAGCATGCCGGCATTCGCCTCGACCCGGCCGAGCTCGCCGTCACGCTCCATGGGGAACCGGTCCCGGTGTCGCGGCGCGAGTTCATGGTGCTGACGGCGCTGATGGAACGGCCGAACGTGCTGCGCTCGAAGGCGGAGCTGGAGGAGCGCCTCTACGGCTGGCAGGAGGAGGTCGAGAGCAACACGGTCGAGGTGCACGTGCACAATCTGCGCGCCAAGATCGGCAAGCATGCCATCGAGACGGTGCGCGGCCTCGGCTACCGCATGAGGGCAACCGCATGATGTCACTACGCGTCAGGCTCTTCGCCATCCTGCTCCTCGCTACCGGCCTGATCTGGCTCAGCGCGGTCGCCTGGATCTACCTGGGGTCGAAGCGCGAGGTGGAGCAGGTCCTCGACAACCGCCTCCAGGAAGCCGCGCGCATGGTCGAGCTCCCTGGTGGGTGCGGTCGGCGGCACGGCCCCGGACGGGACGCCGCGCACGTTTCCGGCGCCGACGGCCTACGAGCGGCAGCTCTCCTGCCAGATCTGGTCGCTGGACGGTCGCATGGTCGCGCGGTCGAGCGGAGCCCCGGAGCGACGCCTGACCGACGCGCCGGCGGGCTTCTCCGAGCGTGAGGTCGACGGCGAGACCTGGCGGGTTTTCACGGCGGAGGATGCCGAGAAGGGGGTGCGTGTCCTGGTCGGCGACCGTCTCAGCCTGCGCGAGCGCCTCGTCACCGACCTCATCATGGGCCTGCTCACCCCCGCGCTCCTCATTGTGCCGCTCCTCGGGATGCTGATCTGGGCGAGCCTCGGGCGCGGCCTGCGACCCTTACGGCTGATGGCCCGGAACCTCGCGGCGCGCGACGCCGACGACATGAGCGCCATCGACGCCGGCCAGGCGCCGACGGAGGTCCGCCCCTTGGCGGATGCCCTCAACGGGCTGTTCCTCAAGGTCGAGGCGGCGCGGCGGCACGAACGGGAGGTGACGGCGTTCGCCGCGCACGAGCTGCGCACCCCGCTCGCCGGTTTGAAGACGCAGGCCCAGGTCGCCATGGCCGCGACCGACCCTGACATCACGAGAGCCGCACTTCGCCAGATTCTCGCAGCCGTGGATCGTACGACACGCCTCGTCCGCCAGCTCCTCGACGCTGCCCGGCTCGACGCCGCCGAGGAGACCCGGCCTCTGACGGAGATCGACGTGGGCGCGCTGGTGGCCGAGACCGTGGCGGGCATGCGCGTGCCAGCGGAAATCCGAACCGTCGTCGATCCCGAGCTGCATGGCTACACGATGCGGGCCGACCCCGAGAGCCTGCGTCTCGCCGTCCGCAACCTGCACGAGAACGCCGTGCAGCACATGCAGGCCGGGCTCGTGGAATGGGCCGCGCGGCCGGGCGGTGGGGGCATCGTCGTGCGCGACGAAGGACCCGGCATCCCCGAGGAGGAGTTGCCGCAGGTCACGAAGCGCTTCTTCCGAGGACGCCACAAGAGCGCGACGGGAAGCGGGCTCGGACTGGCCATCGCGGAGATGGCCTCCCGTCGGAGCGGGTTGAGCCTGCACCTCCGCAATCGATCGGACCGGCGAGGGCTAGAGGCGGAGATCCTGCGAGGCTGACGCCGCCCCGGCTATCCGACCGACAAAAGGCTATTGCAGGTTCGGGCGGACCACCGTGTCGGTCACGTCCTGCCCCGTTTCCACCTCACGGACGCTGACCCGTATGCCCTGCCGAATGAGGCGCTCCAAGTCCTCCGCGGACAGATAGACCCGTCTCTCGGGGTCGAACAGCCGGCAGCCGGCATAGCGCTTCAGGTGGCGGATCGGAGAGGATTTCTTGCCGGACATCTTCACGACGGATGAAAGGAGGCCGACCGAGGGACGGAATGCATATTAGGTTTGGAATAATTAAAAGCTGTAGTGGATGGCGCACAACCCCTGACGCGCTCTCCAGCCCATTTGTTTACCCGAGAGAGGTCAAGGCTGCGGGCGTAAGGGCCCCGTGCGCTCAGCCTATGTCCGGGCAGAAGATGTCCTTCAAGGTCGCCAGCAGCCGCGCGGCCCTGGGGTCCTCCAGCCGATAGAACAGGGTCTGGCTCTCGCGCCGGAAAGTCACCAGCCCGTCCTCCCTGAGCTTGGCGAGGTGCTGCGACAGGGCCGACTGGCTGAGCTCGACCGCCTCGGCGAGGCTCGTCACGTCCATCTCTCCGCGGGCGACCAGCAGGCACAGGATGAGCAGGCGCTTCTCGTTGGCGAGGAGCCGCAACAGGCGCGCGGCGTCAGCCGCCTTGACTTGGAGGCGCAGCAGGTCGGTTGGCGTCACGACATCCATGGGTCCAAATCCCAGAACGTTAGGACTGACTTATTTAGGTGCTTCTAATGTATTTTCAGCGAGCCGTCCTCCTGGGCCTCGGTCTCGATGTGAATTTCTGCTCCGGGCCAACCAGGCCGGCATCCTCCGCCGGCCCAGGCGCTTCCGGGCCACCCTTTCAGATGCAGGTCCCCTCAAGCATCGACAGCGGGCCTGCCGCCGCGCGACCATGAAGGTCTGGTAGTGGCGCGATCTGACGCTCGGCAACCAACCTCCGAGCAGCCGCCTTTGACCTTCAGCCACCTCGCGCACGGTCGGGCTGATTGGGCTTTAAGCCATAGCCTTGGGTCCAGGATCTTCAGGGCAGTCCGATGCGCCTGATCAGGGCTTCGGCCTCCGGCCGCTCGAAGAGAAAACGCTCGAACTCCGGCGTGGAGCAGACGGGTCGGAGACCGTTCTTGAGCAGCAGATAGGTGACCGTGCGTGCGGTCCCATGCCTCTTCTCGCGACCGGCGAGGCGCCCGGCTCGTTCGCGAACACACTCGCTTACGCTCCGCGGGCACAGCCAGACCCTCCATGGCCAGCAACTCGTCCAGGCACCCCTCCAAGACCGACTGAAAGGGTGCGAACTTGCTTGTGCCCGCCACCGCGAACATGTCCCGCAGGGCAGCCGTGTAGAGGAGGTCGAGGGCCATGGGCTGAAGACCGAGCGCCACCTGCTCGGCCCGCATCGGCTCCATGCTGAAAACCGTGCCGATGATGTCGAAGGCGACGACTTCGGGATGTGCGGCCATGATGCTCACGATCATCCTGATTGATCGCCCCGAGGCGATCTTCGCCGCGCGGCGGGAAGGGCGATGGGTCTTCCGCGGCCGTAGGTCGTGTTCCAGCGACCGTTGCCGGGCGAGAGAGGAGAACCTAACTGCGGCCAGGTGGTTCGTCTCGTACACCTTTGCGCACGCGTGTGCGGCGGACGAGGAGTACCCGGATGCCGAGTGAAGAGAACACGGCCCACTACGATGGTCCGTCCGGCGGCTGGGGCTCCGTGCGGGGCATCTCGCGCATCTTCGGCAAGGAGTGGGCAACGCCGCTCGCCACCGAGACCCTGTTCCGCCAGAACAAGCCCAAGGGCTTCATGTGCGTGTCCTGCTCGTGGGCCAAGCCCGCGAACTACCATCCCTTCGAATTCTGCGAGAACGGCGCGAAGGCCACGCTCTGGGAGCTGACGACCCGGCGCTGCACGCCCGACTTCTTTGCCAAGCACACGGTCACGGAACTTCGTGAGTGGAAGGATTACGACCTGGAGCAGCAGGGTCGCCTGACGCACCCGATGCGCTACGATCCGGCCACGGACAAGTACGTCCCCTGCGAGTGGGTGGAAGCTTTTCGGAAGATCGGGTCAGAGCTGAGGCGCCTCGATCCGAAGTCGGTTGTGTTCTACTCGTCGGGGCGCGCCAGCCTGGAGACCGCCTACCTCTACGCGCTGTTCGCCCGGCTCTATGGCTGCAACAATCTGCCCGACTCCTCGAACATGTGCCACGAGACGACGTCCGTGGCGCTCAAGAAGGTCATTGGTGCCAGCGTCGGCACGGTCGTGTTCGACGATCTCCAAAACTGCGATGCGATGTTCTTCTTCGGCCAGAACACCGGCTCGAACTCGCCCCGCTTCCTGCACCCGCTGCAAGAGGCCGCCAAGCGCGGCGTCCAGATCATCACCTTCAACCCGGTCCGCGAGAAGGGACTGGAGTTCTTCACGAACCCGCAGAGTCCGGTCGAGATGCTGACCGGCAAGGAGACGCGGATCAGCACGCAGTACCACCAGGTCCGGCCTGGCGGCGACATCGCGGTGCTCATGGGCATCTGCAAGCATGTCTTCGCGGCCGATGACGCAGCGAAGGCCCAGGGCCGGCGCGTGCTCGACGTCGCCTTCATCGAGCAGCATACGAGCGGGCTCGACGAGTTCGAGGCGAAGGTGCGAGCGAGCTCCTGGGAGGAGATCGAGCGGGAATCGGGCTTGAGCCGCCAAGCCATCGAGGCGGCCGCACAGGTCTACGTCGAGGCCGACCGCGTCATCGGCATCTACGGCATGGGCCTGACCCAGCACATGAACGGCTTCGAGAACGTCGCGCTGTTCGTCAACATGTTGCTCCTGAAGGGCAACATCGGCCGCGACGGCACCGGCATCTCGCCGGTGCGCGGCCATTCCAACGTGCAGGGACAGCGCACCGTCGGCATCTCGGAGAAACCTGAGTTGGTGCCGCTCGACAAGCTCGCCGCCCAGTTCGGCTTCGAGCCGCCGCGCGAGAAGGGCATGAACACGGTGGAGGCCTGCGAGGGCATCCTATCCGGCACGGTGCGAAGCTTCTTCGGTCTCGGCGGCAACTTCGTGCGCGCCATCCCCGAGCGGGACCGTATGGAGAAGGCCTGGACGCGGATGCGCCTCACCGTTCAAGTGGCGACGAAGCTCAACCGCTCGCACCTCGTCAACGGCGAGATTGCCTACCTCCTGCCCTGCCGGGGCAGGACCGAGGAGGACATGCAGGCGAGCGGTCCGCAGGCGGTCAGCATGGAGGACACGTTCGAGCTGCATCTACGGCTCGCTTGGACGCCGGAGCCCCGCAAGCGAGCACCTCAAGTCGGAACCCGCCATCGTGGCGGGTATCGCCAAGGCGACGCTTGATCCGAACCCGAAGGTGCTCTGGGACGCCTGGGTCGGCGACTATGCCCTGATCCGGAACGCGATTGCCGAGACCTACCCGGAGGAGTTCCACGGCTTCGATGAGCGCATGTGGACACCGGGCGGCTTCTACCGCGGCAACTCGGCACGCGAGCGAATCTGGAAGACCGAAAGCAAGAAGGCGATATTCACCACCCCCAAGCAGATGACGGCAGTCGGCTTCGGCGAGGCGCCGGGCCGCTACCGCCTGATCACGATGCGCTCGAACGACCAGTTCAACACCACGATCTACGGCTACAGTGACCGCATGCGCGGGATCGAGGGCACCCGCGACGTGCTCCTCATCAACCCCGACGAGATGCAACGGGCCAACCTGCACGAGGGGCAGGTCGTCTCGCTCGTCAGCGACGCGGAGGACGGGGTCGAGCGTGAGGTGTTCGGGTTGAAGGTCGTCCCCTTCTCACTGCCGGACGGCTGCATTGGCGCCTACTACCCCGAGATGAACCCGCTGATGCCGCTGTCCCACCACGACGGACCATCGAAGACGCCAGCGGCGAAGTCGGTGCCCGTGCGGATCAGGGAAACGGACGAGAAAGGGACACCTGCCGAGCGACGCGAGCCGCCGGGACACGCGACGCAGCCGGTCTGAGGCGAGGCGCGGCTAGTCGGAGGGCCCCGGGACCGAGACTAATGAGGGACGACTGGCGCGACTATGTCGCGCGAAGGGTCCGTCTAGCCACGAGGCCGAGCGTCGAGCCCTGGACGACGATGGTGAACAGCACCACCGCGTAGGTCGCCGCGAGGATGGCCGGCTTGGCGTCGCTCTCGGGGACGGACAGGGCCAGCGCCACGGAGATGCCGCCGCGCACACCGGCCCAGGTCAGGAACGGCACGTTGCGCGCCGAGAGGTTGCCGCCCCACCGGAAGGCGAGGAGCGGCGTCGAGACCGCCGCGAGCCTCGCGCCCAGCACAATGGGGACGGCGCACGCGGCGAGGACGAGCCCGCCGGCCTGGAAGCGCAGGACTAAGACCTCCAAGCCGATAAGCAGGAACAGCACAGAGTTCAGCACCTCGTCGATCAGGGTCCAGAGCGAGGACACGTACCCTTGCGTCTCGTCGCTCATCGCGTCGCGCGGCGCCCGGTCGCCGACGAGCAGCCCCGCCGCGACCACCGCGAGCGGGCCGCTGAAGTGGAGCTTCTGCGCGAGCGCGTAGGTGCCGGCGACGAGCGCGAGGGTGATCAGCACCTCCACGGGGAAGTCGTCGATGGCCCGCATGGCCCGGTAGGCGACGTAGCCAGTGACCACGCCGAGGACGAGCCCGCCGCCGGCCTCTTGCAGGAGCAGGCGGGCGACGCCGCCGGCGCTCGTCGCCTCCCCGGCCGAGCCAGCGGCGAACGCGACGAGGACCGTGAACAGCACGATGCCGATGCCGTCGTTGAACAGGGCCTCGCCCTGCATCTCGACCTCAAGCGCCTCCGGCACCCTCACGTTCTTGAGGGTGGCCAGTACTGCGACCGGGTCGGTCGGGCTGATCAGCGCGCCGAACACGAGGGCCCAAGCGAGGGGGACGGGCTGGCCGAGGGCGTCGGCCGCGAACCAGAAGGCGCCTCCGACGATGGCGGTGGAGATCAGCGTGCCGACGAGGGCGAGCGTCGCCACCGCCCAGGCCCGGTCGCGCAGGGCGCGCAAGTCCAGGCTCATGGCGCCGGCGAACAGCAGGAAGGCCAGCATGCCGTTCATTACTACGTCGGTGAAGTCGACTTGGCGGAGGACCTGCGTAAGATCCTCGTAGAGGTGCTGAGATGGGAAGGCCAGGTCGAGGCCGACGAGGGCGAGCGAGGCGAGCAGCCCCATGACCAGCAGGCCGATGGTGTGCGGCAGCCGCAGGAAGCGGTGATTCAGCCAGCCGAACAGGGCCGACAGGGTCAGCAGCAGAGCGGCGAGGTCGAAGATGGAGATCACGAGCGTTCCCCCCTTAGGCCGCCGGCGGGTGCTCGGGGCTTCGCGGAAAGCAGGCTTAATGCGCCTGCAGTCGTTCGGTCGCGCCGACGTTCCTGGCCTCCCGCGGCGCCTCCGCCGCCGGGCCTGGTCCGGACCGGCCGCGGAGACGCAGGAGATAAGGGAAGTGGTCCGAGCCAAAGGCGCCGAGACATTCTACCGAGACCGCCGCGAAACCGCCTTCGTGGAAGCAGCCGCACCACCTGCCTCTCGGCCAAGACAAGCGAGACTAGGCTCGCGGTCGCGAGGGTCCCGGGTAGCACGGTCACCGTGACGTGCGCGAGCGCCGTCACGAGCGGGACCGGTCCGTCCCCAGCGGCGCGACGCCGTTCAGCCCGTCCCCGCGCCCAGACAGGGCCTTCAGCACGCTGATCGACCCATCGGTCTCAAGCACCACCGCGGCGGCCTGCGAAAGGTCGTCGAGACCTTCGGAGCGCAACGCCGCGAGGACGTCGTCCCAGGTCATACGCTGGCGGCGCATCGCGCCCTCGACCAAACGTCCGTCATGGGCGAGCAAGGTCGGCTCCGACTTGATCAGCGCCTTGACCCTGGGCGAGCGCACGCTTGACCACGTGATCAGGAACTGAAGCCCGATCAACGTCGCCAGGGCGAGCACGCCTTCCAGGAGCGCCACCGACTTGGTCAGCACGATGGAGGACAACGTCGAGCCGAGCGCCACGGTCACGACGAGGTCGAAGGCGTTGAGCTTGGTCAGGGTGCGCTTGCCGGAGATCCTGAGGAACAGGATGAGGGCCAGATAGGCCAGCGGCCCGACGACCAGGACCCGGATTAGGCCGTGCCAAGTGTCGAAGAACATCGACGGTGACCTCTAGGATTGTCGACCGCGGGCAGCGCCACCGCGTAGGGCAATTCGGGAGGCCGGCCCGCACGGGTGCGAGAATCGGCCGTCAGCGCATGTCTTTGGGCAGGTGCTTGACCGGGTGCGTCCCGCCTCCCTCGCCCTTGCCCTGGACCGTCCCCTCCGACTGCATCACGTCCGTCGAGGACTGGATGACGTTCGGCGGCGCGACCTGGCCGGAGGGCTGGTCGCGCGGTGCGGCACCATCGTCCTTCACCGTCGATGTCCCGGGCGGGAGCGTTCCGGCCGTCGGCTGGTCGATGGCGCTGCCGGCTGACTGCGCGGCGGCCGGCAGCGCCACGACCCCCGAGAGCATAGCGACGGCGCCGGCAAATAGGATGGCTGCGATACAACGGTAAGAGAGAAGACGACCGGCGGTCACCAAGATATCTCGCTTTGTCCGATGCGCCCGTGCGACGGGTATGCCGAGTTGCAAGTATTCCCCGCACGGGTTGGTTCCTGGCGGGATGGGAAGTGAACGACGCGCTGCATAACCTGCTCGCCGACATCCTGAACCTGCTGACGCAGCCCTTCGTCATCGGCGACCAGATCCGGGCGGGCAGCCACGAGTACACTGTCGAGGACGCCTGTGTGCGGGCCACAGTGCTTCGCACCTACGACAACCAGCGTGTGCTGCCCCGAACGCGACGCTGTTCGTGGACAAGATCACGGTCATCACCGCGCACGAGAGGCGACACCTCGCCTTCCCGCTGACTAACCGAGGGCGTGCTGGCCGACCCGCCGCCCGAGGCCCAGGTCTGGGGGCTGGGAGCGGCCAGCGTCGACATGACCGCCCGGCTGTAAATCGATCCGCCCCGGCGTCGCGACGCGGTCGATGCCCTCGACCATGCCATCGCCGAGGAAGCGCCGAACGCCGCCGGCATCGACCTGCCGTACCCGACCAGCCAAGTGCTGTTCCACGACCAGGTCGAGGAGACCTACGGAAACCGCTCTCGTCTGTGCGAGGGCTTGCCCGCCGGCCGGAATCCCCCGCTCGGCCGCTGACAGGTCACATGGGAGCGAAGAGAGGCCGACGGGTAGGAACGCGCTTGAGCGCCCGCCTTAGTAGGCGCCCTCGTCAGGGATGTTCAGGCCGGTGCCGCAGGCCTTGCAGTGCACGGCGTCCGTCTCGTGCCGCTGCAGGCCGCAGGTCGGGCAGGGGAAGCGTACCTTGTAGGGCCGGAACAGCACCTGGGCGAGGCGCAGGAACAGCGTCACCCCGCAGATCATCACCACCACCGAGACGAGGCGACCGCCGGTCCCGTGCAGGGTGACGTCGCCGTAGCCCGTCGTCGTCAGCGAGGTGACCGTAAAGTAGAGCGCGTCGACGTAGTTGCCGATGGCCGGGTTGCGCCCGTGCTGCGTGGCGAAGACGATGCCGGTCATCACGAACACGAACACCGCGAGGTTCACCGCCGCGATGATCACCTCCTCGTTGCGGCGGAAGAACGGGAAGTCGGCGCGCAGCCGGTCGAGCAGCTGGTAAGTGCGCAGCAGCCTCAAGGTCCGCAGGATGCGCAGGAAGCCCGCGCCCTCGCCGACGATGGGCGCGAGGAACGAGGCGATGGCCGCGAGGTCGGCCCAGGTGGTCGGACGCAGGAACTCGCGGCCCGGCCGCGGGCAGATGGCCAGCCGCGACAGGAAGTCCGCGGTCACCGCCGCCCCGATCAGCACGTCGACGCCCTCCACGAGCGGTTCGCGCGGCATGAAAGAGGAGACGATGATGAACAGCAGCGTGGCGAGGTCGAAGGCGAGCAGGCCGTAGCGGAAGCGGTGGGCGCGGTCGGTGTCGCCTTCGTACAGGGCTCGAAGCCTCTCTGTCAGGTGTGGCATGCGCCTGGAAATGCTCACTCGCGGGGCTCGGAGGCCGAAACCCGTACACCGGACACGGTTCCGGCCACCTGAACGGGGTGCCGCCCGTCGCACCCGCCGTGTGTAGTCACCGGGGCCGGGTTGTGCCTGCGGCACGCCGATGCGATAGCCCGCACGAGGGTGCGCGGTCCGTCGGTCGGACCGGCAGGACGAGCGCTGGTCGGGCCGCCAGCGCCGGAGACCCGTGCCCGTGTCGTCCTCCCCCCATGCCGTTGCGCGGCCTCGCCGCCGTCCCATCTCGGCCCTGCGCGACACGCTCGTCAGCGAGGCCGGCGGCGGCCTCGTCCTGATGGCCAGCGCGGCGCTTGCGCTCGTGGTGGCGAACTCCGCCCTTGCGGACACCTACTTCGCCGCGCTCAAGGCCTATCTCGGCCCGCTCTCGGTCCTGCATTGGATAAACGACGCCCTGATGGCGGTGTTCTTCCTGCACGTCGGGCTGGAGATCAAGCGCGAGATGCTGGACGGGCGCCTGCGGACCTGGCCCGACCGTGTGCTGCCGGGGCTGGCCGCGGCGGGGGGAATGGCCGCCCCGGCCCTCGTATACGCCGCCGTGAACTGGTCCTCGCCCGAGACGTTGCGGGGCTGGGCGATCCCGGCCGCCACAGACATCGCCTTCGCCCTCGGCGTCCTGGCGCTGCTGGGATCGCGGGTGCCGGTATCGCTGAAGGTGTTCCTGACGGCGCTCGCCATCATCGACGACCTCGGCGCGGTGCTCATCATCGCGGTGTTCTACACCGCCGACCTGTCGCTGCCGATGCTGGGCGGGGCCGCTCTGGTCCTCGCCGTGCTGTACGGGCTGAACAAGGCCGGCGTGGCCCGCCTCTGGCCCTACCTCCTGCTCGGCGTGGTCCTGTGGGTCCTCGTACTCAGGTCCGGGGTCCACGCCACCGTCGCCGGGGTGCTCCTGGCGATGACGGTTCCGTTGCGGCTGAGCGTGGGCAAGCCGGACGACCCGACCTCGCCGCTGCACCGCCTCGAACACGCGGTGCAGCCGTGGTCGGCCTACCTGATCCTGCCGGTCTTCGGCTTCGCCAACGCGGGCGTGTCGCTGGCCGGGTTCGCCCCGCACATGCTGCTCGACCCGGTCACGCTCGGCGTGGCGCTCGGCCTGTTCGTCGGCAAGCAGGCCGGCGTGTTCGGGCTCGTGCTGGCTGCGGTGAGGCTGGGGCTGGCGCAGCGCCCGGCCCACGCGACCTGGGCGCAGGTCTACGGCGTCTCGCTCCTCTGCGGCGTCGGCTTCACCATGAGCCTGTTCATCGGCCTGCTGGCCTTCGCGGACGCGCCAGCCTTGGAGGCCGAGGTCAAGATCGGCGTGCTCGCCGGCTCGGTCGCGTGCATGGTGGCCGGGGCGCTCGTCCTCCTGGTCGCCACCCCGAGGGAACAACGTGCGCGGCCAAGCCCGGCCTGAACCGAGCGGGCCAATCCGGGAAAGGGGGCGGCCGGCGCGTGTTGAACCCTCGACACTCGCCAAACCTCCCGGGGGGACCGGACCCGTTCATGCTTCTCGACGCCACCGCCATCTCGTTGACGGACATCCTCCTCCGGCTCGGCTCGGCCACGGTCTGCGGGCTGGCGCTCGGCTTCGAGCGGGAGCGCAAGGGCAAGGACGCCGGCATCCGTACGCACGCCCTCGTCGCCTTGAGTTCCGCGGTCATCACCACCTCGGCCCTGAGCCTCTACGCCGAGGTGCAGGCCCGCGGCGGTGACGCCGATCCCCTGCGCGTCATTCAAGGGCTTGCGCAGGCCATCGGCTTCATCGCGGCCGGTATGATCTTCGTCGCCCGGGGCGACGCGGAGCGAACCGTCCGCAACCTCACGACGGCCGCCAGCGTGTGGCTCGCGGCCTCGGCCGGCATCGTGGCCGGCGCCGCGCAGTTCACGCTGCTCGCGGCGGCGATGGGCTTCGGGCTGGCCATCCTGGTGCTGATCACCGCGCTCAAGCGGGTCGGTCTCGCCCGGGAGGAAGCGGAGGATTGAGCCGATGTCGATGAGCGGGAAAGTGGCACCCGCCCGGGTTCGGGCGGCGGAACGGGAGGGGCGCCGGTGAGGGCGAGGATACGGGCCTGGATCGAGTTCCTGGGCGACCAATTCTGGCTGCGGCCGGCCCTCGTCGTGCTCGCCTGCATCGGTCTGGCGCAGGTCGCCGTGGGGCTGGAGACCGCGCACATCGCCGGTTACGACCCGTCCTCCCCGGACGCGGACTGGGGCTGGACCGGCGGCGCCGAGGGCGCGCGGGCGCTGCTCAGCGCGGTGGCTTCCTCCACCATCGGGGTGGCGGGCACCACCTTCTCCATCACCATCGCGGCGCTGACGCTGGCCTCGAACCAGATGGGACCGCGGCTGCTGCGCAACTTCGTGCGCGACGCCCGCAACCAACTCGTGCTCGGCATCTTCCTCGGCACCTTCGCCTACGCGCTGATGGTGCTGCGCACGGTGCGCACCGTCGAGGAGGAGACCTTCGTCCCGCACCTCGCCATCTCGGGTGCCGTGCTGCTGGCGCTGGTCTCTCTCGGGACGCTGGTGTGGTTCGTCCACCACGTCGCCACCAGCATCAACGTCGAGACGGTGGTCGACGCCGTCCACCGCGACCTCTGCGCGGCCGTCGAGGCTCGGACGCGCGACGAGGCCGATGTCCAGCCACCGACGGAAGCCCTGCGCGGCGGCCCGGTCGCGCCGGCGGACGGCGGCTACCTGCAGGCGGTCGACACGGATGGCCTCGCCGACTGGGCGCACGAGCGGCGCGTCGTCCTTGCCCTGAGGGTTCGTCCGGGCGATTTCGTGCCACGGGGATTCCCGGTCGCCTTCCTTTCCGCGGGCGTCGAGGACGCCGCCGAGGCCGTCGGCCGCGCGCTCACTTTCGGACGCCGCCCCGCGGCGTTGCAGGATCTCGAATACTCGGTGCGGCAACTCGTCGAAATCGCGGTGCGGGCGCTCTCGCCCGGCATCAACGACCCGATGACGGCGGGCAGCGTGCTGGACCACCTGGGCGACGCCCTGTGCCGGATCGCGCCGCGCCACCTGCCGACCGGGGCCGTCGCGCGCGAGGGTCGCATCGTGCTCGTCCATCCGGTGACGGACTACGACGGCCTGTGCGACGCGATGTTCCACATGATCCGCCAGAACGCCGCCGGCTCGGTCCACGTGCTCGCGCGGATGCTGGACGTCCTGACACGCGCCGCAGAGGTCGAGCGGCTGACCTCGCGCCTGACCAAGCTCGGGCGCCATGCCGACCTCGTCCTGGCCGCCGCGCGGCGCGACGTCGCCGACCCGAGCGACCTCGCCGACCTTGAGGAGCGGCACGCTCGCTTCGTCCGGGTGAGGACCGGAGCGGATCGATCCGTCGGGTGAATGAGCAATGCACGCTCGGTCGATGAAGGGCGTGGCGCCTGCGGGGTCGACCCGTCGGGATCAAGCGGCGGCTGTACAAGTTGAGCGAAGGACCGCGCCTGACGAGGATCCGATGATCGACAAGCCGAGATATGGTTCGACCCTGGCACGCTCGCTCGTGATCATCCCGTTGATGGCCTTCGCAGGAGGCTTGGTGCCGCAACCGGCCGCCGCGCAGGACGGGGGGCCGGTGGATCGCGCGCGGGCACTCACGAAGGACCGCACCCTACCTAAGGCAAAGCCCGGCGCGGTCGGGACTCCTCCGATCATCACGAGGAGGGGGTCGTCGGTCCGGGGTACGCCCGCCCCATCGAAGGCGCGCGACGCAAGGAGCCGATGATCGTCGGGAAACACTCTGCGGCAGGCCCGTTCGGGCCGTGGCGTGCGCGGCGGAGTGAAAGGTATGGCGCTACCGCAAGGCCAAGGCGTCGAACCAGCCGTTCGCGGCGCCGTAGCGGATGATCTCGGCGCGGGTCCGCAACCCGAGCTTCTCGGCGGCCCGAGCCTTGTAGGTCTCGACCGACTTCACGCTGACGTCGATGCGCCGGGCGATCTCCTTGTTGCTGAAGCCTTGCGCGATCAACCGCAAGGTCTCGGCTTCGCGCGGGCTCAGCGGCTCGCGGCCTTCCGCCGTGCCCGGGCGCCCGTCCGAGCCGGAAGTTTCCGCCAGGGCGTGGCCGGCAATGGAGGGGTCGAGATAGACGCCGCCGGAGGCCACGGCCCGGACCGCCCGGAGCAGGTCGTCCGCGGCCGAGCGTTTGAGGAGGTAGCCGCGCGCGCCGGCTCTCATCAGCGGCTGCACGTAGGCCGCGTCCTCGTGGACGGTCAGCACCAGCACCCGGGTGCCGGGGCATTCACCCTTCACCCGCTCCGTCAATTCGAGGCCGTTCAGTCCGGGCATCGAGACGTCGACCACGGCGACGTCGGGCGCGACGGCGCGGATCATCGGCAGCGCCTCTCCGCCGTCGGTGGCCTCGCCGACGAGCTCGACCTCCGGGTCGGCGTTGAGTAGCGCCCGGATGCCCGCGAGGACGACCGGATGGTCGTCGGCCAGGATGACGCGAATACGGTCCATGCTGTTCCCCCTCGTGGGTCAGGCGGCTGGCGTCACCGGGATGCGGACGAACAGCGTGGTGCCGACGCCCGGGGATGCCTCCAGTGCGAGCGTGCCGTTCAGGAGGGTCAAACGCTCGCGGATGCCCGAGAGACCCAGCCGCGGCTCGGTCGGCGTGCGCGCCTCGGACGGGGAGGTGCCGGAGCCGGGCTCGAAGCCGACGCCGTCGTCCTCGATGATCACCTGGACCTCGTCCGGGCGACGGTCGACACAGACGCTGACGGTCGCCGCGCGGGCGTGCTTGAGCACGTTGGTGAGCGCCTCCTGCACGATTCGGTAGACCGCGCTCTCGACGGCCGCTGGAAGGCGCGACGCATCCCCGACGAACTCCAGGTCGGATCGGACGCCGTGGCGCTGTCCCCACTCGCGCAGCAGCGTCGCCAGCGCCTCGCGCAGCCCGAGGTCGTCCAGGGCGGTCGGGCGCAGGTCGATGGCGGCGCGGTGGATGTCGCGCCCGATCTCGCCGGCGAGGCGCTGCAGCCACTGGATCTGCCGTCCGGCTTCGGCCGAGGTTTCCTGCGCGTCGAGCAGACGTTCCAACCCCTTGAGGCCGAGCGACAGGCCGGTCACCGTCTGGCCGACCTGGTCGTGCAGCTCGCGGGCGATCCGGCGCTGTTCGTTCTCCTGCGCCTCGCCGAGGCGGCGCAGCAGGTCGAGCCGCTCCGCCTCGGCCCGCTTGCGCGGCTCGATGTCCGAGACCACGCCGTAGACGAGGCCCGAGGGGTCCCCCTGCCGAAGCCGAGGCGCTCGCCCGGTCAGGCGCACCCAGCGCGACACCGAACCAGCCTGAAAGACCCGGAACTCCACATCGAGGGGCTTGCCCTCGGCGAGGCTTCGCCGCATCTCCGCCGCCATCCGCTCCCGGTCGCCGGCGTCGACCGCCCGGAAGGCGATGTCGGCATCCGCGGTCATTTCGCGCCCCTCCGGCACCTCCGCTTCCCAACCCAAGAGCTCGGCGGCGCGTCGGGAGGCCGTCACGGTCTCCTCGGCCGTATCCCACCGTAGGGTGCCGAGCTCCGCGGCCTCGGCGGCGACGGCGCCCTGCTCCTCGCTCGACCGCAGGGCGAGGGCGAAGCGCGCCTGCTCGCCCGCCCTCCGCTGGGCCATGTCGCGCCCGACCAGCCCGACCAATGCGAGGCCGAGGCCGATGCTCAGCACGCTGCCGCCGGCCAGCAGGAGGTAGGAACGCGAAACCGGCGCGTTCAGCGTGGCGACCGGCATACCGAAATGCACCGACCAGCCACCGGTGTCCTTCAGGGTGCGGTAGACGACCTCGACGTCCGGCCCTTCCAGCGTCGATCCGGTGTAGAAGCCCTGCGGCTCCCGCCGGATCGCCGCCAGCAGGGCGGCGCCGGCGGGGTGGCCGAGTTCCTCCGCCTCGGCCCGGGTGCGTGCGATGGTGTTGCCCGCCGCATCGACGATGGTTCCGACCCAGCCCTCCGGCGCGCCCGCGTCGCGAAGGATCGCGCTGACCGCGCTCGTGGCGAGACCGACCGAGAGGACGTGGCGGAGCGTTCCGTCCCGGACGACCGGCACCCGCAGCGCGACGAGGCGCTTGCCCGAGATCGGCCCGAGCGGCCCGATCCCGCCGACCACCGGCCGCCCCGTCCGTACCACCGCATCGAAGCTCGCGCGGTCGGCGGTGGGGCCGAGCTCGTCGTCAAGGGAGCGGAGCAGGTTGACGACCTGGACGCCGTCGGGACCGGCGAGCTCGACGGTCTCCCAGAGCGGGTGCTCCCGCCTCAGCCGCTCGGCCTCGGCATAGAAGGCGGTGAGGTCCGGCCGGTCGAGGCTCGCCGAGGCGGCCTCGGCTCGGAGGACCGCGATCTGCGTGGCGATGTCGGAGGCGACGCGCTCGGCCACCCGGGCCGCGCTCGCCACGGCGGCGCTGCGGGTCAGTCCACGTTCCTGTTGCGCCATGAGCGTCGCCACCCAGCCGCTGAGCAGCAGCACGGGAATGGCGGCCGCCACCGCGAGCGCGACGAAGGTCCTGCCGTTGCCGCGATGGATCTCGGGGCGGCCGGCATCGCCGTTCTCACGTCCGGCGGACATGCGGGGGCAACCGATCAGGCGGGGCCGTAGCGGACGTTCCCGCCGGTGAGACCGGCAGAGCCATGCTCTCCACCACAGGGTCGGCCGAGACCGCGCTGCCCTCGACAGGCATGCCGGCCATGCCGTCATCCGTCAGCACGCGCTGGTCGGTCACCGTCTGCTCGTCGCCGAGGAGGCGACGTCCCGACGCGATCACCTGCAGGACCTGGCGGTCGCCCCCGGTGGCGGCGTTCCGTTCCAGGTCCCGCTGCCGTTCGACGAGGTTCGGCGGCGCGGCCGCACAGTCCTGCAAGCCCGCCTCGACCAGGGCGGTGACCACCCGTTCGAGGCTCCCGAAGGTCCGGCCCTCGAACGAGCGGGGTCGCTTCCGTCCCATCGCCTCTCCGCCGCCTTCCCGACGGTCCTCAAATTTCTGCCTAAGGGCCAGGGAAACCAGGGGTCGAGAGAAAGGTCCGCGACCTAGACCAAGTTCGGGTCAACCGCCCCGTTCCTGGTCGCGGGGCCGCGAGCCGTCACGGCCGGATGGGGAACTCGCTCTGCGAAGTCCCAGGTCGATCCATCGTAACCCTCGTACCAGGCCCGGCGCTCGCGGGAGTCGGCCGGATGGGGGCATGCATCCCGCGGTCGCCCGAGAGCCCGGGCGCGGGATCCCTGCATGATGACGTCCATGAGCATCGCCACTCCCTCCACCGCCTCGACGTTTACGAAGTGGCTTCGAGTAGCGCCCGTATCCTAGCCGGCGACAAGCGGTTTCGCCGGGCGCCGCCGTTCTCACCGACGCCTGTCAGGTTCATCCCGACACCGCCCGGGCGCTGGAATGCTTGGGCGTGGCCCCGCGGACACGGGACCACGCATCGGGGGTCAGGAGTTCTTGTTGTACTTGAACTCGGGCGCGTTCTTCAGTGCGTCCTTGTCGGTGTCGACCATCGCCTTGAGCTTGCCGTCCGCCTTGTGCAGGAAGATCGACGAGGGGTCGACCAGCACGTAGCGCTCGCCCATGCCGAGGAAGCCGCCGACGCTGACGACGACGCCGGTGACCGTCTTGCCGTTGTCGATGACGAGATCCTCGACCTCGCCGATGGTCTCGTTCTTGTTGTTGTAGAGGTTCTTGCCGACGAGCTTCGACGAGGTCACCTCGGCCGGCTTGGCGGTGACGAACTTGATCTTGGCGGTCGCGGTGTCGGCCATGGTCATGCCGCCCATGCCGCCAGCCGAGGTCGGCATCGCGGTGCCGGCCGGCGGCGTTTTCATCTGGTTGGTCTGAGCGTCGGCGGGCGGCTGGGCCGCCTTGTCCTGGGCGAGCGCGGGGCTGGCGAGCACGGAACTCGCGAGGAAGACGCCGAGTGCGAGGTTCTTCATCGGTTTCACCTTTCTATGCTGACGTGGGCTCGACCCGTCCCGAGGTCGGACCGGCGCACGCCGAGGGAGTCGGGAATGGGTGGAGACCCGGCGGGAATGCCGGGTCTCCTCGACGGAGGTCAGTAGCCGCAGGTGCAGTAGGAGCCGCGGGCGCCGTATCCGTATCCGACCGGGGCATAACCGTAGCCGCCGTATCCCCCGTAGTAGGCCGGCCGGACCGCCGTTGCGGCGAGGCCGAGCCCGAGGCCGGCAGCCAGGCCGAGACCGGGATAGCCGCGGCGGTAGCCGTAGCGTCGCCCGTAGCCGTAACGCGGACCTCCGAAACCGACGCGACGGTACCCGCCGAAGCCGCGGCGATAGCCACGGAAGCCGACCGAACGGTGTCCACGGAAGCCGTGGCGGACGCCTCGGAAGCCGCCGTGGTGGCCGGCGAAACCGCCATGGTGGAAGCCATGGCCCCTGCCGAAGGGCCGCGCCTCGCTCGACGGCGAGAACAGTATCAGGCTCGATACGGCCGCGAGGGCCAGTGCGAGACGTTTCATCGGGTATCAGCTCCGTGATGGTGGTGACTGACCCTTGCGGGCCACGACCGTGACGGGTTCGACGGGGTGGCCTATGCCTTAGCCCGCGGGCCGGACGTTGCTGCGCCGGACCGCCGGGGACGCTCGGGCTCGGCGTCCCTCTCCCCGCCCATAGGGTGATTTGTGGCGCCGGGGATGGGCGCGCAGTCGGAGAAGACCGTATTCCTGTCAGGACAAACCTGACACGCCTCTGGGCGCGTCCTCGGGGTCGGCTTGCGCGGCCGGTTTGGTTCACGAAAGCTTAAACCGGAGCCGCCGACCCTGCCGCCATCGTGCGGGCGGCGGTGCCCGTCCGATCCGGTCACAGGGACGAGGGAGAGACATGAGGGCAACCATCGTTCGGAAGGCTCGGCTCGCTTGGGGAAGACGGGCGGAGACCGGAAGCGCGGTCGGCACGGGCGACGCCCAGGTGCCGACGATCCCGGCGGACGTGTCCATCGAGGACTGGGCACGCCTCGGCGGTGGCCTGGCATCGGCCGAAGCCGACCTCCGATGCGTCCTTGGCGGCACTGCCACTGGCGGCCGCGGCATCCGATATCCAGGTCATGTCGTGTCGCCATCGCCCTGACGCCGGATCGGGCCCGTCGGTCCTGCAGGCCCCGTCGACCTGCCGACGGTGGCGGCGCTGGCCGAGCGAGCTGCCGGGTCCGGCCAACGACAACGGCGACGGCTCCACCCCGTGGCCGCTGTCGGCTGCGTGCGGGATGGCGGTGGGTCTGCTCCTGCTCGTCGGCCTGGCCGGTATCCTCGTGTCCTGATGCCGGTCGTTCGCGAACGCCGACGGTCTAGCCCGATTCGCACGCCCCGGAGCGAACCGGGCGAAGGAGACCCATCATGTCCCGTTCCATGCTTCGCAAAGGCCACTGGCGGAAGCTCGCCTTCGGACCATGCCCTGCGGCGCCGCGCGCCTCCGATGTGGTCCTGGCCGTAGTCGCGACGTCCTTGCTCGCGGGTCTCTGCCTGCTGGCGGTGGCCAACGTTGCCGGCGATTTGGCAGGCTGACCGTCACCGGTTTCGGCGGGCCTCCGGGCGGAGCCGGCAGACGCATCATTGCCGCCCGTGCCCGATCCGACGGTTCGCGGGTTGTCCCTCGAACAGGACCGCCGGCAACGAGGAGCCGATCCATGCTCGACACCACCCGCAGGGCCATCGTCTATCGCATGGTCATGGAGAAGCACGTCTGCCCGTTCGGCCTGAAGACCAAGGACCTGCTCGAACGCGAGGGCTTCACGGTCGACGACCACTGGCTGACGACGCGCGAGGAGACCGACGCCTTCAAGGCCGAGCACGGCGTGAAGACCACCCCGCAGACCTTCATCAGCGGGCGGCGCATCGGTGGCTACGACGACCTGCGCCGCCACCTCGACAGGGAGGTTCAGGACCCGAACGCGACGAGCTACACGCCCGTCGTCGCCGTGTTCGCGATGACCGCCTTGATGGCGTTGGCGGCGAGCTACGCCGCCTACGGCACGCCGCTGACGATGCGGGCGGGCGAGTGGTTCATCGCCTTCAGCATGTGCGTGCTGGCCATCCTCAAGCTGCAAGACGTCGAGACCTTCTCCTCGATGTTCCTGGGCTACGACCTGCTGGCGCAGCGCTGGGTGCGCTACGCCTACGCCTACCCCTTCCTGGAGGGCATCGCCGGCGTCCTGATGGTGGCGGGCGCCCTGAACTGGCTCTCCATCCCGGTGGCGCTGTTCATCGGCACGATCGGGGCGGCCTCGGTGTTCAAGGCGGTCTACCTCGACAAGCGCGAGATCAAGTGCGCCTGCGTCGGCGGGGCGAGCAAGGTGCCGCTCGGCTTCGTCTCGCTGACCGAGAACCTGATGATGGTCGCCATGGCCGTCTGGATGCTGGTGGCGCACCATTGAGCGCCGCCTTCGCCGCCCCGGGCTGGCTCCATGCCGTCTCGATTGCCGCGCTGCTGCTGGGGGCCGCCTGCGCGCTGCTGCTGTCGGTGGAGGTGGTCCGGCACCCACAGCACATGACCGTGATGAACGTGGTCTGGCCAGTCAGCGCCCTATTCGGGTCGGTGGCCGTGGTCTGGGCCTACTTCCGCTACGGCCGCCTCGCGACGATGGAGGCGCACCACCACGCGAAGGAGCGGGGCGAGGAGCCGCCGAACATGACCGGCACGCCGTTCCCGGTGATGGTGGGCAAGGGCGCGCTCCACTGCGGCAGCGGCTGCATGCTGGGCGACGTCGCCGCCGAGTGGCTGGCCTTCCTGGTTCCGGCGGTGGCGGTCTGGTTCGGCTGGCAGTGGGCCTTCGAGGAGAAGATGTACGCCGTGTGGGCGCTGGACTTCGTCTTCGCCTACGCGCTCGGGATCGTGTTCCAGTATTACGCCATCGTGCCGATGCGGGGCCTTTCGCCAGGCGAGGGCCTGGTGGCTGCCCTCAAGGCCGACACCCTGTCGCTGATCGCCTGGCAGGTGGGGATGTACGGCCTGATGGCGCTGGTGCAGTTCTGGCTCTTCCCGCGCCTGGCCGGGCAGCGGGCGCCGGTTCACTCGGTCGAGTTCTGGTTCGCCATGCAGCTCGCCATGGTCGCGGGGTTCCTGACCAGCTACCCGGTGAACTGGTGGCTCGTCGGCTCCGGTATCAAGGAGCGGATGTGAGGGGCACCCCCTCCGGTGTCCCATTCAAGCGAGGAGTAAAGACCATGAAGCAAATCGCACTGGCTTCGGCCGCCCTGCTGCTGCTGGCGGCGTCCCCGGCGATGGCGATGTCCTGCTGCGGCGGCGGCAAGGGCAAGGGCGCCATGATGTGCGGCAAGCCCGGCATGAAGGGCGGCATGGCCATGAACCAAGGCGCCACGAAGGGGAAGAAGGGCGGCTGCTGCTGCGAGGGCATGTCCATGAACATGACCCGGCGCGGCTAGGGCGGCCCGACGGAGCGTTCACGTCCTCGGCGCGGCAACGGACGAGGACGGGATATCGAGGTCCCGCGCCGGGGAAGGCGCGGGATGTTGCCGCCTTGCCTGCCAGCGGTCGAAGACCTCCCGCAGGGGGCCGGGGAGCGCGCCCGCGAAGCCCTCGTGCAGGGGAAAGCCAGGCATTCCCGCCGCCAGCGCTTCGAGCAGTGTCGCGCCATCACGGGCGTCGCGCTCGCGATCCGCCGGGTCACGGCCGGTCCGCCGGGCCAGCCAGAGCTTGCGCAGGGCGAAGGTCCGCGGTTCCGGCGCGACGATCTGGGCGGGGATCCCCTCGACGGAGACCACGACGCGGGCGACGGTCTGGCCGCCGAGAAGCCATTCCGCTCCCTCGGGCTCCGCCCCCAGGTCGGGCCGGTGCAGGCGCACCTCGTGGCCGGCCGGGTTTCTGACCGGGCCGGCCCTGCCGCGGGATGCCCGGTACGGACTCCCGCAAAAGGTCATGAGGACGTCGAACGCCGCCGTGTCGGCGTCCTCCGGTCCGGCGACCAATTCGAGCGGCGCGCCGGCAGGAAAGGCCTGTCCGATCCGCGAGCCGGCGGCCAGCCCGTAGGTGATCGGCGCCTCGGGCCCGATCACGAGGAGCGGGTCGCCGAGGAAGCCCTGGCGGGCGGCTTAGCGCAGCACGGCGGCCGTGTTCGACCCGACGGTGGGCAGCCCGAGGTAGAGGCACTCGCGTCCGGCGGCGAGAAGCTCCCCCGGCTGTGGGCCAGCTCCGCGTCGCGGCCCCGCGTCGGGTCGGAGGAGAGGAGGGCGAGGTGCGCCTCGTAGCGGTCGCCGAGCAAGGCGGCGCCATGGACCTCCTCGGGGGTGAGAGCGCCCACCCTCACCGGACGCCGACCGGCATCAGGACGGGGGCGCCGATACCATCGCGGGACCGGTCGGCCATGCCGGCGCGACGAGGGAAGGACGGGATGATCTTCACCTCGCGAAGCCACGTTTAATGTAGCACAACCTCCTGATGTCGTGGCCGCCGCTGCTAGGTCCGCTTCCTCCTACTGAGCAGACCTCTGGGCCGGCACGCTTGAATGTCCGCAAGGGGTCAGGAGTTCGCACGCTGATGGTTCTGCTGTGCGCCACTTCCGGACCTTCTGCCACAGCCGCTGGAATGGCCGCTCTTCGCTCGCAAGCGGTCTCTGCGCGGAGTGGTCGAGCCAAGAGGCCACAAGATCTTTAGGCTAGGAACGCCGCGCTCGCTGCCCAAGTCCAGGCCGCTGATGACGAGGCCGCCACGTTCAGATCCGCCTGGCGCAGGTCGAGAACCAGTTCGACCAGTTCCGCGTCGAGGAGTTCTGGGACGGCGTCATGCAGGAGATAGCCGAGCTCCCCGTCGAGCAGGGCCCCCTGACGCCGTCGGAGATCCTGCCGGGGCTCAGGGCTGTGACGGTCCGCGGTGCCTGCAAAGCAGGCTGAAGCCAGGATCGTCCACTGGATGGATGGCCGGCCCAGCGCCTAAACGCCTGGAACGATGCCGGTCCCTGCAAGCCCTGCCGCTTGTCCCGCGCGATGCTCGATCTCACCTTCGGCGCATGTACAACGAGTACGACGTCATCATCGTGGGGGCAGGCGCCGCCGGCATCGGCGCGGCGCGGAGGCTCGCGGATCAGGGGAAGGCGGCGCTGCTGCTTGAGGCCTCGTCGCGCCTCGGGGGACGCGCGTTCACCCAGGATCTCGGGGGATACCCGCTCGACCTCGGCTGCGAATGGCTGCACTCGGGTGACCGCAACGCCTGGGTCGGCATCGCCGAGGCATCCGGCTTCCCGGTCGACCACCCCGAGGTCGCCGTCGAAGAGGCGGGCGAGCATCATGCTGTCGCCGGCAACCCGCACCAGGAAGGTGGCCGGCCGGTTGGCGATCAGCAGCCTCTGCAGGTCGATCTCCTCCTCGACGAAGTCGTCGGCTGGGCTCGGGAAGCCGGCACGCACGGGTTTCGCCAGGATGGGGATCGGTGTCGGCAACCCGACCATGACGCCCGAGACCTGCATGCGCGCGATCCGAATCCAACGGAACAAAAGTGGAACACAACGGCCGGGTCCCGCCAAGCGTCCCAGCTTGGCCTCCGGCATGCGGCGTGAAGGGGTGTGGATAACGGGGATAGACCGCTGGAGCCCGTTGCCGGACCCACCCAGGAACGCATCAGGAACGTCGCCGGACCGTCGACGTTGAGCTGCGCCGGGGCGGGCCGGACCGCCTCACGTCTCCGTCCCGCGATACCGGGGGTATCCGCCATGAAGCGCCTCGCCATCTTCCTCGACGGCACCTGGAACACGCTCAACAACAGCCTCGGACGCCAACGCCCTTGAGAACGCGCCCGGCCTGCGCTGCCTGACCGGCAGCAGGGCCGAGCCGGTCCCCCTCGATGCGGCGCAGTCCGCGCTGGCCGAACTCGACCGGGGCGCCGAGCCCGGGGCGAGGGCCGCGCCGGTCGGCACGCCCCTGCCGCGTCGGTGTGCGCGCCCTCTGACGAACCTGGGCCGGTACGTGCGTCCCCGGCGCCGGGACGACGATGACCCGCCGCCCTGTCCGGCGGCGGCCATGCCGCGGCCCCGGACGCCTCCGGGTTCCGAGGCGGTCGCCCTCACGGCGTGTGGATGAGGTCCCGGATCCGCGAGCCGAGCGCGTCCATCGCGAACGGCTTTGTCAGGACCTGCATGCCGGGGCTGAGGTGTCCGTAGCCGACCGCCGCGTTCTCGGCGTAGCCGGTGATGAACAGGACCTTCAGGCCCGGACGGCGCTCGCGCTCGGCGTCGGCCATCTGCCGCCCGTTCATCCCGCCGGCAGGCGGCGGGCGCAAGCAGTCGAACCATTGCAGCGAGCGGCCCGTGAGGCGAAAGGTTTCGTCCCCGGCCGGTCCCGGCCTCGTACGGGGCTGGGCGGCTGGACGGCACCGGCGATCCCATGATCGCGGGAATGGCGCGGCGAGCTACAACGTGTCAGGCCGACAGGCGCCGTGCGTTGGCCGCGACCAGCTCCCGGTATCGCGCGACCACTTGGCAGTGGGTGCCGCCGGCCAGCAGCGTGTTGGCGGCTTCCATCGCGGCCACGATCTTCTCGCCGACCATCGACACCATCTCCGCCTGCGCCTCGGCCCCGCCCCAAGCGATGCGCACCAGCCGCAACTCGATGACCCGCTGCGCCTCGACGGCGAGCAGGAACGCGGCACAGAAGGGATTCGGCATCCGGATCTCCGATGGGACGTTCGCAACCGACAACTTCGGAGGACGCCCGCGGTCTCCCCGGACGGCTACGCAGGTGGGATCGTGGCTCGAAACCCGGTCGCGCGCTCGGGCGTCCCTGAACCGGCAGCAGCCCGCCGCCGCAACGCACGGCGAACCTGCTCCCGAACCTCGACGGCGCCGCCGAGCCCCCGGTTGATCCGCACCCGGAAGCCCGTCAAATGGCGCCCACTCCGGAGCCATGCTAACCCCTCGACCTTGCGAGCGAGTTGCCGGCTGGTCGGCCATCGCGCATCGGGACGGAGCTGGCGATGCACGCGACCTCGGCCGACCCGACGCTTGAAACCCTCGCCACGGCCCGGGCCGGCTTGAGGCAGCGTCTGCTCGCCGGCCTCGTCAGCCTCGTCTCCGGTGCGGTCACGCTGGCGCTCCTGCCTTTCGCGAACCTGCCCATCCCGCCGATGCCGGGCTTCGTGCCCGTCTACCAATCGGCCCTGGTCGTGGTCTACGGCCTGACGACCTTCCTCTTCCTCACCCAGTACCGACGTACCCGCTCGGCGTCCCTGCTCGTGCTCGGGACCGGCAGCCTCTACGTGACGCTGGTCGTGTTCCTGCAGATGCTATCCTTCCCCAACGTGCTCGCACCGGGGCGCATCCTGGGCTCCGGTCCCGACACCACGACCTGGCTCTGGACGTTCTGGCATGTCGGGCCGCCGCTCTGCGCGTTGCCCTACGCCATCCTGGAGGGCGACGGGCGCAGCCGGACGGTCGCGCCGGCGCGCGCCGCCGCGGTCGCCCTGCTCGCGATAGCCGCGACGGTCGCGGCGGCCGCGCTCACGGCCGTGGTCGTCACGCGTTACGTCCACCTCCTGCCGAAGTGCGTCGAGGGCGACGACTACTGGCTGCTGACCACCTCGGGCGTCGGCCCGGCCGTCGTCGCCTTGACGGTTCTCGCCCTCGCAGTGCTGTGCTGGACCACGCGCCTGCGCACCGTCCTGCAGCTCTGGCTGGCCGTCTCCCTGCTCCTGCTCGTGTTCGACAACATGATCACGCTGCCGGGCGCGGCACGCGGCACGGTCGGCTGGTTCACGGGGCGGCTGGAGGCGCTCGTCGCGGGCTTCATCCTGCTGGGCGTCTACCTACGCGAGGTCGATTTCCTGTACGCCCGCGCCGAGGCCACCGCACAGGAGCGCGAGGCGCGAAGGGCGGAGCTGCAGCTGGCGCGCGACAACCTCGCCCTCGCGCTCGAAGCGGCCGAGATGGGCGACTGGGGCTCGACCTGCGCACCGGCTTCTCGCGCCGGACCCCGCGGCACGACGCGATCTTCGGCTACCGTGAGCCGGTCGAGAGCTGGGACGTCGAGACCTTTCTTGGGCATGTGGTACCGGAAGACAGGGACGCTGTCCGGACCGCGCTCGAAGGCGTGGGCGGGAGCGGGCGCCTCGACCTCAACTGCCGCATCCGCCACGCCGGCGACGGCTCGATCCGACGGATCACGGTACGGGGCAAGGCCTACCGCGACGAGGCCGATCAAGCCCGGACAGTGGCCGGCATCGTCATGGACACCACACATCAGCACGAGGCCGAGGAGCGGCTCAACCAGGCCCAGAAGATGGAGGCCATCGGCCAGCTCACGGGCGGCGTGGCACACGACTTCAACAACCTGCTCACCGTCATCGTGGGCAACCTCGACATGATCGTGCGCAAGCCCGACAACGCACAGCGCGTGGAGCGCTTGGCGGCCTCGGCAATGACGGCGGCCAAGCGCGGGGCCGAGGTCACCGAGAAGCTGCTGTCCTTCTCGCGCCGGCAGGTGCTGCGGCCGGAGACGGTCAACCCGAACCGGCTGCTCAAGGACTTCCGGGCCCTGCTCCAGCGCGCGGTGGGCGAGACCATCGAGGTCCGGCTCGACCTCGACGCCAGCCTCGACCCGGTGCGGCTCGACCCCGGCCAGTTCGAGAGCGCGGTGCTCAACCTCGCGGTCAACGCGCGCGACGCGATGCCGGGCGGCGGGACGCTGACGGTGAGGACCTGCAACGCGCACCTCGACCCGCACGAGACGGCGGACCGGCCGGACCTGCGGCCTGGGGCCTACGTGCTCGTCTCGGTCTCTGACACCGGTTACGGGATGGATGACGCCACGCTCGCCCGCGCGTTCGAGCCTTTCTTCACCACGAAAGACGTCGGCAAGGGCACCGGCCTCGGCCTCAGCCAAGTCTACGGTTTCGTGCGGCAGGCCGGCGGCCACGCGCAGATCAAGAGCGAGGCCAGCCGCGGCACGTCCATCGAGCTCTACCTGCCGCGCTCGGTCGAGAAGGAGGCGCAGAACCGACCGGACGGGCCTATGCCCCTGCGCCGCGCCGCTTCGGGCGAGGTGGTGCTGGTGGTCGAGGATGAGCCGGCGGTGCTGGAAATGGCCGTCGAGAGCCTGGGCGAGCTCGGCTACCGGACGCTGACCGCGACGCAGGCCGAGCAGGCCCTGGAGCGGCTTGGCGGCCCGGAGCGGATCGACATCATGTTCTCGGACGTCGTGATGCCCGGCGGCATGAACGGTGTGCAGCTATCGGTGGAGGCGCGTCGCCTGCGCCCCGGCCTGCGAGTGCTGCTCGCCTCCGGCTACACGGGCACGGCGCTCGGCGAGCAGGGCGTGCCGGCCGACCTGCCGCTTCTCAGCAAGCCCTACCGGCGCGACGAGCCGCGAACAAGCTCCGGGTCATCCTGGGCTGAACGGCGTGTCTGACCACCGACCCGACCGATCGATCACGCTTGCCGCCAAGTCGTGGACCTGTGCTACGGTCATGCCAGGAACCGGGACCCGGAGTACGGGCACCGACGGGCTGTGACGTGACGGACTACCGGGAACACGACCGCATCGACGCGGAGCTGACGCGGTCGGACGCGAGCTCCGACCCGTTCGCGGCCGCCGTGCGGGCGACGCGGATGCCGATGCTCGTCACCGACCCGAACCGGCCCGACAATCCCATCGTCTTCGCCAACGCGGCCTTCACGAAGCTGACCGGCTACACCCGCGACGAGATCCTCGGTCGGAACTGCCGCTTCCTCCAGGGTCCGGAGACCAACCCCTACGACGTCGCCCGAATACGGGACGCCATCGAGCGGCGCGTGCCCATCGAGATCGAGCTGCTCAACCACAAGAAGGACGGCGAGGTCTTCTGGAACCGCCTGCTGGTCTCGCCGGTGTTCGACCGCGACGGTGCGCTGACCTACTTCTTCGCCTCGCAGTTCGACGTCACGCTGGAGCGGAACAAGCTCGTGCGCCTCCAAGGCGAGCTCGCCGCGTTGGAGGACGAGGTCGCACGGCGCAAGGCGGAGCTCGCCCGGACCGATGACCGCATGCGGTTCGCCCTCAAGGCCGGCCGGATCGGCTCCTGGACGCTCGACCTCGCCGACCGCCGGCTGGAGGCGTCCGACATCTGCAAGGAGAACTTCGGTCGGAGCGCGAGCGAGCCGTTCCCGTACGAGGAGCTGCTCGCCGCCATCGTGCCGGCCGACCGGGAGCGGATGCAGGAGGCGGTGCAAACCTCGATCGCCGAGCGCGGAGACTACGACATCGAGTACCGCGCTCGCACGCCGAACGGCGAGGAGCGCTGGCTGCACGTCCGCGGGCAGACATTCTACGACCCGGAGGGCCAGCCTCTGAGCATGGCCGGGGTGTCCATCGACGTCACGGAACGCAAGCGCGGCGAAGAGCACCGCCGCCTCCTGGCGGACGAGCTCACGCATCGGGTCAAGAACTCGATGGCGACGATGCAGTCCATCGCCCACCAGACGCTGCGCAACGCGGGCGGCCTGGACGAGGCGCGCGAGACACTCGACGCACGCCTCGCGTCCCTGGCGGCGGCCCACGACGCCCTGATCCGTGGGGATTGGGGAGGAGCGACGCTGGGCGAGATCGTCGAGCGGGCCTTGCAACCGTTCCGGAGCGGCGCCGCCAGGCGCTTCACCGTCGCCGGTCCGGAGGTCTGGCTGTCGCCGCGGGCGAGCCTGGCGTTCGTGATGGCGTTGCACGAGCTGGCGACGAACGCGGTGAAGTACGGTGCCCTGTCGAACGATTCCGGCCGGGTGGTCCTCGACTGGGGGATCGTGGAGGGACGGCAGCCACCGCACCTCTGGCTGCGCTGGGAGGAGATCGGCGGCCCACCCGTCGCGAAGCCGAAGCGGAACGGCTTCGGCTCGCGCATGATCGAGCGGGCACTGGCGATGGAGCTCGGCGGCACGGCTCGGATCGCGTATCGCCCGGGCGGAGTGGTGTTCACCGTCGAGGCCCCGGCGCCCGAGGTCGCCGTCGCAAGCCAAGCGTAGGCGTCGAAGGTGACGATCGACGTCGGCGGCGTGCCGCGGCGCCGCACACGTAATGCCGGCGTAAGGCTTCGTGTGCCAGAACCCATGCGACGAAGAGAACGCCTGGGGAATGCCCGCCGATGGACCTGCCGCCCCGCCTCGCGAAGCGGCTGGCTCCGCCCGCACCTGGATCGCGCTCGGCGTCCTGGCGCCCCTCGGCATGCTGGTCGTGTCCGGCCTGATGCTGCTCGACCTGCGCCGCGACGCCTGGGTGCAGGCGGAGCAGACCTCGAAGAACCTGCTGCAGGTCATCGAGCGGGACATTGCCCGCAACGTCGAGATCTTCGACCTGTCCCTGCAGGGCGTGCAGGAGAACCTCCGCGCCTCCGAACTCGACGCGGTGAGCCCGGCGATGCGCCAGCTCGTTCTGTTCGACCGTTCGGCGACGGCCCGGGACATGGGCGTCATGCTCGTCATCGACGAGCGCGGCGACATCGCGGTCGACGCCGGGGCGCTGCCGCCCCGCAAGGGCAACTACGCCGACCGCGACTACTTCCGCGTCCATGCGGAGCGGGGCGACCTCGGCCTCCACATCGGGCGGCCGCTCGTCTCCCGGCTGACGGGCGAGCGCATGCTTCCGTTCAGCCGCCGCATCTCGAAGCCCGACGGATCCTTCGGCGGCGTGGTGCTCGGCACCCTGAAGCTCGCCTACTTCAGCCGGCTCTTCGACCAGCTCGGCCTCGGCCGCGAGGGCGCGATCAACCTGTACCTGCGCGACGGCACGCGCATCATGCGCCAACCCTACGAGGAGGCGGACATCGGCGTGAACATCGCCGGAGCCCCCACCTTCAGGCGGTTCGTGAGCGCCTCTTCGGGCAGCTTCGTCGGCACCTCCGTCCGGGACGGGGTCGAGCGGCACTACGCCTTCACCCAGATCGGAGATCTGCCTCTGGTGCTCAACGTCGCCCTCGCCACCGACGACATCGAGGCGGGCTGGCGCGCCAAGGCCGCCGTCATCGGCGCGATCGTGCTGGTGCTGTGCGGCCTGACCGCGACCCTGTCGCTCTCGTTCGGACGCGAGCTCGAGTCGCCGGGACGCGATGCAGGCCGAGCTCGCCACGCTGTCGCGTACGGACAGCCTCACGGGCTTGGCGAACCGGCGCCGGTTCGACGAGGTGTTCGAGACGGCCTGGGCCAGCGCACGGCGCACGGGCAAGCCTCTGTCGCTCCTCATCGTCGACGCCGACCACTTCAAGCGCTTCAACGACCGGTACGGCCACGCGGTCGGCGACGCGGTGCTCAAGGGGCTCGCCCGCTGCCTGTCGGCGAGCGTGCACCGACCCGACGACCTCGTGGCGCGGGTCGGCGGCGAGGAATTCGCGATCCTGCTGCCCGATACCGACGTGGAAGGCGCCGAGCGGGTCGCCGGGAAGGTGCACGCGATGGTCGGGACGCTCGTGGTCGCCTCCGCGGCCATCGGCGCGGGCTCGGTCACGGTCAGCGTCGGCCTCGCGGGCGGCGTCGGCGGGGCGGGCGTGGAGGCGGAGACGGTGTACCGCGCGGCGGATGCGGCGCTCTACGCCGCCAAAAAAGGCGGACGCAACCAGACCCGGAGCGCGACGGCGGCTGGCCAAGGCGCCGAACGGCCAGCTTCCCTGCGCCTGGTCCAGGCTTGATCCGGCACGCGCTCCCATCCGGTTGCCGAGGCCGGCAACGGGCCGGGAACCGACCTCGGCGCGCATCGGAGCCCATCAGGCGGCGGTGCCAGGTAGCGGCATCCGGACCGAGACCCGCAGGCCGTCCGGCGCGAAGTCGACATCGACCTCGGCTCGTGTCTGCGTCGCCAGGACCTTGTTGAGCAGGCGGTGGCCGAAGCCCTCGCGCGTGGGATGCGGGGCCGGAGGACCGTCGTGCTCGGTCCAGTCCTAGCGCAAGGCGCGTCCGGCAGGTCCCTCCTCGACCCACCAGGCCACCTGGAGCCGACCGGTCGGAGCGGCGAGCGACCCGTGGCGGAGGGCGTTGGTCGTCAGCTCGTGCAGGGCCATGCCGACCGGCACGGCGAGCTCCGACGGGAGCACGACCGCCGGGCCCTCCAAGGTCAGGCGCCCGCGCTCGTCGTAGGGGTCGAGTTCGGCGCGCAGCAGCCCCTCGAACGAGGCGGCTTGGGCGAGATCCTCGGTGATCAGCGCGTGCGTCCGGGCCAGCGACGTGGTGCGCCCGGACAGGGCCCGAGTGAATTCGGAGACCGAGAGCGACGAGCGCATGGTCGCGTTCAGGACGGCCTGCACCGTCGCCAGCGTGTTCTTCACGCGATGGTGAAGCTCCCGCACCAGCAACGCCTGCCGATCCTCGCCGGCGCGTCGGCCGGTGACGTCTCGCTGGGCGGAGACCCAGTGCGTGATGCGGCCTTCGGTGTCGCGCACGGGCGTGATCAGCCACTCCACCACGTAGGTCGTCCCGTCCTTGCGGTAGTTCAGCGCCTCGCCCTGGGCCATCTCGCCGGCCTTCATGGCGGCGCGCAACCCGTCCAGGACGGCCCGGTCGGTGCCGGGACCCTGGAGGAAGCGCGGGGACCGCCCAAGGACCTCCTCGGCCTCGTAGCCTGTCATGCGGGTGAAGGCCGGGTTGGCGTACTCGATACGCGGACCCGGCTCGTCGATGTCGGCCGAGGTGATGAGGATCGCCTCGCCGGTGGCCTCGACCGCCGCGCGCAGCAGCCTGGGATCCGGCGCACCCGTTCCCGTCCCGACACGTCCGGCCACCCCACCCTCCAGGATAAGCCGTCGCGTGTCGGCTCTCGAACCTCACGAGACCCTCGACAGGTCCCGGGAGCGTAACCTGGAAGCGGGTCTCGAGTTGCCGCGCCTCGTGCCCAGCGCTGCGCCCCATCGTCCCAGGCGGGAAGGCCGGCGACGAGGATCCCGTCGTTACGGACGTCATCATCGCCCCGGGGCAGGGCCTTGCCGTGGAACGCGGCGGCCGGCGATGACTTCCCATCCCGGTTCATGGAGGCGGGCATGGCGGATAAGAAGGGGGCACGGCAGCGCGACGGCCAAGAAGGCGAACGCGAAGGCGAGCCACGAGGGCAAGTCCAACCCGCGGACCTCCTCGACCGCGCAGGCCGAGCTCGGCAAGAAGGGCGGCAAGGGCAAGTAAGCCGGCGCGGCGCGTGACGTCGGGGCGGCGTAGCCGGGGCCGCATGCCGCAGGTGCGGGGCCAGGACGTTTCGGTGCCGCCGAGGTTGATCCAGGCGGCGCTGCCTTGCTGGGACAGCCGGACCGACCGACGAGGCAAGGGTTACCGTGCCGGACCGAGATGAACAGGGCCGCCCTTACCGGCGGCGCCTCGACGAGATGATGGCTTTTCGCCCCTCGCCGCCCTTCCCCGACCTGGAGGTCGCGCTGTTCCGGCGGTTACAGGCCTTCGACGTGGAAGCCCGGACGGCGGGCGCCTCGCGAGAGACCCTCGGCGCTATCTCGGCCGCACGGACCTCTTTGGGATCGTCTGACCTGAAGCAGTGGCTCCCCATGCCGCGCGGCAACTGAGGACACGTCGGAATCGTGCGATCATCCCACCCGCCGCTCCGCTTCCTCGTAGCCGAGAGCGAGACCCAGCAGGCCCGCGAGAAGCGTCGCGAGAGCGTCGGTCGGTCTTCCGGCGAGACCTACCTGGACATCCTGCACAGGCTCGTGCCGGACGCCGCGTGCGACCGCATCCAGCCCGCGGACACCGATGCCGCGCTCCCGCCAGGCCTGTCGCTCACGGGCTACGACGCGGTGCTCCTCACGGGCTCGCCGCTGCACCTCTACGAGGAGACACCCGAGACACGGCGCACGGTCGCCTTCATGCGGGCCGTGTTCGCCTCCGGCACGCCGGCCTTCGGCTCGTGCGCCGGGCTGCAGGTCGCCACCGTCGCGGCCGGGGGCAGCGTGCGCCCGAACGCGCGGAGGCTGGAGGCCGGCTTCGCGCGGCGGATCACGCCGACCGGGGAAGGTCGCGCGCACCCGCTTCTGGCGGGCCGGCCGGCCGCCTACGACGCGCCCGCCATCCACACGGACGAGGTCGAGGCGTTGCCGCCGGGGGCCACCCTGCTCGCCGGCAATCGCTTGACCGCCGTGCAGGCCGCCGAGATCCGCTTCGATGGCGGCGTGTTCTGGGGCGTGCAGTACCACCCCGAGATCGGCCTCGACGAGGTGGCCGGCGCCCTGCGCCGCCAAGCGGACAGCTTGGTCGAGGCGGGCCTCGCGCGGGACGGGGAGGACGTCGAGGCCTACGCGTGGCAGGTCGACGGCCTGCATGCGGATCCCACACGGCGCGACCTCGCTTGGCGCCTCGGCCTGGACGAGCAGGTCACCGACGAGCGCCTCAGGCAGACGGAGATGCGCAACTTCGTCGAGGCCCTCGGGCGGGGGAGACCGCTGGCTGTGGATAGCTAGGACCGGTCCGAGGCCGCGCGGAACGCGGCGGAGGCGGCGCCGTTGCCTGAGGCCCCGCCATCCCACGCGGGTTTCGCGGCCATCCATGCGACGTGCGTGCCGAGTTCCGATGCAACTGCCTAGAGACGACCAGAACCACCCTCGGGCCGAAGCCTTCCGAGCCTTCATCCGCGATGCCGGCTTCCCCTGCGTCGGAGCCAAGTCGGCGCTGACCAAGGGCCAGATGCGGGTCCTGGTCGCCCGCGACATCACCTCGGCCTGGGACGACATGCGCATCTACCCGGCGCTGATGGCGTTCGCGGCCCGCTACCGCCGCCGGCCCGACCTCTCCCAGAGCTTCGCCGTCATTTTCGAGGGACCCGGCGACCTCGACGAGGCCGGCTTCGAGCGGCACCTCTGGGACCGGGTGCAGTCGCTCGCCGACAAGGATGCCTGGCTCGGCCATCCCTGGGACGGTCGCGTCGCGCAGGAGCCAGACAGCCCGCACTTCTCCCTGAGCTTCGCCGGCGAGGCGTTCTTCGTCGTCGGGCTGCACCCGCATGCCAGCCGCCCGGCACGCCGGTTCTCCTCGCCCGCCCTGGTGTTCAACCTGCATGCCCAGTTCGAGCAGCTCCGCGCGGCCGGCCGCTACGAGAAGCTGCGCTCCTCCATCCTGCAGCGGGACGAGGCGCTCGCCGGTTCGGTCAACCCGATGCTGGCGCGGCACGGTGAGATATCGGAGGCGCGCCAGTACAGCGGCCGGGTCGTGGACGCGGGCTGGCGGTGCCCCTTCCGGCCGCGTGGCGCGAACCCCGGGGGCGCCGATGTGCGCTGACGCCGGCACCCACGAGATCGCGCCGCGCTCGGGCGTCGCCTTCACCCTCGACAAGGGCGACCGCCTCACCGTCATTGACCCGCGCGGCGAGCAGGTGGCCGACCTCCTCGCCTTCAACCGTCACGACCTCGACGAGGTGATCTCCTCCGGTCGCACGCTCGACTACGCGAGCCGGATCTACTTGACGACCGGCGACCCGCTCTACTCGAACCGCTCGAACGTGCTTCTGCGCATCGTCGAGGATACGGTCGGTCGGCACGACTTCCTGCTGACGCCGTGCTCGGCCGACACCTTCCGCATCATCTACGGCGACGCGGACCCGCACCGGGGCTGCTTCGGCAACCTCGCGCACGCACTCGCCCCTTACGGGGTCGCCGCCGACCGCATCCCGGTGGCGTTCAACTGCTTCATGAACGTGCCGGTGGACGGTGCGACGGGGACGTTCACGGTCGAGCCGCCGCTCAGCCGGGCCGGCGACCACATCACCTTCGAGGCGGAAAGGGACCTGGTCATCGGCTTGACCGCCTGCTCGGCGCTCCAATCGAACAACGGCAGCTTCAAGCCCATCCACTACCGGATCGAGCGTGGCCGCCCAGGCGAACCAAGTGAGGGGGCGAGCGAAAGCGTCGCCGACCGCAACGCTTTGCCTCCTGGCGCGTAGCCTCGCCAGGCCCCCACCCCGGGGCCGGCGAGGAGCGAACCGGACATGACGCATAAGCCGCTGCGCGAGCAGGTCATCGTGATCACCGGCGCGTCGAGCGGCATCGGTTTGGCCACCGCCCGCATGGCCGCCGAGCGCGGCGCCCGGGTCGTCCTCGCCGCCCGCAGCGGGGAGGTCCTGGCTCAAGTCGCCACCGAGCTCGGCCCGAAGGCTGCCTACGTGGTGGCCGACGTGGGTCGTCGCGAGGACGTCCGGGCCATCGCCGACAAGGCCATCGCGACGTTCGGCGGCTTCGACACCTGGGTCAACGTGGCCGGCCTGACCGTCTACGGCCCCCTAAGCGAGATTGCCTACGAGGATCACCAGCGCCTCATCCAGACCAACCTCTGGGGGACGGTGAACGGCTCGCTGGTCGCGGCGGAGCACCTGCGCCAGCGTGGCGGGGCGCTGATCAACGTCGGCAGCATCGCTTCCGACCTCGCCTTCCCGTTCCAGGGTCTCTACGCCACCTCGAAGCACGCGGTGAAGGGCTTCACCGACACGTTGCGCATGGAGCCATCGCCGAGGGAGCACCGGTCTCCGTCACCCTGGTGAAGCCCGCCTCCATCGACACGCCCCTACCGAATAGGGCGCGCAACTACATGGACCGTCAGCCTACCCTGCCGCCGCCGATCTACCCGCCCGAGGAGGTGGCCAACGCCATCCTGCACGCCGCCGTGCACCCGCAGCGCGACATCGTCGTGGGCGGCGGCGGCAAGCTGTTCGTGATGGGCAAGGAGTTCGCGCCGGGCGCCTACGACGAGCTCGCGCCGGCCATCATAGCGCTGCAGAAGCGGTCTGAGCCTCCACGGGATCCGCAGGGCGCCCTGCACGCCCCGCGGCATGCCGGCGAGGTGCGCGGGGACCCGCCGGTCTACGTCATGCGCACCAGCGCCTACACCCGGGCGACCCTGCATCCGCTCGCGACGGCCGGCGTGCTCGCAGCAGGCTTGGCCGCGACGGCCGCCGTGATCCTCGGCACGCGATCCAGGCCGCGCCATCGCTGACCTTGGGTGCCTCGCCGCGCCGGAACCGAGCCGCGACCGACCTTCTTACCGACCCGATACGCGACGATCGGAGACGACCGACCATGAAAGCACTCACGTGGCAGAGCCGGGGCAAGATCACCTGCGAGACGGTGCCGGACCCGAAGATCGAGCATGGGCGAGACGTCATCATCAAGGTGACCGCCTGCGCGATCTGCGGCTCCGACCTGCACCTGATGGGCGGGTTCATGCCGACGATGGAGTGCGGCGACGTCCTCGGCCACGAGACCATGGGCGAGGTCATCGAGGTCGGTAAGGACAACCACACGCTCAAGGTCGGCGACCGCATCGTGGTGCCCTTCACCATCTGCTGCGGCGAGTGCCGCCAGTGCAAGTGGGGCAACTGGAGCTGCTGCGAGCGCACCAACCCGAACGGCAAGCTGCAGGCCGAGACCTACGGCTACCCGCTGGCCGGCCTGTTCGGCTTCTCCCACATCACCGGCGGCTTCGCCGGCGGGCAGGCCGAGTACCTGCGGGTGCCCTACGCCGACGTCGGGCCGATCGTCGTCCCCGAGGGCCTCACCGACGAGCAGGTGCTGTTCCTCTCTGACATCTTCCCGACCGCCTACCAGGCCGCCGAGCACTGCGACATCGGCCCGGAGGACACCGTCGCCATCTGGGGCTGCGGCCCGGTCGGCGTGCTGGCGGTGAAGTGCTGCTACCTGCTGGGCGCCAAGCGCGTCATCGCCATCGACAGCGTGCCCGAGCGCCTGGCGCTCGCCCGCGAGGCCGGCGCGGAGACCATCGACCTGTCGAGCCAGAACGTGCAGGACACGCTCATGGAGATGACCCACGGCCTCGGGCCCGATTCGGTCATCGAGGCGGTCGGCATGGAATCGCACGGGGCCGATACCACGCTCCAGAAGGTCTCCTCCACCATCATGGAGCATACGGTCAGCCTGGAGCGGCCTTTCGCGCTCAACCAGGCCATCCTCGCCTGCAGGCCCGGCGGCAACGTCTCGATGCCCGGTGTTTTTGCCGGTCCGGTGGGCCCCGTCGCCCTCGGCGTGCTCATGAACAAGGGCCTGACCCTGAAGACGGGTCAGACCCACATGGTGCGGTACATGAAGCCGCTCCTGGAGCGCATCCAGAAGGGCGAGATCGACCCCTCCTTCATCATCAGCCATCGCTCCACGAACCTGGAGGAAGGGCCGGCACTCTACGAAGCGTTCCGCGACAAGACCGACAACTGCACCAAAGTGGTGTTCAAGCCGCACGGCTGACGCCGGCCGGGTCCCGGCCGCGAACGGCCTCAACGCACGAAGGCACGATGGTGGACGACACACGCGACCTCGCCCTGGTCTTTGCCGGCGGCAACGCCGTCGGCGCCTACCATGCCGGGACCTACGAGGCGCTGCACGAACATGGGCTCAGGCCCGATTGGGTCGTAGGCGCATCCATCGGCGCGGTGACGGCCGCCATCGTCGCGGGCAACGCCCCCGAGGACAGGGTCGCCAATCTCCGGATGTTCTGGGACGAGGCGACCCAGGCCACGGGCCCGAGCCCGACCGGGCTGCTCAAGCCGCGCCAGGTCTACAACGGGCTGCACGCCCTCCTGGCGCTCGCCTGGGGACGCCCGAGCATCTTCGGCCACCGGTTGCCCGGCCCATGGTCGGCGCTGCCATGGGTGCCGAACGACGTGGCCCTGTTCGACAACAGGCCGCTTCTCCGGACCTTGGAGCGCCTCGTCGATTTCGAGTGGTTGAACAGGGGCGACACCCGCCTGACGGTGGGCTGCGTCGACGTCGAGACTGGCGAGGAGGTCTACTTCGACACCGCCCGCCAGGAGGTCCGGCCCGAGCACATCCTAGCCAGCACGGCGATCCTGCCCGCCTTCCCGCCCGTGGAGGTGGACGGGCGCGTCCTGTGCGACGCGGGCTACACCAACAACCTGCCCCTCGACCCGCTCTTCGAGACCGAGCCCGAGCGGGACCTCCTCTGCATCGCCTCGGACCTGTTCTCCCTGCGGGCGCCGCGTCCCGCCTCCCTCGACGCGGTGCTGGAACGCGCCAACGACCTCATCTTCGCCAGCGCGCCGCGCCGGGCGGTTGCAGGCCTCAGGCGCGAGTACGAGTTGCGCGAGCGGCTCGATCCCGAGGGACCGGCGGTGACGCTGCTCCACCTCGTCTATCAGGCCGGTGCCGACGAGCTCGCGGCCAAGAGCTTCGACTTCTCGCCCTCGTCCATCCGCGACCGCTGGGCCGCGGGCGGAAGGGACGCGGTGCGTGGCTTGGGGTTGTTGAGGGCGGACAAGCGTGCGAGCGGCCGCTTCGAGTATCTCACCCTTCCCGACAGCCTCGGCACCCGGAAAGCCGCGGAGCCTCGGGCCGCTTCCGCGGTGGCGTAACGTCGGCGGTGCCGAAGGTAGCCGACCTCGTGGCGGTCGGCGAGCCGGCCAGGCGCGGGCTCCCGTCAGGCCGCCACGCCGAGGCCCCCTTCGAGGGCCGGGTGGCGCAAGCCGGCGCGGACGTCGAGCCCCGCCGTGCCGCCCTCGCTCCACGCGACCGCCGCCGGCGTGCGCCCCCCGTCGGCCGTCTCGAACTCGACCGCCTCGCCGGGCGCAAGTTGCGGAGCGCCCGCGATGCGGGCACCGTGGGAGGAGACCTCCGCGAGGCGGACCGAATGCCGCCGCCCCCGCACGTGCAGGAAGGCCGCCTCGTCGACGGCGACACGAACCGTGCCGCGGCGCTCCTCCAGGTCGGTCGTCACCCGTTGCACGAACTGGGTCACCGAACGCGCGAGGTCGGCCGCGACCGCCTTGAGGGACTCGGACGCGGACACGGCGCTGTCGGCGTGCCGCTGCGTCTCCCGGGTGGCCTGCGAGACCGAGACGGCTCCGGCGTGCGCCTCGGAACTGCCCTGGGCGACCTGCGCCACGGTGCGGGAGATCTCCTGCGTCGCCGCCCGCTGCTGGTCGACCGACACGGCAATCGACGTGGTCAGGGCGTTCACCTCCTGCGTGGCCGAGGCCATCGCGTGGACGGAGCCGACGGTTCGCCGCGTCGAGGCCTGGATGGCCTCTACCTGGGACACGATCTCGTCGGCCGCCCGCATGGTCTGGCCCGACAGCGCCTTCACCTCCGAGGCCACCACCGCGAAGCCGCGGCCGGCTGCGCCGGCGCGCGCCGCCTCGATGGTGGCGTTGAGCGCCAGGAGGTTGGTCTGGTCGGCCACCGACTTGATCAGGCCCATGACTGTGCCGATGCGGTCGGCCACGACGGCGAGCTGCTCGACCTCCTCGTTCGTGTTCCGCGCGATCTCGGTCATGCGCGCGATGAGCTGGCTCGCCCGCTCCGTCTGGCCGGCGATGTCGGAGATGGAGGCGCTGAGTTCCTCGGCCCCCGCCGAGACCGAGAGCACGTTCTGCGCCGTCGCCGACGCCGTGGCCTCGGAGGCGGCCGCCTGACGGCTCGAATGCTCGGCGACGCCGCTGAGGGCGAGCGCGGTCTCGCGCATGCCGCCGGTCTCGCGTTCGACCGTGCGCTCGATCTCGACGAGGGCGTCGCGGAACTCGGCGACGACCTCGCCGAGGCGGCGCTGGCGGTGGGCCTCCAGGTTACGGTCCTGGCCGGCTGCCGCCTCGGCGCGGCGCTGCGCCAGCACGCTGTCGGCGGCCTGCCGGGTGGCCGCCTCTGCGGAGGCTAGCGCCTTCGCGAGCTGGCGGGCGGCCAGCACCAGGGCGGCGGCCTCGGTGACGAGGACGACGGCATGCAGCACGACGCGCAGGTACTCGGCCCCGTTCGGGAACACCGCGGCTGGGTAGAGTACGTTCAACGCGAGGTGGTGGACGGCCACGACGCCGGCCGCCATGAGGATGGACGACCAGCAGCACCAGCCGGCGGCGACCGCGAGGGCGGCGAAGAACACCATGTGCAGGTCGATCTGCAGGTGCGTGCCCGAGGCGGCCAGCACCAGCAGGCCGACCAGCATCATCAAGGAGGCCGACGAGAGGTGGCGCGTGATGGCCGCCGCCCCGTGCCGGCGGGCGGCGGCGAGGGTCGCGCCGGGCAGGAGGACCGCGAGGACCGTCACGGGCACGGGCATGACGTCTCGCCACCAGGCGAATGCCGTGACGATGACGGCGAGCACGCCGAGCGCGCCGAGCATCACCGGCAGGAAGGCGAGGCGAAGGCGGTCGAGGCTGCCGCTGTCGGTCATGACGGGGATGGTCCGGTGAGGATCGGGGGAGGCCGGTAGCCCGGGAGGCAGGCGCCCAGGGGTCCGGCGGCGAGGACGATGAAGGCGCCGGCCCGGCGCAGGTCGGCGGCGGCGTCGCCCCCGGAGGCGTCGAGCACCGCGACGTGCCCGCCGGTGGAGAGCCACAGGATGGAGGCGCCCGAGGCGGCGACGGCCTTGGGGATTGGGGCGTCGGGGAAGAGGGTTAGGACCGCGACGGGCTCGCCGGGGCGTGGCGCGAGGGCGAGGGCGACCGGGGCGAGGCCGCAGCCGGCGACCAGGGCGCATGTCAAAGCGGCGACCCGGAGCGGCGGGAGTGTCGTGGACGTGTCTCGTGTCATGCGCCCCTTCATGCCCGCCCCCGTCCTAGCCGACCCGACACCCTGATACGGGCGAGATCGACGCTCGCCCCCGCCGACAGGCTCAGGCGCGTTTTCGGTCGTCGGCGATGACGGGAACCGTGCCATGCGTGTGCTGGGCGAACTCTCCGATGGGCGACGGGCGGCCCATCAGGTAGCCCTGGGCGGCGTGGCACTGCTCGGCAGCGAGGAAGCCGAGCTCGGCGTCGGTCTCGACGCCTTCCGCCAGCACCGGCAGGCCGAGACCGCGCCCCAGGCCAAGCACCGAGCGCACGATGGCCGCGGTCTGCTCGTTGCTGTCGACGGAGCGCACGAACGAGCCGTCGATCTTGATCTTGTCGAACGGGAACGAGCGCAGGTTCGAGAGCGACGAGTAGCCAGTGCCGAAGTCGTCCATGGCGATGCGCAGCCCCAGCGACTTCAACTGCCTCAAGGTCAGCAGCGCTCGGTTCGGGTCGCTGATCAGGGCAGTCTCGGTCACCTCGACCTCAAGGCGACCGGGCGCCAGCCCGGTCTTGAGCAGCACCTCGTGCACCAGCCCGACGAAGTGCGGGCTGTGGATCTGCACCGCCGAGACGTTGACGGCGATGGACAGCGGGTTTGACCAGGTCGCTGCCTCCCGGCAGGCCTCGCGCAGCACCCACTCGCCGATCTGCAGGATGGCGTCGCTCTCCTCGGCGATCGGGATGAACAGGGCGGGCGAGACGTAGCCGCGCTCCGGGTGCTTCCAGCGCAGTAGCGCCTCGAAGCCGATGACGGCGCCCGAGCCGACGTCCGTCTGCGGCTGGTAGACGAGCTGCATCTCGCCGCGGGCCACGGCGTGGCGCAGGTCGTGTTCGAGGAGACGGCGCTCGCGGACCTCGACGCCCATCCTCGCCTCGAAGAAGCGGTAGGTGCCCCGGCCTTCCGACTTGGCGCGGTAGAGGGCCGTGTCGGCGTAGCTCAGGAGGGCCGCGCGCTCCTGCGCGTCGTCCGGGTAGAGGGCGACGCCGATGCTGGTGGCGATCTGCGGGCCGCCCGCGTCCGTCCGGCCGGAGCGCAGCGCCTCCAGGATGCGCTCGGCGAGACGGCCGGCCTCCGACGGGCCGCCGCAGGGCATCAGCACGGCGAACTCGTCGCCGCCGAGCCGGGCCATCATCTGGGTGTCGTCGAGCTCGGCCGAGACGATCCGGGCGACGCTCTCCAGCATCGCGTCGCCGGCGGCGTGACCGAACAGGTCGTTGACCTCCTTGAAGCGGTCGAGGTCGAGGCAGAGCACCGCGAGCTTGCGCCCGCCCGCGTCGGCGGCGCGCATCTCCTGGTCGAGGCGCTTGCCGAAGCTGGCCCGGTTGGCCAGCCCGGTGAGGGCGTCGTGGTGGGCGAGGAACTGGATCTGGCGCTCGGCCTGGCGCCGCGCCCGCAGGTCGCGCACGGCGACGGCGTAGTGCGGTCGACCGGCATGATCGACCGGCTGCATAATGATCTCGACCGGCACGAGCGTGCCGTCGGCCTGGCGAAGCTCGGCCTCGACCGGGCGCTCGGGCTGGCCGGCGAGCGCGAGCCGGGCCGCGTCGCCCGGCAGGTACGCCGACAGGGCCGTGCCCGCGAGCGCACCGGGCGGCAGGCCGACCAGCTTGGCGAAGCTGCGGTTGGCGCTGACGATCGCGTCGCCGGTGCAGACGACGAGACCCTCGACCGCGGCGTTGGCGAGGCTGTGCAGGCGGTCGGCCTCCACCTTGGCGTGACGGCGGTCGCGCACGTCGAGCGCGAGTGCGGCCCCGGCCAGGAGCAGGATGGCGAAGCTCGCGAGGGCCACGGCAACCGCGAGCCACGCGTTCGGGATCGCGGCCTCCGATACGGCGAGCGTCGGGTCGGGCGCAATCGTGACCGCGCCCATGGCGGTGAAGTGGTGGCTGCAGATGGCAAGCAGCAGCAGGAGCGCCGCCGGCACCTGGCGAACGAGGCCGCGGGCGCCGAGCGGGCCGCCAGGGCGGCGCCGCCGAGGATGCCGCCCAGCGCGAGCGAGACGCCAACGGTTGCGGGATCCCACGCCTTGTGGCCGGCCACCTCGTAGGCGGCCATGCCGGTATAGTGCATCGCCGCGATGCCGAGGCCGAGGATCGCGCCGCCGGCCCAGGCCGCGGCCCGGCCGCCGACGAGGGCGGCGAGGGACAGGCCGGAGCCGACCAAGGCGACGGCGATGGCGAGGGACAGGCCGGTGAGCGCGACATCGTAGCCGCTCGGCACGCCCGGCGCGAAGGCGAGCATGGCGATGAAGTGGGTCGCCCAGATGCCGGAGCCGCCCGCCGTCGCCGCGACGGCGAGCCACCCGGCCTGGGCCCACCCGGCCGCCCTGCGCGCGTGGCTGACGAGGCAGACTGTCGTCAGTGCCGAGAGGGCGCAGATCCCGGCCGCCAAGGCGACGAGCCGGAAGTCATGGGCTTCGACGAGGCAACCGACGACGGTGAGCATGGGGCGACCCCGCGGATGTTTCGATCCGCAAGATGGGCCATGCCGGTGTAGAACGATTTAATCGGGCGCGATCCCCGGACGATCCGGAGGTCGAGGATCCGCGCGACGGGAGCGTCGTACGGTCGCGGGAGCCGCCTACGAGCATGCCTCGGCGGCCGTCCCGAGGTCCCTCAACTGTCGGCCTTCGAGCCGCTTAGCGTCAGGTCGAGGTAGATCTTGGTGACCGGCTCAATCAGACCCACGATTTCCTCGGCCGCCTTGGTCTCCTCCTCGACCGCGGCACGGAAGAACGGGCGGCTTGCTTTTCGGGTGTTCTCCGTGGTGTCGGCCGCATCCTGCGTTGACGCGCCTACCCGGAGGATGACGATGAGCAACGACGCACTCAAGACGCTCGTGGCCCAGGGGCTCGCCGCCATGACGAACGGCGGCAAGGTCGCCGCGCAGGCCACCGACGAGATCCGGAACGACGCCTACCATCCCGACCTCAAGGCCGCCCTGAAGCAAGGCAACTAAACCTCGCAGCAGTGAGCGAAGCGCATCGACCAAGCCCTGCAGGAGGCAGGCGGCAGCGGCGAGCGGAAGAACTCAGTGCTGGAAGGCCTCTACGACGTCAGCCGCGAGACCCGCCAGCAGGCGCCCGACGGCGCCTCGCGCGACCTCGGCATCATCGCTAACGGGCAACTGGCGCTGCACTACTGGATCACGGCCTTCGGCACGATCCGCGCGTATGCCGAACAACTTGGCCTGAGCGGGATCGGGCAGGCGATGCAGACCTCGCTGGACGAGGCCAAGGCCGCCAACGAGCGGCACAACGAGATCGCCGCCACGATTATGGGTGCCTGAGCGACCGACCAACCCTTGGGGTCCCCCGACGCGCGGCATCCGGCTCCAACGCATGCTGCGCGAAGCCGGTGTGATCCACCTAGTAAGCCGACGCCGCTCGATACGCTTGAGCCGACGCTAGGCCGCCTCAAGGCGATGCTCGGTACCTTTTCGTCTCCGCGGACGCGACCACCAACGCGGCGAGGCCGACGGCGGCAACGTCCTCGGCAAGCCCCCGGGCTCGTCCTGCCGATGTCCGCGAGTCCCCGCCCCGGGCGCCGTGCCCGAGGAGCGTGCCGACGACCGCGCCTGCGACGCCGGCCAGGGCGCCGTACTCGGGCGATGCGCACCGGCCGGACAAGGCCCAGCCTCCGACCGCGCCGATCGCGAGCCGGAGCGCGAACGAGGGCGGGATGCGGCGGTCGGGTGCGAACGGCATCTTGTCGTCGGCCATCTCGGCAGCGGTGGCCGTCGTGGCGAGCGCCCGCGCGCCCGGCCTGCTGGGGATCAGGTCGCCGCGCGTCCGGTCCTGCGATGCCGCCCACGTCAGCGCGGCGCAGGCGGACATGCTGCGCATCCCCGCCACGAACCCGATGCCGAGCGAGGCTCCATATCTCTGCACGATCGCTGCCCGCTGCCCGCGTTGCGCCGACCGGATGTCAGAGCGGCTGCGCCAGCCGGTGTTCCGAGCGCGCGACGCCGGGCGTCATCTCGGCGAAGTGAGACCGCCACGTTGCCTGAACTCGCTGAAGCCCGCCCGCTACATGCGGCCGCTTGATGGGCCACAACCTGCTGATGTCGTGACCGTCCCGGGGAAGTCCGCTTCTCCGCTCGAAGCAGACGCTTCATCCGGCCAGCCGCTAGGTCTGCAAAGGGTCACTTTGAGGCATTCACCTGAGCGGCGTAGGACGTCCGCTTGCCCTTAGCTTGAGCCCCTAAGAGGACAGGCCGCTTGCGGCCAGGATCGGTCGTTCTGGGCCAATCAGATGGCCGATAAGCAGACAATCCGAAGGCCCGAGAAGGGTCGGGAGCGGCGGTCCAAGTCCGACTAGCCCGAAGTCGGCTCTCGGCGCTTCGTTGCTCATCGACGATGCTTAGGCGAACGGGAGCGAACCACCCTGCGCCTACCTAGAGAATGCGCCTTAGGGTGTGAAGCCGCCTATGGCGCCCGAGATGCGTCCGCCCCTACCCGCACCCGGCCGCTACTGCGCGCCGGGCATGCCCGACATTACCATCGGCCCAGGCCCTGACGTCGGCATCGACCTGATGGATTGCCGGCACGCGACAATCCCCGGCGGCCGCGTCCGAGCCGCGCGCTGCTACGGCATGGGTGGGGCGGAGGTCCCGTATGATGTGGATCTCGTCGTGCGCTCGGACGGCGCCCTGGAGCACGACGGCACGGTCTACAGCCGGCCTTGCGGTGCAAAGCGGTGACTTCGTCGCGCCGGTGCGGGGCCGGTCGCTCGCCCCGTCTCACGTCCGGACGGCCCGAATGCGATCCGCGGCGCAGTCGCGCGGATCTCTATGTGTTGTCTCGACGGCCCTGAGGTCGGAAATCCACGTAGAAGTCGTCGCCGATGGGGGCGGCCAGGAAGTCCCGCTCCGGCTTCCGGTTCGCCTGATCGCCCTTTTCGCCCGCGCAGGCGGCCGGGCGCCCAGCAAGGCTGGAGCGCCTGACGTATCGGCTCGGGTCGTTCTTGATCTTGGCCATCAGTAGGAACCTAGCAGCCGCTCCACGTCCCGCTCGGAGATTTTGGTCTGGCATGCGGCGGTCACGCGCTGCCGCCGTCCGCCGTCCTTCGTCTTGTAGCACTCGGGCTCCCGTCCCCGTTTACGGTGAACTCGTACGACGTTCCGTTTTCGTTCTTCCTCCAAACTCTCTTATCGGCTGTTGCCTCCAGGCGCCAGTCCAGCAGGCAGCCGTCGATGTCGGCCAGTGCGTTGGCCACGTCTAGGGCGGAACCGTATCGATCGGAGGGCTCTGTCTCCAGGCAGGCGCGGACGACCTTGCGGAGCTTCGACGGGATGTGCGGCGCGAACGCCCGGCGGTCAGGGAACCGCCCGTTCCGGACGTCATACCGGAAGCCGGCCCGGTCGAAACCGGGTCCCGGCGGACCGTACTTCGCCAGCTGCGCGTGGAAGGCCTCGTTCCCGTTGCACATCCGGTAGAGGGTCAGCCCGAACTGGTAGATGTCGAAGGTGAGGTCGAACCGATCCTCCGCCAGGGCCTCGGGCGGGATCATGGGGGTGTAGTGCCGGTCCTGCTCGGCCTTCCCGACGAAGTTCATCTGCTTGGCCTGCCCGAAATCCGACACCAGCGCCTCGCCCCGGTCCGACAGCAGGATGTTGTCGGGCTTCACGTCGAAGTGGACGAGCTTCTTCGAGTGGATGTGGTGAAGCCCGCTCAGGACTTGGCAGGCGACCGTGACGATCTCGCGGACGGTCATGTAGCGGCCCGTGATGAGGCCCTTCACCGAGCCGCGGCGGTAGAACGGCATCGCTAGGTAGATATGGTCTTCGTCGTAGCAGGCGTAGTGGATCTGAACGACGTTCTGATGAGCGCTCGCGTAGAGGGCCTGCGACTCCGCGAAGAACTCGGCCGGCGAGGCCAGGCTCGCCTTCGCGATCCGCTTCGTTACGATCTCCGCGTTGAGCTGGTGATCGCGCGAGAGGAAGGTCTCCGAGTTGCGGCCGTCCGCGCCGATGTCCCGCACCCGCTCAAAGGTCAGCTCGGCCTTGTTGTACGGCTTAAGCATTTTCGGCCCCCATGGCGTACAGGATCGCCTCCCGCTCCTCCTTCGACATCTTTCCCCAGTTCTCGATGCCGTACCCGTCCTCGCCGTCGGCGAGTGGCTTGAACCGCGTCCGCTCGATGCCAAGGCGGGCCGCCCCGGTGGCGATCGGGCCCGCGAAATAGGCCGAGAGCTCGCTGCTGGCGAAGGCCTCTTGAATGACGCCCTCGATCTGGACGCGGTCGATGCTGAGGGACTGCGCGCTGGGCTCGGTGAGCCGCACGCCGGCCCTCTCGACCCGGAACTCGCGCAGGACGTCCAGGAGGTTGCTGCGCAGGTACTTCAGCCCGTCGGGGGTCCCAAAGGCCGCCGGGATCCTGATCTCCTCGACGTTGATGACCGTCTTGGCGTCCGTGTCGTAGACCGCGAAGGTGACCACGCGTGGCGCCGCCCTGATCCCGATCGTGATCACCGCATCCCCCCAGTTGCCGCCCTGTCGAGCTTGGTGCCGGGCTTTTCGCACGGACGCGCGTGCGAAGGCCAGGAGCGGGGCGCGGGACGGGCGCAAGCGCCGCGGCGCGTCCGATGGGGCCCGCAGGCCGAAGCCCCGTCCGGTGCGGGATAACCAGACGCCCGATCGCGGGATGCCAGTTGCCGAGCGTGGTCGCGACGGCTACATTCCAAACCGGAGCCGATGCCCGGGCTGCAAGCGACCCAAAAGGCGGCGAACTCGATCTCGGATCGATACCTGAACGGCAACCATCTCTGCCGGCGCAGGGTGATCATCAAGCGCTTGTGACCACCCACTCAAGACGCCGGTGTGAAATGGATGTGCCATGTCCCTTCCCAAGGACTGCGCGGACCACCTGCGCGCGCGCTATCGCCTCCTGACCGGCAACAAGCTGGGCTCCTCTCACGCGCACGAACTCGTGGCCGTATTCTTCGGATACAAGACGGCCGCGGCGCTCCGAGCGGAAACCAGGTTTCCCCTGAGCGACATCGGCAAGGCCGAAATCCTCATCCCGGACCTGCGCCTAATGGACGAGCGAGTCGGAACGCTCCGGGGGCTTCCCGCCGACCTGCCCGGCGTCGAGGATCTCACGTCCGAGCTGTGCGACTTCCTCGCGAGCCAGGGCCACTTCGACGGCCGGTTCTGGAGGTCCAGGCATCTGAGCGACGATGTCAACGCGTTCGTCCAGGACGACCCGATGATGATCGAGGGGGCCCTGGACGGCGAGATCGCCTCGACGAACGCCTACTTCGATGAGCTCTACATCGAGGAATACGATTTCAAGCCGAGTGACGACGCGCTGGTCGCGACCCTGACCGGATCGCTGAACGGCGAGAACGACCAGGATCGGGCGTTCCATGGCGACAAGATCGTCTTCACGACTGTGATGACGTTCGAGCGCGTCGCAGGGCGGATCGCCTACATGGAACCGGAGCTTGAGACCGACGGCAAGGTGGACGACTCGATGTATTACGACGAGGACTTCGCCTGATGCCTTAGCCCGCTCCCGGTCGAGGAACAGGCGCGGCATAGCACGCGCCTGCTCCGTCGCGCCTACCGCGCCCACTCGTGAGGGCCGGAGTCCAGCGAACGATCATCGTCGACGACGCAAGCCTAGGGCTTGGCGAAACCGATGTCGGAAGCGATGGCCTTGAGCCGTTCCGGCTCGCGCTCCTTGCGCTCGCTGTAGCGGTCGACGAGGTAGTCGGCCCTCCCGCGGGTCAGGAGCGTGAACTTCATCAGCTCCTCGCATACGTCGACCACGCGCTCGTACAGGGGGCCCGGCTTCATGCGGCCGGCGTCGTCGAACTCCTTGTAGGCCATTGGCACGGACGACTGGTTCGGGATGGTGATCATCCGCATCCAGCGCCCGAGCACCCGCAGAGAGTTCACGGCGTTAAAGCTCTGCGAGCCGCCCGAGACCTGCATCACCGCGAGCGTCCGCCCCTGGGTCGGCCGGACCGAGCCCTCGCTCAAGGGCAGCCAGTCGATCTGGCTCTTCATCACGCCAGTCAGGTTGCCGTGGCGCTCCGGCGAGACCCAGACCTGGCCCTCGGACCAGATCGAGAGCTGCCGCAGCTCCTGCACCTTCGGGTGGTCGGCGGTGGCGTCGTCGGGCAGCGGCAGCCCGTGGGCGTCGTAGATCCGCACCTCGCCACCCATCGCTTCCAGCAGGCGCGCCGCCTCGTAGGCCAGGAAGCGGCTGAACGAGCGCGCGCGCAGCGAGCCGTAGAGGATCAGGAAGCGCGGCGCGTGGGCGAGCGGCATCGACGCCTCCACGCGCTCGGCGGTCGGCACCTCGAAATGCGCCTCGGAGAGGTTGGGCATCCCGTCGGCGAACGGCTGCTGGGGCTTGTCCAAGGCGCTTGATTCCTCTACGTTTCAACAGGAGTTGATATGTAGGTCATTCGATGGACGATCGGCAAGCCCTCGCCGCCTTCGCGGCGCTCGGACAGGAGCATCGCCTGCGGGTCGTGCGCGCCCTGGTCACGGCCGGTCCCGACGGCCTCGCGGCCGGAGTGCTCGCGGAGACCGTGGGCGTCGCCGGCAACAACCTGTCCTTCCACCTGAAGGAGCTCTCGCATGCCGGGCTGATCACGTCCCGCCGCGAGGGCAAGTCGGTCATCTACAGCGCCGCCTATGCCGGCCTGTCCGACCTCGTCCAGTTCCTCATGCGCGACTGCTGCCAGGGCCACCCGGAGGTGTGCAACCCGGCCGTCGCCGCGCTCGCCGCCTGCGACTGCACCACCGGGGACACCCTCCATGCCTGAGCCCGCCTACAACGTCCTGTTCCTCTGCACCGGCAACTCGGCCCGCTCGATCCTGGCCGAGGCCATGCTCAACAAGGAGGGCGGCGGGCGCTTCCGCGCCTTCTCGGCCGGCAGCCAACCGAAGGGCGAGCCGCACCCGCTGGCGCTGCAGGTCCTGCGGGAGAGCGACTACCCGACCGAGGGCCTGCGCTCGAAGTCGTGGGACGAGTTCGCCGGGCCCGACGCCCCCGTCATGGATTTCGTCTTCACCGTCTGTGACAACGCCGCCGGCGAGGCGTGCCCGTACTGGCCCGGCCAGCCGGTGACGGCCCACTGGGGCATCGAGGACCCCGCGGCGGCGGAGGGCTCGGAGATGGAGCGCAAGCGCGCATTCGTCACCGCCCAGCGCTACCTAAAGAATCGGATCGCGGCCTTCGTTGCCCTGCCGCTCGGCAGCCTCGACCAGGTCGCCCTGTCGTCGAAGGTCCGGGAGATCGGCCAGCTCGCCGGCGCCACCTCGGCCCGCCCGGAGGTCGCGTGATGGACGTCGTCATCTACCACAACCCCGCCTGCGGCACGTCGCGCAACACCCTGGCGATGATCCGCAACGCCGGCGTCGAGCCGCACGTGGTCGAGTACCTGAAGACGCCTCCGAGCCGGGCGCTCATCAAGCAACTGCTCGCCCGTGCCGGCCTCTCGGTCCGGGACGTGCTGCGCGAGAAAGGCACGCCCTACGCGGAACTCGGCCTCGCCAATCGGTCGCTGACCGACGAGCAGCTCCTCGACGCGATCGAGGCCCATCCGGTCCTGCTGAACCGCCCGCTCGTGGTCAGCCCGAAGGGCGTGCGCCTGTGCCGGCCGTCCGAGGCTGTGCTGGATCTGCTTCCCGCCCAGCAGGGCGAACTCGTGAAGGAGGACGGCGAGCGCGTCGTCGACGAGCACGGCCGCCGCGTCGCCACCGCCTGAGGAAGCCCGATGTCCCTGTTCGAACGCTACCTGACCGTCTGGGTTGCCCTCTGCATCGTGGCCGGCATCGCGCTCGGCCACGTCATGCCAGGCTTCTTCCACGCCGTCGGCGCGGCCGAGGTCGCCAAGGTGAACCTGCCGGTCGCCGCCCTGATCTGGCTCATGGTCATCCCCATGCTGCTCAAGATCGACTTCGCCTCGCTGCGGCAGGTCGGGCGGCACTGGCGCGGCATCGGCGTGACGTTGTTCATCAACTGGGCCGTTAAGCCCTTCTCGATGGCCGCGCTCGGCTGGCTGTTCATCGGCTACCTGTTCCGGCCCTACCTGCCGGCCGACCAGATCGACAGCTACATCGCCGGGCTCATCATCCTGGCGGCGGCGCCCTGCACCGCGATGGTGTTCGTGTGGTCGAACCTGACCCGGGGCGAGCCGCACTTCACCTTGAGCCAGGTGGCGCTGAACGACACGATCATGGTGGTGGCCTTCGCGCCGATCGTCGGCCTGCTGCTCGGGCTCTCCGCCATCACGGTGCCCTGGGGCACGCTGGTTCTGTCGGTGGTGCTCTACATCGTCATCCCGGTGATCATCGCCCAGGTCGTGCGCCGCGCCCTCCTCGCCTCGGGCGGGCAGGCGGCGCTGGACCGACTCCTCGCCAGGCTCGGGCCGGCCTCGCTCATGGCGCTCCTGGCCACCCTGGTGCTGCTGTTCGGCTTCCAGGGCGAGCAGATCCTGGCGCAGCCAGCGGTGATCGGCCTGCTCGCGGTCCCCATCCTCATCCAGGTCTACCTGAACTCCGGACTGGCCTACCTCCTGAACCGCGCCGCGGGCGAGCAGCACTGCGTGGCCGGCCCGTCGGCGCTGATCGGCGCCTCGAACTTCTTCGAGTTGGCGGTGGCCGCCGCGATCAGCCTGTTCGGCTTCAACTCGGGCGCAGCGCTGGCCACCGTGGTCGGCGTCCTCATCGAGGTGCCGGTCATGCTCTCGGTGGTGTGGATCGTGAACCGGAGCCAAGGCTGGTACGAGCGCGGGGCCGTCCGGCTGCCAGCGTCACGGAGCAGCCGGACGGAAGCGGCGGAGTAAATCAGTACGGATTATGGACGAAGCCGAGCACCCGCCCCTCTACGATGCTGAAGATGGGCAAGCCGGGAAAGTCCTTGCGGACGTCATCCATCGTCAGGTTTCTGAAGTTGGTGGGGTACTTGGCATCCGGTCCAAGCGGCCCCGTCCGCTCGGCCACTTGAGCATACCTGCCGGGCGCGAAGTAGATGCCGACGCAGTCGGCATCCGCGACCGTCCATTCGTTGTGCTCGCCGGTGGGTGTGAAGGCAGAGGGCAGGTTCTGCATGGTGAGCGGCACCGTTCTTCCCTTGGAGCGCTCGCCCGTAGCATCATCGTAAGTGGTGCCGCCATCTCCGGTGACGACACCCTTCACGGACGCAAACGTACGAGGCTTGATGACGATGCCGACCGAGCCATACGTGGCCTGATGAGCGGGCCAGATGAGGGAACACGGCAGTGTTCCAATGCCACGGTCGAGCACTTGGATCGCGTTCTGCAGGTCGTCTGGATAGACCCGCTCCTTCGGATCCTGACCCTTACCAGGACGAGAGCAATGGACGAGGAGAGCGTCATGGCTGCGGAGGGCAGCGAGAAGGTTTGCGTGGGTCATGTCCGTGCATAGGCTACGAGGCGACCGGCGGCGGCCCCGTTATTCGATGGATGCCGAATAAGGCATTGCACGCCGACGCGTTCCATGGCCATGTATTTCCATGAACGTCGAACAAGCGGCCAAGCAGCTTGAGGCCCTGGGCAGTCCCGCCCGGCTCCGGATCTACCGGGCGCTCGTGCGGGCCGGGCATGCCGGGCTGCCGGTGCGCCGGCTGCAGGACCGCGTCGGCATCCCCGCCGCCTCGACGCTGTCGCACCACCTCCACCGGCTCATCCTGACCGGCCTAGTCTCGCAGGAGCGGCAGGCCACCACCTTGATCTGCCGCGCCGTCTACCCCGCCATGGACGACCTCGTCGGGTTCCTCGCGGACGAGTGCTGCGCCGACGAGACCTGCTCCGGGACGGGCGAGGCGGCCTGACGACGTGCCCGTTATTTCGATAATTCCGGAACCTGCGGAGCAGCGCATGCCAGAGACGACGCCGCTACCGGGCGCAGTCGTCGGCGCCGGCCGGGTCGGTCTGGCGGCGGCCGCTCGCCTCCCTGCGCGGGGCTACGAGGCGGGCCCGTGGACGAGCCGGGCCCCGCCCGGGGACGGCTTCCCGACCGGCCAAGAGATCATGGGCCGCTGCCTGGCGGCGCTGGCCGCCACGCCCTGGTCGGCCGGTTCGGATGGATGCCGCGGCGCCGAACCCGAGGCGAAGGCGGCGACCGGCCCGCGGTGCGGTCGCGGGGTGCCGACATGAGCGGGCGAGGCAGGCTGGCCGTCATCTCGGCCCTGGGGGTGGTGGAGATCCTCGCCTGGGGTTCGTCGTTCTACCTGCCGGCGGTGCTCGCCGGTCCCATCGCCGCCGACACGGGCTGGCCACTCGCCTGGGTGGTCGGCGGCCTGTCCGTCGGGCTCCTGGTGGCGGCAATCGCCTCGCCCCGCGTGGGAATCGCCATCCACCGGCACGGGGGACGCCCGGTCCTGGCATCGGCCGCCCTGCTGCTGGCGGCGGGCCACGTCGTGATCGGCTTGGCGCCGAACCTGCCCGTGTTCCTGTCCGGTTGGCTCGTCATCGGGCTCGGCATGGGCTGCGGCCTCTACGACCCGGCCTTCGCGACCCTGGGCCGCCTCTACGGCGCGGAGGCGCGCCCGGCCATCACGAAGCTGACCCTCTGGGGCGGGTTCGCCAGCACCGTCTGCTGGCCGCTCTCGGCCTTCCTCGTCGACCATGTCGGCTGGCGCGGCGCCTGCCTCGCCTATGCCGGGCTGCACCTCGCCGTGACCCTGCCGCTGGTGCTCGGGCTGATCCCGCCGGCGCCCGTGGCGGCACCCGGTGCGGAGGTGACGCGCGGGCATGGCGAGCCGCTGACGCCGCGCGAGCGGCGGGCCTTCCTGCTGATGGCCGGCGTGCTGGTGCTAGAGCCGCATCCGATCAGGTTGGGTCGAATCAGGTTGGGTCGAAAGCATCGTAGCCTGCGGCCACGAGGTAGTTACGGCATTCGCCCGGTGTGAAGCGCGTGAGGGCCTGTTTGATGGTGTCGCAAAGGTCCGTGACCGTGCGAGCGGCCTGGGCACGCAAGCTAGCTTTGAGCTTGGCAAAGGCGAGTTCGATCGGGTTCAAGTCTGGCGAATACGCCGGCAGGTAGAGCAGCCGGGCGCCAGCCGCCTCGATGCGCTCGCGGATGCCGCTGACCTTGTGAGCCGGCAGGTTGTCGAGCACGACCGTGTCACCGTGCTTCAAGGTCGGGATCAGTGTCTCTTCAACATAACTGCGGAAGCGAGTGCCAGTCATCGGTCCGTCGGAGAGCGCGGTCGCGGTCAGGCCGCTGGCCCGCAGCCCCGCCGTGACCGTGAGGGTCTTCCAGTGCCCGAACGGTACGGCTACCCGGCAGCGTTCACCACGCGGAGCCCGCCCGTAGCGACGCGCCATTTTCGTGTTGGTCGCGGTCTCGTCCAGGAACACGAGGCTGTCCGGATCGAGGTCGGGCTGGCCCTCGAACCAGGCCAGGCGGGCCGCCTTCACGTCCTCCCGATCCTGCTCGGCGGCGTGGCCAGTGTTTTTTGCGCGTGATGCCGTGGCGCTTGAAGAAACGGGACAGGCTGCTGACTCCGACCCGCAGGCCGTGTTCGGCCAGTCGGGCGCGGAACTCGCGCAGGAACAGTTCGGGTTTCGCCTCGTAGGTCTGCCGAATCAGGTCGGCCTGGGCCTCGATGGCGTGCGAGCGCTGATCGCCGCCCATCGGCTTTGCCCGTGTGCGCCCTTCCCGAACGAAGGCCTCGTGCCAGCGCACGGCGCTGGCGGGACTGACCTCGAACCGTCTGGCAGCTTCCCGGCGTGAGGCTCCTGCCTCGATCGCTACTACGACGCGCTCACGCAGATCCGCTGACAGGGCTGAGGGCATACGGCTCTCCTCCACGGAAAGCCGGGTATCGAATCACATCTACGCCGCTCTCGAAACCCCAAACGATTCAAGCCGATCGGACACCGCTCTAGGCGGCACGGTGATGACGCTAATCTCGGTGCACCTGATCACCCTGCTCCAGGCCCGCGGCGTCGCGCTCGCCGCGGCCGTGTCCTACGGCGCCTTGATCGGCCCAGCCCAGGTCGGCGCCCGCATCGTCGAGATGGCTGCGAAGGGGCGGCACCACCCGCTCTGGACGCTGACCGCGGCCATGGTGCTGGTGGCAGCCGGCCTGGCGGTCCTCGCGGCCGGCGTGCCGGCGGTCGGCGTCGCCCTGGCGCTCTACGGGGCCGGCAACGGGATCTACTCCATCGCCCGGGGCACGGTGCCGCTCGCCCTGTTTGGCCCGGTCCGCTACCCGGTGCTCGTTGGACGCTTGGCGCGGCCGGGCTTGATCGCGCAGGCCGTGGCACCCTCCCTCGGCGCGGTGGCGCTCACCTACGGCGGCGCCGACGCGGCCTACGGCGTGCTGGTGGCGCTCGCGCTGGCGAATCTCGGCATGGCGATAGCCTTGTGGGGGCGCGGCCGGACGTCGTCGAGGGAAGCGACGCCGTTTGCTGAACGGAGGCTGCGCGCAGGCTTCAGAACCGGTTCAACGCGACTTGCCCAGTCTGGAGACATCTAAACCGAGGAGGGTCCTTCCATGAAGCTTCGCATCGCAGGCCTGGTCGCCGCCGCCCTCGTGCTCCTCCCTGGCGCCGCATCCGCGCAGTGGTACGATCACGGTCCGGGCCATCGCCACCACCATCATTGGGACCACCATCATCACCATGGCCACGGCCACCGCCATGGCTACGAGCGGCATCACCATCACGGCTACGACCGCCCCGTTCACTTCGACCGAGGCCATCACCATCACCATCACGGCTACTGACGCCGGGGCGCCGACTTGTGGCGCGCCATTTCGCTCGGCCGGTCGCAAGCCCTGACGCGTCCGGGAGGCGAGGCTTGACCCTCCCATCGTGGGAAGCCGTATCGTGCCCTCGATAATGGGAGCGTGGGTGCGAACGATGAAGGCCGACACGAGGACGACGCGCCGGGCGCTGCTCGCGGGACTGGCGGCGGGCATGGCCGTGGGGCCGCGGGCCCTCGCCGCGGGCCTGCCCGAGGTCGCGGTGACGAAGGACCCGACCTGCGGCTGCTGCGAAAAGTGGGTCACCCACCTGCGGGAGGCCGGCTTCGTGGTGACGGTGACCGTGGGGCCCGTGAACCCGGTGAAGGCCCGCCTCGGTGTGCCGCGGGACCTCGCCTCCTGCCACACCGCCCAGGTCGGCGGCTACGCAATCGAGGGGCACGTGCCGGCCGGCGCGATCAAGCGCCTGCTCGCCGAGAAGCCGAAGGGAACGGGTCTGGCCGTACCGGGCATGCCGGTCGGCTCGCCCGGCATGGAGGTCGACGGCATGGAGCCGGCCACTTACGATGTGGTCCTGTTCGGTCCGGAAGGCCGGTACACCTTTGCCCGATACCGGGGTGAGGAGCTTGTCTGAACGTGCCGCGTGAGCACGGTGCCGGTGAGGACCGACTCCGGCGCGCAAAGTCCCTCAAAACGACAAGCCGGTCCGTTATGTGGCTTTAAACGACGATTCCCATGGCCGGGCTGCCGTTATGTGGTGCTCGCCGCGGCGGCGACCGGCCTGAAGGTAGGGGCCTTGACCTTCCCACTATGGGAAGCCCCATCTGGGTGTGACGTCATCCAAGGGAGTGCGTCATGCATAGCTTCAAGGTCGAGAAGATGGGCTGCGGCGGCTGCGCCAAGTCGGTGACCCGCGCGGTCCAGGGCATCGAGCCGAACGCCCGGGTCGAGGTCGACCTCAGGACCAAGCTCGTCACGGTGTCGGGAGCGTCCGTCCCGGCAGACCGGATCGCTCAGGTCATCGCCGCCGCCGGCTACCCGGCCGAGCCGCTGCTCGCCGCCGCTTGAAACGCCGCGACGGCAACCAAACCTTCATCCCGGCATTCACGTCTCAACGGCGGACATAGTCCCGCCACCGGAATCGGTGTAAGCCAGAACTCATGAGCCTCGACCGGCAAATCGTGCGCCTGATGGCGGCGATGATCCTCGCGATCATCGCCTACGTCGCGCCGTCCGCCGTCCAGGCCCACGAGGGGCACGCGCACCACGGCCACCACGCCGCGGCGCAGCCGAAGGTCGCCCCTTCTCCGACGCCCAAGGCTGTTGCGCCCGCGGTCTCCGTGGCTCCCAAGGTCGCCGTCCGGGCCGTCCTGCCGGCATGGGCCAGGGTCGCGCTCGCCCCGGCCACGGTCGACGGCGCGCGCATCGAGCCGAGCCAGGACAAGTGCTGCCCGGTCGGCTGCAAGACCCGCTGCTGCGGGACGATGGCCTGCTGCGCCACCGGCGTCCTGTCCGGGCCCTATGCCCTGTCGCCGGCCCTGTTCCGAACCGTCACGCTGATCCCGCGCGACGTCGCCGGCCGTTCGGGCCCCGTCCCCGAGGCCCTGCCCAAGCCCCCACGAACCCTCGCGTGAAGTAGGGCGCGCCTGAGGCGCGCGACGCCCGGATTGCGCCCGAGAACGGCGCCGTCCGGACTTCCCGACGCGAGGATTTCTGTTCATGTCGACCCGTTTTGCCGCCGCCCTGCGCGCGGTGGCGCTGCTTGCCGCCGTCCTGGCGGGGCCGGCGCTCGCCCACGAGGGCCACGACCACGGCGCCGCCCAGACCCCTGTCTCGAAGACCATCGCCCCGCGCGGCGAGGCGCTCTCGGACGCCTTCGAGCTCGTCGCCATCCCGCGCGACGGGACCCTGACGCTGTTCCTCGACCGCTTCCGGACGAACGAGCCGGTGCCCGGCGCGACCATCGAGGTCGAGACGCCGGACGGTCCCAAGGTCGCGACCGCCACGACCGACGGCGGCTACGCGCTGCCGGCCCCGTGGCTGTCGAAGCCCGGCCGGCACGAGCTCCTCGCGACCGTCACGGCCGGCGACGCGGTCGATGTGCTGACCGTGGCGGTCACCGTGCCCGACCCGAAGGTCGCCGCGGCCGCGGCGCCTGCCAAGCCGGCCCCGGCTCAGGCTGCCCTGGCGCGCCTGTCCGAGGTCGCCCACGACGTCCGGGAGCGGCTCACGGCCAAGGACCCGGCCCTGGTGGCCGCGGTCGCCGTCGCCTTCCTGCTCGGCGTGCTCGTGACGGCGCTCGCACGCGGGCGCCGTGGCGCGCCGGCGGTGGCGCTGGTCGCCATCGGCATCACCATCGTCCTCGGCACCGCCGCCTTCGCGCACGGCGACGAGGATCACGGCGCGCCCGTGCAGGGCGCCGCCCTGATCGAGCCGCGCCAGACCACGCCGGCCTCGTCGGACCTCGCGCAGCGCCTGCCCGACGGCTCCGTCTTCGTGCCGAAACCGACCCAGCGCCTGCTGGTCCTGCGCACTACCATGACCGAGCAGGGCAGCTTCCACCGCTCGGTCGAGCTGCCCGGCCGCATCATCCCGGACCCGAACGCCAGCGGGGTCGTGCAGTCCTCGGTCGGCGGCCGTCTCTCGCCGCCGCCGTCCGGCCTGTTCCCGCGCCTCGGCACGAAGGTGCGCAAGGGCGACGTGCTCGCGACCGTGACACCGCCGGTCCAGGCCGTCGACGTCTCCGACATGCGCCAGCGCCAGGGCGAACTCGACCAGCAGATCGCCATCGTCGAGCGTCGGGTCGAGCGTTTCAGGAAACTCGCCACGACCGGCGCCGTCGCCCAGACCCAGCTCGACGACGCGGTCGCCGAGCTCAACGGGCTGCACGACCGCCGCGCGGCTCTCGACAAGATCAGGCAACAGCCCGAGACCCTGGTCGCCCCCGTCGACGGCGTGGTGGCGCAGGCGACCGCGGTGGCCGGCCAGATGGCGGCACCCGGCGCCATGGTCTTCCAGATCGTCGACCCGAACCGCCTCTGGGTCGAGGCCCTCAGCTTCGACGCCCTGACGGCGGCCCAGAACGCCACGGCGCGGCTCGCCGACGGACGCGCCCTGAAGCTCGCCTACCAGGGCACGGGCCTCGCGGACCGCAACCAGGCCATCCCGGTGCAGTTCGCGGTGCAGGGCGACGCCTCCGGCCTGCGCGTCGGCCAGTTCGTCACCGTGCTGGCCGGGACCGACACCGAGCAGTCCGGCCTGGCGCTGCCGCGCGCGGCGGTCGTGCGCACCGGCAACGGGCAGGACGTCGTCTACGAGCACACCACCGCCGAGCGCTTCGAGGCCCGGCCCGTGCGGGTCGAGCCGCTCGACGGCGGCCGCGTGCTGGTCGCCGAGGGGATCGGACCCGGCAAGCGGGTCGTGACCCAGGGCGCCGAGCTCCTCGACCAGGTGCGCTGAGGAGGCAGGCCAGATGTTCACGTTCCTCGTCAGCCAGTCGGTCCGCAACCGCCTGCTCGTCCTCGCCATGGCCACGGTGCTGGTGCTCTTCGGCGCCTTCACCGCGACCAAGCTGCCGGTGGACGTCTTCCCCGACCTCAACAAGCCCACCGTCACCATCATGACGGAGGCCGAGGGCTACGCCCCCCAGGAGGTCGAGCAGCTCGTCACCTACCCCATCGAGACCCGGATGAACGGGCTGCCGGGGGTGACCCGGGTGCGCTCGGTCTCGGGCGTGGGGCTGTCCATCACCTACGTCGAGTTCGACTGGGGCACGGACATCTACCGCAACCGCCAGCAGGTCGCGGAGCGGCTGTCCCTGGTGCAGGACCAGCTGCCCCGGGGCGTGACCCCGGTCATGGGGCCGATCTCCTCGATCATGGGCCAGATCCTGCTGGTGGCGGTGACCGGCGAGACCGCGACCCCGATGCAGGTGCGCGAGGTCGCCGACTTCACCATCCGGCCGCGGCTCCTGACCATTCCGGGCGTGGCGCAGGTCATCCCCATCGGCGGCGAGGTGCGCCAGTTCCGGGTCAGCCCGAACCCGGCCGCCATGCGCTCGCTCGGGGTGACGAACGCCCAGCTCGAAACGGCGCTGGCGCAGTTCGGCACCAACGCCGGCGGCGGCTTCACCGACCAGCATTCCCGCGAGTACCTCATCCGGAACATCGGCCGGACCATGAGCCTCGACGACCTGCGCAACCTCGTGGTCGCGACGGTCGCCGAGACGCCGGTCCACTTGCGCCAGGTGGCCGAGGTCTCCTTCGCCGCCCGGACGAAGCGGGGCGACGCCGGCTACATGGCCAAGCCCTCGGTCATCGTCTCGGTCGAGAAGCAGCCCGACGTCGACACCGTGCGGCTGACCCGCAGCATCGAGACCGCCCTGAAGGAGATGTCGCCGACCCTGCCGGCCGGCATCCGTGCCGACCAGGTCCTGTTCCGGCAGGCCGACTTCATCGAGACCTCGATCCGCAACGTCGAGCGCGTCCTGTTGGAGGCGGTGCTGGTGGTGGCGGTGGTGCTGTTCGCCTTCCTGCTGAACGTGCGCACCACGGCCATCTCGCTGCTCGCCATCCCGGTCTCGGTGCTGACGACCGCCGTGGTGTTCCACCTGTTCGGGCTGTCCATCAACACCATGACGCTCGGGGGCTTGGCCATCGCCATCGGCGAGCTCGTCGACGACGCGGTGGTCGACGTCGAGAACATCTACCGGCGGCTCGGCGAGAACCGGCGGGCGGGCAACCCGAAAAGTGTGTTCCAGGTGGTGGTGGAGGCCTCGAACGAGGTGCGCTCTGGCATCGTCTACGCGACGCTCATCATCATCCTGGTGTTCGTGCCGCTCTTCGCGCTGTCGGGCATCGAGGGCCGGCTCTTCGCCCCGCTGGGGCAGGCCTACATCATCTCGATCCTGGCGAGCCTACTCACCTCCATCACCCTGACGCCGGTGCTGGCGTCCCTGCTGCTGCCGGGCTTGAAGAACCTGGAGGAGCACGACAGCCGCTTCCTGAAGCTGCTCAAGCGCGGCAACGCCGGCCTGCTGCGGGTCGCCTTCCGCCACAAGGGCCTGCTGGTCGGCACCGTCGCGGCGGCGGTGGTGGCCGCGGGCGTGGCCGCCTGGAACCTGCCGCGGGCCTTCCTGCCGCCGTTCAACGAGGGCTCGTTCACGGTCAACATGACCTTCAACCCGGGGATCTCGCTCGCCGAGAGCAACCGGGTCGGGCTGATCGCCGAACGGCTGCTGCTGGACATCCCGGGCGTGAAGGCGGTCGGCCGCCGCACCGGCCGTGCCGAGCTCGACGAGCACGCCGAGGGCGTCCACTCGTCCGAGATCGAGGTGGCGCTCGACGAAGGCGCCAAGCGTCCGAAGGAGGCGCTCGTCGCCGACATCCGCGGGCGCCTCGCGGCCCTACCGGTGGCCGTCAACGTCGGCCAGCCGATCTCGCACCGGCTCGACCACATGCTCTCGGGCGTGCGGGCCGAGATCGCGCTCAAGGTGTTCGGCGAGGACCTCGACGCCCTGCGCCGGGTCGCCAACTCCCTGCGCGACCGGATGGCCGCGATCCCGGGGCTCGTCGACCTGCAGGTCGAGCGGCAGGTGCGCATCCCGCAGCTTGAGGTGCGGGTCGATTACACCCGGGCGGCCCTCTACGGCGTCCAGCCGGCCGCGGTCGTCGAGCAGATCAGCCGCCTCTCGAACGGGCGGGTGGTCTCGACGGTCGTCGACGGCGTGCGCCGCTTCGACGTGGTCCTGCGCCTTTCGGAGAATCGCCGGACCACGACCGGGCTGGGCGACCTGCTGCTGGAGACGCCCTCGGGCTGGGTGCCGGCGCGGCAGGTGGCCGACATCCGCGAGACCGACGGGCCGAACCAGATCCTGCGCGAGAACGCCCGGCGCCGCATCGTCGTCCAGGCCAACACCAACGGCGAGAGCGACATGGCCACCATCGTGGCGGCCATCCGCGAGGCCGTGGCGAAGGAGCCGCTGCCGCCCGGCTTCTTCACCAGCCTGGAGGGCACCTTCCAGGCGCAGGAGGAGGCGAGCCGGACCATCGCGGCGCTGTCGGCGCTGTCCCTCGCCCTGGTCTTCGCCATCCTCTACAGCCGATACCGCTCGGCCGCGCTGGCGCTCATCATCATGGGCAACGTGCCGCTCGCCCTGATCGGCTCGGTGGCGGCGCTGTGGCTGGTCGGGCAGCCGCTGTCGGTGGCGTCGATGATCGGCTTCATCACGCTAACCGGCATCGCCGCGCGCAACGGCATCCTGAAGATCAGCCACTACCTGAACCTGTCGCTGCACGAGGGCGTGCCGTTCGGCCCCGACCTCGTCGTGCGCGGCAGCCTGGAGCGGCTGACCCCGGTGCTGATGACGGCGCTCTCGGCCGGCGTCGCCCTGGTGCCGCTGCTCTACGATGCCGCGAGCCCGGGCAAGGAGATCCTGCACCCGGTCGCGGTGACGATCTTCGGCGGCCTCGTCAGCGCGACGCTGCTCGACACCTTCCTGACCCCCGTCCTGTTCCTGCGCTTCGGACGCAAGCCGCTGGAGCGGCTGCGCGCCCTCCACGCCGAAGCACCGGTCCACCCATCCCCGGACGGCGCGCGCCCGCGCCAGGCCGAGGCCTACTGAACCCCGAGAGGAGACCTGAGCATGATCCTACCGCGAGTGACCCTGGTCGCCGGCCTGCTCGCCGCCACGACCGTGTATGCCCACGAGACCTCCGGCCAGCACGGCGGCCGGGTAGCGGACGCCGGCAAGTTCCACGTCGGCTCGTCGCCAAGGGCGAGACCGTAGACGTGTTCGTGTCCGACGAGGGCCAGAAGCCTGTCCCGGCCGCGGGCTTCAAGGGCACGGCCATCCTCGTCGTCGGCGGCAAGCCGACCCGCGTGCCCCTGGAGCCCGCCGACGGCAACCGCCTCACCGGCAAGGCCGCCGCGGCGCTCGGCGACAGCCCGAAGGGCGCCGTGCAGCTCACCGGCCCGGACGGCGCAACCGCCAGCGGCAAGTTCAACTGATCCCACGCACCAGGAAGACCCCTTCGATGAAGACCCTGACCTCGACCCTCGCCGCGGCGGCCCTGACCCTCGGCCTCTCGGGCATCGCCCTGGCGCACGAGGCCCACGACCATGCCGGGCACGACCACGCCGCGATGACGGCGACGGACAAGTCGGACACGCCGGCCACGAAGGCGTTCCGGGACGTCGGCGCCGAAATGCACCGGGACATGGACATCCGCTACACGAACGACGTCGACGTCGACTTCGTGCGCGGCATGATCCCCCACCACAAGGGGGCCGTCGCCATGGCCAAGGTCGCGCTGGAGCACTCGAAGAACCCCGAAATCCGGAAGCTGGCCGAGGAGATCATCAAGGCTCAGGACGTCGAGATCGCCCAGATGGAGGCCTTCCTCAAAAAGAAGGGCACCCAGTGAGGTCGCCCTCGCGCAGGTAGGCGAAGCTCCCAAATCCGTGATCGTACAGAGTATTTATTTCTGAACGCTTCGCGGATTGAGGAGTTTGATATCCAGGTTGTAGCTAGCTGGTTGAGTTAATACTTTATCAGATCTCTAGCTGTGCCCTCATTCGCAAATACAAGCGAGAAGGATATCTGAATGAGCCACGTGTCGAGCGAGATGCAATCCTGCATCGACGAGTGCCTGCGCTGCTACCAGACCTGCCTGGGCATGGCTTCGAACCACTGCCTGCCGGCCGGGGGCAAGCACGTCGAGCCGGGGCATTTCCGGCTGATGCTGGCCTGCGCGGAGATCTGCCGGACCTCGGCGCACTTCATGCTGATCGGCCTGCCGGAGCACAAGCACACCTGCCGGGCCTGCGCCGAGATCTGCGAGGCCTGCGCCAGGAGCTGCGAGCAGGTCGGCGACATGCAGGACTGCGTCGCGCAGTGCCGGGCCTGCGCCGAGAGCTGCCGGAAGATGGCCGCCTGAACCCGACGCGGCGGCTCGACCGGCCGCCCCCGCCAACCGACCTGAGGAGGCAATCTTGTTCGTTCGCACCCTGACCCTCGCCGCGACTTTGGCGCTCGCCGGCACCGGGGCGGCCTTCGCCGCCGACCACGACCACGGCTCCATGCAGGGGCCCTCGTTCGAGCTGCCCGCGGCCTGCAAGGCGGCGTCGGCTGCCAAGGAGGATTCGATGAAGGACATGCAGGGTCACATGTCCCAGGCCATGCAGGGCATGGGCGGCCAGATGACCGAGGCCCAGAAGGGCCTGCAGCAGGCCATGATGTCGATGAACGGCCCCATGATGCAGGGCATGATGGCCAAGGACGCCGACGTCGCCTGGATCTGCGCGATGATCCCGCACCACCAGGGCGCCATCGCGATGGCCCAGGTCGGCCTGAGAAACGGCGACAATCCCGAGGCGAAGAAGATCGCCGAGAAGACCATCCAGGAGCAGGAGAAGAGCATCGCCGAGCTCAAGTCCTGGCTCGACAAGAACGCCCAGAAGGAAGGCCGCCAGTAAGGCGCCGGCTGCCGTCGGGTCGCTCGTGGGCCGGCGGTGCCTCCTCGGCCATGCGGAAGGAGCGGTCATGAGCGACGCGCCACAGGGACATCACCCCGCCCCGGGAGGCCATGCCTGCGCGGGCGGCCACGGCCATGCCGGTCACGGGCACGGGCACGCCCACGGCCATGCGCACGGCGACCAGGCCGGCATCGCGGCGAACGACGCGGGTGCCAACCGTGTAAAGGACCCGGTCTGTGGGATGATGGTCGACCCGCACGCCACGAAGCACCGGGCTGAGCACGGCGGCCACCCCTACTACTTCTGCTCGAACGGCTGCCGGACCAAGTTCGAGGCCGACCCGGTCCGCTATGTCGACCCCGGCCAAGCCGCGACGAAGGCCGACCCGGTACCCGAGGGCACGATCTACACCTGCCCGATGCATCCGGAAGTTCGGCAGGTCGGCCCCGGGGCATGCCCGATCTGCGGCATGGCCCTGGAGCCGGCGATGGTCGGCGCCGACGAAGGCCCGAGCGAGGAGCTCGTCGACATGACCCGGCGGTTCTGGGTCGGGCTCGTCCTGACCCTGCCGGTTTTCGTCCTGGAGATGGGCGGCCACCTGTTCGGCCTGACGGAGCGCCTCGGGCAGCAGACGTCCAACTGGATCCAGTTCGCGCTGGCGACCCCGGTCGTGCTCTGGGCCGGCTGGCCGTTCTTCGTTCGCGGTTGGGCATCCGTCCGCAGCCGCAACCTCAACATGTTCACCCTGATCGCCCTCGGGACGGGGGTCGCCTGGCTCTACAGCGTGGTCGCGACCGTGGCGCCCGGGCTTTTCCCGGAGGCGCTGCGTGGGCATGGCGGGGCGGTGCCGGCCTATTTCGAGGCGGCCGCCGTCATCACGGTGCTGGTGCTGCTCGGGCAGGTCTTGGGCTGCGGGCCCGCGAGAGCACGGGCGGGGCCCTCCGCGCGCTGCTCGACCTCGCGCCGAAGACGGCCCGGCGCATCCGGGCGGATGGCACCGACGAGGAGGTGCAGCTCGACACCATCGGCGTTGGCGACCGCCTGCGCGTGCGGCCCGGCGAGAAGGTGCCGGTCGACGGCGCTGTCGTGGAGGGTCGCAGCTCCGTCGACGAGAGCCTTGTGACGGGAGAATCGATGCCCGTCACCAAAGAGGCCGGCGCCTCTGTCATCGGCGGCAGCCTCAACCAGTCCGGCTCGCTCGTCGTCGAGGCGACCAAGGTCGGGCGCGACACCATGCTGGCCCGCATCGTCCAGATGGTGGCCGAAGCCCAGCGGTCGCGCGCCCCCATCCAACGCCTCGCCGACCAAGTCGCCGGCTGGTTCGTGCCGGCGGTCATCGGAGTGGCGGCGCTCGCCTTCGTCGCCTGGATGGCCTTCGGGCCGGAACCGCGCTTCACCTTCGCACTGCTGGCGGCGGTCGCGGTGCTCATCATCGCCTGCCCCTGCGCGCTCGGGCTCGCCACGCCGATGTCGATCATGGTCGGCGTCGGCCGCGGCGCCCAGGCCGGCGTGCTGGTCAAGAACGCCGAAGCCCTGGAGCGCATGGAGAAGGTCACGACGCTGGTGGTCGACAAGACCGGTACGCTGACCGAGGGCAAGCCGGCCGTGACGCGGGTGGTGCCGGCGGGCGGCTTCGACGAGGCCACCGTGCTGCGCCTCTCGGCGAGCGTGGAGCGCGCGAGCGAGCACCCGCTGGCCGTGGCGATCGTGAAGGCGGCCGAGGATCGCGGCATCGGCCTGGCCCCCGTGGCCGACTTCGACAGCCCGACTGGCAAGGGCGCGCTCGGCACGGTCGAGGGCCGCCGGGTGGCGCTCGGCAATGCCGCCTTCCTGCGCGAGCAGGGGGTGGACGTGGTGGCCCAGGCTGCCGAGGCCGATGATCTGAGGCGCGACGGGGCCACCGCGATCTTCGCCGGGGTCGACGGGCAGGTTGCGGGCGTCATCGCGATCGCCGATCCGGTCAAGGCGACGACGCCCGAGGCGCTCGCCGCGCTCCGGGCCGAGGGGATCCGGGTGGTGATGCTGACCGGCGACAACCGCACCACGGCAGAAGCGGTGGCGCGCCGGCTCGGCATCGAGGAGGTCGAGGCGGAGGTGCTGCCCGACCAGAAGGCCGCCGTGGTCGAGCGCCACAAGGCGGCGGGTCAGGTGGTCGCCATGGCGGGCGACGGCGTCAACGACGCCCCCGCGCTCGCGGCGGCGGACGTCGGTATCGCGATGGGCACCGGCACGGACGTGGCCATCGAGAGCGCGGGCCTGACGCTGCTCAAGGGCGACCTCCTCGGCATCGTGCGGGCGCGCCGCCTATCGCGGGCGGTGATGGGCAACATCCGCCAGAACCTGTTCTTCGCCTTCATCTACAACGCGGCTGGCGTGCCGGTCGCGGCGGGGGTGCTCTACCCGTTCCTCGGCATCCTGCTCTCACCGGTCATCGCAGCCGCCGCCATGGCGCTCTCCTCGGTCAGCGTGATCGGCAACGCCCTGCGCCTGCGGACGGCGCGGCTTGGTTGACGGAGACGGTGCGGGAAGCTCGGGCGGCTTGCGCTACGCCTTGACCTTCCCATCGCGGGAAGCCCTACGGAGCAGCTGAGGGGAGCACCGCTATGATGGGCCCGCGGGAAACGGAGGAAAGACCATGAAGCGGATCGTCCTGGCCTCGGCCGCCCTGCTGCTGATGGCGCCGTCCCCGGTAATGGCGATGTCCTGCTGCGGCGGCGGCAAGGACAAGGGCGCCATGATGTGCGGCAAGCCCGGCATGAAGACCGGGATGGCCATGAACCACGGCGCCATAAAGGGGAAGAAGGGCGGGTGCTGCTGCGAGGGCATGCCCATGAACATGACCAAGCGCGGCTAGCGGGAACCGCGGGCGCGTTGCGGGCCTCGCCCGGTCGATCTGGCCGCACTGCATCGGGGGGAGCGCGCCGCAGGGCCCCGCGCGCTGGCGACCAACAGGGCCGGTCTTTGCCCACGGAGAGGAAAGCCTCCGAAGGCGCGAGGGATGAGCGCCGTCTAATGTAGCACAACCTCCTGACGTTGTATCACATTAAAGGGAGGGGCCGGGCTCGCCCGGCTAGGCCGCCGCGACGACCGGCAACTCGTCGAGCCGGGTGGTGTAGCGGGGGGAGCGCATTTCGAACTTCGTCGACCAGTCGCGCTTCTCGGCGAGCCCGGCCGTCGCCGGCACCACGGCGCCGCGCCCGAACCGGCGATTGCAGGCGTCGAGCGCCGCCATCAACGCGACCCCGTGCTCCCGGTCGAGCCTGGCCGAAGCCGGGCAGGGCCCGCTGCGAGGCCGCCAGCGGCACCAGGTCGGTCGTGACCACGCCCGCCTTCGCGTAGCGGTAGCCGTCGCGCCAGACCTTGCGCACGCCGTGCGTCGCCGCCTTCAGCAGCACCAGGGTGTCGTTCGTGGCCTCGGGCAGGGTCACCACCGTCGAGACCGAGCGCTGCGGCCGGTCGCGGTCGTGCTCGGAGGTGTGGAAGAAGACCGTGACGTGGTCGGTCCCGAGCCCCTCGCGCCGCAGCTTCTCCCCGAGCCGGGTCGCGTGCGCGGCGACCGCCTGCTCCATGGTGGCGCGGTCCTCGACCCGGTCGGAGAAGCTGCGGGTGACGGCGCAGCCCTTCCGGGTCGGGGCGAGCTCCTCCAGGTTGAGGCAGGGCACCCCGCGCAGCTCCTGCACTAGGCGCTCGCCCACCACCGTCATCGCCTTGCGCACCGCCCGGGTGTCGAGATCGCGCACGTCCGCCGCGCTGACGCAGCCGAGCGCCTCCAGCTTGCGCGCGTTGGCCGGGCCGACGCCCCAGATCTCGTCGGGCGCGATGCGGGCCATCCAGTGGTCGTACTGCACCGGGTCGGTCAGGTCGCAGACCCCGCCGAGCTCGGGCACCGTCTTGGCGACGTGGTTGGCGAGCTTGGCCAGCGTCTTCGTCGCCCCGATCCCGACGCAGGTCGGGATCCCCGTCCAGGCCCGCACCGTCTCGCGCATGTCGCGCGCGAGCGGCACACGGTCGCGCTCGCGCACGTCCGAGAGGTCCAAAAGCTCTCGTCGATCGAGTAGACCTCGATGCGCGGGGAGAACCCCCGGTAGACCGCGTTCACCCGGGCCGACATGTCGCCGTAGAGCGCGTAGTTCGACGAGTAGACCCGCACGCCTTGCGCCCGGCACAGCGCGCGGATCTTGAAGTACGGCTCGCCCATGCGGATGCCGAGCGCCTTGGCCTCGCTGGTGCGGGCGACGGCGCAGCCGTCGTTGTTCGAGAGCACGATGACCGGCACCCGCGCGAGCCTCGCGTCGAAGACGCGCTCGCACGAGCAGTAGAAGCTGTTCCCGTCCGAGAGCGCGTAGGCCCGGGCGCTCATTCGCCGCTCCGGCGCCTCGGGTTGACCGAGCCCGAGACCACGCCCCAGACCTCGACCACGGCGTCCGGGGAGAGCCGGAACTCGGGGAAGCGCGGGTTGGCGAAGGAGAGCGTGACCCGGGGCCCCTGGCGGCGCCAGACCTTGAAGGAGCGCTCGCCGTCGATGTCGACGACCACGACGTCGCCGTTGCGCGGGGTCAGGGAGCGGTCGACCACCGCGAGGTCGCCGTCGAAGAGGCGGGCGAGCATCATGCTGTCGCCGGCGACCCGCACCAGGAAGGTGGCCGGCCGGTTGGCGACGAGCAGCCGCTGCAGGTCGATCTCCTCCTCGATGAAGTCGTCGGCCGGGCTCGGGAAGCCGGCACGCACGGGTTTCGCCAGGATGGGGATCGGTGTCGGCAACCCGATCGTGACGCCCGAGACCTGCATGCGCGTGCTCCGAATCCAACGGAACAAAAGTGGAACATGGCGGCCGGGTTCCGCCAAGCGGCCGAGCTTGGCCTCCGGCATGCGCGGTGGAGGGCTGTGGATAACGGGGATAGGGCGCTGGCGCTCGTCGCCGGGCCCGCCCAGGAACGCATCAGGAACGTCGCCGGTCCGTGAGCGTTGAGCTGCGCCTGGGCCGGTCCGGACCGCCTCACGTCGCCGTCCCGCGATACCGGGGGTATCCGCCATGAAGCGTCTCGCCATCTTCCTCGACGGCACCTGGAACACGCTCAACAACAACACGAACGTCTGGCGCCTGAAGTCGCTGTGCGACCCGACGGCCCCCGGGCAGCTCGTCTACTACAGCCAGGGCGTCGGCACCCGCATCGGTGAGAAGGTGCGCGGCGGGATCGTAGGCTACGGCCTCGATAACGAGATCGTCGACGCCTACACCTGGCTCGTCCAGGCCTACGAGGAGGGAGACGAGATCTTCATCTTCGGCTTCAGCCGTGGCGCCTACGCGGCGCGCAGCCTGTCCGGCCTGATCTCGAAGTGCGGCGTGCTCCGGCCGGGCGCCCCGCTCTCGATCGAGCAGCTCTACGCCCGCTACCGCCGCCGCACCGAGCCCACGATCCGCACGCTGCTCGTCACCGACCCGGCGCGGCTCGCCGGCATCGAGGAGCGCTGGCTCGTCGCCCACTGCGTGCCCGCCGACGTCAAGTTCATGGGGATATGGGACACGGTCGGATCGGTCGGCAACCCGCTGTCGAGCCTGCGCACCCGGGTCGCGAAGTACCGCTTCCTCGACACCCACCTCTACCGCTCAAACACCTACGCCTTCCACGCGCTCGCCCTCGACGAGCAGCGTCGGGCCTTCGAGCCGACCTTCTGGACGCAGACCGCCGACAACGACAAGGTCGCGACCTGCCCGCGCCGGAGCCTCGATGCGATCGAGCAGCGCTGGTTCGTCGGGGCCCACGCCAACGTCGGCGGCGGCTACCCGAGTGACATCCTCGCCCAGGCCCCCTTGAAGTGGATCCTGGACAAGGCGGCCCAGCACGGCCTCGCCTTTCGGCCGGGCTTCTCCCTGGACGCGCCCGCCCCGAACGCGGAGATCGCGGATTCCTACGCCGCCTTCGGCCCGAGGCTCCTGCGCCTGTTCACGCCGCGCTTCCACCGGCCGGTAGGGGCGCCGCCCGCGGTCGGCTCCGAGCGCACGACCTGGCGGATCAACGAGACCATCGACGGCAGCGTCTTCGCGCGCTGGCGTGACAATCCCGGGTACCGGCCGCCCAACCTCGCGGACTGGATCGAGAGGCTGCGCGTCGACCCGGCCCGCGTGACGGGCGCGCTCAAGGCCGAGGATGCGACCCCGGTGTAGTCGGCGACGCCGGCCGCTACCGCTCGCGCACGACCGTCACGCTCTGCATCCCGCCCTCGGGCGTGAAGACGTAGGCTCCCACGTCGAGGCGGCGGAAGAGCCGGAGCCGCACGATCAACAGGCATGCGAAGGTCGCGCTGATCCGGCCCTGCGCGAGAAGCTCATGCATGGTGGTGAGGTCATCGCGGCTGGGCGCCGTCGGAAACGACGGGTGCGAGTGCTATTCGCCGAGGTAGTTGAACCGCGTTTAGTCGTGGCCCGTCCTTCGATAGGGCGCGCCGATCGCGTCGCCATGATGCCCGAGGTCGCGTACGAAGCTGGTCGCGGTCCCGCCGGCGCGCTGCACGCTGGCCTCGACGCCACGGAACGTGTCCGGGGCGACAGCCTCGCCCATCAGGACCCCGCCAATCTCCCGGCGTCCGGCGCGCCGCAGTTCGCCCTTCCAGAGGGCGACGACCGGTCTAGGGAGCAGGATCTTCATCACCGCGCTTCGCGAGCAACTCGTCGAGAAACTCGATCGCGGCGTTCAGGGCCTCCGCGGTCAGGGCGGCGCCCTCATCCGTGTCGCCGAGCGGACCTTGTTGATAGCCGCCCGACGGCCTGGCCTTTCCTCGGAGACTAGGCACCACCGTTCTTGCTGCGCTGCATCATAACGGCGGAATGGCCACTCCCGGCTCGGCCGGGACATCGATAGCGGGGGCGCCACGGAAAACCGTACTTTGGCTGTGGATAAGAACAGCGGTCTGCAGCCGCGATAGCGCCTCGCTCGGCGATCAGGCGGCGGTTTGGCACTTTCTGCCAAGGCGTCCAACTTCGGGCGCGTAAGACCGCTTCTGACCCGCGCTAGGGCCACAGAGATGTCGCCCCCTGCCGCGTGGCAACTCTCTGAGCCGCACGCGATATAGCGCCGAACAATTACAGCCCTGTTAGCTGGACATCTCGATAATCTGGCAACAACATCGTGCATGAAATCTATGTATTCGATGGATGCGTCAGAATGTCAAAGAGCACTCGATACGATCTCGGCGCGATCATGCGCCAGGCCTGGAACTTGGCCAGAGAGGCTGCCTCGATTGCTGGTGAACGCGCACGGGCTCACATTGCTGGAGCGATGCGCCGCGCCTGGGCTCAGGCCAAGTCGGCACTCGCGCCGACGAAGAAGGAGCAGGTTCGTCTCTCTCCAAGCGACCTCATTGGAAATGAAGATGACTACCAAGGCCGGGTTCTAAAGTATATCGGCATCAAGTCGTGGTCATCAAAAGATGGATACGACAAACGCGATTACATCATTTGCGAAGTTGATGGTTGTCTCAAAGACAAAAATCTGATGTACTTCCACAGGTCTGGTCAGGTTGATCTTTTTCACATTGAGGTTGATACTCCTTTTGGAAAGATTTGGTGCCACGACAACATTGAGGTTGAGCTTCTTACCTAAGGTGACGAGCTCAACGTGTTGTCACCCCAGTTCCCTCGAGGCGGGGGCGGCCTCAGCCCCGAGCGACCTGCCTGTGCGCCACAACCGTGGTGACCTGGCCCCGTGTAGTCGAAGTCGACCCCGACCTCACGGGTACACTGGAGGATGGCGGGGTTACTTGCCGTGCCGCGACCTGGCGGCTACCGTAGAGGCCGCGGGCATCCAGGAGGATGCGGGGGCTAGGCTCCTTGGCGAGCCAGGCGCCGGCCGCGGGCGGTTTTGTAGGCTGGGGCGTCTGCAGCTCGCGTGAGGCTGCCGCCACCCACGGTCTCTGGTAGGCACATCCTCGCTCGACGGGAGACTTGAGGCGTCGCCGGCGCCGAGTGGTGGCGTCCGGCTAGCAGACAGCCCAACCGTGCGACGGACAACACACCGGGGGTTAGGGGACCTGGGCGGCCGAGGCTGGCGAGGGAGCGGCTATGTTGGGAAGGTGTGGAGTCTCGACCCCGAAGGCGACCTTCCTCAGGGCGCTCGCCTCGGCGATCTGGTAGGCTCGCTACAGGGGAAGTGCGCAATCGTAGTGGCCGCCGAGGAGGCGGCCAGTGCTCGCCCTTGCGCCAGGCCGCCTGGGACCGGTGGATGTTCTCGGCGAGGGTGTCCATCCGGCAGATCCGGACCCGGCACATTTCGACGACGGTGAGCTTGTCGGCGTGCTAGCTGAGGACGCAGTGGGTTTGGACCGCGCGCTTCAAGATGATGACGCCTGGATTGTCCGAGCCGTAGAGGGGATGTCCTCGGTGAACGAGGAGACACTGAACATGTGGCAGCCCCCCGGCGCGAAGGACCGAATCGCCTATTGCGCGCCGCGCCTTAGAGAGGGTGCACCGATTGTGATAGTGTCTAGACCAGTCTAGGCCCAAGGGACCAAACGCGGCAACACGGCCAAGGTTCCGAAGGGCGCTCCTACTCGGCCTTCGCCGGGGGCTTGGCCTCGGGCTGGGGTGGAGGGGCCGGCGGTGGCGGGGCCGCGCGGTTGAACCCGTCGCGATCCTTGACCGTCGCCACGAACAACGGCGCGCCGCCGTAGATCTCGCGCTGGACCTGCTCGAACGTCCGCGGCTTTCCGCGCACGTACGCATCGCCCCGGCGCGCGGCCCGCTCCTGCCACTCGGCCCGGGCCTTCACCACCCGCTCTCGGACGAAGGCTCGGTCGCGAAGGAGCGTGCTCTTCGGGTCGGCGGTGACACCGTTCTGCACCGGCACCGTCAACGTGCGGCCGAGGAAGGTGACGAGCGTCTCAGCAAGGTCCGCGTCGATGAAGTCGGGCACTCGCGTCGCGACGCGATCCTCGTGCAGCTGCCGGGGCAGGTCGAAGGTCGAGACAAGCTTCGCGAGGTTCGCCCGGTACTCGCCCCCCATGGCCTCGTCCGCCCTGGCGAAGATCGGGAACTGCCCGTCGAGATCCTCGTCGAGCAGCAGCTTGGCCGTCGCGGCCGCGTGCAGGCGCGGGAACTCGGATGCGGGCTGCCAATACCACCACAGCTTCTTGGCCTCGGCTCGCGCCTCTTCGGTCGAGAGCAGCGCCACAAGGGCGGCATCGGTCTCAGGCACGGCGGGCTCGGGCGCTGAGGCTACAGGGGGGCGACGGGGACGGGAGCGGTCATCGGCTGCAAATCGGTCATTTTCGATTTCGGGGTCGAGGGCGGGAGCGTGCCCTCGGCCCGCGCATGCCTCAACGCGCGGCGGCGGTCGGCGCGCGCGTTCCGGAAGCGCAGGATCCGGGCCCGCTCGGCTGCCGCGAGAATGCGGATGGGCTCGATGCCGGCCCCGGTGTCGAGGCGCGCCTGCAGGTCGGGGCTCTCCACCTCGGCCATGACGAAGGCCCAGAACGCCTGGTCGGCGCCGTCCCTCGTGATCGCTTCGAGCAGGCGCTGCCCCCGGTACGGCGACGTCTCATGGCCCGGCGTGAGCGCGGAGCCGGTGAGCGCCTCGTCCAGGGCGGCGAGCCAGATCCGCCGCCAGGCATGCATCTCCGATCCCAGGGCAGCCACGGGCCGACGGCGCGATCCCGCCTTCGGCTGGGTCACCCGGCGAGAGGGGAGCGCGCTTCCGAGCTTCACCAGGGTTGACGCCCGGAGCTGGAAGGCCGGCGCGTCCGGGTGCGCCTGCAGGAACGAGAGGTCCTCCGCGGGTAGTAGCCGTGCGGCTGACGTCCGCATTTCCGGTGGGCGCAGGCGAACGGAGAACGCTACGGCGAGGTTGCGGCCCCGCTCGTCCTTGGCCTCCTCGGCCTCGACCGTGAAGGCCGTCACGTGGTCGGCGATGTCGTCGAGCGCAGGCTGCAGATAGCGGATCCGGAGCGGCCCCATACGGTGCGGGGCCGGCATGCCGAGGATCTCGCCGAGCTCTGCTACGGGCACCGTGACGACATGAGAAGGCGCGTCCGGCAGGTAGCGGACACGGTCGGCGGCGAGGCGCCCAACGAGGTGGCGATAGAGCAGCGGCGCGCCTTTGGTGGAGAAGCGCGCGAGCGCGGCCAGGTCGAGGTAGCCGTAGAGGTCCCGGCGGAGGAGCGGCGTGATCCATTCCGGGAGTGACGCGCGGAACGCACCGTCGATGCTCAGCTCCTGGCGCTCGCCCCCGAGGAGACGCACGAGGCTGTCCGCGAGCCCGCGCGGCTGCACGAGCCGAGTGCGCCCGCTCATCGCAACGAGGGCGGGGCGAACGGGGATCGCCGGCTCGTGGATCCGCTCCGGCAGGCCGTCGGGATGCTGCGCGATCGCGTAGGAGACGACCCACTCCCAGAGCGCCACGTCCCGCGCGCCGAGCCGGGGGATCGCGCAGAGCCGGCGGTCGAGGAGGTAGGCGACCGGGCGCGGCACGGACGGAGCGACCTTGGCGAAGGCCTCCGGCGAGGCGACCGCCGCCTCCATGTCGCCGCGCACGCCCGGGACGAAGGGCGCTCGCCGGGAGCGGGCGGACGGGACGGAGGGCTCGGGCGAGGCGGGCATGAGCTCACGCTTGCAGATTTGCACCACCGGAAGGTACTACTCGGCGTGGCAGGAACAAGCCCATTCCCCTCTGCGGAGGCGGCTACGAACGGGCTCGGGACAGAGGCTCCGGCGGTCCCCTAATACTAAAATATAGAACCCGGCGGGCGGTAGAGAGGGCGGGGAGGCCGGCTGGGACGGGTGAGAATGGTCAGCCCAATTAGTATTGTATCGCGAGACCGCATCCGCCCCAGGCTGGAGCCTAGAGGGAAACTGGGGTGAAGCCGAGGCGGTAAGGTGGTGCAAATCTTCACGCCATGGAGCTGGTCCGGTGGTGGGGATCTGCACGGCGGGCGACCTAGATCCTTGCGTCCCGGGCGAGCATCATTCGGGCATGTCCGAGGCCGCTCTCTCCCCCGCGCGCAAGCGCACCCCTGGCCATCGCGCGATCATCGAGCAGATGGCAGCCGATGAGCGCCGGCGCGAGGATGCCGAGCGGAAACGGAAGGAGCGTGCCGATCGCAAGGCCGCTGGCCTGCCGGATCCGCGCGAGCTCGACCGCGCCATCGTCGACGCGATCCGCGACGCGCCGCTGACCGGCTCCCAAGGGGCCCGGGGGCGGACGCATCCCAACGCCGTCCATGTCGAGGGCCTAGTACGCCGGGCCGCTCGCGCCCTGCAGCTCCGGGGCTACCTGCCCGCCGCGACCGTTCCGGCCCTCTTCGCCCGGATCTCGCGTGACACCGTGGCCTAGCGCCAGGCCCTTCCCGGGGACCGGACCCACCCTCGTCGCGATGAGTGGTGTGTTGTCCGTCGCACGGCGGGCCGAGAGCCTGACCCTCGCTGGAACGACTTGGCGCCTGGGGCAAGCCCCACCGTCCGGGCGCCCCTTCCGGCAGGCGATGGTGCAACCCCGTGGGCTACCCGCACACACGCGTCATCGTGCGACCGAGCGAACTGAGGGGTGAGCACGTCCCGCACGCGATCACTCGGGCCGTGAGGCACGGCACGGCGCTGCTCGTCGGCTTCGCGCCGGGCGGGCGGCACGCTCACCGACACCGCGATCGTGCAAATCTCGTTCGACGGTGGCGTTAGCTGGCGTCAGGCGACCGCATTCCGGAGCCAGTTGAACGGCGGGCAGCCGACGATCCGGGGCGCGCCCTACGCTGACGTGCAGAGCGCCATCCCCCTCCTTATCGTCTGAGGCCGTCATAGAAGGGGAGCCTCGGCTCGTAGGTCGCGACGTCTTCCGCCGCCGCGATGATCCGGGGGTGGTCCCGCCCCGGCAGGATCAGGATCTCGGCGTTGCCCTGCGTCGGGACCCACCGGGCCCCCTCCGCCTCGGCCTGGGAGATCTGCGACCGGGGCAGGTTGCCGAAGCGGTCGAGGACGGCATCGCGGCCAGGGACGAGGATGCCGCGGGACACCGTCCTCGGATCGCCGGGACGTCGCTCGCCCTCGAATACCACCAGGGCAAGGTAGCGCGCGGCGGTGGGCAGGACGTAGACGAGCGCGGCCGGCGCCTCGCCCTGTAGCTTCCGGTACCGGAAGGCATCGAGGGTGAAGGCGGTCGGCCGGTCGAAGACCTCGGCGGCGACCTCGCGCAGGCGCTTCCGGGCGCAGGCCGCCAGGTAGAGGACCGCCTCGTCGAGCGCCGACCGGAGTTCCTTCGCCTTCGTGATCCCGGCCCGGCGAAGGGCAGAGACGTCGAGCCTGATGCGGGTGCTGGCCATGCCCGGGAGGCTCGCCCTAGCCGGTGAGACGGCCAACACACCAGGCCCCCAAAAACAGTGACCCCTCGGGAGTGGTTTGCGAGGCGAGGACTAATCCCCCCGTTACTCCTAGATCCAGAATCGAGGCTGCGGATTTAAGAATCGAGTTTCCAATTCGGATGCCGTCCGGACGATGGCCCCTCGGCGCCCGTGCGGGGCGCGCCCCGGGACGGCGCCGACACCCCATGCCCGGAGGCCTCCGGGAGCGGCAGGCACATCTGGTCCGACGTCGGCCCGACGTGCGCTCGATTCGGGCGCACAGGGCAAGGCACAAGGGGCCAGGGGTTCGTTTACCGTCGATTGTGGACGGCTTCCCCAGATTCTTGACCCGGGACTCCGGCCAGGCCCACCTTGGGAGCACGAGATCGCCCCGCACTGGAGACGTCCCCATGCCGCACCACGCCGCCCACATCACCGCGGACGTCTCGGGGCGGATGGCTCAAGGCCTGATGATGGGGCATTTCGCGGTCCAGGACCTCTTCCGCGCTGTCGAAACCGACCGCCGCCGGGGCGTCGATGCGGTCTCGGAACTCATCCACGAACTCGCCCTCGCGCGCCAGCAGGCCACCGCGGCGCAGGTCGAGACCGCCCGCCTCCGCCGTGAGCTCGCCTCATGCGCGAGGGCGATCGGTGCCGAGCGAGAGCGCGCCGATCGAGCGGAGCACGCCCTCTCGCACGTCCTCGCGGCAGTCAGGGACCGCGCATGAAAAAGCCCGCCGGGGTGACCGGCGGGCTCGGGGTAAATGGGGTGGCCCGCGTCTAGCGGCTCGGGCCGTAGCTGTATGCGGGCGTTGTCCCGGCTCTGCCAGCAGCTCGGCCACGTCGACCGAGCGGCTCGGCCCCCCGGTCCCGCCCTTGGCGCCCTTGCCGGCGATCCCCGCCGGCACAGCGTCCGCGACGACCGGCGGTAGGCGGAACGGGCCAAGTGCCGTAGACCCGCCAAGGCCGGCGTTGATATGGCGCTGCAGCCGGCTCGCGGGGCAGCCGAGAACTTCGCCGAGCTGCGTCGCGTCGAGCCCGGCGACCCATGCCGCGAGGGGGCTCGGGAGCGGATCGACTGGGGCGTGCTGCTCGTGCGTGAAGAGCCGCGCTCGGGCGTGCCGTTGCACGAGCTCCGCCATCGGGCATGGCTTGCGCACGACCGGCGCGAGGGGCTCGCCCGGCTCGTCGCGGCGGACGGCGTCGAGGGCGGCCGCCGCAACGCTCGACGCTGTCGGCTTGGGCTGCCAGCCAAGCAGCGTCAGCGGTAGCAGCAAGATCTCCAGCATCATGTGCAGGATCGTCGCGAGCAACCGTCCCAGAAACCGCATCGTGTCCTCCTCTCTCGCGGGGTGATCGTCCGCCTCAGACTAGCAAGGCGCCAGCCGGCGCGTCGGGTTTGGCCCGCCGGCGCCGCTTCGGGGCCTCGCCGAACAGGCGGACGTTGAGCTCGTCGGCGAGTTGCAGCCGGTGTCCCTGCAGCAGCGCGAGGGCGTGCGCGGCTTCGCCCTGGTCGAGGGCCTCGCGCTCCGAGAGGACGTGCCCGGTCCAGCACGTCGCCTGCGACCAGCCGATCGAGTTGCGATCGGCTGCCCAATCAGTGTCGAGCGAGCCCAGGTGCTGGCAGGCCTCCAGGGCGGCCACCCGGACGGCCGGATCCGCGGCCCGGGCGAACCACAGCGCCGGGGCCGGCCGTCCGAGGCGCTCCTCGGCCCGGCGGATGTTGCCCGCGGCGTTGTCGAGGTAGCGCTCGGCGCTGCGGAGCCCCCACGACGTCCAGCCTCCGCCGCGGCGAGATCGCGGGCCTCGGTGAGCGCGCGCCCAAGGGTCCACGGCCGCTCCGCGAGGAGGGTGCGCAGAGCCGAACGAATCGGGGGAGCCGCGATCTCGGTTTGGGCGACGTCGAGTACGTGGCGCTCTTCCTCGCGGCGGGCCTTCGCCTCGCGCTCGGAGGCCGCCTCGGCGACCACGCGGTCGACCTCCGCGCGCAGGGCGGCGACGTCGACGGTGACGCCGATGTCCCACCAGCACGCCACGAGGCGGGGCTGGTCGTGCCCGCGATCGGTCCAGCTGTAGCCGACGCCGACGAGCATGCCGCGGGCCCGCTTGTAGGCGTCGCGGAACGCGGTGGTCGGCTCGTCGCAGAGCCAGAGCGGGAGCTCGTTGCCGTAACGACGGTGGATGCCGACGCAGCGCCAGACGGTGCCGAACTCGATCGGCGGGGCCATGAGAGGGTCTCCAGAAACCGGGGTGGCCGGCTCTATCGGCCGGGTCAGCGAATACGCTGACATGCGTAGCGTCCCACTCAGGCAAGCATCTCGCAAGTGGTCGTACTCGGAAATATGCGCTTCAGGCCAAATTAATCTGCCGAACCTCCCAACCGCCGCGGGTTTCTTGTAACTTGCAAAATACAAATAAGTGGATTCACTGAAAAACCCGATCCATCACTCTGGACAACTGCCGGCGAATTGCCGACCTTCACATCAGCGGGTCAGCGCATGAGCGGATCCGAGGCTTGGTTTTCAGGAGGCGGTGGTGTCTGGCGGGGTGAGGCAAATGCAGGGCGAGGACGTCCTGCTGCGGTTGGAGGAGGCGATCCGGGAGGCCGGCTCGCAGCAGGCGTGGGCCGCATCGGCGGGCGTGTCGGCGCAATACGTCGGAGACGTGCGGAAGGGGCGCCGCGCCCCCGGCGACGCGGTTCTGGACGCGCTCGGCTTGCAGCGCGTCGTCAGCTACGTGCCCGCCGGGGAGACGCGCCCGTGATCGACCTGACCGGCTATCACTACGGGCCCGACATCGACTTCGAGCCGGATCCGCCGGAGCCCACGTTCGCCGACGGCGGCGTCTGGCGCGACGCGGTCGCCCGCAAGGCGCACGTCTGCGACAGCCGGCTGCGGCCGCGGGATCCGGGCCGGCGAGCGCTACCGCATCCACGTCGGCCTCGACGAAGACCGCCAGTTCTTCGTCTCGCGGCACTGCACCGTGATGCCCGAGGGCTGCGCGCGCGATCACGCCCGAGAGGTCGAGCGCGAGCGGCGCCTGGAGCACGAGCCGGAACTGCCTTTCCCGCCGCTGCCCCCGCGCGCGCTGCAGCTCGCCCTGACCGACGACGACATCCCGTTCTGAAGGAGGCCGCGATGAGCCGACCCGACGAGTGGCACGTCAACATCCGCGACCGCCTCGTGGCCGAGCGCGGGGGCGAGCGCTTCGGCCCGCGCGAGCTGTACCTCACGATGTACGGCCCCCGGCGGATCCTGCCGCTGGACTGGCACGAGCGGTCCCGAAACTTCATGGACGTCCTCGCGAGCTACGGGTGGACTGAGTACGCCCCGGGCCCCCGCGGAGGCCTGGGCTGGCGCCTCCGCCGAGGTCACCTCGCCGATCTGCAGGCTAGGGAGGAGGCGGCCGACCGCCTGCAGAGCCCGCACCGGGAGGCGGCCGCGGCGATCGTGAGCCCCTACGCGACCACGACCCTCTGCGACGCGGACCGCACGGTCACTCTCTACTAGGGTTGGCTGCCGGGCGGCCTCGATGCCGGCAACGTCGTCAAGCGCGCGCCGCTCCGCGACCTCCGCCGCCCGAGCAGCCGGACGCTGGTGGCGCAGTGGCGGCACCACGCCAAGCTCGCCGCGGCGGCCGCCTCAATCGACGCGCGGCTGTCCCGGCTCTGCGCGCAGCGGGCCGATTCGTATCGAAGTCAGGCCGCCGAACTCGAAAGATACGCAGGGAGAGTAAGCCAGTGACCCGAGCCGTCCGCTCCACCGAGATCCGCCTCAGGGACAACGTCTACATCTCCGTCTCGAAGGACCCGGGTTCGGATACGGTGATGTTCTACGCCCCGCCGAGGCACCGAGACCCCAAGATCGACACGAGCGGCCTCGGCCCTCACCAGTCCTGGTTCGAGCCGGGCGACGGGAGCGCCGAGTACAAGGGCATGCCCGTCGAGGCGGTCCGCGCCTACTGCCGGCTCCACGGCGGCGTTGCGGAGGCCGGCGAGATGGCACTCGCCCTGCTGAAGAAGCTGCCCTCCGGCGCGGCCGAGCCCGCTCCCGCTCCCGAGCAGCCCACTGCCCCGGCGGTCGAGGAGGCCGCTGCGCCGCGCCCTTTTCCGCTCCGGGGGAGCCCTGGTGGGAGGGCGGCCCGCGGCCCCGGCTGACCCCCGGCCATCGGATCAACCTGAGCTGGAAGGGTCTCCTCCGCGCCTAGACCTCGACGACTTGACCCCGGCCGTCATCGAGGCGCGCCGGGCGATCGCCGAGCTCGACGCCGGCTTCCTCTACAAGGGACGCGAGCCAGCCCATCCGGGCGAAGAGCTCGCGGTCTGGGGGAAGCGCGCCTCGATCGGGGCCGGCCTGGGCAGCCGCCTCATCATCGTGACGCACCCCCGATTCGCGCGGCACCCGCTTTTGGAGGAGGCGATCGATCTCCGCGCGCGGCTGCTCGCCTACTACGAGGAGGCCCGAGCCGAGATGCCCAGAGCGATGCGGCGGGCGAACGGGATCTACTCGTACTGAAAAGCTTGGCCGCCCTTGCGCCCGGCAGGGGTGGTCCATAGATTGATGGACATAGAGCAGTTCTTCAGAGCAGCTCCCTCACTCGCTGGGACACCGCGAACATGACGAAGTCCTCCATCCTCTCGGCCGTCTCCCGCATCGAGCGCGCCCCCAACATGAGCGCGGTCGTCCGCGCCTACGACGCCGCCCTCGGCGGCAGCGACGTCTCGGTCCACCGGCACCAGGGCGCCTGGCAGATCTGGCACGGCGAGGCGTCCGGCTTCTGCGGCGACTTCACCGAGATCCGCACCCACCTCGCCCGCGACGCCGAGGAGATCCTGGAGCGCACGGCCGAGGAGGCGGCACCGGCGATGGCCCAGCCCGCGCAGTTGCAGCAGGCCTGCGCCGCCCCGGCCGCCTCGGCCGCGCCGCAGCGCCTCTCGCGCGACGAGATCCTCTCCCGCATCCGGGCTCACGACCGGGAGCGCGATGAGGCCGTCGCCGAGATCGAGCGCAGGGCTGTCAACGGCAAGCCGAGCAGGCTCGACACCTGGCTGCTCGACGGTATCCGCGCGACCGGCGCAATCCTCGGCGAGCAGCTCTCCGAGCACGACCGCGTCGCGATGGAGAACCCGCCCGCCGCCGGCTTCCGCGTCGTCAAGGCGTGGGTCGACGACGCCGACGTCTTCCAGACCGTCACGTTCCCGATGATCTTCGAGCGGGCGCAGGACGCGACCGCCGAGATCGTCTCGCTGCTCGGCGGCCGGGACCCTGCGAAGTTCAGCGCGGCCGAGCGGGAGGCGGGTGCGGTCCTCACCATGGAAGAAGTCGGGCCCGAGCCGGGGCCGGCCCCAGTCCCCCTCCCGGCCCAGCAGCAGCAGGCACGCGCGACCCGCACCCCCACCCCGAAGCCGGTCCGGATCGGCGGCGGCAAGATCGTCCCGCTCGCCGTCGTGCCGACGCACGCCATGGCCAACTTTCAGGTCGCGGAGCTCGTCCGTGCCGCGCTCGACGCGAGCACCCCGCCCGCCGACGCGCCGCAGGCGTGGCTCACGTCGGTCAGCGCGATCGAGCACGCGGCGCTCGACGCGTACGGAGCCGCCCTCGTCTGGATAGGCGCATACGAGGAGGGGCGACATGCCCCCTGCGACCGAGCCTACGGCCTGCTTTTCGACGCCCGCGTGCGGCTGCAGGACGCCGCCCGGCACCACGCCGACCTCGTCGCCATCGAGGCGATCGGCTCCTTGGGCGGGGGCTGGGGCTCCGCCCCTGCGTGAAGCCGGGCCACTACGATCTCGTGCAGGAAGCGAGCGTGAGGCCGGAGCTGCAGGTGCCGCAGGGACTCCCGACCGCGGCCTACCGCGCCCTCGTCCGCGCCTACCGCCGGGGCCTGGAGGTCGGCCGGCGCCGGGTCAAGGCGGCCGTCCGCCGGACGCTCAACGGCCCGACGCTGAACCTGGAGAACCTGTGATGGCCCTGCCCCTGCACCCGGACGCCCTGGAATTCGCGGCCCGCCTCCTGCTCGGCGAGGAGTTCAAGCGGCCGCTCGCCCGCCTGCTCGGGCCGCATCACCCGGACGGGTCGCGCGCGACGCTCGATCCGCGGCTGCCCTTCCGGTGGCTCGCGCCCGAGCGCCTCCCGAACGGAGACCGCAACCCGGCGTGGCGCCCCATCCCGCCGTGGGTCGCCCCGGTCCTCGGCAGGCTCCTCGCCGAGCGCGCCGAGGAGCTCGAAGGTCAGGCCGGGATGGCTCGCCGGCACTCCGCCGTGCTCCTCAACTGGAACGAGGGGGAGTAGCCATGACCTGGACCCGCCGCACCGTCACGCCGCATCACCTCCCGTTCGGGCCGGACGGCAGGACGTACGACCCCGGCCTCGTCGTCGAGACGAGCCGGATCGACGATGCCCAAGAGCTCGCCGAGGACCGCATCTGGAAAGCCGCGCCCCTCACGCGCGCAGGACGCTTCGCCGTCCTTCGGCCCTCCTACGGCGACGCCGGGCCGGCCCTTCTCCACGGGTGGCGGGTCCGCCGCGTGGGAAGCGCGGAGCACGCCGCGCTCGTCCTCCGTCTCGACCAGCACTTCCTCAACGGCCGGGTCGCCTCCGCGGCGCCCGAGCGCGTCGCGCTCCGGCACACGGACCGCCTGCTCGTCGTGACGCCCGACCTGGTCGTCGGCGTCAACGGCGCCGACGAGGACCGCGCGTTCGGTCACCTCGCCGACGTCATGCTCGGCACGCGACAGCTCCGCCGTCGCCGCCCCCGCGTCACCCGGGCCCCGGCAGACGACGTCGCCGCGCTCGTCAGCATCGACCTCGCCAGGCAAGGAGAGTAGCCATGGCCCGCCCGCCCTTGCCCGCCGGCGACGTCGCCGCCCACCGCGCGTGGGTCGCCGAGACCGTCGCGGCGCCCTTCCACCGGCCGCGCGAGCTCGCCCGGTTGGTGCACCCGAAGCCGGCGCCCGCCCCGCCCGCAGAGAAGGCGCCCGACCTCGTCGACATGATGGAGGCGCCGGCCCCGGCCGACGAGAAGCCCTGGTACGTGAAGCAGGGGCTCCCGATCGACGAAGTCCTGCGGCACCACTTCGGCGGCGCGATCTCGCCGCCGACACCTCTCGCACTGAAGCGAGCCAAGCTCCGACGCGAGCGGGCCGAGGCCGCGATCGCGGCGCGGGCCGCCAAGCCGAAGATCCCGGCGCCGAAGCCGATGACGCCTCTCGCGGAGAAGCGGCTCCGGCTTCGTCGAGAGCGGGGCGCGGCCGTGGTCGCGACCATGGATGCCGAGGGCGTGGAGGAGGATGAGGCGGAGGTCCCGGCCCCTGAGCCGACGCCCGAGCCCGAGGCGCCGCCCTCCGCGGGCGAGGTCGCCCCCGCGCCGGCCGGGGCACCCGCCCTCGCGCTGACCTTCGACATGGGCTTCTGGACGAAGGCCCACGCCGAGGACCGCATCGAGTTCGAGCCGGCCCTCGGCAAGCCGCACCGGGTGGCGTGCCCGCCCTTCCATCTGCACGACGAGGAGCGCGCCGAGCCGATCGACGAGTTTCTCGGGCAGGTGGTCGGCGTCGAGCACGGCCGAGCGCTTCTGTTCCGGCGCCGGGATCCCGACGTCATGGACGGGTGCGAGGTCGGGCAGCGCTACATTCTGATGCGGTTCTGGCGCGACGATACGGGCGAGGTCTGGTCGATGCCCGTACGGGGCGACGACGCGGACGCCGTGCGGGTGGCGATCTGGCGGACGGTGAACCTCTACCGCCGGAACCGGGGCGGCTCGGGCTAGCCGCCCTCGTCCAGGCGCTCGCACAGGACCGACGAGTACGTCGCACCGTCCGGGCAATCCCCGAGCCTGGCCAGCCTGTACCGGGGGCGCATGCAGCAGCTGAAATAAGCCACCGTGATCGGAGGTCGGGCATCCCCCGGCCGCCGGTTCGCGTTCGCCGCCTCGACGCGGCGCTCCGCCTCCGCGCGGGAGATCCCGATAGCCATCCGCCCGCAAGTCATGCACGTGACCGCGCCCTCGGGGGGCTCGCTGTAGGTGTAGCCGCCCCTCATGTCAGGCTGCCTCGGCCAGGGCGGCCGCCGCGGCCGGGCCGCCCTCGCGCCGGGCGACATCGGCGAGCAGCTCCATGACCTCGGGCATGGTCACGGGTCGGAAGCCCCATGCGTCGACGCCGACGTCGCAGGACCGGGCCGTCGGCGGGATCGAGCCGTGGCTGTGCCCGTAGAGGTGGATCCGGCCGCGGTGGGCGTCCGGCCACGTGATATGCGCATAGTGGCTCAGCCAGAGGTCGACGGGTGCTGGCATGCCCCGGTCCTGGATCGAGAGCCGCAGGACGTCGTGGATCCCGCCCTCCCACGGCAGGCGCTCTCCCCTCTGCTCGTGGTTCCCGCGGATCAGCGTCTTGTGCCCGGCGAGGCGATCGAACACGGATCTGGCGTGCGCGAGGCTGCAGCCATAGGCGAAATCGCCGAGGTGGAAGACGCGGTCGCCGGGGCGGATCCTGTTGTTCCACATGCTGACGAGGAACTCGTCGTGCTCCTCGATCGAGGCGAACGGGCGGGGCCGGGCCATCCGGTCGGACATCATGCCGGCATGCCCCACGTGGGTGTCTGAGGTCAGGTAGGTCGTCACGGGCAGGGCCCCTCGAACGGAACGCATGGCCGTCCGGATTTCCGGACGGGGTGGCTAGCCTTCAGGCCGGCAAGCGTTTCGAGGGGGCGTGCGTCATGGGGCGATCCTCGGGGATCGGGGGCCGCCCGGCAAGAGCCGACGCGGGGCACGGTTAGCCCTTCCCTGGCCTTCGGAGAGGGGCCGTGATTCGAGGGGGCGTTGTATCCCCGTTGTATCCCGCCGTTTCAGGGGCAGCGCGAAGCGCGTGAAGAACGCCTCGCAAGGGCCTGTCAGCTATAGGGAAAGGGATTGGAGCGGGCGATCGGGATCGAACCGACGACATTCAGCTTGGGAAGCTGACGTTCTACCACTGAACTACGCCCGCGTCGGAGGAGTTTCTGAACCATTCGAGAGGTCCGAGTCAACGTCCCTGCCGCGCTTCCCTGGCGGGTATCTCACGCAAAGACTGCCATCACGATCGTCGCTACGAGACATGCCGCCAGGACGCGCAGCAGCGCGTGTCCAGGATGGTCGGGCGAGATTACCCACCATTCAAACAGGCAGGCGCCTACGATGATCGCCATTCCAGCGACGACGACCGTTTCGGCCGCGACGGACCGTTCGTCGGGCTTTTGCGCCATGGCGTGCGCTCCCCCTCGCGGCACACCCGGACGGAGCGAACCACAGCGCGTGACATCACGAACAAGCCAGCCCGGGTTCGCCGGGCCTCTTTCCAGAAACCTCTAGGGAAGACCCGGGAAAAACGGAAGGCGGCTTCGTATCGGGCGGCCTGCGGGAGAATACGGCATCGTCTCAGCGGCCGATCTGCGCCGCCTCGATCAGGGATGCGGGTGACCAGCGGAGGATCTGCACGTAGCCGTCGCGCGCCGCTACGACGAGATGGCGTCGGTGCCGATGCACGATGGTGCCGGGAACGTGGTTATGCGCCTCGGTCCAGCCGTCGGCTTGCGAGATGAAACCACGGACATCGCCGAGACGCGCGATCGTCTCGACCGTCCCGAAGGCGCGCACGCGGCGAAGGATCGCCGCGACGTCCTGGCGAAAGTCGAGGGTGCGGTCGGCATCGGTCGCCCGTGCCCAGTAAGAGCCGTCGCCCTGTGGCTCGGCGCGCTTCCAGCGGTTGGGGAGGTCACGGGCCAGCGGCCCCGCAGCGAGCCGACGCGCGGATATCTGGCACTTGGCCAGGAGCGTTTCATGGGTTTCCCCCGGCCGCAGGGGGAAGATTTCCTGCGCGATGATGTCGCCTGTGTCGAAACCGGTTTCGGCCAGCACATGGGCCGTCACGCCCCAGGTTTCGTAGCCGTCGAGCACGGCCCGGAACAGCGGATAGGGACCGCGCCCCGTTGGCAGCGGCGAGGGGTGGAAATTCACGGCGTAGTTCGCCTTGCCGCGCCAGCCGCGCACCAGCCAGGGATAGCCCGCTACCACCAAAGCCCAATCCCGCCCGTGCGCAGCATGGAGCGCGTCGATGTCGCCCGGATGAATTTTCGACAGCTGGATCGGGATCCGCGCCGCGCGGGCGCGGGTGACGACAATTTCGTTGTGGTCGTAGATGCCGTCGCAGGCGCGAGTGAACAGCTTCACCGGTGTCCAGCCCGCCTCGATCAGCGCCTCGAACACGCCGCCGAGGAAGTCGATGCCGGCGAAGGCAAATTTCATGGGAGGCCTGCGACGTCGTGGTGCCGGGACGACCGGGTATGCCCGGTACCCGAGGTCATAGGCCCGCTTTAGTCTGAGTGCGACCCCTTTGGGACCATTGGCGGCGCCTTCCAGGCGCGGCGAGCGGGAGAGGATGAGTGGCGAGCCGAACAACCCGTAAGAAGGCGAGCCAAGACAGGACTCTACGTCTCATCCTGGGCGACCAGCTCAACCGGCGCGTCTCCAGCCTGACCGACCTCGACACGGATGCGGACGTGGTCCTCCTCGTCGAGGTGCGCGACGAAGCAACTTACGTCCGCCATCACAAGCAAAAGATCGCCTTCCTGTTCGCGGCCATGCGGCATTTCGCGGAAGAGTTGAGAGAGGAAGGCGCCGAGGTCGATTACGTCCGCCTGACCGATGAGGGCAACACCGGCAGCTTTACGGGGGAAGTTGAGCGCGCTTTGGCCCGCCATGCCGTCTCCCGCGTGGTGGTGACGGAGCCGGGGGAGTGGCGCGTCTGGCAGATGATGCAGGAGTGGCGGGACAATCTGCCGGTGCCCGTCGAGATTCGGCCAGACAACCGTTTCCTCTGCCCCCGTGAGGATTTCGCGAAATGGGCCGAGGGCCGCCATCATCTGCGGATGGAGACGTTCTACCGGGGCATGCGCAAGCGGACCGGTCTCCTGATGGAGAAGGGCGAGCCCCTCGGCGGACGCTGGAACTTCGACGCCGAGAACCGGAAGAAGCTGCCCAGGGGCCACCGCCTCCCGGACCGAATCGGCTTCCAGCCGGATTCGGTGACGCGCGAGGCCATCACACTGGTCGAGCAGGAATTCGCTGACCATTTCGGCGACCTGACCGCCTTTCAATGGCCGGTGACGCGTGGGGACGCCCTCGCCTCCTTGCGCCACTTCATCGAGGAATGCCTTCCGACCTTCGGCGATTATCAGGACGCGATGAAGGGCGACGAGCCCTTCCTCTATCACGCCCTCATCTCGCCCGCCCTCAATGCGGGGCTTCTGACGGCCGAGGAGGTATGCCGCGCGGCCGAACGCGCCCATCGCGAGGGTGCGGTGCCGCTGCATTGTGCCGAGGGGTTCATCCGGCAGATCCTCGGCTGGCGCGAGTATGTTCGGGGGCTCTACTGGGCTCGGATGCCCGAGTATCGGGAGACCAATGCCCTCGATGCGGGCCGTCCGCTCCCGTGGTTCTATTGGTCTGGCGAGACCGAACTTCGTTGCATCCGGCAGGTCGTGGACCAGACCCGCGCCCATGCCTATGCCCACCATATTCAGCGGCTGATGGTGACGGGCAACTTCGCCCTCATCGCCGGGCTCGATCCCGCTCAGGTTGAGGAGTGGTATCTCATCGTCTTCGCCGACGCCTATGAGTGGGTGGAGTTACCCAACGTCCACGGGATGGTGCTCTGGGCCGATGGCGGTGTGATGGGTTCGAAGCCCTACGCAGCCTCTGGCGCGTATATCGACCGAATGTCGGATTACTGCCGCGACTGTTTTTACGATGTGAAGGTTAAGAACGGCCCGAAGGCCTGCCCCTTCAATTATCTCTACTGGAACTTCCTGATCGAGAACGAGGACCGCCTCGCCGACAATCAACGGATGGCCATGCCCTACCGAACGCTCGGCAAGATGGATGAGAAACGGCGGAAGGAGATTCAGGCGGACGCCGCTCGCTTTCTTGCTTCGCTCACGACCGATCACAAAGGCGACCAAGCGGCCAAACCCAAATAGGGGCGAGGCTCGGCGCGATGGGTTTCCCATTGCAGCCCGGCTGAAACGCGTAGGCGGATGTCGGCCAATGCGACGTCCGTCGCGTGCAGGCCGAAGCTCACCTTCCGGTAGCCGGTTTCATCGAGAAAGACGCTGCCTTCCGGGCCGAAGTAAGCGCCTGCGAGTTTGTAGCCCCAGGCGGCGCGCATCCACACGCTGTTGCGGGCCGAACCTGCGATGACGGTGGTTTGGACGAGGCTTTCCTCGGTCGGCCGAAGCCAAGTCTCGCCCTGAACCCGCCAGCCAGTTCGCAGCACGGCCGCGACGCCAACGAGTGCGTCGAGGTCGGTCTCGGATCCGGCATAGACCGAGATGGCGCCTGCGGGGATGATCCACTGGTAGCCGAACAGCTCGGACGTCGTCTGTGACAGCCGCGTGAAGATCGCTCGTCTGCCACAACCGCAGAACATCCTCTCGCGTCGTATCCCGCCCCCGACACTCCACAGGGTCACGAACCCACTCTTTTCGAGCGAGCTTGCCCCAGCCTTCGCGCCGAACGTGGCGAAGCTGGCGGCTCCGCCGTCGAGGCTTCCGAACAGAAGGATGTCGAGGTCGGCCGCAGCGGCGCGTGCTGTCGCGGACGCGAAGATCGCGAATGCCACGAGCCAGACGAGACCAGTCGATGGCATCCTCATCGTGCTCAAAGCCGCTGCCGTCGGCCTGATCCGTAGGGGATGGGGTCTGTCGCAGTAATTGGGAGGAAAAGTTGCACGCAGATGCGATGCAACGACAGGACAGTCAAAATAGACTTCAGGTGTCGCAACACACCGTTGCGTTCGACGTGAGGTCCGAATCGGCTGCTCGAAAAAGCCTGGGGACACCGCGCGGCTTGGCGGGGGCGGCGTTCTCGGATAGAGCCCCCCGCAAGTCAGAGAAGGTTGGGCGAGACTTGTCTTACGGTGCACGCACCTCGGACGTCCTCACCGTGCTCGCGAGCCAAGAGGGCGAGCGTCTTACGGTGGCGGATATCGTGGCGGTTCTGCGCGACCGGGCGTTCGCCCTTCTGGTCGTGCTGCTCGGCTTGCCGAACTGCCTACCAATGCCGCCGCCGATTCCGCTCGTCTGCGGCCTACTGCTGCTGCTCGTTGCAATTCAGATTGCGGTCGGCATGTCGGCCCCGTGGCTCCCGCGGCGCCTGCTCGGGCAATCGATCAAGCAGTCGGACGTTCAGCGCGCGGTGAAGCGGGCCGTGCCGATCCTGCGGAAGCTGGAGCGCTGGTCGCGCCCGCGCCTCAGCGTATTCGAAACGGCCATCGGCATGCGCGGCATGGGCGTGGCGCTTCTCGCGCTCGCCCTGGCACTCATCGTAGCGGCCCCGCTCATCGGGCAGATCCCGCTGGGGCTCGCCGTCTGTCTCGTCGGGCTGGGCCTTGTCGAACGCGACGGAATCGTCGTTTTGGCGGGGCTCGCCATCGGATTATTCGGCGTGGCGATCAATGCGGGATTCGCCTACGCCGTCGTCTCCGGTGTCGCCGGGCTGCTGCACCTCTACTAGAGGCGGTAGCGGATCTGGTCCGTCCAGAAGCGCTCCAAGCGTCCCAAGGCCCGGTTCAGCCGGTCGAAATCGTCGTCCGAAATGCCGCCGATCGGGGCGATCGTGCGCGAATGCTTGTCGTAGAGCTGCTGCACGATGTCGTGGATCTGGCGGCCTTTGTCGGTCAGGCTGATCCGCACGGAGCGCCGGTCCGTCTTGGAGCGGGCGTGGTGCAGGTAGCCGGCCTCCACGAGCTTCTTGACGTTGTAGGACACGTTGGAGCCGAGATAGTAGCCCCGTGTCCGCAACTCGCTGGCGGCGAGTTCGCTGTCGCCGATGTTGTAGAGCAGCAGGGCCTGGACGCTGTTGACGTCCTCGCGACCCCGGCGCTCGAACTCGTCCTTGATCACGTCGAGGAGGCGGCGGTGAAGCCGCTCCACGAGGTGGAGCGCCTCTAGGTAGGCGTTGTGGGGAGCGGCAGCGGGCTCCTCGGTGGCAGCGAGCTGGGTGCGGGCAGTCTGGCTCTTCATCGGTGCAATCCCTGACGGATCTTGCGGTGATCGTATGGGCCGTCACCGCTCTTATTGGCAAACCTATCCGGCGGGAATGAAAGACGATTTAAGCGGCAAGATGAATTCGCGATTTACCTGTGTGAGTAAAGACAAACTGAATGGATTAAAGGAAGATTTCGTTCACTCTCGCGGTCGAAGCTTCGGGCGCGCTCGCTAATCCTTCGTCAATCCTAAGCGGTAGCCCGGAAATGGTGGCGCCCGCATCGGATTCTGCGGGCGCAGCCTCAGTGGCTCTCGCGCGCAGCGAGCCAGGAGAGAAGAAAGTAGATCAGCATCACCAGCACGCCGAACAGGAGCAGCGGCGTCGAGACCGGCACGAGCTGCGGCGTCAGCACCGCGAGCGTCAGTCCCGAGGTGACGGCAAGGAGCCAGATGACCCCGCCCCAGGCACTGGTGAGCCAGAGACCGCTCGCGGCGACTGCATCTACCACGGCGAAATAGACGATGGCCGCCTGCCGTCCGAACGGCTCCGCTTCGAAGGGCGGTGCGCCGGGCCGGACATCGAGAATGGTCGCCCAGGCGAAGACGGCCTTGCCGAGCCACGCCAAGGCCGTGAGCCGCATGAACCAGACCAGCGCCGTGTCCCAGGTGCTGGCGGGTGGCGCCGCGTTGCGCTCGATGCGGTCGCCGAGAAGGCTACCCGGCCGCGCCGGCTTGCTGCGCAGCGGGATCAGGCCGCGCATGCGTACAGGCTCCGCTCGATGCTCACGTCGCTCTTCTCCCGATCTCGCGGCCCCTCCCGGTCGGGTTGAACCCCTTTGGCGACACGCCGTCAACGTGCGGCACCCCTGCCCTGCATGGTCCCCCTTGGGTCGCCCTCCCGCGGCGTGCTACGCCCGGCTCGCACATGGCGGGCATGACCGCTCGCCCGTCGCGGCCGTGTCCGCGGGAGCCTCCCGCGCGGTCGCCTCTTTCGAGCCCGGACACCCGCGCGCATGTCGGACAGAATCCCGGAACCCCGCCCCCTCGCCTACGCCGCCGTGCGCGAGGACAATCGCAGCGGAAGCCTCGGCCTCACCCAGCGACCGCGCCGGAACCGCAAGGCGGACTGGTCCCGCCGTCTCGTCCGCGAGCACACGCTGACTGTCGATGACCTGATCTGGCCGATGTTCGTCATCGAGGGTGAGAACCGCCGCGAACCGGTGGCATCCATGCCGGGCGTCGAGCGCCTGAGCGTGGACGAGATCGTCCGCGATGCCGAGCGCGCCGCGAAGCTCGGCATTCCGGCCATCGCCTTCTTCCCCTTCACGGAGGTGAGCCTGCGCGACCCGGTCGGGTCGGAGGCGCTGAACGCCAACAACCTCGTCTGCCGCGCGGTGCGGGCGGTGAAGCGAGCTGTCCCCGGCCTCGGCATCATGACCGACGTCGCCCTCGACCCCTATACCAGCCACGGCCATGACGGGCTGATGAAGGACGGTGCGATTCTCAACGACGAGACTGTCGCCGTCCTCGTGGAGCAGAGCCTGATCCAGGCCGAGGCAGGCACCGACATCATCGCCCCCTCGGACATGATGGATGGCCGTGTCGGCGCGATCCGACGCGCTCTCGACAAGGCCGGGTTCCTTGACGTCCAGATCATGGCCTATGCCGCGAAATATGCGAGCGCCTTCTACGGGCCGTTCCGCGATGCCATCGGCACCAAGGCCGCCTTGGTCGGCGACAAGCGCACCTATCAGATGGATCCCGGCAATTCAGCCGAGGCCTTGCGCGAGGTCGCCCTCGATCTCGAGGAGGGCGCCGATTCGGTGATGGTGAAGCCAGGCCTGCCCTATCTCGACATCATCCGCCGGGTCCGGGACACGTTCGAGGTGCCGACCTTCGCCTACCAGGTGTCGGGCGAGTACGCGATGATCGAGGCTGCGGCCCGCAACGGCTGGCTCGACGGTGATCGCGCGATGGTCGAGGCGCTGCTCGCCTTCAAGCGCGCGGGCGCCGACGGTGTGCTGACCTATCACGCTCCTCGCGTCGCCGAGCGGCTGCGCTCGCTCTGAGCCGCGAAGGACAGGCATCCGCGCCGTGAGGCGCTCGCATCGCTGGCTGTTGGCCGGAGGCGTCGTCGTGGGGTTCCTCGGCGGCCTCGCGGCATGCCAGGACACGCTGCGGCGGGACCGAGTCGCGACCTGCCGCAGGACGCTGCCCGCCGTCGCCCAGGGGACAGGCATCCGCTTCCAAGGCGCGGGCCCCGGCCCAGCGGTCGGCACCGTGCGGGTCGACTATACCGAGGGAACTCGCCAGCATCGGCTGCTCTGCCGCTTTGACGGCGCCTCGAACCTCGTGGAGGTGGCGAACGACGGCACGCCCCTGTCCGGGTCGGCCCTCCATATGCTCCAACGCTACTACCTTGATACCCCCGATGCGGCGCGGGCCGATCCGGCTAAGCCCTGATCCGCCGTTGCCCGAGGCAACCCTTGCGGCGGGCGATAGGGGCGCCCACCTTGTGATCGCTGCACCGCTTGCAGGTATTGCCGACCATGTACGAATCTCGCACCGATTACGCTGGCCGCCCGGCCGCCACCGCTTTCCCCGGCGGTTTGCCGATTCCCTACGTCCGCGGGAGCATCGGCGCGCGAACAATCGCGTATCTGCTCGATATCCTGTTCATCCTCGGCTTCACGGCTCTGCTCACCCTGGCCATCACACTGATCGGCATCGTGACTTTCGGCCTGGGCTGGACGCTCTTCGCCGTGCTTCCCGCAAGCGGCATCCTCTACAGTGCCATTACGGTCGGAGGGCGGCACCAGAGCACGATCGGCCAGCGATTGATGGGGCTTCGGGTCGTGGCGCCCGAGCGCGGCGGGCCGGTCGACATCATCTCGGCCGCCGTTCACGCGCTGCTGTTCTACGTCGCGGTGTCGACATTCCTGCTGTGGTGCGCCGACGTCGCCTTCGGCCTGCTGCGCTCGGATCGCCGCCTTGGCCATGACGTGCTCTTGGGCCTCGCAGTCGTGCATGCTCGTTGAGGGCTGGCGCGGATTCGGTTCCATGGAACGCGTGTTTCCAAGGGTCGCGCTTTTTTACGGCCTGCTTGGCCAAACAGGCCATTGAGCCGGGCCGCGACCCTTGTAGATTGTAAGCGGGGCGGCGGGTCCTGCCGCCGCTGAGGTTCCGACGAAGCGTGACGAGCCACCCGCGCGACACTCCGCAATTCTACCTCACCGCGCCCTCCCCGTGCCCGTATCTGACGGGCCAGGAAGAGCGGAAGGTGTTCACTCATCTCGTCGGCCGCCGCGCTCGCGATCTGAACGAGATCCTGACCCAGGGCGGCTTCCGCCGCTCTCAGACCATCGCCTATCGCCCAGCCTGCGAATCCTGCCGCGCCTGCATCTCGGTGCGGGTGGTGGTGGATGATTTCGAGCCGAGTGCCAGCCAGAAGCGGGTGATGGCCCGCAACAGCGATTTGATCGGCGGGTCCGAGCAGAATCGTCCAGCGTCCGAGCAATACGCCTTGTTCCGGCGCTACCTGAATGCCCGGCACGATGATGGCGGCATGATCGACATGACCATGCTCGATTACGCCATGATGATCGAGGACAGCCACGTCGACACGCATCTCGTCGTGTATCGCCGCCATGGGCCGGATACGGCGATCACCGGGCGCGGTATGGGCGGGCCGCTCGCCGTCTGCCTGACGGACGTGCTCGCGGACGGTCTATCCATGGTCTACTCGTTCTTCGAGCCGTCGGAGGCCGGGCGTTCCCCCGGCACCTTCATGATTCTCGACCACATCCGCCGGGCCAAGCAGCTCGGCCTGCCGTACCTCTATCTTGGCTATTGGGTCGATGGCTCCCGCAAGATGGACTACAAGGCCAAATTCAGGCCGCAGGAGCGGCTGATGGGCCCTGGCTGGGTGCGCGTGGAATAACGCCGCCCTGCCCCGTCACCCGTGCGCATTGAGCTGAAAGCCGCACGGTGCTACCCGCCGACCGTTCCCCGACGGTCGAGTGCGCTTCGATGATCCCCCGCTACAGCCGCCCCGCGATGACCGCGATCTGGTCGCCCGAGTCGCGTTTCCGGATCTGGTTCGAGATCGAGGCCCACGCGACCACGGCCTTGGCCGAAATCGGCGTCGTGCCGAAGGACGCGGCCGAGAAGGTCTGGGCGATGGGCAAGGACGCGACGTTCGACGTCGCCCGCATCGACGCCATCGAAGCCGTGACGAAGCACGACGTGATCGCCTTCCTGACCCATCTCGCAGAGATCGTCGGGCCGGAGGCGCGCTTCGTCCACCAGGGCATGACCTCCTCGGACGTGCTCGATACCTGCCTGAACGTGCAGCTCGTCCGGGCTGCCGATATCCTGATCGCCGATGTCGATGCCCTGCTCGATGCCCTGAAGCACCGGGCCGAAGAGCATAAGATGACGCCGACCATCGGCCGCTCGCACGGCATCCACGCCGAGCCGGTGACCTTCGGCCTCAAGCTCGCCCAGGCCTATGCCGAGTTCGCCCGCAACCGCGCTCGCCTCGTTGCCGCGCGCGAGGAGATTGCCACCTGCGCCATTTCGGGCGCGGTCGGCACCTTCGCTAATATCGATCCGCGCGTCGAGGAATACGTCGCTCGCAAGATGGGCCTGAACCCCGAGCCGGTTTCGACGCAGGTCATCCCGCGCGATCGCCATGCCATGTTCTTCGCCACGCTCGGCGTCGTCGCCTCGTCCCTGGAGAGGCTGTCCATCGAGATTCGTCATCTCCAGCGCACCGAGGTGCTGGAGGCGGAAGAATATTTCTCCGAGGGGCAGAAGGGCTCCTCGGCCATGCCGCACAAGCGCAACCCGGTGCTCACCGAGAACATCACCGGCCTCGCACGCATGGTGCGCAGCTACGTGACGCCCGCCATGGAGAACGTGGCCCTCTGGCACGAGCGCGACATCTCGCATTCGTCGGTCGAGCGGATGATCGGCCCGGACGCGACCGTCACCCTCGACTTCGCCCTCGCGCGGATGACGGGCGTGATGGAGAAGCTGCTGGTCTACCCGGCCAATATGCAGAAGAACCTCGACCGCCTCGGCGGCCTCGCCCATTCGCAGCGGGTGCTGCTCGCCCTGACCCAGGCCGGTGTTTCACGCGAGGACGCGTACCGGCTGGTCCAGCGGAATGCGATGCCGGTCTGGCGCGGCGAGGGCGACTTCCTCACCCTGCTCAAGGCCGACACGGAAGTGACGGCGGCCCTGACGCCCGAGCAGATCGAGGAGTGCTTCGATCTCGGCTACCACTTCAAGCATGTCGACACGATCTTCCGTCGTGTCTTCGGGCAAGCCTGAAGCGCCGCCGCGAAGCCTGCACGACCGTTCGACCGCCTGATTTCGAGGAATATCGCCGTGAGCGCGTCCCGCATCGTCTACCTGAACGGCGAATTTTTGCCCTTCGAGGAAGCAAAGGTTCCGATCATGGATCGGGGCTTTCTCTTCGCTGACGGGATCTACGAAGTGTCTGCCATCCTCGACGGGCGTCTGGTGGACAACGCGGCGCATCTGGCGCGGCTGGACCGCTCGCTTGGCGAGATCGGCATCCGCAACCCGCACGATTCGTCGGAATGGGAGCGGTTGCAGACCGAATTGATGCGCCGGAACGCTGTGACCGAGGGGCTGGTCTACATGCAGGTCACGCGCGGCGTGGCGGAACGTGACTTCGCGTTCCCCCCGGCCAGCACGGCGCCGACGGTGATGATGTTCACCCAGGCGAAAAAGGTGGCTGCCAACCCCTTGGCCGAGACAGGCGCGCGGGTCATCACGGTCGAGGACCTTCGCTGGAAGCGTCGGGACATCAAGTCGGTGGCCCTGCTCGCGCAGGTGTTGGCCAAGCAGCAGGCTGTCGAGGCGGGCGTCGCCGAGGCATGGATGATCGAGGACGGCTCGATCACGGAAGGCTCGTCCTCCACGGCCTTCATCATCAGCGGTGACCGCAAACTCGTGACGCGGCCTCTCTCGACCGCGCTCCTGCCTGGCATCACCCGCGCCAGCGTCCTCCGGCTCGCCGCCGAGGCTGATCTGACCATCGAGGAGCGGCTGATTCCCGTGCCTGAGGCACACGCGGCCGCCGAGGCCTTCTACACCAGCGCGTCAGCCTTCGTGATGCCGGTGATCGAGATCGACGGGAAGGCGATCGGCGACGGAAAGCCGGGCCAGCTGACGAAGCGGCTGCGGGGCTCTATCTCGAATTGGCGCGGGCTGGCTGAGGCGCGGTTTCTACGGCGGGCGGAACGGTTTGGCGTGCCGCCTGTTTCGTCGGGACGTCGTAACCAAGCCTGGAGGCCGCGTTGCCGAGCCTGTTTCGTCTCTCCAAAGTGCCCGCCGCCGCCCTCGCGGTGCTGCTGACCGGCGGGGTGGCGCTGGCCCAGAACCCGGACGTCCCCCTGCGCAAGCAGGACAGTGATCCCGCCCTGCCCCCGGCGACTCAGACGCCGCCCGACCGGGTTCGTCCAAGTGCCGACGCTCCGCCGCAGGATCAGACCCTGTCGGACAAGCTTCAGAAAAACGATGGCGTGATAAAGCCGCCCGCCGATGCGGCGACGGGGAACGTGGTCAAGCCCGACCAAAGCGGCTCGATGCCCGTGATCAAGCCCGGTGAATTGCCCGGCCGCCAGCCCGGCACCGAGGCAAAATAGGCGCGGACAGCCGGGTCCAACCGCCCGGTCCCGACCATGTTTGCTTGATTTCCCTTGCGGGATCGCGAAAACGAACTGTGAGCCTGCCATCCCGGATTGCGTCCGGAGCCGTGGCGGGCATTGACACGGGTTCAAGGCAGGCATGGCCAACGTCGTCGTAGTCGGCGCCCAGTGGGGCGACGAGGGCAAGGGCAAGATCGTCGATTGGCTCTCAGAGCAGGCCGACGTGGTCGTTCGTTTCCAGGGCGGCCACAATGCCGGCCACACGCTCGTCATCGACGGGGTGACCTACAAGCTATCGCTGCTGCCGTCCGGCGTGGTGCGCGGTGGGACGCTGTCTGTGATCGGCAACGGCGTGGTCGTCGATCCCTGGCACCTCGTGGAAGAGATCGCCAAGATCGCACAGCAGGGCGTGACGATCACACCCGAGAATCTGCGCATCGCGGACAACGCCACGCTGATCCTGCCGCTGCATCGCGAATTGGATCATTACCGCGAGACCTCGAATTCGGTGCTGAAGATCGGCACCACGAAGCGCGGTATCGGCCCCGCTTACGAGGACAAGGTCGGTCGTCGGGCGATCCGGGTGGTCGACCTCGCGGATGCCGACATGCTGGACGCCAAGATCGCCCGGCTCCTCGCCCATCACAACGCGCTGCGCCGGGGCCTCGGCATCGATGAGATTGACGGCGCTGCGCTGAAGGCCGAACTTCTGGCCATCGCGCCGAAGATTCTGCCCTTCGCGGATACGGTCTGGTCGCTGCTCGACGAGGCCCGTCGCGCCGGCAAACGCATCCTGTTCGAGGGTGCCCAGGGTGCCCTGCTTGATGTGGACCACGGCACCTACCCCTACGTCACCTCCTCCAACATCGTGGCGGCTCAAGCAGCGACAGGGTCCGGCCTCGGGCCCTCGGCCATCGGCTACGTCCTCGGCATCGTGAAGGCCTACACGACCCGGGTGGGCGAAGGCCCCTTCCCCACCGAGTTGACCGATGCCACCGGTGAGCGGATCGGCGAGCGTGGGCGCGAATTCGGCGTGGTCACCGGACGCAAGCGCCGCTGTGGCTGGTTCGATGCCGCCCTGGTTCGCCAGACGGTGCGCACTTCCGGCATCAACGGTATTGCGCTGACCAAGCTCGACATCCTCGACGGGTTCGAGACCATCCAGATCTGTACTGGCTATCGCCTCGACGGACGCGAGATCGACCACCTCCCGGCCAGCCAGGCCGATCAGGCCCGTGTCGAACCGATCTACGAGGCATTCGAGGGCTGGACGGAGACGACCGCGGGTGGCCGTTCCTGGGCCGATCTGCCTGCTCAGGCGATCAAGTATGTCCGTCGGATCGAGGAGCTGATTGGCGCGCCGGTGGCGCTTCTGTCGACCTCGCCCGAGCGCGACGACACGATCCTCATGCACAATCCCTTCGAGGATTGATCGGCACACCGGATATCTCGTTGACGGCGTCGGTGTCGGGCCACCTACGGTGTTGAACCGTCGCCGTTTCGGTTAATAGAGCATGATAGGGAGGCGGCTGCGGGTTCAAGAGCAGCCGCCAGGGCGCCAAGCGGGCGAACCGGAGCAGTATGGCCGATTATTACCCGCTTCTGGCGAGGGCCCTGGACGCTCTTCCCGACCGCTCGCCCGGTTTGCGGCGGGCCGTCTACGACAGGGCGCGCAACGCCCTGATCAGCCAGCTGCGCTCCCTCGAACCGCCCCTGTCGGAAGACGACATCGATCTCGAACGGCGAGCCCTCGATGCGGCCATCGAGCGGCTGGAAGTCGAGCATGGCGGCATTCCCGCGCCGGCCAACGATGCCGCTAAGGACAAGCCGGAGCCGGCCGCGCCGCCTCCGCAAGCTCCTCCTGCTCCGACGCCGGTCCCCACGCCTGCTCCTGAGCCCGAACCTGCGCCTCCCGCTGAGCCGAAAGTCGAGTCGCTGCCAGAGGCGGACCGGCCGCAGGCGGGCCCCGTCGAAGAGCCCGCACTTCCAGCCGCGTCTTCGCCCCGCTTCGTCCTGACGCCCGAGCCGATCCAGGAGAAGCCGCGCGAGGCGGCCGTCGCCTTCGCGCCGCCGAAATCCGCCTCCGTTCAGGACACGGAATTCACGCCCGCCGGGCCCAACGCTTCCGAGCCTGTCGCACCGCCGCAGGCTGAAGAGCTCGATGCGAGCGCCGATCTCGGACAGGGCCGCCAGCGTCCGCGCATCGCTGTCGTCGCGCCCCGGACCGGGCGGTCGAAGATCTTGCGCAACCTGCTCATCGGCACTGTCCTCGTGGCGGTGATCGGTGCCATCGCGGTCGCGGCCTTCCTCCTGCGGGACAAGCCCCAAACCGCCACGCGCCTGAATTCCGATCCGGTGCAGCAGACCGGCGAAAACCCGGACACCAAGTTCAATGACCGCGTGGGCGGCGAGGCAACCCCGGCCGAGCGGCCGAAGCCGAAGCAGGACGGTGCTGCACCTCGGACACAGACTCCCGCAGTGCCCGAACAGCCGACCGTCGCCGTGGCGAAACGCGCTTTCCTGATCGAGGAGTCGACCTCGGCAGAGAACTCGCAACCCCAGACGACGCCGGGCCGCGTCACATGGCGCCTCGATACGGCCAACGGCGAACAGGGTCAGCCGCTCCAGACCTCCGCGACGGCCGTAGTGAGCTTTCTGGATGGGGGTCTGACCCTCACCATGACAATCCAGAAAAACCTCGATTCGACGCTGCCCGCCTCCCATACGGTCAGCCTGTCCTTCACTCAGAGCGGGCCTGATGCGGCCTCGCGGACCGTGCAGGATGTCGGCCTGCTTCAGGCGAAAGATGACGAGAACAGCCGCGGTTCGCCGGTCTCCGGCCTTCCGGTTCGCGTACGGGACAACCTCTTCCTGATCGGCCTGTCGTCGCTTCCCGCCGATGTCGAGCGCAACACCGATCTGCTTCTGCACCGGCCCTGGTTCGACCTTGCGGTGCGCTACACGTCCGGCCGACGCGCCGTCCTGACCTTCGAGAAGGGGGCCTCGGGTGAGCAGGTCCTTCAGCAGGCCTTCGACGCCTGGAAATAATCGCCCAAACGAACGAAGCCGGCGGGGTGCCCCGCCGGCTTCGTTCGTTTCTCGGGTTGTGAACCCTCAGTGGGCGGTGGCTCGGGGCGCCTCGCGCGTTGCCACGTTGCGCTTGACTGCTTCCTGCACCTTTTCGAAGGCGCGCACCTCGATCTGACGCACCCGCTCGCGGGAGACGCCGAACTCACCGGACAGGTCTTCTAGCGTGATTGGATCCTCGGCGAGGCGACGCGCCTCGAAGATACGCCGCTCGCGAGGATTGAGGACGCCGAGGGCATCGCGAAGCGCCGAGAGGCGGTTCTGACCCTCCTGCTCACGAACCAGCACGGTTTCCTGGCTCGGGGTGTTGTCCACCAACCAATCCTGCCACTCGCCCTCGCCTTCCTCACGAAGAGGCGCGTTCAGCGAAGTATCGCCGGAGAGACGGCGGTTCATGTCCACCACGTCCTGCTCCGGCACGCCGAGACGGGTCGCGATCTGGGCTACCTGATCGGGGCGCAGGTCGCCCTCCTCCAGCGCGGAGATGCGACCCTTGGCCTTGCGCAGGTTGAAGAACAGCTTCTTCTGGTTGGCCGTGGTGCCCATCTTCACGAGCGACCACGAGCGCAGGATGTACTCCTGAATGGCCGCCTTGATCCACCACATGGCATAGGTAGCCAGCCGGAAACCCTTATCCGGGTCGAAACGCTTCACGGCCTGCATCAGGCCGACGTTCCCTTCCGACACGACTTCCGCGATCGGCAGGCCATAGCCGCGGTAGCCCATGGCGATCTTCGCAACGAGCCGTAGGTGGGAGGTCACGAGGCGGTGAGCGGCCTCGCGATCGCCGGCATCGCGCCAGGATTTGGCGAGGGTGAACTCCTCCGCAGGCTCCAGCATGGGGAACTTGCGGATCTCGTCAAGGTAGCGCGAAAGGCCACCTTCGTTGGCGAGCACGGGCAGCGTACCGGCCATGGCATCACTCCTAAAAACGGTCCCCCAGTTGGGCGGACGTGGTTGTCGGCGGAGCCGCTCTTGAGCCGACCCCCGTGAGCGCCCATTTCCACTGGGCCACTCCAACAATCCCGCCGCGTCTGGAGCACGTTGACGTCGCTACCAACGCACGACCGGATCATTGGGTCGAAAGATGACACGAAGTGCCGCGGCCTGTCGTGTCCTTTCGCACGCCCGCCGTCATAATGACGTGACCAGGGCAGCCTTTAGCGCGGCCATGTCCGGTGGAAGCGCGCTCTCGAAACGCAGGGTTTCGCCGGTGCGCGGATGGGCGAAGCCGAGCAGTTCCGCATGGAGCGCCTGCCGCCCGAGCGCTGTCAGCGCGGCCTTCGCCTCGTCTGGCAACCGGGCCGCCTTTGTGCGGAAGGCGGCACCGTAAACGCCATCGCCGAGGAGCGGATGGCCGCGATGGGATAGATGCACGCGGATCTGGTGCGTGCGCCCCGTCTCCAGCTTGCAGCGGACGAGGCTCGCTTCGGCATACCTCTCGATCACCGCGTAATGGGTGATCGCATCGCGGCCGGCCTCGTCCGAGACGACGGCAATCTTCTCGCGGTTGTGACGCGACCGGGCAAGGCTTGCCTGGATCGTGCCGATTGCTGGGTGCGGGGATCCCCACACGAAGGCCAGATAGGCCCGCTCCAGAGGCCCAGTGCGGCCATGGTCCGCGAACTGTGCCGCGAGCCCATGATGCGCCCTGTCGTTCTTGGCAACGACGATGAGGCCGCTCGTGTCCTTGTCTAGGCGATGGACGATGCCGGGGCGGCGTACGCCACCGACACCCGACAGGCTGGCCCCGCAATGGGCGATCAGGGCGTTCACCAGGGTGCCCCCGGAATGGCCCGGCGCGGGATGCACCACGAGCCCCGCGGGTTTGTCTACGACGATCAGGTCGTCGTCCTCGTAGGCGATGACGAGATCGACAGACTCAGCCTCAGGTACCGGATCGGAGGGCGGTGGCAGATCGAGGACGAGGCGTGTACCGGCGGGGATCTTGAGGGAGGGATCGCGGACCACGCCGCCATCCCGGGTGACATGACCCGCGCGCACGAGATCCTGAAGCCGCGCCCGCGACAGGTCGGGGAACAGACCGACCAAAGCGCGATCGAGGCGCAGGCCACCGTCCTCCACGGTGCCGACACGCTCCTCTCCGTGACTTTCCAACCGCCCGCACCCCTTCGTCGAACAAACTTTTCAAACGGCACTTGTGTCGCCGTCCGGGCGTCGCTATAGCAACGCCACGCCGCCGGAAAGCTCCCATCGTCTAGCGGTCTAGGACGTCGCCCTCTCACGGCGAAAACAGGGGTTCGATTCCCCTTGGGAGCGCCAGCACTCTTGCATGCTAAGGCGTAAATCCATCTTTCCCGCCGTTCGATACTGCTTGGTCCAGGTTGGACCGGCGCGGTGATATCCCGCTTGCGATCAGCTTGGGCTTGCGGACGAAGTGCTCTTGCGGCGGCACGTTTTAGTCCGTCGGAAGCGTGGTACGCGCTGCGTGACACGGCTACGCCGCACGTGGCACAGCCGCTCTCCGAGGATGGCTTATCAATCCCCTTTCGTTCTTTCATCTTGAAAGGGCCGTAGGAGCACAAATTTAAAACAGCGCGTCCATTCTCTAATTTTATTGCATCCGAACATCTAATATTTATATACAGAATTAAAATATTTTCAATCTAGCTATCGGTCTGATCTGTTTTGCTCAGACGAGTAGACTACTGATCGCGCCTCAGAGCTGGCTCTATCACGCGGGAAACTGCGTATTTCTCCAAAATATCGGGCAGTGCGTAAGTTTGCGACTTACATCACCCTTTCGTGATATAAATTTGCAGCACCCGTGATTTATTCAGTGGATTCATGTCGCTCCGAGCGTTCCAGAATGGCAATAGTTCGATGAGGATATTTCATATCGCAAATGAAGTCGTCAGCACGGGAAATGGTATTTCTAATTCAGCTGTCGACCTTGCGTGCGTTCAATCGGAATTGGGTTTCGACGTTTCGTTCATAAGCTCTGGCGGTGGATACATCGACTTACTCCAACATCACAAAGTCAATCACTATAGCGTCAACCTTTACATGCGGTCTGGCTTGTCTTTTCTCGGTAGCATAAACAAACTTGGTGGATTGATGCAGGAGTATAAGCCGGACATCGTCCATGCACACACAATGACAGCCGCTGTATTAATGCGCGTTGGCAGAGACTTCGCGAAGTTTGGACAATACGGCTTGATTACAACAGTTCATAATGAGTGGCGGTCGTCTTCGAACCTGATGAATGCGGGGGACCGCGTCATCGTCTTGTCTGAAAGTGGCAGGAGAGCTTTCGAAAGCCGGGGATTCGCCAAGCACAAGTTGCATGTGATCTGCCATGGCATTTTGCAATCTCCAAGACGCCGTACTGAAATTCTGGCTCAATTGGAAAATTCAATGCCAGATGATCGGCAGATCATCGCTACGGTTGCGGGGCTCTATAAACGGAAAGGGATCGGAGATCTGATTTGCGCATTCGGTAAGTTGGCGGAGACCTTCACCAAGGCAGAGCTTCACATTATCGGATGGGGCCCCGACGAGAAATATCTTCGCAAGCTAGCTTCCGAATCACCGGGCTCAGAACGGATACATTTCCGTGGGTTTATCGCAAAGCCTTATAAAGAGCTGAAGAAATCCTCCATCTTCGTTTTGGCGTCCCACACCGAGGCGTTTCCGCTTGCGGTCGCTGAAGCACGGGAGGCCGGGTGCGCCATCATCGCCACCACGGTGGGCGGTGTTCCCGAACTCCTCGAACAGGGCCGAGCGGGCATTCTGATTCCCCCTCATCAGCCGGACGTTCTGGCCGAGGCCTTACGCCGCCTTCTTGGTGATCGTGCGGAGCTTGAGAAGTGGCGCAGCGCCGCGTGTTCGAACCTGAACTGGCTTTCCTGTAAGAGAATGGCCGACCAGACGATCGAGCTGTATCGCTCGCTGCTCCAATCTCGCTGAGCAACGATACAGCCACTATGTCGTTTTGCCCGTAAAGGGTGGCCAGCGAAGGACATTGGCCGAACCATCTATGAACTCGAATCCACCAGCTTGGCTCAGCGTGTGGAGGCGCCGCCCCGGCCAGTTGCGGCAGGGCGCGAGAATGTTTCGGACGTTCTGTTCGTATCCTGACATGTCCAGGCGAGTGATCTCGGCCAAACCGACTGCTGCCCCGTAATGATGGCTGCAATCCTGCACCGGACGCCACAAGCGATCGTTGCGTGAAATGATCGGGCCCGCTGATCTGGCTGTTCGCGCATCGCGCAGCAACGGGTTGCCGGGATGCGCGTGCCACGGACCAAACAGATCCGTCGCGTAGAAGACACATAAGTCCGCGGACGAATTTCCCGGTTCTTCGAGCGTTCCGAGCAGCCAATACAAGCCTTTATGCTGCACAAGCGTCGCGTCGGTGATCGGAACGTCCTTGATGAGGACGGCTTCTCGTGTCCACCTGTTGGGAAAGGGATCGGCCCGATAGAGCACGACCTCGCGGTTCTCCGAGCTTTCCGGAATCATCCAGATCTGGTCGCCGTGCGCGAAGACCAGCGGGTACGAAAGATGCCAAGGCTCTTCGAGGACGCATTGCATGGACCCCATCGGTCCATCCGGGGTCATTTCGATGGCCGAAATCACGCCCTTTTGCCGGTCGTGGTGAAAGTCTTCGACGAAGAGGACCGTTCGACCCTGGTGCTCGAATGCGATGGGGTCTGCGAAGAACCGGATTCCCGGATCAGAAATGTACGTCCACTGCGTATCCGCCAGTGACTGAGTATCCCAAAGGTCGGCACCTGTAATCTTACGCCAACCCACTCTCCAATGGGGAGATCGGAAGATCCTTGCGTAGACGTTCTGGGCAACGAATTGGCGTAGCCGACTCACGAACTTCTCCCGGATCGACAGACGCCGAAGGGTCTATGCACGCAACAGAATCACCGAAGTATACACTTGGTGATACCAGCAATGGGCGCAACAGACATTCGGCGATGTCAGTACCGAGATCAGTGAAGTCGTAGGGCGGCAGGCCGATCGATGACGTCGTGAAGCTTTCGTCAGCCCTGAAGGCTTTCGGCGAAATCGTCGGGGATCTCGCCCCATTGACCGAGGATCGTCACACTCTCGAGTTCGCCGGTTTCGTCGTCCGCCACGATCTTGAGGGCGGCGGAGCCGGGCATGCGCTTGGCGAGGTTTTCAGCCTTCTTGATCGCGCCGCTCTCCGTCTGCGCCTGCTCTTGGCGAGCGGGGCGCAGGCGCTTCCGGTGCAGTTCGAAGGGCTGCACCACGTAACTGGTCTTCATCGCCATCAGCGTTCGTCCCGTGTCAGGCAAGCCGCTCGACGGCCGCGACGTAGAAACCGTCCGTCCCCGTGCGCAGGGGTGTCATCTGAATGCCGTGAACCGTTCGGCGCACGGCCTCGCTCAACGCAGGCGGGGCCGCATTCAGGAGATCGCTGTTGGGCACGGAGGCGAAGCGGCGACCCTGACGCTCCAGCAACGCGGAGATTGCGGCGTCGTTCTCCGAAGGGAACAGCGAGCAGGTGATGTAGACGATCCGTCCACCGGGGCGCACGAGCGCCGCCGCCCGATCGAGTACCGCTGCTTGCTCCGCATGGCGTGTGGCGAGGCTACCGGGACGCAGGCGCCATTTGGCGTCAGGATTGCGCCGCCATGTTCCGGAGCCGGTACAGGGCGCGTCGACCACGACGCGATCGACCATACCGTCGAGATCGGCCAGCACATCCGCCCGCTGCTTGCCGCCGCGCGGCGTGCGTACCTCAGCCTGCGCACCGGAGCGGCGCAGTCGCTCATGGATCGGGGCGAGGCGGCGCGGATCGCCATCCGTGGCGATGAGCCGACCGGCATTGCCGGTGGCTGCGGCCAGGGCGAGCGTCTTTCCGCCGCCACCCGCGCAGAGATCGACGATCGTTTCGCCAGGCTTGGCGCGCGCCAGAAGTGCGGCGAGCTGCGAGCCCTCGTCCTGAATTTCGTACCAGCCTTCGAGGAATTCGGCTTCGACGTGCAAAGCCGGGCCGCGCCCGTCAGCGCCGACCGGCACACGCAGGCCATGCGGCGCGTGCGGCGTCGGCGCAGCGCCATAGCCTTCAAGGGCTGCCTGGATGGTCTCGCGGGGGCCACGCAGGGTGTTCACCCGCAAATCGAGGGGTGCGCGCCGCGCAAGCGCCCGCAGTTCTGGGATCAGGTCGTCGCCGAGGGCGGCTTCGAGTTCCGGCAGGACGAAGGCGGGCGCATCGCCCGCGATCTCCGGTGGGGCGCCGTCGAGCGTTCCTGTCTCGATCCGGCTTCGCTCGTCCGCATTGAGGGCAGCGGGCGCGTAGCCTTCGCCCGAGAACAAAGCCGCGATGGAGGGGGCAGCGAGTCCCTGTTGCAGCCGCAGGGAGCCGATCACGATGGCGCGCGGAGTCTCCGCACCCATGATCCAGGCGGCCGAAGCGCGGCGGCGCAAAGCGTCATAGACGAGGCTCGCGATGCCCGCGCGGTCGCCGGATCCGGCGAAGCGGTGGGCGAGGCCCCAATCCTTGAGGGCATCGGCGGCCGGGCGGCGGCGCTCGATAATGTCGGCAAGCACTTCGATGGCGGCAGCGCAGCGGGCGGCGGGGGTCAGGGGATCGCTCCTGTTCAGACGGTCGGATCAGGGCGATAGCGCCGAAGTCGCCCCGGCGGAAGGGATTTCGCGCCTGCCACGATAAGGCCAAGCTTTGGCGGGACGCTCGGTGGTCATGCTTGGCGGCTCGGTCCGAACCGCAGGCCATGTTCGGAGTCGCTTAGTTCATGTCGTCTCACTCTCGCATTCTGAAGCGAATGGCCCTGCTGGGCCTCGCGTCCTCAATGCTGGCCGCGTGTGCCTCGGCTCCTCCTCCGCCGGACCTGACGCCGCCGCCGCGTCGACCTTACGATGCCAAGACGCAGCTCGAATACGGCAACCCGCCTCCGCCGCCGCCTGCGCGCTACTGATGCGGACAGGGGACGGCGCTCCGGTGCCGTCCCTTCGCGTTCAGCCTTCCCGCGCCCGCCGGGCCTCGTAGGCCTTGAGGCCGGTATAGGTGAGGTCGAGCATCGGCGTCGCCACACCATGGGCGCGGCCACGGGCAATAAGGTCGCCGATCACGTGGTCGGCTTCGATGCGACTCTTGCCCTCAATGTCGCGGAGCATGGAGGCGGTAAAGGCCGACCCCTCGGCCGTCAGTTGCGACCGGGCCCCCGCCGCCACCTTTTCACGCGGGGCGAAACCCGATGCCGTGGCGATGGCGGTGCACTCGGCATGAAGGGCGCCCATGAGATCAGCGCCGCCGGGCGCTGCCACGATATCGCCGATGGCGGCCCGCATCAGCGTGGTACCGCCCGCGAGAGAGGCGAGAAAAACCCACTTCTCCCACATCTCCAGAATGATCTTGTCCGACAGGCGCGGCTGAAACTTCGGCGTGCCTTCGCGCATCACCGTATCGAGCGCAGCAATCCGCGCCGAGGTGCTGCCATCACGCTCGCCGTAAGTGATGCTGCACAACTCGCTCATATGCCGGATCGTGCCTTCCGGCGTCAGCGTCGCGCCGATGGCGCAACATCCGCCGAGCACCTTCTCCGCGCCGAACCGGGCATCGAGCGCGTCGAGATGTGCCATCCCGTTCAGCACCGGCAGGATCGCCGTGCCCTCGCCCACAGCCGGAGCGACATCCTCCATGGCCGAGACGAGGTCGTAAGCCTTGCAGGAAAGTAGCACGAGGTCGAACGCGCCAGCGACCTCAAGGCTATCGGTCGTCACTGTGTTCGGCCGGGCCAAGTGGAGATCCCCGAGGGGGCTCACCACCTTGAGCCCATGCGCCGCAAGACGCTCCGCGCGGGCCGGGCGGACGAGGAAGGTCACGTCGGCGCCTGCTTCCGCGAGGCGCGCGCCGTAATAACCTCCGGTCGCTCCCGCGCCGACCACCAGAATGCGCATCGTGCGGTGCTCCGTCCGTCAGGTCCGCGAGGGGTAGTTCGGGCTTTCGCGGGTGATGGTCACGTCGTGGACGTGGCTCTCCCGCAGACCGGCATTCGTGATGCGGATGAACTGCGCCCGCTCTTGGAACTCGGGGACCGTGGCGGCGCCGACATAGCCCATCGCGGCACGCAGGCCACCCGAGAGCTGGTGCAGTACCGCGGCCACCGGCCCCTTGTACGGCACCTGACCCTCGATGCCCTCCGGCACGAGCTTGTGCGTGTCGCTGACCTCGGCCTGGAAGTAGCGATCCGCCGAGCCTCGGGCCATGGCGCCCACCGAGCCCATGCCGCGATACGACTTGTAGGAGCGGCCCTGGTGGAGGAACACCTCACCCGGCGCTTCGTCGGTGCCTGCGAGCAGTGAGCCGAGCATCGCCACCGAGGCGCCCGCCGCGATGGCCTTGGCCAGATCGCCCGAGTACTTGATGCCGCCATCGGCAATGACCGGCACGTCGGCCTCCGAGGCGGCCTCGACGGCCTCCATCAGTGCCGTCGAGCTGCGGGACACCGACACCGGCGACGATGCGCGTGGTGCAGATTGAGCCCGGTCCGATGCCGACCTTGATGGCGTCCGCGCCGGCATCGATCAGCGCCTGGGCACCCTCGCGGGTGGCGACGTTGCCTGCCACCACCTGCACCGCGTTGGACAGCTGCTTCACGCGCCGCACGCTATCGAGCACCTTGATCGAGTGACCGTGGGCGGTATCCACGACGATCACGTCGCAACCGGCGTCGATCAGGCGCTCGGCTCGCTCGAAACCGCCATCGCCGGTAGTCGTCGCGGCGGCGACACGCAGTCGGCCCTGCTCGTCCTTCACGGCGTTCGGGTAGGCGACGCGCTTCTCGATGTCCTTGACGGTGATCAGGCCGATGCAGCGGTAATGGTCATCGACCACGAGCAGCTTTTCGATGCGGAATTGGTGCAGCAGACGCTTGGCCTCGTCCTGCGTCGTGCCCTCGCGGACGGTGATGAGCCGGTCGCGGGTCATCAACTCGGAGACCGGCTGGCTCGCTTCGTTAGCGAAGCGCACATCGCGGTTGGTCAGGATGCCGACCAGCTTGCCGCGATTGCCGTTCGGCCCGCGCTCGACCACGGGGATGCCGGAGATGCGGTTGGCCCGCATCACCTCAAGGGCATCCGACAAGGTCTCGTCCGGGTGGATGGTGATAGGGTTCATCACCATGCCGGACTCGTACTTCTTCACGAGGCGGACCTGCTCGGCCTGCTCCGGCGGCTCGAGGTTGCGGTGGATCACGCCGAGCCCGCCCATGGCGGCCATGGCAATGGCCATCGGCGCCTCGGTCACGGTGTCCATCGCCGAGGACATGATCGGCATGTTCAGGGCGATGTTACGAGTGAGGCGGGAGGCGATGTTCACTTCGGTCGGCATCACCGACGAGGCGGCGGGCCTCAACAGCACGTCGTCGAAGGTCAGGCCCTCGATGATCGACGCGGAACTGAGTCGGGCCATGTGCCAACGGTCCTTGGAGCGAGCGGCGCGGGTCGCGCGGCGGGGAGCGGGTTGGCAAGTGCCCCTATCACGCTCCCTGCCGCCACGCCAATGCGGGGACGCCGCAGCGCAGCACGCGTATGTGCATGGCTCGCGGTTTTTTGGGGGTGTGGCGGTCAGCGGGCCGGGACGGCCGGCCCCTTGTCGCTGAATTCCGGCGGCAGGCCGATATAATCGGTCAGGATCCCATCGACGCCCGGAGCGCGCCCGAACGCTTCGCAATCCGGATCGAGCGGCGCCTCGCCCAAGATGGTCACGCGGATGCGGTCCCAAGTCGGCAGGGTGTTGGCAGCCGTGAACGGATCCTCGCCCCGGGCGAGCAGGTAGCCGAAATCCTGGCCGAAATCGCCGGCGAGGTCGTAGGGGTCGCTGGACGCCGCGAAGCGCGGCTGGCTCGTGAAGGAATTCGCCGCGCCGCCCCAGATCATCGCGGCGCGCTGCTGGTGGTGCCGGTCGAGCGCTTCCGCTTCCACAGTAAGGCTGCCGAGGCCGATTGGCACGCGTGGGATCGGGATGCGGCCGATCCCTTCCGCGAAACCGACGCCGACCTGCGAGGCGATGGTCACAGCCGCCGAGCCTGCAATGGTGGTGCCTGCGCCGATCAGGTTCGTCGGCTCGACGCGCGTAACCTGCGCGCGGACGGTGAGGTCCGCGTCGCGGCTCGTCACCACGTCGTACTTGAGCGAGAGATCGTAGCAGAGCGCCCGGTCTGCGTTGTTGGCGATGAGGCGACGGTCGGCTGCCGTAAGCGGCGCTGAGCCTTCGACATTCGCCGGGAAGGCGGTCGGGATGATGCGCACGGTGCGCGCACGCTCCACGGCGGGCCGGTCGATGAACAGCCGGGCCTCGGTCGCGGTGGAGGTTGAACGCTCCAGGCGGTCGTAACGGGTCAGCGAACCGGTGCTGTTGAGCACGACGGTTCCGCAGGCCGCGACCCCGCTCAGCAGGGCCGTTGCAGCCAACAGGCGAGACAGGGCGCGACGGTCGGGCCGGCTGAACAGCATCCGCTCTCTCAAAGGTATCGCTCGCAATGGAGCGCCCGTCACGCGGGCCGGACCGGATACATCCCAGTCCTTCGGCGAAGCTTAGCCCTCACAGCCTTGTGAGGATAGCGGCCAAGCTCCGGCTGCCCTCTCGCCGGTCGGTGTCTGTGGCTTCGCGGATACAATCGTGAAACGCCGCAGTGAGAAAGGCCGCAACCCACATTGGATTTGTGCGTCTCCCGTCCGATGCCTGCCTCCTCCAAACTCTCCACCCGGATCGTCCCGCTCACCGTGGCGACCGCCTTGTTTATGGAGAACACCGATTCCACGGTGATCGCGACCGCCTTGCCGAGCATCGCGGCGAGCCTTCACGAGGACCCGATCGCCCTGAAACTGGCCCTGACCTCCTATCTGGTCAGCTTGGCGATCTTCATTCCGGTGAGTGGCTGGGCGGCCGACCGGTTCGGCGCCCGCACCGTGTTCCGGGCCGCGCTCTGCGTGTTCCTGGCCGGGTCGCTCGCCTGCGCGGCGGCGAATGGGCTCGGCTCCTTCGTGGCGGCGCGCTTCCTGCAAGGTATGGGCGGGGCGATGATGGTGCCGGTCGGGCGCCTTGTGGTCCTGCGTTCTGCGCCCAAGGCGCAACTCGTCACCGCCCTCTCCTATCTGACCCTTCCGGCCATGGTCGGCCCGGTGATCGGGCCGCCGCTCGGCGGTTTCATCACCACCTGGCTCGATTGGCGGTGGATCTTCTTCATCAACGTGCCGATTGGCATCGTCGGATTTATCCTGGCGACGCTCTACTTCGAGGATCTGCGTGAGGAGGAGCGCCCTCCCCTCGACGTGCTAGGTTTCGTCCTGCTGGGCGCGGGGCTCGCGTCGCTGATGCTCGGGCTCGCATCGCTCGGACGGCATCTGCTGCCGGCTTCCGTCACCTGGGGGTGCTTCGTCGCAGCTCTGATCCTGCTGCCCTCCTACTTCCGGCATTCCCGGCGGGTGGATCACCCGGTCGTGCGGTTGGATCTGTTGCGCTACCCGACCTTCCGCGCGGCGGTGACCGGCGGCAGCCTGTTCCGCATCGGCACGGGCGCGATCCCCTTCCTGCTTCCGCTGATGTTGCAGATCGGCTTCGGGCTCGATCCCCTACGCTCGGGTCTCATCACCTTCGCCGCGGCGGCCGGGGCGATGTTCGTGAAGACCATGGCGCCCGCCATCCTGCGCCGCTTCGGCTTCCGCCGCGTGATGGTGATGAACGCGCTGCTGGCGTCGGGCTTCCTGGCCGTGAACGGGCTTTTCACGGAGCACACACCCCATCTCATCATGCTGGCGGCTCTGTTCGTGGGCGGATGCTGCCGCTCGGTTCAGTTCACCTGCGTGAACGCCATCGCCTACGCCGATCTCGACAAGCGCCAGATGAGCGCCGCCACGAGCTTCGCCAGCGTGGCGCAGCAACTCTCGCTGAGCCTCGGCGTCACCTTCGGCGCGCTGGCTCTGGAGGGGCGGCAGCCGCCCACGGGCGGACGGCGATCGAGGCGGCTGATTTCGGACCCGCCTTCCTGATCGTCGCCGCGATTTCCGCCCTGTCGGTCTTTCCGTTCCGTGCCCTCTCACCCGAGGCAGGCGCCGAAGTGTCGGGACGGCGGATTGCGGCGAGCCCGTCGAACGTCTCGCATGGCCGCAATTGACCGTCAGGCCGCGCGGGCCTGCGGGGCTCGGCGTCCGCCACCGGACTTGGCGCTGCCCTTCGCGGCGGGCTTCGCGCGTGGCGCGGCCCCTCCAAGACGCCAGCCCTGCCAGCTCCAGCCGCCGGGCCCCGTGACGGCATAAAGCAGGTAACCGCCCGCGAGGCCGAGATCGGCGAGCATGAGGGTTCGCTCGGCCACCATGGCCGGGCCGCTCAATTGCCAGAAGGAATGAAGCACGCAGGCTGTCGCAGCAGCGAACAGGCCGAGCGCGACGCCCGTGATGCGTGGCAGCACGCCCAGGATCATCGCCAGCGGCCCGAACACCTGCACCACGACGGCCGTGGTCGCCACCGCGTTCGGGAAGGGCACGCCCTCGCTCGCCAGCGTCAGGGCGAAGCCCGACACATTCAGCGCGCGGGCGATGCCAGTCGGTAGCAGAGCCGCCGCTAGAAACAGGCGCGCGGCGAGCAGGGTGGCATCGTGGGCGCGGGCGATCATGGCGTTTGTCCGAGGCGGGCGGCGATCCCGTCAGACTCGCGACTTCGTTTGAACGGCCCGTTAAGCGCAACCGTAAATCAAGTGGATGATCAGAGCCCGAACATCCGCCCGCGCTCCGTCCAGACCACGACCAGCAGCGTCAGCCCGCCGAGGACGGCATAGCCGATGCCGATGGGCAGGACAGTTCCGTCGAAAGCGTGGCCGATCAGGAAGCCGCAACCTGCGCCGAGAATCGTCGTGTAGCAGCCGAGGAACGACGAAGCGGTACCCGCGACCGAACCCAGCGGTTCGAGCGCCAGCGCGTTGAAGTTCGGCATGGCGAAGCTGATCAGGAACTGGTTCATCGCCAGCACGCCCAGGAACAGCGCCAGAGGCGGATGCCCGCCGAAGGCAAGACCGATCACCACCTGCAACACCCCGACCAAGGTGAAGGCCAGGGTTCCCGCTTGCGACAGGCGGCGCATGCCGAAGCGGCGAACCGCGCGGGAGTTGATGAGCGTCGCCGCGCCCATTGCCCCAGCCACCAGCCCGAAGGCCAGAGGAAATAGCGGGCCAAGTTGGTACAAGCCGGTATCGAACACCTGCTGCGCCGAGCCGACATAGCCCATAATGCACCCGGTCAGCAGCCCGAGGGCCGTCGCGTAGCCTACGGCGACGCGGGTCGAGAGGGTGAGCCGTACGGCCGAGGCCGTCGCCTTCAGGGAGAGCGGGCGCCGGTATTCCGGGTGCAGCGTCTCCGGCATCCGCCAGCCGAACCACGCCGTGAGAATGAAGGCGAGGATCAGCATCGAGACGAAGACGTAGACCCACGAGCCAAAGGCCAGCATCGCCCCGCCGATGGCCGGGGCGATCATGGGAATGATGAGGAAGACCATCATGATGAGCGACATGACGCTCGCCATCTCACGCCCGGCGAAGCGGTCTCTCACGATGGCGGTCGAGAGCACGCGTCCGCCCGCAGCGCCCATCCCCTGGATCACCCGCGCCGCGAGTAGCCAGCCGAAGCTCGGCGCCAGCATCGCCAGGACGCAGCCCGCCACGTAGACACCGAGGCTCGCGAGCAGCACCGGACGCCGCCCCAGCGCATCCGAGAGCGGCCCATAGATGATCTGCGCCGGTCCGAAACCGAGCATGTAGACATAAACGAGAAGCTGCAGCCGGTTCGGATCGGATACGGCGAAGCGTGCTTCGATGGCCGGAAAGGCTGGAAGCAGGTTATCGATGGAGATCGCCGTCACCGCCATCATCAGCGCGACGATGGCGACGAATTCCGTGAAGCCGGGCCCATGCCAGGCGCGGCTCGTATCGGCGGCCTTCACGGTCGGAAGGGCATCAGACAAAACTAGACTCGCGGAGCGTGGGGGCCGGTGGCGAAGCGTATCGGCCACCGTCCTTGTAACGCCCAACTGCTCCGCGTCAGCCGCAGTTCAGGCTGGCAGCGGACGCATTCCGGCTTCGGCTTCCGGGCGCTTTCCGACGAACATCGCCATCATCGCTGCCACGAGGCAGAGGATGCCCGCCGCCACGAAGGCTTCGTAATAGGTGCCGCTGCCAGTTCGGGCGACGCCTGCGAGCCACGCCGCCGAGGCGGCACCGATCTGATGCATGGCGGCGATCCAGCCAAACATCAGTGCCGCATTCTCCTCACCGAACGCCTTGCCCGCGAGGTTCACCGTGGGCGGCACGGTCGCGATCCAATCGAGCCCGTAAAAGACGGCGAACAGCGACAGGCCGTAGAAGCTGAGATCGAAGGAGTAGGGCAGGAAGATCAGCGAGAGGCCGCGTAGCGAATAGTACCACGCCAGGAGCTTGCGCGAGTCGAACCGGTCAGTGAGCCAGCCCGAGGCCGTGGTGCCGATGAGATCGCACACACCCATCAGCGCCAGCAGACCGGCGGCAGTGACCTCCGGGATGCCGTGGTCGAAGCAGGCGGGAATCAGGTGGGTGCCGACCAAGCCGTTGGTCGAGGCGCCACAGATGAAGAATGTGCCTCCCAACAGCCAGAAATCCTTGGAGCGCAAGCCCATGCCGAGGCCGCGCAGGGCGCGCTTGGCCGGGTTCTCAGTGAGGACGGGCTTCGGCTGAACTTGCGTCTCGCCATAGCGCGGCAGGCCAAGATCGGACGGGCGATCCCGCAAGAGAAGGAAGACAAGAGGCAACAGGACGAGGGTCGCCCCGGCCACCGTGAAGGATACCGTCCGCCAGCCGTAATCGGTCGACAGCCGCGCGAGGAGCGGCAGGAACACCAGCTGGCCCGTGGCGCTGCTGGCCGTCAGCAGGCCGATGACGAGGCCTCGGCGCTCGCCAAACCAGCGCCCGGCTACGGTCGCACCCAGGACGTTGGCGACCATGCCGGAACCGGAGCCGACCACGATGCCCCACAGCAGCATCATCTGCCATGGCGTCTGCATCATGCTGGTGGCGCTGGTGCCGATGGCGAGGACGATGAGCGCCCCGCAGACCGAGGCACGCAGGCCGAACCGCTCAATGATCGCTACCGCGAAGGGGCCGATCATCCCGTAGAGGAAGATGTTGATAGCGATGGCGATGCCGATCGTCGCCGCGCTCCACCCGAATTCCTTCTCCCACGGCACGATCAGCACGCCCGGCGTTGCACGCACGCCGGCTCCGACCAGCAGGACCACGAAGGTCACCGCTGCGACGACCCAGGCATAATGAAAACGCGGCGCGGGGCGCGTTTGAGCGGAAAGGGGCATCGCTTCGGGTCTCCAGAGCCTCTGCGGTTACTCGGCGCTCAAGGCGCTGGCCAGCGCCCGCACCGAGCCGGGATCGACCCGCCGCGAAATCCTGTCCTGTGCACTGCGCCAATGGGGCATGGCTTCGGACAAGGTCGCACGCCCGGCATCAGTCAATTCGACGAGGCGGCTTCGCGCGTCTGCCTCGTCCGCGCCGACACACACGAGGCCGCGACGCTCCAACGGATCAAGGTTGCGCGCCATGGTGGTGCGCTCCAACGAGGCTTCTGCGGCAAGGCGCGTGACGGGCAGCGTCCCGCAACGATCGAGAATTTTGAGGATGGCGAATTGCGTCACCCTCAAACCCGTAGGCTTGAGGGCCTGATCGTACAGCGAGGTCACAGTGCGGGCCGCCCGCCGCAATGCACCGCAGGTGCAGACCTCTCGCTCATTGGCAAATGCCTCGCTCATATTTGCGTGTATATGCACCTATTTGTGTTCGGGCAAGCGGGTGACGGATGCGTGCGTTCGACTCCCCGTCGTCGGGCCACCGTCATCGACTCGCGCAAGGGCTCTGCTAACGCTTCGCGGCCAGCCACCCGGTACGGGAGATGTGCATGACCCTCGAGACCGCGACCGCCCTCTCCTCGCGCGAGGAGCGCAGCGCCCGAAGCGGGTTGATCGACGCGGCGGCGGATCTTGTGGCGGGCCAGGGCGGTCCCGGCGGCTTCGTGCGCGACCTGTTCGGCCGGGTCCCGCCGGAGGATCTGACACCCTACCCAGCCGAGGCCCTTGCGGAGATGGCGGGCCGCGCGCGGGACTTTCTCTCGACGCCGCGCAGTCCCGGCGATGCCGCGCGGCTGCGAATGTCCGACCTGTCGCTGATGCGCGAGGGTCGTATGCGGGACCTGACGGTCATCGACATCGTCAACGACAACCGCCCCTTCCTGCTCGATTCGACCCTTGCGGCCCTGACCGCCCAAGGGCTCACCCCCTACCTCGTCGCCCACCCGATCCTCGGCGTCGAGCGCGATGGCAACGGCGCATTGATGCGCGTCGTCGGCGAGACGACCGCCGACGCGCAGGGCGCGCTGGCCCGTGAGAGCCTGCTGCACATCCATCTCGACCGGCTTGAGGGTGAGGCGCGCAAGTTCCTGGAAGCGAACCTCGTCGAGGTTCACCGTGACGTGGCCTATGCCGCTGCCGACCACGACGCGATGCGCGCCCGGCTCGCTTCCTTGGCCGAGAGCGTCGGACGCACGCCCTCCCCGCTCCCCGAGGCGGAGACGGCAGAAGCCCGCGCTTTCCTGAACTGGCTGGGCGACGGCCATTTCACCCTGCTCGGCATGCAGGAGCACGGCATTCAGGGAGAGCAGCATCCGCTTGTGCCCGGCTCCAGCCTCGGCGTGCTGCGCGATCCCGGAACGGCGGTGCTTCGCCGGGGCGGCAGCCTCGTGGATTACACGCCGGAGATCCTGGCCTTCCTCGAAGAGCCGCAGGCGCTCATCATCACCAAGGCCAGCGCCCGGTCCCGCGTCCGCCGGTCTGACCATCTCGACTATGTCGGGGTGAAGCTGTTCTCGCCGGAGGGCCGCCTGTCCGGTGAGATTCGCATCGTCGGACTGTTCACCGCCGCCGCCTATGCGAGTCCCGCTCGCGAGGTGCCGGTGATCCGCCGCAAGGTCGAGGCGGTCTTGGACCGCGCGGGGCTCGACCCGACGAGCCATGCCGGGCGCTCCCTTCTCGCCGTGCTGGAGACCTACCCCCGAGACGATCTGTTCCAGATCGACATAGACCGGCTGACCCGCTTCGCGCTCGGCATCGTCGATCTCGCGGACAGGCCGCGCATCCGCGTGCTGTCCCGGCCGGACCGGTTCGGACGCTTCGTCTCGCTGCTCGTCTACGTGCCGAAGGACCGCTACGATTCGCGCATCCGGGCGCGGATCGGGGCCTATCTGGCCGAGAGCTATGGCGGGCGGCTCTCCGTCGCGCAGCCGGATTTCCCGGAAGGGCCGCTGGCCCGCACCCACTACATCATCGGCCTATCCGATGAGGCGTTGCAGGAACGCGACCCGGCGGCGCTCGAAGCCGGCATCGCAGGGATCGTCCGCACCTGGGCCGACGGGCTTCGCACGGCGCTTTCCGACGGCGTCCCCGGCGCCCGTGCGCGCAATCTCGCCGCTCGCTACGCCGAGGCGTTTTCCGCCGCCTACCGCGAAAACTTCCTGCCCGAGGCGGCGGTCGCCGACATCGCGATCCTCGAATCCCTCGGTGAGGATAATCCCCGCGCCGTCTCCATCGGCCGCCGCGATACCGATCCGCCAGCGCAGATCCGCCTGAAGGTCTTCTCCCGCGGGACGGCCATCGCCCTGTCGGATCGTGTGCCGGGTCTAGAAAATCTCGGCTTCCGGGTGATCAACGAACGGACCTACCGCGTCCAGGTGCCCGGCTCGGGCGAGGCCGAGCGGGTCTGGCTCCACGACATGCTGATCGAACGCGCCACGGGTGCTGCGATCGACGTCGCGGCGCTGGAAGTGCCGCTCGAGGCGGCGATGCTCGCCATCGCCGACGACCGGGCGGAATCGGACGGCTATAACCGCCTCATCGTCGAGGCCGAGTTACCGTGGCGGGAGGCGGCGCTTCTCCGGGCGCTTGGCCGCTACCTTCGTCAGCTGCGCATCCGATACGGCCAGGATTACATCGCCAGCACCCTGGCACGACATGGCGGGATCGCCCGCGAATTGGTGGCGCTGTTCAAGGCCCGGTTCGACCCCGCCGTGACGGGGGATCGCGACGAGGCGCAAGCCGAATGCCGCGCCAGGATCGAGGTGGCCCTGTCCGAGGTCACGAGTCTCGATGACGACCGCATCCTGCGCCGCTTCGTGAACCTGATCGAAGCGGCAATCCGCACGAACTTCTTCCAGAGCGACGAGGCGGGCGCCCCGCGCGGTACGATCAGCTTCAAGTTCGCCTGCGCCAAGGTTTCGGGGATGCCCCTGCCCCGGCCGCTGTTCGAAATCTTCGTCTATTCGCCCCGCGTGGAGGGTGTGCACCTGCGCTTCGGCTACGTGGCGCGCGGTGGCCTGCGCTGGTCGGATAGGCCGGAGGATTTCCGCACCGAGATCCTGGGCCTCGTGAAAGCGCAGCAGGTGAAGAACGCGGTGATCGTTCCTGTCGGCGCCAAGGGCGGCTTCTTCCCGAAGCGCCTACCGCCCGCCTCCGACCGGGCGGCGTGGATGGCCGAGGGCACCGAAAGCTACCGGATCTTCATCCGCACGCTGCTTGAACTCACCGACAACATCGTGGACGGCGAAATCGTGCCGCCGCCGAACACCGTGCGGCAGGATCCCGACGACGCCTATCTCGTCGTCGCCGCCGACAAGGGTACCGCGACCTTCTCCGACATCGCCAACGCCATCTCCATCGAGAAGGGCCATTGGCTCGGCGATGCCTTCGCGTCCGGCGGAAGCCAGGGCTACGATCACAAGGGCATGGGCATCACCGCTCGCGGCGCCTGGGAGGCAGTGAAGCGCCACTTCCGCGAGATGGACATCGACACCCAGTCCGACCCCTTCACCGTCGTCGGCGTAGGCGACATGTCGGGTGACGTGTTCGGCAACGGAATGCTGCTCTCGCGCAGCATCCGCCTTGTCGCGGCCTTCGACCATCGCGACATCTTCCTCGATCCGAACCCCGATGCCGCACGGAGCTTCGTGGAGCGGGAGCGTCTGTTCTCCCTCGGCCGCTCGTCCTGGGCCGATTACGACCGCTCGCTCATCTCGACCGGCGGCGGGGTGTTCTCGCGCAGCCTGAAGACCATCGCGCTTTCGCCAGAGGCTCGCGCTGCCCTCGGCTTCGATCAGGCGCAGGCGACGCCCGCCGAGGTGATGCAGGCGATCCTGAAGGCGCCCGCGGACCTGCTCTGGTTCGGCGGCATCGGCACGTATATTCGCGCCACCACCGAGACCGACGACGACGCGGGCGACCGAGCCAACGACGCCATCCGCATCACCGGTCTGGATCTGCGCGCGAAGGTCATCGGAGAGGGCGCGAATCTCGGCCTCACGCAACGGGGGCGCATCGAGGCGGCCCGCGCTGGCGTGCGGCTGAACACCGACGCCATCGACAATTCGGCGGGCGTGAACACCTCGGACGTGGAGGTGAACATCAAGATCGCCCTGATGGGGCCGGAGCGGGACGGGCGCCTTTCCTACGACGCGCGCAATGCGCTGCTCGCCGACATGACGGAGGAGGTCGGGCATCTCGTTCTACGCAACAACGAGTTGCAGACGCTGAGCCTGTCCTTGGCCGAGCGAGGCGGGCTCGGGGAAACCGGCTTCGCCATGCGGACGATGCAGGCGCTGGAGGCTGAGGGCCGCCTCGACCGTGCGGTCGAATACCTACCCGACGACGCGACCCTCGTCGAGCGGATGCGACGCGGCGAGGGCCTGACCCGGCCGGAATTCGCGGTGCTTCTCGCCTATGCGAAGCTGTCGCTCCATGACGCCATCCTGTCGAGCGCCGTACCGAACGATCCATATTTCGATCGCGAGTTGCAACGTTACTTCCCGAAGGAACTGCGCGAGCGCTTCCCCGACTCGATCAAGGGCCACCGCCTGCGCCGCGAGATCATCGCGACGGCGCTCGCCAACATCATCGTCAATCGGGGCGGTCCGTCGCTGGTGACGCGCCTCGTGGACGGGACCGGGGCCGACGCCGCGATTATCGCCAAGGCGTATGCGGCGACCCGCGACGCGTTCGGCTTGATGGATCTGAACCTCGCCATCGACGGGCTGAGCGGCCGGATCGGCGGGCAGGCTCAACTCGACCTCTATGCCGAGGTGCAGGAGCTTCTGGCGAACCGCATCGTGTGGTTCATCCGCAATCTCGACCTGTCCGGCGGTCTTGCACCGATTGTCGCCCGCTACCGCGATGGCGTCGCGGCGGTCGAGGCGGCCCTGCCGCAGGTGCTGAGCGAGGCGGCCCGCGCCGAGGTGGAGACGCGGGAGGCCGAACTGACCGGCCGCGGCATGGCCCCGGCCCGTGCCCGGCGCCTCGCCAGCCTGCCGGCCCTGGTCTCGGCGCCGGACATCGTGCGCGTTGCGGAGGTGAGCGGGCGTCCCGTGGAAGATATCGCCGCCACGCATTTCGTGCTGGAGCGGGAATTCGGCTTGGACGCCCTCGCCAATGCGGCCCGGACAGCGCCGGTATCCGATACGTTCGACCGTATCGCCCTGGAACGCGCCGTCGCGGCCATCGCGTCCGCCCACCGCAAGCTCACGGCCGAGGTTGTCGCCGATATCGGCGCCGGGCCGGAGGCGGTCGCGGCCTGGGTGAAGGCGCGTGGGACGCCTCTGGCCCGGATCCGCGATGCGGTGGAGGGAATCGCCTCCTCGGACCTCACGGTCTCGAAAGCGACGGTTGCCGCCAGCCTGCTCGGCGATCTCGTCCGGGTGGAATGACGATGGCGGGGCGTGACTGAAAGGCCTCCCGGAGCCGTCTCGCGCGCCTCTGCCTTGATGAACTGTCTCGGTGAGGGCAGGTCTTTCGGCGTCTCCGCCGTTGACCAGCCATTAACCGTGTCCTGCTACTCCCAGTTAACCTTGATGAAAGGCAGCATTCGACGCTGCAGGCTTGTCCTACTGCCTATCTCAAGTTGCGTATTCCGAAACGGGGGCGGCAAGTGCGGGGCAAGGCGACCGACAACGATGCCGGAACCATGCGCGCCGTCAGTGGACAGGCCGCTGGTGCCGCCATCGTTCTCGCCCTTGCCGGCTTGCCTCAGACCGCGCAGGCGCAGGCCCCGCGCTTCGACGCGATCAGCCCGGTCACGGGCGCACCCGACAATCCTGGCTCCGGCCTTGAGGCAGGCCCCAACGGTCTGACGCAATTACGCAAGCGCCTCTCCGACGACCCCGCCAGCGACCGGCGTCCCGGCGCCGCGCGAGGGCTCGGCGGTGAGTCCGGTGGGGGCGTGCGCTCGTCCAGCAACGCGAGCCAGACCGGCTTCGAGACCGGCATCCCGCGCCTCGACGACCGCCTGACCATCACCGGTCAGCGCACCAGCGGCACCTCGACGGCAGTGTTCAACCGAGGGCTCTCACCGACCCTTCGGTTCCGCGCGGCGCCCTCGCGCCGCAACGGCTCGGCCGTGAAGCGGACGACGCAGGAGAGTGTGCAGGCCACCACGCAATCCTCCGCGCTGACGCCCGTGGTTCAGGAAGCCGTCGTCGGCGTGCCCCTGCCCTACACGTCGGGCGGGTCGCGCCTGCCGTTGCTGGCGACCAACCCCGCCCTCGGCCTGCTGACGCCCGGTTTCATCCTCGGCACCGACCTGTCCCGCCCGATCCCGACCGATCCCGCCTACGCGCCCCTCGGCATCAAGGTCGGTACGTTCACGGTGCTGCCGACCTTCGCGCAAACCATCGGCTACGATTCGAATCCGGATCAGACCACCAGGCAGCTCGCCAAGGGCTCGGTGGCGCTTCGCACAGAGGCGACGGTGGATTTCCGCAGCGATTGGTCGTCCAGTTCGCTCGATGGCTCTCTGCGCGGCGCCTATTTCGAGACGCCCCAGAACGAGATGGCGAGCCGCCCGGCGGCGGACGGCGTGGTAAACCTCCGCATCGACGCCAACCGCGACCTCCAGTTTAACGCGCAGGGCCGGTTCCTCGTGGACACCCAGCGGACCACGACGCCGAACCTGCAAGCGGCATCCGCCGTGAGCCGTCCGCTCGTGGCCCTGTACGGCGCGACGCTCGGCGCGACGCAGAATTTCAACCGCTTGTCCGTGACCCTGAGCGGCCTCGTCGACCGCTCGGAGTTCGAGGACGTGCGCCTCACCAATGGCGGCACGATCCGCCAGAGCGATCGCAACCTGAATCAGTACACCCTACGTTTGCGCACGGCCTACGAGATCTCCCCCGATCTCAAGCCCTTCGTGGACGTGATCGGCGACACCCGCGTCTACGATCAGCGTTTCGATGCGTCCGGCGTCCAGCGCGACTCGAATGGCGTCGGCGTGCTGGTGGGTGCCCAGCTTGGGCTCGCCCGGCGCGTCACGGGAGAGGTCTCGGCCGGTTACCAGCATCGCAGCTACATGGATGCGACGCTGCGCGACATCGATGCGCCGCTCGTCAACGCCACCCTGGTGTGGGCAGCCTCGCCCCTCACCACCGTCCGCTTCAACGCCGCCACCGGCGTCACCGAAACGACGATTCCCGGTTCGAGCGGCGTGCTCACCGAGGTGGCGACGCTCGAAGTGCAGCACGACCTGCTGCGTAACCTCTCCTTCGTGCTGGGCGGTTCGATCCTGCACAACGAGTACCGGAATAGCCCGATCCGCGATAACGGCTTCTCGCTCACCGCGCGCATGGATTACCGCCTGAATCGGTGGCTCACCCTGCGCGGCACCTACATCTACCAGCAGGTGGACAGCACCTCGTCCTTCGCCAGCTTCCGGGACAACACCTTCCTCGTCGGGATGCGGGTGAACCCCTAAGCAGCTGCCCCTCAATCCCGCCGCGCGGCGAAGAAGTCCCGCAGCAGATCCGCCGCCTCGGCCTCGCGGAAGCTGCCATAGACCTCCGGTGCATGGTGGCAGGTCGGCTGGTTGAACACCCTCGGTCCTTGCTCGACCCCGCCCCCCTTCGGATCCCGTGCGCCGTAATAGACCCGGCGGATGCGGGCGAAGGAGATCGCCCCCGCGCACATCGGGCAGGGCTCCAGCGTCACGTAGAGATCGCAGCCCGGCAGCCGCTCGTCATCCAGAGCCAGGCATGCCGCCCGGATCGCCAGGATCTCGGCATGGGCTGTCGGATCACGCAGGGCGCGGGGCCGATTGTGCGCGACCGCTACGACGCGTCCCTCCTTCACAATTGCGGCACCGACCGGCACCTCCCCCTCCTGGGCCGCACGGCGAGCGGCCTCGAAGGCGAGATCGAAGGGCGTGGGATCCTCAGCCATCGGCGCGATGCTTCACGCAAAAGTCGATCATAGGAGATGTTAACAACCGGAACATTCCTCGATCTCTGCCTGTTGCTAGGCCGACGCGGCTTTGCCGTAACAAGACAGATTGGAGTGACGCCATGAGCAGCACCACCGACAAGATCAAGGGCGCGGCGAACGAGCTGGTCGGCAAGGCCAAGCAGGGTATCGGCGACGCCACCGGCAACGACAAGATGAAGGCGGATGGTGCCGCTCAGGAGCTCAAGGGCAAGACCCAGAGCACCGTCGGCGACGCCAAGGACACCGTTAAGTCGGCCACCGACAAGCTTTGATCGAACGCCGTCCGGGGTGGCTGGTGTTTCCCCCGGAAACGCCAGTCCTCCGGATGGGTTGTCTCAAGTGAAGGCGGAGCCAATTCGGCGCCGCTTCGCCCCACGGCGTAGGAGTCTCCCATGATCGGTTGGGCCATCACCTTTCTCGTCGTCGCACTCGTGGCGGCGCTTCTGGGTTTCGGCGGAATCGCCGGCACGGCTGTCGAAGCGGCCAAGCTCGTGTTCTTCGTCGCCATTGCCCTGTTCCTGATTTCGGCCGTGTTCGGCGTGATGCGGGGCCGTTCGCCCCGTCTGTAGCCTTCTGAAAGGCACTGATCCGGCTGGGCGAATGCGTATCCTCGCCCGCCGGATGCCTCAGGCGGTCTCGCCTGAGATCATCGGCTCTGGTATGGGCGGCCGATGACCGACATTCCAAACGACGAAAAGCCCGGCGCGGACCGGGACGGCGCGCCCTCGAACGAGCGCGATACTTCTTGGCAGCCTGCCACCGATGCGGGGAGCGCCAAGGACCTCAATGGGGGCGCAACCGCCAAGACCGGCCGCTCCAAGAGCCGCCCTGCCTCATCCGGCGATGCTCCCATGATGCGCCGTCCGGCAGCACCCGAGCCGAGTGCTGCACCCGAGCCGGTCGAAGCGGGAGCCGCGGCCGACGCGGAACCTGTTTACACGGGCGATCGCATCGCAAAGGCCATGGCGCGGGCCGGTGTCGCTTCGCGGCGTGACGCGGAAGCCATGATCCTCGCTGGCCGCGTGAGCGTGAATGGCGAGGTGATCGATTCGCCTGCGCTTAATGTTACCGATGACGACCAGATCCTCATCGACGGCGAGCCGCTCCCGACTCGTGAGCGCACCCGCCTGTGGATTTTCCACAAGCCGCGCGGCCTCGTGACCACTGCCCGCGATCCGGAAGGTCGCCAGACGGTGTTCGAGGTGTTGCCCGAGGACATGCCCCGCGTCGTGGCCGTCGGCCGCCTCGACATCAATACCGAGGGTCTGCTTCTCCTCACCAACGATGGCGGGCTCGCGAAAGTCATCGCGCACCCCGACACGGGCTGGCTGCGCCGCTACCGCGTGCGCGCCCATGGCGACACCGATCAGGCGCAGCTCGACCGCCTGAAGAAGGGCGTGACCATCGACGGGATGGAATACGGCCCCGTGGAAGCGACCCTCGACCGGGTTCAGGGCGACAACCTCTGGCTGACGCTGGGCCTCCGTGAGGGCAAGAACCGCGAGGTCAAGCGTATCCTGGAGCATCTGGGTCTTCAGGTGAATCGCCTGATCCGCATGTCCTTCGGCCCGTTCCAACTCGGCGAGCTCGAAGTCGGCCTCGTGGAGGAGGTGCGGACCCGCGTCCTCAAGGATCAGCTTGGGAAGACTTTAGCCGAGCAGGCGGGTGTCGATTTCGAGAGCCCGGTGCGCGAGCCGATTTCGCCCTTCGGCGGTTCCGCCAAACCGGCCCGGTCAGAGCCCGATCAGGGCAAGCGTCAGGACCGGCGCGCCCCCGCCCGGCCCGCTCCGCAACGCGTGTCGACCGGCGGCACCGGGTCGAACCTGCGCCGTTCGGTGTGGCGCGAGGAGAGCCAGGAGCCTGCCCCTTACAAGCCCGGCCGTCCCCCTCGGCGCGGCGCTGATCCGCGGATCGATCAGGAGCGTGCGGCTGCGGAGCGTGGCCGCGAGCGCGTCGGGGCGATCAAGACCGGCGAAAGGCGAGTGCTGGTCGAACGGCTGAAGCCCACATCGGCTGCGCCTCAGCCGGTGGCCGACGAGCAGCCGCGTCGCCGTTATTCGAAGGCCCCGACATCGAGCGCCGAGGGCCGCCAGGAGGATCGTGGCCTCCAGCGGATGGAGCGGCCCTCCGCTCGTCCGCGCAACCGCGACGATGCCGAGGGCACGAGCTTCCGGGGCAACGGCCCGCGCCGCGAGGGTGGTGCCCCGCCGCGTGGACGCTCGAACGAGCGTGGTGATTTCGGCGGTGATCGCGGTGGCGAGGGTCGCGGACAGCGCCAGGAGGGCGGCTTTGGCGGAGGCCAGCGCGGACGCTCCGAGGGCGAAGGTTCGCGTGGCCGCGCGAGCGGTGCGCCGAACAAGTCTTTCGGCGAACGCAAGTTCTCTGGGGAGCGGAAGCCGTTCGGCGAGCAGAAGTCCTTCGGTGACCGGAAGCCTTCTGGTGATCGGAAGCCTTTCGGTGATCGTAAACCCTCCGGCGAGCGGCCTGCGGGCAAGTTCGGCGGCGGTGGCCGTCCCGCCGGGGGCAAGCCTGGCGCTCCGGCCGGTCGCGGCGGCAAGCCCGGCGGCGGTTTCAAATCGGGCGGCTTCAAGCCGGGTGGTTCGCGCCCGGGTGGCGGCAAGCCCGGCGGGTCGAAGGGCGGCGGGAGCCGTCCGCCGCGCGGCAATCGCTGAGGGTGCCCCATGCGGATTGTCGGAGGTGATTGGCGCGGGCGGCGCTTGGCCACTCCCCGGACGGATGCAATCCGTCCGACCTCCGATCGGCTGCGTGAGTCCCTCTTCAACGTCCTGACCCACGGCTACGACGATGCCGTGGACGGGGCGCGGGTGCTTGATCTGTTCAGCGGCACGGGAGCGCTCGGGTTCGAAGCGCTCTCCCGGGGGGCCTCCTACGCGTTGCTGGTCGATGAGGGGGCGGAGGCGCGCAGCGTCATCCGCGCCAATATCGAGGCTCTGGGTGCCGAGGGCGTTACGCGGCTTTTCCGCCGCGACGCCACCAAACTCGGTGAGGCGGGGGCGGCAGGCCGTTTCTCGCTTCTGTTCTGTGATCCGCCCTACGGACGCGGCCTCGCTCCGCTGGCGCTGGCGAGCGCGGCGGCGGGCGGCTGGCTGACGGAAGGGGCCCTGGCCGTGGTGGAGGAAGTCGCCTCCGCCGAGATGTTCCTGCCCTCAGGATTTTCCGAGCAGGAAAGGCGCGTCTACGGCGAAACCGCCATCGTCTTTGCCCGCTACGGGGCGTGAATCCAGCTCAGTGTCCGGGCGTCTTGTCGGCGTCGGGGCTCGGTTCTTCGCCGCTTGTCGCCTTCGAGACGCGCACCATCGCCTTAACCATGGTGAGGATGCTCTTGCGAACCTCTTCGTCGGTGATCGACACGTAGGCGCGCAGCACATCGAGCGCACCGTCGCTCTGAAGCAGCATCTCTACCGCATCGTCGGGCGCGGGCTGGGTCGTCTCTTCGAAGAAGGTCGAGACAGGCACATTGAGGCGATCCGCGATGGCCTGGAGACGACCGGCACCGATGCGGTTCTTCCCCGCCTCGTACTTTTGAACCTGCTGGAAGCTGATCCCAAGGGCTTCGGCCAGCTGCGACTGGCTCAAACCGTTGGCTGTCCGAAGGAGGGCGATACGGCTTCCGATTCCTTGGTCGACCTGTGTTGACTGCTTCGGCTTCGTTTTTCGCATCGATACCGCTCCACCAGGGATCCGGAGTGCTCAACCCCTGGGTCGTGATGCGATTTAAACCGAGACCGCCCGATAAGCTATGCCGGCTCGACGGAAATGATGCCTGCGATAGTCAAAATTTTGTTCGATCACGCTTCAATGAACGCTGTACAGGTATTTTTTCTGCATCTTCAGTGTTCGTCAGCGACATTCTTATATCAAAATCGCGCGACAAGCTCAGTGCCATGCGGGATCTTGGACGAACATGCTCGAAAACCGGACATGTTCGTCCTCCGATACGATCCACCCATCAGTATTGAATACCGGTAAATCGGCAGATCGTCTTGCAGCGTGGCCCGCCGTTACCCTGGTACGATTTCATATGCCCAATCGAGCCAGTCATATCCTGCGTTGGATTTCCGCCGGGTCGCTTCACGACGATGTTGCACGGATCGCGCGGGGTCTGCTGGTATCGCGGACATGCGGGGGTATCGCGGCCGGCAAGCAAGTCCATCAAGGTCTCGGATCGCGCATCCGCTCGATGCGGCATGGACATGGCCAGCGAGGCTATTCCGGCGACGATCAAGGCGATCTTGAACATGGACGACCTCCGTCTGTGCAACTCTTGCTTCAAGCGCCGGCAGATTCATCCATAACAGCATAGTAATTGTGCAAATGTGTCTGTCCGCACATCATTAAAATGTTATTTTAATCCCGAAAAACATTAGATTTTATCTTCGGATTATTATCGAACACAAAGCGTGTGGATACGACGCTCAAACCCCGACACGAAAAAGGCCCTCCCGTTTTTCGGAAGGGCCTTGAGCTGACAACGAGGTCGAAACGATAGGGTAGCGCGCGCCTACTCGATCCCGAGCTTGCTTTTAAGCAGGGCGTTGACGGCCGCAGGGTTCGCCTTGCCACCGGTCGCCTTCATGGTCTGCCCGACGAACCAGCCGAGCAGCGTCGGCTTCTCCTTGGCCTGCGCGACCTTGTCGGGGTTCTTGGCGATGATCTCGTCCACGGCCGCCTCGATGGCGCCGGTATCCGTGACCTGCTTCATGCCCCGTGCGTCCACGATGGCGCGCGGATCGCCACCCTCGGTCCACACGATCTCGAACAAATCCTTCGCGATCTTGCCGGAGATCACCCCCTCACCGATCAGGTCGACGATAGCGCCGAGCTGGTCGGCCGAAACCGGCGTCTCCTCGATGCCAAGGCCCTCTTTGTTGAGGCGGCCGAACAGTTCGTTGATCACCCAGTTCGCGGCGGCCTTGCCGTCTCTGCCCTTGGCGACCGCCTCGTAGTAATCGGCCGAGGCCCGCTCGGCCACCAGCACGCCGGCATCGTAGGTCGAAAGCCCGAACTCCTTGACGAAGCGCGCCTTCTTGGCGTCCGGCAGTTCCGGCAGGCCCTCGGCCAAGCGGTCCACGAAGGTCTGGTCGAATTCCAGCGGCAGCAGATCCGGGTCCGGGAAGTAGCGGTAATCGTGCGCCTCTTCCTTCGAGCGCATCGAGCGCGTCTCGCCCTTGCCGGGATCGAACAGGCGCGTCTCCTGATCAATCTTACCGCCATCCTCAAGGATCGCGATCTGACGGCGCGCCTCGGTGTCGACCGCCTGTCCGATGAAGCGGATCGAGTTGACGTTCTTTATCTCGCAACGCGTACCGAGCGGCTCACCGGGGCGGCGCACCGAGACGTTGACGTCGGCGCGGAGGTTGCCCTTGTCCATGTCGCCGTCGCAGGTGCCGAGGTAGCGCAGGATGGTGCGCAGCTTGGTGACGTAGGCCTTCGCCTCGTCGGCCGAACGCAGATCCGGCCTGGATACGATCTCCATCAAGGCCACGCCGGAGCGGTTCAGGTCTACGAAGCTGCGGGTTGGGTCCTGATCGTGCAGCGATTTGCCCGCATCCTGTTCGAGATGCAGCCGCTCGATGCCGACGGTGAAGGATGTGCCATCAGGCATGTCCACCAACACCTCACCTTCACCGACGATGGGGTCCTTGTACTGCGAGATCTGATAGCCCTGCGGCAGATCCGGGTAGAAGTAATTTTTCCGATCGAACACCGAACGCAGATTGATCTTGGCCTTGAGGCCCAGGCCGGTGCGCACCGCCTGCGCGACGCATTCCTGATTGATCACCGGCAGCATGCCCGGCATCGCTGCATCGACCAGCGAGACGTGATCGTTCGGCTCGCCGCCGAAAGCCGTTGAGGCGCCGGAGAACAGCTTCGCCTTACTGGTCACCTGAGCATGAATCTCCATGCCGATCACGACCTCCCAGTCGTGCAGGCCGCCCTTGATCAGCTTCTTGGGGTCAACGGGTGCGTTCATGGTCGGTCCGAAGGCGCTCAGAAGTGATGTCCCACCCTCCGCCCTGATCCTGAGGTGCCGCGCAGCAGCCTCGAAGGCGGCTACAGCGATCGCGCGACCGCTGAAGGGCTCTTTCGAGGCTCGTTCTCGCGGGCAACTCAGGATGAGGGCGCGTGTGGGAGCGAGTCCATAAAGGCAGTTAGGAGCCCCCTGCCCAAGGGGTCAAGCACGCCGGCTGGCGACCTGGCGGGCGCCGTACCCGATCATGGCGTAGAGCAAAGCCGCCACGGCACGGACACTGAAGAAAGTCGGTCCGTCATAAGTGATGGGCGCAGGCCAGGGAATACCCGCCGCCGATACCATCCAAGAGAACAGCACCGCGACCGCGAAGGCGACAATGGCCGCGATGAAGCACTTCCCGAACTGATCAGCTTTCCAGCCGAGATAGAGGGCCACCACGATCAGGGCGGGGTCGAACCCGGCCCAGATCCAGACCGTCCAAGGATAATAAGGGACGGTCATGCCCACCACGCTGCGGGAAGCTGCGTCCGTCCTGCAGAATCCTCAATCACCTGGGCAGCGGCGAACAGAGTCTCTTCATCGAAGGGACGGCCGATCAGCTGTAGGCCGAGCGGCAGGCCCTGCGAGTCGAGCCCTGCCGGCACCGCGATGCCCGGCAGCCCGGCCATGTTCACCGTCACGGTGAAGACGTCGTTGAGGTACATCTCGACCGGGTCGGCATTGGCCTTCTCGCCGATGCCGAAAGCGGCCGAAGGCGTCGCCGGGGTGAGAATGGCATCCACGCCGTCCGCATAGGCCGCCTCGAAGTCGCGCTTGATCAACGTGCGGATCTTCTGAGCGCGGACGTAATAGGCGTCGTAATAGCCCGCCGAGAGCACGTAAGTGCCGATCATGATCCGGCGCTTCACCTCGCGGCCGAAACCGGCGGCGCGGGTGTTCTCGTACATCGAGGCGATGTCCTTGCCCGGCACGCGCAGGCCGTAGCGGACGCCGTCGTAGCGGGCGAGGTTCGAGGACGCCTCGGCGGGGGCGACGATGTAATAAGCCGGGAGTGCGTAAGAGGTGTGCGGCAGCGAGATCTCCTTGATCGTCGCGCCGGCCGCCTTCAGCCACGCCGCACCCTCGTCCCACAGGCGCTGGATCTCAGCAGGCATGCCGTCGACCCGATACTCCTTCGGGATGCCGATGGTCAGGCCCTTCACGCCGCGGCCCACGGAGGCCTCGAAATCCGGCACCGCGAGATCGGCGCAGGTCGTGTCCCGCGCATCGGCGCCGCTCATGGAAGCGAGCAGGATCGAGCAATCCTTCACCGTGCGGGCGATGGGCCCGGCCTGATCGAGGGACGACGCGAAGGCCACCGTGCCCCAGCGCGAGCAGCGGCCATAGGTCGGCTTGATGCCGACTGTGCCGGTGAAGGCGGCGGGCTGGCGGATCGAGCCGCCGGTATCGGTCGCCGTGGCGCCGAGGCAGAGTCGCGCGGCCACTGCCGCCGCTGAGCCGCCGGAGGAACCACCGGGGACGATCTGCGCGTCCGAATCCTTTCGCCGCCAGGGCGAGATCACGTTGCCGAAGGCGCTGGTCTCGTTGGACGAGCCCATGGCGAATTCATCGAGGTTCAGCTTGCCCAGCATCACGGCGCCATCGCGCCAGAGATTGGCCGAGACTGCCGATTCGTAATGCGGCTCGAACCCTTTGAGGATTTTCGAGCCCGCCGTCGTCTCCACGCCGTGGGTGCAGAACAGGTCCTTGATGCCGAGCGGGATGCCTTCGAGGGGTCGAGCTTCGCCCGAGGCGATCTTGGCATCCGACACGTCGGCCATGGCGAGCGCCCGATCCGGCGTCTCGAGAAGGTAGGTGTTCAGCGAACGTGCCTTCGCCATAGCGTCGAGATGCGCCTGCGTCAGCTCGCGGGCCGAAAGGGTCTTCGCCTTCAGGGCGTCCCGCGCCTCGGCGAGGGTGAGTTCGTTGGGGCTGCTCACGCGTCTCAAATCCCTGCGCGCCGCCAGGGGCGCGTGCAAACGGATAACGTCCGGCCGGAGGGTTACTCGACCACCTTGGGAACGAGGAAGTAATGGTCCTCCGTCTCGGGCGCGTTGGCGACCACGTCGACGGCGCGACCGCCTTCGGTCACGCCATCCTCGCGCTTCTTCATCGCCATGGGCAGTACCGACGTCATCGGCTCCACGCCGGAGACATCGACCGTGCCGAGCTGCTCCACGAAGGCGAGAATGTTGTTCAATTCAGCGCCCAGCGGCCCGACTTCCTCGTCGGTGACCGCGATCCGCGCCAGATGTGCGATGCGCCGCACAGTCTTCTCGTCGACCGACATACCGTCCCGTTCATCCCGGCCGGGGACTCGTTCCCTCGGCGGCCGGGCTATAGCATTGCGGTTCCAAGCCCCGCAACGCGGGCGCTTACGTCACGATGTGGTTGGGCTTCACCGTCTGCTCCACCGCGATGCCCGGCGGCCTGATCGGCTTCAGCACCGATTGCGCGGCGCCGAACACCAACACCTCGAAGGCCAGGACCAGCATCCAGCCATGGCGGCGGCGACGCGCCCGGCGCGTCTTGTCGTCAGCGACTTCTAAGGCACCTGGCACTGCCGTCTCCGCGCGGTCGGTTAAGACTTCCTTAACCAACTTAAACGGCGCACGCTCCGCGTACATCCGGCGCGATCACGGATGTGGTTAAGGCTGTGGACGGGACGGTGGCGCTGGGGCGCCGGGTCGCGTAGGCCGTGCGCCATGGACAAGCAGACGATCCGAGATTTCGCGGCGGCTTCGCGCGGGGGCGCCCGCCTGATCGGCCTCGACCTCGGCACCAAGACGATTGGCCTCGCCCTGTCAGATCTCGGCCGTCAGATCGCGAGCCCGCTGGAGACGATCCGTCGTGTGAAGTTCACGCCCGACGCGATGCGCCTGAAGTCCGTGTGTGAGGAGCACCAGGTCGGCGGGCTAGTTCTCGGCCTGCCGCTCAATATGGACGGCACGGAGGGACCGAGGGTGCAATCGACCCGCGCCTTCGCGCGCAACCTCGCGCCGATCCTGCCCCTACCGGTGCTGTTCTTCGATGAGCGGCTTTCGACGGCGGTCGTCACCCGCGCGCTGATCGAGGCCGATGCCTCACGCCAGCGCCGGGGCGAGCCGTGGACAAGCTCGCCGCCGCCTACATCCTTCAGGGTTGCCTCGATGTGATGCGCCGCATCGCCTACGACGATGGCGATTCGCCCGAGGACGAGTGAGCCACCGGGCGCCCGCTCAGGCGGTGCGACCGCCATCCACCGGCAGATCGATGCCGGTGATGAATTCGGCCTCGTCGGAGGCGAGATAGAGAGCCGCGTTCGCGATGTCCTGGGCGGTCGAGAGGCGCCCGAGGGGAATCGTCGAGATGAACTTCGTGCGGTTTTCCGGCGTGTCTGCCACGCCCATGAAGTCTTCGAGCAGACCGGTCGCGCCCATGACCGGGCACAGAGCGTTCACGCGGATCTTCCACGGGGCAAGTTCGAGAGCGAGCGAGCGGGTCGCGAGGCTCGCGGCGCCTTTCGAGGCGTTGTACCACGTCAGGCCGGGCCGGGGCCGTATCGCCGCCGTCGAGCTCGACATTCAGGATTACGCCGCCGCCATTGTCGCGCATCACGGGCGCCGCCGAGCGGACGAAGTGGAAAATCGATTTCACGTTCACGCGGAAGACGCGGTCGAAATCTTCCTCCGTCACTTCCATCAGCGGCTTGTTGCGATGGGTGGTGCCTGCATTGTTCACGAGGATGTGCGGCGCGCCGAAACGCTTGCCCGTTTCCTCGATCACGGCCGCTACGTCGCCCGCCGACCCGACATCGGCGGCGAGCGCGATGGCCCGGTCGCCAAGAGATTTCGCCAGCGCTTCGACCGCATCACGGCGGATATCGACCAAGGCGACCCGCGCGCCTTCGGCTGCGAAGCGTTCCGCGATTCCGGCGCCGAAACCACCCCCGGCGCCCGTGACGATGGCGATCTTGTCCTGAAGCCGCATGATCTCCTCCCGGTTTCGTCTTTACGGGTTTGCCCGGAACTCGGCGCGGATCCGGTCGCTGTGTTCGCCCACTGTTGGCACCGGCCCCAGGGTCCGCACCTCGCCATCGATGAGAACGGGCGGTGCCACGATCCGCGCCGTTCCGCCGGGCGTCTCGACCTCGACACGGATCAGCGCCGGATGGGTCGCGAGATCGGCCAGAGTGTTGACGAAGCCATAGGCCGTGCCTGTGGCCTTCAGGCGTGCGGCGGCCTCGTCTCGCGTCAATCGGCCAAGGACTTCGCCGATCCGTGCGTCCACGGCATCCCGGTTGGCGACGCGGGCATTGTTCGACTCATAGCCATCGGCGCGGGCCAGGGTCGGCTCTCCGAGCACACCTGCGCAGAAGGCGGCCCATTCGCGTTCGTTCTGAATTGAGATCAGAACGAGGCTACCGTCGGCCGTCGAATAGGCGCCGTAGGGGCTGATCGACGGATGGGCGAGGCCGAGCCGCTGCGGAACGCGGCCCGTGCCCTCGAAATATAGGAGCGGCACGTTCATCCAGTCGGCCGCGCCGCTGAACAGGCTGACCTGAAGAGAGGCGCCCTCCCCCGTGATGCCGCGCGCGATCAGCGCCTCCAACACGGCGGCATGAGCATCCATCCCACAAGCCACATCGCAGACCGAGACGCCGACCCGTCCCGGCCCTGCGGGGTGGCCGGTGATCCCGGCAAGCCCGCTCTCGGCCTGTACCAGCAGGTCGTAGGCCTTCATGTTCGAATAGGAATGGCCCATTCCGTAGCCGGTAATGTCCACCGTGATCAGTCTCGGGTAGCGGGCGCGCAACTCCGCCGACCCAAACCCGGCTCTGGCCGCAGCTCCCGGCGCGAGGTTCTGCACGAACACGTCCGCGCGTTCGAGGATCCGGTGCATCAGGGCGGCATCGGCGGGATTCTTGATGTCGGCGACGAGGCTTTCCTTGCCTCGGTTGAGCCAGACGAAATAGCTCGCAAGACCGTTCACCGAGGCGTCGTAGCCCCGCGCGAAATCACCTTCCGGCCGCTCAATCTTGATGACCCGGGCTCCGGCATCGGCGAGGCGCGACGTGCAGTAAGGGGCCGCAACGGCTTGTTCCAGCGCGAGGACGGTCAGACCCTTCAACGGCAACGCGCCGGTACGGCCCGCCCTGTCCGGTGGCATCGCTTCCTCCCTTGAATCGCCCCTGACATGGCGCGGCGACGGGCCCCTGTCCAACTGGAAGCGCGCAGCTGTTTCGGTGAATGAGCCGCTGGGATTCATGCACAGAGTGCGGTCGATAGACTGTCCCAAACCACGGGTTTAGTTTTTCGGTCGCGAAATGGTGATAGGCAACAAAAACTACACATGCATCTTGAAAATAGCTCGGTCTTGGTGGCATTGCTCCCACAGGAATCAATTAAAGGGGACTGACAACATGTCGGTAGACGCTACGCAACCTGCAGGTGAAGAAGTAATGCAGCAACTCGCTCTTTACGCGAGTGATGTGATCTCCGCCTACGTAGCGAACAATCCTCTTCCGCAATCCGAGCCCCGGGTCTGATCAGCAGCGTACACGCTGCGTTGAAGCGACTGACCGAGACCGACATGGCCGAAAGCGGCTCGAAGGATTCTGAAAGGGTTCACCGGCCGTCCAATGCCGAGATCCGCAAGTCCATCGGCCGCGATGGACTGGTGAGCTTCATCGACGGCAAGATCTACAAGACCCTCAAGCGTCACCTGTCGAGCCACGGCCTCGACCCGGAGAGCTACCGCGAGCGTTTCGGCCTGCCGAGTGACTATCCGATGGTGGCTCCGAGCTACGCCGCCCGCCGCTCCGCCCTCGCCAAGGAAATCGGGCTCGGCCGTCCGGGTGCCCTGGCTGCGCGGCAGGCCAAGCGCAGCGCTGCGTAAGGCCTCGCGGCGTCATCGCGAGACATCGATCCGATTTCGTCCCTCCACTGTCATCCATGCCTATTATTCGGGCTGGACCGCGTTCCTGCGGATCACTACCGAATGGCGGAATAGACTTAGGGAGGTGCGACATGGACGCTGTCGTCTTTGCGATGACGCGCGAGTCGGCTTCGAACGACTCGTCTCCTCAGCAACGGAAACTCGCGGATCAAGCGCTGCATTTGGCGCTGCGCGCCGAGCGGCGGTCCCGCGATGAGCGGACGGCTCGTCTCCGAGCCATGCTGCTTGCCATCGGCGAGCAGGCCAACACCGAAGATTGAGGTTTAACATCGTGTCCGCCCCCTTTGTGGGGCGGACATTCGCGGGTCATCCACGCGACTCGCGAGACGAGAGGGTGGGATAGCGGCGCGGGCTCGCTGTGGCGGTCTTGACGCAGTGCCGAGCATGATCCTTGCTCCGCCGGCTTTGACTGGCGACGAAACGAGGCGACGGTGCTGCTCACCCCCCGCGAGAAGGACAAGCTGCTCATCGCGATGGCGGCCCAGGTGGCACGCAATCGCCTCGCCCGTGGCGTGAAGCTCAACCACCCCGAGGCTGTGGCCCTCATTACCGATTTCGTTGTCGAGGGCGCGCGCGACGGACGCACGGTCGCCGAATTGATGGCAGCGGGCGGCAACGTGCTGACCGCCGATCAGGTGATGCCCGGCATCCCGGAAATGATCCACGACATCCAGGTGGAGGCGACTTTCCCGGACGGCACCAAGCTCGTCACGGTCCACCACCCGATTCGGGGCGCACCCTCTCAGGACGTTCCCGGCACGGTCACGGCGCTGCCCGGCGAGATCGTGTTCAACGAAGGTGCAGAGCGCACCGTTATCGAGGTCGCCAATGTCGGCGACCGGCCAATCCAAGTCGGCTCGCATTACCATTTCTACGAGGCCAACCCGGGCCTCGTCTTTGACCGTGCGGAGGCGCGGGGCAAGCGCCTCGACATCGCGCCCGGCACCGCCGTGCGATTCGAGCCCGGCTCAACCCGGCAGGTGGCGCTGGTGCCGCTCTCGGGCGACCGGATTGTTCACGGTTTCCGCGGCGACGTGATGGGCAAGCTGTGATGGGTGCGCGCGAAAAGCGGAGGCCGAGACCGTGAGCAACACCCTCAAGCCCGCGAGCCTTTCGCGCTCGGCCTATGCCGACATGTTCGGCCCGACGACCGGAGACCGCATTCGGCTTGCCGACACCTCCATCGAGATCACTGTCGAGCGCGATTTCACCACCTATGGCGAGGAGGTGAAGTTCGGCGGCGGCAAGGTCATCCGCGATGGCATGGGCCAATCGCAGGCGCCGAACGCGGCGGGCGCCGTCGATACGGTCATCACCAATGCGGTCGTCCTCGACCATTGGGGCATCGTGAAATGCGATGTCGGCATCGTGCGCGGGCGGATCTTCAAACTCGGCAAGGCCGGCAACCCGGATGTGCAGCCCGGTGTCGACATCGTCGTCGGGCCAGGGACGGAGGTGATCGCAGGCGAAGGCAAGATCCTCACGGCGGGCGGCTTCGACAGCCACATTCACTTCATCTGTCCGCAGCAGATCGAGGAGGCTCTGTGCTCGGGCGTCACCACGATGCTCGGCGGCGGCACAGGCCCCGCGCATGGCACCTTCGCCACCACCTGCACGCCCGGGCCCTGGCACATCGCCCGGATGATCGAGGCGGCGGACGCGTTCCCGATGAACCTTGCCTTCGCGGGCAAGGGCAACGCCTCTCAGCCGGATAGCCTCGTGGAGATGGTCCGCGGCGGAGCCTGCGCCCTGAAGCTGCACGAGGATTGGGGCACCACACCCAAGGCCATCGACACCTGCCTGAGCGTCGCGGATCTCCACGACATCCAGGTGATGATCCATACCGATACGCTCAACGAATCGGGATTCGTCGAGGACACGATCGCCGCCTTCAAGGGCCGCACCATCCATGCCTTCCATACGGAAGGTGCAGGTGGCGGCCACGCGCCGGACATCATCAAGGTCGCGGGGCTGGCCAACGTGCTCCCGTCATCCACGAACCCGACGCGGCCCTACACCCGAAACACCATCGATGAGCATCTCGATATGCTGATGGTGTGCCACCACCTCGATCCGTCGATCCCCGAGGACCTCGCCTTCGCCGAAAGCCGCATCCGCAAGGAGACGATCGCCGCCGAAGACATCCTGCACGATATCGGCGCACTCTCGATGATGTCGTCGGATTCCCAGGCCATGGGCCGGGTCGGCGAAGTCGTCATCCGCACTTGGCAGACCGCCGACAAGATGAAGCGCCAGCGTGGCGCGCTGGCGGGCGACACGTCCGGGACGGACAATCTGCGCGCCCGCCGCTATGTTGCGAAGTACACAATCAACCCGGCGATCGCCCATGGCGTCTCCCGTCACATCGGCTCCATCGAGCCGGGAAAACTCGCCGACCTCGTTCTCTGGACACCCGCCTTCTTCGGCGTGAAGCCGGACCTCGTACTCAAGGGCGGCGCCATCGCCGCCGCGCCGATGGGCGATCCGAACGCCTCGATCCCGACGCCGCAACCGGTGCATTACCGGCCGATGTTCGGTGCGTATGGCCGCGTGCCCTATTCCACCGCCCTTACCTTCGTGTCGAAGGCGGCCCTGGATGACGGTTTGCGCGAGCGGCTGGGCGTGCAGAAGGAGATGGTCGCCGTCGAGAACGTCCGCGGTGGCATCTCCAAGAAGAGCATGGTGCTCAACGATGCCACCCCTGTCATCGAGGTCGATCCAGAGACCTACGATGTGCGCGCGGATGGCGAATTGTTGGTCTGTGAGCCCGCCGACGTGCTGCCGATGGCGCAGCGGTATTTTCTGTTCTGAGGTCGCGTGACGCTTTCGACTAATGGCTCCCCGAGGGGCATTCTGCGCGCGACCCGGATCCTGCGCGCAGGTGCCCTGTCGGGGGGCGAGATTATAGACCGCGTGGTGCTCGACCATGGCGACAGGCATCGCCGCCGCACCGCCATGCGCGGGGTCGGCGGAACGGCGTTCCTGCTCGATCTGGCCGAGCCCGCCATGCTCGATGACGGGGATGCCCTCGTGCTCGAGGATGGGCGGCTCGTCTGGGTCGAGGCGGCGCCGGAACGTCTGCTCGAGATCCAAGCTCCCGACGAGCATGCCCTGCGTCGCCTGATCTGGCACATCGGCAACCGGCACATCCCGGCCGAGATCGGGCCCGATGCGGTCTGGATCGGTTACGATCACGTCCTCGCGGACATGGTGCGTGGCCTCGGCGGTACGGCCGCGGAGGTGGAGCGTCCGTTCCGCCCGGAGGGTGGCGCTTATTCCGGCGGACATGGCCATGGCCACGGCAGTGGGCACGCGCACAATCATGCCCATTCCCATGACTGAGGAAATCGAGGCGCTTCGGCTGTTCGCGTGGTTGTCGCCCGGCTACCCCGTGGGAGCCTATGCCTACTCGCATGGGCTTGAAGCCGCCGTTGAGGCAGGTGACGTCAGCGGTGAGGAGAGCCTGACCGCATGGCTCGGCGACGTCTGCGAACATGGCTCGCTGCGCAACGACTTGATCCTGGTCGCCCGCGCCCACGACGCGGCATCGACGGCGAGCGCGATGGATCTGGTTGCAATCAACGATCTTGCCCTGGCTCTAGCGCCGTCGCGAGAGTTGAATCTCGAAACCAGCCAGCAGGGACGCAGCTTCCTCGATGCGACCCTTGGGGCATGGCCCTGCCCCGCCCTCACCACGCTCGCGCCGTCGCTGGCCGAGGCGGTGGCCTATCCCGTGGCGGTCGGTGCCGCCGCCGGTGCCCATGGCATGCGGCTGTCGCCCGTGCTTGGAACCTATGCCCTCGCCTTCGTGCATAACCTCGTTTCGGCGGCGCTCAGGTCGGCCCCGGTGGGGCAAGCGGCGGGCACCCGCGTCGTCGCCGCCCTTTCGGTGCGGCTCGTACCTCTGGCAAGAGCGGCGGAGACTGCGAGCCTCGACGATCTCGGCTCTGCCTGCCTTCGCCTCGATCTCGGCTCGTTCCGGCACGAGACGCAGTATTCACGCATCTTCCGGTCATGAGGCTTCAGCGATGAGCGTTTCCGCGAACGGTCCCCTGCGCGTCGGCATCGGCGGCCCGGTCGGCTCGGGCAAGACGGCGCTGATGGAACAGCTCTGCAAGCGGTTCCGCGACCGCTACGAGATCTGCGCCATCACCAACGACATCTACACGAAGGAGGATGCGCGCATTCTCACCGTCGCGGGCGCGCTTCCCGAGGAGCGGATCCTCGGCGTTGAGACCGGCGGCTGTCCGCATACCGCGATCCGCGAGGATGCCTCGATCAATCTGGCCGCCGTCGCCCAGATGCGCCAGCGCTTTCCGACGCTCGATCTGGTGCTGATCGAGTCCGGCGGCGACAATCTCGCGGCGACGTTCTCGCCGGAACTCGCGGACATCACCCTCTATGTCATCGACGTCGCGGGTGGCGAGAAGATTCCCCGCAAGGGGGGCCGGGCATCACCCGTTCTGACCTGCTGATCGTCAACAAGACCGATCTCGCACCGCTCGTCGGGGCCGACCTCTCGGTCATGGAAAGCGATACGAAACGGATGCGTGGCACGCGGCCCTACGTCTTCGCCTCGCTCCGCGCGGGCGATGGGGCGGACGCCGTCGCCACGTTCATCGAGGAGGCTGGCGGGCTCGGGCGCTGATCAGCGCTCGGCCGAGGCCGAACGGGTCCGGGCATTGGGACTTGTGCCCATCAGCGCGTCGAGGCGGCTCATCCGGGCGGTAAAGCCTTCCATGGCCGCCCGCCTCGCCTTCGCGGGGGCGTTCGCCTCAGCTTTCGCATGATGCAACGGCCGGGCTTCGGCGGCGATGGGTGCCAGGGCGAGGACGGCGCCCAGAGCGAAGATGCTGGAAAGTGCCTTCATGGGACGAATCTCGGTTCACCCCCTGCACGGGGCAGCGGGCACTTCAGACGTAATCCCAGATGAAACCCCAGCCGGTGCGCTGGCGCACGGCTCCGCTTGGCGCACCATTCGTCGGCTACGGTGAACCCTCCGGCGCAAGCGTCGTTCATCCCTCGCCGGGCCATGCACGGCCCTTCGGTGCAGGGAGGCGGTCGATGCGGCATGTCCGATGGCTCGCAGTGTTGCCGTTTCTCGGCATGCTCGTCGGCCCGTACTTCCTGAACCGGGTCGAGCCCTTCATTCTCGGACTGCCGTTTCTGCTGGCGTGGCTCGTCTTCTGCGTGCTCGCGACGAGCGCGATCATGGGGGTCATCTACCTTACGGATCCGCAGAACCGCGCCTCGGGGGACGGCCGATGAGCGCCGCTCTCATCATCGTCGCGGCGGCCTTCGTCGTCGCCCTCGGTCTCGGCCTGCGCGCCCGTTCGGGCCGGGAGATGGGCCTGGAGCAATGGACGGTGGGCGGACGCGGCTTTGGAACCGCCTTCGTCTTCTTGCTGATGGCGGGTGAGATCTACACGACCTTCACCTTCCTCGGCGGCTCCGGCATCGCCTACGGCAAGGGCGCGCCCGCCTACTACATCCTCTGCTACATTACTCTCGGCTACGTCACATCCTACTGGCTGCTTCCGCCGGTCTGGCACTATGCGAAGGAAAGACGGCTGTTCACACAGCCCGACTTCTTCGCCGCGAAGTACGAGAGCCCGGCGCTCGGGATGCTGGTCGCCCTGGTCGGGCTGGTGGCGCTCGTTCCCTACATGGTGCTGCAGTTCAAGGGACTCGGCATCATCGTGTCGACCGCCTCCTACGGTGCCATCTCGCCGACGGTCGCGGTCTGGATCGGCGCCATCGCGGTCACGGCCTACGTGGTGGTGTCGGGGGTACACGGCTCCGCCTGGAACGCCGTGCTCAAGGACATCAGCATCCTGTGCGTGGTAGTGTTCCTCGGCATCTATCTGCCGTTGCACTATTACGGCGGCTACGAGGCCATGTTCCAGGCGATCGAGGCGCAGAAGCCGGGCTTCCTCGCCCTGCCGTCCTTGGGCCAAAGCCCGACATGGTTCGCAACCACGACGCTGCTGACGGCGCTAGGCGCATTCATGTGGCCGCACACATTCGGATCACTCTACACCGCTCGCGAGCCGCGATCGTTTAGGCGCAACGCAGCGATCCTGCCGCTCTACCAGCTGATCAACCTCTTCGTGTTCGTGGTCGGTTTCGCGGCGGTGCTGCAGGTGCCGGGCCTGAGCGGGCCGGATGTCGACCTCGCGCTGTTCAAGCTCTCGCTACAGAGCTTTCCGCCGTGGTTTGTCGGGATTATCGGAGCGACCGGCGTTCTGACCGCGCTGGTGCCGGGCTCGATGATCCTGATCGCCGGGGCGACCTTGCTGGCGAACAACATCGTGCGCCCGCTGCGCCCCAGCATGGACGACGCCGCGATTGCCCGTTTGGCGAAAGCATTCGTGCCGGTGATGTCGCTGGTTTGCGTCGGCTTCACCCTCTCGGGTGGCGATACGATCGTGCAGTTGCTGCTGATGGGCTACAACTTCGTGACGCAGCTTTTCCCGTGCTTCCTGGCCAGCCTGATGCGGCGCAATCCGTTGGACAAGCGAGCGGCCGCGGCGGGGATCATCGCGGGCGTCGTGACCGTGGCGGCGACCACCATCAGTGGTTTCAGCCTCGCGCCTTACCCGCAGCTCGGCCCCCTGCGCGACGTCAATCTCGGTGTGCTGGCGTTGGTGGTGAACCTTGTCGTGACGGCCCTCGTCGCGAAACTGGTTCAACCGTCCGAGCGCGTCAGGCGCCTCGCCGAGCGGTGAGCCAGGAGGCGGCCAACACGACAAGGCTGACGATGGCGACGAGGAGCGTGGAAGCCGCGTTGATCTCCGGATTAACCCCCAGCCTCACTTGGCTGTAGAGCCGCATCGGAAGGGTCGTCGCGCCGGGGCCGGAGACGAAGCTCGCAATCACGAGGTCATCCAGTGACAGCGTGAAGGCGAGGAGTGCCCCCGCCGCGATCGCGGGAGCGAGGAGAGGAAGAGTCACCGTCGTCAACACGCGAAAGGGGCCCGCGCCGAGGTCGGCCGCAGCCTCTTCTAGCGAGCGGTCGAGACCGCGCAGCCGCGCAGCGACGACTACGGCCACGAAGCCCGTACAGAAGGTCGCGTGGGCGATGACAATGGTCACGAGGCCCCGGTCGAGACCGATGCCGATGAATAGAAGCAGCAGCGAAAGGCCGATCATTACCTCGGGCATCACCATCGGTCCGTAGACGAGCCCGGTGAAGAGCGAACGCCCTCGAAAGCGGCCGTGCCGCTCCAGCGCCAGGGCGGCGAGCGTGCCGAGCACGGTCGCAGTCAGGCTCGCGAAGACCGCGACTTGCAGGGAGACCCAGGCTGCGGCGATGAGCGGCCCATCCGAGAACAGAGCCGCGTACCAGCGTATAGAGAATCCGCCCCAGACCGTCACAAGGTTGGAGGCATTGAACGAGTACGCCACGAGCACGAAGATTGGCGCGTAGAGAAAGCTGAGCCCGAGCCACAGGGCGGAGCGCGTCACGCCGCTCATGCGCCCTCCCCGCCCGCGCGCAGGCTATCGCGGAACAGCACGACGGGCGCGATGACGATCACGAGCAGCACCACGGCCACCGCCGCCGCCAGTGGCCAATCGCGGTTCGAGAAGAATTCACTCCACAGCACGCGGCCGAGCATCAGCGTTTCCGAGCCGCCGAGCAGATCAGGGATGACGAACTCGCCGACCATCGGAATGAAGCACAGCCCCGCCCCGGCCATGATCCCCGGCAGGCTGAGCGGCAGAGTCACGGTCCAGAACACCCGCGCCGGGCTCGCGCCGAGATCGGCGGCGGCCTCCCGCAGGCTCGGATCGAGCCGGTTCATCACCGCATAGAGCGGCAGCACCATGAAGGGCAGATAGGCGTAGACCAGCCCGATGATCACCGCGACGTCGGTGTTCAGGATCACCAGGGGCTGGGAGATCACCCCGAGCCTCATGAGCACGAGGTTCAGCAGCCCTTCCTGCTTCAGGATGGCGATCCACGCGTAGATGCGGATGAGAAAGCTCGTCCAGAACGGCACCACCACCAAAGCGACGAGCAGCGGTTGCCAACGCAAAGGGGCCCGGGCCAGGGCATAGGCGATGGGAGTGCCGATTACGGCCAGGATCGCCGTCGCGGTCCCGGCATAGAAGAGGGAGCCGAGGGTCGCCGCCTGATACAGGTCGTCCTGCGCGAGAGTGATGTAGTTCGTGAAGTTCAGGGCTTCGAGGAAGCTCGACCACCCGTCGAGTCCACCCTGCCAATCGAGCAGCGGCAGATAGGGCGGAATGGCGGTCGCCGGCTCCGACAAGCTGATCTTCAGCGTGACGAGGAAGGGCAGCAGGAAGAACGCCCCGAGCCACAGGAAAGGCGGCAGTCTCAGCAGGCGGGCGAAGATCCGGCTGGCCATCGGGCGGCTCACGCGGGCAGGATGATGGCATCCGCCGGAGCGAAGCCGATATGTGTTGCGGCTCCGCGTTCAGGCCCGCTGCCCGGAGAGCTGCTCGCCCGGAGCGTCGTCCCATCGGCCAGCCGCAGCAGGCGGCGGACACGGTCGCCAAGAAACGTTTCGCCCTCGACGGTGGCGGATAGCCCCGTCTCGCCGAAGGTCAGGTTCTCGGGGCGCACCGCGATCACGACCTCCGCGCCCTCCGTGAGATCGGCAGCGCCATCCTGCGCCTTGAGCGCGCCGTTGGCGCTCGCGACCTCACGGATGCCGTCGACGCCCTTCGCGCCGAGGCGGCCGGGGATGAGATTCACATCGCCGAGCAGCCCCGCCACATAGCGGCTCGCCGGTCGGCGATAGAGCTCGGTTGGGGGTCCGATCTGCGCGAGGCGCCCGCGCTCCATCACGCCGATCCGGTCAGCGAGCATCATCGCCTCCTCGGGATCGTGGGTAACGACGATGAAGCTGGTGCCGAGCCGCTTTTGCAAAGCGCGCAACTCGCCCTGAGTCTCCTCGCGCAGGCCCCGATCAAGGGCGCCGAGGGGTTCATCGAGCAGCAGCAGGCCCGGCTCGCGGGCGATGGCACGGGCCAGCGCCACGCGCTGCCGCTGGCCACCGGACAAGGTGTCGGGCCGCCGGCCCCCGAATCCTTCGAGGCGGACGAGACGGAGAAGCTCGTCCACCCGCGCCATCGCGTCTGCCCGCCCCTTCAGCCCATAGGCGATGTTGGCCGCCACACTCATATGCGGAAACAGCGCATAGGACTGGAACATCATGTTCACCGGCCGACGATGCGGCGGGAGGCCGGTTACGTCCGTGCCGTTGACCGAAATGCTGCCTTCGCTCGGGGTCTCGAACCCGGCGATCATGCGCAACAGAGTGCTCTTCCCACAGCCCGAGGGGCCGAGGAGGCAGAAGAACTCCCCTGGTGCCAGCTCGAGATCGACACCATCCACGGCGACATGCGTGCCGAACCGCTTGACGAGCCGCCTGATCGAGAGACTGGGCGCCATCGCCAAGGCGTCAGGAATCCTCGCGCAGGGCCTCGGCGACCCGCGCCTCCAAGAGATCCGGCCGCCGCAGCACGAGGGCACCACGTGTGCGGTCCACCAGTCCCTCCGCCGCCATCGCGGTGAATTCCCGCGTCACCTGCTCCCGGCGGCAGCCGATCCGCGCCGCGAGCACATGGTGATACGGCGGCGGCGTCACCACGCGCTCCCCCCGGCGCCGGAGCGGGGAACGGAAAGGCGTAGCAGTTCGGCATAGAGACGGTGCCGCAGATCGAGCAGCGCATGCTCCATGAGGCGCGTGTTCAACTCGCGCACGCGCTTGGCCAGCAGGCGCATCAACCGGTCGGCGATTGCTTCCGAGGCAAAGACGATCTGCTTGAACACGCTCGCCGGAACGACACAGACCTCGCCGCGGGTCAGCGCTGTCACGTTCGCTGAACGGCCGATGCCGTCGATGGCCGCGAGTTCGCCGAAGAAGGCGCCGCCCCGCATCTCACCGAGGATGACCTCCTTGCCCGACTGCGTGCGGTTCAGGATCCGCACTTCGCCGGAGGCGATGAAATAGACGTCGGTGGAAATGTCGTCGAAGTCGACGAGCGTCTCGTTCTCATCGAACCGGCGCCAATGGCAGCGATTCTCGAAGGTCGCGAGCTCGATGCCCGCATCCTTGAAGAACGGAATAGTCCCCAGGCGCGCCATTAACGAAGTACCTCGCCGTCCCCCAAGCCCCTACGGCTTCCGGCCGGCGACCCCCGGGATAGAAACCGCCCGAACGCTCGCGATGCGAGAGCCGCCGGGTGCGCGGGGATCGTGGCCGGGGCGTCGCGCAGGGTCAAGCCACCACGACACTGTGATTCCCCCTTTGGCGTGGATCGCGGCATATGGATTCACTTGCCTATCCTTCTAAACCTCCATGCCGTCCCTCTCCCAACTCATCGCGCCGACGCGACAAGCGACGGCGTGTCGGCACCAAGCCACGCTGACGCATGCCTTCGAGCGATCGGGACGGGGGCTGCACACGGGCCTCAGGGGACGTGTGCGGGTATCGCCCGCCTCGCCCGGCCACGGCGTCGTCTTCCGCCGTTGGATGCCGGACGGGCGCTTCACCGACATTCCGGCCCGGTGGAACCTTCAGGTGAAGCAGCCCGCCTGCACGGCTCTGCGCAAGGACGGCGTCCTCGTCCGCACCGTGGAGCATCTGCTGGCGTCGCTCTCGGCCCTGCGGATCGACAATGCGCTCATCGAGACCGATGCCGAGGAACTGCCGATCTTCGACGGCAGCGCCGTTCCCTGGTGCGAGGGGATCGCCGGGGCGGGACGTGTCGAGCAGGGCGAGCCGGTGCGCCGCCTGCGCGTGCTACGACGGGTCAGCGTGTCCGTCCGTCACCGCCGCCTGTCGATCGAGCCCGCCGAGGATTTCGCGATCTCGGCGCATATCGAGTTGTGCCATCTCGGCGCCTTCGACTGGGCTGGATCGATCCTGCCCGAGTCATTTCCTGAGGACATCGCCCCCGCCCGCTCGTTCGGCCGGTTCATCCGGGTGATGGCGGGGCGGTGCTACGGCTTTGTCGCGCGCAAGCCGCTGCTTCAGGGCTGTGGCCCCCGCTCCGCCGCCCTGCTGTTCCGGAACCGGGTCATCGGCGGTCTGCGTATGCCGGATGAGACGGTCCGCCATCGAGTACTCGATATCGTGGGAGACTTCGCGTTGATCGGACATCCGATCGAGGGGCGGATCGTCGCCTCGCACACCTGCCATGACCTGAACCACGCTCTCATCGCCGCGCTGATGCACGACCGGACGGCGTGGGAACTGGTCTGACGAAGCGAGGGGACGGAGCGCCCTTGCCTCGCGGGCTGTCCGCGATCAAAACGCCGCGATGCTTCGCGTCAATGACCTGACCTACCGCATCGGCGACCGCCTGATTCTCGACGGCGCGAGCTTCACCATCCCCGAGGGGGCTCATGTCGGGCTCGTCGGCCGCAACGGCGCGGGCAAGACGACCCTGTTCCGGGCGATCCTGGGCGACCTTCCGGTCGATGCGAAGGCGATCTCCCTTCCCAAGGGCATGCGGGTCGGCGCGGTGGCACAGGAAGCCCCGGCCGGGCCGGAGACGCTGCATGCGGTGGTGCTGGCCGCCGACACCGAGCGCGCGAAGCTGATGGCGGAAGCCGAAGACGCCGACGGCATCCGGCGTGCGGAGATCGAGACACGACTCGTGGATATTGGCGCGCATTCGGCGCCTGCGCGGGCTGCTGCGATTCTGCACGGCCTCGGCTTCGACGCAGCGGCTCAGGCGCGGCCTTGCTCGGACTTCTCCGGCGGGTGGCGGATGCGCGTCGCGCTGGCGGCGGTGCTGTTTTCCGAGCCCGACCTGCTGCTTCTGGACGAGCCGACCAACTACCTCGATATCGAAGGGACGCTCTGGCTTTACGATTATCTCGAGCGCTACCCCCGCACGGCCATCGTCATCAGCCACGACCGCGATCTGCTCGATACGAGCGTCGATCACATCCTACATCTCGACAGGGGCAAACTCTCGATCTACCGGGGCGGCTACACGAGCTTCGCCCGCCAGCTTTCCGAAAAGCGGATGCTTCAGGCCAAGGCGAAGGCCAAGCAGGATGTGGAGCGGGCGCATCTCCAGAGCTTCATCGACCGGTTCAAGGCAAAGGCGACGAAGGCGCGGCAAGCCCAATCGCGCATGAAGCGGCTGGCCAAGATGGAGCCGATCGCGGCGCTACTCGAAGACGACGTGCCGGTGATCCATCTGCCGAGCCCGGAGAAGCCGCTCTCCCCGCCCATCATCGCGATGGACCGGGTGAAGGCGGGCTATGGCGAGCGGGTGGTGCTGAACGGACTGAATCTCAGCCTCGCGCCCGATGATCGGGTCGCACTGCTCGGCGCCAACGGCAACGGCAAGTCGACCTTCTGCAAATTGATCGGCGGTCGCCTACCGCCACTCGCCGGCGAGATGAAGCGCTCGTCCAAGATGGATGTCGCCTATTTCGCCCAACATCAGCTCGATGAGCTGCGCCCTGCCGAGAGCGCCTACGCCCATGTCCGCACGATGATGCCGGATGTGCCGGAGGCCAAGGTACGATCGGCGACCGCGCGCCTCGGCTTCGGCGCGGCCAAAGCCGACACCCCGGTCGAGAAGCTCTCCGGCGGCGAAAAGGCGCGCTTGCTCATGGGTCTCGCGGCGTTTCACGGGCCGCACCTCCTCATCCTCGACGAGCCGACCAACCACCTCGATATCGAAAGCCGTCAGGCGCTCGTGGAGGCGATCAACGATTACGAAGGTGCGGTCATCCTCGTGAGCCACGACCGCTTCCTGATCGAGGCCTGTGCCGACAGGCTCTGGCTCGTCTCTGACGGGACGGTGAAGACCTTCGACGGCGACATGGACGATTACCGCCGCCTCGTCCTCGCCGGGCCGGATCGCGAGGGCGAACGCCAGGCCGAGGCTGCCGGCGGACAGAAAGCGGAGGCTCGCCGGGCCGGGGTCGAGCGCCGCGCGGCCCTCGCCCCCTCCGCAAGAGGCTCGAGGGTGTCGAAGCGCGCATGGCCAAGCTCTCGGCAGCGATCCAGAAGATCGATGCCGCGCTGGAAGACGGCACCGCCTTCCGCGAGAACGCCGCCAAGGCAGGGGAGATCGCCAAGATGCGGGCCGACGCGGCGAGCGCGCTCGCCGCCGCCGAAGAGGAGTGGCTCGAACTCTCCGGAGAGATCGAGACGGCGCTCGCCTGAAACAGGCCATCCCTGGGCCGCGTTTGCCCACCGAATAGACCCGTGTCACTGAAGCGTGATGCCCGGCCTCGATCCTCTTCGGCGCGCTCAATACTGGATTTCGCAGGTGGGCAAGCCGCGCGGGGTGGGCTCACCGCGTCTGCTCGTGCTCGGCGTCTGCCAAGCGGGCAGCGTGGCGAAGGCCATGCGCTATCTGCTGCCAGACGCCCAGGTCGATTTCCTGTCGGTCTTCACCCTGGGACGCCGTTATCGCCGCCTCGCGGACCTCATCGCGAAGGCTGACGGCTACGACGAGGTTTTCACCAACATCTACCTCCCGCCCTTCGCGGATTCCGGCACGATCCTCGAGTTCCGGGCGCGGCCGAACGTCCACGTGATCCCTACAATCGCCTTCGCAGCTTACCATCCCGACGCGGTGTCCGTCGGCACCCAGAACCACGCGACCCTGCGCGGCCTCGTCTCCGGCCCGATGGGTCACTCGCATTCGGCGGTGACGCTCTACGCCTATCTCGCCGGGTTCTCAGAGGCGCAGGCTCTGCGGCTCTTCAGCGAGCCGGTATTCGAAAGGCTCGGCTATTACGAGTTCTGGAACGAGTCGGTGGCGAGCCTCGGCAGGATCGGGGCGGGGGCCGGGTTCGATCTCGCTCCCTACCTCAACCGGTGGTCGCGACGCGGGTGCTTCATGCATTCCACGAACCACCCGAAGCTCTTCGTGATGAGCGACATCGCCAGGGGCCTGCTCGACAAGGCAGGGATATCGTTCGAACCCTGTGACCTCGACGCGTTCTTGCCCGACGACCTCGGCGGCATGGGGAGCTGGCCGGTCTATCCGGAGATCGCCGCGCATTTCGGGGTGCCGGGCAGTGCACTGTTCTTCAAGGCCGAAACGCCCCGCTCCGGTCCGGCGCGCACCATGACCCGTTCCGCCTATGTCGCGGCGGCCTACGCCTATTATCGCAGGCGGTCGCAGGACAGTCTCGTCAGTACGCGCGTCGAGGCTTGGCGCGCCGATCCGGCGACGGTCGACTTCCTGCGCGCAGCGGCCGGTCAGGACGCGAATGCACTGCCTATGAGCGCGCAACGACCGAGCATGCTGAGCAGTCTCAGCGTTGCAATGAACCGCAGACGCCTTGGTCGGCCCGGCTTACGAATGTAAGTTGCGGCAAACAGGCACCATCGACCAACGCCTGCGTTGACGGGCCGCTGCATTCAACTCTCAACCGCTCCTATGCATTCGATCGCTCGCCCGACCGGGCGCACCGCCCTCGCCCTGGCCGCCACGATCGGCGCCCTCGGCCTCACCCGTAAATTCGCGCGCGATTCGCATGTGCCGCTGGCCGCCGCCCTGCCCGGCACGCGCGAGACCGTTGCGACCGCGCAGGCTGGGACGGTGTCGTATTATGCGTCTCCTGAGGGCAGCGGGCGACCGTTGCTCCTGATCGACTCGATCAACGCGGCCGGAAGCGCCTACGAGACGCGACCGCTCTACCTGCATTATCGCGAGAGCCGTCCGGTCTACGCCCTCGACCTTCCGGGTTTCGGGTTCTCCGAGCGCAGCCGCCGCCGTTACACGCCGCGCCTGATGGCGGACGCGATCCACGCCGTCGTGGAGCGCATCCGCGCCCGCCACGGCGGCGTCGCGGTCGATGCCATGGCGATCTCGCTGTCTTGCTCGTATCTCGCGCGGGCCTGCCTCGCGCGACCGGCGGATTACGCAACGCTCGGCCTCATCAGCCCGACGGGCTTCGATGCACGCCTGTCCGGCGAAGGACCCGTCGACGGGCATCGGGGACGCGATCTGGTTCGGTCGATCCTCGACCGGCGGCTCCTCGGCCCGGCCCTGTTCGGCGCGCTTGCGAGCCGGGTGAGTATCCGGTTCTTCCTGGAGAAGACCTTCGGCGCCACGAAGATCGATGAGGGGCTGCTCGATTACGCCTATGCCACGTCGCACCAGCCGGGCGCAGAGCACGCCCCCTATTGCTTCATCGCCGGCCACCTGTTCCCGACCGATTCCACGTTGCTCTATGACCGCCTGCGTCTGCCGGTGTGGATGATCCATGGCCAGCGCGGCGACTTCGTCGACTATCGCCTAGCCCCGCGCTTCGCGGATCGTCGCAACTGGCGCATCGACACGGTGCCGACCGGCGCGCTGCCGCAATTCGAACGGCTGCGTGCCGTGACGGATTTCTACGACGGCTTCCTCGGCGCAATCAGGCCTGCAGCAGGTGCACGAGGGTGATGCGGTCGCGCAGCCGCACCATTCCCTCTGGTCAGGACAGCATCCGCGTGTCCCCATCGATGGAGATGGCCTGCCCCGAAATCGTTCGTCCGCGATGCGACGAGAGGAATAGGATCTGGTCCGCCAACTGACGGGCGGTGACGTATTCCTTCATCGACACGAAGGAAAAGGCCCGCGCCTCCATGTCGGCGAAGCTCGTGCCCTGCTGCTGTGCCTTCGCTTCGAGTACCCGGCGCTGCCTGTCCCCCGCCACGAGGCCCGGCAGGATCGCGTTGACGCGGATCCCAGCCTCGCCCAACTCGATGGCGAGCGACTTGGTGAAGCCGATCACCCCCCATTTCGCCGCCGCGTAGGGGCTGCGCAGGGCGAACCCGAACTTGCCCGCTGCCGAGGACAGGTTGACGATCGAGGCGTTGTCGTTCGCCCGAAGGTAGGGCACGGCGAGCCGCGCGCAGTTGAATTGGCTCGTCAGACACACAGTCAGGCAACGGTCCCATTCCTCGGGCGCGATATCTTCGATGCGGCCGGTCGGCCCGGCGATCCCCGCATTGTTGACCAGCACGTCGAGCCCGCCGAGATCGGCCACCGCCGCTTCCATCATGGCCGCGACCTGATCGCGTTCGCCGACATCGGTGAGGCTGCGCCCAACCCCCGGCGGCAGGCTTTCGAGGGAAGCCCCATCAACGTCGCAGGTGAAGACCCGCGCCCCCTCTTCGAGGAACGCATCGACGATCGCCCGTCCGATCCCGTTTGCGCCCGCCGTGACAAGCACGCGCAGTCCGTTGATGCCGAGATCCATGGCCATTCCCCCCTTGTCTATGATCGAAATCAGGTCGCGAGCCGCTCTCGGAGGCCACCGCGAGACAGGATGAACTCGGCCGCGTCGCCGATATCCGCGGCGATGGCCGCCGACGCGGCTGCACCGTCCCGGGCCTCGATGGCAGCTACCGCCTCTGCATGGCGGCGCACGGCGAAGCCCTGCTGCAACCGCTCGGGATGGGCCCGGAGATCGAGGTTCAGCACCGGACCGGCCTTCAGCCAGAGCCTCGCGATAATCTCCCGAAGTGGTTCGAGGCCGCACGCGGCGTAGATCGCGAAATGCAGGTCGCGGTTCAGCGCTACTGCCTTTGCACCGTCCGGTTGCGGGCTGGCGGCGAGCGAGCGGAACGCGGCCTCCGCCCGGCGTATCGCCACCAGATCCGCATGACTGCGCCGCTCGGCAGCCCTTTCGGCGGCAAGCCCCTCCACAGCCATCCGCGTCTCGGCCAACTCGCGAAACGCTCCTGCGCCCAGCACCGGCACGCGCAAGGCCCGATTCGGCGCGACTTCGAGAGCCCCGTCTGAGGCGAGGCGGCTCACCGCCTCCCGCACTGGCATGACCGACACGCCGAGCGCCGCCGCCGTCTGGCGCAGGGACAGGCGGTCCCCCGGCGCGAGACGGCCGGAGGCGAGCAGATCGGACAGGGCGTCGTAGGCGGTATCCGCGAGGGTGCGACGCTCGATCTGGGGAAGCTCCGCGAGGGCTGGTGATGAACTCATGTGCCGACACTAGACGAAAGCTGCACTATCGCGCTAGTGATGTGTGATCACAGTTCGGGCTGGCCGCAGAGCCGCACACACGACCCGGCTGGAGGAAACGTCTGGGGAGGCCCCGCGCCATGAGCCAGCTCACCGATACGATTTCGCGCCGTACGTTGCTCCGGGCCGGCGGTGCCGCCCTTCTTACGCCGGCACTCGCCGCGCCCGCCCTCTCGCAGGGTCAGGCGGATGTGATCCGCATCGGCCACCTGACGCCGCGCACTGGATTCCTCGGGCCGCTCGGCGAATATGCCGTGCAGGCAGCGCAACTAGCCGTGGAAGAAATCAACGCGGCGGGCGGCATTAACGGCCGCAAGGTCGAGCTTCTGACCGAAGATAGCGTGAACCCCCAAACGGCCTCCGCGAAGGCCGAGCGCATGGTGCAGAGGGACAAGGTCGCCTGCCTGATCGGTGAGATCAATTCGGCTTCGGCGCTCGCGATCTCGCAGGTCGCTCAGCGCGAGAAGACGCTCTTCATCAACACCGGAGCCAACTCGGATGCCCTGCGCGGCTCCGATTGCAAGCGCTTCATGTTCCACGTCGAATCGCAGAACACGATGATGGTGCGTGCCGCGGGCCGCGCACTCCTCGACAAGGGGCTAATCAAGGACAAGAAGATCTACACCCTGACCGCGGATTACGCGTTCGGCCACGATCTCCTGAAGCAGGCTAAGAAGTTCTTTGCGGCGAATGGCGGGACCATCACCGGCGAAGATCTGATCCCGACCGAACTCACCGATTTCTCCCCCTTCCTGCTCAAGATCCGGCAAGCTCGACCCGATGCGGTGATCTGCAACCTCGCGGGCGCGCAGATCACCAACTTCTTGAAGCAATACAGCGAGTTCGGCCTGCCCTTCCCTGTCGCCGGGTTCGGGTTCGATCTGGCGCTTGCCTGGGGCGCGGGACAGGGCAACTTCCTCGGCACGTGGCCGGTGGTGTGGCACCACATGGTGGATTCGCCCTCGGCCCAGAAGTTCGTCGCGGCCTTCAAGGCGAAGTACAAGCGCCCGCCCGAGAACCAGGGGTGGAGCGACTACACCTCGACCAAGATCGTCGCCCAGGCAATGAACGCGACGAAGTCGACCGATTCTATGAAGATCGTGGAATATCTGGAGAGCGGCGCGAAGTTCGACATCCACAAGACCCGTGAAGGCTACTTCCGGCCGTGGGACCACGAACTGATGCAGGAGATGTACGCCATCACGGCCCTCCCGCAGGAGAAGGTCAAGAATCAATACGACATCTTCACGTCCACCGGCCCGCTGCCGGGGCCGGGGGAAAGCCTGGAGGTCCTCGCGACCACGAAGGAGGAGAATGCCTGCACCTTCCCGGCGTGAGGTGAGCCGATGACGCTCGTCTTCATTCTGGAGCAGGTTCTGAACGGCCTGCTGATCGGCGTGCAATATCTGCTGATCGCCCTCGGGCTATCGCTGATCTTCAGCCTCGGCGGCATCGTAAACCTTGCTCACGGTGCCTTCTATGCCATCGGTGCGTATCTCACGGTCGCGCTCGCGCCCGAGATCGGCTTCGGCGGGGCGCTGATCGCCTCGCCATTGGCGGTGGGGCTGCTCGGCCTCGTCATCGAGCGGTTTCTTCTACGGCGGTTCTACCGGGGCGATCCGGCGCTCGGCCTGTTGCTGACCTTCGGCCTCGCCATGGTCGCGGAGCAGGCCTTGCGCATGGCCTTCGGCGCCGCGCCCCTGCCCTTCGGCATCCCGCCCTGGCTCCGCGGACAGGTGTTCATCGGAGATCTGATCTACTCGCGCTATCGCCTCGCGATCCTCGCGGTGGCCGTGGTTTGCGTGCTCGGGCTCTGGCTACTGCTGACCAAGACGAGCTTCGGCCGGGTGGTGCGCGCGGGCGTGCAGAACCCGGACATGGTGGCGGCGCTCGGCATTTCGCTGCGGCCCTACATGACTGCCGTCGTGGTCATCGCCACCGGCCTCGCCGCGCTCGCGGGCACCATGATGGCGCCCGTCACCGGGGTGCAGCCCGCCATGGGCGCGGAGATCCTCACCTTCGCCTTCGTGGTGGTGGTGATCGGCGGGCTCGGCTCGTTCTGGGGCGTCGTGCTGGCGGCGCTCATCGTCGGCGTGGTGCGCGGTCTCACCGCCTACGCCTATCCGCCAGCCACCGAGGCGGCGGTCTACGGTCTGATGGTGCTGGTGCTGCTGCTGAGGCCGCGCGGCCTGTTCGGCGAACACATCGCCCGGTTCGAGTGAGGATGGCCATGTCCGGAACCGCTGAGGCCCTTCCCCTCGCTCCACCCCAGCGCGGCGGCATCGTCCGCGAGAGCCGCCAGCTCTGGGCGGCGCTGGCTGCGCTGGTGGTCCTGCCCTTTGCCCTGGACGGCATCGGGCTCACGATGATCACCGCCACCGACGTGGTGATCTTCGCGCTGGCCGTGCTCGGTCTCAACATCCTCGTCGGCTGGACCGGCCTCGTCTCCTTCGGGCACGGGGCGTGGTTCGGCATCGGCGCCTATGCTGTCGCGATCCTTCAAACGCGGCTCATGCCGCACGACATGGCATTGCCGCTCTTCGGTGCGGTCGCGATCACCGCAGGCTGCTCCTTCGCGGCCGGAGCGCTCATCCTTCGCCGACGCGGCGTCTACTTCTCGCTGCTCACCCTGGCCCTCACCGCGATGCTCTACGCCATCGCCTTTCGCTGGACCGACTTGACCGGCGGCGAGAACGGCATCGGCGGCGTGCAACGCTGGGCGGCCCTCGACACGCCCGCTGCCCTCTACACCGCCACGGCCTGCGTCGCGGCCCTCGTCCTGTTCGGCCTGTGGCGCTTTCGGCGCTCCCCCATGGGGACGGTTCTGGTGGCGATCCGCGAGAACGAGCAGCGTGCCGGTTTCCTCGGCTATGCGACCAACCGCTACAAGCTCGCGGCCTTCGTCCTATCCGCGACCATCACCGGGCTCGCCGGGGCGCTGTCGGCCTACAACCACCGCTTCGCTTCGGCCGACCCGATCTCCATCGCCTTCTCCGGCGAATTGCTCGCGATGGTCGTGATCGGCGGAATGCGCTCGTTCCTCGGGCCCGCGATCGGCGCGCTGTTTTTCATCCTCTTCCGCGAATTCCTGTCGATCTACACGGGCGACTGGCTCCTCTATTTCGGCCTGCTCTTCGTCGCCTTCATCGTGCTCTCGCCAGATGGCCTCGTAGGCATCGGCACACGGCTACTGAAGCCGTTCCGAAAGGTCCCGACCGAGGGCGCCGCCATGGCCGCGCGCCGGGCCGGGGCAAGCGGGCGAGTGCCGCCGCGCTTTATCGCCGAGGGCAAGGGGACCGGGCCGGTCCTCGTTGCGGACGGCATCGCCAAGAGCTTCGGCGCCGTGGCGGCCGTGCGGGGCGTCTCCTTCGCCGTGGCGGACCGGACGCTCCACGCGCTGATCGGCCCGAACGGCGCGGGCAAGACCTCCGCCTTCAACCTGCTTTCGGGCCTCTACCGCCCGGATGCCGGGCGCATCACCCTCGATGGGCGCGATGTGGGCGGGTTGGAGCCCTACGCCATTACGAAGGCGGGCATCGGCCGCTCCTTCCAGATCACCAATCTCTTCCCGGGATTGTCCGTGCAGGAGAACGTGCGGCTCGCCGTGCAGGCGCGCCATCCGTCGCATTTCAGCCCGTGGCGCGATGCGCTCGCCATCCGTGAGGTGGCTGACGATACCGTGGAATTGCTGCGCTGGACCGGCCTCGCGGGCATCGAGCGCGCGGAGGCGGGCAGCCTGTCCTATGGCGGTCAACGCCTGCTCGACATGGGTCTCGCTTTGGCGACCCGGCCGCGCGTCCTGCTCCTCGACGAACCCCTGGCCGGACTTGCCGCCGCCGAGCGGGAGCGGGTGGGTGATCTGATCAAGGCCCTTTCTGCCGACATTCCCGTGCTTCTCGTGGAGCACGACATCGACCGGGTGTTCCGCCTCGCCGACCGCGTGACGGTGATGGCGGATGGCGCCGTGCTGGTGGACGGCACCGTGGCGGATGCCCGCGACGACGAGAAGGTTCAGGCGGTCTATCTCGGATCCGGCACGGCAGCGATCGCGGCTAAGCCCCGCGCCAGCGCCGCCGCCAAGGACGATCTGCTGGTGATGGAGGGCGTGAATACCTTCTACGGCAAGTCGCACATTCTCAACGGCGTGAACCTTACCGTCCGCCGTGGCGAGGTGGTGGCTCTACTCGGACGCAATGGCGCCGGGAAGTCGACGCTGCTCAAGACGCTGATCGGTATCGCGCCCCCCGCCTCGGGCCGGATCGTCCTGGGTGGGAAAGAGATGGCCGGTCTCTCGCCGGATCGGATCTCGCGTGCAGGCATCGGTTACGTGCCCCAGGGACGCGCGCTGTTCGCGGGCATGAGCGTCGCCGAGAATCTGGGCCTCGGCCGCTTGAAGCGTCTCACCGGCTCCGGGATCCATTGGGATGAGGAGAGGGTGCTCGAATTCTTCCCGCGCCTCAAGCAGCGCTGGAACGTCGATGCAGCCCGCCTCTCCGGCGGCGAACAGCAGATGGTGGCGGTGGCCCGCGCCCTCTCCGGCGATACGCGCCTTCTACTTCTGGACGAGCCTTTCGAGGGTCTGTCCCCCGCCGTCACCGAGGAATTGTTCGAGGCGTTCGACCGGCTGCGACGGGAACTCTCCATCGTGATCGTCGATCATCACCTCGATCTCGCGCTGGCGCTGTCGGACCGCACCGTCGCACTGGAGCGCGGCGCGGTGCAGTGGAGCGGCGAGTCGCGATCGCTCCGTGAGGATCAGGAACTGAGGCGGAAGGTGTTGTGGCTGTGACCGAAACCGTCGCCATCGTCGGGTCCGGCCTTATCGGTCGGGCCTGGGCCATGATCTTCGCCCGTGCGGGGTGGGACGTGCGCCTGTTCGACACGGCCGAGGGCGTCGCCGTCGCAGCGGTTCCGCTCTGCGCGGAAGGCTTGCAGACGCTCGCCGCCCACGGCCTCTGCGCCGATCCAGCCGGGGCGGCTGCCCGTATCCATGCTGCGGGAAGCCTTGCGGATGCGCTGCGGGACTGCACCTTCGTGCAGGAGAACGGGCCGGAACTCGCGGAGGTGAAGCGCGCCCTTTTCGCAGAGATGGATGCCCTGGCGCCGCCGGAGACGGTCATCGCCTCATCCTCCTCCGCGATCCGCTGCTCTCTGTTCACGGAGGTGTTGCAAGGTCGTGGCCGATGCCTCATCGGCCACCCGGTCAATCCTCCGCACCTGATCCCGCTGGTGGAGATTTCCGGCGCGCCCTGGACCGACCCGGCAGCGCTGACCCGCGCGCGCCATGTCTACGAAGCGATCGGACAGGTGCCGATCACCGTGCTGAAGGAAATTGAGGGGTTCATTCTCAATCGGTTGCAGGGAGCGCTCCTCGCAGAGGCGTTCCGGCTCGCCTCTGAAGGCTATGTCACGCCCCAGGATCTCGACCGTACGGTGTCGGACGGGCTCGGCCTGCGATGGAGCTTCATGGGGCCGTTCGAGACCATCGAACTCAACGCGCCGGGCGGCATCGCCGATTACTGCGCGCGCTATACCGGCTTCTACAAGCGGCTCGCCGCCGAGCCGCCGCCGCCCGCCGTCTACGAGGACGCGGCGGTGCAGACGATCCTGTCCCAGTGGACGGCGCCGGGCGATCTGCCGGCCCGCATGAGGCGGCGCGACGAGCGGCTGGCCGCCCTTCGCGCCCACAAGAACCAACAGAAGGATTGAGCATGGCGACCCAACGGAAGGTCATCATCACCTGCGCGGTGACGGGGGCGATCCATACGCCGAGCATGTCGCCTCACCTGCCGGTGTCGCCGGAGGAGATCGCCGACGCGGCCATCGGCGCAGCGGAAGCGGGCGCGGCCATCGTCCACCTGCATGCCCGCGACCCTGAGGACGGCCGCCCGGACCAGAGCCCGGAGGCCTTCGCCAAGTTCCTGCCGGTCATCAAGCAGCGTTCGAACTGCGTCGTGAACCTCACAACCGGCGGCGCGCCGACCATGTCCATTGAGGAGCGCGTCCGCCCCGCTGCGACGTTCAAGCCGGAAGTGGCGTCGCTCAACCTCGGCTCGATGAATTTCGGCCTGTTCGGCATGCTCGATCGCTTCAAGGATCTGAAGCATCAGTGGGAGAAGGATTACCTCGGCAACAAGGACATCATCTTCCGCAACACGTTTGGGCAGATCGAGCACATCCTTACCACCTGCGGCCCGAACGGAACGCGCTTCGAGTTCGAGTGCTACGACACCGCGCATCTCTACAATCTCGAATACTTTTTCGATCGCGGCCTCGTTCAGGCGCCCCTGTTCATCCAGACAGTATTCGGCCTTCAGGGCGGAATCGGCGCCCATCCGGATGACGTGATGCACATGAAGCGCACGGCAGACCGGCTGTTCGGCGACAACTACCGCTGGTCAGTTCTGGGTGCCGGACGCAACCAGATGAACATTGCCGCGATGGCCGCCGCAATGGGCGGCAACGTCCGCGTCGGCCTGGAAGACAGCTTATGGGACGGGCCGGGCAAGCTCGCAGAGACCAATGCCGCCCAGGTTCGCCGGGTGCGCAGCATCATCGAAGGGCTGGGCCTCTCCATCGCCACGCCCGACGAGGCGCGGGAGATCCTTTCGCTCAAGGGGGGGATAAGGTGGGCTTCTGACCCCTGTTGCGGGGCGCTCCGTCAGCCGGGCGCCCCGAACACCCGCGCCAGATCCGACTCGTCCACTCCGGCGATCTCCAACCGCTTCACCCGCGCCTGATGCCCGGCGACGATCGTCACGGCGCTGCCCGGGACTTTGAGCGTGGCGGCGATGAGCTTTTCCAGTGCCTCGTTCGCCGCGCCCTCGACGGGCGGGGCGGAGACGCGGACCTTGAGGCAAGGGGCTCCATCCGCGTCGCGAATCCAGCCGTCGATTGCATCCTTCCCGCCGCGCGGAGTCAGCCGAACGGTGAGACGCGCTGCCTTGCGCGCCTCGGCAGGCGGGCGGGCCATGGATTCAGAACACCTTGCCGGGATTCAGCCGGTTGTCGGGATCGAGGGCGCGCTTCACCAATCGCATGGTGGCGATCTCCTCGGGTGAGCGCGAGAGCTTGAGCTTGCTCCGCTTCATCAGTCCGATCCCGTGCTCCGCCGAGACCGACCCGTTCAACTCCGCAAGGGGCGCATAGATCGCCGCGTCGATCGCCTCGTTGCCGGCGGCATCGAGGTCGGTCGTGTTCCAGTGCAGGTTGTTGTCGCCGATATGGCCGTAGACAACCGCGCGACAGCCGGGAATTGCCGCCATCCGCGCGAGCGCGTCGCGCACATACCCGTCCATCCGGTCGAGGGGCACGCTCACGTCGAAAGCGCGCTCGATGCCGTCCGCGTTCATGTTCTCGACCCGGTCGCGGATACGCCACATCGCCTGCCGCTGTTCCTCCGACGAGGCGAGCGCGGCATCGAGTACGGTGCCCTCCCCCATCAAACGGTCGAGCAGGTCCACGAAGCGATCCGTCTCCTCCGGCACGCATTCGACTTCGATGATCGCGTAGAATGGGTAATCGGGCCCCAGCGGCGGCGTAGCCCGCCCGGGCTTGGTCATCAGCCGGTAGAAATCAGGCCACAGCCCCTCGAAGGACGAGACACGGCCCTGAAAGGCCGATTGCGCAGCGCGCAACAGGCGGGCGCCGTCATCGACGCCGGGGCAGGCCACGAGGGCGGTCACGTAACCGGCGGGCTCCGGCCGCAGGCGAAGCACGGCCTGGGTGACGATGCCGAGCGTGCCCTCGGTGCCGAGAAAAAGCTGCTTCAGGTCGAGCCCGGTATTGTTCTTGATGAGCGGGCGCATGGAGGAGAGGATCGTGCCATCCGCCAGAACGGCTTCGAGGCCCAGCACCATCTCCCGCATCATGCCGTAGCGCAGCACGCGAAGACCGCCTGCGTTGGTCGAGATGGTCCCGCCCACGGTGGCCGAGCCCCGCGCGCCGAGATCGAGTGGGAAGAACAGGCCCGCCGCACGGGCGGCATTCTGCACCGCTTCCACCGTAGCGCCGCTGCCCGCGACGACCGTCATCGACAGAGGATCGACCGGTGCGATGCCTGTCATCCGTTCTGTGGACAAGGTGATCTGGTCATTCTCACAGAGGATGCCGTCCACGAGACCGGTGGCGCCACCGCGCGGGACGATGCTCACTCCGGCCTCCGCACAGGCCTTCACGACACGGGCGGTCTCCTCGGTGTCGCGGGGGCGGACCAGGGCGAGAGCCGCGCAGGGCTCGGACGGCCGTGTCCAGGCGGCGGGGCGGCTGCGGAGTTCGTCACCCGTCACGAGGCCGCTCGGCCCGACGATGGCGGCGAGTTGGTCAAGAATCGCGGGCGTCTGCATCATGGGTCTGGCGATATCATTTGCGACGAGGGCCTGTCACAGCAGCCCACGCTGGGCGAGGTTGCGCATCAGCGCGCCGGTGCCGAAGGTCCATGGCTCGCAGGCGTCGCAGGGGCGCATGCGGTTGACCAGCCTGCCGAGTTCGGGGCTCGCGATGGTGACGTGGTCACCCTCGACATGGGTGAAGCCGAGGCCCGGCCCGAGCCGGTCCTTCACAGGCGCGAACATGGTGCCGAGCAACAGGACCGCCCCATCTGGGTAGCGGTGGAACCGGCCCATCATCGCCTCGGCCAAATCGGCCGGATCGCGGCTGATCTCGGATAGTGGCGATGTACCTTCCAGGGTGAAGCCGTCCGGCCCCGCCACCTCGAGGCTCACGGTGGTCCGCCGTACCGTGTCGATGGAGAAGGTCTCGTCGAACAGGCGCAGGAACGGCCCAAGGGCGCAGGAGGCGTTGTTGTCCTTGGCCTTACCCAAGAGCAGCGCCGAACGCCCCTCGAAATCGCGCAGGTTCACGTCGTTGGCGAGACTTGCGCCGACGATGGCCTGCCGGGACGAGACCGCAAGGGCGATTTCCGGCTCGGGGTTGTTCCACTCTGAGTCCGGGTGCAGCCCGGCATCCGCGCCGCAGCCCACCGCCGAGAGCGGCTGCGCTTTGGTGAAGATCTCCGCATCAGGCCCGATGCCGACCTCGAGATATTGGCTCCATGCGCCTTGCGCGACCAGCACCGCCTTGAGCGCGGCGGCTTCCGGCGAGCCGGGCCGGAGTTGGCGCAGGTCGTCGCCGACGAGACGCTTCACCTCCGCGCGAATCGCGGTGGCAGCCAGCATGTCGCCGCGTGCGCGCTCCTCGATCACCCGCTCCAGCATGGAGGTGGCGAACGTGACGCCCGCCGCCTTGATCGCCTGAAGATCGAACGGCGCGAGAAGCCACGGGCGCGCTGGGTCGCGTTCTTCCAGCGGGGTGTTGGCGAGGATGGCATCGAGCGATCCGCAATCCTCGCCGTCCGCGGCTCGGAGCGCGGAAGCGGGATCCTCGTGCTCGCAAAGCTCGGCGACCGTGCGGTGCGTTGCGGTGATGTCGAACACCCGGACCGTCCCGTCCGATCCCTGCCGGATAGCGACGACGCTTGGGCCCGAGACGTCCGACCGCCAGATCCGGCCCACGAGGGCCCCCTTGCATCCGTCGTCGGGCAGGATGTCGGCGGCGCGGAGGGTGAGCCTGTCCATGGCCTCAGCGTCCTTGTTCGAGCGGCAGGCAACCCCGCGCTTCCAGCCCTTCGCGGATCGCGCGCTTGGTGATTTTGCCGTAGCCGGATTTCGGCAAGTCATCCCAGAAGAAGACGCGCTTCGGCAGCTTGTAGCGGGCGACTTCGCCCGAGAGCCACGAGAGCAGTGCCGCCTCTTCCACGGTTTCGCCCGGCCGCGCCACGCAGACGGCCACCCCGACCTCGCCCCAGGTCGGATCGGGCACGCCGAGGATCGCGACCTCGGCGATGGCCGGGTGTTTCAGCAGCTTTTCCTCGGTCTCTCGCGGATACACGTTCGATCCACCCGAGATGTACATGTCCGACGCGCGGCCGGTGATGAAGAGAAAACCTTGCGGGTCGAGATGCCCGAGGTCGCCAGTGCGGAACCAGCCATTCCGGAAGGCATCCGCGTTGGCTTTCGGGTTGTCGTAATAGCCCGCGAAGACCGCCGGGCCACAGACGCAGATCTCGCCGGTCTCCCCCGCCGGGAGCGAGCGCCCGTCGGTATCTTGGATATCGACCTGCATGCCCGTGCGTTCGAAGCCGCAGGTGCCGACCTTCACCTCCGGCCCATCCTCGGCCGCGTGGAGGCGCGGGGGCAGGACGGTAATGTTCCCCGTCACCTCGCCGAGTCCGAAATACTGAACCAGCACCGGGCCTAACGCTTTCAGCGCGCGCTTCTGGTCCTCTCGGTACATCGGCGCGCCCGCATAGATGACGTGGCGCAGGCTCGAATGATCATGCCGGTCGACAGCAGGATGCTCGGTCAGCAGCTTCACGATGGTCGGCACGGTGAACATGTTGGCGATGCGCCACTGTTCCACCAGCGACCACGCTTCCTCCGGATCGAGCCGGTCGCCCCCGGTCAGCACCGTCGTCGCCCCGGCGGCGACCTGCGCCAATTGGTGGATACCCGCGCCGTGGGAGAGCGGCGCCACGACAAGGGAGGTGTCGCCCTCCTTCGTCCCCGGCATCAGGTCGCAGAGATGATTGGTGATGACGAAGCCCATCTGGCCATGGGTCAGAACCGCAGCCTTCGGGCGCCCGGTCGTGCCGGAGGTGAAGAAGAACCAGCACGGATCGTCATGCTCGACATCGGCGACCGGCGCCGCCTGCCCGGCATGCTCCGCGACGAGGTGATCGTAATCTTCACCGAAGCTTTCACCGCCGATCTCGACCACGATGTCGAGGGCCTGGCATTCGGCGCGGATCGCGGCGGCGTGTTCCGGAAAGACGCTGCCGCAGATCAACACGCGGGCGCCGCTCGCCTTGGCGAGATAGGCGACCTCGGCGGGGGTCTGGCGAAAGTTCGTCGGCACCCACACCGCCCCCAGGCGGAAGCAGACGAACATCGATTCGAAGAGCTGGTTGCCATTGCGCGACTGCACCAGCACCCGATCGCCCTTCACCACGCCGCGCTGCGCAAGAGCGGCGGCCATGGCGTCGACGCGGGCATCAAGCTCCGCCCATGTCCAGCGCCGCCCCGCTTGCACGAGGCCGAGGCCGTCGCGGAGGCGGCGGCCGTTCTTTCGCAGGGTATGGGCGAGGTTCATCACCCGCCGCGTGCAGGGGGCGACCCCTCCGCGCGGCGCGGTGGCCTCCATCAGGCGAGCTTCCCGGTGTACTTCTCGAGGATCGACCAAGCCTCGTCGCCGTAGCGGCCCTTCCACTCGTTGTAGAAGCCGGCCTTGCGCAGCTTGTCGCGGAAGGGCTCCGGATCGGGCTTATTGAAGACGAGGCCGTTCTTGGTCAGGTCGGCCTGGAGGCTGGCGTTGAGCTTAGCGACGTCCTCGCGCTCCTTCATACCCGCCGCGTTGATGTGCTTGGCCACCATCTCCCGCAGGTCCTGCGGCAGACGCTCGAAGGCACGCCGGTTGGCCAGGAACCAGTAACCGTCCCACATATGGTTCGTGAGCGAGCAGTACTTTTGCACCTCGTAAAACTTCGTGGTCGAGATGACGGCGAGCGGGTTCTCCTGGCCTTCGACGATCTTTGTCTGAAGCGCGGAATAGGTCTCGTTCAGGTTGATCGAGGTCGGCGCCGCATCGAATGCCTTGAACATCGACGTCCAGAGCGGAGAGACCGGCACGCGGATCTTGAAGGACTTGAAGTCCTCAGGCATCGCGATCGGCCGCGTGGACGAGGTGGTCTGGCGGTAGCCGTTATCCCAGATCTTCTCCATGGCGATGATGTTCGCCTTGGCGATCTGCCCGCGCACCCAGGCGCCGAGGTCACCGTCCATCGCTGCCCAGACCTTGTCGTAGTCCGGGAACGCGTAGCCGATGCCGTTGATCGAGGCGTTCGGCACCAGCGTCGAAAGGATGAGCGGCGACATCGTGAAAAATTCCACGCCGCCGTTGCGGAGCTGGCTCAGCGTGTCGGTGTCCGAACCGAGCTGGCTCGTGGGGAAGATCTTCAGGTCGAACCGCCCGCCGCTCTCGGTGCGCAGGGCCTCGGCCATTTCCCGGGCGCGCACATTCATCGGGTGCGTGTCGGGCAGGTTATTCGCGTATTTGTAGGTGAACTCGGCCTTCTGGGCGCGAGCGACATGGGGCGCAGCGACTCCGGCGAGCAGAGCGGTGGAACCGGCCGACAGAATGCGGCGGCGGGTGAAAAGCATGGCGAACGCCTTCCCGATCAGGGCTTCCTGAGCCCGGCATTTCCTCGTGGCCCGCGAACTTTGCCCGCGGATTTTATATGCGATGTCATCGATAGCGGCGGCCAAGGTGGTGTCAACGGAGAAGCGGCGCCACGCGCCGAGCCCTGCGGACGTTGTCAGCAGCTTCGGATCGGGCCACGCTGAAAACGGGCTGCAAAGGGAATCGCGGCCTATTTGGAGAATGCGTCATGGCTCGCACGCTCGGGCACTTCATCGAGGCGCGGGACAGCCTCGTCACCGATGCCATCGATGGCCTGCTGGCCTCGGGCGGCGGAACACTCGCGCGGCTCGACGGCTATCCCGATATCCGCGTGGTACTCCGGGCCGAGCGCGACGCGGGCAAGGTCGCAGTCATTTCCGGCGGCGGGTCGGGGCACGAGCCCGCCCATGCGGGCCTCGTCGGCGCTGGGCTGCTCGATGCGGCGGTTTGCGGCGATGTCTTCGCCTCGCCCTCTGCGGATGCGGTTCTAGCCGGAATCCTGGCGGTGAGCGGCCCGGCGGGATGCCTCGTCGTCGTGAAGAATTACGCGGGCGACCGGCTCAATTTCGGCCTCGCCGCGGAGCGGGCGCGCGGCATGGGCATTGCCGTCGAGACAGTGCTCGTCGCCGATGACATCGCCCTGCCCGGCGCCACCCAGCCGCGCGGCGTCGCGGGGACGCTGTTCGTCCACAAGGTGGCGGGCCATGCCGCCGCCGCGGGGTTACCGCTGGAAGAGGTCGCGGCGCGGGCCCGGCGAGCGGCTTCGGCCGCGCGCTCCTTGGGCATCGCGGTGTCCACGGCGACCATTCCCGGCTCGCGTCGAGCCGAGCGCATGGAAGAGGGACAGGCCGAGCTTGGCCTCGGCATTCATGGCGAGCCGGGCGTCGAACGCGTCGCCCTGCCCCCGGCATCCGACCTCGCGCGAATCATGACGGAGCGGCTGGCTGCGACCCTGCCTGGCGATGGTCCTCTGGCGCTTCTGGTGAACAATCTCGGCGCGACGACGTCCCTTGAGATGCAGGTCCTGACGCGCGCGGTCCTCGCCACCAATCTCGGCAAACGCGTGCGGCTGCTGCTGGGCCCGGCGCCTGCCATGACAGCGCTCGACATGCACGGCGCGTCGCTGTCTTTCCTGGCCCTAGACGGCGAACTGGAGGAAGCCCTTCTGTCGCCCGTCCCGGTGTTGCACTGGCCCATGGCCGTGAGGATCGCCGCGCCCCAGGTGAAGCCGCTGCCCGGCGGGCTCGAAGGCGAGCGTTTCACGCCCTCGCGGGATGACAAAGCCGCCGCGCGGATCGCGGCGGTGGCGAAGGCCCTTGTCGCCGCCGAAGCGGAGTTGAATGCCCTGGACGCCAAGGTCGGCGATGGCGACACCGGCACGACCTTCGCGGGCGCGGCCCGTGCCGTGTTGGCCGATCTCGACAAGCTGCCCCAAGCCGATCCGCCTGCCCTCGCCCGCGCCCTGGCCGAACGGATCGGCCGTGCCGCGGGTGGATCGAGCGGTGTGCTCGGCTCGATCTTCTTCGCGGCGGCGGGGGCCTCCCTCGCCTCGGGCGCAGTTTGGCCGGAAGCGCTCCACGAGGGTGTCGCGCGGGTGCGTGCCTATGGCGGCGCGGGACCGGGCGATCGCACGATGCTCGACGCGTTGATCCCGGCGCTCGATGCCCTCAAGACCGGGGATCTCGCCTCGGCCGCCCATGCGGCCAGGGAGGGTGCCCGCGCCACCGCGGGGATGACCCGAGCCGCGACGGGTCGGTCGAGCTACCTTGCCTCGGGCGATCTCCAAGGCACGGAAGATCCCGGCGCGGCGGCCATCGCCATCGCCTTCGCCGCACTCACCTGAAAGCTCGCCATGCAGACCTGCCTGATCCTCGACGACTATCAGAATGCCGCTCTGAGTTTCGCGGATTGGGCACGGCTGGCGCCCGCCGTGCAGGTCTCGACCGTGAACACTTACATTTCTGACCGGGATGCCCTGGTGGCGCGGATCGAACAGGCTGAGACCCTGGTGATCATGCGCGAGCGCACGCCCTTCCCGGCGGATTTGCTGGCGCGGTTGCCCAATTTGAAGCTGCTCATCACCAGCGGGATGCGTAACGCCTCCATCGATCTCGCAGCGGCACGAGATCGGGGCATCACCGTCTGCGGCACCGATTCGAGCCCGACACCGCCCACGGAATTGACCTGGGCGCTGATCCTCGGCCTCGCGCGGCACCTCCCGCAGGAGGTCGCCAACGTGCGCGGCGGCGCGTGGCAGAGCACCATCGGCGCGGACCTGTCGGGTGCGACCCTCGGAATCCTCGGCCTTGGAAAGATCGGGGCACGCGTGGCCGCCATCGGCCGAGCCTTCGGCATGAACGTCCAAGCCTGGAGCCCGAATCTCACCGAGGAGCAGGCGCGGGAGGCAAGTGCGACTCTCGCGGCCTCGAAGGGGGCTTTGTGCGAGGCTTCCGATTTTCTGACATTGCACCTCGTGCTGGGCGAGCGGAGCCGCAACATCGTCGGCGAAGCCGAGTTTCGGCGAATGAAGGCCAGCGCTTATCTCATCAACACATCGCGCGCCGGACTCGTCGATCAGGCGGCGCTGATGCGCGCCCTTGAGGAGGGTTGGATTGCGGGCGCCGGGCTCGACGTCTTCGACACCGAGCCCCTTCCCGCCGACAGCCCGTTCCGCCACCTGCCGAACGTGTTAGCCCTGCCCCATCTCGGCTACGTCTCGCAGGGCAACTATACGCGCTTCTTCACGCAGGCCGTGGAGGATATCGAGGCGTGGCGCGCGGGGAGCCCGGTGCGGCAGCTCGGCTGATCGCTTTCAACGCGTCCGGGGATCGACCGCATCCGCAAGCCCGTCGCCCAACAGATTCAGCGACACCAGGGTGGCGATGAGAAAGGCTGCAGGCGCCGCGAGCATGTGCGGCGCCGCCTCGATGGAGCGGGCTCCCTCTGCGATCAGCACGCCCCAGCTTGTCTGCGGCTCCTGAACCCCGAGACCCAGGAACGAGAGGAAGCTCTCCAGCAGGATCACGCGCGGCACGAGGAGCGTCGCCGCCACGGCGACCGGCCCCAGTGTGTTCGGTACGATGTGACGAAGCACGATCGCTCCCGGTGTCAGACCGAGGGCGCGCGCGGCGCGGACGAAGTCACGCTCGCGCAGCGAGAGCGTCTGCGCCCGGACGATGCGCGCCATGTCGAGCCACTCGACCGCCGCGATGGCCAGCAGCATCAGCAAGAGGCTCGCCCGGAAGAACACCAGCAGCAGGATGACGAAGAACACGAAGGGCAGCGCGTAGAGCGCATCGACCACGCGCATCATCGCGGCATCCACAGCCCCGCCCGCGTAACCCGCCACCGCGCCGTAGCCGACGCCGATGAGCAGGGCGACGAGGGTCGCGGTCAGCCCCACCGCGAGGGACACCCGGCCCGCAACGAGGCTGCGCGTGAAGAGATCGCGCCCATGAATGTCGGTGCCCAGCAGGAAGTGCAGGCGCCGCACCGGCATGTCGAGGACCAGACGCCGCCCGCCCTGCTCCTCGGCCACGATGGCGGACGCGCCAAACAGGTCGGAGCGTGGCAGGTAGACGAGGCTGCGCCGGTCGATGGGCGTGTCGGCGGTGAGGGTCAGGCGCAGCCGGTCGCCTTCCCGCCGGGCTTCGGCCACGCTCGCCCTCATGCGGAAGGAGATCCGGTCCAGGGCCGGGCGAAGATGGTCGTCGTCGGGCTGTGCTGTCAGCCCCGCAGGGAGCTGGCGCAGGTCCGGATAGAACCGGTCCGGTTGATGGCCGGTGAGCGCGGGTCCGACAAGACAGGCGAGCGCGATGAGCAGCAACACGCAGAGCGCCGCCACGGCGCCGCGTTCGCGGATGAGCCTCTTCATCATGTCCCGGCCCGCAAGCGCGGATCGAGCCATGCGCAGGCGATGTCAGCGGCGAGGTTCAACATGATGACGAGCACGGCGACCAAGAGCACCACGCCCATGACGAGCGTGTAATCGCGGTTGATCGCCCCCTCCACAAAGTAGCGGCCGATGCCCGGCAGGCCGAAGATGGTCTCCACCACCACCGAGCCGGTTAGCAAGGCGGCAGCCAAGGGCCCGAGATAGGCCACGACCGGCAGGAGAGCGCCCCGTAGGGCATGGCGCGTGACGCGGACAGGCGGCAGGCCGAAGGCGCGCATGGTCCGCACTGGTTGGGTTCGCAGCACCTCCCCCAGCGAGGCACGGGTAAGCCGCGCCAGCGCGCCGACCTGCGGGAGGGCGAGGGTGACGACCGGCAGGATGAGGTGGCGCCAATCGCCTCCCTCCCAACCGCTCAGAGGCAGCCAGCGCAGGCTAAGCCCGAAGGCAATCTGCAGCAGCGGCGCCACAACGAAGCTCGGCAGCGAAAGGGTGAGCGCGGCGCCGAGGCCGATGACCCGATCGACCCATCCCTCCCGCCGAAGCGCCGCGATGCAGCCGAGGCCGACACCGACGATCGTGGCGAGGCCGAGCGCGAGGGCGCCGAGCGTCGCGGAGACCGGAAGCCCCCGTGCGATCAACCCCGCGACGCTCATATCGCGGAGCGAGAAGGAGGGTCCGAGATCACCCTGCGCCAGGGCCGCGAGGTAGCTGCCGAACTGCGCGATCAGCGGCCTGTCGAGACCATAGACCTTGCGAAGATTCTCCATCGCCGCCGGCGAGAGAGGCCGTTCGAGATCGAAGGGGCCGCCGGGCGCAAGACGCATCAGGAAGAAGCTCACCGCGACCACGGCAAGAAGCGTGGGTACGCCTTGAGCGAGCCGCCGAGCGACGAGGCCGATCATGAAACGAGCCGGAGGTAACGGGTCGGCGCGGCGTTGCGCAGGTTCGGATGGTAACCGTGAAGGCGGGGCGAGATCAGCGCCTTGGTCCGGTAATGCATCAGCGGAATCCAGGGCAATTCGCGCAGGGCGATCTCTTCCGCCCTGTAGAGGATGTCCGCCCGGCGCTTGAGGTCGCGCTCGGCCGCGCCCTGTTTCAGCAGCGCGTCGTATTCAACGTTCGACCAGCGCCCTGCATTGAACCCGTCATTGCCGGTCTGGAGCAGGAACAGGAAATTCTGCGGGTCGGAATAGTCGGCGATCCACGACATGCGGGCGATGTCGAAATCGCCACCGTCGCGAAGATAGGCAAAATGCGTCTTCGCGTCGGTGTAGACAAAGCGCGTGACGATGCCGATGTCGCGCCACATCTCCGCAAGCGCCACCGCAATGTTGCGGTTGTTGTCGCTCATGTTGAAGCGATACTCGACGCGCAGCGGGTTCGATGTCGGATCAAAGCCCGCCGCCGCGAGCAGCCCCCCGCGCCTCTTCCTCGTGATCGATGGGCAGGCCCTGCCGACCTTCGGTCTCGGGGGGCGTGCGGTAATGGTCGAGGCCCTCCGGACAAAGGGACCATGCCGGGCTCATCGTATCGCCGAACAGCGCCTTGGCGAGGTAGTCCCGGTCGATGACGAGGGAGAGCGCGCGCCGCACCCGCACATCGGAGAAGGGCGCCTTACGCGTATTCACCGCGAGCGCCGCGAGGCCGAGCGCGGGCCCAAGCACCACCTGTGATCCAAACCGCGTGCGCAGAGCCGCCATCTGATCGCCCGGCAGGTCGGCCAGGGAATCGATCTCTCCCGCCGCGTAGCGCCTGACCGCGCCCGAGAGGTCCGGGGTGGGCAGGAAGGCGACCTTGCGGATGGCGAAGGACGACGCTTCGGGGTGGTGAGAATTCACCTCCAGCAGGATGCGGTCACCCGGCACCCGGTCCACGAGGCGGTAAGGACCGTTCGTGACGAGATGGCCGGGGCGGGTGAACGCCTCGCCATGTCGTGCCACCGAGGCCGCATGGACCGGCGCCGCCGTCTGATGCGTCAGCAATTCCAGAAAGTAGGGCGTCGGCTCTTCCAGAGTGATTTCGACCGTCGCTGGGTCTGCCGCGGAGACGCCGAGGCTGTCGGCTAGCCGCCCGCCGCGATTGATCGCGGCCGCGTTCAGGATCGGAAACAGCACCTCGGCGTATTTCGCCCCGGTGGCCGGGTCCATGATCCGGCGAAGGGAGTAAACGAAGTCAGCCGCCGCCACAGGGTCGCCATTCGACCAACGGCCATCCGGCCGCAGGGTGAAGCGGTAGGTTCTGCCGTCGTCGGAGACCGTCCACTCCTTTGCCGCACCGGGCACGATAGCCCCGAGGTTGTCGTAGGTGAGCAGACCATCGCAGAGGTCGCGCAGGATATGCGCCTCCGCGACGGTGGAGGATTTATGGGGATCCAACGTCTCCGGATCGGCGTCATTGCCGCGTCGGTAGAGGGAATCCCCCGCCGCTGGGGCTGGTCCGACGGCGGCGACGGCTGCGGCCCCGGCGAGCCAGTCCCGCCGCCGCAGGCGCATCAGGCCCCCGTCTCGGCCACGAGCCCGGCGGCTTCGATCCCTGCCACGGCGCAGATCTCATCGTTGTCGGACGTGTCACCGGAAATGCCGATGGCGCCGAGCAGACGCCCATCCTTATTGCGGATCAGAACGCCCCCCGGCACCGGTACGAGGGCAGCAGGCCCGGCGAGGTGAGTGACGGCCGCCACGAAATACGGCTGCTGCTCGGCACGCGCGTGGATCGCCCGCGAGCCCATGCCGAGCGCCAATGCGCCATTGGCCTTCCCGCTGGCGATCTCGGCCCGGCGGAGCGATGTGCCGTCTTCGACTTCGACGCATTTCAGCGCGCCGCGCGCATCGTAGACCACAACCGCAAGGGGCTTCAGGTTGCGCTCGCGTGCCGTGCGAAGGGCCGTCGCCACGACGATGCGGGCGGCTTCCAGACTCAGGTCGATCATCGGCTCTTCGGGTCAGGCGGGCGCGGACAGGCGCGAGAACGCAATTGTCGCCACCTGGGCCAGGATCTCAAGCCGCCTGACGGTGGAATCGTCCGGTTCGACATAGGCACACCAATAGGCGCCCAACGCCGCCACCGCCTCCGGGGCTCCCATGGGCACCATGGCGAGGCTGCGGATGGAGGTGCGGGCATAGGCCGCCTGCGGCACACGCGGGTCGGTTTCCAGGTCCGGAATGACGACCGTTCGCCGATGGTGCATCGCCCACCCTGAGACGCATTCGTCCATGGGGAACTTCGCGCCGCGCCAGAGCGGCTCGATCGCGTCCTCCTCGACGTAGTGACAAAGATCACCCTTACGCAGAACCACCGCAATTCCGTCCGAGCCGATGATGTCTCGCGCGGTCTGCCGCAGGCCCGCAACGATCTCGTCCACCGAGCGCGCAGCACTCAGCAGCTTGGCCGCAGCGGCCAGCCTGACGCCCTGTTCGTCCTCGTATTCGGTGGTCAGCAACATTCCGGAAAACTCGCGATGAACCATCGCACTACGGGACCCGCGTGATCCCACCACATTCCTCTTTCACTAAGCACCAGAGCCGCGAACCCGTTCCACTGCCAAGCTCCTAGCTTGGCGGAAGTACGCCGCATCGGTGAAGCTCGAAGGAAATTCGTTAAGAATTAGAGCCTCGTGCCCTTAACGCTATCTGAATGCGATAGGGGAGGTCCGCCGTCGAGTTGGTAGCGACCGACGTGGACAAGGGGCAGACCGCCCCCATGCGCATGACCGGGCTTCTTGCTTTCCGGCAAGACGATCCCGTAAGCGACAGCCTCTCCCCCTGCACCGCCGGCCCCCACCATGTTCACGAGACGTCGCATCCTGAAGGCAGGCTCGCTCCTCGGCGCTGCCGCCCTCACCCAGCCGGTGCAGGCGTTCGCTCAAACGCGGGCCACGCCGCTGACCGTGAAGGTTGGTCTGATTCCGATCCTGGCGGCCGCGCCGATCTATGTCGCCGAGAAGGAGGGCTGGCTGAAGGAAGCCGGTTTGACCCCCGCCGTCACGACCTTCGAATCCGGCCCCAACGCGATTCAGGCCCTCGCCTCTGGCACGCTCGATGTCTACGTCGCGGGAGTGGCGCCCCTCGTGGTCGCCCGCGCGCGTGGCCTCGACATCAAGGTCGTCGCCTCGACGGCCATTGAGGAAAACGTCTTCATCGCCGGGCCGAAGCTCGCCCGTTTCGCCGAGAAGGATGTTCCCCCCGCCGAGGTGTTCAAGCGCTTCCGCGCCGCCACTGGGGTTCCGGCCCGGCTCGCCACGCAGCCCCTCGGCTCCGTGCCGAACACGACGCTCCAATATTGGCTCTGGGAAGTCGCGAAGGCCGATCCGAAGGATGTCACCATCGTCTCGATGGGCATCGACGCGACCCAACAGGCGATCCTGGCGGGCGCTGTCGATGGCGGCACGCTGCGCGAGCCCGCCGTCTCCATCGTCACAGGGCGCAACCCGGAGATCAAATTGATGGCGCTCGGCGGGGAGATGTTCCCGAACCAGCCCGGGACCGTCGTCGCCGTTACCAAGGCGTTCCTCGACAAGGAGCCGGAGGCCGCGCAGGCGGTCGTCACGTCGATCGTGCGTGCTATCGACCTGATCGGTCGCGATCCCGCCAAGGTCACCCCGGCCATCGAGGGGGCGCTCGGCAAGGGCCTCATCGATTCCGCCACGATCCGGCGCGCCCTCGCCTCCCCGGCGACGCGCTTCTCGGCCGATCCCCGCTCGATCGTCGAGGCCACCGCCGCGATGCAGAAGTATCAGGTCAAGATCGGCGCCCTCGACCGCGATGTCTCGCTCGACGGCCTGTTCGATCCGCGCCTCTATGAGCGCGCCTTAGCTGCCAAGTGAAGCCGAACACGTGAAGGCTCATCCCCTCGCGGCTTTCCTGCCGCTCATCGGCCTCGTTGCCTTCTTTGGCCTGTGGGAAGCGGTGCCGCTTCTGGGCCTCGTGAATCCGGCCTTCCTGCCACCGCCCTCCGTGCTGCCCGCCGCCTTCCTGCGCGAACTGAGTTCGGGCCAGTGGGCCGCCGCCATCGGCGGAAGCCTCGGCCATTATGTCCTGGGGTTGAGCATCGGTGTGGCGCTCGGCATCGCGGCGGGCACCGTCACCGGCCTCCTGCGTACGGCCGAGGGGCTGACCGCCTGGGTGGTACGCGTGTTGCGCCCCGTGCCTGGTCTCGCCTGGGTGCCCTTCGCGATCATCTGGTTCGGCGTGAACCCGTCGGCGGCCGTGTTCATCATCGCCATCGGCGTGTTCTGGATCGTCTATTTCGCAGCCCATGGCGCGATCCGGGGCGTCGACCGCGACCTGATCGAACTTGCCGCGGCCTTTGGCTTCCGCTCGGCACCGGAGCGTCTGATCAAGGTGGTCTGGCCTGCTGCGATGCCGGGCATCCTCGTCGGCGTGCGCACCGCCCTCGGGCAGGCATGGATGGCGGTGGTGGCCGCCGAGATCTTCGGCGTTCCCGGCCTTGGCCAACGGATGATGCAAGCCTCGACGTTGCTCGCGACCGATATCGTGGTGGTCTACATGCTGACCATGGCCCTTCTCTACGGGCTGATCGACGCCGCGTTCACCTTCCTCCAGGGGCGGATCCTGCAATGGCGGGCCTGATCGGCATAAGGGGCCTCGCCCTGACCTTCACCCGTGACGGCACCCGGACGAAAGTGCTCGAAGGGCTGGATCTGGACATCGCCTCGGGCGAGTTCCTGGCCATCGTCGGCGCCTCGGGCGTCGGCAAGTCCACGCTGCTCAGGGTGATCGCTGACCTCGTGCGGCCCAGCGAGGGGACGGTGACGGTAAGCCCACCCGAGCCGGGACGGCGCTCCGTCGCGCTGGTCTTCCAGGATGCGCGACTGCTGCCATGGCGGCGCATCCTCGACAACGTTGCTTTCGGCCTTGAGAAGCTGAAGCTTTCGCGTGTCGAGCGGCGTGAGCGGGCCGAAAGCGCGCTGGCCCGCGTGGGCCTTGCCGATCTGGCCAACCGGTGGCCGTTTCAATTGTCCGGCGGCCAGCGGCAGCGCGTCGCCCTGGCCCGCGCTCTGGCGGTTCAGCCGCACGTGCTCCTGATGGACGAGCCCTTCTCGGCCCTCGACGCCCTGACCCGCGAAGCGTTGCAGGATGAACTGATCCGCCTGTGCCGCGCGGCAGGCCAGACCGTGCTGTTCGTCACGCACGACATCGAAGAGGCGGTCTATCTCGCAGACCGGGTCGTGGTGCTGGCGGGCTCGCCGGGTCATATCCGTGCGACGCACGTGATCGACACGCCCCATCCTCGCGATCGGACGTCCCCCGCCCTTCAGGATATGGCGCAGCGGATCCGCTCGGACCTGCTCCTGACCGACCGCGTCGCGGCCTGACGCTTCCCTCGTGTCCCGTGGTGTTCCGTGAAGCTAACCCCGATCACCGACACCTTCACGGTCGCGTCACAGCCCGATGAGAGCGAGATCGCGATCCTCGGCACGCATGGGACGAGGCTTCTGATCAACAACCGGCCCGAGCACGAGGAGCCGGGCCAGCCTGATAGCGCCGTGGAGGCCGCCGCTGCTGAGGCCGCGGGCCTGCGCTACCGGCACATTCCGGTCACGGGCGGATCGATCACGCGGACGGATGTCGAGGCGTTCGGCCAGGCGGTGCACGAAGCAGGGGGGCCGGTCGTCGCCCATTGCCGGAGCGGGACGCGCTCTCTCACCCTCTGGGTGATCGGCGAAGTCCTGGGTGGCCGCATGTCGCGAGATGATGTCGTGGCGTTCGGCGCGGAGCGCGGCTTCGACCTCTCCGGCGCTCTTTCCTGGCTTCGAGTGCATTCCTGAATGTGCCTAGAATCGCCCCGCGAGCGTCAACCGCATGGCGGTGGGTTCGACGGGGTGAAAATGGCGGTCGGCGACCCCTGCCGCATCCTCACCGGGAAGGCGTGACACATAGAAATACGTGATCTGATCTGCCTTCGCATTGGTGAGATTGAGGACGTCGAGTGAAAGGCTGACCCCGTTCTCGAAGAGGTAGCCGATCCGCCCGTTGAGCAGAGCGGTCGGCTTCGAACGGACGAAATTGTCCTCGATGAGGGGACGCGGGCCGAAATATCGGAACCGCAACGAGCCGAACCAGCCAAGCCCCTCGCCGAAGGTGATACCTGCCGAGGCGATGGTCGTGGGCGCCTCCGGCACACGGGCGCCGACCGAGTCGCGGTCCGAGAACCGGGCGTTGGTGACGGTCAGATCGCCTTCAAGCACGAGCCATGGCGTGACAGCGTAATGGTTGGTCCACTCGATGCCGAAGCGGCGCGTAGGACGGCTCGGTTCAGTCGTGCCGGAATCGCCCTGAAAAAGGTTCTCCGAGGCAAAGTCGAGTTGAAAAAGCGCGAGCGAAGTCTCAAGCCCGGCAATCGAACGGTTGCGGAAACCGATCTCCGACCCCGTCGAGGGAACGAGAAAAGGGGAGCGCAGCACGTTGAACAGGGGGCTTGCTGGATCGACGGTCGCCGTGACGCCGCGCGCGTCGTTCGAATGGAAGCCACCGCCGTAATTCACGTAAAGTTCGGTATCTTGCCAGGGGCGGAACACGGCGCCGAGCTTCGGGTTGACGATCCCATCGCGAGCTCGACCCGAATTGGCAGGCGTATCGGAGCGGACATCCGCATAATAACCGTCGGCCCGGAAGCCGACCGAGGTGCGAAACCAGTCCGTCCAGCGCACGCGGTTCTCAACGTAGACGGCAGCGCTTGCCTCCAGCACGCTGTCATCCAGCACGGTCGAGCGGTATCGGCGCGTTGTGGTGTTGAATAGTCCAACCCGGATGTCGTCCGTCCGCGTCTGAAAGCCGATCTCGTTTTCCATTGGCAGACCGAACAGGTCGCCCTGGAACACGCGGGCGATCTCCCTCCGCCGAGGACGCGGCTATCGCGTTGGTGGAATTGATCGCCCCCGATCGGGTCGTTCAGAAGATACGTGAAGTTGTTCCAGAGGTTCATCTGGTAACGGATCACATAAGCCGAGGCGCTGGTGACGCCGCCTGCATCCGATTGGCTCCACCGACCCGATAGGGAGAACCGGCCGGTATCGCCACCATCGCTTGGATCGAGGGTGCCATAACGGCCTATGATCCCCTCCGCGATCGCCCGCTCGGGGATCTGGTTGGTGGCGTTCCACTTGGCCCAATAGGCCATCCCGGTGACGGCGAAGCCGTCTAGAGCCGTGCCTTGACTGAAACGGATGACGCCGTTCAACTTGCGCAGGGCATCTGGCACGGCCCAGGGTCCGTCATAGGTCTGCGCCTCGCCTGCCACGAGCAGATTGCCTGTGCCGAGCGGCACTGAGGCGGCCGACAAACCCCGTTTCAGACCGAAGCTTCCGAAGGTCGCCAGCGAGATATTGCGCTCGAGCGTGTCGAGATAATCAATCCGCACAGAGCCGGCCGAGGTGAAATCTCCGTCGCGGACGAAGTAAGGCCCCTTGTGGAACTCGACGGCCCCAACAAGCTCCGGAATGAGAAAGTTGAGGTCGGCATAGCCTTGGCCATGGGCATGGGTCCGCATGTTGACCGGCATACCATCGACGCTGATCGCGATATCGGTGCCGTGATCGAGGTTGAAGCCGCGCAAAAAATACTGGTTGGCTTTGCCCTCACCAGAATGCTGCGTGATGATGAGGCCGGGAATTTCCTCTAAAACCTCGCCGGGGCGCGTGACCGGCCGGCTGTTGATTTGCGCGCCCGTAATGATCCCGGCGCTCGCTGCTTCGACCGGCTGCAGGGCGCCGCCGCGCCCGGTGATCCCGCCGACATAGGCGGCGGATGCGTTCGGCGTGGCCGAAGCTGTCGCTACGGGTGCCTCGGCGATGACCGACAATTCCGACAGGCTCACCGCCTGCTCGTTGGGTGCAGCCATGGCAACGCCCGCGACGAGAGACAAGGTGGCTACCCCGCCAAGCAGCGTCATATGGAAGAGGTTCGATGGGAAAGCACTCGACAGGGGCAACGGCCTTTCATCGCATTGGAGGCGCGCCGATCACGCTCCTTTGCGTATGCAGAACATACGCAAAGATCATACTTCTGTCTGTTGCCGAAGTAACTCAGGCTTTCCCGTGCGAATGGGCGCGATGCGCCTCGTTCACGCGTTCCGGAATAAGGTGAAGTTGGCCGTAGCGCACGCCTCGCTGCGTGGTGACGCTGTCGGCATAGGCCTGCATGGCCGCCGCCGATCCTTTCAAGACCGCGACCTCCAGGCAATCGTCGGCGTTCAGATGCACGTGCAGGCTGGCGATGGATACGCCGTGATGATGGCCCTCATCGGTCAGGCGCCGGGCGAGATCGCGTGTGCCGTGATCGTAGACGTAGCTCAGGGCACCGTAGCAAGGCGCATCTTTAGCGTCCGTCGTCTGGACGGGGGCAACCGCACCGCGGACGAGATCACGCACCGCCTCCGAACGGCTGCCGTAGCCCCGTCGCTCGCAGAGGCGATCGATCGCATCCAGCAATTCGTCGTCGATCGTGATCGTGATGCGCTGCATGCTCGCCCCACCCCCTCGCCGAAGTCTTCCCTAAGGAGATGATGCAGCGGTGAACAGGGACCTCGCCACGAGGTGACGCGTTAGTGGGTATGAGCGCCTACCCGCCCCCGCCCGCAGAGCCGGATCGTCTCCGCATTACCGAAGCGGCGCTCGCAGCGGCCGACAGGTCGTGGCGGGCCGAGATGCATCGCAATTTTGGGCCGGACGGCGTGCTCGTCCATGGATATTCACCCGAAGGCCAGGGCGGCTTGGGAACCGCCCTGCGCCGGAGTTATGAGGCACGCCGCGTCGCCGTGGCGCTGTGGCGCCACGAACGGCGTCGCGCCGGGCCGGTCTAACGGGCTGCCTTGGCCTCGCGGCGGCGGGCCGTGAGGACCCATTCGGTGTAGCCGTTCGGCTGCTCGCGGCCCTTGAACACCAGATCACTGGCCGCTTGGAAGGCCGGTCCGTCGAAGCCGGGGGCCATGGGCTTATAGAGCGGATCGCCCGCGTTCTGCCGATCCACCACCTTCGCCATGCGCTTCAGCGTCTCAATCACCTGCTCTTCGCTCACCACGCCGTGGTGCAGCCAGTTGGCGATGTGCTGAGACGAGATGCGAAGGGTCGCGCGGTCTTCCATCAGCCCGACATCGTGAATGTCCGGCACTTTGGAGCAGCCGACGCCCTGGTCG
>NZ_JBHSWN010000002.1:0-1260 GCF_042661665.1 Methylobacterium komagatae
GATCCGCCCCCAATGAAGTGGTCCGCCCTTTGGTATGGCTTTGAGCCTGGAGGACGGATCGATGTCGAGGAAGCGACCCAAGCCTGAGGAGATCGTCGCCAAGCTGCGGCAGGCGGACGTGCTGGTCGGGCAAGGCCAGAGCGTGGCGGAGGCGATCCGCGCGATCGGCGTGAGTGAGGTGACCTACTACCGCTGGCGGCGTGAGTACGGCGGCCTGAAGTCGGATCAGGTCCGGCGGATGAAGGATCTGGAGACGGAGAACCAGCGGCTCAGAAAAGCCATCGCCGATCTCACCCTGGACAAGCTGATCCTGCAGGAAGCCGCCCGGGAAACTGACCAGCCCCGCGCGCCGACGCGCCTGCATCGAGCATGTCCGGACCGTGCTGAAGGTCTCCGAGCGTCGGGCCTGCAAGGCACTCGGGCAGCATCGCTCGACACAGCGCAAGGCGCCGCGGGGCAAAGATGACGAGGCGGCGCTCGTCGCCGAGCTGATCGAATTTGCCCGTAGCTACGGGCGCTACGGCTATCGGAAGGTCGCCGCCCTACTGCGGGCGGACGGCTGGCTGGTCAACGACAAGCGGGTCGAGCGCCTATGGCGGCAGGAGGGGCTGAAGGTCCCGGCCCGCCAGCCCAGCGCGCACGGCTGTGGGACGGGGATGGTTCCTGTATCCGGCTGCGCCCGGAGCACCGCAATCACGTCTGGTCCTACGACTTCGTCGAGACGCGCACCCACGACGGGCGCAAGTTCCGGATGCTCAACGTCCTCGACGAGTTCAGCCGCGAGTGCCTGGCCATCCGAGTGGATCGCAAGCTCAAGGCGGCCGACGTGATCGATGTGCTGTCCGACCTGTTCATCCTGCGCGGCGTGCCGGCGCACATTCGGTCAGACAATGGTCCGGAGTTCATCGCCAAGTCGGTGCAGTCCTGGATTGCGGCCGTTGGCGCAAGGACGGCCTACATCACCCCTGGTTCGCCGTGGGAGAACGGATATGTCGAGAGCTTCAACGCACAGATACGCAACGAGCTGCTGAATGGCGAGATTTTTTACACGCTCAAGGAGGCGCAGATCATGATCGAGGGCTGGCGACGGCACTACAATACGGTTCGGCCGCATGGCGCATTGGGCTACCGGCCGCCAGCGCCAGAGGTGTTCGTGCCAGCTATAGCCGCTAGGCCGGCTGCACCGGCCAAGCTCGCCGTGGTCCAGCGACCAACCCTGCACTAACTTTGACCTTGGACCACCTCGTGGGGGCCGATCAC
>NZ_JBHSWN010000003.1:0-10418 GCF_042661665.1 Methylobacterium komagatae
CAGGCTCAGCGTCCGCTCATAGGTGCTCGCGTCGGTGGCGCCCTGCTGAAAGGCGCGGTTCGCGAGGTTGAGCGCCCGTTCCATTTGCTGTTGCGCGCGGAATTGAGCGTCGACACTCGCTCGGAGCCGATCGAAGGAGCCCGCCGCGCTAAGCGTGCGCCGGCTGGCCGTCTCCGTCGTAACGCTCGCCGCCTCCGCCGCGGCTCCCATGCGGGTCTGTGCTGCCGCGACGGCATCCGCATCGGAGCGAACCTTGTCGGCGCCTTCGGACTGATACCGCACCGTGACAGTGCGAAGGGTGTTGATGCTCGGCATGAGGCGCCTCAGGCGTCATTCGCGGCCTGGCGCACCGCCTGCACATAGGCAGCGAGGCGCTCCGTCGCGGTTCGATGGAAGGCAGACAGGAAGCCACGCACCCATGCGGGCGGGAAACCGGCCTCGAGATATTCGCGGCCGACGCTGGCGGCAGAGTCGAGGAGGCGCTCCGTCACCGCATCAATGCGGGATGGGTCGTCGAGCTCGGCTTGGCTGAGCTTCGCGAAGTGCCCGGCGATCGCGTCGACAGCCTGAATCGCCATGTTGCGGCCAGCGGCCTTGAGATCGCTGCGATTTCGGAGCGGCACGGCCATGGAATGCCTCACGGGATGAGATGCCCGCCGCGCCGGCTGAAAGGAGGGACCGACCGCGGGCTGTCGCTGTTACGGACCACACTGCGACTGGGTCAGGCGGCTCTGATGATCAGCGGGCCGCTTCTCGGGATAGGGTGCACCGGCCGGCCCGGTCGGGATGCGGCCGAGCCGGTGCTACGGTCAGGACGTCGCCGGGCGCTCCGTCGCCGACCGATCGGAATTACGGACCGGGGGCCGTGGCGATCTTCAGCAGCCGGATCGCGTTCGGGTCCGACACGCCGCCGCCCATGCGCTTCGTCGTGTAATACAGCGTCCAGCCTTTCTGGGTGTAAGGATCGCGAAGCACTCGGATCCCATACCGATCATTGATGAGGTATCCGCGCTTGAAGTCGCCGAATGCGATCGGAGTATTTCCCGCTACGACGGATGGCATATTCTCATCGATTTCAACCGGAAAGCCGAGAAGGCTTGCAGGCTGATCGGTTCGGTAATCGTTATTCCAGAGATAGTTGCCCTGGCCGTCCTTCAGCTTGCGGACGCTTGCAGCCGTCAAACTGGACATGAGCCACCGAGCGCCTACCCGGTAGGGGGCCGGGAGGGACAAGGCGAATTCGATGAGCCCGTCACCGGTCACGTTATTCGCTGCCCCGCTCGGGACGATGACGAGATTTCCACCTGGATGCAGCGGCGTCGGGTTGATAGCGTCAGTATAAGTCAACAGACCTTGCGGCTTGTTCACCCCATCGCCTGCCAAGAAAGCAATGCCTTCTTGCTGCGCGAAAGTATCTGCCACTTCGCCTGCCAGCCAATTCTGAATATCGAACTGCGCATCGTCGAGCAAAATGTTCGTCAATGCTGGCTGAGCGTAGAGCTCGCCGGCCCTAAACGTGACGGCCGCAAGCTGCGGCGTGGTCGTCTGAGGGCGGACGGCGGTTTCACCGACCCAGCCCGAACCCCATCCGGATCCCGCCCAGACTTTGCTGAAGCCGCCGGTCGTGGTCGACACCACGTTCGCGATCCTCCGCATGGGGCTCACCGTCGTCAGCTTCCTGCTGACGGTGCGGTCCCACTCGACTGGGGCGAGATAGCCGCCCTGGCTCGGGTCGCCCGACTGCATTGCGGCTTGGACACGGGCGCGCGTGCCGGTCGCATTGGCCAGCCGGGCTCTTCCTCGTTCGTCCCATGGCGAAACCACTGAGCGAATGGCGCTGAATATGCGGCCTCGATCGGGCCGAGCGCATCGCCATGGCCTCCGGTGATCCCCATGGCCGCGATACGGGCCTGAAGCTCGTCGTAAGCGGCCTGGACGTTTTTCATCTCCCCGGCGTGGTTCGCCTTGAAGGCCTCGAAGCCATCAACGAGATCCGCAATGATCTTCTTCGGATCGACGTTGGCCACGACGCTGCTCATGAGGCCGCGAGGCATGGGGCGGAAGCCGGCCGCTGCGGGGCCGTTGTAGGTACGCATTGGTGAGTCCTCGATGGGGGCTTCGTCATCGAGCTTGCGCTGCCCAGGGGCTTTGCCTCCCTGGCGCCTTGGCTCACCCCATCGCGATCGCAGAGTCCGTCATGCGATCGATCCGGGCCCCGTGATCACCGCGTCAGAGTCCGTCGTAACGCGGGATCAGGGTCGCAACCCCACACAGAAACGTTCGGGGCTGATCCCAATGTAGTGTGGTGCTCTGCTACCGCCAACCAAGCGATTGTAGCCCTGTGGACAACGGGGAAAACTCAGTTCGGTCGGCCGCGGGGGATCACCTCGCCGGAGGCCTCGATCCCATGTGTCGTCATCAGTCCGCCGGTCACTCCAGCGAGAAAATCGACCACTTTTTGCCCGTCCCAGGCCTTCGATAGGCCGTTTATCCCTGTCGCGACCATCGCCAGAGCCACCTGTTCCGCGGTGAAGCCTCTCTCGGCCTGGATCTTCGCGGCGATGTTCTCGAGGACGCGGCCGAGCGCCATTGTGCCGGCATGGGCTTCTTCAGAGTGATCCACGGTCGATCTCCACTTTCGATTTTTCTGAAAAGTTGGCTGGAATTAAAGACCGGTCGATGAGGGACCGTGCGGTCCAGCCCTGCCGCTCGCCCCGACTTCGAGGTGCCCGGCACCCCTTCGATTGGCAGGCCAGGATTTCGAACGCTCCAGGATTTTCTGCGTTCGGGATCCCGTGCGGGGACGAGGCCCTTTGGTGGGGACTTTCGATCCCCCCTGGTCTGTTGGTGATCAGGCTGCGGCCTGCCCCTTCAACCGCTCCGCCAATGCCAGCGCGGCGGCATCGAGGTTGGCCATTTGGCCAAGCGGGGTGCCTTCGGGCGTGTAGACGTAGCATCCACCTGTGCATCGGACGACGCTGCCGATGAGGATTCCATCCTGATACAAATCGATCGCCACGTCCCTACTCCACGCAACGGGCATTGGTGCAGTCAAGTTAGCACGCAAATCCTTCTGAGTGGACTCACGTTCCGAACGAGGACTCGGCCGCCAATTGCGATTGCATGGCCAATTTCAATTCGGGTCTGAATTTAATTCCCCACGATTTAATTCGGTGTCGCTCATTTGCCGGATCCGAATTGGGCGTGACGACTCCGCGATGCTGATTGCCGGTAGCCCCTTTCGCGTTCGCCGCTTCCCTACCGCTTCCGAGTCTTTCCTTCCTCGAATTTCAAATCTCCTTCGCAGGGAGGTTATCCCTCGCGGAGACTCGACGCCGACGGGCGCGCCAGCGCCTTGGGTGGGTTCGGGAGGGACCCCGTTCCTCCCGATCGGGGTGCGGGGCGGAAGCCCTGCACGGTTGCGCCCTGTGCGTCTGCCGTGAGCCCAGCAGTTCCGTTGCTCCCGCGTCGACGGGTTTGGTTCGAGGTCACCACCTCAAGTCACGGGCGCCATACCTGGGGAGGTATGAGTCTATACTCCGCGTGCGTACGCGTGCGCGTCTGTCATGCTCCCGCGCGCGCGGGTAGATCGAGCTATTGGTAAACGGCGGTTAAGTGGAACGACGCGGCGGTCTGTGGTATTGAATTACCGCCGATCGCGGCTGGCGTGTTCCGGGTATGCGATCGAGGGGCGTGGCACAGCCCTTTCCCTGCGGGGATCTAATGCGGAGCCTCAGGACGGGCTCGAAGCCTTGGCCGGTGTCTGGTGGCGGCCAAGGCTGCGACACGGCTAGAAACTCAAATTTGGCCACGCGCGGGGCATCCTACGCGGCGCGCAGCACCTCGACCCGGATGTCGAATTCCGCCGCTCTCGCAATTAGCCGATTGATCGAGGCGCGCAGGGGCGGAATTGCCGTGATCGAATTGGCTCGGCCACGGGTGGCTCGCGCAATTCGCTTCAGCCGGGCGAGATCTGCGAGCCTTTGATCCAAGGCCGAATAAATTACCGCCTCCCGCTCGTCGTGTTCGAGAGACACCAATTCGGCGCGGGTCGGGAGACGATCGGCCATGAGTGCACCTCAATTGGAATTTGATTTTATAGAAATACCAACAAATTTTATTTGAGTCGAGGGGCGGAAATGACAACGGCCGCCCCGGTTGGAGCGGCCGCTATATCATCGGATCATCCGATGTTTTGCGGTCAACCGATACCGGTTTTCCGCTCCCGTCGGTCTAGTTCCTGTTCCTCAAGCTCGCGATATTCGACGAGGAGTCGCTGTAGCGGCGTCACCGGGCGGGCAGTGTCGGCCCCGTCTTCGTGCTCCGCTTCTGACCATCGGTCTATGGCCTCGTCCGTTTCTGTCTCCAATTCCGCGCGCTGCGCGTTTGTCAGGCCGGCAATGGGCCAGAGTCCCAATTTCAAAGCGATGGCAGCGCTGATTTCGGCGCGCTTGTGGGTTAGCGACGACATCGGATCTCCTGCCTCAGTGCACGGTTGCGGATAGGTCGAGCGGATCGGCGGGCATGGAGCGGATCCCGCCCAGGCGGAGGGTGAATTCCCATTCCTCCGGGTTCTCAGGCTTGCCGCCACCGCACCGCCAGACTGACCACATCCAGCCTGCCTCGTCGTGGTCGACAAGCAGGAAGACAATTTCCTCCCGGCCCTGATCATCCCAGTCCCGGCGTCGACCGAGGTGGTAGCCGCTGGTGATCAGATCATCCGGTTCGAGGGTGACGAACCATGGAGCGGTTGGCTGCCGAACCGCGGCAATGGCGCGGGTGACAGGGCCACCCTGGGCATGGATCGGGCGTGTGTTAGAAGTCTTCCTAGCCATTGCGTGTCTCCAGCACGTGTGGTCAGGCCGGACGACGGAGGCTCCACCCTCCCCGTTCGGCCGATCTCAGGTTTTGACCTGATGCGCTTCACGATACGCGAAAAGCGAAGACTGTAAAGTAGCCTCGGTGCGCCGAGTAATTACTTGAAATTCGTGAAATTCCGAATTTCGTTGATTTCAGAATATCGGTAATTGGCGAAATTCATTGGCTGACTATCCCAGCATATCAAACGGCTAAATTCTTATCGGGAGGCCGTTCGTTAATCGGCTGGTAACCGCAACGCCTGGAACGTCCCGACACGCAATGCACGGGACGATGCGCAATGGCGACTTTGAGCCTCCGAGAGGCCGCGGAACAGACAGGCGTTTCCAAGTCGACCATCTTCCGGGCGATCAAGTCCGGCCGGATGTCGGCCCCTCGGAACGATGACGGGGAATTCCTGATCGACCCCGCCGAGCTATTCCGAGTTTATCCGCCCAAAGCCAAATCATCGGAAAATCCGACGATTTCGGGGGACGTCCCGGCACAGCCTGAAACGCATTCCGCGGGACGCGACGCATCGGACCATGAGACAGTCGAATTGCGGATCCGCAACGCCGCTTTAGAGGCCGAACTCAAGGGGTTGCGCGCAATGGCTGACGAGTTGCGTCAGGCACGGGACAAGTGGGAGTCCCAAGCCGAACGGCTCACGCTCGCGCTGGCGGCACCCAAGCCGGTCGAGGCACCGGCACCCGTCGCGGAGGCCGTTGCGCCCCGGTCCTGGTGGCCGTTCCGCCGTGCCGGATGATTTGACAGGGGAGGCGCGAGGCCGGAGGAATAGCCAAGCCGCTCCGGCGGCGAGTCAGAGGTCTGAAAACGAAAAACCCGCCACGAGGGCGGGTCTCACGCCGGGGCGCGAACGCACCGGGTTAGTTCTGATTGGCGTCTGAACTCTCCCGCAATTCGCGCCTCTCCGCAAGGGGAAATCGAGCGATTTCCTCAACGGCGGAGCTATGCCGACGTGCGGCTGTGTCCCCCGCGACGGGTCTTAGGATCCGAAGGGACACCCATGTTCGCATTGCAATTGCGGGCGGCCGTCGAGGCTGCGCCGCGCGAGCGCCTATCCGAATTGAATGGCGCGCTCTGGAAGGCCTTCGCTGCTAATGCCGTGACGGAGGCCGAGGCGGAGGAACTGTCGACGCTTATCGAAGCGCGGCGGGTGGTCGGGGCGAACGTTCCAGATGGGAACATTGGCTCTCAAGCAACTTTCCGGACGGGAAGGCCACCTCAGCGCCCGCCAATTCGCTCCGCCGCGATCGAGCGCCGCCGCCGGTTGGCCGCGTCCGGGCCCATGCCGCCGGCCCTGGCCTCGCGGTTCACCACGGGGGAATTGGCCGTACTCCGGATCGTGGCGGATGAATTCCGGGATCGTGGATCGTGCAGCCTGTGCCTCGACGCCGTTGCGGCCCGTGCCGGGGTGTCCCGCTCATTGGCGAAGGGCGCAATTCGCAACGCGCGCCGTCTTGGCATGGTCGAGGTGGTCGAGCGCCGCCGCACAGGCGCCAAGAGCCTGCCGAACGTTGTGACGGTGGTGGACCGTGAGTGGCTCGCGTGGATCGTGCGCGGATCCCGGATAGGGGGCAGAAATCACCCCACCACGGAAACAAGAGGTTTTCGAGAGGAGAGAGTCGGGCCGGTCTATGCCCCTCTCACTCACCCTTTTTCCGCTGATACACGAATGCGCCGACCACGCTGCCAACGACAGAAATGACGATCGCAGCGGCTTCCTTTGGATATCCGAGCCAGAATCCCAAAGCGCCGACCGAGAGCACGGCCAGCACCAGGATAATTGCGCCGATCTGTCCGAGACGGGCTATCGAGAGATTCCCTCGCTGCCCCGTTTTCTCGATATCCCGGCGGTGCGCAGCCTCGCGCTGCCACTCATCGAAAATGCGCTGTCCAGCGTCCGGCACCATGCGCTCGAAATGCTCGATCGCTGCCGGCGGCGGCAAAGGGCCCTGCCAAATATCCTGGCGGACCAAATCGGGCTGTGGCTGTTCCTGGGGCGGAGGCTCGCGCCGGGCGGGCGGGTTATTTCTGTTTGGCCGCCGCGTCACGTACGCGCTCGCGTTCAATTACCCGGCGCATATCCGCGCCGATCCGGCGTCCATCGCTGCGAAGGGCTTCCAGATCAGAACGCACCGGGACTCGCGTCGCGACAGTGACCGTCGGCCAAATAGCCGCGAGGCTGCCGAGGCCGGCAATTAGGCTGCCGACACGCGATTTCCGCTTGGGTCCTGGGAAAGCGTACGGCTCATCACGCCTTTCATGTACGCGTAACGCGTAAAGGGTCAATGCGCGGAAATTCCCGAATTTTCGAAACCTGGAATTGCGAGCCATCGAAATTCGGCTCGCGCGATGCGGCCCGGCAATTCGCATAACCGCATGTATGGAACCCAAAATGGGCTCGCCGAGAAATGCTCGGAAGGTGAGATTCGGACGCGCCGGTAATTCGGAGTCGATCCGGCCGACCGCCCTGTAAATCCGACCGCGGCGCGCCAGCGCTTTATTTAAAATGGGCGCGCCGTCCTATTGATGCCAACGCCACCTGAAATTGCTCAGAACGCCGCGCGCCGGAGCATCTCATTGCGCTCTTGCGAGGTCCGGTCGCGTTCGGTGTTATTCCGCTCCGTCACCGCCGAGGCGACGCGCGCCGCGATGTGCTCAGCGTCCGCCCTGGTGAGGTTCGATCCGCGGAAGTCATAGAAATGCTGGGCGCTGCCCTGGCTGCCCTGATCGTTCGCCACTGGAATGGCCGTGAGCGGCGCCCGCGTGTCCGCAATGTCGACATAGCCGCCATCAGCATAGCCCCGGAGGCCGTCGAAGAACCCGCGCCCCATGCGCCCCACGGTGGCGGCATCAATGACGTACTCCCCGCGGTGTACGATGCCGGCGGGTTCGTATTTGCCGCCGTAGCCGGTGAAGCCGCCATCCGAGAAGCCGAACAGGGATCCGAGGCCGCCGAGCAACCCACCACCGCTTTTGAACGCGCTGCCGATGATGGAGTCGACTGCGCCGCCGATGAGCTTGTCCCCTATCCGGGTGAGAGCATCGCTGAAGGCCGAGGCGGCGGACGTGCCATGGCTCAGCGCTGTCGCAAATCCGGTGGCCGCATCGGTGAGGGTCGAGCGCGTGTCGGATAGGGCCGCGTTCTGGCGGGCCGCGCTGATATAGGCGGTCGCCTCCGGGCTCGTGGTGTCGCCGAAGGCCGATCGGGCCTTGCTGAAGGCACTCTGGTCATACCGATCGCGTCCAAGCTGGTCGCGGTCGAATTCCAAATCCCGGCCAGCGCGCGTGCTGGCGAGGCGGGCGGACGCGCTAGCCATTGCGGCGGCCGTATCGGCGAATTCCTTCCGAAGCTGGGGGGTGATGTCCCGCCCCTGGCCGATCGCCTCGTTCAATAGCTGCTGCTGCCGGGTCGCCGCGTCCAGCGCCTGGCCATTCCGGCCAAGGAGATCGACATTGATCTGGACAATGCGGTTCTCGTTCTCGAGCGCCCGCGCCCGAGTGTCGTCGCCCGCAATTTCCTGGCCCGTGGTCGGCATATTCCGGAAGCGCTGCACCTCTGCGAAGGCTCGACGCGCTGCTGCCGAATTACCGGAGGTGCCGGGACCATCGTGATACAGCCCGTAGGCCAAGGCCTCGTCCCCGTTGGCTTGGTCGAGCCGATCTCGGAGGTAGCGAGCGCCGCCCAGGATATTCTGCCGGGGGTCGGTCGGGTCGACCCCCAGCTCTCGCGCGGTGCCAGGCTGAAGCTGCATCAGCCCGTACGCATGCGAGGTCGGGAAATTCTTATTGGCGGCGGCCGTCGAATTGAATCGGGACTCGGCATACGAAACGCCTAGGAGCAGATCGAGGGGCACTCCGGTTTGCGACGCCGCGTCGAGGTAAAATTGCCGGAGGTTCGGCGGGACGCGGTTGATCAGCCCGCTTCGCCCGGTTTCCGCCAGCGTTGCCTCCCGCTGTGCCGTCTGCAGCCGCGTGACGCGTTCGATCTCCATCGACTGCATTTGCTCGAAGCGCCGGGATGGCTCCGGATTCTGAGCCTCCATCTTGCGTTGGCGTTCGGCGAATTCGTTCTCGATCTCTGCCGTGGTCCGGCCGAGCCCGATACGGCCGACCTGTGAGGCGTCGAATTGCGCCCGACGGAAGCTATCGGCCATTCCTTGGCCACCGGCCTTCAGATCCTCCGCGATCCGGCGGGCGGAGGCCTCGAATCCCTCCATCGTCCGCCGGCTCTCGCCGTTTGGATCGATGACACCGGCTGCAAGCTCTGTACGGATTTTGGTGGCTGAGTCCTGTATCCGTTTCAGCGCCTCGCTTTCCGGGTTGGCGCCCTGGACCAATTTCGCGACCGCGAGGCTGCGCTGGGCGAGATCGGAGGTCCGGCTCCGCTGTGCTGCGGCGTCTATCTCGGCCTGGACCTTCGCGATGTCGGCTCGGATCTGGCCCTCATCAAAGCCGAGCAGGGAGTCGAACAGGCCACCGGCCGTGCCCTTATTGCGCTGGCGGAAATCCAGTTGCCCCTGGAGCGTTTTCAGCCGTTCCTCAAAGGCGCCACCGCCGAGTCCGCGATCGACGAATTTCCCGATGGCGTCGAATTCGTTCGAGGTGTTCCGACTGAACTCCTGCCACTGCCGCGAAAAGAACCCGAGTCGCGCGTCGGCCTTTTCGACCGAGGTCGCGAACGCATCGAACAGGGCTCGTTGCGCGCCGAGCCGATTGCCCTGCGCGTCGAGGCGCTGAATCGTCTCCTGCGCCTCAGCGTCGAGGAAGCCGAGTTGCTTATTCAGGATCTCCGCGCCTTTGGTCGGCTCCGCGAACGCTTCGGCGAGCGCCTTTGAGGCGTCGGGCAATTCCTGGCGGGTCGTGAAGGCGTAATCCTTGGCGGCGCCGAGGAGCTTCGCGTACATCTCGGAGCCGATCCGACCGGTCGAGGCGAATTCCCCCGCCATGTCCCGCGCCGTCGACACGCTGAGCCCAGCCGGGCCCGCGGCGGCCGATGCGATCGAATTGATTTGGCCGACCGTGGCGCCGCTCGCCCGGCCCATACCGGCAAGGGACAGCGAAAGCTCTTTCTGCTGATCGCGATACGCGCTCAGGGCGACAATGCCGGTCCCAACGATGGCTGTAGCCGCGCCGATCGCGCCGCCGACCATACCGACCCGTGCCGCCAGTCCTGCGGCCGCCTCGCTGGCCTGCGCGAAAGCGCCTTTGAGCGAGCCGCCCCCTGGCCCCATGAAGCTCTGCGCGATTTGAGGGGCCTGTTGAAACGCGACGGTCGAGAGGTTCGAGCCTGATCCGAGGGACGAAAAGATGTCGCCGGCCTGGTAGGCCAAGTTCTGCACCTGGTCGGCTCGAAGCCGCGCATTCTCATTTGCCGCCGAGCCAGCGCCCATGCCGCCGATCGATCCGAGGCGCCGGCTGGCCTCGATGTTCTCGAGAGCCTTCGAGCCCTGGCCGCCGAGGTCGCGCCATGCTCGGGCCTGCGCCTGTGCCGCTCGCGCCGCAGCCTGTTCCACCCCGTTATAGCGGGCCTGGAT
>NZ_JBHSWN010000004.1:0-23152 GCF_042661665.1 Methylobacterium komagatae
TTTCGGGGTCGATCCCGATACCGGGGCCGAGGTCGGAATAGAAACAGAGCGCCACGCCATCACCTTCGCAGGCTCCGGTGGTGGCAAAGGCGCGGGCCTGATTATTCCAAACCTCATGCGCTGGCCCTATGCCGCGCTGGTCATCGACCCCAAAGGCGAGAACGCGGAAAAGACGGCCAAGGCCCGGAAAGACATGGGCCAGAAGGTCGGTGTATTTGACCCCTTCGAGGACGCCAAAGTCGGCAAGCGCCTGCGCGTCTCGATCAATCCGCTGAACCCTGCGGGCAAACCTGACGTAGTGCCGTCCCGCGAGGACATCCTCGCCATTGCGGACGGGATCGTGCGCCGCACGGACCCGGAAGCCGACAAATGGGACAATGGCGCGCGGACGATCATCGCCGGGATGATCGACTATGTGTGCCGCGCCCTGCGCCCTGACCAACGCACCTTGCCCATGGCGCGCCGCGCCCTCATGCAACCGGACGGGGAACCCGGCCGTCCTGCCAGACTGGACGGCGAAGGCCGCGAGATTGAACCCGCCCTCCCGGCGACGGGCCTCATCGCCATAGCCGAGGAAATGACGACACTCGGCGGGCTGGCGACAGCGGCGGGCGTGTCGATCCTGACGGCGCTTCGATCCGGCCGGGGGGCCGACTCCGAGTACCTATCAGGCGCGCGGCAACACTCGTCATGGCTCGATAGCCCCGAGATGGAAGCGGCGCTGTCGTCTACGACCTTCAAGCTGTCGGACCTTGCCAAGGGCAAGGCATCCTTGTTCGTCGTCCTCTCCTATGGCCGCATGGAACTCTACGGCGCGTTCCTGCGGCTCGTGGTGCGGGTCGCGCAAAACACGATTGCCGAAGCAGGCAACCGGCGCGGCCCTGACCAGAAATGCCTGTTCATCCTCGATGAGTTCGCCACGCTCGGCACCATGACCGAGATACAAAAGGCGTTCGGTAATATGCGCTCCTACGGCCTGCAAATTTGGCCGTTCCTGCAAGACTACGGTCAGCTAGAATATCTCTACGGCAAGTCAGGATCGGGGACGTTCTTCGCTAACTCCGACGCGCAAATCTACTTCAACCTGTCGGACGATATGACCCTAGATCGGGTCTCCAACCTACTCGATAAGACGTTGCCGAATGAGGCGGCCGAAGGGCCGCCAGATCATGATGCTTTTCAGGAAGTGCCATTCAAGCCGTTCATCCATTCGAGATGGTACGAGTCGAAGGATGCGGCGCGCCTTCGCCACGAGGTCGACCAACGAAACGCGAAGGAAAAGCACGAGAGCGCGCGCCGGGGCCTCGATGACAAATACAGGCACAAGATGGCGGCGGCGGGCGGCGCACGGATGCCACCGGACAAGGTGGCGGAACTGACCGGCAAGCGGTCAGCGACAGAGCCGTCTGAGTTTATGATCGTGTTCGCCCCAGCTGGCGACGTTCTCAAGGTGAAGCTTGCGCCGTACTACAACAACCCGCTTCCGGCGCTGGTGCCTGTCGAGGCCAAGACGAACAATGCGATAGGAATGCAGGAACTGACACGAGCGCAAATGCTGAAAGACGTGAAAGCGCACGACAACATAGCAGGCTACAAAGAAGTCGGATATTACGTTGCAGAGTTTCTCATTTATAATATTCCGTTTACAGACAAGATCGAACAAGAAATTGGCTGGGCATTAGAAAATGGCCATTATAAATGGTATCTTGCGGGTTTTACGGCGCTCGTTGCTTTGCTCATATGGGCAGGATTTATAACTATCCCGAACCTGATTGGGGGTCTTATACTCCTGTTTTTCATCTTGATCGCGATCAAACAAATTTTGCCAGTCATCGGCTACGCCGTAGTTAAGTTTTACCGGCTAAAATTTTGGCTAAGGCCGTAAATAGATGGTCAAACGCGACCTGTTTCTGTTCGTTTTCTGGTTCTTTACGCGGTGGGTAATCGCGACGACGATTATCTATCTCGTGCTGGTCGAGGGATGCGGGCCTAAATGGGGATGGCGGGAAGGCGACGGCAATCCGTCGAAATTCGCAACGATCGGCGGTGGGGTGATTGCCGTTATTAGAACCGTGAACGCTCTAAGACAAAAGCTGTCCCAGAAATGACCTATCGGGGATAATGCAAGATGTTCGGGGGCGGGCAAACGTACTCGTCCATTACGAGATCAAAGACCGTCAGGAATAGACCTTTCGGCGGTATCGGCGTTGTCGGCTCAAAGAAAAAATCGGCCGCTTTTGCAAATATCTCGATCAACATACTTTGACAAATACAGGCGGCGCGCCGTTGCTGTCAATTTTCTTCGTCAGCCGTGGGCAACGTCTCGGCGCTGCCGGTGATCCTCAATTCTACAGGGACGATCACAACGGGGCGCATGGGGTTATGGCGCTCGAACGCCTTCCGCGCCTCGTCCTCGGTCCTGCGAAGCGTCCCCCAGATCAACGGGCCGTCTGGCCCGTTGAGGGAGGCGAAGCCACGCCAGCGGCGCGGCCGGTCGCTCATTCGTCGCCTTCGGCGCGGTCCCTACGGGGTAGGATCACGAGCTTGCCCGTGACGCTGATACCGTCCTCGATCTGTAAGGACATGCCGCCCTTGTCGAGGTCCCACGCCGCGCCAACTGTCGTGTAAGCAGTCTTAACTTCGCCCTGCGCGTTCGTGTATTCGCGTGATTTGAGTATGTCGTAGGTCTTTTTGGCCATGGTAAAATTCTCCCTTATAGGGAGTATTTCACAATATACGGCCTCAAAATACCGTTAAAGACAAAGGCCCGCGCCTTTCGGCACGGGCCTCGACATTTCGTCGGCGGTCATCGGCGTCCCCGCCTGTACCGCCTGCCAATATTACGAAAAAAGAGGCCCGTTTTCAACGGGCCTAGGGGCTCATTGCCGCCCCTTGACTGCTTCGCAGTCTCACCCGCTAGGATATTTGACCTCGGAAATATGCCTTTTACCGCGCTCTTGAAGCGCGGTGGCATGATCTGGACTGTTCAAGCGGCGGGTAAATCTTCTGTCTGCGTGGTATGGGCGTGTGCAATGTTCTTGATGCGTTCTAATTCTATGGTAAGTTGGGCTATGCCTGAAATAACAGACCCGCAAAGCCCGCCTGAAGAGGCGCAGAAGCCCCGTTTCTACTCTGGCGGGATCATAGACGACTATCCCGAAACCTCGGCGCGGTTGGGGTACAGCGACGATATAGCGGGCGGGCTGGGCCGGTAATGCCGTTTCCAACAACCCTCTACATGCTCCGCTCTAGCACGCTGGCCGATCTCGCGGACTTCTGGATAGAGGTCGGGTGCTGTCAGCAGATGACGAAGCGGCATATGAAGCTCTACAGCGACAAAGCGCCGGGAATGACCTTTGAAAGGTTCGACGGCCGTCTCCGGTGTAGCGTGTGCGGTCGCCCGCCTGCCTATGTCGTAATTGACGAGGCGCAACACCATCGCGCGGGGTCGCGGCGGTTCCTCGCGCGCGGCGATCCGGACCTTAAAACGGTCGTCTGTCCGCCCATCCCCAAATCCAAATGGAAACCCCTCGTCTAGGGCCTTCCAGCCGTTCCGGTGGTTCGTGATCGGCCGCGATGCTGGCCGCACCACAACACACCGCAGACAATTGCGGCGGACAGGGAAGGCCATAGCCTGCAATCGTTCGCCCTTCGCCTGCGAAGGGTGAGCGGCCCCCTACTGCCTGCCCCTCTACCCTGTTCGATTCCCGCCGAAGGCGAGAAGCGAACGCGCGCCGAAGGCGCGCCCGGAATCTACCCCGTCCCGATGCCTCCGGCATAGCGCCGCGCGCAAGGACGAGTCACCCGAAGGGCCGTAGCGAAGCGGAGGACCGCGCCGCCTGGTCGTCAGACCAAGCGAGCGCGGTTGACCGTTCGAGCACGGTGCTAGGCTGGTAGTAGCGGACACGAGGACTCAAGCCCGCGCCTGCCGCGCGGGCTTTCCATTAGACCAATCGGCCGAAGGCCGATGCCGATCTACTCAACGCCATAGCAGCGCCGCCTTTCCCATAAGGCTGTTATCCCGTTCTTCTTGATTCAAATGTTCTAAAGATTCATAGATTCATGTCGGCTTTTGCTTAACCTTAACAATGAGTTACCGATTTTAATATGAGGGATTCGGGGACTCCGATGAGGGATTCGGGGAAAAACAGCCCCTTATTATGAGGTTTCCGGGGCGTAAAATGAGGTTTCCGGGGCGTTATTATGAGGTTTCCGGGGAACTCTGACCGCACTTATCCACAGGGGTGGATAACCTCCCGCCCCTGCTGAACGCTCTGCCAAAATCGCAACTATGAGGTTTTCGGGGAAGCCTTGGCGCGGGCGCGTGCGTCCTGCCTCAGCATCCGGTTGACGCTCGGCATGGGGTTGCTGACTGCCTCGACCGTGCCGCCAAGCCGCGCCTTGCGGCCGACCTTGGGTCGTTGCAGCTCGGCATAGGCGTCGCTCAGCTCGTCCGCCCCCTTCTTCCACCATGATAGGCGGATGCCCGTGACACGCTTTCCCTGCTTCACGGGCAGGACGGCCATGGTGAAGGGTGCCAGTGCGTTCACCTCGGTGAGGACGGGCTTGAGGACGTGGGCGTTCAGCTCGCCAAAGCTCTTATACTGGCCGGGCAGGACGCCTAGCAGCTCGCGAAACTCATCGAGCGTGTACTCTGCGAAGGTCTTGAATTCGAGGTTCGCGAATTGGGATGCGTTCTCGTAAAGGCTGACCGCGTATTTCGAGGTAAAGGCCATCAGGACAGGGATCGAGATCTTACCCCAGATGGTTGAGTTTTTCAGGATATCGACAAGGCGCTTGTCGAAACTGTAGGTCAGCGCCCCAGCAGGCCGGTCGGGGCTGTCCATGTCGTTACCGCCAAGGAACTGCACGCGACGCGTGGCACCGTTCGACATGCGAACGGTGATGATCGTCCGCATAAGAGCTTCGACGGCCTCCTCGACCATCTCATAGCCCTTGTGGCCGTCTGGTTTGAGGTCGTCGATTTCGATTGTGTAGTCCCTGCCCTCTTCGACCCCTTGCATATGCGCGTTGTGCCAAAGGATCGTGATGGCGCGGCGGGCGTTCAGCGTCAGCTCGTGATGCCCCGTCACTTGGATCAGCTCGGCGGGCTTAATCGCTTCGCGGGCGCGGGGCGTGATATCGAGGGTGAGGACCTTACCCTCTGCTGGTGCGGCGTTTGCCATGAGCTTGAGCATACCGGCAAACTATGAAGCGCAAAAATGAAATTTCTCAGGGTCCGTTTCATAGTTCCCCGAAAACCTCATAGTACCAGCGTCTAATCCTGTAGAACGGCAGGGAAACACGTTGTCTGACAGTGCTTTGCGGACGTACGTGGCGGATGCGCCGCGCTGCCCGAAAACCTCATATTTGCAGGGTTTTTCGCGTCTCGGTTGAGGGACCGCTCCCGCGTTAGTGATCGTCACCCGCAGGGCTGAAACGGCAGATGCCGGTCCAGCTCGCCGGAACGGCGAGTAGAGCACGGCCCCGACAAGGGGAAACGCCCTGCTCTCATCCGATATCATGCTAGCATGTGATATCTAGCTATCATCTGATAACGAGATAGCTGCGGTTAGCTTTGGCTATCGTGATATCGATTGTTAGCTTTTTGGCTTACTGCTACGCTTAGCTCAATTGATTCATCTCTCCGGCTCAGGGGAAATTTCACATGCCTGTCATAGCCTTCGCCAACCCCAAGGGCGGGTCTGGCAAAACGACTGCGGCGCTGCTGCTCGCGACCGAACTTGCGGCGAAGGGTGCAGCCGTCACCGTCATTGATGCGGACCCGGAACAATGGATCGTCCGTTGGGCCGGTCTGCCGGGTAAGCCGGACAATCTCGACGTGGTGTCGATCCGCGAAGAGGATGCCCTTGTCGATGCCATCGAGGCGGCGGCGTCCGCCTCTCAGTTCGTGATTGTGGACCTCGAAGGCACCGCCAACATGATGGTGACTGACTCCATCGGCATGGCCGATCTGGTCGTCATTCCGCTCCAAGGCTCCGCGATGGATGCTGTTGGGGGCGGGAAGGTGCTCAAGCTGATCCGCAATCAGGAGCGGACGACAAAGCGGACCATCAACTATGCGATGCTCCTGACCCGCACGAGCGCGGCCGTCACGTCGCGGGCGCTGCGCGACGTGGTGGAACAGCTCCGTTCAAGCAAGGTCCCGCTGTTCGCGACGCCTATCGTTGAGCGGGCGGCCTACCGCGATCTGTTCTCCTACGGCGGTACGGTCGGGGGCCTCGATCCGGCTTCGGTCAGCAATGTCGATAAGGCGCTACAGAACGCCCAGGAGTTCGCGGGCGAGGTCCTGACCCGCCTCAACATCACGAAGCCCATGCGGAAGGTTGCATGATGACAACCAAGCCGCGCGCCTCCCTTGGTTTCGGTGACGACGACGACGCGCCGAACCCGGCTGAGGCGTTGAAGAACTTCGACCCAAAGGCGTTCCAGACCCCGAAGCCTCGGCCGTCCAATGATCGGCCGGACAAGGACACGATCCGCAAGGCGGGCGAGCTGGCCGGATTTAAGAGCAGGGAAGGGGACAAGCCCGCGAAAGAAGCGGCACCCGCTGCCAGAGCGAAACCGCCACGGCGTCAGCGCCACCTGACCGGCCGGTCTGAACAGGTGAACCTTCGGGCCACGCCCGAGATGAAGGCGCGGTTTCAGGCTTTGGCCGAAGCGCATTTTGCGACCGACGCGGATGCGTTCGAGAGAGCGATAGAGCTGCTCGAAAAACATGCGAGGTCGTAGGGCCGCGCGGTGCGCGGCCCGGTCGAACTAATATTCGGATGCCAGCATAACCGTGAGAACACGATGCGTCTTGGCAAGGTCGGCAGGGTCTTCGCTTCCTGCATGTAGCGATGGGTCGTAGTAGTCGATCTTCCAGAACACTTTGCCAGCGGTCGGGTGAGAGATAGCGCCGAAGTCGTGTTCTCCGTACGGATCGTTGTCGGGGCCGAACGTGTCGTAGGTGCGGATCAGTGACCAAAGGTCGATCTGTACCTCGGGCGGCAATGCGTTGATGCCTTGCGTAAAGACGAAGCGGCCGGGGATCGCGGGACCAAAGACAGGAATGCCCAAGCGTGACCTGAACTCGTCGTTTTGCTTGGCGATGATGTTTTCCATGTAGTGCCTTTCTCTGCTGCTCGGCGGATTATTCCGTCCGATGCGCGGAAAAAGGCGGGCGTTGTCTGGCGCGTCATTGCCAACACGGGAGCGAAGCGAATGGAGCGGGCGGGCTATTGACGCAAGCGGAGCGGCCAGACGGCGAACGCCTACAAGCGCCATCGAACCGGACGAATGATCCGACGACAGGAGAAGGCTCGAAGCTGGAAAATTTGATAGCTGAGGACGACGGGGGCCGAAGATGCGGCTCCCTCGACCATGGACGCTATTGTGTGCCGAGGAGCGGCAGCCAGGCCGCGAGGGCCAGCAGCGTAATCAGCAGCACGGGCGGGGTGATGACCAGCCCCACCTTCATGTACTGGCCCCAGGTGATCCGCTGGCCCTTGCTGTCGAGGACGTGCAGCCAGAGAAGCGTGGCGAGGCTGCCGATCGGCGTGAACTTCGGGCCGAGATCGCAGCCGATGACGTTAGCGTAGACCATCAGCTCGCGGGTCAGCGGCGACAGGTCCGGAGCCTGCTGGATCGAGAGGGCGCCGATCAGCACGGACGGCATGTTGTTCATGACGGACGACAGGATCGCGGCGGCAAAGCCGGTGCCGACCGTGGCGATCCATGGGCCATGTCCGGCCAGCCAGACCAGCCCCTTGGCCAGCTCGTCGGTCAGGCCGGCGTTCCGCAGGCCGTAGACCACGAGGTACATGCCGAGGCTAAACAGCACGATCTGCCAGGGCGCGCCGGTCAGCACCTTGCGGATCGGGATGATCCCGCCCCGGTTCGCCAGCAGCAGGAGCACGGCGGCACCGGCACAGGTGACGGCCGACACCGGCACGCCGAGGGGTGCGGTGACGAAGTAGGCGAGCAGCAGCACGCCGAGGAGCGGGAAAGCGGCCCGGAACACGAGTGGGTCGCGGATCGCCTCAGCCGGGCGTTCTAGTGCATCGACTGGATACGCAGTTGGCACGTCGCGGCGGAAGTAGGCCCACAGCACCACCAGCGTCGCGGCGAGGGACACGAAGTTCACCGGCACCATCACGGCCGCGTACCGGCCGAAGGTCACGTCGAAGAAGTTGGCCGAGACGATGTTGACGAGGTTCGAGATCACGAGCGGCAGGGACGTGCTGTCGGCAACGAAGCCGCAAGCCACGATGAACGCTAGCGCCGCGGCCGGTTTGAAGTCGAGCCGGAGCAGGATCGCGAGCACGATCGGGGTCAGCAGCAGTGCCGCGCCGTCATTGGCGAACACGGCGGCGATGGCCGCGCCGAGCAGCACGACCAGGGGAAACAGCCGCCGCCCCCGGCCGCCACCCCATCGGGCGATGTGCAGCGCCGCCCAATGAAAGAACCCTGCCTCATCGAGCAGCAGGGAGATGATGATGAGCGCGACGAAGGTGAACGTCGCGTCCCAGACGATGTGCCAGACGACCGGAATATCGCCCGGATGGATGACGCCCGTGGCGAGAGCGACCCCGGCACCGGCCAAGGCGCTCCACCCGATCCCGAGGCCCTTGGGCTGCCAGATGACAAAGACGAGGGTGACAAGGAAGATGGCGAGCGCGAGCATCAGGGTGTTTTCTTCTTGTTTGTGGATAGGGACTTAGGCAGTTGCGACGCGGCGGCCGTGCTCGTCCACGACCCGCTCTCCGTCCTCTTTGACGAACGCGCCCTGCTGCCCCGGCAGGAGGTCAAGCACGGCCTCTGACGGTCGGCACAGCCGCACGCCCTTGGGTGTGACCACAAGCGGGCGGTTGAGGAGGATCGGGTGCGCCTCGATGGCATCGAGGAGCTGCGCGTCCGTCAGGGCCGGATCGCCAAGTTTCAGCTCGGCGAACGGCGTGCCCTTCTCCCGGAGCGCGTTCCGAACGCTCAGGCCGGCGCGATCGAGCAGCGCGATCAGCAGCGGCCGTGACGGCGGAGTTTTCAGGTACTCGATAACGTGTGGCTCGATGCCGGCGTTGCGGATCATGGCCAGGGTGTTGCGGGACGTGCCGCAGTCCGGGTTGTGGTAGATGATGGCGTCCATCACGCGACCTCCGGCCGGGGCGAGGTGGCTCCGGCCTGCTGGCCGATCTCTCTGACCTTGGCGGACAGCGCCACCTGATCGAGGCTGCCGAGGGGCAGGGCGACGAACGCCGCGATGCGGTTCTTCAGGTAGCGTTGCACCGTGACGAACGCCCGCTTACGCTCGATCTCAGAGCCATCGGCCGCAGCAGGGTCCTCGATGCCCCAGTGGGCCGTGACAGGCTGACCGGGCCAGAAAGGGCAGGTTTCGCCGGCGGCGTTGTCACAGACCGTGAACACAAAATCCATCACGGGGGCGCTGGCGGCGGCGAATTCGTCCCAGGATTTCGAGCGCAGTCCGTCCACGGGATAGTCGCTTTCCCGCAGGATTTGGAGCGCCAGCGGATGCGGCTCGCCCTTGGGCTGGCTGCCGGCGGAATAGGCCCGGAAGCGGCCCTGTCCATCTTTGTTCAGCATCGCTTCCGCCAGGATCGAGCGGGCCGAGTTGCCGGTGCAGAGAAACAGCACGTTGTAGACGCGATCAGGCATGGAGGGTGTCTCCGGGCGGGCAGTTACAGGCGGCGAGGGCGGCGACGGCCGGAGTGCAAACCTCCGGATGGCCTTGGCAGCAGTCGCGCATCAGGAAGGCGACCAGCGCGGACAGGGCTGGGTAGGCGGCGCTGTAGATGATCGAACGACCTTCACGCCGTGAGGCGACTAGGCCGGCATGACTCAGTTCCTTGAGATGATGGGACACGGTGGCGGCAGAGACGCCGACCGCCTCAGCCAACATACCGGAAGCCAGGCCGGTTGGGCCTGCGGTCACAAGAGCTCGCACCAGGCGCAGGCGGTGTTCCTGTGCGAGGGCCGCGAAGGCAGCGAGGGCTTGCGATTCATCCATTTTCGATACAATCTTCAAAAGATAGTTTGAACGTATAAGAAAGTTGATCCTTGGACAAGCCCACACAGCCCTTCGCCGATGGCCTGCCGAACCTGAGCCAGGCGCACTTCGTCGTGCCGACCCGCGAGATCGTGGAGGCGGCCGCGCCGTTCACCCATGCGCCGCGCTTCCTGATCCTCTACGGCTCGCTGCGGGAACGCTCGTTCAGCCGCTTGCTCGCCTACGAGGCTTCCCGGCTTCTCGAAGCCATGGGTGGCGAGGTCCGCATTTTCCACGCGGACGGGTTGCCCCTTCCGGACGACACAACGGCCGATCATCCCAAGGTGCAGGAGCTGCGCACGCTTTCGATCTGGTCCGAGGGTCAGGTTTGGGTGTCGCCGGAGCGGCACGGCACCCTGACCGGCGTGATGAAGAGTCAGATCGACTGGCTGCCTCTCTCCGAAGGTAGCGTGCGGCCGACCCAGGGGCGCACGCTCGCCGTGATGCAGGTATCCGGCGGGTCGCAGAGCTTCAATGCCGTGAACGCTCTGCGTGTGCTCGGGCGCTGGATGCGGATGATCACCATTCCGAACCAGTCGAGCGTGCCGATGGCCTATAAGGAGTTTGACGACGCTGACCGGATGAAGCCGGGGCCGCTTTATGATCGCGTCGTGGACGTGTGCGAGGAGCTGATGAAATTCACGCTCCTGACTCGCGAGCGAGCTGACTACCTGGTGGATCGCTACAGTGAGCGGAAAGAACGCGAGCCGGAACGGCTGAGCGCCGTGGCGGCCGACATTGGTTTTGTGAAGCGTTAGAGGGCCGGCTTAAAGCTGGCACGGACCCGTTGTGCAAAAATCAAGACATTTGCACGACTGACCGGCCTTAGCTGAATCAGCCTTTTAAGCGGTGCGAATACCCGGTGTGAAATGGTTCAAAAGGAAAGTCTTTTGAACCGTGTTTCGGCCACGATATAGCCGTGCGACTATAACGGTATGCAGACCGTCCAACCCGCCGCCTCCGTCCAGCAAAGCAAGCCCGCCGCCTTCGGCGGAGGTGCCGTCATCGGGGTGCTCGGCGGCCTGATCGGCCTGGGCGGGGCGGAGTTCCGCCTGCCGCTCCTGATCGGCCTGTTCCGCTTCGGTGCCTTGGAGGCGGTAATCCTCAACAAGGCTATGAGCCTCGTCGTCGTCGCCTCGGCACTGCCCTTCCGGGCGCGAACGGTGCCGTTCGGAGAGATCGCGGCGCACTGGCCGGTGATCCTGAACCTGCTGGCGGGCAGCCTGATCGGCGCATGGCTCGGCGCAGGATGGGCAACGCGGCTGCGGTCGGAAACCCTTTACAAGGTTCTCGCCGTGCTGCTCGTTCTGATCGCGGCCGTGCTGTTGCTCGGCCATGATACGACCGCTGGGGCCGCCCTGTTCACGGGCTGGGCGCAGGCCGTGGCGGGCGTCGTTGCCGGGTTCGGGATCGGCGTCGTTGCCTCTCTGATGGGTGTCGCCGGGGGTGAACTGCTCATTCCTACGCTGGTCCTGCTGTTCGGCGCGGACATCAAGCTGGCGGGGAGCCTGTCGCTGGCGGTGAGCCTGCCGACGATGCTGGTGGGCTTCACGCGCTACAGCCGGGACCAGAGCTTTGCGGTGATCGGCCGGAACCGGCTGTTCCTGCTGACGATGGCGGCGGGGTCCATCGTCGGGACATTCATCGGCGGCCAGTTGCTCGGCCTCATTCCAAGCGCGGTAATGTTGCCCGCCCTAGCCTGCATCCTGCTGATTTCGTCGGTAAAGGTCTGGCGTCACGCCTGAACACCATATCTAGTAAGCGCAAAAGGGAACCCTTTTGAAACACCGCAAAGGGGTCCGTAAGTCGTTGCTCAATAAAGCCCTTGATCGTTCAAAAGGGTAGGCGCAAAATTCAGACATGAAAATTGGCTATGCGCGGGTGAGCCGCGAGGACCAGAACCCGCAACTTCAACTGGATGCGCTTGGCGCGGCCGGGTGCGATGAAGTCCATCAAGACCGGATCAGCGGAGCGACCTTCACGCGAGTCGGATTGGACAAGGCGCTTTCCGCAGTCCAGCCGGGGGGTGAGCTGGTGGTGTGGAAGCTGGATCGGCTCGGTCGGTCCATGCTCGACACAGTGCGGATCGTCCTCGATCTCGACCGACAGGGAGTCGGCTTCCGATCCCTGACAGAGAGTTTCGACACCAAGACGCCGCTGGGGCGGGGGTGCTTGCCCTGCTGGCGGCCGTGGCTGAGGATGAACGCGAGCGACTGCGGGAGCGTACGCGGGCCGGAATGCAGGCGGTCGCGCGGCGTGGGAAGCATGTCGGTCGCCCATCCTCGATGACACCGGACAAACTACACCTTGCAAGCCGGTTGTTGGGTGAAGGTAAAGGCCGGGCTGAGGTCGCGGTGTTGGTCGGCGTCAGCAAGTCTACACTGTGGCGTGCGCTCAAGATGAAGTCCGCCTGATGTCTCCGGTCACGACGAAAACAATAGGTCCGCTGCACCTAGAGGATTTGGAGCCGCATCGCTTCGAGGATTTAGTTCGGCAACTCCTGTATGATTTTCGCACTTGGCGAGATTTAGAAGCCACTGGCCGTTCCGGCAGTGATGAAGGCTTCGACGCGCGGGGTTGGGAAATCGTCGGTGGAGCGCCTCCCGTCTGGATCGGAGATGGCGACACTCCGGCAGGAGACGATGCCGATAACGATGCCAACGACCGGCAATGGCTAATTCAGTGTAAGCGTGAAAAATCTATCAGTCCTGCAAAGCTGAGGTCATATCTAGAAGATTTGCCAAATGTCGAGCAGGAAAATCTTTACGGCATTGTGTTTGTAGCGGCTTGCGACTTTTCGAAAAAGGCGCGTGATACGTTCTACGACGTGACGCGCCAGCTCGGTTTTCTAGAAGTGAAGCTGTGGGGCAAGGCTGAATTAGAAGACCAACTTTTCCAACCTAAGAACGATCATCTATTATTTGCTTATTTCGGCTTCTCGTTACAAGTCCGGCAACGTTCAATGAAGACAACCATTCGTGCGCGCCTTATGACGAAACGAAAGGCCCAAAAAGCGCTCACCGCGTTCACAGAAATTTTGATCCGAGACGCGTCAGATGAACGGTATCCTCATCTAGACCCGGACGACAATCTACCTGAGGTAAAGCGGAGACGGTGGAAGGTTTTTAGGTGCGCTGGATGCTTTTACGATGGGGTATATTTTACTGCTCGACGGTCCTTTGCCTTCTTAGACGATGATGGCGTGCATTGGGATATTGCAGAGCGAATAAACGACGCAATTCCGCACAACGATCCTTGGCGTATTGAGCCCCAAAACCGATCAGATGAAGATTGGAAAATTCGCACCGACACAATGCAGAAATGGGACGCGCTCGAAGAAAAAAACAAAGGTTGGCTAGAAACCTTCTTTGTACTGCCATACGATAGAATTTTAGCGATAGACGAAGACGGCGATGAGTTTTTCAGTCATCCACACGTCTACGTTGCTCCTTTTGGAGAGCGAGGGCCTTTTGCAGACTATTGCCCGATCAAGCTCGAAAATAACGAGCATTGGAATAAAGTGCAGATTTCACCTCTTGAAAGCACACGAATTGCATTCTTCGACCGTGCTCCACCAGAAGATGATATTAGCAAAAACTTTTATGCGGATGCTAAGTAGACTTGTCATTTCATAATATAGCACTGTGGACCGGTAGGGTGGTCCAAAAATCTTGAATTTCGAACACATAGCGCCACCTAGCAGGTCATCGTGAGCAGCGTGGCAAAGGGGACGCGATGTCGGATCAAATAGTTCACGTAGAATGGGGCCCTTTTTTGAGTTCTTGCTACATAAGCCTAATGGAAGGAGAAAAGTTCGGCCCTACATTGCACATCTCTGATGATATGTTTGGAGATAAAAGAGTTAAAGCCTGCGATCTTATGCGCGGGCTGACAAAATATGACAAGGTCAAGGTGCCGCTTTCCGAAATTCGGCCCTTCCTCCCGGAAAAATCTGCCATCTCCTGGAATGACGAACTAAAGGGCGACAAACTCATGGGCTACGAAATTCGTGGCATTGGTGAAGGGTTTAGAGCTTGGGTACAGGGTACAACCGGCGGCCACGATCAAGACTTGAATGAAACTCAGAAGACGCAGTTGCTCGCTAAAATTCTGCAAGCCAAATCAACTTTCTTCCCTTAACGCTTGTTATAAGGATATTTGTTGAGGCGGGCGAGCCTGCTACTCGCCCGAAACTTTCGCGCTCGTGATAGATTTAACTGACCCCGCGGCGTCCTTCGCAACGGCCTTCGTCTTCGGCTTGCCAGCCTGTGCCATCGAGGCGGGACGCTTGCGTCCGCCGTCCTCGGGCAGCGGGATAGGATCAGGACCGTTCCAGAGCAGGCCTGGTCGGGGGATTCGGTAGTAGCCGTCCTCGTCCTTCACGCTCGGACGGTCGATCACAGGCGGCCGGACGAAACGCCCCATCGCGCCCTCAAGATACTCTTCCACCATTTCGGCGCAGGCCCAGCGACGGCCAGTGCGCTCCGCGACTTCGCCCGTCACGCAGCTACCGCCAAACGGATCGAACACCATATCACCGGGATCGGTTAGCATACGCACAAAGTATTCCGGCAAGTCTGCGGGGAACCGAGCAGGGTGCGCCTTAATTTTGTTTTCCTGACAGTAGCGCATATAGGCGCTGTTGCTTTCCGTGTTCGGAATGGCGAGCAGGTTGGGCGGAATAGCAGCACCGTTATTGATACTGAATTTCTCGCTGATGTCGTGCCCAGATGGACGCAGCTTCGCCTTATAGCCGTTCGCCAGCAGGTATTCCATGCTGGGGCTGTAGGGCTGCAACACACGGCGATTGCTCGCGCGCGGCCATTCGCTTTTCGACAACCACCAGACGGTATTGATCGCATCCTTCACACGGATACGGCGGATGTTCACCCATTCGGCTGGCGTCGGCAGCTTCGACGGGTTCCACCAGTAAAACTCCTGCGCTAGGTGGAAGCCAAATTCCTCGCACAGCATGATGAGCAGCTTGAAGTGATAGAGGCTGCGCACCGGATGCCCGGGCTTCCACGCGCCGCCCAAGTCGATCACGAGGCTGCCGCTATCCTTGAGGATGCGGTGGAACCCCTCCGCGAACGCCTTGAACCAGTCGAGATAGGCCTGCTCGCGGACGTTGCCGTATTCCTTCTCCCGCGTGAGGCCGAACGGGGGGCTGGTCATGACGAGATCGACGCTGGCAGGCTTCATCGCCTTCATCACGTCGAGGCTATCAGCCAGATAGATCGTGCCGAGCTTCGTTTTATGGTAGGCCTTCGGCGCGCGCTTGGTCATGCCGCGCCTCCGTCGCCGAGGTCCATGCGTTTAAGCGCCATGGCGTGTTCAGCCTCGCGCCGGAACGCGTCGACAATGTAGGTCGCGTTAGCGGTGACAGCTTCGAGATCGGCCCGGTCGATCATCACGACGGCGAGGTTGGAGTCCGCCATGATCTTGTTGGCGTAGCGCCGCGCCTCCGATCCGATTTCGCCGGTCGTCACCATCACGATGACCGAGCTTTTGATAAAGTGCGTGAGGCCAACTTCCTTTGCGACATCATCGAGCGAAACGCGCGACGTGTTTTTGCATTGGACCTGCCAGCGGGAATAGATCAGGCGGGAAGAATGAAAGATTAGATCGACTTCCGCACCGCCCGTTTGGCTCGCGCGGAGGCGCGTGGCGACGTAGTCCATACCGAGAGTGCGCATGATTTTGAAGGCGAGAGCCTCCAGCGCCAGTCCCGCGACGTAGCGGTCCTCGGATGTAATCTCCGTGAGGATGTCCGCGAGCGGCTTGGTCAGCAGGTCTAGGAGCTTCGGGTCGATCTGGTCTTTAAGCTGATCGAGCAGCGGCCCCAAAACCTCGGTACGCACCTTGTCGGTGGGCTTGACCAGGAAAGGCTTCGCGCCGCGTCCGGTCGTGGTCTTTGTAGCCTCGATGTAGCCCGCCTCGATGAGCGCGTTCAGCACCTCCTTCGGCAGGCTCTTGTCAGGGAAGCGGACGCCGTAAGTCGCAGCTGCCAAGCGCGCGATCTCGTTGGCGGGCTGCGGATCGGTAACACTGGTGTTCGCCAGGGCGAGCAGGAAAGCCTTCTGCTGCGGCGTGAAGCGGGCCAGCGTCGGGAATTCGCCGGGATCAACGCCCAGCACCTCGCGCAGACGGATCGAGTTCACCTGCCACCGGCCGCCGACGATGACGCCGGCCTTGGCAAGCCACAAACGCATCATGCTGGGGTGCTTGCCGCCGCGCGGAAAGTTGACCCCACGCTCGCCGAGCGCAATGCGCAGCGTGTCGAGCGTGATCTCCTCGCCGGCCGCGACCATGTCCTGAAGGCACTGCACGAGGGTCATGCCACGCAGGTTTAGTAGAATGTGGCGCGCAAGCGCCTCGTACAGCGCTACCTCGTCACCGCGCAGCCCATAGAGGACTTCGCCGAACGCCGTGAAGCGGGCCTCGCGGTCAATGATGCCGTAGGCAATCAAGCCGAGCTTGCAGTTATTGGCGAGCTTGCCCCGGTTGTAATCGCGGTCCTCGTCATCTTCTGGCCGCGCGGCGTGGCTCGCAAAGTAGCGGGCCATGATCTCGCCTTCGAGCGCGCGAGGGTCGCCTTGGTTGACGTTGACGATTTCTAACAGGTCGGGAAGGACAATCTGAGAAGGAGAGAATTCGCTGCCGAATGGCAGATCACTCGTGGCTTTTTTCGTACCTGTCATGTCCCCTGCCTTCGCTGCGGCGTTTCCGACCGCACGAGCGGAAGCGAGGACTGTTCGGTCCCTGCGGTTTCCTTTTCGATTAGGTCCAGCACCGCGCGCCTCACGACCCAAGCGAGCGGCGCATCATTTTTGGCGGCAATCGACATCAGCGCTCCGTAAACCTGATCCTCCAGGTTGACGGTAATCCGTGCTGTTTTCTGCCTGCCGCGAGGTCGTGCCATGCGGCATGTTTAGTGCGGCACAAAACATGAATCAACGGTTAAGCTTGAACCTGTCCCCAGCCTCCTCCTTTGCGGTGGAAGGAAGGATAGGATGCGGACGCGCGAGGCACCCTGCGGGGATTCGGCTTTAATGTATGAGAGGACGTTTCTAATCGACTGGCGGGCCGGACCCGTATACCGCATTTTCACTGTTTGAATTCGTCAAACAGCGCGCTCATTTCCTTATCGGTCGCGAAGTTACCGACAGCGATATCGGCGTCTGCTTGATCGCATACGGCCTGTTCCTCGGGTGTAAGCTGGTAAATCTCGCTATCATCAACCGGGTAGTCCATGACGACGCGGGCAAGCTCTTCCTGCAAGGCGGGCGGGGCAGCGTTCAACTTCTCAATGGCCTGCTTTAATATCTCACTCATGGTCTAATTATACACGTTCCGGCGCGAGGGCGTAGCTTTATCGGTTAGTCCAGTCTGCGCAGTACGTCGGGCCTCGTCCACCTCGTCGGCTAACATCGCCATAGCGCCCCGCAAGAGGCCCGCGTGGGCCTTCGCCCACTCTGCGAAAGCGTCCAGCCCTTCCCGCCGAAAATAGGCGTCCTCGGCCTCGTCCAGCGCGTCCAGACAGTTGCGGAAAGGGTTCGCGCTCATGGTCGCCTTTCAGAACGGAATATCGTCGTCGGTGAGGTACGGCGACGGGCGCGGCGCGTCATGCGCGGGCGGCTCGTCGTCGGTGGTGTCGGTCCAATCCGCATCGTCCTCGATCACCTCGACGCCCACGGCCGCCAAGATGCGCCTTACAGCGGCGTTCCGCTCTGGATCGTCCGGCAACTGGTCGGCGTAGGGTTCGGCCGCGAGGGCGGCGGCCGTTATCAGGTCATTCGCGGCCTGCCGGTTCGGCGCGTCGTCGCCAAGGGCGAACATTGCCCCGGCAAGGTCCGTCTTACGCAGGCCCGCCGTCCAGTGTGCCAAAGAATACAAACTTCGCCCGTTCGCGTGGTCGCGGCCCGCGATGCAATAGAGGGCGTTCGTAATGCCTATTCCGACGTTGCGGAACATGCCTTGCAGAAGCGACGCCGCGACAAACCCCCGGAACCATCCGTAAAGGCTTTCCGGCATGTAGACAGTAACGGGAACCCACGGTTCCGAACGGCCGGTTTCCGGTGCGGGTTCGGGCCAATGCCCGCGCGCCTTTGCCGTGGTCGGCTCCTTCATCGGCTGTGGTCGTTGTCGTCTGTGCGGTCGGCCCTCGGCGCGCTCGTGTGGCGCGCGGGTCCGCCCGTCGTCCAGTCCTTCGAGGACATCGGCGCGGGGCTGGCTTTTTTGTCCGCGAAAAAGCCCATCGGGTTCGATCCTCTCGCGGGTCGGTCTTCCTGCTGTTCTTCTTTGACCGGCCGCGCCTGATACTCCTGCGCGGACTGGCTCCGTATCTGTTCCGGGACATCCTTACCGAAAGCGGCCTTCACATCACTAAGGGCGGCTTTCGTGCGGCCGTCGAACAATCCGGGTTTGGTGCTCCACCCTCGATCATAGTTCGCGACTTCCTTGCCGTCCCTGTGAATTTGAAGCTTAGAAATACGGCCACCATCTATGCCGTGTTCGCTTCCGACATCGTAGACCTTGGCGCGGAACGTGTAGCCGTCATGTCCTGTGACGTTGCCCTGTAAGTGAAAGTCTTTAACGGGATCGCCTTTCGTGATTTCCACCTTCGCGGCGTCGTAGTATTGCAGGCGTCTGCGTTCGATATCGTCTTTCTGCGTCTCCGTTGTTCCCATGGCCTAACCTCCCGTTGTTCATTTGATATCGTGGCTCTTGTCGTCGCTGTTGTCGCCGCTCGGCGCGCTCGTGTGACGGGCGGGCGTTGCGGCCTTCGTCCAGTCCTTCCGGCTCGTCGGTGTCGGCGCAGGCGGTGCCGCGCGCTGTGTCCAGTCCTTTGCCCGCTGTGACGGCTCGCGCTCGGCCTCGCGGGGCTTCGTCCAATCAAGGTTTGGCTTTGCCCGTTGCGGCGTCGCGGCCTGCGTCCAGTCCTTGCGGACGGCAACGGGCGGGGCCTGTGGCCCGCCCTGCTGTCGATCGGCCGCCGCCTTCGTCTTGTCGATCGGCGGCACGGGTGACGGCTCCCGCTTCACGGGCGGCACGTTGCCCGCTGGCGTCGGCCGGTCGAACGTCTCCGCGCGGCTCTGCGCGGGCGGCACGGCAGGCCGGGTGTCCCGGCCTCTCTCGTGTTCGATTTTCCGGGCCTGCGGCTCCGGTGCTGGTATCCTCGGCGCGGCCTCGCGGGGCTTCGTCCAATCGAGGTTCGGCGTCGGCCGGGGCGCGGGCGGTGCCTGCGCCCAGTCCTTCCGTGCTGGCACGGGCGGCGGCGCTCGCGTCACGGGTGGCACGATGCCGGCCGGCGTGGGCGCCGGCCGTGCCTGCACCTCTGCCGGCTTCGGAACAGGTGGCGGCGTAGGCGCCACGGCCTGCGGCCTGTCGTGGCCCTGCTTCGGGGCGTGCGGCTGTGCCGGTGACGGTGTTGGCGCGGGCGGTGCCGGTGCCTTCGGGACGGGCCGGGCCTCGGCCATGCGGTTGGAAACATCCGCGCGCCTGGTCTGCTCGTCAGACCAAGCCGCGCGGCCGTCCCTACGGGCGGTCTTGGCGTCTAGCTGTCGCCGCATCCGTTCGCGCTCGGCCTCGCGTGTGGCCTGCGCCTGTGCGCGCTCCGCGCCCTCGGCGCGCTTGCGGTCCCGCTCTGCATAAAGGGCGTTCCACTCGCCCCGGATTTGCTTGTTCTCCTGCCCGTGGCGGGCCGTCATATCCGCCTTTGCCTTGGCGAAGGTGGTGCGGCTCTCGGCAAGCTGGCGGTCGCGGGCTTCCTTGATCTGCCCGACCTTCTGTGCGGCCTGCGTCTTGAGCGAGTCCGATAGCAGGCGGCCCGCTTCGTTCTGGCGGGCCTCGAACGCCGTGCGCCGTGCGTCCTTCGATGCGAGGTAGCCCGCCGCCATGGTGATAAATCTGCGGTCAGATCCATCGCCGCGGATCTGCCGCGCCGTCACGGCCTCGATGGCGTTCCGGACCTTGCCGGTAAGGTGCCGCTCCCGCTTTTCGAACCGCTCCCGCTCGGCCTGCTGGCGGCGCTGTTGCTCGGCCAGTGCTTTTCGGCTCTCGGCCTTGGCCGTGGTGGTTGCCGCCCTGATTTCCGTCTTGGCGGCGTCTAGGATCGCCGCGCGCCGCGCCTGCTGGTCCGGCCATAGCTTCGCCCGCTCTGCCGCGTGGCGGGCCTTCTGCGCGTCGTGGGCGCGCTTTAGCGCCTCGCCCGGTGACTTGGCCGGGTCGAGGGCTTTAGGCGTCTCCTCGGGCAACCTCGGGGATTTGGCGGCCTGTTCGGACATTTGGCGTTGGGCCATGTCCGCCCCGCCCGCGTGGCGCTCGCTCTGCGTCTGCCGGTTCTGAACGGGAGCAGGGGCAGGCCGTGAGGCCGGGGGCTTCGCCTCGTAGTCAAGGCTGGTGTCTTTCAGGGACGCGCGCCCGAGACGCTTCGTCATGGCGTCCCGGCTGTCAAAATCCTCGGCCGAATAATGCACGTCCACCCGGTCCCGGTGGCGGCTCATCGCAACGTAGGTTGAATGGCGGTCAAGGTTCCGGCTGGCCAGAAGGTGCGCCCGGTCCACGGTCACGCCTTGGCTCTTATGGATCGTCGCCGCATAGCCGTGGTCAATGTGGTTGTAATCGTCCGTGCTGAACGTGACGCGGCGGCCGGACTCGCTGTCGAGCCTCACGGTGACGGTCTTGCGCTCGATGCGCTCAACCGTCGCCAAGGTGCCATTGCGGACGCCTAGCCCCGCGTCATTCTTCAAGAAATAGATGCGGTCGGCGGCGGCGAAGTCCCGTTTTCCGGTGGCCGTCTCTAGCGCGTGATCGGGGCCTAGCTCGCCCGCCTCGCGGCGGACGGTGCGGGCGCGGTCGTTCAGGTCGCGCACGTCAACGCGCTTATAGGCAAGGATGATCTGGCTCGCCTCGGGCCGTGTGGTGGCCTCTGTCCGCCATGCCGCGACAAGGGCCGCTTTGGCGTCGTCGTGGGTCTTGTGGGCGTGGACCATCCCGGCCGCCTCGTACCGTTCGACGGCGGCGGCCGTGGATGCTGTCGCAAGTTCGCGGGTCGCCTCCTGTTGCCACGTCTCCCGCTGACGCCGCACGGTGTCGATGTTGGCCGCCCCGAAACGGTCGGCCATCATCCGGAACGCGCCGCCCGCCTCGATGGCCTGTAGCTGTTCGGGGTCGCCGATCAGCACGACCTTCGCGCGCCCCTTCCGCGCAAAGGCTAGGATGCGCTCCATCTGGCGGCTTCCGATCATGCCCGCCTCGTCCACTACGATGACGTCGTTTCGGGTAGGTAGGTCCTGCCCCTGCTCCCATCGCCACAAGCGACTGCGTATCGTCTTGCTGTCGATGCCGGACCCGGCCTTGAGGCTGTCGGTCGCGATGCCGGACAAGGCAACGCCCTTCACGGTGAGGCCCGCCGCCTCCCATGATTCACGGGCCGCGCCCATCATCGTGCTTTTCCCGGTGCCTGCTATGCCGACGATCAGGGACAGGCGTTCCGGCCCTAGAACGTGCGCAAGGGCGGCCGTCTGGTCCTCGGTCAGCGTCAGGCCCTTCGGCTCGATGGCGCGCACCGCGCGGGCCGTCCGGCCGTGCAACGTCACGGCATGGTCCAACATGCGCCGCTCGATTGTCTGGTGATCGCGGGTGGTGAACCGCTCGCGCCCTTCCTCGTCCTGACCAACCGCGACCAGCTCGGGCGATGCCTCCAAGCGGGCGAGGACGGCCCGGAACGTGTCGGCGCTGTCTGTATGACGGTAGACATACCGCGCGAGGTCTTGGCGCGTGAAGGTGGACCGGTCGCGGGTCAGTGTAGACAAGGCTACATCCGCCTGCTGGCCCTCGGCCTGCTGGCGGGCCTTCTTCTCCCGCCTGTCCCGCGCCCATGAAGCGGAAGGCCCGTTCTCATAGGCTGGCCGGTTACGGGCCGCCTCGCGCGCCTCGGCCGCCTTCTGGCGCTTCGGGGTGACGATCTGGCCCCGCTCGCGCTCATAGCGGGCGGCGAGGTCGGACAGGATCGTCTGGCTTCGGCCGAACGGGTGCGTCTTGCCCGTGGTCGGGTCCACCCGGTTTATGATGACGTGGACATGCGGATGGGCGGTGTCGTTGTGGCAGACGATGACGGCTTGCAGGTGCGAGGCTTTGAGGGCCTTGATTGACCGGTCTGCGAAAGCCCGCATTTCCTCCCGTGTCAGGGTCGCTTTGGCGGCTGGCTCCCATGCGAGGCTGTAGGCGAACACGGGTCCGGCCGTGGCTTTCCGGCCCGTGTTCCTGACCCCGGCCGCGTGTTTCAGGTCCTCGGCCTGCGCATGGGTTGCCCGCATGATCCGCCAAGCCATGTGTAAATCGTCTGTCCCGAGATTGCGGGTTTCCGTCCATTCGACGCGGTTCGAGGTCGTCGGGTGCGGCTGGCTCGCGTCCGCGCGCTTGTCGTTCAGGTAGTACGCAAACGAGCCTTTGAAGCTGTGGCCCTCGCCCGCGATTTTAGGGGTCATAGGCGGCAACCTTCGCCATAGCGCCCCGCAATTCCGCAAGCGTGGCGGCCATGCTGAACGACAGTTCGCCCGTAAGATGCATTCGCGCGGTGATCTGGTTTAGGTTGTTGCCGATCCGGTTTAGTTCGACCAGGAGCCGGTCAGCGTCGGCCGTGGGCCGTGGGCGGACGGTCTGGCCAAGGGCCGCGCGGCGGACAAACTCGGACATGTCGAGGCCCGCCCGTGCGGCCTTTTCCTCGATGGCCTGCCGCTCTCTCGCGGTTACGCGGGCGGCTGGTAGCCATGCCGCGCGAAGGTCGGGCGCGGGCTTCCTCGGTCGTCCGGTCCTGCGTCGTGCCGCGTCCATAGTCGCGCCTCGGCGGGGGGTTCAGGGGGCCGCTTTGCGCCCTCTGACGAGTGTTTTTGTATCACAAAAACCCAACTCGCTACTCCGCTCAATCTATAACTGTATCGCTCCGCAATTAAAGCCCCCTTAAGGGTGCAGACTCGGAAAAATGCTCTGCTACAATTGGCCAACGCCAAGCTGTATCGGGTCGCTCTCGATGGCCGTCGATTTCACCTCATGCGCCTCGTATCCGTATAAAAAAGGCTCGCT